>CAWCCT010000014.1:0-123377 GCA_963794165.1 uncultured Acidobacteriaceae bacterium | reverse complement strand
CCACTGGATGAGGTGAAAGCGCAAATCCTGGCGACCTTGACTCGGCAGCAGGAGGCGGATCAACAAGCCAGCTATGCGCAACAACTGGCTACCGAGGCGGCCAAGTCAGGCCTGGCCAAAACCGCCGAGGCTCACCACCTGCAGGTGGTCACGACCGATTACGTGCAGCAATCTGCCGTGCTCTCCGGGCTTCCTGACGGAGCGAAATTGTTGACCCAGGCCTTCAGCGCCAAGCCGGGAGCTGCTCCCCAGGTGAGTTCAACCGGCGAAGGTTTCGCAGTCTTCCAGGTGGAAGACACGAAGCCTGCGCACGCCCCCTCGTTCGATGAATATAAATCGCATTTGGTCGACGACTTCCGGGAGCAGCAATTGCCCCAGTTGCTGGCCCGCAAGGTCAATGAACTGGCCGACAAGGCGCGGGCGGAAAACAATCTCGCCCAGGCGGCCAAAGAGCTCGGCGCAACCATTAAGAGCAGCGACCTGGTGGGCCACACCGCACAGGTACCTGATATCGGAGATTTGTCCACCGCGGCGCCCGATTTGTTCGATCTGAAGGTGGGGCAGATCAGCAAAGCAATCAACACCGGGCACAGCGGCATTGTGGCGAAAATCGACGAGAAGCAGGAACCGACTCCCGAAGAGACTGCCAAGAACTTCGATGCCACGCGCGAGTCCTTGCTAAGCGAACGGCGAGAGCAGATGTTCGCCGTTTTCGTGACCGCTCTTACGGATCGCTATCAAAAAGAGGGAGGGATCCGCATGAACAAGCGTGCCCAAACCGGGCTGGCCCAGGGGATGCAAAGCTAACGCGCAAGCAACCGCAGTCACTGCTTTGGAATCTCCTGGGATAGAAGGCCATTTGTTTTTCTCGCTTTCCCCACAGGTACTGAATGGCCCTCGAACGATCATCAGGACTGCTTCTTCATATCTCCTCTTTACCGTCCTATGGAGGCATTGGGGACCTTGGTCCTGCTGCCTACGCCTTTGCCGACTTTCTGGTGGCTGCCAAGCAGCGCTTGTGGCAGGTTCTCCCGCTCAGCCCAACCGGCTATGGCAATTCACCCTACGCGGCCCTTTCCGCCTTCGCCGGTAATCCGTTGTTGATCAGCCTGGAGAAGCTGGTAGAAGCAGGATGGCTTGGTGCGGACCGCATCGCGGGGCTCCCGGGGCATGCTGGAAACGTGCACTTCGAAGAAGTGGAACAGCGTAAGTGGCCGCTACTGATCGAGGCCGCGCGTCACTTCCTGGTCCATCACGACGACCAGCAGTGGGCCCGCTTTCAACGCTTCCGTGAAGAGAATGCCTTCTGGCTAGCTGATTACGCTCGCTACAGTGTATTGCGGCACAGATATTCCACCGCCGCCTGGTTAGCTTGGCCCAAGGAGTTTGCCCACCGGGAAGCGGACGCGCTGATCCGCTTTCAGCAGGAGAGCCGGGACGATCTCGAAATCGAGCAGGCGATACAATTCGCCTTTGATGAGCAGTGGAAAGCTCTGCGCAACTACTGTGCGGAGCGGGACATCCGCTTCATCGGCGACGTAGCCATCTTCGTCAACTTCGACAGCGCCGACGTGTGGACTCATCCGGAAATTTTCGAGCTGCGCAAAGACCTTACTCCCATTCGCGTTGCCGGCGTGCCCCCGGACTATTTCAGTGCCACTGGCCAGCGCTGGGGCAACCCGATTTACAAGTGGAAGGAATTGGAAAGCCGGGGCTTCGACTGGTGGGTGGACCGCATGCGCCGGACGCACGCACTGTACGACGTTATCCGGCTCGATCACTTTCGCGGGTTTGAAGCCTTCTGGGCAATTCCCGCCGAGGACGAGACTGCCATTCATGGGGAATGGGTAAAGGCCCCAGGCGCCGCTCTCTTTCGCGCGCTGCGTGACAAATTAGGCGAGCTGCCGTTGATAGCCGAGGACCTTGGCCTGATCACCCGCGAAGTAGATGCGCTACGGGAGCAATTTGATTTGCCTGGAATGCGGGTGTTGCAATTTGGCTTCAGTGATCGGGCGGCGCACAACTACCTGCCTCACCGTTATGTAACCAACACTGTCGTCTACACCGGCACCCACGACAACGACACTACGCTGGGCTGGTGGCAGCACGGGGTGACGGAGGAGGAGAGGCATGCGGTCTACGTGTATCTGAATCCGGCGCCCAATGATGTGGTCTGGACTTTGATTCGCGCGGCCTCCTCCTCAGTAGCCGACGTCTGTATCTTTCCCGTGCAGGACATCCTGGTGCTCGGTTCCGAAGGACGCATGAACACCCCCGCGATGCCGGAAAATAACTGGACCTGGCGCATGGCTCCCGATGCCCTCAACGGTCAACAAGCCCATGGGCTGGCGCAGCTTACCGAGCTGACTGATCGCGACGGCTGGGTTGAACCGCCAAAAGCCTAAAAGACGGCGGAGAGAAATGACGCCGCCGAGAACGCCGTTGAGTCAAGGCCCGGAGGGCCGACCGCCAAACGTCGCCAGCCCTAAGGAGTTTGTGCCCAACCGGCGAAAAAACTGAGATCCCCTCCACTCTGCGCTCAGGTGCTTTGTATCAGGGCCCGACTTTAGTCGGGCCGAAAAGAACTGAAAGAGATTGGGCTTTAGCCCCTGCTATGGCGCATACGCAGAAAACGCTTCTGAAGACAATTTAGGCAGGGGCTGAAGCCCATATCTTTGTCTGGCCTCAACGGCCCGACTAAAGTCAGGCCCTGATACAAAGCACCTGAGTGCGGAGTGGACGAACCTGCGATTCCTTTCCTATTTCTCGCGCAAAACGGAAGATCGGCAGTCAATCCGGAAAAGTCGAGCTCCCCTACTCTTCGCTGACCAAGAGCGCCACTGGATAAGTAGCAAATAACGTGCTCAGCGGCAGGTTTTGCTGTTCTGACACTGTCACTGATTCGCCCGTGAAAACATTCCTATACCCTGTTCCAGGGGAAACAGGAATACGCAACTGATCGTTGCCCCAGGCGGGGCCGAGCGGCATTTCCAGCTTGCCACGCATCAGGCTGCAGGCGAACCGAGGCAGCACTGCTAGAACGCTCCGCCCACTCGATGGGTCGCGGCGTAAAAATGCGATTACGCTTTCCTGATGTTCCCCCGCCACTTCGAGCGCCGAGTACTCTCCGCGGCGGAACAAAGCATGTTCCCGCTGACGCAACTGGAGCGCGCGCTGCGTGGTCCAGAGCTTGACCCGGCCATCCGCTACGTTGGCGAGCACGTCACGGCACACCGCTGCTGGACCCTCTCGCCCCTCCAACTCATGCAGCGCATCCATGTAGCCGGCGCGTAGATTGTAATCGACGGGTCGCCGGTTATCCGGGTCCACCAGGCTCAATTCCCAGAGCTCGTTTCCCTGATAGAAGTCGGGTATCCCGGGAACCGCGATCTTAAGCACCACCTGGGCCAGCGAATTTACCACCCCGAATAACTGTAACTGCGGCAGGAGCGACTTGAGCGATTCAACGAAAGGGCTTTCCTTTCCCCGCGGACCTGGCATCAGAATGGCGGTGATGAAGGCATTAACCGCCTTCATGTACTCAGCATCAGGATTGATCCAGCTCAGGTTGACCTTGGCTTCGCTTAGCGCTTTAGCAGCATACTGTTTGATTCGTTCCAGGTAATCCTCACGGTCTTTCTGGCTTTCCATCTGCCACGGCCACGCGCCCAGGATGGTTTGATAAAGCAGGTACTCCTCGTTGTTGTCCGGGGCAATGCGGCCGTCTTCCATCTTCTGCTTAAATTTTGAATTCATGCGCTGCCAGCGGCGCACACTCGCTGACCAGAGTTGGGGAAGTTCGGAAAGGACATTGAGGCGATTGCGCACGTCTTCGCTGCGCTTAGTGTCATGGGTTGAGGTGGTGAGCATTGTGTCCGGCGAGTGTTTAAGGCGCCCCTGGTTGCTCTGGTGCAGCGCCTCAAGCGAAATTCCAAAGGATTTTGCCGAACCGCCAACCTCGTTCGAGGAAAGGAACCGTGTGTAAACGTAAAACGCCGTGTCCTCGACTCCCTTGGCCATCACCGGCCCTGTGAGTTGTTGAAATTTGAGGGCGAAATAAAGAATCTGCGGATCGGGCTTTTGCCTGGCCGCAGGAGAACTGTTCTGCAGCAGCAGCGTCTCGCGCAGAAAGTCGAATCCGGAGGCATCGATATCCGGATTCAGACGCTTGGCCCGGGCTATGGCAAAACGCAGGAAGGCCACGTCACGCTCCCCGTACTCGCCCCGGTCGTCGATGTAGGTTCGATAGACCGGGAAGGCAGCGATCGTATGGCGCAGGACCGTCTCCAGAATGTTGTCGGTGAAATCGCGCGCCCTGCGATTCGCTGCGGCAATTTTGCTGAGCAGGTTTGTAAGCGCGTAAACCTCGCTGGCCAGCGCCGTCTGCATGACCTGCAGTTTAGCCCGGTAAATAATTTCATCCGGGTCGGCAGGGTGCCCGAGCACCTGGTTGTACAGAACGTTAAAGCGCTTTTCGTTGGCGCTCTGGATGAAAATACCGTTGGCAAGGTAGACGAAGTCGTAGCCCGAGGTACCGCGCACCGGCCACTCCGGCGGCAGGTATTCACGGGGCTCCAGGATCTTCTCCACCACCGTGTAGAGGGGCCCTTGGCTTTTCGACCAGTCGTATCCGCGCACCGAATCGAGTACGCTGCGCTCCACTCCGTTGGCCGCGGTTTCCTGCTGCGGCGCCTCCCCGGCGCACTGGCTGGCGAGATACAAAAGCTGCAGCCGGATAAGGTACTGGCGGGGATTGAACATGCCATCGCAGTGGTCTATGCGAAGTCCGGTTACATGGTGCGCAGCGATCAAGGAGCGAACCAGGCAGTGAGTCTCCGCGAAGACCTCGGGATTCTCCATGCGCAAGCCAACCAGGTCGTTCACGTCAAAGAAACGCCGGTAGTTGATCTCCTCAGCGGATGTGCGCCAGGAGGCCAACCGGTAGGGCTGAGCGTCCAGCAGAACGTGCAGGCGATCGAAGCTGTGGGGGTCTCCTTCGATGCCGTTGATGGCATCGAGTGCCCTTTGTATCGACGGTTGCATCTCGGCGGAACCGAGCGCGTCCCGGAGCCGGGGCAGCAGCTCTGCCAGCTCTACGCGCCGCCGTTCCCGTAGCTCATCGTCAGTGGTTTCATGTGGCGGCAGGTGGTCAATCTGTTCCAGGAGTTCACGAAAAGATCGCGGCACGGGGCCAGCGACGTCGTTCTGGTCGAAAATAAGGTGCACCGTGCGGGGCGCGATGGGCATGGTGTGATCGTAGTAGCGAACCAGCGGCCGCCCGTCTTCAATGGACACCTGGATATGCTTGCTTTCGAGTTCGGTCCCATATTGATTGCCCAGGATGGGCAGAAGAAGCTTGTTGCGCAAGGCCCCTTTAAGCGGTTTCCAATCAATGTCGAAATATTCGGAGTACCGCGAGGCGTGGCCGTTTTCCAGTACGTCCTGCCACCATATAGAGTCGTTACCTACGCCCATGTGATTGGGCACGATGTCGAGCAGCAGGCCAAGACCCTGGCGCTGTAGCTCCGCCGAGAAACTGGCAAAACCTTCGCTGCCCCCAAGTTCCGGGTTGAAGCGATCGTGGCGGGCAACATCGTACCCGTGCATGCTGCCAGGCCGGGCTTCAAAGATGGGCGAGGAGTAAAAGTCGCCGATGCCCAGCCGTTTCAGATAGCCAACAATGGCTTGGGCGTGGCCAAAGTTGAAGTCTTTATGCATTTGCACCCGGTAGGTTGACACAGGGACCCGGGCGTCGGTATGCAGTACTCGGTCGACACACTCCCTCACGTCGTTGGAGGCTTCCTGTCGCTGGTTAGCTTTGGCTGGGGCCAATTCAGGCACGGCTTCGCTCGTGGATGGGGAAGTTGGTGGTGACGGCATGCTCCATTGGATGCGCTCCTCTGCCCGCGAGGAGCAGCAATCGGCCCGACCAGATTCCAGCCGGCCGCTTTACGAATTCGCGCCCAGCACCGAAAATGGAGTACAGACCCTATTGTAACGAGGAAGAACCATGCCACTTTCCGGCGAAGCCATCCGAATGATGAATTACATCGACGACATTTCGACCACGTTGCGGCGCATTCTCGCCCTCGCGCCCACCCTTTCCGCCGACGAACGTAAGAGAGTAGGTGACTACCTCAAATCCAGCTCACCCAGCGCCGATGAGGCGATGGCAGCCCTGCACCTCAAATGAGTTTTGTGAAGGGTAGGGCCTTCAACCCGTGAAACTAAGGTTGTGAAGGGTACGGCCTTCGTCGCCGCCGCGAGCCTTAGGCCGTACGTCCCCATCTGAAACTAATTCGGCTTTAGCCGCTGAGGGGACTTATTCCACTGATAAAGCTGCCCTCGGGAGCTAAAGCCCATCTTTTTCGATCTGATATGTACGGGCTGAAGCCCGTACCCTTCTTGATTGGAACCCGTAGCCTGGTAGACCCGTATAACAGGGTAACGGCCATGCAATCCCCGACAGACATCTTCGGCGAGGTCTTTCGAGCCATCTGGGCCCACAAGCTGCGCGCGTTCCTGACTATGTTCGGCATCGCCTGGGGCGTGGGCTCAATGCTGCTGCTGATTGGGTTTGGAGAGGGCTTCCGCTCCGGGCAACGCCGTCAGATGGCTTCCCTGGGCAACAACGTCATCATGATGTGGGGCGGTAATATCCCTGCAGTGCCCAGCCAGCACACCGGGATGCGCCCGTACAAGCTCACCCTGGCGGACGAAGCGGCGATTCGCGCCGGCGCACCCACGGTTCGCAACATCACCGCCATGCTGCAAAGCTCGACCATCAAGGAAGTGAGCGACCTATCGACCAGCAGTGGACAGGTGACGGGGGTCGAACCCAACTACAGTGAAATTCGCTTTGTTCCCGTCGCCGAAGGCCGTTTTTTGCGTTCCGACGATCTTGAGCAGCGCCGCCGGGTGATAGTACTCGGGAAGAAGAGCGCCGCACTGCTTTTTCCCGGTCGGCCGGCGCTGGGGGAATGGATGCTCCTGAATGGAACGCGGTTCCAGGTCATCGGGGTGGCAGGCACCATCGCCCGCGGTAACAATGACAGTGACAATCAGCGCGTCTACATCCCTTTGACGACCATGCTCGAACTCTTCCCCTTAACTGGGGAGAACATACCTCAGGATGCCGTGACGTCTTTGCAATACCAGCCGACCACCAAAAACGACAACCTGCCGGCGGTTGCGGAAGTGCACGCCGTCATCGCCCGTCAGCATGGTTTTGATCCTAATGCTCCGGATGCTTTCGAGGAGTGGGACTCCATCAACTCGCAGCGCATGGTGGGCAAGATTTTCGATGCCATGGATTTGTTCCTGGGCGGGGTGGGCATCGTGACCCTGGCCCTGGGCGCTCTGGGCGTAGTGAACATCATGCTGGTCTCGGTCGCCGAGCGCACCCGGGAAATTGGTCTGCGCAAGGCATTGGGCGCGACCAGCCGGAACATCAAGATGCAATTTCTACTGGAAGGAATGTTCTTGACTGGGATCAGCGGTGCGGTGGGCATTGCCGCGGCTGGTCTGCTCATGTTTGCGCTCAACCAGGCGCTGGGCACCAGCTTGCCTGGCTTTGATGCACCGCGTCTGGTGCCGTGGTCCGCGGCTTTGGCTTTCGGCGCCCTCAGCCTGAGCGGCATCCTCGCCGGAGTCTATCCTGCGGGGCAGGCAGCAAAGCTTGATCCGGTGGAAGCTCTGCGCAGGGAATAGCATTATCAGAGTTGGTGCAGGCTGGGGAAACAGGTCTCTACGCAGTCGTTCATCAAGAACGGCTGCACATAACCACTATGACCACGGCAACGTAACTCTGATAATGCTCTAGGAAAACATTATGCTACGGGACTTGCTCACTCAGGCCTACGAAGCCATGCTTCACAATCGCCGGCGCACGCTGATCACCATGATCGGTATGGCCTGGGGCATTGCCACGGTGGTCCTGCTGATGGCGTATGGAGCCGGCTTCAGCCGGGCCATCGAAGCCATCTTTGCCCAGTTTGGCACCAACCTGATGGGCGTCTTTCCTGGCACCACCAGCCAACAGGCCGGCGGCAAGAAGGCTGGCGTGCAGGTGAGACTGCAGATCGCCGATGTCGCTCTTATCGAAAACAGCGTTCCCGGCCTGATCTCTGTTGCGCCCGAAGTATCCAAGGACGTCTCGGTGCAAAACGACACGCACAGCTATACGTGGTCGGTGGCGGGGTCTTATCCAGCGGTCGCCGACATACAAAAACTCGATCTCGATTATGGCCGCTTCTACACAGACAAGGACCTGGAGCAGCGCAATCACGTTGCCGTGATTGGCTCGGAAGCCAAGACCAAGCTCTATTCAGGCCTGTATCCCATCGGGCAGCGCATTCGTATCAATGGCGTGAGCTATACAGTCATCGGCGTCTTGCGGGCCAAGATGCAGGAGGGCAACGACGATATCAACCGGGTTATCTACATACCGTTCACCACCATGAGCGATGTGAAAGACACGAAATATCTCGATGCGATCTGGTTCAACTATCGGGGCAACTTTGAAACCACCGAATCGGCCCTGCGCGGGACGCTTGGCGCGGCCCATGGATTTCCTCCTTCCGACCACAACGCGATTTTTGTCGCCAACCTGATGCTGCAGCTCTCGCAATTTCGCATTATCTCGACTGGATTACAGGTGTTGATGGCCTTTATCGGAACACTGACTCTGGGCATCGCAGGCATCGGCTTAATGAACATCATGCTGGTGGCGGTGCAGCAGAGGACGCGCGAGATCGGGATAGAAAAAGCGTTGGGCGCGTGCCGCCGTCACATCCTGGTCCAATTTCTCACCGAGGCGCTGGTGATCACAGGTGTGGGAGGGATTTGCGGAATTGCGCTCGCCTATCTGGTTTCGTTGATCGTTGGGACCATCACGCTATACAGCGCGATTGCCCAAAATGGCGAAGCCGCGGACATCCGTCTGCTGATTTCTCCCACCACTGTTTTGGTGGCTACGGTGATCCTGGTGATCGTCGGCCTGGTAAGCGGAATGGTGCCCGCAATCCGAGCCGCCAGCCTCGATCCCGTGGAAGCGCTTCGCTACGAGTAAGCTCAGGGCGAACTGGAGTTTTTTTCTTTTCAATGTAGGTTCTTGCAACGTTCTCCAGGGGAGCGCCGCCCTCCTTGTCATCCCGAGCGCAGCCGACCTGTCCCGGCGTGCCGTGGAGGGATCTGGGGTTCAGCGAGCCTTTCCTGGGAATGTTTTTCGAAAGAGCGGAGCGGTCTGCAGCTTGCCCTCACTTTGAGCGCGCATCCATCCGCCGTTCAAGCGCCGAACTCGCGTCTCATTTCTTCATGAGGGATACCCTCGGCGCGAGCGAGGCCCGGGACCGATCCAGCGCGACTGCAGTTTCAGGTGTGACCTCTTCCGCTTCGACTGGAGACGCAGAAAGCGACCGTGATCGCGGCTCGACCAAAAACTCGAGAAGGTTGCGCACGACGTCCAGCTTCTCCTCCGGCAACGAGTCGAGGAGATCGTGAGCTCGCTGAAGTTGTTGTGCCAGATCAAATTCCATGTTCCGCAGCGTCAGTGAAATCCCCTACTCCGTATCCGGCCGTTTGTACGGTTGTTGCAAATACTTGCGTGCCTCGTTGACCGCTCCGCCGGTATTGTCATTCGTCTGCACTGCCTGCCGGTACTCGTTCACCGCCCTGTCCCTCTGCCCGGTCACATCGAATATTTTGCCCAGCGCGATGTGACTCCAAACCTCAGTCCACTTCGGCTCGTCGTCTCCGCGCAGCGAATCACGATAGGCGTTCGCGGCCGCCTGGTAGTTGCGCTGGTTGAACAGCACTTCGCCGATGCGGTAACTGGCGAGCGAGCTGTTGGGGTTAGCCGTGAGCGCCTTCTGAAACTCCGCCAGCGCCCCGGGAGTGTCCCCCTCTGCGACCAGTTGTTGCCCACGCAAAATGGAAATTCGCACCTGCATTTCCGGAGTGTTCTTCAGCACCCAATCATCCGGATCGATCGAAATATGTCGCGGGCGGCCAAATGTGTCGACCACATATTGCGAGTTAGTGCCCACTACATCAACGCGTTTCACTTCCGTTTTGCCTTCGGTTTCGACGCGCAACTCGACCGGCATGTTGAAGAGATCGAGATCCTGGCCGATCTCACCAATGGTGCGGAAGCCCTTGTTGTTACCCAGCCGGTAGACGGTGTACTTATCGATGAATTGCGGAGCCCCCGTACCATCCAGCCATTGCGCAAAGAAGGCCGTGAGCTGCTGTTGCGACTGCTGCTCGGCGACCCGTTCCACGTCCCTGGTGCGGATGGGTTTATCGGCGTACTGCGTAACCAACGCCCGCAGCGTCTTGGTGAAATTGTCGTCGCCGATCTCCCAACGAAGCATGTGAAAGACCATGGCGCCCTTCTCCAACGTCATGGACTGGAACTGGGGCGAAAACGGATCCAGACGTCCGGCCGAGGTGAGCGGAATGGTGTCATAGGCCAATGCGCCGGCGGAGATGTCGATGACCGCTGCCTGCAATGCCGTCTGTCCGGATACTCGCTCTACGTACATCAGCTCCCCATAGCGGGACATGCCATTGGTGATCCAGGCATCGTTCAGCGTATATGGAGTGACCGTGCATCCCCACCACTGGTGTGCCATCGTGTTGGCCAGCAGGCGGAAATTGTTGCGGTCGGCGATGCGGGCGCCGGCAATCGCGGCGATCTCCGGAGCCCAGTACGAGGGCACCGTGTCGTCCGGCAGTTCCACTACATTCAGCAGCCGCGAAGCGGAATCCCCAAAGGTCTCGCCAAAGAAATCGAATTCCTTATTGGCTGTCTGCGCGTACTCGGTACCGCTCTGTTTGTGGGCATCGGTGAGGTACACCTTCACGTTGGGCGATCCGGCGACCGCGATGGGGTCATTGAATTTGCCGGCAATGATCGTGCCTGGGAAGCTGGGCTTGGTCCAGTTGAAACTGTATTCGGTCTCCTCCGGAGGCAGAGTGCGGGCTGCCTGTGATGCCGCTGCCGATCACCCGGTAACCGGCGGGAACGGTTACATGAATTTCCGCAGTAAACCGGTCCGTCAGGTAGCCCACCATGGGGAACCACCGGCCTGCATACAACAAATAACTGATTGGATCGCCGATCGACGCCACCTTAAGCCCTTCCACCGGGCTCTCTTCGCTGCCGCTGAGGGTTCCCTCGTACACGAAGGTTAAGGTCGAGCTCGCTCCCTTGCTCATCGGGGCTTGGCAAGGCGACGCTGATGGTTGCATTGGGGCCGCGTTCTCCGCTGAGCTGGTGGTGTTGGCCGTCCGTTACGCTATCCACCTTGAGCGCGTTGTGCAGCTCGAAAATAGCGGAGCTTACCGTATCCGTGGCGGTGAAAGTCACCCGCGCGGTCGCTTTCAGAGTGTGCTGGGCCGGATCGAGCTGGGCATTGATCACGTAGCCGGTGATGTTGATGTTGGACCGTTCAGCGGCGGGGAGATGGGGGGCAGCCAACCCCAGCAAAGCGGTCAGCACGATAAAAACCCGGGTGGGAGCTTTGGAACTGAGCGTCATCGAAGTCATTCAACGGGCCATGATGAAACGAAAGCAGATTGCAATCGCGGTTGCTCCGCCGTGGGGATCAATTCGAGCGCAATACGGGCTGCATGCTTAATCGCGCCCTCGCTGTTCACCCGCAGTGCAGCCCCTACGGTGCGCAAGTCTGACTGCATTGTTGCACGAGCCTCCTCGTTTTCGAGCAGCGGGCGCAACTGCTCCACCACTTTGGATGCGGTGAAATCATGCTGGATCAGCTCCGGCACGATCCGGCGCCCGGCGATCAGGTTGACCATGCCCACATGGGCCACGCGGACCACCCGCTGGGCCACTGCATAGGTGATGCGAGAGACCCGGTAGACCACCAGGAAGGGGTTGCCGATCAGCGCCGCCTCGACGGTCGCGGTGCCGCTGGCGACAACACTGGCGCGGGCGTGCTGCAAAACTGCGCGGGCATCATGAACCACCCGCACCGCGACCCCTTTAGCCTGCGCGGCCAACGCCTGCACCTGCGCAGTCTTTCAGCGTGGGGGCCACGGGCAGGAGGTATTCGTATCCCGGACCCAGCAATCGAGCGGCTTCGAGCATTGGCGGCAAGTTGGCGTCGAGCTCCCTGGTCCGGCTTCCCGGCAGCAAGCCAACCCAGAATTTTGACGCGTCCAGACCATTTTCGCGAGCAAACTCCTCCCGGGTCACTGTGGGCGGGTCAAGATCCGCCAGCGGATGACCGACAAAGTCGGCGGCGATGCCGTGGGAGCGGTAGAACGCCTCTTCAAAGGGGAAAATCACCAGCATCCGGGTGACGTTGCGCTTCACCCCTTGAATTCGCCACTTTTTCCAGGCCCACAACTGCGGGCTCACGAAGTAGACCACCGGTATTTTCAGACGGCGCAGCTCGGCAGCAAGACTCAGGTTTACGTCAGGGAAGTCGATCAGGATGGCGAGATCGGGCCGTTCCGCGCGCAGGCTGGCTTTCAGTTTTCTATATTCGCGGTAAACATGAGGCATGTGCAGAATCACTTCGGTAATGCCCATGACGGCGACATCTTCGGCGCGCACCACCCGGCGCAGTCCGCGGCCGCCATGCGCGTGCCGCCGAGGCCGAAAAAATCAGCCTGCGGCGCCAGGCGGGAAATCTCCGCCATCAGCAGTGCGCCGTAGTGCTCGCCGCTGGCCTCGCCGGCAGAGAGAAAGATCTTCGGCAGCTTGCCCTCGTTAGTCTGTGCCTACAGCCAGGCTGGCGTCCAGAAAGCCGCTGGATGCCGCGCGGGTTGCACTTCCTGGTCCTTGTACTGCAGCTGGTAGAGCTTCCAGTAGATGCCGCGCTGCGCCAGCAGTTCCTGGTGGGTGCCCATCTCCCGCAACACGCCCTTGTGCATCACCAGGATCCTGTCCGCCTGCTGCACGGTCGACAGGCGATGGGCGATGATGACCGAAGTGCGTCCCTGGACCATGCGCTCCAGCGCCGAGCGAACCCGCATCTCCGTGTCGGTGTCGACGCTCGAGGTGGCTTCGTCAAGCACCAGGATGCGCGGATCGTGGGCCAGAGCGCGGGCGAAATTGATCAGCTGCTTCTGCCCGGTCGAAAGGCTGTTGCCGCGTTCACGCAGCGGCTCATCGAACCCCAGCGGCAGGGCGCGGATAAAGTCGCCCACATTCACCTCGTCGGCCGCTGCCTTCATCCGCTCGTCGGTGATCCAGTCCGAGCCCAGGCGAATGTTCTCGGCGATGGTTCCGGTAAACAGGAAGGGATCCTGCAGCACCACCCCGAAATTGCGCCGCAATTCCGTCACATCCTGTTCGCGCACATCCACGCCGTTGATCAGAACGCTGCCGCGCTGAATCTCGTAGAAGCGCATCATCAGGCCGATGATGGTGGTCTTGCCGGCGCCGGTGTGGCCCACGATGGCCGCGGTCTGGTCAGGCTCGATGACAAACGACACGTCTTTGAGAATCCACTCCACCTCGGGCGTGGCGGCGAGAATCTGCCTCCGCTCCCTCGGCCTGCTGGATGCGCGCCAGTTGCTGCGCATCCAGTTTTTGATAGGTGAACCAGACATGGCGGAACTCGATGCGGCCCGAACCGTCGCAGGCGCGGGGAGTCGGCGGGCTCTGCAACTCTGGCGGGGTATCCAGCAGCTTGAAGACCCGCTCGCTGGCCGCCATGGCCGCCTGCAGGATGTTGTATTTCTCGCTCAGGTCCTGAATGGGGCGGAAGAAGCGCTGGGAATATTGGATAAAGGCGACCAGCACGCCGATCGAGACCGCGTTGCGCAGCACCCCATACCCGCCCAGCCAGATCACCAGGGCGATGGCTACCGAGCTCAGCAACTCGATGGCGGGATAGTAGAGCGCGTAGGCCAGGATGGCGTCTTTGAAGGCCACCATGTGCTGCCGGTTGACGTCTTCGAACTCCTCGTAGGAGCGCTGCTCGCGGTTGAACAGCTGCACCACGCTCATGCCGCTTACGTGTTCCTGGGTGGAGGCGTTGATGCGGGCGATGGCGGAGCGGATGCGGCGGTAAGAGTCGCGCACGTGCTTGCGAAAGATGCGGGTGACTGCCGAGGATCAGAGGCAGCACGGCGAAGGCGATCAGGGCCAGCCACCAGTTCATGCGCAGCATGATGACGACGATCAGGACGAGAACGAACACATCCTCGAAGATGGCGAAGACCCCGGAGGTGAACATCTCGTTCAACGCGTCCACATCGCTGGTCAGCCGGGTGACCAGCCGCCCCACCGGATTGCGGTCGAAAAAGCTTACGTGCATGCTCTGGATGTGGCGGAAGATCTGGCTGCGCATGTCGAACATGACCTTCTGTCCGGTCCACTGCATCAGGTAGGTCTGCACAAACTCGAGCAGATAGCTGAACACCAGCGCGGCCAGGTAGATGCCGGCGATCTGGGTGACCCCGATCATGGGATTGGGGCTCAGCCAGCGGGTCCATGCCGGCGGGTGGAGCGCCGGCCGCGCGGTCATGTAGCGATCCACGGCGACCTTGGTCAGATAGGGGCCGAGCACGTCTGACCCCGGCCTTGAGCAGGATCGCCACCAGCGAAATAACCGCCTGCAGTTTGTAGGGCCGAAGGTAGGTCAGCAGCCGGCCCATCAGCCGGCTGTCATAAGCCTTGCCGACAACATCGTCGTCTGCTGCTGCTTGGTGGTTTGCTCAGCCATGGGCTGCCCATTCTTATTTTACGTGGATTCCCGGATCGAGGATGTCAGAATAGATAGCAGCAGAATAGGAACTGCGATGAATTCTCTTGGTATTTACATTTCGGTTCCTTTTTGCCGCGCCAAATGCACCTACTGCAACTTTGCCTCCGGCGTTTCGTCGGTAAGCGCTCATGAGCAATATGTGGCCCGGGTTTGCGGGGAAATCCGCAGTGTGCGGCAGCGTCTGGGCGGCGCGGCCATTCCGGAGCAGGTGGACAGCATCTACCTGGGCGGAGGCACCCCCAGCGTGCTTTCCCCGGCTTTGGTGGGGAGCTTGCCCGCACCCTGCGCCAGGAATTCGCCATTTCGCCGGAGCGGAAATCACTCTCGAGTGCGCTCCCGGGCAACTGGACGACCCGGCGCTCGAGGCTATGCTGGCTTTGGGCGTTAACCGGATCAGTTTCGGTGTCCAGTCCTTGGTGGATCGCGAGGCAGCGGCCACCGGCCGTTTCCATACCCGGGCAGTCGTGCTGCGCGACCTGGAACGGATTCGCGTCCGCCGGGTTGCGCAACCTCAGCATCGACCTCATCGCCGGCATGCCCCATCAGACTGCGGCCAGTTGGCAGGAGTCGCTCGAGGTGCTGGCTGCGACCGGGGTCGAGCACGCCAGCATTTACATGCTGGAGATCGATGAGGATTCCCGTCTGGGCCGGGAGTTGCTGGCTGGCGGCTCGCGTTATCACGCGCAGACCGTGCCCAGCGAAGAGCTGACCGCGGATCTCTACGAGAGCGCCATCGCTGCTCTTGAAGCCCAGGGGCTGCGGCAGTATGAGATCTCAAACTTCGCCCGCGGCGAGAGCGAGTCCCGGCACAATCTGAAGTACTGGCGCCGGCAGCCCTACCTTGGTTTTGGCCTGGATGCGCACTCCATGGTCCGTACTCCGGAGCGGCTCCGCGCTGCGCTTCTGCACCACCGCTGTGCTGGCCGAATACCTGCGCGGTGACCGGTGCAGGATGCTCCGCCAGCTGAGCTCAAGCGAGGAATTGGAAGAAGCCTGGTTCCTGGGTCTGCGCCTGCGTGCGGGGGTCGCGTGGCAGGATCTGGCAGCGGAGTTTGGCGCGCGATCGGGTGGAAGTCTTTGGCCCGTGGTCAGCGAGCTGTGCCGGCTTGAGCTGCTCACCGATAAAGAGGGCGTGGTGCGCCTTACCCGGCGCGGCATGCTGTTTTCCAACGATGTCTTTGCCCGTTTCCTCAGTCGAGGAGCAGAGCTCCAGATGCAATAGCGTGGAGGAAACGTGTCTACCAGGACTTGCCTTGGCCGAGACGACACTCGGCAATCGACCGCTGCGATCGACCTGCGCAGCGATACGGTCACCCGTCCCACGCCTGCCATGCGCGCCGCCATGGCCGCAGCCGAGGTAGGGGACGACGTTTATGGGGAAGACCCAACGGTGAATCGGCTGGAAGCACGCGCGGCGGAGATTTTTGGCCGCGAAGCGGCGTTGTTTGTTCCCACCGGCACCATGGGCAACCAGATTGCGATCCGCATGCACACCGAGCATGGCCAGGAGGTCATCTGCGAATCCCGCGGCCACCTGGTGGACTGGGAAATGGCGATGGTTTCGGCCTTCTCCGGATGCCAATTGCGCACGGTGTATGCCGATCGTGGGATCCTCACCTGGCCGCTGATCCGGAAGGTGGTCTCGCGCGGGCTTCATTTCCGCTCCCGCACCGGGCTGATTTCGCTCGAGAACACCCACAATATGGCCGGCGGCACGGTGATGCCGGTCGAGATCGCGGAAGAGATCTGGCCGGGGCCGCGGATGCGGGGCTGCCGGTGCATCTCGACGGGGCGCGCATTTTCAATGCCGCGACTGCGCTGGATATTCCGGTCGACCGGCTGACCAGCGGTTTCAGCTCGGTGATGTTCTGCCTGTCCAAGGGATTGTGTGCGCCGGTGGGATCGATGTTGGTGAGCAGCCGGCACAATATCGAGCGGGCGCGTAATTTTCGCAAGGCGCTGGGCGGAGGGATGCGCCAGGCGGGGATTCTGGCCGCGGCTGGCTTGATCGCCTTGAATGAGATGACCGGCCGGCTCCAGGAAGATCATGACAATGCCAGGCTTCTGGCCTGACGCCCTGAGCGAACTTCCCCAGGTGGAGCTCGATCCTACGCTGGTCCAGACCAACATCGTGATCTTCAGCCTTCGCGGGGAGGGCGATGCCGAGGCATTGGTCAGCGCTCTGGCCAGCCGCGGTGTTCTGGCCGGGACCGTGGGTCCCCACTCGATACGCCTGGTGACCCACCACGACGTGGATCGCGCCGCCTGCGAGCGAGCCGCGCGATTCTGGTCGAGGAGATGCAAAAATGGGACGGCCGATAAGGGGCGGAAAAAGAGCGAAATCCGTCAAAAGAGGCTTTTTTGGGATTTATACTATGTAGATGCCAAAATATTCGATCGTCGTGCCCTTCCACAACGAGGAAGAAAATGTAACTGCGCTATATGACCGCCTGAAAGCGGTGATGGAGCAGATTGGCGACAGTTTTGAACTGGTGCTTGTGGACGACGGATCGAGTGACCGCACCTACAAGCTGCTGGAAGAGATTGCAGCCGTAGATAGCCGGGTTTTGGTGGTCAAGCTGAGGCGCAATTTTGGCCAGACCTCCGCGCTGGCGGCCGGCTTCGATCATTCCCAGGGTGACTACATCCTGGCCATGGATGGCGACCTGCAGCACGATCCCTCGGAAATCCCGGAATTTGTTGCCAAGCTGGAAGAGGGGTATGACGTGGTGAGCGGATGGCGCAAGGAGCGTATCGACAATTTCGTCATGCGCCGGTTTCCTTCGCGCTGCGCCAACTGGCTGATGGCTAAGCTTTCCGGCGTCGATATTCACGATTTTGGCACCACGTTCAAGGCCTACCGGCGTGAAGTGATCCACAACATCCCGCTGTATGGCGAGATGCATCGGTTTATCCCTGCGCTTGCTTCCTGGTATGGCGCCAGCATCTGCGAGATTCCGATCAAGAATGTGAACCGGGAGCGGGGCAAATCGCACTACGGAATTTCCCGCACGATGCGCGTCTTCTTCGACCTGCTGACCATTCGCTTTCTGCTGAAGTACATGACCCGGCCGCTGCATTTTTTCGGCACGTTTGGCGCGCTGGGCATCTTTCTCGGCGGCGCGATCTCGCTGATGCTGGCAGGGCTGAAGATCTTCACCCATCAGGCTGTGATGGACACGCATGGACCGCTGTTTGTGGTTGCGGGCGTTTTGATCCTGGCAGGGATTCAGATGCTTGCCATTGGACTGCTGGGTGAATTGCAGGTGCGGCATTATCACACCTCATCGCATCGGGCTCCCTACGCGATCGATCGCCTGGTCCGCCTGCGCGCCCCCGAAGAACCCAGCATGCTGCAAGAAGGCTAAGGTCCTAATGAAGTCCCGCAAGGCTCCCGGTCGTAGGATGACGACTAGCTGCCGATCCGTCGGCAGCTTCGTCTAATCGCAAGACGGATCCTTTTCGTCCTCAGCTGACCGTACCGTCCTCCGAGGATCTGCGGACGAAGACAAATTCAGGTCCACGAAGGTCTGGGGGCTGTGCGGTAGTCCGGGCGCGTAACAGTTGCTGTCGGCCGCGTAAGTCGCCTCGCATTGGCGGGCAAACTCGGTCCGCGGTGACTTCGCATACTGCCACACCAGCGCTTGCTAAATCCCGCTCGAAGCTGGAGCAAGCGACTTCCCCGGCATCACGCAGCCGGGAGCCGGCGGGCACTGGTCGTTGGCCACCCACAAGGCCACGCTTATCTGTCATGGCTCAAAATGTCGCAGCGCCGTGCTGATTTTGCCTGACCCTCCGGAACCAGAATGCCGGAGCAATACACGCCCGGCTTGTACTGCGATCCTCGCACCGCCTCCATCCATGCAAAACAGATAAGCGCTCTGCTCGGGCAACAGGCGTCCACCCTCCTCCTGATCCAGAAACAGGATTGCTCCTGGCGCAAACCCTTCCCGCTTTGCCGCGGCGACGGCGGCTGCGGCATCCGACCGGCCGAGGGCGGCTGCATCCTTGCCTCTGAGTTCTGCATCGAGCCGGCCGTTGTACAGGATCATGAAGCCGAAACCGTTCGCTTTGAGCAATCGCGCGCTTGCCCGTCCAGCTATTGCTGTTTGCGCCAGGAGGATTGTTCAGCCAATAACCGGTGTAGGAAAAGCTGCGGTGAAAAGCCGGCAGGAGGTTATCCCCGGGATAGTCGTTCTTGTCGAAGCCAGAAGTAATGTCTGCCCTGAACGCCATGGGCACGCAGCAAGGTCGCCAGGCAGAACCACAGCAGGGAAAAGAGCGCGCCTTAGTCTGCGCCGCCGGCGAGTGGTAGGCGGGTGTGGATGGGGTGCTCGCTAATTGCCGTGGGGGCGGCATGCAGATATTTGGAAGGATTGACCGGCGTATCGTGGATGCGGACCTCGTAATGCAGGTGAGGGCCGGTGCTGTGTCCCGAAGAGCCGACGTAACCCAGAATGTCGCCGCGGCGAACGTCCTGTCCGGCGATGACAGCAAATCCGGAAAGATGGGCATACAGAGTTTCGATCCCGTGGCCGTGATCGACAACCACTTCGCGTCCGTACCCGGTGCCCATGCCGGCCTTGATAACAGTACCGTCCGCCGGCGCACGGACGGCGTCGCCCTGGCTGGTTGCAATGTCAATCCCGGTATGGAACGCACCCTCACCCTTGAACGGATCCAGCCGGGAGCCGAAGGAGCTGGTTACGATCCCTTGCACTGGCCACATCGATGGCGCATACGCCACATTCACGATGCCGCCGAGAGCCGCGGGAAAGCGGTTGGAGAAATCGAGCCCGTGCATGATCTCCCCTGACATCGCCGAGGAGCGCAGGGCTAAAAGCTGGTCAAGCGACTGGCTGTACTGCTGATCGCTGATACCGTCGGAGGCCGCAGGACCAGCCGTCGCCGATAGCCGCAGGGACGGCTTTGCTCAGCCGGTTTTGCCGTAGGCCGTAAAGAGCGCTGACTTCGCTGGCAAGAGAGCCCAAGGAAGCCGCCTGAACATCCTTCTCATGGGCCACCTGCTCCATCTGCAGATAGTCATGGCGCATCGTTTCGCGCTCGGTGCGGACCTGGTTGAAACGCGCCGTCTTGAGCAGCATGCGGCTGTAGGATCCAGCCATCCCCGTGATCGTGAACAGGCCGATCACCGCTGCTGCCACAAAGATATAAGCGTAGTGCAGCGGTATCGGAATCTTGCGCAATTCGCCGTCTTCCTGACGGGCTACAAAAATGATGTAGTAGCGTTTGCGCAACGTCACTCTAAAGGGGATATGGCTTTGTCACCCATCGCCGCCCGCGGGTAACAGCTTTTGCACAACGTCCGAATCTTGAAGCTAACAGAATGAATCTATTGGGTCAAACCCGGAAAGTGCACGGACTATGACCTTTGTGGGCTAGGGCTGCTCCTTGGCGAGTAAGCTAAGAGCAGTATGCTGGCCGGCATAAGGGCAGGCGAGCGGGAGCTCATTGCTGCCATCCGAAGACGGGCGACCAGTTGCAGACGGGCCGGCGCAAGAGCAGGATCCTCACTCTGGGCATCGGCGACGATTGCGCTATCCTGCGGCCACGGCGAGCGAAGAGATTGGTGGTCACCACCGATCTTTCCCTTGAAAATGTCCATTTTCGCCGGGACTGGCATCCTCCGCAAAGCGTGGGCCACCGCTGCCTGGCGCGCGGTTTGAGCGACCTGGCGGCCATGGGCGCTCGTCCCGAAGCAGCCTTTCTTTCGCTCGCCCTGCCTGCTGAGCTGACTGGAGCCTGGATGGACGGCTTCTTCGACGGTTTCATGGCGTTGGCGGAGCGCTGCAAGGTGCCCTCTGGCCGGCGGGGATATGGCAAAATCGCCGCTCGTGGTTGCCGATATCGTGCTGCTGGGCAGCGTGCCCAGGGGAAAAGCTCTCTTGCGCTCCGGAGCTCGGGCTGGAGACCTGATTTATGTCACCGGCGCCCTGGGCGGATCGGCGGCTGAATTGAGCGCTCTCGAGCGGCGGCCGGCCAAATTCCGCGAGAGCGGCAACCGTGGGGCACCCGCATTTATATCCGGAGCCCCGGCTGGCCGCTGGTCGCAAGCTGATGACGCGCTGGCAACGGCCGCCATTGATCTGAGCGACGGGCTCTCGACCGATCTGGCGCATCTGTGCGAGGAGAGCGGCCTAGCCGCGGAGATCGATGCCGAAGCCCTGCCCGTCGATGCCCGCGCATCCCTGGAACAGGCCTTGCACGGCGGAGAAGATTACGAACTTTGTTTACCGCCTCGCCGAAGACAATGGTGCCCAGTCAATTGGGAGGAGTGTCGTCCACGCCATCGGGCGCATGAAGAAGCGCGGCAAGGGCCCGCAAGTCGAACTGGATCGCGGCGGCAAGCGTACCGCACTGGATGCGGGCGGATGGGAGCACTTCCGCTAAGCGCTCTCAGTCTTGATAGCATCAGAACAGACCTATGCCAGACCCATCCCCTCGGGTGCGCTTTGCTCCCTCTCCCACCGGTATGTTGCACGTGGGCAATGCCCGCACCGCGCTCTACAACTGGCTCTTTGCCCGCCACAACGGCGGCGACTTCGTGCTTCGCATTGAAGACACGGATGTGGAGCGGAGCGAGGTCGCGCTACGAAACCCAGCTGATCGAAGATCTGCGCTGGCTGGGCCTGGACTGGCAGCGAAGGCCCGCAGATCGGCGGTCCTTATGCGCCCTATCGGCAGAGCGAGCGTCTGGATATCTATCGCGCAGCACACCGAGCAGCTGCTCGAGCGAGGCAAGGCCTACCGTTGCTTCTGCACCGCGGAGGAACTGGAGCAGGAGCGGCAGGTGGCTCTCAGCGAGCATCGCACGCAAGTGTACTCGGGCAAATGCAGAGCTCTTACGCGCCGAAGCCAACGACCGGGCCGCTGCGGGCGAGCCTTTCGCGGTGCGGCTGGCGGTGCCGGATGCGCCGCTGCGCTTCCACGACATCGTGCGCGGCGAGGTGGAGTTCGCCAGCGAGGCGGTGGGTGACTTTATCCTGGTTCGGTCTTCCGGCATCCCTGTCTACAACTACGTAGTCACCATCGACGACGCGCTCATGCACATCACGCACGTCATCCGCGGCGACGACCACATCTCGAACACTCCCCGGCAAGTGGCGATTTATCAGGCGTTCGGCTGGAGCCCGCCTCAGTTTGCGCACCTCTCGACCATCCTGGGCAGCGATCGTGAGCGCCTGTCGAAGCGCCATGGGGCTACCTCGGTGGCGAGCTTCCGCGAGATGGGAATTCTGCCCGAGGCGCTGGCGAATTATCTCGCCCTGCTCGGCTGGGGCGCCGAGGGAGGAACGCGCGAGATCTTTACCCGCGAAGAGCTGATCGCCGAGTTCAAGCTGGAGCGGGTCACGCCTTCGCCGGCGGTCTTCGATTGGGACAAGCTGCACTGGCTCAACCGGCAAGCCATCAAGCATTCGCCGCTGCCGGAGTTGAGGGCGCTGGCGTGGCCCTATTTCGCCGCGCTCGCGTGGCTGCCGCCGCAGTCCTCCGCCAGTGAAGCTGTCGTGCAGTGGTTCGATCGAGTGTTGGAGCTTTTTCTTCCCGCGGTGGATCAGCTGCAGCAGCTGCCGGAAAAGGCAGCGGCTCTTTGGCGCATGGCCGAGTTGACGCAGGAAGACGCGGCCATGCTCACTTCGGAAGCAGGCAGAGCGCGTGGTGCGGGCGTTCACGGAAAAGATCCAGGAAGAAACGGGCGCGTTCACGCCGCAGCGTTTTAAGGAACTGATGAATGAGGTGAAGACGGAGACTGGCGTGAAGGGCAAAGATCTCTTCCATCCTGTGCGCATCATCCTTACCGGAGCCCACTCCGGTCCGGAGTTCGACAAACTGATTCCCCTGTTCGAAGACGGCAGCCGGCTCGATTTGCCAACCCATGTGATGAGCGTGCGAGAGCGGGTAGAAGCATTTGGACAGCTGGTTTGATCGACTCCACCTTTTCTCATGATTGGGAGGCAGAGATCCTCGCCTCCCGCCCGCTGATCTTGCCTGCGCGCCAATTCGTATATCCGGCACAAGTGGAGGAAGTGGAACGAGGGCGCTGGAGGTCATGATCCGTCCGCATGGAGGGCGTCCGTTCCTGGCCACCTGCGCGTTGGGTTTTGCGGGCCCTGCAGTGCCCAGCGGCATTTGGGCCTGTCCTGATCCGGCGTGGATCTGCGCGGTTGCCGGCGGCTACGCCTACCTCATCGATACCCGTGATCCCGCGCGATGGGAGCAGGTGGCGTATCGGCCCGTGACCGATGTTACTGCCGTCGCGGAGCACGCCTCCTGGTGTTCGCCAGCTTTCATTCGCTGCTTGCCTGGGGCAGCGCAGGCAAGGCTTGGCAAACCGGCCGGCTCAGTTGGGATGGCCTGCGGATTACCGCTGTCCGCGGAGAGACGCTGCTGGGATTGGGTTGGGACATGAACACGGATCGCGAGCTGAGTTCGAAGTCAACCTGAAGACCGGCGAGCATCGTGGCGGAGGCTACCTGGTGTAGAAACTTAAGCCCGCATCGCCCTGCTCGAGCACGCGATAGCGTTTCAGCGGGCCGTAGCATTCCGCCAGCTGGCATTTTGCGACTGTGTTCGGCGATCACGATGCCGTCGGGAGTGAGCAGGGAATCGGCGTGTCTGACCGATGCTGGCAAGAGTGCGGTCGTAGTCGCTCGTCGGCCGCGTACGGCGGATCGAGAAAGACAATCGAGCAGCGCTCGGAGAGACGGCGCAGCGCGGCGGAGACGGTGCTGGATTCGATCGAAAGCCGGAGTGGATCTCGAGGGCAGCGAGATTGCTGCGCATCGCAGCGACTGCGGGGGAGCGCTGATCGACGAAGTAGACCAGGCTTGCACCGCGGCTGATCGCCTCGATGCCCACGGCTCCGGAGCCGGCATAGAGATCGGCGAACACGGCGCCTTCGATACGCGGGGCCAGGACATTAAAAAGAGTTTCACGCAGGCGGTCGCTGGTGGGCCGGGTGGCCAGCCCGCGGGGCGCGACCAGCCGCCGCGAACGGTATGTGCCGCCGATCACCCGCATCGGATTTGATGTTAAATGAATCCTTTGCTGGCCAATAAATCGGCAAGCTCTACAATGAAAGGCAAGGACGGATGCAATGCGTGGATGGTCGTTCCCCTTAGGGCGATGGATGGGTGTGGAGTTGCGCATTCACACTTTCTTCATCCTGCTGCTCGGCATCTGCATGGCCTACACCGAGAGCGTTCATCTCTCCATGTTTCGCGGCGTGGGCTTGTGGCTGGTGCTGCTGGGTGCGGTGGCCGTACGCGAAGTGGCGCGCATGCTCGTGGCCGCCTATCATGGATTGCAACTGAGAAATATCCTGCTGCTGCCAATTGGCGGGCTGGTGGCCTACGCCAACGCGGAGAGCGCGGAGCACGCCGGCGCCAGCAAAGTGCAGTGGCGCATGGCGCTGACCGGGCCCGTGGCGAATCTCAGTTTTGCCCTGGTAGTGGCCATGCTGGTGCTTGGCATGTCGCCCACGCTCAATCTTCTGGAGCGGCCCTGGATTACCCCGCTCACCTGATTCGCAGCATCATGTGGGTCAATGTTTTTCTCGGCGTTCTGAACCTGCTGCCCGCCTATCCCCTGGATGGCGGCAGGGTGGTGCGTGGCGGAGTTGCCCGGGCGCAGGGCAGGGCACAGGCGTCGCGCGTGGCGACGGGACTGGGCCAGATCCTGGCCATGGCTGCCATCATCGCCGGACTGGTGCTGATGAATGCGTGGCTGCTGCTGGCGGGATTTTTCATCCTGATCGGCGCCCAGTTGGAAGACCAGGGCGTGCTGTTCCAAAGCGTGGTGGATACGGTCAACATGCAGGACATTATGCTGACGGAGTTTTCCATGCTCGCTCCCTCGGACACGCTCGAAGATGCGCTGCATAAGTCGATTCATAGCCTGCAGGACGATTTCCCTGTGGTCCGCGGAGACAGCCTGGTCGGCATTATTTCTCGCCAAAGCATTCTTTCGGCGCTGCGCAGCGAAGGCAATGGCTATGTGCAGGCCGTGATGTCGCGCAGCTTTCATGTGGCCCAGCCGGAAGATTCTTTGGGCACGACCATCAGCCGCTTTGCCGGGCGCGGACTCTCGTTGGTGCCGGTGACCGAAGGCGAGCGCATTGTCGGCATCGTGACCCTGCAGAACCTGATGCACTCCATGAGCCTGCTGGCGGAGAGCCGAAAATTGCGTCGCCAGAGCCAGGAATAATCGTTGCTCGATCCCGGGCTCTACCTGGTCGCCACGCCGATTGGCAATCTTGAGGACATTACGCTTCGCGCGCTGCGGGTCCTGAAGGAGGTCGACCGCATTGCGTGCGAAGATACGCGCCAAACGCAAAAGCTGCTGAACCACTTCGATATTTCCACTCCCACCGTCAGCTATCACGAACACAATGAACAGGCGCGCACGCGCGGAGCTGATCGCCCTGCTGCAGCAGGGAGGCCGGGTTGCCGTGGTGAGCGATGCGGGTACGCCGGCGTTCTCCGATCCGGGTCTGGAATTGGTGAGGGCGGCGGTGGCTGCGGGCGTGCCTGTCATTCCTATCCCTGGGGCCAATGCCGCGCTCAGTGCGTTGGTCGCCTCCGGCATGGACACCGATCGTTTCCTCTATGCAGGATTTCTCGCAGCCAAGCCGGGCGCGCGGCGGACGGAGCTGGAGGCTTTGGCCGCGAGATGCCGGGCTCACGCTGGTGGTCTATGAAGCGCCGCATCGCATTCTGGAGACGTTGGCCGATGTGGAGGCGGTTTGGGGGGAGCAAGTGCGGGTGGTGGTCGCCCGCGAGCTGACCAAACTTCACGAGGAGTTTCTGCGCGGCACGGCGGGGAAGTCCGGCACGCGCTGTCGGCCCGCGAGCGCATACGGGGCGAGATTGTGTTGTTGATCGAGGCGAGTCGTCAGCCCGGCCAGCGAACGCGGCGGCAGTATGATGCAGCAGGTGTCGCAGCTGATGGAAGCTGAGGGTCTGGACGAGAAAGACGCGCTCAAGCGCGTGGCGCGTGAGCGCGGTGTTTCGAAGAGCGAAGTTTACCGGGAACTACAGCGGGAGCGCCCGAAAAAGATAGAGCTGAGCCAATCCCCGGCTGATCGCCGCGATCTCGCGAGAATCGCACGGAAGACTGTGCGGTAGAAATACCGGGAGAAGCCAGGATGACAGCGTCGTGGGGCGAGTTGCGAAGCACTTCGACAGCCTGCGTTGCCTTCGTCAGCTAGGTCTCTTGGGAGGCAATTTCCACGCCGGAACGGGCCGCTCGGCAAGCGGCAAATCGCGCCCTTTGACCCGGTCGTATAGGTAACTGTCGCTGGTTGTTCCCAGGGACTCGTTATACAGGCTCGGCTCGCCGATCACCTCACGCAACTCCTCGGCAAAACGGTGGACCGCCTGCAGGGACTCCGCTGTTGCCGGAACCTCGAGCCGGCTGGTCTTCCAGAATTTCTGGTATCCGCGATCGAGCAGGGTGGCCACTTCTCCGGCCACCAGGTAGCCCGGACGCTCCTTCCACGTCACGGCGATATGCGGGAGCTTCTTTTCCGCCTGCTTGGGTTCCCCTGCTTTTGCCAGGATCGCGCCAGCGCCGTATTTGCGCACCAGAATCTGATTTGCGACCCCGGGCACCCCTTGTACATCAAATCCTAGGGTGCGGAAGGTGCCTAAGACTTCATCGAAGTTCAGAAAGTGTACTTTTGTTCGCATGGCTTGCGACTGACTGTGGATTGCCTCGATTTTCGACGGAAGCTACACTGGAAATGCTTCACCTTACTTTCGCACATCGGTGCGGATCGCTGCAACGTGCGTAGACAGTTAACAGGGACTTTGCATGCAAACTGAAGTGCAAACGGAAGTGACCGCGCGCACGCTGGGCAGTAGCATCCTGGAACGGATTGGGAATACTCCACTCCTGCGCCTCGACCGCTTGACCGCCCATCTGCCGGGGATCACCTTGCTGGGCAAGGCCGAATGGGCCAACCCGGGGGGCTCGGTCAAAGATCGGGCGGCCTCCTCCATCGTGGCTGCAGCGGAGGCCCAGGGGTTGCTGGCGGGAAGGCACTTGCTGGACGCGACCAGCGGGAACACCGGCATCGCCTATGCCATGCTGGGCGCGGCCAAGGGTTTTCCGGTCACGCTCTGCATGCCGTCCAATGTCTCTCCGGAGCGGAAGCGCATTCTCGCCGCCTACGGCGCGAATTCGTCTGGACCGATCCCGCGGACGGGTCCGATGGCGCGATCCGCAAGGCGCGGGAACTGGCGCAGGATAAGGACCGGTATTATCTACGCCGACCAGTACGGCAACGAGGCCAACTGGAACGCGCACTATAAAGGTACGGCGAACGAGATCTGGCAGCAGACCGAAGGCCAGATTACGCACTTCGTGGCCGGGCTGGGCACCAGCGGAACCTTCATGGGAACCACCCGGCGCCTGAAGGAGCTGAATCCAGCGATCGAATGCATCGCCATGCAGCCCGATTCGCCGTTTCACGGGCTGGAAGGCCTGAAGTATATGGCCACCGCGATTGTGCCTCCTATCTATGATGCCGGCGCTGGCCGACCGTCACGTGGAGCAGTCGACCGAGGGAGCCTACGAGATGGCCAAGCATCTGGGCCGGACAGAAGGTTTGCTGGTGGGCATCTCGGCCGCGGCGGCGGTAGCGGCAAGCCTGCAGGATTGGGGAAGAAGAAGCCGCCGCAGGCAGAAGCGCAGTCATTGTTACCATTTTGTGCGACTCGGCAGACAAGTACCTGAGTGAGCGATTCTGGGAGCAATGATGGCCGAGTCCGATGCTGAAGATCAGCGATGCGGTTTACAGCCATGCGCAAGCATGGTGAAGAGACCTATCCCCATGAGTGTTGCGGCGTGCTGCTTGGCAAGGCGCTCGACGGCGTCAACGAGGTGGAGACTCGCCGTCCGCGCCGGCAACACGCGCACCGATTCCGCCCACAATCGCTACCACATTGCACCTCAGGAACTGGTCAGTATCCAACGCCAGGCGCGGGAGCGCAGCCTGGATATCGTCGGTTTTTACCACTCCCATCCCGACCATCCGGCGCACTGGTCGGCGACCGATTTCAAGGAAGCGCACTGGCTCGGCTGCTCCTACGTGATCACCAGCGTCGAAAAGGGCGTAGCCAAGCAGACCAACTCGTTTTTTCTGGCCGGAACGGGAAGAGGACAAGCGGTTTGAGACGAGAATACGTGTGGCCCGATCGCTGTTGACCGCCGGCCCCGGACCAAGTGCACAATGACAGAGAGAGGAGTGCCACGCATGAAGATTCACATTCCTACCCCCCTTCGTCAGTTCGCCGGGAAGCAAGCCACGGTGACGGTTGAGGCCGCCACTGTGGCCAGGCCCTGGAAGAACTTACCCTCAGTCATCCGGAACTGAAGAAGCATCTGTATTCGGAGGACGGCAAGCTGCGCGCCTTCGTGAACGTTTACCTCAACGACGAAGACATTCGCTATCTGAGCGAGAAAGAAAACACGGCAGTTAAGGAGAGCGACAGCTTGTCGATCATCCCTTCGATTGCCGGAGGATCCGAGATGGCAACACTGACCGAAGTACCCGCGGCGGCATATGCCGTCGCTCAACAACGACGAAATCGCGCGCTATTCCCGCCACCTGATCTTGCCCGAAGTCGGCATGGAGGGGCAGCAGAAGCTCAAGGCTGCCAAAGTGCTCTGCGTGGGCACCGGCGGTCTGGGTTCACCGCTGGCCTTTTACCTCGCCGCTGCCGGCGTCGGCACCCTGGGACTGGTCGACTTCGACGTCGTGGACTCGAGCAATCTGCAGCGGCAGATCATTCACAGCACCAAGGATGTAGGCCGGCCGAAGCTCGACTCGGCGGAAGAGAAGCTGAAGGCCCTGAATCCGCATATGAATATCGTGAAGTTCAACACCATGCTGTTGAGCGCCAACGCCATGGAGATCTTCAAGGACTTCGATATCGTGGCGGATGGCACTGATAACTTCCCCACCCGCTACCTTGTCAACGACGCCTGCGTGTTGAGCGGAAAGCCGAACGTCTACGGCTCGATTTTCCGCTTTGAAGGCCAGGCCAGCGTTTTTGCCACTGAGGAAGGGCCTTGCTACCGGTGCCTTTATCCCGAGCCCCCGCCACCGGGCTTGGTTCCCTCCTGCGCCGAAGGCGGGGTTCTGGGCATCCTGCCCGGGCTGGTAGGTGTGATCCAGGCGACCGAAGTCATCAAGCTCATCCTTGGCGCGGGCGACCCGCTGATCGGTCGCCTGTTGTTGGTCGATTCCCTAGGGATGCGCTTTCGGGAGTTGAAGCTGCGCAAGAACCCCGATTGCCCGGTATGCGGCACCCATCCCACCGTGACCGCGCTCATCGACTATGAGCAATTCTGCGGCATCCAGCCCGCCGCCGGCTCCCGGCGCCGCCAAGATCAACGGCATCGAGCAGCTCGACGTGACCTCGTTCAAGCAGCAGCGAGATGCGGGCAAAGATCTCTTTCTGCTCGATGTACGCGAACCCCATGAATTCAAAATAGCCCAGATCGGTGGCTACCTCATTCCCCTCGGCGACCTGCAAAAGCGTGTCAGCGAACTGGATCGCAGCCGCGAGATCGTAGTCCACTGCAAGAGCGGCGGCCGCAGCCAGAAAGCAGCGGAGTTCCTGCAGCAGGCCGGCTTCAAGGTAAAGAACCTGGCGGGCGGCATCGGGGCCTGGAGCGATCAGGTAGACCCGAAAGTACCTAAGTACTAAGCTCGCGAACTGGAACATCCCGAAGTCGCGCCCCACGCGGCTTCGGGATTTCTTTTTGCCCCTGCCCCTGCGCCGTCGGTATACTCCGGGGGGTCGTTTTTTTCCCTGCGTAGAGAGTTCAATGGATCTCGTTGTCATCCGAATTTTGTTTGTCCTGGTGCTTACCGCAACCTGTTTCTTCCTCCGCCCCTTTGCGCTGCAGCCCTGGACTGCCGCTATCCTGGGCGGCGCCGCAGCCGGCGCGGTGATCGTGTTCGAGTTGCGGGTCCGGGCGCTGAGCCTCAAGCGCCTTCTGGGGGCGGTGCTGGGGAGTGTTTTGGGGATCGTGGGAGCGGCGCTGTTCGGCCTGGTGCTGGCCGGGAGTCTGCCTCCGGGGGGAACCCGGGCCGTACTCCAGCTGTTCGTGCTCATGCTGATGTCCTATGTCGGGCTGATGGTGGGCGCCAGCAAAGGGGACCTGCTGAACTTTACCGGCGGCTTGGCCGAGCTCTTTGCCGGCGAGCGTGCAGGCGGTAAGCGCAACCTCAAAATCCTCGACACCAGCGCCGTCATCGATGGCCGCATTGTCGATGTGGTCGAAACCGGCTTTCTGGAAGGAACGCTGTTGGTGCCCGAGTTCGTCTTACGCGAGTTGCAGATCATCGCTGATTCCTCTGATAGTTCCCGGCGTCAGCGTGGCCGGCGAGGGCTCGATATTCTGCAGAAGATGCAGTCCAACCCTACCCTCGCCGTACAAATCATCGAAGATGACTTTCCCCGGCTGCGGGAAGTGGACCTGAAATTGATCGAATTGGCCAAGAAGATGGGCGCTCCTGTGGTCACCAATGACATCAACCTGAGCAAAGTTGCCCAATTGCACCACGTACGGGTGCTCAATCTGAACGACTTGGCTAATTCGCTGAAGCCGCTGGTGTTGCCCGGTGAAAAGATGAACATCGTGGTTCTGAAGGAAGGCAAGGAGTACAACCAGGGCGTAGGCTACCTGGACGATGGAACCATGGTGGTTGTCGACCACGCCCGGCGCATGATCGGCCGTGCGGTCGAAATTACGGTTACCAGCGTTTTGCAGACCGCATCGGGCAAGATGATCTTCGGCAAGCTTGAGGATATGGCGCTCAAGCCGGAGCAGGTGCGTACCATAAGCGAGCTTTCCAGCTGACCTTTTGATGAAATTTCGCCCTTCGGTCACGGAATACTGCAGAAACACATTTGACAGGCGGAATCGGGCGGGTACAATCTTGCCGAGAAGCACACGTTGCACTCAGACCCCCAGATGGACACCGCCTGCAAACACCCCAAAGTGCGCGTCGTAGCGCGTGAAGAGGACGTCGAATACGTCGAATGTCTGGATTGTGGCCAGGTATTTGACTCTAACGAGTTCCGAGACATGGAAATCGAGGAAGAAGTGCTAGGGGAGCAAGAAGACATCAGGTAGCGAGCGATCTCTAGCAATCCAAGCCAGTCCCGCCCGGGACGGCAGAGGTCTTGTGCGCCTAAGTACTAAAGGACGTTCTGCGCAAGAGTCTCTGGACGAAAGTCACACTGCAGCGAAAAAAGCCTTTTGTTAAAGGGTCCGGGCCCGCCTCTGGACCAGAGGCGCAGCCGCAGGCTCTCAAGCTCCATAGATATCCGTCTCCATAAACCGATTGCGGAATTTGCCCTGGGGATCGTAATGGGCCAATAGCTCCTGATACTTCGACATTTCCGGGTATAGGGGCTTGATCCGCGAAGCGGACATCGCGAACAGCTTTCCCCAGTGAGGGCGGGCGTCAAAGGGCGCCAACTTCTCTTCGATCATCGGCAGCACGGTCTTCACTGCCGGCCACTCCGGCTTCCAGGTGAAGTGAATGGCCATGGTCGGCCTTTGATAAGCAGTGCTCATCCAGAGTTGATCTGCCGCAACAGTCCGCAATTCCGTAATAAACAAATGGGGAGTCACCTGGTCTCGCAGCTGCTCCACTGCCAGTATTGCCTGGTAACCCTTTTCACGCGGAACCAGGTACTCGGACTGCAACTCGGCCCCGCTGCTGGGCGTGAAATTGATGCGGAAGTGAGGCAGCCGCTCATACCACGGGCCGGGAATACCCAGTTGTTCAGTACAACTCTCCGCCGAATGTCCAGGAAGCGGGTGGAGCTTCCTGGTAGCCAGCTTGGCCCCAAATAACTCAGGATCGAATTGCGGCTGCGCTGTCCAGGTTGTACCCGCCGCTTCACCCACACCTGGCCGATACGGTGATTCTGCCAGTCGGTGAACAGGCTGACGCTGTAGCCGCCGGTAAAAATTTCCTCCAGGTGGCGCTCCAGCTGGTCCATACCCAGGTTCTCATATACGACTTGGGCGACCTGAAACGTCGGCTGCACGTCGAGCGTAACCTTGGTCACTACGCCGAGCGCGCCCAGGTTCACCGCCGCCCCTGGGAACCGGTCGGGATCCCGCTCCCTGGAAAGAACCAGCACCTCACCATTGGCTGTGACTACCTCCAGGCCCGATACCGCCGTGGCCAGATTTCCATTCTTGTTACCCGAGCCGTGGGTGGCTGTGGCAATGGCGCCCGCGACCGTAATTTGCGGCAACGAGGCCAGGTTGTGCAGCGCGTAACCCTGGCCCTCGAGATAGGGGGCCAGTTGGCTATAGGTGACGCCTCCTCCGACGGAGACCGTGCTGGACTCACGATTCAGCGCTATCTGGTTGAGATGAGCCAGCGAAATCTGGTTTTCGGTGCTGTCGGCGATCCCGTTAAAGGAGTGGCGGGACCCCAGCGCCCGCACTTTGCTGCAGCGCTTCACCACCTGCTGCACTTCCTCCACCGTCTTGGGCTGGTGCAGGTGGTCGGTGCTGTAGGTGTAATTTCCTGACCAATTGGTTCGTTGTGCGCCCGTCTGTTCACCCGAGCCCAGTGGCGACAACATGGCGCCGGCAAGGAACACACCGGATGTTTTCAGAAATTCTCTCTTGTCCATGGTGGCTTTATGGTCTCTGGGAAGAATACAGCAGTTTCCGGTAACTGGCAGCCGATGACAGAGCAGTTAACACAGGCGAGGTTACCGAGCGCTAGAGGCAGCTTCGCAATGTAATAAATCCCCCATAAGGGTAATAACAATGTGTCAAAACGAAAGTTATTCTCCAGCACGTGACGCAAACTCGCGCAACTGATTACTTCGGCTACGTCACAACCACTGCGATGAATGACTGCCCTCCTTCCCAGCATTCGCGTCTCGCCAATCAAGATTGTGAATTAAGCGCACGAATTGGAGCTTAGAAACTCATGATGCACTCAGCCACCGTTGCAATTAGACGCCGTATGACTTCCAGGCACGTATCTATTGGCCGTTGGATGCCAGTGCTGTTGAGCGTTCTCGCGTTGGTGACTGGGGCTCCTGCCGCATGGGCGCTTACTGGAACTACGACCACCCTGACCGCCAGTCCCGGGGCCGCTACGAGTGGGGCAGTCATGACCCTTACGGCCGACGTAACGTCTACCTCTTCCGTTAGAGGTGGAACTGTGACATTTTTTGATACATATAACAGTGTCACCGAAGTGCTCGGCACGGTCCAGGTTCAATCTCATAACGGTCGTGGCAAAGCGATCCTCAGAACGGAAGTCGGCGGCGTAGGAACCCATAAATTCCAGGCTACCTATGGCGGTACCTCAACCTTCCAAGGAGTTCATCTTCGCTGCAATCGGTGAATTTTGCAGGTCCCTATGCGACCGCCACAGCGCTATCAAGCACTGGTACCGGGCCTTACACGCTTATCGGAACTGTATCCGCATTCGGTCCGGTAGCCCCCACCGGCACTGTCACTTTCACCGATACAACCGCGGGTCAGAACCTGGGCACCGCCACGCTCGTCCCTCCGACGACACAAACTGGCTTCTCCAGCTTCCAGACCTATCCCATCGCCAATATGGATAACGGTAATACCGGCGGCACGAACGGGCCGGCGATTGGTGACTTCAACAACGATGGGCGCCCGGACTATGCGGTTCCCACCAATGGCGGCGCCAATGGTGGCGGGCCCGTCGTCATTCTGCTGGGCAACGGGGATGGTACCTTCACTACCGGAACGCCGGTTAACACCACAGCTCCTTTCACGCCAACATCCGTGGTGGTGGGAGATTTTGACGGTGATGGTAACCAGGATCTTGCTGTTCTCAGCGCCGCCGGTACGGGCTCGGTCAACATCTACCTCGGCAATGGGAATGGAACCTTCCAGACAGCTAAGAACTACGCGGTAGCGGGGTCTACCTCAGCGTCGCGACTGCTGGCTATCGGGGACTTCAACCGGGATGGCATTCAGGATCTGGTGGCCACAAACTCTGCCTTGAATCAGGTGGCCGTCATTCTCGGCAAAGGCGATGGTTCCTTTGGCGCACCCAGCTATTACAGCGTTGGCGCTGCACCCTGGAATGTTGTGGTCGGAGATATCAACCAGGATGGGTTTCTAGACCTCGCAGTGGCCTCGGACTCCAGCGCTTCGGTCAGCATCCTTCAAGGCAACGGAGATGGTACCTTCCAGTCCTATACTACCGCGCCCACCGGCGCGTCCCAGGTAGGCTCGGTCGCGATTGGCGATTTTAATGGGGATGGATGGCCGGATCTGGCAACCACCAGCGCCCCCGACAATTCTGTCTACATCCTGATTAATGAGAAGACCGCGACCCCATCCTTCGCCTCGGCCGTGCAGTACAGCATGAACGGCGGCCCTTACTATCTGACGATCGGCGACTTCAATCGTGATGGCCATCTCGACATAATCTCGGCCAACGATGGCAATAACAACGTGGGCGTGCTGCTGAACAATGGCGACGGCACCTTCGGCGGGGCGACCTACTATCCGGTGGGTGCGGGCTCTATCTTTGCCAACGCGGCAGATATCAATGGAGATGATCGGGTCGATCTCACCGCGGTCACCGGCAACGGCCTGAGTGTGTTGCTGTCAGGCGAGCAGGCGACGGCATCCAAGGCCAACGTAGCTGTGAATGGATGCAAAACGCACGCCCTCACCGCTACTTACAACAGCGACACGAACTATGCGGGGAGCGTCTCGCCCAAAGTAAATTTTAATTCCATTGCCGAGCCCACCACCCTGACTCTCACCCTGATGCCCGCGCAGAGCATCGTGGGGCAGCAGTCGACCTTTGTCGCTACACTCTCTCCCTATAACTACGGCGCAGATACGACCAATGGGGAGATGATAAGCTTCTTGAACGACGGCACGGTTTTCGCCACCGAGCCCATCTACAACGGCGTTGTCACCTATGACATAACTCCAACTTCAACTTTCAACTTTTCTGTCCAGGCGACCTACCCTGGCGACGCCTGCGGCTTCGAACCCAGCGCCAGCAACATAATCAACGGTTCAGTCCTGCAATCGTCGACCCTCACCTGGGCTAACCCCGCACCCATCCCCTACGGCACTCCGCTGAGCTCTGCTCAATTGAACGCCACGGATAATGCTCCGGGCGGGGGCACATACACCTATACTCCGGCCGCGGGCACGGTTCTTCCTGTAGGCACTCAGACCCTTTCCGTAACCTTCACTCCGAACAACACCTCTTATGCAACAGAGACGGCGACGGTACAGATCGTCGTGAGCAAAGGGCCTTTCCTCATCTGGCCGACGCCCATTCCCATCACCTACGGAACGCCGCTCACCGACTTCCAGTTGGACGCTACGGCATCGAGCGGAACCATTCAGGTACCGCTTGACAGCTACTACAATGTCTACGGTATCTATAGCACTGGCACCGTCTACTCAACTTATGGCTACGACAACGATGGCTATTCCTACTCCAGCAGTACTCTAGGTTCAACCCTCGTTTGGAACGGCATGACCTTTAACATAGGCCCGCCCAATGCGCCGGACGCGGTGGCTACGCCAACTGCAACCCCCGGGTGTTACGGAAGCGGCTGCGCCCCCGGGCCCGCGTTGGTGATCCCTCTGCCGTCCGGTCAGTTCAGCAGCCTGTACATGCTTGGGGCGATGGTCAACAACATCAACCCCACCCAGACCTTCATCGTGAACTACACCGACGGTTCGACCACCAACTATACCCAGAATATGAGCGACTGGTACAACGCCGCGGGTTGGTCGGGCGAGGCAGTCGTCAGCTGCAGTGAAGACCGGAACTACAGCGACGGTAATACGGCATCCACGCAGGCCGACTCAGTTTGCGTCTACGGCTATCAAATACCGCTTGATGCCACCAAGACAGTGAAAAGCGTTCAACTGCCGGACACTAGGAATATCGTGATGCTGGCGATGGACCTCGCCACTCCTTCGATACCGGGCACATACGTCTATACGCCCCCCGCGGGAACCATTGAACCGGTGGGGACAGATACGCTGTCGGTCACATTTACTCCGGCGGATACTACGACTTACCAGCCAGTCTCGGGTACCGTGCAGTTGGTCGTCGAACCGCCTGTCAACTTCATCACCACGACCACCATCTCCTGGCCTACGCCGGCGCCCATCACTTATGGCACGCCACTGAGCTCAACCCAGCTCGATGCCGTCGCTATGGGATCGCCAAGACCGACCCAGGTAGCTCTCACCAGTCCTTTCGTGGTTGCAATGTCTAAGGACGGAACACCCTTTAACCAGACAGGCTTTGACAACGCCGGAAATGCATACTCCTACAACCAGCTAGGCAACGGTTCCGTCAGTTTTGCGGGCACGACGTTCATCCTCGGTCAGCCCAACGTTGCCGACGCCATCACCAGCGGAGCTGTGGATACCCTCGCTACACCGGGCAACTATTCCGCTGTCTACTTGATTGGCGCAGCGACCACAGATGGAATGACAGACCAACCCTTCACCCTCACTTACTCCGACGGTTCCACGGCGAAGGCGCTCATCAGCTTGAGCTCATGGAGCAATCCGGCAGGCTATGCGGGCGAGACGATTGTCAAGTCCACAAAACGTCAGGACACCCAGAATGGCGGGCACAACAACGGAACCTTTGATCTCTATGGATATGAGATTCCTGCTGATCCTACCCGAACGCTGGTCAGCATCACCCTTCCCAACACGCGCAACGTCGTGATCCTGGCGGTTGGCATTAACACCTATACCGACGTGGTCGTGCCTGGCACCTACACCTACAGCCCTGTCTCCGGCACGGTCTTAGGGGCCGGACTCCAAACACTAACAGTTACGTTCACACCGACCGATCCGGCCGGATACACATCTGCTACTGGGTCCACGACTCTTCTCGTGAACAAAGCAACACCGATCATCAACTGGCCAACGCCGGCACCCTCTAACGCTCCCGCGGTGCTGAACGGAGTCCAACTCGATGCCACCGCAAGCGTGGCCGGCCACTTTGTTTACAACCCGGCGTCGGGGATATTCCCAGCGGGCGTTTATACCTTGAACACTACCTTTACGCCCACCGATACCGCTGACTACAACCAGGCGACGGCATCTGTGCAGTGGGTGGTCGGTGCGGGTAACACCGGCATCAGCGGAAGCGCGCCATATACGAATTGCTGCTTCTTCAGCCAGCCAACGCCGTACACCGTCTCGGTGACCGGCTTTACTACTCCGGCGGGAACTGTTCAGGTCTTCAACTCTGCCGGTACGCTGCTTGCGAGCGGCACCCTTAGCGGTTCTGGCCACACTACCACCGCCAATCTGCTGCTACAGAGCGGCTTGTTGCTTCCCGGCAGCAACACTGTGACCCTGAAGTATCTGGGGCAGGGCTCCAATAAAGCCACCAGCAGCACAGCAACGGTTTTCTTGCTCAGTCCCGCAATTCAAGTAAATCCCGCGGGGATGACCCAGACCACCACCACTCTTGTTCCCTATACCTTTGCTCAGGCGGGACAAATCACGTCTTATGCCTACAACCCAAACACCGAGTTCACGGATGCCCAGCTTGGGACTGTTAACAGCGTCCCAGAATGCCAATCCGGAGCCACGCATCTTGCCGGCTATACCTGCAACTTCACGGTTGCTTTCAACCCGCTCCTCCCCGGCGTTCGTAAGGGAACCATTGTGGTGAACTTCACACCGACGGTTGCGCCACCCTCACCGCTTCCGGATCCCGAACCTACGCTCTATCTGTTCCTTTCCGGAATGGGTGAGTCGGCTCAGATTGCGCTGAGCAGCGCCACCCAGACCCAACTGAATACCAGCAACACCCAGTTTCAGGCACTGGCCTTTAACCCGACCGATGCCTTCAACTCCACTCTCTATGTAGCCAACAGCAGCGCCACGCCCGGGCAAATCGATCTGCTCCCCTCCACCGGCGGCAGCTTGACGCAATGGAACGCGGCCAATACCACCAGCCTTAACTATCCCAGCGACGCCTCCTTTGACGCGTTCAACAACTTCGTCGTGTCTGATTACTACGGGGGGAAGGTCTATGAATACGCTCCTACAACTTTGACTCAAACGACGGTGAGCACCACTGGATTCACCATGGTGCAGCCGACGCAAGCCAAAGTGGATTTGGGCGGCAACCTCTACATTGCCGACACCAACCCCAACAATACCTCGCGTATCATCCAGGTTCCCGGGGAAGCGTATGTGCCTAACCAGCTACCGGCCGATACTCCTGGCCTGGTATTCGCCCAAGCCCTCGCCGTCGACAACACTGGCGCCAATCTTTATGTTGGGGACGGAGGTTTCTACCAACAAAGCCCGCTCATTAACAAGGCACCGCAGATCGTGCAGATCGCTCTCAGCGGCAACGGCTCCACAACCATGGCCGCGCAGTATCCCCTCGGGACCTGCGTCACCGGCGTAACCTGTTCGCTCACTTCGCCGGCAGGCTTCGCCTTCGATCTGAACAATGACATGTACGTTCTCGACAGCACTTCCAACGTCAACCCCAGCGGGGCACGCGTCCTGATGATTCCGAATGGGCACGCTAGCAAGACCAGCCAGCTGCCGATAACCGGACTCATTGCTCCCACCGCCATCACGCTGGATGCTGCCGGCAACATCTATGTAGCCGATGTAGGCTTCGTGAGCAAACTGTCGGTGAACAGCGGCGCGCTTGTCTTCCCCAGTGCGGGCTCGTGGCTCTCCACCACCGTGACCAACACCGGCGATTTACCGCTGGTCATTTCGTCGGTGACTCTGGGCAACGGCAGCAACAGCAGCTTCACACAAAACAACACTTGCACCAGTGCTCCGATCGCGCCAGGCGGTACCTGCACGATCAATGTGAAGTACGCCACCGCCGGGCAAGGATTCGACACGCTCACGTTGTCGAGCAACGCATACTCGCCCACGGGGGTCACTATCCAACTCAGCTACTGATCTCGGGACTAAGCGTGGTGCGCCCTCGGGCGCACCACGCTTAAGAACTTATGGGAAACTCATTTGTGAAGGTGCGGTCGTTACAGGCTGCGGAAAAACTAGGGCTTGTGAGGGTATGGCCTTTAGTGTATGTGTGAACCCCGAGATTTCCAAACTCAGTCCCGCAGGGACGGCTGAGTGTAGCCCAGGACGGCAGTCCTGGGTCTGTGCCACTCAGACCGAAAAGTCCCGTAGGGACGACTGAAAATCAGAGCTGTCCAAAATATTTGGACAAGTCTGACTGAAAATTGCCCAGGACAACAGCCTGCTGATGATTTTCAGCCGTCCCTAACGGGACTCCTCGTGCTTTCCAATTTCACTCAGGACTATCGTCCTGGGCTACATTCAGCCGTCCCTACGGGACTGAGTTTGCGGAGTTCTCACGCAGCCTCCAAGGGCCCGTACCTTCAAAGCAGGGTTTTTTCGCAGCCTGTTTAATGCCGTCCGGCCGTAGATCGACTGTCAGGGTAGGCGAAAACTGTTCTCATCCATGCCGGTTACATTTGTCTCCATGGCGAAAAGGCAACCGCCAAAGCGTTCCCAGCGTCCGGGCTCCGGCGAAGCTGAGGTAATGTAAAGCACGTTGCCGCGGGGACCGCCGAAGGTACAGTTGGTCGGCCGGCTCACCGGCATTTCAATCACCCGGTCGATCATTCCGTTGGGGGCAACGCGCACAATACAGCCACCACCGTAGCGGCAATTCCAAACATAACCTTCCGTGTCCATGGCTGAACCGTCAGGCGCTCCCCGCTCGAAACCCTGGAAGAAGGGTTTCTCTCCACGAATCGAACTGCTGTCTAAGTCATAGTCATAAGACCAAATGCAATTCCTCAGCGAGTCGCCAAAGTAGAACCTGGATTTGTCGGGGCTCCATAGCAGAGTATTCGAGCACCCCAGGTCGCGGCGAAACTCCGTTGCGGCGCCCATCCCGTCGACCCGATAGAGCACTCCGTCCATACCGCCGGTTTCGGACGGAGCGCCGTTCTTGAGCACATTGTTGCGCATCGAGCCCACCCACAGTGCGCCGCGGGGGTCTATGGCCGCATCGTTGCAGCGCACAAAGGGCCAACCTGGAAGAGCAAACAACGGCGCATGCGGCGCATCGCTGCCTGGTTCCCAGAGTGCGATGCCTGAGCCCAGAGACAATGCCAGCGTGTCTTTGCGGCTGGTTTCCATCACGCAGGTGACGGGCTCAGAAAAGAACCAGGTCTTAAGCGTGCCATTCTGCAACGAATAGCGGTGAAGCAGAAATCGGTTGATGTCGGTCCAATAGACGCTTTGGGTTTCCCGCTCCCACAGCACCCCCTCGCCGCACACATCTCCGGTGGCAGCGATACATATCGGCTCTCCGACCTGCAGATGATTGTCCAGTGGCTTCTCCTCCCTGTGCACGCAGCGGCCTGCGCGCACGCAGCCGTTCCATGGTAGGCATTTGCGAGCTTCTTTGCAAAAACGCCCAGTGATAGACCCAACCCCTACAACTACCGGGGTCTACCCTACAACACTGATAAGCTGCCAGAATTGGCCATGGCAACCAACCTGGCCGCTTCCCAAACACAGGAGCACACTGCGTTACAACGCATGCTTGGCCGGAGCAGGTTTCTGTCTCTTCTGGCGCTTTGCGGCTTGCTGGCCGTGTGCCTCGCGCTTTCCTGGACGACGCGCGACGCGATGGCCCATCTGCCCTTCCTCAAAAGCCAGCAAGGGCAGTCCAATCTCGGAGCTTCCGGCCCGGCGGCTATCGTCGACCTGCACCCGTGGCAGATTGCGCAAGCGCTGGCACCCCTGGCCGTCAGCAGTGAAGAAGAGGAATATGCGCAGGAGGCCGAGCGCCTCGCCGATCACGAGGTGAACCAGGCTTTTGCCTCAGCTTTACGCCAGGCCAGTGCGCAGCATCTCGCTCCCACCGGGGAAGCAATTGAGCTCTCTCAAAATGTGGCGCAATTGCAGGCAGCGGCGAAAGAAGACCAGGCCCGGGTGCAGAGTTTAACTACCAACTCCGCCGATGGTGTCGCAAGTGACGATCTGAAGATTGCCCAGGCGCAGCTCGCCCTTGACGAGGACGAGCTGAACGACGCCCAGCACGACCTGGCCCGGGCCTCCGGCGACGTACGCACCAAAATTCAGCAGGAGCTTGCGGCGCACGAAGCTGCCATGAGCAAGATGAACACCAAGGGTGGAAGCGGCAGCCAAATGGCTGTTCTTTCCACCCGGCAGTACGGCACCTTGGCCCATCGCGTAGAAGCGTGGTTCAGCCAGCGCAGCCGGCATCAACTAATCCAGCAGGCTATGCAGCAGGCAAAAGCGGATGCAGCCAGCCTGACCAAGCAACACAATGCGCTGGAAGCGCAGGCCAACGCCACCTCCGCCGCGGCGACTTCAGCACGGCCCGACGCCACTATGCTCGCCAGCCTGCAGCGGAGAAGGGAACAGCGGCAGCTCCTCACTATTTACGATGACCGCATCCAGACCCAGCAGCAGCTCGGCGGCGTCTACAGCAAGTGGGCAGACCAGGTTATCTTGCAGCATCGCATCGTGACCCACATGGGCCTGCGGTCTATGGCGGCGGTTGCGTTCATTCTGATTTGCGTCATCCTGGTGGAATCGGCAGGAACAGCATTGCTGGACCGGCGCGCCCTTGACCGGCGGCGTATGCAGACGTTGAAGACCATATTGCGGTTAAGTGTGCAGCTGGTGGGGGTCTTATGCGTGTTGCTGGTAGTGTTCGGTGTCCCCAGCCAGATTTCGACCATCCTGGGTCTCGCGACTGCCGGGCTCACGGTAGCTCTACAAAGCTTCATCCTCGCGTTTTTTGGCTGGTTCATTCTCATGGGCAAGAACGGAATTCGCGTCGGTGACTGGGTAGAAATTAATGGTGTGGCCGGCGAGGTGATTGAGATTAATCTTTTCCGCACCACAATCCTGGAAAACAGAGCCTGGGCTGACAAGGGGCATCCAACCGGGCGGCGTGCAACCTTCATCAACAATTTTGCTGTAGGCGGCCAATTTTTCAACTTTTCTACAGTCGGTCAGTGGATGTGGGATGAAATATCGGTCAGCCTTCCGCAGTCGGTAGAGACATACGCCAAGGTGGCCCTTATTCACAAAGCGGTCGCAGAAGAGACCGAGGAGGACGCACGGGCCGCCGAACAGGAATGGAAACGCGCTCCGCGGCAGAGTGGCATGGGTCAAGTCAGCGCAAGCGCCTCGGTGGACATGCGGCCTGCCGGTGCCGGCGTCGACGTCCTGATACGTTACGTCACCCGAGCATCCGATCGGCTCAAGGTGCGCAACCGATTGTACGAACGCGTGATGGATCTGCTGCATCAGCCGCAGGTGGTTATCTCTACCGCTCAGCCTTCGAAGCTGACGGCCGCGGTATTGGCCGCCGGTGATTCGCTGGACCACGATCATAGGGATAGACGCCACAGCATGTACACCTGAGATTCACCTTAAAACTTTCATAACCCTGAAATCTCCTTTGAGCGCCGCGAGCATTTGCGCTTTTTGCGAGTGCACAAATCCTTTCAGCATCAAGCCGCATCCGAAAAATCATGGCGCTCTGGGAACCCAGACCGGAGCCTCATCAGGTGGGGGCGGCCACTTAGGGCATTCAAGCAGTATCTTTGCCACGGAAAATGGCGCTTCGGCAAACGCCGGGGATACCACCGATGTTGACCACTCAGTGCATCGGATAACTCGAGAGTTAGAGGGTAGGTGCAGTGGTATCCCACATCTCGCGAAAAACGAGCGAGATGTGGGGCACCCGGCCTTCGTGCGGGAACCAGATGCAGCCCCCCGATAGACTGAGTTCGTAATTGGAGTTCTCACGCACACTCCAAAGCCCTCATTAGTTTGGTCGAGTGTGGCACGGCTGAAGCCGCGCCCTTCGTAAGACCATTTTCTGTAAACCTTGTGAAGTGGCCCTGATATGTGACCCTGCAGCGGGTCGATGACCACGCCGGCCCAGGTGGAACAACTCAACAATGAAACTGCGCTTCCACCGCCGGAGCCCACCCACCTCACCGCTGGTAAGCTCCAGCTCGAACTCGAACCCAACGCGCTGGTGCTGGTGAAGGTGGATCGCTGACAGGTCGCAGCTACCTGGCCGTCCACCCGCCATCGATGATAAGGTCGGTCCCGGTGATGAAGCCGGCATAGTCTGAGCAGAGATAGCACGCCAGACCGCCGATCTCTTCCACCTTTCCCCACCGTCCGATTGGCATGCTGGCCAGGAAGGTCGCATTCGCCTCCGGATTGCTAAATACAGCCGCGTTCATCTCGGTCACAAATGGGCCCGGGCTGATGGAGTTGACCGTGATGCCCTGCGTAGCCAGTTCCAGCGCCAAGGCTCGGGTGAGCCCAAGGAGCGCCGCTTTGGTGGAGGAATAGGGGGTGCGTCCCGGCAGGGAGATATGACCCATGATGGAAGCCATATTCAAGACCCGGCCATACCCACTACCTTTCATTCCCGGCACGAAGGCGCGGCACATAAGAAAAGTGGAGATCAAACTTGCGTCCACCACGCCGCGAAACTCCTCCAGCGAATAATCGACCAGCTCCTTACGCAAATTCGTTCCTGCGTTGTTGATCAGGATCTGCGCATGCCCAAAGCGTTCCTTGACCGCTCCGGCCACTCGAGCGACGTCCTCTTCCCGGGTCACGTCACCCACAAAGAAGGCCGCCGTCCCACCGCGCTTAATAATCCCGTCGCGTACCGACTCCAGCCGCTTAACATCGCGCGCCACTAAGGCTACATGGGCGCCGGCTTCCGCCAGCGCTTTGGCCATCGCCTCACCCAGACCACGGCTTGCCCCGGTGATCACCGCCGTCCTGCTCGAAAGATCGATTTGCATCGCCACAACCAAGATCATACCGCTCGCCCTGCACATCTTTTTGCTGGTACCCTGACCCGGGCGGATTTTTCCCGCGACACGAGGGCCTGCAATGAAGGCGAGTCGAACACGGTACAGCATGGTCGCACTAGCCATCGGGCTCGCCATCCTGTCCTACGTGCAACGGGTGGCGATTTCGCAGGCTGCAGGACCTATCTCCCATGATCTGCACCTCAACAAGGCCCAAATGGGACTTGTCTTCGGCGCCTTTGGCCTCTCCTACGCCTTGTTCGAACTTCCCATCGGCCTGCTAGGCGATAAGATCGGCGTTCGCCGAGTCTTGCTGCAGATCGTGATCGGCTGGTCTACGTTTACCGCGTTAACTGGAGCAGCCTGGAACGTCGTCTCCCTCTGGATCATTCGTTTCCTCTTCGGAGCCGGTGAAGCGGGTTGTTTCCCCATCCTCACCCGCCTGCTTAGCATGTGGCTGCCGGCGCGTGAACGCGTCACCGCTCAGGGTTTGCTGTGGGCCTTCGCGCGCTGGGGCGGGGCGTTCACCCCACCGTTGGTGCTGGCCGCCATTGGGCTGATCGGCTGGAGATTATCCTTCGTTGCCTTCGCAGGCCTGGGTTTAGTGTGGTGCGCCGTGTTCTGGTTCTGGTACAGAGACAACCCCAGGCAGCACACCTCCGTGAACGATGCCGAAAAGGAACTGCTCGAATCGTCGCGGGTTCTCATGACGCACCACAGCGGGCAGAAAAAATGGCTGTCGTTACTTTTAACACCCGAAGTCCTGTTCCTCTGCCTGCAGTATTTCTGCGTCTCCTTTACCTGGTACTTCTACATCACCTGGTTGCCCACATATTTGCGCGAGGGGCGAGGTCTGACCGCGGCCCACGCAGCGGGTTTGTCGGTGCTGCCCCTGCTCTTCGGCGGCTTCGGCGCGGTGCTCACAGGGATCGCGCCAGTGCGCTGGCCGCGTCGCCGCATAGCCTTTTTCGCGCTGCTTGCTACGTCGTTGTTGTTGTTTGCCTTCCTTCGCACCCAGGCGGTCACCATCGCCATGCTCTGTATGGGCATGGCCAGCCTGTGTAGCGACCTGGTCATGCCCATCTCGTGGGATGCCTGCGTGGAGATCGGTGGCTCCTACACCGCGACCGTCGCGGCCACCATGAACATGACGGGCAATCTCGCCGGCTTTGTTATGCCAGTCGTTGGCGGGTTGATCCTGCAGAAGACCGCCGGCAATTGGAACAGCCTCATCCACTTGATGATCGCTTCCGATGTAATTGCGGCGTTGTGCTGGCTCTACCTCAACCCCGAGCGCGCCGGGCGCCAACGGGAGCGCGAGCGCGTCCAGGAGAGGATGAACGCGACCCTCAACGTAGAGGGCGCTTCGCTTTGAAGAAGAACATCACCCTGGCGTTTTCTTTTCTGTTAGCCCTGCCGTTTCTCTTCGCCCTGGCGGTGCATGAATCAGGGCTAGATGCCGCGGCCAACTGGCCCATGCCGGGGCGTGATCCCGCGGGCACGCGCTACTCCCCCTTGACTCAGATTACGCCGGCCAACGTGAGCCAGCTGAAGGTGGCGTGGGTCTACCACATGAGGCCGCCCGGCAGCAGCGCCAATCTCCACCCATCGGAAGACCAGCCGCTGGTGGTGGGTTCGACCATGTACGTGGTGACCCCGTACAGCCGGGTAGTTGCCCTGGACTCCGCCACCGGCCGAGAACAGTGGGTGTTTCAAATTCCCGACGGCGATCAAGCCTCGGTCCGGGGAGCCAACTACTGGCCGGGCGGCGAGGGCGCAGGACCGGCCATCATCTTCGGCACCCGCCACGGTCGACTGTATTCCATCAGCGCGGTCAACGGGCAGCCAAACGTGGAATTTGGCGACCACGGCATGGTCGACCTGAAGACGCCGGAGGTGATGACCACCGGCAAAGATAAGAACTACATCCTGCCTTCGCCGCCCCTCATCTACAAAAACCTGGTGATTACCGGTTCGGGTCCGGGAGAAGGACCGGGCGGTTTGAACGGTGGGGTGGGCCCCGCCGGCGATACCCGCGCCTGGGATGCGCGCACCGGCAAGCTGGTCTGGACCTTTCATTCCGTGCCTCGCCCGGGCGAGGTGGGGCACGACACCTGGGGCGGCGACAGCTGGAAAGATCGTTCGGGCGTGAATGTATGGGGCTATATGACGGTCGACGTCGCGCGCGGCATTCTCTATATGCCCTTCGGCGCTCCCAACAGTGACCGGGTGGGCGTCGATCGCCCGGGTAATAACCTCTTCGGCAACGCTCTGGTTGCGGTCAACGCGGATACCGGCAAGCTGCTGTGGTACTTCCAGGTAGTTCACCATGACATTTGGGACCTTGACCTGGAAACGCCACCGACACTGTTCGACGTGAAACGTAATGGCAAGATCATCCCCGCGGTGGCCACGGTTAACAAGAATGCGCTCATGTTCATCCTCAACCGCGTGACCGGCAAGCCCATTTACGGAGTTGAGGAACGGCCAGTACCCCAAAGCAATGTTCCCGGGGAGCAAACTTCACCTACCCAGCCATTTCCGCTTTTGCCTGAACCGCTGTCCCAGAACAAGCTCAGCCGCAACAACCTCTACCAGGACACGCCGGAGCATAAGGCGTGGTGCGAGCAATACGTCGACAGCAATCACATGCTGCTGGGTGAAGTGCCTTACACGCCCACTGCGCTCGACCGCTACACGGTCCCGATGCCCGGCACCCAGGGCGGTGTCAATTACTATGGCGGAGCCTTTGATCCCAAGCTGGGGCTGTTTGTCGTCAATGTGAATAACCTGGCGCAGCCCATGCGGATCATTCGTAACCCAGACGGTAGCTATTCCAATTCCGGCCCGCTCGCCGGTACGCTTCGTTTCTGGGACCCCAGCAATCACCTGCCTTGCACCCCAACGCCGTGGGGCCAATTGGTCGCGGTCGACGTGAACACAGGCAAGATCGCGTGGCGAACTACTTTGGGAGTGACTGACAGCTTGCCAGTAGGGAAGCAGAACACCGGGCGGCCTGGGCTGGGGGGCGCCATCGTTACCGCCAGCGGCCTCACGTTCATCGGCGCCACCGACGATGCTCGCTTTCGCGCCTTCGATACTCGAACCGGCAACTCGTTATGGACGGTGAAGCTTCCTGCCTCGGCTGAGTCCACTCCGATCACGTACGCGGATGCCAAGGGGCAGCAGTATATTGCCGTGGTAGCCACCGGCGGTTTTGGGATCGGCGCTGCGCTCGCCAGCGACTCCCTGGTGGTCTTCAGCTTATCTGGTGAGAACACCAGCACGTTGACCGAGTCGCTTGCCAAGCCGCAAAATGCTGCGCCGGAAGCGAACGCCGTTGCTACCGTGCCCTCTGCACAAAATCATTTACCGCCTGGTTCGGGGCATGACCTCACGGTGAAAGTTTGTTCCGCTTGCCACTCACCCGACTTAGCGGCCAGCCAACACCTTAGCGCCCAGGAATGGAATAGCCTGGTGCAAGATATGTCCGCGCGAGGAGCCGTCGCCAGCGACGAAGAATTCGACGAGATAACTGACTACTTAGCCAAGTCGTTTCCCCGAACTGTACCGCCTCCGCAATAAACACTTCGTTCCTCCAACTTAGATAGAGTGCCCTGTGATCTGCTGCGATCTCGCGGCATTCGTCTGTGTACCCACAGTGCATGAGCTCTGCGTTGGCCTTTTTTAAAAAGGGTCACTTGGTAGTAAACAAATGTGAAGAATATCTAATGAATTCAATAGTTCAGAAAAAACTATTGACAGTCGAATATTTTTGGGGATAGATTGGTGACGGGCACCCATGTACTTGGAGATAACTTATATGCGTAAAGTAATCGTGGCAATCTTCTCTCTGTCCTCCGTTATGCTTCACGCTCAGGCAAACATGCCTGCTCAAACCCAGGTCGCTTCCAACGGGCCTGCGCCGCAAGCCAAGCGTATTTCCACTGGAGTTACTGCTCCGAAGTTAATCTACAAGGTCGATGTGGTAGCAGATTCGAACCACACTGCTGCTGAGCTGTTCGGCACTGACTGCAAGGTCGTTGTCGGAATGATTGTCGATAAGACTGGTAAGCCATCGGATCTGAAGATCGTCAGGTCGGCTGGCCCGGGGGTGGACGCAAGCGTCCTTGCTGCCGTGAGTCAATATCGCTTCACGCCTGGCATGGTAAGCAATCAACCCATTGCTACTCCTCTTAACCTGGAAGTAGTTATCGCGAATCAGTATCGGTAACTGCTTCTGCTAGCCCCTGTCGAACAACGGGCGGATCAAAAATCCGCCCGTTTTGATTTTTCATTAGCCTCTGATTCCCTCACGAAGGCCGGGTGCCCCATATCTCGCTCGTTTTCCGCGAGATGTGGGATACCACCGATGTTGACCGCAAAGTACATCGGATGAATCAGAGTCAGAGGGAAGATGAAGTGGTATCCCACATCTCGTGAAAAACGAGCAAGATATGGGGCACCCGGCCTTCGTGAGGGAACCAGAGCCCTCGTCCCATTACATTTTTGGTTCGGCTAGTTCCCAAATCATCCCGCGCAACAGGAATGCTATCATCCGGTTTGCTCGGCCAGAATTCCTTATTGATGTGCACGACCATCCCCTAGGGTATACATCTATAGGGTATTCAGTCTGCGCGCGCGTGGGGAATGATGCGTTCTCTTCTCAAGTTGGTCACCATGCTCGGCGTGCTGCTCGCGGGACAAATCGCCGGCGCCCAGAAAGCCCCTGCTTTCCCAAACCAGCCATGGCAAACGACCACGCAGATCACACCTCCGGCGCGTTCTACCCCCGCCTTTGCTCCTGATCCAGGCAAAACATATGCTCTTCCGGAACTGGTTAACCTTGCCGAGCAAAACAACCCGGAAACGCGGGTAGCATGGGAAAACGCCAAAGCGCGCGCGGCCGATTTGGGGATCAGTAAATCCACTCTCTATCCCACCATCGCCGCCCTAGCGCTAGCACAGACCGTGCGTACCGACGTTCTGTTCGCTCCCAATTACTACCGCCAGACCCTGTTCACGTTCTCTCCCGGGCTCGAGCTGGATTACACCATTTTCGATTTCGGCCGCCGTCTGGACGAGATTGCCGTCAGTCGCAACAATCTCCTTGCTGCCAACCTTGCCTTCAACGATACCCACCGCAGGATTATCTTCCAGGTGATGGCAGCCTACTATCGAGTGCTGAACACCAAGGGCAACGAGGATGCTGCAGAAGCCAACCTCAAGAATGCGCAAACCGTCCAGCAAGCTGCAGAAGCGCGCCTCGAACTCGGCCTGGCGACTCTCCCCGACGTACTCGAGGCCCGCAGCGCGGCCGCCCAGGCGGACTATGATTTGCAGGCCGCGCTTGGAGCGTCGGAGATCGCGCACGGCGATCTGGCCACTGCCCTTGGCGTTTCGCCAACCATCCCGTTGCAGGTAGAGAGCATTCAAGGTTTAAATATTCCGCAGGACTTAGCAGTGACCGTCGAGACCGCCATCGATCGTGCGCTCGCTCAGCGGCCTGACCTCATGGAGCGTGTAGCACAGTTGCGCGCCGCAGCTTCTGAAGTGAAAGCAGCCAAGACAGCGTATTTACCAACCTTGAGCCTCGAGGGAACCGGAGGCCTTTCCAAAACCTACGGAGAGCAGAACCAGTCGCCTGGTGTTTACTCTCCCAATCAGGAGTTTTGGGATGCGCACCTGAGCCTGACCTGGAATTTGTTTGATGGATTCGCTCGCGAGAACCGTCTCGCTCGCGCCAAGGCCGAGCAAAAGCAGGCCGCCGCCGAAGTGGACGCGATGCGCGATCAAGTGGAAAACGAAGTGTGGTCGGCGTATTCCACCGCGCGCACCGCGCTTCGCCAGCAGAAAGCTGCGGCCGCGTTGCTGGAGTCTGCATCGTCGTCGTACAACGCGGCGCTGCAGTCTTATAACTACGGAGTCCGCAGCCAGATTGACGTGGTCTCGGCGCAGCGCGCTCTTGCTGCCGCGCGCACCGCCGACGTGAACGCGCGCACTCAACTATTGACTGGAATGGCTGCGTTAGCTTACCAGACCGGCGACCTGCTTCATGCGAAAGGGCCATAAACCAATGCCCCCAAAACTCACAGCAAAATGGATGGAAACGTTGACGGGAAAATTGCCATCGCTGCTTGGCCGTGGACTAAAGCGAGCCTCTGTAGTAGGAGCATCCTTCGCTCCTACGCTGTTGGGCGCCGGATGTTCGCGTGCGCCCTCCTTCAATATCCTGGGATCGTTTTTCCCCGCATGGATCGGCTGCGGCATTGTCGGCATCCTGCTTGCGTCTGCTGTCCGCGTGTTTTTTCTGCGCATCAAGCTGGAGGATCAGCTGCTGATGCCGCTCATCCTGGTTTATCCCTGCTTGACTGCGTTCTTCACCTTCACACTCTGGCTCTTGTTCTTCAGTTAATCCGAAAGGAGATGCGATGCCCGAAAACGACACAGATGTGCAACGCCGCCGTGTCGGCAGGATAGTAAGCATTTCCATCATTGCCGCCGCGGTGATTACGGGTGCCGCGGTGATAATCCTAACTAACAATCACCCGCGCACCGACGATGCCGAAGTATTTGCCAACTTCATCGGCATCGCTCCGCAGGTAGACGGCCCCATCACCGAGCTTGCAGTCGAAGACAATCAATTCCGCAAACAAGGGGAGTTGCTCTTCCAGATTGATCCACGCCCATACCAATATGCCCTGGAAAAGACGAGATCTGACCTGAGCACGCTCGAGGGCCAGATCGTTGACCAGCGACGGACGATTGCTTCTCAGGTGAGCGCTGTAGGGGCTGCCCGGGCGAACACGGATAGTGCTGCAGCGAACGTCGACCGCGCTGTAGCCGCGGTAGGCGAAGCCAAGGCCAATGTTGCCGCGGCGCAAGCAGCCCTCGACAGCGCCAACGCCGAACTGGCCTACCAGACCAATAACTTTCATCGCATTGAGCCGCTGCTGGCCAAGCAATTCGTCACCGTGGACCAGGTAGATCAGGTCAGAACCGCGGTGACCGCAAGGCAGCAGACGGTGCAGCAGCTCCGTTCGCAGCTGTTGTTAGCGCAAGCGCAGGTAGTATCCGCGCAGGCCCAGCTCGAGCAGACCAAAGCCGCTCAGGAGCAAAGCCATGCGCAACTCGGTCAATCGCAGCATAGTGTGCTTACGCTTGATCCCCTCACCGCCCAACGCGAGGGCCGAGCTTCCGCCATTCAGACCGCGGAGTACAACCTGAACAATTGCAGGGTGTATGCGCCCTTCGATGCTCGCGTGACCAACCTGACTATCTCCCGGGGGGCCTACGCTCACACCGGTCAGCAAGTGTTTACCCTCATTGACACCCGTGTGTGGTGGGCAGTGGCCAACTTCCGCGAGACCCAATTGCACCACATCCATCCCGGGATGCACGCCGATGTTTACGTGCTCTCGCGGCCTTCGGTGAGATACGACGGCATCGTCGACAGTGTCGGCTTCGGGGTGCGACCTGACAGCACTTTGGTAGGCACGTTTTCGTCCACCGGGTTGCCGGATGTGCAGCGCTCATTGAACTGGGTGCATTTGGCCACGCGGTACCCGGTGCGCGTTCGCATCAATGCTCCGGAGACAGAGCCGTTCCGCCTGAGCGAATCTGCCGTCGTCGTGATCCGTGGAGAGAAATAGCCATGGCCGCCCAGGGCAACGCGCTGCCGGCGGTCTCACAGCCAAACCTCGTCGAGGAGGTAGTCAGATGGCTTTGGGACTTCCTGAAGAATGAGCTCGCGCCTTATCCCGGGAGGGCCTGGGTTGTAGCCCGCGTCACCATCTCCGCGACCCTCGTCATGCTATTGGTCATGACGTTCCAAATTCCCAACGGTTTTCTAGGAGCAATTTTTACCCTATTCATAAGCCGGGAAAATCCCACCGCTACGCTGGTTTCGGGGTTGAAGGCAATCGCATTTTTTTGTTTGGCCACCGTCTACACCTTGATTGGCGCCGCCATGCTGGTCGACGATCCGCTGACCCACTTCCTGGGGGTCGGGATCAGCCTCTTCGTGTCTTTTTTCCTGATAAGTATCATTACTGATTACGGAACCGCGGTAGCCTTTGGTTTCACCGTAGCCGGCGCGATTCCGCTATGGGACCGAACCACTCTCACCGTGGACGACCGGGTCGAAAACACACTATGGCTTGCCGGTGTGGTTGCCATGGGCATCGTGGTGGCAATCGCGGTGGAGTACGTTTTCCGCAGAGTTCATCCCACTACAGACCTCACAGAAGGAATTGAGGCCCGGATGCAGACGGTGGAGAGTGTCTTACGCTGCGCGGCGGCAGAGCGGCCGCTCGACAGTGCTACAGAGAAACGGCTTTCGCTCTATGCCATGGTTGGTGCTTCAAGGTTGCGAAGGCTCATCGTTCGATCTCCATACAGCGCGCACTTCAAGGCCCAGCTGGGCACAGCGGTTGCCCTGGTCTCGCAATTGGTGGACGTGACCGCAAATTTCCGGCGTGCTCTCACCGGGCGGCCCGAGCCGATGGAAGCGGATAGCCTCGCCGCGCCCATCGATCCGACCGACAAGGCCCGCTGCCTACGTCTGGCGGACGAGATCGAAATCGTAGGCAAAGATCTGGTACTGAGGCGATCGCCGGCAAAGATTCAGCGGCTGCAGGAGGAGCCGGCGAAGCTGCCTTTTTTGTCGCAGATGGAGAGGATTGTCGCGCTCATACCAGAAGCATTTTCGGGGTCGACCACCATCGGGGAGTTCCTGCCATCGCCGCTGGACGAAGAGGGATCCAAGCACTTTTTCGCCCCCGACGCGTTTTCTAACCCCGCCCACGTGCAATTTGCCTTGCGCGGCACGCTCGCGTCCTTCGCCAGTTACATCATCTACACGGCGATTGACTGGCCCGGGCTCAGTACTTGCATGGCGACTTGTATCATCACCGCGCTTTCTACCATCGGCTCATCGCGCCAGAAGCAAATGCTCCGGTTCCTCGGGGCGATCATTGGCGGCATTATCTTTGGCATGGGAGCACAAATCTTTGTGCTGCCATACCTCGACTCGATTACCGGCTTTACTCTCTTGTTTATGGCGGTTACCGCAATCTCTTCCTGGATTGCGACTGCGTCAGCAAGGCTTTCCTATCTTGGCGTGCAGCTTGCCCTGGCCTTTTACCTGATTAATCTGCAGGAGTTCACCATCCAAATTTCGCTCTCCATCGCGCGCGACCGCGTCTTCGGGGTCCTGCTTGGTTTGCTGTGCATGTGGCTCATCTACGATCGTTTGTGGGTGAAGAACGCGCTGGACGAAATGCAGACGGTCTTCGCGCACAATCTGGAGATGTTTGCGGAACTGGCCGAGCAGTTGCTGGAGAAGGACCAGGTAAAAGCTATCAAACGTATCCGCCAGTTACGCGATCAGCTCAACGCCGGTTTTCAGGCGGTGACGGCACAAGGCGACGCGGTCGTATTCGAGTTTGGTCCCTCGCGTTCGCGAAAGCTGCAGATCCGCGAAGATGTGCGGCGGTGGCAGCCTTCCATCCGCACCCTCTTGCAGGTGCAAGTCACCTCGGCGCAATACCTTTCGGTCAAGCCGCTCACCAATCTACCCGAGCCCATCGCCCAGGCGGGGGTTGCGTTTGAAAAAGATGTAGCCCTGGTGATGCGCGCCATGGCGAGTGAGGTCAGCAGGAAGCCTGTCCCTGCGGTGCCGGACATCCGCGTCTCCGCTACACGGATGCGAGAGGCAATTAGCAACTACTACCAGGGCCATGGCATTCCGGCCTCGAACGAGGCGACCGATGTGATGGGCTTGGCCGACAGTCTCGCGACCATCCTTGCTCCTCTCTACGAGGACATCCGCGACACCTACGCCGCCCAGCAGCGGAACGTCGGTGCCCAAGTTCAGCTACAGCCCGGGCAGGCTTGAGTCAGCTCTTGCAGAACCCATGATCCTTCCGGTAATAAATCGATGGGTGCCCCAGGTCTCGTTTTTGAGACCTGGGATCCGCGCAACCGATTTCGATGGAAGCACCAACCTCTCCTTTGTCATCCAGGAGGATCTATGAAGTCGGCTGACTCGCGGGTGCGTATTGGGCTTCGCCATTGCCGAAGGACCAATTCTCTTTTGCCACTTCTACCAAGTTGATGAAGACATCTTCTTTGCGCAACTTCAGGTTTTCATGCAAGCCGTCCGCCACGGCTTTGTAGAACGTCCGCTTCATCTCCAACGTTCGTCCGATGTTCAGCGTGATCTGCACGAAGATGCAATCGTCGGATCGATGAATGCCTAGAAAATCTCGATCAAACTGCAAGCCGGCTTTGGGATGCTCGGTGATGATCTGGAAGAGGTCGTTCTGAGGCGCCTTCATCACATCAGTCAAGGCACGGTAGACGATCTGCCCAACCTGGGCTGCGTATTCCGGGCTCCTACCTTCAAGGAGATCAATTCGAACGAGAGGCATGCTTTCTCCTTTGGTGACTCTAGTCTGTAGAAGCACTTGGATCAAGCACAGTGTTTTGTGGGAAACCACACGACAAGGTTCTCGACCGCCTGGTCGAAGGAGAACTTAGGGCCTCTTTGCGAAGTTAATCAGCAGAATCACGGAGCAGCAAACCGGATCGACCCGATCGCGTTCTCGCGATTGTGAGACCCACTCCAGTGGCTCCATATTTCCGCTGCTCGCCGCTAGCCCTGATGCACTTCGCATGATATCGAAGACGATGTCGGAGCTCTCAAAGGTCGGTGTCGCTAAGACGGCCTCCTGGACTTGTAGATCGACAAAGCCGGCCTTTTCGAGAAGCTTTCGAAGGTCACGTCCGATCCGTGGATTCCGGAAGCCTTCACTCCAGAACCGCGCGATCTGCTTTACTGTTGTGTGCTTCGCATCGTCGATTGCAAATGTTCCCCAGTCAGGTTCGGCGCATACCACCGTTCCGCCCGAACGAACCGTTCGGAACATCTCGTTGAGAGCCGCAGTCGGATTCTCCACGTGCTGGAGGGTCCGGTCTATTTTGCACGAGCCCAGAAAGCCATTCGCAAAGGGCAGGTTCTGGATATCGGCTTGAACAAATTCGATTGCCGGAAACTCCTTGCTTGCGGATCGCGCGGACTTGATCAGCGCCAGGCTGAGGTCCACGCCGATTGCGCGCCCCTCCGGACTCACGAACGCGGACAGACGCCGCACGTCGAAACCGAGCCCACAACCGAGGTCCGCGGTGATAGAACCGCGCTCTGGTTTCATCATGTCGAGAATTCGGGTCTTGTATTGCTGAAAGCCGGGCAGCTCATCCAGATACGCCAGGCATCGTGCCATCTTGTCCACGGCCGCCGCATCCACATCGCGGAACCCGCGCGCCAGGTAATCCTCAGCTTGGCCATCGGTTTGCTTCATGGAGCCTTTAGAGTCCACGTGAAAACGCCATTTCGTGAAGCACCACGCAGTATCCGTCCAGAACAGTTACCGCTTATCCGTCTGCCATTTCCTTGGCGCGCATGAGCAGCTGCTCCATCGTGTTCGGAGGGTCACCTGCCTCCAGCATGGCACGGAAAACGTGATAAGGGTCGCTCCTGGAACCGGCCTTACGCAAAGTACCTTCGTCATTCACCCAGGCGTAAATGATGACTTTCTGCTTGCTGGAGAAGCGATAGAAGAGCCGGTATCGCTCATGGAACTTGGCCCGGAACCAGTGCCGATTGTCCGAGCCCAGCGTATTTCCCTGGCGAAACGCAGCCGCGCTGGGATTTCGGGGAATGATCTCCCGGATGTGACGATTGATTGTGGACAACAACTTCGCGCCCGGGTGCTCTTTATAGCCTGCAGGATCCTTCGCCGCGAGAGCGTCCACCTGCGCCACTAATCTCCGCAACTGCTGATCAAACAGCGGGTGTACGTAGAGTCTCCAGCCATTTACCACCAATTAGATGGACACACCGTCGCCCAGATCTTCGTCGAACGAAACGGCAACCCCTTTTGTGAGCTTGTCTACACGTTTTACCAGCTTCGCGTCCAACGGACGGACGTCCTGGGGGGCACGAGAAATGTCTTGTGCGAGAAACGCGAGAAAGGAAGCCATGACGGGATCCGTTGTCTCCCGGGTCTCTGTCTCCGCCACAACCAACATGCGTCCTGGAGCAATGACGCGCGCTCTCACCTCGCCATTGAACTCCGGGTGGCTCTTAAACAAAGCTCCCTCAAAACGGAAACCTGAGGAATTTCCCGTTTTGGTTTGTCGTCCGCGATATTCCGTCTCGCCGGTTTGGTCGTTACTACTGACGGATGGAAGTTTCTTCTTCGGTGCTGCCATGTTTGTTCCCCAGCAGGCATGTTAGCACATTTGTATGCACGTTAATGGAATGCGACGGCAGCCGCTGCTGCAATTCGATTAAGCAGCAAATCCGGCAGGCAGCCAAAAACCACGACCAGGGCGGCCGCGGCCCACACTGCGATGCGGGTGGTCACTGATCCGCCAATCGCCGTGGCCCCGCTCGCCGGCTCCGAGACGTAAACCTGTTTGAGTATCTTCAAATAGTAGTAAAACGAAACCACGCTCATGGCGAGAGCCAGCAGCACCAGCCACATCAATCCCAAATGGTTTGCGACGTCGAGCGCCGAAACAAACACATAAAATTTGCCAAAGAACCCCGCCAATGGAGGAACGCCGGCCAGCGAAAGCAAAAAAATCAGCAAACAAAACGATAACCCCGGAGCCCGCCTACCCAGCCCGCGAAAATCTGCAATGATGTCGACCTTTTCATCCTCTAGCGCCGCGAGCACGCCAAAAGCACCCACCGTCGCCAACGAATAAGTGATGACGTAATACACCAGCGCGATCAAACTCTGCCGGCTGTGAACTACCAGCGCGATCAACATATACCCTGCGTGTCCAATAGCGGAGTAGGCGAGCAGCCGCCGGACGCTGGTTTGCGCGATCGCCGCCAGGTTGCCCCAGAGCATCGATACCACAGCTACCACCGCAATCAAGGGCGTCCACCCGATGGAATAATTTCCCCAGGCGGCACTTCCTTCCGCCCCCATCAGTCCCAGGTAGAAAAACACAAACAGGGCGAAGAAACTTGCGATCTTGGAACTGGAAGCGACCAGCGCTGCGCTCGTGGTGGGTGCCCCCTGGTATACCTCCGGAGCCCACATGTGAAAGGGAGCGGCCGCTATCTTGAAGCCGAAGCCCGTCAGCACCATAACCATGGCAATCGTCAACAGCGGATCACCCGGCGAACTGTGCACTGCGGCAGCGATGGCTCCGAGCGCAAGTGAGCCGGAGATTCCGTATAGCAAGCTCATGCCAAATAACAGGATGCCCGCCGACATGCCACCGAACAGAAAATACTTCAGCCCCGCCTCCGCCGACTGCTGGCTCTCCTTATCAAATCCAGTAAGGATATAAAGCGAAAGGCTCAAAAATTCGATGGTGATGAAGATGACCAGTAGATTCTGCGTGCTCACCAGCACCATCATTGCCGTAGTGGCAAACAAGATCAGCGCACAGTACTCGCCTACATGGGTGGTGAAGCGCACAGAGTCCACCAGCAGGAGAACGAGAATTGCGACCACCAGCAGCGCGATTTGTATCAGCTGCGTAAGCGGGCTAACTACCAGCATTCCGGCAGCCAGGCTGCCTTGCACAGATACCTGATCCAGCACAATCAGCGCCAGAACGCATCCGCTGCAGGCGGCAAGCACCGCCCAACGGAGCCGGAAAGCAAGCTGCAACCGGCGCAGGAAGCTGAGATCGAGGACCAGCACGGCAATCCCCGCCAGCGACACCACAATTTCAGGCGCCGTTAAGCTCAGAAGCGCTAAGTAGCTGAAGCCGGTCATCTCCACCCACCCCGGCGCAACTGCTCGAACAATGGCCCATTGAGGCTGGGCAGAATCAAGTCCATTAGAAGCCTGGGATACAGGCCCATCACCAGGGTGCTGGCCAACAGCAGACACGCTCCGAGGCGCTCCGCCAGCGTGATGGCCGGCACCGCTTGCTCCGGTGTAGTCGTGCGTTCGCCAAAGAAAGTAGCCTGCAGCGCGCGCCAGGAAAATGCAATTCCGATCAGGATGCCCAACCCGGCGATCCAACTCATCCAGGGAAAACCGCGCCAACTACCGATCAGCACTTCCAATTCGGCGATAAACCCGCTAAAGCCCGGCAGCCCAATCGAGGCCATGAACGCGAGAACAAAGGTGACTGCCGCAAAGGGAATCAACCGCGCCAAAGGAATACGGGCTAACTCCGCCAGGTCACGCGTGTGCGTGCGGTCATAGACCATGCGTCCTACTACTGCGAACAACAGGCCGGCAATAATCCCGTGGGAGAACATCTGATACACGGCGCCAGTCAGGCCAATCTGGTTCAGGGTCATCAGGCCCAGCAACACAAAACCCATGTGGCTCACACTGGAGTAGCCGACAACAAACTTGAGGTCCTTCTGCACCAGAGCGATACTCGCGCCGTATACGATCCCAACGACCGCCAGCACCGCGAACACCTGCTGCCACGAGCCAAACTCCAACACCTTGAACCCCCATGGGTCGAGTCCGCGGGGAAACAGCATCATCGCCACCCGCAGGCATCCGTAGGCGCCCAACTTCATCACCACGCCCGCCAACAGCATGGAAGCAGCGGTTGGGGCGGCTGCGTGACCGGTAGGAGCCCAGGTATGAAAGGGCCACATGCCGGCCAACACGGCGAATCCTATGAAGACCAACGGAAAGGCCCACATTTGAAAATGTGCCGGGAAAGGAAAGTGCGCCAGCGCCTCCAGGTTCAGCGTGCGTTCCCCGGAGACAACGTAAGCTCCGGCCATGCCGGCTAGAACCAGGGCGCTTCCTGCAAAGGAGTAGAGCACCAGCTTCATTGCGGCATACTCCCGGCCCGTCGATCCCCAGATGGCGATCAGAAAATACTTTGGGACAATCGCGATCTCATAAAAGACGAAGAGTGAAAAAAGATCGAAGCTGAGGAAGACACCGTACACCGCGCCGATCAGGACCAGGTAAAGAGCGAAAAAATCCTTCACTCGCCGTTCGACATTCCATGAAAAAAGTATGCCGGCAACCGCCGCGATACCGGTTAACAAGACCAGGACCAGGCTAATGCCATCAGCCGCCAAGTGATACTCGATGCCCAGGCTTGGTATCCACGGCGATCTTACGATGGTGATCATCTGTCCCGCACGATCATGCGCCACGGCGACCATCGCAATGGCCAAGCCTGCGAGAGTGGTCACGAGCGCGGTCACACGGGTAAGGGCCGGTCTATCCCCGGGCGTGAGTGTAACCGCAACTGCTCCAATAAAAGACAGGTAGATGGTCCAGGCGAGCATGGTCAATACCTCACCAGGCCAACAAACTGCATCACCGTGCCATGCACCATCCCGCTAATCAATTGCGGGTAAAGACCGACAGCGAACATTACGGCGATCGGGGGAGCCAGCATGCATCGTTCGGCCAGGGTAAGGTCCGGCATGCCCCTCCACCGTTCATGCAGTGGGCCGGAAAAAACGCGCTGCAGGATGGTGAGCAGAAAGACCGCCGTCATCAGCAAGCCGAGCAACGCCAGCGCGGCCGCCCACCAGCACAGTGGGAAGACTCCCTTGAAAATCAGAAATTCTCCTGGGAAGCCGATCAGCCCCGGCAAACCCAACGACGCGAACAAGGCGATCCCCATCAGCCCGCTGAATACCGGCATCACACGACGCAGGCCTCCGAAGTCATTCAGCCCGGTGAGCCCGCCACTTCGTCTTTCGAGCAGCGCCAGAAACCAAAAGACCGCCGCCGCGGTGACCGCGTGGCTAAACAACTGCAGCATCACGCCCGTGAACGCCGCCGCCTTTTCGCTCACCTGGGCGGCATCCGCTCCGGTAAATCCCGCCACCGCGACGATGCCCAGAACGCAGTATCCCAGGTGGTTGATCGAAGAGTAGGCAAACATTCTCTTCAAGTCGGTTTGCGCCCAGGCAGTGAACGCGGGCAGCACGATGCTGGCGATGGCCAACCAGAGAAGAACGATCCGCACACGCCACATCTGCTCCGGGAAAATAGGCAGCAAAATCCTCAGAAACCCGTACACGCCCATCTTTGACAAGGCGCCGGTCAGGACCATGGTTGTCTCTGGCGCAGCTTCTGCATAGGCAGAAGCGAGCCACCCGTGAAACGGCACCACCGGTGTCTTGACCGCAAATCCCAGGAACGCGCCGCAAAACAGAAACATGGTGATGTGGTTGCTGTCCCACTGGCTCCAGTGCAGATTCTGCCCAATCGCGGCTGCCAACTGGCCTGTCTGCGCCATCTGCGTCAGCTCCACAAAATCAAAGCTGCCGCTGGCCAGGAAGAGTGCCAGAAACGAAAGCAGCAAAGCTATGCTGCCCACCATGGTGTAAACAAAGAACTGGGTCGCTGCCCGCGCGCGTCCTGGGCCGCCCCAGATACGAATCAGGAAAAACGCTGGAATCAGGCTCAGCTCCCAATACAAAAACCAATGGAGAAAGTTCAGCGCCGTAAAGGTTCCGAAGAGCCCCGTCTCAAGAAAGAGGAGGAAAGAAAAGTACGCCGGCCCTTGTTTCGCATTGTTCCAGGAGGCGGCGACCGCCATGAGCACGACGACGGAGGAGACGGCCAGCATTAGCAGGCTCAGGCCATCCAAGCCGACGTGGTACGCCAATCCAATGTCAGGCTCCCAGCGGTGTACTTCCTGCAGTTGCATGCCCGGCATTGCAGGTTGAAACCTGCACCATAGCACTATCGTGTACGCAACCGCCGCGGTAGCAAAAGCCATGGCCGTCAGCCGTGCGGCACCTCGGCCGGTTCGGCCCAGCAGCAGCACCGCAATTCCGCCCAGAAAAGGAAGCAAGGTAAGCCAGGTCACCAGGGGCAAGTTGCTGCTCATCCTCTGTGTCCTAGCAGCAGAAAGAAAGCCAGGGCTGCCACCGCAGCCGCCAGTAGCCGCAGATAATTCTGGATGCGCCCATCTTGTAGCCGCGCCAGCAGGCGTCCGCCGTCCGCCACGCCGTTACATCCTTCGTCGAATCCCTTGTTCACCACCCAACGATCGAGCGAGAGATCGAGCCATCCGAACCCCTTGGTCACCGCCGACACCACCGGCGGGATGCCGCTCCAGACCCAGCGCTCCAGCCAGTTAGCTACAAGTGCGATCCACCATGCCAACCGCACCACTGTCTCCGCATAAATCTGGTCCACGAACAAGCCTTTGTGCAGCGCGTGGAAGAGCGCCGGCTGCAACTGCTCCACAGCATCCATATCCCCGGCATGTTTGATCTGCTTGCGTCCATACATCCACCAACCCAGCCCCAGCCCGGCGAACACCAGCAACGACGAGGCCAGCATCAGGGGAACAAGTCCGTTTTCCGCCAGCCGGCCGAAGTCCACGCCAGTAGGCCGCATCTCCAGGAACGCCTGCAGCCATGGCCACGCCGGGGTTCCAATAAATCCCAGCAACACGGCCAGACCAGCCAGCAATACCAGGGGCGTGGTCATCGCAGCCGGACTCTCGTGCGCAGCCTCATACGGATCGGAAGCCGCGGTCTCCGCGGGTACAACCGGGTCCGGCACTGGACCTCTGCGCCGCCTGCCGAAAAAGACGTAGCAGACCTGGCGGGTCATGTAGAAGGCCGTGAGCAGCGCGCCGATCGCGCCTAGATAAAACGGCACCCGTGAAACGTTCCACCCGTAGGCAGAGTGCAGGATGGCATCTTTGCTCCAAAAGCCGGAGAAGAATAGAGGGAACCCGCACAGCGCCAGCGTGCCCACCGCGTAGGTTGCAAAAGTCACCGGCATCCACTTGCGGACGCCTCCCATCTCGCGAATGTCCTGCTCCCCAACCAAGCCGTGGATGACCGAACCAGCGCCAAGAAACAGCAGCGCTTTGAAAAACGCATGGGCGATGAGGTGGAAAATCCCCACTGCCACCCCGCCGACGCCAATGCCCATCATCATGTATCCGAGCTGTGAGATGGTGGAGTAAGCCAGAATTCGCTTGATATCATCCTGCGCTACCGCCACCACGGCAGCGAAGATCGCAGTAAGAGCGCCCACCCAGGTCACCACCTCGAGCGCCGTGGCCGTAATGCTCATGAGAGGGTAGACTCGCGCTACCAAGTACACGCCTGCGGCCACCATCGTCGCGGCGTGAATCAGGGCGCTTACTGGCGTCGGGCCCTCCATCGCGTCCGGCAGCCAGACATGCAGCGGCAGCTGCCCCGATTTGCCCACCGCTCCGCAGAAGATCAGCAGCGCGATCCCGGTTGCAACTGGTGCGCCCAGATGGGAGAGCGCGCCGTGCTCCATGCATCCTGCGCCATGGTCGTAAAAAAGAAGCGTGCCTGTTTGCCCGTAAAGCCACACCATACCCAGCAGCAGACCCAGGTCGCCGATGCGCGTGGTGATGAACGCCTTCTTGGCCGCTGCTGCCGCCGCCCGCCTTTCATACCAGAAACCAATCAACAGGTACGAGGTCAGGCCGACTACCTCCCAGCACATAAACAGCAGCAGCAAGCTATTGGCGATCAACAGGCCAAGCATCGCTCCAGCAAAAAGGGAGAGGAAGCAGAAAAAGCGGGCAAAGTTTTCGTCGTGGTGCATGTACGCTGCGCTGTAAATGAAGATCAGCAGCCCAACAAAGGTCACCATCACCAGCATGGCCGCTGCCAGCGGATCCAACATCCAGCCCAGCTTTAGCCACTCAGATCCAAACTGCATCCATGGAAAGTTGAAGAATAGTCGCTGCGGCTGAGGTAATAGATGACCAAAAGCAACCACCGCCAGCACAAATGAAACACTGATAGACGCAATGGCGACCGATGCCGCCAGTCGGCGCTGGCTCCGCTTAAGCAGCGCACCGATCCCGGCAGCCAGGATGGGAAGTGCCGGAATCAACCACAGAAAACGAAGGATCCAGGCGGTCGAGACCATAGCCTGCTCTATTGTGTCCTCCCCGTGAGCCGGCTCAGATCGGTAGTCTTCGCGTGCCGATACACCGCGAGGATGAGTGCCAGTCCAACCGCTGCTTCTGCCGCCGCGACCGCGATGGAGAAAATTCCAAAGATCATCCCAGTAGACACTCCGCTGGTGTGCGGCCCAAAGCGCCAGAAAGCGACAAAATTAAGATTGGCCGCATTCAGCATCAGCTCAATGCCAACCAGCACCAGGATGGTATTCCTGCGCGTCAACGCGCCCGCAAGCCCAACCGCAAACAGCATGGAGGAAACAAGCAGACATCCCGCCAAACTCGTCATTGCGTGTCCTGCTTCTCCTGCAAGGCAACGACCACGGCTCCTATCAGCGCTGCTGTCAGCATCAGACCGATCACTTCCAGCGGCAGCACATATTCGCCCATCAAGACATTGCCCAGTTCGCGGACGGTGGCGGGAGTAAAGGGCTGCCCGGCGGGATGAATCGCAAAACTATGCAAGACTGCCCAGGCCAGGACCGCGAATATCGCCGTCGCCACCAATATGCCGCTCATCGGAAAAGCTGCCCGTGCCAAAGGCGGGGAGTCAGTATCACCACCGCGGGTGAGGAGGATCACGAAGACGATCAGAACGGCGATCGCGCCCACATAGACCAGCAACTGCGCCAGGCCCAGGAATTGGGCGCCAAGACTGAGGTAAAGCGTCCCGATGCCGGCAAACGCGACCGCCAGCGCCAACGCGCAATGCACCAGGCCGCGAAGCATCATCGCTGCGCACGCGCCCGCCAGCGTCACCAGGGCAAGAATAAGAAACGGAGCGGTCATATCTCTCATTCCGCAAAACGATAGGTTCGTTTTGCGATCTTGTTTCTGCTCTCCACGCCACGGCCCAACAAGACATAGGCCACTAAAATAAACCCCATACTGACCAGCCATCGCGTCACTCCCTGACCCAGGAAGCGCCACGCCCCGGCCGCTACCAACACCACCAATGCCATCGGTAACATGAACTTCCAGGCAAAGTTCATTAGTTGATCCATGCGCAAGCGGGGCAAAGTGCCGCGCACCCAGATGAATCCGACGATCAGACCGAAGAGCTTGGCAAAGAACCATATCCACGATGGGACCCAGGTCAGGAATGGCAGCGGCGCCAACCAACCGCCCAGAAACAGGGTGATTCCCAAGCCGCTAATGGCGAACATTCCCAGGTATTCCGCCAAGAAGAATAGGGCGAATTTGAACCCGGAGTACTCAATGTAATATCCGGCAATGATCTCGGACTCGCCCTCCGGCAGGTCGAAGGGGGAACGGTTGGTTTCAGCGGTAGCCGCGATCATAAACAGGATAAATCCGGCGAAGCCCCACGGTGTCAGCACATACCAATGGGGAAAGATTCCCCAGAAGCCCGCTTGTTTGGCCACGATCTCGACCGTCGACAGAGAGCCGGCAGCCATGATCACAGCAATCGAGGAGAGCAGAAGCGGCACCTCATAGCTGATTATTTGCGCTACTGCCCGCATGGCCCCGAGCAAGGAATACTTGTTGCGGCTCGACCAACCCGCCATAAAAACCGACAACTCTGAAATTGCCCCAATGGCAAAGAAAAATAGCACCCCTGCATCCAGGTTCGCTGCGATCATGTTCCGCCCCATAGGCAAAACTGCATAGGGCAGAAAGGCTACCGCCAACAGAACCAGGGGTGCCAGAAAATGGACCGTATGGTCTGCCGTTGCGGGAACAATATCTTCCTTGGTCAGCGACTTGAGGGCGTCCGCCATCGGCTGCAGGATGCCATAAAATCCCACCCGATTCGGACCGTAGCGATTCTGAATCCGCCCCAGCCCCTTGCGCTCCAAAACCGTCGTCAACGCAAACAAAACCGGAAAAATGAGGAGGATAGGAACGATGGTCAACAAAATCGAGATTGCCGGCTGGATCACTCCCGGTGTGTAGCCCAGGAGCCAGTGCTTGAGCAACACGAATGCCTGATCCAGCATTATTTCGTCACCGCGGGTTGTTTCTTGGCCTCAGCTTGCGCCTTTTCTTCTGCTCGCCTGGCCTCAACTTCGGCTGCTTCTGTGGGGTGGATTGCCAGATAGTGCTCATTAGGCATCGCCAATTTTTCCTTGGTCCACAGGAGGCCGTCAAAGCGATCAGTGGTGCTTAGCTCGAAGTCGTTATCCATGCGAATAGCGTCAAACGGGCAAACCTCCACGCAGATTTGGCAGCTCATGCAAACCGATACATCGATATCGAACACCGCGGGATAGAACTGCTGTTTCCCAACAAAGTCGGGCTTCTTGTCCTTGCTCTTTTCGATGGTGATGCATCGCGGAGGGCATTCTTTCTCGCAGATCTGGCAGGCTACGCAGCGAAGCCCCTGTTCCGGGTCCGTGCCGTCGTAGATGAGAAAAGGGAAGTTGCGCGCCGCCTCCGCCACCGGCAGGCGCTCTTCGGGGTACTGCACGGTTACCAGGCGCTCCTTATCGACAAAGCTGCCCAGAAAGTTCCGCGCCGTTTCCGCCAGCCCTTTGACAATCCCCCGGCCTAACATCTCGTCTGCCCTCATTTCCTTTCCCTCAGGGGCTAAAGCCCACCGATTTAGAAACCACGGAAGGCCCAAGGCTTTTAGACGGGCCACACCGGCCCCCAGCCGCTGCGGACTTTAACCACTGAGGTACCTCTCCTCAGCGGTCCACTTCCCCCATCACAATATCAATGCTCCCCAGGATCACCACCACATCAGCGATGTTTTGTCCCAGGCACATATCCTCAAGTACCGTAAGGTTGATCAGGCTGGGAGGCCGCACCCGGTAACGGTATGGATTAGGCGACCCGTCGCTGATCAAATAAAACCCCAGCTCCCCCTTGGGCGACTCAATCCGCGCATAAGCTTCACCCACCTTAGGCCTGAGGCCGCGCAATCGGGCCTTGGGATCCATGATCGGGCCTGGCGGGATATCGCGCAGCGCCTGCTCCAGAATCTTGAGCGACTCCCGGATCTCCAGCACGCGCATCATGTACCGGTCGAACACGTCTCCATGCTCACCCAGCGGCACCCGGAACTGGAAGCGGTCGTACACGCCGTAGCGATCTACCTTGCGCAGGTCATAATTCACCCCGCTGGCGCGCAGGCCTGGACCAGTAACCCCTGCGCTGATCGCCAGCTCGCGGGACAGCACGCCCACTCCCTGGGTCCGGGCCATCAGGATTTCGTTCCCCGTTAGTAACTGCTCAAACTCATCCAGAAAGCCGTCAAAACCCTCTACCAGCTTTGCCGCCTGCCCCAGCCACTCCGCGGAGCAATCCACCCGCACTCCGCCGAACCGCATGTAGTTACACATCATGCGCGCCCCGCTTAGGGACTCAAACAGGTCCAGAACCTTTTCCCGCTCGCGGAAGGCATACATCAACGGAGTGCCGCTGGCGCCCATATCCTGCAGCAGAAAGCCCACCATGCCGGCGTGGTTCTGCAGCCTGGTCAGCTCGGCGACGATCACTCGGATGTATTCGGCGCGCTCCGGAACCGTGATGCCTGCCAGGCTCTCCACCGCCAGCGCATATCCCCAGTTGTTGGTCATCGAACAGAGATAGTCCAGCCGGTCAGTGTAGGGAATCGCAGCCAGGTAGCTGGCCGTCTCGGCGATTTTCTCGTGGTTGCGGTGCAGGTACCCGAACACCGGCTTCAGGCGCAGCACCCGTTCGCCATCCAGCCGGACGTCCATGCGGAACACACCATGCGTCGATGGGTGCTGCGGCCCCATCGAAATTTCCATAATGTCTTCGGCCGCCGTGCTCATCGCTCCCCCAGTAATTCGAGCTCATCCTCGGGTGGAGGGACATAATCCTTGCGCATGGGATGATCCGTAAAACCCTCCCACATTAGGATGCGGCGCAAATCCGGATGCCCTTCAAACACAATGCCGAACAGGTCGAAAGCCTCTCGCTCCTGAAATTCCGCGCTCCTCCAAACCGGGGTCAATGAGGGCAGCGCGACATCGTCTTTCCGGTTCGCGGTGCGCATGCGAAGCACCACTGGCCCTGTCTTCTTAACCATGGAAAAGAGGTGATAAACCACTTCCAGGTAGCCCGGAATCGTGGTCTTGATTGTCTGCTCGATCTCTTTCTCTACCCCATCGACGACTTGCTTGGTTTTGACTTTGTCGGTTTTCTCGCGGTCCGGCCAATCCACCGCGGTTACGTTCGAGCAATAATCCAGTTGGATCTGGTCGCACAGTAGCCGGGCTGCCTGGAGCCCGTGTTGGCGATCGACCAGCAGCGAGTCCTGCCCGCTGGGGCTGCCGTTCACCACCATCTCCACCTGGGAACCTGGAATGCCTGCCAATAATCGGGCCCTGATCTCATCCAGCGTCATCCTTGAAGCACCTTCAGTGGGTTGTGGAAGACCTCATCGTTCTGTGGCGGTTCCAGCCCATGTTCGCCAAACTCAGGTACCGGGAACTCGCTGGGCAGTTCTTGCTTCAGATGCCGCGGTCGCGACTCTCCGGTAAGCTGCTGGGCGCTGATCTGGTCCTGCAGCGTCATGAAGGCATGAATCAGCGCCTCGGGGCGCGGAGGGCAACCGGGAATGTGCACATCCACAGGAATAAAGCGGTCGATCCCCTTAAGCACGTTGTATCCATCACGGAAGGGGCCCCCGGAAATGGCGCACGCGCCCATGGCGATCACGTACTTCGGCTCCGGCATCTGGTTGTATAACCGCACCACCTGGGGCGCCATTTTCTTGGTCACGGTTCCGGATACGATCATCAGATCTGCCTGCCGTGGAGAAGGGCGAAACACCTCTGCGCCAAAACGAGCCAGATCGTAGCGCGCCATGGTGGTGGCGATCATTTCGATGGCGCAGCATGCCAAGCCAAAAGTAAGCGGCCAAACGGAATTCTTGCGCCCCCAGTTGTAGAGTTCCTCAAAAGTGGTGGCAAAGATCCCGTGCTTGCTTAATTCGGTCTTTAAGTCCTGATCCATGGAAACCTCATTAGCCCCAAGTGAGAACGCCTTTTTGGCAGGCCCAGATCAGGCCCTCCACCAATAAAAGCAGAAAAACCAGCATAGCGAGGCAGGCCCCCAGCGAAAGTCCAGAGAAAGCGGCGGCAAACGGCAGCAGAAAAACCGCCTCTACGTCGAAGATCAAAAAAACGATGGCGTACAGATAGTAGGAGACGTCCAACTGGACCCAGGCGTCGCCTTTCGCCTCCAGGCCGCACTCGTAAGTGGCATTCTTCTGGATCCCCGGCTTGGCCGGCGAGTAGATCCTCGCCCACAACCAAGCCAGCGACAGCGGAATTGCTCCAAAGAAAACCGCGGCAACCAGGAGCACGACGATAGTGGCCCAGGGGTGCTCGACTGGAGCTATCGGGAGACTCTTACCCATTCCTCACCATGGCGCAGGGACTACCGAACTATTAAGCTTACGCCTTCTTGCTCCCTCTGATCCATTCCCAACCAAGCGGTCTGCCGATCTTACTTAAAATGAGCAAATTAGCGCCCTGGTTCCCTCACCAAGGCCGGGTGCCCCACATCTCGCTCGTTTTTCGCGAGATGTGGGATACCGCTGCACCTTCCCTGTGACTGTCGATTCTCCCAGGCACTGAGCGGTCGACATCTGTGGTATCCCACATCTCGCGAAAAACCACCGAGATGTGGGGCACCCGGCCCTGGTGAGGGAACCAGAGGCAGCCTTCCGCAGCCTATGAGGGCTGGTGTATGCTGGTTCGCATTCAAGATAGCGTCGTCAAAGTCGTCGTGTCTGTTGATCGGACGAGATTTGGTGGCCCCGGCTTGCCCCGGGCGCCCCGCAGCCTGGAGATAAATAAATGAGGCAGTCCTTCGCTATTGGTATTGGGGGAGCCGCCGGTCAAGGCGTGGCCACCCCAGGTGACATCTTCGCCAAGATCTTCAGCCGTCGTGGCCTGCATTTGAACGTCTACAACGCTTATCAATCCATTATCCGCGGCGGCCACACTTTTCTTACCATTCGCACCGGCCCGGAAAAGATCACCAACATGGGCGACCGGGTCGATCTTCTGATTCCCTTGAACCAGGACACCATGGACCGACACCTGGGTCTGCTGAGCAGGGGCGGCGCTTGTATCTATAATTCGGAGACCATCAAGCCGGGTACACCTGCGGACGGAGTCCAGTTGTGCCCCCTGCCGGTTTCCAAGCTGGCCGACATCAGCCGCAACAAAATCGCCCAGAACACGCTGGCCATCGGCGCCGCCCTTAGCATGGCCGGCGTCGGCTTTCAGGCGCTGGAGCAGGTTCTCGCCGAGCAGTTCCGCAAGAAGGAAAAGGCTGTCATCGACGAGAACGTGGGACTGGCCCGCGTCGGCTACGATTACGCCACCCAGAACTTCAAGCCGTTCGAGAATCCGCTGCCCATGACCGACAACCGCTACGCCGTGCTGGGCGGCAACGCCGCCATGGCCATGGGCGGAGCAGCGGCCGGGGTCAAGTTCTACTGCGCCTATCCGATGAGTCCATCGACCGGCGTGCTCCACTGGATGGCCGACCACGCGCGCAAAGCCAACATCATGGTCCGCCAGGTAGAAGACGAGATCGGCGTGATCAACATGGCCATCGGCGCTGCCCACGCCGGGGTTCGCGCCATGTGCGCCACCTCCGGAGGCGGCTTTGCCCTGATGAGCGAAGCCCTTGGCCTTTCCGCCCAGGCTGAGATTCCCGTGGTCGTGATTGACTGCCAGCGTGCGGGCCCATCCACCGGCGTCCCCACCAAAACCGAGCAGGGCGATCTTTGGCAGATGTTGGGCGCCGCGTTTGGAGACTATCCTCGCGTGATTGCCGCCCCGCTCGACATTGGCGACTGCTTCACTCTCATCCCGGAAATCTTCAACATCGCCGATCGCTTTCAGGTCCCCGGCATCGTGCTCTGCGACCTGCTATTGGCCGAAGGCCGCCTCAGCGTCGACCCGAAAATCCTGGACTTCAACCCCAAGGTCGATCGCGGCGAGATGATCACTTCCGCCAATGGCAACGGCAACGGATCCTACAACCGCTATCAGATTACCGAGAGCGGAGTCTCCCCCCGCGCCGTTCCCGGAGTTCCCGGATACACCCACGTGGTCTCGAGCGACGAGCACGATGAAGACGGAGTACTCATCAGCGACGAATACACCAACACCGTGAAGCGCCGCGCCATGATGGAAAAACGGATGCGCAAGGTTGCCGGCATTGAAGCTTCGGTGCAACCGCCCACCCTGCAAGGGCCTGCTGAAGCGGACGTGACCCTGATCGGCTGGGGATCGACCCAGGGCGTCATTGAGGAAGCGCGCGAGCTGCTGGCAGAGCAGGGAATTGTTGCCAATCAGCTGCAAATCCGCTGGCTTGTCCCACTCCATGGTGACGCCATTGCCGATCTGCTCAAGCGTTCCCGCCACACCATCATCATCGAGAACAACTACAGTGGGCAGTTCGCCCGCTATCTGCGCAGCGAAACCAGTTTCGTGGCCGATGGACACATCCGCAAATACGACGGGGAACCCTTCATGCCGCATCACATTGTGGAAGCGGTCAAAGAGCAGATGAACGGAACCACCAAGCTTTCGGTACCCATGCACGAGATCATGGTCTGACCGGCTTCACAGTGACTATGGGCTCATCAGGATCGCGACTGGAAGCTTCGGCTTCGGTCTAAAACAATTGTGAAACCGGTAGGAGAAGAACGATGGCGACAGATATAGCGGCTCCAAAACTGACAACGATGGCGGACCTTAAGGGCAAGGTCGATCCCGATTGGTGCCCGGGGTGTGGCGATTTCGGTGTGCTGGCTGCGGTGCAGAAAGCTCTGGTTGAGCTGCAAATTCCGAATCACCAGGTGGCTACCATCAGCGGCATCGGTTGCTCCTCGAATTTTCCCGGCTTCATCAATACCTACGGCATGCACACCTTGCATGGGCGCTCGCTGGCTGTGGCCACCGGCTTCAAGATGGCGAATCACGGCATGACCGTATTGGTCACCGGCGGTGATGGTGACGGCTTCGGCATCGGCGGCAATCATTTCATGCACACCATGCGCCGCAATGTCGATCTGCTTTACATCGTCATGGACAACCAGATCTATGGCCTCACCACCGGCCAGACCTCGCCCACCAGCCGTAAAGGCATGAAGACCAAGAGCATGCCCTTTGGCAACGTCGAAGGGCCGATCAACCCCATCTCCCTTGCACTATCTGCGGGCGCCACCTTCATTGCCCGCGGTTTCAGCGCGGAGCAGAAGCACCTTACCGAGCTGATCAAACAGGGAATTCAGCACAAAGGTTTCTCTTTCCTCGATGTCTTCAGTCCCTGCGTGACCTACAACCACGACAACACCTTCCAATGGTTCCGTCCCCGGGTCAAGAAGCTCGAAGACAATCCCGAGTATGATTCGACCAACTGGATGGCGGCGATGGAGAAGTCGCTGTTATGGGGCGATGAAATCCCCATCGGCAAATTCTTTGAACGCACCGACGTGCCCACCCTGGATGAGTCAGAACCAGTCCTGGCCACGGAACCGCTGGTCAAGCAAAGCTATCGGGTTCCCCCGGAGGTCGCACGAGCCTTTGTAGAAGAATTGATGTAGCCAGCCATCCGGGTTCATCCCGGAGGGATGGCCGAAAATTGCGGCAAGAATCTCAATTGAGTCAAGGCCCGGAGGGCCGACGCCAAACATAGCCCAGCCCGCGAAGGGCTGGGTATTGACGGACGATGACGAGCACCGTAGGTGCGGCACTCTACTGCCCAACCAAAATCCGCTTTCGCGATTTCCGATTGCATTTCTGCAACATTCCCTCTTGATCTCATGTACATAACCGTTTAATAATTACCAATCTAATTGCACGACCCTCTCTAAAAAGAAACTCCGCAGATTTGTAAGACCTGAAGTGCATTCGGGCCTCAGCAAGCACAAAGGATCCCGCCACCAAGAGCGGGGGCCACGGGATGGTTTTATTTTCTTTGTGAGGTAGTGCGCATGCGCCCCGTCCGTCAGTCTCTCGCATACCTGTTTTTGGCCATGGGCTTTTGCGGCGTGGCCTGTCCGCAAGCATCGTTGACCTCGTTGCGCGGCACAATCACCGACCCCTCCGGGGCAGTGATTCCCGGCGCCACAATCAGCATCGTGAACAAGGCCACCAGCGTAACCTCAACTCAGACCGCGAGCGGGAGTGGCGAATACCAGTTTCAGCAGATTCCACCAGGCACGTATGTCATCACGGCCCACGGGTCTGGTTTCAGCCAGCAATCGAAGCAGGCTGATCTTTTGGTGAACCAGCCAGCCACGATCAACTTTAAATTGACAGTCGAATCCGCGGCCGTCACTGTCGACGTGAGCGGCGAAGCAGAGACCCTGAACACGACGGACGCGTCCATCGGCAACTCTGTCAATAACGCCACCATCCAGGCCCTGCCTATGGAAGGGCGCAACGTCACCGATCTGCTCAGCCTGCAACCCGGAGTTTTGTATCTTGGCCAGCAGACGACGGATCAGCAGGATCAGGATAGCCGCAGCGGCTCCGTCGCCGGCGCACGCTCCGATCAGACGAACGTAACCCTCGATGGTCTGGACGACAATGACCAGCAGAACGGCTATGCCTTCACCGGCGTTTTAAGGTCGACGCTCGATTCCACCGAGGAGTTTCGCGTCACCACCACCAGCTCGAATGCGGATGCCGGGCGGAGCTCTGGAGCGCAGGTTACCCTGGTGACTAAGTCAGGGACCAATAAGTTCCACGGAGCCGCTTACGAGTACAACCGCACTAGCTTTGGGTACGCGAACGACTGGTTCAATAAGACGGGCGAGTTGCAATCTGGTGAGCCGAACAAGCCAGGCAAACTCATCCGCAATACTTTTGGAGCATCCCTGGGAGGCCCTGTCAAAAAGGACAAGCTGTTCTTTTTCTTCAACTATGAAGGGCAGCGTACGGCGGAGAATTCGCAGCAGACCAGAATTGTGCCCAGCGCCGGATTTCGCCAGGGAAATATAACTTACCAATACTGTGTCGATCCCAGCGATCCTACTTGCGCGCAGACCTCGACCACTACCCTGACCCCGGCGCAGATTGCGACCCTTGATGCTGGGTGCGTCGCCAATGGGGTTTGTACAACACCTGGTCCGAACGCGGCCGCCCTGGCCTTTTTCCAGCAGTTTCCATTGCCCAACGGAGCCACCCAGGGTGACGGCTACAATCTTCTGTCTTATACCTTTTCTTCCCCGTTTCCGGGTTCGCTGAACACCAGCATTTTGAAGCTCGATTACACAATCAATGAAAAACACCATGTGTTTGTGCGCGGAAACCTGCAGAAAGATACACAATCAGGTGTGGAAGATTTCCCTGGCGATCCGCCTTCCTCGCGCCTGGAGTACAACAACAAAGGAATTTCAGCCGGGGAGACCTGGTCGATCACACCTCATGTCGTGAATGACGTTCGCTACGGCTACATACGCCAGGGATACGGCAATAACGGTACTGCCCAGGGAGACTACACAACCTTTCGCTTCATCAACGACGCCGCATCAGATCCCTATTACATAACGCGCACGTCCATCGTCAGCGTTCCGGTCAACAACCTCGTAGATAACCTGACCTGGACCAAGGGAAGCCATACCCTGGGCTTTGGCGGCAACTGGCGGCTGATCCACAATAACCGCGGATCGGATGCAAATTCCTACAACTCCGCATCCACAAATCCCTACTGGTATGTTCCAGGTGGCCCTCCGGATCCGTCTACTCTGGGGGGACCGCCGGTCTCGGGTGGCTTTGCCGACTCCTACGAAATTGCCTATGGAAACATCGTCGGCGGGATCCCCGACCAAACCACCATCTCCAACTATAACGTCGCAAAGGGTGGGGCGACCGGGAGTCTGTATCCCGATGGCACTTTCATCAATCGGAATTTCAAGGCAAATGAATTTGAATGGTATGTGCAAGATGCCTGGAGAGCCCGGCCAAACCTGACGATTACATTCGGTCTACGGCACACCATCCTGCAAACTCCCTACGAGGAGCATGGGCAACAGATCGCACCGACGATCGATACCGACGCGTGGTACAAGCAACGTGGCGCCGCCGCGGCTCAAGGGCAGGTGTACGAACCGCTTCTCCAATTCAGTCCCAATGGACCGGCGAACCACGCTCCCGGGCTCTGGTCCAAGCAAAAGACAAATTTCGCGCCGCGGCTGGCCATCGTCTATGCCCCGAACGAAAAGACATCGATCCGTTCCGGCTTTGGCCTGTACTTCGACCACTACGGCGAAGGCATCGTCAACACCTTCGACCAGTTCGGATCATTCGGCTTGAACACGAGCGTCGAAAGCCAAGCCAGCATCTACGGTTTTGAGAACGCACCTCGCTTCACTGGTGTCCACAATGTTCCTTCCAATGGATCACCACAACCAAGTTCAATTACTTATCCCTATACGTACCCAAACACCGCCTTTGCCATCACCTGGGGTGCCGATAACCATCTGAAAACCCCTTACGCTGAAGCCTTTGACTTTTCCATTCAGCGCGAAGTCCGCGGAGGCCTTACGGTCGAGTTTGCCTACGTGGGGCGGCTGGGCAAACACCTTCTTCAATCGATTGATCTGGCGGAGCCTGTCAACTACGTTGATCCCCAAGGAGGGGGCGACTACTTTACCAACGCAGACAAGCTCTCCGCGCTGGTGGATGCGAACGGCGGCAACAACGAGGCATCGGTGCCAACCATTCCTTACTTCGAAGACGTCTTTCCGCAACTTGCAAACTACGACTACTTGGGAGAAAGTGCTACGCAGGCTATCTATACGAATGAGTGGGCGTACTCCCGCTACCAGGGAGGAGAGACCGGCGCTCTGGCCGACCTGGACTTCTACTGCAATTACGGGTGCCCGCAAGGCACAAAATTCTGGCAGTCCCAATTTTCGTCGCTGTATGCCTGGAATTCGATCGGCATGAGCTACTACAACGCCGGCCAGGTCACCGTGCGCCATCCCTTCAGTCATGGGCTGCAAGCCGACTTCAGTTACACTTTGTCAAAGTCGATCGACATGGGTTCCGATACGGAACGCGCCAGCGAAATCAGTTCGAATAACGCGTTCAGTAGCATCATCAATACCTGGAATCCTTCGTTGAATCGAGGTGTCTCCGATTTCGATACCAGGCATCTGATCACGTTTGACTGGGTGTATCGGTTGCCGTTCGGTACCGGTCAGAAGTTTGCCAACACATCGAAACGGCTGGTCGATGAGGTGATTGGAGGTTGGCAGTGGTCGGGGGTAAACCGCTGGACCAGCGGACTGCCGTTTAGCGTCTTTGCGCCCGGCTGGGGTACCGACTGGCAGCTTGAAAGTTTTGGCATCGAGACTGCACCGGTGAAGATCCGCAAGCACCTGGACCAGAATGGGGCGCCGCAGGTGTTTGACAACGTGGGGGCGATTAACAATGGAATAACGAACGGTTCGCCGATTCGGCTGCCATACCCGGGTGAGGTTGGAGAGCGCAATCTTTTCCGCGGGGATGGCTACTTCGATCTCGACTCAGGTTTATCCAAGGTGTTCAAGATCACGGAGAGCCAGGGTGTAAAGTTCGCCTGGGAGGTATTTAACGTTACCAACTCCGTCCGATTTGATACCAACCCGAATACTTCCCTTGGGGTCACCTTGACCGGGGGCACCCTGGGCAACTATTCGCAAACCTACAGTAAGCCGCGTGTAATGCAATTCTCGTTGCGCTACGACTTCTAACCTGCACTGTGCCAGCTCAAAGTCTGGGGTAACGATGAAGTGTGCGACCCAAGCATTCGTCTAGGCCCGGAGGGCCGCATTGGGCCTAGCGGAGTATTCAACGGGATGTCGGACACCAATTCGGGAGCCTTGTTCGACTATCTGGCCGCGCAGCTGAACCGCTTCGGCTTGGCGTATCTCCACATCGTGGAACCGCGCGCCAAAGGCAACGTGCTGATTGCGGAGCGCCAGGCGCCGATCGCCGCGGAACGGCTACGCAAGATCTTCCAAGGAAAAATCATCGCAGCCGGTGGTTTTGAACCCGATACCTTAGGCGATTATTGAGAAAGGCGATGCCGACCTGGTGGCGTTCGGCCGCCATTTCATTGTTAATCCCGATTTGCCCAAGCGCGTAAGGCTTGGGCTGCCGCTGAACGAATACGACCGCAAGACCTTTTACACCTTCGATGCCCACGGCTACACGGATTATCCGTTTTACCGCGAAGCAATCCCAGCGATGTCCCCGGGCCTCGAAAGCGCCGCTGTCTAGCGGCAATCAGGAGGACTTGGCATCCGCAAACGCGGCTGACTGTGTGGTGCGCCCACCGTCAGCGTCACCTTGGCCTCGTGCAAGCTAATCATTCGTCACTAGGTTGAGGTTTCGCCAGGCCGGAGATGGTCAGCGAGCAGGATTTAGTACCGTCATCCTTCCAATAAGAGCCGTCTGCAAACATTAGCTTGAGGAGAAAAACACTTACACCGCTCGCAGTATTAACGGTAAAGGTCTCATCTTCAACGCGCCAGATGGGCTTAGCTTCGCGTTCCGGCTTCAGGCTTACCGCGGATGAATATGTTTCAGGGAACTCGTGTTTGTCCCGAGCGGCGTCGAACCCTTCAAAACCGACCTTTACTGCGATAACGCGCTTTTCCGTCTGGTTTACGAGACGCACACTCACTCTACCCATTCCCTTGCCCCCCGGACTCGCGTATACGCCAGTGAGGGTTGCCGGACATGCGGGGTTCAGGAAGGTTGTGTTTTCGATGTTTCTGTCAAAAAGTGAGTTCTTTGAATATGCCGGGAAGGATAGCCAGAGCAACAGTGGGAGAAGGGGTATTAATTTCATGGGGGCCATCCTTGATTCGCGAGTTGGCTAATCGCGTTATCGACAAACCCCGCGAACGCGTTAGGTCGATAACGGAAGATGTCCACTGCTTGGCACGCTGGAGTACGGCAATCGTGCGCAAACTCGGCAGTCGCCAGCCGCGAGGCAGCTACCGTCTTATTTCATTTGTGGACATTACAGGACGCGACTGGAAGTCTATTGGTGGGCCCACCAGGACTTGAACCTGGAACCAACGGATTATGAGTCCGCTGCTCTAACCAATTGAGCTATAGGCCCTTCTCTGTTAACTTGCGCGGACGATTCTACGTCTCCCTTACCGTGACGCTGCTGTCGCCTGCGACTCGTTTGATGATAAATGAGACCCGCACACGCCTCACCGGATCTTGCCATCATCGGGCCCCGGACGAATCGAAAAACAAAAATCGGAGATCACGGGTGTTTCAGTCTCGCGTGCTGTTCCGGCGTAAGCTTCAAAAAAACTCCACCTCTGCCGTTCTCGATCGCATTTTCCAGCATCTGTCTGGCTTCTGAGGTCTGCATAGCCTCACCTCGCCTGGCCATCTCCCTGATCTTGTCTGGGTGAGCGAAGATCAGCTTCCTGGGCAGAGGTGTTTTCAGGTCGGCTTCCAGGAACTGAACCTGCCAGCCATGGCGGAACATAAACGACATGTAGACGCGATGGCTCGGTCGCTCAAAGCGGGACATGCGCCGAGTATAGGCGAATAAAAGGAGAATATATCCACAGCCTACCGCCATCTCTCGGCGGCTGCAGCCAGACAGACTAAGCATCGTCTATGTCGGCATCAAGATCGTGGACAAGGTCCCTGGAAAGACGCTAGCCGGCCGAGCGCCAACGGGGCGTCAAGCACACCGCAGCGGCGTCGTAATTTCCGCAAAGCGACCTTTCCCCTTAACTAGACGACGCTCAGCTTAATCAGGGTCCCGATCATCGATTCTTCGGCCTCGGTCAACTGGACGACCAAGCCGTCCTGGCAAAGGAACTGGCCGAAGTACTCGTCTCCCTCAGCCCAGATTTTTTCAACTATGGCAGCACCGGAGCCGGCTAGCCGGACGATCTGGCCTCGATTTAAGTCAGACAACTTACGAATACCGTTCACATAGGCAGATTTCAAAGGGACCTCCAACCGGCCTGAACCGCGCCGCATGGGATGATTATCGGCGGCTCATTAAAACAGTCAATGTTGCTTATGTGGGGGAACGTTACCCTCGCACGAAAACCTCAACGCCCTGGTACCCAAAATACAACGTTAGCGTCCGTCCAATCCCGCCGCTGATCGCCGGTCTGACGCCGAAGCGGAATGGAGCAGACCCTGGCACACACGCTTGGAACATGTTCCAGATTCGTACGCTGCCAGCGCGCGAGCCAAAGGAATCGGGAGCGGGAAATCATTTCGAGGTTCCGGCTTCCCACTCACTCCGGAGCTGCTTGTATACCTCGCGCGCCTCCTGGACCTGCTTGCGTAGTTCATCGGTCCCAGCTCGAAAAGATTCCGCGTTCTCCCATACGGATTCGCGGTTCGGCTCAATCTTCGCGCCCTTTTCATTAATCAGAGCATCGACTTCGTCCAGCGTTCGGAAACACTTCTCCAGCAGCGCCGGCACGGCATCTTCTTTCCAGTGCCGCTTGCCATTGACCGTAATGTAGACAGGGGTAGTATGTGCACCGGTCGTCCTGGCCGCGATCCACATGCTGTGATCAGCAGGCAACTCGAAGTCCAGGCTCGCCGAGTGTCCCGAAGGTTCTGCGGACCGCACCACTTGACCGTTGGCGACTACTTCGAGATGCTCCAGCCGCACTACGTCCGATCCCACCATGGCCTTGGCGTGGACCTTCAATCGCTCGCCCTGCTTGGCGTTGATCTCATCGCCGGCGAGCAGGCCGGAAACGGTGAACTCCAACATCGGCCCTGCGGTTACAAAAGTGTGGCCTTTCTTTACCTCAGCAAACCATTGGTCGGGGTCGAAGGTTGAGCCGCCGTGCACGTATACGCGCGACTCCCCCGCCGTCCCACCCCACGGTACATCGCTACCGCCCATGGCGGTTAATTTGAAGCCCAGGTTCAGAAAGTCATAGTAGATCTCGGTTTCCACATTGCCGTTTTCACAAATCTCCTCAAAGTCCGGCTTATTGCGAGCGATATTGATCGTGATGTCGTGATAAGCGCCGGAACTCGTGGCGTATTTGGTTACGTGTGCGTAGCCGGCAAGACCGCCCTCTCTGTGTATGTCATCAAACACGTCGCCGTAAACGTAGTAGCCGCGCTCCAGGTTCCGGATGGGGCTCTGCAGATTCAGGCCGATCATATGACCCATGATTGCGGTTCTTGGATCCTCCTGTCCCGGGACGAGCGCAAGATTGGCAGACGTAAACCGCCCCTCCTTCCCAAAGCCGTATTGCTCAAAGTAGGTTTGCCTGCCATCTCCCATTCTGAGAATGTTGCCCACCTTCAAGTCTTCCGCCTGCATAAATAAAGTAAGCGGTTCGTTGGCCTCCGGGCTCAAGCGGGCGTAATGGAGGTGTGTGTCGCCTGAATACCAGCCACGCGCCGCCATATCGATCCAGCGGCGCAGCACAATTTTTTCGGAGTTCGTCTGCGCCGCCCGTACGGTGACCGTTTGGTCAAAGGGCAGGTACTCCGGCCCCTTGGCTGCGATGAGCCGGTAGGTTCCCGGAGGCACGTTGATCGCAAAGCCGCTGCGTACAAAAAACGCTGTGCCGCGTTTTCGCCGCCCGGCCAGTAGCGCGTGTGCGTGCTCTCCCTGTATCGCACAGGTTGATAAAAGTAGCCCGCCGCGGAAAAATCCAAAGCGCTCGCCGGAACCAGAAACCTGTCTCCTGCTGAGTAGAGCCCAACTGCTGCATCGACGGGATGATCATCGCTATCGACAATCTGCACCTCGAGCGGATACTTCTCCGGGACCGTTACCGACAGATCTACCTTTCCCAGCAGATCAGGGCCGGCCCTCACGGAAAGTTCGAACTGGGACGAGCCCGGCGGTGCATGGGCGAATTCCAGCAGGCAATAGAAATCCGTCGCTGACGAGACGTCAATTTGAATTGGCGCCCGCGAGCTCAAATCGACCGTCCTCTCGAGGAAACGCGGCGATTTATTGCCCGTCCGTCGCTTGAGCAGCAACTCTGCAGTTTCGAAAGGGACGGAGAGGGTGCCGCTGGAAACCGTCTCGCCCACCGTGACTGCTGGGAGCCGGTCCAGGACTGTGGCGACTTGATCGGTGGACTGGCGGAAGAGCGTGTCACCCTCACCCAAGCCATCCTCGATCTTCTGTGGGCTGAGCGTGGACCGCTGGCTATAGGCTTGCGCAATGGTTGACCATCCCCGATCATAAGTGGCTACCGCGTCGCGCAGCGCGGCACGGGTTGGGGCGTCTGTGGCTTCTGGATAGTTGCCCAAGAGAACAATCGCCATCGAACGGGCGTCCCACGCAGTCGCATCGCGGCTGGCAGGGTCTTGCGCCGACAGCTGGACCAACATGTGCCGCGGAAATGGAAAGACCCCGAAAGAGATCGCCAAGCCGGTAAGGAGAATAACGGAGATCCTGAATCTTCTCTGCACTGGCGCTGATTGCCGTTTAAAGATAGAGTTCAGAACGGATCCCCCATTTAGGAAAATACTGTTTCGGGTCTTGGGTTGACCCTCATTGTGCCATACCCGTCAAAGGCTTTGGCTACAATGCATTTACGTGCTGCGCCGTGCATCAAGTCTCGAGGCGTGGCCTGGAAAGAGGTTTCGATGCCGCAAGTGGTCCGCTCACCGAAGGAGTACGACGTTTGCATCATAGGGTCCGGGGCCGGAGGCGGCACCGCCGCCAAAGTACTGACTGAGGGCGGACTGAACGTTGTCATGTTAGAGGCAGGCCCGATCTTAAACCCCAAAAAGGATTTCAAAGAGCACGTGTGGCCTTACCAACTGGCACATCGGGGAGTAGGAGTCGGAGGTGAGGGCGACGAATTCCTGGCGCCCAATGGGTTTTGGGAAATCGAGGGCGAGCCATACACTACGGCTCCCGGCACGAACTTTCGTTGGTTCCGTTCCCGAATAGAAGGCGGCCGCACCAATCATTGGGGCCGCATTGCATTACGCTTCGCCCCCGTGGACTTCAAGTCGCGCTCCACAGACGGCATGGGCGACGACTGGCCGATCACGTACGAAGATCTAGCCCCCTACTATGACAAGGTCGAGTCGTACATCGGCGTCTTCGGAACCAAAGAGAATATTCCCAGCGCCCCGGACGGAATGTTTCTGCCCGCCCCGCGCCCGCGCTGCACCGAAACAATAGTCAAGAAGTCCTGCGATCACCTGAACATAACCTGCATTCCCGCGCGCCTGGCCATCTTGACCAAATCCGTGAATGGGCGCGCACCCTGCCATTACTGCGGGCAATGTGGACGAGGATGCATCAGTGCCTCCAATTTCAGTTCCAGCCAGGTGATGATTCCGCCGGCACAGGCCACCGGACGTTTCACGCTGATTCCGAACTCCATGGCCCGGGAGATCATTGTCGGCAAAGACGGCCGAGCGCAGGCGGTCTCGTACATTGATAAAGCGACGCGCCAGGAAATGCGCCTCCATGCCAAGTCGTTCGTGCTGGCAGCGAGTGCCTGTGAATCCGCGCGCCTGTTGCTCAATTCGCGTTCCACTCTTTTTCCGAATGGCCTGGCGAACTCATCCGGAGTGGTCGGCCGCTACCTGACTGATTCCGTAGGCAGTGACGCGGGCGGACATTTCCCGCAGTTAGAAAACTTCACCCCTCATAACCATGACGGCACGGGTGGCATGCACCTGTATGTTCCCTGGTGGAAATACGATCGCAAGAATGACTTCCTGCGCGGTTATCACATCGAGTTCGGCGGTGGCCGGGACATGCCGGGCGTAGGCGAGTTCGCCGGCGTCTGCGAAGAACACGAAGGTTATGGGTCGTCTTTGAAGCAGAAGTGTCGCACCAATTACGGCACGTTCATCGGATTTTCGGGCCGTGGGGAGATGATTCCTAATCCTGATAGCTACTGCGAGATCGATCCGAATGTAGCTGACAAATGGGGCATCCCCGTACTGCGCTTCCATTGGGCATGGGGCGACAATGAAATCAAAATGGCCAAAGACATGCAGGAAACCTTCCGTGCGATCGTTGAGACTGCGGGAGGAACCTTCTTGAGCGATGCTACGCCAACCGGAAGCTTGCCCTACGGAATTAACCCCGGTGGAAGGATCATTCACGAGCTAGGGACGGCGCGCATGGGAAATGACCCCAAGACCTCTGTGCTGAATGACCATTGTCAGGCGCACGACGTAAAAAATCTATTCGTCACTGACGCTGCTCCTTTTGTGACCAATCCTGACAAGAACCCAACGCTCAGCATTATGGCGCTCTCGTGGAGAGCGTCCGACCACCTGCTGGACCAGGCGAAGAAGGGAGAGATATAGCTACTGCGTACACGCAGTGACCAGCTCTTTGTAGACTCCTTCGGCGTGATCGTATGCCGCGCGTGCTGCCGCTTGCTCGCTCGCTGAGATGCGAGGCGCCTTCTGTGTCCACGCCTGATGAACTGCATCCAGGTCCCATTGCGCGCTCGCGCGGGAGGCGCAAATTGGCTTCTTGTCGACCATGACGAAGATGGGATTGGTATGCGCCGCCGGCAATATGCGCAGGGCGACCCAGCTGCTCTCTGCAATCGGCACGTCGAACGAGACCTTGCGGATTGTTCCATCGGCGAGGATCTTCTTTTGGGCAACCACCTTGCCGTTGACCACGACCTCCAGCGGCACTTCTCGTGAGTCTCCGATCCGAGCCCGTTCGATCGCCCAATAGGGTTTTTTGTCATAGGACAGAGCCTTGATCTCCGCATTCGGCAATTCGTCGAGCAGAGCGGAAACCCGGACCGAAGCGTGCACGGTTCCCGCCGACGATAAATTTACCTCGCTCGCGTGCGTGCCTAACTCTGTGCCGTCGATCGTAAAATCCATCAGATGAGCCCGGCCTTCTGAGACATAACTGCGTCCCGACCTTATTCCGTCGATCCAGTTTTCATACGAGAGAGGACCATCCCCTTTCACATAGCTGCGGGCTTCCCCTACACGCGCATCATCGATACATGGGAAGTCTGTTTCGCCGGCGATTTTGGTACGGAATCCGACATTCAACGTGTGATACCAGATGCTGAGCTCCCATACATCGGGAGTATCGCCGGCTGAGATAAAGTCCACCGTATTTGGCTCTGTCACGTCGACAATGTATTCGTTCGCCCCGATACCGTCGAAAGCCGGCATCTGAAAGCTGGGTACCTTGTCATCGGCAACCTCCAGGCCCCATCCCGAATGCGCAAACCCAACCACCGCATCCTGGCTCTTGGCCCACTTGAGAATCGGCATATCCCACGTGGGCCAGTCCTCGATCTTCTTGGTATTCGGGTAGTCCTGGTCTTTAAGTCCCAACAAAACAAGGTGGCCGGCGTGGCTGGATGGGAATCCCGAAACCTCCAGGTCGTAGTGCATTTTGGCCTTGCTCTGCGACAGCGGATCGTCGTGGCCTGAAAAGAATTGCTTCTGGTAGTAGTAGTCGGGTCCCCAGGTAAGCACCGCGCCAATGTTGAGTTTTTCCCCCTGTATCTGCCTCATCATGTCCTTCGGCAGAACGCCCTCAGCCGGGTTCTGGTAGTGAGAACATCCCGCGGCATGCACGTGGCTATCACCCGAATACCAGCCAAACTCTGCCGGATCTATCCAGCGATCCAACTTGAAGCTCAGCTCTTGCGGTGTGGTGGAATCGACGGAAACCTCCGCCGTCTGTGCGCGGTACTCCGGACCGCCAGTCGACACGATCGTGTAGTCACCAGGCGGCAACGAAATCGACTCGCCATCGGAACGATAGATCTGCGGCTGAAAAAAGAAATCCGGCGCCAGCCGTTTGGAAGGGTTGGGGTACACGCGATTGGAGCGATCACGGATGGTCAACGAAGCCATAGTCGGGCGGCCCGTTTCGTCGACGATGTGTAGTTTGATCTGGTGTTCAGGCTCGGCCTGAAAGAGAACCAGGATGTCATTGCGAAAGCCTATGTCCTGCGTGCCTTGCCCTACATTGAAGCTGATTTCCGCCGACCGCTTGCCGGCATCGCGGCTGTACACCTCCAACAGCTGATATTCCACCGGAAGACCCGAGAGCTGCTTCTGCATCGGAGGAGTTTTAACAATGGAGATGTTTGCCCACCGATCGCGCACGTCACTTTCCGTTAACACCATGGGTGGAGAGGGATCACTCGTCGAGCGGATATAGACGTTCCCGCTATTTGGGCTGGCTGCAACCAGGGGTGACGTAACCCCAGCCCGATTGATGACCTTTACCAGAAAGAAGCGCGACCCGCCCTGGATAAGGGCCGCGTCAGCCGGACCCCGCTGTACTTTGACCCTGCTTTCCGCGTTGATGTCGACGATCGCGAGCACAAAGGGGTCCAGCGCCATCTGGAGCGCATTTGCCGCGGCCTGATCGTCATGTTCCGACAGCGCCTTGTTGAGCGCATCCTGTGTGCTCTTAGGAAGCGGCTGGCCCAGAAATTCGAGTGCCGCCTGCAGCCGCCGTGCTTGTTGCGCCAACGGCTGGATCGGCACAGCCGGCACATCGTCTCCTAGCGGGACCTCGGCCGCATGGGAAGGCTGTTGCGCCGCGGGAGTATTTGTTTGTGGAAGAACCCCAGCCCCCCAAGCCCACCGCTGCTCGTCCGGGCCCGGCGTCTGTGCAACGGCACTCGTCACCACCGGAAAGGCGAAAACGAACGCCAGCATTGCGCAATGGACAATGGAAACTGACCGGCCTTTAGTATTCATCGAATCCTAGACTTCTCCCCACCTGACCCTAGTCCCGTAGGGACGACTGAAAATTAGACTTGTCCAAATTACCTCTTTTCCTGCTTCGCTGCACTGCACTGCTCACGGCGACGTGTCAGTTCCGTTTTAGCTCGGAATGATGGTGCGTCCTAATTGTCATAGTTCATCAAGGCCCGGAGGGCCGGGGGCCAAACATAGCCCAGCCCGGAAGGGTTGGGGCATCGAACAAGATTATCTGAGCGCCGTAGGTGCGGCACTCTACAGCAGATCCGCGTAAACTACGTGAGGTTCAACTTCCTTCCACTAGGTACCGAATGAAGCGTCGCAAGTTCATCAAATCCATAACGGCCCTGGGAACCGGCCTGCTCCTTCGGCCTTTCTCCGCCATCTCCCAGCAGCCGTCCCCCGCTCCAAACCCGCACATCAAGCGCGTTTTGGTTATGTTCAAGTGCCACTTCGATGCCGGATTCATCGATACCCAGGCCGCCGTCGTGCACAAGTATTTCACCGAATATTTTCCGCGAGCGATTCAAATAGCCGCCGCCCAGCGCGCCTCCGGTCACCGCTACATCTGGACCACGGGATCGTGGCTTCTTTACGAATACCTGGAGCAAGCCTCCAGCGAAGACCGCAAGCGCATGGACCAAGCCATCCACCAAGGTGACATCGCCTGGCACGCGCTTCCATTCTCCTGGCAAACCGAGCTCCTTGACCAGTCCATGATCGCCGGCGCTCTCTCCCTCTCGCAATCTCTCGATCATCGTTTCGGCCGCACTACCACCGGCGCCAAAATGACAGATGTTCCCGGGCACACCCGCGGCATCATTGCTCCTTTAGCGGCAAACGGTGTCAAATTCCTTGATATCGGCGGCAATTCAGCCTGCACGCCGGCCGAGCTTCCGCCCATCTTTCTCTGGAAAAATCCATCTGGTGCCTCCCTGCCCGTCATGCAGCATCGCAACTATGGTGCGACGGCAGAAGTACCAGGCTCCGACTTGGCCATTGATATCGAGGTGCGCGACGATAACAGCGGTCCCCACACCCCCGCCGAAATTGCCGCCATTTACTCCGATCTCGCACACCGCTACCCCAACGCAGAAATCGCTGCCGCGAACTTGTCGGATATCGCCAACGCGGTTGATCCATTTCGCAGCCAACTTCCCGTTTTCACGGGAGAGGTCGGCGATACCTGGATCTACGGCGTCGCCAGCGACCCCCTAAAAGTGGCGCGCTACCGCGAAGTCTCACGGCTGCGAAGTTCCTGGCTTGCCCAGGGAAAATTCCACGCCGGCGATGCAACCGACCTCGCTCTGCTCCGTCACGTCTTGCTTGAGGCTGAGCACACCTGGGGAACAGATACCAAGACCTGGCTTGACTTTGACAACTACAAGCCGGCCGACCTGGCAAAGATGCTCGACACCAAGAACTACAAGGTTGTCCTGTTCAGTTGGAACGAGAAACGCCAGGATCTCCTGGATGGCATCTCCACGCTCCCGGCGCCGTTGCGTGCGCAAGCGCAACAAGCGATCGCGGCCCTGGCGCCAACCCAACCGCAGCTATCCGCAACGGCTATGCAGCATTCCGCAAATACCGTAATTGAAACCAACCATTTTCAGTTAGGCTTCGATCCGCAGACCGGAGCCATTACGCGCCTGCGCAACAAGAGTAGAAGCCGCGACTGGGCAAGCCAGACCAACCCTCTCGCTCTCTTCACCTATCAGACGCTCTCAACCAGCGACTACGAAAAGTTTTTCGCCGACTACATCATCCTCAAAGAAGACTGGGTGGCGAAGGATTTTGGCAAGCCTAATATCGATCGCATCGGCGCTGAGAGTCGAGAATGGACGCCATCGCTGTCGGATCTCCACATGGAAGAAGACGCGGCCGGTCATAAGGTACTCGCCACTCTCCAAATCCAAAGTCCCATCGCATATCAGTCTGGCCTCGCCTCATTTCCGCAAAAAATCTTCCTTGAATTAATTCTTCCGGCCAACGATCCAGTGATCCATTTGACTCTGTCATGGTTCCAAAAACCCGCCACCCGTTTGCCCGAGGCCATCTGGCTCACCTTCAATCCAATCGCCGCTGATAGTCACGGATGGGCTCTGGAGAAGTCCGGCGAGCCAGTCTCGCCTTTCGATGTAGTGAAAGGCGGCAACCGGCACATGCATGCGCTGTCTAAGGGCTTCAGCTATACACAAGGCCAGGACTCGTTCGCCGTGGAGACGCTTGACTCGCCGCTTGTGGCCCTCGGTGACAGGACCCCCCTGGGCTTCACCAAGAGCCAGCCCGATCTAGCCCAGGGAATTCACTGCAACCTCTTTAATAACGCCTGGGGCACCAACTACATAATGTGGTACGGCCAGGACACCCGCAGTCGCTTCATTTTGCGGGCGTGACACCCTTTAGCAATTGTCCGGCGACTTCGACGCCGCCGGCGCGCAAAATACCCGGAACATTAAAATGAGCCAGGTAGTCCGCATCCGAGTTTAGCGACGGCACATTCTCCAGGTGCAGCGAAACCGGAACAGGGCTTACCGCAGCCGCGAACGTAGACCACAAAGCAGCGTCTCCAGCGGCGAAGACTTCGATATCATGGCCGCCCTTGTTCGCGTAAACAATCGCCGAAACTATATCCTGGACGCGTGCAGCGTCATTGGAAACATTGAAGGTCAAAAATGCGGAGGGCTCCTGATCACGCGGGGCCTTGGCAGCCCCGGTTTGAAATACATCCAATACCAGAATAGGTCGTCGCTCTTTCTGCAAACGTTTCACCACGTCGGTTTCAAGAGCGGCAGCCGATCCATTCGTATCAACGACAATGGCTGTCTTGCCCGATCCTGGAATCCAAATGCCAGGCACGCGATCTTTCCAGGATGGTCTGCTGAGGACAATCGACCGCCCATGAGCTTCCGCGATTACATTCTCCGGGATCTCAACTGCGAGTGTCCGCTGCAGGCGATTGCGGAGAAAAGCCGCGTCCAGAAGCCGCGTCTGCGCCCGCGCCAGTTCCTGCCACTCACGAAAAATCCCGTTGTAGTCAAGAGCGTTTGCCGGCAACGTGCGGTTGGAGAGCACCAGCATTTCCTGCAGCATTGGGATCGCGATGTCGTGCTCGGTAAGCTCGTGGCTATCACTGAGGCCCGGATGCAGTTTCGCGAAGAAGCGATAAACGGCCTCGCGGCTTAACTCGCTATAGTTGTGCGGTAGGTCGTACTGCACTACGTCTACCTGGTCCCCCTTGCCGTAGAGATCGTAGATCCGTCGGATCGCGGGGTATTCTTCGTGCGGAACATTGTGTGTCCAATCTCCTGTCGCGGAGACCAGGAACATCGGCTTGGGGGCGAACATGGAGGCGATCTCCACGTTGTTGGTGTTGAGCCGCAGGCCAGGAGCGTTCTCGCATAAATCGCCCCCCTGCATGATCGCTGACACCATATTGACAGGGGAGTCAAACTGTACCCGGTCATCCACAGCCGCGAGAAGAAGGGTCTGCGTGGCCCCGCCGGATGCGCCCGTCACACCGATCTGGTTCGCATCCACGTCGTCGAGTGACGAGAGAAAGTCAACCGCCCGAATGGAGTTCCAAAGTTGCAGGCCCAGCGGCCCAAACGACCACAACTTTTGCTCGGGGCTGCCGAAATAATGGGGCACCTGCATCGTGTCGGCATAGCCCACCATGTCATAGGCAAAGGCGACATAGCCCTGGCGCGCGAGGCTGATACCGAGCGTCGGCATCGAGTTGAGTGGTTGGTTCTCCAGCACGCCATACTGCCAGTGTCCCTGTGGGGTGAGGATTCCAGGATGTTTTGCGCTGCCATTCCGCGGCCGATACAGATTGCCGCCCAGGTAAAACCCGGGTAGCGTTTCGATCAGCACTTTCTCAATGGTGTAGTCCTTCTCCTCGATTTTCCCAAAGATCTCCGCGTGCAGCGGGTTCCTCACCGGGAAGGGCGACAGGCCGGCGCTGGTAAGGATCTGTTCCCGCAGAAACGCTTTTCGTTTCTCCCACACTTGCAGACTATGGAACTCCGGCAGCGCCATGTGGGTATCCGTTCCGGGGAGGTTTATATTGCGCGCGTCCTGCGCGGGCACTTGAGCCAAGGCGCCGAGGCCGCAAAAGCTGGCCAACGCAAGCAATCCCGCCATCCCAGATAGCTGACAACCAACTTTTCTTCTCACCCGGTGCACTCCTCTTCCTGATTGTTTGTACCAGCAATGCAGAGTTGCGCAAAAGAGGAGTGCAAGGCTATCTTGCTAAAAAAGGCGGGTATACGCTATTGCGCTTGAGTCGCCGCACCTTCCAACGCTTTCTGTTCCTGGGCGCGTGCTCTCAGCTAGTTCCCTCTGAGCTCTTCGCATTCGCTGCTGTCTCTCCGGACTTGCTGCAACCGTTCGAAGCCCAGGTCAAGCGATTACTCAGCGGACTGGAAGCAATTGGCGAGCCCCTGCCGCCAGACGAACTATCAGCCTTGCATACAATTTTCTCTAACGGACCGGAGAATGGCGCCGTCGAGAAAATTGAGGCCATCCTGGATCGCCATGTGCTGCTCAATGTCGATATCAACCCCAGTGGCCTGGTGACGGTAAGCCGCGGACAAGCCAGGGCACAGCTTGTCGAACAGGGCTGGCGCACTTTCCTGGTCCGGGTAACGAACCAGGCTTCTGCCACCTCGGTGCTCAAGATACATTCTGCCCAGGCGGGGGAGATGGGCCGCGTATCAAACAACGATCCTGCAGCCACGCAAGACTTTAGCATCGGTGCCGTGGATGCCGTTGTCGCCGAGAGTCGATGGATTGCTCTCGAGAACTGGAGCAAGCCTCCCCTCCAACCAGCGCTATCCGGCCTCGACCTCGAGTACCGCATTCTGCAGATTTATAGCCGCGACCGCGGCCAGCGCGCGGCCTCTCTGCAGGCAATGACCGGTGCCGCACAGCAAAACTTCGGCTTTCGCAGTACCACGTCCATTCTTTTCGAGGCCCTCCCCTCGGCTGAGATTAAAGCCCAGGTACACGATGAATTGGGCGTGCCAACCACAGCATCCTTGCTCATCATCGACAAACTGGGCCGCGTCTATCCAGTGCAAAGCAAGCGCGCCGTACCGGATCTGTGGTTTCAGTCTCATGTCTATCGCCACGACGGTGAGAGCATTCGCCTTGCCGATGGAACCTATTCCATCGAGTATGGGCGCGGTCCGGAGTACCTGCGCAAACGCATTTCCATCGATGTTTCGGGGGCGAGTCCTGCTTCGATTTCATTGCCGCTCGAGCGCTGGATATTGCCCAGCCGCTACGGCTACTACTCCGGTGACACCCACATCCATGCCGCGGGATGCGCTCATTATGCAAGTCCTTCGGAGGGAGTATTACCCGAGGTAATGCTTCGTCAGGCCGAAGGCGAGGCGCTCGACGTAGGAGCGGTGCTTACCTGGGCCCCCGATTGGTACTACCAAAGGCAGTTTTTTAGCGGCCATGTCGATCACCACGACGCCACGGCCGCGGACCACTCCATGCTTCGCTACGACGTAGAAGTCTCTGGTTTCCCATCGAGTCATTGTGGGCACCTGGTGCTGCTGAGGTTGACTGAAGATCAATTTCCAGGTGCAAAGAGAGTAGAAGAATGGCCTAGTTGGAATCTCCCAATTCTCAAGTGGTCCAAAGCGCAGGGGGCAGTCTCTGGCTATGCCCACTCCGGCATGGGACTGGTAGTGGATAGCACGGAGCTCCCCAACTACCTGATGCCGGCCTTCGACCTCAACGGAGCCAACGAGTGCATTGTGGATGTCACCCACCCGGGCATGATCCACTTTATGTCCGGTTGTGACACTTGGCCTTTTGTGGAGCTGAATTTTTGGTATCACGTGTTGAACTGTGGTTTTGTTCTCGCGTTTGCCGGCGAGACCGATTTTCCCTGTCTCACCGACGATCGCGTTGGTGGCGGCCGGTCCTACGTCAAATTGGACGTGCCACCCTCCGGAGACAGCGGTTACAGCAATTGGGTGAACGCTGGGATGATCGATGGGAATTCCTACTTCGGAGATGGACGAAGCCATATCTTTGACTTTTCCATCGAAGGAGACGGCGGTCGAGAGCATCAGTTGGAAAAAGAAACCACTGTTCGTGTGCAGGCCAAGGTTTGTGCCCGGTTGGAACCGGAGATCACGGAGGCGACGGAGAAAATTCGCGGCGCGTCCCCCTATGATCAGCCCTACTGGCATCTGGAGAGGGCGCGAATCGGTAAATCAAGAAAAGTTGCGGTGGAGCTGGTAGTGAACGGCCAACCAGTTCAGCACGTCGAGATCGAGGCGGACGGCACGCTGCAGCCAGTGACATTCGATCAACTGGTCAGCCAGAGCAGTTGGATTGCGATGCGCATCTATCCCTCGTCTCATACCAACCCGGTATATGTTCATCTGGGCGCCAAGCCCATAAGGGCCTCAAAGAAAAGCGCGGACTGGTGCCGTAAGGCAGTAGATGTCTGCTGGCAGCAAAAATCCCGCAGAATCCGAGCCTCCGAGTTAGAAGAGGCCAGACTAGCCTACGACCACGCGCGTTCAACCTACGACCGCATCATCGCCGAATCTGAAGTATGAAAGGCCGCTGCCTCGGCCAAATCATTTCGCACCGCGAACGTCAAGGGGAGCGCAAACTCTTCCTTGTCCGTCCTATCCGCATAACAAAGGTCAAGCTGAGTAACCAACCCCCCTTGTCATCCCGAGCGAAGCCGAGGGACCTGCGGTTTCCCTCCGGTTCACACTAATTTCCTAGGCACCAGGAAAAACTACCCCGGCAACGGCATATTCGGCGCAATCAATGCGCTGTGGTTCACCTGCGTTCCTCTCGACACGGCTTCAACGTCGCGCAGGCGTTCTTGCATCAGCACGTCTTTCCGCAGTAGTGCCTCGGCACATTTCAGATCATGCACCACAGCCCGTCGGGCGTTGGCACTGTCGCGCTTTTCTATCAGCGCAACGATACGCTCGTGCCGTGCATAATTCTCTTTCATGTCTTTGATCAGGGGCATTATCCGATAACGGCCTTCATAGAGCGCGTCATACATCATGCGCATTGTGGTTTCGATCGCCGTATTCTCAGAAGCGCGGGTAATGCTGTTGTGCAGATCCATGTCGCTCTGCACAAAACGATCGGGATCGCGAAGAGAGGCCTTCATCTCTGACAATGCCTGGCGCATACTGTTCATATCGTCTTCCGTATGGCGCCGCGCAGCTAACGCCGCCGCAGCCGGTTCCATTATCTGGCGAAGTTCATAAAGCTCCAGGTACTTGATTTCCCGCAAAAGCAGCATCCACCGAAAATGATGGCTCACCATGTCGGATAGGAATGGTTGCAGGTACGTGCCATCACCGGCTCGGGACTTGATAAGCCCCAGGAACATCATTCCCTTGAGCGCCTCGCGCAGGGACGCCCTACTTACCTGCAGCATCGCAGCCAACTTTTGTTCAGGCGGGAGGCGGCTACCCGCGCCAAGTTCCCCATTTCGAACGAGGGTTTCAATCCTGGTGACGACCATCTGCATGATTGATTCACGCCGGGCAACAGGTGGATTGCTCGACACTTTCTGCGCTAATTTTGCACGCAACGGACGTCTCCTTGCATTCTTAGACACGATGATACTAGACCGGTTGTGGTCGATAGCTGAGCGCGCCGCCACTGCCAGGGGGCATAAGAGTCTGCAAACACACTATTTGTCGGACAGATGGACCTACCTGATTCGTGAAACCGCTCCGCGCCGACACCCTAAAACCTCAATTTTCCCTTAAAAACCGAACCTCAGGCGTATCAAGTAAGCCACGGAAAAAGCTTTACCCGTATTGACACTCGCTAGGGAGTTGCGTATTGTCTGACATATCTATCGGGCCCCCTAAGCCTTTCCGTAAGAGTGCAGCTAGAAATTTGTCCCGGATCTTGTGCTTCCGGATGAAAGTCCTAACGAGGATGCTTCGCAGCTTAGTCCTCGACGACAACAAAATTCTCTGACCTAGGCTCTTCTAAGGGGGCGACATGCGAAACACACCTGTCATTGATGGCTTCGAAAATCGGCACAGCATCTCGATGCTTCGCACCATGGTACTTGGGGCGGGAGTATGCCTCATGGCGTTGGCCGCGCATGCACAATATCGCGCGTCCATTCAGGGCGTCGTAACCGACCCCACAGGCGCCGTAGTGTCAGGTGCCACTGTCACACTAACCGACACCGGAACCAATCAAAAACTGACCACCGTTACTTCCAGCAGCGGCGTGTACTCGTTCAATGCTCTTCCGCCGAACGTGTTCGCCCTTTCCGTGGAGAAGGCCGGGTTCAAGAAAAAGGCTCTCAGCGACGTCCATATCGTTCCCGAGCAGGCAAACGCTTTGAATGTGCAGCTCGAGCTCGGAGATGCTGCGCAAACGGTAACGGTAGATGCTTCGAATTCCACATTACTTGAGACGCAAACCGCTTCCGTCAGCGGCACAATCAGTAGCAACCAGATACAACACATGCCATCCTTCGGGCGCGACGTGTTTCAGCTCGCCCAACTGACCCCCGGAGTCTTCGGCGATGGCTCGCAGGCCGCGGGCGGCGGTACTAGTAATCTGCCGGCAACTTACATCGGCGGAACCGGGGCGGCCGACGGAATCTTCAAGACTGAGAACGGCCCCCAGATTATCGCCAATGGCGCCCAAAATACCGCCAACGGCATCACCATCGACGGCATCAGTACCGCCAGTACCGTGTGGGGCGGAACCACCGTTATCACGCCCAGCGAAGATTCCATTGCCGACGTGAAAGTGGTTTCCAATAGCTACGATGCGGAGACCGGCCGCTTCATGGGCGCGCAAATGCAGGTTACAACCAAATCCGGAACCAACGACGTGCATGGCAGCTTGTTCTTCAAGGCCGATCGTCCGGGGCTGAATGCCTACCAGTCCTACAATGGACCGAACTCTGTCGTTCCCGGTACCGCGGCAGAAAGAGGTTTACTGCGCGATCAAAGCCGCTTCAACCAGTTTGGCGGCAGCGTGGGTGGACCCATTTGGAAAAATAAAATCTTCGCCTTTTTCAACTACGAGACATTGCGTAACAACACCTCCGTTACTGCTTCCGAATGGTATGACACTTCCGAGTTTGACGGCTCCGCGCCTGGCAACAGTATCGCGTCGCAGTTCCTTACCTTCCCCGGCGCTGGAGTCAACGCTTCCGGTCAAATAGCTGCGTCCTGCGTGAATGCCGGCCTGACCGAAGGTGTCAACTGCGTAACCATTCCTGGCAAAGGCCTGGACATTGGATCTCCGCTTAAGACCCCTCTCGGAACCCAGGATCTCACCTACGTTAGCAGCGGGCAACCGGGCGTCGGCAGCGGGTTGGACGGCGTTGCCGACATTGGGGAGTACACCACGCTGAATCCAAGCGTGGTCAAGAACACGCAGTACAACGGACGCCTCGACGCAAACGTTACCAGCAGAGACAGGCTGACCTACACCATGTACTGGGTCCCGGGTTTCAACTCCAGTTACAGCGGCCCGGTGCGTCCCTATAACATCTCGTATCTGAATACCATTAACGACGCCTTTGCCGTCCTTTGGGATCACACCTTTTCGCCAACGCTTATCAACGAAGCTCGCGTAAATGCAGCCGGCTGGCGCTGGAATCAGATTGCGGATAACCCGCAGTCACCCTTCGGACTGCCCCAGGACAACATCAGCCAGATCGGCGCTCTCGGCCCTTACAATCCGACGCCAGCCACCACCTTCAATTTCTTTGGCGTTCCCGGTCCCACCGTCTTCAATCAGTGGACCTATGGTTACCAGGATGTCGCGACCAAGTCCGCCGGCCGGCACAATATCAAGTTCGGTGGCGGAGTCACCCGCCTCTACTATCTCAATGAAGCCCCTTATAACTCCAGGCCAACCTACACCTTCTACAACGTCTGGGATTTCCTCAACGATGCCCCGGAAGCAGAGACTGGCGTATTCAATCCGCTAACAGGCACACCCACGATCCACCGGCAGGATAATCGCCAGGACATCTGGGGCTTCTTTGTGCAAGATGACTTTAAGGTCAAGCCAAATCTCACTCTCAACCTGGGAATACGCTATTCCTACTTTGGCTCGTACACCTCCAAAGACGGCAATCTGAGCACACTTGAACTCGGCACCGGGGCCGGTACCTTTAGCGGTATGCGGTTGCGCGTGGGCGGCAATCTCTATAACGCACAAAAAGCAAACTTCGGCCCGGAATTCGGCTTTGCCTGGAGTCCCACTATCTATCAGGGCAAGGTTGTGGTCCGGGGCGGCTTCGGCTTGAACTTCACTGGCGAAGAGTTTGCGGTTTTGGCCAACGGCGGCACCAACCCGCCCCTGGTCATCCAGCCAAACTTCAGCAGCGTATCCCCCACCCAGATCAACCCCAGCATTCTCTATGAAGTCGCGAACGACATACACTCGCTCATCGATTACCCACCCAACCCCAACACCATCGTGAGCTTTGGCTCGAACAACCTGCCTACGACCGGCGAGACGAGTGTCACTGGGTTTCCCTATCCCAATCTGAACACGCCCTACAGCTACCACTACTCACTGGATACCCAATACGATATAGGCCAAAACTGGGTAGCGACGATGGGTTACCAGGGGAGCATGGGGCGCCACCTCAGCCTGCAGTTCAACGCCAACGTTCTCGGCGCCGCCGAAGGTATTGCTCTTAATCCGGCCGTCAACAGCGTGGATCTCTACTCCAATGAAGGCCAGTCCAACTACAATGCGTTGCTGACCGATCTGAGGCATCAGTTCTCAAAGGGATTTTCGCTCGAAGCGCAATACACCTGGTCCAAGAGCATGGACGATGGTTCGCAGCCGCAGTATCAGACCAACTACCCCTATCTTCCGCGCTTCGGATCGTGGGGGCGGTCCGACTATAACATCGCCAACGCCTTCAAAATTTTTGGTCTGTGGCAGCCGGTCATATTCCACGGCGGCAACAATTGGCTGGAGAAGCTGGCCGGCGGTTGGTCGTTGAGCGGCATCTTCAACTATCGCACCGGCTTTCCCTGGACCCCGGTTTACACCAATATTGCTGGAGGTAGTCTCTTTTATCAGGGCAGTAACAACAATCAGTTGCGCCCGGCTGCTTATCTTGGCGGCGCCGGCCGGAACACCAGTAATGGCGCGTTCAAGTCCGGCCCGGGAGGCGCCAACCAAAGTAGTTTCAACCAGAACTATCCCAACGGCGCCCTCAGCTATTTCACCATCCCGACTTATACTCCGGTCACTGCTCCTTTCCCTGCGACCTTTGCCGCGCCGGAACTACCGGGCGTGGCGCGCAACGCCCTGAATGGCCCGAATTACCGAGACCTGGATGGCAGCCTGACCAAGAGTTTCGGCATACCCAAGGTGCCGGTCCTGGGTGAGAATGCGAAGATCGAGTTCCGCGTCGACGTCTTCAACCTGTTAAACAATGTCAATTTGACCAATGTTTCGAACAACATCACCAGCGGCGGCAGTGATACCAGCAATCCTAGTTTCGGGCAGGCGCAGTCGGCGTTGGGCTCAAGGACATTGGATTTACAGGCGCGCTTCAGTTTCTAGACGTATCACAACACTCCCTCAGGGTGCGGCCATCAAGCCGCACCCTCCTTTTTGTCAGGGGATAATGATGGCGCGAATCAGTAGAGACCGGTTATTTTGCGTGCTCGTGGTGGCTGTACTCTCCACCGTTTCGATGCAGGCTCAGGATGGCGAGCAGAAGATTGCGGAGCTTGGCAAATGCAAGCTTGAGAACGGCCGGTCGATCGACGATTGCCGTATTGGCTACCGCACCTTCGGCAAGCTAAACCCCGCAGCAGACAACGTGGTGCTCATGCCCACCTGGGTGCATGGCAAGAGCCAGGACTTGATCCCATATTTTGGGGATGGAAGCTCGCCGCAGCATCTGGTCGATACCACTCGCTTCTTCGGTATCGCGATTGACGCGCTGGGGAATGGCGTTTCTTCCTCGCCGTCCAACAGCGTTTCTCAGCATGCAACAGCCTTTCCCAACTTCACTTTGCGCGATAGTGTGAATGCGCAGTACCGGGTGATGACCGAGGTGCTGCACATCAAACATCTGCATGCCGTGCTTGGTCTTTCAATGGGCGGAGAACAGACATTTGTTTGGGCGGTTATACATCCCGAGTTCTTTGATCTTGCGGTGCCGATTCTCGGAACCCCCCGTGAGACTAGCTACGACCTGTTGGTGAAACAAATTCAGGTTGATGCCATCAAGACCGCTCCGGGCTACGACAACGGCCACTACGCGACAGAGCCTGATATGCGGGTCGAGAACCTTTTTGGAGCGCTCGTGGTCACGAGTCCGGAGTATCGCAATCGCGAAACTCCCCGGGATCAGGCCGCAGCCTATATCGCGCGTGCCGGGGCTCCGCAACCGATGGATGCGAACGACCGGCTATGGCAGCTCACAGCCATCATGCAACAAGATGTCATTGGCAACCGAACGATCGAGGAGGCGGCCCGGGCTGCACGGCCGCATTTCCTCGTGATCGTCAGCGGTAAAGATCACCTTGTCAATCCGCAGCCCGCATTGGATTGGGCTGCGGCTGTTGGCGCACCAACCTATATCTCGCAGGGTGGTTGCGCCCACCTGATTATGACCTGTGATGCTGCCGCAGTCTCCAGCCGCGTGAAGTCCTTTCTCCTCGCCGGTAAACTCGAATAACTCCAATAACTCAACTCGCCGCAAAAACGTCATCCTGAGCGGAGCGCCTCACAGTTTATCGCGTGACACAGCGCTTGGCGGCGCGGAGTCGAAGGACCCGAGGGTGCTTATCTTACCCACGCTGCTCGGAGCTTTTCAACCACCGAAGCCCGCACCGGGGGACCCGCCACCGTACCCAGTGCCATAGGTGCGGCACTCGGTACTTCTGGCGATTAAACTTGTTCTGTGGATTACGTCGCCATGCATATTCGCTACGACACAAAACATCATGTCCAATCCAGCGTTTGGCGTGTGATTACTTTAACGACGCTTGCCGCACTCACAACTATTCTCTGCATGTCTTTTCCAGCAAAGAACGACCTCTTAGCGTCGGAAAATCCCGCCCTGCGCCCCGACAATGTTGTGTTGATCACCCTCGATACCGTGCGAGCAGATCATCTGCACTGTTATGGCAACCAGAACATCAATACCCCCGTCATAGATGCCCTCGCAAAAAATGGAGTCCTGTTTGAGAAAGCAGTAACCCAGACGCCGCTGACAGAACCTTCTCATGCCAGCATCTTTACCGGCACCAATCCCAACGTCCACCAGGTTCGCAACACTGGGGGATTTGTCTTGAAGCCCGCTTCGGTAACACTGGCGACAATTCTGCAAAGCCAAGGCAGGGATACGGCCGCTTTTGTCAGCGCAACCGTTTTGCAAAAAGAGTTTGGTTTCAACCAAGGCTTCGCCGTGTACGACGATCAAATGCCGAAAACCGATGACGATCCTGCTGCTTCGAGGCCCGCGAATCTTACTGTTGACCACGCGCTGAGCTGGCTGAGCACACACTCGGGCAAGCCATTTCTTCTTTGGCTGCATCTTTACGATGCGCATCAACCCTATCGCACGCCGCCGAACTTTAGCCCGCAGCCCCCGCAAGACCCCTATGATGCTGCGATAGCATTTGAAGATCAGCAGTTAGGCCGATTCCTGGACGCACTCAAGGAAAAATCGCTCGCCGGCAAAACTCTGATCGTCCTGCTCTCCGACCATGGCGAGGGACTGGGCCAGCATGGGGAAGTCGAGCACGGAGTTTTTCTTTACGACTCCACCGTGCGCATTGCCTGGATCATGACCGGACCAGGCATCCCCTCCGGAGTGCGCATTCAGCAGCAGGCGCGAGCCATCGATGTGCTCCCCACACTGCTGGAACTGTTGGGCGGAAAACCCTCTTCTGTTGTACAAGGAACGAGTATGGTGCCCGCCTTCTCTGGGGCCACCGTACCTTCTACCTATTCCTATGAAGAAACGCTCTATCCCAAAATCAACATGGGATGGTCGGAGCTGCGCGGCATCCGCACCAATCACTGGATGTATATTCGCGCGCCCAAGCCCGAGCTTTACGACTTGGATAGTGATCCTGGCGAGCTGAAAAATGTGATCGTTGTCCACCCGAAAGAGTACCGCGACCTGCAAGCTCACTTAGAGAGCCTGAGCGTCGTAGAGACTGGCGCAACAGAGAAGGTAGTGACCAGCCAGCTGAACCAAAAAACAACTGAGCAGCTTAGCTCATTGGGCTATATACCAGGCTCCGAAGGCAATATCTCTCTGAACGGCGAAGGTGCGGATCCCAAAGACCGCATTGGAGTGCTCGATGCTTTTGAGAGAGTCGCGGGGCCGGGTAGCGAAAAAATTTCTTCGGCCGACAAGATCGCAATTCTGGAGCAAGCGCTCAAAGAGGATCCAACCAACCCATCTCTCTACTACACTCTGGGCAAGCAATACACAGATGCCGGAGAAACCGATCAGGCCGTGCAAACCTATCTGGCCGCTTTGCGCCACGGCCTGGAGAATGGGACCATCTTTTCCTTGCTGGGCAAGTCCTATCTGCGTAGCAGCCGGCCGAAACAAGCAATCGTGGTTTTTCGCCAGGCACTGAAACTGAACCCGTCGGATGTCGAAAGACAAAACAACCTGGCCAATGGTTACATGCAAAACAATCAACAGGAAGATGCCGAACACCTCTTGCAATCCATCATCGCCAGGCAAGCATACGCACCCGCCTACAATGGGCTGGGGTTTATTGCGCTGCAACGTCACGATCTCTCAGTAGCGCAAAAGAACTTCAAATACGCGGTTCAACTCGATCCTGATTACGCCGAAGCGCAATACAACCTCGGCATGGTATGCCTGCAAACGAACGACATTCCGTGCGCCAAGACTGCACTCAATGTGTTTCTTGCCAAGGCTACACCGGCGTACAAGAGCTTTGTCCCCCAGGTAAAAGCGGCGCTTCTCGCCTTGCAGTGAGCACTCTAAATCAATCAGAAGAAGCAGAGTACCGTCGCTGCGCCATTTGCATCTTAGGACTGAGCACACTGCTGTGTTCCTAAAGGGAGGCACAATGACAGCGAAAAGGCTATTTTTCTGGGGAACGATCATTGCGGGGGCTGCGGCCGCGTACTTGATGTACCGTCGCGGGGAGCCAGTCGGGGCGATAGCCGTGCGAACCGTCACCAACCCAGTCGGATCGTTAGTTTCAGAACTCGAAACAGCGGCTGGTTAACAATTTTCCGTGCCCCGAGTCTTTGCTCCCAACGCTGCGATCAGGTATGCTCCGGGTGGATTGTAAGGGGGTACCAACATGGCGGACGCAAATTGCGATATCGGCTTAATCGGATTGGCGGTGATGGGCCAAAACCTGGTGTTGAATATGAACGACCACGGCTACAAGGTCGCCGTCTTCAATCGCACCGTCTCCAAAGTGGATGAATTCCTGGCCCATGAGGCCAAGGGAACGCAGGTAGAGGGGTCGCACTCGATCGAGGAAATGTGTGCGCGTCTGAAGACGCCGCGGCGGGTCATGATCATGGTCAAGGCCGGCGAAGTAGTTGACCAAACCATCGATCAATTGCTTCCGCATTTAGAAAAGGGCGACATCATTATTGATGGTGGCAATTCGTTGTACACCGACTCCACCCGGCGAAGCAAAGACCTGGCCGCAAAGGGAATTTTGTTTATCGGGACGGGTGTTTCGGGTGGTGAAGAAGGCGCGCGCTTCGGCCCTTCAATCATGCCGGGCGGAAACAAAGAAGCGTGGCCCCACGTGAAGGAGATCTTCCAGGCCATCGCAGCCAAAGTCGAGGATGGAACCCCTTGCTGCGACTGGGTAGGAGAAGACGGCGCCGGGCACTACGTAAAGATGGTGCACAACGGCATCGAGTACGGCGATATGCAATTGATCGGCGAAGCCTACCAGTTGTTGAAGGATGGGCTCGGGCTGACGGCCGATCAGCTTGCTGAGGTTTTTGCGGAGTGGAACAAGGGCGAGCTGGATAGCTTCCTGATCGATATTTCCGCAACCATCTTTTCCAAAAAGGATGAAGACGGCCAGCCGATGGTCGACAAGATCCTCGACGCCGCTGGACAGAAAGGTACCGGTAAGTGGACTGCGATCTCGGCGCTCGACCTGGGGCAACCTGTGACCCTCATTGGAGAGAGTGTGTTCGCCCGCTGCCTGTCTGCCTTAAAGAGTGAGCGAGTCGCAGCAGCGAAAGTGTTGAAGGGGCCTCGCAAGCGCAAGGTGGGGACAGACAGCAAGGCATTTATCGAGGAAGTACGTCTGGCTCTCTACTGTTCCAAGATGGTGAGCTACGCGCAGGGATATATGTTGTTGCGGGCGGCTGAGAAGGATCAGGGTTGGAATCTCAACATGGGTGGCGTCGCATTGATGTGGCGGGGTGGCTGCATCATTCGCAGTGTTTTTCTAGGGGACATCAAGGCGGCCTTCGACCGCGACCCAAAACTGCAGAACCTGTTGCTTGACAAATTTTTCTCAACTGCGATGAACAAGTACCATCCCTCATGGCGCAGGGCGATCATTTACGGGACCAGGATCGGTGTGCCTATGCCTGCCTTTTCAACGGCCTTGGCCTTTTACGACGGCTACCGGACTGCGCGGCTGCCCGCGAACCTACTGCAGGCGCAGCGAGACTTCTTCGGCGCGCACACCTATGAACGTGTAGACAAGCCGCGAGGCGAATTCTTCCACACCAACTGGACCGGCCGGGGAGGACGTGTCTCCTCCTCAACCTATAACGCGTAGCGAGGAACCTGCGGTTCTCTCGACCAGCATCAGCGGTGGATGGAAGCACCTGCCTTCCCTTTGTCCGAGCGAAGCCGAGGGACCTGCGGTTCTCTGAACCGGCCTCACCTCTGGATAGAAGCGTACCCCTTCCCCTTGTCGTCCCGAGCGAAGCCGAGGGATCTGCGGTTTCTTTCGGAAGCCATCACTTCTGCGCAGCGGGCGGAGCTTGCGCTGGCTGAGCATTGGCCGGTGGAGCACCAGTTTGCGGCTGCCCGTTGTTATTCGTCACATCCTGTCCCTGGAAGATCAACTTAACCGTAGACCGAAACTGCTTATAGTCCGTATAGCGCACGATCTGCCGGATATGCACATCTTGGCTCATGTACCCGCTCCCACCCGAAAAATGTAGCTCCGCGTCGGCCTTGGTATACACCGGAAACCAATACTTCCCATCCACCTGCTCGCGGTAGGTGGTAAACGGCGGCGACAAATCCTCGTGCCCTTTGCGCATGTCGTCGGGAACATTCTTCGCGCTGGTGATTACAATCTGCAGGTCCTTCTGGTCCACCCAGATGCGTCCCTTCAGGTAGCGTTTGCCTTTCTCCATCACCTTAGGTGCCACGTCGAAAACGTAGCAGTCAACCTCGTCCACCTTCTGCCGTCCAACGTAGGTCAGGTTATATTGCCCCACGTCTTCAGTGGTCAGCACAAACGGCAGGCGTTGCTCGATATCTGAAACATCGGCCGGCGTCATCTGAATGCGTTCCAGTGTATTCTGCGGCGCGAAGGTCACATGCTCCGATTTCCGGCCTTGGCTATCAAATGTGATCTGCACCACCTGCCGGTACTCACCATCCGGCTTGCCGTCATCGTTAATAGTTTGAATGCGCACGTCACGCTGGTAGGTGTAGTTGTCCAGCGCCAGGCGGAACTCGCTTTCCTTGGCGGCAAATTCCTTCACAATCTGGTCCGGCGGTTTGGCTGGAGCAGAGGTGTCGATGGGACCAAAACCCTGATCGGGTTGGTCCTTAGACTGGGCCGCCAGCGGTAGCGCCAAAACCGGAACAAGCGCCAATAAAACCAGCAACTTCGCTAAACCATTACCCACGGCCTCGCCTCCCATTCGCCCCTACTATTATGCGCCTGCCAGCCCCGACTCTTAATAGACGTAAGCCGCCCTGGACTCGGCTACGCCTTATCGCCCAAAGCCAGACGAAGCCGCCCCCGAGCTTCATCCAGCCGCTGCACGGCCTGCTCCCGCGTAATCCCCAGCTTCTGCATCACGATCGCCACCCTTACCGCTCCGGCCTGCTCCAGCAGCGCCGCAGCCCGCTCTTCATCGACCTCGGTTGCGGCCGCAATAATCCGTATCGCCCGGTCCTTCAGCTTGTGGTTGGTCGGCTGCACGTTGACCATCAAGTTGCCGAAAACCATGCCGGTGCGGATCATCGCTCCGGTACTGAGCATGTTGAGTACTAGTTTGGTGGCTGTCCCAGCGCGCATTCGGGTCGAACCCGTAATCACTTCCGGCCCCACCGCCGGCGTGATGGCGATCTTCGCCCGGCGCTCTACTTCTGAGCCCGGCACGCAGCTCAACCCCACCGTGAGGGCACCCAGTTCGTTGGCGTAGACCAAGCCTCCCACCACATAGGGCGTGCGTCCGCTGGCGGCTATCCCCACCAGCGTGTCTCCAGCCCTTAAGCCGTGCTTTTTCAGGTCCTCTACGCCTTGCCCTGCATCATCCTCAGCGCCTTCTATCGAGTGCCGCAGGGCATAATCGCCACCGGCAATCAGGCCCACCACCAGTCCAGGATCCACATTGAACGTCGGCGGGCACTCTGAGGCATCCAACACGCCCAGGCGTCCTGAAGTGCCGGCTCCCGTGTAGAACAAGCGGCCGCCCTGCTCCAGGCGCTCAGCAATACCATCGACCGCCTGCGTAATCCGGTCCAGTTCAGCGTGCACCGCATCGGCCACCGAGCGGTCCGCCGCGTTGATCACCTCCAGCATCTCTCGTGTAGAAAGCTGGTCGATGCGGGCCGTATCAGGATGCCGCGTCTCCGTCAGCAGGTGCTCGAACATCGTCATTAGCAAACCATAGCAGGAAGCGTTCCGTCTTCCATTTCGGGACTTCTGATAGCCTCCAATTTATTCAGACCGGCCTCCTCTTAAAGCCTTAAGCTACCTGGAGAAGCGTATGCAGACTGACTCCATACCGGCATTGCCCCGTCACCCGCGCCTCAGCCAGATCTTGGAACAAAACTGGCAGGCGGAGATGGCCGGCTTCTACACCTATCGCGCCCTTGCCGAGAGGGAGCGAGATGCGGACCGCAAGCAGGCGCTGGAACGCATGGCTGCCGCGGAACAGGAGCATGCCGGGTTGTGGGCGGACCGCTTGCGCGAACTGGGCGAGCCGCAACCGGTCTATACCGGCAACCCCTCCGGTGATGCCGGCAGTCTCAAGACTCGCATCGGGGGCGACGATCTGGCTTTACGCCGCCTGGAAATAGATGAAAGCCGCGACATTGCCAAATACAGCCAGCAGCTCAAATCGCTCGGAGATGCCTCCAGCATAGCCATCCTTGACCGGGTCATTGAAGACGAGCAGGAGCACTATCGCGAGCTCAGCAGACTAATCCGCCGCTACCCGTCCCGGGTCCAAACACCCACGGCCGATCCAAAAACGCTTCTCGAGCAGTTGCTGACCAAGCGCAACCAGGGCCGTGCGCACACCGCCGGATGGATCGGCGATGCCATTTATGGAGTCAACGACGGTCTGGGCTCCATCTTTGGCATTGTTTCTGGGGTCTCCGGCGCCACCCTGGGCAACAGTAAATATGTATTGCTCTCGGGCATTGCGGGAATGATCGCCAGCGCCCTCTCCATGGGGTCTGGTGCGTATCTCGCGGCCAAGAGCGAGCGCGAAATCTACCAGGCGGAGCTGGCCCGGGAGCGCGAAGCCATCGCCATGAACGGTCCTGAAGCCCGCGAGCTGCTATCGCTCTACTTTCAGGTCAAGGGACTCCCCGAACAGGACGCCGACCACATGGTCGAGCACATTGCCAGCGACCCAGAGCAGATGCTGCGGGCGCTCGCCGCGGAGCGGCTTAACTCGACGGAGGAGGCTCTCAGCAACCCACTCACCTCCGCCATCTCGGGCGCGCTCTCCACCGCGGCCGGAGCGTTTATCCCCATCGTGCCCTTTTTCTTCCTCAGCGGTTACAGCGCAGTCATCATCTCCGCGGTGGTTTCGCTGCTGGCGCATTTCGCTGTGGGTGCAGCCAAGTCCCTGGTCACCGTGCGTTCCTGGTGGAGCAGCGGTTTCGAGATGACCCTGGTCGGAGCATTAGAAGGCATTGTGACCTACGTCATCGGCCTTGGCCTCGGCCGCCTGGGCGCCTAGGAAAACTACGTTTAGCGAAGGGCACGGGACGGGCTTAGAGTCGGTGTGAGAACTAGCCACCCCCCCGTCGCCTCACCCCGCGTTCTGGTGCTTTGTATCAGGGCCCGACTTTAGTCGGGCCGTTCGGACAAAAAGATCTGGGCTTTAGCCCCTGAGGGCTGCTTTTATCAGCGAAAAATATGATGAACAGCGGATCCATCAAACGCGAAAGTAGTCAGGGCGCCACGATTCGATCGCAGTCTTAATCTGCTTACCGGTCAGCCGTTCGTCCAGCGCCCGCTTGGCAAGGCGGGGCAGCTCTGCATCCGAGGCGAAACGAAGTCCGATCAACTGAGACTCGGTCAGCTCCGGGATGCGCGCCCGATCTGCCTCGGGCAACAGCATAGACAGACGCAGCCGCTCCTCCAACCGGATCACCCGGTCCTGCACCCTGAGCGCATAGCTCCTGGTTTTGAAAGCGATCAGGAACAATCCAATCGCGAACGCAATCCATAGCCCGGAAGCCAGGCGAGGGTGCTGCACGAAAAGGACCACGCTCACAATGATCGCGGCAATGCCTAACGGCGCCAGAACAAAATGAAAGGGTGGGTCAAGCCGGGCGTGGTTTCGATAGGACTGGGGCGTGGCGTCTGCCATGGTAAAGCCTCTTTGCGTGAACTCCACCATGCTAAACCCTGTGAAATGATGAAGAGATGAACAAATATTTTCTGGGGCTTGCCGGCATCAGCTTCCTCCTGTCTGCCGGCCAATGCATGGCACAGGCCCCTGCCTCCCCCATTCTCTTGCATGTGGATCTCACCGATGCGCCGCGCCATCTGCTGCATGCTCATTTGCAGATACCGGTGAACGCCGGGCCATTGACGCTGGAGTATCCGCAATGGATTCCTGGCGACCACCGCCCCACCGGGCCCATCGACAACCTAGCTGGGATCGTGATGCGCGCCAACGGTAAGGATCTCCCGTGGCGGCGTGATGACGTGGATATGTACGGTTTTCACGTCCAAGTGCCGTCCGGCGTCACCCAGCTGGAAGTATCACTCGATTTTCTCGCCACCCCGGGGGACACCGGTTCCGATGAGGACGGAGCAACCAGCGCCAACATGACTGTGCTGGAGTGGAACTCAGTCGTCCTATATCCAGCCCACATCCCGGTAGCCCAAATTCCCATCCAGGCTTCGCTGACCGTGCCCGCTGACTGGAAGCTCGGTACCGCGCTGACCATTGCCGCGCAGAAGGGTCTGGAAACGTCGTTTGCCCCTGTCTCCGTGGAGCAATTAGTAGATTCACCCGTGATCACGGGAAGATATTTCCGCGAATTTCCCTTGGCTCCGGAGATCACCCCCAAGCACTACCTCGACGTAGCCGGAGACGCCGCGGACGATGTCAACCTGACGCCGGCATTTCTCGCCTCGGTCACGCAGTTGGTGCGGGAGACAGGTCCGCTGTATGCCTCCCGCCATTATGAGACCTACCATTTTCTCCTCAGCCTCAGCGATCTAATTCGTGAGGAAGGGCTGGAGCATCACCAATCGAGTGACAATGGCATCGAGGAAAAGGGCGTCTCCGATCCCAAGCTGGCCATGCTCAATGCAGATTTGCTGCCCCATGAATTTACTCATTCCTGGAACGGCAAATATCGCCGCCCGATCGGATTGGCCACCCCGGATTATGCCACGCCAATGAAGGGTGACCTGCTCTGGGTTTATGAGGGCATGACCCAATACTGGGGTGACGTGCTGACAGCGCGCTCAGCTATGTGGACACCCGAAACCTACCGCCAGGCGCTGGCCTGGAGCGCCGCCCGGCTCGACGCCAAGCCCGGGCGAACCTGGCGAAACCTCGAAGACACCGCAATCGCCGCCCAGATTCTCCGTGGAGGTAGTGTGAACTGGAGCAATTGGAGGCGCAGCCAGGATTATTACGCGGAAGGCGAGTTGATCTGGCTGGATGCGGACACCACCATTCGCCAACTGACCCACGGCCAGAAATCGCTCAACGACTTTTGCCAAAAGTTTTTGGCCGTCGGCGGCAACACCCCGCCCACGGTAGTGCCTTACGACTTTGACCAGATCGTGTCCGGCCTGAATTCCGTTGTCGCCTACGACTGGCGCACCTTTCTCACCGATCGGCTCAACACCCACGCGCCCCACGCGCCGCTGAATGGAATCGAGCACGGCGGTTACCGCCTTACCTATGCCACCGAGCCGACCGAGTTTGAGCAGGCTTTACTTGATCACGCCAAGGAGACCGACGCCTGGTTCTCCGCTGGTTTCACGCTTAGCGCCACCGGCGAGATCTACGATGTCAGGATGGATTCGCCTGCCTTCCAGGCTGGTCTGGGCCCGGGAACCAAGCTGGTTGCGGTGAACGGCCATGGCTACACCAGCGACGTACTCAAGCAGGCGATTCGCGCGGCCAAAGGAACGACAGATCCCATTGAGCTCATCGTTTCCAATGACAATGAATTCCGCACCGTGCGCCTGAACTATCACGACGGTGAAAAGTATCCCCGGCTGGAGCGAGTGCAGGGAACGCCGGATCTGCTCGATGACATCCTCAAACCGCTGGCCCCGACCAAGGCAAGTGGCCTATAGTGAATCGTTCGTAGGAGACCCCCGTGCTGAAAACCATCCGCGCCCTGCTGCTTATTGCTTTGTTTATGCCCTCTCTGTTGCTGGCCCAGTCGACTACTCTGGCTGCGACTCCGCCCATGGGGTGGAACAGCTGGAACCTCTTCGCCGGGCGCGTCACTGATCAGGATGTTCGCGCTGCCGCGGATGCCATGGTCTCCTCCGGGATGAAGGACGCCGGATACATCTACGTGAACATTGACGACACCTGGCAAGGCGAGCGCGATGCGCAGGGCAACATACACGCCAACAGCAAATTCCCCGACATGAAAGCGCTCGCCGATTACGTGCATTCCAAGGGTCTGAAGATAGGCATCTACTCCGGGCCGGGTGCGCAGACCTGTGCCCATTACGCAGGTAGTTTGGGGCACGAAGCGCAGGACGCCAAAACCTACGCCGACTGGGGCATTGATTACCTCAAGTACGACCTCTGCAGCTTTCGCAAGAACATGATGGAGGAGGCTCCGAACGATCCTGCCAAAGCCAACCAGATGATGAAGGATGCCTACGAGAAGATGCACAAGGCCTTGCTGGCGACAGGACGTCCCATCGTTTACAGCTTCTGCCAGTACGGCTGGGACGCAGTATGGGAGTGGGGACCTTCACTGGGAGCCAACCTATGGCGGACCACCGGCGACATCAACCCCACCTGGGACCGCATGACGCTGATCGGCTTTTCTCAAGCTGGTTTGTCTAAATACGCGGGTCCCGGCCACTGGAATGATCCCGACATGTTAGAGGTAGGCAACGGCAAGCTGACGCTGGATGAGAATCGCCTGCACATGAGTTTATGGGCGATGCTCGCGGCTCCGCTCTTGGCGGGCAACGACCTTTCCAAGATGCCGCCGGAGACGGCTGCGATCCTTACCAACCGCGAGGTGATCGCGATCGATCAGGACGAGCTGGGCAAGCAAGGTGATCGTGTTTCCGAGGTAGGTCCGGTAGAGATCTGGGCCAAGCCTCTCAAGGGCGGAGACAAAGCCGTAGCTCTTTTCAACCGCAACGACTATCCGCTCCCGATAACGGTCAAGTTCAGTGATCTAGGTCTAAAGAGCGCAAAAGCGCGCGATATCTGGCAAGCCAAAGATCTGGGAAAACTAGAGGGCAGCTACACCGCAACCGTGCCCCGCCACGGAGTAGTCCTTCTCCGACTCACGAAGTAGGGATCACGACCCTCCGTGTAGAAATCGAAGAACGGAAGCATCACCCCTCCCCCTTGTCATCCCGAGCGAAGCCGACCTGTCCCGGCGTGCCGTGGAGGGACCTGCGGTTCCTTTTCTCAATCCACGACCCTCTCGGTAAAAATCGAAGGGTGCCCCAGGTCTCGCTTTTGAGACCTGGGATCCGCGCAACCGATTTCAATGGAAGCACCACTCATCCCTTTGTCATCCCGAGAGCATGTGACTTTTTCGATCTTCTCGTGTTTTCTGACCCGGCCAGATGTTTTTCAATCCCTCCAGAAAGGCGTCATCCTGAGCGAAGCGCCTCGCCGATCTATCGCATGCCAGAGAGTCTTATGGCGCGAAGTCGAAGGACCCCGGCAATGCTTGTTGGCAGATGCTCTTCAGAGCTTTCCGGCCACATACTACAAGGGAGATTAAAAAAGTCACAGCCTCTGAGAGGAGCCGACCTGTCCCCGCGTGCCGTGGAGGGATCTGCAGTTTCTCCCCTAACTCGCAGCCGCCAGATAAACCGTAAACCACTTCTCCGTGTCGCTCCATTGCTGCCGCAACCTGAATCCCGCGCGTGTAAGCAACTCCCCGACCCGCTCATCAGTGAATTTGTAACTGTTTTCGGTATGAATCGTTTCCCCCGGGCTAAACCGCACTTGCATATCCAACCCGCGAATCGCGACTCTCTGCGCTAATAAGCTTTCCAAATGCATCTCTATGCGCGAATGCTGTTCATTCCATCGCGCCTGATGACGAAACATCTCAGGATTAAAGTTCGCGTCCAGCTCGCGATTGATGCGCACCAGCATATTCATGTTGAACCTGGCGGTCACCCCTGCCGCGTCGTCATAGGCAGCGAGCAGTATTTTCGTATCTTTCACCATGTCCGTGCCCAGCAGCAGGCAATCCCCGGGCAACAACTGGGAGCGCACACCGCGCAGCACTTCGACCGCGTCCAGCGGCGCAAAATTCCCAATGCTCGACCCGATATACAGCACCAGCCGCCTTCCGGCGTGCTTGGCACCATTCTGTCGCATGCCCTCCGTATAGTCCGCAACAATGGGCTCTACGGTCACCTCCGGCAGCTCCGCCTCCAGCCTGGTACGAGCTTCCTCCAGCGCTGTTTCTGAAACATCAATTGGGTAGTAGGTCACGCTCCCCTGAAGCCCAACCGCGGCATTGAGCAGCAGCCCGGTCTTGGTGGCGGTTCCCGCGCCCAGCTCGATGATGGATAAATCGCGACCTCCGGCAGCCGCCGAGACAATTTGATCCGCATGCTCTGCCAGGATCGCTCTCTCCGTCCGGGTAACGTAATACTCCGGTATCTCAGTAATTTCTTCGAACAGGCGGGAACCCGCCTCGTCATAAAACAACCATGGTGACAGTGTCTTAGGGTGCTCGGTAAGACCGTTCGACACTTCAACAGCAATCGGGCTCGACCCAATCGCCGGCAACTTGGGTAACGAAATAGCAGACATGAACTCTCCGCGGGTCTTCTAGCTAAATTGAATTGGTTAGACGTTCGCTAAGCGAATGCCGGAAAACTGCCAGCGCGTCGCGGGAGAGAAAAAATTACGATAGGTAGCTCGTATATGGGATGCTGGCGTGACCGCCGATCCTCCACGCAGAACCATTTGGCCGCTCATGAACTTGCCGTTGTATTCGCCAAGAGCACCCGGCACCGCGGCAAAACCCGGGTAGCCGAGGTATGCGCTTTGGGTCCACTCCCACACATCCCCGAACATCTGCGCCGGACCCTGTGCCGGCCCCTCGCCCAGGGCCACGGGGTGCAGCGTTCCGTCCTCGAGAAAGTTACCGGTTGTCGGCAAAACCTGTGCCGCGACCTCCCACTCAGCCTCAGTAGGCAGCCGCTTGCCGGCCCAGCGCCCAAAAGCGTCAGCTTCGTAATAGCTCACGTGGCACACCGGAGTTTGCAGCAATTCGCTGAGCTTCAACTCGCCGCTTAGCGTGTACACCAGCCAGGCGTCATCCTGCTGCCGCCAGTAGAGCGGCGCTTTCCAGCCCTCGGCTTTGACCGTGTCCCAACCTGCGGAGAGCCAAAGCTCCGGACGCCGGTAGCCGCCATCCTCGATGAAGGCGAGATACTCTCCACAGGAAACCAATCGCGAGGCCAATGCATAGGGGCGGAGGTACTCCGGATGCCGGGGTAGCTCGTTGTCGAACGCAAACCCATCGCCGGCGTATCCGATCTCGCAGACACCGCCCTCGTATTCAACCCAATCAGGCTTACTAAGCGGCGGCGCGTTGAAGACCACTGGTTCGTTCAGATACGGCGGGCGAAGCGGGTTGGTCCACAGCGCGTGCTTGATATCGTAGGCCAGCAACTCCTGGTGCTGTTGCTCATGGTTGAGCCCTAGCACGATTCTCCGCGCCACTTCCTCCTCCCGATTCGTTGACAGCAAACATCGGATACCTTCCTCCACATGCTGGCGGTAGCGAAAGATCGTTTCCACCGGCGGCCGCGAAAATGAGGCTCGTAGCTTCTTGTCCGGCTGGTCGGAGACGGAGTTGTAATAGCTGTTGAACAGCCACCGAAAGTCAGGATTGAACTCGCGGTAGCTGGTCAGGAACTCCCGCAGCAGGAACGTCTCAAAAAACCACGTGGTATGCGCCAGGTGCCACTTGGCCGGACTTGCCTCGGCGCAGGACTGCACCATCATGTCTTCAGGCGACAGCGGGAGACAAAGCTCCTCGCTTTGCCGCCGTACTCGTAAAAACTCCTCGAACAGGCGGGCACTCGTTTCCGTCGTAGCCGTAGTTGGCGTCATGGATACCGTTTCTCCCTCTACTTAGAGACACGAATGAGCCCGATGTTGCCTATATTTTTAGTTCTCTTTTGTTAGCGCTTCAAGAAGCACTCAGCGATCGGGCCAAAAGATAGGCTGCACCCGCCGCCAGGCCGCCGATCAGCACGGTCTGGAGCGCGTTGCGGACTGTCCCCGCCCCGGTCAATCTGCCTTTGACGCCCCCAAAAACCAGCAATGCCACCAGGGTGATAGTTACCGAGGCGGCGAGCGCAGATGGCAGGCTGCGCCCAGTCATATAGGGAGCCAGCGGGATAAGGCCTCCCACCACATACGAAAGGGCGATGGTGATTGCACTCCGGCTGGCGCGGTAGCGCTGCGGCTCTTCCAGGCCCAACTCAAACCGCATCATGAAGTCGACCCATGCCTGCGGCCTGCGCTTCAATGCTTCCAGCACCGGCTTGCTTTCGCTTCTCCCCACGCCATACTGCTCGAAAATCTCGTAAATTTCCTCTTCTTCGTCGCGAGTCCGCTCCACGATCTCCCGCTCTTCACGCTGCCGCTCGCTGCTATAGTGCTCGGCGTCGCCTTGTGCGGCCAAAAAACCGCCCAGGCCCATGGCGATCGATCCGGCGGCTATCTCGGCCAGCCCCGCCAGCACCACCACATGGGACGAATTCACTGCCCCGGAAAGGCCCGCCGCCAGGGCAAAGGGGACCGTTAGCCCGTCCGACATGCCAATCACTACATCGCGCACCAGCGCGGTCGACGCAAAGTGCTTTTCCTCGTGGGCCGGTAGGGCGGGTGGCGCGGGGGATGGGACACGGTCAGTCGCCATCCCGGCAGTGTACCGTAGTGTGCGTTCATGACAACGGATCGGCCATCGCCCGCGTCCTTACTAGTGCTGCCGCCGTCTAAATGGTGCGATGAAACGCCTGCCAGGACTCGCAATTGCGGCTTTAGGAGTGGCCATGATCGCAGTGCCGCTGTGCCGTGCCCAGGACGGGGGTGCTATGGGGCCCCCAGACGGTGGCGACGGCATGCGGGGAGCCTTTGGCAGGGGGAATGGCATTCGCGGAACCGTCACCGCGGCCGGAGCCAGCAGCTTTACCATCCGCACCGACGAGGGAGATACCTACCAGGTTCTCTACAGCCCCAACACTCGCCTGATGAAGGATCGGCAACCCGTTGAGGCCGCCGATGTTCATGTTGGTGACATGTTGATGGCCGGCGGAATAGTTGACCCCAAGGCCAAGACAGTAGGAGCTGTTTTTGTCGTCGACATCGACGCCAAGGAGGTCCGTGACGCCAAAGCCGCCTTCGGAAAAACCTGGGTGATGGGCAAGGTGACCGCGATCCACGACCTTAAGATCACCATAGAACGGGCCGGTGACAAGCAGGCGCAGATTGTAGCAGTGGACGAAAACACGTCGTTTCGCAAGCACAGGGAAGACGTGACTCTGGCCGATGTAAAGGTAGGAGACACCATTAGCGCCCAGGGTGCTCTACATGCGGACACCTTTCTCGCCACCGCACTCCGTATCATGACTCCTGGAACGAGTTCTGGACCTGGGCGCCCGAATGGGCCCGAAAAGAGTTCCGGTGCCGCGGGTTCGGTGCCGCCCGGCCTCTGATGGATCGTCTAAGCTGTGTGCATAGCAATAGGAACCCCAGTCTGATGCTGCGCTTATCGCTGCTCGGATGCCTGCTCGCCGGGCTCCTCCTCACGCCTGCGGAAGCGCAATCAGCCCCCGCCGGCGGCCAGGTGCACGGCACGATAAAGGCCGGCAACGTTCCTCTGCCGGGCGTGAGCGTAGTCGCAACCAATACCCTCACCGGCCAACGCTACGCCACCATTACCGACATAAACGGCAACTATTCGATGACCATCCCGGTCAACGGTCGATATGTGGTTAAAGCCGAACTCGCCGCCTTTGCCCCGGAAACCAAGGTCGCCCTTATTAAGCCCACCACAGCCTCCCCGGTAAACCAGCAAGCCGATTTCGCTCTCACCCTCGCTTCGCGGGTCCCACCGGAGACGCCCCAGGAAAACGCGGGGGCCGCTCCACGCCCACCTGCGGCCGGCACCGTGCGTCGCAATACCGGCGCAGGAGCCCAGAATCTCGCCTTGCTCGCCCAGCTCGCGGGCGCAACCGACACCGGAGTTAGCACCGGTGCCACCGGAGCAGCCCTGCCCTCCCTCGCCAACAACTCCGACTTCTCAACCGACTCGGTTGCCGTTACCGGACAAGCAGGCACGACCAATCCCTTTGCCGGTGTCGATATGGAGCAGCTTCGTCAGAACGCAGAGCTGGATCAGTCGGTTGCCGGCGGCGGTGGCCAGGGCGGTCCTGGAGGTGGCCGCGGACAAGGAGGTGGCCCGGGTGGAGGTGGACCCGGCGGCGGAGGCGGATTTGGGGGTGGAGGAGGTGGTTTTGGCGGAGGAGGCGGGGGTTTCGGCGGCGGCGGAGGCCGCGGCGGCCGGGGTGGTGGCGGATTCGGCAATTTCCGCAACTTCAAGCCCAACCAACCCCATGGCGCGTTCTTCTGGACAGGCGGAAACTCTGCATTGAACGCCACTCCCTTCCCCATCAAGGAGCAAAAAGAGCCGCAGCCCAGCTACGCGCAAAACCAGTTTGGGCTCACCTTTATGGGCGCGCCTTATATTCCGCACTTGATCGAGCACGACACCAAAGACGTGATCTTCTTCAATGCTTCGGGGCAACGGTCTTCTTCGCCGTTCAGCGAATACGGCAGCGTGCCCACCGCGGATGAGCGCGCCGGCAATTTATCCAGCCTCACTACCCAAGAAGGCACTCCCATCACCATCTATGATCCGCTGACGGGCCTGCCGTTCCCGAACAACACCATCCCGGCCGACCGCATTTCGCCCCAGGCAACAGCGCTACTCAACTACATTCCGCAGCGCAACCTGCCGGGTCAGTTCCAGAATTACCAACGGCTTGCCTCCTCCGAATCCAACACCACCCGCGTCGGTGTGCGTTTCCTGCACAGTTTCGGCCCTAGTACGGGAGGGTCACCGATCGGCGGCCTGATCCGCCAGTACATGGGACAGGGTGGTGCCGGGCTGCGTCAGAGCATTAATTTTAATTTCAACTACAGCCACCAGGCGGCCGATGAGCTGAGTCTGTTCCCCGACCTTGGCGGTAAGCAGCAGACGCACCAATATTCGCTGGCGTTTGGCTATTCGATAGGAAAGGGAAGGTTAACCAATAATCTAGGACTCAACTACAACCGCAGCCAGGCACAGCTCAAAAACAACTTCACCAACACCACCGATATTGCCAGCCAAATAGGTATCCAGGGACTGCCTGATGATCCACAGCTCTATGGCCTGCCAAACCTCACTCTGAACCAGTTCACCAGCCTGAACCAGCAACAGCCGAACTTTCAGACCAACCAGACCATCGCCGCTTCTGACTCCACGTCGTGGATACACAAGAAGCACAACATCCGCTACGGCGGAGACTTTCGCCGCGTCCACAACGATCTCTTTGGCAACACCGGCAATGTCACCGGCACTTTTACCTTCACCGGCGTCTTCACCGAGCAGCCCGGTACCAGCACCAACACTCCTGGCGGCACCGCGACGACAGGTTCTTCGCTGGCCGACTTGTTACTCGGGTTGCCGCAGCAGAGTGCCCTCCAGGCGCCCTACCAGAAGTCCTATTTGCGGCAGAATGCGTGGGACGCCTATGCCCAGGACAGCTGGCGAGCCATGGCCAACCTGACCGTGCTCTTCGGGCTGCGCTACGAATATTTTTCGCCATACTCGGAGAAGTACGACCGCCTCTCTACGCTCGATACCGGCAACAATTTCGCATCCGTCGCCACCGTTCTCTCGGGAGGCATCGGACCGTACACCGGCAAATACCCGCGTGATCTCGTCTACCCCGAGCACAACAACTTCTCTCCCCGGCTCGGCATCGCCGTGCGGGCGGCGAAAGACACCGTTGTGCGCGCCGGCTATGGCATCAATTACGCCGTCGGCCAATATTCGAAATTCATCCAGGATTTCGCCTTCCAGCCGCCTTATGCCAATGTCCAGACCAATGAATTCTCTACCGCGGCGCCCATCAGTTTGGCCGTAGGCTTTCCCACGCCTCCGCAAAATCAGCTGGGCAACTACTCTGTCAACAAGAACTACCGCCTGCCCTACGTCCAGGTGTGGAACCTGAACGTGCAGCGAACGCTGCCACTAGGAATCGTGCTCAACATCGGCTACAACGGCTCCAAGGGCACCCGTCTGGACATAGTCGATGCGCCTGGCCGTTCGGACACTGCATCGCTGAGTGGAGTTCTCTACGACTATGAGGATTCGATCGCTTTCTCCAATTACAACGCGCTGACTTTTAGCGCGCGCAAACGTCTGCAGCGGGGGATTGCGCTGGGGGCGACCTACACCTACAGCCATTCCATCGACAACGCCAGCTCGATTGGAGGCAACGGTGGGACGAGTACAGTGGTGGCGCAAAACTGGCAGAATCTGTTGGCGGAAGAATCGAATTCCAGTTTCGACGTGCGCCACAACCTGACCGGCAACTTCCTCTACGAGTTGCCGTTCGGACCCGATGAACGCTGGGTAAATACCGGATGGGCAGCGCATTCGCTCAGCGGCATCTCGCTTTCCGGCACCTTCACCTTAGCCACCGGAGAAGCGCTCACGCCGCACTATGAAGCGGCGGTCGCCGACGTAGCGCGCGGAAGTACCGGATCCCTTCGCCCCGATCGCGTTCCCGGGGCCTCCCTCACCGCCGGCGGCGGTTCGCTCGATAACTGGTTCAACAAGAGTGCCTTTGCCGCGCCCGCAAACACCTATGGGACCGCTTCGCGGTACTCCATTCCCGGACCAGGCACGGTCACCATCAATGCTTCGCTCTCCAAGACCGTTCGTTTCTCAGAAACCCGTACCTTCGAGATGCGCGCCACCGCCAGCAATCCCTTCAACACCGTCCAATACACAGGCGTCGATTCGACGTTGGGCTCGGGAACCTACGGCCAGGTAACGGCGGCTGCTGGTATGCGTCAATTCACTTTCAACGCCCGTTACCGCTTCTAGAGAGGATTGGATGAACGTCAACCGCCACTTGCGCAAAATCATCTCCGTGGCTCTTATCGGGCTCTGGGGAGCGATGCCCCTCCCTGCGCAGGATCAGGCCCCATCCACCCCGGATACGCAAACCGCCTACACCCTTAAAGTCAACAGCGACCTGGTCCTGACCAACGTCGTCGTCCGCGACAGGAAGACCGGAGAAGTGGTCCGTGGCCTCACCGCCGACGACTTCCAGGTCCAGGAGAACGGCAAGCCGCAAAAGATCATCAGCTTCGATTTCCAGAGTGTCGATCAGGCGACCCCTCTCAATGAGGCCACCGTAACCGGTAAGGCTCCCAATTCGATCCTGGGCAGCATGAACCGCGTCGCGACCTCAACCCAATTGCGCAACCATCGCCTGATCGTGATGTTCTTCGACATCACCTCCATGCAACCGGAGGACCTGGAACGGGCTCAGGACGCGGCCCGCAATTACATAAATCGCCAGATGCAACCCGCGGATCTGGTCGCCGCTGTCTCGCTGGACCAATCGCTTTCGATGGATCAGGACTTCACCGCCAATAAGCAACTGCTGCTGAACGCGGTCAATGCCTACTCCGGAACCCAGGGCGCGGGATTCCAATCCGGAGCTACCAGCACCACCAACCAGGTAGAAGACACCACTGCCTTCACCCCCGATGAGCAGGAGTACAACGACGTCAATACTGATCGCGAGCTCTTTGCCTTCGAGGACATAGCCCACTCTCTGGCCTACATCAACGAGAAAAAATCTCTGCTTTATTTCTCCGGCGGTATCCAGCGCGACGGCATCGAGAACCAGGCCTCGCTTCACGCCGCCATCAACGCCTCGGTGCGCGCCAATATGTCCATCTATTCCGTCGACGCCCGCGGGCTGGAGGCGATCTCGCCTCTTGGCGACGCGAGTACCGGCAGTCTGCGCGGCACCAGCGGTTACAACGGCGCAGCCTTGCAAAACAATCTCGATTCCAACTTCAACACCCAGGAAGTGATGGCCACTCTATCGTCGGATACGGGAGGCAAGGCCTTCTTCGATTCCAACGACTTTTCCCCCGCCTTTCAGCGCATCCAGCAGGACACCTCTGCCTACTACGTGATCGGCTTCCGCTCCACCGACACGGCGAAGGACGGCCGCTACCGCAGGCTCACCATCAAAATCAACCGTCCCAACGTAAAGCTGGAGTACCGTCCTGGCTACTACGCTCCCGCCGACTACAAGCATGCCAACAAGGATGAGCGCGAGCGCCAATTGCAGGAGCAGCTGGCCAGCGACCTGCCCGCCACCGACGTCGAAGTTTACCTCGAGGCCTATTATTTCCGCAGCGATGCGGGCAGCGGAACGCCCCGCTATTACGTGCCTGTCTCTCTCATTGTGCCCGGCTCGCAAATCCCCTTTGTAAAAGGCGGAGATCGCAGCAAAGCCACCCTTGACATCATCGGAGAGCTCAAGAACACAGCCGGGCAGGACATGGCGGAAATTCGTCAGACGGTCAAGCTTGCCATTGACGACTCGCAGCAGGTTTCGCGCAAGAACATCCAATACACCACTGGCTTTAGTTTGCCTCTGGGCAAGTATCATCTCAAGTTCGTGGTCCGCGAGAATCAAACCGGACGCATGGGCTCTTTTGAAACCGACATCAACCTGCCCGACCTAAAGAAGTTTCCGCTCAAGCTCAGCTCCGTCGTCCTTTCCAGCCAACGCACTTCCGCGGGCAAGAAGGATGAGGATAATCCGCTTTCCAACGGCGGCTTCACCTGGGTACCGAATGTAGCTCATGTTTTCCGCACCGATCAGCACATGTACTTGCTTTACGAGCTGTATGATCCCTCGGGTGCAGCTAAGAGCAGTCCAGGCAAGCCCGGCATGAAAGTGCTGACCAGCATCGAGTTTCTGCAGGGCACCAGCAAAGTTTTCGAGACCCCATTGGTTGAGGCCAACACCATCAACGTGCCCGGGCGCGACGCCGTCGCCTTTGCCTTCGACATTCCGCTTGATAGCCTCAAAGCTGGCCTCTACATCTGCCAGGTCAACGTCATCGATGACACCGGAGGCAGCTTCAGCTTTCCCCGTCAGGCCTTGCTGGTCCGCGCCGCCGCACCGCCGCCAGCCACGCCAACCGTAACCGCACCGCCCCCGGCGCCTCCCCCGCAGAATGACAATTTCCCTGTCATTAACCCGTCCCGGACCGAATTGTCATCCGGACCGAAGCCTCCATGTAACAAATCTCCCGGATAACAAATCGATGGGTGCCCCAGGTCTCGCTTTTGAGACCTGGGATCCCTGCAACCGATTCGAATGGATGGACCGCCCCGCCCTTGTCATCCAGAGCGCGACCCACCGCCGGACCATCTCTTTTGGAATAAAGTTAATCTGACGGTGAAAAACAATGAAAGCAGTTCTCCTGCACGGATACGGAAGCGTCGATCAACTGGTCTACGAGGAAGTGCCAATTCCTGTTGCCGGCACCGGCGAAGTGCTGGTCAAACTGATATCCACCAGCATCAACCCGATCGACTACAAAGTGCGGCGTGGCGACATGAAAAACATAATGCCGCTCCAGCTTCCCGCCATTCTCGGCTGGGACCTTGCGGGTCAGGTAGTGGCCGTAGGCAAAGGAGTCACCAGCGTAAAAGTGGATTCCCTCGTACTAGCCGTCACCGGCCAAACCTACGCCGAGTATGTAACCTGCAAAGCCGAAACTCTGGCGCTAATGCCCGACGGCCTCAACCCCGTCGAAGCAGGTGCTTTGCCACTAGTCCTGACTACCGGGGCACAATTGATTGAGAACGGGAATCAATCCGCGCTCGGGCCAAAGGCTGCTTGATTACCGGTGCGCTGGGTGGAGTTGGGCGTACCGCGGTCCATGTTGCCAAAACGCATGGAGCTCACGTGATCGCCGCTGTGCGTGCGAGTCAGCGTTCCGAAGCAGAAAAACTGGGAGCGGACGAAATCGTCGCCCTGGACGATCAAAAAGAATTGGACAACCTCAAAGAATTAGACGCAGTAGCAGATACCGTTGGGCACGACGTGATCGATCGTCTCCTTCCCCACCTAAAGAAAGGCGGAGTCCTCGCGACCGTAGTCGGCAAACCGGAATCCGCGAAAGGGCGGCCAGACCTCCAGGTAAATGAGGTATATTCGCAGCCGGACGGAAAACGTCTTGAACAGCTTGCCCGCGAGATCGCACAGGGTGCTTTCACCATCCCCATCGCCAGGACAGCTAAAGCTAGCGGAGACTCGGCAGGCTCAAGAGCTGGCAGAAAAAGGCGCGGAGGGGAAAGTCCTACTCACGCCATAAAGCGCTCGTTAGCTACTGGATGAGCTCTCGTACGGGCAATGCCTGCATCCGGAGTTACAGCACGTCCCACGCTTTAAATGGTATTGCGCGGTAAAAACCAGGTAAGGGCCGTCGTAGTAGTAATCCTCTGCTTCGAGTGCCGCGGATGCGGGAGGGGGCTTGGCCGATTCATCGTCCATGTCTAAGCTTCGCCCCCTCTCGCTGGATCAATGTACCTTCCGGTAAATCGGAGGAAGCGAGCTCAACAGCGCCGACGAGAGCGTATCTTCATCGCCCACGGCAAACCCATGCACGAAATACAGCCGCTTCTGCTCATTCAGAAAATGATCATGCAGCGCCGGCACCTTGAAACCGTCCTTGCTAAGCGCATCAATTACATCCTCGACCTCAGCGCGATCAAGTGCAAATTCAGAGTTCAAAGCCACTGTGTTCCCAGTCAGGGGCTGCGCGAAGAAAGTTACTCCCACGCCCAGTGAGGCCGAAGCCGGCACCGGCCCGAGATGGTAATTACCCTCGTCGGGGCGAGGAATCACAACCTCGTACACTGCTCCATTAATTTGCGTGATCGTCCCGCCTGATGCACTGAAAAGAGACTGGTATGGGGCAGGCACTTCGCTGACTGTGACCGGAACAGCCGTCACGTTCCTCTGCGGATTGCTAATGGTGGCTAGACCCCCGGCGATATCGCTGGCCAAACCGGACCCGCTTCCTGTCGCTTCGAAATGGACCCACAAAAGCTTGGGAGTTTCGAGCGCAGCATGGTTAACCACTGCCGAAATATGCACTGCCTTGTCCAAGCGTAACGCCGTTGAGAGTGCCGGAACCTCAGACTCCTGGGCGGGTAGAGCTCCATCAGCAAAATATTGGCCGTCTGACAAAAATTTGAAGTTCACGTAGCCGTTCGCGATTTCGGCGGGGTCCAGCGCTTGGCCGTTGACTGTGACTGAGAGGTCGCTGCGCACCAGATCGAAGTGAAGCACCGATCCGGGCAGCACGGTTCCATTTGCTGCGAATGCCGTTTGAATCGGTGTCCAGTTCTGGGCCTGTGCAGCGCAGAGAGAAAGTGGAAGGGCGAGGCAAACGAGACTCGCTCGACGCCATAGGGGCTTGGGGGTTTGCATAACTGATCTCCGGAACTGACGTACGCTTGCCTTCCTTTGGGATGGAGAAGGCGCAGCGGCAGTTGTTCTGCCGCATTCTAGTCCCGGGGTCTTTCTCTTGGCTTTGGTCTTGTGAAAATCAGAGCCAAGGTTGTTAAGTACCTGTATCCAGGTGAAATGTCTTATCGTAAGGAACGACCGGAAAACCCTTGGCCTTCCATGCCGCCAAGCCGCCTTTAAGGAACTTGACTCGATTCAAATCGAAGTCCGGCGCCACGCTCAACGCCTTGAGGGCTATCGCGCGGCTGGTCTTGTCACTGGGGCAAGTGCAGTACACAACCAGATCCTTATCTCTCGGGATAAGAGCCGGATTTGCCATTGCATCCTCGGGCGAAATCCTCTGTGCGCCCTCGATAATCTCCGAGTCAGCCAACAAGTCCAGGGGTTGACGAACGTCCAGGATTAACAAGTTAGTGTGGGCTTCCAGGAGGCTGTGAAGTGCATCCGGCGTGATACTAATCCGTTCGAACTCCCGGCGAGCCTTGATCCGCCGCGTCCATATCACGGCCAACCAGCCCCAGATGACAATTGCAATGACGGTCAGCGCCAAATTCATCCTGGACCTCCTCAGATAGGCGTTAGATTAACAAGCCGGTGGAAATGATTCGAGACTGTTCAGAATGAGGTTACTGCCAGAGTACTGTCTTCTACCCGCACCGCGCCGCCGACAAAGCTGACTGTCTTTCCTGGAACGGCAGCCGGCCGCTCTCCCGGAACCACAACTCCGGCCAAATTGAGCGGGTCGGCTGCGGCCACGGTGATCGCCTCATCGCCCATATGCAGGCGGGTCTGGCGCAGCGATGCCACCGCTTCCGGCACTGCGAACTGTTCTCCGCCAAATCCGCTGAGGAATCTGCCCCCGCGCACGTTCCCCCGATCCTCCAGCCGGCGAAACATGCCCAGCAGTTCGCGCCATCGAGGTATGGTTGTCTCCCGTTCCAGCACGTCACGAAAGACGACGCCGTAACGCCGTAGCAGCATCCAGCACGCGGACTCCAACTCTGCCTCGCGCCGCTCCGCCTGTGCGCCTCCGCTCTCCACCAGTCCGGCCGACGGGTTCAGCAGGCTCCATCGTCCGACCGTGTTGCGTGTTCGTCCGCCCTGGGAGGCAGCCTTACGCCGTGGGTCAATCAGCACCCGCAGGCTGTCAAACCCGTCGGCTGTAACTAGTCCCGCCGCTACCAGTTCCCACAGGGCGCGATTGACCTGTTCTGCCGGCAGGCCTAGACCACGTACCAGGTCCCCGGCAAATACCGCTCCGTATTGCGCCAGGTGACCACGCGTTTGCCAGGCCAATTCACTCAGGCAGGCCCGCAAAGCGGGCTCAGGAATCGCGCGCTGCGCCAGGCATCGGTCCATCCACAGCGCGTCTTCGCGGAGAAAGAACGTGACCGGTGCCATGCTGGTAGGAACCACCCGCTTGGGAGCCGTAAAGTCGCTGCCATGAGTGGCAAATGCTGGATGAGGGGAGATTCGTCCCCATCCAACCACACCCTCCATGCACAGCGTATCGAGCCATCTCGGATCGTAGCCGGCAACCCTTTGCGGCAGCAGCGTCCTTTCCCACTCGATCGCCGGCGCCTCAAAGCCCTCCAGCAGCCGCAGCGCCTCCAACACCCCCGCCTCGCCGCTAAGCTGCGCGCGTGGCGCCGCCCGCTGCCAGCGCAGCAACCAATTCATATAGACCGCCGGCGTTACCGGCTCGATCTGCTTGCGCAGCCCAGCCAGCGTTCTCTTATGGATGCGCTGCAGCAGCCTACGCTCGCACCATTCCACATCCTCATCGCAGGCCGCCTGCGCGGCCCCCTCAAATACACCCCGCAGGATGGTTCCCTGCATCTCCATCACCAGCATGGCTGCCCAGATAGCCGCTGGCTCCACTCCCAACCTCGCGCCCAGCGTCCGCGAAGTCACGGGGCCCAGCAACGCCATCCATCCCTGCACACACTTCCGCACGACATCGCCGTAAACCAGCTCCTTTGTTTCTGGGGGGCAGGGAAGTACCCGTTCGACGCCGAACTCCGGCCACAACAAGCGAAGGTGCTGTACCCGTTCCGCCGCCACCATGTACTGCTTTCCCGCATGTTCGGCTAACGTGGCTCGGCCATGCGACTGAAGCCGTTCAAAAAATAAAGGCCAGTGCAGCGCTCCGTCGAGGTTTTGAATTTCCACTGGCACCACGATCAAAGAGCAGAGCAGATCATGCAGCTCGTGGTCATCGCGCACGTCAGGCCAACACTCTTCCCGCAACTCGGCAATCGACGCAGGATCGAGCCGGCCTGCCTCTCCCAGCAACTTTTCCGGAACCATGCCGCGCATGCTGACCGCGCGCGCCCTCCGCTCCTCCAGCGGCGCATCGTCCAGAAAGGCATACGGGTTGGCGTTCAGCAGCTCATGCGCAAACGCGGAGGGCGTAGCGCTATCGACCGCAAGACAGCGAATCGACCCAGTGCGAATCCCGGCAAGCAATCGGATCAATCCTTCCAGATCCATCGCTTCCGTCAGCACGTCCTTCATGACTTCCTGGATGAGCGGGTGTTCGGGTATCTGGATATCGCCTTCGATATTTTCCTGGCAGGCGGCAACCTGCGGAAAGACGCTGGCCAGCAGATCATCCGACCGCGTCCGCTGCACCTGGGGTGCGATGCGTTTGCCATTATAGAACCGCAACAGTTGCAAACTACGCCCCGCATCCCATCGCCAGCGCGCGCGAAAAATCGGAGAATCGAGCGATGCCTGCTCCAGCAGCCCGGTAACCGTCTGCTCGGTAAGAAAATCGAATACGTCGCTGAGCGGAAAGCT
>CAWCCT010000013.1:0-207212 GCA_963794165.1 uncultured Acidobacteriaceae bacterium | reverse complement strand
ACGGCGAAAAAGCCCCTGTGAGAAAAACTCTCTCAGGGGCTTCACACGCTAAGCAAGAACCATTTTATTGAAGGGTACGGGCTTTAGCCCGTACTTATTAGCAACCAAGAACAACGGGCTTTACAGGCTGCGGAAAAAGTCTTTGTACGAAGGGCACGGCTTCAGCCGTGCCGTATCGAGCTACTCTGATGAGGGCTTTAGCCCCTGAGGTACGTCTTTTTCAACCCTTAATGTCCCTGAAAGCGTACCTCAGCGGCTAAAGCCGCGTCGCGAACATGGTCTTGCGGCACGGCTGAAGCCGTGCCCTTCGTACAAGGAGTTTTTTCCGCAGCCTGTTTAGCCCCTGAGGGCCGCCCCTCAGCGGCTAAAGCCGCATTCATTTCCCATCGGTACGTACGGCCTAAAGCTCGCTGCGGCGAGGCAGGCCGTACCCTTCACAAAACTTACTTTTCCGGCTCTACAGTACTTTGCGTACCGCCCGGCGAACCACTTCGGTGGTCACGCCATAGATGGCGTGCGTCACCAGTTCACTGGCGTGCTCCCGGGCAGGCTGGTTTTCCGGGCTTTCCGTCAATCCCATGATGGGTAACGTGCACGCATGGGTCATCCCGCACAGGGTCAAGCCGAAGTTAGCTCCCAGCCGCCCTGTGATCACCGGTTGATACTCAGCCACCGCGCCATAGGCCCCACCCACTAGCGCTCCAAAGCCCCAGTGAATCGCTTGCACCGAGACTACTTCTTCGGTCTCGCTCAGGGGGCGGGAAGCCATGCGATTTACCAGCACGGCGGGGGGAGGAATCTGCCCCTGAGTCCGAGGCGGGTAAACAGCCTCGGCTACGGCCTTTGCGGCGGCACCCACCAAACCCCCGATGGCTCCGGCGAGAAACCCCTTGAGGATTGACCGCTTACGCCCGGGAGGGGCTATTTCTGGGCTTGTTCTCATATGGAATGCGGCCTTTCCGTCCTGTTAACCTAAATCGTCATCGTTAGGCAATGCAAGGTTGGTTGGAGAGAGCATGGCCATCAGCAGGCAGTGGACCGAGTGGCACTTGACGCCGGCCGGATGGGTTTCCGGATCCACTCGCCGCGACGGAAAAGGTAATGTTTGGTGCGATGAGCCGGAGGACCGGGTCATCACTTTTGTCTACCAAGAGCAAATTGACAAGGCTCACCCGGACCCGCATGCCACGGTGCAGGAGTCCTGGCGATCCAAAGCCGTAGGGGCCGCGCTCAGCGTGGAAACATTACTCGCAGAGCACGGTCCGTGTCCGCATAAGCTCTAGACGGTGTTGATTACGCAGTCGTCTTGGAGCACAGCTCATTCATGGCCCGGGTCAATTCCTGTGCGATCATCGGTGCGGTCGCGGTCTCGATCGCGGAACGCTGCATGAGGTACACCAGCTTGCCATCGCGAAGAATAGCGATAGCGGGCGACGTCGGAGGGTGGCCCTCGAAGTAGGAACGGGCGCGTTCCGTCGCTTCGCGATCCTGCCCGGCAAATACGGTGATTGCCTGGTCGGGAAGGGTCTTATTCTGCAACGCCAGCCGGACCCCGGGGCGCATCTTGCCGGCGGCGCAGCCGCAGATCGAGTTGACCACCAGCATGGTGGTGCCTGGATTGGCCAGCGCTGCGTCGACTTCCTCTGCCGTCCGCGCTTCTTTGATGCCCGCGCGGGTAAGCTCTTCGCGCATCGGTATGACCATCATCTCGGGGTACATGCTTTAAACCTCGCTGTTTGAGTGGTTTAGATGAATGTTGATTTCGCGTGTACGATTGGCGTACGATCGCGCCATGTTGACCCTGTACCGCAGGCATAGCCGATCGTGCCCAAAGCAGAAGGACAGGTACTGGAAGCGCTGCTCTTGCCCGATGTGGGTAGAAGGCACCATTGACTCTCACTATATCCGCCGTAGCCTCAAGACTACAAGCTGGATTAGGGCCTCCGATTCCATCTCCAAGATGGAGGAAGCCGGCAAGGACATCCGAGGAGCAGAGAAGGCCACTGTGGAGCAAGCGGTGAAGGCGTTCCTGGATGACGCGGCGGCCCGCGAGCTTAAGCCGGCCTCCATACGGAAGGCCCGGGGGTTCCTCGAAGGCGAGTTCCTACCGTGGCTGAGGTCCGAGAACTATAAGGTTGTTCCGGAAATCGACCTGGTGGCACTCAGGCGCTTCCGCGCCACATGGCAGAACTCAGCGAGAACTAAACTTTTGAAGCAGGGTAAGCTTTCGGAACTCATGCGGTTTTGCGTACAGCACGGCTGGGTGGAGCGGAACTCTGTGCCGGACCTCGGCTCGATCAAAGTCAGGCAGAAGCCAACCGATTATTTCACCCCGGAACAATTTCAGCGGCTTCTCCAGGCGACCGAGCGCTATGATCCACATCGTCCGAACAGTCCCCACGGTAAGCGCCTGCGAGCGCTCCTGCTGCTCATGCGGTGGAGCGGGCTACGGATCGGCGACGCCGTTACGCTAGAAAAGAGCCGGCTCCAGGGCGACCTACTCTTGCTCTACATGGCCAAAACGGGCAATCCGGTGTTCGTTCCGCTGCCCGATTTTGTGGTCAGGGAGCTGCATTCGATCCCTCCTGTCCTGAAGACTCACCCGGAGTACTTCTTCTGGAGCGGCAACGGTGATCGAGAGAACGTGGCCGTAATTTGGCAGAGAGCCTTTCGCAGCCTGGTTAAAGTGTCCGGCATAACCAAGCGATGCCACCCTCACATGTTGCGCGATACGTTTGCGGTGGAGATGCTGCTGGCTGGGGTTCCACTCGAAAGGGTGTCTGTCCTGCTTGGCCACGGTTCGATAGGGATGACCGAAAGACACTATGCTCCGTTTGTGAAGGCGAGGCAGGAGCAGCTCATAGCCGACGTTCGTTCCGCCTGGTCAGCGCAACCGGGAATGGACGCGCAAAAGAACACTCTCCGGGACACGTAGCGTCTCGTGGCCCCGGCGGGTAGACGTCCCGGGCCGCCCAATCCGCAGTACACCCTTCTCGTCCGCGAAGAGCTTCTTCACCGTCTTATCGCTCAGCCCCCAGAGAGTGCATATTTCCTCAAGCGAGTAGTGCTTCTCCAGGGCCGGATGTTCGATGGCAGCAGCTTCCATGGCTATATTCTTCGCCGGGGCGCCGGATAAGTACCATTCCGCTAAGGGGTAGCCCGAGGGAGGACATAGGTGTTAGCCATTGAGCACCCATAGCGCGAAAAATAAGCCCGGCCCCTCGGAGAGAGTAAACCGGGCTTCAAAGTAAAGCGCTGCCACCACAGACGCCGGCGAGCCGAGGTGGGTTTACAGTGACTGCGAAGATCCAAACGGGCGGGCGTATACAACAGGGCGGCACAAGCGGCCCGGTGGGTGACTACCTGCAGCAATCGGGAGCTGCCTAGGAGCCTCCACGGGTCTACCGACGCGTCCTGGGGCATTCTAGAGCGTCATTTTACTTCGGATTCGGCCTGCAATCTGGCGATAGACGCCTCTTACCTTGCTATTTAGCGCCTTTGGATGCATCTTTCGTTTGCTCGAAATTCGGGCGCATACTGTGGGCACGATTGAAGACAAGACGTGGAATGAGATAAGCCCCCGTGATCCTATGCCAAGTCACTCTTCCAAATAACGCTTCGGCCGCCGACTTGGAAGCAACCAGAGCAGCGTTGGAGAGCTCCATCTCCGCGTTGGAAAGTTCGATAAAAGCCTTGGAAGGATCCTCTGGAGGCTGGGAGGTCTGGGCTTGGGCATGTTCGATCGCAGTAGCAGTCGGCGTTGCAGCCGAGATTGTAGGAATCATCTGGGGATACCGAGAAGAACGAGAGGCTTGGAGACGTGGCTATATCCGACCGCCTGACCGCCCTAGTTTCCGGAAATTGGGGTTCGAGATAATAGCCACATTGCTGGTGGTCATTGGCGTTTTTGGCGAGGCTTGGGGCAGCGCAGCGCTGGCATCAATAAACAGCAATCTGCGCTATAAGACGAGCGAGCTCCGAAGCAAGAGTCAGCAATTGCTTGCACTGGTAGAACTAGAAGCGGGCAATGCCGCCACATCTGCAGACAAAGCGGACAGTGACGCTAAAGAAGCAAAGACGAACTCTACCGTCGCCTCAATTGCGGCGCGGGGTGCACAAGGTAAAGCCAGCGTAGTGGAACAAAAGGCGAGTGCATTAGATACCCAACTTGGAGCAGAGAAGGCAGCGCTCAATGATCTTGCTGTCTGCAATGCACCAAGAGTTTTCGACTTCTGGTACACCCGCGGAAAGTCACTGCTAGACTCTCTCGCCCCGTATGACGGAACGGAAGCGGTCATCAGGTTCATGCCAGACGCGGAGTCCAGAAGAGCGGCACTCAATATATTCTCGGCTCTTAAGGGTGCTGCATGGAAACCCACCCCGCCAACAGTTCTCGATGGCCTTCAAGACGGCGTTTCGATTATCTGGTACGGTCCTGCCGGTCCAAATGGCCCTCGAAATAACTCGCATCGAGCGGAGGATGCAGCCGGTGCACTACTTGATTTTCTCCACCTTCAGTTTTGGCAAGCAAAATGGAGAGACAACTTTAGTGCAGAACAAGATGTACCACTGAACGGAATCAAAATCCTCGTGGGCCTTTATCCAGCGAGAGCATATCTGACCTCGCGGGAGGAAACGGAAGCATTTCGGAAGACAGATGATGAACATGAGAGGGAGCAAGCTGCACAGAGCGCCAAGAGACTTGCGCGTGAAGCCGAGATTCAAAGCCAATTGTTTCAGCAAATGCCGCCAGAGCAGGCAGCACAATTCAAAGCGAATCAAGAACGCATACAAGCAGAGATCCGGAGAGCCCTGGAACGAGAAACACAACCCTGCCGACCGCTCAATGATCTTGTGAAAAAACCGTAAGCATTAGGTCTAGGTCTTCGCGGCCAGGAACAATCGAGGGCGCACCCAACTGCGCATCCGGCCGAATGCGGGGCCTGGCAGTGCATCCTAGCCAGGTCACGACGGAGTCCTAGCTACCGAGGCGAGGTGAGGCGTGGGGAACCTCTGAGGCCAGGCAGATGCTGGAGCACGCGATAGAGAACGGCAGAGGTGGCGTATACCTGAGGCTCACACCAGATCAGTATCGAGCGCTGAGGCGGCGCTAGCGGGGTCGTTTAATCCCTTGCGTAGTTCCATCCTCGCTTTTCCTCGATCTGCACCAGTTCTGCACAGCGGGAAGTAGCACAGTTTCCGTTACACTCTATGCTATGCAGGGTGATCTATGCCTCTCGATAAACCGACCAATAGCAAGGCATACGCCCGACACTTTCTAAAGCACGTCTTTTTGGTGGTGCGAGACAGTAAGCGCGTGATGCTCCCAACTGAGTACAAAGACCTCGCAGCTAAGATTGGCTTCCGCGATGACCAACTGTCTACCGCTTTACAGGAACTGAAACACGACAACCTCATAGCACGGGACAGTACAACTCGGGGCGTCCTGTTGACCGGGGTGGGCGTCTATGAGGGCGATTACTGGCACCAGAGACCTCTGCTCCCTCTGGTTCGCGATCCGCTGCCCGAGTCGCTGGAAGAGGTGCGTGCTGAGATACGCTACTTTTCGCACGAGAAATCTCAGGAGTTGCCCGGAAGCAACGATTGGGAATGGTTTAATGCCCGCCTGGATGACCTAAGACACTCGGAGAGCATGATGCTGAAGGAAACGGCAGGGACGGTCTACGTTCTCAGTGGACCAGGGGCGCGGGTCAACGTCAACAGTACAGACAACTCGACCACCGCGATCTCAATATCCGAAGCAGATATCTTCCCCAAGCTTCGGAGTGAGTTGAATGCAAAAGTGCCCAATCCTGTGAGACGACAGGAAATCATTGAGGTAGTGAACGAGCTGGAAGAGGCGCGTGGTTCAAGCACCTATGCGGAGAAGTTCACTAACTTCATCTCTTTCTCGGCTGATGTGATGTCCATCATAGGTCCATTCTTACCACTACTTGCTGCGTTCCACTCGCAGTGACCGCTTGGGCCGTTACTGCCCAGATATAAACCCAGGCTCTCCTTCCGGTCGACCCGACAGCGAGGCGCAGGTGGGAAAACGATTTGAGGGTGACCTTCCTCCGTTCGTCTGCCAATTCCAGGTGCGACACATTTGCCCCGTGTAGCTATCTAGAGCTAAGTTCTGGCGCATCCCCACCGGGTAGACCTCAACCGTCTTGAAACGCTGCGAGTCGCCACCTTTGGTGATCGCCGCACATGGATTTTCACCGTGTGACCCTTTGGTTGGTGTTTGTGTGAACTGATCGCAGCCGGCGAGCAAGCTCAACGACAAAAGGGCGGTCATGATTGCGGAACGGATAGACTCTTGCCTCATAGAAATGGAGCCGCGCAAGAGATAGCGAATCCGCCTTGGGGTCGAGGCTCGACACGAAACACACTGCAAGAGATCTTAGGCTCAAAGCCATTAGGAGGCCGTATATCGATGCCGACCACGCTGACTAATTCTAATGCCCGATCGGCGGCATCCCTCGTTTGCCAGTACCACGCTTCCTCTATGGTCTTTCCCAACTCGTAAGTGGAAGGCTTTAGACCCTCAACACCTTCGGTGATCCTGGAAATGTAGAGGCGCATATTCCTCCGGCTTAACATCGCGAGCTTGTCGCTTATCCTGCCTGACCCCAGTTTGCTGATCTAATCACCAGGGCGATCGCCGGCGTCCAGATCCGGCTTTCAATACCAGACCTCAGTTCCTGAGCCACAGTGAGCGGTACCGGGTCTTCGGATACAGAGTTGGCCTGATACGTTGCATGGGGCAATGTCTTTGTTACCTGGTCACCGGCTTGCGAAAACCCATCGATCGTCCGATACCAATTTAGAGAAGTCATATAGGCGTGGAGTCGCTCATACACAGGTTCTCCCGGAGTTCCGCGCAGCTCGATACGAGCACAGTTGGGCCATCGAACTCTCCCCTCTTTAACTGGCGAGAAGCCTATCACCGCAAGACATCGACTGGCGACTCAGGAGCCCGGTGCGCCAGAAGACGATCATCGCGCTGCATCTTGGCTGCGGCAACGTATAGCTCAGCCCAGCATTGGCGCAAAGATGATGCGCCGAGTCTGGTCCCACTTATGAGTCGCCTGGTGGGAAGGTCTTATAGCACTCAGGGCACTGTGGCCTCTCTGCACGGGTCAAATTCAAATGGCCTGGACAAAGAAAATTGCTATTCCTGCACGGTCCGTCGGAATTTCCCTCACACGCTCTGAGGTTCTCGGTTCTGAAACAGGAATGGCAATGATCATTCGTCATGACGATCTCAGCTTAGCCCATCTTTTCTTTTGTGCTGCTACGATCCTTGCACGTCCCTCGGCGCTGATCGTCCGGCGCTTTGTGGGAGGGAGCCCACGCTTCAAGGGGGCTATGTGGCCGGCAAGCAGCGCCCGAATTTGCTTCAGGCGCATGATTTCTGCGTCGATACCCTGCACGATTGCGTCGAGGTCCATGGCGAGAGTGTAGAACGCAAATAATGCGCCGGGCGACTGGGAAAAGTGCTAGTTGATTGCTGGCGAACTCTTGATGGGCTCTTCAGCCATCGGTGGCTCTCCCAGAGTGCAAACATTGGCACTAGTTCACCCGGACAATCTGACCGTCCTTGAAATATCTAGTGTGTCCGTTCCGGCATTTGTACCACGTCATGCTGACCACGACTACCTGTTCGTTGTTCGCCATTTGAACAGGGCCGGAGATGCTGCCTGTCTGCCTAATCATTGGCTCGCCGCACTTTTCGCAAGGCTTCTGTTCGTTTTCCATGGTGCTCCTGTCATTGCACCCACAACCTCGGATTACACACCGAGCAACTCTGTTGGTGGGCGCGCATCCGTTTGTGGGCGTCGTTCCGCTCGACGTAGGCCCTTTGCCTCATCTCCGAAGCCAAGTGCTCTGGTATGCCTGGAAAGTCGGCTCTTGCCGACCACATAACTCGCCCCCAACGCCTTAGGGCTGCATCATAGAGTTGTAGAAGTCGCTGGTATTCAGGACAAGGCATTCGGCGCTCGCCCCCCTTGTGATGCTGGGTGATTGTTCGGCGCGAACCGTCATATTGCGCCGCACGGCAGCTAGCCCAAGTCGTGCGCGATCAGAACGCTCGCCCCGACGCTACGCGGTCAGCCACGGCGACGCTGGTATTGGAAGATACCCTGAGCCTACCCCTGGAGCGGTTGCTCAGGGTTCTCATTCGCACAGATTCGGGTGATGCTGCATCTCTTCGACCACCCTGGACGCCCACTCAAGGTACCGCTGCTGCTGCGCGGCCTCGCTTCGCCGGGCCAGGTAGATGAGGTGCGCGAGGAGCGCTAAGTTGTAATTGAGTGGTTGGAAAGGCCCATTCGCGCCGGGAGTCTCAGAAGAACCCATAGTCGACTCCCTGCTCTGGCGTCGTTCGATGCGCTGGCCCTCTTCACAGTTGTGCACGTATACGTCATTTTGTGACATTTCGGGTATATTGGGTGAATCCTCCGATTGTCCAATAAGCGGCAAAGGAGCATTTCTCTATGCCATCGTCCCGTCCTGCACGGTTGCTTTGCGTTGGGAATGGCGGAGACCACTTAGAAACTCGCTGCGCTGTTCTGGAGAGCGCCGGCTACGAGGCGAGACCGGCCGCTCTGCCGGAAGCAGAGACTCTTCTGCGTACCTCGAACTTCGACCTAGTCATCGTGTCGGCATGGTTGAGCGAATGGGAGAGAGGCAGCATCCTCTCGGCAGCCGGCGAGACGCCAGCGCTTGTGCTGACCGAACTGACGCTCGCTGACAAACTGCTGGCTGAGGTAGAGCGCCTCCTTGTTGCTGAGAGAGGTAATGGCTAACAACTGGGTACGGCCTCGGAGAGGCAGATGTGGCCGTGTCATATCGCTTTAAAAGGCGTGTTTTCTCTTCACAGGTCACAACTCTCATCCTAAATCGCAGAAGCGGAAATGATTCCCGTGCTCACATCGTGGAAAGATATAGCGAAGTATCTGGGTAAGGGAGTTCGGACCGCCCAGAGGTGGGAGGCGGAACTCGGATTGCCTGTGCGTAGGCCAAAGCAAGAAGGCAAATCCGTCATACTGGCCATTCCCGAGGAAATTGACGCCTGGGTAAACTCTCACGCATGCCGCGAACCAGGTGACTCAAAGCGAACTCTCAAGCAGCTGAGCATTGAGAACAAGAGGCTGCGTCGCAAGCTCGCGTGGGTTTCGGAGCTAACGCCGAGCGAATTATCGACTATTGAGGCAGCGGCCAAGGCGAACAATCAATCTGTCCCTGAATGGATACGGAGCACGCTGAAGCGTCAGGCCATCAAGAGCCTATAAGAGCCGGCGTACACTGACCCATGCTCTCCAACAGGTGTGCGCCTCGACACCCAAGGTTCATGGCAACCACTTGGTATTTCTGACGGCCACAAGGGAACTCGCGGCTGTGTTCCATCTGGATCTGGTTCGCCCGGGTCGAATCCATGTGGAGTACTGATCAGTTTTCCCAGTAGTGCAGAGGCTATCAGCAGATGGCAGACTGCCCCAGGGGATCGAAAGATAACTATCTACCTCCGACGACCAGACGTATGATCTGAATAGCTTCCCAAGAGCAAGAGCCCCGGCTTCGGCTGGGGCTTCTTTTTGCGGCCCGTCGCTGCTTACCGCAAAGAGCCGGCCCTGTGGCGCTCACGCCCTGTGAGTGCTCGCCACGAAGCTAGGGCTGGCCAGGAGCGATCGCTACGATTTTCTGGACCCGTAGCACGTCGGATTCGCCTGAGAGGCTTTGCTGCGGGCGGTGTAGGACTCGAACCTACATCTCCGGATTCTTGGGCTGCAGCTCCAAGCCATTCCGGTGTCCATCCATTAGACGAACCGCCTACTCAGGTGCCCCCGAGTAATGCAGCAAACTCAATATCCGCGCCTGGCCCGGCGCGCAGCGCGGGCCGCATCGTCTTGACCGTAGGCAGCGGCGCTGACATTTGGCCCGGGGCCTCCGAGTGACCTAGCCGCCTGCCAACACGGTTGGCACAAGGTGTGTTGACTGTAGGTCCCAGTGAGACCCGCCGCAAATATTTGCGACTTTGGGTTAGCTCCAAGACATCCACCGCACTCCGCGCATCCTGCCATATACTGCCTCCTAATTAACTGCGTTGTCCAGCATACTCACGATGACTTTGACCCTGCGCTGCAGCATCGGACTTAGGCGACTGTCCTGAGCAACTTGGCTTATTCCGCGCAGTCCTTCAGACCGCGCCCGAGCCCCGCAGCCGCTGCAAAGGGTGTAGACCACATCGGCCATACCGACAGAGAACGTCGCGGTGCATTGGCCCCCGGCGGCCTCAGCGACGAACGATATCTCGCAGTTAGCACACTTCTGTCGGACTGTGAGCATCACTGGACCACCGCACTCACACACTTCTCACTCGCCACCATTACGCTGTACGCCTCGGCGCTGACCAGATGCTCTAAGACGCGATCGAACTCCTCAATGATCCGGAGCTTGGGCTTCTCCCCGCACGGTGCACACACGGAATAGATAGCGTGGATCTTACGCCCCAGCGAGTGCCGAGCCCCTTCAAGTTGCACGAGACGCCTGGTGCGCTCTCCCGGCTGGCCGATCTCGCCGCACTCAGGGCAACGCTGACCGGGACGCGAGTAGCTATCGAATAAGTGAGCGACCTGTTCGTTGGTGCTGCTCATGATGTCACCGGGAGCTGGATCGCCCGAGCGCTGACCGAGCAGAACCACGCCCCGTTTGGCTTTTGCGACTCCAAGCTGTAGGCCACGGATGACACATACCATTGACCCGCAGCGCCCTGAGGCGTTTGGATAGGCGGCGGCGGGGTGACTGAGGGTGAGCCGGCTGTTACGGTGCCGCCCTGATTCAGTTGATCTTGAGCACCGATTTTCTGAGGTATGCTGCTCAGGACCACCTGAATGGCACCGCCAAACAATATCTGTCGATTGAAAAGCGTGCGAAAGAATAAGAGCTGACCATCATACACAGGGTATCCAACCATGCCCGTTGCGCTACTTACGAGAGGGATTGGTTGCGGAGTTACCCTGGGCGTGTTCAGCGGCGTGATGGCGAGCACACCATTATGGATGTAGAAGTTTATCTGGGCGGTATTAGCCAACTCCCTCGCCTGATCGATCATCGTCCCTGTTAGGTAGGTCGAGCTGAGCGTGATTGGTGCAGTGAGGTTGTTCTCAAAAGTGTATCCGCCCGTAGTAGCCAATTGCTGCATTACTGTCGCCACATCCACCGGGGCCTTAACAGAAGTCGGAGAGATGGGAGTTAGCTGATTTATGATGGCGAGCGATGCCTGAATCTGCAGATAGACATCCGGGGGATTCTGAAAGTTTGGCCATGCGGTCATGATGGTCCCGGTGAAGACGAGCGTCGACTGATCGCCATCAATCGCGGTCACCTGTATCTGATTCCTGACGATAACGTCAGGTTGATATTGATAGCTCGCGATGGCATTCATGTCGCTAAGCGTCATCCCATAGATGTTGCACACGAGGTGACCGTACATACTCCCGCCGGCAAGGTCTATGTCTACAGTCGCCCTCAACCCCTGAACAGTTAGAGTGTTGCTTGATCCATCGAAAGTACCCTGACCCAGTGTGAAGGTAAACTTGAGATCCTTGATGTTGGAGAAGGACGACTGTGGTGTGGTTCCCATCACGAGGCCCCAAACGTGGAAGTCAGGGAGTCACCAGGGGGCGGCCCAACGGTTATAGAGTGAGCTGCCAGTGCCGGGATCAGCGTGCCTGTCACCCAGGCGATGAAAGGCTGAGATACGACAGGCAGAGGCGAGCTGCCGGCCTGGATGCTGTTACCCGTGATGACCACATTCCCACTCGCGGTAATGTCGGTGTCCCCGCTGCTCTGGAGTTGGATCTTCCCACTGGCAGTGAGGTCCGTATCCCCAGTACTTTGGAGCTGGATTTTCTGAGGAGTTACGATACTCACGCCGGCGCTTGAAAATTGAACGTACTGCGTAGGGGCGGCAGCGGAGATGACCGTTCCCAAATAGAGACCATCGGCCATCGAGAATTTCCGAGCAGACCCGGGGTTGCTCTGCGTACCGCCAGTGCTCTTGACCTTGCTGATATCTCTACTGCACACCACCATGAGGCCTATATCTCCAGCGACTGGATCAGCTATAACCGCTGAGTTGCCGGCGGCGAGCCGAAAGTAAGGCAAGTCATACAGTTCAACGTGAGGATATCCATTTCCGCCTCCATCTACTTGGTTGATGAGCGCGGTGACTGAGACTTGGCCTATGGCTGCCACTGAGCCGTCTGCCACTGTGCATGACTCCACGCGGCATAAGGTTGCCGTGTTGAGCTTAGCGAGCGCGCCCTGTATCGCGAAAAGCAGCGCGTTGTAATCGCCGGACCCCGACCACGGTGTAAGCTGGCCCGTATTGATTGGTGAGCTAGACATTAGGTGTCGCCCCCAATGCCGCAAAGTCAGCTAGCGTCCCGTAAAACAAGATCCAGCGGCTTCCCAACCCTGTGTATTGCGGATCGGAGCCATTGCTATCCGCCGGGCTTGCCTGAGTATCGATAAATGCAATCTGGCCAGTGAAACCGTTGTAGCCATTGGGTACCAGGCCGACCATTGAATGCGCGAGGACACCATAGCTGATGGGCAAGCCACTTACGCTGAGATCGACATAGAGTTGAGTCCCGCGCATGTTGATTGCAATGGAACAATTCTGGCCATTGAGCACGCACTGTACTTGCTGTGAGGGAACCGGCTGGAGTTGGATTGTCGTAAGCATCAGTAACTCGGTGGTCCGATGAAATTTACTACAGATGTGTTGATGCTACTCGCCTGCGACTGGGTCGGAGCTGCGGGCTGTTGAATGCCACCACTCACCTGTGGAGTTGACGCGGGGTTTTGGGGGCTGACGATCGGAGATGAGGTAGTGCTGGTAGCGGAGGAGACTTGCAGCACCTCTTTCATTGTCAGCTCTGCCGTGAGCAACGTCGAACCACGCTGCGCCTTCCGTGTGTACGAATAGGATTCCAGCGCATAGTTTGTGAAGGTGTACGACTCAGTGAAGATCACATAAAGATCGGTGCTCAGGCACGCTGCTTCGATTTGATTCAGGAAGGTAGCGCGAGCATTGTCGCTGCCCTCGATTGCAAGTGTAACCTTCACTGTTCTCGGCAAACAGACTCGGTTATACATCGCGAACGAGCCATTCTGTAACGGAAAGTCAGCGAGCCTGGTATCTCTCACGGGTTCGACGCTGATCACGGAGATTGAGGCTGGAATGCTCATCCCGGTCCCGGCCTGGCCTGAGTCTGAGTTGGGATTATCGTAAGCGGTCTGCGTCGCAAGCCCCAGTGGGATTACACCAGTTGCCGCATCAAAGATACCCCAGGTCGCTGGATAAGCCGCCTGGAAATCCTGAGGCGCATCGGGCTGGATATCAGCGTCACTGGGGAAGTTGATCGTTGATGACGATGAGGTTAGGTTGAACCCTAGGGGCCTCGCTAACTGCGGAACGCCGGGAAGCGCGGGCACATTGGGAAAGGGATATAGAGTGGATGGTGGCATGCGGTTAGCTCATTCCGGTGTTCGCGTAAGATGGAAAAACGAAATTCATGCTGGAGCCGATAGCCTTCGCGATGCCTTTTGCGTCGGTGGCTTGTGTAATGACGTTGATGGTTTGAACGTTCGCGGTGTTGCTCACGGTGGTCGAATTATCGCTGCTATGAGGGCCACCCATGCCGCCGTTGCCCACAGTAGGAGTGCTGCCGGCTTGAGCTAATTGAGCGGAGTAACCATTGGCACGGAGAGCTTGACTTACCGGGGTGTTGCCCGCTAGTCCGGTCAGCTTGCGAACAGACGCCTGGTAGGCCCCTGTGTTGTTCTCACTGCTCGGGGCGTATCTAGCCACGAGTTGATCAACGGTCTTATCCTTGTAGCCTTTGGTTTGCAGGAGCGCGTAGAGTGCTCTCTTACCCGTGTCGGCATCAGGGAAGATCGCGAACCCTGCGCTATCTTTACCGACAGCACCGTGGGCCAGAGCGAACGGGCTGTATCGGATATCCCCCGGGTTGTTATCGCGAGTTGGGCGGTTCTTACTCTTGCCCGTTGCGTCGAAACCCTCCACATGGGCGATTGCGTCAGGGAGAGACATAGAGCCAACACTGGTGCCGCCTGCGGATGCAGTAGCGTTGGGAGCATCCTCGAAGTTTGCAGTGGGCTTGCCACCAGAGGCCTTGAGGTTGGCGCGAGTCTTTGAGGCAACATCTGCTTCCTTGTCGCCATCATGGATAGCGTGACTGGCAACGCCACGCACATACTCATCGCTCATATCCATGGCTTGCTTAGCACCCTTGAAGTCGCCATGAGAGGCGCGCCATGCGGCGGCAGCCTCGTAGTAGATAGCGCCCATCGCGTCTTTGCCGATCGCTTTCAGGTCCGCGAATGCCTTCTTGAAGGCCTGCACACCGGGCTCGATGGCGGACCAATCAAAGAAGCTCCCGGTGCTACCAGACTTCCAGGCCTTGTAGTCATCGGCGAGGACGCCCAGGGCAACACCCATCGCGGCGATGGCAGCCACAGCGGCAAGAATCGGGATGGTTAATGGAGCGGTGGCTAGGTCGAAAGCCGATGCGGCAAGTGTTGCTAAGCCGAGAGCGGTTGTAACTACGGCTATAGCACCTGCCAGAGCTAGAAGTCCCCCAACGGCGGCAATTGCAAAGTCAGCCACAGCATCTTTATGTTCCCCTAACCAGTCGCTCACCCTGGTCAGCCAACCGAGCAGCTTCTCCAGGGCAGGCTCCAGTTTCTCAAAGATGACTAGACCTAAATACTCGAATTTCAGTTTGAGGTCAGCGATGGACTTCTGCAGTGGTGCGGCCTTGGCGGCAGCCTCGGCTTGCTGGTCAGCAAGGGCCTTCTGCGCTGCAAAATTCGCTTTGAGTGACTCGGTAGACTGGTCCAGAATGAGGTTTGCCATTGTGGCATTCATCTGACCTTCGTTCGTGGCGAGTTCAAATGCCTCCGTCCTACCGTGAAGGGCCTGATATTGCTTCAGGTGTTCCGCCATTTTCATTAAGCCGGCGTCGGCCCCGGCGAGTTCGGTAGGCTGCATCCCGATTACATTCAGGAACGGGAGCATGTTGGAGTTACCGGTCTGCAACAAATCATGCTTGGCTTTGGCGAGGGATAGAAAGGCGGACTGCACATCGCCGGCCTTACCGCCGATCTCGGTAGCCATGTTCCCCCAGGCTGCTACAGAGCCGGTCGCGGCTCCAATGTTCTTGCTGAAGCGCTCAAGGGCCGCCGAAGAGTTGATGGTATCCAAAATGAATTCTTTGACCGCTAGAGTGCCCCCGATCAGGGCGAGGAATGAGCCTACCGCAGCTCCGATTTCACCGAATGCTTTACCAGTCTTACCGGCGGCTTCTCCAAGTTTCTTGCTGCTGTCCTCCAGAGCCCCCATACCCTTGGCAGTCTCAGCGTTGGTCTTGCCGAGCTTCGCGGTGGCCTTCTCTGTGCGCGATCCCTGTGACTCTAAGTCGGCAAGCTTCTTGGTTGCAGCAGGCGCGCCCTTGTCGAGTCCTGAGCTGTCCAATGTGAGTTTGACTATCAAATCTTGAATGTTCATATCTAATTCACCATTCCGGGAGGCATATGGGCGGCCCAGATTTTTATAACCTCGTCGTGTACCTTGGGGATGCCGAGCATGCCCTCGTCACGATATAGCAGCGCGTGGGTCCGGCACAGAGGGGCGAAGAGGGTGCCTGCGCCGTTCGCAATGCGCAGTCTCGCGATGCCGATAGACTTCACAGTTCCGCACTCGTTGCACATAGAGCCTTCGAGATCCAGTTGCATGGCGCTCTCCTTAGTGGCACCCTACCCCACACTTGATTAGTGGCAGGTCCAAACCGTCCCCGTAGATATCGCAATCATCAGCGTGCTGCCCGAGCCCACGCAGGTGGAACCTACAGTTGCGCTGGAGGCATCAGTGACCAGAGCCATACCGCCCGTTCCGGCAACTGCCGCACTCGGTAAGGTGCTCACCGTATACCGGGGCACTGTGTATGTGCTCGTAGCCGTTACGTTAGAGCCCTGGATGCCGTTCGGGCTGATGAGATTGCCATTAGTGTTGATCGATAACTCTTTGGTAAGGGTGGTCCCCAAAAGGAAGTAAAAGTTGATGCTCGGACTTGAACCGTTGTTTGCTGCGATCACATCCGCATCTCCCGTCCCCCCGTTGCCATAGCCGAAGTACCCTGCTGCGGTGCCCGCTGTGCTCGGAACGTTATTGACTGAGAGGCTGGACCCGACTAAGGGCACCTGTGCCACGGCTGCGGGGGCGAGTGCTGCGATTAAGAGCGAGATGACGAGGGAGATTTTGCGTTTCATTTCGAGTCCTTTGTAACCGTGAATGTGAGGGCATCGCAGATTACTTGCGACAGCTCCCCGTTCTTCTTGTAAATAAGCTTGCACTGGCCTTGCTGGCTGCCGATAGTCTGACCGTCAAAATACTCGAACCCGGTGATGACCGCGCCTGTGGCATCGGCTGTGCCCTGGAAGCTCTGAATGTGTCCATTATCTTCACTGAACTGGAGGAGCACCGCGCTGTCTAGGTAGGCCACGGTTACGTGGTCACACCGGAGATCGCCGGCAGCGCTGCACACGCCTGGGGCCGAGTAGGTGTTCTGCCCGTGGGCCGCCGCGGCGCTCAAAACTCCTACCAAACTCAACAGCACTTTAATTTTCATGTTTGTTCGCACGTCACTTTGCCTCAAAAAATTCGCCATAGTAATACAAGGCTCATGCTACATTTGGTCTATGGCCAATGTTAAGCAGATTCGTACAGGTAGAGCAGTAGCTTCAGCACTTCGGGTTAGATTGGTCTTCTACACGAGATCGAGAGCCGCGGTGCTCCCAGAGAACCGACTGCGCGCCATATTTGAGACAGTTTGTGGCGGGAAATTTGAGTCAAGACTGGTGGAAATGGAAATTGAAGGGGACGAATGCCGGCTGGTGATCGATTACCCGGCCAAGTGGAGCGTCTCCGCTTTGATTGACTCCCTCAAGGGCGTCTCCAGCCGGCTCCTGCGAGATGAGAGCGCTGAGATCCGCCGCCATTGCGTCAAGGGTAAGCTATGGTCGCCGAGTTATGAAGCACGGAGCGTCTACCCAGGGGAGCCCCAAGCCTTCGCGGAACTCTGCGAGCGATAAGCCGAAGGACCGCGCGAGAGAATTGAGGTTTTCCTGTCATGCCCAGGAAGGAGACCACGTTCGGTGAGCGCCTGATTGGATTGAGGAAGGCTCGCGGGATGACGCAGATGCAACTGGCTAAGGCTGCCAAGACCACGCAGCGGGCGATTTCCTATTACGAGAACGAGGCCGGATTTCCCCCTGCCCCCGCAGTGATCGCCCTGGCAGGCGCCCTGCACGTCACCGCAGATGAACTGCTGGGCATCAAGCCGCAGCCGCGCGAGGCATCGAAGTTTGAATGCGGATTCCTGCTGAAGCCGATCATCATTCCTGGCTGAAGCCGATCACGATTCCTGTCTGATTGCGATCAAGATTCCTGGCGAAAGCGATCATCATTCCTGCGCGAAGCCGATCAGTGATCGAGGTGTGCAGGAACGGTGATCGGGATGGCAGGAATCAAGTGTGGAACGAGGCGTGGCGACGCTGGACATCAAAATCGCGGGTACCGTGACCCCGAGAGGGGAGACGGTGCCCGGAAAGCGAATGTCCATGCGCAAGACGCGAGAAGTCCTTCGGTTGTATTTCGAGTTGAAGCTGAGGCAACGCCAGATCGCCCGCAGCGCCAACGTCAGTCAGAGCACGGTGCACGAGTACGTGGATCGTTTCCGTGCGGCGGGATTGAGCTGGCCACTGCCGGCTGAAATGTCGGAGTCGGAGCTGGAAGAGAAGTTATTTCCCGCCGACTCCGGCGTCTCGAGGCCGGTGGTCAAGACCCCACCTGATTTCGCCTACATCCATCAGCAACTGCAACAGCACAAGCACGCCACCCTGCAGTTGCTGTGGGAAGAGTATCGGGCTGAGCATGCGGACGGTTATGGGTACAGCCGTTTCTGCCATCACTATCAGCGCTTCAAGCAGGGGCGCGATCTGGTGCTACGCCAGTCCCATCGGCCGGGCGAGAAGTTGTTTGTCGATTGGGCGGGAGCGACCATCCCCCTCTACGATCCAGCCACCGGCCAGCCACACCCCGCGCAGTTGTTCGTGGCTGTGCTGGGAGCCAGCAACTACACCTATGCCGAGGCTACGCTGGATCAGCAGATGGGCAGTTGGATCGGAGCCCACGTGCGGACGTTTGAGTTTTTCGGCGGCTGTCCAGAGTTAGTCGTCCCCGATAACACGCGCACCGGCGTTTCGCGGGCTTGCCGCTATGAGCCTGATCTGAATCCGACTTACCAGGAGATGGCCATGCACTACGCCATCGGTGTGCTGCCCACGCGCCCGCGCAAGCCGCGCGACAAGGCCAAGGTCGAGGTCGGAGTGCAGATCGCCGAGCGCTGGATCGTGGCTGCTCTGCGGCATCGCAAGTTCTTCTCTCTGGGCGAAATGAACCGCGCCATCGGCGAGCTGCTGGACAAGCTCAACCAGCGTCCGTTCAAGAAGCGCGAAGGCACGCGCCGCAGCCTGTTCGAGCAACTGGACCAGCCGGCGCTACGCCCGCTTCCGGTCCAGCGCTTCGATCTAGCCGAGTGGTCACAGGCCACGGTCAACATCGACTATCACATCCAGTTCGATAAGAGCTTTTACAGTGTGCCCTATCAGTTGACGCGACAAACGGTGGAGGTGCGGGCCACGCCCACGACCGTAGAGATCTTCCATCACGGCAAGCGTGTCGCCTCACACGTGCGCACGGCCAAACCATATGTAGCCGTGAGTGATCATGAGCATCGGCCCGCTGCGCACCGTGCCCACCTGGACTGGCCACCATCGCGGCTGGTCCAGTGGGCGGCCACGGTGGGCACGCGGACGCAAGAGGTGGTGGAGAAAATCCTTGAAGCGCAGCCGCATCCGGAGATGGGGTATCGATCATGCCTGGGGATCATCCGGCTGGGACAGCGTTATCCGGTAGCTCGCGTGGAAGCAGCCGCTGACCGCGCTTTGCTTACAGGCGCAGTCAGCTACAGAAGTATGGACTCGATCCTGCGCCACAACCTTGACCAGCAACCCATCAACCCACCGTCTGCGCCGCGTTCTGTTCCCGAACATGACAACATCCGCGGCGCGGCGTACTTCGAGTGAGAGGAGGCGAGCCATGTTACATCAACCCACCATCGAAAAACTCCTGGCCATGCATCTGGAACCCATGGTCGAAACCTGGCGCAACTTGGAACAGAACCAAGACGCCGACCAGCTCAGCTTCGAGGAAAAACTCTCCCTCATGGTCGATAGGTTGTGGACGTGGCGCCAGAACCTGGCGCTCGAACGGCGGCTGCGTTACGCCAAGTTAAAAGGCAACGCCTGCGTCGAAGACATCGACTATCGCGCTTCTCGCGGCCTCGATCGCACGCTAATACGCTCGCTGGTCAACGACTCCGGCTGGGTCAGCCGGCACGAGAATATCTTCCTTGTCGGTCCAACCGGAGTAGGCAAGAGCTGGCTGGCCTGCGCGTTGGCTCAGAAGGCCTGTCGCGACGGATATCTCGTGCTCTACACTCGCGCCACAGCGCTGTTCCGCGATCTGGCCCTGGCACGGGCTGACGGCAGCCAGCGCAATCTGCTGGCACGGCTCAGCCGTGTCGATGTTCTGGTGGTCGATGACTGGGCCATGGCACCCATGCAGGAATCAGAGCGGCGCGACTTCTGGGAAATCTGTGAGGAGCGTTATCAAACAAGATCCACGATCCTGACTTCACAAGTTCCCGTCGTGCAATGGCACGAGCAGATCGGCGACGCCACCATCGCCGACGGTATCCTCGACCGGCTCGTGCACAACGCTCATCGCATCGAGCTGCGTGGCGAGTCCATGCGCAAGGCAGGAGCCAGGAAAACGGAAAGCAAACAGGAAATGCAAACCTGACAACCCAGCGTTGCCGGCAACCGAAGCCGCTGCTGCTTCTGAAGGCGCTGGTGTGGGGAAAGGGGCTTCAATCGCCAGCCCCTTCCCCCACGCCCCCATCCCCGCTCCACAACAAAATAGCCTCGCTAACGCTCGGAAAATAACTCCTCCTGCTTGACGATCTCGATCACTTCTCGCGACAATCAATCTCGCCAGCGTCGCTGCGCTCCGACCTTGATCGGAATCGCAGGAACTCTGATCGCTTTCACCCTGAATCCCTGATCGACATCACTGGAATCCGCATTTGAACAGGTAACGGGTGATCCAGAGAGTATGCGTCTGTGGAAGCGATTTCAGCGCATTACCCTACTGCCGGAACGCGATCAGCGCGCCGTTATAAGGCTGATTAACTCCCTGACAGGCGCGACCGGCGCCGAAGCCCACGACTGAAGCCGTTGCCTCCCTCATGTGTTTTTGGACACATGAGAAGAAGACATTCTTCTCATAGCTGAGAACCACCCGCAGCGAGGATGGCGGTCAAGGGCGCGCGCTTTTTGCGCGTTCATCGAAGCGCTGCGGCGACCCTTGACGGCCACCGCAGCGGAGGGTAGGGCGCGTGAGCGCCAGGATGCCTATTCCGCCTCGATCCTTTGCCTTCAACAAGTTCGCAACAAGGAACTTCGGGTATCTCGTTAGAGACCGCATTTTGTTAACTCGCATGTTTTCAACGAGTATCTAACGAGATACCAAGGTTCCTAGGCAGTTACCTGGAAGGGGTGGAGTGTCATGATAAACCCCATGCGTAGCATGGCGCTCTTCGGGATGCTGGCGAAGGCGCGAATTTCGAGGGCCGAGGGGGATGCAGACCCGGCGATGCTGGCTCCCTCACCGACACCGCAAGGCTGTCCCCGAACGACGGCCCTGCGGTTGGGATCAGCGGGAGGATTCATCCAGCCCAAGAGCCTGGACAGCTTTGAGCAGAGAGGCATGGAACTCCTCATCTCTAGCAAACGAGTCCTGCCATGCCCGGCTGTGATGAACGATGTTCTTAGCGTCTCCAAGAGACATCCCGGTTGCGCTAATCAGTGCCTTTATCGAGTCCGGCTTATTGAACCCACGCTCACGTAAAAATCCCAAGACGATCTCGTGGTCAGCCCCGGAGTTGATTAGCCTCTCGGCATCCGAAGCAACTGCCGTTTGCTCTGCGGTTTTAAAGTCGGCCTTCATTTGAGGTTCCTCGTGATGTTAACCAGCCCACCCGGATTTGCACCACTCAGACGCTGTCCGGTGATCTGCAACTGAGTAAAGCCCTGAGACCTGGCCAGATTTTCGAGCTGATGTAACGCCTGCATGACCTGCCCAGTTCCAACATTCAGTGAACCGGATGTTCCAGTCGGGTACACCGCAACGTCTTTCAAGATTAGGGTACTTCCAGTACTTTCTACTTCAGCTAGGAACCCAACCTCTCCCGCATTCGTCTCAAAAGTATGCTCGAAAAGCTGGCCGGCGGCGAACAGTGCAGGCCCCGAAGAGATTCCAAGACTTATTAGGCTGCTGCCCATGCCGGAAGCTGCCGGTCCTAAAAATGCACCCCCGTATACAGCCGCAGCTCCTGCTGTAGCGTAATTAACGGTTCTGCTTGCGGCTCCGAACAGGTTATAGCCCGCCTGATTGCCGTAGTAGTCAGCTCCTCCGTTGGAAACGTAAGTCGCACTGCCCACTGTATTTCCGTTAGCATCCGTGATGCTGCCAGAGCCGTTCGTCCCGACAGAGTTCAGGGAGGGTACGTTCAGACCCCCATTGCCAGCCTGTTGCGCCGCTTGATATTGGTCGTTGGTCAGCAATGAGCACTGCTGATTTCCATCCGAACCCGTAGTGCAGACGTTGACGTCGTGGCCGCCAGCATCGGTTTGGCTGAGCGGGTTGTTGCGAACGTAGCTGTAAAGATTCAAGCTTTGAGGGTTGTTGAAATCGGCATAAGGAACGTCGTCTGGAAGCGTGTCTGAATCCGGGCTCATGAAGCGGCCCACATTGGAGTTGTAGTACCGGGCCGAAAAGTAGTCGAGGTTGGATTCCGGATCGCGCATTTTGCTGGTGAAGTGTTCCTCGGACGGATCCACAGTGCTGCACCCGGCAGTTTGATAATCACCAAAAGGGCCACTGAAGAATGAGCTCAAACAGGTACCGTCTGATTTGGTAACCTCCCGCTTGGTGCCTAGCCAATCGTTGAGCGCAAAACCCCAATTCGATTGGTCGTAGGTGGTTCCGACGAAGGTTCCCAACAGCTTGCCCTCCCAGAAGACATTGTAGTGCAACATATTGAAATTCTGATCGACTTCTTCCAGGTCCTCACCGTGTGGCCCCGCCACATACGCACTCGTCAACGAAATTCCATTTGTGGTCACATCGCAGCTGAAACTGGTAAGCGAGCCTTTCACGAGACGCACTCCGTTGGCTGCGTAAACATAACCATACATGTCCCCGGAGACTGTCTGCTGCACCGCGCAAATACGGTTCTCCGCGTCGTACAAGTAGTTATTCGTCAGGTCGCTGGTGAGGTTCCCCGCGGCATCGTAACTGGCATAATCGATTCGATTGTTGCCCGCGCTGAAACCCAGCGTGGGGGAAGGCTGCGACTGAGTTCCTCCGTAGGATACATTTTCCCCGTTGCGGTTGCCGAAATGATCATAGGCCTCCTGAACAGTAGTCGCCACCCCACCAAGCGTTCCCGACATCGACAACAACCGGTGCAGCGCATCGTTGGTCACCGTCCAGCTACCGTTAGCACTGTCAATGTATCCATTCACGTTGCTATTACCATCGTAGTTGACAGAGTAGTTGTAGGCGGTTTGCCCTGTGCTAGCGGTATCGGTCTCCCCGGTAATTCTCCCCCGATTGTCATAGATCCGGGAAAGCGTTATTGCAGGAACCTGGTTGGTCGGATTGATACCAAGATTTGCGGTTTCGACGGCGCCTCCCGGGTAGTACGTCCCACCGGCGAAGGCGGTGGAGGTAAGTACGTTATCCGTGAGGTCAAGGGAAACCTGAGTGGCGACCGAGTTCAGACGGCCCGAGCTATCGTATCCGTAGTTAATATATTCGTATTGTCCGATGAAGGTGCTCCCCGCGTCCGCTGTAATTCCAGCGAGATCCTCATTCAGATCGTAGTCGTAGAGTGTCCCGACTCCGTAGCTTGAACAGCTCTGGGCGTTTGACAACAAGCAGTTGGTATAGCCGGTAAGATTGCCTCGTTGATCGTAATCAGCGCTGGTCCAGGTTGTCAGATTCATCGTGCCCACCGTAGCCATCACCGAGTTCAGATGGCCGACCGGGTTGTCTTCGTTTTCTTGCAACTGCCAGGCGTATTCGGTGTCGTACCCGTAGGTCAAAGCCGGGGTATTTGCAGGATCATTGGTATAGCTCTTTGCCGTCAACCGGTTCATCCCGTCATAGGCGTAGTGGGTGATGATTCCCCGAGCATCCGTCCGCGTGATCACATTACCGTTCGCATCATAGCTGTACATCGCGCTCCAGGGTCCGGAGGCCGAACAGACGCCGCTCGCAATGCTCTCAGGGTTGCACGCGTAGGTCAGACGGGACATCCCGTCGTAACTAAAGGTCCTGACTCGGGGCGTATCCGCCGAAGCCCCTTTCTGGGTCACCGTGACCAGGTCGTTGAGGAGGTCATATGTGTAATCGGTCTCTAAAGTCAGCGCCCCTGAGCCGGCGGGGTCGTTCTCCATCACTTTCGTCAACCTGCCAAGCGAATCGCTCGTCCGTTGCCAGTGACTGTTGTCTTCATCGTAGAAATCTACGACGTTGTTGTTGTACTGCCATTTCTGCCTACTGCTATCTTGTTGGGTCTGCACCGTCTTCCGTCCAAGCACATCGTAGGTAAAATACGTATAGCCGTCAGTAGCGGCGGTGGCCCTATTGGACCCGATTGTACAGCTCAAGCTGCCTGGGGCGTTGGTGGCCAGGGTCGGATTGGACACAGCACAGACCCGGCCCAAAGGATCATAGGCGGTTTCAATAACCGAACCGTCTGGGGCCACCGTCTTGATGGCGCGTCCTAAACCATCATAGATGGTCTTGCTGGTCAATAGGCCGTCACCAGTCGTTGTTAAATCCTGTGCGATATCCGTCTCCGCCAAACTCGGATAATTGTAGGCCGTGTTGCTTTGGGCGGAAAGACCGGTTGCCCAATTGAGAGCTCCCACAGCGCTTTCGACTTGGGTCAGGCGGTTTAACGGATCAGCGTAAGAATAGGTCGTCGTTTGCTTATTGACATCTACTGTTGAGGCGACGACACCGCCGCTGCAATTCCATGTTTGCGAGCTCGACCCCATGGAGGCCACGGGGTAGGTCGTAGAAGTTAACAACATCCCGTTGCATCCGCCGGAACCGGTGTAGCCGACTTGCGTCTCGTTTCCGTTTGGATCTGTCGTTGTGGAGAGTGTTCCGTTGGGGTTGTAGGTGTTATTTGTGGTTACCCAAGTGGACCCGGAGACCCATTTGCTAACACCTGTGGGATGGCCGGTTGCGTTGTAAGTGTACCTGGTCTCCGCGCTGACTGCGCCGGTATTGTTGTTCACGATTTTCACATCACAGGGGACATTCATGACCCCGCTGAGCGGTGTGCAGCTGCTTCCGTTCCAGGATCCATAGGTGATGGTTGTCAGCTTGCACACGCCGGTGGTCGCGGAAACACAACTGCCGCCGCTGCCCACATTGCCGTAGTCCATGTCAATTTCGCTGGTGACGTTCCCATAAACGTCGTAACTGGTTTGCACCAAATCGCTGCTGGAAGAACCTAAAGACGTGTACTTGGCTATTTGCGTGATCGGCGGGGAAATTTGTGTGGCTGGTGCGGCGCAGCTAGAAGTGTTTCCGTTATAGCAAGTCACCACGGTCTGCAGTGGTGTCCCAGTGGCAGATCCCTGATAGTACTGTGCCGAGGTCTGATACTCACCTTGAAATGAATAAACGGTTTGATTGGAAGCCGGATCTGTTTTCGTGACCGCGAAATTGACGCCGACGAATGGAATGTCAGTTATATTGGCCGCAGTGCTAACGTTACTTGCATAGGTAAAGACCGAATTGTTCCCGTTGCCGTCGTTTACAGTCACGGTAAGCGTAGGAACAGTCCCATAATTGCAGTTAATGCCTTGGTTTCCCCCGGAATACGAATAAGAGATTGAGCCGCCAGTTGGTAGGGAGATCTTAGCAATCCGTCCTGTGAAATAGCCGCTCTTTCCTGGGGTCGGCTCGTAGGTAATGGCGTATTGTGTGGGAGTCGGCGTGGGAACGGTTATGCTCGTCAACATCTGCAACGACTCAGGAGCTGTATCGTCAGGATCCTGGACACCGGCGGCATTAAAACAATTAAAGTTGGTCGCGATATTCATCGCGGTATACGTCAAGACGTACTGCTGGGTAGCGCCATTGACATCCACGTACGAGACACTGGAAGCCACTGCACTGTTATATGGCACATTGGAGAGGACCGTGGTGGCCAGGGAATCTGTAACCGTGCCGTCGTTTTCAGATATCGTTGTTCCATCTGGGTCGCTGATGATTGCTCCAGTAGAGGAACCTAGAACGCATCCGTTGGAATAGGTGCAAGTGCCTGCCCAGGAATTTCCGCTTCGATCGGACACCATGATGTTTCCGTTGTTTATGACTAGAGAGTAGCCAGAGCCGTCGTACGCTAGAGCGGGGCCCGATGTGCCCTGTTGTGTTTGGCAACTCGATCCTGCTGGACCAGTCCCCACTTTCCAGCTTCCAGGGATAGTATGATTAGCGCCGGTTGGGTCGATGACCGCAAAATCCCCCAAGTACTCGGCATGGTAGAAGGAGTTCGTCCCATATGGACAGTTCGCGACGGTCGGGGGAACCACTTTGGATGCGAAGGAAATCGTGGTTGGATCCTGGTACTTATAGCCCGGGTAGATCAGCAGCGGCTGCCACTGGTAATAGAGGCCGGTGTAGTTGATTGCCATGCCACTCGTGCCCACCACTTTGCTCCAGAAAGGAATCTTGCCGGTTTTGGCGCGGAGAGGAAATGCCATATTTATATTTCCTGTCGCGAGATCGACCCCGTATTCGTTGGTAGAAAAGGGGAGAATTCCCGGCTGACCCTGACCAAGAGCGCCGTGAACGCTGAGAAGCATACAGGCGATCGCAATCATACCAAAAGCGCGATGGAATCGGAGCCGAAACCCGGACGAGACGCGAAATGATGTTTTTGAGGAGCGACGCTCGATTGGCATGCGTCGCTCTCCGAAGTACTGATCTATGGATCCCTTCAAAAGGTACTTGCGATGGGTTAAGTGAGAACCTAAATTGATGCCGAAATCGTCTGACAACAGCTCCGTTACGCGAATATCATTCTTTGAAACGCCTAAGTAATTCATGCGCGTGTTTCTCCTGGCAACCTTATCGAGCTTCTGACGACCCGGTGACGCTAAGCACTGGTCATTTCGCGGACCACCGCGTGTTTGCCCGGGAGTGACAGCGCTCGTGCTTGAGGCGCTGACCACCCGTCTGTTTGGATCTAGGAAACATGGATGAGCAAATTCGTGAGCCAGGCGCGACCTTGGGCAAATCAAAGCCTGGACGCGAAAGTGACCTGCCCGGCGGAGGACCGTGGGAATGGAGAAGCCCCGAGGATCTGCGACACGTTGGCGATGAGGCTGGACCTCGAAAATGTATGCGAGAGCGAAGGCACACAAATGATTCACGGTATTCCTTTCGAAAACCAATGGGACGAGCACGCTTAGGCTAAGTACCCTTGCAAGATCACTTGCGACTTAGACCGAAGCTACATTAATCAAGCATCAATTACATACGCAAGGTAATATCCCCATGGAGAGAGCGTCGTCACCTCGTTGCCTTTGTAGTTACGTAACCTCCGGTGACTTATCGTAGCCAATGCTGTGGATACATTGAGGTAACCAATGTAGACCCGGACGATAGGCGCCGACCTTGGCGAACCGGCCGGAAAGTTATAGCTTCGAATTGGCCAGCGTTGAACGGCATTGCCCCAAGAGGCCCCACCCCTCAAATGCAACATTGTTTACACGAGGTGCAGGCGGAGGAGTTTTCAGATCTATACTCGCCCGTCATGTACTGTCGCCAGCGTTTACGTGTAGCGATGCGTATCCAGACCGAACAGGAGGTGGGATGACCAGCACACAATGGATCAGAAGAACCAGGTCTGTCTTTTGCAATCTGCCCGCTCTTGCTGATCTCTGTCAGAGGTGGGGTCTCAGAGTTGCAGTGAAGAAAAGTTAATGGTCATACTTCTGTTTGCGCCAGAGTACGAAGGTGGAATGACCGAAGCTTTGCTTGTTACCACTAAAAGGTAAACACTCTGCAGAACGGGAGAGGATGCCTGCTGATATTGCTGTAGATGTCGATTACACGATAGAACTGCTGCGGCGGGAAGCTCTGACGGGATTCACTGGAAGGAGATTGATCGGCAGAACGTCAATAGTGCCGAAGACCCTCTGTTCGGTATGCATCCGCCGCACCTTAAGCCGGCGGTGCAAGACTGCCTCGAACGCAAGGGCCGTGGCGGCACATCCCATAGTGAACAAAGTAAATGATCGAAAATGCGGTAGTTTGCCAATTCCACAATCGGCGCGTGTGCCCGAGAGGTCTGATTTTCGGTAAGATCCCACTGGAAAGTGACAAGCCAGCGCAACTTACTGAAAATCCCGGTGCGTTCTAGAGGAACTCTAGGTCTGCGCTGTGACCGTTCCCAGAAGCGGTAGGGACTCTCAAGGCTCAGTATCTTCTTTCTGGATGCTGGCGTCTTGCGTTTGTCTGCTGTGGTCCTGTATTTCGGGGGCTGGCAATAACCGCGCCGCATCAAGGTCGTTGAGCTTGACGCGAACCCGCAAAGCATCGAAGACAAGAATCACTACACTCGATAGTGAAATTACAATTTCAAGTAGACGGACAGTGATGTGACCGCCTGTTCCGCCGATGAGTATTTTGGTCGTATGTAAGAGGACTATAACGAGAACAGCTTCGAGCGCCATTCTCAACGACAGAAATGTGCTGCTCACGATGACCTGTGTAGCCTTCGGGGAGGATTTCCTCTCCACCCACCAAACGGCAATGGTCGTTGCGACGACAATTAGCCAGATTGTCATATCGGTTCTCGCCGCGAATTATACCCGTCAATCATCAATCCAGATCCTCGTCTGATCTGACCAAGGCAATCCAGAAGGGACACCCTTTGCGTTCTACCTGCAGAGTCGTTTTTCTGTAAGTTCCCCAACCGGAGTGGCTGATGGGGGCAAGTTACCGGAAATCCGTTTCGCGGAAACTATGCGTCGGCGCGCCTCGTTTCAAAGAAGGGTCTGATATGGATGGATACACTAGCTGAATGACGTGGCGCTCTCTGGTCACCGATCTATAATAGGCCAGCGTCCGGAAGGGTTGACATGAACGGGTTTCGCGTTCTCACGGTCCTCTTACTCCTCGGTTCCACGGGTTTCTGCCAAACAACCAACCCGTCGGTCAAAACACTTTCTAGCCCTGAGCCAGACCGGAAGTGGGCATTCGGAATGAGCGCCTGCAAGTTCCCTCAAACACCTTGGAGCATAGATGGCTTAACGTCCTTGCTCGTTCCGATACCCGAGAAGAATGCTAGCAGCGTGCACACAATCCCTTTGAGTCAGATTCCCGGAGTGTACCTGCACCGCAGCCCACGTAATAGATCGTGCCGACAGATGTACTCGGTACCAGCCGTTCCGGTATCCCTCTCAAGTTTGATCAGTGGAACTGTCGAACCTGTCCCGGTGATGCATCACTCATCGCTATCGCGGGGACATTAGCATCATGGTCTATCAGCTCTCCAAGACGGCCGAATAGAGGATATGCTCGGGTTTCGGTCGCAAGACATTCTCGACCAGCGGGACGGCCTCGGCTCCCCGTTTGCCCAATCCATTGTGCTGCACGCCTTTCTCTTCGGCTCCTTGATTGGTTACGGCTGGATGCACAATTTCTTCCGTGGTAGGGAATGGGGAGCCAACTCCCTCCAAGAGGGGTCGATCCAGGCCACCTTAGTCTCGAACGCAGCGCTTCCCCTGCCACAGGATCACCCGCGCACGGAGAACGTGCTGGCGACGGAAACGCCCAGCGTAGCGCCGACGCTCGAAGGGCAGAAGACGGAACCGATGCCGCTGCCCGACGCCGCGGCGATCCCAGAAAAAATCCCCCCGCCAAAACCGCAGCCGCAGCCGAAGACTCCGCAGCTACACCAGCCCGCGCCGAAACCGCAGAACAAGGCCTACTACGGCGAGGCCGCGCCGCCCAACGTGTCACGCTCTACAGCGATAAGCAACGCCGCCAGCAGTACAATCGCGCAGACCGGCGGCGATTTCGGCTCCCGCTTTGGTTGGTACGTGGATGTGATCAAACGCAAAGTAGCCCAGGACTGGTATATGAAGGAAGTGGACTCCAGCACACCGGCCGGAGTAACGGTGTTTGTACAGTTTACCGTGGCCCGCGACGGCACACCTGGCAGTATCACCATAGCCGCGCCCAGCAGTTCGCCAACGCTAAATTCGTCTTGTCTGCGGGCCGTGCAAAGGGTGGACACGTTTGGACCGCTCCCAATCGGCTACAACGAAAGCAGCCTGAACGTCCTCTACCATTGCACTTTTCCTGGCGCTTCCTTTTGACGCTCGGTCTCGAAGCTCGGTGACACCGATGGAATTGGCTGCACACAGGCAACGTCGTGTGGCTCTTGGATTGGGAGGAAGCGGTATATCAGAAGCGCCAGCCGGTCTTCGAGCTAACCGGAAGGATTCAACATACATTAAAACGGTTGTTACCTGCGTAGCCGTACAAACGGAGGGTTTATGGGCTGCTTAGATCGGCGTACGGGACCCGAGATGAATAGTCGTCATCCCCGTTGTAATCCGGGCTCATAAATCGGTTCATGCGAAGCTCTTCAGGATGGTGCTGAGACGGGGCTTCGGGAGGTTGGCACCGAGCTGCACTGCCGGACCTTCCACTGATGCAGCAGACCGCCCTTCGGGGCGGCCTGCGGAGGCTATGGCGGCGGTGCCGGCTTGACTTTGATGGCGGGTCCGCATTCTGGAGGCATTGGTAGAAAGTCTCCTCCTTTAGCGCCCCCTTTACCATCTGGAACGAAAAGTGAACCAGGCTTCCCGGTACTGGGATAGAAGACCAAAACTGTCGTCTCTACGAAAGTAGGCACTCCGTTTTCGAGATAAGGCTTATAGGTCCACTGCTTGACTGCCGCGACTGCTGATTGTTTGAACCCTTCGAACCCACCCAAAACTTTGAGACTTCGTACTCTGCCATCCTCTCCGATGACCACATCCAGAGTCACCATCCTGTTGGAGCACTTCGGCATCTCTAGCTCCTCCGGCGTTACCGAGGTCAAGAGTCGTGCGGCCATTACCTGCGGGGAGACCTTAAGAATCTGTTGCGACTCAGATGTCTCCTGCCCTGCGACTAAAGTGGTTGCCAGGGCGCACGCTAAACAAGAAAAAAGAAAAGAATGCATGGGTCACCAAAATATATACGCCAATATGTCGCGTTACCCCTCATGCGAAACATTTACCCTTTTGCAAAACCAGCGGGGAAGGGGTTTTCAGGCCAGAGCGGATGCCGAAGCTACGTTCCAGGAATCGCCACACGCACACATAGAGCATCATTTCGTCAGTTCGTCCCGCTTAAATCGCAGAACGTTTTTCAAGCCGAGCACACCGAAGACCAAAAATCCAAGACCAACCGCCCTAACGATCACAACCATGAAATCTCGTTCCCGTGCCAATGTGATGATCAGGCGACTGAAATATAGCCCGAGCGCGATAAATAATAGCGAGAAAATCATAAATCCAGTTCTCTGGAGGATGTTCAATGATTCCCCATTCTTGAGCCAAGCGGTATGGAAGCTACCGGACTGGCTCCATAGATTCCGAATTGGATCATGCACTTAGTGTGAGCAGCTCATGGGCACGCTTGTTGCGCCCGATTTCGGACATGAGATTTTGAATTCGGGCAGCAGGCCCCTCGTAGGCGGCTGTAAGTGATTCAGAATGCTCGTGGTAAGTATGGCCGCCGGATTGCGTATATCCTTTACGGAGGCAGGCTTTGTCTATGGCAGATGTCATGCGAGATTTGCAGGCTGCGATGCGGCAACTGAAGCGGTCGTGGACATTTACGTTTGCAGTATTGCTGACGCTGGCTTTGGGCATTGGGTTGAATGCGGCTATTTTCACCATGGTGGATTGCGTGCTGCTGCGCCCACTGGGATACCGGGATGCGGACCGGATTTACTCGCTGAATACACGCTTTTTGCATGAGAATCGCTCGATCGCAAAGATTGGGGACGGGGACTTCGCCGATCTGACGCGAGGAATACATTTGCTGGAGTCGGTTGCATACTACAACGCCTTTAAGGATGGGCTGCAAACGGGCGGCCGCACACTCTACACAGATGTTGCCATCGCCAGCCCGCAGTTTGGGCAGGTAATGGGCGTGGAACCGCTGGCGGGGCGGCTGTTTCTCGCTGGAACGGACACTGCCCAGGCGGGTGGAACGGAGGCTATGGTTGGTGCGGCCTTTGCGCGAGAATATTTCGGAAGTGTGACTGGAGCGTTGGGGCAGACGCTGCATATCGAAGGCGAGCTGCGGACCATTGTGGGCGTGTTGCCGGATGGTTTTTCCTTTCCTGACAAGACGCAGGTGTGGGTCGAGGCTCGCCCCTTCCCTCAGTATCCTGGCCGGAGCGCCTATAACCAGCGGGCGATCGGCAAGGTCAAGCCAGGGGTGACAGCCGGACAACTGAATGCCGAGATGGCCACGCTTTCCCGGCAGCTCAGCGCAACTTATCCAGAAGACAAAACAAAGGCTCTCGAAGCGGTGCCGCTGCAGGAACAGATTGTGGGCAAAATTCGACCAATTCTTCGGCTGCTGATGGCGTCGGTGGGAATGGTGGTACTGATTGTGTGCGCGAATATTGCTCATCTGCAATTAGTGCGGGCGACAAGGCTGCGGCGTGAGGTGACGATTCGCACCGCGTTGGGGGCGACGCGGCTTGCGCTGGCGCGGCGCGCTGGGTTGGAGGTGGTATTACTCGCCGTTGCGGGCTGCATGGCCGGGGTGATGGTGGCTGTCCCAGCGCTAAAATTGCTGATTCGTTTGGCCCCACCGGAGATCCCGCGGCTGGGAGATGTGCGACTAAATCTGGATGTGATTGCATTCTCGTTTCTAGTGAGCGTGTTGACTATGGCGGTGACGGCGCTACTGCCTCTATGGCGCTCGTGGCGGGTGGACCCAGCATCGGCGATGAAACAGGATGCAGCACGAGGGTTGGAATCGCCCGGATCGGGACGGCTGCGGCAGGGACTGATTGTGGCGGAAGTGGCGCTGACGTTGATGTTGAGCGTAGCGGCAACACTATTAGTACGACAAATGATCGCCGAGTCGCGCCAGGACTTGGGCTTTGCGCCGGAGAAGCTGGTGACGCTGGATATGCACATGATCTCGGCTCCTAATGGCGCCAGGGACGTACAGACGCTGAACCGGATGGTGGAGAGTGCGAGCGGTGTGCCTGGCGTGGCTGGCGCGGCCGCTATTGCCGGGGCACCGATGAGCGCCGACATCGCGGACGTCAGTTACGCTGTTCATGGTGTAAGCGAGTTCAAGCCTGGAGCTGTTGGACTGCCAGACGCTAACGTTGCCGGAGTAACAGCGAATTACTTTCAGACGATGCAGATTCCGATACTGCGAGGGCGTGGCCTTTCTAACGCGGATCGCGATGGATCGGAGCCGGTGTTGCTGGTGAGCGAGTCGGCGGCTCGTCAGAGTTTTCCCGACACGGACCCGATTGGCAGGCAGGTGATGTTTTCCTGGGACAGCGACCCGCGCTGGTTCACGATCGTAGGCGTAGTGGGAGATGTGCGCCAGGATTCGCCGGCGTCGAAGCCTGCGCCGACGTTCTACTTGCCGATTGCGCAACACCCGAGACGGGCGACGGATGTGCAGTTGATGATGCGGACGCATAGCGATGCCTCGATGATGATGGTGACGATGACACAGTTCATGATGCGTCAGTTTCCCCAAGTAGCAGTGCGCGGCGCGACGATGCTGGAAAGCATCGGCGAAAGTGAGCGGGCGCAGCGCTTTCGGACGCTACTGTTTGGCAGCTTTGCCGGAGTGAGCATTTTGCTGGCGATGACTGGGATGTTTGGGGTGACGGCGTATACCGTGACGCAGCGGCAGTTTGAGTTTGCCCTTCGCCTTGCGCTGGGGGCCCAAAGGTCGCAGGTGCTTGGCATGGTGATAGGCCGGGCGCTGGTAGTTGCAGCCTTTGGCGTGGTTGGCGGTGTGGCGCTGAGCTTTGCCGCAACGCGCGGGCTAGGCGCCCTACTAGGAGAGCTGCCGACTTTCGATCTGGCCGCGTATGCTGTGTCGACAATCGGGGTACTGGCGATTACGGTGACGGCTACATTCCAACCAGCTTGGCGGGCGGCAATGGGGGCACCTATGGGGATTTTGCGGGATGAGTAGCAGCCATAGGCGGTAGGCGATCGACGATTAGCAAAAAGAGGTCCAAATATGAGGCTCGCCCCTTTGTCTTGTTCATTTGCTCTGGCGGCGATGGCCGGGATGCTGACTTTTCAACCCAAAGTTCCACAGACGCCATCACGCTTGCTGGCCTCTCACATAGCCTTTGCTGGTGCTCTTGGTTGACCCGATACAAGCGGACCGAGGTCAAAGCTTTCGCCACTTGCGTCGCTTACCATTCCTTACTGCGACCTGCGGCCATCTGTCCGAGGCTGACCGCGCCGACAGCCCGGATGCTCTCGATCGCGGAGGCGAAGGTGAGTGTTAAACAGTGCTGTGAGGGTGATCGGTGGATCCTCAGTCATGATCCATAGCGTAACAGTCGCAGTCACATCACACTGCCACAACCCCGAGAATGCGCTTTAAGTACGCATCGTCGTCCAGGTACCAATCCACTCGGGCCAGGGTGCTCTTGTGCATCAGGCGTTCGACTCGCGCCATGTCACCGCCCGTCAGTAGGGTGAGCTGCTGGACCAGGGCGGCGTCCGCTGCGTCGGCATCCGGATAGCTCTCAATGTGCCCGAACCATAGATCAGCAAAACCGGCGCTGTCGTGGATGGCGCTCTCGATCAAAGCGTCATCATTCGTCGGCGGGGGCTGCGGAGTCGGCGCTACTGTCTTTGCATGCTCTTTGAGGCTGCTGGGGGGCAGCGTGACCACGCGAGTCAGTCGAATTTCGGCCACTGCTGCCGATGCCTTGCGGGCGTCGGACTCATACAGATAGATCAGGCTAGAACTGGCTGATTTGTGACCGAGATGACGCTGTAGTAAGCCGATGTTGCCGCCCGTGTGGTTCCAGAGCATAACGGCCATAGAGTGTCGCAGGGAATGCATGTGGCATTTGCGAGGATCGATGTTGGCACGGTGACCGTAGAGGCGGATGAACTGATCGCAGCGCTGCCTGCACCATGGGAATAAGCGAGTGTCAGCCGATGGCGCTTGCTTGGCCAAGTTGATTAGGGGTGAGGCATCGAATAGCGGATCAGGGTCGGTTCGGATCGGCTGGTTGGTCGTGATTGATCCTTTGAGCCGGCGGATGATGAGCTGACCATCGTGGATGTCCGCTGATCTGATGGCGAGGAGTTCGCTAACCCGGGTCGCGTGCCACAGTGAGACGACGAGAGCTAAGTGATGCAGGGGATTTGCCTGGTGAGCCGTCTGAAGGAGCCTGCTCAGTTCGGGCTTGGTCATGTATTCCATGGGGTGATCTTAGGTGATCGAGGGGTCGGAAGCTAGTCAATTCATCATTTTGACTAGTACTTGAGTCATATGGAATCAGTCACTTGGAGCTAGATTCGCTTTATGTTCGCTGGCTTGTAATGGAGATGTTACTGGTTTAATACTCCCGGCGACTGCCCGGCGCTGCTGCCAATAGCGCCGGCGGGGCAGGGGAGGGCCGAGCCACCACATGCCCCAGGAGCGATCGCGGCTCCCGGGGTGACCCGGACTACTGGGCGATTGCAGCGAGTACTTTCGAGGCCTTCTTCGCGCTGCGGTGGTCGCCCTCTTGAGCTGCCTGGGACGCAAGCTCTTCGAAATGATCCACAAAATAGACGCGCAACAGATCTCTGTCTGCTTCAGTTAGAGGGTTTTTGAGCATTAGCTCCATGGCTGCTTCGCGGCGTTCAGATCGAGGGAGCTGACGCCACGCTGTGGCCGCGTCCATTCGACGGAGTAGCTCTGCGGCTGCTTGTTGCTTGAGTGTCATTTCAGTTTTCATTTTGGGATCTTCCGGAGTTGGTCGTTGTAGAGAATTTTGTCCAGCCCTGAGTGCCCGGCCCCCGAGTAGGAAGGCAAGACTTGGAACTGCAGTACTCAATGTATGCGTGCAGGCTCGTGCGCCCTAGCCGCATCCCCAGTAATTCGGCTGCAGCTATACCCAGGGGGATGCCCTCCCCAGTGGAGTAGATGCCGAAACGTTCAATGATCATGGCAATCTGCTTATCCGGAAAGGGAGTTCCCACGGGTATTGCCAGTCCTCGGCAGAGGATTGTGTTTGGCAAGCTGGTTTGGCCCATTTCGGCAGTTTGTTTTGGCCCACCCCTGGGACGTTGAAGGTTTGGGAAACATTCATCCCGTGGTCGTCGCGGCGGTGGGAATGTGGAAATCGCTGTTAAGCGATTTCCAAGGTCTGTGGGAAGGGTGGGAAAACAGTTTCATCGTTTTCCCATCCTTCCCATAGACCGTCATTTCCACCGCCTCTTTCGGTTGACTTCATTACTCAGGCGTCATCGTGTTGCTGGATGGCTGCTTTTGCTTCTTGCTGCGTGTTCTACGGAAGCGGTAGGACTCGGAGCCGGTTTCGATGATGTGCGCCTGGTCGGTAAGCCGGTCCAGCACTGCCTTGCAGAGCCGTGGGTTAGTAAACACTTGCGGCCACTCAGAGAAGGGCAGGTTGGTGGTGACGATGATGGCAGCCTTTTCCGCACGGTCTGCGATGACCTGGAATAGCAACTCGGCGGCAACTTCAGCCAGCGGCACATAGCCGAGTTCATCGAGCACGATCAGCTCGATCCGCGCCCAGCGTGCCAGCATGCGGCTGAGTGTCTGTTCCCGCTGTGCTTCTACGAGTTGATTGACCAACGCGGCAGCCGTGATGAAGCGCACACGTCTGCGCTGTCGGCAAGCCGCGATCGCAAGGCCGGTAGCAAGGTGGCTTTTTCCTGTGCCAGGTTCACCGATCAGTAGCACGGGTTCGGCACGCGCCAGATAGCTTCCTTCGGCCAGAGCGCGGATGCGCGAGGCCGGGATATGCGGCGACTGCGCGAAGTCGAACTCCTCCAGCGTCTTGATGCGCGGCAGGTGCGCGTCCTTGAGACGCAATTCGATCGAACGACGCTCGCGCTCCTCCACCTCGGCGCCGAGCAGCGCGTCAAGATACCGCAGATGGGAGTGGTTCTGCTGGTGTGCCTCTTCGGCGAGTGAGGCGAACTGCGTGCCGATGGAGGACAGATGCAGCCACTTGCAGTGTTGTGCGATGCTGGCCGTTTCCATGCTCATGGCTGTATCTCGATCGAGCAACCGGAGAGCAACTGGTCGTACTGAGCCATGGTCGGCAGCGGGCGCTCGTAGGCCGACAGAGCACCGATCTCCACAGAAGCTGGCGCGGGATGCTGCAGTTGATCGCTCATCAGCAGATGGCGGATCGCGGCGATATCAGTCGAGCCCAGCTCCAGTGCCTGGGCAATAGAAACCTCCAGCCGCGCATGACCAAACTCGCGACCCAGGCCAATGACCGCAACCATGGCCCGCGCTGCGCCCTGGCGGCCATGTCGCACACGCATCGACTCCCACAGCCGATCGTAACTGGCTGGCCATCGTCCCTGAACTCGCCACTGCGCCAAAGGCTTGGAGCCGCGCAGTGCGCCTGGCTTGCGTTCCAGCACTTCCAGATAGTGCTCCAGATCCAGCACCTGCTGTGCCCGGCCGTAGCTCCGTTGGTGCTGCGCGATCCGCTCCCCGTCACAGCGAAACTCGACCACGCTTGAGTAGGCACGGGCTTCCACGATCGAACCCGGTTTCAGCGGAACAGAATAGGAGTTCGCCAACACCTTCGCGCAGCCTGCTTGATCGATGCGAGGAAAGCTGATCTCGGCCAACGCAAAGTCCTCGCCGGCGAGCGGAAGAAGGTACTCTTTTTCCATCAGCAGCAACGTACCAACGCTCTGACTGCGTCCCGCCAGAATGCGGCTCTCATCACCGCGGCAGTTCGCCAACAGCTGCCCGTTCAACTCGGCAAGATCGAGTGCTGCTGGAACCGGCACCCAGTGATTGCGTCGAAAGTAACCCACCTCACCTTCGACACCGCCCTTTTCATGACCTTCCCCTGGCGTGCAGAACTCCGCCGCGTACTGCCAGTGCGAACGGAAGGCAATGAAGCGCGCCGTCAGCTCCCGCTCATAGCCGCGTAGGATCTTCTTCACCGCGCTTGACAAGTTATCGTAGCGAAGCCGGTGAAAGACGCCGCCGAAGTAGTGAAAGGCCAACTCGTGGGCTTCCAGAAATGCCTGCTGCGTGGCTCTTAAGTAAGCCCGATGATAGGCTGCTCCGCTGGCCATCGAACGCATCGAGAACACCTGCAGCTTCATCCGCTCGCCATCCAGATCGGCGAAGGCTTCATACCAATCCACCTGCGCTTCCACGCCCCACTCGTAACTCTGCGGCACGAAGGTATCCTTGCGGCCATAACCCAGTTCCTGCTTGCGCCGCTCCACATAATGCCGCACCGTTCGTTCCGCTACCGTCGATCCGGCTATCTCTTCCCGCGTTCGCTCCCAGATCCGCTTCGCCGTATGACGCTGCTTCCGGGGCGCCTTCCGGTCGGCTTCCAGAATCCCATCGATGAACTCAGAGACACCGGCCATCTTCACCTGCGGTCGTTCTGTCTTCTTCCTCCGCGCAGGCGTTGCGCTCCGCACCGCTTCCCGCACCATCCGCCGGTGCACCCCCAGCTTGCGCGCAATCCCGATAATCGTCCCTGCGCCAAACTCATACTCACGCCGGATCTGCTCAAATAACTCCACCTTGGCTCTCCAGTCCAACCCCGCCTCCAGATCCAAGCTCATCGCTCAGATCCAGACTAGAAGTCCGCTTAGCCCAGGGTGGGCCAAAACAAACTGCCGAAGTGGGCCACTTTAGAATGCCAAAGCCAGAGGATGGCTTCGAGTTCAGCTTCCGGTGTCTCTCGCGCCCGTTCTGCCCACCAGGCCGCTTTTAGCTGTAATGTAATTGCTTCTCTGGCGGCGCTCATGGTGTTCCCTCGATCAGGAGATGATGTTTTGGGTCTATATAGTGAAGCTTCTCTCTCAACTGGTCCTCACTCAGCGCGGCGAAGTCAGGTGGCTGTACGGCTCCGCCGGTGTTGATCCCGATGGCGATATTCGTTCCTTTGCCGGCCAACTGCCCGCTCACTTGCCCGAGCAACTCAAGGACGCCTTTTACCTGAGCGATACCGCGTAATGCCGTATCGAGCGATCCCGCTTGCTCCGCTCGTGCCGTAATCCTCTCCGCTTGATCAAGGAGATTTTTCACTTGACCCATGAGAGTGTCCGCCTTCGCGATCACCAGGGCGTCGTGAGCTACCGCCGCGATCTGCGAGATGTGCTGTTTGTGGCGCTGAAGAGCGGCGGCGCTTGCGTCGTATCGAACCGCAATCTTGCGCAATGGCGTTCCGCTAAGAAGCAGACCATCGATCTCCTCCTGATTTTCATGAATACAGATCGTGCATTTCTGGGGCATTTAGCTCATCTCCTTGACCACGAGGGCCGGATGTTTCTGTAATTTCTTTTGGAACCTGTTCACCGACCCGAGGACCCCAAACCTCATAAAGAACAAACACACCTGGGTATCGCTCACGGGGGTAAATTCACCCCGAGAGTCTTTGCAGCGCCATGTCTTGCCTGCGCTGTCGTACACGAGGCTCCCAGCGCAGATCTTAACCATGCGCTCCGTGGGGTCGATTATTGGTCTTCCTAATTTGGCCATTACTAAAGTCTCCTGTGCTTCTGTGTCGCTAATTTCTCCATTGCAATATTTACTATCTGGTACCTATCGGTTTCAGGGCGCTCTCTACATATTTGGCAGATTGGCAGACGTCTGCCAAATAGGGGTGGTCTGCCAAACGATTTGGCAGATAGTAACTATATATATATGTGATATATACACACAAACATGCCATCTGCCAGAGTGTGTAAGAGAAAGTGCTTTTTGCACCATTAATGGGTCTGCCAACCGATTTGGCGCTGGCAGATCCCCGCCAAATTTGGCAGATGCGTTTGGCAGATTGGCAGACCACTAAAATGTTACTCATACATTAACCCATCAGTAATTACTGGAACCGCTCCGCTAATTACTGGCAATAAAACCATCGCGTCGTTGACCATTTGTGGAGCCAATCCAACGTCGCTCGCAGATTCCACAAAATCCGAGAGGGCCCAATAGTCAACCCCAGCGATCGTCTTGGTGGTGATCCCCAATTCTTTCTTGGCGCGCCACAAGGTTCTCTCGCTATACCCCAAGCCGGTTATGAGCTGTTCCTTGGTGCGAGGTTCCTTGCTGAGAGCGATCTCCAGGTCTCGCTTCGCTTGTCCGATCTTCCTTCCGTCGCCCCCGCCCTCGCCGTCTCCCGGCTCCATTGAGGCCATGATCTCCTCTGCGGTACCTTGTACGGCCTCAAGCCAAAGGATGCGCGCCACGCCGGTTATCCGCTCCATGTCCGGACCGAGAATGCTGGTCGATTCAATGCGGTACTTGTATCCAGCAGACTTCTTGGCAATATTGATCTTGCTGTTGGTCACCACACAGTCCCCGTTCTCATGCTTGCGATCCTGAGCGGCCACAAGTACGTTCCGGGCCGCGTTAACCCACGCCACGCTATCCAGGACTCTATCTGTGGGGTTTCTGCTCTTACCCTGCCCCGGCTTACCGAAGTGACCGATGCCGAGCAGGTTACAGCCGAGCCTGGCGGTAAAGTCGAGCAACGGCTGTAAACCGTGTCGTATCGAACTGTTGTCCCCCTTCTTCGCATCCACTGCGACGGCTATGGGGTCCAAAATCAACAGCTTAACGTTCAGGCCTTCCGCCTCAATTGTGTTTTTAAGAAGGTCCAGATCTTTGGAGGGGATAAAGGGTAGACCTCCCTCCCCACCAGTGATAATCCTTACCCGATCCATATTGGCTCCGGCTGCGATAAGTCGAGGCACGATGGTTTCTTCTACTGCATCTTCGGAATTCCAGATGACAACGTCGCCGGGCTCTTTGCACCATGAGCCATCCGGCCATTGACCACCAGTGCTGACGGTCTTAGCCCAACTCAAAGTAACCTGGCTCTTACCGATACCTCCCATACCGGCAAACATAGTGAAAGCACCCTGGGGTAACCAGCCTTCCCAGAGCCACTTTTGTTGCTTTGGTTTAATGCTGGATGCTTTAGGCATCAGGAGACGCCCCGTCCGAGCTGCGTAAACTGTGGGCGTCACCGGCACCATCGCTGGGGGCGACGCCTGTCCAGCGCCAGCGGCCAGCGGCTGCCACACGCCTCCGGGGCAGAAAGCTATTTCGGCAGCCTCAACGCCGAAAGGATTTATCCAAGGGGTCTCATAGCCTTGTTGAAGGCCTCTATCAATTTGCCGCAGCGCCTCAGCCTTACTGTGGTCGCGATGAGCAATGAAGTTGACAGCGGCCTTCATCAACTCAGCCTGGGCGAACTCTGGGGTAAATGCGCCCCGCACCACACGGGTCCCGGCTTTAAAGGCTAGGTCATAAAGCCTTTGGTGACGCCCCTGGTTGTTCCCAACAATTGACTGAAACTCCTGGCAATCCTCCGAAAAAGTATCGAGCGCGTACTTTGAGTCCTCTGGGGTCAGGGGAGATAGATAGACAGGAGGTGCCGGCGGGGCCGCCGCAGCGGTGCTCTCAGCGCCTTTATAGCCGTCCTTAGTCGCAGCTTTATACTCATCCGGGGTCTTAGCAATAACCAGATCAAGCAGCCATTGTGGAGCTTTGGTTATCTCCCGATTTTTCAAGACCCTATAAGGATGTTCTGTTACAGATGGGACTATGAGCACATATCCGCCGTCGCCACGTACGTCAACCCCGTCAGCGAGCGAGGACTTCTTACCTTTGATCGAGTTCTTTATGCGAAATCCGAGGCCTGGGTGCTTGAAGTAGCATTGCATAGCATAGAGGACCTTCTCAGGCTCACCGCCACCGGTCTTGACGACGTAAGTATCAGTCAAGCCCCTCTCGACAACCCAGTCGTGACCCTTTTTAGAGTCAGGGTCAATGACCCATACGCCAGATTCTTGTCCGGTAGCCAAACCCCAGTTGCATCCCGGATATTCAGCGGCCCATCGTGTGACTTGTACGATGTCATTGGTAGCTTGTTGCTGCCAGCTATAACCAGTTCTGCCGTCCCTATATGCTGTCAGGTAGTAGCCAGTTTTAGTTCCTGCGCGGAGCGGGAACATCCTCCAGCCGAGCGCTACCCCAATTAAGATTTCGGGGGGTACAGGGGAACCCCCGGGTCGTGGGACCAACGGGCCAGCGGTAGCCGAAAATAAAGAGCTTCCGGCATCTAAATTACCTTGCACAGGGGATGGTACTTCGTCTACCATTTGTACATTCCTAAATTGCTTAGGGGAGCCTGTAAGCCAACCCCTGAATCATTTAAGCCTCGGATTCGCCCCCGGGGCTTTAAACTTTTTGCTTTACTGCTACTTCAAGGCTCTTACTGGCCATCTCAATCAACCTGATTGCTTCATCTCTACCAAGATCGCCGCAGCACAGGGCCTGGGCAGCCTCTAATAGCATGACGGTTACCTTAGCTGTCTTGAAGTCCGTGCATCCATCCACTACAAAGCGGGCGTCTAAATCCTCGCGCCATCTCTGATCACCTAGGCGCTCAGCGTCACCTACGTAATGGCCCTTATTCAAATAGGCCTCGATAAAGTTATCTCGTCTCGGGTCTCTCATTGTCGCGCTCCTTCGGAGGCAGTAGGTAATAACCCGTCGCCCTAAGCGGCCCATCTGGGCAATGTGCACATACATGGCCCTCGCCGGCACCATGAACGTGGTACTTGGAGCAGTACGGACACCAGACCTTCCACTGCGAGCCTGCTTGCTCAGCGCGGAATATGGGAATGCCCTTCTTACGCTGAGCCATCACAGCGCCACCACCCTGGCCGCCGCGGTATCCCTCTTCGCACTAGCCAGTCCCAGCGCAGGCCAGCTATGCCCGCACAGACGGCAATGCACTGTCCGACCATCGTCGATCAATACGGTACCTTCGCAAACACTCGTTACCCAGCATCGTGGGCACGGGGCGGATGACCCAGCTCCATTGAGGTAATGCTCCATTTGCGATTGAGAACACTCGGCGCACCACATCCTCCACGGCCGCTGAAACATCGGCACATGGCGATCACCCTGGCACACGGGGAATTTGATCCGGCATTTGCAGCATCGTGCAGAGCAATTATGTGTTTGGGCCATTCCGGACATCACGGTGCCTCACTCTCATGAACCACCTGCGCGGAACTGCCCACATTGGCGATCCAGGAACGAACCTCTTCTACTCGCCACACCCGCGTCCTAGGAGAGAGCAGGAGGCCAGGCGGAAATCTCTTTTCCCGCACAGCGCACCAGAAGCTACTGCGAGAGATTGGCAGTAATCCAGGGATGCCTTTTTTCGGATTTCCAATCAAGCTGGAAGCGCGCAGGAAGCCGGTAGGTGGCAGATCGAGAACAGTGGCAGTTTTGGACATAACATATTTCTCCAGGAAAGTATTTGCTAACCCAGAGTGAAACATATGGATCGAATTTCTCAAAACGCCGCAGCGCGCCCGTGTGAGGACACTTATTGGTGTTTTCGACGAGAAACGATAATCGTCAATACTGGCGCGGGCGCCCGCAGTTTCGGACAGTGCCGGCGCCGGACGCTCAAGAGGCCTTTCGGCGCCCGACGGCCACTCGGCGCCCACCCCCAGAGTGCCCGGCGCCGAGTAAGACGACGAAGCGGACCATTACCTGGCTCTAGTTATCTTCTCCGGCGCCCGTCGCTAAGTTATCGCTCCGCTCATCGGGCGCCCGTCAGAGATTGATACCGGAAAGCTTATCAATACCAACCTCCATTGACCGTCTCTGCAAAGTCTCATTGCGGAGGCAAGCGTCGTACTTCGCCAATGATCTCAAGGATCGCGTCGATCACAGCTTGAGGGTGTTCGACCTGAATAGAGTGCCCTCCGCCAACAAATATCTGAGATCCATGTGCAGAGAGATGCACGAGTTCCTTCTGCAGTGCACCAAATGAGTTCGGCGGATCGTTAGTCGTAGCAGTACCCTCGGTCAGAACAGTCAGGGGCATATTTCCAAGGGAGCTTGATTGCATTACCTCGGCCGAAGACTGATCGAATGCCTTCAGCTCCTGAAGGTGTGTTATCCATGGCCTGAGGCGGCATTCGGTCGTACGCCGCAAGTCCCGCTCGGCGGCCGGCCAGTGATCGCACCAGCCGCTGAGGCGGGGCCAACCGAATGGCATGGTGTCCTCAAAGTAGCCCAGCTTGCGAAGGAATCTTTCGTTACCTCGGGCGATCGCCGGATCCATGCGCTCGTACTGAAATGGAGCGGAAGCATCGACCAAAACCATTGCGCTGATCTCGCTACGATAGAGCGCGGCGTACTCTCGAGCATAGAGGCCACCAAGAGAATGTCCAACGAGAATAAAGGGGCCACTCAGGTCCGCGTTCTTCAGGAGGGTATGCAACTCTTTGGCGCTTGTCTTGGCGTCACGTGGTTCAGGTCCGGGGTCGCTCCACCCGTATCCAGCCCGGTCATAGCTACAAGCGCGTGTCGTTTTTGCGATTGTGGGCTGCACCGCGGACCACGTGAGCGAATCGTCCGCCACTCCGGATTCGAAGATAACGGTTGGGGAACCCTGTCCCATGCAAAGAAGATGTCGCCGGTAGCCCCCGACGTCTACGAGTTTGCCAGGTGCGGGATGCTTTGCGAAATCTATCCGGCTCTCAGTGAATTGATATATCGCGCCTATGATCAGGACGAACGTAATCAGAGCGAGGAGGGCAAGTCCCGACCTCAGCAACGTTCTTTGTCTCACGTGAGACATTCTCCAGTAGAAACAATTGTCCACAAAGATACGCCCTACGTTGCCTCGCTTCGGGCACGCTGCCACGATCTTCGGGAACGGTTCATCGGCCCGCTCGCATTGTGACAGAATACGGGTCGAGCTGAACCGCTCAATGAGCGAGTTGGCCTGAGGATCCATCAACTCGATGGCGGTGCGATACTGTGTGCAGAGGAGATGTGACCTTCATATCTCAAGGTGCATTACTCCGATGCCTAACACACGGTTGTTTCGGCTTCTAGGATTTTCTGTAGCGCTTCCAATCCTTCTCAACAAGGTTGACCATTCGCCCAGCTGCCTCCCGCAGCCACTTCGGCTTTCGCTTCCGCAGGTCCTTTTTTATGTTGGCCACCTGGCGTTTGGTGCCGAGATGGACGTTGGCCGTTTCCTGACCCATTGCATACAGCAGCATGCGTTCGTCCGCATGCCCGGCTACAGTTTGGATGTCGATGGGATTCGAGTCGGGCGAAAGTCGACGAATCAGCCACGATCCTTCGATCACCTGGAAGGGATCTCGAGAACGGATTGCAGAGCGGATGGCGGTCTCGTATAGCAACTGGTTTTTTCCCCGTTCGCCTGCCAGCCAGACGCAAGCTGAGGGCAGCATCGCCTTCGCTTCCCTCGCGATCAGTCCGCCTTCCCAGGTGCCAATGGCGACAAAACGCTCTTGCCCGAGGCTGCCCAGGCCGGCTTGACGGCGAACTACCTTATATTCCATCCGGGGATCGGGCAGCGTTTTTTCCAGCGCACGCTTCACATTGGCCGCCAGGGGCCTCCGGGCTGTCGGGAGCCGGTCGAGCTTGGACCAAAAGTCTGGCGGCGGTTTGAAGCTGTCCACTCCTAGCTTGCCCAGCTTTTGTTCGCGCTCAGCCAATACGATTGGAAGGCCCCCGGTGGTAAGCGACTGCCGATATCCGTCGAGCATGGCTTCGCAGCCAGCCTTGAATTTGATTGAGAGACTCTCGGCCTCAATGACGATTTTCAGGCTGGCAGCCAACCGCACTAAGTCGTTGGTGTAGGCCAGAGGGTAGGCCTCGTCAAAGTCATCCACGCCCCAACAAAGGCGGCCTTCCGCGTCTCGCCAGGTACCGAAACTGTTGACATGCAAATCGCCCACCGCAAGCACTTTGGGCGCATCGCAGAGATCGGCGCAGACGGATGGCCACATTTGCGCCCAGCGGTAGAAAGTACCGCGTAGAAAGACGAACGGGCTTTCTTTCATCTGCTCGTGCTTCAATCGAAGGTCGGAGGGGACGACGGCGGTGCAAGTGCGCATCCAGGCTTCGTAACTGGCGGTTGCACGGTCGAAAGTTTGTTTTTCACTTTTTGCTGATAGCTCTTGGCCGGTTTGCTTGTGCCTCATGGTCCGCCTGACGATTGTTAAAGGAGTGTGAACACCCATGCATGGGACGCGCGCTGACCAGCTTAAGTTGTTTCGATATATCGCGGGCGTGGAGGTTCGCGCTCTGCGGGCCTCGTTCAACGAACACATCGTGGATCATAAGGAATGAACATGACCATCTTAAAAAGAGAAGTCCTGCCTGGGCCAATCGACGCAGCAAAGCTATCTGAGGCCCCAACAGCTGGAGCCGCCGTAAGTCTTGAAGCTACGCTCGCAGCGTCGTCCCAAGATTCAATCACTCCCCCTAGTGGATGGGAGGAGTGCGAAACCCCCGACGTCCTCATCGAACCTGGCGTCAAGCTCTGGATAGATGGGGAGCGAGGGATAGATATGACACTAGGGGAAATGCTTGCACGCAGAACAGCGATCTACATCCGTCCTGCGCCCGGGGCTTTGCCTAGATAAAGGTGAACGTCTGAAGATTGATAGTCGTGAACCTTGTCGCATCTTTCGCAACGTAGGTCGGACACCCCTATGGGTGGAGCAGTCGCAAAGGGTGCTCCGAACGGAAAATCCCCGATGTAGGAGACCCTGTGCTGCTCTCCGCACTCCGGCGTCTTGCATTTAGCCGTCCAATACCAGTGGGCCATTTCGATGCTCTACACTCCGGTTGAGAAGTCTGCCCGGCGATTCCGGGTGCGATCAAAACCCTTCCGTATAGTGCACAGCGTCGGGCGCAAACTTCATCAAGCTACCCATCGTGACTCGGATGGACAGTTCAAGCTCAATCTCAGGTCTCGTCCACTCCGATGAGACTCTCTCGATGGCGACAGCGTAGGGTCTCGCGTCGGCTACCCTGCGAAGTTCCTTTTCCTTCTCATCCTGGGCGGCGTTGGCCCACGCGCTTTGAGTCAAGTAGCTCTCGCATAACTCATTGACGTACCCGTTTGAAATTGTTTCGTGGTAACTCATCAGCAAAACCCCCTGCACAGATTGTGAGGCTTATTTTGCCTCCCGTTGTGCAAAGCGGCCCCATGAACCATCACAATCAACGGCACGAGCGTCTGACTCACAAACCCGGCCGACGCTTCCGGACCCTGTGCTCGTCACTGCCAGTCCTCGAGCGAGAAAGAGCCGACCCTCGTAATGGCGATGAGACATCGCCGCGCTCGCGGCCGATACTTCGACGGCTGGGCCGCGGAGCCCTTCTGCTCCCCAGGGTGCGAAGCTCAGCTACCACTTCCGTTCCCTGAACCGGTGCCGGCGGCAGGGGCCGCTGAGGGGTTACTTCAGTGATGTCCGCGGGTGCTCGGGTAGCCTGGGCTAGCCTGGGAGAGCCTGGGGATATAATGAGAATACAAGGCGAAGACATGTCAGCCACGATCACTAAACCTAACATCGACGCCAGGCTCGAGCGCGCGCTACAGAATGTGGCCCCTCTCAGCGTCTTGTGCGACCTGAAGTGATGGAAGCTTTTGATATGCGCTTCCTCGCCAAATAGCTTTTACAGGAGGTGATGCATGATGTATTCAGTCGATGAAATCACAGACAGCATCATCGCACTGTGCGGTGACCGCGGTTTGAAGTTGACGAACCTTAAACTGCAAAAGCTTCTGTACTACGTCCAAGCTTGGAAACTGGCATTCGACCATGAGCCTTTGTTCGCAGAAGACGTTGAAGCTTGGGTACATGGCCCCGTTGTGCCTCGCGTGTTTCGTCGGTTTAAGGCTCTACGTTGGGAACCGATCCCTTTGGGGGTCAATCCCATTACGGACGACAGGGTCACTTCTCATATCAAAGCCGTACTCGCGCAATATGACAGGTTCAGCGCGGGTCAGCTTGAGCAGCTCACTCACAGTGAGGCCCCGTGGATGGAAGCACGCTTAGGTTTGGAGCCTGACGAACCCTCCAACCGAGTGATCCCGAAAGCCAAACTAAAGTCTTACTATGGTTCTATGTTGGTGAATGCCCGCTGAACCTGAAGGGGGCACAGAAGAAGCGCCCCTTTCTTCTCGCACTGTTCCCGTAGTCGAGATTCCGGCGAGAACAGAGCATCTAAAATTCTCTTTTAGGCACCTACAGCTCGATCACCCGAAGTTCCTACCCACCGCATGTACTGAAAGCTTCTACCGAACACTCTTGGCGCGAATACGAGACTTCAGCAATTGGCGAGTCGAAGATTTCTGTGATGAACGCAATAATGAACATAGGCACAAAATATGGTGGTCTGCAACAACAGAGCCCGATGGGTTTGTTAGCCTAACTGACGACGAACAGTTCGCCTGGGCGGAATTCTGGCAAACAGACCTGACGTCAGTCTCCGATCCGAACGGAAGAAATTACCGAATTCATGGTGCCGTCATCGATGATACGTTTTTTGTGATCTGGCTCGATCCTGCGCACCGGCTTTATCCTTAAGCTCCGCGATCGCTTTTTAGAGTTCCTCATCGCCCGTATACCAAAGCCCCTTCAGGTCATCCCAGAGGGGGTTTTTCGTCGTTTTGGGAGGAAAAATAGCGCCAGGATCGGTTTTAAGAGGCCGCTGGGCGCGCCGGCGTAGGCTGAGGTACGTCCAGATCGAAGGGCGCGGCAGCACGAAGGCGCCAGGCCGGCGCGCACCTGCCACTTGTCGTGGGTCATGCCCGTCAAGGCTCTTCCCAGTCGAGGGCATAGATATCCTGGGTCCCGGTATCTTTGAGTAAAAGCGGGGAATCGTCCGGAGCGAGACCAAGCCACGGGCCGACGTTGCCGGTAGACGTAATATCCGCCAGATCTATAAGTTGTTCCACCTTGCGGTCGCTGATGCGAACTCTCATCGCAGCCCGATGGTCCAGCCATCGTAAGAAATAAACATACTGTCCGTCTCTTGACCACTCCAGGAATGCAGCTCGTACCTGCGCGAGTCGAGACCACTTTTGCGTCTGGAGGTCGAAGAGCAGCACGCTTAGCGAGTCCCACTGTAACGCCACAATGTACTTGCCATCCGGTGACCAGCGGCCGCCGAACAGGCCTCGGGAACCGGGAAGCATGGAAACCTTGTGGGTATGCAAATCCAGGACTCGGAGGGTTGAATGAGTGTCAGCCGGTATGCCCCCGACGAGAATCTTGCCTCCGTCGGGCGACCAGTCCGGATCCCATTGAGGCTCGGAATCCTGGGGCAGCAGTGGCTGGATGCCGCCGCCGTCGGCTGAAACCACGTAGACCCTTCTTTTTCTGCCGGGTCCGTTGTCCTCGAATGCAATCTGTTTGCCGTCGGGCGACCAGCGCGGCGACGCTGCCCCCAGCGGAGGTGAGCTGAGCTGCACCTTCTCGCTGCCGTCCAGCTTGCTTCGCCAGAGGATTTCTTCGGGATAGGAGGCGTAGGCCACCCACTGGCCGTCTTGAGAAAACGCGAGGTCCTCGGCAGAGATGCCCGAGAGAAAGGGGGTGAACTGGCCGGACTTCGAATCGCCGCGCTCCAGTTCACCCCGGGAATTCCGGCCTACCACGAAGAGTTTCTTGCCGTCTTTGCTGGGAATCGGGGTGAGCAAAGCAAGTGGGCTCGAAGTCAACTGGATGGGCTTGCCCGTGGGTGGGTGAAGAAACGCTCCCTGTTCGGGAAGGGTCCAAATCTGCCCCTCAGATTGAAAGATGAAGTATTTTCCGTCCGCCGTCCATTTCCCGCAGCACTCTTCTGGTGGATCGTGCCATCCGGGAAACAACGGGTGAAGATCCGTCCCCTGCGCCGAAACTTCCCAGAGTGATTGCGCATTGGTCTTTGGATCGGTCACGGTAAACCTCAGTTTGTTTCCCGCGGGTGACCATGTCGAATAGCCGCCCCAGCCCGTCAGCGAAATTAACTTTCGGGATTCGGTCCCATCGCTCCTGGCCAGCAACAAGTCGGTTCCGTCCGCGTAAACCAGCATCTTTCCATCGGGAGACCAAGCCGCGTCCTGTCCAACCAGACCGCCCAATTGGCGGGGTGATCCTCCTAGAATGGGTAGTCTCCAAAGCTCGCCCCTGAACTCTGTACCGTGGTTGTCTTTGACAAGAAGCTCGGCTCCATCCTGCGAGATGCTCAGTGGGAGAATGGCGTTGGAAGATGCCGGAATCCGGACCGGCTCGCCTCCCGAGACGGATATCTGCATGATGCCGATGTTGTAGGTGTTGGGTCTCGCAAAACCAAGATAGAGCCGAGAACCATCGGTACCGACCAGAGCCTTCGGCTGACCGTCGTGGGTGAGCTGGACGTAATTTGAGACCTTCGGCACGGGCAGCGGTCGCACCCAATAGTAGGCAAGCAGCCCGGCGGCAACGATAAGCAGCCCTGAAAAGGTTACGACCCATCGCCGCTGCAGAGGTCCAGCTGGTTTGGGATGGCTGACTGTGGGCGAGAATGTCCCTCTACCACGAACAGCATCCTCTAATGTCCCGACCTCCGCCGAGTTGCGCTGCAGTCTCTTCAAGTCTAGTTGGATCTCCCACGCATGCCGGTAGCGCTGCTCCCGGTCTTTTTCAAGACATCGGTCGATGATTTGCGCTAATCCCTCCGGAACATCGGGATTCAGCTGCGCTGGAGTGGTCTGGACTTGCTGCACGATAGAGATCAGAAGTTCTCCGGTGGTTTCTCCCGCGAATGGCGAGCGGTCGGTACACATCTCGTAAAGCGTGATGCCGAAAGAGAAGAGATCGCTGCGCGTGTCGATTTGTCTACCGAGCGCCTGCTCGGGTGACATATAGGCCGCTGTCCCCAATGCGGCCCCAAGACCGTCAGTCAGTTGCTGTTGCTCCCGGTAAGACTCCTCCCCGGCGGCCGCGAGTTCCTTGACGGGCGCCATCTTTGCCAGACCAAAATCCAGTACCTTGGCACCGCCGCGTTTGGTAATGAAGATGTTTGCCGGCTTAATGTCGCGGTGGATGATGCCCTTCTCATGCGCCGCTTCGAGAGCGTCCGTGACGTCGATCGCGATTTCGATGACGCGATCGATGGGAACCGGGCCTTCTTGAATCAACTGTTTCAGCGTTTTGCCATCCAGCAACTCCATGGCAATGAAGGTACGGCTGCCTTCTTCGGCGATTTCGTAGATGGTGCAGATGTTGGGATGGTTCAGCGCGGAAGCTGCACGCGCCTCGCGCCGGAAACGCTCCAGCACGGCGCTGTCGTTCGCAAAGTGATCCGGCAGGAACTTGAGCGCGACAAATCGGCCAAGGATCGTGTCTTGTGCTTTGTAGACCACACCCATACCGCCGCCGCCGATTTTCTCCAAGCCGCGGTAATGGGAAATGTTGTCTTCGCTCATTGGGATATTTTCGCTGACACCCACAAAGTCTCGCCCAGGCAACTCAGCGTGTTCGGAGGCGTGCATCGCCGAGAGCATTCTAGCCGGGCTCGGTCGCGACGGGGAGAGCTGATTATTAATGGCGCAAATCACATGGTTCTGGGACCACTCCGCTAAGCATAGAACTAGCCAGCCTGTGGATGACTTTCTCAATTTGTTCGTCTAGGCTATCGACATGAGCCGCTACACAAAGGCGAATCACCGGGTTTTCATGCAGTTCATTCGGCGCGACATTTGGCACGTCACATTCCTGGAGCCGGGCCTGCAGAAACCGCTCCCCAGGACGCTGACCTTTGAAGATGAGGGAAAGATCCGCGAACTGGCTCGGCGAGGAGAAGCGCATGGAAGCGCTACAGCGCATCAAGCTGGATGGTTTTGAGACAGTCATCAGCGAATTGGAAGAGGAGCAGGACTTTTTGAGGCAAGCGATGCGCTACTTGGAAGAATGAGAAAGTACTTGGCTCAAGGATTGCGTAGGAGCCCCCGATAGGTCTGAGAAGGTCAGTTTGCGGGGTGGTCTTCAGGTCCGCTCGTGCGGGTGCGTTGGCTGAGCTTTGGCCAAACCCGTAGATGCATCGTTCGCAAAGGGAAGCATCGGACGCTCAAGAGCTTCGGCGTATAGGAGTGCAGCAATTTCACTCCTGATTCGTGAAGCCGCCCTGATAGTGCTCTGGTCCTTGCTCCATCTATCTGGCATTGTGGTAAGTGACGGCACGGGCGCGGCGCCAGCCACTGAAAGACGGCGCCAGTCCCGGCGCCAAGTGAATTTGTACGATAAATGTACGATCACCACGCTGATAGGTCCGGGTTATCCGGTTTAGCGCTTAATGGAATCAGCAACTTGGTGCAACCACAAGCCCCGCGAAAGATGACCATCATCTCGGGGTACATGCTCGCTCCTTGAAACTCTGTCCTGATTGTAAAGATTCGACCCAGGTTTCGCCAGTGTATAACCTTGGCTCCGCTCCTGATACCTTGATGGAAAATGCAGTTCCTTGAGGAAGTACCGCTCGCCCCCTACACCACCTTTCAGATTGGCGGTCCTGCCCGTTGGTTTGCGGAGGCGGTGAGCGAAGCCGACATTGTGGCCGGTATCGCGTTTGCCGATCGGCGCCAGTTACCCCTCTTCGTTCTTGGCGGCGGCAGCAACCTGCTCGTTTCCGATGCCGGCTTTCCTGGTCTCGTCCTGCGCGTCGCTCTGCGAGGGATCGCCTCGACTCAGGAGAACGAGCGTTTGATCCTTTCCGCTGCGGGGGGAGAAGACTGGGACGGCCTGGTCGCTTACGCGGTCGACGCAGAGGGTGCGGGAATCGAATGCCTCTCAGGCATTCCCGGAACCGTAGGGGGCACGCCGGTGCAGAACGTGGGCGCTTATGGGCAGGAGGTTTCGCAAACCATCGTAACGGTACGCGGGTTCGATCGAAAAACCGGGCAGTTCGTCGATCTACCCGCTGCCTCCTGCGGTTTTTCTTATCGCCGCAGCATCTTCAACACCACCCAACGAGACCGCTATGTGGTAACCCGTGTTGACTATTCACTGCCCAAGAATGCCGCCGGAAATTTCAGTTATGCAGATCTTTCCCGCTACTTTGCTGCCCGGAACGTAGCCTCGCCGACGCTGGTCGAAGTGCGCGAGGCGGTGCGCTTCGTCCGCGCCCAGAAGGGAATGTTGCTGGTGCCTGGCGATGCAGACTGCCGGAGTGCTGGAAGCTTCTTCAAAAACCCGGTCGTCCCGGTAACGGTACTTAATTCGATAGCTTCGGAATTGGGGATCGAACAGCGGAGCATTCCTGCCTATCCAGCGCAACCCGGCGACGTAAAGCTCTCCGCGGCCTGGCTGATCGAGCGAGCGGGCTTTCACAAGGGTTATGCGCTCGGCGACGCAGGAATCTCCAGCCGCCATACGCTTGCCCTGATCAATCGCGGCGGCGCCAGCGCGGCCGACGTCGTTGCTTTGCGCGACCAGGTTATCGCCGCAGTCGCATCGCGCTTTGCTATTCGCCTGGAGCCTGAACCGGTGTGGTTGGCGTAGTGCCAACGCTACGATTAAGTGAAAAGGGTGGCGAGTTTGGCTAGCACGTCGTCGAGTATGTGCTGAGGCACACTCTCCAGTTTGCGGCCATTACGCGCGGCCAAATCGATAGGTCGCGGCTGGTCACAGCGGATCACTCCACCGGTTCGTGTCCCGGACCCCTGCAAGGAAACTGTGAAACCTGCATTGCGGGCGAAGGAGCCACCCGACGTAATTGGCACAACGATAGGTACGTGAGTGAACGTATTGAAGCGATCGGGAGACACCAACAGTACGGGCCGAGTGCCTTGCTGCTCGTGTCCTTGGGCCGGATCGAGCGAGACGAGGTAGATGTCACCTCGTTTCACAGCTCCCGGCCGATCGGACGGAGGTTGAGCCAAGTGCGGTCCTCTTCGCTGGCAGAATCGTCAGGTTTGCACCCTGCCAGCAGCTCATCGAGCGTGTATCGCGGCTTCGGTTGGCGCTGGACGACCAGACATTCTCCATTCACAGCCAGCCCGACTGTAGCGCCAGCCTCCAGGTGAAGCAGATCCAGAATGGCCCGTGGAACGGCCAGCATGACGGATCCGCCGACTTTACGTAGGTTCGTAGTGTGCATTGCCCCCTCCCGCAAAGTTATACATTAATATAACATAGCGCTGCCTTGGAACCTTCCCCCTGGGCGCTCAACGATTCGTCAGGTGTCCACCATACCAAGCTGCCGCAGCAGTTGCTCCCTCCGGGCAGCCAGCACCACGTGCGCCGGTCCATGAGCCTGGATCTGACCGTGATCGATCACCATGACATCGGCGGCGGTCTGGAAGGCCTCTGCCACATCATGCGAGACGTAGAGTGCGGGAACCTCCCGCTGCGCGAGCGACGCTGTCAGGTGCTCCATGATGGAAACCTTCAGATCCGCATCAAGGCCAGTGAATGGCTCGTCCAGCAGCAGCAGCGTCGGTTCAGGAGCGAGCGAGCGCGCCAGAGCCACGCGCTGCCTCTCGCCACCCGAAAGATCTGCCGGCATCTTCTTCGCCAGATGGCCGGCGTGGAATAATTCCAGCATCTGCGCCACGCGCTCTTCGCTTGACCGCCGGCTAAGCCCGAAAAGTCCAAAGGCAACATTGGCGGTTACGTCCATGTTGGAAAAAAGCGTCGGCCGCTGGGTGACAAAGCCAATCCTGCGTTGCGCGGGACGCACCCACACTCCGTTCGCTGTATCCACCAGCGTTCGTCCTCGTAAGACGATCCGCCCGCGATTCGGCCTGATCAAACCACTAAGAACCCGGAGCAGGGAAGTCTTGCCCGCGCCTGACGGTCCGAAGAGCACCGTCCATGGCGCCGACAATGCGCACGACACGCGCAGCGACAGATCGCCCAGCGTGTGCTCGATTTCCAACTGCAGATATTCAGACACCCGCTCTCCCGCGGCGCCCGTAGATGATCAACAGCGCCAGGAAAGAGAGGCTCAACAGCAGCAGGGCCGTGTGGTTTGCCTGCGTATAAGCAAAGTCCTGGACCTGATCATAGATAGAAATGGAGAGTGTCCGGGTCACACCGGGAATGCCGCCGCCAATCATCAGCACCACTCCGAATTCACCCACAGTATGGGTAAAGGTAAGCACCGCGGCAGTAAGCAGGAAGGGCCGGATCAAGGGCAACAGAACCCGCGTCAGGATCTTGCCGCGGGCAGGGCACAGCAGCTCCGCGGCTTCCAGGATCTCCCCATCGACCGAGCGGAAGCCCGAGGTAATGGGCTGCACGGCAAAGGGCAGGCTGAAGATGACGGAACCGACCAAAAGCCCGGCGAAAGAGAAGGCCAAAGGATGACCGAACACCGCCGAGAGAGCTCTCCCCGCCGCCGTGCGGGGAGCCATCAACACCAGGAGATAGAAACCCAGGACCGTCGGCGGCAGCACGAGCGGGAGCGCAACTACCGCTTCGATGACCGCTTTCCAACCAGCGCGGCCATAGGCCAACCAATAACCGAGGGGAATGGAAATCGCCAGCAGGATCAGGGTAGTGAATGTGGCCAGGCGGAAGGTGAGGAAGATAGCTTGCTGGTCCATAAGGAAGAGAGGGAAACGATCTAAGGCACTTTCAAGCCGCCTGCCGTCAGCTGCTTTGTGACCGGCGCGGAAAGCAAAAAATCAAGGAATTGGCGAGCCTGTTGCGCAGCGGGTGCCTGCTTGATGACGACGGCGCCCTGCACCAGCGGAGGGTAGGAATCCTCGGGCATTGGAACGTATTTCCCGTCTGCGCTCAAGCGCGGTGTCAGCGCCGAGGTAAGCGAAATCAAACCCGCATCCGCATTGCCGGAGTCAGCGTATTGCGCTGTCTGCGCGATGTTTTCCGCGACTACCAGCTTGGCCTTCAGTGCGGCCGTCAAACCCAGCTTCTCGATGGCTGCCTTGGCCGCGCGCCCGTAAGGCGCATGTTCAGGATTTGCCACCGCGATGGTTCGCAATGCAGGGCTGCGCAGCGAGTCGAGGCTGAGCGGTTGAACCGGGGAATCGTTGCGCGCCCAGAGCACCAGGGTTCCCCGGGCATAGGGAATCGGGCTATCCGAAAGGCCTGCAGCCGCTATCTTCTGGGGGAAGGACAGATCAGCCGAAAGGAAGAGGCCGAAAGGCCCCCCGTTGAGGATCTGCGTGGCCAATGTGGCTGAGGATGCGTAGGAAGCCTCGACTTTGGTATGGGTCTGCTTTTCAAATTGCTCGATGAGCGCCGGCAGCACCGGCTGAAGATCCGCGGCGGCGGCAACCTGGAGCGTGTTCTGTTGCGCGCCGCAGCAGATGGAGCCCTGGATGCCGGCCACAACCGCAAGCAGCAGAAACCCCCTTCGGCTATACACGCAGCACCATCACTTCGGTGGATTTGATAAGGGCGGCCGCGGTTTCGCCCACCTGAAGCCGCATTTCCTTCGCTGCTTCGGCGGTGATGATGGAGGTGATAATCTGCCCTCCAATCGACAGCTTTACCTGCGCCAGCAGGCCATCAATCTTCAATTCGACGATCCGGCCGGTGAGCTGATTGCGGCCGCTGAGCAGTCGCAGCATCTCTCGCTTAGGAGTCTCCGGGCGTTTCGCCTGGTGCAGTAGGCTATCCAGTTCCGCTTCGGGAATGCGATAGTGACCGCCCGGCGTCTTGACCGCCTTCAACTTCCCGCGATACAGCCACTGCTTGATGGTGGGATACGAAATCCCCAATCGTTGAGCGGCCTCGCGCGGTGAGAGCAACATTAGCGAAATGATACGATACGATCTCGCAAACCATACGAATTTATCTCTACTCGCCAACGGGCGGGGTGCCCAGGCCTCCGGCCGTCAAATTATGAAACCCGTTCTAAGCTAGGCTTAAACCATGCACGAATCTTCTCATCAGCTGCGCTGTGTCGGCTGCAGCGCCGTCATCCCCCCGGACAAAGTAGAAAGAGACTTTCGTTGCATCGATTGTGGCGAACTTCTTGAGGTCGAGTATTCCTCGTGGAGCGCAGCCGGCGCCCCCGTTCCGGCCCTCGAATCAGGACCGCGTCGTATGCCCAACCCGAGTGCCCTGCGGTGGCTGTGGCAGGAGAGGCTTCAGTCCAGACTCCCTATCGATCAAAGCGGAGTGTGGCGCTTTCGTGAGTTGCTGCCGATTCTGTTGCATCCGGAAAAGGCAGTCACGCTGCGTGAGGGAAATACGCCACTGTACCGGCTTTTGCAAAGCGCCGAGGAGCTTGGGGTGGAGCAACTCTACGCCAAGCACCAGGGCATGAACCCAACCGGGTCGTTCAAAGATACGGGAATGACGGCCGCTCTTTCGCGGGCCCGGGAACACGGCTACCAGTGGGTGGCGTGCGCTTCCACCGGCAACACTTCGGCCTCGATGGCGGCCTACGCCTCGCGAGCCCGCATGAACAGCCTGGTCTTGCTCCCGGAGGGCAAAATCTCCTGGTCCAAACTCTCCCAGGCGCTCGATTACGGCTCTTTCATCTGTCAATTGAATACTGACTTCGACGGCTGTGTTCGCGTGCTGGCGGAAGTCGTCCGTAGTGCTCCGGTCTATTTGCTCAACTCCGTTAATCCTTATCGTCTGGAAGGTCAAAAGACCGCCGCTTTCGAAATTGCCGAGGAGTTCGACTGGCAGCTCCCGGATCACGTGATTGTCCCTGGCGGTAATCTGGCCAACAGCTCTGCGCTAGGCAAAGGCTTTCTGGAAATGATGCACCTGGGGCTCTGCAGCAAGGTCCCGAAAATCAGCGTAGTACAAGCCGAGGGCGCCAACCCGCTCTACCTGAGCCTCCTGCATCAGGAGGGACGAGAAATCCAGCCCATGCAGGCGAACACCCGGGCCAGCGCCATTCGGATTGGGAACCCGGCTTCCTGGCGCAAGGCAGCTCGCGTGATCCAGCAAACCGGCGGCTATTGCGAGCAGGTAAGCGAGGCCGAGATTGCCCTGGCAAAAGCAGAGATTGGCCAGGAAGGTATCGGTTGCGAGCCGGCATCTGCCGTAACCCTCGCCGGCTTGAAGAAGTTCGTTCGCCAGGGCAAGATACACCGCGACGAATCGGTCGTGCTCCTGCTCACCGGCCACACGCTCAAGGATTCTGAGTACATTATCGAGTTCCATCAGGGGACATTGTTGAGTAAGGAAGAGAGTGCCGGGCAGGAGCGGGAAATCGCGGAGAGGCGCCGGGCCACGATCTCGCTTGAGCCCTCCGCCGACGCCGTGCTTCGGGTGCTGGAGGCGGCTATCCAGATATGAAGACGGTGCAACTGCGGCTCCCAGCTACTTCAGCCAACCTGGGCCCGGGCTTTGACGCAATGGCCCTCGCCATCGAGCTTTACCTCGAGATCGAGGCCGTGGCCGCCCCCCAGCTCTCCATTGTTGCCAGCGGGCGTGATCAGCACGTTTGCGGCGCATTGCCCAAAAACCTGCTGATTGAGACTTATGAATCGGTGCTGGCTGCCGAGCAAAGACAGGCAGTGCCGCTCGAAATCCGCGTGCGCAACGGGATTCCTCTGGGTATGGGCTGTGGTTCCTCGGCAGCGGTGCGGTTAGCCGGAGTCGCGCTCGCCTCTGTATTTGGAGATCTTGGCTGGAGCGCAGCCCAGATCGTCGATCGGGCGGCGCAGCTCGAGGGGCATCCGGATAATGTTGCGGCCTGCTGGCATGGGGGCTTGACGATTGCGGCCAATGCTCAGCAACTGGCCATTGTCTCGATACCCCCGCCTCCCCTCTGGCGGGCCCTCCTGGTCCTGCCTGAAACGCCGGTGCCGACAGCCAAAGCCCGCGGGATGTTGCCCCAGAGCTATGGGCGCCAGGACGTGGTCATGAGCGTGCAATGCGTAGCCTTGTTAACCGCGGCATTTTCCCAAGGCAGAGCGGACCTGATGCAGCTGGCTACGCGTGATCGCCTGCACCAGCCCTACCGCGCGCAGCTCTGCCCGTTGCTCCCGGCTCTCCTGCCCCTGGCCGGGAGCCACGGAGTCATGTCGGTCACCCTAAGCGGGGCGGGGCCGTCGGTCATGTTGCTGACGAAAGAGCCGGAGCACGGCAGCGGGTCCGGGGAGGAAGCCCTCAAGGGTGCGATTCTTGAGCTTGCACGACCTGTTTGCCCGGTAGAGATTCTGCCCGCCGGGCTCTGTCGTGAGGGCGCAACGATGAGCCTGGCTCAATAAGCAGGAGTTATAGCCAAAGGGTTAATCACTATTTCTTGGCTATTACTTCTCCGTTACCTAAGTTTTGTTTACAAATTGCATCCGTGGGGCCTAATTTACGCGTCGTGGGCAGTCCTGGGGGAGGGTTGCTCTAGCGCCTGGGCCGTAAGGTCCGGGCGCTTTTGCTTTTAGGTGCGGGTTTGCACCTTTTGCCTGTAGAACGCATCCATTGTTCAGGCTAGAGTGTGGCCTGGGTGCTATTCTCAGCCAGGGACACTGAAGGAGGAACATGGCAGGACCAGGGGTCTTTGAAGTGAACGACGCGACATTTGAGCAGGAGGTGTTGCAATCCGAGCAGCCTGTTCTGGTCGATTTTTGGGCCGCCTGGTGCGGGCCGTGCCGGGCGTTGGCGCCCGTCGTGGATGAAGTTGCCGCGCAGTACCTTGGCAAGCTCAAGGTGATGAAGATGGACGTGGATCGGAATTCCGCAACCCCGATGCGTTATGGCATCCGTGGCATTCCAGCGCTGCTTCTCTTCAAGGGCGGCAAAGTGGCGGAGCAGATCGTCGGCTTTGTCCCCAAGGATACGATTGACAAGAGTATCAGCAAGCTGATCACGGTTTAAGCGTTGTTCTTAGAAGCGAAAGGCCTCGGCGAAAGCCGAGGCCTTTTTGTGTCGAGCGAATTCGTCTCCTAGCTGCAGTGTACGGGTGACCACAGTGTACGGGTGCCCCATGTTCGCAACAGCGTACATGGGCCGAAAAAGACGGGCGTAGCCCCTCCAACGTTTTTGCTACGCGGGTGAGAAAGACCACACCCGTCGAGGGCGCGGCGCATCAAGCGTATCGGCGCAAAACCCCGAGGACGCGGCCCTGGATGGCAATCTGCGAAAGTGGAACGTAGATGGGTTCCATCTCGGCATTTGAGGGCTGCAATCGAACCATGGTTCCCTCAATGTAATACCGCTTGAGGGTAGTTTCACTCCCGCGCACCAGAGCGACGATAATTTCTCCCTGTCGCGCTGTGCTGGTGTGCTCCACCAATACGAAATCGCCGTCCACAATGTGCTCGTCGCGCATCGAGTCCCCGCGCACCTGCAGAGCGAACACCTCACGATTTCCGATGATGTCAGCGAGGGCAATTGTTTCACTGGTCTCCGATGCCTCGACCGGTTGACCGGCCGCGATCCGGCCCAGCAGCGGGAGCCGGTCCGAGCGCCTCGTCTTGCTGCGAGGCGGTAATACGTCGATCGAGCGGCTGCGATTGTGAGCGCGCTGCAGCAGACCCTTCTTCTGCAGGTTCGTAATGTGTTTGTGCACCGTTGCCAGCGATTTGAGACTCAACCCGCGGGCAATCTCCTCGAAAGAAGGAGAGTATCCATTGCGCTGCACAAAATTGCTGATAAAGTCCAGCACCTCTTTCTGCCTGCGAGTCACTGACATACCTGCATTATAGCGAACAAAAAGCGAACCAAGAAAAATTCTTTTTTCCACCGTTCTCGCGACCGTGTTTCGTTTCAGAACGCTGTCTGCGCGCCTCTCCCGTTATGAGACGGTGCAGCAAGCGAATATCCTCGCGCCTCTTGTTTTGCGCGCCTTCGCGATGCAGGGTAGAGGTGCCGCGAATCAAGCAAAGTTGGAAGGTGACGGGGTCGTCGAGGTGGGCACCAGATAGTAACGATGGTACGGGTCGAGTGCGTCTGCGAGAGGTCGATGAACAGACAAAGCTTTCGTCCATCGGCATCGACGGCCTACCAAAACACCCTCTCGCCGGAAGAAAAGCGGCAACTCGTCACTTCGCAACTCCTCAATGTTTCGGCCCCAGTTCTCGGCTCCAGTTGTCGCATGCAAGTTGGATGGTGAATATGCAAGAAGCAGGAAAAGGTCAAAGGCGTCCCCGTCGCGGCGGACCATCGACGCAAGACATCAGCGCGGTTAGCCAGATCGCCCCAGAAAATGCGAAGAAAAAAGCTCCGGCTGTCGCGCCCGCGACCGCCCAGGAGCAGCGGCCCGGCGATCTGCTGACCGCCGAACAAGAGAAGCTCATGATCGAGCATCTCCCCATCGTCCGCTTTATCGCCCGACGCATCCATGAGCGATTGCCTCAACATGTGCCGATAGAAGATCTCTACAGCGCCGGCGTGGTCGGGCTGCTGGATGCTTTCGGTAAGTTTGATCCTTCCAAGCAGGTCCAGTTCCGCAGCTACGCCCAATTCCGTATCCGTGGGGCAATTCTGGATAATTTGCGTACCCTCGATTGGAGCCCCCGGGAGTTACGCCGCAAGGGGCGGGCCATTGAGCAGGCAATTCAGACTCTCACTGCCCAGTTCGGCCGGGCCCCCAACGACATGGAAATCGCTGCCCAACTGCACATCGATCTAGCCGCCTACCAACAGTTACTGGGGGAACTGAAAGGGCTTGAAATCGGCACCCTGCATTCCGAGCGGTCCGAGGATTCCGGGGAAGAAGAGTTGGTCTACCTGCCCAACCGGCCGGAAGACGATCCACTCTTTCGCTTCCTGCACGCCGAAATGCGAGAGCGACTGACCGAGGCCATCGGTGAACTACCCGAGCGGGAGCGCCTGGTCATGACTCTCTATTACTACGAAGAGACGACCATGAAAGAGATTGGACTCATCCTGGGTGTGGTGGAATCCCGGATTTCGCAGATTCACGCCTCCGCTGTGTTGCGCCTGCGCGCTCGTCTTGCCGACTTCGCTGCCCGGCAGCAGCCAAGTGCCGGCCCGCCTTCCTGTCGCCGATCTGCAGTTCCTAAGAACGCTTGTTGAGGTCCTTTCACGATGGTTGTCGAGCAGGTTACCAAAGTCGCCCTTTTGTACGCCGATGATGCTACGCTAGAGTCCGGAATGGACTCACCCAACCAGAACGCGCTCGATGACACCTTCATCGATGAGGAGCGCCGCAAGAAAATAGCAAAGCTGAAGCAAGCTGTGGCCAATGGAACGTATTACATAAGCGCCGAACAACTGGCCGACAAGCTGCTCGAGCACATGCTGGAGCCCAAAGAATAGTCTGAGGCCTTCATGGCGGTTCGCTTTTTGTGGAATGCGACCAGAGGCCATCGGCTGACTCCGTGGCGGAGCGAATACCTCAAGTGGCGTATCGAAACCTACTCCGGCCGCAAGGCTGACACCATCGATGCCAGGTTCTTCTGGTCCTTTCTCTGGAAGGAGAGGGCCCAACTGTTGAGGTTCCTGGGTTGGACACGGAATTTCGGAACCAGGAATTCCGGAAACAGGAGCCGGCAACGCTCTTGACTCTTCTCTTCCACAGGCTTGGCAGCTGTCTGCTGATGGCCGCCACGTTCTTCCTCAGCTCGGAAGCGCATGGGGGGCAGGCTTCGTCACCTGAAACCACGATTCGGGTGCAGACCTCGGAGGTGTTGGTCCCGACACTGGTCCAGATGCCATCGGGAGAGATTGTCTACGGCCTGGGACCGGCCGATTTTCAACTGCTGGATAACGGCGTGCCGCAGCAACTCCACGTCGACGATGACCTGGACAACGAACCGGTTTCCGTGGTGGTTGCAGTTGAGAAGGGCCGCATGGCCGCCCTCGAATTCGACAAAATCAATCGTCTGGCTCCCTTGATCGATCTGTTTCTAGGAGATGGATCGAGCGAAGCGGCTTTTGTCAGTTTTGATTCCAAGCCTCAACTAGTGGTGCCTTTCACCAAGGACGAAGATCGTCTGGGTCATGAGCTGAAGCGGATAGAGCCGGGGGATGGCGGAGCCGCGATTCTGGATGCGGTGGGCTTTTCGGTGAAGCTGTTGGAAGACAGACCGAAAGACTACCGCCGCGTGCTGCTGCTGATCAGCGAAACGCGCGATCATGGCAGCCGGGAGGTGGACGAGAAGCGGCTGGTGGAACAGATCGGCATTAGCAACACGCTGGTCCTTAGCGTGACCTTTTCTCCCTCCAAAGCTCTCTTGTTGCATGATCTGAAGAATGGCGGCCAGTCCTCGAGTACGGCTGATCTCCTCGTCCCCCTGATGATGGCGGTCCAGTCGATGCGCAAGAATGCGGCGCGGCAGATCGCCCTGATGAGCGGAGGGGAATACGCTCCTTTTACCACCGAGCGCGGCTTCGAAACGCGCGTGCAGGAAGTCGCGAAACATGCTCGCAATCGGTATCTGCTGAGCTTTCGGCCTTCCGACAACACTCCGGGACTGCACCTTCTGGATGTACGACTTACCCGCGATCTGGGTGCCCGGGTGGTGGCCCGCGCCAGCTACTGGGCCTTGGAAAAGCAGCCGGTTCAGTAAATGCTGCGGAGCTCCGCTAAAGGAATGATCCCGTTCCTCTTTCAAGCATCGAAGCAAAAGAAGCCGTGTACGGCCAAGGAGATGAGATGAGCAAAGTAGTGAAGTTGCAGGCGAGCGACGGCCACGAACTGGATGCCTATGCGGCTGAACCAGATGGTAAGCCCTGGGGTGGACTGGTCGTAATACAGGAGATCTTTGGCGTTAACCAACATATCCGTTCCGTGGCGGATCGATTCGCGCAGGAGGGTTTCTACGCCGTGGCTCCGGCGCTGTTCGATCGCGTGCAACCCAACCTCGAACTCACGGACGCCGGCGAAGACATGCAGAAGGGAATGGCTGCCGCGCAAAAAATCAACATCGACGACGCAGTCAAGGACGTAGATGCGGCTCTCCGATACGCCGCCAGGGAGACCGGGAAGCCGGCCGGCGTGGTGGGCTATTGCTACGGAGGAACGCTGGCCTGGCTCAGCGCAACCCGCTTGGCGCCGGCCGCCGCGGTCGGCTACTACGGTGGTCACATCGCAAGGTTCGCCGGCGAGAAACCGCGCGTTCCTGTCATGCTCCACTTCGGGAAGCATGACAACCACATCCCCCAGGCTGATGTGGCAAAGGTCCAGGCGGCTCATCCGGAGGTGGAGATCTATTGGTATGACGCCGGGCATGCATTCAATAACGACACCCGCGCCAGCTACAACGAAGAAGCAGCAACGGAAGCCATGGCCCGGACGCTGGCGTTTTTCAATAGGCATCTTTGATCCTTCGAGGGCAGAAATGGCGCCGCCAGAAATGGCGTCGAGAGGGCCAGACCGTGCATCTATCAGACTGACTTCGGTCTGAGGCAATCCACAAAGGGAAGACGGAGAAGGATGGCCGCAGCGACGACGACTGCCGCTGCAAACGCGGCGATGTATGCATGGAAGCCGAAGACAAATCCGTGGCTCATCGCCGCGTCGGTGGCCCTCGCAGCTTTTATGGAGGTGCTGGATACCTCCATCGCTAATGTGGCGCTCCCCCATATAGCAGGTAGTCTGGGCGCGAGTGCCGATCAGAGCACCTGGGTCCTCACCTCTTACCTGGTAGCCAACGCGATTGTGTTGCCCATGGGCGCCTGGGCCGCCAGTGTGATTGGGCGAAAAAATTTCTTCATGCTGTGCATCGTCATCTTCACGGTGAGCTCATTTTTATGCGGCATCGCCCCCACGCTGGGCCTCTTGCTGCTCTTTCGGGTATTTCAAGGAGTGGGAGGCGGAGGCTTGCAGCCTATGGCGCAAGCCATCATGGCGGACTCCTTCGAGCCATCGAAACGCGGCCTCGCATTTTCGCTCTACGGGTTGGTTGCCGTGCTCGCACCCTCTATTGGGCCTACTCTCGGCGGATGGATCACAGATAACTACTCCTGGAACTGGATTTTCTATATCAACATCCCGGTAGGCATTCTCGACGCTGTTCCTCACCAGCCGGCTGGTGGAGGACCCTCCGTTCCAGAAGTCGGACCGGGCGAATCTTTACCGTATCGACTACATTGGGGTCAGTTTGCTGATCATCTCAATGGGTGCGTTGCAAATCACGCTCGATAAAGGCGAGGAGAAGAACTGGTTTGGTTCGAATTTCATCGTGGGCTTTGCCACCACTTTCATCATTGCGTTCATTGCGCTGATCATTTGGGAATTCCACGCCGAGAAGCCGCTGATTGATTTGCGGCTGTTCAAATTCAAAAACTTCGCCGTCTGTGCCTTTCTGATGTTGTTGACCGGCGGATTGCTCAATGCAACCACAGTATTGCAGCCGCAGTTTTTGCAGCAGCAACTTGGCTACACCGCAACCATCGCCGGGCTGTCCCTTTCCGGAGGGGGATTGGTGCTGCTGCTGGCAATGCCTATGGCGGGCCAAGCGGTGAGTCGATGGCCGGCCCGCAATCTGATTGCGCTGGGCTTCGTTATGTTCGCCCTGTGGATACTTCTACACTGCCAAGCACATCAGTCTGCTGATCAGTTTTGGTTTTGCCTCCAAGTTGCGGGTTGTGCAGATCATAGCCATTCCCTTTGTCTTCATCTCCGTGACGACGGCTGCCTACTTCGGAATTCCTCCTGAGAAGAACAACCAGGTGTCGGGACTCATCAATTTCGTCCGCAATATCGGTGGCAGCATCCTGATCTCGCTCACCAACGCCTTGGTAACGGAGCGGGCGCAGTGGCATCAGAGCACACTCTCAAAGAACACCACCCTGGCAGGCAGTGTGTATCAGCAGCAGATTGACGCATTACGCGGCACACTGGACGTGACGGCCGGAAAAGCAAACGGACTACACCTGGCACAGGGACAGTTGTACAACCAACTGCAGCAGCAGACACAAGCTCTGGCTTACGTCGATGTCTATTACGTGCTTGCCTTTGCCGCCGTCCTGATGATTCCCTTGGCGTTCCTGCTCGATCGCAATCGGCCAGGAAGCGGCGGAACCGTCATGATGGAATAACGTGAGGATTTGTCTCCTTTCGGAGAGCCGCATACATTGCCGGCGTTCAGTGCCGTGATGCGGTTGGGATGACAATTCTTTCGGGACCGTACGTATCCGGACCTGCAACGGACCATGGGTGCCCCACATCTCGCTCGTTTTTCGCGAGATGTGGGATACCGCGGCTGTAGACGCGCAAGCTTTCAGCTCCCAATCAGCAATTTAGGTCGAGATTCGGGGCACCCGAGGTCCGTTGCAGATCCGGATCCTTCAGGAGAGCGCTTTTTAGCTCCTGCGCCTCTTCAACGCACCGTCTCAAAACGGGCATTGAGCCCCTGCAGGTGCCCTCTGCGCATGGACTGCACCACCGAAGGCATGTTATTATTTGTCAGACACTTAGAGAGTGGACTCGATTTAACGTAGAGGAGTAACGCGCTGCCGTGCTGGCAACTGCAAAGAAGACCGAAGTTATTACGCGCTTTCGCACCCATGACAGTGACACGGGTAGCCCGGAAGTGCAGATTGCGATTCTCAGTGAACGTATTGGCGAGCTGACTGAGCACTTCAAGCTTCACAAGAAAGATCACGCCTCCAGGCGCGGTCTGTTGATGCTGGTGAGTAAGCGCCGCCGTCTGCTGGACTATCTCAAGACGAACAATTCTGACCGCTACCGCGATGTCATCGGTAAGCTGGGCATCCGCAAGTAAACAAGCGAGCAACTTGTACTCCACAATAAGGCGAAGAGACTGGATCAAGGGGTACGCTGAGACGGCTGGTGCACACTGGTTTGCACCGGCTGGCAAGCGCGCGTCCGGTGATCCGTCTGCGCATCTTGCTTCTCGCGCTCGTACCATCCCCGCCCTCCGCACGCGCCCCGCCCTTTGTGCACATACGAAATGAGGATTTTATGAAACAAGAAGTAGCGGTCGAACTTGCCGGTGGCAAGCGGTTGACTTTTGAAACAGGCCGCCTGGCCAAGCAGGCCTCCGGTGCAGTAGTTGTGACCCAAGGCGACAACGTAGTTCTGGCCACCGCTGTGGCCGCGCCGGATCCCAAAGAAGGACTCGATTTTTTCCCCTTGACGGTGGATTACCGTGAATACACCTACGCCGGTGGCCGCATTCCCGGTGGCTTTATCAAGCGCGAAGGCCGGCCCAGCGAGCGTGAGGTTCTCACCTGCCGCCAGATCGACCGCCCCATTCGTCCCATGTTCCCCAAAAATTTCCGCAATGAGACCCAGGTGATCGCCCTGGTCCTGTCTGCGGATAAAGACAACGATCCCGACGTGGTCGGCATCAACGCCGCTGGAGCGGCCCTGGCTCTTTCTGATATCCCTTTCGGCGGCCCCATTGGAGCGGTCCGCGTCGGCCAGGTGGATGGCCAGTTCATCGTCAATCCTTCCTATGCTGAGCGGCTCGAGAGCAAGTTGAATATCACCGTCGTCGCCACAAAAGACGGCGTAGTGATGATTGAGAGCGGCGCTACCGGTGTCAGTGAGGATACGGTGGTCGATGCCATCGAATTCGGCCACAACGAGGCCAAGAAGATCTGTGCCGTGATCGAAGAGTTGGTTGCCAAGGCAGGAAAGCCGAAGCGTGTAGTGCCTCCCCTCGAGTTCGATCACGGCTACTACGCTACGCTTCAGGCCAAGGTCGGCGACAGGTTGAAGGACGCGCTTGACACCAAGACCCATCCCAAGGCGGAAAGCTACGCGCTGGTGAAGCAGATCAAGGACGAGCTGGCGAAGGAGCTGCCCGAAGGGGACGCGGATGCCAAGAAGAAGCTCTCTAAATATTTGGAAGTTGTGCGCGAGAAAATTTTCCGTGAGCAGGTGACCAAAGAGCGCATACGTCCCGATCGCCGCAGCTTCGATCAGATCCGGGAAATCACTATTGAAGTCGGTGTTTTGCCCCGTGTCCATGGCTCCGCGCTGTTTACCCGCGGTGAGACCCAGGCCCTGGTTACAGTAACTCTGGGGACCTCGGATGACGTGCAACGTCTCGAGACCTTCCAGGGCGAACAGCGTAAGCGATTCATGCTGCACTACAACTTCCCCCCGTTCTCGGTAGGGGAAGTGGGCCGCATGACGGGCGTAGGCCGGCGCGAGATTGGCCACGGCGCTTTGGCCGAGCGTGCCATCGCCGCGGTGCTGCCCGGCGAAGATGAATCTCCGTACACCTTGCGTGTGGTTTCCGACATTCTGGAGTCGAATGGCTCCTCGTCGATGGCCAGCGTTTGCGGCGCCAGCCTGGCCCTGATGGAAGCGGGCATTCCGCTGAAGGCAGCCGTTGCCGGTGTGGCGATGGGACTGGTCAAGGAGGGCGACGACTACGCCATCCTGACCGACATCGCCGGTGCGGAAGACCACTATGGCGATATGGACTTCAAGGTGGCCGGCACGCGCGAGGGTATCACCGCTCTGCAGATGGACATCAAGATCAGCGGCGTCACCGGGCAGATCATGCGCGAGGCTCTCGAACAGGCTCGCCGCGGACGGTTGTTCCTGCTGGACCAGATGGATGCAGTGCTGGCGAGTCCGCGCACCGAGCGTTCCAAGTTTGCTCCACAGATTCACACCTTGCAAATACCGACAGACAAGATTCGCGATCTCATCGGACCGGGCGGCAAGACAATCCGCGGCATCATCGAGGCTACAGGCGTAAAGATCGATGTCGACGATACCGGGCGTGTCAATGTGGCCTCGACCGACGAAGAAGGTCTGAAGAAAGCGCTGGCCATGATCAGCGATCTCACCGCGGTTCCTGAGGTAGGCAAAACCTATCTGGGCAAGGTGGTGCGGCTGGCCGAGTTCGGAGCGTTTGTCGAGATTTTCCCTGGCACCGACGGGCTGTTGCACATCAGTGAGATTGCCGAGCATCGCGTAAAAGACGTGAAGGATGAATTGCGCGAAGGCGATCAGGTACTGGTTAAGGTTTTGGGGATCGAGGGCAACCGAATCAAGCTTTCGCGCAAGGCGCTTCTGAAAGAGCAGCGTGAGAAGCTTGGTCTTCCTGAGCCATCCCGAGGTGGCTCGGGCGGAGAAGGTGGTGGCGGCGAAGTCTCGTCTCCCCGCGCTCCGCGGCCGCAAGCACAATCTCCTGTGGAGCGGCAACCGGCATCGAATGCCAGCACCATCACCATCGAAGGCGGGGAAGAGTTCGATGACGATGAGCCCTTTATCGAGGGCGGAGACGAGCCAAACTTCAATCGTGCCGACGGCACTTCCGATGCCGCACCTGCCGAAGCTCGGAGGCCTGGGTCGGCCGGTGGTCCAGGCGGTCCTGCAGGTCAGCGGCGCCGGAGGCATCGCAGCCGCGGCCGCGGCCCGGGCGGCGGTAGTGGTGGCGGGGGCAGCCGAGGACCACAGTAACGTTACGAATTGCAGAGCCAAGTAAAGGGTTGCGTGTTATGCGCAACCCTTTCGTTTTTTGGACCGTTGCACTCTGGACGAAGGGCACGGCTTCAGCCGTGCCGTAGATGTCAAACTCGCCACACGGCTTTAGCCGCCGAAGTACGCTTTTCAAGCATGTAGGAAGAAGTTCAACATGAACCATCGGGAAGACGTACCTCAGGGGCTAAAGCCCTCATCAGTCCAGTTAGGATGTGGCACGGCTGAAGCCGTGCCCTTCGTCCAGGGGCCTCTCCCGCAGTCTGTAAAATCCATCTCTCCTAAGCGCTGGTTGGCCCTTGCAGCACTGGGCGTCGTTTGGGGAACGAGTTGGATCGCTGCTGAGACGCTGGCCGAGTACGTTTCGCCCTTTCGGGGAGCGGCCGCCCGCTTTCTGTTGGCTGCAGTGCTCTGCATACCCGTGATTCTGTGGAAGCGGCTGAGGCTTCCCCGCGGCCGCGCTCTGGGCTTCGTCCTGCTGCTCTCGGTCACCATGATCGTTCTTCCGTTCGTGCTGCTGCTTTGGGCGCAGCGGTTTATTCCATCGGCAACCGTAGTTGTTCTATTTGCAGCCATGCCACTGCTGCTGGCGTTGTCGACTCCTGGGGTGCCGAGCCGTGCGCTGCAAGCGACGATCGTAGCCATGGGAGCAATCGCGCTGGCGGTCGGCGCGTCGTTTTCGGCGGCTCAGGCCGGGGGTGCCGCGGTAGCGCTCCTGGCTGTCGCATCGACCGCCGCTTCTCTTCTGATTGCGCGCCGCGAACTCATGAGCACCAACCCGATCGGCGGGACCTTTTTGCTGCTGGGCACCGCCGCAGCGTTGCTTTTTCTTGCCAGCTTGGTCCTCGAGCGAGGGCAATCGCCGCAATGGAATCGCAACGCAATCGGGTCCGTGGTCTTTCTGGCAGTTGTGGCGAGCGCCCCGGCCTATGCCTGCTACTTCTGGCTCCTTCAGCAGCAAGAGGCCTATCAAGTCGCCACAGTGCAATGGATCGAGCCTTTGGTCGCTATTGTCGAGAGCGCGTTACTCCTCCGCTCGGCCTTGTCGTTCAGCATGATCGCCGGTTCTGTGGTTACCTTGGCAAGTTTGCTACTGGTGGTGCGCGCTCGGACAGAAGATGACAATAGCGTTTCCCTCTTGGGCAATTCCTGAGGCAAAGAAAGCGATATTCAGCCAGGGATGCGATAAACTGCAGGCGATGGGCGCCACTTTATATATCGTCGTCGAGGGTGAGGATCCGGGCTTCGATATCTTCGTGAACGGGAGAGCCCTGGCTCGCAACGAAGACGCTCTGGAGAAGATGGCGCAGAGGATCGGGGTCAAGCCGCTATTGGAGTTCTTTTCCGCCGATGAGAATTCCATGGCTCTGTTGTTGGAAGAAGGTGCGGGTGATCCAGAATGGGCCAAGACCTTGCCTCCGCCCCAGTGGTTTTCGCCCGAAGACGGTCTTATTACCGTTTGCACTCTGCTCGACCACCTGAAGGCATCACCGACCGCACTCGGAACCGAAACCCCGGCCGTCCTGCGCGAAATGGAAGAATTCGAGCGCGTCCTGCGCAAGACAGCGCAGCGCCAAATGCGCTGGCAGCTAGCCGTAAGCTGGAAGTAGATTCCCCTCCCTACACACTGAAAACCGACTTGTACGAAGGGCACGGCTTCAGCCGTGCCGCACTGCGCCACGACTGATGAGGGCTTTAGCCCCTGGGGTACGCTTTTTTTTCATCAAGAGCGTACCTCAGCGGCTAAAGCCGCGTTACGATCTCGGCTTTTGCGGCACGGCTGAACCCGTGCTCTTCGTACGACGCGTTTTTTTCGCAGATTGTAAAGTCGGGCACTGATACAAAGCACCGGAGCGCGGAGGAGGAACGAGAGGATTTGTTGTAAGGATGGTCTAGAGGGGCGGGTCAACCCTTCCAGGCGCCCAGCAATCGGCGGAGAAATATCAGCTCCCCAGTGTGATAGCTGTTGTGATCCGCGGCGAGTAGCACTTCCCGCAACAGGGTCTGACCTTCTTTGGCCCACGGAATGGGTGCAAAAAGATTGCTGCTCGGATTCTTGACCAGCTCGCCAAACGCCTCCAGGTCTTCCTTAAGCGCTCTCACTGAGCTGTGCCACGCTTCGTTCGAAGGCGGTGCGGCAGACGAAGGCCAGTAATCATCCGGCCACTTCTTCTCAACGTACTCGGGATTGGTGGAAAAATCCCACAAATCACGCAGCGCGATGCGCATGTGCTCCAGAATCTCCCAGGCGGAGTGGGCCGCGTTCTCCGGCTTAGCGCCATACAGTTTCGCGGGAAAATCCTTCAGCGCTGCAAGCACGTCGACGTGTGCATTGCCGCCCAGGAGCAGCTGGGAGAGTTGATCTCGAAGGAAAGCGTCGTTATCCGGCATACCTTTGTTCGGATGCAGAAACAGGCAGCTAGGAAACCTGCGCTTCCAATGCGACCTCGCGCTTGTTGCTGCTGAACAGGTCGCCCATGCGGCGGATCTGCGCCCCCACACCGCGGAGCTTCTCTTCAATCCGCTCGTAACCCCGATCGATATGGTAAACGCGATCGAGAATGGACTCGCCGTCCGCCACCAGCGCAGCCAGCACCAGCGACGCCGATGCGCGCAGGTCAGAGCACATCACCACCGCCGATGACAGCGGCGTCTTGCCGCGCACAGTTGCGGTCCTGCCGTCCACCTTGATATTCGCGCCCATGCGGACCAGCTCCCCTACATGCATGAAGCGATTCTCGAAGATGTTCTCCACCACCGTGGTGGTACCTTCGGCCTGCGTGGCTAAAGCCATGTACTGGGCCTGCATGTCGGTGGGAAACCCTGGATATTCTTCGGTGGTAATGTCGTTGGCCTGGAAATTGCCTTCGCTGCGCACGCGTAGCGAGTCCGAGCCCAACTGCGTGATGCGCACTCCACAGGCTTCGAGCTTGGTAATGATCGCGGAGAGATGCGCTGGCTGGCAGTTGGCCACCACCAGATCGCCGCCGCTGATAGCTCCCGCCACCAGAAAGGTGCCGGCTTCGATGCGGTCGGGATTGATACGATGTTTGGCGCCGTGCAGCTTGTTTACGCCCTTTACCTGGATGGTGGCCGTTCCCGCGCCCTGTATATTCGCGCCCATGGCCACCAGCAGGGCGGCCAGGTCGACCACCTCCGGCTCGCGCGCGCAATTCTCCATCAGCGTTTCGCCCTCAGCAAGAACCGCCGCCATGAGCAGGTCTTCTGTGCCGGTCACGGTGATCTTATCGAAAACAATGTGCGCGCCATGCAGCCGTTGGGCGCGCGCTTCCAGGTAACCGTGTTCCTGCAGGATGGTAGCGCCCATCGCTTCCAGCCCTTTGAGGTGCAGATCGATAGGCCGGTCGCCAATGGCGCAACCGCCAGGCTGAGCCACGCGAGCGAGTCCACAGCGCGCGACCAGAGGACCCAGAACCAGCGACGAGGCGCGCATGGTCTTGACGATTTCGTACTTGGCAGTTGGATCGGAAAGCACGCGGCAACTGATGGTAGAGCGGTGCTGCGCCCGGCCATAACCGAGTTCAACCTCGGCGCCCATCGAAACCAGCAGCTTGCGCTCGGTTTCAATATCCCTGACCTGGGGGATATTATCCAGGACCACTTCGTCTTCGGTGAGAATCGCGGCGGCCATGCAGGGTAGGGCGGAATTCTTGGCTCCGCTCACCCGAATCGTTCCTAGCAGCGGGTTACCGCCGCGAATCACAAATTTATCCATGAGCCCGGGGGTGCTCCTAACTCGTATCTAGTTCTATAACTCCAGCGTTGTATCTTCGATTGCCAGCCGAACATTACCGTCTGACTTAGCCAGGCGACGTACCGCCTCGGGTTTGTCTACGCCAGCCTTGAGCATCACCAAGGCCACCGGCACGCTTCGCCCAGCAGATTTGATGGTGAGCACAGCCGCCTCGCGGTCGATGTTGCAGGCGCGCATCAGAATGCTGATGCCGCGCTCCACCAGCTTGGTGTTCTGCATGTGTACGTTGACCATGAGGTTGTCATAGACGTAACCCAGCCGGGTCATGGCGCCGGTGGTGATCATGTTGAGCACCATCTTCTGCGCCGTGGCGGCCTTCATCCGCGTCGATCCGGAGACCACTTCGGGTCCAACTTCTGCCACGATGCAGATGTCTGCCGCGCCGGCAAGCGGGGTGTTGTGATTGCAGGTGACGGCGGCCGTCTTGGCGCCGCGGGCACGAGCATATTCCACTGCAGCGACCACATACGGCGTGCGGCCACTCGAGGAGAGGCCGATGACCACGTCTTTGCGGGTCGGGCGGCGGCGGGCAATATCACGCTGTCCCAGCTCGGTTGAATCCTCGTTCACCTCGACCGCGGATGCGAGAGCCTTGGGGCCCCCGGCCATGATGTACTGCACGCTTTGCGGAGGGGTGGAAAAAGTGGGTGGGCACTCGGATGAGTCCAGCCCGGCGATGCGGCCGCTGGATCCGGCGCCAACATAGATCAGGCGTCCTCCGTCGCGCAAGCTGCGTGCGACCATATCGATGACCAGAGCTATTTCGGGGAGTGACTTCTTGACTGCGGCAGCAATTTTTGAGTCTTCGTGGTTGATGATGCGGGCGATTTCGAGGGCGGATTTGGTGTCGAAGCCCATCGAAGCTTCGTTGGAACTTTCCGTCGTCAGTTCGTGCAGGTCTTGCGGCTGATCGTTATTCGCTTCCTGGCCGGTGCCTGTCTCCGTGTGAATAGTACTTGTTGTGGCCATGTTGGTTTACTCAGCTCCCACTCAACTAAATGATTTTATCTCTAAGTGACGAAACTTTGCTCTGAAATTAGGGCTTAGCGTGCCATCCCCACAAACACTTTTGGGTTATGGCACTAAACCCGGGTCTAGTGCTTCCATTACTGCATCGTGAAAGGCCGGACGGACCGCGCGAATGGCCTGACTCTGGCGGCGGGGCCAAGTGCGATTGGTAAGCAGCACGACGGCGACGCGGCGTTCGAAATCGATCCATAGGGAAGTTCCCGCATAGCCGAGATGGCCTGCCGAGTGGCGGCCGAAGTATCGGCCCGACGAGGAGGGCTGGGAAGGCGTATCCCATCCCAACGCCCGGGAACTCTCCGCCGGCAGTTCCGCACGGGTGGTAAATAGTTGGACGGTTTCCGCCGCGAAAGGTAGCTCCTTCTGGAGCAGGCAATCCGCGTAAAGCAGCGGATCCAGGGCATTGGAGAAAAGGCCGGCGTGTCCGCCGATCCCCCCCAACACAAAGCAATTTTCATCCTGCACCTCTCCCTGGATGACGCGGTGGCGGAAGGTTGTGTCTTCTTCGGTCGGCGGGATGGACGTTCGCCAGTCAGAGGGCGGTCGAAAGCAAGTACTGGTCATGGCCAGGGGGGTGAAAACCTCGCGTTCGCAGAAGCGTTCCAATTCCTCGCCTGCGACGGCTGCGAGCGCCTCGCCCAACAGGATGAATCCCGGATCGGAGTACTCGGCCCGCTCTCCGGGCGGAGACTGGAGTGGAAGCTGAAGGCAGGCGTGGAGCAACTCCTGACGCCCTTCGCAAGCCTCGAACAGGCGCGCGTATCCGGGCAGGCCTGAAGAGTGGGTGAGTAGCATGCGCAGAGTCACCCGACGCCGCGCACTTCCGGCAGCTTCGCCCTGGGCAAAACCGGGCAGAATCTGCACCAGGGGCTGGTCAAGTGACAGCCTCCCATTTTGGTACAGGAGCATAGCCATGGAAGTGGTCGCGATCACCTTGGTGAGGCTGGCCAGATCATAGACCGTGGATGTGGTAACAGTTACCTCCGGCTGACCGTAGGTGAAGCTGCCAACACCATCGAGTGCGAGTACCTGGCCTCTGGCGAGAACACTGAAGGCCGCGCCCGGAAAAGCCTGCTCCGAAACCGCCCGTTCGAGAACAGAGTACGCTTTGGCAAACTGAAGCCTTTGCCCAGAAGCAGACGCTGGAATCATGAGTTGCGGCAGAGGCATGCTTACTACTGCGATGTTACCCGGTTTTAATTCGGGACAATAAGGTAATACGCTCGCCGATGGCTTTCCAGAGACGTCTATACTTTGAACTGAGGTTGGCGTGATGAGCGTTCGGGAGCGGTTTGCCGTTGTGGGGCTGCTAGCGGGAATCTTGGCCACCCATGGACTGGCGCAGACCGCATCTGCCCCCACGCCTTCCGTCCAGCCACCTCATACTTTCACCGTTCCCGCGGGAACCAAGGTCTTGTTATCGCTCAAAAGCGCGATCAACACCAAAACTGCGCAGCAGGGGGATGGCGTCTACCTGATTTCTTCATTCCCGGTGGTCGGCAATTCACGGATTATGATTCCTGTCGGTGTTTACGTGCAGGGTACTGTTGACCGCGTCGTGCGGCCCGGCCGGGTAAAAGGCCGGGCGCAACTGGACCTGCATTTCACCACCATGATCTTTCCTAACGGCCAGGTGGTTGAGGTACCGGGAGTCCTCAACAGTTTGCCCGGCTCTGACGGGCCCAAGGTAAAAGGGAGCGAAGGCACGGTAGAGCAGGCAGGGAACAAAGGCCGCGACGTGGGCAACGTGCTTAAAGGGGCGGCGATTGGCGCCGAGGGCGGTGTTATTGGCGGCGCGGCGACGGGAGACGTCGCCAAGGGAGTCGGCTACGGTTCTCTAGCGGGGGCGGCTGCAGGCACCATTTACACTCTGTTTACGCGTGGCAACGATATCGTGATTCCTACCGGAACGTCGGTCGAGATGGTTTTGCAGCGCCCACTTGTGCTTGAGGAGTCGCAACTCGCCGGGAACGATCAGGCACGGGGGCAGGCGCAGATGGTGCCCGCCAACCAGCAACAACCAATGCAAAAACGGAAACAACAAATTCTGTGCCCGTTCGGCAGTCCGGGCTGCAACTGATGGAAAGAGAAGACTCAGGACGCAGTTTCTGGCTGTGGGGCCGCGACATGCTGTTTTCGCTCGCTGTCTCTTTTTTCATCATCACCTTTCTTTACCAGCCGGTGAGAGTTGAGGGCACCAGTATGTTGCCTCGCCTGGGAGACCAGGACCGGCTCTTCATCAACAAATTTCTATATCACTTTGCCAGCGTTCATCGCGGTGATGTAGTGGTTTTTCATTACCCCCGCGATCCCCGGAAAAGTTATATCAAGCGCGTCATCGCGGAGCCTGGCGATGAGCTTCGCATCGATGACGGCCGTACTTATATCAACGGCAGGCTGCTACCCGAGCCTTACGTACCGCGACGGTATCACGACAGCCGCTCGCTGGACGCGATGATTATTCCTCAAGGTGAGTACTTCGTTATGGGCGATCATCGCTCCATTTCGAGCGACAGCCGCGACTTCGGACCGGTGCCTCAGGATCTGATTTACGGCAAGGCCGCCTTTGTCTATTGGCCTGCGGAAGACATGGGCATTATCCACTGACTCGCCGCTGATACCTGTTAAACTTGACTAAATCCACTCGACGGAGAAGCCATGCAGGCAATCCTCGCGCTCGAAGACGGGCGCATCTTCCGCGGTGAGAGCTATGGCGCCAAGCGCGAATGTTTTGGCGAAGTGGTTTTCAATACCGCCCTGACAGGCTACCAGGAAATTTTCACTGATCCCTCCTACGCTGGACAGATTGTTGTTCTGACCAATCCGCAAATCGGAAACTACGGAACCAATGCTGCTGACAACGAGGCCAGCCGTCCTTACATCGAGGGCCTGGTAACGCGTGAGTTTTCGCCGATCAGCTCGAACTGGCGCTCCCAGCAGGTGACTGAGGAATACCTCGAACGCTTCAACGTCCCGGTGATTGCCGAGATCGACACTCGGGCTGTGGTTCGCCATTTGCGTACGTATGGTGCGCTGCGCGGAGTCATTTCATCGCAGGAAACCGATCCGGACAAACTCATCCTCAAGGCCCGCGGCATTCGCAAGATGGATGGCACTGATTTGGCCAAGGTGGTGAGCACCAAGACTTCTTATGAGTGGGACTGCAACGACCGGCGAAACTTTAACGGAGATCCCCTGCAGCAGGGCGACGAGAGCCTGAAGCTGCCCCCTCCCGATCTGCATGTAGTGGCCTATGACTTTGGCATCAAGCACAACATCCTGCGCATGCTGGCCCGCGAAGCCTGCCGCGTCACCGTGGTGCCGGCAGAGACCTCGGCGGAGGATGTGCTGGCCCTGAACCCTGACGGCATTTTCCTGTCGAATGGGCCTGGTGATCCGGAACCGGTGACCTACGCTCAGGAAAACATCCGCAAGTTGATGGGACGGCGGCCTATGTTTGGGATCTGTCTTGGCCATCAGGTAATCGGCTTAGCTCTTGGTGGCAAGACTTACAAACTCAAGTTTGGGCATCATGGAGGGAACCATCCCGTACAGCAGACGAAGACCGGCAAGGTGGAGATCACTGCGCACAACCACAATTACGCTGTCGATCCGGACTCGATCAATCAGAGTGAAGTCGAGCTCACCCACGTCGACCTGAACGACAGCACGCTCGAAGGCCTGCGCCATCGCACCTTGCCGCTTTTCAGCGTGCAATACCATCCGGAGGCGAGCCCCGGGCCCCATGACTCCAATTACCTCTTCCGCGACTTCCGAAAAATGATGGAAGAGTGGAAGAGGTGATCTGGGAAGTGAGGGGGACGGGTTTTAGCCCGTCCGGATCCGGATCTGCGACGGACTTCGGGCGCCCCACATCTCGCTCGTTTTCCGCGAGATGTGGGATACCGCGAACCTCGACCTTAATTGTCCGTTGGGAGTCGAAAGCTTCGGGGTTAGAGCCGTGGTATCCCACATCTCGCGGAAAACGAGCGAGATGTGGGGCACCCGAAGTCCGTCGCTGGTCTAACGGCGGGGCATCAAGCTTTGGTGCTGAAGGGGACGGGCTTTAGCCCGTCTGTTTAAACACCAACAGGGGTGCCTTTAGCCACTGCAGGAAACCAAGCGTAATAACAGAGAGACGTCAAAGCCCCACTTCGAACGGAAGAAAAAATGCCACGCAGGAACGACATAACAAAGATTCTCGTGATCGGCTCAGGCCCAATAGTGATCGGTCAGTCGGCGGAGTTTGACTACTCCGGCACCCAGGCCTGCAAAGCGCTTAAGGCCGAAGGCTACGAGGTGGTGCTGGTCAATTCCAATCCAGCTACGATCATGACCGATCCGGAGCTTGCCGACCGCACCTATATCGAGCCCTTGACTCCGGAATATGTCGAAGAGATCATCCGCCGCGAGTGCGAGCGAATGACCGATGACCACGGTCGTCGTTCGGGAAAATTCGCCCTGCTGCCTACCGTAGGGGGACAGACAGCTCTGAATCTTGCCGTCGATCTAGCCGACGCCGGCATCCTTGAAAAATACGACGTCGAAATGATCGGTGCCCGCCTTGAAGCCATCAAGAAAGCGGAAGACCGGCTCCTCTTCAAAGACGCCATGGCGCGCATTGGCCTCGATATTCCTCGCTCTGCACTGGTAAACAACATTCGCGACGGCGCGGAATTCGCGGCCAAAATCGGCTTCCCGGTCATCATCCGGCCATCCTTTACGTTGGGCGGCTCTGGCGGCGGACTGGCCTATAACCGGGAAGAGTTGATGGAGATCCTGGCCCGCGGGCTCGATCTTTCTCCGGTTCACGAGTGCCTGATCGAAGAGTCGGTGCTGGGCTGGAAAGAATACGAGCTCGAAGTCATGCGCGATCTCGCCGACAATGTGATCATCATCTGCTCCATCGAGAACATGGATCCGATGGGTGTGCACACCGGCGATTCGATCACCGTGGCGCCGGCCCAAACATTGACCGACCGCGAATACCAATCCATGCGCGACGCGGCCATTCGCATCATGCGCGAGATCGGTGTCGAAACCGGTGGCTCCAATGTGCAATTCGCGGTCAACCCGGCTAGCGGCCGCATGACCGTCATTGAGATGAATCCGCGCGTATCACGCTCCTCGGCGCTGGCTTCGAAGGCCACCGGCTACCCCATCGCAAAGATCGCCGCCAAGCTGGCCGTTGGCTACACGCTCGATGAAATTCCCAATGACATCACCCGCAAGACCCCGGCTTGCTTCGAGCCGAGCATCGACTACGTGGTGGTAAAGATTCCCAAGTGGCAGTTCGAGAAGTTTCCCGGGGCGGATGAGAACCTGGGACCGCAGATGAAGTCAGTCGGCGAAGTGATGGCGCTGGGCCGCACTTTCAAGGAAGCGTTGATGAAGGCGTTACGGTCGCTCGACACCGGCAAACGCATCAGCACCGAGGTGATCGAGCCGAGGCGTCTAACGCAGCGCCTGGTGACCCCGCAACCCGAGCGGCTGAACTACATCCGCTATGCGCTACGCTGCGGGCTCTCAGTGCGGGAGATAGCCCGCATGACGTCGATGGATCCGTGGTTTCTTTATCAAATTAAAGAAGTGACCGACGCCATTCAGAAACTTGCCGACTACAAGCTTGAAACCATGCCGGCGGATGTTCTGCGTAAGGCCAAGCGGATGGGCATCTCCGACGCAAGAATCGCCGAAGTCTGGGGCATGGATAATGTGGAGGGGGCAACTGCGGTAAGAGAGTTGCGGCAACGGCAGGGCGTCACCCCGATCTTCAAAAAGGTGGATACCTGCGCCGCGGAATTCGATAGCGACACTCCTTACCTCTATTCGACCTACGACGAGGAAGATGAAGCGCCGCCCACGCCCCGGCGCAAAGTAATCATTTTGGGCAGCGGGCCCAACCGCATCGGCCAGGGAATCGAGTTTGACTACTGCTGCTGCCATGCAGCGTTTGCACTCAGGGAAGACGACTACGAAACCATCATGGTCAACTGCAATCCGGAGACGGTGTCGACCGACTACGATACCAGCGACCGGTTGTACTTCGAACCACTCACCCTGGAAGATGTATTGGCCGTCTATGAGCACGAGGCATCGTCTGGCGCTGAGATTGGAATGATCGTGCAGTTCGGCGGCCAGACGCCACTGAACCTCGCCCTCCCGCTGAAAGCAGGAGGCATTACCATCCTGGGTACCTCTCCTGAATCCATCGATCTGGCGGAGGATCGCAAACGCTTCGGCCGGTTGCTGGAGGATCTGAATATTCCGCAACCGCCGGGCGCCATGGTCACTACCGTCGAGCAAGCCCTGGAAGGTGCGGAGCGCGTCGGCTATCCCGTGTTGGTAAGGCCGTCCTATGTGTTAGGCGGCCGGGCGATGGTCATCGCTTATGACGCTGATACCGTGCGCCGCTATATGGCGGAAGCGGTGGAATACTCCCAGGAGCGCCCTGTACTGGTCGATCACTTTCTCGAAGACGCAGTCGAAGTCGACGTAGACGCTCTCTGCGATGGCAGAGACGTGGTGATAGCTGGGATCATGCAGCATATTGAAGAAGCCGGCATTCACTCCGGAGACTCTTCCTGCGTCCTGCCTGCAGCCGATCTTTCCCCTTCCACGCTCGACACGATTCGTAGGTATACCCGCGAGCTTGCACTGGCCTTGAACGTGGTCGGCCTGGTGAACCTGCAGTTCGCCATCCAGCGCAGGCAAGGGGAACAGGATAAGGTGTTCGTCATCGAAGTAAATCCACGTGCTTCCCGTACCGTTCCTTACGTTTCCAAGGCGACGGGGGTGCCCCTGGCCAAAATAGCTGCACGGCTGATGACCGGCCGCACGTTGCGCGAATTGATGCCGGACCAGGTAGCCGAGCGAACGGATCTCGCCACCGGTAGTCACTTTTTCGTCAAATCGCCGGTCTTTCCCTGGAACAAGTTTCCCGGCGTGGATACGGTCCTGGGGCCGGAGATGAAGTCGACCGGCGAAGTCATGGGGGTCGCCGATAATTTCGGTGAAGCCTTCGCCAAGGCGCAACTCTCGGCCGGGCAGATGCTGCCAGTAAAGGGCACGGTTTTCTTCAGCGTGAATGACCGCGATAAAGCAATGGCGGTAGACCTCGCCCGGCAATATGTCGACTTGGGCTTTCGCCTGGTAGCGACGCAGGGTACTGCCGATGTGCTGGAGCGGGCCGGCATGGTGGTGGAACGTGTCTACAAGGTGAAAGAGGGCCGGCCGAACGTGGTCGACCTGATCAAGGGAGAGCGTATTCAGCTCATCGTGAACACCCCGCACGGTCAGGACACGTTCTTTGATGAAAGAGCAATTCGCCGGGCGGCGGTGATCCAGAGAATCCCCACCATCACGACCATTGCGGCGGCCAGGGCAGCGGCGGAGGGAATTGCCGCGACCCAGCGGCGCCAAATCACCGTCAACGCTCTGCAGGAATTACGCCGGGAGCCCGTACCCACCCACTAGGCTTCCAGAAAATAGAAGGGTGCCCCAGGTCTCGCTTTTGAGACCTGGGTCCGTGCAACCGATCCCAAAGGGGAACCCGAGCCTTAAGTGAATCCGTCCTAGTTACGAATATCCGCCATTAACTCATCGACCACGCGCTGCTCGTCCCCGGTTAAGGGCAACAATGGCATTCTGGGCCTTCCGCCGTAATAGCCATTCAGATCCAGCGCATACTTCACCCCGGGAATTCCCATCTTGCCCGCAATCTCGATGCCCGCCTGGGCAATCCGCTCCTGTTTTTCGGCCGCCAGCCCTGGATCCTTTTCCGCCCAGGCGGTGTACACCTCACAGGATGCCTGCGGAGCAAAGCTTGCGAGCGCCAGCACTCCACCGGTGGCTCCGGCTTCCAGCGAGGGATACAGCTTCTGGGCAGAGCCGCAAAGCAGCTGGAAACCCACTTCCCGGGTACGGGTCTTGAGCGGAGGCCGAGGGGGCGCCACTGCAACTGCCGTCGATCCTGAAATAAGCTGTTCCGCGGCTACGAAAGTCGGCTTTTCCTCGTCTGTGGTCTGCGGCGTCAGCATTCTCGATGTAACTGCGGCAAAGATGGTGGTGACCGGGACCGTCCGCCTCCTGGCTGAGCGGGTGGCTTGGACCAGCTCCGCAATCCGCTCCACGCTACCGCTCGAGTCCTTCATTCCCACGATGTTGGGATGCATGGCTAACTCGGCGACCACTTCGACCGGCAGGTCGTACGCCGTGCAACTAGGCACGCTGTAAAGCAGCACCGGCAGCGGCGAACGGTCGGCAACCGCCTGGTAATAGGTCAGCATTTCCCGATTTCGCATCTGTTTGCGGTAGTAATGAGGAGTGCGCACCAGGACTGCATCGTATTGCACCTCGGCGGCGTAATCCGCCAGGCGCAGGGTCTCAAGGACGCTTTCGCGCCCCACCCCTGCCAACAGAACCTTCTCTGGAGCCGCCGCATATCCGGCTACGCGCAGCGCCTCTCGTGACTCTTCATCGCTCAACATCACGGCTTCGCCCGTCGAGCCCAGCAACACCATCCCGCTCATCGCGGTGCGGGAGTAGCGCTCCATGTTTGCTTCCAGCTTGCGCCAGTAGGGGCGCCCATCGGGGTAGAAACAAGTCGTTACGGCGGCGAAGATACCTTCTAGCAGCATGCCACCATTCTAATTCCGCCCCAAACGCGTCTCAAATCGGGATTTCCCCGTCCAGTGGCAAATTAGAGCCATCGGATGTCCCGGACAAAAGCAGGCGGAAGCGCTGAACTATAATTATGTGGGCGGTGATCAGGGTCCTTCTTGACCCAGACCGGAGTTACAGCGGAAGTCTAGCTGGCGACAAGTGCCGCTCAATTCATCTCGGGGAAGGAATCCGGCCAAATGGCGACAGGAGACGTTGCCGTGGGCGTACCCGGAACGGGTAGCTCAGCGGTACTACAGACGCCAACATCCGAACGGATCATCAATGACTTCAGCATTCAGGTAGCGACCGTCAACGGGTCCGGGTCGCAATCTGCCAACCTGGTGCTACTCAAGAGCATATTCGGGATGGGTATCCCGGTAAGCGGAAAGAACCTTTTTCCATCGAATATTGCCGGGTTACCAACGTGGTATACCATTCGCGCCAGCAAGCGAGGGTACGTTGCGCGCAGGCGAGAAATAGAACTGTTAGTGGCGATGAATGCCGAGACCGCGCGCGAAGACATCCTCTCGCTGCCCTCAGGGGGCGCCGCCATCTACGACGAGGCCTTGAACCTCAAGCAGTATCGCGACGACGTCGTCTGTTACCCGGTTCCTTTCGACAAGCTCACGGCTGCCGTTTGCCCTGAGGCCAAGCTGCGCAAACTAGTGCGGAACATGATCTATGTGGGCGTGGTGGCGCAGTTGCTGGGCATGGATCTGATCGAGGTGGAGAAGGCTGTGCGCCGCCAGTTTGCCAAGAAGCAGAAGGCTGCTGACCTCAACTGGACAGCCGTAAAAGCCGGCCACGACTTTGCTGCCAATTCCTTGACCAAACAAGATCCGCTGATGCTCGAGCACATGCACGAGACCCAGGGCAAGATCATCATCGACGGGAACGCGGCCGCCGCTCTGGGCGCGATGTTCGCCGGCGTGACGGTGGTGACGTGGTATCCCATTACGCCCTCCTCTTCGGTGGTCGAAAGCCTCATTGATTACATGAAGAAATATCGTGTCGAGGAAGATGGCAAAGCGAATTTCGCCATCGTTCAAGCGGAGGACGAGCTTGCCGCCATCGGCATGGTGCTGGGCGCAGGCTGGGCCGGCGCACGTTCCATGACTTCCACTTCTGGCCCAGGAATTTCCCTGATGGCGGAATTTGCCGGCTTGGGCTATTTTGCAGAGCTCCCCGGAGTCATCTTTGATATCCAGCGGGTTGGCCCTTCAACCGGCATGCCCACGCGCACCATGCAGGGAGATCTGCTGTCGATTGCTTACCTTTCGCACGGCGACACTAAGCACGTCATGCTGCTGCCCGCGTCGGTCAGTGAATGTTACCAATTGGCGATGGAAGCCTTCGACCTGGCTGAGCAATTGCAAACCCCCGTTTTTGTTCTCTCCGACCTCGATATCGGGATGAACAACTGGATGTCCGACCCCTTCGTCTATCCCGAGAAGCCGTTGAAACGGGGCAAGGTTTTGTCCCGCGAGGATCTGGAGCGGTTGGGCAGCTTCGAGCGCTATAAAGATGTAGATGGCGACGGCATTCCCTACAGGACTCTCCCGGGAACCGATCACCCGAAAGCTGCCTACTTCACCCGCGGCAGCGGCCATAACGAGAAGGCGCTGTATACCGAGCGCCCGGACGATTACCAGAACCTGATGGAGCGCCTGGCCAGGAAATTTGAGACCGCGCGCACCTTGGTTCCCGCGCCCGAGGTGGTGCAGACAGGTAAGTCCAACATCGGGCTGATTGCCTTTGGCAGCTCTGATTTCGCGGTGCGTGAGAGCCGCGATCAGCTAAAGGAAGAATATGCCCTCGAAACCGACTACCTGCGTTTGCGCGCCTTTCCCTTTTCTCCCGAAGTGCACGCTTTTATAGCGGCGCACTCCCGGGTCTACGTGATCGAGCAGAATCGTGATGGTCAAATGCTTAGCTTGCTCAAGCTCGACCTGTCCGTTGACGACGTCAGCAAACTGAGAAGTATTCGCCATTTCGACGGCTTGCCCCTCGACGCGCGAACCGTGACCGACAAGCTGGTCCTGCAGGAGGAAATCTAATGGCGACCACGATGAATCCGCCGGTGGCTCCCGGCCCCAAGAAGAACCGTCTAGGACTGCAAGTGTTGGACTACCGCGGAGGCAAGACCACGCTCTGCGCCGGTTGCGGACACAATGCCATTTCCGAGCGCATTGTCGATGCTTTTTACGAGATGGGAGTCCCACCGGAGCGGGTGATGAAGCTCTCCGGCATCGGCTGCTCCTCCAAGACGCCGGCCTACTTCATGAGCCGGGCTCACAGCTTCAATAGTGTCCATGGGCGCATGCCTTCAGTGGCCACGGGAGCGCTGATGGCCAACCACACCATGCTCGGTTTGGGTGTCAGTGGCGACGGAGATACAGCCTCCATCGGCTTTGGCCAGTTCGCCCATGTAATGCGCCGCAATCTGCCCCTGATCTACATCATTGAGGACAATGGCGTCTACGGCCTCACCAAGGGCCAGTTTTCGGCTACTGCCGACATTGGTTCGACGCTAAAAACGGGGGTCATCAACGACCTGCCGCCGATCGACACTTGTGTAATGGCTGTGGAGCTGGGTGCGACCTTCGTGGGCCGGTCTTTCTCTGGAGACAAGAAACAGCTGTTAGCCATGCTTAAGGCGGCGATTGCCCACCGCGGCACCGTTATGCTCGACGTCATCTCCCCCTGCGTAACCTTTAACGATCACGAGGGCTCAACCAAGAGCTACAAATACGTTCAGGATCACGACGAGGCGGTCAACGAGGTCGGTTTCGTGCCTTCTTTTGAAGAGATCGCCGTCGACTACGATCCCGGAACCACCTACAACGTGCAGATGCATGACGGGTCGCAGCTGCGGTTGCGCAAGCTGCACGAGGACTACGATCCCACCAACCGCATCGGCGCGGTCACCGCACTGATGCAGGCCCATGAACAGGGTGAGGTCTTGACCGGCGTCTTTTACGTCGATACCACCAAGCCCAGCTTTACCGACATGCTGAATCTCGTGGATGCGCCTCTGGCCACTCTCCCGGAGTCGCGGGTTCGGCCGTCGCGCCAGGTGCTCGACCAGATTATGCAAAAGCATCAGTAGCCACCGGTAAATTTGACCGTGGGTTACCAGGGCGGCGTGCATTTTCGGGAATCATGGGTACTAATAAGCTGCAACAAATGTTGTTCAACCATGCCCTAAAAGTTGTATCATCAGCTCGTTTCTCCAAGCAGAGCAAGGTGATGGCATGCGTAAGAATTTCCTTCGTGGGGTATACCTTTGTGTCATCACCGCTAGTACCTTAGCTTTGGCCAGCGATCATCTGGAAACCCCGAAGATTGCCCCCGAAATAACCAAGATGGACGTTTGGATAGGGACGTGGGAGTCCCAGACCCAGGTCATGACCACGCCCTACAGCCAAGCCGCCTCGGTCACCTCTGAGATGACCTGTACCTGGTCTCCCCACCACGGGTTTATCCTGTGTGACCATCTGATGAACAGCCCCACCGGCGTCAGCAATAGCCTGTCTGTTTACACCTACGATGAGGCGAACAAGACCTACAAGTTCTTCGGCGTCAACAAGGATGATTCCCCACGCGAAGTACCCATGCAGGTAAAGGGAAACATCTGGAGTTTCGGCACCGAGGTGCAAAACCAGGACAAGACCATCATGTTCCTGACCAATGATGAGTTTCTATCCGACAAGGTGATGCATTTCCGTACCGAATTCAGCGAAGACAACGGCCGCAACTGGAAAGAACTGAACCAGGGCCAACTCACTAAGATCGGCTAACGCGACTACGGCGCTGGGATCTTCCCAGCTCTTTCCTGGTTGCGTGAGAACTAACGCAAAGAAGCCGCAGTCCCGCCGCTCCGCTCTCCATTGCTTTGTATCAGGGCCCGACTTTAGTCGGGCCGCAAATAATTGAAAGAGATTGGGCTTTAGCCCCTGCCATGGCCCATCCTGCAGAAAATGCTTGGTGGAGACGGTTCGCGCAGGGCTAAAGCCCAGATCTTTGTTGGGCCTCAACGGCCCGACTAAAGTCGGGCCCTGATACAAAGCACCGGATCGCGGGAGTGACGGAAACGCGGTTTGGCTGGTCAGCAGACTCTTCCGGGCTGGGCGAACTTACGCAGCCTCGAAACCCCATCCTCTAGCGACCCTCGCCGCTGTGCTCCGGGCTTGATCCAGGCTCAGGAAAATCTGTGTCGGAATCTTTGAGCATCTCGTCCTCATCGCGGTGGCCTAACTGGCCAGAGAGATTTGGATCGCCGTCGCGGGAAGGGGTGCTGGTTTCTTCCTCAACTGCGCCCTTGTGGGCATCACTGTCTGGGTGTTCTGTTTTTGGCATTGTGCTCAAGAGATGAAGGATTGGGTCAGGGTGTTGTCCCAGGGCCGGAGATATCCGGCCCTGGGCATCCGATCTACAAAGCCGCGGTGACGGCTTTTATTTCGGTGTAGTTGTGGAGGACTTCCTCGCCCATCTCGCGGCCCCAACCGGATTGTTTGTATCCGCCAAAGGGCAGGGAAGCGTCGAAGACGTTGTGGCAGTTGATCCATACCGTACCGGAGCGGATGAGCCGCGCCATTTTGTGAGCGGTGCTCAGATCCTTTGTCCAGACACTGGCGGCCAGGCCATAGACGGTGCTATTCGCCTCGCGTGCCATGCGATCGAGGTCGCTGTCAGAAAAAGATTCGGCGCATACCACGGGTCCGAAAATCTCTTCCTGAACCACCTTCATGTCCGGCTTGGTGTTGGTGAGTACCGTGGGCTGGACGAAATACCCGCGGTCTCCGTGGCGTTTGCCACCGGCGGCTACCTTGGCGCCTTGCTTTATGCCGGATTCGATGTAGCCGGTGACTTTGTCGAACTGCTCCTCGCTGACAAGTGGTCCCATCTCCGTCTTGGGGTCGATGCCGTGGCCCATGTTGATACCGCCGGCGATGTCGCTCATCCCTTGCAGAACCTTGTCATAAACGCTTTCATGCGCAAAGAGACGTGATCCGGCGCAGCAGCATTGTCCCTGGTTGAAGAAGATGGCGCTGGCCGCGCCGGGGATAGCGCGTTCCAGGTCGGCATCGGGGAAGATGATGGCCGGGCTCTTGCCACCCAACTCGAGGCTTACCTTTTTCAGGTTGCCGGCGGAGGCTTTCACGATCAGCTTGCCCACTTCGGTCGATCCGGTGAAAGCGATTTTGTCGACCAGCGGATGTGCGGCCAGGGGCGCGCCTGCACCTTCGCCATATCCTGTGAGAATGTTGACTACGCCCGGGGGAAATCCCGCCTGATCGAACAGTTCAGCCAGCCGCAGCGCAGACATGGGTGTTTGCTCAGCGACCTTAAGCACGACGCAACAACCGGCGGCGAGGGCCGGGGCGAGCTTCCACACCGCCATCAGGAGCGGGAAATTCCAGGGAATGATCTGGCCAACAACGCCGATCGGTTCGCGCAAGGTGTAGGAGTGGAACGCGCCGGGGGTGGAGAAGTTAAGCGTGGAGCCGGAAATCTTCGTTGCCCAGCCCGCCATGTAGCGGAACATGTCAATCGCCAAGGGCAGATCGGCGACGCGCGCGACCGAAAAAGGCTTGCCGTTATCGAGCGATTCAATCTCTGCAAATTCCTCCAGGTTGGCCTCGAGCAAGTCGGCCATTTTCCAGATCAGCTGGCCGCGTTGCGAGGTGGACATCTTGCTCCACGGGCCTTCATCGAAGGCGCGCCGTGCCGCAGTGACCGCGCGATCTACGTCTTCTGCCTCAGCTTCAGGGACCTGGGCCACCACTTCGCCGGTGGCGGGATTGTACACGGGGAAGGTTTTACCGGATGCGGACAGGACGAAGCGTCCATCGATTAGCATGCGGTGTTGCCGGGAGAAGAACTCCGCGGTCTTGGAATTAACACGTGAATCAACGGGGATTGTTGCCATCAAAAACCTCCGGCGCGGCAGTTGCCGACTTCTGGCGCCGAAGGAACGATAGCACCGGATCAGAACGACAGTCCAGTAGGGGGGTGCAAGGGTGTCTACTGCAAAAAGTGCACATTAAGGCGCGTGAAAGGCGGCGGCTTGCGGTCGGCAACGCTCGAGGGAACAGATTTGTCTTCTCTGAAAGAGTGCGTGAAAAGCGCTATAAGTTACTTGGGTACCGCGAGTTGGCTTCGGACGGAAGCAAAGGTAGACCTTTTCTCTTGAGGAGCTCAAATGCTTAAGCCAGGTCCTGCGAAACAGATCCGTTTCCTGCTGATCACATTGGCTGTACTCTTGGCGCTGAGGAGCCAGGCACAGACCGGGGGATACGATCAGCCCTTCCGGCCGCAGGTTCACTTCTCCCCCCAGAAGAACTGGACCAACGATCCAAACGGGTTGGTCTACTTCAAGGGTGAGTATCACCTTTTCTACCAATACAACCCCTTTGGCGATGAGTGGGGCCACATGAGTTGGGGTCATGCCGTGAGCAGCGACTTGCTGCATTGGCGCGAGCTGCCGGTGGCCATCCCTGAGCAGGATGGGATCATGATCTTTACTGGCAGCGTGGTCGTCGATCATGGCAACAGCAGCGGCCTCTGTGCGGCCAACAGTGAGTGCCTGGTGGCGGTCTATACGGGACACGGAAATACGCCCGAAGGCATAAGGCAGACGCAGAATGTCGCCTACAGCCGCGACCAGGGTCGTACCTGGACGCGCTATCGCGGCAACCCCGTGCTCGACCTGCACATGACCGACTTCCGCGATCCAAGCGTGTCCTGGGACGAGATGGCCCACCACTGGGTCATGGCAGTTTCTCTGCCCAAGGAGCACAAGGTTCGCTTCTACTCCTCACCGAACCTTATCGCTTGGACGCAGCTGAGTGACTTCGGACCTGCCGGCTATGTAACTGGAGATTGGGAATGCCCGGACTTGCTGCAGGTGCCGGCCGCGAACGGAAAGGGAAGTATCTGGGCACTTAAGGTAGGACTAAACCCGGGTGCACCGCAAGGAGGTTCGGGCGAGCAGTACTTCCTCGGGCAATTCGACGGAAAGACGTTCACGGTGTCCAAGGAGCCCGGTTCCCACGGCCTGACGAACTACGGCAAAGATGATTACTGCGCCATCAGCTACAACGGTCTGCCGAAAACTGACAAGCCGGTCCTGCTTGGCTGGATGAACAACTGGCAATACGCGGCCAAGCTGCCAACCTCACCCTGGCGAGGGCAAATGAGTCTACCGCGGCGACTCTCCCTGCTGCAGGACGGTGCCGGGCTGGCTCTGAAGCAAGAGCCTGTGATCGCCACGGTACGTGGAGATAGCAGAGCGGTTTCCCTCGCTTCCGGATCCCTCGTTGAAGAAGCACCTTATGAACTCGATCTTCAGTTTGACGCTTCTTCCGCGGAGGCCTTCGGCATCCGGATTTATTCCGACGAGGATCATTGGACGGAGATCGGATTTGACCGCCAAAAGCGGGAGTTTTATATCGATCGTAGGAAGTCCGGCCTGGAAGTTGCGTCTGACTTCCCGGTAAGAACGAAGGCGCCGGTCATTGCGGAGCGTCCTTACGATTTGAAATTGATTGTGGATCGCTCTTCCGTTGAGGCTTACGCACAAAACGGTACGATCGCGATGACTGATCTCATTTACCCTCCTTCGCAACAAAGCAGGATTCAAGTCTTCAGTTCCAACGGAAAGCCTGTGGCCGCAACAGGCCGGCTGTGGAAGCTTAACTCCATTTGGAAGTGAAGCCCACAGCCGAAGAATTTGTATTCGCATGGCGAATCCTCCGCCCGCGGCCAAACATCTTGGGTGAAGGGCCGCCGTGCGAATACCTTACTCGTCGACGCTTTCTCATCTGCTCCTTGCCGTGCTTTGTGGATTGCCGGCCCGGGCCGTGTACGCTGCTTCCATTCCAACTAATGTGCTGGAACCAGTCAGTGCCGATCTGACTCTAGGGAAGGCAGACGACGCAATTTCGCGTCTAAGCTCGTCGCTGGCGGCAGACCCCAGCGACGCGGAGGCGCACAGTCTGCTTTGCCGCGTGTATTACCAGGAAGAGCGATGGGATGATGCAATCAGAGAGTGTCAAACAGCGGTCCAGCTTATGCCCTTGAACGCCGGATATCACCTCTGGCTAGGGCGAGCTTATGGCGAAAAGGCTGACAGCATCCACTCGATAAAAGCCTACGGACTGGCGAAGAAGGTGAGGGAAGAATTCGAGCGGGCAGTCCAACTGGACAGCGAGAATGTGGATGCACTTTCCGACCTGGGCGATTTCTATACGGAGGCCCCGGGCATAGTCGGGGGCGGCAAGAAAAAGGCGCAAGGAGTAGCGCTGACACTGGAGCGATACGGGCCAGCGCAGGCTCATCAGCTCGATGGCCGACTGGCCGAGAAGGATAAGAATTACTCGCTGGCAGAAAGCGAGTTCAAGGCGGCGGTTGAAGCCTCCAACCAGTCCGCCGACGCGTGGATGGCGCTAGCCTCTTTTTACTCGCGCCGCCGGCAATGGGACCAAATGCTGCAGGCGCTGCATGCGGGGATCGATGCCGACGCAAACGCAGCAAAGCCACACGGACCTGCACTGGTGGACGGGGCTGACCTCCTCAGCCGCAGCAACCAGGAACCGCAGGTCGCCATCGAGCTGCTGAGGCTGTATCTAGCTTCGCCAAACAAATCGGCGGCTTCGCCCGCTTTCCAGGTGCATGCTCAGCTCAGCCGTTTGCTAGAGCAGAAGGGCGACCATGAGGACGCCCTGCAGGAAAGCGAAGCCGCCAACGCCTTAGCGCGTGAATACCATCCAAAGTTGCCGCGATCAGTTTCACGTTGAGTGCCCCACAAGCGTGTGCGTGAGACCTCCTGGATAGGGTGATGGGTGCCCCAGGTCTCGCTTTTGAGACCTGGGATCCTGCACGCAAATGCCGGAAGGCGAAAGCCGTGGGGTACTGATGCCACTCGATCGAATTCTCACGCACGCGAGAACTCAGGTCCGCCGGCATTTGCGTGGAGGATCCCAGGTCTCAAAAGCGAGACCTGGGGCACCCATCACCTTATCCAGGAACACTCCCCTCGGCGAGAGTGAGTATTACTCTTTTAGGCTGATCAACGGCTTATAGTTCTGCATGTCGAAGGGGACCGAGGCATGCTCGGTTACAACCAGCCATTTGCCCGCAGCCTTTTCGAAGCACAAGGTCAGCCGTGCGCGCAGGTCCATTAGCGCACCGTCCTTTTTCTTGCCAACGATGTGGCTAAACCCGTTCACAAACGCAACCGAATCCCCCGCGACAATCGACAACTCTTCCTGTTCACCCTTGAGCGGTTCAACAAAAGTGTCGAACCAACCCTTCATGTTCTCGATATATTTGTGTTTGCCGCGCGTCCATAGGGGAGGCGCAAGGCCTGCGGCAACTACATCGTCCGCATAAGCAGCTGCTAGCCCGGCCGCGTCGCCACGTTCAAGCGCAGCATACCAATCATTAATCAGCCCACGAATTACCTTCACTTCCGCAGTATTGCTCGCCATTCCTCTCCTCCTTACATCGCTTTGGGGTGAATGATTGACCACAGTACGCCGAACCTGTCGCGAAGCTGTCCGAACCGCGTCGCAAAAAAAGTTTCAGCAATCGGCATCGTGATTTCGCCGCCCTCTGCAAGTGCCTTCCATGTCTTGTCAGCGCTCTCCGTAGAGTCGAGCGTGAGATACAGATAAGAGCTGCGGATGGGTTGAAAGTAGTTTGGTGGAACATCGTTGCCAATCAGTTCCACACCCGCTAGATTCATGCGCGCATGAACAATCGCCTTCTGCATACCCGCTGGCACGTTATATTGCGAGGGCAGTTGCTCTTGTCTCATCATCACGGTGATCTTTCCGTCGAGATTCTTCTCATAGAACAGAAACGCTTCTTCGCAGTTTCCGCCAAAATTCAAGTGCGAGTAGAGCTTCACGAATTATCCCCTTCTTGTAATATTTGCGCGGGCTTGGCCCTTAATTCGGCGCCGCTCCAGGTATTCCGACCATCCACGAGACTCCGAACTTGTCGGTGCACATGCCGAACATTGGTGACCAGAACGTAGGCGCCATTGGCATCTGCACACTGCCGTTCTCTTTGAGCGCTTCATAAAGGCGCTTCACTTCGGCTTCATCCTTTGACTCCACTGAGATTTGAAAGCCTCCGAGCGGTGTGGAGCGTCCTGGCGGTGCATCGCAGCCCATCAGCAGACCGTCTCCCAGCGGAATCGAGGTATGCATTACCTTGTCCTTCCAGTCCGGGGGCACCGGCATTCCGTGAGGCGCCTCTCCGTACTTCATGCTGAAGGCGTTTGTTGCGCCGAATACCTTTTGGTAGAACTCAAATGCTGCTGCGCAGTTTCCCTGAAAATTCAGGTGCACATTCATTTTCATGCTTCTCTCCTTTTTCTCGTTGTTCTCAATCACCATCCGATACAGTGCGCTTCAAAAGCTGAGCCAGTTTTTCCAGGCTCTGATTCCACCCCTCCTTCATTCCTCTCAAATACATCGGGGCTGCGTCCGTCATACTCATCACGTGCACGTCCAGAGTCATCTCGGTGCCGCCTTCCTTCTCTTCCAGGAAGACCGAGGTCCAGGTCTCAAAAATAGCGTTGCCATCTTTATCGAGTGGGGTTGACGTAAAGTGAAAGCGGTAGGGCGCATAGAACTCCACGATGCGGCCCGACATTGGATACACTGTCCCATCTGGCGCTTTCATCTCGAGGTAGATTTTCCCGCCCCCTTTAGCTTCGAACTCACAGCGGGGAATGGTGAAGCCTTTCGGCGCCCACCACTCCGCAAGCATCTCCGGCTTTGTCCACGCAGCGAAGACAAGATCGCGCGGCGCTTTGAAGAACCGGTGCAAATGCAGCTCCGTTGGAGCTTCCTTCGAATCCGGTACACGCTGCGGCTGCTCAGCCAACAAAAACTCCGCGAACTTATCGAAGGCGCTGTTCCACCCGCCGGTGTGCCCGTCGCAGGCGCCCGCGCTGAGGAACGGACCTTGGGTAAAGGTCATCAGGGTTTTGTCGCCCTGTTCTTCGAGCCGCACAGTGACGGTGTTCTCTTCGAAGTCCATGTTGCTCAACCCGACATCGCTGGGAACGTCCCACGCAAACGAGAACACCATCAACTCCGGCGGTCTCACCTCGCGAACCGTACCGTGCTGCTTCAGCTTTACTCGCGCCCCTGTGGCCGGCACCAGGCCCTCCATTGTTCGCCGCCATGTAGCGCCGGGAGTTTTCGGCATCTCGAGTTCGGTAGTGATAAAGCCGCGCGGACCCATCCACTGCATTTGCATTGCAGGATCGGTCCACGCTTTCCACACCAGATCACGCGGGGCATCGAACACCCGTGTGATCTTCAGCTCATAGCCTGCGGGCGATTCCAATCCCTTATGTTCTGGAGTCGTTATTGCTGTGCTCATGCCGGAACCCCCTTCTTGGCAAGAAAGTTCGTCAGCCGCTCGAACAGATCGCGGCCGCCCTTAATAGACCCATAGGTGCGCACGTTCTCGTCGCGCAGCTCACGGCTACCGAACTGATTGCGCATCGTGAGACGCGTACCGTTACCTTCGTCTTCCCAGGTGATGGTCTTGTGTAGGTGCACCGGCTCGGCGCCTTCTCTGCCGCCGACTAGGTCCAGCTCAATACGTACGTTGGGCACCACCGCGGTAAATGTCATCTCGTTGGGATTATTACCGTCGGGGCCATGCATCACGATGCGCCACTTGCCGCCCGGCCTTAGATCCATCTCCAGGATTGTGGTGTTGAAGCCGTGCGGGCCCCACCACTCGACCACCTGCCTGGGGTCAGCGAACGCTTCGTAGACCATCTGGCGCGGCGCGTTGAATACGCGCGTCGACACTATGGTCCGCTCATCCTCTTGCAGCTCCGGAATGTTATCCAGCAGCTCTGGCATCATGATTTCTCCTTTTTGGTTGAGGTCTTGCGTTTCGTAGGTTTCGGTTTTGTCTTGTTGTCCGCTTGCAGCCTCTGCAAATACGCATCGAGGCGGTCAAAGCTCTGTTCCCAGTACTTGCGATACTCGTCGATCCAATCCGCCGCGGTCTTGAGCGCCGCCGGATTGAGCCGAGCCGGCCTGGTCTGAGCCTCGCGGCCTCGTTCGATGAGGCCGGCCTTCTCGAGCACCTTGAGGTGCTTGGAAATTGCCGGCATCGACATCCGGAATGGCCCGGCCAGCTCTGTGACTGAAGTCTCGCCGAGCGCGAGCCGCGCCAGAATCGCGCGCCGGGTCGGGTCGGCCAAAGCTGAAAACGTCGCATCCAGATTAGCTTCACTCATGGTTGTTCCAGATGTTCTTTGTATTTCACCAATCGGTTATGTAACCGATGAGTGAAATATAAGCCGAGGTTGCGCCGGATGTCAACTCCCGGTTCGACAAATCTTTATGGAGGCGAACAGATTCCCGCTGGAGCGCGCTGAAGTAACTCTGATTTCTTGAAACTTCGTGCGTAATTTTGGCCCCCTTAGCCGTATACCCTGCGTATGTTCGAATACGATGTGGCGTTGGCGGCGAGGGTGAATACAGATACGCACCAGATTGCGCGTGGTCTTCGCCAAAGAGATGTCGCTCTTCTGCACGCTTTGGTCGGACAATATCAGTATCGGCTCATCCGCTACTTCACCTACCTTGTCGGGAGGCGAGATCCCGTCGATGACCTGGTCCAGGAAACGTGGTTGCGCATCCTGGAGCGCGGTCACTCCTACGACGGACAATCTCGCTTCGAGCCGTGGCTGTTTACTGTTGCCCGCAATCTTGCCCTCGATTACATGCGGAAGCGGCCAACCTTCAGCCTGGACTCGAAGGACTCCCCAGAACCAGATCTCGAATCTCGCTCGCCTGTTTCTCTTGCGCCCTCGCCTTTTGAACAGGCGGCACGCACTGAGGATGCCCACCGACTTGCCCATTCGCTACAGATGCTGGAGCCCATTTTTCGAGAAGCGCTCGTGCTTCGTTTTCAGGAAGATTTGTCACTGCAGGAAATGGCGGACGTGATAGGAACGTCCGTCTCGACCGTATCTTCAAGGATCTATCGCGGGCTCGCAGCCCTACGGGCGCAGATGGAGGAAGGAAACAATGGAAGTTGATCGTCACCAACGGATCCGCCACATCATCGACCAGTCTCTCGCGGGCGCAGCCTCACCGCAGGAGGAGCAAACTCTGCGCGAGCATGTTCTTACTTGTGCCCAGTGCAAGAAATATCTGGATGCCAGCCAACGAGTGATCGCCGGCCTTGGAGGTTTCTCCTTCGAGGTCAATCCGGATCTTCATGAGAGAGTGATCGCTGCTATCGGGGTGCGCGCGAAACAACTCGAAAGCCAAAGGATCAAGCGCATGCCGCTGTGGTGGAGTTACTCTGCCGCGCTCATGCTCACCGTGGCCGGTTCGTTCGCCGCTGCGCGATTCAGTGGTCTCGCCGCCGCTGTTCTTCACCTTGAGCCCGCCCCACTCCACGTTGGATTGCTGGCCTTCTGGACTTTGCCCTCGGTGTGCTTCTGTCTACTGTTTCCCCTCCTGCACCGCTTGTCAGCGGGCAGAACCAGCGAGAAAGGATTATCCCAATGAGGGTTCCTCAGTTCCTGGATCTTGTTCCGAAAGCCGTTAAAGCAGGAGTGTTCATCATAGTGGGCTGCGCACTCCTTATCGGCGTCGCGGTATCCATTGGAGGCAGGAATCATGGTCGAATCTCTGCCCACGGAGCTTCGTTGTCGGTGCTTTCGGCTATTGCCGCGAAGGGTCTCGGTTTCGGCCTGCTGGCGGGCGTGCTGGTCGCAACCTGGGCTGTCTGCCTGGGCTATGTGTATGCAGATGCTCAACGGCGTGTCATGCCGCCGATCCTCTGGACATTGGTGGCCGCTTTGGTTCCCAATTTACTCGGATTTCTACTCTACTTTGCCTCGCGCCGGCCCATTGCGCTGCCTTGTCCGCGTTGCGGCCAGCCGATTACGCCAGGTCAACGATTCTGTTCGTGGTGTGGTCATCAAGGATCCGCAACGGTTCCTAACGATACTTCTGCTCCTGCAGCCGACTCGTGTTAGGTTGCACTTACAGGAGACAAGAACGATGGATGAACTACGGCCCGATCACATTCTGCAGGTAGGCATGGGCTTTCTGGCCTCAAAAACGGTGCTGAGTGCTGTTGAAATGGGACTATTTACGGAGCTGGCCAACCACTCCCAATCGCTCGAGACGCTGCAGGGGCGGCTCGGCCTCCATCGCCGCTCGGCCCGAGATTTCCTCGATACGCTCGTCGCGTTGAAATTTTTGGAACGCCGCGACGGCACATACTCCAACACACCGGCTGCCGAGTTCTTCCTGGACAAGCGCAAACCGTCTTACATCGGCGGCATCCTGGAGATGGCTAACCACCGTCTTTATCCATTCTGGGGCCAACTCACGACGGCGCTGCGCACCGGCTCTCCACAGAACGAAAGCAAGGATGGAGGCCCCGACCCTTTCGTGGCTCTGTATGCCGATCCGGCGCGTCTAAAGGATTTCCTGCGCGCCATGACGGGCGTGAGCCATGGAGCCAACATGGCCATCGCCCGCAAGTTCCCCTGGCAGCAATACCGAACTGCTGTAGATGTCGGGACCGCCCAAGGTGACTTGATTACTCAAGTGGCCTTGGCCAATCAGCATATCGAAGGGATTGGGTTTGATCTTCCGGCAGTAGGTCCCATTTTTGAAGAGTATGTTGAAGCTAATGGACTATCAGCGCGGGTGACGTTCGCTCCCGGGAGTTTCTTCGAACAACCATTGCCTAAAGCGGACGTGGTTATGATGGGCCACGTTCTCCACGATTGGGATTTGGAGACAAAGCGAATGCTGATCGCGAAAGCGTGGGACGCCTTGCCTCCGGGCGGCGCCTTTATCGTCTTCGAAAGCATCATTGATGATGATCGTTCGAGTAACGCTTTTGGGCTCTTGATGAGCCTCAACATGCTCATCGAAACTGCCGGCGGGTTCGACTTCACTGGGGACGACTGCACCGGGTGGATGAAGGAAGCAGGATTCCGCGAGACCCGGATAACGCATTTGGCCGGCCCCGACTCGATGGTCGTTGGTATCAAGTGACAGGGAATTCGCCGCCCAGTCCTTCGACGTCCATAACCGGCAGGGATTTGTGTCCAACCCGCGTATCTGGAATAACGTCTGCCTCGGCGGCGGCAGTTTGTTCCGCAAGCTGCCGCGCTTTGTTTTTGGAGATTCTTTCGAAATGTCTCCTGAGGTAATTGTGCAGCGTTTCTTCCATTTCGATCTGGACCATTCCATCAACCTTGGGTTTCGAGAGAGTGGGGAGAGAGCAGATCTCTCTCTAAGCACTAACAGCGATTCTCTTTGTTTTTTCTGATTGAATCCCTCCCCCGAAGGAATCGATCAAAATGTTCTTAGAGAATCGCCGCTTGTTCATAAGCATACTGGTTCTGGCGCAGCTGGCCATAGTTCTTGCGTGACAGCTGTGGATGTCATAGTTGTACCCTCCAGGCTGATCGCCGAAAGATCTAGAACCTTTGTGGGAGCGAGCAGTACCAAGATTGGACGCGCTTTCTGCGCCGTCTACAGGGAGGACTATTTTCAGGTAATCTGGCGAGCTGCCTCCGCATGCCGCTGCGGACAAGAACCACATGTTGACACTCTGCCTATGGAGGGTGCATCGTATATGTAGAACGGCAACAGGGAACCCCCTTGCCGCTGGTTCGGTCCAGGAGTCGATCATGGAGGGGATACGCATTTTGCTGAGCCGCTCCGCAGCTCTACTCCGCAGGCGCAGCCTGGATGAAGAGCTGGACGCTGAGTTGAGTTCACACCTTGATTTCGCCATCGAGGAGAACATCAAACGGGGCATGTCTGCGCAAGAAGCGCGGACCAGGGCGCTGCGGGAGTTCGGCGGCGTCACGCAGACCAGGGAAGCATACCGGATGCAACAAGGTCTTCCATTTCTGGAAGCGTTCCTCCTCGATCTGCGTTACGGGCTACGGCAGTTGCGTAAGACGCCGGCCTTTGCCGCCACCGCGGTATTGACATTGGCGCTGGGAATCGGCGGTATGACAGCAGTCTTTTCCGTCGTGGAAGCCGTGTTACTGCGGCCTCTACCCTTCAAAGACTCCGGTCAACTCCTCACTTTGCATGAAGGCGTTCGGGAAGATCCTCATCCATTCAATGTGACTGCCCCCGACGTTCTCATCTTTCAGCGTGAAAGCAAGGCCTTCTCGGGTGAAGGTGGATATGTCGGTGCTGATTACGATGTGACCGGTCCGGGCGCGCCATTTCACGCAGTCGCAGAACGAGTGACGGCATCGCTGTTTCCAGTCCTTGGGATCGACCCGCTGCTAGGGCGCACCTTCACCCAGAAGGAGGATGAGAATGCGGCGCCGGTGACCGTGATCAGCTATTCGCTTTGGCGAGAACGATTTGAGAGTGATCCGGACGTATTGGGCAAGACCATCGATCTGGATCGGCGCCCGTACACGATCATCGGGGTTATGCCGCGAGATTTTGAGTTCCCTCTGGACGCCGGCCGATTGAGCCGCCGTGATCTCTGGGTTCCCATGAGCTTTACGCCGGTTGAAAAGAACTCTGAAGGCGAGAACTATGACTACGGGCTGGTGGCGCGGCTAAGACCGGGTGTAAGCGCGGCCCAGGCCCAGATTGATGTGGACCGGGTAGTCGCAGGCATTCAACCCACGTATACGGCGATATCAACCGGTTTGCACTTGCAAGGCTACTTCAGAACGCTGAAAGAGGAAACAGTACACAATGCGCGGCCGTTGCTGAACATCCTGCTTGGAGCCGTCAGTCTGATCATGCTGATCGCCTGCGTGAATATCGCAAATCTGCAGCTGGTGCGTGCGGCATCGCGGCAACGCGAATTCGGAGTCCGCCTGGCGTTGGGTGCTGCACGACGGATTGTGTTTAGGCAATTACTGACAGAAAGCTTCTTGCTGAGTGCGATCGGTGGTGCAATTGGTGTTGCCCTTGCGGTGCTGCTGGTGCATGTGGCCGTTGTTCGCTTACCAGAGTCGCTGCCACGCCTGGGTGAAATCACCATACGATGGCCGTTGTTTGCGGCTGCGTTTGGATTAGTCGGTGTGACCGCGGCTCTATGTGGAGGGGCGCCGGCCCTTGCCGGCATGCGCACCGAGGTTCTGGATTCATTGCGTGATGGAAGTCACGCGGCAGGACAGGGGCGCTCGCAGTACAACCTGCAGAGCATCCTGGTCATTCTCGAGGTAGCTTTGGCTCTGTTGCTGCTGGTTGCATCAGGCCTGCTGCTCCGCAGCTTTCAAAAGATGCTCGAAACCGATCCTGGATTTCAGCCGCGACATGTTCTGACTGCCTCTCTGTCACTGCCAAGACACGATTATCCGACGCAGCAGAAAGTGGATGACTTCTATGCAGAACTGCAGCGAAGAATAGAAACGCTGCCGGGAGTGCGAACAGTAGGCTTCTCTTCCAACATACCGATTGTCGGCCAAAATGGTGGGCGCCTGATTACTCCGGAAGGCCATGTGCGATCCGCCGGCGAAGGCTTTCTGATTGCGTCAACCTATCTCGTGCAAGGGAACTATTTCCAGGCTCTGGATATTCCGCTGATTCGCGGCCGTTATTTTGAAGAGCGAGATCAGCAGGTTGGTGCTCCCCTGGTGGCGATCATCAGCCAGTCTTTTGCCAACGCCTACTTCCGTGGCAAGGATCCGATCGGCCTGCGCATGAAGGTGGGAGATCGATTTGACGGCCCAATGCCTGCCATCACGATTGTTGGCGTCGTTGGTGATGTCAAACAAGGGGCACTCGATCAGCCGACCGTGGCGCAGATGTATGAGCCGGTTTCTCAAGCCGCAGCAGCCCTGGGACCGATGGCGGCGATGTTGGGAGTGGCGGGCAATATGGATGTGGTAGTCCAGACAACCGGCGATCCAATGCCGCTGATACCGAGCTTGGGAAAGATCGTCCACCAACTTGATCCCCTGCTTGTGGTATCGCGGACCAATACGATGGATGAGATCGTGACGGCGACCCAGTCGTCGCGCCGATTCAATACATCGATTCTGACGGTCTTTGCAGCAATCGCACTGGTGCTGTCGTTGCTGGGGATTTATGGAGTGTTGACGTACGCCGTCGCACAGCGCACCCGCGAGATCGCGATCCGCATGGCGCTGGGAGCCTCGCGGAAAGTTGTTCTGCTGCGAACCTTGCGCAATGCCTTGACGGTAGCGGTCACGGGCATCGCCGGCGGTCTGATCGCGTCCGTCGGACTTATGCATTTCCTCAAGAGTCTGCTCTATGGCGTTAAACCGCTGGATAGCGCGGCGATTGGGGGTGCGGTCCTGGTTCTGTTCTGCTGTTCCGCCCTGGCGGCCCTGGTCCCCGCGCAACGTGCAGCGTCCATCGATCCTATGCGCGCGCTCAGGGCGGAATAGAGAGGGTCGATCTTCGCTATCGTTCTGTCTCCTCGCTCAGAGCCAGACGGATCGCCTGTTCGACCAGCGAATAATCATTGTCGCTGCGCTCTAACTCGAAGGGGACTCTTGGATGCAGCGGCGGCTGCGCCAGAAAACGGGGGGTCGCACCGCAATGCGCCTGTGCCGCATGCACCAGGAATGGGTGACACAGATACACGGTTCCGGCCGCTCCGGTCGCAACGGCCTCAGGCAATCCGCCCGTAAGCACCTCCAGCTCCGCAGCCAAGTCCCGGCCGGACATTCCGGCCGCTCCCGCAAGGGCGAGCCGCCGCGCAATGCGCAAATGCGAACCCAGCCGGACGCGCGTGGGAGCATCCTGGCCGGTGACATCGGAAAACAGAAACAGCATCAGTAACGCTCGTCCCCTCGACGTCACATTGACCCGCCAATCGAAATATGACTCGACGGGCTCTTCTGGCGGAAAGCTCGTGTCTACATGCCAGCCCGTATCTTTCGGATCATCGGCATGGGGAAACCGGATTGGGAACCCTCCCAGGCTCTCGCGTGGAAGCCACCGCCCCAGGCCAACCAACTCATCGAACGCGGCCTGCAGCACCGGGGTGTTCGCGGCTGCGCGGAACGGCGCCTGGTTATAGTCGTTGAGCCTGATCACAGGCCGGATCCATGTCGTCGGGTCATCGGGATCGCAGTCCGTGTCGCGCCAGAGAATGGCTCGCGCCTCGGCCGCAATCTCAGGCGAAAACGCGTTGTTCACCCGTACGTATCCGTCGCGAACGAATTGTTGCCTCTGCGCGTCACTCAGGGGGCGCTGCTCCGGCTCAGTTCCTGCGTACATATCGACAGAATATCAATCACCACTGGGCTCTGAAATGGCGGTCGGTCTGAGTATCGTCTGGCTATTTGTCTGGAGGATAGCGAAGCTGTCGCGGCTTGGTGGCAGGCTGGTCTGCTGGGACACTACTGTTTGGGACGGTGAGTATCCAAAGCGCCGTCGTCCTTGAGAACGCCATCCTGTTCTGCAAGCTGTCGCGCTTTTCTCTCGGAGATTCTTTCGAAGTGTCTCCTGAGGTAATTGTGCAGCGTTTCTTCCTTCTTGAGCGGATCCATTTCCATCAACCTGGTTTTCTAAAGAGCGAGCCGCGGAAGCAATCGCGAGAGCTCTCTAAGCACTAACAGCGATTCTCCTTGTTCCTTCTGATCGAGTCCCTCCCCCGAAGAAATCGATCCGAATGTTCTTAGAGAATCGCCGCTTGTTCATGAGCATACTGGTTCTGGCGGAGCTGGCCATAGTTCTTGCGTGACAGGTGGAGGCATCGTAGTTGTACCACCCGGGGATGATCGGAATTCTCTCGAACCTTAGTGGGACCGGACGTACCACGATTAGACTTACGCCGGATAAGATACCTGCAAGGAGAAACATCATGTACGACATGGCTAAGTTGAAGAACCTGAAAACACTTGGAGCCGGAGCTCCGAAGGCGATGGATGCTTTCTGGGCATTCGATAAAGCGGCAATGGCCGACGGGGTGGTTCCCAAAAAATATAAGGAGCTGATCGCCTTGGGGGTAGCGTTGACGACGCAATGTCCCTACTGCCTGGAGGTGCACAGATCGGCCGCGGAAGCTGCAGGCGCAACACAGGAGGAGGTGGCGGAAACTGCGATGGTCGCGGCCGCCCTGCGCGCCGGCGCAGCGGTCACTCACGCCACACACTTATTCCCCGCCGCGCCCACCGCTTGAGTCGTTCAGGGAAAGCCCAGGTCTCAAAGCGAGACCTGGGGCACCCACGATCAGATTTGTCCAAATCATGTTTTCGACAGCTTTAAGAACGCTCAGGACCGACCTCCAGAGGTTCCCTGCGTGACTGGTTCACCCTCGCCATGCTACCCAGGACACAGTCCCAGACGATAAAAATCCAAGAAGATGCTGGTTGTTTGGATCTCCAACTCGCCACAAAAACGTCATCCTGAGCGGAACCGCTGAAGCCGTGCCCCTCTTACGCAGCCGTAACTTTCCATCTGCTATTGGGAAAGTTTCTTGTTGCACTCAGCGACGCCGGCCTCCACGTTGCATTTCGCGTAAAGCTCTCGCGCCTGCTCGAACAGCAATCTGGAGGCATCCCGTCTGCCGAGGGATTCGTTCACCAAAGCTAATCCTCTTAGAGTTTTTGCCAAGTCCAGCGCGGCCACTTCGCCCTGCTGGCGATAGATTCCCTCCGCTTCCAGGTAGAGGGGTTCGGCCTCGGCTGGCAGGCATGCTTCCCGGAGTATGTCAGCCTCATGGCGGATCGCATAGGCCAGTCTCTCCGGCGGTCCGATCTCGCGATAGAGTAGCGCAGCCCCTGCATAGTGGTGACGCGCGGCTTCGAGGTTTCCAATGCCACGCTCGGCCTGGCCTAGACCGCAAAGCGCCTCGGCTAGAGACGGCCGGTCCCCCTCTTCGGAAGCGCTACGCACCGCCTTAAGAAAAATTGCGCGTGAGTCTGCCAGACGATCTTCTCGGCGCGCCTGATAACCCCGCGCAAACTGCTCCTGGAAGGTTTCCGCCATTTACCGTAGCCTAGCATTTTGCTAATTTCGCTGGATCGAGACGCCGCCATTTACGGTCTGGAAATGAATGGTTGGGCCCCCCTGGCCGATGTTGGTATCGACGTGGTGGTTGATCTTACCCTGAACGGTCATGGGGAATCCTATGGAGATGCCGCCGTTTACGGTCTCCGCGACCAGGTGCGCAGAATAGCGATCCGGAGCCTTCACGGAAACGCCGCCGTTGGTCGACTTCGCCACCAAACCGGCTCCGCGCCATTGATTGCCGTCAAGCCTCACATCCAGGCCGCCATTGGTGGTGGTGGCATGTACGTCCCCGGCCAGATCATCGAGACTGAGACCGCCATTGGTTGTTTCGGCTTCAATTACCCCAACTACATTCGTGACCTCGATGCCGCCGTTCACCGTTCGCAGCTGGGCGGCAACATGACGCGGCACGTGCAGAGTGAAGTTGACATACCAACTGCGATGAGAGAAGCCCCATGTCTGGGGTCCGTCCGCATGGATGGTGTCAGTGGTGATGATCTTTACTTCGCGTGCCAGCGACAGTGCGGCGTCGCGGTCTGAGTCTTGTGCAATGACCCGCGCCTCCAAGGCAATATCCTGGCGCTCTTCGCCAATCACTTCAATCCCGCCGTTCTTTCCCGACACGTTCACTTGCCCGTTGACCAGGGGAATGGTCGCGCGCCGCAACTCGCAAACACGCTCCTGGTGGCCGGAAAGCCAGGTTTTGGTGTTGCCATCGTCGCCGGTACAGGGGCCGGTAGTGAAAGATTGGGCGGGGACGCGGACTGCGAAGACTAGGGTGAAGAGACATCCGACGACGAGTGTGCGCATCGATACCTCGCGGTGAGCAAGCTATGAGGGGATACGCAGGGCAGAGCTATGAGGTTCCCGAAAAAGGTGGAGCTAGGGCGAGGTGGGGGGGTATGCGCTTGGTTTGGCGGCGTAGATGCGGACGCCCATTCCGTTCAACTTACTGCGGGCTTCCTGGGCTTCGGGAGTCTGCGGATAGCGCTGCAGCAGGGTGCGCAATTCACGGACGCCGGCATCTTTCTGACCCATTTCAATCAAGGACTGCCCTTTGCGCAATTCGGCGGCGGGCGCTTTGGAATTGCCGGAATACTGCTCCAGAACGGCGTCATATGCCTTGACCGCCGCCGGGTATTTGCCTTGCCGGTAATTGATTTCGCCCATATAAAATTGGGCGTTTCCTGCCAGTGCGTCCTGAGGGTAATAGTGGATTACGTCACCAAATTCAGACATCGCAATGCTGTACTTGGCGGAGTTATAGTCCCGCAGAGCACTCTGATAGAGCTGGTCGACGGGAGGCGCCTCAGGCGTTGCAGGCGCAGGCGCCATCGCTTGACCGCCCGGACCCTGGTTTACCGGCACGCTTCCGGCCGGTGGAGGGGCGCCCCCAGGCTGGGCCGGCATACCGTTCACATTCTGCATCTGGCCCTGAATCGACTGCATTTGCGTGGTCAGGTTGGCGATCCGCGTCTTAAGCTCATCCACCGAATCATTCAGCGACTGGATCTGAGTGGAAAGCTGGGTGTTGCTGGTGCCGCGCTGCTCATTCTCCATCTTTAGCGAGGTTTGCAAGGCATTGACCGTGGCCATCATCCGGTTCACATTATCGGTGTTTTGCTGCACCAGGTTGACAATCACGCCCATGCGCTCGTCATTCGATGTCTGCAGGTGCTGCACCATGTCTTGCAGTTGCTGCACCTGGGTTTGCAGCTGAACCATTTCCTTGGAGACGGCGAAGGCGCGAGGTGAGACGACCGGCAAAGCAAACAGGGCAATGGCTGTGAAGCGGACGATGTGGTTACGCATGAAGCTCCCCCATGACGGAGCGGCAGAAACCGCCCCGTCTTAAGTTTAGAGCAATTTCACTTCTCACCTAGCGATCGAGCGAGAAGCCGGCACGGCGGTTCTGCTGCCAGCAAGCCTCGTCGTTAGTGGTGCAGAACTGTTTCTCCTTGCCGTAGCTCACGGTGCGAATGCGATCCGGAGCGATGCCTCCGTTGACCAAAGCCTGCTTGGCGGCATTGGCGCGGTTTTCACCCAGGGCTAAGTTGTATTCAGCCGAACCACGGTCATCGCAATATCCGCCGACGACAATCTTGAGGGTAGGATGCGCGGCCAGGAAGCTGGCATCCTGAGCCAGCACCGTCTGGGCATCAGGGCGGATCTCGTAGCTGTCGTAGTCGAAGAACGCCGGCTTGACGTTCTGTTCGAACATCTGCTCGTCCATGTTTTCGCCAGTAGCCTGCGGCGGTGCAGCTGGGGCGTTGACCGTCAAGCGCGCGGTCGCGTCCGTGGAACCTCCCGGGCCGCGAGCGACCAGGTGATAGGTTGTCGAAGCGGTAGGGCTGACGTTCTGCGTACCGTAGGCATTCACGCTCCCGATGCCGTCAATCGAGACATCCGTAGCGTCGGTGGTCTTCCACGCGAGCACCGCGCCGCCGCCCGGACTGATGGTGTCCGGTGTCACTGTGATGGTGGCGGTCGGCGAGGGCGATGTAGCCGCAGGCGGAGGCGGCGGAGGAGGCGGCACTGCTTTCTTGTGGCAGCCGGCCGCAAGGGTCAGCGTGGCGACGGCGAGGAGCGAAGCAAAATGCCTGTGGTGCGTCTTCACGATATTCTCCTGATCATTCGTTCGTTTTCCGGGGCTAATGCTGTATCGGCTTGTCAGCCGAATACGCCAGTATGGCTACTTCCAACTCCAGTTAGGCATCGAATTTCCGCTGCTCTGGGTGAGACGATGCTGCTCGGTACCATCCGCAAGCATGGTCCAAATCTCGGATCCGCCACCCTTTTCGCGTTGAAATACGATGTGCCGCCCATCGGGGGACCAGGACGGGAAATCCTGCCGGCCCTCATCATGGGTGAGCTGGGTCCATCGCTTGCTGGCGATGTCCATGATGTAGATATCCTGACCCCCAGGCGCGCCAGGACCGTACTTGCGATTCCAGGCGAAGGCGATGAACTGGCCGTTAGGCGACCATGAGGGTGAGGTGGCATACCCACCGTCGGTCAAGCGCTGCACGTTGGTTCCGTCGGAGTCCATGGTGTAGATCTGCGGCAAACCCGTCCGGCCGCTGCACCAGGCAATCTGTGAGTTGGTCTTGGGGTTCCAGGTAGGCGAAACATCGGGTCCGCGGAACGTGGTCACTTGCTTGACGCTGCCGCCGTTGGCATCGGCAGTGTAAATTTCAGGATCGCCGGTACGTGAACCGGAAAACGCAAGCTTGGCGCCGTCGCTCGACCATGCCGGAGAAAGGGTGGTGCCCACCATGGAAGGAAAGCTGACGACGCGGCCCAGCACCAGCGAAAACATCTTGATCGACCAGCCCCCACGTCCCAAGGACGCAAAGGCGACGCGATCGTTGTTAGGAGAAACGCGTGGGGAGAGGGAGATGGTGCCCAGGTGGGTGATCTGGTGCGCGCCCTCCCCGTCGTAATCCATTTCCCAAACTTCTTTATTTCCACCCCGGGATGCGACGTAGAAAATATGCGTCTCGGCAATGCCGGCAATACCGCCGCCCAGGCGGGTAATGATCTCGTCGGCAAAGCGGTGAGCAATCAGTCGCGCATTATCCTGGCTGGCAACTTCGTTGTACTGCTTGCCCAGGATCTGCGGTGATGCGGGATTCTTGGCGTCGAACAGCCATCCGTAAACCGCCACACGTCCGCCGGTAACAGAAATAGACCCGAAGGCTACAAAGGCAGCGTTCGCCGGTGCTGCGGCCCATTGGGCCAGATTCATCTGTTGCGGAGAGGCCGGCATCAGCGGCGGAGCCATGCTCTTCGAAACCATGTCGAATATGCCGGCACTATTCAGGTCGTTATACAGAGTGGTGTCGAAGGTAGTTTTCAGTGCCGGAGTTTGCGGGTCAGCGGAGGCGGGACTGAAATCGGCAGCCGCCAGGCGAATGCGTGCCGCGCCCAGATTCGTTCCCGTGCGGACCCAGTCCTGTGCACCAGCCCCGAGGGGCAGGAATAGAAGGATGAGAAACAAAACTCGGGAGTGGGGGGATATGTTTCGGATTCTCATGCCCAATGCAGTCTTGAGTTTATATGATAAAAATCGCAATTGGTTACAGTGGTAACCTCATCGTGTACCTTCATCGCCCACCCCTTTATCGTGCTCCCCAAACTCCAGAAAATGCCTTATACGAAGGGCACGGCTTCAGCCGTGCCGCAAAAGGCCATGCTCGCAACCCGGCTTTAGCCGCTGAGGTACGCTTTTCGAGATATTAAGGATTGAAAGACTGTCCCCAGGGGCTAAAGCCCTCGTCAGAATAGCTGGACACGGCACGGCTGAAGCCGTGCCCTTCGTAGAACGTTTTTCGCAGTCCCCTGTCTCATCGTGTACCTTCATCGCCCACCCCTTTATCGCGCTCCCGCTCCGGGATAGGTGCAGTGATAGAGCACATTCAAGCTGTTCTCGTTGTAACCGGCGGGCAGGGGACCAAAGGTATCTACCCGCTGCACCGCATGCAGACATGAGGAGTTGAGTGATGGGGAACTGCTCGGCGTGGCCAGGCTTATGCTGCCCGGAGAGCCATCGCGCGCGACACTGAACTGGACAAAAACGGTAGCTCCCGCCGGTGTGCTGGGATCTACCTCCTGCAGATACCAATCCTGTGCTACTTTGCGCTTGATTACATCCACGTACCAGCCAAAGCGGGAGCCAAAATCTCCTCCTGTTTGTGCGATGGGGCTATTTGCGCTGTTGTTGGCTGCCGTTGCGCGGGGAACATTGGGCGGCGCTGCTTCTCCATAGTTTGCTTTGTTCTGCGGTTTGGGCGGCGGCTGGTGCTGCGGCGGGGCCTTCGGGAGCGGCTTGGGTTGGGGCTTCGGCGGCGGCTGTTTTTCAGGGATGGGCACGGCCTCGGGCAGAGGAAGAGGCTCCTGTTTCTGCTCCTCTAACGCGGGGGCTACACTCGGGGTTTCGGTTGCCAGTACGTTGTCCGTCGGCGGGTGATCCTGAGGCAGAGGCAGGGCGGCTGTCGAAACCAGTGTGGCCTGGATGGCGCCTTGTTGGAAGGCATTGGCGCCCCACTCGCTTCCGTGGAACAGGTTGTGTATGTAGCCATACCCGATCAGCCCTGCCACGATCAGCCCATGCATCAGGGTGGACTGGAAAAAGGGCGAGGCGATGCCATCCGGCTGGTCAAGAATGTCGTTGGAGGAGAACCCTGCCATGGCTTGCTACTTCGCCGTCTTTTGTAGCGGCTGCGTCACAATGCTGATGTTCGTGATGCCGGCTTGTTTGACCGCGTCCATGACCGAAGCAAATGCGCCAAAGGGAACTCGCTCGTCGGCCCGAAGATAAATAACCTGGTTCGCTGGATCGGTCTTGGGTTGGTGCAGCAGCGTGGGCAGTTGCGCCAGGTTGACGGGCTTATCTCCCAGAAAGACATTCTGATCGCGGTCGATGGTCAGCACCATCCGCTGTTGAGTGATCTCTTTTACGCTGCGCGTTTTTGGCACGGAGACGTCGATGCCGGACTGGAGCACCGGCGCCGTGACCATAAAAATGATGAGCAGGACCAGAACCACATCCACCAGCGGGGTGATGTTGATTTCCGCAAGCGAGGTTCGGGTATGGCCGGTACTAGCGGTGAAGGCCACTCGCGGCCTCCCTCTCCATGGCTTCTTGTTTGGGACTGATTTCTTCCAGGCTATTCAGTAACTCGCGGGAGAAGTCATCCATGCGGGAGGCGAACTCGCGCAGCGAAGCAGTGAACTGGTTGTAGGCGATTACCGCGGGAATGGCCACCAACAGGCCGGCGGCGGTCGTGATCAGAGCTTCTGAGACTCCGGGAGCTACCGCCCGCAGAGTGGCCGCGCCTTCGGTGCCCAGGCCGTGGAAGGCATCCACGATCCCCATCACGGTGCCGAATAGACCCACGAACGGAGCGACTGCGCCGATGGTCGCCAGCCAAGTCAGACGCCGCTCGAGAACGGTCAGCGATTCGCTGGATGCCGCTTGCGCTGCGCGCTCCAGCGTGACGATGTTCTTGGGTGGTCCGAAACCCCCGGTCTGGCGGCGATAGGTGTCATATACCTCATCGAAAACCGTAACCAGGGGACTGGGTTTGAATTGGTCGCTAACCGCGGAAATTTCCTGCAGGCGGTCGGCCTTGCGGAATGCACGCATAAAACGGCGGCTTTGGTTGCGAGCCCGGCGGAACATAGTCGATTTACCCAGAATGACGGCCCAGGAGTACAGGCTGGCTATCAACAGCATAACCAGCACGGCGATCGCCACCGGGCCGCTGTTGCGCACCATATCGATAACAGCGCTGAATCCAGAGGTAGGGGAATGAGCTACAGGCGTCGATCCGTCGTCAGCCTGAAGTAGAAGAAAAACCGCGATATGAAAGGGGGACATCATCACTTCCTCTTTCACGGTAGCAGACAAGCGATGGCGAAACCAAGTTGCGGCGTAAGATGCCGGCGCAGGGTAACCCGTGCAATTACTCTCATGCTATGCTGCGCCTTGCCTCGATGATGCTGTGAGGCTTGGAGTTACGATATTGGTTGCGCCGCACATCTGCTGCACAATCTAGGAACCTGGTCCATGCTGCTCGAATTGCGCGCGGAAAATTATGCCGTCATTGATCACGCCATCGCTGTCTTTGGTCCCGGCCTCAATCTACTGACGGGGGAGACGGGTGCCGGCAAGTCCATTCTGGTGGACGCGCTGGCGCTCTTGATGGGGGATAAGGCCTCTTCTGAAGTCGTGCGCCACGGAGCAGAACGGGCGGTGGTGGCCTGCGTGTTTGAGAGCACGCCGGGTGCTGAGAACACCCTGGAAACGAATGGCATCGATGGCGAAGGCGCGGAGATCATTCTGCGCCGCGAAATACAAGCCGGCGGTAAAGGCAGGGTCTACGTGAACAACCAACCCGCCACGGTCAACGTGCTGCGGCAACTTGCTCCGGAACTGGCCCTGGTTCATGCGCAGAGCGAGACCATGGGCAGCTTTGACCAAGCCCAGCAACGTCAGCTGTTGGACCGGAGTGCGGGCATTTCCCCGGAGCGGGTGGCAACAGCATTTCAGGAGTGGTCCGATACCTGTGGCCGGCTGCATCGTCTGGAAGGCGATGAACAGATGCGCTTGCGCGAAGCCGACCTGTGGAGCTTTCAGAAGAACGAGATTGAGGGCGCGGCGATCAAGGAGAAAGAAGACGAAGCGCTGGAGGTAGAGCGGCGGATGTTAGCCAACGCCGAGAAGCTGCTCGCTGCTGCCATGAGCGCGCACGAGTTGCTGTACGAGAGCGACCGGTCGGCCGAGGCTGCCTTGCGCGCCGCGCTCAAAAATCTGGAGGAGCTTGCCCGCTACGATCCGCAGTTTGACGAGGCAGTACAGCAGGCGAAGTCAGTGCGCGCGGTGGTCGAAGATATAAGCGCAACGGTGCGGGACTATGCATCCAGGGCTCAGGCCTCCCCAAACCGGCTGGAGGAAGTGGAAGAACGCCTGGAACTCCTGAATCGCTTGAAACGAAAATATGGCCCGTCTCTGGAGCATGTGATGGCTCATGGGCAGGAGGTGGCGGCGAAACTGGCGGAGGTCGAAAACCGTGATCAGTTGCTGCTGGAATTGCGGTCGGCGCAAACACGGGCTGCGGATGCTTACCGCCTGGCGGCGTCGGCACTCACCGCGGAGCGCACAGCCGCGGCCGCTAAGCTCGAAAAACTTGCCGTAGCCCACATCAATGATCTGGCCATGAAAGCAAAGTTTGTGGTGCAGGTCACAGCGCAGGAATCGGAACCTCATTGGACCCGGCAGGGGTGGGATGCGGTGGATTGCAGGATCGCAACCAATGCCGGCGAGCCGTTGAAGCCGTTGGAGCAAATCGCCTCTGGGGGCGAGTTATCGCGGGTGATGCTGGCGCTCAAGGTCAGCGTGGAGGAAGGGGCAGCGCGGGGGCAGGGAAACACGCGGCGTAAATCACCCATCCCGCGCACCTTGGTCTTTGATGAAATCGATATCGGAATTGGCGGCCGCGCGGCGGAGGCAGTGGGGCAAAAGCTGAAGGAGCTCTCCCGTGCGCAGCAGGTACTTTGCGTAACCCATTTGCCGCAGATCGCTGCTTTTGCCGACCAGCATTTTCTGGTAGAGAAACAGGAGCGCCAGGGCACAACCAAGACCTCTGTTCGGCTACTCAACGAAAAGGAGCGAACCGAAGAGGTGGCGCGCATGCTGAGCGGAGCAAAATTGACTGAGACCTCACTACGCCACGCGGAACAGATGTTGACGAGCAGCCGCAAAGCGGGCAAGCAAAAAGCCTAGGCGGGTTTCCTACCGCGGATCCCGGGTGCCCCACATCTCGCTCGTTTTTCGCGAGATGTGGGATACAGCGAAGGTCAGTTTCTAGGCTTTGCATCCCGAGCCAATCTTGGCTAATAGCAGTGCTATTCCACATCTCGCGAAAAAGCGAGATGTGGGGGACTCTCCCTGTACCTGATGCAATTTGGCGCAATATGGCTGGCAGGGTGGCAACTGGGTTCTGGGCTAGACTCCCTGTCACACCGAAGATGGCGCGTTATACTGGTAAATGTGATAAGTCCCCCATTATCCTCGGCCAAGAGGGTTCTTCTTCTCAAACCGCGCGGCTTCTGTGCTGGCGTGGTGCGTGCCATCGACGTGGTGAACATAGCGCTTGAGACCTTTGGCGCTCCCATCTACGTTCGCAAAGAGATCGTTCACAACCGTTTTGTCGTCAATGAGCTGGCAGAGAAAGGCGCCATCTTCGTCGATGACATCGATGATGTTCCTGAGGGAATGCGGGTCATTTACAGTGCGCACGGGGTTTCCCCAGCGGTGCGCGCACGTAGCAAGTCGCGCAAACTCAAGGTGATCGACGCTACCTGTCCGTTGGTGACAAAGGTGCACGTAGAGGCGGTCAAATTTGCCCGTGGAGGCTACTCGCTGGTGCTGATCGGGCATCGCGACCACGACGAGATTGAGGGCACCCTCGGCGAAGCTCCCGAAGTGACCCAGGTGGTTTCTACCGTAGAGGAAGTCGCAGCCCTGCAAGTCCCAGATCCTGAACGGGTTGCCTACCTTACGCAGACCACCCTGAGCCTCGATGAAGCGCGCGACATCATCCACGCTCTCAAGGCAAAATTCCCTAAAATCGTCGGGCCCCACACCCAGGACATCTGCTACGCCACGGAGAATCGCCAGGTAGCGGTCAAGAACGTCGCCCATAAAGCGGATTTGGTGCTGGTCGTGGGATCGAACAATAGTTCTAACTCCAACCGCCTGGTTGAGGTCTCGCGCAATCTAAGCACTAACGCATTCTTGATCGAAGATTCCGAAGCGATCAATCCTGCGTGGCTCGAGGGTGCCGACACCGTGGCGGTCACGGCGGGGGCATCGGCGCCTGAAGTTTTGGTCGCCGAAGTAGTAACTTACCTGCGTGGACGCGGGTTCTCAGACGTCGAAGAAGTGGAAGTGATGCCGGAAAATGTTCGTTTTGGGTTGCCTCCGGAGATCGTGCAGGCCATCCGGCCTGTGCCGGTTTAACTCCGGGTTTGCAGTCATTTCGAGAGAGAGCGTCAGGTCCAGATGAGTAGACCGTTTGTAAGTGGGCAGTCAGCGATTCCGCGTTTTGGGCGTATTGACGCGGGGTTAGACCAGGTTGAGTCCTCCGTCTCACGTGCCCGGGATTTTCTGTTTTCCCAGCAGCACGCGGATGGCTATTGGTGCGGCGAGCTGGAGGCTGACACCACCCTCGAATCCGACTACATCATGGTGCATACGTTGCTGGGCACCGGCGACGAGCGCAAGATGAAGCGGGCAGTGACCGAGATCCTGCGCAAGCAAAACGAAGATGGCGGCTGGAGTATCTTCGCCGGCGGCCCCTCCAACATCAGCGCTTCGGTCAAAGCCTATTTCGCCTGCAAACTCATGGGATGGTTGCCTGATCATCCGATCATGGCCCACGCACGCCAATGGATTCTGCGACATGGCGGCGTTGTTGAATGTAATACCTTCACTAAGATCTACCTCTGTTTTTTCGGCCAGTACGAATACGACGCCGTACCCGCCATCCCACCTGAACTGGTCCTCTTTCCCAACTGGGCCTACTTCAACATCTACGAGATTTCTTCCTGGTCAAGGGCCATCCTGGTACCGCTTTCCATTGCATATGCAAAGAAGCCCTTTAAGAAACTTGCTCCTGAGAATGGAATCGATGAGTTGTTCGTGGGCGGCAAGACGAATGCCAAGCTGCACCTCCGTTGGGATCGCAAGATACTAGGCTGGCGCAACTTCTTCCTGATAGTCGACCGCCTCTTCCACTGGGCGGAACGAGTGCATATCCGGCCCCTGCGCACCATCGCCATCAGGAAAGCGGAGAAGTGGATTCTGGAACGCCTGGAGATGAGCGATGGACTGGGAGCCATTTATCCAGCCATGCTTAACGCCATTCTCGCCTTGCGATGTTTGGGCTATTCGATCGACGACCCGCAAACCATCCGGGCCATGGACGAATTCGAGAAGCTAGGCATTGAAGATGAAGGCATTCCCGACTTTACAGAGCCCACCTTCCGTATGCAGCCCTGCATGTCTCCGGTTTGGGATACCGCGTACGCGGTATATGCGCTGGGTCAATGCGGCGTTTCGCGCACCGATCCGCGCCTGCTCAAAGCCGCCGACTGGATGTTGTCCAAGGAAGTGCGGCAAAAGGGCGATTGGGCGGTGAAGGTAAGGAATGCGCAGCCCGGCGGCTGGTACTTCGAATTCAATAACGAGTTCTATCCCGACACCGACGATTCCGCCCAGGTGCTTCTGGCCCTGAATAAAGTGGACAACCACGCCCGGGAGCGCTACCAATACGATGTTTGCCAGCGCGCGATTGCCTGGATCTTTGCCATGCAATGCAAGAACGGCGGCTGGGCCAGCTTCGACAAAGACAACACCAAGATGGTGTTCGAGAACATCCCGTTTGCCGACCACAACGCGATGCTCGATCCGCCGACGGTCGACATCACCGGCCGCATCCTGGAGATGCTGGCCACCTACGGCTACACGCAGAAAGATCGCCGGGTCGAGAAGGCCATTCGCTTCATCTATAACGAGCAGGAGCCAGACGGAAGTTGGTTTGGCCGCTGGGGAGTGAATTATCTGTACGGTACTTTCCTGGTACTCCGCGGCCTGGAGGCGATCGGGGTGTGGAACCACGAGCCGCAGATTCAGCAGGCAGCCGAGTGGATACGCATGGTGCAGAATGCAGACGGCGGCTGGGGCGAAAGCTGCGCCAGCTATGACGATCCGACGACCCGCGGTGTCGGGCCCAGCACACCGTCGCAGACCGCCTGGGCAATCCTGGGTCTGCTCTCGGCCGGAGACACGCGGAGCGACTCCGTGGCCAAGGGAGTTCGCTGGTTGCTGGAGCGGCAGCTGCCCGATGGTTCGTGGGATGAAAGCATGGGAGAAGGAGCGGCGCGCCAGGCTGTAGTGACCGGCACCGGCTTCCCCCGGGTCTTTTATCTTTCCTACCATCTTTACCGGAATTACTTTCCCTTGTTGGCGCTAACCGATTACCGCCGGGCAATGGCGAGAGCTTAGAGGAGACCTCAAACGATGGCAGTTCCGATTTCACAAATGTGGACCGTGGCCAGCTATGTGCTCAAGAAGCGCTGGAGCGGCCAAAAGCGCTATCCGCTGGTCCTCATGCTGGAGCCGCTGTTCCGCTGCAACCTGGCTTGCGCCGGTTGCGGCAAGATTCAGTATCCGGCCCATATTCTCAAGCGGGACCTGTCGCCCGAGGAGTGCTTCCGGGCGGTCGATGAGTGCGGTGCTCCCATGGTCTCGATTCCCGGCGGCGAACCACTGATGCATCCGCAGATTGCCGAGATTGTGGAAGGACTGGTGGCGCGGAAAAAATATATTTACCTGTGCACCAATGCCTTACTACTCAAGGAAAAGATCGGCCTCTTCAAGCCTAGTAAGTACCTGACATTCTCGGTCCATCTTGATGGCCAGCGCGAGCACCACGACTTTTCTGTCTGTCGCGAAGGCGGGTATGACAAAGCGGTGGAGGGAATACGTGAGGCGGTCAAGCTAGGATTCCGTGTCACCACCAATGCCACTCTTTTCGATGGCGCAGACCCCAACAGCGTACGTGCCTTCTTCGATGAGGTCATGGCGATGGGCGTCGAGGGCATTGTTATCTCTCCGGGTTATTCATACGAGAAGGCGCCGGATCAGAAGCATTTCCTGGGCCGCGCGCGCACCCGCAGGCTTTTCCGCGCGATCCTGTCCAACCGGGAGAAGCACTGGAAGTTCAATATGTCTCCGCTGTTTCTGGAGTTCCTGATGGGCAAGCGCAATTATCAATGCACGCCCTGGGGCAACCCTGCCTATAACATTTTCGGCTGGCAGAAGCCGTGCTACCTCCTCCAGGACGGCTACGCTTCCACCTTCAAAGAATTGATTGAGGAGACGGAGTGGGAGAATTACGGCACTGAGTCGGGTAATCCGAAATGCGCCAACTGCATGGTCAGCTGTGGCTATGAGCCGTCTTCAGTGAATGACATGTTTGGTTCCGTCGGCGGATTCATATCCGCCGTCCGCGCGACCCTTTTCGATAAATACGTCGATCGCGGTGCGCGTGATCTATTGAACTCGCCGCAGTTTGCCGGGCATTCGTCGCCATCGTTGGTACAGATTTCCGGGGACACGAAACATCAGCTGGAAGAGACGCGGGTATGACGGGGCAAAAAGCGGCGACTACGCCGCAGCTTGATCCCGACTCGCTGGAGCTGGCGCCCGGAACCGAGCACGAGAACCTTGAAGGCTGGGCGCCCGTTTTAGGCAGCGACGCCGAGGTGCTCGACGCGCTCGAGAAGGCTTTCGATTACCGCGGTGACGTGACCGTCACCTGCAAGGATGGCTCGATCGTAGAAGGCTATATCTTCGACCGCAAGACGGGAGCAACGCTCACCCAGTCCTGGGTGCGCCTTTTCCCGAAGGATTCGGAAGAAAAGCGTTCCATCGCTTACAGCGAAATCGCAGGGCTGAACTTTAGCGGCAAAGACCGCGCAGCGGGCGCGAGCTGGGAAGCCTGGGTCAAGAAGTGGAACGAGAAGAAAGCGGCTGGCGAGAAGGGCTTTGGTCTGCATCCTGAAGCATTGGAATAACCCTCCGGTGAAGGGTACGGGCTAAAGAGTGTGCGTGACAACTACTCCGATGCTTTGTATCAGGGCCTGACTTTAGTCGGGCCGTAAAGCGACGGAAAAAGAGTTGGGCTTTAGCCCCTGCCAGGTCGCATCCTGCAGATAAAACCGCAGGGGCTCAAGCCCAGATGTTAGTTGATCTCAAACGGCCCGATTAAAGTCGGGCCCTGATACAAAGCATCGAAGTAGTTGTCACGCACGGCCTAAAGGCCGTATGCTTCACACGCTCCGGGCAACAGAGGTACAGGTCTGAGAGTTTTCGTCACCGGAGCTACAGGGTTCATCGGGAGCCACGTAGCGCAAGAACTGTCCCGTCGCGGCGCCGATCTACGCCTCCTCGTTCGCTCTACCAGCAAGCTCGAAAACCTAGCCGGCCTGGCGGCCGATACCGTCACCGGCGATCTGTTGCAGGTGGAAGCGCTGCGCAAAGCCATTTCTGGTTGTGACGCGGTTATGCATGTGGCGGCCGACTACCGGCTTTGGGTCACTGATCCGGAACAGATGCACGCCACCAACGTGACGGGTACGCGTGAACTGCTGCGCATCGCGCGCGAAGAAGGCGTTGCCCGGTTTGTTTATACCTCGAGCGTAGCCACTATGGGGTTTCTCACCGACGGACGACTGGCGGATGAGTCAACGCCGGTCTCACTCAACAGCATGATCGGCCACTATAAGCGCTCCAAGTACCTGGCGGAACAGGAAGCAGTGGCCGCGGCGCGCGCGGGCCAGCAGGTCATTATTCTCAATCCCACTACGCCCATCGGTTCCGGCGACATCAAGCCCACACCGACCGGCCGCATCGTGGTGGACTTTCTAAAGCGGAACTTCCCAGCCTATATGGACACCGGCCTCAACCTGGTGGATGTGAGCGAAGTCGCCAGGACCCACGCCGACGCTCTCGGGACGGGCCGCTCCGGCGAACGCTACATTCTAGGCGGTGAAAATCTGACCTTGAAGCAGATCCTGGATAAAATGTCCGCGATCACCGGTTTGCCTTCTCCTACCATGCGAGTTCCGCATAGCGTGGCCATGATTTTTGCCCTGTGGGATCAAACCGTCACCGGGAAACTGCGCGGGCGCGAGCCGCGTGCTACCGTGGAGGCCGTGCGTATGGGCAAGAAAATGATGTTCGTTTCCTCAGCCAAAGCGGAACGCGAGTTGGGGTTTCGCGTGGTTCCTGTTTATGCGGCCCTGCGGTCGGCCATTGATTGGTTTCGCGCGCATGGGTACGCGCCTCCGGCATGAGGCGCATTGGCATCATCGCGGCTATGGCTGGCGAATTGAAACCGCTGGTACAGGGGTGGAAAGCGATGCCGGCGCGCCACGGAGAGTCCGCCTGGCAAGGCACGGTGGATGGGGATTCGTGCATTGCGGTCTGTGCGGGTATGGGTAAGGAGGCTGCGGCGCGAGCCTGCGCTATTGCCACCCAAGAGATTCCGCTGACTGCCCTGGTCTCAGTTGGGTGGGCTGGAGCACTCTCCTGCGGTTTGCAGCCAGGCAGCGCCTACGTGGTCAATGAAGTAGTGGATGACGCGACTGGAGAGCGGTTCGCCACCAATTCTCCACCACGCGCGGGAAACGCGGGGGCGCTCCGGTTAGTAACCATTGACCATGTGGCCCTTTCCGCGGAAAAGCGGAGGCTCGGGGAGGGCTACCAAGCCGTCCTGGTCGATATGGAAGCAGCTGCAGTCGCCCGGGTGGCGCGCGGTCAGGGGATTCCATTTTATTGCCTGAAGGCGGTCTCAGATGCGGCCGGAGAGACGTTGCCGGACTTCAGCCGGTATACCGATGCCCAGGGCCACTTGCAGCTCGCAGCCCTTCTGGCGCATGTCGCCATCCGTCCCCGCTACTGGCCAGGCCTGGCGCGTATGGGCAAGAATGGCAGGAGAGGCGCAGTCGCCATGGCCGCGGCCATCGGCCCGCTGATGGGCGGCGCATAGCCGCGTCTCGGCGGTGAGGTGACAAGGATGCAGACAGCAGCGGAAATCGCGAAGAATGCAACGGCCGCTCTGCCCGCGACCATGCAGGCCGCGGTGTATCGCGGCGTCAACGATGTGCGTATCGAGACCGTTCCGGTGCCGGCGATCGGGCCGGGCGAAGTGCTGATCCAGGTTCATGCGTGTGGCATTTGCGGCACTGACCTGAAAAAGATTCACACCGGATCGCACTCCGCGCCGCGCATCTTCGGCCACGAAACAGTAGGCACAATCGCGGCCGTGGGAGACGGAGTGGGAGCCTTCGCCCCCGGAGACCGTGTTGCGGTGTTCCACCACATTCCGTGCGGGGCTTGCTACTACTGCCGCAAGAAGACCTTCGCCCAATGTCCGGTTTACAAGCGCGTCGGCTGCAGTGCTGGGTTTGAGCCCTCCGGCGGCGGCTTCGCCGGCTACGTGCGGGTAATGGACTGGATCGTGAAGCGCGGGCTGGTGAAGATTCCCGACGGCATCCCGTTTGCCCAGGCCATGTTCGTCGAGCCGCTGAATACCTGCCTCAAGGGCGTGCGCAGCCTCAATCTCGCAGCGGATGAAACCGTTCTGGTGATAGGTCAGGGCCCAATTGGAATCATGCTCGCCTCCCTGGCCAAGCGCTCGGGTGCAAAGGTGTTCACGTCGGACCTGTACCCCGAGCGGCATGCGGTAGCTGCGCGCTTCGGGCTTGATTCGCCCATCGATGCTTCACGAGAAGACGCGGTTGAGGTTGTCCGCGCCGCCAGCGAGGGCCGGGGAGCGGACGCCGTCATCCTGGCCACGGCAGGGAATGCGCTGATTCGGACTGCAATGGATGCGGCCCGCCCCGGCGGCCGCGTACTGCTATTCGCGCAGACCCAGCGCGGGGAGGCGACCATCGATCCCGCCGCGGTCTGCGTAGACGAAAAAACGCTGCTGGGTTCCTACAGCGCCTCGGTCGACATTCAGGACGAAGCCCTGCGGCTGGTCTTCGAGGGTTACGGCCAGGGATACGACCTGAGCCGGCTCGTCTCGCATCGATTTCCTTTGGCCGAGGCGGTTGAGGCTCTCGCCCTCGCCTCCGAGCCCAAAGCTACTTCAATGAAGATCATGATTGAAGGCACGCCTGCCCAGATTGGGCGAGAATAGAGAAGGCATGCTAACCGAGATGAATGCTGCCGTGCTTTACGGCAAAGAAGACGTCCGGATTGAACGGGTTCCAATTCCCGCCGCAGCTAAGGGGGAGATTGTCATCCGCGTTCACGCCGCTCTCACTTGCGGCACCGACCTGAAAGTCTTCCGCCGGGGCTATCACGCCAGAATGATCGCCCCGCCGGCGCTATTCGGGCATGAACTGGCCGGCGTAATCCACGAGACCGGCGCCGGCGTGCGCACCTTCAAACCAGGCATGCGAGTGGTGGCGCTGAATTCGGCGCCTTGCGGTGTCTGCTTCTGGTGCGTCCGTAAACAGGAAAACCTGTGCGAGGATCTGCTCTTCAACAACGGCGCTTACGCTGAATACATCCGCATCCCGGCCCGCATCGTGTCCAAAAATACGCTCATCGTTCCGGAGAGTCTGCCACTGGAGCATGCAGCTCTGACCGAGCCGCTGGCTTGCGTAGTCCGCGGCCTGGAGGAGACGGGGGCCAGACGCGGTGACAGTGTCGTGGTGATCGGTGCGGGACCGATCGGCCTGATGTTCATGCACGTGGCCCAGCTTTGCGGTATGAAGGTGATCGCGGTGGTTAAACGCGATGAGCAAATTGCCTCGGCAACTACTTTCGGCGCCAGCCATGTGGTGCATACAGCGTCTGTTATTGATGCCGTAGCCGCGGTTCGCGGCCTGACCCCCGACCACCGGGGCGTGGATGTGGCCATTGAGGCCGTGGCCACTCCTCTTACCTGGCAGTGGGCAGTGGACATGGTTCGTCGCGGGGGCACGGTGAATTTTTTTGGCGGCTGCGCGGTGGGGACCAAAGTCGAAATCGATACCAATCGCCTCCATTACAACGACATAACGCTCAAGGCGAGTTTCCACCACACGCCGGCGGCCTGCCGCAAAGCCTTTGACCTGCTGGCCAGCGGGCGATTCAAGTGCAGCGAATACATCACCGGGAGGGCGCAGTTGTCGGATTTGGAAACCGTGCTGCGGCGGCTGAAGGATCGCTCCAACGACATCAAGACGGCTATCATTCCTTAGGTGAGGAAATCGTGAAATTTCGCGGTGGAATTTCCACGATTAACGTATTTTGGGTGCCCCACATCTCGCTTGTTTTTCGCGAGATGTGGGATTCCACGGCGCTACACCGACGGCTTCTTAAGGTTGAGAAAGAGCGTTAAGATTCGTGGAATCCCACATCTCGCGAAACACAAGCGAGATGTGGGGCACCCAAAATCCGTGGCAGGGTAGGGTTCGCAATGACAGTCGAGAGTGTTCAGTATGATCGGGAACTGCTGGAGCGGGGCTGGTCCGCGCTGCCGGCGGAATACCGAATGCCCGAGCAGCGCCCGACCCTCGATCAGGCGCGCGCCTACTGCCAGCGTTTGGCCACTACGCACTACGAGAACTTTCATGTCGCTTCGTGGTTTCTCCCGACGCGGCTGCGACCCCATTTCTACAGCATCTATGCCTACTGCCGCATCTCCGATGACCTGGGCGACGAAGTAGGGAATCGAGAGCAGTCCCTTGCATTGCTGGATATGTGGGGAGGGGAGCTCGACGCCTGTTACCGGGGTGAGGCGCGCCATCCGGTCTTTGTCGCGCTGGCGGAGACCATACGCGCCTGCGATATTCCCCAACAGCCCTTTGCCGACCTGCTGGTCGCCTTTCGCCAGGATCAGAACGTGCCGCGTTACCAGACGATGGACGATGTGCTGGATTACTGCAGATACTCCGCCAATCCAGTCGGACGGCTGGTGCTTTATGCCTGCGGCTATCGCGAACCGGAGATGTTTCGACTCTCCGACTTCACTTGCACTGCTTTGCAATTGGCAAACTTCTGGCAGGACGTAAGCGGCGATTATGCGCGAGGCAGGATCTATCTGCCGTTTGAAGATATGAAGCGTTTTGCGGTCGACGAAGGCGCCATTGCCAAGCACGATCCCACCCCGGCTTTTCGCGACTTGATGCGGCATGAGGTCGACTATGCGCGCCAACTCTTCGCCCAGGGCCTGCCGTTAATCGCCATGGTCGATCGCGAGCTGGCCCTCGATCTTGATCTATTCAGCCGAGGCGGGCTGGAGATTCTCAACGCGATCGAGCGCAGGCACTACGACGTGCTCACCAGCCGCCCGGCCATCTCAAAGACGACGAAGCTGGGGCTGTTGGCATGGGCGTTCTGGCGCAAATTCAGCGGAAGGCGGCCGGTGTGACCGCGGAGGTTCAAGCGGCGTACGCGACCTGCCGGGCGATCGCGCGCAAAAAAGCAAAAAATTTCTACTACGCCTTCATCGCTCTGCCGGCGAGCAAGCGAGACGCAATTTGCGCGGTCTACGCCTTTATGCGCCAGGCGGATGATCTTTCCGACGATGAATCCCAACCCATCGCAGACCGCCGAATTGCACTGGACCGCTGGCTGGGTAATTGGCACCAGGCACAATCCGGAGCAAGCACGAGCGACCCCGTATTCGTTGCCCTGCTGGATGCGCAAAGCCGTTTCGCCATTCCGGCGCAGCTGCTCGATCAGCTGGTCCAAGGAACAGCCTCGGACTTGGAGCCGAGGGTCGCCGCCTATGCTACATTCGCTGACCTGTACCGCTACTGCTACCTGGTTGCTTCGGTCGTCGGACTGGTCTGTATTCGAATTTTCGGCTACCTCGATCCGCGGGCAGAGAAGCTGGCGGAAGAAACCGGCATCGCCTTCCAGTTGACCAACATTCTTCGCGATGTGGCAGAAGATGCGCAGCGTGGCCGTCTCTATTTACCACTCGAAGATTTGGAACGCTTCGGTGTGTCCGCCAGCTCCATGGGCGAAATCTCCAGTGGGCGGCAATTGACGCCGCAGCAGCGCCAGGTGCTCGCCATGCAGGCGGAGCGTGCGGGACAGTTTTACAAATCCGCGGAAGCGTTGCTGCCCTTGATCTCACCTGACAGCAGGGCCGCAATGTGGGTTCTGGTCACTATTTACCATCGTTTGTTACGGCACATCGAACAGCGCAATTTTGATGTTTTTTCCGCGCGGGTTGGGGTGCCGGCGTATGAGAAGCTGAGCATATTGGGATGCGGCCTTTTCAAGACGCTGGCGCAGGGAGTGTGGGCCTGACAGGTTTGCGCTCTGTCATAGTGGTCGGCGGTGGACTGGCGGGGCTCTCAGCCGCGTGTGCCCTGGCGGACGCAGGATACCAGGTCCGTTTACTCGAGAAGCGGCGCTATCTTGGCGGCCGAGCCTCCTCTTACGAGCACCCGGGCACAGGAGAGGTGATCGACAACTGCCAGCACGTGCTGCTGGGTAACTGCGTCAACCTCATCGATCTTTATCGCCGCCTCGGGGTCAGCGAGGCAATCCGCTGGTTCGATCGACTTACCTTCGTAGAGCCGGGTGGGCGCAGGAGCGTCCTTGAGCCCTCCTTTTTGCCCGCGCCGTTGCATGATATGCCGGCCTTTCTGCGCGCGCCGGCGTTTTCTTTTTCCGACAAGCTGGCCATAGGCCGCGGGCTGAGCGCGTTTGTCGCCGGCATTCCCAACGACACAGAAGAGAACTTTGCCCAGTGGCTGGCACGGCATGGTCAGACTCGGGGCGCCATCGAGCGTTTTTGGAAGCCGGTGTTGGTGAGTGCGCTCAATGAGGATCCGGATCGCATGTCAGTGCATTATGCGGGACAGGTGATTCGCAAGTCGCTCCTGCTTTCCCCGGGAGCGGGGCGCATGGGTGTTCCTATCATTCCTTTGAGCGAACTTTACAGCCGCGCCATCGATTACCTGGAGAGCCGCGGCGGGCAGGTGCAACTAAACTGCGCTCCGGAGTCCTTCGAGTGGCTTGAGGATACGCAACAGTGGAAGATCGCGACCCAGGGCGCCCAGCTCACCAGTGACGCTGTGGTTCTGGCGCTGGCGTTTGAAGGGTTGAGCAAGTTGCTGCCCGCTCTGCCGCGCAACTCTGAAGCCGATCTGCTGGCGAAGGACCTGGGGGCGTTTGAGCATTCGCCCATCACCGGCATTCATCTTTGGTTCGATCGTCAAATCACCGATCTGGAGCACGCGATTTTACTGGATGCCACTATCCAATGGATGTTTCACAAGTCATTGTTACAAGCGGAGAAGCGACGCGGCGAAGCCGGCAGCTATGTGGAGCTGGTGGTAAGTGCGTCCAAGTCCATGGTCGGAATGCAGCGCCAGGAGATCATCGATCTGGCGCTCAAGGAGCTGGCTCTATTCTTTCCCCTGGCCGCGCAGGCGAAGCTGCTTAAAGCCGCGGTGGTGAAGGAAGTTCGCGCCACCTACTCTATTCGTCCGCAGCTTGACCTGGTTCGACCGTCGCCTGCGAGTCCATGGCCGCGCATCTTTCTGGCCGGCGACTGGATTGCCACCGGATGGCCCGCCACGATGGAGGGCGCCGTGCGCAGCGGATACATGGCCGCCGAGGCTGTGGGCCGCGCTAACGGACGGCCAGCGAGTTTTGTGCAAGCCGAGCTAGCAGCCAGCGGATTGATGCGCCTGCTGCCATAAAAGCCCAATTTTAATTGGGGCCTCGCATAAGACACAGCGCCGCACTGGTCACGGCGACGTCTTGGGGTGTAGGTCTAGCTAGGAATGACGGAATGTGCCTGCCAAACATAGCCCAGCCCGGAAGAGTCTGTGTGAGACCTTCCTGGAAAAGACGATGGGTGCCCCAGGTCTCGCTTTTGAGACCTGGGATCCTCCACGCAAATGCCGGCGGACCCGACTTCTCACGCACATTCCATCCTGGCTTTAGGGTGTGGCATCAGTACCTAGGGCTTTCTCGAAGTTAGAGTTCTCCAATTTGGCCTTCCGGCATCTGCGTGGAGGATCCCAGGTCTCAAAATCGGGGACCTGGGGCACCCATCGTCTTTTCCAGGAGGTTCTCACACGGACTCGGAGGTGCGGCACTCTACCGCTCTTGCTATCTCGGCCTGGTTTCGCCATTGGGCTCGTCTATCTCCATAAATCGATCCACCGGAACATCTTTGAGCTGCTGCCGGGTTCCTGAAGGCCAAATAACTTCGATCGTTGCCGTGGTTGAACTTCCCAAACCAAAATGGATGCGCTTATCGCTGGCTGACAAGTAACTGCCCGCCGTACTGGCGTACTGGGTCTGGCCATTCGCACGAATAATCGCACCTGCTCCATCCCGATTACTCCGCGTTCCCCGTAGAGAGATCGTGAGCCAGTGGGCGCTACTTCCCTGATTCATGAAAATCAGCGGATGACCACCAAGGACACCGATCACTGCGTCGGTGGACCCGTCGTTGTTGAGATCCCCAATCGCTAACCCGCGGCCAGCCACGGCTGCAGATGCCCCGCTATCGGCTCGCTCAAAACGCTCTCCGCGATTCATAGCCAAAAGAGGCAGCTCGCGATAATGTTTGGACGGATCGATCCGCTCGACATTGTCCAGGACATGCCCCTGGGCGATAAAAAGATCTTTCCTTCCATCATTATCGAAGTCTTCAAAGCGTACGCCCCACCCGGAGCTAGGCGCTGATAGTGTGCCGATACCGGTCTCGAGGCTCCTGTAGGCGAAAGATCCGTTGCCTTCGTTGTGGTACACGGCATAAATCTGTTTGGCTAGGTTGGTGATGATGAGGTCGGGCCGGCCGTCGTTGTCGTAGTCGCGAAAGTCGACGCCCATGCCGGCATAGGGGCTTCCATCATCGCTGAGAGCGACCCCTGCTTCAAGTGCGCGTTCACTAAAGGTGCCGTCTTTATTGTTGTGAAACAGGAACTGCTGCATGCCGTCGTTGGCAACAAAGATGTCGGTGTATCCATCGCCGTCATAGTCGTTAAATGCGACGCCTAACGAACGTCCCTTGACTCGGCCGATACCCGAACCGGCACTCACATCGGTGAATGTTCCATCGCCATTGTTGTGATAAAGAAGGTTGGTTGTGGTGGGGAAGTCTATGGGGGGACAGTAGGTTCGATACTCCCCGTTACAAACCTTGCTCTGCTTGGTGTTCCACTCCATGTAGCGAGTAACGAAGAGGTCCAGGCGGCCATCGTTGTCATAGTCAAGAAAGCCGGCAGACGCGGACCATCCTCCGCCGGCTACGCCTGCTTTCGCCGTCACATCGGTGAAGGTGCCGTTCCCATTGTTGTGATAGAGCACGTTGCTGCCATAGCTGGTGACGAAGATGTCCGGGTAGCCATCATTGTCATAGTCCGCTACCGCCACTCCCATGCCGTAGTTTCCATCGCCAGCCCCGGAAAGCCCGGCAGCTTTGGTGACGTCGGTAAAGCTTCCATCGTGGTTCTGCCGGTACAGCCGATTCCAGTATTTAGGCTCGTGGCGAGCGAACTTCTCCGGCGTTTCCATGTGGTTGACCAGCTCACCGCTATTGACAAAGAACAGATCGGGCAGCCCATCATTGTTGTAATCAAGGACTGCCACCCCTCCACCCATGGTCTCAATAAGGTATTTCTGCGGGGTAGGCGAATTGAAGTGCACAAAATCAAGGCCGCGCGGCGACTCCAGTCTGAAGACTGCTTGCACCAGAAACATTGATCCAATGGCTGCCGTGACGGACGCCAGAAGCATGAAGCGCGGAATGAACACCAATCCATTGTAAGCGTCCCGTCGTCCGGAACGAGCAAAACGTTCGTCTCCGCCACGGTTACTTATCGTTATCGGTTGTGCCCCACCTGGAGCGACGAACGGCCAAGGGAAAGGAAACCGATGGGTAACGACGTTTTTGCCTGCTGCACCAAATCGGCCAGAGCCACGGCGATCAAGGGGGCGAACTTGAAACCGTGGCCAGAGAAGCCCGCGGCAAAGACCACGTTCTTGAACTCCGGGTGATGATCCACGATGAAGTCCTCATCCGGCGTCATGGTATAGAGGCAAATCGCCGAATGCCGCAGGCGGGAACGGGCCTCAGCGTAGTCGCCCGCAAGCCTGGGCATATTTTTCGCAGCGCTGGCGGCAATCGGGTTCAGATCGGCTGGTCCCGGGGGCGAAATAGGATCATCAGCGTTGGGCAGGTAATCACCGCCCAGGTGCTCCGCCAATCTGACGCCCAGGCCGGGCACGCTGGGGAACCCATAGATGAAATTGTCTGAAAAGCTAAAGACGGGTACGCGGTCCGGAGCGAAAAGTTCAGGGTCGAGGGGGTCGAACCAGGCCACCACCTTGCGCTTTACAGACAGCGGCAGCTGAAGATCGCGCAGCAGTTCGCTTGCCCAGGCACCCGCTGTGATGATCAGGTTGGCCGCAGTAATGGTTTCCTTCTCCAGGTGTACTCGAACCTCGCTCGTGGTCGCGTCCCATCCTTTGACCCGCTGATCGAAAAAGCAGCGAACGCCAAGGCTCTGAGCATACGCGTGGCTGGAAGCGATGGACGCGTCCACGTCGATCCAGCCGGCCTGCACATCAAAGAGGCCAACGTGGTCTTCCGGAATTTCGAACGCAGGATAGCGACGGAATACCTCAGCCGGCGAGAGCGTCTCCACCTGGAGACGATTGGTGGATGCACTCTCCCGCACTTCGCCAATGAAGGGTTCGCCAGGCCGCCCCATATAAAGCATGCCAGTGCGGTACAACAGCCTCGTGCCCATTTGCTCAGCGGCCTGGTCCCACAATTCGCCTGCGCGCTGCGCCAGCGGCACGTAGCCGGTGCCCTCGGGATAAGCAAGCCGATAAATCCGCTGTCCACCCGAATGGCTGCCGCGACTGTGAGGGGGGGTGAACTGATCAAAGCCTGCCACGGAAAAGCCGCGCCGCGCCAACTCGACTGCGGCAAAGCTGCCCATAGTCCCGAGCCCTATGATGGCCACATCGTAGGGCGTCGTCATTCAAGCGGCTCCACGATTGCTTGAGTCTGTGGACAGGGCGTCATGCTGTCGTACCTCTGTTATCTTGAAGCAATGTGGGCCAGGACGGGTGCGACTATGCTGTACCCTAGCACATCCTGAATTTTAGTCGAGCAAGGGAGAGCTTCATGTTGGAACGTTTACAAGTGAAAGGTGCGCCAAAGCCCCAGGGGCCTTATTCAAGCGTCGTGCGCGCAGGCGATTTCCTCTTCGTTTCCGGCCAGGGTCCGGTCGATGCGGAAACGGGTGAGATGCAGTCCGAGGCAACTGTGCAGGATCAAACCAGGCTGGTGTTGCGCCACGTGCAGACGATTCTCCGTGGCTGCGGAGCCGATCTGGCAGATGTCGTGAAGTGCTCCGTATTCCTGCACGATGTCAGAGACTTCGAGGCGATGAATGAGGTATACACGGAATTCTTTGGCGCCAACAAGCCGGCGCGCACCACGGTCGGGGCGGGAATGGTAGCAACCGGAATGAAAGTGGAAATCGACTGTATTGCCTACCGGCCCGCGACCGCTTAGGTACATCGGTGGCATCTTCAGAGCGTCGGCTTATCGTCATTACCGGGGGTGGCGACGGCATTGGTCGCGCGACCGCGCTGCTCTGCGCAAGGCGCGGCGACCGCGTCGCCATTCTGGATAAGAATCGCGAAAGTGCGGAACAGGCCGCTGATGCGGCGCGGGAACAGGGTGCGGCCGGAGCGGTTGGCTTGGCCTGTGACGTAGCTGACGAAGCGCAAGTGGCGGATGCCTTTGCGCTTGTCCACCAGCAGTTCGGTGCACCTTACGGCATATTTGCAAACGCCGGCATTGATATAGGTGGGCTGATCCATGAGATGCCGTTGGAACGCTGGCAGCATGTGATGGACACCAACCTGACCGGCATTTTTCTCACCTGCAAACATGGCCTGCGGCAGATGCTGGCAGCGCAGACTTCAGGCTCGATCGTGTGCACCTCTTCGCCGGCCGGGTTCGTCGCCTTGGCTGCGGGAGGTTGTGGTGCTTACAGCGCAACCAAGGGAGCTATCTCCTCACTGGTTCGCTGCATGGCAATTGACTACGCAAGGTTCGGCATCCGCGTGAATGCAGTTGCTCCCGGAGCAACGCAGACGGCGTTGATGTGGAACAATGTCCCGGCGGAAGACATTGAAAGCATGCGCCTGCAACTTTGCAGAGAGATTCCGTTGGGGAGATTGGCGGAGCCGGAAGATCCAGCACGTGTTGTCGTCTGGCTTCTCTCCGATGAGACCGCCTACATGACAGGTTCGCATGTAGTCTGCGACGGCGGAATCCTGGCCAAGTCGTCAATCAGCGTGTAATTCCTGGCTCTTTCCCGATGCCTGAGCGGCACCGAAGCGATTTCCTTGCAATAGAATTGTCATCCCGACCGGAGCGAAGCGTAGTGGAGGGACCTGCGGTTTCTCCAGTTCTCACGCAGACTCTAAAGGCCAAAGGGACCAGCCCCTTAATGCTTGAGCAGAGCGACCCCACAGCAGACGAACACCGCTGCCAGCCAGCGCCGGCGATCGACATTCTCGTGCAGCATCCACTTTGCCGCCACAGCGTTGGTGACGAAGGTGAGCGACCCCGCGGCTGGGGCGATGAGGCTTACATCGGCGTGGCTGAGGGAAAAGAGCAGAGAGAAAAAGCTGAGCGCCATAAACGCACCCCCGGCCAGGAAACGGCCTTCACTGAGTACGGCCCAGATCGCGCCATGCAGACCGTGTGCTGCCTTGATCTGATCCAGATCACCAACGGAACGCATGGCGGAGGCGAGCAGCACATCGCCGGCAGTAGCCGTCAGGACAATCGCCCCGATCATCACCGCAATCGCCGGACCGGAACCCAGGTTCATCATGCAGGATTGCGAGTAGTAAAGGCCGGACCCCGGGTTACGAAGCCTACTCCGGCCGTTATCAAGGCTATGCCCGCCCAGCGTGCGGGCGAGATCTGTTCGTGTAGCCAGAACCTGGAAAGCAGCGCTACAGCAACGTAGGCGAGAGAAGTAGCGGGCAGCACAAAGGTCAGGTCTGCCCAGGTGAGCGCCGTCAGGTAGCAGGCAGTCCACAGCAACAGCAGCAGAACTCCACTCAGCACCCAGGGTGTTCGAAGTGCAGTGATCAGCGCATCAGGATGGGTCAGAGAGACCGGCCCAAGGCGCTTCATGCCAACTGCGAGCGAGGTATCTCCGAAGGCGGAGGCAAGCGTCACCACAGCCAATACCAGATACCTCCGCAGTGTCATGCGCCGGCGTTAACCACCGGGCCCGGTGTCTTGGAGGCCTTGTGCTTACTGTCTGCCACGACTTTATTGCGCGCGGCGCGAAGCTTGAGGAACGACTTAGCCTCGACATACAGTCTCTTCACATCACGATTGACAACAGCCTTGCTCACGATGCGCCATGCCGCCTTGGGACGGAAGTAATACTCGTCGTAGAAGCGGTGGACCATTTCGAGCACGTAGTCTTTTGGCAATCCTGGATACTCGATGTGCGCCAGCTGGTGTCCGCCTTCATCGACCATGGCTCCATTGTTGATGATGAAGCCATTCTCCGCCGCAAAGTCATAGAACTCCGTGCCGGGATACGCATGGGCAATCGATACCTGGATGGTTTCGACATCGAGAGCCTTGGCGAAGTTGATGGTATTGCGAATCGACTCTTTGGTTTCGCCGGGAAGGCCGAGGATGAAATCACCATGTATGGTGAGGCCGAGCTCATGACAATCGCGGGCGAAGTCGCGGGCCCGTTCTACCGTAGCGCCCTTCTTGATGTTTTTGAGAATCTGCGGATCGCCGGATTCAAAACCCACAATCAGCAACCGGCATCCCGCCTCACGCATGGCCTTCAGGGTTTCGCGGTCGGTGGTCACGCGCGAGGTGCATGACCAGGTGAGCTTCAGCGGCTTAAGCTTGGCGCATAGTTCGACCGTTCGCGCTTTCTGGATGTTGAAGGTGTCGTCGTCGAAGAAAAACTCCTTCACCTCGGGGAACAGCTCCTTGGCGTGTGCCATCTCGGCTGCAACATCATCGGTGGAGCGCTTGCGCCACGCATGACCGCTCAAGGTCTGCGGCCACAGGCAGAAGGTGCACTGCGCCGGGCATCCGCGGGTGGAGTAAAGGGCAACGTAGGGGTAGAGCAGGAAGGGTACGTTGTAACGGGTCACATCAATGTCCCGTTTGTAGACATCCGTGACCCATGGCATTTCATCCAGGTTGTCCACCTGGGGGCGGTCGGGATTGTGCACCACGCTCCCGTTTTTGAGGTAGCTGATGCCCAGAATCTGGTCCAGCGGCTTGCCGTTGGCAAACTCAACCACGGAGAAATCGAACTCCCGCCGGCAGACAAAATCGATTGCCGCGCATTCGTTGAGGGCGCGATCCGGCGAAGTCGTGACCGGCGGTCCAACAAAGGCAATCTTTATTTGGGGATTGGCGCGCTTGATCGCTTCGGCCAGCTTCTGGTCGCCGGTCCAACCCGGAGTGCTGGTGAACAGCACCAGGAACTCATAGCTCTTCGCAATCTCGATGGTCTCGGTCGCCGAGATGTGATGGGGCGGAGCGTCCAGCATGCGGGAGCCTTCCAGCATCCCAGCCGGGTAGGCAAGCCAAACCGGGTACCAGTAGGACTCAATCTCACGCGTAGCAGGCCAGCGAGAGCTGGCGCCGCCGTCAAAATTCTCAAAAGATGGGGGATTTAAAAGTAACGTCTTTAGCGTCATAAGCGTAGCTTCCAGTCTATCAGTATTAGACGGCTGTAGCTCCTGGAAGGGTTCGCAAATTAAACACAGGCAAAAGGTTAAGGCGCCTGGGGCTGAGCCGCCGGTACGGCCTTGGCCCAGTCTTCGATCCTTCCCATCGCCCGCAGCAGGGAGAGCCTGGCCTGCGTCAGCTGAAAGCGCGTTTCGAGCATGTCAACAAAATGGCCGCGCTCGCGGATGCGCGCAGCTTGCTCGTCTTTGGGTAAAGGGGCCGCCGCGCCCGGGATGCCGCTGCCCAAGTGAAGCTGGGTGGTGATGGCGTCGAGTTGATCCTGGGCCAATTCGTTTTGTAGCTCTGCCACTTTTTCCTGCGCCCCAAGCTCGGCTACGTTCTTCTGCAACTGCAGGATTTGCTCTCCGCTCTGATCGCGTAGTTGATCGGCCTGGGCGCTTGCCTGGGCAGCCTCCGCACTCGCGCCCTTGGCTTTGGCTTTGCGCGTCGCGTCAAAGATCGGCATCGTGATCTGAATGCCTACATTAAAGTTATTGTGCTGAAAGCGCAGGTAGTACTCGTTGTAGTTATTGAATTTGGCGTAGCGGTTGTACTCTCCACCAAAGGCAAATATGGGCCGGTTGTTCTGCCGCGCGTCTCCAACGGCAGTGTAGAACTTTGATTGGGCTGAGGCGTATGCAGCCTTCACGTTGCTGTTGTCCGCGATTTGATCCTGCGCCGAGATCTCGGGCGTTTTTGGAATGGTCTGCGGTTCAGAGACGATGTCTCCCGGGCTTAGACCCGTCAAATGAGCAAGCCGCAGCCGCACGACGTCAGCCTGGTCTACAAGATGGAGTCGCCTGAGCGCGATCTGGGCTCCGATCAAACGCGCCTGCGTCAACTCAACTTTGCTGTCCAGGCCGGCATCGACACGATCCGTTTCGATTTCCACCAGTCTTTGAACGAAGCCGGTTTCCTGATCGAGTGCGGTCATCTGCTGGTTCACCCGGGTCAGCTCGATGTAGTCCAAAGCTGTGTCCAGAATGACTTGTTGCCGGGTATCCTTCAATTGAAGTTGCGCCGCCAGCAGAGCTTTCCGGGCGGCGTGGATGTAACTGGGTTGGGAAAAGGAAAAGGCCAGTGAATTAGCCGAGACGCTGTAAATCGAAGGCTGTCCTACCGGAAAACCATACGAATATCCCAGGCTGGAGCCCACCGAGAAGCTCGGTTTGTAAGCGTCTACGCTTTCCATGACCGCAGCCTCGGCATGCCGCACATCGGCCGCGCTTATGCGCACCTGCGTACTGTTACGAAGGGCAAGGTCAACAGCCGTGTAAAAAGAAACCTGGCCACGCGCGCCGCCTGACACAAGCACGGTGACGATACCCAGCAATACGAACTGGCAGCCGCGTCTCACCCATATCCTCAATTGACGATGCGAAGAGGAACACCCTCAGTGATCGGCGCGCCATTGGTCGAGCCCAGGGCGACAACCGTATGCTCCTTCAGGCCGCTCACAATCTGCACCAGGGTGAGGTTGATAGCGCCCACCTGGACCGCAGCGCGATGCAGCGTGCCACCCGACACCACGTAAACATAGTCCCGGCCACCCTCAATGTGGAGAGCCTCACGGGGAACAGTGAGCGCATTGCGCACCTCGTGCGTGACCACGGTGACCACCACATTGGTGTTTGGCAAGAGCACTCCATTCGAATCTTCCACGCTCACCAGCACCTCGCCCACGTTGCGGGTGGTGTAGGTGATGATGGTCGAGGGCAGGCGGATGATGCGCCCGTGGAACGTCATATCCGGTTTGGCGTCCCACACAATGGTGACAGGATTGTTGAGTTGCAGGTCGCCGATTTCCGGCTCGTCAAAATAGGCGCGTACCTGGAGCTTCGACAGGTCAGCGAGTTGCAATATCTCCGCTCCGGGCTCGATATAAGCGTACCGCGTGACGGGAAGGGAAAAGATCGTGCCGGCAAAGGGAGCGTGCACATTGCACTGCGCGATGACTTGGGCCGCGGCGTCAATTGCCGCCTGCGCTTCGGTAACGGTCGATCCAGCGCGGGTAAGATCAAGCTTGCCGAAGGGTTTGGTTTTCTGTTCCTGAAGCGCATGCAACGATGCGGTGGCCACGTTCAAGCGCAGTTGGGCCTGGGCTACCTCGCTGGGCGCCGCGGCTCCCTTGGCCGCCAGCTTCTGGATTACATCGAGATCACGAACCGCCTGGTCATAATCGATTTGCGCTTTGGCCAGGTTGCTGGATAGGGCGAGCTGTTCCTGATGTGTGCCGCCACTCTCAACACTCTGGTAGTTCGCTTGGGCTGCGCGCAAGGCCGCGGTTGCGGCCGCTAACCGGGCTCGCGCGTTGCTGTCATCGAGCGTCACCAGAAGCTGGCCTGGGCGCACCTGCTCGCCTACGTGGACGTAAATCGCCTTGACGGTCGTTGCTTCAGGAGCATGGGCCTCAAAGGTTTGCTGAGGCTCGACCCGGCCGTTGGTGCTGCTGACCTTGGTCAGATCCTGCACCTGGGCCTCGGCGACCCGCAGCGGCAACTTCTCCCGCGTCATCCGGCGGACACCGAAAAAAATGAGAACAAGCGCGATCGCGGCAGCAATCCAGAGCGCACCGCTGCTGATTCTTTTTCGTCTTACTTCTGCCATTCAATCGCAACCGGAGCCCAGTATATAAGACAGGAAGAGATGCTCGTTTTCAGGGGGACAAGGAAGTGGAGATAGATCAGGAGCCATCCGGAGCTGAGGCCTTCGTACTCGCCGGAGGGAGGAGCACGCGTATGGGGCAGAACAAAGCTCTCCTCCAGTTGGCCGGCAAGTCCCTGCTGGAGCTTGCTCTGGACAAGCTCCGCGCCCTTCCCCTGGCTGCCGCACCACGCATCGCAGGCGCTCCTTCAGAGCATGCGGGCGTCGTTGCCGACCTGCATCCCGGGTGCGGTCCGTTGAGTGGCATCGAAGCGGCCTTGGCCGCGAGCAAGCAGGCGCTCAATGTTTTTCTGCCCGTGGACATGCCGCAACTGCCGACCGGCTTCCTGCTTTGGATGCTGCGGCGCGCCCAAATCACCGGCGCGCCGCTGACTGTAGGCCGCATCAACGGCTTACCTCAGCCCCTCTGTGCTGTTTACCACAAGCGTTTGCTGAGCCACATCACAGAGTCGCTGCTTGCGGGCGATTACAAAGTTATGCCCGTCGTCACCGCGGCCGCTTCCAGGCACGGAAACATCGACCTCTTCGATGTAGAACGAGTGGGTTCGGCCCAGCCCTTTGACTTCTCCCCTCTGCCTCTCTACCGCTGGTTCCACAACTGCAATACCCCCGGCGACATGGCAGGGATTGAAAATGCTTTAGTCTTGACCCAATGAGTATGCTTCCCGACGCTCCCGAACCGATGGTGGGAATTCCCGCCGGCACACCCATCGAGATCGTCGGCAAACATGCCAATGAGGAGAAGAAGGAAGAAGAACGCCATGAGGATCGTCCCTATATAGCCTTTGAACATGTTTCCAAGTCATTTGGCGACGTGCACGTGCTCGACGATGTCAGCTTTTCTGTTCAGGCTGGCGAGACCCTTTGCATTCTGGGTCGCTCCGGAGTTGGCAAATCGGTATCGCTGCAGCAGATCATGGGCTTCCTGAAGCCAGACTCGGGGAAGATCATGGTGGCGGGCCAGGACATCACCGACTTAAACGAAGATCAAATGGAGACGGTGCGCAAGAAAGTCACCATGGTCTTTCAGAGTGGCGCTCTGTTCGATTCGCTCTCGGTGGGCGAGAACGTAGCCTTTCCCCTAAGGGAGCGAGGCCAACTGCTAGAGGATCAGATTCAACAGGTAGTGAACGGATTGCTCGACATGGTGGGCGTAGCCGGAATGGCGGATCTGCTTCCCTCGGATCTATCCACCGGCATGAAGCGCTCCGTGGCCATCGCGCGCGCTTTGTCCGCGCAACCTGAGGCCATTCTTTATGACGAGCCTACGACCATGGTCGATCCGCTCATGGGCCGGCTGCTAGGCAATCTGATTCAGAAGTTAAAACATCAACTCCGCCTAACCAGCATTGTCGTCACCCATGACATGCGCTTTGCTGAGCGACTGGCGGATCACGTGCTTTTCCTGCATGAAGCCAAAGCCTACTTCTTCGGCACCATGGAAGAACTCAAGCGTACGACCGACCCGTTCCTCAGGGAATTCCTCGACATGGATAGGCTGGTACTGCCCGAGTGATGATCCTTTGGCTGTGATGACTTCCTGGTTACATCGTCCCCTAATAGTAACGACACACAAGTCTTACTTATGCTCCAAATAGTGGCACCCGATGGTATTCTTTGTGGGTAAGGCGGCTGTACGAAGCTTCGCCTTCGGCGCCGCTCTTTTTTGTTGGGTGCGCCCCTGAGTTTCTACCGGATAAACGCTCAAGTCAAGCTTTAGGGGTCTGGCTTTAACTCTTGAAAAAAAGGTTTAATCGCAATGCAACCCGGACATTTAAATCCCTCTCGAAATCCTTCTGGGCTTCTGTCGCATCACAATTGCTGCTTCGATTGCCGCTCCTGGCATTCTCTTTGCCAGGGCACGCAGGCTCGTCCATTTCAACCACCGGTACTGTAGCAGGTGGTGATCATCCACGTACCTGATTAGTAACACAGTAACTTCGACAATTTCTGTGGTTCGGCTCTAACGAGGGGCAAAGTGTAATTAGACTTTTGCGGCCTCTCCAGCTTTCGCGGGGACATCGATGGCGACATCCGGACTTCTAAAGCGCTCGGCGACCAACGCACGTGAGGAAGTGCGGCTTGGGAACGTTGCTGTCCAGCAGCGTCCGAGCACGCAGGGAAAAGGCGCGCGCATTGGGGTGCTTTGGATTCTGGGCGATGTTTTGATCGTCCTCGCCGCCCTGATGATTGCGGTTCGCGGCTGGCTCGGGCAAGGGCTTTTTGGAGCAGATTCGCCCTACCGTACGAACGTCATGTTCCATGACCACCCCACCATCCTGCTGGGCTGCCTGGGGTGGTTCATTCTTTCTCTCATTCTTGTGAGCAAGCGTTACCACCTGTATGGCCCGATGCAGATGCGCAATACTCTGCACGAACAGCGGCTCACGATCCAAGCCTGCCTCACCGCGGGGTTGCTGTTATCCGGCGCACTCTACCTGGTGCGTGGCGAGGTGATCTCTCGCGGCGTGGTCATCATCACCGTGGTGGCGACCACGGTGTTGCTCTGCGGCCGTCGCTTGATTTGGCGGATGATGATGTACCGGCGCTTTGAACGTGGGCTTGAAGTTCGCAACATCATCATTGTAGGTACGGGCAGGGTAGGCCAGGCGATGCGCCACCATCTGGATAGCATCCGGCACCTTGGCTACAGCTTTAAGGGTTACGTACACATCCCCGGAATTGATGCGGATAATCCTGGTTTGGCCGGCGATATCCTCGGTTCCATCGAGCAGCTCCTGCCGTTGGCCCGTCAATTCTTTGCCGACGAAATTTTTCTCTCCGCGCCCTGCGATGCTCGGGTGGTGACGCAGATCGTAACCCAGGCAAGGGAAGCGGGAGTCGATATCCGCGTCGTGCCTGAGCTTTATGACGGCTTGGCCTGGAATAGTCCGATCGAATATATCGGCCAGTTTCCGACCATTCCTTTGCATCGCGGGGAAACGCCGGTGGTCGGGTTGTTCCTCAAGCGCGTTCTCGACGTGCTGCTCTCTTCGCTTGCGCTCTTTGTGCTGTCGCCTCTCATCGCGGCAATTGCCGTTATGGTAAAGCTCGATTCGACTGGGCCCATCTTCTATTGTTCCGATCGGATCGGGAAAAAGGGCCGCGTGTTTCGCTGCATCAAATTTCGAACCATGGTTGCCGACGCGGAGCGTCGGCGGGCTGAGATTCTGCACATGAACGAGCGCGATGGCGTCCTCTTCAAGGTCAGCAACGACCCTCGCATCACCGCCTTCGGGCGTTTCCTGCGCAAGTACTCGCTCGATGAACTCCCCCAGTTCTTGAATGTCCTGCGCGGGGATATGAGCATGGTAGGCCCGCGGCCTCCCATAGCCAGCGAAGTCAAGCGCTATGATCTGAGCCATTTGCGGCGTCTCGACGTGCTGCCGGGAATGACCGGCCTGTGGCAGGTACAGGCCCGCCAGGATCCTTCCTTTGACAGCTACATCTCCCTGGATACGGCGTACATCCAGAACTGGAGCATCTGGCTAGATCTCAAAATCCTCGTCCGCACTCTGTCTGTGGTCGCCGGCGGCACCGGCTCGTAAACAACTCCTCGTTTTTAGGTTTTGTCTCGGAGTCCCATTTCCTGAGCGGAAAAATCCCGGACGAAGGGCACGGCTTCAGCCGTGCCGCTAAAGCTATATCTACTCTTCGGCTTCAGCCGCTGAGGTACGCTTTTTTCCCCTCGGTGCGTAAGCAGATGAGTAGGAATAGAGTTCGGGCGATTCAACCATCCGCGCTCGCACCGGATTCTGGTGGATATATTCACGTCTCGCATAAAATTCGTTGCTATCCCGGATGCGATGGTCAGTAAATCCACGTTGCCAAACGGGAAACTTCGAACCCAACCTATGTGAGAAACCCCCTTTAATAAATCCAACAACACGTTCGATCGAAAGGCTTTGCGGGGTCAGCAAAAGATGAACGTGATCCGGCATTACGACAAACGCATGCAGCTTGTAGTGGCCCTCGCGACGGTACTGTTGCAGCGTCTCCAGAAATAGCTCGGCGTTTGCGGTGACCTGAAATAGACGCCTGCGATTGAAGGTGGCGGTGGTCACGAAGTAAGTGCCCGTCCCAACAGAACGAGTGGGGATTGACATTGGAAGATTGTAAAACCGTACCCCAGGGGCTGAAGCCCTCATCGACCTTAGCCGAAGGCGGCACGGCTGAAGCCGTGCCCTTCGTTCCGATTTTTTCGGTGTCCCGATTGGAAGCGGTCACAGAATATGTTGCCGCCCTGGCCAGCAAAAAGACGCCGCACGAAGGGCACGGCTTCTAGCCGTGCCATCCTGAGCAAAGAAGCCGTACGAAGGGCACGGCTTCAGCCGTGCCATCCCGAGCCACAGCAGATGAGGGCTTCAGCCACTGAGGTACGGTTTTTCCGTCCCTACACGGCGAATTCAGCCGCCTTGGAATAGGTTGTTAAACTGAAGAAGTGAAGATCGCTCTCGCCCAGATCAACCCCACAGTAGGGGATTTTCAAGGGAACACAAAAAAGATCATCGACTTTGCCCGGCAGGCGTCCGCGGCTCAGGCGGACCTCGTGATGTTCCCGGAGCTGGCTGTTTGTGGTTACCCTCCGGCGGATTTCCTGGACAAGCCATCCTTTGTGGCGCGATCCGCCGAAGCCATCGCGGAGATTGCCGCTACCGCCACCGCCGGCCAGTCGCTCGCCGTAATCTGCGGCTATGTCACCCCGGCGTCCCCTGGGTCGGGCAAGCAAGTGGTTAATTCGGCTGCACTCCTGCGCAACGGAGTGGTCGAGTTCGTCCAATCCAAACGGCTTCTGCCCTTCTACGACGTATTCGACGAGCAGCGCTATTTTGCCCCCGCTGAAAACCAGACCCTCTACAGCCTGGCTGACCAAAGCCTGGCCCTCACTATCTGTGAAGATGCCTGGAACGATAAAGCCTTTTGGCCCAGACGCCTCTACTCCGTCGATCCGATCGAAGAGTTGATGCGCGCCGGCGGATCTATCATCCTCAACATCTCAGCATCCCCCTACTACAGGGGTAAGCGAGAATTGCGCCACCGCATGTTGGCCGCCATCGCCACCCGGCACCAGGTTCCGGTCGTCATGGTCAACCAGGTAGGAGGGAATGACAGCCTGGTCTTCGACGGAGCCAGCTTCGCCATGGCGCCCGACGGCTCGATCATCGCCCAGGCGAACTCGTTTGCCGAGGATCTGGTCTACTTCGACAGCGTTGCGCTCACCGGCGACCGGCGCCCGGTCGACCCCAGTGAAGATGCGGCTGTCTATCAAGCCCTGGTGCTAGGCACCCGCGACTACGTTCGCAAATGCGGCTTCTCCAAGGTGCTTGTCGGCCTGAGCGGGGGCGTCGATTCGGCGCTGGTAGCCGCCATCGCTGTCGACGCCCTGGGTAAAGAGAATGTCACCACCGTCGGCATGCCCAGCCAATATTCTTCTGCCGGATCGATCGATGATGCTCGTGACCTGGCAAAAAACCTCGGCATTTGCTACAAAACCATCCCCATTCAGGACCTCTTTGCCCAATACACCAAAGCACTGGAGCCGCTCTTTGCCGGCCGGCAGCCGGATATCACCGAGGAAAACATCCAGTCGCGCATACGGGGAAATCTGCTGATGGCGCTTTCCAACAAGTTCAATGCTTTAGTGCTCACTACCGGCAACAAGTCGGAGATGTCGGTGGGCTATTGCACCCTCTATGGCGATATGGTCGGGGCTCTGGCGGTGATCGGCGACGTGGTGAAGACAGAGGTCTACCAGCTATGCCGCTATCTCAACCGGGAGAGCGCTGTTATTCCATTGCCTATACTGGAGAAACCACCTTCCGCCGAGCTTCGTCCTGGGCAAAAGGATACAGACTCACTACCGCCCTACGAGGTGCTCGACCCCATTCTTCAAGCCTACGTGGAACGTTACGAAACGCCGGAACAGATTGCTGCCGAATACCATTTCGATCTGGCCACAGTCAGTCATGTAGTCAAGCTGGTCGAGCGCAGCGAATACAAACGCCAGCAGGCCGCCCCCGTGCTCAAGGTCACCAGCAAGTCTTTTGGCATGGGACGCCGTTTCCCCATCGCCGTTAAAGTCCAGGTATAAGCACACCAATATGCAAATTGCTTGAAACACTAGAGAGGAACTGAATGCAGCTTCGCACAACCCTAGGTCTTTCTGTTCTGGCAGTCGCAAGTGCGGCATGGCTTCCTGCCGCGCTCGCCCAGAACCCTACCCCGCCGGCTCCCACACCGCAGGCCCCTGCCCCGCAGGCTCCCGCCGCCCCAGAGCCGCCTGCCACGCCCGGCAGCTCAGCCCCTTCCGCACCATCTGCTCCTGTGGCTTTTCCCCCGGTTGACCCGGCAAACTTTGCCGCAACCTCTCCCACCAAGCAGACGGTGGAAGATTTTCTGCACGCATTCTGGGGATACGACAGCTCTCGCGTGTGGCAGATCCAGGCTATTATGCCGACGCCCGCGGCTGGCGTGAGCCGAGTCTTGATTCTGGTCAAGGGAAATGGGCCCAAGGAGCAGGTAGGGCAGCTCTCTTTCTTTGTGCTCCCAGATGGTAAATTCCTGGTCGCCGATTCGATCTTGCCCTTTGGTGCCAAGCCATTCCAGGCCTATCGCGATATTCTGCAGGCCGACGCGTCCGGGCCATCCAAGGGCGGTGCCTCCAAAGCTATGGAATTTGTGGAGTTCTCCGATTTCGAATGTCCACACTGCAAGGAAGCCCAGCCCATCGTGGCCAAGCTGCTGGCGGACTATCCTAGCGCTCACTTCGTTTACCAGGATTTCCCGCTCACCCAGATTCACTCCGAGGCGCTCAAGGCGTCGACACACGGGTACTGCGTCGCCAAGCTCGGCGGCAACGAAGCCTTCTTCAAATTCTCCGATGCGCTCTTTGATGCGCAGGCAGGACTCACGCCCACTACCTCGGATGCGACTCTCAAGGACGCAGAGACCAAAGCGGGGCAGGATCCGGCAAAGATCGCTGCCTGCTCGACCACTCCAGCGGCCAAGCAAGCCATCGATGCTTCGCGTGCTTTGGGCGAACGGGTGGGCGTGAACCAAACGCCGACAATCTTTGTGAATGGGCGCGGTCTGCCGCTCACCGGAGTTCCCTACGAGATGCTGCAGAAGATCATCGAGTTCCAGGCGAAACTGGACGACGTGCCTCTTCCACCCGCGCCCATGGCGCCGCCCGCAAAACTTGCTCCATCGCTGCGATAGCCTTGCTACGTGGCGACTGAGATCGTAACCGCAGAATATTCGCGGCGTCTGGGTGTATTGTCGGCGCGCCGCTCCCGGCTCCAATCCCGGGAACGGCGCGCCGGCTATTCACAACTTGCTCTGGCCGCGCTCAGTCTCACCTGGCTCCTGTTCCGGCTACGCCATTTCAATCGAATCGATCTGCTGCTTCTCATTCCGGTCACTGCTTTCATTGTTCTGGCCGTCTTGCACGGACAGCTCATTCGCGCCGTGACCGCTTGCTCTCGCGCCATCAGTTTCTATGAGCGAGGGATGGCGCGGCTCGACGGTACTTGGGCAGGAAGTGGAGTCACCGGCGAGCGCTTTCTCTTGCCATCTCACCCCTGCGCGCGGGACCTCGATCTGTTCGGGCGAGCCTCCGTCTTTGAACTGCTGTGCACAGCGCGCACCCGGGCCGGGGAGGAAGCATTGGCCGGGTGGTTGCTTTCTCCCGCGCCGCCGGATGAGGTACGTGCCCGCCAGGCAGCGGCGATCGAGCTCAGTGGGCGTTTGGATTTTCGCGAAAGCCTCTTCACCATGGGGGAGGATCTGGGCTTGGGAGTTCGCCCTGCAGAACTCGTCGCCTGGGGAGAAGCAAGCGCAATCTTCCCCTCCGGAGCCATCCGTATTATCACCCCGTTGCTGGCGGGAGTCTGGGTACTCAGCCTGGTGGCGTGGCAGGTTTGGGGAGCACCGGAGTTGTGGGTGCTAGCCACCACGTTGGTCAACCTGGGGATTTCTTATCGCTATCGCGCGCACCTCAGTGAAGCAGCGCATGCGGCTGAGGAAGCCGGCCACGACCTCAACCTTCTCTCCCAGGTACTGACTGGATTTGAGCGCGAGCCTTTCACCGGCGCCAAACTCCTCGAGCTGCAGGGCCGCCTCAAGCAACAGGGAATTGCGGCTTCGCAGGCCATCGCCAAACTCAATCGCCGGGTGGAGTTTCTCGAATCGGCGCACAACCTTTTTGTTCGCGTCCTGGACTACGTGATCTTTTATCGGCTGCAATTTGTTCTCGCTGCTGAGAGCTGGCAGCGAGGTTTCGGAGGATCGCTCCGCGTATGGCTGGAAACTGTGGGCGAGTTGGAAGCACTCGCCGCCCTGGGTGGCTACACCTACGAGCATCCCGAGGACGTGTTTCCTGAATTCGTGGATGATCGTCCCTGCTTCGAAGTGGAAGGTCTTGCTCATCCGTTAATCCCGCGTGACAGGGCGATAACCAATGATCTCAAACTGGATCATGATCTTCAGCTGATGATCGTGAGCGGTCCGAACATGGCGGGGAAGAGCACTTTTCTTCGCGGCATTGGGGTCAATGCAGTGCTGGCGCAGAGTGGCGCGCCGGTGCGCGCAATCCATCTAAAGCTTTCGCCGTTGGCAGTCACCGCCTCCATCTGCGTTCTGGACTCGCTCGAGGGCGGCATCTCGCGCTTCTATGCCGAGATCCACCGGCTGAAGCAGATCATGGATCTGACCGGCGGCCCGGTGCCGGTTCTTTTTCTGCTCGACGAGTTGCTCTCAGGAACGAACTCGCACGACCGATTGATTGGGACCCGTTCGTTCGTCACCAAATTAGTGGAGCGCGGCGCGGTAGGCTTGGTGAGCACGCACGACCTGGCGCTCACCGCGATACCCCAGCAGCTGGGATCGCTGGCCATCAATTGCCATTTTGAGGATCACCTCGAAGAAGGGCAGCTGCATTTCGATTACAAGCTATATCCCGGCATCGTACAGACCAGCAACGCGCTGGCACTTATGCGCTCGATTGGGCTTGAAGTATGAATCGCGCTCAGTTAGGAGCGGGCGAGTCTTTCACCAGGCCCTCGCTGGTGATGTGCGCCGTCCAAATGGGATGAATGCGCCGGTCGTTCAGACCCCGCGCCGATAACCGCACCTCAGCAAACCCCGTGTTGCACATATAGTCCTGAACATCAGGTGAGGCGAAGTAATCCTCGATGACCGAGCTGACGCGGTCGGAGTAAGAAGATTGAGCCGGCCAGACAACGGGAAACTGCAACGACAAGATATTGGCGTGGTCTCCCAACAGGTCGACCGTCACCCTTCGGTTAAAGGCTGCTACCAGTTGATCGGCTTTCTTAAGCCGCGCCTGCACTGCGGTTGCGCGCTGGTCGCGGGGGCGCATAAGTATGTAGGAATAACAATTCTCGTTGGGCGCCGGCTGGAAAATCTCCGCAGGCGTCTGCTGTAACACGGAAGGAGGCTCCACAGCTGCATGCGCGACGGGCAGAGAAAGCTGTTCCTGCCGGCATGCAGTCAAAAGCAACAGCAACGTGGTGATCGCCACAAACTTGCAAGCCATTTCGCCTCTGAGAAAACTCTCAGTAGTGTGGGGCTTATAGGATGCACCTTTGATCGCGCTGGACGCAACTGTCTAAGTGTCTAAGTATGGTGGGGCAGAGGAATGAGCGGTCCGGTCAAATTACCATGCCGCCGCCGCAGTATGTGCGGGGTAACCAGTATGGCTAGGTTACTAACGTCGTATTCCTTTGTAGTACTACTGAGTGGTGAAAAACCAGGAAGCTCCGTGAGCCCTGGAGTGCCGCTGATGGCGTTCGATTCCTGCCGTGACAGGTCACCCACCACCAGCGCGCTCGCTCCGCCCCGAAGATTGATATCGGCGGTGAAGCTGCGATTGGTGAGCACCGGCAAGCCGTTAAGACTAGCGCCTTGCAGAGCCTGAATTTTGAGGTCGAGTTTGAGCACGACATTATCGTTATCATTGCGATCAATCCGTGGAGTTACCTTCAAGATCAATCCCAAGTCCTCATATTGCACCTGAGGAATGGGTGCAATGGTGGAGAGGCTGCTGGCGCTGATTCCCAACCCGCTCAAGACGCTGGAGAGCCCGGCGGTGGTGATGCCAGGAATATTTACCGAGGATGCGGAAATACTCGAATAACTGGAGGTGGTGATGGGATATCGTGTACCGCTGCGGACGGTTCCTTCGGCTTGATCGTCGAGGCGGAGTTGGACCTGGTCGAGCGAGCGCGTATCCGCTGCATTAAAGTTCAGGTTTCCCGTGATCCCGCCCGTGGAGATGCCGGTTAAGGTAAGCCCGTTGCCGAAGGTAGCAAATGGCTGGCTCAAAATGGAGTTGGTCACCTCGCCCGATGCGATCAGGATGGCCGCGATGGCCGCATAATCCCCGGCGCTCGCCAGCCCACTCGCGATGATCTGCTGCACCAGGCTTTGGTTTCCCGCGATCACGCTGTTCAGTTCGCTGGGGACGTTGAAGACGGTGGTTGTTTGCGGCAGCTGGACGCCGATCACGCTCGTCCGGGTGTTCTCCACCTCGTAGATCTTTACATCCAGCAGCACCTCGCTCTTTCCGTCCAGCAGATCGGCCAGAGTCTGGTTCAACGCCAGGAGATTGGCCACCGGGGCGCGAACCGTTAGGGTACCCGCGCCCGCATCCACCGTCGCCTGCGTGATGCCGAGCACATTCTTTGCCAGGTTGCCCATGTCCGCGAACTCAGTTGCGGTGAGCCCTGGCAGACGGATGGTTTCGAGCGATAAGCGGTCGTATTTCTCGTGGTTTTGCTTGTTTTCTTTGGCCACCAGCACGCGGACAGGATCGAGCGGGACCATAAAGGAGTTGGTCGTCAGGTTCAGCAGGTGCGCTGCCTGAAAATAGTCCACGTCATCTGCATCGAAGCGGATGGTCTGGGTGGCGAGCGATCCGTCATCCACCATCCTGAGGCCATAGGCTCCGATCACTTGTCGCAGCACCTCCTGTTCGGTGTTGTGGAGATGAAAGCTTTGCTTTCCGGGTTTTGGCGTCAGAACGATGGCAGGAGCGAAGGATGCGGTCACGGAGTCGGCCGGCAGTCCAGCAAGGTTTGCCAGATCGTCGACATGTTGAGCCACCTCCGCGTTCTTGGGGTCCAGCGCCAAGGCCTCGGCGAGCTTGGCCCGGGCCACCTCAGGCTGGCCCATAAGCCGGGCCTTATCTGCATCCTGGACCAACTTGGTGACGCTATGCTGGCGTGCAATCTGCAAATCGAAGGCGTAGTCGGGGTTAGAAGGATCTGCCTTCGCCGCCTTGGCGAAAGCCTTCTCCGCGGCGTCCACGTCACCCCTTTCCATGGCGCGCACGCCCAGCACGTAATACTTTTCCGCCGTCCGCGTCTGCGCATACCCCGCAAGGGGAATAAGCGCACACCAGGCGGCAAGCAAGCGGACTAAACGCATGAATTTATCCTAGGCGGCAGGTAATCAGTGGGCAAGTTACCAGGGGCCAAGTCTGTCACGTGCCTGTTTGCCCCTCCCTAACGAAGGCCGGGTGCCCCACATCTCGCTTGTTTTTCGCGAGATGTGGGATACCACCACACCTTCCCTCTGACTCTCGATTCATCCGATGCACTGGGCGGTCAACATCGGTGGTATCCCACATCTCGCGAAAAACAAGCGAGATGTGGGGCACCCGGCCTTCGTGGGGGAACCAGACACACACTCCCGCGCCGACTGAGCTCGCAAACACGGCTGAAGCCGTGCCGAGGCTTTCCGTACGAGGTCACAGCAGCGCCTGCAGCGTAGTCGTGCAAACTTCCGGCTGATGCTCCAACAAAGTTTGGTAGGGATAAACTCCGGTAGCCACGGCAATAGTGGGCAGCCCGTTCGCCTTAGCCGCAGCAATATCCGATGGTGTGTCGCCGACGACGCATACCTTTACATTCTCGCCGCCTATCTTCCGCGCTGCGGCGAGCGCGTTGGCGATCATATCCGAACGCAAGGCATGGCGATCGCTGAACCCACCAAAGCTGAACCAGTCGCGCAGCCCGGCGATCTCGATCTTCAACCATCCGATCTGTTCCAGGTTGCCGGTGGCTACCCCAAGCAGTTTCCCCTGACTCTTGAGGTAGGTCAGCATGGATAGCACGCCGGGCATCACCTTTACGGTCATGTGCTCCCGCCGCGCCAGGACGGTCGCCCGTAGGCGCACCAGAATCTCTTCCAGGCGCGGCTGCCACACCTCGTCGGCAATCGCCGCGTGGCGAAAGGCATCACGCAGGATAGCGGTATCGGTGCTGCCGTGCACTGGCACCGCGGCGATCGACAGAGCATGCCCCATCACCGCCTCCACGCTCGAGGAGAAGGCGTCGGTGTGCACGCCACCTTCGGCGTGCAAAAGGGTCCCGTCAATGTCGAAGAGGTAGGCATCGCAATCGTCCCAGCGAAATCCATCGCGGACGGTTACGAGGCCCTCAGCCACTAATTGCGAACCGTCTGCTTGTTGTCAAAGACAGGACGCTCAGCGCGTGGCGGACGCTTGAGTCCATTGCGAATTTGTTCCGGATCGAGTTTCAGTTCCGCGATGGTGCGGCGAAGCGTGTTGCGGTGCATGCTCAGTTCCCGAGCTGCCTTACACTGGTTTCCCCTGTGATGCGACAACACTTCCAGAATGAAGCGCCGTTTAAACTCGCGCACTGCCTCGTCATAATGTATGCCGCCAGCGTGCATTTGCGTCACAAGACTATCCAGCTCACGTTTCACGAAAACCTCTTCTCTTTCCTACCCGCTCGACCGCCGGGTTTGCGTTAACTCGAAAATGAATTCCTAAATTGGATTTAACCAATTCGGTTGCGCCATACGCAGCGCTTGTAAGCCCCGACGAATATCTTCTCCCAGTGCAAACGGTAGTACATGTGAGCCGCCGTGGGCCGCGGTCAAAAAGACCGGAGCCAGCCGGGAGCTACTCAACCAGTCCTGCCGGGGCAAAAACGCCACAATGCCCATCAGGACCAGCGTGACCACCACACATCCCTCGACCAGCCCAATGACTGCTCCCAGCAGTCGGTCTATCGCACCTAAGCCCACTCCCCGAAACAAACCACGAAGCAAACGACCTACCAGGCCCGCCAACAACATCACCAACAACACCACCAGCAGGAACGCAACCAAGTTTGCGGCTTCCCGGTTCTGCACCACAATCAAAATCCAGGGTGCAATCCGTCCGTAGTTTGCCGCAGCGATGAAGAGCCCGAGAATTACACCGGCCAGCGAAAAAACTTCGACGAAAAAACCCTTCACGAATGCAGACACCACGGACCCTAACAGCACAATCACTATCAGCAGGTCAGCCAGGTTCATCCGTGCCATCCCTAAATCGCGGGGCCGGTCAGCAAATGTAACGCCTGCTCATATTTCTCCTGCGTCTGGCGTACCACGTTGGCCGGAAGCTCCGGCGCGGGCGGTTGCTTATTCCAACCCACCGTTTCCAGATAGTCGCGCACAAACTGTTTGTCGAATGACGGTTGCGCCACTCCAGGGTGGTAGCCTTCGCTGGGCCAGTAGCGAGACGAGTCGGGTGTCAACACCTCGTCCGCCAGTACAATGCCCTTTGCCGTCAACCCAAACTCAAACTTAGTATCGGCCAGAATCAAACCCCGCTCGAGGGCATGAGCCGCCGCCTTGGCATAGATTGCGAGACTTAGCCGGCGCAACTCCTCGGCATGGTTCCCACCGACGCGCGCTGCCATCTGGTCGAACGAAATATTTTCGTCGTGCTCTCCGCTCATGCTTTTGGTCGCGGGAGTGAAAATCGGTTCCGGCAAGCGCTCCGATTCGCGTAAACCCGGCGGCAGAGCAATGCCGCAAATCTGTCCGGTGCGCGTGTAGTCCTTCCAGCCGGAGCCGGATAGGTATCCCCGGACCACGCACTCAGCGGGAAACATTCGCGCACGGTTGACCAGCATGGACCGATCCTGCAACTCGCTTGCGTAGGGACGCAACTCCGCGGGATATTTCTCGACGTCGGCGGTAACCAGGTGATTGGGTACCAAATCGCTGAGGTAATCAAACCAGAAGAGAGAAATTTGCGTCAGTACCCGGCCTTTGCCGGGTATGCCTGTGGGCAGCACGTGATCAAAGGCGGAGATTCGATCGGTGGCTACCAGAAGCAGAAGATCGCCTACCGCATATAGATCTCGCACCTTTCCGCGCGCATACAACTGCAGATCTTCGAACTCGGTTGCGATGAGCGTCGGCAAAGTTGCGCCTCGGGAGAGGAATGACTTTCCGATTGTCCGAGGTGGCGACCGCTTTGTCAATCGCAGGAAAACGAAGCAAAGATTCCGCGCTGCGGCGACTCGCTTGGTGTTGTGAAGGATGATTACTTTCGGGACGGGCCCGTTACACCATTGCTAATCTTCGCTCTTGCGCGTGTTCGCGAGGACGCTTGGAAGTTCCTTCTTCCGCGCCCAGGCGCACGGACACCAGCTTCGAGACTCCAGGCTCCTGCATGGTCACTCCATAAATCAGGTCAGCCGAGGTCATCATGCGTTTGGAGTGCGTCACTAACAGGAATTGCGTTTCCGTGCTCATGGTCTTGAGCATCTCCGCAAGTCTGCCCACGTTGGCCTCATCGAGAGGAGCATCGACTTCGTCCAGCACGCAAAACGGAGCGGGAGAGTATTCGAAAATGCCGACCAGCAGCGCTAGCGCGGTGAGTGCCTTTTCGCCGCCTGACAGCAGCAACACGTTTTGCAGCTTCTTACCCGGGGGCGAAGCTACGATGTCGATGCCACTTTCTGCAGTATTCTCTTCATCCGTCAACCGCATGAAGCCCTGCCCGCCTGCGAACAGACTGGCGAACGTCTTGCTGAAATTCTGATTAATAAGGGCAAAGGCCTCGTCGAATTTCTGCCGTGTAATCTGATCGATTTCGCGGATGGTCGATTGCGTGTTCTCAATCGCATCCACCAGATCCTTACGTTGGGTCTCGAGGAAACCGTGGCGGTCAGCCGTCTCCTGGTACTCTTCGAGCGCCATCATATTAACCGGCCCCATCGCTTCGAGCTTCTGCTTCAACCCGCGGCAAGCTTCGTCCTCTTCCGCTAATGCCTCACCTTCCAGCCGCGGTAAATCTTGCTGATGACGTAACTCGGAGGCTTCGATTCCCAGGTCGCTCACGCAGGCCGCTTCCATGTACTCGAGTTCCACAGCCAGCTTTGCGGAGTGTGAACTGCGCGTGCTGCGCGCTTCACGGAAGGCATCCATCTCCGCGCGCAAGGCCTTCAGGTTGTGCTCCAGATCTTTCAATTGCTCGCGCAGCAGGCGGGCCTCTTCGGTTGCTTGCGCCGCTTCTTCAAGCGCGCTTCTGCGCGTCTCGCCCAGTTGCTCGCGCTCCACCGCCAGTTGTTCGTTCTCGCGTGTGCGCTGTTGTTCTTCCGCGGTGGCGGAGGCCAGCTGCTGCTCCAGTTGGTTGACTCGCCGCTCCAGGTCGCCGTACATGCGATCGATGCGGGTGAAAGCCGCCTCTGCTCCACGGCTGCGCTCTTCCAACCCGGCCAGTACTGCGGCCACGCTCGCCGCCTGCTGCTGCGCTTGATCCCGTTGGCGGCGCAGCTCCTCCATGCTCTGCTGCAGCTCGTTGACTTTGGTCTCAGCCGCCGCGTGGTCGGCTTCCAGGCGCGCAACCTCTTCGCGCTTTTCTTCGATCAACGCCTGGCGGACCCCGCGCAAGTCTTTGTTGCGCTCGCTCTGCACCATCCAGTCGTCCAGCCGCCGCTCCAGCCTGGCCACTTCGGCTTCCATCTGACGGAGCGCCGCACTCTGATTGGCGCTCTCCCGCTCCGCATTGCGCCGCTCCTCGCTAATCCTTTCCGATTGCGCCGCCAACTCGCTCAACATCCGCGCCAGTGAAGCCGCGGTGATCTCGGCGTGGCCTAGCTCGGCTTCAACCGCATCCAGTCGTTTCTGGGTCTCACGCAACTCACCCTTCAGCGCCAGCGGACCCTCAGCTCTGGGTTTACCGCCGGTTACGGTGACGTTATGAAAGCACTCACCGGACGGAGCAAGGAAGAAGGCGTTGGGGTTCTCCAGGGCCAGCGATTTTGCCTGCTCCGCATCCGGAGTCACGAAACCATCGCGTAGCTTAGGCAGAATCACTTCCAGCGAACGGCCGAAACCGTCGAGCACCCGGATGCAGTCTTTCAACCGCTTCACGCCAACGCTGTTGTGCTCTGCGTCCTGGGTGTCTCCGGCGAAAGAGAACTTGGCCTGAGAATCGTCGGGATGAACCAGAAACGTCGCCCGTCCGTCGACGTCGCTCTTCAGCAGGCGCATGCCTTCATGCGCGGCGTCCCAGCTCTTGACGACGATGTAGTTGAGCTCATCGCGCAAAAAAGCATCTACCACGGTTTCGTATTCGCCGCTCACTTCAAGAAAATCCGCCAGCGTGCCCACTGGCGCCAGGCCGCCGCCGAGAGAATTTGACTTCAGCAGCTTGCGCACCGTGTCGGTGGAATAACTATGCTCGCGGATGAGCGCCTGCAGCGAATTGCGCCGCCCGGTCAGAGTAGCCATCTCGGCGCGCAAGCGGTCGCCATCCAGTTTGCTCGCGCTCTCTTCGCTGCGCCGGGTCTCAGTTTCCTCCCGCACGGCAGCGAGCTCAGATTCCAGACGCTGCAGCTGCTCGGTTACGGACTCGAACTTGAGCGAAGCTTGTCCGCGCTCTGAACCCAGCGAGGCAAGCTCTCCACTGGCCGCGTGGATCTCCCCGGCTAGCCGCTCCGCATCCTGCTCCAGTGCGGATAGAGACTCCTCCGCATGCATGGTCTGATTGCGCGCATGACCAGCCTGGCTGAGCAGCTGCATCGCGTAGCGGCGTGCATTCTCCAGCTGCTGCTCTGCTCCGTTGGCGGCTTCGGCCGCGTCCCGGGCCTGTGTCTGGCGCAACCTTGACTCTTCCCCAACGGCGGCGGCCTCGGCCGCGGCCGTCTCCAGAAAATTCCGGTGTGATTCGCGTTCGACGATCAGTCCCTGCAGATGAAGCCGGGCCTGCTCCAGTTCCGCCGAACCGGCAGCAGCGCGCGTTTTCAATTCTGCGATACGTTCCTGGTTGGCTATCTCACGCGTGGTCGCGCGCTCCAGGTCCACGGAAGCCTGGTTGGCCCGCGCGTTCGCGTCTTTGGCGCTCGAATCCAGTTGATAGCCGCGCGCCATTCCGGTCGAGTACTCGCTCTCGAGCCCGCTCACCTGCTCGGTACCATGCTCGATCTGCGTTCCCAGTTCGGCGATTTCGACCGTCAGGGCTGCCTGCTCGCTATCCATCTGCGTGATCCGGCTGGCCAGGACCACGCGCAGCCGGGCGCGCATTTCGTCGCGCAAAGCAGCGTAGCGTTCTGCCTTCGCCGCCTGGCGCTTGAGCGAACCCATCTGCCGTGTAACTTCTTCGAAGATGTCATCGACCCGCGCCAGATTTTGTTTGGCCTGTTCCAGGCGAAGCTCGGAAAGCCGCTTTCTGGTTTTAAAGCGAGTGATGCCTGCTGCTTCTTCAATAATCGCGCGACGGTCATGAGGCTTGGAACTTAGCAGTTGCCCGATGCGCTCCTGCTCGATGATGGCGTAGGATTCCGGGCCCAGGCCGGTACCCATGAAGATGTCCTGAATATCCCGCAGGCGGCAGAGTTTGCCGTTGAGCAAATATTCGCTCTCGCCCGTACGAAACAGGCGGCGGGTGACCACGATCTCGCCCTGCCGGGCCGCGGTTCGCTGGAAGCGCCGGCGGCGAATCTTCAGCACCACTGGATTTTCCGTCGGCTGCTCTGCGGTTTCCGCTACAGCCGGTTCCGTTTCGCCGTCTATTAAGGTCCCGGGCTGCACCTCGGCGATGGACTCTTCGGTCTCCGTGGCTCGCTCGGCCCGGAGGCTCTCTTCATCCCAGTCGATCTTTTCCGGCTCGGCGGTTTCGTCCGGGGAATCCAGCAGGGGGCCTTCCGCATAAGCCTCGGGATCGATCAGCGAGAGAGAGACTTCTGCCATGCCCAGGGATTTGCGCTCCCGGGTCCCGGCAAAAATGACGTCTTCCATTTTGGCGCCGCGCAGGCTCTTGGCGGACTGTTCGCCCAGAACCCAGCTCACGGCATCGAGGATGTTCGATTTGCCGCAACCGTTCGGGCCCACCACGACCGCGATCCCCTGACCAGGGAGGGTCACCTCCGTGCGATCACAGAACGACTTGAACCCCAGCATCTGGATCTTCTTAAGTTTCAGCATGGAAGTGTTCCTTTGGCCTAAGAATGACTCTAGCGGTCGTTTTTCCGCGAAGCAACATAGCGACCCCAACATGTTGTGGATAAACCGTAATCATCCCAATGAATGGTCGCTGACTGCCCTGAAACGCTCCGTCGCGGTTGGGGGGACCGCTGGCGTTGTCCTTTAATGGCACACTTAAGGCTAGCCCCGCCCAGGAAACGATACAAGTAACGTTCGGGGCACATGGCCCCATCGGAAGTTGCGCTGGTATGGGTAACTAGATGATAATACGCGGCTTCTTTGGCTGAGGCGAACCGCAGGACCCCTTGACTCCGCAGGCACCAGTGAGAAACAAACCTCGGCGAAGGGCACGGCTTCAGCCGTGCCGAAAAGCCCATACTCCCACACGGCTAAGCCGCTGAACCGCAGGACCATAGACTCCGCAAGCACCCACCCGCGGAACCCGACGAAGGGCACGGCTTCAGTCGTGCCGAAAAAGCCCGTACACCCACGCGGCTTTAGCCGCTGAGGTACGCTTTCCGAGATTGGAAAGACGTACCTCAGGGGCTAAAGCCCTCATGACTGCAACCGCAGTGTGGCACGGCTGAAGCCGCGCCCTTCGTCCGAGAGTCGTTTCCAGCAGGTTCGTGCCCACCCCAGTGAACGTACCTCAAGGTTTCATGGTAGGCCGCAGCAAAACCTCGCTCACGAAGGAGGTGGGCGGCTGGGTCACCAGCAAGGCCACAACCTGGGCAACGTCGTCCGGCTGGACCATCCGGGTGCGATCCTTGGTACTGCCTGCACCCCCGAACTGCGTGTTCACCGACCCCGGCGCAATGACTGAAACGCGCACGTTATAAGCGCGTAGTTCTTCCGCAACGGAATACGTCAGGCCATTCAATCCCCACTTGGAGGCAGAATAGGCGGCTCCTTCGGGAAGTACATTTTTTCCTGCGAGTGACGAAATGTTGATGATATGGCCGTACCTGGCCGCGATCATCATCGGGGCAAACGATCGGATCATGAGGTAAGGGCCGCGCAGGTTGGTATGCATCATCCGGTCCCATTCTGCGACAGGCAGATCAATGAGTGGCTTGCGCAAGACACCCACCCCGGCATTGTTTACCAGGATGTCGCAGCGGCCGTATTCCTGCCCTACCCGCTCCCCCAACGCGGCGACGGCTTTCTCATCTGTCAAGTCACACGGCTGCGCCAGGGCCTTTCCGCCCTGCTGCGCAATGCCTGCTTTTACCTCTCCTAGCCTGGCCTGGTCACGGGCGGTGAGTACAACGGTTGCGCCCATGCGTGCTAAGCGGATGGCGATGGCCTCGCCGATGCCGCGCGCGGCGCCGGTGACCACCGCTACCTGGTTGTTTAAGGGAGCTATCGAATCCATTATTGTTTCCCTCGGGTTATTCGCTGCAATTCGTTTACTTGTCAGAAGCGACAAGCGTTTCTATAATCCATCCACAGCTCATCGGAAAGACTTTAGTTTCCCTCAATAAGGTCAATCCACGGGCGAAGAATCATAGCGTTTAGCTCAGACTCTAATTTCCGGCTGGCATCCCATTCCAAGATGTGAGATTTTCGGCTGTACCGTGATGATTGCTGATCCCTGCGATTCCCTGATTCCCGCATCTCCTAGGAGCGTTGCATGAAGAAGTCCGTCCTTGCTTCCTTGTTGGCCTTGGCCACTATCTTTCCAGGCAGCGTTTCCATGGTCTACGGCCAAGGCGCTCAGTCCGGTCAGATCACCATTAAAGATCCCGCAGAATACAACGACTACACCAATGCTGTGGGACAATCTACGCCGGCCGCAAAAGCGGCGGCAATTGAAACGTTTTTGACGAAGTACCCCAATTCGGTGGTCAAGAACGACATGCTGGAGCAGCTCATGGCCGCCTACCAGCAGGCCGGTGACCTGCCCAAGACGTTAAGCACAGCAGATCGGCTGCTGGCTTCGGACCCCGGAAACCTGCGCGCGCTGGCCATCTCGGTTTACATCGAGAAGTCCCAGGCCGCCACCAAAACCACCCCCGCCGATGCTCAACCTATCCTGGACAAGGCTGCCGCCCAGGCTCAGACCGGTCTCAGCGCCACCAAGTCCGGCAATATGTCGGATGCTGACTTCCAGAAGTTGAAGACTGCAACCGCACCCATCTTCGACAGCGCCATCGCCCAGGATGACGAGAACAAAAAGGACTTCACGGGTGCCATCGCGGCCTTCACCAATGAGCTAAAGGCCTATCCTGATCCGACGCAAACGCAGGCCGGGCCCGGACTGAATGACACGTACCTTCTAGGCCAGGCCTATGCGCAGCAGACCCCGCCCGACCTCAAGAACGCGGCCTGGTTCCTGACTCGAGCAGCTCAGTTCGCGCCCCCACAGGCCAAGCCGCAAATCGAAAAGGCGGCCGAGTACTTCTACAACAAGTACCACGGCAGCATGGACGGCTATCCAGCCATCCAGACTTTGGCGCAGGCCAATCTCTTTCCGCCGGCGGAATATAACCCGACTCCAGCTCCACCGCCGCCTTCTCCGGCCGACCTTGCCGCGCAGACCGTCTCGTCTACCGCGGATCTGAAGACGCTTAGCCTCTCCGATAAGGAATTCATTCTCTTTAACGGCAAACCGGAAGACGCCCAGAAGGTTTGGGACACCATGAAGGGCACGCGCGTCCAGGTGCCGGGCATGGTCATTTCGGCAACGGCTGACTCTGTCCAACTCGCGGTCACGGAAGATAACAAGCAGAGCAAGAAGGCGGACTTCACCATTAACATGAAGACTCCGCTCAAGAGCGTTCCCGCCATCGGCGCGACCGTCACCTTTGACGCCACGTTCGATTCCTACGTCGCTAACCCGCCGATGATCACCCTCATCGACGGCGAACCACCGGCCAAGGCGCCCGCGGCTCATCGCCGCGCCGCCCACTAAGCCGCGATTCGGCAAGGGCAACCCCGGTTGCCCTTGCCGACTCTGTGCGGGGATTCCTAAATGTATGCGTGCCCCCAAGGTAACGGCCGTCGTGGCCCTTTCCCCCGGGGACCTCATGGTAGAGTGACGGAGTCGATGCCGAAAATCTCCCCCATGTTCCGGCCTTTGCTGTTCGCGAGTCTCGCCGTTCTTACCGCTTCGGCGCAGACATCCCGAACCCCCAGCCAGGACCCATTTCCTGGAGTCCAGCCTGTTCCTATGGGAACTACGCCGCTGGCCGCTCCACCAACCGTGATCGCGCTCGATCATCTTGACCCGGAGCAAATGAGCGCCGCAGATTACGAGGTTGTCGACAACCTGCGCGCCGAGCTTTCCAAACAAGCCGCCCTGGCAAATTTCGACATCAGCAAGCCGGCGTGGCACTACCAGCAGATAATGTGCCCTGCCTTCCCGGATTACGTCTTCCTGTCCTTCACCCATGGCCCGGATGAGAGCGGTTCATCCCGTTTCGGTGCCATGCTCTCGCGCAATAGCGCGGAGGTACGCATCGTCTCCACGTATGCCCATGGTCTTTTACCGTGGGAAGCCTCCTGGAATAGACCGGGCACCTTTGAAGATTTCAACGGCATGTTGCGCCAGGAGCGTGGCGAGACTCCGGTCAGCTACGCCCCGAACTGGGTGCTCATCGCGGTTTGCTATGCGGAACTGAGTGGATATCAAGTTCAAGTGCTCAACACCATTCCGCGTCCGGACCTGACAATGGACATGCTGCGCCTGGACGCGAATCAACCGCAGATGATGATCGCGGCCGATCAGAGTGCACAAGTCACTTTCAGTGATGTATCCCGGCCCGGCGTCACTACCAACTGGGCGCTCCATTTTGATCGGCACGGCCAGATCACGTCTGCTTCACACAGCCTTGCGCACCAGCCTTCGATCATTGCCCTGAAGCCCTAAGCACATTTTCCCTAGGCCACTGGCGGGGGAGGTGTTAGCGTGCGCGTATGAAGCGAGCTGCGCCGGCTCCTTGGATCTTTGGCCTCATGAGTATTCCCCACGCCGTGGTCACCGGCGGCGTGACGGGTAGCTTGGTCTCCTACCTGCTGCGGCAACAGGGCGTGTCGCCACACCTAATTGCAAATCAGAGGGCTCTGCTGCTTTTGCCCGGTTCCTTATTTTTTCTCTGGGGCCCGGTGACCGACTTTCTTTTGCGGCGGCGAACCTGGTTCCTGGCCTCCTCCACGGCTGCGGCCCTGGCGGTGATGCTGGCGCTGGAGATGAAAAGCTATGCCAGCAGGGGCGCGGTGACTCTGCTGTGGATTGCGTCTTGCCTGATCCTGCTGGGTTCCGCGGCGCTGGGAGGGCTGGTGGCGTCGCTGATGCGGCAAGATCAAAAGACGCGGGTCGGGTGCTTTCTGCAAGCGGGGGGCCTGTCCAGCGGAGCACTGTCCGGCGGTGGGTTGCTGTTGCTGGCAAGTCATGTAAGTAAGATGACGCTGGGTATAGCGGCTGCGGCCATCACATTAGTTCCGGCTTTGCTGGCACTCCTGCTTCATGAGCCTGCCATGGTAAAACGCAGCACAAAATTTGCTCCCGAGATGCTGCTGATGGGGCGGGAGTTCAAGAAGACATTTCTCCGGCTCAGCGCGTTACCGGCAGTCTTGCTTCTGATGTCGCCGCTGGGCAGTGGCGGCGCGATCGGGATTCTTTCGTCGATTGCCAAAGACTATGGAGTATCCGCCAACCAGGTGGCATGGACGAATGGCCTGATCGGGGGGCTCCTGACCGGCGCAGGCGCGATCGGCATGGCGATGATGCCGCCTCGTTTCGACATCCGCACGGCCTATGCCGTGACCGGACTAGTGAATGCGGCAGTGCTGGGCATGTTTTGCTGGGGCACGCCTCGGCCGTGGATGTACATGGTGGGATCGGCGCTGTTCCTGTTTACGGTGGGAGCCTGCTGGGCAATGTATAGCGCCCTGGTGCTAAAAATTGTTGGTGCTCCGGGGCGAAGCGGATGCGGCCGGTATGCGATGGGGGTGAGCTTGGCGAACCTTCCGGTGGCCTACATGGCGGCTCTGGATGGCTGGGGTGCAAAATGGTTCGGGCCGAAGGGCTTGCCGGGGATGGACATGGCTGTAAGTGGACTTGCGGCCGTGGCATTTCTTGGCTGGTTCTGGTGGGAGCGGCTGCGAGGATTCGAAATGCAGATTGGTCTCGTTGAGGAACTTGCCCCCGCCGGACAGGCATGATTCATCTCGAAGCCGTGAAAGTCCCTGCGCGGCTAAAAAGAGTCCGCGCGTCAGTCGCTCCGAGGCTTTGTATCAGGGCCCGACTTTAGTCGGGCCGCACCGGCCAAACAAAAATCTGGGCTTTAGCCCCTGCGCTTTTCGGACCTGCGTGGCCGGTCCGGAACCCTCACCCTACTCTCCCAACATCAGGTGCCGGATAGAAAGTGCTCGGCCGGTTGCGCCGTCGCACTCCACTAATGCCGCGCACATCCGGGGATCGCCCTTGGCAGCTTCGAATTTTGCCGGCATCCCGGTGAGGAAGCGGTTAATAACCTGCTCTTTTTCCACCCCGATGACACTGTCGAAGGGTCCACTCATCCCAACATCGGTCTGGTAGGCTGTGCCGCCGGGCAGTACGCGCTCGTCGGCGGTGGGTACGTGCGTGTGGGTTCCGATTACCGCGGTAACCCTTCCGTCCAGGTACCAGCCAAGCGCGACCTTCTCTGAAGTGGCTTCAGCATGCATATCCACCAGGATCACCTTCGCTTGTATTTTCTGCAGCAGGGAATCCGCCATCCGAAACGGATCTTCCAGGTTGGCCATGAAGATGCGGCCCTGCAAGTCGATCACCGCATAGGTCTGTCCCGAGGGCAATTCTCCCTCATAAAACCCAAATCCCGGGGTGCCGGCGACGTAGTTAGCCGGTCTAAGCACGCGCCGGGCGCGATCATGGCTCTCTGCGGGAACAGACTGCATATATTCGATAATCTCGCGTTTGTCCCAGACATGGTTACCGGTCGTGATGACGTGCGCGCCTTGATCGAAGAGCTCGTCGGCGATCCCCGGAGTTACCCCGAACCCCCCGGCCGCGTTCTCGGCGTTCACCACCACCAGGTCCACCCCCCGACGCTCGATCAGAGGGCCCAGGTGCTCGCCTACAATACGCCGTCCAGCGTGGCCAAATACGTCACCGACAAAGAGAATGAGCAAAAATCACCCTCCATTTGACCTCTATCGGCAAATGATCCTGCGACGGGTACGAAATATTCCTGGAAATGATCATGGTTACCTGTTAGTGATTCTGCAACCTTGGAAGTGACTAACGTGCCTGCCACAAGGTCATGCCGTTTGTCGCTCAGTTATGGTAGCGTTCGAGCATGGCCGTCAACTGTAGATTTGCTACCGGAGTTCATGTACTGGTTCTGCTCGCTGCGGAGCCGGATACGCTGCAAACTTCAACCGATATTGCGCTCAAGCTGGACACCAATCCAGTGGTTGTTCGCCGTGTCCTTGCCTCTCTTCAGCAAGCGAAGCTGATTGAAAGTCAGAAAGGGCCCACGGGTGGTTCCAGACTGCTGAAATCTCCCAAGGCTATCTCTCTGGCAGATGTTTATAAGGCTGTAGAGACCGGGTCGCTCTTTCATACTCCCAGTGTCCGCGCCGCGGCGGCTTTGCGAGTAAACGCCTCGCTCGAAAGGATCTTCTCCGGCTCCATGATAGCGCTGCTGGAAGACTTTGAAAAAACGAGCCTGAGCCAGGTGCTGAAGCGGGTCGGTAAACAGACGGGCAGGAAATAAAGGCCATTTGCCCGTCATTCCGGTTCCTGCGGTCCGGTCTGGGAGCGCAGCAGAGGGAACAGGATGACGTCGCGAATCGATTTGGCGCCGGTGAGCACCATGGTCAGGCGGTCGATGCCGATGCCTTCCCCGGCGGTTGGCGGCAGCCCGTAGGCCAGGGCGCGCACGTAATCTTCATCCATTGCGTGGGCTTCCGTGTCCCCCCGTTCACGCTCCGCCAGTTGCTGCTCGAAACGCCGCCGCTGCTCCTCCGGGTCGTTCAACTCACTAAACGCATTCCCTAGCTCGAATCCCCCAATGTAAAACTCAAACCGCTCCACCCAATCCGGTTCATCCGGCTTGTTCTTGGAGAGTGGGGAGACGGCGACCGGGAAGTCGTAGATGATCGTCGGTTGAATCAAGTGTTCCTCGGCGACCGCTTCGAAGATAGTCGCGATGGTCTTTCCCGCAGGCTGGCCAGGCTTCCACTCGAGAGAGAGTCCCGCCTCCCGTACTCTGTGCAGCATCTGCTCCACGCCGCTGTCGCTGCGAAAATCGTCTAGCACCGGCTTGGCTCCCGCCGCCTCCGGCCAGAACTCCAGAATCGCCCCCCGCATGGAGAAGCGCCGCCACTTCGCCAGGTCGATTTCATGGCCGTTGAAATTGATCCCCGTACCACCATTTACCTCCAGCGCGACCTGCGTAATGAGTTCCTGAGTCAGTTGCATAAGGTCGTGATAATTGGAGTAGGCCTGGTAAAACTCGAGCATGGTGAATTCGGGATTGTGCTGGCTCGAAACGCCTTCGTTACGAAAGTTGCGGTTGATCTCGTAAACGCGATCCAGACCACCCACCACCAGGCGTTTGAGATACAACTCAGGCGCGATGCGCAGGTACAGCGGGAGATCCAACGCATTATGGTGGGTGCGGAAGGGTCTGGCAGCGGCTCCCCCGGCGATGGGCTGCATCATCGGCGTCTCCACCTCGATGTACCCGCGCTGATCAAAAAACGATCGAATCGCCTTCAGCACCTGGGCGCGCTTGACGAAGACCGCTCGCACATCGGTATTCATGAACAGATCTACGTAGCGTTGCCGGTAGCGAAGCTCGACGTCGGCCAGGCCGTGATATTTCTCCGGCAACGCCAGCATTGCCTTGGTCAGGAAGGTGATCTTTTCAACATGCACCGTGAGCTCGCCGGTGCGGGTGCGAAAGACGTAGCCGGAAACCCCGATGTGGTCCCCCAGGTCGAGCAACTTATAAAGCTCAAAACCCTGCTCGCCCACCGCATCCAGGCGAACGTAGATTTGCAGCCGCTCTCCGCCCTGTTGCAGTTGGGCGAATCCTGCCTTGCCCTGAGCGCGGATAGCCATGATGCGGCCGGCGACCGTGACCATGGTCCGCTGCGCATCCAACGTTTCGGCCGGGATCTCTCCAAATTTCTGCCGCACTTCGCCAAGCGTGTGCGAAGCGGCAAACTGGTTGGGATAGGCTTGCTGGCCAAGTTCGGCAATTTGGCGCAGCTTATCCTGGCGGAGCGCAAAGAGATTGCGCTCGAATTCTGACTCAAACAATGGGTGTCTCTCCCGCCTACGATTGCTGACAGTATAACGTTCGGGGAAAGTCTGTACCTAAGCGCGCCCTGGTTCCCTCACAAAGGTCGCGTGCCCCATATCTCGCTCGTTTTTCGCGAGATGTGGGATACCACAAATGTCGACCGCTCAGTGCATCGGATGAATCAAGAGTTAAAGGGAAGGTGCAGTGGTATCCTACATCTCGCGAAAAACGAGCGAGATATGGGGCACCCGACCTTTGTGAGGGAACCAGATGCAGACCCCCTGCGGGGTGAGCTCGCAAGTACCATGGTGTATAACTGCCGAGAACAAGCACCGGGATTGTTGCCATGGGTAAATCCGATCCGCCGCCCCAAGTGAAGTCCTCCGCAAAAGACGGAGCTCTTAAATCCCTGGTAGGCGTGCAGAGCTTCATTCAACTAGGGCTGTTCCTGCCCGCCGCAGTGGTGATTGGTTGGGCCATGGGCCTGGTCCTTGATCGCTGGTTGAATCAGCACTGGATCAACATTGCGGGCGTGGTCGCAGGAGCGGCTGCAGCCTTTGTGTACATCTTTCGCATAATTTTGACGCACTTTAAGGAATGAATGGAATTCAGCGATCAGGATCTGCGGGTAGTTCTGAACCGGGCGCTGCGCAGCGTACTTATCGCCATTCTGGTAGGGATTCCGATCGTCTGGGTCGCATGGGGTTGGCGCTCCATGCTGATGTTTCTCGTGGGTGGCGCCATAGCCGCAACGGGAATTCTGGAGTGGCGGCGACTGATGGCCGCCGTTCTCGTTCGCCTCGGTCCCATCAAGGATATTCCGGGCACGGAGACCAGGGTCACACCCAAGCCTCTAGGGCCCGTTTTGTTCTGGTTTTTTGTCCGCCTCGTGGCCGCCGCCGGCGTGCTTTATGTTAGCCTGAGGAGTTTGGACGGCAAAGTGGCTGCCCTGTTATTGGGCTTGGCCCTCACGCTCGTCGCCCTGTTCCTGGAGGCAATTCGGCTGTTCCGCGGCTGGTCCGCATGAGGCTCGATCTACCGCTATGCATGAACAAGACCCTATCACCGCTTTCTTAAACCGACACTTCGGGGATCTGGCGACACAGCTGCTGCACGCTGTGCATGTGCAGCCTTACAATGCACAGGCTCCCATCACTGAGACATTTGCCATGGAGCTCCTGGTGCTGCTCCTGCTGTTGATATTTTTTATCCTGGTGCGGGTTTCGCTGAGCGTCGAAAATCCCGGCTCGATCCAGCAGATGGCGGAAATGCTGCACGGTTTCGTTTCCGATCAGGCCGATTCGATCATTGGCCATGGCGGCCAACAGTTTGTCATGTTCACCACCGTGGTCCTGATCTTCGTGCTCCTCTCCAACGTTTTGGGCATGGTGCCGGGGTTGATTGCGCCTACGTCGAGAGCAACAGTCCCGCTCGGAGTGGCGCTGTTGTGTTGGTTTTACTACCACTACTACGGCTTTCGCGAGAATGGCTTCGCCTACTTGAAGCAATTCGTGGGTCCGATCTGGTGGATCTCCTGGATGATGCTGCCGATTGAGTTGATCTCGCATTTCGCGCGCATCCTCTCTCTCACCGTTCGTCTTTATGCCAACATGTTCGCCGGGGAGATGGTGACGCTGGTGTTCTTCTCCCTCATCCCCATCGGCGTCCCGATCGTTTTTATGGGATTGCACCTGGGAGTGGCGCTCATTCAGGCCTACATTTTTATGCTGCTGACCATGATCTACGTCTCTCAGGCAGTAGCGCACGACCACTAAGTTTCGTCTTTGTTGCCGGAGCTGCTTCCACTCCGGCGCGAGCGCCGCAAGCGTGAGGGGGCCAGCACGGTGAGCCTCAACCACCCACTGGCGGCAATTCTTAACGGAAGCAAGGAGAACGAATGCGCAAACTGCAATATCTATTCATGACGCTGTCCGTCTTGTTCATGGCGGTTCCGGCCTTTGCTCAAACCTCGGGCGAGGCGAGTACCGGGCATGGACTCGTTGCCATTGCCGCCGGTCTGGGCATGGGTCTCGCCGCCGGCCTTTGCGGCCTCGGCCAGGGCCGGGCAACCGCTTCGGCTACAGAAGCGCTGGCCCGCAATCCTGGAGCGCGTGCCGGCATCCTGCTACTGCTTACCCTCGGCTTGGCGTTTATGGAGTCCCTCTCCCTATTCACGCTGGTCATTGTTTTCGTCAAGGTCCAATAGCGCAGTTCAATCAAACGGGGAGAGATCAGGGACTTAATCCTGATCTCTTTCTGTTTTTGGCCCACTCCCAAACATGGCTCCTCGCCTGGCGTTCTCGGCAGTCTCGAAGCAATTCGGCAAACACACTGCGCTGCATCCGCTGTCGTTGACCCTGCAGCCGGGAGAGATTCTCGGCTTTCTCGGCCCCAATGGGGCAGGGAAGACGACCGCCATCCATCTTGCTCTTGGCTTTCTCCGGCCGTCTTCCGGAAGCGGATCGCTGCTGGGCAAGCCCTTCGGTGATGCGCAGGCGCGGGCCAGCCTTGGCTTTGTGCCCGACGTGCCGGTATTTTTTTCCGAGAGCGGCTTTCGCAGCGTGGAGTTGGCAGCGCGCCTGAACGGTGTGAATGACTCGCACTTGGCAAAGGGCATTCGCGATCTACTCGCGGCTGTCGGTCTGCCCAATGACCGAAAAGATGCGCGCCAGTATTCGCGGGGAATGCAGCAGCGGCTGGCTCTTGCCCAGGCATTGATCAACGATCCCGAATTGTTGATCCTCGATGAGCCCGCTGCAGCTCTCGATCCGGCAGGGGTGCAGCAGGTACGGGAGTTGCTGCGCCATGCACGGAACGAAGGCAAAAGCATTTTTTTTAGCTCCCACCAGCTGACCGAGGTGGAGCATATCTGCGATCGGATCGCCTTTCTGAACCAGGGCCGGCTGGTTCGCTGTGGATCGCTGAGGGAATTTCAAAGCGAGTCGGATCGAGTCGAGATTGAGGTGCGGGGCATTTCCGCGGCCCGGGTTAGCCAGATCTACCCCGGGACGACAAGTGCCGCCGGTGCCGATCCCGATTTGCTGCGAATGACCGTTCCCGCGCAGGAACAGCGCCGCGTAATTGAGGCGGTATGGAGCGCGGGAGGTGAGATTGTAAGCCTTGCGCCGCTGCGTCGCCGTCTGGAGGACCTTTTCCTGGAATGGAGCGGTCCATGAAGATCTTTGAGATTACGCGCCGGTTGCTCCATCAGAATCGCTGGATCTACCTGTTCCTGATGCTCTGGCCTTTTGGCATGGCCGCGATTCTGCTGCTGTCCGCGGGCAAGCCGGACACTGACGATGTGCTCTCCATTCTGCACCAGGAGTGCCTTTACGGCCTGGGGCTGGTCGCGTTCACCGGAAGTGCTTTGTTGGGCAATGAGCAGCGCTCCCGGCGTATCGCCACGGTGCTCTCGCGCTCCGTGAGCCGCCGGCAATATTTCCTGGCGCTGTTCAGCGCAGCCTGGCTCCCGCTGGCGCTCTACGTAGTCAGCTTTGTAGCGAGCGGGGCTGCTCTCCTTTCTGCCATCGACCGGCCGCTGCCTCTTTTGTTCGCTCTGGCTCTGGCGCAATTAGTACTGGGCATGTGGACGGCGGCCGCAGCTCTTTTTTTTGCCACCTTTCTGCCCATGATGCTGGCCTCGACCGCTTCGTTGGGGCTGTTGGCCTTGCTGGGCTTAGCGGGCTATGCCTGGCCGGGCTTTGCCCCGGCGCGGTTGCTCTTTAGCTTGACCCAGGGCGACCTGACCGAGGCAGCGCGCATGCTCCTACACCCCAGCGGTTTCATCCTGATCGTCCTGGGTGCGACGCTGCTCTTTGCCGCAGGAATCGCAATCTTCGAGCACCGCGATCTGGGCCTGAAGAGCGACTAGGGCTGGACATCTCCACGAGAAACGACGGGTGCCCCACGTTCGCCCCAGCGTACGTGGGAAGAAAAAGCGGGCGAAGCCACCATTGCATTTTTCCCTCAGGGAAAAGCAATCGTTTCGATCTTCTAGCAACGAAGCACGGGTGCCCCACATCTCGCTCGTTTTTCGCGAGATGTGGGATACCACGAATCTTGACCTTATATATGTCGAACACGAAAGCCTTCAGGCGGAGCGCAGTGGTATCCCACATCTCGCGAAAAACGAGCGAGATGTGGGGCACCCGGACTCTGCTGCTAATCAAGCTCTCGTCAAAGCACTCTTCGCTGTAGAGGCAATTTGCGCGCACACGGCCTCGGTTACCTGGGCAGTCGTAGCGGTGCCGCCCAAATCACGGGTGTGCAGCGAAGGATTCGCCGTCACATTCTCGATCGCTCTCATCACTCGCGTCGCAGCGTCCATTTCACCCAGGTGCTCCAGCAGCATCACCACCGACCAGAAAGTGCCAACCGGGTTAGCCCAACCCTTGCCCATGATGTCAAACGCCGACCCGTGGATAGGTTCGAACATCGACGGGTAAAGCCGTTCAGGGTTAATGTTCGCCGTGGGTGCAATGCCCAGGCTGCCCGCCAGCGCGGCCGCGAGATCACTCAGAATGTCGGCATGCAAATTCGTCGCCACGATGGTATCGAGTGATGCCGGACGATTGACCATGCGTGCCGTAGCCGCATCAACCAGCTCTCGATCCCATGTGACGTCAGGAAATTCCTGCGCGATTTGCGTCGCGATCTCGTCCCACATCACCATCGCGTGGCGCTGCGCATTGCTCTTGGTAATGACTGTGAGTAGCTTGCGGGGACGAGATTGGGCCAGCCGGAACGCAAAGCGCTGTATCCGCTCCACTCCTGTCCGAGTCATTAACGATAAGTCGGTCGCAACCTCGATCGGATGACCTTGATGAACCCTGCCCCCTACGCCGGAATACTCGCCCTCGGTATTCTCGCGCACGATCACCCAATTCAGATCTTCCGGCCGGCAGCGCTTGAGCGGACCGTCAATCCCGGGCAGAATTCGGGTGGGGCGTACGTTCGCGTATTGATCGAGCCCCTGGCAAATCTTGAGCCGCAGACCCCACAGCGTGATGTGGTCGGGGATATGCGGGTCCCCTGCAGACCCGAACAGAATGGCGTCTTTGCCGCGCAGCGTTTCGAGCCCGCTCTCCGGCATCATGACCCCATATTGCCGGTAATAATCCCCGCCCCAGTCGAAATTCTCGAATTGGAAAGCAAACGAACCGCCGCCGAGCGCTTCCATCACCTGCCGCCCGGCAGGCACCACCTCCTTGCCGATTCCGTCCCCTGGCACGGTGGCGATGCCGTAGGTCTTCATGCCTTTGTTAGTCCCGATACCCGATAGCTCACGGGCGCGGGAGTGACGTTGGAAAGCTCTTGGAAGGCGGCTTCGGGCAGCTCCAACGCGGCGGCAGCGACGTTCTCTTCCAGGTGGACAGCGGAGGACGTTCCCGGTATTGGCAGTATGATTCTGGATCTCTTGAGCAACCAGGCCAGCCCCGTCTGCAGGGTAGTCGCGCCAAGTTCGCGGGCAATCTTCTCCAGGATCTCCAGCGCTTGCCTGTTTTGCCCCAGCGGCGCCCAGGGAAGAAAGGCGATGCCATGCTGTTCGCAATAGTCGACCACGTAATCCCACTCCCGATCGGCAAAGCTGTAGCGATTTTGCACCGACACGATGGGGACGATTTTGCGCCCGCGTTCTATGTGTTCCTGAGTCACATTGGATAGGCCCACGTGGCGAATTTTGCCCTGCTCGCGCATCCTGGCCAGTGCTTCCATCGAAGCATCGTAGGAGACAGCCGGATCGGGAACATGGAGCTGAAAAACATCGATGCGATCCAGACGCAATCGCTTGAGACTACCTTCCACTGCTTCGGTCAGATGCTGCGGGCTTGCATTGTGCAACCATTGCGCCGGCCCGCTGCGCTCCCAGCCCGCTTTGGTGGCGACGACGACCCCGGCCGGATATGGGTACAGAGCCTCGGCGATCAGTTCTTCGGAGACGTAGGGGCCATAAGAGTCCGCGGTATCGATGAAGTTGACGCCCAATTCCACTGCACGGCGCAAAGTGGCGAGCGCCGCGGGCTTATCGGCGGGTGGCCCCCAGATCCCTTTGCCGGTAATGCGCATGGCTCCATAGCCCAGCCGGTTGACGGTGAGGTCGCCACCTAGAGTGATGGTTCCGGCAGCTGCGGCAGAGACGGCTTGGGTCTGGCTCACGCAAACGCTCCTTCACGATAGTATTCAACTGTAAACATCGCCCAAGGGAATGATATATCGATGAGCACGACGCACACCGGTACGCCTGTCAATTCGCCACGCCAGGTACTATTCGCCAGCCTGGTCGGCACCACCATTGAGTTCTTCGATTTCTACATTTACGCGACCGCGGCAGTGCTCGTGTTTCCCAAATTATTTTTCCCAGGCACGGACCCGGCTGCGGCCACCCTCGAGTCGCTGGCGACTTTTGGCATCGCGTTTCTGGCTCGGCCGGTAGGCTCTGCTCTGTTTGGCCACTTTGGCGATCGCATCGGCCGCAAGACCACCCTGGTCCTGGCATTGTCGGTCATGGGTATTTCTACAGTTGCCATCGGAGCGCTGCCAACTTACCGAACGATTGGCTTCGCCGCGCCGCTGCTCCTGGCGCTGTGCCGCTTTGGCCAAGGACTGGGCTTGGGAGGCGAGTGGGGCGGAGCCGTACTGCTGGCCATTGAGAACGCGCCTCCCAACAAGCGCGCGTGGTACGGTATGTTTCCGCAGCTCGGCGCGCCGGCCGGTTTCTTGCTTTCCGGGGGAACTTTCCTGTTGCTCTCCCGTACGCTTACCGACCAGCAGTTCTTCTCGTTTGGTTGGCGGCTTCCTTTCCTGGCCAGCGCCGTGCTGGTTTTCCTCGGCCTTTACGTGCGGCTGACCATTACCGAGACTCCAGTCTTCCGCAAAGCACTGAGCCGGGGTGAACAGGTCAGCTTGCCGATGCTGACTGTTTTTCGTGACTACACCAGGGCGCTCGTCAACGGCATTCTGGTGAGCCTGGCAACCTTTGTCCTCTTCTACCTGATGACTGTCTTCGCGCTCTCCTGGGGGACGACCGCTCTTCACTATAGCCGGTCGAAATTTCTGTTCATTCAGTTGTTCGCTATCTGCTTCTTCGCACTTTTCATTCCTATCTCCGCGCTGTTGGCGGAACGCGGACGCCGCCGGGTGATGCTCGGTGTGACTGTAGCCATCGGAGTCTTCGGCCTGGTGTTGGCGCCTATGTTCACGGCTGGAACCACGGGGGCGACGCTGATGTTGGTTGTGGGTCTCTCCTTGATGGGCCTCACCTACGGACCGCTAGGCACGGTTATTTCTGAACTCTTCCCCACCAGAGTGCGTTACACAGGCAGCTCGTTAGCCTTCAGCTTTGCCGGCATCCTGGGCGCCTCGTTGGCGCCCTATATTGCCACCTGGCTGGCTAAAACCTACGGGCTGCAATACGTGGGCTACTATCTCTGCGCGGCCGCGGTGCTGACGCTCGTGGGGCTGCTTTCGATCCGCGAGACCAAGGACGACGATCTCGCTACAAATGCTTAGTGGGGATGGAGAAACGCGATGTCAGAATTGGCCAGGACTGGGGTTTCGCTGGAAGAAGGGCTCTTGAATGAATTTGACCGGCTGATTGCAAAACGCGGCTACAAGAACCGCTCCGAAGCATTCCGCGATCTCATCCGTGAGGCTCTGCTTTCGGAGAGCGTTGACTTGAACAAACCCGTCGTTGGCACCTTGACGCTGGTATACGATCACCACGTTCCCAATCTCTCTGAGAAGCTGACCGATGCGCAGCACACAGCCGGCGCTATGGTTCTTGCCGCCACGCACGTCCATCTCGATCATCACTACTGCCTGGAAGTGGTGATCATGAAGGGCAAGAGCAAGGAGCTGCAAGAGATTGCGGATCGCATGTTGGCGCTGCGTGGAGTGGAACTGGGAAAACTTGTGCTGACCAACTCCGGCAAGGATCTCAAGCACGCCCGGCATCATTGACACCGGCTGCGGTGGTAATATGCCTTTGAGAATCGTGCTACGGACGGCCGCAGGAGCCTGATGCAACTATTCAACGACGCAGCCGGCAACACCCGAGGCAAGGTGCTCGGCATTTACAGCCTTCTGCTGGTATTCAATGGAGCGGCCTGGCTCTGGGCCATTGTCGCCTTTCGCCATTTCCCGGTGCTGCTGGGCACTGCCTTTCTGGCCTACAGTTTCGGCCTCCGCCATGCGGTGGATGCTGACCACATTGCGGCAATCGATAATGTCACCCGTAAGCTCATGCAGGAAGGCAAGCGGCCGGTTGCGGTTGGATTCATGTTTTCCCTCGGCCATTCCACCATCGTCCTGCTGGGGTCGATGACGATTGCCTGGACCACGCTAGTGCTGCAGCAGCGGGTGAATGTGGTCAGGGAAATCGGAGGTATGGTCGGCACACTGCTTTCCATTGTCTTTCTGTTTGGGATTGCAGTCGTGAACCTCGTCGTTTTGCGCTCGATCTGGCGAACCTTTAGCAGGGTTCGTGAGGGCGAACCGTATGTTGAGGAAGATCTCGATCTACTTCTGGGAGGTCGAGGATTGTTGGCGCGGTTATTTCGGCCCATGTTCCGGATGATCACACGCAGCTGGCACATGTACCCACTCGGAGTGCTGTTTGGTCTGGGGTTCGATACGGCGACGGAGATTGGCGTCCTGGGAATTTCCGCTGCCGAAGCGTCCAAGGGGCTCTCGTTCTGGTCGATCCTCATATTTCCAGCACTTTTTGCGGCGGGCATGGCATTGATCGATACCACCGACAATATTCTTATGCTGGGCGCCTACGGATGGGCCTTCGTCAAGCCGATTCGCAAGCTCTACTACAACCTGACCATCACCAGTGTTTCGGTGGTCGTCGCCTTTGTTGTCGGAGGTATCGAAGCACTGGGGTTGCTGGTCGGCCGGTTCCATCTGAAGGGAACGTTCTGGGATGCAGTGAGCAGGCTGAACGAAAACTTCGGCACGCTGGGGTACTTTATCGTTGGACTATTTTTCTTTAGTTGGGTGGCGTCGGTCGCGTTCTATAAATGGCGGCGCTTTGACGAGCTCGAATTGGGCACCTGACAGAAACTCTATCCCTGTCTAGGTTCGAGTCTAGAAATCCTATCTACCAATTCAATGACCTTCCCTGTAAGCATGTCCTGGCCTGCACGGAGCGAATTGAATTCCGCCCTCAGCCCGCCGATCTCCCCTCTTACCCCGCCGATCTCCCCTCTTACCCCGCCGATCTCACCTCTTACGCCGTCGATTTCCCCCCTTACCCCGCCGATTTCGCCTCTGAGTCCGCTGATCTGCACCAGATTGACTAGGATCCCAACGAGCACGGCAAACGTGGGCATCGCCATTGCTATATAAAATTGAACGTTGGTCATGGGCTTTCTCCCTCCCCGCCTACCCACATTTTACTTTAAATCTGTAGCCTTCTCCGCGGTGGCAAGCAAAACGCAAATAGCCACACCCTCCGCGGCCTGCGTCACTTCTTTCAGGTCGGGAAAGGTCGGGGCGATACGTATGGTGCGGTCGTCGGGATCTTTTCCGTAGGGATGCGTGGCTCCGGCTGGTGTGAGTACGACGCCGGCTTCTTTGGCCAACTCAACCACGCGCTTAGCGCACCCCTTGCCCACCTCAAGGCTGATGAAATAGCCGCCCTTGGGGTGGGTCCAACTCACGCCGGGAACCCCGGTTAGCTTCTCGGCGAATGTGTCCAGCACCTTCTGGAATTTGGGCGCGATGAGAGCCTTGTGGCTATTCATCAACTGCAGAATCCCTGCGCTGTCTTTTAGAAAACGAACATGTCGTAGATGGTTGATCTTGTCCGGGCCAATCGTTTGCGGGACGAATCTTGCAAGCAGCCACTTGACGTTATCGCTCGATCCGGCAAACAGGGCCAACCCTGCTCCGGGCAGTGTGATCTTCGAGGTGGAAGCAAAGACAAATGCGCGGTTGGAATGGGAATGGCGCGCGCACAGTTCGAGGATATTCGCGATCTCGATTTGTTCGTTCGTCAGGTGATGTACGGCGTAGGCGTTGTCCCAAAAGAGGCGGAAGTCCGGGGCCGCGGTTTTCATCGCCGCCAGCCTCTCGATCACTGCGTCAGAATAGACTGTTCCTGTTGGATTGCTGTATTTGGGAACGCACCACATTCCCTTGATGGAATCGTCCTGTGCTACCAGCCGCTCCACCTCCTCCATGTCAGGACCATCTTCCCGCAGCGCCACCGGGATCATCCGGATGCCATAGTCCTGGCAAATCGTGAAGTGCCGGTCGTAACCCGGAACCGGGCACAGGAATGAAATTTCTCCCTGCTTTGACCAGGGGGTGGCGCTATCGCAGGTCCCTTTAACGAGGGCAAAAACCACCGTGTCGTGCATCAGCGCCAGACTGGAGTTGTTGGCGGCAACCACCTGCTCTGCTGCTGCTCCCATCATGGGGGAGAACAGTCTGCGCACTTCCGCCAGCCCTTGCAGTCCACCGTAATTGCGGCAATCCACGCCGCCCTCGGCCAGGTAATCGTTCGCGCCCGGAAGCGAAAGCAACCCGGCACTCTGATCGAGCTGGGCTGGAGACGGCTTTCCCCGGGTCAGATCAAGCTTGAGCCCGCGGGCCTTGAAGGCGTTGTAATTTTCCTGGAGTTGTTGTTCTGGCGTAAGCTGCGTGAGGTTTGTCATGCTCCCACCATTATGAAGGATTTCTCCGGCCGCTCGGCATCACACGATGGAACCAACTATCTTTCGATCGGCTCCGGTCATTTTCCTGCAGTCGATTGAAAACGTTGGCACTTCTGTAAAATTGTTGCTGAGGCTTGAACAGAACTAACGTTGTAGATTCGGGTCATCATTGACAACTGGTCTCGCCCGCGAATCGCAGTTGCCAGGCGGCGGATGATGACAAAGCGCATGAATATTGGCCGCAGGCCGAAAGTCAACCGCTGATGACGTAGAAGATAGGTGCCGTCCCTGGACGGATTGGTAGGCCATGAGAGAGAAAACGAATCCCCGAATCTACCTTCACGGATTGCGCACCGTTGCCCGCAAAACAGCTAAAGAAGTCACACAGGCGCTTAGACGCGTGATCGCGCTGTCGTTAGTCCTGCTTCTCCTGCCGGTAGAGTTGTTCGCGCAGCAAGGTTATCCGTACAACGGGCAATATCCTCAATACCCTCAACCAGCTTACGGGCAGCAACCCTACTACCCGCAACAACAAGCCTACCCGCAACAACAGGCCTACGGGCAGCAGCAGGGTTATGGGCAACAGCAGCCCTATCAACAGCAACAGGCCTACGGGCAACCACAGGGTTACGGCCAGGCACAACCGCAAATGCAACCTCTGAGTGCCCAGCAACTGGAGCAACTGGTGGCGCCGATCGCGCTATACCCTGATCCGCTGGTGGCGCAGGTGTTGACCGCGTCCACCTATCCGGCCCAGGTGGCGGATGCCGATCGTTGGCGGCAGTCACAAGGTGGTGCCCCTGCGGAGCAGATTGCAGCCGGAGCCGACGCCCAGAATTGGGACCCGAGCGTGAAAGCGTTGACCGCGTTTCCCCAGGTACTGGGAGAAATGGACCGGAATATGCGCTGGACCACCGATCTGGGCACCGCGTACTACAACCAGCCGCAAGACATATTGCAGGCAGTGCAGGAGATGCGCCAGCGGGCGCAGGCGGCCGGCAACCTGCAAAGCACCCCTCAGGAAACCGTCAACTACGATCAGGGCAACATCGAGGTAGCCCCTGCAAATCCGCAGGTGGTCTATGTGCCGGCCTATAACCCTTGGGTGGTTTACGGACAGCCCATCTCACCTTATCCGGGTTTTTCGCTACTGGGAGTGCTGGGGTCATTCTTCGGCGCATCGCCGGTCTCGTTTGGCCTGGGTATCCTGATGACAGCCTTCAACCGCACCCCCTTCGGCTTTATCGGGTGGGGCTTAAGCTGGCTGGCCCAGGCGGTGCTCTTCCATCAATCGAGCTATTTCTCGCGCAGCACCACCGTGGCTGACTGGGGCTTTGCGCATGGTGGCCGAAGGGCGTTTGCCGCCAACGGCTACAACCGTGGCTATGGCCAGCCCCGGGGCGGGTACAACTCGGCTTATGGGCAAGGATTCGCAGGCCGCTCGCCGCAGGGCTACTCAGGGATGCGGCCGGGAGAAGGTTTCAATAGGGGTTACCAAGCGCCCGGAGTCGGATATGCCCGGCCGACGCAGCAGGCTTACAACCGCATGCAACCGGCGCTTAATACGACCCAGTATGGGCGCGCCGGCTATGGTTCCAGCTTCTACGGCGGCCGGCCCGGCGCGTCCTACAACGTTGCGCAGCAGGCCTACCGGCCCCCGGCTGCGGGCTTTCAGCGCAACGATTTCGCGCAGCGGTCTCCGTCATCTTTCGGCGGAAAGAGCTTTGCGGGGTATTCCGGCAAGCCGGCGAACTCGGGCGGAGGCTTCCATCCTTTTGGCGGCGGCCACTCAGAGAAAAGCTTTGGCGGCGGGGGGAAAAGCTTCGGTGGAGGCCACTCCGGCGGAGGCGGCGGTCATCACCTGTTCGGCAAGCATCACTAGGGCTTGCGGAGACGCTTCGTACGAAGGGCACGGCTTCAGCCGTGCCGCCTATCCCACGCTCGGAACGCGGCTTTAGCCGCTGAGGTACGCTTTCACGAACACTTAGGTATTCAAAAGACGTACCCCAGGGGCTAAAGCCCGCATCAGTCGAGTCCGGTGCGGCACGGCTGATGCCGTGCCCTTCGTACGAAGCGTTTTCCGCAGCCTCGGAGCAATCTTTACCTTTTTTCTACACACTTCGAGTCATGTTGGCGCGGCGTTTCCTCAAGAAATGCCGCGTTTCGCTGCCAAAGCACCTTATCTGCTAACTGATTCCCCACAAGAGCTATCGAGAACCACCCGCCACCTTCTATCCTGCAGATAGATGGTACAAAGCGCAGCTTTTCAATCAGCCGCTCCGCGCCCCATGCTCCAGTGGCGGCGATGGCGACGCTGTGCGCCTCGACCACTTCACCGGTATACGCGGTGCCTGGTGTTCTGCTGCCTTTTCATTGTTGTGGAATGTCCGGCACGTGCTCAACAGGTTAGGCGAATCGATACTCCATTACCCGATGCGCCGGCAATGGGAATTGTGAGTGGGCAGGATGTCCCCGGTCAAAACCAAAATGACTCTCCAGGCACCATCAGCGGCATAGTCGTGGATCCGAATGGAAACTTCGTGGTCGGTGCTGAAGTGAAGCTGACGCGCGAAGACCGCAGCGGAGAGCAGCAGGTCAAGTCGGATCAGGAGGGACGTTTTTCGTTTACAGGCGTTCTGCCTGGCGCTTTTCAGCTCAACATCACTGCCGCGAGTTTTGCGCCGCAGCAACAGCAGGGAGTTCTTCATGGTGGGGAAGCGCTCGAAATGGCGCCGCTCTCTTTATCGATTGCTTCGGCCACCACAGAAGTACAGGTCAGCGTCACCAACTATGAGCTGGCGGAAGAACAGATCAAGGTTCAGGAGACGCAGCGCGTGCTTGGCGTCATTCCAAATTTCTATGTCACCTACCAACCCGACGCGCTGCCTCTCAAGCCCAAGCAGAAGTTCGAACTTGCCTGGAAGAGCGGCGTGGACCCAGTCACCTTTGCCGCCAGCGGGCTGGTCGCGGGGCTGGAGCAGGCAGACGACGGCTTCAGCGGTTATGGCCAAGGCACGCAGGGGTATGCCAAGCGGTTTGGCGCGTCGTATGCCGATAGCTTTATCGGCAACATGATCGGGGGCGCGATCCTGCCTTCGCTTCTCAAACAAGATCCACGTTATTTTTATAAGGGCACCGGTAGCACGGGCTCAAGAATCCTGTATGCACTGGCCAATGCCGTGGTCTGCAAGGGTGACAATGGCCGATGGCAACCTGATTATTCAGGTATCCTGGGGAGCCTTGCCGCCGGCGGCATTTCTAACCTCTACTATCCCTCGAGCAACCGCAGTGGAGTCGGGCTGACTTTTGAGAATACTTTGATTGGCATTGGGGGCTCGGCGATTGGTAACCTCTTCCAGGAATTCCTCATTCGCAGATTAACCCCCCACGCTCGCGATCCGCAGGCGAATAATCCTTAGCTGCGCCGGTCACTCTTATAGTATGAAACTCTGCGAGTGGCGCTGATGAAGGGTGAAAAAAAAGGGTCGACGACCTGCGGCAATTCCGGACGGAAGAGAACCGGATCGCGGGTCTGCTTAACTTTGTCATTCTCCTGTCGGTTGCCGCGATTGGTTATACCGATTGGCTCGTCGTACCTAATATCACGCTCGGCTATCTCTATGTGTTGCCCATCGCCCTCTGCGCGTTGATCAACCCGCTGCCGTTCACCCTTGTCTTAATCGCGGTCTGTACGGTCCTGCAGGAGATTTTCGCTCCGGCGGCGGAAACCCTTTCGGTGAAGGTGTTCCGCGACTTGACCGGCCTGGCAGGTTTTCTGGTGGTGGGATTCCTGGTCACGCTGATCGCCAGGCAGCGCAATCGCCTGGTAGCCGAGGTACGCCGGCAGCGTGATGAGTACGAGCACGATCTGACGCTGGCCTCGCAGGTGCAACGGCAGGTCTTGCCGAAGCCTCCTGTCTGTGCCGGCCTTGAACTCGCCGCGGCTATGCAGACTGCGCAACTACTGGGCGGCGATTACTACGACTTCTTTCAGATCTCCGACGACGTGGTGGACGTTGTTATTGCCGACGTCTCCGGCCACGGAGCCGCCGCATCTCTTTTAATGCCCTCGCTTGCGGTAGTCCTGCGACTTCGTGCCCGGGAACTGGACGGACCCGCTGCGATCATCAAAGATCTCGATCAGGTACTGCGGCAAATTACAAATTCGGCCACGTTTGTGACGATGTTCTATGCCCGCTTTGATCAATCGAGTAGAACCCTGGAGTACGCCAACGGAGGCCATAATCCTCCCCTTCTCGTTCGCACGAAAGACGGTCGCGCAATGGAGTTAGAAGCAGGCGGTGGTCCGATCGTGGGTATCTTGCAAGACGCGCAATTTTCGAATACAGTCGTTGCTCTCGATCAAGGCGACATCCTCACGCTGTTCACGGATGGCGTCACCGAACAGGAAAATGAAACCGGTGAGGAGTTTTCCATTAGCCGTTTAGAAGAAGTGGTTGTGAGCAAAGAAGCTGAGCCGGCGTCCGCGCTGGTAGGCCATATCACCGAGGCCGTCTCTACGTTTGCGGGAAAACAGGCACAGGCGGATGATTTGACCGTAGTGGTTGTGAAAATACTGTAACCATTTGGTCGCTTGGCAGAAAGAATCCGCGATTCGATGCAAATAGGGGCACATTGTCAATTCCCACAGGGCATAGGATCGGCAGAAGAGTCCAGAGGACGATAGAATGGTTCTGCAATGACCACACGGAATGAAATAATCGCACAAATTGATAATGAAATAAGCCGCCTTGAGAGAGCGCGAGACTTTCTCGCAGCGGCCCTCGCAGGCTCCAACAAGGATGCGAAGGCTGCTTCGGCGATTGCTTTGGCACGGCGAGCAAAGAAACGGGCCCCGACTCAGAGCCGTCCGCGAGCAGCGATAACAGCGGCGCCCGCGGTGATTGTTGCTCCACCACCACCTCCGCCGCCGCAGCCGAAAGAGGAACCGCAGATACGGCGTGTTCCTCCGAAGCGCCGGATGGAACGGCGGCACCTGCAAACGGAAAAACCTGGCAAGTCTGGAGCTGCCTTGAGCGGGTTAGTACCGAGCGGTCCCGTCGTAGTTTCCGCTGACGAGGCGCGCAGACTGCAGGAACGGTCGGTGCACCCCCCGCCCACTCCTGTCGTCGCCGAGCCGCGTCCGGAGATCGGCGCTGAACGTAGCCTCGGTTCCTTGATTCAGGCGTTCGAGCGCAGGACTGGTTTGAGCGGATTAGAAACTCCTTAATCAGATAGTCCTTTTCAGCGATCACCTGCCGAAGTCTTCGGTGGGAGGAAGTGCGCTGCCGTTTCGTAAACTAGAACCATGAACAAGAGCCGCTCGCCGCTTTACGTGACCACGCTCATCGCGGGCGCCTTCTTCATGGAAAATCTGGACGGTACGATCATCGCCACTGCGCTCCCGCAGATGGCGCGCAGCTTCCACGCGAGCGCAGTCAGCCTCAACCTCGGCATGACGGCCTATTTGCTCACGCTGGCTGTTTTTATCCCCATCAGTGGCTGGGTCGCAGATCGTTTTGGTTCGCGTTCAATTTTCGCCGCGGCTATTGCCACTTTTACGTTATCGTCTCTTCTTTGCGGCGCGGCCCACACCCTTACTGAGTTCACGCTCATGCGCATCCTGCAAGGCATCGGCGGCGCCATGATGGTGCCTGTGGGCCGCCTCATCGTGCTGCGTACCACGCCGAAGGACAAGCTGACCGAGGCCATCGCTTACATCACCTGGCCCGGCCTCACGGCTTTGGTCGTCGGCCCGCCGCTGGGCGGTTTTATCACCACCTATGCCAGCTGGCACTGGATCTTTTTCCTCAATCTGCCGCTCGGCATCATCGCCCTGATCCTGACGATACTGTGGGTGGAGAATGTGCGCGCCGGGGATAAGCATCCCTTCGACTGGCTGACATTTTTGCTCGCTGGGTTTGCGTCGGCCGGCGCGGTCTACGGTATGGAGAAGCTGGGAAGCGAAGGTGTGGCGTGGCAGATTCCCGGCCTTGTCCTTGCGCTCAGCGTGCTTAGCGGGATAGCCGCTATCGTTGCCGCTCACCGCAATCCGGCTACGTCGCTCATCGATCTGGAGTCGATGAAGCTCAAAACGTATTCACTTTCTGTTTACGGAGGGAGCGCCTTCCGTATGGCCGCTTCGGTGCTGCCGTTCCTTCTCCCGCTGATGTTCCAGATTGCCTTCGGGTTGAATGCGTTTCAGTCCGGCCTTTATTTGCTGGCGCTCTTCGCCGGAGACTTGACGATGAAGGCATTCGTAATCCAGGCTCTTCGCCGGTTCGGTTTTCGCCGCCTGCTTATCGTCAACGGAACCATTACCGCGGGGTCCATGGCGCTTTGCGCGGTGTTCACCCCGGCTACAGCGAGCATTCTCGTGGCTGCCATTCTGTTTTTCCACGGAGCCTCGCGATCGATGCAGTTCACCTGCATGACGACGCTTGCGTACGCGGAGATTCCGCCGGCCAGGATGAGCCGGGCCAACGGGTTTCTCAGCGCCGTGATGCAGCTCAGCATGGGTATGGGTGTGGCCATCGGCGCCATCACTCTGCGGCTGGTTGCTCATGCGCGCGGTCACTCAGCGGCCGCGCCCCAGCTGCGCGACTTCCATCTGGCTGTGCTGTTCATGGCTTTCGTATCTCTTGGCCCTGTCTTCGACAGCCTTAGCCTTCCGCGGGACGCAGGCGCTACCACCAGCGGCCATCGCCAGCCGGAGCTGGAGGTGAATCCTGTATGAAGCGGTGGGAGCAACAAACCCAGGACTTGCGTCATGGCTAATTTTCAGCCGTCCCTTCGGGCCTTTTCGGTCTACGTTGCGTAGACCCGGTCTATCGAGTCTGTGAGAGAACCTCCTGGATAAGATGATGGGTGCCCCAGGTCTCGCTTTTGAGACCTGGGATCCTCCACGCAAATGCCGGAAGACCCAATCGGAGAACTCTAACTTCGAGAAGGCCCTCGGTACTGATGCCACTCGATCGCATTCTCACGCACACTCTAAAGCCCAGATGGAATGTGCGTGAGAACTCGGCTCCGCCGGCATTTGCGTGCAGGATCCCAGGTCTCAAAAGCGAGACCTGGGGCACCCATCATCTTATTCAGGAGGTTCGGTGCCGGGCCTCTTGGTGGTCGCAGAGCTAATCCATTAGCTTTCGGGTTAGATAGATGAAGTCCACGGCTCGGGTTTCTGCTTGCTCCTTCAGGTTTGCTCCTGAGTTGTGGCCGCCTTCGATGATCTCGTAGTAGAAGAACGGTTTCTGAAACTCTTCCAGCCTGGCGGCGAACTTTCTGGCGTGGACCGGGCCTACGCGGTCGTCTTTGGTGGTCGTGAAAATCAAAGGCTCAGGATAATTCACGTTAGGCCTGATCTGATTATAGGGAGAGATGGAGGCCAGAAACGCCCGCTCCTGTGGAACGGAAACCGAACCATACTCCCCCACCCACGACGCGCCCGCTGCAATCTTCTCGTAGCGAAGCATGTCCAGCAATGGCACATCGATGATCACTGCGTTCCACATCTCAGGATGCTGGGTAAACATAACCCCCATCAGGAGGCCGCCGTTGGAGCCTCCTTCAATGCCAAGCCTGCGCGGCGAGGTGATCTTGCGATTCACCAGATCCTCGCCCACCGCTGCGAAGTCGTCGTAGATACGTTGCCGGTGGGTGGTCAGTCCCGCTTCATGCCAGGCTGGCCCAAACTCTCCACCTCCGCGTATGTTCGCCAGCACGAAAACGCCGCCCCGCTCCAACCAAAGTTTGCCTGTAACCCCACTGTAGGTAGGCGTTTCGGCAACCTGGAAGCCGCCGTAAGCCGTCATCAAGGTTGGGTTAGTGCCGTCGTATTGCAGATCCTTGCGGTGCACTACGAAGTAAGGGATCGTTGTCCCGTCTTTGGATTTTGCTTCCAGCTGCTCGACCACATCTTGCGAGGCGTCGAACCGCTCGGGGAGCGACTTCGCCTCCTTCAACGAATGAGTCGCCGGATCGCCGAGCAGCAGCGAATTGGGAGTGAGAAATCCCTGGACCTGGAGAAAAAAGCGGTCGTCGGCTCCGTTGGCCGACACGATTTTCACCGTCTGGTTATCCGGCAGGTCGAGCTTCTTCGCCGTCCAATCACCTTTGGCGCTTCGGGTGTAGACGTACGCGCGTCCCCGGACATGCTCGAGGGTGGTCAGCAGCAAATGCCCCCGGGTGGTCTGCACCTCCTGAGCGAATTCCACCGCGCTTGGAGTAAAGATCTGCGCCGGTTTCAAATTGTCCGGGTCCCGCTTCACCGCGTCCATATCCAACGAGATAACGGACCCCATTGGGAACATCGTTTCCGATGGCTTCCAATCCTGGTTCAAGGTGACGATGAGCTGGTTGTCCAGCAATCCATTCACGTCCACTTTTCGCGGTAGAGCCAGTTTCTTGTTGCCGCCGGGGGTCCAAAGGAAATATTCGGACTCGAAAAAGTTAAGACCGTGCTCGAACAACGTGACATGGTGACCTTGGCCGTCATTCAGCGTGAACCCCGCGGCACCTACATCGTTTTCCGTGCCGCGGAAAACCTCCTTGGCCTGATCCAGCGGCTGGCCTCGCTTCCACAGCTTCACCACAAATGGATAACCCGATTTGGTCATCGTGCCCGCACCCCAGTCCCGGGCCACCAGTAGCGAGTCTTTGTCCAGCCAGTCGACAGATTGCTTGGAGTGCGGCAGCACAAAACCATGCTCCATAAACTTTCCTGTCTTCAGATCGAATTCACGGAGGGTGTCTGCATCCTCACCTCCGGCCGAAAGCGAGACTAGGCAAAGGCTATTGCCCGGGAAGAGGCAGTTCAGACCGTTCGCCACCCACTCCTGCTTGTCCTGTTTGGCGAGCGCGTCATAGTCGATGATGGTTTGCCAGTGAGGCTCGGGGTCCAGATAATCCGCGAGAGTCGTGCGCCGTAGGATGCCACGGACATGTTCCGCATCCTGCCAGGTGTTATAGATCGTTCCCTCTTTCAACTCCGGCATCGGTAAACGATCGGGAGATTCGTAGATCTTCAACGCGGATGCCTTCAACTCGGCAAAACGCGGATCGTTCTCCAGCACTTCCATAGAACGGGCGTTGTGCGCCTTAACCCACGCAATGGAGCGCTCGCCCTGGACATCTTCCAGCCACTGGTATTTGTCGACCTGCTCGACGGGCGACGCGGAGGTCGCTGCCGGGGCATCCGAGCGGCAGCCGGTTGCTGCGGCGACCATCCCCAATAGGAGCAGAATCTTGATCGTGCGCACGTTCACGTTCCTCCGGAACGCATTCTACGCCGGAAAGGTTACGCGAGCCGGATTAGGTGGACAGGAATCGCGACAGGCGTTCGATTCCGGACTCGACTTTCGTCCAGTCCGCCGCATAACACCAACGCAGCCAGCCCTCGCCTTCAGGCCCAAAGGCCCTCCCAGGCGCCAGTCCCAGCCCAACTTCTTCGATCAACCGTTTTGCCAGGTGCAGGGAATTTTCCTGACCGGTAACGCGGAGAAAGAGATACATCGCGCCGTCCGCTTCGGGTACTTCCAGTTGGGGAAGCTGGCGCAGAGCGGCAAACAATTTTGCTTTGGTCTGGGCCAGTTCCGCTCGAAACTTAGCCACATAGGGTTCTCCTTGCTGCAGCGCAATTGTGCCCGCTCGCTGGGAAAACTCAGGAGCGCAGGAGACGTTGTATTCCAGCAGCGCCGCCAGGTCGGGCAAGATCCCCGGGGGAACGACCATCCATCCCAAGCGCCAACCCGTCATACACCAGGCTTTGGAGAAGCTGTTGATGACAATCAGGCGGTCATCATCCTGGGCGAGGGTGAGAAAGGATGGAGCCGATCGCATTCCTTCTGCGTAGACCAGGCGCTCGTAAACATCATCGGCGAGAATCCATATCCCATGACGCCGGCAATGCTCGAGAACGGCCACCTGATCGTCTCGTTCTATGGTCCAGCCGGTGGGGTTATTGGGTGAGTTGAGCACCAGCATCCGAGTCCCGGGCGTAAGCGCATGCAGCAGCTTTTCCAGGGGGAGCGCCCAACGCCCATCTTGCACTTCGAGCGACACACACGTAACCCGTCCGCCAACAACTTTTGGTATCTCCACTGCGTTTGGCCACAGCGGCGTGACGGTCACCACGCGGTCGCCCGGAGCGACTAATATCTGGCTGGCCAGCATCAGGGCGGAGACACCCGAAACTGTTACTGCGATCCGGTCGGCACCGATGGGGACCCGATGAAGATCCGTTAGATAGGTGGAGATGGCCTGCCGGAGGTACGACCTGCCCAGATTTTCTGAGTAGAAAGTCTCACCCTCGCGCAAGGAGGTGATGGCCGCCTCGCGAATGAAAGGCGGGGTCGATTGATCGGATTCGCCAAACCAGAAGGGTAAAACATCCGTGCGACCCATGGCCGCATTGGCCACTGCGCGTATCAGAGAAGGAGAAAACCTCGGCTCAACCTCCTGCTCCGTGGTAGTTTCCGACAGACTGGCTGGATGCAAAGCGATATGCCTCTTATCGCATTTTAAACGCCGGTCCGGCTGGAGCAGGCATTTCTTGGGTGCGTGGGCGGTGGCGGCGGGGACGAAGAGGCCTGGACCGATATGGGCCGCGCACCCGAGATCTTCGACAACCTGCTGGCGCAGGGCAAGATGGTCCCGATGATCGTGGTGATGGGGAACGGCAACGAGTGGCAGAGCCTCTCGCCAAACGACAAACCCGTGCCAAATCCACCCGGCACGCCGTCGGGCAGGATACTTATGTTCCCGGATTCGCTGGTTCACGACATGGTGCCATTTGTGGATGGGCATTACCGCACAAAGACCGGCCGGGAATACCGTGCGATTGCGGGGTTGTCGCGAGGTGGAGCGCAGGCGCTCTATGCGGCAATGAACAATCTCGACGACTTCGCCTGGCTAGGAGTCTTCAGCGGTGGATTGCCCCTTCTGCCGAATATGGCGATAAACATCCCGCGACCCGCGGATGCGGACACCAGGCGCGGTCCGGACGTCGGTCGATCTATCGATCCGGAAAAGTTCAAGGTTCTTCTGCCTACTCTTGGACCTGAGGTTAACAGTCAGCTGCGTCTGTTCTACCTGACGATTGGAACCGACGATGGCCTGGTTGAGTCATGGAAAGATGCCCGGAAGGTATTCGATGAAAAGGGAGTGAAGTACACATGGATCGAACTGCCGGGATTTGGGCACGAATGGCGCTTGTGGCGACTCGCGCTTCAGGACTTCACACCGCGGCTATTCCGAGCGGGAACGTAAAACAAGTATGACAAGCCATCTACTGAATCCTTCGCGGCGAGAATTTCTGATGGCCTTTACAGCCGCGGGCGGCGCCATGTTGCTCGGCCCGGGTCTGCTTGAAGCGGCTGAGATTGACCCCCGCGCCGCGCAGATTGTAGCGAGCACGATCGCAGTCGACATGCACAGTCACGTGCAGATCGGGTTTGTGAAAGATGCAGCGAGTGCCAGTCCGGATCCGGATCTCGATTTGGCCGGCGAGATGAAACGCGCGGGCTTCTCGGCTATTTGCGAGACCTATAACGTGGATATTATTTCGAGCGGGGAATCCGGTGACTATTACAAGTACAATCTTCAGGCGCTCGCCTTTGAGGACCGGCTGCTGGCACGGAATCACATGCGTCGGGCTCTGAATATGAAGGATTTGCAGACCGCACACGACCGGGGCCAGCCCATCATCGTTCAGTCCGCCGAAGGAGCGCAGTTTATTGAGGGGCGACTGGAGCGCATTGAAGAAGCGTACCAGCGGGGTGTGCGCCATCTGCAGCTGGTTCACGAGCAGGATGACAGGGTTTCGCCCATAGGCGATGTATACACAGCTCCCGCTCATCTGGGAGGGCTCACTCCTTTCGGAGCGCAGGTCATCAAGGAATGCAACCGGCTAGGGATCGTAGTGGATCTTGCGCACGGAACTCATGAGACGGTGACGAGCGCGTTGAAAGTGGCCACCCAGCCTTTAATCATCTCCCACACCGGCTTGAGCAGGGACGCGGGCAGAAGCACACCTTCGGCGGATATGCAGCGGCGTCTGATCACCAGAGAACATGCGCGTGAGGTGGCCGATGCGGGCGGCGTTATCGGCGTGTGGTGCCGTCTGGTCGGCACAACTAAAGAATATGTCGCGGGGATTAGGGACATGGTCGATGCTGTGGGCGTCGACCATGTCGGCATCGGGACCGACCAGAGATTCCCCTGGGGGCTTCGAACCAGTCACGCCCAAAGAGACTCTGACGTCATGCCTTCGTATTTGTCTGGTTCCCACCGAAGAAGCCACTTAGACCAGTCTAGGATTTGCGAGGACGATTCGATGATGCGGAAGGGCCAATTATTGATGTTATTCAGACACCAGGCAACGGATAGATGCCTGAATAGGTGGAGGGTAAACCCAAGGACGAGACGGGAAGATGCGTCTGCTGACCCAACAGACCAGGTGAACATCCCGTCCACGCCTTTTTCCAAATTGTCAGTTCCCACCAAACCCGGTGTTGGAAGGGGATTTCACCCTAGCTTCGTAGGTCATTTCTTAACTTCGACGGTCACGGCTTCGAAAGGCTCGTTGCTGAGGTTCTGTTCGGTATGCTCGATGGGCGTCCCCCATGCGACGTCACCGGCTTTGTGTTCGACGGTCGCGACCTTGCCTGTAGAGTCGGTGGTCCGGAAGTTCTGATCGGTGAGAAAGACAGTTACACGATCCGTCAGATGCGCGTGCATGGGAGCCACTCCGTGGGGCTCGATCCTGACCCTCAGAACCCGCACCTGGGGGTTTTCGAATTCCAGCTTGTAGTGGGTGGGATCTACCTTGAGTGGATCGAGATTCCCGGTGATCGCCTTGCCTGTCCCTGATGTCTTCAATTCGATCTCAATGATGTCGAAATCATGATCGAGGACCTGCGGCGAGTGCATCCCGCTCGCTGGGCTCCACACCACCTGGCCCGCCTTCCAATCGAATACCGCGGGCGCCCTCCCGTCTTGATATTCGAATCGTTGCCGGCCCGACTGGAGGTAGACCATGACCCGGTTCATATCGTGCTGGTGAAACTTTCCCGCCACTTGGTATTTCTCGAACGCACGGACCACCTTGACTTCATTGTTCTCGAACAGCGGCGCCGAAGGAGCCGTTGGTATAGTGGCCAGAACAGCGCCCAATAAGAGCAATGCAGGATGCCAGGTGATTTGCATGACGGGGAGGATAGCTTATCGTTGGTTGAAGCGCAAACCCAGCGGTCTGGCTCTTCACGCAAAATAAAGGAGCGTATCACGCGTGAAGAGCATCATTGTTAGGAGAAATACTGGGGTACAACAGGGCTTGATCGCTCTCATCTTAATTCTTCAGGCCGTGCTTTTTCTGTCGCATTTTATTGTCTATGAGACGTGGACATTTTCGGCCGCAGGAAGCGATGTCCCCGGGACATTGTGGATCAAGCTGGTTCTCAGCTTATTGTCGGTGAGCTTTGTTGCCGCTTCACTTCTTGCCTTCCGCTATAAAAATGCTGCGGTGCGCGCGTTCTACAGCATTGCTGCGGTTTGGTTGGGTTTTTTGACATTCCTCTTCTTCGCCGCTGTTTTCTCCTGGATAAGTTTCGCAGTTGCGCGGCGGGCAGGGCTCGACGTGAGCTTCCATCGGATGGTGGAATGGCTGTTCGGCGCTGCAGTATTGGCCGGCGTCTACGGAGTTTTCAACGCAAGCCGGACGCGCATCACGCGAACAACGGTACAACTCCCGAACTTGCCACCCGCGTGGCGGGGGCGGAGGGCGGCGCTCATCAGCGACCTGCACCTGGGGCATGTGCGAAACGGCAGTTTTCTGCGGCGGATGGTGGCGAAGATTTTGAAGGAAGACCCGGACGCGGTTTTTATTGCCGGCGATTTGTATGACGGCACCGCCATTGATGTCCGGCGAGCAGCGGAGCCATTGAGCGCGCTTGTGGCGCCGCTCGGGGTGTATTTTGTCGCGGGAAACCACGAGCAGTTTGGGGATGAGAGCAAATATCTGCATGCCATTGCCGCAGCCGGGGTGCGCGTGCTCATCGACGAGAAGGTGGAAGTTGACGGTTTGCAGATTGTTGGTGTGCCGTACCGGAACGCAGCGCGAGGCGGGCATTTTACTTCGGTGCTAGAAGGCGTCCGCTTGGACCGGAATCGCGCGAGCATTCTATTGACGCATGCACCTGACCATCCGGAAATTGCGGAGGCGGCCGGTGTTTCTCTGCAGCTATCCGGGCATACTCATCTGGGGCAGTTCATACCCTGGAGTTGGATGGCGCGGCGGATTTACCGCCAGTTTGTCTACGGCTTAAGCCGCATTGGGAAGATGCAGGTTTTTACTTCAAGCGGAGCGGGAACCTGGGGCCCGCCGCTGCGACTGGGATCAAATCCCGAGATTGTAGTGCTTCGCTTCGAGTAAAGTTCACCGGCTGGTCCGCCGCGCCCGGGCGCTTGATTTTTCACCCTGCATCCATTTTTCATGAGTTACCACCACGGGGGCCGAATCCGTCTTAACAGCATGACAAATTCGACGCTGCTGCTAAAACAACCGAGAGGACGATTGTCTGTGGGATGAGGGTCACCCCTAGACTCCGAAGCTCGGTCTCCGAGGATTGCAGGCGATCCCACCGACGGGAACGATTCTGATCCTGGGCTCGGCGCGCCGGCTTTGCTCGGTGATGACATCGCTGCAAACAGTAGCCGCCGGGAGAACTGATTTGGTAGGCCCATGTCTGCAGCCCGATCTACCGGGCAGCCACGCCGAGGTGTTTGTCGAAGAAGGCGCTGATTTCGCCGAAGGCTTCTTTCGTTTCGGGAGCCTGATCGTTGAACTGGTATTGAGCGTGCGATTGGCCTTCGAAGACCTGCAGTTGCGCATCGACGCCCGCTTGGCGGAGTTTGCGGTGCACGCGAACTGTGTTGCTCAGGAGCAAGTCGCGGGTGCCGGTGGTGAGGATGGCAGGCGGGAATCCGTGCATGTCGCCGTAGACCGGGGAGATGAGCGGGTCGGCCAGATCGTGGCCGTGCGCATAGATCACGGTGGCGGCGTGGCAAAAGCCGTCGGGGGAGACGAGAACGTTGTCGACCATTTCATTGGCGTAGAACGAGTCGCCGGTCTTGGTCGCGTCCGACATGGGTGTGCCGGGCGCAATGGCACCGGGCATAGGCAGCCCTTCCTGCTTGGCGCGGAGCATCATCTGAAGCGTGAGTGCACCGCCCGCGGAGGTCCCGAAGACCGCGATGTTCCTGGGATCGGTGGTCTTGAGGGCCGCTTTGTACACAGTCATGGCATCGTCGAGCGCGCCGGGGAAGTAGGCCTCGGGAGGCATACGGTAGTCGACGGAGATGACCTTGAAGTGACCGAAGCCGGCCATCATGATGGCTTCCGATGTTCCAGACTCACCCGGATTAAACACATAGCATCCCCCGTGCAGGTGAATGAGGAGCTTGTCCTGGTGTTCGGGAGGAATGACATCGGGCGTCACAATAAAGACGCGCACGCCATCAATGGTGTCTGCTTTGACGGAGACGTGGAGCCGCTGCCGCACGGCGGGGAGGGCCTGGACCGCTTTGGCTGCCCGCCCATCGGCGGCCTTTCGCCACTCTTGGCCTGTCTCCCAGAGGCGATCCCAATCCCGATTGCGCGGAGCCGCGATGAGCTTTTGCATTTCCGGGCTGACGTCCGTAGGGACGGGGAGAGATTTGGCGGGCACTTGCAAGGGCGGATCGTTGTTAGACTGCGCACCGGCGACGGTCGAGGCCAAAACTGTGCAGAGAAGGGTCAGGATGTTCGTTCGAATCACGGGTATTCCTCTCGACTCATTGAACTACGTAAATGGATTCCAGCGGGGCAGAACCAGATTCATCTGAATCTGCGGCGGCGATTCAATGCATTGCGAAACTTAAAGACGACTCCTGCGCCGGACGGAAAAGAGGTGACGCTGCGTTCATCTCGAAGCTTGAACAGATTACTGGCCGGGGATATTTCGTTGGCCTCCGGACAATTCAGTGTGCGTTGCAATTCCGACGGTGGTTAGTTCGTCTATCCCGCATCTCCCGAATGTCCCGTTTCGCAGGCACTTCAGTTAATGCGGAGCCGTGTTGTGTCCAGCCAACTCGCGCCTACTGCTTCATCGCTTTCGTATCGTGCCCGTTCTGATGCAGCACCAGGTACGTCACCTTTCTGTTCTCTTTGAAAAACTCCACCTGCGCATCCACCACCTTCAAGAAGAACTTCGTCGGCGACTCCGCGAATAACGGAAACTTTGGCTGCCCTGTCGCTTGCGCCATCAGTTGCGTGCCCTCCAGAGTGATCGCAAGATCGAACTTCGGCCCCAGCTTGTACGTCCCCACGTACTCGGCCAGCACCGCCGGGGTGACCGCAATCTCCTTCCGCTCCGCGGCGAGCACAACCTTCTCACCATAGGCCGTCATGCCGAGCTTGTTGGCGATCTCATCTGGAGCGCTGCCGTTCAGATTGCTCAGCACAACCACCGTGAGCTTGTTGTCCGGGTAATACGCCAGAGCTGTATTGAAGCCTTCGATGCCGCCCCCGTGCGTGATGACCGGATGTCCTCCCGGTAATTTCAGGATCATCAGCCCGCATGCGTAATCCTGTTTAAAAGGCGTAGTCATCTTCTTCAGTTCGGTCGCATTCAGCAGCTTCCCTCCGAATAGCGCCTGCTCCCACTTCAGCAGATCGTGCGTGGTGGAATACAGCGCTCCGGCTGACAGCGGAATGCTCATATCGATGTACGGCGCGTTCTGCAGCCCCGTCGGGCCATTCAGGTATCCCATTGCGCGGTGGGGAATGATCTCTGTGAACGAATCGTAGCCGGTGTCTTTCAAGCCCAGCGGGTCGAAGATATTCTCTCGCACGAACTGTGCGTAGTTTTTGCCGCTGATCTTCTCGATCAGATAGCCCAGCAGCACATAGCCTGAATTGCTATAGCGCCAATCCGTGCCCGGCTGGAAATCTAGCGGCTTGTCTTTGAACCACGCCACCAGTTGTTCCGGCGTATAGGGCTTCACCTCGTTCGCGTGGTAATCGGGAAATCCGGTAAAGCTCGGAATCCCCGAAGTGTGCGTCAGCACTTGATAGATCGTGATCTTATCCCACGCTGTTGGGGCATCGGGCATGTACTTCTTCACCAGGTCGTCGGTGCTCAGCTTGCCCTGCTGTTCCAGCAGAAGGATCGACGCCGCAGTGAACTGTTTCGTAATTGAGCCCAGCCGGAACTTCGATTCGGCAGTATTCGGCACCTGCCACTCCACGCTGGCAAAACCGTAGCTCTTATCAAGCACCACCCGTCCATCTTCCGCCACCAGCACCTCACCCATGAACTGCTTCGCAGTGGCGAAAGAGTCGATGATCTGCTCCATCCGGGCAATCCGGTCTGCACCCAAGCTGTATTCTGGCGCTGGCTTGTTGTCCTGCGCCTGTACAACACAACTAAAAACAATGAGAATGGCTAACGGAAATATCCACAGAATTCGACCAGCTTTCATCGTTCGGGCTCTCCTTACGTTAGCTTGGCAACGCGCTCGCATTCTATCGCGAGCGCCCCCATGAGCGAGGAGCAGTCTCGTAGACTCGATTGCCGGGAGACGCATCGGGGCGGCTGTTTGCCAAAGGTCCGGGATGGATGGAGTTTGGCGGAACCTAACAGGCGCCGCGAGCGTATATCCAAGCGAGGGTTTTTATGCGACGACTCATTCTCACGGTGATACCGGCGATTGTTCTGATGGCGGTTTCATGCTTTGCGCAGAATTCTGACTTTAACTTGAGCATGCATGCGAATTCGCACGCGACGGCGAAGGATATTGGGTTGCCGGTATATCCGGGATCAAGTCCATTCAAGGATAAGGACAGCGATTCATCAGCGGATTTGGGGTTTGCACTGAATAGCGTTCTTTTCAACTTACAGGTGGCGCGCTTTGTGACGAAGGACTCGCCGTACCAAGTGATCTCGTTTTACAGGAAGGCTCTGGCGAAATACGGTGAGGTGCTGGAGTGCAATCACGGAAAGCCGGTGGGCTCGTTGACCGTGACGAAGAGCGGGTTGACGTGCGGCGACCATAACGGCGGACAAATGACACCCAACGGAAGCGACGGTGACTACGAGCTGCGGGCGGGAACGCCGGAACGGTTCCGCATCGTCGCGGTTGACAACACCGACTCGGAGAAAACAAAGTTCGGGCTGGTCGCGCTGGTGGTTCCAAAAGAAGAGGACGGGAAGTAAGCAGATACGTTGAGGTTCGAATGGAATAGGATCCTGCGAAGTCGGTTTCTGTAATGTCCGCAGCCAGAGCGGGCAAAGGAAGGAAGTTACCGCAAATGCAGCATCTGCGCACCAAGCGATAATATGCGCCGCTCACGCAGGCGGCAGTGCTTTCAACGGGATCAATGTTCTGATTCAGGTGAAAGAAATTGGCTGGATCGTACCTCTTCTTGAGCTGGACGAGACGCTCGTAGTTCGGTCCGAAGACGCTTTTTGCAGCCAGCGGCCCGCTTGAAGCCATGGTGGCCCGACCTCCCGTGGTTTGTGGGGCTTGGGCTCCCGGGCTTTCGGGGGCTTTTCGGGGACCGACGGACAGTGTGTCGGAGATCCCTCAATTACAGTGAACAAGCGAATCGATATCGATGTGAGCGTCGATTCCTTTGTGAAGAAATGTACTTCCTATGTGCAGGTTCTTCCCATCACTCGGGAGATAGCGGTTCGTTCTGTTCAGTTCCCAAAAACCTACCCAAACGATCCGCAGGACAGAATCATCGGAGCAACCGCGATTGTTGAGGGCATTCGCCTTCTGACGCATGACAAGATGATCGCGAAGTCTGGTCTGGTTCCTCTTGCAGCGTAGCGCCCAACCATTGGGAGATGCGAAACAGGAGACCCCGCAAAGGTGAAAATGGTTCGTGTTGTGCCGGCGCTGCGGAGCGCTTCAGAAAAGTGGTGGGCCGGTTCACCACTTCGGGCAAAGTTCCAGTCCCGTCTGGTCCACGAATTTTTCACGGTGAAGATTGCCAACCGCCCGCGAAGAATGCGTCTCCTTTTGGGCTGGTAACCTTCAGTCCAGGGAAGTACCCGCACCGCCGATCATGCAATCGGAGTGTTGTTGCTATTGGCCGCACTTAGGGATATTTCGTCCGTCGCCGAACAATTCGCCCCTAACAATTCAGTGCGCGGAATTTCCGATGGTGGTTAGTTCGTCTGCCCCCCGACCTACCCGCACCGCAGTGCCGGAGCGGCAGGGGGCTTGACGAAAATTAGTCTTTTGGCATCATTTTTCCTACCACCTGATCGATGGTGAAGCTTGCTGCCTTGGCACGCGGCGGGAACTCCTTGAAGCTTTCCAACCACTTCATGAGAACGGGAGGCGCCGCATACTGGATGGGAATATTCTCGAGGAACCATTGGTCGTATTTGAAACTCTCCTCGCCGCGCTCGAACGGATCGGCGCGGAGGTCAAAGAACTTGGGAAGCCGCATCGCGGACAAAGGTTCGCGCCAGACAGCGAGGCCTGTGTTTCGCTGCTCGGTAAATACGATCTTGAACCGCCCCATGCGCATCGCCATGCAATCGCCATCATCGCTCCAGTAGATGAAACCTTGTCGCGGTGATTTATCCTCCTTGCCGGCCAGGAACGGCATAAGGTTGAATCCGTCGAGATGGACTTTGTAGGTCTTGTCCCCTATCGCGTATCCCTTCTTAACCTTCTCGACCAATTCGGGCTCCCCATTCGCTGCGGCGAAGGTTGGAATAAAGTCCTGAAGGGAGCTGATTTCATTGATCACGCGGCCGGGCTTGATCACGCCGGGCCAGCGCATGACACACGGCACCCTCCAGCCGCCTTCCCAGTTCGTGTCCTTCTCGCCACGGAACGGCGTGGCGCCCCCGTCCGGCCATGTCATTACTTCGGCCCCGTTGTCGGTGGTGAAGACGACGATGGTATTGTCGGCAACTTTGAGATCGTCGAGCTTCTTGAGCAACTGTCCGACGTAGCCGTCTAGTTCGACCATACCGTCGGGATAGAGTCCTAGTCCCGTCTTGCCTACAGAGGCCGGTTTCAGGTGCGTGAAGATGTGCATCCTGGTTGGGTTGAAATAGCAGAACCAGGGGCCTCCTTCTTTCGTCTTGCGATCAATAAAGTCGAGCGCCGAGGCCAGAAACTCCTCATCCACGGTCTCCATGCGCTCTTTAGGCAGAGGGCCGGTGTTCTCAATCGTTTGTTTGCCAACCTTGCCGAACTGCGGATCGACCGTCGGATCATCCGTCTCGGTTGCTTTGCATTTCAACACGCCGCGCGGGCCATATTTCTGCCGGAATGCCGGGTCCTTTGGATAGTTCGCATAGTAGGGTTCTTCCTCGGCATTGAGGTGGTAGAGATTTCCGAAAAACTCATCGAAACCATGCACTGTAGGCAAGTGCTCATTGCGGTCGCCGAGGTGGTTCTTGCCGAACTGACCCGTGGCATAGCCGAAATGCTTCATGAAATCCCCAACCGAGGGATCCTCAAAGCTGAGACCAAGCGTCGCACCGGGTGTTCCAACCTTTGTCAGACCCGTGCGGATTGGCGACTGACCGGTAATAAATGCGGCACGACCGGCGGTGCAACTTTGTTGTCCGTAGAAATCAGTGAACAGTGCGCCTTCCGTAGCGATGCGGTCAATGTTCGGTGTCTGGTAACCCATGATGCCGTGGTTGTAGCAACTGGCATTAAACCAGCCAATGTCGTCGGCCATGATGAAAAGAATGTTGGGTTTTGTCTGCGCTACCATTCGATTGCTCCTTTTGGTCGAAATAGCGAGTCGATCCAGAAGCGTTACCCAGTGACCTTATGACAGAGGAATAGGAGGACTCGCCCCTTTCGTGCACCTCGACTTTACAGGACGGCTATGGGTGGTACCAGCTGTCAATATTCACAGCTGATGGGCGAACCGGTTCCAACCACCCGGGATGCAGACCATATTGCTGCAGAACTGCACGGGCTCTTGTTACGGGCTGGCATAACCGGCCCCTAAGGAAACATTCAAGTCAAGCGAAGGATACGGGTGCTCTTCCTTCGGCTTTGTGAATAGATGATGAGCATGCCGGAAGACTAGTAGTTTGATCTTGCCTTTCTACCCCGCCCACACTAAAGTGGACGGGTCGCGGTCAGGGGAAACCACTACCAGGTGACCCTCCCTCCCAGACCGTGTTTGGCTTAACTTACCTTTGATATTTCCCCTGCGCCGCCGCGTAGCCGGGCGTGCCGGCGGCTGCATTTGTTTGGCACAACCCCATCTTGGGAGAAGAATCTTGTCGCGGTGGTCGCGCAGCCCTCAGCGATGGCTTGCCAATCAACATCGGCGGCATCGTTTCTCTCACAATCCAGAACGCAATGATCCCAGGTAAAGGAACGCCAGTGACTACACATCGTCGGACGCTCGTTGCTGTGTGCTTTCGTAGCTCAAAAACTGCCATGATTGCGGTATCAGCCAAATCCCCGGCGCCTCGCTGGAGCGCAACCATTTTGAGTGTGGTTTCCCTGTTGTTGATTCTTGTGGTGGGCACTCGCAGCTCAAGTGCAAGTTCTCTTGTCCCGCAGGACCTATTAGAGGCCAACTGCATCCCGATGTTCGCGGTCAGTCTACCGGTCTTCGGGCCTGCCGGCTTGGTGCCGCGGGTCGATTTAGCGGCCCATCCTCGTCTGACGGTAACGATGAAGGAAATCAACCAGGCCGTGCTACCCCAAGGGGGGCCCAATTTATGCGGCATAAAGTTCCGCAAAACACGGGTCTGGGCCTACGAAAGCTCAGATTCCAGGACCGGTGAAGTGCTTGGTCCGGCCAGCTGGCCGGCGGTGCCGTCCATTGGCCTTTGCGCGAGGAAAGACCCCCTCGTTCGCCTGACCGACGGAAAAGGCAATGTGCTGCCAGGCGTGAAGATCGACAAGATCCGGCAGATGCTCTTTTACGACTACGTCATCCCGGGGAGTAGAATTCGTCAATAACACTGATTGGAATGGTCTGGAGTCGCCCGGCATTGCCCATGATTTTCCCAGCGATGGCATCAGTGAACTGCCACGCGTGGGGTCCATTGAAGAGTGGCAGATCCTTTACAGCTCTACTATGGCGGGTGAACATCCGTTCCATATTCACCTGACACAATTCCAGGTGGTCAAGCGCGAATCGTTAAATACGCAACTGACACCTACCTATTTGTCGGCTTGGCAAAGCGCCTTCGGCACAGTTCATCCGGAGCTTCTGCCGGCGGGATGCACGCCGACGGTGTTTTGCGCGGACTATGGGCCTCCACTGGACTATCTAACTCCCAATACAGACGGCGCGCTTGGCGGTAATCCTGCGTTCAGTGGTTTCCTCGATCCAAATTCCATGACGCCTCCAGAGGCTGGAGAATCAGGTTGGAAAGACACCGTGAATGTGGCATCCGACCAGGTCGTTACGCTGCTGGTGCGATGGACGCCATCGGATGTTGCCAACATTCGCAATCGTTCCTGGGCGGGAAGGAATCTTTACCAGTTCGATCCTACACAGGGAACTTATGTCTGGCACTGCCACATCATCGACCATGAAGACAATGAGATGATGCGGCCGTACCGGGTAACCTGGTAGGAGAAAACTCACCTGGGCCTACTCACCGCGCATTCCCCCTGGAAGGCAGCGGCGAGTTCGTCCGCACCCCGTATCATTCGCCGTATTGCACCTCTGACAGATGTGTCATACGATCATAGAATGAAGAGTTTCACCGTCCGGCTACCCGAAGCCCTCGTTGCGGATATCGAAGCGGAGTCTCGAGTGCGAAAGGTATCAAAATCCGATGTGATCCGGGAACGTCTTGAAGAGGGGCCGCAGCGCGGGGCACCCAAGGTCTCGTCCTGGGAAGCAATAGCCGATGTAGTTGGCTCTGTGGGCGGCTTGCCGGCGGACTTGAGCCGGCGCAAGAAGGCCTATCTCGACGAAACGGGCTATGGCCAGAAACGTCATCGTTGATGCCGGCTTCCTGGTCGCGCTGGTCAGCGAGCGCGATGCCCACCATTCCTGGGCGGCCAGCCAGGCTCCCAAGCTTGCCCCGCCTTGGCTTGTCTGCGAGGCAGCCATCTCTGAAGCTTTTCACCTTCTGGGCCGCCGTGGCAGGCCCGCCATGAGCGCATTGCTGCGTCGTCATGCCCTGGTCATTGAATTCTCGTTTTCCGAGAACCTGGAATTCGTCTTGAAGCTGCTTGAAAAATACTCTGACGTGCCCATGAGCCTTGCCGACGCCTGTCTTGTGCGCATGACCGAGATTCTTTTGGATCCGATCCTGCTGACAACCGATGAGGATTTTCGTGTCTACCGCCGAAACGGTCGTCAGATCATACCCTGTGTGGCCCCGTTCTAAGGAACCTTTCGGGCGGACAACCCGGGGACGTTCTGGACGTTGCGGAGGAGTTTCGGAGGGACGAGGGGTCTAGAAGAAACCGACCGGACATACCCCAATTGCCTCGTGGCCGAACCGGATTTCCGCCATCAAGCAAGGGGTAATCGCTTGTCGATCTAGGTTTAGCGTCCTTCGATTTCTGGACCAAGCCATCCGTTCCAAAAGGAGTCAACGCCCGCATCTCCAGCAGCCAGTCTACCCGGGCGCCATCAACTTTGATTAGTCCTTTGACGGAATAGTCTTGATATGGAATACTTTTCGGATGACCACCGAGGTCATCGTCACTGCTGATTTTGAGACATGGTGGGATGGCCTTGGTGTCCAGGAACAAAAAATGTGGCGGTCGTGGTTGCCATGCTCGAAGAGAGGGGCGTGGCGCTACCGTTTCCCTAGAGCTCCGGCATCGCTGGTTCCACAAAACTACGCGAACTTCGCGTGCAGCACGGCGGCAAACCGTACCGGGTACTCTATGCCTTTGACCCCAAACGCAATGCAGTGCTGTTGTTGGGTGGTAATAAGACGGGGAATAACCGCTGGTATGACACGCATGTCCCGAAGGCGGAGAAGCTGTTAACGGCTTACCTCAGAGATAGCCAACAGGTGGGATAGAGGGAATGCGATGAAGACTCGTAAATTCAGTGACCTGACCAAAAAGATGAGTCCGAAGGACCGGGCAGAGATCAAAACCCGGAGCAAGAAACTGCTCGCGGAGTTTCCGCTGGAGCAGCTCCGTTCTGCACGCAGCCTCACCCAGAACAACATGGCGCAGATGCTAGGCGTCAACCAGAGCGCCATTTCGAAGATCGAAAAGCGCACCGACATGTATCTGAGCACGCTTCGAAGCTACGTCGAGGCAATGGGAGGGAGCCTTGAAATTCAGGCGGTATTCCCTGAAGGTGCGGTCCGCGTTGATATTTTGAGCTACAAGCAGCTGCGAAAGTGACGAAGCTGATCTTTTACCGAAGTGACAGGCCCGTCTGACGACGAAATTCTCACCGGTGCGTCGCTTCTTCTTCTTGTTCGCGTGCGTACAATTGAGTTACATCCATTGGGGGCCTATGCGGATCATTCAACTGAATAAACTACGCTTTGTTTCGATGGCAGCAGTCTGTCTTTTCACTCTTTCCTGCATGGCCCAAGGGACCCCGCCTGCTCCTTACAGTGGCAACCGGCCGCAGAGTATCAAGGATGGAGTGCAGATCCAGACTGTCTATCGCGAGGACCTGGTCGCGATGGAGGATGCGATCCCGACCAAGGCGCTGGTGAAACCGAAGCAGCCGCGCAAGGTTTTGGTCCTGTGCAAAGCAGCGGGATTTGTCCACTCCTCCATTCCTTTAGCGGCGGCGACGGTGAAGGCCATGGGAGAGCAGACAGGGGCCTATACCGCAACGATCACTTACGACTCGGCCGATATTACGGCTGCGAACCTGGCACAGTACGACGCCATCTTCCTGGACAGCACGACGCTTGCATTTCTGGATGACCCTAACGATGCGGCAGCTACCGAAGCTCGCAAAAAGGCATTGATGGAATTTGTGCGCGGGGGAAAGGGCCTGATCGGGATCCATGCTGCGGTGGATTCATACCACACTACCGATCACACAATCGATGCGCCACCCACCGGAACCTGGCCGGAGTTCAACACCATGATCGGGGGATACTTCAAGTTTCACTGGGTATACCCGCAGCTTTTGACGGTAAAAATTGACGATCCAAAAAGTCCGTTAACATCGATGTTTCACGGCCAGGAATTCCAGATTCACGATGAGACGTACACCATGGTGCAGGACTCGTTCTCAAGGAAGAACGTGCATGTTCTAACCAGCGTTGATTACGCCAAGATGAGTGATGAAGACAAGGCGAAAGAAAAGTACAAGCGGACAGATGGAGACTATGCGCTGAGTTGGATTCGGCGGGAAGGGAAGGGCCGGGTCTTCATTGAAGTGCTCGGGCACAGCGAGCATATCTATTCGAATACGAGGATGATGGAGCATCTGCTCGCAGGTATCCAGTACGCGCTGGGAGATTTGAAGGCGGATGACTCGCCCAGTGCGAAGTAGCCGCTCCTTCAGCATGTCGGAACTGCTGACCCCAACCACGAGAGGTGAACATCCCGTCTGTCACTTCGAGGCCCAACGCCGCGTCAGCTCGGCGCCGGGTTGGTCCAGATCACATCTGTTCGGCCGGCATTGCCAGCTTCGACCCTTACGGACTCGCGAAGTAACGGCGCTGGAAGTAGAGAGCCAGATTAATTCGCGCAATTCGGGTCGAATCTGAACTACAGCTTACAATTCGCGAATTGCGGTCACGGGGTTCCGGCGCATCGCTCGATGGGCCCACGTCGACTATGTGCGGGCTTCGGCAGCCACTACGAGATTTCGGCTGCGGGCTTCGGACGCAATCCGTCGAACCGGTGATCTTCCATTTCCTTACCCTCCACTTCCCAGGGTAGGAGGAGTTCGATCGTCTCGCCGGTCGTCATTTTCCTTTGCACCAACCGGTTCTGGGTCATGGCTGGGCGTAATATGCCGTATGCGTGCGTGCAGTCAGTCCTGGCTTGTTCATCTTCACCTGCAGAGAACGGTACTCGTCTGGGTTGCCGGCGGGAGCGGAATCGAATGACAGCACATAGTACGACCCGGCATCGGCAACGCATTTGTCGATATCGGCGGCGATATCTTCGCTTTCCTCCATCACCTGGCCACCGCTCTCGTAGGCAAGAACGGGCAAAGCGAGGTTGCCGGCATTTGCCTGGTTGACCGTGGGCACTCCGTTGAGAAAGGCCTGGTAGTAATCCGGTTCAAGTCCTACCTCGCGCAACATTTTGGCAGAAGAAACCATATTCAGCGTTATCTGACCTTCCCGCAACGCGGTCGAGAGACCCACGATGTATGCGAAGAAATTACTCTGCATCAGCGGCGTATCCGGGAGAAATCCAGGGCCGGACAGCAGAGGCCAGCCAGGGCCAATCCAGACCAGAATGACTCTGCCCGGGATATCTTCCTGTTCCGCTGCCAGCCTGGCGAGAGCCGGTACGGATAGAGTGAACCTTTGATTCAGGTCCGAGGCCTCTGGGTTGGGCCGGATAATGGCTTTCGCGGGGTCAAACGGATGGCCCAACGTCGTTGTGCTTGGTGGAGGCTCTTGACCCCGCACTTTCACATGGACGTCATTGGGAAGCATCCTGAGTTCGCTGATGAGGGCATTGCCGTCGCGGGAAGGCTGGCCCGCACGTATTCCGGAGTCGGTGAGGCGGACGATGGAGACTGGGTAAGGAAGGCTCCCCTGGTTATGGCCCAGAAAGGTCTCCAACTCCTTGCGCGTGTAGGCCATGGTACTGGGGGAGTTATTCACGCTATCGAGCATGAGCAAGACACGCGGCGGGGCAAACGCCGTGCTACCGGTCACGGCCTTAAAGGATGCGATCTGCCGTGGTTGCTGATTATCGAGCAGGGTAAAATCCTCCTGCTTCAGGCCGGTGACCGGGTTGCCGGATGCATCGGTCACAAAAACATTCAGAATGACGTGGTGCTCGGCCCGAAATGTGCGTTCTCGAACGTCAGCCGATCGGGGAATGAGTTTGACGGGTGGATTGGGTGCGGGCGTTGCGGATTGCTCAGTTTGGGTTTGGTCCGTTTGTCCTGGGGCCGGAGCTGGCACGGAGACCGAGACCGCCGGAGCACTCGCCTGTGGAGACGCGGGCTGTGTGAACAAAACGAGTATGAAGCAGCGTTGGAGAATCGTCGCGACGCGTGTGCCGTAAGTTTTCACACCGATCGCAATTTTATTCCTTTTTGAAAGCGCTGGAGTTATACGCCTTTGGGAAGCAGCATTCCAAGCGATTTCTTGAGACGAGAACTACCACTCCGTCGGGTCCTCTCTCCGCCTACGAGTCCCTTAAAAAATAGCAATAGGGCCTTTTCGAAAGAATGGGAAAGAATGGGGGACGCCCTGACCTTCGCGATTTTCCTCTGACGATGCGGGCGATGCGGGACGGACGATGCGGGACAGAGAGCGCCCGGATAAACCGGCACATTGTAGGGGATGTAAGAGCCCTACGGAAAAAGACCGACAGGTGACGACCGACAGGTGACAGACAGGCACGACCCTTTGCGAAAATGGTTTCCTCCGTCTCAGTGATCTTCGGGCGCGCGGCATCGGACCTCCTCCAGGAATCGGACAATCCACGAACCCCAGAGAGGGTCATGCCTGTCAGTCACCTGTCCACCCCCCGGCCAAGGAAGATACCAGCGCCGGCTGGGCACGCGCGATGCCGGGCTTCTTCGAGACCCTCGGCGCGAAGATGGTCATGGGCCGTTCCTTTACGGAGGATGACACGGCCACCACCCGCCCCGTAGCCGTGATCAATGAAGCCTTCGCCCGGCGATTCTTCAAAAACGAGAACCCGCTCGGCCAGCATTTCGGGCCGGACAAGATCCAATATGCGTCCAAGTATGAAATCGTCGGCGTCGTGAAAGACATGCGTTACATGACCTACGACTACAAGGACCCGATCGGGCCCATGTACTGGGTATCGGAGGCGCAGACCACCCGCTGGGACGATCCTATCTTTGACGCTGGCGAGATCTGGTCACACTACCTGTACAACATCGTGATTTGGGCGCCCGGCAATCCTCCGGGGATAGAAGAAAATGTGCGCAAAGCGTTGGCGAGTGTCGATCCCAATCTGGTGCTGTATGGGACTGATTCGTACGACAAGGTTGTCCGTGGAGACTTTAAGCAGGAGGACATGATTGCGTCCCTGACGACGCTCTTCGGTGGGCTGGGGCTGGTGCTTTCGGCGGTTGGCCTGTATGGCGTGATGGCCTACATGGTGGAGCAGCGCACGGGTGAGATCGGCGTCCGCATGGCGTTGGGCGCCGATCGCGGAAGGGTGTTACGCATGGTGCTAAGGGGAGCCTTTTCCCAGGTAGCCATCGGATTGGCGATCGGCATTCCCTTAGCGATCGGCGCCGGCAAGTTGATGACGCAGCAACTGTACAGCGTACGACCCTGGGATCCGGTCATGCTGGCCTCGGCCACGTTGGCGTTAGGGCTTGCAGCCTTGCTCGCGTCGGCGCTGCCCGCGTGGTGTGCGGCGGGCGTGGAACCCATGGTGGCGTTACGGAATGAGTGAGGGAGGGATGACGTATTGGGATGAACTTTCGCTGAGGAATGTATTAGGGAGAGCGATTTTTTTTCGCATGATCTCGGTGGAGGGGGGACATAGACTTCGATCACCCGACCGGTAGACCTGCAGGGTGGGCCGTTTCTATACGCTTCCAGCAAAGTTCCAGGCCCGTCCGGAGCGTGTGAAAAAATCGATTCCAAAATTTGCAGTGAACTCGGCGTTAAAAAAAATCGCTCTAGGATGCCGTATAAGCGACCGCTGGGGTGTGGGCAAGCATTTGGGATCAAAAATAAAATCGCGAAAACTCAGGGAAATCAATTTTTTCACATCTTCCAGACAACAAATCTTTTCCGCAAACCAGTCCCGGAAGGGACGGAAGAATCCAGAGCCCGGCACGGGAGTGCCGGGAAAGGAAAGCAACGGAAACCAAGTCCCCTTTAGGGGACGACACAACCAACTTGCTGGTTCGCCTCAATTCCAATCTCAAATCCATGTTTTTTCGCCAACAACTTGAACTCTTTCGCGAAATCCATTCTGCAGTGATGGTCTTTTTGATTCACAACATATTGCCGGATGGTGGCCACCTGCGACTTGCTGACGCTACAGGCAAAATATCCCTCTTGCCATTCGAAACGCGCGCTACCGTGTTCCTTCATCCATCGCGATGAGTTAGCTTTCAGCACCTGGACTGCTTTTGCGATCCCGAGGATAGCCCCCAGGTCGATCAGTGCGTGCGCATGATCGGCGAAGCCCCCGATGGCCACCGCGTGGATGCCGTGGCCCTTTGCAATGCCTGCCATATACGCCCATAACTTCGGTTGAATCTCCTCCCGAATGGAGTGCACGCGGTCTTTCGTACCAAACACGATATGAACGTAATGACTCACATACGAGCAGGCCACTATGGCGTACCTTCACACTATGCTGGCTTATCCGTCTAAGCCTCGGCTGAAACGCGCGTTAAATAGAATTTATGGATATCTGTCTAGATACCGATCCGGGACAGACAAAACGTTACCCAGCGAATTCCCATCTATCCCATGCGTTACTTGTGGGCAGCGCCCGGATGATCAACGGCAAGGACATTCCGGGACGAACTAACCACCATCGGAAATGACGCACATTGAATTGTCCGGAGCAACGAAATATCCCCTTAGGTGCGGCTGAAAGCAGCAACATTATTGCGAGAAGCTAAGCCAGGAGACTTTGTTTTGAGTTGGCGATCGTCCTTCCAGGAATGCCTGCAGGCAACAATTGAGGTTAGGACATTTTCGCCCGTCCCCTCAAAGGGCCCGAGAATTCACTTCCGTCGGGTGTGAAGCTTGATTTCTGGACTCACGAAGAAGGTATAAATCTCTCGACCGAAGCTGATTTCTGTGTTTTCTCCCTCGACGTGGCAACCCTCCGGGACAACGATCGCAACTCTGTGTTTATTTAGCTTTAGGTTAAAGCGATTTTGAGCGTCCTCTAGTGCCATCCCGGGAGCACCAAACAGTGCGCTTAGCTTCTCGTGCGAGTTGGGGAGTTTCAGGAACTCATCTTTTTTAACTATTCGCCACTCAGGCGCCATTTGGTAATTGCCTTTTACTCGATTGCCTAGCTGCTTTACCAGACCAGCACCTCGAATGCTGCCTCGGGACACCTCGATGATCCATAGCGTTCCCCGACAATCGAGCGCCAGGATGTCGATGCCGTGGCCAGATTTATTAAACTGGCCGGGAATGGTTGCTTCCATCGTGGGCAACTTGTCTCCTTCATGGTTCTTGAAGAAGCCCGGAAAGTTTACTAGGCGATCGCGAACGTACGCTTCAAGCCTGTCGCTCGATCCCCATCTTCTGCCAGGGTCAGTAATCATGATAGGAACACCACCCTTTCAGGAGCACCCCCCGCGGGCTGCTCCAGAGTTTACGCACTGCCAATTGCATGCTGCGGACCAAACGCGAAGGTCGTGCCGTCCTAGTTTGTGCCCTTTTATCTCAAGAACATACGCGAAAGGCGCGTCGAGGGAAGCGAACGAGTGGTAGCCGAACGGCTACGGTCGCGGAGCCAATCAGTTCTAGGGGCGTGAGGTGTATTTATTAGCTGCCTTTGGGTCACGTTCGTCGGTCCCAAAGTGGATTGCTGATTCCGATTGCATGATCCCCCGGGCAGGTCCTACCCTGGACTGATGGTTGCCAGCCCAAGGGACACGCATTCTTCCGCAGGCGGTTGGCCATCTCCACCAAGGGCTCCTGCCGTAGGCATGGGCAGCGTGAAACAAAACGTGGTTCCGGGAGCGTCGCTGCTTTGCGGCCAGAGATGTCCATGATGCAATTCAATGATGGAACGGCTAATGGGCAGGCCCATACCCATTCCGTGTTGCTTGGTGGTGAAAAACGTTTCGAAGACGCGATCGGGATTTTCGAGCCCGATGCCGCTATCCTGTACTTCGACGCGGATGGCGTTGGGATCATGCAGCCTGGTGCGCAGGGTTAAGGTTCGCCGGCATTCCACCACCGAATCCATCGCGTCCATGCCGTTGATGCACAAATTGACCAGAACCTGCTGGATTTGTACTCGGTCTCCGAGGATTGCAGGCAGCCGCGCTTCTAAATCGATTTCGAGGTTGACTCGCCGCTTCTCCGCCTCGCTGCGCATGAGACGGGATACCTCGTTGACCACTTCATTGATGTCGAGCGGCGCCTCTTGGAAGGGACCACTCTTGAAAAGTACGCGCATGCGTTGCACGATTTCGGTCGCATGATAGCCGGAGTCCAGAATGTCCTGAACGAGGGAGCGCGCCTCGTTCCCGTCGGTGGGATCGTTGGAGAGTGACTCGAAACACGTATGTGCGTTGGCGATGATTGCGGTGAGCGGTTGGTTGATTTCGTGGGCGATGGAGGCCGAAGCTTCTCCTAGCGTCGCGATCTGAGCTGCCCGCGCGAGTCTCTGTTCAACTTTGTGTAAGGCCTGACGGGCGGCCTGACGGTCCTCGATAGCTTCGCGGCGCGCCCGTTCTGCCCGTTGTTTCGCCGCAATCGCCAGGTTGATGCACAAGGCCGTAGCAACAAAGGCGGCAAAGCGGGGATAAGTGGAAAGCTCAGGCGAGAATTGAAAATGAGGAGAAAGAAAGAAGTAGTCGAAACTCAGCGCGGCCAGAACGGTCGAGAGCAAGCCGGCGCCGCTACCTCCGTAGAGACTACATATGACAATCGCGAGGTGGAAGCAGGACGAAGCCGCGCCTGAAACCCAGGACAGCAAAGTGGCAGCAACACAAACGGCCGCTGCAAAGCAAAAGCTTCGGAGTCTAAGGGTGACCCTCATCCACAGACAATCGTCCTCTCGGTTGTTTTAGCAGCAGCGCAGAATTTGTCATGCTCTTCATCGGATTCCGGCCGGCGTCGATGTGACTCATGAAAAATGGATGGAGGGCGAAAAATCGAGTGCCCGGGCTCGGCGGACGAGCCAGTGAACTTTACTCGAAGCGAAGCACTACAATCTCGGGATTTGATCCAAGTCGCAGCGGCGGGCCCCAAGTTCCCGCTCCGCTTGAAGTAAAAACCTGCATCTTCCCAATGCGACTTACATGACAGCCGTGACACATGACAGCCGTGACCACGTTAAGACAGCCGTGACAGCAAGACAGCCGTGACAGCAAGACAGCCGTGACAGACGGACATGACCCTTCTATGCGGACAGGGATAGTGCGGTCATCAGCGGATCGATGACAGCCGTGACAGACGGACATGACAGCCGTGACGACATGACAGCCGTTGACAGCCGTGACAGCCGTGACAGACGGACATGACCCTCTATGCGGACAGGGATAGTGCGGTCATCAGCGGATCGGTCTGTCACCGCTCGATTGTCATCGTTCACTGCAACTCTCAAATGCTGCTTGTCATCGATCTGATATGCTTCCGGATTAGTAATGGCATTCAGCTTGCAGAGGTCTCGATGCGGCGTTTCCTGCTCGCACTTTCCTTGGTCTTCTGCGTCTTCGTCCTACTTGCGCAGTCCCAGGAACAGACGAAGGCGCCGGGGCACTACATGTTTGCCTGGACTGGCGATGTCGCAAAAAAAGGCAATGATTTTCTCGCAGTCATCGATGCGGATCCGGCTTCTGAGACATACGGACGTTTGATCACGACTCGGGTGACCGACCAGCAAACGGTGCGTGTGCATCACACGGAATACGTGATGCCCGAGAGTGGAATGCTGTTCGCGAACGACCATGATGCCGGACGCACGTTTATCTTCGATGTGCGCGACGCGCTGCACCCAAGGATCGTGACCTCGTTTACCGATATGGACGGCTATATGCATCCGCATTCCTACCTCCGGTTGCCCAACGGGCACGTGTTGGTTACTTTCCAGCATGCGCACGCCAACATGGGCAAGCAGCAGATAGGCGGCAGCGGAGGACTGGTAGAAATCGACGACCAAGGGAAGGTCATTCGCTCTGCGAGTTCGGCTGACCCGGCATTCCCCAACGCGCTGCTTGAGCCGTACAGCCTGGTCGTGCTTCCGGGGATTGACCGGGTAGTGGTCACCAACTCCTCGATGCACAATGAGAATGTCTTTAGCGGCGTAACGTATCAGGTGTTTCGACTATCCGACTTGAAGTTGATGAAAACCGCCTATCTGGACATGGGTGAGAATCACTATGGCCACGTCAGTCCGGAAGAGCCACGCCTTGGACCGGATGGGGCGGTTTACGTGCAAACGCTCGGCTGTGGGATTGAGCGCATCAGCAACATTGACAAGGAAGAGCCATCGGCCAAGCTGGTCTACACCTTTCCCGGGTCATTCTGCGGCGTGCCTACTATTGTTGGGCATTATTTGATCCAGAGTGTGCCGCTGGTGCATGGCGTGATTGCGCTCGACATAGCGGATGGGACGAAGCCCGTGGAAGCTTCGCGGTTATCGATAAACGACACCTTCACATCGCATTGGACCGGATGTGCGGATTCCAGTGATGTCGATCAGGGATTCAGGGTGAAAGCGATCAGAGTTCCTGCGATTCCGATCAAGGTCGGAGCGCAGCGACGCTGGCGAGATTGATTGTCGCGAGAAGTGATCGAGATCGTCAAGCAGGAGGAGTTATTTTCCGAGCGTTAGCGAGGCTATTTTGTTGTGGAGCGGGGATGGGGGCGTGGGGGAAGGGGCTGGCGATTGAAGCCCCTTTCCCCACACCAGCGCCTTCAGAAGCAGCAGCGGCTTCGGTTGCCGGCAACGCTGGGTTGTCAGGTTTGCATTTCCTGTTTGCTTTCCGTTTTCCTGGCTCCTGCCTTGCGCATGGACTCGCCACGCAGCTCGATGCGATGAGCGTTGTGCACGAGCCGGTCGAGGATACCGTCGGCGATGGTGGCGTCGCCGATCTGCTCGTGCCATTGCACGACGGGAACTTGTGAAGTCAGGATCGTGGATCTTGTTTGATAACGCTCCTCACAGATTTCCCAGAAGTCGCGCCGCTCTGATTCCTGCATGGGTGCCATGGCCCAGTCATCGACCACCAGAACATCGACACGGCTGAGCCGTGCCAGCAGATTGCGCTGGCTGCCGTCAGCCCGTGCCAGGGCCAGATCGCGGAACAGCGCTGTGGCGCGAGTGTAGAGCACGAGATATCCGTCGCGACAGGCCTTCTGAGCCAACGCGCAGGCCAGCCAGCTCTTGCCTACTCCGGTTGGACCGACAAGGAAGATATTCTCGTGCCGGCTGACCCAGCCGGAGTCGTTGACCAGCGAGCGTATTAGCGTGCGATCGAGGCCGCGAGAAGCGCGATAGTCGATGTCTTCGACGCAGGCGTTGCCTTTTAACTTGGCGTAACGCAGCCGCCGTTCGAGCGCCAGGTTCTGGCGCCACGTCCACAACCTATCGACCATGAGGGAGAGTTTTTCCTCGAAGCTGAGCTGGTCGGCGTCTTGGTTCTGTTCCAAGTTGCGCCAGGTTTCGACCATGGGTTCCAGATGCATGGCCAGGAGTTTTTCGATGGTGGGTTGATGTAACATGGCTCGCCTCCTCTCACTCGAAGTACGCCGCGCCGCGGATGTTGTCATGTTCGGGAACAGAACGCGGCGCAGACGGTGGGTTGATGGGTTGCTGGTCAAGGTTGTGGCGCAGGATCGAGTCCATACTTCTGTAGCTGACTGCGCCTGTAAGCAAAGCGCGGTCAGCGGCTGCTTCCACGCGAGCTACCGGATAACGCTGTCCCAGCCGGATGATCCCCAGGCATGATCGATACCCCATCTCCGGATGCGGCTGCGCTTCAAGGATTTTCTCCACCACCTCTTGCGTCCGCGTGCCCACCGTGGCCGCCCACTGGACCAGCCGCGATGGTGGCCAGTCCAGGTGGGCACGGTGCGCAGCGGGCCGATGCTCATGATCACTCACGGCTACATATGGTTTGGCCGTGCGCACGTGTGAGGCGACACGCTTGCCGTGATGGAAGATCTCTACGGTCGTGGGCGTGGCCCGCACCTCCACCGTTTGTCGCGTCAACTGATAGGGCACACTGTAAAAGCTCTTATCGAACTGGATGTGATAGTCGATGTTGACCGTGGCCTGTGACCACTCGGCTAGATCGAAGCGCTGGACCGGAAGCGGGCGTAGCGCCGGCTGGTCCAGTTGCTCGAACAGGCTGCGGCGCGTGCCTTCGCGCTTCTTGAACGGACGCTGGTTGAGCTTGTCCAGCAGCTCGCCGATGGCGCGGTTCATTTCGCCCAGAGAGAAGAACTTGCGATGCCGCAGAGCAGCCACGATCCAGCGCTCGGCGATCTGCACTCCGACCTCGACCTTGGCCTTGTCGCGCGGCTTGCGCGGGCGCGTGGGCAGCACACCGATGGCGTAGTGCATGGCCATCTCCTGGTAAGTCGGATTCAGATCAGGCTCATAGCGGCAAGCCCGCGAAACGCCGGTGCGCGTGTTATCGGGGACGACTAACTCTGGACAGCCGCCGAAAAACTCAAACGTCCGCACGTGGGCTCCGATCCAACTGCCCATCTGCTGATCCAGCGTAGCCTCGGCATAGGTGTAGTTGCTGGCTCCCAGCACAGCCACGAACAACTGCGCGGGGTGTGGCTGGCCGGTGGCTGGATCGTAGAGGGGGATGGTCGCTCCCGCCCAATCGACAAACAACTTCTCGCCCGGCCGATGGGACTGGCGTAGCACCAGATCGCGCCCCTGCTTGAAGCGCTGATAGTGATGGCAGAAACGGCTGTACCCATAACCGTCCGCATGCTCAGCCCGATACTCTTCCCACAGCAACTGCAGGGTGGCGTGCTTGTGCTGTTGCAGTTGCTGATGGATGTAGGCGAAATCAGGTGGGGTCTTGACCACCGGCCTCGAGACGCCGGAGTCGGCGGGAAATAACTTCTCTTCCAGCTCCGACTCCGACATTTCAGCCGGCAGTGGCCAGCTCAATCCCGCCGCACGGAAACGATCCACGTACTCGTGCACCGTGCTCTGACTGACGTTGGCGCTGCGGGCGATCTGGCGTTGCCTCAGCTTCAACTCGAAATACAACCGAAGGACTTCTCGCGTCTTGCGCATGGACATTCGCTTTCCGGGCACCGTCTCCCCTCTCGGGGTCACGGTACCCGCGATTTTGATGTCCAGCGTCGCCACGCCTCGTTCCACACTTGATTCCTGCCATCCCGATCACCGTTCCTGCACACCTCGATCACTGATCGGCTTCGCGCAGGAATGATGATCGCTTTCGCCAGGAATCTTGATCGCAATCAGACAGGAATCGTGATCGGCTTCAGCCAGGAATGATGATCGGCTTCAGCAGGAATCCGCA
>CAWCCT010000012.1:0-1339759 GCA_963794165.1 uncultured Acidobacteriaceae bacterium | reverse complement strand
CGTCCTTTATAGTTTTCTGATTTTAAGATGACTGACAGCGAACTTAGTTGCGCATCCTATACAAATGCCTCCAAACAGGGTGTCGGCCAGCTCATCGCCGATGCTTTGCACTGCGAGCGGGACCAGGGGACGGCATGGCGATTCTGTAGGATAGGTATACTGTCCCGCTACCAACCCCGAAGGCGAGCAGTTGAAATTGCTGCAATAGGTAAGCTGTCACCGCTTTAGACCCCGGAAGTTACCCCAAAACGGGTGTAATGTCCGGGTCGGCGACCATCCGACGGAACTCAGAGAACAGACGATACTGAGCTCGGTGAGCGCGTTGGCCTGATATGGTGCGACCCTGTCAACCTGTGAGATCTGTGGTTTGGCCGTTGTGTGCGAGAATACGGCGGCTGCGGTAACTCGCCCAGCCCATCGCCTGCTCCCTGCTCCGAAATAATCCCCGTGGTCGCCAGCCATGTCTGCATTGACTGTGGCCAGGCCGTGATCGGAAGCTTCGTGCGCCGCAGCCCAAAAGCATGCCCGCCTTGCGCATACAAGTGCATCTCCACCGGAAACCTCATGCCGGAATGAATTTCGGGTGCCTTCAGCCCGTTATTCACTCCTGTTCATCCCTGCTTCACGGTTTTTTTAAGAGTACACCCGTACCGTCTTTAGTAACGGTTAGCAAACGACCTAGTCACGCCGCCGGATAAATTGCCGCCCTATTCCTCAGGAGGCTAATGATGAAACAACCGTTTTTGCGGGCATGGCAGTTTTGCGCCATCGCCATCATGCTCTGTGTAGTATCGCTTGCTCAGGTAAATACAGCGAGTCTTACCGGGCTGGTCACCATGCAAGCGGGGGAGTGCTCCCTAATGTGACCGTGACCACGACACGATCTGAAACCGGATATCTGCGCACGGTAAAAACGGACGCTGCCGGATACTATTCCTTCCAGAACCTGCCCATCGGCCAATACAGCGTGCGCGTCGAGGCGCCTGGGTTCAGTGTTGACCAGGAAGACGTAACCCTGAATGTTGCCGAAAAAGGCAGGCGTGATTTTTCTCTGCAGGTAGGGACAGACCAGCAGACCGTACAGGTCCAGGCTCAAGATACAGGACTATCGCCGGACGATGCTTCCATCGGCACCGTCGTCGGCCAGCAGGTCATCGAGGAGACGCCACTTTACCTGCGCAACTGGGACGACCTGCTGCGCATCGTCCCCGGCATGCAGATCTCCCGCTTCACCCAGCAGAGCGGGCGACCTCTGCAGGCCGCACGGGCGACTTCAACGTCAACGGCATCCACTCCCTGCAGAACAACTTCATCCTCGACGGCATCGATAACAACACCTTTTCCGAAAACGTGCAGGAGCTGAGCACGGAGTCCGCGCACCCTTCCGTCGACATCATCTCCGAGTTCAACGTCATCACCAATCCTTACTCGGCCGAATACGGCCGCGCACCGGGCGCCGTCGTCTCGGTGAATACCAAGAGCGGGACGAACCAGATTCACGGCCTTGCCTACGAATACGTCCGCAACCATTTCTTCGATGCGAACGACTTCTTCTCCAAACACCATGGTCTGCCGAAAGCGGAGAACAACCAGAACCAGTTCGGCGGCAACCTCGGCGGCCCGGTCATCAAGAACAAGCTCTTCTTCTTCTTCAACTACGAAGGCACCCGCATTAAGCAGGGCGTCCCGCGCACCTCCACCGTTCCGCTGGACAACGAGCGTATCGGCGATTTCAGCGCCGCCGCCAGTGCGGTCACCGGCATCAAGTACGCGACCATCTACGATCCTCTGACGGGTCAGCCCTTCGCGAATAATCTGTTTCCAGCAGACCGCATCGACCCCGTGATGCAGAAGCTCATCGCGCTTTTTCCCGTGCCGAACGTCACCTCCGGCGGCCGGTTTCCCGACATCAATAACTACTTTCGCAACGGCGGCGCAGAAGACAATAACGACAGCTATGACGGCCGCGTCGACTGGACTCCTCGGCAAACGACACCATCTTCGGCCGCTACAACTACTCGAACCGTTACCGATTCATTCCCGGCTACCTCGGCGGGCTGGCCGACGGTACCATACCTCGGCCTGGGGAATCAGTTCTGAAAGCCCACAGCGCCGTGCTGGGCTGGACCCACATCTTCAACCAGCATGGTTAACGATTTTCGCTTCGGCTGGGTACGCAACTTCTCCTATGCGGAGCAGCACCCGTTTGCGCTGACCCAATATGCCGGCGACTTCGTTCCCGGAATTCCGAACATCGCTCGGGGGCGGCGTTCCGCTCACCAATTTCACGATCCTTGGCGCCTTTGAAGGCTCGCCGGACTTTCTGCCCAAACAGCAGGTCCCGATGCAGTACCAGTACAACGACACGTTCTCCATGGTGCTCGGCCGACAGACCTTCAAGGTCGGCGCGTCACTATATCTGCCGATGCGCAACCTCTTCCAGGACGAGCCCGGCACGCGTGGCGACCTGACCTTCACCGGCGTCTTCACCTGCCAGCACAGCGCGCCCAGCCAATGCGTTTCCACGGCACCGGCCTGTCTCCCTACGCCGACGGCTTGCTCGGCTACACGCAAAGCAATCAGCTCACCAATGTGCTTTCGTCGATCAGCGTCTCTGGATGGTCTCGGGCTTCTTTGAAGACGACTGGAAGGTGACCCCGAAGCTCACTCTCAATCTCGGCCTGCGTTACGATTTCGCAACGCCGGCTATGGAAGGCAAGAACCGGATGGCCGACTTCGATCCCGACTCGGGATCACTGGTCTTCGCACGCAAGCGGTCTCCAATCGCGCTCGCTCGTCGATCCCAACTACACGAATTTCGGACCCCGCTTCGGCTTTGCTTTCTCGCCCGATCAGAAGACCGTGGTACGGGCGGCTACGGCATCTACTACACGCTCTTCGAGCGCTATCGGCAGCGAAGACGAGCTGGCTCTGAACCCGCCCTTCCTTATCAACAAGGAACGGTCCGCAGCCTCCACCTCGACGACCCCGGTCCTGATTCGCAGCCGGGCTTCCCGGCGAACTTTCCGACCCTTCCACCATCAACCTCCAGAACCTCACCTCGTTCCACATTCGCTCGATGGATCCCCACGATCCGACGCCCTATGTGCAACAGTGGAGCTTCGGCGTTCAACGCGACATCGGTCACCCCTGGATCGCGGAGATCGACTATGTCGGCACCAAGTCGACGCACCTCGACCTTCTCCGCAACTACAATCAGCCACTCATTTCAGGGAACCGGTAGAGACGACGTTACAGCACCGGAAAGCCCGCCCCATCGTTCCGTACGCCAACTTCGGCCAGATTGAGTGGACCTCGCCATCGGATCCGGCAATTACAACGGACTCCAGGCCAGCCTCAAACGCCGCATGTTCATGGCCTTGAGTGTGCAGGCCGCATACACCTACTCGCGCAGTCTCGACAATGCGCCGGAGGAACTCGAGACCAATTCCGGCGATGCTCCCGACGGACGTAATCCCGGCTCTTGGTACGGTCACAGCTACTTCGATTCCGGAATCGCGTCTCGGTCAACTACGACTGGGACCTTCCCTTCGGTCACGGCCAGGCCATGCTGAATCGTGGGCCTCTGTCATGGATCTTCGGCAACTTTCGCACGTCCGGTCTCTACACCTTCTACTCAGGGCATCCGTTTACTGTTAATGCCGGCAGCACCCTCGCCATCGCACTCTATCCATACGGCTTTTCAACGGCCACGCCCTTCTTCATCGGCACACCGCACGCCGTGGCGATCAAGCCTGCTGGTTCTATGTTGCGCAAAGACTGCTTGCACCGCATTGGCGCCGAATCTCTCAAATGCCTATGCGACTCCGCCTTCGGGACCATTTGGCAATGTCGGCCGGAATACTCTCGCGGTCCCCGGACTGACGTCCTTGACGCCGCGCTCATGCGGGATTTCCCCATCGACCGAGGCAACGCCGAGGCCCGCTGGGAAGTCTTCAACGTGACTAACACGCCCGACTTCGGTCAGCCCGGGAACAACATCACCAGCGGTTCGGCCGGCAGCATCACCAGCCTCGCCGGCGACCCGCGCGTTATGCAGTTCGCGCTTCGGATATCCTTCTAATGCGGTAGTGCCCAACCACGAAGTCTGAGCGCCCGCATCCGCTTCATTCTCAGATCGAGAATGTGGGCTTCAGGTGCTTCGTTCTTAACAGATCAATCGAGCGGCCGCCAAGTTGGCAGAGTCTGTGGTTCTTATTTCCCGGTTTTGTTATGCCCGGCGGCTAGTCGCAGTGAAGCGCTTCCATGGGTTCCACTCCGGCGGCTCGGCGAGCGGGAATCCAGGTGGCGAAAAAGGCTACGAGCAATAGCAGGAGCATCGCCCCAGCATAAGTAAGCGGATCCGTGGCGCTGACACCAAGCAGCTTTGGGGGCGCATCCATGGAAGATCCAAAGATGGACATGGCCGAAATGCTTCGTGCCACCGCGAGGGAAAGACAGAGACCTACGGCAAGTCCCGCCGTCACCAGCCAAAGTCCCTGTCTCACTACCAGGCCAAGCACGTCAGCCGGACGCGCGCCCAAGGCCATGCGGATCCCAATCTCGTGGGTGCGTTGGGCCACCGAATAGGCCATAACGCTGTAAAGACCGACTGCAGCGAGGACGACTGAGAGCACGCCCATAACACTCAATAAGCTGGCCGCAACCCTTTGCGGATACAAGGAGGCTCCTATGTATTCGGATAAAGGCGCCGCATCGAACACCGTAACGCCGGGATCGATTTCCCGGGCTTTCTGCCGGATAAGAGAAAGGGCAGTCTCCGGACTGGCTTGTGTCCGTACGAAGAACGCCAGGTCCAGATCCGCGCGATACATCTGGCGGAAGGGTACATAAAAGAAAGGCAGAGGCGCTTCGCTAAGGTAATGATATTTGCTGTTAGCCGCAACACCGACCACGTAGTCAACCGCTCCGCCCCAGCCGTGGATCTGGCGGCCGATTGGGCTGCGCCCGGCGAAGAAATGATCGACGAAGGCTTGATTGACAATCATGACCAGCGGAGACTTCTCGTCGTCGTGCGCAGTGAAGTTGCGGCCTGACAGTAGGGGAATCCCCAGCAGCTGCAGATAATCCGGCGAAATCATGTTGCGATAAATCTTCATGTTCTCGTCGCGGCTCGGCGTGTATCCACGCACCTCCAGGTGTTCCCAGGAACCGGAGTCGAAACCCAGCGGCACAAAATCAGACCAGGCGACATCGCTGATGCCCGGAGCTGATTCAAGCTTTTCACCCAGCCGGCGGGTGAATTCCTTACGCTGCTCAAGACTGTAACCGTTGCTGGCCAAATAAAATTGTGAAAGCAGGACATGGTCGGGATGGAAGCCGGGATCGATCTGGCGGGTGGCCGAAAATCCTCGAACAAACAAGGCTGCGCTAATCAGGGCGACCAGCGCCAGCGAGACTTCTGCGACTACCAGCGAAGACCGCAGGCGATGGGAACGTACCCCGCCCACGCCGCTACGGCCGGCCTCATTCAGGTTCTCGTTCAGGTCGGCGCGCGCCGCCTGCAGAGCAGGAATCAGGCTGGCGGGCAAACGTGGTGACGATGCACAGCATCGCGCTAAACGCGAAGACATGAAAGTTAAGGTGAAGATCAAGAGCCAGGGAGAGCCGGGCTGGTGGCGACAGCTTGACCAGGATGTGGCTCATCCAGAGGGTGACGACCAGGCCGCACACGGTTGCTGCGATAGCGAGCAGAAGGATCTCCATCACCACCTGGCAGGCGAGCCTTGCTTTTCCCGCGCCCAATGCCAGACGCGTACTAAACTCCTTCTGGCGAATGGTGGCCCGGGCAAGCAGCAGGTTGGCAACATTGGCGCACACGATCAGGAGCAGCACTCCACAGACTCCCATCAGGATGCTCAGCGGAGCGACCAACAAAGACTGGGGACCGAAATGCGACTGAGCCAGCGGCAGCATGGTGGCGCTCAGCCCCTGGTTGGTGTCGGCATCGGCCACAGCCATGCGCGTTGCCAGCGAGGCGAGCTCGCCTCGAGCCTGCCCGAGTGTGACACCTGGCTTCAGCCGTGCGATGCCGAACATATTGCGGTCTCCACGGTCGCGCAGCATCCATTCATCCACTCCGTTGAGCTCTGGCTGCATCATGTAGGGCACCCACAGGTCGAACGCTTCGCCTGCGAACGAACCGTGAAAGGCGGGATCCGCGACCCCAATCACCGTAAGTTCGTGCTGGTTGACACGAATGGTCTTGCCGGCGATGGAGGGGTCCGCGTTGAAGTGCGATCTCCAGAAGCGATCGCTGATCACGACGAGTGGGAAGGCTCCGGGCTTGTCGCCATACTCCTCCGGAGCAAAAAGGCGGCCTACGCTGGCCTTCGTGCCGAGAACGGAGAAGAAGTTGCCAGAGACCAGTTCACCCCAGACGCGCTCGGCATGATCTTGCTGCCCCACGCTGAAGGCTCCGGGATGAGTTACGGCTATTCCACTCACGAGTTTTAGATGGTCGCGGAAGTCGCGGTAGTCCGGGTAGGAATTGGGAACGAAGGCGCCGTTCGGAGTCAATGTCTCAACCGCCACCAGGCGATCCGGCGATGCTACCCCAGAGAGCGGACGAAGCAGCATCGCATCGACCCAGGAGAAAACTGTCGTGCTCGCTCCGATGCCAATGGCCAGCGTAAGCACTGCAAGGAGGGTGAACGCCCGATCGCGAAACATCATCCGCAGGCTATAGCGAAGGTCTTGAAGCAGGCTTGACATCCTTAGGCTCCGATCTATCTGTACTCTGGATAAAGACTAAGCACGTGACCCTCCAAACCCAACGGGGGTAGGTAGCTCATAAACCATGATGGCTTAGCCCATCGACGTGTTCATTTTTGGCAATGCTGTCCAACAATGGACAACAAACAAATCACGGTCAGCTCCCCTGGAATTTATGCGTGGAATTTATGGTCAGACGCACAAATCCGGCACTGAGCCAGGTGGGTCGAGACCTTACAGAGCTTTTCTTTCTTTTGGCATAGCGGCCGGTGGCATTCCGGTCACAAGGCTAACTTCGAACGCGGATGAGCATCGCCACACTGTACGCATCTCGTTGGAGTTTTTATAAGCGCTACTGCGCAGCGCTTACAAGCTCGAGCCCGACCGTCGTAAAAGGCTTCCTCGTCGAGACTACGGTTCTAGGAGAGATGAAGAGACAGCATACCTATTGCCGCAAATTCTGGAGGATAGGTATGCTGTCCCTTCATCTCGTCCCTTCATCTCGTCCGTCTGTCCCGCAACCTTCCTGTCCCGCAACCTTCTAGATCCTCCATGCGATGGCCCTGTATTCACTCCGTTCTCAGCGCTTCCATCGGCTCTGTCTTCCCTGCGCGTATCGCCGGCCTGAGGGTAGCCACCAGCAGGGGCGCCAGCAGGACCAGCAGGGATGCAAGGTAAAGCCGCAGATCATCCGGTTGCACCCCGTATAACTGACTGCGTAACAGCCTGTTCGCCGCCAGCGAGACCACAGTGCCGGTCGCCAGGCCTATCGCTGCCGGGACCATCGCCCGCCGCACGAAAAGTCGTGTAATGTCACCCCGCGTCGCTCCGAGTGCCATCCGGACGCCAATCTCCTGCGTGCGCTGCGCAGCAAAATACGATACGACTCCATAAATTCCAACGCAGGCCAGCAGCAATGCGATTCCGGCAAAGGACGCAACCACCGCCGCGTTCAGCCGTGGTTGCGCCACAGCATCGCTTAGTAGCTGATCCATCGTCCCGATCTCGCCTACCGACTGCCGCGGGTCCACTTGGTATACCTGCTCGCGGATCGACTTTGCGACTTGTTCCGGCGGCACATTCGTCCGCACCAGAAAGTAGCGATGCCAGCCGCCATTGGCGTTCGCAGGCCAATAGACAGCCAGTCCAGGCTCCGCCGCGATCGCTCCCGATACCCCTCGCACATCGGCAACCACCCCCACGATCTCGTGCGCCTCTCCATTCAGGAGCAGGTGATGTCCGATTGGATTTCCCTTCGGCAGAAACTCCCGCACCAAGGCCTCGTTCACCAGTACCGGTGGCAGTGTCGAAACCTGGTCCTCCGCCGCAAACGCTCTCCCTGCCAGCAGTGGTGTCCCCAGCGTCACCAGCAAATTCCCGGCGATATTCCGGTTCTCCGCGCTGATTGCCGGCTGATTGGCAACCTGCGGCAGCCAGTCCGCGTCGTAGCTGCCGCGCACATGAAAGTCGGTCATCGGCGGCGCACTGATCTGCCCCGCAGCCTCTACTCCTGGGAGATTTTCAATTCGTTGTTGCACGTCGTCGTAGAAATTGCGTACCGCTTCCGGCCTCGTGTTCCACGGCAGCACCAGCCGAAACGCCGATCAATCGATGCCGGACGTGGAAGAGCGGAGGATGGGTTCACGCTTGCAGTCTAGCGGCTGCACCATTTACGCAACAGTCGCTACCTTGATCCTGCGGCCAATTTCTTCACAGCTTCCTGACGCATAAAGTGACGCATAAACTTAATGTGCAACTGTAGTTGATCCCAAAGAACCTCCAGTCTCTCCGAGGACAAAGCGTCGAAGGGGGGAAGGATAGGGGGACATGATATACCTATTTGCTGCGATTTTGGGGGGAGAGGTATCGTGTCCAATCACGTCCCCCTATCTCCGTCCTGAGTTTCCTTCGCTGTAATTATCCCTATTGATGAATTCCGTCCTCAAGGTTCCGAGCACCTCACCCTCAACCAGTTGGTAGAGGCCGTTGATGCGCAACTCGCCATTCCAATCATCGTGGCTCAGGCCAGAATTCATGCCTTGCTTTGCGCCTAGAATCGTCCAGAAAAACGAAAGATCATTCTCCGACAGAAACTCATGAAACTCATCTTGTCGGACCAACAACGCATGTGGTCCGGCTGCTTTGGCCGCTGGATCAAAAGCGATATCTTTGCCGGATAAATCGCAGAAGATACCATCAGAGGCGCCCCACTCCAGTGACATTCCATTCGCTAAAGTTTTGGACGGAAATAAAAGATAGATCGAGTCTTCTATCGAGCAGTCATAGACGCGCTCTTTCAGGAAACCCTCTGCGGTCACGCAAACCTTTTTGGACAAACGCCCGCCTCGGTATCCTTTGGTCCACGCATCGTGGCCGCGATAGGGCGTGTCGTTTGCGGCATAAGCCGGAGACCAGAAATACTCGCCCTGCAGAATCTTGTACTCATCAGTGCTCTCCGGCATCCATCTACCCCAGAAGCTTTTGCCGGCTAGCGAACCGATCAGCTTTGATGCGTCGGCCTTGTGCACCAGATATGACCTCACCATGTACCATATCTGCTTGAAGGGCCGGTCGAATCTCTCTTCTCCGAGTGGTGTGGGATCCTCGAAGCTCCTATGAGTTTCCAGCACGAGCCATTTTGAGCCATCGGAAGGTCTTTGAACCTTCAGCATGGGCACCGGGTCGGGTAGATCACCGGTTGTTTTGAGCCATTCCGTCTCCGGCGCTTCGGATGGGGGGAAATACTTGATGGGTGACCACCATGCTGACGCTTTCGAGTCTCCGTCGTCATTTGTGAGCAGACACGACGGATCGATGTTGCGTACATTAGCGACCTGCCAGGGTCCCGTGTATTTCGCGTCCCTGGCGTCCCACCTGTCACCAATGTATTGGAAGTTGTCTGAGACGCGGGCAAGGAATTCGTAAAAGGCGATCCACTGATATTTTTTGCCGATCCGTTCGGCTTTGTCGGACCGGCGGTCCCACGACCATCTGTTGACCTGCCGATCAAACTCGGCGAACAGAGTTGGCGTCCATCCCAGTTCAACGACACGGTTAAAGATCCAACGCTGCGCAATTCGAAGGTCAAACGGGGGTTCGTCCCGACGTCCCTGTAGCGTGATTTTCGGCTCGCCGATTCTGCGTGATGACCACTCAAAATATCCGGAATTCGTTCCTATGACGTAGCGTTCGAAATCGCCGCCGCCCATGACTGAGCCATATATCGAGTGCCAGTCCTTCCAATCGGTGTCACCTATATCCTGTTTATAGCCGTACCGTTGCCGAAGCGCCTCCATGGTCGGAATTTCATCCTTCCACAGGCTTTTGTAGAGAGGCCTGACGCTCCGCTCCTTGATGTTCAGCGCTATTTTTCGATGGAGAGCATATTCGATAATCCCCCGCGCATAGTCTCGCAGCAAGATATTAGCCGGGGGGCGATTGTCCTCGAACACGACCCTATAGACGTATGCGGCCAATGCCCCTAAAGCCTGACTCTTGGGACTGCGCAAGGCGCATCCATATGCTGCGCAATAGAGACGCTCAGACACGTAAGGGTCGTCAACATCTTCAAACGACTGCATAACCTCCACCATTAAAGGCAAATGGTCCGAAAAGAGTCGTACCAACCCCTTCGTTGCCAGATCGCGTTGACGGCGGTTTGAGCTTGTCAGATACCATCCGAGTGCCAGGCCGCATAACACCCGTGACTTGCTATCGAGGTAAGATTTGTCATCCGGTGAGGCTGCCCATTCCATCAGTCGATCAACCGAACCTTGTTGACCGTGACGATTACAAAGGTAAGTTGTCCAGAGTGAGTCCCTTTGCGGCATAGGAATGGAAAGAAGTTTAGCGTGTAGTGTTCGAGCGTTAAAGGGATGCTCTGGGAGCGCGGCCACTAACAGGAAAACGTCAAGAAGCCCGTCCCAGCCACCTTTGTACTTGAGGACGACATCATTAGTGTAATTAAGGGTCTGCGATGAAAAAGTCCCTGCGTCCCGCATGGCAAGGCTGTCTAGAAATGCGGATCGCATGACACCGGACTCTTTCTCTGCTCCGACGATGTCGGGGAACTCGCGGTTTATTCTTTCTGGCACTTGGACGCAAAAAGCCTCCAATAGTCCGCGATTCATTCGCGCTGCATATCCGCTCCCGAATAGTCTTTGCAGCGGAGCGCCGTTGTCGAACGCTAACTCTGGATCGTGCTCGTCGAGGTGCTTGTCGAGCAGGCGCTTTCCAATTAGGTGATCTGTGAACCGTTCATACGAGAAGTGGACAACGTCAATGGACTCGCGTGAAGGAGCTGCGCCAGACCTTCGATCCTCGCTGAGGACGCCTTCAGAAATAAGGTGGTGCATCAAGGATTTCTGGAAGCCACTGTTGGGAACAAACAGGTTGACGGCCGCCGTTGCCTCTTCACGGGGAATATATGTCGTTCCTTGCTCCGCCATGATGTCGGCAAGCGCATCGATTGCCCTGAAGACGACGCGACCATGCGGATCGCAGTCCAGATAGTCCGGCCCAGACAATTTTTCGTCCACGGATTCGATGAAGAAATTGAAGACAGAATTGATTCCGTGAAGTCCGGGAGGAATATCGGTCATTCCCTTGTTCTGCAGCGCTTGGCAGAACATCTTTAGAAACAACGGGCTCTGAAATTCCGGCACGAGCATCGGGATGCTTGGTCGCTTAATCTTGTAGTGGGCAAAGAATGTCTCGGTCGCTTTATATTCGTGGTCAGCGAATCCCGGATGAAAAATTTTCAGCAGATGCTGCTCGGTTATATGTTTTGGTATGCAAACATCCTCATAGGTGCTTCTCACTGAGAGCGCGACCCTGATGCCGGGGAACCGGCGAAGATCCCCAAGAAAGCCAGCAAGATGCTTGGGCCATAACTGTTTTCCATCGCCCTCATTCAACGCGTCGATGGCCAGCATTGCGACGGTCCCACGCAATTGTGCTGCTAATTCGAGGGCGCTCAGGAATTCTTCGTGTTTACAGCCCAGCCCCAATTGATCTAGGACTTGTGTCCATGGATTCGCCATATTGAAATGCTGGCCGAGCAATAATACGGCGGGACAGCCGTCTTTTAATTGACGAAAAGCGATGTCGCATAGCAAATGCGTCTTACCACAGCCTCCGTTGCCTGAAATTAAAAGGGCTGGCGCGTTTGCCGCCTGTCCACCTGGACCCTCACAAAAGCTAGATAGTTCATAAAGGCTATTGATGAAGTAGCGCGACCGCGACTGTTGATCGCTGAACATCGACTGCATCGTGTCTCTGTTGCGGAGTTCAGATTCTCCTTGGGTTTCACTGATCTCCTGGCGCTTGTTCTCCTCGAAACTGCGAAGGATGTCGGCGTATTTCTCGGCGGCACGACGCCCCTCCCCGGCTAGGTCGATCAGCGCTCCGAGATTGATCTGTTGTTCGGATTTCGCCTGTATAGCGCGGTCCAACTCCGAGCTGACAGCGCACGCCGCTGAATTAAGCGCCTCGACCTCAGCCTTGGCGAAGGCGTCCGCCTCGCTGACCCCGAATCTTGAGCGGCTTCTTATCTCTTTTTTAAGATTCCCGAGAGTTTGAAAGAGTTCGGGCCTCCGGTAAAGCCCATCAAACACACGTCCAATCGGAAGCTCGACGTTGAGATCGGGTGTATACCTGGCACCAGCATTCTCTTTCGTTCGGCTCAGTTGTTTAGCGAACCAGTCGTCGCTAAACAGCTCACTATGGAACCAGAAATAGTAGCGGCCGGCATGCTTCTCTTGCGCGAAGCGTTCCGAAAGTTCGGTTTCACCCCAATAATCAAAACGCAGCGTCCGCCCCTTCTCTTGCGCCCATCCTTTCCATTTTTCTTCATGGTCATCCCAAGCGTCTTTGAAATATTCTTTGCCCTCCTTTCTAGGATCAGCGCGGTCAATGGGTAGGCAGATCGTATAGCGGCTCAGTTTCGGATGAGTATCAAGAGCGCGTTTGACTGATTTATCAATCTGCCCCCACTCACTCGAATCGGGTTTGGAGACGAAAAATTTTGCTTGAAAACCCCATTCTGCGCCATCAGGAAAAGCCCAGTAGGACTCTACGCCGCCATCGGGTGGAGCATTAGGAACAAAGGTCGAGCCGGTTGGAACCGTCTCATGAGCGGCAAAATGGTTGCAAATTCTCTCAAAGGCGGTTGGGAGTGAACCATTCCATTCCCTCAGTTGGGTCCAAACTAGAGGAACTTTCTTCATCGCTCAATTGTCTCAATATTCTTCTCTGGTCAGTATCTCCTCGATCTCCGCGGCTGCTAAAGCTAGGGACATCCCCGAAAACCGCTAGGAGATGTGCGCCAGGAGATGTGGGACAGACGAACAGTGTGTCGGAGATAGATGTGGAAATTGCAGCGAAATGCGTGGCCGCCAAGTGGAAAGCTCAGGATTGTCCGGTGAACAAACGTTTTCGATCTTGTAGCCACGATCAGCTGCTTTTGGTTCCACCGTCGCTGCAGGACTGGCTGCCCGAGAATCACCTGGCGCGATTCATAGCCGACGAGAAACTCGGGGACGTCCATGATAGGTAAAAGTCAAGACATTTCCTAGATAGCGTTCGGTCCGATCCCGCCAAAGCCCCAACGTCCAACTGTTACGACCCGTCGCAGTCAAAAGGTGCCATTATCTCGGCCTGTGTAGAATGTTGCATACGCAATGGACCCGGTTCTGAACTGCATTTCGAAGGCGGTACTCCATCATGGGCGACTTTCTCAGCGACCTGCGCTACTCCTTCCGCACGCTCATCACCTCTCCGGCGTTCACCGTAACGGCCATCGCCGCTCCGCCCCTCGGCATCGGAGCCAACACCGCCATCTTCACCGTGGTCAACGCCGTCCTGCTCAAGCCGCTCACCCATCCTGAACCCGACCGCATGGTCCAGTTAATGAACACCTTTCCTGACGGCAACGGCCCTGTGGCCTCCCCGGTCAACTTCAATACCGGAGATGCGCGACATCCATGATAGGTAACAGTCAAGGGAAAACGGAGATTTCCCCAGGCTTGGCGGGATAAGGTACCCCCGACGATTTAGTGGCTTTGGTTCTGAACTGTCGTCGATCGAACGCATTGCCAACGCAGTAGCAGCGTGGCCAGACATCCATTTGCGGGAACGAAGCCGGAGCCTCGTCCACGAAGATTGAGTGAGAGTAAACCAGCCGGCCTCAAAACAGACGATAGGGTGTATTGGGAGTGTGAGCTCCCGTGCACAGTCCCGCAATACGTGAGGACCGGCTGGTGGATCGCTGACAGAACAAACCTTGGATAATCGACTACAAGCCGTTAAGCCGCCGCAAGACGTCTTCTGGCTTTTTTCTTCGTTGGGATCGGTTTTGGCGGCGTACGGACCTGAAAAGGCTGTCCGCTCTTGTCCACAGACAGCAGATAGCCGACTAGCTTGCGCGCCACCTGCAAGGTGGCGCGATTGGCATGTCCGCGCTCCAGATGCTGAGCGTAGAGCTGCGCCAGTTGCGGACTCCAGCGGGGCGCCAGCTTGGCTGCTTCGATCAACGTGCTCTGCAACCACGCGTTGCGCTGCTTGGATAACGGCCCCCGTTGTTGCTTGCCCGCGGAAGAGCGAAACGCCGTGGTCAAGCCGCAATAGCTCACCGCATCGGCGATAGAGGCAAAACGATGAGGGTCGCCGACCTCCAGTGCCCAGGTCAGAGCGGTGATCGCACCCACCCCGTCGATGCTGCTCAAACACTCGACGCGCTGCTTTAAAGTTGGATCGGCTAAAAGCCTCCGGACTAACTGGTTTTGCACCCTTTCGAACATGTCCTTCGTTCCGCGGCTTATGCGCAGCAGATCCTTCACTGATTCCGGTACTTCCTCCAAGCTCTTGATTAGATCGGCGAAGTATTTCTTGCCCTGCAGCTTTGTCTTCTGAAAGGAAACTCCGCTTTCCATCAGCAGGCCAGCTGTCTTGTTGTGCATTCTCACAGACTGCTGAACCATCATGTGGCGGTAGCGCATCAGCCGACGCAGATCCCGCAGCTCTGGCGAGAACACATAGCAGCCCGGCAATAGGTTGCAGCGCACCAGGTCGGCGATGGTGCGGGCATCGATGGTATCGCTTTTCTTCTTGCCTGCAGTGATAGCCTTCATCTTCGCCGGATGGCCCATGTCCAACTGTTGGGCATACGGCTTCAATGTGTCGTAAATCCAAGCGCTGAAGATCGTCGCTTCCATGGCGCCATGCCAGGGCTGCGGCAAACTCCTCGCCCAGCTGCACAACACTGAACGCTCGGCCGCCACCGTCCCTTCCTTCACGATCTGACCGGCTGCCGTCTTGATGCAATAACTGATGGTTTTCTTGTGTACGTCCAATCCGATATAGTGGATAGCATTCATGGGGTTCTCCTAATCGAGATTTCTGGGTCAGCTGCTTAGAACAGTCGATCCCAGCAATATAGTCTCGGGGAGAACCCTTTTTCCTTTCCACACCTATGCATTCAAACAGACGAAATAACCCCTAAATGAATTAGGGCGGCGCCGTATCGATCGCGCTCGGTGATCGATCCACGCGGCGTTGCTGAACATGATCCTTCCTACCGATAGAGCGTTCAGTCATTGCCCTGACCGTGCCGCAGAAACTCCCCCCACTGTGGCATCTTGATACCTTCATAACTGCTCATGCGGAGTAAGTGCTTGTCTCCTTCGCCAGGAATGGCCGCCCGTTTTGATGAGACTCAAAAAGAGCTGGCGCGCGTAGAGTTCGAACGTTCACCGTCTCTTCTGAGTGCCGCACCTACGGCGCTCCGCATTTTGCCTATTGATCCCAGCCCTTCCGGGTTGGGCTCACGTTTAGCGGTCGGCCCTCCGGGCCTTGACGCAGTATCAGGCCTCGGGGGCATCTGCCGTGACACAACCGAGTGTTTGGCGTAAACCGGTGATAATGGCTTCGGCAACCGCCGCAATAGGTTTATGCGTAAGACGGGACTGGGACTTTGAGGAAGCTGCTTGCTAAAAGCACCAGTCCCGTCTGGAAGACGCGTAAGCATAAATTTGACCATAAATTACGGGGGGTTACTCCGTCTGCACCGTTTCCCCGCGGTTTTCCCCGATAGCGCCAGCCTTCCCCTGAAAAAGTAAGGATTACAGGCTGAGCAGCGCGGACGAGCCGTTGTGAAGCGAGATTCGCTACCACTTTCGCGCCATAAGCTAGTGCCTGTTTTGCCCTCAAACTTTGGAATGGAGGGAGTCAATCAATGCCGAAATTTGGATTGATGGAGGGCACTAGCATCCTAGAGGTTTTCGAAGCCGATACCGTGGTTGTCCACCCTCCGCACGCAACTGCGGTCTTCTACTCGGGATTGGATGAATGGCGAGAGACGGCGAGAATTGTTTTGAAACCCGGTCAGACTATAGAAACAGATCAATCGCGGCTACCTCGGTGACTCAGCCGACGCTGGCCTGCAGATAGCGCGTGAACCCCGTCTGAAAAGATGGCTAAAAGATGTCCCGGTCGCTCCCGAAGTGGGTTTTCGACTGATCGCTATTCTATCTCCGACACACTGTCCGCATCTCCCCGCTTTTCCCTCTGCTTTCCTCGCCCTTGCCCATATTCAGCGTTTACCGGCATAGTATCCTTCTCCGCATCCGCATTCCTGTGGAGGACACGTGCAAGTTCGTAGCCGGTTTCTCACCGCACTCGGTTCTGGGCTGCTGGTTGGATGCATCTGCTTTTGGTGTTGCAGACCCGGGCACAGGCTCCTGACGCGGGCACGCTCACGGCGAGCAACAACCTGATCATCGAGGGGTTACCTGCGATTTCGCTCAGCCTGGTGCAGCAGGCGTCTCCCTACCTGGACAGCCGTTATGGACGGCTGCTCTCATGGGACCCCAAGCGGCGCGAGATTCTCATCAGCACGCGCTTTGCGCAGAGTTCGCAGATCCACCGCGTGGCGATGCCGGGCGGTGCGCGCACGCAGCTCACCTTTTACGGCGATCCGGTGCGCACGGCAATCTGGCAGCCGAAGCAGGGCAAGTACTTTCTCTTCGCCAAGGACTCGGGCGGTGGAGAGTTCTACCAGTTCTACCGCATGGACGAGCCGAGCGGCGAGGTGACACTGCTGACCGATGGCGAGTCGCGAAACACTGGGCCGGTGTTTGCTCACGACGGCTCACGGGTGGCTTACAGCTCAACTAAACGCGATGGCGACGATTTGGATTTGTGGGTGATGGACCCGCTGAACCCCAGGGGCGCGCGGCTACTGACGCAGTGGAAGGGCGGCGGGCTGCAGACGTTGGATTGGTCGCCAGATGGGGAGCAAATTATTGCGGAGGACTACCGGTCGATCAACGACAGCACGCTTTATTTAGTGGACGCGAAGACCGGTGGAAGGAAGCAGCTAACACCCAAGGAACTGGCGGGCGCGACGGTGGCGTGGTCGGACGCGAAGTTCGCTGCCGACGGCAAGAGCATCTTCACGACCACCGACACGGCAGGCGAGTTCCAACAGCTTTGCCGGCTGTCGCTCGCGGGCGCGACCGAAAAGTGCCTGACCAAAGACATTCCCCACGATGTGGAGGGGTTTGCTGTTTCGCACGACGGCAAATATCTCGCGTTTCTGGTGAACGAGGAAGGGATCAGCCGCCTGCAAGTACGCGATCTGAATAGCGGCAAGGACGTGCGGCTGGAAAGGATGCCGATCGGCGTCGCCGAAGGGCTGCGGTTTCGCGAGGAGAGCGATGAGCTGGGGTTTGCGCTGTCGACGCCGCAACAGCCCTACGATACGTATTCGGTGGAGCTGCCGTCGGGCAAGCTGACACGCTGGACGACGAGCGAGACCGGAGGGATCTCGTTTGCAGATGCCAAGTCGCCGGAGCTGATTCACTGGAAGGCGGCCGATGGGTTGATGATTTCGGGATTCCTGTATCCGCCGCCAGCGAAGTTTAGCGGCAAACGTCCGGTCATGATCGAGATTCACGGCGGCCCGGAGGGACAGTCGCGGCCGGACTTTCTAGGGAGCTTCAACTACTACGTGCAGGCGATGGGGATTGCGCTGATCGATCCGAATGTGCGCGGCTCGACAGGCTACGGCAAAGGCTACACGATGCTCGACAACGGCATGAAGCGGCAGGACTCGGTGCACGACATCGGCGCGCTGCTGGACTGGATCAGGACGCGGCCCGACCTCGACCCGGACCGCGTGGTGGTGGTTGGCGGCAGCTACGGGGGGTTTATGACACTGTCGGTGGCGACGCAATATAACGACCGGATTCGCTGCTCCATCGACATCGTGGGGCCGTCGAACCTGGTGACCTTTCTTGAGAACACCTCAGGCTACCGGCGCGACTTGCGCCGAGTGGAGTATGGCGACGAGCGCGATCCAGCCCTGCGAAACTTTCTCGAGAAGACAGCGCCGGCGAACCATGCCGATGCGATCACCAAGCCCATCTTCATCGTTGCGGGCGTGAACGATCCTCGCGTGCCGTATTCGGAGTCCGTGAACATGACGAAGTTGGTGCGGAAAAACGGAAGTCCAGTTTGGTTTTTGGGAGCGAAGGACGAAGGACACGGGTACCAGAAGAAGCCCAACAGCGACTACCTCTTTTATTCATCGATCCAGTTTCTGAAGCAGTATTTGCTGCAGTAGGTGCGGCATCCCGCTGAAGTACAACCATGCCGGGTTTCTCCGAGTCCTGGCAGGACAGATGGACAGTGTGTCGGAGAAAAATTCATTGATCAGTCGCCTAGTCGGTTTCGACGATGTCTTTTTCGCTGTCACGATGGTCCGCGGTCTTGCGGCTGGAATTCAGGGACAACCTCGCGGGAAAGCTCTCGTCAGGAGCTAAACAGTCTGCGGACAAATGCTTGTTTGGATAAGAATGCAGCCCTCAGCGGCTAAAGCCGAAATCACTAACAGCAGTTGCGTACGGCCTAAAGGCCGTACCCTTCAACAGCAGTTTTGTACGGCCTAAGGCTCGCTGCGGCGAGGCAGGTCGTATCCTTCCCCAATCGAATTTTTCCGCAGCCCGTAAAGCCGTTCTCTCTGGCCCGGAGTTTATAGCACGGCTGAAGCCGTGCCCCTCGTTGAGCAGCGGGCCGACGGCACTGCAGAGCCTCCATAGGAGCTGAAGATCGGTGACGCCGATTCCTCTTCTGTACAGCTGCTTGCGGTCGATCAAGCCAAACAGTTCCTCCGCTGCCACGACCGGAGCCGGGGGCAAGAAGGCGAGGTCAGCCAGCACATTTTCCCGGCCGGCAATACCACCCAGAGCCAACTCCAGGCGGATGTACGGATGTATCATGATCTGGTCGTTCTGTAACAGTGACTGCAGTTTAGTGTCCGGACTTCGCAGAAGGTCTGTCCAGACCGAAGTAGCGACCAGGATCAATCTTTTGTCCTGCGCCGCGGCGCGGCTTCGGCCGCCGGATCGCTTCCTCCGAGAGACGCTAGCCGCCGAGCAGCTTCGTTGCGGACAAGACGCGTGAGCGCTTCTCTTATGAGAGCTGCATTCTCCGTGATTCCGGTGTAATACTGCGCCTGCTTCACCAGGTCGTCGTCGAGCGCGATGGTTGTCCGCATATGCGCAGCTTAGCATCATTCGATGCTCAGACTGATGCTCAATGGCGGTCGCGTCAGGGAGGCGCCTTTCGGCTTGGCGGCATGGAGGGGCGAAAAGCACGGGGGCTAAAGCCCGCTCTTTTTTAATTCGTTAAGGCCCAACTAAAGTCGTGCCCTGATACAAAGCCCGGTCTTTAGCGGAGACTAAATTGTGTTTAAAAGATTAGTTACACCAGGGCTGAAGCCCTCATTTCCGGTGTGGAAGCGCTCTCGCGGGTTTGAAAACCCGCTCCCCGGACTAAAGTCCGGGGCTGGCACAGTATCCAAGGAAGGCCAACTGAGTCGCTTCTAGAGTTGCTGTCGAGCGAGTACGCGCTTGATGCCGCTCACCAGCAAGGGATGGACGGTGGGGCTTGAGGCAAATAGGCTGAACTCAATGAGGCTGCGCGGCTTCTTGTTCGCGTGTGGCCGTATCCTCATGCTTCTGTTCGCTGGCCGCGTCCTTCTGTTGGTTCGCTGCGTCCTTGGCCGCCTTGGCCTTTTGGTTGGCGGCTTTCTCTTCGTGCTTCTGGGTTCGCTTCTGGGCCTTCCGTTCGGATTTTGTCATAGGCACTGCTGTGGGATCGGTGGTCTGCGTGGTTGAAGGCGCAGTGGTGGTCGTCGTTGTAGTGGAGGACTGCGCCCCCGCCGGGAACGCTGGCAGCATCAGGAGTGCAGCTGAACAGCTTAGATTCGCTATCTTCAAAAGGTTCATTTGTGGGCATCCGTTTCTAAATTGCTTCTAACATTGAATTTAGATGCACAAATGCACGGACAGCGGGTCAGTTGCCGCAAATAGAAGAGGCCGCCATTTCTGGCGGCCTCTTGGTTAATGCCGGCAATCACCTACGCTCCCACACACTTACGCGTGCAGTACCATCCCCGGCACGCCGGGGCAGGCGGCCACACGCGAGGCTTAACTTCTGTGCTCGGGATGGGAACGGGTGTGACCCCCGCGGTATATTCACTGGCAAATCTAGGTGTGCGGCAGGATCATTTTCTTTCCTGCATGTGCTCCAACAACCTTAAACCGAGCTGTAAGAACGTAAGAACACACCTTTGAGCTTTTCTGGCTTGGCGGAGGGTGTCCCCCGCAGCCACTAGTTCAGGCTAGTTTTCCTTGAGGTCCTCGCGTGGCAAACTGACGCCTTGCAAACTGATTTTTCACAACGAAACCGACTGGGCTAGATCACACTTCACTGTTTGACTGAAGATATTCCGGAACTCATTCAGTGCCACCCTGTTGTTACGTCGTAGGTGTCCAGGAAATATTGGTTTCGGGGATCCCGGGTCTCAAAAGCGAGACCTGGGGCACACTTTGCGGTTTTCCTTTGAGTTTTGGTTGCGAAGGAAAGATGGAAAGGTTTTCGAACGAGATTGCCCCGCTCCTTCACTCCTTCAAGACGGATGCTCGGATGCTGTCGCCGGAACACCGACGCTCGCAAATAGAAAAGCCCGCCAAAGCTTCCCCAGCTTCCCCTGGCGGGCTTTTAGTTAATGCCGGCAATCACCTACGCTCCCACACACTTACGCGTGCAGTACCATCCCCGGCAGGCCGGGGCAGGCGGCCACACGCCAGCTTACCTTCCGTGTTCTTAGAGTGGCGATCGCTCCAAAATAGAAAAGCCCGCCAAGGTTTCCCTGGCGGGCTTTTAGTTAATGCCGGCAATCACCTACGCTCCCACACACTTACGCGTGCAGTACCATCGGCCCAGCGAGGCTTAACTTCCGTGTTCGGGATGGGAACGGGTGTGACCCTCGCGGTATATTCACCGGCAAATCTAGGTGTGCTGCAGGATCTTTTTCCTTCCTGCGTGTGCTCCGACAACCTTAACCGAGCTGTAAAAACACACCTTCGAGCTTTTGGGGCGCTTGGCGGAGGGTCTCCCCCGCAGTCGCTACGAGTTCAGGCTAGTTTTCCTGAGGTCCTCGCGCGACAAACTGGCGCCATACAACCTGATTTTTCACAACGAAACCGATTGGGCTAGATCACTTCACTTCTCTTCCAAGTAAAGTACTACACGAATTCCTTATTCTGTACCCCCAGGGGCTAAAGCCCTCGAGGGTGGTCGCCTCTTCGGCCCGACTAAAGTCGGGCCCTGATACAAAGCAAGAACTAAAATCTTGCGTCGATACAGAGCGACTGAATGGGTTTTCGTGGATCAATTTCAAGGCTTGTTGAATGTCTCTCTGACAACTGCGCAGAGTTAATTCTATGGACAAGCCGAACGGGCGATTAGTACTGGTAAGCTACATGCATTACTGCACTTCAACCTCCAGCCTATCAACCAGGTGGTCTTCCTGGACCCTTCTTGACCCTTTTGGGTTGGGAGATCTCATCTTGGGGCGTGCTTCCCGCTTATATGCATTCAGCGGTTATCACAACCGAACTTCGCTACCCAGCCGTGCCATTGGCATGACAACTGGAACACAAGAGGTTCGTCCATCCCGGTCCTCTCGTACTAAGGACAGCCCCCCGCAAATCTCCTACGCCCACAGCAGATAGGGACCGAACTGTCTCGCGACGTTCTGAACCCAGCTCACGTACCGCTTTAATAGGCGAACAGCCTAACCCTTGGAACCTTCTACAGCTCCAGGATGCGATGAGCCGACATCGAGGTGCCAAACCGGAGCGTCGATATGAACTCTTGGCTCCGATCAGCCTGTTATCCCCGGCGTACCTTTTATCCGTTGAGCGATGGCCCTTCCATACAGAACCACCGGATCACTAAGGCCTGCTTTCGCATCTGCTCGACTTGTAGGTCTTACAGTTAACCACACTTATGCCTTTGCACTCGACGGCTGATTTCCAAACAGCCTGAGTGTAGCTTCGCGCGCCTCCGTTACAATTTAGGAGGCGACCGCCCCAGTCAAACTACCCGTCTTACTATGTCCCTCTCCCGGATCACGGGAGGAGGTTAGAATCACAGCACTCGCAGGGTGGTATCTCACCGTTGGCTCCACCAAGTCCGAGAACCTGGCATCAAAGCCTCCCACCTATCCTGCGCAGCAAGAGCCATAATTCATAGTAAAAGTGTAGTAAAGGTGCACGGGGTCTTTCCGTCTAGCTGCGGGTAACCGGCATCTTCACCGGTACTACAAGTTCGCCGAGCAACTCCTTAAGACAGTCGTACGATCGTTACGCCATTCGTGCAGGTCGGAACTTACCCGACAAGGAATTTCGCTACCTTAGGACCGTTATAGTTACGGCCGCCGTTCACCGGGGCTTCAGTTCAAAGCTTCGCCTTGCAGCTAACCTCTCCCTTTAACCTTCCGGCACCGGGCAGGCGTCAGCCCCTATACGTCGTTTTCGACTTAGCAGAGACCTGTGTTTTTGTTAAACAGTCGCCGTACGCGTTTCACTGCGGCCCCCTCGAGCTTGCACTCTACCGGGGCGCTCCTTCTCCCGAAGTTACGGAGCTAATTTGCCGAGTTCCTTAAGAAGCCTTCACTCGAGCGCCTTTGGATATTCTCCTCGTCTACCTGTGTCGGTTTGTGGTACGGTTCCCAACTCCTCTCCTTAGAGGATTTTCTTGGCAGCGTGGAATCGGCAGCTTTCGGGCATACGCCCTACTGTTTTGCGCCTCACTGTTAAGCTCACCTGGATTTGCCTGGGTGAACCAGCTTACGCGCATCAAGCCCCATAGCCATAGGAGGCCCTGCTTATCCTTCTGCGTCTCCCCATCGTCAAACGAGGTTTTGGGAGGTCCGGAATATTAACCGGATGTCCATCAGCTACGCCTTTCGGCCTCACCTTAGGGACCGCCTAACCCTGAGCGGATTAACCTTCCTCAGGAAACCTTAGACTTTCGGCGTGGGTGGTTCTCACACCCATTATCGCTACTTATGCCGGCAGGGTCTCTTCTCAACGCTCCACCTGTCTTCTCAGTCAGGCTTCGCTGCGGTTGAGAATGCTCTCCTACCACGCACACACAGAGTGTGTGCATCCGCTGCTTCGGTGTACAGTTTTAGCCCCGTTATATTGTCGGCACCGGACCGCTTGACCAGTGAGCTATTACGCTTTCTTTAAAGGATGGCTGCTTCTAAGCCAACCTCCTGGCTGTCTGAGCGTTCCGACTTCCTTTCCCACTTAACTGTAACTTGGGGACCTTAGCAGGCGGTCTGGGCTGTTTCCCTCTCGACAATGAAGCTTAGCCCCCATTGTCTGACTCCCGGACTGGTTGTCATTGGCATTCGAAGTTTGATTGGATTCAGTAAGCCGGAAAGCCCCCTAGTCCATCCAGTTCTCTACCACCAATGCAAATCATCCGAGGCTAGCCCTAAAGCTATTTCGGAGAGAACGAGCTATCACGGAATTTGATTAGCCTTTCACCCCTACCCTCAGCTCATCCGAGCTTTTTTCAACAAACACCGGTTCGGTCCTCCAGTGGGTGTTACCCCACCTTCAACCTGGCCAAGGGTAGATCATCCCGCTTCGCGTCTATTCCTGCCAACTGATTCGCCCTATTCAGACTCGCTTTCGCTACGGCTCGCTTACGCTTAACCTTGCTGACAAGAATAACTAGCCGGCTCATTATGCAATAGGCACGCGGTCAGACATTCCCTTGCGGGCATAGTCCTCCCACTGCTTGTAGGCACACGGTTTCAGGTACTTTGTACTCCCCTCGCAGGGGTTCTTTTCACCTTTCCCTCACGGTACTGGTTCACTATCGGTCAGAATCGAGTATTTAGCCTTACGGGATGGTCCCCGTAGATTCAAGCAGGGTTTCACGTGCCCCGCCTTACTCAGGTATCCGCTTCGAGTCTGGATGATTTTCGTCTACGCGCCTATCACGCTCTATGGATCCACTTTCCAGAGGATTCGACTAACCACCAGATTGGTAACTCTACTGTTGCGGACCCTACAACCCCCGAGACACCGAAATGCCACGGGTTTGGGCTATTCCGATTTCGCTCGCCACTACTCTCGGAATCGAGGTTTCTTTCTTTTCCTTCAGGTACTGAGATGGTTCACTTCCCTGAGTTCGCTCATGCCTGCCTATGTATTCAGCAGGATGTACTACGGTTTTGCCGTAGTGGGTTTCCCCATTCGGAAATCTCCGGATCAACGCCTGTGTGCGGCTTCCCGAAGCTTATCGCAGCTTGCCACGTCCTTCATCGCCTGATTCTGCCAAGGCATCCACCGTGCGCCCTTAGTAGCTTGACCATAGAATTAACTCTCGCGCAGCAGTCAGATTTGCATCTGCGATACCGCGTTAGAGAGCTAAAACAATTAGTCTCTGATTCGCCTGCGTTTACGCGCTCACTCGAGAGTGAGCGAATATTCGCTAATTATCCTAAAGACACTCAACTAAACACGATCATTCCCGACACGAACTTGCGATACTGCTCTTCGCGCTTACTCGGGAACAATCCTGCTCAGCCTTGTAATTTTTTTTACCCAATCGATTTCGTTGTCAAACATCCAGTTGCACCGGAGATTAATCCGGTGCCCACCCTGGGGTGGGTTCGAACACTTCGCTTTTCAGCGCTGCTCAAAGGTCAAAGCCTATATGGGCTTTCAACTTTAAGCAGTCGAGCGATGAGGAGAGGAAAACATCGGAAGGGGCTTCGCCCCGTCTCGTCAACCCATGTAGTGCCCCGGCTCGCGCCGGTCCAAACATGGGGCACCCGTACAGAGCACACTCGTCCGGAGCAGATGCTACCGAAGGTTGGTGGAGCTGACCGGGATCGAACCGGTGACCCCCTGCTTGCAAAGCAGGTGCTCTCCCAGCTGAGCTACAGCCCCTTATATGAGTGGTGGGCCTGGGTAGATTCGAACTACCGACCTCACCCTTATCAGGGGTGCGCTCTAACCAACTGAGCTACAGGCCCGCTGGTTGTGCCAGAGTCTCATAACTCGAAAAGTTTCGAGGACCAGGTGAACATGCAGAGCAGCTACGCCGCTCTTGACCATCATGGAATTTAAACAAGAAGCAGAGAAGGCTTGACCGGTTTTCCGAAACTCAAGTCAGGGACAAGAGCTTCGGAAGTACATGGCAACTTCTCATACGCGCCTACAGCTCCGAAGAGCATAGGTCCGCTATCGCGGAAGCGGATGAGTGCCATGACGTTCTCTCTTAGAAAGGAGGTGATCCAGCCGCAGGTTCTCCTACGGCTACCTTGTTACGACTTCACCCCAATCATGAATCACACCTTGGGCGGCTGCTTCCTTGCGGTTAGCGCACCGACTTCTAGTACGACCCACTTTCGTGATGTGACGGGCGGTGTGTACAAGGCCCGGGAACGTATTCACCGCGGCGTTCTGATCCGCGATTACTAGCGATTCCAGCTTCATGGAGTCGAGTTGCAGACTCCAATCCGAACTGAGGCCGGCTTTTTCCGATTAGCTCCCCCTCACGGGTTTGCGACGGTTTGTACCGGCCATTGTAGCACGTGTGTAGCCCTGGACATAAAGGCCATGAGGACTTGACGTCATCCCCGCCTTCCTCCCCGTTATCCGAGGCGGTCTCACCTGAGTGCCCAACTTAATGATGGCAACTGGTAATAAGGGTTGCGCTCGTTGCGGGACTTAACCCAACATCTCACGACACGAGCTGACGACAGCCATGCAGCACCTATAGAGCAGCCCCTTGCGGGGAAGGAATGTTTCCACTCCGGTCCACTCCATTTCGAGCCCAGGTAAGGTTCTTCGCGTTGCGTCGAATTAAACCACATGCTCCACCGCTTGTGCGGGCCCCCGTCAATTCCTTTGAGTTTCAGCCTTGCGACCGTACTCCCCAGGCGGATCGCTTAACGCGTTAGCTTCGGCACGGCGGGATTGGGTACCCGTCACACCAAGCGATCATCGTTTAGGGCTAGGACTACCAGGGTATCTAATCCTGTTTGCTCCCCTAGCTTTCGTGCCTCAGCGTCAGTTATGGTCCAGTGAGCCGCTTTCGCCACAGGTGTTCCTCCCGATATCTACGCATTTCACCGCTACACCGGGAATTCCACTCACCTCTCCCATACTCAAGCCCAGCAGTTTCTCATGCAGACTTCGAGTTGAGCCCGAAGATTTCACACAAGACTTACTGAACCGCCTACGCACCCTTTACGCCCAATAATTCCGAACAACGCTCGCCCCCCTCGTATTACCGCGGCTGCTGGCACGAAGTTAGCCGGGGCTTCTTCTTCCGGTACCGTCATAATCGTCCCGATCGAAAGGAGTTTACGCCCCAAGGGGCTTCATCCTCCACGCGGCGTTGCTGCGTCAGGGTTTCCCCCATTGCGCAAAATTCCCCACTGCTGCCTCCCGTAGGAGTCTGGACCGTGTTTCAGTTCCAGTGTGTCCGTGCGCCCTCTCAGGCCGGATACCGATCATCGTCTTGGTGGGCCATTACCCCGCCAACTAACTAATCGGCCGCGACCCCCTCCTTAAGCGAATTGCTCCTTTGACCCGAAGGTATTATGCGGTATTAGCCCAGGTTTCCCTAGGTTATCCCCCACTCAAGGGTAGGTTAGTCACGTGTTACTCACCCGTGCGCCACTTTACTCATGGATTGCTCCACTTTCTCGTTCGACTTGCATGTGTTAGGCACGCCGCCAGCGTTGATTCTGAGCCAGGATCAAACTCTCGTTTGAAACCTGATGTCTCTCTATCCCAGGACGGAGGTCCGAGAAGAGAGACAAGCCTCACAGAGCTCGAAAACTCTGCGAAGCATTACATTGTGAGAATGATCAAACCAAAACTTCATCGTATTCTCACGACTGGCATGTTCAACCTGATTGTCAAAGATCCATAACCGGGGTCCGCCTGAGCGGTCCGTTTTGGATCAAGGAATACACAGCAGAGCTGTGTGTCCTCGAACTTGTTGCGCTGCAGAACGCGAGAGTCTCGCATTTTACGCGCACTTACCGAAACTATAGAAGTTTCTGGAAGCTGTCAATGGGTTTTTGTTTTCCCATCCGCGCTGCAGCACCAAATTTGAAAGATCTGCCAAACATCGGCCCAGGGTGCATAGCATCCTGGTGGGCAATCTTGCCCAAAGAGGGAAATCTGTCCCTCGGTATGCAACGGATTGTTCGCTCTGGGAAGGTCTTTCCTTCTCTACCGTTTTTCTGGACGCTTAAGCGCCCGGCGATGACTCAGCCGGACCTTGATATTGGCGTTTGTCCAGGTTGTCGGTATGGGCTGATTTCGCCCTCGAACAACTGCCGCTTCGCTCGTTACTACTGGCTGGGTTTTTTCTGCCCTGCCGCGAAGCTCCGTGACCACTGCTTACGCTCGCAACACTTTTAAAGATAACAAAGTCCGTTGAATTTAGCAAGCCACGTTCTGGCTGGCCGGTTCATCTCCCGTTCATTTCAACGACCTCTGCGAGAGTACCAACTTGATACGCCAACCGCAAGGCCGCCGATTGTTGAAAAGGAGGGATTGCTGTTGAAAAGAGGGGGCCCAGGACTGGGTCCTGGGTAATTTTCAGCCGTCCCTGCGGGACTGATCCTCTTCTCGGCTCTTACCCAGCACTGCGTGCTGGGCTATTGTCAGCCGTCCCTTCGGGACTGATACCGCCGCACGAACCGCTACTCGATTCGGGCGATCAGGCCGAGGTCGGTTAGCCCGTTGATGAAAAATTGCACTGCCAGTGCTACCAGCAGCAGTCCCATGATGCGGACCAGGATGCGAATGCCTGTTTCCCCCATGATGCCGCGTACCCGGTTCGCCCCATTTAGCACCAGGTAGCTCACACCCGCGCTCAGCGCGATGGCTCCCAAAACCACCCCCAGTTCCCAGGGCTTCAAGGCTTGCCCGACCAGGATCATCACGCTCGAAATCGCTCCCGGCCCGGCCAGCATGGGAATGCCGAGTGGCACAATGCCGGCGTCGTCCTTTGAAGCCGCCTCCGCTGTTTCATCGCTTGATTCCTGCGTTGGTGAACGACGGGCTTCGATCATGTCGATGCCGATGAGCAACAGGATGACTCCGCCGGCGATTTCAAAGGCCGGGAGGGTGATGCCGAACATGCGAAAGATCAGCTTGCCGGCAAGCGCAAACGTGGTCAGCACGATCAGACAGGTCAAGGCTCCTCGCCTGGCCATGCGCTGCTGCCGCTTTCGATCCGCACCGGCGGTGATGGCCAAAAAGGCTGGGATGGCGGCAAAGGGATCGACGAGAAAGAAGATGGAACTTACGGCCAGCACCGAGAAGCGAACATAGTTCGAGTGCAGGGTGTTAATCGCTATGCTCGCTGGGCCATACATCCACTCAACTTAAACCAAGAGCTGCGCTGGGACAGCTATAATCGAAGCTCCACTCGAAGGGAGCGCTGTCGATGCCTATCCAGCCAACCGCCAAGATCTGGCACAACGGAAATCTAGTTCCGTGGGACAAGGCCCAGATCCACGTGATGAGTCATGTCGTGCACTATGGCTCGTCGGTTTTTGAAGGAATTCGCTGCTACGCGCAGCCCCAGGGCGCGGCTATCTTCCGCCTGCCCGAACATATGCAGCGACTGCTGGATTCAGCCAAGATTTATCGCATGCCCCTTCCCTACTCGCTGGAGCAGCTGTCGAGCGCGGTGGTAGGCCTGGTCGAGAGCAACGGCGTGGCTCCCTGCTACATCCGGCCGATCGCGCTGCGCGGCTACGGAGAGATGGGAGTCAGCCCCAAGGGCACTCCGATCGAAGTGTTCATCGCCAACTACTCCTGGGGCAAGTACATGCCCGGGGAAGAAGGAGCGGATGTCTGCATCTCTTCCTGGAACCGGATGGCTCCCAACACTCTTCCCTCGTTGGCCAAGGCCGGCGGGAATTATCTGAATTCTCAGCTCATCCGCATGGAGGCCGATAACAACGGTTACTCAGAAGGGATTGCCCTGGATGTCTTCGGCAATTTGTCGGAAGGGTCGGGCGAAAACCTGTTTGTGGTACGCAACGGGGTGATGTACACCACGCCTCTCTCTAACTCCGTGCTCTCCGGCATTACTCGTGATTCCGTGCTTACCATTGCACGGCATCTTGGAATCCCGGTGGTGGAACAAGCCATGCCTCGTGAGTTGTTGTATATCGCGGATGAGGCTTTCTTCACCGGCACCGCAGCGGAAGTGCATCCCATACGGTCCGTGGATCGGATTCCCATCGCTGACGGCTTGATTGGCCCGATCAGCAAGCAGATCTCCGAGGAGTACCTGGGCATCGCCCACGGGCTTCGCCCGGACCGCTTTGGCTGGCTTACCCACGTCAACGTGAATAGCAGCCAGCCGGTGCCGGTCTAGGAAGCCGTTCTCCTCAGTCCCGCTGAGCTGTCCTGGTCCCCTACGAAGGCCGGGTGCCCCACAGCACCCTCCCTCCGACTTTTAATTCGTCCGGCGCGCTTCGCGGTCAACGTTGGTGGTATCCCACATCTCGCGAAAAACGAGCGAGATGTGGGGCACCCGGCCTTCGTCAGGGAACGTAGCCTGTAAAGCCTAGATCTGCTCCAACTGCCGAAGCCTTATTTGACCGCGACTTTGGGTTCTTCGGCTGGAGCGGGGTGATTGGCGATGGCGCCAACCAGGGGCGAGCCCAAATCCATGGGCGGGCGCGCACTCTGGGGACGAATGCCTTCCTGCGACCCCCAGCCCGGAAGCAACGGACTACCCGTGATCAGTCTGGCGCCGCGGTTGAAGGTAAGGTACGTCCACGCCCAGGAGAAAAAGACCGCCAGGCGATTCCGAAAACCCACCAGGAAGAACAGATGGACGGTCACCCAGGAGAGCCACGCCAGCGTGCCCGCCCAATGCGCCTTGAAGGGCCATTGCACGTTGGCTACTGCTGCATGGCGGCCGATGGTGGCCATGTCTCCCTTGTCGAAATAGTGAAACAGGGTTCGCGGCTTGCCCGCCATATCCTGGCCGATCATCTGCGCCGCGTGACGGCCCATTTGCATCGCCGGCTGGGCTACTCCGGGAATCTGGCGTCCGTTCTCTTCGACGTGAGCCAGATCCCCACATACAAAGATTTCCGGATGCCCGGGCGGGTTGAGGTAAAGGTCGACGATGGCGCAGCCTTTCTTGTCCGTCGGCGTGCCCAGCATCTTGGCCAGGGGCGAGGCCTGGACGCCTGCTGCCCACAAGGTCACCACGGCGTCCAGGCGCTTTCCACCCACCATGACGTAACCGGGTTTTACATCCATTACGCTTTGCCCGGTTTGCACCTCGACCCCGAGCTGGCTCAGCTGCTGGACTGCTTTCTTCGACAAGTCTTCGGGGTACGCGGCGAGGATACGGGGGCTGCCCTCGATCAGGATGATTCGCGCCTTGGAGGTATCAATGTGGCGGAAATCACGGCGCATGTAGAGCTTGGAGATGTCACTGATGGCGCCTGCCAGTTCGACTCCAGTAGGTCCTCCGCCAATGATGACGAAATTCAGTTCGGGATGGGCACCGGTTTCTACTACCTCCCGCTCCGCCAGCTCAAATGCCAGCAGCACCCGGCGACGGATTTCGGTAGCATCTTCGATGGTCTTCAGCCCCGGCGCCCATTGCGCCCATTCATCTTTACCGAAGTAAGAATGGGTCGAGCCGGTGCCCAGGACCAGGTAGTCGTAGTCGATCTTCGCCCCGGTACGCAACGACACGCGGTGATGGTCGGTTTCGACGTCCACTACTTCATCCATCAATACTTCGATGTTCCGGTCCTTTGACAGAATGGAACGGATGGGTTGAGCGATGTCCGCAGGGGAAAGCTCTGCAAGCGCGACTTGGTAGAGCAAAGGCTGGAAGGTGTGATGGTTGCGGCGGTCCACCAGGGTCACGTCGACAGCCATTTTGGCCAGTGCATCAGCGGCGCTCAAGCCGGCGAAGCCGCCACCCACCACCAGCACCCGGGGACGCCGGGGCGGATTTTTCACCGCAGGAACCTCAGCCATGCAGACACTCTCCTCAGAACAACGCTCAGTCTTTGAGATGCTCTGTTGTTAGGATTCAGACGGCCCGGCAAAAGGTTCGGCTAGATCTCAGGATAGAAGTCGAAGAAGGCCTCGATACTCTGCCGCAACTGGTTTTCAATTTCTTCTCGAGTGCCCTCAAGCACATGCATGGTCACGTGTGCCTCCTTGCCGTTCTTGAGCGTGACCAGGGCATCGCCCACTTCGACCGCTTCCTCGGAGGGAAGCAGCCGCATGCCATAGATTAGGGTTAGGTTTGCCATGCCGCCATCTTACTTGCGCGGGGTGGCTCGCATCGTTCCCGGCCGCGTAGAATCAAAGACTCTACCTTATGTCTGAAGAAATCCGCGATACCGTTATCCTCGGCACGGGCTGCGCCGGTCTCACGGCGGCCATCTATGCCGCCCGCGCCAACCTTAAACCGCTGGTTCTTGAGGGCCACGAGCCGGGCGGCCAGCTCTCCATCACCACGCTGGTCGAGAACTTTCCCGGGTGGCCGGAAGGGATCCAGGGCCCGGAGCTGATCGAGCGAATGAAGCTCCAGGCCACCCGCTTCGGGGCCGAGATGAAAATGGGCCACCTGGTCTCGGTTGATTTCTCCAAGCGCCCCCTGTCCCTGAATCTGGGCAAGGAGACGGTGCATACCCGGACCCTGATCATCGCCAGCGGCGCCTCGGCACGCTGGCTGGGTCTGCCGAGTGAACAGGCGTTGATTGGGCATGGTGTGAGCTCGTGCGCCACCTGCGACGGCTTCTTTTTTTCCGGCAAGGAGATCGCCGTGATCGGCGGCGGCGACTCAGCCATGGAAGAGGCTCTTTTCCTCACCCGCTTTGCTACCAAGGTGACGCTGATCCATCGCCGGGAGCAGTTCCGCGCGTCGCGCATCATGCTCGAGCGGGCCATGGCTCATAAGCAGATTCAGTTCCTCAGCAACACGGCGGTCGACGAGGTGCTGGGTGTGGAACAGAAAGAAGTGAGTGGATTGCGCTTGCGGAACACGCTAACCCATGAGCAGTCGACGCTTCCCGTGAGCGCCATGTTTCTGGGCATCGGCCACGATCCCAATGCCAAGATGTTTCGCGGGCTGATCGATCTGGACGATGACGGATACATTCGCACCACAGACCAGGTTCACACCCGCGTGCCTGGAGTCTTTGCCTGCGGCGACGTGCAGGACCGGAGATATCGCCAGGCCATTACCGCGGCCGGATCCGGCTGCATGGCGGCACTCGAGGTGGAGAAATACCTTGAAGAACACGGCCACTGAGCCGGCGCCGGTGCTTCCCGGCGTACTTGAGGCTAACCTAAGCCGCATTGAAGCGGGGATCACGGCAGCTTGCCGCGATGCCGGGCGATCGCGCGGCGAGGTGAGCCTGATGGCAGTGTCGAAGATGCATCCGGCCTCGGCGATCACCGCGGCCGCAGCACTTGGGGTGAAGATCTTCGGCGAAAACCGGGTGCAGGAGTTTCAGGAAAAGAGCGCACAGTTGGCGCTGCTCCACGGCGAGCCGGGACAGGCCGGGGCAGCATTCCACCTCATTGGCCATCTGCAGTCGAATAAATCGGCTCGGGCCGCGGAGCTCTTCCGTTCCGTGGACACGCTCGATTCCGTCGCGCTGGCGGAACGCCTCAACCTTGCTACGACCCGCGTCGGACGGCGGTTAGCGGTGCTGATCGAGATCAAGCTGAGTCCCGAAGCAGCAAAGACTGGCCTCGAGCCGGATTCAGCCGAACTTTCTCTGCTGTTGGAACGCTTGCCTGATCTTGCGGGGCTCGAGTTTCGCGGGCTGATGACAGTGCCGCCGTACCTCGAGGATTTATCCGCCGTGCAACCTTACTTCAGAAGACTGCGGGTTCTGCGCGACCAGCTGGCGACGAGGCATCCGCGGCTTTCGTTCGCTGAGCTCTCCATGGGCATGTCGCATGATTTTCCGGTTGCTATTGCGGAAGGCGCAACCCAGGTACGCATCGGGACTGCGCTGTTTGGGGCCCGTACTTACCCTAAGTGATTTCAGCTACGTTGGTGTAAACCTATAGAACAGCCATGGCCAGTCATGCTTTGTATGCCGGGGTGCTCGGCGCTATCGTTCTCACCCTGCTGACGGTTTCACTTTCTCGCCTGCACAAGACAAGAACCAAGGCCGATTACCTGGTCGCCGGACGTTCCCTGCCGGCTTTCGTGCTGGTGTTTACTCTTCTTTCGTCGTGGATCGGTTCCGGGTCGCTGCTTGGTGGAGCGGAGAATGCCTACAACCATGGCTTCGCCGCGCTTTGGCAGGGGGGCGGCGGATGGGCAGGGCTGCTGCTGATTTACTTCATCGCGCCGCGAGCACGCAAGTTTGCCCAATTCACCATCCCTGATTTGCTGGAGGCGCGCTACAACCAGACGGCTCGCGTCCTCGGTGTCATCGCCATTCTCTTTGCCTATACGGCGATTACCAGCTATCAGCTTATCGGCGGTGGAGACATTCTCCACCTGATCTTTCCCGACCTCATCACCGCGGACCTGGGCAAATACATCATTGCGGCTTTTGTCATCGTGTTCACGGCCATCGCCGGAATGGCTTCCGTAGCCTATATGGACGTGGTGATCGGGTCGCTGGCAGCGATTACGCTGACGCTTGCGCTGCCCTTTGTGCTGCACTCGGCAGGTGGATGGAGCGGGGTGACCCACGCTCTGCCGGCCACCCACTTTCAAGTGCTGGGAGACTTTAGCCTGATTCAGGCACTCGAGCTGTTTCTGCCTACGATGCTGCTGATGCTGGGCAATCAATCCATGTATCAGAAGTTTTTTTCCGCCAGGTCGGAGAAAGATGCGCGCAATGCGGTCGTGGGATGGATCATCGGCACCGTGATTCTCGAAACAGTCATTGCTGCACTTGCGGTTTTTGGGTCGGTGCGCTTTCCTACCGGAGAGGTTCACCAGCGGCCACGAGAGATCATCGCCTATACTGCGTTGCACGGATTACCGGTGTGGCTGGGCGCGTTGCTGATGGGCGCGGTGTTCGCCAAGATTATCTCCACTGCCAACAACTACCTCTTCTCGCCCGCGACCAACCTGGTGAATGATGTGTTTACCCGTTATCTTGCGCCTCAGGCTTCGAACAAGCGGGTTCTTATCGTTTCGCGGCTGGTGGTCGTGATGCTGGGCATCTGGGCGCTGTACCAGGCGCTCAATACACACTCGGTGCTGGCCAAGACGCTTTACGCATATACCATTTATTCCGCGGCGCTCACGCCGGTGATCCTGGCCGCGTTTTATAGCCGCCGTGCAAACGCCCGGGGTGCGGTGAGCGCCATCGCTGCCGGCACGATGGTTACTTTCCTTTGGGATTTGGAAGTGGTCAAGCAGCATCTGCCTCCTATTCTGGCGCAGCGCGATGCGATTTTTCCGGCCTTGATTGCGGCGCTTCTTTGCCTGGTGGTGGTGAGCGCGCTGGCAGCGCCACCTAAGGCGGAACAGGTGGCTTTGTTCTTTCCCGCAAACTCACATGGCGAGTAAATCTCAGTGACAACCACCCAGCCGGCCGCCTAAACTGTCAATTACTTGAGTGGACGGACACATGATTCATAGGGCCAAAGATCTCTCGCCGAACCAGAAGATGGCTATAGAAAGCCTGCTCGGGCGCGTAGTTACTGAAGACGAAGCGATCAGCATTCGCACGGTGAGCCCTGCATCCGTGCCGGAATGGCTCCAGAAATGCTGGGAAAGCGCCAAGGAGCTTGGGTTAGATCGGCTCTCGATGGAAGAGATCGATGCTGAGATCGATGCCGCGCGTAAAGCTCGACGTGACCGCAGGCCTACCGCGGAGCAATGATCCGGGTTGTTCTCGACACCAACATCTTGATCTCCGCCCTGCTGAGTCCTCAGGGGCGGCCTATGCAGGTCTTGTTGATGGTCATCCTGCAGTTAGACACGCAGCTTTGTGTAAGCGGTGACGTCTATGCCGAATACGAAGAAGTGATCCGGCGTCCACGGCTCAATCGCACTGAAAGCGAAATTGCAGCAACGCTTCGCGCCGTCCGTGAGAATGGATTGTGGGTTATACCAACCGAGAAGGTGCGTGCCTGTTCGGATTCCGATGACGACATTTTCCTGGAGTGTGCGCAGGCTGCCGCTGCGCAATTCCTGGTAACCGGTAATGTGAGAGATTTCCCCGCCACGTGGAGCAGTACGAAGATTGTTACCGCCCGCCAGTTCCTTGAAGAAAGCTTTTAAAGCATTTTTCCTATTACCCTTTCTTTTTAGAGGAGCGATGTGCGGCTTTTATTGATAAAAAGCCGCGTCTACACCATCTCTTCGGTGTGCACCTATAGGAAAAATGCTTTTAGCGAGCGGGCAGGGCTTCGAGCTGCGGCCGGGCTGCCTCGTAGGTTAGCGCTATGCCTTCGGCGAGGGTCGTTTTGGGTTGCCAGCCCAGCTTCTTCATGCGGCTCACGTCGAGCAGCTTCTGCGGGGTTCCATCGGGCTTTGTGGTATCGAAGACCAACTCGCCGGCGAAGCCCAGGGCGACGCACACCAGCTCTGCCAGCTCTCGTATGGTCACATCGATGCCGGTTCCGATGTTGATCAGCGGTACGCCGTCGAGCAGGGAGGAATAGATGGCTCCCTCGAGCTTCATGAGAAAAACACAGGCCTCTGCCAGGTCTTCACTGAAGAGGAGTTCGCGGCGCGGAGTTCCCGTTCCCCAGACCGTAATTTGCTTTCGCCCCAGAGCCTTGGCCTCCGCTACCTTGCGGATCAAGGCGGGCAGCACATGCGATTTCTGGGGGTCGAAATTGTCGCCCGGGCCGTAGAGATTGGCGGGCATCGCGGCCAGATAGCTGGTTTTGTACTGCCGGTTGTAGGACCAACACATTTCAATCCCGGCGATCTTGGCCAGCGCGTAGGGACGATTAGTGGGCTCCAGAGGTCCGGTGAGCAGATACTCTTCCTTGATTGGTTGCGGACAAAGCTTTGGGTAAATGCAGGATGACCCCAGAAAGAGCAGCCGATCGACACCCGCGCGGTAACTGGCATCGATCACGTTGGTTTGGATGATCAGGTTCTCGCGGATAAAGTCCGCCGGATACAGATCATTGGCTAATATTCCGCCGACTTTGGCTGCGGCGAGAAAGACGTACTGGGGACGCTCCTGCGCAAAGAACTGCCGCACAGCGACCGCATCCGTCAGGTCAAGCTCAGCGCGTGAGCGCAGCAGCAGCCGCGTAAAGCCCTGCTGCCGTAGATTGCGGCAGATGGCTGATCCCACCAGACCACGGTGCCCGGCAACGTAGATGAGGCTTTCTTTTTCCAAGGTCGCTCCGATTATGATTCGTGAAAGTTGTAAGCGGCGTAGCCGTGTTGGGTTACCAGGGCATCCCGTTCCGCGGCCTTCAAATCTTCCGCGGCCATCTCTTCCACCAGAGAATGGAAGTCAATCCGGGGCGACCAACCCAATTCTTTGCGCGCCTTGCTGGGATCGCCCAGCAAGGTCTCAACTTCGGCCGGCCGGAAGTAACGCGGATCGACCGCCACGATCGCGTTGCCATGCTGGTCATAGCCCTGCTCTTCGATGCCGGTTCCCTTCCACACCAGATGAATATCAAGGCACGCCGCAGCGACGGTGACAAATTCGCGGACGCTGAACTGAACGCCGGTGGCAATCACATAATCAGTAGCGCGCTGCTGCTGCAGCATCAGCCATTGCATCTCCACGTAGTCGCGAGCATGTCCCCAATCGCGTTTGGAATCCAGGTTGCCGAGATAGAGCTTCTGCTGCAGGCCCAGCTTGATACGCGCCATCGCCCGAGTCACTTTGCGGGTAACAAAGGTTTCGCCGCGCATGGGCGATTCGTGATTGAACATGATGCCGTTACACGCATAAAGACCGTAGGATTCACGGTAATTGACCGTGATCCAGTAGGCATAGAGCTTGGCACATCCGTAGGGTGAGCGGGGATAGAATGGGGTCTTTTCCGATTGCGGTATTTGCTGCACCAAGCCGTACATCTCGGAGGTAGAGGCCTGATAAAAGCGCGACTTTCCGGTGAGGGAAAGAATGCGAATGGCCTCGAGCAGCCGCAGAGTACCCAAGGCATCGGAGTTTGCGGTGTATTCAGGCTCTTCAAACGATACCTGCACATGGCTTTGAGCGGCCAGGTTGTAGATTTCGTCCGGCTGCACTTTTTCGACCACATGGATCAGGCTGGTGGAATCAGTCATGTCACCGTAGTGAAGCACCAAGCGGCGCTTCTCCTGGTGGGGATCCTCGTATAGGTGGTCAATGCGATTGGTGTTTAGCAAGGAAGTGCGGCGCTTGATGCCGTGCACTTCGTACCCCTTCTTGAGAAGGAACTCTGCGAGATAGGCGCCGTCCTGACCGGTGATGCCGGTGATCAAAGCTCGTTTCAAAGAAGGAGTGCTCCTCTGATCCACATTTTATGCTATCGCTGGCTGGTATCTTGACAGAGACCATGACTGATCAACCATCCCATCCGCGGCTGCTGCACGTGGTGGCATCCTTTTCGCCAGCAGCGGGAGGGACGAGCGAGGGCATTCTCAAACTTTCACAGAGCTGCGCGGAGTCGGTTGAGGTGGTCTGCCTGGATGACCCGGCGGTCTCCTATGTCCAGGGACAGAGTTTCCCGGTACACGCGCTCGGGCCGCCGCAAGGAAGCTATCGCTATACACCCCGGCTGCGGCCGTGGTTGGCGCAAAATCTTGATCGCTTTGATGGAGTGGTGATCCACGGCCTGTGGCAATGGCATAGCTATGGGAGCTATACCTTGCTTCGTCACCGCACTCCCTACGTGGTCTTCCCTCACGGCATGCTGGATCCTTACTTCAAGCGCGCCTTTCCCCTGAAGCATTTCAAGAAACAGGTGTATTGGCTGGCGCGAGAGTATCGCGTGCTGCGCGACGCCAGGGCGGTCTGCTTCACTTCGCCGATCGAGCGCGATTCCGCGGTCAAAACGCTATGGCCTCAGCGTTGGAATTCTGCCGTGGTTTCCCTGGGTACCTCGGAACCTACCGGTGATGGCACGACCCAACGGGAAGTGTTTCTTGGCCGCTATCCTGCTTTGCGCCGGCGTAGGTTTTTTCTGTTTCTGTCGCGGATTCACAGCAAGAAAGGATGCGATCTGCTGCAGGAAGCTTTCGCGCGCGTGGCGCCGGCGCATCCGGATTTGGACCTGGTCATCGCTGGTCCCGACGAAGGCGGCCTGCGTCCCGAGCTGGAGTTGCAGGCGAAACGGCTGGGGCTAGAGGCCCGCGTCCACTGGACAGGGATGCTGGAGGGCGATTTGAAATGGGGCGCCTTCCATGCTGCGGAGGCATTTGTGCTTCCTTCGCACCAGGAGAACTTCGGCATCGCGGTGGTAGAAGCACTGGCCTGCGGGGTGCCCGTGCTGATCTCCGATAAGGTGAATATCTGGCCAGACATTGTTCAGGATGAGGCTGGTCTGGTAAATGCCGATACTGCCGAGGGGACGTATCGTTCCATGGCAGCTTTATTGGCGATGTCAGCGGAAGAGCGCCGGCGCATAGTGAGCAATGGGCTCGGTTGCTTTCGCGCGCGCTACGAGATGAAGAGAACGGCGCAAGCGCTGAACGATCTTTTCTGAGCGGATGTTCGTTTTCGATCGAGATTCTGGGTAATTCTCACATTTAAGTTTTCGAGAGTCTGATCCTTGTACGAAGGGCACGGCTTCAGCCGTGCCATAAACCGGAGCTAGTGAGGGCTTTAGCCCCTGGGGTACGCGTTTCCATGCTTCGGCCTCGACAGAGCCTGCCGTTTAACAACGGTACCTCAGCGGCTAAAGCCGTCCAAGCGCCAGAGGCTTATGGCACGGCTGAAGCCGTGCCCTTCGTACAAGGATCAGACTGTCAAAAACTAATTTGGATAAGCCTGACTCGTCCCTGCGAGACTCAATTGAGAACTACCGGATGGCGGCTTGGGTATCTGTTTGATGCTGTTCGTAGACAGCAGCGTGCTCCATGGTTTGCCCAGCGAGATCCTTCGCGGAGAGGATTGCCGCGGTGTGGTGCGGCCACTCGATCTGGAGAGCCGGGTCGTTCCACAAAATGGTGCGTTCGTGTTGCGGGGCATAAAAGTCGGTCGCCTTATAGAGAACATCCGCTCCTTCCGACAGGACCATGAACCCGTGAGCAAACCCGGGAGGGATCCACAGCATATGGCGGTTGGTGGCGCTGAGCGTCTCCCCTACCCACTTGCAGAAGGTGGGCGAATGGCGGCGGAGATCGACGGCAACGTCAAAGATCTCTCCGCTCAGACAGCGAATAAGCTTTCCCTGCGGTTGCTTGATCTGGTAGTGGAGACCGCGCACCACGTTCTTGTGGGAGAAGGATTGATTGTCCTGCACGAACGGTCCCAAAATACCGACCTCCGCCAAGACCCGTTCATTGTAGCTTTCGAAAAAGGAACCTCGACTATCTTCGAACACCCGGGGCACAAGGAGTTGGACATCCGCAATTGCGGTCGCTGCTGACTTCATCGATTAACCTCATTCTGTTCCACCGGCATCCCGGCCAAGACCTGTTGCAGTTGCTCTTGCCAGGTGGGCAACCGGAAACCGAAGGTTCGGGCGAACTTGTCGTTGGACAACACTGAGTTGGCAGGCCTCCTGGCAGGTGTTGGATAGTCAGAGGATGGAATCGGTTGTACCCGCGGCTGGGTGGCCAGGGTACCTGCCTCAAAAATGGCGCGGGCAAAACCATACCACGAAGTGGAGTCCGCGGCCGTCATGTGATAAATGCCTGTCACCGCCGGTTGTTCCAGCAGGCGTACCGTGGCCGCGGCGATGGCCGCCGCCGAGGTGGGGGCGCCAACCTGATCGTCGACCACCCGCAGTTCGGGACGCTCGGCGCCCAGGCGAAGCATGGTGCGAAGGAAATTTTTCCCATGCGCGCTATAAACCCAACTGGTGCGGAGCACCAGGTAGCGGCTCCCGGCCGCGGCGATCGCTGCTTCCCCGGCCGCCTTCGACGCTCCGTAAACGCCTAAGGGACTGATGGGATCGCCTTCGAGGTAGGGTCCTGGCTTTTCTCCGTTGAAAACATAGTCCGTCGAGTAGTGGATAAGCAGAGCGTCCAGCTTGGCTGCCTCCTGAGCCAGCACCCGCGGAGCGTCGCAGTTAATGGCGAAACAGAGGGCACGCTCTTTTTCGGCTTGGTCTACCGCCGTGTAGGCGCCGGCGTTGATGATGATCGCAGGCTTGACGCGGCCGACTACGTCGCGAATCGACTGCCCGCTCGAGAGATCGCATTCCAGGCGCCCGGTTAAGACCACGTCGCCATGGGACTGGTAGAAGCGGGATAGCTCGGTCCCCACCTGCCCGTTTTTGCCGGTAATCAAGATTCTCATAATGCTCCAATTGAGTGTAGAGGAAGTTCGCCGCCCGCGCCCTGGTACACACTCTTATGCGACCGTCAAGCTTAGAGGCCCTCTTTAGTAACTTATGCCGGTGCACGCAATAGGCTAGAATTTCTACCGTGAGCAAAGTGAGCGAAGTGAGCGAATCTGCTGAAACATCGGAAGATTTCGGACCCGGACCGCATCTCGCGCAGGTCGATCCGCCACACCCATTCAAAAGCGCTCTCAAAACCATCGTCATCGCCGCGATCGTAGTTAGCATCGCCATCGGCCTGTATGTTTACCTGGGGGAAAAGCCCCCGGTAGCCGCTGGAGAGGTCTTAAGCATGAACCTCTACCCGGTGCACACCCTGATCAACAACGGGGGCGGAGGCGATACCGGGATGCCAGGGCAGGGTGAGTATTACGATCAGCTGCTGATATTGGCCAAGATCAAAGTAAGGAATCAAACCGACATTCCACTTTTCCTGCAAGATGTTTCGTCCTCCATCAAATTGCCGGACGGCTCGGAACAGGTAAACGTGACCGCGGGCGATAAGGATATGGATCGGGTCTTTCAAGCCTACCCATCCTTGAGCTACCTGCGCGCGGAACCGATCCATCGCGACATCACCCTGAGCCCTGGGCAGTCTGTTGAGGGGCTGGCCATCTTCAACTTCCCCATTACCAAGGATCAGTGGAACACGCTGCAGACGGCCAAGGTCGTGGTCTCGTTCATGCACCAAAAGAACCTGGAGTTGCTGCTCCCTCGGCAGTAAGGTTTTCCGGGAGACCTTTAGCCCCGAAGGGACGGCTGGAAATCGCCCAGGACGTCCTGGGTTATGCGGGGCTTGGCGGGTACTCAGGACTGGCGTCCTGAGTAGTTTTCAGCCGTCCCTTCGGGACTGATCGATGGTCCTGCTTTCGACGACCACAACTCAGAACCCCTAGAAGCTATCCTGGACCGGTTTATGGCTGCGAGGCCGCGGGTGAGTTCTTTGGCGTTGCCAGATAACCTATCACTTGATTCTTGTTGATGGTGTTGATCACCAGCTCGTAGAGGAGCTTGTCTTTTCCGGTGTAGAACTGCACCGGCTCATCCAGGTTCTTGTCCTTCTTCTCAATCTTCTTATCGTCCGATTCAACCACGAGAGTGTACTTCGAGTGCTTGGTGTCCGCCTTCTTCAATTCCAGGCTGACGCCGGAGATCGGAGTCGGCTTGGCTCCCTTGGTCAGGGTCAAATCGTAATAGTTTCGATCACCCTTGTGCTTAAGGATCTCGAGTTCCTTGCCGTTGGTCGCGACCAGTCCGCTGGTTACCCCCAAATCGCCGGTAACTCTCTTCAATTGGCTTTCGGTGTTCTGTAATTCGGTTTTGGTTGCCGCGACGTCTGTCTTTACCCCTCCGACGTCCGTCTTGACCGCGGTAACGTCAGTCGAAACCGCACCAATCTGTTTCGCGGACTCCGCTTGCGCTGCCTGCTGTTCCTTCTCCAGCCGGGCGGTCTCGGCCTGCTGCCGCTTGAGAAATTCGCTGGCCCGGGCTTCCAGTTGGCGTTGGGTCAGGCCCACGCTCTGGCCCAGCGTTTCCGAGGTCACGCGTAACTTGGCGTTGGTCTCGTTAAGGCTTTCGGCGAGCTTGTCATTTTGCTGTTGCGCGGTTACCAGCGCCGCCTGCGATTTTTCCAGGCGATTCTCCAAGGTGTAGCTCCAGATCAACCCGGCGGCCGAGGCCATCACAGCAAAGCCAACCAAGGCTATAAAGACTCCAGAATGACTTCTTTCCACTAAATCCAAACTGTCGTCGCTCATGCGATCTGCCTCTTTTCAACTGGGAACGGTCTATATTTTCTCATCCTACAATGGACGCGTGGGGAGTGCAGAATGTCACGGTTGCCGGAAGAGGTATTATCCGTTCTAGCATCGTCCTCCCCCCCGGATTTCCTGTGGACCTTGGCGGCGCTGCCGAACTTCATGCGGCTTTCCTTACTGAAAGCCGCACATGCAGTCTTGGATGGAGCCACGTACAGGAAATCCGGGTCGCGGCTTTGGTTCAGGGGAGGGCGGCTCCCCTAAGTGCTGATTTCCGTCTAAGTGACAAGATTCAGAGTGCTGCGCTATAAACAGACAGGCCACGGCAAATCCCCCCCGAATAGGAAAGAAAGCGACCGGCAACGACCGGGCATCCAAGAGGAAGAATAGGAGAAATCAGTATGTCGACGGCGGTGGTGGGCAAGGGACTTGCAGGTGTAGTTGCGGCTAACTCGGGTATCTGCTGGATCGAGGGCGACGCGGGCGTGCTCGCTTACCGCGGGATTGATATCCATGAACTGGCGGAGAAGTCCAGTTTCGAGGAAATTACGTATCTTTTGTGGTTTGGACGCCTTCCCCGGCGGGGGGAGCTGGAGGACTTCAGCAAACGGCTGAGCGAAGCTCGGGAGCTGGATCCAAAGATTATCGACCTGCTGCGCTCCTTTCCTCAGAGCGCGACCCCGATGGAAGTGCTTCGCACCGCTGTTTCGGCGCTGAGTTTTTACGATCCGGACGAAAGCGACAACGAGCACGACGCCAACGTGAGCAAGAGCTTTCGGCTGACTTCTCAGATCGCCATGCTGGTGGCAACCTACGATCGCCTGCGCAAAGGCAAGCCGGTGGTCGAGGCGGACCGGTCCCTGAGCCACGCGGCTAACTTCCTATGGATGCTGAATGGGGAAAAGCCCTCGTCAACGGCCACCAAGACGTTCGACGTGGCACTCATCCTCCATGCCGACCATGAGCTGAATGCCTCCACCTTCGCCGCGCGTGTGATCGCCGCCACCCTATCTGACATTCACTCCGCCATTACCGGCGCCATCGGAGCCCTCAAAGGCCCGCTCCATGGGGGCGCCAACGAGGCGGTCATGCGCATGCTTTTCGCCATCGACAAGGAGGGCGCCGACCCGGTCGAATATGTGGCGCGGCTGTTGGCCCAGAAGAAGAAGATCTCCGGGTTCGGCCACCGGGTCTACCACACCGAAGATCCACGGGCGACCCATCTGCGCAAGATGTCAGAAGAGCTGGGCGAGTCGTCGGGCAACGCCAAGTGGTTCGAGATGTCGCGCGCCATCGAAAAGTACATCCTGGCGGAAAAGAAACTCAACGCCAACGTGGATTTTTATTCCGCCTCGACCTATACCATGCTGGGCATCGACCTGGACCTCTTCACCCCGATTTTTGCCGTAAGCAGGATCTCGGGTTGGGCGGCCCACGTCATCGAGCAACTGGATGACAACCGGTTAATCCGGCCGCGCGCAGAATACATCGGGCCGGATTACCCGGTTAAGTACACGGCGATCGAGAAGCGGTAGCCGCTACTTCCGGCTGGCCGGCGGGATGATCCCGTTCAGGCGTAAATAGATCACCATCTGGCCATAATGGTCGTTGGTATGCGCCAGCCCAAAGGCGGCAATGCTGGCGCGTGTATCCGCACCGTCTACTTCGGCAATTTTCTCGAACGCATTTTCCGCCGTGATGGTTTCCATCGCCTGCCGCGCGAACGCATACGAATCTTTTAGCGCCTTGACGACGTCGTCTTTACTGGTCAACTTTTCAATCGTCTTGGGGTCAATGGTCGGCTTCACACCGAATCCAGCGAAGAAGAAATACTGCGCTTCAGCAATGTGCGTGATTTGCTGGCCGAAGGTTCGTACTCCTTTAAAGTCGCCGCCGGTAGGCACGAAATTGTATTTGTCAGCGGGCATGGCTTCAGCGGCCGCCACGACTTCTTCAGCCTGGCTGCTGAAGAGGTGTGCATAGACTTGTCCCGGCGATGCCTGGGCGGCGAAGACGGGGGCGCTGAGCAAAATGGTTAGGGCAAGTGCAGCGAGCGGGGATTTGAATTTCACAGTCAACCTTCCTCGGGTGGATTTAGCAAAAGAAGCCTAGCAGGTTCGGGTCACTGTGTTCCCGTAGAATAGAAAAGTGCCGAGAATTTACCTGGATGCGAATGCCACCACACCTCTGCTGCCCGAGGTGCTGGAGGCTATGCGCCCGTTTTTGCTGGAGCGGTTCGGCAACGCTTCCTCCATCCACCAGGAAGGGCAGCACGCGCGTGCCGCGGTCGAAAAAGCGCGGGCCAGCGTGGCCCGGTTGCTCGGCTGCCGCCCGGCGGAAATAGTCTTTACCGGCGGGGGGACGGAGAGCGACAACCTCGCCGTCTTTGGTTCGGTGCAGCCCGGGCATCACGTGATTTCAACCACGGTCGAGCACCACGCGGTGCTGCACGCCGTCGAAAGACTGGGGGAGCGCGGGGCGGAGGTTGAGTTCCTGCCGGTCAACGGCGATGGGGTAGTCGCAGCCGAGGATGTACGCCGGGCATTGCGGCCTAACACCCGGTTGATCAGCGTGATGATGGCCAACAATGAGACCGGCGTTTTACAGCCGGTGGAGGAGATTGGCCGCATCGCTGGCGAAGCCGGGGTCCGCTTCCATGTCGACGCGGTGCAGGCGGCGGGCAAGCTGGCCATCGATGTCGATTCCATCGGCTGCCATCTGCTGAGTATTTCCGGGCACAAGATGCATGGCCCGCAGGGCACGGGAGCGCTCTTCGTACGCCGCGGCACTCGATTGGAGCCTCTTTCTGCCGGGGGCGCCCATGAGCGGCAGCGCCGGGCAGGCACGGAGAATGTTGCCGGCATCGTGGGCCTGGGCGAGGCCGCGGAGTGCGCCATGCGCAACGGAACGCCGGAGCGTATGCGCGGGTTACGCGATCGGCTGGAACTGGGGCTGCTACAGCACGCGGACGGCGTCAACGGGGCTGGGACTGCACGGGTGGCGAACACTGCGAACGTTTGGTTTGATGGTCTCGACGGAGAAGCTTTGGTGATCGCGCTTGACCTCAAGGGGTTGGCTGTCTCGAGTGGCGCGGCTTGCTCCTCCGGCGCCAACGAACCCTCCCATGTACTCCGCGCGATGGGCCAGTCCCCAGATCGGGCACGCAGCAGCCTGCGCTTCAGCCTGCACCGGCGGACGACGGAAGAAGAAATTGACCGGGCAATTGAGTTGGTCTCCTCGCAGGTGGCCAGGTTGCGGGAGCTTTCCGCGGTGACGCCATGACCATCCTCACCAGCAGCGAAGCTGCCGGGGATCCTCACCCCAGCAGCGAAGCTGCCGGGGACCCCGATCGCCGTTGCCATGTCCGGTGGTGTGGACTCATCCACCGTTGCGGCCATGCTGCAGCGTGAAGGGCACGACCTCGTCGGCCTCACCATGCAGCTCTGGAACCAGCGGCGGCTGGCGGGCAAGGACGGCATGCCCGAGCAGGTGCAAGGACGGTGCTGCTCGATCGACGATGTTTACGACGCCCGGCGCGTGGCGGAGACGCTGTCGATTCCCTATTACGTGGTGAATCACCAGGAGCGCTTCGAGCGGGACGTGATACGCCCTTTCGTCGACGAATACCTTTCTGGGCGAACGCCGATCCCGTGCAGCCTGTGCAACAACCACCTCAAGTTCGATCAGTTGCTGCTGACCGCCAGGCAGATCGGCGCGGAACGGATTGCCACCGGACATTACGCGCGTAATGAATACGATCCTCAGCGAGGGCGATGGATCCTGAAGCGGCCGGCGGATACAGCCAAGGATCAAACCTATTTTCTTTTCGGCCTGACCCAGGAACAGCTCGCCCGCACGCTTTTCCCCCTGGGCGGATTTACCAAGCCCGAAGTGCGCGAGCTCGCCACCGGCTACGGTTTGGCCCTGGCTAACAAGCCCGACTCGCAAGAGATTTGCTTCATTCCTGGCGGCGATTACAAGCGGTTCATCGATGCCTATCTTGAGGAGCAGGGCGAAACCGTGCCTGACACCGCGGGGGAGCTGGTTTCGGCCGGCGGCGTCTCCCGGGGGAAGCATGAGGGAGTGCACAATTTCACCGTGGGCCAGCGCAAGGGACTTGGTTTGGCCTCCCCCTCTCCGCTCTATGTGATCTCGATCGATCGCGATCGTAAGCAGGTGACGATTGGGTCGGAGCAGGAGTTGATGCGCAATACCCTGCGGGCACAGAGTCTGAACTGGATCTCGATCGCGCGCCTGGAGAACGAGATGAGAGCGCAGGTGAAGATCCGTCACCGGCACGAGCCGGCGTGGGCGACGCTCCAGCCAATCGGTGACGACGAAGTGGAAGTGCGCTTCGACGAGGCAGTGCGCGCCGTCACACCGGGTCAGGCAGCAGTCTTCTACGCTGGTGATGAGGTGATTGGCGGCGGCTGGATCGCCTAAACGAAGAGATCGTCTTCAGGATCCAGATGGTTGCCGGGAGCCTTGCTGCGCATCACATCGACCCCGGCGCGCAGCCCATTGATGATCCCGTTTACCTGGCGAACTGGCACTGCGATCCCGTGCTCAATAGCCTGGACAGCCACCGTAAGCTGATCAAGTGTGCCCTTGACAATGCCATCCACCCGCGAAGCCTGGACGTGGGCTTTCGCGGTCACGTCTCCCACAACAACCCCGATTTGCTCCGTTTTGCTGCGCAGGGTGGCTGTTGTAGCCGAGAGATTTTCCGTAATCGATTTGAGCTTCGGGGTGAGGTCCTGGATCAGTTCACGCGACGAAATGATCGCAGGCAGAGCATGCAGCCGCACGTCATCGGTGAGCGCCGTGATTTTTTTCTGTGTCTTGCGCGCGCCGAGGAAGATCGCGATCGTAAATCCGGCTTGCATCAGGATGCTAATCGCGGCAATTGCGATGAAGACAACCAACAAAGTCTGGGTGGAATTATCCACAGTCCCTCAGCGGCTTAAGCCGCAAGTCATACATCATCAAGGGACGACCGAATAGGCCGTCCCTACAAAGATCCAGCTATAGCCCGTCTCCCGATGAAGTTGTCGCCGCATACGCGTTTTTGCCTGCATCGACCGCTGCGGACACTTTATTCGCGTGCTTGGAAACCACTTTCCGGCCGCGGTCAACGTATTCCTCTACCTGCGAGCGGCTACGATCGACTGCTTGCTTGCCGCGTTCGACGTAGTCTCCGAATTGTTCCTTGCCGGCGTCGACATACTTGTTAGCCTGCGCAGCCGCTTCTCTGGATTTCTGCTTCAGGTATTCAGCGCGTTCGCGTGCGCTCTCGGCCAAACTTTCCCGCGTTTCCGTCCCTGACTGGGGAGCGTAAAGAACCCCGATTGCGGCACCAATGCCGAGCCCGACCAGAAACCATCCAAAACCGCTTCCGCCGCTGTCCTCTATCTCATCTGACATAGATCTTCCCCTTATGTTGCTGAGCTTACTTCAATATACTGCTTCCGCCAGCACCGGCGGTTTAGCACCCGGATACCATGCACAAACTTTGAGCAGGCAACCAGTACCCAGACAACACTCATGGGATGCAATAATCCCCCGATGCGTGCCAGCCTGATGCCTGTTTCCTTCGTCAAAACTAGAGCATGTGCAAGAAAGTCGTAAAACCGAGGATTTCCCCCCAATGAAGACTGATTTTCTAACTCGACGCAGCATTCCGCTCGTGATTTTGACCGGTTTTCTGGTTCTGGGGTCGGGATGTAAGAACCCGTCGCCGCCTGCAGAACAGCCGACTGCACAGCAGGCACAACCGGCACCCCCTCCGCCGCGGAACGACCAGCAGATCGGCAGTGACATTCAGGCAAAGATCACGGCTGAGTCGGCGTTGAATGGGCAGAATATTCAGCTCACCGTGGCCAACGGCGTGGCAACGTTGAACGGCAAGGTGGAAAATGACGCTTCCCGTGCTCTGGCGGCCGCCGACAGCGCTTCGGTCGATGGGGTTAGGACGGTCGTCAACAATCTGGTGGTAGCGCCGACACGCGCGGCCAAGCCGGTACCGGAACGGCAGCACAAGCAGGTGGCTCAGGCCGAGCCTCCACCTCCACCTCCGCCTCCTCCACCGCCACCCCCGGCGGCTGCTCCTGTGCCGGAGCCGGTGCAGGTTGTTCCCGCGGCTCCTCCGCCTCCCCCGCCGCCAGTGGCCAAGACGGTGACCCTGGCCGCGGGCACCGTGATCCCTATTCGCATGACCGATACGCTGGATAGCGCCAGCACGCAGTCCGAACACGGTCTTCCACGGCTCACTGGCCGGCGATTTGATTGCAGACGGAATGGTCGTCGCGCGTTCGGGAGCGTCGGTGGTGGGACGCGTTGTCACCGCCAAGGATGCAACCCACTTCTCCGGCAGCTCGCAATTGTCGATTGAGTTGACACGCATCGACACGGTCGATCATCCGGTAGATGTGGTGACCGACGAGTTTACCAAGCAAGGAAATGGCCGAGGCAAGAACACGGCGGAGAAGACCGGAGGCGGGGCCGCGGTGGGAGCTATTCTCGGTGGCTTGCTAGGTGGCGGGAAAGGTGCAGCCATCGGGGCGGTGACCGGCGGTGGCGTCGGCGCGGGCGTCAACGGAGTAACCCGCGGACAGCAGGTCCAGATACCCACGGAAACCCTGGTCAGCTTCCATCTGCAGTCGCCCATCAGTGTCACGACATCAAAGCCGGTCGGAGGATCACACGGCGGAGACGAATTGCAACAACGACAGTAGGCCTGAGTCGTTCCCTGACCGCCGCAGCCGGGTGCCGGGTGCCCCACATCTCGCTCGTTTTTCGCGAGATGTGGGATACAACTGCACCTTCCCTCTGACTCTTAATCCATCCGAAGCACTGAGCGGTCAACGTTGTTGGTATCCCACATCTCGCGAAAAACGAGCGAGATGTGGGGCACCCGGCCGTCGTCACGGAACCAGTGCATCCAAACCAGCCCCTCGCCTTCTTTCTTCCGTTATCCTTGCCAAGGTGTACCGAGGGGGACTAGATGCAATTTGCCATCGTGATCATGGCTGCGGGTAAAGGTACGCGGCTCAAAAGCAAACGGCCAAAAGTTCTGCACGAGGTCGGCGGCAAGCCGCTCATACGCCACGTGGTAGATGCGGCGCGGCAAATTGTGCCACCAGAAGACGTCTACGTCATCGTGGGGCACGAGGCCGGCCTGGTTAAAGACTCAGTGGCGAAGTTGGGGGTACAGTTCGTCGAGCAGACCGAGCAACGGGGCACCGGCCACGCGATCCAGACCGCCCGCCAGGCGACCGAGGGATATGAAAACATCATCGTCCTCTCCGGGGATGTGCCCCTCATTCGCCCGGAGACGATTCGCAAGGTACGTGATTTTCACCTGGAACGCCGGGCCGCAATGACGGTGCTCACAGCCGCGCCGGAAGAGCTGCAAGGTTATGGCCGGGTTGTGCGGAAGTCAGATAATTCCGATGAGATCCGGGAAATTGTTGAACCAAAAGCCCTAACTCCTGAGCTCGCCAAGGCCAAAGAAATCAACTCAGGAATTTACGCCTTTGCCGGCAAGCCTCTGTTTGCCCATATCGACAGCCTGGGGACGAAAAACGCGCATGGTGAGTTCTACCTGACGGATATGGCGGCCATTCTGGTTGCCGCCGGGGAACGAGTATTGGCTCTCCAGGCCGAGGACGCCGACGAGGTGCTAGGCGCCAATACGATAGCGGAAATGATGGCGATCGACGGCAAACTCAGGCTCATTACCGCGCGCCGGTTGATGGCCGAAGGAGTGACGATTTTCCGCCCTGAGACCACGGTGATCGATGCCGGGGTGATGGTGGGGCCGGACACCGTGATCGAACCATTTGTCCAGCTTCTGGGTGAAACCAAGGTGGGAAAGGACTGCCGCATTCGCTCCTATTCGGTTTTGGAGCACGCTACGGTGGGCAACCAGGTAGTGGTTCGGCAGGGCTGCATCATCACCCAGTCTCGCGTAGACGATGGGGCGCTACTCGGGCCTTACGCGCATCTGCGGCCGGAAACCGAGATTGGCGAGGGTGCGCATGTGGGCAACTTTGTCGAGACCAAAAAGATTCGCTTCGGGAAAGGCTCCAAAGCAGGGCACCTGACCTATCTGGGGGATGCGGAAATCGGCGAGGGTGTGAATGTAGGAGCGGGTGTCATCACCTGTAACTATGACGGTGTGACCAAGCGCAAGACAGTCATCGGCGATCACGTTTTTGTGGGCAGCGACTCCACCCTGGTAGCCCCGTTGACCATTGGGAATGGCGCCTACATCGGAGCGGGATCGTGCATCACGGAAGACGTACCGGAAGATGCACTGGCGCTGGGGCGTTCGAGACAGACGATCAAGGAAGGCTGGAGTGCGGCGCGGCGGAATAAGAAGAAAGGGTGATTGTCAGGCGGCTTCGTTGCGGGCCTGCTCGGCGAGCACCTGGCTGAGGCGAACGCGAGCGGAAAAGCAGGAGCGTAGCACCTGTGCCTCGGGAATATCGAGCAGGCGGCTGATCATGGCCGGCGCATACCCTTCCACGTCACGCAGAAGAAACAACAGCCGCTCGTTGGCAGGCAAGTTGCGCACCGCCTCCTCAAGATCGGGGCGGCGGACATTGCGGCGGTTCAGCCCCATGCCCGGAGCGACGACCGCGGGGGCCTCCTCTTCGCGCAAAGGAAATTTCTCGCTCAATTCATGCAGCAGCGCCGAATCCACGGCGAATGCATCCGGCCGCTCATTTTGTTGGAAGACTTTTACAAAGGTCGTGGCCAGGATTTCTTCCGCTTCCATCTCGTTACCGGTCATGTAAAAGGCCAGGGAAAAGGCTCGATGGCGGTGGCTTTCGTAGACATCCCGTTGCTGCTGCTCGCAAGACTGCTTAGCAGCCTGGGAGACGACAAGATTAGATTCCTGAGAGAACTCACGCTCAAAATTAAACAAAGGTAACCTTGTTTCGGCCATTCAGCCCGAGATTGAGATCACTGTAGCCCGGTAACGCTGGTCGTTCTGATCACGTGAGAACTGGGGGCCGCTCTTGCACGGAGTATAACAGTTTGCCCTGAGGGATGCCTTCCGCGCGAAGAATTCACGCCACGAGCCGCGGTTGAAGATAGACTCTCTATAAGGCTATACACTCTGCGAGAGAAGCGCCGCCGCGGCTCTCGCTTAGCGTAACTGTGAGTGGACACTATGCCGCCACAGTCACTGGAACCGCTACCTTCAGGCGCTCACCCGTGGTATCAGAGTAAAGGAGCAATCCGGGAAACCGGATTCCCGCCAAGCATGGCAACAGCAAGCAGCCCAGCACGCGTCTTGGTGGTCGAGGAGCAGGTGCAATCCCGATCCTCTATCGACTGCATGCTCGAAAAGCCGGAGTACTCGACCGTGCTCTCCGGCGGCGGCGACGAAGCGATTGCGCACATCGAGCGGGATCCGCCGTTCGACCTGGTACTGTCCGATCTGGTGATGGCTGGTTTGGGCGGCAATGGTCTGATCGAGCGGATGCGCCAGGTACAACCGGATACCCCTCTGGTGTTAGTGACGCGCAGTGTAGATGAGGAACGGGCGCTCGCCGCCGTGCGCCAGGGCGCTTATGACTACCTTCTCAAGCCTTTTGAGAAGGAGCAGCTGCTGGTGACCGTCAAGCGCGCGGTTGACTACCGCCGGCTGGTGCAGCAGAACGCCATGTACCGGCAAGACCTGGAGCAGATGGTAAGCGCCCGAACGGGGATGCTAAACCAGGCGATCGCCGATCTGGAGCGGTCCTACGACATCACCCTCGAAGCGCTGGGCGATGCACTGGACCTGAAGGATGCGGAGACGGAAGGCCACTCCAAACGGGTGACCGCGTTTACCATCGCGCTAGCCCGTGGCGCAGGGATCCCCCCGCACCAGATACCCGTCGTGGCGCGCGGGGCTTTTCTGCACGATATCGGGAAGATGGCCATTCCTGACGCCATTCTGCTGAAGCCCAGCAAGTTGCAGTTGGATGAGCAAAAGGTGATGCGGGAGCACTGTGCGCGAGGCTACCAGATGCTGCGCAAGATCCCTTTTCTGCAGGAGGCGGCGGAGATTGTGTACAGCCACCAGGAACACTACGATGGCACCGGCTATCCACGCGGGCTCAAGGGAGAAGAGATTCCGCTGGGGGCAAGAATCTTCGCGGTCGCCGACACCCTGGATGCCATCACCTCAGACCGGCCCTACCGTAAGGCGACCAGTTTTGCCGCCGCGCGCTTGGAAATCAAACGCTGCGCCGGCACGCAGTTCGATCCCAAGGTGGTGGACGTTTATCTCAGCTTGCCTGACCAATTGTGGGAGGACCTGCGGGCAGAGATCACCAAGCAGGCGAAGAAATTCACACCCCCCTTGAAGCTTGAACCCAAGCCGGCCAAGCTGCGCAATCCCTTTACATAGAGGTATAGCGATGAGCGTACTGACCCCGGAAATGGTGCAGGAAGGCTTGCGTTCGCTTCCCCAGTGGAAGCTCGAGGGCAAGGAGATCGTCCGCCACTACCAGTTCTCTGATTTCGCTGCCGCCATGGCGTTTGTCAATCAGGTGGCGGAGGCGGCGGAGAAGGCCGGGCATCATCCGGACATTGATATCCGGTACAACAAGGTGCGGCTGGCGCTCGTCTCACATGACAAAGGGGGCCTGACCAAACGGGATATGACGATGGCTGCCAAAATCGACTCGCTGTCGTAAATGACGTAAGGGACGTGCCTTAGGTGCCCGTCTTGAATCAGGAGGGCTCGTCTTCCCCGCTCTGCTGGCGCATTTGTGCCAGGGTTCTGCGATTCCAGATGGCGACGGCTATTCCTCCCAACGCCGCCGACGTGGCGAGCAGGAGGCCGGTGCGCCAAAGACTCCTTTGTTCCGGTGGGTCCCCGCTGAGCAGATGGTCTATCGGCAGTGGACGGGAACTGGTAAATTTGCGGATCGGCATGGATTGATAATGGTGATTCCGGACCGCAACTTATTTCCGGGAACCACGTCTATGGTAGACAAGAGCGGGAAAAGATACAGGAATTGGGATCTAAAAATTAAAAAAATATGTTTTTTAGCGAATTTTGGCGTTTACAACTAGAAGTTCACTGTAGGCATCTGGTACTATAAGTTCAGTCGCGGTTGAAGCTTTTAGCTCTCGCGGCGCGGTTTTCAGTAAAAGTTGCGTCACTGGCCTCCCGGCACGGACAATCTACCGTTCGTGCCGCCTTTTTTTTTGCTTTTCCGAGCACTTTCGTTACGAAACCTTTCACAACCTATTGCAATCTGGTCGCCGAACTCTCCGGGATGACGCCTCCCGTTCTATCGCGCTACACTGAGTTTTCTTGAGGAGCTGGGAATGCGGCGAATTTTTGTGTGCCTGGCGATCGGGATGTTGACGGTCGCGGCCTATGCGCAGTGGATCACCAATGATGAGGTGCCTGCTTATCATGCTACGGCCCCTGCTCCCGGCACGAAACTGCCTCCACTCCTCTCCGGCAGCCAGCTTTCCGGACCCTTGTTCCAGTACCCCTGGCAAAAGGCGGTGTATGAGGATGCGGCCAAGGTTCCCAAGGTGCTGTATCAACTCCCCTGCTTCTGTCGCTGTGATCGGAATATGGGGCACACCAGTCTGCACAGTTGCTTTGAGGGTATGCACGGGGCTGAATGCTCGACTTGCGCCAAAGAGGGATACTACGCCTACAAAATGTCGTTGAAGGGCAAAAGCATTCAGGAGATTCGTGCCGGCGTGATGCACAAGGAGTTCGAGAGCATCGATCTGAACGCGATTGGCGTGGGTGGTTAAACGTATAATCTAAAGGAAGAGGGGGCGTCACGGTTTCGACGGGATCGATTAGGTTGAGAGGCATGCCGGGGTGTGAGCACCCGTAATCGCTTGCAAAAACAATAATTGCTAACAACAACCTAGCACTTGCTGCTTAATTAAATAAGTAGCCGTTCTCCGTGGCTTCGCCTGTGGGTTGCGGAAGAACGTCGCACAGCAGGCTGGTTCCTGGGACGCGGTCCGAGCCGCAGGGACGAGATCATCGGACTAGCGTTACGCGCATCTTGTCGGTTCTGAGCGCGTCGCGCGAAATCTCCGGAACTCGACTACGCATGGAGTCTCTCTGCTGACATGGATTTCGGACGCGGGTTCGACTCCCGCCGCCTCCACCATATACCTCTCCACGGCACTCCTATACGCTCCAACAAAGCGAGTGCCCTCAAACACTTAGGTCCATCTTTAGTCCAATACTGTCCAATAGGATCTATTGACATCCAGGGGCAACTGGGGTTCACTATGGGGGCCACCACGGTGTGGCACCAGGGAGATGCCCCCAGTGGCCTTGACCGACAGAGAAATCCGAAATGCGAAGCCGAGCACCAAGCGCGTGCGGCTGTTTGATGAGCGAGCCCTCTACCTGGAGCTTTCTCCAGCCGGCGGCAAATGGTGGCGTCTTAAATATCGCTTTGGGGGCAAAGAGAAACGTCTCTCGCTGGGCGTCTATCCGGACGTAGGGCTCAAAGCTGCCCGCGAGCGCCGGGACGCTGCACGCAAGCTTCTGAACGATGGCGTTGACCCAGCGGTGAACAAGAAGGCGCTTAGTCTGGCACGGCTCGAAGGTGGCGCTCACACTTTTGAAGTTGTGGCGCTTGAGTGGCACGCAAAGTTTTCTCCTGGCTGGTCGGAACGTCATTTGTTGAACATCGCCCGCGTTTTTGAGCGGGATATCAACCCGTGGATTGGATCGAGGCCGATCGCGGAAGTGACACCCCCTGAGTTGCTGATGGTTATCCAGCGGATAGAGCGCCGAGGCGCGCTAGAGACCGCGCACCGAGCCCTGGGCAATTGCAGCCAAGTGTTCCGCTACGCCGTAGCTACCGGGCGCTGTAAGAGTGATCCTTCGCGTGATCTCCGGGGCGCTCTGCCGCCAGTCAAAGGGAAGCACCTCGCCGCTACGACCGAGCCGAAACGCCTCGCGGAAATTCTGCGCGCAATGGATGGCTACCAAGGGACACTGCCCGTTATCTGCGCGCTGCGCCTGGCCCCGCTGGTATTCGTTCGACCAGGCGAGTTGCGCAAAGCAGAATGGAAGGACATCGACCTGGTCGCGGCTGAATGGCGGTACATTGTGACTAAGACCGACACCGATCACATCGTCCCGCTCAGCCGGCAAGCGGTGGAGATCCTTCGCGAGCTATACCCACTCACAGGATCAGGGCGTTATGTATTCCCTGGAGCGCGCACCAGTAAGCGCCCCATGTCGGACAATGCCGTTCTTGCAGCGATGCGGCGACTCGGGATCGACAAAGAAGAGATGAGCGGGCATGGCTTCCGAGCCGTGGCTCGCACAATTCTGGATGAGGTACTCGGAGTGCGCCCCGATTTCATCGAACACCAGCTAGCCCATGCCGTCCGCGATCCAAACGGCAGGGCCTACAACAGGACGGCGCACTTGGCCGAGCGGCGGGCGATGATGCAGCAGTGGAGTGACTACCTGGACGGGTTGAAGGCGGTACAGGCGAACGTCACTTGCACGGCCACGCGTGATTAAAAGCCTTGATGACCAACGCAGCGGGTGGCAGGTGAAGTTCCTCCGGGTGTTCGTCTATGTATTTATCCACGGCTAAAGCCGATTCAGATCGTGACATCTTTATCGGCGTGCAAAGTGGCTTCCCAGCTAGAACCCAGCCGTCAACAACCCCACTGAGGTACCCCACGCAAGCCATGCTTTTTACACCTTGCATAGGGGTCATTGAGTCGAGATTTGGGGGTATTGCTCCACACACGTCCCTGAGGTCACTGCTGGTCTCAAGAACACCAGCGAACGAACTCTCAAAGTTGAACGCCAGCAAGAAAAGTAAGAGGGTAAGTGGGAGGGCTACTTTCATGCCGGACAGCGTATCAGGTTCCGTCGCTGGCAGGCTCTAGGACGTTTCGGTCGGTGAAGAGCCTAACCGATTTGGCAAGGGCCTCAGCAGCGAAGCCCCCAGCGTGCCGGCATCCCTTCGCAACCCAGGTTGACTATTCAATGAGACGATTTCAAAGATTCTTCAAGAGCAGTCATACGCCTGATCCGCTCGTCGTTCTCCCAACCCGGGATTCGCTGCAATTCTTGATTGGACGTTAAGGGGAAATCAGCGCAAATATGTACGTCAAATGCCGTTCGGGGATGTACCTCCCACGCTTCGGGGGCCAGTTGTGATCGCTTCCAGTTACAAGCGTTGCATCTGTATCCCTTGATGTCTTTATCTTCGATCAATTTTCTTTCTCGAATCAACACGAAAACCTCCGGGCCCTTAGAAAAACAGCTCCGGTGAAACATGAAAGCGCTCGCTCAGCCGGGCGATGTGATCCTTGGCCAGGTCTCGCTTCCCGCTCAGCACTTCGGAGACAATGCTTGCTGTGCCGAACACGTCCACCAGGTCTTTTTGCTTGAGACTGTGCTGGTCCATGAGGAAAGAGATTACTTCGAGCGGCGCGGCTCTCGGCAACTGATAGTGCTTCTCTTCAAAATCCTCGATCAGTAGCGCGAGTAGATCCGCTAGCTTTCTCTCGTCTGTGCTCAAGTCGCCATGGTTCTGGCTCAGCTCATAGAGCATCGCCGTGTAACGCTCGTTTTCCTCTTCGGTATGAATCACCGTCGGGGCGGCCTTTGCGAGCAGCTCTGCATATGTGGGACTTTCCAGTACGCTCATTTCTTCCACCTTCCCCGGTCATACTCATCATGCGTGAGCACTTCTCGGATAAACACCAGTTTCGTTAGGTAGTTGATCTCCGAAATCAGCCTGTAATTGCCGCCCTTGATATTGAAGACTGTGTACTTTTCCACCCCGTCCGTCGAAGGCAACTCACGCCTTACGTCCTCAAGAGAGCCCCAATCTGCCCTCTTCGCGATCCGATGCCATGCATCCAGCGGTCCAGCCAAATCGCCATGCTCCGTGGCCGCCTCCTTGAGCTTCCTTCGAGTGATAACCCGCAAACCAGGTGGCCCTCTTAGCTACAATTACTGTACTTCGCATTTCGCGAACTTTCAAGGGTGGACTTCGCATTTTGCGAAAACTTTTGTGTGACCGGAGGCGGCCACTCCGACCCCACCTATGGACATGTTCGCCTTTTATTCCCCTTAACTGTCTACATGTCTCGCTACGACAGGCCGAGCCATCGCGTTTACATGATCTTCTTCCAGCGTGAAGGCTGGCAGGTTCAGTTCCTCGAAGCAGATCTAAAGACGCCATTGCCCAGAAAGCTGACGTTCACAGACCCGGAGAAGATCCGGGAGCTGGCGCGGCGCGGGGAAGCCTGGGGCGACTCGGAGAGCCGGCAGATGTTGGAGGCCGCGATTGAGAACGGCAGAGGTGGCGTATACCTGAGGCTCTCATCAGATCAGTACGCGAGGCTGAGACGCCCGTGAGCTACTCTCTTTATTCTTGCTTGTCGGTTGGGCACCTGTGATCACCTTTGCGTGTCATGCGATTGAAACCATTGCATTTATGCGCTAAATCGAGTACGGTTGAACGGCCCTATCGCGCCTGAGGACCTGATGCATGGATGATGCTAATAGCGTTTCTGAGCTATTCACCGCGTATCGGTATTGGGTGGGCCTTGGAGTGCCTCTAGCGGTTGTCGTCATCGGCGTTGTAGGGAAAAAGATCGCAAGGGGACCGAATTGGGTACGTACGGATTTTTACGTGGGGTCGGAGCTGAGCCTTGCTGGAGTTTCTGGAGCTTTGGTCAATTTTGCGGATTTGCTTAAATCAGACAAGGTAATGAATCTATTATGGAAAAAGCTAATCGGAGGTAACGTAGCGATCGCCGTTTTTGGATTGATTTGTTTCTATATTGCTCTATCGTTTCATCAGGACTACGGCGCGCACTCTCCCACGACCAGCAATAAAAAGCAACTTTTCTTCCTGCTGGGAGTCTCAAACATTATAGGATTGGCAACACTAGTCGGAGCGCTTCTGTTAATGCCTCCCTAAATGCGACCCGGGAAAAATCCGGGGTGAGAGTTGGAAAATTCGATGTCTGATAGAAAAAAGCTGGCACTTGAGGCAGGCCTCATGCTTTCTGGTGCCGCGCTGGGTGCAGCCGGAGCGATCTTCATTGAGCCGGTCGTGATTACAGCTGGCGTTTTGGCAGCTGGAGCCGGGGCTGTAATGAGGTATAACGATAAACATTCCAATAGGGATGAGGACACTCCCTTAGATCACATCTAATCCTGCGTACGAATGCAGATTCATACCGAAGCCCGCTGGTAAGCGGGCTTTTGTTCTTTTGTAGGCTCTGTGAGGGCGCTTTACACAGTGAAGTCTGGCGACAATGTCTTTGTGCTGACTCCCGGACCATGGCGCGGGCGCGAAGGCCGGCGAGAGGCTGAGCCTGGGCTGGTCAACTCAGTGCTGACCAACGGGCACTGCTCTGTTGCTGCGCGGAGATGGCAACCGCGAATCCATGTATGCAACCGTGGATGTGCGCTTAGCCACTTCTGGCCACATTCTAGACCACGGGTTCTCAACGAAAACCTATCTGGCGCTTTTGTTCTGGAGGCATCGATAGCTCAATGACTGCGCCGACGGCCTGTTTCAACATCTGCACTTTAGCAAAAAATCTCGGGTAGGCAGAATTATCAAGACCTTTTGGGATGCTCGCCGATTCGATATGGGCGAAGCTCTTGAGGTATTCGGGAGCGTCTTGGCACTGCTCTGTTATCACATTCAAAATGTGGTTGAAGGATGTCTGGTTGTTTAATGCTGCCAAGAATTGATCTACCTTGTCGTCCTTCACGTTCGTCAGATAATTTTCTAACGCCTCAAGCTGTCTATAGAGAGAAAGGGCGGAAAGTGAATCGATCATGCGCAGAGTATAAGCCTTGACCCCGGTGGCTGCCGGCAGTCCCCCTGAGCTACCCGAGATCCTTCCGGACCTCGTCAGCAAGACGGTTCAGGAATGACTCATCAATGCCCAACTCCTTTGCCAGACCTTTAACCAGGAACCTGGACGGCGAGACCTTGCCGTTGCACTGCCGCATAAGATCCTCCACCGGCATCTTCAGCTTCTCCGCAAGATCCACAAACGTTCGCATCTGCCGAGCGCACGCAGCGCCGATGTGGGTCGAGAACTCGTAGGGTGGTTTGTATTTGATTTCCGGCATCTTCTATCATCGGCTCGCCGCATGCTTCACAAGGTTTCTGTTCGCTCACTTCCGCTGAGAGCATAGCGGAAAGTTCTGTACCCTGTTTTGCACAGATAGCAGCGCTCGCCCAGCCAGCCTCGGATGATTGGCACAATTTGTCGTCGAATACTTTGAGTTAGCGAGCCTTACACTTCAGTGCGAGGCTCTCGATGCAGCCGAGATGTTCGATCTGTTGGACCACAGTGAATCTTGCGAAGTGCTCCAAGGAAGACTGCCCAAACATGCTGTGCACTCTTCACGGCAATCGGTATGACGGGCGCTGTGCGGACTGCTGGGACACTGAGAGCATACTTCTTCCACCGTGGCCGCTGGGCACGCCCCGACCCTCGAGATACTGACACGTCCTTAGCCGGACAGTAAGCGTCCGAAGTTTCCCTCTTGAACGAATCATGAAGCGTGTGCTGGAAGTGTCCACTTATTTTTAGTGGACACCTGTTGCGTGACTAAGCGGCTTTGGAAGGATGGTTTTGGAGTGAGAGAGCTAAATTCCAGGGCAGGAGTTGCTCGATTTGATTGATGGGGTGTTCGGGGATCTGATCGAGGACAGTGCGAAGATAGAGGACCGGATCAAGTGCATTGAGTTTGGCAGTGCCGATCAGGCTGTAGAGGGCTGCGGCGCGTTGTCCTCCGGAGTCGGATCCCATGAAAAGATAGTTTTTTCGCCCCATGACTACCGCGCGTAAAGACCGTTCCGCAGCACTGTTGTCTATCTCCAATGACCCATCATCGACGTAGCGTGTCAGAGCCCGCCAGTGGGAGAGCGCGTATCGGATGGCTGCTGCCGTCTCGCTCTTGCTAGAGAGGGAGCCCAGCGCCTTCTCCATCCAGTTCCGAAGACTGTCCAGAAGTGGCCGGGCGCGAGCTTGACGTACCGCGCAGCGCAGCTCGGCCGGCTTGCCGCGAATCTCCTCCTCGATTCCGTACAGTGCTCCGATGCGCGCCATCGCCTCGGTCGTCGTGGGCGAAGCATGAGCCAGGTGGATGTCGTAGAACTTGCGCCTGGCGTGAGCCCAACACGCGACCTCATAGATGGCGCCATCACCATAGAGATGATGGAACCCTGAGTAGGCATCGGCCTGCAGCGCGCCTCTGAAATCCTTCAGATGCTGGCGCGGATGTTCGCCCTTGCGATCCTGGGAATAGCAGAACCATACCGCCGGTGCGGTCTGAGAGCCGGCAGGCCGATCATCACGGACATAGGTCCACAGCCTGGCCGTCTTGGTTTTGCCGGTGCCGGGAGCGAGCACTGGAACGGGGGTGTCATCGGCGTGAATCTTCGACCCTGCCATGACATGGCATTTGATCTGATCGACTAACGGCGCGAGCAACTCACTGGCCGCACCTACCCATCCGGCCAACGTAGAGCGGCTAAGGTCGATTCCTTCCCGAGCATAAATCTCGGACTGCCGATACAGAGGCAAGTGATCTGCGAACTTCGAGACCAGCACATGCGCCAACAGACTGGGGCCCGGCAAGCCGTGATCAATCGGCCGCGCCGGCGCAGGTGCTTCCACTACCTGTTCGCAGGCCGCGCAGGCGAACTTCGGCCGCACATGTTGAATCACCTTGTAGGTAGCCGGGATGCGTTCCAGTTGCTCGGATACATCTTCGCCGAACTGACGCAACGCGCCACCACAATCCGGACAGCAGGTGTGCGCGGGAAGATGCGTGATGACTTCACGCGGAAGATCCTCCGGTAAAGGCTTGCGCGGAGCACGAGGCCGAGACTTGGTTGTTGTCCGAGAAGAACTTGGCTGTGCCGCTTCGCTTGCAGCCTGCTCCGTCTCCAGTTCTTCCAGCTGAAACTCAAGCTGTTCCAGCTGCCCCTTCAGCTTCTCGCTCTTGCTGCCGAAGATCATCCGCCGGTACTTCTCGATCACCAGCTTCAGATGTTCGATCTGCTGATGGCTCGATTCGTGCTGTCTGAGAGACTCGCTGTGCTGCGCAATGACCAGCGCCTTCAATGCTTCGATATCAAGCGTATCGAGATTCGGCAATCGAGTAGAAATCACGACTGCAGTATGGCACGAACGGTGCAGCTAGTAGAGCATAAAACCCGCATGAATACAGGAGAATCTCTCTTGTCACTCATACCGCCAGCTCGGGTGTCCAGGTCCTCTTCGGACTACGCCAATCGATGCCTTCCAGCAGCATCGAAAGCTGCGCACGGGTCAGAGAAACAGATCCTTGGGAAGCTTGTGGCCAGATAAAGCGGCCCTTCTCCAGACGCTTAGCAAACAGACATAGGCCGTCTCCATCGAACCAAAGAAGCTTTACGATGTCACCTCTCCGCCCGCGAAAAACGAACACATGGCCGGAGAATGGCTGCTGCTCCAGAACCGTCTGCACCTGCGCACTCAACCCATCAAAGCCGCGGCGCATATCCGTCACGCCGGCGGCAATCCATATCCTCGTTCCAGTACGAAGTTCGATCACTTGCGCAAGCTCTCCAAAACCGAACGTAACAGTGTCGGATCAGCGCCACTCTCGATGCTGATCAGCGCACGGCCAGGAAACTCGATGTGGATGGATCCATAGGTCGTTTGCGGCTTAGCTCCGCCAGACAACACTACCGGAAGCAAAGACGCGGATGCTGACACCGGCTCCGACAACTCGCCCCGTTCAAAGTCGCGCCGCCACTTGAATACCTGGTTGGCGTTCACCCCGTGACCTCTAGCCACCAGCGCAACGCTCGCGCCCGGCACCAACGTCAGCTCGACGATCCGGCGCTTCTCGGCCACTGACCGCCACCTGCGGACACGACGTCCCGCCACCAATCCCTCTGCCTGCTCCATGACATAAGCCTCGGGCCTAAACCCCGCCTGGCGCTAGAGGGGAACTTCGGACGCTTACGCCGGACACCACATCCTCATCCCCAGAGCGTGAGCGCGCCCGGATGCACAGGGATACCTTCAAGACTTGGGACGACGCCCAGCTACGAGTCGAATTCCGGAACGACGTGGCTCGGCAATTTCGGTGAGCTTCCTGTCAGAGCACCGGTGGTTCACTTCTTGAACACGCAGCTCCTCCTCCTTGATTACGCTCGCAACTGTGTCAAAGCAAAAGCCACAGATTGAGTCGATAGTTGCGTCCGCATTTGTGCGATGAAAGAACTGGCTGAAATAAACACTTCTCGAATTCGACACTGACCACTCCTGCCTAAGGACATCAAGTTAGAAGCAAGAGGATCGAGCGGGTCTAGCGCCATTTTGCGTCAGTTCCCTCTGCAGGTTTTGCCACTCGCGCCCTAAGTGGCTCATGGGCTTCTGCGCCCGTCAGGGGTCTAAGTGTGTACCCTCATCGTCCCATAAGTACCATGCAATATCGAGTGCTGATCGTTGGAATAGATGTGGACCTCCTTATGATTCGCCAGGTGTTGCTTAAGTCGTGGGACTACGATTCCCTGATTGCCACGCCTGAAGACGTCGACGAAAAATTAGAGTCTGACAGGTTCGACCTTGTCATTCTTTCGCAGACGCTTAGCCAGGAAGAGAAGCGCCGGATTCAGGCTAAACTTCCGGCCGGCACACGCTCCCTGGTGTTGGAGACCTTTGTCTGGCCAGAGGATTTGCGGCGCGCGGTGGCCGAGGCGCTGGAATAGCGAATGCTCTGGTCCTTGGCTCCGTCGATGCGCGATCTTATCGGCACGTGAGCAAGTGACGCCTCGGGCGGGCCCAACACGTCTAGTGGCTGCTGCTACGGCAAGGAGATCCCGCGCAACGGTGAAACCTTTCCATCTCGTGAACTGAGCCTTCGTTCCGGCCCTTTGCAACAGTCAGGTAACAAGTGAGACAAATCGAATCAATGCTTCCATCGCCATTACGACGATATGCAAATTGGGGGCTCTTAGTGTCCGACATGCTGCCTCCAGACATTTAAGGCGAGGACTCGAAGTGTACCCAAAGCCCGTAAAAACCATCATGTCATTCGGCGCGCCAGTCGCTCTCAGGGCAGCCGATCGTGGCTGGAGAGGCCCCAACCTAACTACGGCAAATAGTGGCGACAGCCCCCGTCACTCCCCAGGTTAGGAGGCTGTCGCCTGCAGCCTGGAATCACCCGCTTCCAGTCTCAAGGGGTTAAGACATAAAACCTTTGGCGAAGGTTGCTTGAGGCCGGGCCGACTTTTCGCCCAAGGCGGCTTCAGCTTACTGGCAACTCACCCACTCGGCGTCCGGCGACAAGCATCCGCCGCTTGGCGTATAGTTGCTCACAATCAGAACGCCTTGGCCCTGGTCTCCGGACTGGGGCTTTTTATACTCGCCGAGCGCATACTGTGGGCATGCTGCGTCGCGCCGACCTTCGATTGTTGGAGTCGTGATGGTCTTCCTCGCCCTGCTTGTAGTGTGGGCCTGGCCAGAAGGCGCCCGGGTCGAATCCATGTGGAGTACTGATCCGGTGCCAGCTCAGCTTTCTAAGTAAAGCGCTACGAGGCCCTGGCTTCGTAGGACGCGCCGCAGCAAAATTCTGATACCCCAGCACCTTGCAAAGTGTCCTGGGGGTTGCGATGGCCCTGTTGTGCACATCCTTCCCTTCTTTTTCACATGCACTGTAGAGAGACAATCGAACAAGAGGTGATCCAATGCGAGCCAACGTTTATGGTGCACTTGTCGCAAAACCCATCGCGTTCCCGGATGACTTGGAAATCCGTCTCTTTCCGGTGAGAAGCCGTGATGACTCGCAAATCGGCAAAGGGTGTTTCGTTCTTGCGGATCATCGATCGTGGGATTGGGTGCAAAAACATTACCCAGTGGACTCGGAAGCGGAACCCCGTATCAAAGCGGGGGAACCCATCTCGGTGTTCGTAGGCTCGATAATCACTAACTTTCCTAAAGGAACTGAGTTTCCGGAAGGATCGGAATTCGAGATTTTAGAGCCTTGAAAATCTAGCGAACGGGCCGCCGGTTTGTTCTTCTGAGTGGGAGTATGCGCTACCTGCTGTCGCCACGAAGCCAGGATTGGCCAGGAGCGACCGCTGCGATTTTCTGGACCCGTAGCACGTCGGTTTCGTCAGGAAGCCTGCTCCTCTGCGAACGACATCATCGATCGCGGTAGCTACCTGGGGGCAGATCTCCGCCCTTGATGCGGTCGAGAATCGGCTTGGATACTGCAAAAGCGTTCTCCTTGAAAGAATCGATATTCGGCATCCGGTTCAGGTCACATCTGAGGGACACGAGCCCCGGAAACTCGTAAGTAGCGATGACGATGAGTGAGGCGACGCTCGCAAGATAATCAGCGACCTTCGATTCCATCATCCTCTGAAAATCCAAGACCTGCTCTGGAGTCCCTGCCCAAGAAGATGCACACAGTATCGAATTGTGAGAAGCAAACATAGTGGGATGCGCAAGCGTGGTTGTCATGCTCCAACGCTTGCTGAATTCTGCTCCCCCGTGGCCAATTCTGGTCATAAGGTCCTCGCATTTAGTGTGCTCGGCCTTCCACGAATTGTCCGCTTTTCCTGCGAACCAATAGCCGATCTTTTCCCTCGTGCCACCGTGGTCGAATCGAAATGTCAGGAGCAAATCTCGTGCTTCGAGGAAACCACGCGATAAAACTTCAGAACTGTCGTGTGTAGGCGGATCGATGATGAGCTTTCCGATGCCCCAAAGAAGAGATGCGCTTCGAGTGGCTAAAAAGAAACAGGCGGTGACCTGTGATTTCGGGTCCTTTTTGTATTCTTCATCCCAGCGGCGGACGAACTCTCTTGTAAGTTCAACCAGAACTGCGGGAGCGTCCAAAAACACGTGGTTTATATCCATATATGCACCAGTCTACGAGGCACTGATCTAGGGCCAGTGTAGCGCTCAGTAGTCCCGCGAGGCTGCTCGCGGACGTGTGCGCCAGGGCCTCCAGGTTCATTCGCCTCAACCCAGCATTGAGCGCGAAGATGATGCACCGAGTTACGTCCACCGACTGCGAGCTTTGGAGTAGCCTCAAAGGCCCGTCAGCGTCTTGCCTGCGCCCGTCTCGCCTTTTGTGCTGCGGACATCCTAGCCCGTGACTCCGCGCTGACTTTTCGGCGCTTTGACTTTGGGCGTCCGCGTTCCAGTGGCGCAGTGTGGTCAGTCAAGAGAGCGCGCACTCGCTGCAGTCGGGTGATCTCTGCATCGATCGATTCGATAATCTCTCTGGTTTCCATGCGGGAGATTATAGCGCCGACGCTGTGGCGCTCACGCCCTGTGAGTGCTCGCCACGAAGCTAGGGCTTCGCTGGAGCGATCGGTGCGATTTTCTGGACCCGTAGCACCCTACAAAGTGTCTTAGAGGCTGCCAGGCAAAGATTACATATTGACCCAGCCCGAAATCTGCGGATACTGGGGCTTAGGGGGGCAGAATGAATCCGGAAAAGTTCACCGAGATGAACACCTATGAGCAGGTTCTTGAGTTGAGTTACTACAACCTGCAGGGGGTTGGCGACCAACACGACAGCGACATTTTACTGTGGAATATGGAAATCGATATCGAACATTTCGATCCCGAAGCAAATCCGTACAATTACGATCGTGATCCCGATGAGGAGCCCTGCTACTTCGACGAGAACTACGGAGACTGAAGCCAGAGCTGGCCAGGAGCGCTGGCGAATCGGTGACCCTAGCATGGTCCAAAACTTCCTAGGAGCTGTTACCGGCTTTCCACAGAAGCGGTTCTTTTTGTAACGGCTGAAGTGCGCTATGCTCGCATCGGAAGGTGACAGAGATGACGGTGTTGTACAAATATTTCGAATTTCTCGGCACGTCTAACGACGCTGCTTTCGATGCGATATGCGAACCAGGAACCGCGACTCAATGGTCTGGGATTTATCGTTGCGAGGGTTGCGGAAAATCGATAACGTCCATCGCCGGCAACACACTACCTAGCCAAAATCACCATCAGCACACAGTCTTGCAGGGGCGCATTAGGTGGCGCTTAGCAGCAAGTCACTCATAAACGACTTACTAGGTTGGCTTCAGCAGACGGGCGCGCCGTGCCGTGCTTCCGGGTTGGAAATGCTCTGAGAGGCTTTGCTGCGGTTGTGTTGGACTCGAACCAACGTCTCGGGAACATCGGGTGCGCACTCCGACTGTTAACCGTGTCCTATCCACTAGACGAACAACCTACTCAGGTGCCCCCGAGTATTGCAGCAAACTCAATATCCCCGCCTGGCTCGCGCCCGAGCACGGGCCGCATCGGCTTGACCGAGAGCCTTCTCCTGCACGTTCAAGCCTGGTCCGCCGAGTTGCAGGGCCTCCTTCCAGCAGCGCTGACAAAGCGTGTGGCTGCTGTATTGTCCCGACAATCCTGAGGCGAAAATTGCTGTCTTGGGATTGATTCCCGCTGGACCACCGCACTCCGCGCAACCTGCCATATTTACTGCCTCCTGCCCCCACGTGGGGGCGACTACTCGCTAACTTGAACCTTGACGCGCCTCGCCTGATAGCTATGAGGGCCAATCCGGGCGTCCTGAGCCACTGTAGGTATCCCGGCGAGCCCTAAGCACCTGGCCCGAGCCCCACATTCACCGCAGAGCACGTAGAGCGAATACGCAGAACCGTTTGGGAAGGCAGCCAGCAACTTAGACTCCCCCGCCGCGACGAACGATACCTCGCAGTTGGCGCACTTCTCTCTAGCATCTAGTAGAGCGGCGAGCATCACTGAACCACATCCGGGTTCTTGACCAACATGAGGCCGTATGCGGCAGCCGAGACCATGTGCTCCAGGACCCTGTCGAATTCTTCAATAATGCGCAACCTGGGTTTCTCTCCGCACGGGGCGCAGATGCTATAGAGCGCATGTATCTTTACGCCCAGCGAGTGCCGAGTCCCTTCCAAATGCACAATACGACGCTGGCGTTCGCCGGCAACGCCAACCTTGCCACACTCGGGACAACGCTGCCCTGGTCGCGAAAAATTGTCAAAGAGCTGGGCGACTTCATCATTCGTTGTGGACATACTGCCTCCTAGGTGCTCGTGATGACGCGTGTCTTTCCGCAAGATAGCCGCGAGAACCATGGTCCATCTGGCTTTTGGCTCGATAGCGAGTGGCCGATGCTGTTAACAATCCATATACCGTCCGCACGTTGGGCCGGCGGCAGGGTCGTCAGTGCATTGGTGATGGCCGGTTGGATATTTGTGACGACGCTCACTTGGCCACCGAAGACCACTGCCGGATTGAAAAGAGTCGTAAGGTTGATGCTTGGCCCCCTGCTATCGGAGCCAAACGTCGGATAGCCCACAAGGCCACTGGTTGCGGATATCTGGGGGATCTGTCCCGGTGTGTTGCGCGGGTTGAGACTTGTGCAGATAGCAAAAACGTTGTCGTCGAGATAGATATCAATGCCGGCCTGATGCGCCAACGAGAGCGCCTGATCCCACGCGGCACCGGGGAGGTAGGGGTTTCTGAGCGTGATTGGCTGAATGAGATTGTTCTCGAAGGTGTATTGCGTCCCTCCTGTCGAGTTCATCAAATTGACAATTTGGCTCATAGTGGTCGCTACGTCCACGGTCCCCTGATAACTGCTGGGCGGCACGGGTGTGAGCTGATTGATGAGTCCAGCAAACGCTTGGATCTCAAGGAAGACCTCTGGCATCTGTGTATAGTTGGCCCAGCAATTGCCCACATTGCCAGAGAAGATAAGGGTTTGCTGCGAGCCGTCAATAGCAAAGACCTGAATCTGATTGCGGCTAAGGGTGCCCGGCTGCCACTGCAATGAGGTCAGGCTGTTCATGTGGTCAACGCTCACGCCATAGATCGCCGCACGCAGAGTGTTCATTTGCACGCCGCCGGCCTTGTCTACCTCACACGTTGCACGGAATCCCTGCAGTGAGATCTGATTCGCGGAGGATGAGCCAAATGACCCGGTGCCGAGGGTGATCTGAAATAACAGATCTTTCGTGTTGTCGAAGGATGAGGGCATCAGGAAGCCTCAAAAGTAGATGTGAGCGCATCGCCGGGTGGTGGAGCAATGGTTATTGTGTGGGAAGCGAGCCCTGGGATCAGTACTGAGTTGATCCAGGTTATGAGCGGCTCCGAGCACACCGGCACCGGAGAGCTGCCGGCCTGGATGCTGTTGCCGGAGATGACAACGTTTCCGCTAGCGGTGATGTCCGTGTCCCCGCTGCTCTGGAGCTGGATCTTTCCGCTTGCTGTGATATCTGTGTCGCCCGTGCTTTGGAGTTGAAGCTTCTCGGGGGTGAGCAGAGTGATGCCGTCAGAGTTGAATTGCAGGTATTGTGTGGGCGCAGCATTGAGCAGTCCGCCCAGGTACAAGCTGTCAGAGATGTTGAATTGGCGAGGGCTGCCGGGAGTGTTCTGCGCCTGGGTAGCAACCACAGATGTGATGTCACGCGAGCAGGTCGCCAAAATGCCGATATCCCCGGGCTCGGGGTCGATGATGACCGCGTTCGCGCCACCTTGGAGCCGCATGTAGGGAACCTCGTATAGCGTCACGTGAGGCACCGCATTACCAGCGCCATCCACTTGATTCACGAGCACAGTCACATCACAGAAGCCAAAGGGACTCACGCCTCCGTCGTTCGTGCAGCTCACAACCTGGCAGAGGGTCAGCGTCTGCATTCGGGAGAGCTGATTCTGAATGATCTGCACCAGCGTGTTGTACGACCCCGCGCCACTCCAAGGATTCAGTGTCCCTAAGGGTATTGGTTGCGAACTCATTGGCTACCGCCGTTGAATAACGCAGCGAAGGGGGAAGATTGCCATAGAGATTTTGCCCCAGTGGCCAGTGAAAGCAGAGCCGATTGATCCGGAGTAGCCGGCTGCACATTGCCGCCGTTAACCTGAGGAGTGGCGGCAGCGTCCTGAGGGTTGACGATTGGAGCATTGGTCAGTGCCGCAGTGACTTGACGGATCTCCTTGAGGCTAACCTCCACAATGAGCAGCGTTGTACCTTTGCTCGATCTGCGGGAATAGCTGTACTTCTCGATGCTGTAGCCGTAATAAGTAACTTCAGGAGTTACGACATTGTAGAGGTCTGTGCTGAGGCAAGCGGCGTTAAGAAGATTTAGGAAGGCCGTCCTGTCATTCTCGCTACCATCAAGAATGAGCGTGACCGTGGGGCTGGCTGGCAATTCCACTTTGTTGTAGCTGGCGAACCCACCATTCTCAACCGGGAAGTCGCTCACTCGCATCTCCTTCGAGAACTCCAGGGAGAAGGTAGACAACACGGTGGGATTAGAGCCTGTAAGTTGTGAGAGGAGAGCGCCGCCGATGGCTTGCAAGGTGCTCTGGCTGTTGGGAAGAAGACCAAGCTGATTGCCCGATTGATCGAATATTCCCCATTGGGCGGCCTGTTGAAGAGCGCCGATGAGAAGGTTCTCCGCAGAGCCGATGCCGATAGAGAGCACCGGGCTGCTCGCGATAGCCTCTTGCGCGGGTCGGATAAGTGCTGGGACGCCGGGGTACTCGGGGACGTTGGGGAAAGGGTATAGAGTGCCGCCCATTAGCGCACCCCCACAACGGCAACTGCCGGGAATATGTTGAGCGACTGAAACGCACTGGCTATAGATTGAGCGTTGCCGGAGGGAGCGTTGATTGTCACGCTGTCAATGTGATTACTGACGCGGTTGTCATTGCTCGTGACGTTCGAAACTCCCCTGGTGCCGGCCATCTGCACGTTGCTGGATGCACCCGTGACGCCGGCGAGAATCTGAGCAAGAGAGGCCCGCGATGCTGCGGCCTTATCCTTAGCTGATTGAGTGAGCCCCGGGCGCTGACTCTCCCTCGACTCGATTGCGGCCATTTCAGCGGCAGTCTTGGCCCTCGCCATGTGCCTACCGGCTCGAGATTCCTTGCCCTCGGACGATAGCTCAAACATCTGGAAGTCAGCCTGTTGCTGCCAGGTCGCCTGCCGAATGTCGAAACCATATTTCTTCTTGAAGTCAGCCTGCCTGTCTCCGTGCCACTGCATGAGACCATAGGCGGCACCGTGGTCGCCAACGCTCGTCGGATCGCCACTGCTCTCACTCCACGCATTAGACGCGAGGGCTGCTGCTTCATCCTTGGACTTGCCCTTGCTCATGTAGTAGGCCATCAGCTCAGCCTGCGATGCTTTGCCGCCAGTCTCAAAGCCCGCCTGTTGACTGGTCACACTATGGGCGACCTCTTTAACCAACTTCACGCCCTTCTTCACAAGAGCATCAGCCTTAGACGCATTCTGATCGTGGGCTGCATCGGGGCCGGCATTTACCCCCATCACTCTATTCATCTTTACCGTGCCACTGGAGAGCGTTTGCTTGGCACCAGCCCAGTCGCCGTGCATGGCTTGCTGAGCCACCTTAGCTGCGGTCGCAATGGCGTCGAACGCGGTCACGGCTATCTTTCGGAGGAACTCCATGCCGGCAGCCGCTGCGTCAATCTCACTCTTCCAGTTGCCCCAGGGGATGAGGGATTTACTTCCATTCTTCCAATGCTGATAGTCATCCCACAAGAGACCTATGGCGAAAGCGAGGCCCGCCACCGCGAAAATGGCTGCTAGGATGGGAGCGTCTTCCAGCTCGGCAGCACCCAAGGCCGCGCCCACAATGGCGATACCTGCCGCGAACACCTTGAAGAAGTCAATGATGAATCCCTTGTGTTCAGCGAGCCAACTGCCGACATGCTGGAGGGCTCCCAGTATCTTTTCTAGGGCCGGCGCGGCGCTCTGAAGGAGGTTGAGGCCTAGAAGTGTGAAAGACTGCTTAATGTCCACGAGGGCGTGCTGAAGTTTTGTGCCCTCGCCGCTAAACTGCTTCATCTTCTCGGCGTATTCAGTCTGATGCCTGAGGGTGATGTCCAGCTCTTTGCGCCCGAGCAAGATCAAGTTAATAGTGTCTTCAGAGAAGCCCATTTCCGCGAGGATATTGTGCGACGTGGCGCGGTCGCGGCCTTCTAGTTTGGACGCCAGATCTGCAAATACATCAGTCACCTTGCGAGCTTTTCCGTTTGTGTCTGCTAAGGAAACACCAAGGAAATTGAAGTAGGGCACGAGGCTGCTCTCACCCGTGATAGCTATCTGCGTCTGAGCCTTCGACAACATGCTCATGGACGCTTGAATGCCTTTGGCGCTTCCGCCAAGCGTTTCCGCTGCATTTGACCACGCTGTGATATCGCCGGCGCTGAGCCCTAGATTCTTACTCAATCGGTCGAGTGCCGCAGAGCTATCTATGAGGTCCGACACGAAAGCCTTGATTGCAACCGTCCCGCCGAGTACGGCTAAGAACGAGCCGAGGGCCTTAGCGAGGTCGCCCACACCAGAGGCAGCTCGGCTGCTAGTCTTGCCTATCTTCTCAACGCTCTGCTCCGTCTTTGCACCCTGAGTTTCCAGCGACTTGAGCTTAGCGCCCGCAGGGCCGGCTGCCTTGTCAAGTCCGGAACTATCGAGCGCGAGTTTAACAACCAATTCCTGCAGTGTCATGACGCTCTCCTTAGTGGCAAGTCCATACGGATCCCGTGGATATCGCAATCATCAGCGTGCTGCCGCCGCCCGCGCACGTGGAGCCTACAGTTGCGCTGGAGGCGTCAGTGACTAGCGCCATTCCGCCGGTTCCAGCGACTGCTGCGCTCGGTAAGGTGCCAACTGTGTACCTAGGCACTGTATACGTACTCGTTGCTGTCACGTTCGACCCCTGGATGCCGTTGGGGCTGATGAGATTGCCATTAGTGTTGATCGATAACTCTTTGGTAAGGGTGGTCCCCAAAAGGAAGTAAAAGTTGATGCTCGGACTTGAACCGTTGTTTGCTGCGATCACATCCGCATCTCCCGTCCCCCCGTTGCCATAGCCGAAGTACCCTGCTGCGGTGCCCGCTGTGCTCGGAACGTTATTGACTGAGAGGCTGGACCCGACTAAGGGCACCTGTGCCACGGCTGCGGGGGCGAGTGCTGCGATTAAGAGCGAGATGACGAGGGAGATTTTGCGTTTCATTTCGAGTCCTTTGTAACCGTGAATGTGAGGGCATCGCAGATTACTTGCGACAGCTCCCCGTTCTTCTTGTAAATAAGCTTGCACTGGCCTTGCTGGCTGCCGATAGTCTGACCGTCAAAATACTCGAACCCGGTGATGACCGCGCCTGTGGCATCGGCTGTGCCCTGGAAGCTCTGAATGTGTCCATTATCTTCACTGAACTGGAGGAGCACCGCGCTGTCTAGGTAGGCCACGGTTACGTGGTCACACCGGAGATCGCCGGCAGCGCTGCACACGCCTGGGGCCGAGTAGGTGTTCTGCCCGTGGGCCGCCGCGGCGCTCAAAACTCCTACCAAACTCAACAGCACTTTAATTTTCATGTTTGTTCGCACGTCACTTTGCCTCAAAAAATTTGCCATAGTAATACAAGGCTCATGTTACATTTGGTCTATGGCCAATGTCAAGCAGATTCGTACAGGTAGAGCAGTAGTTTCAGCACTTCGGGTTAGATTGGTCTTCTACACGAGATCGAGAGCCGCGGTGCTCCCAGAGAACCGACTGCGCGCCATATTTGAGACAGTTTGTGGCGGGAAATTTGAGTCAAGACTGGTGGAAATGGAAATTGAAGGGGACGAATGCCGGCTGGTGATCGATTACCCGGCCAAGTGGAGCGTCTCCGCTTTGATTGACTCCCTCAAGGGCGTCTCCAGCCGGCTCCTGCGAGATGAGAGCGCTGAGATCCGCCGCCATTGCGTCAAGGGTAAGCTATGGTCGCCGAGTTATGAAGCACGGAGCGTCTACCCAGGGGAGCCCCAAGCCTTCGCGGAACTCTGCGAGCGATAAGCCGAAGGACCGCGCGAGAGAATTGAGGTTTTGCTGTCATGCCCAGGAAGGAGACCACGTTCGGTGAGCGCCTGATTGGATTGAGGAAGGCTCGCGGGATGACGCAGATGCAACTGGCTAAGGCTGCCAAGACCACGCAGCGGGCGATTTCCTATTACGAGAACGAGGCCGGATTTCCCCCTGCCCCCGCAGTGATCGCCCTGGCAGGCGCCCTGCACGTCACCGCAGATGAACTGCTGGGCATCAAGCCGCAGCCGCGCGAGGCATCGAAGTTTGAACAGGTAACGGGTGATCCAGAGAGTATGCGTCTGTGGAAGCGATTTCAGCGCATTACCCTACTGCCGGAACGCGATCAGCGCGCCGTTATAAGGCTGATTAACTCCCTGACAGGCGCGACCGGCGCCGAAGCCCACGACTGAAGCCGTTGCCTCCCTCATGTGTTTTTGGACACATGAGAAGAAGACATTCTTCTCATAGCTGAGAACCACCCGCAGCGAGGATGGCGGTCAAGGGCGCGCGCCTGTTGCGCGTTCATCGAAGCGAAGCGCAGACCCTTGACGGCCACCGCCGCGAAGGGTACCGCGCATGAGCGCCAGGATGCCATTCCGCCTCCATCCTTTGCTCTCAACAAGTTCGCAACAAGGAACTTCGGGTATCTCGTTAGAGACCGTATTTCCGCAACTCGCATGTTTTCAACGAGTATCTAACAAGATACCAAGGTTCCTAGGCAGTTACCTGCAAGGGGTGGAGTGTCGAGATGATTCCCATGCGCAGCATGGCTGCTTTTTGACGATGTTGGATCAGGCGCGAATTTCAGGCCGGCAGGGATGCAGACCGACGATGCTGTACAGGGCCACGGACGCTAGCCAGCACCGGTGGCGGCAGGAAGATCGTAGACCAATTGCACGGGGCCGACCTTGTCCAACTTTTTGATAACGTCGGCGGCTCTGCATTGGCGGCATCTTAGCGTGAGACTACCGCTGCTCGCCCATGTCACATCCGTAGCGTACTCATGCTTGACAACGAAGGCGTTGTTCTCGGAGTGAAGATCGCGGTCGCCTGCCGGATGTACATTTACGCTAACGACCTCTGCGCTTGTCGCCCCGCAATCTCGCATTACGATAACCGCCGTCCACTTTCCATCTGGAGAGTTGCTGCTGCTTACGATTTCCTCTTTGCACGGGTTACATCCAACTACAGTCCAGAGAGCAATCAAGAGGGACAACCTTTGCCAGCGCCGGGTCACCATCAGAAGCACTTCCGGGTGTAGAAGTTGTAGCCGTTCTGGATCTGGATCTGGTCGGCGGGATCGTCGCCATATGGAGCTGACCCCATTGCCGTCTTGGCTGCATTAGCTGCTGAAGCCCCCTGAGCCTTTTGCCCAGCATATCCCGCTGCCCTCAGAGCAACCGATAGCGGGATTCCTTGCGCAGCCGCTGTGGCTCCATAGTTGAAGTTGCCAAAGTCCTCGAAGGGAGACTGGACCATAAAGGGTGCCGTTCCCGCATCCACAACATCGGCCATTTGCTTGTTCTGCTTGTAGTCCTGCGGGCCGCCATTCCTTACATTGCCGTAAAAGTTGGACATGCTCCAAGGCATTGCTGGCTTCATCGCCTCTGCGTTCTTTATGTTCTGTTGCAGCGACCCTTGCGTGGATTGAGTAGGAACAGCGGAACAGCCAGCAGACACATAGGGGATCATTTCGCCGGGATTCGGCTGCCAGGTTTGAACCGCTATCGAAGTACCACCCGTGTCTCCGTTAACGGTCACCGTCGTTTCCGGCCCGGGAACCTCCTCCCAGCTGCCGCCCTGCTGTTCACAATCCCCTTGACCAGCTCCTCCGTTCCCGGGCGTATCGTCCCAGTCGTTTCCTCCCCAATGACAAGCCGCTTCCAACCCTGTTGGATCGGTGTACCTGAGCGGATTATTGAGAGCATAGGCGTACAGGTTCAAGCTTTGAGGATTGGTGGGATCGGCACGGTCTAAGCCGCTTGGATCCGGGCTCATGAAGCGGCCCACATTGGAGTTGTAGTACCGGGCCGAAAAGTAGTCGAGGTTGGATTCCGGATCGCGCATTTTGCTGGTGAAGTGTTCCTCGGACGGATCCACAGTGCTGCACCCGGCAGTTTGATAATCACCAAAAGGGCCACTGAAGAATGAGCTCAAACAGGTACCGTCTGATTTGGTAACCTCCCGCTTGGTGCCTAGCCAATCGTTGAGCGCAAAACCCCAATTCGATTGGTCGTAGGTGGTTCCGACGAAGGTTCCCAACAGCTTGCCCTCCCAGAAGACATTGTAGTGCAACATATTGAAATTCTGATCGACTTCTTCCAGGTCCTCACCGTGTGGCCCCGCCACATACGCACTCGTCAACGAAATTCCATTTGTGGTCACATCGCAGCTGAAACTGGTAAGCGAGCCTTTCACGAGACGCACTCCGTTGGCTGCGTAAACATAACCATACATGTCCCCGGAGACTGTCTGCTGCACCGCGCAAATACGGTTCTCCGCGTCGTACAAGTAGTTATTCGTCAGGTCGCTGGTGAGGTTCCCCGCGGCATCGTAACTGGCATAATCGATTCGATTGTTGCCCGCGCTGAAACCCAGCGTGGGGGAAGGCTGCGACTGAGTTCCTCCGTAGGATACATTTTCCCCGTTGCGGTTGCCGAAATGATCATAGGCCTCCTGAACAGTAGTCGCCACCCCACCAAGCGTTCCCGACATCGACAACAACCGGTGCAGCGCATCGTTGGTCACCGTCCAGCTACCGTTAGCACTGTCAATGTATCCATTCACGTTGCTATTACCATCGTAGTTGACAGAGTAGTTGTAGGCGGTTTGCCCTGTGCTAGCGGTATCGGTCTCCCCGGTAATTCTCCCCCGATTGTCATAGATCCGGGAAAGCGTTATTGCAGGAACCTGGTTGGTCGGATTGATACCAAGATTTGCGGTTTCGACGGCGCCTCCCGGGTAGTACGTCCCACCGGCGAAGGCGGTGGAGGTAAGTACGTTATCCGTGAGGTCAAGGGAAACCTGAGTGGCGACCGAGTTCAGACGGCCCGAGCTATCGTATCCGTAGTTAATATATTCGTATTGTCCGATGAAGGTGCTCCCCGCGTCCGCTGTAATTCCAGCGAGATCCTCATTCAGATCGTAGTCGTAGAGTGTCCCGACTCCGTAGCTTGAACAGCTCTGGGCGTTTGACAACAAGCAGTTGGTATAGCCGGTAAGATTGCCTCGTTGATCGTAATCAGCGCTGGTCCAGGTTGTCAGATTCATCGTGCCCACCGTAGCCATCACCGAGTTCAGATGGCCGACCGGGTTGTCTTCGTTTTCTTGCAACTGCCAGGCGTATTCGGTGTCGTACCCGTAGGTCAAAGCCGGGGTATTTGCAGGATCATTGGTATAGCTCTTTGCCGTCAACCGGTTCATCCCGTCATAGGCGTAGTGGGTGATGATTCCCCGAGCATCCGTCCGCGTGATCACATTACCGTTCGCATCATAGCTGTACATCGCGCTCCAGGGTCCGGAGGCCGAACAGACGCCGCTCGCAATGCTCTCAGGGTTGCACGCGTAGGTCAGACGGGACATCCCGTCGTAACTAAAGGTCCTGACTCGGGGCGTATCCGCCGAAGCCCCTTTCTGGGTCACCGTGACCAGGTCGTTGAGGAGGTCATATGTGTAATCGGTCTCTAAAGTCAGCGCCCCTGAGCCGGCGGGGTCGTTCTCCATCACTTTCGTCAACCTGCCAAGCGAATCGCTCGTCCGTTGCCAGTGACTGTTGTCTTCATCGTAGAAATCTACGACGTTGTTGTTGTACTGCCATTTCTGCCTACTGCTATCTTGTTGGGTCTGCACCGTCTTCCGTCCAAGCACATCGTAGGTAAAATACGTATAGCCGTCAGTAGCGGCGGTGGCCCTATTGGACCCGATTGTACAGCTCAAGCTGCCTGGGGCGTTGGTGGCCAGGGTCGGATTGGACACAGCACAGACCCGGCCCAAAGGATCATAGGCGGTTTCAATAACCGAACCGTCTGGGGCCACCGTCTTGATGGCGCGTCCTAAACCATCATAGATGGTCTTGCTGGTCAATAGGCCGTCACCAGTCGTTGTTAAATCCTGTGCGATATCCGTCTCCGCCAAACTCGGATAATTGTAGGCCGTGTTGCTTTGGGCGGAAAGACCGGTTGCCCAATTGAGAGCTCCCACAGCGCTTTCGACTTGGGTCAGGCGGTTTAACGGATCAGCGTAAGAATAGGTCGTCGTTTGCTTATTGACATCTACTGTTGAGGCGACGACACCGCCGCTGCAATTCCATGTTTGCGAGCTCGACCCCATGGAGGCCACGGGGTAGGTCGTAGAAGTTAACAACATCCCGTTGCATCCGCCGGAACCGGTGTAGCCGACTTGCGTCTCGTTTCCGTTTGGATCTGTCGTTGTGGAGAGTGTTCCGTTGGGGTTGTAGGTGTTATTTGTGGTTACCCAAGTGGACCCGGAGACCCATTTGCTAACACCTGTGGGATGGCCGGTTGCGTTGTAAGTGTACCTGGTCTCCGCGCTGACTGCGCCGGTATTGTTGTTCACGATTTTCACATCACAGGGGACATTCATGACCCCGCTGAGCGGTGTGCAGCTGCTTCCGTTCCAGGATCCATAGGTGATGGTTGTCAGCTTGCACACGCCGGTGGTCGCGGAAACACAACTGCCGCCGCTGCCCACATTGCCGTAGTCCATGTCAATTTCGCTGGTGACGTTCCCATAAACGTCGTAACTGGTTTGCACCAAATCGCTGCTGGAAGAACCTAAAGACGTGTACTTGGCTATTTGCGTGATCGGCGGGGAAATTTGTGTGGCTGGTGCGGCGCAGCTAGAAGTGTTTCCGTTATAGCAAGTCACCACGGTCTGCAGTGGTGTCCCAGTGGCAGATCCCTGATAGTACTGTGCCGAGGTCTGATACTCACCTTGAAATGAATAAACGGTTTGATTGGAAGCCGGATCTGTTTTCGTGACCGCGAAATTGACGCCGACGAATGGAATGTCAGTTATATTGGCCGCAGTGCTAACGTTACTTGCATAGGTAAAGACCGAATTGTTCCCGTTGCCGTCGTTTACAGTCACGGTAAGCGTAGGAACAGTCCCATAATTGCAGTTAATGCCTTGGTTTCCCCCGGAATACGAATAAGAGATTGAGCCGCCAGTTGGTAGGGAGATCTTAGCAATCCGTCCTGTGAAATAGCCGCTCTTTCCTGGGGTCGGCTCGTAGGTAATGGCGTATTGTGTGGGAGTCGGCGTGGGAACGGTTATGCTCGTCAACATCTGCAACGACTCAGGAGCTGTATCGTCAGGATCCTGGACACCGGCGGCATTAAAACAATTAAAGTTGGTCGCGATATTCATCGCGGTATACGCCAAGACGTACTGCTGGGTAACGCCATTGACATCCACGTACGAGACACTGGAAGCCACTGCACTGTTATATGGCACATTGGAGAGGACCGTGGTGGCCAGGGAATCTGTAACCGTGCCGTCGTTTTCAGATATCGTTGTTCCATCTGGGTCGCTGATGATTGCTCCAGTAGAGGAACCTAGAACGCATCCGTTGGAATAGGTGCAAGTGCCTGCCCAGGAATTTCCGCTTCGATCGGACACCATGATGTTTCCGTTGTTTATGACTAGAGAGTAGCCAGAGCCGTCGTACGCTAGAGCGGGGCCCGATGTGCCCTGTTGTGTTTGGCAACTCGATCCTGCTGGACCAGTCCCCACTTTCCAGCTTCCAGGGATAGTATGATTAGCGCCGGTTGGGTCGATGACCGCAAAATCCCCCAAGTACTCGGCATGGTAGAAGGAGTTCGTCCCATATGGACAGTTCGCGACGGTCGGGGGAACCACTTTGGATGCGAAGGAAATCGTGGTTGGATCCTGGTACTTATAGCCCGGGTAGATCAGCAGCGGCTGCCACTGGTAATAGAGGCCGGTGTAGTTGATTGCCATGCCACTCGTGCCCACCACTTTGCTCCAGAAAGGAATCTTGCCGGTTTTGGCGCGGAGAGGAAATGCCATATTTATATTTCCTGTCGCGAGATCGACCCCGTATTCGTTGGTAGAAAAGGGGAGAATTCCCGGCTGACCCTGACCCAGAGCACCGCTAACGCCGAGAAGCATACAAGCGAACACAATTAAACCAAAAGCGCGATGGAATCGGAGCCGAAACCTGGAAGAGACGCAAAGGGATGTTTTTGCGTAGCGACGTTCGATTGGCACGCGCCGCTCTCCGAAATGTTGATCTATGGATCCTTTCAAAAGGTGCTTGCGGTGGGTTAAGTGAGAACCCACATCGACGCCCAAATCGTCTGACAACAGCTTCGTAACGGGGATATCATTCTTTGAAATGCCTAAGTCATTCATACGCGTGATTCTCCTGGTAACCTTATGGAGCTTCTGACGACCCGTCACACTGAGCACTAGTCATTTCGCGGCCCATGGCGCGTTTGGAAGTTACCTGCCCGGCGGAGCACAGTCGGAAGCGGAGAAGCCCAAAGATCTGCGACATATGGGCGACGCGGGTAGAACTCGAGAATGTATGCGAGACGAAGTCGGCCATGTACTGTCGTTCAGCGTTTGCGTGCTGCGATGCGTGTCCAGACCGAACAGGAGGCGGGATGATCAGCGCACAATGGATCAGAAGAACCAGGTCTGCCTTTTGCAATCTGCCCGCTTTTCCTGATCTTTGTCAGAGTTGGGATCTCAGAGTTGCAGTGAAGAGAAGGTAAGGGCGATGCTTCTGCTTGCGCCAGAGTACGAAGGTGGAATGACCGAAGCTTTGCTTGTTACCAACTAAAAGGTAAACAGCAGTCCGAAGCCACCGGCGCACACTCTGCAACGCGGGACAACTCCTTTAGGTACTTATGGGTCCACATGTGACAAGCTGTCGAGTGTTCGTAGGCGAGTCAACAATCTTTTCAGGCGCTGCGAGCGACGGGTAGTTCACTGTGGCCGCAGGAGCGGCGACTCTCGCGGCTCCGGGAAACGGTAGCAACGTCCTCGCTTCACACCATGGTGAGCAGAACCGCTGGGAGTTGTCCGCCCGGGACTCCCAGGTGTCATATGCCCACACCAGCAACATGCGAGAGTCATGGAAGCATCCACTCCTGTTCCCCATCATCCCAACGATAGCCGTTCTCTTTGAGGGACTGTGTGAGCACGTCTCGGATCTTGCATGCTGCTTGTTCATCGGAGTCCGTCAACGGATACTCAGCAGTTCCCATTCGGCATACGTTGGAGAAAAACTCCTGCATATGAATAACCTGTTTGGGACTCGCAGCCTCTGCCCGGATATCGCAAGCCTCTTTAATACCCGAGGTGCAGGAGTTGGTCAAAATCACGGTTGCTGGATTGGTTTGAGCACTGGCGGCACCTGTGAGTAGCAAGCCAAGCAGGGCAAGAGTGACGATCTTCATAAGTCCTCCGAGTGTGTTGCGGTTAGGGAGTAGCGCAAGCAACGGCAAAAACATACTCCATGTCAGTGCCGGGTTCCATGTGTTTGAGTTCGTGGTCAAGGGTATCCGGCTCTCCGTCGCCCTTTCCGGTCCTATAAGTCCCCTCATAAACCACATTGCTCATAAATTCGTAGGTGTCAGTCTTGCAGTCTCCGACCACAGAGGACTCAACGGACGAATCGGCAATATTTATAACTATGTTGGTTTGAAATTGCCCAGTTGGACCAACCGGCATACCGGACACGATTTGAATGCCGAGACCGCCCCGGGAGTTAATTATCAACCATCGCTCACCGTTCGCTAAATCGTTGACGGAACCGTCCCCGTCCGCAATCACATGGCTGTCAGCCTGAGACCTGGGAATGGCGATGCTCTGACCCCTCGCAGCACCGGTGAGTAGCAAGGCAAGCAGAGTAAGCAGTGTGGCTAACCGCATTGTGAGTCCTCCAGGTGTCTCATCAAGCTCAGGGAATGGCAGGAACGGGCTTCGCTCACACCACTCTGAGCAGAAGCCGGCTGCGGCCTTTGAAGTCCAGGTGTCGTAATCCCGACCACAGATCTTGCACTGGCTCGTCATTTCACACCGCTGGGATCATCCAACCCGTCTTCGACTTCGGGCATAAGAGGAGCGGGGCGGATTGGATCGTCCTTGAAGTGGACGGTGAGCGCGTGCTCAAATTCTGCACGGATCTGATCCTGATCGAGACCATGGTCCTCCCAAAAGCCGATCGCTAGGCGAGTTGTTTCATAAGCGTATCCATGGCGTTGCTCTTCCAGGCCCTCGATGATTCCTTCAGCGGCTTTAAGTGTTAGTCGTGGCATTTGTGTTGCTCCTTTACCTTTGGATCGCATTACACCACTCTCTGTGTTGCTTTGATTAACTAGATTGTACGTTAGACAATACTAAGGAGCAATAGAGAATCTTAAATGCGATCTGCACCACGGTAACCATTGGTTTCCGTAAATAGGCGCTTGCGTTCTTATATTGGCTAACGTACAATACTGTTTGGAGGTGACTCGTGGTAATCAAGAAGCGTCGAACCGTCAGCGCAAGGGCTCTGTCTGCAAATTTGGCAGTGCGCGTATTAGCACTATGTGCAGAGCGAGGTTGGACGCAGCGATCACTTGCAATAGAGGCAGGACTGGACCCTGGGTACATCTCAAGGATCATCCATGGAGATGTGGAGCCCTGCCTGGGAACACTGGCGACCCTAGCCAACGTGTTTGGAAAGAGCCTCTCGGAGTTCTTTGAGGGCGTGAGATAGGCATTGAGGAGAAGAAACAAATGAACACGATTGATGGAAGGAAGAGGAAAGTGATGAACGACATAACGTTGAAAGAACCGAGAATCAAATCAGAGCTACGCAAGATGGCGGACCGCGCTGGCATAGATCCATCCTTGACGTTGACGCCCGAGGCTGCTTTCGCGGGCATGCTTGACGCGTGGAGCAGGGCAGTGAAAGCGGCTGCAGCTCGCAGCAAGGGGGAGCTGTGACCGACATACAGTACCTTCGCCGCGCTACGCCCGCACAATTGATGAAGCTCCCGGCTAACGGCATTCCGTGGGAGTTCTGCGTACTTATCCGGGTGCTGCTACTGAACGACTCGAAAGAGGCTGTACCCGAAGAGTGGCGGCTTGAGAAGAGAAAGTGGTTGGCTGCCGGAGCCGTACCCACTGATAAGACCGAGAAGGAGCGTTGGTACAAAGAAGCATTTGATGAAACCCAAGCTTGCGCCGAATGCGGGGGAGCTAGATACCTCGGCTCTCCAGGGCACCGTGTCACCCTCACCCGTGAGCATGGCTTTGGGTGGCACGATCTTTGCGGGAGATGTGTCACCGATTTTGATCTCGCCCATTACCCGGAAGAGCTGGGGAAGCTCGCAGCCCGCTGGCAAGGGCGGTGTGTTGCTCGGAGGGCCCATGCGTGAAGCATATCCATTGACGTGGCCGGATGGCTGGAAGCGCGTTCCATATCGAACCCGATCGCGCTTTGAGGTATCGGGGTTTGGCAAGGCGAGAGACTTCCTCCTGGCAGAGATCAAGCGCATGGGAGGAACCGGTGTGATCCTCTCGACCAACATCGCCCTGCGTAATGACGGGCTACCGTATGCCAACACCCGCGAGCCGAATGACCCCGGTGTGGCTGTATACTTCCAGCACAAGAAGCGCGAGATGTGCTTCGCATGTGACGCCTTCAAAACGGTACGAGAGAACGCCTACTCGATCGGCAAAACGATAGAAGCGCTCAGAGGCATTGAGCGATGGGGAGCAAGCGACATGATGGAGCGCGCATTCCGTGGCTTCGCTGCCCTGACTGCCACGAGTCATGAGGATTGGCCTACCGTTCTGGAATGTCATGTTAACGCGGACGTCGAGACGATCAACGCGCACTACCGGGCGCGTGCCCGTACAGCCCATCCGGATGCCGGTGGCTCACATGCGGCCATGTCGCGGCTCAACCAGGCGCGGGATGCTGCTCTGGCAGCCATGGGGGGATAGGGAAGTAACCCGGACGCCAGGCTTTTCATACCCAATGTGCATCTGTGGGCAATGATGACGCTAGTAGGCGGCGGGTCTAGGCCCTTCAGCCGTCAGACATTTTCGTAAGTCGTCGTCTGAAATAGATTTCCCACCATACCGCCATTCGTCTTGGAGGAGAATGAAATCCCAATCGGATTTTCGGGAACCACTGTGGGTGCGCTTCGCTTTCACGGATAACACGCCGTGAGCGCTCAGTGCACGAGAAGGTGCAAACTCCACCTGAAAGGCATCCCTCATCTCCACGAGTAGGGCGGGGACGTCCTCGCTGCGCGGAGTTGCCACGGTGGCGCTTTCAAAGGACCGACTCTCCGTGGTTGCGGTCGCGGTGCCTCCCATAGCTACAGCAATCTGCGCGATCCGGCTGTAGAGGTTATTTAGTGCGCCGGATTTGTTGTCTCGAGCCTCAGTCATGGAGTGATTTTACTCTCATGGCTGCGTCCAGGGGCGACCCGCTCCAACTGGACCTCAACAGGCAGAGAGAGCAAGGACGGCTCACATAAAGTGCGCACCGTTTTTCCAGGAACTTCGAGCGGCCTCTATCGAAGGTCGGCTTACCTAACCAATCATTAGCGATTTTTCAAACCTCTCTTCAGGCGAAAAATGACGTGCTATTCCGCACGCAGCGCCTGCATAGGGTCGGTAGAAGCTGCACCGTGCGCGGGAATGATTGAAGCCGAAAGTGCAAGCAGGAAGATCGACATTACCGCCAGCACGATGACCGCTGGGTCGAGCGGATCGACCTGGAACATGAATGAACGCAGCAGGTGGCTGGCAAACACTGCTAATACGGTTCCGATACCACAGCCCATTAAGGCTAGTTTGCCGGCGGAAATGAGGATGAGCTGCATCAAGCTTGCTCGTTGAGAGCCAAGTGCAAGGCGAATCGCCATTTCCTTCGTGCGCAGAACTGCTGAAAAGGCAATCACGCTATAGATACCGAGTAGAGCAAGCAAAACAGCTGCTCCAGCAAAACAGGAAATGAGTATAGCGTTGAAGCGGCGAGACGCCTGACCCTCTTCAACCACGCGCTCCATTGGTTCGACGTGGATGAGAGGAAGTTGCGGATCGATGGAGCGAACGGTGGTGCGCAAGGCGTCCTCCATCCGTTCCGGTGGCAGCAGACTGCGCAGGACAATAGAACCGCTGGCACCACTCAACATGCCAGGAGGCGCCAACGTGCCGAACGATTCTACGAGCTGGTCGGCGGGCTGGTAAATCTGCTCCTGCGTAGCCGCATCCGCTGTACGCTGCTTGACGTCCCCAATCTCTCCCACCACGGTCAACCATGGCGTGGGCGTCATTGGGAGACCATACTTTAAACGCCTTCCAATGGGGCTCTGACCGGGCCAATAGTGTTCGGCCAGAGTGCGATTCACGACGACCACCAGGGGAGAACCCGCTCGGTCCGCCAGCGTGAAATCGCGGCCTTGCAAGAGCGGAATGCCCATGGCGCGGAAGTAAATGCCTGTCACCTGTGAGGACCAAGAAAGATTCAACGCATCCCCCCTGCGCGGAACGTAGCCTTCCGCAACGAAGGAACTATCGCTGACCTGTCCGGCCGCTGGCAACTGCGAGGTGATCCCCGCCGCCTCGACGCCCGGCAACTGTTGCAGCTTGCGCAAGAGAGCGCTGTTAAACCCATCCACGGTACCCTGGGTTGAATAATTCTGCCGAGGGAGGGTGTATTCGGCGGTGAGGAGACGATCCGTATGGAAGCCCAAATCGACATTGCGGAGTTTCTGAAAGCTACGCAGCAAGAGGCCTGACGCAACTAGCAGTACCAGTGCCACACCGATTTCCGCAACCACTAACACTGAACGCAAGCGCGCATGGGCGCTACCGCTTGTACCCGTGCGTCCACCTTCCTTCAGACCCTCGTTGACACTCGTGCGCAGAGCCGCAAAGGCCGGAACCAAGCCGCATCCTAGACCAGTCAACACGGCTAACAGCATTGCAAAGATAGCTACTTGACTGTCGAGAGCGATAGCGCTAATTCGCGGCAGTGTCTCCGGGAGCAAGCTGATGCCGAAGCGTAATCCCGCGGAGGCGAAACTTATCCCTAGCAGGCCGCCCACAATACTAAGCGTCAGCGTCTCGATGAGAGTTGGGCGCAGGACGGCTACATTGCTTGCTCCGAGTGCCATCCGCACGGCGATCTCGCGACGACGTCGGATGACGCGCACCAGCAACATGCCGGCGAGATTCGCGCAGGCAATCAGAAGGACCGCAGCCACTGCGAAGAATAGCGTGCGGACCAGTCGTTGAGCCTGCGCCACAGTGGCCTCCTTTAGCTGCTGAACCACGGGGCGTATCCGTATGCTAGACAGGGCAGCTGGAAAACTACGCATGACCTCCTGCGATACATGCTCTGCGTCCTGCTTTGCCTGCGCCAGACTCACACCTGGCTTTAAACGGCCTACCATTTGGAAACCCCAGTCTCCTCCTTGTTGTCCAATCTTTATCTCGCTTTGGGTCAAGCTCATAGGCACCCACAGCTCGCTGCGGTTCAACTGCCCCGGAACCAGCGGAAACTCGAAGTCCGGCGGCATGACGCCGATGATCTCGTAGGGCTTGCGGTCGAGAAGAATCTTCCGGCCGATAACGTTCGCATCGCTATTGAACCTGCTGCGCCACATCTGGTAGCTGAGCAGGGCCACCGGTTGGCTCCCATCATCCTCCTGCTGGGTGAACGCACGACCCCTCAATGGCGAAACGCCAAGCACTGAAAAGAGATTTGCGGTAAGCCGTGCTAGCATTGATCTGCGCTGGCTCTCCAACTCCCGAGAGTTCGTAGCTGGCTTGCCGATAACCGCCGAGGCTGGAAAAGCTTCGCGTGTCGCGGATATACGTGCGCATTCCAGTTGACGTGGCACCGGTCACGTCGCTGCCTGCGCCTTCAAGATTGACCGCGAGGGTTACCAGCTTGTCTGGCTGCGAAAATGGCAGTGGCCGCAGCAGCACGCCCTCTACAATCGAGAAAATCGCGGTGGTCGCTCCAATGCCAAACGCGAGCGTTAGCAAAGCTGTGAACGTAAAACCCGGCGACTTGCGCAACTGGCGCAGGCTAAAGAGCAGATCGCGAAACAAGGTTTGCATTTAAACCTCCGCCCGTGGCGGTGTAGTAGTGCATATTCGGTGCCAAAGCAAAAGCGGTGCTAACAGCCCAATACAAAAGAAATGCGCTCATGAACCGGTTCTCTCGCATATGGCTCCTGTCCGAAATTGAAAATCAGTGTCCGAAACTGAACGGGGCCACCATTGACGCGATCCGCTTACTTGATCCCACTGACCTGTATGCTACTGCTGAAGCGTCCGCCTTTTGGCTCGAAGAGATTGGTCCAGCCGAACGGACTTGCGAGGTCCTTTCACATAGCCTTTGCTGAATTAGTCGGCCCGCGGGGGAGCGCGCCCCTCTATCTCATGTATCGTGAAAGCTAACAATTGAATTCGAGTCCACTCTGTGTGCTGGCATGTCCGAGAGTGAAGATCGCGTCTTAGCCGTCGAAAAAGCAAATAGTTAAGCGAAGACGAGCCAGATTGTCATAGTTTCGTATTGCCTAAAAAAGGCTGCCAACAGGTGGCTTTTTCCTTTTCTAACCAAACCACAGTGCAGCTTTCTGTAGCGGTAACGTCAATTATCCTCGCGTCTCTGAAGTATGTGGTCGGACCCGCCATTGTCGAATGGCTCAAGGGTCGTCGCATCAACAAGAGCATGAAGGCCAGCAACAAAACGTCGTAGTCCTTCTCTGAGGGGATCCACTCTTAGTCGGGGCTCTTCGAGTATTACCCTCGGAGTCCGCCTAACTAGGCTCTCTGGGCTCTCTCTTCCTGGTTCATGCGATACCAGCGTGCAGCACTCGCTGTACCTGTACGGCACTCCACTCCCCGCCACGAGGCGTGGTGATGTTCCGCTCATTGAGAGCTGCCGCGATTTGTCGTAGGAAAGTGGCTCCTGCAGCCTTTATGCACTTAGTGTGAGCAGCTCATGGGCACGCTTGTTGCGCCCGATTTCGGACATGAGATTTTGAATTCGGGCAGCAGGCCCCTCGTAGGCGGCTGTAAGTGATTCAGAATGCTCGTGGTAAGTATGGCCGCCGGATTGCGTATATCCTTTACGGAGGCAGGCTTTGTCTATGGCAGATGTCATGCGAGATTTGCAGGCTGCGATGCGGCAACTGAAGCGGTCGTGGACATTTACGTTTGCAGTATTGCTGACGCTGGCGTTGGGCATTGGGTTGAATGCGGCTATTTTCACCATGGTGGATTGCGTGCTGCTGCGCCCACTGGGATACCGGGATGCGGACCGGATTTACTCGCTGAATACACGCTTTCTGCATGAGAATCGCTCGATCGCAAAGATTGGGGACGGGGACTTCGCCGATCTGACGCGAGGAATACATTTGCTGGAGTCGGTTGCATACTACAACGCCTTTAAGGATGGGCTGCAAACGGGCGGCCGCACACTCTACACAGATGTTGCCATCGCCAGCCCGCAGTTTGGGCAGGTAATGGGCGTGGAACCGCTGGCGGGGCGGCTGTTTCTCGCTGGAACGGACACTGCCCAGGCGGGTGGAACGGAGGCTATGGTTGGTGCGGCCTTTGCGCGAGAATATTTCGGAAGTGTGACTGGAGCGTTGGGGCAGACGCTGCATATCGAAGGCGAGCTGCGGACCATTGTGGGCGTGTTGCCGGATGGTTTTTCCTTTCCTGACAAGGCGCAGGTGTGGGTCGAAACTCGCCCCTTCCCTCAGTATCCTGGCCGGAGCGCCTATAACCAGCGGGCGATCGGCAAGGTCAAGCCAGGGGTGACAGCCGGACAACTGAATGCCGAGATGGCCACGCTTTCCCGGCAGCTCAGCGCAACTTATCCAGAAGACAAAACAAAGGCTCTCGAAGCGGTGCCGCTGCAGGAACAGATTGTGGGCAAAATTCGACCAATTCTTCGGCTGCTGATGGCGTCGGTGGGAATGGTGTTACTGATTGTGTGCGCGAATATTGCTCATCTGCAATTGGTGCGGGCGACAAGGCTGCGGCGTGAGGTGACGATTCGCACCGCGTTGGGGGCGACGCGGCTTGCGCTGGCGCGGCGCGCTGGGTTGGAGGTGGTATTACTCGCCGTTGCGGGCTGCATGGCCGGGGTGATGGTGGCTGTCCCAGCGCTAAAATTGCTGATTCGTTTGGCCCCACCGGAGATCCCGCGGCTGGGAGATGTGCGACTAAATCTGGATGTGATTGCATTCTCGTTTCTGGTGAGCGTGTTGACTATGGCGGTGACGGCGCTACTGCCTCTATGGCGCTCGTGGCGGGTGGACCCAGCATCGGCGATGAAACAGGATGCAGCACGAGGGTTGGAATCGCCGCGGATCGGGACGGCTGCGGCAGGGACTGATTGTGGCGGAAGTGGCGCTGACGTTGATGTTGAGCGTAGCGGCAACACTATTAGTACGACAAATGATCGCCGAGTCGCGCCAGGACTTGGGCTTTGCGCCGGAGAAGCTGGTGACGCTGGATATGCACATGATCTCGGCTCCTAATGGCGCCAGGGACGTACAGACGCTGAACCGGATGGTGGAGAGTGCGAGCGGTGTGCCTGGCGTGGCTGGCGCGGCCGCTATTGCCGGGGCACCGATGAGCGCCGACATCGCGGACGTCAGTTACGCTGTTCATGGTGTAAGCGAGTTCAAGCCTGGAGCTGTTGGACTGCCAGACGCTAACGTTGCCGGAGTAACAGCGAATTACTTTCAGACGATGCAGATTCCGATACTGCGAGGGCGTGGCCTTTCTAACGCGGATCGCGATGGATCGGAGCCGGTGTTGCTGGTGAGCGAGTCGGCGGCTCGTCAGAGTTTTCCCGACACGGACCCGATTGGCAGGCAGGTGATGTTTTCCTGGGACAGCGACCCGCGCTGGTTCACGATCGTAGGCGTAGTGGGAGATGTGCGGCAGGATTCACCGGCGTCGAAGCCTGCGCCGACCTTCTACTTGCCGATTGCGCAACACCCGAGACGGGCGACGGATGTGCAGTTGATGATGCGGACGCATAGCGATGCCTCGATGATGATGGTGACGATGACGCAGTTCATGATGCGTCAGTTTCCCCAAGTAGCAGTGCGCGGCGCGACGATGCTGGAAAGCATCGGCGAAAGTGAGCGGGCGCAGCACTTTCGGACGCTACTGTTTGGCAGCTTTGCCGGAGTGAGCATTTTGCTGGCGATGACTGGGATGTTTGGGGTGACGGCGTATACCGTGACGCAGCGGCAGTTTGAGTTTGCCCTGCGACTTGCGCTGGGGGCGCAAAGGTCGCAGGTGCTAGGAATGGTGATAGGCCGGGCGCTGGTTGTTGCATCCTTTGGCGTGGTTGGCGGTGTGGCGCTGAGCTTTGCCGCAACGCGGGGGCTAGGCGCCCTGTTAGGAGAGCTGCCGACCTTCGATTTGGCCGCGTATGTTGTCGCGACAATCGGTGTACTGGCGATTACGGTGACGGCTACATTCCAGCCAGCTTGGCGGGCGGCAATGGGGGCACCTATGGGGATTTTGCGGGATGAGTAGCAGCCATAGGCGGTAGGCGATCGACGATTAGCAAAAAGAGGTCCAAATATGAGGCTCGCCCTTCAGTCTTGTTCATTTGCTCTGGCGGCGATGGCCACTGCTTTCGCTTGTGGACAGCACCAGCTAACGGTGAATCGCCCGTTGGTGGAAATCAGTTATCGCCCTGTCGGCAAGCTGATCTACGTTCCGTTTAGCTCTGTGTATTCGCAAAGAAGATTCTCACGTAAGTGCCTTATAGCCGTTGACACAACCCGCGCTTGCCCATGCGTCGAGAGATCTGTTCTGCCAGTAAATAAAGAGCCGGAGACGTTAGGACGGATATTGCGAGCAGATGGCTGGCGACCGCTTCCCAGGCGGCTCCACTCCGGACCAATTGAACCAACGTGAGGGGACCACCACCCTGGCTCCAGTTCTCCATTGCCAAGCCATCCCACCCTCGCGTCCACATAGCCAGGATGCCGGCGATGGCTATGCCCACTGCGAGGAAAAGCAGGCGCTCGCCCCCAATTTTCGAGCATGCCGCACCGTGATGCAGCCCGTGATACGCCGGCGCCAGAACCAGCAGGCACATGATCACCACCGGCAGCCAGCCCCATGCGGTTGCCCAAAACGGCACAATGGAATTCGGGCCGAGTCTCCATCCCATCGCCAGGCATATCACACAGAAAACAATGCTGGGCCCGTATATGGTTGTGCGCGCGAGGGCCCCCACCGCGAACGCACACGTCCAGGACCAAAGCACCAGTGCTGCAACGTTAAGGAATAAGCCAAAAGCTTCCGCGCTCGGCTTCAGTCCCGTAGCGTAGGCCACGTGATGGTGCGACCACATCACTAGGGCAGGAAACAATCTATTGCCGAGTTCCTTACAAAAGGACGCCAGCAGCGCCGCTATCGGGATAACCATGGTAACCAGCACAAACCACGGCTGCCATTGTTTCCAGGGTTCCAATTGTCTCCGCAACACCAACCCCAGCATGCTCGTAAACGCTTGTCCCCCAACGTAGCCAAGTTCCGCGACATCGCCCAACGCAACTTCGCGTTCCCTGGGATCAAGGAGCCGGCAAAGCATCAACGTGGCGTAACTCAAAGGGCGACTCATCTCAGCGCCCCTCGCAATGCCGCCCAGGACGTTCCATGGCTGACCTTGATCATCGCCTGGTAAAACTCGGTTGCGGCCTCAACGCCTTTCGCATGCACCTGCACCATGCGCTTTGATCGCCCCCCGCGCTCCTGTGTGGGTTGCCCCATCCACGTCTTGATCATTCCTTTCGCTTCGAGACGGTCAAGTGTTGTGTACAGTGCGCCGAGCGAACACTTGCGACCCGTAGAGCGCTCCACCTCCTGCAGGATGGCGGCACCGTAGGCCTCCTCCCGAAGTCGTGTTGCAGCGGCAATCAGCAGATACTCAAACTCGCCAAGCATCGTATGCTTACATTGTGATAGTAATGGACGTGAAAGTAAAGGGAGGGTCATATGAGGCGATCCCACGCACTGGCAGCCACTCTGTTGTCGTGCATTACCTGGACCTGGGTTGCAAACGGAGCAACGGAAGCGCTTGTCCCAGCGGCGTCCCGAGTTGCGGCGCCAATATTCTCTCTCGTGGATGCTAAAGGGAAGCAGATCAACCTCGCGGACTTAAAGGGCAAAGTAGTCCTGCTCGACTTCTGGGCTACCTGGTGCGGAGGCTGCAAACTCGAAATCCCCTGGTACATGGAGTTCGATCAAAAATATCGAAACCAGGGTCTCGCGGTCGTGGGCGTGTCCATGGATGACGATGGATGGAAATCCGTGAGGCCGTTCCTCGCCAAGGGTATCGATGCTGAAACCGGCGGCAACATTGCCATGCGTTATCCCGTTGTGATCGGGAACCAGGACCTTGCCGGGCGATATCATCTCACCCAGATGCCCATGACACTGCTCATCGACCGAACCGGTAGAATTGCCTTATCGCACACCGGCGTCGTGGACAAGAAAGACTTTGAAGCCCACATCGTCGACCTGCTCAAGTAGCCCAATCGGGTGGCCTATTCAAGCCCTAACGCGCTCCGCGCGGTTCGTGGCCCACATTGTTGAGGTATTAAGCAATCTTGCCCATTGCTATACCGCAAGCTCTCAGCGACAGGATGCTGCCGGTTTGATGCCCACGGTATGGAGGGTCTCAATAATTGTGCTCATCTCCATGCCGGCGTCTCTCATGCTTTGGATGATTTGAATGACTGCCGCTTCTTGCTCAGCAACGGCTGCGATCGCGGCCTTGATTGTCCAAACCGAGGTATGCGTACTATCCCCTATATGTAAGCCGGTCCTTATCTCTCGAATCCTGGGATACATCTTCATAAGTTCCTCCAGGTCAACTCCGCGAAATATCTCTTCAGCCGGGAGCCCAAGATCCCTTTCGAGCGCATCTCGAAGGCGGTCTGCCCAAATACTGCCGGCGTAGGTACTGCGGGTTTTCTTTATCCACTCCCAGATTGCGATTGAGTCATCACAGCAAGGTGCTTCCTCATGGCATCTCCCACAGAGTAGGACAAGGTTGCCCGGAGTATCGGGCCCGTTAAAGGGCTCCTGGTGGGGAATGATGTGGCAGCGGTCCAGGTTACCCTTTATCCCGCATCTCCAGCAGTGATTCCTGGCATCCGCCCAATCACAGCCAATGTCGCCCTCGTAAGGTCCGTTTACTTCCCAGTAGTCCACGATTTGCTGGGCGGTTGTCTTTATTGGCGCTCTCATTTCCCACCCTCCAAGTACTGGTACAGGGTCGGGCGGCTGATATCGAACTCCCGAGCCACAAGCGCCTTGCTCGCCCCGGTGGCGATCCGCTCTTTGAGCTTCTCCACATCCACAGGGCGCAACTTCTTCTTCCGGCCCTTGTACGTGTTCTTTAGGCGAGCGATGGCGATTCCTTCCTTTTGTCTTTCTCTAATCAAGGATCTCTCGAATTCGCTCACCGCTCCGAGCAGAGAGAGGAGCATCTTGGACATGGGGTCACTATCGCCTGGGGAGAATTTCAGGTTCTCTTTCTGGAATTGCACCGTGACGCCCTTCTCAGTCAGGCCGTAAACCAGCGATCGCAGGTCGTCTAAATTTCTCCCCATGCGGTCAATAGAGTGACAAAGCACGGTATCCCCGTGACGCACCCAAGCCAGCATGTCCTGCAGGGCAGGGCGCTCTGTGTTCTTCCCGCTGACCCTATCCTCGAAGCGCCTATCGAGCTTCAGGCCCTCCAATTGCCGATCTGAGCATTGGTCAACGCTACTTACCCGTATGTAGCCCACTACCTGTCCCTTGTCCATGCTGAATCTCCGACGTGTAAAGAAGATGGCACATGGGTTACAGTAGTGTCAAGTAAATAATCATACTCCAATTAACCTTACATTTCAAGGCGCTCGAGAGGATGTAATGCAGGGGTGTACCCCAACTTTCCAAGCGATAGGGGGATTAGGGCGGCGCGAAGGCAGGGGCAGGGCGGCAGGGGCCACGCAGGGTAGGGCGGCGGCCTCAGCCAGCCAGCTTACGGCGACAGATCGAGCAGCTCTCCTCATGAACCCACACGAGGTTCTTGGCCGCGTTCTTCTCGTCCAATGCTTTCTGTCGAGCCTGCATAGGTTCAGATAACGCCGTGCTTTGCACCCAACTGCGGATTCCAGTGATGTCGATCAGGGATTCAGGGTGAAAGCGATCAGAGTTCCTGCGATTCCGATCAAGGTCGGAGCGCAGCGACGCTGGCGAGATTGATTGTCGCGAGAAGTGATCGAGATCGTCAAGCAGGAGGAGTTATTTTCCGAGCGTTAGCGAGGCTATTTTGTTGTGGAGCGGGGATGGGGGCGTGGGGGAAGGGGCTGGCGATTGAAGCCCCTTTCCCCACACCAGCGCCTTCAGAAGCAGCAGCGGCTTCGGTTGCCGGCAACGCTGGGTTGTCAGGTTTGCATTTCCTGTTTGCTTTCCGTTTTCCTGGCTCCTGCCTTGCGCATGGACTCGCCACGCAGCTCGATGCGATGAGCGTTGTGCACGAGCCGGTCGAGGATACCGTCGGCGATGGTGGCGTCGCCGATCTGCTCGTGCCATTGCACGACGGGAACTTGTGAAGTCAGGATCGTGGATCTTGTTTGATAACGCTCCTCACAGATTTCCCAGAAGTCGCGCCGCTCTGATTCCTGCATGGGTGCCATGGCCCAGTCATCGACCACCAGAACATCGACACGGCTGAGCCGTGCCAGCAGATTGCGCTGGCTGCCGTCAGCCCGTGCCAGGGCCAGATCGCGGAACAGCGCTGTGGCGCGAGTGTAGAGCACGAGATATCCGTCGCGACAGGCCTTCTGAGCCAACGCGCAGGCCAGCCAGCTCTTGCCTACTCCGGTTGGACCGACAAGGAAGATATTCTCGTGCCGGCTGACCCAGCCGGAGTCGTTGACCAGCGAGCGTATTAGCGTGCGATCGAGGCCGCGAGAAGCGCGATAGTCGATGTCTTCGACGCAGGCGTTGCCTTTTAACTTGGCGTAACGCAGCCGCCGTTCGAGCGCCAGGTTCTGGCGCCACGTCCACAACCTATCGACCATGAGGGAGAGTTTTTCCTCGAAGCTGAGCTGGTCGGCGTCTTGGTTCTGTTCCAAGTTGCGCCAGGTTTCGACCATGGGTTCCAGATGCATGGCCAGGAGTTTTTCGATGGTGGGTTGATGTAACATGGCTCGCCTCCTCTCACTCGAAGTACGCCGCGCCGCGGATGTTGTCATGTTCGGGAACAGAACGCGGCGCAGACGGTGGGTTGATGGGTTGCTGGTCAAGGTTGTGGCGCAGGATCGAGTCCATACTTCTGTAGCTGACTGCGCCTGTAAGCAAAGCGCGGTCAGCGGCTGCTTCCACGCGAGCTACCGGATAACGCTGTCCCAGCCGGATGATCCCCAGGCATGATCGATACCCCATCTCCGGATGCGGCTGCGCTTCAAGGATTTTCTCCACCACCTCTTGCGTCCGCGTGCCCACCGTGGCCGCCCACTGGACCAGCCGCGATGGTGGCCAGTCCAGGTGGGCACGGTGCGCAGCGGGCCGATGCTCATGATCACTCACGGCTACATATGGTTTGGCCGTGCGCACGTGTGAGGCGACACGCTTGCCGTGATGGAAGATCTCTACGGTCGTGGGCGTGGCCCGCACCTCCACCGTTTGTCGCGTCAACTGATAGGGCACACTGTAAAAGCTCTTATCGAACTGGATGTGATAGTCGATGTTGACCGTGGCCTGTGACCACTCGGCTAGATCGAAGCGCTGGACCGGAAGCGGGCGTAGCGCCGGCTGGTCCAGTTGCTCGAACAGGCTGCGGCGCGTGCCTTCGCGCTTCTTGAACGGACGCTGGTTGAGCTTGTCCAGCAGCTCGCCGATGGCGCGGTTCATTTCGCCCAGAGAGAAGAACTTGCGATGCCGCAGAGCAGCCACGATCCAGCGCTCGGCGATCTGCACTCCGACCTCGACCTTGGCCTTGTCGCGCGGCTTGCGCGGGCGCGTGGGCAGCACACCGATGGCGTAGTGCATGGCCATCTCCTGGTAAGTCGGATTCAGATCAGGCTCATAGCGGCAAGCCCGCGAAACGCCGGTGCGCGTGTTATCGGGGACGACTAACTCTGGACAGCCGCCGAAAAACTCAAACGTCCGCACGTGGGCTCCGATCCAACTGCCCATCTGCTGATCCAGCGTAGCCTCGGCATAGGTGTAGTTGCTGGCTCCCAGCACAGCCACGAACAACTGCGCGGGGTGTGGCTGGCCGGTGGCTGGATCGTAGAGGGGGATGGTCGCTCCCGCCCAATCGACAAACAACTTCTCGCCCGGCCGATGGGACTGGCGTAGCACCAGATCGCGCCCCTGCTTGAAGCGCTGATAGTGATGGCAGAAACGGCTGTACCCATAACCGTCCGCATGCTCAGCCCGATACTCTTCCCACAGCAACTGCAGGGTGGCGTGCTTGTGCTGTTGCAGTTGCTGATGGATGTAGGCGAAATCAGGTGGGGTCTTGACCACCGGCCTCGAGACGCCGGAGTCGGCGGGAAATAACTTCTCTTCCAGCTCCGACTCCGACATTTCAGCCGGCAGTGGCCAGCTCAATCCCGCCGCACGGAAACGATCCACGTACTCGTGCACCGTGCTCTGACTGACGTTGGCGCTGCGGGCGATCTGGCGTTGCCTCAGCTTCAACTCGAAATACAACCGAAGGACTTCTCGCGTCTTGCGCATGGACATTCGCTTTCCGGGCACCGTCTCCCCTCTCGGGGTCACGGTACCCGCGATTTTGATGTCCAGCGTCGCCACGCCTCGTTCCACACTTGATTCCTGCCATCCCGATCACCGTTCCTGCACACCTCGATCACTGATCGGCTTCGCGCAGGAATGATGATCGCTTTCGCCAGGAATCTTGATCGCAATCAGACAGGAATCGTGATCGGCTTCAGCCAGGAATGATGATCGGCTTCAGCAGGAATCCGCACCCAACTGCGGAGAGCAGCCTCGAAGCGTCCTTCCAGTCGAAGATATTCTTGGCAAGCCATAGAAACTTGGATGCTCAAGGCCGCCTGGAAAAGGCAGCGACATATTGCGTCACTCAATGGTGCGTGTGAGCGCCGACGGGCAGCCCATAGGTTCGCCGTTCACAACTTGCCGAACGAGAGGTTCACGATGTGGCCGGTCGCGTGTTGGTGCCGCCACTTGTTGAGCATCGCATCCCTGAGTCGGTCCTCGCCAGGGAAATAGCTGAAGGTGGCGCTGTTCAACTTCTCGGCGCTCATAGGGCGAAATCTCGGGAGGCGGGCCTCCACAACTCGCATATCAGCCTCGGACCCTCCAATAAGCTTTCCTAAAGCTTTGCAGGTGTCCCGGGTCTCTTTGCTGGCCCTCTCCCAGAAATCGAGATAGGCGATCCGACACTCTCGCAAAATCGCATTGCATTGTTCGCAGGAGTTCTCCATGGCACCGAATTTTACCAAGGCTGGCGTGACACCGGATGTGGATACCGGGGGCGGGGCGGATAGATGGCGACCCACGAGGCCCTGACGAGCTAGGCCAGGGTTGCCCTCAGGACCGCCACGAGTTGCTTCCTCGACACCTGGACATTAGCAGGCAGCCCGAGGTGGTATTGCACGAGGGGGCCGGCTTACCGAGCTGCCGGCGATACGACGTAGTAGCGCTGCCCGTCGTCCCGTGGCTTTCCCTAAGGCGAGTTCGTCTGCGGCTTTCTGTCTTATGTCCTGTTTGAGTATCTCTAATTCTGCCTCTTCTGCGTCTCGCCTTTGCAGCTCGGCTGCTGCCATGGCCGGTGTGATGATGAGGGCATCTCGCCTTTGCAGCTCGGCTGCTGCCATGGCCGGTGTGATGATGAGGGCATCTCGCCTTTGCAGCTCGGCTGCTGCCTGTTGTCGTGTGATCGTCATTTCGTACCTCCGGCGGTTGTGCCCGGCCCCCGGGTGGGCAGGCAAGACTTGCTCGATGTGTACGAAATGTATGCGTGCAGGCTCTTCCGCCCTAGTCGCATTCCTAGCAACTCGGATGCGGCCACACCAACCGGCATGCCCTCCTCAGCGGGGAGTATGCCAAACCGATCTATAGTCATGCCGAGCTGCTCGTCCGTAAAAGGGGTGCCTACAGGTATTCCAACTCCACGGCTGACAACTGCTTCGAGTTCAGCTTCCGGTGTCTCTCGGGCCCGTTCTGCCCACCAGGCCGCCTTAAGCTCTAAAAGGATTGCTTCTCTATCAATTACCATTGCCATTGCTCCTGATTGTGCCCTCGATCAAGCGGGGGTGTTTAGGGTCGATCTGGCGAAGCTTTGCCAGAAATTGGTCATCGCTCAAAGCGGTGAAGTCGGGTGGCTGTACGGCTCCGCCGGCGTTGATCCCGATGGCGATATTCGTTCCTTTGCCGGCGAGCTGACCCGAAACTTCTCCGAGCAACTCAAGGACGCCGCGCACCTGGGCGATGCCACGTAGTGCCGTGTCGAGGCTCCCGGCGGTCTCAGCCCGTTCCGTAATCCGTTCCGCTTGACTGAGAAGATTTTTTACCTGATCGAGCAAGGTATCTGCTTTCGCAATTTCTGCAATTTCCGTGGCCCTCCCCAGGACTTTGGAGATGTGCTGTTTATGCCGGTGCACGGAAGTTGTGCTCATTCCGAATCTTTCCGCGACAACACGTAACGACGATCCGGCAAGGAGCATCTGGTCTATTTCAGCCTGCTCGGGGTGATAGCAAGCTGTACATTTCAGCGGCATTAGCTCATCCCCTTCACTGCGAACCAGATGGAGTTCTCCAGGTCGCGCCGTACCTTAACCACTCCGCTGGTGCCGACAATCTCCCTAATCAGCCGGTTCACTTCGCGGTCGTAGAGGGGTAGCCATTTGCCGGGATGGTGCTCACTCTGCTTCAGCCACCAGGTGCTCTCCTGGTCATAGATCATCCTGCCGGCGTGGCGCTCGATAAATGCCATCACTGTGGGGGTCAGGGTTACTGCCCGGATCAAAGGCTGGCGTATGCTGCGCTCGGTAGCGACTGCCGGTAGCGGCCCCGAGTGAGCGAATATGTTTTGCAAATAAAGCGTCCGAACGCTGGTGGCGCACGCTGTGGGCCATCCTGCATTTCGTATCAGTCTGTTCACCTTGCGCTTGGGGATCTCCACCCAGTGGCTACCAATCGCTTCAATCCACTGTCCATCCACAAATAGCAGCCGGCCCCGATGACACTGGACGAACGCTCGCGTTAATTCTTCATGTGTTGCCATATCAATCCCCCTTGACCCAAATGACCACGTTCTTGACCCACAATTTTTAAATTATTAATCAGAGTTATCTCTATTTACTTTCTATTACTTATCTCTCTTTTGACCCAAGAATCATAAAAATATATAGAAACCATACGCCAGTAGAAATATGCCCCCAGTAATTACCGCACCGCCCGCACCGCCCGCACCGCCCGCACCGCCCGATTTAGAAAAAACTTGGGTCATTTGGGTCAAAAGCCACTTAACTTGTACAAAGAAAAACAACATAACTCCCACCCAAGCCCAAAAAAACCTGGGTCAGCCGGCCAAAAAAGTGGTCAGCCATCACCGCCCCCCACCAAACGCAGCGATGGCGGCAGGAGCTAACTTATTGGCATCCTCATAATTTTTAGCAATCGCGGCAGGGCTGCTTATCTGGGCCAGCATTGTGTTCGACTTATGGATGTAGAGCTTCGGTTTTGTGTTATCAGGAATCACCACGTGATTGATGCGGCCCCCGTAGTTCTTAAGCTGTGGATGAAGCACGTAGCCCATCTGCTCCAGGATCTCGTGGCGCTTCCGGGGACTCAGCTTATTTGCGCGCTCCAAGCCTTTCAGAAAATGAGACGATATCCAGCCTCCGGAAAACCCCTGCCGCCCCTCCTCGATAGCCTCCAGGATTTCCTGCTCCACGTAGCCCAGGCTTGCTTCGATAGCCTGATGTGACGTGCTGGTATCCGGAGCCCTCTGACAGTCGCCGGCAGGATTGAACTCTGCTGGGATCGCATAGGAGTAAAGCAATTCATTCACGATGGCGTATCCCCCATCCTTTAGCCACTTGTAGACCTTTGGTACCCCCTCAATCAACCCGTCCCTTATGAGATCGTCCTTTTGCTGCTGCGCGGTAAACAACATGCAGAAGCGCCTAGAGCTGTCGTTAATGCTTATGGCGTCCCGGTGGTTTGAGTTGAAAATGAAGTTCCCGCAGATGTCAGCAGTCTCCTGGTCAACGCCCTTCTGCTCTACCGCCAGCCGCTCCCCGGTAATCATGGGTTTAAGGTCTTCCAGAATCTCCCTCTTGCCGTCCGGAACGTAAATGTCCTCGACGGCGTAGAAGATTCGCCCTTTCATCCATTCGTTAAATTTGCCGCCAAGCTCCTTGGCTTTAGGCCAGTGAGTGTACTCTTCTCCGACTGCCTGCTCCACGCAACGGGAAAAAGGGACTTACCATTACCTTCCGCGCCCTGCAACACCGGAGCCCATTGGAATTTGACTCCTTGGTGTTGCACGCACGCTGACATATAAGAGAGCAGGATTTTAGCGTCACGCTCATTCGGAAGCACCTTAGCTAGATGCTTGAGGAACGGTGAAGCATCGCCAGCCTTACGCTCGATATTCAGCTTCACGTAGCTGTTGGCATAGCGCTTGCTCCCCCTAGTCACTATCGCCCCCGTAGGTAATTGAGGCTTGAAGCAAGTACTGTAGGCTCTAACGTGATCGCAGATTTGATTCTGCCGCCACGCCTTCCAAGGATCAGGGGTGACAGCTCCCCCTCCGTTATTAATGTCCATACGGAATTTGAATCCGGAATATCTTCCCGTAAAGGCTTCAGGCTTCAATAGAGACCCGTCGGGGCAGAGCACCTTATTCATGCTCTCGATGTAGACGAGGCCGCTGAAGTGAACCGCCTGCTGCTCCAGCGAGAGAAAACCGCTGCTGGCCAACTCCCGAGATAAAGGGCCTACCGTGCCCTCCGGTACCTCGCCAGTAGCTCCGGCCCCCGCCGCCGGTTGCTGCTCACGATCACCGTAGAAGCCGTCTTGCCGCGCTACAGCGGAATTTATGGTGCGGATCAGGTAATCCTCGCGGTCGTATTTTTCCCTGAGGAGCTTGTTGTCTGGACGCAGCATCAAAGCCTGGATGCGTTCACTATTTCCACCCGTCCACCAGGCAAGGTGCTGGGCCAAAGCCATATCGGCGCTGGAGGCATCATAGGACCGTGCCTCGGCGGGGTATGCCTTACTCAACACCTCCACATTGGCGGTCCACAGGTCAGCAAAGCTCGCCTTGCCATTAAAGCGCGCAGCGGCGCTATTAGAGTTCAAGGCGCGCCGGATAAGCTCATCGTCACTGAGCGTTGCCGCAATTGCTCCAGCACAATGCTCCTCAGTCCACCCGCGATCAGTACCCGTGCTCGCATCCGAGGGGAAGTATTTAGCTATGAAAGCCGGCAGGACGTCAGTCATGTCAGTGAGGCAATTGCCGACAGCTCCCGCACCAGTGAGAGCCACAAAGCGACCCTGGTGATAGAACTCCAACCCGAGAGCCTGGTTACGGCATCCGTGCGCCGGCATCCTACCCTTACCAAAGATATGACCCCCTGTCATGGAGCCGCTGATCTCAGCCGCACATCCCGGTAGTAGTTGGAAGAGACTCAGCGCGAGCGGAGACCACTGACCATCAACCAGGCTGCCGTCCATATCGAGGAACCAAAAGGGATCGTTCGCTGTGAAGACGAAACCAACTCCGTAACTTTTACCCCAGGCCGCTGCAGTAGCCTCTGCGGTCGCCGCATCAGTCCAGTACTGAGGGTCGTGAGGGTTCACCTTCACCTTGGCAGTGCGATAGTCGCAAGGGAATTTATCCGTCTTCCCAGGGCGATCTTTGCTCGGGATGACGCAATAAACAATGAACTGGTTGTATGCAGTGAATCCAAACAGAGGGCCAGAAAAAGCAGCTCTTATAGTGCTCGGCCTCATGTCCATTACGACGCCGTTGACGTTCTGAGCCAGCGTCTCAGCGCTAACCCTATCCAACCAAAAGGCAGGGTGTTGTGTGTTTTCAACCACCACCCCGTCTTTACCCATATAAAAGTTAAAGGAAGGCAAATGTACGAGGTACCCACTAGTAGCGGTTGGTACTGAATTAGGCGCAATATTTTGTGGAATTGTCTTGCTATCGAGAGGCCCAGAGGTTAACATTAGAGAATTCCTTTTGTTTAAGTTGATCCTCCTCGGGGGAGGGTTAACACAGTCAATCTGAGGCCTTCCGTTATGAGCGGGCGGCCTTTTTCTTTGCTACTCCTATTTCCACTTATCCGGGCGTTTGAGATAGTAACCAGTCGCCTTGAACGGCCCCTCGATACAGTGAGCAGCCCGGATCGCGCCTCCGGTGCCATGCTGGTGGTAGACACAGCAATAACAGCACCATGCCTTCAAACCCACCCCGCCTGTAGACTCAGCCAGCAACACTGGGACACCACTCCGGCGAGCACTCATCGCGTCACCTCCGGCAACGCAGAGAATGGTAAGAAGGCGTTCAGACCCGTGATGTCCATAGCCCTGGCGGCGCGAACGTGCCCTTCGCAATAAGGCCTGCTTCCGTCCAGTGAGCCCACGGCGGCCTCAGCGCACGGTGACCAGTGGTTGCACAGTGAGCCCATGGATGCCCGTATGGCCCCCAGCATGGACTGATGCAGCTCTAAGGCTGCCCTGATACAGCCGGGACACAAGATGCTTTCCCCTTTTAGCGGACCATAGCACTGCAAGCAGGTCGCCGGGTTCTGGGCCGGATGACCACGGTACCGCGAGCGCCGGCTGCGAGTAACGGCGCGTTGCAATGGGGTAGTCACAGGGCACCCTCACTCTGCAGGATTACCGTAACCTGTTCAGGCGTCCAACCGACGAGCTGGCGACCGCATACGCAGGTAGTGTGCGTGGGCTCAGGTAGCCTGCCGTCGGCTTGCATGTTGTAAATGGACTGACGGCTGATTTTAGTTTTGCTGCCTTTGGCGAGCAGTCGGCGGAGTCGGGCGATCCGAACGATATCCATAAACTGTGTCCTTTCAACTACTAGAGAGTAGCTGAATTTAGACGCAGTGGTCAATAAAAATATTATATAGCTTCCCTAGCCTCCAGAATATGCTTTAGACATGGTCCCCGTCAAGAAGATAACGGGACCGTTAGTTTGATCGGCGCAATAGGGACGCGGGGTTCAGGGCTATGCTGATGCAATTGCGGGATTTGCTGACGGTTCCGTCATCTTTGGGTCATTAACTCCAGGCCTCAACCTCGGCGGAGTTTCCCACAAGATTTCCACAGGTGGCATCGAGCCTCCACGGGAGATTTTACGCGTTCCCCGCCCCCTGAGTGGCTGCCAGAGCCGCATCCCGCGCTTGGTTGAGCCGAGCCATTGCTGAGTGATCGCCTCCGGCATCAGGATGGGCTGTATGGGCACGCGTCCGGTATTGTGCGTTGATCGTGTCGATGCCCGCAGTCGGCAAGCATTCCAAAATGTCCCACCAATCCTCTTGATTGCCGGCAGTCAGCGCCTTGAACCCAGCGAACTGCTGCTCAACCGAGCCCACGCCCCATCGCAGCATCCCTCTCATGGCTTCGAGATGCTTGCCGACTGCCCATAGGTTCTCTTCCACTGACTGCCACATGTCGCACGGCATGCAGTACGGCTTTCCTTTGAGCTGGAAATAGATACTCACTCCAGGGTCGTGCATCCTGCCCGGGTTAGAGTACGGGTTGCCATCCATTCGCAGCGGAACGTTGCTGGAAATAATCGGAAGGCGAGCGCCGAGCAAGGTGAGCTGCCGCCGGACCTCTTTCGCACATTCCGCTACCGAGTGTTCGCCGAACTGAGACTTCTTCCGCGTAGTCGTCCGAGCAATGCCGACTGGCCAAGTGAGAGGAAATGCCTGCACGCTGCTCACTTCGCACCACCGTCAGAAGCTCCAGCGTTCTCAAGCAGCGCGATGATATCGCTACGCCTATAAGCACTTACCGCCGCCGAGAGCTTCACCGGCCTAGGGTACCGTCCGGTGGCAACGCCCGAATACCAATGGGAAGCACTCACCGGGTACAGTCCTCTGATACCCCGTCGCTTACACCCAATGATTTCGGATAGCCGCAAGTACCCCAAATTGTCCAGTTCCTGGTCCATACGTCCCCCATAAGCTCCCTTACTGTCCTATGGAATCCAGAACCGTGCAAATCGCTTTCGCACAAATGGCCCTTAGATAATTGGACTATTGATTTTAAAGCACTTATGGCTTCCCCGCCTCGGCCTCTAAACAAACGAATCCCGATTTGACAGAAAGTAATTTATATGATCAGAGGGATGGGGGCGGCGATCCTAGGGGGCACGGAGGCCCATCGTGGCCCGCGACCTAAGCGACAGATTGTGGGGTGCACTCTGGGGGCAACTGTTACGAGTGATAATAGATAACAGTTGTTCGCTCAATGGCTTGCGCCTTTTATTAAGCAGACGCCGCCTCCACCATCTTTGACTTTGCCTCGCTGAATCCGAGGTCCTTCGCTTCGCTCAGGCTTTTAGTTCCCGTGCGAACCTCCAGGTCTCGATTTTGAGACCCTGGGATCCTTCAAGCAAATGCCGGCGAACCAATCTCAAGACCTTTGACGGGATCGAGTTCTCACGCAGACTCTTTGTCCGTACGTCTCTGATTGAAATAAGGTTCGGCTTTCGCCGCTGAGCGAACGTTTCCAACGCCCGTGTAGACCTCTGATCAACAAACTCAAGCTGAACATCCCACTTAGGTCCTCGGATAAGCCACAGGAATAGAATAGCGAAATGCATGCCTCTTTCCATTTGGAGGTCGAAGCGTTGCCACGCATCCTGGTCTGGGCCCAGCCAGTGTCGGACGATCAGCTTGAGGCACTCTGCGCCGCCAACCAGGGCTTTCAGTTTGAGCGCACCAAAGAGGGAGAGATTCGCGTGAACCCTCCAACAGAACTTTCAACCAGCGACGGCAACGCTGAAATCATCCACCAGCTACGTCTCTGGTGGAAGAGTCATCGCAGGGGAAAGGTTGCCGATTCGAACGCCGGGTTCTATCTCAAAGACGGGTCGATGTTGAGTCCTGATGCCGCATTCCTCACACCAGAAACACTGGCAAGTATTCCCGCGGCCGCAAAGGGCCTCCCTCGGCTCTGCCCCGATTTTGTTATCGAGCTGCTCTCCAGGTCAGACAGCCTCCCCGACGCCCGTGCAAAAATGAACGACTGGATTGCCAATGGCGTCGCTCTCGGTTGGCTCATCGATCCCTACGATCGGCAAGTCCTGGTCTTCAAGCCTGGGACCGAAAGACTTACCGTGACCGGTAATTCCCTGAGCGGCAGTGGCCCCGTCGAGGGCTTTGCCCTCGATCTCGCCGAAGTATGGCAGTGCTACGAGTGAAGCTGCCGCGCCCCGTGGGAAGGTCCATGCAGAGCACGGCCGCAACCTAAGCCCAATCAATTCCTTTTTACTGGAAAATTATCTAAAGCAGGCACAGGGAAGATTTCCTGGATCTACTGCGAGGCCAACTGTCAATATTGCTGCGCTTCATTTCTCAGGCTTTCTTACGCGAATTTTTAGCGTTGACTCACAGTATCTGGTCTTTCATTCTTTGCCGCCAATCCCATGGCGGTTGCCGCGTCCAACAGCATCGGGGCGAATTTCCGCACGATCTCTTCCAGCTCTGCGTTGCGGAGCCGCAATTCCCGGGTCTCGCTTTCGCGGCGGGACAAAACTTCCCGCAATTCCCGATTCTCACGGAAAACGTGCCGGGCTGCGCCCAGCCGGTCCAATAGCTCGCGCAATTCTTCTTCGGTGACCGGTTGAGGGGCGACCGGGGCACTGGTCTTGGGCATTTCAGTAGCGGCGGTTTCTTTCCACATAGATCGTCTCTCCAATATCGCGTGTGGTTGATATTACCTTAGCAGCGACTCTGTCCCAGGGGCTTGTCTCATTCGAAGTTGGTTGCTTTGGGAGTTCGACGGGTTGTCGATGGCGAGACGGATTTTGCGGCGGCGCGAGACCAGGGCGTGTCTCCGCTTATCCGAGCGCCTCGGCCACCGTGCGCCGCAACTCCTCCGGCCAGACCACTGTCTTCAGCAACAGCGGGCGCGTGCCGGCCGGAAGTTTGGCCTGAATCTGACGCTTCACCTCTTGCCCAAGCATCAGCGAAAGAATCACCAGATCAAACCTGCCAGACTGTAATTTTTCGTCGACGTCCTCAGGCGTGGCAATCAGGGAATCATAGCCCCACGACGTAAGCAACACCTGGCGAATCATAAGCAGGTCCACATCTCTTCCAACGATCAAAACTCGATATCGCACGACGGGGCTATCCTCTGTTGAGCTTGCTACCTATGGACGAGGAAGCTGAGCAATTGGACTCGCTCGCACCATCGTCCTGAGAGATCGCGCTCAGCTCTGCTCACCCTTCGCGGCGCAATATGACCGGTGAGCACCGAACAATCAGACTGCATCCCAAATGGGGCGAGCGCCGAATGACTTGTCCAGAGTATCAGCGACTTCTACAGCTCTATGAGGGAGCCCTACGGCGGTGGGAGCAAGTTCTATGGTCGTCAAGAGCGAACGTTCCCGGCATACCAGAGCGTTTGGCTTCGGAGATGAAGCAACAGGCCTACGCGGAGAAGAACGATGCCCACGAGCGGATGCGCGCCCACAAGCAGAGTTGCTCGGTGTGTAAGTCGAGGCTGCGAGTGGTCCCTCCTCAATGACAGGGGAACCCTGAGTCGCCCGGTGCCGTCACCTGGAAGCAATTGCGCGCGATGGATTATATTCAGCCGGCGGGAACACGTTTGCTCTCGCCAGCGCCTGGATCTCGGCATAGCCATCCATGCTTCCGTGATAATCCAAGTAGATGGACTCGGCTTTTGCCTCCCACTGGGGCTTGGTTTTCGGAGTCGAGTATTGCGCAGCGCGCGTATAAAACCACGCAGCATTCTTCAAATCGGCTGGTGTTTGCGCCTCGTAGGCTTGGGCGAGACGGTATGTGTCATCCCGTTCGAAGCCTGATTCCGTCGCCCTGTCATTGATGGGAGCCCTTAGTTCCATGGTAAAGTTCTCAATCGCTCCGAAGTAATTCCGTTTCGCCGCGTCATCAATCGCTATCGCACTATAGAAGTTGGGCGACGTGACTGCCCTCAGCTTCTCAAAATCGAACTCGGACATGTAATCAGGCTTGGACGGCGCGTCCAGAGCAATCCGAGCCGCGCTAGCGGCGTTGTCAAGTAAAGGCTGAGCTTCCGTTGGGTTAGCCGACAGCGCTTTCTCTTCAGCAGCATAAGTAATGTAGAAGAGGGCCCGAAGGTTTTTTGGATCTACGGAAAGTATGCGGGAGGCTGTTTCCATGGCTTTTTCCATGTCCGGCTGGTGGACATAAACCGCCATCAGTTGCTCGAGCAGATCTTCCCGGGCGTGCGAGTAAGGATACCTCGCAAGAAAGGCATTGATCGCCGCCTCTTTGGCCGCTGGTTCGGTTTGCCCGATCGCATTTGTGTAGTCGTTCATTTCGGGTTGCGAAGGGAGCGGCATTCTGGACACGCTGGCAGTTTGAGCTTGTGCATCCCTAACCAACAACGCGACTGAGGTCAGAGAGGTAGGCAGGATGAACCAGGGCAGTTCCATCACAGTGCCTGCGAGAACGGTAGCAGCCATCTTTGCGAAATACATAAGGCCAACCCCCAGATTGCCAAATCTTGCTGGTTGGACGTTCTGACTTTATCCAGTTTACGCCAGACCGAAAAATGTCAAGCGACATCGTATCGAGCCGGAGCCGCGTTGGCGGTAGACTGGGCACGAAAGCTAGACAGATATTCAGGAGCTTGGCAAAATGACAACCCAAATTTCTCCCATGTTGGCCGTGAGCGATGGAAGGGCTGCAATCGCGTTTTACCAGCAGGCCTTTGGAGCAACGCTGTTGTGGGAACTGGAAGGCGCAGTTGCTGGGCTTTCGATTGACGCGGCCGAATTTTTCCTGGCAGAAGAATCCCCCGAATACGGCACGCGAAGCCCAGATTCCGCCGGGTTCACCACGGTCAGAATTGAACTATTCGTCGATGATCCTGTTGGCGTGCATGGGAAGGCGCTGGCGGCAGGAGCCATCAACCGTAGTCCCGTCGAGGAACATCATCATCCGACAACTGGTCCGAGGCCTATCAAACGAATGCTGCAAGGCGCAGTCATCGATCCATTCGGGCACATGTGGTTGATTGGGAAGTTCCTGGATTAGTCCCGTGCTCGTTCCCCGCCTCATACATTGACAAGCCGTGATAGCCCGGAGCATGGAACAGACGAATGTGGTCTTGCTTTTTAAGTTCCTCTTCGTGCTAGCACTGTTATTGCCATTTCTCTGGCGCTTCCGGGGTGGTCGTCCTCCGAAGCCGGAGCATCCCTCTCCTGCGAATGACGCCGCTCTACTCCAGATACGGCGGGGCAAGAGGCCAGAGTCACACGTCCTTAGCGTTTTTCTGAAGTCATTAGGTGCAGCTCAAAGTGCTCCGCCGACGCAGTCATTATAATGTCCGTGATTAAGTGAGTTTCAGTGATAGACGCCAGTGGCACTTTGCCATGCCGAATTTGTTAGAGTCATCGGGAAAGTGGTGTGGACCCCTGAGTTGAGGAGGAACTTATGAGCGGATCAGAAGATTGTGGCGTGCCGGAGAGCACACCTGACTCCAGACGAGCGACGCGTTGGTCCCATGCGTTGGGCAAAGGCATCGCGAACAGACCAGGGTTATTGTTTTGCCTGCTGGCCTTGCTGTGGCCTTTGTCTTCGAGTTCACAGATTCAGAATCTCTATCGAATAACCGACGGCTCGTTTGCGGATCACGTTGAGTATCATCAGGTGGACCTTCCTCCAGGGAAGGAACTTGTGCTCGCTGACCTTTCGGGCCCAGGGAAGGTCACGTATCTCTACTACACGGACGACAGTAACTCGCATCGGAGCGAGGGAACGGGTTTCATGTATCCCGGTCTGGTTCTGAAAGTGTACTGGGACGGTGCGCTGCAACCGAGCATCCAGGTCCCGCTCTGGAGCTTCTTTGGCGCTTTTGAGCGAAAAACCATCGATTACCAATCGTTGCCAATGCAGATCAACCATTACTGTTACATGAGTTATCTTCCGATGCCGTTCTCCAAACACGCACGGTTTGTTCTCGCCAATGACGGCGACGAGCAATACTCGCGCTCCGTGGCCTGGGGTATCGACTACGAGAAGGACCCGTCGCTGGCGACCGAGAAAAGCCGCCTCCATGCTAGTTGGACCCGATCGAACCCCACAGCAAATGGGATGCATCGCATACTTGAGGTTCAAGGAAGAGGACAATACGTTGGGAACTACCTGCAGGTGAATACCAAGTATGAAGACTGGTGGGGCGAGGGGGATACCATCTTTCAGGTCGACGGGGAAAAGCTCACGCACACGCCAGGAACAGAGGACGAATACGGATCAACGTGGGGCTTTGAGCACACTTATTCCTATATGTATAGCGGCTACATTCAAATGGATGATGGAAAGAACCGCATGTACCGCTGGTATCTCGCAAATCCTGTGCGGTTTCAAAAATCTCTGATTGTCGATATCCAGAATCAGAGATACAACGGCCAACAAACCTCCAGCCAAGATGACTACACAAGTGTTGCATTTTGGTATCAGGAGGGAGCGCACCCAGCTCCCACCCTCTTGCCGTATTTGGAACGGGCTGCTGAGAGCAAAGGGGCGACCTATCCCAGGTCAAAGCAGCAGTAGTCCTCTGTTTGGAAGGCGATGAGGATATCGGCGATTGCACGTGCTATCGCAAACAGACGGCAAATTCCTCTCATACATCGCTTTTGGGGAGCGTGGGAAGTGCCGCCCTACCGGCGAATCCTTGTACGCATCATAGTCTTGGCGATGTCTTACGCAGCAATACGTTATCGATCGCAAGGTTTTATGAGTGTCATCCCTGAGTGATCAGGGATGAATTGGCAGAGTTTTCAGCGTTTGCAATTGTTGCGAAAGAGCCTAGCCGGCACCCGCACCAGTTCGCCTGAGAAGCTTCTCCCGCCCGGCGACAGCCTTGTGCATTGCCTGATCCAAAGCCTCTTCCCACTGCAGCGGATACCGGGCCGCAGCAACAAAACGAAAAGGCATAATGCGCATTAATCAGTTTTAGTGATAAACACAAGTGGCGCTTCGCCAAGCCGCATTGCAACCAGCACCATAGACCCCAAAGAACGGCTGAGCGAGCTTTCCTGTTTTCAAAGTACTCCTTCCGTCGCCCCTCCTTTCCGGTCCGGCCAACCAGCCAATACCTAATTTCAATTTTGCCGGGCGAAAACCGGAGCTGTGCGTCTGTCTCAATAGAAGGCAAACATGGCATGGACCGAGGGCTGTAGCTTGGCGTTGTCGCCTGCGTCGGCGCGGACAGTTTTAGTGACAAATTCCGCTCCAGCAGCTGCGGGTTGCTGGGGGATCAACGCGCTTTACTGCAACTACGGCAGTCCAGCGTGAGGCACCTGCACTCTTTTAAACAGGATCGAAGCATTATGGTTTGTGGACGCCGCAGCTTCGTGGAAGCTAGGCGCGACACAGGCGAAGAGCGTGTGGCCATCCTGACCACCCAGCATGCAGGCAAACACACCCACTCCCTCAGTCTTGACTTCTTCCAGGATGTTTCCACCCTCGGCCACCCGGATCAGCCGGCTGTGGACGGCATCGGCCACCCATACCGCTCCTTCTGCGTCGAGACAGATCCCGTCCGGCGCGACAGCAACTTCTCCGAACAATTCACCCAAGTTGGCCGATCTCGGCGGGTCACCAAACAGGGCCCAGGTCCTTCGCTCGCCCAATGAGCCAGCGCCGACGTCGAAGGCACTCAGACGATTCATTGTTGTTTCGGCCAAGATCAGTGTGCGGCCGTTCGGTGTGAGCACTGTCCCGTTTGGGAAGCCGAGTCCGTCAGCCGCCACCCTGGCCATTCCATCCGGATCAACGCAGAAAAGTGTCGTGGCGACGGCTGGTGCACCGCCCATGAGGTCGAATCCGAAATTGCCAACCCAGGCCCGGCCCTCGTAGTCGACGAGCATATCGTTCAAATACCAAGGAGTCAGGCTGGACAGGTCTGCATGCTCGACGAGTGATCCGTCGAGCTCCCGCCGCAGGATCTTACGGTCGCGCATGGACACGATCAACATCCTGCCATCGGGTAGAAATCCGAGGCCCGAGGGTTGTCCGGGTACGTGAGCCAATGTCTGGGCAGCGCCATCCATCGCCACCGCAAGAACGCGGTGCGTGTAGAAGTCGGAGATGTAGAGCCGCCCGTCGAGCCATCGCGGGCACTCGGTGAATGACAAGCCGCTTACGAGGGTAGTGAAATCCGGCATGGCGTACCTCTTTTTCATCCCGGCAAATAGTGGGCTGACACGGAGGTTAGCACGACCCTGGTGGCTGAGGATTCTAGCTCACGGGCTAGCCCAACGGTGTGAAGCGGGGACATTACTTTCGTTCCCAGATCTGGAGGAGCTGCTGAAGCGTTCGTCGAAATGCGGTCACTCTTTGAGTTCAGGCACCAGGTGCAAGAACGTGACGGCTTGAGAGGAGTCCCCGATGGCAAACCCTAAACAACGAGACATCCCCCCGCCGGAGTTGCGCGAGCTTCTGGCGTCGTATGCTGGTGATCCGGCCAAACAAGTTGGATGGATTCAGCAAATGATTGCTTACTGTGAGAAACACGGGATAGGGAAATAACCCGGACACCTACGCGCCGGGTACAATTCCGTGCTGGGCACGGGGTGAGAACCGCGGGTGTCCCAACGGAAAGAAGGGCCACGTCTGAGTCACAAATCCACCAAATCAACACCGGGCTCGTCAGGGATGTGTCCCGATCTTGCCAGAATTTCCATTTAGACTTTTTCTCCCGGGAAAAGAACCCTCGCTTAAACATCTCGGAAGGATCCCGGCTGTCGCCGCGGAAGCAGATGCGTCCGCCTCCAGCAACTGCCTGCATCTTCACTTTGTCAACCATGGGTCGTATCCTGCCTTTTTCGGCTCATGAAGGGGGCACGATGCTCAACAACGATAAACTCCATGCCAGTTGCGGTAAAGGAATTTCTCGGGACATGGAGCGTGCCGACGATGGGGCGTTCCGGAGAGCCGGTTGGCGCTGCAGCGATTGCCGGTAAAGATCATTTTCGCCAAGAGCATCGCTTATTTGCGCGTGGCTCAATGACCGGAAACAATCCCAACCGGCTTATAATGCCGGAATGCCCCGTCGATTTGCGCGGGTCGTGATTTCTGCCGCAGCTTGCCTGTTGGCTGAAAGCCGCACGTTATCGCGCGCCGGTTCTGACGATGTAGCGATCGTGTTCGGGAGGACAGAACCGTGTGGTGGATTAGCTATCGGGGAGAATCGAGGCACGGCGTCGATAACATCGGCGTCTTCGAGGACGACGGCTCCCAGCGCAAGACGCATCCGCTGATCCTCGATCCATCGCCGGCCGCGCCGCCGCTGCAGATTGCGCGCGGCTTCGCACTGGTGGGCGACGATCTCTACATCGCAAACGCGTGGCGCAAGGATAGCCACATTGCGCTCTACCACCGGCACGGCGACACCTTCCGCTTCAAGGAGGTGCTCGCCAAGACCGAGGAGGTTGCGGCGATGGTGCACCCCTTCGACGTGGAACTGGGGGACGATGGTCGCATCTACATCTCCTGCCAGGATACCAACACCGTGGTGTCGCTGGTGCCGGAGACCCACCAACCCGCACCGGTAGCTGCGCACCTTCTCAAGCACTATCCCGAAGGGAAGTTTCTTCCCGGCACGCTGGTCGCGTCCAGCCAGGGGAGCCTTCCCGGGTACGGTGACCGCACGTCGCTCGATGTACCGTCGCCTCTCGGTCTCAAGGTGATGCTCGACAAGCACGGAAAGCCACGGCACTCGGTGCGCGGCATCGTCGTGCACCGGGACCATCTGTACGTGGCCGACGAGGCCGGCGACGCGGTGAAGGTCTTCAATGTGCAGTCCGGGGAGTTGATGGCCCACATCACGGAGCAGGCGCTCAAGGCTCCCGTGCACCTGATCCTGCACGGTGAGACGCTCTACATCGGCGCCTCTGGCACCGGCAGCGTCCTCGCACTGGACCTTACCTCCACGCCGCTGAGCGGCAAGCTCAAGGCGCGCGTGGTGATCGACGGAAAGCTCGACACCCTCTCCGGCGTCGCTGTCGGCCCCGACGGCGATCTTTACGTGGCCGAGCGGAAGAAGCAGAGAGTGCGGCGCTTTTCCTCCAAGGGAAAGCACGAGGGGACGTTCATTGATAACCTTCCGGACATGCCGGAGTTCCTCGTCTATGTTCCCTGAGAAATCCCAAAGCGATTACATTCTCTCATCCTGGCTGGACGATGCCTCCGCGGTGCTCTCTTCCCGGCCCTCTCATTACTTCTGATGGAAGATTTTGTTGTTGATGTCAGGCCAAAACTCCTTAAAGAGGTTCGATCCAGCGTCGATCGCTATACTCGTCAACCAGATTTGGTAGACCTTGGTAAAGGTGCGCTCCTGGCTAGGGTAATAAAGACTGGAGATGCCCGCGGCCGCGCCCGCGCCGAAGATCTCGGAAGCATTGAAGGTCTCATGGCCGCTATCTTTTCGCGTGATGGCTACACGTGACACAGAGTATCCAAGCCGCTTCGCGAAGCCACCACGCCCGAGCGTGTAGTACCGGGAATCCTGGTGAAAAGCTGTGGGAAGAAGGAACTCAACCCAAAGGTTTTCGTCTACGTAGTCCGCGTAGGTGTGCCAGTAATAGCGCCCGTAGCCGGCCCAGCCTTGCTGAAACTCGGGCGTGGCATTGCGTCCCAGCGCCACTTCGGCCTGAATAGCAACAAAGATGAACGAAGAATAGTCGACGCTGTCGAGTACCCCGGTCCTAAGCTTGTCTTTAACGGTTTGCGGCGGAAGCTTCTCGTCCACGCTGACTGCTCTGAAATTTGGAATGATGTAGAGGATTCGTTTCGTCTGCCTTCCGCCATTGGAAACCTGCACAGCAGGCGCACCGTCCTTACCGCCGGTGGGGGCAGGAGTGTTCTGGCCATTTTGCTGCGACGCAACGCCCGGAGCGTCGGGCAATGTGCTTGCGTTTGCCTCGGCATCTGGCGGCCCAGGTGCTATAAGGACCTGCCTCTCCGTCCCCGGTTCGCTGATCTCGCGAAAACATTGCCCGCGCACCATCGTTCCGGGGCAAAAGCCAACGAGCAAAATCAGCGCTGTGATCGATACAAGGGTCAATCGCCTAGGTGTCATATTTTCTTAGGAACTCGTTTAGGTCTGCTCAGGTCAGGTTATAACGATCGATGGATGAGGGTTGCTGCGCTTCCGTTGCATGGAAGAGGCTCCGGCTCCGCAATGTTGTCGAATTTCTGCAAGGGGTGGGCAACGCTTACCCGCTCTGCCATTCTGCCGGAACTTTGTTGTGCTTTCGCGTGGAGGTTGCAGCCCTTGAAGTCAATCGGTTGGCAGTAGCTCCTGATGTTTTTGAGCTGATCGTCACGACCTTGCTGCGACACCGGTTCGATCGTTGATTAGCGGAGCGGATCCTCTTCGAGCATCGTCTGCGCCCGAGCACTCATTCCGGCCCGAAACTGAGTTCCCTTCATCGAGCCAATTATGCGTCAGTTACGAATTAAGATTATAAACGCCCCCGCCGCCGTGATTCCGATGACAATTATGGCTGCAACTGCAAAGAGCAAGTACGCAGTGGGAAGATCTTCATCGTGTGCCACATCTGCTTCTTTCTGACCTCACTCTGGCCATGTGCACAAACATGATGCCGGTACTGATTCAAACGTACTACCCGTTACAAGTCTTAATCTGTTAAGATTAGATGTCAAGTATTTCCTGGAGAGAAGACTTGTTTGTGCCACGTTCTTTAAAGGTTGCATTCAAGCGCTAATTATCAGAGTTGAGGGCCTATAGCGCATTGACCACGGCTTACCTGAACCGCATCGCCACCGCCGTACCCGAGCACGATGTACATGACGCCTTCGTGGTCTTCGCCGAGCAAATGCTTGCCGACCCGCGGCTACGCACGGTCTTCCGCCGCATGGTGAGTCGTGCCAACATCGCGCATCGTTATTCTGCCCTCGATCCGCAGAAAGATTTGGGCCAATTCTGCTCGCACGACGCGCATGAGTTCTATCGGTTGGGTAACTTTCCCAACACCGCGCGGCGGATGGAGCTGTTTGAGCAGAAAGCTCCGGTGCTGATGCGGAAGGCCGTGGACCAGCTTATGCTCGATGAGAAGGAACGCTCCGGCATTACGCACGTGCTGGTTACCTGCTGCACGGGGCTCTATGCGCCGGGGCTGGACTTTGAGATCCTCGACCACCTCGGGCTTCAAGCCGGCGTGGAGCGTACGATGCTTGGCTTCATGGGCTGCTATGCGGCGATCAATGCACTGAAGTTGGCGCGGCATATTGTGCGCTCAGAACCTAAGGCCAGTGTGCTTATGGTCAACCTGGAGCTGTGCACGCTGCACTTCCAGGAGACTCAGGAGCTGGAGCAGGTGCTCTCGTTCCTGGTCTTTGCCGACGGCGCGGCGGCGAGCCTGATTACCGCGCGCGAGCAGGGCTTTGCTCTGGATAGCTTCAAGGCGCTGATGGTGCCCCAGACGAGAGATCTGATTACATGGAAGATCCGTGGGCTGGGATTCGACATGCTCCTATCCGGGCAGGTGCCGGCGGCGTTGGGCCGCGCGTTACATGAGGGCGAGCTGATGGCCGAGCGGGATGACATCGACCTGTGGGCAGTGCACCCCGGAGGACGGTCGGTTCTGGATGCGGTGGAGAAGGGACTGGAGCTGCCGGTCGATGCGCTGGCGGCGTCGCGCGAGGTGCTTTCGTGCTTCGGCAACATGTCGTCGACGACGGTGATGTTTGTGCTCCAGCGGATGATGCAGCAGGCGCGGCCAGGGCGACGCGGCTGCGCGATGTCGTTTGGACCGGGCCTGACGGCGGAGACAATGCGCTTCCATGCTGTCTAGTGCAGAGGTCGATTTCAGACTGCGGGCCTCGCCGCGCGAGCTGCCGGAGCTGATGGATGGTGACTGCACCTATGAGGATTTCCGTGGTTGCCTGCGCAGCCTGGAGCAGGTTAACCGCTGGTTGCTGGGATATCGACCGACGATGGCTTGGCTGAAGCGGCTACCAAATGGATTGCGTGATCCAGTGCACATCGTCGATGTGGGCAGCGGCGGCGGCGATCTGCTGCGGCAGATTGCAGGCTGGGCACGCAAACACAGCATTGCTGTGCACTTAACGGGAATTGACTTGAATCCATATGCGGCGCGCGCGGCAGCGGAATCCACGCCGAAGGAGTTCAGAATCGCGTGGGTGACCGGCGATGCTCTCCTGTATCGGCCGGAGAAACCGGTGGATATCGTGGTGAGTTCGTTGATGGCACATCATCTCGAGGACGAAGAGATCATCGCGCTGCTGCGGTGGATGGAAGCCACCGCGCAGGTAGGTTGGTTTATCAATGATCTGGAGCGGTCGGAGTGGAGTTGCCGGATGTTCAGGTGGGTAGAGGGGATGATGGGGTGGCATCGGTTTGTGCGGCATGATGGGCCGGTGTCCTTCCGGCGGGCCTTCCGGGAGGAAGACTGGGTACAGTTGCTGGCGGCGGCTGAGTCCCCGCGGGAGGCTGTGACAGTGGAGCATTGGCGGCCGGGACGGTTGTGTGTGGGGCGTTGGAAGTGAGGCTAGGGGCCAACCAAACGTCTAACCATCTGAGAGGAGAATAATGGCAACTTTCACGCAGCTCCCACCGAACCCCAGCCGTACCAGATCTAAAAGCCGTTTCCGGTCCAAAACCATTCTCTGGATCTCACTTGGCCTCACCACGCTCTTCGTCTTCATCACCTCAGAAGTTCTCCTGTTCACCGACTATCCGATGTACCACGCCTACCGTCTGCAGGTCATCGCCGACCGCCGGCTCCTCATCCCGCATACGCTCTTCGCCATGATGGCTCTCCTCATCGGCCCGATCCAGTTCTCATCACGATTTCGCCAGTGTCACCTCAAAATCCATCGCGTCCTCGGCCGCATCTACGTCCTCTCTGTATTCGTCGGCGCCGCAACCGGGGTCGCCCTCGCCAGCGGCCGTCCTGGCTTTCCCGGAACCTCAATGCAGGCTGCCGCCTGGGTCGTCTGCACTACCGCCGCCCTTATCACCGCGCGCAATCGCCAGATCATCCAGCACCGCCAATGGATGGCCCGTTCCTACGCCGTCACTTTTACCTTTGTCTCCAGCCGTGTGCTGAACCTCTGGCCCCGTTACTGGAGCCACCTCGGGGACTCCTTAGCCGCCGTCGGCGTGATCGCTTTTACTCTTGCCTCGCTGCTTATCGTGGACCTTGGCCTTAACTGGCGCGAGCTCACCACTCGCCGTAACTAAAAAGGAGATTCCCGTTACAACGTCCAATCTAAATTCGATTCCTTTGCCAAACGAAGTTCTCGTGCTGGGTGGTGGAGCGGCCGGCTGTGCGGCCTCGATCGCGCTGGCCCGTAAGGGACGAGTGGTTACGCTGATTGAGCGCGAGCACACACCGCACCATAAAGTTTGCGGAGAGTTCTTGAGCGGTGAGGCCCTTGAGGACCTGCATGCGCTGGGCATCGATGTGGCCTCGCTTGGCGCCGTGCCCATCGACTATGTTCGCCTGGCCGCTGCCAGGCGCGCCGCGGCGGCTCCCTTGCCTTTCCCCGCAGCCTCGCTCACGCGCAAGACGCTGGATACAGCGCTCATCGCCGCCGCCATCGCCGCAGGAGTCCGGGTAGAGCGCGGCCGCAGTGTGCAGGCGCTCAGCCGCACAACATCCAACGTCTGGCAAGCTACGCTCGACGACGGCACCACCCGTGAGGCCCCGGCGGTCTTTCTGGCCACGGGCAAGCACGATGTCCGCGGCCACTTGCGTCCGAAGGACCCACAGCGATGGGTCGCCTTCAAGATGTATTTTCGTTTATCGTCCGCGCAGGCCTTTGAGCTGGCGGGCGCCTCTGAGCTGATGCTCTATCCGGGAGGCTATGGCGGTATCCAGCCGGTGGAAGGCGGCATTGCAAACCTGTGCTGCGTGGTGCAACAGCGGTATCTTGCACGCGCGGGTCACCGTTGGGAGAACTTCCTTGCGAACATGCAGCGGCATTGTCCACACCTCGCTATGAGGCTAGCCGGTGCGGAGCCGGTGCTCGCCAAGCCGATCGCCATTACCCATATTCCGTATGGTTACATCCGCCGCACAACGGAGAATGGGCTCTATTGCATCGGCGATCAGGCAGCCGTCATCCCCTCATTCACCGGCGATGGCATATCCATCGCGCTGCACACGGCACGCTGTGCCGTCGCTGCATATCTTGCAGAAGAGCCGGCAGCAATCTTTCAGGCCAAACTGCGCTCCGCACTGCTGGCCCAGATGCGCCTTGCCGAAATCGCCGCCGATGGCTTGAACAATCCGCTCGCGCGCGCTGTATTGCCGTTTTGCCTCAGGGTCTGGCCCGGGGTGATGCGCGTGACGGCAAGACTGACACGGGTGGCTCAGCACGCCGCTGTTGCTACGCCTGCAGTCGCCAGCTGAAATCGAGCCACGCCACATCAACTCTCAGCCTTCAAACCCCATAGGGGAGATTCAATGAAATGCTTCACGGTATTCTCGCTCGCTGTCCTGCTGGCTCCGGTTGCGCTCGCCCAGCAACAGACCTTCGTCGCCAACCCTGATGCGAGCACCGTCAAGATGACGCTGAAAACAACCCACGAGGTGGTCAACGGCACCTTTCACATCCAATCCGGTTCGCTTGACTTTGACCGCAGCGCTGCCAGGATGTCCGGTTCGGTGGTCGTTCTCGCCGGCAGCGGCAAGACCGGCAATGGCAGTCGCGACAAGAAGATGAATAAGGACATCCTGGAGGTCGAACAGCACGCAACTGTCTCGTTTGAGCCTAAGTCCTATGCTGGCGCCATCGCTCCATCAGGAGACTCGACCATCCAGGTAACTGGTATCTTCACACTCCTCGGCACGCCTCACGAGATCACCATCCCCATCCTTGTCCATCTTGAAGGCACAACCGCAACGGCCAAGGCTCATTTTGTCGTACCGTACATCCAATGGGGATTGAAGGATCCAAGCTTCTTGTTCTGGAAAGCGGACAAAGACGTCGCTATTGACCTGTTTCTCACTGGCCGGCTTTCACAATAGAGGCACCCTCCTAACGAGATTCGCTGTCTAGTTCGCTAACTGCTCATCGCTACTAAGATTAGGTTTCAAACCTGTATTGTTTCTTGCAGCCACTTGGTTTCGTTGCCGTCTTATAGCGCGAACGCGATCAGTTGCGCCGGTAGATTGGCTCCGCCGCAGGTAGACGTAACCGAGTTCGTCGTCGGCACTCAGCATCAGGAAATATCCGAATTCAGTCCCGAAGAGACGGCTGAAATAGCAGTCCCTCACTGGGCAAAAACAACCGCGGTCCCTCTGCTCCGCGCTCGGGTGGCTTTATTCGCGCGCACAGTACTGCACGCCGCGATCTGTGTGGTGGATCAGGGATGGAGTCGCAGAGCGATCCGCAAGGGCTTGGATGAGAGCTTCGAGGGCAAGCTCGGCTCGAAGATGATTGAGCACGCGCGGATCGTTGGCCGGCAAGAAGCCGTTGCGATACTATTCCTTGAACTCAGAATCGACCTCGGACTCAATAAATTATGGCCATCATCAAGCAGGACGATCTCATTCAGAGCGTAGCGGACGCGCTCCAGTACATCAGCTTCTACCATCCGGTCGACTACATCACGAACCTGGCCCGAGCCTACGAGCTCGAACAGAGCCACGCCGCGAAAGATGCCATGGCGCAGATCCTCATCAATTCGCGCCTGTGCTTTGAGGGCCACCGGCCCATCTGCCAGGACACCGGCATCGTTACCGCCTTCGTCAAGGTCGGCATGACCGTCCAGTGGGAGGCCTCGGCCGAACACGGCATGATGACCATGCAGCAGATGGTCGATGAAGGCGTTCGCCGCGCCTGGAAGGATCCCGACAACACGCTGCGCCCGAGCCTTCTCCGCGACCCCGCATTCACCCGCCGCAACACCGGCGACAACACCCCCGCGATGGTGGTGGTCGAACTGGTCGACGGCGATGCAGTCGATGTAACAGTGGCCGCAAAAGGCGGGGGCTCGGAGGCCAAGAGCCGCTTCGCCATGCTCAATCCCTCCGATTCGGTGGTCGACTGGGTGCTGAAGACACTGCCCGGCATGGGCGCCGGCTGGTGTCCGCCCGGCATGCTCGGCATCGGCATTGGAGGCACCGCGGAGAAGGCAATGGTGATGGCGAAGGAGTCCCTGATGGACCCCATCGACATGCAGGAGCTGATCGCGCGTGGTCCCAAGACGAACATCGAGGCGCTGCGCATCGAGCTCTACCAGAAGGTGAACCAGCTCGGCATCGGCGCGCAGGGACTGGGCGGCCTGACCACCGTGCTCGACGTCAAGATCAAGGACTTCCCTACCCACGCGGCCAACCTGCCGGTGGCGATGATTCCGAACTGCGCGGCCACCCGGCACCTGCACATACGCCTCGACGGCTCAGGCCCGGTGATGGCCGACCCGCCGTCGATCGACGCCTGGCCAAAGCTCGTCTACGAGGTTCACACCGCGCGTCGCGTCAACCTCGACACGGTGACGCGTGAGGATGTGAAGACCTGGAAGCCGGGTGAAGTGGTGCTGCTCTCAGGCAAGCTGCTGACCGGCCGCGACGCTGCGCATAAACGCATGTCCGACATGTTGCACCGCGGCGAGAAGCTGCACGTCGACTTCAGGGGCCGGTTCATCTACTACGTCGGTCCTGTCGATGCCGTGCGTGACGAGGCGGTCGGACCAGCCGGCCCAACCACGGCCACTCGCATGGATAAGTTCACCCGCCACCTGCTCGCCGAGACCGGCCTGCTGGGCATGATCGGCAAGGCCGAGCGCGGCCCCGAAGCGATCGCTGCGATCAAGGAGTTCGAGGCCGTCTACCTGATGGCCGTCGGCGGCGCCGCCTATCTGGTCTCCAAGGCGATCAAGCACTCGCGCCTTCTCGCGTTCGAAGACCTCGGGATGGAAGCAATCTACGAGTTCGAGGTGGTCGACATGCCGGTCACGGTCGCGGTCGATACCAAGGGCACCTCAGTCCACCAGACCGGGCCCGCCGAGTGGAAGGCACGCATCGAAAGCGGCCTCGGCGGCGTGCCAATCCTGCAATAGACCCGTTACGTGCGGCGAGCAGAGGCAAAAGGACGGACCCCCTGCGCGCGGGCGGTCAATAGGTCGCAAGTGCGGCCTGGTCGTTCATTTCGTGCAGCATCTTCTTGAGACCCTCCATATTCAATCGCAAGCCGACTTCGGCGTCTCGGTTCTCATCATGATTCATGATGCCAATCGGGCCGCTATAACCGCTATCGCGAATCACCTTCAACATCCCGAGGTCGCGATCGCCGTCTCCCACCGTAATGAAATCTGGACCGCCTGCTTGCATACCGTTCAGGATGACTGCCCAAAGGTGAGGTACAAGCTTGGGGAAAAATACCGCGAAGCGGTCCATCTGTGGCCGGCCGTGTTCATAGTCATATACGATACCCACATTGGGCATGCCCACTTTATCCACAACCTTCAGCTCATTTTCCGGCTCGCCCATCCATCCGCCGTGTGAGTAAATGGCAACGGAGCAGTTGATTTCCTGAGCCCGCATAGCAAGATAGCGAACGGCTTCGGTCGCGCGTGTCAACCGCGCCGGCTCTGATAACGACATGAATTCTTCATCCGCGTCAAATGGATCCCAGATCTGCGTTCTCAGATGATTACGTTTCAAAGTCGCAAGCACAACTTCCAGGTTGCCGTCCGGGCTGGGAGCTACCTTCCGTTCGGGGTACATGTTTCCGCGCAGCCAGAATGACTGGATGATAATGTGATTTTTACTTAAGGTATCGATTTCTTCATCAAAATGCGGAATGTCCTTCGCCCTCCAATCAATTCCGAGCCGTTCTATGCCGAGACGCTTTAGCATCTGGGCAAGTTCGAGTGGTGTGCGATGCATAGAGTCGAACGGAATAACGCACCAGGCAATTAAGTTTTGTCGCGCGAACAGGGTACCTCGCGGCATTGCATTGCCCCTTAAGATCAAAGTGGCAACAGCAACGGCAGCCGCGATGACAACCGTCGCATGCAGGCCGCCCAAGGTATAACGACGTTTTTGAACCGACACCGTGTGCTCATTCACCATGGCTTCCTCTGTTGGCTTTAACCTGCCGGTTAGGCGTGATTTTTCATCTGGGCGTCATGACTGAGGACGGACAGACAGAACATTACCTTTACCTCATCGCTACTAAGATCAGGTTCCAAACCTGCCGCAACACACATTGCAAGCGTATTGTTTCTTGCAGCCACCCAGTCTCGTTGCCATCTTATAGCGCGAACGCGACCAATGCCGCCGGTAGATTGGCTCCGCCAGTGGCCACTAGAATGAGTTGCCTGCCCTGGTGCATGTACGTCATGGGCGCAGCCGTGGCATTGTGTGGCAAGGCGACCTCGCCCAAGTGCTTTCCGGAACTCTTATCCAAGGCGACGAGATTCGGCGTAACGGTCTGAAACTTCGGCACGTCGGAAGGGCTGAGGCCCTCACGTTGTGTGCTGCCTTCCTGCCCGATGATCAGCACCGACTTGGTCAGCAGGAGATGTCCGCGAGCCGATCGCCCGAGGTTCTTCAAGCCAAGCCGCTTGAGCGCGGGAACCTCCTCTGCCAGATCGCCAACGGGCGTCATCCATCGATGATCCCCGGTGTTCAGGTCGATGGCGGTAACCCGCCCGTACGGGGGTTTCCAGAGCGGCACGCCGTCCATGGTTTTCACTGGTGTCATCTTGCCGATGTAGCCCGTGTGCGGCACCGACGAAGGTACAAGCTCTGCTGTATACGGCAGCGTCACGGATGTCACGTAGCAGATGCCTGTCGCCGGATCGCAAGCTGCTCCAGACCAGCTCGCGCCACCTGCGATGCCGGGAAGCTCGATGGTCGGCTTCTCTAACGACTCAGGTGTGAACAGAGGCCCATAGTTGTACTTCTGGAGAGCAACAAGAGCCTGTGCGTGCAGCTCCGGCGTGAAGTCGATGAGGTCGGCTTCTGTTATACCCTGCCTGTCGAAGGGTGCCGGTTTGGTAGGGAACGGTTGTGTCGGCGAAGTCTGCTCACCAGCGATCGACGACTGCGGGACAGGACGTTCCTCGATTGGCCAAATCGGCTTGCCTGTCACACGGTCGAAGACATAGAGAAAGCCCTGTTTGCTCGTCTGGGCAACTGCCTTCACCGGCTGACCATTGATGTTCAGATCGAGCAGGTTTGGCGCCGCTGGCAGGTCGTAGTCCCATAATCCGTGATGCGCCATCTGGAAGTGCCACACACGCTTGCCCGTCTTCGCCTCGACACAAACCAGGCTTTCTCCGAAAAGTCCGTCGCCTGGACGGTTCACGCCGTAGTGATCATCGGAGACTGACGTAAGCGGCAGGTAGACATAACCGAGTTCGTCGTCGGCACTCAGCATTGTCCAGAGGTTCCCGGCGCCGGTGGTCTTTGCCGAGCCATCCTTCCAGGTGTCGTATCCAAACTCACCTTCATGCGGGATTGTATGAAAGCTCCACAGCAGCTTCCCTGTTCTGACGTCAAAGCCGCGCACGTCCCCGGGTGGCATTTCTCCCGCCAGCGGAACGTCGTTCACTTTCGAGCCCATAACGATGACGTCGCGGCAAATGGTTGGGGGCGATGAGACACCATACAGCTTTCGCTCGACGGGGCGCCCCAGTCCCTGTGTGAGGTCGATGCGGCCGTCCTCGCCAAAATCATGAATAGGTTTCCCCGTCTTTGCGTGCAGGCAGATGAGGTATCCATCTCCGGTGCCGTAGACGACGCGAGTATCTTTGCCGTCGGCCCAGTACGCAACGCCGCGATGAACAAAGCCGTTGTTCGAAGGCACGCCGTTCTTCCAGGTACCCGGGTCGTAGACCCAGAGCGTCTTGCCGGTGCCGGCGTCGAGAGCCACTGCCTGCGAGAGCGACGTCGTGAGATAGAGCACGCCATCGATCATCAGCGGCGTCGCTTCCCAAGCCCAGGTTTTCAGGTTGTGGGCCTTTGCAAGATCCTCTTCTACAGAGCGCCACGTCCACGCCACTTTAAGGCTGCTAAAGTTCTCTGCAGTGATCTGGTCCAACGTGGAGTATTTCGTGCTGGCGTTGTCGCCCGCGTACTTTTGCCATTCCACCGATGCATGCGCGTCGACCGGTGCCTGGGAGAGTGCAGCGATATCCGCGAGCAGCGGCAGTGCGGCCGCGGCCGCACCCAGCCGGATCACCTCACGCCGGTTGAGCCGTGTATGAGGCTTCTGATGGTTGTACTCGAACATGGCGACCCCTTCTACACCCTAGAGTGTAAGACGCGGCGTCTTATGTAACAATCCGCCATACACCGCAAGCCGTTATGAGTTTCATTCATGAATGATTAAGGAATGGATCCGCATTATTTGACGGTTACAAACGCCTCCTATCCTAAGCAGCCACTAACTCCCTACCGCTACACTTCGAGATACACCTACACATCCTGCCGGCTATTTACGGCATCGAAGTGTATGTCTTGAGTTCGGATTACACGAAAATAGGTTCTCCTTTTGCAGGCACCAACAGTGCTCTAAAGGACGCGAAGATCCTGCAACGAACCAAGCAGAAAGAGCAGACTCATGTTTAAGTGCACTCTCATTCTCTCAACTATTATCCTGGTGGGCCTTCCTCTGGCAAAGGCTTCGGACCGTGACGATGACGTTGCGAGAACACAAAAGGCTGCCCAGGTGTTCAAAGAGATCATGGATACCCCGGACAAGGGAATTCCGCAGGACTTGCTGGAAAGGGCAAAGTGTATAGCGATCATCCCAGGAGATAAGAAGTTTGCGTTCATCCTCGGGGGTAATTACGGCCGTGGTTTGGCAACCTGTCGTACGGAGCACGGTTGGAGTGCCCCAATGTTCCTCGCGCTTGAAGGCGGCAGCGTCGGCTACCAGATCGGTGGGTCTTCGACGGATATAGTCATGCTCTTCATGAATACTCACGCACTACATAGTCTGCTGAGCGATAAGTTTAAACTTGGGGCCGACGCTTCGGTGGCGGCCGGCCCTGTGGGCCGCAATGCATCCGCCGCTACAGACGTGAAGCTGAATGCGGAGGTTTTATCTTATTCGCGGGCCAAGGGAGTCTTTGCCGGTGTCAGCCTGAGTGGAGCAGTCGTTCAAGCCGATAAAAGCGGTGATCAGGCGATGTACGGAGATGCTGTGGACAGGCAGCAGATTATGCAGGGTACAGTCCAGACGCCATCCTCGGCCGAACCTCTGATCCATGAACTTGAGGCTTATACGCGAGCCTAGCGGTATGTTGGTTTTCGTGGGCGAGTGAGAGTCAAACCTCGCTCGCTCATTCTCTTTTGTGTGGTCTTCACATTCCCTTAAGCTTTGACGCGTGCATGGAGCCACGACCCCGCTTCCGCAAGCGTGTCGTGGATTGTGGTCCGCCCCGCGTACGCCATCACGCCCGCGGCCAAAGCAGTTCCGGTGCACCACGAACAGAGCTTCCCAAAACCCACTATCTGCCGGCCGGCGTTGAATGCTGCCGCCGAGGCATCAAGAGCTAACTTTCCGCCGAGCACCCTCTTTGCTGTTAAATTGCGCCTCGCAAGGAGGGCCAACGCGAGGGTCGTTCCGAAACTGGCTAGTCCCAATACTCCGTCGGGAATGCCCATGGGACGGGCGGCAGCAGAGGTAGTAATTCGCTCAGAATCGAAAACGTGAAGTGGTGGATCCGGAAGTTGAGGGATGACACCGGTCTGGTAGAGAGCCACCGGCGTCAGGGTTGCCAGTGCAATACAACACGATCCAATCAGAAGACGATTACTTTCGCGAGACGATACCAACTGCGTCGATAGTACGTGCCTCACGGATGTTTTCCTTTCGCAATGAGAGCACTGCCAACGGCCGCGAGGGCCACAGTAACGCCGGCCAACGTGATCAGCCCACGGTGCAACGACAGCCAAATCTCTGCGCTGGATCGGGTAGAACGATCGCCAAACTTACCTCGCGCGCTGTGGATACCGGGAACGTATTCGTAGAGATTGTTCGGCGCGTTCGGGTTTTTGGGTTCATTCGATATCTGCTGCGACTTGTATCCAGTCTTTCCTAAATATTTATCCAACAACCCGGGAATAAACTTCTGCCCGACGATCGCCATGACAGTAGGCGAGCCTACCCAGTACTCTCGCCGAGGATTTCTGGCGAGGCCGGCGGAGACGACCACTTCCGCTGTCAATTCGGGGTCGAAGATTGGCGGGACTGGTTGCGTGTCGTTCGGCATGCGATTTTTCACCCAGTCGAACTGTGTGGTGTTCATCGCGGGCATCTGTACCGTAGTCACTTTCACGTTGCTGTTGTCGTGGTGCAGTTCGCAGCGCAACGAATCAGTGAACCCGTTTATTGCGTGCTTACAAGCGCAATATGCCGATTGCAGCGGAATCGAACGATAAGAAAGCGCAGAACCAATTTGAATGATGCATCCTCTATCGCGCGGAAGCATTCTTTTTAAGGCGGCAAGTGTGCCGTGTACAAAACCGAGGTAGAGAACTTCCGTGACCCGCCTATAGTCCGCGGCTTCCATCTCTTTCACCGGAGAAAAGACACTGACCATAGCATCGTTGACCCAGATGTCGATTGGTCCAAACGCTTCTTCGACTCGGCTTGCCGCGGCCTCGACCGCCTCTGCGTCGGAGATATCCAACGGCAGCGCCAACGCCTGGCCGCCCAGCGCCTCGCACTCCTCTTTCGCCGCATTCAGTGCCTCTGGGTTTCGTGCGATCAGCCCAAGATGGGCGCCTCGTTTGGCAAATGCATGTGCAATAGCCCGGCCTAAGCCAGCCGATGATCCAGTAACAACGACAACGGGCGCTTTCAAAACGGCATTCCCTTCCACGACAAAACACCTCTCAGTGACCTGTTACTGGGATGCCTGATTTGGCGTCACCAGACATTGCCCACGTAAAGGAATCTCACCGCTCCTTTCGGCTATCGGCGGCCCGCGGCTCTGGTATTGGCTCCGCCAGTGGCCACTAAATTGAATCGCCTGCCCTGGTGCATATACCTCATGGGCGCGGCCGCGGCATTCTGTGGCAGGGCGACCTCACCTAAGTGCTTTCCGGAACTCTTATGGAAATCGACCAGATTCGCCGTTGCGGTTTTGAAGCCACCAACTACGTTCCGCCGCAGGGGGTTGACGCTAGATACGATCGCCTCCTCAAAAGAAGGCCCGGAGGGCCGATCCCCAAACGTGTGAGCCCAACCCGGAAGGGTTGGGGGACGATCCCGGAATGACCGAGCGCCGGAGGCGCGGCACTCTCTTTACTCCAATAGGTACTTCGGATCACAGCGTGCGCCACCCTCCTTTTAATAGCGCTACTTCCCTACCGCTTTCACACATTTTTTTTCATAGTAACCGTAAGGAAAACCTCACCAATCGCATCTATACAGTGCTGGACTGTAAACTACGCCTCCGCAAACCTAAACAACTTAGGAGGGCGGGAAAACATAAAATTTGACCATCTTGATAAAACAAAGGACTTAGCTGCAGCAAGAACCTCGAACGGCTAGCAAGGTACGCTCAGTGCGCCCTCTTGATAGAGCAGTTTTGACAATTTGAAAAACACCACATCCCCGGCCCGTGGCCAGACCAGGCCAGATCACGCCGACGCCGGATGACATACGGGACGTTCGCCAATCCGAAACGCGGACGCGGAGATATCGTCCCGTTTGTCACCGGCCGGCCCGGCAAGCAGAACACGGGAAGGGGGCTTTTAGCTCTTTTAGCTCTTTTAGCTCTTTTTTCCCGAAGACGAATTGCGCGCTTTTGAGAGCGCACCCCAGATCCTGGCACTATCCAGGAGTTCCTCCGAAGACCCTGCAGCTAGCGGCGCCCCATTCGGTAGTCCAGGTTAAGAACGTGAAACTTGATTTGATCGTCGACTCGATACTGAGACCGCCCGGCCATCTTGAGCATTCCCAGGATGCTGCCCGGATTCCCGCCGCTTAACTGCACCATCGAATGCAGCGCGGCCTCCAGGTTGCTGGCCCGAAGCTCCACACGCTCTGCGTTGCGGCGGGCAAATTCAAGCGCTACATCCAATGGCCAGTTCGTCATCTCGAGCCGTTCCCTCTTGTCGTAGCAGAGGATTTGCAAAGCCCCTATATCTTCCATGTGGGGCGAGCGCGCAACGAGGAAGATGGGAGTGCGGCCGTAATATCCGAGATCCTTTATGATCTTCGCCACCACACGTGAAGGCCCTTGCAGATGATCTACCACCAGCAAGAAAGGCTTCGCATTCAAAGCCTTGTCGACGGTTGCCTTCAACCCGGAGGTACTCATAGTAGAAGTGTGGGCAGGAAGGCCCCCCAATTTCGCGCGCAGCCCTTCAACCAGCGAGAGCAGCAGGTCGTGGGGCGACTTCGATCGCGGCACGTAAAGCGCGAGAGGCTGGACCCGGGCGAATTCCTGCAGAAGGCGCGTCTTCCCTACCCCTTCGGGCCCGAAAACCAGCAGGGGTTTTCTCTCCTTGGCGCGGGAGATCAGCCGGTCAAGTTCAGCCGTACGCCCAACCGCCTTCACGTACGCGTCGTTGAGCATGACCTCTGAATTGCATAGTTCCATCGCAGACTCTCTTCGTTTACCGGAACGGAACCCCCCGTCGCAGTGTGCGGATGACTTTCACTCAGCCGGCAATTTGCGAGCAGCATCTCAAGACATTATCGAGCACATTAATGGTTGCCTTTTCCGGCTGCATGCCGTCCCGTGGTCTACGGAGAGCGGACCGCAGGCTCTCTGTAAGCATCACGACACCCGCACAGAGGTCCTTTTCAAACTGCGTCAAGCTCGACTGAAGGCGTTCGATATAGTCATAGCGGATGCGGCCCGCATTCAAGTCAAGAAACTTCCAGGTTCGCTCCCGCATTTTTCCCAGAACAATCGGGCGTAAGAGAAAACCAGGCAGCGCCAGAAAGAACCAATCGAGCGAATGAAAAACGTGCTCAACCCTGTAGTGAACATGACTTTCCACCCGCAGCGGACAGTGAATCATCACCGGCTCTATCGGTATCTCAAAAAGCGTTCCCGCAGCCTGTTGAAGACGGTCCAGGATCGCGTTGGCTCGAATCACGAAACGCGCCGACAGGACGTCGAGGAGTGACTGAACCACTTCATCCTCGCGGATTCGCCAGCTTCGGAATACAGCCTCCATCTCTTCCATGAAAAAGTTCTCGAGAAGGGCGCCGATGGCGCGGCCAGTTTCCCTGGGATGCTGTGCTTGAAATAGCCTCAGATGGTGTTGCACGACCGGCACTGACTCTCGCACATGCTCGGTCAGATCGCGCTCCACGCGGGCGATGATATCGGCTGAATGCTGGCGCAAGAGTACTTGCAACTCATGCAATTCCAACTCCGTTTGCTCCAACAATTGGTCGATCGCACGCCCTTTGAACTGCAACTCGTCCACGCTCATGGCTTGCGCTCGCACCCCAATCGTTGCCGCAAACTTGAGCGTACGAGCGATATGCAGAGCATCCAGGGCAATAGAACGGACCAGGACCCGGTCCTTCTCCTCTAAAAGAAAGGTCCTCAAACGCTCTTCGAAGATCTCTACCCCGCTCGTTGCCCCTGTGGCGGAAGGCTGGCCCAGACGTTCCACCGCTCTGCGAGCCGAGAGCCGGAAGATCTCCGGGGACTCGATCTGTAGCCGGCTCAACTCCTCTTCGATAAAACCCGCGATGTCCGATACCTCCCCTGCCGAGGCTGCGTCAACTTTGTTCAGCACGAAGAAAAGCTTGGGAACCTCCTCTTTGATATTTCGAATGAAGCGCGACTCGACTTCCGTAATCGGCGGGTCGACAGAAAGCACGACGATCCCGGCATCTACCTGCTCCAGATAACTCTCGGTAGTACGAGTATTGTGGGCATGCGTGGAACCGATGCCCGGAGTATCAATAAGGATGATTCCACTGGCAAGGAAGGGTGAAGGGTAAGCAACCTCAACAGACGTAACCTGCCTCTTGTTTCCGGGATTGCCGGATTCTGTAATGTAGTCGGCCAGGGTTCCGAGATCCACTCGCTCTCTCGCGCCGGTTGAGTAAAGGACCACGCCTTCCGGAACCACACCATATTTGATTTTCGTGATGACGGCGGTCACGGGAAGTACCCCTGTTGGTAAAATCTCGGCTCCCATCAGGGCGTTGATAAACGAGCTCTTCCCTCGTTTCATCTGCCCCAGCACGGCAAGATGAAGTTGGTTGGAAGCAAGCTTTCGTTGGAGAAAGAGAAGCTTCTCCTGCAGACTATTGGTTCTTGTTCCGGACTCTGAGATGGCCAGCAGGATGCGCAACTCGGCCGCCATCGAGTGGCGCTGTTCGGCCGCGTGTGGCATGTTCTGCTCAGTAGCTGTCATATGACGGCTCTTATCTACTGTTAATCGGGCGAATCTTTTGTCGAGCGTGAATAGCGAATTACCTCAACCGTCGAGGTGGCGATCAAACCTCCTGCAATCATCCGGTCGAGGTGCGGGATCAGTTTGAGAATCTGTTCCTCTCTGTCAATCACAGTTACCATAATGGGAGCATTTTTCGAGATGGAGAGGCTTCGAGCATGGTAGATGCGAGCACTCGCTCCAAAACCCTCGAGGCCACGATAGACCGTCGCGCCGGAGATTCCCAAGTCGATGCATTTAGCCACGATAGCCTTGTAGAGCGCTTCCCCCTCCCACTTATCAGCCTCGGTAAAGTGGATGCGCAACATTTTGGCTTGGAATTGTTCTTTCATGGCTCACCCTGCTCTCCCTCCAGCTCCACGGCGCGATGGGCATATTTCACGATGTCCACGTCAGAGAGAACAACCAGCCCTTCGGCCACCATCTGGTCGACGATCGGTAAAAAGCTCTGCAGCTTTTCCTCGGTATCAACGACCGAAAGCATCATCGAGCTGTCATGCGAGAGACGAAGCGGTTTGTCCTTGTGAACCCTGCGGTGGGCTCCGTAACCCAGGATGCCGCGATACACGGTAACGCCGGCCAGATCATGACTCCGCATAGCGCGGACGAGCCCCTCGTAAAGCGGTTTGTCTTTCCACTGGTCGCTCTCGCCGATATAGATACGCATCATCTTTGCCTTGCCTTCAATCCTGACATGTCGCGGCGGTGCGGCTTTCTTTGGTTTTGAGATCTGCGCCGGCTTGGCAATCGTTGTCTCCTGAACCTCAATCATTCCGGAGCCTGCCATTTCTCCCAGCTTTCCAAGCAGCTCGTCTACCTTTTCCCGGGTCTCGATGAACTCGATTTTCAGCGGGAGGTGGTCCGAGATGTCGACCAGGGAAGACGTGTGGAGGTGGTGGTCGGCTCCGAATCCGGCCACACCCTTCAACACCGTTGCCCCCGAAACCCCACGAAAGAAGAGAAAATCGAGGATGCTCAAGTATCGCGACATGCCGTGGTGGGTCGAGCCTTCGCTTAGGTAGATGGAGACTTTAACAGCCTTTCCAGTGTTCAACATGTTTTTTCCTCTAGGCGTGAAGACCACGCTGCGATTCCAGAGAGTCCGCAGGCCATAGTCATGCATGAGTATCCGTAAGAGTGGCGCTGTCCGCCGGGCTCCAGTTCTTCAAGAGCTCCAAATCAGCTTGGAGCTGGCCGGGATTAACCACCGAATCTGACGTCCCACGGAAGCGATGAATCTGCATCCGATAGGCATCGGCGTATGAATTTATCAGAAGTTCCAGTTTCCGCACAATCTGCTCGCTCCATTGTGACAACGCCATCCCATAGAGGTGCAGATCTTCCCTGAGAGAGAAACCGATACTTTTCCGTAAACCGGCTTTGACCCGGGGACGCAGTACTTTGTGTCCCCAGAACCTCCAGGGCCCAGCATCGAAAGGCCCTGGCAACGTCGCCATTTCAAAGCGTGGCATATCCCGAACAATCGCTTCAAAGTCATTCTGCGACGGAGCATCACTGCGTCCCAGCTCCTTTGCAATTTGTTGCAACTGCCCGACGGCGCCCTTACCTACCTCGCGCAAAGTCTCCATCGCCGATTGGATAGAATCGTTAACGGCCTCGTGAATCCATTCAGAGATTTGCAAAGGGGACACCTGATTTTGCGAGGTACTGCGCATAAGCGATGTTGCTTTATCCGTAACCTTTTCAATGACAGCGTCTGGTGTTTCGCCGATGGTACGGAATGCGTGGTCCAGAGCCGTATGTTGCTCTCCGACTTCCCCGGTCACCACGCGCAGGACCGATTCGACGTCTGGAGCAATCGCCAGAGCCGATGACGAACCCCTCTTTTCGCGATGCAGATTGCTATCCAAAGCAGCCATGATGGCATCTCGCATGGCCCCTATCTTTCTGGTTATGGAGGCCTCCCTGAGGAATCGAGCCTTCTCGAAGCGAGGGAGCAGCTCCCGTTCAAAAAATTGATCCAGCAAGACCTGATATTTGCTCAATGCGCTGACTGCGTGCACGGTGGCCGCAATACCAAGTTCATGCTTAAGTTGCGCTTCAATATATGAAACTGTGCGGTGCAGGTCGCCATCCGCCAGCAGGTCAGACTTGCTTAATAGAACCAAGGCAGGAATGCCGGCCTCGTAGAGTAGCCGTAGCGTCCCGATATCTTCTTCGTTGAGTGTGGCGCCGGCATCGATCAACAGGAGAGCAAGGTCACAGGAGGGTAGATAAGCCAGTGTTTCTGCCGCGCCCCGCTTCGCGAGGGAACCAAGTCCAGGAGTGTCGACGAGCAGGGTGCCGTCTTTCAATCGTGGAGAGGGAATCTCCATGACCGCGCGCACGATGTTTTTAAGATTTCCCGGGTTTCCCTGCTCGGTGACAAGACGAGCCAATTCTTCGAGCGGGACTTGTGCCGAGCGGCCGTCTCCATAGGCAACTGCTGCCTTGAGGGTCTTGCCGTAGCGTAATTTCGTCGGCACAGCTGTAATCGGATTCACTCCGACGGGCAGGATGTCGGTTCCTAGAAGAGCGTTAAGTAGCGAGGATTTTCCCGAGCTCACGCGGCCAAAGAGCGCAACCTCGAAAGTATCTTCTTCCAGTCGGGAGGCCAGAGCATCGATGCGGAGACGAAATTCGACCAGCCCATTTCGTGTCGCGACCTGTTCGAGAAGGCGGAGTAAGACTACATCAAACCCGGTCCGCTCCAGTTGCTGTAGCCGCTTATCCAGATCTCGATTCAACCCCTGCTTGAGGTACCGTTCCATTCCGGTGACCAGCGACCGAAGCTCATGGACGACTCCATTGAGCTCACTGACAGCGTCGTCAGGGACGGGGCCGAAACCACGCATGTAATGCGGTTTGAGTTCCTCGATGGCGATATCTACGAAGGTAAGGTTAGTGAGGACCGCTCGGGTAGCAGAAATTTCCGGCGGTGAAGGCTTCATTTGTTGCCACTCGAGCGAGTGGATCAACTGTGACCGCAATCGCTTGATGTGGTCCTCAATGAGCCGGATCTGCGCAGGACTAAGATCCACCAGGTAGCGTGGAAATGGCGAGGATGAACTTGCGGCGTGGAGGATATCCTCCACGTCACTGAGCAGCTTGTCGATATATTGACAGGTAACTCTCAGCCTCGATTGCTGGTGTTCGTTGAGTTGTCCTGGACGCCGCTCCATCGTTATCTCTGGCTTTGAGGAGTTTGGGAACCTGGCGTGGACATGACTCCGCAACAGGGTCCCCTGTCAGGAGTCATCATCCGCCCATCCGGAGCGCGATTCGCTTGGCTGGGCGGCGGTTAAGGGCGAACTCCTTCACCGCAACACACTCTTTGTATGATGCGAGATCCAGCTTTGTCAACTGCCGCTGGATAGACGCCGATAGCTCTGGCCTTGACAAGTCAATGGTTCCGGCTTCAACATTCAAAGTCATACAATTCGCTTGGGTGATGAAGTCCACCTTTAACCGCCTGCCAGGCTGATGACTCCTACAACAGGAGGAGTCTTGTGATGAAAGAATGCCTGGAACCGGTTACCCCGGCAACCTACATCTGTCTGCATTTCCCAACTCATGGCAGGAGACTGCCGTGATCCTCGCCGATGTTACCCTTCAGATCTTCCAGGTATTGTGCGTCTTGTTGCTGGCGCCGCTGTTGCAGGGTTTCATTCTAAAAACAGAAGAACGCGTTCAGCGAAGCCGCGGACCAAGCATCTTTCAGCCGTACCGCGACCTGTGGAAGCTGTTTCACAAGCAATGCGTGATGCCGGAGTCCGCCTCCTGGATCTATCTCGCGGCGCCCATCGTGGCCTTCACCGCGATGATGATCGTTCCCATCTTGATTCCGGTGTTAACCGACCGTCCCCTGCCGCAGTCCGACATGGGGGACATGTTAGGCGGCGGAATGATCCTGACGCTGGGGTCATTTGCCATCATCCTCGCCGGATTGGATAGCGGAAATGTGTATGGCGGCATTGGCTCAAGCAGAGCCGTGATGTTGGCCATACTCGCTGAGCCCACCCTGATTCTGGTGCTGGTTGGGATTAGTCTGCTGGCCAAGGCGATGCTGCCGTTTGTCGTGAACCACCTCTTGTTGGGCAGTGCATCCGCCTACTGGAGCCCGGCACACTTATTCCTGATCCTGGCTTTTTTTGCCTTGCTTCTGGTGGAAACCGACCGCCTCCCGGTCCATTCCAGCACACACCTCGAAATCTACATGATCGATGAAGCGCGGATTCTCGAGTACTCGGGCCCATTACTGGCTTTGCTCAAATGGGCATCCATGATGAAGCAGTTCATCCTATACACGATCTTCTGCAATGTATTTCTGCTCCCCTGGGGAATGTCGCAGCTGGGCACGGCGCTTGGCGAGTTCGGCTCTGTCATTGCGCTGCTATTGAAATTCCTTTTTGTGGCGCTCGCTGTCGTCGTCGTCGAAACGGTACAGTCCCGTCTGCGGTTTTACCGATACCAGGAACCACTGGCCGCGGGATTCTTGTTTGCTGTGCTTGCCATTGTCTCCAGCCAGCTGCTCTGAGGAGAGTTTTGGATGTTCCTGGCACACGTCAATTCGTTGCAGGCTTCGATCTTCAGCTCCCTGGCGGTGCTCAGCCTTTTGCTCACCTTTGTGATGCTGGGATCGCATTGGTTGCGGAACTACGTCTACGCGTTTGCCGCGCAATCATGGCTCATTGCCGCGCTCTCTGCTTCGGTAGGCTATTTTGCCGGCTATCCGGAACTCTACGTGATCGCAGTTCTCACCGCTCTTTTTCGAGGCCTGGTGCTGCCATATCTGCTGATGCGCATTATCGCGCGGCTGAACGTGAAGCGCGAATTGCATGCCGTACTTCAGCCCAGTTCCAGCCTTGTCATCGGGGCTTTTCTGGTGATGTTTGCATTCGTGATCGCGAACCATATGAACCGGCAATCTTTGTTATCCGCTCACGTTGTCGTACTCGCGCTCACCATCATGCTTTCGATGAAGTTTCTTGGGTTTCTCATGCTGGCGGTTCGCGACGAGGCAGTTAGCCAGATCCTCGGCCTGTTGGTCCTGGAGAATGGCATCTTTCTCGGATCACAGATTCTGGTTCCCGGCATGCCGCTGCTGATTGAAATCGTGATTCTCTTCGACCTGCTCATCGTGGTCGCGTGTTTCGGAATGCTGGTTCGCTTTTTGGTGGTACATGCCGGCACCACCAGTAGCCGTCAACTGAATCGGCTGGTCGGCTGAGGGTTCATGACCAAGGACTTGCTCATCATCCTGTTTGCCGCTCCAGTGGCAGCCGTGGTGTTGTCGTTTTCTATTCGATCCTCGCGGCTCTCCGAATACGCAACCGTCATTGCCGCGATCATCGATCTCGCGGTAAGTATTCCCATCCTGCTGCGTGTTCTCAATGGCCCTATCGTGCTTGAGCACAGCTATGTTCAGGTCGACCTGTTGGGAGCATGGGTCATCCTCTGCATCTCCATCGTTTACACGCTGTCGTCGATCTATGCCGTTGGGTACATGCGTCTTCTTGATCAAGAGGACCGGTTGCCGTTGTTCTACGGTCTCTTTTCCGGCTTTGCCTTCACCATGCTTGCGGCGTGCGTGGTCAACAATGTCGGCGTCTTCTGGATTGCCATCGAGCTGACTACCCTGATCAGCACCTTCCTGGTGGGATTCGAACGGGAAGCCGAAAGTACAGAAGCAGCCTGGAAGTACATTGTTGTTGTTTCGGGTGGTATCAGCCTGGCACTACTCGGGACGGTGCTCTTCTACTGGGAAGGCTCGTTTGTCCTGGGGCCAAGCTATGCGATGACCTGGGCGGCGCTGCATCGATCCGCGCCTTCCGTTTATCCGCCGCTGCTGCTGGTGTCGTTTCTACTTGTTCTTGTCGGCTACGGAACCAAAGCAGGGTTGGCGCCTATGCATTCCTGGCTGCCCGATGCCCACAGCGAATCGCCCGCTCCGGTTTCTGCCATGCTCTCCGGTGCACTCTTGAATACCTCGATGTTGGGGATCGCGCGTTTTCTCGCAGTTGTGCGCGGAACGTCGATCGATCAATTTGCCCACTCCGCAGTCGTTGGCTTTGGAATTTTTTCCTTTGTCATCGCGGCGCTTTTCATCGTTCGGCAAACAGGTATCAAGCGCTTGATGGCCTATTCGAGCGTGGAACACATTGGCGTCCAGGCACTCGGCCTTGGGTTCGGCGGTGTGCTGGGCGTTGCCGGCGCGCTCTACCACATGCTGAACCATTCTTTAAATAAGTCGCTCATGTTCTTCGGCGCAGGCAACGCGATGCGCGTCTATGGGACCAAGGACATCTCCGGTATCCGGCACGTGCTGAAGACATTTCCCGTGAGTGGCACGCTGTGGCTATTAGGCGCAGTGGGAATTGCAGGAGCACCGCCGTTTGCGTTGTTTCTGAGCGAGTTCACGATTCTGCGAGCTGGAATCGGCGGTCGTTACCGGTGGGTTGCGGTCTTGTTTGTAGTGTTCCTGATCATCGTTTTTATCGGCTTTCTTGCGCACTTTCGCGCCATGTACTTTGACGACGCGCCGGAAGAGCAACTCCCGAGGGTTTCGGGGCTGGTCTGGAGAACACTTCCCATGTGGCTGGCCTTTCTCCCATTGCTTGTCCTAGGTCTGTGGTGGCCGCATGCTTTGTGGGACATCCTCACCAGAATCTCGTATGACGTCTTGGGAGGCGGCCAATGATGCCTGCAACGGAACAGAGGCTTCGGTCGGATGGAGTGCCAAAAGCCTGCGAAGAGCTGATGGGAGCAGGCGCGCGGCTTCAGATGGCCTATGCCTGGTTTCCTGAAATGGGCGAACCGGCTGAAGTACTTTACCTGGCAAACAAAGCCGCTCACGAACCCTTCGCTCTGCTGCGATGCCGTCTTGAGAGCCAGTCGCAACCCGTGGAGTCGATGGCGACGCGCATTCCGCTGCTGGGTTGGTATGAACGGGAAATGACAGATCTCTGCGGCATCTCGTTTGCAGGCCATCCGGAGCCGCGCCGCCTGGTCTTGCATGAAGGCGCTCATCCCTCGTTTCCACCGCTTGATCCAAGGTATCCAAAGGATACGATCATTCCGTTTGAGGCGGAACCGTGGGAGCTGCCTCCCATCGAAGGCAGCGATGTACAGTTGCTTCCCTTTGGCCCGGTACGCGGCGACGTGCTCGAATCGGCACAGATTGTCTTCTACTACATTGGGGAAGCAATACTCCATTGCCTCCCCCGGCTCTTCTTCAAGCATCGCGGAATGGAAAAACGATTCGAAGGACTTTCTCCGCTCCTGGGTGTTCTGATCGCCGAGCGTATCTCCGGGGTCGACAGCATCGCCCATTCGCTGGCCTATTGCCAGGCAATCGAAGCAGCGAGCCAATGCGAGATTCCGCAGCGCGCTCGATACCTGCGCACCATCCTTGCGGAGATGGAGCGTCTCTACAATCACCTTCATTATCTTGGCCATCTCTGTCATACCACCACGCTCAAAGTGGGTGAGGCGCAAGGCAAGCTGCTGGCTGAGGAATGCAAGCAGTTGAATGGCATCTTTACCGGCAGCAGGTTTCTGCGCGGAGTGCTCAAACCGGGTGGTTTGCGGCGTGATCTCAATCTACAGGCTCTGCCCGGCAAACTGCGGGCTCTCGAACCCACCATCACGACTTACATGCAAGCTCTCGAAGTAACAAACAGTCATCTCGACCGGCTGATTACGACCGGCCATCTTTCCTACAAGACAGCATTCGACCAGGGAGCCACTGGCCCGATTAAGAGAGCTTCCGGCATCGAGCGCGATCTGCGTTGCGACCATCCCTATGCCGCCTATGACCAACTACCCACGAAGATCCCTGTGCGCACCGAAGGTGACGCTCACGCCCGCGTGCAGGTACGCATGGAAGAGATCCACAACAGCATCGACCTCCTCTTGACCGCACTGGAAAGGGCTCCGGACGGACCGGTTGACACTGAGGTTCCTATGTCGCGCGGTGGCGAGGGCTTGGGATGGTCTGAGGGTCCACGCGGGTCGATCTACTACTGCGTGCATTTTGATCACGTAGGCAGACTGGCGCGAGTGAAAGTGAAATCCGCCTCATTTTCCAACTGGCGTGTCTTTCCTTTTACCGTCCACGACACCAACATGATGGATTATGCAATTAACGAGGCAAGCTTTGGACTGACCATGGCTGGTTGTGACCGCTAGGAGAAAACACTATGCCGATCTGGACTCTCTATGGTATCCGCCAGGGAATCGCCACCAATCCATGGCCTGAGGGCGGAAATGCTGACGTGCAGCCGGGAGTGCTTGGCCTGCCACGTTTTCAGCCGGAACATTGTCAGGAGAATTGCCGTGCGTGTGCCGAGGTTTGTCTTCCCGGAGCGATTGCGATTAAGACAGGACCGTCGAGCGAGAGGCTTACCCTCGACTACGGGAAATGCATTGCGTGCCAGCTCTGTACCGAATCCTGTCCTACAGATGCTTTGATTAAATCGAACGACTGGGCCTTTGGCGTGCAACGACGCGAGGACCTGGTGTGGGTCGAAGCGTTGGCTTCGCGACCAGCTCAGGAGCTTAAAAGGAATATCCAGCGATGCTTCGGGCACAGCCTGCATATCCGTCATGTGGATGCTGGTTCGTGCAACGGGTGCGAGTCGGAATTGCAGGCGCTGAACAATCCTTATTACAACCTTCATCGCTTGGGAATCTTCTTTACTCCATCGCCCCGATTTGCCGACCTGTTGCTCGTCACTGGATCGGTTACGTATGCCATGCGCGAGGCCCTGCTCGAGACCTACAACGCCATGCCGGAACCGCGATGGGTATTGGCCATGGGAACATGCGCGGTATCAGGCGGAGCCACTGGCGGCGGATACAGCTGCGGCCACGGCATCGAGGGCATCCTACCCGTGGATATTTACGTCCCTGGTTGTCCCCCCAATCCGGCAGCCATGATCCAGGCGCTCCTGCTGCTGCTCAACCGCTCCAGGCAACTCGTTCAGGGAGGTCATTATGCAAAGTGACTTGCTGTTGGCGATGGCGCTCCTCTGGGGTATCTCCTTCGCAGCCGCTTTGCTTGGATCAAGTGGGAGAGTGGCGCGTATTGGGATTGTGCTCGGGTGCGCCGCAGGCATTGCCGGTTGCCTGATCAATCTCCAGAATGCAATGCCTGTCTTTTCACTCGGCTTGCGCCTCAGCGATATCCCAGTGCAGTTTCATCTCGACGCAGGCGGTTCGTGGTTGCTGCTCTTTGGGCTTCTCACGGCGATCTTCGCCGCCGCCCTAAGCACCACGGCCTCTGCCAAGCCGGCGAGGAGATACTGGCTGGCGGGGCTCTCCCTTACCCTGTTGGGCACGCTCGGAGTCTTCGGCTTGCAGGATGCCATATCCTTCCTGGTTGCATGGGAAGTCATGAGCTTAGGAGGCGCTGTCATGATCCTGGGCGAAGGGGTCTCTCGATCAGCCGGCGGCCCTGTGCTCTTCATGCTGGCTCTGCTTGAAGTTGGGGCCGTCGCAGTTCTGCTGGCGCTCCTGTTACTCGGAAGTCACGCCGGGTCGTACGCATTCGTCGGTCTTAGAAACCCACAAGCCTCCTTGAACATCAGCACGCTGGCGATCGGCCTATTGCTGCTGTTCGGCTTCGGCGCCAAGTTGGGCGTGCTGCCATTTTACGAATGGTTCCCCGCGGCTTATGGTTCGGGCAGCGGCGCCACAGGAGTCATTTTCTCCGGGATCGTTCTCAATGCGGCATTCTACTCATTGGCGCGAGCGGTGTTGCAGTGGTTGCCCCATGCGGGCGTGTGGACAATGAGCGTCGCGATCATCATGATTGTCGCCGGAGTTCTGAGCGCGATCCTGTCGATCTTCAATGCGTTTCAGGAAGAAGATTGGCGGCGCATGCTAAGTCTCTCCTCGGCTGAGAATGCTGGCGTTGCCGTGGCGGTGCTCGGGGTCTCTTTATTGTTTGTTGCCGGCGGACTGCCCGGGCCGGCGGCGCTGGCGTGGATCGTTTGTTTATTGCACCTGGCGGCCCACAGTCTGGCGAAGGGCACGCTTTTTCTCACTGCCGATGGCGTGTACACAGTCAACAACAGCTATCTCATCCGGCAAACGGGGCTGCTGCGCAACAGTCCGATCCTGTTTGGTGTGGGCGCGCTCTTTGCCTCAATGAGTCTTGCGGCATTGCCTCCGCAGTCTGGGTTTGTGAGCGAATGGTATGTCTTTCAAACCCTGTTTCAGGGAATGCAGGTGGATCTGGTGGCTGCAAAATTGACGATCGCGCTGGCTGCAGCGGGCTTGGCCCTCGTCGTGGCAGTCGCCCTGGCCACATTCGCAAAACTCTTCGGTATCGGCATGCTCGGAGACGGGCATACGGAGCCGACGCATCTCTCCTTCGGCCGCTGCGGCAGTGTGTTTGTCCTGGGCATGTGTGTCCTGGGTCTAGCGGTGGGAATGCCCTGGTGGGTACAGACACTTGGCCAGGCAACTCAGCTTCTTTTTGGCGTCAACGCCGCAGCGGCAATGAAGGACGGCTGGCTTCTGGTGCCTTTGAGCGGAAAGTTCGCATTCATCTCACCGACCAAACTGGTCGTCGCGGCCCCACTTTTGGCCGTAATCCCCATCGCATTTTTCCTGCTTAGCCGGCGTTCGTTTCCCGTGCGCAAGGTACCAGTGTGGTCCGGGGGAAGGCGTGAGGATGCGCGGCGTATAGCCACGACCTCTCTGGCATTCTCCAATGCGTTACGAACCTTCTACGGTTTTATCTACGGCCCCACTCACAATTTGGAGCGCGAGTACGACCACGGGCCATACTTTGTGACCCGGCTCATCTTCAATCAGGAAGTCGCGCCCATTTTCGGTCCGTACCTGTTTACCCCGTTGACCCGTTTGGTGCGAGCCGCAGCGGATAAAGTAAGCATTTTGCAGTCCGGCTATCTGAGTTTCTATAACGGGCTGATCGGAATGCTTTTGGTACTTATCCTGGGACTGGCGTTGTTCTACAAGTGATAGCTCGCGTGGCCGGCGGAGCTGCCACATCGGATCATACGAAAATCTACGTTGAACCTATCGGAAGCACTTTATGCATTCCGGTAAGCCTGAACAATTCCTGAACATGCGGGCTCAGGCCTGTAATGCTCAGTCGAATCCCTTTGCTCTGACACCGGGCGTAAAGGCTGGCCAGCATGCCGAGACCGGTCGAATCCATATATGGAACTTCCTTCAGGTCAAAGGTGTGTACCGGTGGGTGTCCATCGCCCGGTGTCGATTCGAAGATATTGCGAAAGACATCAGGAGACAGGGAGCTGTACATATCCCGCGTGGTCAACGGCCCGGAGAATCGAAAGACTGTGCCGTCGTTTTCGCTTTTGATACGTTCGATTGTGAGTCTCGCGCTCTTCCATATCTGGGGTTCGATTGTCGGCATGGTATTTCCCTTCGAAATTGCGATCGCATGATGGATGCAGAACTCGCTTGTGCAGGCGTTCTCGGGTTGGAACGCCTGCGCGATTGCCGCCTCGTCGCTTTAGCTCGGCTGGGAAACGAACCGAAGGTAAGGCTTGGGTGCCTTCCAGCCGCCGGGATATTTCTGTTTAGCTTCCTCGTCCGATACCGCCGGCACGATGATCACATCTTCGCCGTGCTTCCAGTTCACCGGTGTTGCAACCTTGTGTGCGGCGGTGAGCTGAATCGAATCGAGGACCCGTAAGACCTCGTCAAAGTTGCGTCCTGTGCTCATCGGGTAAACGAGCATCAGCTTGATCTTTTTGTCGGGGCCGATCACGAACACCGTGCGAACCGTGGCATTGTTCGCCGCCGTGCGACCGTCGGACGTTGTTCCCGCGTCCGCCGGCAGCATGTCATAGAGTTTTGCGAGTTTGAGTTCCGGGTCGCCGATCATCGGGAAATTCACTCGGTGGCCTTGCGTCTCTTCTATGTCTGTTGCCCATTTTCCATGACTGCTCACCGGGTCGACACTTAGCCCGATGACCTTGCAGTTTCGCTTCGCGAATTCGGGCTGCAGCCCGGCCATATAGCCAAGTTCGGTTGTGCAAACGGGTGTAAAGTCCTTTGGGTGCGAAAACAAAATGGCCCAGCCATTGCCGATCCATTCGTGGAAATTGATCGTGCCTTGGGTGGTCTCAGCGGAAAAATCAGGGGCTTCGTCGTTAATTCGTATACTCATTCGCTCTCTCCTTTGGTATGGAAGGTTTATAGTGCCAAACATTAGGGCGCGGTGGGAGCAACATTGAGTGAGGCGGCATCCCAGGCCGCGAGGCCACCAGCCATCTCGATCAAATTGGTAATCCCGTATTGATGCAGGATGCTGGCGGCGATCGAAGACCGGTAACCGCCCGCGCAATGGACGGCAATCCGGCGATTGCGGGGGATTTCGGTGATCCGCGCTTGCAGCTGGTTGAGCGGCACATTCACGCTTCCGTCAATGTGCCTGGCTGCCCATTCGCCAGGATTTCTGACATCCAGCAACAGAGGCGGACCAGTGCTCACCATCTCTTCTGCGACCATGGCGGCGGTTAGCCGTTCAGTCTGCCATACCAGGTCCGGTCTGGCGGCGAGCGCTTGCATGCCCCCTAGCAGATAACCTTTCACGTGATCGAAGCCGATCCGCCCCAGACGCACAGTAGCTTCCTGCTCGCGTCCAGGCTCTGCGATGATCGCGATCGGCTTGGCTTCGATCCAGGAGGGTACCAGCCCAGGTGGCAAACTGGCCGCCCAGTCCGATGTTGATACTGCCGGCGAGGTGCCCGTTGGCATATTCGGCGGCGTCACGGACGTCGAGAATCTGAGCGCCCGCATCTCCCATTCGCAGTATTTCGGCCAGATCGACGGGGTGGAGAACCTGCTCGAGATTCTTCTCCAGGGTCGTGCGCTCACGAGTATTGAGGATGGCATCGTAGGTGAAGTACGGCGGAGCCTCGGGTTGGTCGGCCGTGACCAGACGAATGAATTCCTCCTTTGACATCGGCTGCAAGGCGTAATTCAAACTCCGCTGATCCCCAAGGGCAGAGACGGTGTCGGAGGAAAGCCGCTTGCCACAAAGCGAGCCGGCGCCGTGCGCAGGGTAGACCAGGATGTCGTCATCAAGCGTCAGCAGTTTGTTGTGGAGTGAGTCGTAAAGGTGCGCGCCGAGGTCGCTCGCCGTCCATCCGAGCGAAGCGCGCAGGTCGGGGCGACCAACATCCCCGATGAACAGCGTGTCGCCCGTAAGGACGGCGTAGGGTTTTGCCCGGTCTTTCTGGAGATCGAACACCAGGATCGAGATGGACTCGATGGTGTGGCCTGGAGTTTCGAGGACCTGTAGGCGCAGCCCCGGAAAGTCGAGCATATCGCCGTCCTGCATTCCCACGAAGGCATATTCTGCCTTTGCGCGGGAACCTAGATGGATGGTCGCGCCGCAGCGGTTGCGCAGCTCCAGATGGCCGGCGACGAAGTCGGCGTGGAAGTGGGTCAGGAACACGTGGCGGATATGAAGGCCAAATTGCTCGGCGTCGTCCAGGTACTGCTGAATGTCGCGCTGAGGATCGACGATGATGGCAGTCGAACTGGCCTCGTCTCCAAGCAGATAAGACGCGTGGGCGAGGCATCCCAGGTAGTACTGTTTCAGAATCATGTGTTCTCCATTGGTTTACCTACAGAGAATACGCTCAGCAAGCCCGTCACCTCGAGTAGGTTGTCTTTGAGCACATACCCACATGCGCCCGCATGCTGCGCGCTCTCACGTATGGCTGCGTCGTCATAGTCGGAAACGAGAACAATCTTCGCTGCCGGATCCATTGCCTTGATCTGCCGGCATACTGCAATTCCATTCAGATCCTTCATGCCGGTGTCCATGATCACGAGATCCGGCCGGCCGGCCGAATAAGCTACCATTGCGTCAGAGCTATCGACACACTCTTGGATCCAGGTCCCAGGCGACGCCACCAACTGGCGGATTAAACCACGAACGGCGGTATTCTCTTCAACCAGCAAGACCTTCATCGCCAGAGTTCACCCACGGCTCGAACCTAGGCTCTGCGGGTACAAAAGGAAATAGCGGCAAACACACAATTCGGCTGTGTGGTACCGCACGGATGGTCTGTACGGTTAAAGCGAAAGCAGGGTTACTGTAGGGTATCCGACGACCGTTACCTGAGCTTTTTCTTGCGTAAAAAGCCTGTTGGAGGGTACGGTCTCACATAGCCCTTACCTGGCTTTGCCAGAGATCCCTGGGCTATAACTCGGATTTGTGCTGAAGCGCAAACCGCAAGAGGCTATTGGTTCCCCGGAGGCCAAGCTTCTGGCAAATGTTAACCCGGTGGTTCTCGACGGTACGGTAATGAATGAAGAGTTCGGCGCCGATCTCTTTGCTGGACTTATTTTCGGCGATCATATGCAGAATCCTACGTTCCGAGGCCGTCAAGCCTTTGAGTCCCGGCTCACTCTCCAGCAAAGCTTGCGATCGGTTGCGGCGATGGAGAAGGTAAGCAACAAGCGGGTGGCTCACGTAGAATTGCCCGGCAACAACGGTGTGGATCGCTTCGGTAATTTCGATGAGCGCACTGTCCTTGAGGATGTAGCCCTTTATCCCCAGATCCGTGGCGGCATGGAAGATAGCTTCCTCGTCGTGGATTGTGAGAAAAATCACATCGACCGGGATTTTTCTTCTTTTGATTTCCATGGCTACCGCGAAGCCGTCTTGTTTGGGCATATCGATATCGACGATTGCGATTTGGGTCCGGCTCAGCTCAATCTCCGAGAGCAGAACTTCTCCATCGCCTGCTTCCAGGACTACCTTAATGTTCGAATCGGCTTCAATTACCTGGCGGAGGCCTTTGCGTAGCAGCGGGTGGTCGTCGGCAATCGCAATACGGATTTCAGCGGCCATCGCACAGCCCCTTAGTATCAATGTCGATGTTGATTGTAACGCCCTTCGTGGGTACCGATTGGATTTCCAATTTGCCGTCGAACAACTGCACCCGCTCAGAGATATTGACCAGTCCGAAGCCGCCCTTGCGCACCTCAGCATTCGCTCCGCTGGTCGTGAAACCCTTGCCGTTATCGCTAACCGAGAGTTGGAGTCGAGTGCCACTGCGCCGGACAACAACTTTAGCTTCACTGGCCTCTGCGTGCTTCAGGATGTTACTGAGACATTCCTGAGTGATCCGATAAAAGCCGATCTGAAATTCGGGCGTAAAGAGATCGTCGATATCATCGATCGAAGTCGAAAATGCGGTTGTCGAAGCCTTGCCGACGCTGTCGACCATGGATCGCAGAGCCTTTGTCAGGCCCAGGCGGTCTAATTGATAAGGCCGCAAATCATGGGAAATCTCTCGTACTTCAGTAATGGCCGAAGATGCTTCGGTGCAAATCTCTTCGACCTGTTCCCGTTCGACCAGGCTCCCATTTAAGTTCTGCAGCCGGAGGAGAGCCAGGTTTTTGATCACGACCAGCCGTTGTCCTATGCTGTCGTGCAATTCCGCAGCGATGCGTTTTCGTTCACGCTCTTGAGACGCCAGCAACTCCCGCGAAAAAGCTCGCTGTGTGGCTTGCCTCCGTTCCCACTGCGCGGTCCGCAGCCGCCATGCAAAGTAAATCAACCCGGCAATGCTTAAAGCGCTCAACATACGAAACCACCACGTGCTATAAAACGGGGGCAGCACTTGCACTGCCAGGCGTGCTCCTATCTCATTCCAGATTCCGTCACTATTTGCTGCGATCACCCGGAAGGTATAAGTGCCTGCAGGAATACGCGAATAGTAGGCCGTTCGCCGAGCGCCGGCGTTGATCCAGTTGGGGTCTAAGCCGTCCAGTCTGTAGCGAAAACGAATCTGTTGCGATTTGACCAGGCTCAGAGCTGTGTATTGAATCTCCAGATTCTCCTGCCCCGGCTTGATTTTCACGCCGGCGTGAAAATCCGTCGCATGCCCGTCCACGCTCAGGTCTTCAATAACGACAGGGGGCGGCTGGCGATTGAGTTTAACTGCTTTCGTATCGACTACTGCTAAACCCTGCGTGGTCGGGAACCAGAGTTTGCCATCGCTCGCTTTAAAGCCAGTGGGCTGGCCTTGACTGCTGCACTCAACGCTCAGCAGGCCATCCCCTTTCCCAAAATGCGAGGAGGTGATGAGTGAAATTCGACCAGCAGAGAAATCGTTCAGGTCCTGCTTCTTGATACGGTAGATACCCAGGTGACTGCTTAGCCACAAGAAGCCCTGCTCATCTTCCAGAATCTGAAATACTCCATTGTTGAAGAGTCCGTCCTTCTCGGTGTAGCGGGTGAAAGTTTCGCCGTCCAGCCTCGCCAGTCCGGTATCGTAAGTCCCGATCCAGAGCACGCCCGCAGCATCTTCGTAAAGCGCCGTGATATTTAAATCCGCTGCAGCGGGGAGCATGGAGAAACTTCCTCGATCGGAGCGTGCAAGGCCGGTTGCGGTTCCGATCCAGAGTGTGCCCCGGCGGTCTTCAAAGATCGTCTGAACGTACGGACTATCACTCGCTAAGCCATGGGCACGTCCGAGCTTCGTACAATGACCGCCGTGAATTCGATACAAACCCTTTTCACCGCCTACCCATAGGTCGCCGGCACGGTCGCGAAGGATGGCGTTGATGCGGCCCTGGATCTCTGCGCTAGCGGGTTCGGAGATTAGGTGCGAACCCTCTCGTTTGGAGAGGCCATTCCATGTGCCGGTCCAGATCGTCCCGTCCCGATCCTCATAAACCGCGGATACGATATTGTCCCAGGCCATTCGCTTGGAGGCCTTACCTGCGTGGTAGAAATTCTCGTACTTGCCGTTGTTCAACCGGAAGAGCCCCAGCCGGCTGCCGAACCAAATGCTGCCGGTTCGGTCTTGCAGCGCGGGTTCCACGACATTCCATTGCGAGCCGTTTGGATGTCGATACATGGCAATCGCCTGCGGATCCGCACGATACAATCCCTCTTTCGCCGTACCGATCCACAGTGTTCCTTCCCGGTCTTCCAGCATTCTGTACATAAACGGCGTGGAGAAGCCGGATAGGTCAGTGGAATGTCCGTCCTTCCAAACCCTGGAGCGTCCGGACGGATCAGTGGCCCATAGGTTACCCAGGCGGTCCTTGTAAGTGACGAAATCTTCGCCAAAATTGCCCGCGTACTCGGTCAGGACACCGCCATCGACGCAATAGTACACATTTGGAGATTCTGGCAGCTTGTACCAAAACCTGTGTTTCGAATCTTCGATACTCGATGAAATGTGCAGTTTTGACGGATCCTTCCATGGGAAGGGCAACGGGAAATGCGACCAGTGCCCGTAAGCAAAACGCTGCCATCCGTGCGCTTCCATGCGCCACAGACCAAATAAATACCCATCCGCGCCAATGTTGTAATTGGAGGCCGTGAGGTAAGGATTGAACGGTGATCCGGGTTCCGGAGCCACACGGATCAAACGGCCATTCTGCCATTTGGCTAGACCGGGATAGGTGAAGATCCAAACCGTTCCTTCCTCATCTTCATCGATTCGCACCACCGTGTTATTCGGCAGGCCATCCTTTACCGTGAGTGAAGTGAAGGTGCCGTTGCAATAGCGGATAGCGCCGCCGGTCAAGGTGCCGGCCCAGAGGCAGCCCTGCCGGTCTTCCATCAGAGCGAAGAATGAGAAGCCGTCGGTGGTGAGGGCGGGCGTATTTTGCCGGTTAAAGACTCGAAAACGGAGACCATCGAAGCGCACCAACCCGTCCAGCGTCGACATCCATAGATAGCCGTCTCGAGTTTGGAGTAATGCTTGGATCGAATTTTGGGGAAGCCCGTTTTCGGTTGTCCAGGAAAAGAAGCGATACGGCGGCTGTGCCGGAGAAACGCTAACCAGAAAAATAAATAGATACGCGAACAACGCTGTTCGGCGCGCTAATCTTCTTAAGGTGCGGCACATACGCTTCACTTTCTCATTGAGCCTATGTGGGATTACACCCTGCACAGAGCGCAGCGGGTTTTTCCTTTCAGCTTGGATTCGATTCTACCTAAGCATCAGGAAGGATGCTTAGGTACGGATCAGGGTCCGGTGGCGCTCAAGCGTGATATATCCCGGTCCTCTACCTGGTGCGTGAAAGCGGGGAGACTGTCTCAAGCTCGCGGAGGAATGGCCCTCACCTGCACTTGATGATATCGAGAAGGTCCGACCTCTTGATCGGCTTGGTCAGATAGGCGTTGATACCAAGCTCTCTACGCTCAGGAAGGTAACGGGTCTGTCCAGATGGGCGACTCTGTAATCGCCATCCGTAACAGTGGATTGTTGGTATAGGAACTTCCGGAAGCCCTGGCTGTAATCTGGCCGCACTCACTGCTTATCGGTACTATCGGCAAAGTAGGAAAGAACTTTAGCCTGCAACGAAAGACATTCAGCAACCACGATGAAGCATGCCCAACTCAATAGCGAACCTTACGAGATAAGCGTCCGTTTCTACGACGCTTTGCGGGCCAAAGCCCTGCGTCTCGAAGCCGGCGCCCGCCAGGACGAGCTCGTCGCCGCCACACTGGAACACCCCGGCCACTTCGAGCGTCAGAAACTTCTCATTCAAAGGCAGCGCGAGGACGCTGCCCGGCTCCGTAATTTCCTCGCCAGAACCCGCATCCGCAGCAAATAATCCGCCCTCCCGAAGAGTGATACCGCTCCCCGTTTGACTGCGCCAAACCTCCCTGTGGTGAATGTTTGAGGCGGGTCGCCGATAAACCCGACAGAGCCGTGATTCGCACCACAGAACCTCTGTTGAAGGTCATCTCCTGACTCAGGCGACCGGACGCGTGCTGCGAATTACGGCGGAATGCGGAGAATGAGCTTGAAGAAAAAGCACGCGGAGAGAGGGAACCCGAGCCAGACTGTAACCGAAACGGTCATCAACGTTACGCGCGACGGAGACTGGCTGCCGCCCCAGGAATTCCGCGCCATCGCCCTCTCGGCTGCGGGCATTGAGGGCGATCTGACCGTCAGTCTCCAGGCTGTAGACCATCTGGACGCGAGCGCGCTGCAAATACTGCTGGCGCTGGCGACGGAGCGGAAAAAGCAGGGCAAAGGTTTGCGTCTGGCCGACACCTCCCTGGCCTTATCGCGATGGTTCGAGTATGCCGGGGGACGGGAGAACATCTCTCCTGAACGTGAGGTGTGAATGGCGAGGCCTGAAGTGCTGCGCGCAAGCCCGAGCCGGGCCATGGGCGAAATCCCGTCCAAAACCAGCCCCGCGGTAGAAAGCCCACCCGGTCTGGAGGCGGAAATCGCCCGCTACGTGCCGCAACTGGGCAGGATGAGCGAGCAACTCAAACAGACCTCGAAACAGATCGAGGACTCAGTGGTCGGGGTATGCGACAGCTTTCAGGGAATCGCGGCTCGTGCGCGAGCGACGGTGGCGCGGGCGACGAGTTTTCTCAGCCACGATGGGCAATCAGACTCCGGTAAACAGTCTTTTGAGGGCCTGATCGAGGCTTGCAGCGGCACCCTGGTCAAGATCATGAATACCACGGTTGAGGCGGGCGAAATTTCTCGCCGCGCCATCGAGCGCATCGAGGACATGGACTCGGCCTCGCAACAGATCAGCGATGCTTTAGGGCAGTTGGACCAGATTACCAACAGCAATCGGATGCTGGCCTTCAATGCCCGCATCGAAGCGGCACATGCAGGCAGCGCGGGGATGGGTTTCGCCGTGGTCGCGGTGGAATTAGCTGCCGCCACCGTGAAGTCGCGTTCAGTCACCGCCCAGGTGGGTGAACTGGCGCTGAATTTGCGCGCGCTCGCGGAATCGACGCTCGAGGATCTGCGGCGCATGAATGAGAAGGATAGTGAACGGGTGGAGCAATGCCGGCAGGAAGTGGATGCATCGCTACGCGATCTCCAAACGGCACATGGCGAGATGGTCGAAATGCTGAACGGGATGACTGCCGATGGTGCACTGCTGGCGACCGATATCGGTGCGGCGGTGCGCGGACTGCAATTCCAGGATCGCATCAGCCAGCGCATCAGCCACGTGGTCGCGGATCTGGATACAGTCTCGGCGCGTCTCCAATTACACGTAGGTAACGTGGTCCCTGGCGCAGCCGCGGCCGATGAGGGTTTCAGTGCCTACACCATGCAGGAAGAGCGCGAAGTCGCCGGGCTTGGCGAGGCGGAAGCTTCGGCCGGAGATGTGGAGTTGTTTTGATCACGCGCGCAGCAAGGGCCGCGATCCTTGGGGGTTGAAGGTTGAAAAAAGTTCTGATTGTCGATGACTCAGTATCGATGCGGCAGATGGTCGGTTTCACCTTGCGCGAAGGCGGCTTTGATGTGATCGAAGCCGAGCATGGCCAGGACGCGCTCGACAAACTGAAAGGTGCCAGCGTGGATCTGGTGATCACCGATTTGAATATGCCGGTCATGGATGGCATCACCCTGATTCAGAATCTGCGCGCACAGCCGGCCATGAAAACCAAGCCGATCCTGATGCTGACCACCGAAGGGTTGGCAGGGAAAAAAGAGCAGGGCAAGGCGGCGGGCGCCACGGGTTGGATCGTGAAGCCGTTCGATCCGGAGAAGCTGCTGCAGACCGTGGCCAAGGTGCTGCCGTGAGGCGTTTGCACCGATGGTGTGACCCAGGCAGCTACCTCTACGCAGAGGCGGCCGCCGGGCGGTTGCACTCAGCTACCGGCGCGACCGCGCATTATTTTTGAAAACGCAATCACCATGAAAATCGACCTCAGCCAATTTCGCCAGACGTTCCTGCAGGAAAGCGCCGAGCATGTGGAATCCATGGAAGCGGGATTGCTCGCGCTCCGCTCGGCGCCGGACGACGTTGAAATCATGAACGCGATCTTTCGCTCGGCGCATTCCATTAAAGGAGGCGCGGGCTCGTTTGGACTGACTCATCTGGTCCGCTTCACCCACGGTTTGGAAAGTCTGCTCGATCGCCTGCGCTCGCTCGAGATGCCGGCCACCGCCGAAGTCATCAGCCTGCTATTGCAATCCGTGGATGTGTTGCGGGCTATGCTCGAGGGCGGCGAGGAAGCCGGCATGCCCGACGGAGCGGCGCAGCTGGCGGAGAAAATCGAGAGCTTGTGTGGAGGTGGGGACGGGTCCGCAGAAGCGCCCAGCGAGCAGGCTATGAGCGAGTCTCTCGCCTCGCCGCAAGAGGCGGTGGACGACTCACGCGTGACCGGCCGAGAACTGAATTTTTACCGGGTTCAATTCCGGCCCCATCGGGAAATGTTTTCGAGCGGAACCAATCCCATCATGCTGCTGCGCAATCTGGCCGCTCTGGGCACGGTCAGCGTTTGCCATCTGCATGCCGAGGACCTGCCGCCGTTGGCGCAGCTTGACCCGGCGCAGTGTTATCTCAGCTGGACCGTGGAGCTGGCCAGTTCGTCTCCCGAGGAGGAATTGTGCGAGGTCTTCGAATTCGTGGAGCATCTCGCCGAGGTGACCATCCGGCGCGTCGACCAGCCCGCGCAGCCGGTGAACGGCTTAGCTATTCATCGGCCGGCAGCGCAGGGGCGCACGATCGAGGTCGTTCCCCCCGCAGTTCCCGACTTGGTGGAATCTGCCGAGCGCAGAAAGGCCGAAGAGCGGCGAAAGGCGGAGGAGCGCAGAGCGGCGAAAAAGCCCGCCGCTGCGGCAGAGTCGAGCTCCATCCGGGTGGCCACAGAGAAGGTTGACCGGCTGATCGATCTGGTCGGTGAACTGGTTATTGCCCAGGTGATGACGGCGCAGATGGTCGAAGACTTCGAACCGTCCTGTCTGCCCAAACTGCGCGAGGCGGTGGCCGCCATGGAGCGCAGCACGCGCGAACTGCACGAACGCGTGATGGCGGTACGCATGATGCCGGTGGGCACACTGTTTCAGAGGTATGTGCGCGTGGTCTACGACATCGCGCGGTCCACCGGCAAGCAAATCCGCCTGGAGACCGACGGCGAAGAAACCGAGATCGACAAGAGCATGCTGGAGCTGCTAGGCGATCCGCTGACCCACTTGATCCGCAACGCTGCCGACCACGGGATCGAATCGACCGCGGTGCGACTGGCGGCAGACAAGCCCGCCGAGGGCGTAATCCATATGCGCGCCTTTCATCGTTCGGGAAGAATCGTCATCGAGATCTCGGACGATGGCGCCGGGATAGACATCGCCCGCGTGCGTGCGAAAGCGGTGGAGCGAGGCCTGATCGACGAGCAGGCCGACCTTAGCGACGATCAGATACGCATGCTGATTTTCGCTCCGGGATTCTCCACCCGCGAAGAAGTCAGCGATCTCTCCGGGCGCGGCGTGGGCATGGATGTGGTTAAGCGCAATGTGCAACAACTGAGCGGCACCGTGGGACTCACCAGCGAACTGGGAAGCGGATCCACGGTCTCGATCGAACTCCCGTTGACCCTCGCCATTCTCGAGGGTCTTCTCATCCGGGTGACCGACCGCACCCTGGTGCTTCCCCTGCTGGCGGTGGTCGAAGCCGTACCGTGCAAGGGCAAGATCGTACGCGTCGCGGAACAGGCCGAGGTCATCGTGATCCGGGAGGAATCGATCCCCGTCTTGCGCTTGTGCCGCTTCCTCGAGGCCCAGCCGGACGCGGCGCCCGATCCTGACTCACGCGCAAACGGCAATCCGGACGCGGAAGGGCAAGAAGATCAACGTCTGGTCGTGGTAGTCGAAGCAGGGCGCAAGAAGCTCGGCCTGGTGGTCGACGAACTTCTGGGACAGCAACAAGTGGTAGTCAAGAGCCTGGAGAAAAATCTGCACAAAGTCGAAGGGCTGATGGGCGCAACTATCCTTGGTGACGGCCGCGTTGCGCCCATCATCGACGTGGCCGCGCTCTCCGAGTTGGACTTGTTTTCCGTTGCTCATCAAGCCGCCAGGACGAAGCGCGGCGTACCTGCAAGCGTGGCCGTCCAGCCAGCCCTATCCGCAGCGATGGACAGAGGAGCGCCCGCACGTGGAATGGTTTAAAAACCTCAATGCGACTCCGCGACTGATGCTGAGCTTTGGCGTTGTCTTATTGCTCACGTTCGTCATGGGCTTTCTTGGGTTGAGCCGCCTGAGCAGTGCCAATGATCGCTTGGTCGCGCTCTACAAACTCGACCTCCTGGGGGTTGTCGATATCGAGGATATTGTCATCCAGCGAACCGCCAGCGGGCGGTTTACCCGCCAAGCCATTCTTGATCTCGATAATCCCGCCGCCGTCGCGGAAGATGAAAAGAACGTGTTTTCAACATTTGCCGCCATGCGTGCCGATCTCGACGATGCCAAGGGCCTGTTCTACGTAAAGGCCGGCCAGGCCGCCATGAACACGATCCGCGAGGGTTTGCCGGGGTATGAGCAAGCCCATCACGTCATATTCGAACGGATCAAGGCCCACGACCTGGCTGGGGCCAAGGCCGCTCTCCTGGTGGCCAACGCTCTCGAAGGTCCGATTGCCGACGCGGTTGCCCGGGCCCAGGCGATGAAACGGACGCTTACCCAGCAGAAATTTGACACAAGCATGGAGTCTTATCGCAGCGCGCGAGGCGAGATCGTTGGCGTCCTCGCGGCATCGCTGATTCTCGGGTTCCTGCTGAGTATCTTTATCGCGCGCGGGTTCGCGCTGCCTCTGGGCCGCGCGGTGGCCGCGCTCGAGCTGGTGGGCGAAGGAGATTTGACGATCGCGCTCGAGGTGCTGACCAGTGACGAGGTGGGTCGGATGGCCGGTGCCTTGAACGCGGCACTCGAAAAATTGCGCTTCACCTTAGTCGAGGTTTCTGACAGCGCGGCGCATTCCAGCTCCTCCTCGCGGGAGTTGGCGGCCTCGGCGGAGCTGATCGCCGGCGGCGCGCAAGCGCAGGCGGCCAGCCTGGAAGAGACCTCGGCCAGCCTGGAAGAAATCACCGCCGCCGTCCGGCAAAGTACCGACAACGCCAGGCAGGCCAGCCAACTGGCTACCGGCTCGCGCGAGTCGGCGGAAAATGGCCAGCAAGTGGTTGCCAGCGCCATCGGCGCCATGGCTGAAATCAACACTGCGTCGGCAAAGATCTCCGACATCATCTCGACTATCAACGAAATCGCCTTCCAAACCAACCTGCTCGCGGTCAATGCCGCGGTGGAAGCTGCCCGCGCAGGCGAGGAGGGTCGCGGCTTCGCCGTCGTCGCCACCGAAGTGCGCAGCCTGGCGCAGCGCAGCGCCGGGGCAGCGAAAGAGATCAAGAGCCTGATCCAGGATTCTTTGCACAAGGTGGAGAAGGGTTCCGAGCTGGTTAATCTTTCAGGGGCGACGCTGCAAGGCATCGTGGGCTCGGTGAAGCGCGTCACCGACATCGTGGGCGAGATTGCGGCGGCAGCCTCGGAGCAGAGTCTTGGAGTCGGCCAGGTGAACACCGCTGTTACCCAAATGGACCAGGTGATCCAATCCAATTCCGCGCAGACCGAGCAGCTCTCCGCGACCGCACAATCCTTTGCCGGCGAGTCCAGGCGGCTGGCACAACTAGTCGCCAGATTCAAGCTCGTGCAGGATGGCGGGCAATCGCGAGCAGGCAAGCCGAGCGCGCTTTCCCGCCCGCAGCTTGCCCTAAAGACCAGAAGAGACGGGCCTTCCAGCGTGTTCGCCCAACCGAACCTATCTGCATCCGTAGAAAGAGGAGTATCCGCCCATGAACTGGTTTAAGAACCTCAACGCCACACCCAGGTTGTTGCTCAGCTTCGGTGTTCTGATCGTCCTCATCGGAATCATCAGCTATCTTGCAATAGCCAATCTGAGCCAGGGAAACGACCGCTTGCAGGTCCTCTATCAGGAGGACATGATGGGCGCCATCCAGTCCGCCAACATTGGCGTTGCCCGCATGTCGTTGGGACGGCAGGCCAGGGATGCGATGCTGAATATCGCCAATCCTGCGGTAGTTGCTTCCGACAAGAGCATAATGCTGGCAGATTTTGTCACCATCCACTCGAACCTCGACGCCCTGGAAAAATCCTTTTATTCCAAGGAGGGTCAAGCTGTCGTCAAGGTCATCCGCGATGCATTACCTGCCTACGAAAGGTCCTACCACGACCTATACGAACGGGTCGGAGCCAACGACTTGGCGGGGGCAAAAACGGCGCTCGCTATGGTCACTACTGTCGGGCAACCTCTCTATGACGCAAGCGACCGCGCTCGCGCGCTCAAGGAAACAAGAGGAGAGGAGAAGTTTCAGGCGAACAACCAGTCGTACCAGTCTGCTCGTGCCCTGATGATCTCGGCGGCCGCCATTGCCGTAGTGCTGGGTGTCCTGCTCAGTATCTTCATCGCGCGCGGGTTCTCTCTGCCTCTAGGCCAGGCGGTGGTCGCGCTGGAGCAAGTGGCCGCCGGCAACCTGACGATCACCGTCGACGTGCTTACCAAAGACGAAGTGGGCCGAATGACCGGCGCCTTGAACACGGCCGTAGAGAAACTGCGATCCACTTTGCAGGGGGTCGCTGCCAGCGCTGCGAACTCCAACTCCTCCTCGCGGGAGCTGGCCGCGGCAGCCGGGCAAATCGCCAGCGGCGCACAACAGCAAGCGGCCAGCCTGGAAGAGACATCGGCCAGCCTGGAACAAATCACTGCCGCCGTCCGGCAAACGGCTGACAACGCCAGGCAGGCCAGCCAACTGGCAACCGGTTCACGGGAGTCCGCGGAACAAGGGCAGGAAGTGGTCTCCAGCGCAATCGCCGCCATGGCTGAGATCAATACCGCTTCGGCCAAGATCTCCGACATCATCTCCACCATCAACGAGATCGCTTTCCAGACCAACCTGTTGGCGGTGAATGCCGCGGTGGAGGCAGCGCGCGCCGGCGAAGAGGGCCGCGGCTTTGCAGTGGTGGCCACCGAAGTGCGGAGCCTGGCGCAACGCAGCGCCGAGGCGGCCAAAGAAATCAAGGGTCTGATCCAGGACTCACTAGAAAAGGTAGAGAAGGGTTCGGAGCTGGTCAACCGCTCGGGGGCGACGTTGCAAGGCATCGTGGGATCGGTGAAGCGGGTAACCGACATTGTAGGCGAGATCGCGGCCGCATCGTCGGAGCAGAGCACCGGCGTCGATCAGGTGAACACCGCGATCACGCAGATGGACCAGGTGACCCAATCCAACTCGGCGCAGACCGAGGAACTTTCTTCGACCGCGCAAGCCTTTCCGGGCAGGCGGCGGGGCTGCTGGAGCTAGTCGGTGCCTTCACTTTGGGGGATAGCCACGAATCATCGCGCGCGGCCGCAGTCGTCAGCCTTCGGCCCGGTCTTCGCGCCTGGCGAACGGAACGGCCCGTCGCCCCGCGGCGCGGTCGGCCGCGCCCGCAGGCAAGGCCTGCTTCTTTCCAGGGAACAGAAGCAGCACACGGAAGCAACTGTGCTGGTCGGTAGTTCTGCGGCCAGATCCGATGATGCGAGCTTTGAAGAATTCTAGGGCAATCGATCCATGCCGGCGTCTGACACGGATTCGGAGAGGAAATATTCATGAAAGCGATTGTGAAGCACGAGGCTCCAGCATCCAGCCAGTTCCTGACCTTTCTTCTGGATGAGCAGGAGTATGGGCTTGAGCTCTTCAAAATCCAGGAGATTCGCGGATATGTGCCAGTCACGCCGATCCCCAACGTTCCCCCCCATGTCAGAGGAGTGATGAACCTGCGCGGAACGGTGCTGCCGGTGGTCGACCTGCGCATGAAGTTTCGCCTGCCCCCCATTGAATACAACAAGTTCACCGTGATCGTGATCGCCATGGTGGGAGACAAAATGGTTGGACTGCTGGTCGACGCTGTCTCCGATGTTCTTCAGGTCACGCAGGAGGCGATGCGCGCCGCCCCGGATTTCGGCTCGGCAGTCGATACGCGCTTCATCGACGGCGTCTTTCAGACGCGCGAGCATCTTGCGGTAGCGCTCAATCTGGAGAAGCTGCTTAGCGATATTGAGCTGACCGTGCCACAGGTTGATTGAAGGAGGACCGACCGTGAGCACGCATGAGAGCAAACCTCGATCCCGCTAATTCGCACCGGCGGGACTCGAGTACTTCCTCAGTGGAGAAAAGCCTTGGCCCTTCCGACGCTTGACGCCTCGCCGCTCTCGATGGATTTGCGCGAGTTCAAAGTGTTTCGCGAATTGATCCATCGCGAGACAGGCATCTGGCTGCGGGACGGCAAGCAGATGATGTTGGCGGCGCGTCTTTCCAAACGACTTCGTCATCACGGGATGAGCGATTTCGCCGAATATGCCGCCTACGTCCAGAAGGTCCAGGATGGAGGCAAGGAGCTGGCGGAGATTATCAACTGCGTCACCACCAACAAGACCTCCTTCTTTCGCGAAATGCACCACTTCGATTTTCTCGCCAAAACGCTCGTGCCGGCGTTATTGGCCGGGGCTCTGCTGGGGCGCGCGCGGAGCGTTCGCATATGGAGCGCGGCGTGCTCCACAGGAGAAGAACCCTACTCCATCGCGATCTCGTTGCTGGATGCGTTGAAGGCTGGGCATGCGGCCGGTTCGTTGGCTCCGATTCCAGGTCAGCCGTCGTCTGCCCCCGGTGGCTGGCAGATCGAGGTGGTTGCTTCCGATATCGACACCGTCGTGCTGGCGACGGCGGCCCAAGGCATCTATGACCAGGACGCCCTGGAAGAAGTCCCATCAGCCATGCGGACCAGGTATTTTCTCCGTGGCAAAGGAGACATGAGCGGACAGGTGCGGGTTAAGAAGGAGGTTGCGCAGCTGGTTAAATTTCAACGCATCAATCTCATGGATGAAAAGTGGACGATGGAAGGTCTGTTCGACGCCATCTTCTTCCGCAACGCGCTGATCTACTTCAATCGCGAGACCCAGGAGCTCTTTCTGCGCAAGATGTTGCGCTACCTGAAGCCACGCGGCTATCTCATTCTCGGCCACTCCGAGCATGTGCCCTGGCTGAATGACTCGGTGGAGGCGCTGAGCAACACCGTTCACCAGCTGCGCGCTCAGAAGCGGCCGCCCTACGCGGGAGTAGAGCGGCGGCGGCGCTCCCGACAATGAGGGACGTAATGGAGAGCAGCGGGCGGCTCGAAAGAACGCTGCGCCTCAGTCTCGTCTGCCGCCGGCACAAAAAAAGCGGATTTATATTGGCGAGGTCGTGGCCAGTGCAACGCCCCTGCTGCTGCAAACCCTCCTGGGCTCCTGCGTGGCTGTCTGTCTGCGCGACCCGGCAGCATGCGTTGGAGGAATGAATCACATCCTGATTCCCGGGAGATGCGAGAGCGACGACCGTCCCGCGCGTTGCGGAGTGCATGCCATGGAGTTGCTGATCAACGCGATCATGAAAGCTGGCGGAGATCGTCGAAGATTGGAGGCGAAGGTATTTGGCGGTGGGAATGTGGTCTCCTCTCTTCAATCGCCGACCGTGGGGGAACTGAATGCGGCCTTCATCCGAGAGTTTCTTGCAACGGAGAGGATACCGATCGTGGCCCAACGTCTGGGCGGCACGCAACCAGTGCAGGTCAATTTCAGGACCGATACGGGCAAGCAACCGTTCACACCGTCGATGGTTCCCGGTTGCCCCCGATCCTGAGCGCCGAAGATGAGTACCGCTGGAGCTTCGTCGAAGCGAGCTTCGGCTGGTGAAATAACCCTGTTCTGACGCTGAGAGGCAAAATCTGCCGCTGAATGGAGCTGTTTGTCCGCCTGCCTTTCGCAGAGTTCATTATCGCCTTATGGGCTACAGATCTGCGTGAGAACCTCCTTGAAAAATATGATGGGTGCCCCAGGTCTCGCTTTTCAAGTTCTGGGATCCTTCACGCAAATGCCGGCAGACCTATTGGAAAGAAATGCGCAGGGGCTCTTAAGCCTGTACATATTAGAAACAAAAACGACCGGTCTTACGTTCCTTGGACCCCAGGCTGTCTCGAAGTCAGAGCTCCCCAATTGATCTTCCGGTATTTGCGTGAAGGATCCCAGGTCTCAAAAGCGAGACCTGGGGCACCCATCATCTTTTTCAAGGAGGTTCTCACGCAGACTCTTTAGCTGCGAAGGAACCATTTTGGCAGGGGCGGGGCCGGGCGCTTTAAAGTGCTTACCTTTGCCCTCGCCCTGCTTTTGCTCCTCCCTTGTCAGCCGATAACACTCACATGGGAAGGAACTGCCGGAGGTTGCATGAAGATCGTTGATTCGTCAGTACCCCCCAGATCACCATGGCGAATGGATCTTTTATCGTCGTGCTTTGTCTGCTGGTGCTATTTTCAGCCGGCCTGGCCCCTGGTATGGCACGTGGACACTCGTTTGGCTGGTGGCTGTACCCACCGCAGCGCTAACGATTCTGTGCCTCCGGATCGCGCCGGGTGCGCTTTTCAGCAGGCTGTTGTGCGCGGCAGCCTTGATGGTCTTTTGCGGGCTGAACATCGACCAGGCTCACGGTATGACCGAACTGCACTTTGGGGTATTCGTCCTGCTGTCGCTGTTGCTCATTTACCAGGACTGGCGGGTCATTATTGGAGCCTCGGCGGTCATATCGGTGCACACAGCTGGTTCGATTATCTGCAGGAATCCCATGATCCTGTTTGGTTTTAGCGCACCCAATCGCGCTATGGTCTTGGTACACGTCATCTATGTGGCCGTTGAGTCCGCGGCTCTTTGCTACCTTGCCGCCGTGTTCACAGAAAGACTTTAGAAACCACAAGCAATCGAGCGAGGCTGCAGGAAAACTTTGATTCTATGCGTCTGTTCATTGCGCAAGCTGACGTAGGCATAGGAGGGATGACGGCCGCATCGGGGGATTTGGCGACCTCATCTCGAGCGATCGCCGACGGCGCCGTGAAACAGGCCTCGAGCCTGGAACCAACCGCAGCCAGCTTGGAGCAGATCACGGCCACAGTGCAGCATAGCGCGCAGATGGCCGGCGAAGCGAGGGAATTGCTTCGTCGAGCGAGCAAGCCGCCGAACAGGCGGGTCTGGTCGTTTCTGAGGCGATCACGGCAATGGGCGAGATCAACGCCGCTTCGGCCAAGATTTCTGAAATCATTTCGACCATCAACGACATCGCTTTCCAGACCAACCTGCTGGCTGTCAATGCAGCGGTCGAAGCAGCACGCGCTGGAGAAGACGGCCGCGGCTTCGCTGTGGTAGCGGCTGAAGTCCGCAGTCTCGCTCAGCGCACCAGCGGAGCCTCGAAGGAAATTAAGCGCCTTATTCAAAATTCGATGGCGAAGCTGGAGGCGGGGACGCAATTGGTGGATCGTTCCGGCCATTCGCTTGCCGGCATCGTGAAATCGGTTAAAGACATGGGCCAGATGGTGGGACAGATTGCGACGGCATCCGCGGAACAGAGTACAGGCGTGGAACAAGTGAACAATGCGATTGCGCAGATAGACCGTGTTACGCAGACCAACTCCTCGCAGACGGAAAAGCTGGCCGAAACATCCCAGTCGCTCTCCCAGCAGACCGCCGGCCTCATGGTTTTGGTCAGAGAGTTCAACAGCACCGATGACGAAGAAAGACCCGAAGCGCGAAGATTGAGCGCTTGAAATCGAGCGCGCACTATTGGGTGAACCAATCGGCGAATCCCGGGTCCCGGGCTCCGACGACTGCAATCTGCATGCTGTAAAGACACGAGATCCCTTATGAGGGCGCCTGCACGAGTACTTATCGTTGATGATTCGGCGTTGATGCGTCAACTGTTAACCCGGATTCTGGAATCCGATCCGATGCTCACGGTTATCGGCATGGCAGGGGATCCCTACGCCGCGCGGGAGCAAATCAAGGCGCTCAACCCGGATGTCCTTACCCTGGATATCGAAATGCCCCGGATGGATGGGCTTACCTTTCTGGAGAAGCTCATGCGTGGCCACCCGATGCCGGTGGTTATGATTTCTCCGCTTACCGAAAAGGGCGCGGACACCACGCTGCGAGCACTCACCCTAGGCGCTGTCGATTATGTCCCAAAGCCAAAGCTGGATGTCACCAGCGGGACCATCGAGCAAGCCGACGAAATTATTGCCAAAGTCAAAGCGGCGGCAGGGGTAAAGGTGCGCGCCGTGAAGCCGCATGAGACAACCCCAGCTGTGTTGCCCCCCGGAATTCATTTCTCCGCCACCCACAAGTGGTTGCCATCGGCGCCTCCACGGGCGGTACAGAGGCGATCAAGGATCTGCTGATGCCGCTACCCGCCGACTTTCCCGGAGTGGTCATGGTGCAGCATATGCCGGAGGCGTTCACCCGGCCATTTTCCCAGCGTTTAGACTCTCTGTGCCGGATTCGCGTCCAGGAGGCTCGGGACGGCGATCGCATCCTTCCTGGCCACGCTTTGCTTGCACCAGGAGGTCACCAGATGGAGGTCGTCCGTCGAGGCATGGAATACGCGGTGCGTGTCTATCGTGGAGAGCGAGTCAATCGCCATCTGCCTTCAGTAGATGTGCTGTTTTCTTCCTGTGCTAAGCAATTGGGAAAGAACGCGCTTGGGGTGCTGCTTACCGGAATGGGTGCCGACGGAGCGAAAGGCATGCTGGAGATGAAAGAGGCGCTCGCCTTCACGATCGCCCAGGACGAATCGACATGCGTTGTTTTCGGTATGCCTCGCGAAGCAATCCTGCTCGGCGCCGTCGATCAGGTGCTCCCCCTGGGACGTATTCCAGCCGCGCTGCTGAATCGACTCAGCTCTAAATGGGTCCTTCAATGAATTGGAGCGCGGACGGACGGATCAGGATCGACCGGTTACCATCTTTCGGGAATTTGTGTCTGCCGCGTTCACTCGAGACTCTACCCCGAAAATGGCGCACGACTTGGCCGATATGATTTCTGCGGAGACGCGGCGATCTTCGTCTTTTCGTCCTACGACCACGGAGGGGGAAATACATGGCGGTAGTTCGTACCGAGAGTGTGCTAAAAGAGAAAGTCGTTTTGCAATTCGAAGGCCGAGCTGTTTATTGGCGCTGGCGGCGAGTTTGTTCCTGATGCCAGGGGCTTTTGCGCAGCAGTACATCGACTATCCGCAGAATCAGGGCAAGGCGGAGCCGCTGCCGTTGGGAGGGGTACCGAGTTGGGCGACCTTAGATATGGATTTGCGGGAGCGTACAGAGTCACAGACCTACCTGGTTATAAATCCGGAAATCTTCAGATCTATGACCTGAGCCGGATTCGCGGCGGGTTCGCGCTGAGACCATTCGACTGGGTGACGGGATACTTCCAATTCAGTGACAATCTGCGCTCTTGCCGCCGAAGTTTGTGGCGGCGAACATGCGCGACCAGTTCGATGCACGCCAGGCTTATCTGCTGTTGCATCGGGAACAGGCCACTCTCGCGGGGCGGCAGGAGTTGAAGTACGGCGGAGAGCGGCTGGTCGGCATCAGCGACTGGACAAACAACAGCCGGACCTTCGATGGCTTCCTGGGACGCTATGGAGACACCAACCGGATGGATCTATTCACCACATCGTGGTTATTGTTCATCCCACGGCTCTGGGATACGCACCGCGCCGGGCTCACCTTTCACGGCGCACTGGGGACGATTCAGACATGGGTGCCACGTGGTGCTTCAGCCCTTTGTGTTTGTGAAGGCGCTTCCGCGAGTTCAGCCGGCAGGCGATGTTGGAACCGAAACGAGGTGACGCCGGGCGCCAAGTGGTAGGAAGCCTGATGGGTGGATTCGACTATGACGGTCTCGCAGCGTTGCAGCGGGGCAGTTTCTCTCGAACAATTCGATGAGCGCTGCCGCCGCCTGCCATCACAAAGGCGGGCTATCTTGCGCAACACTTGCCCTGGGAGGCCGCGTCTGCCTGGAGAGTATGACTATGCTTCCGGTACCGTTACTCACCAGAGGCACGGCACCTTCGACCAGCATATCGAAGCAATCACAATGCGTTTGGGCTGACCGACCAGTTCGGTTATCAAAACATCAAAGAGGATCGCATCAACCTCGATCTCAATCCGTCCCGGCGCCTTACTTTGCTGATCCAGCAGGATTGGCTGCAGGTGGCTTCGGTGCACGATAGCGCTATACCGGGAGTGCCGGAACACTCATCAAAGCTCCTGCATCGGGGGGCTTCGAAGTGCCCCGACATCGGACGGGAGTTCGATGCTTCGGGCAAGTATCTAGTCAACGATTACCTGGGGTTGCAGCTCGGCGCAGGTCACTTTTCGCCGGGCACGCTGATGGTGCAGAACGCGCATGGGGCGCCTCTGACGCTTGCCTATGCGGGCCTGACGTACCGCTGGACCAGCGTAGACCGTCACCGTGGTACACCATAGTACTTGGGTTGCCCGAATGCTGCTCAGCGCCGTCGAGCAAGTGGTTTGTTCTGGGTTGTATTCCAGGCACGCTGCTGCGCCGGCTCATTAGGCGCTGTGCTTAGGTAAGCCCGATTTCCTTTACGCGGTCGCGCCCGTGATGGCGTGCGCGACCTGCTCAAGGAAGCCAAGACTGTAACAGATCCGTTGCTGGCCATCCCAATCGGTTGCAAACTTTCTTCCCGGTCTTCTGCGCGGGCGCCATGCCTACGTTTACTGAAGATAACCCACCTCTGCAAAGCCACCTAAACCTCCCCACTCGACCGCCGATAACCTTCAGCAGTCAGCTCGGCAACTCCGGACCAGAAGGCACGATTCGTTCCACTGTCAACGGCCGCAGAACTCCCGCTTAGGGGAGATTTCTGTCGGCGGTTCAACCACTCGCAGGAACTCAGGATCGCATGGTTTGGGGCCAACTTAACAAGACGGAAAAGATAGGCGAGCCAATCAAGTAACAACCAGAGTAGTAAGCAAATGTGACGGTTGAAAAGGGACGTAACAGCAATGTGGCTAACCAGGGTCTGTGTTTCTTTCGTTGTTCTGATGTTGGCCGGTTTGCCATCGGCGGGCGCGCAGCAGACTCCGGCGCCGCCCGCGGATGCGTCGCCCGAAACTACAGCGCAGCTGCTGGAGCTAATTAAGGCGCAGGACGCGCGGTTGAAGGAACTGGAAGCGGAAGTTTCCAAGTTAAAAGCAGCACAACCCGCCGCGCCAGGAGAAACCCCCGCCGCTCCACCCCCCTGCGTGCTCGTGCCCCGGTGGCCGCAGCACCCGCCACCGCAGCCGCGCCCGCAGCAGACGCAGCGGCGGTCGCCACTGCTGCTCCGGCCCCCGAGGAGCCTCCCGTAGCCCAGGCGGCGGACGTCGACATGGGCGGACACAGCATGTCGATTCCCGGCGGGCCGGTGATCAAGTTCAGAGGATTCTTCGATTTCAACTTCGGCGTCGGATCGATCGCCAATCCCCTGGTTTTTCCCATCATCGACGGCGGATGCGGAACCTGCGGGAACCCCGTCACCATTCCCCATACCACCTTTCAGGCGGGCGAGTTTGATCTGTTCCTCACCTCCAAGCTCTCCGAACGCCTGAACTTTCTGGCAGAGATTGTCCTTGGCCCGGACGATACCAATGTCTTCGGACTCGACATTGAACGCTATCAGCTCACCTATAAGGCGAACCGCTATTTCGCCGCCACCGCCGGCCGCTTCCACACCTCCATCGGTTATTACAACACCGCGTACCATCACGGGGTGTGGTTTTCCACCGCCGAGGGCCGGCCCATCATGTACCTGTTCGAAGACAGCGGCGGCATATTGCCGGTACACATGGTTGGCGTCAACGTGACCGGAGCCGTTCCCCACACCGGCAAGCTGGGGCTTCACTATGTCGCCGAGGTGGGCAATGGTCTCACTTCCAACACCAAAACCTGGCGATGAGTCCGTGCAGAATTTCGTCTCCGACCGCAACGCCAAGGCGACCAACGTTGCCGCGTACATCAGGCCGGAAATGGTCCCGGGACTGCAGATCGGCGGATCGTGGTATCACGATCGTCTCTATCCCACGGGAGAAGCCGGGGTGACGCAGAACATCGAGAGCGCTTATGTCGTTTATCTTTCCCCCAACTGGGAGTTCATGAACGAAGCCGTCTTGCTGAGCAACAACCAGGACGGAACCCCCGCGCCGTTCCGCAGCCCGATGAGTTATATCCAGGCCGCCCGTAAGTTCGGTATCTACAAGCCCTACTTCCGTTATCAATACGTGCGCGATCACCTGGGCGACCCTTGAATCTGCTGCAGGGAACCTATTACGGTCCGTCGGTTGGACTCAGAATCGATTTCGCCGAATATGCGGCGTTCAAACTGCAATACAACCATCTTTATCAAAGCACGCGTATGGCGGGAAATGGGTTGAACGCGCAAGTTGCTTTCACTTTTTGAAGCAGCTTTTGAACCTTTGTCGAGGAGGGATTCGAACTGACATGGCAAAGCACGGCTTGCACGTCGCGATGTTGTTGTTGCTGTTCTGTGGCTGCGCCCACGCGCAGTGCGTGCCGGGCGGCCTGGCTGTGATTGTCAATAAGGCGAACCCGGTAGAGAGCCTCTCCATGGCGCAGCTGCGAAAGCTCATCCTGGGCGATGTGCGGGCCTGGCAGAACAACAAGAACGTGGCCCTGATTGCCCGCGATCCCTCCAGCAAAGATTTCCAATGCGTCCTCTCCAGCATCGTTCGTCTTTCGGTGGCGGAATACCATCGCTACATTATCAGCGCGGAATTTCGCGGCGATGAACCCATGGTCATTCAAACCGTGGATTCCGATGCCGCCGCGGGCAAATACGTGAGCGGGTCCGCAGGAGGACTTGCCGTCGTCGAGGCAAATTCGCTGCCGGCGATGGGGGCATCCGTAAAAGTCATCCGCATCGAAGGCAAGACGCTGGGTCAACCGGGTTACCCGCTCTAGCTGAGTGCAACCGACAAAGGAGCCGTATGAGACCAACGATCAAGAACAAATTAGTGGGAGGCTTCAGCGCCGTATTGTTTTTGATGGGAATTGTCGCAGTGATCGGAGTCTACTCCGTGCTCAGCCTGCGCACCAGCGCGCTTGAAACCGCCCGCGTCGGCGACCGGCTGAATTCGATCTCGCTCGAGATCCAGGTTCACAATCTGGAAGCCCAGCGCAAGATCAAAAGTTATCTGGCCGAGTTCAAGCAACTGGGTGCGGACAAGGCGCGCGAGACCTATCTGGACGAGGCCGAATTCGAAATCCACGAAATCGAGTCGCTGGCCAAGAGAGGCGTACGCATCGCCCCTACGGAAGAAAAGCGGGCCAAGTTTCAATTGATTTCTGCCGCGGCAGCCAACTATGCCGGCGCCGTCGAAACCGTGGCGCAAGGAGTGGAGAAGAATGGGGCGGGCGGCGCAAACGACGTCGCCGCCTACGAGGCAGCCGCGGGACACTTGAACGAGACCGCCGAGGATGGCGAGATGGCCGGCCGCGATTCCAGCCAGTCGTCCCAGGAAAATATAGAACGCGTCAGCAAACGCTCGGTGCCTGTGGTCCTTGGCGTCTCGCTCCTGGGCTTGGTGATTGCCCTTGTCATGAGCCTCGTGTTGTCCAGAGCCATCCTGCTGCCGGTGGAACACCTGAAGGAAGTAGCGGAAAACGTCAGCATGGGAAATCTGCAAATCTCCGTACGCCGCTTTTCGGACGATGAAATCGGCGATCTTGCCGACTCTTTTTCACGCATGGTGGTCGCGGTGAGATTTTTTCAAATGGAGGCTGAGGCCTCGAAGGCCGGCACGGGGGAGTAAAGCGAAGGATGAGCGACATTACCAACAAAGTGATTGCTGTAAGCAAACCCTACCTGGGACCGGCGGCGGAACTTTCTCGCCCGGCAATGCAAATTATTCCTCAAAATCGACATGAGCGCTGACCTCCGCCAACCTCAAAGATCTGGCGGGCTGCTATGAACTCGGCGGCCGCGCGATTATGGATCCCGCCAAAGCCACAGAGTTGTCGAAGAAAATCGCCGCCTTGTAGCGAACCTACTCCCGGCGGCCCAGGATCACAGAGCCCCCAAGGGTTCAACGATTGCTTCACTTCAATATTGAAACAGCGATGACATCGCCATGTACTGGCTTCCCCACAGTTCCAGCCTGTCGACCAGCTTCGCGTCCACTCCCGCCGCGCGGAACCTGGACGCCGACTCCCATACTTTGCCACCCGAGATCGCACGCAGCTCCTTCGGTGGTTCGTAGCTGCCGGGCAGTTGAGCCAGATGAAAGTACGCCACCACCGGGTAACTCGTGCACTTCTCCAGCCATGCGCTCAACCATGCCTGCGTAATCGCCCGCCGCTCTGCCGCCGGAAGGCCGGCGAAGGTTTCACTCCACTCCGGAGCGACCATCATCCTGGGATCGATCGTCTGGTCCGGCCGCCAGCCCTTTGCTTTGTCCTGCGGCCCAATCTCCCGGTCAGTCGACTGCATCGCCGCGATCACCGTCACCAGCACCCTCCCGGGCTCAGGCAGCCCACTCCATCGTTCCAGTTCCCGCTCATGTCCGGCCACGTAAACCCAATCCACCGGTCCACGCCCATGGTGTTGATGCCCTCCGTCGTTCAGCAGCATCTGCAGTTCGTACCAGGCATTGTTGAAGTACTCATTCGTCAGCCCGCTCCCTCCCATGCCGTTTGCGCTATCGGGAATGTTTACCGTCGCGGGAGCCGTATCGGCCGCCACCACGTTGCTCCAGACCATATTGTCCGCCAGCCCCCTCGAGCCCGTGGGCGTGCGAAATCTCCCACGTCTTCACCAGTTGCCACAGCAGTGTTGCGTAGAGTGACTGCGCCAGCGCAGGCGACCATCGCGCCGCATCGGCTGTCCTGGGCGGGATCAGGAACCTCGACCGGGCCTTTAGCCACTTGGCAAAGAAGCTCGCCGCATCGCCTGGAGGCGCCGCTTCCGGACCCGCGTTCGCGTGCCGCATACATGCGGTTAAACTCGCTGGCCGCGAATCTGTCCCCCCATGCATCGAGCGGATGCACCTGGGGCAGCCAGTGGTTCCAGTCCGGCATCTGGAGCGCGATCGGGATCTCTCGCAGCTTCAGATCGCCGTCGGGCGCAAATACGGCCACTGGTACCGCCGTGCCATCATGCACCTGGAACAAGCTGCGAAGTGTCTTGCTATCGTCATCCAGCACCCAATCCAGCCCCGCTCCGGCGGCTAACTCTGCCGCGGCTCGCGTCTGCATTCCCGGCCCCGGCTGATAAGGAGGATTCCAGGGACGCCCGGGATGCGGCATTTCCAGGGAGCGGATATAACTCGCAATCTGCTTGCCTTCGCGTTCGGAAAGGCCATGGAACTGCGACCGCGCCACGATCGACAGGTTCGAATAATTGAAGTACTTAAGGTCCTGTCCATCGCGGGCATGACAGTCGCCGCAGTGTGCCCGGATAGCCGGACGCCCCGCTCAGGCTGCTCGCTCGCAGGGGCGCGCTCCGCCATAGTCGCTCCCCCTCCGCGATGTCCTTTTGCGGCTCATCGGCGCGACCCAACGCTCCGGATCCTCCTCTAAAAACGCCTCCGGCGGCAACAGTCGTTCACCATTCGGCTTCAACAGGTTGAACGCCAGCACGCGAAACCCGCTCACCACGCCATTGGACCGATTGAAGCGAAACTCGATCCGGTTTGCTCCCTGCACCAGCGAACCGGGTGCCATCGGCACGGTCATCTTCAGGGTCGCGAACGCTCCCCCGATGCCTCCATAGCTGAGCCCTGGCTCGAGCACGGTAGCTGTCGCGTTGTTGAGCGAAACCCAGGCCCCATCGTTCACTCGCACGACTCGCCAGGTCTGGATATTCCAACCCATGCACTTGCAACCATAGCGAAGTGACTTGCGCAGCGGAGGCCTGGGAAAGGTTTATGGAGACCGTCGCCAGCGAGCCCTCCGCTCCCATGATCTCGATGGGGAGGGTGGTTGTCGGTCTGATGGGTTCGGCCAGGTTAGCGTCGGACCAGAAAGCGGAGACCGCGAGCGCGCAGAGCATCAGCACACGACGGCATGTGCCCTGTTCCCTGGAAAGCACCTGCATGCACTTTCAATCGGCAAATTTTCAGATCCCATGAGGAGGGTTGACCGAAATGGAAAAAATAAACAGTGAAAGAGCACTTTGCTCATTGTCTGCGCCTGGAGCGGTGGTGGTACCGGGCGCGACTGTTTTTCCATTCGTTCTGACGCGAAATTGAACGCAAGTTCAACTCCGTTTTTCGCAGGCCGATGCAACGGACAGAGCTTGCCGGGCCAGCAGAGGTGCTGGATCGATCGGAATCGAGCTGACTTCCGAGCACTACGATCAACTGAACAAATCGAAGTTGTCCGATGGTACCTGCCAGGCGAGGGACTGTGCTTGCGGGATCGAAATTTTAGGTCTGCGACTAAGCTGCATAGTCTTGACGGCTCAGGTAGGTCGAGGCCTGCCATATCGCTTAACTCGCTTGAGCGGCAGTCAACGGAGTAACTAGATCGACCCGAAGTCGCCATAACTTCTGCCCACGTGGCTGAGAGCGATGCGGCCCTCGCGGAGTGGGAAGGCATTATGGATAACACGAGCGCGGAAGATCAGGAAACAATTCGCGAGTTTCTGGTCGAGAGTCACGAAAACCTATCGCGGCTGGATCAGGATCTCGTCGAACTGGAAAAACATCCGCACGATGCAGATCTGCTGAGCAGCATTTTCCGCACCATTCACACCATCAAGGGAGCATGCGGCTTCCTGGCGTTCTCAGTATTGGAAGCAATTACACACCAGGCGGAAACCCTCCTGAGTCAATTGCGAGATGGCAAACGGGAGCTCACGCCGGCCCTGGTTTCTCTGATTCTGGAGACGGTGGATGCAACGCGAAAAGTGCTGGCGGCGATTGAAACCAGCGGAAAGGAGGGCGCGGAGCGCTTTGAAGACCTGACGGAACGCCTGCGCATCGCGGCGCAATTGACAACCGAGGAGACACAGTCTACGCCCGAACCGTCCGGCGCCAGTACAGCGCCCGGGCTGGTAACGGAACCCGTGGTCGAAAAAGCCTCTTCTTCCCTCCCGGAGGATTCCGAGAAAGAGGAGGAGCGAGGAAGAAAGAAGGAAGGCGGCAAAGAAGAAGATGTAACGAGGTCCTCGGCCGCAGTGGATGCAAACATCCGGGTTGGGGTTGGGCTGCTGGATAAGCTCATGGATCTGGTCGGAGAACTGGTGCTCACCCGCAACCAGATTCTGCAATTCAACATCGAGCGCGAGGATCCCGCCCTTAACGCGACCTCACAGCGTCTGAACCTGATAACCACCGAGTTGCAAGAGGGTGTCATGAAGACGCGCATGCAGCCCATCGGGATGGTCTGGATGAAGACGGAACGGCTATGGGAGTGCAGCAGAAGCTCATGCGTCACGCGCCCGCCGCAACCATCATGAATAACCATAACAACGCCGCATCGAAGCCCAAAGCAAAGGCCAACGGTAAGCCCGTCCGGCAGGTTCCGGCTGCTTCATCATTCCATGACGAAGCGGCCAGCGACGCTTCGTAGCTTCATGCGGACGGGTTCCCAGTCGTAGTGAGCACGGTCTCATGCGACCTCAAGCTAACTCCAGGACGTTGATCTTGCTGGAGACCTCAAAGGCAACGATTTCCATGTCGGTAGATAACATCTTGCACTCCCCCTCCGGGAGTTCACCGAGCAGATCCGCATAGGAGGTGACCTCGCACCGCGGAAATACGGCAAAGCCTATGGTATCGGCCATTCTGCAACTAACGTTGACCAGGGCCGCCAAATTCCACGAGTCGTGCTTTTGCCTGGGGGCATGATGATCGGAGACGATGGCCTCGAAGTCCGCCGGCAATTTCCAGTCCGCGATGAGATGCCTTCCTGCCTCACAATGATCAAATCCGAACAGGGCCCGCTCGTGTGGGAGAATGCTGCTGGCAGATCCGCTATGGTTCATTAATAAAGTGTCATACGCCTCGGGGCGGATAACCACCATTGCCAATCGGCCGATATCATGCAGGATGCCGGCGGTGTACGCGGTGTTTCTGTTCACCTGGCCCCCTGGGGCCAGCTGCTCCGCTATCAATGCACACCCCAGGCTGTGGCGCCAAATAGCCCGCAGCGACAGGCGGTTCAGCGCCTTGCCAAGGTAGGCTCTGATTCCGACGGTGAGACAGACACCTCTGAGGCGGTTAAGGCCCAGAACCGCTATGGCCTGCAGGATGCTGGTGACGGGCACCCGGGGAGCGAACAAGGCAGAATTTGCGATCGTGAGTACTTCGCTGGAGAACGAAGGGTCGAAAGAGATGAGGTCGCCGAGCTGACGCATCGATACGTCTTCGTTGTTCGTCAGTTGGAGGACCTGAATGGCGATTTGAGGAAAGGCGGGGATCCGCAAATGGGCCCAGGGTATCTCGGCTTCCTGGTCACGCTGTTCACCGACCCTCACAGTGCGCATCCCTTCGTGGTGCAGTGTTAAATAAGTGGACGGACGATCAGGGCAAAGTTTATCGATTCTGCGCCCCTGCATATCGATATCGGCAGCCACATCGTCGTCTTCAGTTGGGCCAGGAAGGGCCGGGAGCTGCGCAGCGACTGCTCGAAAACCCTGGGACCGAGTGATCGTCAGCGGTAAACGGGAGAGCCCGTCCTGGCGCCGGGTTAGCATGAAGACCGGATCAAGAACTTCGGAGACCTGCTTGAAATTGGACCGAACAGCGCCGCCGATCTGGATAATGGGGTTATCGAATTCATCGTTTGGGCTGTACGGAGGCCTGGCATTTTTCGCGATACCCCAGTTGCTGGCCGCGCAACATGTTTCCGAGGCCAGGATTGCGGGCATTACGGCGGCGGCCCTGTCTCCGAATTTCTGGGCGGTCGTATTTGGACCGATGCTCGATGTGCGCTTCAGCCGCCGCTGGTATGCGACTCTGTTTGCTGCGCTGGCCTCTCTACTGGCGGTCATCGCCATCCTGAACCTCCATCATCTGGTCGTTCTCGAAATCGCTCTGGTTACAGGCTCTGCTGCGGCGATCCTATCGACAACAGCGCTGGGCGGATGGCTTTCGACCGTCGCGCGCAAAGAAGACGAGAACAAGCTGAGCGCGTGGTATAACTTCGCATACATCGCCGCCATGGGATTGGGCATGGCAGTGGCGGGCGAGTTGGTGCGCAACCTGCCGCTCTGGCTGGCAGCGGGTCTTGTGGGAGCGACTATCTTTCTCCCTACGACCATCTTCCTCTTTATGCCCGCTCCGGGACCCGACCGGAGGTTGGCAGGCGAAAGCTTCGCCCAGTTCAGCCGCGAGATCCTGATGCTTTTGCGCCGGCGCGAAGTGCTGATCACCCTGCTGCTCTTCCTTGCTCCCTGCGGGTCCTTCGCGCTGACCAACATGATGGGCGGACTGGGCAACGATTTCAGCGCCTCACCCAGCATGGTGAGCCTGGCTGGAGGAGTGGGGGCAATCGTTCCCGGCATGGTGGGGAGCCTGCTCTTTCCTTTGCTCGCCAAACGGATGCCGCTGCGCCTCCTCTACCTGGCTAACGGGACACTGGGCGGCCTGTTCACCTTGAGCTTGTTGGTGCTGCCCCACGCTCCGTGGACCTTCGCGGTGGCTCTTCTGGGCGAATTTCTGTTCCAGGCGATCTCGTATACGGGCACCGTCGCGCTTTCGTTTGAGGCCATCGGAGAGAATAACCCGCTGGCCGCTACCACGTTTACCTTTCTTATCGCTGCAACCAACGTTCCCGTGGCGTACATGTTATACCTCGACGGCCGGGCTTACTCGTTTGGGGGGGTGCGCGGCAGCTTCGCAGCCGATGCGCTTATCAGCATTGTGATATGCGTGTTGATCGGCTGGTTCCTGTCGCGGCTTCCCGGCGAAGCCTTTCGTGCAGCTAAGCCGGCTGCCGAAACGCTGCGGATGACGGCGCAGGATGAATGATCGAGATCGATAGGAGCCATTGCCTTCAGCCGTTGGGTGTATACGGACTTGCGAATCGAGTGGAGGAAAAATGCGGAACTTGTTGCCGATCGTGGTATCGGCTCTCTTAATGATTGCGACCGGCGGCGCCCGTGCGGCAGTGCCGCTCGCCATCAGTAACCAGGGTTGGACAATTACTGCCGACGGGGAACGAAGCGTACTGAGCATTTCACAGCAAGACCTGGGCATAGTCCTGCGTGACGTGCGGATTAACCTCGAAGACCAGAATGCGATTTTGCCCCTGACCGGATGGTCGGTCGAGCAGACGAGTCAATCCCAACTGACCATACACACGGTTCACCCCATGACTGCCTGGAACTTTGACATCAGCCACAACATGCTCAAGATCTCCAGTACAGCGACAAACGCTGTGCTCACCGCCGCGGCGCCCGCCACCTCCGACCGCATACCCGCGCGCGTTTTAGATCCCCAGGGATTTCCCGTCGATTGGATCGGGACCGATGAAGCGCCCCTCGAGTACGGCGGGACGGAAACCCGCAACCAATCCTTTCTTCCTCTGAAAAATCCTGAAGTCATGTATTTTGCGTTGGGGCTGGTTTCAGGATCGGCGTTTCACAGCCTGTTCGACCGTAAGCAGGATGCGGTGATTCAATTCTCAGACCAGACAACCCTACGCCGTACAAGTCAGGATCCAAGTGTGATGGATGTAAACATGCCCGTTCCAGGGAATACCTACATCCGCCTTGTTCCCGACTACTACACCAAGACCCTTGGTGTTCCCTTCTACGTCCCTCTTGATGACACTCACTTCAGCTCCGCCCCCATGGTGTGGTCGAGTTGGACCGGGTACTACAAAGACGTCACAGAAAAAGACATCGTTCAGAATACGGACTGGCTGGCAAAGAACCTCAAACCCTACGGATTTCAGTTCGTGCAGTTGGACGACGGGTATGACCGTGGAAAAAATGGCGAACACTACTGGATCGAGAACTGGGACAAAACAAAGTTCCCGCATGGCCCCCAATGGCTGACAGACTACATCAAGTCAAAGGGGCTACATGCCGGGCTATGGCTGGTACCTAATGTTTATGCGGGAGCCCTTACGCAACATCCGGAGTGGTATCTCCGCACCGTTGAGGGCGACCATATTCCCGATTACCACACGCCTGTCCTGGACTCCAGCAATCCCCAAGTGGTGGGCTTTCTTCGCGAGCTATTTACCACCCTGGATAAATGGGGCTTCGAGTACTACAAGTTTGACGGTGAGGGGTCGATTCCGCTGGCTTTCCCGGAGCTCGACAAGGAGAAGCTTTACGACAAGTCATCGGACCCCGTCGCTGTCTATCGCGACCGGCTCAAAGTCATCCGCGACACCATTGGACCGCAGGTGTTCCTCGAAGGATGTCCGGCCGGCATGCCGCTCAATGGGGTAGGCTACTTCAATTCCTTTTTTAATGGTCATGACCTTTACAACAACTGGCAAGGGATGTATCCCCTCTTCAGTTCCATCAACGGCAACGCCTTCTCGAATCACATTTTTGCCTACGTGATGCCGGGCGAAGGGATTGAACTTGGTGAGCCCATGACGATGGAGGAAGCAAGAACCAAGCGGGTGCCGGATTTACTGCACGAGATTGTCGCCCGGGAAGATCCCGCTACTGGAGTTGGAGTGACGAACCAGGAAGCCCGCACATTGGTTAGCTTTATCGCCCTGACGGGCGTGGCCTACCCGGTCGGAAATGTGATGGCGGATCTACCCGAGGAGCGACTAAGACTCCTGCAGCAGACGATGCCTACCATGCCCATTATTCCGCTGGATCTGTTCAGCCGCGGAACTGACTCGCGGGACGACACATTTCGCCAGACTCGCGCAAACGACTATGTTCACAATTATCCCGAGATCCTTGATCTAAAAGTGAATGAGAAGTCGGGGACGTACGATGTTGTAGGGTTCACCAACTGGCGTTCCGAGGCCGTGAAGCGGAAGATCTCTTTGCGGGATAAGCTGGGGCTCGACCCAACTGCCAGCTATGTCGCCTTCGATTTCTGGAACCGGAAAGTTCTCGATGTATTTTCTGATGAGATTACGGTTGACATCGAACCTCACGACTCGCGCGTGTTGTCAATCCACCCTGTGCTGGCTCGACCGCAGCTGATTGGGAATTCCCGCCATATCACCGGTGCCTACTCCATCCTTGATCAGCAGTGGGATGGTTCCACAAACAAATTATCCGGAGTGTCGGAGTCGGTGCCCGGCGATCCGTATACGCTCTGGTTCTATCTTCCCAATGGTTTTACCAGTGAACACGTCAGCGTGGTTGCCAAGGAAAGTGATGAAATAGCAGAGCAACATTTGCAGACCGGCAACGCGCTGATGGTCACCTTTAAGGGTCAGCAGCAGCCCGTGCGATGGGAGGTGAGTTTCGGCGTAAGCCCGAAGAAGTAAAATCTGCTCAGCACGCAGGTATGATAGGGTTGCAGTGGAATCTACGGTGCCGCGCGAGTATAAGCAACCATGACGGAGCTTGTTGGACGGAAAATGAAAATCACGAAAGTGGAGACCCACGTTCTCCTCGTCCCAGAATACAATCCCGCTGCTTGTTCTTCTGCCCAGGATGACATTGTTGTCATCATTCATTCGGACGAAGGGGTGAGCGGCGTTGGCGAAACGGACACCAATCCCTGGGTCGCCGAGGCCATGATCCACGCTCGCGGAACCCACAGTCTCGGCCTTGGCCTGGAAGAGATGTTACTGGGAGAAAATCCGCTGAACGTGGAAGCCATTTGGGAGAAGCTCTACACGGGCAGCATTATGACCGGGCGGCGAGGCCTCGGCATCTGCGCAATCGGTGCCATCGACATGGCACTTTGGGACCTGCGGGGTAAGATCCTTGGGCTGCCGTGCTGGCAAATTTTGGGCGGAGCACGAAAGACCCATGTCGACGCCTATGCTTCGCTGTTGCCGGTGGGCGGCACGCCCGAGGCATTCCTGAGCGGATTGGTCGGAAAGATCAAGGAGGCCAAACACCTTGGATTTCGCGCGGCAAAGATTGAAGCAGGGATTAAAGGTCCATATAGCCACATGGGGCTTCAAGCTAAGGACGAACTGGTAGTCGAACTTACAGCTGCGTGCCGGGAAGCGGTGGGCCCCGACTTCGTTTTGATGGTCGATGCCGTCTACAACTGGACCAATGCCAAGGAGGCGTTGCGGACGATTAAGCGACTCGAGCCGTATGACATCTTTTTTGTTGAGACGCCGCTGCAGGTAGATGATCTTGATGGTTATGCCTTCTTGCAGGACCATTCACCGATCCGTATCGCTGCCGGCGAGCTCCAGAATACGCGATTCGAGTTTCTTGATCTGCTTGACCGTGCCAAGGTCGACGTAGTGCAACCGGACGTCGGCCGTGTCGGAGGATTGACCGAAGCTCGCCGTATCTGCGACATGGCAGCCGACCGCGGACGGCTGGTAGTTCCTCACTGTTGGAAGACCGGCATTGGAATCGCCGCCTCAGCGCACCTCTGCTTTGCCAATGCCCACTGCCCCTATATCGAATTTTTGCCGGCAGCACTCTCCGAATCAGGCTTGCGTCGCGACCTGGTCATCGAAGATCTGGAGTTAGTCGACGGACGAATTGCGCTGCCGACCAAGCCTGGCCTCGGGATAGAACTCAGCGAGGACGCCCTGGAGCGCTTTCGGGCAGATCGCGTCGTCGCAGAGTTGGCTCGCTGACCAAGACTGGCTTTCGCGCCTACAATTAGAAGAACCGCCGGGAGACCAATTCTTTTTCCACTAGTTCAGTCACTGCTCGCTCGCTGTCCCGGGAAAAGGATGTAGCAGCAAGAAGCTTCGCACCAGATCCTTGTCTCGGAATGCTTCGGTGCCGCCCACGCGAAGGGTTGAGAGCGCTCCCGTAATATTTCCGGCATAAGCACACTGATCGGGGGCCATCCTTTGAGCCAGCCGAACAGAAACCCGGCATTGAAACTGTCTCCGGCGCCGATCGTGTCCACAGCCTTCACAACAACCGCGTCCACTGCAACGGTCTTTCCGGCTGCACGAACGACGGAACCTCGCGATCCGCACTTGACCGCTACGCAAGGAACGCGCCGCGCGAGTTCGTTGAGCGCCTCGTCCAGCGTTTCCTTCTTCGTCATGCGACAGGCTTCCCCTTCATTAGGCAGCAGCACGTCGACATAATCGAGCAATTCGGGCAGCACTCCGCCCCACTGGCCGCTGGGGTCATCGTTGGTATCAAGCGAAATCGTCAGACCCGCCCGTTTCAACTCGCGGAAGAGTTTCGGCACATCCGGTTCCAGGGCGCGTTGCAGAAACAGCGATGACAAGTGGAAGTGCCTGGCTGACTTGAGATAATCGAGATCCAGATCGCCCAGGCTCATATCCCTCATGGTTCCTAGATAGGTGAGAATATGCCGCGGTGTTCCGTGGGGCAGAACCAACGTGACCCCAGTGGCGGTGCCGTCCGTACTTACACGCACCCTGCTTAGGTCAGCGCCGCTCTCGCCTAACCGCTCGAGGGCAATTTTGCCCAGCGCATCCTCTCCAACTAGAGTGACAAAGCCGACTTGCGCGCCCAGGACAGCGAGATTGTGAGCCAGAATGGCTGAGGAGCTCCCCAGCGTGACCTGGAAATCCGTTGCCAGCAGCTCTCTTTCCACTGGCATGACTTCAGGCAAGCCATACAGAATCAGGTCAAGGTTGATTTCGCCCGCGATTGCGATGTCCAAAGTCTTCATGCTCGGGGGTGCCAACTAAAACATACTGTATGTCAGGGGTTGCGCGGGAACTCGGGGCTCTTTACTTCCGAATACTACCGTTTTATTTCGATAATAGACGTTTTGGCTTTGATGCAGTATCAATCGCTCGCTAACCTGGAGTCAACACATTTTCATATATGCACGGACGTAAAAAATCGAAGAGCAAATTTGGGCTGGGTTTTCAAAACATGAGCGTCGGTGTCTTGTGAATAGTCGAACTTACAGCCGGTGCCAGATCTTTTCATGGATTACTCCCCTCATTCGGCCCGCACCTTCGAAACCTGTCAATTGATTCGATTGGGTGTTTTCGTAGGCTTACGATATACTTCCGCAGCGACTCGTTTGATACAGTTCCGGGGACACCGGACGGCAACCTTGGAGAAGAGCGGGAGCCATTTAAGAATGTCAGAATCGCTTCACATGACCGAGGGGGTTGATCGTCACGGCGAACCCCTATATACCTTGCCGGAGATTCTTCAGCAGCCCGTTCTGTGGCCCACCACTGTGGAGCGCGTTCGCGCAGCATCTGAGAAATTGAAACTCGCCTCCCGGCTTTTACCGATGCGTGTCCTGTTTACGGGTGCCGGCAGTTCGGCCTATGCGGCTGCGGCTGCGGCGTCGGCATGGCCGCGGGCTGTTGCTGTTCCCACCACGGATCTGCTCATCGACGCTAACCGCTACCTGCCTGACGTGGGTGCTGTCATCTCCTTAGCCCGTTCCGGCGATAGCCCGGAGAGTGCCGCCGTCGTTGAGCGGGTGCGCACTTTAGGCTCAAAAATCGTTCAGCTGGCCATCACCTGTAACGACGAGAGTCTGTTGGCGCAATCCGGACTGGATGGTCTTATCGTCCTCGATCCGCGTACCAACGATCGCAGCCTGGTGATGACTGGCTCATTCTCGAATCTGGTGCTGGCCGGCCTCTCCTTGGCTCAGCCCCATTCCGTGGCACAACACGTCGCTCTGGCGGGTGAGCGCGCCCGGGCATTGCTGCCCGTTTTGGATAAGGAATGTCAGCGCATTGCCGCCGGTGTGCGTGATCGTATCGTTGTGCTATGTTCCTCGCCCCTGCTGGGGTGGGGCCGGGAGGCCGGGCTCAAAATATTGGAAATGACAGCCGGCCGCTTTCCGGTGGTCACAGAAACCTATCTCGGTCTCCGCCACGGTCCCATGTCTTTCTTAAGGCCGGATACGTTGGTCCTTTGTCTGCTCTCGAGCGACCCAACGCGCCGGCTCTACGAGGTTGACCTCATCGCTGAGCTGCGATCCAAAGGGCTAGGCTGCCTGGTGGGAATCGCTGGGCCGGGAGAGCACGGCAATGGGTTTGACGACGTGATCCCCGCCGTCCTCCCCGATGCTCCGGACGATTTGCGCACACCGTTCGAGATCCTGATTCCACAGTTGCTCGGGTACCACCTGAGCCTTCGCCTGGGTCTGAATCCCGACAATCCGAGTCCGGGAGGTGTGATCAGCCGCGTGGTGCAGGGCTTCAAGATCCACGCCCCAGGAGCCTAAGCCAGAACTAGGTTGCACCCTAACCCACGCACTTTATCCTGCATCTCGGTGCGCAAACCAGTGTCGCTGATGATGGTATCGATCTCGGAAAATGATGCGATCCGGACCATGCTGCGCTTGGAAAACTTGCTCGCATCGGCGACCAGGATAACTTCCCGCGCGATTCGCAACATCGCCCGGTTCACCATGGTTTCGTCGAGGTTTGCGCCGCTTACGCCAAAATCGGGATCGCAGCCCGCCCCGCTAAGAAAAACCTTATCCGCGGAAAACTGTTCGAACATCTCCTCCGCCGACCGCCCGATAATCGATGCCGAATCAACGCGCAGCGTGCCGCCCACGATAAACGTCTGTACCTCGCGCGCGTCTAGCAGCTCGGCCGCGATGTTTACCCCGTTGGTGATGACCTGCAGCCCCTGCTTGTTCTTGAGTTGGCGCGCGATTTCGAGCGTGGTGGTGCCCGAATCGAGGATGATCGTTTCTCCGTCATGGATGAGTGTAGCCGCGGCTGCGCCGATGCGCCGCTTCTCTTCAGCGTGCGTCTTCAGCCGTTCATAGACCGGCGACTCCCGCAGGATCTTTTCCGGGAGCACAGCTCCGCCGTGGGAGCGCAGCACCAGCCCGCGCTGATGCAGTTCGTTCAGGTCGTTGCGGATGGTGACTGCCGAACTGCTGAAGCGGCTAGCCAATTCGTTGACTCGGGCTCGACCCTCGCTGCGCACAATCTGCAGGATCTGGGTCCGCCGCTCCTCAGCCATCATCCCGTCCAACGGGCGGGGCGGGGCGGAGTCCTCTACGCCTATGCTGGCAACGGCGTCCTCTGGCGCGCTCGATGTGGGGCGCCCCTTGCGCATGGTTGATTGCATATTTCCTTTCGCTATCTTGCGGTTCCGCAACAGTCTATCCCGCCGGTCCTGCTTTGGCCCCAAATCTGATATGAAGGGCAAAAGTGGTCCAAGCGAAAGAATTAGTTGACAACTCGAAATTAAACGATACGATCATAGCTCATATTGGCAGCGCTGTTTGTGCGCCTCGCAAAAATTCTTTCTGTCTGCGCCAAGCGTCACCGCAAGACTTATGCAGGTGCCTGCCTGCATCGGCGTGATGGTGCTCAACGAACCTGATCAGGCATACGATGCGGGGTTCACAATGCATGAGGTATTGCAGGTTGAGGAGACAAATGCAGGCGTAGAAACGATCGCCACCACCACTGTCCGCCCGGCTCCGCCCACTGTGCGCAATGTGGCGGTGGATGCGTATCGCGGCCTGGTCATGCTGCTGATGATGGGCGAGGTACTACAGTTTGCCAAGGTTTCCGCCTACTACGACCACAGTCTTTTTTGGAGAATTTTAGGCTGGAACCAGACGCACACCGAGTGGTCGGGTTGTTCGCTGCACGACATGATCCAGCCCTCGTTTTCCTTCCTGGTAGGCGTAGCACTTCCCTACTCGATCCGCAGCCGCCAACGGAAGGGGGCGCAGTTCTCCAAGATGTTGCTGCATACCATCTGGAGATCCGTGCTGCTGATTGCCCTGGGCATCTTGCTGCGCTCACTCCACAGCGGCCAGACTAACTTCACTTTTGAAGACACGCTCACGCAAATCGGGTTGGGCTACACCTTTCTTTTTCTGCTGGCCTTTCGACCGGCACGCGACCAGTGGATCGCTTTCAGCGCCATCCTATTCGGATACTGGCTGGCTTGGGCGCTTTATCCTGCTCCGGGACCGAGCTTCAATTATGCAGCAGTCGGGGTGCCCAACGACTGGCATCATCTGTACACCGGCTTTCGCGCACACTGGAACAAGAACAGCAATTTAGGCCAAGCCTTTGATGTGTGGTTCCTGAACCTGTTCCCGCGTGCACAGAGGTTTGTCTTCAACGATGGGGGCTATCTCACGTTGAGCTTCATCCCCACCCTGGGCACCATGATCCTAGGCCTGTTTGCGGGGCAGTGGTTTCTGTCTTCCGCGCCCAAACAGCCCATCCGCCGGTTCCTCATCGCGGGCGCCGGTCTCCTGGCACTGGGGCTGTTCTTTCACTTCACCGGCATTTGCCCGATCGTGAAACGCATCTGGACGCCCAGCTGGACATTGTTCAGCGGTGGCATCTGCTTCCTCTACTTAGCCGTGTTCAGCTGGATTATCGACGTGAAGCAATGGCGTGGCTGGGCATTTCCGCTGGTTGTGGCCGGCACCAACTCCATTGCCGCCTACTTGATTGCCCACCTATGGGAAGAGTTTCTAGCTCGTAATCTGATTACCAACCTCGGCCACCAGACTTTCCTAATTCTTGGTGCAGGACTGCAGCCACTGCTTCTTGGGGCTTCTATTCTGTTGATTTACTGGCTGTTTCTGTTCTGGATGTACCGTCGCAAAATCTTCCTTCGCATATGACAGGGGGCAAACCGTGAAAGACAATTTCATCGATCCCAGCCGGCGCCAATTTCTGCAAATTGGCGCCATGGCCACTGCCGCCTTCAGGCTTGAGCAAAGCGCGCTTGCGAATGTCGTGCCTCCCTCTAAGGGAAAAACAATGATCAATACTCCCTTTGCCGCAACCAAGGACCCGCGCATAGGGTTCATCGGCGTGGGAGGGCGAGGCACCAACCTGCTGGAATGGTTCGTGGCGCAGAACGCGCAGGTGGTTGCCGTCTGCGACCTGGTGCCAGAGAAGGCAGAGCACGCCAGCCAGATGGTAGTGAAGGCCGGACAGAAGGCACCCGAACTGTACACCAAGGGTCCGCACGACTACGAGTCGCTCACCAAGAGAAGTGACATCGACATGGTGGTTATCGCTACACCGTGGGACTGGCATACACCGATGGCGCTCTCCTCCATGGAGAATGGCAAGCACGCCGCCGTAGAGGTACCTCTCGCCTACACCATAGAAGACCTTTGGAAGCTGGTGGACACCTCCGAAGCGACGCGCCGCCACTGCATCATGCTGGAGGAGTGCTGCTACGGCTACACCGAGACGCTGGTGCTCAACATGGTGCGGAAAGGCATGCTGGGGCAGGTTCTTTACGGAGAGGCTGGGTACCTGCACGATTTGCGGGAAGAGATGTTCTCCAACAAGGGCGAAGGCTTGTGGCGCCGCGCCTTTCATACGTTGAGCGACGGTAATCTCTACCCGACTCATGGATTGGGACCCGTGGCCAACTACATGAACATCAACCGCGGCGACCGCTTTGACTACCTGGTTTCCATGAGCACGCCATCCCGTGGCCTGGCAGCGTACCGCGAAGCGAATACACCGCAAGGCGACCCCAAGTGGAAAGAGAAGTACATCCAGGGAGATATGAACACTTCCCTGATCAAGACCGCCGCCGGCCTGACCATCACCCTCAAGCACGACACCTCGAACCCTCAGCCCTACAGCCGGATCAATGTGGTCGGCGGCACCAAGGGCATTTTCGCCGACTACCCACCAAGGATCTACATCGACGGCCAGCCCGGCAGCGAAGCGTGGGGAACCCTCGACCAATACAAGAAAGAGTACGAGAGTCCCCTGTGGGCCAAGGAAGGGGCCATGGCGAGCACGTCCGGAGGACATGGGGGCATGGACTTCATCATGATCTACCGTTTGTTGCAGTGCATGCGCGAAGGGCTGGCGCCGGATATGGATGTGTACGACGGAGCAACCTGGTCTGTGCCAACTCCGTTAAGCAAAACTTCTCTAGCCCAGAAAAGTGCACCGGTCAACTTTCCCGATTTCACGCGGGGCTTGTGGGACCAGCGCAAGGGGTGTTCGATTTAGATACCATCCTTCCAGGGCTAAAGCCTCAAGCTTTGTCGACCGGGCGTTCCCGCGGGTTTGAAAACCCGCTCCCCCGGACTGAAAGTCCGGGGCTGGCACGGGGGCTAGCCTAGGCGCCGAGAGACCGCGGAAAGCGCGCCAGCTCGTCAGGGGTCGAATTGTTCGGAACAGAACAGCCCGGCGCTGCGATGTATTTGCTTCCTGCCTGCCCTCTTGCCTCGGTCCACTGCTTGCGCATTTCCGACGTGGTCAGTTTGTCGTAGTCAATCTCATCCACGCCCCCTGCGATTGTCTGTGAGAAATGTTTGCGCACTTCAGAAACTGGGATTCCGCTGGTTTTCACAGAATACTGAACGACCGGGGCCTTGAAATCCGTAAACTGCCCGATATACGGCCTCTCCAGGTAATGCAAGTGCAGCACCGTCAACTTTGTATCCGCCAGTGCATCGAAGACGCGTTTGTCATAGGGGCGGGTATAGCGTTCATAGTCGGAGACAGAGCCGAACTTGCTTTCCGCATTGAAGACACTCACCAGCGCTCCTGAAGCCCCAATGTCCTTGGTGTGCTGGATGTGATTGATCGTGGATTGTGTAATCGCTTCTAGGGCGGTATGCCAGCCATCCGGATTCTGCTTCTGAAACTCGTGCAGGCTGCTAATGACCCGGTCGTTAATTTCTTCCGATTTTCCCAGCTTGGCAAACTGCGGCTGCGCTCCAAACAAGATCATGGCGGTCATGTAGGGTCCGTAGATTGTATCGATAAAGTACGCGTCCCCATTCAACCCATCACGGATCAGCTTGAGCGTGGTCAGCTGATCCGGATAGGGAGAATCAAGCGCCTTGAGCTCATACCATTTTCCGGTCGTGGATGCCGGATAATCAAAGTCATTCATGACTTTGACAATGTCAGTGTTGTAAGTGCGGTGGAAGTCCAGATGGTCCTGGGCCTCCAGTTGGGCTGTTGGCCGTTTGTAGTGATGATAGAACGTGAATGGCGGGCGATCCAGATCCTTTCCACTTAACGCGCGGTCAACTCGCTCCTTGTGGCTAAGAGTAGCTCCCGTTGTTTTACCAACAAGCGGCCTTGCCAGCGCGAGACCGGCAGTGGCGGCGGCGGAATGCAGAAAAGTGCGTCGATTCATAAATGAGGTCCTCCTCAGGACATTCACGGCGAGAATCACCTCGTGGCACTTTAAACGTAACACCTCGAAGGACGAACTCCTCCACCCATTGCCGGGCTTGCTTCCGAACTTCCTAACGTAGCGATGAAACTGATCGGGCTTTTGCGATTCTGTTGAATCGCATGCAACCGGGGCGCTCTCCGCGAAAGCCATAAAGGGCTGCAAAGCCTAAAAAGGTCTGTCCTGAAGCGAAGGTGGCTAGCGCAATGCTAAAACCGAATGCGAGTAGTTGCTGGAAGCAGAACGCTCCCAGGCCCATGCCAACGAAGTTGGTGAAGGTCGCGAGCCCGGTAATCTGGCCTCTGTGTTTGGGATCCAATGACGTCGTAATACTCGACATCAGTGGATGCGTGGCGTCGAATCCAACTGACAAAGCAGTAATGACAAGCGCAGCGACGAAGCGCGGCCCCTGAAGAAGCAGAAGGAATGCGCATCCTGCAGCCCAAAGAAAGCCTATTGGGACGACATAGCTCCTTCCGTAGCGATCTCCCCATTTCCCAATCACGGTCCCGAAGAAGATGCCTGGGAGTCCGTATCCCGCTAACGCCAAACCGATGCCGGTATCGTGAAGGTGGTAGCGGCTAATAAGCAAAAGACTGAGCCAGGAAAAGATTCCGCCATGGAATGCTCCATTGCAGAAGATAAACGCCAAGGTTCGTCCACCACGAGGAGTCTCCAGGACGACGAGATATTCGCGAAGAACCTGGTTAAAGGAACTGAGTCTGGTGGTCACCTGAGCGTCGAATTTCGTGCTCTTCCTGATGAACAGGGCAGCTAAGGCGCATGCGCAGGCGAGCCCTCGGAATTCATTCCTCCAGCCTACAAGCGGATTCAGAATGGGGCCGAACGTCGAGCCGAATGCAATTCCCGCTGCAATCGCTCCGAACATTCTGCCCATGGGGCGTCCTTGAACTTCATAGGGATAGCGGTCCCCGACAACCGCCAGAGAGATCGTGACGATTCCGCCACATCCCACCCCCGATAGGATCCGCGCGATGATCAGTGTCCTCCACGATCCTGCGAACGAGACCATCATCATGGTCGCCGTGGCAAAGCAGAGAAGAGTTACGAGCACGGGAGTTCGTCCCCAACGATCCGATAACGCTCCGTAGATGAGCGTCGAAATGCCATAGGGGATCAGGAAGCCCGGAATCAACCAGCCCAGCTGATACGGGCTCACGGAAAACTCACGCGAGAGTGCCGGGATGAGCGGCGGCACCATATAGTTGCTGTAGAACACAACGAACGAAATGGCTGCCATCAGCCAAAGTTGAGATTCGTCGTTCTTAGAAGGATCCCATACCTTCATTTGCCCGGATGCCTTGTCGGCGTCTTCATAGAATTCCGATTTCGTTAGCTACCGCGCGGCCGATCAGCGGTTGCGATTCGATGGTTTGTTCTGACAGCGCCTGAGTTACAACTAGTTCTCTTACGCTGGAGTTCAGATGCAATCGAGATGCCAACGCCGTGGCTCTTCCCTGGTGTCGAGCTAAGTTCTTTCTGCTCGTAGAATCGATTGCCATTGCCTTAATCTCGACCTGGCAGGGTTGCGACGGATGTTTGACAGTGACGGAACCGAGATGTTTGTTCCGTCGCGGTGCGGGCTCTACGCTGAAGGGGAGGAGCATCGTTACATATGGAGTAAGAGCATTTGAACAAATCGTTTTCGGGCCCATGTACGCTGCGAACATGGGGCACCTTCAACGGCGGTCGCAAAGTCGAATTCGCGAGGTTGCTTCACAATGCAGCCCTCAACCGCTAAAGCCGTTCCTCTTTTTCAAGATATGTAAGGGCTTTAGCCCGTACCCTTCGACAGCCGCAGGCTAAGTACCCGTAAAATATAGCTAATCTTATGATTGCAACGAGGCAACGGTAATGAACTTCCCAATCGACCTAATGGCGGCACAAGTGGGACGTCCTGACCAGGCCAAGCCCATTGCAGATATTGTTGCGGCCTTGAGCACGATCGAAGACTTGAAGGGCTTGACCGAGGATGAGTTTACCTGGCTCGCGACCCATGGAACCGAGAGGTTTGGTAAAGATGGAGACCTTATTTTTAGCCAAGGAACTCCCCCGGAACACCTGATGTTCATCCTGCGCGGCGATGTTCTCGTCAAGCGCCATTCATCGAGCCCAGTCTCCATCCTGATAGGCCAGACAGGACGGATTACGGGCAAGACCCCTTTCTCCCGGATCAAGGCATGGAATGCGGACGGGCGCTCGTCCGGAGACACATGGATTCTCGAGTTGCACGACAGCCAATTCGAGGAACTCCTCACGGCGATACCGTCAATGACGCAACGAATTGTGCGGGTGTTGCTGGACCGCAATCGGGAATACACGCGTGCGGAAGAGCAGATTGGCAAATTGGCGGCCCTCAACAAACTTGCCGCAAATCTCGCCCATGAACTAAACAACCCAGCTTCGGCGGCTAAAAGTGCCGCCTCGCACCTGCTGCGCACCGCGGAAAGCCAACCAGAGCGTGCTTCTTATCGAATTGGAATGGCGTTGGGCACAGAAGAACGCCTCAACGCCTACCTCGAGTGGCTTTCCAAACTTCACGCCGCGGTGTCGCACGCCCGCCAAACGGAAACCGGCAAGCCATTGGTCGATAGCGCATCGCTTGAAGATTCGTTGATCAATTGGCTGGAGGAAAAAGGGTTTGCCGAGGCATGGAAACTCGGTCCATCGCTAGCGGAGGCCAATATCCAGCTGTCTTCGCTTCAGGAAATAGAACGCCTCGTGCCTGCGGACCACCTGTGCGTTGCAATGAGCGATGTTATGGCTGCTCTGGAGCGGGAGGCTTCCGCAATATTGGTGAGCGAGGCGGCTGACAGAATCTTCCGGCTGGTCACGGGAGTAAAAGACTACTCCTATATGGATCGCCAGGCCGTCCAGGATGTGAATATTGCCGAATCTCTTGACACTGTGCTCCAGCTCTTTCGCCCCAAGCTCGCCGGCATCACGGTGAGACGTTTCTATAATCCGGACGTTCCGTTGCTCCAAGCGTTTGGCAGCGAGTTGAATCAGGCTTGGGCAGCGCTCATAGAGAACTCATTAGACGCGATGGGCGATTCTGGCACGCTCACTTTGTCCGCCCGGTTGCAGGGGAAGACGATTCTTGTCGAGATAACCGATACCGGGCACGGAATTCCGGCGGAGTGTGCGGATCGCGTTTTCGAGCCGTTCTTTACTACGAAACCCTTCGGCAAGGGATTGGGGTTGGGGTTGGATACCGTGCAGCGAGTCATCCAGAAGCATTTTGGCGCGGTCGCTTTCGATTCGAAGCCACACGAAACGACGTTTCATGTGCGATTGCCCCTGGATCGCGCTGCTGTCTACTGAGACATTTCCGCTCTCCACTAGATGCCTTTGATTTCTCCTCCGTCCATACGTACGCAAGATCCGGTCATCCACCTGGCTGCCGGGGATACGAGGTAAGCCATTAAATCAGCAATCTCTTCTGGTTTACCGAAACGAGCGATGCCGACTTCTTCCGGGAACTTCTTCACCGCCTCCTCAACAGTAAGATTGTGTGCCGGCGCCCACTTTTTAAAGAACGACTCCCTGCGTCCAGTCATCACCGCGCCTGGGACCACACTATTGACCTGCACCCCGTCCTTAATGCCTTGCTCTGCAAATGCCTTGGCCAGCGCGATGATCGCGGCATTGACCGTGGCGACCGCGGCAAACCCTGGTTTTGGATCGAGAGCAGCGCTTCCGGAAATCAGAACGACAGATCCGTTCGAAGCCTTCAGCGCATCCCAAGCCTTGATGGTGAGGCGCCGCGCACCATGGAGCTTGAGTGCTAAGCCACTCTCCCACTGCGCATCTGTCATTTCGAACAAATCGATCTGTGGGACTGCCCCGGCAATGTTGAGCAGGGCATCGATTCTGCCGAAACGATCGAGGGTGCCGTTGACAACGGTTTCAGCCGCCTGGGGCTGAGCCAGGTCAAGCGCGTATGTCTGTGGCTCGGCGCCTGCGGAACATACAGCAACTGCGGTCTTCTGCAACTCATCCTGATTTCTCGCGGCAAGCGCCACAGCTGAGAAATCGCGGGCTAGCCGCACCGCAGTCGCGCGACCGATCCCCTGGCTTGCGCCAGTGACAATAGCAACAGAATTGTCTTTCATGGTTTCCTCGCTGGTGCACCTCGTTTAAGCCGCAGCTTGCAGAATTACCTCCACCACGCGCTCTGGTGCCGTGTACATAGGCGTGTGGTCTACGCTATGGGACCGTATGGTTGCACCCATCCGGGTAGCCATGAACCGCTGGGTCTCGGGGCTAATCATGCGGTCCTCTTCGGCGAGGAAATACCACGAGGGAGTCTTCTTCCAGGCCGGCGCGGGGGCTTTTTCCTGAATACATTTCACCGCAATTGGCCGCTGCACGGCCGCCATGATGGCTACCTGGTCCGGCGATGCCTTGTGAGCTACTGCACAGCCAAAACCCTCCTCTGGCATCCAAATCAGTCCGTACGCATCGGGTGCAAGCCGGGGAGCTTTGGGATGCGGGGCGGTACGATAAAACAGATCCGCAACTGTTTCCCCCTCATCGGGTGCTAACGCCGCTATGTATACCAGCGACTTCACTCGATCATCATGGGCCGCAGCAATCACAGCGCCCGCATACGCGTGTCCCACCAGGATGACCGGGCCAGTCGCCCTTTCGATCACGCGTTGAAGAGCGGCCGCGTCCTCGCTGAGCGAGGTGAGGGAAATGGGTGCCGCGGTTACCTGGAGCCCCTGGTTTCGTAACGGCAGAATGACGTTACTCCAGCAAGATCCATCAGCCCATGCTCCGTGCACCAGTACTACGGTCTCGTTTTGCAAAGAGGAATTCATCTTCCAACCGCCCTATCCGCCAAGAACTCTCTCATGGCCGCGGCGATCTCCACTACGTGTGTCTCGGTAGCAAAATGTCCGGTATCCAGAAATTGAACCCTGGCATGCGGCAGATCTTTCCGAAATGCCTCCGCTCCGGCGGGGATGAAAAAGGGATCGTTCTTACCCCAGATGGCAAGTAAGGGCGGCTTTGACTTGCGGAAGTACTCCTGAAATTTGGGATAAAGTTTCACGTTGGACGCGTAATCCAGAAACAGGTCGAGCTGAATTTCCTTGTCCCCTTTGCGTTCCAGCAGAGCTACATCCAACGTGTACGACTCAGGCGGGACGCTTTCCGGATTAGCTACGCCATGCGTGTATTGCCAGCGCGTTCCTTCCAGGGTCAGGACATTTTTTCGAATTACGTCGCGGTTTTCTGCTGTCGGCTCCGCCCAATATTTTCGAATTGGTCCCCACGCATCGCCGAGCCCGGCTTCGTAGGCATTTCCGTTCTGAGAAACGATCGCCGTGACTCGTTCGGGATGAGCCATCGCCAGACGTAAGCCGGTCGGGGCTCCGTAATCGAAGACATAAATCGCATAGCGGTTGAGGCCGAGCGCATTGGTGAAAGCCTCTATGGTGCGCGCCAGGGCATCGAACGAATAAGTATATTTTCGTTCCTCAGGTACCTCCGTAAATCCAAAACCAGGGAGATCTGGAGCGATCACGCGAAACTGGTCCGCCAGGCGCGGAATGAGTTCGCGGAACATGAATGACGATGTGGGGAATCCATGCAGCAAGAGCACCACGGGCGCACTCGGTTCGCCTGCCGCTCGGTAGAACACGTTGACTCCGTCTGCTTCAACCTTATGTATGGAGGTCACAGGTACAGCTGACTGGGATAGAACTGGGCACATAATACTTCTCCTCACTCTGTGTTGTTTGTTTGATTCAGGGACCGACCGCAGCCGCAACCTTTACCGCGCCATGGTTTGCCTTTGTTGGTTGAATAAGCGCAGCCGGGCCAGAACAACCTGCTTGACGGATTCTTCTGCGACGGGCAGGAGCTTATAGGGAACAACCTCTTTTGGATTTTTTGCGAAGGCTTCTTCCAGGCCACGCCGCCATGCCACCCTCAGTTCCGTATTGATGTGGATGATATTGATCCCGGCCGCGATCGCTTCCTCGAGGTCATGGTCTTCTGTGCCGGAGCCGCCGTGCAGGGTCAAGAAGCTTCCAGACGCGCGCTTAATCTCCCGGATCCGTGCCAGGTCGAGCCGCTTTCTGACGCTCCCTTGCACCATGGTTTGCAGCATGCCGTGCGAGTTGCCGACTGCCGGAGCGAGAATATCGACTCCGGTGCTTTCTACAAACTGCTTTGCTTGCTCCGGAGTGGTCAGATCCTTGGAGTGGTCAGGGGCCGATTCATGTATCTCCGACCCTGTTCCGATATTTCCGATCTCCCCTTCCACGAGGATTGCCGGATTCACCGATTTCAGTGCCTCCACGGCTTGCCTGGTTTGCTTGACATTCTCCGAAAATGGCAACGCGGATAAGTCGTACACGATTGAATCAAACCCGGCTTTGGCGGCCGCCAACGCGCTCTCGAGGGAATGGGTGTGATCAGCATTGAGAAAAATGGGGATGCTCTGTTCCTCGCGCAGGCTTCTCACCAACGCCGCGATTTGAGCCACACCCAAGAATGCGCGTTCCCCTTCGGATGCGCCGACGATTACCGGGACCTCCAACTCCTGAGCAGCGGCGCATACGGCTTTGAGCAAAATCCAATCGGAGATGTTGAAGTGACCGACGGCCACCCCGTTGCTTTGGGCTTCTTTCAATTGATTCCGCAGTTGCAGCATACGTTTCTCCCTTCAGCTGTTGGATACTTGCCGGGTCGATGTGGCGTTGCCTTTTTTTGACCTGGATCAAGAACGGCCGTGCGCCATGGCCGGCAAATTCGCCTGTGTATCGGCTGAGAGCAAAGGCGCGGACGAGAACAGGGATCCGAGGCCTTCGACCAGGGTGGGGTGTGTCCAAATGGCATCGCGGAGTGCGGTATAGGGCAATCCACCGATCATGGCAGTTTGTACCGAAGCCATGATCTCTCCAGCATCGACCGCAAAGGCTGTGAAACCGAGAATGCGATTGCCGGCTACTTCTACCAGGGCCTTCATGAATCCACGGGTTTCAGAGACGGTTCGGGCTCGAAGCACCCGATCCATTGGGAGTTTGAACAAGCGGTAGGCCATTCCCCTGGCTTTGGCTTCTTTCTCATTCAGGCCCACGCGGGCAAGTTCCGGGTCGGTAAAAAGGGTATAGGGGATGAGCCTGCCTGTTGTCACGTGGTTGCCCCCTTCGAGGTTGTCGCGGACCACGCGGAAGTCGTCAACGCTAACGTGGGTGAACTGAGGACTGCCCGCTACTTCGCCGATCGCCCAAACGCCGGGCGCGGTGGTCTCGAGACGCTCATTGACCTTGATATAGCCGCGATCAGTAATCTCGATGCCAGCCGATTCCAGCCCGATGTTCTGAGTATTTGGGCGCCGGCCCGCTGCGACAAGCAGATGAGTGCCCGTGAGAGTCTTCTCTCTGCCGCCTTGCTCGACGACAACGGTGATTGAGTCGCCCGATTTACCGGAAACCCGCACTAGCCGCGCGTTCAAGACCGTGTCGATACCCCCTTCCGTGCACAAATCAGCAAGAGCTTTGGTCACGTCGTCGTCTTCCCTATGCAGCAAACGATCATTGTGATCGATGATGGTGACCTTGCTGCCGAACCGGCGCATCGCCTGCGCGAGTTCCAGCCCGACGTAGCCGCCGCCGAGCACGATCAGTTGGGCCGGAACCTGAGCCAATTCGAGTGCCTCGATGTGGGTGAGTGGCTGGGCATGGGCCAGGCCAGGAGTTGGTTCCAATGCAGCCCGCGTACCAGTGCTGACAATTACATTGGCTCCTCGGAGGCGGCGAATGACGCCACCCGGAAGAGCGACTTCAAGAGTCTTTGGGCCTACAAAGCGTCCTGATCCGAGAATGAATTCCGCGCCGGTCTGCTTGTAGTTGTCCAGATACAAATTGTTCAAGGCAGAGACCATGGCGCGTTTTCGGCCCAGGACTACCACCATGTCAACGTGGAAATTGTCCGCGAACATGCCGAACTCTTCGCCGCGACGAAAATACGACGCTACGCGCGCACTGTGGAGGATGTTCTTACTCGGCAGGCATGCGATGTTGGGGCATGATCCGCCTATGTACTTGCGCTCGATCACAGCAACGCGCTGCCCTTGAGCCGCAAGTGTCCAAGCGGCGACCGTCGATCCTGTACCGCCCCCGAGGATTACCAGGTCGTAGTTCTCCAAACTCCCATTGATCTCCATGTCGACATAGGAGTGCAACCGACGGGCCATCGCAGCAGGGGTTTAGCCGAACCATGAATTTCTGACCTAAGGGATTCCCCCGCTGGGGGCTAGGAGGGGTTGAAGGCTGGCGGACGTGGCCTAGTCAGTGACGGATTTGTGACCGAAGACCGTCAGTGCCAGGTTGCTGGCATGACATTCGTCGCAACCCCGAGTCTGTGTGAGAACCTCCTGGATAAGAGGATGGGTGCCCCAGGTCTCGATTTTGAGACCTGGGATCCTTGACGCAAATGCCGGGCAGACCAAATTGGAGAACTCTAACTGCGAGAAGGCCCTGGGTACTGATACGACTAGATGAATTCTCACGCACACTGAGACCTCGGCTCCGCCAGCATTTGCGTGGCGGATCCCAGGTCTCAAAAGCGAGACCTGGGGCACCCATCCGCTTATCCAGTGAGGTTATCCAGAAGGCTCTCACCCAGACTTTCCCGGGCTGGGCCCACGTTTGGCGACCGGCCCTCGGGGCCTTGTTTCTGAGTTATTGAACGGAGAGGGGCCGACTTATCTGAAGCTTCCGAATCCTGTACACCAATGATGTCCGCTTCATTCCCAGACGTTCCGCTGCACCATTCCGGCCGCCCACTACCCAGTTGCTGGCTTCAAGGGCACGGAGGATATGATCTCGCTCGACTTCCTCCAGACCCATGATCGGCAGATTTGATCCCTTGTGAGCGCTAAAGGGCTCCAATTCGGAAGTGGGAGCTCGCAATACTGTGCGAGGAGAAAGAATCACAGCCCGCTCGATAAAATTTTGCAATTCGCGAACATTCCCAGGCCAGCGATAGCGCGCGAGCGCATCCATGGTCTCCGCAGGGATCTCATCGATTCTCTTGTTCATTCGTCGCGCGTAGAGCTCTGTGAAATGCCAGACTAGTTTAGGAATGTCCTCGGTACGTTGCCGTAAGGCCGGAACGTTGATCGGAAATACTTTGAGCCGATAGTACAAATCCTCGCGAAACGTCGTTTGCTTTACCATAGCCGGCAAATCACGATGCGTGGCTGCGATCAGTCGAACATCTACCTTGTGCGTACGGTTGCTTCCGAGTCTCTCGAATTCCTGTTCCTGCAGCACCCGGAGCAGCTTTGCCTGAAGTTCCAGGGGAATGTCTCCGACTTCATCAAGGAAGAGGGTGCCTTTGTGTGCGAGTTCGAAACGGCCCGTTTTCTGCGCGATGGCTCCAGTAAATGCTCCCCTTTCGTGCCCGAACAACTCGCTTTCGAGGAGCCCAAGTGGGATCGCCGCGCAATTCAATTTGACGAAAGCCCGGTCCCGTCTGCCGCTGAGATTGTGGATTGCGCGCGCGATGAGCTCCTTACCTGTTCCCGTCTCGCCCAGGATCAGCACGCTCGAATCCGTGGGCGCCACGACCGATACCAGATGCAATGAGCTGTTCAACGCTGGGCTGTCGCCGACGATTGCTCCGAACTCGGCACGAACTTCCTCCTCGAGATAAAGTCTCCGTTTTGCTTCACTAGCCCTGTCTTCTGTCGCCTCTTCAAAGTCCAAAGCATTCTCGACGGCAATGGCTACCTGTAAGGCCACTTGTTCCAGAAAGGCGAACTCATCTTCGCTCACAGCCCTCTCAGTGCGGCTGAACGCACTCAAAACACCGATGACTCCTTTCCGACCGATAAGTGGCAGTTCGCAGCCCGACTTCAAGCCCTCCGCCAGCACTCGATCAAAAAAGCGCCGCCCTTCACTATTTCCGAAGCTTTCAGGATCGTGGCTCAGGTCTTCGAGCCTATGGATATGTTGATTCTTGCCGGACAGGAAAGCTTTACCAGCAGTCGAGCCTTTCACCGGAACGATAATGCCATCACGAATGGCGCCTCGCGCCTCCGGGTTGTAGAGAACGGTCATTCGCAACTGACTGCTATCCGCGTGGGGCAAAAGCAATGCGCAAAAATCACATCGCGTTACGCTCAGCAAGTTCGTAGATAGTGTCTCCAGCAAATGGCCTAGATCCAGCTTGGATGTCATGCTGTTGGTGATCTTGAGAAGCAAGCGCAGCCGGTCGCGTTCATGCCGTAGCTTCTGTTCATTCATGTGTCGCTCGATCGCGATGCCGGCAATACGGCCGGCATTCTCGATCAACTGCAGATCAGCAGCACTTGGGCTACGGACTTCGCGATAAAGGATGGCGAATGTCCCCAGCACTTTACCCTCACGCGAAAACAACGGCCGCGACCACACGGCACGGATGCCATAAGGCGAGATTGGGTCGCGATACTCATCCCACAGGGAGTCGATCAAGATGTCGGTCACAAACACCGGCTCCCGCCGATAGACAGCTGTGCCGCAGGAGGCGCCTTTGGGACTAACGAAGGTTGGCCCTACCTGAGTGCTGAATCCGGGGAGGCTGGGAGCCGCTGCACAATGAAGCTGCCTTTCCTCTCCATCCGGGAGCCAGATGGTGCACAGTGTGCCTTCGCCTTGAGATTCAACCAATTTGGCAATGATCGTCAGCACTTCAGATAGCGGGGATCCAGCAAGAATCAACTTGAGAATGTCGAGCACAGATTCGCTGGAAAAGAGGCCCGACTCGTTCGGTGCTTGTTCAGCACGGGAGAGGAGTTGTAGAAGAGATTGGCTTGATCGCTCCATGAGGTTCCCTTCCTGGGCCACGTCGTGCGACCCTACCGTGCCGACCCCACCCAGTATAGGTCGTTCATCCGATGCATTAAGCGGTCAACATTGGTGCTGTCCCGTCCTTCGTCTGGGAACGGATCAGCTCCAATCAATACTTCCGATGTAGATAGTGTCGCCACTGGAATATGATTCGCTTATCCCAGCCTGAACGATGGCCGCCGCAAACTCCTCCACACCTGGCAGGGCACCCACTGCTTGCCTTCGCTTCTCGATCAGGCCACGGCTCTGCCGTTCCAGGAGCTTCGGAGTGATCGTTCCTTCAATCAAGTCTCCGCTCACTACCACCAGCCTTATGCCTCTCTCGGACAAGCTGGGAATCATCGCGCGCAGGGCGTCTTCGCCCGCTTTCTTGCTGGCTGCAACCGATTCGTAGCTTGCGTATTGCGGCCCCTTTCCGTAGAAGTGGGCTAGATGGCTGGTCACAAAAACAATGCGGCCTCCCTGCGGCATCAATGGCAATGCTCCGTGGACAAGATTCACTTGTGCCGTAAGGTTCAGTTGCATCGCGTAATCGGCGGCCTTATCTTGCTCCAGGCCCCCGCTGGCGTTTAATACAAGAAGATCGAGGCGTCCCCAGGCGGCCCTGATCTGATCAAAGGTTGTCGCAATGTCTTCGGCGCTGGTGATGTCCCCTTGAAGAAGAAGAGGTTCTGTTCCCATGGCAATTAATTCGTTGGCGACTTGTTCGGCTTTCGGTCTCTTACTTCGATAGTTGATGGCAACATTCACGCCAAGCTGCCCAAGTTGCCGAGCTACGTCTGCCCCAATTCCTCGCGAAGCGCCCGTGACCAGAGCGGTCCTGGCCAGCAACGGAGGAGAGACAGGCTCGGAATTTCTCCCATTCATGCAATGAGTCTAACGAATTTCCACGATGGCCCGGCGAATCTGTGGTACCTCTAAATAGGCCTGATCAGAAGGAGAATTCACTCCGGGTGACGACTGAGTCCATCGATCCCCAGCTACGGCGTAATTCGCTCGGACTTCCGGAACTTATTTTCCAGGGCGTGACCCACATCGCGCCGGCCACCAACATGGTGTTCACGTTTCCGATCATCGCCCTCAAGGCGGGACCGGATATGCCACTCTCCTTCCTGCTGTCTACCATTGTCTGCTTCTTCATCGGAAATACCGTGGCGCAATTTTCCCGTTATATGCCGTCGAGCGGTGGCTACTACTCCTTTGCCACGCGAGGGCTGGGGAGACACGCCGGTTTCATGGCAGGGTGGAGCTTCCTTATTTACGACCTTCTGGGGTCGGCCGGGTCCACGGGCTTTCTTGGTTACCTGATCGCAGACATGGTACGGACCGCGTTCGGCGTGCACATTCCGTGGTGGCTGATTGCGTTGGCGACATTTGCTGTTATCTGGACGCTCACCCACAATGGAATCCAATTGTCGATGCGAGTGACTGCGCTGCTGGGCGGATTGGAACTGCTCATCATGTTGTCGCTTTCCGTCACCTTCCTGGTGCACCCCGGAAAGGGCTCCACGTACACTGCGCCGCTCGATCCTTCGTTGTCGCCACATCACTTTGGGGGCATCCTGGCGGGAATGGTTTTCTCCGTGCTCGCGCTCAGCGGGTTCGAGGGTCCAGCGCCACTCGCCCAGGAAAGCCGCCGCGCGGGAAAGTTTGTTGGCCAGGCGGTCATCCTCTCGCTGACTGCCACCGGCGTCTTCTACATCCTTACCTCCTATGCGAGCGCGATCGGCTGGGGCACTGGCGACATGGCGGCCTTCGGAACGCACCCCAATCCGTACTACGCTCTGGGTCACGCGCTGTGGGGCGCTGGCGGGTGGTTGGTGGTGTTGGCTATGATCAACAGCGCCATTGCGGTGGGCTTGGCCTGCACCAACTCAGCCTCGCGGGTGATGTACACCATGGGCCGGGCGGGCACGCTGCCTGACTGGTTGGGACGCATCCATCCTGCCCACCACACACCGGCCAACGCCATCGCCCTGGTGCAGGTGATTGGGATTGTGGCCGTGTCGCTGGTGGGATTCCTGTTGCAGCCTGCGTACATTTTTAACCTCCTGGGAACCATCGCCACGCTCGGGGTCATCGTCATCTACTGCATGGCGAACCTGGCGTTGACCTCGTATATCAGGCGGGAGCATCGCTCCAATTTCAGCATCTGGCATCACCTGGTTTCGCCCTGGATCGCGACGCTGGCATTGCTGCCGGTGCTGTTTGTCACGGTTTATCCAGTGCCCGAATGGCCGTATAACATCGCGCCTTATTTCTTTGTCGCAGCGCTCATTGTGGGTTTTGCTTACATGCAGTGGCTCGAGGTGCGAAGGCCGGGAGCACTGAGTAGAGGCGCGACCATGCTGGTGGGCAGCCGCAGCACGGCGGCCGGCGACGTTGACTGGGACAAGCCGTTGGGTCCCTGAAGGGCGGCTTCTCGCCTGAGACGAGTTCTTCGTCGTAACATAATGGGTGATCATGGCTTGATCGGAAGACAGAAAGGCCTTCATGAGCTTTGGTTCACTAGTCTTCACCCCTTTGGTCAAGAAGCTGCAGGAACGCTACGGCAGCCGGCGACAGTACGAGCGCATGGAGAACTCCGGCGCGTCGCAGGATCGCTTCACCCCTTTCGAAACTGAGTTCCTCGCCGGGCGAGATAGCTTTTACATGGCAACGACCGGAGCAACCGGATGGCCTTACGTGCAGCATCGCGGCGGGCCTAAGGGGTTCCTGAAAGTAATCGACGATCACACCCTGGCGTTCGCAGATTTTCACGGCAACAAACAATACATCAGCACGGGAAATTTACTTAGTGACGATCGCGTTGCGCTTATCATGGTCGACTATCCGCGCCAGGCCCGCCTTAAGATACTCGGACGGGTGGAAATTTTTGAGGGCGCCCAGGCAGTGGATTGGCTGGACCGCGTTCGTATCCCCGGCGAAAAGATCGCGATCGAGAGGGTATTCGTCATCCATGTCGAAGCGTATGACTGGAACTGCCCGCAACACATCACGCCCCGGTACACGGTAGAGGAGATTCGCGAAGGCATGAAATCGATTGAGCAACGCGTGCAGGCCCTGGAGCAGGAGAACGAAGCACTGCGCAAAGAGCTGGCCGCGGCCCGCTCGGGTTCGAAGGTTTAAGGAGCATACGACGATGAGCTCACGCCCTCCATTCCCGCCGTTCAACGAAGAGACAGCCAAGCAAAAGGTGCGCCAGGCAGAAGATGGTTGGAACACGCGCGACGCCGAAAAAGTCGCCCTGGCTTACACCGTTGATTCGCGCTGGCGAAATCGCGCCGAGTTCCCCACCGGACGGGAGCAGATCATTGCCTTCCTGAAGCGGAAGTGGATCAGGGAATTGGATTACCGGCTTATCAAGGAGTTGTGGGCCTTCACAGGCAACCGCATCGCGGTGCGTTTTGCCTACGAATATCATGACGACTCCGGGAACTGGTTTCGTGCCTACGGCAACGAGAATTGGGAGTTCGACCCACAGGGTCTCATGTATGCGCGACACGCCAGCATTAATGAACTCCCCATCCAAGAGTCTGAGCGAAAGTATCACTGGCCTCTGGGAAGACGCCCCGACGACAACCCTGGATTAAGCGAGCTGGGTCTTTAAAGATCCAATTCAATTGCAGCCTGTGGCGTTGAGCAACAGATCAAGACATTTCCTTCAGCGGGCCGGTCGAGCGGTTCCGGAGCGTAGTGAACTTCGCCGCCGATCAGGCCGGACTCGCACATGTGACAGACGCCGACCCGGCACGACCACCTGACAGGAACATCGCAGGCTTCTGCAAATTCAAGAATGCTTTGGAACCGGGAATCCCACGGAAGAGAGAGGCCACTCCGGGTAAAAGAAACCGCGGGACCGGCCCCCGCAGCTCCGGCCGGTCGATGCGGAGTCCTGGAGGTTGCAGTCGCGATGCCTGGAGTCACGGCAGATTCGGTTCCGAAGATTTCGGAGTGGATGCGTGAATTGGGCACCCCCCAGGATTCCAACGCTGTGGTGAGCCCAGTGAGGAAGGCAGGGGGCCCACAAAGATAGAAGTCCGCGGTCTGCGGCATTTGACGCTGCTGCAGTGACGATAAGTTCAGGCGCCCCGGTTCGTCGTAGTCCTTACCTGGCTGATCTCCATCTCCCGGCTTGCTATAAGTGATGAAGGAACGGCTGCGGGGAAGATGAGCCAGCAGCTTTTGAGCTTCCTCGATGAACGGGTGTTCGCTGCGATTGCGCGTGCCGTAGCACCACCAGATCTCGCGAGTGGAGTGAGCAGTCGAAAGCGAGTGAAGCATCGCGAGCACCGGGGTCGCCCCTATGCCGCCACTCAGCAAGACGACGGGATTATCGCCCGCGGCCAGGGTGAAGCTGCCCCTGGGCGCGCTCACTTGAAGCATATCGCCGGCGTGGATGCGGTCATGGAAGAATCGGCTTCCCGGCCCGTCGGCGCGCTTCACGCTGATGCGATAGGCGCCTGTATCCTGAGGTCCTGACATTGAATAACTGCGCAAGGTAGGGTGGTCCAGCTCTAGCCTGAAGACCAAAAACTGCCCGGGGAGCGACGCGGGCAGAGGGGTTCGATCCTCGGACTCCAGAACAAACGAGCGCACATCCACGCACTCCTGGTGCACGGCCGCAACACGGAGCGGCCGAAAGCCCGGCCACGCGGGAGGTGCGGATGACTTCGCGAGACCGGCGTTTCCCTGCTTGCCATCGTCGGTTAGCAAGGCTTGGAGCGATCCTTTCCAGCCCGCGCTGAGCGATGGAATCCGTAGAGCGCGCTGCAGCAATTCGCGCGGATGACCAGGCAGGTAGAGCAGCCCGTCGATTTCGGATACGGTGACTTGTTCAGGCCCGTCCGCGACCTTCACGATTTCGTCCCCCGCGCCAATTTCTCCTTCCTCGAGTACGCGGAAGTAAAATCCAGGGCGCTTGTGAGAAACGAGCAGACTGGGCATCTGCGGATTGGCCATGCGGATGCCGACTCGATAGCAGGTGACCCGCGGCTGGGTGACCTCAAACAGCGCGCCGCCGATACGGTAACGATCGCCGATACAGACCTGGTTATCGGGAAGACCGTCAACGGTGAGGTTTTCCCCGAATTGACCGTACTCGAAGTCTTGCCGCTGCAGTTGCTGCTGCCAGTAGAGGTAGGAATCGAGCTGATAGACCATCAGGGCGCGATGCTCTCCGCCGTGCCCTGCCAGGTCTCCTTGTCCGTCCCCGTCGAGGTTGAGACGCCGGGCCATGACTCTGCCGGTGACAGGCTTCTTCCAAACGGCGGTGTGGACTACTTTGCCTTGCCACTCGACATCGCGCGGAAGACCGACATTCACCGACACTACCGAGTTCATCTTGCACACCTCCGATTCGTGGGCAAATTTCCGCCGCCCCTCGAAATTCTCGCTTCTCACCCTGTAGAGTCTGGGGTCAGGTCTTGCCCCAGCCGCCGCCACCCGGCGTTTCGAGGTGCAGTATGTCTCCTTTGGACACGCGACGGCTGCATTTTCCGGGTAGCTCCTTCGCTTCGGCGCTGCCTGCAGTGTGCAGCGATGCGCGACCGGCAGCTCCTTCCAAGCCGCCCTTTAATCCATAGGGCCGCAGCTTTCTGCGGTCCGCAAGTAGGGTCACCTGCGCATCGGCCAGAAGCTCCACTTCCCGGATGAGCCCATTACCTCCTCTGAACTGCCCTGCTCCGCCCGATCCGTCACGGTATGCATAACGGCGCACGCGAAAAGGGTAGGCATATTCCAGCGCCTCGATGGGCGTGTTCAAAGAATTCGTCATGTGCGTCTGCACTCCTGAGACTCCGTCGATCCCAGGGCGAGCGCCCATGCCTCCTGCCGCGGTCTCGTAGTAGGTGAAGGGCTCGCCAGTCCGCGGATCGATGCCTCCGATCGTCAAATTGCTCATGGTACCTGCGCTCGCCGCCGGCACGCGCGCCGGCACCGCCTGCGAGAGTGCCCGCAAGAGCACGTCCACCATGCGTTGAGAGGTTTCAACGTTGCCACCGGCGACCGCCGCAGGCGGCAATGCATCCACAATGCTGCCGACGGGAGTGTGCAGGGTGAGCGGGCGCAGAATCCCTGCGGTCGCGGGCGCGTCCTCTCCTAACAGGCAACGAAGCACATAAAAGCACGCCGAGAGCGTGATGGCGCGCACGGCGTTCACACTACCCGCAACCTGGGCGGAAGAGCCGGCAAAATCCACGTCCACGGAGGCGGCGTGGGGATCGAAGCGCAAGCAAACCGCGATCCTGCGTAGGTCATCCGACACGCCGTCGTCATCCAGCCAGTCTTCCGCGCTGAAACTGCCGGCTGGCATGGTGCGTAATTCCGCACGCACCAGCCGCTCCGAATAATCGAGCAGCTCTTCGATCAGGGCCTGCAGCTTTGATTCGCCATATTTATTTACTAATTGGAGGACGCGCTGCTCGCCTACTCGGCAGGCGCCTATCTGCGACTCCAGGTCGCCTTCGCGCTCGTTTGCGGTGCGCACGTTGAGCAAAATCAGATTCAGCATCTCCCGATCCACCTGGCCCCCGCGCACAATCCTTACTGGCGGGATCCTGATGCCCTCTTGAAAGATTTCGTTTGCCGGCCCCATCGACCCGGCAAACGTTCCTCCCACATCCGCATGGTGGGCACGATTGGAAACGTAGAACGCCGCCTGGTCGCGTCCAGGCACAAAGACCGGCAACACCATGGTGATATCCGGAAGATGCGTGCCCCCGGCAAACGGATCATTGAGGATGGCGATGTCGCCCGGCACAAAGGCAATTGCCGCCACCGCGGCCTGCACCGACATGGGCATGGAGCCGAGGTGCACCGGCATGTGATCGCCCATGGCAATCACCCTTGCCTGGCTATCGAAAATAGCGCAGGAGTAATCGCGCCGCTCCTTGATGTTGGGCGATAACGCAGTGCGCCGCAACGCTGCTCCCATTTCCTCGGCGATGGAATGCACGGCGTTTTGGAAAATCGCCAGCTCTACCGGATCTGCGGAAACATCGGTCATGCGCTCTCCTCTACAGAGATCACGAGATTTCTGTAGCCATCCACGTGCGCCGAAGAGCCGGGCGGTAACACCGTTGCCGAGGTATATTCGGTGATGATCGCCGGCCCGCGGACCAACGCTCCGGGCGTAAGGCCTTCGCGCCTATAGTGGCGCGCGGGCATGGATGTGCTGCCAAAGTGTACCGGCCGCTCCGCATAGTAGGCGGCCCTGCCATCGCCGGGCACAGGCTCGCGGTAAGCAGGCATATAAGACTCAGCGGCGGCAACCATGCGCAAGCGCAGGTTTACAATCTCCACCGGTTTTCGCATATCGCAGAATCCATAGCGCTGCTGATGCAGGCGGTGAAAGGCTTCGACGGCTTGCGATGGTGAGCGTTTGTCGAAAGGGACATTCAGCTCGTATCCCTGGCGCCGGTAGCGGACATCAATGGTGCGTTGCGCCACACCCTGCATGCCTTCCGCGGTAAACTCGGCGACGCCACAGTGTTCCAGTTCCGCGAAATGATGTTCGATATGTTCTATTGCATCACCCGGCAGCATGACCGTGCGGGAATAATCGCGCACCGCATCGGCAAGCAATATACCAACCGCCGAAAGCGCGCCCGGCATCGCCGGCACCAGCACGGTAGGAATACGCAGAGCACGGGCCAGCGAGCAGGCGTGCAGCGGCCCTCCACCACCAAACGCTACCAACGTGAATTGGCGCGGGTCGTGGCCGCGCTCAATCGAGATGACGCGGATGGCTTTTTCCATCTGCGTTTCGACCACGCGGAGTATGCCGGATGCGAACTCCTGGGCGCTGGCCAGTGGGCCTTTTTGTTGGCCCATGATTTGCTCAGTCCTTTGCCGATCGAGCGCCACCTCGCCGCCCAAAAAGCTGCTTTGGTCCAGCCGTCCCAATAAAAGATTGGCATCAGTTACGGTGGGCTTGATTCCTCGGCCGAAACAGATCGGTCCAGGCTCCGAGCCGGCGGATTCAGGTCCCACGCGCAACATGCCGCCGGCATCGAAGCGCGCGATCGATCCACCCCCGGCCCCGGCGGTATGAATGTCCAGCATCGGCAAGCTAATGGGCACGCCGGCCACAATGGATTCGCGAGTTAGCTGAGCGCTCCCCTCATGGGCCATGAAGACATCGGTCGAGGTGCCCCCCATGTCAAAGCCGATGATGTTCTGATAGCCGGCCCAGCGGGCCACCTGGCAGGCGCCGATCACGCCCCCCGCTGGCCCGGACAAAACGGTGCGCACCGGCTCCGGCGCTGCGCGCCTGGCGGAGATGATGCCGCCTGACGACTGCATTACATCCACGCGCCCGCCGCCGTGGTGCGCGGTCACGCGTTCCTCCAGATGGAGCAGATAGTTCTGCATCCTGGGCGTCAGATACGCGTTCACGACGGTCGTCGATGCCCGCTCATATTCGCGAAACTCGGGCAGAATGCGGTGTGAGGTGGAGATGGGTAGTCCGAGGCAAGCCAAAGCCGCTTCCACGCGCCACTCCGTTTCGGGATTGGCAAAGGAAAACAACAGCGAGATGGCGATCGCTTCTGCGCCGCTGCCGCCCACCTGGTTGACGAGGATCTCTAACTCCTCTTCTGTGGGACTACGGAGGATTTCGCCCTCCGCGCTCACCCGCTCCGGCACGCCGAAGCGCAGGGGACGGGGTACCAGGCATACCGGCAAAGGCACAAACCAGTCGTAGAGCTTGCTCCGGGTCTGGCGCCCGATGGCGATGGTGTCCTCGAAACCAGCCGTGGTGACGAACGCAACCTGAGCGCCTTTGCGCTCCAACATGGTGTTCGTTCCCACCGTGGTGCCATGGCGCACATCGATCGCTTTTCCGGCGCCAATGCGCTCCAGGCCTTCGAGCACCGCTTGCGCAGGATTGGCGGGGGTGGAAAAAACCTTCAGCACCTCGAGCTCGCCGTCGGCAAGGTAGACGCAATCGGTAAAAGTTCCACCGGTGTCGATGGCTACTCGCAAAATGCGTTTCTCCCCGTAGACCACATGTGCTCTACTCTAACCAAATCCCACTTTCTTTTTCGTCCCACGTCCAGGAGCAGGAGCGTCGTTGAACCCCATTTACGGTTGGGTGACGGAAGCATCGCAGGAACAAAAGCGAACCTTGCTGGCTGCTTTCCTGGGCTACATGCTCGACAGCATGGACGTGATGCTGTACGCGCTGGTGCTCGGCCAGGTGCAGCGCGAAATGCATCTCTCTGCCGCGTTGAGCGGCGCCATGATGTCGGCAACGCTGATCGCGGCCGCATTTGGTGGAGTGAGCTTTGGATGGTTTGCCGACCGGTATGGCCGGGTACGCGCCCTCACGTTGAGCGTACTGGTTTATTCGGTGGCCACGGCACTGTGCGGGTTTGCACAGACAGCTACGCAGCTGATGCTCTTCCGCGTGTTGTTGGGCCTCGGCATGGGCGGAGAATGGGCTTCGGGAGCCGTGCTGGTGGCGGAGACATGGCCGGCACAGCACCGGGGCAAAGCGCTGGCACTGGTGCAGAGCTCCTGGGCGGTGGGCTACGCGGTCGGCGCAGGCGTGGTCGCGCTGGTGATGCCGCGCTTCGGGTGGCGGGCTGTGTTCTTCGTCGGAATTCTACCCGCCCTGGTTTCGCTTTGGGTGCGTAGCGGGCTACGCGAGCCGGAGGTGTGGAGTCAGCAGCGGAGCGTGCGTTTAAGGCCAGGGCGGCTTTTCCGCGGTGCGTTTGGTTACAGCATGCTGGTATGCGCGAGCATGAACGCCGCAGCGCTTTTCGCCTGGTGGGGACTATTCACCTGGCTGCCTCGATTCTTATCCATGCCGACTGCGGAGGGTGGCCGTGGTCTCGACATCGTGCAAACCTCCGCATGGACAATTGTGCTTGAGATCGGCACTTTCCTCGGGTATATCGGATTTGGTTTTCTGGCGGACCGATTCAGCCGCAAATATACCTACATTGGTTTTCTTATCGTGGCCGCACTTCTGGTGCCGCTATTTGCGTTCGTGCGCAATCCAAACGCGCTGCTGGTCATAGGGCCGCTGGTTGGCTTTTTTGGGACTGGCTATTTCAGCGGATTCAGCGTTATCGCCAGCGAGCTGTTCCCTACCGCTCTCCGCGCGTCTGCCATGGGCTTTGTGTACAACGTCGGCCGCGTGCTCAGTGCCGCCGCCCCGTACCTCATCGGCCTGGTATCAGAACACGCGGGACTCAGTTGGGCGCTGTGCATCACCTCAGCGGCTTTTCTGGCAGCAGCGCTTATCGCCACCGCACTACGCCCGCCGGTAACCCAAGCCATCGCTTAGGTGCGTCGCGAGTTGACTCACGGCGCGCGACATCTCGTCGGCTGGTATGTTGCCGAATCCGAGAATAAAACCCTGACGAGGAAATTTGCCCAGATAAGACGGAGAGAGAGGAAACAACCACAGACCCTTGCTCGCTGCTCTGCTTGCGATCTCCCGATCGTTGAGCCCTTTGGGTAGAGTAACGGCCAGATGCATGCCGGCCTGGCTGCCGTGGATCTCTAACTCCGGCAGCTGCTCGCGGAGGCTACTGACCAGGGCGGTCCTACGTTCGCTGTAAAGCAGGCGCATTTTTCGGATGTGGCGAGCGAAATGCCCCTCGCGCATAAAGTCGGTGAGGGCCTCCTGGTACAGGTAGGGAGGAAAGATGTCCATGGCAAAACGAACCGCAATAAAGTGGCTAACCAGATCTTCTGGAATAACGATGTAACCCAGACGCAGAGAGGGAAAAAGAACCTTACTGAAGGTTCCGATGTAAATTACGCGGGCATTGCGATCAAGGCCTTGCAAGGAGGAGATGGGCGCACTTTCGAAGCGGTACTCGCTGTCATAGTCGTCCTCAATGATCCATGATCCCGCGGTTTGGGCCCAATTCAAGAGCTGCATTCGTCGTCCGGCGCTCATGGTGGCGCCCAGAGGGTATTGATGGGAAGGGGTAACATAGGCGGCGCGCGCTTTGGGGCTTCGCTTGATTCCCGCGGAGACGACCAGGCCATCTTCATCGACAGGGACTGGGACCAGACGGCAACCAGCACCCTCAAAGACTCTCCTGGCAAGGCGATAACCGGGTTCCTCCATCCAAATGGGAGTTCCCGTTCCCAGCAGAACTCGCGCGGATATCTCCAGCGCCTGTTGGGACCCAGAAACGACCATTACCTGGCTCGGCTCGCATTGGACCGCCCTGGCGGTTCGCAGGTAGGTGCAGATGGCTTCACGAAAGGTCTCGGAACCGCGTGGGTCAATATTATGGATTTCGTTTAGGCGTGGGGTACGGCAATGCCGCATGATCATGCTCGACCAAATGGGAAACGGAAAGTGGTCAAACGCCGGTTGGTGAACACCAAACGCGCCCCACCTGCCAGACCACGATTCGCGTTCAAATTGAGGAAGGAGCAATGTGCGCCGCGCCACCGGCCGAGCTCCTGAATGCGCGGGCGCGGGCGCGGGCGCGGGCATTCTGGTTTTGCAGATGGTCAGGCTCTCGGGCAGAGATTCCGAGACAAAGGTCCCCGCACCTTTGCGGCTCTCGAAGTATCCTTCGGCCAACAACTGCGCGTAGGAATTAAGAACCGGTATGCGGGAGATGCCGAGCTCCACCCCGAGAGACCGCGAAGATGGTACCCGCTGTCCAGGCCGGAGATTGCCCCGCACGATAGCCGCGCGAAAACCGTCGTAGATCTGCTTGTGAAGGGGGTTCGCGGCTTTCCGGTCAACGGCAATCACCGGCGCGATTGCCTCCGATACCTTTGCCATGGCCCTATGCTAGTGGCTATATCGATCGGAGGCAAGTTTGCCGTTCAGTAGTGACCACTACTTGGAGCTCTTAAGCTCTACCTTGAATTTTTTGGCGGCTGTCTCGATGCGCTTCCAGGCGGCACGTTTTTCAGCCTCGCTCACGCCTTCCACCTGATTGAAGCGGGCGGCAGCGTTGCGAACATGGGAGGCGTTTTCCAGCGGCTCCTTGCGTTGCTTAGGAAATGCAAACTTGGTTGCGGGTATGCGATCGCGGGCGGCCTCATTCAGCTTTGCCATGACATTCCTCCAGTAACAACTTGCTTGGACGCCGGGCAAGCTTCCTTGGTTGGCGCTAAGCGACGAAGGTCACTGCTTTGGGGTGGAGTGAAACCGAGATCCCTCGGCTCCGCTCGGGATGACAAGGGGGACAGCGCTTTCATGGAAAGCGACGACCTGGCAACAAATCGATGGGTGCCCCAGGTCTCGCTTTTGAGACCTGGGATCCGTGCAACCGAGCTCCAACGGAAGCGCTGCCCTCCCCTTTGTCATCCCGACCTGGATTTCCTGCCACGCAGCACTGGACGAAGCCGCGTGTGCGCCTTTCCCTAAAAGAAAGGCGCATGAGGTCCGCCAACGCCACCACCCTCCACAGGAAATCCGGGGGAGCGGAGCCGAGGGATCTGCGGTTTCACTCCACCCCAAACCAATGCCCTCTTAATCCATGGGGATACCTCTGCGACCTACTCGAGGCGCAGGGTCTCGAAGGGGCTGCCCAACTCCAGGCATAGAGCTTCCACGGCCAATTGGTGGTCGGCGCGCTCCGGCAGACCGGAAACAGTGATGGAACCGATAACTCCCGCACCCTTTACACGCAGGGGAAAGCTGCCACCATGGCTGGCATACTCGGCAATCGCCAGCCCGTAACGCTCGAAGAGGCTGGACTTCTTTTCCTCCATCTCCCGCCCTATGGCATAGGAACTACGATGAAAGCGAGCCGTTACATTGCCTTTGCGGCGCACCCAATCCACATTGTCGGGAGTAGTCCCGGGCAGTGCGGAATAGAAGAGAGGCTGCCCAAAACGCCGCACATCGACCACCAGGCTGAGTGTGCGGGCAACTGCCAGGGCACGAACATGTCCTCCCAGCCTCCATGCCGTCTCTTCGTCAAAGGTGGCAAACTGGAGCTCTTGTTCCTGTAGGGCTATGCGCGCGAGATCATCGGCTATCGACATGGTGACTACGATACCCAATATTGGAGGACAGCGCGAATATCCCTGGTCTCCAGAATCGGTTTCGAGTAGCCACGCCGGGTGACCGTCAACATCGCCCGTCCAATTTCCTCCGTGGTCAACACGTGATTAGGAAATACCCGGTGAAGCAGGGAGAGGAATGGTCCGGCCACAGCGTATAAGACGCGATACGAAGCGGTCTTAGAGGCCGCTCTGTGGAGCGGCTGTATTACCCCCGGCCGGAACATGTAAGCCGCGGCAAAAGGCAAGCGAAGCAGTGCATTTTCCGTTTTCCCCTTGATGCGCGCCCACATGCTTCTGCCCTGCTCGGTGCTGTCTGTGCCGGCGCCCGAGACGTAGATGAATTTCATTTCCGGGTTGAGGCGGCACAGAGTTTCGGCAGCAGCCAGAGTTATGCCATAGGTTATGTGCTCGTATTGTTCTGCTTTCATCCCAGCGGACGATACGCCGAGTGAAAAGAAGCAGGCGTCGAAGCCGGAAAGCTCAGCCTCGATCCGCTCGTAGTGCCATAGATCGGGATGCACCGTCTCGCGCAATTTCGGGTGATGTATGCCGGTGGCCGAGCGACCAACCGAGCGTACCAGTTGGACATCCGGGTCCAGCAGGCACTCCCGCAAAACACCTTGCCCCACCATCCCTGTGGCGCCAAAGAGCAGAACATTCATTGCTTTTATGCTTCCCTCTTTGCAGCGAAGGGAACAACGTCGCGGTCTTGACTCACCGCCCACTTCACACCGGTAAGCTGCTCTGAAACCTCCCAAAGCTTTCGTGCGACAACCTCATTCTTCGCCTGCGGAAAGACTTTGGCTTGAGAGACCGCGCCTTTGAGTTCACTCCAACCGTTCGGTCCGTAGTAGCCTCCGGGTACGGCGTCTGGAGCGGTCGCTGCGAAGAGTGTCGGCAGAGCTCCTGCCGCGGCTGAGTGGCTCATGAAGACACCGAGGAGTTTCATCGCTATTCCTTTCGCGCCGCCTGTTCCTGGTCCGTTGGGGATCAGATCCGTGCGCGCAAACCCCGGATGCGCGGCGTTGCTCATCAGCCCCCATCCGTAAGCATCGCTGCGACGCTGGAGCTCGAAGGTGAACAGTAGATTCGCCAGCTTCGATTGCTCGTACGCAGGCCAGGACCGGTACTCCCGTTCGCCCTGCAGGTTGTCGAAATGGATTTCGCCTCCGCGATGCGCCAGGCTGCTCACATTGACCACCCGCGGCGACGGACCGCTACGCAGCAAGGGCAGCAGCAGGGCGGTAAGCGCAAAGTGGCCAAGATGATTGGTCCCAAACTGCATCTCGAATCCGTCTTCGGTTAAGCGTCTGCTGGGCAGATCCATCACGCCGGCATTGTTGATCAATAGATCCACCGGCTGCCCATTTGCAACCATCTTTGCGGCAAATGCCCGGACGGATGCAAGACTGGCCAGATCGAGCGCCTCAAATCGTACGTTTGCGGAAGGCACGGCGCGCTTGATGCGCTCGACGGCCACACGTCCCTTCTCTGCGTTTCTGCCGGTTACCAGCACCTCTGCCCCGGCGGCAGCCAAAGCGAGCGCCGTCTCGTATCCAAGTCCTCCGGTTGCCCCGGTTACGACCGCGAGTTTGCCGCGCTGGGATGGGATATCTGCGGTTGACCATGCATTCATGATTGGATCTCCTTCGACACTTATATGAGTGATTGCACGCTCATTTAGGTTCATTAAAACTTATCGTTTGCGGATAGCGGCCCACAACATCTCAAAGCCACTTGCGCGATACGTGTCCGCCTCGGCCGGGCTGCGGCGCATGAACTCTATGGTCGTCTCCGCCAAAGCGTTCATGGCCGCCGCAATGAAATCCAAAGGCCGGTCCAGGAAGACATGTTCCGCGACCGCTGCCTGGGCCACTTTCTCTATTTCCAGAAAAGGCGTGATGCCCACACGCCGGGACTCCTCGGTGAGGCCATCCCAAACCATTATCTGCTGCAGGGCTTTGTGTTGCATTGGATTGGTTATGCCCCAATGAACATAGCGGTCCCAAACATGCTGAAACCGATCGCGTACGCTGGCCCGGCGGGGGAAGTCAGACATCATTGCATCCGCCAATTCGAGTTTGATTTCGCGGTAGAGTGCGTTGACCAATTCGTCCTTGGTCTTGAAATAGGTGAACAGAGTGCCCTCGGCCACCCCAGCTGCGTGTGATATGGCCGCAGTCGCAGCGCCCAACCCTCGTTCCGCGAACACTGTAGTCGCGGCTGAGAGGATTGCGTTACGTTTATCTTCGCTCTTTGCCCTCGCCATCTATATTGAGTATACGCTCATAAAAGCGGCCGAAGGGCGCCGTTACAAGGTTGTAGGATCCTGCAGGGTTGCCGACTGCCAACACACCGGGGGGCAGGTCGCGGGTGCCATCAAGCCACTTTGCCGGCGGTCGAACGCGGATTGGCATTGGCCGGCACAGACAGCACGCGAAACCTTCTGACCGCGAAAATAGCCAGCAGAATGAAAATTGCCATGACTATGACCTGAGCGATCACGAATGGCGGCTCCTTTTGCGTCGGCGCCAGGGCCTTCAAAGCGGGCACCTTTTCGAAGGATTGCACGACCGCAACGAACACATTCAGGTAGAGGGCAATCATGGCGGTGACAACATAGGTCAGGCGCCAAATACCCTCCAGGTGACGAGCGTAGCGGGCAACGATCGCAACCGCCAGCACCAACAGGGAGAGGATGCCTACAATGTGAGACGGCAAGAGATGCGTGAAGGGGAAGAGAAAGCCGGTCGCGCTGGTCAAAACGGTAAATATGAGAAAGACCGCGGTCCAGGCGTCGAGCCGTTTCCCGGCTAACAGCCCGTAGACTACGATGAATCCTGTAGCGATGCCCACCAGGCTCAATACAACGTGAAAGAGAGTGAATGTCGCTAACGTCATGCCCAGCATCATTGGTCTTTCCTTTCAGAAGCGGGAACTAAGTTTTTTGGGGAGAAGGTTATCTATGAAGCTACCAACAAAGTTATGAGATATCCATAAGAAAGCCTTCGCTCTACCGGGGAATTGCCAATGATTAACCCGCCCAGTTCGCCGGGCAAACGCAAACACATCCAGGTTCGTGGCATTGTGCAGGGCGTGGGATTTCGTCCGTTTGTGTACAAGCTGGCGCATTCGTTGGGACTGACGGGGTTTGTCTTCAACTCATCCTCTGGCGTAACGATTGAAGTCGAAGGCGGCGGCGCGGAGATTGAAGAATTTCTCAAGACACTGAAAGACGAACCTCCGCAGCTCGCGGAAATCACCGAGATCACGGTCTCCGAAGCCGAGGTAAAGGGGGGCACGGGCTTTTCCATTCTTAGCAGCCACCACGAGGCTGGCGAATTTGCGCTGGTCCCACCCGACGCAGGCACGTGCGATGCCTGCTGGCGTGATTTTGGCGACTCTGCGAATCGCCGCTACGGCTATCCCTTCACCAATTGCACCCATTGCGGCCCACGCTACACCATCATCCGCGGCATCCCTTATGACCGCGTCACGACCAGCATGGCGAGCTTCACGATGTGCGCCGCGTGCCAGGCGGAGTATGAGGACCCCGAGGACCGGCGCTTTCATGCCCAGCCAAACGCATGTGCGGTTTGCGGACCCTCACTGCTGCTGGTGAAAGGATTCGTAAATGAGTGGAGCACGGTCGCGGCGCCACCCGCAGTCGCTCGCGCCGTCCTGGGGAATTGTTGGTTTGCAGATATAGACGCGCTACCCATCATTCGCCAGGCGAGATCGCTGTTGCGCGAAGGCAAGATCCTGGCAGTGAAAGGACTCGGCGGTTTTCTGCTGGCCTGCGATGCGGCCAACGAGGTTGCGGTGTCGGAATTGCGCCGGCGCAAGCGGCGTCCGCACAAGCCCTTCGCACTGATGGTGCGAGACCCTGCGACGGCCAGCAGGCTGTGCGAGTTATCGCCGGCAGACGAAGCATCGCTCCTGTCTCCGCGGAGGCCAATCGTCATTCTCCCGCGGCGCGCTGGGTCGAGGCTTGCTGCTGGTATAGCTCCGGGAGACAACACCCTGGGGATCATGCTGCCGTACACACCCCTACATTATTTGTTATTCAGCGATTCGCCGGAGATGGAGTCCGAATGGCCGGCCCTGGTAATGACCAGCGGCAATCTGAGCGAGGAGCCAATCGTGGTGAGCAACCAGGAGGCTTTGCTGCAGTTGAGCGGAGTCGCGGATTGGTTCCTGCTGCACAACCGCGACATCGCTACCCGCGTCGACGACTCGGTGGTGCGCACGTTTGAGGGGCGCGAAAGGGTGCTGCGCCGCTCCCGCGGATTTGTTCCCCAGGCGATCGATCTCGGACTAGAGCTGGAGGAGGTACTGGCGTTTGGTGGGGAGCTGAAAAACACTTTCTGCCTGACCAAAAGCCGTTACGCGATCCTGAGCCAGCACATCGGCGATCTGGAGAACTACGAAACCATGCAGTTCTTCGAGGAGACGCTTTCCAAACTTAAACAAATCTTTAAGGTTGCCCCACGCGCAGCTGCCTACGATCTTCACCCCGGCTACATGAGCACTCGCATGGCCATGGCATCGGGGATGGAGCACAAGATTGGCGTGCAGCATCATCATGCCCACATCGCGAGTTGCATGGCGGAAAACCACCTGCATGGAAAAGTTCTTGGTGTGGCCCTGGATGGCACGGGATTTGGAACCGATGGCAGGATCTGGGGCTGCGAGTTTCTGCTGGCAGATTTCAGCGGCTTCGCCCGGCGGGCACACCTGCGCAACGTTTTGTTGCCCGGTGGCGACGCGGCAGTACGGCAGCCCTGGCGCATGGCGCTCAGCTACTTACGCGATGCTTTTGGGCAGCAGATACCCAACCATCTAGGCTTCTTTCCCGGGATAGAGGAGCGGCAGGTTGCCCTGGTGGACACCATGCTCACGCGGCAAATCCAGACGGTGGAGACGTCGTCATGCGGGCGGCTCTTCGATGCGGTCGCAGCCCTGTTGGGGTTGGCATCGGAGGTGACGTTTGAGGGCCAGGCCGCTATTGCGCTGGAGGCGGCGGCCGATCAGGGGATCGAGGAGCGCTACGACTTCGAGATCGGGGATGGCGAGCCGATCGTCCTTGACTTGCGTCCAGTCATCATGGCGATCGTGAAAGATCTTTCCCGGGATCGCCGTGTGGGCGAAATCTCCGCGCGTTTTCATAACACGTTGAGCGTGGCAATCGGCGAGGTGTGCGGCAGGATTGGTGCAGGCGACGGGATAAACCGGGTTTGTCTGAGTGGCGGGAGCTTTCAGAACCTGTACCTTTTAGGGCGGACGGTGGTAGAGTTGCGGCGTCGCGGCTTTGGGGTCTTTCTGCATGCCCAAGTTCCTGCAAACGACGGCGGTCTTTCCCTGGGGCAGGCCATGATTGCGAACCAGCGATTCCGCGAAGGAGATTGACATGTGCCTGGCGATACCCGGCAAGGTAATTGATACGTTCGATCAGCGCGGTATGCGCATGGGCAAAGTCCAGTTCGGCGGCATTGTGCGTGAGGCCTGCCTGGAATACGTTCCCGAAACACAGATTGGCGAGTATGTTCTGGTGCACGTTGGCTTTGCCATCAGCCGGATCGATGAAGCAGAGGCCGAGCGCACGTACCAGGCGCTGAGAGAACTGGATCAACTGACCGAGCTGGAGTCGCCGGTGGTTGAGGAAGTGGAACCGGGAGGGTACCGGCAATGAAATACCTTGATGAGTACCGCGACGGTGACGTCGCGCAAAAGATCGTAGGCGAGATGCGGCGCATTCAGACCAGGCCCTGGGTGCTGATGGAAGTGTGCGGCGGGCAGACCCACTCCATTGTGAAGAGCGGAATCGACCATCTGCTGCCCGAAGGCGTGGAGCTAGTGCACGGGCCAGGCTGCCCGGTTTGTGTAACGCCGCTGGAAATGATCGACAAAGCGCATGCCATTGCGCGGCAAGCGAACGTTATTTTCTGCTCCTTCGGCGATATGTTGCGCGTGCCTGGATCGGATGGCGACCTGTTCACCATCAAGTCGCAGGGCGGCGACGTGCGCGTTGTCTATTCACCCATCGATTGCCTCAAGATTGCCCGAGCCAATCCGGACAAGCAAGTAGTGTTTTTTGCCATCGGGTTTGAGACCACAGCCCCGGCAAACGCCATGCTGGCGTGGCGCGCCCGCGAGGAGCAGGTATCCAATATTTCGCTGCTAGTCTCGCACGTCCTGGTTCCGCCGGCGCTGGAGGTCATCCTGCAAGCGCCTGACAACCGGGTTCAGGGCTTTCTCGGCCCAGGTCACGTATGCGCGGTGATGGGGTATAGCGAATACGACCCCATTAGCGCGCGTTACCAGGTGCCTATCGTGATCACGGGTTTTGAACCGATCGATATATTGCACGGAACGCTGATGACGCTGCAACAACTGGAAGAAGGCCGGGCAGTGGTTGAAAACGAGTACTCACGGGTTTTAGGCCGTGAGGGCAATCTCCCGGCACAGAAGCTGGTCAATCGCGTCTTCAAAGTGATCGATCGCAAGTGGCGCGGCATCGGCACCATTCCCATGAGCGGCTTTTGCCTGCGCGACGAGTTTGCCCAGCAAGATGCTGAGAAGCTGTTCGACGTGGCGGAGATTACCACGCTCGAACCTGAAATATGCATTAGTGGCCAGATACTCCGTGGCATCAAAAAGCCCCACGACTGTCCAGCATTCGGCACGCTTTGCACGCCGCAGCGCCCGTTGGGGGCGACCATGGTGTCGGCCGAGGGCGCCTGCGCCGCTTATTACGCATACGGGCGACATCTGAAGCCGCGTGCGGCGGAGACACTCCACCAAATCGGTGCGGTTTCGTCGGGCATCCACCAGGGAGCCATGACCAATGGGCAGCTCTGAGGTTTCTGCTCCGAATGAGGCCAAGCCGGCCGGCGAAGGGCCTGTGGCTCTCGGGTTCGGGTCTTGTCCTTTGCCTATCATGAGCCACCAGCAGATCGTGCTGGGGCATGGCAGCGGCGGCAAGCTTACTGCCGACCTGATCGACCAGGTCTTTCTGCCGGCATTTCAAAATCCAGTCTTAAACAAGCTCGATGACCAGGCGGTAGTCACGATCGGCGGCGCTCGACTGGCGTTTACGACGGACTCCTTTGTGGTCACGCCTATCTTTTTTCCCGGGGGCGACATTGGACGGCTGGCTGTGCATGGGACAGTGAACGATCTGGCCATGAGCGGTGCGCGCCCGCTCTATTTGTCCGCGGCCTTCATCCTGGAGGAAGGCTTGGCGGTAGACGATCTGCGGCGCGTGGTGGAATCGATGCGGGCAGCCGCGGCGGAAGCCGAAGTAGAATTCGTAACCGGCGACACCAAGGTCGTGAATCGCGGTAAGGGTGATCAGATTTTTATTACCACTACCGGTATTGGCGTGATCGACAACGGCGTGAACATCTCAGCCGACCGTGCCCGACCGGGCGATCAGATCATTCTTAGCGGCTATATTGGCGACCACGGAATGGCCATCATGTCGCAACGCGAAGGACTCGAATTTGAAGGCGCCATTGAAAGCGACTGCGCTTCGTTGAACGGACTGGTGGCCAGCATGCTCGCTACACCACCCGCGGGGGAATTCATCCACTGCCTGCGCGATCCAACGCGCGGCGGCGTGGCTACTACGCTGAACGAAATCTCCAAGCGCGCCAACGTTGGAATGCTTCTACGAGAACAATCGATCCCGGTGCGCGAATCGGTAAAGGGCGCATGCGAGGTGCTGGGGCTTGATCCGCTCTACGTAGCGAACGAGGGAAAACTGCTGGCCATCGTCGCACCGGAGATGGCGCACGCCGTGCTTCGGCAGATGCAGCAGCATGCGCTGGGACTGGATGCCGCCATCATTGGAGAGGTGCTCGCCGAGCACCCGGGCATGGTGCTGATGAAGACGCAGATTGGTGGAACCAGAGTGCTTGATGTGATGTTCGGAGAACAGTTGCCTCGCATCTGCTGAATTTTTTAAATGCGCGATGACCGGATGAATGTTGTTTTCTTCAGCATGTGAATTGAATTGTCCGGCGGTTTGACATTGCTTCCTGCCGGGTTTAGTTTCCTCTGGTTCGCAGAAGACGAGGAATTCGAGCGCGAATTTCTCGTTTCGTGTTTCGCCTCTTGAGGTTGCACGAGTGTCCCCATCCCGATCCAAGGCCGAAGGAGAACCCCATGGCTGAAAAGGTCAGTAGTATCACCAAATCCCCCGCCGTTTCTGACGTTCACATTCTTTGGATCACAGCAGGCCTCAGTTGCGACGGCGACAGCGTTTCCGTCACGGCGGCGGAACAGCCAAGCATCGAAGATGTTCTGCTCGGCGCCATACCGGGGTTACCGAAGGTGCATCTGCATAACCCCGTGCTCGCCTATGAGAACGGCGACGAATTCATGAAATTTTTTTACGAGGCGGAAAAGGGATTACTCGAACCTTTCGTTCTGGTAGTAGAAGGTTCCATTCCTAACGAGAAGATCAAGAAGGAAGGCTACTGGGCGGCGATGGGCACCAACCCCGACACCGGCCAGCCGATCACAACCTGCGAGTGGATCGATCGCCTGGCGCCGAAGGCCTTGGCCATCATCGGGGCGGGCACTTGTGCCACCTACGGTGGTATCCACGCCATGGCCGGCAATCCAACGGGGTGCATGGGATTGGCCGATTACCTCGGATGGGACTGGCGTTCGAAGGCGGGCCTCCCCATCGTGAACGTTCCCGGCTGCCCGGTGCAGCCGGATAACTTTATGGAAACCGTCCTCTACCTGCTATACCAAGTGGCCGGACTGGCTCCCATGATTCCTTTGGATAAGCAGCTGCGGCCGACCTGGCTGTTCGGCAAGACTGTGCACGAGGGTTGCGATCGCGGTTCTTACTATGAGCAGGGCGACTTTGCCACTCACTACGGATCGTCCAAATGCCTGGTGAAGCTGGGCTGCTGGGGACCGGTGGTCGACTGCAACGTAACCAAGCGTGGCTGGATGCGCGGCATTGGCGGCTGCCCCAACGTGGGCGGCATCTGCATCGGATGCACCATGCCAGGGTTCCCGGATAAGTTCATGCCCTTTATGGACGAACCCCCAGGGGCGAAGCTCTCAACCAACGTAATTGGCACCTATGGCCGTTTCATCCGCACCATGCGCAGCATCACCAACACCACGGTGAACAAGGAACCACGGTGGCGGCATCGCGGACGTCAGCTAACCACTGGCTATCAGCCAACAACTTACTAAAGAGGCGGCCCTTGGCGGCTAAAGACGGCCCTCTCTTCAATGAGATACGTACGGGCTGAAGCCCGTACCCTTCAGTTACCCGAAAGGAATAAATTCCAATGGCGACTTATCCTGAGACGATATCTGAGGTCGATAAGAGGAAGCGCAACCTGGTCGAGATGAATTGGGATCCGATTACGCGGATCGTAGGCAGCCTCGGCATCTTCACCAAGATCGACTTCGAGAATCGGGAAGTGGCCGAGTGCCACAGCACATCATCTATTTTTCGCGGCTACAGCATTTTCATGAAGGGCAAAGACCCGCGCGATGCCCACTTCATCACCAGCCGCATCTGCGGCATTTGCGGCGACAATCACGCCACCTGCGCCGTGTACGCGCAGAATATGGCGTTTGGCGTAAAGCCGCCGCCGCTGGCGGAGTGGATCATCAACCTGGGCGAAGCCGCCGAATACATGTTCGACCACAACATCTTCCAGGACAACCTAGTGGGCGTGGACTTCTGCGAAACCATGGTGAAGGAAACGAATCCTGGAGTCTGGGCCAAGGCCCAATCAACTGCCAGCCCCAACGGCGATAAGCACGGTTATAAGACCATCGCGGACATTATGACGGCGCTGAATCCCTTTACCGGGACGTTCTATCGCGAGACGCTCGCCATGAGCCGCATGACGCGCGAGATGTTCTGCCTGATGGAAGGGCGGCACGTACATCCTTCCACGCTCTACCCCGGCGGAGTCGGGACGGTGGCAACCATCCAGTTATTTACTGATTACCTGGTTCGCCTGATGAAGTATGTCGAGTTTATGAAGAAGGTTGTGCCGCTGCATGACGACCTCTTCAACTTCTTTTATGAAGCCATGCCCGGATACGAAAAGGTTGGCCTGCGGCGCACTTTGCTGGCTTGTTGGGGATCGTATAACGATCCCGATAGCTGCGATTACACCTACAAGAACATGGCGGAGTGGGGACGGAAAATGTTCGTCACCCCCGGCGTGGTGGTGGATGGGAAGTTGGTCACCAATAGCCTGGTCGACATTAATCTAAATATTAGGATCCTGCTCGGCAGTTCCTATTATGACGATTGGCAGGGCGCGGAGACATTTGTCGCCAGGGACCCGCTGGGCAATCCAGTAGATAAGCATCACCCGTGGAACCAGACCACGATTCCCCGTCCGCAGAAACGCGACTTCGGCGGCAACTATACCTGGGTGATGTCTCCGCGCTGGTACGACCAGCGCACCGGCGACCACCTTGCCCTTGACACCGGTGGCGGACCGATTGCACGGCTCTGGTCCACGGCGCTTTCCGGCTTGGTTGATATCGGCTACGTGAAAGCCACCGGCCACAGCGTCAAGATCAATCTTCCCAAGACGGCGCTGCTCCCCGAGGCCGAGTTCGAATGGAAGATCCCACAATGGAGCAACACCCTCGAACGTGACCGGGCGCGCACCTACTTCCAGGCTTACGCGGCAGCGACCGCGCTTTACTTTGTAGAGAAGGCGCTGGCCGAGTTGAACGCCGGCCGCACTTCCACCTGGAGCGACTTCAAGGTGCCCGAGGAAGCGATTGGCTGTGGTTTCCATGAAGCGGTTCGTGGAGTGCTGTCGCACCATGTGGTAATCCGCGAAGGAAAGATTGCCAACTACCACCCCTACCCACCAACCCCGTGGAATGCCAATCCGCGCGATATTTATGGAACTCCTGGTCCGTATGAGGACGCGGTGCAGAACACGCCCATCTTTGAAGACAACGGTCCGGAGAATTTCAAGGGTATTGACATCATGCGCACGGTTCGCAGCTTCGATCCATGCCTGCCTTGCGGTGTTCATATGTATGTCGGAGACGGCAAGGTGATCGAAGTAAAACACTCACCCATGTTCGGGGCGGCGGGGCCCGAATAATGGCGGCCAAGGCGGAGCAGCCGATCCCCGCACCGCGGCGCGGAGAATTCCGCGCTCAAAGCGAGCATGTAGAAAAGCTGGCAGCCAAACTCGACCAGGCAGGCGACCCGGAGGTTCGGGCCGCTGCGCTGGAGTTGGTGCAGTCTGTGGTTGAGCTGCACGGCGCTGCACTGCAACGCTTGATCGACAAGTGCCTGGAAACAGCAGAGGGCGAACAGGTGCTGACGACGGCGCTCGAAGATAATCTTGTCGCCGGCATGTTCCTGCTCCACTCCCTGCACCCCGACGATATAGAAACCAGGGTGGTGCGGGGTCTCGATTCCGTCAGGCCCTATCTCAAGTCTCATGGCGGAGACTGCGAGTTGGTCAGCGTGCGTGATGGCATCGTCCGGCTTAAGCTGCATGGTACCTGCGGCAGTTGTCCCTCGTCTTCGCTCACGCTCAAGACCGCAGTGGAAGAGGCGCTGTACGAAGCCGCTCCCGATATTTTGGAAATTGTCGCGGAGAATGCCCCCGCTGAGAATTCTTCCGCTTCCAATCTCGTCGTTCTCAAATAAAGGAGAGACACGATGCCCTATCAGGACACAACACGAGACAAGCCAAGCCATACGCCAGGCACCCCGAGAGGTGAGACGCTTCGCAAATCGGTCGATCGAATGGAAGATGATGCGAGTGGAATCAACCCGGACGATCGCAAACCGATCGACTCGCGTATGCCTCATTTCCCACCGGCGTGAATGATCCGCGACCGAACATGGGCATTGATGAAGGGTGCGGGCTTCAGCCCGTACCTTCTTGGTACGAAAAACGGCGGGCTTTAGCCCCTGAGGGCGGCTCTTTCGATGGAAATGTGTTCCCTCATGGCCTAAAGTCCCAATCTGTTGCAGGTTTAAGTACGGGCTAAAGCCCGTACCCTTCTCAACCAGGGGTTACGATGACGCAAGGGGCACTACCATTTCTCAATAAGATTGCCCGCCGGGCTCCGACAGCGGAACGCTGCGAGCTTTGCAGCGCAGAAGTAGCGCCCATTCATCAACATCTGCTCGATCCAATCACACGCCAGATCGTGTGCTCGTGCGATGGGTGCGCAGTTCTTTTCTGCGGACAAACAGGGGCGCACTACCTACGCGTGCCGCGGCGCATCCGCGCGCTTCCCGACTTTCAGATGGCGGACATGCAATGGGAATCGCTCATGATTCCCATCAACCTCGCATTCTTTTATCGTGATAGCTCAGAGGGCAGGGTCAGGGCAATGTATCCCAGCCCCGCCGGGGCCATCGAATCGCTGCTCAGCCTCGAATCCTGGTCGGAGATTGCTGCCGAGCATCCGGCGCTACAGAAGATGGAAGCGGATGTCGAGACGTTCCTAGTCAATCGCGTCGGCCCACCGGCGCAGTACTACATTGTTCCCGTGGATGAGTGTTATCGGCTGGTGGGTTTGATCCGCATGCACTGGCGCGGGCTCTCTGGTGGGACGGAAGTGTGGAAGGAGATCCACAACTTCTTCGCCGACCTGAAGAAACGAAGCGTCGAGGTGAGAGAACCGGCCCATGCCTGAGCTGCATTTCAAAATCGAAGCTGCCGAGGCCGTACCCCATGCTGCCGCTCCCTTGATTGCCTTGAAGCTGCGCGTCACCAATTTGCCGGCAGAAGAAGCAATCCATACCCTGACGCTGCGCTGCCAGGTGCAGATCGAGCCGGCCAAAAGGCGCTATGTTCCCCAGGAGCAGGAGAAGCTGCTCGACCTTTTTGGCACCCCGGAGCGCTGGAGCCGCACGGTGCGGCCGCTGCTGTGGATGAATACCACCGTGGCGGTCCCAGGCTTCAGCGACAACGTGCTGATCGACCTGCAGCTTCCCTGTACCTTCGACTTCAATGTAGCGGCGACAAAGTATTTTCACGCACTCGATGCCGGCGATATTCCGCTGTGCGTGATGTTCAGCGGAACTGTTTTTTATCAGGGCGCTGGAGAAGCTCTCCAGGTGGCTCAGATCCCGTGGGACCGCGAGGCCAATTTCCGCCTGCCGGTCGCGGTTTGGAAAGAGATGATGGAGATGCACTTTCCTAATAGCGCATGGCTGTGCCTGCGCCGTGATGTATTCGAGCAGCTTTACGAATACAAAGTGCGCCACGGAATTCCCACCTGGGAACAAGCGATAAGCCGCGCGCTGGCGGCAGAAACCGCCGAGGTTAAGGCATGAACTTCGACAGCGTGGAAAAGATTGCGGCGGTGATTCTTTACGAGGGATACATCCTCTATCCCTACCGGCCGACTGCAATCAAGAATCGCCAGCGCTGGAATTTTGGCACTCTCTATCCCCGCGTCTACGCGCAGGCGCAGCGTCCCGAGGAGCCCTACCGCCTGGTAGCCGAGTGTCTAGTAGTCGCAGATGCGCAAGCGAGCCTCGACGTCAGACTTCGTTTCCTGCAGCTCGTTCGGCAACAGCAGAGTGCATCGTTACTCACCGATCCATCCCTGGCGTGGGACGAAGCAATGGAACGCACGTCGGAGCATTCCGCTCTTCGCCTCAGCGACCTCATTGCCTCCCCACTCTCGATCACGGCAGTGACCGAGGGGGACCTGCAAATTGATCTGACCATTAGCGCCCAAGTGCTGTCGGACGGGGCGTGCAAGCTCCGTCTCGAGGTACAGAACACGACTACGTTGACCACCGGTGCTGAGGCCAAACGAGACGAAGCACTGCCATCCTCGTTCGTCTCCGCCCATTTGCTGCTGGGCCTTGCCGGAGGAGAGTTTGTCTCACTGTTGGATCCTGCTGAAGCCTATCGCGAATCTGCTGCCTCCTGTTCTAACCGGGGTGTCTTCCCGGTGTTGGCGGGTGCCGAGCCAGACCGGAGTGTGTTGTTTTGCTCCCCCATCATCCTCTACGACTATCCGAAGATCGCGCCCGAGAGCGAGGGCGACTTCTTCGATGGAACTGAGATGGACGAGATGCTTACCCTCCGCGTGCTTACGCTCACGGACGCCGAGAAGCAGGAGATGCAGAACGGAGATCCCCGCGCGCGGAGGATCCTGGAACGAACCGAGGCACTCACGTCGGAAGCCATGCTCAAGGCACACGGCGTCATCCGCAGTTTGCGCGAGATTCGAGGAGATGCATCATGATCGGAGACTGGAATCCTCTCGAAGAGACAAAAGCGGCGCCGGAGAGCGTACGCATCCTGGGCGTCGACTTGCGGGTAGGGGACCGCGTACTTCTCTCTCCGCAGAAGAAGGCCGATATTATGGACATGGCGCTGGCCGGCAAGGTGGCCGTCATCGAGGCCATTGAGCAGGACTTCGAAGACCAGATTCAGCTCGCGGTGGTGTTAGACGACGACCCGGGCCGGGAATTCGGCATGATGAGGCAACCGGGGCACCGCTTCTTCTTCTCTCCCGACGAGGTATTACCCGCATGAGCGCAAAGATCCTGATCGCATGCGTGGGCAACATCTTCCTCGGGGATGACGGGTTCGGGGTGGAGGTAGCCGCCTCTCTCATCAAGCGGCAACTACCGGACGGCGTGGCGGTGAAGGATTTTGGTATCCGCGGCTTCGATTTAGCCTACGCTCTGCTCGACCCGTGGGACCTGGTGGTGATCGTGGACGCGCTGGCGCACGGGGAAGCTCCCGGAACGCTCTACGTGATGGAACCGGATCGATCGGGTTCGGGGGATGCTTCGATCAACCCGCACGGCATGGATCCAGCACGGGTACTGAACCTGGCTGCCTCTATGGGCACAATTTCCGCGCAGGTACTAGTGTTGGGCTGCGAACCGCATGACTTTGGCCATGAGTTCGAAGGCCGGATGAGTCTGTCTCCACCGGTACAGGCCGCAGTGGAAGAAGGCTCTAATATGGTTTTGGACCTGGTTTCAGTCAGGCAAGCAAATTCCGTACGGTTACAGACAATGGAGAGGTGAAATGATGAATGCAAAACTAGTTCTTGGTGCACTCGGTTTAGTTTTGATTGGTTTGGCGGTTACGGTGGCTCCTGACCTCAAGCGTTATCTCAAGATTCGGTCAATGTAGGCAATTATGCACGAACTCTCGATCGCGATCAGCATGATCGACCAGATCCTGGAAGAGTCGGACAGTCGTGGTGGGCTCGATGTCGAGGTGGTGCATCTGAGGCTGGGCGTATTTTCCGGCGTGGACAGAGATGCGCTTTCGTTTGCCTACGAGCTGGCCTGCGAAGGTTCGGCCCTGGAAGGCTCGCGCCTGGAGATCGAGACGATACCGCTGGTCATTTATTGCGCTGCGTGTCAAAAAGACAGGACTCCTCCGTCGGTATATCAATTGAGTTGTCCCGACTGTGGGAGCCCAGGGCAGAAGATTGTCACGGGCAAGGAAATAGAGGTGGCATCCTTGGAGATCGTGGCATGAGCACGCGCATGGTTGAGGTGCGGGCCAAGGTAATGAAGCAAAACGATCTTCTCGCCCGCGGTCTGCGGGAGCGGTTTCGCAAGGAAGGTACCTGTGTGGTGGGGCTGGTGTCGAGCCCCGGCTCGGGAAAAACGGCCTTTCTGGAAAAGCTGCTCGCCGGGCTAGCCCGCGACTCCCGGGTAGCAGCGCTGGTGGGCGATTTGGCCACAGAAAATGATGCCGCACGGCTGCGTCGTGCAACGCCGAACGTGAGACAGATCACCACGGGGACGGTGTGCCACCTGGATGCGCAGATGGTGGAGAAAGCGCTGGAGTCATGGCAGCTGGATCGGATCGATTTCCTTTTCATCGAGAATGTGGGAAACCTGGTTTGTCCCTCCAGTTATGACTTGGGCGAGGAGTTGCGATTTGTTTTGCTGTCCGCGACTGAGGGCGAGGACAAGCCGTTGAAATATCCCACCATCTTTAACAGCTCCGATGTTGCGATCATCACCAAAATGGACCTGGCCGAGGCAGCGGAGTTTAACCTGCCAGCCGCCCGCCACAACATCGAAAGCGTTCGACCGGGAATGCAGGTCTTTGAAGTCTCCGCCAAGACCGGAGCCGGGATGCAAGCTGTCTTTGACTTGCTGCATGCTCAGCTAGCGCGTGCGCGGCAGCCTCAGGCTGCTGCCGCCCGGTGACCGCATTGCGACCGCCAACTTCCTAACGAGACTTCGCAGCCTTCTTGGCATGTGCCGAGAGCGCCTTGCGAGAGGCGGTCGAATGCGGCTCTTTCTTTAAGGCTGCTTCGCTCGCACGCGACCGTTTCGCTGAGGTCTTGCCGGCTACAGTTTGTCCTTTACTGAGATCTCTTTCGGCGCTTTTTCGCGTGGATTTCTTAGCCTTGCTGCTGCTGGGTGGAGCGAGGGGAATGCCGGCTCGCCGGGCTTTACTAAGACCAATGGCGATCGCCTGCTGGGGGGAACGGGCGCCGTGCTTTCCTTCCCGGACGTGTTCGATTTCCTCGTGGACGAATTCTCCCGCTGCAGTTGAGGGCGATTTCCCTTCCTTCAGATCCTCTTTTGCACGATCGACTACTTCCTTTTCCGGCATAATCGTCACCTCCTCGCATTTAGGATGCCGAGCTGCGACCAAGCGTAAACTCAGGTTCCCAGACGAAGGCCGGGTGCCCCACATCTCGCTCGTTTTTCGCGAGATGTGGGATACCACTGCTGTTGACCGCTAAGTGCATAGGATGAATCGAGATTTGGAGGGAAACGAGCGAGATGTGGGGCACCCGGCCTTCGTGAGGGAAACCAAAACCTAACTGAAGTTCTCGCGCACACCCTTTAACCCGAGCGACCCCGGACTTCTAATAGGTCGAGACGGTAATGTGGCTCACGTGTTTGCAATGCGGGCCGCAGGTCTGGAGCGGTTGCTTTCATGAAAAAGGAAGCGGCTGTATCGCCGGTGCCCGGGTCATCTATGACTCCGGTGTAGTTCACCAAAAGCACAAGTCCACTGGGCAGGACGGATTGCCTGGTACGCGCACAGGTTTCCATCAAATCACTTTCGTTCAGGAAATAGAGCACTTCGGAGAACAGGATCAGGTCAAAGCGTCCTTCAGGCCATTGCTGGGGCACCTGCATCTGCTCGATGCGGATATTCGGATACGAGGCGCAGCGGGCACGTGCCGATGCAACCGCAGAAGGAGCGAAATCCAGGCCGACTAAGTGGTCACAACGCTCCGCTAAGCGCTCCGTGAGGACACCGATTGAGCAACCCACCTCCAGGGCCCTTTGGAACCGCCTGTTACCCAGGGCAGAGAGAGTAGCCTCGTATTTCTGCTGTTCGTAGCTGCTGGTGGTAAAGTTCCATGGATCTGGGTTGGAACGGTAGAGGGCTTCGAAATGCGTTGCTTGACGTGACTTACTCATTGGAGAGGAACACTTCATAGGGCCGCTCGAAAACGCAAAGAAGCTCCGGCGGCAAACGGAATCCTTGGGGAGAATCGTCGATCAGGTCAGAGTACTGCGAAGCGTGCGCGGCGACGGCGCTGTGCTTGGCGTGCAGATGGGACAAAATCGGCAATTTATAACCGGCCACTTCAGTGACTGGTAATTCCTGATCAGGGGGCAGAAGCCAGCCCCACACCGGATACGACAATAGTCGGCAACCCGCAGCCTCGGCCGCGTCGCGCGCTACGATCGCAGCGGCCTCGTGATCGCAATGGGGATCATGAAACCAAGGTGCGAGGATCACCGAGCAGCCTTTCTTCCGGGCAACCGTGGCCACTCGGGTACTCACCGCCCCGGTGGCCGGTAACGCCGTGTCGGGGTAATCGAAAAATGCCAGGTTCTCTGATTCCAGCCCCAGGGTTGCTAACGCCTGCCTCGCCTCCTCGGCGCGAAGCGCCCGCAGCCGCTCGGGTGGATATTGTTTCGACCCGGGGTGGGATGCCGCACCATCCGTAAGGATCACGACACATGGAGGCCGGCCGCGCTCGCAGCAGGCAGCAATGAGGCCGCCGCAACCTAAGCTTTCGTCATCCGCGTGGGGCGCTAGAATCAGCGGCCGCTGCCCGCCAAGGATGGTTTCGATATTGGCATCGGGAAGCCCCTCCATGGCGTGGTGAACATCAGCCGCGGTCATCACGCTTTAAGCCCATGATGGATGAAATAGCCCGCTGCCTCGACCAGGACCTCATCCGGCGCCGGCTGGCGCAGATAAGTAGCGAGATCCCTGGCGATGCGCTCGGCTTTGCTGCCTCGCATGAATGCCGAAAGGCCCAGGCTGCGTTGGATGTGCCGCAAAGCATCGAGGCAGGCAGTTTCTACCGCTGTGCGCGCCAGGTTGACGTAGGCCACGGCCTCGTCCGCAGTACCCGAGTCGACACGCTTGACGGCTTCCAGCAACCAGAGCCTTCCCGTCTCGTGGGCAATGACAGTCTGCCCAAACCGCATCCTCTGAAATGGGTTATCCGCCCGGCCTCTCGAGCAAAGCTCAGTTCTGGCCGTATCGATCAGCGCCGCAAGACCGCCGAGTGCGACGGCGGAGCTGCGCCAAGCTCCGGTTGAAAAGGCTGGCTCGCGCAGATAGTCGCCAGGATTCCCGATAAGCGCCTCTTGCTGCACTACTACGCCGTTGAAGTCGACGCTGCCGGTCGAGGCTGACCGCATCCCGGCAAGCTTTACTCCTCTATCCGTGACCCGGATGTGCGGAGTGACAGGCACCAGCAGCATCTGATTGCCTGCTTCGGTCTCAGCCGTAATTAATGCCTGTTTAGCTGCGCCCGCCGCCGAACAAAACCATTTTTCTCCGGTCAACGCTAAGTCTCGGCACAAACGCACGCCTTGCTTCGCGGGGTCAGTCACCCAGAGCGCAAGCAGGTCACCCGCCTGCGCCGCCAGTGCTGCAGCTTCCATCTGGCGGGCCGTTCCGTACTGTCGTATCAATTCCAGCGCGTTGACATGGGCTTCAAAAATCCGCCCTAACGAAAGATCCGCATACCCCAACAGATGGAGGAGCCGGAACAGGGCTTCTGTGTCCGCCGCGCCATGCAGGCCAAAGCCACCAAATTCCACCGGCACCGGCGCCATCAACAGGCCCGCCTCCCGTAATTTGGCCATGCTCTCGTAGGGGAACCCAGCTGCACCATCAGAGGTGGCAGCCTTTTGCGTCAGGTCAGGAACCAGCGCCGCGACACTGTCGAACAGCTCCGATTGCGTTTCTACGACGTTCATGAAAACCCTCAAAGCGAAAGCTAAGCTACTTTAAGTTGGGCAGAGTAGCGCTCTCCCGAGCACAGATAGTGATGAATGCGTCGCGCCGTGGCCATTTCGCGCGGTAGGTCAACGAAGCGAACGCGCCGCGGTGAAAGCCGGGGAACAGCTTGTTCGACCCGAGACCAACCCTGACCGAAATAGGGAGCGGCCACCGCATCCGCCAGGATCGCCGGATCGATGGCGAGAACGCTGGCTAATTGATAGAGTCGATGTTTTGTTGGCCGGCGCCACAAAAGGCGAAAACGACGTTTGATGCGAACGCGCCGGAAAGCCAGCCGGGCTGGCTCAATGCTGTCATCTACGAATTCATCCTGCTGCACAATGCGTCGACGGATGGTGTCGGCCATACCATCACGAGCGCGTCCTTCGATGCGCCCGGAAACAACGACGCTGATATGGGGATCGTGACGCACCATGCCGTCCAGCGATCGAAGCACTTCAATCAGGGCCCGGTCTTCCCCTGATGGGCGAGAAGGCAGGCCGCCGATGCGGCGAAACATCGCCACGGTCATGGCAATGCTGGCGCCTGATTCTTCCCTATGCCGAGGCCAGGGGTCCGTAGGATCGGGTAGGACGATGGAGGCAATCTCGTCCAGCAACCGCCCATAGGCCACCTCGCGGGCATCATCCTCGTGCAGATGCGGCGGGATGAGTAAAGCTTCGACCGGGTCGATCACGGCCCGTCCACAGACCGCGTCGGCGCCTTCGTCAATCGCGCGCAGATTCGCTTCCACCCAGTTTGCCGGAACTTCCGCATCGGCGTCCGTCGTTAGGAGCACGCCCTGGCCCAGCAGCGAGGCAGCATAGTTCATCGCCAATCCCCGTGCGACCCCGGCACTGGCTGAGGCCCCGTTCAGCTCGCATTCGATTACGTGCAGCCGATGAGGTCCCCGGGGTAATGCTCTGACCATATCCGCAGTGCCATCCGTGCAGTTGTTCAGCAGCAGCACAACATGGTTGGCGGGGATCGATTGCCGCGAGAGCGCAGCCAGGCAGCTGCCAACGCGGTTTGCTTCATCCTTGACAGGTATGGCCACTACCGAATCCTTCACAGTAACCGATCTGATACTTTCCAGGCGCAGATAGTTGTCTATGCGTCACCTTCTGCATTGATCCGGTAGCGGCGGGCTGCGTAATAAACTCAGGCTATGACATCGACGTCGGATCCAAACCAGAAGCTGCAGACCCTTAGCATTCACTCCGGGCGCCATGTGGACCCGGCAACCGGCGCGGTCACTACGCCGCTCTACACCTCCACCACTTTTGAACGGGATCCTGATGGAGAGTTCTCCCGGCATTTCTTCTATAGCCGGATCGACAACCCCAATCGCCATTCGCTCGAACAGTGCCTGGCCGATCTGGAAGGAGGTGTGGAGGCGGTTGCCTTCGGCACTGGTATGGCGGCAAGCCTGGCCGTATTTCAAGCCTTATCGCCGGGGGACCATGTGGTTCTTCACCGGGATTTGTACTTCGGCGTCCGGGAGCTCGTCACCACCATCTTTGCCCGGTGGGGACTCAAACATTCTTTCGTAGATATGCGCAATATCGAGGAGGTCCGCGCAGCATGCCGGCCGGAAACCAGGCTTTTCTGGTTGGAAACCCCAACCAACCCGCTGATTGAAGTCGTCGACATTCTTCCAGTAGCCGAGTGCGCACGCAGTCTCCAGATTACTTTTGCTTGTGAAAATACCTTTGCCACCCCGGTGCTGCAGCGGCCGTTTGAGCTGGGAGCCGACCTGGTGATTTGCGCGCTTACCAAATATCTTTCAGGACATTCCGATGCCTTAGGGGGAGCGGTGATTTTCCGGGAGAAATCGGAGCTGGCGACGCGGATCAAAGATTTTCAACGAGTGGGCGGCGCCGTCCTTTCCCCATTCGACTGCTGGCTCATTATGCGCGGGCTGCAAACCCTGGTGCCCCGCATGCGCCTGCACTGCGAGAATGCCCGCCATGTAGCGAAGTACCTGTCCACTCACCCCGCCGTGGCGGTGGTCCACTATCCCGGTCTCGCGGCCGATCCCGGCCACGCGATCGCCAGCCGGCAGATGCGCGACTTTGGCGGGATGCTCTCGTTTGAAATCCGTGGGGGACGTGAGGAAGCCTTCGCCTTCACTTCCCGGCTGAAGCTGATCGTGCGCGCCACCAGCCTGGGCGGCACCCACAGCCTGATCGAACATCGCGCCTCGATTGAGGGAGTTTTCTCCCGCTCTCCAGAGTCGCTGCTGCGGCTCTCGGTGGGCCTTGAAGGAGCTGCCGACCTGATCGCGGATCTGGATCAGGCGTTGCGCGGGTAGCGCGTTGGCTAACCGCTTATCCTGCAGTAGGATGGTGGGGATCAAGATAAGGGGAAGCTATGACGCGCAGGCTGACCATGGCGCAAGCCATCATTCAATTCCTAAAATCCCAATCCGTCTCCCGCGACGGGAGAGAGCAGGCTTTCTTCGGCGGCTGCCTGGGTATCTTTGGGCACGGCAATGTTGCCGGCATCGGGCAGGCCCTGCAGCAGAATCCCGATTTTCCTTACTACCTTTTTCGCAATGAGCAGGGCATGGTTCACGCCGCGACTGGTTTTGCCAAGATGAGCAATCGCCTGCGCACCCTGGTCTGCACCTCATCGATTGGCCCCGGGGCGACAAATATGATCACCGGCGCGGCCCTGGCTACCATCAACCGGATTCCTGTGCTGCTGCTGCCGGGAGACATCTTCGCCCGCCGTAACGTGGCGCCGGTCTTGCAGCAATTGGAGTCTCCCGCGAGCCAGGATGTCTCGGTGAACGATTGCTTTCGGCCCGTCTCTCGTTACTGGGATCGTATCCAACGGCCGGAACAGATTCTCACTGCCCTGCCGGAAGCAATGCGGGTGCTGACGTCGCCGGCAGAAACGGGCGCGGTGACCCTGGCTCTGCCGCAGGACGTGCAGACCGAGGCTTACGATTATCCGGAAGAATTTTTCGAGCGCCGTGTCTGGACTGTTGCCCGCCCTCGCGCCGATAGCGGGTTGCTCAAACAGGCCGTCGAGTGGATACGGTCTTCGCAACGGCCGCTTATCATCGCCGGCGGCGGCGTCATATATGCCGAGGCTACGGACGAATTATCCCGCTTCGCCAGCCATACTGGGATTCCGGTAACGGAGACGCAGGCGGGTAAGGGTGCTCTCCACGCGGATCATCCGCAGCTGGCTGGGGCCATCGGAGCCACCGGCACTTCTGCCGCCAACCGCCTGGCCTCGAATGCGGATCTGATCATCGCCATTGGAACCCGGCTGGGCGACTTCACGACTGCTTCGAAAACGGCTTTCCAGAATCCTGCTGTACGATTTGTAAATATTAACGTCGCCGAGTTCGATGCGTTCAAGCATTCCGCGCTGCCGCTTACCGCGGATGCTTTGCAAACGCTCGAAGAGCTGGATACGGCACTGTCATCGTGGCAAATTCCGCAGAGTTACCAGTGTGAGGTGTCGCGCTTGCGCGGAGAGTGGGATCAGGAGGTGGATAGGATCTTCGCCCGGCGGCATGGACCTCCGATGAGCCAGGGCGAGGTGGTTGGTCTGCTCAACGCGACCCTGGGGCCACGGGACATTATTGTGAATGCCGCGGGTAGTCTACCGGGGGATCTGCATAAACTGTGGCGGACGCGCGATCCCAAGGGCTACCACATGGATTATGGATATTCCTGCATGGGTTATGAAGTCGCTGGAGGGCTGGGTGTCAAAATGGCGGATCCCAGCCGCGAAGTTTACGTGCTGATTGGGGACGGGTCGTATCTCATGATGGCCCAGGAGATCGTCACCAGCTTGCAAGAGAAAATCAAACTAAATATCGTGCTGTTTGATAACCATGGGTTCTCAAGTATTGGGGGGTTGAGCCGAGCGTGCGGTAGCGGGGGGTTTGGCACGGAGTACCGTTATCGCGAAGAGGGGCTAACCGGGGATATTATTGCTACCGATTTTGCGGCGAACGCGGCGAGTTTGGGCGCCTATACGGTCACCGCACGTACTTACGACCAGTTGAGCGCGGCGTTGGCGGAGGCGAAGAAGCAGACGCGTACTTCTGTGGTGGTGGTGGAGACCGACTATGACGACCGCGTGCCGGGATATGACTCGTGGTGGGATGTGCCGATCGCGGAAGTTTCTGACAGCCAGGCGGTGCAGGAGGCGCGGGCGGTGTATGTTGATGCGGTTAAGAAGGAGCGGTATTTCTGGCCTGCGTGAAACTTGCCCATACGGGAGGTTTCCCCTACCCTAAAGGTCATGGACGCCGCCCCGCTCAACGGAGAACCGACATGCAATTAAACGTCCCCCCCGATCTTGAAACGCTTATCAAGAAGCGCCTTTCCAGCGGCGGTTATACGGACGCCGAAGACGTGCTCCGTCGCGCCCTTGAAGCTCAGGACGCCGAAGAAAGCTGGACTGACGCCGAACGCCATGCGCTATCGGCTCATATCGAGGAGGGTTATCTCCAGGCCGAGCGCGGCGAACTGGTCGACGGCGCACAGGCCCGGCGGGAAATTCAGCAGATGAAAGACGATTGGCGTTTGCATAAAGGATGAGTGGTTATGTTCTCACGCCTCTTGCGAAAGCCGATATCTTGGACATCTGGGCTTACATCGCCGACCACAACCAGGAGGCCGCCGATCGCGTGGAACAAGCCATCTTCGATGCTTGCGCCTTTCTTGCCGAAGCTCCCATGCGCGGACATTCCCGCCCTGACCTTACGACCCGTTCGCTTCGTTTCTGGACGCTAAGCCGGTACACAAGCTACGTTGTCGTGTACAGGCTAGAGAAGTCCCCGCTTCAGGTCCTTGCCGTTATGCACGGAAAGAGAAACTTCAAGCGCATTTTAAAACAGCGTCCGTGATGCCAAGGGGGCTTGCCCGCGCCCGGCTCTCATATACACAATGCCGCTACCACAAGGTTCGGCCGCCCCTCCCCGCCTCTGAACCTACGTTCGATCTTTTGCTCAGAGGTTAGTCACCTTTAGTGAACGTTGAGGTAGTGGTCCAGCTCCCATTGGCTTACGCTGTTGTGGTAGCTCTCCCATTCCTCGGTCTTCACCTGGATGTAGTAATCGGCGTACTCGCTGCCTAGGGAATTACGCACCACCTCGTCCTGCGACAATGCGTCGACGGCCGCATGAAGTGTGGCGGGAAGATGGCCGATGCCGCGGGCATGCAATTCTTCCCAGGACACCTCATAGAGATTGTCGTGGCTTGCTACACCTGGATCAACTTTGTGTTCGATGCCATCGAGCCCAGCCGCCAGCATCGCGGCACATGCCAGGTAAGGATTCGCCGCTGCATCCACCATGCGGTTTTCAATACGGCCAGGACCCGGTACGCGGATCATCTGCGTACGATTGGCGCTGCCATACGTGATGTAGACGGGCGCCCAGGTGGCGCCGGAACGCGGTCTGCCTCGGATAAGACGCTTGTAGCTGTTCACAGTCGGAGCCAGAATCGCACTCAGCGCGGCGGCATGCTTCAGAATGCCGCCCATGAACCAACGACCCTCGGCGGAGAGGCCTAAGGAGTCGTCGGGGCTCTGGAACAGATTCCTTTTGGTCGCGGGATCTGCCAAGCTTAGATGACAGTGGGAACCGTTTCCCGTCAGATTCGCAAATGGCTTGGGCATGAAGGTTGCCATCAGTCCCTGCTCCTCGGCGAGTATCTTGACCATCCACTTATAAAAAATTTGCCGGTCGCAGGTGGTGAGCGCATCGGCATACTTCCAGTTGATCTCAAACTGGCAATTGGCGTCCTCGTGGTCGGCAGCGTAAGGCGCCCAGCCCAGCTCCTGCATGTAACCGATCAGCTTGGTCAAGAGATCCAGGTTACGATTGAGGGCGCGCATATCGTAACAGGGCTTGGGCGCGTTATCCATGGCGTCCCACGGCGCGTAGGAGCCATCTGGGGATCGTTTGAGCAGCATAAACTCCGGCTCTGCTCCGACCATCAATTCGTAACCGCGTTGGCGACCAATCTCCAGTTGATGGGCCAGGATTCTTCGCGGGCAGTACTTGGATGGTTGGTTCTCGACTTGAAGCATCCCTGGGACCCAGGCGATGTTTTTTCTCCACGGCAGCACGATCATGGCCTGCATATCCGGCACCGATACCAGGTCGGGGTCGTGAGGACCCTGGCCAACGTCTCCTGCAGCAAAGCCGGCGAAGCCGGCGCCTTCCGTGACCATATCGTCGAGAGCGCTGGCGGGAACCAGCTTGGCCTTGGGAATGCCACTCATTTCAACGAAGGAGCATAGGAAATACTCAATTCCCTTTTCCTGCACGAGCGCCTTGAGGTCCTTTGTCAACTTTGTGCCTCCGTGGATAGATTTAGTCCTAACCGCAGGTCCCTCCACTGCGCTACGCTTCGGTCGGGATGACAATTTTATGTGGCAACCAAACCTACCTTGTCATCCCGACCGAAGCGTAGCGCAGTGGAGGGACCTGCGGTTATCTCTCGGGCCTATTGCGAAACCGAGGCTGCAGCCTTTTCCCCCAGCAACTCGCCCCTTGAAAACCTTGTGGGCGCGAAGGGTTCCATCAGGACCGCGGCCTTTCCCGTCGCAATGGTCTCGGCCAGGCACTTCCCGGCGATCGGGCCGGCCTTGAATCCCCACGTACCCCAGCCCACGTCCATAAAGAAATTATCCAGTTCGCCGGCCGCACCCATGATTGGAGCATAATCCGGCGTCATGTCACACACCCCCGCCCACTGGCGAAGAATGTTCACGCCGTGGAGTTGCGGAAACAATTCCAAAGTATAAGTCGCCATCTGCTCCAAGGTGGGCAGCGTGGAACGCGTGCAGTAGGTCTGGTATGGATCGACCTCGGAGCCGATCACCAGTTCCCCCTTTGCCGTCTGGCTCACGTACACATGCAGGTTGGAAGAAACGATCACATAATCGAGAAACGGCTCAATCAACTCGGTGACACAAGCCTGGAGGGGCTGGCTCACGATGGGCAGCGGCACTGCCGCCATATCTGAAATGGTCGTGGCCCATCCCGCGGTAGCGTTCAGGACCGCGCCGGCAGATAAGTCGCCCTTCGTAGTCTTTATACGGACAACCTTACGGCCCACAACCTCCAGCCCGGTCACGGTTGTAAACTGGTGCACTTCGATGCCCATGGCATCGCACGCGTGGCCGTAACCCTGCACCACTTCATCATGCCCAATGGTTCCTCCCGGAGGATGGTAGAGTGCCGCGAGGATAGGGAGCCGCGGCCGCTCAGACATGTCCATTGACGGCACCATGCGCCGCAGTTCTTCCCGGTAAACCATGCGGCTGTCGACGCCCATCAGCATGTTGTTCTCGGCGCGTATTCTCAGGCCGGTAATGGAGGAGTCAGTGTGCGCCAGGGTGAAATGTCCGCTCTGGTTGAAATCGAGCTCCCAATCCAGCTCCTGGCCGAGCCCTTCGTAGAGGCGGAGCGAGGCATCGTAGAAAGCGATGCCGGGAAAGGTGCGATAGTTGGACCGCAAAATGGCGGTGTTGCGGGTGCTGTTGCCGCAGCCGATGTAGCCCTTCTCGAGCAGCGCTACTTTACGCACTCCGTGAATCCTGCCCAGGTAGTAAGCCGCGGCCAGCCCGTGAACGCCCGCGCCAATAATGGCCACATCGTAAGTGGGCTTGAGGTTATGCCGCCCCCACATGACCGGCTCAGGGTTATGCATCTTCATGACGCCCACCCCATCCAGCGTTGTTGCGCGATCATGCCGAAGGGACGAGTGCCGGCGTGCAGCAAGGCTTCCCATACATGCTGCGCGACATCACGAGAGTTCAAGATGAGAAAGCCGTCCCCGCGCAGGATGGTGGCGTTTACATGGGCCAGGCGCGTCTGGCGTGCGCTGAACTCAGGCATGGCTGAATCATTCACGTTGAGCGTGGTCAGCTTCTGCAAAACTGAGCGTGCGTTTGGTCCAGCAAGCAGAATCGCGCTGTAAAGCGAAGTAACGTCAGTAAGGGATGAGGAAGCAACGAAGTCGATGGGCAGCAGCGACGTAATCAGCGATCGTGCCGGGGTAAGCTTCCACAACCTCGCGGGTAAGGGGAATTCGGCGCTTGGGCCGCGGACGTCGAGCTTAAAGAGGTAGCTGGCGTCGGAGATGCCGGCCGACGCGCGCACATCCTCAAGCTCACGGAATGGATCCGTATACCGGGCGGGCAGCTGCCAACCCGAGAACGTCTCCATTCGGGCGTGAGCCTCAACATGACAGTAGTGCAGTGGCGATTGACGTTCCATCACATCTTCAACCGATCGCCAGTAGGGTCATAAAAGACCTCCTCCACCACGCGCGCGGAGTAGTCGACGGCGTCCGAGCGCAGCGTAATGCGCGTGCCCGGCTTGGCTTGTGCCGGAGTCACCATTGCCATCCCGATCACTTTTTCCTTCGCCCACGAGAAGCGAACACTGGTAGCCCAGCCCACAGGCTTGCCGTCAAACAACACGGGGGCGCCGTCCGGCGGCGTTGCGGTTCCTTCTAATTCGAAACCAACCAGCGTGCGATCCAGAGGATTTTGCTTCAGTCGCTCCAGTGCCACCCTGCCGATAAAATCCGCCTTATCGAGCTTCGCTACCCAGGCCATGCCTGCCTCATAAGGGTTGGTTAGGGCATCGGTATCCACGCCCACGATGATGTGCTTCTTTTCCAGGCGCAGCACGCGTTGCGCCTCCACGCCAAAAGGACGAAGGTTGATCGAGGCCCCTGCCTGGAGCAATTGCTCCCAAAGGTAGCTACCATACTCGGCCGCGACTACAATTTCCCAGCCTGTCTCGCCCACGAAACCGATGCGCATCATAGTTGCCGGAACGCCGGCCACGGATGCCTGCCGCCAATCCATGTAGGGAAAGGCCGCGGTGGAAAGATCGCAATCGGTTAGTTTTTCGAGCGCGCCACGTGCCAGCGGGCCGGCGAGGTTCATGGAAGCGAGGCCAGCCGTGAGGTTAGTGATGGTAACCTTCCACCCCGCCGCGGCTGCCCACCATTCCAGCCATTGATGCACGTAGTCCACGTTGCCTGTGGTGGTGGTGAGAAAGTAACGCTGCTCCTCCATGCGGGAGATGGTGCCATCGTCAACGATGGTTCCCAACTCATCACAGAGCACGGAGTAGCGCACACGGCCGACCGGCAGGTTGGAAAATCTGTGGGTAAAAACCAGATCGAGCAGGCGGCCGGCATCGCTCCCCTTAACCTCGATTTTTCCCAAGGTGCTGACGTCGATGATCCCGGCACGTTCGCGCACCGCGCGGTACTCCTGCTCGATGCATTGGTCTGGACTTCCGCCCACGTTGTAGTAGCGAGGCCGTTTCCAATCCCCCATGTCCATCCACACCGCGCCCAGGCAATCGTGTTGATGATGCATCGGGGTTCGCCGCACAGGATGATGTCTCATGCCGGCGAGCACGCCGAGCGTCACCGGAGGAGAGGGAGGCCGGGCGACAGTTGTGCCTACCTGGGCGATGGTTTGCCCGGTGATCTGAGAACAGAGATGAATCGCAGCTGTCTGGCACATGCGGCCCTGGCAGGCGCTCTTTCCCAGCTTGGTAAACCGCTTGATCAATTCGACGTGCCCCATGCCGGCTTCAATCGTTTGCGCTACATCCTGTCCCGACACATCCATGCAGAGACAGGCAATTGCATCCGCAGATTGCGCCGACGGCGCGAGAGGATTATCGGCCGTCTCGAGCGGTCCGCACATGACCAGCAGATCCGCGTCATAGGTAGCTGTATCGGTTACCAATCCGGTGACATGGTCCGGGCCCCTGGCACTGACAACCGACTCGATGCCCAGGCTTGCGGCGATCTCAACGCCCGCCGCCTCCAGCTCAGGCTGCAACTGCGCGCGCCTTTCAGCTTCGCCGATCAGAGCTGCCCGCTTCCCGGGCACGATCCCATGGCGCTGGATGAGCCGTAACACCGCGGTCGAGAGCATTACGCCCGGCAGGTCGTTGTTGGCAAAGAGAAACTGGGTCTCAGCGGCACCTGTGGCTACGATTACACTCCCGGCGCGCAGGTGCAGGAGTGTCTCCGCGTTGGGCTGCCTATGGTCTATTTGCACGGCGCCCAGCAGGTTGCCCTCATACTGGCCGAAACAACTGCAGTTTAGAAAGATGGTGATGTTCGGATGGGCATGCGCTTCCTGCGCCAATGGATCAAGCAAAGCAGATTCTTTTTCGAGCAGCGCCACCTGCTCGCCCCGGGATGCCGATGCCAGTGCCGCCTCTAATCCGCGCTTTCCGCCGCCGACCACAACCACATCAAATTGCAGGTAGACGTGCTCGTAGTGATGTTGAGACTCGGAGAGCGGCGGAGCAGCCGGAAAACGCTTCACGGCTGGCGAATCGAATCCACGGTAAACATTCTGGTTCTGGGATAGAACAGACAGGCCGCTGCGCGCAGGCAGGGTGCAGCAGCGTACGTTGGGCACGCCATCCACGTTCACCATGCAATTGGGGCATGATCCGGTGAGGCAAAGCAGGCCTCGCGGACGCCCATGCTGATAGCTGTAGGTGAAGGTGCGCACCCCGGAGCGATACAAAGCCGAGGCTACCGTGTCGCCAGGCTTTGCCTCCACCGTGCTGCCATTCCACGTAAAGAGGGTCGGATCCATTTAGCCGCGCTGCTCCTCATCCTGCGGCAGAAGCGTTTGATGGACCTCATTGGTCAGGGTATTGCGGTTGGCCTTGAACCACTCGCCACAGCCACCACGGTGGTACCACCATTCCCACTGCACACCGGCGACGTTCCGCTTGTTGAGAGCGTAGGTGAGAAAGTCCTCGTACCCGGCCTGCGGTGCAGGTCTCTGCCGTATCTCTCCGCCGAAGCGAAATTCGTAGACGCTTCGCTCGCCACAGTTGGGACACTTCAAGAGAAAAGACATCCGCTTTATCTTCCGAAAACTTTGCGCGTGCCGGCGAGTGGAAGACCGCAGATGATCGACGCTTCCATGGTTAACGCCGCCATGTCTTCCGGCTCTAAGTGATGCACGTCTGACTTGCCGCAGGCGCGCGCCAGCATCTGGATCTCAAGCGTCATGGCCCGCAGCAGATTCAAGGCGCGTTCGGCCCCCTCCTCGATATCAAGCCGCTTCATCAGCTCCGGATCCTGGGTGGTGATGCCTACCGGGCAGCGCCCCGTATGGCAGTGATGGCAATGATAGGGCTCTGTGCCCAGCGCGTGGTAGTCCTCGACATAAAGCGGCTTGTTGCAGTTCAGGCTGATCAGCGCCGCGGTGCCGATGTAGACCGCGTCGGCGCCCAGGGCCATCGCTTTGGCAGCATCCACACCATCGCGAATTCCGCCCGCAATAATCAGCTGCACCTCTCCGTATAAACCGCAGTCTTCCAGTGCCGCGCGCGCCTCGCAAACAGCGGCCAGCGTGGGAATGCCCGTGTGTTCCTGCAGGATGGCGGGCGATGCGCCGGTGCCACCCTCCATTCCGTCGATCACCACCACGTCAGCGCCGCATTTGGCGGCCAGCTTGACGTCGTCGAAGGTCCGGCTCGCGCCCAACTTTACAAAGATGGGCACCTGCCCATCGGTGGCCTCACGCAGCTCTTCAATTTTGATCACCATGTCGTCGGGTCCGAGCATGTCCGGATGCCTGGCCGGACTACGCTGATCCACACCTACCGGCAGATCGCGCTGATGAGCAATGGTCTCGGAAATCTTGGAACCGAGCAGCAGGCCGCCGGTACCCGGTTTGGCCCCCTGCCCAATGGTTAGTTCGATCGCGCTGGCCCCGCGCAGGTCGTGCACGTCGATTCCGTAGCGTGAGGGCAACACTTCATAAACGTAGTCCTTGGCAAACTCTCGCTCCGCCGGGGAGAGGCCGCCGTCGCCTGTGGTGTTCGACGTGCCCACCTTCGCCGCCGCCTTGGCCAGTGCGGCTTTGGCGTTGTAGGAAAGCGCTCCCCAGCTCATGCCGGTGATCATGATGGGGATTTCGAGCTCCAGCGGCCGTTTGGCAAAGCGGCCGCCGAGAACGGTCTTGGTTGAGCATTTCTCGCGGTAGCCCTCGAGTGGGATACGAGTCAGACCGCAGGGCAGGAAGGTCAGATCGTCGAACGTGGCCCAGCGCCGTGGACGTAGCGTGCCGTAGCCGCGTATCTCGTAGATGCCGGTCTCTGCTTTGGTATGTATGCCCTGCATCACCTCGGCGGTGTAGGTGCCGCTGGCTTGCAGAAGGGGGCGGGGATCATTCATTAAAGGGCGTCCTGCCAGGCCTTCCAATTGTGCTTGTCAAAGTTCCATAATTGCCGCCCGGCGACTACTTTGGTAAAGTCCCGCCCGGCCGGCTTTTGGGCGCGTATCTGGGGCGGAAGATGTTCGGCTAATAGACGATCGAGCATCGCCGCCTCCTCTGCCGAGAGTTGCTCGGTGACGGCATCCGTACCTAAAGCACCGATGGTTCCGCCAACGTAGCAGACCGTCGCGTACATGGAGTCGGCAAATGCATGTCCAGTGTTGCCGCAAACCACCAGTGTTCCCTTTTGGCCCATGAAGCCAGCCATGTAACCGCAGTCGCCACCAACCAATACCAGGCCGCCCTTCATGGAGACACCCAGCCGGGCTGCCGCATCGCCGTGGATCACCACCGTGCCGCCGCGAATGGCGGCAGCTGCACCATTGCCCGCGCCCCCGTAAACCACTACGTGGCCGTGGCTCATCGATTCCGCCAAACCCCAGCCTGCGCTTCCCTCCACCTGGATCGCGGCGCCGTCCATCAAACCACCGCAGTAGTAACCCACGCTGCCCAGAAAGCGTACTCGGCCCGGTTGCAGTAGGGCTACCGCCAGGTTGTGGCGGGCATTCGGATTTTCTACGCTAATCTCTGCCGGCCCCTCCCGCAGGCGGGTTCGGATCAGCGCGTTGATTTCCCGGGTGGAAAGCGTTCCGGCATCGATGGCCATGGCTGCTATCTCGACCAAACCCGCACCTCCTCAACCTGGGCTTCCGATACTTTATAGTCTCCGGGGATTGCCGAGCGGATGGCAATCTCTTCCGTCGCGACGGCAACAAAATCGTCGGTCTCGGCGACCACCAGCGGTTTGAACGCGTAAGGATCCTTGACGAAGCCCATTTCGGTTGCGGTCACAGCCAGACAGCAGAAGGCGCCGTCCATATCCCGCAACACTCCGTCGAGTCCCTTGCGTAGCGTGGCGCCCCGGTTAAGAGCCTCCGCCAGATAAACCGCCAGCACTTCGGAATCGTTCTCCGTAACAAACCCGATGCCCCGCTGCTCATACTTGCGGCGCAACTGGTGATAGTTGGTGATGTGTCCGTTGTGCACAATGGCCACATCGGCCGCGCCTCGTCCCCAGAAGGGTTGAGAATGACTTAGATCCACCATCGATTCGGTGCAAAGGCGGGTGTGTCCAATGCCATGGGTTCCGGAAAAGGCGGAAATATGGTGCTTGCGCTCAAGCAGCTGGGGGCTACCCACTTCCTTGGAGAGCTCCATGGCGTGGCCGATGCTGAGCACCTCGATCCCTTCTCCGATGGCCTCGATGGCGCGGGTGAGCTGGGGCAAGTCGACATCTCCCGCGAGCACGAAACGAACGTAGGCTTCCGTCGAAGAGATATTTGAAGCGCCGTCCAGCGCGGCGGCGAAGACCTCAATTGCTTCCCGGTTGGCCACGATGGCTTGGCGGGTCATCTCCAGCTCGTCGCCGGCTTTCACGCGCACGATGTAGCTACCCTGGGCCGGGCCGACCAAGGCCACGCCGGCGGAGTCAGGGCCGCGGCGGCCGAGGGCTTGCAGCATGTTGAGCATGGTTGTACCCAGCTGTGTATCTGTGCTGCCGTTCTTGCGGAAATAGCCTAAAATGCCACACATAGGCGTTGTCTCCTTTCCGCCGAGATACTTTGCGTATTCACTCTAGTATACCAGAGGGGCAGCAAATGGAACCCACCGCAACCTTGTTGTTGCACTGCAGAGATCGCAAAGGCCTGGTCGTTGCCATCGGGCGTTTCATCCTGGAGCACGGCGGAAATATCCAGCATGCGGATCAGCATCAGGATAATGGGATGGGCCTGTTTTTCATGCGCATCAAATGGTCTCTGGAAGACTTCGATCTTGACCAGCAGTCCTTTGCCGCCGCCTTCGCTCCACTGGCGGCCGAGTATGAGTTCACCTGGCAAGCGGTGATTGGCCATAAGCGGCCCGCGGTCGCAATCTTCGTTTCTCGCTATCAGCATTGCCTGGTTGACCTGCTCTATCGCCACAAGGCTGGGGAGTTGCCCTGCCACCTGGCGCTGGTGATCGGCAACCATGGCGACGCTCACGACCTGGCTAGTTTTTACAACGTGCCCTTTCATCATGTTCCGGTCAGCGGTTCGGATAAATCCGCTGCGGAAAAGGCGCAAATCTCATTGCTGGAGGAACATCAGGTTGAGCTCATCGTGTTGGCCCGGTATATGCAGATTTTTTCTCCCCAGTTTGCGGCTCGTTACCGGCAGAAGATTATCAATGTTCATCATTCCTTCCTGCCCGCCTTTGTCGGCGCCAAGCCGTACCATGCCGCGTTTCACCGCGGGGTAAAGCTTATCGGCGCGACCAGCCACTACGTGACCCAGGTGCTGGACGAGGGGCCCATTATTGAGCAGGATGTCATCCGCATCTCGCATCGCGACACCGTGGACGATCTGATCGAAAAAGGCCGCGACCTTGAGCGTGTCGTTCTTTCCCGCGCAGTCCGCTGGCATCTGGAGCAGCGCATCCTCTGCTACGGCAACAAGACGGTTGTGTTCGACTGAACAGAACCGCAGCCGTCGCCGATGAACAGAAATTTACAAAACACAGTCCCGCAGGGACGGTTGAATGTAGCCCAGGACGACAGTCCTGGGTCTACGCAACTCAGACCGAAGAGTCCCGTAGGGACGACTGGGGTTTCCTATAATTCTCAACCGTCCCTGCGGGACTGAGCTCGTGGGTTCTCACAGCTAGCCTTAAGGCGCAATCTGTTGCATGGTTACGTGCTGGCTAAAGCCCATACCTTCGGAGAGAACACGCGCTCCAAGAACGGTACTATCCTGCGGCGATCATTGTGGGCGATGATGGACTTTCTGATGAATCAAGCTTCAAAACGCCGGGCATTGCCCGCAATGCTCTTCCTTTTTGTAGTCACTTTGCTGCATGCACAGGAGTCTCGACAGAAAATCGGCCTGGTACTCGAAGGGGGCGGCGCGCTCGGCCTGGCGCACATTGGCGTGCTGCAATGGCTTTACCAACACCATGTGCCTGTGGACCTGGTCGCAGGCACCAGCATGGGCGGCCTGGTGGGGGGCATCTATGCGACTGGCCGTTCTCCTGACCAGATCCAGCAGCTGATTCAGAACGTCGATTGGGACCAGGCACTCAGCGGACAACTGCCATTCCGAGACCTTTCCTATCGGCGGAAAGAGGACGCGGTCGAATTTCCAACCAGGATCGAGTTTGGGCTGCGAAAAGGCATTCAGCTGCCCGAAGGCTTCAATGCAGGGCAGGAAGTGAGCTTTATCCTCGACCACGTAGCGCTGCCTTACTCGCAGATCAAGAGTTTCAACGACCTGCCCACTCCCTTTGCCTGCGTGGCAACCGAGCTCAACACCGGCCGGCAACACGTTTTTCACGATGGTTCGCTTGCCCTGGCTATGCGGGCCACCATGTCTCTGCCCGGGATCTTTACCCCCGTACACGCCGGCAACAATCTTTACGCAGATGGCGGCCTGCTCAATAACCTGCCGGTCGACGTTGCCCAAGGGATGGGCGCCCAGCTTACGGTCGCCGTCTACCTGCAAACAGCATCCTTCAATGCGCAACAACCGCTCTCTACCTTTTCCGTTCTAGGACAGTCATTGAGCGTAATGATCGCTGCCAATGAGCTCAAGAGCATGCAAATGGCGGATGTCCTGGTTACGGTTCCCCTGGACAAATACACGGCCCTTGACTATGACAAGGCGGCAGAGATCATCCGCCTCGGCTACGAGGCCGCGGAAAACAAAAGTGCCATCCTGAGCAAACTTGCGATCGATGATGCGGCATGGAAGCAATACGTTGAGCTGCGCGAAGGCCGCACGCTCCAAACACCCATTCCGCAATTCCTCGAGGTGACGGGCACCACGCCGCCTCTTGAAAAAAAGATAGAGCGAAGGCTCAGCCCGGATATCGGCAAGCCTGTCGACAACGTCAACCTGGAGCAGCAGTTTACCAGGATTGCTGGGAGCGGCCGCTTTGCCTCTCTGAGCTACAGCATGACGGATAAAGACGGCAAGCCCGGGCTTCTGGTTTCCGTGGAGGAGAAATCCTATTCCCCGCCTATCGTCCGTCCTTTAATCAACATCGACGGAACCAACTACAACGAGGTGCTCTTCAGCGCGGGCGCGCGCATTACTTTCCTGGACTATGGCTCATTCGGCTCAGAATTGCGCAACGACGTGATCGTGGGATCTATTTACGAGTTGCGGTCCGAATACTATCACCCGTTCTCGCCTTCCACGCGGTGGTTCATCGCCCCGCAGGTCGGGCTCTTTAGCAACAAATTCTATTTCTACTATGACAACCACATCGACTCCCAATACCGTAAGCGCCAGTTTGGCGGAGCCCTTGACGTTGGGTACACCTTCGGCTCTGTCGCGGAAGCACGTCTCGGGTACCAATCGGCCTATCAGCGATATTCTCCGGTGATTGGAGATACCGTCATCTATCCCGTCCAATCAGGGCGCATCGGGGTTACCCGGTTTCATTACAACCTCGACATGACGGATGATCCCGTCCTGCCGATGCGCGGTGTATCAGCAACCTTTCGCGGAGAGTGGTGGGACGCGAATACTGGAACCAACAAGCCGTTTCCTCTCACCGAACTTTTGACCCACTTTATTTATCCCATGACCACGAAATCCTCGGCCTATGTTGCCTTGTCGGGCGGCAGCACTCTGGGCTACGAGAACACAGGGATTCCCCCATTTTCTCTGGGGGGCGCACGCCAACTTTCTGCCTTTGGAGAAAACGAGCTCATCACGAATCAGTATTACCTTCTACAAACTGGTTACATTCGCCGGTTGGCGAAGCTACCGCCATTCCTGGGAGATAGCATCTCCCTGATAACAACTTATGAGGTGGGAAAGACCTTCTTTCTGCCTACCGAGCCGAGCGTACCGATGGATGGTGTGGTGGGCATTGTGATCAAGACCGCGATCGGCCCCTTTGAGATCGCGGGAGCCGCGGGCAATGGCATTGATCATCGGAAGATTTTCTTTCAGCTAGACCGATTCTTCTGAGTTTTCTACTTTGGCTGCGAAGCCAGCCAGACGCAGGCTTCTCGAATTCTTGCCGCCTGCATCGGGCTGACGCTCAAAAAATACCGCTTACCCTGTGCGCTCGGCTGAAACTTGGTGGACCCGTCCGGCGAGACGACGACGTCGCCCGGCGGGGACACATCGAAATAGGCGCGATCAGGCCGCAGATCGTAGAGAACTGTGGTCAGATCCCAGCTGGGGCGGTCGTACGGCATCTTGGCGTAAACGCGGTAAGCCTCCGCCACAGGATTGCCTGCGGGAAAGTCGTGCTCGATGCTGGAGGCGGGAAACAAAATTGCCGAGCCCACTTCGAAGCCGCTGAAATAGATATCCGTTGGCCACTTGAAAAAGAGTTTGGTTGCCGCGGGAACATCGGTCAAAACGTTGTACTCAGGCTTACTGGCGGCAAAGTCCCCTGCCATCACCGTGAGCAGACGGACCTTCTTCTTCACCAGGTCCATTCCGCTGAGATCGCTATAGCGATCGGGCGCAGACTCCATCAGCCGCGCTAAGTTGGTAGAGAAGCCCACCTGGATCAGAGTGACTGCTCCATCGTTTTCGCCGGCCAGCGTCTTGCGCAGCAACTGCACCGCATCGGGCACGATGGCCTTATTCAAAGAGCGGTGATGTAGTTCACATACCTGCCTGACGTACAAGCCATCTTCCGGGGTCTTACCGTCGTGAACGATACCGACGGGGATCGCGCCTCGGCCGTAGTACTCGTCGACCAGGCGAACGTATTCGGCGGCCCAGGGATTGTCTTTGCTCACGGTAACGGCCAGCAGTTGCACCTCGCCGCGGGAAGCAAACGCGTGCAGCATCGCCAGTGCCAGCGCGTCATCCACATCATTGCCCATATCTGTGTCGAAGATGACATGGAGCGGCGTGGCTGCCCGCGCCTGAGGCGCGAACGCCATGATGAGCAGGGCGGCAAGAAGAATCTTCGTCATTTGCGTGTCTCCTTTAGAGGAACCATGCGATAGAGGATCAATCGATTCCTCTGGTCGCGGTCAAAGGCGGGAAAGCTGGCCACCTGGTCAAGGCGAAAGGCCGACAGTGAGTCCAGAATGTCCTGGTCCATCTCATTCCACCCTATGTACCAGCCGGGCTGGTACAACGATACTTTTTGCGCCAGATCCTGCCGAGTGTATCCGTCATTGATCGCAGGAATCCCGGTCATGAGCGACAATTGGTCGGCACTCGTTCCCAGCAGCAGGCGGTGTGTAGCCGGAGCTGCATCCACAATCGCCCGTATGGACTGGGCTGCGTCGTAGAACTGGTATTGGGGGTGACTAAGGAAGCTAAGGACCTGCACGATATCGACCACCAGGGCTGCCACCAGCGTGGCCTCCAGAAGCCATGCCAGATTACGATGCTTGGTCTTGAGCTCCTGCAGGGTGAGAGCCAAGGTCAGGATCAACGGCACCAGCATGGCAAGGAAATATCTGGGAGCATAATCATCCTGCCGGCGAAGGATGAAGATAGCCTCTCCCGCAAAAGCAATCCAGGATGCGGCAAACAGCGGGTTTCTCCAAAGCTTCCGCAGCCAGGTTATCGATATCAGAAGAACGGCCACGCCGGCCGGATACAACATGCGGTCAATCCACATACTGTGCTGGAACAACTGCAGCAGGTAAGAGCCGGTGCGCGCCAATTCAACATGTGCCATAGCATTAATACTGAAGAAATAGTGGTAATCCCCGGCGTACCTGGATCGCAGGACGATGAACAGGTAGATGCCGATTCCTGCTCCAGCAATGGCAATCACGACCGGAACCGCTCTCGGGCTTTTCTTCCACAGCAACCATAAAACTGCCGGCAGCAGAACCAGCCCCGTCGTTTTGGTAAGCAGCAAGATGGGGATCCCGACGCCCAGTGTAACCAGGGACCACACTCGTCCTGGGCCGGCGTAAGAAGCGGCCCACATCAGCAGGGTCCACTCGAAAATGACTACGGTATCCAGCGTCGCCAGCCGGCCGAAGGCGAAGGCGAAAGGGCTTGCCGCCAGCAACAGCGCCGCTAGTGCGGCCGTTGTCTCAGCGCCGCCATAGCGCCGCAGAAGAAGATAGACAAGGACTACAGTGGCAACGGAGAACGATACACTCACTCCGCGCGCCGCCACGACACTCACGCTCGTGAAATGAAAGACCAGGGTCAGCAAGGAAGGCCACACCGGGACCGCGACCGCAGGGTTGTAGTCGCCTGGAATCTGCCAATGCCCGATGAGAAAGTGCCGTACTGCCCCGCTCGCCCACCAGCCTTCATCGGTGTACTTTGCCTCGTCCATGATCCACGGCGAGTGGTTAGGAAAATCCGCCCGCAAATGAACGAAGCGCATCAGGCATAGAACGAGCGCAAGCGACAGGAAGATCCAACGGAGCCAACGTTGTATGGCCTGGCGGCCTTTAGGCATGCTCCAAGTATTGAATAGTCGTTCAAGATTGTCGACGCTAGATCCCGGCGCGGCGTTTAGATATAGATCCAAATCTGCTGTATGCGCGAAATTTTCCGGGAGCCACCCCTCTAATGTTCTGTATCAGGGCCCGACTTTAGTCGGGCCGTTTAGGCACAACAAAGATCCGGGCTTTAGCCCCTGCCAGACATCGAGGGCTAAGACAGTTGAAGGTACCGGCTTTTAGTTCCCGTGCGAACCTCCTGGATGCGATGATGGGTGCCCCAGGTCTCGATTTTGAGACCTGGGATCCTTCACGCAAATGCCGGCAGACCAATTCAGAGAGCTTTGACCAGATCGAGCTCTCACGCAGGATCCGCGATAGCAGGGGCTAAAGCCCAACTTCTTTAAAATTCTTGCGGCCCGACTAAAGTCGGGCCCTGATACAAAACCAAACTGAGCATCCAAGAGAACTCCTAAGTCGACAGCCGCGTCCTTCGTCTGAGGGTGGTCTCATTTCGGCATTACGTTGCTTCCCCAAAGCTTATGGTGCAGCTTCTTGTACCGGGAGACAATCTCTTCCTGCAGTGGATGCCGTCCATCGCAGACGACCATGCGGCCGTTTACCACCACATCACGCACGGCGGAACGGTTGAGGGTAAATACGGCCAACGGCAGCAGATCCTCGGCGGAGTGCCCGGCGATCGATAAGTCGTCCAGATCCACGGTAAAAAAGTCGGTCAATTCGCCAGGAGCAAACCCAAGGGCACGGGCACCGTTTACCGTTGCGCAGTCAAAAAGACGCGAGGCCAGCGTCTGCTCTCCAATCTGGTCCAAGATGGCACGTTGTTGCCGATCGAGCCGCAAATGGTATTCGAGCTCGCGCGCGTCCTCAAGTGGATCGATCTGCGCTTGACTGTCGGATCCTAACGCAATGCGGATGCCCTCTCGCATCACCTGGTCAGCAACGATCACTCCATCCCCAAGGTTACGTTCGGTCGTAGGGCACGAACACACCGTAGTTCCGCCTTTCGCCAGCAGCCCGATCTCCGCCGCAGTAATATGAATTGCGTGCACGGCGGTGAAGTCCGTGCGCAATAAGTCTTCCCTCCCCAGCAGTGCAACCGGAGTCAACCCGTACTCTCGTAAGCAGGCTTCATTCTCCGCAACCTGCTCGGCCACGTGCATGTGGAGAGGAAGCTTTCTTCCCCGGGTCCACGCAGCGATTTCCTGGAGCTCGCGAAGGGGCACGGCGCGAAGACTGTGCGGCGCTACGCCAATGCGTACCTCGGTTGCATCGGCAAGGGCCTCCGTATTCCTAATGAACTGTGCGGCAGATTCGAAAAACCGGATCTGGCCCGGATCCGGCGGCAGTTCGTATCCGGAGCGGAGATACGCCGAGCGAAGTAAGACGATTCTTATCCCTACGGACTGCGCGGCCGCGATGACCTGCTTGCTGAGCAGGTTCGGATCATCATAGGGACGGCCGTCCGGGGCGTTGTGCAGATAGTGGAACTCGCCTACGGTGGTGGTTCCGCTCAGCAGCATCTCGAGAAACGCCATGCGCGCAACATCATAAACGTCTTGCGGATCGAGTTGCGCAGCTGCATGGTACATGGTTCCGCGCCAGGACCAGAAATCGCGGCCGCTCATTGCCCTCGATTCCGACTTGCCCCGAATCAGACGTTGGAAGGAGTGAGAGTGAGTATTCACAAAACCAGGAAACAGCGCTTTCCCTGGCAAATCGATAGTCTCACTGCCATCCTGGCTGACCAAAAAGCTTGAACCGGAAGTGAACCTTCCCTGCGAATAGAGCAGCTCAGGACGATAAAGTGTGCTCACGAGCGACGCGCCTGCTGCACCATTTCCACCAGCATCTTCCTGGTTTCAGCCGGGGTGCTCACTTCAGCCAGGAATGCCAGGCGCGCGCCTTTCATGCCCTCTTGGGTCTTCAGGCGCACATGAAAGCCGAGGCGATCGACCGCAGTCATCACAGCTTCCTGAGCCTCCAACCCGGCGAATTTTCGCGCCAGCAGGATCAGCGCCTCCTGGTGGTCGGCGTTCATGTGCTGCAGGATCCCGGTAGCCGCGTCCGCCAGTGGGTCGGCGTGCGCCTGGGCGTAGTCTGGGGCCGCGACCCATCCCATAACTCCAAAGCCGCCTACGTAGTAAACATCGATCACGTCCATGCGGAAGAAGGAAAAATCGTCGAAGTCCACCCAGTACTTACTGTTGGGCTGACGTTCCAGGTAAAGCCGTCGCGCTTCTTCCGCGTCGTCCCGGGCGACGACCAACGCGTTGCCCATCACCGTCACCCGCGCAGCCCCTAGCGGATCGCCTTCGGCTTCCGGCTGCGTCACCAGCAGGCTGGCGCGGGCGTCCTGCTGCAGGTTTTGCGTGTGCATAGCCATGGTGCTGATCAGAAAAATAGGCCGTCCCTCCCCATCCAGGGCAAAGGGCATGAGTGACCCGAAAGGAAAGCCCGGCCGTTTGCGGGAAAGGGTGGAGAGGCTCCCGACGCGGCCCAGATGCAACAGGGTGCGCGCCCGCTCCGCAAACGATGGTTCAGCTACGGGCGCCTGCGTAGACCCTGTCCCCGCATGTTTATTGGACATAACTTCCCCCTGTCGAGAAGTCTAAATGGTGTAAGACAGATAAAATTGAATGCATGTATACGCCCAAGGCCTTTGAAGTAACCGACCTCCCCTTGCTTCACGCAGCCATGAAGCAGAGCGAGCTGGCGACCCTGGTCACCACCACCACTCACGGGTTAGTGGCCACGCATCTCCCACTCCTGCTCGATGAGACCAGGGGCGCATACGGGACCCTGGTCGGACATGTGTCCCGCGCCAACGTGCAGTGGAGGGAAACCGATCCTGAGGCCGAGGCGCTCATCATCTTCCTCGGCCTCGATTCCTATATAACTCCCAATTGGTATCCCGCGAAGCAGGAGTCCGGCAGAGTGGTGCCAACGTGGAACTACTCGGCCATTCATGCCTACGGCCGCATAGCCTTCTTTGAGGACGTAGAGAAGCTAAGGACAGTGGTTACTGACCTGACGACTAAGCACGAGGCCTCGTTTCCTGCTCCCTGGCAAGTTACCGATGCCCCGGCGGTGTATATCGACTCCCAGCTTAAGGCGATTGTGGGTTTTGAATTCCAGATCGTTCGTCTGGAAGGCAAGCAGAAGTTCAACCAGAATCGTTCCCTCGAGGACAGAATCGGAGTTATCGAGGGACTGCGCGAATTAAAGGATGAGCGTAAGACACAGGTTGCCGAACTGATGGAAGAGATTGAATCCCGGCCAAAAACCGTGTGATAGCCTACGCTCAGACGGGCCTCGCAAAAGGAGATTTGCTCGCGTGAAAACCGCCCGATTATTCGTCCTGGTCCTGGTAGCCACCTGTCTCACGGTGGCGGGTGATGGGGCATCCTCCGAAGGTGCTAAGTACCAAACCTGGAACCAGGCCGCCGCCGCCCACTACCTCGATAGCCGGCAGATATGGTGGCAAGGTTGGGATGTAGCGCAGCGTGACCACAATACCGTTTGCGTGTCGTGCCATACGGTGTTGCCCTATGCCCTTTCCCGCTCTAGCTTGCGCGGGCCGCTGGGCGAACAACCACTCTCCGGACCCGAGCACATTATGCTCAATTACGTAGTCCGGCGGGTCACGCTGGGCAACCAGGTAGGCCCTTATTATCCCAACGGGCCGGACGGACCCACGAAAACACCGGAATCGCGCGGCACCGAAGCGGTTCTCAACGCACTCATCCTGGCTAACTACGACGCACAAACCGGTCATCTTACGGAGATCACCCGCCAGGCATTTGACGCAGCTTGGGCGTTGCAGATCAAGTCCGGTGAGCAAGCCGGCGCATGGGATTGGCTGAACTTCCATTTAACCCCGTGGGAGTCAAATGAGTCGCAGTACTATGGCGCCGCGCTGGCGGCAATTGCTGTAGGGAAAGCTCCCGACGGCTACCGTGATGATCCGAAGATTCAGGAAAATCTTGGGTTGCTGCGCGGCTATCTGCGCAGGGAATACGCTACACAGCCATTGATCGACAAGGTCTACCTGTTGTGGGCTTCCGCCAGAATGCCGGGCCTCTTGAACGACGACCAGCGGAGCGCACTGGTGGCTACGATCCTGTCCAAGCAGCAGCCCGACGGTGGCTGGAGCCTTACCGACCTGGGCACATGGCAGCGGATCGATAAGACACCTTTGGAGACCAGGAGCGATGGTTATGCCACTGGCCTCACTGTTCTGGCGCTGGAGCAATCAGGCTTGGCGCGGCCACAAGCCCGACGAGGGCTGGGCTGGCTGGCGCAAAACCAGAACCACGAAGAGGGAAAGTGGCCTGCGTGGTCGCTGAATTTGAAGCGTGATCCTAAGTCCGATATCGGCCATTTCATGAGCGACGCCGCGACTGGCTTTGCCGTGCTTGCGCTAGAAAACAGTCACTGAGACAATTGTGTTTGAAGGGTTGGCCGGCTTTAGTGAAGGGTACGGCCTTTAGGCCGTACGTTTAGCAACCAAGAACAACGGGCTTTAGCCCCGGAGGGCTGCTCCCTCAGCGGCTAAAGCCGATTTCATTTCGGGGCGGTACGTACGGCCTAAAGGCCGTACCCTTCAAGGCCGCCCTTCGTGCGGTTACCGTACTGGGGGCTCAGGGGAAATCGGCTCGGGATCCACCTCGATGATCTGCGGACGAATCTTCTTAACCTTGCCGGCCGCCCGGGTACGTCTCTCCTGCGCACCCGCAACCACGCTTTCCATGCTCTTCAGGAACTCCGGCAGGTTCATCTTTTCGCGAAAGCCCGGAAGGTATGGCTGGATCTTCTCAAATTGAAAGTACATCTCCTGGCAAGTGTCGAAAATCAGGCCTTCGTCCAGCGCACCGTGGACGACAAAAGCGGCAACCATGTCCCAATAGCCGTAGACCTGAAGAATGTGCCCACTCGGCTTACCACCATCCTTCACCAGGCTCACAAATTCATCCACAGACTTCGGCATAAACTCACCCCCTACATAATCACGCGCCGTGCGTAGCGCCGTCTCGCGGCGAATTTCATAGAGCTTGAGAATGAGTTCAGCTTGTTTCAAGGCATTCTTGGTTTTCACGTCATCTCCTTCATTGGCGGAAGAAATTGCGAGCTATGAATAGTAGGTTGGCCGGGCGTTCCGCGAGCCGGCGCATAAAGTAGGGATACCACTCGGTCCCGAAAGGAATATAAATTCGAACCCGATAGCCCGCGGCTACCAGAGACTTTTGCAGATCACGCCTTACGCCGTAAAGCATCTGAAATTCAAATTGATCCTGTTGGATGCCACGCTCTTTCGCAAAGCGGCAGGTGGCCTCAATCATCTTTTCGTCGTGGGTCGCGATGCCGTGGTAGACGCCACTGGGCAGCAGGACCTGCATCAACCTTACGAAGTTTTTGTCGACGTCCGCCTTATCGGGGAACGCGAGACTCTCCGGCTCCTGATAGGCTCCTTTGCACAAGCGTATGCGAATTCCCTGCGACAACAAGCGGTCAATGTCGGCTTTGCTCCGGTAAAGGTAAGCCTGGATCACCACTCCCACCCGGCCTTGGTTCCTGTCCATCGCATGAAGCCTGCACACCAGGTCGATGGTGGCCTGGGTGTAGTCAGATCCCTCCATATCGATGCGGACGAAGGTATTGGCCGCGACCGCATGCTCCACCAGCCCGGCAGCCATGGCAAAAGCCAATTCCGGGTCAAGATCCATACCCATCTGGGTTAGCTTTACGCTTACATTGCTATCCAGCCCGCGTTGTTGGATGGCGTCAAGCAAGCGGTGATAGACGTCCGCCGCCTGCTGCGCCTCCTGGGCAGAAAGAACATTTTCTCCCAAACTATCGAGCGAGGTCGACATACGATGGCTGTTCACTGCAATCGCCGCGGCCAACACATCGTCGACCGTTGTGCCGGCCACGAAGCGGGAGGACATCCGCCTGCCTAGAGCGGAATCTTCCATGAAGTCGCGCAACGACGGACTCCGGGAGAGCGCAACTAGAATCGACCGCGATATGGGCATGGGAACTGCTAATTCTCGCATACGGCATCAGTTTCCCCCGCCGCCGGAGAAAACCCTTTGGTCACTTATCAGCTCCAATGTGATTGGAAATATCGGGACCATCATGGTTAATCAGTGCGCTAATCCCAGCTGTGCCAAGCCGCTCCATTACCTTCGCGAAGGACGAATTTTCGTATTTGATCTGCCGGATCCAGACCTGCCGGTGCCCTCTACCGGGGGACGAGCACGCCGCCTGCAGCACTTCTGGCTTTGTGGTCCCTGTTCGGAAACCATGGTTTTGGAACAGACCAGCGAAATGCAGATTCGCGTCGCGATGAAATCAAGGATAGTGGAAACAGGAAAAACGGAGGTTCTTCCCGAGTCCCTGGCTCTGTAGTATTTATCCTTTAACGATTGGCCACTCAGGGGTGAATTCAACCACGCTGCGGTCATACGCGCCGGCGAAAGCTTCCCAACGGATGTAGGCAATTTCCTCCAACATCTTGAGTCCATCTTTGATATAGCTCAGGCGTGAACGCTCATCGTGGCCCCAGGTGACGGGCACCTCTTGAATTTTGTAGCCGCGCTTCAACGCAATGAAGAGCAGCTCAGGGTCGAATCCCCAGCGCTCAATTCGTTGCAATTGGAAGATGGTCTGCGCAACAGGGCGGCGGAACGCCTTGAATCCGCACTGAGTGTCGGCAAAGGGCAGCCCCATCACGATTCGGGTGATGGCGTTGAAGCAGCGGCCGAAAAGCTGGCGATAGAGAGGTTGCTTGACGGTCTGGCGCTTGCGCTCGAGCCAGCGGGAACCTATAGCAATGTCGGCTCCCTGGCGCAGCGCGTCAAACAACCGCTCCGCTTCCTCCATAGGGGCTGAGAGGTCGGCATCGGTGAACATCACCATCTCTCCCACGGCATGCAGCACCCCGTGGCGCACGCTGAACCCTTTGCCCCGATTCTTCGTATTGTTCAGCAGGCGTACTTCGCGATGCAGCTGGACAAATTCCTGTACCACCTCGGCCGTGCGGTCGGTGGATCCGTCATTGACCACCAGGATCTCGGCGTGCCAATTTCGGTCATGAACACAACGCAGAACCTCGTCCAAAGCTTTCCCGATGCGGGCGCTTTCGTTGTAGGCGGGAATAACAATGCTGATGAATGGTCGTTCCAAAACTGGTCCCTGAACTCATTTCGTTGAATACGCCGTAAATTCTACGCTACTCTGCTCAAACCCGGGGCATCTGTAGATTACTCGCGATGGTCGCAAACAATATTTTGACGCCAAATGGCTGGTATTGGTTACCCAGTTGCTGCGATCCACAGGGAACGCGTACCTGGGATTGTTTCCGATGTACCATCAGATTGCTGCATCTACTATAACTGACTAGGGTTACCTTTATACTTTGGAGACTATAGGACCATGACCAAAGCAGACCTCGTTGAGGAAGTGACCCAGTTGGGCGATCTGACCCGCCGGGATGGGGAGATGATCGTGGACACCATTTTTGATTCCGTAATTCACGCCTTGCGCACGGGCGACAAGATTGAAATCCGCGGGTTTGGCAGCTTCCGCATCCGTCAGCGCAAGCCTCGTACCGGACGGAACCCCAAGACAGGGGCAAAGGTCGACGTGCCCGCCAAGCGAGTTCCCTATTTCAAGCCCAGCAAGGAATTGCGCGATCTGGTCAACCCCAGGGACAAGGCGCCTGAGCCAGATGCAAACAAGCCTGAATCCGCCGCCTAGAGCAGGATGCAACAAGAACACCGGGCTTGAGTATGCGTGAGGACCTCCTCGAAAAGGATGATGGGTGCCCCAGGTCTCGCTTTTGAGACCTGGGATCCTTCACGCAAATGCCGGAAGCTCTGATTTCGAGACAGCCCTGGGGACCTAGGGGCTAAAGGGCCGTACCCTTCAGAACTTGTTTTCCCGCCGCTTAAAGCCCATTCCGGGCAATGCCAATCACGCTCATCATCCGTCCGGTAAATCCCCGTTCTACGCGGTGAGAGAAAAAGCGATCGGTGTGACACCCCGTGCACTGCCCGGTGAGAAAGATTGCCCCTTCTCTGACCCCCGCTGCGAGCAACTGCCGGCGGTTGGCCTCAGCTAGATCCAGGTGCATGGCGGGCCCTATTTCGCTATGGCCGGGCGCGCGGGCGGTCAGAAAAAGCATAGGATATTTTTCCCTGACCGGGTCGGAGTCGTATACCTCGTGAAAGAGTTCCCCGGTATACCCGAATTGGGACTCGAATTGCTCCCTTAGCTCTTCTCCCACGGCATAGCAGCACTGCCCGATTCCCGGGCCAATGGACGCAAGCAAGTCTTCCGGCCTGGAGCCGAACTCCAGGCGCATGCGTCCTACTCCGTTTTCCACGATACGCGCCAGAGTGCCACGCCAACCCGCATGAAAAGCGGCGACCGCTCGATTCTTGCGGTCCGCTAAGAGAACAGGAATGCAGTCCGCCGTTTGAATGCCTAATAGCACCCCGGGCTCGTCGGTCATCAGGCCGTCGCCCTTGAGCACCGCCGGCATCCCGTTTTCCCGCACGTCCTTGGCGGAGACTCTGTGGATGAGCGAGGAATGGATCTGGCGTAGCGAAACCAGCCCGAGAATCTCTCTGCCTGCAGTGGCTGCGGTGACAAACAGCCCCCGATTCGCGGTCACGACATCCCGGTCATCGGAATCGGTAAAACCCAAATTTAGATCGGACTTTCCAGGCCGGTACACGGTGGTTCTCCCACCCAGCCGGGTACTGAATCCATGGATCAGCCAGCTGAGATCCTCCCAACCGGGTACGCGTACGACCTCCAGCAATGTCGCTTGCGAAGTTGCCATCCACGCTATTTTACGTTGGCCCGGCGACGGACGTAGTCCGAGACATAGGCCCGCCTTCCGGCGGGCCCGCTTAAGAGGCCTGTTGGGAAGGGGAAATCAGGGATTTTTAGAGGAGAGCCCGCCGAGGCGGAGCTTCATAGGGGTAAACAAGTAACGAGGTTGGAAAAGATTGGAGTAGCCTCTGTCGTTATGTAGTAAGGATGCATTCTGTTCAGCAAAGTTGTTCTGCATATAAAAAATAATTTATTTTTGGCTCGCCGGCCGTAACATCCGCCCGGCAGTGGCGGTCACTAACGTTCGCGGGACGAAACGCTGGCCGAAGACCTGCAAGCGGCCGCGAAGGTACGGGATGACCCAGGGCTTGCCTTCTGCCAATCCCTCCAACCCCCTCCGAGCCACTTGCACCGCAGATTGTGCTTTTCGCCTGCTGGCCGCACGCCCGCCGGCTACTTGGCCGAACTCCGATTCGGTAGGCCCGGGACAGAGGGCACTCACGCGAACTCCATAGGGCTTCATTTCTTCGTTCAGCGCTTCCCCCAGCATGCGATCGAAGGCCTTGGTGGCTCCGTAAGTTGTGAGATAGGGAACAGGCTGGTAGGCGGCAGTCGACGCCACGATCATGACCGCACCCTGGCGCCGCGCAGCCATTGCGGGAAGAAAAAGGCGGCTCAGGTGAACCACCGCGGTGCAATTCACCTGCACCATGTTCACCTGCATCTCCAATTTGGTTTTTACAAACTCCCCATACTCACCGAAGCCGGCGTTGTTGATTAAAACATCGATCTGCAGCCCGGCGCCTTCGGTCGCATCAAAGATCTGCTGCGGCGCTTGCGGAAGGACAAGGTCGGCGACGATCACCTGCGTTTGAATAGAATGCTGGTTACGCAGCCTATCCGCCAGCAAATCGAGCCGCTCGCGACGGCGGGCGGTGAGCACCAGGTTCACTCCCGCCTCCGCCAGTTCCACCGCGATCGCTTCCCCAATGCCGGCGCTGGCGCCGGTAACCAACGCCCATTTTCCTTGCCAGGCCTTACGCAGAATGGCCGATGCCATCGCTTCCCTCCCCGGCCGGCGAGCCGGCGAATTCCTCGCCTACCCACTCGGCAAAGGCATCCATCTTCTGTTCGCGGCCCAGGAAGGCCTCGATCAGCTCAGTACCCGGCTTCGATCCGCCAGGTTCGAGAATGGTCTGCCGGTAACGCATCGCCGTCGGTCCCTCGAGCAAATTCGATCGGTCGAACTGGCCGAAGAAATCCAGCGCAATCACCTTGTCAAACATGTAGGTGTAGTAGTTCGAGGAGTAGCCAATCAGGTGAGTGAAGCTGGCATACATACGATTGCCGTCGATCCACTCGTAGGGCATCATGCGCTTGTAGCCTTCCTCGAGCAAGGCATCGGGATCCAGGCCTTCGGGCGGCCGGTTATGCACATCGAGCGAGTAGCTGGTGTAGAAGAGCTGGGTGCGTACACCGTCGGCTCTTCCGAAAGCGCTGGCGCGGTTCATGCGTTCCACCAGAGCCGGGGGGATGGGCTCGCCAGTCTGGTAGTGGCGGGCAAACGACGCCAATAGCTTGGCGTCATGGAAGAACTCTTCCAGCATCTGCGACGGCACTTCGACAAAATCCCCTTCGGTAGCGATGCCGCTCACGCCCGCCCATGACTGCTGGCCACCGAGGATGGCATGCATCAGGTGCCCAAACTCGTGGAAGAACGTGACCACGTCGCTGTATTGCATCAACCCGGCATCGTCTGCCTTGCCCCCGGGAAAGTTGCAGATCAGCGCCGCCTCCGGCAGTTGACGGCCGGCGATCCCTGGGATGAGCGGTGCTGCGCTGAACCACTTGTCTTTGCCCTCACGGGGATGCATGTCGAGGTAGAAACGGCCACACAGGCGGCCCCGGTCATAGACGTCCCAGGCGCTTACCGAGGGATGCCACACGGCGGCCTCCTGGTTCCTCTCGAAGCTGACGTGGAAGAGCCGGGCGGCAGTTTCGAGTATGCCCTGCTCCACCGGTTCATAAGGAAAGTAGGGACGGACAGATTGCGAATCGAAGTCGAAGGCTGAGCGACGATATTGCTCATACCAATAACCGCGATCGCTGCTTTTGAGCACAGTCAGCCCAGGCTGCTGCGTGCGCGCGAAGGCCAGCACCATCTCGTATTCCCGCTTGGCGCCGGCGCGCGAAGCCTGCTCCAGTTCGCCGATGAACTTCTTCATGTTGGCCGCGGACCCCATCATCTGGTTAGCCGTCGCCAAATCGGCCCAGGAGGCGAAGCCAAGGATGGAAGCCATCTCCTGCCGCACGGCGAGCAGATCGAGCAATAGCTGACGATTGGCCGGATAAGCACGGGTGTTGTAGGCGCGGAACATGCGCAGGCGCAACTCTGCGCTCTTGGCAAACGTCATCACCGGCTGCATTTCGGGGAAATCGGTGGTCAGAGTGATGACGCCCTGGGCATCGGGCGGATGGTTGCGAATGTAGTCTTCGGGCAGCCCGTCCAGCTCGGCGGCATCCCGCACTTCCACCCGGTTTACGTTCTCCTGTACATGCTTGGCAAAGGTGAGTGACAGCTCCGTCGCCTTATCAGAGAGCTCACGCAAGTGCGCGCGGGTGGCGTCATCCTTATCGACGCCAGCCAGGCGGTAATTCAGTAGCGTTTGGCTGAGGTAGTGCTGGGTCCCGGGGTCGGCCGAGGTCATATCGATGGCTGCGAGGGCGCGATAGACTTCCTGATTCAGCGACAACGCGGTTGCGACCTCGGCCACCGCTTGCGTCAATTCGCGCGCTTTATCCCGGACGGATTTGTCCGGGTATACGCTATCCAGCAGCGAGGTCAGGGACCCGGTTGCGCTCAGGGTGGCCACCGCATCGTCATAGGGACGAAGGGTGTTTTCCAGGGTTTTCTCACCTTGAACGGCCATAACGGCCTCAATTTGCTGCCGCTGCCGTGCCAGGCGCCCCTGCACCCAACTTTCCAGTCCCGGGGCATCGATATCTCCCCGCTCACTCCAGGGATGCAATACTGTGGTTTCCTCTGCTGATTGATGGTTCAATGGGGATCTGCTCCTTACTCCATCTCCAGCGTACCCGGAGAATACGGTTCTTGCATCCTTGGGGTGTGGCCGGTAATATGCCCAGATTGTCATCATCATGAATTCTGCTTCATCTCTGTCGCAGCAATACTTGCGCTCACGTATGGGCAAGGTTTGCGTGGCGATCATTGGATCCACGACCGCGGAGATGATCGATCGTGCCACTGAGGCGACACGTGACAGCCCTTTCCTGGAATTTCGTCTTGATTACCTGGAGAAGCCCCTAACCGCGCTGCCCAAGTTAAAGCAATTTCTAGCCGAAAACAGTGTGGTCACCGCCATCGCCACCTGCCGCCGCGCCGCCAATGGAGGAAAGTTCAACGGTACGATCGCAGCCGAATTGGACGTGCTGCAGAAAGCCAGCGCTTCCGGCTTTCACCTGGTGGATCTGGAGTTGCAGACGGCCGAGGCCATTCAGGCGTCAGAACTGGAAAAGTTGCGCGCACGCGGCACGGCTCTCATCGTCTCCTATCACGACTTTCAAACGACCAAGGATCTGGACGGCATCTTCGAGCGGATCCGGCCCTACGAGCCCGAATTCATCAAGATTGTGTGCACCGCCAGGTCACTTTCCGACAACGTGGTGATGATGCACTTTCTCGAACGCAGCGGCGACATGGCCAACATGATCGGGCTGTGCATGGGCGACCAGGGAATCATCAGCCGGGTGCTGGCGATTCGCGCCGGCAGCGTATTCACTTTTGCCGCAGCCGCAGAGGGCGAAGAAACAGCTCCAGGCCAGATTACCGCGCGCACGCTTACCGACACCTTTCGCATTGCGCAGATCGATACTGCCACGCGAGTCTATGGGGTGGTGGGCAACCCCATCAAACACTCCCTCTCCCCCCTGATGCTGAACACTGCGTTCCACCGCGAAACGGTGAACGCTGTTTACCTGGCGTTGCAAACCAGCAAGCTTACTGACCTGCTTACCGTGATCCGCGAGGTGCCGCTGTCCGGTCTGAGCGTAACTATGCCGCTCAAGCAGGAAGTGCTTAAGCATCTGGAGAACATGGATCCTATCTCCGCCCAGGTAGGCGCCTGCAACACCGTGGTTCGGACGCACGATGGAAAACTATACGGTTTCAATACCGATGTGGGAGCCATTGTGCGTCCGCTGGAGAAGCGGCTTACGCTATCTGGCGCGAAGATCCTGGTACTGGGCGCCGGCGGCGCAGCCAGGGCCGCGGTCTTCGGCCTGGTCGATAAAGGAGCCGAGGTTCTGATCTTGAACCGCACTGCGCAGACGGCGCAGAAACTGGCGCGCGAGGCCAAAGCGAAAACCATTCGCCGCGAGCAGGTGGCCAAGACCAGCTTCGATGTGATCGTGAACGCGACAGCTGTCGGCATGCATGGGGTTAGGCCACAGCATATTTTGGAAGCGAACGAGATCAATGCCCGCCTGGTCTTCGATTTGGTCTACAACCCTGTGGAGACGCCGTTACTGCGCATGGCTCGTCAGAAAGGGATACCCGTGGTGACCGGAGTCGAGATGTTCGTGCAGCAAGGTGCGCGACAGTTCGAAATCTGGACCGGCAAACGGGCTCCGGAAGAAGAGATGCTGCGGGTTGTTCTCCACGCTCTACGGCAACACGCGGAGGCGAGTCACTAACTTGAACCGAAACGCGCAGTACTGGATCGATCACCTTGGTCTGAGCCCGCACCCCGAAGGCGGCTTCTACCGTGCCACTTATAAGTCGGAACTAACGATCGCGGGTAATGCGCTGCCTGCGGACTTTCACGGAGATAGATCGGCTTCGACGGCGATCTACTTCCTCCTGGAAGGGAAAGATTTTTCTGCATTCCACCGCATTGCCGCCGACGAGGTATGGCATTTTTATTTCGGGAGCGCGTTGGTTGTCTACGTGATTGATCCTGAGGGAAACGAATCAGAGTTGCACCTGGGACCCAATTCCCGGGAAGCTTTTCAAGGAGTAGTGAAAGCAGGCTGCTGGTTTGCTTCGCGGCTGAAAGATCAGGTAGGGTTTGCGCTGGCAGGTTGCACCGTAGCGCCAGGCTTCGAGTTTGCAGATTTCGAGTTGGCCACGCGGTCCCAGCTCACCGAGGCTTATCCCAAGCATCGCAAACTCATCGAAGAACTGACCCGGGTTTAGAGAGCGCGCGGATCCCGCCGTTCCTTTTCTGAAACCGCGACCCTCGAGGTAACAAATCGAAGGGTGCCCCAGGTCTCGTTTTTGAGACCTGGGATCCCCGCAACCGATTTCCATGAAAGCACCGCCCTCCCCTTTGTCATCCCGAGCGCAGCCGAGGGATCTGCGGTTCAACGGACCTTTCCTGGAAAAGTTTTTTCAGTCAGCTCCAGAAGCTGCGGTCGAGGGTGCGGTACTGGATGGCTTCCGCAATATGACCTACAGTGATGCCCGGCTGGGCGTCGAGGTCAGCAATGGTCCGAGCGACTTTTAATATCCGGTCGTGTGCGCGCGCACTCAATCCCTGTTGTTGCATGGCTCTCTCCAGCAGGCGCTCGGCCTCCGGTGAAAGCTCACAATAAGTGCGGATCTGGCGGGTATTCATCTGCGCATTGGTAAAGATGTGGTCCGCGGCCAAACGTTGGTGTTGCCGCTCCCGCGCCGCCAACACGCGCGCGCGGATTTCCACCGAGCCCTCATTGGCCGCGCCGGAACGAAGCTCGCGGTACTGTACCGCAGGCACCTCGATATGAATATCGATACGATCAAGCAGCGGGCCGGAGATCTTGGAAATGTAGCGCTGCATCATGGGGGGCGTGCATAGACACTCGTGCGACTTGTCGTTGAAATAACCGCACGGGCAAGGATTCATGGCGGCCGCTAACATGAAACGCGCGGGGAAAGTGAGCGACATCGCGGCGCGGGAAATAGTTACGGTGCCATCCTCCAGCGGCTGCCGCATCACTTCCAGCACGTTGCGGGGAAACTCCGGAAGCTCATCGAGAAACAACACGCCATTGTGGGCCAGAGAAACTTCACCGGGACGCGGGATAGTGCCGCCGCCAATGAGCCCAGCGTCCGAAATCGAATGATGCGGCGAACGAAATGGGCGCTGCGTCACCAGTCCTGCGTCCGCATCCAGCACCCCGGCAACGGAATGGATCTTGGTGGTCTCCAGCGCCTCCTCCAGGCGAAGAGGCGCGAGGATCGAGGGCAGCCGCTTTGCCAACATTGTTTTGCCCGATCCGGGCGGACCGATCATCAGAATGTTATGGCCGCCGGCAGCAGAAACCTCAAGGGCGCGTTTGGCTGTCTGTTGCCCGCGCACATCTTTGAAGTCCAGCGCGAAACTGCGCTGCTCGCCAAGAAGTTGAGTCGAGTCCACGCGAACAGGCTGGGCATGGATGCCACCGTTGGCGGCCGCGTTCAGCAGTTCGCGTACCTGGATCAGAGAACGCACCGGGTAGACGTTCAAGCCCTCAACCATCGCGGCCTCGGCGGCGTTGCGCTCAGGGACAATGAGGTTGCCGATGCCCCGGGCGCGCGCCGCTACTGCAATCGGCAGCACGCCGGGAACTCCACGCAATGCCCCGTCCAGTCCCAGTTCACCCACCAGCAGAAACTGGCATAGATCCTTTAACTGCAGAGCACCATAAGCTCCGAGAATCCCAATGGCCATCGGCAGGTCGAAACCTGATCCTTCTTTTTTCAGATCGGCGGGAGCCAGGTTGATCGTAATGTCCGTTGGAGGAATATCGAATCCGGAATTCTTGATGGCAGAGCGCACCCGGTCGCGGCTTTCGCGCACCGCAGCGTCCGGTAACCCTACGGTGTGATAGCAGTCTTCTTTAGTCCTGATGCCCGAAAAATCTACTTCCACGTCGATGATGTGCGCATCGATGCCATAAACTGCCGCACTCAGTGACTTGAAGAGCATGAGGTGGCGCGAGTATAGCAGGGGCTTGCTCGCCAGCAACATTAACCTCTGCTCATAATTGGGGCGACAAACCCACCTCTATCTCTCGACTGCCATGGCGACGGAATTACCGCCGCCCAGACAAAGCGCGGCAACTCCGCGGTGCGCATCGCGGCGCATCATTTCATAGATCAGCGCCACCAGAATGCGCGCACCGCTCGCGCCGATGGGATGTCCGATGGCAACTGCTCCGCCATTCACGTTCACCTTGGCCGGGTCCATGCCGACTTCTTTCATCACCCCGAGCGCCTGCACGGAAAATGCCTCATTCAGCTCGTAAAGATCAGGATCCTCCGTAGACCACCCTGCCTTCGCCAGCACACGCTGGATTCCCAAAACAGGAGCGAGCATCACCCACTTAGGATCGATGCCGCTCGTCGCCTGGGCGCGAATGTGGACCATGGGTGCAAGTCCCAGCGATGCGGCTTTCGCCGCAGACATGACTACCAGTGCGGCAGCGCCGTCATTTACACCGGGAGCATTCCCTGCGGTGACGGTTCCGTCTTTCTTGAAGGCTGGCTTCAGCGCGCGCAGCGCCTCCAGAGAGGCATCCTCGCGCACGGATTCGTCATGATCGAACGTGATTGACGGCTCGCCTTTCTTCTTTGCCGGGATCTCGATGGGCAGAATCTGCGACCGCAGGTAGCAGGCGCGCCGGGCAGCAGCGGCCTTACGGTGTGAGTTGAGCGCATACTGATCCTGCTCCTCGCGGGTGATGCTGTGCTTCTCGGCAACATGTTCCCCGGTGATGCCCATGTGGTAGTCGTTATAGATCTCCCACAGTCCGTCATGGATCATCGAATCGACTACCGTTGCATTGCCCATGCGGAAGCCGTTGCGGCCCTGGGGCAGAAGGTAGGGCGCATTGGTCATCGACTCCATGCCACCGGCAATGACGATCTCCGCGTTTCCGGTCTGGACAGCTTGTACAGCCAGACCAACCGCCTTGAGCCCGGAGCCGCAGACCTTGTTGACGGTCATGGCGCTGACCGCGGGAGCCAGGCCACCATAGATCGCCGCCTGGCGCGCGGGATTTTGTCCCAGGCCCGCGGAGACGACATTGCCCATAATGCACTCGTCTACCTGATCGGGATTGAGACGCGCACGGTTCAGAGCCTCACGGACTACCAATGAACCCAGTTGCACAGCAGAAAAATTGGAGAGCGCCCCCTGAAACTTTCCAACTGGTGTGCGCACTCCGGCGACAATGACTACATCTTCCATAACGGACCGCCTCATTCTTTAGATGCCGAAGCAACGGAACACAATAACATGACGATGATGGAACCGCCTCAATCTACCAGCGGGCAAACTTACGAGCAAGGTGGGCTGCTGGCCCCGTGGTGGCACACCGCGCTGATGGTGCTGATGATCATTGCGCTTTCCGTGGCCGGAGTCCGGCGGCTTCACAGCTTCGGCGACCAACCCCTGCATCTGGTGGCGAATTACAGTCTGACCATTGCGTACGAATGGGCCCTGGCTGGGCTGGCAGTGTGGGGAATCCACATGCGCAAGGTTCCACTGCGACAACTGCTGGGGGAAAAACGCCCTGGAGTCCGGGCATGGTTGGTGGATCTCGGTGTGGCGCTCGGTTATTGGGCAGTTGCACTCATTCTGCTCGCGCTGCTGGGCAACGTGCTGATGAGAATCTCCGGATCGCACATCGACCCACAGAAAATCGGCGACGTGACCCAGAAACTCGCGCCCATCACGGGAGGCGAGATGGTGCTGTTCCTGGTACTGAGCGTTTCTGCCGGCATTTGCGAGGAATTGGTCTTCCGCGGTTACCTGCAGCAGCAGTTTGCGCGCATGGGGCGCCTAATGTGGGTGGGTGTGGCGCTCTCCGCGCTGGTGTTTGGCGCTGCGCACGGCTATGAAGGAGTCGCCGGAATGTTGCTCATCTCCGCGTATGGCGCGATGTTTGGCGTGCTCGCGCTGCTGCGCCGAGGACTTCGAACAGGAATGATCGCACATGCCTGGCATGATTCCATCAGCGGCCTCGCACTGGTGTTGTTGCGACATTATGGTGTCCATCTCGCAGGAAAGTGAGCGCGCGGGGAAGTTGACGGTTGGCATCATCGATTCCGATTCGTCAATTGATCTTCACGAAATGCGATTTTTTTCTTGACACTATTTTTTTAGGATTCTATACATTCGTTAACTGCAAAGTATCTCTTGCAGGTTCGATGTCGACTCGACAAAGGGAGAATAGAAACAATGGCAACCAAGAAAGCAGTAGCAAAGAAGCCAGCGAAGAAGGCAGCCAAGAAAACTGCAAAGAAGAAGTAAGCAGGCAACGCAACAGGCAACACAATCGGGGGACGCCAAAAGCGTCCCCCGATGTGTTTCTGGCGAACGCTGAATCGCCAGTGTTGATGCGGCTCCAATGACATTGCGCCCCAGGAGAGCAGAGCATTTTGGCAGCCGCAATTCTTCCTCGCGCGGGCGCGCAGCGATTTTCCTTGTCAGACTTTTCTCCCTTTAGCCGGACGCCCTGCGGGGGCACGCGGGGTGGAAACACCCCGAGGGAGAACAAAACTCTTACCAAAGTGGTAGCTCACCATGACACCTTTTGAGCAGACGGTGGGGAGATGACGCGAAGACGGTGGATTGCCGACGACTGGGACGAGCGCAGCGCCTCGGTCAAGGGGGAGCAGGCGGCTCATCTGATTCGCGTGCTGCGCGCGCAAACCGGCATGGAGTGTGACATGGTGGCGGGCGATCGCGTGTGGCGCGCGGTCATTTCCGGCGTTAGCGGAGATGCGGTGCGCTTTACTCTGCTCTCCGAAGTGGTAGCGGAGCCGGCACTCCCGGTGACGCTTTTGCTCTCGGTGTTCAAGTTCGACCGCATGGAGTGGATTATTGAAAAAGCGACAGAATTGGGAGCGGAGAGGTTCATTCCCATGACCGCGCGTCGCAGTGAAAAGCATCTGGCCCAGGCCGCGCCCGCTCGCGTGGAGCGTTGGCGCCGTGTGGCACGCGAAGCGGCCAAGCAATCGCGCCGTTCAGATGTGCCGGTGGTAGAAGACGTGGTGCCGTTGAAGTCAGCGGTGCGCGCAAGACCTGGCGCATTGAGGTTGCTGCTAGCGGAACAAGAGCGGTCCTTTACTTTGTATGCGGCTATGCAAGCTGCTCTTCAGCAACCCACGGTGGAAAAGCCGGCAGTAAATCTCGCTGTTGGACCGGAAGGCGGCTGGACAGCGGAGGAAGAAGCTCTCTTCGCAGCAGAAGGCTGGCAGGCAGTAAGTCTGGGCCCACGAATCCTGCGCGCCGAGACGGCGGGGATTACCGCCATGGCTGTGGTCGCCGCAATGCTTGTTTGAGCTCTTAGTTCCCGCGCGACGGCTGGGTGCCCCACATCTCGCTCGTTTTTCGCGAGATGTGGGATACCGCTGCACCTTCCCTCTGACTCTCAATTCATCCGATGCACTGCGCGGTCAACATCGGTGGTATCCCACATCTCGCGAAAAACGAGCGAGATGTCGGGCACCCAGCCGTCGTCGGGGAACCAAGGCTTTTGGTCCCGCTGCGACTCAGACTCCCCAACTGCCGTCACCCGCAAAAAACGAAGGGTGCCCCAGGTCTCGCTTTTGAGACCTGGGATCCGCGCAACCGATTTCGGCGGCAAGTTGAGGGAGCTGGACCAGAAGGCCGCGTGCAAAAATTTAGCCCAGCCGGAAGGGCTGGGCCATCAATCCACAAAACAGTGTCATCCCGAACAGATCAGCTGAAAAGATCCTTCATCTTGCCCAGCAGGCTGCGCGAGGTGGGCTTGTTCTCAATATGCATGGTTTCGCCCAGCTGGCGTAGCAGATCGCGCTGCGGCTTGGTGAACCTCTTCGGCGTCTGCACCACAATCTGTACCACCAGGTCTCCACGGCCATGCTCGTTGAGATGTGGAACACCCTTCCCCCGCAGGCGGTACTCCTTGCCCGTCTGCGTGCCCTCGTGGATGCGCAGCGTCGTGTCTCCTTCGAGCGTAGGTACCTTAATCTCATCTCCCAGCGCAACCTGCGGAAAGGAGACAAAAATGACGCAATGAAGGTCATTGCCGTCGCGTTCGAAGAACTCATGTGGCTTTACCGCCAACACGACATACAGGTCTCCCTTAGGGCCACCGCCGCGCCCCGCGTCGCCTTCGCCCTGGTAGCGGATGCGAGTTCCATCTTCCACGCCGGCCGGGACGCTGACACTGATCGTGTGACGCCGGTCGGTGAGCCCAGCGCCGTTGCACTGCAGACAGGGATGAGTAATCACCTGCCCGGAACCGTTACAGATAGGACAAGTGCGCGCAATGGAGAAAAAACCCTGCTGATAACGAACCTGTCCACGGCCGCCGCATTGTTGGCATGTTTCAGGGCCACGGCCGGCGGGCGCGCCGGTGCCACGACACTCGGCGCAAACCTCAGCGCGACGGATCTGGATGTCGGTCTGCTTGCCGAAAACGGCTTCCTCAAACTCCAGCGACAGATCGTAGCGGATGTCCCGGCCGCGTTGCGCGCGCCCATTGCGACGCCCGCCACCCATGTTGAACATCTCCCCGAAAAAGTCGCCGAAGATATCCCCCACGTCGGTGTTGGCAAAGCCCTCGAAGCCTGATCCCCCGGCACCGCTCACTCCCGCGTGCCCGAAGCGATCGTAAGCTGCACGTTTCTGCGGGTCGGAGAGTACCTGGTACGCCTCACTGGCCAGCTTGAACTTCTCTTCCGCATCCGGATTATCCGGGTTGCGGTCGGGATGACATTGCATCGCCAATCGGCGGTAAGCGGTCTTCAGCTCCTGATCGTTGCAGTCGCGTGAGACACCCAGAAATTCGTAGTATTCGACTTTGGTCACTTTAGATGTTGGACTCATGCTTCTTTCTGTTGCGGATTGTTTACGATGCGGACCAGGGCAGGACGGAGAAGCCGATCGCGGATACGGTATCCGCGGCGAACCTCTTCCAATACTTCGTGGTCGGGAAGGTCGTTGCGATCGACACTCTCGAGCGCCTCATGCACGCGAGGATCGAACCGCGTTCCAACAGATTCCACGGGCTGCACGTTCAGCGAGCGCAGCACATCTTCCATTTGTTTAACGATCAGTTCAATGCCGGCTCGCAGTTGCTCCACTGAGCCAGATGATCCCAAAGCCAGATGGAAATTGTCCAGGACGGGCAGAAACTGTTCTACCGCGCCCGAAACGGCAAAATCGCGGAAGTCCGTCCGCTCGCGCTGCTCGCGTTTGCGGGCATTCTCAAATTCAGCCTGCAGACGCGCCAGCCGATCTACCAACTGGTCGCGCTCGGCTTTAAGGCGATCGACCTCGCCCTGCAGTTGCGTTTCTCCGCCGCTGACCTGGGCTGCCTCCTCAGCAACCCCGTCGATGGGCTCTGCGCTTGGATCGCTATTCTGTTGTGCTTCGTCGGTGACTTTACGTGCCATAGTGAATCGAATAAAAAACCTTTCGCATAACTTGATGCTGGTGCGTTAACAACGATGCACACTAGCGGGGGCGCTCTCGCGCGGGTTTGCACCCAGAGACAAATACTCTATTGCGTCGGTAAGATGCGGTCTGAAAGCTGGGCGATGAAAGACACTGCGTTGATTGTCTCCTGGTAGGCGATGCGGGTGGAACCAATCACCGCGACTGTTCCCAGGCTTTGCGTGCCTAACCGCGCCGGCGCTCCGATGAGCACCAGATTTCGCATCTCCGGAATTGTTTCCTCCAAACCGACCACAACCCGTACTGATTGCTGCCGGGCGTCTACATACGCGTCCAACAACTCGATCAGCCGTTGCTTGGTTTCAAGCGCGCTAAGCAGCCGGCGCAGCCGCTCTCCATCCGCTTCGCCCACAACCAGGTTGGCGACGCCAACAATAAATATAGATTGCGCGGCGGTGTCCTGTTCCAGGGCACCCTTGCGGCAGAGTTCGTCGATCGAACGCATGAGCTGGTCGTATTCGCTTCGTTCCTGTTCCAGGCGTCGGGCGAGCTCGGCGCGGATACGCTCGATCGACCAGCCGCGGAAGTTCAGGTTTAAAAAAGCCGCAGCAGATTCCAGTTCAGACAGCGAGAGATCGCGGTCCAGGGTGAGAACGCGATCCAACACCACTCCAGACTTGGTCACCACCACTGCGAGCACCCGGCCAGTCGAGATTCGCGAGAAGTGTATGTGGTCAAGGCAGTAAGTCTCCCCTTGCGCCGCCATAGCCAGGCCGACCCCGCTCGAAATCAACGCCAACACGTGCGACGTTCGTTCAAGAAATTGCTGACGGCTGCTCACCCCGGCAAAACTCTCCTCTATCTGGTCCCTGCGCTCCTGAGTGAGGACGATTGGCGCCGACTTCGCACTCCCGTGAAGCTGATCGACGTAGAGCCGGAAGGCTTTCGCGGTGGGGGAGCGTCCGGCCGAGGTATGCGGTTGCTCCAGCAGTCCTGCTTCTCCCAGCGAAGCCATTACGTTGCGAATCGTCGCCGCGCTCATTCCATCCTTATTGTCTAATTGGCGGGCTACGGTCTGGGAAGCGACAGGCTCACCGGTCGCGATATAGATTTCAATAATCGCATTGAGGACCAGCCGGTCGCGGGGGCTGATTCGAAGGTCGGAAGACATCGTCCACCTGCCCTAAAGCACTCATTCCACACTGGTTTTAACCTCAATCAGCGCAGCCTTGCCAAATCCGATTCTAGAAGCTTGAGTGGACCATTGTCAAGATCGGGCGGTCAGCACAAACCTATCCAATGGTCACGTCATTTTAGGTTATCTCTAAGATGTTTTCGTCCTTCGCCGCTTGCGCGAGCGCTCGTTCCGCCACCTGCCGCGCTACTTGGAAGAACTGGCGGGCGTGTTGATTTCCTTCTCCAGCCAGCACGATGGGCAAACCATGATCGCCTCCGTGGCGGATTTCCGAGTCCAGCTCAATCGATCCGAGCAAAGGCAGGTTGGCTTGCTTGGCCAGGCGCTCGGCACCACCGCGGGAAAATATGTCGATGACGTGGTTGCAGTGCGGACAGGTGAACTGGCTCATATTTTCCACCAGTCCCAACACTTCCACGTTGACCTGATGGAACATCTCCAGAGCCTTACGAGCATCTTGCAGCGCAACATCGGAGGGCGTAGAGATGACGACGGCGCCGGTGAGTGGAACCGTCTGCACCAGCGAGATGACTACGTCCCCGGTACCTGGAGGCAGATCGACCAGCAAAAAATCGAGTTCGCCCCACTGCACTTGCTGCAGGAATTGGCGAATGATCTGGTGCAACATGGGGCCGCGCATAACCATAGGCTTATCGCCGGGGGAGATAAAGCCCACCGAAATGAGCTTGACGCCATGCGCCACCAGGGGCTCGATCCGGTTGTTCTCGAGCACTCGCGGCTGCTGGCCGATGCCCATCATGAGAGGAACGTTGGGGCCATAGATGTCAGCATCGATGAGCCCGACGCGAAACCCTAGCTTGACCAGTGCAATGGCCAGGTTAACGGCGAGCGTGGTCTTGCCCACGCCGCCTTTGCCTGATCCGACAGCGATGATGTTCGCTACACCGGGCAGCGTCTGCGGCCCTGGTGGCGTTTGCGCATGTGCCATATGTTCCCTTTCTAAGTGCTTGCGTGCGCGCTCCGTTTGCGCTCGCGTTCTTGTTGCGCTTGATCACGGCGCCGCCCTGCGTCCTGGTAGCGGCGATGGTCCTCATCTGTCTCCAGTTCCAGTGGTGGAACCCTTACCCGGCGCTCGTGGCGGTCGACGGCGACAAAGGTAAGGTAAGCCGACGCAACATGACGCAACGTACCTTCGACGGGATGTTCCACCCACACTTTGACGCCCACTTCCATGGAAGTGCGGAAGGCGCGATTGAGGGTGGACTTCAAGACCACCAGATCCCCCACGTGAACCGGCGCGATGAAGTCGATATGGTCCATGGAAGCCGTGACCACGTACGTTCTCGCATGGCGATAGGCCGCGATCGCGCCCACCAGGTCGATGTAGTGCATAAGCCGGCCGCCCAGCAGGTTGCCCAGCGTATTGGCGTCGTTCGGCAAGACCAGTTCAGTCATCTCGGACCGTGAGTCCGAAATCCTGCGCGGCGGAAGTAGAGAATCGCCAGATTCCATAGTGTGAGTGTGGAGAATCGTGGCGATGAATGCAAATCGGGGATTTGGTTCTGCATCAGGGCTCGAAATCTGGTCGGGTCGCAAGGGATGGAAAGAGAGTCGGGCTTTAGAGTCAGGACGTAGTCCATAAGCGCTAACTTGTTTTGGATGTGTTTCCTCCAACTCGCCACAAAATCGTCATCCTGAGCGGAGCGCTCACAGATTTATCGCGTTCCACTGCGCTTGTTGCGCGGAGTCGAAGGACCCCGGCGGTCTTTATCTCATTCATGCCGCCCGGAGCTTTTCGGCCACCGAAGCCCGTGAATAGGATCCGCTACGGAACTCACTTGATGGTCAACGATACATGCGGGCTTCGGTGGTTAAAATGCTCCGAGTAGCATGGGTAAGATGAGGACCGTCGGGGTCCTTCGACTCCGCGCCGCAAGCACCATGCCACGCGACAAATCTGTCAGGCGCTCCACTCAGGATGACGATTCTGTGGCGAGTTGAAGACGTGATTCGGGACTTCTAGCGCAGAGCCCGTACCATTCACAATCCGGGCGATATGATTCACTAAGGAAACTATGGATAAGATTGCGCTACTTACACAGATCCTGGAGCAAAACCCGGGAGACGCCTTCGCCCGCTACGGGTTAGCCATGGAGCATGCGAATCAGGGCCAAACGGATGTTGCCCTGGCGGAGTTCGATCGCTTGCTCTCCACCCATCCTGATTACACCGCGGGTTATTTCATGGCGGCACAAACTTTGGTGAAGGCCGGGCGACCGGATGAGGCCAAAGCACGGCTCGATCAAGGCATTGCCAGTGCGCAGAGGACCGGCAATCAACATGCGCTGAGCGAGATGGAGGCGATGCTCATGGACCTCGAGTAATTCACTCGCCCATGGCATCAAAACCGAGACTTTGTAACCGGCTCGCGGCGCGCAAAAGGCGAGCATAATAGCTAAAGGATGAAGATCCCTTTATTTCCGCTGGAAGTAGTGCTGTTTCCTGAAGCAGCCCTGCCGCTCCACATCTTCGAAGACCGTTACAAGGAGATGGTCGGGCTATGCCTGGCCGAGAAGATAGGCTTCGGTGTTGTCTGCGCCCAGCGGGAAGGCCTGGCCGTGGTCGGCTGCACCGCCGAGATCGTTCGTATTCTGGAAAAGTATCCCGATGGACGAATGGACATCCTATGCCAGGGAGCAAAGCGTTTCGAGATTGAAAATCTGGACAACTCGCGCAGCTTTTTGCAAGCGGAAGTTGATTTCTTCGGGGACGACGGAGTGCCCGCTACTCGCGCCATGCGGGAGGAGTGCACAGCACTGCATTTTGAAGTGTTGGAGTTGATGGGCGGAGAAAAGGCGCACCGGGCCGTAGACCTGGATGAACCCGTTGCTTTTCGCCTGGCGTGGGCCTCGCCCACCGATCTTTCTTTCCGTATTGAATTGCTGGCACTGCGATCGGATGCCGAGCGCACGGAGCGGTTAATCGCGTTATATAGCGCAATGCTGCCGAAATTACGCCGCGGAGTACAGGCGAGCGCGACCGCCGGCCGCAATGGACACGTCATGTAAGCGGTGCGGCTCTCATGGTGTAAGGTGATGAACAAGGGCCCAACAAAGGAGCCAAACCTATGTCTTCCCGTCTTCCCCAAACTTTGGGTGAGCTTGAAAGCAGCAAGGAATTCTACGAAGCGCGCCTGAAGAAGCGGAGCGTAAAAGACGAGTTGCGCGAGAACCTGATTGGGCGCCTGAAAACGAAGCAGCCGATATTTCCCGGCATCATCGGCTTCGAAGATACCGTGGTCCCGCAGATTGTCAACGCGGTATTGTCGAAACAAAATTTTATTTTGCTCGGCCTTCGCGGCCAGGCCAAGAGCCGCATTCTGCGCGGGCTGACCGAACTGCTCGATGAGCAAATGCCCTATGTGGCCGGCTGCGAAATACGTGACAACCCGTATCACCCGCTTGTGCCGGCGCTGCCGTGATCTGATCGCAGAAAAGGGTGCGGCCACGCCCATTGCTTATCTCCCTCGTAAAGACCGCTACGTAGAGAAGCTGGCCACGCCCGACGTGACCGTGGCTGACCTGGTAGGCGATCTTGATCCAATCAAAGCGGCGCGCGGCGGCCAGGATTTGTCCAATGAGTTAACCATGCATTACGGCTTGTTACCCCGGGCTAACCGGGGAATCTTCGCCATCAACGAGCTTCCCGATCTTGCCGGCAAAATCCAGGTGGCACTGTTCAATATCATGCAGGAAGGCGATGTGCAGATTAAGGGATATCCCGTTCGCCTGGAGTTGGATATTGTTCTGGCCTTCAGCGCCAACCCCGAGGATTACACGGCGCGAGGCAAAATCGTCACTCCGCTCAAGGACCGGATCGGATCTGAGATCCGGACTCATTATCCCGAGACCATTGAAGAAGGCATGGCCATTACCGCCCAGGAAGCGTGGAGCGAACGTGGCGCAGTCAAAATTACCATTCCGCAGTACCTGCGGGAGGTAATCGAGCAGGTGGCTTTCTCCGCTCGCGAAGACAAAAAGGTAGATAAGCGCAGCGGGGTGAGCCAGCGTCTGCCCATCTCCACCATGGAGCTGGTGGTTTCTAATGCCGAACGGCGAGCGCTGCTGCATGGAGAAAAGCTGGTGGTGCCGCGCGTGAGCGACCTCTATGCTGCCATGCCAGGCATTACCGGGAAACTGGAACTGGAATACGAAGGCGAGATGCGCGGCGCCGATGTGGTGGTAAAGGACCTGATTCGTGCCGCGATCGGCAAGATCTTCGATAAGTATTTCTCCGGCACTAATACGCAACAGATTGAACAATGGTTCAACCTGGGGGGCACGGTGCGTATTGACGACGATCAGCCATCGCAGGCCATTCTCGAGGAGCTCAAGCAGATTCAGGGTCTGTTCGCGCAGCTTTCGCCGGTGTCGGTTAAAGTTTCCGACGCGCCAGAGATCGCGGTCGCGGCGGCGGAATTCTTGCTTGAGGGCATGTACGCGCACAAGCGGCTGAGCCGCAGCGAAGAGCGCGGCTTTAGCGCACAGGAGAAGACCTCACGCAAGCAGGAGCGTGCGGAGGAACGGGAGTACGACGAATTCCAGGAGCAGCGGCGAAGCCGTCGCGGCTTTAACTAGATGAAACGAATCCGCTATACCAAGTACACCGGCGATCCAGCTTCAGAGATGAGCATGGAAGACATGCTCAAGGCTCTGTCGGAGTATCTGCTCGATTCGGGCTTTCAGGATCCGTGGTCGCGCTTCTCCGAGCTCGATGGCGAGCACACGATGGAGAACCTGCGCGAGGCGCTGCGGCAGGCTCTCGAGGCGGGAGATCTTTTCGACGGCGAGATGCAGCAGCAGATCGAGCAGATGGCCGAGAACGGCGAGCTTGATCAGTTAATCGATAAGCTGATCGAGCGCATGGAGCAGGAGAACTACATCTCCATCCAGGGACGGCAGGACCCGAACCGGCAATCTAGAGGCGGCCAGGCGGGCATGGCCGAAGGCCAGGTGCGGTTCGAAGTGACCGACAAGAGTTTGGATTTTTTAGGGTTCAAGACCCTGCGCGATCTGCTTGGTTCGCTGGGCAAATCGAGTTTTGGACGCCACGATACCCGGCATTTTGCCACTGGCATTGAAGCCAGCGGCGCCTCCAAGGCGTATGAGTTCGGTGATGTGTTGAATCTGGACACAACCGCTACGTTGAGCTCGGCGATTGCCCGTGAAGGCATATCCTTGCCTCTCAACCTGGAGTACTCCGATCTGCAGGTGCACCAATGCGAGTATCAGAGTTCTTGTGCCACGGTGGTGATGCTGGACTGTTCTCACTCCATGATCCTTTATGGTGAAGACCGCTTCACTCCGGCCAAGAAGGTCGCGATGGCGCTTTCTCATTTGATCCGCACGCAGTACCCCGGCGACTCACTGTCGCTGGTGTTGTTTCACGATTCAGCCGAGGAAGTGCCCATTTCCCAGATCGCCCGGGTGAAGGTTGGACCGCACTACACCAACACGCGAGAGGGATTGCGCGTTTCGCAGCGGATCCTCGAGCGCCAGCGTAAAGACATGAAGCAGATTGTGATGATCACCGATGGCAAGCCCTCGGCGCTCACGCTGCCCGACGGGCGTATTTATAAGAACGCATTCGGGCTCGATCCCCTGGTAGTAAGTGAAACGCTGGAGGAAGTAGCACGCTGCAAGCGCTCGAACATCATGATCAATACTTTTATGCTGGCATCCGACTTGGGCCTGGTGCAGTTCGTGCAGAAGATGACCAAGATGTGCCGCGGCAAAGCTTACTTCACCACCCCGGACACGCTGGGCGAATATCTGCTGATGGACTACATGTCACGCAAAATGCGCACCATCCACTAACCATTCAGGATTCAACTGAACTGGGCTAACCACCGGGAATTCGAGTGAACTGACTAACCACCAGGAATCAATTGAACTGGACGGGTGCCCCAGGTTCGCCCGCGCGTACCTGGGCAGAAAACGACTGGGCGCAGCCCTACAATTGATTTCTGCAAGAAGTGCATTTGCGCTATTAGCTGAAAGCATTCAAAAAATCTTTCCCGGCCCAGGTACGCTGGGGCGAACCTGGGGCACCCCGGGCCAGCTATCCGCGACGTTTAGTGTTGCGCCATGTAGATGAAGCGCAGGATGAACAGGGCTGCCAACAGAAAGAGCATCCAGTCCTGCCGGGTGGCCTGGCCGCGCAACAGGCGCAGCACCGCGAAGGACGTAATGCCAAACGCCAAACCATTGGCGATCGAAAACGTTAGCGGAATAGTGATCAGGGTGAGAAACGCCGGCACCGCCACCATCGGGTCTGACCACTCAATCTCGGTGACGGCCGAGATCATCAACGAACCCACCAGGATCAACGCCGGCGCAGTCGCGGCTGTCGGAATGGTGGCCACCAGCGGCGCCACAAACAGAGCCATCAGAAACAACAGGCCGGTAACAATCGACGCAACGCCTGTCCTGCCGCCAACAGCGACTCCGGCTGCGCTCTCGATGTAGCTGACTACGGTGCTGGTGCCCGCCATGGAACCGGCGATGGTCGCCGTAGCGTCAGCAAACAGAATGCGATTCAGGCGCGGGATCTCGCCGTCCGGGTTCACCAATCCTGCCTTCTTGGTGACCGCTACCAGCGTGCCCACATTATCGAAAAGGTCTACGAATAGAAACACGAAGACAACTTCCAGCAGTCCGGCGCCGAAGTTTCCTCCTATGTGCAGCGCGCCCCGAATGTTGAGTTGGAATGCGGTCGCGGTCATATCCGCCAGGCGATAGTGGGCGGGGTGCCACTTGACAATACCCAGGGCGAAGCCCGCGGCCGTAGTGCCGAGAATGCCCAGCAGCATGGCGGTACGCACCCCCCACGCCTGCAGCACGGCAATCGTCAGCAGGCCGACGCAAGCCAGCGCGGTCTGCGGGGCGCGCAGATTGCCCATGCCCACGAGGGTCGCCGGGTTAGACACAATGATGCCGGCATCGTGCAGGCCAACAAAGGCCACGAACAGCCCCACTCCCGCGGCTACCGACGCAAAGAGCTCCCGGGGTATGGCATTCACGATCAACTGGCGAATGCCGGCCGCCGTCAACAGCAGAAAAACGCAGCCGGATATGAAAACGCAGCCCAGGGCCGTCTGCCAGGGAATCCCCATGCCCCTGACCACAGTAAAGGCAAAGTACGCGTTGAGGCCCATGCCCGGCGCCAGGGCGATGGGGTAGTTGGCAATGAAGCCCATCAGTATGCAGCCGATGGCCGCCGACAGACACGTAGCGGCGGCCACCGCGGCCACGGGCATTCCGGCCGCACTCAATATGTCCGGGTTCACGAACACGATGTACGCCATCGTCAGGAACGTAGTCGCACCAGCGAGAATCTCAGTGCGCAATGAGGATCCGCGCTCCTGGATGCGGAACATTCGCTCCAGGTAACTCAACCCCCGGGTGCTTGGAACCGTCGTGCTCATGGTTTCTCCTTTACCTGAGAGCCCGGTATGCGATCCTGGTAGCGGTCCCAATTCGTAACAATATCGGTGACGACGACGTTGCCCACGCGGTACGCGGCTTCGAGCGCCGGCACATACGCGCTGTAGCGGTGCGATGCGTTGGCGGCGAGGCTTTCCGCGGCCGTTAACCCGATCGGCGGCTGATCGAAGTTACTGACCGTGCGCAGCAGCATCACTCGGTCCAGATCGACGCGGCCGGCGTGATGAAGAAAAGTAAGCGATTGCAAAACGCCAGTGTCTTCCATCGCAGAAGTCACGAAATTGCCCTTTCCGCCGGTCTGGTAGCTGACCCAGTTGTTCGCCCATTGATCGAGCAGCTTACCGTGCCAGAAGGTGGAGGCGGAAAGCGTGTCGCCTTTAAGAACGAACGGAGGGCGATGCGCGTTCGCGCCCGCGAAATGTGCGCGCGCCGTCTCCAGCTGCGGCGAATCCTCGAGCTTGACCTCTTTGGTCTGCTGATAAGCCCATTCCCTCAGATCTGGGTTGAGATGAAACAGGGCGAAGAACTCGCCGTTACGCGGCTGTTCGTAGGGCACTGTCTTGTTGAGCGGAACATAGCCGGTTGTCCATTGCGGTGGAATCTCCCGGGCGTCGATCTCGTAGGCCAGGTCGCCATCCACAACCCACTCTGCCCAGACGGCTGAGCCCAGCGAAGCATCCTCCGGGTCAGCCCCGGCAATGCCTGCGATCAGCCAATAAGCCTTACTGAGATCGAATCGGGGATCGAGACCAAGCGCCATGATGGACCCGGCCGCCCTTGCCGTCCCCACGCCCGCCAAAACTCCCAGGACGCCCTGATCGTTCATGCGCAGGTCGTGGAAGCCCTGGGGAAATGGATAGACGTGGTTCAGGTGTTCGCGCTCCACCCAATACTGATATTCGCCTGGTGTGTCGCCCTGGTCAGCTCCGGGCTCAAAGAGGGCGATCACCACTATTTTCACAGGGATAGGCGCCGGCTCAACCGCACGAGCGCTGGCCCAGGAGAAAACACATAAGACCAAGGCCAGCAATCGAGTGTTCATACCGGAGCATAGACGCAAGATAGCCCGGGCACCAACAGAAAAGCGTTCTTAACTAATAGGCGATTTTAGACTCGTGTTCCCGCCAGGCACGAAAGCTCTCGATGGCTTCCTCCGGTAACAAGCGCACCATGGGTAGCTTGCGTTGCCCCGGCGGCACGCTAAGCTCCTCGTAAATGAAATGATCGTCGAAGCCGATCTCAGCCGCGTCGCGACAGGTGTTGCCATAAACGAGTGAGTCCAGCCTGACCCAGTAGATCGCGCCCAGGCACATGGGGCATGGCTCGCAACTTGTGTACAGCACACAACCTGTCAACTGAAAGTGGCCCAGAGCCCTACACGCACCGCGGATCGCATTGACCTCGGCGTGTGAGGTGGGATCATTGTCCGCGGTCACCCGGTTGACGCCGGTGGCGAGGACCTCTCCGTTTCTAACCACGACCGCCCCAAAGGGGCCGCCTGCTCCGCTGCGCACGTTTTCCGTGGCCAGCTGGATGGCGAGCCGCAGGAAATCATTCTCACCTTGCATGTTCATTTCGCTTGCACTCTCCGCGGGGCTGCACGAATATCCGAAGTATATGACACAGGCCTTTGTTTCCAGCCGCGTGATCACACCCGACGGAGTGCGGCCGGCAGCGGTCGTAGTCGAGCAGGGACTCATCCAGGCAATCGTCGCCCGCGAAGACGCACCGCGCGCAGCCCTGCTGCATCAATTCGGCGACCTGGTGCTGCTGCCCGGCCTGGTGGATTCGCATGTGCACGTGAATGAACCGGGCAGGACAGAATGGGAAGGCTTCGCCACCGCTACCCGCGCCGCCGCGGCCGGCGGCTACACCACGCTGGTAGATATGCCGCTGAATTGCCTGCCGGAGACCACCACGGTCGCCGCGCTCGAGGCCAAGCGTTCTGCGGCCGCCGGACAATGCCGCGTGGATTGGGCGCCATGGGGCGGTTTAACCGGGCTCAACCACGAACATCTTGTCCCCTTAGCTGAGGCCGGCGTGGCCGGATATAAATGCTTCCTGGTCGATCCCGGCATCGATGGTTTCACCATGATCAGCGAGCAGGAACTGGAAGCGGCGTTACCCACTCTCGCCGCAACCGGCCTGCCCTTGCTGGTCCACGCCGAGTTGGCTGCGCATCTCTACCAGGGTGGGGATGCGGACGACTGGCAGCAATACCCAACCTATCTGCGCTCGCGGCCCGACGAAGCAGAGCTGGCCGCTATCCGCATGCTGATCGCGCTTTGCCGCAAATATTCGTTCCCGCTGCACATCGTTCATCTCTCCACAGCGCTGGCGCTCGAGGATCTGGCCCAGGCTCGCGCCGAGGGGCTGCCTGTTACGGTGGAGACCTGTCCCCACTACCTGCACTTCTTCGCCGAAGAGATTCCTGCCGGTGGCACACTGTTCAAGTGCGCGCCGCCAATCCGCTCGCGAGCCAACCGCGAAGCCCTGTGGCAAGGCCTGCGCGATGGAATCATCGATCTGATCGCCACCGATCATTCCCCTTGTCCGCCAGCGATGAAGGGGGGAGATTTCCGTAAGGCGTGGGGAGGAATTGCCAGCCTTAGCGTGGCCATCTCGGTTATGTGGACAGAGATGCGCCAGCGTGGTCTCTCGCTCGATAACCTGGTGCGCTGGATGTCTGCACAACCAGCCAAGCTTGCGGGGCTGGAAAAACACAAAGGCGCGATCGCTGCGGGATACGACGCGGACTTGGTGATCTTCGATCCGGATGCCCACTTCATCTTGAGCACCGAAGACCTGCAGTACCGCCACCTTGTGTCTCCTTATCTGGGAGAAAGTTTGCATGGCAAGGTGCGCGCTACGTTTGTTAGAGGCACCGCCGTCTACCAGGATGGCTCGTTTCCGGACCCGCCCGTGGGCAAAGAGCAGCGGCGCGAGGCTAGAATCAAAGCTTACCGCTAAGAGGAGGTCGCTTTGCAAACCCGTGTCGTGGGCGTCTCCGTTCCCCGCAAGGAGGGCGCAGCCAAGCTGACTGGGCAGGCGCGCTATATTGACGATCTCTCGCTGCCGGGCATGATCTTTGGTGCCACGGTGCGCAGTAGCATTGCCCGCGGCGCGATCGAAGAAATCAAATTTGGTGAAGGCATTGCCTGGCACGAGTTCACCATCGTGACCGCCAAAGATATCCCCGGCCGCAATGTCGTCTCCCTCATCGTGGATGACCAGCCCTGCCTGGCCGAAGGTGTCGTCAATCATCCGGAAGAGCCGATCCTGCTGCTGGCACATCCCGACCGGCATGCGCTGGCAGCGGCTGTGGCGGCGGTGAACATCACCTATAAGCCTGCGCCTTCAGTGCATAGCATTGAAGAAAGCGAGCGGCGCGAGGTGATCATCTGGGGCAAGGACAATATCTTCAAAAGCTACCGGATGGAAAAGGGAGACGTAGACCAGGCGTGGAAGGACGCCGCCTGGATCGTCGAAGGGGAATACAGCACCGGGGCCCAGGAGCAGCTTTACATCGAGCCCAACGGCGTAATTGCACAGGCCGGCAACATGGGAGGTCTGACTATCTGGGGCTCCATGCAATGCCCGTTTTACGTGCATAAGGCCCTGGTCGCCCTCACCGGCCTGCCCCCGGAGAACGTGCGTGTAGTGCAGGCGGAGACCGGGGGCGCCTTCGGCGGCAAGGAAGAATATCCTTCCATGATTGCCGGACACGCTGCGCTGTTGGCCATGAAGTCAGGACGCCCGGTCAAGATTATTTACGACCGCATGGAAGACATGGCGGCCACCACGAAACGGCATCCCTCACGCACCCGGCATCGCACCGCGGTCAGCGCCGACGGGAAACTTCTCGCCGCGGAGATCGACTTCGCGACCGATGGCGGGGCCTATGCCACCCTGTCTTCCACCGTGCTTTCGCGCGGCACCATTCACGCAGGCGGTCCTTATTTCTGGCCCAACATTCGCGTGAGCTCGAAATCCTATGCCACCAACACTCCGCCGCACGGCGCGTTCCGCGGTTTCGGCGCACCGCAAAGCCTGTTCGCGCTCGAGCGCCACATGGACCATATCGCGAAAACGATTGGCATAGCTCCCGACGAATTCCGGCGGCGTAATTTGTTGCACCAGGGAATGACCACGGCGACGAATCAGGTGATCCACGATCCCATCGTCATGGATCAGATGCTCGATCGCGCGCTCGAACTCACTGACTACCACGCCAAGGTTAAGCAGTTCGCCGCGCACAACCCTACCAGCAGCAAAAAGAAAGGCATAGGGATTGGCGCCTTTTTGCACGGCGCGGGTTTTACCGGATCGGGAGAACGCTATCTCAATGCAGTGGTCGGCCTGGAAGCCGCGGCAGCAGGCGGCCTGCGTGTCCTGGTGTCGAGCACCGAGTTCGGCCAAGGCACCAACACCATTCTTTGCCAGATTGCCGCGGAGACGTTGGGGCTGGAGTATGACGACGTCAGCATGGCTCCCATCGATACCAGTGTCAGCCCCAACAGCGGTCCAACGGTGGCCTCGCGCACAGCGATGATCATCGGCAAGATCTTGCAGACCGCGGCACTGAAGATGCGGCAAACGCTAATCGATAGTGGATTGCTCGAGCTCCCTGCCGGCCGCGAGCAGTTCCTCGCCGCCTGCCAGGCTTACCGCAAGCAGTTTGGTGAGCTGCAATCGTTCAGCCGCTATGAGGCGGCCCCGAATATTTTCTGGAACGATGAACTCTATAGCGGCGAGGCGTATGGGGCCTATGGCTGGGCTGTGTACATGGCGGAAGTCACGGTCGATACCACGACCTACAGTGTCACCATCGATGACTTCGTTGCCTTGCAGGAGATTGGCAAGGTCCTGCATCCGATTCTTGCCGGCGGCCAGATTGAAGGCGGAGTCGCCCAGGGAATCGGGTACGCACTTTACGAAAAGGTAGTTTGGAAAGACGGTCGCATGATCAACAACCAGATGACCAACTACATCATGCCCACCGCCGAAGACATTCCCCCCATCCGTGTGTACTTCGAAGAAGTTCCCTACCAGTACGGACCCTATGGCGCCAAAGGAATCGGCGAGCTGCCCATGGATGGCCCCGCACCAGCGATCATCAATGCTGTGGTGCAAGCGACCGGCATCGAGTTCAACTCCATCCCATTGCTGCCGGAAGATATTTTTCGCGCTTTGACCGCAGAGCCGGAGCGACCGGCAGAATCTCTGGAGATCGCGCTGGCGGCGGAGGGGAGCCAATGAGCGCCGCCCGCCGTGACGTCACCTTCACGGTGAATGGCAAAGCCCACACCGTGTCGGTCTATCCCATGGAGCGCCTGCTCGACGTTCTGCGGACAAAGATTGGCCTTACGGGGACCAAAGAAGGCTGCGGTGAGGGGGAGTGTGGATCCTGCTCCGTGCTCATGAATGGCGAGCTCGTGAACAGCTGCCTGGTTCCCGTGCTGCAGGCGGAAGGGGCTACCCTGTGCACGATCGAAGGGCTTGCCGGGGAGAGCGGCCTGCATCGCGTGCAGCAGGCTTTTCTTAAATGCGGCGGGGCGCAGTGCGGTATCTGCACCCCGGGCATGGTGATGGCCACCGTTCACCTTCTAAACCACAATCCCACCCCCACCCTGGAACAGATTCGCGAAGGGCTGGGCGGAAACCTCTGCCGCTGTACCGGCTACACACGCATCTTCCACGCAGTGATGGAAGCAGCGGATACCCAATCATGAGATCCCATCCGTCGGAGTACGAGCTGGTAGCGCCCGGCAAACTCGACGCGGTGCTCGAACTGCTCGCGAAGGAACCGGGAGCGTGGATGCCGATTGCCGGCGGAACTGAATTGATGGTCCAGTACGGCGCAGGAAGGTTACCAGCGCGCAAGCTGGTCAGCCTTTGGGGGCTGGGCGAGTTGCGCCAAATCGAAAGCACGCCGCAGGAGCTGATCATCGGCGCGGGATGCACCTACACCGACCTGAGAAATCATCCGCTGGTGGCGCAGGAGTTTCCCCTGCTCGCCCGCGCCGCGTCCTGGACCGGCAGCATTGCCAACCAGAACCGCGGTACGCTTGGCGGCAACATCGTAAACGCCTCTCCAGCCGCGGATTCCCTGCCCGCGTTGATGGTCTACGAGGCTGAGCTGCTACTCGCTTCCGTTCGGGGAACACGGCGCCTTCCCTATGTTGAATTCCACACCGGCTACAAGCAAACCAGGCTGGCCGCGGATGAGATCATCAGCGCCATCGCGCTGCAACCGCGATTTGCCGGCTATTACTCGTACTCGCGCAAAGTCGGCACCCGTAATGCGCAAGCCATTGCCAAGCTGTGCCTGGCCGGGCTGGGCAAAATCTCTAACCACACGATCGAAGATGTGCGCCTGGCTATCGGCAGCATGGCGGTAACTCCATTGCGGCTGCGGCGGACGGAAGAAGTGCTGCTAGGCCAGCCTCATAGTGCGGCCTTGATGAGCGAAGCCCGGCAGGCACTGGAAGCGGAAGTCGCTCCTATCGATGACATTCGTTCCAACGCCGCTTACCGGCTGCAGGTGTCAGGCAATCTGCTACAGGAATTTCTCGAGGGCCTGTTCACTTGAACCGAATTCTGGCGCGTTGGCATGCGCTGCCGCCCGACGAAGCAGCGGCGCAGATCCTCTCCTGCTGCGGCTCCCCTGCATGGGCCGCGAAGCTAACCGCGAGGCGACCCTTTGCGGGCGAGGAAAATCTCTTCGCCGCAGCCGACGACTGCTGGCAACATCTGCCCGAGGCTGACTGGCTGGAGGCGTTCCGCAGCCATCCCCGGATCGGTGAACAGCATGCGCAGAACAAGACCACCGCTGCCTCCGCGGCGTGGTCGCGTTCGGAGCAGAGCCAGATGCAAGAGGCAGATGCTGCTATCCTACTGCGCATGCAAGAAGGTCACCGCGAGTACGAAAAGCGCTTCGGGCGGATCTTTATCGTCTGCGCCAGCGGAAAAAAGCCCGCGGAAATGCTGCAAATCCTTGAGCGCCGCCTGAGTAATGATCCGGCTCTGGAATTGCTGGAATCGGCCGCACAACAGCGGCAGATCATGCAGCTTCGGCTGCGCAAGTGGCTAGCGGAGGGCGCGTGAGCCGCCTCTCCACCCACGTTCTCGACACTGCGCTCGGCAGGCCGGCAGCCGGCATAGCGGTGCACCTGGAATATGCAGGTCCGTCCGGGGAATGGGAAAAGCTGGGCGCGCAGGAGACGGACAGCGATGGCCGCTGCGCCAACCTTTTGCCGCGGAATAGAGATGTCTTGCAGCCCGGACAATACCGGCTGCGTTTCGAGACCGGAACCTATCACGCGTCGCAGATGGTAAAAGGGTTGTACCTCACGGTTGAGATCATCGTGACCGTGCGGCCCGGCGATACCCACCTGCACGTCCCATTGCTTTTGAGTCCCAATGGCTATACCACCTACAGGGGGAGCTAGCCGATGATTGCTCTGGCCGAGAATTCGTACGGAAAATCGAGCGTGCGCGTGATGAAGGTAAAGCGCGACCGTCCCTTGCACACAGTGTGGGAATGGAAAGTCGAAGTGCTACTCTCCGGCGACTTCGAGAGCTGCTTCACCGCCGGCGATAACAGCGCCATCTTGCCCACAGATACGATGAAGAACACGGTTTATTCGCGCGCGAGAGAGAGCAGCGCGGAGTGTATCGAAGATTTCGCCCAGGAGTTGTGCGCGTTTTTTCTCGCTCGCAATCCGCAGGTCAAGAGCGTCGCTATCAACACTGCCAGCACCTTGTGGGAGCATGCTCTGGTCCAGGGTAAGCCGCACCCCTCGACATTTATTCGTGGGTCGAGCGAAGCGCAAACTACTGCTGTTACGTGTGCCCAGGGCGGTGAAGCCACGGTCACCTCGGGGCTGGAAAACCTGGTTCTGCTCAAGACCGCGAACTCGGGATTTGAAGGCTATCTGCGCGACTCGCTGACCACTTTGCCCGAGACCGCAGACCGCCTGTTCGGGACTGCGATGCGTGCGCAATGGAAATATAAGTCCGCTGTGCAGCCCTTCGACCAGTTGCGCAACACAATGCGTGACACGCTCATCGAAGCGTTTGCGCATCACGACAGCAAGTCGGTGCAACACACGCTTTATGCCATGGCTGAGAAGGTGCTCGAAGGCGTACCGGAAATCATGGACGTGGAGCTGGCCATGCCCAACAAACATTGTCTGCTGATCGATCTTTCCCGCTTCGGGCAAACCAATCCCAACGAAATCTTCGTGCCCACCGATGAACCCTATGGCAACATCGTGGCCCGCATAGTCAGAGAGACCTAATTGGGGATCTTCACCTACAAAGGAACCCTGGGTGCCCCACATCTCGCTCGTTTTTTGCGAGATGTGGGATTCCGCGAACCTCGACTTATGATTTCGACGAACCACAAAAGCACCGGGGACAAGGCAGTGGAATCCCACATCTCGCAAAAAACGAGCGAGATACCCCGACTTTCCTGCACGCTGCACTGGACAGGACCACGTGTGCGCCTTTCTTTAAGGAAAGGCGCATGAGGCGCATGGAACCCACTAAACTTCACAGGAAATCGGGGATGTGGGGCACCCAGGGTTCCTTTGTCAGGACGGTCAGCTATGGGCGCTGACCAAGTCATTGCCCGGTGTCGCGACCTCGCCGAATTCAGCGAAGATCCGGGCCACACCAAACGTACTTTTCTTTCCCCAGCCATGCGCGACTGCATGCAGGCCGTGCAAGGGTGGATGGAAGCCGCAGGCATGACAGTGATAACCGATGCAGCGGGCAACCTTCGCGGGCGCTATCCTGGCACCTCGAGTACAACCCTGATGATCGGCTCTCATCTGGACACGGTGCCCAATAGCGGCGCCTTCGATGGTGTGCTGGGCGTGATGCTGGGGCTGGCCCTGGTCGAGTCCCTGAATGGAGAACGGCTGCCGTTTGCCATCGAACTGGTCGGTTTTTCAGAAGAAGAAGGTGTGCGTTTCCACCTTCCCTTCATCGGCAGCCGGGCCTTAGTTGGGCGCCTCGATTCTGATTTGCTGACCACCCAGGATGGTGAAGGAATTTCGATTGCCCAGGCATTGACCTCGTTCGGATTAGATCCGCGAAAGATCCAGGACTGCCAGGTAGGCGCCGAGGTAGCCGCGTTCCTCGAGTTCCACATCGAGCAGGGCATTTTGCTCGAAAGCGAAGACTTATCGCTCGGCGTGGTGCATGCAATTGCCGGCCAGACCCGCGCAGAAATCACCTTCACCGGCCGGGCTAGCCACGCGGGCACGACGCCGATGCGGCTGCGCCAGGATGCGGTAGCGGGCGCGGCGGAGTGGGTAATCGAAGTGGAGCGGCGGGCTCTCGATACGCCGGGCCTCGTGGCCACCGTCGGCGATCTGCGCACCCACCCCGGCGCGGGAAATATAGTCGCCGGGCAGTTGCGCGCCAGTCTCGACGTTCGACACGCAGATGACGCCACTCGTCACCGGGCCGTGGAAAGCCTGCTTGCCCAGGCGGCGGCGATCGCGGCGCGGCGCGGCCTTACCGTTGCAAGTAAAATGCTCATGGATCAGCTCGCGGTGGCCATGGATCCCGGTATGTGCGAGCTGGCGGCAGATGCTATTCGCGGCATCGGGGTTAGACCGCTCTCCATGGTCAGCGGCGCCGGTCACGATAGCATGATTTTGCAGGAGCGCGTTCCCAGCACGATGATCTTTCTGCGCAGCCCCGGAGGCGTAAGCCATCATCCCGAAGAATCGGTTCGTCCCCAGGATGTGGAAAATGCGCTGGCTGCCGGTTCTGCATTTTTGCGTCTCCTAACGAAGGAACACCTGATTCCGCATGCATAACCTCGGACATACCCGCAGCGATCGCCAACCCACCCACCTGCTGCAGACGCCGGATACCTTTGTAGGCATTCCGCTGCCCGGGTACGTATCAGTAACAGTGATTGTTCACGCCGCGCCCGCGCTGGGAGCCGCTTTCACCCAGTACACCGCCGAATTTGAACCCGGGGGTTCGCTGGGGACTGCACATGGGCAGCGTTTTCTCTACGTGCTCGAGGGCGCCATTTCCGTCGCACTCGATGGTCAGACGCGTCAGCTTGGTCCGGGCGAATATGCGCACGTGCCTGCCAACCAGCAGCATACGGTGCAGGCGCCGGGCAAGAGCCGCGTTGCGGTGATTGAGAAGCCGCCAATTTCGCTGCCCGGCGATGCCCCTGCGCCCGCGTATTTCGGACGGGAACAGGACGTCGAGTCGCAGCCCCTGGGCGGCGACAGCGCACTCCAAGTAAAACAGTTGTTGCCCACCCTGCCCGGCCTGGACTACGCCGTGAACACCATGACTTACCAGCCTGGCGCCGCCCTCGCCTTGGTCGAGATTCACGTGATGGAGCACGGGTTGCTGATGCTGGAAGGTGGCGGCATCTACCGCCTTGGAAACTCCTGGTACTCGGTCCAGGCGGGGGATTTCATCTGGATGGCGCCCTATTGCCCGCAGTGGTTCGGCGCCCTGGGCAAAACAGCGGCCAAGTATCTTATCTACAAAGACTGGAATCGGCACCCGCATGCACATTGATCGCGATCGGTTCATTTCTGACCTGGAGACGCTGGCCGCGTTTACTGATGGCACTCCACCTGGCATTTCCCGTCTGGTGTTTGCAGAGGCGGACCAGCAAGCGCGCACGTGGCTAAAGTCCCAATGCCACGGTGCCGGGTTGTCGGTACGCGAAGACGCGGTAGGCAACATGTTCGCCCGTTGGACCGGCGCCCAGCCCCAGCTTGCTGCCATAGGCACCGGCTCGCATATCGACGCTATTCCTCACTCCGGCAAATTTGATGGCACCGTCGGCGTGCTGGGCGGCCTGCAGGCGATCCGCGCGTTGCAGCAGAGTGGCTTTACGCCGCAGCGCTCGATCGAGCTCCTGCTCTTTACCGCGGAGGAGCCGACGCGTTTCGGCCTGGGTTGCCTGGGTAGCAGGATGCTGAGCGGCGGTCTGGATAACGCCGCGGACACCCACTTGAAAGATTCAGAAGGTCACACGCTGGAACAACTGCGAGCGGCAGCCGGCTTCCATGGCTCTCTCGACCAGGTGCGTCTCCAGGATGGCTACTATGCCGCCTTTGTCGAACTGCATATCGAGCAGGGGCCGCTGCTGGAGAAGAAGGGTCTAGCCGTCGGCATTGTCACCAGCATCGCCGCGCCCGCTGCATTGCGTATCACTGTGGAGGGCGAGGGAGGTCACGCCGGAGGCGTCATGATGCACGACCGCAAGGATGCTTTCTGCGCCGCGGCGGAGATGGTGTTGGCCGCTGAAGAGCGCGCGCTCGCCACCGGCTCGGTGGACACTTGCGCTACCGTAGGCAAGTGCCACATCTTTCCCGGAGCAGCGAACAGTATTCCCAGCCGGGTGGAGATGGAAGTTGATATCCGCGACACCGACGAGCAGCGCCGGAACGGCGTATTGCGCGAAATCGAGCAGGCTTGTGCGCGCGTGGCTGCGGAGCGAAACCTGGAGGTAATCGTTACCAGGATCAATGCGGATGCTCCGGCAACATGCTCTCCGCGCATCATCGAGGCTGCGGTGGAAGCGGCTGAAGAAAATGGACTCACCTACAGAAAAATGGTCAGCCGCGCCTACCACGACTCTTTGTTCATGGCCCGGATTGCCCCGGTAGGGATGATATTCATCCCTTGCCGCGGCGGAGTTAGTCATCGCCCGGACGAATATTCCGCACCGCAAGCCTTAGAGGATGGAGCCAAAGTACTCGCGTCCACGCTGGCCAAGTTGTCCTTGCTTGACACCTGAGCGAACCGCAGGTCCCGCTCTCGGCCCAATTAAGCTTGGCCTTCCATATCAGGCATCACCAGGTAAAGCAGGATAATCCCCACAACCGCGAACATGTGATCGGCGACCTGTTCCCCGGTCCATAGCTTGGACTGCCACATCAAAAACCACTCATTGCCCACGCTCAAAAAAGCCGACAACCACATAAGCAGGCTCAGCGTCAGAGCCACCACACCCAGCTTCTTGGCGGCGTTGAAAGTGGACGCACTGGAGCGCAGATTCCGTATCAGGCGAAATCCTGCCCACAAGCAGAGGACAGTGATCACAATCTCATAAATCACAATGGATACAAAGAACGCCCACGGAACCGAGGACACGTGAATGGCGCGCCACATACCGTTGTTTCCTGGGTGCGTGGTGTCCATCAATAAAACGTGACGCACGAATGTCAGGTTGGAGTTGTAGTCGTTGGTGTTGTTAAACACCACCAGTGCGTAGTAGAAACCAAGCGCGAGAAGAAGCAGCGCCTTTGAGGCACGAATGGTCATCAATGTCCCCCAGCAGCAAAAGTAACAAAGTAGGCCTGCAAAGCAGCGATGGTTTGGTCGTCATACCCGGGACTGCCTTCCATTCTGCTGCGCGGATTCAACGCCTGCGGATTACGCACATACTTGGCAAAGAATTCTGGACTACTCTTAGCCAAACCGCCAATCACGGGCCAAGGAATTCCTGCCATGGTGCCACCCTCGGCACCCATGTTGTGACAGCGGTAGCAATTCTGCTGCGCGATTCTATATCCGTCCATCACCGGTGACCCGGGAGCGAAGGCCCCGTGCGGGGTAATGGCGCCGAAGACCTGCGCCTCGCTACGGAACTCAAGCCGCACGACCTGAAAAGGAATGTGTGCTTCGTCGCTGTAGGAAAGCACTTTGAAAGACGGCACAAAGCTTGGGTTGGAAATCACATAGGGTCCCAGCTCAGCACCGTCGTGCGTTTTCGGCCAATCCTGCTGCCCCTTGCCATCGATCGTCAGCACCAGGACGGGATGGTGTGCCGCCAGATAGCTTGCTGCGTAATTGCTGCGATAGCCGTCTGCGCATATGGCCACCACCATGTCTCCCTGGGGATCAAATAAACGCCGCAGCTCATCAAGAGAAACGCCGCTGAGCTGGGCGGGCACGTGAAAATTGTCATCGGAGTTGGTGAAGTTGACCTGGGGCAGGCGCAGCAGTTCCTGGTAGGAGATGAATTGGCCTGTGCTCACCTCCAGGTCGGTCGGCAACTGCCGCGTCGAGTGTAAGAGTGGACTGTGCATCTGCGCGCCAAGGAATAAGCTGGCGGAGATAAAGAGAGCGGCAACCACTCGTTTCATTGGCTCATACTAACAAGTGATATAGATTACGAACACATGCGAAGAGAAACTGCACGAAGGGCACGGCTTAAGCCGTGCCGAAAATGCGAAGCCAACTACGCGGCTAAAGATTGTGCGTGAGAACTGCCAGTCCGAGTGCCTCTGGTTCCCTGACGAAGGCCGGGTGCCCCACATCTCGCTCGTTTTTTGCGAGATGTGGGATACCACCAATGTTGACCGCTCAATACGTCGGGTGAGTCGAGAGACAGAGGGAAGGTGCAGTGGTATCCCACATCTCGCAAAAAACGAGCGAGATGTGGGGCACCCGGCCTTCGTCAGAGAACCAGAGGCCTCAGGGGCTAAAGCCCTCCTCAACCTTAGTGCCGTTGCGGCACCCAGAGAAACACATGAGTGCTGAGGAGCGGCTGTTAGAGCTGGGAATTACTTTGCCGGGCCCACCCGCGCCCGGAGGCAATTACGTCCCCGCGATAGCTGTAGGAAGTCTGCTCTATCTTGCGGGCGCGATTTCCACCCAGGCCGACGGGGTGATCACCGGAACGGCCGGCGCCGATCGCAGCATAGCCGACGGCTACGCCGCGGCGCGCGCCTGTGTCCTGACCCAGCTCGCGGTGCTGAAGAACGCATTGGGATCGCTCGATAAGGTACAGCAGATTGTCAGCGTGAATGGGTACGTGAACGCCGTGGCCGGCTTTCCCGACTCACCCGCGGTCATCAACGGAGCTTCCGATCTTCTGGTTGCGATCTTCGGAGACGCGGGCCGCCACGTGCGCGCCGCTGTCGGGGTAAACGCCTTGCCGCGCAATGCACTGGTTGAGCTGCAGATGATCGTAGCGGTATAAGAAACCAATGGCAGAACACCGGTTGACCGCTGAGCCCACTCATTCGCGCTGGAACCGCGCCCTCAAACCACGATTGACGATCTCCTCCGGAGACACGGTACACATGAGCTGCGTCGACGCCACCGGCGGTCAGATAACCCCGAGCGCGAGCGTGGAAGACTTTCTGGCCATTGACCGGGGCAGGATTCATGCCCTTACCGGCCCCATTTGGATCGACGGCGCCGAGCCCGGCGATGTGCTCGAAATTGAAGTCCTGCAGGTGCAGCACCTGGGCTGGGGTTGGTCGAGCGTGATCCCCGGGCTCGGTTTCCTGAAGGAACAGTTTCGCGAGCCGTATCTCTTTCACTGGACGCTCGACCCTGAGGTAAGCCGTTCTCTGGGTCCAGCCGTGGTGCCCCTGCGTCCTTTCTGTGGAGTGATGGGCGTTGCCCCGGCAGAAGACGGCGAGTTCCGTACCCGCCCCCCGGGACCTTTCGGCGGCAACATGGACGTGCGCCAGCTTTGCGCCGGAGCCACGCTCTACCTGCCTGTATTTAACCCTGGTGCCCTGTTTTCGGCCGGGGACGCTCACGCCGCTCAGGGCGATGGAGAAGTCTGCATCAATGGCATCGAGTGCCCGGCGGAGGTGACGCTGCGGTTTCGTATCCACCGCCAGCGGCCACTTTCCGGACCGTTGCTGGAGTCAGCGGAATCGCTCAACCCTGACGCACCCGCGGATGCATGGATCGTAATCGAGTCCAATGCGGACGCACTACAGGCCGCCCGCGGCGCCACCGAGCGCATGGTGGAGCTGCTGATCTCCCGCTGGTCCTTTGACCCCGTCCATGCCTACCTGCTGTGCAGTGTGGCGATGAAGCTGCGCATCAGCCAGGTGGTGAACGAACCAATGATCACGGTGAGCGCCGCCATGCCCAAATGCGTGCTGCCCCGGAGGTCGATGTTTTGACCTCCATGACGATCAACGATCCGGGCACCATCGCCGAGCTGCGCGAGCTGTATCCCCGCTACGAGCAAGCCCTGGTCACGAACGATGTGGAGACCCTGCTGAACATGTTCTGGGCCTCGCCCCACGTCATACGCTATGGCCCCACTGAGAGCCTGTATGGCATCGACGAGATTGAGGCCTTTCGCAAAGCGCGCTCCCCAGCTAACTTGGCGCGAACCATCGAACGGCTCGATATTGTCGCGTTCGGCACGGACTTCGCCAGCATTACGGTGGCCTTTGAGCGGGAAGTCAATGGCCGGGTCACACGAGGCCGCCAGAGCCAGACGTGGGCCCGTCTCCCTGAAGGGTGGCGCATTGTCTTTGCTCACGTGTCGTTACTGCCCTGAGTGGTTACCTCTGATCTGTCGTTGTAAAGCCTCAAGAAACAATTTTGCTTGGCTCAAGAATCGACTTTGGGCTATCCTCAACACACTGCTTGTATTTCCTTTCCCTGGGTTGATTTGGGCTGTCACCCTGTCGTGACCTTTCTGGTTACACCGACCCCGTAGTCGCATAAAGAAGAATAGATCCCGGTCCCAGCTTCTCTCTCATGCGAGGCATAGCCAAGATGTATCTAAGTTCCAGAAGGCTTTTCACGTCGCTCCTCGTCCTGCTTTCACTCGTCCTGTTGCAGTTCAGAACACTGCAGGCGCAACAAACACTGGGCGGGATCACAGGAACCGTTGTCGATCCTGGAGGGAGCGCTGTTCCCGGGGTGGAAATAAAGGCGACATCGGAAGATACCAAGCTGGAGCGCACCGCGCGTAGCAACGCTCAAGGCAGCTACGCGATCAATGATCTTCCGATCGGCAAATACACAGTGACCTTCACGTTGCAAGGGTTCTCGACGGAGCGTGTTCCCGGAATCCTGGTGCAGGCCGATCGTACCGTATCGCTGCAGGGCAACCTGGCTGTGGGCGCGGTGGCTGATTCGGTTGAAGTCGATGTCAATCCCTTGCTCAACGCTGTCGACACCACCAACGGCTATGTCCTAGACAAGGCGCAGATCGAATCCATCCCGTTGCCGACGGGGAGCTTCACGGGTGTCGCCATCCTCACGCCTGGTGTGAATGCAGAGCTGCCCGGCGGCACGGGTGTCAACTCCGGCCTGGGCAACGCTCCTATCTGGGCGAACGGTGAGCGGGATACCAGCAACAGCTTTCTGCTTAACGGGGTCGACGCCACTAACCTGTTCAACGGCAAGAGCACCAGCCAGGTCACGTCCGCACGTGTGGTTTCGAGCACAGGCAATGGGAACGACGGCGCCGGCGGCGTCATCCAATCCAGTTCCTCTGTCTACCTCTCTATCGGCAATTCGCTTCCGACACCTGCTCCTGAAACCATCCAGGAGGTGCGCGTCAACGCTTCCATGTACGATGCCCAGCAAGGGTCGACCAGCGGCGCGCACATCGACCTCAGCACGAGCTCCGGCACCAACGACTATCACGGGAATTTATATTTGCATCGCGGCACCAACTGGATCAACGCGGCGCCCTTCTTCTTCAACCAGGATGACGATGTTCCGGCAGCCGACAAAGTTCCGCAGCTGCACCGTTACACCCTCGGAGGTACCGTTGGCGGTCCGATCATCAAAGACAAGCTTTTTGGCTTTCTGGCCTATCAACATCTTCACGTCAGCGATGCCGAGATTGGCGACTCCTTTCTCGACGTACCGGTCGGCCTGACCGACGATCGCAGCCCGCAGGCGTTGGCCGCGATCACCCAGGCCGCCGAGCCAGGAGTTCCATTTTCCGGAAGCATCGACCCGGTGGCGCTCGCGCTGTTCAATTCGCCCGCAGTTAAGGGTGAGCCCGGAAAATGGCTAATCCCGAATGCGCAAAACGTCACCTTCACCCCAACCCACAGTGACAACGCATTCATTCCTGGGGCAGCCTACTTTATCGCCGACCAGGTCGTGGCGAACGTCGACTACAACGCCACCAGCAAAGACACGCTGGCCCTGAAGTACTACTATCAGAACGACCCCACGACTGCTCCTTACGCTTTTTCCAACGTCCCCGGCTTCGACCAGCGTCTTGCCGCCGGTGCGCAGGTCTTCTCCATCAACAATACCTATCTGGCCAGATCCAACCTCAGCACGCAGGAGACCCTGGGCTACATACGAGAAAGGCTCTTTAGCACCAACCAACAGGCCTTCGGGCCGTCCGATATCCCCGGAGGCTCCTATCCATCCGCCTCCATCGACACCTTTGGCTCGAACTATTTTCCTGGAGTTTCGATTGTGCACGCGCTCGGCGATTACAAGTTGCCGGGAGCGCCGAGTGACGCGCTGAATATCGGCCCCAACGCCACCTCGCAGGGAACAAATACAGGCGTCTACCAGAACCGTCTGCAGCCCTCAGGAAATGCGATCTGGACGCGCGGCAAACACGCCATCGGCTTCGGCGGCAGCTATAGCTTCACCCAGCTCAACACCATTGACCACCGGACCAACACGGGCACGGTTGCATCCACCGATTTAAACCAGTTCATGCAAGGGTTGGTCACCACCAATTACGACTTCAACGTCACCACGTTCCTGCAGGGCGATGCCAACCGTTACTACCGGGCCAACGAGCTCGGACTCTTTTTGCAGGACAAATTCCAGGTGAAGCCGAACCTCACTCTCACCGCCGGCATCCGGTACGACTGGGACGGCGGCCTCACCGAGAAGTACGGACGAATTTTTAACTTTGATCCCTCCCTTTACTCCTACATCACACCCACCGGCCCATTGCCGGCCGGCGAGTCAGCCGGATCTCTTGGAGCTACCCAGAGCGGATTCGTCATCGCCGGCAATAACAAAAATGGAACTCAGGGAATCAGCAACACCACGCTCACCGGCCGCCAGTGGGGCATCGCGCCGCGCATCGGCGCAGCATGGGAGCCAACAAAATTCAACAACAAGGTCGTCATCCGCGCGGGCACGGGCATTTACTATGATCGCGGCGAGCTTTTCAGTTACTTCTCCCCTGGTTATGCCATCGGTGAAGTCACGGGAGGACCATTCGGAGTCAATCAACAGGTACCCTTCGTCACTACCCAAAACTGTCCCACCGCGAGCTTGTACCAGTACTACATCCCCACTTGCGGCGGCGGCACTTCGGGCTCTCTGGAATTCCCTTACACCAACATCCAAAACCCCGCGCCTACCAACGCTAACGCGTCGGATTTCGCTGCTTACCTTCCCAATGCGACCTCGATCATCAACGGTGGGCAGCCGGTATCCCTTGGTGTCTACGATAGAAAGAACAAACTCCCTTACTCGATTAATTACACTCTCGATCTGCAGTGGCAGCCGCGCAACGATCTGGCAATCGAGGTCGGCTACGTTGGCAAGGTAGGACGTCACCAGGTAATTCCCGTCCCGTTCAACCAGCCCAACATTGCTTCACCTACAGCTCCGCTCCATTCGCAAAACTACTCGTACGGCTACACCCCCCTGAACGCCGACGGGAGCTACCTTCAGCTGGGAGATGGAACAACCGCCCTGCTCAACTACGAAGGCGGCAATATCGACCTCCGCGTTCCCTATATCGGCTACGCCGCCGAGTCCATCGACTACAAGGCGGCCGGCGTTTCCGCCTACAACGCGCTGCAGGCGCATATCGAGAAGCGCATGAGCCATGGCCTTCAGGTGGGCCTGTCCTACACTTACTCGCATGCCCTGGACGAACAGAGCGCCCTGGGGCTGTTCTACAACGGCAATAATCCGCTCAATCTGCGCGACGGCTACGCTTCTTCCGACTTTGACCGCACTCATGTGGTCAACTTCAATTACGTCTACCAAGTGCGCGATTTCTATGGTAAGTCCACGCTTGCCGGCCGCTTCACGAATGGATGGTCGATAGTTGGCTTGACGGTGCTGCAGAGCGGGCAACCGTACAGCGTCGTCGACTACACGGGCGCCGTCGGCAGCCTCTACTACAGCGTCTTTGACGGGATCACCAATCCCATCGTGCCTCTCAACTACTCCCAGTGCTCACCGAAGAAGGCCGAGTCGACCGGATATTCCGGAGCTTTCTTCACCAAAGGTCCAGCGCTGAATCCAACCTGCTTTTATACTCCGGTGGTCACCGCATCCAGTTCCAAGTTCTCCGCTGTCCCTGCTGGAGATACATTTGAGACCGACTTCACCACCGGCCAGCGCAACATCTTCCGCCAGGGCAGCCAAAAACGGGCCGACATATCGCTGGTTAAGATGACCAACATCACGGAACGGGTGAACCTTAAGTACACGTTTGACGTTTATAACCTGACCAACACCCCCAGCTTCGACATCCCAGGAAACGAAGTATTCCAAAATGAGAATTACAACGTCACGCCAAACGTGGGCGAGACGGTGCAACCAACCGGCTGCATGTCCGACGGCAGCCAGACCAACACCAGCTTCTACAACTGCCCCAGCGGCCTGGGCTTCATCAGCCACACCATCGGTAGCCCGCGGCAGATCCAGATGTCGCTGCAACTAACTTTCTAGCCTAACTCGACGTTAAGTAAGAGCCGGCCGGCGTAGTTTGCCATCCGGCTCTTTTGTTTTTCATCAGGGCGATCAATCAGTTCCATAGGGACGGTCTGAGGTCACACTTGTCCTAACTAGCTTTTACCCGCTTTGCTTCACCGGTCACGACGACTTGTACCGTGCCGGGTTAGATCGGAAGGATGGTGTACAACCGAGGCAAGGCCCGGAGGGCCGACCGCCAAACGTTGGCCCAGTCCGGAAGAGTCTGTGTGAGAACCTCCTGGACAAGGTGATGGGTGCCCCCAGGTCTCGCTTTTGAGACCTGGGATCCGCCACGCAGATGCCGGAGGAACCGAGTTGGTATCAGTACCTAGGGCCTTCTCGCAGTTAGAGTTCTCCAATTTGGTCTGCCCGGCATTTGCGTGAAGGATCCCAGGTCTCAAAAGCGAGACCTGGGGCACCCATCACCTTGTCCAGGGGGTTCTCACGCAGACTCTACCGCTCTGCTACCCCTGCCTTTGTCTGAGTGTAGCCAGGACGACGTAACCTTTTTTCCGTTTCACTCCGCTCGAAGCAGTATCACAGGATCAATCGACAGCGCTCGTTGCGCCGGAATCCACGTAGCGAATAGCCCCAGCAAAGACATCGCGAGAACGACGCCAGCTAACACGAGCGGATCACGGGGAGTGGCCTGATACACGATGAAAGCGAGCACCCGGGTCGCCAGGAGTCCCAGGAACAATCCTGCCGCCGAACCAATTGCCAGCAATTTGAAGGCTCGCCCCAACGCTGCCTGTAACACTTCCGTGCGGCGCGCGCCGACGGCGATACGAATGCCCAGTTCGCGCAGCCGCTTGCTCACAGAGTACGCCGCCATTCCAAAGATGCCGGTGATCGACAGCATGGCGCCCATGATGCCCAACACACCCAACGACACCGTCGCCACACGGGAAGCGAAGAGGGCTCCGTCCATTTCCTTGCTCCACGGTTGGATATACACCGGAAGCCCCGCATCCAATTCCCGCAGCTTACTTCGTATGGCTGCTACCACTTGCTGCGGATCGCGGTCCGAACGCACCACCAGCCAGGACACACTCGCTGGAGATTGCAGGATGGGAAGAAAGATGGCCGGCTGTGGCTCTTCGGCGAGATTGAAGTATTTTCCGTCTTCGACAATACCCACGACTTCTACTCGCATTCCATCCTTCATCTTGAAGTGTCCGCCCAGCGCATTCGGTATGGAGCCGAAAATTTTGGCGGCAAAGGTACGATTGACTATCGCTACGCGCGGAGAGGTTTTGTCATCGTGCCAGGACAGACCCCTTCCCGCCAGCAGGGCAGTGCCCGCCGCCTGGAAGTATTCAGGAGATTTGTTGTACATGAAGGCTTTCGCCGCGGCATTCGACTCTCTCATATCAGAGGTTTTGTCGTTGAAGACCAGTGGCATGACACCCCCCATGGTTAAAGGTTGACACGGACCCACCAATCCGACCGAGCTTACTCCAGGAATTGATCCCACTGCGTCGAGCATGCGCTTTTGCATTGCGGGTACGCGGTCGTCGCTGTAACCGGCCATACCCAGATCTGTATTTGCCAGCATGACGTTACGAGGTTCGAAGCCGAAGTTCCCGTGCAGGGAGCGCAGCAATCCAAGGACTGCGACCATCGAAGAAGTGACCAGCACGGCGCAGATGGCAATTTGCACCACCAGCAACACGTCTCGGGCGGTGATCTTCCGCCCCAGCCTCTGCGACCCGGTCGACCCGGATTTGATGACATCGTACGGATTGGTGCGGAGTATCTGCTTCACCGGGACTGCGCCGAAGAGGAATCCGCTCACTAAGGTCAGCAGCAAAGCGACAGCATACACATGTGCGTCCGGTTCCACCGGCACATGCATGGGATATCTGGGAAACGGCCGCCACGCGCTTAACTCGTGCAACAGGGCGACGCTGCCCAGAAGCCCGACAATCCCTCCGACGACCGAAATCAGCACCGCCTCGGTGAAGAGCTGGCGAAGAATGCGATTGCGGCTCGAACCCAGTGCGAGCCGCAAAGCAACTTCCCTCCCACGGTCGGCGGCGCGTGCGGCAAACAGGCTGCCGAGGTTGGCACAGGCCGCCAGTAGAATCAATCCCGCCAGCAGCATCAACCCTGCTAAAAATGCTCGAATTGCGGGCGCAAAGAAGTCGCCATGCAAAGCGGGACGGACCAAAGAAAAGCTCGTCAAGCCATCGTCCTTGGGATAGGTCCTTCCCAGATAGGAACCAACCGAGTTCAGGTCTGCGACCGCCTGCTCCGGAGTGACTCCCGCCTTCAGATGTCCCAGTACCTCAAACACCCATCGCTCTCCGCGAGCATTCAGGAAACTCACCCTTTCTATCTGCTCCGCGTTCACCATCGGCACAAAGAAATCCGGAGAGTAAATCATCAGAGTCCCGTGGAACTCAGGCGGCGCCACACCGAGGATAGTGAAAGGATGCTTGTTCAGCTGGACAACACGGCCTACGACTCCGCGATCATCCTGAAAATGGTTGTGCCAATAGGCGTAGGTGAGGACGATGTACGGAGCGCTATTGGCGCCATGCTCGTCGGAGCCGTGAAAGAAATGGCCAAGATACGGCTGAATGCGTAAAGCGTCGAAGTAGTTCCCGCTCACTTCATAAAGCCAGACCTGGGATGGATCTTTGCCCGTATCCAACGCGGCTTGCACGATAGTGTAGGCCGCCAAGCCATCGAAGCTGCGGTTACGATCGCGCAGATCGAGATAGTCGGGATACGACTGCAGGATGTACTTTTCGTTCCCGCGCTGAATTGCGTAAAGGCTCTGCGACTGGGGCACATTGAGCGGGCGGAGCGCCAGGCTATTGAACATACTGAACACCACCGCGTTTGCGCCGATGGCCAACGCCAGCGTTAAAACAGCGGCAATGCTAAATCCGGGCGATTGGCGCAGCACGCGTAGGCTGAAGCGCACATCCTGAATAAAAGTCTCGAGAAGATGGTTGCCTAGCGCTTCATGGCATTCTTCCTTGTACTTCTCACGTCCGCCGAATCCTGATTCGCGCACGCCGCTCGGCTTCCAACCGGGAAAGGCCGGAACGCTCTAGATCGTCAGCGCGGAGCTGGATATGCGACTGAAGCTCCTCCCCCATCTCTGCATCTACCCGGGAAGGATGGAAAAGTGCGGCGACGCGAAAGCGAAGCGAGTCGAGGAGTTTCATGTTTCCCCTGGTTCTAAGGAGGAAGGACACCTTTCCCCTAAGATGATTAGGAGACTACGCCGACACTCCTAAGCTGTCAAGGAGAAAGCCGTTTAGCTGGCGGAGTTGCCCTCCACTCCGCGCTTCCGTACTTGTATCAGGGCACGACTTCAGAGGCTGCGGAAAACCTAATTTTGTGTACGTACGGCCTTTAGGCCGTACGTACACATGTGAAATGAGATCGGCTTTAGCCAGAGGGGGCGGTTCCGTCGAATGCAATTGCCCTCAGGGGCTAAAGCCCAATTTCTTTCAACTCTTTGCGGCCCGACTAAAGTCGGGCCCTGATACAAAGCACCGGAGCGCGGAGTGGAGGTGACTCCAGTTTGTTTACTCTAGTTCTCACGCAGCCTCTAAAGCCCGTACCCTTCAGAAGAGAGTTCTTCCGCAGCCTCTTCAGTGGGCCGTTGAGGCGCAGCGATTCTGAGCTTTAGAGCCGGGGTGAGACCCGGACTCAGTTCTGTAGTCCGGGACGACAGTCCTGGGTAGGATCAGGACGACGAACGCGGTGTCGGCTTAACTGGCCGGTATTTATAAAATTCGATATTTTTGGGTCCTTTTTGGGGATTGGTAGCTCAGCGGGGATGGGCATGGGGGTTCTTTTTTAGAGAGAAACCCATTCTCATGTTTGGAACAGAAGCGCGGCCGGGGATGTAAGAGGCCATTGGCGGTGCTTCAAAATAGCTAACCGGGTTGGCGAAGGCGGACGGGCTGGGGCTAGGGTTCGGAGGCGCCTCGTCCGCCGAGCTGGAAGCGGACTCGGGCTTCCACGGCTCGCCGGGACAGGCAGGGACGGCAGGCGAATCTTCTTCTTTGTTTAGCCCCACGGCAGGCTCCACGGCATGCCGGGACGGGCGGGGCGGGCAAGCGGCGGCATAGATTTGGTGGTGGATTGGCGCAGGCGGAGATTTTTTCTCGGAGGAAACCGCGGGACGGTCGGGGATGAAGTTTTGCATGGCCACGATCATGGAGAGGGCTTTGACCTGGCCGGTGATGCTGCCTCGAGTCATCTCGGGGCTGAGGTTGGCGATTTCCCAGAGGCGGGCCAGTACTTGTTCGCGGTCCAGATTCAGGCGATGCAGTCCCTCAGCCTCCTGCTGGGCGAGCTGTTGCTGCACGGCGGCGCGGTGCTCGAGCATGTAGGCGCGGACACGGGGCTTGGCTTTGGTGTAGGCGGCGGAGTCGGGGTTGAGGCCGACGGCTTCGGCGGCTTGACGGTCGGTCATGGCGCCAGAGAGGACCAGGCGGGCAAAGGCTATTTCCTGATCGGTGATGGGGTCGTTCACTTTATTTTTAGGCATAGGTGTCTCCAGGAAGCATAAAAAATCCCGCGGCGGCGGGAGGGTTAAATTGGCTTATTTGTAGACAGGGATCGGGTGGGACACCGGACAGCTTTGAAGCTGTCCTTCGCTCGCGCCTAAGGCCGAAACTACCGGCAACTGCCGGCTACCGAGCGGAGACGCGAGAGTCCGCCGGCTGCCGAAATCGTCTACTAACAGGATATAACACTCGAGAAACCGGGTTGGCCGCTGAGACGCTTTTTTGCGCCGCCGGTTATCGTTCGGGGGTTACTTTTGGTTGACGAGAGCTGGCATCTTTTATGGCACGGCTGAACAGGCTGCGGAAAAGTCGCTGTTACGAGTAGAAAGCCGCCCCCAGCGGCTAAATAGTCTGCGTGAGAACTCGCATTTAGCCGCCTCAGTCCCGCAGGGACGCATGAAATTGTCCAGGACTACGCCCACAAGCGCTACCTTGTTTTGGGTGTTTTTCGTCAAACTCGCCACAAAAACGTCATCCTGAGCGAAGCGCCTCACGGATTTATCGCGTGATACAGGGCTTGATGGCGCGCAGTCGAAGGACCTCGAGGATGCTCAGTTTGCCCATGCTGCTCATACCTTTTCGACCACCGAAGCCAGAGAACGAGATGCAAGATGCAGCAGTTCTTGTTCTGGACCCCCGGGGAAAGACCGTGGCCGCTCCCCCTGGATGCGGGCTTCGGCGGTTGAAAAGCTCGGAGCAGCATGGCTAAGATGAGCATCCTCGAGGTCCTTCGACTGCGCGCCACCAAGCCCTGTGTCACGCGATAAATCAGTGAAGCGCTTCGCTCAGGATGACGATTTTGTGGCGAGTTGACGATCCAAACAATCAGCGTCTTCTTGGATTTCTATCGTCTGCCAAACGAATTAGCGCGTGGGGGCTGCGCCCTGGGCTCAGATGTTCCTCCGGGACTGATTGATCGTCCTGATCTCGGCGATTCGGGAGTTCTCACGCAGACGCCGACTAAAAGTCGGGCCCTGATACAAAGCACCGGACCGCAGGGTTTCTGTCGCCTGTTCCGACCCTGACTCGGAAGGCGATTAGGGAATCTGTATTTGTTTCTGCAGCGGAAGATTCCGCGAAGAACTCCCCGCCCACAAGGTGTAGGTGCCCGGAATCAGCTTCCAGCTGTCCGTCTCCTGGTCGAAGACCTTCAGCCGCTTGGGATCGATGTGCACCGTCGCCTGGCAGCTTTCTCCGGCCGCGATCGAGAGCTTCGCCCACCCAACCAGGCGCCTCGGCGGCTCACCTGCGGAATCGGGGAGCGAGGCATATACCTGTGCGATCTCTTCGCCCGCTCGCTGGCCAGTATTCCTAACCGTGAAGGAGGCGGTGAGGGGATCACCGGGCTGAACATCCAAAGAGGAATAGCTATAGGTTGTGTACGAGAGGCCGTGGCCGAAGGGGAAAAGGACTTCCTTCTTTTCGGCGTCATACCACTTGTAGCCGACTTTCAGCTTTTCGTCGTAGTAGGTCTGGAAGGCAGGGAAGCCTCTACCCATCTCCGCCATTGTCTCCGTCATGCTGTCCTGCTTGGTGGGTTCGGAGGCAGGCGACGGCTTTACCAGGTTGGGGTGCGGCAGGTCGGCGTCGCGCAAAGGAAAAGTGACCGCCAGCTTGCCGCTGGGATTGACCGCACCGGAGAGAATCGCTGCAAGTGCTTCGGCTCCGCGTATACCGGGGTACCAGGCTTCAACGATGGCGCTCACTTTTCCTGCCCACGGCATAGTCGCTGGACTTCCAGTTTCAAGCACCACGATGCTATGCGGGTTCGCGGCGGCTACTGTTTCGATAAGAGAATTTTGCGCCGGATCGAGACTGAGAGTCTCGAGGTCCTTGGTTTCGCTCTCCCATTGATAACCGAAGACGATGACGGCATCCGCAGTGCGAGCGAGGGCTGCGGCCGAGGCCGGGTCGTCGCCCGAGTTGTAGATCACCTTCGCTTTTGGGAAAGCTGCCTGGAGCGCCTTCATCGGCGGATCGCGAAGCCATGCCGGACGAATGAACTCATCGAAGATCCCATTCCCGGCCGGAGGCGGTGGAACAGGGTTCCCGCCCGGAGAATCGACCTGTGCCGAGCCTCCACCGGAGAGCACCCCAACATCTGCATGTCCTCCGATCACGGCAATGGTTTGCGCCTTCGCAGGGTCAAGGGGAAGAACCCCATCCTTGTTCTGCAACAACACGATGCTTTTCTCGGCCAGGCGTTGAGCAACCTCAAAGCCATGATTCACGTCAACGACGCGTTTCTTGATGGGAAAATCAACCAGGCCTTCGGCAAACTCAGCGCGCAGGATGCGGAAAACGTGGTCGTCAAGCTCGGCTTGCGAAACCTCGCCGGATTCCACTGCTTTCTTTAACTTGCTGCCGTAGTAGAAGTCGTCAGGCTGCTCCATATCGAGCCCCGCATGCGAAGCCTTGGCGGCGCTGTGGGTTCCCCCCCAGTCGGAAATGACAAATCCCTGGAAATTAAAATCCTTCTTGAGAACGTCGCGGAGGAGGTAATCGTTCTCGCAGGCGTAGTCGCCGTTCACCCGGTTGTAGGAGCACATCACCGCCGCCGCGTGAGAGGTTTCGAGCGCGATTTCGAAGGCCAGCAGATCCGATTCACGCATGGAGCGTTGGTCGATGTTGACGTTCACCGCATAGCGGCCATTCTCCTGGTCGTTGAGGGCATAGTGCTTGAGGTCTCCAATGAGATGCTGGTCCTGCTCCCCACGCATGACATTTCCGTCCAGGGTTCCGGACAGAAGAGGATCTTCGCCCATGTATTCAAAGGTGCGGCCACTGCGGGGCTCCCGGGTGAGGTTGGTGCCTCCGCCGAGCGTCATGTTGTAGCCCTGAGCGCGCAGTTCGGTGGCAATCAGGGCGCCATACTCATATGCCGATTGAGGATCCCAGCTAGAGGCCGACCCCAGGTTGCTCGGCAGGGCGGTGGAATAGCGGCCGTTGGCCTCGCTGCGAGTTACTCCATAGGCCGCATCGGCCATCTGGATCATTGGAATGCCAAGCCGCGGCACCCCTACTGTGAAACCCGCTCCACCGTTCGTTTCAGAGAGACCAGGGCGCTCCCCGGGCATGCCTTGGCCATGGACCAGGGCGATCTTTTCATCGAGCGTCATCTCTTTAAGAACTAGTGTTGCCCTCTGCGTCGGGCTGAGGGTGGAATCGCTCCAGGGAAAGGGCGTCGAAGACGCTTGGGCGGGTGATGCGAGACAGGCGCTGGCGCAAACACAAGCCAGGATTCCTCTGCAAAAGCGTGGTAACGAGCTAAGCAAGTTGTGATCTCTCCGGTATCCGAAGGCTGACCGCGCTGCGCTTATGAAGCATCCGGATTACAGGAGGAGTTTGTATCGTTTTGCGGATGCCTGAAAAGGCGCATACGGTAGTTCCCCACGCCGATGATGAACAAGCAATTTAGAATGTGCCGGATAGCGGCGAGGCGTCAGGGAAGTAGCAAGGGGTATACTACGTCCGATAGTTTGCCAGGCGAGGAGCGGATCGCATGTCGGAGCTCTACCAGCCGCAAGCTCAATGGCATCCGACGAGCGACGAAGAGAGAAGATCCGTCCGGCAACAACTGGAGCGCGTGCTGGCAAGTCCGCTCTTCCGGAACAGCAAGCGCTACCCGGCGCTGCTGCGTTTTGTCGTCGAACAATCGTTGGACGGCAACGAAGATCAGTTGAAGGAACGCCTGCTGGGCATCAATGTCTTTCACCGCCGGCCGGACTACGACACCAATCAAGACACCATCGTTCGTCTTACGGCGGCGGAAGTGCGCAAGCGGATCGCCCAGTACTACCAGGAGCCTGAGCACAAGGGCGAACTGCGAATTCACCTGAATTCGGGATCGTATGTGCCCCATTTCACTCCCGTTGAGGGGTTCGCCCCGGCCAGCCAGCGCGCGGACTACCTGCCTACCCCCGAAAATGGCCCCGTAGTTGTCCCTCCAGTTGTTTTTGATCAGTCGGCCAAGCCTGCCAAGCCGAACCGTCGACCCTGGTTTTGGGCGGGGGTAGCGGCCGTGGTTGTGATCACCGCCTGGCTTCTCTTCCATCGTTCACCGCATTACGACCGGGAGGTAATCTGGCGGCCAATCCTCACGGATCCAGGCCCTGTCCTTTTTGTTCTTCCGGACCTGTCGCAAAGTAATCTCACGGCGCGATCCACGCGCGAGGATCAAACGACCTTGCGGGATCACTTGCTACAGGGCCGGATCGTGGACTTTGGGGATAGCGTCGCCATGTCGCGGCTGGCCACCTACCTCACTCGAGAGAAAAAGGGGTTCGACGTACAGCTTTCGTCGGAGGTCAGTTATACAAGGCTGCAGGAAGGGCCCGCCATCTTTATAGGCGGTCTTGATAATGACTGGACCATGCGCGTGCTGGAGCCGCTGCGTTTCCATATGGAAAGACGCGGCAGCACTCTGGTGTACCAGATTCTTGACCGCCAACAGCCGCAGCAATGGTTTCTTGACCTGGGGAAGCCGTTTGGCACGGTGACGGCGGATTATGCGATTGTCGCCAGCGTCTTCGATAAGACCACGGGACGGCCAATTCTGATTGTGGCTGGCCTGGGGGCGAACGGAACAATGGCTGCGGCGAACTTCCTCGAAGATCCGCGCTACACGGTGCAGCTGGAGAAGGTCATACCAACAGGCTGGAAGGGGGGCAACATGGAGCTGGTCATCCAGACTCAGGTGATCGATGACAGAGCTGGTCCTCCCCAGCTCATCGCGCAGACGTTCTGGTGAGCTACTCTTAGCCTTACTGGGCTCTGCCTTGGGGCCGGGGCGCACAGGGGACTACGAGAGCATTGGTTTGAGGTGGAGTGAAACCGCAGGTCCCTCGGCTTCGCTCGGGATGACAAAGGGGAGGGCGGAGCTTCCATTCAGGGTAGTGGCCGGAGGAACCGCTCTGCATCTCTTGGCGCGTGCTGAGGTGAACGCTACCCTCTCCTTTGTCATCCCGAGCGAAGCCGAGGGACCTGCGGTTTTACTCTAGCCCAAACCAATGGGCTCGTAGTTCCTCCTCAGCCTCAAACAAAACCGCCTCACGGAGCCTATATCAATTGGGAAGCCAGGAAACGACGGACGCACTATCGGCGGGTAGCATTTCCGCGCGGCTCGATCGGATTCCAGCAACTCGAACTATATGGAAGTTTGTGGTGCTGCTTAGCCTCGGCTTTTTCTTCGAGCTCTACGATCTGCTTTATTCCGGATACATCGCGCCGGGATTGGTAAAGAGCGGGCTTCTAACCACCACCACCGCAGGCTTGTTTGGCATGCACGGGGTGGCGGCCTTCATTGCCTTTCTGTTCTCCGGGCTTTTTATCGGCACCATCTGTTGCGGGTTTTTGGCTGACCGCTTTGGCCGCCGCGCGATCTTTACCTACTCGCTGCTCTTCTACACCGCCGCGAACCTCATCATGGCATTTCAGGTCACGGCCACGGGCCTGAACTTCTGGCGTTTTATGGCCGGGCTCGGCATTGGAGTGGAACTCGTAACCATTGGCACGTATATCTCCGAGCTGGTGCCGAAACATATCCGCGGACGCGCTTTTGCCTGCGAACAAGCCGTGGGCTTTATGGCCGTTCCGGTGGTGGCGTTTCTGTCGTACCTGCTGGTGCCCAACAAACCGCTGGGTCTGGATGGATGGCGTTGGGTTGTGATCATCGGAGCACATGGAGCTTTGTTCGTTTGGTTCATTCGCCGCGCACTGCCCGAGAGCCCACGATGGCTGGCGCAAAAGGGGCGGCTGGCAGAAGCGGACCAGGTGATGTCGGAGCTGGAAGAGAAAGTTGCCAGAGAGCTCGGGCGGCCACTTCCTGTCCCTTCTGCGACCCACCCCGAAGTAGCCACAGGACAGACGTTCTTCGACATGTGGAGGGCGCCATATAGCAAGCGGGCAACAATGATGATCATTTTCAACGTCTGCCAAACCGTCGGCTTTTACGGCTTCGCCAACTGGGTACCGACGTTGCTTGCGAAGCAGGGCATCACGCTGACGACAAGCCTACTGTATTCATCGGTTATTGCAATCGCGGCGCCGATTGGGCCGCTGATCGGCCTGGTGATCGCCGACAAATGTGAACGCAAAAGCGTGATCGTCGCGGCCGCGGCGGCCATCATGGTTTGCGGGCTCACATTCAGCCAGCTTTCGAATGGGATTCTCCTCATCGCCATGGGCGTGGGCCTGACTCTGGCAAGCAACATCATGTCTTTCAGCTTTCATGCGTACCAGACCGAGCTTTTCCCCACCAGCATCCGCTCCAGCGCGGTCGGCTTCGTCTACTCCTGGAGCCGCTTCTCGGCAATCTTTACGTCGTTTCTGATTGCGGGTGTCTTAAAAAGCTTTGGCACGGTCGGGGTGTTCGCGTTCATCGCGGCAGCCATGCTGATCGTGATGGCGGTAATTGGATGGATGGGTCCGCGCACCCGGAATCTCGCGCTGGAAGAGATTTCGAGTTGACCTGACTGGCTCAGTTCTGCAGATACGCCAGCATCGCTCGTTGCATCTCCGCCCTCGCCCGTGAAAGGGAAAAACCTGATGGCCGTCGAAGCACGATGGCGTGACCCAGCGAGTCCACCATGTTGCTTAGGAAAAAGGCCTGCATATCGAGATCGACTTTCCTGCCCAGCTCTTTGCTATGGGCGGCTAGCGCTTTACGGAAGCTGCCATGAAGCCGTACGGAGAAATCGCGCGTACCCTCAGCGCGATGCGGCACCTCTGCCTGCAGCAACTCTGACAACTCCGGGTCAGCACTGTGAAGTTCGATCATGCCATCCGCTAGTGAGGCGATGAGCTCCTCCAGCGTTAGCTCCGCGCTTTTCGCCAAGCGGCCGCACAGCACGCTATCCACCTGAGCGATGTGCCGCTCGTGCAGCGCGATAAAGATGGCTCGCTTGTTGGGAAAGTACTGATACACAGACCCGATGCTGACCCCTGCGGTCTCAGCAATCCGGTTGGTTGTGATGGCAGAGCTTCCGCCCTTTTTCAAGAGTTTGACGGCGGCCTCGAGCATCGCCTCAACCGTTACCTGCGCCCGGTCCTGGGTGGGCACGCGACGGACACTCTTCTTTGCCTTTCGTTTCACGAGATGAGTGTAATCGGAAATGTGAGCTTTCGTTAAATTTATGAACCAAGTGCTTATTGGAGTGCGATATAGCGTGCGGGCGGATGTGAGTAGACAAAGTTCCTGTGGGCCTTAGGCTTGATCTCATCAGAAGATGATGAATCGAGGAGCCATGACACACTTAGTTACAGGCGCGACGGGGGATGTTTGCTCGCGCGTCGTGCAGAAGTTATTGAAGCGCGGTCTTCGCCCACGCGTGCTGGTGCGCAATGAAGCGAAAGCGCGTCTTTTGTTCGGCCAACAGGTGGACGTGTTTACCGGAGACCTTGCTGAACCAGCTTCGATCCGAGAGGCCCTCAGAGGAGCCGACACCCTCTACCTGGTCAACGTAGGTCCCGCGATTCCGCAGCGGGATGAGGCCGCTGCATTGCTGGCGAAGGCAGTGGGAGTCAAACGGATCGTCAAGCTCTCGTCGCTCGATGTCGAGCACGGTCTCGCCATTGGAGCATGGCACGAAAAGGGCGAGGCCGCGATCCGGGCGGCTGGAATTCCATTCGCCTTCGTACGTCCCACGGGCTTCATGTCAAACCTGCTGGCGTGGGCGCACTCCATCAAAACGGAAAAGGTCGTCCGGACATCGACTGCCGATGGCCGCCGTCCGTTTATTCATTCCGAAGATATCGCTGCGGTGTCGGTGGAGGCGTTGATCAGCCAAGCCTATGCTGGCCAGTCTCTGGCAATCACCGGTCCTGACTCACTCACGTTTGGCGAAGCAACAGCCATCATCGCAGAAGCGATCGGACAGCCGCTGACGTATATGGCAATATCGGACGAAGAAGCGGGGGAACGCTACTCCAGGATCAGCGGCTCTGCAGCGGAAACCGAAGCGCATGTTGCGCTGTGGAGAGCGATTAGAGAAGGGCGCCTTGCGCGTGTCACGCATGAGGTCGAGCGTCTTCTCGGGCGCAAGCCAATCACGCTCAGGCAATGGGCGGCGGAGAATGCGAACTCTTTTCGAAATCAGATAGCATGACTAACAACAGATGCCGATCTCGAGCGGAACCCGCACTCTATTTCTGTTAGCATCCACAATCCTCATCGTCCTCTCCAATGCGGCCCTGGCGGCTCCTGTAGAACCCGGCGTATCGCGCGACTTGGCCGTGGCCCGCGCTGCGCGCATCTCAAACGTCCGTTATCGCCTCTCCTTCACCCTCAAGGAACATGAGTCAGCGGTAGCCGGCACCGAAACGCTTACCTTCGAAAGCAAGACAGCCGGCGATCTTTCGATCGACTACCGCGATGGTGTGATTCAGTCCGCTACGCTCAACGGGCATGCGATCTCAAAGGAACTCGAGAATGGCCATCTCAATCTGCCTGCCATCGCCGGCCACAACACCCTTACCTTCGCATTCATCAGCAATGCCGCTCCCGCAGGTAAAGCCATCACCCGGTATGAAGACCAGGACGATGGCAATGAATACTTCTACACCTTGTTTGTACCCATGGACGCCAGCATGGCCTTTCCATGCTTCGACCAGCCTGACCTGAAAGCCAGGTTCACGCTCGAACTTGAGCACCCGGCAGGCTGGTCAGCCATCGGCAACACGGCCGCGATCACGGAGGATGACAGGCGCGCGCAATTCGCGGAGACACGTCCCATCAGCACCTACCTGTTCGCGTTTGCAACCGGACCGTTTTCCGCGGTCCGCGCAAAGAATGCAAGCGAACCAACTCTGTACGTGCGTAAGTCGCAACTTGCCCGCGCCCAGGAGGAAGCGCCCCAGGTGCAGCAAATGGCCGCTCGCGGTATTGCTTACCTGAGCGGCTACTTCGCACAACCGTTTCCCTTCCCCAAATATGATCTGGTCCTGATTCCCGGCTTCCCGTTTGGCGGAATGGAGCACGCGGGTGAAACCTTTCTCAACGAAGACAGCGTTCTTTTCCGCTCCACTCCTACGGAGAGCGACTATTTCCACCGCAACCTTCTCGTACTGCACGAGACCTGCCACCAGTGGTTCGGCGACATGGTTACCATGCGCTGGTTTGACGACCTTTGGCTCAAGGAAGGCTTCGCGCAATATATGGCCTACAAGGCTCTGGAGCATTTAGAGCCCGCCTCGAACCCCTGGAAGCACTTCTACGAAGACATCAAGCCATTGGCCTACGGCATCGATGAGACGCAGGGCACCACGCCGATCTTCCAGAACATCGCTAACCTCAGGGACGCGAAATCCGCCTATGGAGCGATCGTCTACGAGAAAGCTCCTGCGGTTCTCAAGCAGTTGAATTACTTTCTGGGTGAAGACAACTTTCGCCAGGGCCTGCGGCTTTACCTGAAAGAGCATGCTTATGGCAACGCCGAGTGGGCCGACCTGGTTCACGCGTTCGAGGTAGCCAGCGACCAGGCAGGACGTCACCAGGACGTTCAGACCTGGGCCAAATCCTGGATTACCCGGCGCGGCATGCCCGAGGTCACCGTCAACTATTCTTGCCACGACGGGAAGATCAGTGCCTTCACCATCAACCAGCGAGACGTGCTCGGTGACGGCTACGTCTGGCCCATGGCGAACCAGATCCTTTTCATCTCCACAGTTCAACCTCAGGCAGGGCAAGCTGCCCAGACAGCGATCCAGACTATTAAAGTGCAGTGGAACGCCTCGGCCTTCCCAGTTCAATCCGCGCTTGGCAAGGCCTGCCCCAACCTCGTCTTTGCCAATGAGGGGGACTACGGCTACGGCCGCTTCCTCCTTGACCCGTCGAGCGAGTCCTTCGCGGCTTTCCTTTTCGACCCGGACACCCCGCATGAGCCGAATCCAACTATGTTCGCCAGTGTTTCTGATCAGACCGCCCCTCTTCGCCGCACGATGCTGTGGGGAGCACTCTGGGACTATGTCCACGTGGCCAAAGCATCCCCGCGGGGCTACGTTGAACTGGCGTTGAAGTCTCTTCCTGAAGAGACAGATGAATCTCTGGCTCGTATTCAGGGCGCGCGCGTTGCCGAGGCGCTTCATTTCTACTTGCATGAAGCCGGCCGCAAATCACTCGCGCCGCGGGCAGAGTCCGTGATTGCCGATCGCATGCTCCACGCACCGACGCTCGGCTTGCGCATCGTCAGCTTTCGCACCTTCACGTCGATCTCTGAAACTCCTGCGGCTCTGCAGCAAGTCAAAGACCTCCTTACCGGCAAGCTGGCCGTGCCTGGACTGACGCTAAAACGTCTCGACCGCTGGAACCTTGTCGGTCATCTGATTGCCATGGGCGACCCGCAGGCAGAGGCCATCCTGGCGGACGAAAAGGCCCGCGATCACAGCGGGGAAGCTCAGAAGTACGCTTATGCCGCAGAGGCGGGAATTCCGTCAGCCGAGAACAAAGCCCGCTACTTCGATCAGTACCTTCACTCACAGACGATCCAGGAGGATTGGATTACGCAAAGCTTGCGCCCGTTCAATTTCTGGAACCAGACCAGGCTGACCGAGCCCTATTTAGCCCAGGCGCTCAACGAACTAGCTGACATCAAGCAACACCGCAAGATCTTCTTCCTCGGCGCCTGGCTTGAGGCCTTCATCGAGGGCCAGAATAGCGCGGAAGCGCAGGCTGTCGTTCAAGCGTGGCTCGCCAGTCAGAAGATCGATCCCGACCTTCGCCTGAAGGTCCTGGAAGTGTTCGACTCACTTGAACGCACAGTTCTCATCCGCGAGAAGTTTCTGGATTAGGCAAGACCCTAAACACGACCAGCGCTCCGTACACACGAAAACGAAGCAGCCTGAGGCTGCTTCGTTTCGGTTTGGCAAAGATGACTAATTGCCGGCGATTTCAACTATGTCGCTGTTCGCTGCCGGAGCACTTGCTTCCTCAAGCTGCTTCTGCTGCTTGGGGGCAGGCAAGGACATCCCAGGGTTTCCCTGGCTTCCCACGATCGCGGTCAGCAAGTACTGGCTGCCGTGACGATGGAAGATCAGTTTGTTTGAGTTCTTGGAGGGAGATTCCCGTTGGCCCAGCGCTGCCACGGAGCGGCCGCTCTCGACGTTGCGCACCGTGACGATGTTGCTGCCAAATTCGTTTTGGATGGCGTAGGTTCCGGCCGGCAATTGCGTGGATCCCACCTTGAAAGCAAAGGGAACTTTGGCCCGAACGGATTGAGCATGAGCTCCGGCAACGCTGAGCAGGAGCGACAGAACCACGAGCGATGACTTAGCGATCGAATTGCATTTCATGACATCCTCCTAGGGGCTCCTTGCAGTGGAACCCAGACTGAATTTGTCTCTCAAACTCTCGGCCGGTTGGCTTTGTGTTTGCCCTGACGCAGTCACTTATTGCATGCTGCTAGCCAAACGGTAAGGCCGGGTGACGCACATGGGCGCTCTTGTATTTGCAATAACTTACGTGGGGAGAGTGGACGCGGAAGCGAGGATACGGTAGCCGATCGGCTACCGGTTGGGAGCCGATCAGTTCTCTCCCGTTATTTAGCGAGTTATCGTGACCGACAACTGCACCGGGGCGGCGGTGTGGAACCTTTTCTGGAGTTCCCCAACACTATCGAAGAGTTTGCCTTCTACGTGGCGTGCGGGAAAGTTAAAGATCAAGGGCGACGCGGCGAAGGGGTATGGAGCGAGCCTGAAATGACGCTCTCCCAGGGACTCGACGGCAACCCGGGTCTCGCCGCCCTGGCGCAGTGGGAGTGCATGCATAAGATCCCCCGGTCGCGGATAGTCGACGCAACTCAGCAGCGACAGTGCGTCGCAGGCCTGCAGCAGGCGAAAGTGATTCTCGATTCGCTCGGCTGAGATCTCGTCCGGCGCAAGCTCCTTATCCGCTGCCAACCGAGCTTGCAAATCCTGCTGAAACTCTAACTGGCGGGCGAGAAAGGCGTCGAGCAAGGGTAGCTCGTCCGGCTGAATCGTGCTGCGATCGGCGCGCGCAGTCAGCAAATTGTAGGTGTGCATGGAAACCAGCAAGGCAGCGTACGGATCCGCTTCGGCCACCATGCGAACGGCGCGCTCACGCACGGCGAGATAGTCGGCAAGGTCTATCTCTTCAAAGGCCGAATACTTGCCTACCAACTCGACGGAAAATGCGCTGGGCTTTCCCTGGCGCGTGATCTGCGGTTGTTGATCGCGCGCTGCCCAACCATCGTCGTGGGTGGTGACGCCGCGCAATACGCGCTCGCGGGGCTCCGGTGCGAGAAAAAGTTCGTTGCCCCATTGGGCCGCGAACGCTCCCGCCAGGTGCGCGTGGTCGACATGGGTGACCAACCACCAGCCGGCTTCAGATTCAAGACGAAGCATCGTGTCTCCTATTCATCCGTCATTGTGCGCGCCGATTCGTGCCAGTTGTGCAGGAAATACCACTCCAGAAACATGACCGAGAAGAAAAAGGCGAAGCCCAACACGGTCGCGGCCAGAACCAGGGCGAAGAGGTAATCCGTTTGCAGCTGGGCGCTGGCGTACAAGATAGAGTAGCCCAGGCCGCCCTCGCCTACGCGGCTGGAACCGGCAAAGAGTTCTCCGGTGATGGCGCCGATCACCGAGATGCCGGCCGCGATGCGGATACCGACAAACAGCGAAGGCACAGCGTGCGGAAGACGGAGGCGAGTGAGGATCTGTAAGCGCGAAGCATTGTGCATAAGGAAGAGATCAATGAGATTGGGCTCCACGCTGATGAGTCCCTGGGTGGTGTTGGCGATGATCGGGGCGAGGCAAATGATGAAGGCCACCAGCATCACCGACAAGGTGCCGGGACCCACCCACATGAGGATCAGAGGGGCCACAGCCAGCACCGGCACAGTCTGCAGCAGGATGGTGTAGGGGTAGAGCATGCGCCGTATCCAGCGGGATTGGGCGAAGACCAGCGCGATTAGCAGCCCCACAACAATACTGGCAGCTAAACCTCCTGCCGCCTCCTCCGAGGTGATGGCCAGCGACGCGACCAGGGATGGAAAACGCGCCACCACTGCCCTGCCGACGGCCAGCGGCGGGGGCAGCATATAAGCGGGCAGATGCAGGAGCAGGCCGAGCCCCTGCCACAACAACAGCAGTGCGGCAAAAACGGCCAGCGCGTTGAGCACAGTGACGGCGTACTTCTTCATGCGCTCCGCACTCCGCGCAGCGCTCTGGAAACCTCAGTCACCAACGATTCGAATTGCGGGCCCTCTCGCGTCGCGCTGGTCCGGGGAAAAGGGAGACCAATCGCGACTTCTTGCGCGATGCGGCCCGGCGAAGGCGCCAGGACAATGACCCGGGTGGAAAGAAAAACTGCTTCGGCAACAGAATGGGTGACAAATACGGCGGTCCAATTCTGTTCTGTCTTCAGGCGCAGCAATTCTTCGTTAAGACGGTCGCGGGTCATCTCGTCGAGCGCGCCGAACGGTTCGTCCAGCAGCAACAGGCGCGGCCTGGTAGCGAGTGCGCGAGCCACGGACACACGCATCTTCATTCCGCCGGAGAGCTGCCTTGGGTAGGATCGCGCCACGTGGGCGAGACCTACCAGGTCCAGCAGCGACCGCACCTTCTGCTTCCTGACTTCACGGCTGACACCCTCCAGTTCCAGCCCCAGGCCTACGTTGCTGGTCACCGTGCGCCAAGGCAACAGGGTCGCGTCTTGAAAGATGTAGGAGATGGTCTCCCGGGCATTGACCGGGGTCATGCCGTCAACCTGGATGCTGCCATCCGTGGCAGCGGTGAGGCCGGAGATCAGCTTGAGCAAGGTGGACTTGCCGCAACCAGAAGGACCGATCAGGCTGACAAATTCTCCCTTGGGAATGGTGAGATTGATGTCCTCGAGGACCGTGCTGCTGCCGTAGCGTTTGCTCACAGCGGACATGGCGACCTGCGGTACCCGGAATTCCACACTCATGACGTTGCCACCCATGGCAGTTCCAGCCGCGAAGGATGATCCGCATCATGCAGCACCATCTGAGTGGAGCGCTGCCAGTTCCATGAATCGGCAAGCCAGGGCTGCACTGGAGTGGATGGATTGCGGTCGTACAAAGGAAAGGCGCTGCTGGCCACTTCCAGGCGAATGGCATCGCCGGCGGCAAAGATACAGGAGGTGGGTTCGAGCTCGATTTGCCAGCAGTGAACGGCGTCCGCGGTGTAGCCGGACTCGCGAAAAAGGTACGAGGATCGCGCGATGCCGATGCATACGAAGTCGGCCTGTCCCCCGGGACGGAGCCTCACCAGCTTGCCGGTAAAGTCGGCGTGGGCGGCGGAGGTGATGCAGTAGAGGATGAGCCTGGGCGATCCAAAAATGTGCAGTGGTTCGGTCAGCGGAAGAGTGGTATAGACCAGCAGGTTGTTGCCGAGTTCGAGCTGAGCCTGGTTGAACGGACCGGCAAGTGCCGCCGGACCGCCGGGAGCGAGCACCGGCGTCTCCGGATCGTAGATGAAGACATCGCGTGGCTGGGTCTCGTTGGGAATAGTGGTGGAGAGCAGTCCATCTCCTTTGCGCGAGTCCGCACTTCCTGCGCTATGCAGATAGAAAGAGAGGGTCTCTTGCGGAAAGGCCTGCGCATCGAACCAGCGATTGGCGCCCAAGGCAAAGTGGCGAATGCGCGGATGCGCAGCCCACTCGCCGCTGTTTTTAAGCCAATGGTTGAACCAGCGCAACAAGAGCGAATCGGTATCGAGCAAAGCCTCGGGACCGAGGTTTTGCTCGCCTATCAGTTCACCCCACGGAATGTGAATCCAGGGACCGGCGACCAGGTATTGGTGTTCGGCATGCGCGGCCATCTTCAGAAAGCCGGCTACGCTGCCCGAGAGGTATGTATCGAACCAGCCTGAGAGGTGGAGTGCGGGCACGGTGATGCGCGCCAGGGATTCGCTCACATCCTGTGAGGACCAATAGGGGCCGGGTAGAGGATGAGTGAACCAGTCATGCACGTAAGAAGGCATTCCCTCATGCTGTAGCTGAGGATGCAAGCCGTAGGGTGTGACCAGTGGTTGACTGCGCAGGTCGGCCCACGCTTGTTCAAGACCCTCGCTGGCCGCGCGGAGCTTGCGGCGCCGCGCATCGGCCTTCATCATTTGCAGTCCCCAGCCTAGGGTCGAGGCCAGCCGCAATGCACCCTGACGATAGAACCAGCCGTGATAGAGATCGCAGGCGGTTTGCGCGGGGGCGATGCAGAGCAGCCCTGGGGGCTGCTCGGCCGCGGCCAGCAGCTGGGTCATACCTTGATAGGAAAAGCCGTACATGCCCACGGCGCCGTTCGACTCCGGGCGGTTGCGCAGCCAACGGATCGTCTCCGCTCCGTCCCGTCCCTCGTTGCGAAAGGGATAGAAGTCGCCCTCGGAATCGCCGCGGCCACGCACATCCTGGATGACGACGTTGTAGTTGTGGGCGGCAAACCAGACGGGATGGGCATAGACCACCGTCGATGCAATATCCCTGCCGTAAGGTTGACGCATGAGCAAAGTTGGGTGAGGCCCGGGCTCCGGTGGGTAGTAATGATCGGAGAGCAGGACTACGCCGTCAGACATAGTGCAGCGCACGGCGCGTTCGAGACGAACGCCGGAGCCGCAAGCGATCATTGTGCCCATGATTCTTTGCTCATAGATAGTTTCCAACTACCTCTAGTTCCCTGACGAAGGCCGGGTGCCCCACATCTCGCTCGTTTTTCGCGAGATGTGGGATACCACCAATGTTGACCGCTCAATCCATCGGGTGAATCGACAGTCAGAGGGAAGGTGCAGTGGTATCCCACATCTCGCGAAAAACGAGCGAGATGTGGGGCACCCGGCCTTCGTCAGACAACCAGAGGCCTTCGGCCCCTGAGGGGTCGGCTCCCTCTCTTAACCTCACTGTCTGGCTCAAGGTTTGTGCCAGTTCTCGTAGGCGGCCATGGCGGTTAAGGCAGCGGCGATTTTTGCTGCCGCCTCTTCTATCCAGAGTGTTCCCTTCTCTGCCGTCGCCGGATTGGGATCGCCCATCACTCCGCTGGGCGCAATGTCCCGAGTTAGCCAGGCAAAAGTCGCGGCGGCATTTTCCGGACGCAATAGCTCAGGCTTGGCAATATCCGCGATGTAGTTCACGGTGTATTCGCTGGTGTGAACCAGATCCGGAATGGCGCTGAGCAGGAAGGAGGTTTCAACTTCACCGGCGTGGAAACCGTAAGCACGCTCCTGTTCGCCGAGCCCGGTGAAGGCAGCGCCCCCGGAGCCAAAGAGTGAAAAGACACGTAGCCCAAACTCCGCACGCAGGTCGCGCGCCATCACGTCCACCAATGACGAGTTGCCCCCATGAGTGTTATAAAGCACCAGCTTCTTGAAGCCGGAAGCGGCAATGCTCGCACCTATATCGCGCACCACGGCCATGAAAGTCGAAGCCGAGACAGACAGCGTTCCAGGAAAACCAATGTGCTCGTTACTCTTGCCGTAACAGATTGCGGGCAGCGCGTAGATGGGTGTCTCCTGTGGAAGTCGTGCCAGTGCAGCGCCAAGGAGAATGCTGTTGATCAGTGTGTCGGTTGCCAAGGGAAGATGTTGGCCGTGCTGCTCGATGGCCGCCGTGGGCAGCACCAGGACCGTCTTATCCCGGGAAAGAGCGTCCACCTGCTTCCAGGTGAGATAGGCGAAGTTGCGGGCATCCGGAATCCAGGTCTTCACGAAATCGGCTCTCCCACAGGGTGCCGTTCGAAGGTGACCATCTTGCCTGGATTCAAAAGCCCCTTGGTGTCGTACTTGTGCTTGGCCAGCAGTTGCACATTGTCGCTGCGATAGCGGCCTCCACCCTCCACATTGTTCACGTGGGGATTGGCCACGCTCACCCCAATCTCGCGACAGTAGTCGATCATTTCGTTCAACCGCTCTTCCGTGCTGAAGCGGACTACGGGTATGGATCCTGGGAACACTACGCCTTGGCCATTCTTCATAAACTCGAGGTGAAACAGAAATTCGTTGCCGAAGCGCTGCTTGAGTTTGGCAAATTGGCTACGCGCGGCAACCGCGTCAAAACCGCATTGCAGGTAGGTGTACCCAGGATCGGACTTCATCGCCCACAGCGTGGTGTGGTTCCAGGTGTAGTCCGAAAGCAGCGGAACAGCACGCAGGCCCGGATAGGGTGCGGAGAAGGTCACCACCCCTCCGGCCTCTCGGGCGGCCTTCTCCAGGATGGTTCGCTGATCCTCCGCGATCATAAAAAATATGAGCGCCTTACCCTCGGGCGCAACGTTGCGCACGGGGCTGAAAAAAGAAGGAATCGGCCACTCGAAGGTAGTCACCAGGCGCTTTTTCCATTCCTCCGAACTCGCGATCCGCTCGCTGAAATCGAAGGCTTGGTCGAAGGTATCGAACGCTACAACACATTGCGCCCAATCCACGCTCGGCGTTAGCGCCAGCCAGATGCGAGTGATGATTCCATTGGTGCCCCAGGCATGAAGGATCTCGTGAACGGCTTCTCCTTCATGATGGACGACCCGCGGCGGATCTTCCATGGTCACCACGTCGAGGGCGCGCACGGTGAAGAAGTCGCGCAGGGCGCCATGCGCCACCGAGCCGATGCCTCCCGATCCACCGCCCAGAAAGCCTCCTACCGAAGCTTTCACTATCGTGGAGGGATAGCATCGAAGTTCCCATCCTGCTTTGCGCGCTTCCGCTTCGAGGACGCCCAGGCGCACGCCCGGCCCGCAAACCGCAACCCCATCGGCGGTGATGGATTCGATCTGATCCATGCGCGACAGGTCGAGAAGTACTCCCCCGTGCAGGGGCACAGCCTGGCCGTAGTTCCCTGTTCCGGCGCCTCGAGCCGTAACGGGAATATCGTGGGCATAGCAGTAGCGCAGGATCGCTTGGATTTCCGAGACGGTCAGCGGGTGAACGACTACGTCGGCAATCTTGCCATCGAGCTGTTTGCGCAGCACCGGCGAGTACCAATAAAAGTCGCGCGACAGGCGGTTCACTACCTGGGGGACGGTCGACACCCGCGTGGGATCATCCACGATCGCGGCTAGGGACACTTCAAGCGGCGTTGTCATACCGTCTCCTTACGAGTACCCCAGGTAGCGAATGCCGCCTGCATCCGCGGGTCGTTAAAAAGGGTGTTGCAGAGTTCGCGCAGGAAGGGCCCGGTTACGACGCATTGCATATCGCTTCGCCGGACAAGCTCGGCGGCCGGAATCTGAATCTGGCGGCAATGTCGATTTGCATCCTCGATCGTTGCCCCGTAGACCACCCGGTCGAGACCTGCCCAAAGGGCGTTGGACATGCACATGGGACAAGGTTCGCAGGTGGAATAAAGTGTATATCCGCGGAGCGAATAGCTCTTGCGTTTTTTGCATGCCAGGCGCACGGTGCGCAGCTCGGCGTGAGCAGAGGGATCGTTTTCAACGGCCACCGCATTGCGGCCGCGCATCAGCGTCTCTCCGCTCTGGCTGTCGACGATCAGGGCCCCGAAAGGCACCGGCCGCGGGGTGCGGAAGCTGAGAGCGGTGAATTTGACCAGGGCGGTGAGGTGGGCTTCGTCGCCGGCGGCGGATTGTTCAACGTTCATGCGGCAGTTTAAATCATTTTTCCCGCGATCATGGTATACACAAACCGATATGTCTCCTTTAACCGAACTACGAGCATCTTTATCCACGCGTGGTCCTGCCGTGCTGGCGCAGGAAGCCTTTGCGCGCGCCAACAGCAATGCGGGGCGGAATGTGTATCTCGCGATGGACCAGCAGCGCACCCTGGCAGAAGCGGAGGCCCTCAACGATCGCTTCCCACAGGCGGAGCAGAGGCCGCTACTGTTCGGCGTCCCCGTTGCTGTTAAAGACTGCTTCGACGTCGCGGGCTACCCCACCACTTGCGGATCCCGCTTCTATGCGGAAAAACTCGGCATCGCGCGCACTGACTCGGCCGTAGCTGCACGGCTGCGCCAGGCCGGCGCCGTGATCATGGGCAAAACCCACCTGCACCAGATTGCCTACGGCATCACCGGCGAGAACAGTGATTATGGCGATTGCGTGCAGCCCCGTGACCCCGGAATATTTACCGGCGGCTCATCCAGCGGCAGCGCGGCCAGCGTGCAGGAGGGCTCGGCAGTGGCCGCGATCGGCACCGATACCGGCGGCTCCATCCGCGTGCCGTCGGCGCTCTGCGGGCTGGCCGGCTATCGCTCCACCATCGGACTTGGCGGCCCACAGGCGTGGGAGGGCGGCTGGCACTTGGCTTCTTCGTTTGACACCCTGGGCTGGCTCTTTCGCGATCTGCGCGATGGGCCGGTGCTCGCGGCTGCCTTGCTGGACGTGCAACCGGTGGAAGCCCCTAGGAATGTAACCATCGCCGCTGTGGGAGCTGGGTTCCTCCACGACTGTGAACCGGCCGTGCTCGCGGTGTACCACGGCTGGCAGGAGAGGCTGCGCCGCCATGGCGCGCAGCTCAAGAATTTCGAGCCCGATTTCTGGGCAGACACGCGAGAAATATTCGGCGGCATCCAGGCCCATGAGGCAGCCGCAGTGCACAAGGGAAATTTTGAACATTTTGAAAAGCCGATCGCAGAGCGGCTGGCCTGGGGCGCTTCCCTCTCGGCCGCCACGATTGAGGACTTGCGCAAGCGTCATATGGTGTTTCGTGCCAAGATCGATCGCGTGCTGCAGCAACATGACTTTCTCATCCTGCCCTGTGCTCCCATCAGCGCGCTGGCCGCAGGCGCAGACCACTCGGCGAGCCGGATCAATATTTTGCGTTACACCAGTCCGGTCAGCCTGGCGGGTATGCCCGCGGTAACGCTGGCGGCGCCGGGAGGAGGAGTGCAGTTGGTTGCAGCCCGTGGGAGCGACGCCCGGCTGCTCGCTTTTGCCGCCAGCCTGGGGGAAGGATGAATTTACGAATCTTCAGCGCCGGCTTGCTTGGTATTTCTCTTGTACTTGGAGGCTGCGGAAAGCAGCACGCCTCGAGCGGGCTAACGCCGGTAAAGCTGCAAACTGATTGGTATCCCCAGCCGGAGCATGGCGGCTTCTACGACGCGCTGATTCGGGGCTACTACAAAGACGAAGGTCTGGATGTGACCATCCTTCCTGGAGGACCTTATGTCAATTCAGATCAGGAGGTCTCCGTCGGCACCGCGCAGTTTGCTATGGGGTCGTCGGATCATATCCTGCAGGTCATAGATAACGGTGTGCCGATGGTAGCGGTGGCTGCAACCATGCAACACGACCCGCAGGCCATCATGGTGCATCAGGATTCACCGGTTCACACCTTCCAGGATCTGGATGGCCATGCGGTCGCAATCAGGCTTGGCGCATCCACCTGGTTCGACTTTCTGGTCCACCGATTCCAGCTCAAGAATGTACGGGAGATCCCGGCGACCTACAGCATCGCCAATTTCATCCAGGACCCCGGGTACATTCAACAAATCTTTGTCACCTCCGAACCATTCTTTGCGCGCCAGGCTGGAGTGCCGGTGCGCACCATGCTCATCAGCGAAGCTGGCTATAATCCTTACCGCGTCTTTGCAACCTCCCGTTCCTTTCTGCAACAACATCCGGAGGTCGTAGCCAAGTTTGTGCGTGCCTCCCTGCGCGGCTGGCGCGATTATTTGCTCCACCCGGATGACATCAACGCAGCGATCTCCAAGCTCAACCCGGCGATGAGCGGACCGCAGATGAGGTTCAGCTACGAAGCTTTGCGGGATCAACACTTCATCACCGGCGACGCTCCCAACGGCGCTGACCTGGGCCGCCTTGACCCCGCACGCTGGACAAGCATGTACCAGCAACTGCTGGACCTGAAGCTAATCCAGAAGCCCTTCGACCCATCCGTCGCCTACACACTGCAGTTCATGTCCGAAGGGCAAGACAGACTAAGACGGGTATTCCGCTACGGTCTCGTGCGCTTCGGCAGTCCCCACCCCGCGGTCAGCAGCAGAACGATATAGATGATCTGCATCACTAACCGCACCGGCACGCTGGGCATGTGCAAGCCGCCCACGGACAGTCCGGCGGCATACACATTAGCGGGAAAAATCACAATCATCAACACCGCCAGGCACGCTGAGGCCAAACGTGTGAAGCCAGGCAGCAGCAGGCCAATAGCTCCAGCCAGCTCCAACACTCCACTCACCAGAACCAACTGCGTACGGTAAGGGAAAAAAGGCGGAATGATGGTCGCCATCATCGCTGTACCGGTGAAGTGCACAACTCCGGAGACCAGCAGAGGCAGGGCTACGATCACACGCAACACCCATTGCATCCAGCCGAACGGAGATAGCCCTCGGCGCGCCAACAGGAACCAGGCAGCCACGGTCAGGACCAAAATGACGGTGGTGATCGAATAGACCATCGGTCTCCGATCCTAACCGTGCGGGAGCAAGCCCGGGTACTTGTTCTTCTGAATATAAATTCGATAGGCTCTGTGCCCTGACTCGGCGGGAGAGAAACTGCGGTCCGCGTACAAGACGTAGTGAGTGGCGAGCTCTTGCTGGAAGAGGGGCCAGGAAGCAACCATGCTATAGCTGGCGGTGTCGGGAAACAGTCCACTGGCCAGGACAATCACCTGCGGAGGGTTGCTTTGGAACTGCTGCCAGAAACGTAGCCTGCGAATCGCGGATCACTCTCTCCTGGTCCGATCCAAAGATCAGGTAGTCGTAGAAGAGGCCGGTTGACTGCACCAACCGCATTCGATAAAGGGTATCGTCGCAATCTGCCGGCGTATCGATGCACTGCACATGGCCAGAAAGCTGGTCACCGCCAAGATGATGCAGATCCGAAGAAAGGGCGTCGATGAATTGAGGATCCCACACCTTGTGATCAGCCTTGCTCACGTAGATCGGTGCGAGGATCACCGCAAACCCAACTCCGGCGATCGCCAACACGCGGACGAACGCGATTCGCCGGTCCCGCAAAGGCGGTGATCATTTGCAGCCCGGCCCACAAAAAAAGAAATGCCAGCATCGGGTAGCGATGGTAGGGAAAGGCCTTTCCCTGGGCCAGGTAGGATGCGACGCCGAATAAAATTCCGACCACCAGCAATTTGCCTTCCCAGTTCCACCAATCCCGCTTGATCACCGCGATCGCTAATGCGATAAGGGCCACGGTCTTTAACGATGCGGTGGCGATCAAGACCAACAATTTGTGCAGAGGAAGACAGGCCGAGGCTGCTGGTAAAACGGCAGCTCCACGCGCAGAACGTACCAGAAAGATCCAAGGGAGTGTTGTGAGACCAGGAAGATGGCGACGATTGCCAGCGGAGCCATCAAGCCGAGAGCGCATAAAGCGAAGGCTTCAGCATCGGCTCGCCCAGCCGTTTCCAGCGGATCGCGGCCAAGCAGCAAGAGAAGCAGAACGAAAGGCAGTGGCATCGGCTTGATAGTCGATGCGATTCCGCCGCACAGCCCGAAAGCGAACATGGGCCACTTGCGGCGGCTGCGGAAAGAATAGAAGAGGAAGGCATAGGCACACAAAAGCAACACGGCGATAATGAAGTCCCGCTGACCCTCCTGCCCTGCGCCGTCTCGGCCGTGGAAGAGAATAAAGAGCGTGGCGCCAAAGACTCCGGCCAGCCAATCGTAAGGCCGCGCAATGGAGACCATAGCCCAGGCAGCCATCGCCCATGAGGCTGAAGTCGAAGGCACGCCAAGCGGCCGATCCCCCGCCGAGCGTGTGCATGACACTCCAGTTCACCAGGTAGATGCCCGGCATGTTGATCTCCAGAAGGTCGCGGTAAGGCGCCATTCCGTGATCCATCAGAAAGCAAAGGTAATGAAGCTGCGCGGGATCGTTCACCTGCGTCCAATGCGCCGTGCGGACCGCGAAAAAGCCAACGCAGCCGAGGAAATAAACGGCCAGCAACATTCTGAGGTAAGACGAGAGGCGATTGGTGGTGAGGATCATTCGCTGGACGCGTGGCTGTGGGCAGGATCAGTCATGGGTTCGTGTTGCGAGATTCAGCTCACAGCATAAATGGTCGAATCCATGGCGGGATTTTGTACGACGGTTAGGGAATACCCGGCCCTGAAACTTGGCGGATAAGATAGAAGGATGAGCGTGGCTACGAAAATGGATTCGCTTCGATCGCGGCTGAACTACGAGCCGCAGGAACTGGGCTTCGGGACCAGCGGACGGCGGGGCAAGGTTGTCGACTTGACGCAACTGGAGGTCTACCTGAACGCACTGGCGGAGCTCGAATACCTGCAGTCGCTACCCCCGTCCGCCGGCGGTATCAAGCAAGGCGACACCTTTTATTTTGCCTATGACCTGCGCCCCAGCTCGACCGAGTTTGTGAGCGAGGAGCAGGGCCGGGGAGAGATTGCCCAGGCCATCGTCACCGCCATTCAGGATGCCGGGATGCAGCCGGTGAACCTGGGGTGCATTCCTACCCCTGCGCTGGCCAGCTTTGCCCTGTCGCGGGGCAAGGGCAGCATCATGGTGACCGGCAGTCACATTCCTTTCGACCGCAACGGTTATAAGACCAACAGCAGCCGGGGCGAACTACTGAAGGAACAAGAAGCGCCGATTAACGAAAGAGTGAGACAGGTGCGCAAGAGGCTCTACGAGCAGCCTTGGGAGCAGTCGCGTTTCGACGAGCGCGGCATGCTCAAGAATGGTCACCAGGCCCTCCCGGCAGAGAATGGCGAAGCGCGGGAGGCCTACATCACGCGATTTACCAATTTCTTTGCCGGCTCCTCTCTTAAGGGCAGACGCATCCTGGTCTACCAACACTCGGCTGTGGGACGCGACTTGGCTGGTGGAGATCCTGGAGCGGCTGGGCGCGCAAGTGGTGAAGGGAGGCCGCAGCGAGACCTTCGTTCCCATTGACACGGAAAACATCGACGCCGCGCAGCTGGCTGTGATCCAGGCGCTGGCCGACGAAGCCGGCGGCCCCCTCTACGCGGTCGTCTCCACCGACGGCGACAGCGATCGGCCACTGGTTCTGGGAGTTGATCCGGCGACCGGCCGGGTGCATTTCTTCGGGGGTGACCTGCTGGGCATGGTGGTGGCCGAGTACCTGCAGGCCGATGCGGTGGTGGTTCCCATCAGCTGCAACGACGCCATCGATCGGGGGGGCCTCGCGCCGGTAGTCGAGCCCAAGACGCGCATCGGATCACCCTTTGTCATCGCCGGCATGGAGGCCGCCTTGGCGAAAGGGAAAAAACGTGTGTGCGGATGGGAGCCGAATGGCGGCTTTCTCACCGGATCCCCGATTGCCCGCAACGGTGCTGTGCTCGAGCCGCTCATGACCAGGGACGCGGGTTTGCCAATCCTGGGCGCGCTGTTCGCGGCCGAACAGAGTGGGCTCTCGCTGATTGATCTGTTTGCCCGGCTGCCCAAGCGTTTCAGCCGCGCTGCCCTGCTCAAACATTTTCCGCGCCCGACGGCGATGAAAATCGTCGAGCGATTTTCACCTCCGAGAGAAGAGGCAGCCATACGAGAGGATCTGGCGCAGTTCTTCACCCCCGCACTGGGCTTCGCCAGCATCACGCGTGTCGACTATACCGACGGTGTACGCATCCTTTTCGCCAACGGGGAGGTAGCTCACGTACGGCCATCGGGCAATGCAGACGAGCTACGGATTTACGCCGTCGCCGACACCCAGAGCCGCGCCGATGCCATCACCGCCATGGGAATCGAAGAACCCGCGGGTATCCTGCGCCGTATGGAGAAGGCCGTCCATGTCTGAAGCAGGTGTCCTGAAGCTGGAGGGTGTGGTTCAACACTACGACTGGGGCGGCTACTACTTCATCCCTGAGCTTTTGGGGATGGAAAACGCAACCCGCAGGCCGTTTGCTGAATTGTGGATTGGCGCGCATGCCAAGGCGCCTTCCATAGTCGACCTTGGGGGCGTGCAGGAGCCACTGGACAAGCTGATTGCCGAAGAGCCGGAGGCGATCCTGGGGCAAGCTGCCAATGCCCATTTCGGCGGACGGCTGCCTTACCTGTTCAAGATTTTAGACGTGCGCAAGATGCTCTCCATTCAGGCGCACCCTACGTTAGCGCAGGCTCGCCGTGGTTTTGCGCACGAGAACGCCGAGGGCATTCGCCTCGAGGCCAGCAGCAGGAACTACAAAGACGATAACCACAAGCCGGAGATCGGCGTGGCGCTAACGGACTTCTGGATGCTGCACGGCTTTCGCCCGTTGGAGCAGATTGCTGAAATTTTGGGACAGAATCCTGAGCTGGGTTCGTTGATGATTGGCTTTCCCCAGCGTCTGGCTGCTGCGGGCCACGACCACGAAGCGCGGCGCGGATTGCTTCGCGAGCTCTACAGCAACTTGATGAACATGCCTCAGGAGCAAGTGGATTTGCTGCTCAATGCGCTGCTTTCCCGGCTGCAGGAGAAGCCTCTTGCCGGTAAGGACAGCCCGGATTACTGGGCTTTACGGGCAGCCGAAAATTTTCCCCTGCCCGATGGACATCGCGATCGCGGCATCTTCAGTGTCTACCTGCTCAACCTGGTCCATCTGCGGCCGGGGCAAGGCACCTTCCAGCCCGCCGGGGTTCTCCACGCCTATCTTGAGGGAGTGAACGTTGAATTGATGGCCAACTCCGACAACGTGTTGCGCGGAGGATTGACGACCAAACACGTCGACGTGGCCGAACTGCTCAGAATCCTTACTTTCGAAGGCGGCACTCCGGAGGTCTTGGATGGCATCCAGGTGAGCGCCGAGGAACGGGTCTATCGCACCCCCGCGGAAGAATTTGAGTTGAGCCGCATCTCGCTCAGTCCGCGCAGCCGATACGCCGGCGAGGCCACCTATGGGCCGAAGTCGCTGCTGGTATTGCAGGGGTCTGCGACGGTTACCGCGGCGGGGAAAAGAAGGTCGCTGGGCCCAGGAGCGATCGTGTTCGTGCCCTGCGGCATGCAATTTGTAATCAAGACAGAAGCGGAGGAGATGTTGGCCTTTCAGGCTGGACTTCCCTTGCATCCTCGGGGTGCCGCCTAGTCCCGGAAGGGCCTTCGGACTTGTCCGAACTATACGAAGCGCACGGCTTCAGCCGTGCCATCAATCTCTCGTGAGTGGACGGCTTTAGCCGCTGAGGTACGGTTGTTACAGGGTAGGTTCTGTTCAGGCCCAAGGATGGAAAAGCGTACCTCAGGGGCTAAAGCCCTCACTGGCTGTGGCTCGTGCGGCACGGCTGTGGCTCGTGCGGCACGGCTGAAGCCGTGCCCTTCGTACGGAGCCCTGCAACCTTCTGCGCAAGTGGTGCCGTTCTGAACGCAACAAACTGAACCAGCCGGCTGATTTGGACAGCCCGTGACGTTAGTTCACGTGGGCGAGAAAGGCTTCGACTTCGGCAGAGGTAGGCAGCGAAGGTTGAGCGCCGGCACGGGTGACCGAAATCGCTGCGGCGGCGGAGGCGTAGCGGGCGGCTACTACAGGGGGATTTCCGCGGGTGAGAGCAACGGCGAAGGCCGCGTTGAAGCAATCCCCGGCCGCAGTGGTGTCCACAGCTTCCACTTTGAATGCGGGCACCTGTTGCGCAGGACAATCACGGCCGGCTAGAAAGACCCCGTGGGACCCTAGCTTAAGGGCCACATTTTGCACTCCCATCGCCAGTAGTTTTTCAGCAGCCGCGGCGGGATCGATGTTCACTCTGCCTAGTAGAATCTGCGCCTCGGTTTCGTTGGGCGTGAGCCACGTGGTGTGGCGTAGCAAGGCTTCCGGGAGCGGCCTGGCGGGAGCAGGATCCAGCATGAGAGCAACCTTCGCCTCCCAGGCTTGTTCCGCCAGGTGGACCACCGCTTCCAGTGGGGTCTCCAGTTGCACCAGGATCATGCTTGCCCGCTGCACCGCCGCGAGATGGGTATCGATATATGCCGCGGAAAGCAGACGATTCGCTCCCGCTACCACGATGATGGAGTTCTCCCCATTGTCTGCCCTGGCGATATGTGCCACTCCGCACGGACCGCCCACCATCTGTACCGCGTGAGTATCGACGCCGGCGGCTTCCAGACCCGATAGCAGCCTCTCCGTGAAAAGGTCGGTACCGAGAGAGCCAATCATTTCGACCGCTGCGCCCAGTTTCGCGATGGCCACCGCCTGGTTGGCCCCTTTTCCTCCGTTGAAGACTTCGAAGGTGCTGCCGAGAATCGTCTCGCCCGGCGCGGGAAGGCGGTTGGCGCACGCCACCAGGTCGATGTTGATGCTGCCGACTACCAACAACTTCTTCTCCACGTTCTTCTCCCCGTCGCAAAGGATATCGCACAAGAGAGGAAGGAGTTGGAAGGAGGCTGAAGATGGATGGAGGCGCGGGCTGGAATCGAACCAGCATAAAAAGGCTTTGCAGACCTTCCCCTAGCCGCTTGGGTTCCGCGCCACTATAGGGACTATCGGGGTCCTTGGTAACCGCAATAGAGTACCAAAGGACATGAGCCATGAGCAAAACTCCTGCTGTCGGTGGAAAAACAGCCGAGTCTTTTTCTTTTGGTTGAAAGCGCTGCACGCGCGTACTCTTATCCGGGATTGGATAACGCCGGAGGGAACGGGATGGTCCGAGGAACGGATAACAGGCGTAGGGATTTTCTTAAGCTCGCGGCAATCAGCCTTGCGGGCCTGACGACTACTTCGGCCCGAGGACTGTACCAGGCGCAGCGCGAAGCAATTCAGCGACCGGAAACACCGGAGAGGGCTATGGGCCTTCTGGCCGAGGGAAACCAGCGCTACGTCGCCCAGAAGCTGATCTCATTCCAGGAAGATCTGGACGTTCTCAAAGCTCACTCGGAAGAGCACCAGGAACCGTTCGCAGCCGTCCTTTCCTGCGCTGACTCACGTGTGCCTGTCGAATTAGTTTTCGACCAGAGCATTGGGCATATCTTTGTGGTCCGCGTTGCCGGGAATATTGCCACCTCGGATACCATCGCCAGCCTGGAATATGGCGCGGCGGTTCTGGGTGTGAAGGCAATCCTGTCGTTGGGACACACCAATTGCGGGGCCGTTAAAGCCACCATGGCAGGCAAGGCGGTGCCGGGGCAGATCAGCACCCTCTACCAGTACATTCATCCCGCAATCGCCGGAGCCAATGGTGACCTCACCACAGCATGCCGGCAAAATGCCACCCTACAAGCGTCGGTATTACGGGAAACTTCCCCTGTTTTGGCTGATCTGATAAAGCTGAAGAAGCTGGCAATTCACGCCGCACTCTACGATGTCGGCAGTGGAAAAGTCACCATGCTCTGAAGCTCGATAATGCCACTGTCGCTGTATCTTTCCCGCCCTTCAACAGCCCTCCACGGGAATGTCGCCAGACCTACCCTCGCTCCAAGTGTGTGTTTGGAACCAAACGAGTTCAGTACCGAAGGATCGGATTAGTAATGTTATTGGCCAGTTTGCCGATACCTTGAAGATCGCCCCCTGTCGGCATTTTTCTGTTACGTGAGTGTCGACAAGCTTCGTCAATGCGATCCGAGGAATCTGTATGGGCCGGAACTCCAGGCTGATCTTGTCAGCCTTGCTGGCGTTCGCCACCACCCTGCCGATCGCGGCACACGCAGCGGCGCCCCCCACGGTAACAACACTCACTCTATCTTCGTCATCGATTTCCTGGCACGCGCACGTAAGACTCACGGCGCAGGTGACCGCCGGCGGAGCGCCCGTCACCGAGGGCACTGTCACCTTTTGCGACCTGTCAGGACCCTACACCCTCTGCGAGGATTCATCCATTGTGGGCAAGGCGCAGATCACGAGTGCAGGCGCGCAGATTAACATCACTCCCGCCATCGGCACGCACAAATATACGGCGATTTTCAATGGCACCAATGCCGCCGCGGCCAGCACGTCTGCTTTCCGAACCTTGCCGGTGACCGGCCTTTATCCCACCGTCACAGCGATTGCGGCGACCGGTAACCCAAGTAGTTATGCGCTGACGGCAACTGTGGTTGGCTATGCGAGTCAACCGCCGGTTCTTGCCGGGAGTGTAAGTTTTGAGGACACGACCGCAGATACCCTCCTGGGCGTCGTCCCTTTGGGCACTCCGACGTTCGCGCAGAGTTACTCCGCGGCCCCGGGCTCCCCGGTCCAGACCGGAAACGATCCTGCGATCGCTGGCGTGGGAGACTTTAACGAAGACGGAATCCCAGATCTGGCGATAGAGAACGCCGGAGATAACACAGTCAGCATCCTGCTGGGCAATGGAGACGGCACTTTCACGCTTTTTGCTCAACCGCCGATCACGGTTGGGACCTCTCCACCTTGCGAAAGCATCGACATACAGTCGAATTGTGCCATTGTGGTGGGTGACTTTAATGACGACGGACATGCTGATCTGGCCATAACCAGCGGCTACGACAATACAGTGACGGTTCTAGAAGGCAACGGGAAGGGCTTGTTTACGCCTTTCATCGGCTCGCCAATCCAGGTGGGGAATTACCCCGAAGCGATAAAGACCGGAGATTTCAATGGCGACGGCATCCAGGATTTCGCGGTCGCCAATGCCAACGACAACACCATAAGTATTCTGCTGGGCAATGGAGACGGCACATTTACCGCGGCCAGTGGCTCTCCCTTCAATGCGGGTATTGGCAACTTTCCATTCTTCATCGCGGTTGCGGATTTTAACAACGATGGCAACCTCGACCTGGCGGTGGTTAACGGCCGGGATAACAGCGTAAGTTTCCTCGAAGGGAATGGAGATGGAACATTCGCACCGTTCGCCGGCTCTCCGTTCATTTTCCCCAATAGTGCCGGTTCCAGCCCAATTGTGGCGGCGGATTTCAATCGGGATGGCAAGGTTGATCTTGCGGTAGCAAACTTCAACGTCAACAATGTGTACATCCTATTGGGCAATGGAGACGGTACCTTCACGCTTTCGGCCCAACAGCCGATCACTGTCGGGCCGAACCCGTTTGCCATGGTTGCCCTGGACTACAACGGTGACGGTTATACCGACCTCGCCATTGCCAACTACAACTACAACTTCAATCCCAACCCACCGGCCGGAACACTGACGCTGCTGATAGGGAACGGTGACGGTTCCTTCTCTTCAGCCGGCGCCGCGATACCGGTGGGGCAACTCCCCAACGATGTGGTCACCGCAGACTTCAACGGAGATGGCAAGCCTGACCTGGCGATTCCCGACTCGGATGACACCTATACCACCATCCTGTTAAATACGGTGACCCAGACGGCCACCGCCGCGCTTGATGGTGTCGTCCTTGCCGGCGCCGGCACCCACATCGTAAAAGCCACCTACCCAGTGAATACTGAGTTCGCGGCCAGCTCCGCGACCATCGACCTGCAAGGGTTAATCATTTCGACCACTCTGATGCTAGGCGCCAACCCCAGCCAGCAGATGGTAACGATGCCAGTGACGTTTACAGCGCAACTAAGTCCAATCGCATCCGTAGCTCCGGCCGGAACGGTCACCTTCTATGATCAGAGCGGCGCGGGCGCCCCGCTTGGCACCGCGCCCATCGGCGCGAACGGCCAGGCGGTTCTGACCGTGTCCTTCATAGCCGCCGGGGTGCATAGCATTACTGCAAGCTATAGCGGAAATGCCATCTTCCCCGCCAGCAGCTCAAATGCAGTATCGATCACCATCGACGACTTAAGCATCGTTCGGGTGGGCAACAACAATACCACCATCGTGCCCGGGACCACGGTGGCGTACACCCTCAAGGTGATGCCGCAGGCCGCGAATACATTCCTCTATACCGTGGGCTTTGTGGCCAGTGGTCTGCCTGCGGGAGCAACTTATACTTTCTCTCCTGCGAACCTGGCGCCGGGCGCCACAACGTCGAATATCACCATGATCGTCGAGACCGCGACAGCTGCCTCGAATACTCGATCACCCTCTCCCTTTCGGCGCCTGCCGATCGCCCTGGGGTTTCTGCTTCCTCTCTTCGGCGTGAATGCATTACGAAGGCGCACGCGAAAAATTTCCCCATTGCTGGGTGTGACGCTGTTCGTGACGGTCGGTCTCGCCGCGGCCGCGAGCCTGGGTGGATGCTCGGGTGCGGGGCTCTTCGCGGCGCGAAAAGTCGCTTATTCCATCACCGTTATAGCCACTGAAGGAACGGTTCAGCGTTCCACGCAGGTGCCCCTTGGGATCCAGTAGACCAGAAGGTATGCATAGTTCTTTAGCACTACTGTTGATGGCAACGATGCTGGGGACCGGCGCGCCCGGTCTCGATGCCCAGGTGGTGGCTGCGGGGAGAGACTTTTCCCTGCCGCGCGCAGAAGTTTCGCTTTCCTACAGTCCGACAGAAGTCAACGCCCCGCCCGGCAAATGTGGCTGCTTTTTCGTGAACGGCGTCAGCGCCGAAGGAAACTTTCGCACCTATCGTGGCTACACGACGGTGGCTGATGTGACCGCGGCCCATCTCGGGAACATCCACAGCACCGGTCAACCTTTCTCCATGCTCATGGTGACCGGAGGAACTCGCCTTAATTTTAGGTTTGGACACGCGGAGCAAGACGGAGTGGATTACATCTACCGTTACAAGCCCTTCGTACAAGGATTAGTGGGCTTTGCCCATGGCTTTGATTCGGCTTTTCCAGATAAAGCGGGCTTCATTCAACCTTCGGCTAGTTCCTTTGCATTGTTAGTGGGCATCGGGCTCGACGTTAAATACAGGAGGCATCTCTCCTTCCGCGCCATTCAGGCCGACTATGGGTATACCCGCCTGCCCAACCTGGTTGGCAATGACCAGAACCTGCTACGCATCTCCTCCGGCATTACCATCCACCTCTGGTAAGTGAAAAGTTCCACGTACGAAGCCTGGTTCCCTGACGAAGGCCGGGTGCCCCACATCTCGCTTTTTTTGCGAGATGTGGGATACCACCGATGTTGACCGCTCAGTGCATCGGATGAATCGGGAGTCAGAGGAAAGGCGCAGTGGTATCCCACATCTCGCGAAAAACGAGCGAGATGTGGGGCACCAGGCTTAAAAGTTGAAGACGGCTTGCAAAAAGATGCTGCGGTTCCCTGCCGTGGAGGGGCCGAAGAAACCTCCGCTGGCCAGGGACTGCGACTTACCGAAAAATTGCGGCGCCGAAAGGGTTCCGTTGGGTGCTCCCAGGTTCTGACGATTTAATACGTTGGTAGCGAAGGCAGAGAAGGTCAGGTTGTATCTGCGGGAAGTCGTCTGATCCAGACGGCCGGGTCCTCCGCGGCTACCGCTCAGGCCACCAGCACCAAGTCCACCCCCGCCGCGGGGCCCGCCACCACCACCGCTTGCCGCCGCGCGGCCGCCTTCGACCTTCGGCCCAATCCCGATCACTTTGCTCACGCGCATGTTCAGGCTCGCGCTCGAAGGACCGGTTCCGATGCCGTAAGGAATAATCTTTTCATTGGTGCCAAAGGGATTGGTATCGAGACATCCAAACTGCGTGTCGACCACATTCGCCTGGCTGCAGCTCGCGGCAAAGGTGGGCCGTGCATTGAGCTGGTTGTTCCTTGTCAGATCGCTGCCGATGGTCACGTTATAAGGGGCACCGGAGTTATAAGCAAAAAATGGAGTCAGTGAGATAGCGTAGGGCGCACTGAAGTTTCCCAGGATCACGAAGCGGTTGTGAACATCAAAGCTCGATCGTCCATAATCAAGCCCTGGATCCTGCGCGACCGATGGGGTGTAAGTGACGCCATTAGTATCGGCCTTCGCAGCGTTATAAGTATAAAAGGTGAAGAAGCTGAATTTCGGATAACTAGCCCTGCCTGAAACAATGATCTGATTCTGCCTGTAAACGCCTCCGGACTGGTATTGGAGGTTGTTTATCTGGGCGGTGGGTAGTGGTTCCTGCGGATAGATGTTGAGATCCGCGGTGGTAAATTCGGGAGCTCCTATATTGTTGGTGAGGTACATGTGCACGCCACGGCCATAAAGATAAGTCACATTTGCGGTAATCCTTTTGGCAAGTTGACGATCCACACCCACAGCTGCCTGCATATCAGTAGCGGCATGGAAATGCGGGTCGATGGTGTAGAGTGTCGGCGCCGTATTCAAACCGTTGTCGGAACCCGGAACCTGAAATGTGGTGGTGGAAACCGTTTGGTTGATGCCGTTCTGGTGAATAGCCTGGATCACATACGGAGTGCCCGCGTTGGAGCCAAAACTATTAGGCACCGTGAAGCGCTGATAGAACCAGCCATAGCCCGCGCGTATCACCGTCTTCGGTGGCTGCTTTGCTTTGCTGTGTCCCAGCGCATAGGCGAAAGATAAGCGCGGGCCCCAGTCACTTTTGTCGTTAATGCGATTTTGCGTTTCCCAGCGCAACCCGTAGCTGAAGGTAAAGCGCTGGTTTACCTTCCAGTCGTCCTGGTAGAAGAGTGCGGCGTCGAACAGGATGGCCCGTGCGGTGTATTGATTTATCGTCGTCACCTGGTACGTGTAAGGAGTGTTATCGAGATACTCCTGCGTCGACTGATAGGTATATTGGCCGTTGGTGCCTCCATTGGTGAAGTCTGCGTCGCGATAGGCGCGCAACCGGGCGCCAAAGTTCAACGAGTGCTTCCCCTCGGCCGCTGCGAAATAATTCTGCAATTCATAAATATCCTGGTTATCCCGCACGGTTCCACCGTTGTTGCCGCCGTCGACAAAGGAACCCTGCACGTTGATGGTCGGCGAAGTGTTTTGTGCGATGTTCTGATAGCGAAAGCGGCGGTATTGGAAACGGATGTCGTCGACGATGTTCTTGCTCAGCACCCAGCTGTCACTTGCCTGCAGAGTGTTCTCTATACTTTGGGAGTTGGTCGCCTGGGACGGAAGGGACCCCTCACCGACTCCTCCGTTGGTGGTTACCGCGCGATAGAAGTCGTAACGAAGGGTTAAGGTATTTGCCTGTCCAAGCTGGAGGTCGAGCCGCGGGCTGATATCTATGCGCGAGCTGGGATTGGGATAGGCTTCATTCAGGAACGTTCCCTTCGGAGTTTCCGGCGTGATGCTGGCCGGGTTGATGGCGTCGATCACACTCACGTTCTGGTTGTTGCGCCCAAAGGCGCTGACAAAATAGGAGGCACTTTTGGAAATGGGACCGCCCACGCTCCCTTGCAGGTTATACGAGTAGTAGGGAGGTTCCGCTTCCTGCAAGATGGGGTTGCGGGAATTAAAGGATGAGTCGTTACCTCGGGACTCGATCTGCCCATGCAGCTTATCTGTTCCGGGCTTGGTGAGAATTTCGATCCGTCCATAACCGAGACGGTCAAACTCAGCCGAGAATGGGTTCTGGTTGACGCGGATCTCGCGGATGGAAGACTTGGGAGGCATCTGGCCCCCGGTAAACCCGTCAATATAGATCTCGCCCCCGTTTGGACCGGCTGCCGGACCGGCCAGAGCCTGCAGCTGATTCTCCAATTCATCAGGATCATCGGAAAGCGCATCAAGATCTTTCCCTTTGATTACCACCGCGTTGGCGTTTTGATCCGGACTGGTGTCGACGGTGGGCGTTTCCGCCTCGACTTGCACCTGTTGCTGCTCCATCTGGATCTGCATGGCGATGTTCAGCGTCTTCGTTTGCCCGGGGGTGAGCGTGAGGCTCGAGGTGAAGGGGGCGAATCCGGCAGTGGTCGCATTGATGATGTATGTGCCGGCGGCGAGGCCCCGGACCTGGTAAGAGCCAGCGCCATCTGACACCGCGGTGGCGCTTTTTCCGGAGGACGAAGTGACCGTGATCTGCGCCTGGGGGATGACCGCGCCGCTCGGGTCTAATACCCTCCCCTGCAGCGTGCCAGTGGACCCTTGACCCAGAACCACTGCCGGCCAGATGAGGGCAGTCAACAACACTGTGATCAGAAACAGCAAATGCTTTGTTTTCTTCATCTGGGTGGGGATCCGGCCGGAACGGGCGAGGCTGGCCTCATGAGATTGACGCGCAAACCTGGGCGTTAGTTGCACGCGAGACCCTGGGGTTCACAAGCACCGCTTAGTATTATGCTTTGGCCTCGGCCTGCGCCCGATTTTTCAGTGCTTTCATATATGCAAACCCATAGGCTTGCTCCGGATAATGACCGCCGACCACCGTGGGCGTGTGGTCCAGGATTACAATCCCGTCAAATTTGACCTCCACGAGGGCCGCCATGATCTTGGACATGTCGTAGTAGCCGTTGTCCATGAAGGTTTCTACAAAGTGAGGCAGGGGGGCGCTCACATTGCGGAAATGGATCTTCCAGATCTTCTCCGGTCCGAAATAGCGGATCATCTCCACCGGATCTTTCTGCGTAAGCGCAGGGCCGCCTTCGTTCCAGGTCCCGCAACACAAGCAGATGCCAACATTGGGGCTGTTGGCAATCTCCATGGCGCGCTTATAGCCCTCGAAATTGGCGAAAATGCAGCGCGGTACACCGGCCAGGATGGGCTGGGGCGGATCATCGGGGTGAATGCCTATACGGACGCTGTTCTCTTCCGCAACGGGTGCGACCTGCTTGATGAAATAAGTGTAGTTCTCCCAGATTTCTTCTTTGGAAAACACGCGGCCATGGGAGAGCGGCTCATAGAATTTTTTGTCTTCCCAAACGCCCACCTTGTTGGGACTGGCCATATCGAATTCTCTGGCGGAAGCTCCGCGAATTTCGGCCCGGCCGCTACTCCAAATGCCATTGCCCATGTGGGCGTAGGTGGTGTAGTAAATGCCCGCCTGCCCAAGGTTGCGGAGGTATTGCTTGTATTCCGCAATCTTCTGGTCGCGTCCGGGGAGATTGAGCGTGACCTCGGGCATGTTGTGCACACTGGTGTTGCCGATGTTCCATACGGTGATGCCTGCGTCCACGTAGCGCTTCTTGATTTGCATGAAGCCTTCGGCGGTCCTCAGGTCGGGGGTGGAACCGACACTGACGTATTCGGCGCCCATCTGCTTGAGGAAAAGCAGTTCGTCGTCCGTAGGTTTGGCCGAGCTTTGCGCACACAATTTGATCCCGGGAGCGCTCGGATGCACGGTAGCCGAGGCGATGCGTGGCGATGCAAAAACTCCCGCAGCGCTGAGAGCGCCTCCGACAGCGAGTTTTACGAACTCTCTTCGGTCGGGAGCAAAGCCCGTATTCATTTCTGGCGTTTTCTGATCGATTTCCTTCTCGGCCATTTCACCTGTTCCTACCAAGCGATTGTAGCTACGCCGCGACCGGGATGACAATTCTGTTGGTTGAGGGAGGCCAAAATCGCGCATTGAGACAAGGCCCTCCGGGCCTTGAGGAACTGTCAGGGCGCAGGTTCCATCTGGGCTTTTAGAGCGTGCGTGAGAGCTCGGGTCCGCCAGCATTTGCGTGGAGGATCCCAGGTCTCAAAAGCGAGACCCCCCGAATTTCCTGTACGTAGTGCTGGACAGGTCCGCGTGTGCGCCTTTCAATACGGAAAGGCGCATAGAGTGCGAGGAACCCACTAAACTTCGCAGGAATTCGGGGACCTGGGGCACCCATCACCTTATCCAGGAGGTTCTCACACAGACTCGGAAGCTATGGGATAAATCCAGAAGAAAATTGAGCGCCGTAGGCGCGGCACTCGGAATTAAACATTAATTAATCCTCAGACTGTTGCATTATCCTTGCTCCTGTCCCATTCGAGAGCTAAGCTTGCCCACTAAAGACCACAAACGTGGCTTCCTATGCGACGATATGTCATCTGCCTGTTGTATTTATTCCTCGTGCCTGCTTGGTCAGAGCGAAAACCCGATGTGGCCAGTTCAAGTAAAGGTCTTATCAGCAACACATGTGGTAACAATCCTGGCGCCAAAAATCCCTACTCGAATAAGAGATTCTCCTTAGGACAGCTCAATGCGACTACAACCTCAGGGATAACCTATGTAGCAACGATTGATATTTACGCGTGGGGCGACTATAACTGCTCGCTTTTTGTCTCGGGCAACCCCACCAGCGGCGAAGATCCGTCTACCGAAGACACCATCCTTGCAGTTACCGTCGCAACGCCCGCGGGAGCGGCGCCGGCTGGTTCCTATAACCTGGTTAGTTTCCGGCTGAATAATTACCTTCCTGTTTCGCAGGCGCTAAGCTTCATTAGCTGCCAAAATACTTCGGCGGGAGTTACTCCCTGTGATAACCAGAGTGAGGATGACTACTCTCCGGTGCCGGAACCAGCACCTATCACAGGCGCCGACAGCAGCGGATCGCTGTGGACGTTCGGAAACATATTTCAGGTTTCCGGCGTTACTACAGGATCTACTCCGACAGCGCCGGCTGTTCAGCTTCTCACTACGCCGCCCGAACTTGCCGCGGCCGTGTTGGTTCCGGGCTGCGCGCCCAACCCGTCGCAGACGCCCCCTCAGACCTGCATAGGGTCAAACGCTGTGAACTACAGCAATGGCTTGTCGCCTCAGACCTCATACACAGTCGCGATTGAAGATATTTCGTCCGGCCAGATTCTGGTGCTTGGAACTCCGCCCACGGCGCAGGCAACGTCGGGTAAAGGCCACGATGTATTCAGCGCGGCATCTTATAACCCGGTCCCCATTACTACGGGTATTTTCACCAACCAGATCTACGACCTGTCGGCTAATTATCCTCAGCTGGACGGAACGGGCGCGCCGACCTTCAACGGCTTCGCACAATCGGCCTTTCCACCCCCCTGCGTGACCAATGCAGGCACCTGCACCGCAGACGATACCTTTGCGAACGCTTCCTACCATGCGATGTGGTTCGACTTCGTCCCAACAACCAACAACCCGGTCAACATCGACACAGCCTACAGCCACTATGACACCATCCTGAGCGTATTCACAGGGGCTGCCAATGGCCTTCAGGCGGTGGCCAATGGGATCAACGACGACAACCCCAATGGGACCATCGCCCAAGGCCCGCGGTCCTCTGCTGTCACTTTCATGGGGGTAGCGGGAGTCACCTACCATATCCTGGTGAGCGAGTACCCGCCGGCAGACCCATCGCCTGATCCGGGCTTTGATTTGTACGAGGCGCCGTTAAGCACAGATCCCATTCTTTACTTCACGCTGACCACGCCGCAGCTGACGTCGAGCCCATCGGCGCTGGCAGGTTTTGGCTCGGTGACACAGGGCGTAAGCAGTACGCCCCAGACAATTACGCTCGCGGCAGCTTATAGCGCCAGTTCGTCGGGAATCAGCAACATCATGCCCAGCATGACAGTGGGGTCCGGTGATTTTGAGATTGCATCGGATAGCACGTGCCTGTCATCGCTTGCCGACCAGGAGACGTGCACTCTTAACATCGTCTTTACACCTAGCGCGACAGGAGTCAGAAACGGCACTTTGACGGTGAGCTCAAGCGCAGAGAACAGCCCGCTCACCTTCTCTTTATCCGGAATCGGCCTGCAGGCTACGCCAATCCTGAGCCTCTCGACGACTCCGCTCTCATTCGGCAGCCAGTTGGTCAACACCTCGAGTAGTACGGACAGTGTAGTTTTGACGAACTCGGGTTCGGCTCCTTTAACGGTCTCTGGAGTGAGTGCGATGGGCGACTTCAGCGAGACGAATAACTGCTCTTCTATTGCAGCCGGCGGCCGATGCAGCATTGCAGTCACATTCAAGCCGACACAGACGGGGTCACGCGCAGGAGTGCTCTCCATCAGCGACAATCTTGCCGGCAGCCCACAACAGATCCAACTGTCCGGCACGGGAACGGATTTCGCCCTCCAGGCAGCTTCAGGAGCCCAGCTTTCAGCCACGGTTGCGCCTGGGGCGATTGCTACCTACAATCTTGCCGCAATGCCGATCTCAGGCTTCACCGGGGTGATTGCACTTAACTGCAGCGGAGCACCTGCGGGGAGTACTTGCGCACCAAGCACAAGTAGCGTCAACCTGGACGGCTCTCCTGTGAGTATTACGCTATCTGTCACCACACCGGCTACTTCGACGCTCTCTTACCCCAAGTCTCCCTGGGTCATTGAACTGCGCCGGTTGGGGGCGGTGGTGATTCCGTTGGGAGCGTTCACGTTCCTCGCCGGCAATAGAAGGAGGAAGCTCTTCCTCAGCTTGCTCTGTTTGGGATTGCTTCTGTTATTCAGTTCCTTCGTGGGCTGCGGGGGCGGGGGAACCCCGGCGAGCGGCGGGGGTGGGTCGGGCAGCGAGTCTTCCTCGGGAGGGACGTCAGCGCCCCCGCCCGCGACCTCCACGCTCACGCTATCGGGTGTGTCAGGAACGCAAACCCGATCGGTGGCGCTCACGCTCACGGTACAGTAGGTCTCTACTTCCCCCACTGAGGTTGACCGCTCAGTGCATCAGATGAATCGAGAGTCAGAGGGAGAGAGCAGCGGTATCCCACATCTCGCGAAAAACGAGCGAGATGTGGGGCACCCGGCGTTCGTGAGAGGTCTATGGAACAGCTGAGGCCGGTCGCTTAGTGACCTCCGGGCTGATTGACAGACGTAAGTTGAGGATAGAGACTATTAGCCTGTTGCATGCGGATGGGGGACACTGTGGCACAAGACGCGGAAGGCTCTGTTTGGCAGGCGCTCGATCGGTTCAAGATTGAATTGCCTTCCTGGGGGTTCGCTAATACGGGAACTCGCTTTGGCAAATTTGTGCAGCCGGCGGCAGCGACCAATATCGCGGAGAAATTCAGCGATGCCGGCATGGTTAACCAGTTGACCGGAGCATGCCCGACTGTTGCCCTGCACGTGCTTTGGGATCTGCCGAATGGACTGAAAGATGTTCCCCAGGTAAAAGAGCTGTCCGGGAAATGCGGCGTCGCGGCAGGGTCTATCAACCCTAATTTTTTTCAAGACCAGGAATACAAATTCGGCGCCGTGGGCAATCCGGATCCGGAGGTTCGCAAACAGGCGCTCAATCATCTATTGGACTGCGTCGCCATTGCGGACAAGTTGAATTCACGCGATGTAGCTCCATGGTTTCCTGATGGCTCCAGCTATCCCGGAACACAAAGCATGCGGCGCCGGATTGGCTGGTTCGAGGAGATTCTCAAAACTGTGCATGGGGCGCTGAGCCCGGCACAGAGGTTGCTCATCGAATACAAACCTTTTGAACCGTACTTCTACCACACCGATGTCGCAGATTGGGGTATGGCGCTGCTGCTGGCAAAGTCGGCCGGACCGCAGGCGTTGGTGCTGGTGGATACGGGGCATCACTACCAGGCGCAGAATATCGAGCAAATCGTCGCCTGGCTGCTGCGCGCTGGGATGCTGGGCGGCTTCCACTTCAATGACCGACGCTACGCCGACGATGATCTTACCCTGGGATCGATCGACCCGTACCAGGTCTTCCGCATCTTTCACGAGATCCGTAACTACGAGTGGGAAACGGGCGCCGCCGTTGATGTGGCCTTCATGATCGACCAGAGTCATAACATGAAGGGCAAGATGGAAGCCATGGTTCAGACAGTTTGTACGGCACAGGAGATCTATGCCAAGGCAGCCCTGGTGGATCACGCACGGCTGTCCGTGCTGCAGGACCAATGCAAGCTGGTGGAAGCCGAAGAATGTTTTCGTTCGGCTTTCTGGCAGGATGTGCGGCCCATGGTGAAAGGCTGGAGGCGCTCGAAGGGGCTGGTAGAAGATCCGCTTTTGGCGCTTCGCGAAAGCGGCTATGTCGAACAGATCACCCGGGAACGTGCTGCCGCAAACCAAGGCGCAGTGTCGAGTTATGCCTGATTTTTTCCACTCCTCCCGGACCATCCCCATCTAGTACATCGACGTTGTCGAATAGGAGAAGTGATGTCCCTGAAATATCTCACCGATCTTTGGGATGAGAAACATGCGAGCACTCTGGATCCCCCGGCTCTCTTGCGTTATCGCTCCAACTTGCTGGGATCCGACTTGCGCATCACCAACTTCGGCGGGGGAAACACCAGCTCGAAGATCGAGGGGACCGATCCACTGGAGGGTCAGAAGAAGATGGTGCTGTGGGTGAAGGGGAGCGGCGGCGACCTGGGCAGCATCAAGGTGGAAGGTTTTGCCACGCTGTATCTCGATAGAGTGCTTGCCCTGACAAAGATTTATCGCGGCGTTGAGCTGGAAGACGAGATGGTCGGCTTGTATCCGCTGTGCAGCTTCGGGAACAATCCTGTCGTCGCTTCGATCGATACACCGTTGCACGCTTTTCTTCCCTTCGCCCACGTCGATCATCTCCACCCTGACTGGGGGATCGCCCTCGCTGCTTCGGCCAACGGCAAGGAGAAGATGGATGAGTTCAACCAGGAATTTGGCCACAAACTGGTGTGGATTCCCTGGCAGCGGCCCGGCTTTGAACTGGCCATCATGATGGAGCGTGCCGTCAAGGAAGCGCCCGGGTGCGATGGAGTTGTACTCGGGGGCCATGGCCTCTTCACATGGGGAAACACGCAGCGCGAATCGTATGTCAACACCATCACGATCATCGACCAGATCGGCCAGTTTGTGGAGAGTCATCGGTCGAGGAAAAAGGGCATTTCGTTTGGAGGCGGAAAGCACAGGCCGCACCAGCAGCGGCAGGCGATGGCCAATGAACTGATGCCTTTCCTTCGCGGCAGCGTCTCCACCGGGCAGCGCATGATTGGCAGTTTCAGTGACATGCCTGAGGTGCTGGACTTCGTCAATTCGCAGTCGGCGGCAGAGCTGGCGTACCTGGGCACGAGCTGCCCGGACCATTTCATCAGAACGAAGATCCGGCCGCTTTTCGTGGACTGGGACCAGGCCGGTGACGCGGCGCAGATTCAGGCTGCGGCGAAAGCGGCGATGGATCGCTATCGCCGCGAATACGCGAGCTACTACCAGAAGCACGCAGCGGCAGATTCGCCGGCGATGCGACAGGCCAATCCAACCGTGGTGCTGGTACCGGGGATCGGCATGTTCAGCTTTGGCAAGAACAAGGCCGAGGCTCGGATCACGGGCGAATTCTATGTCAACGCCATCCACGTGATGGAAGGCGCCGGGCATCTGGATGAGGGCAAATGCCCTGCAATCCTGCCCCAGTCGGGCCCCGCGGCTGATACCAGCGCGTTCAAAGTCCACGCCAACTATGTTGCTCTTCCGGCTGCGGAAGCGTTTCGGATCGAGTATTGGGCTTTGGAAGAAGCAAAGATACGACGGCAGCCCGGGGCGAAAGAATTGAGCGGCCGCATCGTGGTGGTGGTTGGCGGGGCCAGCGGAATCGGGCGCGAGGTGGTGCTGATGGCAGCAGAACGCGGCGCGCACGTGGTGGTCGCGGACCGCGAGTTGGAAGCAGCGGCCAAGGTTGCGGCAGAAGCCCAGAAGGCGGCGGGCCGCGAAGTTGCGGTGGCGGCGAGGATTGATATCCGCGACCGGGTCTCTATTCGGGCGGCGCTCGAGGCGACAGTTGCGGCCTATGGAGGCGTAGACATAGTGATTAATACGGCTGCGCTGTTCCCTTCCTCGCCCGACGGCACGGTCAGCGACGCGCAGTGGGCAGCGACGCTCGAGGTCAACGTCACAGGCAATTACCTTCTGGCAGACGAGGCCGCCAGGATCTTTGATGCTCAGGGAATTGAAACCAGCATAGTATTGACCAGCTCGGCCAATGCAGTGGTGGCCAAGCGTGGCAGCGAAGCCTACGACGTCAGCAAGGCGGCAGTCAGCCACCTGGTTCGCGAACTCGCAGTCCGCTTGTCTCCTAAGGTTCGCGTCAATGGCATCAGTCCAGCCACGGTGGTGAAGGGTTCTACCATGTTTCCTCGCGACCGGGTGAAAACGTCGCTGGCAAAATACGGTATAGCCTTCGAAGAATCTTCCTCCGATGAGGAGCTGCGGAATTTGCTGGCGCAGTTCTACGCTAAGCGAACATTGACGCATCAGCCTATTGATCCTAAAGATTGTGCCACTGCCATCCTTTTCCTGGCCGGCCCACAGGCGCGGTGTACCACGGGCCACCTGATTCCGGTTGATGGAGGACTAACCGAGGCTTACCTCCGATAAGCGGGCGCCCAGTGTGCTTTTCTGAGGAAAATGCGCTAAAAGCGCCATAAGCGCTGTAAGTCTGTCTGTTTCGTTGAAGCGAGTGCGAAATAAGCGAATTAAGCGAAGTAAGTCGCCGAGGTGAGTCGCAGCGCAGCGTGGCCGGCAGCAGAATGGAAGGGGTCACACCGTATAGATGCGGTCTGTGATGGTTTCCTTACGCTTTGTTCTTAAAAATAATTCGGGCACCCTCAGGCTTAGCGGATGGAGAATTCGAAGGCGGCAAATCGGCGTTCCAGTTCCCATTGCTGGGCAGCACGGTCGCTGGATTTGAGCAGCACTGCACAGGCAGGAGCAGGTTTGCTCGCCGGTGTAATGGGGGCGGCACAGGCTGATTTGCGGCGAGTGAAGTTGTCAGGGGCGGTCCAGAGACTTTCACCAGGGATGAATGAGTGCTCGAGCGAGGTCCGAGCCATGTTCTTGAGGTCGAGGTAGCCGAGGCCCTGCTCTTGCACGCCTTTTTCATATTCATGGGTGATGTCGATACGAGAGACACCTTCGTCATCGGTTGAAAGCGCTACCGGAACATGCGCTGCACGGTACAGGTCGAGCGGATGGTCTTTGCCCTTGATGCCCAGAATCACATCGTTGGAAGTGAGATTGATCTCGACCATGATGTGTTTCGCGGCAAGCTCCTGCAGTAGTTCGTGGGGACGGTCTTCATACATCACATCCACTCCATGACCGATGCGCTCAGCATGGCCCAGTTGGACGGCTTCGCGGATATGGAATTTCAATCCATCCGGCGGGACCAGACCCGGCGCGAGTTCACCGGCGTGCAGGGATATGCGAACCTTCGGATAGATACTGTGGAGATAGTTGAGCATCTCCATGTGCAGGTGGTCGTCGCGCATCGAAAGGTATCCATCTTCGGGCATAACTAGGTTCAAACCGACTACACGCGGATCCAGCGAGGCAACCTCAAATCCAAGTAATGTCTGCGCATAGACCTGCTGAGGAGGGAATCCGCGCAGTACCTGAAAGAGATACAGCACCTTGACGGAACAGGCGGGTTTTGGATCTGCTTGCCCGCAATGTTCACGCTGGGCACGGTCGGCTTCGACCTGGTCGAACTCTTTACGGTCGGTGGCGATCTCGTCGCGTAGTCCGGCGGCAAGCAGGGCATCGCGGGTTTTTTTCATGTCTTCTGTAGAGTCGCCGCTCCAGCCAATTTGATAGCCAAGTTTGGCCGCGTTCGAGAACGCGGGCGTGTACATGGCTTCAATGTATTGCTGGTTCTGCTGCGCAGCGAGGGTCGCCGTCTCATCGACCCACTCGCCGGCATGAGCGTTCCCGAGGGCGAAGAAGCGGGCGAAGGTGGCGAAGAATTGATCGTGGGCAGAGATTCCAGCGGAGGGCACAAAGGAGCGCATCGAGAATGCATCGACCAAGGCGTCGTAGAGTTTCTGGTCCTTGAACGCATTGGCGGCGGGCACTTCTCCCTCACCACAAGCGGCCTGAGGCTTGATATAGGTCATGGTTGCCGTGGTCACGCAGAGTCCGTCCTGCGCGGCGTTGCGAATGAATGTCTCGGCGTAGACTGCGCCGCTCAAGTGCAGATGCAGGTCGGCGCCCTTGGGCATGCCTTGTAAAAACACGCGCAGTTCGAGCGGGTTCTTTTTGGCGGCTTCGAAGGCTCGGACCGTGCGTTGCTCAGCGGTCTGCGCGAAGGCGCTGGTGGTCAGGCAGAGGGTAATAAGAATGTTCCACTTACTAAGGGTCATGATGTTTGTTGTCATTCTCGCATGGGCTCAGCGGACCGTGCCGGCCATACGCGGGATCGAGGTTTGGCGAATAGGTGGGGACACTCAGGCAGACAAACAATAGAAATCCGAGTCGTCGCTGTTTGTTTTAGGTCTCCAACTCGCCGCAAAAACATCATCCAGCGCCGAGCGCCCTGGGCTTCTTGTCGGAAAACTCCGAACAGCATAGGTAAGATGAGCCCGCCGGGGTTCCCTCGGCTACGCTCGGGACAGGCTCTTCGACTCCGCGGTATAAGCGCTGTGTCAATCGGTAAAGCTGTGAGGCGCTGCGCTCAGGATGACGATTTTGTGGGAGTTTTGACGAAAAACATCCGAAGCAAGTTATCGTTTGTGGTACTGCGTCCTTGGCTAGTTTCAGACGTCCCTGCTGCGGGGACTACGTTTGGAAATAACGGGTTCCCATGCGGACTCTAAAGCCCCGGCCTCAGATGCTCCAGAGCAGGGGCTAAAGCCCAATCTCTTTCAATTCTTTGCGGCCCGACTAAAGTCGGGCCCTGATACAAAGCACTGGAGCGCGAAGTGGAGGGCGGCCCGAGTGGCGGCTGGACGAAAATCGTTCCCTCAGCGGCTAAAGCCGGATTCATTGCAAAGGAATTATGTACGGCCTAAAGGCCGTACCCTTCAGAAACTTAGTTTTCGTCCGCAGCAACTCACGGCGGAGACGATTCTTTATTTGCGTTTGCTCAATAGGACGTGGGTCGCGCCCGGTGTGGGAATGTGGTTGGTGAGTTGATAGCCGAGACTTGGGAGGTTTACCTCTGGAAATAGGCGCTCTCCCGAGCCGATCAGGGCGGGCGAGAGGACAAAATGCAGCTCGTCCACCAAACCTGCGCGCAGATATTGCCTCATGGTTTCGACCCCGCCACCTAGACGGACATCCTTTCCTTGCGCAGCGTCCTTGGCTCGCTCCAGCGCGGCTTGAATGCCGCCGGTCACGAAGTGGAAGGTTGTTCCTCCTTGCATTGTGATGGAGGCGCGAGGATGATGGGTGAGCACAAAAACTGGCGTGTGGTACACGGGGTTATCGCCCCACCAGCCTTTCCAACTTTCGTCGATCCATGGGCCGCGGATAGGACCAAACATGTTGCGACCCATGATCCAGGCGCCGATGCCCTCAAATCCACGAGCCACCATGTCGTCGTCCAGGCCCGTTTCGCCACCCTCCTTACCGGACATCCGGCGATGAGTGTGGGTTGCAAATTGCCATCCAAATACCGGGAGACCACCCACGCCTACTGGATTGTCGAGATCCTGGTTGGGACCGGCGCTGTAGCCATCAAGAGAGATTGAGAAACAATGGACGCGAAGTTTGGACATTCCTTCTCTATATTAAAGCGGCGATTTCCCTGGAGCCGGCGGCTTGATCGACAAAGGTGAACGTTCCGTGATCACGCATCTCGCGGGCCGCGCGCAGAAAGGCTCCTAGCGCGACCCGCGAGAGTGCGCTACCTGTGCTGATTCGCTTGACGCCGATGTCTGAGAGCTCCGCTTGGGTTAAACGGCTGCCCTCCAGCCCCATAAGCACGTTTACCGGACGGGTGAGAGACGCAATCACGGCGGCAATATCGGCTCGTGTGGTCAGTCCCGGCGCATAGAGGACATCGGCGCCAGCCTGCTCGTAAGCCTGCAATCTCCTGATCGTCGCATCCAGATCTGTGACGCCTACAAGAAAGTTCTCGCAGCGGGCTGTCAGGGTGAATGGAAAAGGTAGTTCCCGAGCAGTTTTGGAAGCGGAACGTATTCGTTCGATCGCCAGCTCCTCCTGGTAGATCGGTTCGTCCGGCCGTCCTGTGGCATCCTCGATGGAACCACCCACCGCACCTGCCGCAGCCACGAGACTGATGGTTTGCGCCACCTCCTCAGGCCCATCCCCAAAGCCATTTCCCAGATCGACACTTACCGGCAAGGCCGTTGCTGACACGATCGCAGCTACGTGCTCCATCACCGTGTCGCGACTGAGGGTATTGTCCTGCTGTCCCATGGAGAATGCGTGTCCGGCGCTGGTGGTCGCCAATGCCTGATAGCCCAGCGCTGCAAGCAGTCGCGCTGTACCTATGTCCCACGGATTGGGAAGCAGGAATGCACCCGCGCCCTGGTGGAGGTCGCGGAAGATTTTTCCCTTTTCGGTTTGCGTCATGATCGTCAACCTTCCTGCGGAAGCGAGCCTTCGACTGCTTCCAAAAATGTCCTCTCTTCCCGTAGGATAATGCGTTTCGCCTGGGCGAAGGCGAAGTTCGCGCGGGCTTCCGGGTCGGATCTCAAGCGGGCACGGTATTTTTCATAGGACGCTAAGCTGTCAAAGGCAATCAGTCCCCACGCCACATCGTTTGTACCTTCGTAAGGCAGGAAGTAACCGATCAGACGGCCTCCACAACGCGGAATGATGCGGCCCCAGGCCTCAGCGTACTTGCGGAACTCGTCGCGCTGAAATGGATCAATCTGATAATGGATGAAACAGGTGACTGTCATGTTCGTTCTCCTTTTGTGAACGGCCGGGAAGCCCGCGCCGATGGTCGACGCGGCGGCGGCCAGCATGGCCCACAAGAGTTCGCGACGGCGTATCTCGTGGATCGGAGATGATGCGGAATCCATGAGAACGAGCATGATGCTTGGCCGACATGCATACTTCGTTTATGATGAAACTGTGATTGCTGACGATGCTGCTGATATCGCAGTCTCTGCCATCGCGGCCGCGATTGGTGAGCCGGCGCGGACGCGCATGCTCTATTGCCTTCTGGACGGCCATGCCCGGACCAGCACAGAGCTGGCGATCGTCGGAGGTGTCAGTCCTTCCACCGCGAGCGTCCACTTGAATCGTCTGCGATCGGCCCAGTTGGTCAAAGTGATCGTTCAGGGAAAGCACCGTTATTACAGTCTCGCAGGGCGGAGCGTTGCCCGTGCCCTGGAAGGGTTGAGCGTGGTCGCAGGTTGTCCGCGGAATAAGTTTGTACCGAATACGCCGAACCGTATGCGCGCGGCACGAACTTGCTACGATCATGTCGCGGGAACGGTCGGAGTCATGCTGCACGACCGTTTCAGGATCCTCAAATGGCTGACCCCGTGCAAGACGCGGCAAGATGCGTACGAAGTCACTGCGGCCGGGGAAAAAGGATTCACCTCCCTGGGGATCGACCTGGAGGCGACCAGGCTGCCGCGACGGAGGTTCGCTTATCCATGCCTGGATTGGAGCGAGCGTCAGCCCCATCTCGCTGGGGCACTCGGTTCAGCAATCCTGCAACTGACACTGAGGAGAAGATGGCTGGTTCAGGATGCTGACAGTAGAGCACTCAGCCTTACAAGTACCGGGCGCCGGGCGCTGGGTGACCGGTTAGGCCTTCAACTCTGAAGGGATTTTGATTTTTTTCATCTTCCAAGTAAGACATCGACGCATTCTTCGCGTCTAATGGGACGTAACGGCCCCGGTTTATTCCCTTTCTGTTTTTTTGGTTTATTCTTTTTGGTCCTGAACGAAAGTCGCTTCTGTTTGCGATGAGAAGCGGCAAAGCTTTCGAGGTTTGGCGCGGGAATATTGATCTCCTGAAGCCGACTAAGTGTGTGACCTTTTTGTTTGCTGCGGTTGGACGACGTTCGAGATATGTTTGACATGCCTAAATTTCCAACGGGGATTTGATGAAGGTCCTGCGCTTTTCCCGTACAGGTGCAAGAGCTCTCATGATCATTCTGAGGGGGGTGGCTACTTGCGCCGCGCAGCACCCACTTACTAAAGATTCTGAGTTACCTGTCTCTAAGCGTTTTGGTAACCACTTATTGTGTTACCCGTCCTTTGCTCTTTTGATCTTTGCAGGAATCACGCTGGCGATGCTTAGTGGGTGCGGCGGATCCTCGGGTTCGCCCGCGGTGGTCCAGCCAGTTACGCCTTCTACTCCCTCGATCTCACCAAGTACTGGGACTTACACCGGCACTCAGCAGGTGACGATTAGTGACACGTCGGCGGGAGCTGCCATCTACTACACCACCAACGGAATGACCCCGACGGCTTCTTCAAGCACGTATACGGGGCCAATCTCGATTACTGCGACATCGACCGTGGAGGCGATTGCGGTTCTCGGGGGAACATCGAGTGCAGTGGCCACTGCGGTATTGACAATTAGTGTGGCAAACCCGCCGGTGAAGCTAGCTTTCGTGAAGCAGCCATCGAACGCGCTGGCATCGGCGGCGATATCGCCGGCGGTGCAGGTGGCGGTCGAGGATACCAACGGCAACACCGTGACCAGCGCAACCAACGCAGTCACGATAGCCCTTACCAGCGGCACGGGCCTTGCAGGGACACTGACCGTCACCCCGCAGAACGGCATCGCGAGCTTCAGCAACCTCTCTGTGAGCTCTGCCGGAAGCTACACGCTGACGGCCACCAGTTCCGGCCTCACTTCAGCGACCAGCACAAGCTTTACCATCAGTGCGCCGGTAAAACTGGCGTTTACGGTACAGCCCTCGAATGCGTTGACTGCGGCGACAATCTCGCCAGCCGTCCAAGTCGCAGTAGAGGATGCCAACGGGCATACCGTAACGGCCGCCGACGGTCCGGTGACGGTCGCCCTGGTAGCAGGCACAGGCCTTGGCGGGACACTGACCGTGACTCCTGAGGATGGTATCGCAACCTTCAGCAACCTTACGGTTAGTACTGGCGGAAGCTTCATGCTATCGGCAACCAGCCCGGGCCTCACCTCGGCGACCAGCGCAAGCTTCACCATCACAGTTGCCCCGGTGACCTACTATATTTCGCCGAATGGAAACGACTCGAACAGCGGCCTTTCCGCCAGCTTGCCATGGCTGACACCGGATCATCCTTTGAACTGCGGCGACATGATTAGCGCAGCGTCTGGTACGTACTCTGCAGCGAATTTCAATACCGGCAAATGGGGCGCGGTGACTTGCCCTGCGGGCAATAATGTCGCCTGGCTGCAATGCGCAACTTTCGACACCTGCAAGATTGCATCAATCAATTTAGATGGAATGTGGGTCGATCAGAGCTATTGGGGGGTCCAAGGCTGGGAAATTACAACCAATACAAATATCTACGCCGCCTGCTTCCATGCCGGACCGGGAGCTTCTGCTCCTGCCACAATCAGCCACGTCATCTTTGCTAATAACGTGGCGAACGGTTGCATGGGCGGGGGATATGAGGTTTACGACGTCTCTGCGACTGCCAGCGCCGATTACATCGCCTATGTCGGAAATGTCGCCTACAACTCAGCGCAGGGCAACGGGGCATGCTTCAGTGGATTCAACATCTACGAGCCTATTGCCACTGACACCGCAGCTGGTACGCACATGTTTGTTGCCGGAAACTATGCCTATAGCAATTTAGATCCGGATCCCTGCGACGGCACTGCACCCACCGACGGCGAAGGGATCATCCTCGACACGTTTGACTTCTCCCAAGGGGGAGGGACGCCTTACGCGCAGCAGACGGTGGTGGAAAACAACATTGTCGTCAACAACGGCGGCAGGGGTATTGAGGTCTTGAATAATTCCGCAGGTACTTCCCACGCGGCTATCTATATAACGCAAAATACCAGCTGGGGAAATCTCACCGACCCAAATCAAGTCAGTACTGGGTGTGGGGAAATTGCTCTTATCACGGCTAGCAACACGCAGGTGTACGGGAATTTGATTGCTACCAAGAGTGCGACGGGATGCGGCGCGAACCCGATTTATCCATTGTCGGTGATAATAGGAGATGGGACCGACTCGGTGGACAGCAACTTCGCGTATGGCCTGAACAACAACAACGTCTATCTTTCTAATAGCGGGACCTTCGCCTACGGTTCGAAGAATGTATTCGACATCAGTCCGGCCTTTGCGAACGCTACGGTCCCGGGCGCCCCCTCCTGCCAGGGCACTTCCAACGTGCCCGCCTGCATGGCTTCTTTTATTGCTGATTTTGCTCCTACGGCGAGTGCCGCTATGGGATTTGGCTACCAGAAGCCCAGCTCCACTCCGGCAACGGATCCCCTTTTCCCGCAATGGCTATGCACCGCTAAGCTTCCTGCCGGCCTGGTGACGTCGGGGTGTACGCAGTGAGGCTGAAGAACACCGATTAGGGCAATGAAGTGAAACCGCAGGTCCCTCGGCTTCGCTCGGGATGACAAAGGGGAGGGCAGCGCTCCCAGGTGGCTTGGTGGCGCCGGTGTGTACACAGTGAGGCTGAAGAACACCGATTAGAGTAATGAAGTGAAACCGCAGGTCCCTCGGCTTCGCTCGGGATGACAAAGGGGAGGGCAGCGCTCCCAGGTGGCTTGGTGGCGCCGGGGTGTACGCAGTGAGGCTGAAGAACACCGATTAGGGTAATGAAGTGAAACCGCAGGTCCCTCGGCTACCCCGGATTTCCTGTGGAATTTGGTGGCTTTGGCAAGCTTCATGCGCCTTTCTTTACGGAAAGGCGCACACGTTGTCGTGTCCAGGGCCGCGTGGCAGGAAATTCGGGTTCGCTCGGGATGACAAAGGGAAGGGCAGCGCTCCCAGGCGGCTTGGTGACGCCGGGGTGTACACAGTGATGCTGCCTCTTCGCTGAGTCCCTTCGATGAAAACCGATTCTAATCCTGTTCGCCGAGCGTTTGCGTATAGGTCTTGCCATAGGGGTAAAAGAGTTCTTTGCGGCCTTCTTTCCAGGCGGCTTTCAATTCCGGGGCTGTGATATCCCAATCTGGGCGGCACTTCTGGGTGACGAAACGGAGGTCCTGACGGAGATCCTCCATCGTCGGCCGACCGAAAAACCAATAGCCGTTGTAGATCTTGTGTATGACAAGGCCCGGTTCCAAAACAATGACATGGGGAATCATGGGGTTGTTGGCTGGATCAGTGTATTCGGCGATATCCAGATCTTTCTGCACGACTCGTCCCGCATCGGAGAGGAACGGCCAGTGAGCACCGACCCCTGTGCGGTACTCATTGGTCAGAGTGATATTGTCGGTGCTTATGGTGACTAGACGGCAATATGCGACTTCCAACTCACGATGCAGTTGGACAAGTAGTTCGGACTGCCGGCGGTCCTTGGGACAAAAACCCCCACGGCTGAGCACGAGAACCATGGGATGCGGACCCTGAAGTTCCGAGAGCCGGCGGCGCTTCGCAGTATGATCAGAAAGTTCGTAGTCGGGAAAGACTACGCCGGGCACAATATCGGATCTCATGATTCAAAAGCTCCTTTCGCTGTGTGGCTCAAATTTAGATGGCAGTGTATTTGAGTTTGATGATAAATCGACCTCGAGTTTGATGGCCGAAAGGATAAAGCAGTGGAACAGCCGGTTTTTTATCGCACCGTGACGGTCGATGGACTCTCCATCTTCTATAGAGAGGCGGGGCCGAAGGACGCTCCCACCATCCTTTTACTGCACGGTCTTCCATCATCGTCGCGGATGTTTCAGCCGCTGCTGACGCGGCTTTCCGATAGCTACCATTTGGTTGCACCCGACTATCCCGGGTTCGGACATAGCGACTGGCCGGACCCAAAGCAGTTCGATTACACCTTCGACCACATCGCTCAAATGATGGACGGCTTCACGCAGGCGCTTGGCTTGCCGACGTCCACGCTTTATATGCAGGACTACGGCGGACCGGTCGGCTTCCGCATGGCGTTGGCCCACCCGGAGCGGGTGAAGGCACTCATCGTGCAGGATGCGGTCGCTCACAACGAAGGACTGGGGGCGAACTGGGCAACACGGCGGGCTTACTGGGCGGACCGGCCTGCTCATGAAGAAGCGTTGCGCAAAAACCTGCTGTCGCTGGCCACCACGAAGACGCGGCATGTGGGGGATGATCCGAAGATCGAGCTTTATGACCCGGATCTTTGGACGGATGAGTACGCCTTTCTGAACGCGCCGGGGCAGGCACAGATTCAAAGCGATCTGTTCTATGACTACCGCACGAATGTCGATGCTTATCCACAGTGGCAGGCCTGGATGCAAAAGACGCAGCCGAAGCTCCTGGTGGTCTGGGGTAAGCATGATCTCTCGTTCGATGCGGGGGAGCCGGAACGGTACCGCAAGGATGTACCGAACGCGGAGGTCCACGTGCTGGAGGCAGGACACTTCGCGCTGGATACTAAAGCAGATGAGATTGCGGCGCTGGTGCGCGGGTTTATGCAGAAGCAGTAGTAAATTTGGTCTGCCGGCATTTGCGTGGAGGACCCCAGGTCTCAAAAGCGAGACCTGGGGCACCCATCATCTTGTCGCCTCCTGCTTAGGTACCACAGAAGGTCTGCAGGACGCATTGCTCGGGGCGGGCCGGCGTGGCGTAGGGCTCCAGCTCTGGCCTGTCTTCGTAGGGACGGGAGACGACGTCCAGTAATTCCTCGAAGGGCTGGAAGTCCTGCCGCTCGACGGCGGCACTGAGCGCTGCCTCCACACGGTGGTTGCGGGGGATGAATGCCGGATTCGCCATGCGCATGGCCGCGGCGCGCTCCTGCTCCGAGATGGTCTCTTGCTGCAGGCGATCGCGCCATGCAACAGCCCACGCGTCATATGCGGCGGGATCGGCGAATAATGTGCGTACGGCTTCGTCGCCTTCCGGTCCTGCCGCAGCAGCGCACAGCCGGCGGAAGGTGAGGGTGAAGTCGGCTCGGTTCGTAGCCATGCGATCGAGGAGATCCTGAGCCAGCGCTTCGTCGCCCGCATGCTCGGTGAAAAGGCCTAGCTTGCGGCGCAAGCCGGCGGCGCGGGCCACTTCGAACTGCGGAGCGAAGGCGGCGAGCGCCTCGCTGGCAGAGGCTACCGCGGCTTCGGCGTTTCCCTCCTCGTGCTCGAGGACGGGCAGCAAGGCCTCGGCAAGACGGGTCAGGTTCCAAAGCGCGGCGCGAGGCTGGTTGCCATAGGCATAGCGACCGTAATGGTCGATGGAGCTGTATACCTTGGCCGGATCGTAGGCTTCCATAAAGGCACAGGGGCCGTAATCGATGGTCTCGCCCGAGATGGAAGTGTTGTCGGTGTTCATCACGCCATGGATGAAGCCGAGGAGGATCCATTGTGCGATCAGTCGCGCCTGGCGGGCGATTACGCCATCCAATAGGGCGCGATACGGATGGTTCGCTTGAGCAGCTTCAGGGTAGTGGCGGGCGATGGCATAGTCTGCCAGCGTGCGGGTGCCTTCGGTGTCGCCCTGGGCGGAAAAATATTGGAAGGTGCCGACACGGAGATGACTCGCCGCTACCCGGGTGAATACGGCTCCGGGCAAAACTGTTTCGCGTAAAACTCTTTGGCCGGTGGTCACCGCGGCGAGAGCGCGGGTGGTCGGTACGCCCAGCGCCGCCATGGCCTCGCTCACGATGTATTCGCGCAAGACGGGACCGAGCGCGGCTCTGCCGTCGCCGCCGCGGGAGAACGGGGTTGGGCCGGAGCCCTTGAGCTGGATGTCGTAGCGGATGCCATCCCGCCCTAATACTTCGCCCAGGAGATTGGCTCGGCCGTCGCCGAGTTGGGGTACGTAATGCCCGAATTGATGGCCGGCATAGGCTAGCGCCAAAGGCTCAGACCTATCGGCCACGCGGTTGCCGGATAGAATTTCTACGCCTTGCGGGGTTGATAGTGCTTCCGGGTCCAGGTTCAGGTCGCGGGCTAATTCCACATTTAATTTGATTAAGCGGGGGGCCGCTACCGGTGTTGGGGGGAGGCGGGCGTAAAAGCGATCCGGTAAGCGCGCATAAGTGTTCTCGAAGTTGAAATGGACGGGCGATGCGATCGCAGGGGCGTCTGGTGAACTCATGGTTAACCGCTCTTATGATACAGGTGCTTGGACGGGCAGCGGTTGCTGGCGGACGGGCGCGGAAACTCCTTTGCGGGGTGCTCGACTTTAGAATCTGCGGAAAAAGTCCGGATCGCTCGAGAGGCAGCCACCAGGGCTAAAGCCCCGAAATTTATATACCGAGCGTTTCCGCGGGTTTGAAAACCCGCTCCCCCGGACTGAAGTCCGGGGCTGGCACAACAGGTCAGCGACTACGGCCTTTAATCCGATGCACTTAACGGTCAAGGGGTGGTGGTACCCGGCCTTAGTGAGGGAACCGGAGTTAGTAGGTTTGCAGAAAGGCGGCTACGCTTGGGGCTTGGGCTTTCTTGAGGGCTATGCAGAGGTCGATTTTTTCTAAGGTTTGGGCGTAGGGCCTGGAGGCTCCCACTACGTTGTTTACTCGCGGGCCGAAGAAGGAGGCGTATTCCTGGCGGTCTTGCGGATCACAAAGGCCGTCGCCTACCTGGGGTAGGAAGGTCGCCAGCCCAAAGCCAAAGACGTTGGGGTGGTTTTTCAAGAGCTGGTCGTAGTTTGCCTCCACGGCTTCAAAGGGTAATTTGCGCAGGGCGGGCGAGGCGCTCCCCGGAGCGAAGAGAAAAATGATGCCGTCCGGAAGCGGAACCTTGCCGGACTCCACAAAGCCAAGCTCATCCTGAACAATTTGCTTGTCACGGAAACCGATCAACGCGATCAAAAGAGACTGCTTCAACTGCGAGTCCTCGGTTTTCTGATAGGCAGCGAAAAAACGATCGAAGAGCGCCCGGTCACCGTAATAGGCCGCAGTTCGGAGAACGGCATCGCGAACATCCGGACTTACCGAGGTTGGATCCTTCAACCATTGATCGGCAAGCCCCACGGCTTGCATGCCCAATTCCTGGTCTCCACCCACCGTCGATACAGCCCGCAAAAGCGTCGGACGCAGCAAGCGCACATCGTCCGATTCGCCGGGGTGCGGTGTCCAACCAAGTTGCTTGGCGCGAGCTTGAAAGTTAGTCAATAGGAATTGGCGATACTTTGGCCGTAGATCGTCGGGCACCAAGTTGGCGTTGGGGAGCAGCGCCAGGTTCAGAGCACGCACTACCACGAGCCGCTCCGGATCATTGTGGAACTTCTCGACCAGGCCCAAGGCGTCTTTCCCGGGCAAATCACCACTCGTCCAGCCCGCCGCCGCGTTGCCTATCAAGTCCACTCGTTCTGTCCCTGGAAGCCTTTGCGGAATGTCTCCTTCCGTCAACTCATGCAGAAGATTTCCCTGGTAGTTCACCTGGTAGTAGCCCTTGGCTGCATCATTCGCCTGCAGCCAGGTGGGGCAGCTCTGGGTCTTGGTGAGCTTGAAGTCCGTTGATTTTTCGGTCATCAGCGTGCACTCGCTCGCCGTCCCGCTTCCCAAACCGTAGCGGATACATAGCGGTATCGACCACTGTTGCGCGGCAACTCCTTCAGAACCGATGGGCACGGATCGTTTCTGCTCCAGGTGCAATTTTGCTCCAGCGTTGCAAGCGAGAGCTGCTGACACCATGGGCACGCCTGGTTGATTGAGAAAGGTGGAGAAAGCGGCGGTGACGTTCTTGCCTCCAGCGCTCAGAGACTCGAGAAAATTGTCAGCCGTAGCGGTGCGAAACGCATAAGCGTTTAAATAACGCTGTACCCCTGCTCGGAAATCGGCTGACCCCATCCAGTTCTCAAACATCCCGATAACGGCTGCACCTTTTAAGTAGGTGATGTCGTCAAACGCCGCGCCAATATCGCCTTTGGATTCGATTGGCTGACGAATCTGCCGCGCCGAAATGAGGCTATCCTGGTCTTCCGCCTCCAACTTTGTATTCACGTCGGCGATCCGGGTGTTCCACTCTGGCTTCCACTCGGCGAGGATCTTTTGCTCCATCCAGGTAGCGAATGCTTCGTTGAGCCAGATGTCGTTCCACCAAGAGGTGGTGACCAGGTCGCCGAACCATTGATGGGCAAGCTCATGCGCGGCTACCGACGCGTATTCGCGCTGGCGGGCGATGCCGTCTGAGGATGGGTCGGCAAGAATGATGGTCTGGCCATAGGTCACCATTCCGGCGTTTTCCATGGCCCCGAAGCCTAACGTAACCGGCACGGATACCTGATCGGACTTGTCGTAGGGATAAGGAATACCGAAATACTCCTCCAAACGAGTCAGGATTTGCGGAGTTACTTCGGCTGCGTATTTTGCCTCGGCGGCACGGCCTTTAGGCACGACAATGCGCACCGGAATATGTTTCTTACAGGCTGTGCCCGCGTCAACATACTCGAACGGTCCAACTCCGAAGGCGATCAAGTAACTGGGCAACGGCTTGGTCTCGGCAAATTCGACGGTGCGGATATTGCCTTCGGTGTGGTCAGAAGCAATCGGCGTGTTGCTCAGTGCCGTGTCTTGAGCAGGGACATGCAAGGTCAGCTTCCACGGAACTTTGTAGACCGGCTCATCAAAGGAGGGGAACACGTCCCGAGCGTCGGTCGATTCGAACTGCGTCAGCAGATAGGAGTTGCCCTTATCGTCTACCCGGAAGAGACCCGCGGTATCCCCTTTTTTAACCTCTCCGGTGTATTGAATGCTTAGCTCCGCCGGTCCGGTAGGCACCAGCGTGTCGAACGCAATGCCAACGAAGTCTTCTCCGGCAGGCGTCGCTTTGCCGGTGAGGTTATTGCCGCCGGAGGTTAGAGTAACGGAGGCGATCGAGAGATGGTGTGCATTAAGCCAGATGGTGTTGGTCGACTCGGAAATCTGCAGGCGAATGAGCAGAGAGCCGGAAAACGTGTCCTTCATGGGGTCGAGAGTCAGCTCGGCTCGGTAAGAGACCGGTTCTATCTTTTGCTGCTCCTGCAAACGCAGTTTGGGAGGAGTTGCACCCGTGGCAGTGAAGACGGAAAGGAGAAGACATACACTCACACCGGCTCGCAAGAGGATCTTTTGCATCTGCGAATTCTATAATGAAAGGCTTGCCGGGGGTCTTCTGTGGTAGAGTGCCGCAACTACGGCGCTCGCATCATCTTGCATATGACCCAGCCCTTCCGAGCTGGGCTATGTTTGGCAGGCGGCCCTCCGGGCCTTGAGGTAAGGTCAGGGCGCTCGTTCCATCTGGGCTTTAGAGTGTGGGTGAGGACTCGGGTCCGCCGGCATTTGCGTGGAGGATCCCAGGTCTCAAAAGCGAGACCCCCCGAATTTCCTGTACGTAGTGCTGGACAGGACCGCGTGTGCGCCTTTCTATACGGAAAGGCGCATAGAGTGCGAGGAACCCAATAAGCTTCGCAGGAAATCGGGGACCTGGGGCACCCATCAGCTTATCCAGGAAGTTGTCATTGGCCCTGCGGGACTTAAGTTGCGGTATGCTGTAGGGCTATGAATTGGCTACCTTCGCTTCGCGCCTTGATAATTTTTGGCGTCCTGATGGCTCTGTTTGCGGCTACCTACTGGGCTTGCGGCGGACCCACGAAACCGCGAAAAGCTTTGAGACCCACTCCTGTGGAGACTCGGCTAGCGTCTATTGCACCGTGAGCGCCAGGGTCGGCGACGAGTTTGAGCCAGGATTGGCCGCGGAAAGGGAGACAGAGGACGGGGCAGCTACATCCGCTGCGGCTACCGCAAACTGTAAGTGGTTTTGATCGATGTAGGTAGTTGTTCGCGGCGTTCCATTCCAAAGGACTACGGCGCCAGGGATGAAGCCGCCGCGCCCGATGCCGCGAAATTGTGAAGAGCTAATTTGGACAAGTCTGAGCGGAACTCAATCCGGCGAGTGATAGAAAATGTTCACCGTGCTGTTCCCATCCGCCTCATCGGTCTAAGGCGGACAGCGCCAGTTTGCGTTCTACTTCGCTCAGCAATTCTGCAGCGAACGTCACGCCATCCAAGGTGAGGATCGGTGAAGAGCCGGCGACGGCGGTAAGAATGCGGCTTCTTTCTTCGTCGCTCAGTAAAGCGGAGACGATGACGAGGTCATATTTCTCGGTACGCAGCAGATCTTCCGCTTCGAGAAGCGTGGCCGACTGAGCATCGTAGCCGGATTGTCCGAGGACGGCGCAGCGAGTTTCCAGGAGATACTGCTCCCGGCCTACGCATAGAAGCCGCGCTGGTTTGGCGGGCATAAAGTCTCGCCTTTCTTGCAACTCGGATCGCGGGGGCTCTGCACAACAATACCTGACGAGTTAATGGGGGTCCACTACGATAGATGATGGCGTCAAATGGCGCGGCCGCTCAGCCCGCGGCCCGGTAACGGCATAGTCACCAGTGCTAAAGCCCGAGAGTTGTATATCGAGCGTTCCCGCGGGTTTGACCCGCTCCTCGGACTGAAAGAGGCTGCGGAAAAAAGTCGCGGTTGCGGATAGAAAGGGGCCCTCAGCAGCTAAAGCCGGATCTGTTTTCAAACGGATACGTACGGGCTAAAGAGTCTGCGTGAGAGCTCGCATTTAGCCGCCTCAGTCCCGCAGGGACGCATGAAATTGCCCAGGACTAAGCCCATAAGCGCCACACCTTGTTTTGGGTGTTTTTCGTCAAACTCGCCACGAGTTGGAGATCCAAACAATCAGCGTCTTCTTGGATTTCTATCGTCTGCCAAACCAATCAGCGCGTGGGGGCTGCGCCCTGGGCTCAGATGTCCTTCGCGACTGATTGATCGTCCTGATCTCGGCGATTCGGGAGTTCTCACGCAGACTCTAAAGCCCAGACTTTCTTGGACTCAGCGGCGCGACTTGAAGGTCCGGGGCGGGCGGCCTGTGAAGTCCGGGGGTACACAACGGATTAGCACAACACGCAAAATTTGACCCGCGAGGGAACCGGATGCGGGTAACCCCGACAATGTTATGGATGATTTGTTCTGAGGGGAACCAGGTTACTGAAGGATTGGAGGCGCGGGTCGGAATCGAACCGACGCATAAAGGTTTTGCAGACCTCTCCCTTACCGCTTGGGTACCGCGCCATCTTGAACATTGTACCGCCGGGGCGGGCAGAAACCGGGTCCAGCCATTGCGACTTTCAGACCATTGCGGCTCAATCCACCAGCGACAAGGTAGCTACCTGGAGCGGGAGACGGGACTTGAACCCGCGACCCTCGCCTTGGCAAGGCGATGCTCTACCACTGAGCTACTCCCGCATTACGTCCTGAGGCAGTATATCGGGCGGTTCGACACCGGGTCAACGCACGACCCCTATTCCTCGACCCTGAGATAGGCCTCAATAGCCGCCAAATGGCTATTTATGCCCAATGTCGTGTCGACCTGCAGCTTCTCATGCAGGATAGGCTCGAAATGCTGCTTGATCCTGCGGTAGAGCGCAGGATCACGATTCTGTGCCGGATGAGCAGGGTCGCTTCGCCCCAGGCGCTCTTCCGCGACCACATCGGCACAAATCACATGCAGGATGCGCCAGCGGGCACCAGCATTCGCCGCCGCCAGCAAGACCTCTTCAATCTGCGCCCCGGTGGAGAAGGTGCGACCATCGAAAAAGATGTATTCCACTCGGCGGCGCTCGGTCAGATAGGCGGCCGCTTCCAGCATCGCGCGCATGCACACGCGATCTTGTTCGGCACTGTAGTCGGTGAGAGCACCCGCAAACAACGCGCCACGGACACGATCCTTGTCAAGAACAACGGCAGGCATGCGCTCGGCCAGGGCCCGGGCCAGCGTGCTCTTGCCCGTTCCGGGCAATCCGGCCAACAGCACCCAGGTGATCACGGATGCGATGCTGCCTATTCCCCCACCAGACGGCCGTCGCGCATGTGCAGGATGCGGTCTCCAACGGCAGCCGCCTCAGGGTTGTGGGTGATCATCAGCACGGTCTGCTTGAACTCCTGGTTGGAGCGCCTGAGCATCTCCAATACCGCATTGGAATTAGCTGTGTCGAGATTGCCCGTAGGCTCATCGGCCAAAATAATGGCGGGACGGGTGATGAGGGCACGGGCAATGGCGACCCGCTGCTGTTCGCCGCCGGAAAGCTCCGACGGAAGATGATCGAGCCGGCCCGAAATGCCCAGCATGTCGGTGAGGTGCTGAAGAAGCTGATCGTCCTGCGCCTGGTGGCTGCCGGCGATCTCGCGCGCGATTTCAATATTGCCGCGCGCCGTGAGCGTGGGCAACAGATTGAACTTCTGAAACACAAAGCCAATCTTCGTCTTGCGCAACACCGTGCGCCTGGAGTCGCTGAGCCGGGCAAAGTCGACGCCGTCAATCAAGACGCTTCCCGAGGTCGCGCGCGTCAAGCCGCCAAGAATATAGAAGAGCGTCGATTTGCCGCTGCCTGAGGGCCCGACGATGCTGACGAACTCGCCCGGCGGCACGACAAACGAAACGCCGGTAAGGGCAGGAACGTCTACTTTCCCCGCCCGGTAAACTTTGCTGACGCTCTTTGCCTCAATGATGGGCTGCACGTTCCTGATTGTAACTGGCAGGGTAACGCATATCCACTTCTACGCTGCATAGGAAGGTTTAGCGATGTGCGCCTTTTCTTGACGAAAAGTCGCGTCAGCAGGCGCTCCCCTTTATACAGCAGAAGTGGATATGCGCAGCCCCTGCGATCAAAGGCCCACTGCTAGCGGATCGCTGGTCTCCACCTGGCGGTCGGCAAGGTGTTCCTGGGCATGATCCCTAAGCACGGGGCGTATGCCGTGTCCCTTCTTGGGCCCGCGTTTTCGAGCTACCATCACGCGAACGCGCTCCAGCAACTCCACCGGAGAGCATGCACCCTTGGGCAAGAAGGCATCGGCTCGATTGGCGCGATCGAATGCCTTTACGCTGCCGCTGATCAGGATGGCCGGGACTTCGGGCGCCAACTCCTTCATGCGGCGAATGAGTTCGTTGCCGTCCATGTAGGGCATGATCAGGTCGCTCAGAACCAGATCGATCCCACCATCGCGAAAGAGCTCCAAGGCCTGTTCGCTGCTGGAAGCTGTCAGTACTCGATACCCTCGGGTCTCAAGCATGAATTTGCGAACAGAAAGAGACTGCTCGTTGTCGTCAACACACAAAATAGTTTTCTTTGGCCTCATGGGGTCCTAAATTTCTCCTTTCAAAGGAGCTGTGAAACGCGAGCACACTAGGCATGTGCGCGTTTGCCGGCTTCGGGGGAAGAACGGTATAAGCCGCGTCGTGGATGGTTGCGGAGCCTGGCGGACAACGACCTGCTTGGACCAGAGACGACGAAGAGCAAGTCGTTTTCCGGCGGCAGCGCCGTCCAACCGCAGCGCGCATCCAAGCGCGTCCGATCTGAATTCAATTGTGATTAATGGCCGACAGTTGCGTTACCTCGACGGCGACGCTTGCACAGAGTACGAAGAGGACAGCGATGTGTAAACGGAGAAGATCAAGCGAAATGGCGCTGGTTTTTTTACGCAAGTTCCACCGCAAAATGGCGTCGTGTTGTCAGTGTTGCCTATACGCGTGTTCAGCCCTGTTGAAAGCATGTGAATCGTTCAAGGAAAAGGCGCTCTTTTGCTACAGGATCAGTGCTCAAAAAAAATAAATTTCCTGCAACTTCTCGCCGACGTCTTCCCCTTTTTTATTATCTGTCCTTTTTTTGGACACTCGAACGACGGCCCAACTCATCAGCAGACGGTTTGACACCTCACGCCACGGGTTCTATGCTAGAAATTCGAAGCAGGTAACCTACTGCTTCCTACTTGATCAATGGCAACTACCCTTCACCACCCGGGCACTCTCTGTAGCGGCTGCTGTCGCTGCTGCTGCACGCTGCGGGTGTGTTTCTAGATCGAAACGCAAGCTTCGACTCCTGACATAGAAACCTCATCCACCCGCAGCTGGCTCTTGGCGCGGGTACCCTCGTGCTCAGAAGCAACTGCTAACCGAGTTTCGAAGAGGAAACCCACATGAGCACGGAATCACGCATCCCACGCATCCTTGAGCAGGCGCCCGACTTCAAAGCGAAGAGCACACATGGCGTTATCCAGTTGAGCGACTACACCAGCAAGGGCAAGTACGTATTGCTTTTTTCCCACCCTTCGGACTTCACTCCCGTGTGCACCACGGAGTTCATTGAATTTGCGCGCCGAGCCGAAGACTTTGAGAGGTTGAACGTGCAGTTGATCGGGGTCTCGATTGACAGCATCTACTCGCATATCGCATGGGTGCGGGACATCGAACGCAACGCGGGTGTGGAGGTGAAGTTTCCGGTCATTGCGGATCTCGACCAGAAGGTCTCGCAGGCCTATGGGCTGGTGCATGAAGCAGCGTCGGATACGGCCACGGTACGCGCAGTCTTCGCCATCGACCCTAAGCAGAATATCCGCGCCATTGTTTACTACCCGATGCAGCTGGGACGTAATGTGGATGAGTTGATCCGCATATTCGCGGCGTTGCAGACGATCGACGGTAATGGCGTTTCGGTCCCCGCTAACTGGAATCCTGGAGATCTTGTCATCGTGCCAGCACCGGCTACGGTGGAAGACGCGCGCAAGCGCACGAACGGCGGCGGAGCAGGGCTGACAGTGGAGACCTGGTACCTGGCGAAGAAGGAGCTTGCTCCCCAGGCAAAGTAGGTAAGGTCGAAGATGAGCACCGGTGGCGAAGTGGCTAACGCGCTGGTCTGCAAAACCAGTATTCGCGGGTTCAATTCCCGCCCGGTGCTCCAATAATCAATAACTTACGCGAAATTAGCGGGTCGCCTCCAACCCATAATAACCCATGATAAGGTAAAATGGTCCCCTAGGACGGGGACCAGGAGGGGGCAATGAAAATCCATCGCGAGCGCTATCAACATGGGTCGATTCGCCGCGTTAAACGAGCCAAGGGTTTTGCTTGGGAGTTCCGTTATTACGTTGAAACCGGCGGCAAGCGGACACCGAAGAGCCAATACTTCGACGGAGGTCTCTACAAGACCGCAAAGTCCGTCCGGCAGAAGGTCGAAGCTCAACTCCTCCGGTTGAACGAAGGCACGGAGTATAGCCGCGCTAACGATGTGTCCTTCAACGCCCTCCTTGAACGCTACATCGCCGAAGAGATGCCCGCACGACACGCCACCAAGGGCGGTTACACCTCCATCATCAATACCCATTTGCGACCGAAGTGGGGCAGCCGCATGATCTCGGAGATTCGGCCCGGTGAGATTCATGCCTGGTTCCAATCGCTCAATCTTGCGCCCATTACAAAGGGCCACCTCCGCAGCTTGATGCACAAGCTCTTCGACTTGGCGACGCTCTGGGAGTATCTGCCACTCGAACGGCGAAATCCTATCGACATCGTCAAGATCAAGAACGTGACGAAGCGCGTCAAGGAGGCGGTGGTTCTGACTCCGCAGCAATTCCGGGAGATCGCGCCAAAACTTCCCGGGCATGTCAACATGATCGCCATGACCTCGGCCTGTCTTGGGTTACGCGTGAGCGAGGCGCTTGGGTTGCAGTGGTCTGATATCGATTGGGAACATGAGACAGTTACGATTCGCCGCAGCGCCTACCGCGGGGCTATCGATGACACCAAGAACGCACCCTCGAAGGCCAAGCTGCCCTTACATCCCACATTGACAGCGTTGCTGCAGGACTGGAAGCGCAAGTCTGAGTTTGAGTGGCTTTTTGCCAACCCCTATACCGGAATGCCATACATGTCGCCAAGCCTGCAACAGCGTTGGATTCGGCCTGCCGGAGAGGCGCTGGGGATCGAAGGACTCGGCTTCCATTCATTGCGGCATTCGTACCGATCATGGCTCGACTCAGCCGGTGTCGCGCCGGGGGTGACCAAGGACCTAATGCGGCACTCTGCCATCGCCACTACGTTCAATGTGTACGGAAGAGCGCTTTCCCCTGAGAAACGCGAAGGAAATCGCAAAGTAGTGGAGATGTTACTGCCTTAAGACACCACAGCGGTTACATAAACAGAGGCGGCTAACTAGCTTCGATCCACTCGCGCAAGCGGTCTGCCGAGAAACGCCATAATTTTCCAACGCGCCGGGCGGGAATCTTCCCCGCCTGGGCCATCAACCGCAATGTCTTCGGATGGCATTGCAAGACGGCGGCGGCCTGTTTCAGCTTCAATACCTTTCCTGGATTTTCTTTCTCCATATAGTCCTCATACCCTCGCCTCTGCAATGCCTTCCATGGAGGGTTCTTCCTTGGGGCGGACGGATCCGGACAAGGCACTGGCCAGATCCGTCACTGAACGGATCGAGTTGCTCGAAGAGCCCATGAATGAACATGCTTCTTTTCCACAGTTTCGTCCAATAAATTCTCGGATGTCTGTTATTCCCTCCGCTCATAACTTAGGGCGACAACGACGGGCGAAGCAAGTTCCCGAAGCCGATCGAGCGGACTTCCCATTCCTCTCTTGGCGTTACCTTCGTAAGACGAAATACATTAATTTTCGAAAAAACTGGTGCCGTCGCCATCGCCATATACATCTCCAGAAGTTGTAGAGCTTAATTGGCATGTTTTAGTGCTTCTAAAATGCCGATTCAGACCTGATTCGTGAAAAGTTGCGCAAGGGCCCTATGCTTGCAACACCCGAAATACGCTATTTGAAAGCCGCTGTCGCGCTGACGGAAGACCTCAGCTATACGCGCGCCGCGGCCCGCCTCCACATCACTCAACCCGCCCTCAGCCGACAAATAGCTGAGCTTGAACAGATGCTCGGAATTTCTCTGTTCAGGCGCGATCACAAGAAGGTTGCATTAACGGACGCAGGAAACGTGTTTGTGGCCGAGGCGCGTTCTGCATTACAGCATGCCGAGCGCGCGATCCAACTGGCACGAGCTGCCGATAGCGGTTCAGAGCGGGTGTTGATTGTCGGCCGTTCTCCGTATACAAATCCGGTGCTCGTTGAATCGCTCTTCGCCGTTCATCTTCCTCTTTACTCAACGCTCAGGATTCAGTTGGAAAGTGCCTTCGCCTTTGACCTCGTTCAGTCGGTCTCGAACGCAGAACTCGATCTCGCAATTGTGACAGACCCGCCTGACATCCCAGGACTTCTGAGAATGCCAATCCAGGGAACGCGCCTCCACGTCGCACTACGGGACGATCACCGGGCAGCCATCAAGGAGCAGGTAAGCGTTCTGGATCTGGATAACGATTGTTGGGCCATTTTCGCTCGCCGGGCCCATCCGAAAGTTTACGAACGCCTCATGGACTTAGCCCGGACACATCGAGTGCATAGTCCAGAGTTGCAACACATCATGTCGGTACAGGAGGCGCTTCCGCTTGTAGTCGATCACGGCTGTATTGCATTTTTATCTCAGTCTACCGCTCGGCTCACGCAGCATGAGGGAGTCGTCTTCCGCCCGATGATGCACGATGAGCTCCTTCTGCAGACATTTCTCATCCTGCGGTCAGACAACAATTCACGACTGGTGAACGAGTTTGCGAGGGCATACCTCCGTCTGCGTAAACGAAATCCGCAGCAAGACTCGCGGGGAGATCTACCCGCTTCTGCGTGATGCAAGTGGCCCAAGTTGGAGCGGCTTTTCTTCGCGCCAGGAAAATCAACTCCTCAACAGATCAGTATTGCGGTTCGACCCATCCTGCCGAAACTTATACCCTTCCCCGATGCGCATCCTTGTCAATTTCATGCGTCGGGACGGCTGGAGCATTCACTGCTTAGCGGAAGAGCAGCCCAAGAAGGTTTTCCTTGGCGATACGGAGTCATGGGCCGACGCGGGTTGTGCCGTCTTGCACGCTCAAGCCGCTTTAGCGACACGGAAATTGTCTGCACGCAAAAACCGGTCTGCTTCTGGATCTACTTTTAGCTCAGATAGAGGCGGCCCACTTTGTGCCGAGGAGACGGCACAACGGCGCCCCCCAGCACCATGAGCACGGACTGGCCGTTCGAGGCGGTTCGCGGTTCCTCTGTCGCGGACATGGCCGGAGTCATAGATTGCGGTCGCGATCTCGGATGGGGAAACCAGGGATTCCGGCACGTTCACGGCGAAATGATGGCCAAGAGCTTGCGAGATCGTTGACCGGGCCACCTATGCTGCGACCCTGTCATCATCGGCTGCCTCGGCACCCGGTTGGAGGCCATGCAGGAAGGCAGCGGCGCGTTCTGCATTCGCTGCTGCGGTAAAGATCGCCCGCTTGTCGTTCTTGAGGACGGTCCGCCAATTGGCGATATAGGCTGCGTGATCTTCGCGGAGTTCTAGCGTGAGCCGCAGGTCTGCACAGAGGAAGCCGCGCCCAGCTCGGCCACGAGTTCCTCGACAGCGTAACCCTCATCGCCGAAACGCTTGCGACCAAAGTCACGGTTGAGCCGCTTTTCATGCCGCGTCCAGTGCGTGGTCTCGTGTGCCAGCGTGCTGTAGTAAGCTTCTGGGCTCTGGTGCAAATAGCGGAGTTCGGTCGGGTACATTGGTCTTTCGAGAGTTGAGGACCAGCGATGAGCAAGCTGAGCAGCATCGAAGAGTTGTTTGCAGGGCGGCACTTTGACCGCGAGGTGATCATCCTGTGCGTCCGCTGGTACCTGCGCTACAAGCTCAGCTTCCGGGACCTGGTCGAGATGATGGCTGAGCGCGGGCTGAGTCTTGCCCACACGACCATCATGCGCTGGGTTCGGAGGTATGCCTCAGAGTTCGTCAAGCGCTGGAACCGCTTTGGAAGATCCTGTGGTCGCTCGTGGCGAGTCGATGAGACCTATATCAAGGTACGCGGCCAATGGGTCTACCTCTACCGAGCCGTGGATAAAGCCGGGCAGACCATCGACTTCAGGCTGAGCAGGACACGCGATGTGGCCGCAGCCAAGGCCTTCTTCAAGAAGGCGATCAGGCATGAAGGGCGGCCGCCGCACACCATCACCCTCGATGGCTATGCCGCGTCGCATCGAGCGGTCCGTGAGATGCGAGATGACGGGCTGCTGCCCAAGCGCATGAAGTTACGGTCTTCCAAGTATCTGAACAACCTGATCGAGCAGGATCATCGTGGGATCAAGTCCAGAACCCGTCCCATGCTCGGCTTCAAGAGCTTTGCATCCGCCGCCAACGCGATCGCTGGCGTCGAACTTCTTCGCCGCATCCACAAACGCCAGTTCGCGCTGAGTCGGCTACGGCGCAGAGGCCAAGCTGCGCCTGCAATCTGGAATGCCGTGCTTGCTGCATAAGTGGAAATTGGCTCCTAGATCGCTACTATCCAACTCGCTCTCGTGTTTGCACCAGAGCCATAAGGCGCACGTCTCCTAGAAGTAAACCTTGGCCAAGGACGATCAGGACGACCGCGACGTACATCGGATTTCGGACAAAGCGAAAAAAGCCGCGTAAAACGAGAGTCCGCGTGGGAAAGGCTGGCGCCGGAGTTCCTAAGCCCTCGATCGCAAAGCGAACGAATGAATCGAGCAGCGCCGGAATGGCGAGCGCGATGAGAATCATGCCAATAGGCCGACTTGCCGGAACCGCGACGAGAGGTGGCTGCTCATGCCAACCCGAGATCAACCAGGGAACCAGCCCAGCAACAACTCCTCGGGCGATGACCAAGAAAACAGCTGATCCTAAGACAGCCGGAAATTTTCTCATTTCAGATCAATCGAATCTGTGCTTATCTGGCACTTGGTCATCCTGCTCGGCTTCTAGTCCATCCGCAACGCCTGAAAGGCTATTCTTCATCTGCTCTGAATTTCGCGCAAGAATGTTCCAGAAAGGTCGACGCGAGTGATCTCGCAAGCAGCTCATTCTTGGATGCGAATGAATGGTGCGACTAGCGTTCCAGAAGGTAATGATTTTGGGACAACCACGCGAGACGGAACTTCCTCCGAAAGAGGCCAATTCGACAGGCAGCTTACCGATAATCCCGTTTCAAGTAAGCCGCTCGCGCGGCGGACGCTGCGCGTGCCGACAATCAGGCATTTTCTTATGCGTAGAACCTTCATTCCTGGAGCATAATGGAGGTATTGTGACCTGCTACTTCTCTCAGCGATACCGTTCCCAGGCGGTCGTGAAGCGGTCAAACAGCAAAAGTACGATTGAATTCCCATAGCAAACCGCATCCGCCGCAAACGCGAGCGACCCACTTGAAACGGCTCTATCGAAACTGCCCACCAGAGATGCTCGGGCTAGCCGCTTTTCCGCTCGGGGCAGTCACGATAGAGTCCTAACGTTTTTTGGGAGATGCAAACTTCTTATCGGCGGCGGCCGAGGAGCAGAGGTGTCAGCGCGACTACCGTCGGCGCAAATGCAAAACTGCTGAGGAAGGCACACCAGAGCAGTCGGCGGTTCTTCTGGGCAATCTTCGACTCTCGGAGCGCCACGCCCGAAGCAACTGCGATCACGGAAACAGGGATAGAGACCAGCGTTGCCAAGCCTATAGTAAACGGATCATTATTCTCGCTTGGCCAAAGCCTGAAACCACAGCAGATCCCAGCAAATACGCCCAGGATCGACGCGCTCATAAGCCATCCCGCTCCTTCATTCGACAAAGCGGTGGCGAGCGCCGTAATCAGTGCAAGGAAGATCAGCGGAGTTTTCCATACAGGGAGATCAAGATTGGGCTGAATAATTACAGGCCACCAGCACAATGCTGAACCGGCCGCAACCATTACGATGAGTAGCGTGTTCCTCTGCATAAATGCATCCAGCATAGGAATAGCAGAAGGCATGAGCGTAAGGAAGCCAAACAGCAAGCGACTGCGCATTCATCCCTATCTTGGCCGCTTGTTTCACGCATCCGACGAGCACGGGCCCAACAGCGCTCCGTATGTCGTGCTCACCTACGCATAATCTCGGCTGGTAAAGTGTTGGTTTAGTTCGGAGGGCGCTGTGCTGAGATGGGTACCACTGGTCTTCACTGTGGTTTTGGTTCAAGTAGCGCCCACAATCGCCGCGCAGCAGGCCGCGACAGAAGCGGGAACCCTCCAGCGCCGATATACGGACGGGGTGGTCTCACACTACCTGATGACAGGCAATAACGACGGCTGGCAGTACGCCATTCGGGCTACTGACGTGGTGAAGCGCGATACGAACGGTCGATAGTACGAGGAAATCGGCTGGTCGGGCCTCGCTTCCAGCGCTCAGCAAACGCTCACTCCTGCAAGCCTTGCACTGCGCCAGACCGTTTCTCTGGATGACCCTGCGTCGTATATGAGGGTGCCGAACTTGGCTAACGTTCAACCTCTCCTGATCGGACCTATCACGGACACGTTGACCATCTACAGCGATCTTCTGATGGCCATGCAGGCAAAGCTTGTGCGGCCAGGGCAGACCGCGTATGTATCGCGCACTACTCCTAATTCCTGGGCCGACGGACAACGTGTCTTGCTCGGCCAAGACGTGGTTGATTTCTCGCTCAAAGTAGAAACCGTAAACCCGGTTGAACATACCGAAACACTACTGATCCAGCACGTGCCTCCTCCGACGCTTCATGTTCAGCTACCTGCGAAGTGGATGCAAGAGCCAACGTCGGCTAAGCCCAACAACTTCGTCCAGGTCTCCAAGCAGGATGACGGATTCACTGCAGAGACGGGCAAGGAGACGTTTGACGTTCGACTTGTCATGGACACTCGCGATGGTCACATACTTTCGGCGGCGATGCACAACCCTGTTGCGCTCACAACTCGTACATGCACGGACCGAGAACTGACGCAGTGCGGGCCAGAAGCTTCAAAGACGACCCCGAGAAATAACCTGGAAGCTCGTACCGTAACCTAGGCTTCGGCATTCTGCGCCAGGAGGCGCGCGTCGCAGTCGTTTTCATAAAGCGCTCCTGCCATCGCTGTAATGAAGACAGCGTGGCGCTGTAACCATGCTTCCATGTCTCGCACTCGATCCACGCGAAAGCCGGCTCCTCGAAAAAGAGAAGCGACGTCTTGTGCGCGCTCATCCACGACGGTGTGTTGCTGGGGAATATCGACATATCGAACGATGGCGCCGTCGCGGTACCCCGCGATCCCTTGGGAACGCAAGAACCGTGCGAGAGCGTCCCAGGACGCTTAGCAGGTTGTCTAAATAGTAGGCGTTGTTGCCCAAGAAGACGACGCGCGGGATTGTGATGGCCTCTGCGAGGCCTGGAAGGACAGTCTTGATCTGCTCGCGGCGGACAGTTACCAGGCAAATATCCGCAGGAAAATCTGGCGGTAGGCTCTCCAGAACTGGTAGCACCTTCGTGTAGGTCCGTGAGGTCTCGGCGTTCTGAATGGTTGCGCCTGCATGACGAAGCCCTGTAGCTCTGGCCGGTCGAGAGACCAATGTCACGTGGTGACCGGCCAGAGCGAGACGAACTGCAAATACAGTTCCTTGAACGCCTGCACCGATGATGACGATTTTCAATGTTGACCTCCATACCAGCCGAATACGCAACACATCTCTCTAATGCTTAGCCGGATTATTGCTCTTTGCTGTATCGGATTGCTCAGCGCGTGAACTTACAAGGTGGAAGACTGAATTAGCGGGTTACCTTGTTCCGCGGAAACATTGAAATAGATTCTCCCTCAGCCTGTGGTTGGTTGCGAAGCTACAAACTGCTCCAACGCTGTTTTCTTTTCGCCGACCCTCCAGCTTGACACCCGTTCAAAACGACCAAAACAAAGACCGGAGCGAGCAATGCCTAAAGTTGATTCAGTAGTGGCTATCTATGACACGCATGAGAAGGCCGAGCAGGCCATCAAGGCGTTGCAAGAGGGTGGCGTCGACATGAAGAGCCTGTCGATCGCAGCGAAGGATATGCACACGGATGAACATGTCGTCGGTTACTACAACGCCGGCGACCGGATGAAGTACTGGGGAAAACTGGAGCCTTCTGGGGTGGCTTCTGGGGCTTGCTGTTTGGCTCCGCAATGTTTGCCATACCGGGCATCGGGCCGATTTTGGTAGCTGGTCCGCTAGTCCCGTGGATCATAGCCGGACTTGAGGGAGCTGTTGTGGTCGGCGGCGTGAGTGCGCTGGGAGCAGCATTGGTGGGTGTCGGTATTGCAAAGGACAGTGTGGTCAAATACGAAACCGCGATGAAGGCCGACCAGTACTTGCTGCTCGTTCACGATACATCCGACGAGGTGGCCATCGCGAAAAACATCATCCAGGGAACGAGCCACATCTCGTATGCCGTGCACAGCGAACCCGTGTACGCCTTCTAAATCCACATGAACCGTGGCCATGCTGGAGCCGAGGAAGCATTCGGGCTCCGGCTCGCGCCACATTGAGGTGATTGCAATGAAAAGGAACGGTTCCTTTGCTGCTTTGATATTTATCCTAATCCTGGGTGTTGGCGCTGTCTTGGCTTATGCCACTTATCGAGTTTCAGCTGGCATAGAAGCTCTAGTCGTCATGGGATGCGCCCTCATTCTTGCCATTTTCATTTCTTCCGGAATTCAGGTTGCGGATCAGTGGAGTCGGGCAGTTGTGTTGCGCCTGGGTAAGTTCCGTTCTCTTCAGGGGCCCGGATTGTTCCTGATCATTCCCGTGGTTGATAGTATTCCTTATTGGATTGACACTCGAGTCCTCACAAGCTCCTTCAAAGCAGAAAAAACTTTAACGAAAGACACGGTGCCTGTAGATGTAGATGCAGTACTGTTCTGGAAGATTGTGGATCCCAAGAAGGCGGCTCTGGATGTAGCTGACTACCAGAGTGCGATCAGCTGGGCCTCCCAAACAGCTTTGCGCGACGTCATCGGCAAGACCATGCTTTCGGACATGCTCGAGGGCAGAGACAAGATCAGCGACGTTCTGCGGAAAATTATTGACGAGCGCACAGAACCTTGGGGCATCAACGTAATTTCGGTTGAGGTCAAGGATGTATTGATCCCCGCTTCCCTGGAAGATGCAATGTCAATGCAGGCCCAAGCGGAAAGAGAGCGGCAGGCTCGCGTGATTCTGGGAGATTCGGAGCGTCAGGTCGCTGAGAAATTTGGCGAAGCAGCCAAAACCTATATGAACAACCCGGTCGCCCTACATTTGAGGGCCATGAACATGTTGTACGAAGGCCTTAAGGCGAACTCCACCATTGTCATCGTCCCCAGCACCGCTGTGGAATCAATGCAACTAGGTGGTCTTGCCGGATTGACAGCCTTGACCATGGGACTGGGCCAGGAACAACCGAGAACGGAAAAGGATAAAGAAGCAGCGATCAGCAATATTCCTACGCCCGCCCAGGAGGGTGACTTAATACCTGTTTCGCGAGCCGATACGATGCCGGGACCGGCGAGCGCAAGGGAGAATGGGTCGCTTATCACAACAGGGCGTTAAGTGACTGCTCCTGGCCAACTTGAGGGATCGCCGGTTCGACGAATCCACCGTTTGCCAGTGCCCGAATCTCATTAACTCGAGGAATGTTGTCGAAATAGTAATCTTCTGATTCAAACAGCTCAGCCCTGTGCCTTCGGGGTTGTAGTCTGAAGGGCCTCTATGCTCAGAACGGCCGCGCCAATGCGGCTAAAAGCGCCAAGTTCTCGGCCGAAGAGTGAGCAAAATGGTACAGAAAAGCGCTTGCGTAATGGGAGATAGTAATAAAAGCGTAAACACTCATGTGTTCCCGCTCAAAGTGATTTTTTCTGTTTTCACCGCCTATTTCCTCACGGGCGCGCGCTTCGTCGACGTAGGAGGCTATTATGGTTGCGGCAGAGAACGGCACATTCGATGCTGCGGTCTTTCTTAAGAACGCCGGACTAGGACGTCGGATCGTCCAACTGAAGCCTAAGGAAATCTTTTTTGCGCAGGGAAACCCCGCCGACTCTGTCTTCTATCTCCAGACTGGCCGCGCAAAACTGACGGTCGTTTCGAAGAATGGCAAAGAGGCTACCATTACTCTTCTCTCAGCCGGAGATTTCGTTGGAGAAGAGTCGATCGCCGGAGTCCTAGGGCTTAGAATGGCCGCTGCAACTGCCATTACCTCCTGTTCAGCCCTCAAGATAGAACGGGAGGAGATGATCCGCGTTCTGCACGAGGAGCATGCATTCTCCGATCTGTTCTTAAAGTTCCTGCTTGCCCGCGGTATGCGAACCCAAGCGGACCTTGTTGATCAGCTTTTCAACTCGAGCGAAAAGCGCCTGGCGCGGATTCTCCTGTTGATGGCGGAATTTGGCAAACCAGGAGAGCCGGAGACGCTGATCCCCCCGATCACCCAGGAAACTCTGGCGGAGATGATCGGCACGACCCGGTCTCGCGTCAGCTTCTTTATGAATCGCTTCCGTCAGCTCGGTTTTATTGAGTACAACGGTCGGATCCGAGTTCATAAATCGCTGCTCAACGTGGTTTTGCACGACCAAGTCCCCGGGGAGAATGCCGTTAGTGCCTCTCTATTGGGCATCCTGCCCAACGAACCAAAGCCGGCCAGACGTCGGGTGAGCAAAACGGAACGTCTTCGAGCATAGCCGGTCGTGAGGGGCCACTTATTAACGGTGGTTGTTGCCGCGAGACTACCGCGAACTCAACGCATTTACTATGCGGTACGACCTCACGAGATCTCGGACGGCTGCGATTTCCATATCGAGTCGCGCGTCTGGTCCGAGTCTGCATGCAGCTTGCCCCGTTGAGCAATCAACAAAACCAACTTCTCTTCATGGTATGCATGGTCGATTCGCTGGCTATCGTTCACGAAGATTACTCACAGCGCTGATTATGCGCCCAACACGGGTAGTGGAGATAGTTGAACTACAAAACCGTGATCCTAAGTTCTTGGCTTCATAACGCCAGCGGACCGGACATTTGATTTTGTGCTCATTGGGGCGACTCCAGGCTATGTTTCTCTTAGCCATCGCCGCCCTTATCTTCTTGTACTCGCTTGCCCCTGGCCATCCTGGTGCCATCATCTTGCCGCAGCCTCTTCACATATTTGTCGGAAAGACCAGTCTTAATCTTGAATACGTTTCTTAAACTTTCTCCCAGCTAAGGTCCTGCTCGAAGATTTCAAAGAGCAGTATTGAGCAGTATCGGAATACGGCGAAGAGCACACTATCTCTACTGGCCCCCGGTGTTACCGTCCCACAAGAACATTCGAAACGCCAGGTTAGTCTCCCCCGCCTAGCGAGCGCTTCTACCATTCATGGAAAAGGTAACCGAAAGAGGTAGTATGTGCCGTCCAGCTCAGCTCCACGCGTTTTCGTTGTTGACGATGAACCCGTCATCGCATCCACTCTCGCGGCAATCCTGCAAATGCATGGGTTCTCCGCGAAGTTCTTCACCTCTCCGCTAGAGGCGCTGGCCGCCGCCAGGGCGAAATCTCCTGATCTTCTGATATCGGATGTTGAGATGCCGAGCCTTTCCGGGATTGATCTCGCGATCCGAATAAAAACGCTCTACCCTGCCTGTAAAATTCTGCTCTTTTCCGGGCAACCGTCTAACTTGGATTTACTGGACTCTGCTCGCGCCCAGGGTCATGACTTTGATTTGCTCCTGAAACCCATTCCTCCGCCGGAGTTGCTCGCAGAGATAAGGAAAAGGATTCGTAGCGTTAGCGATGGCTGCCCTGGTTCACGGTCGAAGGTGGAACGACCGCAGTGCCTCATAGCATTTCCTGTGGCTCGCCCTCACTCTTGAGGTTGAATGAGCAAATCTGACCAGCATTCGGCATTTGATAGTTGGATACTACAGATCAGCGTAACCGCTCGCAGACGTAAACGCGTAAGGAGTTGTCGATATGAATCTCACTCTAATGCACCCGAACATGATTTTAGTCGCGGTTGTAGTGGCGCTGATCATTGCTGCTGCCGTCGTGGTATACGTCAGAAGGCGGAAGGACATCAGCGCCGGACTACGCGTCAGATTCGGGAGGGAGTATGAGCGAGCTGTTCAACAACACGGGTCAGAACGCAAAGCTGAAGCGAAACTAGCAGATCGTGAAGCAAGGGTTGAAAAGTTCAAGATCCGGGATCTTGACCCGACGGAGCGTGAACGCTACCAGTCTCAGTGGGGGACGGTCCAATCCCGTTTTGTCGATTATCCGAAGGGTGCAGTGACTGAAGCCGATGAGTTGGTGTGTTCGTTGATGCAGGCGCGTGGTTATCCTGTGGCCGATTTTGAACAGCGTGCAGCGGATATCTCCGTCGACCATCCCCGTGTAGTAGAGAACTACCGCTCGGCACACAACATCGCACTGCGGCTCGGTAAAGGCGAAGCAAGCACAGAAGAGCTGCGTAGCGCGATGATTCAGTATCGCTCGCTGATTGACGATCTGGCGCAGGTGCAAACAAAAGGCGAGATAAGGGTGGCGTAAAGTCCGACTCTTGTGGAAAGACTAAGTGTGTACGGAGCTACCGAACGCTGTTTCCCTATATTCGTAAACTGTAATTCAACACCTGGAGAAGCCGCCGCGCGGAGAGCCGAGAGTACGGCGCCTTCGCCGCTGGCTTATTCCTCCGCGGACGCCTCCCTCCGAATTCTAGGAGCAAGAGGCTGAATCCAGCCGTCACTAGTCCTGTGCGCGAGGAGCTTCGTGTCCAGAATCTGTTCTTAATGGCACACAATGCCGTTCCCGTAGAGGTGCGGAAACTAAGCAACTGCTGGACCAGGCGCAGAGAGCGGCCCTATTTTCGTTTAAACGGGGCGGTGTGATGAGCGTTTTCGGAGATGGTGATGAGCGCTTCTGAGACAAGAGGATGTCGTTCAACCAGCGAGTCAACACGGTCACACACATTGCAGAGCTGCCCGGACGCTGCAAATTGTCTGGCTTTTAATATTTGCGTTAACTGTTTCGATGGCGCGAGGATGCCGAACTCGACCAAAACGGATTCGGCTTTGCGCTTCTTTTGGCAAGCCAGTAGCACCATTGCTACCAAAGCCGTATGTGCGAATCCCTTTCAGCTTATTTTCCTGAAGGTTGTATTCACAGTCGATGGCATCTCGACCCGTCTCGCAACCTGCACGTCCCGGTTTACCGTGGGGCCCGTTCGGTCTCTATCTGACTCTGCATTCTCCTCGCAACAAGCCGAGGGCGACTTCGATCGCTGGTATTAGACTCGGCTTCTCAGACCCAAGGTTTTTATAGAAACCCGATAGAAAGCCATCGCGGAAGGGCAAGATCTCTTATGACCGTAGATGCAGCTCCCGCAGTTCTTGCCGTAGCACCCATTGCGCAGACCGCACTGGGTGGGCTATCGAGTAGCGAAGCATCAGTTCGTCTCAACAAAGATGGTCCGAATGCGATGCCGGACACCTCTGCTCATCCGCTCAGGGATGCACTGCTCAAGTTCTGGGCGCCGGTCCCGTGGCTGCTCGAAGCTTCCATTGTACTTGAGCTTTTCTTACACAAGTACTTCGAAGCCGCAGTCATTGCGGGCCTTCTCGTATTCAATGCAGCCCTGGCGTACTTTCAGGAAGGACGCGCTCAAGCCACACTCGCCGCATTGAAAGGACGCCTCGCCCTCAACGCCTCCGTGCGTCGAGATGGCGGGTGGAAGACGGTACCAGCGACACAGTTGGTGGATGGCGACTTGATCAAGCTGTCACTGGGTGGCGTGGTTGCTGCCGATGTCCACCTTGTGGATGGTTCGGTCTTGCTGGACCAGTCCATGCTCACGGGGGAGTCTTTGCCGATAGAGGCTGGCCGTGGTGCCGATACCTATGCCGGTGCGCTTGTGCGTCGCGGAGAAGCGACCGCGCAGGTGACGGCTACCGGGATTCGCACCAAATTCGGGCGCACAGCGGAGTTGGTGCGTACGGCACACTTTGTCAGTTCGCAGCAGAAGACAGTCCTGCGAATCGTACGCAATTTGGCGTTCTTCAACGGTGGAGTCATTCTACTCATCGCGGTGTACGCATGGATGCATGCGATGCCATGGGGCGAGATTATCCCACTGTTGTTAACCTCTGTTCTTGCGGCAATTCCAGTGGCGTTACCGGCAACCTTCACTCTTGCCGCCGCACTCGGCGCTCGCTCCCTGGCGAAGTTGGGGGTGCTTCCCACGCGCCTCTCAGCAGTGGATGAAGCCGCAACCATTGACGTGCTCTGCTCCGATAAGACGGGAACCCTTACCCGCAACGAACTTTCCGTGACCAACGTTCGCCCGATGCCTGGCTTCGATGAAGAACATGTTCTCGGTTTTGCATCGCTGGCGAGCTCTGACGGCGGGCAGGATTCAGTTGACGCAGCGATCCGATCGGCTGCATCGCACAAGGCCGCCTCCGATCTGCCAAAGCTGACTCACTTCGTTCCCTTTGATCCAACTAGAAAGATCTCTGAAGCAACAGCAACCGATGCGAACGGGGCGGAGCAGCGGATCATCAAGGGAGCCTTCACAGCAGTCACAGCTCTCACGACGGCGGCGCCTGGCGCAGCCGCGATGGCCGACGAACTGGAGAAACAAGGATTCCGGGTTTTGGCGGTGGCCGCTGGCCGACAGTCCTCCATCCAGATCATCGGTTTCATCGCACTCAGCGATCCGCCCCGCGAGGATTCTGTTTCTCTCATCTCAGAACTTAAAGCGCTCGGCGTTCGCACCGTCATGGTGACGGGCGATGCGCCGGAAACGGCGAAGATCGTCGCGCACGAGGTCGGATTGGACGGAGCGGTATGTCCTGCAGGGCGGCTTCCTGAGCCCATTAGGCCGGAAGACTTCGCTGTGTTCGCAAGCATTCTCCCCGAGGGCAAGTACGACCTCGTCAAGGCCTTTCAGGCCAGTGGGCACGGTGTAGGAATGTGCGGCGATGGCGCCAACGACGCACCCGCACTCCGTCAGGCACAAATTGGGATTGCAGTTTCGACGGCAACTGATGTCGCCAAGTCAGCGGCAGGAGTTGTCTTGACCGAAGCAGGCCTGGGCGGAATTGTCGCCGCTGTCAAAGAGGGACGGGGCACATTTCAGCGGATCCTTACCTACACGCTCAACTCGGTCATCAAGAAGATCGTGCAAGTGCTGCTGCTGGCCATTGGACTGATCATGACGGGACACGCCGTTCTTACCCCGATGCTGATGGTCATTGTCATGATCACCGGTGATTTTCTGGCGATGTCATTGACGACGGATAGAGTGCGGCCGTCGGCAATGCCGAATGCCTGGAACGTAGGGAAGATTACCGGTGCGGCTGTCGTATTGGGCTTGTGTTTTCTGGCGTTCTCCGTGCTGATCCTGGCGGTCGGTAAGTTCGAGCTGCGGCTCGGAATAGAAGCGCTGAGAACGCTCTGTGTGGTCTCCATTGTCTTCGGCAGCCAGGCCACCATCTACGCGCTCAGAGCCCGCCACCGGATATGGGGACTCCGTCCAACGACATGGCTTGTATTTTGTTCCATAGCGGATGTTCTCGTTATTACTGTACTGGCCAGCCGGGGAATAGCGATGGCGCCTTTGTCGCTCTCAACCTTGGCATGTGAATTTGCGGCTGCCTTAGCCTACGGCGTCATTCTCGTCGGAATCAAGATCCCTGTCTTCAATCGGCTCGGCATAGCCTGATTACGTTGCCGGCCGGCGCCAGGGTTATGGGCCTGACAAGGTTGAAGCCGTTGACGAAGGTCCGGGACCAGCAGAGACCGAATCTTTTCTCTGGAAACCGTGTAGAATGACCCATGGATTTTGTGTGGACCGCCAGAGCTCAGAGTCGTGGGTCTCCCAGATCTCGTTCGACGCATGTTCCAGGACCAATGAAGGTTAAGCGCGAGCTCAGCGAGCTCGTCCATCCCTTCAACCTTCGGCCAGCCGGTGACTGTCTTTTCGTCGCTCAATTTGTCTCCTCAAGAAGGGAAAGCGTAAAAACAGTTCGCCATCGCCGGATGCATGTAATGTTCGGTAGCAGGATGCACCAGAAATCAAGGCTGGTCGAACACGGAAAGACTCTGGCTATTTCATATTGGCGTCTCGCAGGAGCTTGGTCCGCCGTTCTTCGTATTCCTCGCCTGTGGTTTCGCCGGCGGCATATCTCCTTTGCAGGAGCTGCAAAGGAGCGAATCCAGGCGCAGCGGACAGCGCCAAGCCAGACCCAGCGCCGTCACCGCTGAAGCTTGCCGGCAGCCCGCGGTTTTCTCCCTGTCGAGGAAGACAGCAAAGATAAGCCGATTAACAAGGCGGTGAACTTATCCTTATCGTTCACCCGCAGCCTTGTCCACTACCCATATCAGCTACCGGCCTTTACCAGGAGCATTATCCAAAGCAGTTAACCACGATAGGAAGATCCCATCTCGACGCCGGAGAATTCACGGTAGTTGCCGTTATGCTTGGTCTTGGGTCCGCTGCGCAGGGTGAATGTGGGACATGGGGCTTGGGCTATCACCCTGTAGGCAACCCCGGTGCGGAACTTTGCACTCAATGGGGACGCGGGAAATGCGCCCAGGACAAGCAGCTCCGGCCTCAAAGACAAACACTCGCCAAGAATTTCTTCCGCCGGTTCACCGCTGCGGATCCGAATGAGCGGCACGATGTGCGCCTGCTTTGCTCCTTTCAGGATCTCGTCGATTTTGGACCTGGCTCCCGCGTCGATCCCCTCGTCCAGACGGTCGGGCTCCGTGACATTAAGCACGATGAGCTCCGCAGCGAACCCGGCTGCAAGATCCGCTGCGAACTGGAAGCTCCGTTCGGGATGATGGCGAAGGGAGAGAGCAAAGATAATCCGGCGGGGCTGGTGCTGTGGGCATGGCGTGAAATGCGGGCCAACCGTGCAAACAGGAATGTCCAAGCTACGTATCAACTCCTCGGCAACCGATCCGAGCAGAATCTTGCCTAACTTTCCCCTGCTGGAAGTACCAAGAATCAGGCGTTTGATCTCGTGTTCTTGAATGAAGGCCGTGATTTGGTCAACCGGGTACCATCGCCGAACCTCATAAGCACAAGCCAGATTCTTTGCCTGCAATTGAGAAGCAATTCCCGCCAGAGCGGCTTCCGCTGCACGGAATGTTTTCTCTTTGTGATCGGAAGGATAAACTCCGGATTGGGTCGACGCATGGACATCCGGAGGAATAACGTGGAGTAGCCAAATCATCGCTCCAGTCATCCTGGCTTGGTCAATCGCCACTGGAAGCAGGAAGTCTAAGTCATTCAAGTCCGTTGCTACCACAATTGGCTTTGGCCGGGTCATCGAGGACAGATGCGTGGTGTTCATGTCAGCCTCCTTTACCTGAGTTTGCGGTGCAACTGACCTATTGGCTGCGTCGCGGCGCACATTGGTTGTGGGAAGCACCCGCTTTGTTCCTTTCAGGATCTCGTGGCTGCTGCTACCGCGCTTTCGTTTTCAAACTCTGTCGCTAGCTCCGTGCGATTCTTCTCCTGTCGGGAAGAAGGGATGCATAGCACAGGACAGTGAACTCCGGATATCACCTGGAGCACGGTGCTCGTTTGTAAGTCTTGCTCCGACAGCATCGTCGCCGGACTGCCCAGAACTACCAGATCCACCTGACGGCTGAGAGCAAAATCTACGATCACCGGGCCAGCTTCACCAGAGGTCACGATGTGCTCGACGCAAACGGTGTGCGACTCGTTCATGGGCGCGAGAAAGCGTAGCCGCTCCAGGAGACGGCGCCGTTCAACGTCGCTTTCTGCTTCTGAAGAATGCAGAACGATCAACTCATCGTGCGCGATGCGGTGTGCGACGGTTAGCGCAGCCAGAGAGCAAGCGGAGAAATCCGTCGCCAACAACACGGTCCGCCATTTTCCCGCCCAAGGCATCAACACTTCGACATCGGGAGTGACGGTCATGATCGGGCACTCATTCCGTGCTAGGAGCTGGCGCGCGATCAGTCCGAGAGCCGCACGACCAGCTCCCGTCTTGCCTCGAGTTCCGAGAACCAGAAGGTCACCACCATCGTCACGCACCGTCTGCAGGATGAGTTCGGTAATGTCGCCTGTTTGAACAACGGAGTGAACCTGAATCCCGTGCCTACGCAGCTGTTCTTCGATCTGGTTCAGCTCCTCGCTAGCCGCCTGATCGGTGGAGATTGAGCGAGGCATTCCCCGAGGAAATGCATAGCCAATGGGATCGATCACGTGGACGAGCACTAGCTTCGCACCATGGCAGTGAGCTACGGCTTGAACATAGCGTAGAGTGGATGAGGATTTCTCAGAGAAGTCCGTGGCCACAACGATCGTTTCAAAAGGGAACTGCTGGGAGACAGCCACGAGATTTCCTTGAGAAGGTCGAACTCTCTTGATTTATTTTGAAGGTTAGCGTGTCGGACTCGAATGCACAGTGATGAACGTCAAACTGGCGAAGGATTCACTGGCATCGCACTTAAGCGAGACGAGACGCACAATTGTGGTCGCAGCATACAACAGCATGGCACCAGCGGAAGCAACAATCTGTTCCGTTTTGCTCATTGTTGGCAGATATCGCGAACGCTCGAGTCAACGGTCAACTGCGATGCTGTCGTGGCTGCGTGGGAGTAGGTCCCAGATCTTCTCGGAAAGCTCCCGTTGTGCCATGAGAGCACGGTAAATATTTGATCCCGTGACGAAAGTGAGCAAAAGTGCACAGTCTTTCGCATCTTCGCGGACAGATACTGTCTGCGAGTGCCCCGATGAATGGTGGCGGCTGCTGCTCAGATCCACTGCAAAGTCGGCGTTATCGCTTATCGATCGGGGAAATTGCGCATGCGGCGTTCGTTCTGTAGGGTCGCGATTCTGATACTGCTGATTGGCTCGGGGGGCGTCAAGTTAATGGATGCCTCTGGCAGTGGCGCGCAACAAGCTGCAATGACTTCCCCGAAGGACTCAGTGAATCCGGCAGACTATGTCGGACAAGAAACCTGCGCCACCTGCCATCAGGACCAGGTGAAGGGCTTCCCCGAAAACCCTCATTCCAAGTTGGCACTTGAGCACGGCGGCAAGGGAGTGACATGCGAGGGCTGCCACGGACCCGGCAAGGCCCATGTCGACAGCGGCGGGGACGCAACCAAGATCTTTCGATTCACCAAAGCAACCCCGAAACAAGTTGCTGCGAGATGCTTGACCTGCCATGCGGACGATCACCCGAATTTTGACCGGACCGCCCATGGCGATGCTCTCGTCGGCTGCACCAGTTGCCACAGTGTCCACAAGTCCGAAGCGCAGACCGCCTTGCTCAAGACGAGTCAGCCCACCCTCTGCTACCAATGTCATACCGACATTAAGGCCGCGTTTGCCGAGCCGTTCCATCATCGGGTCAACGAAGGGTTAATGAAGTGCAGTGACTGCCACGATCCTCATGGCACTTTCCAGCCTAAGATGCTGCAGCAGAGTGCGACCCAGGACGCGATCTGCACCAAGTGTCACATCGATACGGTCGGGCCGTGGGTTTACGAGCATCCGCCCATCAAGACAGAGGGCTGTACCATGTGCCATTTCCCGCACGGATCGACGAATCCTCGCTTGCTGACGCGCAACAACGTGAACAGCCTCTGCTTGCAGTGCCACTCGCCTTCCATGAATTTCACGGCGCCGGGCACGCCATCGTTTCATAACCAGGCGAATCAATACCAGGCTTGCACCGTCTGCCACGTGCAGATACATGGCTCAAACGCCAGCAGCATTTTCTTCAAGTAAGGCATGGGCACGAATGATGAGCGCATTTTCGTTGATCTCGGTGCTGCTGAATCCCCGGCGCGGCGCTTTGCTTATCTCAGCCATCGCCATCACCACAGCCATTGCTCAGACCAGTGCTCCAAAGAGCGCGCAGGACCCTCCGCCCCCACCAGCGCCCGGGGACAACATTCGTTACGGATACGCGGTCCATCAGTCCATCGATCTCGGCGGCCACATTGCGAACTATTCCGGTAACGACGCTATGTATGACACGCTGGTCAACTTCCAGTCCGGGCCTCGCATTCTCGACCAATCCCTGGAGATGATCGCTGTCGATCCTGCGAAAGCGCTCCTATTCGATCGCCTCTCGACGACCAGCTTCGGCTACGGTGGAGATCCGTACAACGTCACGTTTCTGAACTCTTCCAAGGGCCGCATCTACGACTTCCATTCAAGCTTCCGCCGCAATCGCCAGTACTTCGACGATAACCTGCTGGCTAATCCGCTGATTCCACCTACCTCGACACCCTTTGTTCCGATCCTCGACACGCCGCACCTTTACAATACGGTGCGCCGCATGACCGACACCAGCATAACGGTGGCACCGCTTTCCGTGGTCAGCGCACATTTCGGCTACTTCCAGAATGTCAACCAGGGGCCGACCACTAGTACGCTTCACGTCGGCGCCGAGGCCCTGCTTACCCAATACTGGCGCAACTCCACGGATGTCTGGAACGGTGGTGTTACCTGGAAACCGCTGCACGGCACCAGCGTCGGCTTCGATGAGTTCATCACCCACTACAAGGGCAACACTCATTGGGAGCTCACCGGCCTCGATTACCAGCTCTCCAACGGCACCCCCGTCAGTCTCGGAATCGACCTCTCTTCAGTCTGGGCTTCTCCGTGCGCTTCGCCCTTCAATGCAAATGGAACCGTCAACCCGACCTGCAACGGCTATCTGTCGTATACCCGGTACGCTCCTACGCGTACGCTGTTCCCCAGCGAGCAGTTTCACTTCCAAAGCACGTCCATCCCTCACTTCACTATGAATGGACGCGTCCTCTACATGGGTACAACCAGCCACCTCACAAACTTCAATGAGGCCTTCAACGGCCTCGACTCCCGGGTCAAGAATCGCGTAGAGGATGTCACTGGCTCGGCCAACGCGCGCCGCATTAATGTGAACGCCGACTACGGCGCCACCTGGCAGTTGACACCCAAGATCGCGCTCAACGACATCTTCGACTTTTGGTATTTCCGTCAGCCAGCGACCAACGTCTTTATCGAGACAGACTACGCCGGAACCTCGATGCTTCAGCCACCCGGCGCCGCCACGACGACCACGACGCCCGACTATCAGGCTCTCAATCAGAAGACAAAGACCAATACTTTCTTCGTCAATTGGGATGTCAATCCTTTTGCCCGCCTTACGCTGGGTTACCGCTATCGCAGCCGCATCATCACCGATGCGGGCGGCGACTTCATCCCTATCCATGAGAACTGGTCCCTCTTCGGCATCGTCTTCAGGCCCACGCCTCAATTGCGCGCCAACTTTAATTTTGATTGGATGTATGCCGACAATTCATTTACCCGCATCAGCCCGCGCCAGTTGCAACATTATGTTCTGCGAACCAATTACAAGGCGACGACGTGGCTCAATTTTTCCGGGACCATCAACATCCTGGAAGACCGGGACAATATCCAGACCGTAAATCACCTCGCCCACGACCGCGACTTTTCCTTCTCGACGGTTATCGCTCCCAGCGAAAAGTGGAGCATCGACCTGAGCTATTCGTACGACGACATTTTCTCGACGACGCTCGAGTGTTATACCGCTACGCCGGTCGCAGCAGGCACCCAGCAGGGACCCGATGTGTGCCAGCAAGCCGGCTTGCCACTGCAAAGCAACGGTTACTACAACCAGCCGACCCAATACGGCTCCATCGGATTTGTATTCACCCCGGTGGAGAAGGTCCATGTGGTCGCCGGCTATCGCATGTCTGACACCGACGGCCAAGCCCCGCCCATCAATATCCGCCAGGTGCCAGGCTCCCTCCAGTCGCAGTATCAAACCCCATACGGCACCCTCGCCTACGATCTCACACCGAACTGGACCTGGAAGGCGAACTATGACTACTACAGCTATGGCGAAGGTACCCCGATCGGCCCTACTCTTCCGCGTAGCTTCCGTGGGAATGTCTACACTCTGGGGGTTCGCTATGCTTTCTAGGTTCCTATGCAAGCATCATTGCCCACCTAACCTCAATAAGGAGTATTGCCCATGCTGAAACAAATTACTCATGCTGTTGCCATCGGCCTTGTCGTCTTATTTGCGAGTGTCACCAGCCTCGCTCAATCTTCCGGAGCTGATACCTACAAAGCGAAGTGCCAGATGTGCCATGGCGCTGACGGTCTGGGCAACACACCTGCCGGTAAGGCCATGAAGGCGCGGCCGTTCAACGCGCCTGACGTTCTAAAGGAATCGGACACCGATCTTATGGCTGTTATCAAGAACGGCAAGAACAAGATGCCTGCCTTTACCGGCAAGCTTACCGACGCACAAATCACGGACGTCGTAGCGTATATCCACACGTTGCAGAAGTGACAGAACTCACACAACAAAAAGTCGTGGCCCCATGGGACGACTTCCGCTAAGACGGGTGCAAACCCAAGGAGTGGATCAATGCAACTTACACCCCAGAAGAATGAAGTACTCAAAGTCGACACCACGGGCCGGCGTTCATTTGTCGTCGCTTTATTTGGAGTGAGCGGAGCAGTGGTGAGTGCGCTGTTGGCCTTTCCGCTGGTGCGCTTCGTCACCTATCCGCTGCGCAAAAGCGCAACCGCCACGACGTGGTCGGACGTAGGCCCGGTGCAGGACTTTGCCTCGCTTACCGCACCCGTCGCGAAAACCATTACCTTGGAACGTCGCGACGCGTGGCAGACCACCTCATCCCAGACGGCGGTATACGTGCTGCCATCCAAGGCTGGGCAATTCCGCATATTATCGCCTATCTGTCCGCATCTGGGATGCTCGGTCCGCTGGGTGGGCGCTGAAGACAAATTCGTCTGCCCGTGCCATTCAGGAACGTTTACGGCAGACGGAGAACGCATTGCAGGACCACCGCCTCGCTCCCTGGATGCACTCGAATCCAAAGTGGAGAACGGCGTGCTAAAAGTCCGTTACCAATATTTCCGGCAATTAGTTTCCAACAAAGAAGTAATGGCCTGAGGTGGAGGAAGTCTATGACCAACAAAGCTGCGCCTGAGGCACCCGTCCACTCCAACCTGGGCACCCGGCTTGTCCAGTGGCTGGACCCGCGTACGGGCATCGACTCTCTGCTCCATGAGTCGCTCGATGAGCCAATTCCAGGGGGCGCCAAGTGGGCTTATATCTTTGGCTCGGGCCTGCTGTTCCTCTTCGTTTCGCAGGTGATCACCGGCGTTTTTCTTGCGTTGTATTACGTGCCGTCGGCGGACCATGCGCACACGGTTGTGTCCTACATCGTGAAAGAGGTTACCTCGGGATCATTCATCCGCAGCATTCATGCCTACGGTTCAAGTGGCATCATCATCCTGCTTCTGCTTCACATCGGGCAAACCATTCTCTACGGGTCTTATAAGGGGCGCCGGGAACTTCTGTGGCTCTCCGGCTGCATCCTTCTGGCCCTTATGCTCGGCATGGCCTTTACCGGGTATCTGTTGCCCTGGGATGAGAAGGCATATTTTGCCAGCGCGGTGGGGACAAATTTGATTGCCGAAGTGCCATGGATTGGGCCGCCGTTGCAGCAGCTCGTACGGGGCGGCGAGCAGATGGGAACACTCACTGTCTCCCGCTTTTATGTGCTGCATGTATTCGTGCTGCCGGGGCTGCTGATCGGCTTCATCGCAGCGCATGTTTTTTTCTTTCGCAAAGCGGGCGCAGCAGGCCCGATCAAGGAAGACCCGCTGCACCCCAAGTTGCCGTCGGTTCCGTTTTACCCACGGCAGGTGGTCATGGATGCCTGCTTTGCCATCGTGCTGATCGGTATACTGGCCATCATCGCCAAGACAATCCCGATGGATCTGGGTCCGGCGGCTAACCCTGCGGATACGCATTTTCTGCCTCGCCCAGAATGGTATTATCGGCCCGCGTTTCAGTGGCTTAAGTATCTCAGTGGCCGTTGGTCGCTGATCGGCGGTATTCTTTTGCCGGCCTTGCTAGCGCTGATCTTTGCTGCGGCGCCGTTTCTGGATCGGCGGCTCGAGCGCCGTCCCTGGCGCCGGCCAATTTCAGTGGGCGCATTCCTTCTCTTCCTGATTGCTTATACGTCTCTTGGTATAGCCAGCTATCGGGACGATTATCGTGATCCTGGGGTGGCGGCGCAGATGCGTCAGCAGGATGAGGATGCGAAGGCCTTCATGCAGAAGCCGTTCGTTCCGGAAGCGGCTGCAGGCAGTGTATCGGCTGCCCTGGTTTCTGCCGATCCGAAGGTGCTGAAGGGTCAGGCCCTGTTTCAAGCTCAATCATGCAGCTCCTGTCATGGAGACGGAGGCATGGGCACCGCGGCCGCAGGCCCTTTGACGGGAGTTGGCCAGAAATATACTGACCCGCAACTGATTGCGCTGCTTCGTACGCCAAGCGGTAAGATGACTAACGGCGGTATGACAGCTGTAGATCTGAAGCAGGATGATCTGGAAGCATTGGCCGCATATCTGCGCCAACTGCGCTAATCGTCTTAGGGTCGGTACTTATGGTTCGATATGCCAAGCCGATGGGACTGCTCGTTTGGCGGTCGACATTGACGACAGGAAGCTTGGGCAAAAAAGCCCTACCCTTATTCACAAAGAGGGCCTGAGCTTTCATCAGGGTGACAATACACATCTCAGGATGCCGCAAGAATGGCCATCTTCTGGACTGATGACTTTTTGTCGGTCACAAGCCTATTTGGAACGGTCAGCTGGCCCAGGTCGAACAAACGGCAACGGAGGCTACCATCTACAGCACAAACGTCTTTCCCTTCATAAAAGTATCTGGGAAGCGCCCCCGAATAATCTCGGCCACAATGAATATCCGAGCTGCTTCCGATGTCACGATGGGAATCACAACGGCAAGGCAGGAGTTAGCATCACCAATCACTGCTCGGCATGCCATAATCTGCTGACGATGGATGATCCTAACCCGAGACTGTTGACAGATTTGGGAATGCGTTAGGAGGCGACTGATCAGGCATTTTCCGCCGAGGAAACTGACAGTCGCGCGAGACCAAATTGCATGGCAAGTCCCACTATCATGTGTGGTAGGCCGGTAGACCCACCACACCAAAGTTGGGTACGGATGGTCAGGATGTCTGGTCTGGGAAACACGCGGGGGTCGTCGCGGTCCACAACACGTCCTTGTGGCCAAACTCATTGTGGTGGACGAAGTCCTCCAGTTCCCGCCGGACGCTCAGATAAGGGTTTGCCGGTTCAGCGGGGTAGCCGAGGCTGCAAGCAAAAGCAATTTTCATAAGCGGCGGTATATGCAGGGCGTGCTGCACTTGCTTTTCGACCGCTCCATTAAGAAAGACGGTAAGTACGTGCATGCCCAGTCCTTCGGACTCACTCATAAGCCACATATTTTCCATCACGCAGCCAAGCCCCATGAGCCCGATTGCATCGCCTTTAGAGTCAGGGGAATGGATGGACGAGTCATACAGAACCACCAGTAGTACCTGGGGCTGCAAGACAGCCTTACCCAGAAGCGTCAGTTGCGACCTGGCATCTGATTCAGGATTCCATGCTTCAGGATCTGTCCATGCCCGAGGATAGATGTTCGCCAGGGTTCCTTTTTTTTGTGGGTGAGTTCCGCTTCGCTGAAGGAGACATGCTCATAGGTTTCGCGAAGGTAGGTCTCTGACATCTCGGCGGGGATCTTAGCGATTGCCTCAAGGCGTTCTTTGTCATCGACCACGACGATGGCAAAGTTCTGCATGTTGTCAGGAGTAGGAGCCCAACGCGCCGCCTCGAGGATTAACTTCACCTGTTGCGTCGTAACCGGTCGATCAGGGTTGAATGGCCCTCTCGTAGAGTGTCTGTTGTGTAGGAGGACCAGGAACGCCTGCGTTGCACTCTCCTGGGCAAGTGCTTCTGCACTTTGGATGACGTCGATAATCATGTCGTTCCTCCTCGAAAGTCTGATCAGCAGCTACTTTCGAGAAGGCCGGACGAAACCGCCTTGGCGCTGCTGTAGCGAGACTATGTTCTGAGTGTCGACTTGTTGACGGGGCTATGTCTGAGCACTTTTGCTCATTCGGATTCTGTCGAGGGCAACCCGCGAATAGAATTGAGCACCGGCGCCTTGATTTCCCATGCAAGGCCCAGCGTCCGTAGGCGGAAATTCCGCACCAGATAGGATCGAACTCAAACCACGCCACGCCATGACGGGACGATTGAGGATGGGCGTGGTGGTTGTTGTGCCAGCCCTCACCAAAAGTTAACAAGGCCACCCAAAACTATTTCTAGAACTATCGGCGGACGAACCAGTCAGAACTCTTCTGGTTCAAATCCGGTGACCGGTCGCATCTTCGTCGCGACTGGCACCTCCAGCAAAGCGGCCGTCTGACGAATTTTTCCTTTGATCGTGAGAAGTGCTTCCGAGACGACAGGAAGCACTTCCGCCCGCAAGCCCAGGCGGTCACCGACGTTATGCAGCTGCTTAGCCTCGAACAGACTCGGGGTCGAGGACATTGGGTTAAGCGGTCTTCCTTTGAAATCTGACTAGACAATTCTGCCGGTTGAATCTTTGGCGGGAGCTCCGAGTCAGCGGGGTCTGCAGGTTCTTGAAACAAGTCCTCCCACCCCGCGAGAATAGAAATGGGAAGCTCGATTGTCCGTTCGGTTGGATGACTTTCGCTGACCGCATGGACGGCGACGCAGTCACCCTCTTCAAATGGATCTGAAACCAACTCAAAGCGTTCGCCATACAGATCCAAGTGTTTGCCCGCGACGTAGCCAAGCTTCTTAACGCGTGCGCGGTTCTCGGCAGTTGATCGAACAGCTATCGGCTCGGGAGAGGACATGTGTTTGGTGCCTGGGACATAATGATCTCCTCGACCGGCTTTCGTTCCTATTATCGTCCAATAGGCAGCCAGAACACTGAGCACTCCGATAGACACTCGTAGCAATCACCATTTAGGCAAATTCCCCAGCCGTCTCGAGGATAAAGGCTTCCGAGCCGGACGAATGCTGTTCCTGCCCGGCACCGCTGGGTGTGAAGTCATTTGGGGGCCACGAACTTTGGCTCGATATAAAAACGGCTGACTGGGTCGATCGCGCGCTAGCGTTCGATTTGGACGTACGCGCATTCGGGCAAATCCGGTCATTCGTGAGCAAAACTGGACAGTCTTCGCATCTCAGTTGAACGATACTATTCAGAAGCGCCGAGATAGCGGCTGCGTCGCCGGGCATGAGAGCGGTCTGATGAGAAGGCAGTCGCAGGAGCGTTCCACCGTCGGTAGCTCGCGCCTTTGTGGCGACACGATAGGGTACTAAGAGCTCTGTTCCTTATCTTGCACGCGGAGAGGTATGGGCACAGAAGGTCGAACGTTCTCATCGTGCTTTCGCTGAACTTGCTCGTTTGCGAAATAGAAAAGAGGAAACCATGGTAACTGACGAGAACGGCTCAGATGTCACCTACAGTCAACGCGTTCCTCCGATCCCGACTAATGTGACACAAACAGAATCAGTCACAATCTGCAGTGCGGAAACGAACGATGTCATTGGAACGATTCAAGCGACAATCGAGAGCAGTATACCCGTCCAGGATGAGAAGATTGCTCTTCTGGAAGCGCTCCAATCTCTCCAGCGCGCCATAGACAGGCCTTCCTTTCTCAAACGGGCCACACTCTTTTTGGGGCTTGCCACGAACTTTCCGAAACTGGCATTACACATTAATACTTGGTCTCTCGTTCTGGGCAATTTAGGCGAACATTTCTGAATCTAAACTGGACGAAGAAGTTTGCGCCTGGACGGGCAAACGAGGTGTCTTAGGCATGAGCGCCGATGAGATAAAGGAACAGAATGTGTGGTTAGGCATAGATCTGGAAGCAGCTAAGAAGCATTTGGCGCATCTTCGGGAAAAGGCCTATCGGCACGGTAGCTTAATCGTTCAATACGGGACACAGCTTAGGGACTCACCCGATTGTCTTCAGCGCAACAGTGAGCATCAAGGCAACGAGGTAGAGTCGCTCTCGGATAATTATTTCGAGTGCCTGGATCGCGATAAAACCCTCAAACTTGCGGACGAAATTCGGCGAGCGTCTTGTCTCGTGCTCGATCTTGAAACTCGCCTTCGCCACTTGTAACCTCGCACCCTTAGAGCTTATTTGCTCCGTACTGCTTGGCCACACGTTCCCTTCTGGTGGACCTGCGGTCCTGGAACCCGTGATCCACAGAACCCTGTATCAATCACCGTGGCGCAAGGAGACTGACTATGAGCAAGTCAACGAAATCCCCCGGTAGCGAATGGGACGGCCCATCGCCGGTACAAGATCCGGAATCATCGAATGGCGTGGAGCAAGGTAACAAGGACACAAGTGTAACGGCCGTCCTTGAAAGGGATGAGGAAAAGCGGATCCAGGGTGTGGATATTGCCGACTACGTCAAAGGCTCTCTGGATGATGATGCCTCCGAAGCAGAAGAAGACGACGAGCTGGACGAGGCCGAAACAGTAGAAAAAGAGGCGAGGGCGAACCAACGCTGATCCCGCTTCGCCGATCACCAGCTCATGGCAAATGCCGCAAAGAAGCATTGAGCAATCCATGTCCGGCAGCTTCGATTCGCGTGAGAGCGTCTCAGCGTTTTCTCCCGATACAGCGCCAGGGGCCCTACGACAACGGCAGGAGCGGTTATCTTGAGGTGCTTGCCTCGCGAGTTTCAGCAATCGCAGATCGTGCGATTGCTAGAAATTCGTTGGCGATCAAGCTGGCACCGCCGATCAGGGCGCCGTCAACGCCCGGTCGACTGAGCAGCGCGGCCGCGTCATCGGGTACGACGCTGCCTCCGTACTGGATGGAAACTGCATCCGCAGCTGCCTTTCCGAAAATTTGCCCGAACCGTGCCCGGAGCACGGCATGCGCATCCTCGGCTTGCTGCGGAGTGGCGTGGTGTTGGGCATTGCCGATCGCCCAGACCGGCTCGTAGGCGATGCTGACGCGGCGTAAGGTATCGCTCTGCACATTCGCCAATCCCAGGCCGAGTTGGCGGTCGAGGAGCGCTTCCATCTGGCCCGCTTTCCGCTGTTCCAGGGTCTCCCCGACGCACAGGATGACATCGAGTCCGGCAGCCAGGGCGACCTTTACCTTTTGGTTGATGAACGCATCGGATTCGCCGAGTTTGTGCCGGCGCTCGCTGTGTCCCAGGATGACGAACTTGCAGCCGAGATCGAGGAGCATCGTTGGGCTAACCTCACCGGTGAATGCGCCCTCCTTTTCGGGATACATGTTTTGTGCCCCAAGCGCGATGCGGCTGCCCTTGAGGATATCTCCAACTAAGGCGAGATAAGGAAAAGGCGGACAGAGAATGACGGAGACGCCTTCCTGGTTCCTCAATCCATCGACGATTCCTCGGGCCAACTGCCCGGCATCGGAGGAGGTGGTGTGCATCTTCCAGTTGCCGACAATGGTTTTTTGTTGGACGCCGTCCATCATCATGAGGCCACCGCGTGGACTAAGGACGCAAGTTCGGGCAAGGCGCCAGGGCGATGGTCGTTCTCCAGCGTGGCATCGTATTGGCCCAGCCGTGCCGCACGATCGCACCTCGCTCGATGGTAGAGGGCCTCCTGGGCCGCCACCACGTTGCTGCTGATCGCCATGCCATATCTGCAAGGCCGGCTCCTGGATGGCGCGACCGTAGGAAAACGCCAGCGCCCAGGGTAGTCGCGTCTTGAATCGGACATTCATGGCATTGAGACGGGCAGAGGCAAGTTCCCCGGACTGTCCGCCAGATAGGAACGCAACCCCCGGGACCGCGGCGGGCACTGCACGCAGCAGACACTCGACGGTCGCGTCGGCTATCTCATCGACATCCTCCTGCGTGGCACAAGTCGATCCAGGCAGGACCATGTTGGGTTTCAGGATCAATCCTTCCAACCTTACCCGTTGTGAGTAGAGTTCGCGGAAGACAATACGTAGCACCTGCTCGGTCACTTCGCCACACGTGTTCAGTGTGTGCGCGCCTTCCATGAGCACCTCCGGCTCGACGACCGGGACCAGCCCGGCTTCCTGGCAGAGGGCCGCATAGCGGGCCAGCGCGTGCGCATTCGCCTCGATGCATCCTAGCGTGGGAACACCATCGCCGATGGCAAGCACGGCCCGCCATTTGGCGAAGCGCGCGCCCATCTGCGCATACTCGACGAGACGTGCGCGCAGCCCGTCGAGGCCCTCCGTGATCTTCTCTCCAGGAAAACCCGGCATCCGCTTTGCCCCGGCATCGACCTTGATGCCGGGAATGATGCCGAGATCTGCGAGGGCTTTGGCGAACGGAGTGCCATCGTCCTTACGCTGCCGAATGGTTTCATCGTAGAGAATGGCGCCACTGATCGACTCGGCATAGACCCGGCGTGTTGACGATCAACTCCCGATATTGGCGACGGGTCTCGGCGTTCTGGGGAATCCCCCATTGGGCGAAGCGTTTGTTGCAAGTCCCAGTACTTTCGTCGATCGCCAGCAGTCCTTTTCCGTTGGCGACCATCTCGTTTGCGGTGGTTGCGAGAGCTTGGATATTCACTTGGTGTCGCTCCATTTCCAGTTCCGAATCTCCGGCATGTCCTGGCCGTGAGCGTTGATGTAGTGCTTGTGCTCGATGAGTTTGTCCTGCATGTTCTGCTTCAGATAGGCGCCTTTAGAGCCCAGATTTGGAACGCGATCCACCACGTCCTGCACCAGGTGGAAACGGTCCAGGTCGTTCTGCACGCGCATGTCGAAGGGCGTCGTGATCGTGCCCTCTTCCTTGTAGCCGCGGACATGCAGCTTGTGGTTCGTCCGCCTATAGGTCAGCCGGTGGATGAGCCACGGATAGCCGTGAAAACCAAAGACGATGTGCTTGTCCTGGGTGAAGAGCGAGTCGTACTCCAATTCAGTGAGGCCGTGGGGATGCTCTGTGGAGGGCTGCAGCTTCATTAGATCGACGACGTTGATGACCCGAATTTTCAGCTCGGGCAGATGCTGGCGAAGGATGGAGACGGCAGCGAGGATCTCCAGCGTGGGTGTGTCGCCGCAGCAGGCCATGACTACATCCGGCTCGCTCCCCTGGTCGTTGCTGGCCCATTGCCAGATGCCGACCCCCTCGGTGCAGTGGACGACCGCCTCATCCATGGTTAGCCATTGCGGCAGAGCGTGCTTTCCCGCAACCACCACGTTGACGTAATTTCGGCTTCGCAGGCAGTGATCGAAAACAGATAAAAGGCAGTTGGCGTCGGCCGGCAGGTAACAGCGCACGATGTCGGCCTTCTTGTTGATCACGTGATCAAGGAAGCCGGGATCCTGGTGCGTGAAACCGTTGTGGTCCTGCTGCCAGACATGCGAGGCGAGCAGATAATTCAGCGAAGAAATATCACGCCGCCACGGGAGTTCATTGCATACCTTGAGCCACTTGGCGTGCTGGCTGAACATCGAGTCGATGATGCGAATGAAGGCCTCATAGCTGTTGAAGAGCCCGTGCCGTCCCGTCAGCAGGTAGCCTTCCAGCCAGCCTTCGCACTGGTTCTCGCTGAGCATCGAATCGAGAACGCGGCCTTGCGGCGCAAGGAACTCGTCATTGCCGAATTCTCGCGCATCCCACTGGCGATTCGTCACTTCGAAGACGGCCTGCAAGAGATTTGAGACGGTCTCATCCGGTCCGAAGATACGAAAATTGCGCTTGTCCTGATTCAGCTTGGCCACGTCACGCAGGAAGGAACCCAGCACCAGCGTGTCTTCGACCTGAATCGCTCCGGGCGAAACCACGTTGACCGCGTGGTCGTGGAAGTCGGGCATGCGCAGGTCATGCAGCAGGAGTCCGCCGTTGGCATGCGGATTGGCGCCCATGCGACGGTCACCCTTCGGCGCCAACTCGGCGAGTTCCTCGATGAGCCGGCCATTCTCGTCAAACAATTCCTCGGCCTTGTAGCTTTTCATCCAGTTCTCGAGCAGCTTGACGTGGTCGGGATGGGCGCCATCCACCAGAAGCGGCACCTGGTGGGCGCGAAAGGTTCCCTCGATCTGCAGTCCGTCGACAAACTTTGGCCCGGTCCAACCCTTGGGCGACTTGAGCACGATCATCGGCCAGCGGGGCCGGGTGACGTCGTTGTTGCTCCGTGCATTTTTTTGGAATTGCTGGATATCTTCGACGGCCTTGTCGATGGTGGCGGCCATGAGTTGATGCATCTTCTCCGGCTCATCGCCTTCCACGAAGTAAGGCGTCCAGCCGCAGCCGCGAAGGAACTGGTCCAATTCGTCGTGCTCGATGCGGGAAAGTACGGTTGGATTGCTGATCTTGTAGCCGTTCAAGTGCAGGATCGGCAGCACCGCTCCGTCGGTGACGGGGTCGAGAAACTTATTCGACTGCCACGCGGTGGCGAGCGATCCGGTCTCCGCCTCACCGTCGCCGATGACGCAGGCGACAATCAGGCCGGGATTGTCGAAGGCCGCTCCAAAGGCGTGGCTGAGAGAGTATCCCAGTTCCCCGCCCTCGTGAATCGAACCGGGCGTCGTCGGCGCGACATGGCTGGAGATACCCCCGGGGAAGGAGAACTGCTTGAACAGCAGCTTGAGGCCGGCTTCATCCTGGCTTACGTTGGGATAGACTTCGCTCCAGGTGCCTTCGAGGTAGACGTTGCCCACAATCGCGGGGCCTCCGTGGCCGGGGCCGGCGATGTAGAACATATCCAGGTCATACTTCTTGATGGCCCGGTTCAGATGCACATAGATGAAGTTCTGGCCCGGCGTCGTGCCCCAGTGGGAAACCACCAGCGGCTTGACGTGCGCTAGAGTCAGCGGTTCTTTCAGCAGTGGATTTTCATAAAGGTAGATCTGGCCGACCGAAACATAATTGGCGGCGCGCCAGTAGGCATTCATCTTGCGAAGCTGCTCCGGCGTGAGTGTGTTGGTGCTTTTGAGGGACTCTTCTCGACTCAAGTCTTCGGGCGTCTCGTGAAGCAGATCCTGAATAAGCATGGGGTGGTTTCTCCTGGGTGCGGCTGAGGTTTCAGAGCTGTGTAACTACTTCGGCGGTCATTCGGTCATCGCCGGATTGAGTTGTTTGTTCGGTTTCCTGGAGGCCCCCGCCGTCCGTCTGTAATCCGAAAGAGGCCAGCTTGGCGCTAGTGGATTTGTGATCCTTGTGAACGATGCCTCGCATCCCCAAACCTTCTGCGATCTTGACGAACATTGCTGTGTTGTCGATAAAGGCGACTTGCTCAGCCGGCGTCTGGGCAAGGTCAAGCGCGAGACGAAAGATGTCGACATCTGGCTTGCGCATGCGAACAAAGCAGGAGGAAATGAAGGTATCCGCCAACTGGTCCAGCTTGAACGTGCGAATACGGTGCGCATTGACCGCGCGCGATTCATTGCTGACCACGACGATCTTCAGATTATGCCGGTGCTTGAGTTGAGTGATGAGTTCGATCATCCTGGGGAAAGGCTTCGATTGAGCGAACATGAAGTCCCGAAACTGGTCCCGCGTGAATGTTCGCTTTTCATAAAAGACCACCCAGCCAAGGTATTCCTGAAAGGTGAGCTTTCCTTCTTCGTGGGTCTCGAAGACCAGGCGATGCCGCTCATCCATCTCTGCCCAATTCAGATTGAAGTTCCTGGCCGCTCGTTTGCGGGCCAGATGGTCCCACCCATTGGTGAGCAGGACCCCGCCGACATCCAAAAACAGCGTAGTAACCGGCAACGCTCGTTTCATTGAACCTCCGGCGGGCCCAGAATCTATCTCTGACTCGGTTGGTCTTTCGGAAAATTTCGATACGCGAGGTTAGGGTGCAACCCGGCAACGCCATGAAGGACCCCTGGCGGCCACCTGGTTGCGGTTCGCACTGCTAACAGTATTCAGCAAAGCCGATCCAAAGGATGAGCAGTTTAGCTCAAGGCTGAAAGAACGGTTAAGGCTGATCAGGCCGCGCTCCACTTTATGCCAGCATCGATGATGCCTTCCTTCATATCTCCCACCTCGACGGCGGTGTCGATCTTGAAGCCCGCTTTGTCCTGGTGCCTGCTATGGTTTCAGCACGTCGCGCTGGTTGACCCAGCCACCTCGAAAGAAGCGGTGGCGCACCATGTCTTGGGCAAGCAGAAAAACGATCACTATCAACAGGACTAGAAAGAGAAACTTTACAATTCCTAGCCAGGGTGAATTTCGTCCCGCAGCGCCCGTCATGTTGGAATTAGGTCTCATCTGAACTGCTTTTCCTCCCCGCTTGGTGAAAAGGACCGGGCACGCCAGGGTTGCCGTGCCCTCAATTCCACAGGGCCGTTCATTCACCTACATGCCCATGGCTTTACCTGTATACGCGTGAAGCTCGTGTATAAGATCCCTGGCAGAAGCCGGAACCTGGACTTGGCCGTCCAAGATCTCATGTCTATCGACTTTGGCTCCATATAAGGCCTGATCCCCACTCTTGTCTGCCTGAACCACGGCTCCATCCAGACTGACCCCGGCAAAGACGCCTTTGCTTCGGGAATAGGAAAGGATCTCGGCGTTCAGCTTCAGGTCCGTGCCCGCTGCGGCGTTCCGGCCCACGGGGCCCGCCGCCACAGAAGCATCCGCTCCAAGTTTGAACTTGTCACTCAATAGGCTATGCAAAGCGCGATCATTCATAAAAAGCATGACGAGATCCGTGGAAGAGCCCCCAATCTGGTATCCGACGCTTCCCCCGTCAATAGCTACGAACATCGGAGCACTCCATCCGTGGGCCGTGCGACAGGTTGCCACTCCGCGACCGTAATTACCTCCAAAAATGAAGGCGAACTTCTTATCTCCTGGGATGATGGCAATACACTTTGCTGATCCCAGAAGGTCGTGTGGTATCCCCTGATCTGGTGTATCCATTATTTCCTTGAAGACCTGGGCAGCCTTTTGCGTACGGGCAACATCGTCCTCGCGGTCAGACGCCAGCGCGAGTGGAGCCGCGACCAGCAGAATTGTTGAGAAGATCAGAAGATGCTTAAACATATATTTTCCTCTTTCGCTGTGAACGTCCTTGTTTGAGCTCGCTCGCCTCCAGTTCATTCCTCCGACGGGAGCGAGATGACGTAGAGCCGGCCTGATCTGCATTTATCAAGCTGCCTCTGTTTCGAGTGCCGGAGCTTATGTGTCCCTGCTTCGCGGAACTACACCCTCATCTTAGACAGAGTTCCCGCGCGACAAGGTAAGCGATTGCTCCGCACAACCGGCAGACCCGCTGATCCTTTTAGTGACCGATGCCACTTAACTCATCCTAAGCGCGGATATAGTTGTGCGCTGTTCACAATTGACCAGATTTGTTACACATTTCGTTTAATAGTGAAGGCTGAGGCTGATTTGGGTCGTTTTCGACGCGCGATGGCGGCCGTATTAAGGTGAAACCCAGGCTCATAGCTCGTAAGCTGTCGGAGACATTCTTGATCGCGCAATGCCTCAATTCAGAATGTCAACGGCACTCCTATTACCTGCGCGAGCGGCCGGATCGTGAGCAGTTGCTTTCCCGCGCCGGAACTGGGTGTTCTCCACGAGAACATAGAGGCTTATTTGTTATCCAAACAAGTTACCTCTGAGCATTCCGAGCGCGCTACTAAGTATCCGGACGTGACGCGAACGAATAGAGGAATTCACCATGTGCGCAACTGCAGTCGAACCCATCACCCCGCAGTCTAAGCAACCTCGCAGCTCTACGCGCGCGGTTCTCCCACCATCGATAGGCCATCGGCTACGGTGGATTGTATTTGCAGCCTTCGCGGCTGTGATTCTTGTGACGGTGATCCTGGGCCTGGTCCAGAAATGGCTTTGGATGCGGGAGCTGAACTACTCCGGGATTTTCTGGACTCTACTCTCTATCAAGTGGGTAATGTTTGGCGTGGCCGCAGTTTCTGCGTTTCTCTTTCTGTGGATTAACCTCCGCATCGCAGCGAGGGCGATTGGGGATCTCCTGAGAGAGAGTCCCTCCAGTAAAATTGTCGAAGCCTCCGAGGATGCCGCCAGAAGAATCAATATAGATCTCAGCTCCAGGCTGGTTCTGTTCGTGATGGATGTAGCGGCAATTATCGTATCCGTCGTCTTTGCCATCAGTATCTCCGCGCAATGGGATACGTACCTCCGGTTTCGTTACGGTGGATCGTTCGGCGTCGCCGACCCGCTCTTCAAGGTCGATCTTGGTTTCTACTTCTTCCGACTGCCCTTTTATGAGCTCCTGCAGGGGAGCCTCATCTTTCTGACCGTGGCTGCTCTCGCCATAGTGAGTGGTTTTGTTCTCCTCGAGCTGCAGCAGTCCGGCAACAACAATAACTTCAAAATTCGCCCCAATACTGCGCGGCATCTGGCGGTGCTACTTTTCATTCTGTCTGCGACGTTCGGATGGGGCTTTTATCTGGATCACTATGAGCTGGTTTATTCGACGCTTGGCGTCGTTTATGGAGCGGGCTATACCGCGGCGCACGTAACCAACATCGTCCTGTGGGGAATGGTCGGCGTCTCTGCTCTGGCCTGTGGACTCATCGCGCTTACGGCTTTCCGTCCACGAGCTAAGTTGCTGGCCGCAGGAATCGGCATCTACGGATTGCTGTATGTTCTGGGTGTTCTGGCGCTACCGCAACTGGTTCAGGCATTCGTCGTTCGACCGAGCGAGCTAAGCCGTGAGACACCCTATCTGAAGGACTACATAGCATTCACGCGAAATGCTTATAAGCTCAACGTGATTCAGGAGACCGCTTATCCAGCTCTTACGGACCTGACTCCGGACGTGATCGCGAGGAATCAGGACACAGTCCAGAACATTCGTCTCTGGGATTCGCGTCCATTGTTGCAAACGTATCAGCAGACGCAGGCGATTCGCCTTTACTACCAGTTCTATAACGTCGATACCGATCGTTACCATCTGGCAGACGGCTATCACCAGGTGATGCTTTCATCCCGGGAGCTAGCCTCGGAGCTTCCGACACAAGCGCAAACATGGGTCAACGAGAATCTGCAGTTTACTCACGGGTACGGGTTGGTCATGAATTCCGTGTCGAAGACCATCGGCGGAGGTTTTCCTCAGTATCTAATTAAGGATATTCCCCCGGTCATCTCAATACGGAGGACTGAACACCACCCAGCCGGCAATCTATTACGGCGAGGTATCGCCGGGCTACAAGATTGTCTCGACTGGCATCAAGGAGTTTGACTATCCCAAGGGCAATGAGAATGTCTATACGAGCTACCAGGGGAGCGGCGGAATCCCGCTGGACGGCATTTGGAAGAGGCTCCTGTTTGCCTGGACACAGAAAGACGTCAATATTCTGTTCACCTCTTATCTCACGCCACAAAGCAAAATTCAGATCTGGAGGAGCGTCCAGGAACGCGTGTCGCAAATCGCGCCATTCCTGCTGCTCGACCAGGACCCGTATGCTGTAGTGAGCGACGGCAAACTTTATTGGATTCAGGACGCCTATACCGTCTCGGATCGCTACCCCTACTCGCAGCCGCAGGCGAGCGGCACGGCGCAGGGCAGCAATTACATCCGCAACTCGGTAAAGATCGTCGTGGACATGTATAACGGTGGGGTGTCGTTCTACATCATGGATCCGAAGGACCCGGTTCTCGACGTCTACCGGCACGCGTTCCCCGGGGTCTTCAAGGATTTGAACGACCTTTCAGCAGGCTTGAAGGTCCACCTGCGTTACCCGCAGGATCTGTTCGCCATCCAGGCGGCCGAATATTCGACCTTCCATATGACCGATCCGCAGGTCTTCTACAACCGGGAAGATCTGTGGGTAGCCCCGGAGGAAAAGTACGACGGCGCGGTCAACCCTATGGAGCCCTACTACATACTCATGAAGCTTCCCGGGAGCTCGCAGATGGAGTACCTCATCATGACTCCCTTCACCCCACAGAAGAGAGACAATATGATCGCCTGGCTGGCCGCCAGATGCGACTTTCCTGACTACGGAAAAATGCTTTTCTATGAGCTGCCCAAAGAGAAGCTGATCTACGGGCCGAACCAGATCAGCGCCATGATCGATCAGAGCACGACTATTTCGCAACAACTGACGCTGTGGGATCAGAAGGGCTCAGGAGTCATTCGCGGAAAACTGATTGTGATTCCGATTGAGAACTCCTTCCTGTATGTGGTCCCGCTCTATCTCAAGGCGGAAGGCACAAACTTTCCTCAGCTGAAACGCGTGATCGTGGCAACGGGAGATAGAGTCGTCATGGAACCTACGCTTGACGAGTCGTTGAACGACTTGTTCGAGAACGCTACGACGCCGGCGGGGACGCAACCGAGCGGAAAGCAGCCACCGCTGGCGAAGGCGACCCTGGATCAAGCCAGGGCTGAACTTGCGCAAGCGCAAAAGGCAATTGATTCGCTCAAGAGCCTGCTGGCTACTCCTGCTCGATAGGCGGCAGATGCGCAGTGCTCTCGCCGATGAAGCGCCGGCCTGTCTAACTCGGGACGGCGCGGCGCACTGCCCGCCAGTTCAACGATCGTTCACAAAGGAGATTTCAAGAATGGCGCATTTTCGTGGAAACAGGAGCGCCTCCGGGGGCCCTGGTGATGAACCTCGTTGGACAGGCGCCGCCAAAGATGGAGTCGGCACTGCACACTCAATGGGCGGGCGCGTCTGGTTCACCATCGGGCAGGGCATTCTTACCGAGGTCTACTACCCGACGATCGACCGCCCTCAAATGCGCGATCTGGAGTTTCTGTTTTCCGATGGAAACGGATTGTTTCTCGAAGAAAAGAGGGATCTGGACTATCAGATTGAACGAATCCTGCCTTCGCAGGGATATCGAATCAGCAGGCACGATTCTGAGGGGCGTTTCTCTTTCGTGAAAGAGATCATCGCGGAACCGACACGGCCTTGCGTTCTGATACACACCAAGCTCGAAGGAAAGAAAGACTTTCTCAAGAAGCTGAAAACCTATGTGCTCTGCGCTCCTCATTTAGAGGTCGGAGGAGACGGCAACAATGCCTATGTGGTCGAAGTTTCCGGGCAGCAGTTGCTCGTTGCCGAGAAGCAGAACCGCTGGATCGTGGTTGGCGCATCCTGCGGTTTCTCGAAGCTTTCCTGTGGTTATGTCGGACACAGCGACGGCTACACCGATCTGTCGAAAAACCGCAAGATGGATTTCGAATTCGATGAGGCGAAGAACGGCAACGTGGCGCTTACCGGCGAGCTTGATCTCTCAAAGACTCAGGAGTTCACCATCGGTGTCGCTTTCGGCGAAACTCTCGCCAGTGCTGTGTCTTGCCTGTTTCAAAGTTTGGGCGTTCCTTACCAAGAGAGCAGACAACTTTTCATTGACCAGTGGGAAGGAGCCGTGAACGGCAGAAAACCACTCGGCAAGGCCAGTGGAGACAAGGGACGGCTTTTTGAATCGAGCTACAACCTGTTATTGACCCACGAAGACAAACTATATGAGGGAGCGTTTATCGCGTCGCTCACCATCCCCTGGGGTGAGGCGCGCAACGACAAGCAAGGGAAGGGCGGTTATCACCTGGTTTGGACCCGGGATATGGTGGAGAGCGCCATGGGCTTGCTCGCGGCAGGCGGCACGCACGCACCTTTGCGCGCTCTCATCTATCTCGCCGCACGCCAGGAAGAGGATGGCAGCTTTCCCCAGAATTTCTGGGTAGACGGGAAAGCTTACTGGAAGGGGATGCAACTGGATGAAGTTGCGTTTCCCGTTCTTCTAGCCTGGCGCCTTCATCAGCTTAAACTGCTTGGCCAGTTCGATCCGAGGGTGATGGTTAACCGGGCTGTGCGCTTTCTGCTGCATAGCGGTCCAGTAACCGGCGAGGAACGGTGGGAAGAGGGCAGTGGATATTCCCCCTCGACCCTGGCCGTGATCATCTCCGCTTTCATTTGTGCAGCCTCTTTCGCGCGGGAAGATCAGGACAACGACAGGGCCGCCTTTCTCGAGAGTTACGCCGATTTCCTCAAAGCCAATCTTGAAGCGTGGACGGTCACCACCAAAGGTTCGCTGGTTGCGGGGTCTCCTGGTTACTTCGTGCGCCTAAATCCTGCGAACCCCGGAGAAGCCGCCAGTGCAGGGGCCGTCAACGAGGCGGAACTCTACCTGACCAGTCAGCCTCCGGGTGCTCCCAAGTCGTACCCGGCTCGCGACATCGTGGATGCGGGCTTTCTCCAGCTGGTGCGATACGGAATCCTGTCCGCTGATGATTCGTTAGTGGTTGAGAGCCTGCGCGCGGTGGATGCGATTCTCAAAATGGATACTGCCTCAGGTCCCTGCTGGCACCGGTACAACCACGACGGGTATGGCCAGAAACCCGGGGGCGGTGCTTACATGCAGTGGGGTCAAGGCCGCGGTTGGCCACTACTGACCGGCGAGCGAGGACATTATGAGCTTGCTGCGGGTCATGATTGCCGCCCCTTTTTGCATGCCATGGAGCAGTTCTCGAACTCTACTTGCCTGTTGCCGGAGCAGATTTGGGATGAAGCGGATATTCCGGAAGCTCATCTGCGTCGTGGCGGCCCGACCGGTTCGGCGAATCCCCTATTGTGGGCCCATTCGGAATACTTGCGTCTGCTTCGCTCGTGTCATGACGGGAAGGTATTCGACCAGATTCCAGAAGTCGTCGCGCGGTATCGCGATGGCGAGACGGACAGCAAAGTAGAGTTCTGGCTGCCAAAGCATCCGATTCCACAAGCAACGAAGGGGCACACGCTTCGCATTTGTGCGCCTGAGCCTTTCCGCCTTCGCTGGACAACCGACAACTGGAAGACCTCACAGGATAGCCAGTCGCACGCGACCGGCATCGGCGGAGAATACTTCGACGTTGGTCCGGACGGCTTGCAGTCACAACTGGACTTCACTTTCTTTTGGCCTGACCGGGGGGCAAACGGGGGCGAATGGGAAGGCCAGAATCACCTGGTGCAGGCAAAGTAAGTGATCGAGTGCGACGGGTGACAGCGGCCGGAGTCTGCTCGTGCTGAAAGGAGCAGGATAAGTGACAACTAAGACGGAATCGGGCGTAAAGGCTAAATCGGACGTAAAACCTTTTGTTTACGTCGCGGTGGGGGTAGCTGCCCTCGGAGGCCTGCTCTTCGGCTACGACACGGGCGTTATCTCCGGCGCCATACTGTTCATCAAGAAGCAGTTTTCTCTTTCTGCCACCATGGAGGAGATCGTTGTCAGCGCCGTTCTCGTGGGCGCTGTGATTGGTGCGGCTGCTGGAGGGGTCCTGACGAACCGCTTTGGACGCCGCAAGCTGATCATCCTGGCCGGCATTATCTTTACTGCGAGTGCAGTGGGCACCGCCCTTGCGCCCACTGTTGCCTGGTTAATTGCCGGTATGATCGTCAGCGGACTTGCCATCGGCATCGCTTCCTTCATCTCTCCGATGTATATAGCCGAATTGGTACCGGCAAATGTCCGCGGCGCGCTGGTTGCCGTCAACATGCTTGCCATTACAACCGGCATCGTGGCTGCTTACCTGGTGGACTATGCATTTTCCTCCATCCAGGGATGGCGGTATATGTTCGCCGTTGCGGCCATACCCTCCGTTGGGCTGGCGATTGGCATGTGGCGCTTACCCGATAGTCCACGCTGGTTGATCAGCAAGTCGAGGCTAGCAGAGGCAAAGCGGGTGTTACAGCGTGTGCGGACGGTCTCGGATGTAGGTCCGGAAATCGCTGAAATCCAGGAAAGCATGAAACAACAGGACGAAGGCGGGATCGCTGGACTGTTCCAGCCGTCCCTCAGGATGCCTTTGATTGTGGGCTTAGGGCTGGCCGTATTTCAGCAAATCACCGGCATTAACACTGTTATCTATTACTCTCCGACGATTTTCAAGTTCGCCGGCATCAAGGGTGCTGGTCCCGCAATCCTGGCGGGAGCAGGGTTGGCCATGGTGATGTGGTGTCTCCATGTGGTTTCCATCTTCCTGCTGGACCGCATCGGACGGAGGCCGTTGTTACTCATCGGAGTTGCAGGCCAGATTGTTGGCCTGGCGATCCTGGGAGCTGCGTTTCACTTCCAGCAGTTGGCGAGCTTAACCAAGGATCTAGCCATCGGCAGCCTGGTGATCTATGTAGCCTCTTTCGCGGTGGGGCTTGGTCCGATCTTCTGGCTGTTGATCTCTGAAATCTATCCCTTAAAGGTGCGGGGCGCCGCCATGAGTGCTGTAACCGTTACCAACTGGGGAATGAACCTGGTGGTATCGGTAACGTTCCTGAGCCTGGTCGCCGTTTTGGGAGACGCAGGAACCTTTTGGTTGTACGGTGTAATCGCAGTCGCCGCCTGGATCTTCTTTTATCGGCTGGTGCCGGAAACCAATGGTAAGACGCTGGAACAGATAGAAGCGTACATGCGATCGGGCAAGCACCCACGGGGATTATGAAAAGCGTGAGAGTGAATCCATGGCGGCCCTTCTTAAACTGACAGGCTTGCGTTGGCCAGAGTTGATTCGCGCTGTCTGGCGGGGGTCAGTCGAGACCAATGTCACCAACCGCGCCGCGGAACTGGCGTTCTGGTTCCTGCTGGGCTTTTTTCCCATGCTTTTGTCCGTTACCGGCATGGTTTCGATGATTGGCTCAGCACCGGGTTCGCAAGGTACCCTGATGGCGTACGTGAGCGAAGTCCTTCCTTCCGGTGCTTCGAGTCTGGTAAGACACGTGCTTGCGCAGACGACGGGCGCCGGAAGAGCCTGGTTTTCACTCCTCTTCGCGCTGTGGTCATCCTCGTCGGCGACCTCCGGACTTATCGACACCCTCAACGCAATCTACGGACTGAAAGAGAGCCGCCCCTGGTGGAAGTCCCGCCTGATTGCGGTGGGGTTGGCGATTGCCATGGGTGTGCTCCTGACCGCAGCGTTGATCATTGTGGTCTACGGTCCGCTCGTCCTGGACAAGATTTCACCTGGCTCGGCAGCCCTGTATGCCTGGAAGATTGCCCAATGGCCGGCCGCTGCTCTGCTACTGATTCTGGCGCTCCTGGGCCTTTACCGCTTCGCGCCGGATCGTCAGGAACAAAAATGGAAGTGGCTGCTGCCCGGCAGCATGGTTGCAGCTGTAGCCTGGTTGGCGGTTTCCGTGCTGTTCAAGGTCTACGTCCGTCACTTCAGCCATTTTGGGCTGCTTTACGGCTCCCTCGGCACATTGATCATCCTGATGTTCTGGTTCTATCTGAGCGGAGCCGCAATTCTAGTCGGCGGACTGATCAATGCCATCCTGGAGAATGCTGCAGCCGAACATAGTGTCCCAGGAGCGAATAGGCACAACCAGCGTCTTCCTTCAATGACCCAACTTCGAGCCTCTGAGCCACATTAAACCTGCGATTCTTCGTAGCTCCGCGACCGGTCTCAGCCTCGACCGGTCGCGAGTGAGCAAACTTGAACAGTAATGAGAGTTGGTTCAGTGACATAGTTGTAAAGGAAAGCAGGATATGAATGGATGAGATCGTGCACGATCACCATCATGAAACGCATGTTCATCGTCCCTATTGGAAACGCGCCCACCGCGATTGGCGGTTTTGGGTGGGCTTCTTCTGTATCTCCGTGGCCTTGTTCATTTACATAACCAGTGTAGACCTGTCATTGGTTCCTCGCAGGCACCCTCATTCAGTTCCCATCAGTCAATAGTGGAGTTTCACGCGTTCCCATATTTCGTGTGCTCTGTAGATTGCGACGCAGCATCATCAAGCAGATCTGATGATGGGGACGCGCTTGCTGGTGTAGAGCGAAGAGACAATCGATGAGCCAGACGGTTTTGTATCCTCTGCGATTTGAGCCGATCTACCAGTATCGGCTTTGGGGTGGACGGCGTTTGGCCGCGTTGCTAAGTGAGCCGCTACCGAACAACGGCCCTATCGGCGAAGCGTGGATACTCAGCGACCGCGAAGACCATGCGAGCCGGATTGCCGATGGACCGCTGAAAGGACAGAATCTCGGTCAGCTGATGGAGCAGTTCCAGGATCAACTGATGGGGAAACTGGCCCAACGTTTTCGCCGCTTCCCATTGCTGCTGAAGTTCCTCGACGCGCACGAAATGCTCTCAGTCCAGGTACACCCCGGATATACGCACGGGGGCCTGCGGCCGGCGTCTGCCGGGGCGAAGACCGAAGCGTGGGTGGTGCTGGAGGCAGGAAACGAAAGCCGCATCTATGCGGGACTGAATCCGGACACCACTGCAGATATTCTCCGGCAATCGCTTACGAACGGTAGCTTAGCCGACCACCTGGTATGTATTACGCCGAAGCCTGGCGATGGCGTCTTTATCCCGGCGGGAACGGTTCACTCTCTGGGCGGCGACGTCGTAGTGTTTGAGATTCAGCAGAACAGCGACGTTACGTTTCGCCTTTATGACTGGGGCCATGTTGACGCAAAGACAAGACAGCCGCGAGCACTCCAGGTCGATCAGGCGCTTGCCTGTATTGACTTTGTAGATAGTGCGGCAGGTCTGGTGACGGCGGTGGTGGAGGCGGAGACGCCGGTCAAGCGGGAGAGGCTCTTTCATTGTGAGCCGTTCTGGTTGTGGCGCCTGAGCGGACAATCCCCATTTACCGTTGGCGCCGAGAGCGTACCGCGCGTGTTGGTATGTACCACCGGCACTGGTCAGATCGAGCACAGTGGCACCTCCTACGTCGTGGGTAAAGGTGAAGTATGGCTCTTGCCTGCGGCGGTCGGAACATGTGCTTTTCGTCCGCACGGTGCGGTGAGTTTACTGGAAATTGCATTACCGGACCATTGTGTAAATGGACAGGGCAGAGATGGTTCGCAAGGCCCCAGGAAAGACCGTGAATGAAAAAGCTGATTGTTTTTGATCTGGACGGTACACTGGCGCCAAGCAAATCGGCCCTGGGCGCCGATATGGCGGCATTACTGCATGACCTTCTCGGCATCGTCAAGGTCGCTGTGATCTCGGGAGGTGATTGGCCGCAGTTTGAGAAGCAACTGCTTTCCAACCTTCCTCAAGATGAACGGCTGGTCAACCTATCCGTCCTTCCTACTTGCGGAACGAAATTCTTCCAGTACTCGAGCGAGTGGAAAGAGCTCTATTCAGAAGATTTCACTGCGAAGGAAAAAGAGCAAATCACCAGCTCTCTGCAGAAAGCGTTCGGTGAAGCTGGATTCAAGGTCGAAAGGGAGTGGGGAGAGGAAATTGAAGACCGGGGAAGCCAAATCACCTTCTCCGCATTAGGGCAGCAGGCGCCTCTAGCGGAAAAGGAAAAGTGGGATCCCGATTTCGCCAAGCGGAAGAAGATTAAAGCTCTCCTTGACCCCTTGATACCCGGGTTCTCTGTCCGGCTCGGTGGGGCGACCTCGATCGATGTCACCAAACCGGGTATAGACAAGGCCTATGGCATTCGAAAACTGCGAGACCTGCTTCGTATTTCACTGAAAGAGATGATTTACATCGGAGATGCATTGTTCCCAGGAGGGAACGATTATCCGGCTGAACAAGCGGGTGTGGTTTCTATCCCGGTTCGAGGACCAGACGACACCAAGCGGGTTATCGAAACGATCATTGCTTGTTTAGATGGCGATCAAAAAGCGTGACCTTCGATGATTAAGCCGAGTGGATTTAAGTTGCAACGGCTGGGCATGGTGATCGAGCCGGAACCGGGCAATCCACATGAGGTCGAAGGTATCTTGAACCCGGCCGCCGCTCGTGGTCCTGATGGTCAGCTCTACCTTTTCCCGCGGTTGGTTGCAAAGGGGAATTACTCGCGCATAGGGATTGCGCGAGTAAAGTTCAATGCAGCCGGCGATCCAACGGCCATCGAGAGGCTCGGCATCGCCCTGGAGCCAGAAGCTGAGTACGAGAGGCGCTCCGACGGCGGCGGGGGCTGCGAGGATCCTCGTATCACCTTCGTCGAACCGCTCCGGTGTTACATCATGACCTACACGGCCTATTCGCCTCGAGGTCCACGCATCGCTCTGGCCTCGTCGAAGGACCTGTTCCACTGGCAGCGTTTGGGGCTGGCGACCTTCGCTCCGTATCATGGGATCTCAGTCGACGACATGGACGACAAGGACGCCAGCCTGTTTCCCGTCGCTGTCCCGAATCCGTCAAGTCATCTGGAACTCGCCATTCTGCACAGGCCGCTGTTCCCCGGGACGCGTCCCGAGGAAACAGCATGCCGCCCTGCATCGCGCACGTTGGATCTCGACCGGGAAAGCATTTGGATTTCCTACTGCCCGATGACCTCCGGGGATAGTGGACCCGACTACTTTGGCCAGTTCAGCTCGCATCACCGGTTGGCGACACCGGTGTCTCCATGGGAACGGTTGAAAATCGGCGGGGGCACCCCACCCATGCTGACGCGGCACGGCTGGCTGATCATTTATCACGGCGTCCGTGATCTGGCTGAACCGAACGGCGCAGCCCATCAGCTGTGTTACTCGGCCGGGGTGATGGTGCTCTCCGAAAAACATCCGCGCGTGATTCGCTATCGCTCGGAGGAGCCGGTCTTAAAGCCCGAGTTACCTCAGGAACGCAGCGGGACCATCGACAATGTCGTGTTCCCCACCGGCATCGACCGGCGCGATGATCTTGGCTGCCCGGATCGTTTTGACGTCTATTATGGGATGGCTGATAGACGGATCGGCGTGGCTCGCCTCGACGTGCCGCGGTCCCTACCGCCCGGAGGAATCGCGGATCCCCCGGAAGCAAGAGTGTAACGCTATCTCGATCGCAGATATGTTTCTCTCGGTCGATGCATATCGAAGTACGCATCCAACTAACATGACACAGCCTACCCCCACTGCCGACGATCGCAAGCATCCGAACTTCCTTCTAGTGGTGATCCTTAGCGGAGTAACGCTTCTCTTATTGTTCCTTGTCGCGTATTTCCTGCTCGGCGACAAGGGAAGGAAGCTCCTACCCGGCCTGCATCACGACCCGCAGCCCACTTCGTACTTTGCTGCCGCCAGCTTCGGACACCATAGAGGCTTAAGGTTTTGCTGGCGAATACAGGGGACTGCCTCCTGAGGCCGTGAAAGCGTTTATGCCCGGACTAACACCTGCATGAGAGCAAAGCGCTTTGTTCGATCACTGGAACGAGTCACTGCGTAAAAGTGACGGAATACCCAGAATAGATTTATTTTTAATGAATTGCGGCCTGGCCTTTGATCGCATCGTCGTAATGCAACATGACGATGGATCGCGGATTGACGAGGTAGTTAGCACCCACCACAATTGATTCTTTGCCCTCTTCAGAAATGTCGTCCGGAGACGGCAGCGAGGTGTCGATGAGGCGAAGCCAAGCGGCATCTGAGTTCCCGTTAACGGGAGGAAGTTCAAACTCGAGCGGCTGCCAATAAGCGTTGATCGCAATGTAGCGCACCTGGCTCACGGCGATATTATGCAGAGTGAGCGCGACACTGTGGGAGTTTCTTCCCCAGTCGGGCTTACCGAGCTTGGGCTCCGTGCCATTCGATTCGGGCCTTGCTGAGATAGTCTTCCAGGGTGATGTGAACAGCTTTTGTCCCTTGATTGAAGTTGAGGCGAAGCCGGATCATATTGCGCACGAATCGCAGCAGGTCTGCATTGCGGTGGCAAAGATTCCAATCAAACCAGCTGATTTCGTTGTCCTGGCAATATGCGTTGTTATTTCCTTGCTGCGTTCGCCGAACTTCATCTCCCATCAGCAGCATCGGCGTTCCCACGGACAGGAGGGTGAGTGCAAAGAAATTCCTGATCTGCCGGGCACGCAGAAGCTCGACGCCTGAATCGGCTTCCGCGCCCTCTACGCCACAGTTCCAACTCAGATTGGAATTCGAACCGTCAGTGTTCAGCTCATGGTTCGCCTTGTTGTGCTTGTGATCGAAGGAGACAAGATCGTTGAGGGTGAAGCCGTCATGGCAGGTGACGAAGTTAATGCTCTGCCCTGCTGGACGCCGCCCCTCTTTATATAAATCGAAACTGCCCGTCACTCGCTCTCGAAGTCTCCAAACAGTATTTTGATCCCCTTTGATAAAGCCACGGATTTCGTCACGGAATTTCCCGTTCCATTCCTTCCACTTATCCTGCCCAAAGCTGCCGACCTGGTACAAACCACCCGCGTCCCAAGGTTCGGCAATCAGTTTGATGCCTGCCAGCACAGGATCGGAATCGATTTCCCAGAGGATAGGGGGGTTCATCATCGGCTTACCGGAGTCGTTGCGCGAAAAAATGGACGCGAGATCGAAACGGAAGCCGTCGACGTGCATCTCAGAGGTCCAATACCGCAAACTGTCCATGATGAGCCTCTTTACCACGGAGTGGTTTGCCTTGAGAGTATTGCCGGCCCCGGTATAGTTCGCGTAAGTAGCTTGGTCCTCGTTCAGAATGTAGTAGAAGCTGTTTTCGAGCCCCCGGAAGCAGAGTGTCGGACCCTTTTCGTCACCTTCGGCGGTGTGGTTGTAGACCACATCGAGAATCACCTCGATACCTGCACGATGCAGCTCTTTCACCATGGTTCGAAACTCATCCAGGCAGTCCAGCGGGTGCCTGGAGGCGCTGTATGCAAGATGGGGAGCAAAAAAGGATATCGGATCATATCCCCAATAGTTGCTGACTTGAGGGGAAGCGTCCCCGGGATCGAACTGATACACGGGCAAAAGTTCGACCGCTGTGACGCCCAATTCCTGAAGGTACGGAATCTTCTCGACCACGCCGAGATAGGTACCTCGGTTGGCATGAGTCACGCCGGAGTTGGGGTGGCGCGTGAACCCCGCTACATGCATTTCATAGATGACGCTTCTACGAAACGGTCGATAGAGCGGCTGATCGCCCTCCCAATCGAACGTGCTTAGATCGGCCAATACACTTTTCATGCACGTCGCGGCGTTGTCTCCCGGCTTACAGGCAGCCGCTCGATCATAGTTCCGGCCAACGGATACACTTTTCCCGTAAGGATCGATCAGGACTTTCTGGCCGTCAAAACGCTGCCCATTCGCCGGATCGTTGGGACCATCGGCGCGATACCCGTAAAGTTGCCCCGGCTTGATTCCAGGTAAGAAGATGTGCCAGTAGTGAGACGTACGATGGAGGACCGGATCGAGAGCTATAACGTGGGATCGCCGCGGGTCGTCGGCGTGGTTGAAGAGGACGAGCTCCATTCCAGTGGCACTTGCGGAAAACACACTAAAGTTTGTTCCTTCGGAGGTGGTTGCCGGGCCGAGAGGATACGGAGGGGTGACATGTTCAACGGCGGGACCGTGAAACTCGACGGACTTCTGATGTAGCTCCATGGTCTTTACTCCAGAGGTTCTTCCCCGGAACTGCCGCCTATTGGCAGCCGCCCATCATAGCGAGGTACAAGAGCGAGATGACGATAGACCCGGCGATGCCAAAGACAAAGACGGGCACCCTGCTTGTGGGAGCCAGTTCAGACCGACTATTCTGTTGTGGGTTCAATGGGTTGTAAAAAACAGCAAAGGTTTCACCTTTTCGCATGGCAACCGGTGAGGTGAACTCGTCACAGAACGTTTTGGCGTGGGCGTAATAGCTAAACGAGATTATGAATTGATTGCGGTGGCAATTCCGAGGGAGAGGCTATCCATCCGAGCGAACTCGTAGCGGCAGGCGGTGACTTCTGCTTGCGTTTCCAGCCAGGGGACTGAGGCGTCGAACGGTTGGGCGGGTGTCGGCGCAATAGAATTTGTAGTCCTCATCAGGTCGTGCTTTCTTGTATTTGCTGATTCATCAAACATGGCACACCTATTCGACACTTGATTGTTCTCTATCAGCGTTGCCGCAGAACCCGATCTGCCGTAGGCGGCATCGAAGCCTCCGGTTTTCTTCGATTGCCGCCCACGTCGAACTTCCTTGCTCTAGCTAAGGACGCCAAGATCTTAATCTTTGGTGGACACAGTTTCTGTTGCTCCCTACTTCGCGCTGCGCTGAGAGCCCAGCAGCGGCGTCAAACCTTATTTCTTCTCTAGCTGTTTGCGGATCGACTGCAATTCCGCTCGGCGCTTCACAGAGGTTTTGGGATAGGCCATCTTCAGCCCCTCAAGCGCATCAAGAACGATGCGCGAAACGATCAGGCGAGCGTTCTCCTTATCGTCGGCGGGAACAATGTACCAGGGTGTGTGATGGGTGCTCGTCGCCTGCAGGCAAGCCTCATACACATTGACATAATCCTTCCAGTATTTCCTCTCGTGAATGTCTGCGAGGCTGAATTTCCAGTTCTTGTCGGGCTCATCGATACGCGCCAGGAATCGCTTTCGCTGCTCCTCCTTAGAAAGGTGGAGAAATATTTTGACGATTTTCGTGCCATTGCGATGAAGGTGACCTTCCATTTCCACGATGGAGCGATAACGGCCGTCCCAGATGGTTTTGTCGTCGCGCAATTCTTCCGGAAGCCCTTGACTGCGGAGAATTTCCGGATGCACGCGAACTACCAACACTTCCTCGTAATAGGAACGATTGAACATACCGATCCTTCCGCGCTCGGGAAGGCGGCGCGTCGTTCGCCAGAGAAAATCATGTTCCAATTCTTCGGCGCTCGGCTGTTTGAAACTGAATACCTCGCAACCTTGCGGGTTTACTCCCGACATTACGTGCCGAATCGCTCCGTCTTTCCCCGCAGCGTCCAAGCCCTGGAAGATTAGTAGGAGCGCATAGCGATTGGATGCGTAGTGAAGCTGTTGCAGCGAACTCAACTCTTCTACATGTTCTTCCAAGAGGTCTTTGTAGCCCTCTTTTGTCTCGCAAAATGGCTTCACAGTTGTCGCCCACTCTTTGAGTTTGACCTTCTTGCCGGACGGCACGCGGAAATCCTCTGAGTTGATTTTTACCTTTGCTCTTTCCGCCATGAAATCCTCGTCGTTGGTGTCCGTCTCTTTGCCTTCTTGGCCGCCTCCAAGATCGTGAGCCGTCCATAGCGGAAATAGACCCAGATCGTCACCGCAGTTCCAACCAATGCCGCGACTGGCCAGAAGATGTTCACTATCCAAATGTTTTGCGGATGATGAGCCTCCTCAATGAGGATCACCACGGCGGTGACGAGGCCGAGAAGCAAGGCAAAATGGAAAGGAACTGGAGCCAGTGAGGAACCATGATCACACCCGCGCCTTAGGTTCCGCTTTGGCTTCTGGGTTGGCCTCGGCCCTTGTTCCATTTTTTTGATTCTCGCGCTCCGCCTTTTCCAATTCTTCAACTGCTCGAAGGTCTTCGCGCCCTAGTTCCTCGTAAAGCTCATGGACTCGCTTGACGATCTGCGGCGTCAAATCAGACTGTACGCTGGTCTTGGTTTCAGGGGTGGATTCATCTTTGCCATCAGCTTTAGGATCAGCAGCTTTGGTTTTCGGCTTAGACTCGGCTTTGACCTCAGGGCTAGTGTCCGGTTTCAGTCCATTCTCGGGCTCGAATTTACCTTGAGCTTTGGGATCGGACCTGGCTTCATCTTTTCTGATTTCGCGCTCCGCTTGTTTCCAGTCCAGAACTGATTGACTTTCCCCTCGGCCTCTCGCTTCATAGAGCTCATAGGCTAACTTGGCGATCTGCGGATTCAAATCGGACGGTATCTTGGCCTTGGCTTCGGGTTGCGGGGCCGCCTTGGCTTCGGTTTTAGGCTCGGCCGTTGCTCCAGGTTTAGTCTCTGCTTTGATTTCAGGCTTCGGCTCTTGGACCTTAGCCTCAGGTTTCGGCTGGCCAGCCTTGTCGTCAGGCTTCGGTTCAGTGGCCTTACCTTCCTGCGTGGGCGCGTCGGCCTTAAGCTCAGGTTTCGGCGCATCGGCCTTGTCATGACCCAGGAACCGATAACCAAGCAGTTTCAAGCGGTCCGTTAAAAGGAAACAGACCACGGCGTAGGCCCAAACGAGTCCGGCCAGCTTCCAGCCGAGCGGCGTCATAAACAGCCCATACACCGCAATCAGAGTCGCGATTGTCTGCGTTCCCAAAACCGCGATCCACAGGATCTTTGCAGGGCGAATGGACCAGAATGGCCCGCGTGTACGCGTCAGGAAGATGGTCAAATGACCTGCAACCGACAACTTTAAGTACATCAGCGTCTGTAGTTGCGGGTGACTGAGATGAAGGTAGCGATCGCCAAAAAAGAATAATCCGAATGCTGCCACAACGCCGATGACACCCAGGATAGTAGCTATCCCAAGCACCAAGCGCATGTTCCAGGCTTCTGGCTTGTCCTTGTACAGAACATTGTCATAGGCGATCGACAGGATGGCGCCATCGTTGAGCACCGCGATCATCACTATCATCACAGCGGTGACAGGATAGAAGTTGAAAACCAGGATTGCCAAAACCATCAGCAACAGAACACGCAGCGTCTCGGCGATGCGGTAGATGGCATAGCTGTTCATCCGCTGGACAATCCTGCGGGCCTCCTTGATGGCGTCGATGATCACCGACAGGCCGGGCGCCAGCAGAACAATGGACGCAGCGGCACGGGCCGCGTCTGTCGCTCCAGAAACGGCGATGCCGCAGTTTGCTTGTTTCAACGCGGGCGCATCGTTCACGCCGTCACCGGTCATGCCGACGAAGTGGCCGCGCTTCTGCAGAACCTGAATAATGTGAAACTTGTCTTCCGGAAAAACCTGAGCGTAGCCGTCGGCTTTTTCGATGGCCTCAGAGGCTTGCGCACTATCCTGTTGTTTCTTGTCTTGCAACGTACTCGCATCGAGGATGTTGGTGCCCATCCCGAGTTGTTTCGCCATCTCCCGGGCGATGGCCAGTTGATCGCCGGTGACCATCTTGACCTTCACGCCCATTTGCACTGCGCTTGCGATGGTTGCCTTGGCCTGTTCGCGCGGTGGATCGGACATCGGCAACACGCCTGCAAAGTGCCATTTTCCTTCCTCATCCGCCCGGGCTACTCCCAGTGACCGAAAGCCGCGCCCGGCAAAATCATTCACTGCCTTCTCAACGGCTGGCTTTACGTCACCTGCGTTGGTTGACATCTGCAAGATGACCTGTGGCGCCCCTTTGGCCACGAAGAACTGCTTTCCGTCACTGCCTTTCACGGTGGCCTCGGTGCGCTTGTGCACCGGGTCGAACGGCTGGAAATGGAGCACCTGATAACTCTTGAGCGTCTTATCGTCCTTCACCCCGCCGATCACAGCCAGGTCGATGGTGTCCTTGTCTTCCGCGCGTGAAGCGAGCGCGGCCCAGAGAACCACCTGATCGCCGGCAATATTGTTCACCGTGAATGGGTCGCCCAAGGTGAGCTTGTTCTGGGTCAGAGTACCGGTCTTGTCGGAGCACAGGATGTCTACGCCGGCCAACTCCTCGATCGCCGATAATCGTGTCACAACCACTTGTTTTTTCGCCAGCAAACGTGCGCCAACAGCCATGGTCACCGACAATACTGTAGGCATGGCCACAGGGATTGCCGCCACCAGGAGCACCATGGCGAATTCCAGGGTGTCAAGGGCGGGATCGTGGCGAAGGAGCGCGACCGTGACAATCAACGCTACCAGGACGGCTGCGAGGACGATCAGGTAATTGCCGATCTTCAGCACCGATTTCTGAAAATGGCTGACGCTATGGGCTTCCTCCACCAACTGCACCGTCTTGCCAAAGTAGGTATTCGCTCCGGTGGCGTACACCATGGCGTCGATTTCGCCCCTCCGGACAATCGAACCGGAGAACACCGCCTCGCCGGATTTGCGCGTCGCGGGCAAGGATTCACCCGTCAACGCGGACTGGTCCACTTGCACCGGATCCCCCGCCAGCAAGCGCGCGTCCGCCGGCACAATGTCCCCCAGCCGTAGACGAATCACGTCGCCGGGCACTAATTCACTGGCCTTGGGAGTGGCCCACTTCCCATCCCGCTTTGCCGTGGCCTTCGTGGCCAGAGTCGCCTTGAGCGCGGCGATGGCGTTGCCTGCCTGCCGTTCCTCCCAAAATGCCACCACCGCGTTGGAAAAGAGCAAAAAGAGAATGATGAAGAAATCCAGCCAGTGCTTGACCACTCCCGACAAAATGACTGCCCCCTCAATCATCCACGGAATGGGCCCCCAGAAGTAGCTCAGGAACTTCAGGAATAGATTGGTCTTCTTTTCCGGGATCTCGTTCGGGCCGTATTGCGTCAGCCTCTTCTGGGCTTCGTCGTCGCTGAGACCCTCCGGAGTAGATCCCAGCTTTGTCTGCAACTCCGGCATGGGAAGGGACTTCAGATCGTCTTTCGACCCAGACTTTGCACCAGGCTTCAAAGCGACTTTGGCCTGAGCTTTCGCGTGGGACTTCGACTTGTCCTCGGGGACAGGCTTATGCTGCGCGGTCTCTGTATTCGGACTCACGATGAGGATCCTTCTTTTCTTTTTGATTCGACTGGCACTCGGTCCAGAGGAGGCTTAAACAATCAACCGAAAGGCTCGCTCGAAGACCGGGCCTTTCGGAAGGACTCGAATTCCAGGGAATGAGCGGTTCACAACACGGTGCTTGCTTCGAGGCAAACATCCTGGGTGGAATTGTCGTCGCGCAAGGCAACGACAAAGAGACTCATGCTGACAGTATGTCCGCGAAGACGTAAGGGATCTGTTCATTTTTGCTCATCCATGGCTGAAATGCAGACTCAGGAGGGACGAAAACACAAGAGAGTGTCTCTCCAGACACCTGAGCAATGTGTTTCCGCGCTGTTACTCCGCACAAGATCTGACAAGCATGTGCATAACGGAACAGAATGCTTCTTCCGCTGGTGTGATGCTGTAGTGGCCTGCGGGTGAAGTGCATCTTGGCGCGCAACGGTGCACCCGCCGGCCGCAACACACGTTGACCAGACCACGCCCGGTTAGGCGCATTTGAAGCTAACCCAATGCTTTTCACACACTTCGGAAGTACGTCGCCCGGCTTCAAAGCGATTCTCGAGAGGCTGATACGTTGAAGACCTGGCCGCTTCTGCTCTTTGTCTCGCTCAGCCTGCCGGCCATTGGGCAGAGTAGCGCTGGCGCGTCTCAAGACAAGCAAGCGGGTCATCGCCAGTCATACACGAGCCTCGAACAGGAGCCTGGCGATCTTAGACAAGAGCTCGATGCGGACGCGGCAGCTTTATCGAAGATACCTGCCGATCCGCTCCTCCAGCCTGATCCACTGGGTTTTCTCTTTAAGCCGATTGACCATCTGACCGATCGCACAGGCCAATCTGAGAGACTGAAACTCGGTGCAACTTACACGTTCTTAAACCAGTACGCGACCACGACACCGGGCAGTATCCGGCACAATCAGCCGAGCGGCCGCCTCGATTTTAGCGGAGCCTGGTTTGCCTACGACCATGAAAGTACTGCAGGGTCTATCAGCATTCTGGTACGCTCGGGCACCAATATCGGTATCAGTCAGCAGTTCAACCTCAGCGACAGTCTGGGCTCTGCTCTCTACCTCAACTGCCTGCAGGGTGGTGGCCCGCAGGAGCCCATTACGGTTAACATCCTCTACTGGCGGCAAGATTTATTCAATAAGAGGCTGTCAACTTATGTGGGTAAGATTCATCCGAACCAATACATAAGTCTGAGTATGTTCAACAATAGCGAGCGCACACAATTTCTAAATGGAGGAAGCGACGGTAATCTCGCGTTGGCCTCGGATGGAACCTATGCTGGCGGAGCTGCGGTCGAGTTCCAGGCTAATAGGCATGTTTATCTCCACGTTGCAACCGTCGATACAGAAGGCGCCCAACAGACGGGTATCAAAACGCTGGTTAATCGAAAATATATGGAAGCTGGAGAGGTGGGTTGGTCCTCCGGTTCTCCCGGCGGGCGATACAGGGACTATCTCATCGACTTCTGGCGTGACGACACCAAGACTCTCGGCAGTGGGTACGGTGGCAGCGTTGGCTTCAACCATGAACTTTCCGATGGCTGGACGCCCTTTGGAAGGCTTGGTCTTGCTACAGCCTCGGGAACGGCCATCAAGCAAGAAGAAGAGCTTGGCCTGGCCCAGGTACACCCGTTTGGACGACGTGGAGACATGTTTGGCATCGCATTCGTCCACACCGAACCGGCCCGTTCTGGCAAACACCATGAAAGTGTGGTCGAGTCTTTCTACCGGCTTCGCTTAACGCAGAGCATAGATCTTGGCCCGGATCTGCAGGTCTCAATTCATCCCACCTACGCCACCAAAGCGTACACAACAACACTCTTGAGCATGAGAATGCGGATCATCTTCTGAGTCGAGATGGTGTGTTTGGTGCGCACCGCAAGGAAATGCTGTAGCCGCTAACAACGAACCTGGAGCGTTCCTTCTTGCTACAGTGTCGAGACTCCGCCATAGCCGCATGCGAGAATGCAGCTGGGTAAGACCTGAAATGTTCATCGGCCACGCAATCGCGGCGTTACTCCCGACTACCGTAGGAAGGTTGCGCCTCTGGCTCTTTCAACTTGGCGGCCTTGGACTGATTCCGCTCGGGGTCCTGGACAACTCCCTCATCCCACTCCCGGGCACCATGGATGCAGCAACGATTGTCTTGTCCGCGCGCCAGGAGCAACTGTGGCTTTACTACGCGTTCATGGCGACAGCCGGCACCGTGATGGGGGGGTTGTCACATACCGGATCGCCCGCAAAGGAGGAAAACAAGTACTCAAACGTAGGTTCTCAAGCGTAAAGGTGGATAAGGTATGTGAAATCTTCGGGCGATGGGGATTCGGCTCGATTGCCATTTCTGCTTTGCTATCGCCGCCTGTGCCCATCGTTCCCTTTCTGTTGGCCTCAGGAGCTACGCAGTATCCAGTAAAAGAGTTCCTGGTTGCACTCACGCTTGGCCGAATTTCCAGATATATGATCCTGGCTTACTTCTCCGCGCGTTACGGAAAGAAGATCATCGCGTTCATCACGGAGCACGGACATCCCGTCCTCTTGACAGTCATTGTGGTTGTATTTGCCGCCACTGCTGTGAGTTTTTACTTCTGGGGAAACGCAAGAGTGAGTGTTAGACGTGAAAATTAGCAAGCTCCGTACGAGTATTTGAGCATCAAAGAGACTCCAGAACCTAACTCTCAAATATCCCCAGATAATGAGCAAAATGGGACGGATTGTCCCGATTCCATAGTGCGATCCTGTTTTAGAGAGCGCAAAAGCACTTTGCTTCAGCAAAGAACATTCAGGTGACTCATTGCAACGTGCAGACTCTCTGCGCAAAATCTCTTCTAACGATCTATAAAACCTTCGAGAAAAGGAACTCCCATGATTTCGAAATCGAAATGTGCCCATCCCGCTTGCAACTGTATACCCGAAAAGGCCGAACGATACTGTAGCGCCCCCTGTGCCGATGCAAAAAATCTGACCGAGCTAGCATGCCAATGCGACCACCGGGAGTGCCGGGGCGAAGCGTTGAAGCCATAGCCGTATTTGTTCCCAATGAGTTCGCGCATGGCTTCATTCGCGGACGGCGTTTAGAGCGTGGACAACATCTGCAGCCGGACCCGTCACCTGCTCCTGGATCCTAGGAGGAAATCATGATGCGCGTAGGAATTGCGGCGGACCATGGAGCGTTTGCATTGAAGGGACAGTTGGAGGAGTCGCTGCGATCCTCAGACTATGAAGTCGTAGACTTCGGCGCACATGAATTAGACCCCGCAGATGACTATCCCGACTTCATCATCCCGCTTGCCAGGGCGGTTGCCGCGGGACAAGTTGAACGTGGGATAGCGCTGTGTGGCAGCGGGGTGGGCGCGTCTATTGCCGCCAACAAAGTCGCCGGTGTCCGCGCCGGGCTCATTCATGATGTCTTCTCTGCCCGCCAGGGCGTCGAGGACGACGACATGAATGTGTTTTGTCTGGGTGGAAAGGTCATCGGTTCTGCGCTCGCCTGGGAACTGGTCGAAACCTTCCTGGCCGCACACTTTAGCGGTGTGGCACGCCATCAGCGCCGAGTGTCAAAAGTACAAGCGCTGGAGATACCGGGATCAGAACCAGGCAATCACGCCGGCACCAACGACGGGAGAAAAACCATGAAAGCGACTCAAGACTACACAACCTGGGCCAGAGCCTCTGGCTGGACAACATCACGCGTGGTCTGTTGACCAGCGGCACACTGCGCCGTTACATTCAGGAGTTCTCGGTCACTGGGCTTACCTCGAACCCGACAATCTTCGATCACGCCCTCAAAAACAGCAACGACTATGATGACGCAATCCGCCAGAAGCTGAAGGAAGGTAAGTCTGGCGAAGGACTCTTCTTCGAGTTGGCAATCGAGGATTTAAGGGAGGCGGCCGATCTGTTTCGGCCAATACACGATCTGACGAATGGTGTGGACGGCTGGGTTTCATTGGAGGTGTCACCTCTGTTGGCCAATGACACTGCCGGAACAATTGCAGCCGCGAAAGCTCTCCACGCGAAAGCGGCGCGACCGAATCTGTTCATCAAGATCCCCGGAACGAAAGAGGGTCTTCCAACGATCGAGGAGGCGATCTTCGCGGGTGTGCCGGTCAACGTTACCCTCCTATTCTCTTGTCCACAGTATGTGGCGGCGGCCGAGGCTTATATGCGAGGCATTGAGCGGCGTATTGCCGCCGGCCTGAATCCCGACGTGGGTTCTGTAGCTTCGTTATTTGTTAGCCGTTGGGACGTCGCGGTAGTGGGCAAAGAGCCAGAGTGGCTGCGCAACCAACTCGGCATCGCCGTAGCCTGGCAGACCCATGAGAAATACCGGCATCTGCTCGATTCGCCCCGCTCCGAACGTATCTTCAATGCCGGCGGCCGAGCTGAGCGCCTTCTCTGGGCCAGCACTGGTACCAAGGATCCGAATGCCTCCAACACTCTCTATGTCCATGCCTTGGCTGCACCCTTCACCGTGAACACCATGCCAGAGGCGACCTTAAAAGCCTTGGCTCACCATGGCGACATTGACGGGTGCATCCCCGCGCGTGCCTGCAAAGGTGATGAAGTGCTGGCCAAGTTTGCCAAGGCCGGCGTTCACGTTGAAGCTTTGGGCGGCCAACTTCAGGTAGAAGGAGCGGCTTCGTTCGTCAAGTCCTGGAATGAGTTGCTGCAATGCATTGTGTCCAAGAGCGAGACACTCAAAGCCGCTTGAACAAAGGGGAAAAATGTGGGCAGTAGACTGGTCGCACTCATCCTTGATCCCCGCGCGGAATGCGACGGGCCGCCTTGAGGCTATTTGCTGATCTCGATCAAAAGGGGACAGACCATCAACTCCAGGGATGGGTGAGTCTGCAGGAAGGCCGAGCAGCGAATATCCCCTAGTGTTGCGTGTTACGCCGCCGCGGACACGGCCCCTCTACGGGCGACCTCTCGTTTCCCGTTTGTTCTGTGAAACTAACCTGCGACCAAGCATGATTTCCACTTCTGTATCGCCTCGCTGGGCACTCACCCTGCGTTCTGGTCTCATACCCTCATTGTGAATCGAGCTGTTACATAGTCAGTTTTGTATGCGATCGCGGCTTCCTGTCAGGTCTTCCGAGGCGCTGAGCAAGGTGGCCACGAACGCCGCCTAACGTTTCGTCGTGCAAGCCTGACTTTGTCGAAGATTAAGTATGTACAGAGCAATGCAAACGCCGCTTCCCGCTTATATTTACCCGCCATTCATTTGGCGTTCATACGCCCAGGCATCAACTTAAGCTGAGGCAAACTTCATGGCCACATCGATCAACGCCAAGCAGGCCGATTTCTCCGAGATGGATAATGCGGGGATATCTAGAGAGCATTGGAAGATCATGCTTATCTCAGGAGTTGGGTTTTTTACTGACGCCTACGACCTCTTCATTATCGGCATCGTCATGGCGCTGCTGAAACCCATGTGGCATGTCGGTAAATTGGAAGAGGGTCTGGTCGAGTCGACTGCTTTGCTTGCTGCAGCGATTGGTGCGTTACTCTTTGGCCGAATCGCGGACATGGTCGGCCGCAAGCGGATTTACGGGTCGAAGTGCTGGTTCTCGCCGCGGGCGCAATCGCCTGCGCCTTTTCCCCCAATATCTGGTGGCTCATCGGTTTTCGTTTCATTCTCGGCATCGGAATCGGCGGTGACTATCCTGTCTCTGCCACCATCATGAGCGAGTACGCCGGCAAGGCGCATCGCGGCATGCTGGTCACCCTGGTCTTTGCGATGCAGGCCGCGGGGCTGATCGTCGGTCCTCTTTTCGCTGCCGGTCTACTCTTAACTCATCTCTCGCATGACGTGATCTGGCGCATTTTGATCGCTTTCGGCGCCCTGCCTTGCCTTGTCGTTTATGGTGCACGTCGTCACCTCAAAGAATCGCCGCGTTTTCTCAAAGCTGCGGGCCATGAAGAGGACGACTCCGGCAACCTCAGGAAGGCAAAGCATTTTGATAAGAAAACCCACTCGGTCTCTTTCTGGGACGGTTTTCACCGTCTCGTCGATAGCAAGATGATTCTGGTCCGCCTGATCGGTGCAAGTGCTGCCTGGTTTCTGATGGACTTCGCCTATTACGGCAACACTGTCTCGAGTCCGCTCGTGCTCTCGGCACTCGGCAGCGACCACAGCCTCCTGCAGAAGACACTTACGCAACTCGGCATCTTCGCTGTCTTCGCGGCGCCCGGCTATGCGGTCGCGGCGCTAACGATGGATAAGCTTGGCCGCAAGACTATCCAGGGTCTCGGCTTCGGCATGATGGCAACGACTTTTGGCCTGCTCGCCCTCATTCCCAATGTCGAGAAGTTGATGTATCCCTTTTTAATTATCTACGGCTTCAGTTACTTTTTTACCGAGTTCGGCCCGAATGCCACCACCTTCGTCTACCCTTCTGAGATTTTTCCTGTAAAAGTTCGAACTACCGGTCATGGTATCGCGGCTGCCATGGGCAAGATCGGTGGCTTCTTCGGCGTCTTTACCTTCCCTTTCTTTATGCACTGGCACGGCCTGCCTGCTGCGGAAGGCGCGGCCGCCATTGTCAGCGTACTGGGATTGATCGTCACCATCTTCCTGCTCCCCGAAACCAAGGGTAAGAGCCTGGAAGAACTCTCGGAGGAGCCGTCCACTCCGATGGAAAAGGCGGCCGCGTAAAAGTTTAGATATCGAAGTCCCATCTGCGCCGTTTGGGATGGCAAGATGGACGGACAAGTAACCAGGAAATGCGTTCTCAAACACTCGCGTGGTCGGCAGCCCATGTAGTCGCGACCGACTTCAAGGTCGAGGGAGCGGCTTCGTTCAGCCCTGGAATGAACTGCTGCCTCGGGTCCAAGAGCGAAGCACTCAAAGCCGCTTGAACCAAGGAGGAATAATGAGGGCAGCGAACCGGTCGCACATATCCTTGATTCCCGCGAAATGCGACACCGGGCTTGAGGGTATTTGCTGCTCTGATCAAAAGAGTACAGACGATCATTCCAGGGCGATGTGAAACTGCAGGTAGAGCGAACTAGCCGCTCTACGCTGTTTCAATTACTCGGCGGTCGCCCCTCGAAATGATCTCACTTGAAGCGTCGGATAACGAAGAGACCATTCAGATGACTGAATTAGAAAACACGATCTTTGACGCCGCTGCCTTCCTCGGGAAGGCAGGTCTCGGACGACGAATTGTGAAATTGAAGCCAAAGGGGACGTTTTTTTCGCAAGGTAATCCAGCTGACTCGGTTTTCTATCTGCAAAAAGGCCGCGCAAGAATCACCGTGATTTCTGACAAAGGTAAAGAGGCTACGATTACGCTTCTGTCGGCGGGTGAATTCATCGGCGAGGAGTCGATTGCCGGATCGGCTGGGCTTCGCCTGGTGACGGCCACCGCGATTACAGCCTGTACAGCACTCCAGATCGAGAGGGCAGAGATGATCCGCGTGATGCATGAGGAACATGCGTTCTCCGACGTGTTCGTGAAGTTCTTGCTCGCCCGCAGTATGCGGACCCAGGCTGATCTGGTTGATCAGCTTTTCAACTCCAGCGAAAAGCGTTTAGCGCGGATTCTCCTGTTGATGGCGGAGTACGGGAAGCCCGGTGAACCAGAAACACTGATCCCGCCGATCACACAAGAGACTCTGGCGGATATGATAGGGACCACGCGCTCCCGAGTCAGCTTTTTCATGAATCGGTTCCGCAAGCTTGGCTTTATTGCCTACAACGGCCGGATCCGGGTACACAAATCGCTGCTCAATGTGATTCTGCGTGATAAATTGCCGGAGCAGAACGCAGAAAAGCCACCGATTGTGGAAGCACCTCAAGGGCGATCACGGACCGCGTAACGCGCCTGACGCAAACAAGCCACTATGCGATGATCGGCCGGTTGGAATGCTCGAGGACGCTCCCACAAGTTCTTGATGAAACGAAACGAACTGCATCCAGCCACAAATTCAATCACTATGCAATCGTCCTTCTGCCTAAGAACATTCGAACGGCAAAAGTCAGAAGCACCGCACCGAGAATGGCGACGAGGACTGCGTACAATGATCACGCCTCAGCAGAAAACCCCAACCCGCGCATAATGAAGCCACCAGTCATCGCTTCCGCGATGCCGGTCAGCGTAGAGCCGAAGGTGTTCCCTTTCATCAGCTTTCCAGTGAGCAAACCTGCGAGGAAGCCAACTATGATCCACAACACGACGAACATTCTACCTCCCCGACTTGAAGTGTCTTGCAACAACTAATGCGTGAAGCGGCTGGAAAGATGAATTTCTCTGCATCCTTCCAGGAGACTCCATAGTTCCCGTGTCATCGTTGAGCCCTGGTTATCGTGGTCGCAGCAATCCGAGTGGTTCCTACGGAACTACGGTACTAACGGCGCGGGAAAGGTTTGGACTCGTTGGTCTCGCCCGGCATCCGCTGTAGAAATGAGTGGCCACACCTTGATGTCCCAGGCAAGACCTAACATCCGTAGGGCAGAAATTCCGTACCAGTTAGCATCGAACTCAAACCAGGCTAAACCATGACGAGACGATTGGGGATGGGCATGATGGTTGTTGTGCCAGCCCTCCCCAAAGGTTAACAAGGCCACCCAGAAGCTATTTTTAGAGCTATCGGTGGTGGCAAAACGTCGCGATCCCCACATATGAGTGGCAGAATTCACCAGCCAGGTGGACTGGAGACCAATGGCGGTACGAAAACAAAAACCCCATAATAGGTATGGCCATCCTCCGGCAACAAAAAGGAGCACACCGAGTGCGGCACTTGGCACCCAATGCCAGCGGCTAATCCAAACGTGGAACTTGTCATTGCGAAGGTCCGGAACATAAGGCAGAAGAGCTGCTGAATAGTCGTTCATGGTACGCCCTGTGAGAATCCATCCTATGTGAGACCACAAACCGCCATCCCGCGGAGAATGCGGGTCACCATCTTTGTCTGTGTTCTGGTGATGCAGGCGATGTGTCGCGACCCAGAAAATTGGTCCACCTTGCAAAGCCAGCGTGCCGCATACGGTCAAGAAATATTCTGTCCACTTGGGAGTCTTGTACCCTCGATGGGTAAGAAGACGATGATATCCCATGCCTGTGCCGAGGCTGCCAGCGACCCAGCACAAGACCATAGCGAGGCTGAATGCTCTCCAGCTGAACATGAACAGCGCTGCGACAGCGCCAATATGTATCCCGACCATGACGAAGGTGGTAACCCAAATAATGGGCTCCGTAAAGGTTCGATCGCATTCGAAAAACGTCAGCATTCGCATAACTTCGCTCTGTGCCGTGGATGGAGGGGCACCCTGTGAACCCCAGCGCGAGCTAACAGTCCTGGAAATGATCTCCTCCTGCGAAGCGGTATCCACTAAAGGGTGGTCACCATTGGGGACCCACCAGTCAGCCGACGAACTAGTCAGGATTTTCCGATTCGAATCCGGTGACCGGTCGCATCTTAGTCGCAACAAGCACCTCCAGCAAAGCGGCGGTCTGGCGAATGTTTCCGGAGATCGCGAGAAGTGCCTCGGAGACGACAGGATGCAACTCCGCAAGCAAGTCCAGGCGGTGACCGACATTATGGAGTTGCTTAGCTTCGAACAGAATCGCGGTCGAGGACATTAGGCTACGCGGCCTTCCTTGAGATCTAGGTAGATAGTTCTGCTTGTTCCAGAAGGTGGATGCTGCGTTTCGAGCTAACCGGAGAGGCCCCGCTGGAATCGTCAAACCAGCATAGTGAGCTAACATTCCGTGCCGGCCCATCGCGCCGACCAGTCTCTCCGCGCCCCTAATGAGGGATCACGAACAGCACTACTACACAATCACAACATGGTTTCCACCTGCGTCCCCGTCGTAAGAAGAAGCCACGCTTGGCGATGAAAGAATACCGTCGCGGTTCTTCGTTACCAGAATATGATGAAACTGGCGAAGCCAGATGTCTGATCAAAATGGAACACCTGGCCCTTGGTTTTTGCCTAGGGAATCGTCTGCGTATGGGACTTGATCTGCGGCCGTTCGGAGAGTGCGGAGACCGAGACGGCCCAGCTGTATTGTGCGCCCGAGAAAACCGGAGATATGGCAGAATCAGGAGCTCATTCTCACCCCTTTTAGGAAGGTGTAAGGGCTAGGGAACCATACGGCAATTTACGTGCGCTCCAGGAGCGCCTGCCTGTAATGAGCAAAATAGCTCAGTTTTTCTCATCCCGATGGACGGATACTGCTAGGGAATCGGAAGCAACTCTTTCTATGTCATCGCGTGGGACACTCGGGCTCCGCTTGTATACCGTGGAACCCATCCTCGAAACCAGCGAACATCGGAGTGCTTGAGGATGAAGCAGGCCGACATGACAGACGCAGAGTTGGCTGTGGCCAAAGAACGCAACCCACAGGCAGTTGGCGCTCCGGCGGCTCTTCCGCCCCCCGATAAGTCTCCGCAAGCACCGAAAGCGAAAGACCATAACATCCGTGTGTCCCCGGCTGTCCTCGATGCAGCAGGAAAGGACAGCGATGACCTGCTTCGTTCGCTGCGCACCACCGGCGAAGGTCTGACGCAGGGGGAGGCCGAAGACCGGGCGCGAAAGACGGGACCAAATGTAGTCGCGCAGGAACGACGGCGCGGATGGTTCCTCCGCCTCCTGATCATCCTGCGCAATCCTCTGGTGATCCTGCTCGCGGCACTTTCCTCGATTTCCTTTGCCACCGGCGACCCTCGCGCGGGAGGCGTCATGGCTGGAATGGTCGTGCTCAGCGCGGCGTTGCGCTTCTTCCAGGAGGCGCGCGCCGACGCAGCCGCTGCGAAGCTGAAGGCCATGATCCACGTGACGGCTACCGTGGTTCGCGATGGCAATGCCCGCGAGCTTCCCCTGCGCGACCTGGTTCCTGGAGACATCATTCACCTCTCCGCAGGCGACATGATTCCGGGCGATGTGCGGGTGCTCTCCGCAAAGGACCTATTCGTCAGCCAGGGAACGCTGACGGGCGAGTCGTTTCCCGTGGAGAAATTTCACGATGTCGACCCAAAGCCGGCGAACTCGCCGACGGAACTAAAGAATACCTGCTTCATGGGCACGAGCGTTGAGAGCGGAACCGCGACAGCAGTCGTAGTCACCACGGGGATCAACACCTACCTCGGGAGCATGGCCGATTCGATCACCGGAGACGCGCCGCCGACCAGTTTCGACAAGGGCATCAACGGCTTCACGCGGCTGATGATGCAGATCATGGCCGTCATGGTGCCGCTTGTCTTCCTTATCAACGGATTCACCAAACATGATTGGAAGGGCGCATTTTTTTTCGCGCTGGCCGTGGCGGTAGGGCTTACTCCGGAGATGCTGCCCATGATCGTCTCGGTCTGCCTCGCCAAGGGCGCGCTTGCCATGTGCCGCAAGAAGGTGATTGTCAAGCGGCTCAATTCCATCCAGGACTTCGGCGCAATGGACCTGCTCTGCACCGATAAGACCGGCACGCTCACCGAGGACCGGGTCGTGCTGCAGCGCCACTGCAATCTCGCGGGACGAGAGACGGATGAAGTGCTGCTCGACGGATACCTTATCAGCCATTTTCAGACGGGGCTCAAGAACCTGCTCGACACGGCCATCTTGCACAGTTCGGATTTTCACCAGCAGGCCCTGGTCGAGAAATACAAGAAGCTGGATGAAATTCCTTTCGACTTCACCCGTCGCATGATGTCCGTGCTGGTCGAGAGTCCAGAAGGCAAGGCGGTCTTGCTAACCAAGGGCGCGCCGGAGGAGATTTTCCGTCAGTGCTCCCAGTTCGAGCTTGATGGAAAGCTGTCGCCTATGGACGCCGCCCTGATGAAAGGACTAAGCGGCGAATATGCGCGTCTGAGCAACGACGGGTTCCGGGTCCTGGCAGTAGCGGTGAAAGAGCTGCCGGGAAAGCAGGCTTGCTCCAGGGATGACGAACGCGATCTCGTGCTGAAGGGGTACGTTGCGTTTCTCGACCCGCCGAAACCTACCGCAGCAAGTGCCATCCTGGCGCTGCACAAGCACGGCGTCGGCGTGAAGATTCTCACCGGCGACAATGACTTGATCAGCCGTAAGGTGTGCAGAGACGTGGGACTGCCTGCCGACCCGATGCTGCTGGGTGACGCGTTAGAGAAAATGTCTGACACCGAACTCGCTGACGCCGCGGAAAAGACAACCCTCTTCGCACGCCTGTCTCCCGCGCATAAGCAGCGAATCATTCGCTGCCTGCGCGCAAAGGGGCATGTCGTCGGATACATGGGAGACGGCATCAACGATGCCCCCGCATTGCACGCAGCGGACATCGGCATTTCGGTCGACACCGCGACCGACATCGCCAAGGAATCGGCGGATCTGATCCTGCTGGAAAAAGACCTGATGGTGCTGGAGGGCGGCGTCATCGAAGGCCGGAAGGTCTTCGCCAACATCCTCAAGTACATCCGGATGGGCGCCAGTTCCAACTTCGGAAATATGTTCAGCGTCCTGGGGGCGAGCGCCTTACTCCCGTTTTTGCCCATGACTCCGATCCAAATTCTCAGCAACAACATGCTCTATGACTTCTCGCAAGTGCCCATTCCCACTGACTTAGTCGACGAGGAGCTCGTGGCGCTACCGAGACCCTGGAACATCAAAGAAATTAAGCGGTTCATTCTCTGCATAGGACCCATCAGCTCGATCTTCGACTACACCACCTTCTTCGTCATGCTCGATCTCTTCAAATGCTGGGCTCCGTCCCGCGCTCCGCTATTTCAGACGGGTTGGTTTGTCGAGTCGATTATGACCCAGACACTGATCATCCACATAATCCGCACGAACAAGATCCCTTTCCTGCAGAGCCGCGCGAGCTGGCCGTTGTTGATCACAACCCTATGCATCATGGCCTTCGGAGCATGGCTTCCTTATTCTCCGGTGGCCGCGTCGCTCGGCCTGGTCAATTTGCCGAGGCTATACTGGCCCATCCTGCTGGCTACGCTTTTTGCCTACTCTTGCTTGACGCAAGGAGTGAAAGTCTGGCTGCTGCGAATGAAATGGATTTGAACGGGCGAGTCACTGGACTCTTCCTACGGTTGGATTACTTCCGCTGACCGCATGGACGGCTACGCGGTGTTCGATGCAATCAATGTTTCGGCGCCATCGCAAGTTTGCGGGAACTCGAATGCCCGCGCTCAGTCGTGCAGAACTATATTGAGCAACGATTTGCGAACCCGGATACCGCCGTTGTACTCAATAAAGCCGAGCTGGCGGAAGCGGTTCATGAAGAAGCTGACGCGGGATCGGGTGGTGCCGATCATCCCCGCCAGAGTTTCCTGCGTGATCTTTGGAATTATCGGTTCACGTTCTCCTGGCTTACCGAGTTCGGCCATCAACAAGAGAATTCTAGCCAAACGCTTTTCGCTGGAGTTGAAAAGCTGATCGACAAGGTCTGCCTGGGTTCGCATCGTGCGGACAAGCAAAAAGCCTAAAAAGAGATCGGAGAACGCATGTTCCTCGTGCAGCACGCGGATCATCTCCGCCCTTTCTATTTTGAGCGCCGAACATGCGGTAATCGCCGTAGCAGTCGCCAGTCGAAGCCCGACCGCTCCCGCAATCGACTCCTCTCCAACGAAGTCGCCGGTGGAGAGCAGTGCGATTGCGGCTTCTTTACCGCTTGTAGAAACGACAGTAAGTTTTGTGCGGCCCTTCTGCAGATAGAAAACGGCATCTGCGGGATCTCCCTGCGAAAAGAAAACCTGTCTTGGCTTGAATTGCAAAACTCTTCGTCCTAATCCGGCGCTTGCCAGAAAGCTAGCGACGTCGAATGTGGGTTTTGTGGGTTCAGCCATCCGAACGGTCCCCTCCTCCTCGTTCATGACGAGCATCGATTTTGGGGCTCAGCGCCTAATCCGGGCCGCAGGCCGCTGACCGTTCATTTTGGCCAACGAAATGGTGGTTGGTCTGTTGGCTTGGCAACAAAAGTCGGAAAACTCTCGTATCTCTCAAAATTTAGCGGCCCGCTACCTGGCGTTAAGTTGGTTTGGAGCTTGTCCGAAAAATCGTTTTGCTAGGCACATGTCGTGGTTCACACCAAGAGCCTTCAAGCAACTGCGTGTCGCCCGACCGCGCGGGAACAGCAGTTTCCGCTTGCGCAACAACCTTAGCGCGGCTTAAGCTTGAGGTCGCGCCGCACGAGGAGTCCCCTGAAGACCTCGTTTTACTTACTCTTTATTGCGTTTCTGACCTGGGTCGTCCTGTCCGCTTGGGGACGAGATATCCGCGGGGAGGCGCGACGAGTTGGCCGGTCACATGACCTGCAACAACCAGAACACCTGCTGGATGACGGCACGAACTCCGGGAAATGGTGTCATACCTTCGAAGGTTGTAAAACCGGAGGCAACTACGGCTGCAACATCCCTACCTTCGCACTTTCCACCAAATGAGACGAGAAGAACGCGCTGTGGTCCCGAAGCCGCTAAACATGATACTGGCCGCGCTGCCGGATCAGGAGCGGCAACGAATCCTGGCGGGCGCAAAGCTGATAGATACGCCTCAACGCCACATCTTCAGCATGCCATCGCATCCCTTGAAGTATGGCTACTTCCCCGAATCTGGAATGGTCTCGGAGCTGATCCGACTCGCTAATGGCCGGGCGGTCGACGTCTCGCCGCTGGGCATCGAAGGCTTCCTTGGCCTTCCACTCCTACTGAGTGACGGTACGAGTACCCACGAGTGCGTCATGCAGATCACCGGCAGCGTATGGCGTGTCCGAGCCGTTGAACTGCGCCGCTTACTTGAAGAGTGCGACGTATTCCACAAATTGATCCACCGATACGTGCACGCGAGATACGTTCAGGCCAGCCAGTGTTGCGCGTGTAACCTGATGCATTCGATTAACGAGCGACTGGCACGGTGGTTGCTCATTGCCCTTCACCATGCTCAGGCAGACACATTCCAGATCACTCAGGAGTATCTTTCTGAGATGATAGGCGCAAACCGTTCCACTATTACGATACTTATGGGCGAATTCCAGCGGACTGGACTGCTAGATTACCAGCGCGGAGTCGTGCGGATCAAGAATCGTGAGAAGCTGGCGGCAGCTGCATGCGAATGTAACGCTGTCATAACTTGGGCATTCAACCAAGTCTTCATCAAGCCTGTTATTCATTTACAGGGCAGCAGCGAAGCGAACAAATCTCGTTGAGCATGCGAAGCCGCGCACGGCGCCTATTCGCACGTTTCCATGGTGCGCCGAGAATACTTATAGATGTGCGATCAGTCCGGCAACAGTGAGAAGCTACCGAGCACCACCGAATCTACCAGGAGTCGCGGCCTATCTCCGGTTTTCACTATAACTTTGTACCATCCTTTCAGGATCGAAGGACAAATACAGGACACGGGACACGCGCCAGGACCGCGCATCAGCCGTCGCCCCCTCCGTACACCGTGCTGTGGATCCATTCGTATCTGGCTCAGACGATCGGCGCAGGCCCCTGGGGAGAGCCGAAATCAGTGCGCGGACATTGGTCAAAGGCGGATACTACACGCAGCAAGTACGCTAGCCGTACCCCAACAGAGGCTGCGGGACCAAGGCCACGAGCCTTGGGATATCAGCGCAAAAGGCGAGATCGCCGAAGGCGACGGTTAGGGGCGTCTAGAATCTCTTTCTGAGAAATTCAAACAGGACATAGCCGACAAGCGCCGCAATCAGAGCGATCACAAAATTGAGAGAAGTAAAGACATCTGCCATAGCCCAAGCCAGACCTCTCTTCTCTCCCACGCCTGAGCGCTCAAACTCACCCATTTTCTTCATGTCTTTTGAGGTTCGGGGGAATGGGTCGGTTTGGGAGCTTTTAGCTGACGAGTCGCGACTCGCCACAGGAGACCGAAGAGGATTGCCGCGACGAGGAATCCGACAAAAGGCCCGCGGCGTGCGGTCATGAAGATCCAGATAGTCAGGGATCCGAAGATCAGAGTTCCAAGGATAGCCAACCATCTTAAGAAATTGAGCAGGGGAAGGTCCGACCCCGCCCCTCGGCAATCACCCAAAACCGGCCATAGATAATCACTTCAAAACCGGCCATAGAGAAGCGGCCTAAGACATTAGCTCCGACGAGGGAAATTAGCCTCTGTTGGCATGGGTAATGTCTTGGAAAGAACAAAGCAGGAACAGGTGATCGCGCTGGGGCGTCTTGGTTGGTCCCTACGCAAGATTGAGGCGGCGACGGGAGTCCGTCGCGAGACGGCTGGCGGCTACTTGAGGTCTGCCGGGATAGCGATACGCACTCCGGGAGGTTGGGGGCGAAAGGCTCCAGCAAAAGCGGCCCCTTCGGTGACCACCGGCTCTGCCAGTTCAAAACCGGCCAATGAGGTGATCACCGGCTTTTCCCCATCCAGACAAGCGGAAGATCCAAAACCGGCCAACGAAGTGATTACCGGCTTTTTGCCGGAAGTGAGGTTGCCGGAGCAGGGTGGCAAGCGCCCATGCGGAGCCAGTGAAGCGTACCGGGAGCTGATCGAGCTGGAGCTGTCGCGGGGTCGCAACGCGATGGGTATCTGGCAGGATCTGGTCGATCAGCACGGGTATACCAGCAGCTATCAGAGTGTTCAGCGATTCGTACTCAAGCTGCGCGGAGCAGTATCGTCTGAAGCGCGAGTGATCATCGAGACGCGGCCAGGCGAAGAGGCCCAGGTTGATTACGGGACCGGGCCGATGGTGCGCGATCCGGAGAGTGGCAAGTATCGGCGCACGCGGCTGTTTGTCATGACCCTGGGTTGTAGTCGCAAGTGTGTTCGCCTACTGGCCTTCCGGTCGAGTGCGCGTGTGTGGGCCGAGCTGCATGAAAAGGCATTTCGCCGGCTTGGCGGTTCGCCGCGGGTCGTGGTGCTGGACAACCTTCGCGAGGGCGTGTTGTCTCCAGACTTCTACGATCCGGGCGTGAACCCCTTGTATCGCGACGTTCTGGCACATTACGGCGTGACGGCGCTGCCGTGCAAAGTGCGCGATCCGGATCGAAAAGGAAAAGTGGAGAGTGGCGTCAACCATGCGCAGATGACGCCGTTGAAGGGCAAGAAGTTCGAGAGCCTGGAAGAAGCGCAAGCGTACCTGGATCACTGGGAAGAGCGCTGGGCCGATAAACGTATCCACGGCCGTGCCAAACGGCAGGTGGCGGCGATGTTCGCCGAAGAGAAGCCCTTCTTGCAGCCGCTTCCGTTGGAGCCGTTCCGCTACTACCAGTATGGCGAGCGTACGGTTCATCTGGATGGTTGCGTCGAAGTGGAAGCGGCTTATTACGGAGCGCCGCCGGGCTGGATCGGGCGGAAGGTCAAGGTGCAGTGGGACGCGATGTTCGTGCGTCTGCTTGATCCCCGCACGGGTGTCTTGCTACGCGAGCATCTGAGCGGCAAGCGTGGCGCTCATCGTATCCGCGATGGGGATCGTCCGCGTCGCACACCGCCACAGTTGCTTCAACTGCTGGCACGTGGGCACAAGGCAGGAGCCAGCATCGGCGCTGTCTGCGACGCCATCCATGCTCGCCAGGGCGAACTCGGAATACGCCGCATCCAAGGCGTTCTCCAACTGGTCAAGCAATACGGCACCGCAGCTTGCGACGATGCCTGTGCGGCGGCGCTGGAACTGCGCGTCCCCGAGTATCGCTTCGTGCGCCGCTATCTGGAGCGCAATCCGCAGGCTCCTCTCAGCCTGAAGCAAGTCGATCCACTGATCCGCGAACTGACTCAGTATCGCGACCTGATCCAACAACGCATCAACTTCGAGGAACCCCAACCATGAACCCGATCGAACTCAATCGCTCCCTGGTGCAACTGCGCCTGAGCGGCATGGCCGCCGTGCTGGAGACGCGTCTACTGCAGGCTCAGTCTGAGGCCATGGCTCCCATCGATCTGATCTCCATCCTGGTCTCCGACGAACTTGCCTGTCGCAGCAAGCGGCTGCTGGAGCGGCGCCACAAGCAGGCGCAGTTCCGTGACCCAAACAAGCTACTGGATAACTTCGACTTCCAGTTCAATCCAAAGATGAACCGCAGTCTGGTCTTCGACCTGGCCACGGCCGCATGGATCGGACGGCGGGAGGACGCACTGTTCCTTGGTCCTAGTGGAAGCGGTAAGAGTCACTGCGCCCAGGCCATCGGGCACGCAGTCATCCAGCAAGGCTATCGCGTGTTGTATCGCGAAGCGCACATCCTGCTGGAAGAGTTAGCAGACGCCACACTGGACGGCAACCGCAAGCAACATGTGGAACTGCTTACCACTGTGCCGCTTCTCATCATCGATGACCTGGGAATGCGTAAGCTACCGTTGACCGCCGCCGAGGAACTGCTGGAAATCATCATGCGACGCTACGAGCGAGCCAGCACGCTGATTACTTCGAACAGACCCGTTGAAGACTGGGGAAAACTGCTTGGCGATAGCGCCGCCGTCTCCGCCATGCTGGATCGTCTTCTGCACCACGGGCACGTTCTCAAATGCGGCCCGCGCAGCTGGCGAACCAAGACCGGCAGTCCGGCAGAAAGCCAATGACAAAACCAACCGCAACAGCAAAAACAAAAGCAGTAAGGATGCCGGGCAAAGAACGCCCGGCGGCGTCGCGACTCGGGATCCAAGGGCCTCCCACGCCGGAGCCTCACCCTAGGAATGCTGGTAGAAACACGAAACCCTCCGACAGCCAGCCCATCGGGCCAACTGCAGAGGGTCTCGATTACCGATTCCTTCGGAGCCAGCCCCGTGTCATCGGCCATGGATCACTCCGCAAGGCGCGACCCCGGCAGAGCGAAACCACAATATCAAACACCACTTCGAGGGCTCAATCCTAAGCCTTGCAAACGCACGCTGCAGCAAGGTAAAACAATCACGTCTTCGGCCAATCCCGTTGGCCGGTTTTGAACTGATAACGTATGGCCGGTTTTAAGGTGATAATCGAGGGCCAAGGGATCATGTCTTCTGCCGACTCGGAGCCGACCTTTACGCATCGGCTTTGACGCTCCGCCCTCGGTTAGAATCAAACCCACAGAGCTTACCTAGTGTAGCAATCCTGGCTTCACGTCGAGTCCTCTCAGATCGCTCCAGCGTGCATACTGATGGGGTTATCGTTGGCACGACCATTGACAATACGAACGCACAGTATCAATACAGGTTGAGTCTTGCCGCTCTGAATTATCAGATCGGAGCTACCCCGTGATAACTCAAACAATTCGGCAACTCGACGGAGAAAGCGCGTTTATCAGGATCTATCCGAGCAAGCTCCGAATGAGCGCCTGCCTGGTGCGAATCAAAGCGGCGTGTGCTAGCGCGAATCCCTTGAAGATCTTTCCGCTAATTCATGCTCTCGCGGAGTTGGAGTAAGGTGTCGTCCGAATGGGTGAGGCGGATGAGGCCCTGACGCGGGTACTCGATCTCGAGTGTGGCATATACGGTAAGCGTGACCGTAACCGCTAGCGCGACGATATAAAACCAACTTCGCGTGACGGAATCCATGCCGTAACCGGCGAGAAAAGCGCAGCCTCCGGTAAGGATGAGGAGCAGCAAGAAGACAATGGCAGGAGGGTGCATGTTGAAGGCGTTTTGGCGCGTCCCCGTTATGTCTATCATGGCGTTCAGGGCTGGGAGCAACAACTTGGTGGCGTCGCGGTCTGCCGTTGGAGCGGCGGCAGCGGAGACCGCCTTTCGCCAGATCTCTCGCTGTAGGCTCTCAGTGGCTGGGGAAACCTCGTTCGAGACACTGTCATAAAGGTGTAAACGCGAAGTGACGTAATCGCGGAATAGCTGGCGCAAGGGGGGCTGATCCTGGGGCGGCAGCAGGTCGAGACGGAGGTAGGCTGTTCCAATGTCGTTACTTTCTTCAACAACCAACTCGCGGTGTGCGTCGTAGCGATCCACTGCCCCTGAGAAAGTGAAGGCCAGAAGCAGCCCGAAGAGGGCGAAAAGAGCGCCTTCTATAGCGTTGCTGTGGGACTCGGTCTTTTGGCGGAGGCGAAAGCGGTGCCCAAGCTGCAGCAGGACAACCATCACCGGAAGCAACAAGAAGGCAATCAATGGTGTCAAGTTCATGTAGTTTCACACCATAGCAGACGAAACCCAAGCATATCGACCTGAAAACGTGTCGCTAATTAGCGCGTCTGACGTTTCGCCTATAATACTTTGCGGAGAAATTCAAACAGGATATAGCCAAAGAGCGCAGCAACGACTGCGATGCTGAAATTGTGCGACGTAAAGATGTCTGAGATTGCCCAAGCCAGACCCCTCTTCTCTCCCATGCCTGAGCGCTCAAATTCACCCATCAAAAGATTGGAATAGAACAGAAAGACAATGAAACCTATCTCGATTAGCGCTCTCCAGATATTCTTCTTCATGTTCTTTGAGGTTCAAGGGGAAATGGGTCAGTTTGGAACTTTTAGCCGCTGAGTCGCGACTCGCCACGCGAGACCGAACAGGATTGCCGCGACGAGGAATCCTAGAGAAAGCCCGCGGTGCGCGGCCATGAAGAACCAGATAGCCAGGAATCCGAAGATCAGAGTTCCGAGGATAGCCAACCATCTTAAGAAATTAAGCAGGGGAAGGTCCGACCCCGCCAAGGGATCATGTCTTCTCGCGACTGGGAGCTGACCTTTACGCAGTGGCTTCGACGGTCCGCCCTCGGTTAGAATCAAACCCACAGAGCTTACCTAGTGTAGCAATCCGGGTTTCGCGTCGAGTCCTCTCGGAGTCGCTTCAAGCGTGCATACTGCTCTGGCGTTAGCTTCAGGTAGACGCCATGGTCCCATGAGAGGCAATCCAGAAGAGGTGACCCTCCTTCGCGCCTGCAAAGTCGGGTTTTAAGTAACTTTGGGAAATCGCAAGCCCAGCGCAATTCTGGCGTCGATTGATTGCGAAGTGAGGATGAACAAAAAGTGAACAGATTAGCAACTTTTGGGTCCGGTCGTACGTTACCAGTGTCAGGTCAGTTCGCGTCCTCGAGGAGCTTCGTGAAGGAACCGTGTACTTTCCTCTGGGTTCTGCGTTCCTGTTTTCTCCTATTCGGCGCCTTGCAGATTGCGTTGCCACTCCTCCTATTTGAGCGGCAGGCAAAAGCATTCGTAGACCCCGGTTCCGGCTTCGTCTTCCTTCAAGTTGCCGGGTCCATGTTCGCCGGCGCGATTTACTATTTGCGCCACCGCTTGAAGGAGTCTGGGCACGTCGCAAGAGATCGCGACGTTTCTCGGCCCTGCCGGATCGTTGCGTATACTTAGTGCGCCTCTGCATTTTCTCTTCTTCAAGACACTGAGGCGACCGCGGCTTCCCTATCACATTCCATTTCCCAAGCGCCAGAGGCGGCTACAAACGGGACTGAGCTAGGAAGAGGCGACGCGGCTCATTCAGTCTGCGCAGAACCTGATGCTCCGCACCATGCTTATGACGCCGTATGCGGATTCCTGCTGAAGCCGATCATCATTCCTGGCTGAAGCCGATCACGATTCCTGTCTGATTGCGATCAAGATTCCTGGCGAAAGCGATCATCATTCCTGCGCGAAGCCGATCAGTGATCGAGGTGTGCAGGAACGGTGATCGGGATGGCAGGAATCAAGTGTGGAACGAGGCGTGGCGACGCTGGACATCAAAATCGCGGGTACCGTGACCCCGAGAGGGGAGACGGTGCCCGGAAAGCGAATGTCCATGCGCAAGACGCGAGAAGTCCTTCGGTTGTATTTCGAGTTGAAGCTGAGGCAACGCCAGATCGCCCGCAGCGCCAACGTCAGTCAGAGCACGGTGCACGAGTACGTGGATCGTTTCCGTGCGGCGGGATTGAGCTGGCCACTGCCGGCTGAAATGTCGGAGTCGGAGCTGGAAGAGAAGTTATTTCCCGCCGACTCCGGCGTCTCGAGGCCGGTGGTCAAGACCCCACCTGATTTCGCCTACATCCATCAGCAACTGCAACAGCACAAGCACGCCACCCTGCAGTTGCTGTGGGAAGAGTATCGGGCTGAGCATGCGGACGGTTATGGGTACAGCCGTTTCTGCCATCACTATCAGCGCTTCAAGCAGGGGCGCGATCTGGTGCTACGCCAGTCCCATCGGCCGGGCGAGAAGTTGTTTGTCGATTGGGCGGGAGCGACCATCCCCCTCTACGATCCAGCCACCGGCCAGCCACACCCCGCGCAGTTGTTCGTGGCTGTGCTGGGAGCCAGCAACTACACCTATGCCGAGGCTACGCTGGATCAGCAGATGGGCAGTTGGATCGGAGCCCACGTGCGGACGTTTGAGTTTTTCGGCGGCTGTCCAGAGTTAGTCGTCCCCGATAACACGCGCACCGGCGTTTCGCGGGCTTGCCGCTATGAGCCTGATCTGAATCCGACTTACCAGGAGATGGCCATGCACTACGCCATCGGTGTGCTGCCCACGCGCCCGCGCAAGCCGCGCGACAAGGCCAAGGTCGAGGTCGGAGTGCAGATCGCCGAGCGCTGGATCGTGGCTGCTCTGCGGCATCGCAAGTTCTTCTCTCTGGGCGAAATGAACCGCGCCATCGGCGAGCTGCTGGACAAGCTCAACCAGCGTCCGTTCAAGAAGCGCGAAGGCACGCGCCGCAGCCTGTTCGAGCAACTGGACCAGCCGGCGCTACGCCCGCTTCCGGTCCAGCGCTTCGATCTAGCCGAGTGGTCACAGGCCACGGTCAACATCGACTATCACATCCAGTTCGATAAGAGCTTTTACAGTGTGCCCTATCAGTTGACGCGACAAACGGTGGAGGTGCGGGCCACGCCCACGACCGTAGAGATCTTCCATCACGGCAAGCGTGTCGCCTCACACGTGCGCACGGCCAAACCATATGTAGCCGTGAGTGATCATGAGCATCGGCCCGCTGCGCACCGTGCCCACCTGGACTGGCCACCATCGCGGCTGGTCCAGTGGGCGGCCACGGTGGGCACGCGGACGCAAGAGGTGGTGGAGAAAATCCTTGAAGCGCAGCCGCATCCGGAGATGGGGTATCGATCATGCCTGGGGATCATCCGGCTGGGACAGCGTTATCCGGTAGCTCGCGTGGAAGCAGCCGCTGACCGCGCTTTGCTTACAGGCGCAGTCAGCTACAGAAGTATGGACTCGATCCTGCGCCACAACCTTGACCAGCAACCCATCAACCCACCGTCTGCGCCGCGTTCTGTTCCCGAACATGACAACATCCGCGGCGCGGCGTACTTCGAGTGAGAGGAGGCGAGCCATGTTACATCAACCCACCATCGAAAAACTCCTGGCCATGCATCTGGAACCCATGGTCGAAACCTGGCGCAACTTGGAACAGAACCAAGACGCCGACCAGCTCAGCTTCGAGGAAAAACTCTCCCTCATGGTCGATAGGTTGTGGACGTGGCGCCAGAACCTGGCGCTCGAACGGCGGCTGCGTTACGCCAAGTTAAAAGGCAACGCCTGCGTCGAAGACATCGACTATCGCGCTTCTCGCGGCCTCGATCGCACGCTAATACGCTCGCTGGTCAACGACTCCGGCTGGGTCAGCCGGCACGAGAATATCTTCCTTGTCGGTCCAACCGGAGTAGGCAAGAGCTGGCTGGCCTGCGCGTTGGCTCAGAAGGCCTGTCGCGACGGATATCTCGTGCTCTACACTCGCGCCACAGCGCTGTTCCGCGATCTGGCCCTGGCACGGGCTGACGGCAGCCAGCGCAATCTGCTGGCACGGCTCAGCCGTGTCGATGTTCTGGTGGTCGATGACTGGGCCATGGCACCCATGCAGGAATCAGAGCGGCGCGACTTCTGGGAAATCTGTGAGGAGCGTTATCAAACAAGATCCACGATCCTGACTTCACAAGTTCCCGTCGTGCAATGGCACGAGCAGATCGGCGACGCCACCATCGCCGACGGTATCCTCGACCGGCTCGTGCACAACGCTCATCGCATCGAGCTGCGTGGCGAGTCCATGCGCAAGGCAGGAGCCAGGAAAACGGAAAGCAAACAGGAAATGCAAACCTGACAACCCAGCGTTGCCGGCAACCGAAGCCGCTGCTGCTTCTGAAGGCGCTGGTGTGGGGAAAGGGGCTTCAATCGCCAGCCCCTTCCCCCACGCCCCCATCCCCGCTCCACAACAAAATAGCCTCGCTAACGCTCGGAAAATAACTCCTCCTGCTTGACGATCTCGATCACTTCTCGCGACAATCAATCTCGCCAGCGTCGCTGCGCTCCGACCTTGATCGGAATCGCAGGAACTCTGATCGCTTTCACCCTGAATCCCTGATCGACATCACTGGAATCCGCACCGTACGCAACAGGCCTGCGACGGGCTCCATAAACCAACCATACCTCCAGGCATTTCGATGTTCCTGTGAAGTCATGCGAGCTCAACCTCGCATACTGTTCCGGTGTCACCTCAGATAGCAGCCGCGCGGCCTTGCTCGATAGCTCCCTCAAGCATCTGCCGGCGCTGGCTTCGTTGGCCACGTTTCAGTCTTATCCGAGCAGGTTCCACCTCAAAGTGCAGAAGACAACGCGGGAGATGAGATTAACGGACAGAGGTTTTTTTTACGCGCCCGGGCATACACTGGACCCCACGATTTGAGCAACGGGTCGCTCGTTGGCAAATCCCTTGCTACCCGGTTTCTAGAGAGCACCAGTAAGGCAGGAGGTCACAATGTCGCGCTTAAGATGGGCAACTGTCCTAATAATGATCACGTTTTTCGCGTGCACCAGCGCCTCAATAATCAAAGCGGAGCGTCAAGCACAACCTACGAAACAACGAGACACATATGACGTAGAAGCGAAGTCGGACATGGTGCCTGAAACGTGTCCAGTGACGAAACCGTTAGAGGCGCCATTCGTACCCCCGCCGCCGTATCCCGCGAATTGGGGCAACCGTTCCTGGTTTGGTACCGATCACCTATGGACAACCCTACCGGTTGACGGAACATGGAAAGGATTGGGGCCGACGTTCGTCCAGAAGCTATTTCTATGGCGGCAAGGCTATGACCCGCACGCTGAACCCAATCCGAAGGTGACCGTCACGTTGAAGCGGCTTGACACTTCCGCTTCAACTCTCTTGGTTGCTGATAGGGCCAGCAATGGTTGGGTAGAGCGAGATCAGCCGTTCATGGTAATCGGTATTAATTTTCCGGGGTTCGGTTGTTGGGAAATCAACGAGCAATACCAAGACGATGGGTTGAGCTTCGTTGTGTGGATCCCCCAGTAGTTCAGCAGGCGACTCGAATCTCCTATGGCTTACGATGCATTTAATCTGAATCGCCCCAAGCCTCACCCCGCCTGGCCAGATCGCGGATTTCCTCCGGGTCTGTGAACGTGACCTTCCTGGGCAGCGGGGTCTTTAGGTCTGCTTCGAGGAACTGAACCTGCCACGACAGAGATTAAAATTCCGCAGGAATGTCCGGTTTGTCAAGCTTCGACCTCGTGAGAACTATGACTGCTCCGATAACTTCATCTGTTTCTGGATGAAGGTCAGCGTGCCTGAAGACGGCGGACCAGCTCACAGGCTTGCCGGCGTCTCGATGAAGTTCGCCTGCCACCCGGCGGTCGAGGTAGCCCAGTTGCGATCCGTCGACCCGTTTGACTGCGATTGACTCCGGATCGAATGGATTATTCGGCTCAACCTCCAAACGCATAAGTTCCATCGGTTCGCATTTCTTGACAATCGATATCCGGTCACTGCCATCTGCATTGAGCAAACCTACTCCCGCAATCTTGGTGTTGAAGAATTTGTCGGTTTTAGACGCAATATGCTTTTCAAACACCGCGTCAAACGCTTCATCGTCGGGATACCGACTCACGGCCTCTGCGTGTTGTTCGGTCTGACGTTTCTTTTTCCGGTCTTTAAAGGCAGCAGTCTTACTTCGCACTGCAATGTAAATTGCGAGTCCGAGGACTAACAAAGCAGCGAGGAGCATGATGCCGATCACGGCTGTCGATCATACCAGCCGTCACGGTCATACGACATGTAGACCCGATGGCTTGGACCACGGTCGAAGCGGGACATGAGATGAGTATAGGCGAATAGAAGGCGAATATATCCAGAGGCGGGGAGTTGCAAGTTAAGTTATTGATTCTTTTTGCCTTTGAAGTCGCCCGCTGAAACTGCGCCCCGTTGGTCACACTGGCGCGCGCCAAAGTGGTGCCTTTCGTCGCATCGACACAAGGTCCTCCGGCACCTTAAAGTGTCTCAGCGTGTCTTGACGTGGATTATCGTGTCTTATAGTAGAAAGTAGCAACAAAGAGGCTCGAAAAATGACATACACCATCGAATTCGAACAGGAAACGGACGGCCGCTGGATCGCTGAAATTCCGGCTCTTCCTGGTGTCATGGTTTACGGCGCCACGCGCGAGGAAGCAACCGAGAAGGTCGAAGCGCTGGCGCGCGAGGTCGTCGCATCGAAGGATCTTGAGTTTGCATTTGCTTGAGCGACTGGCCTAGTTGCAAAGCAAAGAAAGTTCGCCGCGCCCTGGCGAAGATCGGCTGGGAAGACAAACCCGGGAAAAAGGGCGGTTCTCACCAGCAGCTTGTCCACCCCAAATTACCCGAATTTACGTGGTCTTTCCACGGCCCTGAAGAAATCGGACCAAAGATGCTCGCTCGCATCGCCAAACATACTGGCCTTAAGCCAGAAGACCTTTAAGCGGCGTCGACTCCCCCGCTTGGCGTCAGCGAAGGCACAATATGGCGTAAGACTGAAAACCAGCAGCGGCGTATAGTCGGCTGCATAGCAATTAGGAACGCCCCGGCTGCGGTTAGGGCTTCTTTTTGCCTGCGTCCTGACGCCAAGTAGCCGGCCGACTCCCCCGCGCCTGACAAACGTCCGCCGCTTAGCGTATAGTAGTTCGGAAATCAGAACGTGTCTTAGGAACTGTCCTGGTCAATCGGACTGGGGCTTTTTTATGCTCGCAGACGTGAGCCGGAGCGTAGACTGCGGGCATGCTGCGTCGTGCCGACTTCCGATTGTTGCTAGTCGTGATGGTCTTCCTCGCCCTGCTGGTGGTGTGGGACTGGCCAGAAGGCGCCCGGATCGAATCCACCTGGGGTACTGATCCGGTGCCAGTTCAGCTTTCCAAGTAAGCGGGCCGGGCTCAACCCGCGTGGATTCCTCCTTGGTCAGGAGAATTCCTTCCGCTATCTCTTGCCTTCGCTCATGCCGACAGTATGCCTCCGGCTCACGTCTGCGGGCAAAAAGAAGCCCCGGGGCACGGCGGCAGATATGCTCGAAAGATAAGTGTCCAAGCTTCGACTGCCAGGCGTATAGTCCGCTGCAATTAGCTTGCGGAGGAGCGGCCCGATGCTTTGTCCACAATATCAGTCGAGCAACCGCAGGGAATTCCGTACCGAGATGATGATTCATAATGGCCACCTAGACGGTACCGTGCCCGTTCTTTTCACTTTTCCGAGGGTCTGGGTGTGCTTCGAGTGTGGCTGCTCAACGTTCACCCTTGCGCAAAATGAGCTGCTCGAACTAAGGGAAGCTTGCAGGACGGCTTGAATGGCACACCTTCCGCCCCCAGAGTTGCGCTCGCCCACCGCGCCGGCGATCAAGTCTAACCAGTGCTACTTTGGGAGGCATGATGAGTGCTGGTTGTCCAAGCTGTGCGACTGCAAGTGCCACCAGGAGACGTGGAAGAGATAAGGGGGCTATCAGTTGTCATCACGCTTGCTGGGCTCTCAACGCCTTTTCTTCAGCGTTCCGCCGGAACCAGCGAGCGCCCACACTGTCCGCTGTACTTGGACTGCCGACCACTCACCGCCGCGGGGGGCTTGTGATGTTGCGGTTTTCGGTAGATTGCCCCGAGCGACATTGTCGCAAGTGACAGTAGTGAAAGATCCGCCAAGAGCTCAAGCTCATCGTGAGTGCCCTTCTTTTCGTGCTCGACATTCCCGAAGGGATTGCCGTGGGCAAGATTCGTGTGCGCTCGCTGATGATCATCAACAGATGATCGCAAGAGTGCGCCAGACGCTCGGTGAGGAGTTCGAGGTTGTGGGCGCCGTGGAAGATGGCAAGCAAGCCGTCGATGCCGTTCTTACGCTGAATCCCGATGCACTCGTCATAGATATCTCGATGCCAGTCCTAAACGGACTCCAAGCTGCAAAACAGCTCCAGACGGCTGTTTGCCGACCCAAGGTCATATTTCTAACCATTCATGAGGACCGGGACTTTCTTGACGCAGCGTTTTCTGCCGGGGCTTCCGGCTACGTCAACAAAGGTCGCCTGTCCACCGACCTCATTCCAGCAATTCAAGAGGCGATGTCGGGACGAATCTTTATCTCGCGCGACGCTGGAAGCCTGGCTAACGGAGGGTTTCTGTCTAAAACTTCGCGCCAGGGTGGTTTATGAGCGGTCGATGGGACGGCGGGTAGGCTCTGGCGAGCATAAAAAAGCCCCGATCCGAAGACCAGGGCATTCCCTAGGAAAGTGCTGCGCGGATCATAGCGTCAGGCGACGGGGCCTCGATAGTTATCTTTCGATTCCGGGGGGGAGCCATCAGTGAGTTGGAAGTGTCGCCCGTAGACGACCCGCCCAAGCGAGAAGCCACCACCAAGTCAGTTCACTCACAGCCAGGAGCAACAAGAGCCACCACTTTTCAGGCGCTGACGGGAATCCCTTCCGAGAAGCCCGTGATCCGGCTACTTGGAGGCTTGATGGCACGACGCTCTATGCGGTACTTTTGATTCCCAAAGGTTCGAAGAACGCGCAGATCTTGCTGAAGCGCAACTATTGCGATTGCTGAGATGGAACGAACCCAAAGAAAGGTTGATCTTTCTCGCGAGTGCAAATGAACTGGTCCTTTGGCAAGAAATCAACAGCGGAAGCGGTGCTGCAAGGCATCGATCTCACTGGCAAGACGGTGCTGCTCACCGGTTGCAATTCAGGTCTTGGTTTCGAAACGTTACGTGTGCTGACTCAGCACGGCGCGCATGTGCTGTCGACAGCGCGTAACTTGATCACCGCCCAGGAAGCCTGCTCGAAGGTCAGCGGAAGGACGACTCCTGTCGCGTGCGACCTCAGCGATCTCAGCTCGGTCATGCAGACTATCCAAGCGGTGCGTGCTACTCGGCGGCCGCTCAATTGCATCATTGCGAACGCAGGGATTATGATGCTGCCCAAGCTTGAAGTGTGCCAAGGCGTTGAGAAACAGTTTGCCGTTAACTATCTAGGCCACTTTATGCTCATCACTGGCTTGCTACCCGCGATTCCAAAGGATGCCGATGCACGCATCGTCATCGTTTCCAGCGAAGCGCACAAACACGCTCCAAAGGCCGGAGTCGATCTCGACAACCTCTCCGGTTCGCGGGGTTACAACTCCGGCGCAGCCTATGGCCAATCGAACGTGGCGCGCATCCTGTTTGCACGAGCGCTGGCCCGGCGGCTCAAGGATGCAGGCATTACCGCGAACTCGCTGCATCCCGGCGTCATCGGCGGGACCGGACTCGCCCGCCATACCCATCCCTCGCTGCGATGGGGCATCAACCTGTTCAGCAAGACCATTGCTCAAGGCGCTGCGACTCACTGCTATCTAGCAGCCCATCCCGAAGCAGCGGGTGTAACCGGTGAATACTTCGCCGATTGCAAGATCGCTAGGACTAGCAAGGCCGCCCAAGACGACGCGCTAGGCGAACGTCTCTGGAGCCTTTCCGAGACGCTAATAGCGCAGCATATCGGTTGATGAGCATGGATTGTCCAAGAGGATGCTTACAGCCGACCGTGCGTTGTCATCCAGGTATTATTCAACATGAAGAACCAAATCGCTCAGGTCCTTGCGAGCAACGATGGCGTTACCTTCTGCTCCTGCAGCCGGATCAGCACGCCATGCTTCCGCAACTCCATGGCGTCGCTGTCCAGTTCGTACACTCCGAGGGGATGCTCATCTTGGAGCCGATCTGAGATGTTAACCTCGCCTGGGAAAAAGAGGATCTTACATTCAGTACACGATTTCCTGATTCGGATCGCAAACGAGTTGGCGCGCTTGGCATCGCAAATTGCGTTTACCGCGAACCAACCTCAGTGCATAATTATTAACGGCCTGGGCCATCCAATATAAGCCGTGAAATTGGGGAAATTGTCTATGCTTAACACGTTGGCGCTGATCGTCCTCGGGTCCGCCCTGGCCTTCGCTCAAACGCCGTCGACCGGTAAATCCACTGTCTACCTTGACCAAGAAAGTCCCTTTACACCCGACTTCACCGCCGCACTCACGGCGAAAAGCGTGCCGGTCATCGTCACTACAGACCCCGCAAACGCTCGCTACGCGGTTACGTTTACCTTGAACCAAAACAATGGTTCTGTCTTTCAAGGCATCACGAGCGCCATCAACACTGGCAGCTACGATCCTGGTGGATTTGACCGCGCTACGATGCAGGTAGTCGATAACCAGACTAAGACCGTTACCTATAGCTACACTTGCAAGAAGGACAGAAGCAATTCCGGAGACCCCATGAAGTCCGCCGCTGAATGTCTCGCGAAACACTGGAAATCGAACCTGCAAAAGTAGCGCAGGCCAGTTCGATCACCCGGCGGGGCTCGGCATGAGACAACGAGCAAACGATTCAGATCGGTCCTTCGGTCCAGCTTTCAATTGCCTCAGCGGGGAACCAAGCTATGGGTTTGCCCCTTGCATCAAGCAAGACCAGCTGACTACCATGAGTCTCGGCGCGAGCTGCGATGACAAGCTGGGTGCTTGGACCTGGTTGTTTGAAGCGAATTACAAATGTCTTGTCCGTCATCACAGTCGCACAGTAGTGAGATGCGGATCTAGACTTCCAAGAACCAGCAGCTGAGAATCGGCAGGTGATTTAGAGGTGTGGTTTTGGGAGCCCCAGTTGGCGTTGAAGCTGCCGATTTTCTGATCGGAGCTCTCTAATTTCTGATCGGAGCTCTCTCAGAGTTCGAAGAAACGCGGTTCGTTCTGATTCCACTGAATCCAGCTGCCCATCGGGAAACTGCTGCGCTTGTACCCATGCGTCAATCTCTGCGGGGATCGCGAGCACGACGGACTTCCTTCCGGGTTTAATTCTGCGTATAGGAAATCCAAATTCACTTTCCCACCGCTGGACGGTACGTACGCCCTTTCCTACGTAACGAGATATTTCCTTCCAGGATGTCAGGACGGACGTCATTTTTCGGTCAACTACAGGGCTTTCCAATAAATGGACTGACTGATGCTCATCGCACTATCTCCGGACCCGCCGTTGATCCGACCTACGGTTTCAAACACTGATAGAAGCTAGGGGAAACAGGCTTCAGAAGCGATTAATAGCTTCTGAACGGCTAATGCCCGAACATTGGCGCCATGTTACGCCAGAAGCTGCCAAGTAGCGAGTCTTTTTAAATCAGAGAGCGGCTTCTCCCCTTCGGACCAACGTGTTAATTCAAGCGCACTAGGAAATGTAACGCACCGCAAACCCGGTCTCGTCGTCATTGGCGATGCGAAGAACAGCTGTAGTCAACCAGATTCGTGGACTTCTGCTCGAACGTGGCACTACCCTGCGCAAAGGTCGGCGCTACGTGGATGAAGCATTACCCGGGATACTCGCAGGTGGCTTTACGGTGTCAAACAGTTGTTCATTCAGTTCCGCGTCCAGTTGAACAGCCACAATCGTGGCTACTGAAAGATAGCTTGCCCTCATCCCACGCGCCGTGATAACACAATCACCGCGACTGTTCCCGCTTCTCCGCAGCGTTCAAGGGCCCACCCGTTTAGACCAGGGAGCCCTAGCCTCCCGACTTGCTGTCTGAGGAGGCAGCTCCCATGAACAAATGGATGTGTTTACTCGCCTGTCTACTGGTGCCTCCCGCCCACGCCCAAACCTCACCCAAAGCCGTTTTCACTGGTGATGACTTCACCTCGCTTGGCAGCAGAGTTCTCAGTTCACTGCCAACCAGAACTGGATCGGTGCTGGAGTTCCGGTAGGATGCTGCCTGACTATGGGAAGCGCCACGGTCGAACAGGACTTCCAGGCCAACGTCGTCAATCAACATCCGGCCTTCGTTCACATCCTCACTGGGGGATCCGACATTGGGACTGTTCGTGACGCAATCCCACTAGGGGTGGCATGGCACCAATATGAGAACGCGATAGTGGCCATGGTTGGGATGGCTCAGAAGGCCAAAATCAAGGTCATCCTAGGTAATATTCCGACCGACGACACAGGCATAATTGAAGACCCTCAGGGTACGCAGTTCTTCAACGCCTGGCTGGCGAACTATGGGCTCGTCAATAACATACCGGTGGTGAACTACCATGATGCGCTCTGCCAGTGCGTGGGTTCAACTAGTCCCAACGACACCTTTGCTGTCTCACTATCAGTTCAGCCGCCAGATCCCAACCAACCGAGTTCAGTGGCGAACGACGCTGGTTATGCGCTCATCACCCAGATGGCCCAGATAGCGATACAAACCTACGGCCTGACAATAAAGAGCGGCTATTTAAGCAATGTTGTGGCCCGCAATGCGCTGAGCGACCAACCGCCGGAATCACAGGTGAATGACGTATACTAAGGTGAAATCCTTACATTCATCGCCTCAGGCGAAGTGGAGTGATGGGGTCGTCCGTCCGATGCTGAACCAGGACTTCGATGGATTCAAGGGCGTCTGGACTTCGAGCAACCCCGCTGTTATGTACATCAATCAGCAGGGTCAGGCGTTCGCTTACACTGCCGGCAAGGCACCATCACCTTTAATCATCTAGCGGCATAAACTTCTCTCCTTGGATCATGACAGTGGAAGAGGTATATCCCCCTATTGAGTAGGGGGCGATCTGTTCGGTAGCTGCTGCCGAAGATCAGTGAGCGCCTGGCTAATGAAACCTTCCCCTGCAAGGGCAGGGCAACTTTTGCGTGGTTTACTGCACTGCCGGACGCATGCGGAGACTTCGATGGCGACGCATGAACAAGACCATTGCGCGTCGCAGATAGAAAGCAAGTAAAGGCATCGCGATCGCGGCCAAAAGACCCCACACAACAAGCGCATGCCACTCCCACTGCCAGATAGCGTGAAACAGCCGCCAGGGGTGGTGTCTGAGATGCCTGATTTGCTGTTGGCTGAGTGGTAATCGGCCTGTGTGAAACAGGTGCACGCCGATTTCGATGAACGGCACGAATAGCAACATGTGCAATGGCGCCACCGCTTGTAAACCGATTTGTGATGCAAACTGATTTAGTCCAAAAGCCCATGCGAGTAAAACTACGATAAGCGTCGTCAACCCTATCGTCGGGTTGATGCCGATGACCAAGCCCAGAGCCAGACTCCAAGCCAATCGGCGCGGTGTTGCGCCTCCACGAAGCTGACGCATCACCGGTCGCAAAACTCTGCAGCGAATCGACTCGCGTGCTGACTCGGGCATTAACATAGCGATGATGTGATGCCGGGCGGCCCTCTTTGGTTTGACACACGACGCGGCCTTCACCCTCCGCTGGTCAAGCGATAACTGGAAGACGCTGCAGAACGCTAAGTCGGGGCCGCAATTCATTAAAAGTCGATTACGTCGACCTCGTTCAGGTTGTCACTACACCAGGCACTTGTATCCGCTTTACTTTTCCCGATTGCCAGTCGGGAGCGATACGGCTCTCGATAGAGCAGTCCTGACATTTGTTCTAGAGTTCTGGGCGCTCTATGATTGCAGTTGGAGGTTTCGCATGAACGTTGTTGAAGAATTCAAACGGGCAGGGTTCCCTACCGTTTCTAAAGTAATCGATACCTATGACTTCTTTGGGAAACATGTGCACTACCGTATTGAGTTGAGACACTACTTGGCCATCAACCGATATGTGGCGACGATATTTCTTTCGGTGGATCGTGACGAAGACTCATTGAAGCAACGAATGGAAGTCTTCACGGATTTCCCGCGTGCCGAGAAGGAAACATATGACGCTGCTTTGGGCGACGCACTTGATTTCCTTGCAGAACGGGAAAAGTAAAGAGCGGGGTCGGAGAGTTGACGCGATAGATAAACGCCTGCACCTTTGGGCTCCTGCCGTCCCTCTTCTTTCTCTTCATCCGGCTGCTGCCGATGATGCCCATGTCGGAGATACGGATGCTGCTTCCTCAGTCCAAAGTAAGGTCGGAGCCGGAATCGCTGGAGCCGGCTGACTGATGCCTGTACGCGAAGGAATCTCTATTGCGCGCCACACCAGCTTGCTGTTGGACGGGCGTATTGCAGGGTGCCGAACCCAGGCAATCGGTGCGCGACAATTCAGCAGTGGTCAGACTATCTCCATAATTTGAAGGCCGGAACCGACTGCGGACCGGAGCCACCTGACCCTTCCCATCTGAGAGGATCCTGCACACCATTTTTGATTTCGTCGCGTATTTTGTGGTTTGCCGATGTGCAGGCGTTGCCGGGCGAGTTCTCGAGGCGCTTACAGAGACCCGAGTTGAACTCGTGCGTGAGTTCGCGTAGCCGTCCAACCATGCTCGGCCGCTCACTTTTGTAAAAACCTGCGCCCCTGGTCGCTGAGACCAAGAAGGAAGACCCTTAAGAGGTCGACACCTTCGCGTGGTGTTGGGCAGCATTGTGGAGTTTGTCACCACCGTCATTCTCTGCGATTCCTGCCTCGTTCGTGTCGAATGAGATGCGGGCATTAGGCAGCTTGCACGGTGAGATTGATTCGTTCAGCAATGCTGCAAAGAACATCGTCCGCTTGCCGTTCTTCGGTCAGAGTCGCTTCTAACAGAGAGGCTTGATATGTGTAGCCCAAGACCAGAGCCCACTGCAAGGCAGTTTGATAGGAAGCGATCTCGAATTTTTCCAGCCTGTGCGCGCTCGCGGCGAGCCACGCATCACGAAGCGAACCGCGGTCCGTTTCTCTAACGATCCTCTCCACATTTGCAATCAGCGCTGCGGTGACGGCACATTTTTTACCAGCTACCTTGCTGGTCAGCTCGAGCAAATCTGTTCGATGCGTTCACGCCGAAGCCCGGTCTCCGTCAAATGCGAGCGAAACGCGTCCTTCAAGTGATCATCTGACGCTGCGTCGGTCAGCTCTTCGAGACACTTGGGAATCTGATTCAAAGTCGAGAATAAATACCGCATTTGAAGGGTATATAGGGACAAAATGGGGTTGCCGTTGTGAGTGCTGATCAGATGCATATATTCACCTCAGTGAATTCTTCCCAAGTTTCTTGGCTAGTACCTAGGGCGGCCGGCTTCGAAAAATGACTCTCGGGCACGCGGCGGGCCTGAACCTCGATCAGAAGATTAGCAGCGAGATCTCTTTAGCAGTTGTTCTTGGTGGTCTCGCATTGCCCGCCAGGAGATCGATAGCGCCTTGGCGCCACCTAGATGGTCGTGCAAATACGTTGCTAGTGGATAGGTCATAAGGACCTGCCTTGTAGGTTTGGGTGCTCTTCGGGGCTAATGAGGTACGTACTGAGCGAAAAGAAGTGTGAGTCAACCTGACTGCCGCCAACGCGCTTGGACAAGTCTTTTGTCAGCGGTCCTGACCACTGCTTCCGTTCCTGATTCTCGCGGACATTTGCGGAGCACGTAAGCTGTTCGCCAAAGTTGCTGGGATTCGTTCCGATGCATTCTGATTCTCATCAGTGCCTTAATGTTGCGAGTTGATGGGGGCCTTTCACGGCCATAACACGGGTCAAAATCCCGTGGGGGACGCCAACTAACCAAAACAAAATGGGTGATTTGCGGAGATATGCAAAACTGTACTCTGTCCTCTGGTCACGATGGCGTCACGATGCAGTCGTGCGTTCGACGCTTCGCAGAGTCTGCGGACGGCTCAGGGGTCATTCCAGACGCGTTTAAAACGTGGGGCCTGCGCGCTTAGCGCTCGTTTCCCGGTTCCGACGTCTCCCAGTGCGTCGAAAGCGTCCCGACGGTTCTAGCGAAGTTCCGGCCGCGGGAATCGCGTGATCAGATCAGCGTAGGTTTTGGGCAGCAGTTCTCTGACCGACCGCTGCTCTAACTGCATAAGAGACAGCGCTGAGGGTTGGGGGAGCAGTCAGAAAAACGCCTGCCCCACACAAAGGTCCTCGGACGCCCCTAAGTACCTTACGTGACCTGGGCGCCAGGCCACCACTTCCGGAAGATGATTCGACACAGCTACAACGACTCTTCCGATAGCATGGCAGCCTCGGGGTCGTCTGGCGCTTGTATCCAGGTCATTAAATTCCGCCGCATCCAAGATCGGCCCGGACCGCAGTTTCTCTTTTCCCTCCGCAGAAGACAGGTCTATTTCGCTTCGGCGTCGCCGGACGCATCAACGTCGAGGTCTACTCCGCACCTGCCCACCGCTACGACGTCGATGATATGATCGCCTCCGTCAAAGCTGGCCTCGCCTACTACGAGAAGAACTTCAGTCCGTACCAGTTCCCCAGTTCCGTATCCTCGAATTCCCCCGCTACCGCACTTTCGCGCAGTCATTCCCCAACACCATGCCCTTCTCCGAGTTTGGCTTTATCGGCCGCGTCGCCAACCTTCAGGACGACATCGACCTGACCTACTTTGTCACCGCCCATGAGCTTGCCCACCTGGTGGGGCCACCAGTTGGTTGGCGGTCGCGTGGAAGGTTCGAACATGATGGAGGCATCGAATATTAGACGCCCCAAGCACTACAACGAGTGTAACGATCAACGCATGTTCAGTGTCGACGGCTTTCTGAATGTTGTACGCCGGGAGAGCTTGCCGACGTACCAGCATGAAGCCCGCTTCCGGCTCTGGGTTTTGCTTGAGCTTCTTTAGCGCGGTTTGTACAGCAGATTGATCTACTTTCGTTTGTGGCTGTTCGTCGGCCTTCTCTAGGCTACCGAGATAACGATGTAACGCCAGTCGATCACGGACGGTGTCAATGCTGGCCACAGCGCGAAACTTTGAGCCGTCGATAGCGATCCACTCTCCACGAATGAGTCCGCAGCCGCGTGCAAAGCGGACGAGTTCTGCACCCGCTGCAGTAATGGCATCTCGGTGCATGCGGCGGAACTCGGCGATGCTTTTATGGTCGGGATAGAGGCGTCCTAGAAGCCACATCAGTTCGATATTCCGACGGCATTCAGCTTCCAGCCGACGCGATGAGCGAATTTGATTCGAATAGCCGTACAGATATAACTTCAATAAATCGCGTGGATCGTAGCCAGGTCGTCCCGTCTCAGCCGCCTGAGCGCGCTCGAAGCCAAGGGGCGACATTCCTACCATCGGGACGAATGCGTCAATCACTCCTCCGCCTAACAAGACAATCTTTTCATCGGTGTCTGATTAAAAGGCACCTAGGGTACAACCGAGAATATTCTTCCTAACGATGCAGGGAGTCCCTTATTCGCGGCGTTCGTAAGACTCTGCTCCAATTGGTGCAAGCGCAGATAACTTCCGCATTGCACCTGACTCAGAAGTGACCGTAGACCTCCGTCAATTCGATACCGTCCGCCACAAGGGGTACCGAATCCCTGCGATCCGATTGATCACAAAAGCCTGTGCGGTCAGGAGGATCACCGCGATCTCGATCACGATAAGTTCTCTTGGCTGGGCGATGATTCCGAGAGCCACGATGAGCGTAGTTGCGCCTGCGGGAGGATGGTTCACTCGGAAGAGCGCCATAAGAGCACCGGTAGCCGAAAGCGCAAGAGCTGCGGCCAGAACTCTTGGAAGATGCACTTCCCCTTGCGCAGCGAAGGTCGGTCCGAAACCTGACGTGACTGCGAAGGCCGCGTAGCCGCAGATGAGCCCGATGGCGTGGCCCAGGATGGCATTGCGTGGGCTTGACGCTTCCGCCAACGGCGAAAAGAAGAAGAGATATGCGGTTGGACCAAGCGATGGAAAGACAAATGGGCTTCCTGTAGCAAGGGCCAGCAAGCCGAGCAGCCCGATGGTGGCGAAGCCGTTGACGCCGACATAGACGGACCACACGACTCGAGGCGGCAGGTGCTTCAGCAGCAGAGTCATTCGTAGATGGGCAAGAAGCGCAGCGACGTGCTCGAAGCCGGTGTGCCATTCGCTCCCGTGGTTCGTTTTGGTGGCCATTAGATGTTCGGGAGGAGATCGAAGTATTCGTCGTCCTCGTTCCTGCCACCCTCGCCGAGACCGACGGTCTTCTCGGACTCGATGAACTCGATTCGTTCGATCCACTTGACCATCTTGTATCCCAGTTGATTTTCAACACGCAGCCGCAGTGGGGCACCGTAGACCTCGGTCAAGGGCTCGCCATTCATCTCAGTGGCAAGCAGGCATCCCGACTTGAGCACGTTTTCGAGGCTTTGTGTGTCGTAGTATCCAGCGCCGTACAGCGAATCGCCAAAGGAGTAGAACGCTACGACTTTTGCATTCGGCTTGGGTCGAACCAGTTCGATGAGAGATTTCATGGGAAGTCCGCCCCACTTCGCAATGCCTGTCCAGCCTTGAATGCAATGGTGCATGGTGATGTTCTCGGCGACTCCCAGCTTTGCGATGTCCGCGAGAGAGAGCTCACCCGGATTGTCGACCAGGCCGCCCACCTTCAGCCTGTAGTCCTGAAATCCTGCTTTGGCCAACTGCTTCCAGTCCTCGCGCACGGGCATCATGCCGTTCGGCCAGAATCGTGGCGAGATGTCTTTCCCCGTATAGTGCTGGCTGGGAGTGAGGCGGTTCAGCGTCATCAGCGACAGAGGATAGGTGATGGACTTCTGAACATGTTGCAGGAACCGTGGCCAGAACCAGGAGACGTAGTGTGCTCCGATCCACGTAAGCGTGACAACGCCGATGCCTACGAAACCAAGAATCATTCCCAACTGATTGTGTGGGTCGTCTGTACCCATCACGATGTGGTTCATGTTGCGGACGAAAGCCGGTCATCACGATCAGCGTTACATGGACAACGATAAAGCAGAAGAAGCTGAGCATCGTCAGGAAGTGAAGAGAACGCGCTGACTGTCGTCCACCAAAGAGTTTGGCGTAGCGAGGAAACCGGTTCACCACTGCTGGCGACATCGCGATGCCGGTTAGAATCGCCAATGGACCGATGACGAATACAACAGAGAAATAGGCAATTTGCTGTAAGGCGTTATAGCCGTAAAAGCCATTGAACTCGAGTGGAAGATGGAAGGTGGCATAATGCACCCAGGTATTCCATGCCTGCAACAGAACGAGGGGCGATTGTGGCACGAGACGACGCCACTACTCCGTGTCGAAGAGCATGATCACGAACAGAAAGCCCGTAACAATGAACCCGTAGACATTGAGGAAGTGCCAACGAACGGGCGATGCCGACCGTGTGCCGATAGCCCGGCGTCGCAACGATCGGCGAGATGTAGCGGGCATCATCCTTTGCGGTCCAGACTCGATCCGTGGGAATGCGAATCGGTGTCAGACGAATCCACTCGCTATTTGGAGTGCAGTCCGAGTTGAAGTACAAACGAGGGTGATCACCACCCAGAAGCTGCTGGGGCCTGCTCAGCGAGGTCCGCATGATTGTCTGTTCTGGTTCTTCCATAGCTCTCTCCTAAAGAAAGGGAGGAGGCTTGAGTGTTCAAGCTCCCCCCGGTGAATCGCTTGTTGTTTACCCCCGAGCAATCGCATGAACCGGTTGGAACATGGCAATCTCCGCGCTCTGGCCGATGAAGGAAGTCATGACCTGAGCCGCAAAGACGACCAGGCAACCTTTGTGGTTGTCGACCATCATGCGCTACTACATCCAGCCGGTGGTCAAGAGACTCGGCATCAAGAAACGGGTGACGTGGCACACCTTCCGGCGCACCTATACGACCCTTCTTCATGCCAATGGGGAAGACGTTAAGGTGGTGCAGGAGTTGTTGCGACACAGCTCGTCACGCATCACGATGGACATCTACGCCCAAGCTCAGATGCCCGCGAAACGAGCAGCACAACAGAAAGTGGTGGAGATGGTCCGGTCGGAGAAAGCCGCACGGAGGCCAAAAAGATGGCTTAACCGCTCCACAAAATGCTCCACGGAGAAAACAGGGGATTTCAGTTAACTCTTTTGTTTTGTTGGCGTCCCTAAGCACTCAAAGTTTGAACCAGTTCGCGGACAAGGTGTCCAAAGCCGAGGCTCTGAGTGCTGAAATCGCCTGTATTCATAGGGGTCTAGCTCCAGATTCCCATCCCTCAATCGGCCAAAGATCATCGCTCCCCAAAACGAAGCGGAAGGGAAAACCCGTAGGAATCGGGAGGTTTTAATACCCCTATCAGTATTTGAATCCTTCATCCCGAGTACACGATACAGCAACGATCAGCCCTACGTTACATGTGCAAAACCGAACAAAGTGGCACCAGGAAAGCTTGCAAGATCGTCAGCGGTGGCATCCGGCTTTGCCCTCCACAATGGGGTGTCCAGTCGAATGAGTAGGCTGCCACCATCACAAGTTCTTCGTCTCGCTCGATGCCCACAGATGGTATCAGACGATTATCTTGAAAGCCGTTGCCGGGCCGACTGAGCACATTACTCTCAGTCAAAGCCGTAAAGAGCACCGGCTACTTTTCCTTGCGCGTAACCCACGCAGACGTCTGCCCGATACGGCATTCCATCTTCGGTCACGCCATCGGGCGAAGCTACAACTTCATGGGTTTTCGAGCGAAAGACACCGTTGACAGTAATCATTCTCGGATTCAGGTATCTGACGTCCAACACCTTTTGTTTGTCCTTCCGCGCAAACACCGTCAGGCTGCTTAGATCATCTCTTTGAACTCGAAAAACGGCAGAGTCAGTGTCATATTTGTTGTTCTCAATTGATGCAAGGATGTTGTGCTCTTGGTCGAAAATGTCTGCCGAAAGTAGCATGTTTCCCTTTTCATCTCTATCGAGACGCAGAAGTGGCTCCCCTCCAACCTCAACTACGTTGATGGGAAACTTCCCTACCAGCGCTCCCCGCGTTCCGAAGGTGACGATTACTTGACCGGGTTGCCCTTCCCCGCAACGGTTTGGCGGGTTGGGAAGATTTGCGGGCTGTAGAATGCCGCTCCTGGCCCTGAGCTGTTCCTCCATCGCGTTCGCCTGCTCTCCGCGAATCCAGCCTCCAGCGCCAATCGCCACGAGGGCCGCAACGATGCATCCTCCCCACGCTGCTACCCGATGCTTCCTTCCGTTGGGCTGCGAACCTTTCCGCTTTTTGGGTCTGCCGATTTTCTCTAACTGCTCGGACGTCAACCAAAATCCAACTGACCAAAAAAGGAAGAGGGCGTCACTCCAGCACGCAAGCTTAAATTCGCGAAGGCTGCCGAAAGTTAGTACGGCTCCCAAAAAGAAGAGGATGAGGCCACCGGAATAGTTCCAGTGAAAGAAACCCTGCAAAAACCTGTAGTGCGACCTGTAGAAGCCCCTCAACTTCGTCTGCCACTGCAACAAACGCGAAGGTGGCTCCTGTTGGGGAGGAGGGGAGGCGTTCATGCCCACATTATGCTCTTTCAGGCTGCGAGAGCGACTGCAGGCCCCTGGGTGACCGGGTAGCATGTCGAATCATCACCCCAAACACAGCAAGGCCCCTGGCGGGTGCCAAGGGCCGACCCCTGCTCTCGGGGAGAATGGCCAGTTTCTATCGCACGGTCGATTCTTTGCACGCATACCGAACCTGAGATAGCCACTTGGAGGCATCGACTTAATTGCGGTTCGTCTATCTGAGGTACAGTCCAATTGGACATGACCGCTTGACGCATTTTGCGTCCAACTAGGATTGTATTTTTATTTATTTGACAATTCGTCATTATGGTCTGGACTCTAGTTGGACACGAGGAGGCGGAATGATGATGACGGCAGCCAGGAGACACGATATGAGGGTTGGCTACATAAGGGTGAGCAGCGTTGAACAGAACACCGACCGCCAGCTTGAAGGGACCGAGCTAGATAAGGTATTCACCGATCGCGCCAGTGGCAAAGATACGAAGCGCCCCCAGTTGCAGGCGGCCTTGGACTACATCCGGGAAGGCGACGAACTCGTTGTCCACAGCATGGATCGGTTAGCCAGGAATCTGGATGATCTCCGCAGAATAGTCCTTGATTTGACCAACAAGGGCGTACATGTACGGTTCGTGAAAGAGAACCTGACCTTTACCGGTGAGGATTCCCCGATGTCAAACCTGTTGCTTTCCCTACTGGGCGCGGTAGCGGAGTTTGAGCGGTCCATGATCCGCGAGCGTCAGCGGGAAGGCATAGCACTGGCAAAGAAGAGAGGGGTTTACAAGGGCAGGAAGCCGTCGTTGACACCGGAGCAGGTGAAGGAGATACGCATCAGGTTAGGGGCTGGCGAGAGGAAGACGGCACTGGCCCACGAGTTCAAGGTATCCCGACAGACGCTTTACACTGCCATGGCATAACGTAACGGAACGCTTGATGCTCCGCGAGCTGACGATCCTGACGGATCGATGGTCATCACCTTCCTAACAGGGGAGGGTCACGTTGAGGGCAGGAATTTCCCTTTCACCCAACGCGTCGGTCTGTCGCGGGACCGTAGCAAAGATCGACGGAAGAGGGGGTCACTTCCCTAGTGGCTTGACCCCAAGCCAGGGACCCCCGCCGGGTATCGCGCTGAAAGAAGGCGTGGGCCCGGCCTAAACCGCCTCTTCGCCTTCCAATTGCCTGGGTGTGCAGAAAAATGCGCCGGATAGTCAACCAGATCGAAAGGTGAATTTTGGTGTAAGTAGTTGTTTAAATTGTGCTTAATCTTTAGACGACTGAGGAGCAGGCGTCTATTAAGGTGGGGTAGAAGGTGGGGTAGAAGGTGGGGTAAAAGGTGGGGTAGTAGGGGTAGATCTCTTGCCCACTAGGTTAACCAGCGACCATTTACGCTGTACGGCGGATCAGAACCACAACTAGCCCGGCAGCACGCTAGGCTTAGCTGTACGGTATACGCACCTGGGCTGTAGCGTGTACACCAGATGCCGCTGAATGGCCCTATCGAAGTGTCTCGCAAGAACATCGTGAATGCCATCCGAGCGTTTCTACGGCAAACGCAACGAGGAACGTACCGTTACACAGCCACGGAGGAACTTACCGATAATGCGACTTCGCAGGATTGGCTATCAATCTGCAGAACAGTCACTCGTACTTTCGGTAGTTGTATTCTGCGTCACAAGTCGGGGGCATGGCACAGACTGAAATTGGCGACTACGGAGGGTCGAATCTGGGATTTGCCATCGGCTCGTCGGCATAGGAAAGGCGAGTTTATCCGCTGGCAACGCTAGCGCGGCATAATAGCACATGAGTTGGTGGCCTAATGCAAGAACTTCGCTGACGTAGACGGGCCAGTGCGGAGGAGCGGTCGGGCTGAAGGTCTCGCCGATCGCCATCATAAGAGACTAGAACACGGCTAAAGCATGGCTGTACCGTGAGTTGACTGCGGCGCCTACCGATGAATCCTGAGCGCTGGAAACAGATCGATGATCTGCTGGAGGCAACGCTCAAGTTGCCGGAAGAGCAGCGCACTGCTTTTCTGCGTCAGGCCTGCGGTGAGGATCTTCTATTGCAAGAGGAAGTCCAATCCCTGATAGGCGCTCGCAAGAATGCCGGGAGCTCGCTCGAAAACCAGGCAATTGACGCCGCCGGTCTCACCTTCCCAAATTCAATGACGGCCGCAGAAGTTCCTGCTGCGGGTTTCAATCCAGGGCGAGTCATCTCCCACTACCGCATCGAGGGAAGGATCGGCAGCGGCGGCATGGGCGTCGTCTACAAAGCCGAAGACACCCGCCTGCATCGTTCCGTCGCGCTCAAATTTCTACCCGAAGAAGTCGCCCGTGATAAACAGGCGTTAGGCAGGTTTCAACGCGAAGCTCGCGCCGCGTCAGCCCTGAATCACGCCAACATTTGCACCGTCTATGACATCGGCGAAGAACAAGGCCAGGCCTTCATCGCCATGGAATACCTGGAGGGCACGAACCTCAAGCAGCGCCTCGCCCAGGGTCCGGTGCCGCTCAGCCTATTGCTGACGCTGGGCATCGAGATTAGTGACGCCTTGGAGACAGCCCATGCCAAGGGCATCGTGCACCGCGACATCAAGCCAGCCAACATCTTTATAACGCCCAGGAATCACCCCAAGGTGCTCGACTTTGGGCTCGCCAAGGTATCGTCGCCGCAACTCGCCGTCAGCGACGATACAAGGGATAGCGCCACTCTTCCCGGTGCGACGATGGGGACCGTGGCCTACATGTCTCCCGAACAGGCGTCGGGTGAAGAAATCGATTCCCGCACCGACCTCTTCAGCTTCGGCGCGGTGCTCTATGAGATCGCGACCGGACGCCAGGCATTCGGCGGCCAGACAACCGCCATGATCTTCAACGCGATTCTGCACGGCAGTCCAGAGCAAGGTTCTCTGTTGCGTGCCGATCTTCCTGTCCGTCTCGATGAAATCATCGCCAAAGCATTGCAGAAAGAGCGGAGCCAGCGCTACCAACACGCCGCCGAAATCCATCGCGATCTCGAGAGCCTGAAACACGATCTCGATTCCGGCCAGACAGAGACACCAAAGGCAAGCAGCGGCACAACGTCGCCACCCGTGCCCGCAAAGAAAACCCGACTGCCGGCGATCACGATAGGCGCGACTGTCGCCGCTCTAGGCGTGCTGGCTTACATCTTGCTGCGACCACCCGCGCAGCCGACCGTATCCGGATACTTCCAGATAACCCACGATGGGTTCCGGAAACATGGCATTATTGCCGCAATAGCGGCAACCAACGCCCCGTTGGTCACCGACGGTACTCGCGTGTACTTCACCGAAGGCACGGGAGACTCATCCATTCTTGCTCAAGTATCATCGGCCGGAGGCGACACCGCTATCATTCCAAGGCCGATCGGCACCTGGCAGATCCTGGACATCTCCCGGGACCGCTCCACGCTGCTTGTGGTCGACTACTCAACCCATCCTGGAGGTTCAGGGTCGCTATGGTATGTGCCGGTTCCGGCTGGCACGCCACGGCCTCTGGCAGGCCTCACCGCATCCGATGCGACCTGGTCTCCCGACGGTGGCGAGATCGCCTACGTCGACGTCGGGGACCTCTACGGCGCGAGAAGCGACGGCACGAACATAAGGAGGCTCGTCCACTTGCCGGGACCCGGATGGCGGCCGCGATGGTCTCCTGATGGGAAGGCCGTCAGACTGACCCTGCTGGACCGGAAGACATCTTTCCCATCGCTATGGGAGGTCTCCGCAGATGGAACCGGACTTCACCCTCTCTTGCCTGGATGGAACACGTCATCGGCGAATTGCTGCGGAAACTGGACTCCCGACGGCAAGTATTATGTCTTCGAATCCAGCAGCAACGACAAGACCGAGATTTGGGCAATTCGTGACAGACGTCCGCTCCTGGGCTTCTTGCATCGCCCTTCGAATAAGCCTTTTCAACTGACCTCCGGGCAACTCAGTTCTCAGTCTCCGGTGTTGAGTCCCGACGGCAAGAAGCTCTACGTCCTTGGGCAGCTGCAGCGCGGCGAGGCCCAGCGGTGGGACGAGAAATCGCAGCAATGGGTGGAAGCATTCGGCGGTCTCTCGGCGGAGATGGTCGATCCATCGCCCGATGGCCGATGGATATCCTATGTTCGGTTCCCCGAAGGCACGCTTTGGAAAAGCCGCGCCGACGGCAGCGAACGCCAGCAACTGACATTCGCTCCGCTTGTCGTGCTCGTTCAGTCCTGGTCGCTCGATAGCAAACATATCGTCTTTACAGGCTATGGCCGGGGTACGCAAGCCAGAAATTATCAGATATCGTCTGACGGCGGCGCGCCGGAGCCGCTCACCAATGCCGAGCATTCCGAACTCTCGCCATCCTGGTCGCCGGACAGAAGGTCGGTAGTTTTCAGCTACGCGCCGTGGAGTGAAAGAACGCCGGAGACACTCGGCGTATTCATGCTGAACCTGACCACGCACGAAAAGCGGAAGATTCCAGGCTCGGAAGGATACTTCGGTCCCTCCTGGTCACGAGATGGCCGCTACATTGCCGCCGATGCGATTGACTCTAAGACTATCGTTCTCTTCGATTTCGCGACGGCGAAGTGGACCAACCTGGATAGCGGTACGGGCGTCTTGCGATGGTCGCCCGATAACAGATTTCTGTACCACCTGAGTAACGAAAACGGACCGGCGTTGGTGCGTGTGCGCATGAGCGACCGCAAGGTCGAACGGGTTGCCCCGCTGAATAGCGTTCGCCTGGCGGGCTTCCTGGCGGGCGTTGCCTTCGGGCTCACTCCGGACGGCGTCCCGATCATTCTCCGGGACACCGGCACTGAAGAAATATACTCGCTGGATTGGCACGACAATTGACTGCGTCGCGGTTCAAGGTTCTTGTCAATTCCCGATGTACGCGGAACCAACCCGCCTACTGGGGGTCTATTACTGCCAAGTTCGACCGTACCTCCGATCAAAACAATGATCTTAGCTTTCCGCAGGACGTGAAGATCGGACTCGAATTGTCCCGCGTGTCCTTTTTCAGCCTCGCGGGCATCCCAGAAGGATGCCCGTGAAAGGAACGTTGTCCTGCCTACCGGGCTTTTCCGGCGCGTCTTCAGCGACCACGCCGATCACTCTGCCGTCTTTGAGCCGAGATAGGTTCTTCTGCCTTACGGCATTAGCGGCGGGTGCCGTTCTCATGTTGAGCAGGCTGCTGGGTTCAGCTGGATACTTCCGAATAGCCCGAGAACAAGCACCGGCGGCGGCGCCTCCGAATATGCCTACCTTCTCATTGTGCCGCAGCAGCAATCCCAACTATAGAGCCGTCATGCCTGAAAAACGGGATTTTCGGTAACTTGCCGGAGCCTCACCCGAATCGGGAACTTCCCAGTCGCCCGGTTGTCCCAGAATCATTTGCTTTTGGGCCGCCGCGAACAAGGGTTGTCAGCAGTCCAAAATGAATGGGTTACAGGACAGTCAGCAGACAGCTTTTTGGGACACTCCCAGACAGCGGAATGCCCGCTCGCCTAGATCCTGAACTTACCGAAAACCCGACTTTCCAGGAAAATGCGTTTTGGCCAGCCACCACATGTATGGAGGACGGATGCTTTTGCGGGCGGGATCCCCATGAAGACCGTCGGATGTAAAATCGTGTTTTGATCGAGGTTCGCTTTCATGGATGATCTCGTCAAGGGTGCCCGTTCTGCCCTCGCTCGTGCCGAATTGCCCGGCATGAGCCTCATTGAACACCTAGAAGAACTGCGCAAACGGATCATCCATTCGGCCGTCTATCTCGTGATCGGCTTCGCCGTCGCATATGCCTTCCACGAGCGGCTATATGGATTTATTCAGGCACCACTCGACCAACTTCACATTCCCTTGAACTTTACCCACCCCACAGATGGCCTGACGCTGTATCTGAAGACCTCCTTCGTCGGCGGCGCTATCCTGGCCAGTCCTTTCATTCTGTTTCAGGTTTGGCTTTTCATCTCGCCTGGCTTGTACGCACATGAGAAACGCTACGTCTGGCCTTTCATGTCCGCTACCATCGGCCTGTTTGTCGCAGGTGCCTATTTTGGGTATCGCTGGGTTCTGCCGGGCGCTATCAAGGTATTGGTTTTAGACTACGGCCACCGGTTCCACCCGATCCTGACGATCGAGGATTATACCGGCTTCTTCCTGTCAATCATCCTTGGCCTCGGCATCGCGTTTGAACTGCCAATTCTCATATTCTTCCTAGCATTGTTTGGTATTGTTGACGCCAAGTTTCTCCTCCGCAACTTAAAATACGGCATCCTTGTCATCTTCATTGTTGCGGGTGTGATTTGCCCTCTGCCCGACCCCTTGAGTATGTGTCTCTTCGCCTGCCCTCTCCTTGTTCTTTATCTGCTCGGCGTAGGAGTGGCCTTCCTTTCTCACCCAGCACGTAGGAAGTCGAAGCCTAAGTCAAGCGACACAGGGGTCGGCATCGTCGTTCTTGCCCTTGTACGTTTGTCTGCAATGCTGAATGCCCAACGACAGGTTAGTCACCCTTTACGACATCACCTCTCTGGTAGTTAACTGGCTACGATGCCATGTACAGCCAATCCAAAGAGCCGGCGTCCTGCGAGTGAGCAGCCCTGCTTGGATCGCGATCGGGCGTGGGTGTCTAGGGGGCCTTCCGTGACGCCAGCATAATGAGTTTCGGTCGGCTTTCGTTCAGATTAACCAACCGAGTTGCAAAACACATGCCTACTTTCTCAAGAGTAAACGACGTCGCCGGTCGGCGGAATTCGTTCTAGTACACTGTCACGATGTGGCAGCTAATAGCCTCGTTGTTGTTTGCTTCATGGGCGATTCCTTTGGCTGGCCAGACCGATGGTTCAAGAACCACCTTCCGAACGCACTCCAACCTCGTACTACTTCCCACACGGGTCCAAGCTCGCGGCGGCGAAACAGTCTATGGGCTCAAGGCAGAACAGTTTCTTGTCGAAGACAACGGTCTTCGCCGAAGCATACATCTAGATGAAGACGACGACATTCCCCCTGGACTTTCATTGGTGGTTGCCATCCAATGCAGCAGGTCCGCTAGCCTCGAATTCGGCAAACTCGCGGGCTTAGGAACAATGATTGAAGCAATTACCGGCGATAGCCCCCATGAGGTGGCGGTCGTTAGCTACGGCGATGAACCCACACTGCTGGGCGACTTCTCAAGTAGTCCCGACACCCTGCAACTCAACTTATCAAAGCTACGAGAGTGTTCTGACTATGGGGCGGCCACTCTTGACACCGTCGACTTCGCGACCCGCCTGCTCAAAGATCGACACAATAACTATCGGCGCGCCATCCTCCTCATAGGAGAGACTCGTGACCATGGGAGCCACGCCAAGCTTCAGGACGTCGTGTCGTCGCTTGGAGTCACCAACACCGTAATTTACTCCGTCGCTTTTTCTCCAGGTAGAGATGAGGTGATTGCCCAGCTGCGTTCTAGCGATGATGGAGTCCCGGAAGAGAGTGTCCCGCGTCGCGATCTTCAACCACCTCCGCGACCACCAATTAGTTCGACCCCAGGATCAGCCGCGGCAGGGGACAAAGCCACCAAACAACCGCCGATCCTGGAGCTACCTCCATTGCTCCTGCTGATCATTAATGGCCTCAGGAAGAATGCCGCTTCAGAACTGGCAGCGCTTTCAGGAGGGGAGTACATCAACTTCACGACGCAGAAAGGATTTGACGCGGGTCTACAGCGAATTGCGAATCGTATTCACAACTATTATATGCTCAGCTTTCAGTCACCGGCCGAAGCCAACCCCACTCTTCACACACTTCGTGTAAGCGTCCCGGATTTACCTGACGCAGTCATACAGACTCGAACAAGTTATTGGTCTGGCCAAGAGAAAGCCTCCGGTCAGGATAGGTGAGGCAGCGGAGTGCAGATCCCACTGTCGTCACAGCACGGCCCCCCAAAATGCATCGTACCCAGAGTACGATTGAGTTCCCGGGAGGTCTTCGGAGAGTCGAACCTTGTCGCTCCTGTAAAATTGGCTCGGATGTCGGGATCACAGCAAAGTTCGCCGCGTCGCGCACTGTTCGTGTTCGCAGTTGCAGCGACCATTGCTTTTCTACTGTTATTTTCCCTCACACTCGCATCCTCGGACGGTAGTGGGTTCTACCACTTAACCCTCGATCTGCCGGTGTTCTTCCTTCTTCTCGTCCTGACCGGTTGCACCGATGACTGGGCCCAGGCAGAAGACACGTTCTTCCCGCTCAGGCCCGCTGCCCCCGCTCCTCCCACCAGAGCACCGCCTGCTTCATTCCTTTAGAGACATTCGGTAAGCCGTAGCGCAACGTGGCTTACCCGTGCAGCGCAAACAAACTGGGTATAGCCCGGAAGGAAGCGTGTCTCTTGTCTGAACACCCTACGGAAAAGGTGCCTGAAAAGGCACAAAGGGACGTTGGTTCGTTCCCCAAAGCCGTCGACTTTTTGCGAAACGTGAAACAGGAAATGAAGCTAGTCACTCGACCCTCCTGGAAAGAGGTTCGCTCGACGACCGTGTTGGTAGTAGTCTTCGTTTTCTTGTTCGCCTTGTATTTACGAGCCTTGGATTGGACCTTCAGTCCTCTCACCAAGTGGCTTTTCTCTCAATAGCCGCACAATCCTAAAATGCGCCGTTCCATGCAGGGCCCGCTCAAAGGGGGCCCGCGTGGAGGCTTTCCATTCGCTTCGAATCGTCGGCATATCCGGAGAAACCCGGAAACGGGAATTGAGTAAGTTCAGTCCGCGATTCGGGGCGAGCCGGGGAAGTTACCTAAATCCCGACTTTCCGGGAGCTTGGGTACACTGAAGTCAAAGGACCTTAAAGAGACTTAGCTCAATAAAACATGTGGAATCGAAGGAGCGGCCAATGAAATTTTCGCGCTGGGTATTTAGTATCGCGGGCATCTATGGAGTGATCTCAGTAGCTCCGTTGTACTTTATGGAGCGGACAATAAATGGGCAGGATCCGCCACCGATCACACATCCGATGTTCTTCTACGGATTTGTAGGGGTGACGCTGGCATGGCAATTGCTGTTCTTTGCGATTGCCTACCAGCCAGTGCGGCTGCGTCCAGTCATTCCTTTCGCCGTGCTTGAGAAGCTGAGCTTCGGCATCGGCGCGATGGTGCTATACCGCCGAGGTAGGCTGGACCATAGCGATCTGTACTTTGGCGGCATTGACCTTGCGCTGGCAGTGCTGTTTATGCTGGTTTGGTGGCGGCTGACGCGAGAGGGCACGCAAGGGTAGAGCCAAGGGATCTAGGGGCGCAGTTTTCCTGAATTGATCATCTGGATTCTCGGGAGAATGATCGGAGCTATCGACAACCCATCTTCACTACACAACCGGCGCTGAGTGGGAACTTACCGAAAATGAGACTTTTCAGGCGCGTAGAGGAGCGTCTCTACATAGTTTGAGGATTGCGGAAAACTGCACGACCATGAAGAATCGCTCAATTATGCGAATTGTTCTTCGTTTGTTAGCGGCGTGGACCTTTTTCTCTGTTTTCGCCACGCTGGTATTCGTCGTACGAGTTTGGAAGAGGGGCGGCATTTCGTGGGTGGTTGGCACGAGCCTCTTCGAACACCTGACTGCGCTGGGGTGGCTGATCACATTGGTTATTGGTCCTCCTGCAGTGGTCCTTTTGTGGAGTCAACGTGAGGCCGGACGCAGGGCCTCGTTGGTGTTCTGGGGAAGTATCTGTGTCTACTATCTGCTGGGTCTGACATTCTTTCGCACGCCAGGCACGCAGTACGGTTACACATTCTTTAACATTTTCTGCAGCCTTATCCCCTTAGCTCTCTTAGTCTCTCCCCAGGCTAAAACCGCGTGTGGACCCCGAAAGATGCAACCGGCCATCCCGGGCCAGGAGTAGCCTTCGATGTGGGACAGCGCCCCCCGGCCCTGGCTCTGGATTGGGCGAAGTTACCGCAAATGCGACTTCTCGGGGTGAGACGTTCACCATCTGCTTTATCCTTCATGAATGCGAGAGGAAGAGTTGCGACGGTACTTCGTGGGTGAATCGTCCGTCGGCCAATTGGCCAAAGACATAAATGGTTCAGTGGTTAAGGTCGATGACCTGCAGTCGGAGATTCGAATCGCCGACATGCAGGGTTCGTTTTCGCTACAAAGAGACCATGTGATCAAGCTCTGTGAAGCTTTTTTGGACCGCGCATTGCCCCCCGAAGCACTCACCACAATTGGCTTTGCCCTCCAGGCGTCAGACGCCTTTGAGTGGGAGGACGAGGTAATAAGCGAAGTTCTATCGGACTGGTCGGCACCTGAAGTCAACTTCGAGTTGAACGCGGAGACGCTGAGCATGCATCGCGACTGGCTTCTTGGTTCTGGCGAACCGCCTGTCCGTAATACAGTCCACCCCGTCAACAGAACTCAAGGTCATCTGATTTCCGTGCGAACCAAAACGACCTATTGACCGTGCCCCCGGCTGGGGAAGTTACCGATAATCGGACTTTTCAGGCACGACTTTCAAAGTGTTCTCGTTTTGAACGGTGGCAAAAATCGAAGTACAAAGAAACAGATCCCAAAGTGAATCAGTGCATTCACTACCGCTGCAGGTCCCAATGAACCCACCCCGGCGGCAACGATCAGCCCTGGAAGCATGATGTACGTCAGAACGGTCTGAATGGCCGCAATCACTTTGTGATCAGAGAGCACTGCGAGTGGCCCCGCTGCAAAGGTTAATGTCCCGACTAACGTGGCCCACGCTGCAGCGACCAAAACTCTAGAATTCATTTTGCGCTCCACGTCCTTCGGTTTCACGTTGAATAAACAGCTCTAGGCTTGAACCCAGTTTACCCGGCCCGCCAACGTGGCTAATCGAAAGTGATCCAAAGACCTTTACGCGCAACGAAGTGCTGTAAAAACGGGATTATAGGTAAATTGTCCGCCGCGAACGATGGGCGAATCGTCAATGGTTGCAGACATCCTGGAAGTTCCCCTCGATCTTCCCCGCGATGTCCAACCGCCGTTGCTTACGATATTCTGCCCACGCCTTTTCCAATGCACGGGCTTGCTCCTTCGACGAGATTCCGAATCGAGCAAGCGCCAAAATCAACGCCCGCACGCTAACGTGGGGTTCAGCTCCCGGGCTCGTCAATCCACAACAGCGGCAGGTAACGACCGGGTTTTTGAAATTTAAGCTTTCCCTAATTCGGTGAAGCGTGCCGTCTAGTTCGTCTCGCAAGCGGATGAGCGCAGGCATCGACAATCCCTCGTGCCACTCCGATCGCAAACGCTCGACCATTTCCGGAAACCACGTTCTCTGAGCGTCGCCATGGGGCATTCGTTGAGATCTCCACGTCAGGCTTTGTCATTGTAGTCCGACCACGATTCCTTCGGCATGAAGCCATTTCGGTGAACTAGAGGGACGTCATCAGGACACAGCCGGTAGCGGCCACCTCCGACAAGTGCATTCGGTATTGGCCGGGCAGGACGGCAAGTTTCCGATATGCCGGTTATTCGGCCACCTGGCTCATCAAGAATGGCCAGCAGGTCGGGTGCGGTGAGCTTGCTCCCCGCGCGAAGGTCAACCTTGAAATTTCAGAAGCGCAATGGCCGACGTGGAACTCGGATACTGCCCTCGTTGATGGTCCTCGCGCTGCTAGTGAAAATGCTCGACGAGCATGATGTCGCCGTTTGTATCGCTAGCTTGTGAATAGAGCATCCAGCGACCATCGGGAGAGACCGACAAGCCCCTCCAGAGATCCTTATCCGCTTCAAAGATTGGGCGTATCTGCCTGGTAGCGAAATCAAAATAACGGATAGATCTAGGCGCCTCGGCAGGAACGAAATAGATACCACCTGGAGAGAGGGTCCAATGGCTGGAGTCGCTCAGGCGAGGCAATCCATCGACATTTGATTCCGTATTGGGCTGCCCTGGCAAGAGCACTTTCTTCAGCGTCGATTTGTCCTCGTGGCTTGCAAAATATATTGTCGTTCCATCGATAGACTCCTGCGGACTAAGCCCATCGATATCTTTGGATAGTGCAATGGCATCTCCGCCAGAGGCGGGACAACGATAGACTCCCATCCTGCCAGGTTCGCGGGAGCTGAAATAAATCCACTTTCCATCGCGCGACCAGTGAGGTCGAAATACGCCTGAGATATTTGTGATCAGTTTTTTAGGGATGCCTTCGGCTGTGTCCGCGACATATATTTCCCATCGGTCCAGTGGGCGCGTGTCAAACGCTATCTTGTTTCCGTCCGGGGACCATTGCGGACTGCCACTCTCAACATGGGGGTTTGAGATTTGCACCAGGTTGCTGCCATCCTCATTGCTGATCCAAACGCCCATCGTGCCGGAGCGGAAAGACGCAAAAGCAATGCGCTTTCCGTCCGGAGAGTATTGAGCGTCAAACTGTCCCCGCGAGGAAGGAATGAGTTCCACGGCTGGCGATTTTGGGTGAAGCAGGTCCCTGCGCCAGATGTTAATGGGAAGGTATTGGGCACTAAATGCTAGCTTGTCACCCTTCGGGGAAACTGTGGGCTGCGTTGCACTTCCTGCGAAGGCGAGTTGCTCGATCGAGCTATTCGCGACAGTAACTTCGCCGAGTTTGTATGAGACATCCCAAAAGGAGTAAATGAGTCTCTTGTCGTCAGCCGACCATGTCAGCCCTTTCGGATATGCCCGAATTGAAGCAATCACCCTCGGCTCTCCGTCAGGAAGTGGTAAGGAATACAGCTCGGCCTCGTCTCCTGTGTCTCCTGCGTTTAGAGAGCACCAGTATGCGAGGTGGTCGCCGCTGTGAGAGAAGGCAGGTAAACCTTGCCCAAGGCACTTTGAGGTGTTCGGAATCCGCTCCGTGTCGCCCGTTTCTGTCGAGAGGAGATAGATCCTTAAATGCTCCTCTCCTGGCGCCACATCTGCAAAGGCGATCCACTTGCCGTTCGGCGACCAACTGATGGTAGATAGGTCTGCGTCAGGCATTTGGGTGGAGCGCAATTTTCTCTCCGGGCCGCCAAGCGCGGAGACGAGATAGATGCCAGTGTCGGCGCCGTCCACGCGGTGAAAGGCGATCTGCGTGCCGTCGGGGGACCAGGTTGGACTGATCCATTCCGAGGGATGCTGCGTAAGGCGGAGGAGGGTCTCGCTCCCGAGTCCCTTCACGTATAGGTCGAATCCCTTCGCCCCGCCCTTGGGATCGCCGTTCCATGCAAATGCGATTCTGGAGCCATCGGGAGAGAAAGCCGGGGACGTCGCCTCTCCGGGCAGAGCCGTGAAGGGAACGGGCGTCAGGTTCGCCTGCTCCTGTGGGGGCTGGGGGCGAAGCCGCCGATAGATGCCTAGGGCTCCGAGGGCGATGAGCGCAATGGCGAATATTCCGACTCCGAATTTCAACCAAATTTTAGGAGCGGTTGGCTTGGGCTTTGATTTTGGCGGCGCAGGCGAAGACTCTTCCGAGCGCTGACCTCGCCTGAGGTCCACGACCATTTCACGCATGGACTGGTATCTCTCCGCCGGGCTCTTCTCCAGGGCCTTCTCGACGACGTTGCGGTAGGTCTCGGGGACTTCTTCGCTCAATGGCGGCAATTCACCGTGGATGATGGTCTTCAAGACTTCCAAGTCGGTTCGCCCACCAAATGGGCGCTTGCCGGAGAGCGTTTCGTAGAGCACGATGCCGAAGGAAAAGATGTCGCTGCGCGAATCCAGCGGCTGGCCCGAGGCCTGCTCCGGAGACATATAGGCGATCGTGCCCAGGATGAGTCCCGGGCGCGTGGGTCCTTCCGGCAACCTTGCCGCGAGATCGATCGTGCCGTTTTCGGCAAGCTTGGCCAGGCCGAAGTCGGCCAGCTTGGCGTAGCCGTTTCTGGCCACCAGGATGTTCATCGGCTTGATGTCGCGGTGCAGGATGCCTGCCTGATGCGCGGCGGCCAGGCCGTCGGCCACGCCGGTCAACAACTCGGCCACTTCCTTCGGCGTTCTCCGCTTGTCTTTTATCCAGTCTTTCAGCGTGCCGCCGTCGACGTATTCGGTGACCAGGTACTGCCGCCCCTCGAATTCACCGATGTCATGCACGCTAACGATGTGCGGATGGTTGAGCGAGGAGGCCATCTGCGCCTCGCGCTGAAAGCGGCGGCGGGCCTCGGCATCGGCGAGATTGTCGGAGAGAAACTTGATCGCAACCCGGCGGCCGAGCTTGGTATCGAGGGCGAGCCAGACGGTGCTCATGCCGCCCTCTCCCAGCTTCGACTCGATGCGGTATTGACCTATCTCCAGCCCTGCAGGAAATTGCACTGCCGCCGTGACCGCCGACTCCGGCCGAGGATTTCCGTCGGCGATCACGGCCACCGGATGCTCAAGGAATCCGCCCATGCGCTCTTCCCAGGAGAGGGCGTCCACTACTTCGCGGCGCAGGTCTTCGTCGCCTGCGCAGGCGGAGCTCAGGTAGGCTTCGCGTTCCGCCGCCGGCTTCCGGCGGGCGGCCGCCAGTATCTCCATGACCCGTTCGTCTTCTTCGCGGCTTGTCATGGTTCCTTAGTCTGGTGGATCTGAGGTTCGCAGCATAACTGGAGACTCTGTTGCGGTGCTGAGAGGGTTGAAAACGCAGGTCCTTCGCCGCGCTCAGGATGACAACAGTTCTGCGGCGAACTTCGGAGATGGGACACAGTCATGGCTTCCCAGTCATTCGTTCGAAGAGCCAGCGGCGGGCCCGGTACCACTCCCGCTGCATGGTGTGCAAGGTGATACCCAGCGCATCGGCGATCTCCTGGTCGGTTGACCCGAGGAAGAACTTGAGTTCCACCAGGGCCCGTCTCGAGGGCGACTCCCGCTCCAGATCGTCAAGCAGCTCGTCGATCTCAATCACCAGCTGCGATGGGGTATGGGTACCCAGGAAGCGATCCGGAAGTCCTTCCATGGGCAGAAACAGAATATCGGGCCGGGTCCGCGCGTGGTCAATAAGATAACGGCGCATGACCCTGGCCGATATCGCGAGGAAATGACCTCGGTCCTGCCAATCCAGGTCCTTCGACTTCGCCAGGCGCAGGAAGGCTTCGTTCACCAGCACAGTTGGCTGGAGGGAATTGCCGGGCCGCTCGCGGCGGAAACAGCGTTCGGCAATCTGGTGCATCTCCGGCGTCAGGAGTTCGAACAACCTGTCCTCCACCTGCCGGTCGCCGGTTCGCCATTGCCGCAGCAGCTGCGTGATTTCGCCCGGATCGGGTCCCATGTCGTGTCCACTTGCAGATGCGCAATTATAGGCACAAGTTCCATCGAGTTGCGGACCGAGTCAGGGTTCGTCCCGCCAGCCAGGAAACATTTCTTTTGAAAATGTGGCGGGGAGTCGGCGGTTTCTCCGCTTTCCATAGTGAGACCAAGTTCGCAAGGGCTCGGCCATCACAAGAAAAGGAGACCTACCGTGAAAAAGAACCTGTTGTCACTCGCGATGTCCCTGGCGCTGCTGATGAGCGCAGCCGCCCAAGCGCAAACCACTCACATGATAGTAACTGTGCCGTTCGAGTTCACCGCCGGGAATGTCCAGCTTCCGGCCGGCGAGTATGAAGTCGAAGCCATGGGACCCTGGGGTGGATCGACGCTCTCAGTTCACAACGTCAATTCGAACGCAGGTTCAGTCGTTCTTTCGAATTCATGCCAGTCGAAGAAGCCCGCCGCCGACGCCAAGCTGGTTTTCTATCGCTACGGCCACCAGTATTTCCTTGCCCAGGTCTGGAACCGCAACAGCGTTGCAGGCAGCCAAATACAGATCAACCCGCGGCAAACGGAGTTGGCGAAGAACCAATCGAAAGATCAAGTCGTCCTGATCGCGTCGGAGAAGTAATGCTTCTTAGTCAATTCCAATTCAAGCCCCGGAGGCTCTCCGTGAGAATCCTCCGGGCTCAGCCTTCACCTAACTGAGAAATGGTCCAGGCCAACGCGCTTCCGTCCCGCGAGGATCACGCGGAGTCGATGAGCGCTTATCTCCGCCATATGCACTCACCGACGACAGCACTTGAGCCACATGGCCGAAAAGTCGCCTAACCGGAACTTATCCACTTGGCCGTATTAGTCGGCTTGGCGCTGCTCCGAAAATCAGGCCGACACTAGCGTCGGCGACGCGTCTGAGAGCAGCTAGGCCCGGGCTGGGGCAAAGAGGGCGGACAGTCGCTTCCCAAGCGAAGCGGGCCGATGGAGCGGATGCCCCATCGGCGGTATTGGCAGGACAGTCAGTGACACCGGAAGTGGCGCGTAATTGCGGCGATGGCTGGCCGAACAGCCAGATTGGGGTGGCCGCCAGCCGTGCTCTGGTTGCGAAGCACCAGGACAAGGCCGGAGGTTGTCCATCGCTTAACGATGTGTGTCTTCGCGCACTCACCACAAAGCCAAAAAAACTTGCTGGGTAAGGATCTCATCGCAAATGCGCCCTCGTCTGGCCGCAACTGATTGTCAGATGGCGATTCCAATTCGAGTAGCTCGAGCGTTCCCTCGCGGAGATAGAGCAGCTCCTTAAAACATTGCGGATTTGCGCACTGCATGGCCGAGTTGTGCTTGCTCCCTACAATGCTTGGTTGGTTGGACAAGTGATTGTAGACATCAGATTGCTGTTGCATGCTCATAGATGCTCCATCTCGTGCCGATTCATACCAAGACTGGGCTCGTCTGGAGCATTTCCAAGGCTGGAGGCGAGGAAGGATCTTTTGCGTACATCTAAAGTCTACGCTCTTATGGCTGTGGTCGTTGTGTACATTCCGTGCGGCTAGGGTCTGCATTCACGGTGACAAATGACCTGGTAACGCAAAAGTTGAAGTTATTTCGAGCGCGAGCTTTCGAAGAAGTAGCAATACACTATCAGGACAGTACTGCCTCTTGACAACCGTAGCCATATAAGCCTAGCGTTATTCTTGAGCGAGTTTCTCTGCTTACTCTTTCAGGTTCACTGAACTAAGTCAGCCCATCTGAAGTTTTTCCTCTTAGATTACTGCTAAGGAGGAACCGCGTTATGACCCTACTAACGAATTGGGAATCTCTCCGCGAATTTTCCGCCATGCAAGAACGCATGCACCGCATGAACCGCCTTTTCCGTGAGTCGTACAGCCCCGAAGGCCCGGAAGAGGCGTTGACAACCACCACCCTCGCACCGCCGGTGGACATTTACGAAGACGAGCACAACATTGTTCTGAAGATTGACGTCCCGGGCATCGACGAAAGAGACATTGACGTCCGCATTCAGAACAGCACCCTCACCGTCCATGGCGAGCGCAAGATCGAGAAGGAAGAAAAAGAAGAGAACTTCCGTCGCGTCGAGCGGCAATACGGAAGCTTTACCCGCTCGTTCACGCTTCCCAGCTCCGTGGATCCGGGACAAGTGAGCGCCCAATGTGACAAGGGCGTGCTGAAGATAAACCTCGCCAAGAGGGTCGAAGCCAAGCCCACGCAGATCAAAGTTAGTGTTGGCGGCGAGAAGACCGTCGAAGCCCAAGCTCCCAGCATTGCCGCGTAAGACGAGTAGCCAGTGACAGAAATGGGAGGTGGCTTGATATCGCCTCCCATTCTGTTTGTCATCCGTCGAGAGGAAGACCTATGAAAAATACCAGATTTATCGTAAAAGTGAACCGTGGTGGTACTCCTGCCCCCCGATACGTGCAGCGGATTGATCGGGCTCCCATCCGGACGACAACCAACCGTAAGCTGGCACTGCTTATGGGAAGATTCACGGCCGAAGACGCGGTCAAATCCATTTACGATTCCCAGTGCAGCCCGGAAATAGTGCCTGTAGGTTAGTGCCTGGTATTTTCGGTAGAGCGCGTTTCGGTTTAGGCGCACCTCGTCGCCGAGCATTCGAGGAAATTTCTCAGGGGCCTTCTTCAACGTGCAGACTAATAACGAAATCGTAAGCGTCAGCCCGGCGCCGTCTTGACAGGAGGTAGAGCGGAATGGGCTTCGGCAGGAGCGGCGACCAACGGGATCGACAGACCGTATGAACTGCCAGTTCTCTTTAAAATGGGGATCGCTGTGTGATGGGGATCACTGCGCTCACTAGTCCCTGGAAGGGTAGCTTGCCAAGGAGAGGTGAGGTCTCGATGGCTGACAAAAGATACCTTCTCCGGCTGAGATTCCCTAAACGAAGACTGCACGTGGTGGATTGCAGCGATTGTTGAGATTCATTGCAACCATATGGTCTTCCTGAACGCGAAGGGTGAGTTGATGTTCTTGTTCATGTTAGAGGCGGTTGAAAGCTGGACCGGGCTGAACTTGGATGCCAAGAAACACTGTGGGCAGCTAATCCCTCGCTTTCTCAAGGTACGGCGGGTTAGAACCGCCGGGGTTCTCGCGTTAGAATCTCGGCATGCCAGGGAGTTTGAGAGTTGATGACCGGGGAAGGGCTACAATTAAGTTCGCAGTCGATGACCATGTCCGGTTATCCGAACCGACACTATTCACAGTGTTAGGCAGTGCGACAAAGCCCTTCTCCCAATATCAAGTACAGTGCGGCGTTGACAGAGCCAGCCTTGTATGGGTATCGGAAATTTACCTAGAACAAGCAGAAGATCGAGCCCGCCGGGACGACTGATCTAAGGGCGGTTGAGCAGATTCCAGGGTAAGTGTTGATTCCTCTACTCGCCGGCAGCATCGTCACGGTCCAGTTACCGGAAACCAGACTTGATCGGCATAGGGGCGGCAGTCACCTGCCGACCCCTGCCACACCACCGTGCGAACGGGTCCGTACACGGCGGTTCGAGAAGTCAGGCTAGTAGTTCCCGAACAGTGAAGGTAGTCCGAGCGACCGGAAGTATGCATTCGAAGCTCCCACGGAGAGAGCTTTGGAGCGGGCCAGGTACCAGGGGCCACGACCACTACCGGCTGTATTGCTAGCAAGTCGCGGACGTACTCCCAGTTGCAGCAAGGCGGCACGGCGACGACGTGGAGTTTTCCATTGTCGCCAGAGTGCGCATCGCAACCTGAGCCGCACCCAACGGATAAGGCCGATCAGCACCTCGGGAGTTTCGCAGAAGCCGAAGTAGCCGCGCCATCCCACCATATAGGTGGCAAGTCGCTTCACTGTCGTCTCGATGCTTATGCCCTTGGCCTGTCGCGTGATCTCCCGGATTTTGTCTTTGAAGCGAGCCAGAGCCTTCGGAGCAATCGCTCGTCTGATTTCTGGATCGCTCGTAAAACTAAATCCGAGGAACTTTCGCTCCTGCGGTCGCGCCACCGCGCTCTTAGCCTCATTTACCTTGAGCTTTAGCCGCTGAGTGATGAAGCGCGTAATGCTCCTCATCACCCGTTGACCCGCACGCTCACTGCGCACATAGATGTTGCAGTCATCTGCGTAGCGGACGTGTCGGTGCCCCCGGCGCTCCAGTTCGCGGTCGAGTTCGTCAAGCACGATATTGCTGAGCAGGGGCGAAAGAGGACCCCCTTGGGGAGTCCCTTCCACGCTTGGGGTGAGCAGCCCGTTTTCCATCACCCCGGCGTTCAGGAACGCCCGGATAAGTTTCAGCAGCCGCTTGTCATCGACACGCTTGGCGATTTGAGCCATCAGTCTGTCGTGATTGACTCGATCGAAAAACTTCTCCAAGTCGAGGTCAACGCACCAGCCGTAGCCTTCGGCGATATACTGCTGTGCCTGCGCTACTGCCTGATGCGCCGATCTCCCCGGTCGAAAACCGTAGCTGTGATCGGAAAACTCCGGGTCCCACCGCCGTTGCAGAACCTGCATGACCGCTTGCTGGATGAATCGATCCAGCACCGTCGGGATGCCCAGCTTGCGCACTCCGCCGTCCGGCTTCGGTATCTCTACCCGCTTCACCGGCTTTGGACTGTGAGTTCCGCTTAGTAGTTGCTCCCGGATGGCTGGCCAGTGCTGTTTCAGATGATCATCGAGTTGGTTGACCGTCATTCCGTCAGCGCCCGGAGCACCTTTATTAGCCTTAACCCGTCGTAATGCTTCCTTCAAGTTCTCTCGTTCAACGATCTCCTCCATCATTCGATCTGTTCTAGCTGGGCTTTCGGGCACACTCGTCGTCCTCAACGATTCGGACCCTTCCCTTCCCGCCCCTCGGGCTTCACCCGTTGGCGAGGTAGAGAAGTCCAGATTGCTCTGGATGTTCTGCCGCGTGTCGTTGTTGAGACTCATGACCTACTTGCCTCTCCTCTCGTTTTGGCCTTCGACCACCGTTCCCGGCTCGGCCTATCTGTTGACTCCGCCTTTCGGCATTGGAGTGCCTCATTAGCCTTTCCGACGTCATGGCCTAATATGCCCTCTGCTGACTTCTGCTCCGCGGTCAGGATGCCTCGCGGCAACCTCAGTCGCCGAAGCGACACGGAGCAGATCTCCCGGGGTAAGTTCAATCGCCTTCTGCGCACAATCGCCGGATCTACGCTCCGCGTACTTGATGGATATGGGCTTCGCGGTAAGTTGCCCGCTCGCCCTACGCTCACGCCTTGTATCCGGTTCTTGTCCATCGACTCGCGCATTTGCTCCACGCTTCCTTCAGACCCCGCCTCACGACGGTAGCCCTTGCGTCATTGCTAACCCTTACCTCCATCAGGTCGGGTAGAGGACTTTCACCTCCAAGCTATTGAACATGCCCGGCGCACAACGAAGCCGCTGGCGCGGCGGATGCTGCATTTGCGGCGAGCGGTAGGGTGAGTTGAGGTTGGCGGTAGGTTCAGAGTCACAGGGAGGTCATTGTGACTCGGCTCGAAGAACTCGAGCGTCGCAACTACTCGCCTGGCACGGCTCGATGCTATCTGCAAGCGGTTGAGCAGTTCGCCGAACACTTCCATCGTGCTCCCGACCAACTCGGGGCAGAGCAGATACGTGAGTATCAGCTTTACCTGCTGCGAGAACGGAAGCTGTCCCCGAAGACGGTTGCGCAGCGCACGGCTGCGCTCCGGTTCTTCTACGTCAAGACCCTCAAGCGGCGATACATGCTCGAACATTTGCCGTTTCCCAGGCTGCCGGAGAAGCTACCGGTAGTGCTCAGCCGGGAGGAAGTCAGCCGCTTGTTGGCTGCTTCTGCTAACCGGATGCACCGCACCATGTTGATGACGCTCTATGCGACCGGCGTGCGCCGCGCAGAGTTGTGCCGACTGAAGACCAGCGATATTGACAGCCAGCGCATGGTGGTCCACATCCGCCGGGGTAAGGGTGGGCGCGACCGCGATGTGCCTTTAAGTCCAGTACTGCTGGAGGCGCTACGCGCCTACTGGCGATGGATGAAGCCGAAAACGTATCTGTTCCCCGGCCTGGTCGACGGCTGGCGTGCAGACGTGCCGATCACCGACAAGATGGTCTGGTTTGCCTGCCGGAGTGCGGCCCGTGCTGCCGGCATCGAGAAGCACATTACGCCGCATACCCTGCGCCAGGCTTGGGCATACTACACCACCTTTCAGAGTCCATTCATTCTAAAGACAATCGGCCTTGACCGAAGGGGATTTGCGGAAGTTTATGGGCACCACGACGTGCTGCTCTCACCGCTTGTTGCACCTCCGGAAGCAATAGATCCTTTTTCTCGATGATCCATGGCGCGTATTCCACGACCTGTCTTGCCGGGAGGGTGCGTTGCCGAATTAGTCGCTTCACCACCGTATTACTTACTCGCAGCTCTCGCGCCGCGGCTTCTTGTGTCACCCAGTCATCTTGGTTTTGGAAGGGAGCGATCTTGTGATATCCCCGCAGTCCGGCTACACGAGATGCATTCCAAGTTTTGTCTCGACCGGTCTTGTATCCGAGACGATTCAAGATAGCCGCGATCACCTTGTCCTGGCATATCTTCGATAACTCGCGAACCAAATCGATCACCGAACGGTCCGCACTGTGACGGTGGTGTCCTGGCTTGTTTCGTTCCATATGCAGTTCCGAGCCTCGATTATCACCTCACAACCGGCCATACGTTATCAGTTCAAAACCGGCCAACGGGATTGGCCGAAGACGTGATTGTTTTACCTTGCTGCAGCGTGCGATTGCAAGGTTTAGGATTGAGCCCTCGGAGTGGTGTTTGCTATTGTGGTGACGCTCTGCCGGGGTCGCGCCTTGCGGAGTGATCCATGGCCGATGACACGGGGCTGGCTCCGAAGGAATCGGTAATCGAGACCCTCTGCAGTTGGCCCGATGGGCTGGCTGTCGGAGGGTTTTGTGTTTCTACCAGCATTCCTAGGGTGAGGCTCCGGCGTGGGAGGCCCTTGGATCCCGAGTCGCGACGCCGCCGGGCGTTCTTTGCCCGGCATCCTTACTGCTTTTGTTTTTGCTGTTGCGGTTGGTTTTATCATTGGCTTTCTGCCGGACTGCCGGTCTTGGTTCGCCAGCTGCGCGGGCCGCATTTGAGAACGTGCCCGTGGTGCAGAAGACGATCCAGCATGGCGGAGACGGCGGCGCTATCGCCAAGCAGTTTTCCCCAGTCTTCAACGGGTCTGTTCGAAGTAATCAGCGTGCTGGCTCGCTCGTAGCGTCGCATGATGATTTCCAGCAGTTCCTCCGCGGCGGTCAACGGTAGCTTACGCATTCCCAGATCGTCGATGATGAGAAGCGGCACAGTGGTAAGCAGTTCCACATGTTGCTTGCGGTTGCCGTCCAGTGTGGCGTCTGCTAACTCTTCCAGCAGGATGTGCGCTTCGCGATACAACACGCGATAGCCTTGCTGAATGACTGCGTGCCCGATGGCCTGGGCGCAGTGACTCTTACCGCTTCCACTAGGACCAAGGAACAGTGCGTCCTCCCGCCGTCCGATCCATGCGGCCGTCGCCAGGTCGAAGACCAGACTGCGGTTCATCTTTGGGTTGAACTGGAAGTCGAAGTTATCCAGTAGCTTGTATGGGTCACGGAACTGCGCCTGCTTGTGGCGCCGCTCCAGCAGCCGCTTGCTGCGACAGGCAAGCTCGTCGGAGACCAGGATGGAGATCAGATCGATGGGAGCCATGGCCTCAGCCTGAGCCTGCAGCAGACGCGTCTCCAGCACGGCGGCCATGCCGCTTAGGCGCAGTTGCACCAGGGAGCGATTGAGTTCGATCGGGTTCATGGTTGGGGTTCCTCGAAGTTAATACGTTGTTGGATCAGGTCGCGATACTGAGTCAGTTCGCGGATCAGCGGATCGACTTGCTTCAGGCTGAGAGGAGCCTGCGGATTGCGCTCCAGATAGCGGCGCACGAAGCGATACTCGGTGACGCGCAGTTCCAGCGCCGCCGCACAGGCATCGTCGCAAGCTGCTGAGCCGTATTGCTTGACCAGTTGGAGAACGCCTTGGATGCGGCGTATTCCGAGCTCTCCCTGGCGAGCATGGATGGCGTCGCAGACAGCACCGATGCTGGCTCCTGCCTTGTGCCCACGTGCCAGCAGTTGAAGCAACTGTGGCGGCGTGCGACGCGGACGATCCCCATCGCGGATACGATGAGTGCCACGCTTGCCGCTCAGATGCTCGCGTAGCAAGACACCCGTGCGGGGATCAAGCAGACGCACGAACATCGCGTCCCACTGCACCTTGACCTTCCGCCCGACCCAGCCCGGCGGCGCTCCGTAGTAAGCCGCTTCCACTTCGACGCAACCATCCAGATGAACCGTACGCTCGCCATACTGGTAGTAACGGAACGGCTCCAACGGAAGCGGCTGCAGGAAGGGCTTCTCTTCGGCGAACATCGCCGCCACCTGCCGTTTGGCACGGCCGTGGATACGTTTATCGGCCCAGCGCTCTTCCCAGTGATCCAGGTACGCTTGTGCTTCTTCCAGGCTCTCGAACCTCTTGCCCTTCAACGGCGTCATCTGCGCATGGTTGACGCCACTCTCGACTTTTCCTTTTCGATCCGGGTCGCGCACTTTGCAAGGCAGCGCCGTCACACCGTAATGTGCCAGAACGTCGCGATACAAGGGGTTCACGCCCGGATCGTAGAAATCCGGAGACAACACGCCCTCGCGAAGGTTGTCCAGGACCACGACCCGCGGCGAACCGCCAAGCCGGCGAAATGCCTTTTCATGCAGCTCGGCCCACACACGCGCACTCGACCGGAAGGTTAATAGGCGAACACACTTGCGACTACAACCCAGGGTCATGACAAACAGCCGCGTGCGCCGATACTTGCCACTATCCGGATCGCGCACCGTCGGCCCTGTCCCGTAATCAACCTGGGCCTCTTCGCCTGGCCGCGTCTCTATGATCACTCGCGCTTCAGACGATACTGCTCCGCGCAGCTTGAGTACGAATCGCTGAACACTCTGATAGCTGCTGGTATACCCGTGCTGATCGACCAGATCCTGCCAGATCCCCATCGCGTTGCGACCCCGAGACAGCTCCAGCTCGATCAGCTCTCGGTACGCTTCACTGGCTCCACATGGGCGCTTGCCACCCTGCTCCGGCAACCACGCTTCCGGCAAAAAGCCGGTAATCACTTCGTTGGCCGGTTTTGGATCTTCCGCTTGTCTGGATGGGGAAAAGCCGGTGATCACCTCATTGGCCGGTTTTGAACTGTCAGAGCCGGTGGTCACCGAAGGGGCCGCTGTTGCTGGAGCCCTTCGCCCCCAACCTCCCGGCGTGCGTATCGCTATCCCGGCAGACCTCAAATAGCCGCCAGCCGTCTCGCGACGAACTCCCGTCGCCGCCTCAATCTTGCGTAGGGACCAACCAAGACGCCCCAGCGCGATCACCTGCTCCTGCTTTGTTCTTTCCAAGACATTACCCATGCCAACAGAGGCTAATTTCCCTCGTCGGAGCTAATGTCTTAGGCCGCTTCTCTATGGCCGGTTTTGAAGTGATTATCTATGGCCGCTTTTGGGTGATTGCCAAGGGGCGAGTGCACTCCACCAGCCCAGTGCAGACGCAGGCGATGAGTTGAGGGATCAGGTTCACTATCGACGATGATCTCTGTCAGGACTGTCCGCAGAATGCGCTTCTTCAGTGGGATCGGCGCTTCGGGCTGATTCCACAACGCAGAGAGATCTTCGCTCAACATGGATAGTCGTTGCTTCTGTTCCTCGTTGAGAGGCTTGGCAGTTTTATCCGCCGCAACGAGGCGTGCCTCGGCTTCCGCAACCTGAACCAGTGCGCTATTCCAGCGAGCCTCTAACTCGCCGGCCACGAGACGATTTTCTGGCTCCACAGCATCAAACTGCCGACGCGCACGCTTCTCCTCATAGCGAGCCCGTTCCAGGGCCAGCTCGAGTGCCTTTCGCTTCTCATCGCCTTCGACTTTGGCGCACGCTACTAATTGGATTGCAGCCTCGATCCCGGCAGGTCGAATAGCGGTCAGTACGCTTTGCACCACGGCTCGATCCAGCCGCAAGCTGCCCACCGTAAAGCAGTGGCCTGATCCGCGGTCTCCCCGATCACCCTGACAGACATATCGAGGGACTCTGCCGCTGTTGCCGCTATATGCAACTTGCATTTTCCGTCCGCATCGACCGCAACGCAGCAAGCCTGATAACAGAGCTGCGCCTCGCTTCACCGCACCGCTGCTTTCACTGCCGGACCATGCCATATTGGCCTCCAGTCGACGTCGGTTTTCCAAGTACTCCTCCCAACTGATGTACCCCGGATGATGGTCGACAAGCAACACCTTCCATTCATCATGTGGTTTACGGTAACGTGAGAGTTGCCGCGCTCGCCCCTGCTCGATCACCGTGCGCGCCCCAGACTTACCGTACGCGAACGCCCCGGCATAGCACGGGTTGTTCAGCATCTGACGGATTCTTCCGCTGCTCGGCAACCCCCAGACGATCTCCTCTCCGGCAGTTCCGGGTTTGGCCTTGGGCACGGGGATTTGCTCTTCACGGAACCAGATCGCAGCTTGACGAGCACTTCCCAGTTGTTGGAATTTGTGAAATACGCTGCCGACCGCCTGCTGCACCTGGCGATCAGGTGTCTTTTCGATCCGTCCTTCATCGGTGCGGATAAACCCCACCGGCAGTTCCCACATCGCAAAGCCACGACGCGCCTTCTGCTCAAAAGACTCGCGAGCCCGTTGTCTCAACAGGCCAAGTTCGAACTCCGACATGGTTCCCTTCAGACCAAGGACCAGGCGATCATTCAACTGGCGTGGGTCGTAGATCCCGTCACAGTCGATAAGCAACGTTTCCGTCAGTGCGCACAGATCCACGAGATGATGCCAATCACGGTTGTTGCGCGCCAGACGCGAAGCCTCCAGGGCTAATACCGCTCCCGCCAGGCCCTGGCACACAGATGCCAGCAGTCGGCCGAAGCCCGGCCGCTCCTGGGTGCCAGCGCCCGAGCGTCCCAAGTCCTCATCGATTACGATGACCTTGTGAAAGCCCAGCTGGGATGCATGCTGAGCCAGGGCATACTGCCGTTCTTTACCCTCCAGATGATTGCGCACCTGATAGGGTGTCGATTGACGCACGTAAACGTAGGCTCCTCGCTCCAACTGATGTCCCTTAATCTTCTCGTTCATTGGGCCTCCTGTCTGCGTCGTTGAGGACGCTTTCCAACAGTTGGCGCCACAGTCCGCGGCAGTGTTCCCGCGTCGATTCCGGAAGCTCGGTCCAAATCTCCTCTTCCTCGAACCGCAGTTTGCGCTGCAGTACGATGCGATTTTCCTTGTTGTTCTGCATCCTGACCTCCTGATGCAGATTCTGCACAACCCAGGTTCTCGAAGTCACGATCGACGCGCTGGGCATCAATGAGCCGGCGGAGCTCAAGCAGAGCTGTGATATCGATTCGGGGCCTATCTTCGTAACTCAACCGATCGCACAGTTCGGGAGTCAACATCCACTTGGGTAATGCGATCTGTGTTCCTGTCGGAAGTCTGACGACGAGAACCGTCGACTCCGTCCTTCGCAAATGCCGAACAACTTCCACCTCAACCCCATAGAAGGGGTGACATGGATAACAGATCTTTGTGGGATGCAGATCATGAGTAGTACGAGGATGCCTTACGCCATTGCTTCGCCACCCATCTGCTCGAGGCCGGAGCCGACCTGCGGACCATCCAGATGCTGCTCGGACACCGTGACCTGGAGGAGACCACGATCTATCTGCATCTCTCCAAGCGGCATCTCAGCGCAACCGCCAGTCCGCTGGACTCACTCACGCTTGACACACAAGGAGAACAGACCAGGAACGCATGAACCGGCCTCCCCTGGAGATGGCCGATATCGTGCGCTTTGCCGGGCAGTCTTTTCTCCAACGGGAGTCAGCGCTGGATCAGCTGGCAACACCAGAAGGTCCTGCTGGCGATCACGCGTTGCCGCACCGCTGCGCTGGGTGGCCATCGCGACCGCTGTTCCAGCTGCGGGCATACCGCCATCTCGTACAACTCATGTCGTAACCGCCACTGTCCCAAGTGCCAGGGCAACGCGCGCCAACACTGGCTTGAGGCGCGTGAACGGGAGCTTCTGCCTACACCCTACGTGCACATCGTCTTTACGCTACCGCGTGAAGTTGCCTCGCTGGCCTTGCAGAACAAGCAGGTGATTTACAACCTCCTGTTCCACGCCAGCGCTGAGACCTTACTTGAGATCGCTCGTGATCCCCGGCATCTTGGCGCAGAGATCGGTTTCTTCAGCGTGCTCCACACCTGGAATCAGCGTTTGCAGCATCATCCTCATATTCACTGCGTGCTTGCTGCCGGCGGACTCGCTCCAGACCGATCCCGCTGGATCGCCTCGCAACCCTCTTTCTTTCTCCCCACCAGAGTGCTTCGTCGCGTCTTCCGCGGGAAGTTCGTCGCTGGATTAAAGACAGCGTTCCGCCAGGGCAGACTCCAGTTCCATGGACAACTTGTCCCGCTGTCTCAACCCCGAGCCTTCGCATCCTGGCTTCGGCTGCTCTTCCGTCACGACTGGGTCGTCTACGCCAAACCGCCATTCGGTGGGCCGGATCATGCTCTACGCTATCTCGGCAACTATACCCACCGGGTCGCTATCTCCAACCACAGGTTCGTTGCTCTTACCAACCAGGACGTCACCTTTCGCTGGAGAGATTCCGCGCACGGCAACAAGAAGCGGCGGATGACCCTTCCGGTCGATGAGTTCCTGCGCCGCTTCCTGCTCCATCTGCTCCCACGCGGCTTCGTCCGCATCCGGCACTTCGGCTTCCTTGCCAATCGACAGCGTGCTCTGCTGTTGCCGCTCTGCTTCCGCTTGCTTCAGGCTCCACAGAGCATCCCGCTTGTCTTCCCAGCCTTTTCACCAGCTCGCCCTCACTCGCCCTGGAAGTGTCCTGCCTGTGGCGCTACCATGCATGTTCTCGAGCGACTTTCGGCAGCTCAACTCCTGCTCCGTTCCCCGCCGCCTGACCGATACAACGCATGAACCCACAGCTTCACCCTCGATTCCTCTTCGTGCCCTGGCGCGCATACAGACCTTGTGCCTCACGTCCCACAAACAACGTCCCAGGACACCTCGCAGTCGCTTCCGGCTGCCTAAAATAGCGTTGCCGGCAGCAACCTACCGGCAAAATCCACCTGTGCAATTCTCAAAGCCAGGCCTGCAGATCGCCCGCATCGCCCCAATCCCATCGAAAACCCATAGTGCTGGCAGCCGCTAGGGCTTCCTTCAAGTCGCTGTATCTGGAGCGCCCACAACACCAACCCAAACGCCAAACTCTGTTGGCGGGCGCTCCAGATACAGCCCTAAGACTTCTTGGGAGTTTGCCTGCCACGCTCTCCTATTGCATGATGGCTAGCGGTTTTCAGAGACTGCTCAAGCTAGACCGAAGTGGTAGGAGTTGACCACAAGGGCGAACGTCAGGTATGAGCAACAATTGAGAAGGCGTATGTTGATAGACGCGGTTGGCCAACGGTGCTGGATTGCGGCGCTTTACTTGATGCCTGTACCACCGCATGTCACACCAGCGAAGCGTATGGTTAATACACAGCCCGGATTCTCCTCCTCGCCTCCAGCTGTTCATTACTTGGCTTCAGACGGGCCCTCATCACAGACAACAGAATTACTGGAGAACCGTATGAGTTTCCTCCAAAAGTCCGACTTGAAAAAGCACCTTTCAACAAGATCCGGCAACATGACTCATCACGATGAAGCGCCGCCCACGGAAGGTTCACGCGTGATTCTTCGTGATGGCAATCTGATTACACTACCGCCTTCGATTCTGGAAGAAGAGGCAGTAAAAACACCAGAAATTAACCGAGAATAAGCATAATGCTAGATGCTCGCTTTGCGGAATAGCTCCTCCCGAGGGCCTGCTACCGCTGTCCTGTTCTTTCATGACGCGGACTTCGTGCTTCATGCTCAGGATCACGCCGAGGCCATTCGAGTCGAACTATAGGCGTTCGAATCTCAAGGGTTGAAGTTGATTCAATCGACAATCGCCTTCCCACTCAAGAGAACTGAGAGCACATCACTTGGAGTATTGTCCGGTTCTGCGAAGAGCAGGAACTACCAGCCGAAAGGCACTCGCTGCGTTGCTGGGAGATTCTGAACACAGGAGTTTGCGCGCTCTCTTGAGCGTGCCTAGGAAATCCGTGCTTTCCGCTTGACAAAGACTTACATGGAAGTCGGCTTGTCGGACAAGTGACTTTCCGCCAGTTGAAGCGGAGTTCCCGGAACGGGGTTTCCGGTATCGTCGAAGGTGCCCCGGTCTCGACGGGGCGAGAAGCTTGGGTGACGGAGGCCGGCGACTGTCGCTCCTTCGCGGGCTGGCGCAGCAACCCCTTCTTCTTCGATAGGCAAGCAGAGCGTTTGGCTGGGACAATGCTGCCGGAGGTTTGTCCTATGACCCCACACGTCCAGCGTCCTTTCCGGACAGTGGCCGAACACTTACCGACGACGCTGCCGACGCATTTCTGACCACTCTCACAAATGGAAAGGTAACGGGGGACAAGGTAGGACCCCACGCCGATCTGCTCGCCGAGTTTCCCTACCTGGGCCCTCCACATACCGCCTGACGGCTGAGGATGCGTGTCGTGCTCGTCATTTAGGGGCAAAGAATCTTTACAGACGATGTGGTCTGGTATATCCGGGGGCCCCCAAAGACGTCATTTCGTTTGTGGGGCAGTACCAGGGCCGCGAGCAGGTCGCCGATTTCTTCGCAAAACTTGCGGAGAAGCAGCAAGCAGAGCAGTTTGGGCCCCGAGAATTCGTTGCCCAGGGAGACAAGGTAGTCGCGCTGGGCCACTACCGATGGCGCATCAAGTCCACTGGGCACTCATATGCGAGCGACTGGGCAGACGTATTCACAATTCACAATGGCAAGGTCTCGAACTTTGAGGAATATCTGGACACATATGCATCGGCAGCCGCATATTGCGGTGCCCACGCCTCGGAGGTCCGCTGATTAGACTAATCAGTGCGTGGCGCAAAAATCGCCTGCGAATCTGAGCACTGGAACCGACAGCCGCTGATTCTGGGTGCATAGTCGGCAACCCTTCCCTAATCCGATTGTGGAAGGGTTGTCCGTCATCCGGCCAGAACTCCGGAATTCGCATTAAAAATGCTCGAAGAGTGCTTTGGCGGAGATAACCGGCCAAAAATCTGAATCAACTCTCAAGAGCTGTTTATAAGAAGCTATATTTTCTTTCAGTTGGATTCTTCAGGAGGCGGGGCTCTGTTTCCAGCTGAGATCTTGGCGGGTCACGCCGGGAGCAGAACCCCTGTGAGGTAACGATCCTCTTTGTCCCAGTTCCCGTCTCGCTGGATAGGGCTGCGGCCGGCTGGGCGGAAGACTGCGACGAAATCATCTTACGCCATTGTCCGGTTTGTGAGAGCGATACGATCATCGGTCACGGGCGCCGGCGCAAGCAGGCGCACGACCAACATCACGACTGGATCGGGATTCGCCGGGGCCGCTGCATCAAGTGCGGAAGGACCTTCACCTTCCTGCCGGTGTACTCACTCCCTTACACCCATTACAGCCTGGTGGCGCGCTGCCACACATTGCTGCGGCGCTTTGTGGAGCACTGTTCATGGGAAAGAGCAGTGTCGAGATTCAAGGATGCGGATCGCGTGCCGGATTCCTCCACGGTTCGCCGCTGGTCGAAGGGTGTGGACTGTTCTCAGCCGGCACTTTCATTTCTTTCCCACACTTTAACTCGCGTGGCTCACTGGCTGAAGCGTGGTGAGCCTGGCGCGCAGAAAGCAGCACCGTTGTCCTGGATCATTTCGGCTCTCGAAGTCCTCTGGCCCATGCGCGTATAAAAAATCCGCTCGCCCACCATCCTTGTGCGGATTCCAGTGATGTCGATCAGGGATTCAGGGTGAAAGCGATCAGAGTTCCTGCGATTCCGATCAAGGTCGGAGCGCAGCGACGCTGGCGAGATTGATTGTCGCGAGAAGTGATCGAGATCGTCAAGCAGGAGGAGTTATTTTCCGAGCGTTAGCGAGGCTATTTTGTTGTGGAGCGGGGATGGGGGCGTGGGGGAAGGGGCTGGCGATTGAAGCCCCTTTCCCCACACCAGCGCCTTCAGAAGCAGCAGCGGCTTCGGTTGCCGGCAACGCTGGGTTGTCAGGTTTGCATTTCCTGTTTGCTTTCCGTTTTCCTGGCTCCTGCCTTGCGCATGGACTCGCCACGCAGCTCGATGCGATGAGCGTTGTGCACGAGCCGGTCGAGGATACCGTCGGCGATGGTGGCGTCGCCGATCTGCTCGTGCCATTGCACGACGGGAACTTGTGAAGTCAGGATCGTGGATCTTGTTTGATAACGCTCCTCACAGATTTCCCAGAAGTCGCGCCGCTCTGATTCCTGCATGGGTGCCATGGCCCAGTCATCGACCACCAGAACATCGACACGGCTGAGCCGTGCCAGCAGATTGCGCTGGCTGCCGTCAGCCCGTGCCAGGGCCAGATCGCGGAACAGCGCTGTGGCGCGAGTGTAGAGCACGAGATATCCGTCGCGACAGGCCTTCTGAGCCAACGCGCAGGCCAGCCAGCTCTTGCCTACTCCGGTTGGACCGACAAGGAAGATATTCTCGTGCCGGCTGACCCAGCCGGAGTCGTTGACCAGCGAGCGTATTAGCGTGCGATCGAGGCCGCGAGAAGCGCGATAGTCGATGTCTTCGACGCAGGCGTTGCCTTTTAACTTGGCGTAACGCAGCCGCCGTTCGAGCGCCAGGTTCTGGCGCCACGTCCACAACCTATCGACCATGAGGGAGAGTTTTTCCTCGAAGCTGAGCTGGTCGGCGTCTTGGTTCTGTTCCAAGTTGCGCCAGGTTTCGACCATGGGTTCCAGATGCATGGCCAGGAGTTTTTCGATGGTGGGTTGATGTAACATGGCTCGCCTCCTCTCACTCGAAGTACGCCGCGCCGCGGATGTTGTCATGTTCGGGAACAGAACGCGGCGCAGACGGTGGGTTGATGGGTTGCTGGTCAAGGTTGTGGCGCAGGATCGAGTCCATACTTCTGTAGCTGACTGCGCCTGTAAGCAAAGCGCGGTCAGCGGCTGCTTCCACGCGAGCTACCGGATAACGCTGTCCCAGCCGGATGATCCCCAGGCATGATCGATACCCCATCTCCGGATGCGGCTGCGCTTCAAGGATTTTCTCCACCACCTCTTGCGTCCGCGTGCCCACCGTGGCCGCCCACTGGACCAGCCGCGATGGTGGCCAGTCCAGGTGGGCACGGTGCGCAGCGGGCCGATGCTCATGATCACTCACGGCTACATATGGTTTGGCCGTGCGCACGTGTGAGGCGACACGCTTGCCGTGATGGAAGATCTCTACGGTCGTGGGCGTGGCCCGCACCTCCACCGTTTGTCGCGTCAACTGATAGGGCACACTGTAAAAGCTCTTATCGAACTGGATGTGATAGTCGATGTTGACCGTGGCCTGTGACCACTCGGCTAGATCGAAGCGCTGGACCGGAAGCGGGCGTAGCGCCGGCTGGTCCAGTTGCTCGAACAGGCTGCGGCGCGTGCCTTCGCGCTTCTTGAACGGACGCTGGTTGAGCTTGTCCAGCAGCTCGCCGATGGCGCGGTTCATTTCGCCCAGAGAGAAGAACTTGCGATGCCGCAGAGCAGCCACGATCCAGCGCTCGGCGATCTGCACTCCGACCTCGACCTTGGCCTTGTCGCGCGGCTTGCGCGGGCGCGTGGGCAGCACACCGATGGCGTAGTGCATGGCCATCTCCTGGTAAGTCGGATTCAGATCAGGCTCATAGCGGCAAGCCCGCGAAACGCCGGTGCGCGTGTTATCGGGGACGACTAACTCTGGACAGCCGCCGAAAAACTCAAACGTCCGCACGTGGGCTCCGATCCAACTGCCCATCTGCTGATCCAGCGTAGCCTCGGCATAGGTGTAGTTGCTGGCTCCCAGCACAGCCACGAACAACTGCGCGGGGTGTGGCTGGCCGGTGGCTGGATCGTAGAGGGGGATGGTCGCTCCCGCCCAATCGACAAACAACTTCTCGCCCGGCCGATGGGACTGGCGTAGCACCAGATCGCGCCCCTGCTTGAAGCGCTGATAGTGATGGCAGAAACGGCTGTACCCATAACCGTCCGCATGCTCAGCCCGATACTCTTCCCACAGCAACTGCAGGGTGGCGTGCTTGTGCTGTTGCAGTTGCTGATGGATGTAGGCGAAATCAGGTGGGGTCTTGACCACCGGCCTCGAGACGCCGGAGTCGGCGGGAAATAACTTCTCTTCCAGCTCCGACTCCGACATTTCAGCCGGCAGTGGCCAGCTCAATCCCGCCGCACGGAAACGATCCACGTACTCGTGCACCGTGCTCTGACTGACGTTGGCGCTGCGGGCGATCTGGCGTTGCCTCAGCTTCAACTCGAAATACAACCGAAGGACTTCTCGCGTCTTGCGCATGGACATTCGCTTTCCGGGCACCGTCTCCCCTCTCGGGGTCACGGTACCCGCGATTTTGATGTCCAGCGTCGCCACGCCTCGTTCCACACTTGATTCCTGCCATCCCGATCACCGTTCCTGCACACCTCGATCACTGATCGGCTTCGCGCAGGAATGATGATCGCTTTCGCCAGGAATCTTGATCGCAATCAGACAGGAATCGTGATCGGCTTCAGCCAGGAATGATGATCGGCTTCAGCAGGAATCCGCAATCCTTGCCTGGGAACCGAAGAGGAGTCGTCCCAGACTGGGTTCCAGAGGCGGAAAAAGAGCGTGAGCCGAGATGTCGAGACACACAGACGGCGAATGCCGTTGCTGGAGTACTTGCGGCAACAGAACTGGATTGGCCGGCCTGCGGGCCATGGGGAGTATATGGGTCTCTGTCCGCTGCATGAGGAGAGCCGGCCCTCGTTCTACGTCAACACACACAAGGATGTCTTCTACTGCCACGGCTGCGGGCAGGGCGGCGATCTTATTCGCTTCCTCCAGCTCTCACATCATCTGCCCTTCCACGAAGGCCTTGCTTATCTTGATCCACCGGCCACTCGAGACAAAGATACAATCGCAGTGCTCGAACAGGCGGCCACTTTCTATCAGCACCAACTGGATCAGTATCCGGAGGCGCTCGGCTATCTCTGGCAACGCGGAATTTGCCATCCTGCCTTGATTCGAGAACTGGGCATCGGCTATGCGCCCGGTGGAAATCTGCGGCGTCATCTCACAGCGCAAGGTCATTCCTTCGAACTTTTGCGGACAGCCGGTCTTATCAACGCACAGGGTGCGGATGCTTTTTATCAGCGCATCGTCTTCCCGTTGCGTCAGGGCGAGCACATCGTCAACCTCTACGGCCGTAGCATCGGCTCTGCCTTCGCCCATCGTTTCCTGCCCGGCGGCAAGGGCGGCTTGTATGCGTGGGAAAAGGTGCGCCATTATGACGAAGTCATCCTGGTCGAAGGACTATTCGACTATGGCTCGTTACGCCAGGCCGGTTTTCAGAACGCGACCTGCTCGTTGGGCACCCATCTGAATGACGCTCAGTTCCACCAACTGTGTGATGCCCAACGCATCGTCTATCTCACCTTCGATGTCGACGCCAACCAGAGCGGACAGCGGGCTGCAGAGCGACTGGCCCATCGCCTTGGCGCACACGGCATCATGGCCCTTCGCGTCCTGCTGCCACACGGTTACGATCCAAACTCGTTCTTCGTTGGGGGTGGGAATGCGGGACAGTTCCGGTCTCTGCTGGAGGCTGCCCAGCCATGAAGTTCCGCGTGATTCGTCGGCCCGCATCATCAGGTGCGCACAGCCCCATGCGCGTGATCGAGCAGGATACCGGTCGGGAAGTTGCGTGGATCAATCGGTATCTCGATCGTGAACATGTCCGCCGTCTGGCCGACAAATCCCTGTACAGCTACGCGCACAGCCTGCTGCACTTCGTGCGCTGGTGGGAGAGCGTTCATCACACTGGCGATATCTCCCAGCAAGATCTCACCGAATCGACTCTGCTCGATTACCTGCGCTTCCAGTCCAGCCGGCAGCCTCCGCCTTCCGCCACCACCATCAACGATCGCGTCGCCTGTGCCGATCGTGCGATCCGCAATCAGTTCCCCGATGCTCCCTGTCAGGTGGCGCATGGCTTCCATAAGATTTACCTGCACCGCAGGCCGATGGGTCTGGGACGCCCCCGCTTCGAGCTCAGCAGGTTGCGCATCAAGGAACCACGGCTCAACATCGTTCCGCTCTCGGTCGATGAAGTGGCACGCTTCTGGTCCAGTTTTCGAAACGCGCGCGACCTGGCCATCGTCGGCCTGATGCTGATGCACGGGCTCCGCTCCGTCGAAGTCATGGCCTTGAATCGCGAGGATGTGTTGTTATCGGAAGGGCAGCTGCGCGTGCGCGGCAAGGGGAACAAGCTACGCTTGCTGCCACTGGCGCCGGAAACTACGCAACTGATCGATCACTATCTGCGCGTGGAGCGGCCCGATCCCTGCTCGGCAGCCTTATTCGTCGTGTTGAAAGGGCCCGCTCGTGGTCAACGCATAACACCGGCAGGTTTACGCTCCCTGTTTCGCCATCATCGCCGCACTACCGGCGTCCAGCTGGCCAATCCGCACCGGTTCCGACACACCTTCGCCTCCGATATGGTGCGCGCCGGCATCAGCCTGCCCGCACTGATGCAGTTGATGGGCCATGCCGACATCGAGACTACCATGCACTATGTGAAGGTCTCGCCGCAGGACGTCTACCTGCAGTACGCCCGCGCGACAGCACAGTGCATCCATCCTGAACCGAGGATCCCATGATGCGCTGGCGCCGTGCTCCACTCCAGCATCCACTGGCGCCGCTCTTCGCGCATACGGTCGAGTCTCTGTGCACCGCACTCACCCCGTCCAGCGAGCGTAACTACAACATCGTGGTGCGCAGCTTCCTTGTCTATCTCGGCGCAGAATATCCGAAGATTACTCGTCTCGAACAACTGCACCGCGATCCTCATATCCTCGGATGGATGGCGCACCTGCGCGGCCAGACTCCGCCTCTGGTCGCGGCAACCTGCATCGGACGCCTCTTTGCTCTGCGCACCATCTTCCATGAACTGGCTCGCAGCAGCCATCTCCCTGAACTGGCTCATTTGCTGCTGCGCGAGGATATTCCGCGCTCGCCTCACACTCTGCCACGGCCACTCATCGCCGAGCAGGATCAACTCCTCCAGCAGGAGTTCCTGCGTCGCAACGATCTTGGCGGAAATGTCTTCCTCCTGCTCCGTTCGACCGGCATGCGTATCGGCGAATGTGTCGACCTGTCCTATGACTGCCTGCGCGCCACAGGCCCCAACCAATGGGCCATCCATGTTCCCCTCGGCAAACTCAAGACCGAGCGCATGGTACCCATCGACGCCTTCGGCCGTGATCTCGTCCAGCGGCTGCGCTTCTTCCGCTCCCTGGATCCTCTGCCCGCCGATGGCAGGCTTCTGGCGCGCCCTGGAAGCAAAGTGGCTCTGCTCGTTCCACTCCGCGACTACCTTCATCAGGTCTGCCACTCCCTCGGACTCTCTACTCGTATCGTCCCTCATCAGTTCAGGCATACCTACGCCACCGAGATGCTTCGCTCCGGGGTCAGCTTCCCCGTCCTGATGAAACTACTCGGCCACGTCGATCCAGGTATGACCATGCGCTACGTCGATGTCGCCCTCACCGATCTCGAACGTGAGTTCCAGTTGGCTCGCTCCAAGCCTAGGCATCTGGCTCCGCAACCCAAAACATCTACCGCACCAGTTCGTACAGGCATCGATGGCCTCATTGACTCCTTAGTCGCCGCTCAGCACGTCATGGAGATGTTCCGCCGTTCTCTCCCTAACGGTAATGCGCGCAATCGTCTCCTCAGACTCTCCATCCGCCTCATCAAGATCCTGACCGAGATAAGAAAACTCCAGACCACCTGAATGAAAATGGGAAGCGATTGGCCGGTTATGGCTATTTAGCGCGAAGCGAAATGGACCCCTGTTTGCCGGTTCCTGAAAGCTGTGAACCACAAGGGAATTTCCGGATAGGCGACGATCCGCTCATGACCAAAGAGGAAGCTCCGTCGAATTGGCGGACGCGGCGTGGACCCTCCGCTCCTCGGCGCCTTGACGCAGATGGCTGGGATGCTGCGCTCGGATTTTAGCCGTCGCTTACCCCCGACCTAATCCAGGTGGTGCGCAGCAACTAGTTGTTGAAACTCCGGTGTAGTGCGGAGCTGGGCGAATCCCTTGTCCTCCATGAGGAGCCGGCGATTGTGGAAACCAGCGTCCAAGGCTTTTCGAAGGCAAATGAGAGCCTGTACGTTCTTTCCAGTCATCGCGTAAGCTTTTGCAAGACAGTAGTCGACGGCAACACGCTGGTAACGCGAGATACTCTCCTCTTTGACCTCGGTCTGGTCAGGATCGAAACTATTTGGATTAAGCTCCAGGGCTTTGCGATACGCCTTTGCCCCCTCCTTATAGTTCCCCTCGCTGAAGTAGGCCGTACCGAGATTGCGGTAGGTGACAGCAGAGTTTGGCCCATACTTCAGCGCCCTCTTATAGGTTTTTTCAGCCTTCTTATATTTGCGCTCTCCATCGTAGACGGCAGCGAGGTTGTTGAGCGCGTCAGGGTATCGCGGATTAAGAGTAAGCGCTCTCTCGTAATTCTTACGAGCCTCTTCCAAGGCGAAGAGATGATGATATGCGATCCCAATCTTGTTCCAGGTGGCGGCGGATTGAAGCGAGCTCTGTCGATAGGCCTCGATCGCAGCGACATAGTTTCCGTTAATCATAAGGAGGTCTCCTTGCGCCTCCGGCGACATCGTGGAGATGGTGGCTTTCTGAAGGTATATACTCTGCACCGCGGCCGCAGTTGCCGCTGCGGGCGAAGGTTTAAGTGTTTCAGCGAGGAAAGTGTGCGAGCCCACCAGGATGGGAATTGCGAGGCAGACGCAGTTGCCTAAGGACCGCCTATAGCGACCGTATCTCATGAATCCCTCCTTCCCCAACGCAGGTCCGAAGGTCGAGGGCTAAATCATACTCCTTGCGACTAATACCGTGACGTCATCTCCAAGAATCAAGCTCCTGGGCTACACTAGGCACGCTGTATTTCGGGGCGCAGTCAGTGTCCCTAAAAAGTGTCTGATCAAAAGCGAATTTGGCGCACCGTGCTCCCGATAGCGCTTCTCATGCTGTTGGTGGGGACCACGCTCAGAGGAGTGTGGCATCGTCATGCTATTAAATCGCCTGACGCCTGCCCGATTTGCCATCTAAGCCATCAGGACATCGAGCCAACGCCGGCGAGCACGCGTATATACGTTCTGGTTCCCAAAGGACCTGGACCAGAACCTGAACATTACAACTTCGTCCCGAGTGCAGCCATCGGGCACATTCCCGCGCGGGCGCCCCCCCCATAACAGCCCCTTCTTTCATGTGCCACTCGCGGCACACCAATCCGTGTACCTGTCCCCTAAGAAGGCTGACCTCCCATGCGTTTACAGCGTTTGCGGTTTCCAGTTTTGTTGGCCGGAATGCTTTTTTCCGGAGCTGCAGGTGGGCAATCTCCACCTGCACAAAGTCAGTCGCCGGCCCCCCCAGCGCAGGCGCTGGCGCAGAATCCGAGGTCGGTGACGATTTCGCTTGACGACGCCATTCAGATGGCGCTGCGCCACAACCACAACATTCTGGCCGCGCGCACCACAATCCAGCAGAGCGAAGCGGAAGAGACTACAGCGAATCTGCGTCCGAACCCGGTGATATTGAGCGATTGGCAGTTCTTACCGATATTCCAGCCCAGCCAATTCAGCGCGGATTACCTCGACAACGTCGCGCAGTTCGACCTGGGCGTCAGCTACCTGTTCGAGCGGGGCAAAAAACGCCAACATCGCCTGCGAGCTGCCAGGGATCTGACCGCTGTGACCCGCTCGCAGGTTGCCGACAATGAGCGCAGTCTTACCTTCAGTGTTGCCACCGGGTTCATCAACGTCGAGCTCGCAGAATCGACGCTTCAGCTTGCCACGCAGGATCTCAAAAGTTTCCAGAACACGGTAGATATCAGCGAAGCCCGCTACAAAGCAGGCGACATAGGCGAGAGCGACCTACTCAAGATAAAGCTGCAGATGCTTCAGTTCCAGACTGACGTATCGGCTGCGCAGCTCGCCAGGGTGCAAGGGCTCTCAGATCTGCGCCAGCTGCTCGGCTACGAATCGATCGCGCCGGACTACGACGTAGCTGGGGCATTCGACTACCAGCCGGTCAAGGGCAACCTGGACGACTTTCAGGCAGCGGCCCTGCGAAACAGGCCCGATTTGCGGGCAGCACAAGAGGGAGTGACCGCCGCCAACAGCCAACACGCATTGCAGCAGGCCATCGGCAAAAGAGACATAACGGGGGAAATCAACTATACCCACATTGGCTATCTCAACGACGTTTCTCTGTTCGGACAAATGCAGATGCCGGTTTTCGATCGCAACCAGGGTGAAATTGCGCGCGCCGCCTTCGCAATCACTCAAGCGCAAGAGCAGGAAAGATTCTCGAACGGGCAGGTACTGACGGACGTGCGAGACGCCTTTGAGAATTTGCGCACCAACGACCAGGTGGTGGGACTTTATCGCTCCGGGTATCTGGACGAAGCGCGGCAGTCTCGCGACATAAGCGAGTATGCCTACCGGCACGGCGCAGCCAGTTTGCTTGATTTTCTTGATGCGGAACGGAGCTACCGGGCCATACAACTCGCCTACCGCCAGGCGGTCGCTTCATACCTGGTCGCACTCGAACAGCTTCGCGAAGCTGTAGGGACCAGGAGCCTGCCATGAGCACTTCATCCATCACGCGGCAGAGCGCGATGGCGCTCGCCTTCGCCTTGACGCTTACCGCCTGCAGCTCCGGCGATCGGAAGGGAGCAGGCCAGATGACCTCCTATTCCGCCAACGGCTCGCAGTCTACAACCCCCCAGCTTTTTACCATTCCGCAAGACCAGATGTCGCACGTCCAGGTAGTTACCGTCGAACCAACGAAATTGACACGCACGCTCCGGCTTACGGGCGCCGTGGCCTACAACGCTTTTAACACAACACCCGTCATCACCCAGGTTGGCGGCCCGGTCAGCCGGATTCTGGTGGTGCCGGGGCAGCATGTCAAGGCCGGTCAGCCGATGCTCGATGTGAGCAGCCCGGATTATTCGCAGTTGCTGGATGCTTATTTGAAGGCAGCGGATTCCTTCCGGCTTGCGGACAAGAACTGGGCCCGCGCACAGGACTTGTACCAGCATCACGCCATCGCGCAGCGGGATCTGGAGCAGGCCGAATCGGACCGCAACCAGGCGCAGGCCGACCTGAACGCGGCTGACCAGGGAATGAGGATTCTCGGGATCAAAAACCCGGGCGACCTAGCCAAGGCGCCGAGTTCGGCCCTGATTCCCGTACTTGCTCCCATCGGTGGCGAGGTGGTCGAGCGCCTCGTCTCGCCCGGCCAGGTGGTGCTGGCGGGTCAAACGCAGGCCTTTACGATCTCAGACCTGAATACGGTTTGGGTTCTGGCCAACGTGTACCAGGCGGATCTCGCAGATGTTCGCACCGGCGACAACGTGGTAGTCCAAACCGACGCCTACCCTGGCAGCTTTCAGGGAAGGATCTCCTACGTCTCCCCTGCCCTCGACCCCAACACCAGAACACTGCAGGCCCGGATCGTCGTAAACAACCCCGGCGAGAAATTGAAAAGGGATATGTATTGCACCGTGACCGTAACGGCAGGTTCCATTCCTAATGCGATCGCCGTACCGGACTCGTCGGTTCTGCGCGACGATAACAATCAGCCATTCGTATACCTGGCTATAGGCGCCAATCAGTTTGGCAGGCGCGACGTGGAAATTGGCCAAAGCCTCGAGGGGAAGACGCAAATTTTACGGGGCCTTTCCCCGGGAGAGAAAGTAGTGGGCGATGGCAGCTTGTTCCTTCAGTTTGCTAATTCGCTGCAACACTGAGGAGCCGGCTTCCGATGATTCATCACATCGTCCATTTTGCGCTGCGGCAACGGCTCTTGATCCTGCTGTCGGTGGCGTTCATTGCCGTGGGTGGTGCGATCTCATTCCAGCACATGCCTGTCGACGCCTATCCCGATCTGTCGCCGCCGATGGTCGAAGTCATTACCCAGTGGCCGGGACACGCAGCCGAAGAAATTGAGCGCCTGGTTACCATCCCGACAGAAGTAGAGATGAACGGCGTGCCGAAGATGGCTGTGATGCGTTCGATTTCTCTGTACGGGCTTTCGGATGTCATCATGACGTTTGACGAAGGAACCGACGACTATTTTGCCCGCCAGGTCGTTTTCCAGCGCTTAAGTGAAGTGACTTATCCAACCGGCGTAACCCCAACGCTGGCTCCGCTCGCGAGCCCGTCCGGGTTGGTCTATCGATATGTGCTCGAGAGTCCTGACCGCACCCCGCAAGAGTTGAAGGTCTACGAAGATTGGGTCATCGAGCGCGAATACAAGCAGGTTCCGGGTGTCGCCGATGATTCCGGTTTTGGGGGCACGGTGATGCAGTACCAGGTGCTGCTCGATCCGGCCCGGCTTTACGCATACCACATCACGGTGCCGACCGTGCTACAGCAGCTCTCCGTTAACAATTCGAATGCCGGCGGAGGATTCTACTCCCAAGGCGGCCAATTCTATTATGTTCGCGGTCTGGGCCTGGTGCACGATACGCGGGACATTGGCGACGTCATCGTCGGCACGCAGAATGGCGTGCCGGTCCGTATCCGCGACATCGGCGACGTCACCATCGGAGGTGCTCCCCGCCTGGGCGAATTCGGCTTCAACAAGCAGGATGATGCTGTCGAAGGCGTCATCATGATGCGCCGCGGCGAGCAGACGCAGAACGTGCTCAGGGGCGTCGAAGCAAAGTCCCAGCAGCTAAATGAGCATATTCTGCCTGCTGACATAAAGGTACGGCCCTACTACGACCGCAGCGATCTGGTTCAACTGACCATCGATACCGTCGAGCACAACATGCTGGTTGGCATGGCCCTGGTGCTCATTGTTCTGATGGCTTTTCTGGTGAGCATTCGCGCCGCGGTGATCGTCGCCCTCACCATTCCGCTGGCCTTGCTTTTTTCATTCATTTTCCTGCATGCGCGAGGAGTCGCTGCCAACCTGCTATCGATTGGCGCCATCGATTTTGGAATTCTCATCGACGGAACACTGGTGATGGTAGAGAACGTGTTTCGCGAGCTAGGCGCGCGCGAAGGCCAGACCTACAACCTGCAAGAGGTAATACTAGCGGCAGCCAAGGACGTCGATCGCCCCATCTTTTATTCCGTCGCAGTTATTATTGCGGGGTATCTGCCGATCTACGCGCTTGGTGGGCCATCAGGAAAGCTGTTCAAGCCCATGGCAGACACCGTGTCGATCGCACTGGTCGGCGCCCTGATCCTGACCCTCACCTTCGTTCCCGTGATGTGCGCTTACTGGTTTAAAAACGGGGTGCACGAGCGCGTGAACAAACCGTTTGAATGGTTACGCAACAAGTATGCGGTCGAGCTTGACTGGTGCCTGGACCACCCCAGGACAACCATGTTCGTGGCCAGCCTTATTTTCGCAGTCACGCTCCTGCTCGTCCCCTTCATTGGCGGTGAGTTTATGCCTCACCTCGACGAAGGCGCGCTCTGGGTGCGCGCGACCATGCCCTACACGGTCTCGTTCGAGGAAGCGAGCAGATTTTCGCCCCAGGTGCGCAACATCCTGATGAAGTATCCGATGGTCACTGACGTCGGCTCCGAGCTTGGGCGTCCGGACGACGGCACCGATCCTACCGGGTTTTTCAATGACGAGTTCTACGTAGGGCTCAAGCCTTACAGTGACGCGACCTGGAAGAGCGGTAGCATACACAACAAAGCCGAGCTGGAGGAGGACATTCGGAAGCAGCTGCGCGGATTTCCGGGAGTCATTTTCAATTACACGCAGCCGGCCGAGGACGCGGTGGATGAAGCGCTGACGGGCCTCAAGAGTGCGCTCGCGGTAAAAATTTACGGACCTGACCTGAATGTCTTACAAAGCAAAGCGCTTGAGATCAAGCGCCGGCTTGCCCAGGTGCCGGGCTTTACCGAGCTGACCGTGGTGCGCGAACTGGGCCAGCCCAGCTTGCTGATCGACGTCGATCGCGACAAGATTGCCCGCTACGGGATTAACGTTGCCGACGTAGAAGCGGTGGTACAAGCGGCCGTGGGCGGCCAGGCAGCTACCCAAGTAATTCAGGGCGAAAAATTATTCGATCTGGTAGTGCGGATGAAGCCTCAATTTCGCGAGAATGCGCAGCAGATCGGCAACCTGCTCGTGGGCACGCCTGCAGGCCAGCAGATACCGCTGAGGGAGCTGTCGAATATCCACGAGGCCGGCGGCGCGTCCTTTATCTATCGCGAAAACAACTCCCGCTACATCGGCGTGCAATACAGCGTTGAGGGACGCGACCTACAGGGCGCCGTGCTCGCAGGGCAGCGGGCCGTGGCGGACCTGGAAAAATCTTTGCCACCCGGGTATAGGCTCGCCTGGGGCGGGGAGTACAGTGAATTTCTTGAAGCCAAGCACCAAATGGAATTTATCGGCCCGCTTGCCTTGCTGATCATCTTCATGATCTTGTTCGCCCTTTACGGCAATTTCAAATTCCCTATAACCATTGCTCTTGGAGTCATTCTGACCGAGCCTGTGGGCGCCCTGATCGCGCTCAAGGTCACGCACACGCCCTTCAGCGTCTCATCGGCGTTGGGCTTGCTCGCGTTGATGGGCGTTTCGGTCGAAACCGCGGTTATCCTCGTCTCCTATATCAACAAGCTGCGTCGGGAGAATCGCGACATCCGTACCGCGACCCGGGAGGCTTCGCTCCTGCGGTTGAGGCCTATCGTGATGACCGCCCTGGTCGCCTGTCTCGGATTATTGCCGGCGGCTCTTTCAACCGGCATCGGTTCTGACACGCAAAGGCCTTTTGCCATCGTCATCGTCGCCGGCCTCATCTCGCGCCTCTTCCTTGGGTTCTTCGTCAACCCTGTGCTGTACGAGATGGTCGCTCGCGATGGAGACGTCTTGCAGGTCTGACGGGACGGCCCCGATTTGTGACAATAAGTCACAGCATGGGCAGTGTAGGATGGCGAACAGTGAACATCCTACGCTGAGTCATGATGAGTTGTGACCGACGTTTTTCTTTGTTTGACCGCACCCCTCAAACACATAACGACTCGCATCGATTGGCTAGGGAAATGCTGAAGCTCATGAGTAGGGTCCATCCGATAAATCTGAACTATGCACTTCACAAGAACCCTGATCTTAACCTAACCAGTTTCCTCGCGGTCACAATCATCTGGTACTAGGCGCGAGCACGTCTACAAACCATCGGGCATGACCTCATCAACCAGATGTTTTGAAGTGAAACTCGGTACAGCCCTGCCTAATCCACCGCTCTTTGGCATCATCGCTACACTCGCACTCCTGTTCTGGCCCGTAGCCACAGCCACCGTCGACCTGCGAGCAACGCCAGACTGCTGGATTCGGTTTGAAGAGATTTATGAGGAATTTGAAGATGTAAATCGCGGCTGCTATGCCGACAAGCGCATCGACCATTGAATCCCCTCCGCCGTAGCCCATCACGGACCGGTACGGTCGTCCGATCAAAGCGCGACGACGCATCCCTCATTAGTGTAGGCGAACAATTTGCAACGCTATTCCCAAGAACAACGGAATTTTCCCTAATGAGATGGGACACATGGAATTCAGATTTCCTGCTGATCAGGGAAGTTGTAGGCGTCACTCAACGAGGTATCGCTGTGCCCCGCACATGGTCGCACCGGCTGCGATCCACACGTTTCTCAATCACGATGCGCTTCCCGATTGTGACGGCGCGTCGCTGCGAAGGCTCAAGGGGATGGCCGGTGTCGATCACAAATCTTCATGGACGATGAAGCGTACCTCAGCGGCTGAAGCCGTCAAGGTGCAAACGTTTATGGCACGGCTGAAGCCGTGCCCTTCGTACAGAGTTTCGCCTCACCTGGAGAATGTCCGTCAGGGGTTAAAGCGTCTGCGGAGGGGAGTTGCGCATCTATCGCAGCGATTTTGCGAGGAGAATAAGTATCCTGTCGCCGGATCCCCCTTCAAGCGGTCCCGAAAAATGCTCGTCTACATAATGAAAGAAGATCGAAGCTGACAGTGGACGCGCCGTCGTTCAGTTCCTACGCGGCCCCACTCACCCTGACGCTTGGGCAGATCGCCTCTCTCGAGATCGAGCTCCATATTCGCGCCGCAACGGAACCGGGGGCCGATCTCTATTTTGCCTAAGGATTTCGTCGGCGCCAACGGATGGATTGTCCAAAACGCGAGCATCAATGGCAACAGCGGCGCCTTCGGGCTACAACCTGGCCTACGGCGTGACCATCGTGATCGAGGCAATCAAGAGTGAGAGCTTTTCCAAATTAGCTGATTGGTTGATTCTGTTGCGTTGATTTCATTGGATAAGGTCTGCTGCGAGCGGTATGGCGAAATCAAATTGAGGTAGGGCGCAGTAGAGTGCCGCGCCTCCGGCGCTCGGGTTTTCCCTCCACATACCCAGCCCTTCAGCCCTTCCGGGCTGGGCTCACATTTAGCCGACGGCCCTCCGGGCCTTGGCGAGATTCCATTCTCCCGGATAAACCGGCACACCACGCGTCGTCTTGCATGATGCACGAAGGTACGAAAAGAGATAATTTGGACAAGTTTGACCAAAAGTGAGAACTCAATTACCGAGGCGTCCACCTTCGCTATTTTTTGCCGGGTCGTCAACTACGTCACCCCGGCGCAAGCAGAAGAGGCGCGGTGCCCTTCATTTACTCCTACCAGAGAATCTTCAGTGCAATTTGTATTTGCCGAGGCAAATTCACCTGGCTGTTGATGATGCCGGTAGTGCCGTCTCCCAACGTAGTGTCAGGCGGTCCAAAGGTTGGATGGTTGAAGAGATTGAACGCCTCTGCCCGGAACTCCGCTGATATGCGCTCGTATATAGGAAACTTCTTAATGCCGGAGAGGTCCGTATCTATAAATCCCGGAGAGCGAAGATTACCGAGCATGCGGGGAGAGTTACCGTAGGTAAAGGGCGCGGGCTGGCTAAAGTCACTCACGTTAAAGTATGCGTTCAGCCGGTTGGATATCTTGCCGCTCAGAGACGGATTCTGCCCGTTCCAATTTGCTCGCTGCGAGCCTCCATAATTGAAGAGCGTATTCGAAGCCGTGAAAACCTCTTGCGGTGTGCCACTGATCAGTGACGTTATTCCATTGAGCTGCCATCCCCCAACAAATAGATTTGCCACTCTATTGCTGTTGACAAAGCGCTTGCCCTTACCGAAGGGCAGCTCGTAGATTCCGTTAAATGCGAAATATTGGGGGGTATCAAACGAAGCGACCGCCCACTCAGCACGAAGATTATCCCAGTCCTGGATACCAGTCCCTCCAAAAGAGCCACCCGGGAATCCGGTTTCCGATGCCGGGATGTTATCCATCAATTTCGACCAGGTATAAGAGGCAAGCAGGCTGAAGCCGTTGGCAAACCGCCGCACTACTTTCACTTGTAATGCGTTATACGCAGAGGCGCCAAAGAAGGAACTGTTTCCCAGAGTGACGCCCGTGAACTGCGGGAAAGGCCGCAGCAACTGACTTTGCGCCACGGTTGGACTGCTCAGGCCACCGCTTGCAATGAGCGGATTGTTGTAAAACGGGTTGGCCACCTGGTTGTTTAACACGCCCCCCATGGACAGATACTGATCGGGAAGCTGGTCGGGATTGTAATCACCGTAGAGGTGTACGCCCCTGCCACCGGCATACGCAATGTCAAGCAGAATTTGTCCGCCCAATTGCTGCTGCACATCTAAATTCCATTGCTCGGCATAAGAGACCGGCCGGCTACGTTGCATGCCGACTACGGACTGACCGAGCTGAGTCGCCAAACCCTGGGTGCTCCCGGTTGGGTAGACGAAGCCCTGGGGAAATGGATTTGTTAGCGTGTTGAAGGGAGTTACGCCGTCCAGCGTACCCACCCAGTTGGTGGTGGCTAAATAGCCGGTGTTGGGGACTGAATATCCATTGAAGCCAGCTCCACCCAGAGGGGCGAAGAATATACCAAAACCTCCTCTTACCGTGGTGGAGGGCTGGGCAGCGTACGAGAACCCAACCCGGGGGACAATCTCTTTGCGGAAGGGATTAAACTCTGACCGGGAAAGGCCGTTGACTCCGGGAAAAGTCAATCCACCCGTCAGGTTGCTCAGGCCTGCCACCTGCAGAGGCGATGCTTCGGTGGAGCTCCAGTCCGTAAAGCGATTGAACCGTTCTACCCACGGCGCAGCGTAGTCATAACGGACACCGAGATTGAGGGTGAGATTCGGAGTTGCGCGCCAGTCATCCTGGAAATAGAAACCGTAATATCTGCTGGATAGATATTGGTTTGGTCCGCCACTACTGGAACTGCCACTACCAGTACCTGCCAACCATGACGCTAAGCCAATACCGGTGTTAGCCGACGAGACCGGGTTCGGACCTTGTGTAAAGTTGGGGCCGAAGTTAAAGGACGGCCCTGCCGGTTCATATCTGGGAGTGGCGAGCCAGTCGATGCCAAAGTCCCCTCCCATCTTGAAGGTATGTTGGCCATGAACGAGGGTGACGCTGCCGTATTCGTGCAGATCCGGATAGACATCACCGAGGGTATAGCAGCCACCGCCCATCAAGCCGCCCCCGATGTTACCCAGCGAAAGAGTGAGTCCTAAACCGGAAACGCCAACAGACGGAAAGCATGGAGTGTATTGCGACGCCAAGGTGGTGAAATAACTCGGCAGACCGACAACTGTCGGATTGACGTCATAACCGGGAATCCTGCGCCCAATGAAATAGCGTATATAGCTGCTGTTGAGATCAAGGATTGCATTGGGCTTAAATGGATTCGTGTAATCGATGGTAGCTTGCTGCTGCCTTAGAAAATCGTTCCCGGCGGTGGGACTGCTGATAACAAAGTTAGGAGACGAACTTCCATAGAGATTGGGGCGCGTTTGGGTCGTATCGTTGAGCGAATAGCGGCCGAAGATTTTCTGCTTATCTGTAATGGCGTGATCGAAGCGGATGGAGAAGGAGTTCTCAATAATTGGGGAGCTGTAATTCGTGTAGTAGTTGTTCGATCCTGTCACCGGATCTCCAGGCCGATTGGGCAATGGAAGATAGCTCAACATACCTAGTGTGACCGGATTGATTTGGGAGGCAGGTATCTTATTTCCTGGATATTGAGTCCTGAGATATTGGCCCGGATTATTGGGATCGGGGACGGTGGTAAATGGGTCATAAATCGGGATCACCTGGCCCGCGCTGTTGTAGGTACTGGAAAAGTCTCCATTCCGCTGGGCTTGCGTAGGCAAGGTACCTACAGCGGACCCGCTTTGCACCCAGCGCAGACCCTCATAGGCGAAGAAGAAGAAGGTCTTATCTTTTATGATGGGGCCTCCGATGGTGCCCCCGAACTGACTGAATTGGTAGTGAGGTCGTGCCAGGCCCGCTTCGTTGGAAAAGAAGTCGTTTGCCGAAAGATCGGTGTGCCTGAAGAACCACCACGCTGAGCCATGGATCTGGTTGGTACCCGACTTTGTGATTACATTGATGATCCCGCCGCCGGTGTTGGAATACTCAGCGCCGAGGTTATTAGTCTGTACCTTGTACTCCTCAACCAGGTCCACACTGGGAAAGTAGCCAGGTCCGGTGAAGGCCGGTTCAGAGTTCATGCCGCCGTCGAGAAGAAACAGGTTTTGATTGGGTCGTGACCCGTTGATCGAAATGAACTGATCGTTGTATTCGTCAAACGCTGTCTGGCTAAATCCGTAAGGTGCTATGACGCCGGGAATAAGAGCCGCAAAGCCATAGGCGTTCCGGCCGTTAAGAGGCAGGTCGAGCACCGATTTATTTGGGATCACTTCGCCCAGCGAGGATGTCTGGGTTTCCAGCAGTGGCGGGGCCGACGTTACGGTGACGGACTCGGTAACCTGGCCTACATCCAGACCGACGTCCACGTTTCGAGTCTGGGCTACATCAAGCTGAATATTATCCTGGAGAAATTCTTTGAAACCTGCAGTCTGAACGGTGATCTGGTACAAGGCGGGTTGTAGCAGGGGGAAGGAATAATATCCAGACGAATTTGTGGTGGCACTCACAGATTGATTGGTCGCTCTGTTGATTACAGTGACCTGTGCGCCGGGGACCACATTTCCAGTGTGATCCCGAACTATGCCTACGATCGATCCAGCAGCTGTCTGGGCATGTAGGGCTCGGTTGCTGCTTAGGGTGCTGAGGACGAGGAGTCCCGCAATGAAGGTGCTGACAAGCCTTGTGACCCGTGTATCAAATATTCTGCGCATAAAGCCTCCCCGAAAAAAGTCCCTGCTCTAGCCATAGCTTTCGTGTGCTGGTTCGATAACGCCGACAAATACCAGCGCCGCTTTTACGAGCCGGATGCTAGAGTAAACAGATATGAACTGTCAAGCGCAAAATAGTCCACGAAACAGACAGTTATGCAGCGATCTGGTGTCCAAAAATGACCACTATAGTTGCCGGGTTTGAATAGTATGGACAGTTTTGCACAAGGAGTTCAAAATGTTTACGGCAGGAGTGGGCAAGCCGATAGGCGCCGCTCCACGGGATGTGAAGATATAGGTTATGGCGAACGAATATAAAGTAGGCCGGCGCGGTTTCATCAAGCAGGCTGCAGGCGCCATTGGCGCGAGCACGAAACTCGGTGGTTGGCCTGATCTGCGCGTATCCGCAGGTCGAGAGGACGTGACCAGCGGCGCCAGAGATGTTTCCTATCCACGTCGCTTTACTGGACCGCAGCTCAAAATGATTGCGTTTCCCCTAGGCGGGGTGGGTGCCGGCAGCCTGAGCCTCGGCGGCCGAGGACAACTTCGAGATTGGGAGATATTCAACCGCCCGAATAAAGGCTTCTCACCCCCTTATGCCCTCCCCTCGATTTGGGTTCAAGCCGGCGATTCGAAGCCTATTGCGCGTGTACTCGAAGCGCGAATTTTGCCACCGTATGAGGGTCAGGACGGACTCGGCTCGAATAATTCCCCTGGATTGAGCCGTATTGCAGCGGCGACTTTTACCGGTGAATATCCCCTCGCTCACATCAATTTCGAAGATAAGAGTTTGCCTGTTCAAGTGGAACTTGAGGCATTCTCTCCGTTCATTCCCCACGATGCAGATGATTCCGGGCTGCCGGTCGCGATCCTGCGCTATCGCGTGACGAATCCCGGGCACGCGACAGCCAAGGTGGGGATTGCTTTTTCGATCGATAACCCGGTCAAGCCTGAACCGAGAAGGGGTGGAGCGGCAAGGTCGGTAAAGGATTCACGCGTGAATGAATATAGAAAGTCCGGCGAATTGGCTGGCCTGTTGATGAGCAATCCGAGTGTGCCGGCCGGTGATCCATTACAGGGGAGTTTTGCCCTGGCGGCGCTCACCAGTGATCACGCTGCTATAAGCTACTGGCGCGGTTGGCCGCAGGGACGCTGGTGGAACTCACCTATGTTGTTCTGGGATGTATTCTCCCGCGACGGCAAGCTGGAGAACGAACCAGAGCTGCGCAACGCGGTGGGAGTGGTGTGTCAGCAAAACTCGATACCTGCCGGCGGATCGGCCAACTTCACCTTCCTGCTGTCGTGGAATTTTCCCAATCGCACGCCTGACTGGTGCGGCTGGACTGCTCCTCCAGGAGAGGGCAATACCATCATTGGCAATTACTATGCCACCCGTTTCAAGGATGCCTGGGAAGTGGCGCAATACACTGCGGCCAATCTAGACAAACTGGAATCCCGCACGCGGGCCTTTGCGAAGGCCTTTGGGGCGAGCACGCTTCCTGCGGTGGTTAAGGAAGCCGCCAGTGCCAACCTTTCCACCCTGGCCTCAACCACCTGCTTCCGGACCGCCGACGGCGAATTCCATGGCTTCGAAGGGGTGAACGATGAAATTGGCTGTTGCTTCGGTAACTGTACCCATGTGTGGAACTATGAGACCGCGACCGCCCATCTCTTTCCCTCCCTGGCGCGATCTCTGCGAAAAGCCTCGTTTGGCTACTCGATGGACGACGCAGGAGCGATGCACTTTCGTCAGCTTCTCCCGGACGGGAAGGCGAGGTCCGGTTTTGCCGCAGCAGACGGGCAGATGGGACAGATCATCCACGCCTACATGGATTGGAAGCTCTCGGGCGACAATCAATGGCTGGAAACGATGTGGCCGCGCATAAAGAAAGGTTTGGAGTTTGCGTGGGTTCCTGGCGGGTGGGATGCCAACCGGGATGGAGTTCTTGACGGCGTGCAACACAACACGTATGACGTGGAGTTCTATGGGCCAAACCCGATGTGTGGCATCTACTATCTCGGCGCCCTACGGGCTGGGGAAGAGATGGCGCGTGCTATGGGCGACACTGCATCCGCCGACGAGTATCACAAGCTTTTCAGCCAGGGAAGCGGTTGGATCGATAGCAATCTCTTCAACGGAAGCTTCTATATTCAAAAGGTTCGTGGCTTTCGAGCTGACCAGATTGCTCCTAATCTGCGTAGCGATATGGGTACCGGAAATACCGAAAGCCCCGAATACCAAGTAGGGGGCGGGTGCCTGATCGATCAGTTGATTGGACAGTATCTTGCCCAGATAGCCGGATTGGGTTCATTGGTTTCGCAGGAACATGTGCAGGCAACGTTGCAATCCATCTACAAATACAATTACAAGCGCAGCCTTGACGATCACGATAACGTGGAGCGAACGTTTGCGCTCAACGACGAAGCAGCCATGGTTATTTGCGACTATGCCACGGCGCCCCGGCCCCGCATTCCATTCCCCTATTTTGCGGAAGTGATGACCGGGTTTGAGCATTCGACCGCGGCGTTGATGCTTTACTCGGGAATGGTCGACCAAGGCGTCGAATCCATCGGAAATATCCGGTCCCGCTACGACGGCGAAAAGCGCAATCCTTGGGATGAGGCGGAATGCGGCCATCATTACGCGCGCGCGATGGCGTCGTGGACGAGTGTGGTGGCGCTGAGCGGATTTCATTACGATGGCCCGCAGGCCTCGGTGGTCGCCGTCCCGCGAGTCCCGCATAAAGTATTCGACTGTTTCTGGTCTACCGGAACCGGCTGGGGAACGTTCTCGTATCGGCCAGCGGGCACTGGAGGCACACAGCTTACCTTGCGGGTGGTAGCAGGCAAACTTGCCTGCCGTTCTTGCGAAGTTTCCGGAACAGGAGCCAAGACCACGGTCCGCAGCGACGGACGCGTATACTCCCACACTGTGAAGCAAAGTGGCGGACGAACCAGTTTTCAGATGGAGCAAGCCATGATGCTCAACGAAGGCAGCGACCTCAATTTGGAGATTCGTGCATGAACGACAAGCCCCAGGCAAAGCCCTGGGTCGTGGTAGTGGGTGGCTTTCTCGGCGCCGGAAAGACAACTTTGCTGCTGGCGGCCGCGAAAGAGTTGGAGCGGCGAGGCTTTCGCAGCGCGATCGTCCTCAACGATCAGGGCGAAGCCCTGGTGGATACAGAATACGCATCGATTCACGGTTTGCAGAGAGGAGAGGTCACCGGAGGATGCTTCTGCTGTAGATTTTCAGAGCTCGTCCACGTCATGGACGAGCTTCGCGACTTCTCGCCGTACGTGATCTTTGCCGAACCGGTCGGTAGCTGCACCGACATTTCGGCAACAACCCTGCAGCCGTTACGGGAGTACAGCGACACATACCGCCTTGCTCCTTTTACGGTCTTAGTGGATCCATCGCGCGCGAAGGAATTACTCGGTGACGATGCCGATCCCAACTTAAAGTTTTTGTTCACCAAGCAGCTACAGGAAGCTGATGTGGTTTGCTTTACCAAAGCTGATGTGAATTTGGAGTTTCCGGAGATAGACGGACCTCCTCCGCGGCGCTTGAGCGCCAAGACGGGACTGGGCGTGGCGGCATGGCTTGATGAGATGTTGTCAGGAACAATCTCTGCCGGCAGCCACATTTTGGAGATTGATTATGAGCAATATGCTCGCGCAGAGGCGGCTTTGGCGTGGCTCAACCTGCAGGTAGACATTCGGCTGAAAGCACCTCTCTCTTCGGCCATGTTATTGGGACCATGGCTGGATCAGCTGGACGCCGATTTCACTGGCGCAGACGTCTCGATTGTTCACTTGAAGGCGATTATGAACTCCCCGTCAGGATTTCTGAAGGCTGCAATCTGCGCCAATGGCCAGGAACCGCTGGTAGAAGGCGCCCTGGATGCGTCTCCGTCGTCAAACCACAGCCTGCTGTTGAATCTGCGCGCCGTGGGAACGGCGGATCGGGTGCGCGAAATCGTTGAACAAAACCTTGGTAGAATGAACGGCCAACTGGCCGATTTGCAGATCAATTGTTTTCATCCCGCGGCTCCGAAGCCGGAACGCCGGATCGCAGAAATATGATGAAGCATCCGGAAACGCCGGATCTAACATGGCGAAGCAGAGAAAGAGTTGGCACCCGCCAGATGCACTCAGACCCGGCTTGAGCTCAGGTCAGAATGCATTCGATCCCGTTTTCCTTTAGCATCTTCTGGCTTTCCAGGTCGAGCCCACTATCGGTGATCACCTGATCGATATCTGAGAGATCGGCCACGCGGATCATGGCGTCACGGCCAAACTTTGACCGGTCGGCGACAATCACCACCTTTCGGGCGCAGTTGATCATCGCTCGGATCGACTCGACAATGAGGCTATTGGAATCACTGAGACCGGACTTTGTGACGCCCATGATTCCCATGATGAGGATGTCGGCGGAAACGCTGTGCAGCATGCGTTCGCAGATCGGTCCGAGTTGCACCCCAAGACGGGGATAAAGGTAGCCTCCGGTGAGAGTTACTTCCACCTGCTTGGATTCCCAGAAGACTTGGGCAACGGGAATAGAGTTTGTGACTACCTGGATCGACTTGTCATTAAGGTATCTGGCTACTTCAACGACCGTCGACCCGCCTCCTAAAATGACCGTTTGCCTGTTTTGAACGAGAGATGCGGCTCTCTTGCCGATGCGCGTTTTTTCGTCGTGGAAGCTGACCGATAAGCGGCTGAAATCCAAACCCTCATCCCGCGTCTGGAGAGAAATTGCACCGCCGTGAACGCGACGCAGAACGCCCCTCGCCTCCAGCTCAATCAGGTCGCGCCGAATGCTGGACTTAGAAGCGTTGAACTTTTGACAAAGCTGCCCTAAATTCACAAACTCTTCTTTGCCGAAAAGCTCGTGAACCTTGAGGATGCGCTGGGCCTGCCTCATTGCGCAGATAATATAACAGAGAAAGGTTACTATCATGAAGTTTCGTGGTTTATCGTGAATCGAACTGGATTCGCATCCGTGCCCAGATCGAGCCTATGAGCCAGGAAGTCACCCGACGCCATTTCGTACGCCTTATTTCAGTTGGAAGCGTGGCTGCAACCTATGTGCCCTTCTCCGCCGAGGTCGACGATAGGGGTCGTGCAGAAGAGCAATCAGACAGTCATGAGACTGCGGCCGGGTCTGGAGAGTACTACCGCTATTCGGAGGATGGCGAAGAATGCATCATTCATCGGCCGGATACGCCTGGTCCATGGATGAACCTGCTTGCCAACGACACTTTTCTGACGTGGATCACGCAACGCGGTCAGATCGAATGTGCTCTGTTGGATCGCAGCCACAACGGACTCACGAATCCGCAAGATACCTCCGGGATCGTTTATGTGCGAGACCGTGAGAGTGGGCAGTATTTCTGTATCAACTCTCCAGGAGCCGGAGCCGATTGGCAGTGCCGGCACGGTATGGGCTATACAGCCATCAGAGCGTCTGCTCTTGACCTCACGGCGGAGGTCACGTACTTTGTGCCCCGGAAGGACAGTCTCCTAGTCTGGATGATCAAAGTTGAGGCCAAGGGCAACGCGAGTCGTGAGGTGGATGTATTCAGCACGGTGGAGTGGAACCTGGGCGATGAGAACAAAGCTCTTCTGTTCAAGAATCATGGCGGCGGAGGCGACGCGTTTACTGGCGGAAGCCAGTTCAACCTCTTCAAGAGGGTCTCCTACCGTGACGGAGTGATGAGCGCCAGCCAGCCGATTTGGCTCTCGTTGGCAGCAACTGCTGGGCCATGGCCATACACGGGCTTTATGGCCAGCAGTATCGTGCCCACCAGTTACGAGTGTGTGAAGCAGAATTTCTTCGGAGTTGGCCGCACCCGCGAAAACCCAATTCAAGTGGAACAGGGACAGTGTAGTAACCAGCAGCTTTGGGCCGATAATGAGTTTCCCTTTGGAGCGTTCCATCACCGTATTCGCCTGCAGGGGAGCGCTCCGAAATCAATCGTGCTCGTGACAGGCATGGCACGCGACCAGAAAACGATCGCAGCAAATGTTGATCGTTATGCGAATTTGGCAGCAGCTCAGCGCGATCTGGCAGATGTCAAGGCATTCTGGAAGGACTTTCAGAAACGAGCGATCTGGATCGAAAGTCCGGAGCCGGAGATTGATCGAACTCTGAATATCTGGGCCAAGTACCAGTGGCGCAACAACATGCTGCGGAGCATGACAACGGGGCGATCCGGTCTGGGTTTCTGGAGTTATGGCTTGCCCTCCACGACTTCAGGTGGGGCGCTTACGGAGGTGCTGGCGCAGCCTCTGGACCTGGAGATCATTCGCGATGCCGTGATTCAGTTCATGGGCCTGCAATATCAGGACACCCACCTGGGCAAGATGTACGATGAGGCTCCGCTGATGGCGGCCTCCGACCGGGGTATGCCTTGGCCTCCGAAAAAGAGTCGAGGACCATTTGCGTATCCTCATTCCCACGAAACCGACAATATCTATCCGATTGCTCATTACGTACTCGAGTCGGGGGACCTGGCGTTCCTGGACGAGAAGGTCCCCTACCTCGATGGCGGCGAGGGAACAGTCTTTGAGCACATGGCGAATGGGCTGAAATATGCGGTTCAGGGCTTGAGCGAGCGCGGGCTCCCCAGGCTTTCAATCGGAATCGGCGACTGGAATGACGATTTGAATGGGCCGAGCAAAGAAGGCAAAGCTGAAAGCGTAATGATGGGGATGGAGCTTTGCTACCACCTGCGGGAGTGCGCTGAAATCGCGAAACGATACGGACGCGCGAAGGAAGCCTCGGAATGGATGCAAACTTACCAACGCATCAAAGATGCATGCAACCGTTACGCATGGGACGGGGAATGGTACGTGCGCGCCTTCGCAGACGGCGGTCCCACGTTGACGCCGATCGGCACCTCGAGCGATAAGGAAGGCAGCATCTTTTTAAACGCTCAATCCTGGGCCGTGATCAGTGGAGTCGCGGAAGGGCAGCGCGCACGTCAATGCATGGAGTCGGTGGGCAGGCATCTCGTAAGCCAGTACGGTCCAATGCTGTATGCGCCTGCTTATACGCATTTCGATCAGAAGATCGGTATTCAATCTGCCTATGCTCCTGGATGGCGGAATGCCAATGTTTATTTCCGGCCGGCGGGATGGGCCATTATCGCCGCGTGTCTTGCGGATCTACCGGAGCTTGCCTTCGAGATGTACAAAAGGGCCTGCGTATCGGAGCAGAGTAAGGATATCCTGCGGTTTGTTTCCGAGCCCTACGTGTACCCGGAGAACGTAAACGGCCCGGATCATGTAATGGCGGGAAGAGCTCAGTTCCAGTGGAATTTGGGAGAGGGCACTAACTGGATGTGGCGCAGTTACATTTACTACATACTGGGTATCCGACCTGTGATCGATGGCCTCCTTGTGGATCCCCGGATTCCAGCAAGCTGGTCAGTATTTTCCGTGTCTCGCGAGTTTCGAAATGCGAAGTATGAAATCACGGTAAAGAACCCCAATCGTCTCACGAAGGGTACCCGGCGCATGAATGTAAATGGCCAATCGGTGGCGGGGAATGTTATTCCCGCATTTTCGGATGGAGCAACCCATCGAGTCGATATAGTGCTGGAATCGTGAGCGAATCAGGAGTTCCGCTGGGTTCGTAGATCGGGGAAATCTTCCTCCCAAAATTCGGCGGCTCTGCGAACTCCCGGCGTTCTAGCCTCCTGTTCCAGCTTGCGCAATTGCACCCGGCGGATCTTACCGGAAATAGTCTTCGGTAATTCGCAAAACTCTATTCTGCGAATGCGCTTGTGGGGACCAAGCCGCTCACGGATGAATTGAAATAGTTCCCGCGCGATTTCCGCCGATGGCTCAAGAGGCGGAACCAGCATGACGAACGCCTTGGGGACCGTCCAGCGGATTGCGTCCGGGCTGGGCACGACTGCTGCTTCGGCGACAGCTCTGTGCTCGATGAGTACACTCTCCAGTTCGAACGGCCCCAGGCGATAATCCGAGCTCTTGAATACATCGTCCGTTCGGCCTACATAGGTGAAGTATCCGTCTGCGTCCAGTTGGGCAACATCTCCCGTTCGATAGTACCCGCCCGCCATGCTTTGCCGACTGCGTTCAGGGTCATCCATATAACCAGCCATCAGGCTCAAAGGGCGTGGATTCAACCGGATTGAAATTTCACCGTCCTCGCTCTCACGACCATCGAGGTCGAGCAACACGATCTGATGCCCGGGTGACGGCCGGCCTACGGCTCCGAGTTTGACGTGCTGCCGGGGGAAGTTTCCGAGCAGCAAAACATTTTCGGTTTGGCCAAATCCATCTCGAACCGTAAGGCCCCACGCCGAACGGACCTTCTGGATTATCTCCGGGTTCAGCGGCTCTCCAGCCGCAACAACTTCCTTAAGCCGCACCGGATAAGCGCGCAGATCCTCGAGAATAAACATGCGCCAAACGGTGGGCGGCGCGCAGAGCGTGGTCACGCCGCATCGCGTGATGGTATTCAGGGTTTGCTTTGCGTCAAACCGCGAGTAATTGTGAGCAAAGACAGTAGCACCCGCATTCCACGGCGCAAAAAAACAGCTCCATGCGTGTTTGGCCCATCCTGGAGAACTTATGTTGTAGTGAATGTCATCGGGCCGAATGCCAATCCAATACATGGTCGCGAGATGTCCCACGGGATAGCTCTGGTGAGTATGCAGCACTAACTTGGGAATTGCTGTCGTACCGGATGTAAAGTACAGGAGAAATGGGTCATCGGCCGATGTGAGTCTATCGGGGTGGAAGTTTATTGATTCGTTGAAAGCCAGTTCGTAGGAAGTCCAACCAGGAATGGGATCTCCTACAACAATCCGTGTGTAGTCTCCCGGCAAGGCATGAAATTTCTCCGCCGATCTTGCATCGGTGATCACATGCTTTGCTTGTCCGCGCTGCAGCCTGTCGGATAAGTCGTGGGGGCTGAGCAAGGTCGCAGCTGGGATCACCACTGCCCCCAACTTGAGGGCAGCCAGCATGATTTCCCATGTGGCCTCCACATTCGGAAGCATTACGATTATGCGGTCGCGAGGAGATACGCCGTGTCGCCGGAGGAAATTGGCCACCTGACTGGACCGGTGAGCCATCTGCTCAAAGCTCAGTCTCGTCTCTAAGCCGTTCTCGTATGCAATCCACAGGGCGGTTTTTGAATTTCCGCGCGCGTAGTCGTCGAAGTAATCAAGTGCCCAGTTGAAATGGGTGAGATTTGGCCAGCGGAACTCGCGATATGCGGCTCCATAATCTTCACGATGACGCAACAGCAGATCGCGTGCGGATAGAAAGTGTTTCAGCTCAGCGCCATTCGAAATAACGGCAACCTCGATTGGTGATTGTGATCGGTTTAAGACAGTCCGATTCTAATCCTGGCGCCGCCTAGTACGGCGAAACCAGGTTGGGTAGCAGAGCGGCAGAGTACGGCGTCGCTTCGGAGTGCCGTACCTACGGCGCACGCATCATCTTCCACTGCTCCCACCGGATGCAGGCAGTCGAAACAGTCAGGCCATTACGCTTCTCACGCTTGCTTCCACATTTCCTGGCAGTCTCTGTCTGATTTCCCGGGCTAGTGAAATGACCTGTGGCTGCGTCAAGATCGTCTGGTGGGTTCCGGGAATTAGGAGAGCCTCGCACGATCCGCGAATCCTGTCCGTCCAAACTCTCTTGAGCGCGGGATTGGACCCGTGCTCGTCCTGGGCAATAAACAGGGTTACATCCCCAGAGTAAGGTCTCAATTCGTAATGCCGCATAGCGAGTGCGAGGTATCCTTCGGTTCCAACCAGGCGGTCGCGGACTGTCCCGCCACGGCGTGATCGTGCCGCTAGCCAGGTTCTAATCTTCAATTTTTGATAGTTAATCCGGCGACGAAGCAGCTCTTTGGCTCCAAACCTGCTCAGATCCAGTTCTGCGCGGGCTCGGCGAAATGAAGCTTTCAGTGACTCCCAGTCACGGAAGGGCCGATGCGGAGACTTGCCCGTATCCGGATCGCAATCCAAAAGGGCCAATAGGCCAATGGTTTCGCCAGCCTCCCTGAGCTGGCACGCCATCTCGAAGACCACCAGGCCGCCGGAGGAATGCCCGGCAAAGTTGTAGGGGCCGGTTGGCTGAATTGTGCGCACCTGCCGCACGTAGTTGCCGGCAAGAATTCTGAGCTCCGCCTGTTGCTCATCGATAAACGCGGGGAGTTGGAGACCGTACACGGGTTGCTCCCGGCCCAAATGGGCTGCCAGTTCGATGAAGCTCAGCACACTTCCGCCAACGCCATGAGCAATAAACAACGGCGGGAGATGGGCACCGGCCTGGATGGTCGCCAGGGCCGGCCAGTTCCCTCCCGGATTCCGGCGGAGGTAGGTGCCCAACCCGTGGATCGTCGGATCTTCCGTCATCAAGGAGGGAGGGAGCTTACAGCCGAACTGCTTCTCGACCTGAACTAACATGCGCGCTGCGAGCAAGGAGTGACCACCCAGATCGAAGAAGTCGTCGTGGATGCCAACCGGCTTGACATTAAGCAGTCTCTCCCAGATCGCCTTGAGGCGCGCTTCGATTGCGTCGACGGGGGCCACCCCTGGCGCAGGACGAAGAAGAGCTGCTTGTTTGAGACGCATTGCATCCAGAGCCAAGCCGTCCACCTTTCCACTCGGGGTGGTGGGAAGATGATGCAAAGACACGAACTCCGAAGGGACCATGTAAGAAGGCAGTTGCTGCCTCAGGGACTCCTTCCATCGGTTTATTCGAGAATCTCCATCGCCAACCACGAACGCGACCAGGCGTCGATCACCGTCTTCGAGTTCGATCGCTCGTACCACGGCGGCTCGCACACCTTCGCATTGCCTAAGTGCCGATTCAATCTCTCCCAGCTCAATGCGAAAGCCTCTAACCTTGACCTGGCCGTCAACGCGCCCAAGGAAATCGAAGCTGCCATCCGGGAGCTGGATTGCAAGATCGCCGCTCTTGTACATGCGCGCTTGCGCGCCCCCCGCAAATGGGTTGGGAAGGAAGCACGCCCGGTTAAGCTCGGGCCGATGGAGGTAACCGAGACCCACACCCGGGCCGCCAATGTATAACTCGCCGGTTGAACCACGCGGTACCGGTTGGAGGTGCCGATCGAGAAGATGAACGCTGACATTCGGCAACGGGTGGCCAATCGTGATCTTTTCTACATCGACGTCGATTCTTGCCCGCGTCGCGCAAATGGCCGTTTCGGTCGGGCCATATTGGTTCCAAAGCGCGCGACAGATCCCGGCTAAGCTCCTGGCAAGGGCCAAGGGAAGGACTTCACCACCGGCGACGAGCTGCATGTTCGCATCGCCTTGCCATCCTTCTTCAAGCAAGAGTCGATACATTGTGGGCGTACCAAAGATGACGGTAGCCGCCGAACGGCGGAGCTGCTCAATCCTGGCGCCGCCGCCACTGACAAGCTCCTTCTCCACTATGTACAAAGTGGCGCCGAAGGTAAGAGGCAGGCAGATCTCCAGACATGCTACGTCGAACACGATCGTGGACCAGGCGAGCACGGTGTCATGCGGTCCCAGCAGCAAGTCCCGGCCAACGGCGTAGACGGTGTTGGCGAGACCTCTATGGGTGATGCTTGCGCCTTTGGGCCTGCCCGTCGAACCGGAGGTATAAACCACATAGGCGAGGCTGTCGCCGGAAACTACACTTCCGGCAACGCATAATGGACGCCGGTCCGTTAGACTTCGCAGGATACAGAGGTCACCCAGATCGATCACTCGCTCAGCCGGAGCCGGGAGCCGACCAAGAAACTTTCTTCGTGTGAGCAGAAAAGACGGAGCGGAGTCCTCGAGCGTAAAAGCTAGTCGCTTGAGCGGAGCGGCTGAATCGAGTGGGATGTAGACACCGCGCGCCTTCCATATCCCGAGCAGCGCGGCAACCAGGTCTGGAGATCGATCGAGAAGCACTCCAACCATGGCGCCGGGTGCAACTCCAGCATCTCTCAGGGCGCACGCGACTCGATCAGCGGAAAGATTCAGCTCGCGATAGGTTACATTCCGGCCTTCACAGACTACGGCTGAAGCATCCGGAGATAAGGATGCTGCTCGTTCGAACGCGTGAAGGACATTTAGCGGCACCACATTACTCTGTTTGCAAATCTTATCATTCGGGCCGGCTCCTGAGGCACCCAGGAAGAGAGCGTTCGTTCGGCTGAAAGATATGGCAGAAAGATGACCGTCCATCCTCAAGAAGAACGTCACATCAAGGAAGCTGAGAAAAAGGCCGTTTCGATGAATGTGTGAGCAGGCATGAGCGAAGACAAGAAGTTCTGTCCCAAGTGCGGTTCACCGATGGAAGAATACGAGAGCTTAGTCCTAACGCTGGAAACACCGGCCATTGACTTCCCGTCGAACCGCCAGCATGGGTTGATGGCTACGATGTGTGTTTGTTCAGGTTGCGGATTCCTGGAGTTCTACCGCAGCAAATAGAGGCGATCGGGCGGCACATGCGTAGTCGTCGCCGTGCCCGATGCACCGAAATTGGAGACTTGGAAAAGTCTTTCCTCCTATCGCGTCTTCGACACATGAGTTATCAAGAGCTTGCCAACAACATAGATTGATCTCGATCGCCTCCTGCGTGCCGCTGTCAGGCGGCGGTAACTTAAGCCGCCGAAGCGGACATCTTGTACTGTCGACGCATGGCGTTCAAACGGATGGATAATGTAGGAATCGTCGTCGATGGCCTCGGAGAGACGATTGATTTCTTCCGAGAGCTCGGCCTTGAGCTAGAAGTGCGGGCCACGATCGAAGGAGAATGGGCAGGACGTGTCACCGGAGGCACGAGCTAAGTGGATCGAAGAACATTCTTAAAGAGATCTGGTCTGACTGCGTTGCTGCCGCTTTGGCCGCGTTCGCTGTTTGCCAGCAAGACCTTTCGCCGGAGGCGTCCAGCAGATGCAGACTGGCCTTCCAAAGCGGCGTGGAAACGGCTCAATGACGCTGTTGACGGAAACCTGATTCCTGTGGAATTTCCACTCGAGGCGTGCATCAAGGATGTCGATGGCGCCGGCTGCAAGAGCTTGATCGCGGACATCAAGAATCCTTACTATATCGGCGAGCAGCCGGGCCTCACCCAAACCCTCGGATGGGTCGACGCGTGGTTCACGAAACCGAGCGTGTTCGCGGTGGCAGCGAGGGATGCGAACCACGTTGCGACAGCGATCAACTTCGCCCGTGAGAATGATCTGCGCCTGGTGGTGAAAGGCGGCGGGCACAGCTATCAAGGTACGTCGAACGCACCCGATTCTCTGCTGATTTGGACGAGGCACATGCACGACGTCACGATGCACGACGCGTTTGTTCCACAGGGCTGCGAAGGGAAACAAGCGGCCCAGCGCGCGGTGACTTGTGGCTCCGGCGCAATCTGGATGCGGGCGTACGATGCCGTAACCACGAAGGCTGGCGGATACGTGCAAGGCGGCGGATGTACGACGGTGGGCGTCGCAGGCTTGGTGCAAAGCGGTGGTTTTGGAAGCTTTTCCAAGCACTATGGGACCTGCGCCGCGGGCTTGCTCGAAGCTGAAGTGGTGACCGCCGACGGAAACATTCGGATCGCGAACGCGTGCACAAATCCGGACTTGTTCTGGGCGCTCAAAGGAGGCGGAGGCGGCACGTTTGGCGTGGTAACCAAGGTGACGCTACGCGTGCGCGACCTTCCCGAATACGCGGGCGGTGCGAACTTCCGCGTCAAAGCCTCCTCGGATGACGCCTTTCGCCGCTTATTACGCTACTTCGCCGGCTTTTATCGAGACAATCTCTTTAACGATCATTGGGGCGAGCAAGCACACATCGGTTCGGATAATGTCCTTGGTCTTTCCATGGTTTCGCTAGGGTTGACTACCGAAGAAGCTCGAAAAGTCTGGCAACCCTTCCTCGATTGGATTGCGGGTTCGCCCGGAATTTACACGGTTGAGCCAGGTATGCGTCTTGGCAGCATGCCCGCTCGGCATTGGTGGGATGTTGCGTGGAGGAAGGAGCAGCAGCAGCACGCTTTCGACTCGGACACGCGAGTCGGCGCGACCGAATAATGTGTGGTGGACGGGAGACGGAGGCCAAGTGGCCTGGACCATCTACGGCTACGAATCGCTGTGGTTGCCGGCATCGCTACTCGAAGATGATTCGCAGGAGCGGCTGGCGAATGCATTGTTTGCCGGATCTCGCTCCCAACTGATCGAGCTGCATTTCAACAAGGGGCTCGGGGGAGCGCCGCGCGAGGCTGTCGAAGCAACAAGGGATACGGCGACGAACCCTGCGGTGTTGAATGCGTTTGCGCTGGCGATTGTCGCGGACGGCGCAGGCGGGTATCCAGGAGTACGCGGCCACGAGCCGGACGTCGAGGCGGCAAGGAAATCTCGCGCGCAAGTTCATCGTTGCATGAACGAGCTGCGAGCCGTGGGACCAAGGGGCGGAGCGTATGTTTCGGAAAGTAATTTCTTCGAAGAAGACTGGCAGCATTCTTATTGGGGCAGCAACTGGGCTCGTCTGACACGGGTGAAAAAGAAGTATGACCCGACAGGATTGTTCTTTGTGCATAACGGCGTCGGCTCAGAAGAATGGAGCGGCGACGGTTTCACCAGGACGTAGCGACTCCGCGTTTCCAACCCAATCTCCCGATTTTATTATTCGTGCCTTAGTGCCTCCATCGGCTGCACGCCCGCCGCCAACCGCGCCGGAATCCAGCTCGCCGCCAGCCCCACAATCATTAATAGAATTGCGCCTCCAAGCATGCTAGATGGATCGGCCGCCTGCAATCCGTAAAGCAGCGACTTGACCAGCCTGGTAAGCACCAGCGCCACGCCAACCCCCGCGCCAATGCCCACCACCCCCAGCCACGAGGCCTCACCCAGGACCATCGCCAACACTTGCCGCGGCAGCGCTCCCAGCGCCAGGCGAACGCCGATCTCGCTGGTTCTGCGAGCCACGGAATACGCCATCACCCCATACACGCCCACGCACGCCAGCACTAGCGCCAGCACGCCAAACCCCGCAGTGAGGGATGCAAAAATCCGTTCCTGCCGCATGGTCGCGTCAATCTGCTCGCGCTGCGTACGCAGGTCCATGAGCGGCAGGTCGGGGTCGATCGACTGCACCGCCTTGCGCAACGCAGGCGCAAGGCTCTCCGGCTTCAGGCTAGTGCGCAATTCGTAGGTCGCGCCGAAGTCCAGGTTACCCACCTGCGGATAGGGCTCGAAAAACATGCCCACCGGATCCTGCTTCAGGCTCCAATAGCGGGTGTCTGCGCAAACGCCCACAACTTCGATCACCTCCCCCGGCTTGCCCTCGCGGGGATGCCAGTGCGCAAGGATGTGCCGCCCCACCGGGTTCACGCCAGGAAACGCCTTGCGTGCCAGTGCCTCGCTGAGAATGGCGACCTTCTGCGAGCTGGCCGTATCCCGCGCGTCAAAGTCGCGGCCGGCAATTATCGGAATGCCCATGGTCTTGAAAAAACCCGCGCCCACCGCGTTGTTCGGCGCCGATTGTTCCTTGTTCAGATCGATCTTTTCGCCCTCGGGCACAAAATTCGAGTTCTCCATGCTGTCGGAGATAAACGCGACTTCGGAAAGGGTCACCGCCTCCACGCCGGGAATCGATCGCAGCCGCTCCTCGATGCGCCGGTGCAGCGCCAAATCCTTCGGCGGAGGATAGCGCGCCTCTGGTTGGCTGATCGCGAACAGCAGCAGGTGATCGCTGCGGAATCCTGGATCGACGTGGGCGAGGTTCCACAGCGTGCGCACAAACAGCAATGCGCCCGTCACCAGCACCGTCGACAGCATCAGTTGAAATGCGACAATCGCCTTGCCGCCCAGTCCCTTGCTCCGCCGCGTCGTAGTCTGCGCCGTCTCCTTCAGCCCCGAGTTCACTTCCGTTCGCGTTGCCGCCCATGCGGGTACAACGCCAAAAAGCAACCCCGTCGCTAGCGTAACCGCCGCGGTAAAGCCGAAAATCTTCCAGTCAAAATCGCTGTTGAATTGATTTCGCTCCCAGGGATTGGAAAGCAGCGCCGGCAACGCGTTGCGCGCCAGGAACGAAAGCAGCAGTCCTGCCGCGCCCCCCAATGCCGAAAGCAGCAGGCTCTCGGTGAGGACCTGGCGCAGCACCCGCGCGCGCCCCGCCCCCAATGCCAGCCGCACGCTGATCTCCCGCTGCCGCGCCGCGGAGCGCGCTAGCAGCAGGCTGGCAATGTTGGCGCAGGCCAACAGCAGCACCAGCCCCACCACCGCCATCAACACCACGATCGGCTGGCCAAACATTTGCCGGGAAGCAAAAAGCCCGCGGCTCCCATCGCTCAGAATCAGCCGCGGCACAGTATCTCCGGAGCCCGGCTTGATGGTTGCCTCGACCGCTGCTGACAGCGACACATCCAGCGCCGCCTGCGCTTGCGCGTCCGGCACGCCAGGCTTCGCGCGTCCCATGATGTTCAACCACCACATCTCGGGGCTCGACTGGCCAATCAGGGAACCACCCTTTCCGCGCGGCTCCACCAGCGGCTGCGCGCTCATCGGGAAGAAAAGATCCGGCGCGACCAACACATTTTTTGCCCCGGTAAATCCTGGCGGCGCAACGCCGATGATCGTCACCGGAACCATATTCACCTTGATGGTCTGTCCCAGCACGCCTGCGTTCCGGCCGTATGCTCGCTGCCAGAACGGCGCACTTAGCAGTGCTACCGGTGGCGCCCCCACCGCGTCGTCCGATGCAATGATCGGCCGCCCCAGCTGCGGCCGCACGCGCAGCTGTTCAAAGTAATTGCCGCTCACCAATTCGCCCTGCACAATTTGCGCTGTGCCGTCCACCGTTGCATTCATCGTGCCCGCGTCTTTGAATGCAAACAGGTCTTCAAGCACGCGATTATCGCGCCGCAGTTGTTCATACACCGGATACGAAAACGACGCGGCGCTGATGCCGCTCAGACCATTGTCCGTGATTCCCCACACGTTGTTGATGGCCACATGCTTGTCGCCGACCCAATGCAGCAGGCGCAATTCGCCGGCCCGGGGCACGTCGAGCCGATCCAGCAGCAGCCGCTTGGCCGCCGAAAAAATCGTCGTATTGGCACCAATCGCCAGTGCCAGCGATGTCGCCGCAATCGCCGTAAACCCCGGACTCTTGCGCAGCACACGGAGGCCGTAGCGGACATCCTGAAAGACAGTAGAGAAGGACAGAAAGGTGCGCGATTCTCTATGGCGCTGTTGGAGCAAGGTCGTGTTGCCGAACTGGCGGCGTGCGGCGGAGTCGGCATCTTCCGGACCCATGCCCTGGCGAAGGAACTTCTCCGTCAACAGTTGAAGGTGAATCTGCATCTCATCCTCGAATTCGGATTCTGCGTTCTTCTGCCGGAAAAGACCGCTCACTCTCGATGCAAGTCGAAGGGCCCAGGAATTCATAGCGTTTACCCCCTTTCCAAACGCAAAACGCGCCCGATCACGCCGGAAATTCGCTCCCAATTGTCTGTCTCGATTGCAAGTTGCTTTCGTCCCCGACTGGTAATCGAGTAAAACCTGGCCTTACGGTTGTTCTCTGATGTTCCCCACTTCGAATCAATCCAGCCCTGCTGTTGCAGCCGCAGTAAAGAGGTGTATACAGTGCCCTCGTTCAGCGTCAAAACATCTTCACTCACCTGCTCGATGCGCCGTGCAATCCCGAATCCATGCAATGGACCCAGCGCCTGGAGCGTCTTCAGAATCATCAGGTCCAGTGTTCCCTGCAACACTTCCGATTTATTGGTATTCACTGTCGCTCCTTTGGACATTGCAAGGAAGATAGCACGGCTCCTGTGCAATGTCCATATGAGATGTCCGGAGCTACGCTACGCTCCGGTCGGGATGACAAGGGGAGAAGCGCTTTGGGCAAGGTTTGATGCTGGTTAGGCGAACTGCAGATCCCTCGGCTTCGCTCGGGATGACAAAGGAGAGAGTGGCGCTTTGGACGGCAACCATGAGGGGGAAATCAGGAGTTTCGTGGGTAGGACCAACTGCGGCCTTTACGACCCCCATCCAAGAAACTAACTTCAATCTACAAAGTCAGAAGACGCTCGTTGCTACGGTGTAGTCGTAAAGTGACCAGCATTGGTGGTGGTCGAACTGCCACCTATAAAAACCGTATAGTCAGCCGGCTCGACAACCTGTTGGACCTTGACGTTGTAGAACGAAAGGTCTTCAAAGCCTAGAGGAAAGTGAACTGCCTGAGATTGGCCAGGGTCGAGCGTAATGCGAGCAAAGCCCTTGAGATTGCGCACCGGCTGCTCGGTGCTGGCGCCTCGAACATTGACATAGCACTGAACGATTTCAGTGGCGCGGCGTTTTCCTGTATTGGTGACTGTGGCGGTTGCAACCACGGGCTGGCTCTTTGGATCGCGCATCAGCGAGGCGGAGCTAATTGACTGGGTCGAAAGCGAAACGCCGGAGTAGCCGAAGGTCGAGTAGGTAAGACCATGTCCGAAGGGAAAGAGTGCGTCATTCGGTACGTCCAGATAGCGCGACACGTACTTCATCTCCACGTAGCCGGGGTGAGCGGGATCAGCGTGCTGGATTGGGCGGCCAGTAGGCAGCTGGTTATAGTAGAGCGGCTCCTGCCCCACGGCGCGGGGGAAACTCATGGTGAGCTTGCCGCTGGGAGCTACATCGCCGAATAGGGTGCCGGCAATTGCTGGTCCAGTCTCGACGCCCGGGAACCAAACCTCCATAATGGCAGGCACATGCTGAGCGGCCCAGTCGAGCACGAGCGGCCGGCCGGAGAAAACGAGCAGGACGACAGGCTTGCCGGTTGCGACCACCGCCTCAAGCAACTGCTGTTGGTTTCCTGGCAAATCCAGGTGAGCGCGCGAGGCGGCTTCGCCACTCATGTCACTCGACTCGCCCAGGGCGAGGATGGCAACATCGGAATTCTGTGCCGCGGCAACCGCTGCGGCGAACCCGGAGTCTGAAGTGCCGGAGATCTCCGTTCCCTTCTCATAGGTAAGGGTGGCGCCGCTCTGCTGGGCTCGTTCCTCCATGGTGGCGTGCAAGGTACGCACATCGCCGAAATTGTTCGCGCCCGACCAGGCGCCGACCATATCGCTGGCATCGTCGGCGAGCGGGCCGATGAGCGCGATCTTCTTGATAGCCGGGTCTAACGGCAGGAGCGCATTCTGCGGCGCGGGATTGTTCTGCAGCAGCACCAAAGACTCCTCTGCCGCCGCGGCGGGCAAGTGGGCGATGCTCGGCAACTGCTCCCGTTACCTCGGGGCCATCGGTAAAAGGGTGTTCGAAGATACCGAGCGCGAATTTCACCCGTAGGACGCGGCGCACGGCGTCGTCCACCACAGCCATCGGCACGCGGCCCGACTTCACCAGCCCGGCAGCTCGGCGTCGTAGTAGTGCGACATCATGTCGATGTCGACACCGGCCATCAGGGCCTTTTGGCTCGCCACGGCGGAATCGAGTGCGATGCCGTGATGCGTGAGCTCCATGACGGCGGTGTAGTCGGAGACCACGGCGCCGTCGAAGCCCCACTCATCGCGCAGGATGGTTTGCAGCAGATATGGGTTGGCGGTGGCAGGAACACCATTCAGCGAGTTGAAGGAGGTCATCACGGTGGCGCTGCCGGCCTCAACAGCTGCGTGATACGGCGGCAGATAGACCTGGCGCAACAGCAGGTCGCTCATGTCTGTAGTGTTGTACTCGCGGCCGGCCTCGGCAGCACCGTAGGCGGCGAAATGCTTGACCGAGGCAGCGACGGAGCCGGGCGCCGACAGGCTCTCGCCCTGGTAGCCGCGGATATAGGCACGAGCGATCGCAGAACCCAGGTAGGGGTCTTCCCCGGCACTCTCGGTGCAGCGGCCCCATCGCGCATCGCGCGCGATGTCAACCATGGGGGAATAGACCCAGTCGATGCCTGCAGTGCGGGCTTCGATGGCAGCCATATGCGCGAGATCCGTGATCAAGGCGGGATCCCAACTGGATGCCGTGGCCAGCGGAACAGGAAAGATGGTGCGGAAGCCGTGGATGACGTCGGCTCCAAAAAGCAGGGGGATATGCAGGCGGGTGTTGTCAACGGCAGCGTGCTGAAAATGGTTGGTAAGGCCCCGCCCAACCGTGTTGAGCATGGAGCCGAGTTCCCCCTTTTGCGCGAGCACGTAGCTGTCGACTCCCCCGGGCGCAGGCGGGTTCACGTTAAGAGCCGTTGTGGTGTTGCCGGTGGCGGGGGCGGGGTGCGCTTCGGTCGCGCTGTACTGCACCAGCTGGCCTATCTTTTCATCGAGCGTCATTTGTTTAAGCAGTGCATCGACCTTGCGCTCGATCTGCGGGCTGGCGAGCTGGGTGTTGGAAGGTGGAACGTGCGGCACTTGCGCGAGAGCCGGGGAGAGTCCGGCACTGAAAGAAAGAGCGGCGAAGAGAGTAGATCGAAAAGAGGTCATACGCGACTCCTCTAGGCTACTCTATTGTCACTGAGACGAGGGGTGGCGCGCACACAAATGGCACGCCACCCCGCCATCGATTGGATTCCCCTTTCAGCGGCACGCCGTCTTTACGGGAGGAGGGTTCTCGAGGCCTGAACGCCCTGCGTATCTGTTGCGCCGCAAGTACGCGATTTTGGATTGGACGAGAATGCGCCGCGACCAGTATGGGCGAAACCAGGTTGGGTAGCAGGGCGGCAGAGTATGGCGTCGCTTCGGAGTGCCGCACCTAACGGCGCTCGCATCATCTCCCCTCGATATCCCAGCCCTCCCGGGCTGGGCTATGTTTAGCCGCCGGCCCTCCGGGCCTTGACGAACTATCAGGCGAGCACATTCCATTCTTCCGAAATAAATCGGCATCCCACACTCGTCATGCCCAATGAAGCGCAAAAGAGCTGATTTGGACAAGTCTGACAGGCAGGCTCTGGCCAGGTGGAGCAGAGGGCGCGGAGGTGGAAATATCCCAGGTCCCAGGCTCGTTCCAAGTGTTGAACAGCATCAGGCCGGGACCAGAACATGCCCGATCGTGATACCTTCCGGCCTGGACGGTAGCCCGGCGGTCGAGCGGCAGAGATCGGGTCTTTGTAACAGCCACCCTTCCTATTAATGGATGCAGGGCGCCCCCCCGGTTCTGTCGCGGGCTTCGGTGGCCAAAAAGCTCAGAGCAGCTTGGGTAAGAAAAGGACCGCCGGGGTCCTTCGGCTGCGCGCCGCAAGCGCTGTAGCACGCGATAAATCTGCGAGGCGCTCCGCTCAGGATGACGATTCTGTGGGAGTTTTGACGAAAAACATTCAAAGCAAGTTAGCTTCTGGGGCTAGGCTCACGTTTAGCCTTCCCGCCGGATGCGATTGCAACCTCTGAGTATGAGATCCAGTCGTCTGTGTCCTGAGACAGCGTGACTTCGGGAAGTGAGAATGTCCTGCAAGGGCGGCCGGGGTTCAGCAAAGCGCCAGGGCGACCACACCGCAGACCGAAATAGAAATCTTTCGCATCTTCCTACATACCTCACGAAAGAACTTAAGAAATCTCAGTTTTTCCTGGGAACAAACTTCGGAGATACCCAGGGAGTTGTACGGTCGGCGCGAGACGCGAGTCGGGGAGTGGATTCTTCCAACTCTGCTCGACGGGAACTATTCCGGCCCAATGGGGTAACGAATAATCGTCCTCGTCATCCAGAACCGGGCCTTCCCGCACCTTTGCGGAAGCCTCCTCAATCGTCATTTTCAGCACGGTAGTCGCCTTCAATTCCCGCGTGCTCGGCGGCCGCACATCGTTCCATCTTCCGGCCAGCAGGTGGTCCGAAATCGTTTTCAAGCCCAACAGCTTTTCGTCTCCCTCGACGAGCCGAGCCGTCCCGAACATCACTACCGACCTGTAGTTGATGGAGTGGTTGAATGCTGATCGTGCCAACACCAAGCCATCTACGATCGTAACGGTGGCGCAAACAGCGACCCCTGCTGCCAGATCCTTCAGCATTCGGCTGGCCGCGGAGCCGTGCAGAAATATCGTATTTTCGTGGCGCCCATAGAGCGTTGGAATAACAAACGGCTGAGATTCGACCAGAAAGCCGACATGCACGAGAAAGGCTGCATCGAGAATTCGATGAATGGACTTCTCGTCGTATCGCGCTCTTTTCGGACGGCGGCGCAGTTTAGCTCGTCCATTGTTTGTCATGCTAATCCTCCAGACCGCAAGCGTGTTTATGGGATGTGTCAATCTGTTCCATACACACGCTTGAATTTACCAGACCGCCGCTCTGGCTTTAATGCTCGGATCTCTCGTGTCATCTGCAATCCAATTCGTCTCCCAAGTCTTTCCACCGTCGTCCGAGAAAGCCTGCTCAAGTAAATTGGAACCACGGCGAACTCATGCACGGCAACGTTCATCCTAGTTTGAAGGAGGGCCATGACTATGGAAAAAACAAATGATCCCAAGGCAGCGATTGCAGACCAAAAGCGACACGAAGAAGCCGTCGAACATCATCCCGTTGTGTCGCAGGAAGAATGGCTTAAGCAGCGACTAGCCCTGATGGACAAGGAAAAGCAGTACATGCGCGCGGGCGATGCGCTGGCCGCCGAAGTGCGTGCGCTGCCATGGGTGAAAATTGAGAAGAACTATACCTTCACGTCTACGGAAGGAGACTGCACACTCGCCGATTTATTCAAGCAGCATAAACAGCTCTTCATGAAGCATTTCATGATGGAACCCGAACAGGAGTGGCAATGCGAGGGTTGCACGCTGGAGTCCAATCATGTGGACGGCTTGCTGCCATACTTCGCGAATCACGATATGTCTTATGTCGCCGTGTCACGTACTCCGATTGAGCAGATCGAAGCGGTGCGCAAACGGATGGGCTGGAAGTTTTGCTGGGTCTCTTCGTACAAGTCTGATTTCAACTACGACTTTCATGTCTCTTTCAGGCCGGAGGAAGTAAGGGCGGGAAAGACAATTTATAACTTTAGGGAAAAGAAGATCGGACCCGAGACCTTTACGCTTTCCGGACATAGTGTCTTCTACAAAAATGCGCAAGCAGAAATCTTTCGCACCTACGGCACGTTCGGCCGCGGCAGCGAGCAGTTCATGGGTATCTACGGCTTCTTCGACGTGCTGCCGAAGGGCCGCGAGGAGTACGTCCGCGGGCTGGTGGATTGGGCAAAGATTTACGACCCGTCAGAAAGCAGCGGCAAGAGGGATTCGGCCTCCGGATGCGCGGCGCATTAGTGCACTTCATGGTAGTAGTGACGCTCTGGCGGCGCAGAGATCGAGGCGCGAGAGCGCGACCGCCGAGAATACGGCTGATGGCTAAGCTATCCGGCGCACTGTTATCCGGTTCTTGAGCGCCGCCAGAGCCGGGCTGATATCTTCGACTTTTTCCATGACCCCGTAGACGTAATGATCGGGCCGGACGACAGCGGCCACGCAGTTGTGGCGTTGGAACCACGTAGCCAGAATTTCATCCTTTTCCTGGAGTCCTCGTCCGCCGATGACGGTCGATGTGACGGGTGATGGGGAAACCTCCACAGCTTCATTTACCTTCCGGCCGTCCAACACCAGGCGCCATCCATGTCCGACCACCTCATCCATGCGCTTCAGTTCCCTGCCGGACACGATCCACGGCTGAGGGAAGAGCGTTCCATTTGCCGGGTGCGGACGGTCCGACAGCAGTCCGGTTTCGAGAGGCGGCACGATCTCCTGGCGCGTGACGGTGGGCGCCGTTCCGCCACCCTGTTCCAGGAGCGATTCGTCCCGGCGGCGCGCCGCTTCGGGGTCACGTTCGCAGATATGGTGGCCGATGGCCTTGATGCGCGCCGTGAGGGTGTGCACGTGGCGGCCGCGCTCCTCCGCATAGGTGTCCAGGAGACTATCATCGGCTTGGCCGGCCAAAACTGTTTCCAGCTTCCATGCCAGGTTGCTTACGTCGCGGATGCCTTGGCACATACCCTGGCCGATAAATGGCGGCTGCTGGTGAGCGGCATCTCCTGCGAGGAACACGCGACCCTTACGCCATTGCTCCGCAACTAACGCATGGAAGCGATAGCAGCTGGCGCGCCATAGTTCGCCATCCTGCGGGGTGAGCCAGGGGGAAAGCAACCGCCAGACGTTGGTTTCACTTTCCACCTCGAGGGGGTTTTCGCCGGGAAGTAGCATGATCTCCCACCGGCGATGATTGCCGGGGCCGACGATGAAGGTTGTAGGCCGTGCGGGGTCACAGTATTGCGCCGCCGTCTGGGGAAGTTTCGACAGGCTGGCCTCATTCACCCGGACATCGACGACCATCCAGGGTTCGTCGAACCCGAGGTCCTCCAGTTTCAGGTCGAGGAGTTGGCGAATCGGGCTGGAAGCACCGTCGCACGCGATCACATAAGAAGCAGTGACAGCGCGCACCTGGCCATCGTTATTTCTGATTTGTAAGGTCACCTGTTGCGTTGTTTGAGTGAGAGCAAAGGCTTCCAACCCAAGCTCTACGGTTACGCTCGGATGCTCGGCCGCCCGCGCGCGCAGCACCGTTTCAACCGGCGGCTGGGTGAACACCATCGTGGGAACGTACCCCAGTGGATAGGGCGGCGGCACGACATCGATGCGGCGGATGAGCTGGCCCGTTGCCCCGAAGTGCTCTGAGGCGGGAAAGGGCGCGGTGTATGGCAAGATCTTCTCTACCGCACCGATGTTTTGGAATACGCGCAGGATTTCGTGGTCGATCGCGATGGCACGAGGTATCTCCCAGATCGTCCGTCTCTTGTCGATAACCAGGGTACGGATCCCCGCCTGGCCAAGCCAACAGGCAGCGACCGATCCGGACGGTCCAAAACCTACGATGACTACGTCATAGTCCGGCTTTTGATTGGCTTCCCGCGCTGCGATCATGCGTTCCATAGATTGCGCCTTTGCGACAACGCTCCGTATATGAATCTCGGGCTTTAGCCCTGGTGGTTGCGCGTCCAATTCCACCGAGATTGGTAACCACCACCCAAACAGTTTTGATCTCTCGTCACGAAAAAACTTCGGGTTGATTGGGGTCCTCGAAACATTCACACCAGGGCTAAAGCCCATTAGCTGCAAGCCAAAGCGCTCTCGCGGGTTTGAAAACCCGCTCCCCCGGACTGAAAGTCCGGGGCTGGCACAACGGTTGAGCAGCTGTCCCCTCAGCGGCTAAAGTCGAATATGTTTTCAAGCTGCAAGCCAAAGTGTTCTCGCGGATTTGAAAACCCGCTTCCCCGGACTGAAAGTCCGGGGCTGGCACAACGGTTGAACAGCTGTCCCCCCAGCGGCTAAAGCCGGATCTGCTTTCAATCGGATACGTACGGGCTAAAGCCCGTACCCTTCAAAAACCGACGTTTTTCCGCGGGCTTTTTAGACCGGGCTGCTTTCGAAAGTGGCGAAACGGATGGCCAACTGCGCTTGCTTCACGCGGTCAGATTTAGGCGGCGCAATCCCCCAGTGGTCGGTCCTTCCCTTAGGCCAGGTCCACTGGTCTGGTCCGCGGGGTACGTAACTGTCATCGACCTGGAGAACTTCTGCCGTGTGCTCTATCACGAAGCCGTCTGGATCGACGAAGTAGGCGAAGATGTTGTTTCCGGGGCCGTGCCGTCCCACTCCCCAGCCGATGGGGTATCCATGATCGATCATGCGCCCTGATCCCCTCATAACAGAATCGAAATCGGGCATCAGGAATGCAACGTGGTTGAGGCCATTTACCCCCGAATCCGCCAGCACTACCGCGTGATGGTCGCTGTTGCAGCGCAGGAAGGCCATCATCTTGGAGCGATCAGTCATGCAGAAGCCAAGCGCAGTTTCAAAGAAGATCCGAGTTGCGTCCACATCTACGCAGTTCAGGTTGACGTGGGACAGACGAAGAGGGAAATCCTTGTGCGTACCGTACAGAGAGTGCATGGTGTCATCGTTGATAAGGCGAAACACGTAGCCTTCGGGAGTCTTCACCGTAGCCGCCTGGCCGCCATCCGGGCCTTGATTAGGTGCGCGGGGTTGCAGGACTTGACCTCCTGCGGCCTGGACGGACGACACCAACCGTTCCAGATCGTCGGTAGAAGCGGCACGGAAGGTCACGGAGAATATCTCCGCGGTAGGATGCGGATGCAAGGCCAGCACATGGTGATCCCGGCCAGTGGCGCGCAGATAGACCGAGGAACCTTGGCGCGCAGCCACTTCGAGCCCCCACACCGTGGTGTAGAACTGCTCGGACTTGGCTAAATCCGGAGTGCCAAGATCGACACTGCGGATATCAGCTACGGGAAAGCGGGTCATGAATAGCCATTCCTCAGGACTCTTCTGCGATGCCGTTCCGCAGGGTGCTCAAGCCCTCGATCTCCACTTCGACAACGTCGCCGGGTTTCATCCACAACGGAGGCGTGCGCTTAACACCGACACCGCCCGGAGTTCCAGTTGCGATGACATCGCCACACTCCAGGCGCGTGAATGAGGAGCAGTATTCCAGGATTGTGGGTATGTCGAAAATCATTTCTCCTAACAACGCGTCCTGAACAACCTGGTCGTTCAGGCGCGTGCGGATGCGGAGACCCTGCAGCGGACCGAGTTCATCCGGCGTCATCATCCAGGGCCCGAACGCGCCCGTCTGGGGAAAGTTTTTCCCCGGCGTGAACTGATGAGTATGGTGCTGCCAGTCGCGTATACTGCCGTCGTTATAACAAGCGTATCCAGCGATGTGATCCAGTGCCTCGGCGCGCGGTATGTAGCGGCCGCTCTTCCCAATCACTACCGCTAATTCACCTTCGAAGTCCAAGTTGTCGGAAACCCTGGGCCGGAGAATGTTTTTCAGATGCGCGGTTTGCGAGCTGGCAAATCGGGCGAATATGGTGGGATGGGCGACTTCAGCACGGCCGGTTTCTTTACGATGCTTTTCGTAATTGAGGCCCACACACAGGATTTTTTCCGGATTCGGGATTACCGGCAGCCAATGCAGCCCGGCTAAGGGCAAGCGCGCAGCCGATCCCTTTGCTTCGGTTGCGATCTCGTATGCGGCGGCACTGATGAGGGACTTTAAGTCCGGGAAGCGGGCGCGCAGCAACAGACCCAATATCGAGGACCTCTTCGCCTTCAACGATTCCCCAGGTGTCAACACCAGCGTTTTGGAAACTGGCCAGTCTCATGTCAGGGTAATGGTACCCCACAGTACCATCGCTTTGTCAACCGGTGATCTTTGAACGTTGCCGCGTAGCCGGTCGTGCTCCGTTTCGTGTCTTGGGGGTCGCATAGATCATCAAGAAGACTTCCACGGAGTGGTCGATGTAATCGCGCTTGCGCGCGGCAGGGTCCACCTGGCCGAGAATTACGGCGGTCATGAGCTGTGCTCCGACGACCAGGTCGAGGAAATCATCCGCTGCTTTGATGGGGTCGGCCTTCCGCAGCCTGCCTTCCTCCATCCGCGCTTTCAGGTATTTGGCAGTCGCCTTCCTACCCGCCAGCGGCCCCAACTCGAAGAATTGCCTGGCCACTGCCGCGTCATGATAAGACTCGGCTGCGACAATGCGCACCAGCTTGCCAAAGCGCTCCGAGAGGATGAAGCCGTGAATCGCTGACGCTGATTTGCGAAGAACGACCTCCATGTCTTCATTCGACGACCAGCGGACGTCCATCCGGGAATGCATGGAACTCTGTAGTTCGGTGATAACGGCAGCGAGCAGAGCGCGCTTGTCGGCAAAGTGGAAGTACAGTTCGCGTTTCGAAACCTTTGCTCGCCGGGCGATCACCGCCGTGCTCGTCTGCTCGAATCCACACTCCAGAAACACGTCTGAAGCAGCATCGAGGATGCGCTGCCTATGGGGTTCCTGCCTGGCTGTCGCTTGCCGCACTTGTTTCTCCATGCCGAATGACGTCCTCGATTGAGGCCAATACTCATCATAGGTCATCGCCGGTGCCGGCCAGCGCAGGAGCCAGCGCGTTTAGCCTCTGCCTTGCGCCGGAGGTGCGCCGGGCTTCCCCATCAGCTTCAGGTCCAGTTCCCCGAGGTGCTGGAGAACCCGGCTGAAATCGAAGGGAGGGGGCACGGGAGGGTAAATATAACCCTTGTATGGCACACCCAGGTAACGGAAGAATGAATCGAAAAAGCCGGGGCTCAGATACCCAAGGAACCGAGTGTCATTTCTGATGATTTGATAGGAGTGGACTGCCTTGGGAGGTAGGTGAACATAGTCCCCGGGGTACAGGGTGACATATTCACCGTCTACGAACATCTTGAGAGCACCGGTGATGCAGAAGAACGTTTCCGTGACGTGCTCGTGATAGTGGGGAGGAATCGCTTCGCCTGCGGCGCCCTCGTTCATAATGGTCATGAACACTCCGCCGCTATGCCGCTGGTCCCCAAGAAAAGTAAAGAGCTGATCGGCCGCGAGCAACCGCTCCCCTTCCCCGGCCGCGAGCACGTAAGGGACATTGCCCTCAGGCAGCGAATTGAGCTTCTCTGCGTACCCTGACCCGGAACTGTGGCCGCGGATGAATTCGATATCCAAGGTTTCATCCAGCTTGGTCCAATCAGGTTCTTCGGTTGACTCCCGATACACCTTCGCTGCGAATGGCTCGCCTATCCGTTGGTAGATTTGATTGGCGTTGCCGGTGAAGGTCCAACCGTACAGCTTTCCGTGATAGTCAAGATAAGTCCAGCCGTGAGGCGTACCGGGGGGGATGTTCACGTAATCACCGGGAAAGAGCTGGAATGTCTGTTCACCCAGAATGAGCGACACAACACCCTCCACCACGATGAACGCTTCATGCGTTCGTGCGTGCCGATGCACCGGGAAGGTGGCGCCCTTCGCGCCGGTGAGGATCGCTCCAGCCACGGGGATACCGAGGTCTTCATGACGAGCGATGACGGTGGCGAGATGGCCTCCAAAGGCGTAGCGCAGGCCCTCGCCCGCATCCAGTTTGTATGGCGCCTGATTTCCGGGCAGTTGATTATGGTTCATGGTCTACCTTTTGAATGCACGTTGGTCCGATTGTAATTCCGCTGGTTGCGGTCCGGCGACCAGCCTTCGGTATCGTCACGGTTGCGAGCCATACAACGGGCTTCGGGAAAAGTCTGGAAGATTGCTCATTTTGTGGGTACCCGTTGGTACCACTCCGCAGTCAATAGATAGCAGAGATAAAAACCATTTGTAAAGGATGTTCGTATGCAGCGCCGGGTAGCGCGCCCAAAAGCGGGTTTTTGCCCGTGACGGGGTTGACCGCTTTACATCTGTGCCACTGCTCTGGTAACTATGGTTCCTTCTTGGTACCTTTGGGTACCGCGAGGTAGATTGCCGCACATTGCCGGAGCCAGTGAGAACTCGGTCCGATTAAAGCTCTTCAAATTGGTCTGCCGGCATTTGCGTGAAGGATCCCAGGTCTCAAAATCGAGACCTGGGGCACCCGTCATCGTATCCAGGAGGCTCGCACGGGAACTAAAAGCCGGTAACCTCACAAGCGGTTTATGGCACGGGTGATGCCGTGCCCTGAGGCATAGCCAACAGAGATGCATCAGCTTTTGTTGTGGAGCACGCATGCACCAGCTTCGGGCAAAGTACCTGGCCACTGAAACCGCCGTCTCGATAGCTATCAACGCTGCGATCAGCGTCGGCTTCGCCTGGCTGGTTTTTCATGGACACGACCACGTTCCCACTGGCGGCCCCGGCAGCCTGGTCCGCGATGCTGCCCCACAAACCTTCATGATCACGCTCATGAGCACGCTGGTACCTTCATTGATCACGCGTAAGAGAATGCAAGCCGGGCATCTGGATGCGTGGCTTCGCGGCCAGCGCGGCCCCAGCCCGGCCCCAGCCCGGAAAATCATCCTTCGCGCTTTCTTGCTTGCCCTCATCGCGATGGTGCTGGGTCTCGGCCTCAACGCCGCTATCCTGCCGCTGCTGTTCCCAACCGGCCTCGGCTACGGCAAGGTATTTGCGTTGAAAGCCGTATACGGTGCCCTGGTCGCGCTGGTGATTACACCATTGGCAGTTTCCTGGGTCTTAGAAGAATAGTTCCCCGTCTTTACACTTTGCACCCGACTTTGATACTGTGGCTGTCATCTGGAAAGTGGTACCTTTCGGTACCATTACGGGATAATCATGGATCTTGTCAGACGAGATTTTCTCAAGGGCTCGTGGACCTGGTGAACCTGGTCGGGGGATTGGGCCTGGGGATGAAATCTTACCAAGGCGATGCTCCGGCGTGGCCCAACAATGCCGTCTTTCCTTATAAGGAACAGTGGAGCTACTCCACCAGCCGCATGGCAATCAACCTCGCCCACAGCGCCATGCCCGCGCACATCCAGGGAAGCTGCAAAGGAATAACGACTTTGCGTGAAACACGTAGCGGGCAAACGGTGCACCTCAATGCCGGCCACTTCGATCAAAGCGTCCCGGCCGGGCGCTATGTGGCTTCAAGCGGGGGCTTCGAGTGGAATCTGAACTTGCTCAATGGCCGTTTCTATCGTCTTATCTTCGACCCGCACCAGGCAATCGATATATCGGTGGCCGCGACGGAACAGAGCGATGATGCCGTTTCCCTGGTAGCGAAAATCCGTGGAAGAGGCAAGCACGAGATAGTACTAAGGCTATTCAACTGTGAAGCGCCCGAGCTGAGCCGGCAGGTCGTCTTTAAGGGAAATGAAGAGCTTACCGTGGAATGGCGATTGCACGTCCAGGACAAACAGAAGCCGTGGATTGCCGTGGCAATTCCTGACTCAGCGATGGACTTACGCCAGGAAGCTTTCGGACGCGTGGGCTCCTATCGGGAATTGGCGTAGCGCACTATACTTCCGCGGGGAGAGATGCGGTCCATGTCACAGCCCTCTGTAACCACGACGCACGGTATGGTTGCCGGGGTGCGTAAGGAACCGACGGAGTATTTTCTGGGCATTCCCTACGCGGCGGCTCCGACCGGTGAGCTGCGCTGGAAAGCGCCGCAACCAGCGTCGGATTGGACCGGCGTTCATCAGGCTACCCAGTTCGGGCCGGCGTGTCTGCAACCGCGAGCGCCCCGCGCCCCAGAGTCGTGCCTGGTCGACCGGCCCATGAGTGAGGACTGTCTTACGCTCAATATCTGGCGGCCGGCGCAGCGTGAAGAGGGACCCCTGCCTGTCATGGTTTGGTTTCACGGCGGCGCATTTCGCCTTGGCGGCACTTCGCTCGAGCAGTATGACGGCAGCTCTCTCGCCAGCTACGGGGTCATCGTGGTCACGGTGAACTACCGCCTGGGCATTTTCGGGGTGTTTCCCCACCCGGCGCTCACGGAGCCATCTGCGAACTTCGGCCTGCTCGATCAGATCGCGGCGCTCGGTTGGGTGCAGCGAAACATCGCAGCTTTTGGCGGCGATCCTGATAACGTCACCGCTTTTGGTGAATCGGCGGGAGGTGCTTCCGTTGCGTATCTGATGGCCGCTCCTGCCGCCCGGGGTCTGTTTGCGAAAGGCATCATCCAATCTGGCGCTTTGGATTTGCCCGAGGTCTCGCGCAACGCTGTCGCAGATCAGATGGCAGCAGCGATGGATGGGCTATCGTTTCCTCACGCGAGTGCGGCGGAGCTGCGGTCCGTGCCGGCCGCGATGCTGTTGCAGATTCCCCTCCCTCGCTCGGCGACGATGCCGTACGTCGACGGGGTCGTGGTGCCCATGAAGATGACGGAGTCTTTCCGGCAGGGCGCCTTCGCGAAGAGTGCCGATGCTTATCGGGACCAACAGCTTTGAAGCGGGATTCTTTGGGCCGGCCTGGTATGGGACCGTACCGCAGAAAATGGGAGAGCTATGGGAGCGGGCGCGCACGTTGACCGATGGTTATGGTACGGGCAGCGACGAACTGCGAGCGGCGCAGATTGGTACCGACCGCTTTGCGACCATGAACACCCGGATTATCGCAAGGGAGGCCGCGCGGCATCAGGTTCCGGTCTTTCGCTACTACTTCTGCTACGTATCGGGTTCACAACGTGGCACGTTGCCCGGAGCCATTCACACCGCCGAGATCCCTTACGTCTTCGGAACTCTTTCTGCTGTTAACAAGGATAATCCGGAAGACCTGTCTGTCTCGCGGCAGATCCAGAGCCGTTGGATCGCCTTCGCCCGCAATAGTTCTCCTTCGCCACCTGGCGCGTTGACCTGGCCGCAATATTCGCGGGAAGAAGAGACGATGCTCTGTTTTGGGAACTGGGGCGAGCAGTTGATTTCAGAACCTCGTCCCGCACTCCTGGACCTGCTTGAACAAGACTGTTCGTTCCAGATGAACTGAACTGAAAGGAGTCGAAGTGCGGTTATTCTTCCTTGTAAGCTCGACGCTCGTACTGGCCTGGGGAACTGTCTTCGTCGCGCTGTGTCAGTCTGCGACTTCCGCCAGCGGCGTGCCTAGCCTCGCTTCTTGTTCGGTTCCGGCAGGCAAGGAGCCGTGGCGTGACGCTCGTCAAACTCCTGAATGTCGCACACTGGAAGTGATCCATAGCATGAGTCTTGCGGAGAAGTTGGAGAGGCTGGATAGCCCGCCCGGTGCTCAGGCGGGAGCAGGCCTCCTCAAGGTTCGAGCCGCCGATGGCCCAAATGGCATCGCGCGCGGCCCATTCCCCGGCCCTCCACCTCCATCGGCACTCGGCGTAACCGCCTTCCCCAACGAGATAGTTGTGGCCAGCAGCTGGGACCGCGACATGGCTACTCAGTTCGGAAAGGCATTGGCGGAGGAGTGGAACGGCAAGGGATTGTCTGAGATCATCGGGCCGACGTTGAACATCATGCGCACCTGGCATTGGGGCCGATCCGCTGAGACGTACGGAGAAGACCCCTTCCTTACCGGTGAGATGGCGTCGGCGGAAGTTTCAGGGATCCAGTCCCAACACGTGATTGCCATGATGAAGCACTTCGTGGCCAACAATCAGGATTGGGATCGGGTCGGCCACTTCCCGGACTTTACCGGGATCAACGAGATCATCTCAGAACGAGCGCTGCATGAGATCTATTATCCCGGCTTCCGCGCGGCCGTTGAGAAGTCGTCGGCCGGCGCAGCCATGTGCTCCTACAACCAGATCAATGGCACGTTCGCCTGCAACAACAACGATGTTCTCCCTGAACTGCGGTCCTGGGGTCTCGTGGGCGATATCACTCCAGACGCGGTGTTCGCTTTGCACGATCCACTCAAGGCAATCAATGCCGGGGTCGATCACCTGGGCTTTGGCGTCTCCTTCAAAGCTCTCTATGACCGCGGCCAGATCAATGAGCTCGTGATCGACCGTGTCCTCTTCAATACCATTGTGCCTATTTTCAAGGTTGGGGTCTTTGATCATCCTCCTACGGGCGCTCCGGGGAATAAAGTAACGACCGCGGAGCATATTGCCCTTTCGAAGCGATTGATCGAAGAGGGTTCTGTCCTTCTCAAAAATAAGGACCATCTTCTCCCTATCACTCCGGACAAGGTAAAGACCATCGCTCTGATCGGTGTGGCTGCGGGTCCCGACGCGATCACAGGCGAGCAGGGGCCCATGGTCTATGTGGAGAAGCTGAGCGTACCTGCAGAAGCCATTATTCAGCGTGCGGGATCGTCGATGAAAGTGACATATATGAAAGCGGGAGCTGGTATTCGTCCCTTACCCGTACTGAGAGGAGACGCTATCCATGGTTTCACGGCTACTTACTTCCGCTCCGGCGATCTGAGTGGTGAGCCGGTCGCGACTCGTGCCGATCCCGCAGTGGATTTCAACCATCTCCCGGCAGCCGAGCTCGGTAAGGAAGTCTTTTCTTTCGCTCCTCCCACCCTTTCGTGGTCTGCTCGCTGGACAGGGACACTCGATCCGCCCGTGAGCGGAGAGTACGTCTTCTCCGTTGACGGCGGAGGAAGCACCACGCTCTCGATCGACGGCAAACCGGTGGTGCAACAGCAAAAGGTCAACTTTACGGCGACGGCGCTGGGAACCGTTCACCTGGACGCCGGCAAGCCCGTCTCGTTGGTGCTGGAGCATTCCAACGACTACGCCTTACTCGGTAGCCAAGTGCATCTTGGCTGGTTTCCTCCGCACGAACAGGAAATGGCAGACGCACTCAAGACCGCGCACGCGGCCGACGTGGCCGTAGTTTTCGCCGGTGAACAACTTGGCGAGGGAATGGATAAACAAACGCTCAATCTTCCCGGCGATCAGGACGAATTGATCAGGGCCGTGGCGGCGCAGAATCCACATACAGTGGTTGTTCTCAATACCTCGACTCCGGTGGCGATGCCCTGGCTGGAAAAAGTGGGAGCGGTTCTCGAGACCTGGTATCCAGGCCAGGAATCGGGGGCAGGCACAGCCTCTCTGCTCTTTGGAGATGCCGATCCGGGTGGACGTTTGCCGATGACCTTCGCCGCCGACCGCGGCCAAGGACCTGCTACCCAAACCGAAGAGTATCCAGGCATGAATGGTATTGCTCATTACGATGAGGGAATCCTCGTAGGGTATCGATGGTACGACGCGCACCACCAGGAACCGCTGTTTCCGTTTGGGTTTGGGCTTTCGTACACCACCTTCCAACTCGGCGATCTGCGGCTGAGCCGTCATGAGGACACGGTGAAGATCGAGCTCACGGTCAAGAATGTGGGATCCCGGCCAGGCTCCGACGTGGTGCAAGTCTACGTAGGAGAGCCGGCCGCGGCGGAAGAACCGCCGTCTCAGTTGAAAGGCTTTGCCAAGGTCAGCCTGCAACCCAACGAACGGAAGCATGTAACGATCGCAGTACCTATTAAGGCACTTGCCGCGTGGAGTGAGCAGGATCACAAATGGGAGTTAGCGGCCGGAAATTATGAGATCAAGGTCGGTGAGTCGTCGCGAGATTTTCGACTGCACGGCCAGATGTCATTGAAAGCAGCGTCGTTTTAAAGCGGTCAGTGCGTCCGCTGGGAGAAGGAATGTTCAGTCGTCGAGATTTGCTTTCGGTTGGTTGCGCTATGGGTGCAAGCACCCTGTTGCGCGGCGCGGCACTGGCCCAAATTGCGCCAGGTGTGAGACCATCGGTTCCGCCTAAAGACCCAATCAGCTACGTGAACCCGGAACTTCGGGAGGGTCTCCAGGAGATTCTCAGCAAGGTTCCGATGTCTGACTTGAATGCGGCGACGTTGCCTATGCAAAGAGAGACTTCTGCTCACTGGCAGATGCCGCCCCTTGCAGAACCGGCTGTTCAGGAGAAGATGATCGACGGCCCCGCCGGCTCTCCAAAGGTCCGGGTCTACGTAGCCGGAGCTTCGCCGGGCGCCTCCAAGCCCGCAGTTCTTCATATTCACGGAGGAGGTTACGTCACCGGTTCGGCGGAGAAACGGCCTCTTCAGGATCTGGTGATCGCGCATGACTGCGTGGCCGTGTCCGTTGATTACCGCCTGGCCCCGGAAACACATTTTCCAGGCTCGCTCGACGATAACTATGCAGCGCTTCAATGGCTGTTCTCTAATGCAAAGGACCTGGGAGTGGATACCAAACGGATTGCGATCAAGGGCGAGAGTGCTGGGGGCGGCCATGCCGCCGCTCTGGCAATCGCTGCGCGAAACCGCGGTGAGATACCAATCTGTCTGCAGGTGCTGATCTATCCCATGTTGGACGATCGAACAGGTTCGACTGACCACGTTCCGCCCTACATTGGTCATTACATCTGGACGGAATCAAAAAATCGCTTCGGATGGTCTTCACTGCTTGGAGTTCCAGCGGGTTCCGGCAAAGTGCCCGAAGGTTCCGTTCCCGCTCGGGTGGGGGATTTAAAGGGTCTTCCAGCCACATTTATCGGAGTCGGATCCATCGACCTGTTTGCTCCAGAAGACTTGGAATATGCACAGCGGCTCCTCTTAGCCGGGGTGCCGACAGAGCTTAGCCTTGTTCCGGGAGCGTTCCACGGCTTTGACATCATCGTTCCTGATGCGGCGATCTCTCGCCAATTCAATGGTGCCTGGAATGAGGCCCTGAAGCGGGCGTTCGCCAGTTCGTAGAGAGCTGATTTTATTGGACACGCTAGGACCGCGACCTGGTATGGCGAAACCAGGTTCGGCAGCAGAGTTCGGCGTCGCTTCGGAGTGCCGCACCTACGGCGCTCGGTCCGTACCCCATCGATACCCAGCCCTCCCGGGCTGGGCTATGTTTGGACGGCCGGCCCTCCGAGCCTTGACGATTATTGGGTCGCAGATTTCACCGTTCCCGCACTTTCTGCTAACCGGAGCTAATTTGGACAGGTCTGCTTTCCTAACAGCTTCGACCACGTGACTCGCTCACGGAGATCAGTGCGTCCAGTGCAAGAGTGCCGCACCCTTTTGGATAAACCACGAGGGGGTTAATCTCGACCTCGGCGATGTGAGGATTGGCACGTATCAGCTGAGCCAGCCGGCACAACACCTCGGCCACCGCCGCCACATGGAGCTCCGGTGTGCCACGATAGCCGCGCAGCAACGCTCCGCAGCGTAGCCCTTGCAATGCTTCTTGAAACGCTGACGATGGAAGATCCGCGGGCAGGATTCGCACGTCCTCCATGGCCTCCGCAAGCACCCCGCCCGAGCCCACCAGCAGTACCGGTCCCCAGTCCTGGTCGTTGCGTGCGCCCAGAATCAGCTCCAGACCCTTGTTACCCATGCGTTCCACCAGCACTCCATCCAGCAGCAGTCCGGGCCGCAGGCGCGCGATGTTGTTCTGCAGCACAGACCACGCGCCGACAACCGCTTCTTCCGATTCCATTCCGAGCAGAACGCCACCCGCATCGGATTTGTGCGGCAGAGCGGCAGCCTGCGCCTTCAACGCCACCGGAAAGCCCAACTCGCGCGCAAAACTTACGGCTTCTTCTATCGACCTGGCAAGCCGTCCTGGCGGGATCGCAATTCCATAATCCGCCAACAGTCGCTTGCTCTTGTATTCAGGCAGAATTCCGGGGGGCAAATTTAGGACTCTCCCGTTTTCTTCCTGTGGCACGCGTTCCGCACCATCCTGCGATGCAAAGCGGGTTACATGCGCCAGCGCGCGAATGGCTCGCTCCGGCGATGGGAAGCAGGCAACACCTAGCTCGCGGAGCTGGTCCAGTTCTGCGAATTCGAATGGCGCTCCTTCGTCGAGAGCGGCAAAGATCATCGGCTTGCGCGGCCGGAGCGCGCGGATTGCGTCGAGTATCGGCGGTAGCTTGATGGCGGTCGTCCCCGGGTCCGTCAGGATGATTCCGAGCAGCACACTTCCGAAGCCATCGTCCTCGAGAACTGCGGGCAAAGTGCGCCGATACAAGCCTGGATCGACCAGCCCCTGAGCAGTAAGGTCCAGCGGATTCGAGGGTGGAATGAACGCAGGCAAAGCCTGACGCAGCGCGCGGTCCGCAGCCGGCGAGAGAGCGGGGAGCTTGAGGCCCACTTGGTCGCACAGGTCCAGAGCCAGCGCCTTGAACGCGCCCGACTCGGTGAAGATTGCCGGCCCAGCTGTGGGCAACTGGAGGCAACGCACCAGGATTTGGGAAACGTCGACGAGCTCTTCCATGCTCTCTACGTGGATCACGCCGGCGCGGGTCACAAGCGTGTGCATCACACCGTAGTCGCCCGCGAGCGCGCCCGTATGCGTGGCCGCCGACTCCTTCGCTGCCCTGCTTCGGCCCGGGTGCAGCAAGACAATAAACTTGCCCGACGCACGTGCCCTCCGCGACAGTTGCAAAAGCCGCCTCGGCTGGCGGAATTGTTCCACCACCAGGGTAAACACGCGGGTAGCGTCATCGCGGATCAGATGTTCAAGAAAGTCTTCTACGCTGCTCGCCGCCTCGTTTCCCGTGGAGACCGAATACGTCAGCGGAATTCTGTGGCGGCGCATATTCACCGCGATCACAGCAGCGAGCGCTCCGCTCTGCGAGATGATCGCCGCTCCCGGTGCATGCGCGCCAGGTTGCGGCGGAGTAGCAACAAACGTTAACGGGATGCGGTCGACGTAGTTCACCATCCCCAGACAATTCGGCCCCTCGAGTAGCATCCCGTGCTCCGCGGCAATTCGCGCCAGCTCGCGTTGCGCCTCTCGTCCCTCCTCGCCACCCTCAGCAAAGCCGGCCGAGAACACGATGAGGCTGCCTATTCCCTTTTGCGCGCAGGCACGCGCTGAGGTAAGAACGGCGGCGCCGGGAATCGCCAGCACCGCACAATCGATTCCCTCCGGTAGTTCTTCGATGGAGCCCAGCGATGCGCGGCCCCGAATCACCGGGCGCTTCGGGTTCACCAGGTGAAGCTCTCCCGCGTACCCGGATTTCTCCAGATTATCCAGGACACATTCCCCCAGAGAGCCGGGAGTCGCGGAAGCGCCGATCAGGGCGATCGAACCCGGCCGAAGCAGGCGGTTGAAATTCACCGGGCTCCCACGCGCATTCAACGACGATAACTCTCTAACCCTGGCTTGATGCTCTTTTCGTCCAGGAACTGCTTCAACCCCTTCTCGCGCGCGTGTTCCGGATCACGCAACTGCGCCTGATCCAGCTTTGCGTAGAGATAGTCCTCGCTCTGCTCCCATGTGAGTTCGCGGCAGCGCTTGAAGCCGTGCTTGGCGGCGCGCAAGACCACCGGATTTTTCGCGGCGAGCTTACGCGCCAGCGCGATCGTTTCGTCACGAAGCTGGGCCAGCGGAACGGCACGGTTCACCAGCCCCATTTCCGCTGCCTGCGTTCCGGTGAACGTCTCGCCGGTCATGATGTACTCGAGCGCCTTTCGCTGTCCCACCGTATCGGCGAGAGCCTTACTCACCAGGTTGCCCGGCGGAATTCCCCAGTTGATCTCAGACAGCCCAAACACCGCGGTTTCCGCAGCGATCGCCAAGTCGCAGGCCACGAGCGGCGAGAATCCGCCGCCGAAACACCACCCGTTCACCATCGCGATGGTTGGCTTCGCGTACATCCTTAGCAACTTCCATTGCCACGTGGACGCCTCGCGCCGTATCCGCTCCTGCATGATCTCCGGCGCCTGGTCCACCTCGCGGAAATACTCCTTCAGATCCATGCCTGCGGTCCACGACTCCCCTGCACCGGTCAGCACCAGCACTTTCATTTCGCCATCAAGCTCCAGCGTCTCGAGCACTTCGCGCATCTCGCGATTCAGGGTGGGACTCATGGCGTTGCGCTTCTCCGGCCGGTTCAGCGTCACCCAGCCAATCTCCTCATCCACCTCTACTCGCACAGTGGTCCAGCGTCCCTCGTAGCTCGCCATTTTCGTCCTCACTCTCTATCCCGGGTTCGGTCCACTCCCGCTAAACCTCAAGCGGAAGCCCCACATAGTTCTCCGCAAGCGAAGTAGCTGCCGCGCGCGAGGTGATCACGTACTCGAGCTCCGCAAGCTGACGCTTGCGATCGAATGCGGGCTCATTCTCGAACTGGTGCAGCAGTGACGTCATCCACCATGAGAAGCGCTGCGCCTTCCAGATCCGTCGCAGGCAGGTCGCCGAGTAGTCTTCCAGCCTTTGCCCGTCCCCATCGGAATAAAAGTTTCCCATCGCTTGCGCCAGATAGTACACGTCGGCAAATGCAAGGTTCATGCCCTTCGCACCGGTAGGGGGCACAATATGTGCTGCATCTCCGGCAAGAAACAAACGGCCGAATTGCAACGGCTCGGCCACAAAGCTCCGCATTCCGGTCACGCCCTTTTGCAGAATGCGGCCCTCGGTCGGCCCCCACCCATCCGTGCAGCGCAGGCGAGTTTGCAATTCGCTCCAGATGCGGTCATCGCTCCATTGCGCGATGTCCTCATCCGGGGTGCACTGCAGATAAAGCCGCGTGATGCGTGGGGAGCGCATGCTGTACAGCGCAAAACCTCGCGGGTGATGCATATAGACCAGCTCTTCCCGCGACGGCGCGGCCTCAGCGAGGATGCCCAGCCAGGCAAAGGGGTAGGCGCGGTCGTAGATGCTCAGTGCGCCTTCGGGGAATACGCCGCGGCAAATACCGTGGAACCCATCGCAACCTGCGATGTACTCACAGCAGATCTCATCATTGTGCCCGTCCGCGCTCACATGGATGCGCGGCCTCGCCGACGTGATTCCTTCCAGCGATACTTCTCCGCACTCGAAACGCAAGTCGCCGCCATCTGCCAATCGCCGCTCGATCAGATCTTTGACCACCTCCTGCTGGCCGTAAACCGTCACCCACTTGCCGGTGAGCTCCACAAACGGAATTCTGTGCCGCACTCCATGCAGTCCGAGTTCGATTCCCTCATGGCGAAGTCCCTCGCGTTCAAGCCGTTCACCCACGCCGGCTTCGCGCAGCATCTGCACGCTGGTGTGCTCGAGAACCCCGGCTCGTACTCGCTCCTCGCAATAGGGGCGTGACCTTGCTTCCAGCACGATGGAGTGGATCCCTTTGAGGTGCAGCAGATGCGAGAGCATTAATCCAGCCGGACCCGCGCCCACGATGCCGACCTGTGTCTCGAACCGCGCCATGTTTTGCCAATCACCTCACTGGGCGTTCGTTCAGTATCTCTCGGGCAATGTGGAACGCGGAATTCGCTGCGGGAACTCCGCAATAGACCGCGCAATGCAGAAGGACCTCGCGAATCTCTTCCGGCGTGACCCCGTTGTTCGCGGCGGCACGCATGTGCAGACGCAGCTCTTCGCCGCGGTTCAATGCGACCATCAGGCCGATGGTCAGCAGGCTGCGCGTATGCCGCGCCAGGCCGGGACGCGTCCAGATCTCTCCCCATGCATAGCGTGTAATCAGATCCTGGAACTCTGCATCCAGATCGCTCTTGGCTGCCTCAGCGCGATCCACATGCGCATCCCCCAACACGCTTCGCCGCGCTTGCATGCCCGCTTCGTGCCGTTCTCGCTCATCCATCGGCTTTCTCCCCTTCGGCAAGGTGTTGCACTACGGCGCCGGCGAACTCGTCCGCACACTCCCACGCCGAGAGGTGCGAAGAATCCAACTCCAGGTAGCGAGACTTTTTGAGGGCTGCATGCAGCGCCCGTCCATCGCTGGGAGGTGTTGCGGGATCGTGCGTCCCGGTGATCACGAGGCTCGCCGCTTCTACCGCCCCAATTTGAGCGCGCAGATCGGCATCGCGCAACGCCGCACAACACGCCAGGTAGCCGCGGGGATCGGTCGCTGCGATCATCTCGCGGATCTGCTCCATCCCCTCCGGATGGTGCGCACGATAGGTTGGCGTGAACCATCTCTCGAGCGTCGCTACAGCCAGCGGTGACATGCCAGTGGCGCGAACCGTCGCGATCCTTTGCTCCCACATTTCCACGCTTCCGATGCGCGCCGCCGTGTTGGCAAAGATCAAGCGCTGCAAACGCTCCGGCGCATGAATCCCAAGCCAGAGAGCCACCATCCCTCCCAGCGACAGTCCACACACACTCGCCCGATCCGCCTCCACCTGATCCAGCAGGCGCAACACATCGCTTCCCAATTGATCGATGGTGAGAGGTTCGGGCGAAACGCTGCTCTCACCGTGACCACGCATGTCGAAGCGCAGGACCCGGTGACGGGCCTCGAACGCCGGCAGCACCTTGTCCCACATGTGCAGATTCGATCCCAGCCCATTGACCAGTACGAGAAGAGTCCCGCCTGGCTTGCCGCTCACCTCATAGTGCAGGCGCGCGGCGTCGTTCTCAGTCGTTGGCATTCTGATCCCCCACAACTCGGTTAATGAATCGCTGCGCGCTGCCGAGGTAATTGCGAGCATCGAGCAACTCGTCGATCTCCGTATCGCTCAGGTGCGCCTTTACCTCCGGCATCTGCTTTAGTACATCGGATAGCCGGCGATTCCCCGTCTGCGCCCGATCCGCTGCCTGGCGAAGAAGATGGTGTGCCGCAACCCGTCCCATCCTGGGCGCAAGGGCCACACTTACCGCCTCTGACATCGGTAATCCCAACGTTGCTTCCATGTTCGCCTGCATGCGTCCCGCATCAACCTGCAGCCCTTCCGCAATCTCGATCGCATATGCGACCGAAGCTGATGCCAGACAGAAGGCCTCCGGCGCGGTGTCCCATTCCGCCTGCCACAATCCCGGCCCGCGCTCATGTTCCTGCGGCATGGCATGCAGCAACGTAGCCGCCAGGCCCGGCATCTTCGCGTGGATCGCAATCAACGCGGCGCTCGCTACTGGATTGTGTTTGTGCGGCATGGTCGACGAGCCGCCGCGTCCCTCGCCGGCGCCTTCGGATACCTCACCCACCTCGGCCTGCATCAGGAGCGCAATGTCCCTGCCGAACTTTGCTAGTGTCCCAGTCAGAATGGCAAGTGCCTGCACGATCGCAACCAGACGGTCTCGCTGCGTATGCCAAGGCAGCTCGGGCTCAGCGAGATAGAGAAGGCGCGCAAGCTCTGCCGAGATGGCACCTCCCGCCGTTCCCAGGGAAGCCAAGGTGCCCACGGCTCCGCCAAACTGCATCACCTGCAGTCGATTCCCTTCTGTGCGGATGCGCTCCCGGTCGCGCCTCAATGCAGCCAGAACACCTGCCAGCTTCAAACCAAGCGTGACCGGTGGACCGGGCTGCAGCCACGTTCTCCCTTGCATCACCGTGTCTCTGTGCCTTCTCACCTGGCCTAACAAAGCTTCGTCCATCCGCGCCAAGGCTGCCTCCAGCAGATGCAGGGCCCCCCTCATCTGCAACACCAGCGCGGTGTCGAGGACGTCCTGACTGGTTGCCCCCAGATGAACCGATCGCGCGGCAGCTTCGCTCCGCGCCATCACCGCGCGAGTAAGCTGGCGAACAAAGGGGATGGCAACGTTCCCGGCTTCCTTCGCCTCCAGCAGCAGAGCACTCATGTCGACAAAATCAGCTTCAAGTAACTGCTCGAGGACCGCTCCGGAACCCGGCTCCGCTCGTCCGTTGCTTTCGAGCGCGCAGCTAAGCGCCCACTCGAAGCGAGTCATGGCGCGCAACTGCCCCGTTGGAGAAAACACACGCGTCATTTCCGGCGTCGAGAAAAGAAACGAGTTCATTGCGTCAGTGATCATGCGAACAAACCCGGCTTGCTACCATGCAAAGAAGACCGTCTCACCCGTACCCTGCAACACCACGTCCCACTTGTACAGGTTCGCTTGACCTTGATCGGGCTGAGCGATCAAGGTTGCGCGCCGCTCTTCAGATATTGTCGTAAGTACCAGATCGCCCGCATTGGCGCGCTCATCTGCGAAGTACACACGCGAGATCAGGTGGCGCATGAGCCCGCGTGCAAACATCAGAACCAGCATGTGGGGCGCCTGTATGCGCTCATCATCCAACCGCACCGTTGTGGGGCGCAGCAGAACGACGGAAAATTTTCCTTCACTGTCCGTCGGCACGCGCCTGAATCCTGCGGGAAAGACACCTGCCTCCGCTCCCTTTGCCGGACTCCAAAACTCGAGCATTGCGTCCGGTACCGGCGCGCCATCACGGTCTAAAACGCGGCCGGTGATCTCGATCGTTCCGGGCGTGTCCAGCGTTAGCGCCGGAGTTCGCTCGAGCAGGTATTCAAGCCCGATCCGGAAGTAGGGTCCAACCGTCTGTGAACCGGCTGTGATTGATGCGTAACCGCTCATCGACGCCTCTCCTCAAACGGCGTGTCGCCTTTTCCCCGCAGCACGACATCCCAAGCATAGGCCAGCATGTAATTGGGCTCTGACCGGTCCATGTCGAGCCGTGAAACCAGGCGCTCTCTTGCCGTTGCATCGGGAACGCTGTTGAAGATCGGATCGAGCGGCTGCAAGGGATCTCCCGGGAAATACATCTGGGTTACAAGGCGCGAAAGAATGCCCGCTCCGAAAAGCGAAAAGTGGATGTGCGCCGGCCGCCACGCGTTGTAGTGGTTGCCCCAGGGATAGGGGCCTGGCTTCACCGTCTTGAACCAGTAGTGTCCATGTTCGTCGGTTAAGGTACGCCCCGCGCCAGTGAAGTTCGGATCGAGGGGAGCATCGTGCGTATCTACCTTGTGCTGATAGCGGCCCGACGCATTGGCCTGCCACACTTCAACCAGGGCTCCGCGTATCGGCCTGCCGTCTTCATCGAGCACACGGCCATGCACGAGGATCCGTTCCCCGATCGGATCGCTCGCGTGCTGCGCTGTCAGATCGTTATCCCGCTCGCGCAGGAAACCGTGCCCAAATACGGGTCCCGTTTTCTCTGTCAGCGTCTCTGGCAACAGAACCAACGGCATGCGGGGCGAACGCGCAATCGACGAGACGTAGGGCGGAAAATGATACTCGGGCTGCGTGCCCGGTACCGCCTGTTTCACCATGGAGGGGTCACTCATATCTCTCTCCTCAAACGCGCTCCATTGCCAGCGCAATACCCTGGCCCACCCCGATACACATCGATGCCAACGCAAGCTTTCCGCCGGACTTCTCCAACTGATGCGCGGCCGTCATCACCAGCCGTGCGCCGCTCATGCCCAGCGGATGCCCGAGGGCAATCGCGCCGCCCGTTGGGTTGACATGCTCGGAATCATCGGGCAAACCCAATTGCCGGAGGCAAGCAAGCGATTGGCTGGCGAACGCCTCGTTCAACTGAATCCAATCGAAGTCAGCAATGGACTTCCCCAGGCGCGCAAGCAGCTTCCGGGTCGCCGGCACGGGCCCGATGCCCATCACTCGTGGAGGCACACCGGCGGTCGCCATACCCAGAATCCGTGCACGCGGACGCAGTTTGTAGCGAACGGCTGCCTCTTCTGAGGCGACAATCATCGCGGCAGCCCCGTCGTTCACGCCCGATGCATTCCCCGCCGTCACGGTGCCACCAGGAAACAGCGGTTTGAGAGCGGCGAGTTTTTCAAGCGTGGTATCCGGCCGGGGATGCTCGTCCTGCGACACAAGTGTTTTCTGCTTTTTGCCGGGCGTCTCCACCGGCACGATTTCTTCCGCGAAGAATCCGCACTCCATTGCACGGGCTGCACGCATCTGGCTGCGCCACGCAAACGCGTCCTGCGCGGCCCGTTCCACCGAGCAGTCGCGAGCCACATTCTCCGCTGTCTCCGGCATGGAGTCCGTTCCGTACATCTCTCGCATCCGGGGATTGGCAAAGCGCCACCCGATCGTGGTGTCGAAGGTCTCGGCGGACCGTTGAAATGCCGACTCTGCCTTGCCGGTCACGAATGGCGCGCGCGACATCGACTCTACTCCACCCGCAAGGATGAGCTCCGCCTCGCCGCAGGCGATGGCACGCATCGCCGTACCCACTGCATCCATGCCCGATCCGCAAAGCCGGTTCATGGTTGTTCCCGGAACAACCTCAGGAAGGCCTGCCAGCAGCGAAGCCATGCGGGCCACATTTCTGTTGTCTTCACCAGCCTGGTTGGCACATCCCAGAATCACGTCATCCATCGCACCCCAGTCGACGCCGGGATTGCGCCGCATCAATTCGCGAATCGGGATCGCAGCCAGATCATCTGCGCGTACCTGCGCCAGCGCGCCTGCGTAACGGCCAATCGGCGTGCGCACCGCATCACACAGGAATATCTGCCTCACGCCTCATCTCCCAGCACGCCGTGAGCCACTGCAGTGCGTGCTTTGAGCTCGCGGAGCACGTCAAGCTCAGCCGCTCTTGGAGCTTCTGTTTCTCCGCACTCCTCGGAGAATCGAATCTCCCACCCGGTGCTCTGTTCGATGGTCGCTCGATCCACTCCCGGATGCATGCTCGCAACTTCCAACTCCCGTGATTGGGGATTGGGGCGGAGAATGCACAGATTTGTAATCACCGCTGCCGGTCCCTTCCCCGGCAGGCCTAGCTTCTTGCGCGCATCCCCTCCGGTAAGAAATCCGACCGACGTAACGAAATCGAGCTTGTCCACAAGCGTGCGCTTGGAGTGCTTTATGATGATCAGAACCTCTTTGGCCGAGGAACTGATCTCCGGCGCTCCGCCCGCCCCCGGCAACCGCACCTTCGGTTTCTGGTAAGAGCCCACAACGGTCGTATTGATATTCGCGAAGCGATCCAGTTGCGCAGCACCGAGAAATCCTACATCAACGCGCCCGCCCTGCAGCCAGTAGCGGAAGATCTCCGGCGTGGACACCACTGTGTCTGCCGTTTCGGCCAGGTCGCCGTCCCCAATCGACAGCGGCAGCACCGAGGGCTTCGCGCCGATCGGCCCCGACTCGTAGATCAACACCACATCCGGCGCGTGGGTCAGCCTGGCGAGATTTGCGGCGGTAGACGGCAGCCCGATCCCCACAAAGCACACGGCGCCGTTGGGCAGCATGCGCGCTGCAGCCACCGTCATCATTTCTTCGTCAGAATACGAAGCGTTCACGGGTGCACCGCCGCCCGCACGTTTGCCTCGTTCTGCAGCGTGAGGTACTCGGCAAAGCTCTTCGTGTTGCGAATCCGTTTTTCCACCCACGCGGTGAAGCGCTCCCGATTACGGGAAACCTCGTCCCAGGCACGATAGAACACGTTGTCGCGCTCATAATACCCATGCGCGTAGGAGGGTGTCGCCCCGTGCGGCACCTCACACACAGCCGTCAGCGCCCAACTGGGCAGAATGCATGCGTTCGGCGGCGCGTCCAGCGAGCGCACGCGCTCCTCCACCGTGACAACTGCCCGCTTTGCGGCCAGCACTGCCTCCTTCTGCACCCCAAGAATTCCCCACAACAGCACATTGCCCTTCCAGTCCGCCTTTTGCGCGTGGATCACAGTTACGTCCGGGCGCACCGACGGAGTAGCCGCCAGCACCTCTCCAGTAAAGGGACACGTAATGGTCCGTATCTGGTCGTTGACGCTGGCAAAATCCGATCCCGCGTATCCGCGCAAAACTGCAAACGGGAGATTTGCCGCGCCCGCGACATACGCATTGGCCAAATCGCTATGGCTCCGCTCGGCGATCTGGAGAGGACCAGGCCAGCCATTCTCCACGGCATCGCGAAACCGGTGTAGAGAACCAACTCCAGGGTTTCCGCCCCAGGAGAACGTCAGCTTGGCTGCACATCCAGCCCCGATCAACTGGTCGTAGATGATATCCGGCGTCATGCGGGTGAGGGACAGGTTGCGCCGCCCCTGGCGGATGATCTCGTGGCCGGCCGCAAATGGAATGAGGTGGGTAAACCCCTCCAACGCAACGCTGTCGCCGTCATGTACATGGGCAGCAATCGCTTCGGTCAACGTGAGCCACTCCGCCATCCGCCCCCCTTTCCCCGACCGCCGCATTATTACGCATCGACACAATCTTGTACAAGATGTGCGATAATCGCTCACCGAAAAAGACCGATTCCCGATGAGCCCGGTTCTCTCCGCACCTGCCACCGCCGCCGCAGCCTCCGCCGACGAGTTCGCCTCGCAGGCGGGAAATCCCGACTTTGTTCTGTCTCTTGCTCGTGGGCTGCGCGTTATCGAAAGCTTCGAGGGCCACCACGACGGCCGCAGCATCGTCGAGATCTCCCAATCCACGGGCCTCTCCCGCGCCTCCATCCGCCGCATCCTGCTCACGCTCGAACTGCTCGGCTACGTTGAGCGCACCCGCCAGGTTTATCGGCTCAGGGCTCAGGTCCTGCGCCTCGGCTTCTCTTACCTCTCGTCCTCATCCGTGGTGGAGGCCGCCCAGCCCATCCTCGAGCAGATCTCCGAGGAACTGCACGAGTCGTCCTCCATGAGCATGCTCGAGGGCGGCCAGATCGTGTACGTAGCCCGGTCCGCGGCCAGCCGTATCCTCGCCGCCGGGCTCTCCGTCGGCAGCCGCCTGCCCGCCTACTGCACGTCGATGGGCCGCGTTCTTCTCGCCGCCCTACCCGATGAGGAGCTTGCTCGATATCTGCGCGATCTCAAGCCCCAGGCCTATACGCCCAAAACCCTCACCCGCATCCCGCGAATCAGGAAAGCGATTTTACAGGTAAGAAAGGACTCTTATGCCATCGTAGACGAGGAGCTCGAAGCCGGCTTGCGCTCCATTGCCGTCCCGGTTTTCACGCGCGGCAATCAGGTAGTCGCCGCCATCAACGTTGGAACTCATATATCGCGTGTCGATCGCGCCACCCTCATGCGAAGCTGCCTCCCCGCTTTGCAGAAAGGCGCCCGAACTTTGCGCAGCATACTCTTCTGATCCCCTCAACGATGAACTATCAGGACTTGCCTATGCCATCGACTCTTCGCGCTGACCATGTCGGCAGCTTCCTCCGCCCGGCGGAACTGCTCCGCGCCCGCAGCTCCCACATTGCTCCCACGGAACTCGAGGCCGTCGAGAACCAAAACGTTCTACGGGTTCTTGAGCGTCAGAAGGAGATTGGGCTCAATGTCTTCACCGACGGTGAACTGCGACGCACCAACTTCATGAGCGATTTCACCGACGCCGTAGAAGGTTTCGATTTCGGCGACGCGGTGCAGCGTCAATGGAAGGATGATGACGAGAAAGCGCAACACTCCGCCGCAGCGGTCAGCAGCATTAATGGCATCGTCATCTCGACGCTGAAGCAGCGGCAGCCGCTTACCGGCCGGGAGCTTCCCTTCCTCAGAGAACACGCTCCCGGGCCCATCAAAATGACCCTGCCCAGCGCCACGCAGTTTCCGGCCATCTCGTTCAAGTACGGCATCACCGATGCGATCTACCACGATCCCTACGCATTGCTCAGTGCCATCACCGCCATCATGGCCGAAGACATGCGCACGCTCGCGACCAGCGGCATCTCCTACCTGCAAATCGATGCGCCGCGCTACAGCTATTACCTGGATCCCAAGTGGACTGCGTGGATGGAGAACTCACTGCGCGTCGATCCCGCGCAGATGCTGACCGCCTCTCTCCACGCCGACAATGCCTGCTTCGCGGCCGCCCGCCACCCCGGCGTCACTCTCGCTATCCATCTCTGCCGGGGCAACAATCGCAGTCACTGGTACGCGGAGGGGGGTTACGATGCCATCGCCGAACGTCTCTTCCACGAATTGGCGGTTGATCGCTTCCTGCTTGAATACGACGATGAGCGCTCCGGCACCTTCGAGGCGCTGCGCCTTGTGCCAAAGGGGAAGATCGTAGTGCTCGGACTGGTCAGCAGCAAAAGGCCTGCTCTGGAACGCAAAGAAGATATGATCAAACGGGTCCATGAGGCAGCCCGGTTTCTGCCGCTGGAGCAACTCGCCATCAGTCCTCAATGCGGGTTTGCGTCAACGATGGAAGGCAACTTACTTACCGAGGAAGAACAGTGGGCCAAGCTGCAGTTGGTTGTTGATGTCGCCCGCGAAGTTTGGGGCTGAATACACCCGCCTTGGGAGGCACATGGTCGAAGCAAGGGTATCTCCGCGCCTCGAGTTCGCTCTAGAACTGCGCGTCAACATCGGTCCGGTACTCGAACTCGGATGGGGTTCCTTCGGGCTGAGGCGCATGGTCCCCATCACTGGCGGAACCGTTCGCGGGCCCGGGATTTCCGGTCGCGTCCTGTCTGGAGGAGGCGACTGGCAGTTCGTCGACCGCGACGGACTCACGTTCGTGGATTCACACTACGCCATTGAGACGGCGGACGCGGTCCGGATCGAGGTGAGCAACCCGGGAATACGGCATGGGGCACAGGACGTGCTGGATCGGATCGCCGCCGGCGAACCGGTCTCCCCCAGCCAGTACTACTTTAGAACGACGCCACGCTTTTACCCTCCCGATGGTAAGTACGACTGGCTCAAGAGGTCGATCTTCCTCGGCGATGCTGAGCGATATGCCGATCTGGTGGTAGTAAAGGTTTGGAAAATGGCTTGAGCGGTTCCATCGGTTCCCAGAGCTGTCCAAACGGGCGCAGGCCCTCCAATGTTCCCGCCGTGCGGAAGAATGGGTGCTGAAATTCTGGTGGCACGTCGAGCGAAAGCATTTGAAAAAATCGTTATCGGCCCTTGTACGCTGGTGCGAACATGGGGCACCCGTCTAGCGTGGTCAGGGAACGAAACTGGAGAGGATGACGAAATGAACATCTCAAATGCGCGTGCGTTCCTTTGCTTCTTCCTTCTGGCGGGAGCATCGTACGCCTGGGCCGCCGAACCAGCGGGCACGAAGTGCGGTGATCTGCTCAATGTGCAGATCGACAACGCCAAGATCTCTGAAGCCATCGATGTTCCTGCCGGCAAGCCTGTTTCCGTCGGGGGCGTTTATGCTCCTGCTGTACAGGTAACTTCACTTCCTGCCCACTGCCTTGTTCACGGCGAGGTCAATCATCACAAGGGGGCCGACGGCAAAGACTACGGCGACAAGTTTGAGTTGCGGATGCCCGCGGTTTGGCAAGGACGTTTCCTCTACATGGGAGGCGGCGGTCTCGACGGAATTCTCAATCCGGCGATCGGGCTCCAGGGGCCGGTGGCCAAACCAGACAGCAAATCGGCTCTCAGCATTGGGTATGCGGTTGTATCTACAGATGGGGGACATCAAGAGGCAGCTAAGGGACCGGACGGATCGTTCGGATCCGACCCTGAAGCACGGGCCGATTACAACTATCGCTCTACCCAACGAGTGACCGACGCCGCCCGCACAATCATTGCCCGGTTCTACGGCAGCCCCCTCAAGTACTCATATTTTCAGGGATGCTCCAATGGCGGCCGCGAGGGTCTGATGGCGGCGCAGCGCTACCCCGAAAACTTCGACGGCATCATCGCCGGAGCGCCGGCGTTCAACCTGACGCACGCTGCGATCGCGGAAGCGTGGAACACCGTGAAGCTCGCCTCCATCGCCCCCAGAAAGCCCGATGGCACACCGGATCTCGCTCAATCCCTGACTGATTCGGATTTGAAGTTGCTGGTGAGCGCCGTGCTCGACAAATGCGACGCACTTGATGGTCTGAAAGACGGCCTGATCTTCAATCCCGAGGCCTGCCACTTCGACCCCGAGGTTCTCACGTGCAAGGCCGGCCAGACCTCCAGGTGCTTGCCCTCCGAGAAGGTGAACGTCATCGAAGCTATCTTCAAGGGACCCCACGATGCAAGCGGTAAGGCGATCTACTCCACGTGGCCATACGATTCGGGCGACTCCGCGGAAGGCTGGCGTATTTGGATGACGGGTGTCGGCCCTGCGCCGTCGATCAACGTGATGATATTCCCGCCGTTCTTCAACGGTCTGGCGCTCGCGGGGGCGCCGCCGCACATCAACATCTTCACCTTCAACTTCGAAACCGACCCGGCTCGCATCGACAAAGCAGCTGCCGAAATCAATGCTACTTCCACCGATTGGTCTGCCTTCCGCAAGCGCAAGGCCAAGCTTCTTCTCTACAACGGCATGAGCGATCCTGTGTTTTCCGGCAACGACCTCATCCGCTACTACAACCAGATCGAGCAGAACAACGGCGGCGAGAAGGAGACACACACCTTCGCGCGCCTCTTCCTCGTTCCCGGCATGAACCACTGTAGCGGCGGACCCGCCCTGGATGACTTCGACGCGCTCGGTGCGATGCAATCATGGGTGGAACAAGACAAGGCGCCCGAAAGCATCCTCTCCAGTGGGCGCGCATTTCCGGGCCGTTCGCGTCCGCTCTGCGCCTATCCCTCGATCGCAACTTATGATGGCACGGGCAACCCGGAGGACTCAGCCAGCTTTCGTTGCCGAAAGCCTTAGAACTAGCAGCTGCCTTGCTCGAGCGGTACAGAAATGCTAAAAAGAACGTCCGCAGGAGGATCCATGCCAGAGGAGATGTACTTCGAAGACTTCTATCCGGGCCAGAAGTTCAATTCCCTACGAACTTACCGCGTCACAGCAAAAGAGATCATCCGATTCGGCGAGAACTATGATCCCCAGCCGTTCCACATCGATGAGGGTGCGGGGGAGAACTCCTTCTTCAGCGGTCTTTGCGCTTCTGGATGGCTGACGGCAGCAATCGTCATGCGCCTCCGCGTGGAGTCGATCAATGTAAAGGGTGGAATGATCGGCGCCGGGGTCGACGAGATACGCTGGACTCATCCTGTACGTCCCGAGGACAGACTCCGCACCGAGTCGGAGGTGCTGGAAGTTCGCCGCTCCGTGAGCCGCCCGGGGTTCGGTATCGTTCGCTCCCGCACGACCGTATACAACCAGCGCGATGAAATCGTCATGAAATCAATTGTGAACTGGCTAGCTCCCGTCAAGAACGCCTGACTGCAAGTGGGGGAGCGAAGAAGCCGCACCTACTCATAAAGAAGAGTGGTATATGCAAGGAAAATTCTCATTCAAGTGGTTCGCCGTCCCGGCAGTTGCCGGGCTTGCCGCTACTCTCCTGCTGACCCCCGCATCGATGGCATCGGGCGCCGGAAAACCAGCGCATCTTACCTGCGACTCTCTCGATCACCCTCTGGGGATCGATTCCAGCCAGCCGTTTCTCTCCTGGCAGCTTCAGGATCCGGGATTTGGCGCACGCCAGAGCTCCTACCGAATCGAGGTAGCCACCAGACCCGCCATGTTATCCGGGGCCAAGCCCGACGTTTGGGACAGCGGCCGTGTTACTTCAGATAAGTCATTCGGGGTGGCCTATGGCGGACCCGAATTGACTGCTTCCACCCGCTATTACTGGCGGGTTGAGGTTTGGGACAAGGATGGAAAGCCCTACCCACCGAGCGACGTAAGTTGGTGGGAAACAGGATTACTCAAGGAAAGCTGGAAAGCTCAGTGGATCGGTTATGAAGATCCGGAGCACCGCGCAGTGCGGAAATCCGACGCTATGTGGATCACAAATACCGGTAGCGCCCAACCCAAACCTGCTGCCGACGCTAAGAACAACGCTCCCAAAGGGAGCGCTGACACGCAGCACGATTTCCGCTTTCGATTCCAGCTGAATGGGCCGGTCAAACATGCCGACCTGTTCGTTACCGGCGAAGATTCCGCTGCCGCGTGGATAAACGGTAAGCAGGTGCTGGAGGCATTACAATTGCCACCCTGGAAGCAAGCGCCATGGAAGACGTATCTAAGGCAGGATGTAACCTCCGAGCTAAAGGCCGGCGATAACCTCCTGGCTGTTGGGGTTACGTTATACGGCACGCCATCGGAAAATGGAATGGGGACGGAGGAGACGGACCTTACCCCGATGAGCGCTTGTCTCTATGTCGAAAGCAGCGATGGGTCCACGATGGTGTTTGCCAGCAGCAAAGATTGGAAAGCCGCTCTCGATCCACCGCACGAATGGTATGAACCGAAGTACGACGATTCTGCGTGGAAAAACGCTATTCCCTATGTACCCCCGGCAAGCCCTATGGGCACGGATGAAATGGGGAGACCCTGGCAGACCGGCCCGGTCAAGTTTCTACGTCACAGCTTCGCGATCAACAAGCCGGTGACCTCGGCGCGTCTTTATGTAACCGCACTGGGAGCTTATCGGGTTCAGATAAACCGCGTCCGCATCGGAGACCAAATTCTATCTCCCGGGTGGGACGATTTTCGCACCCACGTTCCCTACCAGGCATACGACGTCACGCAGCAATTGAAGACCGGGCAGAACGCGATTGCGGCCTGGCTAGCTCCGGGTTGGTACACCACCCCTCTCATGTGGTTCCGCCAGGGATACAACTATGGGGATACTCCTCCAGCGCTGAAAGCACAGCTGCGCATTGAGCATGCGGATGGCTCGGTGGAGTGGATTTCGACGGATGCTTCATGGAAAGCGGAAGTATCTCCCATTTCTGAGGCGGAGATCTACGATGGCGAGAGTTATGACGCGCGCAAGGAGCAACCCGGCTGGGATACGGCTGCCTTCTCCGACGCACACTGGAAGCAAGTCGACCTGGTCAAGCCTTTGGAACCGGAAATTGTTCCGCAATCCTTCCAACCGATACGTGCCCACCAGACGCTCACCGCGACGGCTATCACTAGCCCTAAGCCGGGAATCTACATCTATGACTTCCACCAGAACCTCGCCGGCGTGGCACGGCTGCGCGCACGAGGCGCTGCTGGTACAGACATCCGCTTGCGCTTCGCTGAAGTGCTGAATCCTGATGGAACCCTGTATACAGACAACCTGCGCACAGCGAAAGCAACCGACCACTTTATTCTTTCCGGCAAAGGTGAGGAGGAGTTTCAGCCGGACTTTACCTTTCACGGCTTCCGCTATGTTGAGGTGACAGGGCTGACCTATAAACCGGATCTTGATGCGGTGAAGGCGGTGGCCATCTATACGGACGCGCCCTTAACCGCACAGTTGCAATCCGGCAGCCCCATGATCAATCAACTTTGGAGCAACATCCTTTGGGGGCAACGGTCCAACTTCGTCGGCGTGCCCACGGATTGCCCCCAGCGGGACGAGCGCCTGGGCTGGACTGCCGACGCGCAGGTGTTTTGGCGAGCCGCGTCTTACAACATGGACCTGACGCAGTTCTCCAAAAAATTTGGGGCTGATCTCAGAGCGACCCAGGTGGGCACGCCGATGTTCGGCATCTTCGCTCCAGGCACGTCCACGCCCAATCCCGGCTTCGCCGCCGGCTGGAGCGACGCCGGAGTCATCATTCCCTGGACTGCATGGCTGCAATCCGGAGACACCCGCGTGGTGGAGCAGAACTGGGACGCCATGGAAAAATACCTGGCCGCGATCCAGGCAGCCAATCCGGGTTACCTATGGCGTACCGACTATGGCATACCCTTTGGTGACTGGCTCTCCCCCGAGGGTCCTACACTCGAGCCGTTGGCTGCTACAGCCTATTGGGCCTACGACGTTACTCTCATGCAGCAGATGGCGCATGCCCTGGGCAAGAACGAAGAGGAAGCAAAATACGCCGCACTCTTCAGTAAGATCAAGGCAGCTTTCGCCAAGGAGTTTATTCACGCCGACGGATTTATCGCGGGGGCAGACAATGGCCCTTCACCCTTTGGAGGGATCAATAATCCGGAAGCCAAGAGCCAGGGCGGCGATACACAAGCGGGTTATGTCCTGGCGCTCAACATGCGGCTTGTGCCCGAGTCGCTGCGCGCCGCAGCGGCCAATCGACTCGTCGCCAAGATCGAAGCAAACCACGGACGCCTGGCGACTGGGTTTCTGGGTACTCCTTATCTTCTAGCGGTACTCGTGGATACCGGACACAGCGATGTTGCCTACCGCCTGCTGTTGAATACGGAATATCCCTCGTGGGGATACCTGGTCGATCACGGCGCAACCACCATGTGGGAGCGGTGGAACGGCGACCAAATGCGCGGGGACCCTAGTATGAACTCCTACAATCACTATGCCTATGGAGCGGTGGCCGATTGGATCTACAGGTACGCGGCCGGTATTGATGCCCTGCCCGCTGACGCAGGCTTCCACACGATCTACCTTCATCCCAATTTCGACGAGCGGCTGGGAAGCCTCGACTTCCGCTATCAATCCTCTTATGGTGAGATACGATCCACCTGGGACATGAAGGGGGCGGCCGTGACCTGGCTGGTCACCATTCCACCGAATACCACCGCTCACCTACCGCTCAAGGCAAGCGAGCAGAATAAGTTCACCCTTGATGGACAGCGGCTGGCAGCCAACAATAAAGTACGTTTGCTAAGTAGTGCGGATGAGACCTCTACCTGGGAGCTTCCAGCAGGCACTTATTCATTTGAGGTGTCTAAGCAATAGGTAACTGGTTCTTCGCTAGCGAATTTAATTCCGTCCGAGGAGGATCCAGGGGACGGTATCATCAGATGCACCAGTGACGGAATCATTCCAGATCCAGCCGCGTTGTGCGGTGAGCCATACGGGGCATGACAAACAAAGTGGAGCGCGTTGGAGGCACTGTTCAAAACCCCGTGCGATCTTCCCGCCCGTTGATCGCGCGCATCAAATCGGGTTGTACAGGCGCTCTTCGTAAAGGTCAATGCGTCCCCCTGTCACTGCGGCCGCAGCACGGAACTGCCGCGTATAGGCAGCTGCTTCGTGGGCATCAAAGGCTTTGCTGTCCGGCCATATAGCCATGATCACGTAGTGGTGATCGCCCCAGTGATAGGCATCGTAGCGAATGACACTCTTCTCCTTCTGGCTGTCTTCGGCGAGCGCCTTGACCAAGGTTGCGGCAGTAGTCGCGAAGGTAGGCATGAAATCCATATGTTCCACCATGTAGAGCGCATTGCGAGCGGGATTGGCCCGCGGCGGAGCGGTCACAAAGGCGTACTGCATCATCTGATAAGGGGGACTGTTTCGGATTGGCGCGAGTGCCTCCTGGCATTCGGAAGCGGGCGCTCCTTTCGAATGGGCATCGAAGGCAGCCTGGTCCTTCCATCCTTCGAAAATGACGAAGCGATTGGGGCGGATCGTCTCCTGCAAGACGGTAAACTCCAAATTTCCCGCTTCGTGGCTACTCAAGTCGCGATATTTCTTAAGAATGGTGACACCTTGGCTCACTGAGTTTGCCGCCACGTCGAGATATGTCACGGCATAGAGCGCCCCCGCGCCGGCTTGGGCGGGTGCGCCGGACGCAACCGCCACAGCGATCCAGATTGAGCCAGCCAACACAGCCGCCCACACGGCGAACCCTGTAATTGACCTTGCTGGTAGCAGCCTTAGAATGAAACGCATGAAACTTGTCCTCCGGATAGCTGATTGTCGGGGATCAGTTGATTGGCGTATAGAGGCGATCGTCAAAAGGCGAACCGAGCAACGGCCCCACCTTGTCACGGAATTGCCGGGCGTAGGTCGACATTTCATAGTCATCGAACGCTTTGCGGTTCTCCCAGGCAGCAAACACGGTCATATAGTTCAAGGGTGTGCTGACCTCACTCGTAACGTCGTAGCGCAGATTGTCTTTGCCCTTCCTCGCGGCCTCGGCCACCTGTTTGGCGATAGCGAAGCCTGTCTGAAGCTGGTTCGGGAAAACGTCCAGGTGCAACATCATGTAAATGGGATTGGCTCCAGCTGACGCGCGCTCGGGTCGAACCGAGACGCTGAAATAGGCATGCCGATCGCAGGGAGCATTGGAAATGGACCTGAGGGTATCGCAGAATTCAGCCATATGGGGCGCGTTCTCGTTCGCACCGTAGGCAGACTGGTCTTTCCACGCTTCGTAAATCACGAATCGGTTGGGCCACCCCACTTGCTGCAGAAGATTAACGCCGCGGTTTCCAGGCTGTTTGAGCGCCGCGTTTCGGTAGCGTTTGAGTAAGGCAATGCCTCGGCTTGTCGCGCTCGGCGGGACGTCGATGCTCATCGCGCCATAGATGGCATCATCGCTGATCTGGGCGAGTGCAGAGGAGACCCCGGCGATCGCGAGCAGGAATGCCAACGCTAATCCATGCAGTACTTTCAAAGTCCCTCCAGTCCTCATTTTGTTGCCTGCTTCCATCTGGTGCCGGTCCTTCGCTATGACAAGGAAGTCGTGGTGTTGGATGTCCGGAGCCGCTCGACGCGAACCTGTGCTGATGATAGTGATCCGCGAGCGGAATTCGCGCAAGGCGCTGGCTCAGGAGGCTCCAGCCCGGCCTTCGCGAGAGCGGAATATGCCATGAAGCAACCCCGTCACGCCTTGTCTACAAGTCGTGCCAAGTGTATAGCTTTCGCGACCTTGGCAATTAAACGGTTTACCTTTAGGCGCGAGTCGAAGCGAATCCCTGTCCAACTGAATCGTGGTTTGTGCGAAGAAACGCGACCGATCGTCCCTTGACTCAGTCGATTGGAAGTCCGTGCGGGCCTGGGCCCCAGTCGCGGACCGACTCGGCCAGGACAGTTTGCCTTCAGTGGGTTAAATGCCACTTTAAACAACACTATTCGCGATGGTGCTACTGGACGTAAACAAAGGAGTGCCGGACATATTTGTGCCGGAGCTCCCGCATCTTCTCGGCAACCTCATAAATGTTTAGTTCATGCTCGGCTTCCGCCGTGTTTCCCGTGTTCCGATACAGGGTAGCTAACAGGTAATGAAACCTTTGGTCATCAGGATATTTTTGCAACGCGTCGAGAAGGATCTTCTTGGCCTCGTCATATCGTTTCGCTCGAATGTATATTTTGGCCAGAAGGTGGCTGGTGTCCGCAGAGGGGGGCCGGGCAGCCATAATTATCTGTAACTCTTTGAGCGCATCCTCGTTTTGATTTCGACGGTAAGCAATGTCGGCCAACCACAAGTGGGCTTCCATCAACGTGGGATCAATCTGCAGCGACTCACGCAGATACTTCTCAGCATTCGGAAGATCGTTTAATTGGTAATAAGCGTAGCCCACGAGATAGTGCGCACTGGCCAACTGCGGCAACAAAGTCAGTGCGGTCTTGTAGTTCTTCAATCCATTTTCAGGCTGCTCGTCGTTCATATAGGCATCCCCAAGCAGGAGCCAGCCTTTGGCATCGTCGGGCCGGAGCGCCACATATTTTTCCAGGTCAGTCTGAGCAGTCTCGTAGTACTTACCGTTCACTAAAGCGGTGGCAAGCAGGAAAAGACCCTCCTGGTCCTTAGGGTCGATGACTACGGCGCGCGTGAGCCAAGCCAGAGCTTGTGGGGGAATATTTTGCGCCAGGTAATCGGCGCCTACTCTCACATAAGGCGTTGCGTCGTCGGAATTGAGCTGGATTGATTGGAAATAGGACTCTTTGGCCTTATCGAATTCCTGCTCCGCGTCGTACACCCTTCCCAACAAAATGTAGGCAGTGCTCAGTTGAGGATTTTGTGCGACCAACGAACTGGCAGTTTTCTCGGCTTCTGCAACCTTACCGGCGGCAAGCAAGGTTTCGGTTTCCGAGATCTGCTTCGCTTTCTGGGAAGCGGCTTGCGCCTGCACGGCAGGATCGCTGGTCATCCCGACAAGGGTGGTAGAGAAGTACAGGATGCCGGCGGCAATGAAACGGTGTCTCAAGCTCAAAACCTAGCCGGGACCAGCGGGGTGTGTCAAGGACGGCGTTGAGCTGGTCGACCCGGTAGAAGCTCGCTTCCAGGCGAGCAGTTGGGCCTGCACCCAGCTTGCCGTCTTCGCGGCATGGCACAGCAAACAGGCGTTGGGGCTGTCCTGCTGGCCGAAGCGCAGCGTCATCTCCGGGTTGGGGATATCGTCAATCTGGTGGGTTCGCGCGCCGAAAGCCAATGCGTCCATGATGGGCGGCATGTGGCAAGAAATACAACGGCTTCCGTCGGAGGTGGCTGCATGATGGGTGTGCTCCGCGGCCTTCGCGATGCCGAGGAACTGGGTGTGACAGCCGGTGCACATGCGGTCGGGCTGATCTTTGAATTTCAAGGAAGTCTGGTTGGTGGAGAAATCGTGGCTGTGGGGGTCATGACAGTTGCCACAACTAACCTTTCCCTTGCGGAAGCATTGTGACCGTTCCAAAGCTTCAACAATGAATGTCGTTTGACCGAAACGCCCATCCTTGTAGAAGGCTGTGCGGCTGAATTCATCGAACGGAACGCTGAGATACTGCTGGAAGAAGGTCCCGCTGCGGGAATAATTGAGTTCGCCTTGCGGGCCCGGATCGCGTAAGGCCGATTGCATGTGACACTGGGCGCAGATCCTGACAAAATCCCGGTTGCCGATTTTTTGAAAGTCGACGGGGGGATCGAGAGGTCCCTTGTCGTAGGCCTTTCCACTGGTTATGGACGCGATGTGGAGGGCCGATGGGCCGTGGCACATTTCGCAGCCAACTCCAGGCTCACGGAACTCGAGCTGGTCTGATTCGGGCCCGCGTCCGGTAATTTTGTGCAGCTGGCTGGTATGACAGATGGCGCAGTTCGCCTGATAGTTGGTCGCGTCGTCTAGTTTTTCAAAGTTGTGCGGGTCTGATCGTTCGGTGTTGGGACCGTCAAGGGACTTCCAGTAATTGAGCCATTTCTTTTCGCGGACGTTGTATTGAATGGGAAAGACGTGAATCTGGCCGTTGGGCAGTTTGGTTGCGTACGCCTGCTGCCACTTAGACCCGATGGTGTAGTCGACTGGGTAAGAATGCCACTGCCCATCGGGCTGCCTGATGTCGAAGTAGTGGCGTCCGTCACGCACAACCATGCGGGAAAAGAGTTGGCCGTCTGCTTCGGGAGTGGCGGTGAACGCCCCGTGAAGGTACTTGGAGTCTGCGCCGGTCGAGTACTGATTGTTGCGGGTAAAGTCTCCGATTATATTTTGCGGCTGGTAAGGACGAAGCATCCTGGCCATACCGGTTTGCGCCCAGTTCTGATACTCGTCGGTGTGGCATTGCTTGCAAGCCTCAGAGCCGGCGTAGTCCGAGAGCCGATGCGTTGATACACCATCTGGTTGGGCCACGGTTTCAGAGGGAGGATCTATTTCCTTAGCGGTCTGCGCGTCTTTGAGGAAGGACGCAAAATCAGTTTTCGAACCTGGCGGGATTGAACGATAGATTTGCTGCAAGGCGGCGAGGGCCCTGGAAGCGTAGACACCGCCACGCTCATAAACGTCGGCAAATTGGCCGGAGGCTTGCTTTGGTTCTCCGGCGCTGAGATATGCCACGCCAAGGAGGTAGGTAGTCTCATCGTCCGCGAGGTTCAGTGAATGCGCCTGCTTGAGTGAAATCACGCTCTGCGCAAGCTGAGTGCGCCGCAGTTCGGGAGACGCCTGCAGCAAACCTTTATGCAGTTGGGCGCGGCCAGTCACAAAGTGGGCGGAGGCCTGCTGGCGGCGCTTCAGGCCGGGCCAGTCGTTTTCCGGCACGGACCGGGGTCGGGCAAAGCGGTCGAAATATTCCAGCGCATCGCGTGCGCTGGCGATAGCAGCGTCATCTTGCGATTGCTGGGCCTGCACGTCGGCGACGGCCACCAGAAGTAGGGGGTTTTCCGGCAGCAGCGCGAGGGATTGGCGGGCATACTCCAACCCGGCTGCGTAGTCGCCCTCGTCGAAGCTGCTGCGCGCCTCGACTTCAAAGGCCTGCGCGAGAAACGCGGATTGGGGAAACTTTTGCACAAAGGCCTGAGCCGCCTGTAGCTTTTCCTTAGCCGAGACCTGGTGGTACAGGTTTAGGAAGGCATTGTCCTCTGCCTTGTCGCTGATCTCGTCGGCGATCTTGCCGGGGTTTCGGTTCTGGCTGGTTAGGTTGGAATCAAGTTCTTGTGCAACGGCCCCCAGATACACACAGAACAGGATTGTGAAAGCACCGAATCTGCTGAGCCAGGGACGCATCCGTCTCCACTTTAATTAGTGTCAAGGTAGGGAGCAAGGCTAGGATCAGCCACAAATGGCTTATCCAATAGAATGTTTTGAACTGCACCCGCAGATGGCCGGGGCTTTAGAACACGACTCGGACTGCGTGCTAAGACATCCCTGTGAGTTCTAACGCGGGGGGTTAAGGCCGTTGCACTTTTCCATCAGATTCGTACGGGCTATACAGGCTGGTAAAAAGTCTGCACCGCTCGAGAGGTGGGCCACCAGGGCTTTCAGAGTCTGGGTGAGAACTCGCATTTAGCCGCCTCAGTCCGGCAGCAATACGCCATAAGCGCTACCTTGTTTTGGGTGTTTTTCGTCAACTCGCCACAAAATCGTCATCCTGCCTGCCCCGGCTTGCCGTGGGAGCGAAGCGCCTCACAGATTTATCGCGTGACACAGCGCTTGTGGGCGCGCAGTCGAAGGACCTCGAGGATGCTCATCTTACCCATGCTCCTCGTACCTTTTCGACCACCGAAGCCAGAGACGCAACGTAGAGGTAGCCTACGGAACACAGCAAGATGCAGCGGTTCTTGTTCTCGGTCCCCGGGGAAAGACCGTAGCGGCTCCCCCCTGGATGCGGGCTTCGGCGGTTGAAAAGCTCGGAGCAGATGGGTAAGATGAGCATCCTCGAGGTCCTTCGACTGCGCGCCCACAAGCGCTGTGTCACGCGATAAATTTGTGAGGCGCTTCGCTCCCACGGCAAGCCGGGGCAGGCAGGATGACGCTTTTGTGGCGAGTTGGAGATCCGAACATCGGCGGTTGAAAAGCTCGGAGCAGCAGGGCTAAGATGAGCATGCTCGAGGTCCTTCGACTGCGCGCCATCAAGTCTTGTGCCACGCGATAAATCTGTGAGGCGCTTCGCTCCCACGGCAAGCCGGGGCAGGCAGGATGACGATTTCGTGGCGAGTTGGAGATCCAAACAATCAGCGTCTTCTTGGATTTCTAACGTCTGCTGCGCCTTGGGCTCAGATGTCCCTACGGGACTGATTGATCGTCCTGAGCTCGGTGATTCGGGAGTTCTCACGCAGACTCTTTAGCCCGCAAGTTTTATGCTCACCGTTTCCGCGGGTTTGAAACCCGCTCCCCCGGACTGACGCCCTGGCAGCCGCTCGAGGCATGCGTTTCATTACTGAAATTGTAGGCTGACAAGCCTCTCATGCTATATCATCGCATTTCATTCATTTGGCTCACTTGGATCGTTCCCGAGCGCTAACCGCGATCCGCCTGCGCCAGTGTGGGTTGGAACGTAAGGACTGTTTCACGGAGCAGGGCAGAGGGCGGAGCCAAAGCAGGTTGATCGCCGTTCCAGATTCTAACTTCTTTTCAATACCGAAATTATCACGAGGATAATCGAAGCAGATGAAAGTTACCGGCATCAAACTCACCCATGTCACCGTACCCATGGAAGCACCTCTGCGCTGGAGCATGGGCGTGGAGACGGGGACCACGCGAGCGATCATTGAAGTCAGCACCGATGAAGGCATTACGGGCATCGGCGAGACCTACGGCGGAAAGGTGATGGACCACGCTATCGAAGTAGCGAAGCCATACATCCTGGGCCTGGATCCCCTCGAGGTTGGAATTCTCAATCACCGGTTGGGAGTTTTTTGCATTGGCTATGAGACTGCGGTGCCCGCGATTGCGCGCGCGGGCATCGAGATGGCGTTTCTTGATGCCGCGGGAAAGGCCTTGAATCGTCCCATTCATTCGATCCTGGGAGGGGCCGTGCGCAACCGGGTCGAGACTGCGGCTTACTTGTTCTATCGCTACCCGGGCGAGAAGGGGATCGGCGGCGAGACGTCCACCGAGGCTATGGTCGATAGAACGCAAGAACTCATCGACCGCTATGGATTTCGTGTTCTCAAGTTGAAGGGTGGTGTCCTTCCCCCGAAGGTTGAGCTCGAGTTGGTGCGGCAATTGCGGAAGCGGTTTCCGGAGTCTCCGTTGCGCTGGGATCCGAACGCGGCTTGGTCGGTGGAGACGTCGATGCAGGTTCTGCGATGGCTGGATGCCGAAAATATCGAGCTTGAATATCTGGAAGATCCGACGTGGAACCTGGAAGGCATGAGCCTAGTGCGGAAGGCCTCAAGCATTCCGTTCGCGACAAATATGTGTCTTGTGGCCTGGGAACAATTAGCCCCCGGCATTCAGATGAGAAGCGTTGACATCATTTTGTCGGATGTTCACTTCTGGGGCGGGTTTCGCCAGAATCAACGCATGATGGCGGTGTGCGACGCCTTCCATCTGGGAGTGGGCATGCACAGCGACCGGGAGTTGGGTATTTCAACCTCAGCCATGCTTCATCTGGCTGCGGCATCGCCTTCGCTGGTGTACGCCATCGATAGTCACTATCACGATCAGGCAGACGATGTCATCACCAAACCTTTTCAATATAAGGATGGTTTTTTTGACGTCCCGCAGGGTCCCGGTCTGGGGGTAGAGATTGATTGGGACAAGGTGGAGAAATACAACCGTGTCTACCTGGAACAAGGCACAGTTAACGAGTTCTACGATCCGCAACGTCCTGGATGGGTTCCATCGTTACCGATTTTCTAGCGATTGCAAGGAACGCGAAAAATGATGACCGGACAGTCGCTGTTGCTGCGGGCAGTTACTTTAGCGCTTCTTATCTTTTCCGCTGCGAGTGGTTTCTGCGCGGAAGCTACCGAGCAGGTGCTGTGGACGATCGGCAAGGTTGATAATTCCACACTTGAATTCAACAACAAGTGGGATTTTGCGGCGGGTGGCAATCCTGAGTTCGTTGCCGGGAAGAGTGACCCGAGGAAAGACTGGAGCGGGTTTCATCCCGGCTCGCGTGACGCGGAACACGGAAGCAGGCCGCACCCGTTCGTTGTTTCGTTCGATTTACCCAAGGCACCGGCCGGCGTTTTCTACCTGACGCTGGATCTGCTCTTCAAGTCCGCGGGTGTACCGCAGTATGTGGTGGAGATCAATGGCCACAAGGGAAAATTCTTTCCCGCGCCGACGCTGAGCGAGGAGATCGGTGACCCGGAAACAGCTTGGAACATCGTATTTTCTCGTCAACACCTGGTCCTTGCACTGCCCGCGAGCTACTTTCAGGAAGGGTCCAATCGCCTGGTCCTGACCTGCCTGGACGATAACAGCGAACCCATTCTCGGTCCCAAGAACCCCACCGGTGGCGAATCCGGCGTTTACTACGACGCTTTAAAGTTAACGAACGATCCGCAAGCCACGCCCTCCACAGCAGTGGACATTGGCGCTGTACCAACCATCTTTTACCGGCGCAGCGGGAGCGGCCTGCGTGAGATTGTGACGTTGAAGGCCTCTGCGATGCAGCCTTTGCAACATGGCTCCGCGACCCTCACGCTCGCAGGCAAGCCATATTCCTGCGATTTAAATTCGGATTACGAATTTGGAGAGGCGGCATGCGCCGTGCAAGTGCCGGAGTTCAAAGATTCTGTTTCGGCAGAGCTTGCGATTCACGCCGGTGCGGCCGGGGCTGAAAAAACTTTGCAGCTTGCCGCGGCGCGGAAGTGGAAGCTCTTTTTGGCTCCGCAAATACACCTGGACATGGGATACACGGACTACAGGCCGATGTCGTATGAAGTTCATTTGCGGAACATGGACGGTATTGTTACCGCGCTCGAGAAGAATAAAACCCTCAAGTTCGACCCCGACGGCGCATTCATTTACACGGATTATTGGCAAAATCGGGTTCCGGAAATGCGTGACCGGGTGTTGGAGTTGCTGCGAGAAGACCGGCTTTCGCTCCCCGCCCAGTTGTTCACCATCAATAGCGGGCTTGCCTCCCAGGAGGAGTTGTTCCGGCTCTTCTATGCCAGCGCGCAATTCGGCAAAGCCAATCGAATCCCGATCAAGTACGCAAACCAGACGGACGTGCCGGCCCACGTTTGGGCTATGCCCTCCTATCTTCAGGCGATCGGAGTTCACTACTTCGCTATTTCCAGCAATCCTTTCCGCGGCGGGATCATTCCCAACGGGCGTATGACCGCAAAGTCGCCATTCTGGTGGGAAGGACCGGACGGGGCCCGCGTGCTGACCTGGTTTTCACGAAGTTACCTACAGTTTGAATCGCTGTTCACAAAGAACAATAGTGAGGCGGCCGGGATCAATTCCCTGCCCATTTTTCTGCAGACTTATTCCACGCCCGAGTACGCTCCGGACACGGTACTGCTGTACGGCACGCAGGTCGATAATCGCCCGTTTCTCGCGAGCGAACTGGATTTTCCGGAACAGTGGAACCGGGACTTCGCGTTTCCGAGCATTCAGGTCGCAACGATGGACGAATTCTTCAAGTACGTGGAGCAGAATTTCGGGTCTTCCCTACATACGCTGAGCGGCGACGGGGGGGCATGGTGGGAAGAGATGGCGGCCTCCAACGCCCACTTTGCGGCGCAAGCACGCAGAGCCAAGGAACGGGCTTTGGCAGCCGAGAAGTTCGCGTCACTTGCCGGCGCAGTGAACCCGGATATCCGGTATCCCATCGAAGTGGACGACCGGATCTGGCAGAATCTTCTCTTCTATACCGAGCACACCTGGGGTGCACCGGCGACTTGGCGGAAACCGGAGAGCGATCAGGCGATGATTCTTCGCCATAACAAAGAATCGTTCACCGAAGATGCAGCCAACGATGTGGATAGTATGCTTCGCCGCGGCATGAGCCAGATCGCAGACAAATTGAATCTCCGCGGACCCGCATTGGTGGTCTTCAATTCCCTTTCCTGGCCTCGATCGGGAGAGGTGGAGACAGATATCACTCGCGGTGACGTTCTGGTAGACCTGGAAACCGGCAAGCCGGTGGAGCTTGAGCTGCTGCGGCATATGCCTGACGAAGAGTATGACCGGGTCCGTTTACGCGCAGTAGACGTTCCGGCCCTCGGCTACCGTTGCTACGGCCTGGTCCCACGCGGTTCCATCCCAGAAAAGGCAAAAGACGAGGCGACTTCCAATACCATCGAGAGCCGATACTACCGGGTGACGGTCGATCCCGAGCGAGGCGGGATCGCGAGCATTTACGACAAAACGCTCGGCGTGGAGTTAGTGGATGCGAGCAGTGCTTATGCTCTCGATCAATATGTTTACGCCGGATACGGCCACGAGGGCGAAGATCTTATCCAGCAGAGGGTTGCGGGGAACAGCTCATTGTTACAGATCAGCCCTGCATTGCCGGTTGCGGATCTCAAGATTTCGACCGCACAGCAGGGCAGCGTTACGACGGTGGAGAAGACCCCCTGGGGAATGGAGCTGGTGATGAAAAGCTCGGCCGCGCACACGCCTGCGATCCGCACGGAAATCAGGCTGTTCGATGACGAGCGCAAGATTCAGATCTGGAACCACATCGAAAAAGATGCCGTGCAAGCTCCTGAGGGCGTCTACTTTGCGTTTCCCTTCGCGGCGACGCCCGCCCGTATTCGCTATGAATCGTTGAATACCTGGATCGACCCGGAGAAGGACCAACTTCCGGGTGCCAACAAGGAGTGGTTTTCCGCACAGCATTGGGTGTCGGTCAGTTCTCCCAAAGCAACCATCGGGCTCACCTTGGACGAGGCTCCGCTGTTGACCCTGGGCGATATCAATCGAGGTTTGTGGCCGAAAACACTGAAGATTCACAACGGTTCGGTATTCTCGTACATCATGGACAACTACGACGGCGACGATGAGCGGCCATTCCAGGGCGGCAGCTTCGACTTCCACTACAGCATTACGTCGGATGCAACGTTCCAGCCGGATCGATTGGCGCGGTTCTCGCGTGAGGAAACCAGCCCGCTCGAAAGCGAGCAGGTGAACGACATGGACAAACAGGTATGGGCGAACGAACCGCTGCCGGCCGCTTCGGGTGGTTTTGTGAAAATCGACAACCCTCACGTCATTCTTGCGACCTGGAAGGGCGCGGAAGATGGCCGGGGCACGATTTTACGGTTCTACAACACAGATGAATCGCCGACAACAGCTCAGGTGCAGTTTACGCATTTGCGATTCAAGGCGTTGTATTCGACCAACGGGGTGGAGAACGATGAACACCAACTGGGCCCTGATTCGACGGGAGAATCGTTGTCGTTGTCACTGAAAGCGCACGAAATACGAACGGTTCGCCTGGTGGGACTAGGCGTGCAAGGCGACAAGTGATGTTTCGCGATGTTTGGGCTGCGCGAGGCTCCCTGGAAGGAGAAGTAATGAAGCAATCATCGGGCCTGCTACCCGCAAAGATGTCTTTCGCCGAGGTCAGCAGCAGACTTAGTCCGCTTTATTCCGCTGTTTTGTGCGATGTGCTTGACTCTTTGGGCTTCCGGCATCAGGCAGTTTCTCACCAAATTCGCCCTTTATTTCCAGAAGCACGCGTCATCGGTCGAGCACGGACCATGTTATCCAAGACCGTGAACCACATGCCGGAGAAGCCTTATGCGATGGAAATGGAGGCCCTGGACACCCTAAGAGAGAATGATGTGGTCGTGCTTACGACGGGCGGGGACATGTCAGCAGCCGTTTGGGGTGAACTACTGAGTATGGCCGCATCCGCCAAGGGCGTGCTTGGAGCCCTGATCGATGGATTGACGCGGGACGCCGCGAAGATCGCGCAAATTGAATTTCCGGTTTTTGCGAAGGGCATTTCGTCTTATGACTCGCGCGGGCGTTCCGAAGTGGTGGCCTACGACATACAAATCGACTGTGACGGTGTCGCGGTAAATTCCGGTGACATCGTATTCGGCGACTACGACGGAGTGGTGGTGATTCCGGCTTCCGCGGTGGAAGTGGTTATCGAAAAAGCGGAAATGAAGTTACGCGGCGAACAGATCGTGGGTGAGGAATTTAAAAAGGGGCGAAAGGTCGCAGAGGTATTTGCAGAGTACGGCATTCTTTGAGGCGCGGCTGCCAAAAGCAATCAAATTTCATTAGGAAAATGGCCATTTTTTGATTGCAAATGGCGTTGACGGTGCCTCTGTGAACCATATAACTTCGTTGAATTAGCAGAGCATAATGGGGGACTTCTTGAGACTAGCGGGAAAAGTGGCTATTGTGACCGGTTCGGGATCGGGAATCGGCAGGGCTACGGCACAGCTATTTTCCAAAGAGGGCGCCAAGGTCACGGTTCTGGATCGAGACAAGGCTGCCGGTGAAGAAACGGTTGCGCTTATCAGGGCGGCGGGCGGCGACGCGACATTTTCGATGGCTGACGTTTCAAAGGCCAGCGACCTTCAGAAGGCTGTGGAGTCGACGGTTGAACGATACGGAAAGCTGAACGTGCTGGTGAACAACGCTGCTATCCAGGTTTTGGCTAAGCTTGTGGATACATCAGAAGAAGACTGGGACCGGGTGCACAGCGTCAATCTAAAAGGCGTGTTTTTGGGGTGCAAGTTTGCAATTCCTGCAATGCTTCAAGCAGGCGGCGGCGCAATCGTCAACATGGCCTCGGTGTTGGGCTTTGTCGGCGATCCCGACCTGGCTGCCTATTGTGCGGCCAAGGGCGGCGTGATTGCGCTCACCCGGGTTGCGGCCCTAACTTATGGTCCGCAAGGAATCAGGGTGAACTGCATCTGCCCGGGAGATGTAGAAACGCCCCTGGTCCAGGACTATTTCGAAAAAGACGCGGACCCTAAGGGTCTTCGGGAGATGGTTTATTCGAAATATGCGTTGAGGCGGATCGCGGCTCCCGCGGAAATAGCGAATGCTGCCCTTTTTCTCGCTTCGGATGAATCTTCATTTGTGACGGGAAGCACCATGGTGGTCGACGGTGCACTGACTATCAAGTGTTACTAAGGTCGCAATCCGCGCCAGGTCGTGAGTCTGAGCGGATTGCAAATTCGTTCCTGCAGCGTGGTCACACATATGCTTCGGCTTAACTCGACGCATCTGGTTCCAGCTCTCTCCCTCTCTTTTGCCTTTTTATCGTTGGGATTGTCTGTGGGTTGCATGGGCAAGCACGCCAACCATGGCGCTTCTCCGGCGCCGACCCAGGTGGACTTCAACCGGGATGTGCAGCCCATTCTCGCGAGCAACTGCTTCTCGTGCCATGGGCCCGATCCGGGGATGCGTAAAGCGGGACTGCGCCTCGATCTGGGGGAGGCCGCTTTTAAAAAGCGCCCGGGCAAGCCAGAGGCCATTGTTCCGGGACGTCCGGAAGCGAGCGAGCTGATACGACGCATCGAGTCCACGGACCCTCACTATCTGATGCCACAGTCGCCACAGGGCGAAGCGAAGCCAATGAAGCCGGCGGAGATTGCCATCCTAAAACAATGGGTTGCTGAGGGTGCGCATTACAAGCCGCATTGGGCTTTTGATCCGCCGGTTCGCGCGTCATTGCCGGAGGTGCAAGAGAAAGGATGGGCAAAATCTCCCATTGATCTTTTCGTTCTTGCACGGCTTGAAAAGGAAGGATTGCATCCTTCCCCTGAAGCCGACAAAGCAACGCTCATCCGGCGTGTGACGCTTGATTTAACCGGCCTGTTGCCGTCCCCTCGAGAGGTTGAGGCCTTTATCGGAGACTCTTCTCCGGAAGCGTATGAACACCTGGTAGACCGCCTGCTGGCGAGTCCTCGCTTCGGGGAAGCGAGGGCCCGCTATTGGCTTGACTACGCGCGCTATGCCGACACTTGCGGATTGTCGACAGACAGCTATCGCGCGATCTGGCCTTATCGCGATTACCTGATCAAAGCGTTCAACAGCAACATGCCATTTGACGAATTCGCCAAAGAGCAGATTGCGGGCGATCTGTTGCCGGCTAAGACTATCGATCAGATCGTTGCCACCGGATATGTGAGGGCGGGGGTAAGCACGAATGAAGGTGGAACGATTCCGGAAGAGCTTCGGTTTAACCTTGCTCGAGAGCGCGCCGAGGCTTATGGGGCAACGTTCCTGGGCCTTACCGTAGGGTGCGCGGTGTGCCATGACCACAAGTATGATCCGACGACACAGAAGGACTTTTATCAACTAAGCGCCTTCTTCAATAATGTGAATGAGGAGCCATACAATGGCGATCGGCCGGACTGGCTGCCGGTGATCCGGATTCCCAAACCGCAGAATACCCAGGCCTACAACCAGGCGTTGGCCAGGCGAGCAAGCCTCTTGAATCAACTCAATGCATCCCGGATGCAGGAACGGAATTTGATTCAACAATGGCTGACGTCGAAGCAGAATTCTCCGCTGCAGGTTTCCACGGATAAGCTTCAGCTTCGCTTGCGGCTCGACGAAGGGGTCGGAAGCGTCGTGAAGAACAGCGCGCCCGAAGCCAACCCGAAAAGCTTTAGCACCAGCCAGACGGTGCCCCAGTGGGGAGAGACGACCTGGCTTTGGCCTGATTTTCGCATGGACACGAGCACGCAGCTGAAGCTTGGACAATTGGGAGACTTTGAGGGAAATCAGGCGTTTTCTGGTGGCGGCTGGTTTATGGCGCGCAACCTGGCGAACACCGATAAGACGAAGAAGCCGCTGACGAAGGGACTGATTGTTGCCAAACTGCCGGCCGCGGTGATGAGCAAGAAGGATCCAAATTTTGATACCGGGGTCTTGATTTCCAAGAGCGATAGCACGCAGCAGGATCGCGGGTGGGAATTATGGTTTGCGCAAGGCAAGATCAGCGTGGATCTTATCAATGAATGGCCGAAGAAAGCGATTCGCGTCACCTCAACGACTCCCTTCATGGTCAAGGGGCGGTGGTATCACATTTTCTTCACCTACGACGGATCTCAAAAAGCAGCAGGGGTCAAACTCTATGTCAACGGCCAGGTTATCGCCACCAAGGTGGACTCGGACGCTCTCACTGGTCCGATACGAACCAGCGCACCGCTGCAACTGGGCTGGAGATATCCCGACGCCAACCCGCTGCGCGCTACGCGGTATCAGGATGTCCGCCTTTATGCGCGAGCGTTGACCGCGCAGGAAGCGGAGAGACTTCCCTATGAGGACTACGTAGCGGAGATCACCGCCAAGCCCAGCAGCCGCTGGAATCGTGATGAGTGGCATACAGTCAGCGACTTCTACTTCAATAACATCGACGCGACATCCAGGGGCATCCAGGCACAGATCAAGCGAATCGATAGCCAACTGGACGAGCTTGGGGCTGGCGGCACTATCTCCGAAGTGGCGGAGGAGAAGCCGACAGTCGCCTATGCCAACGTGCTGGCCCGCGGTGTTTACTCCGCGCGGCTTGATCGAGTGGAAGCCGATACGCCGCATTTTCTTCCTGCGTTGCCAGCCGGTCAGCCTCACAATCGTCGGGGATTGGCAGAGTGGACGGTGAGCGCGAAGAATCCGTTGACCGCGCGGGTGGCGGTCAATCGCATGTGGAACGAGGTGTTCGGCACAGGGCTGGTGGAAACCACGGAGGATTTTGGGATCGTGGGCGGCCGGCCTTCTCATCCCGAGCTGCTCGACTGGCTTGCCGTGGAATTCAGGGAGAGTGGTTGGAACATTAAGCATATGTACAAGCTCATGGTTATGTCGGCTGCCTATCGGCAAAGCTCGCGAGCAAAGAGCGAAGAGATAGCAAGGGATCCGAGGAATCTGCTATTGGCACGCGGGCCGCGTTTCCGCATGGATGGCGAAATTCTGCGCGACATCGCGTTGGAGTCGAGCGGCCTGCTAGTGGAAAAGATCGGCGGCCCGAGCGTGAAGCCTTACCAACCCGGGAATGTATGGGAAGCAGTGAGCGACCCCGAGAGCGATACGCTTTACTACAAGCAGGATCATGGAGATGATCTCTATCGTCGCAGTCTTTATACGTTTTGGAAACGCGTGGCATTCCCGCCCGACATGGACGCGTTCGACGGGCCGCCTCGCGATTCCGCATGCACGCGGCGGCAGCGAACCAATACCCCACTGCAGGCGTTGGTGACGTTGAACGATCCACAATGGGTGGAAGCAGCGCGGGTGCTGGCAGAGCGCCTGGTGAAGGAAAGCGGGCCAGAACCGGCGCAGAGGATCCGGTACCTATCAGAGATCCTCCTGGCTCACGATCCGTCGCCGGTAATGCAGCAGGTACTGCAGAGCTCTTTTGAGCAAAGCCGGCGGCACTACGCTCAATATCCTAACGCGGCCCACGACCTGATTGCGGTTGGAGAAAAGCCGCATGACACTGCAGTCCCAGCCCCTGAGCTTGCCGCATGGACTATTGTGGCCAGCCAGGCGCTTAACCTGGACGAGACTTTAAACAAGTAGCTGGTGAGGCCCGATGAAGCAACACCCCTTTTGCACCGATCCCGACGATGGTCCAAGCATTCTTCCCCTGCCAGTTGCGGAGGAAATGAAAATGGAGTGGGCTACGCTCCAGAGCAGGCGGCACTTCCTGGGAAGGACGGGGAAGGTGCTTGGATGGGCTGCGCTGGCCAGCCTGGCGGGCGAAAAGGTGCTGACCGGCGTGCATGCGGCAGCCGGCTCGATCGAGCAATCTGCTGGAGCTCTGCAACTGCCGCACTTCGCACCAAAGGCGAAGCGCGCGATTTATCTGTTTCAGTCGGGTGGGCCGCCGCAGATGGACATGTTCGACTACAAACCAAATCTAGCGCAGCTTTACGACAAGGACATCCCACCCTCGGTGCGAGGAAATCAAGCGCTCACCGGCATGACTTCGGGGCAGTCGCGGTTTCCGATAGCGCCGTCGCACTGGGATTTCAAGCAATATGGAAAATCGGGTGTGTGGATTAGCGATCTACTGCCCTATACCGCAAAGATGGTGGACGACCTCACATTCGTTCGATCGCTGAATACCGATGCGATCAATCATGAACCGGCAATCATGCTCATGAACACCGGCAATATGAACCCGGGGAAACCGTGCCTCGGAGCGTGGCTCGCCTACGGGCTCGGCAGTATGAACCAGAACCTGCCGACCTTTATGGTGTTGGTCAGCAAGGTAAATCCCAAGGAGCTGAACCAGCCGGTTTCCTCGCGGCTGTGGAGCAGCGGATTTCTTTCTTCGGAGTACGCCGGAGTTGGATTGCGTTCTGCAGGAGATCTGGTTCTTTACCTTACGGACCCGAAGGGGATCGACAGTGAGATGCGCCGCAAAATGCTCGATGGGATTGATCAGATCAACCATGAGACGTATTTGGAACAAGGCGATCCGGAGATCAATGCACGAATATCCCAATATGAAATGGCGTATCGCATGCAGACCTCCGTTCCTGATCTCGCCAACCTGAACGACGAGCCGAAGTCGACGTGGGATCTCTACGGGCCCGAGGCTAAGGAGCCGGGAACCTATGCTTACAACTGCCTGATAGCGCGACGCATGGCAGAACGCGATGTGCGTTTTGTGCAGGTGTATAAGCGCGGCTGGGACGTACATACGCACGTCACCAGCGCACTGCCGATGTTGTGCCATGAAACCGACCGGGCATCCTACGCGCTGGTGACAGATTTAAAACAACGCGGTTTGCTGGACGATACGCTGGTTATCTGGGCGGGCGAATTTGGGCGAACGGTCTACAGTCAAGGGGGCCTCACCAAAGACGACTATGGCCGCGACCATCATCCTCGCTGCTTCACCGCTTGGATGGCGGGCGGCGGCGTCAGGCCGGGAACCACTTTAGGGGAGACCGACGACTACAGCTACAACATCGTGAAGGATCCTGTGCATGTGAGAGATTTCAATGCCACGATTCTGCACTGCCTGGGCATCGATCACAACAAGCTGACTTTCAAGTTTCAGGGTCTAGATCAGAAACTGACCAGTCCCGTCCCGGCCCACGTGGTGGACGGACTGCTCGCATAATTCAGCTTTAAAATTTGTTTCTGGCGATCCGATCGAGAGATTCAATTTGCATGGCATTGTTCCCGGGATCATCACTTTGCGGCGGGTCGACAAGATCAAAGTGCCCAAATTCATCTTTGCCACGAACTAGCAGAGCAAACTGGCGCACATCGCCATCCTGAACTACTTCGGTAGGGACATAACGGACAGCGATCCCTATCCTCGGTTGGTCGGACGTATTGGCCTTCGATCCGTGAATGAGCGCCACATCGTGCAAGGACATCTCGCCGGGATGAAGGACGATATCGACAGCCTGTTTCTCATCCACCTCTACTGCGATCTCCTGGCCGCGGGAGAGGGCATTCTGCGCCCCAAAAGTTTCCAGATGTGGCAGGATAGGATTTTTGTGGGATTCGGGAATTACTCTCAGGCAGCCATTGTCCGGAATGCTCTCAGAAAGAGCTATCCAGGCTGTGACGACCTTAGGAGGATGAAGGCCAAAGTAGGTTGCGTCCTGGTGCCATGACACATATTTTTGGTCTCCCGGCATCTTGGCGAACCAGCCACTATCCCAAAGCAGGAGATTCGGCCCAAACACGCTCTCGACCGCATCCAACACCTTCGGATGTGTGGCCATACGATAAACCCATCCAAGAAACATGTGGGTGTGAGCGTAGATAGACCCATGTTTGCTTGGGGGCAGACTGTTCAGGCGATCGCTGTAGTAGTCTCGATAATTCTCAAAATGCTTGCGGAAGTCCGCCACTTCGGAGTCGTCCAGGACGCGTATCGGGAAGTGGTAGCCGCGCTCCAGATAAGTATTTAGCTCGCTGCTCCCGAGTTTGGTCGATTGTTCCGAAACCCTCATTGCTAAAACTTCCTCGCGGAGAAATAACTGGGCGAGACGCGTCTCGCCCAAGTTTAACGGTTAAAAGATCAGTTTCGCAGCAAACTGGATATACCGGGGATTACTGGCCGTTAGTACCTGGCCAAACTGGGGCGCGCCAAAGGTGGAAACCGGGACCCCCCAATTTGGGTGGTTGAATAAATTAAAGCTCTCGGCTCGGAACTGCAACTCCAGTTTTTCGGTGATCTTCGTGTTCTTAAACAGTCCGAAGTCAAGGTTCTTATAACCTCCCTGGCGGACGGTGTTACGGCCAACATCTCCGAAGGTATACGGGATGATTTCCAGATTGGACGTATCGAACCATTGGCTGATACTTCGCTGAAATCCGGATGGCAACAAAGGACCAGTGGACGAAGGTCTCTGGCTCGGAGCGGCGGCCCCGATGTTGGCGTTATCCCCGGAGATAGAGAGAGTAAACGGAAAGCCGCTTCGGAGCGAGAGGATACCCGTAGTTTGCCATCCACTGAGCACTTTGCTGTCTATCCACCCAGGACCACTAAGAAAGCGCTTTCCGGTCCCGAAGGGCAAGTCATAGACGGCACTTAACACAAAGTTTTGCGGCAGATCGAAATCCGAGACTCCACGCGAACCAGGCAGGTCGTAGGCGTTTTGCGGTGATTCGCCGGGCTGTTGGCTGCCATTCGAGGTGGATGACTCATCGATAGACCTGCTATAGGTATACGCAGCCAGGAACGTCAGGCCGTGTACCGCCCTTTCTTCCGCTTTTAGTTGCAGGGCATCGTAATTCGAGACTCCGACATTCGGAATGGCGTACATGGAACCGAATTGAGGCAGGGGTCTGACCGGGGTCCCCGGCCCGGCGACTGGAGAATCGTTGAATTCCGCCGAAATAGGCAGATGGGTCCCCTTGCTTCCGACATAGGTCGCCGATAAGAGCAAGTTCCCACCGAGATCCTTCTCCACTCCCAAATCCCAAGCCTGTAAATAGGGCCGGTCTTGCTTGCGGGCGATCGAGAAAGACGGATTTGTCGGCACCGTCGTGCTTGGGGCGAATGGAGGGAAGACTGTTCCTCCTAAAAGATTGGTGGGCGTGAGGGTCGTTGGGCTGAGGTTGTTGACAGCGGCAGAATCTGGGATCCCAAAGGGGTACGCGCCCATGATCAGCTGCTGATTCTGTATGTTGGACTGGTTAAAGTCGTAGTAGATTCCGTATCCAGTGCGGATAACCATGGTATCCGTCGCGCGATAGGCCACCGAAACGCGGGGCGACCAATTTTTGTGGTCTGGTAAGAAAGGGCTGGGCGTGCGCTCGATGGCAACGTTGGCAGCTCCGTGAATCTGATCGAGCGGCACCAGGGAGTATTGCTGTTGGGCCCTTGAATCGATGATGTAATAAGCCTGTTGCGCTGTACTGTTGAAGATGTCTACACCCGCAATTCTGCCATGTTCGTCTTGCATCGGGGTGGCGTATTCGTAGCGAATACCGCCGGTTAACGTAAGCTTGGGGGTTGGCTTCCAGGCGTCGCTCACGAAACCGCTGGCATAAACTCCAAAGAGCTTCAGCTCAGCCGAGCCGGTCTGGCGACGGGCAGAAGTTGGGACGCCGAGGAGGAAGCTGGCAAGACCGGAGCCCGTTGTCGCCGGGTTCTGGGGATCTTCTGTTTGCGTGTTATCGAAGGCCAGTCCGTTGGCGGAACAGTTATCCAACACCCAGGTATGCATGAAGGCACCGCCGGTGGTGAGCGTGTGCCTGTTCAAGATCTTAGTGAGGGTCCCGTTAAACTCCTCATTTTTGATGGGACCTTCGAAGTTTGCCGTACCGCCGGAAAGGCCCGTCGCGTCGCTGACGCTGACCGAGGGATAGAGGGGGCCAAGATCGGTGGTCCCAGGAAAGTCGGTGATCAAGCCTGTACTCTGCCAAAAGCTTTCTGACGGCTCGGGCGCAGAAATGGTGATGATGGTTCGCAGGTACTGGCCGCGCAGTTCAAGCACGGTGCGGGGGCCGAAAGTATAGTCCATCCCTCCTACAACCTGGTTTCCCCGTTGGCCGAAGGAGTAGGGGTAACCCGGGAAGCTGGTGGGGTTGATCTTTGTCGTCACGTCTTGTGTGTACCGGCCAAAGATAGTAGCGTTTGCCCCGACAGCGGCATCCAGGCGGATGCCGAATTGATCTGAATTGGTAATGATCGGTTCAGTGTTGAGATAGTTGCCCTGAGGCGAAGTGATGTTGGGCGCCGCTGGGTAGAGCTGTTGAATCAAGGCCACTGCGGCCGGGTTGAGCAAACTGGACGGGATCTGGTTGTTGGGGAAGGGCTGCCTGACGTAGACAGGATTGCCGCTCGAGTCGACTCCAGTTTGGACGGTGCTAAAGGGGTTATAGATCTGCTGGAATCCAACAAGGTTGCCGGCAATTTGGGTTGGCGTGGGTATTTCGCTGAAAATGTTGCTGGCAAGAGATTTTCTAAAGCCTTCATACCAGCCAAAGAACCAGAACTTTTTGTTCATTTTCGGCAGAACTTGTCCGCCCAGGTTGCCGCCGAACTGGTTCTGATGAAACACACCGCGAGTGGGCGCGAAATAGTTCCGGGCATTGAGATCCGTGTTGCGCAGAAACTCATAGGCGCCGCCGTGGTATTGATTCGTACCACTCTTGGTCACGACATTGATGTCTGCCCCGGCTCCCCGGCCGAAAGCCCCGCTCGTCATGGCGGTCTGAATCTTGAACTCGGCGATCGCGTCCGGCGGAGGATCGATGGCTGCGAAATTGAAGAAGAGCTCGTTATTCTCTACACCGTCAATGGTGAAATTGTTCATTTCGGCACGGGCACCGTTTACCGGCGGACTGACAGCGCCGTAGTCGGACTTTGCCTCGAAGAACGCTTGCTGGCCGCTACTTTGCGGGGCCGCCCCTGGAGTTAACAACGTCAACTGCGAGAACTGCCGCCCGTTCAGCGGAAGCTGAGCGACCTGTTGCGCATCGACTACGGTGCCGATGGTGGCGTCAACTGTGTCCTCGAGAACCGCCTGCCCGTGAACAGTCACTTCCTGGGCCACCGCTCCAGTGGTCAGGTGGAAATCGAGCGTAGTGTTTTGATTTACGAGAAGAGTCACCGAGGTGGAGGTAACGCTTCCAAAGCCCTGGGCTGAGACGGTGAAGTCATAGACGCCCGGAGCTACGTTGGACAGAACATAGGTACCTGCGGACCCAGTCTTGGTATCTCTTTTCTGGCCGGTAGCCGGATTGGTGATGGTGACGGAGGCATCGGGAATGGTCGCGCCAGTCTGATCCAAGACGGCACCACTGAAGCTTCCATTGACAGTTTGCGCTACCGCTATCGCCGAACCCAGTGGGCCAAGCAGGAAGCAGCCTAGGACAAGCAATCGCATAAAAGCGTTTCGCATGCAGTTCCTCCAAAAGGTACAAAGGGTAGCGTTTCACAATCTGGAACAGGGCGTTCTAGTTTTATTATCGTCACTTGTAACAATGAGCCAACTGCGTGTCAAGAGAGAATTTGCGGTGTATCCCGATTGATGAGGAGCTATCGCTCCTCATTGCGGACGTAGCGTCGAGGCCTGCCGGTTGTGCGCCGTTCAACGAGAGAAGATCAGGAAGCCCGCTATTGCCCGGTGATATCTGAGGTGTAATGCAGTATGCACAAACAATCGACAGCGAATAAGGGTCCTGGGGTGCGGCCGCTAACAGTCGACTAACTCTTTGGACAAGTATGCAGCAAATTAATCGTGCTGCGAAAAGGAAACTAGATAAATGCATCTTAACAGATCGCTCGACCAGTAGAGGAATGTTATTCCCCTATCGGAATCCCAAATTGGCACAAGACAGGCAGGGCGGATGGTTTCGGAATGTGAAACGGCGATCCGCCGCGGTGCAGCAAAGCGAAGGGCTGCGGCCGCTCAGCGGCGGCGGTCAAGCATCCTGACGGTTCTACAATTGGCACGGGGCAGGCGTCGGGGGCTGGCCGGCAAAGGTTTCATCGGCCAGGAGCGGTTCCCACGGATTTGCAGGGCCATTGCTCGCACAGCGGGAACGACAGCTTGGCGGCGAAGGGGGATCGTGTGAACAGGATTCAATCGGGAGCGAATCGCTCCAGCTATTGGGTGCCGATCTTAGGTTCGGCCATGAGGATTCTCGATGTGTTCTATGAAGCGGATGCTGACTTGACATTGCACGAAATCAGCGCAAAAGCGAAGGTCGGCAAGACCTCGGCTTTCAGAATTCTCTTCACGCTGGATAGCGTTGGATATGTAGAAAAAGACCCGGCCAGCGGAAAATACCGCCTTGGGTTGGGAATCATCGAGGCTGCGCAAAAGAGACTCGCCGGCAGGGATCTGGTGCAAGTGGCGCGCCCGCATCTGAAGAAGCTGCGGGACGAGTTTGATGAAACGACGAATCTCGCCGCGCTGAGGGACGACAAGATCGTCTATCTGGAAATCTTTGAGAGCCACCACTCGTTCCGCATGACGGACACAGTCGGATCCCGTGTTCTGTGGCATTCGACGGCATTGGGAAAGTCGATAGCCGCCTTTCTGGACCAGGAAAGACTGAAGGCAGTACTGAAGCAATCTGCCAGGAAGCGCTTTACGCCTCATACGATTACAGGGGTGCGAGAGTACTCCAAGGAGCTTGCCAAGGTTAGGGAGCAAGGGTACAGCGAGGACAACGAGGAGTCAGAACTGGGAGCGACTTGTGTGGCCTCACCGATATTCTCCGGTGACAACGTGGTTGTGGGGGCGCTCAGTGTTTCTGGACCCACGCCTCGTATCCGCGACAAGCAAAACAAGATCACGGCCGCGTTGAAGGAGGCTTCGGCTGCGATTTCACGATCCGTGAGCACGGATCGACCGAGTCGTTGAGCAGAGGCTTGCGAGCATTTCACCTTCCTGCGGCCGGCGCACGACGGTCCTGCTCTGCTGTTATTGCAGTACAGAAATGCTGTTTCTGTAATGCAAATTGCTCTTGACAACAAACGCCGCAGCCTTTTAGGGTTCTGTGGGGCGCCCCTGATCGGGACGCAAAGCACAAAGCTCACAATCCCCCGCTGTCTGGCGATCTTTGATGCAAGCGTGAAAACGTTCCCGGCATTTCAAGATCGCAATGATGATCGCTTTTTGATGTGGCCGGCATGAGGCCGGTGTGTGATCCTCAGCAGCGCTCGACAACTTGTCGAAAACGAGAAATGGAGAATGTATTCGCAAACGAGAGCGAGGGCAGAGATGAACGGTTTTCTCAAATACTCCGGATCCTCCCGCAGCCAGAGCATTGAGCGATGCCGGTGAAGTCCTCCGTACGCGACGGCCGGACCTTTCCCGAGCAAAAACCCGTTAGGGTAACGCTCCCGAAACTGGGCCATCCCGCGCGGTTGTGAGACGAGTCTTCGTTACCTTCCCTTGAATCACCCGGCTTGCCGCGTGAATTGCGAGGCCTTCCCATCAAAACCAGCAACCAGAGAGAGAAGATGTCGAAGAATCGGTATGCAGACCAGGTGGAATAACGACTGCCGCTTACCGGGGACGGAATCGCGAGCGCCGTTAGGCTTGGGGCTTGATCTAAGGGGACTAACAAAGTGAGAAGCTACGAAAAGTCGCTCCATCTGTTGGAAAGGGCCAAGAAGTCCCTGGCGGGAGGTGTGTCCAGCCATTTCCGGGCTCTGGAGCAGCCTCATCCGCTTTTTTATGTTCGTGCCTCCGGAGCGCGGATATGGGATGTGGACGGCAACGAATCTCTTGACTTCACGCTTAGCCAGGGCCCAATGATTTTGGGCCACTCCAATGCCGAGGTCCTGGAATCCGCGCAGAGCGCTACTTCCAGCGGGCAGCTCTTCGCGGGTCAACATCTGGCCGAAGTGGAATTGTCGGAGGCAATTCAGCAGATTATTCCATCGGCTGAGCTGATCCGGTTCTGCGTGAGTGGATCTGAGGCCGCACAGGCCGCATTACGCCTGGCTCGTGCGTACACTGGAAGATCAAAATACATAAAGTTTGAAGGCCATTATCATGGCTGGTTGGATAGCGTCGGATTCAGCGTTAGTCCGGCGGAGAGTGGTTCCGTGTCGGGGTCAACGCTCAGCCCGGTGCCTTGGACTGAAGGGATCTCGCCGGGAGTGGAAGACGAAGTAATCGTGTTGCCCTGGAACGATCTCGAGAAGGTACGAGAAGTTTTGCGGGAGCGTGGTAACGAAATAGCCGCCATCATTACCGAACCGATCATGTGCAATAGCGGCTGCATTCCGCCGGAGCCGGGATTTTTAGAAGGTCTGCGGGAGGCTTGCGATCGCTACGGTGTGGTTCTGATTTTTGACGAAATCATTAGCGGCTTTCGGGTGGCGCTGGGCGGCGCACAAGCTTACTTCAAGGTGACGCCAGATCTGGCGATTTTCGGAAAGGCCATGGGGAGTGGTTTCCCAATCAGCGCGCTTGTAGGTTTGGAGAAGATAATGGGGCTCCTGGCGAGCGGGAAGGTGCTGCAGGCGGGAACCATGAATGCGCAGAACACCTCGGTGGCGGCTGCGCTGGCTACAGTGCGGGAATTGCAGCGAAACTCCAAAGAGATATATGGGCAATTTTACCGGCAGGCAGAAGTTATGAGAGCCTCACTGGAAGAAGCCGGGCGGGAGCACGGACATCAGGTCCTGATACAAGGTGTGGGGCCGGTGTTCCACATGGGCTTCACACCACTGCCCAGGGTGCGGAACTATCAGGAGACTCTGAGCTACGACAAACAACAATATTCAGCGTTTTGCCTTGGCATGAGAGAACGAGGAGTGCGGTTAATGTCCCGAGGTATTTGGTATCTCTCAGCTTCTCACACCGATGCCGATATAGAGGAAGCTGTGAATGCGGCGCGGACTACGCTTGCTGAAATGAAACCCGCCTGATCCTTGGCGCACGCTAGATAACGAAAGCACTTTCCTGCTGACCAGAGCCCGCCGTTCCCGTTCTTTCGTCACCTGCGGCGTGCTTTGCTAATGGCCTATCCGATCTTCCCGCTCCCCATTTGTTCCCATTGATAGCATGATGGAAGCGCAGTAGAGGGGTCGATTCGCTGAATGCACAATAGTATTTGCAGGACATTGGTTTTTATCGCTGCGGTTTGGCTCGCGGTCCTGAGCATCTCCGCTCATTGTTATGGCCAGGGCGTGGCAACAGGGGGTACGGCCGTTCCAGCAAAACCCCTACCCGCGGGAATGAAGCCACCCACAGTACGATTTGAGGATGTTGCAGCGGAAGCAGGTCTCACCGGACGAAATGTTTCCGGCGCAGAGACGGGCCAACAATATATCGTGGAGACCACCGGAACGGGAGTAGCGATTTTCGACTACGACAACGACGGCCTCCCCGATATTTTTCTGGTGAATGCTGACCGGCTCAAGAAAGATCAGCCTGGCCCGACCCACTTTCTCTACCACAATCTTGGTGGACTGAAGTTCGAAGATGTGACCGCCAAGTCAGGCTTGGAACACACCGGCTGGGGACAGGGTGTCTGCGTGGGCGACGTCGACAATGACGGGCATCCCGATCTGTTCATCACCCAGTGGGGTCACAACGTCTTATACAGAAATCAAGGGAACGGCAAGTTCAAGGACGAGACAAAAGAGCGCGGCCTTTACACTCCGCGGCCACGATGGAGCACCGGATGCTCATTTATTGATTTCAATCGAGATGGATTCCTCGATTTGGTGGTGGTTCACTATGTGGATTTCGACCTCGCGAAAACGCCTCATCCGGGCGACCAGGCACAGTGTATGTGGAAGGGATTACCCGTGATGTGCGGTCCGCGGGGCTTACCCGGCGAGACAGTCTCGCTGTATGAAAACGACGGCCACGGCCGGTTTTCCGATGTCTCCGATCGTATGCATATTACCCGGCCCAAAACTTCTTACGGATTTACCGCATTGACAGGAGATTTTGATAACGACGGGTGGCCGGACATCTATGTCGTCTGCGATTCGACCCCGAGCCTTTATTACCACAACAAAGGTGGCACGGATTTCGAAGAAATGGGAGTGTTAGCGGGTGTCGCCTACAACGAGGATGGACGCGAACAGGCCGGGATGGGCGCGACGGCGGGTGACGTCACCGGGGACGGACTGCTCGACATTTTCAAGACAAACTTCGTGGACGACACGCACACCTTTTATAAGAATCTAGGGAATAAAACGTTTGCGGATGACACGATTCCCTCCGGGCTGGCGGTCAACACCAAATACCTCGGCTGGGGAACCGAGTTTGTTGACTTTGATAACGACGGATGGAAAGACCTGATCGTCGCCAATGGACACGTGTATCCCATCGCGGCGAATTCTCCTTCAGCGGAGAAATTTAAACAGAGCCGTCTGCTTTATTGGAACCGGGGAGACGGCCAGTTCTTTGATCTTTCTCAATCGGCCGGCCGCGGAATAGCCGCCGAACATTCATCACGCGGGCTTGCGATCGGCGACCTCGACAATGACGGCGATATGGAAGTCGTGATCGTGAACTTGAATGAGCCCCCCACGTTGCTGAAGAACTTCGCTCCACGGACGGGCAACTCGCTGCTGATCAGACTGGTCACGACGGCGGGCTCCGACGCGATCGGGGCCAGGGCTACTGTCACTACGGGGGAGCATCAGCAGATTGGCGAGGTGCGCAGCGGGGGTTCCTTTATGTCGCAGAGCGACTTTCGCCTTCACTTTGGGGTAGGCAAGGCTTCATCGGCGGAAATCTCCGTGCGCTGGCAAGATGGAAAAGTGGAACGCCTGCCCGCGATGGCTACGAATCAGATCGTGACGGTGCAGGAAGGCAAAGGAGTTGTTCGGACTCAGCCGTTTGTTTCCTCTAAGCAGAGTCCAGGCCATTAGCTTATGAAGAGGGTTTTCGGCATCTGATTCGTCGTCGGCTACACGCCGCTCGAGTTCCGCGACACCTTGGTCATGCTCGCCGAGGGCAAGGTGGACGCGGCACGGATCGTCACCGGGACGGTGGGCCTGGCGGGAGTCGACGGAGCCTTCGAGGCGCTCGCCGACCCCGAGGCCCAGGCGAAGGTGCTGATCGACCCGAAAAGCTCGCGATCCTGGGGCGAGCGGGCAGCGACCACGCCTGAAATCACCTGCATCGGATGATGCCGGAGGCTCGCCGGTCCATAGGTTCGAGACGTGACCGCCGCCGGGGAGCGCGCGGTCCGAATTCGAGCGAAAGGGCTGAAGCCATGGACAGAGGAATGGGACGCGCCGCCTTCGTCGCGATCTTGCTGTTGATCGCGGGCGTGCTTGAACATCATCTACGGCATCGGCGCGATCGGCGATGCGCACTTCTACGCGGGCGACACGCATTACGTGCTCGGCAGCCTCCACGCCTGGGGCTGGATCACGGTGCTGCTCGGGATCTTCGAGCTCTTCGCCGGCGTCTCGCTGCTGAAAGGCGACACCTTCGGGCGGATCGTCGGCATCGTCGCCGCGTCGCTCGGCGCGATCGGCTCCCTGCTCGCGGTCGGCGGCGCCTACCCGTTCTGGTCGCTCGGCATCTTCGCCCTCTGCGTGATCTGCATCCACGGCCTCGTCGTCTACGGCGAGGATGTCGACCAGGCGCGCGGTTGATGCCCGCCGCGCGGCAGAGATACTTCGCAACTCGAACGAAAGGACGACATGGACACCGATGACATCGAGATGGGGCCGATCGACTACCTGCTGGTCGAGTGGCCCGGCAAGCAGCCCGAAGGCGAGATCGCGCCGTATCTGGTCGACCTCGTCGACCGCGGCCTGATCCGGATCCTCGACCTCGCCTTCCTGGCGAAGGGCGAGGACGGGACGATCGCGGCGCTGGAGATCGCCGACCTCGGCGGCGAGGTCACCGAGCTGGCGATCTTCGAGGGCGCCTCCTCGGGCCTCCTCGACGACGAGGACCTCGACCAGGCCGGCGCGGCGCTCGAGCCGGGCACCTCGGCCGCGCTGCTCGTCTACGAGAACACCTGGGCGGGGCCGTTCGCCGCCGCCGTCCGCCGCTCCGGGGGCCAGCTCGTCGCGAGCGGCCGGATCCCGGTCACCGACGTCCTCGCCGCGCTCGACGCGGTCGAGGCCACCGCCTAAGAAGGAGAGAAACGATGCCAAGACTGCTCAGAACCGTCGCCCGCACCGCCGCGATCGCCGGCACCGCGACCGCCGTCAGCGACCGCGTCTAGCGCCGCCAGGCGAACAAGTGGAGCCAGCAGGAAGCCGCCCAGGCCCCGCCCGAAGCCGCTCCGGCGCCGGCCGCCGCCGCTCCCGCCGCTCCGGCGCCTCGATGATCGACCAGCTCAAGGAGCTGGGCGAACTGAAAACGCAGGGGATCCTCACCGAGGACGAGTTCGCCGCCCAGAAGGCGAAGCTACTGGCCGGCTGAGGCCGGTGAGGGCGCCGCCGGCGATCCGTCGCGGGCGGCGCCGATGGTCCGGTCGAGGCCGACCGTGACCAGGTAGGCGACGACGACGCCGACGATGATCAGCGGCTCGGAGCCGGCGCCGCTTTTGCTGACCAGCAGCGAGGCGAGCACCACGCAGGAGAGCGGCAGGCGCAGGACCGAGACGGCGCCGGCGCCCATCCCGACCGCGACCGCCGCCGGTCAGGTCGAAGCCCGGCAGGTGCGAGGCGAGGATCCCGGCGGCGGCGCCGATGAAGAGCGCCGGGAAGGTCGGGCCGCCGCGGAAGCTGCCGAGCGAGATGCCCCAGGCGAGGCCCTTGAAGAGGAGCAGCAGGAGCAGCGCCGAGATCGACCAGGTCGCGGCGCCGGTGGTCAGGCCGGGAAGGCGTCCTGGCCGGAGAAGAGCACCTCTTCGATGCCCTTGCCGGTCGCTTCGTGGAAGACGACCGCCAGCAGGGCGACGACGATCGCCGCCGCGCGGCAGGACCAGGAACGGCCTGCGGCGGGCGAAGACGTGGGTCAGCAGCCCGAGCCGCATCACCGCGAAAGTGAGCGCCGCGACCCCGATCGCCAGCACGAAGGTCCAGGCGAAGTCGGCGAGCGCCGGCTGGTCGAGGGTCGGCAGGGTCAGCGTGCCGAGCGCGTAGGCGCTGGTGCTGAGCCCGGTCAGCGAGCCCATCCCGATCGAGATCAGCGAGCCGATGCCGGCGGCGAGCAGGCCGGGGAGGAGGATCAGCGGCAGCTTTTCGCGGTCGAGCCCGAGCGCCTCGAGCAGGATCACGGCGGCGATGATCGGCGAGTTGAAGAGCAGCGCCATCGCCGCGATGCTGCCCGCCGCCGCCATCACCGCCTGCGCCTCGGCCGGGGTGTCCTTGCGCAGCGAGCGGATCGCGAAGACGCCGAGCCCCGCGCCGAGCGCGATCAGCGGCGCCTCCGGGCCGAGCACGAGGCCGCCGCCGATCGTCGCGAAGGCGGCGAGGATGATCCCGGGCAGTTCGATCGGCTGGACCGGGTCGCCGCCGATCTTCAGCCCTCGGCGGGGACGTGGCCGCCGTCGCCGGGCAGGCGGGCGATCGCCGCCGCGGTCAGCAGCCCGGCGATCCCGAGGACGACGACGTAGAACCAGGACGGGCGCGCCGTGGTCGTAGCCGAGTTCTTCCGGCAGGTCGGTGAAGAGCCCGACCTGGATCTGGTGGATCAGCTCGAGGAAGCCCCAGGCGGCGAGCGAGACGACGACGCCGACCGCCGCCGCCAGCACCAGCAGTGGGATCAGGCGCCTCGACGCGCGCCGGCAACCGTATTGGTCGGCGGGCGCGATCGCGGAATCACCTGCTTCGGGTGATGCGACGCCGGCCGCCGGTCGGCGATGATTCGGAGGCATGTCAGAGACGACCGCGGCGCCCAGTCGCCGGATGAGATCGACGCCGGCGACGGCAAGGAGGCGAGGAAGCTCGCGCCGCGCTCGGCCCAGGCCGCCTGGGAGCCCGCCCCCGACCGCGTCGGCCCGCTCGAGGTCCTCGCCGAGCAGGACAAGACCCGGGTCCCCGAGCTGGTCCCGGTCCGCTACGGCCGGATGCTGGCCTCCGCCTTCACCTTCTACCGCGGCGCCGCCGGCGATCATGGCGGCCGACCTCGCCGCCAGCCCCGACTCGGGCCTGCGGGTGCAGCTCTGCGGCGACGCCCACCTCTCCAACTTCGGCGTCTTCCAGGCGCCCGACCGCCGGCTCGTCTTCGACATCAACGACTTCGACGAGACCCTGCCGGGCCGTTCGAGTGGGACGTCAAGCGGCTCGCCGCGAGCTTCGCGATCGGCGGCCGCGACCGCGGCTTCGAGCGCCGCCGAGCGCCGCGCCGCGGTCGCTCGCCGTCGGTCGGCGCCTACCGCACGGCGATGGCGCGAGTTCGCCGCGATGGGCGAGCTCGACGTCTGGTACGCGCGCCTCGACGTCGAGAGCGTCGCCGCGCAGTGGCAGCAGGACGCGACGAAGGCCGACCGCCGCCGGCTCGAGAAGAACCTCGCCAAGGCGCGCAACAAGGACAGCCTGCGGGCGCTGCGCGAAGCTGACCGAGACGCGTCGACGGCGAGCTGCGGATCGCCAACCGGCCGCCGCTGCTGGTCCCGATCGACGAGCTGGCCGACGCGAAGGCCGCGACCCGGCCGAGATCGCGCGAGCTGATCGACGGGCTGCTCGGCAGCTACCGCGACACCGCTCGACGACCAGGCCGCAGGTCCTCGCCGACGCGCTACCGCTACGTCGACGCCGCGCCACAAGGTCGTCGGCGTCGGCAGCGTCGGCACCCGCGCCTGGATCGCGCTGCTGCTCGGCCGCGACGAGAGCGACCCGCTCTTCCTGCAGGTGAAGGAAGCCGGGCCCTCGGTGCTCGAGCCGTTCGCCGGGGCGAGCGAGTTCGCCAACCACGGCCAGCGGGTGGTCGCGGGGCAGCGGCTGACGCAGGCGGCGAGCGACATCTTGCTCGGCTGGGTCACGGTCGACGGGGCTCGACGGCAAGCAGCGCGACTTCTACGTGCGCCAGCTCTGGGACGGCAAGGGCTCGGCCGAGGTCGAGCCGATGAGCGCGCGCGACGATGGCCATCTACGCCGAGCTCTGCGGCTGGACCCTGGCCCGCGCCCACGCCCGCACCGGCGACCGCGTCGCGATCGCCGCCTACCTCGGCAAGGGCGACACCTTCGACCGGGCGATCGCCGAGTTCGCCGAGCGCCTACGCCGACCAGAACGAGGCCGACTACCAAGTGGTGGCCGAAGCCGAGACGCGCGGCGACCCTCGTGGTCGAGAGCGGCGTCTGATGGGACAGCTTCGAAGCGACGGTGTCGATCGACAAGCCGATCGAGCAGGTGTTCGACTTCCTCGTCGACGGTGAGAACGACAAGAAGTTCAGCTCCCGGGTCCTGGAGATCAAGAAGATGACCGACGGTCCGATCAGCCTCGGGACCGTCTACGCGAGCACCGTCAAGGACGCCGGCATCAAGACGGAGCGCGAATTCGAGTTGGACGTCGTCGAACGGCCGACGAGGATCCGCTGGCGCGAGCTCTCCAAGCGCCGGTCATCGTCCCCGAGGGTGGCTACGACCTCGTCACCGAGGGGACCGGAACCAAGGTGACCCTCTTCAACCAGCTCGAAGGCCAAGGGTTCGGCAAGTTGATCAAGGGCTTCGCGCTGCGCTCCGCCCGCAAGAGCGCCGACGGGATGGTCCAGTCGATCAAGACCGTGATCGAGGCCGACTGTGCCGCCGCGTAGGAGAGACGATCTCCTTCCGACCGGTTCAGCTCATCGAGCTGAGCTTCAGAGTCCAGACTTCCACGGCGAGATCATCCCCGAGAAGCTCGAGCGCCTGCGTGAGAGCGACGCCGTGCGTGTCATCGACGCGCTTGCCGTCCACAAGGATGCCGACGGCGAGGTCGAGATCGCCCATCTGAGCACGTTGACGAAAGAAGAGGCAATCGAGGTCGGCAGCGTCGTCGGAGCGTTGATCGGAATCGGCGTCGAGGGTGAGGAGGGCATGGTCGCCGGCGCCGAGTTGGGGGCCGAGGCCGCTGCCGAGGGTGCGGGTCTGCTTCCCGACGAGGCGGCCTGGGACGTGCTCGAGGACATCCCGAACGACTCCGCCGCGGCGCTGGTCCTGCTCGACCACCAATGGGCGATCCCGCTGCGTGATGCGATCAGCCGTATGGGTGGCTTCCGCATCTCCGACGCCTCCATCGCCCGCTCGATCTCGTCGAGATCTTCCTGCTCTCCAGCGAGGAAGCTCAGGAACACCACGCTCTGGAGACCAGCGGGCAGGCCATATTATACTCTTATAACCAGTCCGATATCACCGAGGATTGGAGGAACGATGTTCCCCCCCCCCCCCCCCAAAAAAAAAAAAAAAAAAATCTTATCTCTACCTCTCTCGCGCTAACCCTAGCTGCCCCCCCCCCCCCCCCCCCCCCCCCGCGAGTCGCAGAGTGCCGACACCTCAAGACGCGCCCCCCCTCGTGCGCCGCCGCCGCTAGAGACGCCGGATGCGTCGCGTGCACGGCATCAACCGTGGCGCGCGACCGTGACGGGAACAGGTGAATAACGATCCGAGTCGGCGACGCCCGGCCAACGCACCCGCGACGAAAGGATCACCTGGGCAGCATCTTCGGACTGGCGCTGCTGGCCATGTTCAATCCGTCCCTCCTCGCGGCGGTCACCGTGATGCTGTTCCTTCCCGACCCGAAGAGGCTGCTGCTCGGTTATCTGCGCGGGGCCTGCCTCACCAGCCTCACGGTCGGGTTCGTGATCGTCTTCGTCTTCCACGATTCGGCCGGCACCGAAGCCGCCCGCAACACGATCAGCCCGCCTCGGACATCGTCTTCGGCGTGATCCTCCTGATCGTCGCGTTCGTGCTGAGGAGCGGGCAGGACCAGCGGCTGAAAGAGCGGCGCCGCACCCGAAAAGGCGGCCAAGGGGGGAAGGAGCCGACGGAAACGATGCCCGAAAGGAGATGTTGGGAAAAGGGTCGGCGCGGATCACCTTCGCGCTCGGCGTCGTCCTCACCTTGCCCGGCGTCTCCTACCTGGCGGCGCTCCACCGATCTGCGAGCTCGGCGCGGCCACCGTCCCGACCGCCTTGTGATCATCGGCTTCTGTCTGATCTTGACGACTGCTGATCGAGGTGCCGTTGCTCGGGTTCTTCGTCGCTCCTGAGCGGACTCGCCACCGTCGTCGACTCAGCGCGTGGCTGGCCGAGAACGGCCGCCGGGTCGGAGCGACGTCGCGTCGTGCTCGGCGCGATCCTGGTGGCCCGCGGCCTCCTGACCCTCCACACCTAGCGCGGCGCGAAAGATCACACGGTTCGCACGATGCGGCGGGCGCCGCCGGTGGTTCAGTGGGGATGGCCGAATCAACGGTCCCACGAGGCAAAGGAGGGGCTGATGCCCCTGTCGAGGAGAGCCGCTGACCAGGGCGGCGATGGTCGGAGGAGCGGGATATGAGATCGGCAAGCGCCAGGAGGCCGGTGGGCCCGCGCCGAGCCGGTCGAGGACGCGGCGTCGGAGGCGAATCGGATCGACGCCCTGACGAAACTGAAATCCCTGTTCGACGACGGCGTCCTGACCCAGGAGCAATACGACTCCGAGCACGCCCGCCTGACGGCAGGGATCTAGCGTGCCCGGCCGCCCGGCCGCCCCGGGGCCCGTCCAGCTGCTCGTCATCGCCTTCGCGGCGGGAACTTCGACGGCCGGGTCCTCGAGGAGCTGCGTCGCCTGCGCGAGCAGGACGCCGTGCGCCTGCTCGACCTCCTGTTCGTCGCCAAGGACGAGGACGGCGAGGTCGTCGAGCTCGAGATGAGCGATCTCTCCGACGAGGAGTCGGCGGAGTACGGCGCCTTGGTCGGGCGCTGTTCGGGTCGGCGCCGGCGGCGACGGAGTCGCCGGCGACGACGGCCGGCGGCGGCGCGGCGCCCAGAACGGCTCGTTGCTCGACCCGGCGGAGGTGTGGTTCCTGGCCGACGTGATCCCCGCCGGGACGGCGGCGGCGGTGGTCCTGCTCGAGCATCGCTGGGCGATCTCCGTTGCGAGACGCGGTCGAGGCCGCCGACGGCCACGATCTCGTCGACACCTGGGTCCACCCGCGGGACCTGGCGCGCCGGCGATTAGCAAAACTTTTTCACCCGGACAGCGGTCGCGTGTTTAACTGGGCGAGTGTCCGAGAGTCACTCGAATCGTCTGGTCCAGCGTCGCGCCCGCCTGCTGGCCCGGCTCGAGGGGTCCTCGGCGACGTTGGTCCTGCTCCACGCCCCTTCGGGCTACGGGAAGTCGGTGCTGATCGAGCAATGGTCCGAGCGCGATCCGCGGCCGTACCCGACCCTGATCCTCGGCGACGCCCACAACGATCCGGCGATGCTGATCGGCTCGATCGTCGCCGCGCTCGACCCGATCGAGCCGGTCGCGCCGGAGGTCGGCGCCGCGCTCGCCAACCTCGAGCCGAACATCGAGAACGTCGTGCTGCCCCGCCTCGGGAGCGCGCTGGAGGGGCGCGCAGGTCCCTTCGTCCTCGTGCTCGACGATTTCGAGCGGATCAAGAGCGCCCGGCGCTCGACGTGGTGACGACGCTCGCCGCCCACGTGCCGCCGGGTTCCCAGCTTGTCCTCGCCGCCCGGACCGAGCCCGAGCTGCCGATCGGCCGCCTGCGCGCCCACCGTGGGATCAACGAGCTGGGCGCCCGCGGACCTGGTGATGACCAAGGGCGAATGCGACGAGTTGCTCGCGGGCCTCGGCCTGAGCGTCACCCCCGAGCAGCTCGACACGCTGGTGCGGCGGACCGAGGGCTGGCCCGCGGCCCTCTACCTGGCCGGGCTGGCGCTGCGCGACTCGGACGAGCCCGGACGAGGCGATCGACCGCTTCGCCGGCGACGACCGCTTCGTCGTCGACTACATCAGGGAAGAATTCCTCGAGCCGGTCAGCCGCCGCCAACTCGACTTCCTTCGCCGCGCCTCGATCCTCGACCGGCTGAGCGGCGATCTCTGCGACTCGGTCCTCGAGCGCCGCGGCTCGGCGACACAGCTCCGCGAGCTCTCGCGATCGAACATGCTCCTCACCCCGCTCGACCGGCGCGACGAGTGGTTCCGCTTCCACCCGCTCTTCCGCGAGATGCTGCGCGCCGAGCTGCGGCGCTCCGAGCCCGAGCAGGAGGAGGGGCTGCATCGGCGCGCCTCCGACTGGTGGGTCGAGCACGGCGATTGGGACCGGGCGATCAGCCACGCGGTCGAAGGCGGCGCCCTGGACCGGGCCGGTGAGCTCCTCTGGATGGGCATCCCCGAGTTCACGACGCGGGGCCGCAACGCGACCGTGATCGGCTGGCTCGATCGTCTCGGCGAGCCGACCGTCGCCACCGACGCCGCCCTCAGCCTGACCGCCGCCTACGCCCAGATCACCCAGGGTGCGGGCGCCAAGACCGAACACTGGGCCGCGGTCGCGGCGGCACTGATCGAGAAGGAACCGCCCTCGGAGAAGAACACGGTCCTGACCGGCGGCCTCGGGCTGATCGAGGCGGCGCTGGCGCGGGGTGGGGTGGGGGCGATCGCCGATCGCACCGCGCTCGCCGCCGAGCTTCTCCCCGGCGACAGCCCCTGGATGTCGATGTGCCGGCTGATCGAGGGCGTCGGGCTGCACCTGCGGGGCTTCCGCGAGGAGGCTCACGACAAATTGACCGACGGCGCCCGCCGCGGCGCGGTCAGCGCCCCGAACGTCCAGGTCCTCTGCCTGTCCCAGCTGGCGCTGCTGGCGATCGAGGAGAACGACTGGACGCTGGCCGAGATGCTCGCCTCGCAGGCGCGCGCCCAGCTCGATCGCTCGGGGATCGGCGACTACCCGATGATGGCCCTCTCGATGGCGGTCTCCGCGGTGGTCAGGTCGCGCACCGGCCGGGTCGAGGAGGCGGCCGCCGACCTGCGCCAGGGTAAGCAGCTGCTCGAGCAGCTCGAAGACTTCGCCCCTTGGTACGAGGCGGAGACCTGGATCGCCCTCGCGCGCGCGGCCGTGCGCCTCGGCGACGCCCCGGCCGCGACGAGGATGCTGTCGGAAGCGGCGCGGGTCCTGAAGCTGACCCCCGACGCGATCGTCCTCGAGACCTGGATCGCCGAGACGGAGATCGCGATCGAGGCCGCCTCGGCCTCCGGCGTCCACGACCTCACCCCGGCCGAGTTGCGGGTCCTGCAGTACCTGCCGACCCACCTCTCGTTCCCGGAGATCGCCGGCCAGGTGTTCGTCTCGCCGAACACGGTGAAGACGCAGGCACAGGGCGTCTACCGCAAGCTCGGGGTCAGCTCGAGGCGCGAGGCGGTCGAACAGGCGCGCGCCGCCGGCCTGCTCGAGCGCGACGGTCCCTCCCCCGACACCGCGCCGCGCTGAGTCGGACGAGCGAGAGCCAGAATGACCGACACGCCCAAAGACCCCGCTCCCGCTCCCGACGCCGCGGCCCCCGGCTACGAACATCGCCGGCGTGCCGCTCACCCCGCGGGCGCACCACCTGTTGGAGCTGGAGTTCGGCGACCGCAAAGACTTCGACGATCCGCGGCTGGAGTATCGACGGCTGTTCTCGGAGGTGCTGGGGACGTTCCTGCTCGTGCTCGCCGGCGCCGGCGCCGCTGTGGTGCATCGCCAGCCACGGCCAGATCGACCGGACCGCCGCGGTGACCGCGCCCGCGATGACGGTGCTGGCGGTGATCCTCTTCATGGGTGCGGTGTCCGGTGCCCACCTCAACCCGGCGGTGTCTTCGCCTTCGCGCTGCGCGGGGACTTCGGCTGGCGCCGAGTCCCCGGCTACCTCGCCGCCCAGCTGTCGGCGCGGTGTTGGCCAGCCTGCTCCTGCGGCCACCCTCGGTGACCTCGGCACCTCGGCGCGACCTTGCCGGGCCCCGGCTTCGCGAACCGGCAGGCGTTCCCGATGGAGGTCGTACTGACCTGGGCTTGTCAGCGCCATCCTGGGAACCGCCTCGGCGGCGCAGAACGTCGGCCCGATCGCCGCGCTCGGCGTCGCCGGGTATATCGCGCTGGCCGGTCTCTGGGCCAGCCCCGGTCAGCGGCGCCTCGATGAACCCGGCCCGCTCGTTGGGCCCGGCGCTGGTCAGCGGCGACCTCACGATCTATGGATCTATGTCGGCGGGCCCGCTGCCGGGGCGCTGATCGCTGTCGGCTGCGCGATCGTGCTGCGCGGCCGGGGCGGCAGCGCGATATCGCGGGCGGCCGGGTCGGGAAAACTCGACCTGGGCCGACCGCGTCGCGGCTAGCTAGGCGAGTAGTTTCGCCTTCGCCTTGTCGAACTCCTCGGAGCTGAGCGCACCCTTTTCCTTCAGGTCGTTCAGTTTGTGGAGTTCGTCGGCCGGACTGGTGTGGGCCTGTTCCTGCACGTAGGAGTCGAAGTGGTGTTTGGCTTCGGACTGCGCCTTCAGCGCCCGATCGCGCATCCCCGAACCGCGGGCGATCAGGTAGACGAGCATCGAGATGTAGGGGATGAAGACGAGGAAGATGATCCAGAGCGCCTTCGAGAAGCCCGACATGTCGTGATCGCGGAAGAGGTCGCCGATGATCGTGAAGAGGATCCAGATCCAGATCACGAACAGGGAGATCTCGAAGACGGTCAGAAGCAGGTCGCCGAAGCTGACATCTGCGAGCGGCAAGTGGAGCGTCCTTTCGGTGTGTGACGGATGACTGCGATCCAAAACCTAAGTCGAGCCGCCCGTTCTTACATCATTCGATGCGGGTGAGTCGCCGATTGCCGGGTCGTTTGCGCTCGTGGACCGTACTCACTCGACGGCCGGCGCCGACCAAAGACGGCCCCCGGGGTCAAAAGCGGTGGATAGCCTGCGTGCGGCCTTCTCCTCGTCCTTGTTCTTCGTCCTATCAGCTTCAAGGTTCAGGCTCCTGGTGGCGTCGGTCGATACGCCCTGGGCATCGCCCTGCTGATCGCGGCCGTCCTCGGCCTCGCCCTGCTGGGCGGCCTTCGCCGGCCCGACAGGGGTGAGCGAGCCTTTGCCGATCGCCTTCGGCGGCCATTGCGTTCTTTTCAGGCGCCAGAGCGCCGAGGCCCTCGACCTCGACGTCGATCCGGTGTCGCCGTCCCGGTCCGGCCTCTTGTCGCCGAAAAGCGCCTGCGCCGCGCGGTATATGGCTGCAAAATGCGGTAAAAGCAGCGCTTGGGAGCCGGCCGTCCGCCGTTCGGGCAAGACTCTGGCGGAGACCAGGTCCGCGGCGGCCGGGGCGGACACGCCGAGCGTGTGCTTATGCTCCCCGGCCACAGCAATCAAAGGAGACACGGATGTCGATCACCACGAAGGACGAGTTGGCAAAGCAGGTCGCCGAGCGCACCGGGCTCGAGGTTGGCCAGGCGAAGAGCGCCGTCGACGCGACGATCGCGGAGATCACCGCGCAGCTCGCCGCCGGCAACGAGGTCAAATTCACCGGTTTCGGAAAATTCTCGGCCGTCGCCCGCCCGGCTCGCGAGGGACGCAACCCGCAGACCGGCGAGTCGATGACGATCGCCGCGAAGACGGCGCCGAAGTTCTCTCCCGGCGCGGAGCTGAAAAAGGCCGTCAACGGCTAGTCGCGGGCGGGGTCTGGACCCGGCGGCTCGGCCCGCATCGGGCCGACGGTGCTCAGGACTTGGGAGCGCGGGCGATCAGGCCGCCGAGGGCCGAGAGGATCGCTCCGGCTACCGCGTCGATCACGATCACGAACGGCGGGAAGCTGCCGAGCGAGACTTCGGCGTGGGTTCCGGCGACGGCGTGGGCGAGGAGCAGGGCGACGCCGTAGGCGGCTCCCATGACCAGGCCGCGGAGCGCCGCCGAGCGGGCGTCGGGATGCTCGAGCCCGGCGAGGACCGCGCCGATCGCGGCGAGCGCGGAGAGGATCCAGTAGACCGGCGCCGAGACGCCGAGGACGACGCCGACGATCGCACCGAAGATGAACGGGATGACGACGGCGAGGAGGACCTGGACCTCGCGGCTGCGGTCGCTGAACGGAATCGTCTCTGGCACGGTCGGCCTCCTATGACGTGAGGTGCTCGACCAGCCAACGGGCGTGGGCGAGCAGCCTTTCGGACGAGTAGCGCTTCGGATCGGCAAGGATGAGGCGGCCGTATTCGTCGGAGATCGCCGAGAGGATGCTCGCGGTCAGCTCCGGATCGGGCGGCTCGGCGCCGCCGGGCCTGAGGCCGGCGCGGACCGAGTGGGCCAGGCCTTCGAGCACCGCGGCGCGGCCGATCTAATGTCCGGCGCAGGCTGGCGGGCGCACCCTCCGGCGGCATCAGGACGAGCCGCCAGGTGTCCGGATGGCGCTCGACCGCGCCGAGGAAGAGGCCGAGGCTGTCCAGCATCAGCTCGGTCGGGTCGCCCCCGAGAGGTCGGGCAGCGGGTCTCGGCGACCTGCTCGGTCGCCGCGTCCATCTCCCGCTCGACCAGCGCCTTGAGCAGCCCGACAGATCGCCGAAGTGCTCGTAGACGACCGGCCGCGAGATCCCGGCGGCGGCGGCGACGCCCTGGATCGAGACGGCGCCGAAGCCTTGCCGGGCGACGATCTCACCGGTCACGTCGAGGATCTGCTCGCGGCGCGCGGGCGCCGCCGGCGCCTGGTGGTCGTCGTCTCCGCTTCCCATTGACAAGAGCCTACGCGAATGTAAGTTACGTTGTCGTAGGTTGCGTTTGTGTAGGAACGGAGAGGACGGGAAGCGAGTGGGACAAGAGGACCGGAGGATCCTGATCGTCGGCGGCGGCTTCGCCGGCATCGGCATGGCGATCCGCCTGAAGCAGCGGGGCATTGAGGACTTCGTGCTGGTCGAGCGCGCCGACGGGGTCGGCGGCACCTGGACCTACAACACCTATCCCGAGTGCCGCTGCGACATCCCCTCGCACCTCTACTCCTTCTCCTTCGCGCCGAACCCGGAGTGGACCCAGACCTACTCCTCCCAGCCGGAGATCCGCGACTACCTCGAGGCCGGCGTCGATCGGTTCGGGATCCGCGACAACATCCGGACCGGCGTCCCTTCGAAGGCGGAGAGTGGAACGAGGAGCGGGGGAGATGGGAGGTCGAGACCAGCGCCGGCCGGATGGCCGCGACGATCCTGATCAACGCGACCGGGCCGCTGACCGAGCCGAAATTCCCCGAGGTCGCCGGGATCGAGACGTTCGCGGAGTTATCCACTCGGCGCGCTGGGACCACGACTATGAGCTGGCGGGCAAGCGCATCGCCTCGATCGGCACCGGCGCCTCGGCGATCCAGTACGTGCCCGCGATCGCCCCCGAAGTCGAGAAGTTGACCGTCTTCCAGCGCTCCGCCCGTGGGTCCTGCCGCACGGCAACCGCGAGATCTCCGAGCGCGAGCGTCGGGTGTTCCGTCGCTTCCCCGCCGTGCAGGGCGATCCGCTCCGGTGTCTACCTCAGCCGCGAGCTGTTGGTTGTCGGGCTCGCCAAGGAGCCGCGGCTGATGCGGATCGTCAAGCGCGCCGCCCTCGGGCACATCGAGAAGCAGATCGCCGACCCGGCGCTGCGCGAGAAGCTGACCCCGAGCTACGAAATCGGCTGCAACCGGATGGTCCCGTCGAACCGTTGGTACCGGGCGCTGGCCGAGCCGAACGTTGAGCTCGCCGGCGCCCTGGCGGAGGTCCGGCCACCTCGGTCCTCGACGCCGACGGCGCCGAGCATGAGGTCGACGCGATCATCTTCGGCACGGGCTTCCACGTCGCCGACGTGCCTTCGCCGATCACCTACGGGACGCGGCGGGCCTCGATGAGCGAGGTCTGGGGAGGACGCCCGCGCGCCTACCTCGGTGCCACGGTCCCCGACTTCCCCAACCTGTTCTTGATGCTGGGGCCGAACACCGGCCTCGGCCACAGCTCGATGGTCTTCATGATCGAGGCCCAGATCGAGCACGTGCTGGCGGCGCTGTCGGCGATGGAGGCGCGCGCCGCCGCGACGATCGAGGTCGAGCAGCGGGCCTACGACTCGTGGAACGCCGAGATCGATCGGCGGATGGGCGCCACGGTCTGGGCGACCGGTTGTCCGAGCTTCTACATCGACGCGAGCGGCCGCAACGCGGTGCTCTGGCCCGATTGGACGTGGCGCTTTCGGCGTCGCGCGGGCCGGCTCGATCCGGCGGCATATCGAATTGCCGCCACCACCCCTGAGGTGGTCGCTACGTGAGTGAATGGGAACCGCCGGTCTGGGAGCCGGAAGGGAAATGGGAATGGGAAAACGGAGGAGACAGTGAAGATCACGAGACGTTTGATCGTGTGTTTGGGAGTCCTCGTCGTGGCGGCGTTGGCGGCAGCGCCTCTGGCCCTCGCCACCGAAAGCGCCAACATCATCGAACCGCAGCACACCCCGGCAACGCCGAAGACGGCTGGCAGTCGGCGAACTGCACCGCGGACCAGCCGACGCCGGGCGAATTCTGCTCGCCGGAAACGCCGAACCTCTACTTCAAACAGGCCGGCGGTCATCCGCCGACCGGCTTCACCCAGTACACATCGTCCACGAAGAAGTCGTCCCAGGCGTGATCGAACCGCTGATCAAGCCGAAGAAGGATCGGACGATCAAAACCCTGCAGGTCGATCTGCCGCCCGGTCTCACCGTCAACCCGCTGGCGACCGAAAGTGCACGCTCGCCGAATTCAGAACGAAATCGAAGGCGAGGCAAAACCGCTCTGCGAACCGGGGACGATCTTGGGCCACGAGGAAGCACTCTGGTGACCAACAACGTGCACCGAGGCGTTGAAGTCGAGCGGAAATCCAAAGCCGGCACGCCGGAAGGCGTGCAGGTCCCCCCGAGCGAAGGAGTGGAACCAAAGTCCCCGTCTATAACCTGGTCCCGGCCTCGGCGAACCGGCCCTGTACGGCTTCGTCATCGCCGGCGCAAAAGAAGTCTTCCTCAAAACCGAAGTCTCCTGGCAGAGCGACTACCACGAGAGCTTCACAATCAATTCCGCCTCCACTGCCGCCGCCGGAACCGGCCTTCTCGACCCTGATCAGCCGCCAGGTCAGCTTCGGCAATGCCGGCAACGGGACCTACATCACCAACCCGACCACCTGCTTCAACCCCGAAGAAGCTGCCTTCAAGAACGCTTACTCGACCCTCTTCCGAGCCGAGTCCTACGAAGAACCGGACGCGAATTTCCCGACCGGCTCGACCGCGTTGGCGGCGGGGATCCCGGAAGGTCTGATCCCGACCGGCTGCTCGACGGTCCCGTTCACTCCGGCCATCAACGTCGAAGCCGGCACGAACGAGGTCGATTCGCCCGCGCCGGCGACGGTCACGACGACGCTCCGTTATCGAAGGCGGCGAAATCGCCTCCGAGTCCCATCTGCGCAACGCCAGGTGACCCTGCCCGCGGGGATGGGGCTCAACCCGTCCGCCTCCTTCGGCCTGGTCGCCTGCACCGACGCCCAGTTCAAGCAAGGGACGCGGGCGCCCATCGAATGCCCGGCCGACTCGCGGATCGGCACCGTCGACATCGAACTCGCCGGCGCTGCCGGAGGGAACCTCAAAGGCCCCGTCTTCATCGGCAAGCAGGAGAGCACCGACCCGGCTCCGGCGACGAGTTCCGGATCTTCATCGACGCCGGCTCGGCCACGGGATCGACGTGCGGCTGCTCGGCCACGTCGCCGCCGACCCGGCCACCGGGCAGCTGACGACCGAATCACCGAAATCCCGCAGGTCCCGTTCACCTCCTTCAAGCTGAACTTCAACGGCGGCCAGCGGTGCTGACCAGCCCGCCGACCTGCGCCAGCGCAACACCAGCACTGGTGCCCGTGGTGACCCCGTACTCGGACCGCGCACGCCGACCACGAACTTCACGCTCACCAGCGTGCCCGGCGGCGGCACCTGCCCGACCACCCTCGGCGCCCGCCAGTTCGCGCCGAGCTACACCGCCGCGACCGAAAGCACCAGGCGGGCGCTACAGCCCGTTCCACGTCCACATCGGCCGCACCGACGGCCAGCAGGAGCTGAAAGCCGTCAACGTGACCCTGCCGAAGGGCCTGGTCGGCCGGCTCGCCGGGATCCCCTACTGCCGGGGAAGCCGCTCGCCGCCGCGGCGGCGAGCAGCGGCAAGCCCAGCAGGCGAACGCCAGCTGCTCCGGCGAAAGCGCGGTCGGCACCGCGACCACCAGTGTCGGGCACCGGCGCCGACGCCGCTCACGCTCAGCGGCAAGGTCTACCTCGCCGGTCCCTACAAGGGGGCGCCGCTCTCGATGGCGGTCATCACCCCGGCGGTCTCCGGTCCGTTCGACCTCGGCACCGTCGTCGTCCGGGTGGCGCTCAACGTCAACCCGGAAACCGCCCAGGTCAACGCGGTCTCCGACCCGATCCCGAACGTGTTCGGCGGGGTCAAGCTCGACATCCGCTCGATCGACGTGAACATGAACCGCAACAAGTTCATGCTCAACCCGACCAACTGCGCCGCCGGCGCCACGGCCGGGACGATCAACGGCGGCGGCGGCGAACCCGGCCAACGCCGCGGCCTGGAGCAGCTACGCGGTCTGCGCCGCCGTTCCAGGCGACCGGCTGCAACAAGCTGGGGTTCAAGCCGACGCTCCACGCGCGGATCTCCGGCGGCCGACCACGCGGGCCAAGAACCCGCAGATCCGGGCGTCGTCGAAGGCCAAGAGCGGCGATGCCAACATCGCCCGCACGGCGCTGAACCTGCCGCACTCGCTGTTCCTCGACCAGGGCCACATCAAGACGGTCTGCACGAGGGTCCAGCTGGCGGCCCAGGAATGCCCGAAGGACTCGATCTACGGCTACGCCGAAGCGAGCACGCCGCTGCTCGAGCAGAAGTTGAAGGGTCCGGTCTACCTGGTGTCCTCGAAGCACAAGCTGCCGGACCTCCTGGCGGACCTACAGCGGCCAGATCAACATCCAGCTGGACGGCGTCATCAGCTCCAAGCACGGCGGGCTGAAGACGGTGTTCAACGACACGCCGGACGTGCCGCTGAAGACGTTCGTCCTGAACATGCAGGGCGGCAAGAAGAGCCTCCTGCAGAACTCGACGAACCTCTGCAAGAGGCCGCAGCTGGCCGTCCTCAACATGAAGGGCCAGAACGGCAAGACGGTGAAGAACAACAAGCTCCGCTGAACATCGCCTCTTGCCACAACCAAGGCAAGAAGTAAGCGAACGGCAGGCCGGCGCGGTGTCGATCCCCAACGTGCACCGCGCCGGCTCCCTCTTGCATCAGACGAAGGAGGCGGGGAAATGAATGTGGCCGAGCCGACTTGGCGCCACGCGGGCGAGCGACCGGCTGCCGTGGCGCTGCGGGCGGGCGAGGAGGAGTGGAGCTACCGACGTCTGCGCGACGCGGCGGCCGCATCGCGGGCGGTCTCCCTCGCCGCGGGCATCGAGCCGGGTGACCGGATCCTTGGTCGCCCCCTCGGTGCCCGAGTTCGTCGCCGCCTACCTCGGCATCCACGCCGCCGGGGCGGTCGCGGTGACGCCGAACGTGATGTCGACGGTGCCGGTTCTTCTAGTACGTCGCGCTCGACGCCGGCTGCTCGCTGGTGATCGCCTGGCACGAGGCTGGCTGGGCGGCGGCGACGGTCGCCGGCGCTCACGGCCTGCCGTTCCACCGGCTCGAGCCGGGGCCGGGCGGAGGCCTCGACGGGCCGCCGGTCGCCCGTCCGCACGACCGCTCACCCGACGATACGGCGGTGATCCTCTACACCTCGGGCACGACCGGGGCGCCGAAGGGCGCCCAGATCACCGAGGGCAACCTGCGCGCCTGCGCCGAGGCGTTCCGCGAGGTACTGGAGCTGAGCGACGAGGACTGCTTCGGCACGGCGCTGCCGCTCTTCCACATCTTCGGGCAGGCGGTCGGGGCCTGGGGCACCGCGCTGATGGCCGGCGCCAGTGTCTCGCTGCAGGCGAGGTTCGACCCGGCCGCGCTGATCGACCTCGTCCGCCGTGACCGGATCACGATCCTGGCGGGCGTGCCGACGATGTACAGCGCGATGGTCGGCGCGGCGCCCGACGCCGGGCCGGCGGACTTCGCGAGCCTGCGGCTGGCCGCCTCGGTGGCGCCTCGCTGCCCGGCGAGATCATCCGCCGCTTCGAGGCCCGCTTCGACTGCGCGATCCTCGAGGGCTACGGGCTGACCGAGTCGACCGGAGCGGCGACCTTCAACGGCCTGCACCGGGAGCGCAAGGTCGGCAGCGTCGGGATCGCCCTGCCGGGGACCGAGGTTCGGATCGCCGGGGGAGGACGGGGCGGAGGTCGCCGTCGGCGAGATCGGCGAGGTCTCGGTCAGGGGGCCGATGGTGATGAAGGGCTACCGGAATCGGCCCGAGGCCACGGCGCAGACCCTCCGCGACGGTTGGCTGCGCACCGGCGACCTCGGCCGCCAGGACGGCGACGGGGACATCGAGATCGTCGACCGGCTCAAGGAGATGATCGTCCGCGGCGGCTACAACGTCTATCCGCGCGAAGTCGAGGAGGTCCTCTACAGCCACCCCGACATCGCCGAGGCCGCCGTCCTCGGGGTCCCCGACGAGCACTTCGGCGAAGAGGTCGGCGCGGCGATCGTCCTGCGGCCAGGTGCCGCGATTGAGCCCGAAGGAGATCAGGGGCTGGGCGAAAGAGCGGCTCTCCGCCTACAAGGTTCCGCGTTTGTTCACCTTCGCCGAGGAGCTGCCGGAGGGGGGCGACGGGGAAGATCCTGAAGCGGGAGATCGACCTCGACTCGTTGCGGGCCGAGGCCATGTCCACGAGTCCCGTAAAGGAGGCGCGATGAAGGCCGTCGCCTGCGACAGCTTCCCGGCTCGAGGTCGTCGACCTGCCCGATCCCGCGCCCGGCCCGGGCCAGGTCCTGCTCGAGGTGATCCGCTGCGGGATCTGCGGCTCCGACCTCCACGTCCGCCACCACGCCGACGAGCAGGCCGACATCCTCACCGAGGCCGGCTACGACGGCTTCATGCGCTCCGACCAGCGGGTCGTGCTCGGGCACGCCCTCTCCGGCCGGGTGCTCGACTACGGGCCGAAGACCCGGGCGCAGCTCGCCGGGGTCTGAGGTCGTCGCCCTGCCGCTGCTCCGGCGCGGGGACGAGATGCACGCGATCGGCCCCTCGGCCGCGGCGCCGGGCGCCTACGCCGAACAGGTCGTGGTCGAGGAGTCGCTGACGTTCGCCCTCCCCGAGGGGTTCTCGCCGGAGGTCGGCGTCCTCACCGAGCCGCTGGCGATCGGCCACCACGCCGTCCGCCGGTCGGAGATCAAGAAGGACGAGGTCGCGATCGTGATCGGCTGTGGCCCGGTCGGCCTGGCCGTGATCGCGATGCTGAAGGCCCGTGGCGTCCGCAACATCGTCGCCAGTGACTTCTCGGCCGGGCGGCGCGACCTCGCCCGGGCCTGCGGCGCCGACGTCGTCGTCGATCCCGGCGAGGGATCGCCCTTCGAGGCCGCCGCCGGGCACGGCCACATCGCCACCATTCCGGACGCCGCCGAGCTCGCCGTCGGCGCGATGGAGAAGACCAGGCGGCTGCCGGTGCCCTGGTACCACGTCTGGCGGATCGCCGAAAAGCTCGGCGCGACGCCGAAGCGCCCGGTGATCTTCGAGTGCGTCGGCGTCCCCGGGATGCTCGACGGCCTGATCGCCGGCGCGCCGCTGTTCTCCCGCGTCGTCGTCGTCGGCGTCTGCATGGAGCCGGACCGGCTGCGGCCGGCGATGGCGATCAACAAGGAGATCGAACTGCCCTCCTGGATAAACGATGGGTGCCCCAGGTCTCGCTTTTGAGATCTGGGATCCGCCACGTAAATGCCGGTGGATCGAATTGGAGAACTCTGACTTCGAGAAAGCCCTAGGTACTGATGCCACTCGATCAAATTCCCACGCACACGCCAAAACCCAGAAGGAATGTGCGTGAGACCTCGGGTCCGCGGCATTTGCGTGGAGGATCCCAGGTCTCAAAAGCGAGACCTGGGGCACCCATCATCTTATCCAGGAGGTTCTCACACAGACTCTATAGGCCGGAAGTCTGGTTGCGAAAACGGACGGTCTTATTGGCCTCATGGGCAACTGATCAAACGGGCGCATTCCGGGCATTCAACATTCTGACTGTCTTCATGGGGTCGCGGTGAGCATTGACAGAATCGTTCACACTTTGGAAGAATAAGCGCCGGAACAGGTGTTTTGGGATACGGAACGATGGCGAGTAAAGAAGATCCTAATTTTTTGAAAGTTGTCGGCAAAGCATTTCACGTGCTGGAGGCCACGGCTGGGGCAAAGGACGGCGAGCGCATAAGCGATCTCGCGCGCCGGCTCCACCAGCCCAAGGCTACGATCTTTCGCATCTTCTTCACTCTGCAAAAGCTCGGATACGTGAAGAAAGATGCAGCCACCGACGTTTACCATCTCACGGACCGGTTACGAGGACTCACCCCGGACATTGGGCGTGATGTATTGTGCCGGGTGGCGCGGCCGCACATGGAGCGGCTGCTGGTGCAATTCGAACAAACAGTGAATCTCGCGATCCTACACGACAACCGCGTTCTCTACCTGGATATCCTGGAAGGTCTTCGCTCGATTCGCATGGCGGCCACCACACACACGTACGCCCCTCTTCATGCAACGGCGCTGGGCAAAGCAATATTGGCATTTTTTGAGCCTAAGGAAGCTGAGCTGCTGCTGAGCCGAACAGAGCTTACGCGTTTGACGCCCAAGACCGTGACCTCCCTGTCCTCCTTAATGAAACAATTGCAGAAGTTCAAAAAACTAGGTTATGCCCTTGACGATGAGGAGGTGGAGATGGGCGCACGCTGCGTTGCAGCCCCCATCTTCGATTCGAAGGGCAGACCATGGGCTGCGATCAGCGTTTCCGGTCCCATCAGCCACGTGCGGATACAGGACGTGGAACAAATCGCCAAGGCCATCAGCGAAGTCTGCCAAAAGATTTCTACTCAGGGAGACTTTAACCACAACCGCCAATGAAGGTTTTTGCAAGAAAGGCGAGACGAGATGGTGGGTTTCACCCGGCAGTCGACTTGTGTGTACCGGAACGTCATCCTCAGGACCTATATACTTTTGCTGGCCGCGGTGGGGTTTGCGTCCGCGGCGCTTGCCCAAGTCTCTTCTCAAAGCTCCACAAATGACATCCAGCCACCGGCCGGAGGATACACCCTTTATGTCGCGCCGCACTCTCATATCGATCTGGTATGGTATTGGACCTACGATAAGACGCAGGTCATGTGCATCAAGATCATGCGACATGCCCTCGATCTGTTGAAGAGTGATCCCCGATACACGTTTACCCAGGACCAGCTACTGGCACTGCAACCTTTTTGGGAAAGTCTTTCTGATTCCGATCGCGCTTTCTTGCGCCAAATGATCAAAGAGGGACGGTTCGAGGTCACGACGGGAATGTATGTGCAACCGGATATCGCAGAACCAGACTTCGAATCGCTGACCAGAGAATTTCTTCCTGCCATGCCCTGGATGAACGAAACCTTGGGGGCCAAGGTCAGCACCGCTTGGAACATTGACACTTACGGACAGACGGTTCAAATGCCACAGCTCTTTCACAAGGCTGGTTTGTCTTATTTCGTCTTCATGCGCGATGTCCCGCAGAACCTGGTCGATCAAGTAAAGAGCCCATTTGTCTGGGAATCCCCCGACGGCAGCAAGGTCCTCAGTTACTGGCTGTCAGGGAGCTACGACATTCATTGGAAGGGCATCGGAGAAAACCTCAACCGCCTGATTCGCCACAATGTCGCGGGCAATGACAAGATCCTTGTGCCCTGGGGTGGCGACCTCTATCTCCCAACTGAATCGACGGCTGTCATGGAGAAGCAGCTGCGGAAAGCGGCTGAAGAGGACCACATCCCGATCAAAGCAGTGGTGTTCTGTACTCCGAGACAGTATTTCGAAGCGGTGGAAAAGAGCGGAGTCAAGCTACCGACTTACAAGTATGACTTCAACCCTCCGGAATATATTCAGGACCTGCGTGGGCTTTACGGCGAACGGCCCAACGGCAAACTAGCTAATCGGCGTGCCGAAGAAATGCTTGAGTCCTCGGAGAAGTTTGATTCTGTGTCCACCATGTTTGGCAGTGCCTACCCGTCTGAACGGCTTGGCGTGGCGTGGGAGAACGTACTTTTCAATCAGGATCACGATGCCATTCCCGGCAGCCACACCGACGCTGTGGATGACGAAATGATGAGCCGTTACGACGGAGCGATCGAGACAGGCCGCGATACTCTTGCGAAGAGCCTTTACACTATTTCCCGCCAAGTCAACACCAAGGGCAGCGGCGATTATCCTTTCCTGGTGTTCAATCCCCTTTCCTTCGGCCGCACCGAAGTGGTCCGTTACGGGCCCCTGTTTAAAGAAACGCTCAAAAACTTCCGCCTCGTCGATATGGCCGGCACGAATGTTCCGTTCCGCGCCGTTGATGTGTCCAATCGGGGCAGCGGACCGTTGAGTATGGCCGTGGTCGAGTTTGAAGCAAAGGATATGCCGCCGTTTGGGTACCGGCTTTACCGCATTGAGCCCATAGAAGGCATGGCTCAGGCTGCTACGTGGAGCCCGGCAAAGAGCCAGATTGCAAATCAGTATTACTCACTCACCATGGATATGAAGACCGGATCGATTGCCAGCCTGAAAGATTTGCGAACCGGGCAGGAACTGCTGGATACCAAGAAATACTTTGGAAATGAATTAGTGCTGGAAGAAGAGAAGGATCCCGACACGGAAGGGATGGTGCACCTGACGGGAACGGAGGTAAGATCCAGCAGCTTTCCGGCGGATTCCGTTACCGAGTTGGATGACGATTTGGGCACGACGATTCGCAGCGAGGGGCCATTCCTTGGAGGCAGGAGGAGACAGGAAATCACCCTGTACAAGAATATTCCGCGGATAGATTTCAAGACACAGCTGCTCGGATTTCCCGGCCACGATGGAATGCTTGGAGCTGTTTTCCCGCTGCAGAGCGGGCAGGATGTAACGCTCAATTACGAGACGCACAACGCGGTGACCCGCCGTCCGGATGGGATATTCGAGTCGCAAACGTGGATGGATGCCGAGTCCAACGGGTATGGCATCGGGTTTATTAACAATGGCATGGCCGGCTTTCATACGGATCATGGAGTGATTCGGATGACCCTTCTCCGATCGATCACAAACTATCGCGGTTACAATGCACCCGGCGCGTCCGAGGCCGGAAGCCACACTTTTGAATACAGTATTTATCCTCATGCCGGAGCATGGAACGCAGGAGAACTGATCAATCAGGCGCATAGCTTCAACAGCCCGCTCCGGGTGGTGGCGACCGACGAGCACGACGGCAGCTTGCCGGCGTCGAGCAGTTTTATGACGGTCGAGGGGAATTTTGAAGTAACTGCGCTCAAGAAAGCTGAAAAGGGCGACGAGTTTATTCTTCGTGGTCACGAGACAATGGGAACGGATAGCGCTGTCCGGCTGAAGTTTTCCCTGCCGGTGAAGGACGCCTGGAACGCGGATCTGCTCGAACAACGGGGACAGTCCGTACCTGTGGAGGATGGGGAGATCAAATTGAACTGTCGTCCCTTCGAGTTTGTCACGCTTCGCCTTAGTCTCAAGCGTTAGTGCGTTCCCAGCCGGCGGTTTTGAGGGTCATCGCAGCGCTCCTGTTTTATGGCTTCTGTGGTCGAAAAGCTAGGTGCAGCATGGGTAAGATAAGCGCCGTCGGGGTTCCCTCGGCTGCGCTCGGGACAGGCTCTTCTGACTCCGCGCTACAAGGGCTGTGGCACGCGATGATAAACCTGTGGGCGCTCCGCTCAGGATGACGATTTTGTGTGAGTTTGACGAAAAACCTTCCAAAACAAGTTAGTGGCTGTGAGGGTTACGTCCTGGGTAATATTTTGCCGTCCCCTCACGACTGAGTTTGTGGCCTTGCCTTACAGATCTGTGCATTGGCTGGTTATTTTGGGGTTTCGACGCGTTTCTTTTCAATTTCGTCGGCTAACTGGCTTGCACTCTTATCGGGCGGGGACATCCCGAGACAGCCGGCCATACTTTGGTCCGCAGCGTCAAGGTTGCCAAGGGATATGTACGCCTTTGCTAAATGAGTCTGACCATCACAGCTGTCAGGGGCAAGATCCAGCATTTTTCTTAGATTAGTGACGGCCGAATCGTAGCGTTTTTGGTCCAGATCGATGAGTCCCAGGTAATAAAATCCCTCGGGCCGGCCAGGCAGAGCCTGCGAAAAGGCATTGAAATCGCGGCGGGCGAACTCCGAATCGCCACTTTCGTAAAATGATATGCCGCGTTCGAGTAAGGCGTTGAAAGCCTTTGGCTCGGCGGCAAGGATATGAGTTGACTCGGCGATAGCCTGGGGATACTGGTGTTGCCGCCGATAGGCTGTAGCAAGCCCGATATGCGCCGGAATATAGTCCTTGTTGGCGGAAAGGGTCGAACGGAATTCGGCTTCTGCGTCAGGCAGCCGTCCTGCCGCCAAATAAGCTTCTCCTAGGCTGACCATCAAGTCGGGGCTGTCGGGGCTGAGACGAATGCCGTCTTGAAGGGTGCGAATCGCTCCGTCCGGTTTTCCCGAGTCTGTATATGCGGTGGCCAACAGCAGGCGCGCTTTCTTCATGGTGGGGTCGAGCGAGATCGCGTGCTCCAAAGCATCCACGGCCTGGGGTGGGTGTTTCTGCTTCAAGTAGATCAAGCCGATATTGAAGTAGATTGACGGATTCTTAGGCTCGATCAGAAGGGCGCGCACTGATAACGCGAGGGCATCATCCATAAAACCGAGGCCGTAATACAACTGAGCGGCGGCCAGGACAGGTTTGCTATTCGTCGGTTGCAGCTGGCTGAGCTGCATGAATGCGTGGATTGCATCTTGTGGCCTATTGTCACCTAACGCGCTTAACCCTAGCTGATAATAAGCATCGTTAAATTCCGGATTGATCGCGATGGCCTGGGTGAATTGCTCGCTGGCGTCGTGGAATTTTTCTTGTTTGGCAAGCTCGAGTCCGCGTTCGTAGTGCTCCTGCGCCTTTGGGATCTGCTGCCCATAAACAGTAAGCAGGGTTGCACCGGCCGCCAGGAGGCAAAGCAAAATCCTTTTGAATGCTATGGGCACGTATAAATTTTAGTCCCCGAAGGCTCGGCAAGTGCTGCTGAGGCGATGATTTTGCTCGGCATCCCTCTGCTGTTCGGGAAGCTTCCCGTTGAGCGATAAAAAGATCTTCATCTCCGATAGATGTTCTGGTTGCTTGCCCAGTCGCTGGTAGGTAGTCGCCAACCAGTAATGGACGTCTGCTCCGTCAGGATCAAGCTTCTCGGCTTGCTTAAACTGCTCCAGTCCTTTCTCCGGCTCGTTCAGGCGCACGTAGGTCTTTCCCAGGAGGAGGTGACCATCGACACACTCGGTATTTTCTTCGATCACGCGCGCAAAGAGCTGCTCCGCTTTGGTGTACTCATTGCGGGTCAGAGCGATGTCGCCCAAATAGAATGTGGCAGGGATGGAGTGCGGGTTGATTTCCAACTCCTTTTGAAACTCGGCGGTGGCTTCATCCAGGCGGTTGTCGGACCAGAGAAGAAAGCCCAAGGCAAAATGCAGTCTGGGAGCGTTGGGTGCGGCGGCAATGGCATCCCTGAATTCCTTCATTGCCTCTTCTGACTTTCCCTGCAAATCGTAGGATTCGCCCATCAGGATATGTACGAAAACGGAGTTCGGGTCCACGTTCACCAAATCGTGAAAGGTAGCAATCGCTTTGTCTTCGCTGTGCTGATCGCGATAGAGTCTTACCAGCAAGAAAAGCAGATTCGCGTCGTTTGGCTTCTGTGTCCGGACAAACTCAAGCTCTTCGATGGCCTCAGCGGTCTTTCCCATCGATTGGTAGCATTCGCCGAGAAGATAGCGCGTCTTGAAGTCATCGGGCTCGAGATCTCGAGCCTTTCGCAAAGACTCAGCGGCTTTTGCAATGTCGCCCGCCTTGATCTGGCATATACCCAGATTTTGATACCCCACCGAGGCCTTGGGGTTGAAATTGGTAGCCAGAAGGAATTGGTGACACGCGACGTCATATCGCTGTTCCGTCAGATAGAGCACGCCAAGATCGTTGTGAACCTCATACGATTTGGGGTTGACCTGCAATAGTTGCAGATACAGCTTTTCCGCCGCCTTGAAGTCGCCATGTTCGGCCAGCGCCTTGGCACGTTCCAGGTTGTCGGGAGGATCGTTCTCAGCCTGGGATACGTTGCAGGGCCATAGCAAGCAGAGCACCGCAAACGCGACTAGGAGGCTAAATCGACCGCGAACTTGCACTCTCATTGACAGTGGCTCTATCGACATCATACTTCCAGGATTTCTGAGAGTGTTCAGGGCCGGCGATGAGTCCACAGTGGTTGGCCTTTAACGTTCAGGTCAAGTATCGACAAATGTTGGACCCCGAGGTTTGCCACCAGGAGCTGGTCGAACCCGGGCCCTCCGAAGGCACAGTTCGTCGCCAGGCAGAGCAACTCGCTCTCCACATCCTGGCAGAGCAAGTCGACGCGGCGGTCGGGGGTGACCCGATAGATCGCGCTGGAACCATAAGTGGTCACATAGAGATTGCCCTGGGCGTCGAAGGCCAATCCATCCGGGACAGACCCGAGACCCGCGGCATACACCTCGGTTTCGCCGGCTGTTCCGTCGGGCCGGATTTCAATCCGCAGCACGTGGTTCCGATTGCTCTCTACGGCGTAAAGATACTGTTCTGCAGCATCCAAGGCTAGTCCGTTGGCGAAGTGAAAAGGTCCCGGTGAAAACACGGCAGCGGTGCCGTCCGGCGCAGCGCGGTAGATTACGCCGTTGGTTTTCTTCCATTCGCCGGAGTCGCTAAAATAAAGATTGCCTTTGGAATCGAAGACGCTGAAATTCGGCTGAATCAATTTACGGCCGCCGACTGCCTCGACGAAAACGCTCAGGTCTCCCTTGGTACTCAGCTTGAGGACGGCTTTTCTTTTGCAATCGCAGATATAGAGATTGTCTTGCTGATCCAGGGTCACGCCCAGGCAAAAACCACCGGTATTGGCGATTGTTTCGAGCGTCTGGCCATCAGGAGAGATGCGGTAGACCTGTCCCGCTTCCCCGCCCGCATACACCGTTCCATCATGGGCCACGGCGACACCTTCCGGATGATCTAATCCCCCAGCGAAAATCCGAACGTTTTCAATTGGATGAAGCAATGCTCCTCCTTAGTAGTTGTTTGTAAGATGCGGGAAACGGTTCTTCAAAGAAATTAGCTGTAAGCGGAGTTTCTCGGCGCCACGCCTGTCTGTTTGCGGAACTCGGTCGGGCTCACACCGGTCCTGGCTTTGAAAAAGCTGCTGAAGTAACATTCGTGCCCAAAGTGCAGTTGCCAGGCGATTTCTTTCACGCTCTGCTTTCCTGCGGCCAATAGCATCTGGGCGCGGTCGATACGCTTCCTTTGCAGAAAGGAATGAATTGATTCATGCATCGATTCGCGGAACAGATGGCGTAAGTGGGAGTAACTCACACCCGTAAGCCGCGCAAGTTCGCTGGCAGTCCAGTCGCGATCGGGATCGGCAATGAGCGCGTCGAGTACTTTGATGGTTGGAGCGGGAAGATTTCTTGAGGCCAAAGCGGCAGGTTTCCTGAGAGCCAACAAGCGAGCCAATATATTGGAGAGTACCTTGTCGACTCTATGTTCCCATGCAGGAGGCTGGGCCACAATTAATTCTGTCAATTGATCGTGACCACGCGCGAAGAAGTTGGGTTGAGGAACCGCGAACTCCGGCTCCGTCTCTGCGCCTAGTTCGTCGATCCATGCGCCCAGGTTTGGCCCGCTAAAGCGAATTGATTTGACGGTGAACGGCTTGCCGTCGAGGGAGCGGTGTGATCTGCGCTGCTGCAAACTGCACAGCCAGACGAAGGGACCCGGTCGCAGCTGAAATACACCCGAATCGAGCTGCATTTCTGCGCGACCCGAATCAAGCCAGAGCAAGATAGCGCCAGGGCGTGACGACGGATCAAAGGCCATTTCATCGCGTTGAACGCACCGGTCGATGCACAACACATGCCATAACAACCTTCTGACGACCGGCGATGGGATGGAGTTGAGCGTTTCGGGCGCGCGCAAAATCATGCAACAGTATAGCAAAGGCCTAAAAGGCGACGAGACCAGTTTAGCCTCCTCGGTTACGTAGGTCGCCGGGCTCGTTTTCGCGAGCAATCAAATTCCGAATGTGTTTCAGCAGTTCCGGTATTCCGCGGGATATCAAGGAGGGTTAGTGTCTCATTCATGACTCAGATTGAAGAATTACGACGCGAGTTCTATGCAAGAACCGATGGATCGCGGCGCCTTTTCGAGCGGGCTAAGCGGGTTCTACCCGGGGGAACCGGGCGTGGCGCAACCGCACTCCAACCCCATCCCCTATACGGGCAGCAGGCGAGCGGCGCCATACTGACCGATATCGACGGCAATGAGTTCGTGGATTTTAATCTCGAGGGCGGAAGCTGCATTTTTGGCCATTGCGCACCGCAGATAACCGAGCGGGTCAAGAAGCAGTTAGATCGAGCCGAAGTGATGTCTCTGGCGTCGACGCTGGAGGTCGAGTTAGCGGAACGTATCCCCGAATTCATAGATTGCGTAGAGATGATGCGGTTCGTAAATTCGGGCTCGGAGGCGTGCGTGATCTCGGCCCGGTTGGCTCGCGCCTTCACAGGCAGACCCATGATCGCAATGTGCGAAGGCCATCATCATGGACAGCTCGATACCCTGCTGTTCAGTCACTATGGGCCTCCAGAAGGGCCTGCCGAGATACCAGCCACGGTCTGCGATTCGTTAGGAATGCCCGATGGCAGCGAGACCAGGATGCTGATGTTGCCATTCAATAACGCTGCCGCGGCGAGCGAGCTGATCCGCGCCAACGCAACCCGGTTGGCGGCCGTGTTTCTTGAACCTCTGACTATCTTCGGCGGCGCCATTCCCGCGGACCTTGAATTTGTCCGCACCCTGCGTGCGGTGACCAGCGAACTGGGTATCTTGCTGGTGGTGGACGAGGTTCCGGCGGGGGTGCGGATTGGGCGGGGTGGGGCAATAGGAACTTACAGTGTAAGACCTGATTTGTTCATCACCGGCAAGGCTCTGGCGGGCGGTTTGCCCATCGGTATGTTCGGAGGCCGCCGGGACATTCTGGAACCACTTCTCAGCCCACCCTATGACCGGCGCAGCAAAGTGCTCAGTAGCGGAACGTTTTCCGCGAACACGATGGTCATGTCCGCTTGCCTCGCGGTGCTCGATGAGCTGGAATCAGGCGAGGCTCATCGTAAGATCAACTCGTTAGGTGACCAGGTCCGCGACGCTTTACGCGCGCTGGGACGAGACCTGGGCGTTCCCATCCACGTGACCGGCTCTCATTCAATCTTCGGAATCCATTTTGCCGATCAACCGGTTCACAACATCCGCGAGAGCAGAAACGCGCACTGGCGCGGGGATTTTGCGCTGGTGATGATGGCCAACGGAATTCTGTGGCCCGCGGGTCGAATTGCCGGCTTCTTGTCCACAGCCCATACCGAGCAACAGATCGAAAAGCTCCTGCGCGCTTGCCGCCAAGCGTTGGAAGTGGTCTTCATGACGCATGCCGTGACGGCGCGTAACCAGTGAGAACGGGTCCCGTTTTTCCTGAGCGGTAACACTGCGGTCAAGATTCTCCCGGGACCACGGCCCTTTCCTGATAGTAAGTCTCCGAAATGGATTTCGTTTATACGTTTTGGCCCGTAGTGGACCCCGGAACCTTTGAATATTTTTGGAGCGAACCCATGCGAAACCGTTTAAGGCAGTCGGCGTTTGTTCTCTGTTGTATGGCCGGCGCTCTGCTATCAGGCGCGCTCATGGCACAGACGGTTAATGGAAGTTTCAGTGGCTCTGTACTAGACCAAGCCGGCGCAACGATTCCGGAAGCTGCGGTGAAGATTACGAATCCTGCGACGGGCCAGACGCAGGAAACGAAAACCAGCTCGGCGGGGAGCTATGTTCTGCCTAACGTGGCACCCGGCGTCTATAACTTCACGGTATCATCGCCGGGTTTCTCCAATCTAACGAGCGCCGGGGTGACGCTGCTGGTGAACCAGAATACGACGCTCGATTTTCATCTAAAGCCTGGCACAGTCAACGAAAATGTGACGGTCACCGGCCAAACGGTTTTGGCAGATACCGTGGACTCCACAATTGGCACGGTGGTCGATTCACAGCAGGCCGCCCAACTACCGCTGAATGGACGCCAATTCACACAGCTGACCCTACTAACCCCTGGGGCTTCGCCTCAGAGTACAGGTCAGCAAGCCTTTTTTGAGGTAAAGAGCGACTATGGGGGCATAAGTCCCGCCGTCAACGGCGCGCGGGCGGAAATGAACAATTTCACGATCGATGGCGTGCAAAATAACGAGCTGTTCTTCAATTTTGCTGCCATCTCTCCCCCACCCGACGCGATCGGAGAGTTCAAGATTCAGACGGCCATCTCCAGCGGCGCCTTCGGTAGAGCGGCAGGAGCCAACATTAACCTTGTAACGAAAAGCGGAACGAACGAACTGCACGGCGCGGCCTGGGAATTTCTGCGCAATACAGACCTGAACGCACGCAACTATTTTGCCCCCACTCGGGGCACGTTTCACCAGAATCAATTCGGCGGGGCCCTTGGAGGACCGATTCTCAGGGACAAGGTTTGGGGGTTCGGGTGGTATGAGGGGTTTCGCAAAGTTCTGAGCACCAACAGCTACAGCGAGATACCCACGGCGGCGCAAATCGCCGGCGACCTTTCAGGCTTCCAACCAATCTTCAACCCGTTCACGACAATGCAAACTGGCGTTGACTCGAGCGGCAACCCGATTTTTTCAAGCCAGCCTTTTCCCAACAACCAGATCCCCGCCGATTTGCTTAATCCTGCCGCCGTGGCGTTAATTCAGCAGCTCTACCCGGCGGCCCCGAACAACAACACAGCCCAGGGCAATTATCTGAATACTGAACCGACCGTGACCAATTCCAATCAATACGCGATCCGGCTGGACGCCGCAACCGGGTCAAAGGCCACGTTCTTTGGGCGGTTCACGAACGACGCGACGAGACGGACTGACCCTACGACCCTGCCGAACTTCCCTTATAACCAAAACCAGGTGGGGATGCAGGCGGTGGCAGGGTCTACCTACAGCTTCAATCCTGAGACCGTGCTGGAGTTGCGGGCTCAATTCCTGCGCACGAAAATTACGATCTCCTCGCCTGACCCATCAGAGTCCTTTTGGCAGAGTACGGGTTTGATCACTGATTTTCCTGGCACCACGGATCTGGGGCCACTCTATCCTGGAATCAGCGTCAGTGACATCACGGGAACCGCTAATGGCGAGGCAAACTTCGAAGGCCCCATCAAAACCTGGGAGTTCAATGGAACGCTTACCAAAATTTTGAATAGGCATGCGCTCAGCGCTGGTGGGGCATTTATGCACACCTGGGTACTCGACAACTGTTCGGTCAACACGCTGGCATTCGATAATGGACCGACTTCAGATCCGCAGAACCCAGCCACTACCGGCTCGGGGCTGGCAAGCTTTCTTCTCGGTGTACCTGTTTCCGCCGGGCGGCAGGCCGGGTCGGCAGAACTGAAATTATTCGGCCCCTACTCCAGCGGCTTTGTGAACGACGTGTGGCGAGTGAGGCCGAACGTAACATTAACGGGCAGCCTTCGCTACGATTACGCGTCTCCGATGCAGGACGAGCACGGGCGATTAGCCGGCGTGGACCTTTGGGACAGCACTGCCACAAATGGGATCTATCTCATCGACTCCAATGCGCAACAGGCATACTCACTGGTGCCGCTCAACGAGATTCACGGATCTCCAAATGTTTCGGTAGTACGGACGCCCGGTCTAATTTACCCGAACCGAAAGGATTGGTCTCCCCGTATCGCGGTGGCTTATAGGCCAAACAACCGTTTGGTGGTCCGCGCCGGGTACGGAATTTTCTATGATTTCAACCAGTCCAACATTCAAAATCAGCAGCAAATCATGGGGCAGTATCCATTTGGACAAACCTATCGCGCGGCGATCAATAGCCCCACCCCCGCGGCCCCCACGCCGCAAAATCTCCTGGGTGGGACGGTTTTCCCACCTTTCACGCCGTCGCTGACAACGCCGACCAACCCGGCATTTGCAGTCAGCCGCAGAGTCAGTACACCTTACTTGCAGGACTGGGACTTCGGCCTGGAAAGAGAAGTGGGCGGTAAGTTGCTGTTGTCAGCAACATATGTAGGCAGCAAAGGAACCCATCTACCGATCAACGCTGAGTTCAACGACGCGCCTACTCCTGGCCAAGGGAACCCGAATCTGCGCCGTCCGCTGCCACAATTTGGCTCTTTGATTACGGCCTCCAACATAACCGTCTCTAACTATGCCGCACTCGAACTCAAAGCAGAGGAGAGGGCGTCACGCGGCTTGACTTTTCTGGCTGCGTATACCTACAGCAGGTCCATCGACGAGGCCTCGACCAGCAACGGAAGCCAACAACCCGGCGAAGGACCGCAAAATGCATACGATCTTGCCGGTTCGCGCGGTGTTTCGGACTTCGATGTACCGCATAACTTTGTATTCAGCGGAGTATACGATTTGCCCTTTGGGAGCGGAAGACGCTTCTGGAGCGGCTCGGGGTGGCTACAAAGCAAGGTCCTAGGTGGATGGGAATCCACCGGAATTCTTCCACTGCGAAGCGGGTTTCCTTTCAACCTGACCATATCCGGAGACAATGCCAACATTGGAGCCGCCACGCCTTACCAAAGACCCACCTCCATCGGCCCCCTTTTGCCGTCGGGATTTCATCGAAACATCGACGAATGGTTTGATACGTCTAATTTGATCGTCATTCCATACACGTTTGGCGACGTAGGCCGGAATTCACTCCGACAGGGCGGTTACAAGAATCTCGACTTTGGAGTGTACAAGAACACCAAGATCACGGAAAAGTTTGAGTTGCAATTCAGGGCCGAGAGCTTCAATTTGTTTAATCACCCGAACTGGGGCGTGCCGGTTTCGACCTTCGGCGCGGCCCAGTATGGGCAGGTGCTCAGTGCCACGAACCCTCGATACATACAGTTTGCCTTGAAACTATCTCGCTGACTTAGGCTCCATTCGAGGGGTTAGGAAGAGGAGAAAGATTTGATGAGTGACGGCCGTTCCCAAAACTCGAGCGGCGCTCGGATGCACCGTGTTCTGCGGGTCTGCATGGTTTTCTTGCTCGCCGCCTCGAGCCCGGCCGCGGTCATTGCCCAGGATTCTTCGCAGACTTCAATGAAGAACATTCACCACCCGCCTGGGGGATACACCATTTATGTTGTGCCACACTCTCACATGGATCTTGAATGGATGTGGACGGATGAACAATCGGGCGCATTTTCCATCAGGATACTCAACCAAGCCCTGCGCATGCTTAAGGACGACCCGCACTTCGCCTTCTCACAGGATCAGATGCAGGCGCTGAGGCCTTTCTGGGACAGCCTATCGGGTGCCGACAAGAGCTTCCTGAGACGCATGGTCAGCGAAGGACGATTCGAAGTACTGACCGGCATGTGGGATCAGCCGGATATCAACGAACCTGACTATGAGTCGTTGACACGGCAATTTCTTGCCGCCAAGCCCTGGATGGAAGCGACGTTTGGCAGCAAGGTTCTAACCGGCTGGAATATCGATACCTTTGGACAAACGGTTCAAATGCCGCAGCTGTTTCGCCAAGCAGGACTTCGTTACTTCTTCTTTTCGCGCGATGTACCGCCTGCGGTTAAGAACTCCGCGGTGAACCTGTTTCACTGGAGTTCTCCCGACGGCAGCACGGTATTGGCGCATCTAGGCAGCTATGACCTTGGCATTGAACTTAGCCCAAAGCCGTTTGCAGGGCAGGATTTTCATGCGCAGGGACTGGCGGACTTCGAAGCGCTGATCCAGCATAACCCCGAGGGCAACGACAAGATCATGATCCCATGGGGTGTTGATGAATACCTGCCCACGGAAAGTTCCGCGCAGATCGAAGGGCTCGTTCGCCAGGCAGCGTCTAAGCTTGGAATCCCTGTGAAGGCAGTTGTGACGAGTACGCCGAGCCGCTACTTCGAGGACGTGGAAAAAAGCGGGATCTCGCTCCCAACGTATGATTACGACTTCAATCCTCCTTTGTCCTGGGGGGACTTGAGGGGTATATGGGGCCAGCATCCGGACGAGAAGCTGGCCGAGCGAAGCTCCGAGGATATGCTGGAGGCCAGCGAGAAAATCTCTTCGATTGCGAGTTTTTACGGGGAGCCATATCCCGAGAGGGACTTTGCCTGGGCGTGGAAGAGGATCCTGTATAACCAAAATCACGACACGGTGGCAGGAAGCCATGCGGACGCGACTCACTACCTAGCGATGAGCCGCTACGGGGGCGCGATGGAGGCCGGGCGGCAGGCCCAGTCGGATGCCCTTTTTCAACTCTCGAGAAAAATCGATACTTCGAAAAGCGGCGACTACCCTTTGTTAGTCTTTAACGCTCTCTCCTTTCCGCGTACGGAACTGGCTCGCTATACACGGACCTTCTTCCAAGAGACGAATATCGCCGCCAAGGAAATCACAAACTTTCGTATTGTCGATCCCGCCGGAAAATACTGTTCCGTTCCGGGTGTTGGCGGCCTCGCGAACCAACGCTCTCACTGGCCAATCCGGCAGCCCTGATAAGGGAGCGGTGAGCATGGCGGAGATCGAGTTTCTGGCTACTAAAGTACCGGCGCTTGGTTATCGTCTTTATCGGATTGAGCCCTTGGAAGGCGAACTCCCGAAATCCCAATGGCGCCCTGTCGAGGGTGGAGTTTCGAATCGTTTCTTCGAGTTACAAATTGATCCGGCTACAGGATCGATATCGAAACTGGTCAATCGGCAGGATGGAGAAGAGCTTATCGATCCCAGTCACTACGGCGGGAATGAGCTGGTGTTGGAGGAAGAGAAAAATCCTGATATGGAAGGGGCGATCCATTTCACGGGCGGCGAAATTCGCGGGAGCCAATTTCGGCCCGACTCCATCACCGAGCTGTCGGATGAACTAGGCACAACTATAAGAATCGAAGGTCCGTTCATGGGAGGCCGGCGTATCCAGGAGATGACGCTTTATGACCGACTGCCGCGGATTGACTTTAGAACAGAGCTGCGAGGATTTCCCGGTCACGACGGGATGTTGACGGTGGTGTTTCCCTTTCGTGTGCGCGGCAATGCGAAGACTTTGTATGAAACCCACAACGCAATTACCCAACGCCCTGACGGGATTTACGATGCACAGACCTGGGTCGACGTGGAAGGTTCGGACGGTGGGGCGGCCATTCTTAACCGAGGCACCGGCGGCCACCAAATTGACCAGGGGACGGCAAAGCTCATTCTTCTCCGGTCGGTAACTCACTACCGCTTTTATCACGCCCCTGAGGCTTCGGAAGCGGGAGACCACGTTTTCGAATATAGCTTGTATCCGCATTCGGGCGATTGGAACAAGAGTGGAGTGATGGAAGAGGCTCACAGTTTTAATAGCCCCTTGAGGATCATTTCGACAGACCCGCATGAGGGGTCGCTGCCCGCAGAATTCAGTTTTCTGTCAACGCAAAGCGGTGATTTCGAGGTGACGGCACTCAAAAAGGCGGAGCACGGCGACGAGTTCATTCTTCGGGGACACGAAACACAAGGAAAGGCCGGCCGGGTACAGCTGCACATCGAATTGCCGGTCGAACAAGCATGGATTGCCGATTTGCTGGAGCAGCCGGGCAAAGAAGTGCCCGTCCATCAAGGAGAAATCGAATTTGAAACCCGGCCTTTCGAATTTGTAACTCTGCGGCTGCGAATGAAACCCTGAGGCGAAAGCTGAACTGGGGAGCTATGGTTTCGGAGTAAGCCGCAGGGTAACAAACTCAAACGGACGCAGAGGCAAATCGATTTTTCCAGCCTTCAGAGGTACAGACTGCAGCTTCTGCTCCAGCAGGTCCGCGGTCCAGGCGCTTTGGACGGTGAAAGGAAAGTCGAGCTGGACAGAACCATCTTTCCCCATCGTCTCGTGGCCCCGCAGAATGAACCCTTCTCCGTTCTCGGCTTTCTTTAATGCAGTTACCTCGAAGTTGCCGTCGACTGTCATAAAACTATGCCGGGCCGGCAGAACTCCATCGTGCTCATCGGTGGCTATCACTCGAACGGGGCTGTTAAAGCTGTGCGCCTGATTTATGAGCTCGCTGGCATCCCAGGCCCCTGCGTGAGGATAGATGCTGTATTCGAAGACGTGACTTCCGGCCTCCGATGCGCCGGGAGCATTGTATCCACGATAGTTTGTAATTGACCGAAGCAAGTCAAACGGAGCACACCATCTTCAGTATGAAAGCCGCCCAAGCCTTTGTTGATAATGCCCAAGTCCATAGCCGTTCGATTCAGCGTCCATCCAAGTGCCGGATTCGAAAATCCCATCGGGTCGAAGGGTTACGGCGTTATGCGTTTCGTATTGAAGAGTGACATCTTTGCCGCCTGCAACCGGGAAAACTGCTCCCAGCATTCCGTCGTGGCCGGGAAAGCCAAGCAGCTCTGTTCGTAGATCAATGCGCGGGATGCTCTTGTAGATCGTGATCTCTTGCCTTCTCCTACCTCCGAGGAATGGCCCCTCGCTGCGAATCGTCGTGCCTAAGTCATCATCGATCTCGGTAATCGAGTCTGCGGGAAGGCTACTGGAGCGGACTTCGGTGCCGGTCAAATGGACCATGCCCTCGGTGTCGGGATTTTTTTCCTCTTCCAGAACCAATTCGTTGCCAAAATATTTCTTTGTATCGAGCAATTCCCTGCCCGTTCGCCGGTCTTTGAGGCTGGCAATGAGGCCATTCGCAGGGTCGATGGTCAGCGAGTAATACTGGTTAGAAATCTCGGGTCGCGCCGGACCCCAGGCACCAGCGCTGGCAGTACCTTCGGCCGGCTGGATGCGGTAAAGCTGGTATCCCAGGGCCGGGATATCTTTCGCCTCAAACTCGATCACCGCCATGCCTAACGGGTCCCCGTCCTGATGGGGAACGGCAACGGAACGAAAAGGAACGGGCTGACCGGCCATATCGAAGAGTTGGAAGTTCTTGAGCGTTTCCTTGAACAGGGGCCCGTAACGGACCACCTCCGTGCGGCTGAAGGAAAGCGGATTGAACACCAGGAAAGGATAATCGCCGCTGCCCTTGGTGTTGACATGGCGGGAAATGGTGTAAAGGCTCTTAGCCAGAGTATCGCGGCCTGTCTCGATAGCCCCGCCGTAACGGCTCATCATCTCGTCATCCACAGCGTCGGTGTGGCTGCCGGGAATGGCATCGTGATCCTGATTGAAAAGAACGTTCTCCCACGCCACGCCGAGCCGTTCAGACGGGTAGGCACTGCCAAACATGGTGGATACAGAATCAAACTTCTCCGCAGACTCAAGCATCTCTTCGGCACGCTGATTTGCTAGTTTGCCGTCGGGGCGTTCACCGTAAAGCCCACGCAGATCCTGAATATATTGTGGAGGATTAAGGTCATAGGTATAGGTCGGAAGCTTGACGCCGCTCTTTTCGACTGCTTCGAAGTATTGATGAGGAGTACAGAACACCACCGCCTTTATTGGGATGTGGTCCTCTTCGGCTGCCTTTCGTATCTTGCTCTCGATCACAGCGGTCGTTTCAGTAGGAAGATAGAGATCGCTACCCCAGGTTGCAAAAATCTTGTCATTGCCCTCGACGTTGTGGGCCACTGAATCCTTTAGATGCTCGTTGAAACCATACCCCTCCGAGAGCCAATAGCTAAGGACCTTGCTTCCATCCGGAGAGGCCCAATAAAAGGGACTCTTTACGCTCCCCACAAGAGGCTTGGGGATATCCCGCATAAAGACGAAATAGGAAAGACCGGCCTGGTGAAAGAGCTGGGGCATTTGAATGGTATGACCATAGGTATCGATGTTCCACGCGGTACTGACCTTGGCCCCGAGGGTCTGGTTCATCCAAGGCAGAGCGGGAAGAAACTCTCTGGTGAGTGATTCAAAGTCAGGTTCCGCGACATCCGGCTGGACATACATTCCGGTGGTGACTTCAAAGCGCCCTTCCTGAATCATTTTGCGGAGAAATGCGCGATCGGGCTCTGAGAGGCTGTCCCAGAAGGGCTGCAGGGCCAGTTTTTGATCCTGGGTGAAGGTGTAGCGAGGATCACTCTTCAGCAGATCGAGGGCGTGGCGCAGGATGTTGATCGATATCACCTGGGTCTTGTCGTAGGTCCAATACCAGACCAGATCGATATGTGAATGCGGCGCCACATAGACTGTGTACCCGCCAGGCGGGGCGTGGAGATCTTGTGTTGGGGAGGGCGAAGAATCCTGGCCAGCGATTGCCCAACCAGCTGACGTGGCGACCAAGGCTAACAGGCAGAGACTAACAATGGGACGGAAACTCGATCCTGCCGGCGGATTATTGCGAATCATCATCTGACTCCCTCTTTGGTACCTGGAGAGATTTTCTGGACAAATGCCAGGAGGAGACGCCTCTCACTCGAGATCTAATACGGCTACTTCCTTGAAAGGGACTTGAATGGTGATTCTGCCGTCAATGACCGGAAGGCTCTTACCACTGTAGATTTCTGTCGCACGACGATACGTTGAAGGGACGGATATCGAGCCCGTCTGGTCCTCCGGGGTTTCATTGAAGACAGTGAGAATCGCGCCTCGATTTGCTACCTCGATCAGTCTGGGCCGTAACTTTCCAACTGAGGTGGTTCGGGGTTTCACTGAACTGGAGACGATGCCTCGTAATAACTCGATTCCACCGTTATATCCTGCATAGATGCTGCGACCCAGACTCGTTCCGATGTAATAGATCTTGCCCTCGCCGACGCTTTTCATCGATGCGACCGTCCAATGCCCACACTTTGCAATAGCTTTTGCGGTTCCAAGTTCGATCGGTGTGAGAAAAGCGGTTGCCCTGACGTTAACTGCGACTGGCTCAACAAAGCTAAGGTCGGCGTCGAAGGACTTCGCTCCAGAAGGCGCCTGATCGAGCGCCTCAAGAGGCAGTTTTCCATCTGTAATCGTGATGCTGTCCTTCTCCTGGTAGCCGAAAATAGTGTCAAGACCATTGTTCGGGATGACTGGGTTGAGATAATAGCTTTCGCTGAATCGCGCGAAACCGCTCTCTACCACTACGGTCCCTCCTTTCTCAGCAAATGACTGAAGCGCGGCGCAGGTTGATTTTTTGCCGATCAGATGCCACGGGACGATCAACACCTTATGGTGAGAAGTTTCAATTCCGGCTGGTTCTATGAAGTCTGCCAACAGGTCCATATCCCAAAATGCTTTGTAATAGCCGCTCGCGGACTCCGTAGAAGGCTCTTCAGCCGCGCCCATGGCGAATGTTAGAAGTGCGTTGTCCTGGTCGAAGAGTATCGCGACCTCGGTACTTGGCCGGTACTCTGAAATGAGCTTCCAGCGCGACTGAATGAGCCGATTCGTTCGAGCCGCTTCCTCCGCTCTCTCTGTCGTCGCACCGCTTCGCTCCACCAGTCCATAGCCGCCAGCCTCGCGCCCCGTGCCTTCTGTAAGATACGTCCAATAGACGATGCCCCTTGCGCCGGCAACGAGAGCCATCCAGTTTTGCATCCGAATTTCTCGAGCCCGCACCGGTGTTCCCTGACGATAACCAGCATTGAAATGATTGCCGGCCATTTCGGTGACCCAAAAGTCCTTGCCAGCGGCACATGATCGAGTCACCTCCATCTGTGCGAATCCTTCACTCTCCGGTTTTTGACGATTCGGATAGTACGACAGTCCGAAAACATCGAGAGCTTCGGCAAGTCTCCAGTTCTGGGTCCCTCCCAACGTTGCCGGGACAATCGGCGGTAGATGACTAGAATGGCTTTCAAGAATATGGCCCGCATCTATATCCCGGACATTTTTCACTCGAAATTTCATATAGCTGGCGGTGCGATCTTGGATGAACTGCCGCCAGTCCATAAAATCCGTGTACATCTCGATCGGAACCCTGGGTGGGTCAATTGATTTCCAATCAGGATATCGTCGAATCCAAGCATCGTTGATTTGGTCGAGTGTTCCGTACTTGCGCTGCAGCCAAGTCTGAAACTCAGCAATTGTTCGATCGCAGTAGCAGAACATCTTCTCAGCCACCCAAGCGTTTGGATCCGTTGTTCCAGAGCCACGAACGAGATAAGGCTCGTTCCAAACGTCATAGGCATAGAGGGAACGGTGTGGCGCTGAGATTTTGACCAACTCATGCACGAAACGCGAGGCCGCTTCCTGGACGACCTCCCAATCCATGCAGAGGTTTGGCCATCCACCGCTGTAGGATCCACCATCCGCACCTAGATGCATGGCCTGGCCTTTCGCGTTAACAAGGCGTGTTTCTTGATGGGCTTCCTCAAGCCAATAGGGGGAACTTTCGAGATAGATCCCCATTAAGACACGCATCCCATATTCGTCGCAGACCGACATGAGCTGTTCAAGGTCGTCGAATTGAAATTCACCGGGGCGTTGGTTGTAGTAGTCCCACGGGGGATAGATGCGAATGATGTTGAATTGATATTTGTTCGCAATCGTATCGATCATGCTGCGAAATTGCTCGGGGCGTGGACCGGACTCTGGATGATAAAAGTGAGTTCCGTAAACAAAATTCTTCGCCGGGTTATTTGTTGCCGCGGCATCGTGCTGAGGAAGCGACGGTTCAGCAAAGATTCGTGCCCCGCCTAATGTGAGGCCTACGCCTGCGGCTGCACCTTGCACAAATTTACGTCGCGTCATTGACGTGTTTGGGCGACTTGACTGTTCTGTTTTGCTAGAGTTCCCCACGGTTTCCTTCCTTTAATATCGCGATTATCCCGAGGGCATTGATGCCAAGCGGGCTGAACATGAGAGGTAGAACCCGCCCCAAAGGTCAAAGACCAACGATCGAACGGAAATCGAGCAGAAAATCGACCCCCTGGCCGGCTATCGCACGCCCGAGCGTAATTTTTGAGGAAACCGAAGCTTAACTGAAGACCGAAACGTGCAACCTAAATTTTATTACCGAAATATGCGAGTTGACGGTCGAATGACGAGGCACTTGGCGGGAGGACTGCCTGCTTCGCTATTCTCTCTTGACAATCAGCCATGCGGGCCTATTTTATTGGATACGTGAATCGAGGTACAGCAAATATTTTGCCTTCCTCTACGTCATCCGGAACAGCTGCTCGATCGTTCTTCTATAGAAATGCGATTTAGTAGAGTAGGGCTGGCGTTACTTGCCGCCATCGTTATACCGGGCCCTGGGCCGGGCAAGATGCTCCCTCCGGTGGAGAGCGGGGTTCATCTTGAAGCTGGATCTAGCAAAGGGATGAAAATAATATCTGAAACCACCAATCCTCACACTCGGTAACTAACTTTGCAGGTAACGTCCGGGCCGCTCGAATACAATACGAGACACACTTGCCGTGTGAAGTGTCGCATGGCTCTCCACGCGGGTTACGGTATGCCGACTGAGAAGAGCGTACTGCTGCGAAAGTTACAGCTCGACCCCGAGCAGCGCGGCAATTCCCCGAGCGGACGACGCAGCTGGTGGCTCAGCGGCGCAATTTTGCTTTTCCTGGCCCTGGCGGCGGGAGTGGCAGCCTACTTTCTGCTACGCGGCAGCAGTTTCGAAGTCAAAACCGCGGTTGCAGTTGCTCCGACAGGGGCGGGCGGCACGAATGCGATCTTACAAGCGACGGGTTACGTGACCGCGCGCAGGCAGGCAACAGTATCTGCCCAGATTACGGGCGCGCTTACTGAGGTGCTGATCGAGGAAGGCGAGCACGTAAACGCGGGGCAAGTGCTGGCGCGTTTGGACGACACCTCACAGCGAGCTGCCCGCGCACAGGCCCAGGCACAGCTCGAAACCGCGCAGGCACTACTCAATCAATATGACGCCCAGTTGGCCCAGGCGCGCCGCGATCTCAATCGCACCGAAAGCTTGTTCGCGGAACGCATTGTATCGGCGCAGGTGTTGGAGACCGACCGCACACAGGTTGAGGTTTTAACGGCACAGGTCGCATCTCAGCGCAAGCAGATCGAACTCGCCCGGGCAACCGTACAAGCCGCTGATGTGCAGCTCAACTACACGACGTTGCGATCACCGTTCGCGGGTGTGATAACCGCCAAAGCGGCGCAGGCGGGCGAGATTGTCTCCCCTACTTCCGCAGGCGGCGGCTTCACCCGGACCGGAGTGGGCACGATTGTCGATATGAACTCGCTGGAAATCGAAGTAGAGGTAAACGAGGCCAACATTAATCGTATCCATCCCGGACAGCCAGCCCGGGCGACTCTGGATGCTTATCCCGAGTGGAAGATCCCGGCGCATGTGATCGCGATCATTCCAACCGCGGATCGCAACAAGGCAACAGTGAAGGTGCGGATAGCGATCGAGCAGAAGGACCCGCGGATCCTGCCCGATATGGGCGTCCAGGTTTCCTTCCTCGAGGAAGCAAGCAAAGGGGACTCGCAAGGCGCTGCTAGTCGTGAGGGCGGGTGGACATCCGCAGGGGTGCTCGTACCCAGCTCAGCGATCGTTGAGCGCGGCGGAAAGAACGTGGTTTTGACGGTTGATGGCGATCGCGTGCACGCGCACGTGGTAACTGCCGGCCAGACCTATGGCGACCTTCGCCTGGTCGGAGGCGTAACGAAGGGCACTACCGTGGTGAGCTCTCCGCCAGCGGAGATGGACGATGGCGCACGTATCCTGGTCAAGAAGCACTGATCTGAGGGCCCGAAGCGATCATCCACGAGCAGCGAGGCAAACAAGATGGGCGCCCTGGTTGAGATTCAGAACCTCAGCAAAATATATGAACGCGGCAAGCAGAAGGTCGAGGTGTTGCATCACATCAACCTCGCCATCGCCAAGGGCGACTTTGTCGCTCTGATGGGCCCCTCCGGGTCTGGGAAAACGACCCTCCTCAATCTGATTGGCGGCCTCGACTCTCCGACCGAGGGCGGCATCACGATAGACGACACGCGTATTGACCGATTGGGCGAGAGCCGGCTGGCCAAATGGAGAGCCTCGAACGTTGGTTTCGTCTTCCAGTTCTATAATCTTTTACCCATGCTATCGGCGCAAAGGAACGTTGAGCTTCCCTTGCTGCTGACCAGGCTAGGCTCGGCGCAGCGTAAACGTAATTCCCGCATTGCATTGGAGCTGGTTGGGCTCGGTGAGCGCTCCACGCACAAACCAAGCGAGCTGTCCGGTGGCCAACAACAGCGGGTGGCTATTGCGCGCGCGATTGTTTCCGATCCGATGCTCCTGGTATGCGACGAACCGACCGGAGATCTCGATCGACAGTCCGCTACCGAAGTGTTGACGCTTCTACAGCAACTCAACCGCGATCACGACAAAACGGTCATCATGGTAACGCACGATCCGAAGGCTGCCGAGTACGCACGGCGCACGCTCCATCTTGACAAAGGCACGCTGGCCGAATCCTCCGGGGCCCTGGCATGAAATACCTGCACCTGGTGTGGGCGGCACTTCTGCGGCGCAAGGTGCGCACGGTGTTGACTCTGTTGTCGGTGGTGACGGCATTCCTGCTCTTCGGCCTGTTGGATTCAGTGCGTAGCGCCTTCGCGAATGCCGGGCAAAGCGTGCTCGGCGCCGATCGCCTGGTCACGACTTCAAAGATCAGCCCCTTCCTGGTGCTCTTGCCCAAGAGCCTCGCGACCAGCATTCAGGGGGTCCCGGGTGTGGCTGAAGTCACTTACGGGAGCGAGCTCAGCGGCTTCTACCAGAACGCGAAGAACTCTCTGCCCATCGAGGCGCATGCCGATAACTACTTTGACCTGTACCCGGAATGGGTTTTGCCGCCGCGCGAACTGGAGGCATTTCTCCACACGCGCACGGGGGCGGTGGTTGAGGAGAGCCTGGCGAGAAAATTCCATTGGAAGATCGGCGACAAGATTCCGATACAGACGACCCTGACGCAAAAGAATGGCTCCAACACCTGGACCTTCGACCTAGTTGGTATCTTTCGCATCACCGACCCGAATCGGATGGACGATGAGCGCCAGCTGGCTTTCCACTGGGAGTATCTCGATAAAGCGCGGCCGACTGATAACGGCACGGTCGGCTGGTACATCCTTAGAGTTGCCGACCTTTCTCAAGCCGATCGAGTGGCGCATGAGATTGACGCGTTGTCGGCGAACTCTGACCATGAAACCAAGACCGAGGACGAAAACGCTTACGATGCCGCTCTGGTCAAGCAATTCGCCAATATGGGGCTGATTGCCGGATCGATCATGGGAGCGGTGTGTTTCACGCTGGTCCTGCTGACAGGAAACACGATGGCGCAGGCAGTGCGCGAGCGGATTCCGGAGTTGGCGATCCTGAAAACCATCGGCTTCAGCGCCCGCGGCGTCATGGGCCTGGTGCTGGCCGAGTCCATCCTTTTGCTGGTGATTGGCGGTGTCCTGGGGCTCACTGCCTCGGTGGCGGTGGTTGGAGGACTACGCTCGACGCTGGCTCACAAGGTACCCACCCTCCCGGTGACGTGGGCAGTCTGGCTGCGTGGGATGACGCTCGCGATCGTGATCGGGTTCGTTGTGGGGCTGTTGCCTGCGCTGCGTGGAATGCGTCTGCGCGTCGTGGATGCTTTGTCGGGACGCTGAACAATAAAAGGAAGGAATGGATCTGCTGAAAAAACTCGGCTTCGGAATTGCGATGGCATTGGCCATCATCATCCCCATTGCCCTGTTGGTCGTCTCCCCCTGGTGGCTCCTCCTGGCGTGCGCCGTTCTGCTCGCCCTGGCGATGGCGTTCACGCGAACCGGGCGCCTGACCTGGTTCATTACCGAGATCGGCCTGGCCACGATACCCCAGCGGTTGGCCTCTTCTTCCGTGGTCGTGGTGGGGATCGCCGGCGTGGTCGGCGTTCTCGTCGCCCTGTTGGCTATGGGAGCCGGTTTCGAGAACGCTCTGAGACAGACTGGAACAGAGGACACCGCCCTCGTCACGCAGAGCGGCTCACAATCTGAGATCGATTCGGTCATGGATCACGATACCTACGCCATCATTTCGCAGGCGCCCCAAGTGCTCAGGAATGGCCAGGGACAACCAATCGCGTCTGCGGAACTGATCACTGCCGTTTCTCTCCCTAAAAGGAAAACCGGGCTCGATGCAAGCATTGAAATGCGCGGGGTCGGCGAGCGGGTATGGGAACTGCGGCCCAATGTCAGAATCGTCGCGGGGCGGAAATTCAAGCCTGGCCTGCGTGAACTCATTGTTGGGAAGAGCGTTGATGAGCAATTCGGGGGAGTTGATATGGGTTCGACGTTGAACCTCAACGGCCAGGCTTGGACCGTAGTGGGAATCTTCGACTCCCAGGACGCCCACAACTCCGAGATCTGGGGCGATACGGATGTAATTGGGTCAGCTCTTCGCCGCGGCAGCAATAAGTCGTCCATGACCTTGAGACTGACAGACCCCAATTCTTTTGACACCTTCAAGGCAGGGCTCGCGAGCGATCCCAGGCTCAAGGTAAACGTACAAACAACCCGCCAGTACTACGACAAGCAATCCGAAGAACTGGCCCGCATGATCCGCATTCTCGGCACGACTGTGGGCACAATCATGGCGGTGGGTGCCGTTTTCGGCGCGCTTAACAGCATGTATGCCGCGGTTGCGGCGCGCACGCGGGAAATCGCGACGTTGCGCGCCATCGGGTTTCTCAGTGTGCCGCTCATCTTTTCGGTGTTGCTGGAAACGATGTTTCTGGCAGTTCTAGGGGGCGGTATCGGGGCTGCGATGGCCTGGATCATTTTCGACGGCTTTACCACCTCGACCGCGGGCAATTCCGGCCAGGTGGTGTTCGCTTTCAACATATCGCCGGCCTTACTTTGGAACGGTCTCAAGTGGGCCCTGGCGATCGGGTTCATCGGCGGATTGCTCCCCGCCATCCGCGCAGCTCGCCTGTCGGTTATGAGCGGACTACGCGAACTCTGACGGCAGGGGCCCGCGGAAGCTATGAAATGCCTTGACACTTTGGAGGCCATTGGATTGAGGGACAACAGGATGAGTGATACGACCTCCACAAGCCCGATTCTTGTTTCAACAAATCGCCCACCTGCTTTTACAGGGCAGCCCAACGTCCATCGTCACATTTCTAAAGATTTAAAGCAGTTCTCTTATTCGATCTTGTCCTCTCGCATGTTGAATAACTCTTTGGGACGAGTACTAATCGTTATAGGATCTGTACACTGGAAACCCTCATCCATTCCTATTGCCGCTTGATGCCCCGGCATTACTTATCAAGACAACCGCAGACCCAGGATCCGCCTAATGACTCTGAATTTGGAAGATAAGCAAACGGGACAACAAAACGGTCACCATACTCTCAAAGCCGGAAGCTTCAGTCTCTTGGGGCTGATCGCGCTGTCGATGGGCATGACGTCACCAGCGCTTGGACTGTATAGCTTATTGGGTCCAATTCAGGTAATGGCGGGGCCGGTGGCGCCGTTAGTATTCCTGGCGGCGACGATTATCGCTCTGCCGACGGCTATTTCGTACGCCGTGTTAAACCGAGAGTCTCCCTCTGCCGGGGCCGCCTCCACGTGGTTATGGAAGACCCTTTCCCCGGATCTTGGCTTCCTCATCGGGTTGACAATGACCACCTATTTTTTCATGGCGACGGTGCTTCAACCCTTACTATTTGGTCTTTTTTTCGCAGATGCAATCCGGTTTTTTGGCATCTCCAATGTCGGGACGACGGCCATGCTTGTCGGCGCCCTGGCAGGAACAATACTTGCCATAGCGGTTACATATCGTGGAGCCGAAGCCTCCTCCCGAACGTCCATTATGTTAATGATTTCCGAGGTCGGAGTTGTGCTGCTTCTCTGCGTAACCATTTTTGTTGTGCGCGCACCTCAGCACGGAATAACCCTGGCTCCGTTTCAACCGACCCAAGTGACGGGCGGCATGGCAGCTTTTTGGGGAGCAACTATCCTGGGTATTCTGGGGTTCTGTGGATTCGACATTGTCTCCACAGCGGCTGAAGAAACGAACGCCCCGCGGGAGGCTATCCCGGCCGCAATCATTTGGACCATAATCGCGTCTGCTATCTTCTGGATGCTCACATCCTGGATTCTGACAATTGCCGTGCCGCCGGAAAATATTCGGGGCTACGTTGACCAAGGTCTCGCACCGGTTACACAGATTGCCCAGCTCTACCTGGGCAAGGGCAGCATCCTGGTGACGTTGACGGGGATGACCTCGAGCCTGATTGTATACATCGCCAGCATCATGGGATCAGCCCGCATGTTATTCGCTTTGTCGCGCCATAAACTATTGCCTGGCTGGCTGGCAAAACTTCACCCACGCTTCAGAGTGCCATGGAATGCCATGCACGTCATTTATCTCGCGGCCATGATCTGTGCCCTTGGCTCTCTGGAACTCACGGGAAATGGTATCGAGGCATTTACCTGGTGGGGCAATGCGCTTGTGTTCTTTGCTTTGCTAACATTCATTGCGGTCAATATCGCTAATCTACGCTATTTTCACGTATTCAAGACCAAGCGGATCAACCTCTTTTCCAACGTTTTGATGCCTATCTTCGGCGTGCTCGTCAACGCTTATGTCATCTACGAAGCATTTTTTCGCACGCTTTGGAAGCAAGACTTCAGGACAGGAAGGAGCGTGGTTATTGTCTCCCTCGCCATTTTTGTGCTGCTGATCGTGCTCGTGTTCCTAACCCGCATCTTTCGGCCGTCGTGCCTCCTGGGAGACCCGCCGCTCGAGGTCGAGGGTTAGACACGCGATGCCCGGCACGCCAAGTAAGAGAAGAGGCGCAGGATGAAGAGAAGAGAGTTCATGACAGGCGCCGCCATCGCAGCAATGGCCGCAGCAAAAGGCGCCCTCGCGGCTTCCTCACCGCAACTGGAACTGGCAAGGTATCTACCCCGCACAGACGATAATCAGCTGGAGAATTCGCACCCCCGCTTAGGAGGCGACTTCATCTATGGGACCCACTTCTATCATCCTCAGTCAGACCCCCGGCCTGACCAGTTTAGAGCGATGATTGAGGCGATCGTACACAAATACCAGTTCAAAATGATTCGTATTTTTCTCCCCTGGGACTACTACAACCCTAAGCGGGGGGTGTTTGACTTCGAGGTTCCACAACAACTGCTAAGCATCTGTGATGAGGTTGGTGTCAGGGTACTAATGAACGTTATGCTCGAGAGCGCACCGTACTGGCTCGAGCAAGCTCACCCTGAGACTCGCCTGGTAAATGCCAGAGGCGAAGCATTGCACCTGGGCGGGAGCGCTGCGCACTACAGCGGCGGGGCTCCCGGGCTGTGCTTCGATTGGCAGGTTGTCCAAGATGCGGCGGCATCGTTTGTCCGCGAGCTGGTAAAGGTCTCGGTATCGCATCCCTCGCTGTACGGATACGATATTTGGAATGAGCCTGCCTATGTTGACATAGATGGGCAGGAGCTCCGGGCTGATATACCTATTTCCGATAAGCTTTTCTGTTATTGCGACCGGACCATTGCCGAGTTCCAGAACTGGCTGCAACGACGCTACGGAACAATTGACCGGCTGAACGAGGCGTGGATTCGTCGATATCCCGACTGGAAAGCAATCGATCCACCTCGCCGCATTAGCGCAACCTACGGCGATTGGCTCGACTGGCTGCACTTCATTCAGGAAAGTACAACAGAGTACTTACGGTTTCGCACGAAGACGGTGCGGGAAATCGATCCCAGCCATGTGATCGAAACCCACACTGCTTACTCCACCCCAACTGAGCCGAGCACTCTTCGCGGAATTCAACAGTGGAGATTGGCCGAAGAGGTGGAAGTATTCGGCTGCTCCTTTTATCCGAATGCATGGGGTTGGCCGATCGACCAGGCTGCGGCACAAATCGAGATTGTCCGGTCCTGTGCAATGGGCAAAGACTTCTGGGTTACCGAGATGCAGGGCAATCATGGCAGTGCGGGATATATGCGGGATGGTCCCATGTTGCCCCGGGCGATCCGGTTGTGGAATTGGTTGGCGGTTGCAGCCGGGGCCAAGGGGATCATCTATTGGACCTATCTGACCGAGGGCACCGGCGGCGAGGCTGGAGGTTTCGGTTTAGTATCCAGGAACGGAGCGACGACGGAACGCGTGGAGGAAGCGGCAAAGGCGAACCGTCTCATCCAGGCGCGATGGAGTTTACTGAAAGACCATAAGACCCCGCCCGGAAATCGCCATCCTGTTCGATCAGGATAATGCGTTGCTGACCTTCGCGGGAAATGGCAATGAAGATCCGTGTGCACAGTCCGCGAGGGGCTATTATAAGGCGTTTTGGAGCATGGACTTTTGGGTCGACTTCATCGAGCCGGCGCAGATCAATAATTCGCAATACAAGGTGCTCGTGGTCTCCTGGCACCTGATCGGAAAGAAAGCAACCTGCGACGCCATACGACAATTTGCGGAGCAGGGGGGGACTGTAATTCTGGAAACTGCTTTTGGCAGGTTTGACGCTAATTATTACTTTAACCCCGTGATTCCCGGTAACGGGTTGGACGAGATCTTCGGCTATCGAGAGCAGGACAGCCTGATGGTTGGGAACCTGCCTATCTGGGGTTCAGGATCGGGTATCGCCGACGAAGTGGAGATCACACTTACCAAACCGGTTTCCGTACGAGTGAAAGCAGACACCTACCTCACACCCATTGAAATCAGCTCCGCCACTCCGATTGGTACATGCCGCCAGTGGACGGTCGCGGCGATGAAGAGAGTAGGTAAGGGAATGGTGTACTATTTTGGGACTAATTTGGGAGGCAGCATCGCGAAAGGTGATCCGGGGGGCATCGATTTGTTGCGTGCCCTGGTTGCTGATGTTGTGCGGCCCGCGGTAAGTTCGTCGGGAGCGCTCCGGCCCAGATTGATTCAGGGTTCAACATCCGGACTGCTCACGGTCTTCAATTACTCCGATTCAGAGCAGAGGGCGACGATTACAGTGCCAACGGGTTACAAGCGAGCGATCAACGTTTACAGCGGCGAACAACATGTTATAAAAGCCAACAAATTGGATATCAGCGTCCCTATAAAAGACGTTGGGGTCTTCGACCTGGATTGAAATCCGAATATCATCATTGGAACGCCGTCTACTTGGCAGGAACACTCGAGACCGGCTCTTCCACCTTCAAAATTTGATCTGCCTTGACATTCTTGACCACTTGATTGATTCCGCTTGGCCAATGAATTTGGAGCGTCGCTTCTGTGCTCGGACCAAGTCCGAAGTGAACGCGTTTGTCACTCGATGACAGGTAGCTGCCCGCTGGAGAAACGGTGATCCATTGGGATCCGCTTGGGGTGACGAGTTGGACCTCGGCACCAATTCCATCGCGATTGCTTCGATGCCCGACCAGATCCAAAGTAAGCCAATGGTTTGTCGAGGGGGTCTCATTATGCAGGATATACGCGGGGCCGCCGTTGGTAGTAACGACGATATCTTCGCGCCCATCGTTGTCGAGATCGCCGACTGCCAACCCGCGCCCGACCCAAGCCGACCTGAAGGCGTCTCCGGCTTGGCCAGATATGTCAACGAATCCGCCACCGCCGACATTCTGCAAAAGCATGAGGGGTTCACGATACCGTAGCTGGGGAAAGTTCAGCTCGATGTTATCGATGTCATGACCTTGGGCAACGATCAGGTCCTTCCAACCATCGTTGTCAACATCAACGAAGCGGACGCCCCAGCCGGAATGCAGAAATGTTGCGGTTCCTACACCCGACGTCTCTGTCGCGTAACTAAAGCTGCCGTCGCCGTTGTTCTTATAGAGAGCGTACTTCTGGTTGGCGAGGTCGGTGACAAACAAATCGGGTAGGCCATCGTTGTTATAGTCCTGGAACTCAGCCCCCATACCGGCGTAGGTGCGGCCATCGCTATCGACCGCAGTTGCTGCCAATAGACCATTCTCCTCGTACGTTCCGTCGCCTTTGTTGTGGTAGAGGAACTCGAACATAGAGTCGTTGGCAACAAAGATGTCTAAATGACCATCGCGGTCATAGTCAGCAATCGCTAAACCGAGCCCCTTCCCAGGTTTGTTGAGGCCAAGTTTTGCGGAAACCTCTGTAAAGTGGCCATTCCCGTCGTTGTGAAATACGAGCGGCGAGATTGCCGGAAATAAATCAGGATGACAATAAGTGCGGTAACCATCGCGATGCTCGCCGCACCAAATATCATCGAAGTCCCACTTGAGATAGCGAAGCACGACCAAGTCCAGCAAGCCATCTGCATCCAGGTCGATCCAGGCCGCGCTGGTAGACCAACCGCTTCCGCCCACGCCAGCCTTCTCGGTCACGTCTGTAAAAGTGCCGTCCCCATTGTTGTGGTAGAGTTTGTTGCCTCCGTAGGCAGTGACATATAGGTCTTGGTATCCATCGTTGTCATAATCGGCGGCGGCGACACCCATGCCAAAGCCAGCGCCCTGCAATCCCGCCCGCTCGGTGACGTCCTCAAACGTTCCATCCCTCTTTTGGTGGTAAAGGCGATTCCAATCCGCCGGCCCGCTTTTTTTCGGAATGGTTCCCTTGGCGACGGGATCACTCAGCTCAGCTCCATTCACGAAAAAAATGTCGAGACGGCCGTCATTGTCATAATCGAAGAGAGCCACACCGGAGCCCATCGTTTCGATTAAATATTTCTTTGACGTGTGCGAAGCGTTGTTCAAGAAGTGCACTCCGCTTGCCGTTGTGACATCGACGAACTTCACGGAGCTATGGCTCGGCCTGGACGGGCCTGGTTGAGAGGGCGTCGTCGCCAGGTTGGTGGATGTTTGACCAGAAGACCGGAGTCGGCCTAGAAAGAGCAGGCAAACCAGGAACACGCCAAGAATGACAGTTTTACGGAGACAACCGGCTAATAGGTAAAGCATTCTATGTAAGCCGAACCGACAATGCTCTCGCACCTTGCAACCGAAGTGGTCATGCGTGGACTTGGTCAACCCCGATCCAATACGTTGCCGACACGTAGCCGGCTCGCAGAGCCGGTCCCGGATTCAAGAATTTCAATTTCTTCCCCATCAAATCGAATAGACGCCACACCCTTAAAGGAAGAAGGAATGGCGAGCGTAAAGCTGAAAAACTTTTTTGTAATAGAAGACCCAGCGTCCAGCCATTCGTACGTAGGCTGATCGAGTACGCGAGGGGTGGCGATCAGCTGTTTCATCGAACCTTCTATTGGAGTATTGCTGAACTCCATCCCTCGGGTTTTCATCCGCTCATCGTTGTTCTCCCATACGTTTAACCAGCGAAATTGTTGAACGGGAAAACAGTAACCGAAGATGGAACCGAGGCTGGCGTTCCATGTTGAGAAAACACCGTAGTCTCCGTCCGTTTCCACCAGGAACGAGTTAACAAGATCGGTGTGCGGCTGGCCGGAAAAACGACTCAGGTCGCAGGGGATCTGTCCCCTTCCCTCTGGCCAGGAATAAACATCGTTGAAGTTTTTGGTCGTCCGGTAGCCTCTCCCTGCGCTGGCCCAAAAACCTGTCTCGAGGCTGGAGAGAAAGGGGGGACCGATGGTCACGTGCTCACACCAGGCGATGGGCCTATCCAGAGAAAGCAGGTTTTCCACGGTTGTTTCAAAGTGAACGATGGGACCTTCACATCGGAGGTTGCGGTCCAAACGTAATCCGGATTCGGGCAGTGTCGCTCTCAAGCTGAGAGAATCGGCAGTATGGATCTGTTCCTGCCAACGGACGGTGTTTGGCTCCCCATGGCAGGTCATCCCGCGACGAAACTCGGGCTCGGAGGGGAGACCCCAGTAGGGCAGGCAAAGGTTGTGCCCAAGTAAACCTGAGATCAGTTTGGCCTCTCCATCAGTCCCGTATATGGTCCCATGTATGCGCGGATCGTATTGATCAGCGTCAATCGTAGGGCGATCCTGAATCCACAGCGGGTTGATTCCTGTTGGGCGATAAACCGTCTCTGCGACATGGCCGCCGCACTGCATCACGGTCACACGCACTTCGTCGGATTGAATTTGCCAGGCTGGTCTGTTTTGAAACTTAGTTAAACTCATTCGATGGCTCACTGCCGGCATCGGGCAGGTTATCTGAAGTTCATTCTAAACGCGCAAAGCATCGAAACTTCCCTTTGAGCAGCATATATCAAGAATGCTGCTTAGAGATTAGTGCCTAAGGCGCGGCGCCGCTGGTTTGGTTTCCAAGAAAATGGAGCTCCGGGCAGCCAATACGAAACCGGTATTCCTGTATCGTAAACTCAACGATTTGCATCGCGAAGAACCAAAGAAAAAGCATAGAGGGTCGCCACAGTGAGAAGCACCTCATTCCGACTGGTCCTCCTAGTGACCTGTGCCAACCTTTTGGGCTATATGGATCGTGTTTGCGTTTCCGTTCTCGCGCCCAAGCTCCGCTCTGAGCTGGGCTTTAGTGCCAGCGATATTGGGCTGGTCTTCGGAGCCTTTGGTTTGTCATATGCTCTGTTTCAAATGCCTTGGGGAATGATCGCGGATCGTCGCGGCGCGCGAAATATCATAGGTGGGGTCATTCTGGCGTGGTCGATGTTCACCGGATTGACTGCGGCCACGCGCGGATTGATGGCTTTTGTTTCGATCCGGTTTCTCTTTGGTGTATCGGAAGGCGCGCTTGCACCTGCCGTGGCGTCTCTCTTTCGCCGAACTGTACCGGTACGGTCGAGACCAACGGCATTTGGCAGCTTTCTAGCCGGCGGCCGAATTGGGGGAATTATCGCCCCGGGATTCGCGGCATTTCTTGCCATCCATTACGGTTGGCGATCCGTTTTCGTGCTCTTTGCGGCCTTAGGGCTATTTGCCGCGGCTACATGGTTCCGCGCATTTCCTCGAGAACTTGTGATACAGGAGCCGGAGGGCACTCCACTCAGCCTCCCGGCCCCGCGCTTTTCGCTCTCGTTGACGGCCCTGATCCTGGTGGGCTCCATCTACACCATGACCTGGCAGTTTTTTGTGACTTGGTTTCCGTCCTACCTTATCGAAAGCCGCGGCTTTTCATTTCAGAAAGCTGGTACCTACACGGGGCTTCCCTTCTTATTTGGATTGCTGGCTACATTCTCGGGCGGTCCACTCAGTGGGTGGATGACTAAACGCCTCGGAATGCAATTGGGGCGGCGCCTTCTGGTCATGACAGGTTTGCTCGGTTCAGCGTTCCTTTTGTATATGGGCTCCTCGACGCTACGCGCAGTGTTAGGGACTGTCCTGATTGCTCTCGCGGCTGGCTCCGGCGACCTGATACTGAGCACGCTGTGGGCCACGGCGGTTGATATTGGTGGCCGTTCTGCCGGGTCAGTTGCAGGGCTGATGAACTCGGTGGCTAGCTTGGGCGCTTTCTTATCCCCCGTGCTGGTGGGTAAGCTCCTGCAACATGGATCGAGCTGGATCTATATATTGAACGCAGGTGCTTTGTTGAACGTGACGGCGGCCTTGCTATGGCTGTTCGTTCGTCCGCCTTCTCAGAACCGCGCTGCTCCCCTGGTTACAGCGATGGCTACCGAGTGAGACCTCAAGCGGAACCCACGCGCGCTCATATCGTTTCATATAAGAAACGCCGCTAACGGCTTAAGTGGATGAGCCAGCCAACAAGCCGGAACAGATTGAGCGGGCAATGCAAGGCTAAATTTGTGCACAATGGCCTTGACACGACTCAGGCTCTCTATGCACAATCCTGATCAAGCGGAGCTTTACGTTCTTCTATTGAACTATGGGTAGAGCCCGGCGTACAAACGTGATCCGCAGATTCGACCCAAATGGTGAAAATCATACGCCCCGCGCTTCTGCTAAGTTCGCTCATCCTGCTCACCCGTCTTGCTGTTGCGGCGCCGGCCCCTACTGCCACTGCGCCTCCCGCCGATCATATCGTCGGCATGTATATCCATGAGCATTGGCCCTATAACCATCCATATGCCGCGCGCACCTGGACGGTCGAAGATTGGAAGGGCTACGCGGGTGGCCTGAAAAAGCTTGGATTTAATACAGTCATGATCTGGCCCATGATTGAAATCATGCCTGAGCCGCTCACCCCTAGCGACAGGGCCAGTCTGGAGAAAGATGCGCGCGTCATCGACATGCTGCACCATGAGTTTGGGATGCGGGTGATGATGGCCTTGACCGCAAATGTGATTGCCGACAACCACGCCGCGTCGGCTGCGACCTTTGAGCACAGACACTTCTTCTATAGCGACCAGCATGTTAACCCGGCAGACGCACACGCCGTTGCAAAGATGATGCAGGTGCGCCGGGAGCGAATGCGCTATCTGGCTCAGATGGACGCCGTAGCCATCATAGATAGTGACCCCGGCGGCTATCCCAACTCGACCAACGCTGAGTTCGTCAACCTGCTGGTGCAACATCGAAAGATGTTCGATTCTTTGCGTCCCGGGATTGAGCTTGATTATTGGGTGGATTGGGGCTGGCAGGCCTATGGCCGTTTCTATCAAACAGGGTTCCTCAAGAGCGGGACGGAGCCAGAGTTTCTGGATACGATTGAGCGGCTCCGCAAAGCTAATCCGGAGCCATGGGGGCTGGCCGGGGGGCTAGCCTATGCCTGGAAGCTGGGGCTTGCCTCCCGAGTGATCTCATTCAACTATGGGCGAATCGAGGCGGAGCCGAGTTTTCCCATGACCAATTTCGGAGGAAAGGCTGCCTACGAGGGTGGCTCTGAACCCGGACCTCGGGGTGTAATGGGGAATGCGCAGACACACTGCGTCCAGCTGCCAAATACCTTTGCGTTTTCCCGGGGCGCGACCGGAAAGTCTTTGACGGAAGCCGATTACGTGCATTTCGCCAACGATCTTATTCCAGGAGACGGCCGGCTCATTGTGAATGGTTGGCAGGCGCTCTCGGGTAACGATCCTGTTAAGATGCGCGGCGTGGCCAAGGAGCTTAGTGTTGCAAACGCCGATGGTTTGGAAGGTGGGCCCCTCAACGGACTGTTATTTGGCGATCCGCACCGATTCCTGAACGACCTGATCCTGCAGCTCAACACCAAGGCAGCGTACCAGGACCTGCTCGTCGCGCTGGATCGCCAGACAAACGTCAAGAGCGCATTGGGTGCATTTGTCGCAGCGGCAGAGACCTGGCAGCAACAGAATGGCTTTCAGGGAAACTGGGAATGGCCGGGAATGGCTGCTACTCTGCGAAAGTTGCATTCGCCGGAAATTGATGCTGTGTTCCGGATGAATATTTGCCTTCTCACTTGTCCGCCGGGCGCCAAGCCAACGGGTTATAAGGATGTGAAGGACTTTCTTTATCAGGACGAAACAATGACGACGAGATTGCTGGCTGCGATGAAAGACACCCTAAAAAGCATGCAATAAGCAGTAGCCCTCTTTAGATCACCCCTTGCGCGCCGATTCGAGTGTCATCAAAGAAGCTGTCTTTGGCCACTGACGGCATCGAGATTTCCAGGACAAGCGCCGGACCAACGCCGGTGAAGGAGTGCCCCAGGCCTGGTGGCATGACGAGCAGGTCACCCTCGTGCATAATCCGTTCTTCTTCCCCCACTTTCATCCGCAAGGTTCCTTTCATGACGAAGAAGGTTTCGTGCTTCGTTCGATGACAATGGTAGGGGCAGGTTTGGCCATCAAAAACAAAAAGGAATTTGCCGCAGTATCCGCTTTTGGTCTCATTCGCGATCCAAAACTCGGTTTCACCGATCTCTCCAAATTGATTGAGCCCAAAATGAAGCGGCAATGGAGTTACCGCCGGCAACGTTAATCCCCAAAGCGCGGTTTGCTTCTCGATCTCAGCCAGCACGTTTTCACGAGCCGAGCCTTGCACTTCTATCGCGTCGAATTCTCCCATTTTCCAATCCTCTTTGGGGTAAGTGCCGCAGTCAGCTCATGCATTTGGTTCGAGGACGATTTTGACTGCGGAGCCACTGTTTAACGTCGCCAGCGCATCGTCAAAACGCTGCAATGGAAAACTGGTGTTACAAATCAATGACCTGAAAAGCGGGGAGTGCCGTCGAACCGCGTCAACTGCCGATGAGAAGGTGTGGAGAATTGCCCTTGATCCCAGCACCGTGATTTCCCGCTCATAGATGTCATACGGCGACAGGCTTACTCTTGCGGCCGGCGGGGCTACCCCAAACATCAGCATCGTCCCACCGGGAGCTACATGCTGTAATGCTGTCTCAATTGCTTTGGGATTCCCGGTGGCATCGATGACAATCTCAGTTTGCAGGCCATCTAAGGCGTCGGGATGGATGATTGCTGCCGGTAGCAACTTGCGGGCGATTCGTGCTCGGTCGTCATTCATCTCAACCACTGTCAAAGGCCCTACTCCTCGCATATCAAGCAACAATGCGAGAAGCATGCCCATGGTGCCCGCGCCGAAGATCAGGGCGGGGGTGTCAAGTTGCGGTTTAAGCTGGACGATGCCACGCAGGGCGCAGGCAACGGGCTCGATGATCGCGGCGCAGTCCAAAGGGAAACCTTCTTCGAGAACGTGTATATTCTTTCGCGGCACGGCCACGAATTCAGCCCATGCTCCGCTTCTTGTGCCGCCGATTGCGCCCCAATATTGGCAAAGATTCCCTCGTCCTCGCTGGCAGCGCTCGCAGGCCCCACAGTGAATCGACGGATCGACAGCAACCCGATCACCGACCCGAAGTTTTGCTTCGCTGCTGGTCACCTCCACAATTTCGCCCCACGGTTCGTGCCCAGGGATAACCGGGTACGGCAGGTTCGGCAAGCCGTCGTGCAGAAGATGAAGGTCAGTTCCACAGATTCCACAGCCCAAAACTTTCACAATGACTTCGTCTTCGAGCGGGGCAGGATCCTTCACTGTCTCTACGCTCGCGGAACCCGGCTGCGATATCACAACTGCGCGCATATTTTCGCTCCATCATGGCTTTCCAGGAGAAGGTCCCCTTTACCACAACGACCAGCCTCCATCGACCCGCAAGTTGACCCCGGTAATAAAGGAGGCGTCATCGGAAGCAAGAAAGCGAACTGCATGAGCAACTTCGTGCGGCTTGCCGAATCGTCCAACCGGGGTCATCGATTTAATCTTCTCTATTACATGTTCATTCACTATGTGTGCTGACTGTTCGGTCATGAACATACCCGGGCTTATCGCGTTGACCGTTATTCCCCATCGTGCCACGGCAACTGCGAGATCCATGGTCAGGCTCAGGACACCGCCCTTCGAAGTGTGATAACCCGGCTGCCGGGTCGGCCCGAGACCTTGTTCGTTAGTCGAAGGCATCAAGTCACCGTAAAGATCATTGTTCGACGCGAGAGTGCCGTAAATCGACGAGATATTGATAATCCTGCCGAAGTTCTGATCACGCATTCGCGGAATGACTTCCTTGGCCATGAAAAAGTGGCTGTCTAGATTCGTGCTCATTACCTGTCGCCACTCTTTTTCTTCATGAGCAAGAAGGGGGGCAATGAATGAAATTCCTGCGTTGTTGACCAATATGTCGACGCGTCCAAAGCTTGCTATGCATTCGCTCACAATCCTGGAACGATCTGCCGCGACCGTTACGTCACTCTGGACGATGAGCATACGGCTCCGGTCACCGGATATCATGTCAACGGTCTGTTCGAGAGCGTTAAGCCTTCGACCTGTCAGGACGCACCGAATGCCATGATCAACAAAATCCTTAGCCATGGCGCGGCCCAGTCCGCTGCCGGCGCCGGTGATGATTGCCACTCGTTCTCGTGTTTCTGCCATATCTTTGTGCCCTAAGTGTCCGGCTTTGGGCTCCGGGCACGGGAGGATCAGTACATGATCCAGCCACCATCGACGTTAAGGTTTTGCCCAGTCATGGCATCGCTCAACTCTGAGGACAAGAACAAGCAGACCCGCGCAAGGTCGAGCGGGCCGATTCTGCGTTTAAGACTTTGCAGTTCCATCACGGAATCTGCTTGCTCCTTGGAGACGATCTTTCGTTCCCCTTCCGTCTCGATCGCACCTGGGGTTACGCAGTTCACGCGAACGTTATGCTCGCCCACTTCTCTTGCCAGCGAACGCGTAAATCCAATAATGGCGCCCTTGGATGCTATGTAATGCGTCAGATTTTTCAGACCTAAAAAAAAGGTGACCGATGAGATATTCACGATCGAACCAGATCGCTGTTGAACCATATGTGGAAGAACCAGCTTTGTGCAATAAAAGACACTCTTCAGGTTGATGTCGTGCACCGTGTCCCATTGCTCTTCCGTCATATCCAGGAAGGCCTGCCGCGGATAGACACCAGCGTTATTGATCAGGATATCGATGCGTCCAAAGCGTGCGATCGTATCCTCAACAACCTTAGCCATCGCATCGCGGTCGCGGACATCGGCCTCAAAGGCGTACACTGAACCGCCACGTGCCTCGAGATCAACCGCCAGCTTCGTGAGCTGCTCCCCGTCTACGTCGACCATAAATACATGAGCACCCTGCTCCGCAAATAGCCGGGCCACGCCGGCGCCAATTCCAGCAGCGGCCCCGGTCACAATAACGGTCTTGTTCTTAATCAGCTGCATCAGCCTCCCTCAGGTTTTGTCGGAATACATTCGCTGGTTGAATTCCCGGCTTCATTGCACGAAGCCCGCTCCGAAGGAGTTGAAAAATCCATTGATCAGCATAGGCAGTTCTTTGGTGAAGTCGGTTGGGTAGTCAAGAAAAATCTGGTAATGCTGCGCCTGGTAGCTGGCCTTCATCGCAGGAACATTCAATGCCTGAATGCCCGCAATGGCGGTTTCGAGTTTCTTCTTTGACTCGCCGCTTTGATCGTTCAAAGCCTGCTTGGCCTGGGCCATATTGATATTGTCATCCTGAACATCGCTAAATTCAGGCGTTTGTTTCACTAGACTGCGCGTTTCCGCAACCATCTCCCCAAGTTTGCTGAGGTTTGCGTAGAGGTCCGCAAAATAGAGCAGCTCCGAAGCGTAGGCTCGCGGCGAAAGAAGCAGATCGAAACGCGGTGGACGGGAAAAGGTCAAAGCAGTAAGGACAGCTCGATTGCGCAGCATATCAGAATGAATCTTGGCGAAATCCGGGTTCCAGGCTGGAGCTTTCGCGAAGGTGTAGCCAACCTGCGGTCCAATCTCGAAGCTGGGGAAGATATCGATCAGCTTCTGACCCGAGGTTCCGAAGATTCCCTCAGTAAACCGCTGCATAACCTGATCGGACGTCACGTGAGGATCCCAATAACCTTCTGCACAGGCAAACTGGCTCAGCAGATTCAAAGACGGGGTCATCGTGTAGCAGATCCCGCCGGAGATGGGATATTTGGCTTCGATGGCGCGCTGGCGCAGGATGCCGGCTACTCGGTCGTGATGATTCAGCCAGCCTTCGCCTTCGGTGACGAAGTACGTCCAGGTATGGATGAGATGACCCTTCTCGTGAATCGCATCAATATATTCAATCGTGTTTCCGCCATCCCGGTCTCCCCGAACGGGAGGGTTGGAGGTGAAATCATCGAGGTTCGGGCTGAAGATCGTGCCTGGGGGAAAATCGTCAAGCTTGGTCATGAGATAGCGATAACCGCGATCGGTTCGCGCCGTATCCTTGCGGAATTGCGAAGGCCAGCTAGGCCCCCATCCGAAAAATTGCCAGGGACAGAAGTCGATTGTCGCCTTGGGATTGTTCTTCTTGATGATTCGACTGATCTGGATCGACAGATCAACGTAAGTTTCCGGTCCACACCCCTCTTCCGCACATCCCCCCGGATCCCCAGGGAAAAGCGACCACATATCGACATCGGAGAGCGCTTTCGACCAGTGATCCCATAGCGCAAACATGAGCTGCTTTTCGGTTGGCTTATTGGGGCTAAGGTAGCGATAGATCGGCATGTCTTTATAAGCTTTTGCCGGAAGGGTGCTCAGGAGGGTGCCGCTATCTACGGCCACATTGATGCCATTGATCATGCAAATTTCAATCCCACGCGGCTTGGCGTATCGAGCCACAGCGTTCAATGTGTCCCGAACATAATCGTAGATGCCACCACCCTCTAACGCCTTGGGGGTAAACATTTCCGGCACAAGCCAGATCTGCAGCACGTTGTAGCGGAAAAAGGCCAGCTGATCGATGTAGCGTTTCCACTTTTCGAGCGGCCAGCGGTTCGTCTGCACCGGGTAAATCAGATTGGGATCATAGTTGTTGGCTTGGTGAGCGGAGTCATTGATGTAGATGGCGCGCCAGGTCGAGTAAGGTTCGTCGCGTATGCGGTCGAGGTTTACAAAAGCTTCCCGGCGATCGTAGGTCATTCGCCGTAGAATCTCGATCGTCGCGTATCGAGCGCCAATCGGGCCGCCGCCGAGACAGAGGAGCGCCGTTCGGTTCCCGGACAAGGCAACTCTTTGGATAACAAACGCTTGCTTTCCGAGATCGCCGTCCTGTGTCGTGGCCGATTTAAAAGCTGCAGGAAGCCTGGCCAGCGATCCCAGCGAGGCAATCACAATCACATTTCCATGCACTTTTTCTGTCTCAGCTACAATTTGAGGCTCGCTTCCCCAGCGCACCTTCATGTATCCGGCGAGATCCTGAGCGGCAGTGCTCAGGATCTTGTCGTTGGGATCGCTCACCACAAGTGAAAAATCTGGCTTGCCTGAACGGACGAGATCGAAGCGGCTCGAGCCCTCGACGCTCCGTTCGACATGCCGGAAATCCTGCTCTGGTGGCACGACGTCGGCGACGGCGGCGTGTAGAAATAGACCAGTTAGCGCCAGGATCAAGCTCACATAGCGGAAACGCATCGTACTAGCCTCCGAGGAAATCATCCCTAGAAGATTGGCAGCGCTGGTACCCAAATATCGAAAAGAAGAAACGGGAAACTTTCATTCCAGTCGCGTTCATCGCCTCAGGATTGCTTCTTTTCCTAGATTTCTATAGAGAAATGGAACGTACCCGAGAACCTGCCACGACTATTTGCAAGATCAACCGGGTCTCCTCTTCTGTCAAGCAAAAACTAGATTGACAAGAATGATTGGCGCGGTAAGAATTCCTTCTTGACTCTAAGAAATTTTCATTTTGTAGTTGAAACGCAAAGACTGAAGTAATTGTCTACCCCCGCCGTCTCGATGGGGCTCCTAAAGGGGCTCCTATCGAAGTCACAATTGCATTCCGGTTGACCTGGCCCCTTACGCCAAGACGCAGGAGCCTCGGTTTAGAGGCCAAAGGAGAACGATTTGCATGCGATCATTCGCTCTCTTGCTGTTGGCGGCGCTGGGATCAGGTCCGTCCTATGGGGCCGTTTCCCAGAGACCGCTGCTGATCGTAGACCGCCAGCTCTTGACCACTTTGCGTCAAGCCGTGACGACCGGATTCGAGGTCATGCCGCTGGACGAGATAAATCAAGAAATGGTGTTGCAGCAGATTTCCGGCGGTGGGGGGATGGTGTGGATTGGAAAACCCGATCGGATCCCGCCGCAGCTTTGGGTAGGCAGCTTTCGTCCGTCCGTCGCACCATTGTCTATTTCGGTGGCGCCGGGTGCGCCCATCGCACTGCCCGGCTTGACCTTCCGCAAGGCGGAGGTCGCTTCGCTTTATATCAAGCCTGTGAAAGAGCTTCCCGTACACAACGTAGACGAAGAGCCTCGCGCTGAGCTGGTGCCAGTGCTCGACGCTTCTGACCGTTTTGGCCGAACTGTTGGCTTTGCCGGAGCGATGATGCGATATTACGCACCGTCTTTGGTGGGCCGCAGATTTGCCGAAAGCGACTGCTTCTTTTTCCCCTTCGACCATCCCGCCGGTGCAATGAGCGCCGCCGGATGGTCGGAACTCCTCGACCGCCTAGAAAGGCACTTCGAGAGTGGGTTGCAGCTACAGACTGTCCGCACTGGCTACGCTTCGTACCACCCCGCCGAGCGGGTTCAGGTCAATGTGAGTCTTGCCAATAAGCGAGATCACGCCGCGTCGGTGGAGATTCATTTCTCAGTGAAGGGGCCGGACGACGAAGCCTTCCGGGAGCTATCCGTAGTACGCCGTGTCCCCGATGCGGGAGACCACGCCGAGGTCACGACCAGCTTCCTCGCCGGAAAAGAGCCTGGTTTGTGGACGCTTCGCGTCGAAGCCTGGCAGGATCTCAAGAACGCCGAACAGCCCGGCGTCGAAGGCGATCCGGCCCCACTCGACCGGCATGATATTGGTTTCGTAGTTGCGGGTCACGGTCTCCAAAGCAAAACCATCATCAGTACTGCCGGCTCGGAGATACTGATAGACGGCAAACATGGCTTTTGGACGGGAACGAATTACTATCCCTCAAGCTCCTGGTGGGAGTGGCTTTGGCGAGATTTCCGTCCCCTGGAAGCGGCCCAGGATTTCGCTTCGATGCGGCGAACAGGCTATCGCATTGTTCGCATCTGGGTGGACCCAACCCTCGACGAGGAATCGCTACGGGCAATGGACGCCGCGATCTATCTTGCATCGCAGCAAGGGATCGTGCTCGATATCTGCGTCTTTACCCAGTGGGTCAGAGATCTGGAGTTCGAGCGTCCGGATGGCCGGCGGATTCGGTTCGAGTACCGCGATCCCCGCGACTTCGATGTCTATGGCATCTCTCTGCGGCAAATCGCTCTCCAGCAGGAGTATGCCGCAACCCTGGCACGGCGCTGGAAGTTGGCAGGAAATGTAATCTACGACCTTGCCAACGAAACCTACGTTAAAGATCCTGATCAAAGTCAAATTGATCCGGAGCTCCTGCGCCGCCACCCTATTCCCTCGCAGCCAGGAACACGCAGGGATACCCTTTTGTTCCGTGCCTGGGCAGGTGAAATGCAGGCGGCGATGCGTGCCGCGGGGGCGACACAGATCATCATGCCCGGCTACCTGTTCTCGGGACTCGACGGGGGCGATAACTACCTGGGGAATCGCGATGCTCCCATTGAGCCGTGGCACAGCTATGCACCATTCCAAGCAACAGTAGCAACGCTCGCGTACCAAGATCCGGCTTGTTCGCGTCGCCCCATGCTGCTTGAAGAATTCGGTCACGCTGGTTGGAACCCGGTGCGGCATTACGACGCCATGGCGCACGCCGCCCTTGCCGCCGGGGCGGCCGGAGCCATGTCGTACGAGTGGGGTGTGCGATGGCTGGCGCCGGAGCTCTCGTTCCAATCCCTGCCACTGCGGGACGTGCTGCATGCACCCGCCGATCCGCGCTTCTTTGCGCCTCTGCCGGAGTTGGTGAAGGACTGGCCCGCGACATCGACGGGAATTCATCCGTCGCCAAGTGGGTTCACCTACGGATCTATTTATACCGGTACCCCTTTTCCCGCTTCAGCTGCGATTGCTCTTGGCCTCCTGAGCCGTATGGGCGAAGGGATGGAGCGATCGGTCGCGCCACAGAGCATTTACGTGGTGATCCCGTCCGCGCCGGACTCCATGAAGGATGCGATGGAGAAGACGAGCAAGGTCATCGGGCAGCTAAATGCTGACCACGTGGCCTTCGGCATCCTGCAGGAAGATTGTCTGGCGGTTCCTCCTCGCGACGCTCACCTGCTGATTCTGCCGCTGGGGCTTCCTGCTATCTCGCCGGAACGTCTCGCAAGAATCCGTCGTTCAGACACTGCGGTGCTGGATGCATCGCAACCAGGTTGGGATCTTTCCCCAGAAATACATCACATCGGAGTTGCGCCATCCGATGTCAGCCTGATAGTGCGAGACGTGCCCGGCGGTCTTCTGTATGCGCTTGAGAGCTCGAATCCGAAACCCGCAGTTCATCTATCAATCGCGCCCGGAAAAGATGTGGTCTTTGGGCTGACCGACTTTGCCATGGTCCGCCAACGGGGAGCTGCGATCGATTGGATGGAAGCGTCCGGCGAGGTAAGCCGGGGGGATTCGCCGATCTGCTCCATCGGGAAAGGCCGCGCCATCTTGAGCAGTAGTCACGGCGAGGATCTCGCTGTCACCAGGAGTATGCTTCTGCTCGCGGCGGAGCCTACGCAGATCCGGTTTCCGCGGAAGATCTCATCGCTTGCCATCGTCGAGGACGGGCGCCGCATTTCCATACCCGTTCAAGAGCTGGGGGAAGAATCGACTCTCGACATTGATGATCAGCTGGTTCGGTACGTCATTGAAGTCAATTTTTAGACTTGCCATATCTACCTTGAGAAGAGGCCCAGGTTGAAAACAGCAGAAATGAAATGGACAAAATCGCGCCAGATGCTGGAGCGAGCACAAAAATCCCTTGTAGGCGGTGTAAGCAGTCCGTTCCGGGCCAAGGCTCCTGTTCCCCTTTATATTGCAGGCGGCAACGGCTCACGCATTCATGATGTCGATGGAAACTCCTACCTTGATTACTCCCTGGCCTGGGGTCCGTTGATCCTGGGCCACAGCCATCCGAGCCTTTGCCAGGCGGTCGCCACCCGTGCCACAGTTTCGCACACGTTCGGCGCCCAACATGAGGACGAGTATCTGGTGGCGGAGCAAATCCAGCAACTGGTGCCGTGTGCGGAACGAGTCGCCTTTACTTCGAGCGGTACGGAGGCGGTGCAGTTGGCCTTGCGGCTGGCTCGGGCCGCTACCGGAAGGAATCGGATTCTAAAGTTTGAAGGCCACTACCATGGCTGGGCTGACTCTATCCTGGTGAGCTATCACCCCACCGCCGAGGAGGCAGGCCCGCACGATTCGCCGCGGCCCGTTCTCACCTCGCGCGGGCAGACTCCGAACTCGCTGGACAATCTTGTTGTGGCGGTTTGGAACAGCATCGATGCGCTCGAGCAGGCCCTGGCGCGACATCCGAGCGAAGTTGCAGCGGTGATCATGGAGCCGGTGCTCTGTAACAGCGGCTGCATAATGCCAAATCCGGGCTACTTGGAAAAGGTGCGCGAACTCACCCGGAAGCACGGAGCCTTGCTCATTTTCGATGAGGTAATCACCGGCTTTCGTCAAGACCTTGGCGGGGCGCAGCGATACTATGGAGTCGTACCCGATCTGGCAACCTTAGGAAAGGCTATCGCGGGTGGCGCTGCCTTGAGTGCCGTCGTGGGCTCGAAAGAGATCATGGAACTCATCCTGCACGGCGGAGTCTCTTTTGGGGGGACGTTTAACGGCAACCCACTGGCGCTCGCCGCTGCGCGTGCGACCTTGGCTGAGCTTTCTGTGGAGAAGGGTGAACCTCTCCACCATGCCAACCACCTGGGAAAGCAACTGATGAACTCTTTCCGCGAAGCGGCACAGAAGCATGGAGTGGCCTTGACCGTGTGCGGATTCGGAGCTGCCTTTGCGATTCACTTCACGGAGAAGAAAGACCTGTCGGAATATCGGGATACGCTCGCGGACGATCAGGAGAAGCTTGGCATCTTTTTGCATCGCATGGCCGAGGAGGGCTTCAATACCTTGCCCGACGGGCGGTTCTATGTTTCTGTTGTGCACACAGAAGACGACGTAGCTGAGACCGCACGCGCGATCCACCGCGTGTTCCAGGAACCGGCCTTCAAAGGACCCACCAAATCATGATCGTCGAGGGGCTGGCGATTACGGTTGCAGCGGGGATTCTGGGCGGCTCGGTATTGGCTCCGATAAAGCTGATGCGGGGTTGGACCTTTGAGAAAAGCTGGGCTATTTACTCCGTTTGGGCCTACCTGGCGTTCCCGTGGCTGTTGGCACTCTTCACGGTTCCTCATTTACTGAGCATTTATTCCCAAGTTTCCTTTCGCACCATGCTCATCTGCGCCGCATGCGGGTTGGGATGGGGAATGGCGGTGGCTCTTTTCGGAATCGCCGTGAACCTGGTAGGGCTTTCCCTGGCTACCGCAATCATCTACGGCATCTCTATTGCCGTAGGCTCGCTTTCGCCACTTCTCATTTCGCATCCGGAACGGCTTTTCTCCCGTCAGGGCTCATGGATCGTGCTTGCGGACGCAGGAATCATTGCCGGCGTGCTGCTATGTGCCTGGGCCGGCAAGCTGCGGGACGCGCTAAAAAACTCAATGAGAGAAGACTCTCTTTTAAAGGCCGGCCACAAGCAGTTTGTGCGCGGCGTTCTGGCGGCGGTTGCGGCTGCGTTCTTATCTTCCCTTTTCAATATTGCGTTGGCTTATGGCGGAGAATTCAATCGTCTTGCCATCGCCAAAGGAGCGAGCCCCCTCAACGCGGCCAATGCTCAATGGGCTTTTACCGTGACTTTCGGCTATCTGCCGAACGTGATGTTGACCATTGTGACGTTCAGCCGGCGCAAGCAATGGGCGAGCTTCCTAACAGGTCCTCCCCTGTATTGGATTTTGGCGCCTGCCATGGCCTTGATGTTCATCGGCGGCACGGCGCTCTACGGCACAGGCGCAGGCCTGATGGGAGACATAGGTCCGGTGATCGGCTGGCCGGTGTACATGTCCATAAGCATTGTCGCCGGAGTCTTCTGGGGATGGGCCACAGGAGAGTGGGTGGGGTCACCGCGCCGGGTCCTGCAATTTCTGGCCTCGGGTACGGTTCTACAGTTAGTCTCGATCATGGTTTTAGGGGCACGAGGGCAATGAAGGAATACTGGAAGAACACACAGGGCTCCATCCTCGAACACGTGGGCTCGATGCAGCAGTTGGCGCCAGTGAGGCGCGTCGCCTTTCTTGAGGGGCGCTCGAAGTCCGTTGAAGCGATCGAGGTGGATACGGGGGCTGGGTTGTCTTTCACGGTTCTTGTTGACCGGGCGCTTGACCTTGGCGATGCCCGCTGGTGTGGGCGTTCGCTCAGTTGGCAGTCGTCGGCGGGGATTGTGGCGCCCGCCTATTACGAACGCGAAGGAACCGGGTGGCTTCGCGGCTTCGGCGGGGGCATGTTAACCACCTGCGGCTTGAGGAACGTAGGCCCGCCGTTGAAGGAAGACGGTGAGACTTTTGGGCTACATGGAGAGATCTCGTCTACACCTGCGGCGAGTGTAACCTCACAGACGTTTTGGAAAGACGGTCGTTATTGTATTGAAATCCATGGAGAAGTCCGCGAATCCTACCCATTCGGGCCAAATCTCCTCCTGCGAAGGACTTGGCGGACCGAGTTTGGCGCAGACTGGGTCGAATTGGAAGATGCGGTGACCAACCAGGGATTTCGCCCTGAATTACACATGCAGTTGTATCACTGGAACTTTGGATTTCCGCTCATGAACGAAACAACCAGGGTTTCGCTAACCACTGACTCGACACTCGGCCGAGATGACGCGGCCAATGCTGGTCTATCCCGGTGGTTTGCGTTTGAGCCGCCCACCGACAATTTCATCGAGCAGGTATTCTTCCATTCCTATTCCGCCGAGCCCCCGGAAAGGACCTGCGTGCAAATCGCTTCGCATTCAGGAGCCCCGGCGCTCACTGTCGAGCTTAGTTATCCCAGCCGGCAGTTGACTGAACTGTCTCAATGGAAGTGTTGCATGAAGGGAGAATATGTCCTGGGAATCGAACCGGGAAACTGCCGCCCGGAAGGAAGAGCTGCGTATCGCGATAGGAATGGGAGCATCCTGGCGCCGGGGGAATCCGTCCATTTCACAATGCGGCTGCGCGTCTTGGAATCCGCCGGCGAGGACCTTCACTCCTGACAAGAAAAGGTCTTCCGTAGATTGCAATACAGAAACGTTGTTCCTGATTGAAAAAATAAACCTTGACAAGGCAGTGCAAGCCTTTTACGTTTCATTCACACAGAACCATAATGGTTCATCCTGACAAACCCAAAACTTGAGATTGCGGAGGTGAGCTAGCCGTGAATGGCCGTTCTCTATTCGGAGCCAGCGCAATTCTATTGATGGTGTGGTGTTGCCTTACACCGGCAGCCCGCGCCCAGACCGTCGAAGGACAGATCAACGGCACGGTCACCGACAACAGCGGAAGTGTTGTTCCCGGAGCCAACATTGTTCTGAAGAGTCTTGACACTGGGGCCGAGCGCACCACTGTGAGCGCCGGGTCGGGGGTGTACTTCCTGTCCAGCGTTCCGCCGGGGCGCTACTCACTCACGGTTACCGCCACAGGATTTACCCAGTTCGAAGTATCAGACATGACGCTCCTGGTCGACCAGGCGCGTACGTTCGATGTGCGGCTTGCGCCCGGCGCCGTAACGCAGACAGTTCAAGTCAATGGCGGCGCCGTGGCGCTAAATACAACCAATGCGACGATTGGCACAGTGATCGGGCAGCGAGATGTAGTTAACATGCCCTTGAACGGCCGAAACTTTACAGAACTGATCCTGCTGACTCCCGGCTCATCCCCAATTCAAACCGGGCAACAAAATGCATTCATCATTACCGGGGGAATCAGCCCGCCGGTGAATGGCAATCGCGCGCAGATGAATAATTTCACGCTGGATGGAGTGGATAACAATCAGCGTTTTTCGAACACCTACTCTACAAGTCCGCCACCGGACGCAATCGCCGAGTTCAAAGTTGCCTCGCACGAGACTGGCGCCGATGTATCCCTGGCCGCCGGGGCCAATGTAAACCTGGTAACGCGCTCTGGTAGCAATGCTTTCCACGGAGCCGTTTGGGAGTTTCTGCGAAATAACGATCTCGACGCTCGTAATTACTTCGACAACTTCTTCGGCAGTCCCACTCTTCCCTTCCAGCAAAATCAGTTTGGGTATTATGTTGGTGGTCCGATTTTCCTTCCGCACATAATTGACGGGCGGAAATTGCAGACCTACTTCTCGTCGTATTACGAGGGATTTCGGTTCAACCAGACCAATACGCTTTCCGCGACCGTACCGGATGACGCGGAGCGGTCAGGGAATTTTTCTGATCTGTTGGGGCCGGTTATCGGAACGGATTGTCTGGGAAGACAGGTCTTGCAAAATGAGCTATACGACCCGACCACGACAGTAGCAAATGCCAGTTGCCCCGACGGCTACGTACGTAACCCCTACCCCAATAATACGATTCCATCCGTCAATCCGGTGGCCGCCGCCTACCTGAAATACTATTTTCCCGAACCGAACCGCAGTGGGGTGCCTAACCTTGTGACCACCCAGGCCACCACGCAGACGGCTAACCAGTGGGGAGTCCGGGTTGACCACGCAATTTCTGAAAACCAACAGCTCTACGGCAGGGTCTCCTTCTACAACTGGATAGAAACGCAGCCGGGCAGCTTGCCTGCAAACCCTACTCAGCAACAGAATCATGGCGCAAATATAGCGATTCACTACACCAGGATCTTCAGCCCCACCTTTCTTGCGGACTTTTTGGCTGGCTACAATCGTTCGGGAATTCCCCTCTACAATCCTGGCATTGGCGGATCAACCGGCGCGGCTTTCGACGAAGCTGTTGGCCCCACCTTCTACAACAAGTTTACTGTCGGCGGCAATGTCCCGCTCTCTCAGTCGCTTACCGGGTCAAGGTTTAACTCTCCCGGCTTTATCAGCTACGAGTTGGCAAACCCCGATTACAGCTATCAATATAGTGGGGATCTGAAGAAGATCACCGGCCGGCATGAGATGTCCTTTGGGTTTCGCTACATGCGTTTTCGGCATATTGCCAGTAACCAGGGAGCCGGAGGTCAGGGGTACTCGCCTCAGACCACAAATCTTCCCGGTAGCGGCCAGACCGGAGAATCAATGGCGTCGTTTCTGCTGGGTTATCCTACCTCCAGCGACAGGATTATTGCGCCATACTTTAACGACTGGGGAAATATCTATAACGGATATTTCGGCGATACCTGGAAGCTGACCCCTAAATTTACCGTGAATCTGGGCCTACAGTATGTCTACGCATCCCCTCCGTTGGTGCAGCACAATGCAATTTCATTGTTCGATTGGCAAACTGCGCTTACCCAGCCAGATGCTACAGATTTTACTTACGCGTATCTCTGGTGCAGCACCAATCCGATAACGGGCGCCCCACCGAACTGCCCGCGAAACAGCATCATGGAGCCAGACAGGACAGACTTTGCACCACGGGTTGGTTTTGCCTATGCCGCTACGCCTACAACAGTCATCAGAACAGGTATAGGGATTTTCTTCGATTTCAATTCAAACATCGAGCAGAACAGCATTCGGGTCTCGCAGGGGAATTGGCCCTACTCCACCACCTTGTCTATCAGCGGGCAGAATCTGACTACACTCGGGCCACTGAACCCGGCTCTGAGCCTGGACAATCCGTATCCGTCTCAGTCGCAAAGCCCTCCTCTTCCGGAGCAAAGCATCAATCGATTCAATCGTGACCCATATTCGATGGAGTTCAACTTTGGCATTGAGCAAACGCTTCCCTTCGCCTTGAAACTGTCCACCGACTACGTAGGAGGCGTTGGCCGGCGCCTTATCCTCCCGGTCGAGCAGAATGTGGCCTTTCTTGGCACGGGGTCTATCGACTCGCGCCGTCCACTCCATAACGCGGGCACATTTTCCTGGCGATCTAACAGCAGCGCATCCTCTTACAATGCCTTGCAGGTGAAGCTGGAGAGGGAGTTCCGGTCCGGCCTAACCTTTCTCAACTCATTTACATGGTCGAAATCTCTCGATGAAGCAAGTGATGCAAACAACTACCTAGGGCCACCGGCGTATCCGTATGACCCAAAGCTCTCCTATGGGCCGTCGGACTTCGACTTGACCCTTGTCAACACCACGTCGCTCATCTATGAGCTTCCGGTTGGGCGCGGCAAGCTCTTTGCCTCCGGTGCGAGCCGTCTCGTGGACACAGCTATCGGCGGATGGCAGGCTTCCACCATTGTCACTCTTCGCAGCGGACCGTGGGCAACGGTTACCTTGGGCCAGGATATCGCGAACATTGGCGATACCACAGGTGCGCAGACCGCGGACCTGCTCGCCAATCCCTTCTCGAGCGGAAGCCGGACCAGGGCGCAGTGGTTTGATCCGGCATCCTATGCCCTGCCCGCGTTTGGTACCTTCGGCGATGAGAAGCGAAATTCGCTCAAAGACCCGACCTATAAGGATGTCGATTTCGCCCTCATGAAGAACTTTGCCCTCTGGGAAAGCTTGCACCTGCAATTCCGCGCGGAGTTTTTCAATCTCTTCAATCACACCAACTTCGAAGCCCCTGTCACGGTCATGACCAACCCGGAGCTCGGTCAGATACTGACCGCAAATCCGCCACGAGAGATACAAGGAGCTCTCAAGCTCCTTTGGTAAAGGCTGCAACTATTAGTAGACCAAATATGTCATCAGCATCGTTGAGCCCGTGGGGAGGACCATGAAGATTGGGGTGGCCGGCATCGTGCAGGAGTCAAATACCTTCGCGCCCGCGCCATCCACTCTAAAGGACTTTGCCATTGAAACCGGCCTCGCAGTCCTTTCTGCGAGCCGGGGAACAAATACGGAGATGGGCGGCTTTCTGGAGGGACTCGAGGCTCTGGGAATCGAAGCCGCTCCCTTGATCTCTACCTGGGCCGTATCCGCTGGGCCTGTCGAAGACTCGGCTTTCGAATCTCTGGCAGATCTCCTTCTTCAGCAGATTGAAAAGGAACGCTGCGACGGTCTTCTGCTCGCCCTTCACGGGGCCTGGTTGACCACGTCCCGGCCATCCGCGGATGCTGAGCTGGTAAAGCGAGTACGGGCGGTTATTGGCTCGGATATGCCGCTTGTCGTCACTGTGGACTCGCATGCCAATGTCACCCCAGCACTGCTCGAGCATATACAGGGATTAGTAGGCTATCGTACTTATCCTCACGTCGATATGGCGGAGACTGGGCGAAAAGCCGCAAAGCTTCTGCATCAGATAATTACTGAAAATCTCCATCCCCGCTTGTATTGGCTCCCCATTCCCTTACTGGCTCCGCCCCAAAGCGCGACGACCGATCAACCGCCGATCAAGGACATTCTCAATCGACTTGACCGGGAGTTGCCGGGAGACATCGTGCTCTCTTCTTCCCTGTTTTATGTGCAGCCCTGGTTGGACATGAAGGGCGTCAACAGCAGCCTGGTGGTTGTTTCCCGCTCGGCGAGTAAGGAGATCGCTGCCACCTTGCGTAGCGTTGCGGAGGAGTTATGGGCCCGTCGAGGCGAGTTCAATGTTGATTGGACCAGCCCTGACGATCTGGTTGCAGAGGTGCTGAAAGAAAAAGCCCGCCCCGTAATCGTTTCAGAGGCGTTTGACGGAACTTCCGGTGGCGCCCCCGGCGATAATCCCGGTTTGCTTTCAGTACTCTTGCCGCATCGCGACGAACTTTCCGCGTGCCTATTTATGGTGGATCCCGAAGCGGCGCAACGAGCTTTCGAGGCCGGCCTTGGGGGAAACTTCCAGGGGCAACTCGGGGCCCATGCAGACAAGCGATTCGGATCGCCAGTTATGGTTCAGGCGCGGGTCCTACATTTGAGTGATGGAGAATTCGTCCTCAAGGGGCCGGTGTTTACCGGTAGAAAAGTGACTATGGGGCCGACCGCGGTCTTGCAAATCGGAGGTATCAAGGTAGTGGCCGGTTCGCGTCCCGTTTTCGTCATTGATCCGGAACTCTACCGTAGTCAAGGGATCGAACCGGAACAACAAGACATAGTCGCCGTAAAATCGCCGACATTGTTTCGCCCTGGATATGCCTCCATGCTCAAGCGAGTCCTACACCTCGATATGCCTGGAGTGTGTCGCGGAAATCTTCCTAAAATGCCCTTCGCCGCCATTCAGCGGCCAATCTGGCCCCTTGACGACTTTGCCTGGAGCGCAGAAGAACACGCAGTGCTCTGTTTGAACGATCCGATCGTGAGCCAATGAAATGACACTCCCCAGGCGCAAGCATTGGGAACAGAAAGCATAAGGGCACATGCGGAGGAACGGAATCATGACGACAGCCCGCCAAGTTTGCTATCGCTAGAAGGGACCCGGAGTTGCGAAAGTATCAGAAGTCATCTGAGCTGTACGAGCGGGCTAAAGGGTCTTTGGCGGGCGGTGTGTCCAGCCACTTTCGTGTATTGGAACAACCTCATCCTCTTTTCTTTGCCCGCGCCAAAGGAGCGAGGATATGGGATGTAGATGGCAACGAGTATCTTGATTTCACCTTAAGCCAGGGGCCGATGATTCTCGGCCATTCGAACCCAATCGTTCTCGATGCCGTCCAAAAGGCCAATTCGAGCGGCCAGCTTTATGCTGGGCAGCATCTCGCTGAGGTGGAGTTGGCCGAGGCTGTGCAGCGCGTAGTTCCCTGCGCCCAATTGGTTCGCTTCTGTGTCAGCGGTTCTGAAGCGGTGCAGGCCGGACTTCGTGTCGCCCGCGTCTATACCGGAAGGCATAAGTTTCTAAAGTTCGAAGGACACTACCACGGTTGGTTAGACAGCGTCGCATTTAGTGTGAACCCGTCGAGTAGCGCCATAGGCTCGGAGTCTCAAATGGAGCCTATCCCGTGGACCTCCGGGATTCCTCCTGTCTTGACTGATGAAGTAATCGTTCTGCCATGGAACAACTTGAAGAGATTGCAGGAGACGCTGAAGCGACACGGGTCTGAAATCGCGGCCGTCATCGCAGAGCCTGTCATGTGTAATAACGGGTGCATCTTGCCGGAGCCGGGCTTTCTGCAAGGGCTGCGCGAGGCCTGCACGCGCCACGGAGTGGTTCTCATCTTTGATGAGATTATTACCGGATTTCGAGTCGCCGCAGGCGGCGCTCAAGCGCGTTTCAAAGTCACGCCGGATTTGGCCATCCTGGGCAAGGCAATGGGGAGCGGATTCCCCATCAGTGCGATTGCGGGGTCTCGGGAAATTATGGAGCTGATCGCTTCGGGAAGAGCCATTCAGGCCGGAACGATGAATTCCCAGAATGCGTCGGTGGGTGCAGCGTTAGCTACGGTGACGGAGCTCGAGCAAAAATCGGAGTCCATTTACGGCCATCTTTACCAGCTATCAGAGATCCTGCAGAAGGAACTAGCGGCTGCGGCAAAAGAGCACGGCCACCAGGTTCTGATTCAAGGTATCGGGCCGATGTTCCATGTTGGATTCACATCCGCATCGAAGGTTCGCGACTATCGGGATACGTTCGGCTACGACACGCAGAAATACCTGGCGTTTTGTCGCGGTATGAGAGAGCGAGGAATTCGGCTTATTGGGCGTGGTCTCTGGTATCTTTCGAGTGCTCATACCTCGAAAGATATCGAGGAATGCATTGCGGCCGGGCGTGAAGTCTTTGCTGAACTTAGAGGCGTCTAAAACCCCACCAAGGAGGAAACCATGGACCGGCGAAACTTTATCTATATCCTCGGTGGGCTCGCGAGCCTAAGTGGATACGAAGGGCTTGAAGTGGCAGTGTCCCAGGTCGTGCCGCAACCCGGTCGAAAAAAACTGGTGGGAATGTATATCCATCAGCACTGGCCCTACAACCATCCTTATGCCGCGCGGACCTGGACGGTTGAAGACTATCGCGGCTACGCCGATGGAATGAAAAGGCTTGGCTACAACATGCTGGTGATCTGGCCGGTGTTGGAAACCATGCCAAACCCTCTCACGGAAAGTGATCAGCAAAACCTTGCCAAGATGAAGCAGGTCATCTCCATGCTGCATTCTGAATTCGGCATGTATGTGATGCTGGCTTTATGTCCGAACATTATTGCCAATAATCAAGGGGCCGCGAAAGCGCCTTTCCAGAAAAGGCATTTCTTCTACTGTGACCAGTTTGTGGATCCCGGAAACGCCACGGCGATGACCGCTATGGTTCAGTGGCGGGAACAATTGCTTCGTCCTTTGGCAGAGGCCGATGCGATCACCATCATCGACAGTGATCCCGGCGGCTATCCGGGCTCGACCAATAGCCAGTTTGTGGATCTCCTCGTAGAGCATCGGAAAATGCTTGATCGCCTACGGCCTGGAATCGAGTTGTATTACTGGATGCACGTGGGTTGGCAAGCATATTGCGACTACTACCGGACCGGGAAATTCAGGTGGGGTACGCCCGCAGAATCCGTTGACATTATGGAGAAGCTCAAGAAGGCCAATCCGGCGCCCTGGGGCATTACCGTGCACACGCTGGAACCGCCGCCCAATGGGACGGATCTCAAGTTGGCGGAGAGGTTCGGCGTAGCATCGACCGCTCTGACCTTTAACTACGGAGCCATTGAGGGAGAGCCCACCCTCCCGTTTACCAATTTCGGGGGGAGTGCAGCCTTCACTGCCGGCGCACGACAAGCGCCCGGGGGCGTGGTCGGCAATGCGCAGACACATTGCATACAACTGCCGAATACGTACGCCTTTGCCCGTGGAGCGAGCGGAAAGGGGCGGCCAGCCGACCGCGACTATGTTGATTTTGCCAACCAACTGATCCAAGGTCACGGGGAAACGATCGTCCAAGGCTGGCACGCACTCGCCGGAAACGATGCAAACCAGATGCGTAAGGCGGCTAACGAACTTGAAAGCTTAGCTAAGCAACCGCTGACGCCCGGGCCACTGCGGGGTCTGCTGCTTGGAGACCCGCAGCGATTTCTCGTCGATCTTGTCATGGAACTCCGTATGAGAGCGGCCTATGACGACTTTGTTGCAGCATCCGCCGCCGGCCAGGGAGTCAAGGAAAGACTCAATGACTTCGTCGAAGCCGCGGACGCATGGCAGAAAAGGACAGGCTACCAATGCGCCTGGGACTGGCCAAAGATGACAGAGACTTTGAAAAAGCTTCACTCGCCGGCGGTGGATGCAATCCTCGACGAAAAGGGTGTAGGCAAAACGCCCGCCGATCGAATCGCGGACCAGTTTCACATCACTGAAACTTACACGCCCCGCCTCATCGCAGCGATGCGTCAGGCGGCGGAGCACACATCAGGATAGCCCTAAAAATGAATAGAAGAAGGTTCCTCCTAGCTGGCGTTACCGGCCTTGGCATGCAAGGCTTCCACTTTATGCCGCTGTGGTCAGAAGCAACCGGCAGGGGCTCCGGTTCTAAAATCCTGGGGATGTACGTCCATGAGGGCTGGCCCTACAATCATCCGTACGCCGCCCGTACCTGGACAGTTGAAGACTGGCGGGGCTACGCCGACGGGCTAAGCAAGCTCGGCTTCAACACAATTATCATCTGGCCGGCCATCGAGATCATGCCCGATCCCCTTACCCCGAGCGACCGGGCCCACCTTGAAACCACGGCACAAGTGGTAGCGATGCTGCGGCGGGAGTTTGGTCTTAGGGTTTACATTACCCTCTGCCCCAATGTGGTTCCCTATCAGCAGGTGGCAGAAAAATATACCTTCGAGGCTAGACCGCTCTTTGCCTCGACAACTCTACTGAATCCCGCGGATCATCCGGCAGTTCGCCAAATGATCGAGCGCCGTGAGAAGTTCTTGCGCCCTATGGCGGAGATGGATGGCCTGGTTCTGATCGACAGCGATCCAAGCGGTTACCCCGGATCAACGAATGCGCAGTTTGCCGATCTTCTGTATGAATACCGCAAGATGCTCAACCAGCTGCGTCCGGGCATTGAGTTGGTTTATTGGATGCATGTGGGGTGGCAGGCCTACTCCCAGTTCGAAGCGACGGGAAAATTCCGCTGGGGTACGCCCGAGGAAGCCGAAGACCTGATGACCAGGCTCAATAAACTTCCGTTGCAGCCTTGGAGAATTACGATTCATACCCTGAATCCTCCACCGAATGGAACGGATCTCAAGCTGGCGGAAAAGTTTAATGTCGCTTCAACCTCGCTCTCGTTCAACTACGGCGCTCTTGAAGGAGAGCCGTCCTTCCCAATGACTAACTTTGGTGGCGATGCCGCATTCAAAGCTGGGCAACTGAGCGCGCCCGGCGGCGTGGTGGCCAATGCACAGACCCACTGCGTGCAATTGCCAAATACTTTTGCCTTCGCTCGTGGGGGAAAGGGGCAAACTCCGCCTTCAGACGCAGACTACGTCAGATTCGCCGATCGGCTAATCCAGGGCCAGGGAAAACTGATTGTCAGCGGATGGAAAGCCCTTTCGGGAACGAATTCGGCCACGATGCGATCGGCGGCTGATCGGCTGGACGCGCTCAGGAATGGTGTAATGAAGGCGGGTGACCTCAAAGGGCTTTTGTTTGGCGATCCCGCCCGATTCATTACTGACCTAGTCATGGAACTGCGGCTTAAAGCAGCATTTGAGGACTTTGTGGCAGCCACGGAAGCGAAGAAGGGCGTAAAGGAATCGTTCAAGACCTTTGTCGACGCTGCGGCAGCTTATCAGAAGAGAACCGGATATGAGTGTTTGTGGGAATGGCCAAAGCTGGACACAGCCCTGGAAACACTCCAGTCCGCGAAAATTAATGCGATCCTCGATGAAAAGGAATTCGTCAGGGAAATAGTGCACAATCGAGGAACCCCGAAGCCGGGAGGCCCTTACCACAATCGGTATAGCGATGGCTTTATGCAGCTGGAAACTTCGATCCCACGGCTCATCACGGCCATGCAAGAAACGCTGGCGGGCATGTAGCGCCTGCAGAATGAGAGTCTCATGCTACCGCCGGCACAAGATTATCAGGATCTCTACAGGCGTTTTCGCTGGCAGATCCCTGATTACTACAACATCGGCACCGACGTTTGTGACAAATGGGCGGGGCTCGACCCGAACAAGCTGGCACTGATCTGCGTTGACCAGACCGGTCTTGCCCACGATTACAGTTTCGGTCAGTTACGAGATGCATCGAACCGGTTGGCCAATTTACTGAGAGCTCACGGAATAGCACGAGGGGATCGCGTCGGAATTTTTCTGCCCCAGTCGCCTGAGACTGCCTTCGGTCACATCGCGGTGCATAAGCTTGGTGCCGTTTCGCTTCCTCTCTTCGCTCTTTTCGGGGTGGACGCTCTCCAACATAGGCTTGCAGATGCGGGCGCGCGGGCGGTGATCACGGATGCTCAGGGCGCAGCGAAGCTTGCGATTCTTAAAGCTCATCTTCCTGATTTAACACTGATTCTGTCTGTCGATGGAGGCCCCGGATCGAGCGACCTTTACCAGGAGATGGATCGGTACTCTGGCACGTTCGAGCCGGTGAGGACGACAGCGGACGACCCCGCCATCCTCATCTACACATCAGGGACCACCGGGCCGCCCAAAGGTGCTCTGCATGCTCATCGCGTCCTTCTGGGGCATTTGCCGGGCGTGGAGATGAGCCACGATTTCTTTCCTCAACCGGGTGACCGCATTTGGACGCCGGCTGATTGGGCCTGGATTGGCGGGTTGCTCGACGTACTTCTCCCCGCGCTTCATCATGGAGTGCCAGTGGTTGCATGCAGGTTCTCCAAATTTACCGGCGAAGCTGGCTTTGGCCTTATCCAGGATTGTGAGATCAGAAACGTCTTCCTTCCTCCGACTGCGCTGAGACTCATGCGAAATGTGCCTGATATAAAGCAACGTTGGAGGCTGAACGTACGTACGATCGCGAGCGGTGGAGAATCACTTGGGACTGACCTGCTCGAATGGGGCCACCACACCTTTGGAATCGCAATCAATGAATTTTACGGGCAAACGGAATGCAACCTGGTGATCTCATCGAGCGGCGCTCTGATGATCCCCCGACCGGGCGCCATGGGAAGAGCAGTGCCAGGGCATTGCGTTGAGGTGATCGATGAGGCGGGGAGACCGTGCCCACCAGGGAAACTGGGGGCGATCAGTATACGGCGCCCGGATCCGGTCATGTTCCTGGGCTACTGGAATGACCCCGATTCAACCGCCGCAAAGTTCTGTGGAGACTGGCTTCTCACCGGTGACACCGGGATGAAAGAGGAGAGTGATTGGATCCGTTTCATCGCAAGAGACGATGATGTGATTACAACTTCAGGCTATCGGATCGGCCCTGGGGAAATCGAAGAATGCCTTACTCGGCACCCTGCGGTCAAACTCGCCTGCGTTGTCGGAAAGCCAGATCCTCATCGAACGCAAATCATCAAAGCTTACTTGGTCCTTCGCGAAGGCTACTCCGCTTCCCGCGATCTCGCCCTGGAAATTGCAGACCATGTCAAGACCCGGTTGGCCGCGCACGAATATCCGCGCGAAATAGAGTTTGTGCTGTCGCTGCCTATGACGATAACCGGCAAGCAGATGCGGCGCGAATTGCGCAAACGAGCTGAGGAAGAGACAAAGATGCCGCCTTTGCACGGCACTGAAAAGGGGTTGGGAGACCATGGATAAGAGGTGAAGGAATTCAGTATCCGAGAGGAGAGGAATCTATGATTGACAAAGCGCGCGTGGCAGAGTTAGCCAAAGATAAGCTGCATGGCTATCCGGAGCGGGGATACTGTTTTCCCATTGATGTTCTTAGCTCATCGGAAGTAGCGGAGTTTCGTCGTCATTTTGATGACTTCTACGCTTATCACAGTGAAGAGCTCCGCGTTCTTCCCGCCAACAAGCACGGCTCCATTTACGGTCATACCCACACTTTCCTGCGATGGGTCTACCGCATTGTTTCGCACCCGAACGTTCTCGATGCTGTGGAAAGTATATTGGGGCCCAATCTGACAGTCAGGGATACCGCCTGGTTTGTCAAAATGCCGGGAGACAAGAAATACATTTCGTGGCATCAGGATGGGACATACTGGGGACTTCACCCGCCTAAGGCTACGACCGCATGGATCGCGCTTTCGGAAAGCATCTCAGAAAATGGGTGCATGCGTGTCGTACCCGGTTCGCACAAACATCTTCAACCACATCAAGAGACGTATGCGGCGGACAATGCCCTTTCCCGCGGCCAGGAGGTCGCAGTGGATGTGGACGAAAAGCAGGCCGTGGATATCGTCTTACAGCCGGGCCAGATGTCCTTGCACGACGTCGCCATAGTACACGGCTCAAGAGCAAACACTTCAGATAAGCCAAGAATCGGGATCGCGGCACGATATATGCCGCCCGAAGTTGTGCAAGACGGCAAGATCCGTCAGCTTGCTTTACTGGTTCGGGGTAAGGATGACTATGGCCATGTTGATCTGCTCGACGCTCCTCAATACGACGACCCCGCTAGAAACGAGATGCAACTTGAGTCCCTGGAAAGACTCTTCCGAAACGCCCGTAGCCTTGAGCAAGAGCAACAGCGTCCGACGTAGTCCTGTCAGAAAGTGCGCGTTGCCTGCTACTGAGTCTGTTGAATCCGTTGGAGGGCGTCGCTGGCTGGCCGAAAGCCCGGATCAACCTGCAGAGCGCGCGTGAATTCGCTGACGGCCTGGTCCTTGTGTTGTTCTTTGGCGAAAACTATGCCCAGATTATAGTGTGCCGAGGCTGAATTCGGAGCAAGGCGGGCCGCCTCAGCGAACTGCCCTTCCGCGTTGGCCAAGTCTCCAAGAGAGAGATAAAGCGTTCCCAATTCGGCGTAGCCGTCTGCGTTTGATGGATCAGCTTCCACAGCGGCTTTTAGATAGCGTATTCCCTCTTGCGCGTTACCATCCTGCCCGGCCAACCACCCGAGGTTAAAATTTGCCGCGTAGTCTTGCGGCGCCACAGTCAGCAATTCTTCGAACTGAGTGCGCGCCAGAGTGTAGTTTTTCTGTTGCATTGAGATCGTTCCCAAAAGTTCGCGCGCCGGTGTGGTGACTTGTTCCAACGCGTCGCCCTGATCCGACGCCAGCGCCAGTACCGCTTTCAGTTCCTTGATGGAGTCCTCAAGCCGATTGAGGTTGAAGTAGCTCACCGCCAGGTTGTAGTGCGCCAGGACATCTGACGGCTCCTCCTTCAACACATCGCGAAAATTTATGACCGCCTGCTGATGTTGACCAAGCTTTTGCTGAAAAGTGCCCAGGATATTTCGAGTATCCGGAAGATCGGGAGTCTCGGCGAGGACGGCTTCAAGGAGAGTCACCGCCTCCCCCAACTTTCCGGAATAGGCCATGGAAATCGCGCGATGGGTCTGCTCGTATTGGACAATTCGATCCTTAGGGTCAACTTCAGTTGCCGTCCTCAAACGAGAAGAGCCGCCCGCAATGTAGCCGAGAGCGCGAAGCTGCTCGATCGCCTCGGGGCTGATTGCTTTTGCGGCAACCGCAGGGGCTTGTGGATACCCTGCCATCAGAGAAGAGAGCTTCTGGTGCATGGCGAGACCAATGGTTTGCTTGGTGCGATATAAGTTGGCCAGCTCGTGCGGGTCATGTTCCAGGTCGTAGAGTTCCGGTTCGGGAGCCTCAATGTACTTGTATCGCCCCACTCTCAAGCTATGTAACTGGCTACATCGGTAATGTTGATGGGCATATAAGCTCTCGCTATAAACCGCCGCATTGCCTGACGATGGTTGCGAGCGAAAAAGTCCCAATCTGCTTTGGCCCTGAAACTGTGCGGGAACAGGAATGCCCAGCAAGTCGAGAACGGTTGGCGCCACGTCAACGAGAGCGGCAGGCTTGCTCACACTAGCGTTGAATGGGCCTCCTCCCACCGGGAAGTGGATTATGAGCGGCACGTGCAGCGTGCTCTGATAGATAAAATAACCATGCGTAGCCTCACCGTGTTCCCCGAGGCTCTCCCCATGGTCAGAGAGGAACACGATGAGAGCTTTGTCAAAAAGGCCGTTCTTCCGCAGGAAGCCTAAGAACTGTCCCAGGGACTCGTCCACGTAGTGCAATTCGGCATCGTAGCCGGAACCTCCAAATCGCGCGCTCTCATTAGCGGGAAGCAGGTAGGGAGTGTGCAAATCGTAGAGATGTAGCAGGAGGAAGAACGGCTTAGTGGAATTTTTGTCGAGCCAGGCCTCTGCCGATCTAGTGACCTCCTCGGCGGGACGTTTCAAGTCCGCAGGATCGATGCCTTCCTGCCGGCTCAGATCGAAGGGGCTGTCATACACGTCAAATCCCTGAGAAAGCCCGAACCGGCGGTCCATGGCAAACCCTCCGATGAAAGCGCCGGTAGCATAGCCTTGAGCCTTTAAAATCGTTGCCAAAGTAGTCGCGCCTGGCCCCAGAGTCTGTCCGTTATCCTCGATGCCGTTCGAAAACGGGTATCTAGACGTGAGCAGCGACACATGAGAGGGGAACGTCAAGGGCACCTGGGAGCTGGCCTGCGTGACCAGGGTCCCTCCGCTTGCTATCGAGTCGATAGCCGCTGTTTGGAGTCGTCTATATCCGTAACAGCTCAAATGATCCGCGCGGAGCGTGTCCACTGAAATGAGGATTACAGGCGTGGCATCCTTCGCCGGGAGGCAGAAAGCGTAAGGGCCGAATAGAAGCCAGATTGCCAGCCAACAGAGGTCCCGCATCGGTTGTAGGATCGTCTGATCACCCATCCGTCATTTCCATCCAAGCGAAGCCAGCGACGAACATCGCGTCGCGCAGCTGTCCTGGACGGACACCACCTTAGCAGTCCACGCTTTGCGAATCCGCAACTGTTCACCTGCGAGGGCCAGCTTCGTCGGCGGTTTGTATTTAGAATATCTGTTTTTTGTTTGAAACCACGCGGGAATATGCGTGCGAATGTGGTTTTTACGAGTCCCGTTGATTGACATACCCGTTGCCCAGTGAGCGCGAAATAGCCGCCGCAGCTCCTTTCAATGAATGCGCGACCTTGTTTTGCTTATCTTGAATGCGAGGGGTGGGTCCGGAAAGGCTGAGCGCGCCGATGACAACATCTTCGTCGCCAAAGATCGGCACTGCGATGCAAGTTGCGCCCAGTTCGGATTCTTCAGCGTCCAGGCTGTATCCTTGCTCCCGGACTTTTGATAAGACCTCTGAATATTCGCGGGTACTGGTGATCGTATTTGCCGTAAAACGCTTTAAGGGAGCTTGTTTCAGCATTGCCTTAACACGCTCCTCAGGCAGGAAGGCGGCGATAGACTTTCCCAGCGCTGTGGAATGCCACGGAATGCGCGCGCCTATGGTGTCGGTCATGCGGAAAGGATGGGGACTTTCAAGAATCTCGAGGTACACGATTTCGTCCTTTTGCAGCGCGGCAAGATTGATGGTTTCATCAAACTCATCCCGTAGCTTTTTCAGATGTGGACGGGCAACCTGGATCAAATTTCCACCCGCTAGCGTCTTGCGGGCGGCGGCAATGATTCTGAGTCCCAGGTGATATTTCCCCGTGGCAGGATCTTTTTCCACGTATCCAAGCTTATCGAGCGTGTACAGGATCCTGAACGCCGACGTTTTTCCGACCTTGGCCTTTGCGCTGACTTGGTGCAGAGTCAGCTCCGATTCCGCCCCATAGAATATCTCGAGGATTTTTATAGCCGAGCCCAGGATTGGCACCCAATAATTGGAACGACTGACATCGGATCTCGTTCTGCTCACTCTTTTCTCCTGTTTCGCCCATGTCGTCGCAGCGGTCTGTTCCCTTAACGGGCCTGGCAACCTACCATCAGGTAACTGTCCTTCTACAGGGCAGCGAAATTATACCTCGACCTTCTTTTTCAAGCTGTTGTGCGCCGTTTTTACAGCTTGCCAAGCCTCGCGCGCTTAAGAAGGACACGCACAAGATTCGGCGGCAGAATGCGAGGTCGGCGATTTCCCGCTTGGGCTCCTTAAGCCCAATTGTCACTCGGTATGGGAGAGCCATGCTTGAGAGTCATCTAGCTCCGTTTTCTCAATGAGTGACTAGAGATTTGCACTAACCCGCTAGCGCGGGAGGTTACGCTTCTGTGTCGTTTGGATAGAGTGTTGGACACCTTAGGAGGTGTTCATGACACATCTACGCCGGCGCATGCAGGAAGATCTCCGGCTGCGCAACTTCTCCGAACGCACGATTCGCCATTACACCCATACCGTTGCTGAGTTCGCGAAGTATTTTCACAGATCTCCTGACCAGTTAGGCCCGGAGCACGTTCGCACCTTCCTGCTGTACCTGCTCAACGAGCGCAAGCTCACGTGGGGAACGATTCAGGGCGCCAGATCGGCGCTGAAGTTCCTCTACACGCGGACTCTAAAGCAGACTTGGTTCGACCAGGAGGTTATCAAGCCCAAGGTGCACCGCAAGCTGCCCACGGTCTGGAGCCGGGAAGAAGTCTGCACTCTGCTCGATGCCGCGACGAACACCAAGCACCGGGTACTGCTGGCCTTGTACTACAGCTCAGGGCTTCGTTGTCAGGAAGCGCTGGATTTGAAGGTCACTGATATAGACAGCAAGCGGATGATCATCAACGTCCGCGAGGGCAAGGGCAAGTTCCCGCGCCAGGTGATGCTTTCACCCAAGCTTCTCGAGTTGCTGCGTCTCTATTGGCACTGGCGCAAGCCCAAGGACTGGCTCTTTCCCGGAGAAGAACCAGGCCAACCGTTGAAGGCCAACACGGTACGCGTCGCCTGCCAGAAGCTGCGCCAGCAAATCGGTATCTCTAAGCCGCTCAGCCCCCACGTACTGCGCCACTCCTTCGCCACCCATCTGCTGGATGCCGGCACCGATCTACGGAGCATCCAGCTACTGCTGGGCCATCGCGATCTCGAGACCACGGCCCGCTATCTGCATGTTTCGGAAGCCAGGCTGCATGCTACCCCGAGCCCACTCGATGATCTGCCCATCCGGATATCCCGAACCGCCCAGGGAGGGAACAGAACAGCATGAGAGGACATCGGCTCGAAGTGGCCGATGTCTTCCGCGCCCATCAAGACGAGTTGCTTCGACGATGGGGCCATGCCCTGTCGGATCAACAACGGAAGGTGCTACGCGATATCGGCCAGTGCCGCACGGCGGCACTGGGCACTCATCTTGAACGATGCGACCGCTGCAACTATGAGACCGTCGCTTACGATTCGTGCCGTAATCGGCACTGTCCCAAGTGTCAGTCTTCAGCACGCGATCGCTGGCTCCTGAAGCAGGCTACGAGCCTGCTGCCGGTGCCCTATGCCCATGTCGTCTTCACCGTACCTGAACAACTGGCGCCGCTCGCGCTGCGCAACCAGCGACTCTTTTATGCATTGCTGTTTCGCGCAGCTTCCGAGACCCTACTGGAGATCGCCGCCGATCCACGCCACCTCGGTGCGCGCATCGGCGTGCTTGCTGTTCTCCATACGTGGAGTCAGAACCTCCAGCATCATCCTCATCTGCACTGTCTCGTTCCCGCCGGCGGACTTGCCCTCAATAACTCCCGCTGGGTTACAACCCGGCGACGAGGCTTCTTCCTTCCAGTCCGCGTACTCAGCCGCATGTTCCGCGGCAAGCTGCTTGCCTTCCTCAAGCAGAGCTATCGGCGAAGCGAGCTATGCTTCCCCGGCAAGCTGGCTGAACTTTCAACAGCACACGCTTTTCACTCTCTGCTTGGTATTGTGCGCCGAAAAGAATGGGTGGTCTATTCCAAGCCTCCATTCGGAGGACCCGAACATGTGCTGAAGTACCTGGCCCGCTACACGCATCGGGTCGCCATCTCCAACGGAAGACTTCTCAGCCTCGAACAAAACCAAGTTCGTTTCCGCTGGCGAGACTCCCGGCACAACAACCGCAGCAGCGTCATGAGGCTCGATGCGGCCGAGTTCATCCGTCGCTTTCTGCTTCATGTGCTGCCTGCCGGCTTCGTCAAGATCCGCCACTTCGGTCTACTTGCCAACCGCAACCGACGCCAGGCGCTGGCGCTCTGTAGGGTCCATCTCAGAGCCACTGCCGCGGATACACATACGTTGCTTACCGAACAGCAAAGGTCGGCACTCAACCGCTCATGCCCAAAGTGCAAGTGCGGTACCCTGCACGTCATCGCGCATTGTTCGGCTGGCCAACTTCCGAGAACGACCGCAGCCTCTGACTGCCACCCCATCGACTCGTCTTAAGGAAACTATGCTGTCCTCCAGGCCAATTCGCTCCCATCCTGCAGCGGCTTCCAGCTCCGCCCTCGCGGTGCTATGCCTTCAATCAGCTCCGCACCGTTCACCAAAGCTATCCCGCCTCACGATCACGTTCCCAACCCCATACCAAATTCAGCCAATCGTGGCTCACCTCGACCTCCTCCATGGTCAGTCGATCATCTCAACTCTCCGCAGACGCCATCGAAACCCCATACATCCACCGCGCTAGCGGCTTACTGCAAATCGCCGTATCCACACCGCTCCGCACCAACAGCCCACAAACACATACATTTCAGCCTGCGGAGCGCTGTCGATACGGCACTAGAGATTTTGCGTAAATTGAGGAACATCCAAGCCGGATTCGCCTGCCGCGAATAATTCACGGTCTCTACGAAAACATCAGCAAGTTGCATGCGAACCACAAACAAGTAACCACAAGTCGAAGATCTGTGACGAACCGCTCCCTCCAGTCCTGGAATGAATGGTAACGGCGCCTTGTATTTTCCTTCGCGATAGTAGAGGTCGATAAAGTTAGCACCGGAAAAGCGTACCGTGACCCACGGTTAATCATTCATGGGTGGAATGTGCGCCGTAAGCGCCCTATGCGCGGTATGGGTGGAATGTGCGCCATAAGCGCCCTATGCGCCATATGGGTCGGTTTTCGGGTTCTGGACTTTGGCCCAGAGGGTCGCAGACCGTCCTCGGCCGGCGCGGTTTCCCGGTTGATGAGGCCTAGGGTGTGCAGTTGTCGGAGAGCCTGGTCGATGCGCTCTTTGCTTACGTGGCGATGGAATAGGGCCCTGATTTGAACCCTGGATAAGCCTTCCGGAGTGACGTCGAGGGCCTGGCTGATGCGCCGGGTACTATATTTAAAATGCCCCCGATCGTCCGTGTCCCGCTCCGCCAACGAGTATTGATCCTGGTGGCCCTGGCCTCTGCTATCACCTATCTGGACAGAGTTTGTCTTTCTGCGGCTGCTCCAGCAATTATGCATGACTTGGGGCTATCCAACATACAGATGGGGTATGCCTTTAGTGTTTTCCCGCTTGCCTATGGGATCTTTGAAATGCCGATGGGCTGGCTCGGCGACCGCTTGGGACAGCGGAAAATGATTACCCGGATCGTCGCCTGTTGGTCCGGCTTCACGGCGCTCACTGCCATGGTGGTGGGGTACCCGGGACTTCTGGCGGTAAGATTCGCTTTTGGTGCGGCCGAGGCTGGCGCATTTCCTTCCCTGGCTCGTTCTCTCGCACGCTGGTTTCACGTCACCGATCGTGCGAAAGCTACTGGCATCATGTGGATGGCCACGCGCCTAGGAGCAGCGATTGGGATTCCACTGGCTGCTTTGCTTATTGGATGGTTAGGCTGGCGATTCACCTTCGTGGTTTTCGGCGCAGCCGGTGGATGCTGGTGTTTCTTCTTTTGGTGGTGCTATCGGGATGACCCGGCCAAGCATCCGGCGATCACCGCCTCGGACCTCACTTACCTTGGTCAAGATGCGGACCGGGCAAGCGCCCCAAGCGTTGACGATACACCGTGGAAGCGTCTCTTTACGAGCGTCAATCTATGGTCATTCTTCTGGATGTATTTCGCGAGCTCCTATGGATTTTGGTTCTTACTAACCTGGCTCCCTACGTTCCTTACCCGTCAGTATCAGATCTCGGCACAAAGGTCCAGCGTTTACGCGGCACTCCCACTGGCTGTAGGTGCGGTGAGTAGCGTCATCGGCGGAGCATTATCCGATTGGCTCGTGCGCCGTACCGGCAGCCTACTGTGGGGTAGACGCCTCGTTGGGCTAGGAGGCTATTTGATTGCAGCGATTGGCTTCGCGGCAACCAGCGTAATGCAAAAGCCATTCACGGCCATTCTCTGGCTGATGATCGCCGAGTTCGGTTTGGATCTCGCTGTGCCGGTTGCCTGGGCCGCATGTTTAGAAGTAGGAGGAAGTTTCGGTGGGACCACTACGGCATTCATGAACACGGCCTCGACCATCTCCGCCTTCATTTCTCCATTGGCCGCTGCCTGGATGTTTGTGAGGTTCGGGTCGTTCAAGGCCATGCTGATGAGTGCCGGGGCGGTTTATTTACTTGCCAGCTTCCTGTGGTTGAAGGTGGATGCAACGCAATCGTTGGCCTTGAGGAGAAAGTAGGCGCGATGTTCCTGGCGGTTGGGCTATGACCCAAACGATCATCGAACTCGTGTTGGAGGATCGCTTTGGCCGCGTAGGCCGACGCGCTTCCTATGAGTTTCAACGTTTCACAACTCAGTTTTGCAAAATTTAACCTAGCCAGATATTGGAAGGGCCCGGAACGCGCCCGAATCGTTATATACGTGCTGGCAGCAATCGCCCTGCTCTTTGGCATGCTTATGCTTATCATGGCTGGTTGGGACGCACGCAACGTGATCGCGCCTTACTAGCATTCTATTCTCTGTTCATGGGCGCCCAGATGCTTCTCACTATTTTCTACTTGCATGAGGGACTGCATGCGTAACCTCTGCCCAACCACGAACCTGAGCGCCCCTGGCAGATGCGGCTACCCTCCATGTGAGGTTCGCGGTATAACCTGTGACCATTTCACCTATAGCACCCGATGTATGTGATCTGCGTCACTCATACGCGTATCCGCCGTCACATCAATCCGCGGGCGTCGAGATCCATAATTCGATTAAGAACAGTCGATCATAACCGAAGGTAGCCATGACAGACATCCAGAAATCTGGGGAACACGAGCCAGTAAGTACCTTCCAAAGCCAGCAGCAGTCGCCCGCTGGCTTTCCCTTCAAGAAAATTGTCTACGTGGGCGATCTCTCGGGAGAACCCTCCTACGGTCTACGCTACACACAGCAATTGGCCCACGAACGCCATGCAGAGCTTGTGCTGGTGCACTCGCTCGATCCGATCGTTTACGCATTACCTGGTGCGGAACTGCGTGATGAGGCCGCGGAGGCAGAGTTGATAGCCATGGAGCACGACCCCAAGCGCCATGGCGCTAACCACGATTCCATGGTGCAGCGCGAGCAAATTTGCGCGGAGATCCTGCGCGAGGCGAGAAACCATTCCGCGTCTCTGCTAATTCTCAGCTCCGCGGGACAAACGGACGCCGGTAGGATCGCACTCGCGGCCATGGCGCGACTTTTGTTGGCGAACACGCCATGTCCTATTTTGATCATTCCGACCCCGGCGGAGCCAGCCGCGCTGCCGCGCTGGATGTGGCAGGACTTGATCGCTGCCACCGATTTTTCTGACGCCGGCATTGCCGCTCTTGACGTTGCGCAACGCATCGCCGGGCGAGGGCTGGTGGTGCTCCACAGCACACAATGCGGCAAGGAGCAGGAATGCAACCACTGCATGACCCGACTTCGGTTGCTCGCACCCTTCAACGAGTCACATACTCTGGCGGTTGAGCATCTTGTGACCTCCGGCCCGCTGAGCGCAGCCATCGCTTCCGTGGCGCAGCGGGTGCACCCCGGCCTGCTGATATTGGGGGCCCCCCCTGTCGCGATAGACAGCGGCCACCTGGATAACAGCACCGTTTATCGCGCAATCAGTGAATCCCATTGCCCGGTGCTCCTGGTTCCACCCGGAACCGGCCGAGGTGACGGAACGATCGACAAGGCGGTTTACGCCTGGCTGGAAAAAACCCAGTGCATCGATGGCCAGCCCCCAGTCCAGACAAGCAACAGAGTGGAGGCGATTGCAGGCAGCAAGCCGAACGCCTAAGAAAGAGCCGGCCGGATCTCTTAGAGTGGCGACGCTTGGATAGAAGGGTGTGATCTTAATCACGGATAAATCGAGGCGACTCGCGTAATGATTTCTGGAGCATCACTCCGATATCTGCTCAGGAGGGGGAAGCGTGCGCTACATCATCGCAGTTCTCGCAGTCGCCGGAATCGTGGTGTCCTGCCTTGCCCTGGCTCAACACTATGGCGCTCCAGCAGAGCCAATCGATCTCATACACTCGGCTTGGAACTCCGCATACGTTAATCAAAGCTCTTTTGCCACGGTTTATGGGATGCCCGTGGCACTGCTAGGGGTAGCTGGATATTTAGTGCTGGCTGTTCTCGTGCTGCTGCGCCGCGTAGTCCTTACGGTCTACTTTGCCGGCATTGGGCTTGCCTACGGACTCTACCTCACAAACATTGAAGCACACGTGCTGCACGTGTGGTGTGTGTATTGCGTTGCATCGCTGATCTTGATTATCGTGATAGCAATCCTCGCCTTCGCGTCCCTTATCTTCGACCGCAATGCAGTCACCGCCCAGTAGTGTTATGTGGGCGCCGCTGAACGAGCGGCATGGAAGGCGCCCGGTGTTATTTGGGTTGAGAAAAAGTACGATGGCGAGAGGTCCTCGCCTATAAAGAGGACCACCGGATCCGACTCTTGCCTGGTGGATCTGCTAAAGCTCGACCGATTGGTTATTGCCGGCAACGTCGTTAAGCATCAAACCGAAAAGCCGTTCTGCGGCGACGTGACATAGATCACTGCACGGGTGTCCTATAACCGATAAACGGTTCCGGAACTTAAACTCGGAGCAAGACGATGATCTTCAAGGATCGAGAAGACGCTGGGCGTCAATTAGCAAAGCGGCTCACGGCCTATGAAAATCGCAATGACGTTGTCGTGCTCGGAATTCCGCGCGGGGGCGTTCCTGTCGCCTTCGAAATAGCGCAGGCGTTGCACGTCCCGCTAGATATCTTTCTTTCCCGCAAGCTAGGCGTTCCAGGGAGGGAAGAACTCGCGTTCGGCGCGATGGCGGCCGGTGATAGACGGTTCCTGGATAGAGAAGTGATACGCGCGCTGGGTATTTCGGAACCGCAGATTGAATACATCACCGAGAAGGTGAAGCAAACACTCAGCCACCGCGCCGAACTCTACCGAGGAGACCGGCCGCCGCTCCAGGTTGAGGGCCGAACAGTCATCCTCGTGGACGACGGTATTGCTACAGGAGCCAGCATCTACGCCGCGATCAATGCGCTCCAGCACATGAAACCAGGCAAGCTAGTGGTTGCAGTTCCCGTAGCTCCACCGACAACATGCACCTGGCTGGGAACCGTGGTGGATCAACTCGTTTGTCTCTATGGACCTGAGCAGTTCTACGCGGTTGGCCAGTTTTACGAGCGGTTCTCGCAAGTGGCCGATGAAGAAGTTATTGACTTGCTTCAGCGGGCCTGGCGACTGCCCGTGCATCCGGGTTCTCTCCACTTCGACCGGACGAGAGCCGTCGAACCGCTGGAGTCAATTGGAAAGCAAGGTTTGGGGGAGTCTGACGAAACATTTCCTTCCGGCAGCTAGTTCGCTCAGGGGTCGCTTTCAGGTGTGAACCGATGCGGCCTTTTCCAAAATAGGATCAAAACTAGGAGCACTGTACAGGGATGGGTAGCGGGTCGACCGTGATAGCGATCACACGTGTGTGAGAGGCGGGTCGCTGCCGCCGGCCAGGTCACGCCCGGTGATATTGGTCACAGACGTAACTCTGCAGTTGGCTGATTCTGGTCAAAAGAGAACTACATCTCAAAACAACTTGTGACAAGGGTCACAGAATCATTGTGTGCACTGACGCAGCAAGACCCGTTGCCTAGCAAACTGAAGAACAAGGAGCCGATTGATGTTTGGGATACTCAAGCTAGCCTACAAGTTGCTGGTGAACGATAAGGCTAAGTTTACTGCCTTGCTGATTGGTAGCACCTTTGCCGTTTTCCTCATGACGGAAATCACCGCGATGTTGCGGCGTTCTGAATCGCGCATCCAAGCCGTTTCTGGTCCATTGGACCCGCTGCCGCCGAGACACTCTTTGACGCCGGCTTGCGAAGAGCCACGGTCCGGCAGTACCAAGCGCAATACAACGAGAAACCGTGGCGAACTACCGGCAGACTGTTCTTACAGCGTTTGGCCAGGTTGAAGACAACCTGGCCGCGCAACGCATCCTGGTGCAGGATCTTCAACAGCAAGAGGCGGCAGTTCAGTCGGCACAGCGCTACGTCAAGGAGGCGACCGCTCGAAATCTTAGTGGGCTCGATCCATACCTGAATGTCCTTACGGCGCAAGTCGATCTGCTGACCTACCAGCAGACATACGTCACCTTTCAGACGCAACAGATGCTCGCCAGCGTACAGCTGATTGAAGCGTTGGCCGGCGGATGGGATACCACCCAGCTGCCGGGGCCGGGAGAGGTTAGTGCCAAGACAGCCGCTCATCTGCCGTAGATAAGGGCCTCAGCTGTGACGGGCGTCACCGCCCTCCCAGGCAAACGAGACCACACTCAAGATGCAGGTGACGCATATGCTTCGATTAAACGAAAACGCACGCGTGAAACTAATGACAATTCATGGCTTCGCAATGTTGGCGCTGGGGCTGAGCCTCTTTTACATTCGCTCGACGATGACACATTCCTGGTTCTATATCGTCGAGGGCGCATTTGCGATGTTGCTTGTCGCGGCATCACTGTTGTTTATCGCAGGAGTTGATTGGCTCTGCGCCGCTGGACTCGGTCGCCGCCAGGTGAGCAGACTCCGCGGTTTTCTATTCTTGAGTACAGCCGTAGCCGCCTGCGGGGTTTTCTTGGTCCTCTATCCGGGAGCAAATATCCGGATGCTCTGTTACGTCCTTGGGGTCTATGCCCTTTCGCTCAGTCTGGGAAAATTTGGCCTTGCCAGAGCCTGGGGCGGCACCAAGCGGCAACAGATGGTCATGTACGTCCTGGCGGGGATCGCAGTTGCGTTCAGCGCCGCCCTGTTTGTATATGCCGGCCAGAACGAACGAGATGCTTTGGCTGTGGCCGCGGCGTATTCGTTGTTCACGGGCCTTCAAATGCTACTCACAATGTATCTTCTTCTCCAACAGCCCGCACAAAAGCCGATCGAGCCCACTTCAGCGCTCAAACGGGCAAGCGTTTAAGCCCGCGTCGGCGCCAAAACATCATCCTTAACTGCGTGAGTGCCCCGGCTCCGTCACTAAGGCCGGGTGCCCCACATCTCGCTGGTTTTTCGCGAGATGTGGGATACCACCGATGTTGACCGCTCAGTGCATCGGATGACTCGAGAGTCAGAGGGTAGGTGCAGTGGTATCCCACATCTCGCGAAAAAACCAGCGAGATGTGGGGCACCCGGCCTTAGTGACGGAACCAGGGCACTCGCAGAAAATCGGGGACCTGGGGCACCCGTCGGCTTATCCCTGAAGTTCCATCACAGACTTTAACGGGCAGGGCTACGTTTGGCAGCCGGCCTCCGGGCCTTGAGTCGGTTGCACATTCCATCATTCGGGTACTACTCCGTGCATCCCGGCAGGTCGAAACTCTGGAGTCCATGATGCAGTGTGATTCCTGTCACAGCCAGCCGAGGCCGGCGCCACTACCTTGTTAAGTAGACAGCCGCTCAAAACAAACCGGGGGCGGCCATTCGACAGATGGACAAGAGAGGCACTATGGCTACCATGAATCCCGTCGCCGTTACGTTCGAACGAATCCTCGTTCCCACAGATTTCTCTGATATCTCCCAACGTGCGTTGGAATACGCCAAAGTCATTGCAAGGGCCGGTAATTCGGAATTGCTGCTAGTTCATGTAACCCCCCCTGCGGACTTGATTACTACGCCCGAAGCAGCGTGGATCGACGCTTCTGAGGTTCAGTCACTGCAAGAAGAACAGTTGGAGGAAAGTGGCGCCGCTTTGCGCTCCGAGGGTTTTCGAGCACAGGCGATCTCACTTACGGGGCCTCTTTACGCGGAGCTTCTTTCCGCCGTCAAGCAACATAAAGTTGACTTGATCGTGCTAGGGACTCACGGTAAAAAGGGCTTGGAGCGCCTTCTGCTCGGTTCCGATGCCGAGGCTGTGCTCAGGCACGTGGGTTGCCCGGTTCTTTCCGTGGGTCCTGCTGCGGCGAATCCGAAGGACAAGACTTGGCATATACGCGAGGTCATTTGTCCAACGACTCTCGAGACCCGGTCAGCCGCGACTGTTGCCTATGCACAAAAACTCGCTGCCACCTATGAAGCAGAGCTGGTGCTCTTCCATGTGAAGAGTTCGAGCGAGCCAGAAGACGACGTCGATTGGGTATCGTTCGAGGACGCGGTCCATTTCTATCTCCCTGAGGATCTCAAGCCGCGTTCGTGGTTGCGCACTCGCCTTGCCACTGCTTCTCCGGGAACCAGCATCGTCGACCTCGCGAAGCAGCGTAATTCCGATCTGATTGTCATGGGCGCCAATCCAGCATCTTCTGCGGCAACGCATCTTGCGCGCGGAACGGCGGCGAAAGTGCTGGCGGAGGCCCCTTGCCCAGTGATGACGATTCTGCAGTCCTAGAGTGCCGGTGTGGGCACGCACTCGCACACCACCACCCGAGAGCGGGGGAAAAAAGGCCTCACAACTTCTCCCCGCTCATAATCGATCGCTCGTCCAGGAGAGCTGTAATGACCACCATGGAAACCAGGCAGCAAACCAAAAGTTCGGCATTCATCGCTCCCGATAAGATTCTCGTAGCAACAGATCTGACTGACCTTGATTACCTCATCCCGTATGCCAAAGCTCAATGCGAAGCGTGCGGAGCCTCGCTTGTTCTCAGCCACGTGATCCCTCCTGTTGAATCTGGCTCTCTGGATGCGGCGGTTGTATTCATCGCGGATGCTGCCAACGCTGCGGCTCATCGACTTTTACAAGCAGCGCGGAAGATTCTTGGGGAAGTCGCGGCGCAGATGCGTGCCGATGGGATCGATTGCGAGGTTGTGATTCGGCACGGTCATCCTCGCGATGTAATGCAGGAGATGGTCACTCATCTGCACGCGCAGCGTGTGGTTCTCGGCACGCATGGCAGGCGCAACGTAACAAAGTTTTTTTTGGGGTCGATCGCCCACGAAATCCTGAAAAGCGTCAACGTCCCGGTGTGGACCGTTGGGCCCCACGCCCGTTCTTTTGCTAACTCTCAGCCCTGCAGAATCCTGCATCCCGTCTCCCTTACGTCGGGATATCAGGAGACTGCAGAGCTCGCCGTTAAATTGGGGATGTTTTATAAAGCAGAAGTGACGCTGTTACACGTCTTGCCACGCGACGTGCATGCAGAGTACACGGGCGAACGTCTTGTCCGGTGGACGGCCTTCGAGCTTAGACGCCTTATACCCGACGAAGCATCGCTATGGACGACTACCACCGTGGTGGTGGACGCCGGGGAGATTGTTGAGCAAATTCTTGGCACTGCGGAGAAGCTCAAGGCTGATTTGATTGTTATGGGATCTAACCCTGACACAGCATTTTGGCCGGTGCATGGTGACAACACCGTATACAACGTGATCGCGGAAGCTAAATGTCCGGTTCTCACCCTACGTCATTCCCAGGTCGGGTGAGCACGACGGGAGCCGGTACCAAGGTGGGATTCAATTTTGTGAAGACCGGATCACACCGGCTGGTATTTGCTTTACAACATTCACACCGGGGTCTAGCTTCACCTCGTGGAAGGCCGCCTCACCACCTCGCCGATCAAATAAAATCCGCACATCGCTCCTCTAAAAAGAACACTGTGATAGGAAAAATGCTTTACGGTCAAGGGAAACGACACCATGCCCGACGCGAAGAGGATTGCCTCGGCTGATCGAACGAACTCGGTGGCCATCGAAGTGGAATCGCCTCATCCACCGGCAGAACCGTCGACGTCAAAGAGCTCTAAGGGCAAGAACATTCAAGTTTCGCCGGCAGTTGTCGAAGCCGCCAGAATGACGGGCGACGAACTACTTCTGAAGCTGCAAACGGTTCCGGGCGGCTTGACGCAAATTGAGGCTGAGGAGCGGGCACGTACAGTTGGCCCTAATGAGGTAGCTCAGGAGAAACCGCAAACCCGGCCTATCCGTCTTCTGAAGATCATTCGCAACCCTCTGGTAATCCTGCTTACCATTCTCTCTGGGATCTCGTTCTCTACGGGTGATGCGCGTGCCGGCACGGTGATGGCGATGATGGTCGTCCTGAGTGTGAGCCTTCGCTTTCTCCAAGAGGCAAGAGCCGACGCAGCAGCAGCGAAGCTCAGGGCCATGATTCATGTGACAGCCACGGTTGTCCGCGATGGTATGCCTAAGGAGATACCGCTCCACGACCTGGTGCCTGGGGACCTCATCCACTTGTCCGCCGGCGACATGATTCCTGGTGACGTACGGCTGCTTTCCTCGAAAGACCTCTTTGTGAGCCAGGGAAGTCTCACCGGTGAGTCGCTCCCGGTGGAAAAACTCCACGACGTGGAAACTAAGACGGTGACCTCCGCCACTGAACTCAAGAATATCTGTTTCATGGGAACAAGCGTTCAGAGCGGGACAGCGACTGCGGTCGTGGTCACAACGGGGGTGCAAACCTATTTCGGCAGCATGGCCAGGTCTATCACCGGGGAAAGGGTCCAGACCAGCTTCGACCTGGGTCTAAACCGTTTCACCTGGCTGATGATCCGCATCATGGCGGTGATGGTACCTCTGGTCTTCCTGATCAATGGCTTCACAAAACATGACTGGAAGGGAGCTTTCTTCTTCGCGTTAGCGGTGGCTGTGGGTCTGACGCCGGAGATGCTGCCCATGATCGTATCAGTGTGTTTGTCCAAAGGCGCCCTTGCCATGAGCCGCAGAAAGGTGATCGTGAAGCGGCTCAACTCCATCCAGAACTTCGGAGCCATGGATGTTTTGTGCACCGACAAGACGGGCACTCTTACCGAGGACCGTGTCGTGCTCATGCGGCACTGCGATCTTACGGGACACGAAAGTGAGGACGTGCTGCTGAACGGATATCTGATTAGCCACTTCCAGACGGGGCTGAAGAACCTGCTTGACCGGGCGATTCTGGAGAGTCCTGACTTTCATGGGATGGCGACCATCGGAAAATATAAGAAGTTGGATGAAATACCATTCGATTTCACCCGGCGCATGATGTCCGTCTTCGTGGAAGACCCGGAAGGCAAGAGGGTTCTTCTGACCAAAGGAGCTCCAGAGGAAGTTTTCCACCAGGCGTCCTACTTCGAACGGGACGGTAAATTGTTGCAAATGGAACCGTCTCTGGCTATTGGGTTGAAAGAGGAGTACGAAAGCCTCAGCGATGATGGCTTTCGCGTTTTGGCGCTGGCAACGAAGGATCTTGCGGACAAACACTTATGTTCAAAGGATGACGAGTGCGACCTCGTATTGAGAGGTTACGTGGCGTTCCTGGATCCGCCGAAGCGCAGTGCAGCGGCCGCACTCGAGGCTCTCCACCAGCACGGCGTAGCGGTCAAGATTTTGACTGGAGACAATCCACTCATCAGCCGTAAGGTTTGCAGAGATGTCGGCCTGGCGGCTGAGCCGATGCTGCTTGGAGCAGACGTGGAAGCCTTGTCCGATGAGGAACTCGGCAAGGCGGCGCAACAGACTACGCTCTTCGCCCGGCTCTCTCCAGCTCACAAGGAGAGAGTTATCCGCATGCTTAGGGGGCAAGGACACGTAGTCGGATTTCTGGGCGACGGAATCAACGACGCACCCGCGCTGAAGGCTGCCGACGTCGGCATTTCAGTTGACACGGCTACAGACATCGCCAAGGAGTCTGCAGATCTCATTCTTCTGGAGAAGGATTTGACAGTCCTCGAAGGAGGCGTGATCGAAGGCCGTAAGGTGTTCGCCAACATTTTAAAATACATCCGCATGGGGGCAAGCTCTAACTTTGGCAACATGTTCAGCGTATTGGGGGCCAGCGCCTTCCTGCCCTTTCTGCCGATGGCGCCCATCCAGGTGTTGACCAACAATTTGCTATACGACTTCTCGCAGGTGCCGATCCCAAACGACGCCGTGGACGAGGAACAAGTGGCGCGGCCCAGGCCGTGGAACATCGCGGAGATCAAACGCTTCATTCTCTTCATTGGGCCCATCAGCTCGATCTTCGACTACACGACATTCTTCGTAATGCTCTATATCTTCCACTGCTGGGAACCGTCGCGCAATTCCCTGTTTCAGACCGGTTGGTTTGTAGAGTCGTTGATGACGCAAACGCTCATCATCCATGTCATTCGCACTAATAAGATCCCTTTTATCCAGAGCCAGGCAAGCCGCACCCTGACGTTCACAACGATATCCATCATAGCGTTCGGGATCTGGCTGCCATATTCCCCATTAGCCTCGTCGCTCGGCTTCACGCATCTCCCAAAGCTATACTGGCCGATCCTGGCCTTGACCATGCTTGCCTACATGGCACTGACACAAGGCATCAAAGTCTGGCTGCTACGCAGGAAATGGATCTAGGCCTTTAAAGCTGAAAGAGAGCGGCTTTACTTGGCAAAATGTGACAAGATGAGGACTAAATTTGATTAAACTTCAAAACGTTACACTTCAGAGTGCAGGAAATGACGACAAACTTGGGCCATCCGGACGCGATTGAACATGCGCAAACGCTGTTCAGGCAGCTCTTCCTGGCATCCCCGGACGCTATCGTTGTCACGGCCGCCAACGGCGGCATCTCTGCGGTGAATCCTGCTTCCGAACAGCTCTTCGGGTACTCCGAGTCGGAGCTGATTGGGAACCTTGTCGAAATGCTCATCCCGGAAAGGTTTCGCGGTCATCATCCCCAGAACCGTGACGCCTATGTTGCCGCGCCGAGCGCACGTCCCATGGGGACGGGCCTGGAACTCTATGGGCGCCGGAAGGACGGCACCGAATTTCCGGTCGACATCATGCTAAGCCCTGTTGAATCAAGCGGCGAACGATCGATCTTGACGGTTATCCGGGATATTACCGATCGCGAACAGGTGGAGACAGCTCTGCGCCGCAGTGAAGAGCGATTTCGCCTACTAGTGGAAGGCGCCAGTGACTATGCAATCTTCATGCTCGATCCTGAAGGCAGAGTCGCGACCTGGAATTTTGGCGCGGAACGAATCAAGGGATACCGCGCCGAAGAGATCCTCGGCCAGCATTTTTCGAAGTTTTACCCGCAGGAAAGCGTAGAACGGGGCAAGCCACAACATGAGTTGGAGGTCGCCTCCGCCGAAGGTCGATACGAAGATGAAGGCTGGAGGATTCGTAAAGACGGATCGCGCTTCTGGGCCAACGTGATCATCACCGCATTGCGCGGCAAAGACGGTCAGCTCAAAGGCTTTTCTAAAGTCACCCGCGACTTCACAGACCGGAAAGGTGCCGAAGAGTCGCTCGTTCTTGAACTCAGCAAAGTGATGCTGGCTAATCCTGACATTCGCCAGATATTGGCCGCGATGGACGCGAGTATTCAGAGGTTGATCCCGCACGACGTGGCAACCATTGCCTTTTATGACGCCCATAGTCCCCACCAGCTAGAACTGCAACAACTATTTGCAGGGGAAGACCAGGGCCCAATTCAAGGGGTAAGTATCCCAATCGAAGGCACCCCAGAGGGCTGGACCTTCGTCAACCAGGAACCACTTCTGATGAGCCAGGTCGACGACAAAAAGGCCGGCCAACCAGCCCTTCAACTCAAGGCCGGAATCAAGTCGGGTTGCTGGGTTCCCCTTAACAGTCGAGGTGAGGTAGTTGGCACCCTGTTTGTCGGCAGCCGGCGGGAAGCTGTTTTTGACCAACACCAGGCAGAGACCCTTCGTCAAGCAGCCAGCCAGATCGCCGGGATACTGAAGATCGACCATAGTTTCCGAAGAATCACCCAGCTAAGCAGCAAGCTCAGAGAAGAAAAGCGCTATCTCGAAGAGGAGCTGCGCACAGAGTACAACTTCGACGAAATCGTCGGCGAAAGCCGTGGTCTGAAGGCCGTGTTGAAGCAGGTGGAAACGGTCGCTTCCACCAGCGCAACCGTACTGATCCTGGGCGAGACCGGAACCGGCAAGGAGTTGATAGCGAGGTCGATTCATACCATCAGTCCGCGCCGCGACCAGACCTTCGTCAAGTTGAATTGCTCGGCGATCCCCTTCGGGCTATTAGAAAGCGAGCTCTTTGGCCACGAAAAAGGCGCGTTCACAGGCGCCATCTCGCAGCGAATCGGACGATTGGAATTGGCTCACATGGGCACGCTCTTCCTGGATGAAGTAGGGGATCTGCCTCTGGACCTGCAGCCCAAGCTCTTGCGGGCGCTGCAGGAGAAGGAAATCGAGCGTCTTGGCGGAAGAAGAACGATTCCGGTCGATGTTCGTCTCATCGCCGCTACGAATCGCGATCTTACCAAGATGGTCAAGGCGGGTGAGTTCCGCAGCGATCTGTACTACCGCCTCCGGGTTTTCCCAATCACGGTTCCCCCGCTACGCGAAAGGTCTACGGACATTCCCCTGCTCGTCAACTACTTCGTCAACAAGCACGCCAAGCGCATGAACAAGCCGATTGCGACCATCCCGCCGGAAACAATGACTACTCTTTGTGCGTGGGAGTGGCCCGGCAACATAAGAGAGCTGGAGAACTTCATTGAAAGGGCCGTGATTCTTACGCCAGGATCAATTCTACGGGCCCCGTTAGCAGAGTTGGAAATGCTTGAAGAAGAAACGTCAGCAACATCTGACCCCAACTTTCACGCGGCAGAGCGAGAACACATCCTCCGTGTCTTGAGAGAGACAAAGGGAATGATTGGGGGAAGCGGGGGGGCCGCCGAAAGGCTTGGTCTCAAACGGACGACATTGAACTCTAAACTTAGAAAGCTAGGCATCGAGAGAAGCGACTACGCCTAAAGCTTGGTGTGACCGATTAGTTCGGATGGTAAGCACGGGACAATGGCTGCGGCTTTGTCTTTCTTTCAGATCGGTGGCCTACATTCGTGCCCTGAAACCTCACGGAGCTCGAATGATGCCCTGAATGCCCTACTCAAAATACCTGAATCGTAGGCTTCCGTGCAGACGGCTGGTGGCTCGCGCTTAAGCCCGAACAATGAGTACACTGCCGTCTGGGCAGAACGGATTGAGTATTCAAGGGTAAATACCACATCGTCGGGCAGTTCGCAGAACTGCCCGATGAAGGCCAGGTTCTTCCAGCCTGGGGGCAGCACTTGCGGACGATCGCCTTTTCCCCTGGTTAAGAATTGGCTGGTAATGAAAGGCATCATGCATGGAATAGTGGTAGATCCCATAAGAATCCGTTGCGGGTCTGATTCACTTTGCAAATGACCCAATATCTCGGTCATAATCTCTCGCCCCGTGCATTCCGACATCGGCTTCTTTATGAAGTTCCCCGGACGATCCACAAGCAGTCCATAACCCCAAAAGACATCGATATCCCTGGGTTGTCCCGGGAAGTGCGGCTGGTGCGGCAACACAATCGAGGCCAACCAGTTGGAGTCCGCAAAGGTGATAAGCCCACCCTCTCCAGGCACATTGCCGGTAACCTCGCGTGCGATGCGAAAGAACGGTGAATCGCGCAGAGTGGTGGTGAACGATACCCACTTGGATTGGTCTACGTGATCCGCAAAGACAGAGGGACGGCCGAACTCCGGTCTTCCCGTTGCGATCTTTTCCCAAAAAGCCCAAGCGCCCGCACTGCTCTTACCCTTGCGTGCGGGAGCCGAGTCCAGGGATCCAAGACTGGAAGCTTCTGCTATGGAACCCAGCGTGACAACAACGTAATCGTCCTGCCCTATCTCAATTTCGCCGCAGGTACCATCGCGTGCATACAGGATTTGCTCAACAGTTTTCGCGCTTCCCTCTTCGTAGAAAGCAAGGTCGGTAACCCGTGTGTTCAATTCAAATTGCACCCCATGCTCCCCGAGCCATTTAAGCAGCGGACGAATCATCGAATCGGACTTCTCGTAAACCGTGTGCATAACACCATGAAGCCGGTTGAATCTCGCAATAATGTGAGCAAAGCGGTGAAGATAGCGCCTGAATTCGGCGGCGCTGTGCCAGGGCTGGAATGAGAAGGTGGTGGACCACATGATCCAGAAGTTAGTCTCAAAGAAGGAAGAGTCAAACTGATCAGAAACGCTGGTCGCACCTAGCATCTCTTCCGTTTCTGCTGCCAGGCGCTCCAAAGTAAGGATCTGTTTTCCAGTTAATCCGTATGCGGGAGCGTTGATCCTGTGCCCGTCGCGTATGAGGCGCGACTTAGAGGAATGCTTAATTACCTGGTTCCAGCCAAAGATCTCCTGGGTAACGGTCTTGCCTGACAAACCCGGGATCGATGAAAAGAGGTCATAAGTACAGACATACTTATTTTCCAGGATTCGCTCGCCCCGAATGACATAGCCTTCCTGGAGCGACCCACCTCCATCCAAGCTGCCACCCAGCCGCCCAGACTGTTCCAGGATGGTGATGTTGCGGCCGGAAACATCTGCGTCTCGTATGAGAAAAGCAGCGGTGGCGAGCGACGCTATACCACCGCCCACCAGGTAAACTTTCGCCCCGTTCTCGCAAGCTTTTCTCTCGTTCCCCACAACGACCTCCCCGCTAGCAAGATAGGAGACCCGGCCGGGTACCAGGAGCAGCGAGGGAAGCCGCTCCGTGCCTGCAACGTCAGCGATTCTACGCCCAATTCCTGCTATGGGCTGGCTCCCAGCGCAGGGGCGCATCGCGGCTGGGGGGCGATTGAGTCAACCGCTGAGCGGCGTTAAGCTGGAAATCTCAGTCGCCCTGAGCGGAGACTTTTGCAGTCTATAGTCGATTTGCCACTTTGATCCGTCATCAATATCAAGCAATGTCACGCGGGCCAAAGGCTCAGTAATCGCGTTGATGGGGAACAATCCGCAGAACGGATTCGCTGGGCCTAGCTCGGCCTCAGGATCTTGCAACGCCATAAGTCTTCCACCAACCTGGAGAGCAAGAATGAGTTCCAATGACTGCTTGTTTTGTGCTGGTCGCCAGCAGGCCTGAGTAACACGGCAAACCGTAGTTTCGATTCCACCAGAACTTGCATCGGCAAACGCGCTGTCGATGTAGTTAATTGATGCCTTTAGTTGGCGCTCTCTCTTGGGGCCACCGGATAAGAATTTGAATCGAGCCAAACAAGTTGGAACGGAATCGCTGCCCAGCCGTGGAATTGCCGTAGCTAAGGACTTTATGGGCAATTCTCCAGCCCACGCGGAAAGAACCAGTATCTTGGGCTCATGCTGATCCATCCCGCCACGCCGAGAGGATCTGACCATAGCAACTCTTCGGCGACGGATCCATTCGGCCAGGGCCATGAACAACGCCAAGCCACAACCGAGCAACATCCACTCTTTATGATTCCAGAGCCAAATAAGCATCTATCTTCTCGATTTAGAGCCAATTTTGCGGTCTTCACTTCTGCGCATGCGATGAAAACCACGGATAGAGTACAAGCTTCGGTTCATCGTCTTCCGTGACGTGGATCACATTGCAATTACTGGCGCTTGAAGTAGAAACGAACTTAACCTTCACGGCGGCGGAGCGTGCGCATCCGTCCTGTTCTTCGGGGATTCTGGGCTGGGACAGGAGTATCTGTGGCGAGAAGTCGAGGCCCCGGACGGCTTTCTTTTGCCACCGCACCTACGCAGCGGAACAAGACGGGTTGAAGGGTACGGCCTAAAGAGTCTGCGTGAGAACTCCCGAATCGCCGAGATCAGGACGATCAATCAGTCCCGTAGGGACATCTGAGCCCAGGGCGCAGCCCCCCCGCGCTAATTGGTTTGGCAGACGATAGAAATCCAAGAAGACGCCGATTGTTTGGATCTCCAACTCGCTACAAAACGTCATCCTGCCTGCCCCGGCTTGCCGTGGGAGCGAAGCGCCTCACAGAGTTATCGCGTGACACAGGACTTGATGGCGCGCAGTCGAAGGACCTCGAGGATCCTCGGCTTAGCCTTGTTGCTCCGAGCTTTTCAACCGCCGAAGCCCGCATCCAAGGGGGAGCCGCCACGGTCTTTCCCCGTGGGCCGAGAACAAGAACCGCTGCATCTTGCTGTGTTCCGTAGGCTAATTCTACGTTGCGCAAATCCCGTTCTCTGGCTTCGGTGGTCGAAAAGGTACGAGCAGCATGGGTAAGATGAGCATCCTCGAGGTCCTTCGACTGCGCGCCCACAAGCGCTGGGTCACGCGATAACTCTGTGAGGCGCTTCGCTCCCACGGCAAGCCGGGGCAGGCAGGATGACGATTTTGTGGCGAGTTTGACGAAAAACACCCAAACAAGGTAGCGCTTATGGGCGTAACCCTGGACAATTTCATGAGTCCCTGCGGGACTAAGGCGGCTAAATGCGAGTTCTCAGGCAGACTTTTTAGCTGTGGCAGACTAGGCTCGGATCGTAAGCACGGGACAATGGCTGCTGCTGATCACCTGAAATGCCACACCGGTTTTGAAGTTATCGAACCAGTGCGATGCTTTGCGAGTCCCTATCACGATGAGGTCCGCCTTGGCGCGCTCCGCCAGCAGAAGAATGCCATCAGCCGCAAACCCGTGCTCGAGAACACACTCCGGCTCGCACCATTCCCGCGCCGCGTCGGGAACCAGCCTCTGCAGAGCGCCGGTAAACCTGGCGTTCAATTCATCATCATCCATTTGATGAACGCCCCCAGGTTCCGGAAGCACATGGCAAAGATAGAGGTGGGCACCGAAATCCTGGGCAAACGATAGGGCAAAAACACCTGCCTTGGCGGCCTCCGGAGAAAAGTCCGTGGCATAGATGATTCTTTGGAAACTCAGCGGCAATTTGGGCGGCCGCACACCTGGCCCGATGGTGAGAATTGGACGTGTGGCTTGATGGATCAGCTGCTCAGCTGTCGATCCAAGCACGAGCCTAGCCAGTCCTTTATGTCCCCGCGTACCGATAACCAGGAGGGCGGAGCTGCCCTGTGCTGTTTGTAGAATTTCTGCAGCTGGGTCTATTGCTTCGCATAGGACGGTCTCTACGTGGACTCTGTGCGAGATCAGTTCGGCCTTAAGTCGGGAAAGGGATTCCCCTCCAATTCTTCGGAAGACGTCAATGCTGAGACCAGCGTCGGGCGCCTTAAAGGCTGCAGAGAGATCGACCACATGCAGTATGCTAACTCGAGATTGATATCGCTCGGCGAGCGCTTGCACGTAAAGCTTGGCAATTTCCGCACTCTCAGAGAAGTCTGTAGCAAACAGAATACTTTCGAGGCTCAGCTCAACTGGATTTCCAAGAACGGTCATACGACACCTCACACAACTCTGACCCTATCTGAAGACCCCATGGCTTATCGTTGACCTGCGCCACACTACCGCGTGCACAGAGCAGCGGGCTAGTGCCCATCCATGAAGAAGGGTGGAACGGTCATCACCGGACACCGGGCCTGGCGAATCGTGGCGCTCACTACCCCATCGGGACAATCGATCATCTGCTTGCCGCTACGGTGTAGACCAAACAGAATGAGTGAGGCTTTCGACTCGTTTGCACGGTCGGAAATTATTTTGTCGGCGCGGCCGTAGAGCAGGCTCCAAGTTACTCTGACACCTCTGTCACGCACTTTCGCGCTCCACTCTTCGCAGCGCTGCTCGCAGTTTCTATGTCGCGCATCCCTTTGCATAGGATCAACCACATAGACCAGCTCCAGAAGCGCCCCCATCCGGCCAGCCAAATGGCCGGCAAAAGAAAAGATATTGTCCGTAACGTCGAGTGAGCTCGTAGGACAGAGAATCCTGTCGACAGGAGGAGCTTCGCTGTTGCGGAAGAGCGCATCCGGTCCTACTACGAATACCGGGCAGCAAACGGTCCGCAGCAGATGCTCGGCTGTAGAGCCAAGTCGTGGCCGATCAATAGGACCATAACCATAGGCACCAAGCAGAAGAAGGTCTGGCGTGTGCTCGAGTATGGCTCCTTCTATTGTGTCTGAGATGTTGCCGATCCGACGAACAGAATCGCTCCAAATCCCTTCTGCCCGGAGGCGCGCTTCTACTTCTTGGAGGCCCAATTGAAGATCACGCTGAGACATTTCCATCGCGAGCGGTCCGGCTTCGAGAGCACTGGCGTATTCGACTGGACTCTGAACTCCGATGAGATGGATGAACGACCCAAACCGTTTGGACATCATCACCGCATACTTCAGTGATGACTCTGCCGCTCGAGAGAAATCGTACGCGACGAGAAGTTCCTTCAAATCGTACCGGATTGATTCGGCGTAAGCAGGATGTAGAGTGTGTTGTGTCATGTGGTCACCCGCAATGCAGATAGCGCTGGGTTTATGTAGAGCCGCTTAAGTTATGGAATCTGCTGCCTTCGCCTCCGGAGAGACCGACCTTTCAAGGCAAGCTTAGACTTCCGGATCACAGTCCTCTGTGACGAACGTCACAACCCATGCCTCAGTCGCTAAGGTTTTGAACCTGGATTGGCCTCGTTAGCTTTGACAATTTCGGATAACAGGTCACTGGGGTGGATTGGCTTCGCCAACAATCGAAAATCGTGGCCTCGCTCGTGGGCTGTCTTGAGTAAATTCGCCGTCGCGGCTTGTCCGGAAAACAACAACACCTTGCAGGTTGGGCACTCCGCCTGAATACGGATTGCCAGGTCCACCCCTGAGAGCTGGGGCATAACAACATCTGATATCAGGAGATCGGGAGGTTCAACCTTGGCCGCGTCCAGGGCTTCCAGGGGGTCTACAAAGTATCTTGCTAAGAAGCCGTGGATTCGTAGTATCGCTGCCAGAGACGACGCAATTGTGGGTTCGTCATCGACAACAAAGATACGCTTCTTCTGCTGTGTTGAGATTGCGGAACTCAATTCGGCACCAACCTTTGCATTTGACGAAGGATTTTCATCGTTCTCTCCTCGCATGGGCATTTGCGTTTGACCAACGCATACTACTTCAGTGAAGCGTCTTCGGCCAGAAGGGCTTCTGATGACGCGAGTTGGGCATGATCCTCTCCGATCGTCAGTGTGGGGCCGCTCAGAAGGCGGGTCTGTGATCCAGGTCACACGATTGACCCATTTTGCGGTGAAACGTCGCGGCCGCCATCATCTCGGTATGAGGTGATGTACGTCACTACCATCCCGATTAGTCAGGTATAGGACGAACATCTGGAGTAGGCGCAGAAAGGAGTGTAGGAGTTTTGGGTGATCCTCGGGCGAGAACGAGTCGAAGCTCTTCACGGCGAGCCAAGGCATGGCTTCTAGAGAAAGTAGCAGACGACCCATTGGCGGCAGCGAATCATCTCCTGTGCGGAGCGACCTGACGATTCTCTACCGCCTCTGAAGTCGACATCAATACCGCCAGCGTCATCGGTGGAAGATCAAGGTGGCTATCTTCAACACCGAGTCCACCCCGGGAGATCAGCTCCAGCGTCTCGCCTTCCAACAGAGCGAAGGTGTGAGGCATTTCTCCAAAGTTGATCAGGACGCGAGCCTCGTCGCGCTCCATCACCAGCGTTCGCCGTTCGTCATCCGTGGATACCAGCAGGTGGTGCATGTCACCATCATTCAGGCACACGTGGCTGCGGCGGAGCTTGATCAGCGCCTTCACCCAGGCGAGCATTTCCGCGTGCTTGCCTTCGCCCTGCTCCTCCCAATTCAACTTCGACATCTCATACGTCTTCTCGTCTTCGGGGTTGGGCACGTCCCCATCGAATCCGAAGGCAGCGAATTCACGCTTGCGCCCTTCGGCCACCAACCGTCGTATTTCCTCATCGTCGTGATCCGCAAAGTACAGAAACGGCGACGAGGCCGCCCATTCCTCACCCATGAATAACATCGGGATGTACGGAGCTGTGAGTACCAGACCGATTGCCACCCTGGCGGCGTCCAGTCCGACCAGATGCTCCAGGCGTTCTCCCCATCCGCGATTGCCCACCTGATCGTGGTTTTGATCAAAGTGGATGAAGTGATGCGCCGAAAGGCCATCTGCGGCGCGGCCGTGCCGCCGCTTGCGATATCCGGAATATTGCCCGTCGTAGACGTATGCGTGTTTGAGGGCTTTGTGCAGGTCGGCGAGGGAGCCGAAATCGTCGTAATAGCCAGTCTCCCCATCCTTCGGGTTATAGAGCACAGAAAACAGGGAATGGTGAAAGTCATCGCTCCATTGCGAGTCCATGCCGTAGCCGTTGGCTTCGCGCGATCGCACAACGCGCGGATCGTTGAGGTCGCTCTCGGCGATCAGGTAGAACTCTTTGGCAAGTGTGGCACTCAGGCGTTCCACTTCAATGGATATCTGCTCCAGAAAGTGCACAGCGGAGAGGTCGATGAATGCGTGCACAGCGTCGAACCGCAGGCCGTCGCAGTGGTAGTCCTTCAGCCACATGAGCGCGTTGTCCACAAAGAACCGTCGCGCCTCGTCGCTGCCTTCCTGGTCGAGATTGACTGCGTCTCCCCATGGGGTTTTACGGTTTGGATTAAGATACGGGCCAAATTTCGTGGTGTAGTTTCCTACCGGTCCAAAGTGGTTGTAGACAACATCAAGAATGACACTCAAGCCTGTTGCGTGGCAGGCATCGACAAAGCGTTTGAAGCCGTCGGGACCGCCGTAGGGCTCGTGCGTTGCGAATAAGGCAACGCTGTCGTACCCCCACCCTTGTTGACCTGCCCATGCAGCCACGGGCATCACTTCAACATGCGTCACTCCGAGATCGGCCAGATACTGCAGGTGCGGGATCGCGCCATCGAACGTGCCTTCCTTGCTAAAGGTGCCAATGTGTAGCTCGTAGACGATCGAGGCCATCTTCGGAGCGCCTCGCCACAGCTGATCGTGCCACTCAAAGAGGGTGTGATTGTAAAGTTCAGAAGGGCCGTGCACACCATCTGGCTGACGCAAACCACGCGGATCCGGATAGGGGGCTGGGTCGTCATCCAGCAGGAAAGCATACTTGTCGCCGCAGCTGGCCTCCGGCACTGCAAGCGTCCACCAGCCACGCTCGTTGGGCCCGTTCATGGGCAGCATCTGCTGGCGCCATTTTAGCGACATCTTCCGCACTTTCGGCGCCCAGACACCAAACTTATGCATTGCGATATTTTCCTTCGATTTCGAATCTGCGTGGATGGTGGCAACTCTTCGGATGGGCAAAGTTTCGGCTACTGCAGCGAGGGCACCCAACTTGCACAGGTATAACTTAGATTGCCTGGATGCCGGAGCTGGTTGTGTCATGCTCCTTAAAGAACAGCGCTGGCTTGCAACGCCGGCCTGCATGGGTCGACTTCGGGCGGTTCGATCCGCCCCGCAGGACCCCGTAGACTTTGAGCCGAAAGCAGATGGAGAGTACCTGAAGGGCCGATATTCTGAACCCAAGGGGACCCAGGCCTCAAAATCGAAACCTGGGCCCTTTGGATTTGTGGCACTCCCTTCGGAGCTGACTAATGCGCGGCGTGAGCGGGCTTTCCTCCGCGTGTGGCAGCTGCGGGCGCAGCTTTTGCGGCGCCAGTTGAAGTTGCCGCGAAAATCTGCGACAACTGGAGTCCGTTGGGCGAGCCCAGGCCGGTGCAGGCGTCCCAGCCCGGTCCCGCCGAATAAGTGCCGTTGCTACCTTGGGTGATATCGTGGAAGCCGTTCTCGGCACTCTGGTAGAGCGTGACATTGGCGAAACCGATATTGCTGCCGCGCTGCTGGTTGAGTAGGGCGATGAGGGCGGCCCAGAGCGGAGCGACTGCGCTGGTCCCTCCCACCACTGCAGACTGCCCATCGTAAAAGACGTTGTAACCAGTCTCCGGTGAGGCATCGCCAGCCACGTCTGGCACGCCGCGTCCGCCGCCGCTGGTTGGCGCCGATGGGACTTTGGACTTCATCTGCCAGGGTGGAAGCGTGAAGACGCTGCTGACACCGCCGCCGCTCGCTCCTCCACCCTGCGCCTGATCGTTCCAGACGACTTCCTGCTGGATGGCGCTGCTTGTGGCGATCAGCTCAGTACCGCCGCAGCCGAGTACATGCGGGCTAGACGCAGGAAAGTCAACATTGTTGCCGCTGCCGCCGTCACTCGACCCGTTATCTCCGGAGGCGACGGTGATGGTGATGCCCAGCGCAGCCGCGGACTGACAAGCCTCATCGAACGCCGTCATCGATTGCGCTGTCCAGTTCGACTCGGGGCTGCCCCAGCTGATGGAGACGACCGAAGGAGGACCATTGGCTGTGTCGTGAATAGCCGTCGTCAGAGCATCGAGAAAGCCCTGCGATGTATTGGTGGTGAAGTAGACGGCTATATTCGCTCCCGGAGCGATGGAGCCGGCGACTTCGATATCGAGTGCGACCTCACCGTCGGCGTTAGGGTCGTTGGGCGAGTTGGTGGCGCCGTCGACCGAGACTGCAGTGACGCGCGGCTCGGCGATGCCCAACCCGGCAAAGTAGCTGGACAAATCGCTGGCACTGTAGCCGCCGCCGAGCTCGAGAATGCCGATCGTCTGACCCGCGCCATTGACTCCGGTCGGGAAGCTATAGAGTTGAGCGACCTGCGGTGGGTTGAAGGATGCCATCTGCGCCGGATCCTTCTTCGGCTTACCTTTTTTTTGCTTGTCCAGCATGCGAATGTGCGGCGTGGCGATGGGATGATTGTCAAGGCCGAGCACCGCCTCAACTGGTTCGGCATACTCCTGGAGCATGGAAATACTTCCGGTGTAGCTATGAAATTTCTTTCCTTCTTTTTCGTAGTCGCTGAGGGTGACGCCAAAGGCAGATTCCATCTTACTTGCCGGCCCGCGCAGGACCATGGTGCGCCGCACCAGGCTGGATGCGCCTTCGTCCACCGTGAGGCCGTGCTTGTGGGCAAACTCGCGGAGGTGGTCGAAACTAGCCGGATCGGCGCCGTATTGCTCAGCAAATTCCTCCTGGCTGAGGTGGCGACCAATCATTTTTTCCAAGTCCAGAGGGTTCTTCCGTTTCACAATCACCGAAACGCTGATGTTGCTTTGAGAGTCGGTCTTCCCTGCGACCGTTGCGCCAGAATGGGTCTTGCGTTCGCTCTTGGGAAAGGAGACACGGGATAGGCTGTGGTGCGGATTCTTTGTTGACATAGACACCTCGATGCTGTTGGGGGATTGGGTTCTACCTTCGCTGACCGGATAGTGATTCAGGCGGTCAAAGCGTTTCATGAAGCACGAAATGCATCGTCCGATTCCGGCTTCTGAAAAGTTCTAGGCAAAAGTGCGAGAATTATAGGATTTTTTCGGGCTTCTTTGGGTGAATTCTGCTTCAGGCTGCCATCGGTATCTCGAACGAGGGGATCCTTTGCTGGCGAGTATCTGCAAGTTGAATCACTGCATCGTCATAGCTTACTGGGCAGAAACGCCGGGGGTATCCCCGGGGCGGCGGACGGGAACAGGGCTTCGCTGACGAACGCCGCCGCCCGAAAGTTGACGGCTGGTTCGTAACTTCCCGGCCGTCATAAATTTACCTGCAGAACCGCGCTACCTCGAAGTGTGTGGCGCATCAAAGGGCAATACGGTGAGGGAAAGTTAATTTGCTGAAATCATTTTTTGACTCCATCGGACAGGTGGCGTTATTCGGCGCAAAGGCCCTCCGCGACGCGTGGGTGCCCCCGTTTGAAGGCGAGTACCTGCTCATGCAGTTTTATGAAATCGGTGTCGGTTCTTTCTTTTTGGTCGTGGCGTCCGGCCTGGCGCTCGGCGTGGTCATCACATTGCACACGCGAAGCACTCTGGTGCAGTTTGGCGCAACAGCAGAAATTCCTGTCTTCCAATCTCTTGCGTTCTTCAATGAGATTGGCCCGCTGGTTGCCGCGTTGCTGATGGCGGGCCGCGTAGGCGCCGGCATTGGAGCGCAGCTTGCGAATATGCGCGCTACTGAGCAGATCGACGCTATTGAAACGCTTTCCGTCGACTCCTTCAAGTTGCTGGTAGTCACCAGGGTCATCGCCTGTACCGTCATGCTTCCGCTGCTGACTATCTTTATGGATGCAGCGGGTATGCTCGGTGGCTTTCTCTCCGAGCATATCTGGTCGCATCTAAGCTGGAGGCTCTACATGCAGCGTGCCTTCGACGGAGTCGCACTCGCCGATTTCCTTCCCCCCACGCTCAAGACCGCGGTCTTTGGCTATCTCATCGCCGTCATCTCCTGCTTTTATGGCTACACCACCAACGAAGGCTCCGACGGCGTGCGCAAGGCCGCTACCAACAGCGTTGTCGTCTCTTCGCTGGTCGTCATCCTGGCGGACGTGATCCTCGTCAAATGCATCTTCTTCCTTTTTCCCGACCAGGCCATATGACCGAGGAGCAAACCACCGGCGCCGCGATCGCGTTTGAACAAGTGGAAAAGGGTTTTGGCGACAGGAAAGTGCTGGATAAAGTGTCGTTCACCGTCGCTCGGGGAGAAGCAGTCTGCATCCTTGGCCGAAGCGGGACCGGCAAAAGTGTGACCTTAAAACTGATGATTGGTCTGCTGATGGCAGACGCTGGAAGAGTCCTGGTGACAGGAGAAGATATGTCGGCTTTGGATGAACACGGGTTGGTGAAGGTCCGGCGCAAAATGGGTTATCTCTTCCAGAGCGCAGCCCTCTTTGACTCCTTCACGGTGAATGAAAATCTCGCCATGCCCCTTCATCGGCTGGATCCCAACAAATCTCCCGAGGAGATCAAGCGCGTGGTTGAAGAGACCTTAGGAGAAGTCGGCTTGGCAAAAGATGGCAACAAGATGCCGTCGGCTCTTTCCGGCGGTATGCAGAAGCGGGCGGGCCTGGCGCGGGCACTGGTTCTTCAGCCGGAAATTTTGCTGGTGGATGAGCCCGCCAGCGGATTGGACAGAATCACCGCCTCTGAGATCGATAACCTTCTCATGAAAGTCAAAACCGAGCGTAATACCACCATGGTGATTGTCACCCACGACATTCAAGGGGCGCGCAAGATCGCAGACAAGTTTGCCGTGTTGGATCAAGGCCGGCTCCTGGCATTCGGCACGCCGCAAGAACTGGACAGCAGGAATGACAACCGGTTGCAACAATTCATAGCGGAGCACTGCATAGTCGCATGAAAAACCACAACGTAGTCATCGGGATTTTCGTTACCGCCGCCATCGTGCTGTTCGGCGTCTGCCTCTTTCTGATTGGCAATCAGCACAAAGCGTTTAACCGTCACGTCGTTTTTTACACCACTTTCCAGAATGTGGATGGGCTCCCCAAGGGCTCGACCGTCCGGGTGGATGGCATGGATGCGGGCGAATTGGTAAATATCCAGATCCCCTCAGGCCCGGCACAAAAATTTCGCCTGAAGATGAATGTAGAGGATCGGCTCCATGGTTTGATCCGCGAAGATTCGCTGGTGACAGTAGAGACGGAAGGGTTGGTAGGGGATAAATTCCTGCTCATTCATTCTGGTACCACTCGGGCGCCCGAAGCTCCGCCGGAAAGTACTCTTGCCAGCAAAGAGCCCTTCGATATAACCAAGATGCTGGAACAGGCGCAGGGCATCATGAGCCAGGCGAGCACCACCATCACCGCCCTACAGGGCACCATGAAAGACGTAAGCGGCCGTCTCGACACCACTCTTGACACCGCAACCGGCACCATAAGAAACGTAAACGGAGTGGTGCTCGACGTGCGAAACGGGAAAGGAACCGCAGGGCTTCTGCTGGAGGATAAAGCAACCGCGACAGACGTAAAGCAGTCCATTGCAAACGTCCGCCAGACAACTGAGAAGCTCAACACCACCACCACTCGCGTCGACAATCTCCTGGCGGAGGTGCAGTCCCGGCAGCTGGTACCCAAGATGGACGACACCCTGACCAGTGCCAAAGCCGCAACACAGAATCTCGACCAGACGACGGAGCAGATCAACACCACGCTGAAGAGCGCATTTGCCCAAGATCAGTATGGCGAAGACGCAGGCACCAACCTCCAGCAATCCCTTACCAACATCAATCAGGCCACGGGCAACCTGACCGACGACACAGAAGCGTTAAAGCACGAGTTCTTCTTCAAAGGCTTCTTCAAACACCGCGGCTACGACAACCTTGACGATCTACCGGTTGAGCAATATCGGGACGGCACAATTTTCAAGTCCTTGCCTGAGAGCCGCGAGTGGATCGATGCTTCTGCGCTTTTCACTACCAACCCGAGCGGGGAAGAAGTGTTGTCGGCGACTGGAAGGCAGAATATCGATCAGGCAGTAGGTCAGTTTAGGGAAATCTACAATACACCTCTCATCATCGAGGGCTACGCTACTTCAGGATCGCCGTCGGATGAACTGGTGCAATCGCGCAGAAGGGCGGTCCTTGTCCAGACCTATCTGCAGCTACACTACCATCTTGAGCCCCAGAACACCGGCATAGTAGCCCTCAGGAGCACGCCACCGCAAAATGCCGGAAAAACTACGTTTGATGGAGTCAGCCTGGTAAGTATCGGCACGGGCATCAAGTAAGCGGCTGCAGTTCAACAACCGCGCCTCGGGTCCCCCCAATGTCCCCGATTTCCTGTGAAACTTAGTGGGTTCCGCGAACTTCATGCGCCTTTCCTAAAGAAAGGCGCACACGCTGCCATGTCCAGGGCCCCGTACAGGAAATTCGGGGCATCTCGCTCGTTTTTCGCGAGATGTGGGATACCACCGATGTTGACCGCTAAGTGCATCGGATGAATCGAGTGTCAGAGGGTAGGTGCAGTGGTATCCCACATCTCTCGAAAAACGAGCGAGATGTGGGGCACCCAGCCTTGGTGACGGAATCAGGCCACTAGGCGGCTGTCTGCAGTTAAAGGATTACCTGCGAGGTAATTGCTCCACTCCGCAATCCATTCAATCATTGAATCTGTAGGTGTTCAGGAGAATCTTATGCCGACCTATCAAATCCACACCATCGCATCAGCGCCGGAGAAGTCCAAGCCAGTGCTCGAACAGCTGCGACAGTCGTTTGGCCTCATACCCAATCTCGCCGCCGCAATATCAAATTCACCGAAATTACTGACCGCCTTTGCTGCAGTGTTTCAGCAGGTACACAGCAGCAGCCTTAACGAACAGGAAATTCAGATCGTCCTGCTGACCGACGCAGTCGCGAACTCCTGCGAGTATGCGGTAGCATTCCACACAGCCCTTGCTCTCGGCCAGGGAGTGCGTTCTGAAGAGACCGACGCAATCCGTGCGCGGCTGGTGCCGAGCGACCAGCGATTTGCCGCGCTTTCCACCCTGGCGAGGACGCTCATTGAGAAGCGCGGGCACCTGAGCGAGCAGGAGCTCGATGCATTCCTCGCCGCCGGCTTCACCAAGGAACAAATCCTGGAGGTCATCGCCGTAGTCGCGGCCTCTACCATCACCAACTATGCTGGAACCATCGAAAATCCTCCGCTGGAAGAACAGTTTCAGCGGTTCGCCTGGCGAGGATAATCGCGGACACCGAAACGCGGCAGTGACAAAGTTTTGATGAGAGGGAGTTCGAATGGCAACACAATCTGCTTCCACAGTTCCTCAGCTCGGAGAGATGTTGCGCTACTGGAGACACGAGCGCGGCAAGAGCCAGCTCGAACTCTCCCTCGACACCGGCATCTCGCAGCGTCATCTAAGCTTTGTCGAGAGCGGGCGGAGCGCCCCCAGCCGGGACCTTCTTTCCATCGTCTCCGATGCCTTGAACATTCCTCTCCGCGAGCGGAATGTTCTGCTGCTGGCATCAGGCTACGCTCCGCTCTACAGCGAGCAGAACATGGATACCGAGCAAATGGCGATCGTGACCAAGGCAATTGATCGCATGCTGCAGCAACATGAGCCGCATCCCGCGCTGGTGCTGGACCGCTACTGGAATGTGATTCGAACCAACCAGGCCGCGCCGCGATTCTTTGGCTCATTCGTCGATCTGGAAGCGAGACCAAAGCCGCGCAACCTTCTCGACCTGATGTTTGATCCTGCCGGGATGCGGCCTTTTGTTGAGGACTGGGAGAACGTCGCAGCCGGCCTGCTGCAAAGAGTTCGGCGGGAAGCCGTTGGGCAAGTAGTGGACGCGAGACTTGCAGAACTGCTGGATCGGCTGCGAAGGTATCCAGGCGTTACAGCAATGAAGCCGCTGCTGGCCCCTCAGAGCCCTGTGTTACCCATCACCTTTCGGCGAGGCGATGAACGTCTCTCCTATTTCTCGCTGATCACGACGGTCGGCACGCCACAGTGCATTACGGCGCAAGAACTGCGCGTGGAGTGCATGTTCCTGACTCATCCCTGACCGGGCTATCTCCAGGTATCTCCCGCCCCTGCAAGCCTGAGTGACGTGGCTAGGCTTGGCCAACCTGGTGAAATGGGAGAGAATCGACCTCTGAGAAAGGGTCGTCTCATGAGTGATTCCAACGTCGATACGGCTGTACGACTACCGGCCCCAGCGTTGCGTCCCTTTATCACCAGGTACGCCGGTTTTCGGATATCCGGATTACCGTCGGGCGTTCATTTCGGACTTCCGTCAAGTGACGTCGACTTGATCATCAGCCTTGGTCAACCGATTGAAGTGCTACAAATGCCCAACGCCACTCAAACGCCGGCCACCTTGACCGCGTTCGTTAGCGGCCTGCACGATGCACCTGCGATCCTGCGCCAGGATAATAATGCGTTTGGGTTGCACGTGTTCATCAAACCACTCGGGATTCAAGCGATCTTGAGTACTGCAAGCGATCAAATATCCTCGCTCGTTTTGAACCTGCGCGATATCTGGGGTAACCGGGCTGAAGATCTGATCGAGGTTCTTCTTGGTGCCCATACCTGGCACCAGCGCTTCGACATCCTGGACCAGGCCTTTGCTTCGAAGCTTAACCCGTTCCGCCCTCAGGCCGAAATCTCCTGGGCGTGGGAAAGATTAGCGAAAAGCCACGGGTCTGTGCCGGTGCAACAGCTGGCGGATGAAATCGGCTACAGCCGGCGATATTTCAGTGAGCGTTTTCAAGGCACGATCGGTGTTTCTCCAAAACAAGCCGCCCGGGTATTCCGCTTCGAGCGGGCCTGTCATCTCATTGCGGAGAAACGTCTGGGCCTGGCGCACGTCGCCACCGGGTGCGGCTACTACGACCAGGCGCATATGACGCGCGAATGGTATGCGCTTGCCGGGTGTTCCCCAAAAGCATGGATCACCCGCGAACTCCCATTTTTACAAGACTACGAACTTGGGGGTCGCGACAATGAATCTCATGACCTCAAACCTAAAAAGTTCAAACAGCGCAACTCCCCCTAACGATAGCGATGTGCAGGAAAACATTACCACCTTCTGGAGTACCGTCGCACCTTTCTATAACTCGGATCCAGGCAACGTGCCTGGCCTGGAAAGCGCCGAATACCAGGCGTGGATTCGAGCCATGAAAAGACTTCTGCCGCCACCTCCGGCTGACGTGCTCGATATAGGAACAGGCACGGGGTTCGTAGCTCTCATTGCAAGCCAGCTCGGCCACCGCGCCCTCGGCCTCGATCTCTCGATGGCCATGCTGGCCGAGGCTCGCAGGCAGGCTCAGGAACTTGGTCTGAAGCCCTGTTTTCAGATCGGTGATGCAGTGAAACCACCACTTGAAGAAGCGAGCCTGGACGCCATTGTCTGCCGCCATTTTTTATGGACGTTGCGCCGGCCAGAGGTCGCCCTCGCTAACTGGCTACGGCTCTTGCGGCCAAACGGCCGTGTAGTGGCGATCGATGGATTCTGGTTCGCGCAGGCGAGACCCGAGGAAGGTTTTGATCTTTTCCAACGGCACTACAATGACCAGACGCGGGGGTTGCTCCCCGCAATGCGCTGGGAACGAGTAGAGCCGGTTGCCGCCCTCTTACGAACCGCAGGCTTCTCTGAAGTGACGACGGGCGATTTGGCTGACGTCCATGGTGTGGCAGTTCAACCGGCATCTGCGCAGCCTTGGTATGTGGTGACTGGCCGCCGAGCCGGATGATACCCCCAGCAAGAGCCTGGACTGCATCGGGTTATTCTTCCTTGAGGGAGGCCACGGGGTCCAGACCCGCGGCTCGCCTAGCCGGCAGATAGCTTGCCCCCAGTGCGACCGCCGCCAAAACCGCAGCTGCTGTCGCCAGGGTTGCCGGGTCACGCGGCTTCAACCCGAACAACAGCGCGCTCGCCGCGCTTGCGGCAGCGAGGGATAAGCCCGCGCCCACAGCCAAACCCGCCACCAGCAGCGTCGCTGCCTTGCGGAGAATCATCGCCGTCACGTCAGCGCCCCGCGCACCGAGCGCCATGCGGATGCCGATCTCGCTCGTCCGCTCCGCCACCGTGTACGACATTACTCCGTACAGCCCGATCATCGCCAGCATCACTGCCAGCGCACCGAAAAATCCTGAGAGCGTAGCCAGCAGCCGCTCGGCCAGCAGCGACTGCCGAATCTGATCCTGCAGCCCTGCGAAATCGAAGCTGACGCCTGAGCTCACCGCTTGCAGGGTTCGCCGGATCGCCGCCTCGACTGTCCCCATCGGCAGCTTCGAACTTGCCAGCACCTGCATTGAGGTTTCCGCGTCCTTATCTTGCGTGATGTCGAGATACGCAATCGCCCCGGCTGGGCGCCGGGTACTACGGTATTTCGTGTCCTTCACCAGACCAACAATCTGGTTCACTTCCTCCGGAGAGTTTGGAGTAGCCTCGCGGCGAAACCTCATGCCGATAGGATTGTCACCCAGCCCCAGCTGGCGCGCGAACGCCTGGTTGACAATAGCCGCACGCGGCGACTGGATCGTTTCACTGTCGTTGAAGTCGCGCCCGGCCAGCAACGGAATGCCCAGCGTTTTGAAATACTGGGGGCTGATCGAGCTGAAATTCGAATCCTGCCGCTGCGTCGAATCGTGGCCGTCAATCCACACCGTGTTGCCCCAGCCGCTGCCGCTGAGCGGAACGATATTCGTGTCGGCGGCCGCATCCACGCCGGGAATGGCTCGTATTCTGTCGAGTAGCTCCCGCTGGAATACTCGACGCTTCTCCATCGGAATCTGCAGGCGCGCAAAGTCCAACCCGGCGATCAGCACACCCTTTGCCTGAAATCCAGGATCATCCGTTAGCAGATTGCGCAGGCTCTCGGTGAACAATAACGCACCGAACAACAGCATGAGAGACAACGCCACCTGCGATACCACGAGAGCGCCACGAAATCCCAGCCGACCGCGGCTCGCCGTCATTCCGTGCCCGCCCGACTTCATCGCTGCGCCCGGAGTGGTGCGCGATGCACGCAACGCCGGAGCAAGCCCGAACAGCACGCACGTCAGCAGCGATACTGCGAGCAGAAACGCGAACAGCCGCCAATCCTGTTTGAAGTCCAGAGAGACCGGGTTCGCCTCGGTATTGAGAAACGCGACCAGTCCCCGGCTCAATGTGCGCGCCAGCACCGCACCGGCCACTGCGCCGGCAAGCGACAGCAGCAGGCTCTCTGACAACACCTGCCGGATCAACCTCCATCGCCCCGCGCCGATCGCCAGCCGCACCGCCATCTCCCGCTCCCGCGCGCTGGTCCGTGCCAGCATCAGGCTGGCCAGGTTCGCGCACGTAATCAACAGCACCAGCCCGGAGATTCCCAGTAAAATCCGCAGTGGATCTGAATAGGTCTCACGCAGCATCGAGACACCGGCCGCCGAAGGAGCGGCCGTCAGCTTCATCGCGAGATAGTCCTTAACGCTCTCCGCCGGATAATCTGATCGCAGCGTCGCCGCAAAAATCGCCGGAGAGACCGCGCCAAGGTGCGCTGCCACTCGTTCGACCGGCCACGAAGGATCGAGCCTTCCGATCACCGAGAGCCACCACTTGGTACTTGAATCCAGCCTGTTCGTTGTTTCCAGAAATGGCTGCGAGCACACCGGCACGGCCACGTCGAAGTTGCGCCCCACATCCACGCCGAAGAAGTTCGCCGGCGTCACGCCGATCACGTCTACCGGCTTGTCGTTGAGCATCAGCTTGCGGCCCAGCACCGGACCGCCGCCGTACTCCTGCTGCCAGAAGCCATAGCTGATCACTGCGCCCGGCAACCCACAACCGGGGCGGTCGTCCTCTGCGTTAAACACCCGCCCCTGGATTGGCCTGACTCCCAGCATGCGGAAGAAGTCACCGCTCACCCATAGTCCCTTCACAAAGCGCGCGTCACCGCCCGAGTCCCGGCTGAAACCGGTATCCCTCCATGCGGCAATTTCCGAGAAGCCCTGGTGATCCTGGCGCAGCTTCTCCCAAATCGGGTTCGTTACTACCGGATATGCACTGGAAACGACCCCGCGCGCTTTATCCATATCGACAACACGCACCTCGGCTAGCTCCTGCGGATTCTCACCGGTAGCGACTGCAGCAGCACGGCATCCAGAAGCTCGAAGATCGCCGTGTTCGCGCCGATGCCCAGCGACAGCGTCGCAATTGCCGCAATCGTGAACCCCGGAGACTTTACCAGTCGCCGCAGCGCGTATTTCAGATCCTGCACCCCGCTCTCCAGCCACTCCCAACCCCATGTCTTACGTGTCACGTCCTTCACCAGCAGTACATTGCCGAACCCCTTCGCCGCGGCCGCCCGAGCCTCAACCACATTCTCGCCACGTTCCACGCGGTCACGCACCGCCATCCGCAGATGCGACTCAATCTCGTCATCGAGATCGCGCTTACGCCGTGCGAAGAAGCGCCACCAGCTCATGGCTCACCACTCTCCAGCTCTGGGCTCATAATTGCGCCAATCGCCTCAACCATCTGCTGCCAGCGGCCATGATCGGATGCAAGTTGCTTCTTTCCGGTCGCAGTGATGCGGTAGTACTTCGCTCGCTGGTTGCTCTCGCTCAACTTCCACTCAGACCGCACCCACCCCTGGCGCTCCAGCCGGTGCAGCGCAGGATACAGTAACCCTGTCTCTACTTGTAAAACCTCGCCTGATTTGACGCGAAGTGCTTGGCTAATACCGTATCCGTGCTGTGGGCCCCATTGAAGTGTCTGCAGAATCAGCATGTCCAGCGTGCCCTGAAGCAACTCGACCCGGCTCTGATATGGATTGGGCTTTTCGTTGCTCCTGATCACTACTCCTCATGGCAGTAGCTTGTCTACGGCCACGCCCGGCAGGCCGGCGGCCAAGTAAAGGGTGGAAAAGGCGAGCAGACGGAATGTTCACATTAATTCGTTCGGTCCTGCAGAGGTCCGTCCCGTGGAACACCCAAGCTCACATAACTCTCAGCTAGTCAGATACCGAACATGCCTTTCTGCCTTGACATGCTTCCGCCTCAACATTATTCTGACCGCGTGACCCCGATGAATATACGTCCGTTTCTGATGCGCTCTAGCAGTTATTCGTCGCTCGTGGGCTCTATACCTTCCTCTTGCTTCTGTTGTTGCCTCTAAGTCGTGTCTCTGATCGCTTAGAGAGAGCCTCTAAAATCCTCCGCTCTCAATAAATCAAATTCGGCGCCGGTTGGGATCCCTTCGTCTGTTCGGCGACGGTTGCTCCTACCCTGCCCTCTTTCTCCATGAAAGAAAGGACGGTACGACTGTGTCCGTTTTAGTTTCATCACTGCTTCGCCGGGCTGCTTCTGCCATTTTTTCCGTTTTCGTGTTCGTCGTGTTTGCCGTGGTTTCTTCTTTTGCCAGCGTGACCGGTTCGGTCACCGGCAGGCTCGTGGATGCTAACGGCGCAGTCGTTTCCAACGCATCCGTTACGCTCGTATCTGTAGAGACTGCCTCACAGCTTTCCGCAACTACGAACGCGGAGGGAGAGTACCACTTCCTGGCCTTGCCCGTCGGGCACTACACGCTTCAGGCCGCCGCAACCGGGTTTGCCTCCTTCGAGGAAAAGAACATCGCTATTGATGCCAATGACGCGCTGCGGATTGACATCACATTGAAAGTCGCGGCCGGCGCAGAAACGGTTCAGGTTGAAGCGAATTCACTGCATATCGAGACCACGAGCAATCAGATCGGGAACGTTATCGGCTCCTCAACCCTGCTCGCCCTGCCACTTGATGGACGCTCCTATACCGACCTGCTTGGTTTGCAGGCAGGTGTCGCACCTGCCTCTGCGGGAACCGTGACGATTGGCTTCATCCCCGGCCTGAATGTGGGCGCCCAGGAAGTCGGCAATCTGTCGATCAATGGAGCACGGGAAAGTGACAACGGCTTTATCGTGAACGGCGGACGTGTTGAGGATCCATTTACCAACGGTACATCAGTCATCCCAAACCTTGACTCTATCCAGGAATTCCGCCTACTCACCAGCAACTTCGACGCGGAATACGGCTACTTCGGAGGCGGTATCGTAAACGTCGTCACCAAAGCAGGGACAAACGATCTTCACGGTGACTTGTTTTTTTTCGCCCGCAACCAGAACCTGGATGCCACTAACTTCTTCAGCACCAGCCGGGGCCAGTTCACGCAGTATCAACCTGGCGCTACACTGGGTGGCCCCATCAAGCGCGATAAGCTGTTCTTCTTCGCCGATTACCAGGGAACCTTCGCGGACATTGGCGCCAGCACAGGATTAGTTGCGGTTCCCACCACCGCTCAGCGCAACGGACAGTTCGATCCGTCTACGCTTACGGGATCAGTTAACGGAGGCTATTGGGCCAACATTCTGTCTCAGCGGCTCAATACGGTTGTAACGCCCGGCGAGCAGTACACAACTCTCTTTCCAAATGGCGTGATCCCGCAGGCAGCTTGGTCCACGCCTTCGAAGATTATTCTGCCCCTGTATCCGGAGCCGAACCTTCAGGGTTTCCATTCCGGCATCGATGCCACCACCAATAAAGACAACCGAGGCGGCATACGAGGCGACTAATCGGACAAAAACTCGGAACCGTTTCGGCCTATTACTTCATTGATCGCATCATCGCAACCAATGCATTCGGCGGCAATGAAGTTCCCGGCTGGCCCGCGGGCACGGTGGGCCGAAATCAGCAGGCAAACCTCGCCGATATCAAGACCTTTGGATCGAATGCCATCAATGAGCTACGACTGAACTACTCCCGGTATGTCGATATCTATGCCGCTCCGCAAGGCACGTCCAAAACTGCCGCAGATTACGGTATCAACGGTTATGCGATAACCGGCGCCCAGGGACTACCGCACATCGGCGTAACGGGCCTGACGGGCCTTATCGGGTTGCCCGCCGCTACTTTCTATACCACCGCCGACACTTATGAAGTACTCGAAGGCTTCTCTAAAGTGCTAGGTTCTCACAATATGAATTTTGGCGGAGAATTTGGCTGGTCGCAATGGAATTCGCAATATGTTCCCTCAGGAGGCTTTACCTTCAACGGCAATGAAACCGGGAATGCCGTCGCGGATTTCTCCTGGGCGCGCCGGTTCTCGTACGCCAGCCCAGTCCTGAGTATGACGTCGCAAACACACGTTTCGGCGGACTCTATGCTCAGGACAGCTGGCACGCTCGACCGAACCTTACTTTGAATTACGGCTTGCGCTGGCAGGTCGCCTTGCCCTGGTATGAACAGGACAATCGATTCGGCACCGTCGTGCCCGGCCAGCAGTCCATCATCTTTCCCACGGCGCCCCTGGGACTGGTATATCCCGGTGACCCGGGGATACCGCGGGGCATCACGCCCACGCGATGGAAGGACTTCGCTCCCAGAGTGGGTCTGGCATACACTCCGACGACGAAGTTAAGCGTGCGCGCAGCATACGGAATCTTTTTCACGGCGGACGATACATTCAGTTCTTTCTTTGCCGGCTCACCACCGCCTTACCAGATCTTCTATGTCTCTCCTTCGCCGAACCTGCTTGATTTTCCCTATACTAACCGCGCCACCGGGGTAGTCAATCATCCCTATCCATTTACTTACCCTGCGAAGGGCGACCAGAACCTCGACTTCAGCCAATTCCTTCCGCTTGGCGGCTATCCGTTCACTGCAAAAAACAACGTGAGCCCCTATACGCAGGTTTACTCTCTTTAGTTACAGCAACAACTGACGCGGAACGACGTACTGTCTATCAACTATGTAGGCAGCGTCGGCGGCCACTTACTGACCAACGAAGAGTTCAATCCCGGCAATCCGAGCCTCTGCCTCAGCCTCAGCCAGACCTCCGATGTAGCTCCCGGGACGCAGACCTGCGGCCCATCCGGCGAAGACAGCGCCTACACCCGCAGCGATGGCACGGTAGTGAAATCGACACGTCCTTTCCTTGGTTCCGAAGGTTTTTCGAGTACTCCCTTGATTCGCCGTATCAGCTATTCCAGTTACAACTCATTGCAAGTAAGCCTCAACCACGTTTCGAAGATTGCCACCTTCCTGGCTGCCTATACCTGGGGCAAATCCCTGATAACTCGTCATCCATCAGCGATCAAGGCGTCAACCCCTTCAACCCACAGTTCTCTTACGGTTTATCCAGCTTCGATGTAGCGAACAACTTTGTCGTGAGCTACAACATCCACCCCACGTTTGCGAATCTCGCTCACGGAAGCTGGTTAAGACTGACAGGCGGATGGGAATTGACAGGGATTACCAGGCTTTCTTCAGCCTTTCCCGTTCTGCTTTCGGAATCGGACGACCGTTCCCTGCTCGGCATCGACGGCGTTATCAATGGCAGCTTTGATGTTCCGAACTATTGCCTGGAAACCTGAACCTGGGTCACCACCCTCCTTCTCGCAACCATACTTCAACACCGCGCTTTTCAGTGAGGATGCGCTCGGACAACTCGGAAATTCCAACCGCAGGTTCTTCCACGGGCCCGGGATTATCAACTTCAATACGGCACTGGTCAAAAACACGCCCATCTCCGAGCAGATCTCAACCGAGTTTCGCGCAGAGTTCTTCAATGTATTCAACCATCCTCAGTTTGAAAATCCGGGCGGCAACATCAGTCGCGCCTCGACATTTGGCATAATCACCAGCGCGGGCGACCCCCGCATTGGCCAACTGGCCCTCAAAATCATCTTTTAACCGGGCGTCTCTCCAACGAGGAAAAAAAATGAGCGCACAACTCGATCGTCGCCAATTTTTGCAGGCAGGAACTGCCACGCTTGTGGCGAGTGCAGTCAAAACTTCGGCGCATGCGGATGAATCGAAAGGCAAACCGCTGAACGTGCTCTACGTCATTGCCGATCAACATCAGGCAGCATGTGTTGGAGTGGAAGGCCATCCTCAGGCCCTCACCCCCAACATCGATCGGCTGGCCGGCGAAGGGGTGCGCTTTACCAGCTGCTATACACAGCATCCCATCTGCACCCCGAGCAGGGTGAGTATCCTCAGCAGTCAGTACTGCCACAACCATGGCTACTATGGCCTCAATGGTCCCCCTCCGGCCACTGATCTGCCAGCCTGTTTCAGCACTTCCGCCGCCACGGCTACCGGACGGGAGCGTTTGGAAAGGTACACACCCCCGATACCCCTACCAACTGGCTCGCCGGCCATTGCGATGAGATCGGGGATTGCTACAGCTATTACGACGACAACGATGCGAACGGAGGCCTCTCCGTGAGTTACGCCGCCTACCTCCGGCAACTCGGCCTCTTTGAGAAACAGGACAGCAACCGGCTTCCTGAGTTTCCTGGCGATCAACAGCATGAAGGTCGCCCTTCAAATATTCCCTACCGTCACACCGTGGAGGGCTGGACAGTAACGCAAACCATTCGCTTCCTTGAAGAATCCGGAGATCGGCCGTTCTGCGTCCAGGCATCCCTGCCGCGGCCGCACGAAGCTATACACCCGACCGCCAATTTTGGGATATGTATCCTGACGATCTCGCATTGCCCCCAACCCTCTATAACTCTGCTGCGCACCGCCCGCCTCATTTTCAAGCCATGGTTGAGCAACTCAAGCACTATGAGTTCCCCATCCAGCCCAGCAACTTTGAGGCCGGCTGCCGAAGAGTCTGGCACGCCTATCTTGCCTGCATCACGCAGGTTGATTATGCGCTTGGAGAGTTAGTCAACTACCTGGAGTGCAACGGTAAGCGCGAAAACACGATCGTCATCTACGGCTCCGATCATGGCGCATACAGCGGCACGTACGGTATTGCAGAAAAGGCACCGGGTATCTGTTCCGACGCCGTGTGCCGCGTGCCTATGGTCTGGTCCGTCCCTAAAGTGACGCAAAAAGGTTTCGTATCACGTCAACTTGTAGAATACATCGACATCACCCCGACCCTCGTTAGTCTTTGCGATCTTCCTCAATGGTCACCGTTGACGGCCGCGATCTCACTCCGTTGCTAAAAGGTGGAGACACTCCGGTCCGGGAGATCGCCGTCACTGAGAACGTGTGGAGCAAGGGCCTTCGCTGGGGGCCGTGGCGATTTGTCTACTACCCCAAGGCACTTTTCGGATCCGATGTAGGGGAACTCTATAACCTGGAGAGCGATCCTGACGAGACGAGAAACCTTTACCGTGATCCTGCGTCGCAGGCGATCGTGGCCGAGGGTCGCATCCGTCTCCTGGATTGGCTGACGTCCACGGGCGGTACGTCTCAGTGTGGCCGCCTCCCTACCAGTTCAAGCCGTGGCTTAAGCCAGGTACATATAGTCTGCTGGCGCAGGACCATAAAGAAAGCAACCTGGCCGGTGTCGAAGACAGAATCGCCACCACGAGCTCAATTATCTGTGAACTGGAGTTCCGGTTTGCGACCGGGCCGCCTCCAGGTATCTTTGGTTCCGTCGAGTGCACGGTCGAGACTACCGAGGCATGTTTCCGCGATGTTCCCTACCGCTTCCAAGCTGCTCAGAATAGAGCCCGAGGTGGTTCGCATGCCCTGTACTTTCTCGAAAGGCATTTAGCGCTTTCTCCACCTGATTCGATAGCATCTAGTCCGGGCGCCGAGCTCAGGGTTGCGTCAATAGCTGGTTGCAAGATCTCGGAACAGACGAAGCCTGGACCGCCTACCGGAGAGATGCGGCACGGCGTTTGTGCATGCGCGCCTGCCAGGTGAAATGCACGCGCTGCGCAGGCGTCTTTTGTATGGCCGGAGTCGTGCTCGCAATCTCGGTCCCGCTGAGGATATACGTCAGACCAGGAGCATCGGTCCCCATGTTGTCGCCATTATCGGTGATAAAGGCAATGCCCTGGGTACCCCAGCGGACAAGCTGGCGAGGATAGCCAATCACGTTAGGAATCACAATGGAATTGATCAAAGCGTACGTATTGAGACGTAGATCTGTAGCGTGTAGTCTGCATTGCCCTGATCATTATTGCCGCCTACCTGCGATTGTGTCTGGCCAAGAAAGTAGGCCAGGCCTAGGGTTGGGTCAGGCACCATGAGTCCAGATGCCTGGAAGTTCCCCACCATCGCCAGAGTGGAAGGGTTGGAGATGGCTCCGCCATCGCTGTAGATGAGGCTGGTCGCCGCGTCAAAATGCGGCCGGTATCCAAGATAGACGTCGCTGGTAACGGCTTGATTGAAGAGCACTCCTGTGGCCGAGACAGTCAGGCTGGAAATCGCCTGGGAGGAGCAACATGGGTCCCCTTGTGCATAGAGAGCAGTGGCGTCTGCGCCCCAGGTCAACTCACTGAAATTTACGTCGCCGGAGACGATGACCGGCGGAGTCACCGGCCGTGGTGTTGAGCCGTCGATCACCGCGGTCGCTCCGCAACCCTTCGGTTCTGTGTCCCCGCTGCCCTGGATCACGGCGAATGTGCTGTTCGACCCAGGCGCGACCGCCAGCGAGACGGCAAAGTCGCAACTTAAGGCGCTTCCCGGCACGTTACCATTCTGGGCGCCGATGCGGAGCGGGATGAGCAGATCAGGCGTGAGCGCCGGCAGCGCATAGCGCTGCACGTCGGCATAGTTAGTGAAGCCTTCATACAGGTGCTGATCATCCCCGGAAATTGCCAGCACATACGGATTCGCGCTCAGCGGAAGTGTCGATTGCAGGGCGCCTGCCGCTGGATCGATCACAGCGAGTGTCTGGGGATGAAGGGAGTCGGTGTTGTTGACCGCAACATACAACAGGTTGTTGGCCGCATTCCACACCAGGTCGCTGCCGGCCATGTTCAATGTAGTGAATTGCATGCCGGTTCCCAGGCTGGGTAAGACGGAAAAGGCAAGCAGACTCGAGGTGCCCTCGCCTGGCTGTCCGACCAGGAGCGGCTCCGATGCGGGCGCGGTTAGGTCTGCTGCGGGAATAACAGCCTGCACCTGGGTGTTGCTGACTATCGTGGTGGCGAGATTGTTGTTATTCCACCTGACCGTGGTCGCGGGGGTAAAATTCTGGCCGGTAATCGTGATGGTTACATCCGGGCTACCGGCCACGACCGATTCCGGACTAAGCCCGCTGAGTTGCGGAGGGGGCGTGGCAAAGGTGCCGGTGGTCGAAGCAGGAAGCGCCCCGGGAGTGACAAAGGGGCCGTCGAGAACGTAGATGTTGGTGCCCGTATTGAAGGCGAGGCCGGCTGTTCCCCAGCGGATCAAGCATGCAGCTCCCTCTCCGGGCGCGGGAGAAGAACTGTCTACAGCGGGAGCTCGATAACTCCCTCGGCGGTGAAATGATCCTGATCGAAGACAGAGATCTGGGCCGCGGAGTTCGTGTTCAATGTGGATTGAAACGGCGCCCCCCTCATGAAGAAGACGCGGTGCTGGGCGGAGTCGATGGCGAAGCTGGCGGCATTTGACGGGATCGAGCCAAGGGACGTGCCGGTGGTTGGGTCGACCACATCTCCCCCGGTGTCGTAGAGCCGGTTTTCGCTGGAATCATAGAACAGCTGTGGCACACTACCGCTAAAAGCGCCCGGGTTGGTGGCCGTCAGGGCGGCCCCTTGAGCGTTGATAGAGAAGATCCATTCCGCGCTCGGCGTCTCGGCGTTTTCCGTGGCGTAAATGGTGGAGGCATCCCCTCCCCACGCAAAAACATTTATGTAGCCGCTGGGCTGGATAACGGCATTCCCGGGATTCGGCCGGAGCACGCCATCGTCGTAGATGGCCAGCTCCGAGGCGCCGCCCTGGCTGGCGGTCTCCTGGGCCACGCCCAGGGTGTGCGGCAGCCCGGGCGCGACTTGCATACCGTAAATAGAGTTGGCATCGTTAGCGGGTGGCGTTGGACCGACAGACCACTGAATGTCCTTTGTCAGTGCGGGCAGATTCAGGCGCAGGATGGTCGCCGTGGCGGTGATCCCTACGTAGAGGTACTGCTGATCTCCGGAGATGGCCAGCAGGTTCGGTTCCCCGGGCATGGTCTCTCTGGCGACGATGTTTCCCGTGGTGGGATCGATGGCGACGATGCTGCTTGCGTTGCTGCTGGAGCTTGCGGCAACGGCCGCATAGATCACCTGCTGCTGCGAGTTCCATACCAACGCGTTGGCCGGCAGGTTTACGGTACGCAAATAATTGCTCCCGGCAATCACCTTGATCGTGGCCAGGTTCGAAGTACCGCCGCCGGGGGGTGGATTCGTAAGCGAGACGGTGACGGTTCCCACTTGCGCGAGCGCGCTCGCCGGGATCAACACCTGGATGGATCCACTCGATGTGCTGAAGGGGCCGGCTGCGGGCGATCCGTTGATGTTCACCTGCGTGTCGGAGAGCAGCCCGGTGGCCTGGATGGTCAGGCTCAACCCTGGCGAGCCTGCGGTCACGATCTGGGTAGAGATGGATTGAATCGCCGGCAGCGGATTGAGCAGGTTCACGGTGACAAAGTTGGAGATTTGCGTCGGCGTCACGACCGCCAGCTGAAGCGGGCCTGCCGTGGTCAGAAGATTGGCAGGGATGGTTACGGTGATTGCAGTCGGTGTAACTGAAGCGGGGGGAAAGTCGGACCCGCCGATGCGGACAATGGCATTAGGCGTAAAGCCTGTACCCGTGATGGTGAAGAGGGTAGCCGGCGCACCTACGATCAACGTGGCGGGGGTTATCCCGGTGATGCCCAGGGATGGCTGCAGAAGGGTCAAGGTCGCGGGCGCGGAAACTCCTCCGCCCGGGACCGGGTTCGCTACCGTAACCTTGACCGAACCGGCGTTGGCCAGGTCCGCAGCCGTCAACGCCATGGTCAGTTGGGTGGCGCTCTGTACGGTGGTGGGGCGGCCATTGCCGGCGAACGAAGCGATGGAACTTTGCACGAATCCGGCGCCGGTCACGACCACATTGACGGCTCCGCTGCCGGCTGTGACCGATGCCGGCGACAGCGAGGTGATTGAGGGTAGGGGAGGGTTCGGCGTTGTGCTGGCGACCGATGCTCCTCCGCACCCTATGACGACGGCGAGGAATGCGCTAAAGATCAGGCCTGACAGCCACCCGAGAGGCACACGTCGTGGCCTGTGAAAGACCATAGTTCCTTTATAGATAAGACAAGTAGGAGCAGCTACAGAGTAGGGTCGCGCTTACTAAAGATCAAGAAAAATCATTTTGTGACTGGCTAGTTGTGCCTGGCGCCACTTTCTTTCTCTGCTGCAACGAACAGGCCGAACAGGGTACTTCGCCCGAGCCTTTCCGGAGCAAGCGATTCGCGCGCTTGTCCGCGCCCACATTCGCTTTGCCCACGAGCAGAAGCATCTTTACGATGTATTTCTGATGCCTTGCGCCGAGATCCCCGAGGGAGAAGCAGCACATATCGCTTTGTGGAACTTTGTTCTGGAGCAGGTCGGACGGATCTCAGGGCCAATGAAGGCATCAGAGGCGGCTATTGCGCTGTGGGCGTCTGCACGGTTTGGTGGGGCCGCAAACGCGGGCCTATTCAATCCTGGCAAGCCGCGGAGCGGTTTTGATTGGGGCTTGCAAGCGTGGTTCCGGGTTTCGCGTGGATAAGTACGGGTGCTCCAAGCTACCGGCGGCCAGGCTTTTCCAAGTTAGGTTTGTGAAGCACCTATCGGTTCTCTAACCAAGATGCCCGGGTGCCCCATGTCCGCGCCAGCGTACATGGGCCGAAAAACGGTTTTTTCAAACGCTTTCGCTCTAGCCTGGTGAACGGGCGAGAGGTCAATCGACAGCCGCCACACTATGTAAATCAAACCGCCTACGAGAACCAGGAGAAAAGCAGCCAGGCCCCATTTCGCCCGAGGGTTGTCCTTCAGTTTTGATCAAGAAGGGATGCTTCCGCCGGAGCTGCTGTAGCCATGAGTTTTGTCTCTAGTCAGGGAGATGCTGACTAAAAAGAGGTCGACAAACATCACGCATTAATAAAGCGTTAATTGCGCGGTCCCACTTGTCACTGCTGACTACGATCTCGCCGTCACGGGCCGAACGAATTCTTTCGACCCCGTATCGCGCTCGCGTGCTCAGGCGGCCGCCAATGAGCTCGAAAAGCGTCGTCTCGTCGTTCGGTGCAGGGTTTAGGGCGCGGGAGCGACATTTCGTTGTCGCGAGGCTTGCCAGGCGGCTGTTCGCCGACGTATGTACGCCTTGTACTCGCTGTTTGTTCTCAGCACGGGCATGGTGTGGTGGACTCCACCCTGCTCATCCGGGACCGGCAGCTGGGCTACCAATTCGGCATGGATCTTCTGTAAGTGTGAAGGCTGCTCTTCGTCGGGGTTCAATCAGTGGCCACGGGCACGGTCACGCCCTGGAGTGGATCGTCGGTGCGGGGTTGTGTCAGCGTCAGTACGTCGCCTATGTCATTTGCAGCAGCATCGCGGGCGGTGAGCGCCGGCAATTTCCAGCGCGTTTCGATCGGTCTTCAAGATCGATGTGTGATCCAGCGGCATCGCTCCCGCAGGCACCCGGAACACCGTCCCCGCGGCGATCAGCGGCGACACCAGCACGGTCGGTACGCGGGGGCCGAAACGCTTGAAATCGAAGCCGTACTCGCCCACGGAATTGTCGGGCGGCACCGCGCCCGAGGGCGGGGGCACGTGATCGTAGCAGCCTCCGTGCTCGTCATAGGTAACGATCAGCAGCGTTTGGTTCCAGGCCGGGCCGTTGCGCAGGGCATAGTAAACGTCGTGAATCAGTTGCTCGCCCAAGGCGACGTTGTAGTTCGGGTGTTGGCTGTTGCCGGTGGCGTCCCAGCTTGGCTCCAGAAACGTGTAAGACGCCAAGCTTCCGTTAGCAGCGGCTGTTTGGAAATCGGTGAACAGGCCGAAGTGGCTGTCAGCCGCATTGGCGGTATCGGTGAAATCCAGAGCGGGTCAGCGGAGGTTCGTCGTAGCCGTAAATGCTCCAGCTCACGTTGTGCTGGAAAGCAGACCATAGATGCTGGGGCAGTGTACTGTGTGGTCGTGTCGTTCATGTGGCCTTGCGACGTTCCTGCGTTCACGAAGGCGCGGTTTGGCAGCGTCTCTGTGGGAGCGGAGCCAAACCAGTATCGCAGACCGCGAACCCGCTCGCCAAACCGGAAAGGACCGGCAGCATTGCCGGCGGAAAAACACCCATGATGTCGTTGGCGGTTGTGCCGGCAAGGATCGACCAGCCTTCCTTTGCTTCCCATCCCAGGGTGTAGCTGAAATCGGTGACGAAACCGTTGTTGGTGGCTACCGGCGGGACGGGAGGTGTGGTGCTGCCGAAGAGCTGAGAGTTCGTTGCCGAATAACCTTCGCCTGGATCAGCGCCGGGCATGAAGTAGGCGTTGGGATCGGTCGCGCGATCGGGAACACCGTGATCGGCGACCCGCCGGTGCCGGGGTTGACTCCTTGCCGGTGAGCCCTTCGAAAGGCTGTCCCCTGGGCGAGACATTGCCGCTGGCCGAATACAGGAGCCCCAGCATGTGATCGAAGGAACGGTTCTCGAGCATGAGAACCACGATGTGGTTGATGGAAGGAAGCTGGTTGGCCATGTTCGTTTTCCGCCTGCTCTTCACAATAGCGTTTCACTGTGAAGCCTGCGTTACGGGCGAATGGCTCAGGAAGACACGTCAGGAACCACATACTACTTCATCGATTCGGAGCATCCCCTCAGCCCGCTTACCCCTCCGCAATCTTGCTGGAAGGTGGCTGGTCATCGGAGCAGCCCGCTCTGCTTGCCTATCATGCGATCCAGCGTGCGCTGGGGCAGGGCTCTCTGGAGTGTCCAGTTTTTTAGCCTTTGCGGTACGACCGCGTAGCGCACACGCGGCTTCCGCACCGTCAATGCTTTGTATACCGTTTCTCCGATGCGCGATGCCGGCAAACCCTTCTTGCTCTCATTCAGGAAGTATTCGACAAAGCCTTTCAGAATCGGCCCGTACTCCGTCGCCATGTAAGGGGAAAGGTCGATCTGCTGAGCCTTGTCGAACATGGGTGTTTGGACTGTGCCGGGCCCTACAATAATGACGTCGATGCCGTAGAGCAATAATTCGCGGCGGAGACTCTCCGACATTCCCTCCAGGGCAAACTTTGACGCAACATATGACCCGAGGAAGGGGAAAGCAAGCTTGCCGGCAACGGAGCTGATTTGAACGATTCGTCCGGGCTTGCCCACGCGTGCACGATCGGCCCCTAGCAGCGGCGCAAATGCCTGGCTCACTCGGAAGGGTCCGAGCAGATTGGTTTCCAGGGTTTGCCGGAACTCTTCCACGGGTTGATGTAGCAACGGGCCACCTCCGGCAATGCCGGCATTATTGACCAGGCCGAACAGGGTATTTTGCCCGAGCCTCTCCGCAACCAGGGCAGCTGCGGCTTTTACCGCCTTATCGTCGGTCACATCCATCAGCAACGGGGTGAACGTGTTCCCCAACTCGCGCTGCAATCTTTCCCCATCCGCCTGTCTGCGCACGCTGCCAAACACCTCGATGCCCCGCTTGCCCAGAGCGGCGGCTATGCCGTAGCCAATGCCTGTCGACGCCCCGGTGACTACCACGCTTTTTCGCTCAGCCATTCCTGTACTCCTTATTACAACATATACGGCGAACATCTTGTCCAATATGCACAGTGTACACCTTCCCAGGACCGGTATTCATCGGGTACCTTGGTGGCATGGTATTTCCAGCCAAGACCGACCGCGCCCGCATCCTCTCCGCTGCCATGGAACAGGTTGCGCGCGACGGCATGGAGAAGCTATCCCTGCGGTCACTGGCCGCCTCGCTGGGTCTTGCGCCTAATGCGTTGTACCGCTACTTTGCCAGCCGCTCGCAGCTGGAAGCTGCGATCGCGGCCGAGATTGCCGAGCATGTGCATCAGGGGCTGCGCAAAGCAGCGGGACGCAAGGCGCCGGAGCAAGCGATTCGCGCGCTGGTCCGCGCATACATTCGCTTTGCGCACGAGCAGAAGCACTTTTACGATTTGTTTCTAAAGCCCTGCGCCGAGACCACCGAGGGAGAAGCAGCACATATCGCGTTGTGGAACTTTGTGCTGGAGCAGGTTGGACGGATTTCCGGGCCAAAGAAAGCACCAGACGCGGCTATTGCGTTGTGGGCGCTTCTGCACGGATTTATAGGGCTTGCAAGCGCGGGCGTGTTCGACCGCGGTAAACCGCGCAGCGGTTTTGATTGGGGCTTGCAAGCGTGGTTCCGCGCTTCGCGTGGATAGGTGCAGGTGCGATCTGCAAACACAGTAGCGAATAAGACCTGAGCGGTCGGCGCGACTGGTGGCGGCACCGCTCAACCCGTAACCGGCTGGCGAGGTCCTCAGTGGCGCTTAGCCCGTCCTTCGGTGCTCATTAAGTGCTTTTCACGTTCGTGCCTGAGGACGCATGAAAAAGACTCAGAGCGTCCGAAGTGGCCCTAGGTCACGCGGACAGACGCATTTGGCCTAAGGTAGCCTCCGTTTCATCCTTACAATGAAGCAAAGGGGGCAGCTGGGCCGATGACTTCCCTACCCTCCTCTGGACGAGGTGTTACATAGGAAAACTAATGTCGATCGACTTCCGCCTGACCTCGTCACGCCGCTCATCCTGCCGCCTGCTGCTTTGGTCTACCTTCCTCTTCACCCATTTTCTAATGGCGCAGAACCCTTCCCAGGGCCTGCCGGCTGCGCATACAGAAGCGCCCGTGCAGCCAACCATCCCTGCTCTCCTTTTGAGCGACATTCATTTCGAGCCCTTTGCCGATCCCGGCAAGGTGCCTGCACTCCTGGCCGCACCCGCTGGCAAGTGGCCGGCAATCTTGGCGGGGCCGCCGTCACCAGACCAGGAGCAGCGCTTCGCAGCCTTGCAAACTACTTGTCACACCCGCGGCGTTGACACCTCCTATACGCTGCTGCAGTCGAGCCTGCACGCCATGCAAACCTATGCCGCCGGCGCGGCCTTCGTCACCGTAAGCGGCGATCTCATCTCGCATGCCTTTTCCTGCAAGTACAACACTCTGTTTCCCCATCCCAAACCGCGCGAATACGAGGCCTTTGTGGCCAAGACTCTGGAGTTTGTCATCGCCAGCCTGCGCTCCGCATTCCCCAGCATTCCCATCTATGCCGCGCTTGGCAACAACGACACCGCCTGTGGCGACTACCAACTCGATGCGCGCAGTCCGTTCCTTACCACTGTCGGTGCAACCATTCTGCAGGACGTGCCTACCTCGCAACAGAAGACCGCTCTCCAGACCTTTGCTCTAGGCGGCTACTACAGCGCCTCGCTGCCTGCGCCTCTGGAGAAGACCCGGCTCATCGTCCTCAACCATCTCTACATGGCTGATAAATACTCTTCCTGTGGCGGAGCGCCCGATCCAGCAGAAATTGACGAGCAGCTCGGCTGGGCGCGGCAGGAACTCGCCCTTGCGGGGCAAAATCATGAAAGGGTGTGGATCATGGGCCACATACCGCCCGGAGTTAATGCCTACTCCACCGCAGCCAAGATGAGGGACATCTGCGGCGGCCAGTCCCCGGTCATGTTCCTCTCCTCGGATCGGCTGGAAAATCTTCTCCTCGAGTACGACGATGTCATCGAGCTCGGCATCTTTGGCCATACTCACATGGATGAGCTGCGCCTGGTTAAGCCATCAGCAAGCGGAGACCACCCCACATCCACCAAAGGAGTCGCCATCAAGATGGTCCCCTCCATTTCTCCGGTCGACGGCAATAATCCCGCCTTTACCGTAGCCCGCATCGGTTCGGCATCCTCCGTGCTCACGGATTACGAGGTCTATTCTGCTTCCAATCAAACCGGGGTGGATGCAGAGTGGCGGAAGGAATACGACTACGCGCAGACGTATCACCAAACCTCCTTCTCCGCGGCCGCCGTGGCTGAGCTGATCACCGCATTTCTGGCGGATCCCACAGCCAAGACCCAGGAAAGCCAGGACTACATCCGCTACTTCTTCGTCGGCGACCGCTCTGCGGAGCTCAAGTTCTTTTGGCCTCAATATGCGTGCGCACTCTCCAACCTCTCGCCCAAAGACTTCTCCTCCTGCGCATGTTCCAGTTCCCACTAGCAGCGCGCCCGGTCAGGATGCTGCCTCACTTTTTGATGTATCCTTCCGTGCTTCTTACAACGCACGCCCTGTACGAGTGAGTGGGCAGTACATTTCAAAACGTCACACCATTTTTCGCGAGTCTTCCGTGTTGATCTTCTTGGCCACACCCAGCTGGCCCATCATCCAGATGCCATAGTAATTGAGATCAAACTCGTACCAGACAAAGCCATGACGGGCAGACACCGGGTGCGCGTGGTGATTGTTGTGCCAACCTTCGCCGCCAGTAAGGAGAGCGACCCACCAATTGTTCCGCGAGTCATCGCGCGTAGCGAAGCGCCGGGATCCCCACATATGGGTCGCAGAGTTAACCAACCAGGTGGTATGAAGGCCCAGCGTCACTCGTAGGAAGATACCCCATAGAACCAACGGCCACCCCCCGACCGCGAGCAGCACAAAGGCAAGCAGTGTGAGTGGAACCCAGTGATACTGATTCAGCCGGCGATAGAAGGCGTCCTTCATCAAATCAGGAGCATACTTGGCGAGCAGCACAGGTTCTGCGTTTGCGCCTGCTCCATGGATAACCCACCCCGCATGCGACCACCACTTGCCTTCCCGAGGAGAATGCGGGTCTCCTGCGCAGTCGGTGTGGTGATGGTGAAGGCGGTGGGTGGCAACCCAAACCAGTGGTCCACCTTCCAGGCTCAACGTCGCGCATACTGCCAGAAAATATTCCACCCATCTCGGCACCTGGTAGCCCCGGTGCGTGAGCAGGCGATGATAACCCATGCCAATTCCGGCATTAATGGCAATGACATGAAGAATGACAGCAACAACCAGCGCGGACCAGGTAAAGAAGAAGAGCGCTGCGATGGCCCCCACATGGAAAAGGAGCATAAACCCAAACACCAGCCAGTTCATCGACGACGTTTGTGCATCGCGCGAGAGCGCGAGTATCGCGACTTTCGACTTTGCGGGAGCCGGCACGACCGGCAGCTCTTGATCGGTAGACAAAGAGCTGGCAGCGCAATGGGCGTTATGGCTTTCAACCGGGAGAAAGGACTTGGCTCCACTCACAGTTCCAATTCAACGCGTCTTTGGGAAGTTCCACCGTCATAGTTTTGTAATGGAAATGATAAACAGCAAAGAGTGATCCAAACGGCCACTTCATGTTGTGCGAGAGCAGCAATCGTGTTTTAAAGCTGTCCAAATTAGCTCACAATGAAGGAAATAATACAGCGGCATGTGGTTGAGAAACCAGGTTGGGGTCAGCAGCGGTTGGAGGCTATCTGAACGGGTGCCCCATGTCGCCAAAGCATACATGGAACGAAAAAGACGGGGGCGCAGGCCCCACAACCGCGAACTTGATTCGAATGTACTCCCACAAAAGTGGGTGGCGCGCTTTCATCGATCTACTGGGATAGTGCGTTTCCGGCGAAAACAAATTGCTATTCGGAAGGGTACTCGGAACAGCCCTCTTCGAAGCGGAGGCTCGCTTGTCCAAGCACGATTTCATCCCCGTGCCGCAGAGCGACCCCCTTGCTCGGGCCCTGAGGGACTGGAATCACGGAGCCGTCCCTGATGATGGTGGTTCCATGAGCACTCCGATCATCGAAGAGGCGGAACACAGCCTTCTCGGGATCGAACTCAATGTGGGCATGAGCCCGCGAAACGGATGGGTTGGGAGCTTGCCCGTCGTCTCGGAATGCCACGTCATTTTTTCGTGCGAGCCGCCCATCCGCATCGATAACTTCCGCCAGACGTCCCAGATGAATCCGCTTCTTCTTCAGGCAGAGCTGTTGCTGCTCGGCAGACCCGGTGATGACGGTAAGCCGGACCTCCATTCCCTTCTCCGATGGCTGCGGCGTGGGAATGCTTCCGAAGTGCACATCAAATCCACGAGCCGCCACATCCGGCGGCAGCTCCGGCACCAGTTCCACCTGCACCGCTAGATGCACCGGGACTTCTACGCGCTGATCCTCAAGACGAAGGCGGATGTCGCGAGCCAGCGCATCGCCTTCAACGAAGACCAGTTCGTAAGAGCGTCGAAGCGCCGCGTCCGTCAAAAGGATCCGCACCTCCAACTGTGTATAAGCGAACACCTGCTTACCCCGCGGCAACGTGTCTACGTGAGCAGCGACATCGTCGAGCAGGGCGCGATGAATCTCCAGCAGTTCGCGTTTCTGTTCCGGAGACGAGGAGCGCAGCATGCCGCGCAATGTTTCATCGATGCGCCGTTCTAGATCGTGCAGTCGACTCATGGCGCTCCTTGCAGGTAGCCCAGTGACTTGGCTGCCTTCATGACTTCCGCGGCCAGCGGAGCGGCCGCAGTGCCGCCATATTGCCCATTCTCTATCAGCACGGAGAATGCCAATTTGTGTGCTCCATCATACGGGGCAAATCCTATGAACCAGGCGTGCGAAGGAGCATGCTCGAGCTCCGCCGTCCCTGTCTTGCCGGCCATGGGAATATCCGGAAGATTAGCGCTGCGGCCAGTCCCTGAGGTAACGACACCGCGCATGTACTCGCCCAATTGAGTAGACAGCTCCGGGCTCAGAATCATTTGCGGCGGGTCCTGTCGAGGGTTCGTCTGGTCTGTGACCCAGCGGCCAAAGGGCATGGAGCCGCCATGAGCAATGGTGGCCGCCACCCGCGCCATTTGAAAGGGAGTGGCCACCACTTGGCCCTGGCCGTAAGAGGTTTGCGGCATCTCTGCGCGCAAAGTTTTCACGTCCGAAGGGTTTGCTATCGAGATGCCGAGCCGAGTGGCAGTATCGAGCAGCGCTTCCGGACCCACTTTGTAAGTGCCCAGTTGCGCGAAGTATGCATTGCACGAGACGACGATGGCAGCGCGCATCGCGATTGCTCCGTGAGGCGCGGTGTCCTTTACGTCGTCATGGATCGGGCGCTTCCATCCCTCTATGAAGGCGCCCGTGCGTCCATCTGGAAGGCGCTTGCATTCATAGATCTGACCAGCGTTGCTTGGATCCTTGCGGAGAGCCGCGATGGCAGTAACGATCTTGAAAGAGGAGCCGGGTGGATACAGTCCATAGCGGGCGCGGTCAAGCAGCGCGTCACCCTGGTCCGGCTCTGATACGGAGAGGAGCTGGTTTGGCCAGGGATAACTTACGGAGGCGAGCAAGTCGCCGTTTTCCGGATCGATCACCACGACCGCGCCTTTGCTACGGCCAAGCTGGCGGAGCTGGTTCTGTAGCAGGTCCGCTGCCTTCAACTGCAGGCGAGCATCTATGGTCATATGCAGATTGCGATCGCGCTCCAGGATCTTCTTCACCGCAGGATTGTTCGGTTGCCAGCGATGCCGCAGCAGCGGCAGCAGCTCGCGAAAGTCGTATCGGACGATGCGCTGCGAAGTCCGGGTACGCGGGTCGAACACCGCGACAACGGTCGCACGATCGTCGTAGCCCTGCAGGGTCTGCATAAAATCACGCTCTGCATAGGAGCTATTGCGTGCGGCCCAGTTGGCGCGCGTCCGCAGATCTCCAAGCAGATGGAATGCCGCTGGTCCAAGCGGATAGTAGCGAGTTTCCCCCGTCGGCGCCTGTTCCCCTACGGACAGGCCCATGCCGCTATAGCGGTCGCGGTTCTGCGCAATTTCGTTCCAGTTGCTGGTCGCCAGCGGAATTCCGTTGCGGTCGTAGATCGTGCCCCGGGGGATAGAGTGCGCGACCGCCAGCAGACGTGGGTTGTACTCGTAGCGGCGCTCTCCATCCGCCTGCAGCGCGAGAGCACCGGCGCCCGCAGTCGAGTCTGCATGGATCACCTGAATGTAAAACGCCTTCACCAGCAGGCAGGCGCCGAGCCCGGCGATCACGTAGGATATCTCCCGCACGCTGACGCGAAAGGGCTCGGTCGTATCCTGTGCAGCGGAAACATCCCTGCTGAGAGAGAACAGAATGCCGATGATCGCGAAGTTGGTGATGAGGCCGGTTCTGCCGTAGCTGAGGAACGGAACCACCACACCGGAGAGAGGGATTAAATCGAGCACCCCGCCCGCAATCAGTAGAATCTGCAAAACGAAGGCCAGGGTCAGTCCGAGCGCGAGGAAGAAGTTGTAATCGGAGCGGGCACGGAGCGCGACGCGAATGCCAAACCAAACCAGGGCGGCATAAAGTGCCATCACTCCGAGGACGCCAATGAAGCCCCATTCCTCACCCAGCGCAGCCAGGATCAGATCGGTATGAGCCGCAGGCATCCACTGCGGATCACCGAGTCCGAGGCCGGTGCCGAAGGCCCCGCCCGTGGCGAACGCCCAAAGCGAATGCGCCACCTGCTCGCCCCCGCGAACGGAGTTGTCCCAGGGCGAGAGCCACATCGAGACTCGTCCGGCCACATTCTGCGGAAAACCGAGGAAGTAGCCGGACGCAAACCCGCAGAGGATTACGACCAGGCCGATAAATGCGAACAGATACCGGTCGCGGGCAACGGCGTACATCGCGAGAAACAGGCACGCAATCAGCAGCGCCGGTCCAAGGTCTTTTTGCAGAAAGAAGAAGGCGAGTGAGACGACGACACCACCCAGCACAGGCAAGAGGTACTCGAGCCTGGGCACCTCAAGCCAACGCGAGATTGTTTTGAACGCCTTGCGTTGGTCGCGCAACGTGCGCAGGAATTCCCATCGTTCCGCAAAATATCCGGCAAGAAAGAAGACGAGGAGAACGCGGATGACCTCGGCAGGCTGAAATCCCAACAGATTGACCTTCGCGTCACTCCCGGTTGGTCCGGAACCGAACAGGATGAGCCCGGCCGAGAGCAAAAAGCTCGCGATGAGAAAAACGTAGCTTAGCTTTCCGCTGATGCGGCGATAGTCCAGGGTGCTGGCGAGAGCCAACACCACACAGCCACCGGCCACGCCCTGGGCAAAGGTCGAGAAGGCAAGTGTGTCTCGCAGCGGGTCCCGCAGGGTAATCATCAGCGTCACTCCGACGCCACTCAACAGCATAAGAGACGGCAACACATACTGCGGGCCGCCGGCTCCGCGCACCGACCAAAAGATGTGCACCGCCCAGAACGAGCAGAAGAAGAGAAGAGAGTACAGGATGAGCTGAGTGCGAAACTCTGACTTGTCCCGCACGACAAAGAATGGCTTTAGCCGCGCCAGCTCCGCGGAGTCGATCAGCAGGATGGTCTCCGCCCCGGGCCGTGCTGATTGCACCTGGTGCGCGCGCGCCTGCAACCCGATGAGCCCATGCGTCCTGAGCACATCAGGAATACCCACGCGGATCTGGCCGATCTCTCCTACGTGCGACACCGAACCCGGCTCGCTGCGAACACTCTCGAATATCTTGCCCGCGACGTACTGACGCTCAGCAGGAGAAGAGATCGCCTGCAAGTAGGGGAGGAGTTGTTCGCGTCTGTCCAGCGTGGAGAGGTTGAGACGCTGGCTATCCGAGACACCTACTCGGGCCATCTTCGCGGCCGCTGTGAGGCTCACTGCGGCAAGGATCAGGGCCGAGGTCAGCAGTAAAAGCACACGCTCCCCCGCCCTGCCTCGCGCCTCAATAGGGTGGTGAGGGTACCGGGCCCGCTCGGCCAACGTGCTGCGAGTTACCGCCATTCGTTTCCCTCTACCCTATTTTATGGCTGAGATGCGGGTCATCGAATCATTCACCCGCTTGAGGCTGTCGGCCGCGCCATCCCACGGCACGACGCTTTCATAGAGCCGGCGCGCACGCGCAAGGTCGGGAGCTGCCATCCGATAGTAGTGCGCCGCCTGGGTCTTTGTGCTGGCCTGATCTCCCAAAGCGATCACGCGTTCAGCACGGTAGCGGTAGAGGTCTGCGAGTTCGGCTGTTTCACGCTTGCCGGTCGCATAACCGAGACGGCTGGCCTGCCGAATCGCTGCCTCGCCATGCGCCAGGTCGTGCAACGAGTAGATGTACAGAGGCGCTAAGCCAAGCCACGGGTCAGGCGATTTTTTCAGGACAAGCGACGCTGCCAGAAAGTCTTGGCGTGCGTTTTCGAGTAATCGAGGATCCTGTTCGGCGGTACCGCGCAAACGTGCCAGATGACCATCGACTAGCCGGATCTTCCCATGGAGTGTCTTATCGCCTGGGTCGAGCTCGATCGCGCGGGACAGGTCGTCACGGGCGTGCGACCAGTCTGTTTCTGACACCGGCGGCGCATCCGGAGAGCGGAACTTCACAATGGTGCTGTCGGCATCGTCGACAAGGTGTTTCTGCAACTCGTCTCGAGCGGCCCACAGGCTGATTGGGAAGTGAGATCGCGACGAGAGCTTCTGGTATTGCTTCCAGGCGGCATCCAGATTCTGCTGCTTTTCACTCGAGAGGTCCCGCGCCAGCTGGTGCGCGCTGCCCCATACGAAATACTCGTTCACCAGGAGATAGACCGGGAAAAGCAAAACCGCGAGGAGCAAGGCGCCGACGGTGCGCATCATCATGCGGAACACACTTGGCCTGCGGCGCGGCGGCGCCGGTGGGACTGGGACAGGCGTCCATGGCGTAGCTACAGTTTTTCGCGTCGCGTCTACAGGCGTTGACGGCGCTGCCTCTGGGCGGGACGTGCGTTTCGTTGCGTCGTCGTTCCGCGGCACCCTGCGTGTGCCTTCCCCATCGGCCGGCGCAGAGACAGCTTGGCCATTGCGAAATGCCTGCAGGTCTGAGGCAAACTGTGCCGCCGTTTGGTACCGCACTTGAAGATCAGGATGGAGAGCTCGCCGGAGAATGTTGCGCAGGGTCTGTGGCCAGGTCTCTGGCAAAGGCAGAACGCAGTCATAGTTGCGGATCAAGTGTTCGAGCCTCGAGCCGTTCTCTGCCCGGAAGTACGGGTAGCCCGCAAGCATTTCATAGAGCATGACGCCTGCAGCCCAAAGATCCGCGCCGGCATCGACCTCCCCGGTGAGGAGCCGCTGGGGTGAGGAGTACTGCACACTGCCAAAAACATTCTGCGTGAAGCTGCGCGTCAGCGAGAGCGCTTTCGCAATGCCAAAATCGAGAACCTTCACCTCTCCCGCCGGAGTGAGGCGGATATTGCGCGGCTTAAGGTCACCATGAACGACGCCCCGAATGGAGCGGCCATCCAGGGTAGTCGTAAAGTTATGGGCGTGATCCAGAACTTCGAGAACGTCCTGTGCGATGCGCGCAGCCAGCATCGGTTCGAGACCATTTCCTACATACAGCTCCGACAGGTCGCGCCCATCGACGTACTCCATCACGATGTAGAAATAGCGCGGCATCTCGCCCGACTCATAGATCGCGGTGACACGGTTGTCGACTGCGCAGAGCCGCGTTTGCAACTCCGCCCCAAGCCGTTCCGCACTCACGATCTCAAGGCTATCCGGGTCCGTGCCGAGATCGATGAGTTTCAACGCAACCCGGCGCGGCCCGACCGGATCTTCCGCTTCAAAAACGCGGCCCATACCGCCGGCTGGTAACTTCCGGTAAAGAGTGAAGCGGCCTGCTGTCTCCACGTTCACTGCGTCCCCGTTCACTGCGACGTTACCTTCAGCTGATGACCGTTATCCCGCATCTCGGGAGCCACCACATTGTCAGTTAGCAGACTGCCTGCATCATAAGACGGCGAGGCCCATATCTGCTCTGCTCCGCTCTCTTCGATGATGTTGCCGAAGAGAATAGGAGCGGCTGAACCTTCGATAAGGATACCGGGCCGCATCGCAGGGCCATGTCCGTTATGTCGAATGAGGTTATGTTCAAGGCGTGGGCGAGCGTTGTCACGAATAGCAACTCCCGCGCCAGGATTGTCTGCAATCTCAGACGCCTGAATGGCTGATTCGCCGGTGCCGGTAATCTCGACCCCGGCATTCTGCATACCGCTCACGCGCACATCCGTGACGCGAAGATCGGAGTTCGTAATGCGAATGCCCACCCTGCCTGGACCCTCAATGTCAAAACCGGCGAAACGCGCGTTCTTAATGCCCTCAGCCAAAACCGCCACGTCGGACGAAAGGATCCGGGCGCCGTGGAGCGCCGTGCTCACGACTGAAATACCGCTCCGCAGATGCAGATCTTCGTGATATTCGCCAGGACTTACTTGAACGGTATCTCCGGGCCGCGCCCGGTCCAGCGCAGCTCCAATGGTGGTGATCGCATCCGGACTGACCGTCCAGGTCCGTGGCGAGTGCACCACCCCAAACCGAAGTCTGAGCCCGGATGTTGAATTCTCCCAGTACGGCCGCGCTAAAAGGAACACGGCAGATGCCGCGAGAAGGCCGAGAAGAAACCACATCCATCGAGAAGAGCCAACATAAGAACTCTGGCCAGGTTCTGCTGCAGCAGCAGATACTCCTTGGTAGTCCTCTGTTTCGACCAATACCACCGTGACGTTGTCCTTACCCCCCGCTTCATTCGCAGCTTCGACCAATGCGCGGGCTGCTTTTTCGGGGTCTCCTGCGTGGTGGTCGATCAGCTGCCGAATATCAGCAGCTGTCACCTGATCGGTAAGGCCGTCGGAACAGAGCAGCAGCGCCGCGGGCTGTGGAAGAGCAAAAGAATGGATCTCGACGAAGTCCGTATCGTTGGGCGTGTGAGCCGTACTTCCAAGATCCCGGTACACCTCACTTCTGCGCGGGTGGCGCATAGCGGCGTCTTCGCTGAGCCTTTGCGAGTCCTCCAGCTCACCTACCGGCGAGTGGTCTCGTGTGATCTTCTCGATCCCTCTTGGAGTGAGGAGATACAGCCTCGAATCGCCGACGTGCCCGACGGTAACCTGGTCCTCCTCGATCAATGCGACGGTGGCGACGCATGCCATTCCGGCCCACTGAGGGTGGCGAGATGCGGCCTCAAAGATCTCGGTGCTGGCAAGCGCGAATGCCTCCTGTATGCGTTTGTCGCTTGCCCCGGTGCGGCGGGATAACCGGGTAGAGATGATGTCCACCGCAATCTCCGCTGCTCGTTCGCCCGCAGCATGGCCACCGAGGCCATCCACGACCAAAAAAATGCCCCGGTGCGCATCGATAAAGAAGCGATCTTCGTTCTCGGTTCGCTTCCGCCCTACGTCGGAATTGGCGCCAACCAGCAATTGCGTAGTTGCAGACATGGTCTAGTGGCTACGGCGCACGAACGCCCATAGCAGCAAAAGAACGAGGGTGACGAAGGCAAGAAGAAACGGAATGCGGAGCCAAAACAGAGTGGAGGTCAAGGCTCGGCCTCGAAATCTAACGTGGAGACATCGGCGAGCGTGATCCTCGCGGGCGACGGCAAAAGCACTTCCCGGTTGCGATCGACCTTCTCACCGCCTTCGACTCGCTCCACGCTATTGGGAATGGAAGCCCCATTTACCGTGGTTCCAAATTGACTAAGATCCTTGATGAAGAAGGTCCCAGTTTTCGGATCGCGCCGAATGCGGCAGTGTTCCCGGGAAACATCTGCTGGGCCTTCGAGCTTCAGATCCACCCAGACAGCTTTTCCGCCACGGCCAATCACAATCTCTTCACTGGTCATCACGAAGGTTTTGTCGATTCCAGAATCCTGATAGCGCACTCTTGCCAGCACCGCCTTTGCAGGGGCCTGATCACGAGCGCCCTCGTTACTTCCGGCTACTGTCGCCGGGTCCCCGGCGTGATGTCGCGTGATGAAGGTGGTCATAGCGCCGGCTCCGAAATCTTTTGGACGAGCGCTGCCCAACTCCGAGTAGACTTCGATCTCACCGGGCCGGAGCCGCTCCTCCTGGTCTGCATGAAACTGGACCATCCACTGCTTCTCAAGAATCTTGTATTCAGAACGGGGTTCGCCGGCTGAGCCGAAGCGCTTGGCGAACGGACGTGCAGTGCGGGGTTTGTTCAGCTTTGAAAGGTGCTCCTTGAGAGCATGGATCGCTTCCTCCTGAATGAGCACTGCGATGGGCTGGATGAGTTCGTAGTCTCGTGGGTGCAGATATACATTGAAGATGCAGGGCACGAGAATGGTATAGCGAAGCTTGAACCACCCAGCATCGGCATTCCGGATGAGCTCGGAGATGATGTCGTCGCCCGTGATCTTGCTCGCAACGTTCTCGCCCATAGTTGTCGAACCTCACAGCGGCTTCTTGATTGCATCAGATGTCACTAGGAGTGAACCCGTGGCCCGCCTAAATGTCGCAGATATCGTAGGTCTACGGCCGCCTTGCGCGGGGGCCAAACCACCATTGACCCATTAAGCCACATCCAGGCTGAAGCCAAGCCTTCAGTTCTGGCGCGCGGCGGCTTCCAGCGCGGGCAGGTCCATCTTGATCATCTTCATCATGGCCTCCATGCCTTTGGGGTGGCTGATCAACTCGCCGATATTGCGTGGGACAATCTGCCAGCATAACCCGAAGCGGTCTGTGAGCCAGCCGCAGGCCATTGGTTGGCCACCTTCGATCAACTTGTCCCAGTAGCTGTCGATCTCTTCCTGGGAGTCGCAGCGGACGAAGAACGAGAAGGCGGGGTTAAGCTGATGCCCGGGCCCACCGTTGAGAAAGACCATCTCCTGGCCCTCAAGCTCAATCGTGATGGTGGCGATCTGGCCAACGGGCCAGGGACCGACGCCTTTGGAACGCACCTCATCGAGCTTGCGCGCATGCGGAAAGACGGTCAGATAAAACTCAGCAGCTCGTTCGGCGTTGTCATTGAACCAGAGAAATGGCGCGAGTTTGTTCATGGCGGCATGGTACCAGCCAGGGGGTAACTCCCGGCAAGTCGAATTGTCCTGGCGGGCGTCTCGGGGAGCAAACACGCCGTATGCCGCTTCACACCGTTTGAGGCGCATCTCGCGACATGTCGCAACCGTTGGCCGGCAAAGATCGGTAGCGTAGTCGATGAGGGGTCAGGCGATGGCTGTATCACTGGTGCTGAATGGAAAACGCTTCGAACTGGACGTAGAGCCTGATGTCCCCCTCCTTTGGGCAATTCGTGAGGCTGCCGGATTGACCGGGACGAAATATGGTTGTGGGATGGCTCTGTGCGGAGCATGCACGGTACATCTGAATGGCCGGGCAATCCGCTCCTGCGTTACGCCGGTTCGCTCCGTAGCTGACAAGCCGATTACTACAATTGAAGGTGTCTCCGGGCCTGTAGCTCAGGCGGTGCTTCAAAGCTGGGAGAAGCTTGACGTCGTGCAATGCGGCTATTGCCAGCCAGGGCAGATCATGTCCGCCATCGCACTGCTGGAACAAACTCCTGTCCCGACAGATGAGCAGATCGACACAGCAATGAGCGGGAACATCTGCCGCTGCGGCACCTATGTACGCATTCGGGCGGCCATTCACGATGCCGCATCGATCCACAAGGGGTAAACCATGTCCTCCTGCACTCAGTCTCCGGCTCTCGACCGGCGCCAGTTTCTCAAGGCCGGCTCTTCGACAGCTGCAGGTCTGGTCCTCGGCTTCTGGCTCCCTCAACGTGGCCGATTCGCGGAAGCACAAATGGGAGCTGAACAGCGCGCCTTCGCGCCCAACGCATTTGTGCGAGTCGCTCCCGACAACATGGTGGCGATTATTTCCAAGCACTGCGAAGCCGGGCAAGGTATTCATACGGGCCTGGCGACAATCCTGGCGGAGGAACTCGACGCCGACTGGGCACAGGTCCGCATCGAACCTGCACCTGCGAATCGGACCCTTTATAAGAACCTGCAATTCGGCGCTCAGGGAACCGGCGGCAGCAACTCCATTCCCAATTCCTGGGAGCAATACCGCCGCGCGGGAGCAACCGCCCGCGCGATGCTCATCAGTGCCGCTGCGAAGAGGTGGAACGTTCCGGAAAGCGAACTCGTTGCAGATCACGGGACGATCAGACATGACTTGTCGTCACGACAGGCACGGTTCGGCGAATTGGCAGAAGCGGCAGCCCTGTTGCCTGTACCCGCTCAGGTAGTTCTTAAAAATCCGAAGAACTTCAAATTGATCGGAGCCGTGCGACTGCCCCGCATCGATTGCAAGCCGAAGATCCTGGGGACTGCCGTCTTCGCGAGTGACTTTTCGCTGCCCGGGATGCTCACTGCGGTGGTTGCGCGCCCGCCTCGCTTTGGTGCCGTGGTGCGCGGTTTCGACCCGGTTGCTGCAAAGGGGGCGCCCGGCGTGACGAATGTGGTGCAAATATCAACGGGCGTGGCCGTGGTGGCCAGCTCGCTGAGTGCAGCCCGGCGCGGGCGCGATCTGCTGCACATTGACTGGGACGAAAGCAAGGCTGAAACACGTGGCACGCCGGAAATCATCTCGGAATACCGAGCCCTCTTGGCTCGACCCGGCGCCATTGCCCGGCGCGACGGCGATTGCGCGCAGGCGCTTGCGCGAGCCGCTCGAACGCTTACCGCCGATTTCGAATACCCGTATTTGGCCCATGCCCCCATGGAGCCCTTGAGCGCTGTGGCTCGCCTGTCCGCGAACCAGTGCGACATCTGGACAGGAGATTGGGACATCTCTGGGGTCCAGGATGACGCTGCACGAATCACGGGCCTAAGGCAGGAGCAGATACTCATTCACTCCGTTTATGGTGGCGGCAGCTTTGGACGCCGCGGAGGCGACGCGTCCCAAGCCGTGGAAATCGCGAAGGCCATCGGCGGACGTGCGCCGGTAAAGCTGCTTTGGACGCGCGAGGAGGATATTCAGGCTGGGCCATTTCGCCCCATATATCTTCACCGGCTCACGGCGGGACTCGACGAACAAGGGAACCTCATCGCCTGGCAGCATCGCATTGTTGGGCAATCGGTCCTCGGCGACAATCCCAGCTGGATCGTCGACGGAGTCGACATCACGTCGGTCGCGGGCGCGAGCAACATCCCTTACGATATCCCGAACATTTTAGTCGACCTTCATACGCCTACTCCCGGTATTCCCCCCGATCAATGGCGCTCGGTAGGTGACAGCCACACGGCGTTCTCGGTCGAGACATTTCTGGATGATGTCGCCCATGCAGCGGGAAAAGATCCTTACCAGCTCCGTCTGGAACTTCTCTCGAAGGATCCGCGCAGCAAAGCGATCCTGCAGCTGACTGCCCCCGCTCCCATGCGCCCGTCGCTGTTTGCAAAGTTTCCGCGCGACCGGCAGGTGATGCAGCTGGCCGCTCAAAAAGCTGGATGGGGAAGGCCCCTTCCACCCGGCAAGGGACGCGGTTTGGCGGTTCATTATTCCTTTCATGCCTCGCTAGCCTATGTGGCCGAGGTGACTGTCGCCTCGGATGGCAGCGTCAAGGTGGACCGTGTCGTCTGCGCGGTCGATTGCGGCATTGCCATTAATCCGGACGTGATCCGGGCGCAGGTCGAGGGCGGCGTAGCATTTGGCCTGGGAGCGATTCTGTTCAGCACCGTAACCCTCAGGCAGGGCAAAGTCGAACAATCGAACTTCAACGACTATCGCGTGTTGCGCATGAACGAGATGCCAAAGATCGAGGTATATATTGTGGACTCTGCGGAGCCGCCCTCGGGAATCGGCGAACCCACCGTGCCTCCCATCGGCCCCGCGGTCTCCAACGCAATTTTTGCCGCCACGGGAAAACGCGTGCGCACATTGCCGCTGAGCTCTGCGACTTAGGTTTGAAAGCGATTGTGGCCAGCAGCAGGTTGTCAGTATTACTCTTTCAGTCAGGACTGGGTCTGACTATGCGAAATCTCGCGCGCATACGATTTGTGCTGGCAGGCTGGGCGCTCGCATCTCTTTTCTTCACGGCGGTTCTGCTGGTGGGAGATATCGGTGGGCACAAACCGCCCGCATTTGCTCTCTACGCGAACGCTGTGCATTTTGCCCTGTGGACCGTTTTATTGCCGTTCCTGATTCGATGTACACGCAGGTTTCCTCTGGACGGACCGCACGGGATCCGAAACATCGCTGCGCTGCTTCTGCTTGTCGCGGGTCTCGCAGTGCCCGTAATGGTCATACAGTGGGCTATCCTGTTCTTCACATATTTCCCCTATCGCTCCGACACGCCAACGTTTTCTTCGCTGCTGCGGTGGGATTGGACTCGATTCCTTACTGTCGACGTCCTGATTGGCATTGTTCTCGTTGTAGCTCTGGAAGGATTGCGCGTGTGGCAAAGCCTTCAGGCGGAGCGAACACGAGCAACAGAACTGGAGAGGCAACTTGCCGTTTCGCGACTCGACGCGTTGCGAATGCAACTGCATCCCCATTTCTTGTTCAACACGTTACACACGATTGCCGGCCTGATCGTAGAACAACCGCCTTCGGCCCGCCGTATGGTCATCGCGCTCGGAGAGCTTCTCCGGCTCACGCTGGAGGACACGGGCCGCCCGCTGCGTAGTCTCGCCGAGGAACTGGAATTTGCGGATCTTTATCTGGGAATTGAGAAGTTACGGCTGGGAGACCGTCTGGCGATTGACTACGATATTGAGCCGGAGGCCACCCGCGCCGAAGTTCCTCAGTTGCTGTTGCAACCGCTCTTCGAGAACGCCGTTCGACATGGCGCAGCACGTGTCAGCGGCTTGTGCGAGATCCGGTTCAGGGCGTACCGAGAGGGAGAATGGCTTCGTCTGATGATCTCCAATGACGGCCCGGTTCACAATCATGCGTCGACCTCTTCCCGGTCCGGAGTGGGACTCACCAATACGAAAGACCGGTTGCGTCTGCACTACAAGGATTCGTTCACGTTTCAATACACCGAACGGCCACAAGGCGGTGCTCAGGTTGAGATCTCCATTCCTTATAGCAACGCCGAGAGGAAAAAGCGGCCGGAGCGCGGCGGAGTCTCAGACATCGATTTAGAGCCTGGCAAGATACCGGCTGATCAGCATGCTCTTTATTGATCGAAAAATGCTGGATGGAATCGAGGTATTTCGGGACTGATGGCACAAACACCAATGCGTGCATTGATCGTAGACGATGAACCGCACGCGCGCCGCTATTTGTCCGAGCTGATGGAAGGCGAGGCGGACGTTCTCGTCGTGGGTGAAGCATCGAGCGGTGCCGGGGGCATCGAGCAGATCGGAGCGCTCTCGCCTGACGTGGTGTTCCTCGACATCCAGATGCCCGATCTGGATGGACTTCACCTAGTCGAAAAAGTCGAGACGCCTGATTTGCCGCTCTTCATTTTGGTGACGGGTTATAGTCAATACGCGGTGCGAGCTTTTGAGATTGAGGCTGTGGATTATCTCTGCAAGCCTTTCGACAAGGAAAGGCTCCAGATAGCTCTGGAGCGCGCGCGCCGACGGATGAGTCCTAAAGAAGTTGCGATCGAGAATAACGAAAGCCGCTGGCTTTCCCGACTCTCCATACGAGATGAGAGTGGCTTTATTTTCGTGCCTGTCGACCAGATCCTCTGGATCGAGGCGGCCAACAAATACGTCGTGGTTTACACGACTGCCGGGACCCACATTGCGCGGCAAACAATTCAGAGTTTGCAGGACAAGCTTGACCCGGAGCAGTTTGTTCGCGTTCATCGATCGACGATTGTCCGCAAGTCCGCTGTTCGGGGGCTGCATCCGCTCTTCCACGGCGATTACATCGTAAAGCTCGTCAACGGTGCGGAGGTAACCCTCAGCCGAAATTTCCGCGCCTCGTTTTTTCATGAAATGGGCGGTTGATCTCCGAGTATCACTTTTCGACCTCGCCACGAATCGCGGGTGCCCCACATCTCGCTGGTTTTTCGCGAGATGTGGGATTCCACTACTCTTAATCAAGAGTAGTTCGGGATGCAAAGGCTCGAAACTAACCTTCGTGGAATCCCACATCTCGCGAAAAACCAGCGAGATGTGGGTAAGCGTCATTTAGAGGCCGTCTTGAAAAGCAGCTGATTTTAGGCGGGGGAATAAGTGTCCACTTATTTTAAGTGGACACTTGAGATGCTGCGAGATGTGCCTGCAGCACCGAGGCCAGGTTCCAAGGCAGGAGTTCATGTACACGGTTGACGGGATGATCAGCGATTCGCTCCAGGACATGTCGCAGATAGAGCTCTGGATCCAGATCGTTGAGTTTGGCAGAGCCGAGCAGGCTGTAAATGGCCGCGGCGCGTTCGCCGCCGGCATCTGATCCTGCAAATAGATAATTCTTTCGCCCCAAGGCCACCACGCGCAGTGCCCGCTCAGCTGCTGAATTATCTATTTCGATTGCGCCATCGTCGAGGTAACGGCTAAGCGCCCGCCAGCGAGAGAGCGCATAGCGGATGGCCGCCGCGGTATCAGACTTGCGCGAGAGGCCCGCGAGGGTCTTATGCATCCAGCGATGGAGATCATCCATGAGAGGGCGCGCTCTTGCCTGGCGGACCTCACAACGGAGGCCAGTTGCTTGGCCACGAATCTCGCGTTCAATGTCGTAGAGTTTTCCGATCCGTTGGATAGCCTCCCCGGCGATGGCTGATCCGTGGGCCACATGAATGTCATAGAACTTGCGCCGTGCATGAGCCCAGCATGCGGCTTCGACGATCTTGCCACCTTCGTACAGATGATGAAACCCAGCATAGGCATCGGCCTGCAGAACACCCGCAAAGGAGCTCAGATGCTGCTTGGGATGTTCTCCCTTACGATCCTGTGTGTAGGTGAACCAGACAGCTGGCGGCACATCACTGCCCGCTGGTCGATCGTCACGCACATAGGTCCAGAGGCGCGCGGTTTTGGTCTTGCCTGTGCCCGGAGCCAACACTGGAACGGGCGTGTCATCGGCGTGTAGCTTGGAAGCGGCGAGCACGTGCTTGCGTAGTTGATCGACCAAAGGCGAGAGTAAGTAGCTGGCAGCTCCCACCCAATCGGCCAGCGTCGATCGATCCAGATCGACTCCTTCGCGAGCATAGATCTCCGACTGGCGATACAACGGAAGATGATCTGCATACTTCGAAACCAGAACATGAGCCAGCAAGCCGGGTCCGGCAAGCCCCCGGTCGATCGGCCTGCTCGGCGCCGGAGCCTGCATGATCGTGGCGCAGCGTGTGCAGCACATCTTGGGACGCACGTGGCGGATTACCTTAAAGCTGGCCGGGATGTACTCCAGCATCTCGGAGACATCTTCGCCCAACTTCGAAAACCCACCACCGCACGCTGAGCAGGCTTCTCCAGCAGGCATATGTGTATGGGTCTCGCGGGGTAGATGCTCAGGCAGTGGGCGACGCTTCCGTTTTCGACCAGGGGTGCTGGTGCTGCCGGTGGGCGCCGCTGCTGGGGGACGCGCGGCCTCACCGGTCTCCAACTCTTCCAGCTTTAACTCCAGCTGCTCGACCTCGCGGGCGATTTTTTCGCTCTTGGTACCGAACATCATGCGCCGAAGCTTGGCAATGATCAGCTTCAGGTGTTCAATCTCGCTGTTGCGAGTAAGCAGCTTCTCTTGCTGCGCCACCACAAGGGCTTCGAGCGCCTCGCGATTCAGCCGGCTCAGATCAACAACGCTGGCATGAGCATCAGCCATGGCACGGAGTATGCCACAGTTACGTCGCAGCCATAGATCGAATATCTCGCCTCATCCTGCCGACTGTGGTTCCCATGTCCTCTGCGGTTGACGCCAGTCGATGCCTTCCAGAAGCATCGACAACTGCGCACGCGTCAAGGACACCGTTCCGCTCGTTGCCTGTGGCCAGATAAAGCGTCCTCGCTCCAATCTCTTCTGAAAAAGACAAAGGCCATCGCCATCAAACCACAGCAGCTTGATCAAATCGCCGCGCTTGCCGCGGAAGACGAACACATGGCCAGAGAATGGCGCCTGCTCCAGCACTGTCTCAACGATCGATGAAAGTCCCTGAAAGCCGCGGCGCAGATCCGTGAATCCGGCGGCAATCCAGATCCGTGTTCCCGCCTTCGGCTCCATCACCGCAAGAGGCTCCCCAGAACTGCTCGCACCAGTTCAGGATCAACACCCGGCTCTACAGTGATCACGGCTCGACCTGGCAACTCGATATGGATCGAGCCTGCCGGCGCTGCCGCGAGAGCCGTCCCAGACATCGGCTCTGCCGTCACGGTCACCGGCAACAGCCTGCTCTGCGCTTGTTGGCGAACACCGAGGGCTCCCTTACGGTACTCGTGTCGCCACTGGAACACCTGGTTCGCATTTACTCAATGCTCACGGGCCACTCGGGCTATCGAAGCTCCCGGGGCAAACGTGGCCTCTACGATGCGACGCTTCTCCTCCCGTGTTCTTCGCAACCGCTTCTGGGAAGGGGCCGCTACCTCAACTCCATCCGTATCGCTCACAAGGTAAGCGTGGAACAGAAAAAACCAGCTGTCTATACGGCCAAAAGCGGACGCTTACAGATGTGGGGCACCCGAGATCCGTGGTAAGGTCCAGAATCCAGTAACGCAGTTGTCGCCAATTCTCCCTTCCCTTCTATCTCTGATTGTCCGTCCTGCTCCGGAAAAGAAGCGTCTCACGCCAAATCGATAGCAGGGATAAGCGCAGCATGGATAGCCTCCGAATACGCCAACGTTGGTGCGCGCCAGGAGGTAACGTGGTGAGAGCCATTTTGCATTCAATCTGGATAACGCTGATCGTCGTCCTGTTATTTTTGACAGCTTGCTTGACGACGGCCGGTCCGCTCCTTGCCGACACACCGGCCAACTATCATCTAGTAGCTCGCCTGACCCTTGGAGGAGAGGGTTTCTGGGATTATCTTGCGCTTGACCAGCAGACTAGACGCCTTTATATCTCCCGCTGGTCACACGTGATGGTAGTAGATGCGGACAACTACAAGGTGGTCGGAGACATTCCAGGGATTCGGGGCGTCCACGGAATCGCAATAGCGCCCGAATTCGGCCGAGGGTTCATCACGGAGGATGAGGCGAATCGAATCACGATCTTCGATCTCCGAACTCTGAAGAAGACCGCAACTGCCAAGACTGGGAACAGCCCCGACGGGATCATCTACGATTCGAGTTCAAAGCGAGTCTTTGTCTTCAGCGGCGATGGCAAAGTCACAGCAATCAATGCCGCGACAGGAGAGGTCGTGGGAAGCGCCGCACTAGGCGGCAGCCCGGAATTCGCGGCGTCGGATGGCCGCGGTCATATCTACAACAACCTTGAAGACAAAAACGAAGTAGTTCAGATCGATTCTAGAACCCTGCAGGTCCTGAACCGCTGGTCGCTGGCACCCGGCGAGAGCCCGTCGGGAATGGCAATCGATGCCATGCATCGCCGCCTCTTTGTCGGTTGTCGCAATCGAAAATTGATCGTGATGGACTCCGGCACCGGCAAAGTTGTGACAACCGTCCCAATCGGCGAAGGTGTGGACGCAAATCGATTCGACCCAGGCACGAAGATTGTATTCAGCTCGAATGGAGATGGCACCCTGACGGTGGTCCACGAGGACACACCCAACGTGTACTCCGTGCTCGCCAGCGTTCCTACACGGCGCGGAGCCCGGACGATGGAGCTCGATCCCAGGACGCACCGAGTCTATCTGGTCACCGCCCAACTTGGCCCTCAGCCTGCGCAACCGCATACGCCACCAACCATGGTGCCCGGGACGTTTGAGTTGTTGGTCTTCGGTCAAATGCCGCAACAAGCAACGCTATCGAGTCATTGATCTTTTCGGCTTCGATCGCACTACCGCCACGATCCCCTCTGCGGCTCATCTTCCCGTCCACCATCTTTCTTGACAGCGCGTCTGTCTGGCGATTAGATTCGGGCAGCCTCGTCCCCAATTGGATTCTTCAGCTTTTCCCGTGCACGGCCAACTCGTAAGCAAATTGCGCGCATTTCGGCAGTCGCGTCGGGCCACAGGGACAATGATTCGCAAGGAGCCGAATGGCCAGATTTCTCATCACAATGCTACCGGCCAATGACCTTGGCCTGCCCACGCGCATGGTTCCTATTGCGCGCGCGCTTGCCGATCGAGGCCACGAGGTCGCGGTCTTCAATCCCGCTCCTGCGCCCCGCAGGCTGATCGCCGAAGCGGGACTGATAAATTTGCCCATGCCGGCGCGGCCGATGCCGGGGCCCGCCGTCGACCTGACGATGATAGCCGAGGGATGGGACGTAAAGCACTTCTTTGCCGGCTTTTACAGCAGCGAGGATTACGTGCGCGACGCCACTGCCTTCTACGTTGACCTGATACGTGACTATGCGCCGGGTGATACCTATATCCGCCAGGGTGACTACAGCAAAGCGCAAGAGGAGCTCGATCGCGCCGTGCTCCTGGAGCCAAATTCCCCGGTGCCGTTTATTTTGCTGGGCAAGGTATTGTTGAAACAGCAAGACCCGGTCATGGCGAAGACGTACCTGGATAAGGCGCTCGCGATGGATCCGCGTAACATATGACCCACACGCTGCTAGGGCAGGCCTACCGTTCTCTGGGACAAGCCAGCCAAGCGTCGCACGAATTCCAAGTGGCAGAGCAAATCCAGGCCGATGCGCAGCCAAAGCTTGAAACGCCTAAATGAATCAGGTGGCGCAGCGTGCCTGGCCCTTTTGCTCACGATGCTTCCGGCGGAGCCAACGCGCGCGCAAGAGTCTGCACCCTCTGCAGACCAGTCCAGACAAGCGAACGCGGCCTTTCGCGCAGGGTATACAGCAATATCCAACCATCAGCTGGAGAAAGCACGCGGAGACTTTCAGAAGGTGGTCGACCTCGTTCCGCAGGTCGAAGAGGGGCATAGCGCGCTGGGTGCGGTCCTGGTGCAACTGGGTGCTTATCCCGAAGCTATTGGGGAGCTAAGACAAGCGCTGAAGCTGAAGCCGGAGGACGTCGCAGCACAGACCAATCTGGCCGTGGCACTTTCCGGGAGTGGACACGATGCGGACGCGCTTCCTTTTTTCGCGCAACTGGACCAAAGCTCTGCGTCCGCTAATCAACCGCTGCCGGTCAATGTCCTCCTGGTCTATGCGCGATCATTGGTGGCCACCGGTCAAATATCCCAGGCCACAGCAAGACTCGCGCACGCTGTCGCCCTTACTCCCGCAGATGCCTCGCTCCGCGATGCGCTGGGATCGCTCTATGCCCAACAGCAGGAGTGGACACTCGCGGCGGACGAATTCCGCGCCGCGCTCCACCTCGACCCCGAGCTGGCCACAGCGCATCTTCATCTTGGGCTGGTATTGCTAAGCGAACAACACATGGATGCGGCTCTCAGCGAGCTGACCACGGCCGTGCAGCTGGCTCCAAAAAGCGCTATGGCGCAACTAACCCTGGGCAAAGCTCTTGCTCAGGCAGGGAAGGTGGAAAACGCGCAGTCCGTGCTCAAGACTGCAGTGGCTCTCGATGCCTCCAACCAGGACGCGAAATATCAACTCGCATTGGCTTACCAGGCGAGCGGCAGATTCAAGGAGGCCCTTCCACTTTTTCAGGAGGCGGCCCGCACGGACCCGGCAAATGCACCCTTGCTTACCAATTTTGCGCTTGACTTAGTGCAGCTCGGCAATGCGAAAGATGCGATCCCTATTTTCCAGCGTGCGCTCTCTCTTACCCCCGACGTCGTGACCATATACGAAGACCTTGGGGTCGCCTACCTGCAGCAAAGCGATGTGGACGATGCTCTGCGGGAGTTTCGCTCGGCCCTCAAGCTGGATCCTTCGGCTTCCCAGCTCCACTACAATCTGGGTTTAGCGCTCAAGCTGAAGGACGACTTAAGCGGCGCGATCCCGGAACTGGAGGAAGCCGCGAAGCTCGATCCCAGCGCACCGGACCCGCCCTTTACGCTGGGCATCCTGTACATGCAGCAAGGGCGCTTCGAGGATGCCGCCCAGCAGCTGGAGATGGCTCTGAAACTGCGCCCGGAAAACAGCGATGGGTGGGCGGTGCTGGGCTCGGTCTATCGCCAACAAAACAAACTGCCAGAGGCGGTATCGGCTCTGCAGAAAGCGATTCGCCTTGCCCCCCAAATGCCCGCGCCCCATATTACGCTCGCTAGCATATTTGCTGAGCAGGGAAAGCAACCAGAGGCTGCCGCGGAACGGAAAGCCGCTGCTGCCCTCACCCGCGTGGCCGTGAATCATCAAAGGGCTACGTTCGCCTCGAACACGGGCAACATGTTGCTCGAAAAGGGGCAGATCAGCGATGCGATCGCCCGGTACCAGGAAGCCCTGGCCGATGACCCGACCTTCGCCGAGGCGCACCGGCAGTTGGCCGTCGCGCTGGCTCGGGAAGGCCGCACCGCAGAAGCGGAGATGGAACGAAAGAAGGCGAAAGAGTTGGAACCGCCCCAACCATAATGCTCTTCCCGGACAGTTCGTCTCTACCACGTGTAGATCGCAACTGCTTGGGGGGGACCAGCAACTGAATCCGTCACCGTAGTCTGTACAACGAATTGCAGATTCTTCTTTGCCCAGCCTGGTTCAGCAGTACGGAGAGCTTCCTCCAGATACCGCGAGCTGGAAACCAGCTCGGCGGCAGCTTGCGTGCCGTCTGCCATAATGCCCGCCGTAGATACAACAAATTGACCTGTCTTGGAATTGAGGAGCCTGGTCACAATGGCGAAGTCCTCAATCAATTCGCCATGCGGGCCAAATTTAGGACGCCAGGCTCGGCCAGCCGGACCTTGCTCCCGGATCATCTGGTCCCCATGATCTTCTACGAATGCGAAATGGAGGTTGGACGTCATTTGCAGTGTCCACCGATTGTTGAAAGCGCCCACTACGATGGCAGGAGAGTTGCGCAGATCTGCGAAGGAGTAGTGGCTCCCAATTCTCACTTGGCTCTCTTTGCCCATCTGGCCGAGGAGAGCTGAGAGCCGAACGGCTGCGTAGGCATCGCCCGCGGCTACGCCGTAATCCGGATACTCCACCATGTCACCCCAGACCAGCTTGTCCTGGGGCTGCATGGGCGCATGCTGAGTGAGCCGCTGCAGTTCGCTGGTAAATTCGCCGGGAGACTTGGAATACCTTTGAAGAAGTTCGAGCGAAGGTATGTAGACTGTTGGCTTTGCCAGGCAGATCAGGACAGGCTCCGTAGTCGCGAGAACAGGCGACCAGAATTGATTCACTGTCGGATTTCCATTGCCGGCGCGGAAAATAAATGCTGCCAGCACTGCTACGGTGACGCCCAAAGTAAAACCAAGCAGCAATCTTGCCTGAGCAAACCGCTGCTTGCTTTTCGCAACCAGATCGATGGGCGCAATCCAAGCCGCCACGGTGTGGGGGAGTTCGCCTTTGGATGGTTCCTGCTCAGTCCGTTCTGCCGGGATCCGTTCGCCGGAGACGGGTTCATCCAGCTGCGGGGTAGTCCAGCGGAACTCAGGAGCATACGAACCAACCGGCAATTCAATGCAGACCGGTGATTGGCTCAGGCCCGCATGATGGTACTGTTCCAATCTTCTGCGTACCTCACCCGCCTGGACCCTGACGACGGGGTCATCTCCCGTGGAATAACCTGCGGGGCGCTGGAAAAGTTTTGCGCCTATCGTGCGTTCTTTCAAAGGTTCGTGACTGCCGTCCAACGTATGCTGCACCACGTAGGACAAGAATTGTTTGCTTCGGTTGCTGGTGCGAAAAAAGGGGCTGCTTAAGATGGACTCGAGCTCCCGGAGAATAGCCTCCTTCTGGGGACCATCCGGGGGAAGGGCGCCTTGGTGAAGGTGCTGATTCTCGTTCGGTATCGTGGACGGTTGCATAGACCTCGCTCTTTTCGCGCTACGCGAAACTGCCGAGCATCCTGGGATCGAGGGGGTACTCCATCCGTTTGTTAGTTACCCGGATGTGGTTTCCGAATTCGGCGACCGATCGGCCTTTCGCCGTGCAGAAATTCGCCCAACCACCGGCCTTACAGGGTACATGCTGATCAACAAAAGACTTAGGCAACGACGGGCGGCTCTGACAGTCCCGCGTACGCACTGTAATACACCGTAAGGCACTTGAAAAGACCCACCACGGAAGCCGAGAACGGATGCGCCTGTATTTTGATGGCGCTGCAGTACTTCTTTGGAGGACCGACAAATGCAATCCCTGTTGAAAACACACACCCGATGCGCGCTCCTGGTTATCTCGCTGGCATATTTACCAGTTGCAACCATCTCCCTCTCGGCGCAGGCAATCTATGGAACTATTTATGGAACGGTGACTGATGCTACCGGCGCCGCTATTCCCAATGCCACCATCACGGTAACCGACGAGAGCAAGGGAACATCGGTCCAGGCGACCTCCAATCAGTCGGGCGAATACACGGTGCCGAATCTCATTCCGGACGTCTACGACGTCAAGGCAGAGGCTGCCGGGTTCAGGGCGGTGGAGAACCACGGCGTTCAGGTCTCAGCCGATACTTCACCCAAGGTTGACCTGAAACTCAATGTCGGCACTGCCACCGAAAGCGTTACCGTGACCACCGAGGCCCCGCAGCTTCAAACCGATCGCGCGGACGTAGGGACCGTCTTCAACCAGAAAACGATTTCCGGGCTGCCCATCGCGGGGCGCAACTTCGCCAGCCTTCAACTGCTGATTCCGGGAGCCCAGTCGATGGGGTGGACGCAGAACAACGCTGAGGACTCGCAGGGCAGCCCGACCGTTAATATCCAGGGGCAGTTCTTCGCCGGTGTGGGATATCTGCTCGATGGCGCCTCGAACCAGGATCCAATTTTGGGCCAGATCGTCATCAATCCGCCGCTGGACGCAATAGGGGAGGCTAAAATCTCCACGCAAAGCTACGACGCGGAGTTCGGGCAGTCGGTCGCCGCAGTGGTGAGCGCACAGACCAAATCGGGAACCAACAACTTCCATGGGGACGCGTTCGACTACCGGCGAAGCGGGGCCCAGCTGGCACGAAACCCTTTTAATCAGTTCGCGCCCTACTCCGCGTTGTCAACTCGCTTGACTCCGCCGGCTCTCTACAGCCAGTTTGGAGGGTCGCTGGGTGGGCCGATTCTGAAGAACAAAGCATTCTTTTTCGGCGACTACCAGGGTGTCCGGCAGCGGAATGGAGCCTCGTATCAAGAAACCGTTCCGACGGCCCTCGCCCATAACTCGTGTCTCTCAGGAAACGGCTGCGATTTCAGCGAATTCTTGACGGGCCGCGGGGCGTTGCAGGGACAGATCTACAATCCTCGGGTCTTTGTCGACTCGACCGGGGCTGTTGTCCCATCCAATACCCCGGGTGCGCAACCCCAGGCCTTTGCAAACAACTTTATCCCCAACCAGTACCTTGCTCCGCAGGCGCTTTACCTCCTCAAACTGATTCCGTTGCCCAATGCCCCGGGTACGCAAGATGGCACCGCCAATAACTACAATTCAGGGGGCACCGGGGTCACGAACCAGAACCAGTTCGATGTGCGCGTCGACTACGAGCTTCGCCAGTCGGTGCACACCTTTGGCCGCTACAGCTATTTCGACAACAAAAACTCGGCCAGTACCATCTTTGGAGCCGCCGGCGGCCAAGGATTCTCGTCCATCAGCAACGATTTTGGCGGCTCTGCCACTGGGCGCAACCAGAGCGCCGTCGCGGGGGTGGACATCGGATTGAATCCAAAACTCCTCACCGACTTCCGTCTGGGATATCTGCGCTATCACGTCTCAACGGAAAAATATGATGGCACACAGGACCTGGCAACGATGGCAGGCATTCCAGGACTGAACCTGGGTACCGCCTTTACCGCCGGCGCCCCTGGTTTCTTCATGAACAATACAAGCAACACGAGTGGCGACGGACTGTCAAGCTTCGGTTCGAGTCTGCAGGTAAACGCGTGCAACTGCCATCTGCTCGAGACTGAAGACCAGTATCAGGTGGTGAATAACTGGACGAAGATTATTGGTAATCACAACATCAGGTTCGGCGCGGACCTGCGCTATGCGCGAAATCTGCGTGTTCCCAGCGACAGCAATCGAGCCGGTGAGATAACGTTCAGCGCCACCGACACCGAGAATACGTCGCTGAGCGTGCCTGGAGGGCTGGGCCTGGCGAGCTTTCTCTTGGGCGATGTCACCAATTTCGCCCGGTATGTGAGCACTTCGGTGAACGCAAAGGAATCGCAGAAGATTGTCTTCACTTATGTTCAAGACAATTGGCGTGTCACGCCCCGTTTTACCCTCAACCTTGGGGTCCGTTGGGAGGTCTATTTCCCTGAGACGGTCAACGGCACAGGGCAGGGCGGCTTCGCCGACCTCGCGACCGGCTCAATTCGCGTGGCAGGTTCCGGGCCGTTCAACACTGCAATGAATGTCGATAAGGACTTCAAGAATATTGCTCCGCGTGTTGGCCTCACTTACCAACTCGATCCCAGAACGGTGCTTCGCATGGGCTATGGAAGAAGCTTCGATCATTGGCGTCTTCGGAACGAACTTCGGTCACGTGGTCACCCAGAACCTCCCCGTGCTTGCCAATCAGAACCTGACTAACTCGGGCGCGAACACCGCCGCCTTCAATCTCTCCACGGGGCCTGCGCCCTTCGTCTTTCCCGCCATTCCCTCCAACGGCCTAATCCCAATCCCGAATGGCCTGAGTGCCAAAGTCCGCGGGAACCCCCAGCTCTTGCCCACCGTGGACGCATGGAATTTAAGCGCCGAGCGGCAACTGACCAGCTCTCTGTCCGCGACACTTGCTTACGTCGGCAACAAGGGCAGCCATACGTTTGCCGGCGACGGACAGACGGTTAATCTTAATGCGGTGGCCGCCTGCATTCCGGCTGGCCAAAGCGTGAACGGTCAAGCGCTTTGCTGGAATCCAGCTGCCCCTGCCACGCTCCCTACGGCCGCGCAAACCGTGACCAGCAACACCAACTATCTCCGGCACTACTATGCCCAGTACGGCTGGACCCAGGACCTGACGTACTACCACGACGGATTCGACAGTCATTACAATGCCCTGCAGGCGACATTGGATAAGCGCTTCACCGAGGGTTTGCAGTTTACCGCGAGGTATTCGTGGCAGAGGGCGTTCAATTACGGGAACAACGATTACGACGAGATCAACAGGAAGGTCATGTACGGAAGAAACGACGATTTGCGTGAGCAGGAGTTCCAGCTGTATGGGAACTACAATCTGCCTTTCGGCCACAACCAGAAATTTTTGAGCGGCGTTCCAAATTGGGCGAATTACTTCATCAGCGGATACCAGCTAAGCCCGTCTTTGAACTGGTCAAGCGGTCTCCCCTTCAGTCCGAGCTATGGCGAGTGCGGATCCGACATACCGAACGGACCCTGCATGCCCAACAAGACGGTCGGCATTATGCCAACGAATCTCACTTCTTTCAGCACTACATCCCACTCGCGGACGTACTTCGTGCCCTACTCTGCTTTTGGCCCAAACGGCTCGACGACCGGACCGTTCTCCCGGCCCTACCTCGATACATTCGGCGATGCCCAGCGCAACAGCTACACTGGCCCGTCGTACTTCAATACCGACCTCGCCGCATTGAAGAACACTCCGATTCGTGAGAACATCAGCGCCCAGTTCCGTATGGATGCCTTCAATGTCTTCAACCACATCAATCCGGCAAATCCAGGAAGCAGTTGCATTGATTGCACGGGCGCCGGGATCATTACCGGGATGGCAATCGGGGCGTCGCCGCGTCAACTGGAATTCTCTGTGACTCTGATCTTCTGATGCGGGGCGCGAGCTGGAATTTCGTCGTCGCCGTCGACTGTGGTTAAGCACTCTCCCAAGCCCGCGCAATGGCGTCATCGCGCGGCTTTTTTTTCATGGTTGGTTAATGATGGATGAGCGAATAAACACAAGCAAACGCGCACCGATGATGCTTGCGTACGGAGTGTGTGCAGCGCTACTGGCGAGCTCCCTGGCCGGTGCGGCGATGGCTCAGTCTGGTCCGCTGGTGCTGGAGCGGGAAGGCCGGGTGATTTCGCTGGAGCCGTACGCCCCGAACATTTTGCGCGTAACCATGAGCACCGACCGGGCCGCGGCGACGGGCGCTCCCGGATACGGCTTCGTCGCGCAGCCATCGGCGGAGGGATGGGCGCATGAGCGCGACGGCGAAGGCTACGATGTGTTCCGGTCCGCCCGGATGGTGGTGCGTCTGGCGCCAGGGGACCTTGCCGAAGGACAAGCGGCCGCAGCCGATGCCGCTCGACGCGCTGAATCTTGAGCTGCGCCACCAATACTTTGGAGGCGGCGGGGGAATGGTCCAAGATGGGGCGGTCCGCACAACGATGCGCTGCTGGTGACGACGCCGGACGGCAAGACGCTGCTGCACATGCGCACCTGGATGATGGCGCCGGAAAGCGCGGAGGTTGCCGAGAACGACGCGGGCGCCAAGGGCTACCGGGTTTCGTCGATCTTCGACTCGCCGGAAGGCGAGCACTATTACGGACTGGGGCAACAGCAAAAGGGCTGGATGGACCTGCGGGACCACGAGATCCGGTGTTGGCATGACTACGTGGCGATTGGCGGCCAAGACGTTTGCGTTCCGTTCATGGTGTCGAGCCGCGGCTACGGTCTGGTGTGGGACAACCCTTCCAAAACGACGGTGGACCTGGGTTTCAATGGACGGAACCTGTGGTCGTCAGAAGTTGGAGACCGGGTCTCGTATTTCGTGATCGCCGGGGAAACAAGCGACGAAATATACCAAGGCTATCGTTTGCTGACAGGAATCACCCATATGCTGCCGAGGGCAATTTATGGATACATCCAGAGCAAAGCGATCTATCCGACGCAGGAACAGATTCTGGATGTTGCCAAGGAATACCGGGAGAGGAAGTTGCCGCTGGATGTGTTGGTGGTCGACTTTCTCAATATGACGAAGCAGGGCGAGATGGACCTGGATCCCAAACGGTGGCCGGATCCGGCGGCGATGAATCGCGAACTGCATGCGATGGGAGTGGGGACGCTGTTGAGCGTGTGGCCGCACTATGCGCCTGGGACGCAGTTCTACGACATGCTGCAAAGTAAGGGCTGGCTGATCCATACGCGGGACGGAAAACCCGATTCGGGAAGCTTCCAGAACACAATCGGGCCGAACATCGACACCACGAATCCCGAAGCGGCGAAGTGGTTCTGGGAGAAGATTCGCGACCGGTATGTGAAACCATACGGATTCGATTACATATGGCTGGATGAAACCGAGCCGGACATCGACCCTGCGAAGGACGTGTTCTCGGTCGGCTCGGGCACCCGCTTCTACAACGTCTATCCGCTGTTTCACACAGCTTCCGTGTACGAGGGGTTCCGGCGGGATTTCGGTGACAGCCGGAGGGTGATGATCCTTGCCCGGGCGGCTTATCTGGGAGCGCAGCGCAACGGCACGGTGTTCTGGTCGAGCGATATTATTTCGACGTGGGACATGCTCAAGCGTTCGATTCCAGCAGGGCTGAACTTTACCGCCACTGGATTGCCCTACTGGGACACCGACATCGCGGGGTTCTTCTCGCCCTCGATTCCGCCGGACTACCACGCGCCGCACAAACCGCTGATCGATGGATCGGATGTGCGGGGTACGATTGGCAACTACGAGGATTATCCCGAGCTGTTTGTGCGCTGGTTTGAATGGGGCGCCTTTCAGCCCGTGATGCGCGCGCACGGAGAGAGAAATCACAACGAGGTCTGGGCCTACGGCAAGCAGGCGGAGCCGATCCTGGCGAAGTATCTCAGGCTGCGCTACCAGCTTTTGCCGTACACCTACTCGGCTGCATATCGCAGCTACCAGACGGGCGCTCCGTATATGAGGGCGCTGTTCATGGATTTCCCGAACGACCCGAAGGCCGCCGACATTCCCGACGAATACATGTACGGGCCGGCATTCCTGGTGGCCCCGGTGACCGAGCAAGGCGCGACGCAGCGGACGGTGTATCTGCCGGCAGGCTGCGATTGGTACAACTACTGGACCAATGAGCGGCTGCATGGCGGACAGATCATTGTGGCCGATGCACCCATCGATACTCTGCCGCTGTTTGTACGCGCGGGCAGCATCGTTCCGCTTGGGTCGGAGGTACTGAGCGCATCGCAGCCCCAGACTGTTGCGTCGGTCCGTGTGTACCCGGGAGCAAACGGTAGCTTCACCCTCTTCCAGGACGACGGCAATACCTACGGTTATGAAAAAGGCGCGGGTTCGCTCACCACCCTGACCTGGGACGATGCCGCGCATCAGCTGAAACATGAGGGAACGGCAGGGTGGAGTGGACCGGACGCGTCTGTGGTGACAGTGGTGGGTAAGTAGCTGGGACAAAGCTTATTCCAGGGTAAGCCCTCAATTTATATCCCGAAGCGTTGACGCGGGTTTGAAAAACCGCAGCCCGGACTTTAAAGTCCCGGGGCTGGCACGGATTGGCCGGGTTTACGCTATAGCCTCCTACAAAATGTGGCGCTGAAATCTAGAAACTTTGAGGGCCCAGCTTTAGCCAGGCTGCTGGGGAAACTCTTTGTACGAAGGGCACGGCTTCAGCCGTGCTGTAAATGCCATGCTCTCGACGCGGCTTTAGCCGCTGAGGTACGCGTTTGCGGGAAATTAAGGATTGAAAAAGACGCACCCCAGGGGCTAAAGCCCTCCTCAGCGGTGCTCGGTGCGGCATGGCTTCGGCCGTGCCCTTCGTACAAAGTTTTTTCCCAGCTGGTTAGCCCTGGGGCGTTATCGAATTCGCCCAACGTCCACTAGGGACGGCTCGCGTGCTTACGCGTTTGGTTGATGGCAGACGGAGGCGTGCATCGGACACTGGCACTATGACCGGGCCGTGTTTGAGAACCACACCTACCAGAAAGCCTCATTCATCATTCCTTTCCTGGTGGATATTGTCAGCAAAAACGGCAATCTGCTTTTGAGCATCCCCCTGCCTGGTTATGGAGAGCCGGACAGCGATGAGCTCGCCTTCCTGGGAGAGCTTGCGGATTGGCAGCAGGTGAATTCCGAAGCAATCAAAGGCACGCGCCCCTGGAGCGTTTTTGGAGAAGGTCCATCGACGGAAGCCCGGGAGATTCCCTCTTACCAGCTGTCAAAGATTGTGTTCGACCACACAGACATACGGTTCACGACCAAGGGTGAGATCCTCTACGCCATCGCTCTAGGCTGGCCGAACGACGGGAAGATCGTGATCAAGTCTTTGGCGGAGAACTCTGCAAACTACCCTCGTCAAATTCAAAAGGTCGAGCTGATCGGTTCGAAGTCCGAGGTGAATTGGAAACGCCGCGCCCAGGGTCTTGAGATTCAAGTACCCGACACTCCGCCCTGTAAATATGCATTCTCGTTCAGAATTCTTGGCGGCTGAGGTGACATACCGGTTTGGGTCGTGCTCGATCAAGAGGGCGCACTGAGCGCACCGATGCTTCATGGCATAATCTCCGCTCTCCGCAGGCGCGCCCTCGCGGACGCAGGAATGCTGCGGACGGGCGTAATCCGTCACTTCGATGTCACATTACGGTTTGCTACACCCAGGTCATCACACCGGCAAGCGCTGATGTTTTCCCGATGGTTGGCGGCAGATGCACGGACAGAACGCACCGGTGCAAGGCCAAGCAGGGCCGTCGTGGTAGGACGGCCCTGATTTTTTGGATACTATCCCACAGGAGTACGGTTTTTGGACGGCGTCCAGAGGGGAAGCAGATTTATTTGGTAACCATGACAGTGCGCTGTTTCGTTATCATCCCGGATGGATTGCAGACTATAAACCAGATTTTCGTTGGAGGATTACGTACACCAGGGCTAAAGCCCTCAATTTATATACAGCGTTCTCGCGGGTTTAAAAAACCCGCTTCCCCGGACTAAAAGTCCGGGGCTGGCACATTCGGAACTGATGGAGGGTCAGGGTTGCGTCCAGAGCAGCCGGTGTGCTGGACTTCGGCGGATATTCAGGACTAGCCTCCTGAGTAGTTTTCATCCGTCCCTGCGGGACTGGTCCGCTCTCGCCATTCCTACCCAGGACCGGCGTCCTGGGCTACACGCAGCCAGAACAGTCGAAATTAGCTGATTGGTCGATTCTGTTGGCTTGATTTTATTGGACAAGCTTGTGCCGCGACCTGGAATAGCGAAATCAGGTTGGGGTAGAGTGCCGCACCTACGGTGCTCAGGATCGTCGTCCATCGATCCCAACCCTTCCGGGCTGGGCTGACGTTTTGGCGATCGGCCCTCCGGGCCTTGGCTCGGTTGTACACGATCGTTCCGATCTAAACCGGCACGGTACTTGTCTTCGTGACCGGTGAAGCGAAGCGGGTGAAAAGCTAATTTGGACAGGTTTGACATTTCAACCGTCCCTGCGGGACTGAGTTCGGAAATGTCGAGGTTCTCACACACCCTCTTTAGCCCTCAATTTATATACGGGAGCGTTCTCGTGGGCTTAGCTCAAAAGCACTTGGTCAAGTAACAAGCTCACTGCTCTTTTTGCTTCCAGTATCGAGTAGCGATGATCCATCGCTCCGGAAAGATCGCTGTTGGCAAAGGCGATGCGGCCGAACGGTTCTCTGCGCAGGATCTCTCGCGGCGCCGGTTGCCCGTTCAGACCAAAGAAAAAGCCTGGCTGCGGACTTAGGTAGGCATGCCCCCAGCGGTTGAGGATGATGCCGGCGATATCTCGCTGCGCGTCGAATCCGTAGCCGGAGAACATCGCGGTCATCTGCTCGCGGATTTGCCGTTCGTAGTCGCGAAACCCAGTGCGCAGCATTTCCGCGCGGCCGCGATTTCCCTGCTCCTCGGTAGTGAGTCCCGGATAGGAGTAGAGAACCTTCAGGGAGAGAACGATGGGGGAATCCGGACCGATAGTGGGATCAGCCACACCGGTAAGGGACTGCTTGCAGACCTCCAGGTAGCTGCCGAAACCTTCAAACCAGCGGCATCCGCTCACACCCATCTTGTAAAGAAAACGCCAGTTGCGCAGCGCGACATTGGCCATCATGCACGGCGAACGGTAAAACTGCGCGTAGGCCTTGCGGTGGGTCTCCGGCAGATCTTTGACGATGTGTTTGGTGGTCCAACTGCCCCCGGCTACCACCGCCGAGCGAGCTTTCACGCGGTAGAGTTTGCCTGCTTTGAGGTAGACAATATTGACGAACTCGGCACGGCTCGGCTCACCCTCGTGCTGAACGGCGAGCACCGTCGAGGAAAGACGGAGCCTGGCGGCGGTCTGCGCTGTATCGAGCGCGGCGAAGTTGACGTTGTTTTGGGTGACTCCCTCGATGGTGTGTAGGCCGTTTATTCCGAAGGGGATCAGGCTCTTCAACATCAATCGCGCAATGGTGGCGTTGCCGCCTGGAAACATCTGGTTCGTCTCACCGGCTGGGTCCGGCAATGGATGGGTCATGTCGAAGGCATAGTCACAAAAGGCCGACAGGGCATCGGGACCGAGACCTGCGCTCCCTCCTTCTACGGGTGAGAGAAAGGTCCGGACGGTCTCACGGCTTAGCCCGAAGCGCTCCATATAGTGCTGTTCGAGCGTGATGGAATCGAGATAGAGGGAGCTGGCGTCCCCCTCCACCAGGGGGCGAACAAAGCTGTCGCCTTCGACCGGCTTCGCCTTCAGCCAGCGGAGCAATTCTGTGCGCGTTGCCGGGGAGACGGGAGCGCCTTTCAGCTCGGTGCCGATAGGATCGATCAGCCAGCTGCCCGGATTGCGCTGAAACTGGGCTCCGAACCAGTAGCCGTACTGCCCGTGCTGCAGCCCTACGGCCTGATAGGGAGTGCGCGCAAGGGTCATCTCCGGTTCGGATCCCGCCCACTTCTGATACTGAAGCCGGGGCGTGCTGAGACCGATGGAGTCATAAAAGTGCTCGAGGAAGCTGTGGGGATACTGAAGCTGGTAAATCGCCGAGCCCTGGTGGGTGATGAGCTGCTTGCCATCGACCAGGAATTCGTTCTGCTTGGCTTCGCCGCCAAAGATGGGATGGTTCTCGAGGACCAGGCAGCGGGTTCCCGCGGGCGTTTGCCGGGTAAAAAACAGGGCGGCCGCGAGCCCGCTGATCCCACCACCGATGACGACACAGTCATAGGTTTCGCCGGTGTCGATCAGATCCTTGGGGAGAGGATCGTAGGTTCCATAGCGGATAGAGTGGCCGGCCAGCATCACTTCGAATGTGTTTCCGTTGGAGGTGCTGTATTCGCCGACACCACCGTAGCCGGTGAAATTATCCGCGGCTAGCTCCGCAGGGCTGGCGGATTCGAGCAACACTGCTCCAGAGGCGAGCAGCACGGATCCGAGGAAATCGCGGCGCGTGATGGCCTCGTCCATTCCCAGTTTGGCGTCGCCCGGCCGTGCGGGTTTAGCATCGGACATTGGTTCTGATCCCATTCATCGGATGGTCAAGCCTCTTGCAATATTTTGGCAGACAAAGGGAGAATCCCGCCGCGGGTCCAGTAGAAGTTCCGGATTCGCTTTAGGGTGACAACTGAAAAAGAGAAAAAGGGGCAGGAATTTCCCTGCCCTCCAGACCATAGGTTGTATTTAAACGACCCACGGCACATCCGCTCGGCGGGACAAACTGGCCGATCATTCCGATTCTGAAGCAAGCCAAGGCGGAATCTGCCAAGCTGCCATGAGCGACGACGGCGTGGGATTTCGGGGTGGTCCCAGGGTACAGACGCGGTAGAGTGCCGCACCTACGGTGCTCGTCATCATTCCTCTCAATACCCCAGCCCTTTCGGGCTGGGCTACGTTTGGACGACCGGCCCTCCGGGCCTTGTCGAACTGTGAGGTCGCCACATTCCATTCTTCCGAAATAATCGGCACGCCACACTCGTCGCGCCTCGATGGAGTGAACCAGAGTTGCGGGACTGGGCAGGTAGAGGGTGTTAGCGAGTGCAGGCAGACGCCATAGCACGGTCCAAGGCTACGCCCTCTCTTGAATCTAGCTTCAAACTGCGAGAATTCAGATATTCGCCCACAGCCTTGGCAACATCGACAGGACAGGTTGCAGAAGAGCGTGCTTCAGCACTCTCCTTCAGCTCCTGAAGGAGTTGCTTTTCAATTTCGTCTAATTGGGGGCGTATCTCTTTCACCAAATCAGGCGCAGCATGCCCCGGGGCTCGGCCATCACGCCGCCAGTCTGCCAATAGAGAATACTGAATAAGCTTGTTGGCCTCGATCTGCGCTTTGAAAAATGCTTCCACCTGGGCCGATTCGAGCCCCATGCCCTCACCATCGGTTACGGCATTCCGAATGACCTCGGTCTCCCGGGATGGATCCTCAACGCGGGCACCGCTATACCATTTGTTTAGTGCGACTCGTTGCGCGATCTGCAATCTTTGTGCTGAGGTCTGCACCAACGATCTCATCGGATCGGTTGCCGCGCCCGCAATCTTCATTCCCCAGATCAACGTAGCCAGTAGAAGTACGTCACGCCGCGCAGCCTTCACTCGAAAGATTATATTACTGCCAGCCCCCTCCCAGTGCACTGTAGAGCTGAACCAGAGTCAGAGCTTCGCCCTGCTGCGCCGTTACCAGGTTCAGCTGCGCCGAGAAGAGGTTGGTGTCGTTGGTGAGGACCTCGAGGTATGCAGTCGATCCACCCTCGTAGCGGAGGCGGGCCAGGCGAGCGGAGTCCGCGGCAGCCGCCACGAGCTTCTCCTGCTGCTCACGGTACACGCGCTGCTTGTTCAGGGCGATCAAAGCGTTCGACACGTCGCGAAATGCCCCGGCGATGGTTTTCTGGTATGTGATCACCATCTCCTGGTCGGCAGCTTTGGCCTGATTTAATTGACCTCGCAACTTGCCGCCTTCAAAGAGCGGCTGCGCCAACGAGCCGATTCCGTAGATGGTCCGAGCGTTGCTGTCGAAGATGTTGGAGAAATTGCTTCCCCCGACGCCGGCGGAAGCACTGATCGATAACTGGGGAAAGAATTGCGCACGCGCAACGCCAATGTTCGCGTTAGCCGCTTTGAGCTGCGATTCCGATTGCTGGATATCCGGCCGGCGTTCCAACAATTGCGAAGGGATGCCGGTTGGCAAAGCCTGCGGCGGGGGCGTGAGCGCGTTGGGATCCGTGTGGGCTACCGGACCCGGATTCTCTCCGATCAAAAGGCGTAGCGCGTTCTCCTGCTGCTGCACCTGCTGCTCCAACTGCGGCAATTCCGAGGTTGCCGTGTAAAGCAGCTGCTCGGCCTGTCTTAGATCAGAAAGCGGAACGGAGCCGCCACTCTCCAGCCGCGTGGTCAGGTCGACCGACTCCTGCCTGGCCTTCAATGTTTGCTTGGTAACCTCCACCTGGCGGTCGAGCGCACGCAGTTGAATGTAGGCTGTCGCCACTTCCTGCACCAGCGTCAGGCGCACCGCGCGCTGGGCCCAGGTTTGGGCCAGGAGCGTGGCGCGGGCAGCTTCCGTCTGCTTGCGATAAAGGCCCCAGAAGTCCGGGTTCCACGCAGCAGAGAGACTAAACGATCCAACAACAATCGGGCTGCTGATCGAATTGGCTCCTCCGCCCGTGTAGCTGCTAATCCCGGGAATGTCCACGCCCGCGCCGGTACCGCCAACGCTGAGGGTAGGAAACTGCTGCGACCGGGTTATCTGTACCTGTGCCTGTTGCTCGAGGATGCGCTGCGCCGCGATGCGAAGATCGTAGTTGTTGGTGAGCGCCTTACGAATCAGGTCCTGCAGCTCAGGCTCGCGAAACACCTGGGCCCATTGCTCATCGCCGAGAGAGCCTTGGGCGTCGCTGATAACCGCGGCATCGTCCGCCCCGCGGAATGCGGGCGGAGTGGGGTATGCGGGCCGCTTGTACTTCGGCCCAACCGTGCACCCGGCTGCCGCAGCCAATAACACTGCCGTGAAGATGACTGCGTACGCGCGCTTGAACCAAACCGGTGAGTTACTCATGCCTGACCTCTGCGGCTCGAGCCGCGGGCGGCCGCGCCTACGGCCACGGGATCCAGATCACCCTTCGAGTCCATCGTCGTGCCTTTCCCGCCCCGCGCGTACCTATGCGATAGATACTCGACAACGGAGAAGGTGACGGGAATAAAGATGAGGCCGATGGCGGTAGAAAGGAACATGCCGCCGACCACCACGGTGCCGAGGATGCGGCGTGACGCGCCGCCGGCGCCGGAGGCCACCCACAGCGGAAGACAGCCGAAGACAAAGGCCAGCGCCGTCATCACGATGGGCCGGAAGCGCAATCGGGCAGCGGCCAGCGCCGCTTCAGCAATGCTCTGCCCCGCCTCGTAATTGGTCTTCGCGAATTCGACGATGAGGATGGCATTCTTGGCCGAGAGACCGATCAGCATGACCAGCCCGATTGTGGCAAAGATGTCATTCTCAAACGAGCGAATGTGCAGGGCCAGGTAGCCGCCGAGGATGGCGACCGGAGTGCTAAGCAGTACGCTGAATGGTAGCGTCCAGCTTTCATACAAAGCAGCGAGGATGAGAAAGACAAAAAGGAGCGATAGGCCAAAAACTGCCCATGATGGCACACCCTTTTCGGCCTGCTGTTCCTGGTAAGACATGCCCGAGTAATCGAAGCCTGCACCCGCCGGCATCGTCTGTTTGAAGACGTCTTCAAGAGCGTGACGAACCTGGCCGGAACTGTAACCGGGACTGCCTGTGATATTCAACTGCGCTGCGTTGTACTCGTTGAAGCGGTAGATGAATTCGGGGCCCGTCGTTTGCGTCACCTTTACCAGCGAAGAAAGCGGGACCTGGCCGCCGTTCGCACTGCGTACATAGAACTGACTGATGTTTTCGATGTTCTGGCGCGAAGTGCCTTCGGCTTCCACGAACGTTTGCCACTGGCGGCCGAAGCGATTGAAGTAATTGACCAGGTAGCCGCCCATGAAGGTGGACATGGTGGTGTAGATATCGGAGAGCTGCACTTGCTGCTGCAGGGCCTTTGCCTTATCGACATCGGCGTAGAGCTGGGGTACGGCGGGCTGATAGGAGGGGATGACGGCCGCGATCTCAGGCCGCTTGCTCGCCGCGCCGAGGAAGGCAAAGACGTTTTTGGCCAGTACCATCGGGTCGTCACCGCCGGAGCGGTCTTCGAGGATCATGGTCACGCCGCCGGAAGTTCCGATACCCGGGATCGATGGCGGCGGAAACGCAAACGCGATGCCTGAAGGATTGGCCATCAACTGTCTTTGCAGATGGCTTTGAATGTAGTCGAGTTGCTGCTGTTTGGTTTTGCGCTTATCCCACGGTTTGAGGGCCACGAAGAAGAAGCCGGAGTTGGTGCTTTGCACCTGCGTGAGCAGGGAGAAATCGTTCACGGCGATGACCCCCTGTACGCCGTCGGTCTTGAGCAACGCATCGGTGATCTTTTGTTGCGCAAGATCGGTGCGTTGGGCAGATGCGGCGTCCGGCAGTTGCAGGGCGAGGAACATATAGCCCTGGTCTTCCGTGGGGATGAATCCGCCGGGAAGACTCGTGCCCAGATAGACACCAAGCGCCGCGACCAGGGCAAGAGCGACCATGGCAATGGCCGACTTATGGATAAGCACATCCGAAGTGTGGACAAAGCTGTCGGTGGTGCGTCCGAAGAATTTATTGAACAACCCAAAGCCCCTGCCGAGAAGGCCGGTCTTCCGTTCTTCGTCTTTGGGCTTCAGCAGCAGAGATGCGAGCGCGGGCGAAAGGGTCAGCGCGTTGAAGGCAGAGATCAGCACCGAGATCGCGATGGTGACGGCAAACTGTTGATACATGCGCCCGGTTATGCCGGGAATGAACGCCGTCGGAATGAACACAGCCGCGAGAATGAGGGCGATGGCGACCACCGGGCCGCCCACTTCTTCCATGGCCTTGATGGTCGCGGCAGTGGGGTCCATGCCTTCGTCGATGTGATGCTCCACCGCCTCGACCACGATAATGGCGTCATCGACCACCAGGCCGATGGCAAGGACCAGGCCGAAGAGCGAAAGCGTATTGATGGAGAAACCCAGCGCCGGAAAGATGATGAAGGTTCCGACGAGCGAGACGGGAACGGCCAGCAAAGGAATCAGCGTGGCGCGCCACCCCTGGAGGAAGATGAAGACAACAATTACGACCAGGCCGAGAGCTTCCAGCAGAGTGAGCACGATCTCGTGGATACCTGCGGTGACGGCCTTGGTGGTGTCGAGAGGAACATCGTAGGTGATGCCGGCAGGAAAGCTCGCCGAGAGTTCCTTCATACGGGCATTGACGGCGGCGGCGGTCTGGACAGCATTGGAACCGGGTAGCTGATAGATGGCCATCACACCGGAGGGCGCCTGGTTGTAGCGGGCAGAGATGGTGTAGGCCTGCTGGCCAAGCTCGACGCGGGCGATGTCTCTGAGGCGCACGATGGAGCCATCTGGGTTGGAGCGGATGACGATGGCGCCAAACTCGTCTGCCTTGACCAGGCGGCCCTGCGTCCGCACGGTATAGGTAAATTGCTGGCCCTGCGGGATCGGCTCAGCACCGATCTGGCCGGCCGGGTTCACATTGTTCTGGGTCTGGATAGCCTGGATGACATCAGGAGCGGTGATGCCCAGCTTGGCCATCTGGTCGGGGTGCACCCAAACGCGCATGGCGTACTGCCCGCCGAACACCTGCACGCGCGACACACCCTTGACGCGGGCGAGCTGGTCCTGCAGGTTGATGATGGCGTAGTTGGTGAGGAACTCCTGGCCCAGTTTGCCGCCGGGCGAGTTGACGGCGACCAGCATCAGCGGCGAGGTGAGCGCCTTTTGCACGGTGAGGCCGGCCGTAGTGACCTGTGCCGGCAACTGTGACTGTGCCTGATCGACACGCAGCTGGGCGAGGACCTGGTCGATGTTGGGGTCAGTCCTGACATCGAAGTCTACGAAAAGCTGGACCACGCCATTGTTGGCGCTAACCGAGTCCATGTAGATCATGTTGTCGACGCCGTTCATCTGCTGCTCGATGGGCGTTGATACCGCCTCAGAGACGGTCTTCGAGTCCGCGCCGGGGTAGGTGGCGGTTACCAGAATTTCCGGCGGAACGATATCCGGATATTGCGATGTGGGCAGGCTTACCAGCGACACCACGCCGAGGATCACGGTCACGATGGCGATAACGATGGCAACAATAGGGCGGCGAATAAAAAACTTCGACATCAGTTACCTCCCTGCCGCGTTGGTGGCCGAAGCGACGGTGGCCGGAGCCGGGTGCGGAGAGATGGGAGCGCCCTCGCGGAGTTTTTGCAGGTTGTCGACGATGACGTGCGCGCCCGGAGAAACCCCTCCTTCTACCAGCCAGTTGGTGCCGATTTGTGGCCCGAGTTCGACCGTGGTGAGATGGGCTTTATTGTCATCGCCCGCGACATACACCTGTTGCAATCCCTGCAGTTCCTGCACTGCCACCTGTGGGATAAGCAAGGCGTTGTGGCGTAGTTGCGTCTCGCCTCGCACACGACCGTACTGGCCGGGGCGGAGAAGGTTGTTGGGATTGGGGAATGCGGCAGCGATGCGGATGGCGCCGGTCTGTGCGTTCATCTGGCGATCGACAAACTCGATGTGACCCTTCAGGGGATAGACTTCGCCGTTGGCGAGGGTCAGCGTGAGAGGAATGGCGGTTTCACTTTTAAGCAGATCGCCGCCTGCGCCGCGAGCCCGTTGGATCAGGGCCAGATATTCTGCGTCGCTGATCGAGAAGTAGACCTTAATAGGGTTGAGCTGGGAGACGGCGGTCAACACAGACTGGGTGTTGACTAGATTGCCGACCTGAGTGGTGGCCTGCCCGGCGACGCCAGTAATCAGCGAACGAACATGGGTGAAGCCAAGGTTGAGCTGGGCGTTTTCGACGGCGGCTTCGGCGGCGGCTACAGAAGCCTTTGCGGATTGTACTGAGGCCTCAGTCTGCGCTTTCTGCTGAACATCGTTGTCGAGCTGGCTCTGGGCGATGGCACGGGCCTGGGCGAGCGGCGTATCCCGCTTGACGTTGATCTCGGCCAGGCCAAGTTGCGCCTGCGCCTGTAACACTTGCCCCTGTGCCTGGGCCAATTGGCCTTTGGCCTGATCGAGCGCTGCCTGGAACGGACGAGGATCGATCTCGAACAGGATCTGGCCTTTAGCCACCTGGGCGCCTTCCCGATAGGTCTGTTTGATCAGGTAGCCGTTAGCCTGGGGCTGGATCTGCGCGTTGACATAGCCGTCGAGCGTGCCGACCCACTCATTGGAAACGGGCACGTTGGAGGGTTCGACCTGAACGACCGAGACGGGCATGGGCGGGGGCGGCCCCGGGGCGGCGGATCCTTTTCCACAGCCGGCGACAAGCGCGCCCGCCAGGACCAGCATGCCCGCCCCGGGTATAGAATTCACTCGGTTGCGGGCAATTGTTTCGGCCGAAAGTCTAAGCCACTGGATCATTGAGCTTTACCTCTTCACGTTTGGCAAATGGGCAAAAACATTCGTGCGTGTATGTTCTATGATCTGACTCAGGGAAGCATATGGCGGATGCAAAAAGACAGGTTAAGCCTGAGAATGGGCGAGTCCAAAGGCAGCGCCGCGGCATCGTCACGCGCAGCCAACTCATTCGTTCCGCGAGATATATTTTTGCCCGAGACGGCTTCGAACATGCCCGCATCGAAGACATTGCTTTACGCGCGCGGAAGACGCGGGGAGCGTTTTACGACAACTTCAAGGACAAAGAGGACGTATTTCTCGCCATCTTTGAAGAGGATGTGGCTCGCGATTTGACCGAGCTGGGTCCGCTGTTGCTTGCTTTGCCCACGATCAAGGAGCGTATGGATGCCCTGGCCCAGTATCTTGCCCGTTTGAGCAAAGATCTTGAGCGCATGCTGTTAAACGTGGAATTCAAGCTTTACGCGATCCGGCATCCTCACAAGCGCAAGCGCCTGGCTGACCTGTTACGGGCCATGCGACTGCGCACGTCGATCCCGGAGATCAGCCGGTTGCTTCCGCAATTGGATGGCCGATCGACCAGTACAAAACTCACCGACTGCCTGGCGATTTGCGGCGTGATGGACGGACTTGCGTTGAGTCACTTATTTGATCCGGATGGCTTGGACAATCCGGCCGTGCTTCGTTATCTGCGGTTTTGCCTGCAGGAGACGATTCCGCAGGAAGCCCTAACCTGAGGATCCGTCCGCGCGGTTTCTTTTAGCGTCATTTCAGCCTGTCCTGATTCGGCACTCCACACAGATTTACCGCTCTGGATCCCTGACGAAGCCCGGGTGCCCCACATCTCGCGAAAAACGAGCGAGATGTGGGGCACCCGGCCTTCGTCAGGGATCCAGAGCCAGCTATCGCGAAAATCGAGACCACGACCTAACCGGAATACCATTTTCCTATCTAATGCGCTGGATGGAAGAGAGTGACGACTCCATACGCCGGGCGATCCTCTCCGGCGACAAGGAAGCTTACAAGGTGCTCATGGCGCGCTATACCCAAATTGTCTTCCGGGTGACCTATCGCATTACCGGCAATGAGTCCGATGCCGAAGAGGCCGTACAGGAGGTGTTTCTGCGTGGGTACCAGTCGCTCGCGACCTTTCAAGGGCGGTCCAGTATGGCCACCTGGTTCTATCGCATCGCAGCCAATTGCGCCCTTGAGGTGGTCGGCAAAAGAAAGCCGGAAGCCCAGAGCCGTGTCGCGGAAGAGAACGATCCGGAACGGAGTGAGGTCCAGTTGGCCGACATAAAAGCAGGCCCCGACAGGCTGCTGTTGAGCCGCGAGATCGAGGCCAGGCAGCAGGCGGCGATGAGCGAGCTCACCCCCACCGAGCGCACCGCCTTTGTGCTGCGCCATATGGAAGACCGAACAACCGAAGAGATTGCAGCCGCTCTCAACATCGCTCCCAATGCTGCCAAGCAGGCAGTCTTTCGAGCGGTGCAGAAACTCAGGCGTCAGCTCGCGCCCCTATGGGTAAACACATGAAGCATTTGGAAGAAGAAGAACTAGTCGAACACTACTACGAAGAATCCGCCAACATGGGCGAAAGCGAGCGTCACCTGAAAGCTTGCCCGGTGTGCACCAAGCGTTACGCGGAGCTTTGCCGAATCCTCGATACGGTAGCCACATCCACGCCACCGGCGCGAAGGGCGGATTACATCGACCAAGTTTGGCAATCCATCGACGCCTCTCTCCCGGTGTACGAAAAGCCCAAACGCAGATGGATGCGTTACTACCGGCCCCTCGCTTGGGCAGCCGCCTGCGTACTGCTGGTTGCCGTAACCTTCGTTGCCGGGCGCCGGTGGGAGCGCAAGCAGGTCGCATCGGTAGCCGTGAAGGTTGACCCGCAAGCCCGCCAGCGGGTGGTGATCGTTTTTCTTGGAGACCACCTCGATCGTTCTGAGCAGCTCCTGGTCCAGCTCAATCACGCCGAGGGCGACGATCTTTCGGCCTTGCCGCTGCGTAGCGAAGCCAGAGAATTGTTGGCCAGCAATCGCCTGGTCAGGCAGAGCGCGATCGAGGCCGGCAACCTCAATGTGGAAGCGTCACTCGACCGACTGGAACGTCTGCTGATGGAACTTGCCAACGAGCCGGACAGCCTCACCGAGGCCGATCTCAACCGCCTCAGGCAAGAGATGAATACCGACGGTCTTCTCTTTGACATTCGCGTCCTGCGCTCCCGGGTTCACTCCCCGGAAAGCGCTCCCAAAGCAACGAAAGGGGTTCCCATCTAGATGAATACGAAATCACTACTGTTCGCGACACTGCTGATTGTCTTGTCGGCGCCGCCGGCGCTCCGCGCGGAGTCTTCCCTTCCCCTCCCCGATGACAACGCAGCCGCGCAAACGAAGGAAGACACGCTCTACTCGGCAGGTACGCGCGCCATCAACGATGCCCGTTGGGCCCAGGCGGAGTCCATCTTCCAAAATCTCGCCTCGCAGCATGGCCCACGCGCGGATGCAGCCCTCTACTGGGAAGCCTATGCCGCGAATAAACAGGGCAATGCCGCCCACGCCCTGGAGATCTGCGCCGAGCTCAGGCACGCGTATCCACAAGGAAATTGGGTTAAGGAATGCAGCGCGCTGGAAATAGAGATTCATGGCAAGAGCGACGATCCTGTGCCGCCTCAGGCGGAGCAGGATGAAGAGCTCAAGCTGCTCGCTCTCAACTCACTCATGCAGCAGGATGAAGCGCACGCGGTGCCGATCATTCAACAGATTCTGAACAGCGACAAATCAGAAAAGCTCAAGAGCCGGGCGCTCTTCGTTCTGGCCCAGGATCAATCCCCGCAGGCGCAGGCGCTGCTCGGCCAGGTGGCAAGCGGGGAGCGCGACCCGGCCTTGCAGCGGAAAGCCATTGAGATGTTGGCCGTTGCCCGCGGCAAGCAAGCCGCCGAGACCCTCGCTAACATCTACCGCCAGAGCACGAACGAAGAGGTAAAGAAAGCCATTCTCCATACCTATCTCGTCATCGGCACCCCTGATCCGCTGGTGGAAGCGGCGCGTCATGAATCCGATCCCCAACTCGTGCACACTGCGGTGCACACCCTGGGAGCGATGGGCGCCACCGCGCAATTGCTCGCTCTTTATCACGACACCAGCGACCCCAAAGTCAAGGCGGACGTGATCAGCGGGCTGATCCCCGCGGGCCCAAAGGGCGCGGACGCGCTGGGCAGCATCGCCGGCTCAGAGCAGGATCCCGAACTCCGCCGCAAAGCGATTCGCAACCTGGGGATAGCGGGTGGTATGTCTGCGGCGCCTACGCTGGTCGCGATTTACAAGAAGAGCACAGATGTGGAAACGAAGAAGGCCGTCGCCCAGGCGCTCTTCCTCGCAGGGGATAGCCACGACCTGGTCGAACTTGCCCGGGCCGAGAAGGACCCAGCCGCCAAGCAGTCGCTAGTGCAGCAACTGAGCATCATGCACGACAAAGAAGCCACCGACTACATGCTCGAAATTCTCAACAAATAACTGGAAGGAGATCGCTCCATGAACAATAACGCGCTTATGGTCTTGGTCCTCGCCGCCTCCGCGCTGATGACCAGCGCTCAGGAGCCCCGGGTCACGCACACGCAGTTTCTCTCCGGACCGGTGAGTCTGGGACTGTCCGCGACGGTGGACCGATTTCGCCACTCCAATGGTCCGCTTTGGTTGGGATATGCGGTGCCGGCTCTTCCGCGAACACATCATTCTTCGTGTTCATTTGGGACGGAATCATCAGGAATGGAAGCTGGATGCTGCAATGAGCTTCAACTCGAGGACACAGGGGACAATCTGAATACAGCCGACTCCACTTCGCCTGTTCTCGCCGTCGACGTGCTTTTCCGGCTTGACCACGGTGAGGTTACCAAGACGCGCGCGGTTCCCGTGGGATGCACCCTCGATGCCGGGGGAGTACCGTTTGAGTGGCTGACCGATGTGCAGCCGGAAGAAAGTGCTGCCTTTCTTGGCAAGCTTGCCCAGAATGCCGCCGCACTGCGCGGCAGCGGAGCCGGGCACGGCGGGGCGGTCGATGAGAATCTGGCTGCCCTGAGCATGCATGCGACGCCCCGCGCAACTGAAGTGCTCGCCTCGCTCGCCTCTCCCGAAAGCAGTGCCTACCTGCGCGAGAAGGCGGCATTCTGGTTGGGCGCACAGCGTGGGCACGATGGATTGCTCGCCTTGCGTCAGCTGGTGCACAGCGAACAAGACGCCAAGCTCCGTGAGAAGCTGGCCTTTGATTTCTCTATTAATTCAGACCCGGGTGCAACCGACGATTTGATCGAACTGGCGAAGTCGGATGCCGACAGCCGGGTTCGCGCCCAGGCTCTTTTCTGGTTGGCGCAGAAGGCGGGCAAGAAAGCCATCGGCGCTTTGAACGCGTCCATCGAGAACGATCCCAACTTTGAAGTCAAGAAGAAGGCCGTGTTTGCCCTCAGCCAATTACCCCGCGAAGAAAGTGTGCCCCAGCTAGTGCACGTCGCCGACACCAATTCCAACTTCGCCATTCGCAAGGAAGCGATCTTCTGGCTAGGACAAACCAACGACCCGCGTGCCCTTGCCTACATCGAGCAAGTACTCAAACGCTGAGCCGGCGCACAGAGCCGCACCAGTAGAGTGCTGGCTGTGTCCATCAAATCCGCCCCGGTTCTTTGTCATTCTGGAATATCTGGTTCGGCTGAACTTTTCGTTGGTCGTAGAGATACTGTGCTGGGAAAAAAACGGAAACGCCTTCCTTGAAGTGCACCATAACACCAGTGGACAGCCATTCTGAGAAGATGATCGTTGATTCATACATGGATGCCCTATGTGCTATGAAGTAAACGTGGCGTCAAAGTCGGCGTAATCGTCAAGGTAACTCTTGACGACACGATGGCACTCGCAAGCTCTCTCTTCAAGGCGACCTGGTTCAAGGATGCGAAGAACCCCACGGCTGTATTCGATGAGCCCCTCTTCTTTGAGAGTCCCGGCTGCTATCGAAACCGTAGGACGGGTACTTCCGAGCATGTCCGAGAGAAATTCCTGCGATATTTTAAAAGTATCGGTGTTCGCGCGATCACTGCAAAGCAGCAACCATTTTGCCAGCCGCTGCTCCATGTTGTGCTTGGCATTACAAGCCGCCGACTGGGCGGCTTGGACGAGCTGCGCCTGAACGTAGCGCAGCATCAGCGCCTGGAAAGCGTCACCACGACGAAACTCCTCCCGAGCGGCCTCGATCTCGCAACAATAGCCGCAGCCTTCGATTTGTGTGTAGATACGGAAAAGACTGAGCTTTTCCCCCATCAATGCGGGTACGCCAATCGCCGATGCATACCCGAACATGCCCACCTCTACCTGGGAGCCATCCTTGAACGTTGAGGTCATTGAGGCCATTCCTTCTTCGACGAAGAAAAGATGCTCGATCGGCCGGCCTGGATATTCGATCTCATGCCTCACCTCAAATGTCACCGGTTTGAGAGCAAGGCGCTCGATGATGCCGTTGTCCATATGCTGCAGCAGCGTGTTCTTAAACTTGTTCAAGTGAACTACTTCTCCGTTCCTGCTGTAAGTCTCACAGCTTTGGCCATCCTACTCCATTGGTTGCGCGCGTCGCTCTGTTCGACATCGAACATAGTGTGTGAGTTTCTTAGTAATTTCGCTGATTAGATCTGAAAGGTAATAAAAGATTGCAACATGAGCAATTGATAGCAACCCGTTTCCAACTGACGGCTTCCTAAAGCTGGGTGTTGGAGACGTTGTGGGCATGTCCACACTGCATTCTCGCAGCAGTCATTAAAAACAACAATTCAGTCGAACCTGCATGAGGCGATAGCATGACCAGCGGTAACTTTAGACTTTCAGTTTTCCATCTGCTTAGCTGTGCGGCGCTGGCGTCTGTGTTGTTGACGCCCGTGGCATCGTTAAGCCAGGACCAGAGCAATGCTCCTACCAAGACTAGTCCTGACAACTCAGCTGTGAACCAGAACGAGAGCAAAACAGCGGACCAGCAATCCGATGCAACCTCTGACCGAATGCTCACCAAGAAAATCCGCCAGGCGCTTATCGCTGATAAGTCGCTCTCGACTTACGGCCACAACGTCAAGATCATCACAAAAGACGGATCTGTGACGCTAAAGGGACCAGTGCAGTCGCAGGAGGAGAAGCAGAGTATCGCTTCGAAGACGGAATCCATCGTAGGTAGCCCAGATAAGGTTACCAATCAACTCACAGTTAAGCAGTAGCGACCGCACGCTTCCAAGCGTCGACAGGAGATCACCATGGCAGGAAAGAACACAGCAGCATTTGGCATTTATCCGAGCAGAGCGACCGCAGAGATCGCAGTCGATCAGCTCCTATCCGCAGGTTTTTCGAACGCCGACATCTCGGTGCTGATGGCCGACAACGAGGGGTCGAGAGATTTTGCGGCGGAAAAGAACACCAAAGCCCCGGAAGGAGCGGTGACTGGTGTAGGCGTCGGAGGAGCGGTAGGGGGAACACTTGGATTGCTCGCGGGCATTGGCGCTCTGGCTATACCGGGTGTGGGCCCGCTGATCGCGGCCGGTCCGATCATGGGCGCACTCGCGGGACTCGGTGTGGGCGGCGCGGTGGGCGGTATGGTAGGTGCTCTGGTAGGCATGGGAATTCCAGAGTATGAGGCGAAACGCTATGAAGGCCGGGTCAAGGACGGCGGTATTCTCCTGTCGGTACACTGCGACAGTTCTCAAGAGATATCCAGGGCTAAGGAAATCCTCAAATCGACCGGGGGAGAAGACGTCGCTTCGTCCGGCGAGAAAGCTGTTAGCACACACGGAGTGGATCGGGACGCGGATCGAGTGCATGCCGATTCTCGCGCCGTAACTCCCGCTTACAGCGACAGCATTGAGCGCGATTTGGACGACGGCCCAGTTGTAAGTGCAACCAATCCGGGGCGACGCCGGATATAACCTCTCAGGCCTGCGCTCCTCTGCGGTGCGCAGGCTTGTAGCGACTAGTGCTTCACGATCGAATAGGAGAAGGAGCAAGTATGTTCATACTTTGGTGGATTATAGTCGGGCTCATCGCTGGTTGGCTGACGGGCAAGATCATGAGCGGTGGAGGCTACGGGCCGATCATGGATATCGTAGTCGGTGTCATCGGCGCTGTTGTCGGTGGTTTCATAATGCGCTCTGTCGGTTTCGCAGGCCAGGGTGGTCTCATTTACTCGATCTTTGTCGCTGTCATTGGAGCGGTCATTTTAACCTTGCTGCTCCGCCTTGTTACCCGGGGACGTGTTCGACAGGTTTGACAATGCCGAGTGTACGTCGGCGACATTAGCAACGTTGGACGAACGAGAAAGGACCTGGCTCATGAGGGATGACGACGAAGCGCGCATGGTAATGAACTCCGAGCCGGTCATCCCACTGGGCCCGTCGGTCTACACCGGACCGACGGGTCACCCGCCAGAGGCGGGACCGGCAGTTGACGTTACCGCAGCCCCCGCAGGACCCTGTGTCTATACGCCGGCGCCGGGCAATCGCTCCTATACAGCGAGGAACAAGGCCGCGCGTCCAGGCATAGTCCCGGCCAAAACCGGTTAGATCGCCGCGCACTCCTGGTCTCTAAGTTGAGCGAGAAGTGACCTAGAACAGCATGACTGCCAGACGGTAGGTAGTGAAGCCCGGCCCGTTATTACCGGTGTTGCAGGCACCCACGGCTGCGGTGCGAAATCTACCGGTAGAGATTTGCTCCTCTAGTACCTCGGGAAGGCGGGTCAGATCTGAACCTTGCCAACGCATGATGAACTTCGGGCGTGCTGTTCCGGCAGAGCCGTGATCCATGGCGCAGGTTTCCCGCGCGGCGCTCACATCGCCCGCGGAGCGAAGGCCGCGTTGGCGCAGCAACTGTTCGATCTGGACTTCAATCTGCGAGGAACCCATCGCTGCTACGCCGGCCGAGAAGTCTTCCACTGCCCAGAGATTCCCACCTTGTCGAACCAAGCCCACGCCAACCTCGTTCAGACGGGCATCAAGAATATTTCTCCGATGAGCGGGCGAGTGCATCCACTCTGTCTCCACTGCGGAAGGGGTGGGCGCAACTGCGAGATTTTCCGCGACCACGCGAAAGTGGGCGCCGTCCCGAGCGACGCGCGTGACCAGATCGGCTTCTCCGGCATATTGGTGCGACAAGGCTCCCTGCCGCACCATAAGTTCCGCGTGGTTTTGCGCTGCCCGGGCGAGGGCGGATCCCACTTAAGCGGCCCGAGACCTTGTTGAGCGCGATCCTCGTTTGTTGCCTGCATCAACTGCCTGGCTTCCATCGACTGCGCATCAGCGCTGTTCCACACACCGGTTGTGCATGCCGCGCCAAGTACGCATAACCCAACGAGCCTCTTCATACCCGTTTTCCTCGGATCTATTGAAGCGCGAACGGCGCGAGTGTCCGCTCCCACGAAAGATGTAGGCCGAAGATAGCTGCGGGCGATCGAAGCTGATGCTGCAACAAGTAACTCAGAGTGGCTAAGTAGTTTATTGCCACGCAGATTGGCCGCGGAGCTACTATAAGCAAACCCGAACCGCGCAATTATGCATCAATCTAGTGGGGTCTCTGGGGCAGGCCCCTCCTGGTTCGTCGCTGACTCCCGCCAGGATTAGCCCAGGTCAGTTGCACAGAGGCGAGTGAATCGGTGAAATGCATTGAATGCTCTAACTTGCGCCCATCCAGGTTCCGCCTAAAGGATGTCGAGCGTCTGGTACGGCTTCAGTATCAGATTCGCTGCAGGCGCTGCCGTCGTCGTGACTACGTGGGCTTGCAGCGGATCTTATGGCAACGCGCGAGGCGCGTGTCAAAAGGAATGACCGGAAAACTTCAAACAAATGGCCGATAGAATATTCCTAATCCGGTTTAGGTCGCCCGAGCTAAACGTCCAACATGTGCTTGCTTCCCGCGTTCAAAATTCAAGGCGATCGTCTTGTTTTGTTTGATCCAGGGAAGGCTAGCTGCTCTGTTCTCATTGGATATAGTTCAAAGCTGGAACGAATTAGTGGTTGGCTGTTCCAATAGTACGACGTAACGCCGTGGTAAGTTCGGGAACAATCATTCGCTGCAATACAGTGTCCACTCCATTTAGTTCCCCGCTATTGAGCGCGGCGGAGGAACGGAGAAGCGATCGGCGCTTGATGCACATGAATTTCCTCTCGCTTGTCTGTTTTGTCTTCACAGGAAATCGGGGATGTGGGGCACGCGAGGTCCGTTACAGATCCGGGTCCAAAACCGGGATGGCAGTCTGATGGAAGAACGGTGGCTGGGTGTTAAGATGTTCGCCATCGAGGATGCCAAAGCAGAAACCGGTTGAGACCGAAAGCTGTCATGGCTGTTTCAAACTTATGCCCGCGCATGATCATGACCATCATCACGACCACCAGGTCGTTCCGTCCGATCCGGCGCTGCGAACCAAGGCACTGGAATCGTTGCTGGTGGAAAAAGGCTTGGTAGATCGGGCCGCCTTGGATGCGCTGGTAGACGCTTACGAAAACAAGATTGGACCGCGCAACGGCGCTCGCGTGGTGGCGCGCGCCTGGGTGGATCCGGCATATAAGGAACGGCTGCTCAACAATGCCCCAGCGGCAATTGCCGAGCTGGGCTATGGAGCGGCACAGGGCGAACACATGGTCGTGCTCGAAAACAGCCCAAGCGTGCATAACCTGGTGGTGTGCACGCTGTGCTCCTGTTATCCCTGGCCAATCCTCGGTTTGCCACCCGTCTGGTACAAATCGGCGCCGTATCGATCGCGCTCGGTGATCGATCCACGCGGCGTTTTGCGCGAATTTGGCCTGGAGTTGCCCCAAGACGTAGAGGTTCGGGTCTCCGACAGCACGGCGGAGATCCGCTACCTCGTCTTGCCGGAAAGGCCGGCGGGCACAGAAAAGATGACCGAAGAGGAACTTGCGGCTCTGGTTACACGGGATGCCATGATCGGGGTGGCCAAGGTTGCACCGCCGCCAGGAGGCGGGGCATGAACGGAATCCACGACATGGGCGGCATGCAAGATATGGGTCCGATCGAGCGCGAAGAGAACGAACCCGTATTTCACCAGCCTTGGGAAGGCCGTGTGTTTGCTATGAACCGCGCGATGGGTGCGTGGGGCAAGTGGAATATCGACGCAGGCCGTTACGGTATCGAGCTTCTTCCCCCCGCTGATTATCTGCAGATGAGCTATTACGAGAAATGGCTAACCCGCAACCTGGAGTTGCTGGTGAAGTCTGGCTTGGTGACGCGGGAGGAGATGGAAACCAGCAAGCCCGCGCCGGGATCGCAGAAGGCAACTCCGCCTCTTACCGCCGCCGCCGTATCCGCCGTGGCCGGGCTCCGCGGCAATTTTATGCGACCGGAAGCGGACGCCAAGGCTCGCTTCGAAGTGGGACAGCAGGTCCGCGCCCGGAATATGAATCCAGTGGGCCACACTCGCCTGCCGCGATACGCGAGAGGCAAGAAGGGCGCTGTCGTCCGCCGCCACGGCATCTTCGTATTCCCGGATACAAACGCGCATTTTCTGGGCGAGCAACCGCAGCACTTGTATTCGGTTCGTTTTACGGCGCGGGAGTTGTGGGGAGAGGACGCCTCGCCGCGCGATTCTGTTTACATTGATATGTGGGATAGTTATCTCGATCATGCCTGAATTGCAATCCGATCATGACCGGCTCGCTTCTTTGCCCTCGCTCCCTCGCGACGAAGGCGGTCCCGTCTTTGCTGAGCCCTGGCAAGCCCAGGCCTTTGCGTTGGCCGTGCGGCTTTCCGCTCAAGGCTACTTCACCTGGAAAGAGTGGGCGGCCGTGCTGGCCGATGAACTCAAGTCCGCGGCGGATCGTGGCCACCCGGACGACGGTTCCCCCTACTACGAATACTGGCTGGCTGCGCTCGAACGTCTCGTGACTGCGAAAGGACTCTCCAATCCAAACGAGATGCTTGCTCGCAAAGAAGCCTGGGCCGACGCCTATCGACATACACCGCACGGAAAACCCGTCGATCTGCCGAACGAATCCAGCTAGCTGCCGCTTCGACAGGTCTCGGTTAGTGAGCTGATCAAACACCCTGATAAACCAGCCCGGTGAAAGCGGATGGGGTGATTAAGAATTGTCCCCACCTGGTATCAAAGGCGGCAGTTGGCTTGGCGGCAATCACTTCGAAGACCGTCATCCCGTGGTGCTTCAGGCCGGCGACCTTTTCCCGAATTGCCACAAGCATGTCGCGGAATTCGATCAGGTCAGCCTTGCCTCCTATCGGTCCGTGCCCGGGAACGACAATGGTATCGGCGGTAACAGCCTCGACATTTCTTTTGGGCGGCGCGGATCTGTCCATCGATGCTGCCGCCGGTGGAGTAGTCAATGAACGGATAGACGCCATTCCACCATGTGTCGGCCACCAGAAGGATGTCGGCTTCTACAAAATGCACAGAAATGTCGCTGTCGGTGTGAGCAGGCCCATACCCCTCGAGGGTGATGTTTGTATTGTTGAGAAGCATGTCGTGGCGAGTTTCGAATGTGCTTGTCGGCAGAGCATCGGCGGCCCGGGCGGGGAAGTCCCAAGCCCAGCCCGCTACGCGCGTCACTACGGAAAGGTGCTTCCTGGTGTTCACCTGCGCGGTAATGGTGGCGCCGGCGGAGTGTAACCATTGGTTGCCATCTGTGTGGTCGGTGTGCCAGTGGCTATTGATCAAGTGCCAGAATGAGGCCCCTGGCTGATGGAATCAACTGCTGAAGATATTCTCGGCTGAGATACTGAGGAACCCGGCATCGCCCAGGAGCTTGCCGTCTTTGCCGGTCAGAACCGTGATGTTGCCTCCTGAGCCCTCGAGGACGGCGACATCTCGCCGCAGCAGGTGAACGCTGATGGCTGTGGCAGAGGCCGCGTGAATCATCGTCGGCACCAAATCCAGATCTTCGGTGAAGAGCTTGCCCCGAGGGCGTGGAATGCTGGAGGTAGCTGCGCTCATTCTGGTCCTTCCTCACAAGCCAGACCGCGCGTTGGTGGGGGTCATGGCTCTCGTTTAGTTTTTCCTGTCTCAGTGCTAGCCCCCTTTATGGGTACAGCGATAGAACAATCTTGCTGCGCACTGTCATCCCTTGCTGAAATCATGGGTTAGGGATTCGAACCTGGAATCTAATCAGGGGAACTGGGAGCGGGACGGGACGTTCAAAATGAGCCGAAAATCAAGATCTGATTTCCGTTCCAGGTCCAGATTGGCTATCTTTCCCTCCGCGATCGTGCCCAGGCTGTCAGATTTTCCGCGAAACTCGGCCGGCTTGCTGGTGGCAGTTTCGAGAGCTTGCAGCGAGTTAACCCAGCATCGACCAGAGCAGCGAGTTCATCGTGGATGGAGCCTCCCTTTGCGTTTGCAGGCAGATCCGTTCCCGCAAGTAGACCAATGCGAACTCTTTGCATCATCGGGATAAATGCCGTTTCCCCAGGTTGGTCCGCACCATTGGAGATGAAGGCAATCTAAACGGGTGCCCCATGTTCGCCCCAGCGTACATGGGCTGAAAAAGACGGGCGCAGCCCTTCCAATGCGCCCGCCGGCGGGAAGAATTAATTCTGAAGAATGAAATTCTAGTGGCACCTAGAGCGAAAACATTTGAAAAACTCGTTATCCGCCCATGTACGCTGGGGCGAACATGGGGCACCCGTCTAGCGTGGTCAGGAAACGAAATCCCTGCGGGATTGAGTCCGACTTCTCACGCATGCTCCCACGACAGGTGAGAGTCAAGGGAAAGCGGAGATATGCGTCATCAAAACCAGCCCCCGGACGGCACGAGGCCATTGATGCGCAGATACGTGACGAGATTGCCGTAATGCAAGGCGTCATGATTTCCGACTTGCGTCAAGATGAACATCTTGTTCGTCTTGGCGCCCAAGAAGTCCGCCGGGTCATTGAGGTGCGCATCGGTGAACCCGGAGTACACGCCATCGCAGTAATCGAACGCGCCTTTGAGGTAGGCCACGATCTCGGTCTTCGAACCCTTTGCGGTAGCCGAGGCGGGGTTCGCTTCACCCTTGACGTTTGAACACAATATGTAGGATATGTCCGCCACATGATTCAGGATCTCGGCAAACGAGCGAACGTCCTTCGTCGGCCGGTAGCTGTACTTGGACTCTGGCATCGCGTCCGCCGACTTCATGATCTTGTCCTGCATATTGCTACGAAAAATGGATAACGTCGTCGTCAGCGGATTCGGCGCCGTGATCGGATTGGGCAGGCCGGCGAGATTTGGGCGTTGGCCAAGGACGCCAAGACGGAAACAGATACCATGCCAACAGGAACCACGACGCGAGCAATGGATCGGAACATTAAGAATCCTCCAAATTCCGCTGGAAGTTTCATATTAGGTCTCCTTTGACCGGTCTCTGCGCGAGGTGCGATCTGGCTGGAAGTGTGCACGTGGCCAGCCAAAACGCACCAACTTCAAGTCACTGATTCATAAGTGAGTTCATTCAGGGTGGCAATCGGCAACGCGATCTTTGTCCGGGATCGAAACCCGGTGCCAAAAACGAACAGCGGCGGCGATTCTTTCGACCGACCCGGCGTGGAATCCCGCTGACGAAGATGTAATCACAGCTTCGGCTTGACTAACGCCTGATAGACGAGGGGACGGCTAAGTTGCTCCACATCGGGTTGCCCGGGACCCATCATTCGCTGCGTCATGCCTATAAAGATCAGATCGTTCGTAGGATCGATCCAAAACCAGGTGTCGGCCGCTCCGAGCCAAAAGAACGTGCCTTTGCCCACAACTTCGTCAGCTTCGAGCGGATCGGTGAAGACCGCGCAATCGTAGCCATACCCCATGCCCGGGCGGATAGTCTCTCGCCCAACCGAGAACTCGCCGGTCATCAGTCTGGGGGCAAGGTGGTTTGCGGTCATGAGCGCGACCGAGGCCGGCGAGAGGATGCGCTCGCCGTCAAGTTCGCCCCCGTTCAGAAGCATCTGAGAGAAGCGCATGTAATCCTGCGCTGTAGAGACCAGGCCTCCGCCGCCCGAGGGCATGGTGGGCGGCGTCGCGAAAAGGCCGTCCGGGCTGCTGGCGACCATCGCGCCTTTCTCGTCCCCTTGGTAGAGCGTTGCAAAACGGTCCATCTTCTCTTTGGGAACATAGAAGCCTGTGTCTTTCATTTTGAGGGGCCCGAATATATGCTCCTGCATGAAATCGGGCAACGGTCGACCCGACAATTTCTCCACGATATAGCCCTGGATATCCATGGAAACGCTGTATTCCCAGCGAGTACCCGGCTGGGAAAGTAGCGGAATTTTCGCCAGCTTGCCGATCATCACCTCAAGGGATTGGGATTGCAGAACGTGTTCGTCCTGGTACATCTTGTCAACCGGCGTGTGCTCCGAAGATCCCGTAGGTGAAGCCGGCGGTGTGGGTCATCAGCTCGCGCATGGTGGGCGGGTGGGTCGGGATCGACGAGAATCGGTCTTGCCGTTCTGCATCGAGGCCCTTGAAGACTTTGAGGTGGGCGAACTCGGGGATGAATTTGGAGATGGGGTCGGAGGGCCGCCACTTGCCCTGCTTCGTAGAGGATCATCATGGCAACGCCGGTGACAGGCTTGGTCATGGAGTAGATCGCGGAAGATGGTGTTCGCCTGTCATGGGCGCGGCGGTGGCGATATCCTTTTGGCCGTATGTCCGCTCCTCGACGACTTGGCCGTGGCGCGCAAGAAGTGTCACAACTCCGGCAAGCTCTTTCTGATCCACCTCACGTTGCATTGCTGCGTGAAGACGATCGAGTCGCTCAGAGGAAAAGCCCAGCGTCTGCGCGTGGATTTGGTGCGCGCATGCAACACAGAGTAGAGCGGTCAGGCACGATACCGCGAAAGGTGAGATCCGTTTGCCGTTCATTTGCCCTGGTCCTTTTATGGAGCACGAAATGAGCTTGGGGAGCAAGTCAACGACCGAGTATAGTCCGTTCAGTATCGAAACATGGGGATCCAGGACTGTCTTAGGGACACGGGAACTCCTCAGCCAATGAGCGTGTCCAATTCCGCAAAGCTCGCAGTGCCCTCCATGGGACCTTTGCGCGTCACGGCAATCGCGCCACTGGCGCAGGCATAGCGCAGCGAGTGGTCGACCGCTTTGCCTTCTTCGCGGCACGCCGCGTACGTGGCGCAGAAGCAGTCGCCGGCGCCGGTGGGGTCGACCTCGCGGACCGCGAACGCCGGTACGTCCAGTCGGCACGACCGGTCGTAATAGGTGCAGCCGGCGCTGCCGTGCTTCACGACGATCTCTCGAATTCCGAGGGCGAGTAGCGGCTCGATGGCCTCGGCTTCCGTTTGGGCATCCACGAGCAGGGCCACCTCGTCGCCGCTCGGCAGGAACACGTCGGTCTGTTCGAGGATCGATCGCAGCGCTTCCCGAATGCCCGCGCTTCTGAGTATCTCCGGCCGGATGTTCGGGTCGAAGGAGATCACCCCACCTCGGCGCTTCACCATGCCGATCGCCTTGCGGACGGCTGCGGTGATTTCCGGAGAGAACAGTGATGAGCCCATGACGTGAAACCATGTGCAATCGGCGAGCACCGGCTCGGTGATCGACGACACTGAGAGGCTGCCGGAGGCGCTATTGGCAATGTTGAAGATAAAGTGGCGCTCGCCCGCCTCATTGTAGGTGACAAACGCGCTTCCGGTAACCGCGTCGGGGAGCAACGCGATGGCACTCGTGTCGACGCCGTCACTCCGCAGGCGGTCGATGTTCAGCCAGCCAAAATCGTCATCGCCTACGCAGCCGATGATCCCGGCTGAGCGTCCGAGCCGGCCCACCTGGTCGATGAAGATGGCGGGAGCGCCGCTCGGGAAGGCCCTAGCAGCGTGCCCGGTGCGCGGAGGCTCTGGCCGCGCTCAGTCGCCATGATCTCTACCAGGATCTCCCCGATTGTCATGATCCGGGCCATCTGATGGCTCCTTTCAGGTGCTGTACGAGATTCTTTTCTCTGGAACCAAGTCGGGCCACGCAGCATCGAAGGCTCTTTGAGACTAGGTCTAGAAGCTTTGAACTCTAAATGCCGTCACGATTTTCTATTCATCGAGGAGCCATGAATGACTTCGCCACGCCTCGCGGAATAGTCACCAAGCTACCTCATCGCCGCAAATCCAAGCGACCTGGAGGCCTCAATGCCCACTGCATCAACTAATGACCCCGATGTCCTTCTAGTCGGCGCCGGCATAATGAGCGCCACGTTAGCCGTACTGCTAAAAGAGCTTGATCCGAGCCTGCGTATCGAAATACACGAGGTGCTCGAGACTGAAGCGCAGGAGAGTTCGAATGCATGGAATAACGCCGGTACCGGCCACGCGGCTCTCTGCGAGCTGAACTACACTCCGGAAGACAGCGATGAGAATATCAATATCTCAAAAGCGCTGCAGGTCAACACCGAGTTCGATCTCTCCCGCCAATTATGGGCCTATCTCGTCGAGAAGGGGTTAATCAAAGATCCGCAGGCTTTTCTGCATCCCGTGCCCCACTGCAGTTTTGTGCGCGGATCCGATAACGTCGCCTTCCTCAAAAAGCGCTACGCGGCTCTCTCTGCCCACCACCTTTACCAAGGCATGGAATACTCGGCCGACAGGAAGCAACTCATGGAATGGTTTCCACTGGTCATGGAGGGACGTGATCAGGGCGAGGCCGTGGCGGCGACACGCATGGTATCCTCAGCCGGGTCCAGGATTTGCGGCGTGACGGAAACTTCTGGAGTGTTCGGATCAGAGACGAACGTACTGGCGTGAATCGCGACGTGCAAACCAAGTTCGTCTTCTCGGCGCGGGAGGCGGATCGCTTCCGTTATTGCAAAAATCGAAAATCCCGGAGAGCTATGGCTATGCCGGCTTCCCCGTCAGCGGCATTTGGCTGCGCTGCGACGACACCGCGATCTCGTCCCGCCACGATGCAAAGGTTTACGGCAAGGCATCTGTGGGGTCGCCCCCGATGTCCGTACCGCATCTGGATACCCGCCATGTCGAAGGAAAGATTTCGCTGCTGTTTGGCCCTTACGCGGGTTTCTCGACCAAATTTCTCAAGCACGGCTCCTATCTCGACCTCTTCGGCTCATCGATCCGGAGAACCTTCTGCCTATGCTGGCGGTCGGCAGAGATAACGTGGCTCTGACTGAATACCTCGTTGGACAGGTGCTCGAGTCCGACGAGAAGCGATTTAGCACGCTGAGCGAGTTTTTTCCTAACGTGAAGGAGCAAGACTGGCGCGAAGAGGTGGCCGGTCAGCGAGTGCAGATTATCAAGAAGGATCCGGCTCATGGGGGCATCCTACAGTTCGGCACAGAGATCGTCAGCGCAGCGGATCGTTCTCTTGCAGCCATGCTGGGCGCCTCGCCCGGCGCCTCCACCGCAGTTTTCATCATGCTTAACGTAATTGAGCGCTGCTTCCCTGATCAGTTAAAGTCGGGTTGGTCCACCAGGCTGAAAGAGATGATTCCTTCCTATGGACAATCTCTGATCAACGATGCAGCACTTACCCGGAAAGTGCGTTCTTATACCGCAGAACTACTCCATATCAATGACGTTCAACTGGTACATGCGGGGGCAAGATGATCAAGGCATACCATCTTTACACCGGGCCCGACGGCAATTCGCACGTAGCCTACGGCAGCGTTAGCGCGAATGAATTGGTTGCGGCCGAGTCTATCCTTTTTAAGGAGACTGCAGCGCATTCGTCCTTCGACTGGCACAATGACCCCATTCCGCAATATGTGATCACGTTGTCGGGCGTACTTGAATTCACGACCAAAGGCGGCGAAACCTTCACGGTGCACCCCGGAGAGGTCCTGATCGCCACCGATCACACAGGCACTGGTCACAAATGGCGTCTGGTTGACGATGAACCATGGAAGCGCGCGTACGTGGTCTTCAAGCAAGGAGCGGACACCCGCTTTGTGCCGGACCGCGCCTGAGGGAATGAAAATGGCCAGCAATGCCACAATTGCAGAGGTTCGAAAAGAAAGTGACAGTCTGGGTGAAGTCGATGTTCCCGCCCGCAAACTCTGGGGCGCGCAGACGCAGCGTCGCTGGAGCATTTCAGCATTGGCACGATCTGATGCCGCGCGAGATGATCGACGCGTACGCCATCCTCAAGAAGGCCGCCGCCATCGCCAATCAAGCGGAGAGCGGCTCGATGAGCGGCGCTGAACTTGATCATGCAAGCCTGCGATGAGATTCTTGCCGGCCAGCACCACGACATGTTTCCCCTGCACGTCTGGATGACCGGCAGTGGCACGCAATTCAACATGAATGTGAACGAGGTCATTGCGAATCGCTGCTGTCAGCTCGCCGGAACACCGCTGGGAAGCAAGACGCCGGTTCACCCCAATGACCACGTGAACATGTCGCAGTCTTCCAACGATTCCTTTCCCTCGGCCACACATTGCTGCCGCGATCGGGGTGAAACGGCATCTGCTCCCTGCCGTCGCTGCGCTTCGCGATTCGATCATGCGCGAACGCCGAAAGCTGGAAGGGCATCGTGAAATCGGCCGCACGCACATGCAGGACGCCACGCCGATCACACTCGGCCAGGAGTGGTCGGGTTACGGCACGATGTTGAGCGAGGATCTGGTGCGAATCGAAGACGCGCTCAAGGTGTTTATTGCCTCGCGCTCGGCGGCACGGCCGTGGGAACCGGCATCAATGCTGCCTTGCCGGATTTGGTCAGCCGCAGCCACGAAGATCGGGCAGGTTGACTGGGCTTGCCTTCTGCAGCGCGCCGAACAAGTTCGCGGTGCAGGGATCTCACGATGCCCTGGTTCAGCTCTCCGGCGCGCTGCGCACGCTTGCTGTCTCGCTGTACAAATCGCAAATGATATCCGACTCATGGCCTCCGGCCCGAGCGCGGGTTTGGCCGAACTGATTATCCCGGCCAACGAGCCCGGCTCGTCGATCATGCCCGGCAAGGTCAATCCCACCCAGGCGGAAGCACTCACGATGATCGCAGTACAGGTTATGGCCAACGACGTTGCTGTTGGCTTTGGCGGTGCGGGCGGCTACCTCGAGATGAACGTCTACAAGCCACTGCTGATCTTCAACGTCACTCAGTCAATCAGACTCATGGGCGATGGCTGCACAAACTTCAGCAGGTTTCTCATCGAAGGCACACAACCGAACCCGCGAAAACTCCACGAGTACGTCGAGCGTTCACTGATGTTGGTGACGGCGCTCTCACCAGTGATCGGCTACGATAAGGCCTCGAAGATTGCGCACTATGCGATGGACAACGACCTTACGCTCAAACAAGCCGCCCTGAAGCTGGGCTTTGTAACGGAAGAGCAATTTGACCGGGTGGTCGATCCCCTGAAAAATGACCGCGCCTTACGTCGCGATACCTGGCTGAAGCAGCCCTGTGGTCTGTTAACCGGCCATCACTCAGGCGGGGATGCTTACTTCTCCAGGGGATTCTGCTGGGATTGGTTTGGTTTTTGCCGCTGCGCTGATGGAGTCGGAGACGACCCAACTGGCGCCGGCCAAAGCGATGCAGATCGCGTTGCCCGCCCAATTGAAGTGATTGCTTGGCCCGGCGGAGAGATTCGGAATCCAGACCAGCAACTCGAAGATCACGATCTCCGCGGTGAGGAGGCGCGCGGCAAGCGGCGCCATGATGCCGGTGAGGATGGCGACGGCGGCCCCGAAAAAGCCCATGGTGGTGGCATAGGCCCAGAACATCTTGGTCGGCGGCAGCCAACCCGGGATCCAGCCCAACAGGCCGGGCATGTCAATGATGTGGACGATGCCGAAGGAAATGGGGCAAATACCGAAGAGGAGCACGAAGAAGGGCCGGCGGCGCGCAATGGATGAACCGGCAGGCGAGAAGATCGCGCAGAGGACCAGGCCGGCGGCGACCAGGGAGAACTCCTCAAAGACATTGCCGATGGGGTCGTAATTGCCGAGATTCACAAAGGCCTTGGGCACCCAGATGAGCGTGAAAACAGAGTAGACAATCGTCAGGGTCAGAGCGCCGGCACGCGCGGTGCGGGGCAAGAGGAGCGCGATCCCCCCGGCGAGCTCAATGACCGCGGTGAGATAGGCAAGCGGTACGCGCAGAGGGACGTTGGGGCCGACGTTCTGCCAGGTGGTGGCGAAGTCGCCGGAGACCAGGCCCAGAAGGCCGAGAAAGATGGCGGCTCCGCCGTAGACGTAAAGCCCGAGATTTGATGTTATGCTGCGTTGTTTTGCCATCGAGCGCCGGGGATTTCAGTATCTCTCGGCGAGGTGCGGTGGGCAATAGCCACTTTGCGCGATTTGAGCCAGACCAGTGCTGATCGGTTGGATCCCAGGTTGCCCTGGTGTCCGCCCTGACAGCATAGCCGTTCGCCACAACCTTGATTTGATCCGCCAAGCAGGCGTACATTTTGCGACAAGGAAGAACGCGAGAACGCAAGTTCCCTCGAAACATTCGCTCGGCGCGAGTGAAAACAGCGCTAGAAGGGGAGACCCCATGGATTCGAAAAGAAACCCGGCATCGAAAAAACCGACCGATTTGACGAAGGCTAGCCGAAGGAGATTTTTAACCACCGGCGCCGCGGCAGCCGCGTTGGGCGCCGTGCGAACCGCAACCGGCCAAACACCGGCTGCCGAAACAAAGTCGCTGAAGGACGAGGTCGCGTATGGCGATCGGTCGCACTACGTGACCTCGCTTCGCGTGGCGGTTGACGGGAGACCTTCGCCGGACGAATTTGGGATGACGTTTCACGTGTTAGCGCCGCTGCAGGATTTCGTGGGCACTATCACACCATCGTCGCTTCACTTCATCGGGACGCATCGCGGGTCGATCGTGCCGGATATCGATCCCCAGCAGCATCGGCTGATGATTCACGGCCTGGTCGACCGGCCGCTGGAGTTCAGCATGGATGATCTGAAGCGCTTTCCCTCAGTATCGCGCGTTCATTTCATAGAGTGCCTGGGCAACCATTCCAAGCCGGAAGACAAAACGGTGCAGGAGACTCACGGGCTGACGAGTTGCAGCGAATGGACAGGCGTGCTGCTTTCGGTTTTGCTCAAAGAGTGCGGCGTACAGAAGGACGCCTCGTGGGTAGTGTCGGAAGGCGCGGAAGAGGTAAAGGGCGCCGGCAGTATCCGGCTGGCGAAGGCGATGGACGATTGCATCGTCGCCTACGGGCAAAACGGCGAGCCGATACGCCCGCAGCAAGGTTTTCCGTTGCGCCTGGTGGCTCCGGGATTCGAAGGGATTTACAACACCAAATGGCTGCGGCGGATCAAGGTCGTGGACCGCTACTACATGACGTACAACGATTATGGACATATTTCGAAGGATGAAGAAGTGGCCGCGTTGACGTTCCAGTGGGGGCCGAAATCGGTGATCACGTTTCCGTCAGGAGGGCAGAAGCTCCCCGGTCCTGGAATCTACCAACTGACAGGGTTGGCGTGGTCGGGCGGAGGCGCGGTGCGGCGCGTAGAAGTTTCCACGGACGGCGGGCAAACGTGGAAAGACGCGGAGATCCGCGGGCCGGTCCATCCGAAAGCGCATACGCGATTTGGCATGGACTGGAAGTGGGACGGGGGGGAATGCGTGCTGCAGTCGCGCTGCACCGATGAACTTGGGCAGGTGCAACCTTCGCGCGCGGAATTGGCCGCGTTTTTCAAGGTGCCGCCGGACCATTACAAGACTCACGGCGTCCAGGGCTCGGACAACACGATTCAGCCGTGGCGGGTAGCGGGCGATGGGAGCGTGCACAATGCGATTTAGATGCTCTGCTTCCGGCGCTGATTTTGTGCGCGTGCGGCGCTACGTGGGCCCAATCGCCGACCTATGGCGTCGGAAAGACGCCGACGCCCGAGGAGATTCGCGCCGAGGATATCACCATCAGCCCGGACGGGAAGAATCTTCCACCGGGGAAAGGAACGGCAAAAGAGGGCGCGGCGATTTACGCCCAGAAATGCGCGATGTGCCACGGAGCGAACGGTTCGGGCGGCCTTGCTCCGATGTTGATCAAGCCCGAAACGCCTGTGAAGAGCTCGACGCCATGCCTTGAGCCATGCATTGGACCGGGAAGATGTAATGGCGTTGCATGCGCCTTACGCGACGGTCATATGGGACTACATCAATCGCGGCATGCCCTTCAAGCAGGAAGGCTCGCTCAAGCCGGACGAGGTGTACTCGCTCACCGCGTTCCTGCTCTACAAGAACGGTGTGATTCAGGAGGATGAAGTCCTCGCCCAAACGACGCTGCCGCAAGTGAAAATGCCGAATCGAGACGGATACGCCATACCCGACTGGAAGCCAGGCATGCCACGGCCGTTTCCGAACGGGCACTAGAGCTGGTGCGGCCAACCCGCCAAAACCCGGCCCCCATGGCTTGTCGCGCATTTTAGCCGGAACCCTGATCTGGGAATCAGGAGACCGATACCAAGGGACAATAGACGTTTTCCCAGGGAGTGACGCATGCTCGTGTCCTCGTGCGGCGGCGAAGGGAGGAGACATGTTTGTTCGCTACTCAGATGAAGTGGAAGCGATACACGAGCGCGAGGCGGAGATATCGGAGCAAATCGCGGCGACATTATTGAATATTGCGAAGAAAGTAGGAGAGCGGCAGCGCCATACGGTGCGCGCCGTTCACGCGAAGAGTCACGGTCTACTGAAAGCGGAAGTTACAGTTTTACCTGACCTCCCGAGGAACTACGGCAAGGTCTGTTTGCGAAACCAGCAAGCTACGGCGTGATCATGCGCTTCTCGACCGATCCGGGCGACATACTGTCCGACCACATCTCCACTACACGCGGTCTTGCTATCAAGGTCGTCGGCGTAGAGGGAGAGATGCTTCCAAACCATGCAGCCCAGGTAACCCAGGACTTCGTCCTGAACAATGCCAGCACATTTGCCGCGCACGCAGACGACTTCCTGAAAGTCATTGGGCTGCGTGCAAAACACGTAGATGATTCCGACGCGTTGAAGCAGGTGGTTAGTTCAGCGGCGCAGACCGCGGAAAAACCCTCGAACTGGTTGGTGAGCAATCCGCCTTCCTCAAGGGCTTTGGCCACCCTCCTACCCATCCACTCGGGGAGACGTACTACACCGCGGCGCCGCTGCGATTCGGCGACTACTTTGGCAAGATGCAATTAGCTCCTGTATCCCAGAGTCTCACTACGCTGCAAGGCAAACATGTAGATCACCCGCACTCATGGAACAGTGTGAAGGACAGCATAGTGGAGTTCTTTCAAAAGGAAACGGCAGTTTGGGAGCTAAGGTTTCAGCTTTGCACCGACCTCACGAAGATGCCTGTCGAAGACGCCTCCGTCGAATGGGACGAGCGCCTCAGCCCCTTTCTAACGGTTGCCCGGATCACGGCTCAACCTCAAAATGCGTACTCCAATGCTCGCCGGGTCTGGGTTGACGAGCACCTCAGTTTCAGTCCCTGGCATAGTCTGGCCTCGCATCGCCCCCTAGGCAGCATCATGCGCGCCCGCTTAAAGTCTTACCAGGCATCCAGCCATTTTCGCCATACCGCCGAGGCTCGCCCGATGGTGGAGCCTCGCTCCATCGAAGAACTGCCCGACTAAATGTTCCCACATAAATTTTTTTTTTTTTTTTTTTTTTTTTTTCCCCCCCCCCCCCCCCCCCCCCCCCCCCCCCCCCCCCCCCCCCCCCCCCCCCCCACTTCACTCGCGGCTGGACCTTATTCTGCGGAAAGCTTTTACGCTTCGCGTCGGTTTTCATTAGCGGGCGCTGGGAGTTGATATTGATTTTTTTTTTTTTTTTTTTTTTTTTTTTTTAAAAAAAAATTTTCATCGGCCCGGATCCCTCGCTAGCTCGTGGTTTACCCTTTGCTTTCCAGTTGATCTGATTGCTTCAGGCCTTCGTTGCTTTTTTTTTTTTTTTTTTTTTTTTTTTTTTTTTTTTTTTTTTTTTTTTTTTTTTTTTTTTTTTTTTTTTTTTTTTTTTTTTTTTTTTTTTTTTTTTTTTTTTTTTTTTTTTTTTTTTTTTTTTTTTTTTTTTTTTTTTTTTTTTTTTTTTTTTTTTTTTTTTTTTTTTTTTTTTTTTTTTTTTTTTTTTTTTTTTTTTTTTTTTTTTTTTTTTTTTTTTTTTTTTTTTTTTTTTTTTTTTTTTTTTTTTTTTTTTTTTTTTTTTTTTTTTTTTTTTTTTTTTTTTTTTTTTTTTTTTTTTTTTTTTTTTTTTTTTTTTTTTTTTTTTTTTTTTTTTTTTTTTTTTTTTTTTTTTTTTTTTTTTTTTTTTTTTTTTTTTTTTTTTTTTTTTTTTTTTTTTTTTTTTTTTTTTTTTTTTTTTTTTTTTTTTTTTTTTTTTTTTTTTTTTTTTTTTTTTTTTTTTTTTTTTTTTTTTTTTTTTTTTTTTTTTTTTTTTTTTTTTTTTTTTTTTTTTTTTTTTTTTTTTTTTTTTTCCCCCCCCCCCCCCCCCCCCCCCCCCCCCCCCCCCCCCCCCCCCCCCCCCCCCCCCCCCCCCCCCCCCCCCCCCCCCCCCCCCCCCCTTCAACCTTCACCGGGTGCGATCTACGAGTTCAATTCGCTTAGCTCCTTACCAACCGCGCCGTGAAGAAATTGATATGAGCGTCCTTAATTGAAAGTCCGACTATTGATACGCTTCAGGTCCGGGTTCCGATCCCGGCTTCTTCCGCGACGCAGCGAGTTGTCGCCTCGGATGAAGGAGAAGTGCCGCGCTCCGCATAGGGATCGTAGCCCATCACTGCCATCCCCACAGCGTCCACGCAGACAGCGTTCGACCGGCGATGATCACACCATGTGTCATCTTTCCAGGCAAGAACACGGACTTCTCCTCCCCGCACCGTCCGACGCCATCGACGATCGCGATATCAATTGGCCGAATACCGTTCTGATCAACCGGAATCCGGGGAACCCGATAGCCCGGATCGCGCGGCGAATCAGAATGGAATTCGGCATCGATTCCAGAGGGCACAGGCGTTGTTCCGCTGTGCAGCGCCTCTTCCGCTCTTTCGTCGGCACTCGTTCCCGCTCGTGCCGCGGTCCCCGCCATCGAGGGAGCAGGGCGTGTTGCCGAAGTTGTTCTTGGTCGTTATGATCACCCCGGCAATCCAATGGTTCTTCAGCTTGGCCATGGGAGCCTAACGTCGCACTGATAAAACGCGGGGTTCAAGTGGTATGCCGGTTAGGCGTCCCCGCCCCAGGGCGCCTTCATGAGTCACATATTGCTTGTAGTTGCCCAGGTTCTGCACGTTTTCCCGAACCACCGGCACGCCCATGTTGTTAATCGCGTTTACGTAGAGGCCGTAGCTGCTCGCAGCGAGAGATCCTGATCGGCCGGGAAGAAGCTTTGGATAGCGAACGCGACGCGCACCCGCCTTGGCAAACAGATGCACCTCGCCGCCACCGTCTGCGCATTTGTCCGATAAGGAAGCTCAGGCGTAGCGGCAAGTTCTTCGGATTCCCCTGAGATTCAGCTTGACGCAACGGTCTTGCCGCGCACCAACTTATCGATGCCGCCGATCTGATCGAACGCGCTCGATAGCTGCTGCCCATACTGCGCGTAATCGCGGCAGCGCACGATCGCAACCTGGCTCGCTGGAGCCTCCGCCCGCATCAGCTTCGGCATGCAAAGTGCCCCAAGCGTTGCGGCACCCGTGGTGGTCAACATCTCTCGCCTGTTCATGTCTTCCGCCTCCTCGACACTGTGCTCCTCGGATATGATCGATTCGGTGGCTTTATTTGATATCCAGACGGTCATTTGGTCACTGCTCGCCGCAGTCCCGCTCGCCGGAACTCCGCCCCGCTCGCCCGAGCGTCCTCCGAAGACCGCAACATTTTCCTCTCCCTGAACAGCGTCCTGTTGCCGGCCGTGTTCCCTGGCCTGACTTCGCGCGCCTGGCCGCGCAAATTGGTTTCCGGCACGGACATCATGCTGGGCCCGGCCATGCAAGCCGGCGTTCAGCGCGACCAAGACCTGCTTGCCGGCCTTAACATCAGGCCGGTCGTCATCGATTTTTCGGTCGACTTCCGGAAAGACGACGCAACCTTCAAGGGTTCGCTCGCCCAGCTCGACGCAGCCGCCCAGTTCGCTGCCCCTTATCCACTGCCCGCGCATGATCACGTACATAGTGCAGTCGAGCGATACGCCAAAAGACGAACTGCGCCAAACCTATGACGACGGTTTACAGAAAGTGCCCGCATTTTCGCGCGCTCCAACGTCCGCCTCGGCCTCGAGTTTCGCGGTCCGCTCGAATTGCGCAGAGCGCACAAATACGAATTCATTTGGCGCATGAACGATATGCTGGCGTTCGCCAAGGAATGTGTCCCAACGTCGGCTGCTGCTGGATTCCTGGCACTGGCACCGCGCGGGAGCCACCCGGAGGACATGAGTACCGCCGGCCGCGATCACATCGTGCACGTCCATTTCAATGGTTCCCGAACTTGCCGCCGGAGCAGATCCACGATAATCGGTCTGCTGCCCGGCGAAGGTGTCATCAACTTGACCGGCTTCTTGCAGGCGCTCCAAAAAATCCGCTACACGATGCGCTCAGCGTAAATGTCTTGGGCGAACGAAAGACGTGGCACCGGAAGCGGCCGCGAAAGCCGGCCTCGATAGCTCACTTGCTGTTTTTCGTAAGGCCGGAGTTCCCCAAGGCTGAAGGGACAAACAACGAAAGCTGAGTCGTCCTCGGAGTCGGTCGCTTCTTCTTCGTGTACTCGAGTACCGAACGGCCCTCGAGGCTCGGTCCACTATAAGCCGCGAAGAGGGCGAGTTGGTCCAAGCCTTGCGAAGATCTGCACCACCGCCGTAAGCGCATTTCGATCGGACGGGAAGAAGCGAATGAAAATCACCAAAGTGGAAACGCACGTTCTCCTGGTCCCCGATTATGATTCGGCGGCTTGTTCTTCGGCACAAGACGACATCGTGGTGATCGTCCATACGGACGAGGGCCTCATCGGCATTGGAGAAACGGACACTAACCCCTGGGTCGCCGAGGCCATGATCCACGCTCGCGGAACCCACAGCCTCGGCCTTGGCCTGGAAGAAATGCTGCTGGGAGAAAACCCTCTGAACGTTGAAGCCATCTGGGAGAAGCTCTACACCGGCAGCATTATGACCGGGCGCCGGGGGGTTGGCATCTGCGCAATTGGGGCGATCGACATGGCACTGTGGGACCTTCGCGGCAAGATCCTTGGTCTGCCATGCTGGCAAATCATGGGCGGTGCGCGAAAAACCCATGTCAGCGCATATGCTTCCTTGCTGCCGGTGGGCGGCACGGCGAAGGAATTTCTAAGTTCGTTGACCACAAAAATCAAAGAAGCCAAGCGCCTCGGGTTTCGGGCGGCAAAGATCGAAGCGGGAGTTAAGGGCCCCTACAGTCACATGGGGCTCCAGGCGAGCGACGACCTGGTCGTCGAACTGACCGCGGCGTGCCGGGAAGCCGTCGGTCCTGACTTCACCCTGATGGTCGATGCGGTCTATAACTGGACCAATGCAAAGGAAGCTTTACGGACGATCAAGCGGCTTGAACCATATGACCTTTTCTTTGTCGAAACACCGCTCCAGGTCGACGATCTCGATGGTTATGCGTTCCTGCAGGACCATTCTCCGATCCGCATCGCCGCGGGAGAGCTCCAGAACACTCGCTTCGAGTTTCTTGATCTGCTCGATCGCGCCAAGGTAGACGTGGTGCAGCCGGACGTTGGCCGGGCGGGTGGCCTGACCGAAGCGCGGCGCATCTGCGACATGGCAGCCGACCGCGGACGACTGGTGGTTCCTCACTGCTGGAAGACGGGGATCGGCATCGCCGCATCGGCCCACCTCTGTTTTGCCAATGCACACTGCCCATATATCGAATTTCTTCCGGCTGCGGCCTCTGAATCCGCCCTGCGCCGCGACTTGGTCATCGAAGAACTGCAGTTGGTCGATGGACAGATTGCGCTGCCACACAAGCCAGGCCTCGGCATCACTCTCAACGAAGACGCGTTGGAGCGCTTCCGCGCAGATCGCGTGGTCGCCGAGAGGACGAAAGCCAGCAGTTTTTTTGTACCCGATTCCGCTACAGTGAAGTAGGGCTTCGGCGGAATCCAAGTTAACGAAATCCGGACCGCGCCATATGTTGAGGCGGTCCAAAGCATCCACTACAACGATGCGCTCAGCGTAGAAGTTTTCGAACGAACGAAATAACTCATCGAGCCAAGCCGGCATGGTCCAGTGTGGTTCGCCGCGTCAGGACATAGATCGCAACCAGGGCAGCGGCAAATCCCGATGACGCGCCTACGCCAAGGGCCCACCGGGGCCCGAAACGGTTTGCCACCCAACCCACGATCGGCGCTCCTATCGGCGTGCCTCCAAGCGCGACGGCGAGGCGAAGGGCCATGACTCGGCCTCGCATGGCAGGCTCCGTCGAGAGCTGCATCATACTGTTGGTTGTGTTGGTGAGTGTCAAAGCCGCAACGCCAATGACCACGAGAGCAGCGGCGAACCACCAGTAACCGGGGGCCAGTGCAGCGAAAGTGCATCCGATCCCGAAGACCGCTGAGCCGACCAGTAACGTGCCAAACTTCGGCTTGTCGCGGCCTGCGGCGATCAGCGCGCCGGAGATGGTGCCAATCGCCATAATGGACGACAGCAGCCCGAAGCCGCGCGCATCGGTGTGGAAGACGTTGACCGCCATCGTCGAAGTAAAGATCGGGAAGTTGAGTCCGAAGGTCCCAATCAAAAACAGCATGACCAGGATCGCTCGCAGATCCTGGCGGCCCCAAACATAACGGAATCCTTCCAGAAATCCTCCGGCGGTACGTTGAGCCCTTGTGTTTGGATACAGTTCGGACACGCGGAACAGTGACATCGAGATCAAAACCGCGGCGAAGGATAGGCCGTTGATCGCAAACGCCCAGCCAGTTCCCACCTTCGCAATGACCAGACCGGCAACTGCAGGACCGACCATGCGGCCGGCATTGAACGATGTCGAATTGAGCGCGACCGCATTATGTAAATGCTCGTCACCCACCAACTCGGCCACGAATGTCTGGCGCACGGGAGCATCCAACGCGGCCGCCGAGCCAAACAAAAACGCAAATACATAGACCTGCCAAAGACGGACGTTGCCAGTGATCGTAAGAATTCCCAAAGCCAGCGCCAACACGCCCATCGTCGCTTGGGTGACCATCAGGAGCTTGCGTTGGTTGAGATGATCCGCGGCATATCCGGTCCAGGGCAACAAAAGAAGTTGCGGCGCAAACTGCAGCGCCATCACGATTCCTACAGCAGAAGCATCATGATGCGTGAGTTGCGTAAGGACAAGCCAGTCCTGGGCGACACGCTGCATCCACGTACCGATGTTGGAGACCAGGGCGCCCGCTGACCACACACGAAAATTGAAGATGCTCAAAGCGCGGAAAGCACCCGCCGCTGGATTCTTCATGAACGTCTCCGGGGATTGCCTCCATGAAACTGGCCGAAATGCCGCGCCGTGAAAAGACCGATCAGCAGTGCGCCAAGCGCAAGAGCAAGAACGTCGCTGATCGATCTCAGATCGAAGTTGCCCACGCGCACCACGAGAAGATATCCGACGACGACGTTGAAGAAGCCCCAGAGAACGTTGACGGTAGACGAGGAAAGCCCTTTGCCGGGAGGCTTTGCGAAGGGAGTTTGAAAGGCCCGTCCCATCATGCCGCTGACAAAATGCGGAATGGCGTTGGTCAGGAACGCTCCTCCAAAGAAGTACGACACAAGATGAAGCCAGCTCATGGTTATGCGCTCCTTGTCGCCAGCAGGTTAAGAATGTCCTGGGTTGAGCCCGTTTCTCCGAGCCGGGGAAAGACACTTGCAAGGCTGTACGCGTGCGCTTCGGGGCGCATATCGGTCATGGCATCGAGGGCAAGCGTGACGTTGAATCCCTGCTCGTACGCCTGCCGGGCAGTCGCTTCGACGCCGGTTCCGGTTGCTACGCCCGTGACAACAACCTGTGTTACTCCGTTGGCCTTCAGTTGCGCCTCAAGATCCGTGCTCGCAAATGCGCCCCATGTCCGCTTCGTGACGACGATATCGCCGGCCTGGCGATCCAATTCCGGAATCAGATCGCTGAATCCTTCGGGGAGTGTCGAGAAACGGCGCGGCTGCTCCGTTCGGCCTGGTGCGCCTCCAGCCACATTCACCAGGACCACCGGGAGATCACGCTGACGAAAGGCATCGAGCAAGGCGCAGGTTCGCTCAATGACGCCGGCGACCGGATGGATAAAGGGTGAGTTGATGATGCCTTTCTGAAGATCAACGACAATAAGGGCGGTTTTTGGATCAAGCGTTGTAAGCGGCATCAGGTTCTTCTCCTCGACAGGGTTGTATGCGAAAGCATCAGTCTTCAATGAGGCGCGCGAGCAGTTCGATGGCAGAAGCCAGCTTTTCCTGTTCCTGGGAGGAGAGCTTCTTCCGGATCGTTGTTGTGAGCCAATCCTGCCTTGCGGCGCGGCCCTCCCTGAGCAACTTCTGGCATTTCCGGGAGAGTGACATCAAGGTCTGCCGTCTATCGTTCGGGTCCGGAGAGCCGCTCACCAATCCGGCTTCCAGCAACGACGTGATGATGGCGCTCATCGATTGAGGACGCATTCCCTCGGCTCGAGCCAGGCTCGATACCGCCGCAGGACCGTCTTTCTCAATACGAAGCAGAACGGAGACCTGCGAAGGCCTCAAATCGCTCCGCCCGCCCTGTTCGCGCAGCTTCCGCTTGAGTTTGCTGGCGATTGCGCGAAGCTCCGCTGCAAGTGCAGAGGCCCGCTCGGCTCGAGGGGGGCTTCGCGATCGTCCATGGAATCAGTATGGCACATATACAGTTTATCTGTACAGCTAAACTGTATACATGGAGTATGTTTCAGGGCCTCGCGCCAAGCAACGATCCGGGTGGACCCGCGGCTCGCGACCAATAATTCGTCTAGGCTCGGCGGGACGACTTGGGTTTGACGGAGGTTAGGGTCTTTCTTTGACTGGATCACTCCGATCTGAGCTATACCGACCTCCTGCAATGGATTTGCCTGCCAGCAATCAGACTTATCCAACTTAGGTTTTTACATGCAGGTTGTGATCGTCGCTTCGGTTAGTTTGCTTTGTATCAGGGCACGACTTTAGTCGGGCCACAAAACAATTGAAAGAGATTGGGCTTTAGCCCCTGCTATGGCGCATGTTACAGAAAAGTTTCCTAAAGACGATACCCGCAGGGGCTAAAGCCCACGTCCTGGCTGGGCCTCTACGACCCGACTAAAGTCGGGCCCTGATACAAAGCAAACCCGGTTTTGTTTGGCCAATCTCTCTCGAATGAAATCAACAAATCGCATTGTCAAAACCTTGGTTTCTTCGCTAATTTGGACGGCTCCGGTCAGCAATGACCATGGAGAATTCGGCTGCGTTGTGACCTCTTGCAATTCATTACACCTTATGGTGTAATGAATCATGGATCAATTGACCGATGTGCTGACCGCCATTTCCCACCCGACCCGGCGAGCGATTATTGGGCAGCTGGCAAACGGACCTGCTCGATTCCTGGATGTCGCAAAGCCGTTCGACACGGCTTTAAATGCTGTGACGAAACACCTCAAGTTGCTCGAAAGAGCCGGGCTCATCGAACGCGAGAAACAGGGTCGTGAAGTCCTTATTTCCTTTCGAGGGGAACCACTTCGGCAGGTGGCGGGATGGGTGCATGAGTACGAGCGGTTCTGGAACGAACGCCTCGATCAGTTTGAGCAGTATTTTAAGGACAAAAGGAAGAAGGAGAAGAAGCGATGAATAACCCGAAGAAGACCATTGAATTTAAGGTTGAACGAACAATCCCTGCTCCTCCGGATGAGGTGTTCGATGGGTGGCTGAATCCAAAGATCCCTGGCAATCCCTGGAATATGGCTGACAAGCTGCTCCTGAATCCAAAAGTGGACGGGTTCTTTTACTGGCTCGTCAAGGGAATTTCCCATTACGGGCGATTTACGGAGATGGAGCGGCCGGGTCGAATTCAGCATACCTGGGTGTCGCCGAGCACCTTGGGAGAAGAATCGACGGTTACCGTGACCTTTAAGAAACAGGGAGAAGACACCCTGATGACCCTCGTGCATTCCGGCATTCCCGATACTGATGCCGGAAGAGGACACGAGAAAGGCTGGAACTACTTTTTAGACATTTTCCCTGGGCAATTTGGAAATGGCTCGCGAAAGGAGAAGTAGTTTATGAACTCACGCAACGGTACAACAACGGAAGCCCGCGGATACGCGCCTGTCAACGGTCTGAAGATGTATTACGAAATCGAGGGAACCGGCGATCCGCTGGTTTGTATCCCTCCTGCCTTCGGATTCGCCGGGGTGAACCCGTTTCCTGCGCTGGTTCAAAGCCATTCGGTCATTACGGTCGATCTTCAGGGGCATGGTCGCACGGCGGATATCCCGGAGCGTCCGCTTTCCATCGAGCAATACGCCAAAGATGTGGTCGGCTTGTTGAAATATCTTGGAATCTCAAAGGCCGACTTCTTTGGCGAAAGCTACGGCGGCAATGCAGCGGCCATGATCGCAATTCGCTACCCCGAGCTTGTCGGTCGTGTGGCGACCTACGCAGCAACCTTTGGCCCTCCGCAGATTGCCTTAAATCCGCAGACTACGCACTTTGACCACCCGCCTACCGCTGATTCCAGGAACATCCAATTTCAGAGAGAAAACTACAAGAAAGTGGCTCCTGATCCTGACTACTGGCCCAAGCTTTGTGACAAGGTTGGCAGCATTCAGTGGGAAGGATTTTCGAACGAAGAGTTGGCTTCAATCAAAGCGCCGATTCTCATCCTTCTCGGAGATCACGATTTTGTCCGCCTTGAACACGCCGTTGAGACCGTCAAGCTCATCCCCAACGCCGAACTCGCCGTGATCCCGGATGCCAGCCACTTCGCCCTGTTTTCGGAACAGGAGAGGGTGATCCCAATGGTCAAACATTTCCTGGAAAAGCCTGAGAAGAGCATTCCGTTGGCAACTGCTGAAACGGGCTATCACCCCGGTGAAACCAGATAAAGCTTCTGCGTCCAGCCTCGTGCCAATCCCTAGGTCGCTATTGTCGATGAGGTCACGCAGAACATCGGATGGTTCACCTTGGCCGGATGGACGGCGTGAAATGCCCTGTAAATGATCACGACGCCGAGCACAATGGCGAACGCAACTATTAAGACGCCCAGTAACACTCTGATCAAAGGATTCACCTCGAACTCATAAGAAGCCCCCCCGGCTCGATAAAGCGGGGGGAGATAAGTGGAGATGACCTCTGCCTTTGCGGAATTGCTGTAAGAGGTAAGCCGTCTTTTATCTTCCTGGGGAAATGCAGGTCAGAGCGTAGTCGCTGGTCCTATAATCAAGCGCGATGAAGATTCTTGCTTTGTCCCTGCTTGCCCTGATTTCCCTGCCTGCTGTTGCCCAATGGCATGGATCGTCCCACTCAGCCTGCTGATACTGCTCCCGGAGCGGCTGGGCACTGTCTCCTTTTCCGTTTCATGCGCAGCCGCCGTGCAGGCGCCGTTCAATCGCGGCGTCGCTCTGCTGCATGACTTCTGGTATGACGAGGCGCAGCGGCAGTTTGAGGAAATCATCAAGGCCGACCCGGGCTGCGCGATGGCCCATTGGGGCGTGGCGATGAGCGACTTCCACCAGATATGGAACCGGCCCGACGAGACCCAACACCATGAGATGGGCAGAGATGCAGAAGGCGCAGTCGCCGCCGGCGAAGACCGAGCGGGAACGCGCCTATATCGCCGCGCTGAGCGACTTCTATCAACCCGGCAAGCGGATTTCCAGACGCATCGAGCCTACTCGGATGCGATGGGCAAGCTCTACAACCAGTATCCGGACGATGTCGATGCGGGCGCTTTTTACGCGCTGTCGCTGCTGGCGGCGACTCCGCCGGACGACACCAGCCAGACCGCGAACACAAGGCGATGGCGGTGCTGACTCCGCTTTTCGCGAAATATCCCGATAATCCGGGCGTGGTCCACTACATCATTCACTCCTGCGACAATCCGGCGATGGCCGCGGAAGGGCTGGCCGCGTCCAACCACTATGGCGAGATCGCGCAGTCCGGCGCGCACGCCTTCCACATGCCCGGACATATCTATGCCCGGCTCGGCATGTGGCCGCAGGATATCGAAGCTAACCTGGGTTCGGTGGCCGCAGCGAAAGCCGGCAGGAAATACGGCAGCGGGATCATGGACGAGCCCCACGCCTACGATTTCCTGCTCTACGCCTACATCCAGAGCGGACAGGACGACCGCGCAAAATAGGTCCTGGACCAGACAAGTGAACGTGCTGACGCACATCGACGCGATGCCGGCAATGGGGCCATCACATGGAAGGCATGGTTCCCTACTATCGCAGCAAATATGCAGTCTTCTACGCGCTGGAGATGCGGGACTGGAAGTCGGCGGCGGCGCTTGAACCGGCCGCCGGGCGCCTCCGGAGATCGCGACGATGACCTATGGGCGCGGACCGTCGCTGACGGGCATCTGCGCCAGCCGGAAGAGGCGAAAGCCGATCTTGCCAAGTACGACGCGCTGATCGACGAGATCAAAAAAGGCAAACACGCCTATGAGGCCGACGGCACCGGCGCGAAGATCGAGCGCGGCGAGATGCTGGGCTGGGTCGCCTTCGCCGAGGGCAAACAGGACGACGCGCTGAAAAATATGCGCGAGGCCGCCGACCTGCAGGACAAGGTTGGCCAGGGCGAAGTCGATATTCCGGCGCGCGAGATGCTGGCCGACATGCTGCTGGAGTTGCATCAGCCGCAACAGGCGCTGGCGGAGTACGAGGTCGCGCTGAAGCTGAGCCCCAACCGCTTCAACGGCCTCTACCATGCCGGACTTGCGGCGGAAGCAGCGGGCGACAAGGCAAAGGCGCAGCAGTTTTACGCCGCGCTGCTCAAGTCGACCGACAACGGCGCGGAGTCCGCGCGGCCCGAGTTGGCGCATGTGAAGAGCTTCGTTTCTTCGACGCAGGTAGCGGCGAAATAGAGCCTTCGCCACCGCGCCACTTAACTGGTGATTTTCGCCTGCTCGGTAACCATCACTGTACGCGGAATGCCCCGGTTCTGGACCAGAATGGATTCAAGTTGATCCGCGCGATCGCCGCCGTCCACCATAACCAGGATCCCTCCGCCCCAACCTGGTGATGCAGCAGCTCGATGGTTTTTTCCGCAATCCCCATTCCCCGCAGAGTATCCGTAAGATCGATCTCGGTGAACGGGGGCTGCTCCTCATTGGCTGCCCCCGCATCCCGGCGGCTGGATAAGGACGGCCCGTGGTGGCTGTGCACGTCATGCTTAATGCTGTGCCGGACCCTCCATAACACGCTCGTGCTTTCCCTCCAGGTCGCTGGGCAGGTGTTTCGCGTCCGGGTTTAGCCCATGTATCCGCTTGCCCTCGTGCGACAGAGCGACACCGATCTGGCTCGCGTGGACTCCAGCGAGCTTGAGATCGGCGATTGCATCGCGAGCAGAGACCTCGTCTAAAAACACGGCTGCAACCACGTGGGAAGGCCTCATTCCGATTGATTGTTCTTGTTGATTCCACATATTTGTCCTCCACGCTAAATGACCATCTCCCACTCAGTTTTCTTCCGCTTGCGCTGCGAATCTGTGCAACTGTTCGCGTGTAAAGCCTGCATGAAACAGAAACAAGACTGCATCGTGGAATCGCTTCTCCCGGTTCCTTTTCTCGTCGGCCGCGAAGTAGCCGGAACCAAATTTCTCTGTTCCAACCTTACCCCCACCCCCGAAAGTTCCTACCATATCTTGAAGAGAGAAACGCTGGCTTCCCTCGCCCGTTTCTGCGTCGATCGTAGCGTCTATCTCACGATCCAGATAAGACCACGTCTCTTCCCGGCGAATAGTAGCGAAAACGCTGCGCAAAAGAACCGCTCCGTACTTGAGAACCCATCAGTGGTTTTCAGTTCCATGGCGCAACGCTTTATCCAGTCCTGATACCCTCGCTGTTTCCTTTTGGCCTCAGCCCCCCATGCGTTCTCCGGCTTGCCCTGCTCCAGTTGTCGATCGATCTGTGCCTCCAGAGAACGCCCCCCCTACATCTTCTTGATGAGCGGTTAATGGTATTTGTGGTTTAGTTGCCTCTAGAGTCCCAGTTCTCGTGCTGACCATAAAGCCCTCCCGGAACCGTTATTGGAGAAACTGCCGAAATGAGTACCCGGTGCTACCCGGGCGACGACCACTGTCGTAGTGGCGCCACCTGCCAGGGTTGTTCGAAAGGCTCAGCGGTTGCTTTTAGAGACTCCCGCGCGCAGAATTCTTAAATTAGTGGCGGCATCGAGGAATGCTTCGCACCGGCTCTGTTTGGGCTTGTGGGAGCAAACGCCTTTCCTGCCTGTGGCTCTGGCCGGCGATACCACGCCTGCATTGAGCACCCACTGCCCCGGAGGAGAAGTGCTTACCGCAAACGTTGTCAAGCGGCCGTTACGATCTGAGGAAAGTGGGGCGGAAATGACCCTAAAGAAAACGCGCTGAAGTGATTCCAGGCTTCCCGACCGCCTATGTCTATTCGGTAATCACTCTGTCGGCCCATTCCACGAGAGAAACAAGATCGTGGGATTTCCGTACTTCGCTCCGTAGTCGCTGAGATCGACCTCGGTTACGCCACGAGCCCGGGAGCAGGCGCCGCAGGCATAGATCTGAATGTGCCTGGCCGCGACTTTGTCCAGTGTCTCGGCCACCTTCGGCCAACCCACGGGCGTGACGGCCTCGGCCACAACTTTGCGCATCAGAACGACCGCTTCTCCGAGGAGAAAGATCTGCACCTCGTGGCCCGCCTCGGCGAGGGCGAGTCCGTGCGCAAACGGAAATGCCGCCTTGGTCGGATCGTCCGAGCCCCAGGCGCTTTTCATCATGATCTTGAGCGGCTTCCGGGTTTGACCTTGTACTTGCGCCTGCACCCCATCCGCCGCGGCCATCGCGAGGAAGTGGTAAACCCTTTAGGCGGGAGAGAAAAAAACGACGAGGCTCCACCGAGCGCGCTCCCTTATCACAGGTCTATTAGTTCCTGGTGAGTGCCCCACGCGGCGACCCCATCGAATCGACGCAAACAGCTGATGCGGAGAAGTTTCACACCGGAGGCAAGTAGAAGTCCACTGCAAAAGCGCTCACGAAACTGTAACAATTCGCTGTTACTCTGACTTGGTCAGCCATCATCCCTCCGGAATCTTGAGTCCTTTCTTGACGCTAGACCCGTACGGTTCCCGGTTGCAACCTGGATTATCCGGCTGGCGCACCGGCAAAACATAATGCTCACATTTCCCAATAAAGTCTTGCTTATCGGTTTTGGGGCGGTGGCGCGTTGCACGCTGCCCATTCTGGTCAAACATCTCAGCATCGACCCCAAGCACATCACCATTATCGACTTTGAGCCAAACGACGCGGCCCTGAAGCCCTGGATCGAGCAGGGCATGACCTTCGTCCAGGATCGCGTGACGCCGGAAAACCTGGGGAGCCTGCTGGGCCAGTATCTCTCGGCCGGAGACCTGCTCATCGACCTGGCGTGGAATATTGATTGTTGCGAAATCGTGCAGTGGTGCCACGACCGGGGCGTCCTTTACGTCAACACCTCGGTGGAGCTCTGGGATCCTTACGCCGGAGCCGCAAACAAGCACCCGACCGAGCGCACCCTCTACTGGCGCCACATGAATCTGCGGCGGATGATCTCCAACTGGAGCGAGCCGGGACCGACGGCGGTGATCGAACACGGCGCGAACCCCGGCCTGATCAGCCATTTCACCAAGCACGCGCTGCTGGACATCGCGGACCGGGCGCTGGCGGAAAAAAAATTCAGCGAGCCCCAGGCGGAGAAGATCGCCGCCACGCCAAGGCGCGAGAATTCAACCACCTGGCCCACCAACTGGGCGTCAAAGTCATTCACTGCAGCGAGCGCGACACGCAGATCACCGATCAGCCCAAACAGGTGAACGAGTTCGTCAATACCTGGAGCGTCGAGGGCTTCCGCGAAGAGGGAACGACCACGGCCGAGATGGGCTGGGGCACGCATGAAAAAGAGCTGCCCGCTTTCGCCTTCGAGCATCCCGAGGGCCCGAAGAGCCAGATCTGCCTGGCGCGCATGGGCATCAACACCTTCGTCGCGAGCTGGGTGCCGCCGGATCACAACATCGTCGGCATGATCGTGCGCCACGGCGAGGCGTTCACCATCACCGAGAAACTCACCGTTTGGGAAGACGGCAAGGCGATCTACCGGCCCACGGTCCACTACGCTTATTGCCCGTGCGACTCCGCCATTGCTTCGCTCTACGAGCTGCGTGGCTACGACTACGGGTTGCAACCGCACATCCGCATCATGACCGACGAAATCACCAGCGGAGCGGACATTCTGGGCGCGCTGGTGATGGGGCACCCTTACCAATCGTGGTGGTGCGGAACCGATCTCGATATCGAGGAGTCGCGCCGCCTGGTCCCGCACCAGAACGCTACCACGATGCAGGTTGCCATCTCGGTGGTCGCCGCCTGCATGTGGATGATCGAGAATCCACGCCGCGGGCTCTGGGTGCCTGACGACTTGCCCCATGACTATGTGCTGGATATCAGCAAGCCCTACCTGGGCAAGTTCGTTTCCGTGGCCTCGGATTGGACCCCGCTGAAGCACTACGCCAACTCGTTCAGCGGATATAACAAGCCGCAGCTCGACCTCTCCGACCCGTGGCAGTTCAAGAATTTTCTGATCACGGAAGGCGACTGAACCGCAGCGCGGCACGATCAACCATGGACCAAAGAACGCTCCTCCAACTGGCCAAAAAGCACGGCACGCCGCTCATCGTGGTGGACCACAAGGCGCTGCGGGAAAACCTGGCGCAATTCCGAAAGTACCTGCCGCGCGTGCAGGCCTACTATGCGGTTAAGGCAAACACCGACCCGGCGATCGTGAAGACTTTCTACGATGCCGGAGCCAGTTTCGACGTCGCCAGCATGGCGGAGTTTTTGACCGTTCACGAGAACATCGAGCATCTTCCGGAGAAAGAGCGGCAGGATTTTATCTGGGATCGCATTATTTACGCGAACCCGATCAAAGCGATTGAGACGCTCGAGCTGCTGGAGCCGTACAAACCGCTGGTGACCTACGATAACTACGAAGAGGTGATCAAAATCGCCCGCTATGCTCCGCACGCGGGGCTGGTGCTGCGGGTGCGCGTTCCCAATACCGGATCGGTGGTCGAGCTTTCGAGCAAATTCGGCGCGCTTCCCGGCGAGGCGGTCGACCTGATCGCCTTCGCTCACAATAACAAGCTCGAGGTGGAAGGGCTGAGCTTCCACGTTGGCAGCCAGTGCACGAACCCGCAGAACTACATCCAGGCGCTGCAGCTATGCTGCCGGCATCTTCGAGGAAGCCAAGACGCGTGGGTTCGATCTCAAGCTTCTCGATATCGGCGGCGGTTTCCCTGCTCACTACGACGCCACGGTGCCTCCCTTCACCAGACTCGCCAAAATGATCAACGCCGAACTGGACCGTCTTTTTCCCCAGCCGATTGAAATCCTGGCTGAGCCGGGCCGTTTCCTGGTCGCTTCCGCCGCTACCTCGGTCGCTAAGATCATCGGCAAGGCCGTCCGCGGCGGCAAGCTTTCCTATTACCTCGATGATGGCGTCTATCAAACCTTCAGCGGCATCATCTTTGACCACGCCCAGTACCCGCTGAAGAGTTTCAAAAAGGCTCCCACGCAAATTTGCTCCGTCTTTGGCCCCACGTGCGACGCGCTCGATACCCTCAGCCTGACCGAGGAGCTGCCGGATCTGGAGATCGGCGAGTTGGTTTACGCGGAAAATATAGGCGCCTATGCCGGCGCCAGCAGCACCTATTTCAACGGCTTCCCGCCGGCGAAGGTCGTGCACGTGAATCAGGACGCGGCGGTCACAGCGTAAGGGCGTCCCGTTTGCCCACATGCCGGCGCGTTCAGCTTCTTGATCAGAACCCTGGAGTTCCGCCCGCTTTGGTGGTACTTCTCACGACGCGCCGGCGGAAGATCATCCAGGCGTGCCCTCCACAAAGCCGCCCTTCAACTCGAAATAGGTAAACGCCTGCGTCGAGAGCGCGATCAATTCCGAGAGACCCATTTCGCGGGCTTTGTCTTCAACGAAGCGCATCAGCTTTCGACCGATGCCCTGGTGTCCGAGCGACGGATCGACATAAAGGCTGGCGAGTTCGCCCTTTTGTTGCCCGGGATAGACGTGCAGCGCCACGCACGCGACCGGATTGTTGTCGATTTCGAAGATATAGTATTCGGACAAGTTCTTTTCCATCTCCGAGCGTGTTCGCCGGACGAGTTCCTCGGCTTCCACCGCCTTTTTGGTCAACTGCTGGATCGCCCGGATATCTTTTTTCCTGGCCGGGCGGATCTGTTCGTATTCGTTGGCGTAAATCAGCGTGCCGATGCCTTCGTTGGAGAAGACTTCGGCCAGCAGCGCTTCGTCCTCGTGCCCGTTGACAATGTGGACGCGCGGCACGCCTGCGGAGCAAGCGGCGGCCGCATGGCTCGCTTTGGAAACCATTTCCGGCGCAAATCCCCCGCTTCCCGACTGGAGAAGTTTTTGCAAGTCCGTCACCACCATGTGGCGAATGAGCTGGCCGTTGTATCGCAAACCGTCCTGCGGGGTAATGAAAATCAGCTTTACCGCCTTCAACGCGATTGCCACCGCGACAGCGACGTTATCGGAGTTGACCCGGTACGCCTTGCCCTCGGTGCTAAAGCCGATGGGCGAAACGACCGGAACGATGCCCTGGTTCAGCAAGGGTTCGAGGATCGTGGTGTCAATCCGTTCCACCTTCCCCGTGAACAGATGGTCGACGCCGTGAATGATCCCCAGCGGGACGGTGATGACGGCATTGGTGGTCGCCGCGCCGAGATCGTTGGCCGAAAGGCCGCCCAGAATCTCGTGCATGACACGGTTGGCGGCTTCAATGGCGAGTTGCAATGTCGCGGCGTCGGTCACGCCGGTGCCGTCGAGGTTGGAGGGCTGGACATTCTGCTTTTGGGCGAGCGCCTGAATTTGTTCGGCAGCGCCGTGCACCACCACCACCCGGATGTTCAAGGAACGCAGGAGGGCGATATCGAGGAGAATGTTGGCGAAGTTTTCGTCTGTGACGATGCCTGCATCCACTGCGATAATGAACGTCTTCTCGCGGAATTGCGGAACGTATTGGAGGATCGCGCGCAGGTCTGTGAGCTTCACCGTGTCTCCGGTTCAGGTTCTATTCTAACCGGCAGTGGACTATGAGAAATGGACGGATGTGCGCGGGTCAGTAGACAACCTTTAACGAAAACTGAATTTGCCGTGAACTGCCTGCGGTGCGGTTGATCAGGCCGAAGCCTGTTCCCTGGATGGTGTTCGAAGGAAGGCCCATGTTCACGATGTTGAAGATGTTGAAGAATTCAGATCGGAATTGAACGTTGGCCAGTTCGCCGCCAGACTTGCGCCTCCCTACGGGAGTGTCCTTCACGATAGAGATATCGAAGTCTTTGAAAGCCGGGCCACGGAAGGTGTTTCGGCCCAGTGTGCCGAAGCGTCCCTGATTCGGTCCGGTTCCATTGGGCACATTGATAGGAATCGAAAAGAAGGAAGCATTGTCGTCCCCTCGTCCGAAATAATCCTCGCGCCTGGGGCGCGAAGTCGACAAGTCAGGCTTCGCAATCTGATCCGGGCGATCTGCGTTGGCGGAGCCGGCCGCGGTTTGTTGAATTCCGGAGTAGACGGTAAAGGGCGTACCGCTGCTGAGGGTCGAAACATTTACCAACTGCCATCCCTCAACAAATTTGCGATTCACCGAAGACAGAAAAGAAACTGACTGTAGCGGCAGTTCTTGCGTCAGGCTCAGCGAGAAGGAATTGGTTGCGTCGAAGGTCGAAGGTCCACGCTCGGGATGAGTGTTGAACGGGTTCTGCGGCGCCGCCTGCGCGATCGCGCCTACAGTGCTGGTCGCAGATGTGCCGGCAACCGTGCTGGTGTCATCCAGCGACTTCGACCAGGTATAACTCGCTTGCAATCCCGGGCCTCCATGCGCAGTTTGACCCGCGGCGGATAGTTGCAGCGCGTTGTAGCTCGAATGGGAGGTAGGCGTAACGAGATTCTCTGTACCAAAGCCTCCGATGGGAACACCGCTCGCGCTGAACCGGGTGAAATGAGCAAACTCCGCGGTTGCCCCGGAATAGGCGTTGGGAAATTCGATGCGCGGTAGCTTGTAGGCGCTGGTACCAACGTAAGCGGCTGACAGTGTAACGTTGCCTAGCGAACGCTCGAAGCCAAGTGTCCACGTGCTGAGCAGAGCGTTGCCCATTTGGCGGCTGATCGCGTTCACGTTCAACGGTGAGGGTTCGCCCGACAGCGCGGCGAGATCGGTTTCCAAACGGGCGATGTCGACCACCGTATTCGCGGGAACATCCTTGGTCGGGAGGCTGGGGAAGATGTTTGTACCAGCGGGCGTGTACACGGGAGGTATTTCCGCGGGCGTTATCTGGAAGCCGTAAGGAATTTGACTGCCAACGGCAGCTGTCACCCGAGGATAGAAGACGAACGGCAACCAGCCGGTTAGTAGGTTCGTTTGCCAGATATTTTGTGGAATTGTGGTGAGGGCCGCACCGGCGTGCATGCGAAACCGATCCGTAAAGCTATAGTCGATCTGCACCCGTGGACCCCAATTGTTCATGATTGTTTTGTAAACTGGCGCAGGATTGATGAGGAATTCCTGGCCGCCATCCGCGGTTGGATAGAAACCCGATCCACGCTTCTCGCGCTCCGATATCGGCGTATACACTTCGAAGCGGAGGCCGTAGTTGAGCACGATCCGCGGAGACACTTTCCACACATCCTGTGCATAGGCTTCGAATGAGCTCCGGCTATCCGCGGCCGGCCCAATCTTCTCTCCGTTAGAAAAGTACGAGGGCGCAACTGCGCGCGTGTAGGCGAACGGACTGCCGGTAAGCAATGCCGACAGCGTGTCCGGTAACGGATCACCTACATGAATGTCGTGCGTTCCACTCTGGGAGTGGATCTCTGACGGTGAGTAGGCTGTGCCGCCTCCAAAGTCATACTCGCCGTTCGGCGAAATGCCAAAGTAACTGGAATCGCGAGCCAGGCGGACTTCCGCGCCTACCTTGACGGTGTGCCTGCCCGTGGCCAGGGTAACGTTCTCTTGAGCCTGAAAAAGATTGGCGTAAGCCTTGGTTACCGTTCCGCCGGGCGCATTGAAGGGCTCAAAAAGCGAATCGTTGAACTTGATCGCCGGATCAGTCAGGTTGGGCGTGTTGAAAGAGGGTGTGGTGCGGATTCCGCTTAACGAGGACTCGAAGACCAGCCTTGGCGACGCCGTGTGGACCCACGATACAACTCCATTGCGCTGCCGATCGGCGTAGGTGACGCCAAAACTTTGGTTGAGCACTGTTTGGTCGGGGTTGGTCGTTGGGCCATCGAGATTGTCGAAAGTGATGCGCCCGAAAAGGTGATCTTTCGGTCCGCGTTGATAGTCCAAACGTAGCGAGAACTGGTCGGCATCGGTCGATACTTTCGAAGAAGTCGCGTAGGTGTTCGCGCCAAAGGCCCCTTGAAGGTAATTGGGCAAGGGATACCGCGCCAGCACTGCTGCAATATCCGGATCTACCGGCACCGTCAACGGGTCGCCGGGGTAGGCGGTGGTGTCAATGCCCGCGCGCTGCTGTGCGGTCGGGACGGAAAAGACCTGGGTGGTGCCGAGCACCTGGCGAAAGCTTTGATATTCGAAGAAGTAGAAGGCCTTGCCGTGGCCGTCGTAGAGATGAGGCACATAGATGGGGCCACCGTTGGTGAGACCAAACTCATTTCTCCTGAAAGGAGGAAGGCGGCCTGGATTCACCGGTGAAGAATAATCGAAATAATTTCGTGCATCGAAAGCCGAGTTCCGCAGGAACTCGAAAAATGACCCGTGGAGGCTATCCGAACCAGAGCGGGTGAGGATGTTGGTGAAGCCGGAAGCCCCTCGTCCAATCTCAGCCGGCATCACTCCGGACATGGATTGCAGCTCCAGAACCGCGTCCACATTAAAGTTGGTGAAGGTACCGCCCCCCTGCTCCGGATCGGTGATGTCTGCGCCGTCCATCGCAAAAGTTGCCTCAACTCCGCGCTGACCGTTGATCGCGAACTGCTGGGTAAAGTTGAAGGCGCCGCTGGAGTCGGCCGCGGTTCCGGCTGCGAGTAACAGTATCTGGCTGAAGTCCCTCTTGTTGAGCGGGATCTCGCTCACGGATTTACTGCCTAACTGTTCCCCGCCCCCGGCTTTCTGCTGCGGCACACTGAGAGCCAATGTGCCATCAGAATTCAGGATCAACGCGGCGTTGGGGTCCTGCGCGGGGATCATGAGAAGAGCGTCGCTGCGATAGATGCGCCCGCCCGCGTCTACCGACAAGTGATAGGTTTCCGGCGGAAGCGTTTCGAAAACAAAGGACCCGTCCGATGCGGTAGTTGCAGACGTGTTTGCTTCGCCTGCCTGGAGCTTAACCTGCGCTGCTGGGATGGGATGCTGACTCTCATCCTGCACCGTGCCACGCCACGCCGGCGCCGGGGTTTGACCCTGGGCTACGAGGACCGCAAATACGAGAACCAGGAATACGGGATTGAACCGTGTGGGTGCCCACTTCGTCCTCAAAGGACGGATACCACAATGCATTTTGTTCCTTTTGGGGATGAGCATTCCTGCGGACGGGTTCGAGATTTCGCTTTCTGCGGAGAACCGCACGCTCTAAGACGCAAAATCAGAATTTAGAGGGGACTCACGGCCCCCTTCACGCACAAACCGTCGTAGTTGCCTTCGCCTGACATTTTATCAAAAGGGTTTCACTGGGATCGGGTGACAACCCGGAGCGCCAGGTCTCAGGCATTCCATGCAAATAAGAGCACCACTACTGCTCCCAAACGATGTTCTGAAAGGCTCCTGCTTTTTGCGATCATGTAGCGCCGGGATGATGGGCGACCGTCCTGAGCTTCGCGGAAGATTAGGGATCCAGCGTCCCCCAAGAAAATGCGCTAAAAGAGCTAGAAGAGCTGAAAGCCTCCTTCTCGTGTGCCGGCTTGGCGATCCTCGACCTTGTAGTCAAGTCCGGTATGACAAACGGGACGATATCTTCGCCTCCGCGCTTCGGATTGGCGAACGTCTCGTTTGTCATCCGGCGTCCCGGTGATGTGCTGTTTCCAAGTTGTCAAAACTGCTCTATCAAGAGGACGCACTGAGCGTACCCTGCAGTCATCAAGGCTCTAAAAGGGCGCCGTTCGCGGTGTTCTTGTTCAAAGCTGCAGCTAAGTCCTTTGTTTTATCAAGATGATCAAATTTTCTATATTTCCCGCCCTCCTAAGATGCTTAGGTTGGCAGAGGCGTATATCAAGGCCCAGCACTGTATAGATGCGATTGGTAGGGCTTTCCTTACGGTTGTTAAGTAAAAAAATGTCCAGATTAGCTGATTGGTCGATTCAGTTGCGTTGATTTTATTGGACAAGGTTGTGCTGCGACCGGGTATGGCGAAATCAGGTTGGTATCGAGAAGTGTAGAGACGAACTTTTCCGCAGAGAAGGAGGGCTTCGAACGAAGGGCACGGCTTCAGGCCGCCGCCCTGAGCCGGAGCTAGTGAGGGTTTAGAGTCTGCGTGAGAACTCTATCTGGTCAAAGCTTTCAAGTACGTCTGCCGACATTTGCGTGAAGGATCCCAGGTCTCAAAATCGAGACCCCCCGAATTTCCTGTACGCAGTACTGGACAGAACTGCGTGTACGCCTTTCTATGCGGAAAGGCGCATAGAGTGCGCGGAACCCACTAAACTTCGCAGGAAATCGGGGACCTGGGGCACCCATCATCGCATCCAGGAGGTTTTTTCAAGGGGGCCCTTGACGTCTGGCAGGGGCTAAAGCCCAGATCTTTGTTGCCTCAACGGCCCGACTAAAGTCGGGCCCTGATACAAAGCATTAGAGCGCGGGGTGACTGCAGCTTCCTTTCTTTAGTTCTCACATAGTGCTAAAGCCTTTGCGAAGAGTACTGGCTGAAAGCCCTCATCGTACTGGCTCTTTTCGGCACAACTGAAGTCGTGCCCTGATACAGAGCGCCCTTTGAAATTGGCTCGAAACAGACTGGCCCGGGCATTAGGTTTGCAGTAACCAATAGCCCTGGTGGCGGGCATCCATTCCATCCATGATGCAGGAGAAACCGCCTCTTGCGTCAGTTCTCCATTGTTGAGAAGCTTGGGCATTCTCACCGGGGCTAAAGCCCGGGGAATCGCAAGACAGAACGTTCTCGCGGGTTTGAAAACCCGCTTCCCCGGACTAAAGTCCGGGGCTGGCACAAATAGACAGTCCCTACGGGTTCTCACGCATACTTTTTAGCCCCCGCTGAACCCACACGGCAAAGAACAAGCGCAAGGGCTTTGGAGCCCGCGTGAGAGTGGCAGAGTTCGGCGTCGCTTTGGAGTGCCGCACCTACGGCGCTCACATCATCCTCCATCGCTACTGAAATGCTCCTGTTTTTTGCGCCTATAAGTTGATCATTCCGATGCTTTTGGATTGGAATTGCTTCCTCTATTACGCTTGACGTACCGCGTAACTTGCTCTATTGTTCCCTATGATCGTCAGCTATCGGGACAAGCGCACAGGCGAATTCGCCGCTGGGAGAATGGCCAAGGCGTTTTCTGGTTTCGAGCGCAACGCCCGGTTAAAGCTGGATCGGCTGGAGGCGGCGACCTCGGTGAAGGATTTGTCAGCGCTGCCGGGCAATCGCTTTGAGAGACTAAAAGGCAGCCGGAAGGGCCAATACAGCATTCGGATCAACGATCAGTGGCGAATTTGCTTTGAGTGGCCGGTGGGTGCGAAAGGCCCATCGAACGTGGAGATTGTCGATTACCACTGACAGGAGAAACCGATGGAAGCAATACATCCGGGCGAGCATCTGGCGGAGGAATTGAAGGAGATGCGCATGAGCGCGGCCGAGTTCTCTCGTCAGATCGGCGTGCCGACGAATCGTGTGACGCAGATCTTGAATGGCCGCAGGTCTATCACCGGCGACACTGCTTTGCGGCTAGCTCATTTCTTCGGCACCAGCGCCGAGTTTTGGCTCAACCTGCAAAGCCTGTACGAGATCAGACTGGCGGAGAAGAAGTCGGGCCGGGCGATCAAGGCGCTGCCGACAATCAAGGATTACCAACCGGTGCATATGTGACCCCCCATGCCCCTCGTTCCGTCCCGTTGTGGCAATTGAGCGCCGTCGAGGTCGCCGCCGGCATCCGCGCGCGACGGTTTTCGTGCTCCGAGGTGATGGTTTCGGTCGTCGAGCGCATCCGTAAGCTTAACCCCAGGCTGAACGCGATCGTGGTAGACCTCACCGAGCAAGCGCTGGCCCAGGCAGCGGCTGCCGATCGCACGACTCTTGCCGACCCGGGACCGCTTCTCGGTGTCCCCATCACCATCAAGGTGAACATCGACCAGGAAGGCCAGGCGACCACCAATGGAGTTCCCGCGTTCGCCACTGTGATCGCTCCGGCGGACTCACCGGTGGTCCGCAACCTGCGCAGCGCCGGCGCCATCATTGTCGGCCGCACCAACACGCCCGAGCTTTCCATGCGTCTTACTACGGTCAATCCGTTGCACGGGCGCACGTTGAACCCCTGGCATGCCGACGCATCTCCCGGAGGATCTTCCGGCGGCGCGGCGGTTTCAGCCGCGGTGGGATTCGGCGCCATCCATCACGGCAACGACATCGCCGGGTCGCTGCGCTTCCCTTCCTTCGCCAATGGCGTGGCGACGCTCAAGCCGACCCGGGGCCGGATTCCCGCGTTCAATCCGTCGGCGACTGCCGAGCGCGGTTTGCTGACGCAGCTCACTTCGGTACAAGGCGCAATTGCGCGCACCGTTGCCGACGTGGGTCTCGCAACCCGTGTCATGGCCGGCGGCGATGCGCGCGATCCGTCGTGGGTACCCGCGCCCTTCGACGGCCATCCTCTCGAAAAACCCATTCGCGTCGCGGTCACACGCAACAGTCACGGATACCCGATTCATCCCGGCATCCTGCAGTTGATCGACCGGTCTGCAGCCTACCTGCGTGACGCCGGGTATGAGGTGGTCGACGTCGAACCGCCATCCATCATGGACCCGGCGCGCGGGTGGCTCAGTGTATTGCTCACAGAGATCAAGGCAACCTTGGGACCCGCCGTCGATCAGCATGGAAGCGACGACTTGCGCCGGATCTTTGACTGGTATTACGAGATGGGGACCCTTCTCGATCCCGACGCGTATCGCGCCGGCCTCGGGGACAAAACCCGGATGGAACGCGCCTGGAACGTGTTCCTGGAATCCTATCCATTGGTGCTGACGCCTTTCCTCATGCGCCCGGGGTATTCGTGGAACTACGACGCGTTGGGGCTGGCCGAGACCAAAGACCTGTGGGACGCTGCGGTCTACAGTTTCGGAATCAACTACGTTGGGCTGCCGGCCGGGTTCGTGCCCGTCGACCTGGTCGAGAACCTGCCTGCCGGCGTGCAGCTCGTGGGCCGCCGGTTCAGGGAGGATGTGATCCTTGATGCCATGGCTGCCATTGAGCAGCGCGCAGGCCGTTTGGTTGACCGGCTGTGGGCATCCGCGAACCTCGAATGAGCTGCGTTATGGCCCCCGCAACCGGCCTATCACGCGTACACTCGTGGCAAACAGGTTGGTTTATAGCGTGATCGATCCTCACATCGAGCGAGATACTATGCGGCAAGCCAGCCTTCGGCTGCTGCCGTTTCTCTTCCTGCTCTACATTCTGTGTTATCTCGACCGCTCGAATGTCAGTATCGCCGCCCTGCAAATGAACAAGGAGCTGAAGTTCAGTTCGGCAACGTTTGGCTTCGGCGCGGGTATCTTCTTCCTCGGCTATGCATTATTCGAGGTGCCGAGCAACTTGATCCTGGCCCGCGTGGGCGCTCGCCGATGGCTCACACGCATCGCCATTACCTGGGGACTCCTCGCCTGCGCGATGATATTCGTGCGCACCCCAGCCCAGTTCTACACCGTGCGTTTCCTTTTGGGTGTGGCGGAGGCCGGGTTTTTCCCCGGCGTCCTCTACTACCTGAGCCAGTGGTTTCCAATGGCCTATCGCGCGCGGGCGATCTCCGCGATCGTGATCGGTATTCCGCTGTCGGGGGCATTGGGTGGTCCGCTGGGCGGCGTCCTCCTGGGGTTGCGGGGTGTAGGGCATCTCTCCGGTTGGCAGTGGCTTTTCCTGATCGAGGGTCTGCCGCCCGTGTTACTCGGGATCGCCGCACTTGGATACCTCACGGAGCGCCCCGAGGACGCGCGATGGCTTTCGGGAGAGCAGCAGCGCTGGCTCTCTCACCGCCTTGAGCAGGAGCGGCAACAGGCAGGCGTGATAAGCATTTCCCCGCTTCGCGCCCTGGGCAACCCCCTGGTGTGGGCCCTCACCGTTCCGTATTTCGCCCTGTATGCAGTGTCCCTGGGCTATACGCTTTGGGCACCGATTCTTATCCGCGACGCGCTCGGCACCAGCGATGCCGTCACCGGGCTTATCGTCGGCGGCATTTTTCTGCTTTCGGCACTCGCCTATCCTCTCGCCGGATTGCTGTCGGACCGTTGGGACGAGCGCTGCGGTCTCGCCGCACTCGCACTGGCCCTTGATTGCGCGGCTTGCATCGCGGTGGCCTTGTTCCCGCATGCGCTGCTGCGCGTGATCGCTTTGGCATTCCTCCCCCTGAGCACCTCCTTGTTTATGTCGCCATTCTGGTGCCTGCCGACGAAATTTCTCAAAGGGACGTCGGCTGCCGCCGGGATCGCGCTCATCAGCGCGATCGGTTCGAGCGGCGGCTTTTTCGGACCAAGCATCATCGGCTTCCTGAAGCAGAGGACCGGTGGCGATGCCGGCGCGTTCTTTGGGCTTGCCGGACTGGCATTTGTCGGGAGCGTGGTTCTTATCGGGCTTCGCCAGCTCGCGGTCTTCCAACCGGGGCGCAGGGTGGTCGCCGCGACTTACGAAAGCAGGTAGAAGATGGATTTGCTTAGTGCCGACATCGGACAGACGGAGTAATCACCCGGAACGGATCGAGTAGTTGGACGGATGGCGATTACTCCGTCCTGTCCCTTCAACGTCTCGGTAAATTTCGCATCTGACCACAAACGACTTGGGATTGTACGCGGCGCCAGCCTCTCTAGTTTCATCTCACCTAATAACTCTGGGGAGCCTTACCAGGCCATCAACGCGGTCACCGTCTCATCAACTGCTCGAATCACGAACCAGAATTACTTGTTCCTGCTGTGATCCATCGGCGCCGGATATGCCGTTGTCATCATTGGACGGGCAAAAGCCTGTGCCTAGGTCAGGAAGTTCGAGGAGTTGTCATGAAGCTAAAGAATGCAGTTGTATCTTCTCTGGTGCTGGCTCTCAGCACCTTCGCCGCATATGCTCAAACAAAAGTAGTCCGGACCGGTCTCACCTCGGTGAATCTGGCCAGCGGTTTTGTCTCCGCACTGGGAAGCTTGCACGTAACCCCGAGTCCGCTCGGCTCTTCCGAGCTTACCGGCGCCACCATTGATTTCCCGGTCCTGGCAGGCGTGTTTGATACTTCCGACGCGCACGCCGAGATCATTCATAGTGGAGGCCTTCGTCTCACAGCGGGCGGAACCGTTGTCGACCTGCGTGACTTCATCATCGACACCACTGGGACGCAGCCGATCATTACCGGCGTCGTTGCGGTGGACGACAAAGTCGTGGGGCGCGTTACTCTTTTTTACCTAACCATTACCGCGAGCGACGTGCAAACCAATTCGGAGGCCAAGAACCTGCTGACGATTCAGAATGTGGATGTCACGCTGGCTAGCGGCGCCGCGGCAACACTGAACAGCGTATTCCACATCTCGGCACTCAAGGGCGGTTTGGCCATCGGAACCGCCGATGTGTTTGCCGTCATTTAACCGGGCCAGGACCACTGCTGTTTTTCAACCATATCGAGAGGCGCGTTGGCTTCGCGCCTCTCCAGTTGCTCATCGCCTTGCTAGAATTGCCCGCATGAAATCGGCCGCTGGACTCAAATACTTATTAACCCTCTGCGTTCTCTTCGTTGCCGGCAGTCCGCTCATCCACGCCCAGAACGACGCGGAACGAATCAGCGCTCTGGAAGCGCGCGTTGCCCAGCTCGAACGCCTGGTCGATACGCTTACCCAGTCCTCCGAACAGCGGACCGTCAACTCAGCCAATGATTTAAGGGCCTCGGTCGCAAATCTGGTGTCTCCGGAGGCGACGAGTTCCCCGACATCAACGAGTCCCGCACCTTGGCGCGATCCTCCTCCGCAGGAACTGCTGCCCAACCTGGGCAAGATTGGCGCGGCCGCATTTCTCGATGCTGGCATCAATACCGGCCCGTTCTCGCTAGGACGCGGAAGCTTTCTCGGCGGAGGCCTCAGCCTTCCTCTCGCGCTAGTTCCCGGAGGCCGGCTCAACTACGAGGTCACGGTTGCCCTGGCGCAGAATAACCGTGAGTTGCCGATTACCTCCAATGTGGCCCAGCTGATCAATCTGAGTGTGCTCAACGCCCTGGATCCGGCTGGGGGCGCAAGCAACATCGAACAGGCGTTCAGCGGAACGGGCGCGGCTCCCTTCTCGGTCACCGTCCCCGCCAATTGGCGGGTGCAAACGCTGCAGGTGGTTCCGTTGGCGCTTCGCTATGAGCTTACTCATTGGGATCGCCACCGCGTGCGCCCGTATGCGGTTATAGGCCTGGGCACCTACGTGACCATCAGCAACCAGGTCACGATGGATGCTCTGCGGGAGAATGCCGACCTTCCGCCGCAAGCCCTCCAACTGCTGCAAACGCTGTTTGGCAGCAACTCCCCGCTCTCCGGCGCGCTGGTCGGAGGACAAATTGCAACCGCGACTGAGCTGAAACAACGCGGCATCCCTGCCGGACAAGGGGGTATCGACATCGGAATGCAGATCGGTGGCGGGGTGGAATGGCGCCTGGGGGGCGGCCTATCAACGGCCATTGACAGCCGCTATAACTACGCTCCCGGCGGAACTTCTTACAACGAAACCATTTCGCGCGTCGGCTGGCACTTTTAATTCAGGGCGCCAAAGAGCAGTTTATGGCCTCGCGCCGATGGACTGCCGCCCTTTGGTTCATCGGTGATGGCCAGCCCGGTGAGTTGCCGCAGTTCCTGGCTGGGAGGAGCGTAGAGAAAACCGCTTCCGGAGGCATCCGTCTTTAGCAATCCCACACTCAGGATGGCCGGCCCTGCTTTGTGGAGAGACCATAATTGGTAGCATTTTTCCTGATCGAGCGAGGGCAGCGAACGGGCCAGCACCATCAAGCCACGGTCGGGAGCGTAAAACGCCACGGCAGTGGCCTTTCCCGCCCCGGGATCAACGCCGCGTAACTCCACCTGGCGGGATGGCCCTCCCTGCAAGAATGCCACCACCTGGGTGTTCCATGCCTTGGCAGCTTTTAGCTCAGCAATGGTTCGGTTGGCCACCTCCAGCTGCTGGGTAAGAAGAGCTACCTGAGCAGCGCCGGCATGCGCGCCGGTGCGAACCTGTTCTTGCACAGAAGCCAGCTGGCTCTGCAAACGATTGCGCTCGTCCAGGGAATGAGCCAGGTCGCTGTTCGCCCGGTCGAGTTGCGCCAGGGCTGCATCCTTCTGGGTTTGTAGACTTGCTATTTGGGCGTCCATTGCACGTAAGTGAGCGCGCTCGGCACGCGCGCCGGCAGTTTCCGCTGCAACGGCCGGCGGACGCGGTGCGCTCGCCTGCGCCGGGATGGGGGTGGTCTGCGCGGGCGGACGCACCGTAGCAGCCGGTGACAGCGAAGCATGCTGTTGCCGGAGCAAACTTGACACCTGTTGGAGCCTGACGCCCAACCATAACGCCAGCAGCGCGCAGGCGGCCGCCGCCACCCACGGCAGTACCGGCGGCCGCCGGGCCGGCGAAGCAGAGATCGGCTTGCCGATCCGCGCCAGCAAAGTGGCCGCGACCTGGGGGGAAGGATTCTCCTGAGGAACAGTCGCGGCCAGGGCATCCATCACTAAAACGGCTTCCTGGTAGCTGCGGTTACAGGCGCGACATTGGGTGCGCAGATGCTCCTGCATCGCCCGCTGGGTAGTCCCGTCGAGAGCACCCATGGCGAACAGATTCCAGTCGGCGTCCTGCCACTCGTCGGTCATAGGAGATTCATCCTGTTTAGACTGCCAAGAGCGTCGCGCAGCTTCTTGAGTCCCAGGCGGATGCGTGACTTAACCGTACCCAGAGACTCGCCTGTCCGCTCCACCAATTCACTGTGCGTCAGGCCCTCGAAATAGGCCAGCTCGATCAGTTGTCGTTGCGCGCTGGGCAGCGCCGACAACGCATCCCGCACCGCGAATGACGTCTCGACACTCAAGACGTCCTCGTGAAGGTCTTCAAGATCGGGATTTCCCTCTACCAAGACAACGTCAAAATTGCCTCTTTTGGATTCTTTGCGCAGAAAATCGAGGGCGCAATTTCGGCCGACGCGGAAAAGCCACGAGAGCAGCGCACCCTTTTCCGGGTCATAGAGTTCAGAACGGCCCCACAAGCGCAGAAACGTATCCTGAAGGATCTCTTCGGCGGCTTGCCGGTCCTGCACTATCCGATAAATAAGGGAAAAGACCCGCTTGCTGTAACAAGCGTAGGCATCGATCAGCGCCTGCGGCTCGCGCCGCCGGATGCGGGCGATAAGCAATTTGTCGTTTTGCGGGGGGCTCGCCCTGTCCGGCATCTCAACACCTGGCAACCCATGGTACTCGCAAGCAGATCACTCAAGGGGGGAAGGACCGCAGATGGAAGAAGTTGGGGACTTTCGGGTGAGTATCGCCGCGGGGTCGCTCCCTGTTCCCGTTTATCGTTCCGTAATGTCGGGTCCATCCGTCCACGAACTTCGGAACCGGCAAGAAAACAGCTGATCCTAGGACAGCCGGAAATTCTCGCATTTCAGACCAATCGAATCTGGTGCTCGTCGACCGAGAGTGATTGAGGGAACCCGGCACAACAAACCCGCCACCGAATCGCGATCAATGTGTTTGATCGAAGTAGGGCTTCACCTTTAACTTCAGAAAGACAATTGGCGTCGCCATCAGTAAAGCACCAATACCGAAGGCCGTCGCGAGTGTAGTCCCATCTGTATGAGCCGTCAGGATCGTCGCAAGTCCCAGTGGGAAGAACAGGAGGACCGCTGTAAAAACTCCTGGCGAAAACCTACCCCGCGTCCAGATGACCGGAGCTACGTGGAAGAATGTAGCATTGATCAGCATCAGCGCCGGAAACCCGAGCGCTACCGCAGGCAAGGCAGGCGCAAATTCCGCGGCGGCGATTCCAAGGACGATGACTACCACGTTGGTTATGTAGAAGTCTCCCCACTGCGCCGAAAGATGAAGAACGTTGCGTGCCCAGTTTTGCCAATCGAAGACAAACTCTTCCAGCACATGAAGACTGTAGGCTGCCACGCAGAGCCACATCATGGGTTGTAGGGTTGTCATGGCCAAAATCGTACCATTAGCCATTCTCTTTTCTTTTTGCGGATGTGAGGGTCCGTCCTGGGATTGACTGAATTGGTCGAGCCCACTAGTCAAGCCTTTACGAGTGCGCGGCATTTCCGATGGTGGTTAGTTCGTCTGTTTGAATGCATAGGTGTGGGCAGGAAAAAGGGTTCTCCCCGAGACTATATTGCTGGGATCGACTGTTCTAAGCAGCCGACCCAGAAATCTCGATTAGGAGAACCCCATGAATGTTATCCACTATATCGGATTGGACGTACACAAGAAGACCATCAGTTATTGCATCAAGACGGCAGCCGGCCAGATTGTGAAAGAGGGCACGCTCGTCGCCGATCGTACTGTGTTGCGGAATTGGGCGGGGAGTTTAGAGCAACCATGGCATGGTGCGATGGAGGCAACGATCTTCAGCGCCTGGATCTACGACACATTGAAGCCGTTCGCCCAACAGTTGGACATGGGCCATCCGGCGAAGATGAAGGCCATCACTGCAGGCAAGAAGAAAAGCGATACCATCGATGCGCGCACCATCGCCGACCTGGTGCGCTGCAACCTATTGCCGGGCTGCTATGTGTTCTCGCCAGAACTGCGGGATCTGCGTCGGCTGATGCGCTATCGCCACATGATGGTTCAGCAGTCTGTGAGAATGCACAACAAGACAGCTGGCCTGCTGATGGAAAGCGGAGTTTCCTTTCAGAAGACAAAGCTACAGGGCAAGAAATACTTCGCCGATCTGATCAAGAGCTTGGAGGAAGTACCGGAATCAGTGAAGGATCTGCTGCGCATAAGCCGCGGGACGAAGGACATGTTCGAAAGCGTGCAAAACCAGTTAGTCCGGAGGCTTTTAGCCGATCCAACTTTAAAGCAGCGCGTCGAGTGTTTGAGCAGCATCGATGGAGTGGGCGCGATCACCGCTCTGACCTGGGCACTCGAGGTCGGCGACCCTCATCGCTTTGCCTCTATCGCCGATGCGGTGAGCTATTGCGGCTTGACCGCGGCGTTTCGCTCTTCGGCGGGCAAGCAACAACGGGGACCGTTATCCAAGCAGCGCAATGCATGGTTGCAGAGCACGTTGATCGAAGCAGCCAAGCTGGCGCCGCGCTGGAGTCCGCACCTGGCGCAGCTCTACGCTCAGCACCTGGAGCGCGGACATGCCAATCGCGCCACCTTGCAGGTGGCGCGCAAGCTAGTCGGCTATCTGCTGTCTGTGGACAAGAGCGGACAACCTTTCCAGGTACGTACGCCGCCAAAACCGATCCCAACGAAGAAAAAAGCCAGAAGACGTCTTGCGGCGGCTTAGCGGCCTGTAGTCGATTATCCAAGGTTTGTTCTGTCAGCGATCCACCGGCCGGTCCTCACGCTTTGCGGGACTGTGCACGGGAGCTCACACTCCCAATACACCCTATCGTCTGTTTTGAGGTCGGCTGGTTTACTCTTACTCAATCTTCGTGGACGGGGCTCCGCCTTCGTTCCCGCAAATGGATGTCTGGCCACGCTGCTACTGCGTTGGCAATGCGTTCGATCGACGACAGTTCAGAACCAAAGCCAGTAAATCGTCGGGGATACCTTATCCCGCCAAGTCTGGGGAAATCTCCGTTTTCCCTTGACTGTTACCTATCATGGATGTCCCGGAATGCCCCGTCAATGCCCCATCCTGCTTGGGAACAGAATTCCAGTCTTAACGGGGTCCGCCGGCGCCATTGTTCCAGTTCGTTCGGGGTTATTTCGTCTCCCCCGCATCTCCCCCGCATCTCCCATGGCTTGGAGAAGACAACGCAGCGGCGCTTGGCACCACAAAAGCGCGGACCCCGAGAAAAAATTGTTACGGATCGAAGCCAGCCTGGATTTACATTTGAACCTTAGGCGCTCATCTGTTCCCGCAAAGTGAGCGTCCCGTCTGTCCACGAAACTCTATCCGCACCTGCCAAGGTGATCTTCCCGTCTCGCCCCCTAGTTCCCCCAAAGCTCCCCAGATCGATCCACTAATGACCGCACTATCCTTGGCCGCACATAGGGTCATGTCCGGTCTGTCACCGCTCGTCTGTCACCGCTCGTCATGACCTGTCGATTCCCAATGCGCGCCGGTGCTTATATAGTTTTGCCAACCGGTCCCCAAGACATTTCTCCGAGGTCAAGCCGTGGCGCTAACGATGCGCAGTCTACATCCGTACTTTCTTGTCTTGCTCGCGCCCTTATTGCATGCGCAAAGTCCAAACCTGCCTGCCGCTGCGCAACGACCGGATGCCGTTGAGGTCAAGCTGGGCCAGGCGGCCGTGCCGCTCTATGGGCCTTGGAGGTTCACCATCGGCGACTCGCCCATCAATGCGAAAACCGGTCAGCCGCTATGGGCCGAGCCCGGCTTCGACGACTCGAATTGGGAGACCGTGGACCTGACGCCCAGGGAAGGAGAGGTTGATCCAAGTATGGGCAGCTCCGGCTTCGTGCCGGGCTGGACGGCGCGAGGCCACGCCGGTTACGCGGGCTATGCCTGGTACCGCATCCGGTTCCGCTGCCAGAGTCAGGAAGTCTTGCCGCTGGCTTTGGCAGGCCCAACTTTCGTGGACGACGCTTACCAGGCCTTTGCGGATGCTAAGCTCCTGGGCAGCTTCGGTCACTTTTCGGGCGCGCGCCCTGTGATCTACGCCACCCAGCCGTTCCAGCTCCGCCTTCCTCAGAGCTGCCGGGAAACGGGCCCAGTGCAGGTTCTCGCATTCCGGTTCTGGATGGAACCCGCAACGCTACTGGAAGATCCGGATGCGGGAGGGATGCACGGCGCTCCGCTGCTAGGCCAGGCGGGCGTGATTGGTCTGCACTATCAGTCGCAGTGGCTGGAGCTCATCCGTGCCGACCTGGCGTACGTTGCGCAAGCCTTGGTCTTTGCCCTGCTGGCGATGGTGGCCTTCAGCCTCATTCTCTTTGACCGCTCCGACCGGGTCTATCTCTGGATCGGCCTGCTTTTCCTGGTCACGGCCTTTGTCAACATCTGGGGCGCAATCTCAGCCTGGACCCAGTGGATTCCTGATCAGCTCACACTTTTACAAGATGGCGTATCGGGGCCAGTGATTTCAGCGCTCTGGGTCATGGTCTGGTGGGTATGGTTTGGCCGCGAGGGCTTCCGCTGGCTGCCCAGGGTTCTACCAGGCCTAGCCGCTTTGACTGCGGTTTCGCGCATTCTGGCACTGGAGGTTTTCCCTGGGCTTGTCTCTCACTCGGCAGCTCTGCGCCTTTACCCCGTGAACCAGGGCCTGCGCTTCGCCTTTTTCGGGCTTCTGTTGTGGATTGTGGCTGATGGCGTCCGCCGCAAGGGGCTCGATGGCTGGCTGGTGCTTCCTGTGGTCCTGCTGCGCGGCGTTGCCTCGTTCAGTAACGATCTGATCCGGCTGCATCTGTTCCGCAACTGGTTCCCTTTCGGCGTGAGGGTTGCCCCGAGCAATATCGCGATCTTCCTCGCCGTCGCAGTCATCGCGCTACTGCTCCTGCGCCGCTTGCTGCAGTCGGTCAAGCGCCAGCGGAAAATGGCCCTGGACGTGAAGCAAGCGCAGGAAGTGCAGCAGGTGATTTTGCCCGAACGCCGCATCGCCTTGCCAGGCTTTGCTATCGAGACCGAGTACCGCCCCGCGCTTGAGGTCGGCGGCGACTTCTTCCAGATCATCCCGCACCCCTCCGACGGCAGCCTCCTCATCGTGGCTGGTGACATAGCGGGCAAGGGACTTAAAGCCGGAATGCTCGTGGCTCTCCTCGTCGGGGCGATCCGTAGCACAGCAGAGACCGACTCCGATCCAGCCGTCATCCTGGCCGCACTCAACCGCCGCCTGCTGGGCCGCAGCGATGCCCGCGCCACCTGCCTGGCTCTGCGCATCGCCGCCGACGGCAGCGCGAAGCTGGCGAATGCAGGCCATCTGCCGCCCTATCTCAACGGCGAACTGCTGGAGGTGGAAGGCTCGCTGCCGCTGGGGCTCATCGAAGACGCGGAGTCTTCGCTGCTGGAGTTCCAGCTCGCGCCCAGCGACCGTCTGCTGCTGGTCTCCGACGGCGTGGCTGAGGCTACCGACAAACGCGGGAATCTCTTCGGCTTCGACCGCGTGCTGGAGCTAATGCGTTCTCGTCCCTCGGTAGGCAAGGTTGCCGACACCGCGCAAGCTTTCGGCCAGGAGGACGACATCAGCGTGATCGCGGTGACCAGAGACCCAGCGCCGGAGCCGGCATTCGCGTAAGCGCGTTCGATGGAAAGATCGCTGAGTAGCGCCACCGTCTGCTGGCGTGGGACACTGTGTGCGTTATGGACAATTTTCCCGAGTTCATGAAACGCCCGGCAAACAGGGTAGCGAGGTCCAATCAAGCGACTCCCGGAGTTGAGGGTTATGTTTTTAGGGGAAACGGGGACAGGAAGGTGTGAAGAAATTGACAAAGGTGCACATACAGTAATTGTGACGTATACACTGTGGTTATAAAGTGGAGGCATGAGCGATATGCCAGCTCCGCGCCTACCTCGCCTGGCTTCGATTGACCGTTCTCAACTGCTTTTGCATACCCTTGACGTCGAGCGACTCATCGACGACGACCACAGTGCTCGCTCGATCTGGCACTTGGTAGGGCGCATGGATTTGAGTTTGTATCACGGCAGGATCGCGGCCTTGGAAGGGCGCGCCGGCCGCGACCACACAGCACCGCATTTACTGATCAGCTTATGGTTATACGCCTACAGCCAAGGGATTAGCTCCGCACGTGAAATTGCACGCCAGTGTGCCTATGAGCCTGGAATCGCCTGGCTGTGCGGATTGCAGCCAATCAGTCATCGAACTCTGTCGGGGTTCCGATCGGATCACAAGGAGGCGCTAGAGAGCTTGTTTGTACAAGTGGTTGGCATGCTCAGCGCTGAGGGTCTGATTACTATGCAACGGGTCACGCTGGATGGTACCAAAATCAAGGCCAATGCCAGCGGCAACACGTTTCGACGCAAGGAAAAGATCGAAGCTCATTTGACTCTGGCGCGAGAGCAAGTACAGAAGATGAACGAACAGGCCGCGGAGGAAGAGAAAACGGCCAAACGTCAATCCGCTGCCAGGCGCCGCGCCGCGCGGCAACGGGTCAGTCGCCTGGAGGCGGCGTTTCGGGAAGTAGAGCGTCTGCAGGAGAGCAAGAAACAGGGTCGCGATCCCTACGTAGCCAGAGCCTCTACCACCGACCCCGAGGCGCATGTGATGAGAAACGGTGAGGGGGGCACCGTTCCCAGCTACAACGTACAGTTGGTTTACTGACACCACTCACGGATTGATTGTGAATGTGGAAGCGACCACCGATGCCATCGATTACCGCCAATTGGAACCGGCTCTAAGTCGCTGCCAGGAAACCATGGCGTCCTTACCGAAGCAGATCGTGGCCGATGGCGATTATACCAATCATGCCTCGGTGAAAGCCGCGGAAGCCTCAAAGGTCGATTTCTATGGTTCTTGGCATGATAGTTGGAAGCCAACCGCGTATGACGCTCACGGTCGCAGTGGAAAGTTTATTAGTAGTGAGTTTCCGTACGACGCTGAGCAGAATGTCTACGTTTGTCCCGCTGGCAAACGACTGACTCTCCATGTCGTGAAGAACAACGAGCGCGGTGTACGCTTGCAAATATACAGAGCACCGAAAGCAGCGTGCCGTTGCTGTCCACTGCGTGATGAGTGCGGCCCCAAGAAGAAGGGCCCCGAATGGAGAAGGTCCATCACTCGCGGCGAGGATCCTGCTGCAACAGCGGTTTTTAAAGCCAAGATGGAGACCGAAGAGGCAAAAGCTATCTACCGCCAACGATCGCAGATCGCCGAATTCCCGCACGCCTGGATCAAAGAGCGATGTGGGCTCCGCCAGTTTCGGTGCCGTGGACAAGAGAAGGCCTCGATGGAAGCTATCTGGGCCTGCCTTAGTTACAACATAATTCGCTGGGTCAGCATACGACGCAAGCTCGACGGCGCTGCACTTGCTGCTGCCTGAGCACTAACAGGCGAGCTTCTTTCAGCCGCTCTAAGCCCACAACAGGCGCCGAGAAGCCCTAAATCGCGCGGTGCGCTCAACCTCCGCACCCTACACCTACCTTCATGCTGATCGGGCCGCCGCGCCACAACCATCCCTGATTTCCGCCGAATCGCCAAAACACTTAATTTTTCACACCTTCCCGACGGGGTAACCCCCGTAGCTAGTTTTAGGGGTTACCCCCCCGTTTGTCCCCGAAAAGGTTGTCCCCGAAAAGGTTAGAGCTTCGCGGATACGGCCATGAAGCACACGCACGGACGTTATGCGTTCTATTGGAAAGTGCTCCACAATTCGAGTGGACATGCCAGGCAAGGAAGATATACCGCATTTGTGCGAAGCGTTGCGTTACACGGAGCTGAATCCGGTGTGAGCGAAATTGGTGCCCGAGGCCCACGCGTGGGCATGGTCGAGCGCCGCTGCTCACTGTGACACGGTTCAGGTTGATGCGTTCTTGAGCACGGGGCTATGGGCAGAATCATTGGACTAATGCGACCCTCTGGAGTATCTTGCGGCAGGGGAAACGGAATCAGAGTTGGCTTCGATCCGACAGCGTACGCGTACGGGCCGGCCTCTCGACACGCAGGAGTTCGTCCATGCTTTGGAAGAGTCTACGGAGCGGCGTTTGTCCCCTCAGAAGGGTGGTCGACGAGCCAAACTGCGCCCGGATACAAGACAATCTTCAAGAATCCTCAGACACGGTTCATGGGGTACTTCCTGTCTGCCGCCGCCTTTCCGCCTTCCAGGTGAAATGAACTACGAAGTCTCACGGGAGAAAGCATGATCGACCGACGTAAGTTTCTTGCCGGCACAGGAATGGTTGCAGCCGGGGCAATCTCAAGACGGCTTTACGCTCAGGCGGGCCCTCCGCGCCGGGGAGCGGACGAAGTCCTCACCTTGGATCTGCGAAACGCGGCAGGTGCTTTGTCACATTATTGGGAAACGTCGTTCGGGTCCGATCGAACGGTCGTAGGTTTGCGTGACCAGTGGCGACAAGACCTCATCCGAGTGCAACGCGACACGGGAATGCAATCCGTTCGGTGCCACGGTCTCTTCGACGACGAGATGGGGATCGCTGCGGCAGGTGCCGGAAAATTCAATTTTCTTTACGTGGACCAGATCTACGATTTCATGCTGGACCACGGAGTCAACCCCTTTGTAGAACTGAGTTTCATGCCTGAGGCGTTCGCCAGCAGCGGCAATCGGATCTTCGCGTATAAGGGCAACACTTCGCCTCCAAAGAGATGGAACGACTGGCGGGATATGGTACATGCCTTTACTGACCATTGCGTGAAACGCTACGGAATAGCCAAAGTCAGCGATTGGAAGTTTGAGGTTTGGAATGAGCCGAACATCCCCTTCTGGGCGGGAACCCAAGAGGAATATTTCGAGTTGTACCGGCAGTCAGTCGAGGCGATCAAAGAGGTCGATTCTCGTTTAAAGGTTGGCGGTCCCGCTACGGCTCAGCTCGACTGGATTCCTGACCTGATTCACTATTGCGTCCAAAAGGGTCTGCCGCTGGACTTTGTAAGCTCCCATGTGTATCCCAACGACCCACAGCGCCACATGTTCGGCCGCGACAATATGTATTCCTTTGAACAGGTGATTCCGCGCGGCGTAGCCCACGTAAAGCAGCAAGTTGAATCTTCGGCTATGCCTCACCTACCGGTTTGGATAACCGAATGGAGCTCCCAGAACCCGGCCTTCATCGTGGATACGCTCAAGAACTGTATTGGCCTGGCGGAGGCGATGTCTTATTGGACCTTCAGCAACGTGTTTGAAGAGGGCGGTGTCCCTAGTGGCATCTTCAATAGTAATTTTGGCCTCACCGATCAATGGGGAATCGCGCGGCCCTCGCTCCATGCATTTACATTCCTGCATAAGCTTGGGGAAACACGTTTGCAGTGTAGCGATGGGCCGGTTCTGGCTACCCGGCGTGGCGACGGCTCGGTTGCGATTCTGCTGTGGAATCTGATTCCCTCCAAAGATGCCGGCAGCGTTGCCAACGGCAATCCTGCCGCTGCCTCGGGCGGGGCGCTCAAAAGCACGGGCCAGGAAAAGACTTTTCAGTTGCGGTTGAACGGATTGGACGGAAGAACGAAGGTGAACGTCAGCCAGGTAGGCGCTGACCTCGGCACTGCAATTCCCAAATGGATGGCGATGGGTAGCCCCGCCTATCCAAGTGAAGAACAGATTGGACAACTTCGGACAGCTGCTGAGCTTCCCCCACCGAAGCGCCAAATCCTTCCTGTCGAGAAACCGGCAGAGTTCTCGATAACGCTGCCGCCTGACAGCGTGGCTTTGCTCGAATTTGAGAAATAGTGAGAAGGAGAAGCATTTATGCGATGGATGAAAGCTTGGGCTGCTGTTGCGATGCTCGGAGGGATAGCCCTTCATGCGTCCGCGCAAAGGAGCGATTTGAGCGGGACCTGGAAATTGAATCTGGCAAAGAGCTTTATGGCGGGAGATCATCCATCCAAAGACTATGAATTCACAACAGTGATCGAGAATGAAGGCGCAGAGATCAAGCAGACGGAGGTTGCGAAGCACGTCTCGATGATGAACATTCCTCTTCCGGATTCATCAACAACCAGGAAGCTCATCTTCGATGGCAAAGAGCACGAAGCGAAGGGCCCAAGTCAATTCCCAGGTAGACCTCCAGCATCGATCACGATTTTGTCGGTGTGGCAGGGAAATAATTTGCTGATCACTGAGAGTGGCGTAGGCTTTGGCGGTTTTACAACAACCCACCGCCGGTACTACCTCAGCGACGACAAGACACAACTGATCGAATTGGTTGAGTCGCACTCAGGTTTCATCGATTCGGAACAAAGATTGGTGTTCGACCGGCAGACCCCCTGATTGCAAGGTGGCAGAAGCGGAAGGCACGCCGCCGATGCCCCATATAGGTATGTGAATCGTCAGTCGTTTGTGACATGCAGAAAGGAGCTGGGCGTGCGAATCAATTCTTCGACCCGGCTGCCGCGACGAGACGTTGGAACTCCGGATCGTCGTGCACGCAGGCTAAATCAGGGTCGCGGAGGGCCCAGTTCAACTCTCCATAGCCGGCTTCAAATGCGTGTTTCAGCATATCCAGAGTTTCTCGCTTCATGCCGAGCAACCCGTACGTGCAGGCGACATTGTAGAGCGAATGAGGGTCGCTGGGACGTAGCGCCACGGTTGCCTCCAGCTCCCGCAATGCGTCGCCCTTATTACCAAGCGCGGCATGTTGAGTTGCCAGCAGCCCTCGAGCACGGACATCTTCCGGAACCACTTCCAACTGCTGTTCCAGCACACGCGTATGCAGGCCGCGCAGACTTCGTGCCTCCTCGACCCGGCCAAGCTTGTCTAGAGTGAGAATGTAAGGAATGTAGGCGTTATAGTCGTCGCCGTTTCTCTCGATGGCGCGATTTGAGAGTGCAGCGGCTTCTTCGAGCAGGTCCGACGCGAAATATGCACGGCCGAGAACGTTGTAGGCACCTTCGCAACCCGGCTTGCGCTCGAGGGCGCAGAGCGCCTGCTGGGCCGCTTCGTCATACTTATCCTGCGCGAAGCTGATGCGGGCTCGTGCCACGAATAACTCTGGAAGTTCCGGGTCGAGAGCCAGGGCCTGCCGGCACGCAGCCTGGCCTTTATCAATCCATTTCGGGCTCTGTTCTCGAAGGCCGTAGATTAGGCCACACACATACGCAAGATCGGCAAAGGCAAGAGCGAATTTCGGATCGAGCTTGACTGCACGTTCAAACATCTGAATGGCCAGATCGAGCTTCTGCTGACGACTGTAGTCGCGCCCGCGCAGATAAAAGTCGTAGGCGCGCAGGTTTTCTGTCGGTTTTAGCGCGATGGTTTGCTCCTCGTGGGGCGACAGAGTAATACGCAACGCCTGGGCGATGTTGCGGGCGATTTCCTCTTGGATCGCGAAGACATCCTTGACCTGGCGATCGTAACGCTCCGCCCATACTGTATGGCGTGTGCGACTATCGACCAGTTCCGCGTTGAGACGCAAGCTTTCGCCGGCCCGGCGGATCGTGCCCTCAAGCACATAGGAAACACCGAGCTGTCCTCCCACCTCGGCTGCCGTGACCCGTTTGTCACGAAAACGCAAGACTTCTGAGCGTGGGAACACCTGGAGTTGGCTGATCTTTGAAAGCTCTGTCGTAATATCTTCCGTCATGCCGTCGCGGAAATACTCGTCTTCCTTGGCCCCGCTAAGATTTTCGAAATAAAGTATTGCCATCGACTTCTGCTGGCCGAAAGCTGCTGTCACTTGCCCATTCGTTCTGTGCGTCGACATTGCTTGGGGCGGGTGGATCGCCCCGCGATCGCGGCGAAGGCGCTTCAAATCGGTCCGCAATTCCGCCGCAGTTTGGCAGCGTACGTCGCAATCTTTCTCCAGGGCTTTCAAAATGATGTGCTCAAGCTCGGAAGGTACGTCAGGATTCAAGCGCACCGGAGACGTTGGCGCGCGATGAAGAATAGCGTCCAGGACGTCGGTAGCGCTTTCGCCGCGAAAGGGTTGAACCCCGGTGGCCATCTCGTAGAGTACTGCCCCGAAACTGAAAATGTCCGTACGCATATCCAGTTCTTTCCCGCGCGCCTGCTGGGGTGACATGTAGGGGAGCGTTCCCATCATTGTCCCTACAGTGGTCAGTGTTGTCATCGAATCACTCGCGGGAAGCATTCGTTTGGCGAGCCCGAAGTCCAGTAGCTTCAGATGTCCATTCGAGGCAACGAAGATATTGGCCGGCTTGATGTCGCGATGGATGATGCCCTTTGCATGTGCTGCATGAAGCGCGTCAGCGACCTGGATTGCGAGGTCCAGCAGCCGGTCGATTTCCAGCGGCTTGCCGCCAATTTCCTGCTTCAGAGTACGACCTTCCAAAAGTTCCATTGCAATAAAAGACTGGTCACTGGTTTCGCGGATCTCGTAAATTGTGCAAATGTTGGGATGATTGAGGGCCGAAGCAGCACGGGCTTCGCAGCGGAAACGTTCCAGCGCCTGCGGGTCTTTCACCAGTTCCTCTGGCAAGAATTTCAGGGCCACATGACGCCCAAGGTTGAGATCCTCAGCCTTATAAACGACCCCCATCCCCCCGCCTTCGAGTCTTTCCAGAATGCGATAGTGTGAGATGGTCTGGCTAATCATGGCTGGAAAACCGCTCTTAGCGAGGGATGCTAGCCGGTTTCCAGAGGCAAGTCAACGTAATCAAACCGGATGGAGCGAAGGACGAAGGACACGGGTACCAGAAGAAGCCCAACAGCGACTACCTCTTTTATTCATCGATTCAGTTTCTGAAGCAATACTTGCTGCAGTAGGCGCGGCATGCCGGGTTTCTCCGAGTCCTGGCGAATACAGGAAAGGCAGTGAACTTCATGCGTCAGACGGGAGATGCGGGACATCCATGATAGGTAACAGTCAAAGGAGATCTCCGTTTTCCCTTGACTGCTACCTATCACCCTCTGGGCTCCGCAATCCTCGCGCACTAACTGCGGTTTTAAAGTGACAGACTCTAACTTTTGGCAGTGGCCTGGCCTGGCGGAGGGATAGCCTCGGCGGTGGGTCTTGTTGCTGGGCTCGAATAAAGGCATCGAAAGTATCCGGGGCAAGACGAATTTCATAGCAAGGAGAGTTCGATTGACACAATCTAACGCCGCCATCGTTGGCGTCTTCGTAGACGAAGTGATCAACAAGGGGGATTCGGCCTTCCGCCGTCCGCAGCGAGATGAATGCTTCATCATATATCCTGTAGCAGCGGTTCCCTAAAACTCGGCCAGCGGTCAAGCACAAGACGTACGGAAACCAGGCTGTCATCCTAGCCGGCAAGGTGGGCCGGAACTGGCGGTTGCGATCAGGTTTCCACCTCGAGCGTCATCGCCGATGAGCGGATAGGCTGCGGCGCGGTTGCGTCAAGCACCCGGCCGAGTCTGCGTCCGAAGATCAAGACCAAGAGGCCACCCATGGAGGCGATCGCTGCATGTAGCAACCAGAACGACGCAGGGCTCATTCGCTCGTAGAACCCTCCGATCCAACCTATGATGTTATTTGCCAAAAACAGAGACAGGAAGGCGATCCCCATCATGGTCGCATTGACGCTGGCTGGAGCGGCCCGGGAGACCAGCGCCAGCAAGGTGGGCCAGTAATAGAGGAAGGCCACGCCCATTCCCGCGGCGCAAAGTGCCGGCCAGATTGGATGGATGCGTGCACCGTGGGCGGAAACGACGGCCGCCGCCAGGATAAGGTGGCTGGCTGCAGCGACCCATGCGCCGATGCCGATTTTGGCGAGCTCCCCGGGTTCACCCCGATGCGTCGCCTGCCGCCGCCATAACCAGAAAAGCACCGGTACGGCAAGAATGGCCACGAGCGCATCAACCGACTGAAACCAAGGTACTGGAATGTCGAAGCCAGCAACCCTGAGATCGACATGTTTCTGGATCCAGATCTTGAACACATTGTAAAGCTGGTAGTAACTGACGGACTGGAATACGGTGATCAGGACGACGGCGATCAGCGCACCGATAACTCGCCAGTCGGTGCGGGCAAGACGTTCGCTGGTTTGCCTGCGCCGATCCACTCTTGCAGGCAGATATCGATAGCCGCAGAGGTAGGTTGCAAGCCCGGCGAGCATAAGGATCGCGGCCACGCCAAAGCCATAATGCCAACCGTAATACTGGGCTAGAAAGCCGCACACCAACGGCCCGAAGACGGAGCCACAATTGATCCCCATGCTGAAGATTGCAAAACCGCCGGTTCGCGCGGAATCGTCTTGATACAAAGCGCCAACCTGGGTCGAAATATTGCCCTTCAGGAAGCCCGAGCCGATGACGAGCAGCAACAACGCGAGCAGAAACGTCCGCTCGAAAGCCATTGCAATGTGGCCGCAGCTCATCGATAGGGCGCCGATCACAACCGCGTTGCGCTGTCCTATCCAGCGGTCGGCAATCCGCCCGCCGAACACCGGCGTGAAGTAGACGAAGCCCGAGTAGAGCCCGAACATCAACGAAGCCAGCGCGACGGGCGAGAGCGGACCCGCGAGTGACTCCAGAGCGCCGCGGAAGGTGGAAAAACCGGCGATGTTCTCGACATGCCCAGGCAGCAACAGCTGGTTAACCATGTAGAGAACAAGCAGCGCCGTCATTCCGTAGAAAGAAAAGCGCTCCCAGGCCTCTGTGAATGCGAGGAAGAAAAGTCCTTTGGGATGGCCGAAGAATGATTGATCGGCTACAAACGGTGTTGGTTTGGTATTTGTGATGATACCCCCGTTCGTGAAAGGGTCATTGTACGTGTTTCATGCCCAGCCGGCCCTGGCGCACACATTAGTCCGGCATCGCGATAGCGCTCGCTCACTCGGTACAGCGTCCTATGCGGTATCACTTGCCGGAAAGGCGCGATGAAGGGTCCAATGTGTAAGACCTGAATCACGGCATACTCGGAAGTTATCTTCACCAAGTGAAGACTCTTCCTTGCCCAAGCGCATCACTTTGCATCCGGTTTTCCCCGATTTATGACGCATCGAATCTCCCCGCATCTCAGTGCCATGCGCCTTGTGCACGAGCCGATCAAGGATGCCGTCGGCGAGCGTAGGATCGCCAATCTGTTCATGCCACCGCGAGACAGGCAGTCGTGAGGTTAGGATCGCAGGAGACCTGGTGACAGGATGTAGTGGACCTCGATTTATTGTCGAAGGCTGCCGGGGGTCACTGATCGGCTATTGTTTGATGTCCAATCATGTTCATTTAGTTCTGGTTCCGAAGGAGCCGAAAGCGCTCGCGAGGGCGCTTAGACAATCCGCGAAGTCTTTCGCTGCAGATCCTGCGTTGATAAAGGACTCGATATGACCCATCGAAACGCCAAGCCGATTCGCCAAGCTCGCACTTCGTCTTTCTTGCGCAAGCGTACCAGGATCGCGGAGATGCTGCGCACACCGGCAGCAAGATTGTGGTTCTGTCCCGATTGACCTTTCGGACAATCGAATCGCACCGGCCGCCGTGATTGCAGATTCGTTTGAAGACGGCTGGTGCTTTCTTATCCGGCCATGCCGGACGTCATCGTGCTCACTTACCGGCGCTTCGATCTACGCCAATTGCGAAACTGCCTAGTGAGCCGCCTCAACAGTAAGCCGCAGTCCCACCGCCTTGGCTACAGCAACCAACGTCGAGAGCCGTGGGTTCCCTTTGGCCGATAGCGCGCGGTAAAGGCTCTCCCGCTCAACGCCCGCCTCTTTCGCAATTTTGGCGACCCCACCTCTTGATTCAGCGATGCGCCGCAGGGCAATCAGCAGAATCTGGGGATCATCTCCTTCCTCGAGCGCCGCGCGGAGATACTCAACGGCGAACTCCGGATTCTCGCGCAGCTCTTTCGCCATAGCCTCATCATGAGAAATGCTGAGTTTGCGTTTCATTCCATCTCCGTCCCTTTCTTGTAGTCCATCCAGTACGCCCGCGCTTTCTTAATATCCGCAGACTGTTTGCGTTTGTCTCCTCCGCACAACAGCAAGACGCAAGCCCCTTCGATTTGCCCGTAATACACGCGATATCCAGGCCCCCAGTCGATACGCAGTTCGTGCAGGCCTTCGCCGATCGACTTCGAATCTCCAAAGTTCCCCCCGGCGAGCCGGTCAATCCGCACGGCTATACGTGCGCGCGCCTTTAGATCGCCCAGGTTGGCGGGCCACTCCCCGAAAACATCTCTGCCCTCCGCAGTCGTATAGCGGCGGATCTGAATCACAATCTCATTGTAACTTATAAGTTACACCCTGTCCAAACCTGCTTAGTGCGGTGCGCCGCGCGATCCGGACAACATTTCGGTGACAGGATGTCAGTGGACCCTAAGAGACGCTGCCGGTGTCACTGATCGGCTATTGTTTGATGTCCAATCAGGTTCATTTAGTTCTGGTTTCGCAGGAGCCGAAAGCGCTGGCGAGGGCGCTTAAACACACGCACGGGAGAATTGTGGTCGGAGAATTGTGGTCGGACGGGAATGGAACTTGCTGGTGCTACGGCCTGAGCACTACTTTCTCAAAGCCGATTTCTGACGGTGCTTTTCAAACAGCAAGCCAAAGATCAGGCCGATTCTTCCTTCACGTCCCAAACTCTTTCCCAGCTCCTCCGCCGCGACCATATCTACCCCAAGACAGTCCGCGAAGTCTTTCGCTGCAGATCCTGCGTTGATAAAGGACTCGATATGACCCATCGAAACGCCAAGCCGATTCGCCAAGCTCGCATAGACTCGTCCGCCTAGAAGGCTATCGGCATCAGCCATCGTAGTACCCGTCTGCTCCGCAATTATGGCTTGGACCATGGACTTATTACCTTCATACCATACTACGTCGGAGATCGGCGGGCCTCCAGCTCATCGGCGCAGGCTAGGTCGACGGCGGCGGTCCGACCCCTATATTCGAGATCCGGCGACAGGGGAAAAGCAGGATAGACGGGAATTTCGGGGAATGCCCGAGGTTTTACTGGCCCGGTGCTGTTAGTGAGCGAATATAGGCAACGATTGCATTCATATCCCTACTATTCATATTGGTGAGAGGCATGCCGCCTTGTTGCATTCGCTTGCTGTGGTGGCGCAGGAGATCTTCCAACGTTGCTGCTGGAAGCACAGACGCGGTTCCTGCTAATCCGGGGGCCGCCACCGTTCCCTGCAGGCCGCCCACGCCGTGGCAGGTCTCACAGCGGTTGTGCTGGAAAATTTCCTGCCCGCGCAGAGCCGCCGGGCTCAACGGAGGCCGCGGCGCCGGAACAATCGCGGAAGACGTGGGAGAGGCCACGCTTGCCGGGCTAGCGGACGATGAGCCTGCTGCGGCATGAACTCCCGAAGTCGCGCTTGAGCTCAGCCCGGATAGATACAAGACCAGCATTTGCAAATGCGCATCGTCCACGTTTACCGGGGGCATGCCCCCGTCACGCATTCTCTTCTCGGGATGCCGCAGCAGATTGGTAAGCTTGGGCTCGGGGAATCGGCTGCCCACGCCGATGAGGGACGGAGCGAAGTGTGTCCCCTCGGCGCTCTGCCCGTGGCACGCGGCACAGCCATTGGCCACAAACACGGCACGGCCACCGGCGTTACCTGCCGCCACTGGCGCCGCTATCGGCGCAGCAACCGGAGCTGCCGTGGTGGCGGCGCTGGATGGAGGCGGCGCAGGGGCTGGGGCAGCCGCTATTTCGGGAGCACTGGGCGCAGGAGATTCGGCCTGTTGCTGCTCCGTCGGCCTTGCCGGGGCCAGAGATCTCAGATAGGCGATCACAGATCTTTCCTGCTCCGGCGTAGCGACCAGCGGAGACATGCCTCCGGCACGCATTTTTCCGTTGGGATTGCGTAATAGCGCTGCCAGCTGGGTATCCGGCAGATCAACAACAAGAGCGGCCAGCGCCGGGGCGCGTGCGGTTCCGGCCCCAGCTACGCCATGACAAGCAGAACACGCGTGGGTTTCGAAGATTTCCTTCCCCGCTGCAATAGAAACAGCGGCTGTTGCTGTGGTTCGCGAAACGCCCGGCGGCCCGGCACGCAGCGACGGCTGAACGTTAGGGGGTTGGGGCTGGGCCGTGTGCATTGCGGACACGTTTGCAGCGCTCGTCCCCAACGCTCCCAGGTAGCTCACCAGAGCAGACATATCCGTTGCGGATAGGTCAATTGCCGGCATCGCGCCGGCGCGCATTTTAGCACTTGGATCGCGCAACAAGCCGGGCAGGAGATCAGACGGATACTTGCTGGTAACGCCAACCAGGCTTGGAGCCGCGGGTGTGCCCGTGCCATTCTCTCCGTGGCATCCTGCACATCCGTGGGCCCCAAAGATTCCCTTGCCCAGGGCAATGGAAGGCTCAACCGGGCCAGACGCTACTTCGATGGGCCCAGCTCCGCCTGGAGATTCGATGTAGGGTTCAAAGGGCGCTTGACTGTATGCCTTTTCCTGTTGATCCTGAAGCGCGATCTGGGCAGCGGTGGTAGGGTCCCGGGCGTCATCCAGGCGGCTCTTGACGCCAAGAAAGATTGCCCCCACCAGAACAATGGCAACTCCAAGCAGCGGAATCGGCCGGCGCCAGGGTCGGCGCTCCAGGCTACGATCCAGAAACGGCAGGAGAAAGAACAGCAGAGCCAGGATGCCGGGGACCACGACGATGGCAAATACTACTGTTCGACCCTGCCAGAACTTGAGCCACTCAAACATCGACAGGTAGTACCACTCGGGACGGGGAAGAAACTGCGTATCCGCTGGATTGGCGACCGGCCCGAGTTCCACCGGATGAAAGTAGGCCAGGATTCCCAGGCCGATCATGAGCAGCAAGGCAAAAGCCATATCCATGATCACCTGGCGGGGATAGAAACCCTCCGCCGGCAACTTGGGATCTATTGGATCTTCCTCGATCGGGCCGGCGGGGCCAGCTTTGCGGAACAGCGCAATATGCACACCGATGAATAAGAAAATCGCTCCGGGAATGAGGAAGAGGTGGGCAACATAGAACCGTGACAAGGTGAGGGTTCCGAGAGCATCGCCACCACGAAGCAGGCGAGTAAGCCATTCTCCAATGAGGGGGATCTCGCCCACGATATTGGTGCCTACAGCAGTTGCAAAATAGGCTTTTTGATCCCAGGGAAGCAGGTAGCCGGTGAAGCCCATGGCCAGAACAAGAAAGGAAAGGAGGGCCCCGGAAATCCAAAGCAGTTCTCGCCGCCCTTTAAACGAACCCCAAAGAAAGGTCTGCAGGAAGTGCAAAGCCAGAACAATGATCATTGCGCTGGAGCCGTAGTAGTGCAGGCTGCGCAGAAACGCGCCTGCCGCCACCTGCTTGGTGATATAGGCTACGCTGGTGTGAGCCGTCTCAGCGGACGGAACATAGTAGAGCGCAAGGGCGATACCGGTAATGACCTGGGAGATAAAGATGAAGATCAGGCCGGAGCCGAAGACGTAGGCGAGACGTGCACCGCCAGGGATCGGCTCATCCAGCGATACCTGCATGATGCTGCCGAGGCCGGTACGCTTGTTAAACCAACTGTAGAGGCGGGTTGGCAGGCTATTCGCTTGAGTGCTGTCGGCCTTCAGTGGATCTTTCGCTTGCATGTCTAGCTCAATGTTTCCTGGTTGGGCACATTCGATCGGAAGTACTGGAAATGGACCATCAGCTTTCCGTCCTGCAGCTTGTGCGGCAACGCATCCATGCCGCGGGGTGGGGGCCCGGAGATGCGCGTTCCATCGGGATCAAATCGTCCCCCATGGCAGGGACAGACGAACTCGCCCTGCCCGTGTTGCCAAGAAATGCTGCAGCCGAGATGAGGACAAATGGCAGAGAGGACCTTTAATTGACCATCTTTTCCGTGGGTCACATACACTGACTGCGACGAAACCACTTCACGCCAGCCATCTCTTTGCTTAAAATCGATGGTCTTCAGCGCCGGAGGCGCGGGACTGGCGAACTCATCAGCCGAACCCGCATCAGACCAGCCACTCTGACTGGACTTTGCGTAGAGAGGATAAAATGCGTAGCGAAGGACCGGGATGGCGAGAAGTGCACCCATGCCCGCGGTTCCAATGCCAAGCAGAACACCGAAGAAGGACCGGCGGTTGATGGCAGGGGCGACAAGCGCGAGTTTTTGCGGTTCGAGGTTTGGCCGGTCTTCCATCATCTCTCCTAGAAATTTACCCAGAGGGCAACAAACACGGTGTTGTTGTCAGAGGCATTGCGATTGGCCCCATCGTAGTTGGTGCTGGCGCCATTGAACTTGTAATACCCGGTATATTCGACGGACAGATCAATGTTCTGCACCGGCCAGTAACTCCCCTGGAAGATATAGCCGGCAGTGTTCGGACTGCCGTTGCTGCTGCCGGTGAGTGGGGCGGGCGCATACAAGAGCGGGTCGGCGTTGCCGGTGGTGCCAAAGAGGGCGCCGGTGGCGGCGAACTTACTGGTCCAGTGGTAGGTGCTGTCCAGTTTCCAGGTATTCAGATGATTGTTGTTGAAAGAGGCTGTTCCCGCAGCCACGGCTCCTGCGAGATCAGAAGACTCATGGATATAAGTTCCATGGGCATCGAGCAGGTTTGCTCCGAAGGGGCGCTCATACTGAAAGTCGAAGGATGGGTCGACATAATGGTCCTCCGGCCCGCTAATCGACGCTGGATGTGAATCGAGCACAATACCGTAGCTTCCAACCATGAAGTAGTTGTCGCCCAAGCTTTGTTGCCATGCGGCACGCCAATAAGGCGCGACCGCACTTATGTTATACGGGTAACCGGTTCCGGTGACGGGCGACGGGCCCCCGGCATGCTCGGAACGGTAGAGGGTCACGTCGGTATACAAGTGCGAGGCGAACATGCTGTAAGCGCCGACCCCCGCAACATCCTGGCCCAGGGATCCATTGATGACAGGCGTAGCGATGGGGCTTACGCCGGATTGGGTCGAGATCCAGGGATAGCCCCAGGCCGGTGTGCTATTCCACAGATCCTCTACGCTGGGGTTGTTGTTGATCGTGATCCCATATAAGAAGTCGTGACCGCCTAACTTGGTCTGGTTAGCGTAGCGCAAATCGGTGTTATCCATACTGAAGTGGTCATCCGTATGGGTATAAGTCACCTGGGCTAAACCACCGAAGTGCGATGCGTAGCCGCCAGCCAGAAAGAGGCTCAACTGCTGAGGAAAGCCGGCGGCGCCGTTCTGTGACATAGGTTGATCTGCCTGAAAGGCGGTGTCAGACAGCAAGATCATGACAGAGAGCGGAATGTATTTGGATAGGAGCAGATCCTTAGAATTTCCCACCTTATCTTTGTCCGTCATATCGGTCAAGACATATCCCTTAAGCTTAAAGTTGCGTCCGAATGCCGTCAGCTCGGGAGGGTTAGTGTGACAGACATTGCAAGAAAGACCGGTTTGGCGGGCAAAGCTGGGTACCGCCAAGGCATCTCCCGCGGTGAGCAGGCAAAGCAGAACAAACGCTGATTCAGCTCTAAGCAACATTCCGGTCCTCAGGTTTCCTCGCTGGCTCTTCGGGCCCAGCCATCGGTTATGGTCTGAAGCGATTAGGACGGGGATCAGACAAATCCTGGCCAGTGAGCCCCTGCTGGTGGTTGACGGATGCGCTTAGTGCATGTGTTCGGCTGACTTCTGGAGTTGCGTCACGGTCATCCTCGGTTTACGATCTGCTCTTGGTAACAGCCTGATAGTAGGAGCAGATGGCCATCGCACGCTGTGACGTGAATCACACAAGTCCGGCGGGTGCCTGGTTCAGCCATACGCCACAAACTCAATGTTCTACTGGACAAGAAGGAACTGCCCTCGCTGGAGCGAGGAGCGATGTACTACATGATGTCAATGCAGCAATATCTGAGCGACCGCGACAAGAGTTGGCATCCACATCTGATGTTCTTTGTTTCGGCCGACGAGGCGAAAAGCTGGGGAGCCAATCTGCCGGACTCACCGATTATCGCGGCGAAAGACCCTGAAGAACGGGTGACGATTTTCCTTGGCAACTGGTCTGATGGGGCGCCGAGGAAAGAAACGGGGACCAGACTGAGTAACCCCCGTAGCTAGAGTTTAGGAGTTACTCCGTCCTGTCCACGAAAAAGATTTCCGCCACACCTCCAAATCTAATATCTCGTTCCGCGCTTCCGCTCCGCAGTGCGCTGCCGCGCTGGACCGACCCCACGCTTCCGCCTCCCTCGTCAAGCCGGCGCGCACCGGGTTCAACTCCCTATTGCGCAACGCTTCCCACAGATGCACCCGATCCAAGGGGCAGGAATAATAGCGACCCTGCCAGGCATGGCCGCTCGACTAATGAACCGCGTTCCAATAGATCGCATAGCGCCCATGTGTATGCCTAAGGGCCAATGCCAAGCCCTTAGTGTCGTGAGGAGTGACGACCAGGTGCACGTGATTCGATATCAGGCAATAACCGATCAAACCCATCCCATGGAGTTCGATGGTTTGGCGTAGAAGATTGAGATACGCCGTGCGGTCGGCGTCGCAATCAGGGATAAATCTTCTCGCATTTCCACGCTGTGTTAAGTGGTGCGGAACATCAACACGGCGACTCGAGCCAAAGGCGTCACGATGAGAAACCTAGCTGCTCACCACGTAACCTCCGTTGAACGCTGCACCAAGTTTCGCGGGAGACGCCCACTTCTTTGATTCGAGTTTGCCTCGATCCGGCTAATGTCTCATTGAAATCTGGATTAGCTGAAGTTAATATTGTGCAGCTTCGCAGCGGCCATGGAGGGGGCTTTGGCGACCTCAAAGATGAGGCTACACGACGCGAGAGAAGGAAGATAATTGCCGACCAAGCGGAGCTCAAGAAGGCCTCAGACACAGGTTCATGGGGTACTTCCTGTCTGGTCTGGACCCCAAACTTGAGACACTGAAAATAGGGACAAACTGCAGCGAACGGAGGTTCGGATGGCAGTCCGAGTATTCAGTGTGGAGTTTCGCAGCGCCATTGCCCAGCGGATTCTGAACGGGGAGAGCGTGCTGTCTTTGAGCACGGAGTTCAAGATCAAGCGAAGCATACTTTACCGCTGGCGCGACGCGTATCGCTTGGCGGGCAAGGATGGTTTCAAGAAGACGCGGGGCCGGCCGCGGGGTGGCTCGGGGCTGGTTATGAAAACGGAGCCGGGTGCGACGGCGGCCGATCGGCGGATAGCCGAGTTGGAGCGGCGGATCGGTCGGCTTGCGATGGAAAACGATTTTTTAGCAAGAGCCTTCAAGCGAGTAAAGGAAGCACGCTCGAAGAACAGCGCGCCTGGCGAGGCGCGCTGTACGGAGAAGTGATGCAGCTGGAAGGCAAAGCGGGTTTGTCCATCACGGAAGCCTGTCAGGCCGCGAGGTTAGGCCGGTCAGGATTCTACCGCCATTTCGAGGAGCATTTTCCACGCCAGGCTGATACCGAACTGCGCGGGCAGATACAACGAATTTGTCTGGAGAACCGCTGTTACGGGTCGCGCCGCGTGGCCAGGGAGCTGCGCGAACAAGGTAGGGTTGTAAACCGCAAGCGAGTGATCCGCCTGATGCAGGCCGACAACCTGCTCTGCCTACGCAAACGGCGCTATGTGTGCACGACCGACTCCCGTCACACTTATGCCGTGTATCCGAACTTGACGCGCGATTGGAAACCGAACGAAATCAATCAGCTCTGGGTAGCGGATATCACTTACATCCGCCTGCGAGAATCATTTTTGTATCTCGCCGTCGTGCTGGACGCTTACTCGCGCAAGGTCATCGGCTGGGCACTGGACAATCATCTTCGCGCTGAGCTTGCTCTGGAAGCGCTCATACTAGCTCTAGCGGATCGTCCGGTGGCTCCGTCCTTGATTCACCACACGGATCGAGGCGTGCAGTACTGCGCCCGAGAATATGTAGACGTATTGCTCTCTCATGGCATTCGGATTAGCATGAGCCGCACCGGCAATCCGTACGATAATGCGCTAGCTGAAAGCTTTATGCGAACGCTTAAGTGCGAGGAGGTCTACCTCCACAGCTATCGCGATCGCGACGATGCTTTACTGCATATTCAAGAGTTCCTGGACGACATCTACAACTGCCGAAGGCTTCACTCCAGCATCGGGTACATGTCGCCGGTGGCTTTTGAAGCTCTTACTTACCAAAAGCAAGAGGCAATTTCAGCATGAGTTTTTCGAGGCATAAGAAGATCTATCAGTCCGATGGAACCAAGCGGAGGCGGAACAGGCCGCTCCGCCTGCCTGGCGACCATCGTTCCGATGAGTCTTCAGCCGGTTATTCCTTCCTGGGTTGCTCTCCAGCAGTGCCCACGTCCGCTTCGCCGGCCGCAACCAGCTTCTCGCACTATCCTGCTGCTGTAAACTGCTCAGCAGCCAAACGTAATCTGTCACCATTTTCCCTGTCTCAATCAAGGGGTCCACTCCAGTCTGTCACCGCCTTTCTTGTCACCGCCTTTCAGGTAGACCTCCAGCATCGATCACGATTTTGTCGGTGTGGCAGGGAAATAATCTGCTGATCACTGAGAATGGCGTAGACTTTGGCGGTTTTACAACAACCCATCGCCGGTACTACCTCAGCGACGACAAGACACAACTCATCGAATTGGTTGAGTCGGACTCAGGTTTCATCGACTCGGAACAAAGATTGCTGTTCGACCGGCAGACCCCCTAATTGCAAGGTGGCAGAAGCGTAAGGCACGCCGCCGATGCTCCATTTAGGTATGTGGAATCGTCAGTCGTTTGTGACATGAAATGCTTCCAGTAAGGAGGCGCGCAAATCGTGGATCACAACAATTCGCCAGCCGACGTTGGCTGTAGGGAAATTTCTGGTTAGAGATTTGTGGTCGGGACTGGGGGTCGGATTTAGTGGTCACAAATCTTGACCACAAATCTTTCGCGGAGACAGACGCTGTTATCGCTTCGAGGCACCGGATCGGCCGGATCGCTTAGCGATTGCGCTCTTCGGCAACCGCGGAACAGCCTGGACGCCCGCCCAAAGCGTTGCGATCGTTTGCTCGACCACGAGAGTCCGGTCCGGCAAGTCAGGCACAACTCCCTGGATGACCATGAGTGTGGCGAGGCCAAAGATCGTGTACCACCAGGTGTGGGCTACCACTATGTCCTCCCGATTTGGCAATCCTTCATCCTTGGCAACATCAAAAAAGAGCTGCACGAAACGCCCAAACAACGGCGCGCCAATATCGTTGATATATTGTCCAGCACGGATGCCGTTGCGGTTCTCAGGCCCGAAGAAGACGTTGCGAAACTGCTGTGGATGGGCAGTGCAGAACTGAATCAAGCCGCGTGAAGTCGCAAAAAGGCGCTCCTTCGGCGCAAGATGTTTAGCGGCAATCGCGTCGAAGTTCTGAATCAGCAGCCCGATCGTCTCGCTGCTCAGTTCGGCAAGAATATGCCATTTGTCCGGGAAATGCTGATAAATCACGGCGTGGGTATAGCCGATTTCTTTCGCGATGGCGCGAAGCGTCACGGCTTCGTAGCCGCGATCGGCAAACATTTTGCTGGCGGCTGCAAGGATTTCGCCCCGCAACCTCTCTTTGCGCTCTACCCGGCGACTTGGTGATGTGGATGTCACTTCCATAGGTTAGTCCCTTTTGATGATTGTTGCGACCGATTGTTGAATTATAACCATTGGTAAAAACCACCGATTAATTTGCAACCAATGGTTTATAAAAACCTCTAATCGTCAGGTTGCTCATTTGGATGGGCGGCCAAATACGAGCAAAAGGAGGATGCGATGAAAGTTCTAGTGATTGGAGCAGCGGGCAAGAGCGGAGAGGCGCTGGTAAATGAGGCGCTGGCGGCCGGACATAAGGTAACGGCTTTCGTGCGCGGTGCCGCGCAGTACAAGAAGGCGAACGTCAGAGTTGTTGCGGGCGATGTGCTGGACGCGGCCGCGGTCGACGCTGCGGTCGCCGGACAGGATGCGGTGATCGACGCGTTGGGCGGCAAGACGCCGTGGAAAGTGACGACGATGGAAACGAGCGCGGCACACAATATTGTGGACGCGATGCGACGCAATGGCGTGCGGCGGTTGCTGAAGATTTCGGTCGTTGGTGCGGGCGAGAGCGTCAAGAACGCTGGCTTCTTCAACGAGCACCTGCTCATGCGGACGTTTCTGCGGGGTCTGCTGGTAGACAAGGCGGGCATGGAGGCCGAGATCGAAGGCAGCAACCTGGACTGGACGCTCGTGCGGCCGCCGATGTTGACCGACGGCGAGAAGACCGGCGTTGCCAGGGTGCTGAGCACGGAGGGCGGCGAGAAGGCGTACAAGATCGGGCGGGCCGATCTGGCAACCTTCATCGTGCAGCAACTGGAAAGCAGCCGGTATGTGCGCCAGGCCGTGACAGTGACGACCATATAGCAAGGCCTGCTGAGGATCAACCACCTCTTTCATCGAGGCGATCCGATCGGCTGTGTAAAGGCCTGTAACGATTCATGCGACAGATAGCTGTGGAAACCACGGGACTAGCGGAGTGCTAGCTGCGCAACTCACAAGCTCTGGCGTTCGCATCAGAGCATCACCTTCGTTCTACGAGAGGATCATTTTATGTCGAACTTCCCTACCCCGCTCGAAGAAGTCATTCATCACAACGTTATTAAGAACAACAAGACAGGCGGCCCGGCGCTTGATGTCGGGCAAATGAAGTTGCTCTGGAGGGCCTTGGGAGAAAACACGGGCTACACGTTCTCTGTCTTCGAGAGCACGTTCGCGCCGGGCATGGGTATTCCACTTCACAGACACCCCTTTCCAGAGTTTTTCTATGTACTGGAAGGCAATCTGTCGATCGGGTATTGGAACAACCAGGGTGTCACAGAGTGGGACGCGTGTGAAGCCGGGGAGAGTCTGGTGGTGCAGCCCAATGCGCCTCATTCATTCTTCAATAAGAGTGAACATCCGTGCCGCATGCTGAGTGTGTCAACGTATCACCACGAGCGGATGATGAAGGACGCTGTGCATCCGGAGGGCAGGACAGATTTTCTGCCCGCTCAACTCACTCAGGCCGATTTTCAGAAATTGACGAAGTCGATGGAGAAGAATCAGGCATTCCTTGTCGCAGACCATGCTTAGAGACCACGCTTAGTATGGTGCATCTCTTGAGTTCACCTTTGAACTCGAGAGATGCGCCGCGCGGTGTGAGGGGCGACATAAACGATAAACTAAAAGGCAGCTGCGTTGTGTGTTCTCCCGTCACCTCTACCAAACATGGATTTATGGGTGAGCGGACAACGGAACCCTTCGCCTTGCACGTTCTCGATATGCTGAGGCCTGTCGATCTTACGTGCCTTTGTTGGAATGTTAACCATAAGTAGGAGACCTAATCAATGACGCTCGAATGCATCAACCCCAAGGATCTGCCTACTCCGCAAACGTGCACGGCTTGCGCAGGTCACCAGAATCACAATCTACGTCGTCAATTACAAACGCGACGAATGCTTGCCGATTATTGAAGAGGCCAGGATCGCCACTGGTGCTACGGCCTGAGCACTACTTTCTCAAAGCCGATTTCTGACGGTGCTTTTCAAACAGCAAGCCAAAGATCAGGCCGATTCTTCCTTCACGTCCCAAACTCTTTCCCAGCTCCTCCGCCGCGACCATATCTACCCCAAGACAGTCCGCGAAGTCTTTCGCTGCAGATCCTGCGTTGATAAAGGACTCGATATGACCCATCGAAACGCCAAGCCGATTTGCCAAGCTCGCATAGACTCGTCCGCCTAGAAGGCTATCGGCATCAGCCATCGTAGTACCCGTCTGCTCCGCAATTATGGCTTGGACCATGGACTTATTACCTCCATACCATTCTACGTCGGAGATCGGCAGGCCTCCAGCTAATCGGCGCAGGCTAGGTCGACGGCGGCGGTCCGACCCCTACCCTGGCCACCATCTGAATCGACATCAGACAAAACCTGGTGACAGTAACTCATCGCGAAGCCGGCACGAAGTCAGGGGTGGATCCTGGCGTCGCCAGGTAACTTGCTGGGGGCCTTTTTGGGGGGACAGTCCCCTTTTGCTGCATATGTCGAAACCCGACGAACCTTAAACCAGCACTCGGTCTAACAATTGGCTCACCGCGCGGTTGCTTTCCATGAATGCGTTCCGATGATCCATGGCACCGGCAAGATCCGCGTGTGAGAACGCAATTCTTCCAAAGGTGCCGGCGCGAAGCGCCTGACGCGGAGCAGGATTGCCGTTTAACCCGAAGAAAAAACCCGGCTGCGGATTAATAAACGGGTGGCCCCACCGGTTGAGAACGATTCCTGCGATGTCTCGCTTCGCGTCGAAACCCGAAGCCGCGAACATGTCCGTCATCTGCTCACGTATCTGCCGTTCGTATTCCATGAAAGGGGTCGACAGCAGCTCCGCGCGGCCCCGCATACCCTGCTCGGCCACCGGAAGTCCGGGCTTGGCAAAGTCCACGAAGAAGGTGAGCACCGTCGGAAGATCAGGGCCAACCAGGGGCGTATCCACACCGAACTTAGCGTCCTTACGTACATTTACAAAGCGGCCAAACCCCTCGAACCAGCCGCCGCCACAGATCCCCAGATCGTAGAGAAAACGCCAGTTGCGAACCGCCACGTTTGCCACCAGGTAGGGCGAATAGTGGAACTGTGCGTACGCATTTCGCCGCGATTCGTCCAGGTCCCGCACCACGTGCTTGGTCATCCATCCACCTCCAGCCATCACTACCGTTCTGGCCTTGATCCGTTGGGGGCGACCATCTTTTACATAAATCAACGAAACAAACTCCGACTTGTTTGGCTCTCCCATGTGCTCAACCCGGGCTACCGTCGAGTTCAGTCGCAGCCGGACGCGCTGCCCCGGCTGATCCAGGGCGGCGAAGTTGACCGGGTTCTTCCAAACCGCCTCCATGGTCCGTGGGCCATCGATGGCTGCCGGAATTAGCGTTTTGACAAGCAGACGCGTCATGCCGGAGTTTCCACCGGGAAACATCTGGATGCCCGTCGCCATACTGTCATCGACCGTCGGAATTTCTTTGTTCCATTCGTAGATAAGAAAAGCCGACAGCACGTCGGGGCCAAGACCGAATCCTCCTGAGGTTTCGCTCGTGGTCAGCAGGCGTATGGTGTCTCGGCTCACGCCGAAAGTGCGCACCTGGTAATCTTCAATCGTCATGCTGTCCAACTGGCGCGAAACCGCGTCGCCCGGATAGTCGTAGACCAATGGAGGCGCAACATACCGTTCATGTTGCAACGCGAGCATCTCCTGGCGGGTCGTTGCTGAGAACGGGGTTCCCTCTAGATTCTTTCCCCAAGGATCCTTGACCCAAATGCCTGGCCGGTAGCCGAACTTTGCGCCGAAGAAAAAGCCGTACGCAGCTTTACCGTCGATGGCGCCTTCGCCGTATGGGCTCCTTGATAAGGAGATCTCCGGAGAAGGTCCCTGCCAATCCTGGTACGACTTGAACGCGCCCCAATCCAGCCCCATGGATTGGTAGACCCCGCTTAAGAAGCTGTCAGGATAAGGGGGCTGGAAGTGCACAGATGCCTGAGGAGCATAAAGACGATGCCCATCGACAAGAAACTCGTTGCGCTTTGCCACACCACCAAAAATGCCGGCGTTGTCGAGGACGATACAGTTGCGATTGGCCCGTGCTCGTTGTTGGAAAAATAAGGCCGCAGACAAGCCGGAAAAACCCCCTCCGACGATGGCACAATCGTAGATCTCGCCAGTGTCAGTGACCTGCGAAGAGATTTGGTCATAGGCGCCGTCACGAACTGCATGAGCATTGTGAACCACCTGCTCGCTGTTGCCGGCGGAGGTTTTGTAGTCACCCTCGCCGGTGTATCCATTCCAGGCGGCCGCATCGGCCGCGTTTCCCTGAGCAAGAAGTTGGAGTGGAGAGGATGCTGTTAACAAACCGGTTGAGGCAACCAGTGCTCCCTCCAGAAAGTCGCGTCGAGAAATCGACTCACCGAGACCAAGAACCTTGTCCAAATGCGGGCAGCGCTTTGACACGAGATTCTCCCTTCTTGAAATTTAGTGGCCGCACGGGCAGTGTGCGTCCCACAGTCGAACTCTAGCAAGAAAGTGTTGGACGAAGTAATTCTTAGGGTCAGTTTGCGTCTTCCGATCCAACAACTGGCGCGCGAGACCTTTCAGTCGGTCCGCAGTGCCTCGGTGGGGTTGATGGCAGCTGCTCGCCGCGCAGGAATCCAGGCGGCGGCCAGAGCTACCAAGATGATAAGGAGCGGAACGGTGGTGAACGTCACCGTGTCGTGGGGAGAGATGCCATACAGGAGAGCGGAAGCAATTTTGGCTAGCAGCCACGCGGCGGGCCAGCCAAGTGCCAGAGCGAACAACGTCAGCGTCAGGCCGCGGCGGAGAACGAGCTGTAACACGGCTGCAGGCCGCGCGCCCATGGCCATGCGAATGCCGATCTCCCGGGTGCGCCGGCTCACCGCGAAGCTCATCACACCGTAGAGACCAACCGCAGTCAGCACCAGCCCGATTCCGCCGAAAACGCCAAAGAGCATGGCTGCTACGCGGCAAGAGAAATGCGGCGCGCACGTGTTCCTCCATGGTTTCCACGTTATAGATGGCCATCGCCGGATCAAGCGCGTAAACCTGTCGTTGCAGTGCTTTCCCAAGCATGGCCGGATCGCCCGGCGTGCGCACAACGAGCGTATAGCCCATCATCGAGGGATCGCCGGCGATGCTCTGATCGAGCGAGCGGTAGAGGATGGGGCGGATATCTTCACCCACCGTGCGAGACTTCGCATTCCCGACCACGCCAACCATCCGGTAAGTCCAGCGTCCGCCATCGATACTCTGCCCAATCGGGTTCACTCCGGCAAACAACCGGTCGACGAAGGCCTGGTTGACGACAGCGACGCGCGGGTCGCCTGCTTGGTCACGGTTGAAATCGCGTCCGGCTAAGAGCGGGGTTCCAAGCGCACCGAAATAGCCGGGAGTGACCATGTAGAGATCCGCCAGGACGGAAGAATCCTCTTTTGCAGAGTGACCGGTGACCGTGAATCCGTCACTACGATTGCCACCGGAAAGCAGTGCCACGTCGGTGCATACCGCAGCATCCACGCCAGGGAGTGCCGCCGCGCGTTCGCGCAGGTGCTCCAGGAAAGCACCGGTCTTTGCGGGCGAGTAGCCGTTCAGGCGTGGATCGACTGAGAGCAGGAGCAGTCCGCGGGTCTGAAAGCCGAGGTCGATCCGGGATGCGCTTTCGAGACTGCGCAGGAAAAGCCCGGTCAGCGACAACAGGATCATCGACATGGCCAGCTGAGCCACCACCAGCAGATTGCGAACACTCACACGACGCCCGCTACCGGTGAATGCGACCTCTCCTTTCAGGGCGTTGGCTATCTTTGGCCGCGAGGCGGCCCAGGCGGGGGCCAGACCCAACAGGAGCCCGGAAATCAAACTGACGAGAAACGAACAGAAGAGGGTACGCCCGTCGAGACTGACGCGCAGATCAAGGGGAACGGGAGAGGGTATCTGAAGCGACGACAGAGCCCCCGTTGACCAGACGGAAAGCAGCACCCCAGCGAGCCCGCCAGCGAGGCCAAGCATGAGACTCTCCATCATGACCAGCCGGCGCAAACGTCCGCGGGTGGCGCCCAGGGCGAGGCGAACTGCCATCTCGCGCTGCCGGTTCACTGCTTGCGCAAAGAGCAGGTTGGCGACATTGAAGCCGGCAATGGCGAGCAGCAGGAGAACCACAATCGACAAGGCGCTCAGAAACAGCAGCGCCATGTTTCGGTCCCGCGGCGGTAAGGAGCCGGCCTGCTCGAATACAAATCGATTGCCCTTATCAGTTGCCGGATAGGCGGCCGCGACGCGCTGTGCAATGGTATCGAGCTGGGCTGCGACCTGTTTGCGCGCGACGCCGGGACGGACGCGGCCAATGACCGAGAGCCAGTGATACTCGCGGGAATCGTGAGGAGGCAAACTGGCGGCAAATTGCGGTGTCATTCCGAGCGGCACCCAGAACTCCGCATTGAGAATCCGGTCGATACTATGAAATGCGGCGGGAGCGATGCCGGTAACGGTAAAAGGGTGTCCGGAGAGGGTGATGGCTCTGCCGATCAGACCTTGGTCACTGTTGAAGCGGCTTCTCCACAAACGCTCGCTGATAACGACGAGAGGGGTATTGTCGTCCCCATCCGTGAAACCCGAGCCGAGCACCATCGGCATCTGAGCCACGCGGAAGAAGTTGGGGGTCACGCCCTGGCCCCAGATACGGGCCGGCTCCGCGGCTCCGCTGATCGAGGCCGGAATCAGTTCGTAATAAGCTGCGACTCCTGAAAAGACGCCGGCCTGCTGGCGAAGATCGGCAACGAGAGGCCAAGGGAACTGATTGCAGCAGCGTTCGCCATCATGCAGGATGTGCAGGGATAACAAGGTGCCCGGATCACCCACGGGCGCCGGACGCAACAGGAAACGGCTGATCATGGAAAAGATGGTGGTGTTGGATCCGATGCCCAGGCTGATGGACAGAATGGCGATGACCGTTACGCCGCGATGGCGGCCGAGTGAGCGGAAACTGTAATGAAGATCGCGGAACAGAGACTGAAGCCACGGCAGGCCACGACGTTGGCTGTACGCGTTGCGCACTTGTACCATGCCGCCGAGGCGAATCAGCGCCTGACGGCGCGCTTCCGCGGGGGACAATCCGTCTCGCATGCCGCGATCGGTGTCCATCGCAACATGGCTTTCGAGTTCGTCTGCAAAATCGTCGTCACGCTCGCGGTGCAAGGTTCCGAGGAGTCGCATGCAGAAGGCTCGCAGCTTCCTCATAGGACCTGCCTATGCCTCCCTGGCCGGATTCAGGAAGCGGGCCAGGATTTCGGTTGTAAGTTCCCATTCACGCGACGCCTTGCGCAGGTAGCGCCGCCCACCCTTGGTGAGTTCGTAGAACTTGGCGCGCCGGTTATTTTCCGAAGTTCCCCATTGCGAACGAATGTAGCCTTCCTGTTCCAGCCTCAGCAGAGCTGGGTAAAGCGTGCCGTAATTCAGGGCGAGAAGATCGCCGCTGGTTAGCTCAATGCGCCGGGCCAACCCGTAACCGTGCTGCGGGCCCATGGTCTCGAGTGTTCGCAGCACCATGAGAGCTAAAGTCCCCTGCCAGACGTCGGTTTTGTCGACCACGATGCCGATCTCCTATGGCGATACAATAGGTGTAACTCTACACAACCTCCTATTGCTATGCAATAGGAGGTTGCCTGGAATCCCTGGCCGGAAGTGTATGGAACGCCAAAACCGGGAGACAAGGGGACGGTTTACCTTTTGCGGTAATTCTGAGGGGTGAGTATTGTTCCCTTATCTTTCGTAGGTGGACTGTCCGAGAGATCGGGTTCCCGGCACCTAGGATTTTTGCTAGTTTCTCGACACCTGCCCATCCCGTAATCTATTGGCTGATCTTCCACCAACAACAGGTCTTATTTACCCAGCTAATAGGGTGACGCTGGCCACGCAGCGCACACAAAATTGAAAGGTTAAACAATTGAAGATGATCGGCCTATCAGGGTTGACACTCACTGAGAGCTGTTACGCGGCTCTCGCTTGTAAGGCTGGAGTCGCCACACTCCTCACCCTCACTCTCTGCAACGGCATTTCGGCGAAGGCCTGCACGCGTGCGGTCTACTTAGGCACTGACGATGTGGTCATCACTGGCCGGTCAATGGACTGGGCGGAGGATGTTTACTCGAACGCCTGGGTCTTTCCCCGTGGCATGGCGCGCGACGGCGCCACCGGAGCCACGAGCATCAAATGGACGTCTAAGTACGGTAGCCTTGTCGTCTCCGGCTACGACGCGGGAACCGCCGACGGTATGAACGAGCAGGGCCTGGTAGCCAACGTACTCTATCTTGCCGAATCCGACTACGGCGCGCCGCAGACTGGCAAGCCAACCATTTCTATCATGGCATGGGGGCAGTATGCTCTCGACAACTACGGTACCGTCGCCGAGGCGGTGGACGCTTTGCGAGCGGAGCCGTTCGTGGTAATCGCTCCGATATTACCCAACGGCAAGGGTGCGCAGTTGCACCTCGCCTTATCCGACCCCAGCGGCGACTCGGCCATCTTCGAATACCTCGGCGGTAAGCTCGTCATTCACCACGACCGGAAGTATCAGGTGATGACCAACTCGCCCAGCTTTGAAAAGCAGCTCGCCATCGAGACCTACTGGAGCGGCGTCAACCCGCTGGTCTTCCTGCCCGGCTCGATCAGCGCCGCCGACCGCTTCGTTCGCACCTCATTCCTTATCAACGCGATCCCGAAGCAGGTCGACCCGCACACAATCAAGGCTGTGCCGGGGGGCACATACGAGAATCAGGCAGTAGCCGCTGTAATCGGCGTCATGCGCTCTGTCAGCACACCGCTCGGGATTTCGCAACCGGACAAGCCCAACTTGGCCTCAACCCTGTGGCGAACCGCCTACGACCAGAAGAACAAGGTCTTTTACTTTGACTCTGCAACCAGTCCGAATGCCTTCTGGGTTCCCTTGTCAGACCTCGATTTCACAAAGGGCGCTTCCGTGAAGAAGCTCACGATGGCGGGCGGCAAGGTCTACGCAGGCAACGCCTCGAGCAAGTTTGAGACGGCGGCAGCATTCACATTCGCATCGGCCCACTAGAGACCAGTCAGAATCTGGAAGCTTTTCCAAGCGTAGTGAGAGGTCATTCACGAGCAACTTACCGGATATGCCGGTTGGAGTTTGGAGGACATCCATGATAGGTAACGGGGACACAGGCCGAGTAACCGGGTAGCTAGCGTGAGAGGTTACTCGGCCTGTCCCTTCAAGCCGGTTCAGCATACGACCGGCAGCCGTTCGCCCTTAAAAGAATTCGATTCATTCTGTCCTGAATAGATCGAAAAGATCAAAGGAGCCTAGAACCTCAGCACTTGTGCAAGACGCGCCAAGGATCAAGCCTGGAGATGCGGGACATCCATGATAGGTAAGAGTCAAGGAAAACAGAGATTTCCCTTGACTCTTACCTATTGCATCTTCGATTGGCGAGACGTCGGTTTGACGAGCATTTGATGTAATATTGGCAGCAAATTGCCTGGCGATCTTGGACCAGAATCCTCAACCCTGAAGCGGAGAATACACCTACTGGAGAGTTCAGTGCAGAACAAGACGCTCAGGTTCTTTGTCTTAGCATTGCTTCTGCAGGCTGCCTTGCCGGACGCATACCGCCAAGCACGGGCGCAGGCACAGACGCCTTCCTATCCAACCCTGGCTTCTGTCAGTGAGTATTTGATACCCGACGAGAATTCTGAAATCGCGTTGGCTCGCAGTGCTGCTCCAGCATCCATTGCGGACGGAGCCGAAGTGATGGTGCTGGGACGGAAGGGATTTACGGTCGCAGTGAAAGGCACGAACGGCTTCCTCTGTATGGTGGAACGATCGTGGGGTGCCGCCACCGATGACCCGGACTTCTGGAATCCCAAAGTTCGCTCTCCCATTTGCTTTAATCCGGCAGGCGCAAGGACCTTTGCACCCATCTTCCTGATGAAGACCAAGCTGGTACTGGCGGGAAAATCGAAAACGGAGATCGTGAAGGCGACCGCATCGGCACTGGACAAGAAGGACCTGCCCACGCTGGAGCCAGGAGCGATGTGCTACATGATGTCGAAGCAGCAATATCTGAGCGACCGCGACAAGAGTTGGCATCCACATCTGATGTTTTTTGTTGCGGGCGACGAGGCGCAAAGCTGGGGAGCCAATCTGCCGGGCTCACCGATTATCGCGGCGAACGACCCTGAAGAACGGGTGACGATTTTCCTTGTCTGGGCTGGCAACTGGTCTAATGGGGCGCCGGCTCCCAGGATAGAGCACTGAGCCCTGCTCGCGTCGTCTCGCGATGCGGTGGAGTAAACTGGCGTGCGCGTCCCCCGCTCCAGGAGGAAATGTGTACGAGACCGCAGAGAAGGATTTGGCTAGACTGATGAGCTATGAGGTTTATCCGCAATTGAACGGTTCGAGGTTCACGTATGACCGTGGGCTAGGGACAATCAAGTACGACGAGCTGTTGGACGGCAGCAAGCCGAATGAAACTCGTTGTAAGCAGACGGCTGCGGTGGTGGTGAACGAACTGGCGAATTCCGGCGGTGTGAGAGAGTTCGGCTCGCGGCAGCCGGTCAGGGCGGAGCTCTGGAGCAAGCAGCTTTGCCGCGGATTGGGACCAGTGGGAAAGGGCAGAGAGGACGGCCCGTGGTGGTTTGAAGCCGAGCTTGTAAGACGCTGGGAGCGGGTATACGCATCAGAGCTGCCCGGAAAGCGTCGCGACAAGGTGATGGAGGCGATCCGCCCGATGTTAGCAGTCTGCAGAGACTGGAATGATATGTTGCGGCTGGCAACGATGACGCCGGGCGGCAAGGGCATTCCGGTGCTGACGGGTCAAGGAAGGCATCAGCCGATCGAGTCCAGCAAATCGACAAAGTATGACCCACAAGAGAAGGTAGTCTTCATCGGCGGCTTCCAGCAAGTATACGTTCCCTTTGTGCCGGTAAAGCTGGTTAAGAACTTCGTATAGGAGGCCGGAAGATTTGTGGTCAGACGAGACTTAGTCAGAAACCGTGGCGTGCCCGTGAAGTCCGTAATGTAGCCAGCTATACCTGTTGGGTATAGTTTCCATCCAACAAAGTGCCCTCGATCCCGCAGCTCCGGACTTCCCCGGCGCATCTCTACCTATGACTGAAAACGGCTGGATGCGCCTCTGGGTCCAGCAACCGCAGCCATGTTCGGAGACCAATCCAACTCCAACGGCAAAAGGAGAGCCCATGAAGGCAGCTGAACTGCTGGGGCCTGAAATCGAACAGAGGCACACCAACTACGACGGGGCGGACGCCAGCCGACGCATAGCCGCCACGGGCTTTCCCAATGGGCCAGAGTTCGACATGCTGAACCCACGCTCTCCGGGAGAAGATGCTGGAGTTGTACAGCAAGGCAGAACTAAAAAGCTGAGAACGCAAAGAATGGCACATCCAAGGATGCGATTTGGCCCGTGAGGGCAGGGCCTGTATCGTGCTTCAGGCGAGCAGCCGGTTTAGCCCGGCGCTCTCTGTCCCCAGGTTTCCGCCGCAGGTTCCCCCGGTTTCCCCATGAGACTGGTCTCGAAAGCCCTGCGCGATTCTTTTAGGAATGTCACACCCCGACGGCTAGTTGGACCTCAGAATCTTATTTTTATTGAAGGGTAGCGCCCGACTGAAACTCGACTCAGTACCCCAGTGCACCATCAAAGGACGGGCCGGTGGACGCGCCGTTAAGAACGCCTATCTTGAATGGTTCGCCGCGTTGATGGCAGCCTCGGCTTTCGCGCAATCGCAGAAGGTTTAGCCTTCGGCGAGCCAGCCACAGTGAAGGCGCTAAACACAACCGTCTGCCCGTGCCTGAATTGGGCGGCCGCTTCTTCTGCTGTCAACTTTGGAAATGGCAAACCGGTTCGCCCGCCGAGGGCGACCAGGTATCCAAGCATCCTTCGCGGGGGGAAACAGATCCCAAGTATTCAGGTCCCAAACCACCCTACGACTTCCTGAAGACAGACGAAAAATACTCCTGGGTGAAGTTTCCGCGATACCAGGACACGCCGATGGAGGTCGGTCCCCTGGCCAGGACACTGCTTGCGTACGCAGCCGGAAAGCCTGATGTCAAGGCGGCTGTCGATGGTGCTCTGGCAAAACTGAGCCTGCCGCCCGCAGCCCTCTTCTCCACCATGGGACGCATTGCTGCACGGGCGCTGGAGGCAGAAATCATGGTAGGCCATCTGTCCGGCTGGGTGGCGCAACTGGACGACAATAATGGAAGCGCCCCCCATCGAGGTCGTTCTCCTCGGGGTGCAGCCGGAGTCTACGGGTTGGGGAACCGAACTTACACTCGAGGTGGCGTTTACCCAACGCCATCTGGCGGAAGCGGCGCTCACGCAAATCCTGTGCTGGGAGGAAGAAATCGCCGCGCGCACCGGCAAGTTTCTCGCTGACGGTTTGATAAGCGGTAGATTGTCCTCGGCGGGCGCACACAAGCTGCCGTTGAAAGCCGGGATTGCGAAGTCAGATCGATATCGAAAAGGGCCATCACGAACTCACCACTAGGGCCGAGAGGTTGCACGGCCTCGTTCGAAGGGCGGCTTCGCAGGCTGCGAAAAATTCTGCTGAGTCCCGGAGGGACGACTGAACTTAGCCCAGGACGTCAGTCCTGGGGAATACGAGCGAAGCGAACAGTCCCGTAGGGACTAGGTCCGGTTTTATCAGTCTGCCCAGGACTGCGTCCTGGGCTAAGTTCAGTCGTCCCTTCGGGACTCAGCAGAATTTTTCGACCCTCTTCCGGCCGTGCCCTTCGTACAAAGATTAGGCCGGCGAAAAGCTGATTTGGCATATTGACCGAAGTTATGCATGAAATTGGAATTGCCAGTGCAATTATCGAAGCCAGCCAGGCCGAGGCGGAGCGCCGTGTAGGCGCGAAGCTCGTCCGCATCGGCATCCGCATCGGAGTGCTCGCAGGAGTGAACAGCGATGCGTTGCGCGTCGCCTTTGTGGCCCTGACCAAAGGCACGGAACTGGACACCGTTGATTTTCAGATTAAGGAGTGTCCGCGCCGCAATCGCTGTCTCGACTGTGGGCATGAATTCGAGACCGCCCTTTACAGTGACCCCTGTCCCTGCTGTACTTCGCCGAGCGTTGCGCTTGTGGGCGGTGATGAACTGGACCTTGATTATGTCGAAGTGGAAGAACCGTGAGGACTGGAAAACACCTCGTTCATCTTTTCCCCAGATCCGTCGATAAAAGTTTGTGTGGATCGATCCCGCTGGGGGCTTAATGAGACGTGTGCTCTTATGTGTGGTGCTGATCGGGTTGTTGGCCGGGGTTCGGCACGCCGGGATGGTGAACGCTGCCGCCAAAGATCAGCAGGCAACCGGTACCAAACCATCTACTGCAGTCGATCCTGCCAACTACGTGGGCTCCGAGACTTGCATGACATGCCATGAGGATGTGGGCAAGAATTTCGCCACCAACCCCCATTCACGTCTGGCATTGCTGCACGGAGGAAAGGGCGCCACGTGCGAAAGCTGCCACGGGCCGGGCAAAGCTCACGTCGACAGCGGTGGCGACAGCACGAAGATTTTCCGCTTTAGCCAGGCATCTGCCAAACAGATCGATCAGACTTGTCTAGGCTGTCATGCTGGTGCGCATCCTGACTTTTTGCGTTCCGAGCACGCCAAAGCCAACGTAAGCTGCGTTAGTTGTCACAGCGTCCATGCCTTTGCAACCGAAGCCAGCCTGCTCAAGGTTGAACAGCCGCAGCTCTGTTACCAATGCCACAGCGACGTGAAGGGGACGTTCGCGATGCCGTTCCATCATCCTGTGCCCGACGGTGCGGTCAGCTGCAGCGACTGCCATGACCCACATGGGACCTTCCAGAAAAACAACCTGAGGTCCACAGCCGATCAGAACCAGATCTGCACCAAGTGCCATGTGGAGACGCGCGGGCCTTTCGTGTATGAGCACGCCCCGGTAAAAGCGGAAGGTTGTACCAGCTGCCATACGCCGCACGGCTCTCAGAATGCCCGGCTGCTGAACATGCCGGCCATCAACCCACTGTGCAATCAGTGCCACAGCCCGGTTGCCGCGGGCACGTTTCACAGTATGAATGCTGGATCGTCGGAGCTGACACCGTGCACCAGCTGCCACACCCTGATCCATGGATCGAATCTCAATCAGGCTTTCCTCAAATGAAAGGCAGGACCGCGCGCTCGCACCCATGGGAACGCGGTCCGGATCTGGTCCACGGGTTTGATGTGGCGACGCTTCTATAAGTGAGGCTTCATGTGAGAAAGACAGGCTGGTTTCCCTGGCTGTACCGTCATCCAATCTGGTCCACAATCGGCGGGCGTATCGCCCGCGGCATTCCCATCGCGGCTTTATGGCTGGCCGCAGCCGTCACCGCCGCACAAGTTACCGCCCCCCTGGCCCAGGTGCTTACCCCGAGTACACAGCCGGTTGCCCCCAATGGTTACTCACTCCATGAGTCCATCGATGTTGGTGGGCACATAGCCGACATCACCGGCAGCGAGGCTATGTACAACACGCTGATCGATATTCACTCCGGGCCCCGCGTGTTGGGTGAAACCTTTGAGCTGCATGCGCTCCCGGGCACCAAAAATACGCTGGTCGACTCTCTTACCGCCTTCAGCGATGGCTTCGGAGGCGATCCTAATAACTACGCAAGGCTGAACTTCTACAAAGGTAAGCTCTACGATTTCTCGGGCATGTTCCGCCGTCATCGTGAACACTTCGATTACGATCTGCTGGGTAATCCCAATATCCCTTCAGGGTTGTCGATCCCCATCGGGTCGTCCAAAACGCCGACGGGGTCGCTGGCCTGGCCTCAAGTGGAGCAATCACCCTTTCTGTTTAATACCGTGCACCGCATGACGGACACCAGCCTCACCCTTTTGCCGTTGTCCAAATTCACCTATCGCGTCGGCTACTCGCAGAATGTGATGGAAGGGCCGAGCCTCAGCCCTGGAGAGTCTGTCGGCCTGCAAGATGGCCTGCTGCAAGAGTATCAACGCAACAGTTCCGACGACTTCTATGGAGAGATCGATTGGAAGCCGGTACAAAATACCAGGCTGATCTTTGAAGAGCAGATCGACCACCTTAAAATTGACTCATACTTTACCCTGGCCCCCAGCAGCTTCCTGGTGCAGGAGGCAAATGGAGCACCGGCCTCTCTCGGCGGCTGGGACAGCTATACTCCCTACGGCATAAGTGAATGCAACACGGGAAGTATGGGCAGCGCGTACACCAACGCGACCACCTATACGATTCTCTCCAAGCCGCAAACCCCTGGTGGCCTGCCCATCATCAATCCCGCGTGCAGTGTCGCCACTAGCTACCTGCGCTCGCAGCCGACGCGCATTCTCTACCCCATGGAGATTTTCCGCTTTCAGAGCGCGAGTATCAGGAAGATCGCGATGAACGGTAATCTGCGCTACACCAACGCGAATATGACCCTGCCTAATTACTACGAGAATTTTCAGGGCTTGGACGGGACGATTCGCTCCATGACGTTTACCGGTCAAGCCAGCGCACGGCGGCAGGTGACCGCGATCGATTACGGTATCGTCTGGGATGCAATGCCCACCATCCACTTCTCCGAACAGATTGATTTCTCGAACGTGCAGCAGCCGGGCACCGCCAACATCTCCAAGGGCATCACGGCAAATACTCCGGCTACGGCGGGAAACGAGACAATCAACTATTCAGGCCCGCTGACTCCCGGAGCTGTGACCGTTGGGGGCAGCCCCAACGGCGCGCCACTGCCTGACTTCTTTGGCCAGAAGTTCTTTACCAATGGTCTGGGGGCGACCTGGGATGGGTGGTCGCGCGCCACCGTCTCGCTCACCTGGCGCTATCGCCTGCACACCATCGCCCAAGGCATCCCTCATGACACTCCATTACCGGTAGGTTCAACCACCAACGGAACGGTAACCATTCACGAAAACGGTGGTGTTCTCAACCTGGCTCTGCGTCCCACGTCCCATTGGGACGTCGCTGGATCTATGGAGGCCCTCTACGCGGATAACGCATTTACCCCGGTCGGCCTGCGCGAGCTGCAGCATTACAGGATCCATACCATGTACCGGCCGAGGCCCTGGGCAACTGTATCCGGCGTCTTCAATGATCTGGAACGGCATAACAACACCAACAATAACCAGAGCGCCGTCGCCGCCCACGATGTTACCTATGCCGGCCCCATCGAACATGTCGATCACAGCCGATTGCTAGGCATAGGAGCAGCGCTGTTTCCCAATGGGCACTACGGCCTGGATTTCAATTACGGCTACAGCGATATATATGCCTCCACCAACATCTGCTACGACGCCGCAGCCACCGCGGCTTTTCCCGGCGCCGCGTCGCCCAGCGGGACAGCATGCCCCGGCGCCACCGTCAGGGGAACAAAATATTACGAGTTCGGGCCGGTCAAGGATTTCATGTCTGCGCCTACGCAGTATGGATTGGTGGCGCTGAGCGTTTCACCCCTCAACTCCCTGCGCTCCAACATTGGCTATACCGTCAGCTCCGTCAATGGCAGCCGGTTCTTCAATGATGCGCGGGATGTAAACGGATCCCTGGTGTCGACGTATCAATCTCCCTATGTGAATCTCGCATGGACGGTTCATAAGCAATGGACCTGGAAAGCGGAATACAACTTCTTCGGCTACGGCGAGGGTGGCCCTTCCGGAGCACCTTACTGCAGCACTGCAAATCCAACGCCGGCCGCTCCGGCGCCCGTCGTTGCCTGCAACTCCCCCGCACTGGCTGGCCTGCAGACCGGTCTTACCATATCGCCCGCCGGGGAGACCGCGCCCCGGAACTTCCATGCCAATAACGTCACCCTCGCCATGCATTACGAGTTCTGATAGGAAAGGATAACTTTAGCAATGAAAAAACAGATAAGACTTGCACTTATCGGCATCGTCGCCGCTTCTGCAGTCAGCCCTGCGCCGGCACAGAGCTCAGCGGCAGATACTTATAAAGCCAAGTGTGCCATGTGTCACGCGGCCGACGGATCGGGAAGTACCCCAGCAGGAAAGGCCATGAAAGTACCGCCTTTCAACTCACCCGAACTGGTAAAGATGCCGGACGCGGAACTCAACGCAGCCACCAAAAATGGAAAAGGGAAGATGCCGGCTTACGCAGGTAAACTGACCGACCCACAAATCAAGGACGTGGTTGCTTACATCCGTACCTTGCAGAAATAGAGAGAAGCATGGCGGATTTGGATCAGTTTAAGAAGAACTGGCTTCGCCCCTTTCTCTTCTATGGAAACAATCCCATAAGCCTTATTGGCGGCGCGGTCACAACTGCTTCGGCACTTATCCTGATCGGGTTCTGGGTCGTAGCGTTCTTTGGCCACGGCGGCGCCAACAATCCTTATCTGGGTATTATCTTCGACTTGATCCTGCCCGGGCTTTTCATTCTCGGCCTGCTCCTTATCCCCATCGGAATCTTGTTGCGGCGCCGGCACCTCAAGGCCACCGGTCAAGTGCCTTCCATCTTCCCGGAAATCGATTTTCGCGACCCTGTATTTCGACATGGGATCGATTTCGTCGTGATCGCTACTTCTATTAACTTCGTGATTGTAGGCACCGCGAGTTATCGAGGCGTCGCCTACATGGATACCCCAAATTTCTGCGGCCAGGCCTGCCACGTAATGGGCCCGGAGTGGGGGGCCTACCCTGTGTCTTCGCACGCCGGTGTGGCGTGCACGGAGTGCCACATTGCCGCAGGTATCCCTGGCTTCGTCCACGCTAAAGTGAACGGGACCAAACAGCTCCTCATGGTCGTCTCCAACAAGTATCCGCGTCCCATTTTGGCGGGGGATAAGCTCCCTCCAGCGCGAGCTACCTGCCTGAACTGTCACACTGCGGACAAAGACCTGGGCGATAAACTTCTTGTCAAAACGTCGTACGGCGATGACGAAAAGAACTCGGCCGCCTACTCGCTCGTGCTGCTGCATGTCGGCGGGCGTGACCAGTTCGGTCATTTGAGCGGAGTTCATGGTGCGCATCTCGGTCGTATCGAATACATCGCTACAGATTCGACGCATCAGACCATTCCCTGGGTCAGCAAGACCAATGCCGATGGTTCCGTCACGGAGTTTGTATCCGCAGACGCCAAGGGACCGGTTAGCGGCGAGAAGCATGTCATGGATTGCATCGACTGTCACAATCGCGCAGCCCACTCCTTTTCCACCCCCGAAGAGGTCCTCAACAAAGACATGGCGCATGGGAGCCCAAGCGCATCCCTGCCCTTTGTGCACAAACAGGGACTTGCTCTCCTCAAGGCCGCATATGGGTCACAGGAAGAAGCGGCGTCGCGGATCACATTCGGCCTGGAGAATTTCTATCGTTCGCAGTACCCGGCTCGATGGACCGGGCAACGCACGCAGATCGACCAGGCCGCCAGGACTCTTGTCACCATCTACAGTAGGAATGTATTTCCCTACATGAGGGTCAAATGGGGAACACATCCAAACAATGTTGGCCACAACGATTATCCGGGCTGCTTCCGCTGTCACGACGGCAATCACAACGCCACCAAAACGACAGGCATCGCCAGCATCACCAACGACTGCTCCACTTGCCACAATCTGCTGGCAACCGACGAAGCCAATCCAAAGCTACTCGTTGACCTCGGGCTACACCAGTGAGAGCGGGCCATCCCCAGTCTTAAATGGAAAGACCCGGGTAACACGTTACAGCTTGCCTATTGCAGCAATTCACCTGCAATCTCGCAGAAAAACCAAAGCGGAATGAAACGATCCCGCGCAAACATTCACTATCTCTGCAGGCCAGTTTCAGCTAAGCTACTCGGCTAACGGCAGAGTGTGAGTACCCTGGCGCCTCTGCTCGAGGTTTCGCATGGCTGCCCCCAGCGCGCTTCCCTCAAGCGGACAATCGGCTGCAGACCACACACCAGAAACAACCGAAACGCCGGAATGGCACAACCTCTGGTGGTGCATTCGCAACGTTCCAGGCGACGTTTGCCGCTATCTCTACTTCATGCGCTTTAGCCTGTTGCTGTGGCTGTTTTTGCCCACTTTAGCGTTCCTCGATATCAATACGGGTATCGCTTCCATCACCCGTGGCATCCTGACGCCCTACGACTGGGTGCAGTGGATACTCGCCGGCTTCACCGTGGTGCTTCCCGGCTGGTTCGCCTTGCTCGCCGCCCGCATCGTCTGTTCCTACGGACCAGAGCGCTTTGGCAGCCCCGTCCCCCCCTGCTTCATCGTCTACGACAAGATGGAGAGCCTGGTTTTCTTCGGTGCGCAATTGCCCGGCCTGGTTTTGCTTTATCGCATTGCCTTCAACATAGTCCATGAAGGAGAGGGCAATCACCCCCTGGCAATCGCATCCCTCTTTTTCGGGGGGCTGCTGGCGCTAGCGTTTTGGCACATCATCGCCATCCTTTATTACTGGACCTACGATCCCACTAACCTGGATCGGGCGCGTGCGTTCCTGGTTCCAAAGTGGCTTTGGTTACCACTCGATGAGATAAGGCAACTTCCGCCTTCGGGCCTACTGAAGCTGCTGCACTCGTTGTTAGGCGTACTGTGCTTTTTGGGTCCTGGTTATCAGCGGAACGGAAAACTGCGGCCGGGCCATCTGGTGGCCACGTTGACTCTGCTGTGTGCCGTGATTCTTTACATCCTCATCATGCCGGTGTCGGCGCCGATTACCCTACCCATTGCGTCGCTTTGGGTTGGCCTCTTTTCCGCGACCCTTGCCGTGGCCGAACTATTCTTTTTGCTCCTGCCGGCGATCCGGGATTTTCGCAATCGCAAAGAAAGCTTCAAGGTGCGCTTCCTGCCAATCCTGGTTTCGTTAGTTATCTTCCTGGTCTTTGTTTCTGGCGCCATGCACCTGCGCTTTCCTCGAGCCTTCCCGGTCATTGCCTACGTGGCCATATTGCTGATCGTGGTGTTTTGGATGATGGCAGGCATCGCCTTCTTCGCCGATCACTATCGGATCCCGGTGTTGACCATTGCCGTCGGCGCGATCTTACTGATTAACACTTTCCCCGCCGAGCATGTTTTTCCGGTCAATCCGCTCGGGCCCGCCGAGCGGGCAGCCCAACTGCCCACCCCCGCTGACTACGTGCACCATCTCGCCTATGACAGTTCCGGTAACCCGCAACCAGTGATCATCATTACCGCAACCGGCGGTGGAATCCACGCCGCTGCTTGGACCGCCACTGTACTCGACGAACTGGAAAAATCCTTCGGGCCGAAATTCCATCAACACATCTTGCTCATCAGTTCGGTTTCCGGGGGAAGCGTGGCCACCATGGCGTTTCTGCGAGAGTACTTTGCCGACCGCCCCTTCGATGCGGAGGGTCATTTCCTTCGGCGCGTTCTGCAGTCCTCCGAGTGCTCCTCGCTACAAGCAGTAGCCTGGGGCCTGGTTTACCCGGATGCACTCCGCGCCCTCATGCCTTGGTTCTACAATTTCCACTCATCGCTCGATCGCTTCGACCGGGGCTGGGCGCTGGAAATGGCGCTGCAACGTAATCTGAGCGACCAAGCGTGTTTCCAGAACAAATCGGACCTCGCAGCATCCTTCCCCGATCCATCAGCCCTGCAGCTGAACTCGCTCGCCATGCTGCCTCAGACTCTGCCTGCCGGCATCGGTCCGGAAGATCCCCGCAGGCACTTCCCCGCCTTCACTTTGAACACCACCGTAGTAGAAACCGGCGATCGCTTCCTGCTCTCGAACTACAGCGCCTTTTCTGAACCGGTAGGCAGGGAGCAGATACTGCCTGCCGGCTCATTTCTCGGTGTGTACGGCCGTGAAACCCTGATCCACCCACCTATCACCGGGCGAGGTGGCTATGCTGACATCTCCCTCTCCACAGCGGCTCGCCTATCGGCCAGCTTCACTTATGTTTCCCCGCCCGCCAGGCTGCCCTTTGAGATGAGCTTTGACAAAGGGCAGAGCGCCTACCACTTCGTCGACGGTGGCTATTACGATAACGACGGAACGAACTCTGTAATTGAATTCCTCCGATCCGCCAAAGATGCCCTTCCGCATAAAGGCATCTTGCCCGTCTTACTCATTGAGATCCGTAACAGCGACAATATCGACGATACAGACAGTCCGGACTCCTATGCCCATCAGGCGGGTCTCGTATTTCAACCCTATGCGTCAGGACAACCGCACCAACCCAATGAGCCGCCGGACGGTGTCTGGCAAGCTCCCCGTAAGTTCCCCGGCCGCTGGGGGCCCATCGCCCAAGTGTTGGCACCTCCGGAGGCCGCCCTTCATGCAGGCTTCAACTCCACCACCCGACGTAACCGCCGCGAACTGGATCTGCTGGAGTGCGCCTTCACTTCGCAACTCTCCATCAATCACGTGGTCCTGGACTACCAACAGCGCATCAAATACAAGGAAGGCCACGAAGCGAACACCCCTGATCCGCAGATAGATACCGGGGAGAGCGAGGTAGACCAACCGCTCTCTTGGCATCTGACCAGACGCCAGAAGCTCTGGATCAGCGGTAATAGGAAAAATTCGGATGGCAAGGAGATTATCGGAGCGCTGGACCGAAAAACGCCTCTCTCCGATCGCCGACAAATCAAACAGGCGCTGGAATGGTTCAATGAGGCGGAAGCAAATGGCGCCCAGCCCTCGGGATGCGTAGAAACGGTAGCGCCTCAGGCCGCACCCTGAAGGCGACCACCAACCCACTTGCGGGAAAGACGCCAGGATAGAGTCATTTACCTGGCGTCCCGGTCATCTCAACTACAAATCTTTAACACGGGACGGAGGAACGCCGCGACGGTTCTATAAATGAAGGCAAGGCCATGAACAAGCAAGCACCCAACCACGTCAGTCGCAAGCCGAGCGAGTCCGACGGAGCGCCCGCCAATCCCACCGGCACAGTCTCGGGACAGTTCGTCACGGAGACGTTCGAGTACGACGGAGGACGGCAGGTCACGGTATACGTTCCACCGGACGCGCCCGAAGCAATCGTCTTCGCCGGCGACGGTCAGGGAATCTCGAAGTGGGGCCGGTTGCTCGAGAAGGCCGACGTACCATCCACAATGATCGTCGGTGTACATGGGCTGACCGATGAGACGCTACGGCTCCATGAGTACTCACCGGGCTTTGAGCCGGAGCGGTTCGCGGCACACGAGAAGTTCTTCGTCGAGGACGTTCGCCGATGGACGGAGTCGCGGTTTGGCGTGGCGTTGCCCGCTGAACATACCGCAGTACTCGGCGTCTCGGCGGGTGGAGAGCTGGCCCTCGCTCTTGGTCTTCGGCATCCACATGTCTACCGTGCGGTCTTCTGCGCCTCGCCTGGCGGCGGTTACAAGCCGCCTGGCGTTATGCCGAGTTCGCTTCCGCGCACATACCTCGTCGCTGGCACACAGGAGCCGTTCTTCCTCGGGAACGCAAGGAGGTGGGAGGACGCGCTGCGCGATGCGGGTGCGGATGTCGTCATGAATGAGCGAGCTGGATCGCACGGTGGCGCATTCTGGCGAGAAGAGTTCCCGCTGATGGTGGCGTGGGCATTCGGACGATGATGCGTCTTGGGGGAGTTAGGGTCGGGCAAGGGACGCATATCGGTATTTGCTTCCCGCACAAAACCGTACGTTTCGCAGACATCCATGATAGGCGGCTGCGCGTCAGAGCAGACTCTTCTCATCAAGAGGGAGGCTTGCTCTCGGGCGTCCGTGCAACAACGCCAGAGTCAAAGCTATTCCGGCTACAGGGCCAAGCATCGCGGCGTCGAGGAGTAGAGGGTTGCGGGTATCCGAAGCCCACTGGGTAAAGCCAAAGCCCAAAACCAGGGAAACGAAACAGCCGAGGGAAATGAACTCCGCAGCGTTCATCCTTCCCTGCCAAGCTTTCCCGACAAGCACGGCGAGCGCGGGCGCAGCGAGCACATAAGAATGACGCCAGGCGACTGGAGCTAAGCAGCAGCCAAGAAGGAAGAAAAGCATCAGCACGGTTGTCTTGCGTGCCAAGTCAGATTTCGGTGTAGAGCGGCTAAGCCAGCCCGCGTAGCAGATCACTGCGAGAGACAGCAGCTTTCCGAACAAATTGATGGAACGAAGGGCGGGAAGCTGGTCTGTGCGTTGCCAGGCAATCTGCAGCGCAGTTCCCAGATTCCTATTTTGCACGGAGACGACACCGGTCGACATCGACGGGACTACGTGTTCGACATACTGCCTTAAGAGTCCTTCCCCGTTCACCAAGCAGATGCCGATGAGCAGCGCCGCTAAAGACAAAACAAATGCACGTAATTGCTTCCAGTCCCGGAACGCGAGGAGCGGCACGATCACGATCAGGGGCGTGATCTTGATCACGGTAATGACCGCGAACATGAGAGCTGCAGAGAACGTCCTGCTTTCCAAATAAAAGTACAGGCCCGCTACTTGGAGCAGAAGGAGCAAGATCGTAATTTGACCCAAGAATAAACAATCCAGAGTGGGACGGAACAACAGCACTGCAACGAACAGAGGGGGCCAAAACCAGCGAGCCCGGTTCGGAGAGATCATCGTTGCCAGTATGAGCGTGGCAACGAGGATAAATACGGCATTGAGGAGGAACCACGCATGCTCTGCTGAAGCGAGTCGCAGGGAGGCCAATGGGACGAGCATGTCAGCCAGAAGGGGTGGGTAGACATAAAGTCGAACTTTGTCGACGCCGAGTTTCCTGGCGTGCTCGGCGAAGAGGGTGTTCGGATCGGCCCATGAAAGCTGGGGATCTGCGCCGTCTGCTGCTTGATCATAGATGTGGGACCCTTCATGGTTTCGGATCATCGAAGCCGCAATGAAGTAGACCCGGAAATCACGCTGCGACGCGTGAGAGCGTACTATCTCGAGGCCGCCTTGGAGCGCCGACGCCACAAATACAAGTCCAAGCAGCACCAGGCACGCACGTTCGAGTCTTGTTCTCATTTTGATTGTTCCTGAGGCCTGGTGCGAGATTCGCTGCAGCCCAGGGGCGCAGTACTATCTTCTGGATGGTGCCGGTTGGTGCCTTTTGTACATGATGCTGATAGCCGAGCATGCCGCAGAATTTGTCCTCAGAATTCTTTCCCCAATTTCTCCGGAAACAGCGAGAGCAATGTTTTTAATACTGTAATAGGTCCTTACAGTCGCTTCAAAAAATATCTCCTGGAGTTTGAACTGCGCTCCCATCCCAAAGAAGCGCACCGTGCCAGGCAAGCTGCAGGCTTGCTTGAAACGACGAATTGGACGAGTGACTTTTTTCTTGACACGCATCATTGGCCGAGCGTAAGGTTGCGAATCCGCGTCTCCGAAGAGCATTCTCCCCCGCGAATGCAAATGCAACACCCCTGGCACGGGGTTCAACAGTACGATTCTCCTATTCGGTTTGTCTGCAGTAGCCAGGGCCCATTACCTCCAGAATGCCGGGCGCGTTTCATTACGCCGGGCAGAGAAAAACGAAAACGCGTTATGGCTATTTTCCCACTGGCGTTGTCAAATTCTGACACCTGAAAAGGGACAAAAATTCTTAGTCCTGTTGCTGCGAGGAAGCGCTCGTGCCCGTTTCACGAACGTCCACGATGGGGCGTTAACTTGAAAGGAAAGTGTTATGCGATTACTTTTTAACCGCGCAGCGATCGCTGTGGTGGCAGTTATTGTGGCTGCAGGTGTCATGGCTGGCGAAAGGGCGGCCGTGGCCGCTGATAATTTTTCCGCCATTCCCGGCACCGCCCGGGCCACACCTGACGTCGACATGGGCGAGTTCAACAGCTCGAACATGACTGTCGCCGTTGTCCTGGCGCCCAATAATGAGTCGGAGCTGTCTGGCCTTTTAGCGAGTGTCTATGACCGGCAAAGCCAAAGCTACCAACGCTGGCTAGGCCAGGGAGAGTTCAACTTGCGTTTTGCCCCCAGCAGTGCGCAGGTAGCGGCACTCACCAGTTATCTGCAGGCAAGTGGATTGGTAGTGGAGCAATCTTCGTCCCCGTTCCTGCTGCGGGTGAGCGGACCCAGCAACGTGGTGGAGGCGGCGTTCAAGACTACCCTCCGCAATTACCGCAATCCGCGAGGTGTCACTTACTTTTCGAACGCCTCGGCAGTTCAGCTGCCAGCATTCCTGGCTTCCGGAGTTCGTGGTGTTGTCGGGCTTTCGAACACCGTGCGCATGCATCCGCACGTGCGTCCGATGAAACAAACGGCATCCAGCGAATCCGGCTTGAACTCGTCCGGAAAGGAGCCCTCGGGCTGTGAAACTCCCTACCTCACCGTGGCGCAGCTATTCGCGTATGTCAATAACAACACCGTGACTCCGTACGGGTACGGTGGTGGTCCGGGATGCAGTGGTCTGACGCCATCGCAGGACAACTCAATCTATGGCGCGCCAGACCTGGGAGCCGCCGGCAAGGGGCGCGGCGTTACACTCGCCGTGTTCGAGCTTTCCGCCTACCAGCACTCTGACATCGAGACGTGGGCACATCACTTCTACGGCCCCGCTTACACACCGCCCTTGGTCGACATCACCGTTGATGGCGGCCCGCGCCACCCCATCTGCCCAGCGGGCGATACTTGTCCACCAGATTTCAACGGCTACGCTGGAGACATCGAGGTCGACGCCGACATCGAGATGCAGCTCGCGATCTCGCCGGACGCACGTCACATCCTCGTCTACAACGCACCGAACGATATGACCGGGCAGACCGAGCTGGATCAGTACACAAAAATCGCAGACGATGACATCGCGGATGTAGTCACCACCAGCTGGGGCCAATGTGAAAATGACTTGTCGGCTGCATACGTGCAAGCCGAGAACGTGATCTTCGAGCAGATGGCGCTTCAAGGACAGAGCATGTTCGCTGCGGCGGGCGACGAAGGCGCTTTCGATTGCATCCGGAGCGACGGAACAACCATCATCAACGTCGACGATCCGTCTTCCCAGCCCTGGGTAACGAGCGCTGGTGGTACGTCTTTCCAATCGTTCAATCCCGGGCTGAACCCAAAGCCAAGCTACCCGAGAGGGGTGGAGACGGTGTGGAACAGCTACAACTTGTGCAGCTCGCGCGGGCCGAGCGCGGCCAATGACAACCAGGGAGGGTTCTTCTGGTGCGCCGTTGACGGCGCGGGTGGCGGCGGGAACAGCCAATACTGGGGCCGCCCTTTCTACCAGTTTGGACAGGGCATCAATAACCCCTACACGACGCATGGCAATGGGACGACGCACTGCGCGCTAGCGGAAAAGGGAACACCGTGCCGGGAGGTTCCCGACATCTCCGGCGATGCCGATCCGTACACGGGCTATGCTGAATACTGCACCGGGAGCGCCGCCACCCCCTACAGCGTGTGCGCTACCATCAGCGAAACTCCTGCTGGCTGGTTCCAAATCGGCGGCACCAGCCTATCGTCGCCATTATGGTCGGCGATTTTCGCTGACCACGACAGCTACTGGAACCACCGGATCGGCAACGTGAACCCGCTGCTCTACTGGCTGTACAACTCAGACCCTGACGGGTATTTCAACGACATCACCGGAATAGGGCGACCAAGCAACAACAACGGTTTGTTCCCAACCATCCCGGGATATGACCTGGCGACCGGTATCGGAACGCCAAAGATGGGAGCCTTGATCACCCTTGCCCCGCAGAAGTAGCGGCCGCTATTTGGGACAAGAGTTTTTTCTGTCTAACGGAATACGATTCGCAACGGGGGAAGCTCTGTTGGAAAGAGCTTCCGGGTTGCGGGGGGTTGCCGACCATCCGGTTTCACGGCTTGGGTGCTGGGGCGCGCATCAAGAAAGAGATGTCGTCCACTTTATATACGACCTTGCCAACTGAAGCCGGAATCGCCGGGACTTTGTGGGCACGGACAGCCTCAAAGGCAGTCACCAGGTGCGGAAGTACTGACGGGGGCGCAACGGGAGAGTTATGGGCACCGAGAACCATCTTAACCTGCGGCGCCAGCGCGGCAAGCCGCCGGATTGAGGCACCGTAGGCTGCGAGATTGGTCTCGGGACGATAGAGCCAGATGGTGCCCGGATAGTATGTGTCGCCGGTGAAGAGAAGGCCGTTGGCGGAGTCGAACAGACAGATTGAGTCTGGTGTGTGGCCTGGTGTGGCGATGATTTTCAGTGATCGGCCGCCCAGGTCGATTCGGTCCCCATCGTGCGTGAATGACGTAATCTTCCAGGGCCGGGTCGCGTAGGCCTTCGGGTTAAATCTCTCCGGCAGATGCCCGCAAATCTGATCGGGCGTGACTTCGGCTTGTGCGTCTTCGCGCGAGCCCCGCGCATTCTCCCGAGTGAAGTCGGTATCCATGCCGTAGATCGTCTCGAACTGCCAGTTGTTGCCGACGTGATCGTCATGAGTGTGCGAATTCAGCACGACAATCGGCAATGGTGTAAGCTCTGCTGTGACTTTCCTGATATCACTTATTCCCATGCCGGTGTCGAAGAGCATGGCCCGGTTGTCGCCGACGATCAGGTAGCTAATTGTCTCCTCCGACTGATGCGGTTCGTAGATAGCGAAAACAGAGGGTGCGAGGCTGTACACCTCGAACCAGGGATCGCTAACCGGCACGCGCTGGAGACTTTTGTATTCCGCCCTTGGAAGCGCGCGGCACCACTCGGGAATCTCCGTTTGTCCATAGAGGGCTGGGACGGAGAGAGCCATACAGACGACGAACGCGATGTGTAGCTTCTTGAACGATTGCTTGATACAGACCGTCCTGTCCAGACCGATGTCCGTGCGAATGTAGAGTACCCACGCGCCCAACCATAGTCTCATACGTCGTGCAGTGCCCAATGCCCCCTGCGCTCCTTAGGGGCGAAGTGTCAATTCATATGCTTCCCTTGCCCATCTCGTTTAAACCGAAGAATGTCGTCGTCAACAATGTTCCGCAAGGGAAACCAACACTGTCCGCTAGCGTCCCCCTGCTTCCGCGGCAATCATTGATACTCGAATGATCCAGCGCTTCCCAGGACGCAGTCCTGGGTGTGCCCCCACAGTTTTCGCTATGCGCCGAAGAAAACTGACTCCGGCGCATAGCTCACTGCGCGTCTGCCTCATTCTCAAGATTGCGAAGGTAATCGACCACTGCTTCACTCCAACCATCGATGTGAGTCCAGGCGCCATACCCCACGCCGTTCCGCGCACTCGCTACGTTCACCACGTAGCCGCGGCCGTTCGGCGCAGGGACGCGGTCGTGCGACTGCTCATCGGTGATGACCAGGATGCGGTCATACTCCGCGCGCAGGCTGCTCAGAGCATGGCCTAACTGCGTTCCACCGTGAGGCTGACTGGATACAATCGCATCGCGCAAAGCGAAGCCGCGACGCGGCGGTACCCGCACCAGTTTGTCTGAGAAGCTGTAGACCTCGACCGCCTCGCACACTTCGCGAAGCAGCACAGCTAATCCGCACGCTGCATCCATCCGCAGCATCTCCGAACGGCGAGCCAGCGGAGCATCCATGCTCCCGGAAATATCCACCAGCAGCACGATGCGGCCGCCAAGCTTTTCCCGGCCGGCGACAGCCTTGTACATGGCCTGCTCCAACGCCTCCTCCCACTGCGTCGCATACCGGGCCGCGGCAAGGAAACGAAAAGGCAGAACGCGCTCGGTCTTCATCGCATACAGTGCCTCGATGACAGCCTCCTCGGGAACGCCGGCATCCTTCATATTGCGAAGGTTGCGCAGTAGCGCGAGTGCGCCCAGCTTGCGCTCCGCGAGCAGCCGCTCCCAGTGCGCACGTTTGTCTCCGCCCCCGGAAAGCGCCACCTCCCAGGTGTCAGGAGTGAACAGGTTGCCTTCGATCAGCCGCCTCCACAAGCCTGCCTGGTCGGCATCCTTCGGCTTGGCATGGCAAAGGAAGAGTACGTCGCGCAGACGGACCACACCCGCACGGTCGTACTTGGCCAGTGCATACTCGTCGAATTTGGTGAACGCTGCTGCCAACCCTTTCTTCACCTGGCCCGACAGCGGAGCACGGCCGTCCGCCCAGTAGATCGCCATGAACTCTGACAGCTCATCCGCACGCTGAATCACCCGCGCGAGCGCCTCCGCCACCAGGCTGCGATGGCTCGCATGACGCGCCATCTCGCGAACCAGAAGCAGCGGTACATGACGGAGCTTCATCGCCTCCCGCGCCTCCACAGCCAGCGCCGCGACCTTAGCCGCGTCGACTTTGGGCACCAGCTCGCGAATCCGGCCGGCGATCTGCACCCCGTCTTCGTAGAACTCGTCCTCCCAGAGCATGCAGGCCAGCACGGAACGGCGAAGAGCCTGCTCCGGCACAATCGCTTTTGCCGGGCCGCCCTCGTGCGTCCTCACCGGAGCTAGATGACTAAACTTCAAAATGTTCAACTTCGCCATGCACTGCCTCCTTTCTGCATAACAATTCGCCGGGGAACAAGCGACTACGGATGAGCTACATGAACTTGCGTCCACGGCGGGAATCGAACCCGCGACCTCCGCTGTTTCAAGCGGCGCTCTACCGGCTGAGAAGTATCCGTTGTCTACGCCACCGGCGAAATCTTATCCTTCGCCTGTTTCCACTTCTTTCAGGCCTACCTTGGCGCGAAAGCCAACCGGCTTCAGCGAGCTTGAGGGCTCGACGTAGATGGCCAGCTTTCTCATCGCCTCGTAACTAGGACGATTGCGATCGAGATAATTCGTACACTCCTGCACCTTGAAGGGCACAGGAAAGTTCGGATTCACCTCGGTACAAATCACCACTAAGTCCGACTCACGGAAGCCCGAGACGATATGCGCCCACGCGCAAGTTGTGCACAGCGAGGCCCACCCACTCGGAGTTCCACCCTTCACCTTGATCTTGCCCATGGCAGACATTGCTTTCTATCCTGAGCGAACCGGGGTTAGGAGGGCCGGGGAACAAACGACAACAGAGCTTTAAGGTGCTCTACCACTGAGCTACGCAGCGTAAGGCTGCGGCAGGAATCGAACCTGCGTCCACCCGCTCCTGCGGCGAAGTATCCGTTGTCTACGCCACCGGCCACACGGAATGCATGTACAACATCCGGGGAAAAAGCGTCTGCGATATCTCCGAGTCACAGTCGATGCAATCGACAGACTTCGCCACCGGATGCGGAGGAACTTAATTGTGCGAAGGAGGAGCGCCGTATCCCGGCAGCCCAGTAACCGGGAAGACTAGGCGGATCGAAGCGATGCGCCCGGAGTCAGGAAGCCATTCTTCGCGCAAAGATAGCCAGGCCGTATGACCGGCATGACCTGCGCTTCGAATTGGATGAAGTGTTTCATCGCATTGCCTCTGGGCTCTAAGAACTCTGTGAGAATGTCATATTTCTCTGGCAATTGCAATACGTAAGCGCGACTTTTTAATTTAAAGCAGGATCTGGTCAAAGCTCTGCAAGTTGGTCTGCCGGCATTTGCGTGAAGGATCCCAGGTCTCAAAAGCGAGACCTGGGGCACCCATCATCGCATCCAGGAGGTTTGCACGGGAACTAAAGGCCGGTAACCTTCAACTGCCTTAGCACTCGACGTCTTCCAACACCAGATTGCACAACAAAGTCTGCATCAATACAGTAGCTGCTACGTTCTCTATGCCTCCGCCGGCCCAGACAACGCTAAAGGCGCTGCGTGATCAAAAGTGCAGCAGGTAGCTGACCTTTACATAGATCGTCTTGCCGGTGTTCAGAAGCGAGGAGTAGGTAGGCGGCAAAATGGGATCATTTGCGTTGCAAAGCCCATCTGCTTCCCGGGTGCAGAGGGCCGGGTCCAGGTTTTCAAAGTTTCCTATGTAGCCCAAGTAAATCGCCGTGCCCGGATGCGGCTGGTAGCTGAGTAATGCATCCGCAAAAAGTGACTTCGAGTTCGCCAGGCTGGTGTACTGCGGATTCGGCAAGGTAGAAACGTACTGGCCGATAAGGTTGAAGGAAAGGGCCTTGGTCATCTGGTAGTTCCAGCGCGAGATCAGTTCGTGGTTGTCATAGACCACGTCGCCGGTACCCAGGTTGGTGAAGTGCGTATACACATAGCTGTTTTGCAGATCGACGGAGCTGATGGGCTTGACTTCCACGTTGAGGTTGGGTGAAGTCACGTTGACCGGCCCCGGCCCAGCGTCGGCCGGCGGCGAATAGTTGACCACCGTACCGGTGTAAACTCCGCCACCGATCGCGATGTAAGGCACGGGCGAAGTGTAGAAATTAACTCCGCTGGTGTGACTGTGATACTCGACATCCTGCGGCAACGCGGAGTAATCGATGGGCCGCAACCGGTCTTGCCCTAAATCCACATTGGCGGAAATGGTGGTGCGGTATTTGAACGTAACGCTGTAAGCAGGGTTGATGTAAAAGTCCAGGGGAACACCGTTATGGTCCCAGATGCGTTCGCTGTAGATGCTCGGCCCATGAGATAAAACCGGCCCTAGCCGCGGACGAAAGGTATAGCTGTAGTAGCCATTGGGTTCCCGCACATCAGGACGTCGAAAAAATCCGGTGTCGGTAACATATCCGGCGGAAGTATCGTTGTAGGCAATCCATCCGTTGCGATGCAGATCGGAATAATTCACCTGCTGGGAATAGGTCTGGCCACTGCAGGTTAATGTGAGCGCCTCGCATTCCTGCTCGCCCTGGGTGCTGTTGCTGACGTTTTGTGTTGCTGAGGTGACGGCCTGACCGGTTAACGTCCACCGGTTTTTAAGCGGCGCTCGATAATCAAATCCTCCGATCCGGTTAAAAGAATCGAGATATTCGCGGTCAGCATAAATGACACCGACATTCGAGAGCGAACCGACGTCGCGGTTCACCCGGCCAACGTAGTAATGGGCGCGCGTGTCGTACTCGGGATCACCGGGCGGGACCGCCTCTCCGGGGCTTCTATCATCCACCCCAAGCAGGCCCAGCGCCCAGGGCCCTAGTTTGCCGGTGAGACGCGCACCATACTGCGGCTTGACGATGTTGTTGGTGTAATACAAGCTTACCGGCGTCATGAAGTAGCTGCTGTTTTCGATGAAGAACGGCCGCACCTCCGCAAAGTAGGGGGGAAAGCGCTGATTGGGCGTAGCCGGATTGTCCACGCCCACCTGGCTGAAATCGGGATTGATGGTGGTATCGAGTACCAGGCTGTTGTGCAGGATGAACTTCGCGTCCAGGCCGGTGTAGCCCTGCAGATGCTTGTCTTGAAAGTACGGATCGTCAGGATTGACGGTGTCCAATTGGCGCAGGTTACGGCCCAGCGCATAGGGTTCGAATTGAAGGTTTTGGCCGTGCTCGATATCGCTGAAGCCGTCCGCGGCGATGTCCTGTGTCAGCAGCCCTGCGATGCTGTGCCTGCTCTGCGGCCAAAAAGCCGACTCGTTGGCATGAGAGATGTTGCGCTGCAGGATGATGCCCCAGGTCCGCATCTCGCCCGCACCGGCCTTGGCGAAATACAAGCTGGAGAAAGGGATGCGTAGGAGCACGACGTACCCGGACGCAGTGCGTTTCCCCCACGTGTCCCACACGGTGTCGAAGGAGTAATCGGTACCGTTTTGCTCGCTGTAAAGGCCGTCGGCCTGAATGCCGAGTGCATTGCTGCGAAACAAGAACGCCCGCCGCTGGTCGTTGAAGGTGTCGAGCATCACCTGGACAGAATCATCGTCTCCCAGCGAATCGCGCGCCAACATGTGCGCGCGAATGAGATCCGGCTTTTTATCCTGGCAAACAAAAGCTACCAATAGGTATTCGTGCGTGTAGCCCAGATAAGCGACGGTAGGTTCGGTGACAGGAGCACCGTCTTTGGGATAACGCTGCACGAAGTTGCTGATGCGGAGCATGGCGCGTGCCGCTGGCGAGCGCACCGGGGTGACAAGAAAATCGTTGAGCGTGGGCTCACTATTTAGCCGCGGAATAGCAACATGGGCCTGCTGCGCGAGCGACGCACTGGCGGGCGTGCTCGAGGGCGAGGGCGCCGACGGTAGAGCGCGCACATTCGGAACATCCGGCACGGCGCTTGCAGATGCGCAGCAAACGTTGCCTGCAAGCAGGCAGAGCAGTAGTGCAGGCATTGGTCGTAAGCGGCTGAAATGCATAGTTTGAACCAAGGCCAAAGTCGGTCAAGTGTTGCAGCCTTTAGTCTAACCGATATACCTGCAAAAGTTCGTCCGGCCAGGACCCGACAGTTGCCAACGGTCACTTGGTTTTGCGTGCGACCTTAATGGCGACCGAGAGGCCAACAATTTGGTTTGTGTCCCAGCCAGTGGGCAGGTTAACCGACTGTAATAAGAAATAAGGCCGAACAGAGAATGAATTGGTTATTGGCAGCCGTACGCCGGCCTGGAAGCGGTTCTGGGTGTAGCTGCTGCCGCCGTTGGCGAAGGGGTTGTTTCCGGGAACGATGAAGAACTCGTTGTTCACGACCAGCACCGGGCGACGCGCCACGCTAAGCGGCAGGGTGTACTCGATACCGGGGCGAAATCGAAGCCGTCCTGAAGCAGGCCGGTCATCGGGAAATCGTCCCTCGATGAGCGTGCGGAGGACCGGCCGCCACAAGCCTCGGGAGGTGCTCAAAGTGAGATTGAGTAGCAATCGGTTTTCGTACGAAATTGTGGGATTTCCAGGAAAGCGCTGGTAACGGTAAACCGGTATCAAGGTGAACCATGGCCGCAGACGAAAGGCCACGCCACCTTGAACGAAGTACTCGAACAGGTTGGACATGCCCTCGTCGAACCGCTCGTAGAATTCCAGTTCCAGGGATTTATTCGCCGAAAGGTCGCTGGAAATTCCTTGATCGAGCCAGAGCCCTACCTGTTTTTCATCTTCCGGATCCTCGGGCAGTTGTGGCTGCTGCGCCCTAGCCGGGACAGTCAGGACGCAACTGCACAGAACCATAATGATGCAGAGTATGCGCCGCATCACGATCCACCTAACTCCGAAACCGTCTCACGGACCGGCTGCGACTTCGCTTCGTGAGCCCAGATTCCCTACAATAAACCAGTAGCAGATAATGCCGACGAGCAGCACGAGCGCGGCCAGCATGAACCCGGGAGCGTAGGAACCGGTTCGGCTGATGATGAGACCGGTGAGCAAGGGAGCCACTACACCAGCAATGTTGCCGGCAAAGTTCTCGAACCCGGTCCACAAGCCTATATCCTCGTGCGGGGCGCAACACTGCAGGATCACCAGAAGGTTGCCGGTTGCCAGCCCAACCAGCGACCCGCCGGCGATCAGTGCCACGGCGGTGTAGGCACTATCGACCCGGGACGCGGGAATCAGAAATAAGCCGCAAAGAAACGCCACGGTGACAATTCCCTTTCGCGTGCGCGTTTCGTCCCAACCGTAAGCGATCAATCGGTCCGCGATCCAGCCGCCCACGGGTTCACTGGCTCCAAATACGAAGTAGGGGAGCGAGGAAAAGAAGCCGGCGTGCAAAATGGTGAAGTGCCGCACCGTCACCAGGTAGTCCGGCAGCCAGGTGACAAACAGGTACCAGTAGTAGTCAAAACAAAAGAAACCGAGGCAGATGCCGATCAAATTCCGGTTGGTCAGCAAAAACCGTATTTCCTGTTTTCTGCTGCGCGTCGATGAAGGCGTCCGAGGCTGCTGGGCCAGCCGTCCTTTCGTGGCCCACAGCCAGGGAATAACCCATAGGAGTGCCGAAAACCCGATTAGCCGGAAGGTAGAACGCCAACCCAGGTGGACCAGCAGCCAAGGGATGATCAGGCCGCCCAGCACCAAGCCCATGCGCGTGCCAAAGTCGAAGATACCGCACGGCAGACCACGCTCCGTGGACGCGAACAACATGCTCACAATCTTCGTTCCGCCCGGCAGGTAGATCGACTCACCTACACCGAGCAGCATGCGAAACATGATCAGCGCCGTAAGGCTGCCGGCAAAACCAGTCAATCCCTGGCTGACCGACCACAACACGAAGGCGGAGAAGTACAGCCAGCGCAGGTTGACGCGGTCCGCGGCCCATCCCACCGGGATTTGCAGCAGGGCGTAGAACCAGAAGAAGGCCGAAAGCAATAAGCCTTTGCTCTCTGGACCCAGACCCAGGTCGCGGGAAAGCAGAGGCAAAGCCAATGAAATGCTGGAGCGGTCGAGGTAATTGATTACAGAGGCAGTGAACAATAAAAATACGATCGTCCACCGGCCGGAAGCCGCGCGGCTAGAGGAGGCAGGGTTCTCTGCGTATTGGCGAGGGGTGCTGGCCATTAGCTCCGGAGGGGGAACAAGCTGACAGTATACCGGTCGGGCTGGAAGTGGAGCCGAAGCTGCAGAATCTTCACGACCTCGACCGATGGGTCAATGAAAGCCGCAGTTTTTTAAAGGAGCCGAGTTGCGAAGGAAAGCATCGTATTATATGTCCTCCTGGGCAGCATTTGAGGGACGATTGCTACAGTTTCGATGTCGTATAAGATAAGTAAAGACAGATTGACCATCCCCCGGTTTTCCCTGAATGTCCAGGCGGGCCCCTGTGTGATCTCAAAGCGGAGGCCGTCATGCCTAGCATCGGGTCCCTTCTCCGAGTCAACCCGTTCACAGATAGCGAAGAGGATGGTCCGCAACTCCTTGAATTGCGCACCAATTCTGGAGCAGTTTATGTTCGCCCGTCACCGTGGCAACGCGTCCGTCTTCAGTGGACATTCCGCCATTTTCATGTTCTTGCTCCAGAGGTTTTGAGCCGCAGTGATCGGCGCCTGATTGAGAAACTATCCCAGTCGGCAGTCGTAACCCCGAGCCTGCCGGTGGCCGGCAACAGTGTCTTAGGCGTGGTCGAGGAAGCGCGGTCCAAGTCCCCAGCTTCTGGGTTCACCGCAGCTGCCAATCGAGTGGTCCGGCCGAGAGCAGAACGGCCTGCTTCGCGGCCATTCCTGGCGCCGGCACCCAGTTCCGGCTTGCTGAGTCCTTATTGGTCAGTGGGTTTGAAGCAAACCCAGAAACGGGAGGTCCGGGACAGCGGCTTCCAGCAGTGGGGAGCTTTGGGCACGCTGGCAGCGGTTTGTGTGGTAGTGATCGTGGCTTCGAGCTACGCAATCCCGCGGTTGAGAACAGAGCAGATGAGTCATCCTCAAGCGCACTCAACACCAAGGGAGCATGCGGCGAACCACATCAAAGCCCCGGATCTCCACCCGGCGGCGGCCAAGCGGCTTCCGCCTTCACCGGTAGCCGTGGCGGTCGCGAATCCCGATAAACCAAAGCACTTGGTGGCGTCTCCGGCGCCTGAGCCCGCGCTCGTTCACCCGGAGCCTCCATCGCGTCAACTCATAAGCTCCCTGGGCGCCAGCCGCCCTGTGCTTCCTGCTCCTGACAGGATTCTTGCGCCGACCCCGGTCGCCCCTTCCGCTCCTGCAGAACCGCGATTTGTCGCCGAATTTCCCCAGGGTCCTTTTGCTCATCCCGTAGTTTCTGAACCCAATTTGGTGGGAGAGGTGCAACTGCAGGCATTGATTGGTGCGGACGGCTCGGTCAAAGACGTAACCGTGCTGAGCGGCAGCCCAAAATTGGCAGAAGTCGGAATGCGCGCGGTCCGCCAATGGCACTACAACCCCTATCAGGTGCTTGGCAATCCGGTCGAAGTGGAGACAAAAATCAAGATGAACTTTTTTGGCCAGGACGCGGTCTCGATCGCTCTGTCGCCAACCGAAACGCCTGCCAGCTCGAGTGATTCTCCGTAAGTTGCCGGCGCACGTCCAGCAGCGCGGTGGAGTGCCGCACCTACGGTGCTCGGTTCTTCCCCATCAATACCCAGCCCTATCGGGCTGGGCTATGTGTAGCAGGCGGCCCTACGGGCCTTGAATCGATTACGATTGTTGATAGAGCCACAAGCGTGGGACTGCTTAGACTTGGCAACTCTCCGCCAGACTTGTCGAAATTAGATTTTCGACAGGCTAATCTTTGCGCGAAGGGCACGGCTTCAGCCGTGCTCCCTTGTTTTGGGTGTTTTTCATCAAACTCGCCACAAAATCGTCATCCTGAGCGAAGCGCCTCACAGATTCATCGCGTGACACAGCGCTTTTGGGCGCGCAGTCGAAGGACCTCGAGGATGCTCATCTCAGCCTTGCTCTAAAGCCCTCATGAGTCCTAGTGCAGGGCGGCACGGCTTCAGCCGTGCCCTTCGTTCATCCAAGATAAAACCGGCATCCCACACGTCATCGAATGCAACACTGCAGCCTAGGATCATTACGCAGCTGTGCGCCCGCTCTCCTCTGCAACCGGTTTGGCGGCTGCGTCCCGGGGCTGAACGGGAAAAAGAAATTTGAGTGGTGAGGAGAACATCTGCCGGAGCACATAGTGCAGAATCGATGCCCGCTCTTTGTGGCGCACATCGTAGGCGCGTAGCGCCACGAACGATGCGATGGCAAAGCTGACGCCCAGGTTCAGCACGAACATGACCGCGATGCCGACCATCGCGGAGTAGAGCCATTCCTGCCGGAATGCCGACGGGCCGAAGCGAGCGGCAGCGAAGGCAAACATGCCGGTATTGAGGGTGACGTGGCGGACGTCCAGCGGCAGTCCAAAAAACTCAAAAAACACCGGCGTAAATCCCATCAGATAGCCCAGTGAAATGCTGGTGCTCCAGGGGCCGATGTTGCGGTCGACCCAGTCGGCAAGCTTTTGCATTCTGGCCGCCCCGAAGGTTTGGCCGAGCCGATGCTGCGCGATAGATGCCGGAATGCGGTGGTAGACAGCGAAGTTTTCGCACCATCCTCCAGCCAGACCGGCTAGCCAGAGCAGGACGCCGGTGAGCGCCGCGTCAATGGCGGTTGCCGAGGCCAGAGGGCGCAGCGATAAATAGACCTTTTCCGCTTGCGCAGCGGGCAAATAGGGCGTGTGGAAGGCCCGGACCCAAAGAAGATTAAAGATCACGGCACCGAGGCACACAGCCAGAATGTTGCCCAGCGCCGCAGCCAGTTGCGTACGGCTGATGGATGCGCCGAATTCCGTGATCTGGTCGCGGCGAGAATCACCCCGGTTGCGACGGATGATATCGGCCAGCGTGGCCCCGGTCATGGCCGGCTGCTTGGTAGCGAGCGCCAGCCCGAAGAGCTGCAGCAACAGGAAACTGATGGCGTAGTTTGTTCCTATCAGAACCGCTTCCGCAAAGGGCGCCCAGTGTTTCGCCACCAGGTGAAGTTTGATCGCCGCGGTAAAGACGGTAAGGAATCCGCCCCCGATAGCCGCACCCCACATGTGCCAATATTCTTTGCGATCGTGGGCGATATAGTGTTCGCCACCGTGGCCCGTACGTTCCACGGTCTTGCGTGCCAGCAGGTTGAAATTCTGGCGCACCAGCGAGGAGATTCGGCTATCCTCAAGCAGGCCCTGCACCAGCGTATTCAGCAACAGGCGCACGGCAGCCGTAGCTTTGCTGCTGCGCTCTACCAGCGTGCCGGCGAGCATCTCCATCCGGTCGAGCGCCGTGTCCATGGCGCTCAGGTCGAAGACCAGCGGAGCATTCACGCCGGCGTCTTCCATATTGATGCGCACGATCGCGAGCTCTCCCCTGCAAGCGTAGACCGCGTTAAGCCATTGCTCCCTGCACTCCTCCGGACACTCGCCTGACGCCGCGGAGTGTTCGCACACAATGAATTTTTCGGTAGCAAAGACCAGGGCATAGGGAGGAGATTGCTCCACCGCCTGCGTGGCGCTGCGCTGGCGGACTGCACGGCTGGTGCCACGCGCCGAGACCCGCGCCGCCAACAAGCGGAGCGCTTCATGTAGGTCCTGGTGAACATGCGGATAGGCTGTCAGCCCTTCGGCGTTCCAGAGGTTGGCCGCCAGGCGAGCAAACACAGCCGCATCCATCTGCAGAAAGCGCTGGACAGTGCGCGAGGAACAAAAGACTGCGGCGAACAGTCGCGCCGTATCCTCCTCCTCCCGCGGCGGAGGCAGCCAGCGTTGGAAAAGGCGGTTGGTGATCTCTCGAAAGAGCGCATGCTGGGCGGGAATTCCCGCTTCCGCCAGGAGGGAAACAGAATCAAGCTTGCCCAGAGTCGACTGCCAGGTCTGCTGAAAACGGGACCGCAAATCAGCGTCTTGCTCCAGCACGCCCAGCCAACAGAGCAGGCGAGACTGGAAGGCGCGCTCGGAGCGCTGCTGCCAGATGCCGGAAAACAGCTTGATGAGGAGGCCAGTTTGGCTATCCAGGCTGGTCGCGCCGCAGAAGGCCTCTGTCTGGCCGCGCAGCTCTGCCTCCGTCCGAGCGGACGCGAGTCCCGGCCCCGGCTGCCAGAGCCTGCGGAGATCAGAAATGAGAGCCATGCAGGTTCTAAATCATAACGCGAACTGATTACAAAGTGGCGGGACGTCTGCATGCCGCCCGGCTTGGATGTTTCTAGTAGAGTTTGAGAGCAAAACAGGTAGTTTTGGCATATCCAAACATACCCCCGTCGTCTATCGTGAGGGCACCAAACAACAAAGGAAGATCATGACGATGAAACCGCTGCTGATAGCAGTTGCCGGCGCCTGTGTGGCCTGCGCCGCCGGCTGCAATTCAGTCAAGCCCGAGCAAGCCGCGGACACAATTTACACCGGCGGCAACATCATTACCGTCAATGACGCCCAACCCAGTGCCGAGGCCGTCGCGGTCAAGGATGGAAAGATTCTGATGGTGGGTTCCACGGCGGAGGTCGAGAAAGCCCACAAGGGTGAGACCACGCAAACGATCGACCTGGCCGGCAAGACGCTTGTCCCCGGTTTCCTCGATCCCCACAGCCATTACATCAATTCCCTCTCCGTGGCCAACCAGGTCAACATCATGGCGCCCCCGGCGGGCCCGGGTAAGGACATCGCCAGCATCGTCGTCGCCCTGAAGCAGTTTCGCGATCAGCATAAGATTCCCCCGGGAGTGCTGATCCAGGCCTACGGGTACGACGAGAACGCCATGCCCAACGGTGTTGGTCTCACTCGCGACGATCTGGACAAAGACTTCCCCGACAACCCCGTGATGGTCGGGCACGTCTCCATGCACGGAGCGGTGCTCAATTCGGCCGCGATGAAGAAGTACAACATAACCGCCAAGACGAAAACCCCCGCGGGCGGCATCATTCTGCGCAAACCGGGGTCCAACGAGCCTTCGGGCCTGCTGATGGAGACCGCTTATCTGCCTATCTACGCTGCCCTGCCGCAACCTACCCGCGAAGAAGAGGTGGAGTGGAGCCGCGCCGGACAAATGCTCTACGCCGCGTCTGGAATTACCACTGCGCAAGAAGGATTAACGCACGCAAGCGATGTGGCCCTGATGCAACGAGCTGCTGCGGCCGGTGTCCATATCGTCGATGTGGTCTCGTATCCGTTCATCCTGGACCTGGACGCAGTGCTCAAGAACAACCCGGCAAGCAGCTTCGGCACCTATGTGAACCACGTGAAACTAGGCGGCGTGAAGATCACCATGGATGGTTCCCCCCAGGGCAAGACTGCCTACTTCACCACGCCTTATCTGACCGGCGGACCGGCCGGGCAAAAGAACTGGCGCGGCGAGCCCTCGTTTCCTGAGACGGAAGTGAAGGCGATGTTCAAGAAAGTGTATGACCTCGGTCTGCCCTTGAACGTCCATGCCAATGGCGACGCCGCAATCGATATGCTATTGCGCGCGCACGAATATGCGGCGGCCGGAGATCCAACCAAAGATCGCCACCTCACCGTGATCCATTCACAATTTGTCAGGGCTGACCAGCTGGACAAGTACAAGAAATATTCCATAACGCCGTCCCTATACACCGAACACACGTTCTACTTCGGCGACACCCATGTGCTGAACCGCGGCAAAGAGCAGGCGTTTTTCGAAAGCCCCATGCGCGCCGCGATTGACAAAGGCTTGCGGCCCACCAATCACACTGACTTTGTGGTTGCGCCGCTGGACCAGATGTTCGTAATCTGGACGGCCGTGAATCGCATTTCCCGCGGCGGAGTGGTGATTGGACCCGACCAGCGTGTCACGCCGATGGAAGCGCTAAAAGCCATCACCATCAACTCCGCTTACCAGTACGGCGAGCAAAGTTCCAAGGGCTCGATTGAACCCGGTAAGCTTGCCGACCTGGTCATTCTTTCGGGGAACCCGCTGACCGTTCCGGTGGGTTCGATCAAGGACATCAAGGTCGTCGAAACATTTAAAGAAGGCAAGTCCATCTACAAGAGCCAGTAGACGAATGGATAGATCGAAATCCAGGGGCAGGAAGTAAAAATGTGGAGGCGCTCTCACGTCGAGCGCCTCCCTCGAATGCGTCCCTCAGACCGCGGAAGCAGTCCCACGCATGAAATGGAAGATAATCGAAACAACAGCCAGCAACAGGAGAATGTGAATAAAGAACGCAGTGACGTGGAACACGAAAAAGCCTCCCAGCCACAGCAGCAGCAAAACCAATCCGAGACCTAGAAACATAGCCTTCCCTCTTTCTAAAAAATCAATTTGACGCATTTCGGGTCTGAGATCCGATCGACTACCTGCAGGCCAATGGGGACGTGGACCACAGTATGTTTTCCGGTGGTGTGGGGATATTTCTTTTCGCCACCAGCAGGCCCGCACTTCGAGAAATTAGGTGCCGGTAATTTAGGAAACGTTGCCTTCAACTATGAATTAAGAACGCCCGATGTGGCATTCTGAAGTCTTGCAATACTTAGTTGAAGGAGCCCTGATGCGCCGGATCGTCGTCATAGTTGCCAGTGCCCTTGCTGTCGCCACAGCAAGCGCGCAGACTGGCATCCCTGGAAAAGAGCTGCCTGGCTTCCAGGCGATCCAGCAACCCGACCTGCGCCGCGATCTCACTTACATCAGCTCAGCCGAGCTCGCCGGCCGCATGAGCCTGCAGCCTGGGGATGAACTCGCCACCAAATGGATTGCCGGCCAGTTCGCCAAAGCCGGCCTGCAGCCACCGGTGAAAGAAGAGGGCAAGGCCGGCTACCTTCAGCCCTTCACACTCATTGAGTATCGACCGGATCGTGACGCCTCCTCCATCACGCTCACGCGGGCTGGTAAGACCACGGTCTGGCGTGCTCCGGAGATGGTCGGGGCTTACAAGCATGCGGTGGATCTTACCGCGGGTGTCATCTTTGCCGGCTTCGGTATCACCGCACCCGAGCTTGGCTACGATGACTACTCCTCCATCGATGCCCACGGCAAAATCGTGCTCATCTTCGATCATGAACCCCAGGAGGATGATCCTCATTCGATCTTCAACGGAACCGGAAACACTCGCTACGCTACCACGCGGGTGAAGGTCATGAATGCACAGGCGCACGGCGCCGTGGCTGTCGTGATCGTGGCGGAACCGAACCGCAAGCACCTGACCAATGCGGAACGATCCAGGCGCATCGGCTCGAGCGCTGTACGACCCGTGCCCTTGCCGCTGCAGGCCATCCAGGATGATGAGGTGCACATCCCCTCGGCAATCGTGCTCGACGCAGTGGCCGCGGACCTCTTCGCGACTTCGGGTACCACACCGGGCGCGGCACAAACCCTGATCGATCGCGACCTCAAGCCGCAATCGCAGCCATTGCCGGACACCACGCTCACCCTCCACTTCCGCAACAGCGCCGAACGCACTGGGGTGACGAATAATGTGGCCGCTCTGCTGCGGGGCAGCGATCCGCGGCTTGCGACTGAAACCATCCTGATCACGGCCCACCACGATCACGATGGCACGGCCCCGTGCGCTGACCCCGCGCATCCACCGGTCAGCACGCCGCCCGACCCGCATCCGTGCCCTCAGATATGGCATGGCGCCGATGACAACGGTTCAGGCACGGTCGGCGTGGTGGAGCTGGCGCGCGCCTTCGTCGCTAATCGCGCAAGGCCCAAGCGCTCCATTCTCTTCGTCGTCTTCGCCAGCGAGGAGCGCGGTTTGCTTGGCGCTTACTGGATGGCCGCCCACCCATTGCGTCCGCTCGCGACCACGCGCGCGCAGATCAACTTCGATATGATCGGCCGAGATGAGGCGCCCAGCCCGCAGACAGATGGACTGATCCAGATACCCAGCGATACGACCAACCGCCTCAATCTGATTGGCGCACTCTACTCGCCCGATTATGACCGCACGGTCAAGGAGCAGGACAAGCTAGTCGGTCTGACGCTCGATGACCGGTTCGACCACGAGTCGGCACTGAATGTGTTCTTCCGCTCCGACCAGTTCCCTTTTGTGCTGCACAATATTCCGGCCTTCTGGTGGTTCACCGGGTTTCATCCCGACTATCACCACACCACCGACACGGTGGACAAAATCGATTTCCCCAAGATGCAAAAGATACTCCAGCTCGCTTACCTCACGGCTTGGCAATTTGCCACCGAGGCCGCGCCGCCGCGCTTTGTTGCCAATCCGTCAGGGGCTTCCCCTGCCGTCCGTTGACGACGGGCAACCGCATTTTTGCTGGCAATATCTCATAATGGATACATGGCAATCTATTGCGCCGGAGCTCAACGAGTGATGGTTTCAAGCAGTGAGCCGCGATCATGAACGATCGTGCTTTGGTTCTTGGAGGAGGCGGTGTCGCCGGGATTGCCTGGACCACGGGCTTGTTGTTCGGCCTGAGTGAGAAAAGCGTCGATCTGCGCGACGCCGAATTGATGTTGGGAACATCTGCCGGCGCAGCTGTTGCCGCGCAGCTTGGCAGTCAACTCTCTCTGGCAGAACTCTTTCAACGCCAGGTGGACCCCGCGCTTCAGACTCGAGAAATTACACCAGATCCTCATCTGTTCGAACTGCTTGAGGGCGCCCTGCCGAAGATGGCCGCCGCGTTTGATCAAGCAGAGTCCAAGCGTCTCATCGGGCGGTGGGCACTCGAGGCGGCAACGGTTACAGAAGAAGCGCGGCGTGCCGTGATCAGTGAACGCTTGCCGAGTCATTCCTGGCCCGATCGCTTTCTGCGCATTGTCGCGGTGGATACCGCGACCGGAGAACCCAAAGTCTTCGACCGCTTCTCCACCATAGGTCTGGTTGACGCAGTCAGTGCAAGTTGTGCTGTCCCCGGGGTATGGCCGCCAGTCACGATCAACGGGTGTCGTTACATGGATGGTGGGGTTCGGTCCTCGGACAATGCGGACTTGGCGAAAGGCTATGCTCGCATCGTCATTGTGTCTCCAATGGGTGCCAGGCCTGACGAAATGTTGGCATTCCCTCTGCGCCGCCAGATTGAACTCCTCGAGAGCGCGGGCGCAGTGACGTACGTCGTCGAACCCGACAGCGTATCAAGAAGTGCGATTGGAGCCAATCCACTCTTGCCCGAAACACGTATACCGGCGGCCGAAGCCGGCCGCAGTCAAGGGCGGGCGATTGCGAGCGACATTGCGGAACTATGGGCGCCTGTGGCGCCGTAGCTGAAAAAACTCGCCAGCGCAAGACCCAAAAAAGAAAAAAGATGATAAAGAAGCATTATCTATTTCTTGCTCAAAGATCACCTTCTGTGACAATATACGAATTGCGGAAAGGCCAGCCGGCTGGTTGGCTCCGCATTGGAGAGCGGCGGGAAAAGACCTGCCGACCCATTGGTTCACATTCCTGCGTTGGATTTCACCTTAGTCTCATGGACATTCACGCGCGTGATCCTTTCAGAGAATGGGAAACGAAACCTTCTCTGTTTGCCAGAGCCCATCAGATTGGCAATACGAATCCGTTACGGCAAACCACTCCCGGTCAGGTATAACCCACCCCCTGGTAAAGCTAAGAGACGGAGGCAAAAAGCAACAACCGTGGTATACAGTCGCAAATTTCCCGAGCAGGATCGTGTCATTGAGCTTGTTTTCAATCTCATGCGCCAGCATCCTGAAGGTGTCACTGTCAATGAACTGAATGAGCTGATGCAAGCTCATAACGACAAGCTTCAGGGCGAAATTGCCTGGTTCAATTCGATTGATGTTTTGATCGATGAGGGCCGTGTGTTCACGTGCCCCAAGTGGCGAGAAAGGGGCTATCTCGAAAGCCTTAAACTGTACGCTAAATAACTCGCGCGGCGGGGGCGACTCACAGTGGATAGAAAAGCTGGTGCGCGCTTCAGAGGATGGGAAAACTCTCACCTGTTGAAGGTCACGGGCTGCGTAAGAACTTTCAGACTGCCGAATCAGCGAATCAGGACGATGAATCAGTCCCGAAGGGACGGCTGAGTGTAGCCCAGGACGCAGTCCTGGGTAGGATTGGCGAGAGCGATCAGTCCCGCAGGGACGGCTGAAAAGTACTCAGGACGCGCTGTCCAGACTAAGTCCAGTACAACCCAGGACTAGGTCCGGGGCAATTTTCAGCCGTCCCTGCGGGACTGAATCACGTTTCTGGACTCTAACCAGGACTACGTCCTGGGCTACACTCAGCCGTCCCTTCGGGACTATAACCCATAAATGTTTGCCAGCTGAGGGCCTGGTTTCTCTCACAAAGGTCGCAGCCACCAGGGCTAAAGCCCGGAATTTATACACCGAGCGTTTCAGCGGGTTTGAAAACCCGCTCCCCGGACTGAAAGTCCGGGGCTGGCACAATTTCGGAATCCGCTCCCCAGACTGGAATGCGGAGCTACACAACCGGGCCTGCAAAACGCTTGGCACAACAGGCCGTAGCGTTCAGACGGACAGGCTAAAAGCTGTCCGCTTTGTGCCGAACATCCGCGTCAAGATAATAGGCCACGAGGGCCAGCACGAAGCACCAGAGCAGGATGTCGATGGTGTAGGCAAGGCCCAGGCGGGCTATGAGACTGAAGGTTTGTCCGGTCAGGCCGGCACTGGGTGTCCAGTCAGCTAACGCCCAGGTCTGCACCTCTGCACCAAAGCCGCAGACCAGCACCGCTAGCCAGTAAAGCCAGTGCCGATACACCTTGAACCCACGACGGAAATTGGCTATTCCGCAGGCAGTAGTCTCCATCGCTAGTGGAAGCAGCAGTCCGGCCCATATCCATTGCGCACAGTCATAGATATGTTCCTGCCAGGCTACCAGGCTTGAATAGCCGAAATGAGCACGCAGCCACGGCGGGGATTGAGAATTTAGATAGCCGGCATAAAGACCCTCGTTCGCGCGACCGGCGGCAATCGGCATCAGCAGCAACCACCACAGCAAGACAAAGCCTGCCAACAGCAAACAACTCAGCCACCAGTGAGGCCGCGCGGCGGAAACGCGCAGATGACGGAAGGTGGCCGTGTAGAGCCAGAGAAAGGCCGCTACCAACAACACGCCCGAGAGCATGGAGAACGCGAACTGCCAGCTATGCGAATCGGGAATCTGCAGCCAGCCGGCAGCCAGTAACATGAGCAGGAAATTCCCGACCCATTGGCTCAGGAAGAGACGGGCCTTGAGCATGGCGAAGGCGCCTCGGAATGCCTGCATCATTTCGTCTCCTCCACCTGCAGATGCAGCATATCGCTGGTTGCCTGAATGCCCGGCTGGTACATGGGCTGCACGTTGGCCGGGCTGATGGCAAAGCTACCCGGATTGACCACTTTGAGCAGATAGAAAGATTCGTGGCGGCCACTCGACTCGGTAGCGAAAATGGCGGCCCGGTCATCGTAAAACTCGCGCCGCGTGTACCAATAGTTCCAATTAGCAGGCTTATCGCCGAGGATATAGCTGTCCTCGTTCTGCACGAATTCCGTGCCCGCCGGAATGGGATCTTCGATCAACAGATACTTCGCCGGGGAGCCGTTTACCGCAAGGTGCACGGCTAACGTATCTCCCGACCTGGACCGGGCCCTTGAGGGGTTCGAGCGAATATTGGACCTTGCCGCCCTGAGTGATTGGCGTCAGCTTGAAGTAGTCGCGGGTGAGGTTAAGCGACAGCGTTCCCTGCTGATAAAGCTTCTGCTCGGTGGAGTAGTACTTGCCCTGCACTGACCAGTAGGCGCGGCCGATCCCGTGCTTGGTTATCTGCACCACATTGTTACCGGGCTGGAGTTGGGCGGCAGTGATGTCGATGGAAAGGTCTGTGCCAGATGCTGCGTCAGCCGCGGTGAAATGCCGCTTTCCGATTGAGCTGCCGTTCAGCAGCACGTCTGCATCGTAGTCCGCGTTCAGCTCCTGGGAAGCGGCAAGATAGTCGACCAGGCCAAAGAGCGCCATGGCTGTTTGTTCCGTGGAGCTCCACCAGTATCCGCCGTTGCGATTGAGCACCAGCCATTGCGCGGCCCCTTCCAGCAGCGGGCTGTTGGCATCGGCGTGGGTGAGGAAGCGTAAGGCGAACGCAGTGCTCTCGGCGCTGTTGTCATCGTTTAGATCGAGCAGTGGGCTGTAGCTCGATGGCCAGGAGACCAGCGTGCCGGTGCGCTGGGCTTTACTTTCCAACAATTGTGCGATCTGCGGCGCACGGCTGTCACCGGTGCGCAGCATGGCCATGCCGGTGAGGGCAAGCCCTTCCGCGGGAAGATCGCTGCGCCGGGACCACAGGCTTTCGACCGAAGGGCCAAGATTCTGCGCACCGGCGAGACTGAGGGCATAAGTCACATAGGCTCGTAGTGCAGGGATCATCCGCGGGTGCTGCGTCAGCTGCTGCTGGAGATAGCGCACTCCTCCGGGTAGGTTGGCGGCGGCCTTGTCATAGCCAGCAGCCTTCGCCTGGGCCAGGCCGGAGACCACGTAGGCCGTCATGAAGACGCGGCTCTGGTCCTCCTTCCACCAACCCCACCCACCGTCGTCGTGTCGCAGATCGCTCAATCGATCCAGGCCGGCGTTCGTCTTGGCCTGCAAATCGGCCGGGCTGATCAAGCCAGAGAGGTTGAGCTTCTTCAGCGTATCGGCGGCAACCAGGTTGGGCAGGAAGCTGGACATGGTCTGCTCAGTGCAGCCGTAGGGATAGGTGCTGAGATAGCTCAGCGCGGAAAAGAGACTGCCGGCAATCGAGGGAGCAATCTCCAGATGGAGAGTGTGAGCGGCGGCATCGGTGTTGGCGGGAAAGTTAATGGTGGTGTTGGCAGCTGTGTTGTCTGTGATTACGCCGGAATTGTTGATGGTGCGCGGAACGCCGATCGGCTCGATTGGGAAAGTGAGCTCGAGGGCGTCGGATTCCTCATTGGTAAGGGCCTTGGCCAGCAGACGGGCGGTGCCGATGCGCGATGCCTTCACCCGCCACAGCGCCGTGCTTTCGCCTTTGCTGGGCACGTTGACTGATTGCGCAACTCCGCTGACCGGGTCGAGCCCATTGATGTCGAGCGACAACTGCACCTGCTTGGCCTGATCGAGGTAGTTGTGCACGATCACCGGGATGGTGACTTCATCCCCCTGGCGCAGGAAGCGCGGCGTGCCCATGCGCACGATGATGTTCTTGCGCACCAGCACCCGGTTGATGGCGGAGCCCGCCCTGGAGTCGAGCGTGATGGCGTGTACCGTTGTGCGCCAGGTGGTGAGCGAATCGGGAAAGGTCAGCGTGACGTGGGCGTGGCCGGCGGCGTCGGTATGGATCGACGGCGACCAATAGGCCGTATCCGGAAAGGCCTTCCGCACCCGCGGCTGCACCACATCGTTGCCCGGTTTTACCTGGGCAAGCTGCGGACGGTACCGTGAATGCCGGCTGGCCAGCAGCGGAGACTTGAGCCCTGCCCTGCCGCTGAAGTAGTACTGCAGCGAGGAGTCGACCGCAGCGAAGACGTAGCGGTCGGGGTAGAGCTTCTTGACCATGTCGCCGCTACTGTCCGGATAAAGGGAGTAGATGGCCTCGTCGACCACTCCGAAGCTGAAATCGGCGCTGACTGGCTTTCCCTGCCAGTCGCGGGCAAATACGTCATACCCCGCGGTCTGTTGCGGCTGGAACACCTCCTTGTCCGGGGTGATGTCGATTTGTAACTGTTCCTGTACTGGAGGCACCTTGATGCTCACATTGGCCTGATAGAGCTGATCGTTGCGGATAAAGGCGGCAGTGACTTCCAGGTTGGGCTGCGCATCCGTGGTGATCGGCAGGTCAAAGGTCAGCGCCTTACCCGGAGAGAACAGGACTTTCTGAAACTCCACTGTATATCCGGTGGCGATCACCAGGGCGTGGAAGCTATCCACGTTGGAGAGGATGCTGAGGTGGGCTGTGTCTCCAGGAGCATAGCTCTTTTTGTCGGCAATAATCTGCACCGCGCGCGACTCGCCTCCCCACCCTTCCTCATTGCCGCCCATCACCCACAGATAGCTGGAGTCGAAGACGACACGCTGCTCCGGCGTAGTCGCAGTGGCTTCCACCTCCGCGCTGCCGGCGGTAGCAACTGGGATCCTGGCTTGGGCCTGACCATTGGAGCCGGTGGTCGCATCGGTGGCGGCTCCGCGAATGGCCTGCGTAGCGCCATTAGCATATTTATGGGTAACCAGCTGCAGGTGCACCCGGGTTTGTACCGGGTGATTGTCGTAGTCCACAGCGGTCACGTTGAAGAGCGCAGAGTCGCCAACGCGAACGGCATAGCTCACCGGCTCGACATGGATGCGGAAGCTGCCGCGGGTGGCCAGAAAGCGTCCGCGCCCGGTGATCTCGCGGTTTGCCTGATCGGTGACTGCGGCTTCCACGGTGTAGTCCTGATCCGTCGGCCGCTTCAGGTCGGCTACGTACTGCGTGGGGACGTTGATGGTGAGCTTGCCATTGGCGTCCAGCTTGCCGGTCTGTTCCGATTGCTGCGCCGCGTCGTAGCCCAGCGAGCTGTTGTCTTCCCCGGAATCGGCTCCGTAATCGCCGCCGCCGTCTTCATCCCACCAGTAGTGGGGCGAGTGGTAGACGCGGTACTTTACCTTGGCATTGGAAACGGGCTCCCCGAAGAAATACCTGGCGTCGATCGTCACAGGCATGGTTTCGCCTTGCAGCAGACGCGCTTTGGCGGGGCTCACGCGCACCTGGTATTCCGGTTTTCTGTAATCCTCCACGCGGAATTGGCCGTTGCCAGCGTAGTTGTCCGCATCATCGGTAACCGGCCCGTTGCGCAGCCGGATGGTGTAGTAGCCCAGCGTTGCGGTGGCCGGCAGAGTAAGATCGCCGGTCACACTACCAGCGGCGGAGAGCGGCATGTCCTTGTCTAGCAGGGCGTGGTCATCCTGGTCGGCGATGGTGACGTGGATAGTTGCGAGCTTGGGCAGTTCCAGATGATTCCCCACCCGGGTGCGCAGGATCCCCTTCCAATGCACGACATGGCCGGGGCGGTAGACAGGGCGGTCAGTGTAGACATAGGATGACCAACTTCCTCCCTGCCACCCGCTGAGGGCATAACCGCCGGGTGTGACCGCCGCTACATCATCCTCATGTGTGGCCAGCACCCAGAAGTTGTCCGGCTGCGGCTTGGGCGCTGTTAGTTGCAGTGGAGCCAGGCCGTCGACGTCGGTGGTTGCGGTGGCCTGCTGTTGCTGACCAAAGCCTGCGCTCACCTGCACCCCGGCTAGGCCGGCGCCGGAGACACGATCCACGCAGAAGGCCAGCACACTGCCGTTTCCGGTACGGGTGATCATGGCCATGCGGCTGACCATCAGCAGGGTGTAGGCCTTGTAATGGCCGTCGGTGGCCTCGATCAAGTACAGACCAGAGGGCAGGGGGTCGATGGGCAATTCCTGGGAATCGGAGACGTAGGTTGGCGGCAGCTCCTGGCGCCAGCGGGCGACCAGCTGGCGATCGTTCAACAACGGGATCTGGGCAAACTGGGCTACACCGACAATGCGGCTGCGGCGGGCCAGGTTGGCTTGATGGGCGCGCAGACGATCGCGGTTTTCCATGGTGAACTGGCCGCGGAAAAAGCGGCGCACCAGAAACCAGAGATGATGCTTCCAGTCATGAAACTTCTCCAGCCAGGTTCTTTCGTCGATGCGTTCTTTAGGACCGAACGGGGTCCCATTATCGAAGCTGTGCAGATCAGGCAGGCCCGCTAGGAACTTGGCAGGGTTTTGCACCCGGTAGATGCGGAACTCCAGCTCATCGACATTCTGCGCGTACAGATGGATGGTGGGTTTTTCGCTGGGAGCGAAGCTGCGATTGGTACTGAGGTTGAAGGAGACCGGCCGCGCGGCTAGCAACTGGGCAGGAAAAAGCAGCGCCAGCAGCAGCAGGACAACGCTCAATCGCCTTCGCGCAGAATGTTCCAACGGTAGACCCCGAGGAAATTTTCGTTTTCCGGCAACGGGCGCCAGCGCGGTTCCGGGTGGTGCAGCAGATCACTCACCAGCAGGCGCCGCATCTCCCCTTTGCCTTTGTTGATGGGCCCGGTGTGATAGACGACACCCTTTTCCCCACAGAAAACCATGGAGTGAAATGGAGAATGGTAATGGGTGGCGCCCGGGACATCATACGGTGAGTTCTGGTCCAGCTGGCGATAAAAAATCAGGTCGCCGGGACGGGCCAAGCGAAGGTCGCGTGCGACCAGGTAGGTGTTGCGCTCCATCAGCGTACGCGCGTCGGCAAACTGGGCGAAGCTCCCGTTCTCGATATCTTCGCGATGGAATGGGCCGGGGCGGATGCGGAAAAGGTTTGCGCCCAACGGGGTCTGGGGGTACGCGTACTGCACGATCGACGGAAGGAGGGCTTCTGTAGGATGGCTGCTCAGCCAGCTTGCGTGGTGGGCAAGCAGGGCTTCTCGATAAGCGAACCGGAGAAGGGCGGCGCAATCGTCGATCTCGGCCGGTAAGTTGGGGTCGTCTGCCTGGGAGTCTGCGATGGAAGTGAACCAGTTGCGAAAGGCCTGGCGGTCCTGGGGGGTGTGGAGGCGGAGAAAATCCGGGGTCCCGTCCGAGTAGCTGTCCTGCGGATCGAAGACGAAGGTTGCCGGGATACGCAGGTTCCCGTGGCGCCAGCGCAGATGCAATTGGGTGTGGCCGGGAGTGACGGGAGATCGCAGCACACCGATGAGAATGATGCGGCCGGAGGGGTCCTTGGAGTCGAATAGCCGGAGACCCGTGACTTCGGTCACGGTACTTCCGAAGTTGAGCGCGGGCAGGCGAATGCGGAGCGCCTGGTGCTCGGCTCCATCGGCGGGAAGCGTGATCTTGGTTGGCTCGATGCTCGGACGCTGGTGGAGGTAAATGGTAGCGAGACCGACAACGACTAGGGCCAAAACAACACCCGGGAGCCACACCGCACGCTTCATCGCAAGTCACCCGGCTTTGAGCTCTGTCCCCTGCAGCGAATCCTGGGTACCCCGAGATTTTCAAACTTAGTCCCGTAGGGACGGCTGAAAGTTGCCCAGGACAACAGCCTCCCGGTGATTTTCAGCCGTCCCTTCGGGACTCTTCGTGTTTTCAAATCCTACCCAGGACTGACGTCCTGGGCTACATTCAGCCGTCCCTGCGGGACTAAGTTTGATTTGTGGGCGTTTCACTTCGCGGTTGGCCCTTTCATCAGCGTCACGAACGTGCTGGTGAACTTTGGGAGATCCAGATCCATCTGCGCGTGGACCAGCTGCTCATCCGTGTCGGGCTTAAGCGGCGCGGTCCAGGTCAGGGTATTGCCATAACTGGGGCCGTGGCTCAAATCGACGTCCATGTAAAGCTGGCGCTCGCTCGTGATGATCGCGGGATTCAGCCAGGCGGTCGCGGCTAACTCGTCCCACAAGTAGTAGCGCTGCTGCGAGTAGCTGGCGATATAGCGCGCCGCTGGGTTTTGCGATTGCGCAATTTGGTCGACCATTTGCTGGGTGAAAGATGCCTTGATGGACACGTCGGCGGTGGTCACGTCGATGCGCGGCCAATGGGCCCGCAGCACGATGTGCGCCGCTTCGGGATCGAACCAGAAATTAAATTCATGGCGCGGGTTGCTGGCGAATTCCGGATCGGCCGTCTGCGGATCAAGACTGCCACCCATGAGGAAGATGCCCTGCGTCAACTCGGCGAAGTGCGGATCGATGGCCAGCGCCAAGGCAATGTTGGTCAGCGGACCCAGGGCGCAGATAGTCACCCGGTGAGGATGGGCATGCACCTGCGCGATGAGGAAATGCGCAGCATCCTGATCGAGCGGCAGCGTGTGAGGCGCCCCCTCGGGGAGAGGCGGCACAAAATACGGATCGTGACTGCGCTTGAAATCAGCCGTCTCGATCCCCTGGTGCTCGAGATCGGTGGCACCCGCGCCCCATGCGCCGAGCCACGCCACCTTTCCTTCCAGGGCCGTCGCCAAGCGAGTTTCCCGCTGCGTGCGCACCAGGGGAAACACGGCTCCCGGAGCGACGGGCACATCCGTCCTGCCGATGAGCTCGAGCATGCGCAGCGTGTGCTGCACTTCCTCATCGCGCCAGGCATCGCCCGTCACTATGGTGATGCCCAACACCTGGACATCGGGCGACTGCAACAGAACCATCATGGCCATCTGGTCCGATCCGCCGGGACCGGAGCCATCCTGATCAATGAGGACGAGACGCTTTTCCGCCAGCACAGGCGACACCAACAGGAGCAGGGCAAGGAAGAGGGGTTGTCCGATTCGGAAAAGACGCGGCATTTGGTCCCAAATATATCAGGCAAGGCAAGGACGCTTGGGATCAAAGGTCCAGCCCGGCACCAGGTACTGCATCGGGGCGCGATCGTCGCGCTCTCCGAGGCCCAGCTTGCAGTAGAGTGCGTGAGCAGCTTCAATGCACTCCATGTCAAGCTCTATGCCAAGCCCGGGCCGGTCTGGTACCACGATCGCGCCGTCGACGATTCTCAACGGCTCCCCCGTCAGGCGCTGGCCCTCCTGCCAGATCCAATGCGTATCGATGGCGGTTACCTTTCCCGGGGCAGCAGCCGCCACATGCGTGAACATGGCCAGCGAGATGTCAAAGTGATTATTAGAGTGCGATCCCCAGGTGAGTCCCCAGTCGCGGCAGAACTGCGCCACCCGGACGGAACCCTGCATGGTCCAGAAATGGGGATCGGCCAGGGGTATATCGACCGCATCCAATTGCACCGCGTGCTTGAGCTCGCGCCAGTCCGTTGCAATCATGTTGGTTGCGGTGGGGATGCCGGCAGCGCGGCGAAACTCCGCCATGATTTCCCTGCCGGAGTAGCCTTGTTCGGCGCCGCAGGGATCTTCCGCGTAAGCCAGAACATGCTGCTTGCCGCGGCAAAGAGCCACTGCTTCCTCTAAGGACCAGGCCCCGTTGGGATCGAGGGTGATGCGTGCTTGGGGAAATCGGTCCGCCAGGGCGGTCACGGTTTCCATCTCCTGGTGCCCGGCAAGCACGCCCCCTTTCAGTTTGAAATCGTGAAAGCCGTACCGCGCGTGCGCCGTGTCAGCGAGGCGCAACACGGCCTCAGTGGTAAGCGCCTCCTCATGGCGCAGCCGTAGCCACGGATCAGCGGATTCGCTTTCGCTCACATAGGGGAGGCCGGTCTTGCGCCGGTCACCGACAAAAAACAAATAGCCCAGCACTGGGACGCTCGAGCGCTGCCGTCCTTCACCGAGCAACGCGGCTACTGGCAGGCCCACCCACTGTCCCAGCAGGTCGAGCAAGGCGCACTCGACCGCGGTGACTGCATGCACCGTGATACGCAGATCGAAGGTCTGAAGCCCCCGCCCGGCGGCATCGTGCTCGCCAAAGTGCACACGCATGGTTTGCAGAATCTCGTGATAGGATGCGATCGCCCGGCCGACGATCGTGGAGCGAGCCTGTTCAAGCACCTGACGGATCTTTTCACCGCCCGGAACCTCACCGGCGCCTGTGTGCCCGGCATCGTCGGTAAGCACGACAAGGTTTCGGGTAAAGAACGGCGCGTGGGCTCCGCTCAGGTTCAGCAACATGCTGTCGCGCCCGGCAACCGGAATCACACGCATGCTGGTTACACGAGGAGAGGAAGCGGATTCTAGATTGCTGGGCACCACCAGAAGTATCGCAGAGCAGAGGGCTCTACCGGGTCACGCATTCCAGCAGAGGTACGGAGCTTGGTTGTTTTCTGAGCAGCAAACATGCAGCTTCCGGCTCGAGCGGCCGGGCCAGGAAAAATCCCTGCACAAGTTCGCATCCGATCTCGTTTAGTTGCCGTATCTGCTGTTCCGACTCCACACCTTCCGCAACCGTCTTCAATCCCAGCTGTTGTGCCAACACAACGATGGCACGCACGGTAGCAACGTTGGTGGCCGAACCATCGAGACGATGGATGAACGAGCGGTCGATCTTGAGGGTATCGAGAGGCAACTCTTGCAGGTAGTTGAAGGTGGAGTAGCCGGTGCCAAAATCGTCGATCGCAATCCCGATACCCAAATCACGCAGCTTCTGCAGTTTGGCCGCGGCTCCGCGCAGGTCCGAGATGATCCAGCTTTCAGTAATCTCGAGTTCCAGCCGTTGGGGCGCAAGGCCGCTTCGGGCCAGTGCATCCGCGATTTTCAAAACAAAGTCGGGACGTTCCAACTGCACCCCGGACACATTCGCGAACAGTTTAACCGGGTGCAGGGCGGCGGCATTCCACTCTATCGCCTGACGGCAAACCTCTTCAATGACCCAATCGCCGATCGCAACGATCAGACCACTTTTTTCGGCCGCTGGGATAAATTCGACTGGGCTGATGTCGCCCCAGGTGGGATGATTCCAGCGCAGCAATGCTTCAAAGCCGACGATTTGTTTGTCTATGGTGTAGATAGGCTGGTAAGCCATGCGGAACTGGGTTTGGGCGACAGCGTTGATTAAGCCGTCCACCATCTGCGCCGCCCGCGGACTCTGCCGGCCCAGAGCCGGAGAATAGATCTGCACCTGACCGACAGCAGCGCGTTTTGCCGCCTGAAGCGCTGTCTCGGTGTTGCGCAACATTAGATCTGGCGTGTCCCCGGTCACGGAATCGAAATCCGAGCGATGGACGACCTCCTCGTATAACCGGCGGTGCTCGATGGCGAGGCGGGCGAGCCCGCAGAGACTCTGGATTGTTTCCCGAGTGGGGTCATCCAGAATTCCCTGTTGACGGGCGAATACGGTGAAAGCACCTTTGGCGTCACCGGAACAGGACATCAGCGGCGACGCGTGACAGAGCCTGACGCCGGAATCCAATATCTGCCGCAACGCGGGGAAGTCGGAGCCGGGGGCCTCTCGCAATCCGAAAGTGGGCGCCATCGGAAATACTTTCCCGGGTAGCCGCTGGGGCAATCCCGCTTCGGCTTCCATCCGGAACTGTGGACCTGAGAGCAAGAAGATAGCAACCCCTTTTGAGGGGCATAGGGCCACGAAGGCATCGGCGATCATCTGCATGGTCGACGGTAGAGACTGGTGGCTGAGAATAGCCGAAAGTATCTCCGTCACATTCGCGATGTCCATGGTGGCATCATCGTCACGGCGGAATGTTACTTTAGGCGACAGCGCCGATTAGGCTATCTATTTTTCCTGGCTGGAACGGACTTCTTCGCAGGATGGGACTTCTTCACCGGTTCGGCTTTCTTGTGCAGCTTGACGGGCGCTTTAGCCGCCGGCTTCTTCCCATGACTGTTGTTTTTCGCAGCATGCTTGGCTGCGGGCGCTGGCTTCGCAGCGGGGCGCCGTACCACCTTGGATGGGACCGCCTTGGACGGCAGCGACTTAGCGGGAGCCGCCTTAACCGCAACCGCCTTCATGGGCAGAGCTTTCTTAGCTTCCGGCCGATGGGAAGAACTGCCCGCGGGGCTGATGGCGTGGCCGCCAACACGGTTGGGTGACGGCGGGGCCGGTTTAGCCGGCTTGGCCATGACATGCACCTTGGACGCTTTGCTGGGCGCAACGACGTGTAGCGCGGGATTCAAGGCTGCCTTCGCAGCCGCCGGGCTTGCTTTCGCCGCCGGGCTCTCAGCCTTAGCTGCGACAGACGGCTTTTCTCCTGCTGGCGCCGGCTCGGCCTCGGAAGCAGTTTTCTTGGAGGCAGCGGCAGTCTTTTTAGCGGCGGGTGGAAGGCTGACTTCCGGTTCGCCTTCCTCCTCCTCCTCCTCGACCTCGTCGTCCAACTCCGAAGGCTCCAAGTCTAATGCCGCTTCTTCCAAAGGAATCTTGCTCTTCGCCTCCGCGGATTTCCGGGAACCGCGGGTACGGCGTACCGTTACCGGCGGTGGAGGAGCCGGGGGCGAGTAGGGTTCCAGGAAGGCACGAAGTTGTTCTTCTGTCTCCAGTTTGCCGTCGATGACCCCCAGGAACAGCCGGGACATCATTTCCTCGTAACCCGGGACCTCGGGGGTGATCCGCAGTTCCTGGAGCAGGGCGTGGGGAACTTTCTGCCGCGCCTCCGGCCATACGGTAAAGAAGTTCTTGTATTTCGCCTGAACGGCCGGGGAGTTGCTCGTCAATCCCAACCACAGAACGGCTTGAGGATCTGCGGAGGTAAAAAGCTTCCAGGTAGCCGAAGGCGTTGCTGCCTCCTTGCCGGCAAGTTGTTTGTTGAACTCCTTGGCTAAGCTGTCGAGGTGGTTCCATTCCTCGACGAAACCGGGACGAACAAACATTGCCTTCAGGGCCGCCACATCCTTAGGAGAAAGTTTTGCCGTAAGAAAGTGCAGCGAGGCTGCAGAAATATCAGGGCTTACCCCCTGCATCTGCAACTGGGTGACGAGCTTGCGCATTTCTCCAAGAGCCGTGGCATCGGCGGCAGCCGTGGTCCAGGCGGGAAAAAGGTATTGCATCCAGCCTTCGGCCTCCATGGCGGCAAGGACCCTCAACCCGTCTTCCTCGTGGCCAATCTCCTCCAGTTCGTAGCCCTTGTTGTAGGCGGAGAGAGCCTCGATGGCCTTTTCTTCCTTGGCATTCTGGTACCTGGTGAGCGTGCGCTCGTCCAATTCCCACCCCAGGCGCGTCGCCAAGCGTGTGGCTCGGAGCAACCGGGCCGGATCTTCAATGAAACCGTAGTTGCTGACCAGGCGCAGCTGCCGCGCTTCGATGTCGGCAACCCCGTTGAGCGGGTCCATGAGCAAACCGTAGGAGTGCTCATTGAGGGACAAGGCCATGGCGTTGGCAGTGAAATCGCGGCGGCGCAGGTCTTCCAGAATCGTGTCCCATTGGTAGACCGGCTTGCCTGGCTTGGGGTATTCTTCGCGGCGTGCGCTCGATATCTCAACCGTTACGCCCACGGGAAAGCGGAAGAAAAGGGTGCGCGAGGGCTCGTGTTCCCCCCATAGTTTTCCACCGGATTTTTCCAGTGTTTTCTTTAACTTAAGAGCGTTTCCCTGCACCGTTACATCCAGATCCAGGACCGGCGAACCACTGGTGAGGTCGCGTACCGCACCGCCTACCAGGAACACAGTCATCCCGGCTTCGCGCGCCGCCAGACGAATCTGTTCCAGGGCATTGCGTTGGTGGATTGAGAGGCGGTTTTTTAGAAGATAGATATAGTCGGGCATGCCTTACGATCAGCTCCGCCGGTCACTGAGATTGCGGCTAACATTAGCCATGTGAACACCTTACAGGCACACCCAAGGTAGGAACAACTACCTAAGGTAGCATACTGAAGACGCGCTTGGCTACAGGCTTGCACAGCTTTCGCTGCGCTCCGTTGCACGATTCCCGGTGCGCTCACCGGAGGGCGCATGCGACAATCCAGCCGGTGGTGATTTCCCCATGCCAGTCAGCCGCAAGAAAGTCATCGTACGAAAGTTGAGCCGGGACTGGCTCTCCGGTTACCTTCCTCCTTCTGCTTTTATCGCCGAGGAACACGCCGAGTTGCTTGATCTGGCGGGCAAGCTTATTCCGGTGCCCATGTCGGAAGTGAAATGGATCTGCTTTGTACGTGATTTTCAATCCGGGGATGCCAATCAGCCGGAGCGTTTGCTGCGTAAGACCTTTGTTACCCGTCCACGAAGTCAGGGGTTGTGGGTTCGGGCGCGGTTGAAAGATAACGATCTGATCGAAGGACTGGCGCAAAACGATGTGACCCTGCTTGAGGGGGAGGGATTGTTCCTCATTCCTCCCGACACCCGGTCGAATACTCAGCGGATTTTTCTGCCCCGGCAAGCGGTCGCGGAGCTGGATGTTGTCGCTGTGATCAAGACTGGGGCGCGCCGGGGACCTGCCGAAGCGGTGCAGGAGAGCCTGTTTAAAGCCCAGAATTCGTCCTCATGAGTTCGGTACAATCGCCTTCATGAAGCTTGTCGACCTCGCTCGCGTTCTTGGCGCCACCTGCCATGGCGACCAGGAACAGGAGATCACCGGGGTGGAGGGTATTGAGAGAGCAGGTCCGGGCCAGTTGACCTTTGTGGCCAACCCCAAATACACGCCATACGCCCGCACCACCAAAGCTGGGGCGGTGCTGGTGACCGAGGATTTTGAGCCTCTGGCGGCTGCTACTTTGCGGACGGCCAATCCATATCTGGCCTTCGCCCGCGCCATCGACATCTTTCACCCAGCGCCGCAATACCCACCGGGAATTCATCCCACGGCGGTAATCGACCCCAGCGCCACCATCGGCGAAAAGGTGCATATCGGGGCCTATGTGGTGATCGGAGCCGGGGCCGTCATCGGAGAGGGCACGACCCTTTTGCCGCATGTGGTTATTTATCCACAAGCACGCTTGGGAAAGGAATGTCTGGCCCATGCCCACGCGGTGGTTCGCGAGGGCTGTCAGCTGGGTGACGGTGTCATCCTGCAGAATGGGGCGATTGTGGGCCCGGACGGCTTCGGATTCGCCAAGGCAGAGGACGGCAAATGGCATAAAATCACGCAAAGCGGCGCCGTTGTACTCGGGGACCGAGTAGAGGTACAGGCCAACTCCTGCATCGACCGGGCCAGCGTAGGCAACACCGAGATTGCGAGCGGAGTAAAGATCGATAATCTGGTCCAGGTTGGCCACGGATCGACGGTAGGAGAAGATACTCTGCTTTGCGCCCAGGTGGGACTCGCCGGGTCTTCAGGCGTAGGGAAAAACGTGGTGCTCGCTGGGCAGGTGGGGGTGGTGGGCCATAGTTTCATCGGCGATGGTGTGGTGGTCACAGCGCAATCCGGGGTTCCAGGCGACGTAGCGCCGGGCACTATGATCAGCGGCTCGCCGGCATTTGAACATCGACGCTGGTTGCGCAGCGTGGCTGCATTCAGTCGCTTGCCAGAGCTCGTCAAACAGATGCACAAGAAGCCCTAAGTTTTTGTAAATTATCACCTTACTGCTTGGCAGCATGTTTGCCCAAGCCTGCATCCTATTTCAGTCTCATAGCCGACAGCACCAAAATATCGGTAACGGGAAGGAAGATTTTGCACCTGGTTGAAGATCCCATCCGCGTATTGCTCCTTGACGACGATCCAGAGAACCTGCTCCTTCGAGCCGCGATCCTGCGCAAACACGGCTACCTGACTGACACGGCGAACACCGTCCGCGAAGCGGAGAAGCTACTCAACCAGATCGATATCGCGGTGCTGGATTATCATCTCGGCGCCGGGCAGTTCGGTACCGATGTGGCCGACATCCTGCGCGGCCGCCGGCCGGAAGTACCCATCATCATCCTCTCCGCCACCCTGGAGAGGCGCTTTGGCGGGGTGGAAGACATGCACCTGCTCAAGGGGTACAGCTCAGTCGACGATCTGATCACTGCCCTGCGCTCCTTTGAAGCCAAGCACCGGGGCAAGCCGGTGGTGGTGGACGCACGCGACTTCTTCTACTCCCGCATCAGTATGGCGATCGGCGAGGACGTAGTACTGGAGATCCTGGACGGCGCGGGGGAGTGGATGTACGTCAACGAATCCTGTGCGCGCCTGCTGGAGCGGCCTCGGGATTGGTTCCCGGGAAAGAACATGTTCGTCGAGATGCCCGACCTGGCGGCGGACTGGAAGGAAATTCTGCGGACAGTAGCGGAGAAGCGGGAGACGTATATCGATCGCACTTATCGCGGGCTTTTAAACCTGCCTCGGAAGGGCGAAGAGTGGGTATGGAATGTGCTGGCTTTTCCGCTCACCCTGCATAATAACGAGACCGGAGTGGTGTTGACGGCGCGGATTTTGGAACGAAAGACCGTGCTGTGAGTTTGGGGCGTCCGGAGTTCAGTCGCGCCATGAAAATGGCCCAGGATGTAGCCCTTTTAATCGCCAACTTGTTTAGCGAGAATTGATATCCGAGAAGACGCTGGTATTTTCCAACTCCCATAAAACCGTCATCCTGAGCGGAGCGCCTTTTGGCGCGGAGTCGGAAGAGCCTGTCCCGAGCGTAGCCGAGGGAACCCCGGCGGTGCTTATCTTGCCCATGCTGCTCGGAGCTTTTCAACCATGGAAGCCGCCAGACCTTGCTCAGAACCGAGGATGGGATTAATTACGGCGCATGAAAAGATATCGTACCGCAGCAAATCCTGTTCTCTGGCTTAGGTGGTCGAAAAGCTCCGAGCAGCATGGGCAAGATAAGCACCGCCGGGTCCTTCGACTCCGCGCAAAAAGGCGCTCCGCTCAGGATGACGACTTTGTGGCGGGTTGGGGATGGAAAAAAATCCGCTCAGGATGACGAGGTTGTTGGAGTTTTGAAAAAAAACATCCTAAATCGGCTAACGTTGTTGCCAGTGCTGCTGTTGCTGGCGTGCGCTGGGTGCAAATCGCGTTTTGTCGACGTCACAATTTTGAACCAGGGCCCTACCGTGCACGTGATGGAGTTTGATTACCCTAGCGCCAGCTTCGGTGCCAACGTGCTGACAAGCGGCGCCAGCTATCACTACCGCTTCAAGGTTCAGGGACCAGGTTTGTTATCGCTGCAGTATGAGGACGCGTCCGGCCACACGCGGACGGCGCAGGGTCCCAAGGTAGAGCTGGGAGATCAAGGCTCACTTCTGGTCAAGATCGATGATGGGGGCGCCGTGACGTGGGCCCCCAACCTGACCAATCCGAAATAAGCTACCTGACCACCGACTGGAACAAGCTCGATTGCAGCAGGCTGGAGAATTGGCTGTCCGATGAAACGAAGCGCACGTCCAGGGTGCCTCCGCTGGAGTTGATGGTGGTGTTGTCGATGGCCTGCTTCTCCGCCGCCGTGCCACTTACCTTCTTGTACAAGGCCGCCGCATTCAGGAGCGAAGCCATGGTGGCGGCGGAGATGGTGTCGGGCGTAATAACGTCGAGTGAGAACTTGACCCCGTTGTCGAAGTTCATCGAGTAACGGGAACTAAGCAGGCGTTTCTTTACCGTGTCGTAGTCGGTCAACTGGGAAGCATCGCCCAGCACGGTGCGCATCATGGTCTGCGTGCCCTCCTGGTCGAGGAGACTCCAGACCGCATCGGTATCGACGGACTGCATCTGATCCAGCATGGTGCGGTTGTTGAGAAAACTGGGGGTTAGGCCGTCGCGCGCATCGAGCGCTGCCTTGAGCGCTTCGGTTTGTCCAAAGACCATCGTGGTGGGATTCAGGAAGACAACCTGCATGCCGGATTGGCCCATGGGATACACGCGGTTCTCCCGGTAGACGATGGGCTTTACCTTGCGCTTCTTGAAGTTGGCCAAAATGTCGTCGAGCGAGAATTGTCCTTGCGCCAAGCCTACGATACGGGTGCTGCCGCCGCCGCGGAAAGAGGCGAAAGCCAGCTCTTCAATGTCGTGGTTATCGTCGAGGCCAGAGGTGCGGAGAGCCTGCTCCAGTTGCTTCAACTCCGGGGGCAGCACACGCGCCTTGAGGTCCATGGCCGCCGGCGAGTTCTGCATGGCGTGGTAGTCGACCACGATCAGTTGCTGAACATCCTTTGGAATAGCGGCGCGTGCGTCTTGTCCGAGCTGAGCGGCAGTAGCGGGGAGAACGAGCGCAAGAGCCAGCCCGGCAATGGCGCTGGTTTGCAATTTTTTAGTGACTTGTATCAATGGGTCTTTCCTTCCCTGGGGGGACTACAAAAAAAATGTAAGCAGGCTTTAAACCCAGTATCTCCATCTTATGCTTTATCGTAGAGTCGGCCATGCCAAAGGCTGCTTCAGCCGCCGTTCGAGGATCCTCTCCTCCGGCTTGAACCCCTCTATTAGACGCACCCAATCACTATCTCGCTCAAATGCCTCTTCCGGAAGTAGACCGACGAGTTCGGCGTCTACAACCTTGGCACCATGCGCCGCCGCCAGTCGGCTTACGGCCGCAAACGCCTGGCCCACAGAGGTGAGACGGAAATCCGTAATATTGAGCGAAATCTGGGCTCTTCCCTGAACCAGCACACCCATGGCCTTGACCCCCAAAAGCCCGCCATTCGAGGCCCTTAGGGCCTTGGCGATGGCACGCGCGGTGGTGACATCGCGCCGGTCCAGGTAAAGGTTGTAGGCGATGAGGAATTTGCGTGCTCCCACGGCGCTGGCACCGGCGGTGGGGTGCAGTTCGGGGCCTCCCAAATCGGGACGGCGTGCTGCATCCCGCAAGACCAGCTCGCGCAAGCCCTCGAACTGACCCTGCCGAACCTGTTCCAAAAGGGCACGGTCGGGACGGGAGGCTGCCGCTTCATAAAAATAGATCGGAATGTTGTGGCGCTTCCAGATTTCGAGGCCGGCCTGGCGAGCCAGGATGGCGCATTGGGCCAGAGAGATGCCGGACACGGGTACAAAGGGGATGACGTCGGTGGCCCCGATACGCGGATGGACCCCCCGTTGTGCAGTCAGATCGATGAGCTCCGCTGCCTTGCCGGCGGCGCGAATGGCCGCCTCCACCACCGCCTGAGGAGGGCCGGCGATGGTCACCACGGAGCGATTATGGTCGCTGTCCAGCGACCAATCCAACAGGGAGACACCGTCCACGCGCATGGCGTCCACGATGGCACGGACTTTATTGCGGTCGCTGCCCTCAGAGAAATTAGGCACGCACTCGATGAGGGTTTCGTTCATAAATGCTCATTTCCACCAGGTGTAGCCGATGGAAAACTGAACGCTCGCGTTCACGCCGGGATTCGAATCCCCCAAGCTGGCGTTCGAGATGTGCACCGCGTTGGCGGATATGGAAATTGATTGCCGCGGCTTGACGAAATATTGCACCCCCAAACCAAACTGCGGGGTGAAATTAAAAACGCTGGTCCCGAGATGGTTGGGCACGGGATACGGACCTATGGGTGGAAATTTATGATTCGTCCAGATAAGGCCGCCTGCGCCTTGAATCCAGGGTAAGAGCCGATGGCCGCTGCTCAGGTTCCAGCGCAGGATGACGGGCGTAACGCTGATCCCGGTGTAAGTGCCCCCGGTGGGAAACAGGTTGCTGCAAGACAGCGGACCACCCGGTTGCTGGTAACAATTCGCGCGCAAATATTTCGGCACGTACGCCTGCCAGAGAGGCATGAACTCCGAGGCTAGTTCGAACTGTCCCCGTAATATCCCTTTTCCATGAGGATTGGTGAGTACCTTGCCGCCATGCAGGCCTGCCCATAGAAATCTGTAATCCGCACGATTGGCGGTGCCGAAACCTCCATTGACAAAGGCTCCGTACTCCCAGGGGCGGCTGGTCAGCAGAGTGGGATCGGGGCCATGGTCCTGGGCCACGGCTCCCGGCGATAGCAGGGCTGCGAGGCAAGCAAAGATGATCGCGGCAGCAAGACGTGCGCTGTTAATCGGGGCTTTCCCTTCTTTCAATCGAGATTCCCCCCGCAACTCGCGCAAAACGCGGGCAGGAGAGAGTTGGAAGGTCGGGTGATCTAGCCAGCGACTTCTTCGTACTGTGTGGCGTCAAGATCGAAGTTCGAATAGACGTTCTGCACGTCGTCCAGATCCTCCAGGGCTTCGAGCAGGCGGATCATCTGCGCGGCTACGGTGCCCTCGAGCTTGGTGTAAGTAGAAGCGATCATGGTGATCTCAGAAAGCGAGGTCTCCACCTTGGCTGCCTTGACCGCGTTGGCCACCGCCTCGTATGCGGAAGGGTCAGTTAGAATCTCCCAGTTTTCGCCCTCGTCGTTCAAGTCGTCCCCACCGGCGTCGAGAACAATGTTCATCAACTTATCTTCATCCGCCGCGGCCTTGGGAATGGCAATCAAACCCTTCTTGGCGAACATGAAGCGGACCGAATTGGGTTCACCCAGGTTGCCACCATTCTTGGAGAAGGCATGGCGAACTTCGCTGACGGTGCGGTTGCGATTGTCGGTGGTGACTTCGACAATCAGCGCCACCCCTCCCGGGCCGTAGCCTTCGAAAGAGATCTCCTCATAAATGGAACCTGGCAATTCCCCAGTACCGCGCTGGATGGCGCGCTTGATATTGTCGGCCGGCATGTTCTCAGCTTTGGCCGCGGCAACGGCTCCGCGCAACCGGGGGTTGGCATCCGGGTCCCCGCCGCCCTGGCGCGCGGCCATGGTGATTTCCCGAATCAGACGGGTGAAAATCTTGCCGCGTTTGGCGTCCAGAGCGCCTTTTTTGTGCTTGATTGTGGCCCATTTAGAGTGGCCGGACATGGATACCTCTGGTGCCTGTAAGAAGGCTCTCTTTTGCCGTAAATCTCGCGGCGAAAGGCGAGTATAGCACTTGCGGCGGAGGCCTTTCTACGGCGAGGGGCGGGGGCGGCGGAAAGCATAAACGACGGCGAGCAAAGGTGGCGCCAGGAGAATTCCCCAAAAGGGAATAATAATGCCGAGCACGATGGGAGCCAGGATGGAGGCCCACACCGGCACGCGGGTCACACGCTTCATGATCAGTGGTTGCAGCATCAGCTGATCAATCACCACGATGACCGCATAGAGCCCCAGCAGGATGCACAAACGATACATGCTGGGTTGGCTGACCAAGATAGAGAATGCGGGCCCCAAAAGAGCTATGACGCCACCAAAATTGGGAACCAGGGTCATTAACCCGGCAATCAAAGCCCAGACGGGAGCCAGCGGCACGCCCAGCAGCAGCAGCCCGATCAGCCACAGAACAGCGACACAGAGCCCCTGAATGGTTACAGCCCGCCACCAGTTGACCAGCGCCGAGCCGGCCGTCCGCAGATGGAGAGCGCCTTTGTTAGCAGGATTCGGGGCCGAGGTTTGGGTAGCTAAAGGAGGAGCCGGCGGGGGGGACGGGGGCGGGAGGGGCTCTAATGCCGGGGGGTCATCGGGCCTGGAGTCGTCTGGTAACGGATCGCCCATCTTTTGACGATACTCCAGCAGATAGGCGGCATCCAAGCCTTGTAACTACCCAGGCACTGCCGCAGCAAGGCAAAACTGCTAGCCTATCAGTATGAAATTCGGCGTGCTTGTTTTCCCCGGCTCCAATTGCGACCACGATGCGTTTTACGCTTTGCGGGAAATCGCTGATCAGCCAGCCACGTTTCTGTGGCACGAGTCAGAGAACCTAGAGAACTGCGACGCTATCGTGGTACCGGGTGGATTTGCCTATGGGGACTACCTCAGAACCGGGGCGATCGCTCGCTTCTCGCCGGTGATGCAGTCGGTCAAGAAGTTTGCCGCCAAGGGAGGGCTGGTACTGGGCATTTGCAATGGATTCCAGATTCTGTGCGAGAGTGGCCTGCTGCCCGGAGCGCTGCTGAGAAATGCCGGGCTGCGGTATATCTGCAAGCAAGTCTATGTGCGCACCGAAACCGCCCACAGCCCCTTTACTCAAGCGCTGCGGCCGGGACAGGTGTTGAAGATCCCCATTGGGCATATGGAGGGAAACTATTTCTGCGAGCCGGCCACGCTGGCTGAACTGGAGCGGGGTGATCGCATTGCCTTCCGCTATTGCACCCAGACTGGCGAGGTAACCCCGTCCGCCAACCCCAATGGTTCCATTAGTTGCATTGCGGGGGTATATAGCGAGGGGCACAATGTGCTGGGCATGATGCCCCATCCGGACCGCTCGAGCGAGGCCATACTGGGCTCGTCGGACGGCTTGTTGCTATTTGCGTCACTTGTTAATGCCATGACCGCGTAAGTCAGGATCTTCATGATCGATATACACCACCATTTGTTGTTTGGCCTGGACGACGGACCTTCCGATATTGAGATCTCGGTGGCAATGGCCGAGATGTCACTGCAGAATGGGGTCACCCATATCGTGTGCACTCCCCACTCGAGTGAGCATTTCAAGTTTGATCCGGCCTTGAATGCCGAGCGGCTGGAAATGGTCCGGGAGCGATTGGGGAGCCGCATTACGCTCGGGCTCGGCTGTGACTTCCACCTCATGTTCGACAACATTGAGGATGCGATCGCCAACCCGGCGAAGTTCTCCATCAATGGCAAGCAATACCTGCTGGTGGAGTTCCCCGATCACGGAATTTCCCAGAACATGAAGGAGATCTTTTTTCGTCTGGGCATGGCCGGACTGACATCGATCATTACTCATCCAGAGCGCAATCCGGTGCTGGCGCGGTATCCGGAGCGAATGGCGGACTGGCTGCGCGCGGGCTGCTTAATTCAAATCACCGCCGCTTCCCTGACCGGCCGTTTTGGCAAGATTGCGCAGCGGGTTTCCCACGAGCTGCTGCGCCGGAATTGGGTGAATTTTATTGCTACCGACGCCCATGATCTGACTTCGCGGCCCCCGATGTTGCGGGACGCGTATGAATTTGTGGCAGACAAATATGGCGTCGAGACTGCAGACCGGCTGTGCATGCACAATCCTCACGCGGCCTTTTTCGGCGAAAATATGCCCCCGCAACCTGAACCCGACGGCCTGCACTCGGAGCTGGATCCCAAGCACTCGTCGGGACTGCTCAACAAGATGTTTGGCTGGTAACCTCCCCGGGCCGCTCCATTTCAAAACCAAGTCCCGCAGGGACGGCTGAATGTTACCCAGTACGGTAGTCCTGGGTGTCGGGCTAAGCGAATGGGTGAGAAACCCGGGACTACCCGTCCCGGGTGATTTTCAGCCGTCCCTTCGGGACTGATCCGTGCTTGCCCAATCTACCCAGGACTGACGTCCTGGGCTACATTCAGCCGTCCCTTCGGGACTTGTTTTTGCTACAGTCCTAGGCCGCCGTCTACACCTAGGATTTGGCCGGTGATGAAGTGCGGGCCCTGAGCGAAGAACAGCACCGCTTCTGCGACGTCGTTGGTTGTGCCGTTGCGCTGCATTGGGGTTTTTTGGGCGAAATGTTCGTAGGCGGGATCAACTTCTCCATTCACTATCATGCCTGGGGCGACACAATTCACGCTGATCTGGGGGGCGAAGGCCTTGGCCATCGTCTGGGTAAGCATGTGCAGGGCGGCTTTTGAGGTGCAGTAGTGCCCATGCGTGGGCCAGGGATGCATGCCGCCCAGTGAGCCGATGTTGATAATGCGTCCCCGGGATTTGTGCAGGTGAGGATACGCCGCCTGGGCCATGAGAAAAGGGCCGCGGGTGTTGGTCTCGAACATCTTGTCCCATTGCATCAAGGTGATCGATTGCAGCACCGCGGTTTCAAAGGTTCCCGCGTTGTTGACCAGGATATCCAGCCGGCCGAATTCCTGGACCACAGCCGCAACGGCAGAGGCAACACTTTCCAACTGACGCACGTCGCAGTGGACCGCCATGGCGCGCACGTTGAGCTGGTGTAGAGCTTCTACCGTGCCCTCCGCATCGCGTACGGAAGCGTTATAGGTGATGGCAACATCCGCACCGGCGGATGCCAGGCTCAACGCAAGGCTACGGCCGATGCGCTTTGCGGCGCCCGTGACCAGCGCTGTTTTGTGGTGGAGGCTTTCCAATCTATTGCGGCAAGGGCGTTTGCTCGGAGGGTTTGGCGCTGTTCGATTCGCCCTTCGGGGCGGTGGTGCTGCTGGCTGTCCCCTTACCGTCGCCGTAAAGCGAATATTGCTCGCCCGGCCTTTTCATCTTGACCACAATCTCTTTGCTGTCAGTGTCGATCTTGTAATCATCGCCGAAAGTCTTCCAGCCATCGGCAATCACTTGCAGACGCACCGTATCGCCGACCGGAATCACGTCGATCGTGACCTTGCCATCCTCATCGCTTTTGAGCTCCAGCGCACCCTTGTCCCGATCGCCCTCCATGGGATGGAACACCACAGCGGCATTAGGGATCGGCTTACCATTGGTGGAGCGCAGCACCGTGACCTTGATGGTCGCGGTGGCCGGCGGAGGAGTGTATTTGCGCCCACCATGCTGGCCCGCCCCCAGAAGGGGAAAGCCTGCAAACAGCAGCGCAACCGTCAAAATCCTCATGGCAGGAAGTATAGATGATTTCCAGGGGAGCTGGCACGGCGTTCATGCCGGCTTAATATTTGAGTGAGTTTCACTCACATTTATGGTTCGCCGGCTTGACAACGAACAACTCGCTGACTATCTTAGCAATTGAAGGGCGAGAGTGCTAAAGCACCCTTCAATCGGATCTGACGAGCCGTTCTCAAATTAAACCACAGTCTTACTCGAACATTACCGCGGGGTAAACCCTCGCGCGAAGAGGAGAAGTAACGCAATGGCAACTGCAACAGCGTCCGTAGCGACCAGTTTTACCCCCCTTCACGATCGCATCCTAGTGCGGCGCGTAGAAGAGGGCGAATCCATCCGGGGTGGCATCATCATCCCTGATACGGCCAAGGAAAAGCCCCAGGAGGGTGAAGTGATTTCCGTTGGCAAGGGTAAGTCGAACGACGAAGGCAAGGTCTTCCCGCTCGATGTGAAGGCAGGCGACAGCATTCTGTTTGGCAAGTATTCAGGAACTGAGATCAAGATCGATGGCGAGGAATTCCTCATTATGCGTGAGGAAGAAGTACTCGGCATTCTCAAGAAGAAATAAGCGCATCGCGGCTGCACCGGATGCGCTTTTTTATTGCCGCCTTGCAGGCGGCTGACATTTGTGACGAGGAGAAATAGGAATGGCAAAGCAAATACTGCACGGAGAAGATTCGCGTCAGGCAATTTTGCGCGGCGTAAACACGCTCGCCGACGCGGTTAAGGTGACGCTTGGGCCCAAGGGCCGCAATGTAGTCATTGAAAAGAAGTTCGGTTCCCCCACCATCACCAAGGACGGCGTGACGGTAGCCAAGGAAATCGAGCTCAAGGACTCGCTCGAGAACATGGGCGCGCAAATGGTTCGCGAAGTGGCCTCGAAGACCTCGGACGTGGCCGGTGACGGCACCACGACAGCGACGGTTCTGGCGCAGGCGATTTATCGCGAGGGCGTCAAGACGGTGGCTGCCGGAGCAAATCCGATGGCACTCAAGCGCGGCATCGACAAAGCGGTTGAGGCAGTCGTCGGCAAGCGCGACGAGCACGGGACGGTAGTCGGCGGAGCGCTGGCGAAGTTCTCGAAGCCCGTAACCGGCGAGATGATTGCCCAGGTGGGCACCATTTCGGCGAACAGCGATTCCACCATTGGCAACATCATTGCCGAGGCTATGAAGAAGGTCGGCAAGGACGGCGTGATCACGGTGGAAGAGTCGAAGACTCTCGAGACCCAGCTGGAAGTGGTCGAAGGCATGCAGTTCGATCGCGGCTACCTGAGCCCTTACTTCGTCACTGATCCGGACCGCATGGAAGTATCGCTCGAAGAGCCTTACATCCTGATCCACGAGAAGAAGATCAGCTCCATGAAGGATCTTCTGCCCCTGCTGGAGCAGGTTGCCCGCAACGGCAAGCCGCTGGTCATTATTGCTGAGGATGTTGACGGCGAAGCGCTGGCCACCCTGGTGGTCAACAAGCTGCGTGGCACGCTGAACGTAGCAGCCGTGAAGGCTCCTGGCTTCGGCGATCGCCGCAAGGCAATGCTCGAAGACATCGCCAAGCTGACGGGTGGCAACGCCATCACCGAAGATCTCGGCATCAAGCTCGAGAACGTCAAGATCGAAGATCTTGGCCGGGCGAAGCGCGTCACCATTGACAAGGACAACACCACGATCGTTGAAGGCCGCGGCGACTCCAAGGCCATCGAAGGCCGGGTGAAGGAAATCCGCAACCAGGTGGAGAAGACGACTTCCGACTACGACCGCGAGAAGCTGCAAGAGCGGCTCGCCAAGCTGGTTGGTGGTGTGGCTGTGATCAAGGTAGGCGCCGCAACCGAGACCGAGATGAAGGAGAAGAAGGCTCGCGTTGAGGATGCCATGCATGCTACCCGCGCTGCAGTTGAGGAAGGCATTGTCCCGGGCGGCGGTGTGGCCCTGCTGCGCTCTGGTAAGGACGTGGATGAGCTGATCAAGAAGCTCGAGGGTGATGAGAAGGTCGGTGCCACGATCGTCCGTCGCGCGCTCGAAGAGCCTCTTCGCCAGATCGTCGGCAATGCAGGTGAGGAAGGTGCGGTGATCGTAGGCAAGATCAACGACAACGAAAATCCACACTATGGCTACAACGCTGCCACGAACCAATACGAGGACCTGGTCAAGGCCGGTGTCATCGATCCCACCAAGGTAACCCGCACTGCACTGCAGAATGCGGCCTCGATCGCGGCTCTCATGCTGACGACCGAAGCCATGGTGGCCGATATCCCCGAGCCAAAGCAGAGTGCTCCGGCCGGTGGTCACGGCGGCGGCGGTATGGGCGACATGTACTAAGCAACAGATAGCTGTTACACGAGGCCACCCGCAAGGGTGGCCTCTTTTGTTTATTGCGCCGGCGGGTCTGTGAGGACTCATGCGAGGATTATCCGTATGAAGTTCAAGCGCCCGAACAGTCTCTGCGGGATTCTCCTTTGCCTCATGGTTTGCCCGTCGGTGGTGGCCCAAACCACCCAGGCGCAGATCCGCATGCATTATGAGCGAGCGCAGAAGGACCTGCAGGCCAATCAGCCGGAAGATGCGAAACTTGAGTTCCAGGCGATTCTGAAGTTGGATCCCAACAATGCAGAGGCACATGCCAATCTCGGCCTGATCGCCTTCGCGGGAGCGAGCTATGAAACGGCCGCAGCCGACCTGCGCGCCGCGCTCAAGATTCGCCCCTCCATGTGGAATGCCCAAGCTTTTTTGGGTTTGTCGGAGATGCGCCTGGGAGCCAACGTCGAAGCACGGCAGTCGCTGGAAAGCGCCTTTGCCCATTTAGAGGATAAAAACCTGCGCATTCGCGTGGGAACCGCGCTGGTCCAACTCGATTACGAAGCCGGGACAATGGAGGATGCGCTCAACACAGCGACGACGCTGGAAAAACTCGCGCCCGAGGATCCTGATGTTTTGTACATCGTCTATCGCACGCATTCTGCTTTAGCGGAACGGGCGTTAAGCACACTGGCCAAAGTGGGCCCTAATTCTGCTCGTCTGCACGAGGTTCTTGCCGAATCCCATGCTACCGATGGTGATTTCCCGGATGCTATCACGGAGTACGAAAAGGCACTGTCCATCGACCCGGCGCTGCCCGGAGTGCACTTCGAATTGGGGCAGGCAATGCTGCGCAACAAGACGGACGAGGAGTCACGGCAGCGCGCGGAGCAGCAGTTCGAGGCTGCCCTGGCAGAGAATCCCAATGATGCGCACTCCGAATACGAACTGGGCGAGATCGACTCCCTACGATCGAATTGGCAGGACGCGCTGCAACACTATTCGCGAGCGGCGCAATTGCAGCCAAACATGGTCGACGCGCAGGTGGGGCTGGGCAAAGTACTCACGCAACTGGGGCAGACCGACGAGGCAATCAAACATCTGCAGGAGGCGATCCGGCTTGATCCGGATGACGCGAGCGCCCATTATCGCCTGGCTCAGGTGTATCGGGCGCTCAAACGTGATGAGGATTCCCAGCGCGAAATGACCGCTTTTCGCGCGTTGCACAAGTCTCAGGATGCGAACAGCTCTGATGCTAAGTAACGCCGCTTTTTTTGGAGTATCTTGGTGAGCGTTCAAGTCGTAGGTTCCTTCTAGGCTGGAAGCAGGAAATGACAGAACGAATTGACAAACAGTTGTCTCGCGAGACGGTCATTCTCCGGGAGTTGCAGCAGGCAGGCTCGGTTACCGTGGAAAGACTGTGCGAAATGCTTGAAGTATCGATGGCGACGGTGCGGCGGGACCTGCAGGATCTGGAGATGCGAGCTTTGCTTCGCCGTACCCACGGCGGAGCCGTTGCCATCGAGCCTCTTTTCTATGAGCCCTTCCGGCATGACCGCTCGTTTCAGGACCAGGTGGGACGATATGCGGACGAAAAGCGGCGCATTGCCCACGCAGCTGCGGAGCTCGTCATGACGGGCGAGACGATCGCACTGACCGCGGGCACGACCACCACGGAGGTAGTACGCAACCTGCGCACACAAAATGGCATCACCGTGGTTACAAATACTGTGAATGTAGCCATGGAGCTAAGCAACCGCAAGGACATCGATGTTTTCGTCACCGGGGGTCATTTGCGCGGAGATTGGTTTTCTATGGTTGGGCCGGCCGCCATACAGGCCATGAGCAAGATCTTCGTTGATACGCTTTTTGTCGGGGTGAATGGCATCCACGTGAAACACGGGCTGACCTGCCTGAATGCCGACGAAGCGGAGATGAACCGCAGCATGGTGCGACAGGCGAAGCGGAAGATTGTGGTGACCGATCACAGTAAGCTGGATGTAGTGGCCAACTGGCAGATGTGCTCGATCGACGACATCGACATGCTTATTACGGATACCGGCGCGCCGGACGCGATGATTGCCCCCTTTGAGGCTGCGGGGATTGCGGTCAAGCGGGTTTAACGGTCGCTGTTGCGGTTTCCGGTCCAAAAACGCTCAAGGAATAAAGTTGTGCCAGACAGAGGCGACGCGCCCTGGTTCACTTACCCACTGAACCGACGCCGGATTCCTTACGAACTGGTTGTAGATACTTAGGGAAGGGTCTAAGCCCAATCCCGGATACTTGCCCGGCTTCTTCACTATCAACTCCGAAGGTTGATAGGCGGGGTTCGCAGCCCACTCTAATTTTGTGCCTCTCATGAGAGGAAACCACGCCAGGCCGCCGTGCGCGCGCACTCCGCGATAATCGAAGCCATACTGGCGATCACACCAGGCTCCGAAGGCCATTCTCTGTGTTGGATCAGCATTGATTACGCAGTGCGCCCATCCCGGCGGCACGACGACCTGGTCGCCCACCCCGGCGGAAATCGCAAAGCAGCGGCCGGGGTTGTCGTCCGCGGTTTCCTGGGCGTAGATGATCGCCGACCCTTGCCATATCTCGAAGAATTCCGGGGGCGACCAGCCGGAGTGAGGCGCCGTGGCATGGATGTGACCCTGAGAGCGCACGGGCTCTTCGCCAAGTTTTCCGCTGGCATACACCAACGCTCCCAGCAACAGCATCCGCTGGCGTAGATCCTGATGATGTTCTTCGATGCAAACATCCATGGCAATTCCATAGACGGGATCAGGGCCATCGCATGCCGGGTCGCGTAAACTCTTGCGAATATCGTCCAGACGACGCATCTCAGGTACGGGGCCGAACACGCCGGGTCCGTATTGAAATGCGAGCTCGTCGTCACGGATGCACAAGTCGAGGCCGGTGGGAAACTTCATCATCCACCTCGCACATACGCTTTGATGGTGGCTAGTTCACGGGAGGACTCCTCGGCCGGCCGGATGGTGTATTCGCCTACCGAGGCGGGCACGATGAACGTCTCCGCATAATGAATCGTCAGCGGTTCGAATGCGCCCGTGGGACTATCTACAATCGCCGAGTCCCCTTCCACCAGGTTGAGGACATTCAAGTTTCCCCGGGTGTTGTGGGGCACCGCTTGGGTGAACCAATGGCGCCGGGTCTCCAGGAACTCCAACTCGTGCAGACCGGTGCTTTCCTCACGCCAGCCATCTCCGCACGCGATCTGCTGGACGCGGTTGATCAGATTTTTCTTTACCCAGGCAGTGGTGCGGTCCCATTGGATATTTTTCAGTCCATGTTGCAAATGGATTGGCCGAGGCTTTTGGTCCATGCCTAGCCTTCCCCAGTCCCAAAGCTTGAAAGTAAAGATGTAGGGTGTCGCGCTGATCTCGAGCACCACTCCGTCGCGCCCGGAGCAGTGGATGGTGCCCGCCGGAATCAGGAAGTGGTCATGCTTCGCGGCCGGCCAGATATTCACATACTGGACGGCTGAGAAGTCCGGTCCTCCCTCCTGCGCGGCATGCAGATCGGCCGCCATGGCGACCGGGTCAACGCCCTCACGCAAGCCAAGGTAGACCTGCCCATCCGCGGCAGCGTCGAGCATGTAGTAGCTTTCGTCCTGGGTGTAGTCGAGGCCGAACTGCTCCCGGATATAAGAGGTGAGCGGGTGTACCTGCAGAGAAAGATTGCCGCCCCCCATGGTGTCGAGAAAATCAAAACGAATGGGAAATTCTGCCCCGAAGCGCTGATACACCATTTCGCCCAGCAACTCCCGCGGATGCTCGTGCACCAGGGTGAGCGCAGGCAGCTCAAATTCGCGCTCGCCGAAACGGAGGACGAGACTGTTTTCTTCCGGCACGCAATCAAAGCCCCAGGCGTAGTTGGACGGCCCCTCTGGCAGTGCGAAGCGCTCACGCATCCACTGGCCTCCCCATACTCCTGCATCGAAGTACGGGACAACACGGAAGGGGCGATGGCTCACGGACGCCAGCGCTGAGCGCAATACTGGTCCGGCAAGACCGCGGGGGGCTTCGGGGACATTCCCGTCGATCCAGTAGTCAACCCGTGGGTAGAGGCGATGGCGCAGACGGTCCGCGGCACGCCAGTCGACGAAAAACGCCCTTTTATAAAGCTGCCCTGGAGAATCGGCAAAGTTGTTCAGCCCGAGGTTCGCGATTTGCTTGCGGCGCTGTCGCTGTTGAATCTCCCATCTGGCAACGTCGACATAGACCAGAAAATCCGCCTGCGGAAGGATCAGGGAAGCACCCGTCCCAATGGCCACTACCAATCCTGTTTTGCAACTACAGCCTTGCGCGCGAGCCTCGCGGAGGCGTTGAGGATCGAAAAAATCCTCCAATTCCCACGGGTGCATGCGGCCAAACACCGGATCGTCGGTGAGGGTCGGAGCGAACTTCTGCTGCAGCTCGCTGGCCGGCAGAAATGCGGATTCCGAATGGATGACCGAGCTGGGCGACAAAGCGGAAATCAGGTTGGTTAGGAACGGTTGCTGCAGAACCCCTGGATAACATTCGATCGCGATGGTCTTCAGCTGCCTGGCCCGAATCGTTTCGAGGATCTGAGCCCATCCCAAATCGCAATCCCGGTCCACGGAAGAAACCTGAACATGGGGACGTTTCTCATAGGAGGTGGGCGCGCTCATTGATTCGCCCTGAGCAGCGGGATGGCTCCAAGTAAGGCGGCCTGATCTCCAAGGCTGCCCCGGCGCAGCTGCACATGGCCCCACGGTGTCCACGCGTGCTTCTCGACGTAGGCCTGCATGCTGGGCAGGAAGTCCGCAGCTCTTCTGGCGACGGCCCCGCCTATCACCAGCACCTCCGGGTCGTAGGCGTGGATGAGGGCGACCGAGAGCACCGACCAGACATGGATGCAGTGATCCAGCGTGGCGCGGGCTACCTTGTCACCGCCATCGGCGGCTGCAAAAACCTGGGCGAAGTCGAGCTTTGCGTGGCCGGCTAGTTTGCCTGAAGCGCCATCCAGCTGCGAGGCGTAGATCTGGGACAGAAAGTGGGTCGAAGCCTCGGCCTCGGCGCAACCGCGGTTGCCGCATCCGCACAATCTTCCCCCTAGTACGACGGGCATGTGACCGCCGAGCGTACCCGCCCCGCCATGCTTACTGTTGAGCAGCTTGCCGCCGATCAGCGCTGCACCGCCGATGCCGCTGCCCAGGGTGATCATGACCGCATCGCACGAGCCTTTCGCCGCACCGAACGCCGCCTCACCCAACAGCGCCATGCGCGCGTCATTTTCAATCGCGAACGGCAGACCGAAGCTGGAACGGCACCACGCAGACAGGTCGAGGTTCACCGCGTCATCAAATTTCTTGCTGGTTGACAGGACTCGTTTCGCGCGCGCATCCACGATTCCACAAAAACCAAAGGCCAGCCCTTCGCAGCTGGACATAGAAACACCCGCCGACTGGGCAAGCCGCTGTAGCTCTTCGCACAAGGCGGGAAGAATGCTCAAGAGGTTCCCCTCGCCATCGACCTTTACGATGGAGCTGATCAGGATTGAATCGTCCCGCACCACGGCGCAGTTAGCATGGGAACCACCCAGGTCAATGACAAGCGCACTCAATGGTTGGGCACCAGCACGGGTTTACCGTCCACTTCGATCAGAGAGGCGCCGAACCCGGAGCGGCGGATCAAGTCGTAGTCATAGCCCGCATCACTCGGCCAACTGGCCATAAACACCAGTTGTGTTTTGCCGGTATTGGCAACCCGGTGCGCGGTGTTACCGGGTATGTAGTGTATGGTCCCGGGCGACATAGCTTCCTGCCTCGTTTCGCCGCTCTCCGCCATCAGGATTAACGCTCCCTCACCCTGCACGGTCGCGTAGTACTCCCCGCGATTGCGGATGTGGTGATAATGGCCGTGAGTCATAAAGTACTCAGCTCCGACTTTACCGGGCTCGACAATGGTGGTTCCCCAAAACAGGCCACCTTCGGTCCCGGCATGCACGGGTTGCCAGAACTGCACCCGATAGACCAGTGTCTCCGGGTCGAGGCGCTGTCTTGCACTTTCGTCGCGAAACAAACCAGGCAGTTCGCCGAGCGTCTTCGTAGACTGCCGAACAGCCTCCCCGGCCAGAGTGCCGGCCCGCCAATCGCAAAGAATCGGACTTCCTGAAATTCCCATAGCCGGCTTCCCTGGCCATGCAAAATTGGCCGTGAAGTGGAATCCACACAGTCTAAGTGCAGATTTCAACTCCACGCAACACTAAAAAGCACAGACTTGATTCTTTCACGCCGTTTCGATCTACAGGATGATCGTTTTCGCACAAAATGAGCTTGACAACGAATCCACTGGCGGATCAAGCTAAACGACGTTGAGGAGCAAGCGAATTGTCCAGCCTTAATCGCCGTGACTTTCTCACTGGGGCAGCTGCAGGAACGACAACGGCTGCGTTAGGCGCATCCCTACCCGTCAGAGCGGCACTTGTGCGTGATCCGGGTGTGCTCCCCTTGCTGGACGCGGCATCGAGCCAACCGGCAGGCACGGTGGAAAGCTCCCCAGTCGACTTTCGCTACTCCCCGCTTTCTTACCAGACACTGTTTTGCTTTCCCGATGACCCGCTGAAGAGCCTGGTCGGTGAGCGAGGAGATCTTCGCTATGGCTTCGATCCAAAAACCCAGGGCGGTTACATGGATTGGGCAGACTTCCCGGTAAGGGTGGAGTTTACCTTGCAGGGCATGGATACCGACCGGGTGGTAAGCCAGGAGCTGGAATCGCCGATCGTGCCCATCGTGCAAACAGTCATTGAGCGGCCTGCGGTGCGCATGGAGCTGGTCACGTTTGCCACCAACCGCGCCGGTGAAGGACGAGTCGATAATGTGCTGATGACGGTTACACCCCGCCGCGAGGATGCAGTGCATGCCGGCGCTGTGGTCTCGATCATCTCGCGGCAGCGTTACATCCGGAAGGTTGTTTCCAGCCCGGCTTTAACCCTTTGCAACGCCGGCGGCGATCCCGATGAGACGGACATGTGTGGCCAGCCCATTCAGGTGCTGGTGGATTCCCCGGAAAAGCGGTTGTTCATGGTGGCAAATTTGCTCTCCGGCGATAGTTTTGGGGCGCAACAGGGGACGGCGGGAGACCTAACCCGATTTGCGTTTCATCCCACTCCGGCTAGCGTTGGGAAGCCTTTGCGGTGCATCTTCCGCTTCCCCCAGGCAGGGCAGGGCTATGATCAGCTCGCGGCCGGAGTGAACGATCCTGAAGGCTTGCTGGAAGAGGCGCGCGACTACTGGGCCGCGTGGCGGCCTACCAAGGAGCCGGTGGAGTGGAGTCTGCACGGCCGGCACGATGAGTTTCTCAATGCCTGCGCACGCAACATCATGCAGGCGCGCGAGGTGAAAGAAGGCAAATTGACCTTCCAGGTGGGTCCCACGGTTTATCGGGGGCTGTGGGTGGTGGACGGTAACTTCCTGCTGGAGGCAGCTCGCTACCTGGGGTACGACCAGGATGCCGAGCAGGGGCTACGCTCCACCTGGGCGCGTCAGCAATCCGATGGAATGATCGTGGCCGGAGGAGGCAACCAACATTGGAAAGACAGCGCGATCGCGATCTTTACACTCATACGGCAAGCGGAGCTGAGCCAGGATTGGTCGCTCTTTCAGGAGTTGAAGCCGAACGTGTTGCAGGCCGTCGCTTTCCTCGCCCAGGTGAGGGAGCGCGGCCAGCGCGCCGCCAATAGCCCCAACGGACGCTATGGTCTGTTGGTGGAGGGCTTTGCCGATGGTGGACTCGCTTTTGGTTCGGAGGTCACCAATACCGTTTGGACGCTGGCTGGACTGAAGGCCCTGATCGATGTGACCAGGAAGAAGAATCTGCAGGGATATGAAAGCGCAGAGACACTCTATAACCTTTTGCGCGCTGGTTTGACGGAGTGCGCCAAGAACGAGATGCGGCAGTCGCCCGAGGGCTTCTCGTATCTGCCGATGTTGCTGAAAGCTGACAAGCTGTGGTCCTTGCCCAATGAGTGGGAGCGTCCGCGGCCGCAAGCAGCGCAATGGGCGCTTTCGCACAGCATCTTTCCCGGGCTGCTTTTCGCTCCGGACGACCCGATCGTGCGCGGCCACTGCGCTCTGATGCTTTCCTGCACCCAGGAGGACATTCCAGCGGGAACGGGGTGGAATCCTCACGAAGCGGTCTGGGGCTATAACGCGCAATTTGTTGCCGAGATTTATTTGTGGCTAGGAATGCGCGACCTGGCGCGGCGCACTTTTGCCGGTTTCCTCAACCACGCATCGCCGCTCTATTGCTGGCGTGAGGAACAGCCTCTGCGCGAAGGATTGAACGGCACCTATGTGGGCGATATGCCGCATAACTGGGCGAGCGCTGAATGCATCCGCTTTCTGCGCCACATTCTGGCGCTGGAAGATGGCGACAATCTTCGACTACTGACCGGCGTCCTCGCCGAGGACCTGACCTTTGGCCAACCGATTCGCCTGACGCAATCGCCCACTCGCTTCGGGCGCGTTTCTCTTGACCTGGAGCCGCTAGACCGCGGCCGAGGGTGGCGGCTTGTCTACCGTCGCGGCACCGGACCAGCGCCGGCGCGCCTGGAGGCGCCGGTGAAGCTGGGCAAATTCAAGGCCAGCAGAGTAGAAGGAAGCACCATGAAGTTGCAAGGCACAGGCACGCTGCTGGTTTCGCCTGAGCAGAACGATTGGACGGTCTTTTGGGAAGTTTGAACGCTAGCCAATCAACTGAGCCCGGTTCAGTGCGGGGCGAACTGCCTCTTGCCGCAGTCGTGCTTCGACTTTTCAACTCCTATTCGTTTGGCCAAAGTTCATTAGGGAACAGTGCACTGTAAGGAGTTCTTGACACCATTTGGAGATGCATATATCAACTAGTCCTGCAGAAGCAGGCAGTGTTTCTAGTCGGGTGACGGGAAGTTGATTGTGCAACTAACCTGAGTTACACGTGCCCTGCTTAACGCACCTGATACCAGACAAATGGCGAAGCGCAAGGCTGCTTTCTCTGCGCATTTTGCTTCTCTCTGGAGCGGAGATTCTGAACCTGGACGCCATAGGTGGCCGAGCCTCCCTAGCGGAGCTAAGAGGCAGTCTTGTGCTTCTTTCGTGCCTAATGCGTCGCTTTCCATGATCGGATGCGCAAAATTCGCTCATTTTTATGGTTGACAACTCCACGATTTGCCATCTATCGTTTCTCGCACAATGCGAGCGCACAAACGATAACACCCTTAATGATCCGTTCGCATGGATTCGTCGGGCCCAAAGCCGTATCTTCAGGAGGCACATCAATGCCAGTGCGCCAGTCATGCTTCGTCGTCAGAAACTCCTTTCGCCTGCCTCTGAAAGGGCTCCGTAGAAACCACACCGTAGACGCCGCACACACCTCGCTTAGACCACTGGGCAACGCGGTACTCCTGCTTTTGCTTTTGCTGGCGCTGGCGTTCGAAGGTGTACCGCAGGGTCATGCGCAAGCGGTCTGGGGTTCGATCACCGGCTATGTGACCGACGCGTCCGGTGCGGCTGTGCCACAAGCAACGGTCACTGTTACCGCTGAAGATACCGGCATCGAGACCACAGTCCAGGGTGATAGTGCCGGCTTCTACAACGCGACCCATTTAAACCCTGGCCAGTACTCGGTGTCAGTGCGCATGCCGGGTTTTAGCGGGTTCGTTCGCGAACATATTCTGTTGCAGGTGGGCGCTTCGGTTCGCGTGGACTGCCCGCTCAAAGTCGGCTCCGCCTCGGAGACTGTGACCGTTACCGCCGCGCCGCCTATTCTCAACACCGAAAAGACGGACGTGAACGCTCGCTTTGATGCCCAGATGGTGGATAGCTTTCCCGTGGTAGGAAATAACATCACCCAGCTTTATAGCCTAGTTCCCGGCGTGCTGTCGGACACCTTTCAAATGGGCACCGGCGAAAACCCGCAGGGAACCAATCGGACCTACGTAAATGGTGTTTGGTCGGGAGCCCAGGTGTATGTGCTGGATGGAATTACCGACGTTGATTATGGATTCAGCGGCATTCAAGTGATCAACCCGCCGCCGGACGGGGTGCAAGAGCTAAAGATTATCACCGCGGACTATGATCCGGAGTTTGGCAACACGGCTGGAATGGTTGCACAATACGTGACTAAATCGGGGACCAACCACCTCCATGGTTCGGTCTATGAATACAACCAGAATTCCGCCACGTTTGCGCCGACGCCGTTCAGCGGGGGCCTTCCAGCTCAGCCATACAACTGGAATCAGGCAGGGTTCAGTGCCGGCGGCCCGATCAAGAAGGATAAGCTATTTGTCTTTGGGGATTTTCAACTGGTTCGACTTAATTCGCAAAACTCGGTGATTACGACCGTTCCCACCGCGGCCTTCCGCCAGGGTGATTTCAGTGCCTACGCCGCGACTTATCCGATCTACGATCCTACCACCGGCAACCCCGACGGTAGCGGACGCACGATGTTTCCCAATAACGTTATCCCCGCAAGTAAGATCAGTCCTGTCGCGCAGAATCTCTTAGCTCTTTTGCCGTTGCCGAATTTCAACCAAAATACGGACCTGAATTACCTCGGCGAGGAGGGGCAAACTTTCAATTCCTAGCGAATACGACTTCCGTACTGACTACAGCATCAGTGACCGGGACAAATTTTTTGGCCGGTACAGCCTTTATGACACCCATTTGGATAACCCGGGTGCTTTCGGCATTGAGGCTGGCGGACCTGCGGCGGGCGGCCTAAGTCCTGAAATCGCGAATACCCGAAGCCAGCAGTCCGCACTGAACTACACCCACACCTTCAGCCCGAGTCTCTTAGGCGAATTCCGGGCGGGATTTGACCGCTTTGCGATCAACGCTTTGCAAGCCGACAGTGCTCTCGATACCAATACGAAGGTAGGAATACCCGGGATTAACATCTCGGGAAACCCGCAAACGGGCGGATTGGCCGGCATCAATGTAAACGGTCCGGTGGGGATTTTTACCATGGGCATTCCCAGCGGCGTGGGCATACCGCGCTTTGAAGGGTCCACCACCTTTGAAATCGTCAACAATTGGACAAAGATCTTCGGGCCTCACCAGATATTGTTTGGCGCTGACCTTCAGCGGCAGGATTTCAATTTTCTGTCTGTAAACGCCAGCACGAGGGGAAATTTTACGTTTGACCCTTCTGTCACTGCGACCCCTACCGTGGCAACTTCTGGTCTAGGTGTGGCTTCTTTCATGCTGGGCCTGCCGTCCGAGTTCGATCGCGCGATCTTCACCCAGTTCCCTGGGGAACGCCAGTCGAGAATCGGCTTATATGGGCAAGACGTGTGGCGCGTAAACCCGAAGTTAACAATCAATGTGGGTATCCGGTGGGATTACTTTGAGCCGGTAAAGCCCGCACACGCGGGCGGTCTGGCGAATTTTGATCCGGCGACGGGCTACATCCTTTTGGCCGGATTGGGAAAGGTCTCCGACAGCGCGGATGTCCATACGCCGTACAATGATTTTTCGCCGCGCATAGGTTTCGCTTATAAGCTCGCCCAGAATACGGTGATTCGGGCTGGATTGGGAAAGAGCTTCTTTAGCTCCGGTTACGATGCGACCTTTTACCACTTAACCAGCTTCTATCCGATTACCGCGCAGCAGACAATTCAAGCCTCAAACATTTACCAATATATTTTTCCCATCGCCGATGTTCCCGCAGCGGCTCCCGCTCCTCCTCTACCGAGCTCAGGGCTCCTGTTGCCGCCTGACGGCACGCTGCTGAAGACGCGCGATTTAAATTTCCTTACCGAGAATATGTACTCCTGGAACCTTACCGTCGAAACCCAACTCGATGCGCGCACCACAATGACGGTTGGATATGTGGGGACCAAAGGGACGCATATGAGCTATGGACAAAATATCAATGCGGCCGGCCCCGGCGTGGGGCCGCTCATCAATCGCCGCCCGTATTACAACTTGTATGGTCTATCGCAACCCATCGACCTGCAAGGAAACATGGTCAACGCAAACTACAATGGTCTGGTTGTTGGAGTCAAAAGACGTTTTACGAAATATCTTGCATTCACGGGGAACTATACCTGGTCTAAGACCCTGGGTTACTACCAATACAACCCGGTCGATTTGAAGTCCGACTACGGGGTGGGCGGCAATACAAATGCATATTTTGAAGGAGATTCCGGAATCAACAGGACGAACGTCTTTACCCTGGGATATACCGCACTTCTTCCCTATGGCCGCGGAATGCTTTTCGGTGCTGACAGTTCGGCCTTAGTCAACGCACTGCTCGGCGGATGGCAAACCAGCGGAGTTTGGGCAGTGGAGTCAGGTTTGCCGTTCAGTCCGTTTGTCTCCAGCAACACCTCTCTCAACGCCGACTTCAACCAGATAGCTAACCGGTTGCCTAATCAGCCTCTATATCCGGCGAATAAGAACTTTTCGAATTGGTTCAACCAAGCGGCATTTCAGATACCAACTTGTTGCCAATATGGCAACGCCCAACCGGGACTCCTGACCGGACCTAATGTTTTCAAGGCCGACCTTGCCGTGTGGAAGTCCTGGGCCTTCCCCAACCGCTTCAGCGAGCAGATGGCTTTGCAATTGCGGGCTGAGGCGTTCAATGCCTTCAACCATGTGAATGCCGGAATTCCGGATAACAACATCGACGATCCTGCTGCCGGTCAAATCACGTCCCTGCAGTCTGGTCTGCCGATGCGACAATTCCAGTTTGGATTGCATTTGCAGTTTTGAAACCGTAACTGTCGCCGGGTGCCCCACATCTCGCTCGTTTTTCGCAAGATGTGGGATTCCACTGGACCTTCCCTCCAACTGTAAATTCAGTCGATGCACTGAGCGGTCAACATCGGCGGTATCCCACATCTCGCAAAAAACGAGCGAGATGTGGGGCACCCGGCCTTTGTCAGGGAACCAGAGGCAGACCTCTATTTGCCACTGGAGTGCCCCAGCGCCAGACGCAAACCAACCCGGAAGGTAAACGGGAGTGATGGATAGCCTATAGGACCAATCCTCTTGTTGCCGGTTAAATTGTCGAGTTGGGCATAAGCCGCCAACCAGGACAAAAACTGGTAGCTCCCGCTCAGGTCGAGCTTGGCATAACTGAAGTCCAGATCACGATTGGGTAACAACAACGAGTTCCCTCCCGTGAAGTCACGCCCGGCCAGATAAGTGGAATCATCACTGCGACTGGCGAGAGCCATCGTGAATCCCGCCGAATATTGATGGCCGTTGTAGCTCACTGCAGCGAAGCCGGCGTGCATTGGCCGCTGAAACGGGCGAGCTCCACGCAGCGGACCAAAGGCGCCGATGGGCACGCCGGGGAAGGACGGATTGAACGAGGGCTGCAGCGCGTCGGAAGTGAAGGATCGCTCAACCACAGCGTCCAGGTAGGTATATCCCGCGCGCAGAAACAGGTTTTTGAATACAGTGTATTCTGCCTCACTTTCAATGCCTTGAGCGCGGAATGCCTGAGAGTTTAGATCGAGGTCCCCGGCATTGCTTATCTGGCTCTCCAGCTCCTGCTGCTCGCTGGGACTTAAGTGTGGCAGCAGCAACGGCACTTCCATCGCGGGTACTGGCTCGATTTGCCTGCCGAACTGGTTATGGAAGTAGCTGACGCTCAGCACACCACGCTGGCTGAGAAAGCTCTGCGCGACTCCGCCCTCATAGGTGCGCACCTGCTCGGCGACCACAGGCGAAATGTTAAATTGCCGGATTGACTCCTCGCCACCCGGCTGGGTGAGAAGGAAGTTGTAGAGCCCGGCGAACTGTTCATCCAGTGAGGGCTCCTGGTACCCATTGGCGAAGTTGAAGCGGATCCTGGTTCCGTGAAAGAGTCCCTTGTCCGGGCGCACCGGATAATACACCAGCCCGAGACGAGGAGTGCCCACTGTCCCGAATAGCTGGTTTTTCTCTGCTCCGCCTCCCAGCGAGTAGAAGAACCGGTTCTTATAGGACCCTTGGATTTGCGCCGTGTAGTCGTAGTTGGCGCGCTCCAGGGTCTGATCGAGTCCGTAGGCTACGGATTTCTTGGCCCCGCGCTCGTCCTCATAGCGGAAAGCGAACATCCCCAGGATGTGCAGCGTGAACGAATAATCGCTCTGGAAGTAGACCTGGTCGCGATCGCTAACCCGTTCCACGGTGTTGGGATAAATGCCGGCAAAGTTCAGAATCGCCTGCCCGGTCACAGAGTAGCCGTTCGCGCCGAGAATACCAGTATTGTAACCGTAATAGTTCGTTGCGGTCGTGGTGATAGGAATGCCCGCGGGATAGAAGTTAATTCCCTCTTCGCGCTTGCGCGTCATGCCGTAGCGCACCAGGTTGTGCCAATTGCCGATCGTCCAATGCTCCGCCGAGGCTCCAAGATAGATGTCCTGATCCGATTGCTTGCCTGCGTTAGCAATGCCGTAGAAGTTGAATGCTCCCGGCGTTCCAACGGCCGCGTCGCTATTGCGGGCGGTTACCCGAAACTGGGTTGCCCCACTCCAGGCATAGCCCAGGTTCGCGGTTGAGGTGTAGTCGTGATACTCATCCATCTTGAGGTCGTTGTCGCTCTGGAAGCCGTCAAAGCCGGCGTAATAATCGAGCCTTTTGTAGGTGCCGCCCAACTGCGCCATATTGCGAAAGCTGGTGTGACTGCCGGCATCGCCTTCATAGAAAAACGACGGAAACGGAGTGCTTCCCCGGGGCGTGCTCAGGCTGACGACTCCCGCGGCAGCATCCGAACCGTAGAGCACGCTATTGGGACCACGATAGACCTCGAACTGGCCCACTCCCGCGGTGGACAAGTTGCTGAAATCAAACTGACCCCCGATGTTGATGATAGGAACTCCGTCGAGATTCACCTCATTGGCATCGGAGTTGCCACCGCGAATGAAGAGTGAGGCCGGACCACCATACTGCCCCTGCTGCAAGACAAAAACCCCCGGTATCTGGCGCAGTGGGTCGGCCAGGTTGATCCGGTTGCGAAACTCAGCGTTGCGTCGCACGGTGACGGCAGCGCTGACCTGCGCCTCGGGGAGCGGCGTGCCGGTGACTGAAGTGACGATCTCCTGCCTTACGTTCGCAGGCTCGAGCACCACGTCTTCCTCATGGCTGTCGACTGCCCCAGCATAGAAGCTGACGCTGGTAATTTGCTTGAAATTGCTGGCCGAGGTGAGGACGTAAAATCGTCCGCTGGCGCTGCTACTGATCTGATAACTGCCGTCGGTGCGGGTCAACGCCAGGGCGAGAATCTGACCATTCTGCACCAGTACCACGCTGGCATGGATTACGGGGAGGCCCAATGGATCGGTTACGGTTCCATGCACGATGGCGGCTTCGGTCGGGCGGCAAACGAAAACCAGCCACAGCATCCAAAGGCAAAAGCCAGGTCGAACCGGCATGGAAATCTTTTTTCTCCTAGAACGAGGGGTGCCAGCACCTCGATAGACGCCGCATTCCGATCGGACGCGCGGCCGGTTCAACCTGGGCAAAACAGATGGTGACCCCGGGAAGACTCGAACTTCCGACAAACAGTTTAGGAAACTGCTGCTCTATCCACCTGAGCTACGGGGCCCTGTATCTTAACTGACTGACCTGATTTGAGTTTACCGCAAGGAGAGATTTGCAGGCTGGCTTAGGCCGCCCCCCGGGTTCAGCGCGGGGCCTAAGAGCAGGTGTGAGAGCCCCACAAACTCAGTCCCGCACGGACGGCCGAGTGTAGCCCAGGACGATAGTCCTGGGTACGATTTGCAAGCACGACGAGTCCCGCAGGGACGGCTGAAAATCACCGAGGTCCAAGCTGTCGTCCGGGGGAACTTTCAGTCGTCCCTACGGGACTCGTCGGACTGAATTGCACAGACCCAGGACTGTCGTCCTGGGCTACACTCAGCCGTCCCTACGGGACTGAGTCTCACACAGCCTCTTACGCGCCAAGCCTTTTCAAGCGAAACAGCGCCGCGATCATAGCGTCGATGTCTTCGAAGCTGTTGTACAGCGCCAGCGACGGGCGGACCGTCGTTTCCACGCCGAACCTGCGTAGAGTCGGTTGGGCACAATGGTGGCCCGAGCGCACGGCTATGCCTTCGCGGTTGAGAGCGGCGCCTACCTCTTCGGTACGGAAACCATCCAGCACAAACGAGAGCACGCCCGCTTTTTCCTTGGCCGTGCCGATGATGTGCAGCCCGGGCACGCGCAACATTCCCTGGGTCGCATAGACCAACAATTCATGTTCGTAGCGCGCTACATTGGGCATACCAACGTGGTCCAGATAATCAATGGCCGCGCCCAATCCAACCGCATCGGCTATGTTGCCGGTCCCGGCTTCGAATCTTCCCGGCGGAGGCTGATAGGTCGTCTTCTCAAAGGTGACGTCAACAATCATGTTCCCTCCTCCCTGCCAGGGAGGGGTTTCCGCTAGCACCTCCGGCTTGCCGTAGAGCACTCCGATTCCCGTAGGAGCGAAGACCTTGTGGCCGGAGAAGACGTAGAAATCGCAATCCAAAGATTGCACATCGATCGGCATGTGGGAAACAGCCTGCGCGCCATCGAGTAGCACACGAGCTCCGTAACGGTGGGCCATTTGCACCATCTGATGCGCTGGAGTCACGGTGCCGAGGGCATTTGAAACCTGGGTGAACGATACCAGCCGCGTTTTCGGATTGAGCAGCTTTTCGTACTCATCGAGCAGGATCTGGCCATCGTCGTCGACGGGGGCTACGCGCAAGCACGCACCCTTTTCCGCACAGAGCATCTGCCAGGGAACAATATTGGCGTGATGCTCAATCCAACTGATGACGATCTCATCGCCCTTATTGATGTGGCGCCGTCCCCATGCCTGGGCGACCAGGTTGATGGCCTCGGTCGCGCCGCGCACAAATACGATCTCTTTGGAGGAGGAAGCGTTGAGGAAGTGAGCCACCTTGGTGCGAGCATCCTCGTAGGCGTCGGTCGCGCGCGCTGCCAGCTCATGGGCGGCCCGATGAATGTTGGAGTTCTCGTGTTCGTAGAAATACGAGATGCGATCGATCACGCTCTGCGGTTTTTGAGTGGTCGCGGCATTGTCCAGCCAGATCAGCGGATGGCCGTTCACCTGTTCGTGCAAAATCGGAAAATCGCTCCGCACGGAGCCTATATCAAACTGCTGCCGGGGAAGGTTCAGGTCGCCCACGGCGGCAGGATGCGACTTAAGGTTTCTGCTTTCGGGCAGGGATGCATTCTTCGCCTGCAGGCCGCCCTGGTCGAGAAAATAAAAGCGCGAAGACTCTGTCAACGCCGCTCGCGCATCGTTCTCGTTGCGTAACGGCGGCAAGGGAGCGAGCTTGGGCACACCTGCTTCGAAGGATGGAAATAATGCCTGGTCAAACTCCGGCATGGGAAGCGAGAAGGGAGAGGACGGAACGGCGACTGCAGCGACGGGGTGGACGGCAGATCCATCCACTACGCTAGGATCCGGTGTGAATTCTGTAGGGGTGATGCCGGATCCGCTGAGGCCGCCTGCATTCTCCAGAAAGTAGAACGGAGAGCCCGTGGTCAGCACGGATCTTGCGTCGTCCTCGGTGCGCAACGGTGGAAGAGGCGGAAGCGCCGGAATCCCTGCCTCAAAGGATTGAAACGAGGCGCCGAACTGAGGCATCGGCAGCGAGAAGGGTGAGGCCGGAAGCCCGGTGGTTCCACCTCGCGGATCATGCTGCAGCATTCCCGCTTCCGGGACGGGCGCAGCAGCGGGGAGGGACATGCCAGCAGCCGGACCCATGGTAAAGGGCGCCAGCTCCGGGGTTGCGGTCGAAAGACCCGTCACATCCGGTGCGATGGGAATTGTGCCAGCCGATGGTACGGCCGGCATCGAAGGCACCGGCATGCCGAACTCTGGCAGCCGGGTCTCGAAGTTTGGCGTCAGCTCCTGAGCACTGGGCACCATTGGTGCGACGGTGGCAGGAAAACCTGACCCCGGCTGCGCGCGGAAGAACTCGTTAGCCATGCGGGCCAACGTGGTGACATCCGGCAGCGAACCAGCCACACTGGTCTGCTCCACGGGTACCGCTGGTTTCAACCCGTCACTAAAACTTGTTGGGAAACCTGTAGTTGAGAAATCCGTGGCTCGATCCTGATCACTTGTACTCATGGTATTGTCCGACTTCTACATTCTCGAGCACACCCAGTGCATCTTCCACCAGCACTGCTGCGGAACAATACAGAGACACCAGGTAGGAGGCTATCGAGTTGCGGTCAATACCCATGAAACGGACGGACAGTCCGGGAGTCTGTTCGCCGGGCAGACCAGGCTGAAACAGTCCTACTACGCCCTGCTTCCTCTCTCCGGTGCGCAGTAGAAGGATATTGCTCTTCCCTGCCCCGTCGATGTCGAGCTTGTCGGTAGGGACGAGCGGAATGCCGCGCCAGGTAAGGAAAGGCGATCCAAAAATTGTTGCCGTGGGAGGCGGAACCCCACGGTAGGTGCACTCCCGACCGAAGGCGGCAATGGCGCGCGGATGGGCCAGGAAGAAAGCCGGCTCCTTCCAGATGCGCGAGAGCAGCTCATCCAGATCATCGGGGGTAGGCGCACCCTGACGCGCCTGGATCTTGAATGCCGGATCGACATTATTGAGCAGACCATAGTCGGAGTTGTTGATCAGCTCGTACTCCTGGCGCTCCTTCACCTTTTCCACCGTCAGCCGCACTTGCTCGCGGATCTGGTCGTGCGGATGACTAAAGAGGTCAGAGACGCGAGTGTGAACATCCACGATGGTCGTGATGGCACTCAGCGTATATTCGCGAGGATTCTCCACATAGTCGACAAAGGTTTCCGGCAATGTGCGTTCATCGCGCGATCCACAGTCAACTTCGATTGCCTGATCGTTCTTGACCTTGTTAACTCTGTAGGTACCCGATTCGACCGGAACCCAGCTAAGCAGTTGCACCAGCCAGCGCGGGGTAATCGCTGTTAACTGTGGCGGGGTCTTGGTTGTGTTCGCTAACTGCCGTGCTGCTACATCGCCGACTGCTCGTGCCATGTGGGGTTGTTCCTTCCTTAACTCAGTTCATGGGCATCATAGCCGTCTTTGCCGTCGCTCGGGAATCACGAAGATATGGATTTTGCGGGAGTTCAGCGAACAAATAACCGGCGCGGGGGCAGTTGACCTCATAATTTAAGGACACTCGGCAATGTTTCGAGTTACCCTGCAGATGATAACGAACAGGTGGCCGTTTTGACTGCATTGGTGCATCCGTCGATTGACGATATTGATTGCGAAATTCTGGCCGAGCTTCAAGCCAACGCCCGCATCGCGTTTGCCGAGCTGGGACGAAGAGTCGGCTTATCTACCCCCGCTGTCATTGAAAGGGTCCACCGGCTGGAGGAGAGCAAGGTAATCCTCGGCTATCGCACGCTGGTCGATCCGGCCCAGGTGGGGCTTCCTGTGCGCGCATTTGTTCATGTCACGGTGGCGGGAGACAAGCTGGTGAAATTTTCTGCCGTGGTGCGCAATCTGCCCGAGGTTTTGGAGTGTCATCGGGTTACCGGCGCCGAATCGTTTATCGTGCAAATCGCGGTCCGCGACGTGAGACATATGGAAGAGGTCATTGATTCGATGATGCCCTACGTCTCGACCAACACTTCCATGATTCTGGCCTCTCCGGTGCCCTGGAACAGCATCCTGCCGGCTGCGCGTTACGGCAAAAAGCCCCGCCAGCGCAAGGCCAATTCCTGAGAATACCCTCCACGGACATCCCAACAGTCCAATACAACTTAGGTGCGCCCGGCATGCCGCCAAGGATACCTTCTCAATGACCCATTTGGTTTGTTAAACAGTAACTTTGGAACGTAAGGAGATTTATGAAAATAGGGACGGTAGTGTTGGGATCGGCTTCTCTTGTTTTACTTGTTGCGGCAGTAGCACAGACCGCACCGCCTCCGGGAACTGCCGCGCAGCGTAAAGCCAACCAGCAGGCGCGGATTGCCCAGGCTGTGAAGAGCGGTCAATTGACTGCTCACGAAGCACAAGGCGGCCGTGCAGAAATAGTGTTGGCCTGCTATTTGCGCAGGGCCCGATAGAGGTCGGTAACAATCGGCGGAGTAATAGCGCGGATGGCTTTCTTAATCCGAATCGTAGCTTTGACGCTGTTCACGCCAGGCCGCTCTTGAAACGCAACCGCATGCCGATGAGTGAGTTCCGGGTCTTCTTCCGGACGGCCATTGGTGTAGTAGTAGGTCGCAATGGACTTCCGGTTGCGATCGGGCGGGCATGCCAGCGGTATGGGATGACCGTGGAACGACACGCTCGTTGTACTGAAGATGGCGCAGCGGTTGAAGACGGGAAGAATTTTCTTCTCCGCTCGCGTCACCTTCTGATCCCATAGCTCGAAATGCCCGCCGTACTCCTCTTTCCAGGCTTTGTTCAGGTAAATCAGAACATTGATGCGCCGATCCAGGCGCAGACCGTTGTGATAGCTGAAGTCGGCATGCACTTCCAACAGGCCGCCGGGCCTTATCTGGTGCAGGCCTCCACCGGTGAAGGTCGGGATCGGGCAGCACGCACTGGATCCCCGTCAGGGTTTCGAGAAACTTAAGCATCGGCCGGCTGTTCAGGAAGTAAAGAACATCGCGAATCGATGACGGCAACTTTTCCGCCACATCGAAGGCCAGTTTTTTCCGTTGGTTCACATCCGTGTAGGCATGCCAGTCTGCCTCTTTCGGCTCCGGGAAATCCCGCAGTGCGGCCTCAGCCACCTCTAGAGGTAGGAAATCGTCAAAGTAGATGTGCGGATAAGGAGTATTCGCCTTGTACTCCTCTGCTTTTGCCTGAGCCAGCGTCTCCAGCTTGCCCACGAATTGATCGCTGAGCAAGGAATCCAGCACCCTGACGTCGCTCGAGATCCCCACCTGCATCGATTGCGGCATCGGCGCGCCCTCCGTTCCAGTTTCCAACCTATCTATGACCAAGATTCATGTCAAGAAACACGCCGGTTGTAAACTATGAGTGAGGGATCTATGGCTCAGCATGAACGCAGGCAGTCGGTGACGGTTAAGGTGGGAAATGTGCGCGTGGGCTCTTCCGCGCCGGTAGTGGTGCAGTCCATGACCAATACCGATACCGCCGATGTCCACAGCACGATCCAGCAGGTCGCGGCTCTGGCGACCGCCGGGTCGGAACTGGTGCGGGTTACGGTCAATAACGACGCCGCGGCGGTGGCGGTACCGGCGATTGTCGAGGGTCTGGCCAAGCTGGGAATAGACGTTCCCATCGTCGGCGACTTTCACTACAACGGGCACCTGCTGTTGAAGAAGTATCCCGAGTGCGCGCGCTCTTTGGCCAAGTACCGCATCAACCCGGGAAATGTGTCCATCGGCCGCAAAGACGATGACAACTTCCGCACCATGATTGAGTGCGCCGTTGAAAACCAGAAACCGGTGCGGATAGGCGTGAACTGGGGTTCGCTCGACCAGGCTCTTCTCACTCGGATGATGGACGAGAACTCCAAACGGGCCCAGCCGGCAGATGCACGGGACGTAATGATTGAGGCCATGCTGGTGAGCGCTATCGACTCCGCCCACGCTGCCGAACGCTACGGGCTGCGTCGCGACCAGATTATTCTTAGCGCCAAGGTGAGCGGCGTGCGCGATCTGATCGAGGTCTACGAATTGATGGCGGCACGCTGCGATTACGCACTCCATCTGGGGCTCACCGAAGCCGGCATGAGCATGAAGGGCATTGTCGCCTCGACTGCCGGTCTGGCTCCGCTTCTGCTTAAGGGCATCGGCGACACGATACGCGTCTCGCTGACCCCCAAGCCCGGTGGCGACCGCACCGAAGAGGTGCAGGTGGCGCAACAGATACTGCAATCCCTGGGCATCCGCAGTTTCGCACCGCAGGTGACCGCCTGCCCGGGATGCGGGCGCACCAGCAGCACCTACTTTCAGGAATTGACCCAGGATATACAGGCTTACGTGCGCAGCAGCATGCCGGTGTGGCGTGAGCAGTATCCCGGAGTCGAAGAGCTGAAGCTGGCGGTCATGGGGTGCGTGGTCAACGGACCGGGCGAGTCCAAGCATGCCAACATCGGTATTTCGCTCCCCGGCACGTTTGAAGACCCCAAGGCGCCGGTCTATGTAGATGGACGCCTCATGACCACTCTTCGCGGCGATGACATCGTGAACGACTTCAAGAAGATTCTTGACGAGTATGTCGCAGCCCGCTATGGCAACGGCTCCCGGGAAGAACAGCTGATCGAAGTGCGGTAACGCCCCAGCCCTAGTTCCCTGACGAAGGCCGGGTGCCCCACATCTCGCTGGTTTTTCGCGAGATGTGGGACACCACTGCACCTTCCCTCTAACTCTCGAGTCATCCGATGCACTGAGCGGTCAACATCGGTGGTATCCCACATCTCGCGAAAAACCAGCGAGATGTGGGGCACCCGGCCTTCGTTAGGGAACCAACGGCCTCACTACCCAGAGTGATACGATTAAAAAGTTAAAAATCTCTCTCCCAGGATGAAATTTTTGTTTCGCAGCTTACGAAAGGGCTCCTCCGAAGGGATCCTGTTGCGGTTCTGGAGGATGTCAGTTACGCTGCTGAGCCTGCCCATCATTCTTCTCGGCTATCTCCAAGCTGAGACTGGACGTGAATTCGGCGTAAGTCTTCCTACCAAAATCCGGCTCATTTATAAAATGGCGCGGAACAACCGCAGGATTTTAACCGCTTCTCATTTTATTGAGCACTTGATCATGGCCACGCAAATCCTTCGTGTGCCTCGCGCAGTCGAGGGTTGCGTGGTGGAATGCGGCTCGTTTAAAGGCGGCAGCGCGGCCAACCTATCCTTGATTTGCGATCTGTGCGATCGAAAGTTACAAATCTTCGATTCGTTCGCAGGCCTTCCTGAACCTTCCGATACCGACAGGAGCCACGTTCTGGTTGACCTGCACGAGGTTCATAGCTACGGAAAGGGAGCCTACCGTGGCGCCCTGCAGGAGGTGCAGGACAATATCTCCAAGTCTGGAAAGATATCCGCCTGCAATTTCAATGTGGGGTATTTCGACCAGACATTGCCCCACTTCTCCCAGAAATGCGTGCTGGTGTTTTTAGATGTGGACTTAGTCGATTCCCTCGAGACCTGCTTCACTTATCTTTGGCCGCTACTCCAGGACGGATGTTACCTGTTTACCCACGAAGCCCATCACCTGGAGATTGCGAGCTTTTTCTTTAACGAAGACTGGTGGCGAACAAAGATGCACTGCCGGGCTCCCGGGCTCATCGGTGCGGGCACAGGACTGGGTCTTCTTCCCAGCCCTGGCGGCTTCAAGAGTGCCCTGGGATATACGGTCAAAAACCCCAACGCCCAAGAGTTTCATCTGAGCCCACAGCTGGGTTAGTGGTCGCGCCCCAGCTCCTCGAAGAACAGAATGATGGACTCGATACCCCGGTGAAAATTGGCAATGTGAAATTTTTCATTCGGGGCATGCAAGTTGTCGTCCGGCAGGCCGAAGCCCATCATCACGGTAGGGATTTTGAGATGACGCTCGAAGTCTCCCACGATGGGGATGGAGCCGCCGGAGCGAATGAAGACCGTCTCTTTCCCAAACACCTGGTGGAAAGCACGGGTCGCCGCCCGAATATAGGGATTATCGGTGCGCACCACGATCGGATCCCCGGTGTGGATCAGACGGACGCTGAGTTTAACGCCCTTCGGCTGTAATGATTCGACATACTTCTTGTACTGCGCGAACGCCTCCTGCGGGTTCATGTCGGGAACCAAGCGAAAGGAGACCTTCGCGGTGGCTTTCGCCGGAATCACGGTTTTCGCGCCGGCGCCAATAAAACCGCCAGGCATACCGTGTACATCCATGGTCGGCCGCACCCAGGTGCGTTCCTGCACCGAAAAGCCCGGTTCGCCGGCAAGCGCGCTTGATCCGACTTCTGATTTCCGATAGTCCTCCTCATCAAAGGGAAGGCTCTTCCAGGCTTTGACTTCGTCGGCGGAAGGAGCGGCAACCTTGTCATAAAAGCCGGGAATCAGAATGTGGCCTTCCGGGTTTTTGAGAGCAGCAATTACCTGGGCCAAGGCAACGAAAGGATTGGGTGCCGCCCCGCCATATATGCCGGAATGCAGATCAGTCCAAGCCCCCTGCGCTTCCAGTTCGGTGTAGATCATGCCCCGCAGCCCGACAACCAGAGTGGGCAAGCCGGGAGCAAACATTTCTGTGTCAGAGACCAGGGCAAAATCGGCGCGGAGCTGCTCCGGATGTTCGCGCACGAAGCGGGCGATGCCCTCTCCACCCACCTCCTCCTCGCCTTCGAGAATGATCCGCACATTGATGGGCGGGGCGCCTGCGGGCGATTGGAATAGCGATTCGAGGGCCTTGAGGTGCATGAACATCTGACCCTTGTCATCGACCGCGCCGCGGGCATAGAGGTTGCCATTGCGCTCGGTGGGCTCGAAGGGGGGCGTATGCCATTCGTCGAGGGGGTCGGCGGGCTGGACGTCGTAATGACCATAGGCCAGGCAGGTGGGCTTGCCGGTGGCGTGCAGCCAGTCGCCGTAAACCAGGGGGTGACCGGAGGTTTCGATCACCCGGACATGCTCCAGCCCGATTCGCTCCATTTCGCCGGCCAGGCTCTGGGCGGCAAACCGGACGTCGCCCGCGTGCTCGGAAAGGGTGGAGATGGAGGGGATGCGGAGTAGCGACTTGAGTTCCTCCAGGAAGCGCGGCTGCTGGCTACGAGCAAACTCGACTGCGGATGGCATGGCGGTTTTTCTCCTTTGGGGTTGTACGGAAGGCAGCAAACGCTTGTCTTTTGAGTGACTTCGCTGGCAGCGGCTATCAAGATGTATCCTAAACCTAGGAAAATAGTAATGCTCGACTTTGAAATTGGCGCTCGCGAGGTTGCCGACCGCCTTAAATCCGAACCCGGACTGGTCCTGCTGGATGTTCGCGAGCCGTGGGAAGTAGCCACGGCGCAGATCGCCGGCGCGAAACCAATGCCGATGGGTGAAATCCCTTCTCGCGCCTTTGCGGAACTGGATCCGGAGGCGCATATTGTCACTTTCTGCCACTCCGGCGTCCGTTCCCTCAATGTCGCCGTTTGGTTGCGCAATCAAGGATTTGAGAAGGTGCAGTCGCTAAGCGGCGGGATCGATAACTGGTCCCGCGAAGTGGATCCGACCGTACCCCGCTATTGACCGCGATTGCACTCTCCCCCTTACGTTGCAGACCGATCGCGCCTGCGCCCCTGCTCAGCAGATCAGGGGCGTGATACAAGCAAGATAGACAGCTTCCAGAAGAAAGTTCAGAGCAAGAATGAGCGCCACCGAACGAGTATTGATTGTTGAAGACGAATTGCATGCCCTGGCTGGATTGGCCGAGTTGGTCTCCGGCTGGGGCTACCGCACGGAGACGGCGCGAGACGGCGTCGAGGGTTTGGAAAAGGCAGCGGAGTGGTTTCCCGGGATCATCGTGACCGACCTCAAGATGCCCCGGATGGACGGTTTGGAACTGCTGATTCGATTGAGCGAGATGCAGTTGAACGCCGCGGTCATCGTGCTGACGGCGCAGGGCAGCATTGAACGCGCGGTCGAGGCGATGAAGATGGGCGCCTACGACTTCATCCAAAAGCCGATCGATCCCACCCGGTTGAAGACCGTCCTGGCCAATGCCAGCCGCCAGCGCGAGACCGAGCGGGAGTTGGAAGTCACACGCCGCAAACTGCGGGACACTGGCTTTCTGGGATCACTCGTGGGCAGCTCCAGGAAGATGCAGGAGATGTTCGCCATGATCGAGCGGGTCGCTCCCAGCACCGTATCGGTCTTGATCACCGGAGAGAGCGGGACGGGCAAGGAGCTGGTGGCACGCACCCTGCACGAGCTGAGCTCGCGCCGGGGCAAGCCGTTTGTGGCCGTCAACTGCGCGGCCATTCCCGAGACCCTGATTGAGAGCGAGATCTTCGGTCACGAGAAGGGCTCGTTTACAGGAGCAATGGAGCGCCGGGCAGGATGCTTCGAGCTGGCCGAAGAAGGCACTCTGCTGCTGGATGAGATCGGCGAAATGCCGGTGGGTACCCAGGCCAAGTTGCTGCGCGTGCTGGAGGACAGGAAGCTGCGGCGGCTGGGCAGCAAGGTTGAGACGCCGATGAACGTACGGGTATTGGCGGCGACCAACAAAAATCCGGAGGAAGCGGTCGCGGACGGGCATCTGCGGGGGGATCTGTACTACCGGCTCAACGTCTTTAACTTGCATATGCCACCATTACGGGAACATAAAGAAGACATTCCGGCAATTATCGAAGCCCTGCTGGCCGACATGAACAGCAAGCATGGACGCGAAGTAAAAGGGGTGGATGGAGAGATGCTCTCCCGCTTGATGGCACACGACTGGCCGGGCAATGTGCGCGAGCTGCGCAATACCATCGAGCGGGCGGTCATTCTTTGCGGAGAAGGGTACATGGAAACCCGCCATCTGCCGCCTACCTTTGGGCAGCGCTTTATGCGCGCGGATACGGGAACCACCAACTACAGCGATAGCGGCGTTCACGTGGAGATTGGAAGCACGGTCGATGAAGCCGAGCGGATGCTCATCCTGAAAACGCTGGAATCGACGCGTAACAATAAGACCCGGGCAGCCGAGATCCTGGGCATCAGCCTGAAGACATTGCACAACAAGCTGAAGGAGTACGGCAGCACCAGCAGCAGCGAGGCGGCGGAAGAGAGGCCGGTAGCCTGAACCTTCGGCTCAGCAACTGAGACGGCTACCGATAAAGGGGTTCGGATGACGCTTTCATGAGATTGAAGACCAAGCTCGTGCTTGCGATCACCGGGCTGGTATTCCTGGTGGTATGCACGCTGTCATGGATATTTCTGGGCCAGCTTTTGCGCCAGCGAATGTCCCAGGCTTATTCCGCCAATGACATGGTGGCGCACCAGATTTCTCTGGCCACGCAGCGAACCCTGGCCAACGTCAGAAATGTTGACGCCAACGATCCCACGGCCCTGCGCGCCGCGGTGGCCAAGGCATTGCGCGGCGATACTTCTCTCACGGCGCTGCTGAGCTCAGCCATTCGCTACTCCCCGACGGTCTTCGACGTCACCATCGCAGACAGCGAGGGCCGGGGACTGCTGAGTACCGATCCCACCAATCTGGACCACCTGGTGCCTCATCGGCCGGAGTACGCCGAGCTGGAGGCCGGCGGGTTGCTGCGGCTGTTGCAGGTAGTTTTCGGGCCGCCTCGGGTATATAACCTGACCCTGCCGCTGGAACGCTTGTCTGAGCCCTTCGCTACCGTCCGGGTGGGGGTTCGTACGACTTTCCTGCGTTTTGTTGTCGAGCCCTGGCTGATCGCTGCGCTGACCTATACCGGGGTGGCCATCATTTGTTCGTTGATCTTCGCCGCGTTCCTGGCCAACCTGGCCCTCAAACCGATCGAACAGATAGGTGCTCGCCTCGACGCGCTGGCATTGGCTGAGGCCGAAGTGGCCGGCGAGGTCGGCGGCTGCCCGCGGCGGCGATGCAGTGGTGTTGGTTTCGCACAAGATCGAGCGCATCGGCCGGCGCATGCGCAACGTGGAAGAGGTCTTTTCCGCCCTCAAAGAAAACCTTGATCAGATCATGACCAATCTGCAGGACGGCATCCTGCTGTACACCCATGATGCCCGTGCGGTGCTGGTCAGCGACTCGGTAGAACGTTTTCTGGGTATCAGCCGAGCGGAAATCCTGGGTGCCAAGTTGCACGAGGTCTTCTCCCGCAATACACGATTGGGGAGGTTGGTGCGCGAGTCCTTTGACGCTCGCATGGCGCTGGTTCAGGAGGAGATCACGACTGAGACCGGCCGGCATGTCGAAATCTCACTGGACTTTATCCATGACGATCGAGCGGTCTCTCCCCAGGAGACCCTGGGCGCGTTGCTCACTCTTCATGATGTGGAATCGGTCAGGGAAATAGAAAGCGATCTGGAGCTCTCACGACGCCTGGCGGCTATTGGACGCTTGACCGCGGGCGTTGGTCACGAGGTCAAAAACCCGATCAATGCCATCGTGGTTCATCTGGAGTTGATGCGTAATAAGCTGGGCGATTCCGATCACCGGGCCATGCGGCATCTGGAAGTGATTGAAAGTGAAATCCAAAGGCTTGACCGGGTGGTGCAAACGCTGGTGGACTTCTCGCGCCCGGTCGAATTGCAGCTCAAAGAACAGGACTTGCGCCGGGTAGTCTCCGGGGTGCTGATGCTGGCATCAGCCGAGTTGGAAACCCGTGACATTCAGTTAGAGAGCGATCTGCCAGACCGCCCTGTGTTGGCCAAGGTGGATTCTGACCTATTGAAGCAGGCGCTGCTGAATGTGGTGCTGAACGGGGCCCAGGCGATGGCTGAAGGGGGGCAGCTGAAGGTAAAGCTATCTGAGGACGGCCGTATGGCCATGCTCAGTATTCATGACCAGGGAGCAGGAATACCCGCGGATGTCAGGGACAAGATCTTTGACTTATACTTCACAACAAAGAAAGACGGTAGCGGCATCGGTTTAGCGATGACTTACCGCATCGTCGAGCTGCATAATGGATCGATTGAAGTAGAATCGGATGCGACTCACGGAACTACCTTTATTTTGCGCTTTCCTCTCCTCAGCAATCCGGAGAGTAGGGCGCGTGGATACCTTATGCCTGATGGGACCGGTAGTAATTTACCTAAAACTATAGTAACCAGGGAGCCCCGGGGATGAGGGCGGCCAACGTACGAACGTTGTTGGCGATGCTCGCCATCTTCTGTATTGGGTGTTCCCATAAGACCTCACCTGCGCCGCAGCAAGCGCAGGCGCCGCCGTTGCAGACGGGGAAAGGGACGCTGTCGCCGCCGCAAAACACGCAGCAGCAAGAGAAATCGGAGACTCCGCTTGCTTCCCCCTTGCCGCCACCGTCTGCGCAGAGTGTGCCCTTGCCTCCTCCGCCGCCGCCCAAAAAGGTGCGGCATAAGGTCAAACCCACCCCGGCCAAGCCAGCAGACACGGCGCAGACTCCCGCAGCCACTTCCGGAGCTGGGTCGACTCAATCTGGATCGTCAGGTTCTCAGGCCTCTGCACAGAGCAATGTTCCGCAACAGCCGGCCGCCGAGCGCACCGCGGCAAGTTCGCCTATCGGCCAATTGACGACAGGTGACAGCGCTGAGGGAGAGAAGACTAAGCACGAAACTGCGGATCTTATCGGCGAAACGCAACAGGGGTTGAACGGGATCAAACGACCCCTTTCTGCGGAGGAAAAAGTCACGGCGACGCAGATACGAACGTTCCTGAAGCAAGCCCAACAGGCATTAGACAATGGAGATACCGACGGCGCGCATACTCTGGCTACCAAAGCCAAGCTGCTGCTGGACGAGCTCACCAAGCCTTAGAGTGGGTGAGACGGCCGGATCAATGTAAGCGAGGGTCACAGCTTTAAAGGCTCTGTGAGAACTCGACATTTCCAAACTTAGTCCCGCAGGGACCGGCTGAATTTAGCCCAGGACGCGTCCTGGGTAGCTTTAGTAACGTGACTCAGTCCCGAAGGGACGGCTGAAAATTGCCCTAGTCCTGGTTGTGGGAGATAACTCAGGACTATAGTCCTGAGTTGTTTTCAGCCGTCCCTGCGGGACTGATCGACGGTACGTACGGGCTAAAGCCCGTACCCTTCAACTCAGTTCCGCAAAACTCAGCGTTCACCCCAACTTAGTTTGGAGCGCAGGACATCGAAGAACCCGGTCGCGCCCATCCGAACCAGATTGACGCTGTGCTCGGAACGGCGGCACCATACCTTATCTCCGACCCGCAGTTGCAATGCCTCCTGTCCATCTACCGTGAGAAAGGTGAGATCGGGAATGCCTTCCACACTTACGGTCACGTGCGCATCTCCGCGCACCACGATGGGACGAATGGTCAACAGGTGCGGGCATATCGGAGTAATTACCAGGGCATCCACGTAGGGAGCCAGAATCGGCCCGTTGGCAGCCAGGTTGTAGGCGGTGGATCCCGTGGGCGTGGAGATAATCACCCCGTCCGCGCGGAACGACGCTGCCAGCTGGTCAAAGATATGAACGCTGAAGTCGCCCATCCGGGCAATCGCGCCCTTGGCAATCACCACATCGTTCAGCGCCTCGTACTCTTTGTACAAAGCGCCGCCGCGCATGACCTCCGTGTGCAACAGCGCCCGGGCATCGATATTGCAGCAACCGTCTTTCCACCCTTCGAGCGTGGTGTACAAATCGGCCAGGCGTACCTCGGTGAGGAAGCCCAGCGCACCTAAGTTGACACTCAGAATAGGAACATCGGTTCGCGCGAAGGCGCGGGCCGCCGCCAGCAGCGTTCCATCCCCACCCAACACCACCACCAGCGCTGGTTTCTGTGTCGGCAATTCATGGCGAGGAACGATGCGCGCTTCCTGCGTGTAGTTCCCGCTCACGTGATCCAGAATGGGTTCGAAATCATGCGCCCGCATCCAAGCGATCAGCTCCGGGATCACGGTCGCAAGCTCTTCCTTCTGCGGCTTGGAAATGATGGCGATAGAGCGCATGGAGGCTTTAGTGTACGCGATGGATTCAAAAGCAGCCGTAAAGCAGAAACTCGCGATTCCCTTTGGCCGCGCCGCCTCCTCCCAGAATGGGCGAGTCGGCAAGCTCGATCTGGGAAGCACCAAGATCGTGGAGCGCAGCGCGAACGCGATCGATCGCGAACTGGTGCGCGGCCGGATCGAGTACGATGCCGCCCTTGCCGACCTGTTCCCTGCCCGCTTCGAATTGCGGCTTGACCAGGATGACGGCCTCGAGGGCCGTCCCCGGACTCACAAGCGCCGCGGCGATCACCGCCGGCAATACCAGGGTGGCGGAAATGAAAGACACATCCATGGATACAAATGTGATCTCCGGGCCCAGATCGCCCGGCTTCAGATAGCGGGCGTTGGTGCGCTCCCGCAGGCTCACTCGTGGATCCCGGCGCAGAGTTTCGGCAATCTGCCCGTAGCCAGTATCCACAGCTATGACACTGGCCGCCCCATGCTGCAGCATGCAATCAGTAAAACCACCTGTGGATGTTCCGATGTCGGCACAGTGGCGCCCGCGGAGGTCAATCTGCCAGCGAGCCAGTGCGGCTTCCAGCTTCAATCCACCGCGGCTGACGTAGCGCTGTTCTTCGCCCAGTACGCGCAGGATCGCAGTGTCCTCAACATTGGCGCCTGGCTTCTCGACCTTCTGTTGGTCGACCAGCACGCGCCCAGCGAGGATCAGCGCCTGCGCCCGCTCTCTTGACGGCGCCAGGCCCTGCGCAAGCAGCAACTTATCCAGGCGGTTCCTCATCGAGTGGGAAAATTGATGCTGCTTATTGTACCTGCTGCTGAAGTGGGTACTTTGGTTTGGCGTTTCCCCAATGCGAACGTAGAATGGTTTTCGGCCTGTCAATGGCAGACAAGACTCCCAATCCGATTAGCGATCCTGAGCGTTCTAGTATCAGAGATTCGAGCCCCACCTCCGGGATGGCTAACGGAACCGACGACATTATTTTGTTGCAGCGTGTTCGCCTAGGCGATCAGCGTGCAATGGCGGAAGTCTTCGATCGCTATGGCAGGGCGGTGTACTCCGTCGCGCTGCGTATTCTCAAGGATCCAGGCCACGCGGAAGATGTAATGCAGGATATCTTCTTCCAGATCTGGCGAAATTCCGACTCGTTTGTACAAGGGCGTGGATCGCTGGGCGCGTGGCTGGTGGTGGTGGCGAGAAACCGGGCGATTGATCTGTTGCGGCGCAGGAAGCCCACGGACTCGGTGGACGATGTAATTTTGGCTTCGCCCTTCAATCTGGCGTCCGAAGCCGAGCACAACGCGATGATAGAGAAGGTCCAGGATGTATTAAAGGGCCTCCCGGCCGAGCAGCAAAGGTCGATGGAATTGGCGTTTTTTGAAGGGTTGAGCCATTCCGAGATCGCGGAAAAAACAGGGGATCCGTTGGGCACGGTCAAGACACGGATTCGTCTGGCGTTGATTACGTTACGAAAGGCATTTCAGGCATGACAGGCAACGGCCACAACACGCAGGAGGAGTTGGCTTCCTATGCGATGCAGGGTCTCCCGATAGAGGAGTCCGCATCCATACGGGCGCACCTGCAGACTTGTCCGACTTGCCGCACGGAGCTGGCTCAAGTCTGCGGAGATCTTGCCCTGCTGGGCATAGCGGTACCGCAGCAGCCGCTCCCGGAAGGCGCGCGGGAGCGCTTTCTCCAGAAGATCGCCGCTTCTCCCGCGATGAACCCGCAGGAAAAGCTGGCAGAGGTCACGCCTATTTCCGTCAAGAGCACGCGCCGTGGAGCAGGCTTCTGGATTCCCTGGGCGGTAGCGGCTGCCATGGCGATCGTTGCGATTTCTCTCGCGGTGCAGAACCGGGCTTTGAACGAGGAGCTCCAGGGCGAATCCAGCCTGTTGACCAATCTGGCCGGGCAAGCCTCTCGTGCCCAGCAGGTGCTGGAGGTTCTGACGGCGCCAAGTGCCCAACGGGTGACGCTGACCGAAGGAAAAACCCCGCCCCAGCCAACGGCGCGCGCCACGTACCTTCCTGAGCGCGGGGGCCTGATCCTGTTGGCGACCAACCTTAAGCCTCTGCCGGAAGGCAAAACCTATGAACTTTGGGTGATCCCGGCCAACGGTAAGGCTCCTGTCCCCGCAGGACTGTTCCGCCCTGACGCGGTGGGCACTGCCACCGTGGTGTTGCCGCCGCTGGCGCCTGGGATTGCGGCCAAAGCGTTCGGCGTAACCGTGGAGAAAGCCGGCGGATCCGACTCGCCCACCACTCCGATCATTCTGTCGGGAGCGCCCACCGGAAGCTGATCTGTAATGGACGATGGACACGGCTTCCCTGTTCTGCCAATCTGTTGTGCCAGCCCCGGACTTCAGTCCGGGGAGCGGGTTTTCAAACCCGCGAGAGCGCTTTAGCTTGCAACGATTGGGCTTTAGCCCTGGTGAGAACGCCCGAGCTCAACCCGTCTGTTCTAGCAATCCTGATAGCAGGCGAACGGTTAGAGGGGGCTCGAGCGAGAGATCAGAACTGTTTGCGTTGTCTTCAGCGTCTTTGGAAATGGACGCGCAGCCACCAGGGCTAAAGCCCGGAAATTTTATATACCGAGCGTTCGCGCGGGTTTGAAACCCGCTCCCCCGGACTGAAGTCCGGGGCTGGCACAACGTATTGGCAAAACAGCGGGCTGGTTCCCTTCAAACGAAACGGGTATTTTAGCCTAGATCCCGTGCCGCCCTATTTCGCGGGCTTTAAAGCAGATCCCAGCGGCGTTACCTGATAACACCTGGCGCCGAAACCACAGGGGGATCCGCTCCCACTGGCATGGCTGATATTGATGGCATTGGTAAGCGTGCCCGTCGTCCCGCTGTTGGCTGCTACCGATTGGGTGCTGGTATGCACGTCCACTCCTGTTCCATCCAGCTGAATGGACGCTGCCACCTGATCGGTGTCGGTGCGAATTACAGTCATGTAGGGCTGGTCAGAAGACAGGACATAGATCTGGCCGTAGGGAGTGCTGAAGGTGGAGGCCATTGAAATGGGATGGCCGGTCACGGGTATGGTAGCTAATACCTTGTAGCTGGTGAGACTCACCACGCTCACCGTGCTGTCCTTCTGGTTGGCGACGTAGACTCGGCTTCCGTCGCGGAGGATGGTGAGCGTGGCCGGCCCATTGCCGACGGGCACCGTGACCGCCTGGCCAAATAGCGGAGAATCATTGCCGTATTGATCGAGGCTGGTGTTGATGATGGTGATGGTGTTGGAGTCGTAATTGGCAGTCACCAGTTGCGACGCTGGGGTATAGTAGTCGGCAAAAACCGGCCCTGCATTGAACCCGGCTGCTGGGGTACCCGACGGGGGCGGCAGCACCAACGCACCGGTGGTTGGATTGAGGTTCTGCCGGTTTGCCGTGGTGTCAAGCTCATTGTACTGGCTATTGATCACAGTGACGGTTCCACTGCCTCGATTGAGGATGAACACCCGGTTGTTATCCGTCGAACCAACGCCATAGACCGGGCAAACACCAACCGGTAGCGCGGCCGAGATGGTCACAGTAGAGATTTCGATCGATTGCACCTGCCCCGCCGTCGTAACCTGCGCAGGAGTTTCACAAGCTCCAAAAGCGACGCTGTTGGAGCCGTTGTCCTGGGTGATGGAGTAAACGCGAGCAGCGTTGGAATTGCCGACAACGGTGATCGGGCTGGCCGGGACTGTGAGCTGCTGGGTGAGATGGTAGACGCCGCTCGAGTTGTTAGCCAACACGGCGACGGCCGGGACGTTCGGTTCGGTAATGAACAGGCTACTTCCCGTAGAGAGCATATTTAACGGCGAAGCAGGCTGGAGCAAGGTGCTGCTCTGGATGTTCTTGGTCTCGAGCGTGGTCGAGGGCGTGAAGCTGGTGACGGTGCCGTCTGTGTTGGTGGTTGTGGCGGAGCCGGCAGTGGAACTGAGGGTCTGCGCCAGGGGGTTTATCCCCAAAGCGGCCTGGGTCAGCAGGGTATCCCCGGCGCCGTCGAAAACATTCGCCAGGCCCGGATTGCTAGCGCCCGCGCTGGTGATCACAACGGTGTAGCTCTGCGGCTGTGGGGCGGGTCCGGTTACGGCTACTGGAGTGACGACCGGCCGATAAGTTTCTCCGCAACCGGCCATGAGGACAGCGACGCCTATGCAAACAACACTACGCCGGCTCCAGGACTGGAGCCATGCAATACTAAGCACCCGTGAATACCTCACTACGTTTCATTTTCCTGGTAGAAAGATGATTGTAAATGGGACGCCGTATGGAGCGATACGCGCGGCCTAAAATGAGCAGTGCGCGTTCCGGGTCAGCAAATGCGGTGGCAGTCCTGGCTGGTGCTGGCCATGGTCGTGCCTTGGTGCACAATATCCGCTCTGCGCTATGCGCTCACACAATGGAGCAGCGCCGCGAAAATGGCGCTAGGCATCAGCTTGGCGTTGACTCTGCTGGTCTTTCTGGCCCGCGCGGCCACTCTGGCGGCTGCGCTTACCGGTGGAGTCCTCACTGCAGTGGTCACCCTTGGTTTGTCCCCCTGGTATCAATCTGGGCTACCCTCCCTGCTCTCCCTTTTTGTGCTCACCTGGACAGCGACCCGCTTTGGTAGAAGCAAGAAGGAGCGGTTGGGGGTGGCGGAAGACAAGCGCGGCCGCAACGCCGCCCAGGTAGCGGCCAATTTAGGAGTAGCAGGTTTGGCCGCAACCCTGGCGCTGGGCCATCCACTCCGCGGCACGTGGTATGCCCTAATGATGATAGCCGCCCTGGCAGAGGCAACGGCCGATACCCTGGCCAGCGAATTGGGAGAAGTGCTGGGAGGCCCGCCCTTACTGCTGACCACCCTTCGCCGGGTCGCGCCCGGCACCGACGGAGCCATCAGCCTCGCCGGGACAGTTGCCGGGACAGGCGGAGCGCTCCTGATAGTCCTGGTAGCGGTGCCCACTTTAGGACTACAGCCTGGCGAGGCTGTATGCGCGGGATTGGGGGCGATTGCAGGACTGTTTGTCGATTCCCTGCTGGGTGCTACGGCCGAGCGGCGCGGCTGGCTCCACAACGACGCGGTCAACTTTTTTTCCACCCTCGCGGCTGCCTTGATTGCCGCTTTCGCCTCCAAGTTCGTTTCCTGACAACTCTCAATACACCTTCAGCCGCCACAGGGTGTAGCTGAACATCTCATGCATCAGCCGCATGGCAGCGTCCCAGGGGCCAAGGGGCCGGGCCTCCGCACGTGGAGAGGTCACCACGTTGAGTCCCATACTGGTACAGAGAGCGCGGATGCGAAACAGGTGCGTTCCATCAGAGACGGCAAGGATTCGATTCAGGTGATTCTCGCGCGCAATAGCAGCCAGGCGGGCTGCGGATTCTTCGGTGTTTGTGCTCTGCGTTTCCGCGATGATGTGGTCCTCCGGGACCTCGTGGGCCAGGAGATAATCATGGCCGACGCCGCCTTCGGAATCCCTTGGGTCGCCACCACCCCCGAGAGTAATGACTAGCGGAGCCAGGCGTTCACGATAAAGTGCGAGGGCATGGTCGAGACGAGCGCGCAGCACGGGCGAAGGGCGGCCATCGTATTCCGCCGCGCCAAAAACCGCGATGGCGTCGGCCGGACGCGCCTCATCGTGGGTGGCGTAGAAACGAATCTGCCCGTATAGCCACACAAACCATCCCAGGCCCGCGATCAAAGCCGCGACCAGTAATAACCAAAGCACTCGGCGCCTGGTCCGCATCGGGTCTCCGCTCAGCGCTGGAGGGTTAAGGCAATCTCGTGGGTAGGAATGGCTCCTTCGCGAAGAATCTCCCACGGACCACTGGTGGAGAGGTCGACGATGGTGGTGGCAACGGAGCGGCCGGTGGGACCTCCATCCACGATCAGCGGAATGCGGTCGCCTATCTGATCGCGAACACAGGCTGCGTAGTTACACTCCGGGAAGCCCTGCAGATTAGCCGAAGTGGCGGTGATGGGCAGTCCCAACTTTTCGACGATCACACGAGGAATCACGGCCCCGGGCACGCGCAAGGCCACGTTGCCGGTGTTAGCCGTCGAACGCAACGGCAAACGCGAACCGGCGCGGACAATCAAGGTAAGCGGTCCCGGCCAATAGCGCTCAGCCAAAAGGTCGAACCGGGCGTCCAGGTCGCGCGCCAACTCGTAGGCCTGGGCCGCGTCGGCAATCAGCAACGACAGCGGCTTGTGCTTGAGACGGGTCTTGATCTCATAAATGCTTTCCACCGCCCGCAGATTGACCGGGTCGACCGCGAGTCCATAAAAAGTATCGGTGGGAACGCCCACCACCTTGCCGCTTCGCAGGCAGGCGACGATGTACTCAACTCGGTCCGGCTCGGGCTCGTCCGGATGCACGCGCAGAAGTTCTGCCAACAAGATAAGTCCACCCCAGGACAGATTTGACGCAATGTCATCGAGAGTACCAGACCGGCGTCCGGTGCCGGACTGCTTTGCTCAAGACCCCAGTCTAAAGCCTTTTCTGTATAGTATTTGCACCGGAATTTCCATTAGGGAAGGTTTCGCACGATGAATCGCTTCCGTTGCGCGCTCGCCATCCTCGCCTGGCTTGTTGTTGGCGTTTGTGCCCAAGCTCAGGTTGAGCCTGCGCAGGGAATAACTCACGTCACCCTCGGCCCGTCTGTCGTCCCGCTTTATGGCCCATGGAAATTTACCATAGGTGATTCCCCCACCGACCCGGCGACTGGCGCGCCGCTCTGGGCCGAACCGGGCTTCGACGACTCTAAATGGGAGACCGTTGACCTGACACCCCAAGGGCTTCTCGATCCGCTGGGAGGTTTTGCCGACTACGTCAAGGGGTGGACGGCGCGCGGGCATGCGGACTACTCGGGCTACGCCTGGTACCGCATCCGGGTGCAGGTGGCGGCCCAACCGGGTGAAAAGTTAGCGTTAGCCGGCCCATCCTACGTAGACGATGCCTATCAACTTTTCAGCGATGGAGCCCTGGTAGGCAGCTTCGGTACATTTACCGGCACCCAGCCAACCTTCTACTTCACCCAGCCCATGATGTTCAACTTGCCGCAGGCTACTGCAGCGGATCGCGTGCTGGCTTTTCGTCTCTGGATGTCTCCCAATACAGTTGTGAGCCAAGCTGACACCGGCGGCTTGCATACGGCGCCGTTGTTGGGCGATGCCAGAGCTGTTTTAGCCGGATACCAGCTTCATTGGCTCGAGCCCGTCCGCGCGCAGGTCGCCGTGACCATCGACGGGCTTCTCTTTTTTCTGCTGGCTATCGTCTCCTTCAGCTTGACCCGCTTTGACCGTTCCGACCCTGTCTATGTTTGGATGGGATCCGTGTTCCTTTTGTTGGCAGCCAATGCAGTCCTCAGTTTTCTTGGCGGCTGGACTCAGTACATCAATGTGATCGACGACCTTATGCTGCAAGATGGGATCATCACGCCGCTTCTGCTCGGCGCCTGGGTTATGGTGTGGTGGATCTGGTTCCAGCTGCACCGGCCTGCGTGGGTGCCGCGGGCGGTCGCGGTGCTGACCCTGGGGTTTATGGTATCGACGATCATCGGCGAAAACCTCCTGTACCCCTTGATCTCCGTCTCCGTCGCAAACATTTTCCATATCGTCTCAGTGGCAGTGCGGCTGGCCTTACTTGTGGTGATGGTTCTGGTGGTCATCCGGGGAATTCGCCGCCAGGGTGCAGAAGGCTGGTTGGTGCTCCCGGCCGTGGTCCTGCTCATCGTGTCGTTGTTTACCCCTGAGCTGTTGCTGCTCCATATAAGGATCAACTGGTTTCCCTTCGGCATACGATTCAGCCTCACCCAGGTGGCGAACGTGCTGCTCACCGCGGTGCTGTTTGTGCTCCTGTTGCGCCGTCTCTTGCTCTCGGTGCGCCAACAGCGCCTGCTGGCCCTGGACGTGAAGCAAGCGCAGGAGGTGCAGCGGCTAATTCTGCCCGAAGCCCTCACCACCGTGCCTGGCCTGACGATTGAAAACGAATACCGGCCGGCGCGTGAAGTAGGCGGCGATTTTAATCAGATCATCCCGCAGTCCGCCGATGGCAGCCTGCTGATTGTGGCCGGCGATGTGGCCGGTAAAGGCTTGCAGGCCGGTATGCTGGTCGCGCTGCTGGTAGGCGCCGTCCGCATGGCTGCGGAGGTCAGTTCCGATCCGCTGTTCATCCTCGAGGCTCTAAACCGGCGGATGCTCGGCCGCGGCGAAGCCTACGCCACTTGTCTCGCTATGCGTATTGCAGCCGATGGCGCCGTCACCTTGGCAAATGCCGGACATCTGCCACCCTACCTCAACGGCCAGCCGGTGGAGATGGAAGGGGCGCTCCCGCTGGGTGTGATCGACGGCGCGGAGTTCAGCGTCACCTATTTTCAGCTGCAGGAAAACGACCGGCTTGTGCTGGCCTCCGATGGCATCGTGGAAGCCATGGATGAACAGGGCCGGCTGTTTGGCTTTGAACGAGTACAAGACTTGCTGCAGCAACGGCTGACAGCAGCGGAGATCGCCACAGCCGCGCAAACCTTTGGCCAGCAGGATGACATCAGCGTGATCGCCTTGACCCGCACGGCGGTGCTGGTTCCGGCTTGATCCCGTGCTGCCGGGCTGCGGGTACAATCGTCACGAAGCATGAAGTCTCTTGCCGAACGTCGTCCGCGGAGGGTGGAAAGCCGGCATAACAGCCGCATCAAAGAGTTGCGCGCAGGCCTGGCGCGGGGCGCTTCTACCCCCCATGTTGCCGTGGAAGGGCTCCACCTGGTGCAGGAAGCAGCAAAGAGCGGCTTACGGTTGCATACGGTGTTTGTGCGCAGCGGCAGTGAGGGCTTGCTGGAGCACGTCCAGGTGGGCGAAGCAGAAGTGCTGATAGTGGCCGAGGATGCCTTTCTGAGCGCGGCCCTGACGGAGCATCCGCAGGGGATAGCAGCGCTGGTGGAGACGCCCGAATTTAGCTTGCAGGCGATGCTCAGCACAGCGCCCCTGGTGGTGATCGCAGCCGGACTGCAGGATCCGGGCAACCTAGGGACCCTGATGCGGTCAGCGGAGGCCTTCGGCGCGACCGGGATGATCCTCCTCCCCGGCACCGTGAGCCAGTGGAACGCCAAGGCGTTGCGGGCTTCCTCGGGATCCGCTTTCCGGATGCCCGTGGTATCCCTGACCGCTGAGAATGCCTTTGCCGCTCTGCATACACATGGAGTGCGGACTATCGCGGCTGTTGCACGAGATGGAGAAAGTGAAGCCGATCTGCGTGGCCCCTGTGCTCTGCTGCTGGGCAATGAGGGCTCCGGCTTGCCCTCTGACTTGATCGCGCAAGCAGATGCGCGGGTGACCATTCCCTTTACCAGAGCGGTCGAGAGCCTGAATGCGGCGATCGCTGGAAGCATACTTCTCTACGAGGCGATGCGGCAGCGCCAGGGGAAAGCATGAGTCTCTTTAGCCAGATTCCCGACGAACGCGCGTTGAAGGCTGCCGCCCGCACTGCTCCGCTCGCCGAACGGATGCGTCCCCGAACCCTGGAAGAATACGTTGGGCAGGAGCATCTGCTCGGCCCCGGCAAACCCTTGCGGGTGGAGATCGAGCGCGACGATGCGGGATCGATGATTCTGTGGGGGCCTCCAGGCGTGGGCAAGACGACTTTGGCCAAAATCATCGCCGAGGCCACGCGCGCGAGCTTCATTGAGTTCTCCGCCGTGCTCGGCGGCATGAAGGAAATCAAGCAGGTGATGGTGGACGCGGAGAAAGCTGCCGGGTTCGGTTCGCGGACCATTCTCTTCATCGATGAGATCCATCGCTTCAACAAGGCCCAGCAGGATGCGTTTTTGCCCTACGTGGAGCGCGGCACCATCCGTCTGATCGGGGCAACCACGGAAAACCCCTCCTTTGAAGTGATCGCCGCCTTGCTCTCGCGCTGCCGCGTATACCGGCTTAATCCGCTGAGCGATGAGCAACTGACACGGTTGCTGGAGCGAGCGTTGACGGACAAGCAGCGCGGGCTGGGCGCGCTCAACGTGACCGCGGACCCACAGGCGCTGGAGATGATCTCCAGCTATGCCAGCGGTGATGCGCGGTATGCGTACAACGCATTGGAGACAGCGGCCAAGCTGGCGGCCGGCGGGCTCATCACCCGGGAGGTGGCGCAAAATGCCTTGCAGCAACGGGTGCTGCTGTACGACAAGCAGGGCGAAGAGCATTTCAACCTTATCTCTGCGCTGCACAAGAGCATACGCAACAGCGATGCCGACGCTTCGCTCTACTGGCTGGGGCGCATGCTACGCGCCGGAGAAGACCCCATGTATGTTGCCCGGCGGATGGTACGCATGGCTGTCGAGGACATTGGCCTGGCCGCACCGGAGGCGCTGCGAATGACGCTGGCGGCCCGCGACGCGATGGATTTTCTAGGTTCGCCGGAAGGCGATCTGGCGTTGGCCCAGGCCGCGGTCTACCTGGCGTTGGCCCCCAAGTCGAATGCGCTTTACACCGCTTATGGAGAAATAACGGCGGAAATAGAAGCCCACCGCGCGGAGCCGGTGCCGCTCCACCTCAGAAACGCGCCCACGCCGCTCATGGAGCAATTCGGATACGCCGAAGGCTACCAGTATGCCCATGATCTTGAGGGCCGCGTAGCCGATATGGAATGCATGCCGGAGAATCTGCGCGGCCGCGAGTTTTATCATCCGACTAGCGAAGGCCGGGAGAAATTGCTGGCCCAGCGGATGGACGAGGTGCGCCGCATCCGAACGGCTAAGCGCGCCGGCCGCGAACCGGGACCTTGAGGGAGAGCATGGATCAAGAGGCGGACCCGCAGTGGCTGAGTTGGACCAAGCGCATCCAGGCGATTGCACAAACCGGATTAACCTTCACTCGCGATCACTATGATCACGAGCGCTATGAAGTGCTGATGGCGATTGCCGCGGAAATGATGGCTGCCGGGAGCGGCATGCCCGATTCCCAGAAGACGCTCGAGCTGTTCCAGGGCGAATACGGATATGCGACTCCGAAGGTAGAGGTGCGCGGAGCTGTGGTGCGCGAGGAACAGATCTTGTTGGTGCGGGAGCGCGAGGACGGCGGCTGGACTATGCCCGGCGGTTGGGCGGATGTGGGGGAGTCGCCCAGCGCCATGGTGGTGCGGGAAATGAAAGAAGAGTCAGGCTACGACGTAGTCCCGATAAAGCTGGCAGCGGTCTTCGACCGCAACAAGCATCCCCATCCGCCGATTCCGACCCACGCCTACAAGCTGTTCTTCTTATGCGATCTGATCGGCGGTGAGGCTACTCCCAGTTTTGAAACGCCGGAGGTTCGATTTTTCCCCCGTCACGCATTGCCGCAGCTCTCGGCGGCCCGCATAACCGCATTTCAGATAGAGCATATGTTCGAGCATGCCGCGCACCCCGAGTGGCCTACCACGTTTGACTGAATTTTTCTTCAAACCCCCGCAAAATCGTCATCCTGAGCCCAGGTTCCCTGACGAAGGCCGGGTGCCCCACATCTCGCTCGTTTTTCGCGAGATGTGGGATACCGCCAATGTTGACCGCTAAGTGCGTCGGGTGAAATTTACAGTTGGAGGGAAGGTGCATTGGTATCCCACATCTCGCGAAAAACGAGCGAGATGTGGGGCACCCGGCCTTCGTCAGGGAACCTGGGCTCAGGATGACGATTTTGTGAGGGGTTTGGACGAACAACACCCAAAGTGAGTTACAGCGAGGGGACGCGATCGCGGGCGCGCTGGTGGAAGCGACCAGAAACGCGCACGGGGCTAATGTTTCCAGTTGTTGTGATTTACCTGGTAGTCGTGGAGCCGGTTCAGATCGTCTTCTAAGACAGCCCGATCGCGGGGTGCCAGACGCTGATCATTGGCTGATTTTTTGATGGAGTCAATCACGTCGTTCAAAAGGCCGTTATCGAAACGACCTTGATCGAGGTCGCCCTGCATTTTCACTAGCTCTTCTTTCGTTCTCTCGAGACGTGCATTTTCTTTTTCGCTTGCTCCTTGAGCACTCCAAATATGGTCAAGATCTGTCTTTACCTGCATGAACACCTGCGGCCGCCACTGCTCGCCCTGGTAGCGTGCATCGCGATCGTGATACCAGTCTTGCGCGAAAGCACTGGATACAGCGAATGCCGCCAGAATCAATCCAATTGTGATGCTCTTTTTCATTGTTAGCCCCTTCGGCTGATATCCGGAAACAGCCACGCCGCGCCGTTCCGGTATAAGTCACAGAGGCCTTAGATGACGGTGTAAGTTGTAAGGCTGCTTAGGAAGAGGCGCCGGCTCTGACCTTTCTCACGATTTCGCGGTATTGCGGAGTGTCGCGGATTGAATCAAATCTCGGGTCGACGGCCAGCCAAGGCAGCTCCGCTTCCATGCCCGCGCCGGCTTCCGCGAGGTAATAGAGCGTTTCGCTTGGATTCCCCAGCGCCATCGAGAGCAATGCCTTTCGATAGTTGCTGAGGTGCGCAGAGGGAGCAAGAAGCCCAGATTCGGTCACTATCCCATCCGCCGCCGCCTTTTCTCCGCACAAAGCAAAAATCCCGGCGACCACCGCCATCAACGATGGTTGGGCGCCAGCGCTCCGTTGGATCGTACGGCCCATCTGCTTCGCCTCTGCGTGATGACCAAGCTGAATCTGGATGAGGCCGCGGTAGGCAAGAACCTCCAGGGGTAAAGGCCCATACATTAAGGGATTTGAAAAATGCTCTTCCGCTTCTTCGTATCGGCGGCTGTGATAGAAGAACCTGGCATAGGACGCTTTCTGGCGAAAGGAAAATGGATCAATCTGTTGCGCGATTCGGAGATAGTTCCAGGCTTCGTCAAAGCGACCGAGAGCGGACAAGAAAGCGGCGTACTGGCGATAGGCGGCGTGATGCGATCCGAGCTGCAGAGCCTGCCGGAAGTAACTCTCGGCATCCGTCCATTTCCACTCCATCGCCAAAGCGGTGCCCATGGCCGAATGGGCTTCAATCATTTCCGGATCGAGCATCAGGGCCCGAGCGGAAGCCTTTTTGGCTTCTGCCACAAGGTCAGCAGAACTCTTCGCCCCAGTCTGGGCCATTACGTAATAGCACTGGGCAATGCCGCAATAAGCGCGAGCATATTCCGGCGCGGACTGCGCCACTTCTTGAAATTTAGCCAACGCTGCCTGCGTGTCTGCGGTTCCCTCTTCGAGAAGGGCCTCAGCGGTGAGAATCGCCGGATAGAGCGTCAATAGTGAAGGACCGGCCGACCGCTTGAATTTTCGAATGACCGACAGTCGAGGAGCAACGCGGCTCAAAAGAGCAGACGCGACCTGCTCTTGAAGGGTGAACAAGCTGCTGGTCTCCGCTTCTGCTTCGAATCTCTGTGACCAGATCTGAAAACCGTCGGATTTTACGACCCGCGAGGTGATGCGAACCCGGGTTCCCTCCTCTCGGACGGTCCCCTCAAAAACGATCTGGACGCCGAGCTTTTCAACCAACGCCTGGAGGTCATACGCCTGGGAATCCAATTTCGCCAGCGAACTAGCTGCAATGACCCGCAAGCCCTCGGTCATCATCAATTTATGAACAAGTTCATCGGTGATACCCTGCGCGCAGGCGAACGAAAGAGAGCCGCCCGAAAGGTCAAGAAAAGGGATCACCGCGATGGTGACTCCCGCACCCTCGATTAAGAAACCATTGTCTTCGGATGTTGGGGCTACTGGATCGCTATCCAGAGCGACCTTGGACCTGAATACCGGCACGTAGCTGCCAGGGCGGAAGTAGATGAAAATCGGATCGTCCTTGCCTTCGCTCTCGTAATACTCCTTGAGCTTGCTTCGGAGCCGGCGAGCCTCAGTGCGGACGATCGAGTCCTGGCTCGGATGGTAGGGCGGCCTACGGTCGTAGACCTCAACGCCGATCACATATTCCTTGAGGACATCCTGCGTTCCACTGAGTGCATGCTCAACCGCGAACTGGAGAAAGCGGCTTAGCCGGTCGGACTGCGCAAAAAGCGGGCTTTGCAACACGAGCGTCAGTTCATCGCGGATTGCTTCCTTGGAGAGCGCGAGCTGTTTCGTCTCGTTCACTGGGTTGAAACTCCGGGCTGGGGCAGGATCCATTTCGCAATCTTAGCCTCCCGGAATGGTTGGGAGCGCCTCGTCATCACTGTTATCTAACAGTTGATCACGCTTCAACTTCTCGCAGATCCTGTCATCCTGTCGTGTATCCAATGTGAGGGCGGAAAGTGACAGAGGAAGGGGAAAGGCTGCGAGTACTTGGTTTGGCGCCGAAAGAGATGCAGGGCCAACTGCGTCGCCAACTGGCCCCCCTCGGCGTAGCGCTGGTCTTCATCGACCGGGCGTCCGACCTTTCCTCCATCACCCGCAACCGGGAATCGTACCACGTAGCTCTCCTGCCGGCGGCGCTTCCTAACAACGATTGGTGGGCACTTTGGGGATCGATTTCCTTGCTCACCCCGCGGCCCGCCCTCCTGGTTTACGCTCATGCTGCGAGTTTTCAGCTTTGGTCAGGAGTCCTGGAGGCAGGTGGGTACGACGTCATCGTGGAGCCGTTCACCGACCAGGAGATCCAGCAAGCCGTGCTTCGAGCTGCCGAATCCTTCGAAGAACGCCGCCAGAACGAAACCGGAAATGAATAAAGGAAACGAGGGTGCCATGTTTCGAAAAATCGTCGTAGCGTTCAATGAGTCCCCGGAATCCGAACGCGCCCTGGTCTCGGCGATCCGGCTGGCGAAAAGTCTGAGCGCAGAGTTGCAGACCATCACCTTCATGGCTGGACTTCCCGCGTATACCGCCTTCGCCGGGGTGGCCGATCCCGGGATCTCGCTGGTTCTCGAACAAGACCAGCGAACACTCTATGAACGCCTCGAGCAAAGCGCCCGGGAGCGGGGCCGCAGCCACGGGATGGAAGTTGCAGCCCACCTGGTGGGCGGCAATGGGGTGGAGGCAATTGTGGACTTCCTGAGAGCGCAAAAGGCGGACCTGCTGGTGATCGGATTGCATCAGCGCGATCTGTACATATCACGCTTATGGAGCACGGTTTATGAACTGGCGCAAGATGCCCCGTGCAGCGTTCTAGGTGTCCATTAATTAATTCCAGCCGGCGCGGAACCGTATAGAGGGTTGCGCGATCAAAGGTAAACGCTAGGAGTGCCTGAACCAATGTCGAAGCGAGCGATCATAACTCCGATTGTCGTGCTGGGTGTAGCTGGGTTACTCCTTTTCACCATCAACGGCTGCTGGACCCGCTGGCAGGGAGAAGGTGCAGAGCAGCGCACCAATGATGCCTATCTGCGCGCAGACATGACGCCCTTGAGCACGCGCATTTCCGGCACAGTGCGGAAGATGAATGTTAACGACTATGAGGCCGTGAAGCCTGGTCAGCTTCTTGTCCAGCTCGAGGACGCGGACTATCGCGCCGACCTGGAGGAGGCAAAGGCGGGTTTGGCCGGGGCGAAGGCAGAGTATGAAGACAACCAGGCTGCCAAGAAAATCCAGGACGCCAAGATCCTGAACGCCGAGGCAGGGGTGACGCGTGCCCTGGCGGCGGTGAAAGCTGCAGAGGCCGGGATCGCCTCGGTGCAGCCGGATGTGGAGCGTTATCAACTGGAACTCAAGCGCCAACAGGCTCTTATCGCCGCCAAGGCCACAACTCACCAGCAATTGGAGCAAACAACCGCGGCTGCAGACCAGTACACCGGGATGCTGGCCGCTCACCAGGCAGATCTATCCAGCGCACAAGCAGCCCTGGCCAGCAGCCGCGCCGGGCTCGAAGCCGAGCAGGCGCAGCGGGCTGCTCTCGATACCAAAGATAGCGTTTACCTGGCGCAGATCAAGGCCCGGGAGGCCGCCATTGTGGTCGCCGAAGTAACCCTCGGGTACACGCAGATCACGGCCCCGACCGGCGGAGCGGTGGGGGAGCGTCATGTGCGCGAGGGACAACTGGTCGCACCTGGCATGCAGATGGTCGACCTGGTCAAGGGTGACGTCTGGGTTCAAGCGAATTACAAGGAGACGCAGCTTACCAATATCCGCAGAGGAGACGTGGCCGACATCACCGTCGATACCTTCCCCGGAGTGGTTCTTCATGGCAAGGTGGCAGAAATTTCTCCGGCCAGCGGGTCGCAATTCGCGCTGCTGCCCCCTGACAACGCTACCGGCAACTTCACTAAGGTGGTGCAGAGAATTCCGGTAAAGATCGTGCTCGATCCCGGGCACCCCTTACAAGACACCCTGCGCCCTGGGTTTTCGGCGGTGGTTACGGTCCACGCCTCCGGCAAGAAAGCCCCCGGAGGCCAGTCTTGAGCACGCCACCCGCCAATGCGGTGACTGCGCCGGCAAGTGCGCCTCCAGGACTGATTACCACTCATCCCATGCTTGGGATTTTCGGCGTCCTGCTCGGCGCCTTGATCGCGACCGGCACCGGTCGCCTGATCAGTGTTGGCCTGGCGGACTTAAGAGGCGCTTTGCACCTCGGCGTGGATGAGGCTTCCTGGATGGGCACGGCGTTCAACGCGGCGCTCATGTTCATCGGTCCCTTCTCTGTGTATCTCGGGGGCCTGCTCGGCGCCCGCCGCGTGCTATTAGCCTGCGCGGTGGCTTTCACGCTCATAAGCCTGCTGCTTCCGTTAGCCCCAAGCTATCCCATCCTGCTCGTCCTGCTGGTCCTGGCGGGCCTGACCGCAGGCACGTTTTATCCGCTTACTCTCTCCTTCATCCTGCGCAATCTCCCCATGCGCTACGTGTTGTTGGGCATTGCGATGTATGCCATGGACATTGTCTTCACCACCAATGTCGCGACTTCGCTCGAAGCCTGGTACATCGATCACTGGTCGTGGCGCTGGATCTTTTGGACCAGCGCGGCGTTGACGCCCATCATGACGATTCTGATTTACTACGGCATTCCCTGGCAGCCATTACCCACCCCGAAGGAGGGCCAGCCGAAGCCGAACTGGAGAGGATTTCTCTACGCCAGCCTGGGATTCTCGCTGTTATTCATCGCTCTCGATCAGGGTCAGAGATTGTACTGGATGTATTCCGGCACGATCGTTGGGTTAACTGCGTCCGGATTGTTCTTGCTCCTGATGGCCGCAGTGCGGCACGTGAGGATGCCGAATCCGCTGGTCAACTTCAAGTTTCTACTGCAAAGGAACGTTCTTTTGCTAGGCGTGATTCTGATTTTCTTTCGCTTTACGATACTCGCGACCGTGGTCGTCATTCCCAGTTATCTCGGGTCCGTCAAGGGCTATCTTCCCCTGCAAACCGGGCCGGTTCTGCTCTGGGTTGCTCTGCCGCAGTGCATCTGCGGCCTGCTTGCCATGTACCTGCTGAAATACATCGATCCCCGCCTGATCCTGACCGCGGGCTTTGCCATGGTTGCAGTTGCCTGTCTCATGAACGCTCAGCTGTCATCCGCCTGGGCGAATATAAACTTTTTGGGCTCGCAGGCGATCCTGGCGATTGGCTTGGCTTTTGCCTTTAATGCGTTGGTGGGATCCATCATCCTGCAGGTTATCAATACCGGGGCTCTCAGCCGCCCGATTGACGTCCTTACTTTCGCCGGCTTTTTCCAGACGGTGCGTCTCTTCGGGGGAGAAGCCGGGGTCGCCTTCCTGCAACATTTCCTCTCCGCCCGGGAACAGTTTCACTCCAACATTTTGGGTCTGAGCGTCCAACTTGGTGAGCCACCCACCAGGCAACGATTGCTTGGCCTGACAGCGGGCATGGCGAGCCAGACTCCTGGGCTGGGGACGGCAGCGGACCGAGCGGCGGATATTCTCGGCCTGCAGGTCAGGCAACAAGCATTCACTCTGGCAATTACAGATAGTTTCATGTTGATTGCCTGGTCGGTGGTGTGTTGCTTAATTGTCGTGGCATGCATGGCGCCCGTGGCAATTCAATATCGACAAGTCGTGAAGGCCACCGCATGAGCCGCCCGCTGAGAAATCAAAGCATCTTCAAGGAAACTGCTATGCGGCTTAAGACGCCAACTCGTATCTCACCCACAGTGATGCTGCCGATGCTCCTCTGCGCGTTGCTGCTGCCCGCCATTCCGGGAACGGCCTATTCCGAGGACAATGCACCGCTACGGCTGACGCTGCCACAGGCCATCGATCTCGCCCTCAAGCAGAATCGGAGTCTCAAACTCGCGCAACTTGCGGTGGTCGATAGCGGCCACAAGAAAGAGATTGCGCGCTCTGCGTATTTCCCTCATATCAAAAATGAATCCGCCGTCCTGCATCTGACGGAGCTTGAGGGAGTGAAGTTTCCAACGGGAGCCTTCGGCGACCCGGCTGCCACGGGGCCAATCCCTGGGCACAATGTCGTCGTCGACCAGGGATCGCTCACCACCTATACCAGCGGCACGGGGCTGGAACAACCACTCACGCAGATGTTCAAGATCCATGCATCGAACCTTGCCGCCACTGCCGACATCAACACCGCACGGATCCAGCTGGATCAGGCTCAGGACGAAGTCGCTCTCAAGGCCAGGCAGCTGTACTACGGTCTGTTGATTGCCCAATTGAAACAGGAGGCGGCGAGCGAAGAACTAAGCGCCAGCCGGGTAAAAGCTCAGGAGAGCACCGACTCCGTCGAGCGAGGCCAGGCGCTGGAAGTGGTGGCGCTGGAAAGCAACGCTGCTGTGCTCGAGGCCCGGCAGACGGTTCTCGCACAAAAACTGCAGACCCACGACCTGATGCTGACGCTCAACGACCTCCTTGGTCTGCCGCTCAGCACCGAATTGCAACTTGATGAGGACGTGTCGGCGGCTTCCATCACGCTTCCCAGCCGCGCAGAATGCATTCAGATAGCACAGAAAGAGAGTCCGGACATCCGTGCAGCGCAGCAGGCAGTGATCAAAGCGAGGGCCGGCCTCGCGGCCGCGAAGGATGCCTATATTCCGGATATAACTGGTCTGGCTCGCTACAGCTATCAGAGCGGAATACCTTTTTTGGTCCACAACTTCGGCACCTTCGGCGCCAGCCTGACCTATGACTTGTTTGACGGTGGCCGTCGCAACGCAGAGATCAACGATTCACGTACGCTCCTCGCTGAAGCCGAACTCAATCTCACCAAGGTAGAGGACGAGGTTACCGTTCAGGTCGAGGCCGCCTATGACAAGGTGGAGCAGCTACAGGATCTGGTTGGAGTGGCGGAAGAGACCCTGAAGGTCAGAACAGAAGCGGCTCGTTTGGAAGATCGGCAGTTCGAGCAAAACGCCGCTCTCGCCTCTGTGCGAGCCGAGGCCCACGCGAAGTCGATCTCCGCCAAGGCTTCCTCTCTCGAAGCAAATCTAGGCTTGTCTCTGGCCCAGGGCGAGCTCAAGCGCACCCTGGGACAACTGCCACGTTAATAGTTACAGCGGCGCTCTCCTCTATCGTGGATGAGCTACGCTGAGCATCCCCTTTGAGCGCGCTAGCTCGGTTCGCACCGCGGTCTTGGCCCGCATCAGTCGCGACTTGAAGGCGGCCTTTGTAATATTGAGTTGACGGGCGCCCTCCCTGGTGGACAATTCCTGAACACTCCAAAGTTCGATGGCCTGGCGAGGTGTCTCATCGAGGTCGGCGATTGCTCGCCGCATCCACTCAGCGGTTTCGCTTTTGAGCAAGCGGCGTTCAGGATCATCGGCATGATCCGCAATTTCCCAGGAGCAGAAACGATCATCATCCTGAGGGTCGGAGTCTATCGAGATCGCGGCATAGTGCTTCCGCTTGCGCAAAATCATGAGTGCTGAGTTAAGCGCAATTCTTGTCAGCCAAGTAGCGAACTGGGCTCGACCATCGAAACTCCTCAAGTGGACAAAGGCTCGCATCAAAGCATCCTGAAGCGCATCCTCGGCGTCTTCGTGATTTCGGGTAATTTGCTGGATACTGCGAAACAGGCGCGGAGAGTGAAGCCTGCAAAGGTCAGAAAACGCCGCTAAATCACCGTCCATTGCTGCGGAAACCAGGGATTGGTCACAATTGTCCTGCGGCTCCGGGCTGCATTGTTTTTGCGCCACCGCAGCGCTGTTTGTGTTCATTGCTTCTCCTCCGAGCGCCACTGCGGCTCATCCGAGAGCGCGGCCGAGGTAGCGGTGAAGATCTGACTGCAGATCGTAGTTGGGGCCGATATTCTGATTCTGCCGTGGACAGAAATTCCCCCGGCTCGCGCCGCTGCATAGGGAAGGTTTGAATGCCGCGAAGCCGATTGCGCGCAGCGTTCTCTCAAACAAAACTATCGCTAACATTTGCCGGTGAGAAGTGAGGAGACGTTAGCTCACGGTGATGAGGTTGTGAGGCAGTCAGACCGGAGGAATGCGCTGGTCTCCGCTTCTCTTCCCTTTTCTTCCTGCGCAAGCATAGTAGCGAGTTTTCGCGGATTAGGCGTGCTCATCGCGATCGTTTGCCTGCTGCTGCTTCAAATGCCGCTTTACGCGCCGCTGCTGACGTTAGACTCAGGAGGAAGATCAGGAAAAGCTTGGCCTACATGGGGCAATGAACTTGAGGAGAGTGCGGACGCGTGAGTGCGTAAGGTTCAAGCCGCCCTTTCCGACCCGTGTTCCTCTGCGCACGGAAACCCCTTCCTGAGGCCCTATAAGCGGTCTATTGAGGATGAATAACGCGAAGCGCGCAGTTCGCTGTCGTTTCCGGCAGAGCGATGGTCTTGACCGGATTCAACGTTCTGGTGTCGTAAATTAAAATAGAAGGACCCCCGTCTGAAAGATACAATTTGCTGCCGTCGCTCGAAATGTTCACGGACCCCTCCGTCATCGGGAGGTCTTTGATGGCGATAACCTTCCTTTGGACAATGTCGACAACAAAAAGTCCATTCCAGACCGCGTAGGCGCGTGCACGATCTGGGGAGACGACCGCCGAATCCCACATCTCTGCGGGGCCCAGATCCATTTGATCCCAAGTGCCGGTCCCGAGGTCGAAGTTGAGCAAGCCAACAAAGGCCCTCTTAGTAATAGGATCCGTTCTTTGAGTCGGACAACTCAAAAGGTTGGTTTCAAGAAACTGCGGATAGCACGAAACGGATAGGGGACCTTCTCCGGGAACGGTGTTGGATTGGAAACGGATGGTCTTGACAATCTGGCGCGTATGCACGTCGATCACATATAAATCTGCGCCGAACGCGTAAAGAAGCCCGCCGTCAGTGGGAGACGGTATCAGCAAATACACTCCCAGGGAGACTTGCAGGAGTTTCGTTACCTTGTGAGTTGCCAGGTCCAGAGCCCAGATTTGGGGCTTCTGAGGATGCACAGCGTCTCGGGCGTGGTCGACGCAGAGCACATTAACGAAAATTGTGTTGCGTTCCCGGTTGACTGCAAGCCCGAAGATTCTGACGGTTTGGCTGGGAGAACTAAGATCAATGGTATCGACTACCTCCTTGCGGGCTACGTCGATTACCTCTACCATGCGGCGGCCTTGCGTTATCACGAACAACAACCTGCCATCAGCGGAAGGAATAATTTCTCTGGGCGCGATGCCATGTGTAGCGATCTGCGCAAAAATCTCGTCCGTATCAGTCCTCTCCAAAACTACGGTCTTGCCGATGGTACCGATGGCAACAAGTTCACGAGGCAACGGCTCCTCCGCGAAAGATGCACTCGGAAGAGAGATCCCGGCCAAACAGAGACCGATAAGTGCGAGAACATACGTTCTCTTCAGGCGACCAAATATCAGTGGGTAAAATAGTGATTGAATCTTCATATAGTTCGTGTATGTAGGACCTACTTGCTTTTGTCTTCCGGAAAGATAAGGTCCAATTTTCGCCAGTCGTTCCCCGCCGTTCCGTCCTTCAGAGTCCAGTCCAGAAAATTGGTGATCTGGTCGGGAACTTGAGCAGGCCATGAGCAGTTGTCATAGCAGCCGTAAAGGTCGGCCTCCATCGGATGGCACAAACCTGTTAGCAGTCCGTTAGCGCCGGTTTCCCATCCCGGATCGAAGCTGAGTGTACAGCCCAGAGGCAGCTGCTGCATGGCGGAACGTCACCTGACTGAGCAACCCGGTTGTTTCCGCTCAGAACCTGGGAAGCGGTTGCAACGCCACGTCGGCTGCGAATGCAATTTCCTTGAACCCTACTTTTCCCTTTTGTCGTTTCCATCCTTCGTATCATTTAGATCGAGCGATCATAGGAAGCAATCATTCCATCAAAATCCACCGCGCGCTGCGCTTCCAGCGAGATCGAGGGCACACAGCGAGCGCCTGCATTCTGAGCCATTCGGACGGCAGCGCCCAGGCGCAAACAGGAGAAGCATAAAGCAATTTTTCACACCTAGCAAGCAAACAGCCGCATCGAATAGGAGCTGTTCTCTGGTGGCTCAGCTCGCTGCTTCCGATGAGTTTCGTCCACCGTGTTGCTCCTTGGACGGCGGCTAATAGGATTGCTGGGAGCGACAAAGCACCGCAAAGCCGTCCACGTTTAGGGGTCTTAGTGTTCGTTCCACCGTGCTGCTGGCGACTGACTTTCATTTTTACATCTGGCAAACTATCCGCGGCGGAAGAAAAATACCTTGCATTTCAAGATTGTCTAGCTCTATGCTCTACATCCGCTCGAGCCCACGCTAGGCTCATTTGAGGATCTGTCATGAAAAGACCAGACTCATACAGACGCATAAGTTTCGCAACCGCAATTATCGTCTGCATGTCGTCCACATTATTTGCACAGTCCTCACGCACTATAGAGCTTCAAGATGGCTGGAAGCTCATCTCGGCGAGCAAGCTGACTGATTCGGGCGCGGCAATTTCTCAACCGACCTATTCAACCGCCCAGTGGTACCCCATCCCCCGCATGCCCGCGACCGTTCTTGATATTCTGGAAGCCAACGGCGTCTATCCGAATCTGTATTTCGGGATGACTCTACTCACAGAGGTACCGCAGGATCTCTACAAGCAAGACTGGTGGTATCGCACCAGCTTTCCAGTTCCTTCTGAAGGAAGCACTGTCTGGATCGATTTTCCTGGGATTAATTATCGTGCACAAATCTGGTTGAATGGAAGGTTGATTGCCGACGACACACAAGTTGCCGGAATGTATGTCGATCATCAGCTTAATGTGACTCGCTTTGTCCATCCACGGGCGACCAATATTCTCGCCGTCAAAGTTACCCCCGAACGACTCATACGAGACGTTACTGGTGTTGAACTCGCGGATAGCTGGTTCAATTGGATTAGCTGGAAATATTTCGGATATAAAGGACCACTGAATACTCATGATCTGCCTGCGCTTACAGTGACTGCCAACTACGTTGCGCCGGGATCCTCTGAAGTCGAGAGCTCTGTGTCTACGAAAGTGAACATCACGGCGGCTTCGACCAGCAGCGTGACCTTGGCTGCCACGGTTACATCAGGTGGAAGCCCGGTGAGATCAGGCACGGTGAGCTTTATGCGCAAGGACGCTCTTCTTGGCCGTGCCGCAGTGAATGCCGATGGGGTGGCCACGTTGACAATAGAGAAACCGGCTTATAGCTTATTCGATCATGAAGGTGGTATTTCTTTTCTACCGGATCGGAATGCCGGAATCTGGAAGCCCGTGTCTGTTCACATTACAGGAACAGTGAAGCTTTGGAACGCGTTTGTCAACACGGATCTGCCCCTTCCGCAAACCGACTCCGCGAGGCTCACTGTATATGCGGATATAACAAATGGCTCGACCGGCTCCGTGCGGGGCAACCTTGAAGGAGAAATTACGCGCCCAGGCAAACCAAGCATTCACATCACACAACCCGTATCCTTGTCTGCCGGGGAAACACGGGAAGTAAGCTTTGCACCAGGTAACTTTTCTCAGCTGACTGTTCGAAATCCAGACCTGTGGTGGCCGTATACCTTTGGAAGACCTGCGTTATATGACCTTCGCCTCACGTTTGTGGAAAATAACCAGATCTCCGATACTGAGTCGCTTCGCTTTGGAATTCGCAAAGTTACCCAGCACCGGGACCGCGATGAACAATTTCCTGATGTAGGAAAGGGAGGAAATTTCTATCTTCAGATCAACGGAAGGGATTTTCTCATTCGGGGAGGGGCCTATACACCCGACCTGCTCTACCACTATGATCCGAAGCGCGAGGCAACTGCGATTAGCTATGCGAAGGATATGGGACTCAACATGCTTCGCTGGGAATCCAAGATAGCTAGCACGCACATGCTTGAATTGGCAGATGAAGCAGGGATCCCCGTGATGTATGGTTGGATGTGCTGCGATCAGTGGGAGCATTGGGACCAATGGAATGCTGAAGACCAGAAGGTAGCACGGGAAAGCCTTCGCTCGCAGATTCTCATGCTGCGGTCCCATGCATCCGTGTTTATATGGAGCAATGGTAGCGATGGCCGGGCACCGAATCCCCTGCGTGACGACTATCACCGCATTCTGAACGGCTTGCATTGGCAGAATGCTGTTGTCGACACAGTTTCTTCTTTTGCAGTAGACGCAAACGGGGATCGCCTGTGGGATGGAATTCACATGGAAGGCCCCTATAGTTGGCGTCCTCCGTCCTATTGGTTTTGTGGGCGGTATGCGCCCGCACGTGGTGCGTGTGCAGAACAAGGAGACACCCAGATCGTTCCTCCGTATGAAAGCCTTAAGAAATTCATTCCTTCCGATAAATTATGGCCCATCAACGATTATTGGTTTTTTCATGCCGGAGCCAGCAACGGGGTGAATGAACTGTTGGGTACCCGGCTTGCTCTAGACAGTAGATACGGCCCCTCTAAGAATGCGGAAGAGTTTGCAGAGAAGGCGCAGCTTGGAGCTTACGAAAATACGCGCGCGCAATTTGATGACTTCGCGGCGAACGGCTGGGCAAACCACAAGATGACGATCTATTGGATGCTCAACACTGCGTGGCCGTCATTTTATTCAGGTTTATACGACTTCTATCTGAAACCAGGAGGCGCCTATTACGGAGCCAAGAAGGGGCTGCGCCCGGTGTCTGCGGTCTTCGACTATTATGCCACCGGTGACCATAAAACTGCTACGATTCGCGTCGTAAATCAGACCGTCAACGATCAACATGATTTACGTGTACGTACTCGTGTCTATGATTTGTTGGGTCATCTAAAATATGACCAGGAAGTCAACCATATCCAGGTGCGTGCTCAAGGTGTTGCATTAGCGCTCACCATGCCATCGATTGCGAATCTCACATCGACGTACTTCGTACGTTGTGAACTGTTTGCCGGCTCTGGCTCCAAGCTGGCCGACAACGTGTATTGGCAATCCACAACATTGGATGATCTCGGGAGCTCATCCAATGATAAGTCGCACGGGTTAAACCAGGCAAGTTGGGCAAACTTTCGAGCGCTGAACACGATGCCCAAGGTCCAATTGCAACTTGATGGAATCGATCATACATCTGCGGGTAAAGGTAGCATTATTATTACTTTGCACAACCCATCGGACCATATTGCATTTTTTGAACGGGTTGAAGTGACCAAGGGAAAAGACGGAGAGGAGATACTCCCGATCTTATACGATGATAACTATGTAACGGTGTTTCCTAACGAGACTGTTACGATTACCAGCACATTCAATCAGGTGATCGATAACGATAAAAGCCGGCCGTGGTTAAGACTGATGGGCTACAACACGTTAAAGGAGATAGCGCCGATTCACTAACGGGCTGTTCCTGTGAATGTGAGATTATGGCATTGGTTATAAGTCTGAGAGACGACCATGCATTCAAGCGAGTCAATGATCACGTAGTTTTGGCTCCTTGCATGATCTCGACAGACGTTCTAGTGCCGGAATGACTGACTGGCCCGCACGAATCTCTCTTGATGAATTCGGTGGGAATCGTGATCCACTGTGGGTCCAGACAGGGATTGGCAGTACGATTGAGAATCAATTCGACCAGCTGCTTGCCTAATTGCTCGGGAAATTCCCGGGGTGGTACTCAAAGCCGGAAAGAGCCACGTGCCAACTGTGTCGTCGCAGCCGGCGACACTAATATCGTCGGGGATTTTTAGCCCCCTGTCCCGAAGGGCCTTATAAACTCCGTGGGCCGTCGGGTCATTGCCAGCCAGGATCGCCGTGACCGATTTGTTGCGCGCCAAAAGCGATTTGGTGCCCAGATATCCGCTCTGTATGGACAAGCCGTACGGGCGATTAGTACTGGTAAGCTACACGCATTACTGCGCTTCAACCTCCAGCCTATCAACCAGGTGGTCTTGCTGGACCCTTCTTGACCCTTTTGGGTTGGGAGATCTCATCTTGGGGCGTGCTTCCCGCTTATATGCATTCAGCGGTTATCACAACCGAACTTCGCTACCCAGCCGTGCCCTTGGCAGGACAACTGGAACACAAGAGGTTCGTCCATCCCGGTCCTCGGCTGTCCAATCTCGATTGTCTTGTTCTCCGCGCTGGCGATGACTCTGCGGACGCCTGCCAGGCTTAACCGCGGGGCGATCCCTCCTTGTGCGCTTTACGAAGGCGTCCGCCACGGCGATTCTGGGTTTGCCGCAAAATTCGGACGCCCCGTCCTCAATAGTAGATTTTGAGTGCGAATTGGATTTCACGCTGGTCGTTCTGACCGTCGCGTACCGAAGTGATTTTTCCGAAGTTCGTCGTGTTGAGGAAATTAAGTGCCCCCGGGGCTGCTACTACGCCGTTACCCGAAAACCCAGGGAGTGAAAAGTTGGGATGATTGGTCAAGTTAAAGAATTCCGAGCGGAACTCTACCCGGACCCGCTCCGTCACTACGAACTGCTTGAACAACGAGAAGTCGAAACGATGGAATCCCGGTCCGCGGAAATTGGCCGGCGACCCGCCTAGCGGACTGTAATCTGATTGACCAATGGTAGTGGCTATCGGGGGGTTGGTGTACGCCTCCGGATTGAGCCACTGATTGACGTTGTGAGGACCTTGATAAATATACTGACCAGGCACTTTGTCCGCATTGCAGCCAAAGCCTGAAGTCGTGGTGACAGGACAGGGGACTGTTCCGGGTTGTCCGTCCTGGAGGGTCAGAATCCCGTTGGTATCCCAACCTCCGAGAATGGCGTTCATTACCTTACCCTCGTTGCTCAGGAAGCGTCTGTTACGGCCAACAGGCAACTCGTAGGTCCCACTCACGTGAATCACCTTCTGGGTGTCGAACTCGCATCGCCCGAAGTCGCCATGCTTGCCGAAGCCAGGCAGAAACGGTGCACGATATCCTGTTAACGCGGTCGTATTCAGAACGTCCACGGCGTCAGTCATACAGCTGGACCACGTGAAATTACCCAGCATATAGAGCCCTTGGCTAAACCGGTGCTCATAATTTGTTTGCAGCCCGTTATAGTGGCTGTTGGTGCCAAAACTTGTGTAGGTCATTCCCGAAAAGTCGGGATACGGCGAGTAGGCTAATGAATTCAATCCAGGAGGCAAAATCTCTCTCGGTGTGTTCGGGTTGACGTAGCTCCCGAGGTGATGCACTGTGTTTCCTACATAGCCGACCTGGAGGGTGTCATTGCTCGCGAGTTGGTATTGCACCGTCAGGTTATAACCCTGGGTATTAGGGGTCTTCAAGTGGTAGTCCTCACCGAGGAATCCTACACCGCCGGGTTCGACTTGCGCTGAATTTAACGAGATCGCGGTGAGGCCTGTGGTGAGGGTACCAATCGCCCCATTGGAGAAGGTGATCGGCGCATTCGGCGTCATGTAAGGGTAATTCAGGTTGAATTGGAACGGGAAGTCAACGTAGGTCTCTACCACTGAATTCTCGAAGCCCCCGTAGAAGATTCCATATCCACCACGAGCCACTAACTTCGGCGTAACCTGGTACGCGAATCCGACGCGAGGCGCAAAGTTGCCTTTTTGCGATACCCCGAGCCCTGGTTGACTGGAGCAGGATATGTTTATGTTGTCCAGGGCTGCCGCCGCACGAAAGTCTGGAGAGAGGGGTGTGCTGCAACCCGCCTGAGCTATCAGAAACTCGGATGAGCCGTTCGCTCCCCCGCCCGGTAGAAAATTGGACTGTGCCCCGTTTTTTGCAATCAACTGTCCAAAATACTCGTATCGCACACCCAGGTTCAGAGTGAGCTTTCGAGTGACCTTAACATCATCCTGGAAATAACCCGCGAGGTAGTTATGTTTCATGGAGGTGTTTGCGACATTAGAATCACTTATGCTGTCGGCACCTCCAACATAATCGGCCGCGCCGGCTACGGTTCCGGGGATCGGCGTCAGCAGCATCTGGGCCAATCCTGTGTTGCCTCCTGTGGTTGTGGGCACTTCGGTGTAGAGGCCGCTGAAGGTCCAGCTTCCCCTGCCATTAGGAGGCTGAAGAATCGCGAATCCCAGCCTTTGCCACTGGAATCCCACCTTGAAGGTTTCGCGTCCCATCGTTCTGGTCACGTTGTCTGAAATTTGCGTGTTGGTGCTTAGTTCGATCGAGGGCAAGTATCCACTGCTGCCAAGGTTCCCAAGTCCTGTGGGGAAGATACCGCCCAAGCCACCGTTTGACTCTCCTTCGGGCACTCCCGGTATGCCGTACGTAGCGGGGATGCCAGGAGTATTGGCATTGGGTTGCAGCCGCGTCACACTGAGCCGGTTGTAGCCCAGGCGAACCTCATTCACTAAAGCCGGTGAAAACACGTGCGTCTCGCCCAGTGCCGCACTGTAGGTCGTCGCTTGTTGGTTCCCGCTGGAAAATGATCCTCCGTCCGCTATCCCGCCGAACGGACCAGGAATGAATTGTGGATTGTCCACGTAACTGAAGCGCCCGAAAATATTATCTTTGTTGCCGAACGCTTGGTCGACGCGAGCATCCATCTGGTCGACGGTATTCGTCGAAATCGGATTCGATCCATAGTTATTGAAGAGTCCCGTGTTGTTCGCGCCGGGATAGAGTTTTGCCAGGGCGATTGAATTGGCTTCCAGCCGGCCCGCAGGCAATATATTGCCGGCAAATATCTCGCGCGCATAGCCTATGTTCGATCCGGCCGTTGTACCCGAAGGGCAGGGAGCGGTAATTCCTGAGACCGGATCCTGCACGCCGCAGGAGATAGCGCGCGTCGTGGAAGGGTCGAAGATCTGACCCAGTGCAAAACTCCGGCCCAGTATGTCCGTTACCGTGCCTCCCTGGCCCAGTAACTCCGAAAAGTTTGTAAAGCCACTGCTAACCTCGGTCGCGGTCGGAACCGTGCTGGTATAGGGGATCGCCTGGTTGGCACGCGTGCCTTCGTAATCTACGAAGAAGAAAGTCTTGTTGTGAATAATCGGGCCTCCCAGCGTGGCCCCGAACTGGTTCTGCTGAAACCTGCCTTTCGGCAGCCCATTCGCATTTTCGAAATAATTGGCGGCGTCCAGGGCATCGTTCCGAAAGAACTCCCATGCCGCCCCATGAAATTGATTCGTACCTGACTTGATCGTGGCATTCAAAACGGCGCCGGCCGAACGGCCTGTATCCGCGCTGTAATCGTTGGTTGAGACCTTAAACTCCTGAATCGCATCCACCGGGGGCTTAATGGCATAGTTGGTCCCGTTGAGAAAGTCCACCAGGTTGGAATTGTTGTCGATCCCGTCGAGCAAGTAGTTGTTTTGCGCCGGACGCAGTCCGTTCGCCGAGAAAGCTCCGCTGCTGCCCAAGCCCCGGGTGTCTTGCTGGCCCTGGTTAACACCTGCCGCGAGTTGGGCCAGAAAGGTATAGTTGCGTCCATTCAATGGCAGGTCGTTGATCGCCTGCTGCCCAATCACCTGCCCCACCGAAGCATCCTGCGTTTGCAGCGCGGGGGGCGCGGCGTTCACCGTCACCGTCTCGTTGGTCTTTCCCAAGGTCATCAAGAGGTCGACTTGCACTTTCTGTTGCACGTCAACAGTGACATTGTTCTGTTGTGTCTTTTCAAAACCAGTCATTTCCGCCGACACAGAGTACTGCCCGATCCTCACCGGTGAGAACGTGTACTCTCCAGCCGATTTGGTCGTCGTCGAAATCGACTGCCCGGTGCCTGAATTCGTAAGGGTCACGTTGACGCCGGGTATCACGGAACCACTGGTGTCCCGCACCGTTCCGGATATCGAACCGGTATCCACCTGGCAGAGGGCCATTGCGGGCAAAATCAGACTCAACGAGAAGAGGGTAAAAAGACGAGCCACTTTGCAGTTGATCGGACAGCGTGACATGGTGACCATGTTCCTTCCCTTCGCTACGTTAGGACCCTAATCCGTTCGCCACAAAGCTTCCGGTAGTGTCCAGAATTTTTCGCACTTTCATTTTTCGTTGGCATGGTCGTTAGGTCGTTGGGTTGAGATTTCGCTCTGGGCCCGGCGAAAAAGTGTACTCCCCAATCGAGCCGCTCTTCGTCTGCGACGACTGCCCTGTTTCTTCATTCGTGAGCGTCACCAGGACGCCGCCTATGACCGCTCCGCTCGCATTTCGTACCGATCCCGAGATCGATCCAGTGTCGGATTGAGCAACCGCTCCGGATGGAAGTGCCAGCGCCAGCACTACGAACCAACAAAATCCAAAAAAACTGCGTAACCGGAAAGAGTTTGCCATCACAACTCCCCTCTTTTAGCGAAGATGAAGAACCCTGGATGGATTGCGGGCCCGGCCATCAACGACAGGCGATCTGGGCGTTTCTGGAGCCGCTCAGATGACCACGAGGCCTGTTGTGCTTTTACTTAAACTGCGCGCTACGATCTGCAACTGCCGGCCCGGGATACGGTATGAAAAAACACCCTTTCGGGATGCTTCGAGCCCTGGCTAAGTCAATTTCCGGGGGTCTTATTTCGCTTGATTGCGATATCGGGGCTAAAAATGAAATTAGCTTGCTTGCTTTTCACTGCAAAGTCAAGCGGAAATAGTGGGATTCGAAAACAACGAAACACTAAACGAAACCAAGTGACAAGGTTTGGCCCCTTAGGATAGTTTAGTTAGCCATGGTGTACGTCGCCTCGACCATGAGACTCGTCGTGAATGCTACGCCTTTGCCGGATGCCGGAATACAAATGTTCCCTTCCTGGCCGTAGTCAAGATCTCAATTCGGCCATCGTGATCGATGTCCCGCGCCATGATCTGCGTTCCAACGCCCGACGCATCATCGATCAGGCTCGGAATCCACTCCACCCTTCCGCCAGCTCGGCGTGCCAGCTTAAAGCGATAAAGCACCGGCGGGTCTGCGAGCCCGTTCTCGTCGTAGACATATCCATGCGACCACCAACGTTTGCCGGTGACGATGCTTACACCGCCATCGCCATCCAGGTCTGCCAGCGCCACCGCATGCAATTCCGTAAAGGCAACCGTCTTGTCGGTCTCTTCCCAATCTGCTCGGCCGGCAAGGGGAGTATTCGGGTCGCCCATGATGAGATGGCGCTTCCACGAAATATTCCCCTGCGGGTCTCTTTGTTGCTCGAACCAGGCCAGGCCGGGACCATGCGCATTCAGGCTGGTAATCACGTCCGGGAGGCCATCTCCATTGACGTCATAGAGCAAAATATCTGCCCCGCCGCGGAGGAAGAAATCGGCTTCCGGGGCGCCGAAGGGAGCGGGGTGAAACTTCCAAAGGCTGTCAGTTCCCGCTGAAGGCTGCTCCCACCAGCCGGTAGCGAGAATAATATCCAGCCTACCGTCGCTGTTGACGTCGCCTACGCCGAGCCCATGCGGCGCGCGCGCTTCCTTCTCTGAAATCGCGCGAAATGTCCACGGCTTGGTGGGGTCTGCTCCATCGGGCTTCGCATAGCCCACCAAATCACCCTGGGTCATGATTAGCTCCGGCTTACCATCGCCGTCGACGTCCACCAACTGCGTCGTCTCCGAGCTAACGAGAGGCACCACGTTGTAGTTGTCCCAGTGCCGCGCCTCACCCTTCGGATTGAGAAACAGATGCGCCGAAAAGTCAGGCCGAGGTCCGAAACCCATGATCATGAGCACGTCGGGCCAACCATCTCCGGTAAAGTCGTGCACGTAACTCAGAAAACAGTTTGAATAGTTACCGAGCTCACGGGGGCCTGCCAGATTAATGGTCTCCGGTGGATAGAGTTCCCGCGCCACGGTGAAATCGGGACCGAGGTAATAGAAGGGCCCGGCGACAACTTCGTCGTATCCATCCTTGTTCAGGTCCCCGGCCGATACGCCCTCGGCATAGAAAATATCGCTCAGTTGCTGAGTACCGGCGCGCTTGGCAGCTCCGGCAAATGCGGCCACTCTTTGGGTCAAGTCGAAAAGTAATAGATCGCGGAAGCGAACCGTCCCCTCGCCGCCGGAGATATGGAGCGCGACCGCACCGAAGTGGCTCTTCGCCTCCAGCGCATCCGCAATGCCGGTCGTATCCCATGGACAAGCCGGTCCCCTCAGATACATCTCCACTGCGGTCCAGCCATCCGCTCCGGGCGTTATCTGCACTGGGGACTCTGGCGGCCATGGAGTCGCGGCTGCCTCGGCGTCGTTAATGCCGGCGCACGGAATAGGAGCGCACTTGCCGGGGTAGAGCTTGTCTTTGCCCGGATCGCCTTCCGGGATTGCTGGGATCGGCTGGTGGTCCACGTGCTCAAACTTCCCATTCATGGTTACAACCGACATAGCCCCGGGATGTGCCCCAGTAAGTCCGACGTAAACTCCTTGCATGCGGTCGCTGCGGTCAGCGGGATGCGAGAAGCGAGACCAGTTCACGGGCGCGTTACGCATCAACAATCCCACCTCGGCTCCGCCTGCGCGGAAGGAGAATCGCAACACAAAATCCTGAAAGCCCTGCTCGAGTTCCAACCAGCCTTCGGTGCCATTTGCCAAAAGCTCACCTCCGGCAGCACTCCAGCTTGCCGGTCCGTGAGCACGCCATCCTTTTAAGCTTTGCCCATCAAAGGGTCGTAGGGGGCCGGCTGCGGCGGCGCTCGCCCGGGCGCTCTTGCTTGCGGTCTCTGCTGTCGAGAGCTGTTGCGCCAGGCTATTGGCTGCGGCGAAAGGAAGCGAAGCCCCCGCCACTGACGCCAACTCAAGAAACTGTCGCCGGTTTGTTCGCATCTGTTAACCCCTTCTCCGATATCTGACTGGCGCATGCTCTACCGCGGGGCCCCGAGTGCAGTATGGCTGATCATTCTGTTTCCAGTTCACACTCAGGCCTTAAAGAGTGAGAACCCGGACTCAGTCCCTGCGTGTGGAGGTCTGAGTGTCAGTCTTGTCCAAATTAACCTCAACCTTCTGCGCTCACGGCTCTCCTGTTTTGTATCAGGGCACGACTTTAGTCGGGCCGTTAAGGTCCAGCAACATCCGGGTTTTAGCCCCTGGGCTTTTTGTGCAGGAGGCATATTAGCAGGGGCTGAAGAGTCTGCCTGAGAACTGGGAAGAAACCGGCAACCTTCAAAACGTCGATACCCTGAAGGACTCTGAGTACCTTGTCACGGCTTAGCCTTGTCCTTCAGGGAGCTTAAGTAGTGAACGATATCGGTAATTTCCTGAGCGGTCATCCTATCCGCATAGGAGGGCATGGGGTTGGTAGTCACAATTGTGAATTCATGGAGCTCCGCTTTCTCAAAAGACCTGACTTGACCGGAGGAGGAGTCGATAAGCTGCACGCTGGATCCCTCCTGGTTGAGAAGTCTTCCCGTAACCGTCGTTCCGTCACCCGTAACCACGCGGACAGAGCGGTTCTCCGGAGCACTCTCTTCATTCGGCGTCACTAGCGAGGCGCGTATTTGATCAGCTGAGCGGCTCGCCCCAATACCGGTCAAGCTTGGTCCAAGATACGAGCCCGTGCCGTCCAGGCGATGGCATGACAAACACTCATTCGCGTTGATGAGCTCGGTGGCTTTCGCAATCTGGCCAGTGCTCAACGGGGGTTGGAATACCGGTGTGACAATGCCAGCCGGAACATCGTCTTTGCCATAATTCGCGGCCAGGTAGGTCACTATATTATTCAGTTCATCCGGCGTGCCCCGCGCCCCACGCGAGACCATCTCATCGACCATTTCCTTCCACTCCGGTTGGGTCATCCGCTGTTTTGTCGCCAGGGTCACGCTATGGCAACGGCTGCAGATCCGCTGGAAATCCGCTTGCCCTTTCTCCTCTGGTAGAGACTGCGCCTGCCCAACACCCGCCACCCACACAAAAGCGATCGATCCCAAGCTGAAGACACCTTTGCATCTGGACCATCTGCTCACGGCAGCTCCCACACCCACAAGACCGACGATTTCGAACCTTGCACAGTGCTGAGCTCAGGCGCGTTGTACAACGCGATGGGTCCCTGGAGGCCGGGATCCCCGACTGGCATGGCGATGTACTGCTTGCCGTCCACCATGTAGGTGATCGGAAAAGCGTTCGGGATGTCGTTCAGCCGCGGACTCTCCCACAACACCTTGCCGTCGCGGTCGTCGAACGCGCGGAAATAACGATCTGGCGTTGCCGAAAACACCAGACCTCCCGCGGTCGTGAGCGTAGCGGAGGATTGCGGAACGCGCGTGCGAATATCCCAAACAAGCTTCTGGGTATTGATATCCAGCGCCAGGAAGCGGGCCGGCGTGTTGCCCATTTTTCCCATGCATGCGTCGACTATCGGCAAGTAATACCGATTCGTTGACGGACTATACGAGCCGGCCAGGAAACTTCTGGCACCCATGTCGTCCGGGCAGCGGGTCACGCCGGGCGGCGGCGGTTCAGGCAGCAGCGTCTTGACACCCGTCACAGGATCGATCGCGGTGGCGACGTTCTGCGCACCCGGATCGACCGCGAACAGGAATTGACCAGTCGCGGCATCCAGCGCCTCGAAAATTCCTGGCTTGCCGACGGTGATCAGGGCCTTGTGGCGCTGCCCCCGGACGTTCACCGGCACCAGAATGTGCTCGAAGGCATAATCCTGATCGTAGGCATCAGCCCCGAGGTGCTGGTAATACCAGACCAGCTTGCCGTTGTCGGGATTAAGCGCCAGCGTGGAGTTCATGTAGAGACCCTTCGCACCGAAGGTCTTGCGGGTTACCGTCGACCACGGCGAAGGCGAGCCGGTACCCCAATACGTCAGATTCAGCTCCGGATCGTACTGTCCGGCCTCCCAGATGGCGCTACCGCCGCGCTTGTCGTCCGGCAGATTGTTCCAGGTCTCTCCGCCCGGCTCGTCAGAGTGCGCCACCGTGTTGAACCGCCACAGTTCCTTGCCCGTCTCGAGATCGTGGCCGGTGATGAAGCATCCGCCCGGCGGGAAATAGCCTGCCACTTCCCCGTCTTTCCCCAGATTGGCTCTCCCCGGCGAGCAGTTGCCGGCGCCGACGATCACTTTGTCTTTGACCACCAGCGGGCCGCTGTTGTACGTGCGCTGGCTCTTGTAGTCATCGGTAACGACATCCCACACCTTCTTCCCGGTCTTGATGTCCAGGGCAATTACGTGCATGTCGATCGTCGGAACGATGAGCTTGTTGCCGCCGATCGCCAGGCTTCGCTTCGTCCGAAAGAAGCCAGGCAACCACGGGTAGTCTTTCGGCAACGTGTACTCGAATTGCCAGAGCAGGGTGCCGGTCTTCGCGTCGAGCGCCTGGATCGTATCACCGAAGTTCCACAGGAACAGGACTCCGTCGTGCACGAGCGGAGTGAACTCAACGACGGCGTCATCGGTTGACGTCATGCTGAACGTCCACGCGACCTTCAGGTCCTTCACGTTTTTGCGATTGATCTGCGTCAGCGGGCTGTAAGCCCAACCGTCGTACGTGCGGCGCCAATGGAGCCAGTCGCCAGGCGGAGGATTGCGCAGCATCTCGTCGGTCACCGGCGTCAAACGATTGAGCGGCTCGCGCATGACCGCAAGCGCGGCTTTGGCGTAGGGCGAATCTACCGGCGGCGGCGGCTCCAGATCGGGCGGTCCGGAGTCGGTGGGCGGCGGGGTAGCCGCACTGGCATTGGGTGATGGTTGTTGCGCTGACATTACCAGGATGGACGCACCGGCAGCCAGGCACAGAAAAGTAAATGTTACGGCCACTCGCGCGATAGATCTACTTACCATTAAGTGCGGCATGAGGCAGGACCAATCCTTATTCATACTGAAGTTCAATCTGTACATTAGATTCATTCCCATCGCCTGACCCCAGCCTTGCAGATCACGGCCAGAGGCACAACACTTACCTACATTTCCCAGAGAGGAAACTTAAGAAGCTGCGGAAATAGTCAGTTTTTTGAAGGGTACGGCCTTCAGGCCGTACATACCCACCTCGAATGAAATCCGGCTTCAGCCGCTGAGGGGACGATTTGCACTTAATAACGCTGCCCTCAGGGGCTAAAGCCCGGTGTTCTTGGTTGCGATATGTACGGGCTAAGACCGTACCCTTCAAAATAGAGTATTGCCGCAGCCTCTTAAGACGATGCAGATTAGATTTTTAGTTCCGTGATGAACCGAATAAAGGCTCAAGGCCAGCTCATACAGGTCTTGGTTTGGGATAGTAGATATACTCATCGTCGAGGTGTGTCAAGGCATTCGCGAAGAAGGGTTCCCAAATGAACTCTCCGGTTCCTCAGGTTCTTGGGCAAGATGTTCGGCAGCGCGGGCAAGGTTATGGAGTCCACTTGAGGTACAGGTTCTAATGCTTTGAACCCGACAAATCGACACGAGCTAAAACGTAACAGCGTACCTTTCCTCGGCGCGCTAGCGTTGTCTGCCGCCTTCATGGCGCCGGCAGCCAGCGTTTTCTACAACATCGTGCCGGCGGCGGCCGTGGCAGGAACCGCCTTTCCCCTGTCTTTCCTCATCTCCATGATTGCGACCCTGTTCGTGGCCTCGAGCGTGATCGCCTTTTCGCGCAAAATACAAAGCGCCAGCTTCGCCTTCGCATATACGTCCGAAGGGCTGGGGAAGAACTTCGGCTTCATGGCAGGATGGATGGCTCTGCTGGCTTACGCCATGGTCGCGCCCCTCACTTACGCGGGTTTTGGCATTGTCATCTCCGAGTTCCTGATGCGGCAGTTTTCGCTACAGGTTTCGTGGATATGGTTCTTTGTCGCGGCTGCGATAGCGGTGAGCGTGCTCTCCTGTTTCGGGGTGAACCATTCCACGCGCGCCACGCTGATCTTTCTAGTCCTCGAAGTGACTGTGATGCTGGCGCTGTTCGGCTCTGTCATCTTTGGCAGCGGCCAGAATTCGGTTCAGCCCTTCTTGTATCGAAGCGCGCCGCAAGGCGTGAGTTCATTGGGCGCGGGCATGGTTTTTGGTATCTTGTCATTCACTGGATTCGAAGCTGCTGCCAACCTGGGGGAGGAGACGCGCGACGCCGCACGTAACATTTCCCGCGCCATCATTCTCTCTGTCATCCTGATCGGCGCGTTTTATCTGGTCGGCGCCTATGTGGCGGATATAGCCTTTCATTTGCAGGCGCCGGAAATAGCCAGTAATGGGGCGCCTTTCGATGTCATCTGCCGAAGATTTTGGGGCAACAACTGGGCGTGGGTCGTCGATCTTACGGTTCTAAACAGTATCTTCGCCAACGCCATCGCCGGTCAGGTGGCGATGGTGCGAAACCTGTTCTCGCTTGGCCGCGCTGGACTGCTACCAGGCTTCATGGGACACACAAGCCGCTCGGGCGTGCCCTTCAATGCCATCCTCTTCGAATTCCTGCTGGCCATGGTGCTGGGGCTGGCGGTGGGATGGTGGATTGGCGCCTGGGGGGTGTGGAAGCTGATGGGCACCATCATGTCGATCGGTCTCATCATCGTGTATGCGATGATCTCCGCTGCTCTGCCGTTTTTCTTCCTGCGCCAGCATCGTAGCGAGTTTTCTCGGATCAGGCATCTGCTCGTCCCGGCGGTTTGCCTGCTGCTGCTTCTCCTGCCGCTTTACGGCACCATTTGGCCGGTTCCGATTTTTCCTTACAACCTGGCGCCCTATGTCGTGGTTGCCTGGATTCTGGTTGGCGGTTATCACCTGATGAGCCGTCAACGTAAAATTAATTTCGCAGCCCGCTTTGGTAGTTCTCTTACCGATTAGCCCACAGGACCGTGGTTTCGAGACACAAACAGAGAGGATATGATCATGGGTTTACAAACGGAAGATGTTTCGCTCGATAGAGCCGGTCTCACGATCAGCCACCCACTTGATCCGCTCACCGCGGCAGAAATCACCGCGGTCACCCGCGTTCTCCAGGACCACTTTCAATGGGGCCCGGACTTGCGAGTCGAGACCATCGATATCCACGAGCCCGCCAAAGACGTGGTGCGGAATTATTCCCCCGAAGCCGCGCCGGCGCGGGTCGCCCGTTTTCATGCCTATCGCCGAGGGGTGATGGGCGTGTGGGATGGCCTGGTGGACCTGGGGCGCGCCAAAGTGGTTTCAGCGGTCTTCCAGGAAAAAGCGCGGCCGATGATCGCCATCAAAGAGATCCTGCAAATCGAGGAGACAGTCAAGGCCGATGCTCGTTTTCAGGAAGCACTGCGGCGCCGCGGCCTGCTCGGGGATTTGGAAAATATGTGCGTCGATCCCTGGACCGTGGGCGACTTCAACATCCCGATGGAGCAAGGACGGCGGGTTCTCATCTGCTTCATCTGGATGCGCATGTTTCCGCTGGACAATTTTTACGCCCACCCGGTGGAGGGCCTGCACGTGTTCATCGACGTGAGCACCCTCGAAGTGATCGAGGTCCTGGATCACTTCGAGGCCAAGGGCGATTACATTCCGCTTCCGCGTACCCCATTAAATTACGACGCTGAATTGCTATCTGAGTTTCGCAAGCCATCCTCGCGACTCGATATCGTGCAGCCGGATGGCGCCGGGTTCGTGGTAAACGGTAACCATGTGACGTGGGAAAACTGGGACTTTCGTGTGGGTTTCAATGGCCGCGAAGGCCTGGTGCTCTATACCATCGGCTATACGCAAAACAACCAGCGGCGGCCCATTGTCTATCGCGCGTCGATCGCCGAGATGGTGGTTCCTTATGGCACTCCGGAGCGCAGCCATTACCGCAAGAATGTTTTCGACAGCGGCGAATTGGGGTTTGGCCGCATGGCGAATTCGCTCACCCTGGGGTGCGATTGCCTCGGGGTTATCCACTATTTCGATGCCGTGGTCGCCGATCTTTTCGGGCAGCCCTACACCATTGAGAGGTGCATCTGTCTGCATGAGGAAGATGCCGGCTTGTCCTGGAAGCACTTCGATATGCGCACCGGCCGGACCGAGGTGCGCCGGGCGCGGAAGCTGGTGATCTCGTCTATTTCAACCATTGGGAATTACGAGTATGCGTCGTATTGGTATTTGCACCAGGATGGGCGCATTGAATACGAGATGAAGGCGACGGGGATTATCAATACCGCAGCCTGTCGTCCTGGAGAGCCGGGTAAATTTGGCACCGAGGTGGCGCCCGGGATCGTCGGCCATATTCATCAACATATCTTTTCTGCGCGGTTGGATATGGAAGTGGATGGTCCGAATAATACGGTCACGGAATGCGACACGATTGCGCCGCCGATGGGGCCGGAGAACCCTTATGGCAACGCCTTCTATGTGCAGGAGACAGCGCTGAAAACGGAACTTCAGGCGCAGCGCGATTTCGACTTTTCCAGGATGCGCTACTGGAGGATAACGAACCCCAATACTACTAACTGGGTCGGCAAACCAACTGCTTATAAGCTCGAAGCCCGTTCCCCTCTGAAGCCCTTTACGCACCCGGATAGCCCTTCCGGTAAGCGGGGACGATTCCTGCAGCACCAACTTTGGGTGACGCCCTATGACCCGAATGAGCGCTATCCGGCGGGTGAGTTCGTGAACCAATCAACGGGCGATGATGGTCTGCCGGCGTGGACCGCCAAGGACCGGCCGATCGAAAACACCGATGTCGTCCTGTGGCATAGTTTCGGGATACATCATCTGCCGCGGCCGGAAGATCATCCGGTGCAGTCTTGTGTCTATTGTGGCTTTACGCTGGCGCCTTCCGGCTTCTTCGATCAAAACCCAGTGATCGATCTGCCGCCCATGAAAAATGCGGCCAGTTGTTGCGCTCATTCCGCCGGGTGAAGCGGGATGTCATACTGGGCCATTGAACCCGCCTCGAGCCTTTAATCGCCGTTACGGACGTCACAGAATTGCGTCCTCGCTCCGGACTAGCATGTCGTTGAGCTACCAAACCATCTTCTTGAGCGAGGACGATATGGCACCAGGTCAAGCGTCCTATCATCAAACCTAAGACTGTCGTCCTGGTCTACACTCAGCCAGACTTGTCCAAATCAGTTTTTCTTGCCTCGCTTCATGGGTGACGATGTGTGCGGTGGCAGTTTAGCTCGACCCATGGAATGAGCTCGCCAGCCAAATTCATCAAGGTCCGGAGGGCCGACGCGCCCTACGCGCCGTATGGGTGGAATATGCGCCATAAGCGCCCTATGCGCCGTATGGGTGGAATGTGCGCCATAAGCGCCCTATGCGCCGTATGGGTGGAATGTGCGCCATAAGCGCCCTATGCGCCGTATGGGTGGAATGTGCGCCATAAGCGCCCTATGCGCCGTATGGGTGGAATGTGCGCCGTAAGCGCCCTATGCGCCATATGGGTCAGTGTCCGGGTTGCCGGTGGCGGTTTCCGAGTTTTGGACTTTGGCCCAGAGGGTTGCAGACCGTCCTCGGCTGGCGGTGGTTTCCCTGTTGATGAGGCCTAGGGTGTGCAGTTGTCCGAGAGCCAGGTCGATTCGGTCTTTGCTCACGTGGCGATTGAATAGGGCCCTGATTTGAACCCTTGATAAGCCTTCCGGGGTGACGTCGAGGGCCTGGCTGATGCGCCGTGCGGTGGGATCGATGGGAGCGGTGTCGAAGAGGAGGCGAGCACTGCCTGAGCAATAGTCCCACACGGCCAAGGCGGCCTGGAGGTGGCAGACGTCGATAAGCGGGCTGGTATCGAGTGCGGCGTAGATGGCGCTAAGGCGCAGGACCTGGGCTTCGGCGCGGCTGGTTGCGGCGCCGTAAGCGTCCTCGCGACCCTGGCTTAAGGCAGCATAGCGATCGTTCCACAGCTCTCGTGCGGCTGGGGTGCGCGAGAAAAGAATTTCATTTTGGCCATGCACCCAGTCGAGGGTACGGCGCAGCTCAGCGGCCAGAGCGGACTGCTGATCGGGGGGAAGACTGCCCCCATCGGGTAGAGATTTGCTGCGATGCACGCTGGTCCAGAGACAGCGGTTGGCAAAACCGTTGGTTGATTCGGTGTGGCTGAGATGATGGGCGAGGTCGGCTCTTGTGACGTGACCCACAATGCTGATATGAGCCGCAGTGACCTGGACAGCGCGATGGCCGTCATGGGCGCAAAGGTCGCCGCCATCCCAGGCACAGCGGAGCAGTGGGGAGAGCTGGCCGGCTTCACGGCCGAGGGCGTGAAGGACGGACGCGAACTCCTCAGAGAGCAGGAAAAGCCGGCGATCGGTGACTGGTAGTTGATCGCGTAGCGCGTGGAGGATGGCGCCGGGTGTGGGGCGAGCGGTGGTGATGCGGCTTGCAGACCAGAGCGGGTCTGCTTCGGCGAGGAGGCTGGAGATCTGGCGCCAGCTGGTCCCTTTGCGGGCCTTACTCGATTCGCCGACGAGGACAACGAAGAGACTGAGACCGTGGCGCGCGGCGCCGACACGGCAGTGAGAGGCCGGGCCGACGAGGTTGCCGAAGGCGGCCAGGAACTGGAGCAGGATGGCGGCCGGGTCGGCTTCGGTGTGCGGGGCGAGGCTATTCACAATGTGACCCGCGATGCCGTAGAGAGCCTGGGCGGCGAGTGCGAGTGGTGGGGGCGCGGAGGGCGTGGGTGAAGGGGCGACCGATGGCTCGGGATATTCATGCTGGTACGCACCGGGGTACGGGAGCTGGGGCTCCTGAGATTCATCCTGGTCGTCGAGAGGACGGGATCCTTCTGAAAGGTATGGCTGGTGCCCGGCGGGAAGCTCGTGAGCTGCGTTAGCAGTTTCCACTGCCCCCTGGCGGACCTGGTAATCATTCAGCTCTATGCGCCGGCGGTTTATGGCGGCGAGCGTTGGCAGCGAGCGGGAGGGATTGAAGGGGTTTTGTCCGAATGTCATTATATGGAACTCTCACGGTTTTGATTTAACACTGATCTTTTGTTGGCTGCGGTATCCATGGGTAGCTCTTTCAGCGCGCTTATATTTCCTGGGTAACTTTGAATATGTCGTCTGTGTAACAAGGTGTTGCGTGTGTCGGAGTAAAAACCGCTTGCCCACCTGATATGACGCTAACTCGCCGTGCCCTTCGCGTCCATGGTGGTCACGCAAAAAGATGAGGAAGCAGGGGAGGTTAACTGGAAGTAAACACCTTCCCTGGGATGGTTACCACGCCGGATAGTTCGCGGGTGCGCATTAAGGGTTAGCCCGTCCGTCCCCGAAAAGGGCACGGCGGCGGAAAGCGAAAATGGCCTCTCCGATCCCTCGTTGGGCTCGACCGCGCGGCCGGCCGAGCGCGCGTTGTTCTTTTTTCCTTTACGCAAAGAGTGTAATCTGGTAGCACCTAATTAGGTGCCAAAGACCGGGGGGAGTTGAATACTTGGACATCACTAGAGACATTCAATCGCTGACTACATTTCGCCGGTCGTCCGGCGACTTCATAAAACAGCTCAAGAAGACCAAACGCCCGGTAGTGCTCACGGTTAATGGTAAAGCTGCCGCCGTCGTGCAGGACGCCGAAGCCTATCAGCGTCTGCTCGACATTGTCGCGCGCGCCGATGCTGAGGAAGGTATTCGCCAGGGGCTCGACGACGTAGCACACGGCCGTACACGACCAGCCCGAGAGTTTTTTAACGAGTTTGAAGCCAAGAATGGCATACCTCGTTAACATCGCTGCCCTAGCAGAGCGCGACTTTGCCAGCTTGTACAGGGAGATCAATGCCGAGGAGTCTGTTGCAGCCCTGAAGTGGTACCGAGGGCTCAAGGAGGCTGTTCTCAGCCTGGAAGAACAGCCAAACCGCTGCCCCGTGACACCGGAGAAAGCGCAACTCCGCCATCTCCTCTACGGCAACAAGCCTCACGTTTATCGTGTCATATTTCGTGTTGTTGAGAAACACAAGCGGGTTGACGTGCTCCATATTCGCCACGGCGCAAGAGACAAATTGAAGGCGTCGGAAGTTGTTAGATAACCCGCCCGCCGCAATACCCACCCGGTGAAAGGGTCACTGCCGCCTGGCCACGAATCTTTGGTTAACATGTGGCCTGTCCCCTGGTTTCCCCCGGGCGCTCCAGATACAGCCCTAAGACTTCAGAGGAAGCACGGGGGTCACTTCAACTCAGTGGGGCAGTTTTTAGCGTCTTTCTTAGGAAGCTGTCACGGTCCATTTGGGCCTTGGCATTCAATGAGTGATCGGTATCGTAGAACTCAACCGTTTTGGGTCCTGAAACTTCAGCAGCGTAATCCTTGGCACTCGCCAAGGGCACCCACTTTTCATCATGAAGAGCGTACTGGAAGAGTGCAGGGGCAGGACCAAGCTCGCTCGTATAGGTGCCGGGATCAGCCCAGGCGTCCGCCTTCAGGCTGTCTTCTACCTCTTTCAGTTGCGCCTTATCGTTGGACTTTCGCAGGGCTGCCATATCGGGTGAGGACAAAATACGTTTCGTCATCGACTGTGGGCCGCTCATAAAGACAAAGGCAGCAAACCTCTTGTCCGTTGCGTCGAGAATGGCTCCGATACCGGCATCCCAGCTATGACCGACATAGGCGGTCCGGCTTGCATCGATGTCAGAACGGGAGAGAAGGAGATCCAAGCCTCGACGAAGATCGACGACCTGCTGTGCCACAAGGACCGGATTGGGCGTCGGTTTGAAATTCGGGCGACTTTTCGGTGCGTCGATCAAGAGAGAGATAACTCCAGCGGGTGCGAGTCCAACCGCTTCATCGAGAAACTCTTCGCGATTAGAGTTTGCAGCACCCGGCATCAGCCAATGGCCCCAGATGACTCCCGCGAATTTCCCGCTGCCTTTTGGGATGACGAGGTACGCAGGAACGGTATCTCCATTGGAGCCCGTGTATGTGATGTCCTGAATTGTCACTCCGTCCCGAACCCTGACAGAGTTCTGCTTCACGTTCAGGGAGACGCCTCTGTCGTAAGTGAAATGCGCAAAATCGTCCGGGCTGGGCATCTGCGCAAGAACAGCGCCGGGAAGCTGGAGGGCGCTGACAATCACAACCATTTTGATCAGGAATTTTGAAGACAATCTAAGCGCGTTCTGGGGGTGCTGCGGAGCGATTTGCATTTAAGCCTCCTCAAAAGCGCGGTCCTCGTAAGGATACCTAATTGTACAAACAGCGAGGATTGAAGATTTGCGCTCCGCGTTGGAGCCATTGGGTCTTGCATCGCACTTCCAGTGCCACCGCTTTGGGAGTTTGGACGATAGCCCGCAATCAGGAAGTCATCGAGTGATCAAGATCTGTTGCGCATGACGAAGTTCCTCAGAAACAGATTATCGGTAAATTGTCCCGTCTCCCCCGGTCCCGAGGAACTTACCGAGAACCAGACTTTACAGGCACTTGACCAAAAAGCGATTCACTACCCGTCCGGGAAGCCGGCTTTCGAGCCCGTTTGGGCGAACGCGCATCAGCGCACGCAAGCCGAGTTCGCCTCAGCAACTAGCTCGCCTTGCGCATGGCGAACTTCATCGCTTATTCCTATGGCGATATAGAAGGAACACCTTCAGCGACGCCTCCCGCTTTGTTCATTTGCATGCTGATGTGACAGCACAGTCGTCATGGCACCGGTGAAGTCCGGCACAAATTCGATTTCTCCATCAACCATTGCAACATAGAAACGGGGGTGCCCTGCTTTTACTCCTTGGTAAAGCAAAGGCACGATCGTTCCTCCTGCATCCATCTCCAAGGAATCACCTCTAGTGGTGAAGGTGAAGTACATACCCGAAGACATTTGATAGGTACCTTCGAACTTTGCAAGATCCTCCCTCGAAATCGGCACAGCCTTGCGCTCACTGGCAAGCACCACTGTCTTACCAAGTGCAACTTCCACCAACTGATTTCCCATGGCAGGAGGAGCGCCACCAAACACATTGCTTAGCACGATTACCGCGATGCGAGGGCCAGGCACATAGGCCAAGTGGGCGGCGAAGCCTTCGATGGCTCCATTATGATCCACCACTTGCACTCCGTCTTCTGTAGTAATCATCACTCCAAATCCGTAGTTCCCCTTACCTGGGGTCGTCATCGCCTTGAGGGAAGCTGCTGAGAGGACCTTGCCGTTGAAGAGACCGGTCTCCCAACGCAGCAGATCGCCCGTGGTGGAATAGATGGACCCGGCGGACCACGGCACACTCATGGACTCAGAGGGCGCAGGTACCAACCGGCCATTGTTGTTCATGTATCCTTCGGCGCGGTTCGGTAAGATAAGGCCGTCTTTATCGACGCCTGAGTCGTTCATCCCAAGCGGCACGAAGATGCGCTTGCGCAGGAAATTGCCATAGTCCTCACCAGTTACTCTCTCGATCACCGCTCCAAGGAGCAGGTAGTTCGAGTTGCTGTACTCAAATTCGCTGCCCGGCTCAAAGTCCAGCGGCCTGTTGCGGAACATGGCAATCTCTTCGGCGTGCGTATGCGGCCTTATAGCCCAGGTTCTGAACTGTGGGTCCCTTTGAATCTCCGGGATGCCGGAGGTGTGCCTAAGAAGCTCAACGAGAGTGATCTTGGCCCAACTCTTCGGTGCATCTGTCAGATATTCGTTAACGGGATCTTCGATGCGAAGTTTGCCATCTTGTTGCAGTAGGAGCACAAGCACTGCGGTGAATTGCTTGGTAAGCGAGCCAATCCGGAACTTCACGTCCGGAGCATTGGGAATGTTTTGTTCCAGATTCGCCCTGCCATACCCCTTGTTGAGGAGAATTCTGTTGTCGCGGGACACGAGGACAGATCCCATGAAGACGTTGCCTGCGATATAAGACTTGCCAATCTGGTCCAACCGCTCTTCGAGAGCCGAATCTGTTCCTTCTTGTGCCGCAACAATCCCATGAGTCCAGGTGAGGCAAAGGGCTAGCAACGCTACAATCCTGAGAACCTTCACTCGCCTAAACCCTGTCATGGAGATGACCCCGCTAAGCAATTTCCCTGCTGGAAACCATTCACACCGCTGACCATATCGAGTGCCGACTACAAAGGTCAATCCGCCAACCGCACTGAACTCGCTCAGCCCCGTGGCTCGTCGAGCAAGCGATCGCTTCTACGAAATCAGTAGGTAATCCCGGCAAACGCGCTTTTCCTCGCTTAGCCGAAGTCGGCTATGCGCATGGCAGCCGTTCGGCACTGACCCCGAGTTCCCCTGAAACGGGATTATCGGTAACCTGCCCCGCCTCAGCCCAGAAACCTCCCTGGCGCCAGCTGCCGTAAGCTGTAGAAACACCGAACCGCTGTTTACTATTCTGCTGACACCCTGGATTACTTCTATTTGAGCCCCTGGGCGGGTCCGTTTTCGGCCGTCAGTTCTGTCCCGTCGCTATTGGACGTGGCCACCCTCGCGTCGGAACCTATCTGACCATACCTACCCCTCACCCAGCCGCGGGAACGTTCGAAAAGCCCTTGCGGCCTTTTTACGCGCGCTTGTACAGAGCTCATTTGCTTTCGATCAGCCTTTTTGGGGTGGTATTTCACATTCCTCATTTCGCTCAGCAGGCTCTTGCTGCCAGTGGCCGAACGAGATTCTGTCGCTATCGTTTCTAGGCTTGAACTCGTCCGAGAACGTCAACCTGGCACCAAAGTTGAGCGGATTATCGTGCCCCATATAAGCGTAGCTAAATTCTCGGCGAAACCTAGTTCCGACCGTTTCGTACTCGATATACCCCACCATGAATACTGTCAGGCTCCCCCTACTAATACTTTGTGCAAGCTCCGACAGATCAAGATTTTCAGTTGGGAAGAAATAAAAGGATTCCGCAACAGGATCGCAATTTGGGTCAATAAATCCGGTGACCACGTTCAACAAATGTCCGTAGTCAGGCTCGGTAGGCGCCCCATCCTTTGGCTCTTCAATGATGAGATTGCCTAATCCCTGCCGAATGTACGCCCTTGACGCTCCCACATTGCGCAGAGAGATCCCGGCTTTAATATTCCAGAACGCTTCTCCGTCACGCTGCAATTCGAGCCCCGTAGCCTTCATCTCGATACGAGCCCGCTCCTTGTCTTTCATCATCTGAATCTGCCGAAACGCAGCCTCAGCGCTTTCCTTGGCAGCAAATGCGGCGACCTCGGACAAATTCGTCTGTCGACGAATAACTCGGAGGGTCAGACCAGCGGCCACTACGCCTGCCAACCCAACAGCCACCAGCAAATAGTTCGCGAGGATGCCAGCCTTGTCCCATCCGTCCTTAACTCCCTTTTCGTTGGCATTGCTAACGAATGTGTCGCTGTCTGGCTTTTGTGGCCTAACAGGCGTAGCCGGATCGGATGGGCGATCGCCGGGCTTAGCTGCTTCTACATTCTGGCGGATATCAGCTTTTAGATCGGATGCCTTCCCTGGGACTGGTGCAAGTGTCTGTGCGATGGCAAGGGCTAAAGCGAAAACCGCCAACAGCTTCGTCATGATGCAGAAATTGTACCCAAGACCCGTGGGTGGAAACTTTTGTTTGCGCGTACCTGTCCATTAGGGGGATCGGCCATTACCTGGGCGAAGCGAGGCGTTATGACGGAGTCGGATTCGACAACCACCGGGAGCCAGCCACCAATCCAGAAGCGGGCAAGATTGACAGGTTTCCCCGGGGAAAATCAAGGGGTCGTTCCTGTTCTCCACTACATCGATACCGGCACAAAGGCTCACCTAAACGCCCATGGACCTGCGGGGCTGCCCGGAATGTACACGGTGGAGTTCGTACTGGCAAAGCCAGACGCGAGAAACGCCCCGGAAAACGAGTTCCGCCTCGCTGACCAGCGTCGAGGCGACTCCCATCTCGCGATCGCAAAGCCCGCGGTGATCATCGACATAGATCCAACCGAACTGTTACTTCACTTCCAGAGCCCCTCAAGCCCGGCCCTCGTGTTTCATGGATTCCCTAACGATGCCGGTGCCCTGGCCAAGCTGAAAAGTGATCCTTTCCACGCGTCAAGCAGAGTTGAGGCTGAAAAAATCGCGTCGACGGCCATGCGAAGCCTGCTCAGTAATCTGTCAGCGCAGCTTGACATCCCTCTGATAATTGAACTTGTGGAAGTTACAGAACTGGCGACTGGCACCAAAGGCATCATTTTCACCGCACCCTTTCCGGTCACCGGCTTGGCTGTTAACGCCAGAGAAAATCCCAATGACCGGGAGCTGCGACACACCATGGCGCTTTATCGTGAAGCGTTGAATAGTAACACTCCCATCTACAGGTTCCTTTGCTTCTACAAAATTATTGAGACGAGCATCAATCGATGGAACAGGCTCGATCCTCAGCAGAAGATAACGTTAGGGCCGCAGCGCAAAGGTGAACGGATCCCCGCCGGAGCATCGAGAGTAGAGATGGAACAGTGGCTCGCGGCGCTTTTTCATGTAAACCGCAACTGGGACGAGGGGATCTTAAGAGAGATATTTATCCCCGAAGTTCGCGGGAAGAAAATCACCAACATCTTTGAGAACCAGCTACGCGAGCTTCGCCACAGAGTAGCGCATGGAAGTTTGGACTCGGGGGATTTCCTGGTGCTCGATGAATCGGAGGATCGAGGGCTGGTCGTGAAGTGGCTGCCTTTCCTGCGATGTGCAGCACGACGAAGGATGAAGAATGACTTCGATATCTTCCTGAGGTATTTGGGAGAGGACGGGGTGGTCGTTTCCGATCCCGACGAATAGCTCGTGGCGATCATGAAGGAGGCACTACGTAACCAGCCATGCACCTAGCGCCACAAACAAGGAGCGAACTAAAGGGGAACCGCGGTTCTTGCCATCGTTCCGGGGTAGGCCAATAGGAATACTGTCATATTTCCTGCTACAAAAGCTGGGATTGGGCGAAGGCCCGCGACTAAATTCTCGGTAACGCGACCAACTATGGCAGCGTGCATGACCGACTTTAAGCGAGTTTGGTTGACTTGTGCATCCTTGAAAACGGGATTTGCGGTAACTTGGCCGCCCCGTGCCCTGGCGAGGGGAACTTACCGAAAATGCGCCTTTTCGGGCAGCTCCCCGGAAAGGCGTCACCACCTTTCCGACAAGCCGTTTTCGTTCAGATCAACCAACCGAGTTGCAAAACACATGCCTACTTTCTCAAGAGTAATCGACGTCGCCGGTCGGCGGAATTCGTTCTAGTACACTGTCACGATGTGGCAGCTAATAGCCTCGTTGTTGTTTGCTTCATGGGCGATTTCTTTGGCTGGCCAGACCGATGGTTCAAGAACCACCTTCCGAACGCACTCCAACCTCGTACTACTTCCCACACGGGTCCAAGCTCGCGACGGCGAAACAGTCAATGGGCTCAAGGCAGAACAGTTTCTTGTCGAAGACAACGGTCTCCGCCGAAGCATACATCTAGATGAAGACGACGACATTCCCCCTGGACTTTCATTGGTGGTTGCCATCCAATGCAGCAGGTCCGCTAGCCTTGAATTCGGCAAACTCGCGGGCTTAGGAACAATGATTGAAGCAATTACCGGCGATAGCCCCCATGAGGTGGCGGTCGTTAGTTACGGCGATGAGCCCACACTGCTGGGCGACTTCTCAAGTAGTCCCGACACCCTGCAACGCAACTTATCAAAGCTACGAGAGTGTTCTGACTATGGGGCGGCCACTCTTGACACCGTCGACTTCGCGACCCGCCTGCTCAAAGATCGACAGAATAACTATCGGCGCGCCATTCTCCTCATAGGAGAGACTCGTGACCATGGGAGCCACGCCAACCTTCAGGACGTCGTGTCGACGCTTGGAGTCACCAACACCGTAATTTACTCCGTCGCTTTTTCTCCCGGTAGAGATGAGGTGATTGCCCAGCTGCGTTCTAGCGATGATGGAGTCCCGGAAGAGAGTGTCCCGCGTCGCGATCTTCAACCACCTCCGCGACCGCCAATTAGTTCGACCCCAGGATCGGCCGCGGCAGGGGACGAAGCCACCAAACAACCGCCGACCCTGGAGCTACCTCCATTGCTCCTGCTGATCATTAATGCCCTCAGGAAGAATGCCGCGTCAGAACTGGCAGCGCTTTCAGGAGGGGAGTACATCAACTTCACGACGCAGAAAGGATTTGACGCGGGTCTACAGCGAATTGCGAATCGTATTCACAATTATTATATGCTCAGCTTTCAGTCACCGGCCGAAGCCAACCCCACTCTTCACACACTTCGTGTAAGCGTCCCCGATTTACCTGACGCAGTCATACAGACTCGAACAAGTTATTGGTCTGGCCAAGAGAAAGCCTCCGGTCAGGATAGGTAGAGGCAGCGGAGTGCAGATCCCACTTTCGTCACAGCACGCCCCCCAAAATGCATCGTACCCAGAATACGATTGAGTTCCCGGTAACTTGCCCATCCCCGAATCGCTCGCCTGGGGAAGATACCGAAAATCCGACTTTCAAGGCAATGCATGCGAAAGCTCTAGGGTAGCCAGCCGAGTGCTGCAATCTCATATCCCTTCCGAATCATGGAGCCATCCCAGGTGCAAGCCGCCGCGCCGATGCAGGGGTCAGTCGTGACGCAGTGCGGTCATTGGATCAATGCTAGCCGCCCGGGCACTCGGCACCCAACACGCCACGATGGTCGCGAGGCTCAAGAGCAGGGCAACCAGCACGTATGTCACAGGGTCGATAGTCGGCACGTGGTAAACAAATCCTTTCAACAGTTGCGACAGCCCAGCCGCTGCAACCAAACCAAATCCAAGTCCGGCTGCCAGCAGCGTCAGCCCTTCGCGCAGTACCAACTTCACCGCCCCACCGCGCGTCGCGCCGAGCGCCATCCGGAGTCCAATCTCTCCTGTTCTCTGCTGCACGGAAAACGCCATCAGGCCGTAAACGCCGATCAATGCCAGCAGCATGGCAACCACGGAGAGGACCGCCAAAAGCGCCGCCTGAAAGCGACGCCTGGCTGCCGCCTCCGATTCCAGATCGCTCATGGTACGCACATCAGCGAGCGCAAGGTTTGGATCCAGATTCCGCATCACCGCCCGCAACTGCTTGGTCACAGCATTCACAGGAAGCGAGGAGCGCACGGTGAAGTCCGCCCCGTTGACCGGCGCGCTATCCAGGTCTCCCTGCCAGAAGGAGAGATACATCTGCGGCGCGGCAGCCACCTCACGGCTCATGTTGCGTACGTCGCCTACGACGCCTGTCACCGTCACCCATTTGCCTTGGTCCCCCTGCCGCAGCCGATGTCCCACCGCATCGACGTTTCCGAAGTATTTCCGTGCCAGCGTCTCATTTACTACCACCACTTGGGGACGCCCGGGTGCATCGTCATCTTTGAATCCATGACCATAGAGCAGCGGAATCTGCATCGCCGAAAAATACCCCGGTGTTACCTTTCGCAATTCAACCGTCTGGCCCTTCTCGTTGGGATAACCTTCCGCTTCGAATGGGGTGATAACCTCCCAATGGTTTAGGGGCAGCGCATCGACTGCGCCTGCCGCTTGCACGCCCGGATTGCGACGGAGCTGGTTCAACGCGTTCTCAAGAAACTCTCTGCGTTTCGCCGCCGTTGCAAATAATGGATCCTGAGGCATCTCCGCAATACTCGGACTGAACATAACGTTTGCCGTGACGGGAGAGGGCGAGAAGCCCATCGGCGCGGCTAGCACGTTCGCGTAGCTGCGGAGCAATAAGCCGGCCCCCGTCAGTAGGACCACAACCAGCGCAACCTGCGCGACTGCGAGAGTTCTCCTTGTCCTCCTTCGATCTCCAACCACGCCCCGCATGCCACTGCTCTGCAGAAATTCAGCAAGATTGATTCGAGTCGCCGTAAGGGATGGCAGCACACCAAACGACAAACTGGTGAACATCGTCACGAAAGCAAGGAAGCCAAGCACTCGCAGGTCCAGGGTCGCCTCCGTCATCCGAGGGATATCCCCTGGGTTGAGATGTTGTAGTCCATGCAGAAAGATCCAGGCCAGACCAGCGCCTACGGCGCCCGCTGCAACGCTCAGCATAAGTGACTCCGTCAGCATCTGACGCAGCAGTCGGGCTCGACTTGCTCCCAGCGTTGCGCGGACGCCTAGTTCATGCGTGCGCTCGGCCAACCTAGCCAGGAGCAGATTTGCCGCATTTCCACAGGAAATCATCATAACCAGGGCTACCGCTGCGAGTAGCAGCCACATGAGCGGACGCACAGGCCCGAGCGCCGATTCGCGAAACGATTTAACATATGCACCCCAGCCGCGATCCTCGGTTGCATGGAGCCGGTTCAGAGTCCGCATGATGGTGCTCATCTCTGCTTGCGCCTCAGTAATGCTGACTCCTGGATTCAGCCGCGCCATCGCGTATCCCCATGAACCCCAACGCTGCGCCCGCTCCTCCGGCGTGAACGCCAAGGGAATCCAGAGATCTGTGCGGTCTATATGACCGTTGGCGGCGCTCATGTCGCTTCTTTGCGGATATGCGAACTCCGGCGGCATCACGCCGACGACAGAATAACTCGCGCCATTCAGCAACGCCGGTTTTCCTAGTACGTCGCTCGCGCCGGCAAACAATCCTTGCCATAACGAGTAGCTGATCACGACGACCCGATCCTTGCCCGGCTCGATATCTGTGGAGTTGACAACTCGCCCTAGGACTGGCCTCACCTGCAACGTTTTGAAAAAGTCTTTGTCCACTTTCGCGACACCAACGCGCTGGGCCTGTTCTCCAGAAGAGAGGTTGTACATCGCCTGCTCAAACAGCGTCATGTCTGCATATGACCGGCTATCCTTCTTGAGATCGAAGAAATCCGCTCGAGTTGGACCGAGAATGTCAGGAGGCAAATGATACTGAGGATTCGGAGTATACAGATATACCAGTCGTTCGGGATCTCCATAAGGCAGCGAGCGCAGAAGCACCGCATTCACAAGACTGAAAATTGCCGTACACGCTCCAATTCCCAAAGCAAGTGTCAGCACCGTGAGGGCAGCGAAAAACCGCTTTTTTGCGAAAGTGCGCAGACCGTAACGAACGTCGTGGCTGAGGTTCTCGAGCCACGCGACACCACGCGCCTCATAACAGCGCTCTGCGGCTTCAGCCACGCTGCCAAAGCTTTGCCGTGCCGCAGCCTGCGCTGCTTCGCGAGACATGCCGTGCGCCATGTTGTCTGCGGTAGCCTGTTCCAGATGAAACTGTAATTCCTTGCTCAGCTCCACGTTTCTCGCCTCCTTGGTAAAAAGCGATCGCATCCGCTTGAGCAAACTCCGAACTATACGCATTGTTACCCCTCACCCAATCGCCTTTAATACACCCTGAACACCCACCGAGAGGCGGCCCCACGACTTCTCCTCAGCTCTCAGGCGCTGCCTGCCGGCGTTGGTCAGTGTGTAAAATTTTGCCCGTCGGTTGTTCTCCGATTCACCCCACGAGGCTTCGATCCACGCCTGATGTTCCAGCCGATGCAGCGCCGGATATAGCGCTCCCTGGTTCACCGTAAGCACGTCATCCGACAGTTGATGAATACGCTGAGCAATTGCCCAGCCATGCATCGGCTCCAGGGTCAACACTTTCAGGATTAAAAGGTCGAGCGTTCCCTGTAGCAGATCTGACGATTTCGTCACCGAGCCATTCTCCTGTCAATTACTGATGGGAAGAATACAGCGCCGATGAGCGCATGCGCAAGAGAGGGCTGCCCCCCATGGACGTGTGAAGAAAGCGCCTCGTGGGCTGTTAATCCGATAATGAGTCGCTCTGCGCGCTTTATGGTGGGTTTCGGCCAACCGAGTGGTGTCACGGGGCCGAACGGTCAGCTTTCTGTACAAGTGGACTTTTACAGGTCGAAAACGGATTTCCAGAAAAACGGGATTTTGGTAACTTGCTCCCACCTACCCAACAACCGTTTGGTCAATTTACCGAAACCCGACTTCTAAGGCAATTGCCAGACTAGTCCGGCGCCTTGGAATTGTCTGCCCAGTAACTCCTTCTCGCGTCTACATGCAAACCTGTACGGTCCTTCAGGCGGACGTCAATCGCATGGAGACCTGGGCTGTCAGCCTGTGGCGAGAAGCTGAGAGCGTAGCCGTTCGGGATTTGGTTTGAGAGAGTAATCAGTCCACGCTCCAGACTGCGCCTGTTTTCAAACTTGAAGTATTCGCCCCCTGTGAGTATGGCGACGCTCTCTGGAACATTGCGATGAAAGGCATCCAATGCAGCCATAGTCGCCATCTTGGCAGCGAATAAAGGCGGGGCGAGCAGGGTCAAGCAATTAAACGTCTGCATAGCGCGATTGTTGCCCTTGCCATCCGGAACCTCTACTGGATGCGTATCTGACCCGTTGCTTTGATCCTTAGCAAGGCAGCCGTGCGTTGGAGCGGGAGTGAGGTCGGAGTTGAACTCATCCGCGTCGTGCTGCATGTCGGCCTTCGTCGTGGAGAAGCCGAGGCTGTAGATCGTCGTATTGGTGTCGTCGATGGCCTGCAATGCATCTTCGAGCTTGCTGCGGCTACCGTGATCGAGCGTCTCGCTGAGGCTGAGAATCGCTCGCCGGTAGCCGGTTGGCTGTTTGCGCAGCAGGTCGACGGCGAAGCGGAGGCTATCCAGAATGGCCGCTCCGCCGTCGCCTGGCTGCAGGTTTTCCATCACTCTCGCAATGTTGTCCAGGGCAGCAGTGAACTCCACCTCGATGTGTGGCTCACTGTCGAATCCGACGAGGGCCACACGGTGAGGAACAGCGCCGACCATGGAATCGAGGAGCGGACCAAGCCTGCGGTAGCTATCCAGACGGCGGCCGCCCGCACCGCCAGTCTGCACGACGATCACCAGTGCCAGCGGCTGACTGTCGGTGTCTTCTTCCAATGTGAGTTTTTGCTCAATGCCGTCATCGGTAAGGATGAAATCGTCGGCAGTGAGACCGAAGACCGGTTCGCCGCTGTTGGTTTTTACCAGCGTCGGTACCAGGACAAGATTGGAGCCACGGCGCAGGACCGGGGTGGGATCGGAAACCTCTTGTGCATGCGCGCAAGCGCCGCAAAGAACTTGAAAGGCCACGAGCACAATCAAACGTAGCTTCATCTGCCCCATCTGTTTTGCCGAGATATGCGGCATCAGAGATGGGTGAGATTGCTGCGTACAGCGATTCGTGACATTCCACCATAAAAGCGATCCATGTCCGAAGGAGTTCTCCACCATCCAGAGCATTTTACGCGTCAAATCATTGACTGAGCGAAGCAGTCCTTCATCTTGCTTGGCGCTCGGTGGATAATTTGCGACCTACGGATGACGGGAAGTTACCGAAAACCCGACTTTACAGGCACTACGGATACGGAATTGCCGCTGGATCGAAACGCCCGCAAGGGGCTCCGATGGTCGCTCACTGCAGCATGGCGTATTCTGCCTTGGCTTCTTTCAGGATGGGGATATCGGGGTCGGCATCCTTCCAGAGCGTGAGAAAAGCCTGGTAGGCAGTCTTTGCCTTGATCTTATCTCCCGACAAAACAAACGCTCTGCCGAGTTGCAAGTGAGCCAGTGCGCCCCATGCGAAGTTCCCCATCAGGCTGTGATGGTCGATAAACTTCTGAAATTCTGCTGCCGCCCGGTTTCCGTCATGGAGCACAAGATAGGCTTCGCCACGCAAATAGACCGGGAATAATCGGTTGCCTTCGCCCCCCAGTTCTATCGCGCTCGCCACCCGCAGTAGTTCGACCGCCCGGTTCGGATCTTTGCGCCGTAAGGCGACAGCCGCCCGGATCGTAGGCAGCCAATACCTCTGGACCAGCGTGTCCAGCGGGAAGGTCTGGTCGAGTTGGGCCGCCAGCTTCTCCGCCCTTGCCGTATCGTCTGCCCGAGCCAGGGCCAGTGCCGCCATTGTCCGCACGTAGCGGTTCGGGGCCAGCTTCACGGCAGCATCGGCATCGGCACGCGCCTGCTCCCGGTTGCCCGATTCCACCTCGCGTAGCGCTCCCTGTGCCAGATAGGCTGCGGCGGCTTCCTTGGCGTCGTTGTGCTGAGCTGAATCCGTCGCCCGGCGAGTTAATTCGCGTGCGGCCTTCAATCGCCCGTACCACGCCTCCGTGTTCGCTTGCCACTCCAGCATCAGGTCTTCTGTGCCCGGCTTGCCCATGGCGGCGGAGGCCAACTGCGCCATCTGCCCCGCATCACCCGTCAGGAAGGCCAACTGGTAGCGGAGTACAACCAACCACTCGCTCTCCAGCCTGCGCTCCTCAGCTTGCTTGAACACCGCTTCCGCCTCATCCAGCCGGTCGAGACTCATGCAGTCGGTGCCGAGGACCTCGTAGTTGGACGCAGAGTTTGGCTCCAGGCGCACTGCCTCGCGGGCCGCCTCCAATGCCTTTTCCGGGTTTCCAAGATTTCTGTAAATAGATCCCAGGTGGTCGTAAAGCGCCTGGTCCCTGGGATAGGTCTGACGCCACAGCTCGTATGCGGTCACCGCCTTTTCCAGTTCTCCCGTCCCAGTCCAGTAGTAGTTTGCCTCGATGTAGAACCGCTCCCGCTCGCTGACCTTTTCCCGCAGCTCGTAAGCCTTGCGGATATTCTCGGTCTCCCGCCCTGGCTCGCTGAGGGCGCCGTACACGATCGACATGGCCCGGTAGGCTATGGCGAAATTTGGGTCGAGTTCCACCGCCCGCTTGAGGAACGGCAGCTCCGCGGTGTACCCTCTGGCAAAAAACGTCTTCCGCCCCAGGCTGTAGGCCTTTAGCGCCTCCAGCGATGGCGTGGTCGCCTCCTCCAAGGGCGTGGCGTATCTCTGTACCGAGCTGAGCGATTCGCCCAGCTTGTCGCGCAAGCTGATCGCCGCATTGTCGAGAGCCTTGAGCACCGCTTCCTTGCCCGCTGCTTGCTGCTGCGCTTCCGCCAGCATGTCGCCCGTGTTGCAGGCCACCGCTCTTAAGCCAATCACGTACTGACTGCCCAGCCTGGCTATCGAGCCAGTCAGCATGGCCTTGCTGGCCATGCGCTGGCAAACTTCGCGCGTGACCTCGGGGGTCAGGCGGTCACCGGCGGGACGACCCATCAACCTCAAGGTCTCATACACCTTGCGCTCGGAAACGAGGTCGAGAAAGGGAGATTGCTCAAGTTGTATCGAAAGTCCCTGCTTCAGCGTGTCGTCGAAGACCAATTCGCCCGTGGTATTCGTGAAGTCAGCTAGGACGATGGTGTCCTTATCCGTGAGTATCGGCGTGCCGTGATGTGCCCGGTGAAGATAGAAGTAACCGGCGACGAAGCACCCCAGCACAGTCGCGGCAGCGGGAACAATCACTTTCCAGCGTTTCGGCGTCCCGTCCGCTGCAAGTGCAGCTCCCAGAGGGTCGCTAGGGCGATGTGGAGTGGCTTCCACACCAGGCGTTCCCTGTAGTGGCGCAACTTCATCGTTGTCTCGCCGTTGGGGCAAACCCGCCGCATTCGGCCCCGCGAAACCGTCCTCCACAACCTTCACATCGCAGAGGAAGCGATACCCGACGGTGGGCACGGTGGCGATGTAGCGGGGCTCGTGCGTATCGTCCCCCAGCAACCGCCGAAGCAGCGCAACACTGCGGGTGAGCGAATTGTCGGAAACGGCGCAATCGCTCCAGACCGCATCGAGAAGCTCGTCTTTTGTGATCAATCGATGGGGACTGCGAAGCAGGAAGAGCAGGACTCGAAAGGCTTTCGGCTCGACCGGCAACAACTCGCCTGCCTTAACGATGGAGAACTCGCGTTCTCGCACCTCCACATCCGCGAAGGTGAAAACAAAACACTTATGCTCCGTCATGAATTCATCACCCGCTTTAGGGAATGATCAGGAGCCCATCATGACCATGCAGAGCCACGCGCAGAGAGTTCACCCAGCCAACCCGGCTGAGGTGATCGCCAATGTCGCTTATCAAGTGCTTAGCTTCCATCAGTCTCGCCGCCATAACCCTGCCCGCACTTTACTCACAACCACGCTGCCCGGGCAATATTGCCAGTCTACCCTTCCACCTCGTCCACGGTTACCGAATCATTCTGCCTGTGGTCATTAACCATACCGGCCCCTACCCATTTCTGCTGGATACAGGTACCGGGTCCACGATCATGGATCCATCGCTGGCAACCGAACTTCACCTGAAGACCCAAGGGCCGGCGGAGGTCGACGGTGTAAGTTTCAGTACGCATGATTCATTTGCCTATCTGGACTTGCTGGAAGCCGGCTCACACTCGGTTGCACACGATCCCGTGGTGATGCACGACCTCCAGCCTCTGCAGGCGGCCGATCTCCACTTTCGAGGCATCGTCGGGGGGGATTTTCTGGCGCATTTCGACGTGCTGATGGACTACGCGCACAGTATGCTTTGCCTCGACAACACCAAGGTGATGCAGGCGGCTGTGAAAGGAGGGCACATTGCGCTGGTGACACCACCTGAACTACCAGACGAAGTACCCTTGATCACGCTGCTCATGATCCCGGTTCATCTTTCCGGTTTTCGCGGGCGGCAGTTGCTGCTGATCCTGGATTCCGGCGCGAATGCACCGCTCCTTTTTTGCCATGGCGCACATCTGGTCCCCGGATTCTTTCAAGCCAGGGCCGCGCACGCCTTTGGGGCGGATGGGGTGAAACGAGAGTTTTCGATCTTACCCCCACAGAGCATGCAGATCGGCTCGCTCAACATTCAGAAAGTATCCTTCGCGGTGCCAGCAGGCTCCGCGGAAAATGCCCTGACCTCCAGGGAAGATGGACTGCTGACCACAGTACTCTTCCGGCGCGTCTTCATCAGCTACGCCGATCGTTTTGTTGTTCTTGATCCGCGGTAGAGCAGATCCGTACTCGACGCCGAACTTCCCTTGAAACGGGATTTTGGGTAACTTGCCTACGGCGACCCTTCGCCTGGGCGAACTTACCGATAATCAGACTTTTCGGGCAAGTGGTTTGCTATCTATTGTTGATGAGTGACTCGGCGGTGTTTTCATCAACTGATGCGAAATGTCGGGCGTGCGGCTGACCCTAGCGCAATCCTTCCGTTGGTCGGTTAGACTTGGTAGGCCACTTCCATGCTCCTTTCCGCAGGTGAAAAGCTCGGCCCTTACCAAATCCTGGCCCCCATCGGCGCAGGTGGAATGGGCGAAGTGTACAAGGCGCTCGATCCCAGGATGGGCCGCGAGGTGGCCATCAAGACTTCCGGAGAGCGCTTCAGCGATCGTTTCTCTGGAGAAGTGCACGCCGTGGCCGCGCTGAATCATCCCAATATTTGCGCGGTTTACGATGTCGGTGAGTCGGCGGGCTGTCCATTTCTGGTGATGGAGCTACTCGATGGTAAGACCCTTCGCGAACACATCGCCGTCAACCCCCTCGATATCCCTACTGCGCTCGCTCTGGGTATTCAAGTGGCAGACGCGCTGGAAGCAGCCCACAACAAAGGTATCGTTCATCGGGATATAAAGTCAGCCAACATTTTTGTAACTGAACGGGGTTACGCTAAGGTCCTCGACTTCGGCCTAGCGAAGCAAAACCGGCCGGCGGACGCAGAAGCGAGAATGGAAGATACGCTTACGGAGCCGGGCTTGGCCATGGGCACGATTGCTTACATGTCTCCGGAACAGGCGCTCGGCCAGACCGTGGACGCGGGCAGCGACCTTTGGTCATTCGGCGTGGTTCTATACGAGATGATCACGGGCACGCGGCCCTTCACGGGCAACACCCCGGCAGCGGTGTTAGACGCGATTCTGCACCAGGCGCCGCTCTCGCCCCTGCAATTTAATCCCGAAACTCCCGCGCGGCTCGCAGAGATCATCAACAAGGCGCTGGAAAAAGATCGGGACCTGCGTTACCGGAAAGCGTCAACCTTGCTTTCCGATCTGAAAGGCATTGCATCTGGTAGCGACTCCGCCCGCGTAGCTGAAATGCAGGCCATCGGATCCGGCGCGCGAACTCGCTCCTCACGCAAGGCCTTCGAGTCCCTCGCTGTTCTGCCCTTTGAGAACGCAAGCTCTGATCCCGACACCGAGTATTTTACCGACGGAATTACAGAAAGCATCATTCAAAGCGTTTCGGAATTCCCGAAGATCCGCGTGATGGCGCGCAGCACTGTCTTCCGTTTCAAAGGCAAGGCTACCGATCCCCTGACGGTCGCACGGCAGCTAAACGTCCGGGCGGTGCTGACTGGCAGAGTACTCCAGCGCGGAAACAGTTTGATTATTGGCGCGGAACTGGTGGACGCCTCGGACGGGGCACGGCTTTGGGGAAAAAACTACCAGCGGCCCCTCCAGGACATCCTCGCGATCCAGGAGGAAATCACTCGCGAGATTTCTGACAGCCTTCGCCTGAAGCTGACGGTGCGGGAGAAGAAGCGGCTCGCCAAGCGCTCTGGCGAGAACCGCGAGGCCTACCAGCTCTACCTCAAGGGCCGGTTCTTCTGGAACAAGAGAACTGAGGAGAGCATCCAGAAAGGCATCGAATACTTTCGACAAGCTATCGAACTGGACCCGGCTTTCGCGCTGGCCTATGCAGGTCTTGCGGAATCCTACATGCCACTTGGTTACTGGGGATATCTTAGTCCAAGTGAGGCCTTCCCCAAGGTGAAGGCATGGGCGCTGAAAGCCCTTGATCTTGACGACCAACTCGCTGAAGCTCACACTCCTCTCGGCCTTGCCCTCGTCCATGAGCGTGACTTAAGATCCGGCGAGAGAGCACTGCAAAGAGCGATTGAACTGAACCCGAACTACCCGCGAGGCCGCCAGGTCTACGCAGAGTTGCTCAGCTGGCTGAAGGAGTTCGACGCGGCGGCTGACGAAATTCGGAAGGCCCTTGTACTGGATCCACTATCAGCGATACTCCATGCAGTTGACGCTCTCATTTCCTATCACGCCCGCCGTTATGAAGAAGCCATCCCGAAATGCCGAAAGAGCCTTGAAATTGAACCTATGTTTCCGCCCGCCCTCTACACGCTTGGGCTTGTCTCGGAAGAGCTTGGCCGGTTCGAGAGCGCCGTCGAGTACTTGCAGAAGGCCGAGCAAGCACAGCAAAATTTGATGATTCGGGCTGAGCTCGGCCGGGCATACGCCCTTTGGGGGAAGGAGGACGAAGCCAGGAACATTTTAGAGGGGCTAGAGAGAATGAGTGGCGAACGGTACGTTTCCCCTTATTGGGTTGCAACCATTTATGCGGGCCTGCGCGACCGGGACCAGGTTCTCTTGTGGCTAGAGCGAGCGCAAGATGAGCGGTCAACCTGGATGTTGTGGTTGAATGTGGCTCCCGCCTTCGACGCCCTTCGATCCGACCCACGATTTGAGGATCTGCTGCGCCGCGGCGGGCTTCCGGCTCGAGGAACGGGTGTCCTCGGCCGCTGAGAATTAAGCGTTTCGCAATTACGTGGCCTGATAAGGACCGCGAGGAGTGGTTTTCCTTGGGAGCAACCACGAAGAGGTTTTTGGCTTCGGTCTACACCAATTGCGAAACCGCCATAGCGGCTCAAGATCGGGCCTTTGGATCACCACCATAGACGATCGTCTGCTTCGCTAGGTGAGCCGTTCCCACGCAAACTGCGTGCCGCGCCTTCCGAAGCGGCCCGCGTCGCCGAAATGGTAATGGAAGACGATGCTGCGATCCGTTGCGGCGCGATCCAACAACCGGTGACGCGTTGCGATGAGCTTCTGTGCCTCCAGATCGAACTTTGAGGTCCAGTCCGGACGCAAAACCTGGTTCTGCATAAGCAACAGGTCGCCCGCATACAGGAGCGATTCGGTTTGAGAGGAAATCGCGACCCCAAGGTGGCCGGGAGTGTGGCCGGGGGCGTCAATGGCCTCGATTCCCGGCGCTATCTCTGATCCGCCGGTAATCCATTCCAGCCGATCGCGCACCGGGGGCAGGTACTTGTCGATCCACCCACTCATCAGGTTTTCGACTTCCGGAATGCCGTAGACCGAGCCGGTGCCCAGCCGAGCGCGAAGATCGGCCGAGTGCCAGAAATCATACTCCCTCCGGCTCATCAGCACCCTTGCGTTATGGAACCTCAAGGTTCCATCCTCCAGGGCCAAGCCCCCGATGTGATCCGGGTGGAGGTGGGACAACACCACCACGTCAATGTCGCCCACGTTGAAGCCCGCGCGCGCGAGGCTCTCTTCCAGGAAACCGGTGCTGGGCGCCATTGGTCCGGCGCCGGTGTCGATCAGAATGCGATGCGCACCTGTATCCACCAGCAATGGCGTGTACGGCACCAGGACCTGCTCGGGCAAACCAATGGTCTGCTCGGGATCATCCCCGCAAAGGGCACTTCGAGGATAGAGATGGTCACCATCTGGAATCGGATAACAGCGGAAGTCTCCGACGCAGATCGCGCCAGCTAAGTTTGCCCCATCCGGGCTCATGCGATCGCCCCCTTCTGCCCGCAGACCAACGCGGCGTACTGGGCGACCGAAGTCAGTTCCATCGGCATGAGGCTCAGAGCCTCGGCAGTATTCCTTGGGCAACCATGCACATACTCAAGCTGAAGCTTGGCAAACGTCTCGGCCAGCGGGTCGGCCGCGCGATCGAGTTGGACGAGCAAAGCTTGTTCGGAAACAAACTGCCGCTCGAATGTTGCACCCGAAACTTTCTCGAAGATCCCCACGACCTCCAACGGGCTAAGATCTTGCGGCCCTCCCACCTGCAGGATTTGATTGCGTGCACCCGGAGTCAGACGCGCGCGCACCGCGAACTCGGCTACATCTCGAAAGGATACCCAGCCGATCCGCGCCTGCCCGTCTCCGAAGAGAACTACTTTCCTGTGGGAATAATCGAACCCGAGCGCCGGGCTCAACCAGATTTCCATGAAATAATTGGCCGCCAGAATGGTATAGCCCATTCCACTATTGGCCAGCGCGCGTTCGGCCTCCGCCTTGGCGCGCGTCAGAGGCGACTCCCGCAACGCATCGCGCGGAATGCTGACGAACGTAAAATGTTGCACCTCCGCGGCGCGCGCCGCGGCGATCAAAGACAACTGGCCCCGCTGGTCCACCGTTTCGATCGAGTCACCGGCCTGGCGCGAGAATGTGGACGACGCCGTGGAGATGACAGCCTCCACGCCATCGCACGCACCATGCAAGCTGCCGACATCCTTCAGATCTCCCCAGTAGAGGTCGACCCCGGCGCTGCGCAGCGTCTCCAGGCGCGCCGAGTTAGCTGTGTGCCGCACCAATGCGCGCACTACCAGGCCACGTGTGCGAAGTCTCTGGCAGATTTCCTCTCCCAGGGTTCCAGTTCCTCCGACGACTAAAATCATCCGTTCCCTCCACCATCAGAATGCTGCCATTTGCGCCCAGGTGCAATCAACTGACAGGTGAACCCCGTTTTGCGCGCCACTCGCCCGCTGACTGACCAGGCAATTTTTCATCCTCGCTCTTAACAAGAAACAGACTGGCTACTTTAGGAATCTGAAGCTGTGCAGGACCTCTGAGAAGCTCTCATCCATGTCTTTCTGCATTGCGTGAGTGAGCGTTTATTTGGCGGATCAAAGTCGCCGGGGCTTCCCCCGGATTGCCTGAGGCTTAACTCATAACAGTTTGGCCGGTGGAAGGCGCGGTATAGGTCAACAGATTTCCATGGCCCGCGGCAACCCCGCCCGCCTCTCCGTGCACAAACAGAACTCCGCCAATCATCCCCTCGGGATGTTGGGCAGAGATCAGAAAGGAAAAGCGTTCTTCATCGTTTGTTGTTGTAGAGGGTGTCACACACACATCAGGTGTCATCTCTTCCAGCGGTCTATGAATCTCCCGCACCTGAAACGCGGCCGATTCAAAGGTCGTGCCTTCAAACTGCTTTTTGGGATAGACGACGCAAACGATAGCGTCTTCGTCACAGGGGGGATATAGGACTGGATAATACATGGCTCCATCTTCCCCGCCGTGCAAACTTGAAAATCCCCGGGATACGAAAACCGAAAACTACCATCAGTGCTGGTAAAGACTGTTGGATGGACCGACGGCCGCCGCTCAGAATGGGTCGGCAGCGCTAGTACCGCAGCCGCCGCCAGCATTGCGATCATTCGCCAGGTTCCGCCATTCATGATCACATCCTAGACCTGTTTCAACCAGAGCGAATCAGGCGAAGCACGCATTGACGGATTGTGGATGTATCGTCGGAACCGCACCTTACTCCCCGCAACAGCAATCTCAACGTAAAGCCGTCATGCTTGAAAAACGGGATTCTCGGTAACTTCCCCAACCCGTAACCCACTGCGGGAGGGACTTACTGAAAACCAGACTTTCGAGCTTGCAGACCTGCACGGGAGGCTCAGTGGATGTACGCTGTGACGGCGACCAGAACAAGCAAACTTTTGCTGTTTGACCGCTTCACGACTGCCTGGGAACGGTATCGTTGAGAGAAGCAGCAGGTCACAATGGCTCCATTATGCTCCAGCAATGAAGGTTCTAGGCATAAGAAAATGCCTGATTGCCGGCACGCGTAGCGTCCGCCGCGCGAGCGGCTTACTTGAAACGGGATTATAGGTAAGTTCACCGGATGAGTCGCTCCGGATCACATACCCTGAAGGCCCCCAAAGTTAGTGCCCGGAGGTTGGCACGCGCCAAGAGGAGAACTGACCGCCACTTGATAGGCTCCTGAGTTTGCAATTCTCGGTTCTCGGGCAGCTTGTTAACCACCGACGGATTTCCTATGTACGTAAAGGGTCAGGAAAAGAATGACGAATGGCATCGTAATCTCCGTAATAAGAAAGATGCCCGAGTTGTTGGCAGCGTGATCGTGGTTGAGAACCATTTGCCGGATGTGCCCCACTGCGTCTCCCAGCAGCCATACAGCATTGGCAATTGCGGTCGCCAACCAGAAGTTGCCACGCAGCCACAGACAAAAGATCCCCAGTACACCGACGGTAAGATCAGCCATGCCAACTTCGTACTCATACGGACTAGTCAACCACCCGATAGACGCTGACGTTTGCAGTGGGCGAAACACATGCGCATAAGCCGTAAGCAAGCCCATCAACCCGACGTAGATCACAAGCAGGTACAGCAAATAGGTCGCCGCAATCGCTCCTCTGCTGCTCCTCCTGGATGACGAAACCCCTAGGTGGATTGATGCAGCCACCAACGAAAGCACTACAAACACTGCCTGAAACATCCCGGCACCTCCTCAATTGGACGATGCAGCCAACATTACAACAGGGAACCGTCTTGCATCACTGCCGAAGATCAGTGAGCGCCTGGCTAAATGAAACCTTCCCCTGCAGGGCAGGGTAGTTTTAACATGCCCCGTAAATGCACTATGAAATTGGCGCTAACATTCTCTATTGGAAGGACGAAATGATGAAACGCCGATCCATCTTCTTTGCATTCGCCTTGGCCGCGACGGCGGTCGCGCTTGCTGGCGCAGCAACGCCACACGCGCCAACAGGTTTGGCCGTGGCCACGGCCAATAGCCAGTCGCCGGCCACGGCCACCGTCACGTTCCGGGGCACCGAATATCTGCTGAGGCCGCTGGACGGCAAAACTTACGAATTCACGCCCCCGGGCCAGGAGGACCTTTCTGCCTTTACCGACATGCTGGCCCTCAATCAATTTCCCACGGCCCATGACCAGGAGGCTCTGGACACGATCTCCAGCCGGACCCAGGCGATTGCCCAGGGCGCGAAAGCCACCATCCTACGAACGATCTCGGTTCCCGCTTCAGGGCAACAACCGGGCGAGCATTTCTTTTCCGCAGTGGTGCAAAACCCCCATAGTGTGGATTTCGATGCGACACGCTTCGTCCTCGTCGACAAGCAAGTCGTCGTGGTGTATTACACCCACCGGACCTACGGCCAGTCCGCTGCCGCCACGACGAGCGCATGGGTAGCGAAGAACGCTGCAGACGTGGAACACCAGCTTCTGCGGTTCGATGCCTCAAGCATGGTGTCGGCCACGAAAATCTCCACCAGCCCGTCCCTTCCTGCTCCCAACACAGATCTGCCTGCCGGCACGATTAAAAAAGGCACGCTGACGACTCCGCAGCTCAGGCAAGACACGATGATGGGGGTCGCCGGCTGGATGGGCGGTATGGGATGCAACAAAGTTGAGGATGTTGCGCCCTACGTCGTAACGCCCTTTTCAGGCGCGACCGGCGCCAGACAGTGGCAGGAGAAGTGGCTGGTGAAGGGTTGCGGCAAACAATATCCGGTCGATATCGATTTCAAAGAGGACGGCGCAGGCGGGGCCTATTGGACGATCAAGAAGTGATGGTTGTACGTCGCGGACGACCACTCTCTGCGACAGACGGGAGCGTGTTTACGCATGCGCCTAGCACCAAACAGCTCTTTACAGTACAGGCATGCTCGTAGCTTTTCAGGTGTCGGGGGCGTGGTCTGCATGGCTCGCCGACGCCGGGCCGCCTCAGACAGGATGGCGTCAGTCGGCATAGTTCCAAGTAGATGGTGACTGTTTTTGAATTCGCCCAGATTGCTCATTTGAGCACTTTTTGCTGTCCAGCCATTCTGGTATCCAACACTCGCCAAAAGTGCTCAAGTGTTTTACCACATAAGTTCAACGTTTCGTAACGCTTGGACCTATTTGGACGATTCGAAAACATTTGGCATTTGAACACTAACTGCTCACCAATTTCGCCCACTACTGAATACCTTCTCCAAGTGCTGCGCCTGCCCCCACTCCGTCCTGGGCTGCCCAGACGGTGAAACCACAGCTCAACCACGGCAAACAACCGCAACCTAACTCTAACGTCTTGCCTCAATCATACTGCCAATCACCGGTACCAATAGCAGTACACCACAAAAGCTAAAGGCAGCAGCACCAATGGGATAACTGGGCCTGAGTAACGCAACAGGTCAGCCGGTAATCCAAAACTCACCAATTTCGCCCACATGTTTTGGGTCCTTAAGGCATCGCAACACCGCGTCGAGTCCCTGAATCCTGTCCTGCAGCTCCCTTGCGCAGCACGCTTTGGAGTGCGGCCCGTAAGGCGGCGCGTCTTTGCGGATCCATCTCTTTCTGGACGTCTCCGGTCTTCTTCGCGATGATCGGACGCAATAGAGGCCGCTCCTTCTGATCGGCGTCGGCATACACGTTCAAGAGCTGATCCAGGTGCAGCGGTCGTGCAGCGCGAACCAAGGGATTGGTCTTTGCCGTCGTAATGGCGCTGTTCACTTCCTTCTGAGTCAGTTTGCCTTCTCTCACCAGCTTCGCAATCGCTGCGTGATCCGGATGGCCATTGCGGTACTGGATCGCGATCGCGTTGCGGAGGCGCTGCTTTTCTGCCTGCTCCTGAGTTCTTGTGCCAGGCGGCATGTTAGCCATGTCGTACTCGTGAGCTTTATTGAGTGCAGGCGAGTTCTGGATGTACGCTGGTGCCGGTTGAAAGCCAAACTGCCCGGCTATGAGCTCTTTGGGGTTCCTGAAGGCCGCCTTCACCTGACCAGGAAGTGATTCTTCGAGCGAACCCTTCTGCTGCACCAGCTTCTGGACGCCTCTCACGGAGAACGGCATTGCCTCAGCACCTGCAAATTTCGCCAACTGCCAAAGTTGCTGGACAACTGGGTCGTCCGGGTGGCGGATCTCCGTTCCGTAGAAATCTCGGTTCTCGAGAACCGCAGACAACATGCTCAGGACAGGCGACATTTTGTTGAGGAGTGTCTGCTTTGGGTCATGAGCATACGCGACCACATCTTTCATGTAGCCGGGGATGCTCATTCGGCTCTCGCCCTTCTTGCCCGGGAAGTAAGCGTCCTTCCATGCAGTGTGTCGGAGAGAAACTGCTTCATTATTGGGCAAGAAGCAGTAGCGGCTCTGTGGAAGGGAGATTTTCTAGGTCGCTAGCAACAGTCTGATTGAGAGGCTATGAGCTGTTGAAGTGATGTGCGTGCGGGGTAGTTGCGTTCGTGGCGTTAAGCGTGAGCCAGAGCCGCTCGATGGCGGAACAGTTTGAGAAGATTGTGCGTGGCGCAAATAAATTTCCACTCTGATGTCACGTTCAACAGGCCTCGTAAGCGGAACCTGCGGATACCACGTGCTTCTTTGATCTGGCCGAATACCGGTTCCACCGTTGTCTGTCGAAGTGCATACCGCGCTTTACCATCCTCTGTGGCCAGAACTTTTCTCATGTCAAACGCTTCCTGGCTGCGCGGTGCGCAGGGCGGCAAAGGTTTACCTGGTATATGCGGCTTGGAGTCAGGTGCGACCAGCATTTCAATGCCGCTCATCGCCGGATCCTGCAGGCTGGTGGTGTCCCAGTAGCCCGCATCGGCGGTGATGGTTGTTGGCACCGCTTGCAGTGTTTTCCGTAGAGTCTTCACCATGGGTAGCAACTGCTGACGATCAATAGGTTGCTGAGTTAGCTCCGCGGCCACGATGATCTGCGCTTTCGAGTCCACGGCGATCTGTGCGTTGTAAGCCTGCACAAAGCCTCTTTCCCCGCTGTCTTTCATCACTCGCGAGTCAGGATCGACGAAGTTATATTGCCGGCTGGGCGAGACGGCGTTCTTTCTCGCTCGCAGACGCTGCTTCTTATCCTTCTCGCGCTGTCTGCGATCCTTAGACGGCTGGCTTGTCTGTTCCGCTTTTCCACGGGGACCACGTTTGCCCGGAGTATAGCCGTCCAATGCGGCTTTTAGTTGTGCCTGTGCTTCCTGTTCTAACTCCGCCTTGGCTTGCTGCAGTCGCTCGAAACGCTTTTGGGCATTTGCTAACTCATCGGGTAGTTGATTGGCCGCCTGGTCCAGCCCGAGGCGCCGCTCTTCCTCACGATCGGTCTGCTGTGCTTGCCGCAGCAATCGCGCTACCTCGGCGCGCCAGTGTTGTTCCCGTTCGCTGATGCGTTCGTACCTTAACGAGCGCCGAGTGCTGGCGTTGGCCTTCATCTTCGTGCCGTCGATCGACACATTTCCCAATTTCACCAGACCAGCCTTCTGACACAGTCTCAGGGCTTGGACAAACAAGCCCGCCAGCGCTGCGACATGTTGCTGACGAAAAGCAGCAAGGGTATCGTGGTCGGGATGCTGGTCGGAAGACAAATAGCGAAATGCAACGTTATCGTAAGTAGCCTGCTCGATCTTGCGGGAACTCGTGATTCCGATGCAGTAACCGTAAAGCAACAACCGCGCCATCAACAGTGGATGGTACGCTGACAAACCTCGCCCATCACTCCGTTCATAGCTGGCGTAGATAGAAGACAGGTCCAGCTCGTTCATCACGTCAGCTACAAATCGCGCCAAGTGACTCTCAGGTAGCCAGTCCTGCAGAGAGGGCGGAAGCAATAACGGCTGGTCGTGGCTACAAACTCGAAAACCCTTGTTCACCAGCCAATCCTACGAGATTCTCCTCCGGAGCGCGACCACTTTTGGTGCACTTCTCACATCTATCTCCGACACACTGCCCGTCTGTCACCGCTCGTGACCGCGGGATGAGTAGCAGCGATACGCGGTACGGCATTTAGGCGGAGGAGGGACATAGGCGGTCAACCAGGTGATATCCGCCCTCCGGATGCTGCAGGCCTCTTCCGGGGCTCCCAGACGTCGAAGAGCTCGCGATTTGACCGTGCGATCCCTGCTGATTGTTGGCGCCCGCCGAGACAACGACAGTTACTGCTGTTGAGCGGGTACGCTTCAGAAGGCGGTCTGCTGCAACATAACCCGTGCTCATCGCTACGATGAGGAGAGCACCGACGATGGCTTGCGGAGCTAGAGATGGAACTCCGGTCCATCTCGAACCTGCGCCGATACCGAACGCGATCAACGAACGCGATCAAGATTTTCATTTTTATCCCTCCGAGGACTACGGTTGGTTCAGAAGATTTTTTCCACCCTGAATACGATCTTGTCGCCCTCAGGCCGATTCCTGACGCCAAACTCGTGATAGCCGTTTGCATAGAGCAACCATTTCCCCGTGTTCCATACCAGGCCCGGACCTATCGCCGCCACTTGCTCCGGAGAGTTCGAGAGCGGAACGCCATTGACACGGCCATCGGTGATTTGCCGTAAGTAGTAGGCGTTTGGTCCGATCCAAAGGTGTTTGCCAAAGTTGTATGCGGTGGTGGCGTTGAAGTGAATCGCCTGTCCTGCCTGTGTGGACTGAGCGCCCGTTGCGGATGGCGGACTGTTATTCGTCGAATTCCATAAATAGTGAACGCGCCAGCTGGTCTCCACACGTTTGGTTGGGAATGCGGTGATTGCGTAATAGGGATGAACAGTGAATGCATTTGCGCTGATATTTACAGCGGAAGATCGCGTGTAAGCTCCCACGGGGAGATCAAAATCCAGGACGACTCGCTGGTCGACAGGGACCTTGCCGATCTTTTGCTCACCCCATTGCAGGATGAATGGAGACAGCGTGAGGGCCCCCCAACCACCAGATTGACCGGCGCTGCCGGCGTCGACGTGCGCGGCAGTAGCCACGACCTCCGTCCCGTACCAACCGCCTAGAACCGTCTTATGACTTAGCCATGCGATATGGGTCAGTTCGCTTATGCTATTGACAGCACCAGTTCCTGAAATCGGTTTTCCGCCCCCGTCTACGACCGTTCCCGCATGTTCTCCGTCTCCAATCACTTCCATGACCACGCCAGGTGCGCCTATGCCGTCGAGGAAACTGGTGTCCCCCAGGTTCACAGCCGGCTCAGCGACGTGCGTCTGCGCAACGAGCGATGCTGTCGAGAGTAATAACACGAAAAGAATCCATTGGAGCCTCTTGAGCATGGTCCTCTCCTATGCGTAAACGAGGCGACGACTCAGAATTTCTTTGCGAAGCCGGTCGAGCGAGCGCAGCATAAAAGTCAGCCCGTTCTCATCCTGGTAAACATCCTCGGCGAGTTTCGCGTGAACGGCACCGACGACAACCTCCGGTCCCATCACGAGGTGCGCATGCATGGAAATCAGCGACTCTCGTAGCTGGTACTGAGCCCGAACGCCGCCCGTGAACGCCTTGGACGAACTGATAATCGAGACCGGCTTATTCTTGAAACATGACTCAAATACTGGACGGGAGGCCCAGTCGAGGGCGTTCTTCAGAACGCCGGGCACACCGTGGTTGTACTCAGGCGTTGCGATCAGGACTCCGTCGCTCTCCGCGATGAGCTTCTTGAACGTGGCAACCTCGGGAATCTCGGGATCCCGATCAAGATCTTCGTTATAGAGCGGGATGTCTTTGAGAGTCACCAGCTGAATATCGATGGAAGGCGCGGCTCGTTCGGCCAGTACTTTCAGCAGCGAAGTGCTGAAAGACGCTCTGCGCAGGCTTCCCGAAATGCCAACGATCCGAACTATTTCTTCCGTGCGGTCCATGTTGATCTCCTTGTGCGCGGCCGCATCGAGCGGCCTTATTCACGAGGCTAGCCGCTCCCGTTTCATGTGTCTAACGAAAGATTCGAATAATACATATCTCTATTTATGATGAATTCAGGGGAGAAGAAATGGAGATACGACATCTACAGCACTTCATCGCTTTGGCGGAAGAGGGTAAATTTACCACTGCCGCACAACGCATGAACATCGTTCAGTCGGGGTTGTCCATGTCCATCAAAGAGCTCGAACAGGATCTCGGCAGCCAACTCGTTACGCGCACAACGCGCAAAGTCTCATTGACAGCAACTGGAGAATTGTTCCTTGAATATGCCCGTGGCTGTCTCATGTTACTGAACGATGGGGTTCAGGCAGTCCGGTCTGAGGATCGTGTCGTCAGAGGCCGTCTGCATCTCGGAATCCTGCAAAGCCTGACACCATACGTGCAACTCGCCGCTTTGCTGCAACGATTCCACGCCTCATACCCGGAGGTTGAGTTCGCACTTCGCGCCGTTTCTACAGAAGCAGTTCCTGCTCTGGTGCGTTCAGGGTATGTCGATCTGAGCTTCCAGGCAATCGTCGGCAAAGAGCGATGGCCGGGCGTACAGACTATCCCCTATGCGCAGGACTCGCTGGTTGCGATCTGCTCCAGCAAGCATGCCTTAGCAAGGAGCGGTCGTGTGCGTCTCGAAAATCTTAGCCATGAGAGCTTCGTGGATCTCACGCCGGAGAGGGCTTTGCGGAAGCTGGTTGATCAGGTCTTCACCCAGCACCAGTTGTCAAGGTCGAGTGTGTACCAGGTAAGCGATGTTGAGACACTACTCTATTTCGTTGCTCATGGGCTTGGCGTCGCAATCGTGCCGTCCGCCCTGGCTCGTTCATCCAATGAATCACATCCACTCCATAGGTTGCGGATTGTGAGTGAGCCTCCAAAGCTTCCAAAATGGCGACTCGCGATTCTGACACGGCCGAAGCGGGGCGACCTACCTGGGAAGACCACGGTGGAACTTTTTCTGGAGACACTTGCCGGGCTCTCACGGATGAGGAAGCCAACCGGATCATAGATTGCTCGAGATTGGAAAGCGAAGAGTGGCCTCGGGACGAGCAAAGACAGACACTCGACACTTCTCGGGAGACTGAAGCCGGAGAACATACGGATCCGTTCACATTGCAGTACACAGCGGGGCACGATAACATCAAAAACGACCATGCGTGACGTCCACCCTCAGGCGAACGCAGTCCATACCTCTTTGCCCGTCTGGCAGCGGGGTGCTCGGCAAGTAGCTGAAACAAAGCAGTTTTTAAGCGCGGAAGTGGTGAAATTGGCAGACACACCATCTTGAGGGGGTGGCGCCGAGAGGCATGGGGGTTCAAGTCCCCCCTTCCGCACCATAGATTCGAGGTTCAGTTTTCATGATCTGGTTCGTCGGTACCATTCACGTAATTGTTTGTCTCGTCCTGATCGGGGTTGTTCTTCTCCAACAGGGTAAGAGTGCTGATCTCGCAGGCGCTTTCGGAGGCCAAGGGTCGCAGACCGCGTTCGGGCCTCGCGGAGCAGCCAACCTGTTGACCAAAGTGACGACCTGGGCCGCGATCGTGTTCATGTTCACCTCCATCGGACTTACGGTTCTAATCCAACGGAACAGCGGTTCGCGCTCGGTATTGTCAGGCATCAAGAGCACGCAGAGCGCTCCCGCCAAGCCCGCACCCCCCGCCAAATAAGCACGCCTTCAGAGCTTGCGAAGCGTAAAGGCCCCAGAGCGTGTTTGAGAATTCGCCAATTCAGTCCCGCAGGGACGGTTGAATGTAGCCCAGGACGACAGTCCTGGGTAGGATGGGAAAGAACGTAGAGTCCCGCAGGGACGACTGAAAACTGCTGCCCGGCTGATGTCCTGGGTCGCTTTCAGTCGTCCCTGCGGGACTTTTCTGTTCGAGGTTGGATGACCCAGGACTGTCGTCCTGGGCTACACTCAGCCGTCCCTGCGGGACTCCGGGATCCTCAGATCTGGCTCTCAGTCCCTTGAGGGCAAATCTTCCCCGTTAGTGCCGTTCACGGATTCGCCGGCCCACCGTCACAACGATCAAGCCCATACCCAGAAATACCAGCAGCAACATCGCCGCCCGGACCAGCACGCCGTCGTATCCAAGCACATTCACGTCAACAAACGGGTAGGGATAAACCCGGCTCACCGCGCCCCGCGCCAGGATGTACACCAGGTAAACGGCTGGAAACACCAGCCAGTCTATGGCGTCTTTCCAACGCAACCCGGCCCGCGGAGCGAAGAGCAGCCAATACAGGACGTACCCCACGGGAATGACGTCATGCAAAAGGACGTCCGCCACCCACTGTGCGCCTTGCGGATTCCATAGCTGCCGCAGTAACAGCCGGTAGACCATGCCCACAATGGCAATGTAAACAGCCGCCCCGGCCTGCATCGATGGGCTCGAGAAAGTCTCTGTCCGGAGCGCTACGGCGCTAAAGACCAGCGCTACTAGCAGATTCGTCAAAATGGTAAAGAAGCTGATGAAGGTAATCACCGTCGCCAGCACTGCTGCTATCCCCGGCGGCGATTGCACCAGCATTAGATAAAGTTGCAATGCCAGCGCAAACCAGCCCAGCAACGCCCCCACCGCCGCGTAAATGCGCATGGCCGCATTGTAACCAGCAGCACATATCCGCAGGATCAATCCTCTAAGATCAGAACATGATCCTCGAGACCTTTCCGGTCGGTCCACTGCGCTGCAATTGCAGCATCCTGGGCGACGAGCTCACCCACGAAGCCGTCGTCGTCGATCCTGGAGACAACCTTCCGGAGATTCTCTCCCGGCTACAGAAGCATGGCCTCACCTTACGCCAGATCATCGTGACTCATGCTCATATCGACCACGTGGGCGGAGCAGCCTTACTAAAGAAAGTCACCGGGGCGCCGGTGTTTCTCAATAAAAATGACCTCGAACTGCTGGGCGCCATGGAGATGCAGGCCGGCTGGCTCGGCGTTCCCACGCCCGAGGTCGCGCCTCCCGATGCAAGTGCCGACGACCGCACGACGATTGGCCTCGCCGCTCTGCCGGCCGAAGTCATACACACCCCAGGACACACACCAGGGAGCATCTGTCTCCTGTTTTCCGGACAAAATCTGCTACTTGCCGGGGATACCTTGTTTGCGGGATCGATTGGCAGAACCGACCTTCCCGGGGGCGACGGGCGGCAAATCCTACGCTCGCTACGCGACCGACTGCTCGTACTGCCCGATACAACACGTGTTCTGCCAGGGCATGGCCCCGAAACCACGATTGGCGAGGAAAGACAATCAAATCCATTTCTTCAGCCGGGAATCCGAATGTGACACATTAACTCGTCGCGATCACCCCTCGCTTTACGACCATTATCAGGGCAGTATGGATGAAATTTCAAAATTGACTCGAAGTACAACATCAGTAAAATGTGCCATTTGCAAGCTTTCAGTAAAGCATTAATTGAATGACACGAAAGTATTAGTAACGAACTTGAGTCCTTATTTGCACATGCCTGTCCTATAAATGGCCACTAAAATGCGTAGCCAGTGCCTCCACGCCCCCTCGGAACTCCTCCTCGTTCGCAAGCAGGCTCACCACCAGCCATCCCTGACCCGAAAAGCCAAAAAAACCACCAGGGTGGACCACCACTCCATGCTGCTGCAGGAGATCGAGCGCAGTCTGCTCTTCTGGCTGCAGCCCCGGAACCCGCAGGACCGCGTACCATCCGGCCTCCACCACCAGCCGGGTGACCAGGGTTTGGCGGAGCAGAACCGCATCCAGCGTTGCCAGGTTTGCTTGCAGGCGCTGCCTGATTTGTGCCTGGATTCCTGCCCGGTGACTCAGCCAGGCGGGAAGTGCGCCTTGGATCGGGGCGCTCATCGACAGAAAGGTGTCGGAGATGATTTCCAGCCGTTGCTGCGCCTCGGGATCAGCGAAACAAGCGATCCAGGCAGCCTTCATCTGCGGCAGCGCGGCCACTTTGCTAAGGCCGCTCAGCACGAACGTCGGCACGGTGTGATTACCCGTCGCAAAGCTCTGAACTCCTTCGCTACCAGGGTGGGCGTAGTCGAGAAAGACCTCGTCCACAATGAGCGCCAAGCCATGTTCGCGGCATAATTCTTCGATCGCCGCCCGCTCACTAGGGGTGGTGAAATGTCCCGTTGGGTTATTAGGGTGGACCAGGGTAATGGCTCGAGCACGCGGGGTTATGCGCCGGCGCAACGACTCCAGGTCCAGATGCCAGCCATGATCGTAGAAGAGCTCATAAGCAACCAGCCGCACGTCGTCCAGCCGGGCCAGGAAATCGAACAGCGGATAGCCGGGCTGGCCGATCAACACCTCTTCCTCCGGGTCGCAGAGCAGCCGGAAGAGGAAGCTGTAGGCCTCGCTGGTGCTGGTGGTGAGGAAGATCTGATCCGGATCTACTGTGGTTCCATGGTCGCTGTAGTAGCGGCTGATTGCCTCGCGGGCGGGGCGGAGACCCCGCGGTTCCGGTTCGTAGTGCAGAATCGCCGGATCTTCCAAAGCAGCCAGGATGGACGCGTCCTCGTAAGTAAATCCGCACCGCGTGGGGTTGGAGGCGGTCAGATCCCATAGCTGGGCGCCGGCCGCCCGTAATTGGGCTAGCCGTTGCGCCCAAGGCGTCTCCGCCATATCCCATTGGGTTCGTGACGACCATCTCACGCTGTTCCCTCCGCTGCTACATGGTGTAATAGAGCTACGCATGGAACTGCAAGCCGTGATTTTCGACTATGGAGAAGTCCTCAGCGGACCGCCCGACCAACAGGCGCATCGCAACCTGCTGGCTATTGCCGGCGTAGAGGAGGAGGCCTTCGAAAAGGCCTACTGGGCACACCGCCTGGATTACGATGCTGACATTTTGAATGCCCAGACTTACTGGCAGACGGTGGCCCGCGACACCGGCGTCCGTTTCACGCCAAAGCAGATCGAGCAGCTGACCGAACAGGACGCCATTATGTGGATGAACCTCAATCCGGCTATGCTGGCCTGGATTCCCAGGATCAAGCAGGCTGGCTTTCGGCTCGGCATTCTGTCGAACATGGGAGACGGGGTGCTGGATTATCTCCGGCCACGTTTCTCGTGGCTAAACCAGTTCGACTGGCTGACCTGGTCCTGTGAGCTGGGCGTAGTCAAGCCCGATCCTGCCATCTACCTTCACACAGTTAAAAAGTTGAATGTTTCCCCTGAGAGAACCCTGTTCATCGATAACCTGCAAAAGAACATAGACGGAGCCGAGGCTATAGGACTCCATGCCGCCCTGTTTGAAAATGTAGAACAGCTGCAGGCCGATTTAACCCGCCGGGGATTTGCCCTACCCGCTTTGGAACCGCACGCAGGATAAAGAAACTGCAGATCCCTCCGCTGCGCTTCGCTCCGGTCGGGATGACAATTCATTTGGGGCGTGAAAAGTCGTTTCCTAGCGACAGAATTGTCATCCCGATCGAAGCCGAGGGATCTGCAGTTTCACTCCCCCAGCAACCACTCCCCATGGAAGCTTCGCCCTCCCCTTTGTCATCCCGAGCGAAGTCGAGGGATCTGCAGTTTCACTCCCCCAGCAACCACTCCCCATGGAAGCTTCGCCTCCTCTTTGTCATCCCGAGCGAAGCCGAGGGATCTGCAGTTTCACTCCCCCAGCAACCACTCCCCATGCAAGCTTCGCCTCCCCTTTGTCATCCCGAGCGAAGCCGAGGGACCTGCGGTTCTGCGGACCTTTCATGGGAATTTTTTTTTAAGAGGGGCGCAGCCGGTGCAGTCCCCCTACCGTGCACTAGGCTTGGCACGAGTGAGGGCTACCTGATCCACAATCTCCAGATCGAAGCCCTGCAGTGCCGGCACATGCGTGGGGGTATTGGAGAGCAGACGAATCTTGCGGATGTTCAGATCGGAAAGTATCTGCCCGCCTAAACCTACCTGGCGCAGAATACGTTGATGTTCGCCGCTGCGCTCTTCGCGGTGCAAAAAGAGCCGGTGCGGGGTTACGCTCCGGTCAACCTCGAAACCCTTACTTGAATTGTGCAGGTACACCAGGGCGCCTCGTCCAGCTTCTGCGATCATCTCCAGCGACCGCTGGACTACCTGGTGACAATCGCACAGCGTAGTGCCGAAGACATCGCCCGCGAGGCAATGTGAGTGCACCCGCACCAGAACCGGCTCGGGGTTCAGCTCCGAGCTCACTTCGCCTCGAACCAGCGCCAGGTGGCTCTCTCCCCCGTCGACTTCGCTTTCGTACGCGATCATGCGGAAGTCGCCGAAGCGGGTCGGCACGATCGATTCCGCCACGCGAAAGATATAGCGTTCGTTCTGCAGCCGGAACCGGATCAACTCCGCCACCGTCAACATCTTGAACTGATGTTGATTACAGAACTCCACCAGGTCGGGAACTCGCGCCATGGTGCCGTCGTCGTTCATGATCTCGCAGATCACTCCCGCCGGGATGAGCCCTGCCATACGCGCCAGGTCGACGGAAGCTTCCGTTTGTCCGGCACGCACCAGCACTCCCCCACGCCGGGCGCGAAGAGGAAAAACATGCCCCGGCCGAGCCAGGTCCGCCGCGCTCATGAGCGGATCGATCGCAACCTGGATGGTGTGCGCGCGATCATACGCGGAGATGCCGGTGGTCACTCCTTCTCGAGCCTCGATGCTCTCTGTAAACGCCGTACCAAAACGAGACGAATTCTGGTGCGTCATCGGGCCCAGTCGAAGGTAGTCCGCGCGCTCTTCGGTCAGGCTGAGGCAGATCAGTCCGCGCCCATACTTGGACATGAAGTTGATGGCTTCCGGGGTGACAAACTCCGCCGCCAGCGTCAAATCCCCTTCATTTTCACGGTCCTCGTCGTCGACCACGACAATCATGCGCCCGGCCTTAAATTCCTCAAGGGCCCCGGGTACGTCGGTAAATGGCAACTTGGCCTGCATAGCTGTATTGTCCGCCAGATTCGTGGATGCTGTCACATCGGCCCCAGACGCAGAAAACGCCGCGTAAGCGGCGTTTTCTTTACTCTGCAAATTCAACCGGTTTCCTGGCTTCTCGCCTATAACGTTGATTCGATCTCAAAGCCCCAAGCCTCGAGAAGCGCTTCCGGGATATACTTCGAATTCTTGTTGCGCCGGGCCCACTCGCGCAACCGTGTGGAACGAACATACTGATCGGGAGTCAGTTTAAATTCTTTGACAACCTGCTCGAAAGAAGTGACAGTTGGGACCACCGGGCCTATCGGCTCCGGCTTACCCCAGTTGGGATTACCACGTCGTTTTGCCATTTGATCCGTTATCCTCTAGGGAGATGAGCAACACATACTGCCCGACGGTTTGTACTTCCAGACAGTCGAAACCCGCCAGGACATGCAAAGCTCTCATTTTAAGGATTTTTTCTCCAAAAATCAATAGCAAATTCAGGCTATTGGCTCTCTACTAATCAAGCCTAACTGCAACCTATCCGGTCTCAATGCACTCCAAATGGATGACTTACTTAGTGTTCGTGAAAGGTGGATCGTCATGAGCGTAGTTCGCTACTGGGCAGTTTTCTCCCTCGGGGTAGCCGCTGGCGCGGCCGCAGCTCTTATTTATGCTCCGCAGACCGGTGAAAAGACTCGCAAGCAACTCAAACGTAACCTGCAGGATGCGAGTGACTACATCAGAGACACCAGCGATGACCTCGGCAAACATGCCTCGCGGGTATACCAATCGGGCAAAAACGTGGCGGGCGATGTAGCATCGCGCGTTAGCACAGTCGCCAGTAACGTCGGCTCCGCAGCCAGCAACATCGCAGACAAGGTGGGGGATCTGGTTTAGCAGCACCCACTATCATCTGTTTTCTCCGCACATTTCTGCTTAACCATCGGCTACCTTCCCGCTGACGGGTGGGCTGCGAGTACCTGTGCCGCCGCGCGGTAGCCGGAGCCCAGGGCCGCGTGTACGGTGCCCCAATGACCGCTGGTGTCAGTATGCTCGCCGGCGAAGAATAGAGTCCCTTCTACCGGCACTGAGAGCTCGTCGGAAGCCTGGATGGCGCCACGCGGAACGTAAGTGTAGGCGCCCAGGCTGCAGACATCAGCTTGCCAATCATGCAGGTGCCAGCGCACCAGATACTGGCGAATGTCAGAAGGCGAACTGCCTAAAATTTCCGCCAGCGTCGCCAGCCCCGTCTCTGGCAGGGCGGCGATCGTCAGCTTGCCAGCTTTGCGGCCGGCTACCCAGCCGGTAAGCAAGGAGCTTGGCTGCGGGTTGGTGGTCCACCAGGTAGGGGGAATGAACTCCGGAGCAAAGACGAAGCTCACCCCGCCGAGGCTGGCGAAGCGGTCCCAGAACCTGGGGTCAAACTCGTAGACCACGCGGGCGACCGGCCCCATGGCGAGCCGGTCAGCCGCATCAAGAATCTCCCGCGGCTGCGGCACAAACGAGACCCGTCTCGCCTGCAACACACCCAGCGGCAAAGTTATGATTGCGGCGGCCGCATGGAAAGCGCGTTCGCTCGCGGTTGCCACTTCCACCCGCCCCGGCTTCCAGCCTATGGAGCGCACCGGGCTGGATGGAACCCACTCGCCCCCTGCATCGAGAAATCTGCGCAGCAGAAACGCCGGGACTTCAGCGTAGCCTTCAGCCACCCGAAACAAACGATCTCCCTCGATTGCATCTTCCGCCGCCTGTTGTTTCGCCAGAGATTGCACACTGATGCGACTAGCATCGGCTGCATTAAAGCCTTCGACATAGTTGGTCGCCAACGCCACGGCGTCCGCCCCAAGATTTCTCTGGCCGAGGAATTCGCCGAAGGTGCGATCGGGTGTGTCCAGCTTCATGTGACCAAGCTCGTCGAACAGTTGGTCGACCTCCCGCTGGGGTGCGCAGGGGCTCAAAGCCTGGTGCGCTCGGACGCAGCGGGAATCGCCTCCCAATTCGAACCGGGTTAGGCCCGCTTCTTCCACCAGGTCGATCAACTCCGGCGGCAGACCGTGAATGAACTCGGCGCCAAGCTCCACGGGCAATCCCCCATCCGCGGCCGGGACGGTGAGGATCCGTCCTCCGGCGCGGTCGCGGGCTTCGATCAGCGCCACCCGCTGGCCAGCCTCCGCCAACGTTCGGGCTGCTGCAAGGCCGGCAATTCCCGCGCCAATGACGATCACGTCATTCATTGCACATGCCAGGTGAGGGTCTCGGCCCGCGGGCCCTGCGTCGGCACCGGATGGCTCAACGCCTGGATCGATAGAGCGCTACCGGGATGAACTATCTCCGGCGTAAAGCGGATATTTCCGTGATCGCACTGCATCTTTACCCGGGGAGCCGTTCCTGCCTGGGGCGAGGATGGATGGGCCAGCGGAAACTCTGCGTCCCTGCCGGGTACGCTCAGCAGAAAGAGCGAGACCAAATCGCAGAAGCCAAGGGCTGCTGTCCAGCGGTCCAAATCGTCCGCCTTCGCCGCACCTTCGAGTTTCCGCTGGCGCAATTTCTCCGCCTGGACAAAACGCCGATGGTGCGACAGGTCATTCTGGGCGAGCAGGCTGAAGTGGCGGCTGATGATGATCGCACCCACCCTGGAGAAGGCTTCGACGGTGTTAATGGAGGCGGTCCACGCTTCCTCCGCTTCTCCCGGGCCGACGGCTATGAAGGAAATGGGAGCTGCCTCGGGCACGTGAGGGCCCCCGGAGCGCAGCCGCTGAATCTGCTGCGCATCGCTCGCGGCCCAACCCGTATCATGCATCTGAATGGCCCGCTTGATCTCCGCTGGCAATTCGCCAAAGCAGGTCAATCCTGCAGCTACTTCTCCCGCCAACACGGCATGAGCCGGCTGCGGCACCAGCAGACAAGGCAGCTGCACTTGCCGCTGGGCCGCTTCCACCTCCGCCCAAGCTGAGGCTGCGGGCGCCGATGCATGCCCTCCTGATTCCTGCTGTAATTTGCCAATCACCATCGATAGTCAGATGCCTCCGCAGCCTGTCTCTCAAGGTTACAATTCTTGCTGCCGCCGAGGGGGCGCACCATGATCCTTCAAGAACAAACAGCCGTCGACCTGGCAACACCAACGGGCCCCATGCGGACCTATATCCTTCGCCCCGCTGCCGAAGGGAAATATCCCGCCGTGGTGCTATTTTCTGAGATCTTCCAGGCTACCTCTCCCATCCTCCGTTTTGCCGCGTTTATCGCAGGTCATGGCTACCTGGTCGCCGTGCCCGAGGTGTATCACGAGCTCGAACCGGCAGGGACGGTACTGGCTTACGATCAGGCTGGATCCGACAAAGGTAATGGCGATAAGTACGCCAAAGCAGTTTCAGCTTACGATAGCGATGCCCGCGCGCTGTTGGACTATCTCCGGGGACGCGGCGACTGTACCGGCCGGCTGGGAACGATCGGCATCTGCATGGGCGGCCATCTGGCCTTTCGCGCGGCCATGAATCCAGATGTACTAGCGGCCGTGTGCTTTTACGCTACTGACATTCACAGCCACAGCCTGGGGTTGGGCAAACAGGATAACTCGCTGGAGCGGGCGGGTGAAATCAAGGGCGAGCTGTTGCATATCTGGGGCCGCCAGGACCCGCATGTTCCCCTCGCTGGCCGCAACCTGATCAAGGCGCGGCTGGACGAGGTAGGCGCGAATTTCCAATGGTTGGAGCTGAATGGCGCGCACGCGTTTATGCGCGATGAGGGTTATCGTTACGACCCCGAGCTATCGGCGCTGTGTCTGGATTTCACATTGGCACTACTGCACCGGAGACTGTCCTGAGAAAATAGTCTGGTGACCGACCAAGAGCTGAAGGAAGTTCCCCCGAAGGTTGTCGAAGATCCGTCGAGCGATCTAGGATTCGGCCGCGTCGTCTCCGAGCAGCGTCAGCTTCGCTTGCTCAATCGAGACGGCAGCTTCAACGTGCAACGGCGAGGCCGCGGACTGCATGCTTTTCTGGCCTACTCCAACCTGGTGAGCACCACCTGGGGCCGCTTCTTTCTCTTTGTTGCCATCTCGTACCTGGCGCTCAATGGTTTCTTCGCTGTGGCCTACGTGGCTGTCGGGCCCGGTGGTCTGGTGAACACACTTGAAACCGGCATACACTCGCCTTTCCTGCAGGCCTTCTTCTTCAGCATTCACACTTCAGCGACGATTGGATACGGCAGTGTGGTGCCTGTCGGATACGCTACCAACACGCTGGTCGCGCTGGAGTCGGTCGTCAGCCTGCTAGGGTTGGCGGTGGTCACGGGGCTGGTCTTTGCACGTTTTTCCAGGCCCGTCGCCGACATTCTCTTTAGTCAGAACGCGGTGATGTCATGGATGGGTGACCTTCGCTCCTTCCAGTTCCGCATTATTAACACCCGCAACAACCAGATTATCGATCTCCATGTCCGTCTCCTGGTCTCCCGCTTTGAGGACAATGGCAGGGGAAGCAGGGTGCGGCGCTATTACCCGCTTAAGCTGGAGCGCGAAAGCGTGGTCTTCTTTCCTCTCTCCTGGACGATCGTTCACACCATCGATCGAGACAGCCCGCTGTTCGGGGTAACGGAAGATTCGCTGTGCGAGAGCGGCGCCGAATTTCTGATTTTGCTTACTGGGATGGACGAGACCTTTTCCCAGGTGGTCAACGCCCGGTCCTCTTACCGCGCCAACGAGGTTATATGGGACGCGAAGTTCACGGATATTTTCGTGTACGACCCTGAAGGCCGGATGGCCGGCATCGACATGAAGCGCTTCCACGATACGGCGCGCATTTCGACTCAGCCCTAGGAAGGCACCTTCTTGACCTGGTGGCCCGTTCCTGCCTTTTGGGGTTTGAGAGCATACACATAAATGTGAGATTCTTACACATCGAGGTGGTTCCCGTGCGAACGAATATCGAAATTGACGACCAGTTAGTTAACCAGGCTATGCGGACCAGCGGTGCGCGTACAAAGAAAGCTGTTGTGGAAGCTGGCCTCCGATTGCTCGTAAAGACACATTCGCAGACAGCAATTCGCAAACTCCGCGGCAAGGTGCAATGGGAAGGAGATCTTGTAGCGTCTCGCGCGGGTCGCGTTCGGGAGTAATTTCTCGAAAATGATTATTGTGGACACAACTGTCTGGATTGATTACCTCGGAGGAACCGCCAATCCGCACACAAATTGGCTGGATCGAGAGCTGAACCAGCAGCGTCTTGGACTAACCGATCTTATCTTGTGTGAAACCCTGCAAGGTATCCGTGCAGAATCAGTGTTTCGGCAAGTACGGCGGGATTTATCCAGATTTGAGGTATTCGATACGGGAGGAGAGGCACTGGCGGTCGCATCAGCACGAAACTATCGCTTCCTTCGTTCCCACGGCCATACCATTCGGAAGACGATTGACTGCTTGATTGCTACTTTCTGTCTGGCCGAGGGACATTCGTTGTTGCACCGCGATCATGATTTTGATCCATTTGAAAAATATCTAAGCCTCCGAGTTATTAACCCGTGACCTGCCGCTGCACGTGAAGCCAACAGCTTACCCTCAGAAGGTTTCGCCCCGTTTGCTCCCGCCTACCCTTCAATGACCCGTGCCCCCTCCGGACCGGCGATAATCGCGACCGACGCCAATCCAAGAAAGAGCCCGTGCTCGACCACACCCGTCATGCTCTTGATGGTGTGAGCGACGGCAGCCGGATCCGGGATCTCTCCGTAATGGCAATCGAAGATGTAGTTGCCTTCGTCGGTGATGTAAGGCGAGCCGTCGTGCCCGCAACGCAGTACCGGATGCGCCCCAATTCCCTCCAGCTTCTTCTTGACCGGCGAGGCCGCGAATGGAATCACCTCCACCGGCAACGGGAAACGGCCCAGCCGCTGGACGATTTTGTGCTCATCCGCCACGATCACCAGGCGTCGCGAAGAGGCAGCCACAATTTTCTCGTGCAGCAGCGCGCCCCCGCCTCCCTTGATCAAGGCCAGGCCGGGAGCCACCTCGTCGGCTCCATCGATGGTCACATCGGTATATTCCACTTCATCGAAACTGGTCAGCGGAATCATCAGCGAGCGCGCCAGCTCCCCACTTGCGCGCGAGGTAGGAATTCCGCGAATCTTCAGCCCATTGCGGACTTGTTCCCCAAGAAACTGAATGGCAAAGGTGGCGGTCGAACCGGTGCCCAGTCCGACCACCATTCCGTCCTTGATGTATTCCAGGCTCTTGCGCGCGGCTGTGGCCTTCTCAGTGTCTGTGAGCGTCATGACTTGCCCCTAGAGGTTGGCGCGTACTGCCCGCGAGTACATCAATCGCGTGAAGCCGCTCATCAGCAGGTTAATTCCAACGATCGTGCCCAGCGCCCACACTGCGCTGGCTGGCCAACTCCGCCAGATCATCACCGCTAGTATCAGGGTTACGATCCCGTCGAACAGGAGCCATCCCGCACCCGGAGCACTCCGGATTTGGAAGTACGTCACCAGGTGAAAAACGCCTTCCACAAAGAATAGAACAGCCAGGGCCAGGGTGAGCGAGACCAGGCTCAACTTGGGGTTTATCAGCAGGTAAACGCCTGCAACCAAGTACGCGCATCCGACCAACAGGCGCCAGAAGAATGCGCCGGTGGTGCGCGCTGCAAAGCTGCCTGCGAGATGCGCGATGCCGGCCACAATGACCAGGATCGCGATGACCACGGCGATTGCGATGCCTGCCTCGAAGGGCAAGGCCAAGGCAAAGAATCCGGCAATAATCAGAAGAATGGCCCATCCAACGGGGAACGAAGCGCCTTTTCCTAACACGCCGCTTGGCGATGTGACCATAGTCTTGGCTCCTTTGTGATTCGATGACACCGCCACCAGCATATCTGGAATTCGACTCGGCGGGCGGCGTTTCTAAAGCAGCTCCCTTGGTAGGCGGCAAGCCCCGCGATATGCTGATCTTGATCCGCGAACAGCGCGATATCCACTCTAAAGGAGATCCATGTCGAACGATTTGCGCAGTTTTCTCACGCTCCCCTACGAAGAACTCGAAGCGTTGAACCTGAAAGCAAAAGAACAGCGGAAAAATCGCATTCCCGCGGACCAGATCCGCGAGGAACGGCTCAAGTACCTCACCGACGAAAAGGGTGTTAAGGCGGTCACCGTTCTCTTCAGCGACCTTGAAGGACGCCTCCACATGCTCGACTACGATAAGAAATTCATCGTCAAGAGCTGGGACAACCTGACCTTTGATGGATCCTCGATCCGTGGATTCTCCGCCCAGCGGGAGAGCGACCTGCGCCTGGGAATCGACTGGAGCGCCTTTTACTGGGTGCCTGCGGACTTTTTCGGCGCCGGCAAGGTGATCGTCTTCGGCGAGGTCATCGATAAGAGCGGAGCCGTGTACCCGGCCGATATTCGCAGCGTGCTCAAGTCCTTTGCCCGCGAACAGCACGAGAAGAACGGCTACACCCTCAATGCTGCCAACGAGATTGAAGGTTTCCTCTTTGAAGGTGTCGACGCCGAGCGCCGTTATCCCGAGACGGGCAAGTTCGAGTACGTCAATACTGGCGGATACTATCACTCGCTTCCCGGGGATCCGTTGCGCACCTTTATCGACACCACCGCTGAGGTGCAGCGCGCGATGGGGTTCGAGAATGAAAAAGACCACCCCGAGGTCGCGCCTTCGCAGTTCGAGATCAACTACGGCTACGGCGAAGTCGTGGCCGCGGCGGACCAGATCCAGCTTTACAAACTCATCTGTCGCCAGGTAGCAACCGGCATGGGTTGCTCCGCCTCGTTCCTGCCCAAACCCGTGATCGGAGTCAACGGCAACGGCATGCACACCAATGTCTCCATCAGCAAAGAGGGCAAAAATCTTTGCTGGGATCCGGAAGGAGAAGAGAAACTGAGCCCGATGGCATGGTCGTTCATCGATCGCATTCTCTCCAGCGCGAACGACATCTGCCTGCTGCTCAACGCCAGTGTGAATGCGTACCGCCGGCTCGATCCGCACTTTGAGGCGCCCAATCAGATTAAGGCTTCCCCTATTGATCGCGGATCCATGGTGCGCGTGCCCCTGGGCAACGAAAAGAGCTCGCGGGTCGAAGTCCGGTCAGTTGGTCCAGACGCCAATCCCTACCTGGCGCTGTATTCCATCTTTCGCACCGGTATCGAAGGCGAGATTTCGAAGATCAAAGACCTGCGCCAGGCCAAGCGCTATTTGCCCGACAACGTGTACACGGCAATTGACGATTTTCGCCGATCGAAATGGACCACGACTTTGCTCGGAGCCGATGTGAAGGGTCGCTATGCCGATCTCAAGCAGGCCTCGGCTGACCGGTGCCCGCGGCTGCTCGGGAGCCTGATCAAGGTGCCCGAAATCCAGTTCCACCACGATGTTTACAACCAGTTCCTGTGGAACCAGTTCTGAGCTCTCCGCTACACTTGGGAATCCCGAATTTCCTGCCACGCACAGCAGGATGGGACCGCGTGTGCGCCTTTCGGTAAGGAAAGGCGCAATGAGTCTGTGGCGCCACCAAGTTCAACAGGAAATTCGGGGATCCCGGGGGACAAAGCCATCAAGCTGCTAGGCATCGACGTGGGAACGGGAGGGACGCGCGCCCTGCTTATCGACGAATCAGGCGCGGTCGTCGCTTCCGCTATCCACGAGCATCAGCCCTTTGCATCTCCGCGAAGCGGTTGGGCAGAGCAGGAGCCGCAGGACTGGTGGAATGCCTGCCGGGGCGCTGTACGCAAGCTCCTGGGTGAGTCCGCAGTGCCCGCCGCGGAGATCGCATGTATAGGCCTTAGCGGCCAAATGCACGGCGCCGTGCTGTTGGATCGGAACAATGAGGTCCTGCGGCCGGCGCTCATCTGGTGCGATCAGCGCACGGCGGCTGAGTGCCGCTATCTGAACGAAACCATAGGCCCGCGGCGGCTGGTGGAGCTGACCTCCAATCCCGCGCTTACCAACTTCACCCTCACCAAGTTGCTGTGGGTGAGAACCAACGAACCGGGTATCTGGCGAAGATTTCAGAGTTTTCTGCTGCCTAAGGATTACGTCCGCCTTTGTCTCACCGGGGTGCGTGCCATCGACGTAGCGGACGCCTCCGGCACGTTGCTTCTCGATGTTGCGCACCGCCGCTGGTCCGAAGCCATGCTGGATGCGGTTGGGCTCAGCCCGGACTGCCTGCCTGCTCTCTATGAATCGCAGCAGATCGTCGGCCAGGTGACGGAGGCCGCGGCCGCCAGTACGGGCCTGAAGGCCGGCACACCCGTGGTTGCAGGAGCAGGTGATCAGGCTGCCGGCGCAACCGGCATGGGCATTGTGCGTCCGGGCGACGTAAGCGCGACCATTGGCACGTCGGGGGTGGTCTTTGCTGCTTCCGACGCCCCGGTCACCGACCCCCTGGGACGTCTGCACACCTTCTGCCATGCCATCCCGGGCCGCTGGCATGTGATGGGAGTGACCCAGGCGGCCGGTCTTTCCCTACGCTGGTTTCGCGACAATTTCGGGGTAACTGCCGGTCGAGCGGGCGAGCCCTACGACCAGTTAAGCGCCGAAGCAGCCAAGGTTCCTCCTGGAGCCGGAGGCGTCCTCTGGGCGCCGTATCTAATGGGGGAGCGGACACCGCACCTGGACCCGGACGCCCGCGCCGCATTGATAGGCTTAGCAGCCGACCATACTCGGGCCAACGTAGTGCGGGCTATCCTCGAGGGCGTTGCTTTCAGCCTAAAAGACACCTTGACCATCTTCAACGAACTTGGCATCCCCGTGCGGGCTATCCGCGTGGGCGGTGGCGGGGCGCGTTCCCCCTTGTGGCGGCAGATCCAGGCCGACGTGTACGGGCAGCCTGTGGAGACGGTGCAGGCAGAAGAAGGCGCTGCCTACGGAGCCGCGCTCCTGGCCGGGGTGGGCGCCGGCGTCTGGCCTTCGGTGGATGCTGCCTGCGATGCGGTGGTGCGCGTGGCCAAACGAACGTCTCCTGACGCGGGCGCGGTCATCGTCATGGGCGACAGTTACGCCAAATACCGCCGCATCTACCCCGCCCTGCGGAGTATCAACGAAGCTTAGTGCGCTGATTCCGTTACGAAAGCCGGGTGCCCCACATCTCGCTCGTTTTTCGCGAGATGTGGGATACCAATGCACCTTCCCTCTGACTCTCGATTCATCCGATGCACTTAGCGGTCAACATCGGTGGTATCCCACATCTCGCGAAAAACGAGCGAGATGTGGGGCACCCGGCCTTCGTAACGGTCCTATTTCCTACGTTTCCATACCTGCTATTCCCTTTTGGGTACCCCAAGCTTGGTCAAAGGCGCGAGCACACCTTAAACTTCTAAATATGGCTCCTCTGAGTGTCGCCTCGCCAAAACCGGAGGTGAACGCGCCCTGATGGAACCTACGCTGGTTGCTGCACCCCCGACGACCCGGTCCTTCAGCGACGCCGCGCTCACGCGCAGGAATTTTCTCTGGATGGCAGCCGGCTCGGCCGCAGGCCTGGCATTCTACGCCGGCGAAATCGCACGCCACGAACTCGAAATCATCTACCTTACGATCAGCCTCCCGCGATTGCCGGACGCCTTCGCGGGCATGAAGATCGTGCAAATCAGCGATCTCCATTTCCAGGAGTACACCGAAGCGGCCTTCCTGGAGGCAATCGTACGACGGGTGAACGAGGTTGCGCCCGACCTTGTCGTGCTAACCGGAGACTTCGTCAGCAATAACCCCCTGCCGAAACATTTCTCCATCAAGTTGGGCTACCAATGCGCTGAAATTCTCAACCGCATTCAATGCCCCCTGCGATACGCAATCCTGGGCAACCATGACGCCATCGTCAGCGCACGGGCGGTCACCGATGCTCTACACACACAGGGCATTCCCGTGCTGGCAGACAGTTCCGTTCCCATCGAGCGCGATGGCCAGCGAATCTGGCTGGCCGGCACCAAGGATGTTCTGGAACAGAACCCCGATCTTACCGCCACCCTGCCCGCCGGCAGAAGACCCGATCACGAACCAGTCATCCTGTTGGTGCACGAGCCCGATTACGCTGACCGCGCGCTGGGGCACAAGATCGACCTGATTCTTGCCGGACATACCCATGGGGGACAGATTCGTATTCCGTTCCTGCCGCCGCTCCTTCTCCCCGGAATGGGAACCAAATACGTGCATGGGCATTTCAGGCTGCCCGACGGGATGCAGCTCTATGTCAATCGAGGCATCGGTGCGGTCAACCTCCCCTTTCGCTTCCGCTGCCCGCCTGAGATTACCGTCATCACCCTGGCCCAAGGGTGAGTTGAGATCAGGGACGGCTACTCCACGCCAAAGGAAACCTTGGCTGTACCATTCCGGATCTAGCGCCTGCTTACCTAGGTAATGTAATTGTGCGAATACGCGTCAAACCTGCCCCAAAACGTCCCAATTTGGCACCACCGCAGTACCGTTAAGGGAAGAACCCGCCTGCCCCACAACCAAAGTTGTACATAACTCTTGAGACACCTCTCCCTCTTCCGGCTACACTCAGTAGCTGAAAGGGGACACCATGGGCGTACAGGCATTTCCAGATTTGACGGGGCAATCAATGAGGCCAGAGTTGCGGATCGTGCGCAGGGCGGAGTCTATCGTTTCCGTCAATGTCGCAGACGTCTGCGAAGACAATCCGGATCAGGTCTATTACGAAGACAAACTGGGGTGCGCGCGCGGCATAGTCTTTGCCCTCGCCTTCCAGGCGGCACTCGTAGGCGTAGTCGCTCTCTGCTGGAAGCTGTTAGTCCACTAAAGCTGCTGACACGGATCAAATCGCCTTCTCCATAACCTCGGCATCGACCCTCCCCCCATAATATTTCGCGATTCTCCCCCTGGTGACAAAGCCCAGGGCGCGATAGAACCGGCGCGCGGCAGCATTGTTCTCCGCCACTTCCAGGCTCATCACGCCGGTACCCTCCTGCTTCATCTGTTCTTCGGCGGTTTGCATGAGCAGCGTGCCCAAACCACGGCGCCGCTCCGCCGGGTCCACATCCAGGGTTACGATGTGTCCGGCCGGTTCCCCGTTTCGGCTGGCGCGCTCAATAATGACAAAGCCGGCCACCTTGCTCTCGGGCTGCTCCGCAATCCAACAGGAACAACTGGGATGGGTGAGGAAGTACTGCAACTCTGCTTTCGAGTAGGCAATCTCCGGCGCAAAACAGGCCTGGTCGAGCTGGTGCAGCCGGGCCAGATCCCGAGTTTGGAAACTACGTAGCTGGATCATACCCCTGGCTCTAAGGGTTCTGGGCAACGGCGACTTTCGCCGACGTCTTTTGCGGCTCCATGACAACTCCGTTGTAGGGCGTGGCTGCCAGCAACCGTCCGCTGAGAGAGCGCACGTGCCGTACCTTCCACCCCGGATCCCAGAACTTGAAGGTCCGGTCAGCGGGATCAACGGCCAGCACCCAACTGGAGGACCAGGAGGTAACGACCATGCGCTTCAGATTCGCATCGTAGCTCAGCCCACTGATGTCCGAGATGGGCAGAGACTTCATCTCCGTCCAGTTCTGACCATGATCTTCGCTATAGAAGACGCCTTCACGGCCACCCAGCCAGAGGCTCCCGTTGTCGGCCATAGCGATGGATTGCAGCCAGGTCAGCTTCTGCGGCATCGCCAATGGCTGCCAGTTCTTCCCGCCGTCCTCAGACTTCGCGAAGGCGGTCCGCTGCGACGCCACGACCATCGGTCCGGACGAGACGACAGCGCGGTACTCCGTTTTTCCCAGGACCGGGCCGCCTTCCCAGGTGGCACCCTGATCGGCGCTCGCAGTAAATCCCGTTCGCCGTCGCCGCATACCAGGTGCTCCCGGAAGCGTTCACGTCGCTGACCCGCGCATCGATCTGACCACCAGGCACCATCACGGTTTTTTCCGTCTTGGTGCGCTTGCCCTTCTGGACCACATAGGAGGTCTTGGTCTCACTCTTGACGATCTTTCCGATTGGCTGCCAGTTGGTGCCGTCCAAACGGAAGATGCCGGCATTCGTACCAGCCAGGATAACGCCCTCGGCAGATTGAGAAAGATCGAAGACATCCCGTCCCTGAAGCCCATTGCTCTGCTGGCTCCAGGTGACTGCCCTCGTCGTGGGAAACGAACACACCGCCGTAGCTCTTATCGTTCACCACCCCGGCAAGGATGGTTTGCGGCGATTTCGCATCCACCAGAATGCTCGAGACCTGGCGTTGGGAAAAGCCGGTGTTCGAAGCCTTGAAAGTCGAAGCCGCATCGTCGCTCTCCAGAACCCCGCTGCGATCAGTCGCCAGCAGCACGTGCTGGGGGTTCTTGGGGTCGACGTAGACGTCGTTGATGATCACGTCCGGGCCGGTCATCCGTTTCCAGTTCGTCCCCCCGTCCAGCGTCTTGTACAAGCCTTCCGTGGTGCCCGCATAGACCGTGTTCCGGTTGGTTGGATCGAGCATGAGGACACGCGTTCTGCGCGCAGTCATCGGAATGCCCTGGATCTTGTGATAAAGCTCGCCCCCGGTGTCGCTGCGGTAAATCCCGGAACAGGCGCTGGTGTAGACCACGCTGGGGACCGTGGGATCGATGATGATGGAGAACACATCCGAGTCGTCGATCAGCCCCTGCTTGATGTTGTGCCAGTTGGCGCCCGCCATCCGTGGTCTTCCACGGCAAGTGCCACGTGCCGGCGTAAATGATTCGCGGGTCCTTGGGATCGATGGCGATGGACTCCACCTCGTGCAGATCCATGCTGCCTTCAGGAGTGATCCGGTTCCAGGTCGCGCCGCTGTCCTCGCTGCGAAAGACGCCTTTCAGGGTCCCTGCGATCACAATCTTGGGATCCGACGGGGCTTGCGTGAGAGCACGAATCGATTGCCCCTTCATCGCTTCGACCGCGGTCCAGGTCTTGCCCGCGTCGTGGCTGATGAAAAGGCCGCCGTCGGGATGATCGACCACCCAGGCGCCGACCAGCAGCGTCTTGGGATCCGCTTCATCCACCACGATGTTATCCAGCAACAGATCGTCGGTTTTCGCCAGCTTGGCGAGCCTCTTCCAGCTCGCGCCGCCGTCGTCCGATTGATAGATCCAGCTATTGGTGGTTCCCAGGTAGAGGTGCTTCGGGTTGGAGGGATCGGCGGCAAAACTGCGCCCATCGCCGCCATCGGGGCCTACAGGTACCCAGGATGTGGACTGCGCCAGGGCCGGTTGGTTAGGAAGTAGAGAGACAAGCAGGAAAGCTGAGGAGAGAGTACGCCCGATAAGTGAAGTCATGGTTTTCTTTGTGCCTGGAATGCGCGGAAGCTCAACAAAGTATCCGCGACTTAACCGTGCACCGGCAACAGGTGCAGGGTCAAGAGCAATGAAAAGGGTGGCCATTACTAACTGGCCACCCTTTCCCGTTGTAGCTGCCCAATCGGTTACTGCGCCGGGGGGCTGCTGCTTTTTTGTGCCGGCGAGCCGGAGGCGCTGTTCTGGATTGAACCTTCACAGTGCTTTCGTCGACTGCCGTGGTGCCCGGTACATCGTTGTCGAAGGTTGCGCCGGCAGGGACAAGGTAGTTTTCGACTTCCTTGTTGCCCTGGGTTCCGGTGCGTACCGAGATCCGGGAAGGATCAATGCCCTTCTCCTTCACCAGGTAGTCCTTCGTGTTGACAGCGCGTTGTGCAGCCAGCGTGTCGGCCTTCTTCTCGTCGGAAGCCGCCTCGCCAACCAGCACGGCGCTGGCATCGGTTTGTTGTTGCAGGTTCAGAGCGACATCATCAAGGCAAGCCTTCGCCTCGTTGTCGACCCGGGCCGGGCGCCTCTTATCCCGATCGAAGTTGATCGAGCAAAGCGTCTTGGTCTTGGGCTGAGGTGGTGGCGGCGGCGCTTCAACATTAACTGTCGTTGTTGCGGTAGCCGTCTGACCCTTGTCGTCCTGCACGTTGCAAGTGATGGTGATGGAGCCGGCTGGTGCACCCGTGGTGCTCAGCGTCGCGGTGTTGCCTGTCCCGCTGATCTGGGCGGCAGACGCGCTGTAGCTGTAGGTCAGTGGCCGGTTCTGCGGGCTTACGCCCTGAGCGGTAATCGTCGATGTGCCGCCAGGGGCAACAGTTGTCGGATTCGCCGAGCAGCTAATGGTCGGAGGATCGTACTGTTTGATGGTGAAGTTAGCCGTGCAATCGGCAAACTGGCCAACTTTTTGTCCTTCGGACACGTGGCCGGTCACGGTGTAGTTGCCGGGGTTCAACCCGCTGGTGTCTACCGCGCCAGTGGTGTTGTCGCCTGTCACCTTGACGCCTGAGCCGCCCGTCCAGCTATAAGTTGCTGTCTTTTTCGGGTTCAGATTCGCCGCCGTGCCGGTAACCGTGACTGGGTCGCCAGGAAATGCCGGCGATGGAGACGCGGTGCAGGTGTACGTCACAGGAGGCGGCGGAACAATGCTGCCCATGTGATAGATAAGCCCGGTGCTCAGACGCGCAATCTTCAGGTTCGCCCGGCCGCCGGTTGGGTAGGGCGGTTGGGGACCGAAGTTGGTGTGGAAATATTCGTAGTCTGCCTGGAACAGGCGCAGTCCGAGATGGCCGCCCAGGAACGGCAGGGAGTAATCCATACCGCCGCCCACCACGATTGCAGGACCGTAGGTGTAAGGTTCATGGACCGGTCCGCCCAGCCTGTTAAACCCGGCGCCTGCATGGACAAACGGCGTAATCTCCGTCGTTGGGTAGCGGAAAACCATACCGAGTATTCCCTCGGAGGCTCCGTCATTGTTCCCATCGGGGTGATTGGCATATTCCACCTGCCCGCCCACAAAGCGATTGAAGTAGTAAGTGACACTTCCGATCGCGCCATAGTTGATAGCCGAATAGGTGACGGGGCCGCTGATACCGATCAGGTCGCCGGACGGAACCGTAAGGGTGCCGTGCGGGGCCCAGTACGAGTACCCTGCGAAAATGTCAATGCGTGAAGCCGGCGAGTCGGCTGGAGCCGGCGGCTTTGGGGCTGTACTGGTCGAATCCTGAGCTGGGAGACTCGCAGAACTGAGTCCCAAAGCACCTGCTACAAGTAGAATTCGGCCCAGTGAAGTCAAGGGGCGAGAGTGCATGCGTCTATCCTCCGCAACCACTGGAAAGTCATTCATAAACCTGGAAGTCGTTCAACAAGGCCATCGAACCAAAACAGGACGTGGCTCGAGTCACAATTCAAATTCGTGTCACGCAAATTCAGACCGTTGGATGCAAAACAGTCACATCCGGTAATCTACAGCATATTTCCCATCTCGACTAGCCTTAATTCTCAACATCTTAACGGTTGAAGCGCGAGGGGAGTGCGCTCTTAGTTACCCTTCCCGGCACCACGTATCTCCGCCCGCACGTCAAAAAGAACTGCTAGCAAAGTCTCTATGATTGCACAATTATTGGAAGTTTAATGCCCGTTTTGCGCTTCCTCGCTCGCGCAGAATTTTTTCCTGCAGGAGTGTTATCGCATACATCAACTGTTCCGGACGCGGAGGGCATCCCGGCACATACACGTCGACCGGGATAATCTGGTTAACACCCTGTACCAGCGCATAATTGTTGAAGACCCCGCCAGAAGTTGCGCAAGCACCCATCGAAATCACCCATTTCGGCTCCGGCATCTGCTCATAGAGCCTGCGGATCACCGGGGCCATTTTTTGCGATACCCTGCCTGCAATCACCATCAGATCAGACTGGCGTGGAGAGGGGCGAAAGACTTCAGCGCCAAATCGCGCCACGTCGAACCGGGCGCCGCCCATGGACATCATTTCGATCGCGCAGCAGGCTAGGCCGAAAGTCATAGGCCAAACTGAACTCTTGCGAACCCAATTGATCGCAAAATCCAGAGAGGTCATCACCACCCCCTCAGGCTGCTCATAGCCAAAATTGACTTCGCGAACCTTTTCCTGATTCTTGCCGCTGGACTCCAAATTGCCAAATAAATAGCGGTCGTTGCCCGTTGCGCTCATACCTAAACACTATAAGCCATGGGCAATGCAGATTGAACCGTTTGTGAGAACCTCCTGGATAAGCTGACGGGTGCCCCAGGTCTCGCTTTTGAGACCTGGGATCCTCCACGCAAATGCCGGAAGACAAAAATGGAGAACTCTAACTTCGGGAAAGCCCTAGGAGCTGATGCCGCTCGATGGAATGGGCGTGAGAACTCGGACCGCCGGCTTTTGCGTGAAGGATCCCAGGTCTCAAAAGCGAGACCTGGGGCACCCGTCAGCTTATCCGGGAGTTCTCACGTAGACTCGACAGTCCTGGGTAGGCGCAGCTCAGACCGAAAAGTCAGCCGCGCGGGGCTGCTTCACGGCACCATCTCTGCATTCCCCACGCTTTAGTGATGGAGCGACACAGGAAATCAGGCTCACCCAATCGCCCTCGCCAGCTATACTCTTGCTACTCTGGAAAGCAGATATGCAAAAAATAGAAGCGGTCATTCAGCCGTCGAAGCTTGACGCAGTCAAAGATGCCCTGCTCGCCATCGGCGTCGAGGGCATGACGATCCTTGAAGCGCGCGGCCACGGGCGGCAAAAAGGCCATACCGAGTTCTACCGCGGACGCGAGTATACGGTCGATCTTTTGCCCAAGATAAAAATTGAAATGGTGGTCCCCGACGAACTGCTGGACAAAGCGGTTCAGGCCATCATTAGCTCAACCCGAACCGGAAAGATCGGGGATGGAAAAATCTTTGTCTCCGGCATCGACGAGGCGATCCGCATTCGCAACGGCGACCGCGGCGTCGCCGCGCTCTAGATTTTCCGCCAGACGGGCTATAGCAGTTTCCACCATTGTCCTCATTCGCGGTCGACATGAAAGCTGCATTCACGTCTCACCAGCAGTTGCGAGAGCACTACCAGAGCGAAATGGCAGCCATGCGGCTGTCCTTCGAGCGTAGCGGCAACGGCGTGCTCTGCATTCGCCGTCGCGCCCTGGTGGTCGACTGCCTGCTGGAGCCGCTCTGGCGGTTCGAGAGCGGCGGTCCTCTCCCAACCGGGCTGGCAATGGTAGCCGTCGGCGGCTTCGGCCGCAAGGAACTCTTCCCCTACTCCGACGTCGACCTCCTCTACCTTTGTGCCGACGAGCGAGTAGAAGACAAATTTCGCGAGACCATCCGTGGTTGCAATCAGGCCATGTGGGACCTTGGCCTGCGCGCCAGCCCCATGATCCGCAGCCTCAAGGAATGCGATCGCTACGATCCCGATAACGTCGAATTCACTCTCTCCCTGCTCGACCGCCGCTTCATCGCCGGCGACCACGGCATGTACCAAACGCTGCAAACACAAACACTGCCCGAAGTTGCGCTGCGCGAGTGGAGCGGCATCGTGCATCGGCTTGCCGACCTGGCCCGCGCGCGGCACCAAAAATACGGCAACACCATCTTCCATCTCGAACCCAACATCAAGGAGTGTCCGGGCGGTCTGCGTGACCATCAACTGGCCCACTGGCTCAACCTGCTCCACCACGTTCGCGAACATAAGGCCTGGCCCACCAGCTTCGGAAATTCGCTTTATTCGGTTCACAACGAAGCTGCGTCGGCATTTGATTTCCTCAGCGCCACGCGCTGTTTTCTCCACTTGCGCAGCGGCCGCGACGACAACAGCCTCGATTGGCATGCACAGGATGAAGCGGCGGCGCAAAGCATCGGCCTTGAAACCAAGGGCACTTCAGACCCCGCCTATTGGATGCGCACCTACTACCGTCATGCACGCACCGTCTATCGCCGGGCGATCCTGGCCATGGAGGCGCTGCCGCCGGCGCGGCAGTCATTCTATCGGCCGCAACGGCGCAAGCGAGTCCCAATTCCTGGCACCGACTTCGTTGTCCAGGACGGACGCATCGACGTTTCGGAAGCAGCGGTGCTCACCGGACCCGAGGGTATCCTGCGCGTATTTGCCATGGTCGCAGCGCACGGCTACCGGCTCACGCAAAACGCGGAGGATCGCCTGGCGGACGCGCTCCCGGTGCTCGATGTGCATATTCCGGAGGGACCATTCCTATGGAACGGCCTGCGTGAGATCCTCCTCGGACCCCACGCCGCACACGCGTTGCGCACCATGCATGCCCTGGGCATTCTCGAGTTGCTCATCCCCGAGTTCCATGGCATTGACGCGCTGGTGATTCGCGACTCGTATCACCGCTACACCGTCGACGAGCATACCTTCCTGGTGATCGACAATGTTCATGCCCTGCGCCAGCCGCACCTGGCCTGGGAACGGCGCTTTGCCACGCTGCTGGGGGAGATCGACCGCCTGGACCTTTTCTTCCTTGCCGTCCTCATGCACGACACGGGCAAGGCTCGCCGCAGCGGCGAGCACACGGTGCAAAGCGTAGAACTAGCCGATAGCCTGCTGGCGCGGCTCGAGCTCGATGCCGAGGAACGCGACCAGGTGCGGCGGCTTATCCGCAATCACCTGGAGATGTCCATGACCCTGCGGCGCGACATATTCGCGGCCGAAACCATACGCGCTTTTGCCGAAAAGGCAGCGTCGCAAACCCACCTCAAGATGCTGTGCCTGATGACCTATGCCGACATCAAAGCCGTGAACCCGGACGCGCTCACCCCGTGGAAGGCAGACAGCTTGTGGCAGCTGTATATCGCCACCTCAAACTTCATGGACCGGAGTGTAGACCAGGAGCGCTACCGTGCGGATGTAGACCCTACGCTGCTCAAGCGCATTCTGACCCTGGCTCCGGAGCGCGCACCGGAACTGCGCAGCTTTCTGGAAGGGCTTCCCCAGCGCTATCTGCAGACGCACATGCCGGAGCAGATCCGCGATCACTTTCACATGGCTTTGCAGCTTTCCGAATCGACCGCGCAGATCAACCTGCGTAGCCTGCGCCAGTTGTGGGAACTTACCGTCATCACCAGAGACCGGCCCCTGTTGTTCGCCGATATGGCCGGCGCCCTTTCCTCCTGGGGCATGAACATTGTCAAGGCCGAGGCGTTCTCAGACGATGCGGGAATTATCGTTGACACCTTTCAGTTTTCCGACCCCTTCCGCACCCTCGAGCTCAACCCATCTGAGGTCGATCGCTTCCGCGTTAGCCTGCTCGACATCATCTCGCTCAAGACGCCGATCGAAGTCCTGTTGCGCCGCCGCCAGGCTGTCCGCGCTCCCATCATGGTCAAAGTAGCGACCCGCCTGGATTTCGATAACACCGTGTCCACCCACAGCACGCTGCTGCAAGTGGTGGCACAGGACGGCCCCGGCCTGCTGCGCCAGATCGCCACCACTTTGGCCGCACATGATTGCAATATCGAGGTGGCGCTGATCGATACCGAAGGGGAGATCGCGATTGACGTCTTCTACCTCACCATCGGGGGCGCCAAACTAAACCAGGACGTCCAGCAGCAACTTCACACCGCCCTCTCGCTCGCGGTGGAGGAACTCCGGCCCGCCCCCGCCGGTACTTAGCGTGGTTGGGGGCAAAATGCTCTACCATCGAGTGAGCGCAACGTGAAATTGGGCCGATCCATCCGGAAGTACTTTCGTCTGCGCCGCCAGTCGCGCCGGCGTCCTGCCTTTGCCCGTGCCAAGGACGAGCTGCGAGCCCGGACAAAAGCATTTTCCGCCTCGTCGACTCTGGATACGCGAACCGCCAGCTTCACTCGCCTCTTCCATACGATTTGGACCGGCTCCAACGAAAGGTCCTTTAACGTGCGCCTGCTGTGCTGGATCCGCATGCTTGAGCACGACGACCTGCTGCGGCTTGATTTCCAGGAAACCTTTCAATCCATGCTTTCGCAGCTCGACTCCGTGGCCCTGCTGGCCGAGGCCGGCTTGCCCAGGCACCACGCAGTTTTCTCCGAGGGACTCCGCCGCCTCTTCAATCGCTTCCTCCCTTCGGCGATGGCAGTCACCGATAGCTCCCGGCTGATGATCTCGTTGTTCGCCCACTCCCGCGATGTGGAGCGCTTCCTCGAACTGCCGCAGTTACTTTTCGATCGTCTCAGCACGATTCTCGCGCCGCCTGCCACCGGCGGTGGTCCGCGTTCTTCCCCTCGCTTGCAGAGCGATTTGCGCCAGGCACTGTGTCTGATCGCCACTCGTACCGCGGGCCGAGGCGTCACCGCCGCCATGCGCGAGCGTGGCGGGCGCGTCGATGTACAGAATTCACCCTTTTACCATTTGATTTTTGCTACCCAGGAGCTGGTAGGAGCTGCGGATGCGAGCGACGCCGCCCCTCGCTTTGAGGTCTGGAAAGCGGCTGTAAGCAGCTGCCGCAAGGAACTCGGCCAGGTGCGGCTGGGCATGGAGACCACCGGGGTCAGCGCGGACCTGGTGCTCGATCTGCGGAGTATCGAGCTGGCATTGATGCGCATGCATGGTTTAGCCAGAATTCTCACCTTCGGCGCCGTACCCGTGCCTGGTGTGGTTGACAGCTCCGCGGCCGCGCGAAACCTGCTCAACCAACTCATTGAAGGGCGTTTGGAGGATAAGCGGGTCTCTGCCCTGCTCAAGCAAAACCTGAACCTGCTGGCTCGCAAAACGGTGGAACGCACCGGCCGCAGCGGGGAACACTACATTGCCTTCAGCCGTAGGGAGTATTGGCAAATGTGGCTAGCCGCTATCGGCGGCGGACTGCTGACCGTGCTCACCGCCGCCATCAAGATGCGCATCGTGGAGCATGGTTTTCCCCTGTTCGTGGAAGGATTTCTTACCGGCACGAACTACGCCATCAGTTTCATCCTGCTGCAGGTTTTCGGCCTGGTGCTGGCCACCAAGCAGCCCTCGGCCACGGCGGCTACTTTCGCCGGTATTGTGCGCAACAATCCGGGTAACGCCAGTTGGAGCAAAATTTCAGACTTTACCGCGCGTATCAGCCGCACTCAGTTGGCTGCCGCGATCGGTAACGTGATCGCGGTGTGCATAGGCTCTGTCGCCCTGGAGCGTCTATGGCGAGTGATGTTTGCCGAACACTACCTGCCCGCGGAGAGTGCCCGGCACGTCTACGAAGCGCTTCACCCGTTTGCCTCTGGGACCATTATTTATGCGGCCGGCACCGGAGTTATCTTATGGCTTGCTGCGCTGATCGGCGGCTGGTGTGAAAATTTCGCAGTATTTCACCGCTTGACGGAAGCCGTCTCTCAGCACCCCTTCGGCCTGCGCATTGGGCAGAACAGGATGACGCGGCTGGCTGGGTGGATCGAGCTTAACCTTGCCGGCTGGAGCACCAGCATCGCGCTTGGCTATCTGTTGGGGTTTGTACCTGTGATTGCCCGTTTCTTCGGCATACCTTTCGATGTGCGTCACGTGACCCTTTCGACTGGTACCCTGGCGCTGGCCGCTGCGCGCTTCGGTACCAGCTCCTTTGGCCACGACTGGTTCTACTACGCCATGGCCGGCATAGCAGTCACGTTTGTGCTCAACCTTGGCGTCAGCTTTTCCATCGCATCGTTTGTGGCCCTGCGCGCTTACGATGTCGGCCGGCGGGAACAGTTTTTGTTGCTCCGCTACTTGTTGCGGCAGATCCTTCGCTCCCCACTCAAATTCATACTTCCAGTAGAGCGCGAGAGCCCTCCGGTTTCCATCCTCACCCCCGTACCGGACGAAAAGGGGCTATAAAGCATCACTTTCCGGATCTGCAACCGCTCCCGGGTGCCCCACATCTCGCTGGTTTTTCGCGAGATGTGGGATACCACTGCTCTTAACCGGGAGTGGTTCAGGATGCAAAGGTAGGAACTGGCCTTCGTGGTATCCTGCAGCTCGCGAAAAACCAGCGAGATGTGGGGCACCCGGCTTCCGTGGCAGCACCAGAAATCCGCTGCCGTTTACTTGGCGGCCGGTTTGGACTCGGGTTTGTCGTTCAGGGCGTAGATGACTTCGCCGGGCTTGGCATAGCGCAGGATTACCCTCGCCTCGTGCTCGATGGCGTCGGGATCTGACTGCAGATGCTGCACCTGGTCCTGCAGGCGGCTATTCTCCTGCCGCAACTGCAAAATCTCCTGCTGCAACATCTGGTGCTGATGACGTTTCTGCTGATAAGCAGTGAGCCCATTGGCGCCAAAAATAACGTGATAGCCCAGAGCAAACGCGACCACAATAGCGACCACAGTAGCCACCCGGCGGCTCGAACGGGAAAGATAGAATGAAATGCTCTGCTTCACGGTCGCCCCTCGCAATCGGCTGCCTTATCTTCTCAATGAACCTCGACACTCAAAAGGAAGTTTTCACAAAGAACCCAACTTGGTAAACATATGACCGATTTTCAGATTGTTCTCTCTACGTGCGCCGACCACGAACAAGCCGAGCGTATCGCCCATCGCCTGGTCGAACAGAAACTGGCTGCCTGCGTCAACATCCTGCCCGGCGTGCAATCCATTTACCGCTGGCAAGGCGCCGTCGAATCAGCCGGCGAAGTGATGCTCCTGATCAAGACCAAAGCTGCTCACAGCGACCAGGTACGTGCGACCATCAGCAGCCTGCACTCCTATGAAGTTCCCGAGTTCCTGATACTCCCGGTAAGCGGCGGTTCGGAAGCCTATCTTGACTGGCTGAACACCAGCCTACAGTAGACCTCCGAGTTTTTTGTTATGCTTCAAGTTGTTCCCGCGCCCGGCGTTCTCTATGCGGCTTTTGTTCGTGGCTTTCGCTGTCAGCTTTTGCGCATTACTGTGGGTGGCTTTTTCGGTTGCCCGGCATATTCTGCGGCATACGCAACCGGGCTCCAGTGGCGGGGAGCCGGACCGCGGGCGTCCGACGAAACCACCTTGGCCCCGTTCGTGAGGGAGAGATGAAGATGCAAGAAATCGGCTACAAACAGGACAGCCTGCGCGCAACGCCGCTGCCTGTCGTCGCCTGGAAGACTGTGATTGCCGTGGTTCTGGGCAGCGCACTGGTCGCAATCTGCGCCCACATCGCCATGCCGCTCGGCTTCACTCCTGTCCCGGTGACGATGCAAACCTTTGCCGTGCTGCTGTTGGCGTTGCTCTTCACTCCGGGAGCCGCTTTCGCCTGCTTGGCGGTCTACCTGATGGAAGGCGCAATGGGCCTGCCCGTCTTTAGCCCTCATGGTCCGGGCGGCATGGTGCAGTTGCTGGGCCCCACCGGCGGTTACCTGCTTTCTTATCCGTTTGCCGCCGCGCTGGCGAGTTGGCTCTATCGCCGCCGGCGTAGTTCTTTCTTGGCTGCGCTCGCGGGCGCGGGGCTGGCCAGCATCCTCATCCTTACCGCCGGCGCCACCTGGCTCGGGCTGCTGACCCACGTCAAGCTATCTGTCGTCTTCGCTCAGTCGGTCGCACCCTTCCTCCCTGGCGATGCCATCAAAGTCCTTGCTGCCGCGGCCTGCGTAAGCATGCTTCGCTCTTTCGCCGAGGATGAACGCAGTCGTGAAAGGATTTTGTGACCACTCTTTCGCTTCCGCCAGATGCGGCGCAAAGCCCCAGCAAAACTGCTTGCAAAGAGATCGCCATCGCCCACAGTCCGGACTCCGATGACGCCTTTATGTTCTATGGCCTTGCCACCGGCAAAATTCGCGTTCCGGGATACAAGTTCACTCACACCCTCTGCGATATCGAGACCCTCAACCACAAGGCCATGAATGAGGCCTTTTACGATGTGACCGCCATCTCATTTCACGCCTATCCCTACGTTCAGAAAGACTATGCATTAATGGCTTGCGGGGGCAGCGTGGGCGAAAACTACGGTCCCATGATTGTCGCCAGCCATCGTATTGCGGCCGATGCGATCGGTCGCGTGCGGGTCGCGGTACCCGGCACTCTGACCACCGCGTACCTGACCCTAAAGTTATTTGCGCCGGATATTGAAACGGTGACAGTTCCCTTTGACAAAATTATTCCTGAAGTGGTCGCGGGTAATTTTGAAGCCGGCCTCATCATCCACGAAGGGCAGCTAACCTACGCCGCCAGCGGCTTGCATAAGGTCATCGATCTCGGCCAGTGGTGGCGGGAACAGACCGGGCTTCCCTTGCCTCTCGGCGGCAACGCCATTCGCCGCAGCCTGGGGCAGGACGTCATGCTCACCGTGACTCAGGCGCTGCGCGATAGCATCCAGCACGCGCTAGACCATCGCGAAGCTGCGCTCGAGTATTCCATGCAGTTCGCCCGTGACCTTGATCCGCAAATGGCCAACCGCTTCGTGAGTATGTACGTGAACCAGCGCACGCTGAATTACGGTGAGGACGGAAAAGAAGCCATTCGCAAGCTGCTCACCATGGGCTATGAGCGGGGGATCATTCCAACGCCTGTCCAGGTCGACTTCGTCGGCTAGCAGTAGAGCCGGGACAAATCTTAGCGTCCAGCCCCGGTTCTGTCGTCGTCATCGTCGTGGTCAGCTGCGGGTTTTGCCAGCATCGCGGGGACCGGTTTCTTCCCCATTGCATCTCGCCACAGGATCACATTCAAAATTCTTGGGTCGGCGCGATCCTCATGCTGGAAATCCATGTGGCTTGACGCCCGGGCACCCGGCGCCCTGGGCCCGTTCGCCTGGTACAACAGCCCGTTTTCCCGATTGCGATAATCCGCGTCGTAAGCTGGTTGGTCCCCGGCGCCCGCGAATAGCGAAGAGATAGGCGGAGCAAACGCGTCGTTATTGTTCATCGGCGGCAAGCCGAGCAACTCCTCCATGGTACGGACCACACTTACCGTCGTATAAAAGCTGCTGTCTACCGTCGGCTCCGCTGCGCGGGGCGAGTACTTGCTCACCACGAGTGCAACGCTGCGATGGGCATCGACGTGGTCGGCCCCATTTTGCGCATCGTCCTCCAGGATGAAGAAGGCGGTGTCGTTCCAGAATGGGCTATGGGAAATGGCCTCGACCGCTCGTCCCACGGCCAGGTCGTTATCCGCCACCGAGGCCCTGGGCGTCGGCATTCCCGGAGTAGTTCCCGCAGTGTGATCGTTGGGTAGGCGAAGCTGGATGAACTGCGGCATCGTGTCCCGCCCCTGCTCGCGATCCTGGACCCACTGCCGAAAGTGGGTCAGAAACTCTTCCACCCGCAGCTGATCGGGAAAACTCAGGTTGAAGTCAGGATATTGCGGGTCAAAGTGATCCACCAGTTCGGGCTTGGTGGCCACGTTCTTGTTAATCAGCGGAATCGGCCAGGGATACGGGCTTGTTCCGCCGCCGTAGTTCTGCGGAATCGCTTCGCCGTGACGAATCGACCCGTGCCCTCCACACTGCTGCGGCGGCGGTTCCGGTGTTCCCTGTGTGGGGGACGGTTGGGGTTCTGGGCTTTCGGGATCAATGCAGAACGTGGTCGAAATGAACTCCGCAAAGTGATACAGGGTCTTGCCATGGCGCGCTAGATTGGTCCAGAGATATCCGCTGCCAGGTTCATTGACATCCGAAATTCCTTCCAGCAACGGATAGCCATTCTCGACCACACCTTCGTAGTCGTAGACGCGTTCCTGGCCGCGGTAGTTTTGCTGCCAGGTCTTCTCCGTGTAGTCGCTGGTGATGGCGGCATTCGACCAAACGTGGCCGTCGCCCGAGACCTCTCCTGAATCGTAGAAGTTGTCCAACACTCCAAATTGCCTGGCCAGCTTATGCTCGTTGGGCGTGATCTCCTCACCGTACATGGTGAGCGCGGGGGATCCGTTGCCCACCCCCAGGTCACCAAGGATCTGATCATAAGTACGGTTTTCTTTGATGATGTAGATCACATGCCGGATCGGGTTCGTCCCGCCGTGAAAGGCAATCCTGGCTTGCGCGGCCAACATCATGTTCGTCCCAATCACGCTTCGGGTTAACTGTTCACGCTGGCTATCGAGGCGAGAAAGGTCAATAGCGGCCAACGAACCATGCAGGAGGGTGGCAATGTAGGTCGAGGTTTGGCTCAGCCCTGCGACGCCCGGGACCGGCGGCTGCGGCATGTTGTTGGGTCCCGTGCCCTCTCCCTTGGCGGTAGCAACATAAAGCATCTTGCCCTTGACCGCCAGCGCAGTGGGATACCACTCCGTGGGCACAAAGCCCACTGCCTTGGGCTGGCCGCGGTCAAATACCGCGATGGCGTCAGAACCGGTGTTGGCAGCAAAGAGCCGCTTGCCATCCTCCGAAACAGCGACCGCATCCGGCATGGCGCCGAAGTAAGTCTGCCCGGGAAGCCGGGTGTCGTAGATTGCCTCGACCTTGAGCTCGTCCCCGCCAACGCGCATCGCGGCCACTGCATCGCGATTAGCCAGGGCTACATAGAGAGTTTTTTCATCCGGGCTCCAGGCAAAGGCCGCCGGATGCGAGCTGGGAGAACTCTGATCCTGCGGGGCAAGCAGCTCCAGCTTCTTAAGCACCTTGCCGTTGTTTAGATCCAGCTCCGCCACTGCGGAGCCATTCCACAACGCTACATAGGCGCGGCTTCCCGAACGATTGACCGCGATGGAGATGGGATAGGTGGAGGGCACCACCTTGCCCTGCGACAGGTCGAAGCGCCGCAGCACCTTACCAGTGACTCCATCCATCAGCAGAACATCGTCAGAGAGATTGTCCGCAATCAGCAATTCGTCGTTGCCGGCCGGACCCTTGCGTACCGCGATTCCGGCCGGCGAGGGGATCGCCATACCTGGGGGCAAAGCCGCACCCAGCCGATTTTGTAGCTTCCCTGCCGCCAATTGCTGTAAGGGAACCGGGAGCAACTGCCCTGCCTTCACTCTGCCGTCGTTGAAGTCATAAACAGCGATGGCATTGCCCGTCTGATCCGCACTCTTTCCCTGGGGCGCAGTCAGAGAATCGAAGACCGCATACAGGCGCCTGCCGTCCTTGCCGAAGGCCAGCCCGGAATAAAGCGTCTGTGGCAGATCCTTTGCCGTTCGCGGCTCGGGGAAATCTGTGACTTTGCCGCTCTGGATATCGATCACTGCGATCGACTGCTGATACTGCGATTCGAACGTGCCGTACCCGGCGTTGACAACGGCCAGGTAGCGGCCATCGGGTGATAGGGCGGCGGTCATGGGTAGGCTGTTCAGTCTTTGCGGGCTGCCCGGGACCGGCTCTGCCAGCTGCTTGCTGGTAGGGAGAACGACGGTGTGTGTGCTCTGTGCCAGTACAGGCGGTACTACCGTCGAGAGGGCCAGGCAAGCGCCATGACCCAAAAGTCCACACCAACGCACCAAAAGATTTGCCACATCAACACCCCGCCTCAAGTTTGTGCCGATTAGCAGTATGGCTGATCGTCATTACAAAACTCTTACGAACACGTAATCAGACCCCTGTTAGCTTCAAGTTAACCAATAAGGAATCCATCTCAGATCATGCTGACCGAAATTGTAGAACCCTCCTCTGCTTTACCGATTGCTCCGCCAGCCAATCGGCCACGGCGCGTGCCAACCCACGGCGACGTGCCGGTGCTTGGCCGCAGCACCCAGGCAGAACAAACTAACTGGGTGACCACCGGCTTCATGGTGGCTTTTCACGTGCTCGCCGTGGTTGCTCTTTTCATGTTTACCTGGAAGGCTTTCTTCTGTTTCCTGGGGCTTTGGTTCGTGTCCATCAACATGGGCATCGGCATGGGCTATCACCGCCTGCTCACGCATCGTGGCTACCGGACACCCAGGTGGCTGGAGTACTTTCTTTCCATTTGCGGCACCCTGGCGCTCGAAGGGGGACCCATCTTCTGGGTGGCCACCCACCGGGTTCATCACCAGCTGACGGATCGCGAAGGTGACCCGCACACTCCCCATGATGGAGGTTGGTGGTCCCACGCCGGCTGGATTCTCTCCGGCGACGCCCTGCACCACGAGACCGCCCTCATGGCCCGCTACGCGCCCGATCTGGCCAAGGATCGCTTCCAGCTCTGGCTGAGCAAATATCACTACGTGCCTATGATCGTCGTTGGGTTGGCTCTGCTGGCGTTCGGCGGATGGTCTTGCGTCATGTGGGGCATCTTCCTACGCGTGACTCTGGGTCTGCACGCTACCTGGCTGGTCAACTCGGCCACTCACATGTGGGGTTCCAGACGCTTTTCTACCCGCGACGAATCACGCAACAACTGGTGGGTTGCGCTGCTAACCGGGGGCGAGGGCTGGCACAACAACCACCATGCGCATCCGGTTTCTGTCCGGCATGGGCTCACCTGGTGGGAATTTGATCTGAACTACTATGGCATTTGGCTGCTCAAGAAGGTCGGCCTCGCCCAAAACGTAAAAGTGGCTCAGTTCGACCCTCACGATCCACGCCCCGCAGGCGTTTCCTAGGGTAAGTTCGGTTGCCAACCCAGGGCGCGACTTGGTCGCGCCCTGGGCTTTTGGCGCCGCTATACTTTGGCTAGGACCTGCCGGGTATGCGTATCACCAGACGCAGAAACGCGATTGTTCTTTCCATCACCCTCGGGGCCTGCCTGGTGGCTCTTGCCATCGCCCTGAATGTCACCTGGGTCATCATCAATTGGCGCAGCCTGATCCTGCTGGTGATCGGGGTTCTCTTTTTCCTGCTGCTGATCGCCGGGCTCATTTTGAACACCATTTTTCTGGTGCGTGAGGTCAAGCGTAGCGAGCGCCACGACAGTTTCCTCAATGCTGTGACTCACGAGCTCAAGACCCCCATCACCTCCATCCGCCTATATCTGGAGACCCTTCAGCGACACGAGGTGCCGGAGGCCCAACGGAAAGAGTTCTACGACATCATGCTCTCCGACAGTGACCGGTTGCTGGCCACCGTGGAGCAGGTCCTCAAGGCGGGAGAAGTGGGCCAGCGAGCGCGCAACCAGGTCCGTCTCCAACTGCTCTTCGACGACATAGTCCGCGACTGCATACGCACCACGCTGCAGCGCTACCATCTGCAGGAGTCAACCATCCACTTCACTGCGGACGCCGACGCCCAGCAGCTCGCCGTGGTCGGCAACCCGGAGGACCTCCGCACCGCCGTACTCAATATCCTCGACAATGCGGTCAAGTACTCGCCGCAAGGCCCGCAGCTTGAGGTACAACTCTCGCTCGATGGCGAGGCATGGATGATGCTTAGCGTTTCCGATCATGGCCTGGGCATTTCGCCTCTCCACCTCAAGCAGATCTTCAAACGCTTCTACCGCGTCCCGGCGCGGAATGTCTTCCGTATCAAAGGCACGGGCCTGGGCCTCTTTCTGGTCCGCTCCATCGCTCGCCAACACGGGGGAGACGTAGTCGCCGAGTCGGAGGGAGAAGGACGCGGCGCCACCATCCGGCTGCAGCTTCCTCGTGCGCTTTCCCGGGCTCCGAAAGGGGCAAGCTAGGTGGCCGCCAATATCCTGGTGGTGGAAGATGAGGCTCACCTGGCGCAGGGCCTGCTCTTCAACCTGCGGGCGGAGGGCTACACGGCGCAGCTAGCGGTAGATGGCGAAACCGCTCTGGAGATGATTGCCGCCGACTCCATCGACGCCATCATTCTCGACGTCATGCTCCCTGGGCGGGATGGGTTCTCAGTCGCGGCGGAGCTGCGAGCGCAGCAGAATTTCGTTCCCATCCTCATGCTCACCGCCCGCGGCCGTCCAGAAGACGTGCTCAATGGCTTCGGGGCAGGGGCTGACGATTATCTTCCCAAGCCTTTTGATCTTGCCATCCTGCTGGCGCGTCTCAATGGACTGCTGCGGCGGATGGGGTGGCTTCGGCCCGGGCCTGCCGTTCCACCGGCTCAGCCATCGCGCGCCAGCGGCCCGCCTGCCAGTTTCAGTTTCGCCGGGCGCACCATCCACTTCGCCGCGCTCGAGCTCACGACCCCGGACAAGACCATCCGTCTCACCCTGATGGAGTGCGATCTGCTCCGCTACCTGGTGCTCAACCAGGGACGCATCATCTCCCGCAAGGAGTTGTTGGAGCAGGTATGGCGAGTGCGCGAGGACACCGACACGCGTGCCATCGACAACTTCATGGTCCGCCTGCGCCGTTACATTGAAGACAATCCCGCCGAGCCTGTGTTTCTGGAGACCGTTCGCGGCGTCGGCTATCGTTTTCTCCCTGGCGTGCCCAACGAGGGGACATAACACCTTTTGGTCATTGCCGGCCTCAGAGGGTGGGGGCAGACTCCCAAATAGCAGCATGCTCTCCCTCCTTTGGGTGCGCCGGCCAAGTCGATACATCTTTCCACGTCGAAAGATATCGCTCGGACGTCACGCGCGGCGGCTTTACCAAGCGCACCCCTTCTCTCCGAAAAAATTTTCGGTTTCCAACTGGCAACGCCAGACCACACCCGAGGTAGAGACAGCAGTAGTCCCGTTAGGGACGGCTGAATGTAGCCCAGGACGCAGTCCTGGGTAGACATCAGACAATAGATCCAGTCCCGTCAGGGACGGCTGAATGTTACCCAGGGCGCAGTTCTGGGAGAGGTACGAGCCCCCATGAATTTCATTCAACCATTTCGTGCACGGCTAGAAATTTTTGCAATTCCTCCGCGAAGCTGACCCGTTTATGGTGTTCGGCTTGAGCCCGAATATACTGCACCGTCGTTGCTCTCTGGGAAACTCCCACCGAGAAAGCTCCATACCCCTCCTGCCACGCGAATCTCTGTGACCGGGAAAATTCTCGTGAATCCACTTGGAAGATCCCGACTTCAACAATTGAACGGCCTTCGCAATCGAAATAGTCCGTGGTAACGAAATCAACAAATGGACATGATCAACGGCGCCCCCGACCGCCACGATAGGAATTCCATTTTCGCGCGCAATGCCACTTAAATACGCATGGAGCCGCTCCTGCATTTCGTCCCGGATGGCAGGTCGCCGCTCTGCGGTTGCAAAGACCACATGAACCAAACAACATACGTGACTATGAGACATCCTTCAGCCGTCCCTTCGGGACTCATCCCATCGCCCTAGTCTACCCAGGACTGCGTCCTGGGCTATTTTCAGCCGTCCCTTTGGGACTCGGCAGCGCGGGAGGATTGTCATGCCCTACTCGGCCAGGTACGCGACGCGCTGATCGCACTTATAACTACACCCCTCTCCACCCCAATGCTCTAGACTGTAACTCTGTGCGCATTTTCACCCGCTACATCTGGCATGAAGTGCTCTCGCACGCCCTCCTCGGGGGCGCGCTCTTCACCTTCATCCTGTTCATGAAGTACCTGGGGCAACTGCTGGAAATGGCGGCGCGCAACAGCGCCTCTCTCGGCAGCGTGGCGAAAATTTTTCTGTTCATGCTGCCGAATATCCTGAGCTTCACCATCCCTATGGCCGTGCTCGTCGGAGTCCTCCTCGGCCTGAGCAGGCTTTCCTCGGACAGCGAGATTACCGCCATGCGAGCGGTCGGTATCGGCGTCTGGTTTTTTGTCCGGGTGGTCTCGGCGATCGCAATCATTTGCTGGGGAATATCCCTGGCCGACTCACTCTACGTAGCCCCCAAGGCAACCGCCGCGCTCCTGCGGCTGGAAAACTCTCTTAAAGATCAACAGGCCTCATTTGAAGTTGAGCCCCGCGTCTTCTATGAAGACTTCAAGAATTACGTCTTGTACGTGCAGGATATCCGCGCCGGGGCCGGCGTCTCCCACTGGCAGCGCGTCTTCCTCGCCGACCTGAGCGATCCACTCGAGCCCAAGGTCACCACCGCTGAGGAGGCCGTGGTCGCCGATAGAGGAGCTCACATCATCCTGATGCGTCTGCGGAATGGCACCGAGCACGAGATCGTAATCAACAACGGGGCGCCTCAATATCAGGTTTCTACTTTTTTGGAGTCGGAACTTCCGCTGGACATCGGCACCCAGGAAGATACCCACATCGGCCACAACGACACCCCCATTCTGGCCATGAGCAACCGCGCGCTCTACGAGCGCACCAAGGCCCCCGGCGGCAAGCCCTACCTGATCGAACTGCACAAGCGCTTTGCCTATCCGGCGGCTTGCCTGGTCTTGATGCTGATCGGTATTCCGCTCGGACTTTCGTCCCGGCGAGGCGGCAAGAGTGCCGGCTTTGTGGTCACCATCGCCCTGGTCTTTATCTACTACTTCTTCTCCTCCAGCGGCATCGCCCTCGCTCGCGAGGGTAAGGTGCCCGTCTATGCCGGGGTTTGGGCAGCAAACATCCTCTTCGCCTTTTTCGGCCTGCTGCTGCTGCGTCAAATGGCTGTTGGCGGAGGCATGGGCACGCAGTTCGCAGCCCTGCTAAGCAGATTCAAGAGCACGCAACTCCCGAATCCGAGAAACGCCCGGCGCAAGGAAGAAACCAATGCGCACGAACGCGGTCGCTTTCCGCTCATTCTCGACGACTACGTGCTGCGCGAGTTTCTGACTACCTTTGCCCTGGTGCTGGCCAGCTTTGTGCTCCTGATGCTGGTATTCACCTTTTTCGAGCTGCTGGGCGACATCATACGCAACCGCACTCCGTTGGTCACCGTAGGCGAATACCTCATCGACCTCACCCCGAGCATGATCTACCTCATCACGCCGTTAGGAGTATTGGTCGCCGTGTTGGTCACGTTTGGCGTGCTCACTCGGACCAACGAGTTCACCGCCATGAAGGCTACTGGCATCAGCCTGTACCGGGTGATGATTCCCATCCTGGTGGTTGCGGCGGTGATTGCCGTCGCCTTATTCCTCTTCGACGAGTCCTACCTGCCGGGCGCGAACCGGCGCCAGGAAGCACTGCGCAGCGTAATCAAAGGCAGACCGGCGCAAACCTTCCTACGGCCTGACCAGAAGTGGATCTTCGGGCGACAGGATCCCGGCAAACCCGGCCGTATCTTTTACTACCAATTCTTTGATCCGGAGCACGATCGATTCGCCAACCTGACCGTGTTCGAATTCAACCCGGAGAACTTCTCTGTTTCCCGTCGCATCTTCGCCTCCAGCGCCCATTGGGAGCCACAGTTACAGCAATGGGTCTTTGAGCATGGATGGGAACGCCGCTTCGATGGTGAAGCGGTAAGCAGCTACAGCCAGTTCAATGTCGAAAGTTATCCGGAGATTAGCGAGCGGCCGCAGTACTTCAAAAAGGAAGCGCTGCAGTCTCAAGAAATGACCTTTGGTGAACTGGAGCGCTACATCCGCGACCTGGGGCAAAGCGGCTTCGACACCAAACAGCTCAGCGTTCAACTGAACCTCAAGCTGGCTTATCCCCTGGTCACCGTGGTCATGGCGGTGCTGGCCATTCCTTTTGCTTTGTCCATGGGCAGACGCGGGTCCCTGACCGGCATAGCCGCCGCCATCGGGGTGGCGATCGCCTACTGGTTTGTGGAGCTTACGTTTCAAGCCCTGGGCAACGTAAACTTCCTGCCTACTCTGCTGGCAGCCTGGTCGCCGGACCTCCTCTTCGGCCTGGCCGGAGCCTATCTGCTCCTGCGCACGCCTACCTGAGACGGGTAGAATTATAGGGCATGCTTGCCACCCTCCGGCCGCTGTTCCCCTATCTGCGCCGCTATCGCCGCGACTTTATCTGGGGCGGATTGGTCGCGGTGCTCGCCAATGCCTTCTGGATCTTTTTTCCCCAGGTCATTCGTATCGCCATCGATGACCTGAACCATGGCGTCACCCGGCAAAAAATTTTCCGCTATGCCTGGTTGCTGGTAGGAATTTCCGCCGGCAAGGGCGTCTTCCTCTTTCTTACGCGCTGGATCATCATCGGCATTTCCCGCGAAATTGAGTTCGACCTGCGCAACGATCTCTTTCGCCATCTGGAGCGGCAACCGGCCGCCTACTTTCAGCAACATCGTACCGGCGACATCATGGCCCGCATGACCAACGACCTGAACGCAGTGCGTATGCTGCTGGGGCCCGGCCATCATGTATAGCGCCAACACGGTCCTGTTCTCCGTCGGCGCCTTATATTTTCTCCTCCGCATCAGCCCCCGGCTCACGCTGGTGGCGCTGGTCCCGCTCCCTCTGGCCAGCATCCTGGTGCAAGCCCTGGGACGCAAGATTCATGAGCGCTTCGAGCGCATTCAGGCCATGTACTCGGAAATTTCCGCGCAGGCCCAGGAGAATTTCTCCGGCGCCCGGCTAGTCCGCGCCTTTGCCCAGGAAAAAGCCCAGATCGCGGCCTTTGAGAAATCCAACCAGGAAAATATCCGTCGCGGTCTGCGCCTGGTTCAGCTCATGGGCATGCTGTGGCCCACACTGGAGTTTGTGCTCGGCCTCGCCCTGGCCATCACCCTGCTGGTGGGAGGTCACGAGGTGGTTTCGCATCGCATCAGCATCGGTGACTTTGTCGCTTTCACCACCTACATGGTGATGCTGACCTGGCCTGTGATCGCGCTGGGCTGGGTGGTCAATCTGTGGCAGCGAGGCACCGCTTCGGTGGTGCGAATCGATGAGTTGCTGTCGGATAAGCCCGCTATCGATGATGCCGTGGCGGATGCCACGATTCCAGCCGATCTGAAACTGCGCGGCGAGATAGAGTTTCGCAACCTGGACTTTTCTTACTCCGGAGCCGACGCCGGCCGCGCCGAGGTGCTGCACTCGCTGTCACTCAAGATTCCGGCCGGGAGCAGTCTTGCCATCGTGGGCCCAACCGGATCAGGGAAATCGACCCTGGTCAGTCTTATCCCGCGGCTTTATGACGCCGCCCCGGGAGCGGTCTTGATCGATGGCCGGCCCATCCGCGATTATCCCCTGGAACTGCTGCGCGCCAATATTGGCTTCGTGCCTCAGGAGACCTTTCTATTCAGCCAGACCATTCGCGGAAACATCGCCTTTGGCGCTCCTCAGGCCACTGACAACGAGGTGCTGCAGGCGGCTGAGGCGGCGCACATCCGCCGCGAATTTGAGGAATTCCCTGCCGGCCTGGCAACCACGGTAGGCGAGCGCGGCGTTACCCTGTCCGGTGGCCAGAAGCAGCGTACAGCCATTGCCCGCGCCGTCATCCGCAACCCCCGCATCCTGATCCTCGACGATGCCCTTTCCAGCGTGGACACCTACACCGAAGAACAAATCCTCGGCGAGCTGCAGCGCGTGATGCAGGGCCGCACGACTCTGTTCATCTCTCACCGCATCTCCACCGTTCGCCACGCCGACCAAATTGCAGTGTTGGTGGCCGGCCGAATTGTGGAGCTGGGGACGCATGATGAATTGATTGCCCGCAACGGCTACTACGCGGATCTGTTCCAGAAGCAATTGCTCGAAGAGGAGTTGGCCGTCACTCGCTGAAGGCTTTCTACTTGCCAGGCAACTTGACCTGTTACAGACTGGAATTGGGACCCTTCACAAAAAATTAACGTGGAGCCGACACCAATGAGCCTCACTCGACGTGTCTTCCTGGAGCGCATCGCCCAAATCGGCGGCTATTCCGCAGCCTTTCGCGCCATGCAGGTCCTGGGTCTCACGGCTGCCCCTGGCCCTTCTCCCCTCCCCCAGCTCTCCGCGGACTTTGGCCACGGGAAGAGCGTGGTCATCCTCGGTGCCGGCATTGCCGGCCTGGTTTCCGCCTACGAGCTGTGCAAGGCCGGTTTCACCTGCACCATCCTCGAAGCGCGCAGCCGCCCCGGGGGCCGCAACTGGACTGTTCGCGACGGGTGCAAGGTCGAGTTCACCGATGGAACCGCGCAGAACTGTACCTGGGCGGACGGCGGCTACCTTAACGCCGGACCCGCCCGCATCCCCTCCATCCACACCCACCTGCTCAACTATTGCCAGCAACTGGGCGTGCCGTTGGAAGTCGAGGTCAACGTCTCCCGCTCCGCACTCATGCAGTCTCCGCTCTTAAACGGCGGCAAGCCGGTCGAGCAGCGCCAGGTCGTCCACGATACCCGCGGCTACATTGCGGAGCTGTTCTCCAAGTGCCTGCACGCGGACACCCTCGACAATGCCCTCTCCAAAGAGGACACTTCGCTGTTGCTGGATCTTCTGCAGGACTTCGGCGACCTGGATGCCAATGGGAAATATGTCGGCACCATGCGCGCGGGCTTTGTTACGCCTCGCGGCGCCGGCCCCGGCTCAGCACGTGCTTCACCAGCCATTGAAACTTCACGAGCTGCTGGCCGCCGACTTGTCCAAAGGCGAGTTCTATGACGACGAAATCGATTGGCAGGCGACCATGTTCCAGCCCGTGGGTGGCATGGATCGTATTCCTTATGGCTTTGCCCGGGCGCTGCCTGCGGGACATGATCCATTACGAATGCCCAGTCTCCGAGATCACCACCGGCGACAACAGCGTGACCGTCGCCTATGACAAGGGCGGGACGCCGCAGACAATCACGGCCGACTACTGCATCTGCACCATGCCTCTCGCCGTTCTCGCCACCACCAAAAATAACTTTTCCGCGGAAGCCCGGCAGGCGATCACCGGCATGCAGATGTTTGCCGCTTACAAAATCGCCTGGGAATCTCCTCGATTCTGGGAGAAAGAGAACCACATCTACGGCGGTATTTCCTTCCTCAAAGAGCGACGTCGACCTGGTCTGGTATCCCAGCGCAAAACTCTTTTCTCCCACCGGGGTGCTGATTTCCGGCTTCGGCTCTGACGGCCTTAACTCTGCCAGCAGGACTGGTAATCCATCGGACAAACCGCCCGCCTTCGGCGCTCTGCCCAGCATGGAAGCCAAGTTTGACGCTTCGCGGGCAGCGGTCGAAACACTTCATCCCGGCCGCGGCCAACTGCTCCAGAAGCCTATCTATGTCAGCTGGGCGAAGATTCCCTATTCCCTTGGCTGCTTCGCCAACAACCGGGCCGCCCAGCAGCGCGTCGGCATACAGCCAGTTGGAGAAGCCCGAAGGCCGCACCTACTTCGCGGGCGACTACCTCTCTCACCTCGTAGCCTGGCAGGAAGGTGCCATACTCTCCGCCCATCACACCATCGAACGCATTGCCAAACAGGTAAAGAGTTGAGGCAGGCGGAGGTGTAACCTACCTGCTTGAAGAACTACCAGGAATTTCGCGAAGATTCGCCCGATGGAGTCGCGGTTCGAGGGTTCCTCCATCGCTCCACCGCTTCGCCTGGCGATTGGCTGGTGCTGACGCACGGTGCGGGAGCGAACTGCGACGCCCCGCTATTGATTACACTGGCGGATGCGTTTTCCGCTTCCGGCTTGACCGTCCTCCGCTGCGATCTGCCTTTTCGTCAATCGCGACCGCACGGGCCGCCGCCGCGCGGCAGTGCGGAGCGTGACCAGGCTGGCCTACGCGCGGCGATTGCGTGTGTGCGGCGACAAGCTTCAGGGCGCGTGTTCCTGGGTGGTCATTCCTATGGAGGAAGGCAATCGTCGATGCTGGCCGCGGATGAGCCCGGCCTCGTCGATTATCTTTTGCTGCTCTCCTATCCGCTCCATCCGCCGCAGAAACCGGGCGAGTTACGCACCGCACACTTCCCACGCCTGCAAACGCCGGCGCTATTTGCGCACGGTGTCCGCGACGGCTTTGGCTCGATTGAAGAATTGGCATCAGCGTTAGAGCTGATCCCCGCGCGAACCGAGCTGCTTAGCGTCACGGGTGCGGGGCACGAACTTCTCAGCAAGAAGAATCATCAGGAGTTGCCAGGGCGAATTGTGGAGGCGTTCCGGTCGTTTTCTGGCCTGATTGATGAGGCCTCCAGCGTGCGCGGTAACTGATAATCGGTTAAGGTCCCGGACGGCTCGGGCATCGACGGATAGTGATCCCGACTACCCTCCGCTTTGTCATCCCGAGCGTAGCCGAGGGACCTGCGGTGCTCTCAACCCGCATCTGGCGTTGAGAGCAAACACCACTACTCTCCCCTTTTGTCATCCCGAGAGCAGGTGACTTTTTCCATCTTCTCGTGTTTTTGACCCGGCCAGATGTTTTTCAATCCCTCCAGAAAGGCGTCATCCTGAGCGAAGCGCCTCGCCGATCTATCGCATGCCAGAGAGTCTTATGGCGCGAAGTCGAAGGACCCCGGCAATGCTTGATGGCAGATGCTCTTCAGAGCTTTCCGGCCACATACTACAAGGGAGATTAAAAAACCCACAGCCTCCGAGCGCAGCCGAGGGACCTGCGGTGGCCTCAATCCGCATCTGGCGTTGAGGGGAAACACCACTACTCTCCCCTTTATTATCCCGAGCGTAGCCGAGGGACCTGCGGTGCGCCCCCCCGTACAAACGTCTGCGCCGCAGGTGCGGTGCAGATCGAAAGGCTCGGGAGGGACCGCTGAAAGTCGAAGGGGGCTTCGGTTCTTGTTGCTCCGATACTTTTTATCAGGAGCCAACGAGAACCGTGTTTCACGGTCCGCGTGAGGACGCCGAACACAAACCATACAAAGGAGCAAAGAAATCCCACCGTCGCCGACGCGCGAACCGGTGGGATTTGTCAAAGAAGCGCCTTCCTAGCCAATCCTAAATCGCAAACAGGCGGCCTAGGTCGAGGAAGCGCCCGCCAACGCACCCTCGCCCACCTCGGCCGCGCGGTGGTCCGTAGTTAAGAATTCGAGGATGTCGCGATTGATCACGTCCGCATGCGTGGTTGGCATGCCATGCGGAAATCCAGGGTAGGATTTCAGCGTGCCGTGCTTCAGTAGCTTGACTGACCTTGCTCCAGTAGTTAGGAACGGGCAAATCTGGTCGTCTTCACCATGCATTACCAGGACTGGAACATCGATCATCTTGAGATCGTCGTAGAACTCGGTTTCCGAGAGGACCTTGATGCAGTCGTATTGAGCCTTGATGCCACCCATCATGCCCTGCCGCCACCAGTTCTCTCGAATACCCTCGGAGACAACGGCTCCTGGACGGTTGAAGCCATAGAACGGGATCGTGATGTCTTTATAGAACTGCGAACGATGGTTCGCAGTGCCGTCGCGCAGGCCGTCGACGACTTCCCTCGGAACGCCGTCAGGATTTCTGTCCGACTTCATGAACGCCGGCGGAATCGCGCTGATCAGGATTGCTTTTGCCACTCGCCCTTTGCCGTACCGGGCTACATAGCGTGCCACCTCGCCGCCTCCGGTAGAGTGTCCGATATGCACGGCATCTTTCAGATCAAGAGCCTTGACGACTTCGGCAACATCGGCGGCATAAGTATCCATGTCGTGCCCGCTTATCGTTTGGGTGGAATGGCCGTGCCCGCGGCGATCATGGGCGATTACCCGATAACCGTGGTCCAGAAAGAACATCATCTGAGCGTCCCAGTCGTCTGCTGAGAGCGGCCAGCCATGGTGGAAGAAGAGCGGTTGCCCGGTGCCCCAATCCTTAAAGTAAATCTGCGTGCCGTCTTTCACTGTGATCGTATCCATGGCATCTCCTTTTGGTTTTGTTTCGTGGGTTTCGCTGCCGCTAGGAATGCGTCAGCAATCAGGGCCTTCGGAATATTTGCGTGTACTTGAACATCATCGGTGCAGCGTCGCGTTTGGGAAACCCGCATTGGTGGTTGTTTCTCCCCCCTCTTTGGGGGTTAGGAGGAGACATCACATAGGTCCCGTGACAAGGACGCAGTCCTGGGTGAACGTGATCACCGAACTCCGTGATGCGCTATCCGCGCAGTCAACTTCACCCTGTCGGTTATCCAGTCGACACGTGTCGTCGCATCGTTCGAACGGAGGGTATAAGGAAACGGCGCAAGCATTCGGGAAGCATGAGTCGATTCGCTTTGGTCTCGTCCGGACTCAATCAAGAGGTGATATGAAACATTTCGCGTGTCTGGCCGTAATGTTTCTTTACTCCGTGATCGTGCTGGGCGCAGCAGTTTTCCTCCGTTCCCGGACAAGGCCGCTCGATGGTCGTCTCGAAGTTCGGCATCGTCTCCACGCCGCAGTTTCTCGCCTCGCAGGCCGGCGCTCACATCCTCGAAGAAGGCGGCAACGCCATCGATGCCGCCATCGCCGCCAACGCCGTCATGGGCGTCGTCCAGCCCTACGTCAACGGCATCGGCGGCGACCTCTTCATGCTCTACTACGAGGCCAAAACCGGCAAGGTCTACGGCCTCAACTCCAGCGGCTGGACGCCCAAGGCGCTGACCATCGACTACCTCAAGTCCAAAGGCGTCACCGAAATCAATCCCATCGGCGTCGAGACCATCGACGTCCCTGGCGCCGTCGCCGGATGGGACGCCCTGCGCACACGCTTCGGCACCCTGCCTTTCAGCAAGCTGCTCGCCCCCGCCATCTACTACGCGCAGAACGGATTCCCGCTCGCCGAGCGCAACGCCCGCTACTGGGTCGCAAAGAAGCTCATGAATCAGCCCGGCTACAAAGAGACCTACGATCCTCTGGCCCACGCCTCCGAAGCCCGGCGATCTCTTCAAGAACCCCGCGCTGGCGAACTCTCTTCGCCAGATCGCCGCTCATGGCCGCGACGCCTATTACAACGGCCCCATGACCGAAACCATGGTCAAGTTCCTCGACGCCCACGGCGGCCGCACACGCTCGAAGACTTCCGCGACTTCCAGCCCGAGTGGGTCGAGCCTGTCTCCACCACCTATCGCGGCTGGACCGTCTATGAGCTGCCGCCGAACGGCCAGGGCATCGCCGCGCTCTCCATGCTCAACATCATGGAGCACTTTCCCATGGCCCAGTACGGCCACAACTCCGTCGATGCGCTTGCACGTCATGATCGAGGCCAAGAAGCTCGCCTACGCCGACATGTACAAGTACGTCGGCGATCCGCGCTTCACCCCGATCCCCGTCAAGGAGCTCATCTCGAAAGACCTTGCCGAGCAGACGCGCGAAGCTCATCGACATGAACAAGGCCGCCTGCCAGGTCGTTCCCTCGGATATCGCGGCGGAGCTCGACAAGCACGGCAACTCCACCATCTATCTCTCCACCATCGACAAGGACGGGCAACATCGTCTCGCTCATCCAGAGCAACTATGCCGGCTACGGCACCGGCTTCGTCGCCCCGGGACTCGGCTTCTCCTTCCATAACCGCGGCGCCGGTTTTCAACTCACGCCCGGCCTGCCCAACTCACTTGCCGGACACAAGCGCCCTCTGCACACCATCATTCCCGCCTTCATGGAGAAGGGCGACATCCACATCGGCTTCGGCATCATGGGCGGCTGGAACCAGGCGCAGGCGCACGCGCAGTTCGTCGCCAACATCGTCGACTACGGAATGAATGTCCAGGCCGCGCTCGAACAGCCGCGCTTCACCAAGGACACCTTCGAAGGCTGCGATGTCCAGATGGAGGAGACCATCCCCGCCGACATCCGCGCTGGGCTTACGCAACGCGGCCACCAGATCAAGCTCCTGGAGCCTTTCTCTTTCTCTGTCGGTCAGGGCGCGGCCGTTGTCCGCGACAGCACCCGGCAGGTCAATTTTGCCGCGGGCGACCCTCGCTCCGATGGAGCTGCGATCCCGCAGGAGCCGAGCACCAGGTAGATCGATCTCAATCGTCAGAGCGGCCGTGTCAACGCCGTTTACGCCAACCCAATGAGATGCCCAGAAACATACCCGCCAGTACGGCCCCGGCCAGCTTCTTTCGGCTGGTGATCGGTATGAAGCGGGTCTGCCGTCGCTAACCTCGATCACTCCCACAGGAATGGCGCGCACGCCGGCGCCTCCGCCACCACCTTCACCCTGTGCGCTCGAATTTCCTACCCCACCCGTGCCCGCGCCGCCACCGTAGCCATAGGTGATTTTGGCCACCGGGATAACCGTCTTTCCCTGGGCGGAGATGGGGTCGCCAAAGATGGTCTTCACCCCAGCCTGGCCAACGATGCTGTCTTTAAGCGACTGCAAAAGAGCGACACTGCCCATAAGAGGACTCCCTAAAGAAATTATCCTCCTAATCGGGCTTCTACTGCGATATACTGCTCCCCTTGGGCGCAGAGAGCATGCTGACCTCCTGGCTCGGCCCCGCCCGAGCTTCGCGGAAGAGGGGAGCTGGTCGCGTACTCCTTCAACACCCGGTTGCCTAGGAGGTCGCCGACGTAGAGGTTCCCGCTGTAATCCACGGCGAGGCCTGCAGCGACACTTAAGTGGGCGGTCGCCACCGTGCTTTGGGTGTACCTTCCTCCCGATAGCGTCTCCTGTAGTACCTGGGTGCTGCCGACGGTAACGTACAGGTTCCCGGCGCCGTCGACCGCAAGCCCACGCCCATAAGTACCGGCGAGCACCCGAGTTGTGTGATAGCCTCCGGCTGCAGGCGTCGACTTCCATACATTTCCGTCGCTGAGGAAATACACCTTACCGATAGCGTCGACCGCAAGCCCGTTCAGCGAATTCGCGCCACTCGCGGACGGAGAGAACACGACACTCTGGGCGTAATCGTCTCCCCGATGGCGTCTCTTTCAAAACCCGGTTATCCGCGTTGTCGGCGATATAGACATTGCCCTTGCCGTCCACCGCGATCCAGTCGGGCTGCTTGACATTGGAAGCTATGGTGCTTTGGCGATAGCTGCCATCGGAAAACGTCTCCTTGTAGACCCCGCCGTTTATGCCGAGATAAACGTTGCCACACCGTCCACTGCAATGCCGACTCGCTCAACCCCCTGGATCCTGGCGATGACGGTTTCGCTATAGCCATTGCCCATCTGGCGAGAAGGTTTCCTTCAATACCACACTGCTCTGGGCGATGTAGACGTTGCCGTTACCATCCACCGCGACCCCCAGGGCCTATCGATGTTGCCCGATTCTATCCGGCTCTCCGCCCGCTAAAATCCGCTGCGGTTACAAACGCGTGGGCCGATGGGCAGACGACCATGGCGGCCATGAGAAACAACGGTATCCAGGAAAAGCTATGCCGGCAAGTGGAGGCGAGATAGTTAAGAAACGCATGAGCACGTCCGGCAGATAAGTGGCGCATAAATCCCTCCTCAATCGAAGAAATGACGTCACAGCCGCGGCAATTGACCTTGACCACAGATCGCTGGCGAATTGCCACTGTGGATGAGCTTAATGCCCCTGGCTGGCCTTTCTACAACTATTGGGTAATACGGCAGGGGATTGTAGTAATGGCAGATGGTAATTGCGACTGGGCGAGCGGCCCGGTTATCGCGGCTTAGCCTGGCTACTGCAAGGGCTAAGTCATACCAGCGACACAACATATCAGCCAAGAGACGAACGTCGTCATCTTGCACGATCATGGAATGTGCCACCTAATAGTTCATCGGGGCATGGCGGGCCCGCGGCCAAACATCAGCCCAGCCCGGAGGGCCGAGGCATCGTTGAATGACTTGAGCAAGAAAGAAATTCGTTCAGGTGCCATTCATTCCAATGCCATCGGTACGATCGACCAGCTCACTGCCGAAACTCCGGGCTCGAAACAAAGCCGCTTGACAGCCAGTTCAACCACATCGTTGCGGCGACCTGCCACGGTGAGTGCCGCGCGGATTTCCATGCGATCTGAGTTCGCTACATCCACACTATGAATTGCCTGCAATACAGCTGGGGACTCTGAAATCGTAGTGAGAAGCAGTGTGCGCAAATGGGCCTCGTCTGAGCTGCGGCATGTCAGGTTTACCTCGTAAGTGGTCTCAACCGGAATTGGCTCCGGCAGGACCGGGTGCAGCCGGTATGCCAATGGACGCAGGACTGTATTGGTGAAAATGACCGCCAAAGCGAGAAGCAAGGAAAGGTGCGGAGCGCCGAAGCCCGCCAGGACGCCTATCGCGGCCGAGCACCAAATCGTCGCTGCAGTATTCAGACCGTGAATGTTGCCGCTGTCTTTGAAGATCACACCCGCGCCGAGAAACCCCACGCCAGAAACAACATACGATGCGATTCTGCCGCGAGCGGACGGGTCGCCATCAAGCAATAGAGCAGACATCACAAATGCTGAAGCGCCCGCGGCTACAAGTGCGTTGGTTCTAGTGCCGGCCGTGCGCTGGCGCCATTGGCGCTCCAGTCCGACAACTGCTCCCAACAGCAATGCCGCGGAGAGGCGTCCCGCAAATAGCAAAGTCATCGTCATGTTCTTTTTCCTATTGGCTGATCATTCTAATATCATATCCCCCTAGGATATAATTAGACAATGTCACATCTCGAAAAAGAAAAACAAAAGCTACTGGCTCGGATCAAGCGAATCCGCGGCCAGGTGGACGCGATCGAGCGCTCACTTTCCGACAGTGATGAGTGTGCGAAGATTCTGATGCTGCTGGCTAATGTCCGCGGTGGCATCAATAGCCTGATGGCAGAGGTGCTGGAGGACCATATCCGCCTGCACATGATGAATCCGGACAAGGAGAAGTTTCCCACCCAGGAGATAGCTGAGGATCTCATTGATCTGGTGCGGGCCTACCTAAAGTGACTTTAGAGCCTGTCGAAATTTTGCCGGACAGTTTCAGCGAGTTTCTATGCCCAACCAATCCTCGGCGTACTTCTCCAGAGTGATGCGGACTAGTTGACCTCGGGTACGTACCCCGGTTTTGGCAAAGAGCTGGTGCAGCACCGCTTTCACACCGCCTTCAGACAAGTCGAGCTTCGTTGCTACCTCTTTGTTGGAAAGACCTTCGAAAACCGCCCGTAAAACAGCCCGTTCGCGAAGAGTCAGAGAGGTTTTGTTTCGGTCTTCTTCGGCTCTGCGACTCATGCCATCGATCAGCGGTCTAACAGAGCGCCAGTCCAGCCAGGCCTGACCGGTCATGATCCTATGAATCGCTTCAACCAGCTCCGAAGGGGGCGCCTGTTTTAGCAGGATTCCTGATACGCCTCGCTCCAAAACCCGAAGAACGGTCATACTGGCCATCCCCGCTGTGACGATGAGGATCCGGCCTTTGAACCCGCGTGCTTGAGCCCCATCAAGAAAAACAGTTCCGTGTTCGCCCCCGAGGTTGTAGTCCAGCAAGACCACGTCAAACGCTTCGCGTTGAAGCAGCGACAAAGCCTCCTGAACCTCGCCGCACGCTCGCACGGTGGCGAAGCCAGGCTCAGCCTGTAGTAAGCGGGTAACACTCTCCCGAAAGAGAGCATGATCATCTACAAGGAGAACTCGAAGTTCTTGTTTCATAGAAGCAATCTGAGATGGCCGTATCTGGATGAAAGATCGCTTGTTAGTTACATTGCCGGGGAGGCGGCTGGGGACCCGCGGAGTGCTGCTCAGGGTCACGACAGGGTCGTCTCTGCGCACGCTATCAGGATGCCTTAGATTTCCTATCCGCCCTCATATCTTTCGGTTAAGTCTAATGATTGCACCTCGCTCCTTTTGGCGATGCCAGCTTATCTGCGGTTCAGTGGTGGTCCCTAAAAGTTGAATTTCGCCGCGATCTGACCAATGCGCGGCGCCGCGGCGCTGGTTACTTGCCCGAAAGATGAACTGGTGAAGTTACCGTTCACTGTGCTAGCCCCGTCAAATTGCGTATGGTTGAATGTGTTGAAGGTCTCCAGCCGCAACTCCAGAGATCTGGACTCTTTGAACGAAATGGTTTTCAAGAGAGCGAGGTCCCAATTATCAATTCCCGGTCCATAAAAGAAGCGCCGTTTCGCATCGCCTGGGGACCCGAGGGGCGCAACCTGAAACAGTGAGGTGTCGAAGTAAGGTTTCCCATTTTGCGGTTTGTGGTTGATTTGAAGCGGGCCAGGGCTGACGTTCGGCAAGTCTACGCCAACGCCATTCACTCCATTGTTTCCTGCGCCAATCAGGCTGTTGTCGTTAAAGTCAAAGAGCGTCACCGGAACACCAGTACTGAATCGAGTGATCCCCGTAAGCGACCATCCACTGCTCAGGCGGTTCGACTTGAATATCTGATCGAATGGCAGGTTATACCGATAGCTGGCGACAAAACTGTGGCGCAGATCGAAGGAACTAATAGAGCGCCGGAGATTGTAGTTATAAGGATAAAGCTGCTCCTGGAAGCTCGACGCGTCATCGATGGATTTGCCGTAAGTATATCCGCCAAGCATGGTTCCCCGCTTGCCAGTGTAGTTCAGCGGTACTTGCAGCGAGTTGTAGACGGAATTGCCATAATTATAAAAATAAGCACTGCTTCCGATAGCGTTCCCGAAGGGAGCGCGAGTGCCGTTGATAACCGTGCCGTCGTTCTTTGTATATATTTCGTTTTCGCCAAAGGGACCGCATGTCGGCGATCCGGGAGCAACCTGGCTGGTTTGGCTCACACTCAGGCAGAGTGCTGGATTTCCCGGATTGGCGGACAAGAGAGTGATGAGGTGATGTCCTTCGCTCCCTGTGTAGTCGACGGTGAGCACCACATTCGAGGTCAGCTGGCGCTGCAGAGCCAGGTAATAATTCTCCGAATACGGCGTTCGATTCTTGTAATAGTACGAATCAACACCATTGATGGGTTCGTACTGCGTCCAATTCGACCCGGTATGGCTGTTTAGGGCTTGCGCTATACGGGACAGGAGCAACAGGAAAAGGCTGCGTATACTCCGTTCCGGTTTGCGCACCTACAAAGGGCTTTTCCAATAAGGGCGGTTCAGTGCTCACATACGTGAGCCCCCAAGGAGAGTCGCCGGTGGCAAACGACAGCGTAGCACCTTCGATGGCGGTAAAGTAGCGCCCGAAGCCAGCGCGAATACTTGAGCTTCCCGGCCCCCCGAATAGTCGATGAAAGACCGCACCGTTGAGGCTGGGAGAATATGCCACACCAATGCGCGGTGAGAAATCATTCAGTGGCGTTGTTGCGACTGTCGAGGGAATTCCTGGATCACCCGGAAAGACCAGGCCTTGAGGAGCCCCGGGGAACTTCTCTGAATTGTCTCCGGGAATCAATGCCGCGGTTTGCCCATGCTGTTCCGACCAGGGACGCATGTATTCCCAGCGCAACCCATAATTCACGACAAGATTCGGCCGTGCCTTCCAGCTATCTTGTGCGAACAGTCCGGCATAGCTTGAGTCATCACCGAAGGGGGGTGTGTACCCCTGAACAAATTGGCTGGGAACACCGAGCAGGAAATCTGCGAAATCGTAGCCGGTTTGATTGCCATAAAAATTAAATTGTCCATTTGACTGCAGATTGACTACTTGCTTTACATGATCCTTATGCGCGTCCGCGCCAACCTTGATGGTATGGTTTCCCACCACGCGTGAGAACGTTTCCGACGCTTGGTACGTGTTGTTGATCTGCAGAACCGTAAAGGGGGAAGCCCCAATCGTGTAGTTGTTGAAATTGACTGAGACGACGCCTTCTTGTGTGGGGAGCTGGGGAAGGAATCCTCCTTGAGAGACGGCAGCGAACCCCTGATCGGCTGGGCTGACGCCTAGCCCACCGTGCGGTTGACCAAGATCATTTGCATTTCTCAGGTAGCTAAGGCGAGTTTCATTAACCATTTTGTCGCCGATGGATTTGACATCGCTCAGAGCAATCAGCTGTGCCAGGCCATTGGAAAGCGTACCGAATCCCGGCACATTCGCTCCCCCTGAGAAGTCCCATACGGATTGCTCAAGTTATATCCATCGATGAAGTAGTAGGCCGAAAGATTGCCATAGCGCGTGTTGGCGTCAAGGCGGCTGGAGCCTTTGTCGTCGTTCAGCCGCTCGTTGTTCGCCGCGCTCTGGAAGTAAGGGCCCGCATTGTTCAGGCCCGTAGGTTGTGGAATGTATTGCAAAAGGAATTTCGCGGGCGCTGACCAGGCTTGCTGGGGAATGACCGCGTTTGGGAACACGCATTGAGTGGCTGAAGTGCATCCACTGCTGTAATACGGGGTGCCGACCGCGACGGGATACCCAAGACGTTGGCTTAGCTGGCCGGCGAAGTAAGCATCGCTCACGATTCCGTTGAAGGCGGTCACGTCAGACAGATTCCCATTTCGGTCTTGAGTGCTGGGCACGGGAATCTGTGCTGTCTCGATGCCCTGAATGGTTCGGTTGCCCTGATAGTCGATGAAAAAGAACACTTTGTCATGTCGAATTGGGCCGCCCAGCGTTCCGCCGAACTGGTTCTGAATGAACGCCGGCCGCGCAGAATCGAAATATCCTTTGGCGTCCAGATCAGTATTCCGAAGAAATTCAAAGACGGAGCCATGCAATTGATTGGTACCGGACTTGGTCACCACATTTACCAAACCACCGCTGTAGTTGCCGAATTCCGCGTCCGAGTTGGTGGTGAGTACGCGAAACTCAGCAATGGAATCGAGGTTAGGTATCACGGCAGCGGCCGAAGCAATGCCCTCAACGACGCTGGCGCCGTTGAGAACAAAGCCATTTGCGCTTTCTCGCTGACCGCTGATTGAAAACTGTCCCGGATCGAGACCGCCGGAGGGCGCGGTTGCCGAAGCAAAGCTGCCTCCTGAGGAACCGCTTTGCGAGGCGCTTGTGCTGATTGGAGTAACACCGGACTGAACTGAAAGAAGATCGGTGTAGCTGCGGCCATTGAGCGGGACGGACGTGATCTTCTCGCTTCCAAGCGTCTCCCCCAGCTCGGTCTCAGCGGTCTCCACTTGCACTTCTGAGTCAGTCACCGTTATGGTTTGCGTCTGCTCTCCCACCGTTAGTTCCAAATCCTGTTCGACCACGCTGTGAATGCTAACCACCACACCCTCGTGCGCGACGGGTTTGAACCCCTGCGCGTGCACGGTGAGCGTATATGTGCCAACCGGGACCAGGGGGAAGGTGTAAGTACCCGCGGGATCGGTCTTTGTGCTTTGCGTCACTCCTGTCGATTTGCTTTCCAGGTTGACATCCGCATTGGGAACGACTGAACCCGATTGGTCCTTGACGGTTCCCATGACCTTCCCTCCATTATCTGCATATACGGAGCCGGAAAGGAGCATGGACAAGACAAAAGAAGAGCACAGAAAGGCAGGGACTCGACGAGACTTCGCCGCTCCATGAATAAAGCTCCGTCGAATGAATCTGTCGATCATGATGGGCCTCCGGGGGAGCGGCTGCGTGACTCTTATCGATGATTTGCTAATCAGGGCGAAGCGGGATTCGCCAACGCATGAGCACCCAGGGAAAGCGTGACGTAGAACACGTCTGATGAGAAGCCGCTATTTCGGTTATCGGGCATGATCTTTATACGCAACCAACGGCTCAGGAGCGGTCAGCGTTAACCCTCGATCCATGAGCCGTAGATGATCCGTCGATCAGATCGGAAGATTGGCCGAATGGTGTGCGTTCGTGCATCTTTTGTTGCAGTGCCCGTAGATCTTAAAGAATGCGATACAGTCATAGCGAAGTTAGTGGAGGCACTAATCCTGGATGGACATTTTGTCGATCTACTCGCGCGCTGACCGCCGGTTCTTACTTCTCGCTGCAATAGTGCTGGGAGCGGCGATTGCGTTCATCGACTTGTACACCAAACCCTATATCTCGATCGGCTTTCTATATCTTTTTCCTATCATGTTGGTCAGCGGAACTCTCCGTCGCTGGCAGATAGTGTGCTTAGCCTTCGTCTGCTCCATACTGCAGGAGCTGTTCAGCAATCTGCCTTCGGGTGAAGCCATTGTGCGCCTGATTCTTTCTTCTGCAGGTTTTGTGGGGACCGGTTTATTTGTCTTTGAATTAGTGCGAAACCGCCGGATTGTCATGCAGCACCTGGAAGAGGTTGAGGGGCAAATACGATTGCGGCAGGAGGCAGAAGAACAGCTCCGCGTGTTAATAGAAAGTAGCCCTGCTGCGATTCTCACTGCGGATTCGAAGGGGGAAATTCTACTGGCGAATCACGCGGCGCAAGAATTGCTGGCTTCCGGAGAAGGAGAGCTGAAATCGCAGCCGATTCAAAAATACCTGCCTGCATTGTTAATCGCGGCGCGCGCAAAACAATCCCAGCCTTTAAGAACAACTATGCAATGTTGCGGGCAACGGGCGACTGGCGAAACCTTTCTTGCTGGAATTTGGTTTGCGACGTACAACACACACTCGGGAAACCGGCTGGCAGCGATCATCGTCGATCTCTCCGAAGACCTTGTTCATCGTGAGGACCTAAGCTTGGATTACCTGTTGAAAAATGCACGAATACTCATGAGCGCTGTATCTCATGAAATTCGGAATCTCTCAGGAGCAGCGCAGGTCATGTACAGAAATCTTGGCCGGGTAAGCGCATTGCAGGGAAACGAAGACTTTGAAGCATTGGGAACGCTCATCCGTGGGATGGAGAGGCTGTCGAATCTGGACCTTGTTCGATCGGACGATCAGGGAAGGCGGGCGGTCGAGTTAGATTCAGTCCTGGACGAGGCGAAAATCCTGATTGAGGCTGCCTGCCGTGAGTCAGGCGTCAGGCTCTGCTGGAAGCCTGAAAGCGCTCTGCCGGTTGTTTGGGCGGACCGCTACGGACTGATCCAGGTCTTTCTGAACCTGGTGAAGAACAGTCTTAGGGCGATGGAAAACTCCAGCGACAAGCTGCTTATGGTGGAGGCGTCGAGAAGTGGTGAACATTTCATCGTTCGCATCCGCGACACCGCCCGGGAATACCAGACCCGCTACATCTCTTCCGGCCATTTCAACAGGGCGCTAAAGCGAGTGGTCTTGGTTTGTATGTATCTCAAGCCATCATGAAAAACTTCGGCGGAGACCTGGTCTTTGAGCCTCGGGAAGCGGGATGCTGCTTTGCCATCACAATGCAAATGGCTTCATGAACAATTTAGAGTTTCTTTCAGAACGGCTAAGCGGCGCCGGCGGATCCCGAACCGGTAAATCCAAATGCGGAAACGGATGAGCGGGGACCCTTAGGGCGCTTATGGCGCATATTTCACCCCGGTGGTGCCCCGGCCTGATAGATACTACCGTTTTTCGAAGATCAGGAAGTAGTCCTGGCCATCCGCCTTGGTGAAATCGTAGCGGGCGACCTGGCGGAAGCCGGCGTGCTCCACCTCGGCGCGAACAATGGGCTCGTTCAGACCATGGTCCGCGCCGTTGCCGTTCGGTCGATGATGCCGAAGCGAGCGCCCGGTTTGAGCGCCGCGCGCAGATTGGCAAGCACCAGTGGGGGATGCGCGATTTCGTGGTAAACCTTCAGCATCAGGGCGGCGTCGAGCGAGTCGGGCGCGAGCTTGGGATCGTCGGGCGTTCCCAGGACGGTTTCGATGTTGCCCAGGTGCTCGCGCTGGGCGCGCTGCTGAATGTAGGTGATGGCTTTGGGATTGATTTCCTCAGCGATCACCCGGCCATTGGGAGCAACGCGGCGGGCAGCGCGGACGCTGAACCAGCCCCCGCCGGCACCGATGTCAGCAACGACGCTGCCGGGTTTGAGTTGCAGAAGGTCCATGACGCGGTCGATCTGCAGACGCTTTTCGCGGCCGGGATCTTCGAAGATGCTGAGGTCGCCGGCGTAAGGCGTGCTGGTAGGGTGCGTGGCCGGGGTCTGCGCCTGAAACACTGGGGCGAAGACTCCGATAGCGACGCCGATCAAACATGACGGAGCAAATTTGCGACCCGTAGGGCCATAGGCATTAGGATGCCTGGTTTGCCAGCGCTTTCATCATATTCCTGTCGGAAAACCAAAGCTGCGCAATATCCGTAACCTCTTTGGCCCTCTGAAGTCTCATTGGGGCTGGTGGTAAGCAAATGTTCCTGTTGCTTCTTAGCATATTTCGGTGGCGTGCTCACGATTCTCAGCCCTTGCATCCTGCCGGTGCTGCCATTCGTGTTCGCGCGCTCCGATCAGCCCTTTCGCAAGAGTGGTTTGCCGCTGCTTGCCGGTATGTGCGATCACGTTTGCCCTGGTTGCCAGCCTGGCGACCGTGGGCGGCGGCTGGGCGGTACGGGCCAACCAGTTCGGCCGCATTGCCGCTCTGATCCTCTTTGCCGTTTTTGGCCTTACCCTGCTCTTCTCGTCACTCGCTGACCGCTTGTCGCGTCCGCTGGTGCAACTAGGCAACCGGCTTTCAAGAAACTCCGATTCAGGTGCAAGTGTCCTGAACTCGCTTCTGCTTGGCATTGGCACCGGCTTACTGTGGGCACCCTGCGCCGGGCCGATCTTGGGCCTCATTCTCACCGGAGCGGCGCTGCAAGGCGCCAGCACGCATACCGCCGTCCTCCTTCTCTGCTATGCGGCAGGAGCGGCAACTTCGCTGGCGATCGCGTTGCTGGCCGGCGGCCGTTTGTTTGCGGCCATGAAGCGTTCGCTGGGCGTGGAGGAGTGGATTCGCCGTGTTCTCGGGGTTGCCGTGCTCGCGGCGGTCGCCGCCGTTGCCTTCGGACTCGACCGGGGCGTGCTTACGCGGCTTTCCCTGGCCAGCACCGGCGGTCTGGAGCAGCGCCTGCTCGACCGTTTCCATCCAGCAAACCATCCAAAGCGGATCGAGATCAACCAAACTCTCTACGTCTCCGGTGGCACGGCCACGGAGGTTCTCCCAGATTTTTCCGGTGCCACGGCTTGGATCAACTCACCGCCGCTCACACTGGCGTCGCTACGCGGAAAAGTAGTTCTGGTAGATTTCTGGACTTATTCCTGCATCAACTGCCTGCGCACGTTGCCCTATATCAAGGCATGGAACGAGAAATACAAGGACAGCGGGCTGGTGATCATTGGTGTTCATACGCCTGAGTTCCCTTTCGAAAAGGACGAAGCGAACGTGCGCAAAGCGGTGAAGGATCTGGGTATTCTCTATCCGGTCCCGATGGATAACAACTACAAGATCTGGCGCAGCTTCAACAACGAGTACTGGCCTGCTGACTACTTCATTGATGCCACGGGGCAAGTTCGCTTCCATCACTTTGGGGAGGGCGATTACGATGAGTCGGAACAGTGGATACGAACCTTGCTCGAGGAAGCCAACCATGCTCCTCTGCCCCAGGCCGCGAGCAATATTGCTGCCAGCGGCACGGAAGCTGCTGCGGATTCGAACGATGTCCAATCGCCCGAAACCTATGTCGGATATGCCAGAGCGCAAAACTTCGCCTCGCCCGGCGGATTGAATCAGGATGATCCGCAACTTTATAAAACCCCGGCCGGGTTGGACCTCAACCAATGGGCGTTGGGCGGCCGATGGAAAGACGAAGAGCAGTTCGCGACCTCGCTTGCCGCCGGCGATAGCATCTCGTTTCGTTTTCACGCGCGCGACCTTCACCTGGTTCTAGGGCCGGCAGCGGATGGGAAAGCGATCCGTTTCCGGGTCACCATCGATGGCCAGGCGCCTGGCGCCGACCATGGCATGGATACCGACGCCGAAGGATACGGCGTGGTGACCGGAGATCGGCTCTATCAACTGATTCGTCAGCAAGGCAGTATTCGCGACCGAACCTTTCGCATTGAATTTCTGGCGCCGGGGGTACGGGCGTATTCGTTCACCTTTGGATAAACGAAAATTTGCAACTTCCAAGAAAAGGGGAACTCTATGAGCAATTCAAACCAAGATCGTCAACGGCCTAGCCGGCGGGCTTTTCTCGTCACCTCGGCAAGCGCTTGCGGGGCCCTCGCATTCTGGTCACTACGGCCGCCGAGCACCGCATCCGCCGCAAGCGGCAGGACTACAACTCCAGGTATGGTGACCATCGTTCAATTTGCTTCGAACGGCAAGTCAACCGGCAAAGTTGTGGTCCCCAAAATAGTCAAATCGGATGCCGAATGGCAGAAGCAGCTATCCGCGATTTCATACGAGGTGACTCGCCAGGCAGGCACGGAGAGGGCTTACACCGGGGACTTATTGAACGTGCACGATCGCGGCATTTTTCGTTGCATCTGCTGTGACACGGCTCTCTTCAGTTCGGAGACCAAGTTCGATTCTGGTACTGGCTGGCCGAGCTTCTGGGCGCCGATCGCGCACGAGAATGTCGTTGAAATTACAGATCGAACCCTGGGGATGGAGCGCACCGCAGTTTCCTGCAAACAGTGCGACGCTCACCTGGGACACGTCTTCGATGACGGCCCCCATCCGACGGGTCTGCGCTACTGTATGAACTCCGTGGCCATGCACTTCGTCAACCTGGCTTAGACGTTCCTGGAAGGGATGATGGGTGTGCCAGGTCTCGCCTTTGAGACCTGGGATCCTCCACGCAAATGCCGCCATTTCGATCCGCCGAACACGCTCGCCGTTGACGAGACGATCCCGGGTACTCTATAACACTCGGGGTCTCAAGGAGCGTCATGGCCTATATTCTCTCGCTCGATCAGGGAACCACCAGTTCCCGTTCCATCCTCTTTGGCAAAGATGGAAACATCGTCGCCCATGGCCAGCGTGAGTTCGAGCAGATTTACCCCCAGGGCGGCTGGGTCGAGCACGACCCTTTCGAGATCCTTACCTCGCAAATGAGCTCGGTGGTAGAGGTTCTTGGCAAGGCGGGTATACGGGCACGCGACCTGGTTGCGGTGGGTATCACCAATCAGCGGGAAACGACCATCGTGTGGGACCGCGAAACGGGCAAGCCGGTCTACAACGCGATTGTCTGGCAGGATCGCCGCACCGCCGAACGATGCCACCAGATGAAGACCGACGGCACGGAAGAAACCGTCCGCCAGAAGACCGGCCTGCTGATCGATCCCTATTTTTCGAGTTCCAAAATCGCATGGATCCTGGAGAACGTCGACGGGGCGCGCGAAAAGGCGAAAGCCGGAAAACTAGCCTTCGGGACCGTCGATAGCTGGCTGATCTGGAACCTGACCAGCGGGAAAAAACACATTACCGACCGCACCAATGCTTCGCGGACCATGCTCTACAACATCCGCGAAGACCGATGGGATCCGGATCTGCTGAAGTTGTTTGGAATTCCAGAAAGCATGATGCCCGAGGTGGTCTGGTCGAGCGAGAAGATTGGCCAGGTGACCACTTCTCTTGGTCTTGAAGCGACCGAGATCGCAGGCATCGCCGGAGATCAGCAATCCGCGCTCTTTGGACAACTGTGCATACATCCGGGTGATGCCAAGAACACCTACGGTACGGGCTGCTTTCTGCTGCAAAATATCGGCACCCACTTCGTGCTCTCGGAGAAAAGACTGATCACCACGCTCATCTGCAGCCTGGATAAGAAACTGGAATACGCCCTGGAGGGCAGCATCTTCATTGGCGGAGCCGTGATCCAGTGGCTGCGCGATAGTCTTCAGCTGATTCGCCATTCCTCCGAGGTCAATCAACTGGCCGCGAGTGTCGAAGACTCCGATGGAGTCGTCCTGGTGCCTGCATTTGTCGGCCTGGGTGCGCCCTATTGGGACCCGTACGCAACAGGCCTCTTGATTGGGTTGCGCCGCGGAACCAAGCCCGGCCACATCGCCCGCGCGGCTGAAGAGAGCATCGCGTTCCAGGTGGCGGATGTGATCGAAGCCATGGATGCGGACACCAAGGTTCCGTTCAGAGAATTGCGCGTCGATGGAGGCGCGTCCGTGGATGATCTGCTGATGCAATTCCAGGCTGATCTGCTGGGAGTGCCCGTCATACGGCCCGCGGTCAGCGAGACCACCGCGCTGGGTGCCGCGTATCTGGCCGGGCTTGCGGTGGACTTCTGGGACAGCCCGGAGGAGATTCGCAAGCTGCGCGCAGCCGACACCCGTTTCGAGCCCCAAAGGGGCCAGAAAAAAATCGCCGCCGGCCGGGAACGCTGGAAAAGGGCGGTCGAGCGGTCGAGGCACTGGCACGAAGGAGACGAGTAGATGAATCGTCAAGCAATGCTGGCCCGTGTCACCGATCGTTCCACTCCCTGGGACATTGTGGTCATCGGAGGCGGCGCCACCGGCGTAGGGGTCGCGGTGGATGCGGCCAACCGCGGCTTTGCCGTGTTGCTGCTGGAGCGAATGGATTTCGGCTCGGCCACGTCGAGCCGCAGCACCAAGCTGGTTCACGGTGGTGTCCGTTATCTGGAGCAAGGCAACGTGTCGCTGGTAATGGAAGCCCTGAAGGAACGCGGCCTGCTGCGCCAGAACGCTCCCCACCTGGTCCATGACCTGGGATTCGTGGTCCCAAATTACTCCTGGTGGGAAGCTCCGTTCTACGGCATTGGCATGAAGGTGTATGACTTGCTCGCCGGCAAATACGGTTTCGGCAAGTCTCGCCTGCTCTCTCGGGAAGAAACACTCGAGCGTCTGCCCACGATCCAGACCAATGGTCTCCGTGGCGGTGTCATTTATTACGATGGACAGTTTGATGACACGCGTTTGCTGATCCAGTTGGCGGAGACGGCCGCAGATCAGGGCGCCGTCCTGCTCAACTACGCCCCAGTGGTCGAGATCACCCGCGGCGCCGACGGCTTTGCCGACGGGGTCGTTGCCGTTGACAGTGAATCTGGCCGGCGCATGACCATCCCGGCTCACGTGGTAGTGAATGCAGCAGGCATCTTCGCCGACGATGTGCGCCGCCTGGCGGAACCGGAATTAGACGGCATGATCGCGCCCAGCCAGGGCATCCACCTGGTGTTCGAGCGTGCGTTTCTACTCGGCGATACTGCGATCATGGTCCCCCACACCAGCGACGGCCGGGTAATGTTTGCCATTCCGTGGCATGAGCACACAGTCGTGGGCACGACCGATACCCCCATTCAGGAACCGTCCTACAACCCGCTTCCCTTCGAAGAAGAAGTGCAGTTCATTTTGGACACCGCGGCCCAGTATCTCAGCCGCCCTCCCAAGCGCAGTGATGTGCTCAGCGTGTATGTCGGCATCCGCCCGCTGGTCAAAGCAAACGGGGCGTCGAGCAAGACCTCTTCACTCTCCCGCGATCACACTATCCATATCGATAACTCCGGATTGCTGACCATCGTGGGAGGCAAATGGACCACCTATCGTCACATGGCTGAGGACTGCGTAAACCACGCCATTACCCTGGGCGAGCTGGCAGACGTGCCCAGCAAGACTCACGATTTGAAGATCCACGGCTACAAGCAGGGAGTCGATTCCCTGAACAGCCTGGACGTATACGGTTCTGACGCCGATAGGATCCTCGCCTTGGCAGCGGCCGACAAGCGCCTCGCGCAGCAACTCCATCCAGCGCTGCCCTATATCGCCGCAGAAGTGGTCTGGGGAGTTAGGGAGGAGATGGCGCGCACGGTAGACGATGTGCTCTCGCGTCGAACCCGGGCTCTATTCCTGAATGCACGGGCGGCGATCGAGATGGCGCCGGCGGTGGCAACGCTCATGGCAGAGGAACTGGGCACGGGCCAGGACTGGATCGACGAACAGTTGCGCCAATTCAACGATCTGGCGGCAAAATACCTGCTACCGTAAAAGGCACTTTCATGAAAAGACAAGATTTCGGCGAGTTGCTGGCGGAGGCCGTCGCGGTCTTCATCATCATTGCATTCGGCGACTCGGTCGCCGGCATGTACGTCCTGTACAATCCCAGTCCTTACGTGAACTCCTATTGGGGAGTGTGTATCACATGGGGCCTCGCTGTGACCATGGCCATCTACGCCACCGGATCCATCTCCGGCACTCACGCCAATCCAGCGGTGACTCTGGCCCTGGCGCTCTATCGCAAGTTCGCGTGGCGCAAAGTCATTCCGTATTTTGTGGCCCAGGTGGTTGGCGGTGTTTTGGGAGCGGCCCTGGTTTATGTGTTGTTCGCGCCGGTGATAGACCACTTTAATCAAACCGCACAGCTGACCCGCGCAGCGGGCGGCGCCGCCGGTGTTTTCTTTACTCATCCCGGCCTGGCAATTACGCCCATGCATGCCTTCGGCGATGAAATCATACTGACCGCATTTTTGATTTTCGGCATCTTCGCCATTACCGAGCAATATAACGAGATGGCGCCGCAGGCCAACTCCGGTGCCCTGATGATCGGCCTGCTTGTGGCCTTGATCGGCGCCTCGATGGGTTATCTCGAGGCGTGGCCAATCAACCCCGCGCGCGACCTGGGTCCACGCATCTTCTGCTTTCTTGCCGGTTGGGGACCAGCCGCGTTTCCTTCGCCTGGAAACTACTGGTGGGTTCCAATTGCCGGTCCTCTGCTTGGAGGCTGTGTCGGCGGAGCTGCCTACCAGTACCTGGTCCGGCCATTCCTGCCGGCGCACCTACGAGCCCTAAGCGCAGAAAGCAAATGAGCAGCGTCGACCGGCGCAACAAATCTACGGTCGTCCTCGCGCGATAACCGCAGATCCCGCCACCCGCTACGTGGTAAGGAAGGATCTTAACGGCTATCATCGAGACAGGCCATTAAGACCATGTCACCACCCTCGCACTTTTCGGAAGCCGAAGAGCTTTATTACCAGGCGCTCGACCGGCTCGCGGAAGGCGATGCGGCCACCGCCGCCGACCACCTTCGCCGCTGTCTCGAATTAGATCCCAGCCTGCTCGATGCCATGCACGGGCTCATCCGCGCACTGCAGGAGCAAGGGGACCTCGACGAGGCCATCGCGGTGGCCCAGCATCTGCTGGAGCTGGATCCAGAAGAGGTTCTGGCTCATACCAGCCTCTCCATCCTGTATCAACACAAAGGCATGATCGCCGAGGCAGAAGCCGCAGCATTGAAAGCCAAGCTGCTGGGCTGGAAGAAACAGCTGCAGCAACAGAAGCCCAAGCCATGACCGAAGCCCATATACTGCGCAATTTTCATGACCAGCTGGCTGCCGCGTATGGCCCTCAGCAATGGTGGCCGGCGCAAACGCCGCTGGAGGTGATCGTCGGCGCCTACCTCACCCAGAACACTGGGTGGCGCGGCGTGGAACGCTCGATTGCCAACCTGCTCGCGCGAGGCGTGATGAACCTCGAGGGCCTGCGGGTGATTGCGGAGGAAGAGCTACGCACTCTTATTCGTCCCTCGGGATACATGGTGCGCAAGGCTGCGGCGATCAAGGCATTTGTCGCCTTTCTTGACCAACAGCACGGATCCTCTTTGAGCCGGCTAGCGGCGCAACCCACCAACGTGGTTCGCCACCAACTGCTGGCGCTGCCGGGGGTGGGTGAAGAGACCGCCGATGCCATTCTGCTCTACGCGCTGCTTCATCCAGTCCCTGTGGTCGATGAGTACCTGCGCCGCATTACCGAACGACACGGTCTCGCCGGCCGCGACCGTAAATATGGGCATGTGCAGCAACTTGTGGATACCGCATTTGCCCACGACCCGCCCGAGTTTCGCACGCAGCTCTTGAACGAATTCCACGCACTGGTGGTGGCCGTTGGCAAAAACCATTGCGGCCCAAAAGCACGCTGTGAAGGCTGCCCCCTGGCCCATTTTCACTGATGGCCCGCACCCTATACGTCGCCAGCACCAACCCGGGCAAGTTGCGCGACTTTGCCCTGGCGGCCGCCCAGGAGTATCCTCGTTCTCCCCCTCCCCGGTCTCAACGACATTGAGGCCCCTGCGGAAGATGGCCTGACGTTTGCAGAGAACGCCCGCGAAAAAGCGATCTACTACAGCCGCTTTCTCCCCGGCGCAATGGTGTTGGCCGACGACTCTGGGCTCGAGGTCGATTTTCTTAAGGGCGCCCCTGGCGTTCGCTCCGCGCGCTACGCGGCTGATGCCGGCTTTCACACCGCGGCCGCAGCGGACGCCAACAACAATCTTTTTCTGTTACAGCAGCTCGCCGGGGTTGCCGATAACGAGCGCAGCGCCCGGTATCAATGCGTGCTGACCGCCGCCCAGGATGGGGCCTCTGTGCTTAGCGCGCAGGGTACGGTCGAGGGCCGCATACTTGATGCTCCGCGGGGGCGCGGGGGCTTCGGATACGATCCACTCTTTTATGTACCTGCTCTCGACCGCACCATGGCAGAAATGGACGATCAGACCCGGTGGACGCAAAGCCATCGCGGACACGCGTTTCGCGCCCTATTGCAACTCTCGCCCTGGACCGTGCTTAATGCCAAATCGGATTGACCGCTTGCCAGGCCCAAGCCTTGACGCTGCTCTGATCGCGCACCAATAATAAAGAGTTGGAAGAAAATCAAAATGAGCACAATCGCAGCCGCCCCGCGGGACAATCGCGCACCAAGCTTCTGGGCCTCCACCGTCGGCAAGAAGATCGTGATGGCCGTTACCGGCGTCATCCTGTTCGCCTTCGTGATCGGGCATCTGCTGGGCAATCTGCAGGTCTTCGAAGGCCCGGCAAAACTGAACGCCTACGGCGCCTTTCTGCACAGCATCGGAGAGATCCTCTGGCCGGTGCGCATCATCCTGCTGATTGCGGTCGCGCTGCACATTATCGCCACCGTGCAACTGGCGCTGCGCAAAAAGCGGGCGCGCCCCATCGGCTATTCGCGCAAGCAGGCCATCGCTTCCTCCTATGCCTCCAGGACCATGTACTGGTCCGGCCCCATCGTGCTCGCCTTCATCATCTTCCACCTGCTGCATCTGACCGCCGGCTACATCCATCCCGGCGCGGCCTACATTGAGGGCGACGTTTACCACAACGTGGTTGCCGGCTTTCAGGTCTGGTGGGTTTCGCTCTCCTACATCGTTGCCATTTGCCTTTTGGGCCTGCACCTGCGCCACGGCCTGTGGAGCATGTTTCAAAGCCTCGGCATCCACCAGCCGCAACACACGGCGAGGCTGCAGAAGGCGGCGTTGGTGATCGCTGTGCTCATCGTCCTCGGCTACATTTCCATTCCGATCAGCGTTCTACTGGGGCTGGTGAAATAGATGATTCTTGACTCCAAAGCACCTACCGGCCCCATCGAGCAGGCGTGGGACCAGGCCCGTTTCGACGTCAAGCTGGTCAACCCCGCGAACAAGCGCAAGCACTCCATCATCGTGGTCGGCTCCGGCCTCGCCGGCGCCTCGGCTTCCGCCACGCTGGGCGAGCTGGGCTACAAGGTCAAGTGCTTCTGCTTCCAGGATTCGCCCCGCCGCGCGCACTCCATCGCCGCGCAGGGCGGCATCAACGCCGCCAAGAACTACCAGAACGACGGCGACAGCGTCTACCGCCTCTTCTACGACACGGTCAAAGGGCGGCGACTTCCGCGCCCGCGAGGCCAACGTCTACCGCCTGGCCCAGATCAGCGTCAACATCATCGACCAGTGCGTCGCCCAGGGCGTTCCCTTCGCCCGCGAATACGGCGGCTCGCTCGACCAACCGCTCCTTCGGCGGCGCCCAGGTCTCGCGCACCTTCTACGCCCGCGGCCAGACCGGCCAGCAGCTGCTGCTCGGCGCCTACCAGGCGCTTGAACGCCAGATCCACGCCGGCACCGTCACCATGTATCCCCGCACCGAGATGCTCGACCTGATCGTCATCGACGGCAAGGCCCGCGGCATCGTCACGCGCCACCTGGTCACCGGCGCCATCAGCACCCACTTTGCCGACGCGGTCATCCTGGGCACCGGCGGCTACGGCAACGTCTACTACCTCTCCACCAACGCCAAGGGCTCCAACGTCACCGCCATCTGGCGCGCGCACAAGCGCGGCGCGCTCTTCGCCAACCCCTGCTATCACGCAGATCCACCCCACCTGCATTCCCGTCACCGGCGACTACCAGTCCAAGCTCACGCTGATGAGCGAATCGCTGCGCAACGACGGCCGCATCTGGGTGCCGCTGCAAAAAGGCGACAAGCGCTCGCCCGATCAGATCCCGGAAGCCGAGCGCGACTACTACCTGGAGCGCAGGTATCCGAGTTTCGGCAATCTGGTCCCGCGCGATGTGGCCTCGCGCAACGCAAAAGCGGTCTGCGACGAAGGCCGCGGCGTCGGCGAGACCGGGCTCGGCGTCTATCTCGATTTTACCGACGCCATTCGCCGCCTGGGCGAGAAGACCATCCGCGAGCGCTACGGCAACCTCTTCGACATGTACCAGCGCATCACCGACGAGAACCCCTACAAGGTTCCGATGCGCATCTATCCTGCCATCCACTACACCATGGGCGGCCTGTGGGTGGACTACAACCTGCAAAGCACCATCCCCGGCCTGTTCGTGCTCGGCGAAGCCAACTTCTCCGACCACGGCGCCAACCGCCTGGGCGCCAGCGCGCTGATGCAGGGACTCTCCGATGGCTACTTCGTCGTTCCCTACACCGTCGGCAACTACCTCGCGACCAACAAATTGCCGGCGGTGCTCGATACCGCCCCTGAGGTCCGCCAGGCCGTCGCCTGCGTCAAACAGACCATCGACCTGCTGCTGTCGATCAAAGGCAAGCGCACGGTCGATTCCTTCCATCGCGAGCTGGGCAAGATCGTGTGGGATTACTGCGGCATGTCGCGCACCGCCGAGGGTCTGGAATCCGCCATTGGCCAGATCCGCGCGCTGCAGGAGGAGTACTGGAAGAACGTCAACGTCCCCGGCAGCGGCGATGATCTGAATCAGAGCCTGGAAAAAGCCGGCCGCGTCGCGGACTTCTTCGAGCTGGCGGAACTTATGTGCATCGACGCGCTCGATCGCAACGAGTCCTGCGGCGGCCACTTCCGCGAGGAGTACCAGACGCCGGAAGGCGAGGCACAGCGCGACGACGAACACTACTCCTACGTCGCTGCGTGGGATTATCGCGGTCCCGGCAACGCGCCCACGTTGACCAAAGAGCCGTTGGAATTCCACTACGTTCATCCCAGCCAGAGGAGCTACAAGTAATGAAAGTAACGCTGAAGATCTGGCGGCAAAAAAATCCCAAGGACGCGGGCAAGTTCGTCAGCTATCCCATGGACATCGAGAGCGCGGAGATGTCGATGCTGGAGTGCCTCGACGTGCTCAACGAAACGCTGATTGAAAAAGGCGAAGAGCCGGTGGCCTTCGAGCACGATTGCCGCGAAGGCATCTGCGGCTCCTGCGGCTTCATGATCAACGGCGTCGCCCATGGCCCCAATCGCGCCACCACGGTCTGTCAGCTGACCATGCGCCACTTCAAAGATGGAGAAGAGTTGGTGCTCGAGCCCTGGCGCGCTGCAGCCTTTCCCATGATCAAAGACCTGGTCGTCGATCGCCGCTCCTTCGACCGCATCATTGCCTCTGGCGGCTACGTTTCCGTTTCCACCGGCAATGCGCCCGACGGCAACGCCCATCTCATCGGCAAAGAAACCGCGGATCGCGCCATGGACGCCGCCGCCTGCATCGGCTGCGGAGCCTGTGTCGCCGCCTGTCCCAATGCTTCCTCCGCGCTCTTTACCGGCGCCAAAATCGCCCATCTCGGCATTCTGCCGCAGGGCAAGCCCGAACGCGACCGCCGCGCCCTGGGCATGGTTGCGCAGATGAATGCCGAAGCCTTCGGCAGCTGCACCAACATCGGCGAATGCACCGGCGTCTGCCCCAAAGAGATCAAATTGGAAGTGATCGCCGTGATGAACCGCGATTATCTCCGCGCCAGCATCAACCGGCGCGACGACCTAGGGACCACCATCAGCCCCTTCGCCGAATGGAGCACAGGAGCCAAATTCGGTTCCACCGGCGCCCAAGAGTAAGGCACTTCTTCTCCCTCCCACCCACGAACCCCGGGGTTTATAGCGCGGCGAAGGGTCGGAATCACGAATTTCAATGCAAATCGGAAATGCCTTACACTAAGCGCGGCTCCCACCATGAAGATCTCGTGCGCTTTCATTTTCGTCGCTGCCATTCTCCCGCTTGCAGCCCAAACCACTTCGAAGATCCCTGCCGTGACCAAAAAGACAGATCCACTCGCCGTGCACCAATCCGCCATCGTCATCGACACTCACGCTGACACCACTCAGCGCATGCTCGACGAAGGTTACGACCTGGCCGATCCGCTGAAGGGCGGCTACCTCAACTTTGAATCGGCGCGACAGGGCAACCTGGGAGCCGAATTCTTCTCCATCTGGGTCGACCCGCCCGCATATACCGGCCACGAAGCGCGCCGCACGCTGGAGTTGATCGACGCCGTCTACCAACAGGCCGCCAAACACCCCCAGCAAATGCGCATGGCCTTTTCTGCGGAAGACATCATTGCCGCCCACCGCGAGCACAAACTGGCGGCGCTGATGGGCATCGAAGGTGGCCATTCCATCGAGAACAGTCTCGGCTTGTTGCGCGACTACTACCGTCTCGGCGTGCGCTACATGACGCTCACCTGGGCGAACTCCAACGGCTGGGCCGATTCCTCAGGCGATATTGACGATCCTAAGGTGCCACATACCAAGGACGGCCTGAGTGATTTCGGCAAAGACGTGGTGTACGAGATGAACCGCCTGGGCATGATGGTGGATATTTCCCACGTTTCCGATAAGACCTTCTACCGCACGCTGATCATCAGCCGTGCGCCGGTGATCGCTTCCCACTCCTCGGCGCGTGCTCTGTGCAACTCCCCGCGCAACATGGATGACAATATGCTGCGCGCCGTGGGCCAGTACGGGGGCGTGGTGATGGTGAACTATTACTCCAGCTTTCTGAGCGAGGATTACCGCCTGGCGGTGAAGGCGCAGCAACCAGCGATTAATCAGGCTGTAACCGAGGCCACTGACAAGCTCAAGTCTGAAGGCAAGCCCGTTCCCAATGAACTGGCAGAGCAGATTGCCAAGACCTACATGGCGAAAATACCGCGCCCGCCCTTCAGCGTGCTAATCGATCACATCGACCACATCGCCAAGATCGCCGGCATTGACCATGTCGGTCTGGGATCAGATTTCGACGGCATTCCCTCTACCCCCGAGGGCATGGACTCCGCCGCCGACCTGCCCAAGATCACCCAGGCGCTTATGGCGCGCGGCTACAGCGCCGAGGATATGCACAAGATTCTCGGTGGCAACTTCCTGCGTGTCTTTGCCAAGGTGGAGGAGGTATCGAAGCAGCTCCAATCGGAGAACCGGCCTCGCATCATGGAAAAACAGCCCTTCGACAAGAAATAGCGGCCTGAGCAATTCTCGCGCAGGTGTATTAGTCTGTTTCTTGGAACTATCAATGAAATTCCTACGTCGCTTAGCAGTTCTTTTTCTCTTTCCGGCCGTCTTTGCAATTGCTCAGCAATCCACTCCTCCCACCGAACTCCCCGATTCGCCAACCAGCCAGGCACCGCCGGTGGTGGAGCCCACCGGTCCCACCGCAGTTCTCGATACCAGCATGGGACGCATCAGCTGCAAGCTCTTTGACAAGCAAGCGCCCCTGGCCGTGGCCAACTTTATTGCCCTCGCTGAAGGCACCAAACCATGGACCGATCCTGTAACCAGGAAGAAGGTGAAGGGCAAGCCTTTTTATAACGGGACGACTTTTCATCGCGTCATCCCGGAGTTTATGATTCAGGGCGGCGATCCAACCGGCACAGGAACCGGTGATCCGGGATACATGTTCGCCGATGAATTCGACCCCAACCTTAACTTCGATGTGCCCGGACGAATGGCGATGGCCAACTCTGGTCCCGACACCAACGGATCACAATTTTTTATCACCGAAGTACCGACCACGCATCTCAACCAGAAGCACACCATTTTCGGGCAGTGCGACCAACCTAGCATTGCGGTTGTTTCCGCCATCGCGCGTGTGCCACGGGACCCAGACGACAAGCCCCTGCAGCCTGTTACGCTCAACAAGGTCACCATCGTCAAAGAGGGTCAGCCGTTGCCACCTCTCCCCGCTGCACCCACGCAAAACTAAACCAATATCAGGAGTCGTTCATGTCCCGTGAATCTGGAACCTATGCCATCTTCAACACCAGTGAAGGTACGATTGTGTGCCGCCTGTTTGAAAAAGACGCCCCCAAGACGGTAGAGAACTTCGTGGAACTCGCCGAAGGCAAACGGGAGTGGACCCATCCCGTCGGCAACAAGAAGAGTACCGACAAGTTGTATGACGGCACGATTTTTCACCGCGTGATTCCCGACTTTATGATTCAGGGCGGTGATCCTGCCGGCAACGGCATGGGAGGTCCCGGCTATAAATTTGCAGATGAGACCAAGGGTTCGCCGCACAAACTCGATGCCAAGGGCAAGCTAGCCATGGCGAATGCCGGCCCTAATACCAACGGATCGCAGTTTTTCATTACGGTCGCGCCGACCGGATGGCTCACTGGCAAACACACCGTGTTCGGTGAAGTGGTAGAGGGTTACGATGTCGTGGAGAAAATCTCCAAAGTGCCCCGCAACTCACAGGACAAGCCGAATAAACCGGTCACCATCGAAACCGTGGTCATCGAACGCGTCTAAGCGCTCCGCTTCGGATTTCCAGTTTCAACCGACAACGAACCCCGGGTGCCCCACATCTCGCTTGTTTTTCGCGAGATGTGGGATACCACGGTTGTGAACCTCAAGCCCTGCAGGTCTTCGAACACCGCCCGTCGAGCGCAGTGGTATCCCACATCTCGCGAAAAACGAGCGAGATGTGGGGCACCCGAGAATTGTTGGCAACGAAAGAGAGACTGCGGTTCGTTTCTGTGATGTCATAGCTGCTCTTCTACCAGCTCACAGATGGTGTGCAGCAGGAACTTATGCCCTTCCTGGATGCGGGCGGTCACTTTTCCCCCAATTAACAACTCCACTTCGGCAAGCCCGGCGCACTTGCCGCCATCGCGCCCCAGGAACGCAATTGTCTTTAACTTGAGGTCTTTCGCCGCGCCCAGGGCGCGGAAGATATTCTCGCTCTTGCCGCTGCTGGTAAACACGGCCAGAACATCGCCGGGAGTTCCGAAGGCTTCGACTTGCCGGGCAAACAAATCAACAAAGGAATAATCATTCCCGATCGCGGTCAAATCTCCGCCATGGGCGGCCAACGAGATCGCGGGATAGGCGCGCCTTTCGCGGTCGTAACGGGCAACAAACTCCGTAGTTAAATGCGAAGCGTCGGCCGCGCTGCCGCCGTTGCCGCATGCCAGCAGCTTATGCCCTGAAAGAAACGCTCCCGCAATGATCGCAGCAGCGGCCTCTATCTGCCCCTCCAGGCCCGCCAACTGCTGCAACACTGCCTGCGCGTCGGCAAGGTTCGTGGTCACCACCTGGTGGGCACGTTCGCTCACGGCCTAAACCCCAATCACTGAGCACAGCTCCTTGACTGCGTCGGCGCTCTTCTTAAGGCCAGCAGCTTCTTCCACGGTCAGCTTGATCTCCACAATCTGCTCCAGACCCCGTTCCCCCAGCTTGCAGGGCACACCCACGTAGAGCCCATGGATGCCGTACTCGCCTTCAAGATAAGCGGCGCAGGGCACAATCTTCTTCTTGTCCTTGAGGATCGCCTCTACCATCTCCACGGCGGCGGCCGACGGAGCATAGTAGGCGCTGCCCGTCTTCAGATGCTTTACGATCTCAGCGCCGCCATCGCGCGTTCTCTGCACCAGGCGCTCGACCGTCGCGCTATCCATCAGCTCGGTGATTGGAATACCCGCCACCGTCGAATAGCGCGGCAACGGCACCATCGTATCCCCGTGGCCGCCGAGCACAAACGCCGTTACATTCTCCACTGAAACCTTCAACTCTTCCGCAATGAAGGTACGAAAGCGCGCAGAGTCGAGGATCCCAGCCATGCCGATCACCCGCTCACGATTGAACTTCGAAAGCTTGAACGCCGCCTGGGCCATGGCATCGAGCGGATTGGAAACGATGATCAGGATGGCGTTCGGTGAAGCCGCCACCACCTTGCCCACCACGTCGGACATAATCTTGTAGTTGGTGTGCAGCAAGTCGTCACGGCTCATGCCTGGCTTGCGCGGGATGCCCGCGGTGATCACCACAATGTCGGAGTTCGCCGTGTGCGCGTAATCGTTGGTCCCAGTCACGTGGACATCCCGCTTCTCGATCGGGAGCGCTTCTAGAAGATCGAGGCCCTTGCCCTGGGGTACTCCCTCCACCACGTCAACCAGCACGATGTCGGCCAGCTCCTTGGCCGCGATCCAGTGCGCCGCAGTCGCTCCGACGTTTCCTGCTCCTACGATAGATACTTTCTTTCGCATATCGCGCTCCTAACCCATGTTTTCAATCATTCGCGTGGCGAATTCGCTGGTCTTGGCTTTCGTTGCCCCAGGCATCTGCCGCTCAAAATCGTAGGTCACATATTTCTGCAGGATGGTTTTTTCGAGCGCCGTCTCGATCAGCTTAGCCACCTCGGTCCAGCCCAGGAACTCGAACAGCATCACTCCCGAGAGCATCACTGACCCGGGGTTAATCACGTCTTTGTCGGCGTACTTGGGCGCGGTGCCGTGGGTGGCTTCGAAGACCGCAAAGCCATCGCCCACATTCGCCCCCGGCGCGATGCCCAGGCCGCCTACCTGCGCCGCGCAGGCGTCAGAGATATAGTCGCCATTCAGATTCGGCGTCGCCAGCACGCTATACTCCTCCGGCCGTATGATCACCTGTTGAAAAATGGAGTCGGCAATCCGGTCGTTGATCAACAGCTTCTTCTTCCATTTTCCGTTGCCGTGCGTTTCGCCGATGGAATCAATCACGTTCTTTACACTCTTGTAGAGTTCGGCCCGGAAATCATCGGACCCGAAGGCCAGTCCGGGCTCGATCAGCGCGGCATTCTCTTCCACCGTCAGTTTCGGGTTGGCTTCAAGATTGCCCAGGATCCAGCTCTCCGTCTCCGTTACTGTCTGCTGGCGAAACTCCTGCGTCGCCACCTCGTAACCCCATTCCCGAAACGCGCCTTCGGTGAACTTCTGAATGTTTCCTTTGTGCACCAGGGTTACAGACTTGCGTCCGTTCTCGAGCGCGTACTTGATCGCATACCGCACCAGCCGCTTGGTCCCGGTAATGGAGATCGGCTTGATGCCGATGCCCGAGTCCTCGCGAATTTTCTTCTTGCCGCCCTTGAGCATGTCGTTGTTGAGAAAGTCGATCACCTTCTTGCATTCCGGCGTGCCTTGCTTAAACTCAATGCCGGCGTAGACATCCTCCGTATTCTCACGAAAGATCACCACATCGAGCTTTTCCGGGTGCTTCACCGGACTGGGAACACCCTGGTAATACTTCACCGGACGGACACAGGAATAGAGATCGAGGATCTGCCGCAAGGCGACGTTGAGCGACCGGATACCGCCGCCCACCGGGGTCGTGAGGGGCCCCTTAATGGAAATCCTCAGGTCGCGCGCGGCGCTCACCGAGTCATCCGGCAGCCAGGTGGAGAACTGCTGATAGGCCTTCTCGCCGGCGAAGATTTCAAACCATTTCACCGACTTGCGGCCGCCATACGCTTTTTCCACCGCGGCATCGAAGACCCGCTGCGAGGCGCGCCAGATGTCGCGGCCCGTCCCGTCGCCTTCAATGAACGGGATGATGGGATGGTCAGGAATGTTGTACTTGCCATCGGCATACTGAATCGCCTCGCCCCCGGTGGGCAAGGAAACACCGTTGTAACTTTTCTGCATGGATACGTCTCTCCGAACGAATAGTCAGGCTAACACCATGAGAATGGAGTGGCAATCGGAGTACTCTATAGACATGCGTCTGGTGGCTGCTGCTTTCGTTCTTTTTCTCGCTATCCCTGTCTGGGCACAGCAGTACGGAGCGAACAAGCCCTTGGGCGCGGCAGCGCAATCGGCTCCTGCCTTTCTCAGGAAGGCCGGCATCAGCCAGAACCTCGGCAACCAACTTCCGCTCAGCGATCATTTTGTCAACTCCAGCGGCGAAAATGTGACCTTGGGCAGCTATTTTGAGCATCGGCCGGTTGTCATGGCGCTGGTCTACTACAAATGCAAGATGCTTTGCCCGCAGGTTCTTAGCGGCATGGCCGGGACATTGCGCCAAGTCGGTTTCGCCCCCGGCAAAGACTACGACATTGTGGTCACAAGCATTGATCCTGCGGATACGCCGGCGGACGGCGCAGCGGAAAAAGCCCACTTTCTGGGCTCGCTCGGCGCCCCCGGCGCAGGATCGAGTGTGCATTTCCTCACCGGGCAGCAGGCCTCGATTAACGATCTCGCCGCGGCCACCGGGTTCAACTACGTGCGCGTACCTGGGCCGGACGGGAAGATGGATCAGTTTGCCCATTCCAGCGTGATCATGATCGCCACTCCTGACGGCCGCATGTCGAAATACCTCTTCGGCATTGATTACCAGCCGCGCGATGTGCGGCTGGCGGTGATCCAGGCCAGCACTCACCATATCGGCTCGGTGAGCGATCTGATCTTGCTCTATTGCTGCAGCTACAGTCCCAGCGCCGGCAAGTACACGGTCTCGATTTTGCGGGTCATGGGCTTGGCCGCAATGGGCTCGCTGTTTATGCTGGTGGCGCTTCTTTATGCCCTCTCCCGCAAGCCAAAGCAAACCGTCACCCACGCGTGAATTTTACCCGTCGGTTTGGTTCTGTATCAGGGCCCGACTTTAGTCGGGCCCTGATACAAAGCATCAAAAAGCGCCTATCGGGAAGCTCCCCATCCCGAAGATTCGAACCCATCGTCTAATCCGCCACCATCAGTTGGCCAGGAACAATGGGCCGGGTCCGGGGCAGAATCCCAAACACGGCCGCCGCGCCAACCACGCACAAACTCAATACAAACACTGCCAGCTTTATCTGGTTCGTCGCCGCGGACCGGGGCAGCGTCTTCCACAGCAGCAGCAAAATGGTCTGCGAAATCACCGCCGCCCACACCGCCCCGTAAAAATATCGCCGCTCGATTCCCTCGCCCTTGGTCGATCGCCCAACTCGAGGCAGCAGCCCAAACAAGCCCAGCAGCAGCACCACCGCGCACAGGGGAAAATAGGCCTGCAGATAGATCTGCTTCATGACCCACTTGCCGGTCACCGCGGCAATCGCCAGCCCAGCCAAATTCAGCAACGTAAAGCTGATGACCGCATTCCACGCGAAGGTATAGCAGACCTTGCGGTATAGCGGATTAGGTTTGTCTTCCGTAAAGCGAAGGATATAGGGCCGCGGCTCAACGCCGGGAAGCTGACCAAAATAACCGGCGACCCCAGTTGCCGCCATCACCAGCAACAACCAAGCCAGGTTTTTTCCGCTGCCCCCGTGCGCAAACAAGTCAAAGGTCAAAGGCCCGGGAGCAAGAAAAAATACCCAGATCCATATCGGCCAGTGAGCCAGCCGGTAGCGCCTCGTGTTGCGCTCCCGCATCTTGCGGGCTTCCGCATATTCCACCTTGATCGGGTAAGCCATCTCACTGCTATTGTGCATCTTTTTCTATCATCCAGGGGCGCTGCCGCATCCATTCATCTGTTTGTGTTAGGTTCGTCTTTGGAGGGTTCAGCATTGGGCAAGAGCATGGTCCCGAAGCGGCTGTTTTTGACAAAGGGCGTCGGGAAACACAAGGAACGATTAACGTCTTTCGAGCTGGCTCTACGCGATGCCGGAATCGCAGCTCAGAACCTGGTTCGGGTTTCGTCCATCTTTCCGCCGCAGTGCAAGCTCATCACCCGCAAAGAAGGCTTGAAATTTCTCTCCCCCGGTGAGGTGGTTTTTGCCGTGGTCGCGGAAAACTCCACCCGTGAACCCCATCGCCTGGTGGTCTCCAGCATCGGGGTCGCGATCCCCACAGATCGCAACACTTACGGTTACCTGAGCGAACACCACAGCTTCGGCGAAGCGGAAGATCAGGCCGGCGACTACGCTGAAGAGCTGGCGGCAGAGATGCTCGCCACCACCCTGAACCTTGATTTCGACCCCGACACCAGTTGGGACGAGAAGAAAGAAATCTATCGCATCTCCAATAAGATCGTCCGCACGCGCAACATCACTCAGTCGGCGATTGGAGACAAGCGCGGGCTTTGGACCACGGTCATTGCCGCGGCCATCCTGATATTTGAGTAAGAAAATGCCAAGCAAAACAAATTACCGCGTTGGTCTAGTGCAAATGTCGTGCTCGCCGGACCCCGACGCCAATCTAGATAAGGCAGCCGACCGGGTGCGTGAAGCCGCGCGCGGCGGGGCCAACATTGTCTGCCTCCCGGAGCTCTTCCGCGCGCAGTATTTCTGCCAGCGCGAAGATGCCGAGCTGTTCGATTTGGCGGAGCCGATACCGGGCCCTTCGACGGAGCGCCTTACGGCAGTGGCGAAAGAGGAAAAAGTGGTGGTCGTCGCTTCCCTCTTCGAGCGACGCGCGGCCGGCCTCTATCACAATACGGTTGCCTTATTGCAGAGTGATGGAACGCTGGGCGGAATCTACCGCAAGATGCATATCCCCGACGACCCGCTCTACTACGAAAAGTTCTATTTCACCCCGGGCGACCTGGGCTTTAAGGCCTTCGATACTTCGGTGGGGCAGGTAGGCGCGCTTATATGTTGGGACCAGTGGTACCCGGAAGCGGCTCGCATCACCGCCCTGCACGGAGCGAACCTGCTCTTTTATCCCACCGCCATCGGCTGGCATCCGGCAGAAAAAGAGCAATTTGGCAAGGCGCAATACGAAGCGTGGCAGACCATTCAACGTTCCCATGCCATCGCTAACGGTGTTTACGTCGCTTCCGTCAACCGCGTCGGCCACGAGCATGGAGACGTACGCGGCAACCGCGCCCCGGGCGTGGGGCTCGAGTTCTGGGGCGGCTCCTTTATCGCCGACCCCTTTGGTCGCGTTCTGGCACAGGCGCCTCATGACAGCGAAGCCATCCTGATCGAGGAGGTGGATTTGAAGCACCTCGAAGATACGCGTCGGAATTGGCCTTTTCTGCGTGACCGCCGGATCGATTCCTACCCGCCCATCACGGCTCGCTTTCTCGATGATGTCCACTGAGCACGCAACCCCGCGCAATCTTGGCTATCGCATGCCGGCGGAGTGGGAGCCTCATGCCGCAACCTGGCTGGCGTGGCCTCACAACGCGGCTGACTGGCCGGGCAGATTCCACCCCATTCCGTGGGTCTATTGCGACATTGTCCGCCACCTCTCCCAGGTAGAGGACGTGCATCTTCTGGTGCAGGACAGCGCGGCCGAGCAGCGCGCACGCGGGATGCTGATGCGCACCGGAGCTCAACTGGAACGCGTGCACTTTCACCAGTGGCCCACCAACCGCATATGGATGCGCGATTCCGGCCCTATCTTCGTTACCAACGGCGAGGGCGTTGCCATCACCAACTGGCGATTCAATGCCTGGGCAAAATACCAGGACTGGCAGCTGGACGACGAACTGCCCTCGAAAGCCAGCGAACTACTGCACCTGCCCAGCTTCACGCCGAAATCGTCGGCCCATCGGGTGGTTCTGGAAGGCGGCAGTATTGACGTAAACGGCCAGGGCACGCTGATCACAACTGAGGAGTGCCTGCTCAGCGATGTGCAGCAGCGCAACCCGGGCCTGAGCCGCGAAGACCTGGAGCGTGTCTTCCACGACTATCTCGGCATAGACCAGGTGCTGTGGATGAATCGCGGAATAGCCGGGGACGATACCCACGGCCACGTAGATGACATCACAAGGTTCGTCGGTGACCGTACCATCGTCACCGTCACGGAGCCAAATACCGCGGACGACAACCATTTGCCACTGCAGGAGAACCTGACGCGCCTGCGTGAGGCCCGCGGGTCATACACCATCGTCGAGCTGCCTATGCCCTCTCCCATTGTCTTTCAGGGCCAGCGTCTACCCGCAAGCTACGCCAACTTCTACATCGCCAACGAACTGGTGCTGGTGCCCACCTTTAATGATGCCAACGACCGCAAGGCGCTCAATGTGCTTGCCGAGCTCTTTCCTGACCGCAAGGTAGTGGGCATTCACAGTGGTGATCTGGTCTGGGGCCTGGGGACGCTGCACTGCATGACCCAGCAGCAGCCGGCGTGACGGACGCGGAAGCGTTGGTGCTGGCCCTGGATGAGGCTCGGGCCGCGGCCGCGGCCGGCGAAGTCCCAATTGGCGCGATTGTGGTCGAAAGCGGCGTCGTTATTGGCCGCGGACAGAACCGGGTTTTGCGCGACCTGGACCCGACCGCGCACGCCGAGATCGTCGCCCTGCGCGAGGCAGCTCGCGCTTTCGGCAATTATCGTCTCCCGGGCTGCGAGCTTTTTGTGACCCTCGAACCCTGCGCCATGTGCGCCGGGGCGATGATCCACGCCAGACTTAGCCGTCTCATCTACTCCGCCGCCGATCCCAAAGCCGGTGCTGCCGGCTCGGTCCTGGAGGTCCTGAATCACCCCCGCCTGAATCACCAGATGCTGGTTACAAGTGGAGAGCTGGCAGAAGAAAGCGGGGAGCTGCTGCGCACCTTTTTCCGCGAGAGACGAACCTAAAACGGAAACCGCGATTTCAGGTTTCGACGTGCAACAAACCTCGGGTGCCCCACATCTCGCTCGTTTTCCGCGAGATGTGGGATACCACGGTTGTAAACCTCAAGTTCTGAAGGTCTTCGAAGATTGCACGTTGAGACCAGTGGTATCCCACATCTCGCGAAAAACGAGCGAGATGTGGGGCACCCGAGGTTTGTTGCACGTCGAAACTTGAGGTTCGAACTACCTGAGGTTTGTTGTATGTCGAAACAGGAAGTCCGGAGTACCGGAGGTGCGATTTTCGTTACTGGACCGTGCCCAGCGGTCGCAATTTACGCAGCTCCTGCGCGCACTCCACAGCATTCAACGCCGAGAGTTCAAGGTTATCCGCGGAAGCCCAAAGCCATAACCTCCGGGACTGCGATGCGCTCTCCTCGTCTAAGCGAACTCTGACCGAAACATCCTGGTCACCGATGGAGTTGAGATTTCCCGGCGCATCCGCATCCCCCTGGACCACCTCCACGTGAGCACCGGAAAGGATCGCCTCGATCTCCTCCAGCTTCACCGCCCGTTCATACTCCACGCCGATTGAAAATGTATGTCCATGAAAGACCGGCGCATGAATCAATTGCAGAGAAACCTGCGGCAAGCGTCCGCCGGAAAGTAACGCATACTGGCGCCGGATGCGCGACTCGCTCTCCGCCAGGCTGATCTTGGCCGCTTCGCCAAACGCGCCGACGGTGTTGAAAGCCACCTGAACGTCATACACCTGGGTAGGGATTCCCTGAAACGACAGCAACGTCACCGTCTGCTGATGCAACTCATCCAGCGCAGCCCGGCCATATTCCGAAGCCGGTTCCAGTACTGTGGCCGAGACTTGGCGAATGGCCCCAGCTCGCTGCAGACGCTCCAGCAGCAGGGCGAGCACTAGCGCAGCAGGGTGGGCGGAAACGATGGCAGGCGTATGCAGAGTGGGAGCACCAGCCACAGCGCCTTCGCCAATCGCCTCCTGCACCCACGGGGCGCACACCAATACGCCGGGTTCGCCCTCGAGCCCGGCGGAAAGGTCGACAATACTGGAGCCCGCCTTATGCGCGGCTTGCCAATGCTGGCGGGTTAACTCCGCCGTTCCGGCGAAAAACGTGAAGTCAACGTGGTCGAACGAATCAGCCGTGATGGGTTGGATAAAGGTGATCTCATCGCCCACGGTTTCCAGTTGTCCCAAAGCTTGCTCATCGTCCATCAACAGGAACTCAGAGGCGGAAAAACTTGACTCGGCGAGTGCTTCGTTGAGCTGTTTGCCGCGAATGGAAGCGGCACCCACAATGGCAATACGGTAGCTGGAGGTCATCAATGGCTTGCCTGCTCAGGGGTGGACCGGCGGTTGAGAGGGGGGGTCGCCGAGCACCACCGCCTTGGGGCTCGTCATTTGCCGGGCTTTCTGGCGGCGCTGCCAGGAGTAGGCTGCACGAGCGAAGATGCCGGAAAACATATAAAAGAAGGCAATCAGGAAGAGAACGATCTGCGAGAAAAATACCGTCGCGTAGATGGCCAGTCCGATCACCACGATACGTTGAAAGGGATGACGGGCGGAAAGGTCGATCTCCTTTCCACTCCAGAAGCGCCAGGTACTCACCATTAACAGCCCAACGATAAAGACCAGGGTCATCCACATGATGGCGACCCGCCAGTTGGGCACCGGTGTTCCGGAAAAGAAATGGACTACGGCGGCTATGACCCCGGCGGCAGCTGGAATAGGCATGCCGACAAAATATTTTCTTCCTGGCCGGCCGGGATTCGTTGGTATCGGGTTGGCGCCGATATTAAATCGCGCCAGACGCCCGGCCCCGCAAAGCAGAAAGAGAAAGCAGACAAACGCGCCCCACTGAATCAAGTGTTGCCGCCGCACCGGATCCATGGCCATGGGAAGACTCTGGAAGCCCCAAGTGAAGGCCAAGAGGCTGGGAGCGACGCCAAAGGTGATTACGTCGGCCAACGAATCGAGCTCCTTACCGAAGTCGCTGGTGGTTTTGGTCATGCGCGCAATGCGTCCATCAAGAGCGTCAAAAGGGATGGCGAAGCCGATGGCCAGGGCGGCATAGTTGAAATGCCGCGGCTCCTGCACCGACCCCTGCAGACTTTGCGTAATGGCGAAATAGCCGGCGGCGATATTGCCTGAGGTGAAGAGGGACGGAATGATATACATCCCCCGGCGCAATCGTCCCTTACGCTTGCGTTCGGGCGTCCCGAAAGCCTCGCGCTTCACGCGAAGCTCTCCTGCAGAACATCGAGCGACGAGTCTTCTTGCGGCGGATGGATATCGGCCAGCACGGAAGCGCCTCCCTTGACCCTTTGCCCGAGAGCCACACGAAGGTGCGCATGGCCGGGCAAAAGTACGTTGACCCGGGAGCCGAACTTGATCAGCCCCACCCGCTGGCCGCGCTCCACAAAATCTCCTACCTTGAAGCGGAAGACGATGCGGCGCGCTAGTATTCCGGCGATCTGATTAAAGGTCACGTCGAACTCATCGCCCTGCACGGTTACCACATTCTGCTCGTTTTTTTCCCCTGAGGCCGGGTTGAGGGCATTAAGATATTTGCCCTTCTGATAGCGGACCTCGCGCACCGTGCCGGCGATCGGCGAGCGGTTGACATGAACATCGAAGACACTCAAAAAAATGCTCAACCGGATACGCTCTCCAGCCGGCGTTTGGATGCGGGCGACTTCGGTGATCTTGCCATCGGCCGGCGAAACGACCAAGCCCGGCTCGGCCGGCACCGGCCGCCTGGGATCGCGGAAGAACCAGAAAAAAAAGCATGCCAGTAGAACCGGGATCGCTGCCCAGCTCCAATGCCCGGTTACGAGAAACACCAGCACGCCGGCCGCCAGAAACCCAAACCCATAAAAATATCCGTCACGCACCATGCTTAAGACCAAACCCTTGGAGAATTATAGAGGTACGTGAGCCTGCAGCAGCATAGCGTCTTCCACGGGTGCGGAGTAGTAGGCGCGGCGGACTCCCGTGGCTGTGAAGCCGTGGCGATAATAAAGAGCCAGAGCAGCGGCGTTCGAAGCTCGCACCTCCAGCCGGACGGAGGAGGCCCCGGTGTTAGCCGCCCAGGCTATGCACGCTCCGATCAGCGCGCCCCCAATCCCCTGGCGCCGATACGGGCGATCAACAAATAAGGCCTCTACTTCAGCCGTAATTTCCTGACGCAGCCAGCTGGCAGCGGCAAAGCCAACCAGGTCGGCACCGCTCAAGGCAACCAGCGCGCAGCGGGACAAGAGATCCGATGGCTCGGCGAGCAGGATGCGTTCGTAGTCGGCGCGGGTCCAGCGCGGGGCCTCACCGGATTCGCTTGCCAGCAACAGCACCCGATCCAGGTCCTCTGCCGCCATGGCACGGACCTGGAACTTCATACTTCGGCTCTAGCGGCACGCAAAACCTCTGCGTCGGAGCGGCGAAGATAATTTGCGTCCAGGGTTTCGAGGTCGTCGAAATCGCCTGCACGCCAACGGTTTAAGGCGAAACGAAGCGCCTCAGCCGCATCGGGAGGTTGCACGTAGACAGGCCCGCAAACGGCAAGGGCGGAACAAGCGCTGGCGGAGGCATCGTCGGCACGGCTCTCATCGCAAACCAGCACCCCGGCTCCGGGCTGCTTGGCCATCGCGACCGTCTCCTCTGCAGTGAGAAGCGCTTCTCCCAAGTTTTTGCTATTCCGGTATTCGCCCACGTAGTACTCGCCCCGGCCAGCGTCCAGAGCGGCCAGCACATGGGGCAGGCTGCTGGCGTTAGCCAGCAACGCCAGACGGGAGAGCGCGATCAAAGGGATGCCTAAGCCTTCCGCCAAGCCCTTGGCGGTGCTGAGGCCCACCCGGATCCCGGTGAAGCTTCCCGGGCCATTCACCACCACGATGGCCTCGATATCACGCAGCGTGGCGTGCCGGTTCTCGAGCAGCGCGGCGATCTCAGGGATCAGGCGCGCCGAATAGGTACGCACCGCGAGCTCGGCGGTAGCCACAATTTCTACTTTATTCAGACCAGGCACGCCCAGAGCGACGCTGGCCGTGTGACCGCAGGTATTCAGGGATAGGAGCATCGGTCAAACCGCGGAAATTGGATCCTGGCAGATTTCGAGCACCACGCCATTCGCAGCCGATGGGTTCACCAGGAAATGAAGACGCCCTCCGGCGCCGATCTCGATCTCATCGGAGAGCAGCGGGACGCCTGCCTGCTTCAGCTCTTCGAACGCGCCCGAGATGTCGTCTACGTGCAGCGCCACGTGTTGCAGGCCTTCCTTCTCCTTATCCTTCGACTCGATCAGGCGAAGGCTGCTTTCACCCAGCGGAATCATTGCGCTGCGCACGCCTTCGTCCTCCACTTCTTCCTCCAGTACTGTGAGACCCAAGGTCTCATACAAGCGCCGCGCCTGCTCTATGCTGTTGACCGCGATGCCCAGGTGGTCGATCTTAGCCATCATTCTCTCCTCGCTGTAGCAATTGTTTCACCAGTCGCGGTACCAGTTGATAGGGGTCCTCTTGGCGCAGCGCTACCCGGTGGCCGATCGCTGCCAGCTTCTGGTCGTTTAGGCCATGTCCGCGCATCTCGCGCAGCAATTCGTGACGCACCATTTCCGTCACCCGCGTCCGCCAGTGCGCTTCGCGCCGGGCTGCGAGCCTTCCGTCGTGTGCCAGCCACAACCAGAATTGCTCCACTGCATGTTCCAACTCTTCGATGCCCACGCCACTGGTGGCGATGGTTCGAACCACGGGTGGTATCCAATCTCCGTGTTGTGCCACCAGCGATTGCATTGATCGCACTTCATTTTCCACCCGGTCGGCGCCGTCGCGATCGCTCTTGTTGACTACAAAAATATCGGCAATTTCCATAATGCCGGCCTTGATGCTCTGTACGTCGTCGCCCATGCCGGGCACCAGCAAGACGAGGGTGATATCGGCGAGGCGCACGATATCGATTTCATCCTGGCCCACACCCACGGTTTCGAGCAGCAGTCGCTGCTTGCCGCTGGCCTCGATGACCAGGGCGACATCTGCCGAGGCGCGAGCGAGGCCGCCCAGCGAACCGCGGGTCGCCATGCTTCGCATGTAGAAGCCGGGATCAGCGTCGTGGTCCCGCATCCGGATGCGATCGCCCAGGATGGCCCCGCCGCTGTAGGGGCTGGTGGGGTCGACAGCAACCACCCCTACCGTCTTCTCGTGTGCGCGATATCTGCGAGCGAGGCCATCGACTAGCGTGCTCTTACCGGAGCCGGGAGAGCCGGTGATGCCGATGCGCATCGCGTTGCCGCTATAAGGGAAGCACTCGGAAAGAATCTGCTGCGCGCACGGCGCCTCGTCTTCCACCAGCGAAACCGCCCGCGCCAGCGCGCGCATATCTCCCTGCCGCATTCGCCCGATCAGCTCCGCAACATCCATCCCCCGATCATACGAAACTCAGCCGTCTAAGAACCCGTAAGCATTAACCGCAGGTCCCTCCACTACGCTTCGCTCCGGTCGGGATGACAAGGGAGGAGGAGCTTGATGCTTTGATGCGGGCGATGGTTGCCATGAGGGGAAGCGTGGTTAGGAGCGAACGCTTCCAACTCTTGTCATCCCGCCCGTAGCGTAGCGTAGTGGAGGGACCTGCGGTTGAATGATGTCGTGGTGTTGAACGAGGCGCGTGCGGAAGCTCGGCGGTACCCTTCGGCTATAACGCTCTCACTTGTTCAGAATTTCGCGGGCAATAATCAGGCGCTGAATTTCGCTCGTACCTTCGCCAATGGTGCACAGCTTCACGTCGCGATAGAACTTCTCTACCGGGTAATCCTTGATGAAGCCGTAACCCCCGTGAAGCTGCACCGCCTCGTCACATACCTTCACTGCCACCTCGCTGGCCATCAATTTGGCCATGGAGGATTCAAGCGTGGTCTTCTGGCCGGCATCCTTCATCACCGAGGCGCGCAGTGTTAGCAGCCGCGCGGCGTCCAGTTGCGTCGCCATATCGGCTAGCTTCCACTGTATCCCCTGAAATTCCGAAATTGCCTTGCCAAACTGATGCCGTTGCTGCACATAACGCCGCGCAGCGTCAAAGGCCCCGCGTCCAATGCCCAGCGATAGAGCGGCAATGGATATACGGCCACCGTCAAGGATACGCATGGAGTCGATAAAGCCCTCCCCCTCCTTGCCCAGGAGGTTTTCGCCCGGGATCTCACAGTCCTCGAAAATGAGCTCGGAAGTATCGCTGGCCCGGAGACCAAGTTTGTTCTCCTTCTTGCCGGGGCGAAACCCTGCAGTTCCCTTCTCCACCACGAACGCCGAAAATCCACGCGAACCCAAGCTCTTATCCGTAACCGCGATGATGACAGAAACATCGGCATAATGCCCGTTAGTGATAAAAGTCTTGTTCCCGTTCAACACCCAGCGGTCGCCTTTGCGGACGGCGGTCGTCCGCGCGCTTCCGGCATCGGAGCCGGAACCAGGCTCGGTCAGTCCCCAGGCGCCGAGCCATTTGCCGGATGCCAGCCGTGGAATGTACTTACGCTTCTGCTCTTCATTGCCGGCGACAAAGATATGATTGGTGCAGAGTGAGTTATGCGAGGCCACGATAATCCCAATCGAGCCATCGACGGCCGAAAGCTCCTCCACCGCCAGCGCATAGTCCACATAACCGAGACCAGAGCCCCCAAGCTCTACTGGGAAAATGACGCCCATCAGGCCCATCTCACCCAGCTTCTGCACCACCTCGAGCGGGAACTCGCTGGCCTCGTCCCAGCGCATGACATTCGGAGCGATCTCGCGCGCCGCGAAATCACGAATTTCCTTGCGCAGCTGCTCCTGCTCGTCGGTCAGGGCAAAGGAATGGCTTTGGGAGAGAGTAGTATCGGGGGCCTGGGCGTTCATCCCTGATGTTAACATTGCGCGCTTACAGCACGCTGAGTGCCTGGTCCAGATCCCCGAGCAGGTCCTCAGCATCCTCAATACCCGCCGAGATGCGCACCATGCCGTCAGTCAGGCCGATTTTGGCGCGGCCTTCCTCGCCTAGCGCCGCATGCGTCATGGTGGCAGGATGCGAAACCAGCGTCTCCACCCCTCCCAGCGATTCGCCCACGGTGCATATCCTGAGCCGGCGCAGCACCGCATTCGCCTGCGCTAAAGAACCGGTCTCAAAAGTGACCAGGGCGCCGAAACCGGACATCTGCCGCTTGGCCAGCTCGTACTGGGGATGCTCCGCAAGGCCGGGATACAGCACCCGCGAGATCTTTTTGTGGCCAGCCAGGTAGTTGGCCACCGCCTGGCCATTCACTTCGTGCTGCTTCATGCGCACCGCCAGCGTCTTGACCCCGCGCAGCACCAGATAGCACTCGAAGGGAGAGAGAATTCCTCCGGTGCATTTCTGCACGAACTCGAAGGATTCCTTTTGCTCCGGCGTACTTGCCACCAAAACACCGCCCAGACCATCACTGTGACCATTGAGAAATTTGGTGGTGGAGTGCATCACGATATCAGCGCCAAACTCCAGCGGACGCTGAAAATAGGGCGACATAAACGTGTTATCGACGCTCAGGTCGATGGCTTGACCCGCCTTCCGGCGTTCCTGACAAAGGCCGGCAATAGCACGAATATCTGTGATCCCCATCATGGGGTTGGTCGGAGTTTCAATGTGCACCAGCCTGGTATTGGGCTGGATAGCCAGGCGGACCTGCTCTACGTCGGTGGTATCGACGTATGTGAAGCGAATGCCGTAGCGGGCGATGATCTGGTCGAAAAGCCGCGGCGTACCCCCATAAACATTGGATCCGCAAATCACGTGGTCACCGCTCTTGAGCATCGTGACCAGGGCCGCGATCGCCGCCATCCCGCTCGAAAAAACATGCGCCGAAGCACCGCCTTCGAGCGAAGCCAGGTTTTCTTCAAGCGCGGTTCGCGTAGGATTCGAAACCCGCGAATATTCGTATCCGCGATGCTTACCTATCTCTTCCTGAGCATAAGTGGACGAGGCGTAAATGGGCACGTTGACCGCGCCGGTGAGAGGATCGGCAGGCTGACCATCGTGGATCGCCCGGGTGGAAAACCCATGACCGCTCACAAACCGCCCTCGAAGATCTTTTTCGAGAGATATCGCTCGGCGGAATCGGGAAGGACGGTAGCCACCCGCTTCCCCCTGCCCAGACGAACGGCAATCTGTACCGCGGCATCGACTGCGGCGCCGCCACTGGAGCCGGCGAGAACGCCTTCCTCCGCCGCCAGCCGCTTGACCATGCCGAACGCTTCCGGGTCATGGACGGCGATGATCTCGTCGCACCATTCCCTATCAAACGTTTTGGGAACAAAGGAAACGCCGATTCCCTCCACCTTGTGGGGGCCCCGCTCACCCCCTTGCAGGACAGAACCCTGGGTCTCCACCGCCACGGTGAGAATGCCTGGGTTCTGTTCTTTTAGAAAGCGCGCTACCCCGGAGAAAGTGCCGCCAGTGCCGACGCCGGCGACAAAGGCATCGACACGTCCTTCCATCTGCTCCCACAGCTCGCGAGCTGTGGTGTCGTGGTGAAACTGGGGATTGGCGCGATTCTCGAATTGCAGCGCGGCAAAACTGCCCGGAGTCTCCTCGACCATGGCGCGGCACCGCTGGATGGCGCCGGACATGGCTTCTGCTTCCGGAGTGCGGATCACCGTGGCGCCAAAACCGCGCATGAGGATGCATTTCTCCTCCGCGAATCCTTCGGGCACAAAAAGCACCACCTTATAGCCGCGATGGACCCCGACCAGGGCGAGCCCTACACCGGTATTGCCCGCCGTCGCCTCGACGATGGTGCCGCCCGGCTGCAGCAGACCACGGCGTTCCGCGTCCAGTATCATGCCCAGCGCGGCCCGGTCCTTGACGCTCCCGCCGGGATTGAAGAACTCCATTTTTGCGTAGAGATCGGCCGCGCCCGCGGGCACCACCCGGTGCAGGTGCAGCATGGGGGTCGACCCCATCAACTCTGTTACGTCTTCAGCAATATGCGGCGTGCGCGCTGCAACTTCACGAGTAAAAAGGGTCATAGGCTAACTGACAAGTGTAGCAGCGGGTTCTCAGTTCGACGCCGCATTGGCCGGGGTTGCGGTTACCGCGCTCGCCTTCTTGATGTTCGGATAGTAGCCAGTGCGGGTGCGCACCACCAGCTTGTTGTAGCCTTTGGCATGTGCCTCCACGTGGACCATGCGGAAGCCTCCCTGACTGGCCGGCTTGGTGGAGTGATAACCAATCGTGTACTGCTCGCGAATATCCTTTGCCACCTCTCCCGCAATCTCGTCCACCTGGCTAAGGTTCTTGGGGAAGAAGGAGATCCCGCCCGTCTCGTTGGAGAGCATTTCCAGCGCCCGGCGGGCACGGCGGGCCTCCCGCCCACCCCCAGTGTCGTCATACAGCAGCCCAATTGAATACACCACCGGGCCCTGCAGGTCCTGGATCCGACGCACGGTTTCCTCGAGCGTGGTGCTGGAAGCATTGTCTTCGCCGTCAGTGATGACCAACAGAACCTGCTTGGAGCGTTTTGCGTTCTTGGTCAGGTAATCGGCCGAGGCCATGATGGCGTCGTACAGGGCCGTACCCCCCTTGGAATCAATATGGGACAGGCCGTCGCGCAGCTTGTTCACGTTGGCCGTAAAATCCTGATCGATGTACGCCTCGTCAGAAAAATTGACCACGAAGCTCTCGTCATCCGGGTTGGAGTAATGCACCAGATCAAGGGCAGAAGTATTCACCGCCTGGCGTTTGGTACGCATGGAACCTGAGTTGTCCACCAGAATGCCGAGTGAGATGGGGATGTCCTGGTGCTGAAACGAGGTAATAGTTTGCAGCACGCCGTCTTCTGAGACCCTGAAGTCGTCCTTGGCGAGGGTATTCACCAGGTGCTGCTTATCATCCAGCACGGTAGCGTTCAAGACCACCTCATCGACGTTGCGCTGCAGGGTATATCGACCATTGTCACGGCCGATCACACCACCCGGGGGCTGATTCTCCTTGGGGGCGCCGCTTTCCCCGTCCGGCGAAGCAACAGGATCACGGTCGACATTGAGTGGGGGCTGCTTTTCCGGCTGCGAGGCAGACGGAGTTGTGGCCGCCACCTGCGCGACGTCGGAACCCGGCAAGCAGCAGAGGAGGAAAATCGGAATAACGAATAACCATCTACTGCAAAGGCGCATAGTATCCGGTACGGGCATGAACGGTGAGCTGGGGCAGCCCCTCAGGCGGAACCAGCTTTACCTTCAATTTACGCCACTTCCCGTCCCGTTTGGCATCGTCCGACCTATACCCAAGCACGTATTGGTTGCGTAGTTCGGCACTGATCTTGGTGGCAATGTCGGCCATGTCGGCAAGATCGTCCACCCGGAAGAGCTGGCCGCCGGTCTCTTCGCTCACGTCGTGCAGCAGGATCGGCCCTAGCTGCTCTTCGCGCGTAGGCGCGTACTGATCGAAGATGCCAATGGAATAGATCTGCACGTCGGACTCGCGTACCACGGCTCGCACTTCGCTCTCCGTATAGCGGCTGCGGTTATCGCCCCCGTCAGACACCACCAGCAGCGCCTTGCGCTCGTTCTTGGCCTGCTTCATCTTGTTCAAGCCGAAATAGATGGCGTCCAGCAGCGCGGTCCTATGCCCGGGCTTGACGGTGAGCAAGCGCGCTTCGATATTGTCAATATTGTTGGTGAAATCGGTAATCAGCTCGGGCCGGTCGTTGAATCCGATGACGAAGAATTCATCCTGCGGGTTGGCAGTGTGCAAAAACTCCAAAATCGAGTTCCGGGCACGGTTAATCTTGTCGGTCATGCTGCCGCTCAGGTCGAAAATAATGCCAATCGAGACCGGCGCATCTTCCGAGGAAAAAGTTTTGAGCTTCTGTAAAGCGTTGTTCTCATAGACAAAGAAATCTTGCCGCTCGAGCCCGGTGACCAACCGGTTAAGAGGGTCGGTGACCGTAACCGGAACCAGCACCAGGTTTACGTCGACTCTCAAGCGCTCGTTGGGACGAGCGCTCAGCCCCTTGTTGCCCTCCACCGCGGGCGGGGCCTTGGCATCCGGGGCTTTGGCGTCTATGGGTGCCGTGGGGGCCGGGGGTGGGGGCTGCACGTGAACGTCATTCAGTGGGTCCTGAGCCCAGCAGATCTGGGAGAGCGCAAGAAAAAGCCCCAGTGTCAAGGCAGTCTTTACCGTCGTCCACGCGCCCAGCTTGATCCCCACTCTGCGCTCCATGGTGAGCGCCATAATCCCAGTCCTCATGTCTCCGGATTTCCTGCACGCGGCACGAGCCGGCGCAACAGCGGCGTCCTTGACCGAAAACCGCATAGAGTTTGGTGCAGACACCAAGCTCCGCAGGAAATTTCCGGGTCCCGGTGTTCGTGTGCAGGATGGTAGCACGTCGGATAAACCTGCGTTCCCATATTAGACGTGGCGATCACGAGATCGCTAACACCTTTTGGGGGTTGTCTCTCGTGGGACAGGGCAACCCAGGAACCGGGGAGAGGCTGTCCTAGTCAGGTACAATCTGGCAGGTATAAGAGAGCAAAGCAATTGGCAGCGCAGGCTGAGGTTGCCGATGTCTGGAGCTAGACCCCGAAGCATGGCCCGAATTTATCCCTTTCGCGCATTGCGTTACAACCCAAGCATGGTTCGCGTAGAAGATGTCGTGACGCAGCCTTACGACAAGATTACTCCGGCCATGCAGCAGGCTTACTACCAGCGCAGCATTTACAACCTGGTGCGCATTATCCTGGGGTTGCCCGAACTCTTCGACGAACCCGGAAGCAACGATGTTTACAGCCGCGCGGCCCGTGATTTTGCCGACTGGCGCCGCATGGGGGTCCTGGCCCAGGAAAAAGACGCCTGCATCTTCGCTTACTCCCAGCGTTTTACGGTGCCCGGAGGAGACGGAGAGGTGCACGAACGGCGCGCCTTCATCGCCCTGGGCGAGGTATGCGATTACAGCCAGCAGGTAGTCTTTCGCCACGAGCAAACCCTTTCCAAGCCTAAGTCTGACCGGCTGAACCTGTTGCGCGCCACCCGGGCCCACTTCGGGCAAATCTTCATGCTCTACTCGGACCCCGCGCTCACCGCGGAAAAGATCCTGTTTTCCGGAACCACGGCGCCCGAAATCGAAGTGACCGACGAATATGGCGTGACCCATCGGGTCTGGAAAGTCAGCGACATGAGTACCATCAACATCCTCCTGGGGGCAATGGAGGATAAGAAACTCATCATCGCCGACGGTCACCACCGGTATGAAACGGCGTTGGCCTATTCGCTGGAGCACGCTCCGCCTTCGGTTACCCGAACGGAGAGGAACCTGGCCAACACCACGCCGCAGCCCGCCTACCCGGAAGCTGCCGTCATGATGACCTTCGTCAACATGGATTCGGCCGGCATCACCATCCTGCCCACCCACCGGGTAGTCTTTGGGCTCAAGGATTTTTCACCCGCAGCGTTCATCGAGCAGGCAAAAGAGTTCTTCGATGTCCAGCTCGTCACGGCGGACGATGCGGTTGCTCTCACCAGGCAGCTAGCCCATCAGCCGGGCACGGCCTTTGTCGCCGTCAGCAAACTCGGCTCCCACCTGCTCACGGCCAAGCCCGAAGCTGTCGCCAAGGCACTGGCCAGACTTCCCGAGCGGCAGCGCAAGCTCGACCTGACGCAGCTGCACTCGCTGGTGCTGGAGCAGCTGCTGGGCATTACCCCGGAGGCCATCCGCGAGCAAAGAAATCTGCGCTATGTGCGCGACGCCGGCGAAGCTATGGAGCAGGTTGCACGGGGGCAGGCGGATGTGGCCTTCCTGACCAACCCCATCACCTTGGGGCAGCTGCGCGAAGTCGCCTTTGCCGGGGACGTTATGCCCCAGAAATCGACCGACTTCTACCCCAAGCTCCTGAGCGGTCTTGCCATCTATGCGTTGGATTGAGGGTGGCGCGCGCGCCTCGCTCGCCATGGCTCTTGCTCTGTCGCTGTCTAGACTTGCCCTTGCCCAATCGCCTTCCAACCCACCGCCTACACCGGCACCGCCCGCGGTTGCCCACACTGCGCCGCACTTCGTGGTGGTGATCGACGCCGCCCATGGAGGCACGGATGGTGGAGCGCGCTTATCCGATCACCTGCAGGAAAAAGACCTCGCGCTGTCGCTTTCGGTGCGCTTACGCTCGATGTTGGGGGCTCACGGTATTTCTGCCGTCACCACCCGAGAATCCGACAACGCCATCTCCGCCCTCAACCGTGCCCAAACCGCGAACCACGTAGGTGCGGCAGCCTGCATCACCCTCCACGCCACCACCAGCGGCAGCGGAGTCCATCTTTTTACTTCTTCGCTGACCCAGATCCCCATGACCCGCTTTCTCCCCTGGGAAACCGCCCAGGGCGCCTATGCCGAACAGAGTCTGCGGCTCTCCTCAGAAGTTGATTCCGCCATGACGCACGCGGAGATTCCCGTGACCCTGGGACGTACGGCTTTGCAGCCCCTGGACAGCTTCACCTGTCCTGCTGTGGTCGTGGAGTTCTCGCCGTTGAACAACTCCGGCAGGGTCACCGCGCTCTCCGACCCTGGATACCAGGACCGGATAGTGGCTGCAATGGCTGCAGCCGTCGAACAATGGCAACGCGACTGGAGGCAGCAACCGTGATCTCCCGCGGACAGCGCATCCTGTTCTGGACCCTGCTGGGCTGCTCGGTGCTGATGGCGGTGATCCTGCTTCGCATGCGCGAGCGGGCCATGGACCGTCTGCTGGCTTCTGCCGAGACCATGCCCCTGAATCCCCCTGCCGGCAGGCCGGTGCAGAGTGTAACCATGATGATTGCCAACGATATGGACGGTTCCATTCAACCGGCAACCCAGAACCTGGCTTTGCCGGCTGATGCCAACGCCCGGGCACACGTGATACTGCAGCACCTGATCGTTAACTACGCCCGTCCTAAAGCCACCCACCCGATTGCGCCCAACAAGGGCGTGAACGAAATCTTCTTTATGAACCTGCCCCTGGCGGCCAACCAGGTCGTGCCGGACACCATAGCTGTGGTCGACCTGAGCACGTCATTTGTTGAGGCCCACCCTTCGGGCATTGAGCCGGAGACGCTGACCCTGCTTTCCATCATCGGCACTCTGCACGCCAACTTCCCCCAGATCACCCAGGTACGTTTTCTGGTCGATGGACAACAGCGCGAAACACTCGCCGGGCATGCCGATCTGACCCGTGTCTATTTAGCTTCCGATGCTCCCGGGGTAAAACATCTGTGACGGCCGGCCGCCTGAAGATTGGCGTTTTTGATTCGGGATTCGGCGGATTGACCGTGTTGCGGGCGCTGCTGCCGTTGCTTCCCGGCGCGGAGTTCCTGTACCTGGGCGACACCGCGCGGCTGCCGTACGGATCGAAATCCCGCGCGACCATCGTGCGCTACGCGCTTTCGAGCACCCGCTTTCTGCTCGACCAGGGCGCGGATTTTCTGGTGATCGCCTGCAACACGGCATCTGCGCTGGCCCTTAAAGAGATTCGCGACTCAACTACGGTGCCCGTTCTGGGCGTGATTGAGACCGGTGCTGGTGAGGCGGCCGCATCGTCGAAGACCAGAGAGATCCTGGTGATCGGCACCGACGCAACCGTTAGTAGTCATGCGTATGCCGCGGCCTGCAGAGAGCGAGGCTTGCGTGCACTCGAGAAAGCCTGTCCCCTGCTGGTGCCGCTGGTAGAAGAAGGTTGGGTCGATCATCCGGTTACGGCTGAGGTGATTCGAATTTATCTCACCGAACTGCTGCAGCAGGCGCAGGAGGCGGATCTGGATCCGGACACGCTGGTGTTGGGGTGCACGCATTATCCACTGCTGCGTCCGCTGATGGAAGCCGCTGTCTCGCCGGCGATGCGGGTTATCGATTCGGCAGAGGCGACCGCGGCCCAGGCGGCCCGGATGCTGGCCGGCCACCGCGGCCTGACCGGCGGCTCTGGATGCCGCTGCCGCTTCTTTGCTACCGATTCGGTAGTCAAGTTTCAGCGCCTGGGAGCTTCTTTTTTGGGGAGCGCCATTGGCGAGGTAGAACTGGTAGACCTCGGCGGCTGATATATCCTAACCAGATGATAGATCTCAAGGGTCAGACGGCAGTGGTATTCGGCCTGGCCAACAAACGCAGCATTGCCTGGGCCATAGCCCAAAAGCTTTCCGCCGCCGGGGCGCAAATTGCAATTTGCTATCAAAACGAGCGTTTGCGCGCGGAAGCCGAAGCCCTTGCCGGAGAGCTGCCCTCCGCAGCCACTTTCCAGTGCGATGTCTCCGTCGATGCAGAGATCGACGCGGTCTTTGCGCAACTGAAGGAGCGTTATGGCAAGCTCAAGATCCTTGTCCACAGCGTCGCTTTTGCCCCGGCCGATGCGCTGCAAAATGATTTTCTCCTGACCAGTCGCGATGCCTTCCGGGTGGCTCATGAGGTCAGCGTGTATTCCCTGATTGCGCTGAGCCGGGGAGCCGCTCCGCTGATGACGGAGGGGGGCAGCATCATCACCATGACCTACTACGGCTCACAAAAAGTGGTGCCGCGTTACAACGTGATGGGCGTAGCCAAGGCCGCGCTGGAGGCCACGGTGCGTTATCTTGCAGCCGACCTGGGTGCCAGGAAGATCCGGGTAAACGCGATTTCCGCCGGCCCCATCAAAACCCTGGCGGCGCGCGGCATCGGAGGCTTAGGGGAAATGCTCAAGGTGCACGCCGAGCGCTCCCCCTTGAAGCGCAACATAGAGCCCGCCGAAGTAGGCGACGCCGCCCTTTTCCTGGCTTCCGACCTATCCTCGGGAATTAGCGGAGACGTTCTCTACGTAGACTGTGGCTACAGTATCGTGGCCTTCGCCTCCTCAGAACTAGAGCACATGCGCGGCTAGTTGAACCTCTTGCCTCTACCTCTGGTTCCCTAACCGAGGCCGGGTGCCCCACATCTCGCTCGTTTTTCGCGAGCTGTGGGATACCACTGCACCTTCCCTCTGACACTCGATTCAACCGATGCTCTGAGCGGTCAACATCCGTGGTATCCCACATCTCGCGAAAAACGAGCGAGATGTGGGGCACCCGGCCTTGGTTAGGGAACCACGCTGTTCTTGCACGGCTTCAAAAACTAACCTGGGTTTGGCTGGTTCGTCATGATCTCTTCACGCACATTTTTCAACACCGCCAGGGACCGCTGCACTCCGACTTCCCCGCTCAGGATCGGATCTTCATTTTCGATGCTGAGCATTCCGTTGTAACCAACCTCCATGTAAGCGGCAATAATGTCCTTCCACGCGCTTGCCCCGTGGCCATAACCAACCGCCCTAAAGAACTCTGACGCCTCAGGATCCTTCTCGCCGAAATTCAAAACCCCAAACCGCTCCACATTCTGCTGGAAAAACGCGGTGTCTTTCATGTGCGCGTGATAGATGGCTCCCTGTTTCCCCAGAAAACGAATGACCTCAACCGCATTGCATTGCTGCCAGAAAAGATGGCTCAAGTCGCAATTAGCCCCAATCTCTTCCCCTGCCGCTTCGCGCAGACGCAGCAGCGTACGCGGGTTGTAAACCACGAAATTGGGGTGCATCTCCAACGCAATGCGGTGAACGCCGTGCTCGCGAGCGAACTTCGCCGTCTCTTGCCAATACGGGATGACGCGCTCTTTCCACTGCCAGTCGAGTGCCTCGCCGTGCTCATCCGGCCACCGATAAACCACCCAATTCGGCACGGTCTCAGTAGGCGAGCCGCCTGGGCAGCCAGAGAACCCCACCACGGTAGGGATCCCCAGCATGCCGGCAAGCTGCAGCGTCTGGCGAAAATCCTCCGCAGCTTGCCGCGCCTTGGCCGCATCCGGATACAGGGCATTGTTGTGGCAGCTCAAAGTCATAATCGGAATGCCACGGTCGTCAAACTTCTTCTTCCAGGCGCGTGCCTTTGCCGGGTCCGCTACCAACTCCGGGCGTGGGCAATGCGGCGACCCGTTGGGCCCCGCCGCACCTACCTCGACGGCCTCAATTCCCAGGCTGACAAACTTGTCCAGCATCTCGTCCGTAGAGAGTTTGTTGAAAGGAGGGTCGAAGACGCCGATGGGCAAGCTCTTCTTCGGGACGGCCGGTTTATCCACTGCGGCAGACTGTGCGGAAGCGGATCCGGAGAGTGGAGCAGACACCAACGCAGCAGCGGTTGTGCCGAGAAACTGCCGACGATTCATAAAACACCCCCAAAACCACGGCAACCAGACTATCAGTACGTCGCGCGCCCGCCGCTCGCGTCGTAGCACTGGGCAGTCACGAAGGAGCATTCGCTGCTGGCCAGGAAATGAACCACGTAGGCGATTTCCTCGGGCTTGCCCGTACGCCGCATCGGGATTCTATCCGTCATGTAGTTGATTTGTTCCTGGGTGAGCTGATCCAATATTTGTGTTTGCACCACTGCGGGCGAGACCGCGTTCACGCAAATGCCGTCGGTGGCCAATTCCTTTCCCAGCGATTTAGTAAGCCCGATGACCCCGGCTTTCGTCGCCGAATAGGGCGTCATCCGGGGATTGCCTTCCTTCCCCGCGATGGAGGCCACATTCACGATGCGGCCATACGATCGGCTGCGCATGTGGGGCACAACTGCTCGGCAAAAATTAAATACGCCGGTCAAATTGATGGCAATGTTTCGCTGCCAATTTTCGTCTGTCTGTTCCCAGATGTACGCTGCTGGACCCGCGATTCCTGCGTTGTTGACCAGGATGTCTATCTGCCCGGTTCGCTGCAATACCTGGTCGACCGCCCGGCTGACGGACGCCGCATCGGCAACATCGGCTTCTAGCGCAAATGCTCCGTTCGGCAGAGCGGCTGCTGCCCGCTGCGCTCCGGGCAGGTCCACATCCACAACCGCGACGATCGCTCCCGCATCGGCCAGCCGGGTTGCGATGGCTTGCCCAATCCCCGTCGCGGCCCCGGTGACAATGGCGGTCCTTCCCGCCAGGCTGAACATATCCGTGCTTTTCTCACTCATGTATTTCCCTTTCGTGCTGCGCGATTATACGAAGCATCGAAACCAAGTCAAAACTGAGAATTCCAGCGGGCTTGCGCTGCAATTCACCCCAGGTTAACGTAGCTGTCGAAAACTAATAACTGAATGAAGATTACGTTATGGGCCGCTGCGGCCGTTCTGTTCCTCCCACCCTGCTGTCAACTGTTGCAAGCGCAACCATGTCCCCGCCCCCAGGCCGGGAGCGTCGTCGAAGAACCGGTAGACCTGCGCAGCCACGACGGCGTTCTGGAAGTGCACCTGACCGCAAATGATGCTGCGCAACCCGACGGCTCCGCGCGCTATTGCTACACCGATTCCGAAGGTCACGAATCGCCGAATTTGCGTGTGCATCCGGGCGACCTGGTCATTCTTCATCTCACCAATCAGCTTACAGACGTAAGCAGCGGCAACGCTGCACCCATGCCCGCACACATGCATGCTCATTCTGCTGCCAATTCGTGTAGCAGCGGAATCATGAGCCCGGTGTCGACCAACCTCCACTTTCACGGTCTTACCATCCCCCCGGTCTGCCATCAGGATGATGTCCTGAAGACGTCTGTGCAGCCGGGAGATCCACCCTTTGAGTATCGCTTTCGCGTTCCAGCGGACGAACCTCCGGGCCTCTACTGGTATCACCCTCATATCCACGGATTCAGCAAGCAACAGCTTCTCGGAGGAGCCTCCGGGGCGCTGATTGTAGAAGGAATCGAGCGCGCCAAAAAAGCTACGGCCGGCTTGCCGGAGCGGGTGTTTATTATCCGCGATCAGGACCTCATCAATCCCAATGCTCCTCCGGCTAAATCAGAACCGGTAGTGCCGAAGTTCCTGATCGATCGCGACGGGGACGCAGCCAACAACGGCACCGGCTTCGGTAAACCGGCGAAGGATCTCTCCATTAATTACGTGCCCGTTCCCTACCCGGACTATCCTCCGGCGACCATCGAGATGAGGCCGGGAGAAAAGCAGCTTTGGCGCGTGTTGAATGCTTCGGCCATCACCTATCTCAATCTCGCGGTGCTGTTCAACCGTGCGCCGCAACCGCTGGATTTGGTGGCCATGGACGGAGTGCCCATGAACCAAAATGACTCCTTGAAGGACTCCGTTGACCCTCAGACACACCTCACCCTCCCGCCAGGAGCACGCGTGGAATTCATTGTGACCGGACCATCCGAAGGTGTGAACGCGTTGCTGGTCACAAGAACGATGGACACGGGCCCCGGCGGTGAAAACGATCCGAACCGGATGCTGGCGAAGATTGTCGCGTCTGGCAGCGCGCCAGAATCCCGATCGAAGTTGCAGAGTTCACCTGAACCTTTACCCCCGCCGAACGAAGCGTGGCTTGCGACCGTGCCGCCGGTGCGGGTACGCCATTTGTATTTCTCTGAAAAACTAGTTGATCCCAACGACCCTACCAGCGCGATTGAGTTCTACCTGACCGTGGACGGAGAGCAACCGAAGATGTTCGACATGAGTTCGGACACTCCAAACATTGTTGTTAAAGAGGGCACGGTGGAGGACTGGATCATAGAGAACCGTTCGCAAGAGCTGCACGCCTTCCACATTCATCAACTGCACTTTCTGCTGCTCGAATATGCGGGACGCCCAGTTAACGAAGATTTTTTGCGCGACACGGTGAACGTGCCCTACTTCAATGGCCACACGCTTGCTTATCCAAGCGTTCGCGTGCGCATGGATTTTCGTGACCCTAACATCGTGGGCACGTTTGTTTATCACTGCCATCTTCTCGAACACGAGGACAAGGGGATGATGGGATCGATACGAGTTGATCCGGCATCACCGCCCGCATCGGAAAACAACGCGAGCGCGGGATGCGCCACACACAAAACCGCAGCACCATGTAAGTAATTCCGTGCCGGAAAAATTAGCCGGCAATAATTACGCAACCGAGCGGCCAGACAAGTTATAACGTTGTTCTTTTCAACACCTCAAACATAATTCACGCCGTGTTTATGGAATAAAGATGCAACGTTAATTTGGCGCGCCTATTCCTCGAACGGGGCTGAAGCAAAACAATTCACAGTAGCTGATACAGCGAAGCAAAAAAAAGATGTGGTCGTTCCTTTAAAAGAACAACCACATCTTGCGGTCTTCGTGTGTCCAAAGCAACTGCGAACTGCTTAAGCGCTCCGCCTCAGGAGGAAGTATGACTGCAAAACAAATCGCGTCTGCAGCTGTGAAAGCTGCACAGACGGGACTTATATCAACCATGATCTTCCAGCTGGCCATTGGCAGTACGTTCGCTGTTGGCCAGACAGAAACCCCGCCATCCCGTGACTCCGCGACAACCACGCCTATCAAACATGTCATCGTCATCATCGGTGAAAACCGTACCTTCGATCACATTTTCGCCACCTATGTGCCGCAGAATGGTCAGACGGTCTGGAATCTTCTTTCTCAGGGAATCGTGAAGGCTGATGGAACGCCCGGCCCGAATTTTCCGGTAGCAGAACAGAAAAATGCCACCGATACATCCGCCGATAACTATCTGCTGGCCCCAGTGACCAGTTCCTATTCCGTGCTTCCCGAACCGCTTAATGGCGGGCCTGTAACCTCTTACGTGAAAGACGACGACCTCGATACGGCGGTGGCATCCGAAAACGGGCTGCCCCCGGACTATTACGCTTACCTGGTGACCGGCGGCTCGGGACTAACAGGTGCGGTTCCCGATACGCGTATCACGAACGTGAGTGCCCTTCCTCCCGGACCATTTCAGTTGACCAACCAGGCGACGTTTACCTACAACTCGTACGCGGCCAGCCCAGTGCACCGTTTCTACCAAATGTGGCAGCAGCTGAATTGCAGCGTCGCTCACGCGACCGCCACCAATCCTTCTGGCTGCGACGCCTCGCTGTTTCCCTTTGTGGAAACAACCGTAGGCGCCGGGACAAATGGTCTGAAACAGCCGGCCAACTTTAGTACAAACTATGCGCCCAATGCCAAGACCACTGGCGAAGGTTCCACCGCCATGGGCTTCTACAACGTGCAGAATGGCGATGCGCCTTACTTCAAGTACCTCGCGGATAACTATGCGATGAGTGACAACTTTCACCAGTCGGTGGACGGCGGGACGGGCGCGAACCACATTATGTTCGGGCACGGCGACGCGATCTGGTTCAGCGACGGCAAGGGCAACCCAGCCACCCCCCCTCATAAACAACTGGTCGCGGGGGGCACAGCCAACGCCGGCGTAGTGGATGAAGTTGAGAATCCCAACGCGGCGGCGGGTACCAACAACTGGTATTCGGAAGACGGATATGGCGGCGGTTCCTTTGGCGCAGCTTCCTATGGCGGCGGTTCGTATACTAACTGCGCAGACACCACCCAACCCGGTGTTGCTCCTATCACGAACTATCTGAAGTCACTTTCGACGCCCATCAAGCCAAACTGTGAAGCGGGGCACTACTACCTGCTCAACAACTACAATCCGGGATACTTTGGCAACGGCAACAACGCCTTCACCGATACCAATGCCAACAACACAGTATTCACGATTCCACCCTCCTCTGTTCCGAGCATCGGGGACGATTTGCTCGCCAATAACATTTCATGGAAATACTATGGCGACCAGTGGAACAACTATGTGCCCGACCCCTATCAGCTTAATTACGGCGCCATCGGCGCAAACACCGATGAGTACTGCAACATTTGCAATCCGTTCCAGTACGACACCTCCATCATGGCCAACGCCGCTGTTCGCACAGCCCACATTCAGGACACTGCGAATCTTTATAGCGACATCCAGAACGGAACACTTCCCGCGGTTTCCATCGTCAAGCCAAGTGGTCTGGTCGATGGCCACCCATCTTCCTCCAAGCTCAACTTGTTTGAAGGGTTTACCAAGAAAATCGTTGATGCGGTCCAGGCCAATTCGGCGTTGTGGAACGACACCGCGATCTTTATCACTGAAGACGAGGGTGGCGGTTACTACGATTCCGGATACGTTCAGCCTTTGGACTTTTTCGGCGACGGCACCCGTATACCACTCATTGTTGTTTCTCCCTTTGCAACGGGTGGCGTCATCAACCACAACTATGCAGACCACGTTTCCATCCTGAAGTTCATCGAGGCGAACTGGGCAATTCCCCCGGTCAGCGCGCGCAGCCGCGACAACTTCCCCAACCCGGTCGCCAGTGCGGCCAGCCCCTATGTTCCAACCAATAGTCCGGCCATCGATGATCTGATGGGCATATTCAACTTTCCTCCTGAGTAACCATTTACCCTAGCAATCACTGCTGCCGGAGTTGGCCCGCCAACTCCGGCTTTTCTTTTCTAACTCAGCTCTGTAGAGACGACTGAATGTAGCCCAGGACGCAGTCCTGGGCGAACCAGGACCTCACGCAATGCGGAAGCCGGTCAAGGCCCGGAGGGCCGTCCGCCAAACGTGAGCCCAGTGCGGAAGCGCTGGGTATGGGTTGAGGATGATCCCGAGCGCCGTAGGTGCGGCACTCTACCGCTCTAACCCCAAATGCTGCCATGTTCGATCGCCCTGCAGGACTTACTCTGCATCTTTCACGCAGCGAAAGCCCAGAGCTGCGGATCGGTCATAGCTGGGCGCCATCAGCAACAACTTACCGTGTTGATCATTTCGATAGGCCTGGGGAAAATACCACGCCGATCCCACCGGCTGATAATAACTACCTCCGCGCAGAATGCCGCCCCGCGTATGATCGTCGACATATTCATCCGTCCACTGCCAGACGTTCCCAACCATGTCCATAATTCCTGAGGGGCTGGCTCCGGTTGGATGAGCACTTACCCTGTCCGGACCACGCATTGTCCGGCCATGCTCCACAGCGGGAACCCGGCTTGCATCCCAGTCGTTGCCCCAGGGATAAATGCGTCCATCCGTGCCCTGGGCGGCGTACTGCCACTCCCACTCATGCGGCAGCCGCTTGCCAGCCCACTTGGCATAGGCGCGGGCATCCTCGAGAGAAATCCAGGTAACGGGTTTGTCTGCCCATCCTTCGGGATAAGTGCCATCCTTCCAATCTTTGAGAAAGTCCAAATCATCGGCCGGATGATAGTGGGTAGCATCCATAAACTTCTTGAAGTCCGCGTTGGTCACCGGGTACTTGTCCATGTAGAACGCGGGGACGTGCATCTTGTGCTCATGATATCGGCGCGGTATATCTTCCCAGGGATACTGCACATCCACGCCCGCATCGTTGAAGCCCTCTATCTCAATCCCTTCGACCTTGAACACGTAGTCTCCCCCAGAGATCATGGCCATTCCATCTGGAGCCGCGCTCGCAGTCTTTGACTTCGGAATCTCCACCAGCTGCTGCGGCAACGGCTTCCACTCATGGGAATAGCTGGCCAGCGGCTTGGCTGTCATTGGCTTCATCTTCTCCATCAGACGCACGAATTCGGGACCGGCTTCCCCTGAGTCGCAAGCACGGCGCCGTATCCGTGCGCCTCAATGGGGAAGCTCAAAACGGCCTGGTCCCCGTCGTGCTCGGGCGTCAACTCGGCGCCGTGATAGAGATCGAAATAGCGTGTTCCGGCAGCATAGGGAACGGTAATCTGGCGCCCGGCAAGGTCGTATTCATTTCGATTGACGATCGTCCACACCGTCTGTTGCCCCTGCGGCCACTGGCTGGCAAAGACGCCGTAGCGATGGGTGGGATAGAGCGGGCGCCACTCCTTGCTCGCGAAAAACGGCGCCACCGCGCGTTCGATGGTTGCCACCCGCCGTGTCGCTTCGCTGTCGCGAGGAGTAATCCCATTCCAGATGCCCCAAATATTTTCCCAGCTCTCCCAGCCTTCCCCGTTGAAGAAGGCAAATTGAAGATCGTCGGTCTTATCACGATTCCAGCGATCGGAGATATTCACCTGGTGCAGCGGCTCCAGCCATCGTACTTGTCGACCAGCGGCACGAAGCCGAACTTGTACTGGCCCCAGGTGAGTACGTTCCAGGCGAGCGCCTCGTCGCTGGGACCGCCCTCAGGCTCAAAGACGAGTGGATGTCCAGTGGCGTCCGCGGCCAGCGAAAATGCCAGCGGCACACCATCTTGCGTGTCGCCATTGACGCCGTCGGCGCCGATCTCCTTCATCGTCTCGGCAATGGCTTGCGGCCATGTCATTCCGGGGTCGCGCGTTCCTTGATCCCACATCATCATGGGGAACAGCACGTGCACGCCGCGACGATGGAAGTCCTCCACCATCTTGCGCACACCGGGAATTCCGCCGGGCATGGAGCGGATCATGTCATGCTGGTTGCGATTATCAATGCCCATATTGGGATAGGTTGGCCAGATAAGAACGGCATCGATCCCGCCAAATCTTTTCTCCAGATCATCCAGGTAGCGGTCGACCGTGTATTTGCCGGCAACCGGATCATAGAAATATCTCTCCTGGACCATCATTTGCGGCTGGATAAAGGCCGACTGTGTCCATTGGAAAGCAGGCAGTTCATAACGTTGCGAGCCATAGCCTATGCGAATTTTCCGCTCTGCGCGCCAGTGGGTCAGGTCCTTTAACCAATCATCGAAATTCTTTTCGGTACACGGTTGTGAGCCGCCCTCCCAAGCCCCTTTCTCGGTAAAGCAGTCGGGGGCCGAGAACTGCTGCGAACCGTCCGGGGAGCATAGTGTGAGTCCTGCGCCTTCGCCGGCGTGTGCAACAAGAGAACGGCTAAGGGCAGCCCAGCCCATGCCAATGTGGAGCGGGATCGAGTCATGGTTCTTTCCTTTGAAAAGTCCTGGTCTGCACTAAGCGCTTCACTTCATCCCGGCCAGGCATGGAGGGCTGTGCTCCGCGGCGGGTGACGGAGATAGCCGCTGCCGCGGATGCGAACTGCGCTGCGCTTTCTGCCTGCATGTCAAGCATCAGTGCAGTCGCAAACGCACCGTTGAAGGCGTCACCCGCAGCCGTCGTGTCCACCGCCGTCACCGGGTAGGCAGGTATCCGCTGGGCAAGGCCATTCGTGGAAGCCAGGTACGATCCACCCGAGCCCATCTTCAGTACGACGCCTCCAATCCCTGCTGCGAGCAAGTCATCTGCGATCTTCGCTGGTTCTCGCGAGCCGCCGCCATTCACCGCCTGCGACGCAAAGAAAACCGCCTCTTTCTCGTTCGGAGTAAACCACTGCAGATGCCGCAATACCTCGCAAGCAGATTTTGCGCAGGCGCGGGATCAAGCATCAGCGGAATTCCCTCTCTCCAACACAGCTCAGCCAGGTGTTGCACCCTCTCAATCGGTATCTCCAATTGCGTCAGTACGATTCCCGCGCCACATACATTTCCCGGTGACCATCGATAAAGTCAGGTGTCACCTGCGCGTTAGCGCCGGGAACGACAATAATGCTGTTCTCTCCACGCGGCGACACCGCGATCATCGCTATACCAGAAGTGCCATCACCTACTTCTACGCCGCTGACGTCCACTCCCGCTTCCTGCAGAGAGATCTCGACTTGTTCACCAAAGACATCTGCACCTACTTTGCCGATCAATTGCACTGGATAACCAAGGCGAGCTCACTGCGACAGCCTGATTCGCCCCTTTCCCTCCCGGATGAATAGCAAATCAGCTACCAAGCACCGTTTCGCCTCGACTCGGAAACTTTTCCGCGCCCGCTACCAGATCTATATTGATGCTGCCCACTACCACGATCGGCTTTTGACTGGCTAGCATTCGCTGCCTTCTGGTGTCAGAAACCTCACGCCCATTATTAAAAGAGCGGTGCGAGGGCAACCGCTGTCAACCCACAAAGAAACACAGCAAACATCCACCCAAGTAAGGTTTTGGCGCGTGACGGCGCGGCCGAGAACTCATGCCAGATGAAGACCCCCCATGCCGCAGAGATCATCGTGGCCCCTTGTCCGATGGAGTACGACACGGCAGGACCGACGATGTGGGCACGGGATGCGATGAAGTTAAGCACCGCACCGGTGCACCAGATCAACCCACCGAGAATTCCCCACGCATGCCAAATCTTCGGCGCACTGGTGTAGCCAGTCATGCTGACCGGCGGTTTCCCGTCCAACGGATAACGCATCAGCAGCGAATTCGCAACCAGAGCACAGACGCCGACACCCAAGGCGAAAAAGAAGATGTGGCGTAAGGGCCCGGTGCACCCTCGCCGTTCATCGCCCGGGAGACGAAGGGGTAGAAGCACCCCATCAGCAGACCGGCCACCAGGCTCAGGACCACGCCATTCACTTTTATGCTTTGTCGCTCGGCTTCCCGCAGACGGTAGGCGGCCGCATCGAGTACGATCGCGGTGACAACGAGAGCAATCCCTCCGAACAGCATCAGGGGGTTGCCGGCCGGCGCAAGAATGTAGCTGCTTACTGCGCCTACCACCAGGGCAAGGCCTATGCCGACCGGGAACGCCACTGCCAGCCCGGCGATATCGATGGCCGCGACCAACAACAGGTTGGCAACGTTGAAGATGATGCCGCCGATGAACGCCAGGCCGATATGGTGGAGATCGCTCTGCGAAAGATCTGACAGGAATGGCCGCCCCGTGTTGCCCAGGGCTCCAAGGCTGAAGCCCCAGAGCAAGGTTCCCAGGATAAGGCCGACCACGTAGTCCCAATAAAAGAGTTGGAAGCGGTATTGGGGACAAAGCTTGATGGTGTTTGCCCACGATCCCCAGCAGAGCATGCTGACGACCATGAATGAGAGGGCGATGGTGTAGGTCTGCGGTTGATACAACAGTGTTCTCCTTGAAGCCTGCAGCACCGGAAGCATCCGCAAGCTCGCCATCACTCATCACGTGAAAGCTTTCAATTTGGCAATCGATGGTAGCTCCCTGCTCCCGCCTTGTCAAAAGACGTTTCCGATCGAGCCGCTCCACGCAGGTTGATATATTCAAGAGGACAGCTAGCTCCTCCCTGCGTCGCGCTGCTGTGTTTCTCGGCACTGTGTCTCATGTACTGAATGGTTCGGCCCGCGTACGCGAGCCCCTCAAGCGCCGGGTACTGGAAGCCGTAGAAGCTCTCGGCTACCAACCCAGCCAACTTGCCCGCGGCTTGCGCCGCGACAAGACCAACATGGTCGGGATGATCATTCCGGATTGTCACCCTTTTTTTCCGCAGTTGTCCGCGGAGCGGAAGATGTGGCTTTTTCCAATGGCTACCGTCTAATCCTGTGCAACACCGATAATGATCACGCCAAGGAACTAGCCCATCTGGATCAGCTGCGCACTTACCTTCCCGCCGGCTAATCGTCATTCCATCGCATTTCAGCGACCTACCGCGCAGGCCGAATCCTACCGCAAAGCGGCGCGGCGGTCATTTGTGTCGATCGCCTGCCCAAATACTGGAAGGGCGATTCGGTGACCGCCGATAATGAGGCGGGGTCCTATGCAGCGATACGCCATCTGCTCAAGCTTGGCATCGCCAGTTTGCCACCATCACTGGACCACAACATCTACCAATGCGCAGGAGCGCCTGCCGGGTTTAAACGTGCCACTCAGCAGAGCAGCGTTCATGTGAACCCTGAATACATACAGGAGACTACCTTCGATAAGCAGGTGGCTACGCCAAGACATTGTTATTACTTCGTTTGATTCCAAGGCCTACCGTCATTTTTCAACCATTTTATTGCTCTTGCGCGTTGCTGCGATACGAGATTCCGGTTTGAAGTGTCCAAGACATATCCGTCATGGGTTTCACACCTCGACCTTGCCGAAATCATTCATCCCTCGCTCTCCTCCGTTTCTCAGCCCGATATCAACTTGTCTACGCTGCCCGCTACTACTTACCCTCACCACCCCCCAAGCATATCTTCTCACCACCCTACTCCCCACTCATCCCTCCACCCCCACCCCACACCCCATACTCACAATGATCATTACCCGCCGTTCCATGCTTAATCTGTCTTTCTCTGCGCTCGTTTTCGGCAGATATGGCGACGCTTTGGCCGCCGGACAGCAACAAGGAGTTTCGTCTCATAAGACCGCGGCGCAACCAAGGATGGCGCCCTCGGGACGGCCCTTCCATGCGCACTTTGTCGACGTAGCCTCGCACGCCGGCCTGGTGGCGGAGACCATTTATGGCGATGCAAACCATAAGGACTACATACTGGAAACCGTCGGCTGTGGCTGCGCGTTTATCGATTATGACAACGATGGTTGGATAGACATATTTATCCTCGGCGGATCGCGCATGTCCGGAGAACTGCCCGCCACATCCAACCGTTTGTATAAAAACAATCGCGACGGCACGTTTACCGACGTCACCGAAAAGGCCGGCCTGCGTTATACCGGTTGGGGCTCGGGCGTTTGCGTTGGCGACTACAACAATGATGGATTTGAAGATCTTTTCTGTACCTTCTACGGCCAGAACAAGCTTTACCGCAATAACGGTGACGGCACGTTTACTGATATGACGAAGTCGGCGGGCCTGGAGAACTCATCCACCCGCTGGGGCGCGGGTTGTACTTTTGTCGACTACAATCGCGATGGCCACCTTGACCTGTTTGTCTCCAACTACGTTCAGTTCGATCCCAAGCATGTTCCGAAACCTGGTGAGAACTCCTATTGCAATTACAAGGGCGTGGCGGTAAATTGCGGTCCTCGCGGCTTGCCGCCTGGTGTTCACTCCCTCTATCGCAACAACGGCGATGGGACATTTACGGATGTCAGTGTCCAGGCAGGCGTAGCCGGTCTGCGCGGATCGTATGGAATGACGGTAGTGGCCGCTGATTTCGACGAGGACGGCTGGCCCGACATCTTCATCGCCTGCGATTCAACGCCCAGTTTTCTGCTCATGAACCAGCACGATGGGACCTTTCGCGAAGAAGGACTTATGCGCGGCGTGGCCTTGAGCGATGACGGGATGGAGCAAGCCGGGATGGGCGTGGGCGTGGGCGACTACGACCTTGATGGCCATCTCGATCTTTTCAAGACCCACTTTTCTGAAGACACCAGCGGCCTCTATCACAATAATGGCAAGGCCGAATTTGACAACACAACCAACATCACCCATGTAGGAACGGAGAATCGTTTTACTGGCTGGGGCGCCGGCATCGTTGATCTCGACAATGATGGATGGCCCGACTTGTTCATGACCACGGGCAGCGTGTACCCGGAGATTGAGCGCACGCTTCCTCAGTATGCGTACAAGACACCGCGGGTTATCTTTCGCAATCTCGGCAACGGCAATTTTGAGGAGCTCATTGAAGAAGGCGGTCCGGGCATTTCCGCTGCGCACTGCAGCCGCGGTTGCGCCTTTGGTGATTTTGACAACGACGGCGACCTCGATATCCTGGTGGTCAATCTTGGCGAACCGCCTTCGCTACTGCGCAACGATCTGAGCGGGAACAATAACTGGCTTAAGGTCAAGCTGGTGGGAACAAAATCGAATCGCAGCGCCATTGGCGCACGGGTTCTAGCGCATTATGGGCGCAAAACACAGGCGCAAGAGGTTATCAGCCAGTCCAGCTTTTACTCTACGAACGATTCACGGTTGCACTTTGGCCTCGGACCGGAGACCTCCGTCGATCTGGACATTCATTGGCCGAGTGGCCTGCAGCAAAGCCTCAAGGGCGTTGCGGCAGGACAAATTGTGGTCATCAAAGAAGGTTCTGGCATCGTTCCCGCCAAAACTCCTAAAAGCTAATGTTCGCCCAAGCTCTTTATTGAAAGCTTTCACATTTCAAGGTTCGAGAGGAGATTTTCCGCAACCTTAAACAGATGCTTTAGGGTTTGCTTCCTTCTCTTTGAGTTTGAGAGTGATTTTGCGTGTGTCTCCGCCGGCATGTTCGATCAGAATTTCGCCATCGCGCGCGCTTGACCACGCTGGGAAATTTCTCTCCCCACTCCACCAGCACTATGGCGTTTTCAGTGGCCAGCTCATCGAAGCCGATGGTCTCGAGCTGGCGCTCGTCCGGAATGCGGTAGAGATCGATGTGGTAGAGCTTGATGTCGTGATCCTTGCCGTTGACCCGCCGCTTGCCGTCGTATTCGTGAACCAGGGTAAAGGTGGGGCTGGTGACCTCGTCCGGATCGGCGGCGTCGAGGACCTGGGCGATTCCCTTCACCAGCGTGGTCTTGCCCGCGCCGAGGTCTCCGCGGAGAAAGAGCAAGGTGGGCGAGGAAGCAACTGGGCGATTTCTCCACCGATGGCGATGGTTTCCCTGCTGCTGTTGCTGACGAATCGTCGAACGGTCATTCCGGCTCCTTCAACATGGCTGGGATCCCCTGCAACCAAACATATCCTCCCGGGTCCTCGGTTCGGAAGCGAAATGCCTCATAGAGATGCGACACTGTGTCCATGGCCAGCAGAGTGTGTTGGTCTTGCCAACGTACGGCAAAATCGGCTGCCAGCCCGTGCAGATAGACGGCGGCCTCGACGGCTTCGGCAGGCTGCTCAGGATACTGGCCGAGCATGGCGGCGACGATGCCGGTCAGAATGTCCCCGCTTCCACCCTTGGCCATTCCCGGGTTGCCGGTGGTGTTGATGGCCATGCGGCCATCCGGATGGGCGATCAGCGTACGCCATCCTTTCAGCACCAGGGTCACGGCATGGGGGTGGCGAACTGGCGCGCGAGCCTTCCCGATCCGCCTCCACCTCCTTGATGCTCATTCCCGTCAGGCGGGCCATTTCGCCGGGGTGCGGGGTAAGCACCATGAGCCGGCCTCGGCCGTTCAGCTTGCCGGGATGAGCGGCCAGGGCGTTGAGCGCGTCGGCATCGATGACCATGGGCACCTTGGTGCGTTCGAGCAAGCCGAGAAAGAATTTGACGGCTTCTGGTTGTTGCCCATCCCTGGGCCGATGGCGATCACGGATTTTTTTTCCAGAATGGGATCGAGCTGGGCCGCGTTCGAGATTGCTGCTGGAGATTTCGCCGTGATCTCCTTCCAGCAGGGCCATTGTCATCAACTCTGGAGTCACCGCGGCGACGGTGGGCAAAATGGATTCAGCGACGGCGGCGGTGACCAGGCCAGCCCCGGCGCGCAACGCGGCAACGGAGCTCATCGAAGGAGCGCCAGACTTGCCCCTGGCTCCGCCGATCACCAGGACATGCCCGAAGCGGCCCTTGTTGGAATCCGCGGGGCGAAGGCGGTCTGCGATCGCTTTCGAGGCTCCCGCCCAGGTGAGGCCGGTGGCGACTCGACCGCCTCCGCCGGCGAACCGATGGGCGCCACCACGATCGGTCCCCGAGTGAGCATTCCCGAAACATGGGCCAGCTTGGGCGCGGTAAACGTAACCACGGCATCGGCGCGGTAGGCATCGTCGAAAAGAATTCCGCGAGTCGGCGTCCCAACCCGACGGCAGATCCACCGCAACCACGGAGTCTGGGGATATCGCTCCAGCAGTTTGCGGCCGGCGATTGCCAGGCCGCGCATGGGGGACTTAAACCCTGTCCCTAGTACAGCGTCAATGAACAGTTGTGCGCCCTCCGAAAGAGCCTGGTGGCCGGTGTGCTGCAGGTCGGCTTCTTCTTTGACGGTGATCGGCGCCGGGGAAGGTGACCCAGCATGGCTTTTGCGTCGCCATGCACCTCGGAAGGGTCCCCCAGCAGAAACACAGAGACGGCGCAAGCGGCTTCGGCCAGATGCCGCGCTGCCACTAGTCCGTCGCCTCCATTGTTACCCTTGCCGCACAGCACCACGATGCTCCGGCATTGAGGCAGTTCGCGCAGGACGAAACGCGCGACTGCGCGTCCGGCATGCTCCATCAGTTCAAGTGAAGGGATTCCGAAGCGCTCGCTGGTAACCCGATCGGCGATCGCCCATTTCGTTAGCGGTCAAAATCCTCATTCCTAGCATGGTAGAGCATTCATGTTGGAAATAAAGCGCGAACTAATCGAACTTCGTCTCCTCCACGACTGAATTTTTGGACGGGTGCCCCACATCCTCGATTTGCCGGATACTGAGTCCCGCGGGGACGCCTGACAGTCAGACTTGTCCAAATTAGATTTGTGAAGGAGCCTGGCGGATTTCGTTCCCTGACCACGCTAGACGGGTGCCCCATGTTCCCCCGGATTTCCTGTCGAGCTTGGTGGCGCTGGCGCACTTCATGCGGCTTTCCTTACAGAAAGCCGCACACGCGAACCTGGCTGATGCAGCGTGCAGGAAATCCGGGTCGCACCAGCGTACGTGGGCCGATAACGATTTTTTCGAATGCTTTCGCTCTACCTGCCGCTAGAATTTCATCCTTACGAGCACCAGTTTTTTTGATGGCAGGAGCAGTGGATGGGCTGCGCGCGTCTTTTTCGGCCCATGTACGCCGATGCGAACATGGGGCACCCGTTCAGATTGCTCCCAAGAAAATCCGCATCTAAGGAGAGGTTGTCACTGGAGCCTTCAGTGGATGTTGATTAGCCTGACGCGCCTGAGAATCCGGTCTGTCCGTTTCGTCCCGCTGTTTCATACTTCACACGTTCCGCTCGCTGAGGCAAGTGAAGAAGGCAGTTGGTTTCGAGCGCGGTGCACTCCTGGCTGACCGAAGCTGGACCTTCTGGACGATGACAGCGTGGGACAGTCATGAAAGTATGCGCCGCTTCATGATCACAGGCTCCCATCTAAGGGCCATGCCGCATCTTCTGCATTGGTGTGATGAGGCTTCCGTAGTGCACTGGGAGCAACTGGAAACTACTCTGCCGTCCTGGACAGAAGCTGACAAACGGATGCGTGATGGCCGGCAGAGCCTCGAAGGTGCAAAACCCAAGCCCCCAGCACGCGACCATGAGCTATCGCCGCTCCGCGAACCAGGGCCACAGGAACTATTCAGCGAAAGGAAAGCCGATGAAGCCCTGGAAAGTGATGGTTCTTGTGACGTTGCCGGTGTTGCTCTTTGCCGCGTGGCGCATCTGGTTTATTTATCAGGAACGGCATGAGCCGGTGGTCGTCAAACAAGGGCCGCCGGAACGAAAGATCACTCAGGATGACTTGGTGATTCCGCGCAAGCTGTATATTGACGACCTTAAGTCCGCCAAAGAACTGGACGGGAAAACAGTCTGGATGCAGGTTGGGTATCAGTTGGACTATTACCCCTATCGAGAGCATGTTGCTGTGTTCCGCGAAAAGAAAGGCCCCTTGCCCACCGCTCAGGAGTTGAGCGTCGTGGACGTGGTTGAACTCGCCACACCGGCAAACTGGGTGAGCAGGATCCCCCGCGGCTCAAAGAACATCTTCCTCATCTTTCGAAAGCCGGGCGACCCGCAGGAGTACGCCGTGTCCGTGGGCGAAGTAGAAGGGATCAACGAGACGTTTCGCCTGGATGACCTCCTGTACTATGACGATCCGCACAAGCTGTACAGCTACTGGCCAAGGGAACGTGCGGCAAGCCATTGACCAGCACCAGGTGAAGCCGGGGATGAGCGAGTTACAAACTATGATGGCGGTCGGCCAGGTAGCCCAATCGGACTCCAGCGATTACGGCAATCGGACAGTGACGTACACCGCGGGTGATCGGGAAGATCACGGTCACTTTCGCGTACTACAAAGCCACACAAGTCCAAGAAGCTAAAACGTGAATTTTGCCGACGAGTTGCACGAGGCGAGGCGCGGCAGCGCTGACGATCTGGCCAAAGTGGGGGTCGTCCACCTGGCCGTCAACTGAGGCGGGCCCGTAGAACTGGGCGTGGTTGAAGGCGTTGAACGCCTCGGCGCGGAACTCCAGCGATCTTGCTCTCGGCCAGACGTACATTTTTTTCCAGCGTCAGATCGAAGTTTTCGATGCCCGGACCGTAGAAGACGCGGCGCCTGGCATTGCCCAATTGCCGTAGGCCTCTTCGGAAACAGGGCGGTATTGAAGGCCGGCCTGCCGTTGCGGCCTTTGGTATTGATCTTCAGCGGCCCGGGAGCTCTTGCGGAGTATCGAGCAGATAGTTGTTAATGCCGTTGCCCAACGTACCGAGAAGTGAATTGTCGGAGTTATCGGTCAGCGTTACGGGAAAGCCGGTGGCGAAGCGCGTTGTTCCCGAGATGCTCCAATCATCGGTCAGACGATTGGAGCTGTGCAGAGCGCTCGCGATCGGCAGCGCCAGGGTATAACTGGCCACAAATGTATGCTTCTGGTCCCATGCGGAGATGGCGCGGCTCTGCCTGGGATTCCTCGGATCGATCTGCTCGCCTAAGTTGGAGCCTTGATCGATCGATTTCGCATAGGTGTAGCTGAGCAGGAACTGCGAGCCGTTTCGCTGATAGCGGAGAGTGGTTTCAAACGCGTTGTAGTTGGAGTTGGCCACGGTAGACTTGTCGGCGTAGTTTTCGCCGTAGTTATGGGCGTGCCGTAGGTGTTCTGATCGCCGGGTAGGTTGCGGGTTCCATAAATGGTTTGGCCGGACGCGTCGGTGTAGGTTGTTGTCCTCTCCGAATTGAGCGCAGCCGGGCGAGGCTGCGACAGAGAGCAGCATTGCCCAGGTTGGCATCGAGACGACGGCGAGAATGCGGTGCCCCTGGTTGCCCACGTAGCTCATGGTCAGCAGTGCGCTTGCGGTGATTTGCCGCTGGATCGAGAACATGTAGTTATTGATATATGGCGCTCGATTGCGGTGGTTGAAGAACGGGTCAGCGGCCAGCGGCGCAAAGTTGGCCCAGTTGATGGAAGTGTCCGGATGAGATGCCGAGACATTGTGCGGCGGAAAGGCAAACGGGAAGCGTTGTCCGTTGTTGACGCCGGTGGCAGCGGTGATGAACGGCGTTGCCAGCAAAGGCGGCGCCGGGCTGAGGTAGTTGTAGCCGAAGGGCGGCACGCCATACATCATGCCCGCCGCCAGGCCGGGAAACTCCGTGTAGAAGATGCCGTAGCTTGCCCGGATGCTGCTTTCTCCGTCGCCTCCGAAGAACGCTCTCCAGAAATCCGTGATCGAATTTCGGCGCGAAGGCGAGGCCGATTCTGGGTGCGAAGTTCTTGTAGCCGGTGGGGGCAAGCGTCTTTGGAATTCCGGGATCGCCGGCGACGAGCAGGCCGGGAAGAGCACCGGGATAGAGTGTGGACTGCGCTCCGGGGACCCAGGTCTGTATCTGGTTGTACTTTTCCCAGAAGGGCATGATGACGTCCCAGCGCAGGCCCGCATTTACGGTGAGGTTGCTGCGTGCGCGCCAACTGTCCTGTCCGTATAGCGCCCTCATAACGGTTGAGCAGATAGAACGGCGACCCGAAGACTGCGTGAAGTTGCTGGGAACGCCGATCAGAAAATCGGCGTAAGGGTCGCCGGTTTCGGTCCCATCGATATTGAAGGTTCCGTTGAAAGTGCCGTTGGGATAGTCGTTGACCTGGTCGATATGGAATTGGCCGCCGACCTTGAGTGTATGCGCGCCGATGACTTTAGAGAGACCGTCGCTCAGATAATATGTGTTGTTGATCTGCGTCATGTTGGTGATCGGGAACACCCATGACGAAGGTGGGAAATGTAATGTTCTCCACGCCTTCAAACTGCGGCGCCTGCACGTCGATTCCCGGGCCTCTGTTGGCGCCGGAAGCGAAACCCTGCGAGGCCAGGCTCACGCCGAGTCCGCCCTTGGGCTGGCCGACGATGTTGGCATTGCGCAGATAGCCGACGTGAAACTCGTTGACGGTGTTCGAGCCGATCAGCTTGTTATCGCCCAGCGACAGCAGTTGCGCGCGGCCGATATAGAGCGCATCGAAGCCGGGGATGCTGGCCCCGGCAACGGAGCCGGGATAAGGATTGTCGAGGTAATAGTCGTCGATGAAGTAATAGCCGGAGATCTGGCCCAACCGGCTGTTTGCGTCGATGCGGGCCGAGCCTTTATCGTCTCGAACCGTCTGCGCGAAGGCCGAGGTTGAATACTGGTCGCGACTGACGTTGGGGGAGGGAATGTACTGCAGCAGATTTTTGCCCGGCGCCGACCATGCGCTCTGCGGAATCGCGCCGCTGGGAAAGACGCTGGTGTAGGGCTCTCCCGCAGTGACGGTGTAACCCAGTTCGTGGGTCAGCAGCGATGCGAGATAAGGGCCGCTCACGGAGCCGGTGAGGTCGTTGAAGTCGCCGCCCCGCTCAGCGACGGTCGGCACAGAGATATCGCCGGTCGAGACGCCCTCGTCGGTGCGGGTTCCCTGGTAGTCGACGAAAAAGAAAACCTTGTCGCGCTTCACCGGACCGCCGATCGTGCCGCCAAACTGGTTCTGCCTGAATGCAGACCGCGTCGGATCGAAATACCCGCGGGCATCGAGCGCCGTATTGCGGAAAAACTCGAAGGCATCGCCATGAAATCGGTTGCTTCCTGCCTTGGTGACAACGGTGACCATGCCGCCGTTGTAGTTTCCGTACTCCGGATCGAAGTTGTTGGTCAGCACGCGGAACTCCTCGATCGAATCGAGGTTGGGAATGATCGAAGTGCCGCCGTTCATGTGTTCCTGTACGTCGATGCCGTTGACCATGAATCCATTCGACGATTCGCGCTGGCCGTTGATCGAAAGGTTGCCGGGATTCTCATCGCCCGATGGATCGATGCTCCCGGTGACGCCGGCCATGATGACCGAGCTCGGCAACAGGGTCGAGATCGGCGCCACGCCCGGTTGAATCGCCAGCAAATCGGTGTAGCTTCTTCCATTCAGCGGCAGCGCGGTCATTTGCGAGCTGGATATGACCTCGCCGAGATGGGTTGCAATGGTTTCGACTTCCACGCCCGCGCGTCGCTCGTGACCGTCACCGTGTCCGACTGCGTGCCGATAGCCAGGGTCGCATCCAAGCGAAGGGCGGAGTCCGTGTCTACAGTGAGATTTGTCTTTCGCTGGGTCGCGAATCCGTTGGCGGAGATGGTGAGATCGTAATGACCGACGGGAAGATTGGGGAAGGAATAGACGCCCTGCCTATCGGAGACGGCTCGATAGATGGTCAGTTGCGCAGTATTGACCAGGTTCAGGACGGCCCCCGGGATCGCCGCACCGGTGGGGTCCGGGAGGGTTCCGGAGATGCTGCCGCCGGTGGCCGCGCACAAGGGTGAGCCTGGAAAAAGCAGAGCCAGGAAGGCGAGAAGGAGAAAGGATGTCCACGAAAGGGAACCTGTCGACTTCGAAATGAGTATCGGCACGGATCGCATCGAGGACCTCTCCCGTCGTCAGACGATCGGGGACTTGCGCTGCAAACCCCGGCGTTGCCAATCGTGGCATCGCCGGCGATTTGCGTCGCATGTAGTATTACACTTAAAGAATACGTGCTACTGGAGGCCCACAAAGCCTAACTAATCTCCTTCTTGGGAACGAGATGAACGGGCGCAATGGATTCTGCCATGAACCACTTTGCAGGTTCTGTTCAGGCCGAAGGACGAGTGCTCACCAAGGCCGGGTGCCCCACATCTCGCTCGTTTTTGGCGAGATGTAAGATACCACCCATGTTGACCGCTCAGTGCAACGGATGAATCGAGAGTCAGAGGGAAGGTGGGTTGGGATCCCACATCTCGCGAAAAACGAGCGAGATGCCCGAATTTCCCGTACGCGACCCTGGAACATGGCTGCGTCTGCGCCTTTCATTTAAGGAAAGGCGCATGAAAGTCTGCGGGACCCACTAGGTTTCACAGGAAATCGGGGGGTGTGGGGCACCCGGCCTTGGTGAGGAACGATCGTGGGAGACGAGTTAGCGGAGACGTAACCGATGAGACCGAAAGCCAGACATTCTTCTATCGTTAAATGCGGTCATTCAACGACAACGGCCCGAGGTATCGGGCCGCTGTCCGGTAGAGGAATCTTTCGACTCTGTTACGCCGCCGCAAGCAGGAACTAAATCCATCACAGCCGCTGATGGGCGTGACCTTCAGGTGCAGGGCCGCATGTTTGGGGTGCCCGCATTCGTCGACGATCTTGAGGTCCGCTTTATGGCTGCTCACGATGCTGACCAGCACGTCTGTCTTGTGCTGTTCTCCGAAGTGAGTACAGAGACCGCACTGTCCACTGTGAACTGTTTCCATATCCTTAGCTCCTTGGCCCGACTGCTTTCAATAATCACAGTAAATTGCCGACTCATTTAGGCACAGACATCTACGACTTTTGCTGTCGTGTAGCGTTAAGTCACAGAAGATAGAAGACTTAGAGCTGTGCGCGGCAGTGTCCGAGGTGGGGCCTCACGCTCTTCTATTCCCGGTCGAACACAAAAACGTTAGGGTTTACCTGGCCTAACGGGTACACAATCATGGTCAAGGTTTTGACATCAGGAGAAAGCGTTATCTTCCGGGTATCGACTGTCTTTCCCTTTACCTTATCCGTCATCTGCACCACGTGCCTGCTTGCCAGGCGAGCCGATGACACGGACCCCGGCGCCGCATTTGGTCCCTCATCGGGGTAATCTTTGCCATCGAATTTTACGTTCTTAGTCAACTTCCGGAGTTGGCTCACAAAGGTTAGGCCATCCTGTCCATACGGACGAATTTCCAGCTGCATTTGAGAATCGGCCTTTCCGGTCGTACTTTCCCAGGTGCCGGCGAACCCTGATGTCCCCGCAATTCGCTTGTACACGTAGTCCACCGCGAATATCGAACCGTCGCGCTCATTTGCTCTAAAGGCATCCCTGAGTGTGTTGCCGTCCGGGGAGAGGTTCCAGGTCCCGGTGATGAAAATGCTTCCGTTTCTCTTCCGGACGACCTTCCACTCATTAGGGCCCGCGGCCGTGACCGACAGGGTGGTACCTTCGAGGCCGGGTTGGTCCGTCCCATCGACCACAATTGTTTCGGCATCGGTGCCCTCAAACGTGAAGGCATACTTGTTTGGGCCTACGGCCACAACCTTCATTTGGTCTATGAGTGTGCTCTTGGAGGGATTGATCTTCCATGTGCCGACAAATGGGTAATCCGCCGCCCACAAGGGACCGGACAAACAGGCCAGCAATAACGCGATACGTAACATGCAGCCGCTCAATAACCCGATCCTATCCGCAGACAGCGACGCCGGCCCCTGAAATGTTGTGGAACGGACTAGCGTGTTGCGAAGTGGCCATTATTGTTCATCGGCTTGGGTCTGGCGAATCATTTTGCCGGCGAACTTGCGTTGGCCTCCACGTCGATTTGGATCTCCACGTCCGTTCCCTGCGGGCTCGTCCCCAGTTCCATGAGATTGTCGCGGGTCATCCCGAAGTCGCCGCGCTTCACCGCCGCCGTTGCATGAAACGCCGCGCGCGGTGGATTTTTCGGAGCGGTATCGGGAAACATCCCCTTGAACGTGAACGTCAACGGGACCTCTTTTGTAATGCCACGAATGGTGAGCGAACCATCCATTAGCCAGGAGCCATCTGCGGTTGCCCGAATACCGCGACCGCGATAGGTCATCGCCGGAAAGTTCTTCACATCGAAGAAATCCGGGCCTCGTAAGTCCTCGTCGCGCCTGGCGAACTGGGTATTGAGACTCGCCGTGTCAACCGAAATATCCAGGGCGCAGTCCGCCGGCTCCTTGGCGGCTGAGATCGTCCCGGTAACTTTGTCGAATCTGCCCCGCACCAGTCCGACAATATGATGCATGGCGCCAAAATACGCAAAACTATGGATGGGATCGATCGTGTACATTCCCGGTGGTGGAAGAGGGGCCACACCGGGCGAGGAAGCATACCCCTTTGGTGTGCCCATCGAAAGTCCAGCAATTGCGCACAGCGCCAGAACCACAACTCCCACAGCCGTTTTCAGCAACCCTCTTCGTAGAGTCATTCCGGCCACCTTTCCCCTGAAGTTCACCAACAAACTTAAGGTCGATTCGGCTGGGACGGAAAGTCACAGGTGGCGAAGCTCCGCAATTATGCGGTACGTCGTGCATCTCATACGCCCAGCCGGTTTCTGTGGAAGATTCCGGTCGCTAGAATGGGTGCGTGCCCCAGATTGCGCTCCAGCGCCGCGCACCTTCGTTTTGGCCCCTCCAGATTGGAGGGTGGATGCTTTATGGATTGGCAACGGCCATCTCTTACATCCCGTTTCGTCACATGCGGGAAGAAGTGGCCTACCGGGTCGCTTTATTCTGTTCTACGTTTTTGGCCAGCTTCGTTCTCTATGTCTCTTGTCATTTCCTCTGGCGCCGGTCTGTCTCGTTAGCTTCTTCCCTGTTTCTATCAGTGGGACTCTCGTACATTCTGGGTGTTCTCTGCACTCTCGTATCGGCTCTTACGGCGCTCCACTTTGCCGGCGACCGGACACCGGTGAGCTGGAGTATGGTTATTGCCCGGGCATTCGAAGCTGCGATCGTTCTCATCGCATGGAGCGCACTTTACTTCGGGATCAAGCATTACGGCACCGTCGAGGAGCAGAGGGTTAGATTGCTGGCGTCGGAAACGATGGCGCGTGAGGCCCAACTTCAGGCGCTCCGTTATCAATTGCAGCCTCACTTTCTCTTTAATACCCTGAACGCCATCTCGTCGCTGGTCGTAAGCAAGCAGCCCGAACGGGCTACAGAGATGATCGCAAAACTCGGCGGTCTACTACGAAATACCCTCAGCTTGCCCGAAGCTCACGTTGTGACTTTCCGGGAAGAACTGGCCGTTACCGAGGAATATTTTTCCATCGAACAGGTCCGTTTTGGGCCTCGTCTTGTTGTCTCGCTGAGCGTCAGCTCAGAGGCTTACGAGGCGCAGGTCCCCAGGTTTCTCTTGCAACCAATGGTGGAGAATTCTATCCGCCACGGGATCGCACGTTGTCCCAATGGGGGCGAGGTTGCGATCAGAGCCTCTGTAATCCGAGGACGCCTTCTAATCGAGATAGAAAATGACCGTCCGGAAGGCCCGCTGCAGCCCGATGGCGAAGGGTATGGGCTCGGCCTGGAGAACACCAGGACGCGACTAGAAAGACTCTACGGAGAACAAGGGAGCGTTACAGTCGCCGCTACGCGGAACAACCGCTTCTTAGTCTCGATTCAATTCCCTCTCAACAAGACGCCCGGGGCTGGATAATGAACATCCGCGTTCTGGTTGTCGATGATGAGCCGTTAGCCAGAGTTGGCATCCTAGCGCGCATAAGTGCCTACGCCGACATGCTCGTCGTTGGGGAGTGCAGTACCGGTGAGGAAGCGCGTGAGAAGATTCCGCAGGTCTCGCCTGACCTGATTTTCGTCGACGTTGAAATGCCTGGCATTTCTGGATTAGATCTACTGCGAGCGCTGCCTAGGGAGCAAGCCCGGTGCATAGTCTTTCTCACGGCGCATGAAGAGTACGCCCTGGATGCTTTTGACGTTGAAGCGCTCGACTATCTCCTCAAGCCAATTGACGACGCAAGATTTGCAGCTTGTATTGAACGTGCACGGCGCATGTTAGCTCTCCACCGGCAGGAGGCCAATTTTGAACGGCTTTACGGACTTCTAAGGTCCGTCGACAAAGAGGTCAATGGAGGGGTAATCAAGCGTTTTCCAGTGCGCCGCGGCAATGAATTTACCTTTGTTCAAGCCGGAGATGTGGATTGGATTGAGGGGCTGGGAGACTACGCTGGATTGCATGTGGGCGGTAGAACGCATTTGGTCCGTGAACCTCTCACCTTGCTGGAGGCTCGCCTGGACTCCACGCAGTTCGTACGCATTCACCGCTCTACGATTGTGCAGGTAGAGCGCGTTGCACGCATAGAGCCTTCGGCAAATCGAGATGCAGTTCTAACCCTACGCGACGGTAAGACACTGCGGGTGAGCCGGACCTATCGCTCGCGTCTAGAGAGCCTGCTGCATCTGTCGTAGGTAATGCGCCCTTTCTGCGGTGATTCACTAGTCCCTGCGAGACGGCTCTTGTGCGCGTCAACGCTTTAATGTTTTGTATCAGGGCCCGACTTTAGTCGGGCCGAAAAAGATTTAAAGAGATTGGGCTTTAGCCCCTGCTATGGCTGCATCCCGCAGAAAATATTCCGGGAGACAATCCTCAACGGCTCGACTAAAGAGCCTACTGAAAAACCTGCCCGGTTGAAGCGGCGCCAGCCCCGGACTTTCAGTCCGGGGGAGCGGGTTTTCAAACCCGCGGAACGCTCGGCGTAGGAGTTTCTGGGCTTTAGCCCTGGTGGCAAAACCCGGCGGCAACAAGCCACGTCAAGAACACCCGCACAAATTGGTCATCTTTTGAGCCAGGCGCTGGCACATGGGGTGTCTGAGGATGACAGGAACGGTGACCACCAGGCGAACTGAGACGCCCGCTTGGTGGATTCTTCTGGACTTACCCTCAAGGTCATGTGTTTCATATATCAGGGGTAGTCCTGGCAAATGATGGTTTCATTGAGAGCGCGATAGATGGGGATTTTGTCTGGTTGGCGTGCGGCCATGATCCGCGGAATTGGGATCCTCATCCTCCTCTTGCCCTGGGCCGTGACTACGGTGCAGGCACAAACCGCAGCTCTCCCTCAGCTCCAATCCGCCGATCCCCTGGTTGCTGAGCTGTTCCGCCAGAGCGCATCCACAGGGATGGTCGTGGTAGTTGTCCGCGACAATGAGACGTGGATGCAAAGCTATGGTCAGACTTATCCGGGCTCCCACCAAAAGCCCAGCGCTGGTTCCCTGCTCCGCCTTTGCTCGCTGACCAAGATCATGACGACGGACCTGCTGGTGAAGCTGGTTGCCGATGGACGCGTATCGCTCTCCGACCCACTGCAGAAGTTCGCGCCGCGCAATGTCATCGTTCCCGTGCGCACCGTTCGTGGCCTGAGCGGCCCGCCCATTACCTTGCGCGATCTTGCCACGCACACGGCCGGCCTGCCGCGCGAAATCGCTTATCCAACGGGCGATGCGGGCCATTTCACGTTTCCCGACTATAACTTTCGCTGGCAATGGCTCCCGGGCTATCGCTTGCGTTTTCCTCCCGGAACCGCAGCACACTATTCCAACATCGGGTTCGACCTCCTGGCAGACGCATTATCAGCCGCTGCGGGCAAACCCTACCCGCAGCTCTTTGCGGAACGAATTGCCAAACCCCTTGGGCTGCGGGATACGACGCTGAGCCCAACTCCCGCCGAGTGCGCTCGCCTTCTTATCGGGGCGAAAAATGAAGGCGTATGTAGCGATACGACGGCCGCTGCCGGATCGGGCGGCATGTATTCCACCGCGAACGACATGACGCGTTGGCTCAAATATCTTCTCAATCTGCCCGGCGTTCCCATGCACCAGGATCCCGCCGCAACGGCAACGTACATACCAGCTTCGGAACTCCGCTGGACCCAGGGCCTGGGGCGCGCCGGTGTTCCCAGCTCCATCGGCCTGGGTTGGGTGCACCTCAACCAGCCCGATGATCCAACCATGATCATCGAGAAGACCGGCGGCGGCGCCGGCTACAACACCTATATCGCCCTCAATCCGGCGCGCCACATCGGCATATTTGTCGCTGCCACTGACGGCAGACATGAAGGCGCTAAGATTTTCCAGGGAAGCAATGATCTGCTTCTCTATCTTGCCGGGCTCACTCCGGCGCCAGGAGATTCCCAGGAACTGGCTGCGGAAGAGAATCACCCAGATGCACAGGTGCGAGATGCAACACTGCACAAGCACCACAAGAATGCGGACAAGCCGCGCGCTACCAAGCAAATTGCGCGGACGAGTGTTGCTGCTGCAGGACAGTAAATGCACTCTCCATGTCTCGAAATCCGTTTAAAGCTTAAACTTTACTAAGCATCATTTGCTGACACTCAAGTGTGCGCCTGCGGCCGCATCGGAGCCAGTGACGCAAATGAGAGGTCCGGGCGGGTGTGCGAAGTATGTGGCGAAATAGGCTCCGATATTGGTTAGCCCTTGGATTGATGTTGATCTGGTGTGTTGCGGTGCAACCGCAGGTGGACAGAGTTCCCGTGCGAATCATAGTGCTGGAGACGCAGGAAAAGGCCGAACACGTCCTGGGCGAGCTAAAGGCGGGAGCAGACTTCGCGGCCGTGGCCAAAGCCGAGTCGACGGATCCGACAGCAGCAGAAGGCGGCTCTCTCGGAATGGTTACCCCCGAAGGGCTGCGAACAGAATTGCGCGGCGCCATGCAGGGACTGGAGCCCGGCCAGTTTTCCGGGATCGTGCGCATGCCCTCCGGCTACGCGATCCTCAAAATTGATAAGCCCGCTGATCAGGCAGCCCCAGGTACAGCATCGTCGGCCGATGCGGCGCCCAGCGACCCCGCGGAGAAGGGGCCGATCGGAATGGACGCCGTCAGCTTGCCCCTCTCCGGAGAAGACGTCGTGAGGCTCCCACCAGATACGTCAGGCCTGATGGACGTGGAGGGAGCGTTTCAAACTGTCGCTAAGCCCGAGGGTTGGAACCGCAATATGGCAAGTGTTTGCCGCATCCACGATGGGCCGCTTTTGCCCTTACTAACGGACACCGTCCACAAGCTTCTCGATTCCCCTCAGGCAGCCAGTCTCAGTCCGATGGAACAAATGCAATACCACTATGCCCTGGCGGTCTTTGCCTCCTACAAGGGGGACATGGATCAGGCAATCGACGAATGGCAGAAATGCTATTCCATCGACCAGGGCAATCTGCCGGATGGCGTAGCGACGATGGAAGAAGTGCTGGGCAGCGCCTACCTTCATCGATCAGAGATGAAGAACGGTTTGTACACGGATCCCGGCGACCGGTGTATTTTTCCACCGAAGAATCCGCGCGAAGCTTTTGCGGATCCCGCAGATTCGAAGATGGCGATCGAGTATTTCCTTAAGTATCTCAAGCGCAAGCCGGACGACCTGGAGGTCAAGTGGCAGCTGAATCTGGCTTATCTGACGCTAGGGCAGTACCCCTCGGGCGTGCCCCCCGAGTACCGCATCACCGCGCCGGCGGAATTCGATCCTGCGGAAAGCATTGGACGCTTCGAGGACGTCGCCAAGGCCGCCGGTCTTGCCCTTCGCCAAATTGCCGGCGGGGTGCTGGTCGAAGACCTGGAGAACAATGGACTGCTCGATGTGCTCACCAGCGGTTACGATTCCTGCGATCACCTGCACTACTTTCATAACAATGGCGACGGCACATTTGCAGACTGGAGCGATCGCTCCGGGCTGTCGAAAATTCCGGCGGGTGAAAACTTCCTCCAGGCCGACTTCAACAATGATGGTTGCATCGACGTGCTGGTGCTGCGCGGCGGCTGGCAGAATCCTTTTCCACTCAGTTTGCTCAAGAACAATTGCAACGGCACGTTTACCGATGTCGCAGTGCAGGCCGGACTGGGCAACGAACTTTTTGCCACGCAAACAGCGGTTTGGGCGGATATCGATAACGATGGGTGGATCGACCTGTTTGTCGGCAATGAGAAAGGTCCGAGCCAACTCTACCGCAACAAGGGAGACGGAACGTTTGAGAACATCTCGAGCACCGCGGGAATCGATCGCAGCGCTTTCAGCAAGGCCGTGGTCTCGGCCGACTACGATGGCGACGGCTACCCGGACTTTTTTGTTTCCAACATGCGGGGGACGAACTTCCTCTATCACAACAACGGCAACAACACTTTCACCGAAGTTGCGGCGAAGGCGGGGGTGGCGCACTCCTGGGCCGACTTTACCGCCTGGTTCTTCGATTATGACAACGATGGCTGGCCCGACCTTTTTATAACCAGCGATTACAGTTCGATCGACGAGACGATGCGGACCTATTTGAAGCTGCCCCATAACGCCAAGCCGCTGAGACTCTACAAGAACATGCGCGATGGCACGTTTCAGGACGTGACGTCGAAGGTGGGTCTGGATAAGGTGTACATGCCGATGGGCGCGAACTTCGGCGATGTGGATGATGACGGCTTTCTCGATATCTACCTCGGGACAGGCAGCGCGGAGTACGCGTCGCTTGTGCCCAACGTGTTGTTGCGCAACAAGGCGGGTGAGAAGTTTGTCGATATCACCGCTTCCTCCGGCACAGGAGAGCTGCATAAGACGCACGCCATCTCTTTTGCCGATCTCGAGAACCGCGGGCATCAGGACATCGTAGTCGAGATGGGAGGCGCTGTGCCCTCAGACGCGCATCCGATCCGCGTCTTCCGCAATCCAGGAAGTGCGAACCACTGGATCAGTGTCAAACTGCGAGGGGTGAAGACCAACCGCTCCGCCATAGGTGCGAAGGTGAAGGTCGTAATCGAGAACCGAAACCATACCGAGCAAGCCTTCTATCGTCAGGTTGGGAGCGGTGGCTCATGGGGTGCGTCTCCTCTAACGCAAGAGATTGGGCTCGGCAAGGCAGAGCGGATCAAGACCATCGAGATTTACTGGCCGGCCAGTAAGGCAACACAGATAGTGAAGAATGTACCGATGGATGAGTTCATCGAGATCGAAGAATCGAAGCCGCAATATACCAGGCGCGAGCTGCCGGTATACCGCCTGGGCGTGAAGAAGATGCCGTCCAACTTGCGAGCAAGCCAGTGAGCAAACGAGCGAGAATGCTCGGTTGGTTGATCGGCTCACTGCTGGCGTGGTCTGTGTTGACGGGCCCACTCGCATTTGGCGCCCAGCGCTATCCGGCATTTGGGATCGTATTAAAGATTCAGCCGCCGCGAACCATCGTTGTTTCCTGCGCGGAGATTCCCCATTTCATGGCAGCGATGGAGATGAGTTTCGCAGTTGCCGACCCGGGCGATCTGGCAGCGCTGCGACAGGGAACAATGATCGACTTCACGCTGGTGGCGAACCCCGACGCACCCTCTGCGGAACACATTCGCATTCACCACTACCAGAATCCTGACGCGGAACCGCTCGCCGTCAAGCGCATGGAACTACTCGGCAAGGTGCTGGCGCCCGAGAGCGGCAAAGAATTGCTTGTCGTTGGCCAGCCGGTTCCTGACTTTGCACTCACTGACCAATATGGACAGCCGATCAGGTTTTCGCAATTTTCCGGCAAGACGGTGGCGATCAGCTTTCTCTACACACGGTGCCCGTTCGCCAATTACTGCTTCCGCCTCGCCAACAATTTTGGGCGAGTCGGGCGGCGCTTCGCTAGCCGCATGGACAATGATCTGGTGCTGCTTAGCGTAACCTTCGATCCGCAAACCGACTCGCCGGCGGTGCTCGAAAAGTACGCGTCTACCTGGAAAGAAAACACCAGCGGATGGTATTTTCTGACCGGTCCTGTTCCCGAGATCCGGCGCGTTTGCCACATGTTCGGCATGAGCGTTTGGAGCGACGAGGGGATGCTGGCGCACTCCATGCACACCGCCGTGATAGATCGGGACGGGAAGCTGGTGGCGAATCTGGAGGGCAACGAGTTCACCGCCGAACAGCTCGAGGACCTGATCCAGAGCGTTATGGACGGCAGCCACGCCGGCAAATAAAGGTGGGGCCCTTGCAGTAAACTCTCCGCATGGTTTTCACCAAGCGCCTTCGCGAGCGGGTTCGCCGCGGAGAAATCACCTGCAGCGTCCGCATCTGGATGCGTCCCCACGTTCGAGTGGGGGCTCGCTACCCCATGGATGAAGGCAAGATCGAGGTGGACTCGATCGAACTGATCGGGTTCTCCGACATAACCCCAGTACTGGCGCGTGAGTCGGGATTCCTGGGCGTCCTCGATCTACTCAAAGTAGCCAAGCACGGCAAAGGCGAGAACATTTACTTAGTCCGCTTCCACTACGTCCCGCCACCAAAGAGCCGCTCTCCTCGCAACAAGACGACGAGAACGTAGGGGGCTTCGTTGAGGCCAACGAGCGCCTATTTGTATAGCAGATAGAGTTGCCGGCGCGCCTTGTATGCGCTCAAGTCCTTTTGCCACCCCGCGGCGATGACGCGAGGATCCGTGCCGGCCTTGATCTGATCCAGCACGCCTTTGTTCAGCAGAAGCCGATCGACAGCGTCAATTTGGAATTTAGTGGGATAAAGCTTCCATAGCGCCGCAACCGCCTCGATGCCGAGCTCGGGTGCATCGAGTACATTGCGGTCGTTCAGCATCACTTCAACCCCTTCGCAGTGTTCTCCGCGATAAGGATGAGGCGCATCACCGCTCGGCGTATAGAACACGGGCAGGAAGCTCACCCCTGGTATTTTGCGGGCGTTGAGATAGGCGGAGAGCTGCGTGGCGGTAATCCACGGAGCGCAAAAGCGCGCGAACGGCGGCTCACCCGGACCTTTGACATTGATATTGGTACCCTCGAGCAGACCGGTGCCGAGATAGATGGTGGCTTGCGTGAGGCTGCGGATGTTCGGCGACGGATTGACCCAAAGCACCCCGGTGTCGTCATACCAATCTGAGCGGCGCCATCCGGTCATTTTGATGACCGTCAATTGCGCGCCGAGATGCCGCTCGCCGTTGAAGAACTCGGCTAGCTCTCCCATGGTCATGCCGGGCCGCATGGGTTCGGCGTACGGATTGACGTAGTTTTCGCCTCCCCGCGTGCTGAGCGGCCCCTGCACAGCGACACCATTCACGGGGTTGGGCCGGTCAAGGATGACCACATCGATGTGATTGGGAGCCGAGGCTTCGAGGAAGTACTGCATGAGTGCCTGGAAAGTCCAGTAGCGTACGCCTACATCCTGGAGATCGATGACCACGGCATCGAGACCGGCCAGCTGCTGGGGCGAGGGGTGGCGCTTGGCCTCGGTCGAACCATAGAGGCTGATGATGGGTAGCCCACTGCTCGAATCCGTATCATTGTCGATATTGGACTGCTCGCTGACAGCGTTGATCCCGTGCTCTGCGCTGAACAGGCAGACAACGCTGAGGCCAGGCACCGCACCTGCAGCGCCCTGGCGCAGGACATCGATGGTGCGGCGCTCGTGCGCATCGATACCTACGGGGTTGGTGAGCACAGCGAGACGGAGGTGACCGCCGTGACGCGCTGCGATTGTCTTCAGGGGGGCGAAGTTATCTTGCTCGAGGACATCGATGCCTGTAGCCACCTGCGCGAAAGCCGGCGCTGCACACGCTGCCACGATCAATACTATGGGGAACAGCTTCATTCGTACTCCTCCGAGTTCGATCAAGGGATAGTATCGCTAAATCTAGCTTAAATTTTCGCTATGCTAGCCCCCGGACTTTAGAGGCTGCAGAAAAAGTGCCGCTCGGATGAAAATCGCCATTCAGTGACTGCAAAATTGAACGTGCCAGCCCCGGACTTTCAGTCCGGGGTAGCGGGTTTTCAAACCCGCGAGAATGTTTTGGTTTGCAATATCGGGCTTTAGCCCTGGTGAGAATGCTCCAAGCTCCTCAATCAACCAGTACGTTCTTCGTGACCTAAGATGACAGCCGGATGGTCAGACCGGCTTGAGCGAGAGATCAGAATTGTTTGCGTGGTCATCAGCTTCTCTGGGAATGGAATTGGTTCCTCCTGGCTAAAGGTCGCGGCTACACAACAAAAATTTCAGTCAAATAGATTTTTTCACATCCTCCTGCCAGCTCTTTTCCGCTGACTGAATCCATCAAAGATCAATGGTGCCTGTCACATCTGACAGTACACATGCCGAATAAACCTTCGTTATTCTTCTCTCTTGCAGGTCACCAGCTCTCAACCAAAAAGTCGCTGGAGAGATGACGAGTTCCTCTCCTTCTGACCTCTGGTTTAGCTTCTGATGTCTTGCTCCCGGACGGCGGCACCCAATTTTTCCCTGGTAGATACCGTTATCGACGGCGAAAGTCCTGCTTCTCAACAACGCAAAGCAAAACTGAATCCAATTCAGCAGCAAGCATTTGAGGTGACAATGAACCTTCGCCCGGACGGCCTTCTCCTTCCTCTCGTCTTGACTGCTCTGTCCGCAAACCCCGCGCACGCCTGGGCTGCAGACCTCGGAGCTTCTCCCCCCGCAAAGGGCGAAGTAAAGATCCACGAAAGCATCGGTCCTTTCCACCCCGATGACGCAGCCAGTGCGGGGCTCTCGAGTGGAGAACCAGGAATGCACACCCTCGATTTAGTAAATGAACCTGCGCCCAACCAGGGAGGACTTTTCCTCATGCCCCCGCTCGTCGCAACACAACGTCTGAAGCCCGTCGACGGATCGATTGACTACGATCTGCTCAAGACAGACGAGGAGGACGCGCTTGATGGAGGGCGAGTTTCCCCCAGCGGTTTGAGATTCAACGGCGTAAATGTCGGGGCCGCCTGGGCTATGTTTGGCCGTCTCACGCCGCACCGCCAGAAATCGGAAACGAATGAAGCGGATGCCATCGACGGCGGCGCCGATGACTACGCGAAATCAGAGCACTATCACTGGAGAGGATTGTTAGCGCAATCCCTATTCTTTAACGTCATTGAAAATGGCTTCCGTGCCGCAAGCGACGATCAGATTCGAAACCTGTTGGCAAACAAACCGTTTTGGCATGACTACGCTGCTTCGGTACGACAATTCAATATGAGGCGATGGAATGATGGGGATGACTTTCTGGTGAACTATACCGGGCACCCGATGCAGGGCGCCGTAAGTGGATTTATTGAGATACAGAATGATCCGAGAGCCCGCGAGCTGGAGATCAGCGCAACCCACGAATACTGGGAGAGCCGATTCAAGGCATTCTTGTGGGCCGCGGTGTACAGCACCCACTCGGAGATCAGTCCGCTCGGAGAAGCAGGCATCGGCAACGAGGGTGGTTGGACCTACCCCATTGGCTGCAAGACTCGTTGCACGGAACCGGGCACCTACAAGCACTACACGAACAACACTGGATGGGTCGATTTCATCGTCACCCCGACGGCGGGAACCCTATGGATCCTTGCGGAGGACACCCTGGATCGTTATGTCAGTGACCGCATTCAGGCCGACAACCGCGCCGCGCTAGTGCCAAAAATCATACGGGGTGCGCTGAACCCAAGCAGGACCATGGCGAACGCAGTACGCTTTAAAGCGCCCTGGTACCGCGATTCACAACAAAACGCAGAGATTGAACGATCCCGTAGCGCGCACTTTCTGCCGTCGGATGAGGACGTAGCAGCTGCAGAGGAGTTCCGCAGGGTTTCGATTGCGCCCTATTTCCGCTATTCGCCGTTCGGTACAGCGGCCAATTCTTGTACGCTTTGCCTGCAGAATCCGGGGGCAGGCATCGAACTGGATTATGCCCTGGCGCGATGGGTGAGTGCGAGTGTCGCGGTAGAAAACCAACCAAACCCCGTGGTGAAGAATACGACTTTTAACGGATCTACAATTAGCGTCGGCTTCGGGCTGCGGCTTTCGTATGAAACACCTCACAATAGCCTTTCGTTTGCCGTACGTCCTGGAATCCTGATCACGCAAGTAGCTCCGCCGTTACGACCCCAGGGGTCAAGCAACCTCGATTCCAAGCAAGTACAAAGCGTCGATAATAGCGCCATCACGCTGGCTCTATCGAACGACATCAAGCTCACCCCTCTTCTCTCGATGCGCTTTTCGATCGCAGATACCATCGTTCGCACTGGAACGTTGGACGGGCACCAAGTGGGGATCGGAAGTCCCCCATACCTCAGCTGGTTGTCAAAGCAGGAATTCTCAAATAAGAGCACCTGGAGCTCTGCGGTGGGACCCGTACTTAGGTTCTAGCAGCACGGCATAGCTTGTCTCCCCGGTTTCGTCAAACTATACTTCCGACGACGCTCCACACTCAATTTGTCCGTGACATCACAAGACGGTACCTTCCCGCTAACGCGCCATTCGGTAGTACGAGCGGCGCAGAGCGATGATCCCGCCACGCGGTCGTTGGCCATCGAGGCTGTTACCGCCGTGTACTGGAGACCCGTCTACAAGTACGTGCGCATGAAATGGCACGTCAACAGCGAAGATGCCGCAGACTTTACCCAGGAATTCTTCGCCCACCTTCTGGAAAAGGAATTCCTTAACTCTTACGACAGCCGTAAGGGCCGCCTGCGCACGTTTCTGCGTACCTGCGCCGACCGGCTCTTCATGAACCAGATGCGGGACTCTCAACGGCTCAAGCGAGGTGGCGGCAGCCCCCATCTTTCGCTGGACCTCGAGCAGGCCGAGCGAGAGCTCGCAACTGTCTCCGGGTCTGAATCCCCGGAGGAGCGCTTCGACAAGGAGTGGGTCCGCAGCCTCTTTGCTCTCGGCTTACAGCGGCTACAGGCCAGTTGCGAATCCGGGGGCAAGTTGATCCACTTCGAACTGTTCGAGCTCTACGATCTGCAGGATGCCGAGGGGAAACCGTCCTACAGTCAACTTGCCTCGAAGTTCGGGCTCGCGACCACAGACGTCACCAACTACCTCGCCTTTGCCCGAAGGGAGTTCCGGCGTTGCGTCCTTGACCAACTGCGCGAGATGACCGCCTCCAACGAGGAATATCGTCGCGAAGCGCGGATACTGCTGGGAGTAGACATCGGGTGAGGCAACTTTCGGACCGGATCGTCGCCAAACTGCAGGCTGAGATACGAGGGCCCGACCTCGCCGGAACACGTTACAGCGTCGTGCGCCACCTTGCCCGTGGAGGCATGGGCAGTGTGTGGCTGGCGGACGATGCGGTGCTGAATCGCCGTGTAGCGCTCAAGGTGCTGGATCTCGTAGCGCCGGCAGACGATCTCGGAACACGGCTTCTCCAGGAAGCGCGCACCCTGGCGCGTCTAGAACATCCTGGGATCGTTCCGGTGCACGACGCGGGCACGCTGTCGGACGGCCGCGCGTTCTACTGCATGAAGTATGTTGAGGGACACACTCTCGCGCGGCACATCGTTGGGAAGAGTCTCCGCGAGAAATTGGGACTGCTGGAACGCATCGCCGAGCCTCTGGACTTTGCCCATGCCCGGAGATTCATTCACCGCGACTTAAAGCCCGAGAACGTCATGATTGGGGCCTTTGGAGAGGTGCTGGTCATGGACTGGGGCTTGGCGATAGCCGGCGCGACTGGCCGGAAATCCGCGGAGAACGGCAGCGTTCTGGGTACGCCGGGTTACATCTCGCCGGAGCAGGCACGCGACAGTACTCACGAGGTAGACCATAGGACCGACATCTTCTCGCTGGGCGCGATCCTGGCGTTTATGTTGAGTGGAATGCCATCGGGAGAGATGCCCACCGCCGCGAGCGCAGTACCTCGACCATTACGTGCCATCTGCGAGAAAGCCATGGCCGCGGATCCCAATGCCCGTTATCAATCCGCGGGGGAGATGGCCGCCGATACCGCGCGCTATTTGCGGTGTGAACCGGTCCTGGCATATCGAGAACGCTTGCTTGAACGCGCGGGCCGTATTTATGCCCGCCACCGCATCGCCATCGTCCTGGTTGCTGCCTACCTGCTTATGCGCGTCCTCTTTGTTTTGTTGGCACGCCATTAAAGGAATTTCCAAAAGCGGGTAATACAACTATAGAGAGGAGATCGAACCATGAACAAGATTGTTGTTGGTCTGATCTTGGGAGCAATTCTAGGCGCTGTCGACGGAATGACGGCCTGGTTCACGCCGGAGACGCGTGCCCAGATCGTCGGCATCATTATCGGGTCCACGATCAAAGGCATCATTGCGGGCGTCCTCATTGGGGTGTTCGCACGCAAGGTTCAATCGCTGGCACTGGGCGTTGTGTTCGGTCTTGCCGTAGGCCTGATATTGGCGTTCATCGTCGCCCAGATGCAACATGGATACTACTTTCAGATCATGCTCCCCGGCGGAATGGTGGGCCTTATCGTTGGTTACGCGACGCAGCGGTATGGGCGGCCGACAGCACGAGCGGCATGAACGAATCCTCACCGAGGTCCCTGGCGTTCCGGCAGCGGCGTGGCCAGAAATTTCGAAGGAGCCTCGGATGCCAGTGCTGAGGCTTCCAACATTACGGTGAGCACGGTAATGTCGTCGTCCTGACCGAAGTTCTGCGCTGTTTGGGCGATCAGCTCCGCAGGTTGCGTGGAGAGGGCAGCAGCCTGATCGAAGCCGAGCAGTTCGCCTGACCGCGCACGAGCCTCGACCACACCATCGGTGTACAGAGTGAGCTGGGCACCGGGCGGGAATGGAATTTTGACTTCCGGATACTCAGTGTCGGCCGTGATGCCGAGGGGAAGACCATTTTCGACCGCAATCTCCTGTCCAGCCAGATACGGAGCGAGATGACCCGCATTCGCCACGGTCACTGTTCCTTGTGGTTCAATGCGCAGAACGACACAGGTGGTGAAACCACCCTGGCTACGCGACAACATGCGGCGATTCATAGAACCGAGAATCTCGGATGGTTTTTGCGTGTAATGGGCCAGGGTGCGGAAGGTGCCGACGAGAAGCGAAACCGTCATGGCAGCCGGCATGCCCTTCCCGCTCACATCGCCCACGACGATTAAAGCGCCGCCAGAGGCCAGCGGGACCAGCTGGAAGAAATCCCCTCCAACCTGGCCCGCGGGTTTATACACGCAGTGGATTTGAAATCCCGGCACCGGCGGAATCTCATTGGGAATGAGGACCTGTTGCACCGTGCGCGCCGACTCCATCTCTCCGGCGAGACGTTCTTCGTCACGCCGGGATCGAGCGAAACGCAAGGGCAGGACCGCGACCACCGCGATCAACATAACCATGTCCGCGAGGTCATTGACGGAAAATGGAAAGGGGCGGCGAGAGACTTGGAAGAACCAGTGGAAATCGCGATAGACCCAGCCATGGCCTGATCCGCCCAAGGCAGTCAGTAGGATGACGGCGAGCCAACACAGGTAGCAGAAAGCAACAGGTATCAGCATCAACTGTGCGTCTGGCACGCCTCGGATTGCTTTCTGGTACAAGAGCCCAAGGATGTAGCAGAAGTAGGAACCCAGCGCCAGTGCCCAGATGAGATCGAACTGGACCAGGCCGATCCACCCCATCCTGGATGCCAGCTGTCCCAGAATCGTCACAACTGGTGTCGCGGCGGCGGCCCAGAAGAGCCAGTTCTTGCGCCCCTTCAGAATGGTGACGATGAAGAGCAGGAACAAAAGCCAGCTGGCCGCTGAGAAAGCTACATCCAGCCAGAAGATGATCCACTGGGGCGTAGGGTGAAAGCGGTAATAGTCGAGGACCAGATGGTCCACCCCGGTCAGCAGCTCATAAATTCCAAACCAGAGATACTCACGATCCTGCGGCCGCATCCAGAACAGAAACAGCCCCGCAAACGCAGCCAGCAGGTTCATCAGCATGAGCACGTTGCCTGAACTGCTGGACCAGAACCTGCCCCATGCGTCATAGGTCTGTTGAGTTTTTAGAGCATCGATTTCGCCCACACGCGTGGTGGAGGTGGGCCCGCCGCTAACCCCTTTAGGGAACCGCGGCCAATGCCACACGCGAATGGCGAATGTAACGGCATGGCCCGGCGAGGCGAGGCCGGCGGGAAGGGCAAAGATCTGATCAAATCCGACGACGTATAGTTCGTGCGGCGGCATCCCGCCGAACTGACCGATTAATCTGTTGTCAGCGAAGATCTGATAGCTGGTGAGTAACCGCGGCAGGCTAATGGCCCAAGGCCCCTGTTCATTAGGCAGGAAAACCTTGAAGCGGTACCAGGCAAAGCCGCTGTAGCCCTTATATCCTTGTTCCCCCCAGCCAGTGTTGGAACGAAGCAGTGGCCAGGAAGAATCGTCGAAGTCCGGCTCAGCCCAGCCGAGTTTGCCGTCCGGGTCATCCCCCGGATGGAAACGCCAGTCTCCGTTGAGCGAAGCGATGGGTTCCCGGTCGCGATCGAAGTTAAAAGTAGCCGGACCTTCTGTGGGTATCTGCGCACGAACCTGGGTGGAAGAACAACAATCAAGCAGTAGGACCAAAATGCAAAGGCAACGAAGATATCGAAGATATACGTGGACAGACAAGATCGGCCTCTGGCATTTCGAAGCTTTGCATAAAACTCCTTAGCTGACAAGGGCTTCGCGGCCCAACCTGCTGGCTGTGCGATCATGGCAGGGGCCCCTCAAGTGGGGGCTATGTGTGAACCTGTCCCCGGCGGCGCCAGTGCCCGGTTCCGGAATAAAGAGAAACTGGCGCCTACGGAGGAACCCTCTAGCCATGGAAAATATGAGCCGGCGAACGTTGCTTGGATCTGCAACTGCAGCAGTGTGCCTGGCAGCGTTGTCGAAAGCGGGAGCAGGCCCGACGGAATGGAAACCGCGCCTGGGCATTTTGGCCAAGTATACCGAGGCGAACGTGGATTTCGCCCTTCAGGAAGAATTCAACAACATGATCCTGTCCGCCGGAGCAGGGGTTCCGGGATTGGATACGACAAAGATCACGGACGAAGAAATCGCAAAAGTCAAAAATCATTTGTCATCGAAGGGGATGCACGTTTCGGCGCTCCAGGTGAATGCGAATCACATCGCCCCCGATCCGGCAGTGCGGGCCCGGGAAAACAGCAACTTCGTGAAGACCATCGAGCTGGCCGGTAAGCTGGGTGTCCCCTATATAGGAACGCAGTCTGGCAAGGATGTCTCCAAGCCCTTCGCAGCGCAAGTTGACGAGATTGTGCGGGTTTACCACGAAAAATATTTCGCTGCTTGCGAAGAGCACAAGGTACGCATCTTGTGGGAGCCCTGGCAAGGGGGACCGAACATTGCCACCAGCCCGGTGGGCTTCGACGCGCTCTTCACTGCGTTCAAGGATTCGGAATATGTTGGTCTACAATACGATCCCTCTCATCTGCTGTGGCAGATGATGGATCCGGTTCAAACGGCGAAGGAGTTCATTGACAAGATCTATGACGTTCATCTGAAAGATACGCAAATTCATTGGGACATTGTGCGGCGAGGGGGCATCATGCCCGTTGACCAAGCCAAGTGGTGGCAATTCCGCATTCCGGGGATGGGCAGTATCCCCTGGCCAGAGTTCTTCAGCGTTCTGCAAAGCGTCGGCTATGCGGGCTCGATGAGCATTGAGCACGAGGACGATCTTTACGGCGCATCCGAAAATCCAGGTCCGGATTTCAGCGAACCCTACAAGGTCGGATTTCGCATGGCCAGGCGCTACCTTCGGCAGTACGTGCCGGTGTAGCCAAAAAGGACCCCGCCTTGGCCTCACGCTATACTTCTGCGCAGAGGCCAAAGCGCGATCCCATGCATCTTCCCCGCCCTCTCCTTGCCGTCATTCTGCTTTTCGCTTGCTCCCTGGCACACCCGCAGACGCAGACGCCGCCCTCTACGCCCATTCGCCCCGTCTATCCTACCCGTGCCCCGAACGCGCCGGGCTTTGTGGGCGGCAAGGAACTTGCCGACGGCGCCGTGCCTCCGGCCGACCAGGACGGCAACTTTGTCCTGGGCCCAACCCATGCGCCTGCGCCCGCGACGCTGCCTCAAACTGACGTACCCCATGGCACCGTTTCCGAGTTCGTACTGAACTCGGTCGACAGCAAGTTTTACCCGGGTATTACCCGCGATCCCGGCACCTTCGGCCAGCCCGATCCGAACGACCCCGCGAAACTCGTCGTCACCACCAGCCACCCTGCGCCCTACAATCGCCGCGTAACTGTATACGTGCCCAAACAATATGTCGCCGGCACGGCCGCGCCCTTCATCGTCGGCGCCGATGGCCCCGACCCGCTGCTCTTCACCACGCTCGACAACCTCATCGCCGAGCATCGCGTGCCGGCCATGATCGCCATCTCCATCTCCAATGGTGGAGGCGATGCGCAAGGCAGCGAACGTGGCTTGGAGTACGACACCATGTCTGGCCGCTACGCGGAGTTCGTGGAGCATGAGGTGCTCCCAGCGGTTGAGTCGCGCTATCACGTCAAGCTCACCCACGACCCCGAGGCCCGCGCCACTATGGGCGGAAGCTCCGGCGGTTCCTGCGCGCTCATCATGGCTTGGTACCACCCGGAGCTTTACCATCGCGTCCTCACTTACTCCGGTACGTACGTTAATCAGCAGTGGCCTAGCGACCCGAAGACCCCTCACGGGGCTTGGGAGTTCCACGAGCACCTCATCCCAGAATCACCACACAAGCCGCTCCGGCTGTGGCTTGAGGTTGGAGACCGCGACGCCCTCAATCCCAACGTTATGCGAGACAACTTTCACGACTGGGTTCTTGCCAACGAAAACATGGCGCGCGTTCTCGCCGCAAAGGGGTACCACTACCAGTTCCTCTTTGCCCAAAACGCGGGCCACACCGAGCGTTCCGTCAAACAGGAAACCCTACCCGAAGCGCTTGAATATGTCTGGCAGGGCTATCCCACATCGCCCGCGAAGGAGTGACTGACAGAACGTCCTGGATAAGATGATGGGTGCCCCAGGTCTCGCTGTTGAGACCTGGGATCCTCCACGCAAATGCCGGCAGACAGCTCCGATTCCGATGCTTTGTATCAGGGCACGACTTTAGTCGGGCCGCAAACAATTGAAAGAGATTGGGCTTTAGCCCCCGCGCTTTTCTTATGTAATACGCCGCTAGCAGGGGCTAAAGCCCTCATCTTTGCTGGGCCTTTACGGCCCGACTAAAGTCGGGCCCTGATACAAAGCATGAAAACGATGACTCGCAGAAAACTCGCGCACATCGCAGATTTGATCTAATCACCCTCTCCTGCGAGCAGCCGCGAGCCTTCTGTTTACCTGGGATGGTTCGAAGGAATACCCTTGTTTGCGAGGTTCGCCATGCGGTGTCTTCTGGGCCTATTGTGCGCGGTGATGTTGACTTCATATCCCGGTTCAACATCCATGGCGCAAAGCCAGTTGAAGAATCAAGCAGGACCTCCCAACATCCCCACCCTTCAAGTGACATCGCGTCTGGTGTTTCTCGATGTCACGGTTCTGGACAAGAAGGGTAACCCGGTGGTGACCGGGCTTGGCAAAGACGACTTCACCATCACCGAAAACAAGAAGCCGCAGCGCATCTTCTCCTTCGAACCGCCACAACGCCACACCATGGGAGCGATAGCGGGAGACGATAATCCCGATGGCGAGGCCCCGGTGACCATCTTCGTGCTGGATCTCTTGAACTCGCAATTCGAAGACTTTGCGTTCATCCGTTATTCGGTGCGGAAGTATCTGGCCGCGCAGCCGCCGCAGTTAAGTTCTCCAGCCGAGATGATGGTGATCGGCAATGACTCTCTGGACGTGGTTCAGGGCTTCACGCGCAACAAACAAGACTTGCTGTTCGCCCTGGACCATCTTCCGGCCGTGCTGCCCTACAAGATCATGAGCGCTTCTTTCTTTTGGGAGCGCCTTGGGCAATCGATCGACGCCCTGCAAGAGATCGCGCTCGAAAACCAGGGGGTGCCAGGCAGAAAGAATGTTGTGTGGGTAGGACACGGCGGTCCCAACCTGAACACAGCAGCCCTGCCTGGTCAATGGGCGGAGCATATAAACCAGTATGTACACGAGACCACCAATATGTTGGTCGATGCGCGCGTCAGCCTGTTTGTGATTTACCCGGGATTGAAAGTTCAACAGCGCGAGATTTCGATTAGCGCGAGGGACGCAGACGCCAACATCGGCAATAGCGAGCCATTTGCAGGCGACGTAAACTTCGGCGTGTTCGTGAATGAAACCGGCGGCAAGCTCTTCTTCAACCGCAACGACGTTGATGCGGAGATGAGTCGGTCGCAGCAATTGGGCTCGGACTACTACACGCTGACTTACCAGCCCCACGAGGGCGACGCGGACGGCAAGTTCCGGCGGATTCGCGTGATGCTGCGCAATCGCAATCTACAGGTCATGACGAAAGCCGGATATTTTGCGCCGGCCAAGGGCGCACCGGTTGATCCCCGGCAGCAGATGATGATCGACATTTCGCAGGCCGCTCGTTCGTCCGTTCCGTTCACCGCATTGGATGTGAAAGTAGCGGGCGTGGTGCGCCACCCGGACACCCGCACCGCCGAGCTCACGGTGGTCGTCAACGGCAAGAACCTCAGTTGGCAGCCTAATGACAATGGAAGGAGCACCGCGAACTTAACGCTGGCTGCAGTGAGCCTGACGGAGAGAAAAGACCTGCTGGCTTCCCGGATAAAAAACGTGGTCCTGTCGCGGGCCACACAGGATCGAACCCCAACAGGAGAGCAAACAGCCCGCTTGACGCTCACGATTCCAGTTCCACGCAGAACGCGAAGCGTGCGTGTGGTTGTAGAAACCGAAAAGGGCGGCCGGATTGGCGGTGCCGATTTGGATCGCAAAACCATCGATGCGGCGTCTGAAGCGCCTACACCAAACACGCAATTGCTCCTTCGGCAGGAGAACGAAACACCCCGGTAGGATCCGCGCGGCCACCGGCCTCTTCCGCTTGCAAGAATTGATTTTGCGTTCGATGATGGAGGAGTGATCAGAACTTCCAATTGGTTCCCTTTTCAGGCTTCGGTTCTTGCAGCATGGCTGCTGCTTCCGGCGGCCACACTCTCTGGCAGCACCACCACGCACTCGAAATATGTCGGCACCTATCTGTCCGAAGCGCGTGACGAAGCCAAGCCGGGTCCATCCATGGATGTAAGCCTGGGCTCGGATGGTACAGCAACCGTTACGGAAGACCCCGGTAACGGCACGACGACCCTCTTTGGCCATTGGGTCGATTCCGGGAGCCAGGTGAAGGTAACTTTCGACGCCGTGGAGGGTAAGCCGGCCGAGCCTCCCATGGTTTTTGAAGCCGGCCACGATGGACTGCACGCGGTCAGTTGGAACCACGCCATTTGGGGCAAGACAAATCCACCGCCGATGAAGAACAAAGCTAAGGTAAAGGAGCGGTTGACTCACAGCAAAGGCGCGGATTGAGCTGGCCCGCTTTCCTACTGCCCTACTGGTTTACCTGTAATCCGGCTGACAAACAGCCGCACAAACCGATTACTGTCTGAGGCCACGCAAACCCGCGCGTTCGGCTTGAGAGCAGTGAGTCCGTCGATCTCATAGTGATCCCCGTGCAGAACGTTGTTCTCGTCATATCCCATGCGATTGGCGACGGTTTCTCCGCGGGTGAACTCACCCTTGGTTTCCACGTCCACATGCATGCTCTTGAGCGTGACCAACGTCGGGTCAATCACCGTGGCCACGGCCAGCGGGTCATACATTGCAGCTCCCTGGTACCCGCTCTTCTCCGAACGGGTCAGGTAGAAATCGGCAAGCTTGGCGACGAACTCGCTTTCCGGCCTGTGGTTCGCTTGCAACTCGGTCACATCCTTGCGCGTAATCAAGGTACGTTCCCCAACGTCGGAGCCGATCATGGTGACGGTCCAGCCGGCATTGAAAACGATCTGTGCAGCCTCAGGATCGTTGTAGATGTTCGCTTCCGCCGCTCCGTCCACATTCCCGCCAGTGATGGAGCCTCCCATGATGACGATGTCTTTGACCAGAGACGCGATTGCGGGGTCTTTAGAAACTGCCAGAGCTATATTCGTCAGCGGCCCGATCGGAATAAGAGTGATTTCATGGGGATACTTGTGGACCATCTCGATGATCAAGTCGGGCGCGAAGCGCGCATCGGGCTTGCAGGTCGGGGCCGGCAAATCAATTCCGGCAAGACCATTCCTGCCGTGCCAGTACTGAGCCGTGATCAGCTTCTGATTCAAGGGGTGCTGTGCGCCGCCCGCCACAAGCACATCACATCGCCCTGCAAGTGAGACCAGCTTCAGGGCGTTTTCCAGACCTTGCGCGGCCTCAACGTTGCCCGGCACTACGGTCAGCGCTTCGACCTTGAGTTCCGGCGAGTTCAAAGCCAACAGGATCGCCATGGCGTCGTCATCGCCGGGATCCGTGTCGATAATGACGCGTTGCGGAGCAGCCTGCGCGGAGCCGTTTGTCAGAATGACCAAAACGATAGACAGAATCAGAATGGATGTGATGCGCAGTCGCTTCACCACCTAGGGAGTTCCTTCCTCGATACAAGTTCCCAGCCAAATGGCAGTGTAAACCCTCCGTCCTTCCATCCGATTTCGGCGTGGCGGGAGGGTCAAGTAAATATTGCGGGCGCCTGAGGTAACAGGATTTCCACCTCAAGACCGTGGGGCTGGACGTTGCGGGCGCAGATGGTTCCACCGTGGATGCGGACAACGCGGGAGGCGATGGCGAGGCCCAGGCCGGTTCCTCCTGATTGGCGGTTGCGATCGTCGGCTACACGATAGAACGGCTGAAAGATGTTGGCGAGCTCCGACTCCGGAACGCCGGGCCCGCGATCGCGAACGGCAATGCGCGCGAATGAGGTTTGCACCGAGTTCTGCGTGGTCACGCTAACTTCCACAGGATTGCCGATCCCGGTATAGCGAATCGCGTTGCGGACGACGTTTTCAATCGCGCTGTGCAGCAGCTCGGAATTGCCCTGGACGAAGAGCTGGCCCTGCAAATTGAGTTGCACAGCAGCATCGTTCTTGCGTAATTCCAAATCGGCACTGCGGGCGATTTGCGAGATAAGCTCGGTTAAATCCACTTGCGACATGGCCACCGGGATGGCGGACGTGTCCAGCCTGGCCACGGTGAGGAGACGGCCGATCATCTCGTTCAGGCGTTCGAGGTCCTGTTCCATGTGATCGAAGGCGGGATCGTTGCCCTTTCGCCCGCGCGCAAGATCAAGCGCTACATTCAATCGGGCCAGCGGCGAGCGAAGCTCGTGGGAGATGTCATAGATGAGCTGGCGCTGTCGAGAGACAAGCTCCTCGATGCGCTCTGCCATGGCATTGAAGTCCTGTACCAGCAATCCGAGTTCATCGCGGCGGCGCTCCATGCCCGCTGTGGCGCGGGTGCTTAGATCGCCCTGCGCCAGGTGCTGCGAAGCCTCCCGTAGGCGCAGAATGGGCGCGGTGAGATAGCGGGCAAGAAGATAGCAAATGAAACCCGAGACCAACAGGGAGACGCTCCATCGCAGAGGGATGCCCAGGAGACCGATGCCTGAAGGGGGCCCACGACGCTCAGCGGCTGCAACGGCATAGATGTACTGGCGGCCACTGCTTCCCTGCACCTTCACAAACACTCGGGCGACGCCGCGCCTGGAACTGAAGGCGGGCTCGCCGGAGATTGAGGGGGGCGACACGACGCCGTTAAAGACAGAGCAGTCACTGCCGGAGATAGCTTTCCCAGTTATATCGAAGAGACACGTCTTCAGGTGCGACTTCTGGCTGAACTGTTGCATGTAAACCGATGCGGCAGACGCCCCATGTTGTTCGAGTTCATTGACGGTGGCGCCCCCGGAGGCCCACGCCGCATCTGCCAGGATGGCCTGTAGCTGAGACAGTGCATTTTTGGGCTGAAGAAGGATCCACGTCACAGCAAGGGCAACTCCGGTGGCGATGACAGTGATCCAGAACCAGAGAAATATCTTGAGAAACAGGCTGCGCATGGTGATGATCATTTCGCCGTCTCGGAGCGGATTGCCAATAAGTACCCGCTGCCGCGCACAGCTTTGATTCGGTCATCTGCGTGGGCCACGCTCAGCTTCTTTCGCAGGTTGCTGATATGTACGTCGATGACCCGATCGAACGGCCCAAGCGGGCGACCGAGCACGGTCTCGGTCAGAGATTCGCGTGTCACTACGTGTCCGGCGTCGCGCAACAGAGTCTCGAGCAAGGTGAACTCCACGCTGGTGAGATCGAGTTGCATTCCGTCGACCGAGACTTCGCGTGCGGCAGGATCGAGCCGGATATCACCCACCGTCAGCGAAGCGGTCCTCTCGGGCGCTCGCGCGGTACGCCGCAGAATCGCGCGGATGCGCGCAATCAACTCGCGGGGATTGAAGGGCTTGGGTAAGTAGTCATCTGCGCCGATCTCCAGCCCGAGGATGCGATCCACGTCCTCACCGCGGGCGGTAAGGATCAACACTGGCACCGGGGATTGCGCGCGCAGATGACGGAGGACGTCGAGTCCACCCATGCCGGGCAACATGAGATCGAGGATGACGAAGGCGTGTTCCCGTGAGAGGACGCGCTCCAAGCCGCGCACTCCGTCATGAACTGCTTCGAGAGCGAAGCCATCTGTACTCAGGCGTTCGGTGAGAAGCCTGCAGAGTTCTATGTCGTCATCGACGATGAGCACACGATCCATCTGTTCGTTCATGTCTGCACGTTCGATTCCAATGGTAGTTCAGGGGAGTTAGGCTACAGCGGTCTTTACAAAACTTTACGCGGCTTAACCAATCTTTATCGCGTGGGTTCCCAGCCAATGGTCGAATTGAGAGGTAGCAGAAAGAGGTGGGTCATGAAACGAGTCGTTATCTGGTCCTCGGTAGCAGTGCTGCTGGTTGCATGCGTTGTGGGGGTTGCGGTAGCGAGTGCCGTGGGGCACCGGTGGTGTGGTCACGGATGGCGTCATCGCGGCCCATTTGGATACCTGGCACATGAGCTGGACCTAAGCCGGCCACAGCGGCAACAGATTCGCTCGCTGTGGCAAACGGAGCAACCGGCGGTGATCTCGCTGGTGCACGAGTTTGCCGCGGAGAGCAAGGAGATGGATGAAGCCACCGCCAAGGGAAATATCGATGAGGGCAAAGTGCAGGAAATTGCCGCGCGCCAGGGGGCAACCGTATCGAAGTTTCTGATAGAGAAGGAGCACTTCAAAGCGAAGATCTACGCGACCGTGCTCAATCCCGAGCAACGGACCAAGGCGGATGAGCTGCAAGCGCGTTGGCACGACCGGCTGGATCACATCGGCAGATTGTGAGCCAGCTGCGCTCGGCGCAGGGGGGCCGGATCACAACTCGCGGCTGAGAACAATTGAGGGCGGGAAAGGAAGTATGGAGATGACAACAAAGCTGACGTTTCTAACCAAGTTGACGGCGGGTGGGCTGGTTGCCCTCGCCATAGCGCTGTGGACTCAATGGCTTTCCGGTGATCCGGCATATGGCAAGTTTCCTCCTGGGCCGGTTTTGTTTATCGGCATCGCGGCCATTATTATCTTCGGGGCGCGCTGGTGGTGGACGCCCATGATGGGCGCGCTCATCTCACTGCTGGTCACATCCGGATGGTTTGCCCGGCTACCTCAGGCGATGCTGCGCCTGAACCATCCCAATGAAGTCGGCAAGTTCGCCGCCGGCATCTTCATCGGCAGCGTACTGCAGATCTGCTCGCTTTTGGTAACAGATATCGCAGGATTGGCTGCGACGGTGCAAAACTTTCGCCATGCGAAGAGCGTCGCAGACAGCGCCACGATGGCGTGCCGTTTCTTTGGCGGAATCTTCGTGATCATGGGAGTCCTGGTTGCTGTGGGCGGCTACGGCGACAAATACCACAACCTCATGCATCTGGTGTGGGGCGCGTTAGCTCTGGGCGCCAGCTTCCTTGGAACCACGGTAGCGAGGCGCTTCTGCATTGCATCCGGCGGATTCTATCTGACGCTGTCGGCTCTCGGGTTGATAATCGGAAACCCGGCGATGAATAGAGCGTGGTACTTAGGCCCCATGCTTCTGCATACCGGGGACCACATCTTTCATCTGGTACTGGGTTCCATCTTTCTCGCCATGGGGTTATTCTCAGGGCGCCAGTTGGTCCATCATCCAAGCCAGGCGTAGCGTTTCGCGGCGCTCGAAAATCATTATCTTTCACCCCCAGCCCTTCTGAGTCTGTATGAGAACCTTCGGGAGAACCTCACACAGACTCTTCCGGGCTGGGCTGACATCTGTGCGGCCGGCCCACCCAGCCTTGACGGAGCATTTCGACCGCACATTCCCATCGCTACCGGGCACGTCGTTGGTAGAATTGCCTCCATGCTTTCCAATCGATCAATGCCGCGCAGCGTTGTGATTCCGGAGCTGGCGTATCCAGACATTGGGTATGCAATTGATTGGTTGTGCAAAACGTTCGGATTTACCCTCCGCATTCGGATGGGGGATCACCGCGCTCAACTTAATGTCCCCGATGGGGGTGCAGTGGTCTTGATTGAACAGAGCGCGGAGGTTTCGTTGCGGACTTCAGTCATGGTGAGGGTCGAAGATGTCAAGGCTCACTACGACCGCGCCAGGCGAAGCGATGTAAGGATTGTTCGGGAACCCACGGACTATCCTTACGGCGAACGACAATATAATGTTGAGGATTTTGCCGGGCATCATTGGTGCTTCTCGCAATCCTTCGCGGACGTTGATCCCAGAGAATGGGGCGGAACGCCAGGCGACCTTTAGCTTAACCCCTTTCGCGCCACAGACAGAGGAATGAATGCCAATCGATGCAAAAACCACAGCTCTGCTGCTCATCGAGTATCAGAACGATTTCACGAGCGAAGGCGGTGCGCTTCATCCTGGCGTAAAAGCAGTGATGGAGAGCACGAATATGCTTGCCAACTCAGTGCAGCTTGCAAATCAGGCGCGAGCGGCGGGCGTAACTGTGATGTTTGCTCCTATCTCGTTTGCCAAGGGCTACCGGGAGATCACCGCACATCCTTACGGCATCCTCAAAGGCGTGGTGGATGCGAATGCGTTCGTGCGCGGAACGTGGGGCGCGGCCATCGCGGACGCGATAGCACCGGCTGCAGAAGACATCATCATCGAGGGCAAGCGCGGGCTCGATACCTTTGCCAGCACGAATCTGGACTTCATCCTTCGGTCACGTGGGATTACGACGCTGGCCGTCGCCGGGTTCCTGACCAACTGCTGTGTGGAATCCACCGCGCGGACCGGCTACGAGAAGGGTTTCAAGATCGTAGCCCTCACTGACTGCGCAGCGACGCTCTCTGAGGAGGAACAACGCTTCACCTTCGAGAAGAACCTTCCGATGTTTGCCCGAATCCTAACCCATAAAGAGTTCCTGTCTGATCTGGCATCGTGATTGACCGGACCTGGCGCCCAATCGTCAATGTGGAAGAGCAATACTCCCCAGATAATGGGCTCTGTAAAGTCCATCAGATCGACATTCCCTCGACGAGTAGGTTAACCGTCGCGGGTTGCAACTGGCGTCGCCGCGCCTGCTCCCTTCCCGTGTCTCTACTTCTATCCCTAACGCACCTACCCTACCTTTGGATTTGCGGGTAACAAGCGTAAGTGACGGATTAGTAACCGCACTTGTACACCTCTGATAGCTGCGGTTACTTCTGATTCTTAGCCTTCACTGGGTTCCCTCCTTTAGCCTGCAACTGTCGCAGAAACCACGATCTTCCCCAAGCAGAGCTCTGATTTTTTCGTCGGGATGATGGTTGCATATTGCGACCCAAGTAAAGCTAATACTTGGGTTGTCCCCAGGATTGCACAGGAGCTGTCATGCGTTCTTATAAAAGCGGTTACTTAGTTTCCGCAATTGCTACTCTTTTCTGTACTTCTCATGCCTTGGCCGCCGTACCGGCGGTCGTTGTGGATGCTCAAGAGACGATTGGATCTAGTAACTTCACAGATCCCCAGCAAGTTGTAGTCGCCCCCAATGGCATCGTCTATGCAACCGATACTTCTAACAATCAGGTATTACAGTTCATTCCAAACCTGCCCAACCAGGCGAACGCGGCGCCGGTGAAAGTACCCGGCTATTCGCTGTTTTCACCACAAGGACTGGCAGTGGACGCGGCCGGAGATCTCTACATTGCCGATAATTCCGGCCATTACGGCCGCATTCTGGAAGTCGTGGCCAATGCCAATGGAACGCTCAGCAACGTCGTCAAGGTAATCAATTCGGGTGGACCGTTGATTCAGCCGCTTGCGATGGTGATCGATAGCAGCAACACTCTGTTTGTAGGCGACATGGGAGCCAAGGGAAATGGAGACATCTATTCGATCGCTCCAGGTAAAGCTCCGGTAGCATTGAAGACCGGAGTGACGTTGTTCACACCAGGCGCGCTGGCAAGAGATTCCGCATCGGATCTTTATTTTGTCGACAGCGGGTCGAATAATGGCGGCGTTTATGAAATGCCGGTGGGCGGCGGGACGGCTGCAGCGGTTGCTACCGGACCATTTTCCGTTTTCCAGCCGAACGGCGTGGCCCTGGATACAGCAGGCGATCTGTTTATCCTGGCGCAAGTAAGCGGCGGCGGCCGCGGCGCAAACCTTGGCCAACAGGTGCTGGAAATTCCTGCTGCTCCTCAGTCGGCGCCGTATATTATTCCTTCCTCCAACCCGCAGAACCTCAACGGGATGGCCATGGACCCCCAGGGCAACCTGGATCTGGTAGGGGTGAATACGGGATTCCTAAGTTACTTTGGCTATGTTACGCAGCTCAATTTTTCCAACCCCGTCGGTATGGGAGCTGTGAGAGTTTCTGGAACCGGTAGCGGCGTCTTATTCAACTTTGAGTTCAACGCCGTGAACACGCTGGGCGGCTTTCGCGCCGTGACCATTGGCGACCAGGGCCCCAAGAACAGCGACGTGATCGACGGTTCGTTCGGCAACTGCCCGAAGATTCCCAGCAACACAAGCGCCACCCAGCCATATACGTGCTCGCAAACTTTCTCGGCAACACCGCAGTATACGGGTATGCGCGAGTCGGCGATCCAGGTGCAGGGGCCAAAGTCGTCCATCCTGAGCTCGACGCCGGTCTATGAAACGGGGCTTTCGGCGGCGCAGATTACTTATCCGCTGGATAGCTCGGTCACTGCCCTGGGCCTGATTGAACCGCAAGGAATTACTGCCTCCGGCTTCGACCAGACGGTGTATGTGGCGGACCTGGCCAACGGTGCCGTCTATTCGTTGGGTGGGTTAAACGGCTCTTCACCGCAGGCGGTATCGACCGGGGGCATTCCCTTGCAGGCGCCGAGTGCGGTCGCAATGAACGGTGAGGGAGATTTGTTCATTGCCGACTTCAATCTGGGCGAAGTAGTCGTGGTACCCACGACTACGGGTCAGTTACCCTATGTGTTGAACACCGGTAATCTGTTACAGCATCCGATCGCGCTGACGCTGGATTTTCTGGGTGATCTCTATATTGGGGACTCCGGGCCAGACGGGGACAGCGCAACCAGCAGTGCTCCCGGCTATGTGGTGGAAGTACCGTACAAGGGCTCGGCATTTATGCTGCCGACTCCCGGGGTCCAAGTGATCTTTCCGGAGGCTTTGGCGGCGGACAGCATTTCCGGCAACCTGCTGATTGGGGATGGCGGCGATGCTTCGACGGGTATTGGTCAGATCGTCAGCGTGCCGGCGAACGGCGGCAACGCGAGCGTTGTGGTGGTGACCGGGGCAACGGCGCCTACTGATCCTTCGGGACTGACGTTTGATGCTGCGGAGAATCTCTACGTTCTAGATGGTGTGGCTAATACCATCACCGTGGTGCCGCCAAGTGGCGCGAGCTACCTGCTGAACTTCGACGGTTCTGCTTTGGCTGCTCCCAGCGCAATGGTCAGCTCCGCCGGGTCACAGAGTTTTGTGATTGCCAACATTGGCGGAGGCTCCAGCAACAACCTGGTCTATCTGAACGGTAATAGCTCTACGCTCGCGTTTGGAAACCAGGCCCTTAAAACTCAGAGCCAAAGCATGACAGCCACGGTGGCCAATATCGGCAACCAGACCATGACGCTGTCGAAGCCTAACTACTACAAGCTGGTTACCCCCAACGCCGCATTCAGTATTCTGGGCAGCAGTACCTGCAGCGGTGGCGACAGCTTAACCTCTTCGACCACTTGTTCGCTCAACATTCAGTTTGACCCCACGGCTACGGGTGCGCAAAGTGAGAAGTTGACGATCAGTAGCAACGCCTATAACAGTGGAATTCCGGTGAGCACGTTCAGCGGCACGGGCACTGGCGGTACGCAGAACGCCTCGTTTGGCAAGGTGCTAGCACAAGTAAAAAGCAGCCGGGGAGGACGTAAGTCATTCAAAGCGGCCAGGAAGTAGGACGAAGCTGAGATAAATCAGGGCCAACGCCGAGCGATCGGTGCGTGGCCCTTATTTTTTGGTTGTCCAGCTTGGCGGTTATTTTTGGGGACGGGGACTAAGAAGCCGGGAGCTGCAGGCGCGCGCGCAGACCGCCCTGGGGAGAATCCTCCAAAGAGATCGACCCCCGGTACGCCTCGACAAGATCACGCACGATGGACAAGCCGAGACCGAAGCCGGGGGCCGCTTCGTCAGCTCGCCTTCCTCGTTGCAGGACTACATCGCGCTTTTCCGGGACAATACCTGGTCCATCGTCGTCAACGAGAATGAGGATACTGCCATTCTCGCGAAACGATTGCACGCGGACAGTAGACCTGGCCCATTTGCATGCGTTGTCGAGGAGATTGCCCAACATCTCATCCAGGTCTTCGCGCTGCCCTCGAATGGAATGTCCAGGATCAACGTCCACCTCAATATCAAGTCCTCGGGCGGCATAAATACGCAACAGAGTGCGCGATAGTCCCTCGGCAGACACCAGGACCAGGCAATGGGAGCCGGGCCTCTCACCGGAGTTAGCGGCGCGTGCGCGCACCAAATGGTAGTCAATCTGACGGCGCATCCGTTCTACCTGCTCGTGGATCGTGGCGGCTCCGTCGGGGTGGCCTTCGGCCTCTACCTGGTCTGCTTCCTGCGCCAGGACGGACAACGGCGTCTTCAAGCCGTGTGCCAGATCGTCGGCTTTCGCCAGCGCCCGCTGCACAGCTTTTTCGCGCTGTTCAAGGAGCAAATTAAGATCGTTGACCAGCGGCTGCACTTCTGCCGGATAGGTCCCTTCGATCCTGCGCTCATGACCGGCACGAACAGCCGATAAGCGCTCTCGTAGCTGGTCAAAGGGCAACAGCCCGCTGCGTACTTGCGCAAACCCGGCCACCATAAACACCAGTGCCAACGCCAGCAAAGTGCTGGACAATCCGATATGAAAGACACCAATAAACTTCTCATGCCGGTGACCGGTCAGGACAAGAAAGAACATATGACCCACCGGAAGCAGACCGATGGTCCAGAGCACCGCCGCAACTACGATGTGCCAGCGAAGAGACCGCAACCGGATCATGACGTGGCCCTGATTCGATAGCCCAGGCCCCGCACAGTCTCAATGAGAGACGGTCCCAGTTTTCGCCGCAGGCGAGCAATGAACACCTCAACAGTATTCGAATCGCGATCAAAGTGCTGCGCGTAGATGTGCTCCGTCAGTTCACTCTGCGAAACAACTCGATCCGGGTGATGCATAAGGTAAGACAGGACGCGAAACTCGTGGCTAGTCAGTCGAATACTCGTGCCACCCATGGTTACTTTTCCGGCTCGAGGATCGAGGATCAGGTCGCCGCATCTCAACTGAGGATTGACTTGTCCGCTGGCGCGACGGATAAGGGCTCGCAGCCGGGCGAGCAATTCTTCCATGCGGAAGGGCTTCGCCAGGTAGTCGTCAGCACCGCTGTCAATCCCCGTCACCTTTTCGTGCCAGGTTCCTCGCGCTGTCAGTATGAGGACCGGCACAGTAAGGCCGGCTTCGCGCCATTGGCGGAGAACCGTTAAGCCATCCATCTTGGGCAAGCCAAGGTCCAGCACCACAGCGTCATATTCTTCATCGTGTCCGAGGATCTGAGCACGCTCTCCATCGGCAGCGCAATCGACGGCATAGCCGGCTTGGCCCAGAGAGGCCGCAAGCCGCCCAGCGAGTTTCTCCTCGTCTTCCACCACCAGAATGCGCAAGTGTTGCCCTGCTTTCCCTCTCCATGAGACTCAAGCCAAGCTGAACCCAGGCTGAACGAAACATTCAGGGATCATTCAGGCGTGATCTCTTAGTTTCAAGCACATGATCAAGCTGCAAGGTCTAAGCAAAACTTACTCTACGCCCGCAGGTGACTACACCGCCCTGAGAAATATTGATCTGCAAATAGGCGATGGCGAATTTGTGGCCATCATCGGCAAATCGGGTAGTGGCAAATCTACACTGCTTAACCTGATTGGCGGAATTGACTCCCCAACATCGGGCGTGGTGGAAATCGGCGGAACCGCGCTTCCACGCTTGAGCCAGAGCTGCTTAGCTGCCTGGCGCGGCCACAACGTGGGGTTTGTGTTCCAGTTTTTTCAATTGATGCCCACATTGACGGTGGCTGAGAATGTCATGCTGCCAATGGATTTCTGCCGGACTTATCCAGTAAGGGAACGCCGAAAGCGTGCAATGGATTTGCTGGACCACGTGGGGGCGGCGCCTCAGGCGAACAAACTGCCTTCCGCTCTGTCAGGGGGCGAGCAGCAGCGGGTAGCAATCGCACGGGCTCTGGCCAACGATCCGCCGGTTATTCTGGCTGACGAGCCCACAGGCAACCTGGATTCTGTGACCGCCGGAGCCGTGCTTAACCTTTTTCGCGCGATGGCCAATTCGGGCACGACGGTCGTAATTGCCACGCACGAACCTGACATCTCTCGCGTAGTTGATCGTAAAGTTGAGCTCGCCGACGGGAGCCTTACAGCCGTTTCGGATTCTGCGCGCATGGTCTTGCCGGAGGCTCGCGCATGACCTCACCGTGGCGCAAAGTGGTTCGTGATTTGTGGCAGGAACGGACTCCCCTGGTGGTGCTGGCAATCGCAATCGGAATCGCCGGCTGTCTTGCTGTTCTTTCCGCCTACGCAATACTCACGCGGGAGCTGGGTAAAGGGTTTCTCGAAACGAATCCAGCCTCAGCCACTTTGCATACAGACGCTGTCGACGATGCTCTCGTCTCCGCTGTGCTTAGAGACCGACAGGTGAGCCAAGCGCAGGCGCGACGGATCGTCGACGGTCAGATCAGAACCGGGCCGGCTGAGTGGCGCGACCTGATGATCATTGTGGTCAAGGACTACGAAGACCTCCGGGTCAACAAATTCGTGCCGGAGCGGGGAGCGTGGCCTCCGGGACCGGGAGAAATACTGATAGAGAGGGATGCCTTTCAGGTCGCGCACGCGAATATCGGCGATAACGTGACGATCAGGCTGAACCATGGAAAGGATCAGACACTACGCGTAACGGGCGGGGTTCACGATGTTGGATTGGCCCAGGCGCGCATGGAGGGAATGGTCTACGGCTACATCACCCTGGGCACCCTGGTCCAACTGGGCGAGCAGCCCTATCTGGACCGGTTGAACATCCTGGTGTGCGAAAACAGGTTCGACGAACAACACATTCGCACCGTTGCCCAAGGGGTGAAGGCAGTTGTCGAGAGCCGCGGCCACTCGGTGCGAGACGTATACATCCCCCGCCCGGGCAAGCACCCGCATGCCGACATCATGGGCATCATGCTGTTGGCTATGTTGAGCTTCGGCTTCCTGGTTTTGATTCTGAGCGGAATCATTGTTGTGAATTTGCTCATGGGCATGATGGCTTCGCAGGTGCGGCAAATAGGCGTGATGAAGGCCATTGGGGGTACACGCCGGCAAGTGGCGCTGATTTACTTTGGCCAGGCGATGATGCTGGGTATCGCCGCGCTTGCAGTCGCTCTGCCCATTGGTATTTTGGCCGGCCGCGTTCTATCCCGTTCCTTTGCCGCTCTTCTTAATTTCGATATCACTAGCTTTGCTGTGCCGCTATGGGTTTACCTCTTGATTATCACCACGGCTCTGGTGGTCCCGCTTGTAGCCGCGGCCTACCCCATCTGGAGGGGAAGCGCGGTTTCAGTCAGAGAAGCGCTCGCTGATTTTGGAACCTCGTCTCACCCTTTCGGCACCAGTGTCTTCGATCGCATGCTCGCGGGTATCGGAGGAGCATCGCGTCCGGTCCTGTTTGCCGTTCGCAACAGCTTTCGACGGCGCGTGCGCTTGGCGCTGACGGTGGCGACGCTGGCGGCGGCCGGCATCTTCTTCATGTCGGCTATGAACATCCGGAGCTCGATGATCAGAACGCTTGACCGGCTGTTCGCTTCGATGAAGTGGGACTTGGTGGTTTCGTTCGAAGATGCGTATCCAAAGGAGCAGATCGAACGTGCCCTCAATCACACAGCGGGGGTAGTGCGAAGTGAAAGCTGGTTCACCACAGCGGGATTACTGGCGCCCCATCCGGGAGGTGGTCAATGGGGAGGTGACACCCTGGATGGTGAAAAGTTCTCTGTGCGAGCCTTGCCGCCCAGAACAGACATGATCCATCTGCAGATTGTCGAAGGGCGTGAACTGCTGCCAGGCGAAGTGGATGCCATTGTCGTCAACACGGCATTGGCGGCAGCATTCCCGGAAATGAAGGTGGGGAGCACTGTGTCCTTCCGCATGGGGCCGCGGCTAACCTGGTGGCATGTGGTGGGTATTGCACGAGAGTTCTTTACTCCTCCCATCGCTTATATCCCGCAGGCGTTCGCTGATCAATTTCGGCCCGGCATGCGCACCAGCGCCTTTTTGGTACTCGCCAAGACCGACGCTGCCTCTATCAACTCAATCAAGGCAATTCTTGAACGAAGCCTGCACCAGGAGGATGTCCGCATCCAGGGCAGCACCAGCAAAGCTGAGCTCCGCCTTGGCCGCTACGAGCACATGCTGATGATCTACGTGTTCCTGATGGTTATGTCAGGCATTATCCTGGTAGTTGGCGGCCTGGGCTTGGCAACCACTATGAGTCTCAACGTGATGGAGCGCCGGCGTGAAATGGGAGTGATTCGCGCAATTGGCGCAACATCGACGACGGTTTGGCTCATCGTCGTCACCGAGGGTGTGGTGGTGGGAGTGCTGAGCTGGGCCCTTGCCGCGCTTGCTGCCTGGCCGGTTAGCAAGATGCTGGGCGATGCACTGGTAAGGACGGCATTCCACACCAACCTGGACTTTTCGTTTCAACTTGAGGGTTTGTTCATTTGGCTCGGCGTGTCAATATTGTTGGCCGCGGTTGCCAGTTTTCTGCCCGCGCGGTCAGCATCCCGAATTACAGTGCGGGGGGCTCTTGCATATGAATGAGATTTCTCTTCTGTGAGCATCTGCTAGGCTTCATCTCGGGGCGAATCCGCCAGGGGCGCCCTGGGCATTCCTTAGTTCGAAGAATTAGCAATGGTTGGCTCGATGGAGACTGGCAGAGGTGCGCCTTGCAGAGTCGCAAACTTGCCCGGACTACAACATGCCTTCGACAGCCGAGCTTGGTCAGTCTGCATTATGCGCTCTTCGCTAAGCCACGCAAGCGTCTGCTGAAGAACCCTGGCCGCACCTGCATTCGGCGGCATCACCATCCGATAGTGCATCCATTTGCCCTCGCGGCGAGCTGCAACGATACCGGCGCTACGCAGGTAGGCCAGATGCCGCGATATCTTGGGCTGAGGTTGAGCCAGGATCTCAACGAAATAGCAGACGCAGATCTCCTGATCTCCCATGAGGTTCAGGAGCCGAAGCCGCGTGGTGTCGCCAAGAGCCTGAAAAAAACGCTCCATGTTGAAACTATTGTTCTTGGCTTTCACAAAAATAATTATATATGCATTGACGAATGTATGGAGTTGGCAATATAGTCGCCTTAACGAATATGTCCCCAGGGGGAGGAACGATGACAGAACAGCTGATTGAATCGGTGCAGTCAAAGTACGCGGCCGTTGCCAGGAGCCCGCTCTCGAACAAGAACGCGGGTGTCAAAGCGGTAGCCGAGGCTTTTGGGTATAGTCCGGAAGAACTCTCCTCCATTCCTGCCGAAGCCAATATGGGGCTTTCTTGTGGAAATCCGACTGCGATTGCTTCCATTCGACCGGGCGAAGTGATCGTCGATCTCGGTTCAGGCGGGGGCTTGGACGTGTTTCTGGCTTCTCAACTGGTAGGTCCGAATGGTCTCGCTATCGGCATTGACATGACTCCTGCGATGATCGAACGCGCGCGGAATAATGCCCTTGCAGGTGGTTATCGGAACGTGGAGTTCCGCCTGGCCACGATCGACAAAATCCCTCTCGCCGATGAATCCGTGGATTGCGTCATCAGCAATTGCGTCATCAATCTTGCTCCCAATAAGCCCGCTGTCTTCCGGGAGATCGCCCGGATTCTGAAACCCGGTGGACGCGTGGCTGTAAGCGACATCGCGCTCAAAGCCGAGTTGCCTGTTGCAGTTGCGCAAAGCATGGCCGCCTATGTCGGCTGTATCGCAGGGGCAATCCCCATAAACGCTTATCGCGAAGGCTTACTCGCAGCCGGCTTCGAACACGTGGAGATCGTTGACAGCGGAGCTGACCTCAACGCCTATGCCAAAGTCGAAAATCAGGCCGCTTGCTGCTCCCCTTCCATGGACACGTCAAACGGCCAGCCGGTATCTGCGGAGTCTTGCTGTTCGACACAGAAGCCCGAAAGCCTCCATCAGGACCTGGCAACTCTTCTGTCTGACTGTGACGTGAATGCTGCTGCCGCGAGTGTCAAGGTGTATGCGGTTAAGCCGGCAGTTACTAACGCTAAGAAGTGCTGTGGCCCGGCCTGCTGTTCGTAAGTCGGCCACATTCAAAGCTCGCAAACCATAATCGGGGTCAGATGAAAAAAGTAATCTTCGCCTGCGTGCACAACGCTGGACGTTCGCAGATGGCAGCCGCATTTTTCAATCAACTAGCTGATTCCCGGCGCGCAGTTGCTATTTCCGCCGGAACTCAGCCGGCAGAGCATGTTCATCCGATTGTCGTGGAAGTGATGCTCGAAGCAGAAATAGATCTCAGGAGTGCTATACCGCAAAAGCTCACTCCGCAACTGGCACAGGGTGCGGAGATGCTTATCACCATGGGCTGCGGGGATGATTGTCCCTATGTGCCGGGTCTGCGCCGCGACGACTGGCTGCTCAAAGATCCAAAAGGGCTCTCCAAGGAAGAGGTCCGGATCATTCGAGATGAGGTCAGGGCACGGGTCAAGTCGCTAGTGGACAGCGAGGGCGTTGCTCGCGGGTCGCACCATTCTGGAGACTAAACACCTTCCTTCCGCAATTCATTGCGCCTGCGTCTGCACTTTGTCTCCGGAGTGGATGGCGTCAGATGCTATCTTGACAATCTGATCGTTTGCATTCAGAGCCCCGAAAACTTCTATATCGCCGGCAACCGTCTGTCCCGTCTGCACCGTGACCCACTCCGCCTGGCCACTACGCACGCGGATGACGAAGGTATGCTGCTGATCGTTGGTCACTGCAGACGTAGGAACGAAAAGAGTTGGATAGGCCCGTTCCAGCGGCCATGAGACAGTCGTAAAGCTGCCGGGCGACAGGATCCCTGCGCGATTCACAACATCCAGTTCGACCGGCATGGTGCGGGATTTCTCGTCTACCTCCCGGGAGATACGTTCGATCGGAGCTTGAAATGTCTGCCCAGGATAGGCAGGCACCGTAAAAGTTACGAGTTGGCCCAACTTCATATCACTGAGCTGGGCCTCCGGAACAGGAACGACCAGGCGAAGACGCTTATCGTCCACGATCTGCAAGATGGGCTGTGTGCCTCCGGGGCCGGATGCCGGGCCGATCAACGCTCCAGGATGGAGATTACGCGTGGTGACGATACCCTCGAATGGAGCGGTGATCGTCAGGTATGACTCGGTCTGGCTGATGCTTCGCTGGCCGTCCTTTGCCGCTGCGATGTTTTGTTCCGCGGCATCCACCAGGCCCTTGTCGGCAGAAACCGTTTGGCCAGCCACAAGCACATCATTGGCTGCCAGCACTCCAGGCGTCTTCGCCGCCTCCTGCATATGAAGATAGGTGCCGTTGTCAGAGGCCAGCTTGGCTTGAGCGGTTGCGAGTTGAGATTGGGCAGCCCTTACGGCGGCCTCGGCCTGTGAACGCTGACTCACCAGTTCGGGCGCGGTGAGCTTGACTAAGACCTGTCCTCGACGTACGCGAGACCCCCGGTCTACGGTCACTGTCTCAACAAAGCCGGTCACCTTCGGATAAATGTCAACCTGCTCATACGGGGTGAGTTGAGCAGGCAACATAATGGTCGTACGCAACTTCTTCGATACAACCGCAACTGTGTTCACCGTGGCCGGGGCACTCTGCCCGGGAGAAGCGCCTGCCCCACCGCCCCTGTCGGAACTTGCGCTACTACAACCCAAAGCAGCAGATAGCAATGCGGTCGACACAAGAGCCAGGAGTTTCATCACGCAATCTCCGAGGATTGTTCAAACCACTGGCTATTCGGATCTTCCGGATCCAGCGAGCGCGTTCTTGTCGAGGCGTTGCGCTGCACCAATCCGAAGACCATGGGCAGAAGAAAGAGAGTGGCAATTGTGGCTGCAAAAAGACCACCGATCACCGCGCGGCCTAGCGGCGCCGTCTCTTCGCTTCCCTGACCGAAGGCGAGCGCCATTGGGAGCATCCCGGCGATCATGGCTACACTCGTCATCAGTACGGGACGGAGCCGCTCAGCGGCGGCAGCTCGGGCAGCCTCCGGCGCGGCCGCACCCTGGAGCCGATTCTGCTCAGCGAAGCTGACCAGAAGAATGGCATTCGCCACCGCGACGCCGATCGCCATGATCGTTCCCATGAAACTCTCCAGGTTCAACGTCGTCCCCGTGATGAATAGCATGAGTACAGAGCCTGCCAGCACTGCTGGCGCGGTCGAAAGGACAATCAGGGCAAGTTTGAAAGATTGAAAGTTGGCCGTCAGCAACAAAAGAATGACACCCACCGCAGCCAAAAGGCCGATAGCGAGTTCGCCGAAGATCTGCTGGAGAGCACTTACCTGGCCCCGAATCCTGGTCGTCACACCACGAGGAGGTGGACCGGTGGCAGCGATTGCGTTTTCGATGCTGTTGTTCGCCCGGCGAAGATCCCGTCCACTTAGATTGGCGGAAAGCGCGAGCATCCATTGTCCGTTGAAACGATCGAGTTCACCGGGAACGGTGCTTGACCTGAGCTCCGCAAGCTGATTCACGACTGGCTGAACGCCGGTTTGGCTGCTCACCGGGATATTCCCGATGTCTGCCAGGGACGTCATCTTGGGCTGCGGGACTTGAACCTGAACCTGGTAACTGACGCCCGATCGCGGATCACGCCAGTAACTCGGCGCAACAAAGCGGCTGGAGGCGGTGGCCGAAACAACAGCGGCGCCGACTGCATCCGCAGTCGCTCCGAGTTGACCTGCCATCGTACGATTTACGCGGATATCAACTGTTGGGTAATGCAAAGGCTCCTCATATTCGAGGTCAGTGAGTTCTGGAACCGCAGAGAGTTTTTGACGGATGCGCTCCGCATAACCCGCAACATCGGCATACTGCGGCCCGGCAACCGTCAATTCAGCGCGGGAGGAGGCGCCGAAGCTGAGGATTTGGCTTATGAGATCTCCCGGGTCGAAGGAGAACCTGGCGCCCGGGAACTGCTGCGGCAGCTTCTTCCTCAGCTGCGCTTCCAGATCAGCCAGCCTGAGAGAGCTGTCCTGCTTCAAACCCACATTGATGATTGCTTGCTGTGGACCGCTCGTCCACAGAAAGACGGCGTTGATGGGATAGGAAGATCCCTGTGTGCCGACGTACCCCAGGCTCAAGTCCAGGTTCTTGTCTCCTGCAGTTTCCCGGATTGACCCCAGCACCCGCTTGACGAGTTCTTCCGTAACCGGAACGCGAGTTCCGTCCGGCGCGTCGATCCTGAGCCGGAACTGGGTTGAAGCAGCGGAGGGAAAAATCTCTTCGGCGATAAGGGGTGTCATGAATAAGAGTACGAGCAGCGCGAGGATACCGTAGGCGCTTAGAAGAATCGCCGGGATGTTCATAGCCTTCCGGAGCGCCTGCTCAAATCGGCTGCGGAAGCGATCGAAGCTGCTTTCCGTGCCTGGCTTGTCTGCCGCAACTCTCGAATGAGCGTTCAAGATCCAGTTGGCCAGTATGGGAACGAGCGTACTCGATAAAAAATAAGACGCGGCCATAGCGAAGCCGACCGCAAGCGATAGAGGGAGAAAAAGAGATTGTGCAGGCCCCGTCATAAAGAAGGACGGGATAAACACAGCCATCACACAAAGCATGGCCAGCAGCCGGGGCAAAGCCACCTCGCGACTGGCCAAGAGCACGGCCTTGGCCGTAGGTTCCCCGTTGTCCAGATGCACATGAATATTTTCGAGCAGCACCGTGCCTTCATCAACCAGTACTCCGACAGCCAACGCCAACCCGCCCAGCGTCATAATGTTGATTGTCTGGCCGGCGAGTTTGAGCAGAACAACGGCCGTGAGGAGTGCCAGGGGGATGGTAATAACGACAATCAACGACGAACGCCAGTCGCGCAGAAAAAGCAGGAGAGTTAACCCCGTCAGCAGAGCGCCGATAATGGTTTCGCGCAGAACCGACATGAGGGCATTGCGGACGTAGGCTGACTGATCGAACTCGTATGTGATCTTGATATCTTCGGGAACCAGGGATTGAAAGCGTCCCAGATTTTGCCGGACTTCCTGTACCACCGTGAGCGTGGACGCGTCCGGCCTTTTTGTGACCGGGATATAAATCGTTCGCTTCCCGTTGAGCAAAGCGTACCCTGCGAGAAGATCCGATGAGTCTGACACACTCCCGACATCCCGGACATAGACAGACGCACCCGCCCCCAGCTTGAGGGGGATACTGAGCAGATCGTTGATCTGACTAACCGTGGAGTCTGTCGTGACCAGCGCATGAGTCGTTCCGATATCGGCATTGCCCGCGGGTTGAATACTATTGCCGCTGGTCAATGCTTGCACAACATTTTCGGGTGACAGACCGTACCCCTGTAGTTTTTGCGGATCGACACTAATGACAATTGTTCGCTGATTACCGCCAAACGGCGGCGGGGATGAGACTCCGGCAAGCGTGGCAAACACCGGCCGTACACGATTCAAAGCAAGATCCTGAATCTCCGCCAGCGTGCGTGAAGGGCTGGAGAAAACCAGGTATCCCACCGGCAGGGTCCCAGCGTCGTAGCGGATAACAAACGGCGAGACGGTTCCAGGCGGCATGAATGCTCGCGCGCGATTCACATACGAGATCGTTTGCGCAAGCGCATCGCTCATATTCGTTCCAGGATGGAATGTGAGCCGAAGCAGAGATGTGCCCTGAATCGACTTAGCCTCCACGCTCTCGATGCCGTTGATATACAGGAAGTGGTACTCGTAATAGTAGGAGACGAAGCCTTCCATCTGCTGCGGGCTCATGCCGCCATAGGGTTGGGCGACATAGATGACGGGGAGATCGAGGTTGGGGAAAATGTCTACCCGTGTCCGCATGATCGCCAGCACCGACGAGAACGCGAGAGTGATAACCAGGACGATGATCGTGATGGGCCGCCGAAGAGCAATCCGAATCAGCCACATGGACGCTAGTTTCCTTTCGCCGGGCTCTGCAGCAACTGCACAAATGGTTTGAGGTCACCTTGTGCTGCGGCGACCGCAAGCTCTGCCCGCCAGACGCCCAGGCGAGCGATCTTGTCATCTCCTTCCGCCTGTGCCAGAACTCCTTCGGCTGCAGCCACGTCCACCACCGAGGCCAGTCCGGAGCGATAACGAACCTGCTGTTGTTGTTCGCTCACCCGCGCGGCCTCTAATTCCACAGGCGTGTTTGCCGCCAGCTTGCGAGCACCGGCAAGTGTCGCTTGTGCCTGTTCGATAGCCGCAGTCACATCGCTGACCGACTGATCATATCGAGCGAACTCTGCCTGAACGTTTGCTTCCTGAACCCGGCGCTGGTCGCGGAGATTGAAGAAGTCAAAGGCTGCGAACGAGACCTGGATGCCCGCTCCCCAGTTGAGAACGTCCGGAGCAAGTCCTGCAGTCCCGCCGGGAAAGGTTCCGGTAACACTTGTGCCCGCGCCACGTCCGAAAACCATCCCGGAAGCACTGAAGACAGGAACATAGCTTCGATCAAGAAACCGCTTCTGAGCTTGCTGCTGAAGACTGAGCGCGTGCTCTTCCCGGACCGCTGGGTGATTTGTTGCCGAATCCGGCTCCAGATCGGCCGCAGGTACAGACGTTAGAAACTGCGACGCATCGATCTCTGCGTGAGCCGATGTTGTTAGGAGGTATTCGGAAAGAGCGGAACGCCGCAGCGCCTCCTGCGTTTGCACCTGAATGAATTGGTTCCGAGCCAGGGCGAGTTGCGCGTCCGCCTGCGAAGCGTCTGCGCCCGGACGGAGAGAGTTATCGGCCAGGACGTGAACAACTTTATCGAAAGTCTCATAGCGCCGAACGTTCGCTTCCGCCACCGTAACCAGTTGCTCTGCAGCAGCAAGGTCGAAAAACGCACTGCCGGCGTTCGTGCTCACTTGTAGTTGAGTGAGAGAAGTCGCTTGCCTCGCAGCCTCGCCCCCTTGGCGAGCCACCTCAACCTGCGCCCCGCGGGCTCCGAAATCAAGGGGCTGCCAACTCAGCAGGGCTCCGCCGGCGCTGTTCCATGCGCTGCGGGTCGGGTCAGACGGCAAAATCGTCCCCGTAACGCTGGGGATGGTTGCCTGCGGCAATAGCAGGCCGAGAATATTGTTTGCCGTGGCCCGGTTGGTCTGCCAAAGCACATCAGTCCGCGGCAGGTACGCGGTCTTTGCAATGCTAATGGCTCCCTCGGCGGCGCGTTGGTGGGCCTGTGCTGCCTTGATTGCGGGGTAGCCGGTATCTGCTGTTTCGATCACTTGTAGGAGCGTCATGGCATCGGATTTGCCACTCCCGGTCTTCTGGGCAAATGACGGGTCATGCATCGCCGTGAAGACGATCGCGCTCAACAGAGCGAGAGAAGGTCTACGCATAAAAGGAAAAAACCTAAAGAACAGCACAGCACCTGCCAATGACTTTGAATCATATCATCGAATTTCGATAAGATGATTACGGTTCCTCGCAGGCGTATTCTATGTTCGTGTTAAAACATCAGCGCGAACTCTTTACCGGACTCATTCGAATCCATGTGCTGGTTCATGCCGCTCACGAACCACTCTTCGGCCTTGGCATGATGGAGGAACTCAGACATCATGGCTATCGCGTCGGCCCCGGCACGCTCTATCCGCTTCTGCACGGAATGGAGCGTGGCGGCCTGCTCAAATCCGAGTTGAAGAATATTACCGGACGCCGGCGGCGGATCTACAGGATTACCTCCGTCGGCAGAAAGGCTCTCGCCAAGGCCACACTCATGGTGGACGAATTACATCATGAACTACACGAGAAACAGCCAAGACGAGTTTCAGGTTTGACCGGGACTAGCTGAGCGAAGTGTGCCAGCCTCAGGAAGTAGTGAGAATCTTCAGGTTTAGGGTACCTTTCGTATGTCCAGGCGCCATTTCCAAACTTAGTCCCGAAGGGACGGCTTACAGTAGCCCAGGACGCAGTCCTGGGTGGAATTTAGAAATGTGATTCAGTCCCGTAGGGCTGAAAGTTTCCCAGGACGACAGTCCTGGGTTTGCAGGAGCGTGGAGACTGGGGTGAGGACACCAGGACTGCGTCCCGGGTGATCTTCAGCCCTCCCTTGGGGACTTAGTTTGCTTCCAACCGGAAAAGATACTGAAGTAATGAGTCAAAAGTGTTAATGCCAACTTGTCTCTGGCGATGTAGAAGAGGCGGCAGGAGGCTTCCACGTGAAAACTCTGTTTGTCACGCTCATCCTCTGCTCCGCAGCGTTGGCTAAAGACAAGTCCGACCCCACGTATCAGAACGCCATTTTCCAGGAAACTCACATGGAATCTGTCCGCATGAACTGCGGTGGCACCGGGTACGAAAACACCATGACCACCTGTCATGACGCGGAGACAGTCGTCTACACCGTCAAAGCTGCGGAAACGGTTTACACGCTGATTCCATACGGGACGTGGCCTCGTCACGAATCTCTCTGGAAACAACCGGGAGGCACTTCTGTGGCGGTGTGGAATGATGGGAAGCATGTGCATGTTCGGACCGGCGGGAAAGAGTCCCAGTACGACATCATGGGGGAGAGCGCCCAGGACGCGGCCAAGTGATCGCGGGTATGGAGTCAGTTCGCCAGTTAAACGCTGTTTATTGCGGCCGCACTTCCACCAGCAGACTCCCCTCGAACACAACCGGCAGATGTGCCGTTGGTCCGGTGACCGTCCCCAGATTTTTTCCTGTGACGTAGTCCGCGACCGTGTAGTTGCGGTTTTCGAGGCCTCGCAGTTCGACACTGCCCTTCCACTGCTTGGCGAAGAACGCGTAGTACATTGTCTGGTTCTTACGGATTACATGCGTCTCCGGCACATCGAAGCCGATGTCATAGAGCTGCCCGAGATATTGGCCTCTGGACAACATCTTGTCGCGATAGATGGCAAGCCACTTTTCGAATTCCTTCTCTCGCTCCGGGGTCAGATCGGATTTACTCCTCTTCTGCACCAGAGACGGAAGAACAAACTGCGTTCCCACCACGCCTCCCACACCCACCGTGGAAGCAAAGTCGTTGCCACCATCGCTGAGCTCGACGTGATCGCCGAAGAAGGGAACGTCGTCTCCCATAAGGGCTTTCAAGGTCTTCGCTTTGGTACGAACCTGGTAGGAACTTTCCGGGTCGGATGCTACCGACATATTGAAGTGCGGCATGGTGAAAAAGGAGAAGCCCGTGCCGCAAGGGCAGAACTCCACCAATGCGCCCGGCTTCACCGATTGCGCGGTGTCGTAAATGGCGCGGAAGAAATCGGGCAGAGCTTCGACCGAATCCTCCGGCTGCGCGTGATGGTGAGCAGGGTTGTAGCAGGCGGGAACTCCATTCATGTCCTGGCCATCCAGCTTCAACCCGTCAAATCCCCAATCCACTAGGATCTTCCGCACTAAGGCCTTGTGGTATTCCACGACGCGCTGGTCCGCTGGGCACAAATAGTCGGAGTTCCACCAGGAGACTTTTCTCCTGCTGCCGTCGCGGTTCAGCAACGCGTAGTCGGGATGATCCTGGAGCAACTCTGACTTCGGCACGGCGCTGAGCGGTGACCACCAGAGCTGCGCCTTGAATCCTTCCTGGTGAATGCGGTCCACCAGGGCCTTCATATCGGCGTCTCCATGGGGAAATTTTTTGGGATCCAGCTGCCAATCGCCTACATCGTTTTGCCAGCCGTCGTCGAGGGTGACCCACTTGAATCCCAATCGCTTGGCCGTCGGAAGCGTGTCATATACCTGTTTCGGCTGTACCGACCGGCCATATCCCCAGGCGCACCAAATTGCGCCAAAACCGTCGGTGGGGGCCGCGGCCATTTGGAAGCCTTGTTTCACCATGAAGCGGCGGTAGTCGGTGAGCGTGCGGAAGTAATCTCCCTGGTGAACGGCAACAAAGGTGCGAAAGGTGTGAAAGCTTTCTCCCGGGCTCAGCGCGACTTCTTTGGTGAAAAGCACAGCCATCCTGGCGTGCGCGGAGTCGGGCATGGAGACGGGAAGAGAGACCAGCTTGGGCCGCGTCTCGACGTGTCCCACAGCCATGCCAACGTCACGCCGCCAGACGTCCACAATCGGCGTACCGCCGCCATAGTCGCTGGCATTCATCCCCTGGTAATTCTCTTGCTGAAAATTGGTGTGCAGCGGTAAGACCCAGTTAGGGCGCTTTTCGTAGGAGCCACTCTGGTAAGACCAGAATTCCGGCTGCTGCACCGCACCAGGTTGCGCGTCCAGCGTGTAGGCGTTGTTCGTCCAACTCCTGATCGCAAGCTCGGTTCTTCCCGTATTGGTGTACTGGACTTCGAAAAACGCCATCGCGGGAAAGTCGTTATAAACGGTGACCGAGACCTTCTTGGTGAGGGTTCCCGCTTTTCCTTCGACAGTGAGCCGCTTCCCTTCCCCGAACGCGTCTTTTACGGGCGCCTGTTGTTGCGAGGTTAGAAGGAATTCGGTCCAGCCCTTGCCCGCGGTGGTCAGGGTCTCAGATGCAGTGAACGGTCCCAACACCGTCTCTGTATTGTCGAAGCGGGCAACCACGCGGCTCCGCAGGCGATTATCAAATTCAACCCGGAGATTAGCGCCCTGGATCTGAGGCTTACCAGCAGGGCTGTCGGCGGCAACTGCGAGTGAACAAGACATGGATACAGCGATGAGAAGAATCCCGGATAGGATCGCGCTCACCGCTCGCTGCGTTCGAAAAATTTTCATAGAGCCTCTGCTCGACCAGCGCCCGCACGTGAAGAAGACGGAATGGAATCGAACGTAAGCATTCGTAATACAAGGAAAGACCCGCAAAGTCAAACGATTTGGCGCAGACCCCCGCACCGACTTGAAACATGGTGAGCTTTTGGCGGATTCAGTGCCGCGGGGGCTGTGGTATCTTGTGCTGGGCAAACGAAACCAAACGATAAGAATGGTAAGACCTCAATGCGGCGTAGAGATTTTCTAAAAAGTACTGTCGCTGCCGCCGTGGCGGCTGAATTTGGAATGGGCAAAGCGCAGGCGAAGGTTGCCGCCCATAACTGGACAAACTACGACTTCGGTCCCGGACCGCATGTACCCGAACGCCTCAATCAGGGCCCCTTCCCGCAATACCCACCGGATGCCCTCATCCCCACAGACGATGTGGTGATGACGACGACACCTTCAGAAGACGTGGTGCCGAACTATGGCAAGGGTCTGGTCACCTACATCACGGCAGACAGTGGTACCGAGGAAATCAAGGCCGACAATATCCCCCAGGCGATCGAAGACCTGGTTCGGTTCCCTCTGACCGAGCAGCTCTATATCCGTCCCACCTGGCGCGAAGTGCAGCCGCGGCCGGGGCGACTGGAACTGCCCCCATATGTGAAGCAGGTTTTTGCACTGGCGAAGATCCACAACAAGCGCGTCGGGTTCCGCGTGCAGATGTGCGCTCCAGACTATACCCACGCCGCAGCCCTGCCGGATTTTGTCCTCGATAAAGTGCCGAAAGTAGATCTGGTGCTTAGCGATCAGGAAAGCGCCGCTGAAGCGAAAAGATACTTGCAGAACCCACACTCGCGTTATCAACCCCGGTATGACGATCCTTTTTTTCAGCAAGCCTTCGAGGAACTGGTTGGCCTGTTGGCAACGGAATTTGATGGTAATCCGCAGATCGAGTTCATGGATACGTTCATGTACGGCTTCTGGGGTGAGGGGCACACCTGGCCATTTGGCAACAATCCCTTTCCTGATTACCAGACCGCAGAGCGCACCTGGACCCATATGCTCGAGGTGCAGCTTAAGCACTTTTCGAAGACCCCTCTGCTTACCAATACGCAACCGGATTTTAGCCGGGTGGGCAATGCAGAATTGCTGGACCGCACAGTCCGCAGCAACAATTGGATTCGCAGCGACACCATCTTCATTGAGAACGACCAGATTGAAGCGCTGAGCAATCGCCCACCCTGGACGGCTGCGTTGCTTGAGCAGGGGCTTCCGGGCAAACCTCCCAATCCTGGCGCCGCATTCGAAGGCATTTCACCGGCCGAGAACATGATCGCGCATGTGATGGATCTCGGCGTCAATTACTGGTCGCTCTGGAACTTTCACCAGATCAGCGCGAAGAATCTGGCGAGCTACTACCAGGCTTATCCTGCTGCGTTCGACCGGATCAGCCGCCGCATTGGCTATCGGGTGCGGCCGTCATTCATCTGGAGCTACAAGGACAGCGGTAACGTGGGGCTGATTGCCGGCTTTGCCAACGATGGCATCGCGGGTGTGCCGGGCGTATTGAGAGTGACCGTCGAGAGCCAGGACGGAAAGGTGCTCAAGAGCGGCTGTCTAGACGCCGGATACCCGTTACCGGGCAAGATTCGGCAAGCGCAATTCGTCCTTCCGAACGTCACAGATTGGAAAGGGTTGAAGCTTAGAGCTGAGATTGAGGTCAAGGGGATGCGCTATCCCGTGCGGTGGGCTTGCCACCAGAAACTGAACGATGACGGCTCGCTCACACTGCGGCCCAATCTCCGTCAGCAGGTCTAGTGACGAGGGCCTCCGGTTCCCTCACGAAGGCCGGGTGGGCAGATTCAGACTCCAAATGCAACAAATCTATCTTTTTCTTTCTTTTTAAGATAAAGGTTTTCCAGCAGCAGGGGCTGTTGGAAAGTGGGAAGCGTAGTTTGCTTTCCACTTTTCAATGGCCGCGGTCACGGGTAGGGATTTTGGCGGATGGGTTTGTTTGAAGGTGGGAAGCATGCTTTGCTTTCCACTTTCCAGCTACCCGGTATATACGAGCTGGGCGTTTCTTGGAGGTGTGAATCGCCGTCCAGTATTTATCAAAGTTAAAGGCTCCTTTGGGGAGAAAGAGTTCAGCAGGAGATTTCCAGGCGAGACTTTTTCTAACCCTGGTATTCAGTTGCCATGCAATGGCATCGAGCTGCTTCTGCGAGTACAGGGAGAGGTCGGTTCCCTTTGGCAGGTAATCGCGGAGCAGTCCATTGGTGTTTTCGCTAATCCCCCTCTCCCAGGGAGAGTGGGGATGAGCGAAGTAGACGGCGATGTTTGCTGTTTTTGTCAGTGTTTTGTGGAGGCTCATCTCGCTGCCCTGGTCGTACGTCATGGAAAGTCGCATTTGGCCTTTAAAGCGTTTGAGGATGGTGCTAAAACCTTTGGCGACCGTGTCTGCCCTTGCGTCCGACAGCTTTACTAAAGCAACGAACAGAGTGGTTCGTTCCACCAGGGTGCCCACTTGAGATAGGTTTCCCTTGCCAATGATCAGGTCTCCCTCCCAATGACCGGGGACCAGCCGCTCGCTCACTTCGAGCGGCCTGTCATCGATCAGGGTCATATCGGGAATGGATCGGCTGCGCCTGTTCTTAGCTTCGACCTTGCGCGCCTTGTGATGGCGGCGCAACAGGTCCAGCACGTTGGCACGCAGTTGCCCACGTGGCATGGCATACAGTGCGGTGTAGATGGTTTCGTGAGAGATCTGCACCGGATTCGCCATACGTCCCAGTATGCTCGCAATCTGCACCGGGCTGAAGCCTTGCTGAAGGCGCTCCAGCATCTTGCCCCAGAGTCCATTGCCAGGTTCAAGCATGCGCCTGCGTCGTGGTTTCGCTGCCAAAACCCGCGCTCGGCGATCAGCCGTCGAAGACCGGTAACCGCCCGCAATGGTGCCCATCCGCGGCTTGGCCATCCAGCCATTACGGTGCATCTCGCGGGTGATGGTCGACCGAGCTCGCTTCAATACGATGGCGATTGCCCCAGGGCACATCCCCGACGTCAACTGCGCCTGAATCGTGGCTCGATCACCCAAATCCAGATGTTGAAAACTCTTTCCCATATGCAACTATCCCCTAAAGCGAAATGTTGCACTTGTACCTTGAACCCACCGTGCCCCACATCTCGCTCGTTTTTCGCGAGATGTGGGATACCGCTGCGCCTTCCCTCTGACTGTCAATTCGTCCGACGCACTTAGCGGTCAACGTCGGTGGTATCCCACATCTCGCGAAAAACAAGCAAGATTCCCCGAATTTCCTGTACGCGGCCCTGGACATGGCAGCGTGTGCGCCTTTCTTTAAGGAAAGGCGCATGAAGTTCGCGGAACTCACTAAGTTTCACAGGAAATCGGGGGTGTGGGGCACCCGGCCTTCGTCAGAGAACTAGAGGCAGTCGCCCTGTTCCTTTTTCCACCCCGCTAGAACACAGACTCTTCCGAGCCCTTCTAAACCTTCTCCCTTACCCACCCAAAACCGCCATTTGCGCATTAGATGGCCGCTCAGTTGGTTCGCCGCCGAGCCTTCTTTGGAAGGAGTGAAGGTAAAGATATATGACCGGGGTGATGTAAAGAGTGAGTGACTGCGAAAGCAGCAGACCCCCGACGACCGCGATGCCGAGCGGACGCCGCACCTCGCCCGAGACACCGCTGCCGAATGCTATCGGAAGCGCGCCCAGAAGCGCCGCCATGGTGGTCATCATGATCGGACGAAAGCGTTGCAGGCAGCCTTGATAGATCGCGGCCTCGGGGCTGAGGCCGGAGTTGCGTTCGGCATCGAGGGCGAAATCCACAATCATGATGGCGTTCTTCTTGACGATGCCGATCAGCAGAATCACGCCCAGGAACGAGTAGAGGTTGAGGTCCTCGCCGCATGCAAGCAGAATCAGCAGAGCACCGATAGCCGCCGATGGCAGACCGGACAAAATCGTGATGGGATGGATGAAGCTTTCGTAGAGCACTCCGAGAACGAGATAGATCACCATGACGGCGATCACGAGCAGAAGCCCAAGACCTTTCATCGAGCTCTGAAACTGAGCGGCGGTACCTTGAAATGCGAAGCTGATCGTCGCCGGCATGCCGATCTCTTCCGCGGCCCGGCGGACGATTCCGGTTGCGGCGCTGAGCGACACTCCGGGCTTGAGATCGAATTGAAAGGTGACCGCAGGAAACTGGCCGATATGGTTGACGGTTAACGGCGCTACCGTCTGGGTGAGTGTAGTGACCGCCGAGAGCGGCACCAGGCGGCCAGTATTCGATCGGATGTATAGGTCGCCCAGGGCCGCGGGGTCTCGCTGATACTGCCTTGCCACCTCCAGGATCAAGTCGTAGCGTTCGGAGGCCACGGTGATGGTGTTGGCGCGGCGATTTCCGTAGGCGTCGTAGAGGGTGTTTGCGATCTTTTCCGGGTCGACGCCGAGCGACATGGCGAAGTCGCGGCGGATATCGACGTTCACGCGCGGTGCGCTCATCTGCAGATCGCTGGAGACGTTTGCCAGTTCGGGTAGGGACTGCAGTTTCGCCTTCAGCCGGGGCGCCCATCGATATAGCTCTTCGGCGTCCGGACTCTCAAGCGCGGCCGAATATTGCGATCGGCCTTCGTTTTGGTCGAGGTCGACGTACTGACCTTGCCGCAAATAGACATTCAGGCCGGGGATATTGTTCAAGCGCTTCTGCAGGTCGGCGATGATCGTTTTCACGTTGGGCCGGCGCTTGTCTGGATCCAGGTTGACCCAAAACCAGCCAGCGTTCTGCGATTCGACGCCGGACAGGTTGCTTTGCATCCACGGAATGGTCGCGAGGATTTTATTTACTTGTTCGCCGTAAGCGACCATGCGGTCGAAGGAGTTATCCTGCGAGGCTTCGAGGGTTCCGTGGAAGTTGGGCACGTCTGCCGCGGGCATGAAGCTCTTGGGCACGACGATGAAAAGGAAGACGGTAAGCGCAGTCATCGCGATGCTGACCAGGAGGGTCGCGCGCCGATGGCGAAGGACGATATCGAGCGAACGGCGATAGGCTTCCTGCAGCGCGGCGTAGAAGCTTTCCGAACGCTGCCGGAACCAATTGCCCGCTGTTTGCCGCGAGCTGAGGAAGCGGCTGCACAGCATTGGAGTGAGCGTGAGCGCGGTGAGGCCGGAGATCAATATCGAAACCGAAATCGTCACCGCAAACTCGCGCAGCAGGCGCCCCAGCACTCCGTTGAGAAAGATGATGGGCAGAAAGACGGCGACCAGGGAAATGGTCATGGAAATAATGGTGAAGCCAACCTCGCCGGCGCCATCGACTGCCGCTTGCATGCGCGTCTTGCCCATCTCGCGATGGCGCACGATGTTCTCGATCATCACGATCGCGTCGTCGACGATGAAGCCGACCGAGAGAGTAATGGCCATCATGGAAAACATGTCCACGGAATAGCCGAGCACCCGCATCGCAATGAATGATCCGAGGATGGAGACCGGGATAGTCGCGCTGGCGATCATGGTCGACGACGCCGTGCCCAGGAATAGAAAGATGACCAGCACGACGAGACAGATGGTGAGGATGAGAGTGCGGTTGACCTCGGCGATGGAGTCGCGGACGAGTTCGGCATCGTCGGCGACTTTGCCGAAGGAAACTCCTGGCGGCATGGAGTCGCGCAGCGACAGAACGACGGCTTTTACCTGGTCGGCGACTTCGACGGTATTCGCGCCTGGCTGTTTGCGGACGGCGAGGATAATGCTTCGCCGTCCGTTGATCCAGAACCTGCTCCTGTCGTTTCTTGAACTGTTGAAGACGTTGGCGACCTGGTCGAGGCGGATGGGAGAACCGTCGCGGTAAGCGACGACCATCTGGGAAAACTCAGCTGCCGTAGTTAGCTGGCTATTGGCCTGCAACGAGAAATCTTTGTTGTCCCCATACAAGGTGCCCGATGGCAAATTGGCGCTGTTGCTGGTGAGCGCGCTGCGGAGCTGCTCGAGATCAAGTCCATAAGCGGCGAGTCGACGCCGGGTCAGCCTGCACGCGGATGGCGGGCGCTTCCGGCCCATAAACCTCGACCTGGGAGACTCCGCTCACCATGGAGAGGCGCTTGGCGAAGACCTGATTGGCGTACTTTGCAAAGTCGTCCAGCGCGATTGTCCGGGAGGACATTTCGAGCCACAGGATTGGGCTTTGCGCTGGATTCACCTTGGAATACGAAGGTGGCGCCGGCATGCTGGCCGGCAGAGTACCGGCGGCGCGGGAGATCGCAGCCTGGACGTCCTGCGCAGCGGCATCGACGCTGCGGTTCAGATTGAATTGAAGGGTGATGTCGGTTTCGCCCACCTGGCTGGTGGAGGTCATGTGCTCGATGCCAGGGATGGTTGAGAACTCGCTCTCGAGCGGGGTGGCGACAGTGGACGCCATAACATCGGGATTCGCGCCGGGCACCGAGGCCTGGACGCGGATGGTCGGATACTCAACCTCGGGCAGGTTGCTGACGGGCAGAGAGGGGTAGCTCAGCAAACCGAAGCCGGCGATGGCCGCGATGAGCAGAGTGGTGGTGGTGGCGCGGCGGATGAAGAAGTCGGTGAAGCGCATAATCATGCACCTTGCGTCACATGAGCCCGTTACGTGCTGGGTGTTGCGTTTGCGGCCGGCCGGCCGGCGCGTGGAGTATCCAGCACTGCGACGTTTGCGCCGGGTGTAAGCCGGAGCTGGCCCTCGGTCACTACCAGGTCGCCTGGCTTGATTCCGACGCCGATGATTGCCTGCTCGGGTCCGATTGGCGGCCTGTAGGTGCGCAGTACGGTGACGGGTGCGGTGGAAGCGGTGCCGGACTTGACCAGCCAGACGTATTTGCCGTCCTGGCCTTCCTGAATCGAGGATTCCGGGACCACCGTTCTGCCCGCTTCCAAGCCGAGGCGCAGGCGGACACTGACGAACTCGCCCGGCCAAAGCGCGTTGTCGCCGTTGGGAAAGGCGGCCTTGAGCCTGATGGAGCCGGTGGTTGGGTTCACGGTGTTGTCGATGAAGGCGAGATGCCCTTCCGTTGCGGGGCTGCCGGCGGTGCTCGCATTCACGATGAGTGGGCCGGTCGCATTGAGACGCCGGACCTCGGTCAGGCTCTGCTCGGGGATTCCAAACGTGACGTAGATGGGAGCAAGTTGCAGCAGGGTGACGAGAGTGGTGTCGTTGTCTCTCACCATGTTGCCCGCCTTCACCATCACCGCGCCGGCGCGTCCGCTGATGGGAGCGACGACATTGGTAAAGCGCAGTTGCAGCTGGGTCTCGGCGAGCCGCGCGCGGTCGGCCCTGGTGGCGCCGGCGGCGGCCTGCACTGCGGCCTGGTCGGCGTGCACGGCCGCCTGCGCGCTGTCGCTGCTGGTGACCATCTGGCTTACGCGCTGTCCGGAAATGACGCCCAGCGTGCCGAGCTGCCGGGCGACGTCGGCGTCCGACCGGCTTTGTTTTTCTGCCGCCGCATCGCGCGCGACCACGGCGCGCGCTTGTAGCTCGACCGCGGCATCACGCTCGATGTTTGCCTGCTCTTCTAACGCCTGGCGCTCGACCGCGTCGCGATCGATGCTGAAGAGCAGCTCGCCCCTGGTTACGCTCTGTCCTTCGGTGAAGGCGACGCGGTTGATCTGTCCGGCAATGCGCGACTTTACTTCGACGCTGTCCATCGCCTCGACATTGCCGACGGCCGCGATTTCCAGGGGAACGTCTGCGGAGACAGCCGGGACGGCGCGAACCGGCATGGCCTCGGTTGACGTTGCGTTTGCCTTGGCGGCTACGCGGGTACAGGATGCCAGGGGAAGACAGATCAGTAATCCGAGTAACGCCAACTTGAAGAGGGTCAAGATGCCATGGTGCTTCACAATCGCAATACCTCAAGCCCAGCGTCTGCGATTACCGCCGGTACGACCATCGATATGCAGCCGGAATCACCGTTTATGCAGGCGGGACTTCGAAGTACGCAGCGGGAGGGGGGCCCTCAGGTATTGACACGCATTCCCTTATGGGAATATATAGAGGACATGGGAACAGCGGCGGGGATACCCTTAGGACCTTCACCCTGCAGACCCAACCTCAAGAACCACAAGTAGGAGAGACGAATGGACAAGCAAAAGACCCAAACGAACATGAGCACGCCACCGATTGTGTCCACCCAGGAGTGGGAGGCTGCGCACCAGCAACTGCTGGTCAAGGAAAAGGAATTAACCCGCGCCCGTGACGCGCTGGCTGCCCAGCGTCGACGGATGCCGTGGCTGGCCGTGGAAAAGGAGTACTTGTTTGACGGGCCTAAGGGCAAGGCGAGCCTGCATGACTTGTTCGAGGGGCGACGTCAGCTCATCGTCTACCGCGCCTTCTTCGAGCCCGGCGTATTCGGTTGGCCCGAGCACGCCTGCCGCGGCTGTTCCTTCGGAGCCGATCAGGTCGCCCACCTCGCTCATCTGAACGCCCGCGACACTACGCTCGCGTTCGTCTCCCGCGCGCCCCAGGCCGACATCGAGCGCCTGAAGGCAAGGATGGGTTGGAAGATGCCGTGGTACACCATCACCGACAGCTTCGACAAAGACTTCGGGGTGCACGAGTGGCACGGCCACAACGTGTTTTTCCGCGACGGCGAGAGCATCTTTCGCACTTACTTCATCAACAGTCGCGGCGACGAAGCGATGGGAAGCACCTGGAACTACCTCGACCTCACCCCACTGGGGCGCCAGGAGGAGTGGGAGGACTCGCCGGAGGGCTATCCCCAGACCCCGCCGTACAAGTGGTGGAACTGGCACGACGAGTACGCTGCTGCGTCGCCGGACCCGAGGTGGGTTAAAGTGATCGACAACGCACTGGCGACGTGACGCGCGGGCACGGGGATGCGGGTGGTCGATTCCTTCGCCGGAGTGTCTCTGTCAATGTGGCGAATAAATGAACCGGACCACCCGGTTTTTGCTCCAGCATGCCTCGTCGAGTTCGGCACAAGCTGGATACAACTGTCCCCACGGCGCTGCCAGCACGATCTGATTCTCGGCGATGCCCTTGCTGATGAGAGCCTGTTTGACCCAATCAGCGCGCCGGTTTGAGAGCGTCAGGTTGTAACCCAGCAGGCCGTCCGACGAGGCGTAACCTTCAATGTAGAAGCGATCACCGGCATGTTCCTTCAACCATGCGGCATCCTCATCCAGAGTGTTGGCGTTCACAGGTTGGTCATAGACGTTGAGCGGAAACAAGATTTCGTGCACGTTTTGGTTGAATGCTTCCTGCTCGGAACCAAAGAGAACAACTCTAGGTTGTCCCCAGTAAGCAACCCAGAAGGCAACGTCAGCGGGCGCTTCGGTAAAGGGAGCATCCCCAAACCCAAGGGAAATACGCCGCTGTGCAAACAGCGGAATACTGGCCAAAAGCATCATGGTGACCGCGAGAACAAGTCGGCATTTCATGGGATCTTCACAACCTCCGCTCAATTTTAGAAAGACCAAGAAAGATAAAGGGACATGATACCGATCGTCTGTTAATTTTCAGCCTCAAGGCTGATTGGTGGCCTTGGGCGGATGGAGCTCGATCAACCGCGTACGATTTTGTCGATGGGTGCGTAGGACCAAAGCAGGACGGGTCGGCGTTGACCCTAGAGGAAATGCCTTTTTTCCTTTAGGGTCAGTGCCATCGGCCTCGTTTAGGGTTTGTCTCGGTCTGTAGACGCTTTGATGGTCGTGATCTCGATGTACGGCAGGACCCCGGTCTCCACGCCGTTACGGTAGAGGACCTTACCGGCGATCTTCACCCGCTTGTTCTCGAACTCCTCAAGCTGCTTGGGCTTACGGACATCACTTACTTCAATCGAGCTGATGGGTTTCCCGTCAATGATGGTTTCGGAATCAACCTGCATCATCCAGCCGGTGGATTCGGCCCCGATCGCCATCGCGCGGTGGAGCGTTCCTACCGCGCTTATTTTTTGCGGCTCGCCCTCGTTTGCTGCATATAAGCAGACACAGCAGAACGCCAGGATCAAGCCCATACTTGCTCTTGCGATGCGCATTGCAGGGTCACCTCTACAGCCCTAAAGAGGATTCTACCAATCTAGGGGCTGCGCATGGAGAGTTGAGCATGACGACCACGCAAACCGCAGGTCCCTCCACTACGCTTCGCTCCGGTCGGGATGACAATTCCTTTGCTTGGTCAGTATTGTCCCGCTGAAGCTCTCGGACACGAAAGAATTGTCATCCCGACCGGAGCGAAGCGTAGTGGAGGGACCTGCGGTTTGCCTAGTTATCCAGAAGCGATGCGCATGGAGACCGTCGGTGGGCTTCTGTTTAAAAGCTTCTCACTTGGAAGGATCGACGAGCGCCTGATAAACGGTGGCGTGGCTGCGGTACTCCAGACTGTGATTATCGTGGCTGGCTCATGCGCTGAATCATCCCCACAAAGACGATATCGTTCGTCGGATCCACCCAAAACCAGGTGCCCGCCGCACCATCCCAGAAGAACGTCCCCTTGCCATCTGGCAGGGCAGCCTCGCCTGGATCAAAGACCACTGCGCAGTTGAATCCGTAGCCGAAGCCGGGCCGCATTACGTGCTGGCCGGCACTAAATTCTCCCGTGAGCAGATTCGCCGGCAGATGATTTGAGGTCATCAGCTTGACTGTGGCGGGACCAAGAATGCGTTTGCCCTCCAGTTCCCCGCCATTCCCCAGCATCTGGGCGAACCGATAGTAGTCCTCCGCGGTCGATACCATGCCACCCCCGCCGGAAGGGCTGGTGGGCTCGGTGGCATAGTCCGTCGACGGACCACCGCCCGCCACGCTGGGCACCAGCTGATCCTGGGCGTCGTCGCGATAATTCGTTGCAAACCGCGCACGCTTCGCCTCTGGGACAAAAAACCCTGCATCCTTCATGTCCAGCGGAACGAAGATCTGGTCGCGGATAAAGTCCGGCAGTGTCTTACCTGAAAGCTTTTCGACGATATAGCCCTCAATGTCCATGGAGACGCTATAGGTCCAACCCTTGCCCGGCTGATAATTGAGCGGGATGGTTGCCAGTTTGTCGATCATCTCCTGTAAATTCGCCGAGTGCATCACCTTCTTATCGGTGTACATTGCGTCCACAACCGTGTGGCCCGAGCCATAGGAGAAGCCGGCCGAGTGCGTCATCAGCTCGCGCATGGTGGGCGCGTGCTCGGGATCGACCAGGATCATCTTGCCTTCACCATCGACGCCGGCAAACACCTTGAGATGAGCAAATTCAGGGATGTATTTGGCAATTGGATCCCAGGGCAGCCACTTTCCTTGTTCGTAAAGAATCATCATGGCCACACCCGTTACCGGCTTGGTCATGGAGTAATCGCGAAAGATCACGTCTTTGGTCATGGGCGCAACGGCGGCCACGTCCCGCATTCCGTAAGTGCGGTAGTCGACAATCTTGCCATGCCGCGCGAGCAGGGTGATGGCGCCTGCCAACTGCTTGCGGTCCACCTCGCCTTGAATCAACTGGTGCAGTCGTTCCAGGCGTTCGCTGGAAAATCCAACTGTCTCCGGCTTCACCACGGTCATGTCAACCGGATGATGGGCGCCCGTCTGGCCGCCGCTGGGAAAGACGAGCGCCGCCGCCATCAACGCGGCCGTAAGCATACGCACGCTAAACGCATGCGCGACAGGTTGCGCTGTTTCAGCTCTTGAGGTCGTGAGTGGCATCGTCAAAGAAGACCCGTTCTTTGCGGAAATAGGACTGATTGGCCATGTGGCATGCGATGGCTGCATGATTGCCAAAAACCGCATTCTCGACATTCGGTTTGCGGCTTTTCACGGATTCGAAAAATGTCCAGATGTGCGGCCTCAGGTCATCCCAGTCATCACCGGAGTACACCGTCTGCTCGGTAAGCGGCTCTTGAGCGATCGGCGGGTCATGCTTCTCGTGCCACTCATGAACATATTCCGCCCGCATTTTCAGAGGGAAACTGCTGTCGTAGTAACTCGGTTCCGTGTCGATTCCCTTCTGCGGTGAATAGTGGATACCGAACCCACTCGCCTCGATAATTCCCTTTGGACCCATATAGCGGGCGGTTTCCGGGGTTTCTGTGCTCTGGCCTAAACGGATATAGACAGGAATTCCGTGATAATCGAAGAGGACAGTCTGCAGGTCCGGCATGTCCCGGCCATCTTTCCAGCGAAAGATGCCGCCTAACGACAGAGCAGAGCGCGGAGGCTCGTTCCAATCCAGGCTGAACAGCATGCCGCTGACCAAGTGCACCATTAGGTCTCCGGCTACGCCGGTGCCGTAATCTCTCCAGCAGCGCCAGCGAGCAAACCTGTCCGGACTGAAAGCGATTTTAGGAGTGTCTTTCAGCCAGGTGTCCCAGGCCAGATTTTCGGGAGAGAGATCGGGGGGCGGAGGATACTCCCAGGCGCCCGTCGGACTATTGCGGCCCATAGTCAATTCGACCGAGGTGACATCTCCGATAGCTCCTCCCAGGTACATTTCCCGAGCCTTCGCGCATAAGACGGAACTGACTCGTTGGGCGCCAATCTGCACGATCCTCTTGTTGCTTTCCGCGGCCTGCACCATTTCGAAGCCTTCCGCAATGGTGTGCGACATCGGTTTCTCGCAGTAGACGTCCTTTCCCGCATTGCAGGCATCGACAACCACCTGCTTATGCCAAAAGTCCGGTACAGCGGCCAGGATGCAGTCGATGTCTTTGCGGTCCAGCAGCTCCTGATAGTGCCTTGTGGTGTGAAGATTCGGGTTGTCGGTAATCTCTTTTGCCAAAGTGTGACGGCCGTCGTAGAGATCGGCCGCCGCTACACACTCCGCTCCGGGGAGGGTCAGTGCGCTTGTGAGCACGCCGGACCCTTCCATGCCCACACCTATGATGGCAAAACGCAGCCGGTCATTAGGGCCGACAGGCTTGGTTGGTACGGACTGCGCCTGCGGCTCCAACATGATGGCTTTAGAGTTTGGTGACAACAGACCTCCGGCGGCAATCGCGCCGGTCTGCAGGAACTTACGGCGAGACAAACTATCAAGCATGCTGGTCCCTTCTTTTCACTGCCCGGGAATCAATAACCCCCAATTGTATCTGCCCCGCGCCCTCTGGTTCCCTCACGAAGGCCGGGTGCCCCACATCTCGCTCGTTTTTCGCGAGATGTGGGATACCAATGCACCTTCCCTCTGACTCTCGATTCATCGATGAACTGAGCGGTCAACATTGGTGGCAGGTCCGGAAAGCGATGAGTCTTCATGCTGGCAAGGCCGCCTGGGCGGCCAGGATCATAGGCAGATGGTCTGCAACTCCAAATCGACCGGGAGTCAAACTGGATATCCTGGCGACATGAACCCCTTTGGCGTCGTCACCGGCCTCTAGCGTGACGTGTGATAAGTCTTGCGTTGTTTTGACGGAGAAGGCTTGGGTCGATACCGCGAATAGATCTCCCTTCTTGATGTCGGTGCCCTCCATGTCACCCCACGCCATACGAATGTCAAATGGCCGATCGTAAGACCGATTGTCCACCGGAACAACCTGCGCCCGTTCCAGAAGTTGCTTGTTAATTCCCGTCTCCTCAACTGCTTCACGCAGCGCGGCGGTTATAGGTTTTTCGGCAACAACTGTCCCGTCAATTCCCCGAACAGGATCAAGAAAACCGCCAGGCAGAGCCTCAAGGCCTGCGCCAGGGTCGTGCCTACGCGTAATTAAAACGACATGACCGAAATTGTCCAAAATAACGGCATCTGCCGCATGCCTTAGATGTACGCGGACCTCTCTACCATCAGGCATCTTAAGTGTGCCAAGAGAATGAACCGCCTGTTTAGGGTCGTTTCCAAAGTTCCCGTCGACAGCCCTTTTGATGATCTCTTGCTGAAGAGAGGGATCAATCAGCAAATTGCCTTTCATAAAATCGGATTCTGGCATTTGCCCTTATCCCCGGGCCCGGCGAACGGCCGCTGCCAGCTCTGTGAGCAGCTCGTGCGTTTCGCTCCAATCGATGCAGGCATCGGTGATGCTTTGGCCGTACACCAGTGGCTTGCCGAGTGCGAATGTCTGTGCGCCCGCCACCAGATTACTTTCGATCATCACGCCGAGGATGCGCCGGTCTCCGGCGGCAACTTGTGCAGCGACATCACGGCACACGAGCCCTTGACGAGTGTAGTCTTTGTTGCTGTTGGCGTGGCTGCAATCGATCATGATACGCGACGCGACGCCCGCTTTTTCCATCTGCTCTGCAGCCTGCGCCACGGCCGCAGCGTTATAATTCGTCGTCTGCCTGCCACCGCGCAGGATGATATGACAATCTGGATTGCCCGCCGTGAACAGAATCGCCGACTGCCCTGTCTTCGAGTGCCCGAGGAACGTATGCGGATGGGCCGCGGAGACAACTGCCTCAATTGCAATTTGCACGTTGCCCGAGGTTCCGTTCTTGAAGCCAACCGGGCACGAAAGGCCCGATGAGAGCTGCCGATGCACTTGGCTCTCGGTGGTGCGCGCGCCAATCGCTCCCCAACTCACCAGAGAGGCGACATATTGCGGTGAAATCATGTCGAGAAACTCGGTCCCGGCGGGGACGCCCATCTCCGCGAGATCCAACAGCAAGTGTCGCGCCAACCTCAACCCATCGTTGATGCGGAATGACTCGTCGAGATGCGGATCGTTGATCAGTCCCTTCCAGCCGAGTGTGGTGCGCGGCTTCTCGAAATAGACTCGCATGACAATACAAAGCTCTTTCGAGAACTCCGCCATGGCGCTCTTTAGCAGGCCCCCGTATTCTCGCGCTGCTTTGGTGTCGTGAATGGAGCAGGGGCCGACCACTACCATCAGCCTCGGATCGCCGCCTCTCAGGATGTTGACAATCTCATTCCTGGCTTGAAAAACGGTGGAAGAAGCCCGTTCAGTCGCCGGCAACTCTTCTTCAAGGAAAACGGGCGGAAGGACGACTTTGGTGGATCGAATACGAAGATCATCTGTTGGATAAAACATTGTCTTACTTTCAATTTAGCAGCGTTCGCGGTAAAGGCTTTGAGGACCGGGGGACGGAAAGGCTGGCCATTTTATGGAATCAGCAGCAGTTTTCCAGTTGTCTTGCGTCCCTGCAGCTCGATATGCGCCTGGCGCGCATCGCCCAGTGGATAAATGTGCTCCATGCGGACCTTCAGCTTGCCGGCATCCACTGCAGCCAGCACCTCTTGGGCACGCGCCACCAGCTCTTCCCGCGTGTGTATGTAGTGTTTCAACATCGGACGCGTGACATAAAGCGATCCCTTGCCTGCAAGCTCGATCAGGTCGAATGGGGGAACCGCCCCGCTCGACCCTCCATACAACACCATCATCCCCCGCGGTCTCAGGCTGTTCAGCGATTTCTCAAAAGTCGTCTTGCCCACCGAGTCATACACCACGTCTACCCCGCGGCCGTCGGTCAGCCGCCTGGTTTCTGTTTCGAAGTCGACCTCCGTATACAAGATCACTTCGGCCGCACCCGCTTCTCGCGCGAGCTCAGCTTTTTCCTTCGTGGACACAGTGCCGATCACCCGCGCCCCAGCCTGCGAAGCCATTTGCGTCAAGAGCAGCCCCACTCCGCCTGCCGCTGCATGCACCAGCGCGATCTCTCCCGGTTTGAGCGCATGTGTGGAATGGGACAGATAATGCGCCGTCAAACCCTGCAGCATCACGGCCGCGGCGAGCTTTGGGTCGAGCCCTTCCGGCGTTTTCACCAACCGATCGGCCGGCACCGCCGCGTACTCCGCATAACTCCCCATAACGCCGGTCCAGGCTACCGCGTCACCCGGCTTCAGGTCGCGCACACCCTCGCCCACCGCTTCAACCGTGCCCGCCGCCTCCTGCCCATCGATAAACGGAAGCTCAGTCTTGTATCGCCCCTCGCGGAAATACACATCGATGAAGTTCACACCCGAAGCATGAATCCGCACCAGCGCCTCGCCCGCCTTAGGTGAAGGAACGGGTACATCGGAGAGAGCCATGACTTCCGGCCCGCCAGTTTGACGAATCTGAATCGCTTTCATTGAATATTCCTTTATGAGGTCCCGTATGCTTGCGAAAGAAGATCATATAGGTGATGGGCGAATAGGTCATAATTCAACGGTCCTTGGCGCGCGGAGCCGTATGACTACGAACCTGAACATTTTCCGGCGAAACCTTCGTGTGGCAGCCATATTCGCACTCGTAACATCACCCATCCTGCTGCCCAGCCAGACCCGTCCCGAAGTAAAGTTGCCCGGCACCGTTCTTTTCGGCGCCGCCTATTACGACGAGTACACTCCGAACGACCGCCTGGACAAGGACATCGCCTTGATGAAGGCGGCCCACATTACGATTATCCGTATTGCAGAATCCACCTGGGGAACCGAAGAGCCTGAAGAGGGCCGCTTCGACTTCTCCCACATTGACCGTGTGCTCAACGCCATGGACAGAGCCGGGATCAAGGTCATTGTCGGCACCCCTACTTATGCCGTTCCCACATGGCTAGCACGCGAGCACCCCGATGTCCTGGCGATAACCCCCGAAGGCCGCAACACCTACGGGGCTCGCCAGAACATGGACATTACCAACCCCCACTTTCGTGCCGCTGCTGAAGCCATGATTGTCGCTCTGGTCCGCCATGTGAAAGATCATCCTTCGGTGATTGGTTATCAGCTGGACAACGAGACAAAGTCGTATCACACCAGCGGCCCTAACGTGCAGGCTGCCTTCGTCACCCAACTCAAGCAGCAATGGCCCGACCTGAACGCCTTCAACAAGGAATTTGGCCTGGACTACTGGAGCAATCGCGTCAACGACTGGCGCGACTTTCCGGATGTAAACGGTACGATCAACGCCAGCCTGGCCTCAGCATTTGCCGAATTCCAACGCGGCTTGGTGACCGAATACCTGGGCTGGCAGAGCAATCTTGTGCATGCAAACGCCCGGCCTGATCAGTTCGTCACGCAGAATTTCGATCTCGACTGGCGCGGCTACTCCTACGGGTTTCAATCCCAGGTAAATCAATTTGCAGCGGCCAAGACTCTCGATATCGCCGGCGTCGATATTTACCACCCGACTCAAGATCACCTTACAGGCACCGAGATCGCCTTTGGCGGCGATCTGACTCGCTCCCTGCGTCACGGGCAAAACTACCTGGTCATCGAAACTGAGGCTCAAGGATTTCCTGAGTGGCTGCCCTATCCAGGCCAGCTTCGGCTGCAAGCATTCAGCCATCTCGCCTCGGGCGCCAACATGGTTGAGTACTGGCATTGGAGTACAACTAACAACGCATTCGAGACTTACTGGCGGGGTCTTCTCAGCCAGGATGGCGAGCCGAACCCAACTTATGAGGAGGCTCGTACGATTGGCGCCGACCTGGCCCGCGTGGGTCCAAAACTCGTCAACATGCAGAAGCACAACAGCATTGCGATCTACGTCAGCAACCGCGCTTTGACCGCTTTTGACAGTTTTAAGTTCGGCTGGACTTCGAAGGAAACGTACAACGATGTTCTGCGGCCGTTTTACGACGCGCTCTACCGGATGAATGCCGAAGTCGATTTTATCGATCCAACGACTACGGACCTCTCTTCATACAAGTTGATCATCGTCCCGGCCCTCTATGCCGCCGCTGACTCCGAAGTGCAACGGCTGAATGAATTCGCGCGGGCAGGTGGACATGTTTTTTACACCTTCAAGAGCGGCTTTTGCGACGAGAATGTCAAAGTCCGTTCTACGAAGCAGCCTGGCATCATCACCGAGAGTGCCGGCGTCACATACAACCAGTTCACCCTGCCTGAAGACGTATCGCTCGAAGGTGATCCATACCAGGTTGGCGCGCAAGCCAATCAGGCCCGCTGGTGGATGGAACTGCTGACGGCAACCACTGCCACCGTAGTCGCCCGTTATCAACATCCCGTCTGGGGCCGCTATGCTGCCATCACGCGCAATCAGTATGGGCGCGGCGAAGTGACGTATCTCGGGTTCATGCCTTCGGACGCACTCATCGAAAAGCTCCTGAGCGAAGCGGTCTCGCGTGCGGGTCTCACCACGCCGGCGCAGCAGGCCCACTTTCCATTGATCGTTCGCAGTGGCACGCTACGCGACGGGCATCTCGTCCACTACCTTCTGAACTATTCGTCGAAGTCCTTAGCCATGCCGTACGGCTTTCCGTCTGGGCACGATCTGCTTACGGGGGCTTCGGTCCCAGGCAATAGCAGCGTGCCGCTCGCAGCCTGGAGCTTTGCCATTGTGGAGGAAGATGTATCTGCGCACCCGCGCTGATCCGCCCTTTGGAACGCAAAGGGTGCCGCGCCTACGGCGCTCGTAATCATCGTCCGATATCCACCCCTCCGAGTCTGCGTGAGAACTAGAGGAAAGAAACCGCAGTCCCCTCCACTACGCGCGCTAATGCCCTGTATCAGGGCCCGACTTTAGTCGGGCCGTTGAGGCAACAAAGATCTGGGCTTTAGCCCCTACGGGAATTGTCTCCAAGACCATTTTCTGGGGATGCGTCCTGGCAGGGGCTAAAGCCCAATCTCTTTCAATTCCTTGCGGCCCGACTAAAGTCGGGCCCTGATACAAAGCATTAGAGCGCGTAGTGGAGAGGACTGCGGTTTCTCTTCTCTAGTTCTCACGCAGGCTCTTTTGGGCTGGGCTGATGCTTGAACACTCCTTTTTTCCAGATTCACCCTGGATATATAAGTTATTCCTACAGCCATTGTCTAAGAATGTCCCGGAAGTGCAGACTAGTGATCTGCTACCGAGGAGGGACGTTGGAAACTACTGACCCGACCGTTCTATCCTCCGTCTCAGGTTCCAGGAATCGCCGCTTCTCCAGCTTTCTTTATCTCATCCTGATTACCGGTGTAGCAGCCCTTGGCGGCCTTCTGTTCGGTTATGACACGGCCGTTATCTCGGGGGCGATTGGCCTGCTGCAGGTCCATTTTGCACTCACCGCCGCCGCAACCGGCTGGGCCGCGAGCTCGGCGCTCGCCGGCTGCGTCCTGGGGGCCGCAGTAGCAGGCATCGGCAACGATCGCTACGGGCGGCATCGGATGTTGCTGCTCGCGGGAATCTGCTTCTTTCTTTCGGCTATCGGCACCGCATTGGCTTCCAGCTTCACGCTTTTCGTCTTGTTCCGCATCCTGGGCGGGGTGGGGGTCGGTACAGCTTCAGTCACCAGTCCCCTTTATATCGGCGAGTCCGCACCGGCCAAATGGCGTGGACGCCTGGTGGCATTGAACCAGCTGGCAATCGTGGTTGGCATGCTGATCATCTATTTCGTCAACTATCGCATCCACCTGAGCGGCACGCCCGAATGGAACCAGACTCTAGGGTGGCGCTGGATGTTTGCTTCAGGCATAGTGCCGTCCACGTTGCTGCTGGGCCTGCTCTTCGTAGTCCCGGAGACGGCCCGCTTCCTGCTGATGCGTGGCCGCCGCAAGGAGGCGGAGAAGGTTGCAGCGCGCACCGGCGCCGAGACCTTTGAGGAGATCCTCGAGGCTGAGGTGCATCCACCGGCCACGACTACGCAACTGCGTCGTGTTCTCACCGTCGGCCTGGTGCTCGCTGTGCTTCAGCAGGTCACCGGCATCAACGTATTCCTTTACTATGCGCCCGCTATCTTTAGCCGGGTAACGCACTCGGGCGATGTCTCGCTGCGGCAGACGGTTGTGCTCGGGGCTGTCAACGTAGTCTTCACCGTTCTCGCCATGATCTTCGTCGATCGCGCGGGTCGCAAGCCGCTGCTGCTGGCTGGTTCCTCTGGGATGGCTATCTGTCTGCTGGCGACCGGTTGGGCCATCATGCAGCAGAGTGCGTCGGCCTGGCTTCTGCTTTTTGTCATTGCCTACCTCGCTTGCTTTTCGCTTTCGGTCGGACCAGTAACCTGGATTGTCTTGTCTGAAATCTTCCCCTCCGCGTCTCGTGCCAAGGCGATCGCGATCAGCACCGCCGCGCTTTGGTGCGCCAACTTTGTCGTTTCCCAGACCTTTCCCATGCTCGATGAGAACCGCACCCTGATCGCACACTTCGGACATGGATTCCCGTTTTTCCTCTATGCCGGGTTCTGCCTGGTGGAGATAGGGTTCGTCTGGCGAAATCTCCCTGAGACCAAGAATCGCTCCCTGGAAGAGATATCCAGTTGGTGGAGCCTGGAGGCATAACGATGTTTACTAGACGATCCTTTATCGAAGCCGTACCAGCCCTTTATGCTTTTGCCAAGGCCAAAGCCCTGGCAAGGGACGACGGTTCAAAGAACAACGAGTACCACGTTTCCCAGAGTGGGGATGACAAGAATGACGGATCCGCTTCACAGATGTTACGGACCATCTCCGCCGCGGCCGCCCGTGCCAATGCCGGCGACGTCATCACCGTTCACGAAGGTATTTACCGGGAGCGCATCACGCCTCCGCGTGGCGGTACGTCTGACACGGAGCGAATTGTTTACCAGGCGGCAGCAGGAGAACGGGTCGCAATCACCGGCGCCGAAATCATCAAAGGCTGGACGCACGAGAAGAACGATGTATGGAAGGTATCCATCCCGAATACCTTCTTTGGAAAATTCAATCCGTACAGCGATCTGATCCGTGGAGACTGGTTTGAGCCCAAGGGCCGTGAGCATCATACCGGCGCCGTCTACCTCAACGGCGAATGGCTGGTCGAGGCGGCAAAGCTGGAGGACGTGTTGACGGGAAGTGGCCCGGATCCGTTTTGGTTTGGCAAGGTCGATGAGCATGCTACGACTTTGTGGGCGCAGTTCAAAGGCGTTGATCCCAACCGGGAACTAACAGAGATCAATGTTCGGCAGACGGTCTTTTATCCGGACAAGACGGGCATCAACTACATCACCGTTCGCGGGTTCCTTCTGCGCCAGGCGGCAACGCCCTGGGCTCCACCAACGGCGGAGCAGATCGGGGTGATCGGCCCCCATTGGAGCAAAGGATGGATCATCGAAGACAACGTCGTCAGCCATTCCACGTGCTCCGGCATTTCGCTGGGAAAATACGGGGATGAGTTTGATAACACCTCGCAAAACTCCGCCGAAGGTTATGTGAAGACCATCGAGCGGGCCACAGAGTTCGGATGGACCAAGGAAACCGTCGGTTCCCACATGGTTAGGGGAAACACAATTTCCCACTGCGAGCAGGCGGGGATTGTCGGCAGCCTGGGCCCAGCTTTCAGTGTGGTCACCGGCAACACCATCCACGACATTCATATCCGGCGCTTGTTCACCGGTGCCGAGATGGCCGGAATCAAGTTCCATGCCGCAATCGATGTTGAAATAAGCCACAATCACATTTACCGATCCAATCGTGGCCTGTGGCTGGACTGGATGGCTCAGGGCACGCACGTGCACGCCAATTTATTTCACGATAACCAGGTCGACGAGGACCTGTTTGTCGAGGTGGACCATGGACCCTTCCTGGTCGACAACAATATTTTGCTTTCCGGCACGTCTCAGCGCATTGTTTCTCAAGGCGGCGCCTATGCTCATAATCTCTTTTGCGGTGGAATCAAGTTGACCCAATTCGACAAGCGTTTAACGCCGTTCATGAAGGCCCACTCCACTGAAGTTGCCGGGCTGCATGACAACCCGAGTGGCGATATGCGCTTCTACAACAACCTCTTTGCGCAGGCCGGCGATTTGTCGCCTTACAATCAGGCGCGTCTCCCAATGACGGTTAAAGGGAACGTCTTCTTGGGGGCTGCGAAGGCCTCCACGCAAGAGTCTGCACCGCTACTCAAGCCCGGCTTCGATCCGGGCATCCGGTTGATCGAGACTGAAGGCACATTTCACCTGGAAATGAATTTGGACAGCAAGTGGGCGGCTGAACAACACCGAGACCTGGTCACCACTGAGCTGCTGGGTATGGCCACCATCCCGAATTTGCCCTTTGTACAAGCCGACAACACGCCCCTTCGCATCGACACTGATTATTCCGGCCAGCCCCGAAACACGGCCAACCCTTTCCCGGGCCCTTTTGAAAAGCCACAGGGTGGGAAGCTGTCAATTTCGATCCCGGCCGCGAAGAAGACGTAACTACCAATCGAGGATGGCGCCGTCATGGGCGCGAATCGTTGTTGCGTGCAGCACTTCCTGCTGAAAAGGGTGTTTTGCCGCGGCGGTCTCGTTGACTTCAATTCCCAGGCCAGGGGTGTCATTGGGAAGCCAGTAGCCATCTTTTGCTTGCAGCGAATGCTCCACCACCTCCCAGCGCCACGGCACGTCGGCAAGCATGTCTTCCTGGATAAGAAAATTTGGCGTGCTCAGATCGAACTGCAGGGCTGCAGCGTTCGCCACTGGTCCCAGCGGGTTGTGCGGGGCAACGCCCATGGTGTAGGCCTCCGCCATTGCGGCTATCTTCTTTGCCTCCCAGAGGCCACCGCAATGGCACAAATCGGGCTGAATCACGTGACATGCGAGCTTCTCAAAGATTTCGCGAAACTGATGCCGGGTGACCAGGCGCTCCCCGGTCGCGATAGGAACTGGGCTCAACCTGCGCACCTCCGCCATGACGTCCACGTTCTCCGGCGGCACCGGCTCTTCGATGAAGTAGGGACGATAGGGCGCTAGCACGCGGCAGAATTCAACAGCGTTGCCGAGTGAATGCCGACCGTGGCAGTCGACCATAATGTCGACCTCATCCTTCACTGCCAGGCGTAGAGCTTCCATGGTGCGTTCCGCATATTTGTAGGCCGCGATACTGTTGAGAGATTCTGTGGGCGGAGTGATCAGTACCTTGACCGCGGTATAGCCTTTGGCGATGACCTCAAGGGCGCGATCGACAAAGACACTGGGCTCGGAGCTTTGCTGGGACTCATAGACCGCGCGCATATCTCCGCCCCCAAGATGCGTATACATGCGTACCTTATCGCGGACTGCCCCGCCCAGCAGTTTATATACCGGCTGCCCGAGCGATTTGCCGAGAATATCCCAGCAGGCTTGCTCAATCGCCGAAACGGCGGAAAGACCGATGACCCCGGTGCGCCAAAAGGATTGCCGGTACATCTTTTGATACAGGTGCTCGATGCGCGTGGGATCTTCTCCGACGGTCATCGGAGCAAAATCCTCTACTGCGCCGACCACGCTTCGCGTCTTCCACTCCAGGGAGGCTTCGCCCCAGCCGTATAACCCAGAGACGTCAGTTTCGACTTTCACGAAGACCCAGTTGCGCATCTCCGCATTCACCACGACGGTTTTCAATCTTGTGATCTTCATCGCGGCTATTATTACAGCCTTGGCTGTTCGCCTTTGATGCTCATGCCGCCATCCACGCACAGGTTGGCGCCGCTGATGAGCGACGACTCCTCTGAAGCAAGGAAAGCGACAACATTGACCACTTCATCTATGGTCCCAATGCGTCCTCGTGGCTGTATCTCATCAAAGGCGCATCGAGTTCGGTCCGGATCCGCCTGGGCCGCGACGAACTTGTGCAGCATAGGCGAATCGATAGTTCCAGGGGCGATCGAGTTAGCACGAATCCCCTCGGTGGCGTGGTCGATCGCCAGCGCCCTGGCCAGCGCGATCAAGGCTCCCTTGGTGCTCGAATATGCTGCCAGTCCGGGCAGGCCATTCACTCCTGTAATTGAGGCCAAAAGGACGATTGATCCCAAACCAGCCCTTTGCATGTGCGGGATGACCTCCCGGCAGGTGAGAAAAGCTCCCTTCACATTGACGGAGTGGGCGTAGTCCCAATTCAATTCTGATGTTTCGAGGATGGTGCCGGTCGGCATGACGCCGGCCGCGTGTACCGCAATTGTGGGCGGTCCAAAGACGGCCGTCAGCTTCTCAATCGCATCTCCGACAGCAGAGGCATCGCTGACGTCGGCCGGCAGAGCCACGGCCTTTCCGCCCGCAGCCTCAATCTCTTCAGCAACAAGGACGCAAGCAGGTTCGTCACAATCGAGAACGCCGATCGCGGCTCCCTCGGAGGCAAGCCGGATTGCGATTCCACGGCCAATTCCATTACCTGCGCCGGTAACTATGGCTATTCGTTCGTCAAGCCGCATCATAGACGTTGAACCCAGCTGTCGCTCACCCATCAAGCAGGAGATCAGATTATTCGTTCCCGAGAACGTTTTCGCAATGACTGCCAAGCCAAAAAACTTGCCTCTGGTGAATCGGGTAGATTAAGGTGCTACTGCGGATGAGGGTCGAACATGAGCCCAGCGGCGAAAGCGGAAAAGCTCAAGAACATTCGTCATGAGAATCTGCGTATGCGTCGCGGGCCCACCGTCGTCGGGGACATCTTATACAACCCTGGAGGCGCGTGTGGACCGCGGATTCAACATGATTATCAATTAGTCGTCGTTCACACCGGTTACCTCGATTTGTTGCTGGATGGCCAGACGATTCACGTGGGTCAGGGCCATGGAATCTTATTAAGCCCTGGGCATCGCGAACACTTCATCTTTTCGGTCGAGCATGAAACTCACCATAGTTGGTTCGCCATCCATCCCAAAGCTGTGCCTCCGGCGCTCAAGAAAGAGTTCCACACGTTCCGGGGGCCGATACCGTTTGCTGGCCGCATGCATACACTCCTCGAGTTGAGCAGACGGCCTCAGTTTGGATCCCTCCCCGAAGCGCCCCTCGACGCTGGATTCTATCTGGGCCTCGGCCTCGCGCTGATGTGCGACTTTGCCTCGGCCGTAAGGAGTGGCAAAACGATGGATACGGCTGCGGAGGGCGCGCTGGCTAAAATGGAGCAGTTTATCTGGAAGGAGTTCGCTTCTCACCTGTCGCTGTACGATATCGCCAGAGCAGTGGGCGTGTCGCGGCAGCATTTACTCAAGCTTTGCCGAATGCAAAATAAGCCAACTCCCATGTCGCAGCTCTACGCTGCCCGGCTTGAGATCGCGACTGATCTCCTGCGCCAAACAGGGCTTCCGATCAGCGCCGTCGCGGAGAAATGCGGTTTTGTCAGCATCTTTCACTTCTCGCGTAAGTTCAAACAGGGTTACGGAGAGAGCCCCGCCGCCTGGAGACGCGGGCTTTGGCACGCGACCGGCACTTAAGAGCGCATGGTCACAGTTTCAGCCGTACCGCACGATGTCTCAGCCAGTAAGGTTTTTAGCCAGCACTAGGATCACTTTTCCAAACTGAGTCCGCAGGGACGGCTGAAAGTTTCCCGGAGCACAAAATCGTCATCCTGAGCCTCACAAATTTATCGCGTGACACCGAGCTTCTGGCGCGGAGTCGAAGGACCCCGACGGTGCTCATCTTACCCATGCTGCTCGGAGCTTTTCGACCGCCGAAGCCTCACTGACTGCGGCTCGGCTGAAGCCGTGCCGCAACAGTCTCGGCGGGTCGGTTCAGAACAGCAACTTACCGCCGAACTGCAACACTCGCGGATCTTGCGCCACGGTCGCCTGTCCAAACGTGCTATCCGTGTACCCGGCATCTAAGGTCATGAACTGAGTATGGTTGAAGGTGTTGAAACTCTCCACCCGGAACTGGAATATCGGCCCTTCGGACTTCGATGTAAAATGAAAAGCTTTGAACAGCGCGATGTTGAAGTTGTTTATACCTGGACCCACAATATTGTCCTTGCGAGCATCGCCGAAGCCCTGATTCGGCCCTCCATCCCACGGCGCCACAGGTGGCGCAAAGGCGGCGGTATTGAAGAACTGCTTTTGCGTCTTTGGCCCTATCGGGGATCCGACCACGTTGGGGCGATTCGTCGTTCCACTGCCACCGCCCAGGCCAAGCGTATCGGGCGAATACGTCACATTGGTCGGAACGCCACTCTCCTGAACGTTCACATCGGAGATCTCCCAGCCTCCAAGCGCTGTGCGCAGTAAAGCGTTGTCGGAATGCAGGAAGAACGGAACGGCATAGATAAGATTGGCCGTGAAGATGTTACGCCGGTCGAGAGTTCCGGATCCATAGTCATACCTGGGGTTGAAAGGATTCGAAACCACGGTCACGTCATTACTAGTAATATCCAGCTCATGCGACCATGTATAGGACACTTGAAGGCTGAGGCCGTGCTTGTTTTGAATTTGTAGGCCTGCCTGCAACGAGTCGTAACGTGAGTTGGTATTGTTCGAATATTGGTTGATATTCGAAAATCCCGGGAAGATGCGCGCGAGATTCGAATTGTAGGTACCGTTTGCGACCCCCTCGCGGAAGGGACTATCCAACGGCAGAGTGTTGACGTCGCTTCCGATGTCCTGATGCCAGCCGTCGGTGCCGACATATTGAACCACCGCGATGATGGAGGGTGCCAGCTGCTGCTGAACGCCAAGACTATATTCCGCCGTGCCCGGGCTCGGATACTTGAGCGAGAGACTGGCAATGGATGCCGGGAAATAAGGTGTGGGTGAGGACAGCCCAGTCAGCGCGCTGATAGACGGGTTGGAAAACTGTACATTGGTCGCTGTGGGATTGAACGCAACCGGCGTGTTTGTCTCAGTGGGGTAAATATCGTTGCCCTGAATGCGCTCGTAGAACACTCCGAAGCCGCCCCGGAGTACCGTAGTCCCATGGCCGTAGAGATCCATAGCGAAACCGACGCGCGGCTGGATCGTCGCCCATTCGTTGTTCACCAGGCCGCGAGGAAAGCCGTTGACCCCGGGTAGCTGAATGCCGTTCATGTAGAACGGTGTCTTATACCCTGCCGGTATCGTAAACCCGGGGCCGCTGGTATTGAGGCTTCCATCCGCATTGAACTCCGCGGCTTGAGCGGGGTTATAGGTGGATTGCACAAAATTGGACAATAGATTCTGTCGCTCCCACACATGAGGATATGCGTCGTACCGTACCCCAAGGTTCAAGGTCAAACGCGGGGTGATCTTGTAATTGTCCATTGCATAGAACGAAGGCGTGTTGTTCACCAGGTGGCGCCGGCTTTGCTCGTTGAGCTGGGAGTAGGTGCTGGCAAAGCCGAGCAGGAAGTTCACGTAGGCGTCGCCTGAGAAGCTCGGCGTGCTAAAGACATACGTTCCTTGCGGCTCCGCTTGCAAACCCATGTTCTTGGTGAAGCGCATGAACGATCCACCAAATTTGAAATTGTGCTTTCCCTTGGTCCACGAGACGTCGTCCCGCTCCTGGTAGTCCTGCTGCGCGTCTTGCCACGGGTAGTAGCTGGTGCTGTAGTTGGTGCCGTAAGGTGCGCCAAGGTCGATCTCAGGAAGCTTTGCGACTGGACTGTTGTTGGGAAACAGGCTGGTTGCGCCCCATCCCGACGGCTGGGTATAGATTCCGGTCGGCGTGAGGTTGATGATGCTGCCGTTGTAGACGAACGACGTCACGTTGAGCAGATTGGGCGAGATCGTCTGCGTCAGTTGTATAACGGCGCTCCAGGCCGGGTTGGAGAAGGCGCTCCCTGCCGTTGGGTAGGAACTATCGCTCCACAGACTTGGGATGTTCTGCTGCGAGACTGAATCGTGAATGTAGTGCCCCATCAACGTCAACTTGTCATTGATGGTGTGGTCGACCCGCACCAGATCTTCGCGGACATCCGTCGGCTGCTTAAGCGATGCTATGAACGAATTACTTCCATTGCTGGCGTTCGGCTTGGGAATCGCTCCCGTGCCCATAAAGAGAACGGCGTTGGAATCGATCAGGTTTGCTGGAATGGTGTTGTTTGGAAACGGCTGCCCTATTACCAGCCCGTCACTTGCATACAGCAAAAGTTTTTGAGGATCCTGAGTGGCAGGAACAACCGGGGCCACTCCGTTGGCCGGCGGCGTATAGACCAATGCTTGACCTGCAGTCGGGAAGTCGGAGGCAGGGACGGTGGGAGTCACGGTTGGATTCGTCCCAGTGACAAGCTTGCGCCACTCCTCATTCACAAAGAAAAACGTTCTTTTTCGATCGGTATTGTAGAGGTGCGGAATCGTAAGGGGACCACCGACGTTGCCGCCAAAAATATTCAGGCGTAGCTCCGGCTTAGGCTGGCCTTCGAGATTCGATATGTAATTGTTGGCGTCGAAGGCATTATTGCGATTAAATTCCCAGAGCCCTCCATGGAGGCTGCTCGTGCCCGACTTTACCACCATGGTGATCGTTCCACCGGATGCGATGCCGTAGTCAGGACTGTAATTGCTGTCCAGTGTTTTGAACTCGGAGAGTGCATCCAAAGAGGGCAGGATGGTAAAGCAGCCCCCGCAGCCCCGATCATAGACTTCGCTTCCGTCGATCATGTAGACGTTATGACCAGGACGCGTGCCATCGAAGCTAATTCCTGTACCAGCGGTGAGCGCATTAATCCCATTAAAGCTTGGAATGTTGTTCGACACCCCAAGTCCCAGCACTGCCAGCTGGGTTACGTTGCGGCCGTTTGTTGCCAATTCCGTAACCTGCTTGCCCGTGATGAGGTCGCTTATCTCATTCGTCTCGGATTGCAGTTGCAGCGCGTTCGCCTCAACAGTCACCGTCTGGGTATTGCTGCCCACAGTGAGTGGCACATCTTCCTTAACCGTAGAGGCCACGTTGATGACGATGTTCGTCTTGTTGTATGTTTGAAACCCCGGCGACGTCACGGTCAGTGTGTAATTGCCGACGCGAAGGTTGGAGAAGGTGTAGATACCGGCGTTATCTGTAACGCTGTGGCGTGACTCGCCACTTGCCTGCAACGTTAGCGAAACCGAGGCATTTGGGATGATTGCCCCGTTCGGGTCAGTGACAACTCCCGTCAACTCGGCGTTTTCTTGGGCCACGACCGTTGCAGCCGAGAAAACCAGCATTAGAAATACAACCAAGAAATACTTTTCCAGTCTCATTGCGTCCCTCCGATAAATAACTGACCCGTGCCAGTAGACGTAGCCAGCATAGAAGGCCGCCCCTTTTAGCGGCCTGTAGCCGGACTCGTCCCTTAGTAGGCGCAATGATTCAGCACGCTCACAAGGGTTGACAATGACCAATACGCTAAAGTTTTTGTCTGAGGTGAATCCTGTGAGGAGCCGCATCTCTGGCGGTCGGTGGGACTCACCCCGCGATAGGTTTTGCTAATGGAATTCAACCCCAAATAATGGCTCGAAAAACGTGAGGGGAAAGCATTTTTGGCGACTGTGAGGCTCATTTGCCCGTTTTCTCGTCTTCGGATGCACGGTCAGTGTCAATCCGACGGTTTACGATGTATCCGGGTGCCCGGCCGCTGTCAGGTTCACTCAGAGCAATTATTCAAGCTGCATATCACAGCCCCGGGATGAACTATTTATTCACGAGGACCTATGTTGCCGAGACTTCTGCAGAATGCGTTGCTACTTTGCCTGCTTCCCGCGACCCTATGCTCCGCACAAGAGCTATCGCCCAAGTGGGAAGAATTAACCGCGGCGGATTTCGTAAAGGCTTTGCAAGCCTCGTCCGGCGTTTGTCTTCTGCCCTTTGGGATTATTGAGAAGCACGGCCCTTCAGGACCCTTGGGAACGGATCTGATCAATGTGCGGGCAGCCACTCTCCAGGCAGTAAAGCAGCAATATGCGATTGTCTTTCCGGAATATTATTTCGGTCAGATTGCGGAAGCACGCCACCAGCCGGGCACTGTCGCCTACCGTTCCGATCTTCAACTCGCCCTTCTGCAGGCAACGACGGATGAGATGGCGCGCAACGGCTGCCACAAAGTACTGATCGTGAATGGCCATGGCGGCAACATTGCCCTGCTGCAATATTTTGCGCAGGTACAGTTGGACTTAAGCAGGGACTACGTGGTCTACGTCTATGGCGGGGTGGGTCCGCGGAGCAGTGAACCGGTGCCCGCCGCCGCCGCACCATCGAAACCAGGGGTCGATGGCCACGCAGGTGAAGAAGAGATTGCGGGCATCATGGCTAACGCGCCCGCACTCGCCCACCCGGAGCGAGCGGGGTCTGAATCCGGAGCGGATCAGAAGCGGCTGGTTATGCCTCCGGGGCTCAGTACGGGCATTTACTGGTATTCGAGCTTCCCCAATCACTATGCCGGAGATGCTGCGGGGGCGACCGCTGCCCGAGGCGTTGCCCTGCAGGAGCTGAAAGCTGCGGGAATTGCGCGGGCCATCGCCTTCGTGAAAGCAGACACGGTGGCGCCTCAATTGCAAAAGGAGTTCTTTGAGAAATCGGGTAAGCCCTTAGACACGAAACAGTAACTACTTTGAGCTGATCAGCCGTATGCGCGCCGTCAGCGCTCGGCCCGGAAACTCACTGAAAGTTCCAAAATCCGGTGAGTCCACGACGTTGTTTACGATCGCGGGGTTCCTGCTGGCGGTGGCATTTTCCAAAACGCCTCGCAGACCGAAATAAGAGCCGCGGAAGTGGAAGCGCCATTCGAGGCCGGGACTGAAGGAGAGATAGTCAGGGAACCGGAGTGAACCAGCCGGACCAACTACCTGCTGGTTGGCATTCACCGCGTCATATGGGAAGCCGGTATGCCAGTCAAGGGTGTACACGAAATCCCAACTCCTCTTTAGCCTGGGGAGCAGCAAGGGCAGCCATCCCCAGGAAACTACGCGATTGGGAACGTCCCAGGGCAGCGGAGCACTCTGCTGGGGGCCAAGCAGCGAGACCGTGGGCACATAGTCGAGGGCCGCATTGGTAAGGGCCGAGGAATGCGTATAAGCGCCAAAAAGCCTATATCCATTGGCAAAAGTGCGGCTCAGTTCGAACTCCTCGGAAACATAGTGATCCTGCCGGGCGTTGGTTAGCAGATAGAGCCCAGACAGCGCTCCCGACCCTTGTTGATTGGCGTAGACAAAACCGTCGGAGATTCGCTTCTGCAGGAAATTTGCCCCGGCGTAAATCGAGCCGGGAAGCTTTCTCTGGATGCCAACGCTCCAGTTGATGGCTCGGGTTTGCCTCAGAGACGAATCGTTGGCAGCAAAGATCGTCTTCAGCGAACCGCTCACTGGGGTGACACCATCAGCCGCGTAGTATGTGTCAAAGCGTACCCCGGCCAGGGCGCGCTCTAAATACTCCAACTGCGTGTGCTCATAATAGAGACCGATTCCGGCGGATAGCTTGGTGGTCGCTTCCGCAGCGGGGGGTGACCATGTGGCGGCCAGACGAGGTGACAAGGTCGGGCGCCTGATGATTTCATCCCAGTCAAAGCGGAGACCCGGCTCGATAAGCAGGCCTGGAAGGGCGAGCCACCGATCCTGAAAATAGGCGCCAGTCTCAAAATTGTCGCGCGTGAAAGGAGCCTGGCCAGGAAAGGTGCTGCGACGTAATAAGGTTCCATCTTCGCGCAGATAGTTTACTGGCGCGCGGGCAACACTTTCGTCGAAGCTGATGTGGTCCAGATCGACGCCCGCTTCCAGATCATGGCGTCCTTCCCAATGGCGCGGAGGCAGGTATAGGGTTGCGGTTCCCTGCTCCCGCTGGGAATGCGTGGTCAGGTTTTCGAAGTAGCTGCCCTGGGTTAGTTCCGGAGTAATTCCGTACGGAGTATCTCCATGTGGCTCGTAACCATCGCGGAAACGCACCACTCCGAAGCCAACTTGCAGCAGCCCCCCGTCGGCGAAACTATATTGGTTACGTATGTATGGGAGCCAGGCAGTGGTGTCTCGCCTGGTAGTGCTCTGTTGCGGCACTAGAGAAGAGATGCCGTCGTAGGGAGAGTGGTAATCGTTGAAGAGGAGTCCGGCCGTAAGGATGTTCGCGGGAGTAAGGTTTACCTGGGCTTTCGCCAGGTTGCTGCCGCGGAGCAAGTGGTTGGTGTCGGCGTTGGGCGGGAGCTCCTGGATGTAGATATTGTCGTATTCCAGTTCCACGCCATCGAAGAACCACGCGCGGTTGCGAACGATCGGTCCGGAAAAGGTAAAGCGGGGAACAAATTTATCAAACCGCAGTCCATTGTTCTCGCGGAACGATGGGAAGAAGTCTGTGGCATTCAAGCGCACCTTGTTATCGCCCATGCCCGTGTAGAAGGCCTCGACGCCTCCTGTGGCTTTGCCGAATTTGACCGGATAACGGGTTGTTTCGGTATCGATGGAACGAACTGCATCCGCGCTGACGCGCAGAGCGAGCTCGCCGCTGACCGGGGAACGAATATCGAATCCATCCAGCAAGTCGAGGGTCGCGTAGGTCTCCGATCCAGCAACATGAATCTGACCTGTCTCATCCTGCACAACACCCGGCGTGAAGGGAAGCAGGTTACGGATGTCGCGTGAAGTTGGATAAGGTATGTTGACGATCTCTGGCGTATTAAAGGTGCTTTTGTCGGAGGTTTGTTCTGTATCGATGCCGGCAGTAGAGGAAACAACATTCACCTCCTGCCGAACCACCTGTTCATGAGCCAGCTTCACTTCGATCGTCTGGCGGGATGCATCGGTCTGGTCTTCTAGCGCCTGATAAAAGCCGGGCTTCTGTACCTGGAGCCGGTAAGGCAAGTAGTTTTGCAGTGGGTAAACGCAGCGGCCGGCGTAATCGGTTTGCAGCTGGATAGGCGCGCGCCCTGGCTCGGAAAGCGTAACCTGGGCGCCGGAGACTGGAAGACCATCCTCGTCAACTACCGTAAGGGTGACAGGCGGGCTCGGCGACGGCAGTTGCCCACTGGCAAGGATGGAACGGCAAAAGAGAACCAGGCCGAAAACCACCCCGCAGGCAGGACGACACCGCATGATTCTTAGTGTAGCTAAGGTGGGAGCAGTTCCGCCGCGGACCTTTTGTCATCCCGAGCGAAGCCGAGCGATCTGCAGTTCTCTCAACCACCAACCCAATCTTAACGACAGCGCCACTCTCCCCTTTGTCATCCCGAGCGAAGCCGAGCGATCTGCAGTTCTCTCAACCACCAACCCAATCTTAACGACAGCGCCACTCTCCCCTTTGTCCCGAGCGAAGCCGAGCGATCTGCAGTTCTCTCAACCACCAACCCAATCTTAACGACAGCGCCACTCCCTCCTTTGTCATCCCGAGCGAAGCCGAGGGATCTGCGGTTCTCTCAACCACCAACCCAATCTTAACGACAGCGCCACTCTCCCCTTTGTCATCCCGAGCGAAGCCGAGGGATCTGCAGTTCTCTCAACCACCAACCCAATCTTAACGACAGCGCCACTCTCCCCTTTGTCATCCCGAGCGAAGCCGAGGGATCTGCAGTTCTCTCAACCACCAACCCAATCTTAACGACAGCGCCACTCCCTCCGCCGCTCCATGCTCTTTAGGCAACACTACTCATTTCTCCGTATCGGTGTGCCAGCCGGGATTCATCCAGCGCCCTTGCCTCCATATAAAGATTTCAGACACTCGACCGGAAGTCACCGACCTCTTCCCGGCTTCTTCAGTCTCAACAAGATATTTACTCCAAATGATGGCAACGTCGCCCAGGCGCTGAATTTGAGTACGGGGAAATTCCAGACGCACAAGTTTGCCGCCGGAAGATTTGAACTCTGCAGCGCCTTGAAATACTTCAGGCTGCCCTTTCCACTTCTCTTCCCCAGCACTGACAACTACGGTGTCCGCCGGCACCAACTCTTCCAGCGTCTTGGTGTCATCTGCGAACCAGGCACGCCAGACAGCTTCCCGCGTTTTTAGGAGCTCCCCGTCACTCCTGGATTGAGCTGCCGAGCCCGACGTGAACAGCATCATGGGCCCCAGTACTAGTAGGGCAAATTTGCGAACTAAATGCACGACGATTTTTCCTTTCGGCTACCGGGCGTGGCTAAGGCGAGCAATACAGCCGCCGCCGAAGCGGAAAATACCGAATAATCAAGCGGAGATTTGATTCCCAGAGAAAGAGTCATCGCGATACCAAATAAGGCAAGCAAGATCGCGCTCGCCCAGGAGACCAATCTCGGCCATATCCCGACGATCAATAAGACGCCAAAGACCAATTCGGCCGCTGTGGCCGCCCACGCCAGAAATGGAATAGTGAAAGCCGGCATAAATGCATTCACTTCCGCCGTATATTTTTCAAAATTAGCAAAGTTGCCGTAGCCAACGTCTCTTCCATAAAGGCCGAATCGGTCGGCAACCCCGGAGAGAAACGCAGCGCCGAGCGCGATACGGGCGTACAGAATGGCGAGGTTCTCCCCCTTCACGGCATTCCACTTCCCGGCGTTGCCTCCAACGGTCATTGCTGTCCTCCCGGCACTTTGCTGCTGAGCGGCGCTTCATGGTCACAAACGAAATAGGCCAGGAATCGCGCCCGATCAGTCTTGCTGGCATTCGCGGAGACAAGATGAACTCCATTGGGAGCTTCATAGAAGGATTGTCCGGCCTTATAGATCGCTTCTGGCTGCCCGGTGACCTGCGTTCGCACAGACCCCTCCAACACATAGACAATCACAGGGCACGGATGAGTATGTGGCGTCGAAGACTCGCCGGGGCCGTAGTTCACTTCGACTAGCGTGGCCTTGAGATGTGTGCCGTCCATCTTCGGCAGGGGGCCGGTAAACACTGTGCGAACGAGAGGCCCCGAATTTGCAACCGCGGCCAACAGCAGGGCACCGGCGAATATTGACATAACGAGTCGCATTGCATCAGAGTAATCCACAGTGGACTCATTATCAGGTCCATTTACGGTATTCTGGCTGTACCATTTATGGCCAAGCGATCCTCCAGCTTTGAGCTTGCCCTCGGCGATCGCAACGGCGAAAAACCCGCTTGCTTGTGGCTGTATGAGGCGATCCGGGCGAAGGTCTTGACGGGCAGCCTACGAACTGGAACACGCCTGCCGGCTACACGGGATCTGGCACGTCAATATGGTTTATCCAGAGGAACAGTCGTTAACGCCTTCGAAAGACTAACGTCCGAAGGCTATATCGAAAGCAATGTGGGATCGGGTACCTATGTGCGCGGCGTGCTGCCCGAAACGTTGCTGCATGTTCGCGTTCGAAAAACGGCCAGACCTGCTCCGGTTCGCGATCGTCCTATCGCAATGTCCGACTACGGCAAGCGTGCAAAGCTCTTCCCCGGCTACGAGAATCGGCCCGTTCGCGCCTTTCGTTCGAACCTGCCGGCACTGGATTTGTTTCCGGCTGAGTTGTGGTCGCAAGTCACAGCTCGCTGTCTGCGGCGGGTGTCGACCAACCTGCTGATGGGCTGCGAGCCGCTCGGCTACCGTCCGCTTCGAGAGGCCGTTGCGGAATACCTAAACTCGTCACGCGGGTTGAAGTGCGTTCCCGAACAAGTGGCCATCGTATCCGGAGTCCAGGAAGCGTTGGATCTGACTGCGCGTCTGATCTTGAATCCCGGTGACCGCGTGTACATGGAAGATCCCGGGTACATCGGCGCCACCGCAGTATTCGAAGCATGCGGCGCAAGGCTCTTGAATGCAGGGCTCGATGAAGAAGGCCTACGTGTGAGTCGGCTCCTCCGGCGAGATGTGAAGCTGGTCTATGTCACTCCAGGACACCAATTTCCCGTAGCAGCAACCATGAGCCTCGACCGGCGCCTGCAATTGCTGGAATGGGCGCGGATTTCCGGCGCTCTCATCTTCGAGGATGATTACGATAGCGAGTACCGCTATTCAGGGCGTCCGATTCCAGCATTGCAGGGACTGGATCGAAGGGGATCAGTCATCTACGCCGGAACGTTCAGCAAAGTCCTTTTCCCCGCGCTGCGCATCGGGTACATGGTCATTCCTCCGGATCTGCTGGATCACTTCGAAGCCGCCAAGTCGATTACTGATCGTCACGCACCTCTCCTTGAACAGGTAGCCCTGAGGCAATTTCTTGTTGAAGGTCATTTCGGCCGTCATGTTAGGCGGATGCGCGAGATATACGCCGATCGGCTCGCGATCTTACAAGATGAGGCTGATCGAAAGCTTAAGGGTCTGGTCGAAATAGCGGGAGTCAAGGCCGGACTACAGACCGTAGGATGGCTGTTCCCGGGGATCAATGCCGAACATGCCGCAGCCGCAGCAGCTCTACGAAATGTAGAGGTCATTCCTCTCAGCCGCTATGGACGGGGAGCGCTGTCCCGGGAGGGATTTCAACTCGGCTTTGCCGCGCTGGATGGCCGCGAAATCAGCCGCGGCGTCGACAATTTGGCTATCGCCCTGGCACGCGTGCAAAGAACGAGCGGAAGAAGAATTTAACTTTCCAGCGCTCATTGTCCTGGTATAGATTACGTCCCATCGCTCCGCTGGATCTGCGAGGGTACTGGAAATGAAGACGAAAATTGTCTTTCGGTCGGCTCGCATCTTCGACGGCGAATCGGAAACGCTACGGACGAACGAAAACGTATTTGTTGAAGGTAGTGTTATAAGCGAGATTTCCGACCGTCCTCCCGACGGCGGCGACGAGGTCGTCGACTGCGCTGGCCGTGTGCTGATGCCAGGATTGATCGATGCCCACGTTCATGTTTACGCGGCCGGGTTGAATATCGTCAGAGTGGTGCAAACGCCCACGTCCTATCTGGCCCACTTTGCGGCTCGGTTTCTGGCGGCGAGCCTCGATCGTGGCTTCACTACGCTTCGAGACGTGGGGGGCGCTGACATTGGCCTGGCACTCGCCATCAAGGATGGCCTTCTTGGTGTGGTGCCGAGGTTATTTTACGGTGGCCGTCTCATCTCGCAGACAGGTGGCCATGGTGACTTCCGTCCCGGAGATCACTCCTTCGATATGGGGCACTCCTGCGGTTGTTCGTTTAACGCCGACCAACTGGCGGTGATTGCCGACGGCGTTGACGCGGTACGCAAAGCTGTGCGGGAGGAATTTCGGCGTGGAGCTTCGCACGTCAAGCTTATGGCGTCTGGAGGCGTCGCATCCCCTACCGATCCGATCGATCGCTGCCAGTATTCGGACGAGGAGATCCGCACCGCCGTCGAGGAAGCTGACCGCGCCGGTCATTATGTTGCCGCTCACTGTCATCCAAAAGAAGCGGTGCACCGGGCCGCGGGTCTGGGCGTGAGATCGATCGAGCATGCCACACTGATCGATCAGCCAACAGCCGAATACGTAGCCGAGAAAGGCGCATTCACTGTGCCCACAATGGCGATCATGGTCGGACTGCTCGAAGAAGGCGAAAAGCTTGGGCTCCCGGCGCCCAGCATGGAAAAGCTAAGACGATTGGGCGATTCAGCGTTTTCGGCCCTCGAAATCATGAAGCGGGCAGGGGTCAGAATGGGACTGGGGAGTGATCTCCTGGGGAGTTTGCATGTGCGGCAAAGCACGGAGTTCACCTTGCGCGCAAAGGTTCTGCCGGTTATCGACGTGCTTCGATCGGCCTGCGTAGTCAATGCGGACTTATTACGCCAAACGGGGACGCTTGGCTGCATCTCGAAAGGAGCCACGGCGGACATCCTGGTAGTCGATGGTAACCCTCTCGAAGACATCTCGCTCCTCGGCGCCGGTGGCGACCGCCTTTCGATCATCATGAAGGAAGGTCGTTTTCACAAACGTACAATCTGAAGTGGGATGCCGATGCAGACTCACCGTGTGCTATGCTGCGCCTGTGCCAGCCGCCGACCCGCACCCTGATTCCGAAACACCCCGTCATTCGGCGGTGGTCCGCGTAACCCACTGGCTCACGGTGATTTGCTTCTTCGCCTTGCTCATCACCGGGGCTGAGATAGTGATTTCCCACCCGCGGTTCTATTGGGGCGAAGTCGGGAATGTCGGGACAACCCCACTGTTTAAGCTGCCGATCCCCTCCTCCAGGGCTATGGTTCCGACCGGCTACGGCGTGCTCCCCGACCAGAATGGCTGGAGCCGGTATCTCCACTTTGAGGCCGCATGGGCGGTCATATTGACCGGCCTGGTCTATGCCATCTCAAGCCTGTTCAACGGCCACTTCCGGAAGGACCTGTTCCCGGCGCCCGGGGACAGGAGCTGGCGGGCGAGTTGGGACGTGATGGCTAAGTATTTTCGCCGCGACCCGCCGGATGAAGCGGACGCTCGTTCCTACAACCTGATTCAACGGACCGCCTATCTCAGCGTGATTTTTGTTCTTTTTCCCTTGGTAATCTGGACTGGGCTGGCGATGTCTCCTGCCTTCACTTCCGCGGTACCGGCCGCGGTCACCTTGTTGGGTGGCCGGCAGTCCGCGCGCACACTGCATTTCATTGTCTCCGGATTGCTGGTTTTATTCCTGGTGGTGCATGTGGGTATGGTTATTCTGGCCGGATTCCGGAATCGCATGCGGGCGATGATCACCGGCCGAACCATGGTAGCCTCAGAACGTACGTTGGAGCGCACATGAGCCCCATCTCACGCCGCAAGCTGATCACCACCGGCCTGGCCGCAGGTGCGGGCGTGGCAGGTCTGGGCGTGGCCGCCCGCCTGGCCGAGCACTACGGACTGATCCCACCCGATCACCGTGGAATCTACGGTGCCGGCGAGACGCTGACCTACGCCGCCCAACGGCTTCTGACGACGCACTCGCTGGCCCGCGAGTTCCCCCGCGGCATGATTTCCAAGTCGCCTTTCGCTAACGAAGTCGCGCCACCTAACGATAGCTTCAAGCGTCACCAGGCCAACGGGTTCTCGGACTGGCGGCTTACGGTTGACGGAATGGTTGCCCGGCCAGCATCGCTTTCGCTTCAGGACCTGAAGAGCCTTCCCTTCCGCAGCCAAATCACCGAGGTCGCATGCGAGGAGGGTTGGTCCTATATCGCCGAGTGGATTGGAACGCCGCTGATTGAAGTCATGAACGCCGTTGGGCTCTTGCCGCAGGCGCGCTATATCGCATATTTCTCCTTCGAGAAGGGCTGGTGGGATAGCATCGATTTGGCCGATGTCCTGCATCCCCAGACACTGCTGACCTGGGGTATGAACGACGGGGATCTTCCCGTGCCCTTCGGCGGTCCGCTGCGCATGCGCGTGCCCCGTCAGCTTGGCTATAAGAGCGTTAAGTACGTAACCCATCTGACCGCCGCCGACACGCTCAAACACTTCGGCAAAGGTCTGGGGTCTGCCTCGCCGGAAGGTGGTTATGCCTGGTACGCGGGAATCTAAGTTGTCTTCTTTCTAAGCCCGTTCAAGTGGGTGTGCACTAAGAGCTTCCGTCCCAGGAAAGCTCGAAGGTGACTCACCGCGCGTCCAACGAGAGACTCAGCAAATCCGGTGCGCCGGGAAACGCCTGGACGATTCGTGGCCAGTGAGATGGCCGCAAACAGCTCTGGCCCCAGGATGGGCTTTGGAAAGAGGAACTTTGCGCCCCCGGTCCGGCAAAAGAGCACAGTGTCAGGGTCATCCCGGTCGTTGAGGAGGATGCAAGGCAGTTCCATGCCCTCCGCCTTGATGCGGGAAATGAGGTCAATTCCGCTCACCCCGCATATAAGACAGCTGGTAGCCTGGATGTCGGGACCGGCGAGAAACTCCTCAGCAGACGAAAACAGGCGGGCGTCATACCCTGCCGAGGCCAGAAGATCACCGAGTGACTTCACGATTCGACACTCGCCGTCCACGACTGCAACGATGGTTCGAACCCTCGGCGTCAGGTGACCGCACAAACCAAAATGTAACCAGCGTTGTTCCGAACAATCGACTGTAGGCATAAGGTCCCAGCTGAAATAGTCCACGCTCCACTTCGCAGTTCCCCTCCCCCGAGGGAAATCGTTGACAGCGGAGCGTGGACAACCGTTGCTAATGGAGAAGCATACGTGGCAGTTTTTAGATCCGGAACTCTCCCCTGAGTAACAAGATCGCTCAATCTGGTACTCATGCGGTAATCGCAGCACAGCCGGGCTTAATCAGCGTCCAGCTGCGCTGGTTTTTCCACTGCTGCTCCATTGATCGAGCAGGAAGTACGACTTCGCACAGAAGGAAGCCGAGTGAGCGGTCACTTGGGGTATATTGCTGCCCAGAACCGGTAGTGCGGATTCTTGAGGAGGAACGTTTGGCCAATAGAGCAGAGGACCGCAGAATCAATCATTCTCACAGCCACCCGCACGCAGCGGAACACGCGCATCCCCATGCACACAATCATGTCACCGGCGATGGCCATCCCACTCGCCGCGACTTCCTTCGGGTGCTGATGGGGAGTGCCTTGACTGGGGCCTCGATTCTGGAATTGGCTTACCATCGCGCAGCATGGGCCCGCGCAGCGGCCCCGGGCTCCGACGCCAAGCTGTTCGACGTGCAAAAAGTGGCCGACGGCATTTACTTCGCTCATGCGCGTCCCCAGGCCATGTTGAACTGCAATGCCGCCATCTTCGTCCGGTCGAAGGATGTGGTCGTGGTCGACGCGCACTCCAAGCCGTCGGCGGCCGCTTCTCTCATTAACCAGATCAAGCGGGAAATTACGGAAAAGCCGGTTCGGTACGTCGTCAACACGCACTTTCATTGGGACCACACCCAAGGTGATCATGCGTATCGCTTGACTGGCGAAAAGGTTGACTTCATCGCCAGCGCGGCCACCAAACAGCTTATGTCGGACCTGGCGGTCGCCCGCATGAAGGCTTCGGTGGGAGCCGTGCCGCAACAAATCGACGCGCTGCGCAATCGCGCCGCACACTCGACCTCGGCTGCGAAAAGCTTTCTGCGCGGACCAAATTTCGCAGATGGAGGCGTACCAGGCCGAGCTGAAAGACTACACCCTGGAGTTGCCGACCATCACCTTCGATACATCGTACTTGCTTCAGGATCCAGCGTTTGATCTGCACCTCGATTTTCACGGGCATTCGCATACCGCTGGAGACGTCTTCGTCTTTTGCCCGCAGCAGCGCGCGATCGCCACCGGCGACGCGATTCACGGTTTTCTGCCCAATATTGCGGATGGTTTTCCGCGTCGGTGGCCGGGGACGATCGACGCAGTCGGCCGCGCCGACTTCAAGTACATTTTGGGGGGCCACGGACCCGTGCAGACGGACCGCACCGTGATGACCAGCCAGCGAAACTATATCGAGGAATTGACCGAGAAGGTTGCGAAGGGCAAGGACGCCGGCCTAAGCCTGGCCGAAATGCAACAGCGTTTCACCGTAGCCTCACTCAAGTCTCTCCAGTCCAACGGTTATGAAGAGTTCCTGCTGCGAACCGAGCTAAGCGACCTGGCTCATTTCGGGAAGATGCCGTCGTTGCAAGTGGAGGTCAATGGGAATATCCGCGATGTCTACTCCAACCTCGACCGCGTTTGACTGGCACAAGGACGGTGAGCGCGCTACCATGTTGCGAAGTTCACAACGCGGAGGATCACGCGATGGAAACAGCAACAGAAATAGAAACCCTGACACCGGCGGCGGAATTGGCGCGCAACAACCCCGTCCGGATGCCCAACGAAAGTGCCGAGTACCGTGCCGCCCGCACAGCACTGCTAGCTGAGGAGATTGAGCTCAGGCGCCACATCGAGCGTGTCGCCGCCCTGCGCCGCGCCCTTCCGCCCGGTGGGCCGGTGAGTGGCAACTACCGCTTTATGGGTGAGACCGGGTCCACCGGTTTGGCCGGCTTGTTCGGCGACAAGCAAACGCTTGTCGTCTACAGCTATATGTTCGGACCGCAACGTGAACGTCCGTGCCCAATGTGCACCAATTTGCTGGGGGCCTGGGAAGGCAACGCCGCCGATATCGGCCAGCGCATCTCACTGGTGGTGGTAGCCCGCTCACCGATAGAACGCCTCCTTTCATGGAAGAACGAACGCGGCTGGAAGAATCTTCGTCTCTACAGCGACCTCAACGGTGAATACTCACGAACCTATTTCGGGCTGCTGCCAGACGGCTCAGAGGTTCCGGCCCTCCATGTATTCACGCGCCGCGATGGGACCCTGAGACACTTCTGGGGCGGCGAAATGACCGGTTCCACGGCGGACCCGGGACAGGATCCCCGAGGCGCCCCAGATCCAGCCCCGCTCTGGATGGTTCTGGACTCAACGCCGGAAGGCCGGGGCACCGACTGGTACCCGAAGCTGAATTACAACTCCTAGAAGGTTCCTAGAAAGTTCCCGAATCAGTCCCGAAGGGACGGCTGAAGAAAACGGGACTTTCAGCCGTCCCTTACCGGACTGTTCGTGCTTTCAACACTTACTGTGGCGCATCCTGCAAAGAAAGGCGCAGGGGCTAAAGCCCAGATGTTTGTTGGCCTAAACGGCCCGACTGAAGTCGGGCCCTGATACAAAGCATCAGAGCGGTTCGTACGCCGGCTCTTTATTGGTCACTGCAAAACTCATGTCCGGGTCGGTCTCTTTCCAGCCAATTTCAAAGGGCGCTTTGTATCAGGGCACGACTTCAGTCGTGCCGAAAAGTGCCAGTAGGACGGGGGCTTTAGCCCCTGGGGCGCTATTTCCCTCTGAGTTCGGCCTCGCTGCTCTCCCCTTTGTCATCCCGAGGCGAAGCCGACCTGTCCCGGCGTGCCGTGGAGGGATCTGCGGTTTCACCCACCCCAAGCCAATGCTGCCCTTCAGGCAGCGTTCGGCAGCTCAACCTGCCAGCAGGACATTACCTTTGCAGCATTCAATAGCCCGAGGCGGATGCTCCCGGGGCGGAGCAACTGCCCGCTCCGGTCTCGCCTGACCGTTGCTCTTTAGCTCGCGCTGATTTGAGAACCCGCCCCAAAACGATCCCGAGGGCGGGTTCACAACTCTTTACAATTTGTTGCCTCTCCATGACATAGCGGCGAGTTCGCGGCAGTATTCTTGCTCCAATGGGGCACTGGCCCAGGCGAACATATGGTAAAGCTTCCTCTACGACCGTGGCGCAAACCGCCCCCGATCCTCGTGTTCATGTTGGCGGTCATGCTGCCGGCGGCCGCCCTGGTAGTCGCCAGTGTCGTCTACCTCCGGCACATGCAACGGGACAAAGTGATCGAAGCCGTCATCCAGAGGGACTATCAGCAGACCTTAGCGATTGCCGAAAAGCGGATTGCTGAGCGTGCCTATGAGGTCGCAGGGAAGGCCGTGAAGCAGTTCCCCAGTGCAGACCAGCCTGACCAGCTCGACACTTTTCTTAAAAACCACCCGGACATCACGCACGCATTCATTTGGACCGGGAAAGGCCACATGATTTTTCGATCTCGTCCTGAGCGGATGGGCGATCCCGACTTTCAAGCGGAAAGCAAAAAAACCGCCTCCGAGTTTGACGCCTGGTTTGACCTGGAGTCTGCAGAACATATCGCTAAAATCAAAGCTGCTGAGGCGGCGGACGGGCGCCGCTTCTACATCATGAACGAAAATGTGAACAGGGGCGACAGATTGGTGTACGAGTCTTTCGTGTTCTTCATCCCTCGATACTCGAACCCAGACCATCCTGCGCTGGCTGGCTTCGCCTACGATGAAGACTACCTTAAGAGCGATCTTTTCCCGCAAACGCTGAACGAGGTCCTGCCGTATCAGAATCCGAGCGATAACTCACATCCTCACCTGGCCATGATGATTCGTAAGGCAAAAGACGACCATCCTTTGGCAGCTTCCATGTGCTGGGATGGAGGGGCCCCCGAAGTGGAGCGCCGCATTGACGGTGTTTTCTCCGGTCTGATCCTGGGGATCAGACCGGAAGGGACCACCATTGCCGACATCAGCAATCGCTGGACGCGGTTAGCCTTCATGATCCTGGGGGCGCTCTCCCTGCTGATGGGGGTGGGCATGATACTGGCCTATCGAAATGTGTCCAGCGAACTCGCGCTGGCGAAATTAAAATCGGATTTCGTCTCCAATGTCTCGCACGAGCTGAGAACTCCCCTCGCGCTTATCCGGCTTTACGCGGAGACCCTGGAGCTGGGGCGCATATCCACTGCCGGCAAGCATCAGCAGTATTACGAGATCATTCGCAAGGAAAGCGAGCGGCTGAGCTCGCTGATCAACAATATTCTTGATTTCTCGCGCATCGAGGCGGGCAAGAAAGAGTACAGCTTCCGCGAAACCGATGTGGCTGACCTGGTGCGGAACACACTCGAATCGTATCGTTTTGAGATTGAGCAGAACGGGTTTCAGTTCGAACAGAAGATCGACAACAATTTGCCGCCATTACATGTGGATCGTGAGGCCATTGCCCGTTCACTGCTGAACCTGGTCAACAATGCGGTGAAGTATTCGGCGGCGGAGAAATACCTCGGAGTCCATCTTTACCGCCGCAACGACCAAGTGAACCTTGAGGTCGTCGATCACGGGATTGGCATCCCGGTAAAAGAGCAGTGCAAGATTTTCGATAAATTTTATCGCGTCGGTGATCCGCTGGTGCATAACACCAAAGGCAGCGGGTTGGGTTTATCCCTGGTGCGCCACATCGTGCAGGCTCATGGTGGAGTCCTGGCGGTGGAAAGCGCGCCCGGACGGGGCAGTAAGTTCATCATTACTTTGCCGGTACAAAATTCAGAGGTCCAGCAGGCATCAGCATGAGACACGAAGAGAAAACACAACCAACTGTAGCCCCCAGGCCGCCCAAGATTCTGGTAGTGGAGGACGAACCGGCGATGGTGGCCGGCCTGCGCGATAACTTCGAGTTCGAAGGCTACGAAGTGATTACCGCGCACGACGGCATCGAGGGGCTGCAGCGTGCGCTCGATGAGTCCCCGGACCTGGTAGTCCTCGACGTCATGATGCCGCGCATGAGCGGCCTCGAAGTGTGCAAGCAGTTACGCGCCAAACGGGCTTCCATTCCCATCATCATGCTGACCGCCCGCGGCCAGGAAGTCGATAAAGTGGTGGGCCTGGAGCTCGGCGCCGATGACTACGTGACCAAGCCGTTCTCGATTCGCGAGTTGCTGGCGCGCGTCAAGTCGGTGCTGCGACGCACGGCAGTCTTACCCAAAAATCAGGATCAGCACTCCTTTGCCGACGTCGAAGTTGACCTGCGCCGCTGCCGCGTGTTCCGGTCAGGCAAGGCTCTGGATATTTCTTCCAAAGAATTCGACTTATTGAAGTATTTCATTTGTCATGCCGGCGAAACGCTGAGCCGCGATCGCCTGCTCGAGGATGTTTGGGGTTACGAGAATTACCCCACCACCCGTACCGTGGATACGCACCTGGTACGTCTTCGCCAAAAGCTGGAACCCGATCCGGAACAACCACAGTACTTTCTGACCGTGCACGGAACCGGCTATCGGTTCGTGGGATAGAGCAACGACCAACATCGAAGTGAGGTGTACTTTCTTGAACGCCTACAGGGTAGTGTCGCGCGACTCCAAATATGGGACGAACACAATTCAAGCCTTAATGACCGTACCGTCCTCGCTGCCACTGCAGCAGGATGATGTGCATTCGCTGCTGCGAGAGAGAGTTGATCTGCACGCGCAGCTTTCTGACGCCGTGCAGATCCAGCGCAAGCTCAGCGGCCCGCGGGTGCTGCGCTGCGGCGACCTGCAGTTTGCCCGCGAGGTCTTCGCCGCCCGCTTTCTTTCCGGGGACTTTACCACTTTCCTGCAGGACGGTTCTAAGGTTCTTGCCGTGCTCGGAGACATTGCGGGTAAAGGCGTTGCCGCTGGAATGTGGTTCACTCATCTGGCCGGGCTTCTGCAAAGTTACCGCCGTCCGGATTTTAACCCCACCAGGATCGCCTCGGAAATCAACCGCCACCTATGCTACCTGCGGCCCGTGGCGCCGTTCGTGACGGCATTCGTCGCCCAAGTTGACTGCGATCTGGGAACGATCACCTACTGCAATGCGGGCCACTTCCCACCTATACTGCTGCGCCAGAATGGACAAGCCGATCTGCTTGGAACCGGCGGCCCGCTGCTGGGTGCACTCGAAGGTGCGGAGTTTCAATCAGGTGAGCTGATGCTCGAACCTGGCGATACGCTCGTCGTATACTCCGATGGTGTGCTCGAATGCTGCAACACTGCGGGCGAAGAGTTCGGCTTGGAACGTCTCATGGCGGCATTGCGGGAGGCCAAACAGCCGTCCGCCCAAGCCACGCTCATGCTGCTTCTCGCCGCCGTACAGGAGTTCGGAAACGGTAACCCCTTGAACGACGACGTCAGCCTGACATTGATCCAGCGCGATGCGGAAGATCAAAACTCACATATGGTCTAGCTTGCAGAAGCCGAACCAGCAATTTGGCCACCCCGAGATGCGATGAAGCAATTTGCCTGCTTTCAACTCGACACTCAGAACGAATGCCTGTGGCAGAACGGGGTGCGGATTGCCCTGACCCCGAAGCCGTTTGCCGTGTTGCGCTACCTGGTCGAAAACCCGCAGCGGTTGATCACGTACGACGAGCTACTCGACAAGCTGTGGCCCGAGACTTATGTGCAACCGCAGGTGTTGCGCACTTATGTGCTGGAGTTGCGCAAGCTGCTGGGAGACGAGGTAGAGAATCCGCGATTCATCCGCACCGTTTCCGGGCGGGGCTATTGGTTCCTGGGGCAGGTCGAAGACGGCGCCAGTCGTGCCGCCGGTGTGCCACAGCCTGGGCGTATTGTGGGGCGCCAGCACGAGTTCGATAAGCTGAACCATCTGCTACGCCAGGTCAGGCAGGCCGATCGGCAAGTGGTGTTCATTACCGGGGAGGCGGGCATTGGAAAAACCGCGCTCATCGACGTGTTCTGCGGCCCTCTCTGCAACGAAAACCAGACCCATATAGCGCGCGGGCAGAGCGTGGAAGGTTTCGGGGGCAAGGAAGCCTACTATCCGGTCATGGAAGCCCTGGGACAGCTCTGCACGCACGGCGAGGGACACAAAAACGTGCGCGTCATGCAGCAGAAAGCTCCGAGCTGGTATGCCCAGCTTGCTTCCCTGCCGAATGGCGACGGATCGCCGGGCGCGCCCATGCCAGTAAAGGGCGAGCGGATGCTGAACGAGATATGCGATGCCATCGAAGCAATGTCTGCGGAGAAGACCCTGCTTTTCATCTTTGAGGACTTGCATTGGGCAGATCTCTCGACGCTGGATCTGGTCTCGGCGCTGGCCCGGCGACGTAACCCTGCGAAGCTGATGCTGCTGGCGTCTTACCGGCCCGCGGACGTGAGTACCGGCCAGCATCCTCTCAAGCGCCTAAAGCAGGATCTGGTCACGCATAAGCTATGCACTGAGGTGCCGCTGCCGCCGCTCCACAAGGCTGCCGTAAAGGAGTACCTGGTTAAGGAATTCAAGCAAGAGTCCCTCCCCCAAGGGCTGCCGAGCTTTGTGCATCAGCATTCCGAAGGCAATCCGCTGTTCATGATTGCCATGCTTGACCACATGATCGCGCAGGGTTTCATACGGCAGGAAGCTGGAGCCTGGCAGCTGCGAAGCGAGCTAAGAGACATCGACATGGGCGTGCCCACGGCTCTTTCCGAAATGATCGAGCTGCAGATTGACCGTTTGGACGCAGCCGACCAACGGCTGCTGGAAGCGGCAAGCTTGATCGGCGTGGTTTTCCCTGCTTGGGCGGCCGCTGCGGCACTGGCAGGCGATCTCGAGGATATCGAAGATCAGTACGAGCAGCTGACCCGCCGGCTGCACTTCCTCCATCCTGCAGGGCATGACGAACTGCCGGATGGAACGCAGTCCGCGTTCTACGTCTTCACCCATGGCATGTATCGCGAAGTGCTGCGGGGCAGACAATCCCCGGCACGCCGCGCCAGGCGGCATTTGCGAATAGCAGAGAAACTCGAGAAGCTCTTCGCGGGGCGGGAGCAGGATGTGTGTCGCGAATTGGCCATGCACTTCGAAGCGGCCGCCGAGTGGGTGCGCGCGGCACAGGCGCTGTGTGCTGCGGCGCGCAACGCACAGCGACGCGGTGCATGCGATGAAGCCGTGAAGTTGAGAGAACATGCCCTGCGGCTGGTGGAGAATCTGAGCGAACGCGACCGCCAGGCAGCGGAGAGGACGGTTCGCGAGCAGCTTGCGGAAATGGAGGAGCCGCGTCAAGAAATTCTGGACGAAAACTCGACGGCAATTTGACACTTGAAGCCAGGGTGAGGATATAGGGTGGTTCTCGGAGGGACAATCCCATGCTAAGTTTCCGTAACCTGGTTCTTTCAGCCGCCGCTCTTTGCAGTACCGCAGCTTTCGCAGCCAACCAGACACGGTTGGACGTGCCGTTCAGCTTCAAGGTCAAAAACCACTCCTATCAAGCGGGCTCGTATACAGTCGCGATCGACCCCCAAAGGAGTGCGATGATGCTGAACAATATTGACAAGCCAGGCCAGGGACTGATGTGGATTGTCGGGCCCGGCGTTTACGATGCCAAGGAACCAGCGGTGCGCCTGACCTTTGATGTCATAGGCGGGGACCACATGCTGCGAACGGTCCAGTTTGGAGGGGTCATCACACCGAACCTGGAAGGGCGGCCGAAGCACAAAGTGGAGTCGACCACGATCATCGGCGAGTAGATTCGCCAGGAAAAGTTCGAGGTCGGAGGCCCCTTTGGTGTTCCCACAAAGGGGCCTCTTTCCTTTTTTAGCGGCGCTCTCTCATACGATTGCCGATTTTTCTAATTAGAGCAAGAAGGGACAAGCTGTGAGCAGAGACAACCAACAGAGAACGGAGTTCTCACGCTCTGAAAGCCCTCTCAGATCGTCGAGCGGGCGGGGCTTTCGAAGCGCAGACGAGCATTCCAGACAGATTCTGGACCTGGAAATTGAGAATGCACGGCTGCAGCAATTAGTCGCAGAACTCTTAGTCAAGAACCAAGAGCTACGTCAACTGATTGCCCATTCAAATACCGAACGGAGCGCTCTCCTGATCGAATCGGTGTAGCGCTCCCTCCCCGATTAAAACCCTTTGCTTGCGACGATTGCGGGTGCGTGATACAAAACTCGCGTTGTTATTCTTGCGTTAGTTGGGGAGCACGATCTGAAACTGCTGGTAAAGTTCAACATTCTACTGATTGTCGTCTTTGGCTTGGGCCTGCTGCTGATCGCTTACCAGGCGCGAAGCTTTTTACAAGAGCAGGCACAGGCTGAAGTTCTTCGCCAGGCCAGCCTTATGGCTGCCAGCGCGTTAGCTACCCGGAACTACACCGATCACTACGTCACGCCGGTGATCGAGAAAACGATTGAACACACAACAACCTTTCTACCTCAGGCCATCCCATTCTTTGCATCCACCACGACCTTCGACCAGATCCGCCAGACGTATCCGGACTACACCTATAAGGAAGCGGCCTTGAACCCGACCAACCTCCGTGATCGTGCTACCGATTGGGAGGCAGATATGATTAATTACTTCCGCAATTCCCCAAAGGAAACCGAGCTGGTGCGGTTGCGGGACGCAGCGACCGGACCCAGTCTTTCCCTGGCTCACCCGATTCGTGTCGAGGCCGGATGTCTCCAATGTCATAGCCAGCCCGGAGTGGCCCCCAAGGCGCTCATCAAACACTATGGATCCCAGAACGGGTTCGGCTGGAACCTGGACGAGGTCATCGGCGCCCAGATCATATCTGTCCCCACCGCTGTACCCATCAAAATGGCGCGGCAAGGGCTGACGCAGCTACTCATCAACCTGTCGGTGATTTTTCTGGCGGCTATCCTCCTGATCGATATTGGACTGTATTTCATCGTCATCAGGCGGCTGGGCAAGATCTCCCGCTACGCGGATCGCATCAGTCAAGGTGAGATCGACCTGGAACAGCTTCCGGTCCGCGGCAATGACGAGGTCGCCCAGGTAAGCCGCTCTTTCTATCGCATGCACACCAGCCTGAAGAAGGCATTCGATCTGCTCAACGGCTGAACAGGTCTAGGGGCGCGGGCGGGTGTTCAGGAATTTCTTTCGGTCGGCGTCATTCTCGATCTGCTTCGACGCCTCCAGATAAAGCTGGTCGAGATCGGTGTATTGCTTCGCCAGCCGCAAGACAAGGACCTTGGCAATGGGTCCAATAAAGGACGCCAGATGCCGCACCAACTGCTGCATCGGTTGCGCCAGCGAAGCGGTCGTTGGTTGGCTCGGGGGTTGGCTCGGGGGTTGGCTGGAGGGTTGGCTCGGCTTTTCTGTGGTCACTTCTGGCAAGCGGTCGGGAGAGCTGATTGCAGTAACAGAAGCTTCGAGATCTGCTGAGTTCTGAGAACGTAGAGCGTCCAAAAAGTCCGAAGCGGTTAAGAACCGCTTCGCCGGCTCCTTTTCCAGTGCCTTAGAGATTACGGCCGACAACCGTGCTGGAACATCCGGCCGTATTTCGGCAAGCGGCACGGGAGTTTGGTTGAGGTGGGCCATCATCAGCTCGTACGTGGTGCCGCCGTTTACCGGGGGGCGGCCGGCGATGAGCTCGTAGAGGGTCACACCGAGAGAATAGATGTCAGACTGCTGAGTCGCTTTCTCACCCCGGATTTGTTCTGGCGACATATGCATCGGCGAGCCGATCAGGGAGCCGGCCATGGTAAGTTCTGTGGAACCCTGGCTGATCGCGATGCCGAAATCCAGCACCTTCACCAGCCCCGTGGGAGAGACCATGATGTTTGCTGGTTTTATGTCGCGGTGGACCACTCCTCGGGCGTGGGCATAGTCGAGGGCCGCAAGCACCTGCATGGCAAAATTCATGAGCATGGGTAGCGGTATGCCGCGATTGCGGCTGCGCGATCGCAGATCTTCCCCTTCCACCAGCTCCATGATCATGATGAGCTGATCTTCGAAATAGAAGGCATTATGAAGGCGGGCGATGTTGGGATGATTGAGGCTGGCGAGAAGCTGAATTTCCCGGCGAAACCGTTCCTTCATGTCCGGGGTGCCGGTCCGTTCCGGCAACATGACCTTCATGGCCTCCGCGCGTTGTGAGATCTGGTGGACGGCCTCATAAACGGCTCCCAGGCCGCCGTGGCCTAACGCCCGCACAACCTTGTATTCTCCGACTGTCTGCCCCGGTTCAAACGTCATCGACTGATGATACCGCGAGTAAGATGGCGGCATGGTGATCGGGCTCAAGCGCTACCAACACTTGGGAGACGAGCATTTCGTGACGTTTAGTTGCTATCAACGGCACGCTTACCTGAGAGCGCCAGTCGCGAGAGATCTTTTTGAGGATGCGCTGGAGCGGATCCGCGGCCGATTTGAGTTTGAAGTCGTCGGGTATGTCGTTATGCCGGAGCATGTTCATTTGCTAGTCAGCGAACCTCCTCGGGGGTCGTTGGCTGTTGGTCTCCAGGCGTTGAAGCTTTCCGTCGCCCGGCGGAGCGACCAGGGGAGATTCTGGCAGGCGCGGTATTACGACTTCAATGTTTACAGCGATGACAAGCGTACAGAGAAGCTTGACTACATGCACTGGAATCCGGTGAAGCGCGGGTTGGTCGAGAGGATGGAGGACTGGAAGTGGTCTAGTTACCGATTCTATCGTACCGGTAAGGAAGGACGGGTTCATCTTCATTCAGGGTGGGTGAATCACTACAAACCGGACTAACGGGCCTCTACTAGGAGGATCCCAGGTCTCAAAAGCGAGACCTGGGGCACCCATCGTCTTCTCAAACCATCTCCGGAGTGAAGGGGAGGATTTCCTAATCCAATTCATCTCCGGAGTGAAGGGGAGGATTTCTTAATCCAATTCATCTCCGGAGTGAAGGGGAGGATTTCTTAATCCAATTCATCTCCGGAGTGAAGGGGAGGATTTCTTAATCCAATTCATCTCCGGAGTGAAGGGGAGGATTTCTTAATCCAATTCATCTCCGGAGTGAAGGGGAGGATTTCTTAAATCCAATTCATCTCCGGAGTGAAGGGGAGGATTTCTTAATCCAATTCATCTCCGGAGTGAAGGGGAGGATTTCTTAATCCAATTCATCTCCAGAGTGAAGGGGAGGATTTCTTAATCCAATTCATCTCCGGAGTGATGGGTAGGATTTCTTAATCCAATTCATCTCCGGAGTGAAGGGGAGGATTTCTTAATCCAATTCATCTCCGGAGTGAAGGGGAGGATTTCTTAATCCAATTCATCTCCGGAGTGAAGGGGAGGATTTCTTAATCCAATTCATCTCCGGGTGAAGGGGAGGATTTCTTAAATCCAATTCATCTCCGGAGTGAAGGGGAGGATTTCTTAAATCCAATTCATCTCCGGCGTGAAGGGGAGGATTTCTTAAATCCAATTCATCTCCGGAGTGAAGGGGAGGATTTCTTAATCCAATTCATCTCCGGAGTGAAGGGGAGGATTTCTTAAATCCAATTCATCTCCGGGTGAACGGGAGGAATTCTCGAATCCACCCTATCTCCGGGTGAACGATAGGAATTCTCGAATCCACTTTATCTCCGGGTGAAGGGGAAAGACTCCGAGTCCACTTCTCTCCAGTTGTGAACCGGACGGGGAGGCAGTAGGAGAGAAGAGGAAGCAGCGGAAGTACGAGACAAAAGAGACGGGTGCCCCAGGTCTCGCTTTTGAGACCTGGGATCCTCCTAGTAGAGGCTCATTGCTCCCCGATCTAAACTGAAGCCATGTTCCTGGCTCGCGCTACTGAATCTGACTACGCTTCAATCGTAGACCTCGCTAATTTGGCATTTCGGGGGGTGGGTCCCTCGGCGAGCTGGAACTCCGAAGCAGGTTTCATTGAGGGACAACGCCTGACCGAGTCTCTTCTCAGAGCAGATCTGGCTGCAAAGCCTGATGCCGTATTGCTGACCTGTCGGGACGATCCGAATGGCGAGTTGTTGGGGACGGTTTGGCTGGAGCCGAAGAAGGATGGCATCTGGTATCTCGGCCTGCTGACCATCCGGCCTGATCTGCAAAACAGACAAATGGGCCGTGCCTTATTAATCGCGGCGGAAAGCTTTGCGAAGGAGCATGGCGCTTGCCGCATCCGTATGTCGGTGGTGAATGTGCGAACCACCCTGATTGCGTGGTATGAACGCCGAGGTTACTTCTTGACCGGGGAAACCCAACCGTTTCCTTATGATGACCAACGCTTCGGCAGACCACTCCGCGACGATTTGCACTTTGTCCTGCTCGAGAAGGATTTAACGTTGCCGGGCTGAATTCCTCATTGGATTTGATTTTCAATAAACGGCTAGACACCAGGGTCAAAGGACCGACAGGCCTGCTCGCGACCTCGCTTCCCAGCTCTCCACAACTTCACCCAGGCGATCTAACGCGAGGGGAAACTCGTCGCCGCTGGCGGCGAAGCCAAGACGAAAATGCGACGGAGAATCGAAGCAATCCCCCGGGGCGAGGAGGATTCCACGTTCCGCTGCAGCCTGGCAGAATGGCCTGGCGTTCTCTCCGCTGATTAACCAGGGAAATGCGGTCATTCCTCCTCGAGGGCGAATCCACCCCAGCGTTTCTTCATGCTCAGCCATAAAGCGATCCAGGTGCTCCAGGTTCCGTGTTGCGGCTTCTTGCGTCTTCCTGAGAACCACATCGCGTTTGCGCATCGCTATTTCGGCAAGTATCTCTCCTGGCGAATTGCTGGTGATCGAAAAATATGCCCGCGCATTCCAATAGCGTTCCCGGCGTTTTGGATCGTGCTCAATCATCCATCCCGTCCGAATGCCGGAGAAAGCAAACGCCTTCGAGAAATCGTGAATCACGGTCGCTTGCGGCAGCCGCGACGCCGATTTTGTCTTTCGCCCGTGGTAAATCGGGTGATATACCTCATCGCTCACAAGCTGAATTCCACGCGCCGAGGTGAACTCGTGCAGCCTCTCCATCTCCGCATCGCTAATGGTCGAGCCTGTCGGGTTATGCGGGTTATTCACCAGGATCAGCTTCGTCCTTCCATCCGCGAGCTTCATGATCTCTTCAACGTCGATGGTGAAATTATTCTCCTTGCGTACTCCGTAAAAGCGGGTCTCGAGACCCAGCGACTCAGGCAGCGCGGAAAAGGTGGTGAATCCGGGCCTAGGCAGTATTACGTTGGCTCCAGGCTCAGACGCCAGCCACATCAGGATGAGCAGAGCCTCCGAGGCACCGGTCACGACCTGCACACACTCCTTACTCACATCGTGCATTTCCGCGATCGCTTCACGCAGGCCGTCGGACCCTGCCGGACGGCCATAGACCAGGCGATGTCCGAGGAACCGCTGCCGCTCTTCCTCATCCGCGAGGTTCAGTAGCTCATTCATGGTCCAACTTGGTCCGGTGCTCGCTGCCAGGTTGAAATCAATACCATGCTCGTATTTGTCGAGCCACATATCCAACAGGAAAGGCTTCAACTGCATGTCGCACCTCGAAACTCGGATTCAATAATACGATTCTCTTGATTAGACGCTACCGGTTGGCGGCGGACAAATGGTTGTTCTTGGGCTCCGCAATCAGTTCCTCCACCGAGAGACAAGCTTGCGTAATCCCTCGTGACCCGTGGACGGCGCTTTGCTTCACGATATGGGTCCATTCATGGATCAAAACATGGGCGATGGCTTGATCCATCAAGTGTTGACGCTCCTGCTTGCTCAAATTAGCGGTCCTCGGACGCAGCAACTGGGCGAGTCGGGTGCAATCTATGAAAACAAAGGGCTGGATTCTTCCGGAAACCGACTGTACCCAACCCAGCGCGCCTGTTGATGACCGCTGATCTGCTTGCGGGAGAACATCGCAACGGCCCAGTAACTTAACCACGATAACCTTTGAGAAGAGAATTCCGAGCAGGCTATCGCTTCCGCGAACGAATGCCGCCTGCTTATCCAAACCGAGCCCATTTGGTAGCTCTTCGTCGGCCAGATCAGAGCGCAGTACCTGGAACAATTCCGGCCATAGATCGTCACTCACTTTCGGTTGTGCGTAAAAGACGATCGTTGTATCGGAATCCTGCGCGTGCAACGTAAGAGTACGAGCGAACACCATGGATAAGGTGAGAAAGATGCCGAGGATCGCTCCGCCGGCCTGCCGAGGCTGAAACCGAAGTAAGCTCATAGGCTGAGTCTCCGCCCGCGCTGTACATACGTCCAATTGATTGTTAGTATCGAATCGATCTCAAAAGGAGATTGCAGATGGAAGTTCGCCAGCTTCAGACATTTTGCGTTCTCGCGGAAGAGTTAAACTTCACCCGCACCGCGGAACGGGTGTATACAGTGCAATCGAATGTAACCTCGCAGATCAAAGCACTCGAAGCGGAGCTGGGTGTTCCATTGTTTGATCGATTGGCGAAACGCGTAGTGCTCACTGAGGCAGGTCATCGTTTCCGTCCCTACGCTGAGAAGGCCTTGGCCGCGATGGATCAGGGCTCTCTTGCAGTCAAGTTCGGCACCGAACCGGCCGGCCCTTTGCACATTGGCGCACCGGAGAGCGTGCTGACCTATCGCCTGCCGGAAGTGTTGAAGCTGTTCCGTAAGCGATATCCCAAGGTAGAAGTTATCTTTCGTCCTGATCCGGACCTCAAACTGTGTGACGAACTCGAAAACGGAAAACTCGACCTGGCCATCACCATGTCAGATACAGTTGAAGCGGAGCAGCTTAGTTCTATCCGACTGCGCAGCGAAGAAATCTATCTGTTCGGTACGCCAGATCATCTACTGGCAAAGGCAAAGAAGGTGTATCCGAAAGATCTTGTGGACCAGACGCTTCTCCTGACTGAGGCTGGCTGCGGATATCGTAAGAAGCTCGACATGCAATTGGCAGCGGCAAATATAAGAGCGCAACACATCACAGAGTTTTCCAGCGTGGAAGCGATCAAACAATGCGTGACGGCGGGGATGGGCCTGGGCCTCTTGCCGGAGGTCGTCATCGCCTGCGAGCTCAAAAAGAAGCAGTTTGCGGTGATGAACTGGCACGGCGCCAAGATGACCATCGCCACCCACATCGTATGGCACAGAGACAAGTGGATTTCCCCGGGGATGCAGGCTTTCCTGGACATCATGAAAGACAGGTTGCAGCAGACAACGAGCCCGACACTGGTGCAATCTCGTGCTATCTAGGAGCCTTAGAGTTTGAACTAATGGACTGACAGATACGGCTGGGTGATCCATTCCAGCTTCAAGGCCTATACTTCAAAATTGTGATGCGTCTTGACTACCAGCCGCCCGAGCCCTTTTCGGAATATAAGGAGTTTTTCGCTCCCCCGCAGCTGGCTTCCCACTTCCTGTGTTTCTGGACTCAAACCATCGTTGGATCGCACGGTGCATTTGAACATCGCGTGCTTCCCGACGCGTGTATCGACATCGTTCTTATCAACGATGAGCCCCCCATGTTGGTTGGCCCATGGACAGTTCCCTTCCTGGCCCGGTTGGCCGTTGGGACCAGCATAACGGGCGTGCGGCTACGCCCCGGTCGCGCCTCCTGTCTGCTCGGCATTCCTGCATCAGAGTTGCTCAACCAGATAATTCCGATTGAGGCTGTCAAGGGCGCCATGCAAAAGATGCCGCTTGAGCAAGTAACTGCGCAGCCTAATGCCGAACGGCGATCAGCTCTCACCCAGGTCCTCTCTGCTTCGGTCGAGAATTCTCCATCGGACCACGCCGTCATGGCTGGTATCCGGTGGCTCTCGCGCCATCCGCGCGGTCGTATCGCGCAATTGAGCCAGTGGATCGGAATAGGCGAACGTCAGCTTCACCGGCGATTTTCAGCCGCCATTGGTTACAGCCCAAAGATGTTTCAATCTGTGCTGCGTTTCCAACGCCTTCTCAAGACTGCGCCCGAGATGCACGGCGAGCAAAGCCTGGCGGACCTCGCCGCGAATGTCGGCTACGCCGATCAAGCGCATATGACTCGTGATGTCCAGCGTCTCGCCAACCTCCGGCCAACCGCCCTATTACGTTCCGCCCGATCTACCCTGCAAATGTCCGATTTGTTCAAGACGTAATCGTTCTCTCCGGCCTAACGTTTCTCTATGACGAGAAGAGAACTCATTGCCGGTATTGCTGCTGCCGGAGCGATGTTCGCGGTATCAGGAGGAGATGCCATGCAAGGATTGGAAAAACTAAGAGTTCTGTTTATTGCTGGTTTTGGGCCGATCGTCCGCGATGTAGATGCGGGACGCAGACTCTACGCCAATGCCCTCGGAATTCTCTTCAAGGAAGAGAACGGTGGCTACCTCCATACGGATGCTCTTCAAGGCGCAAAGGAGTTCGCCCTTTGGCCGCTCTCGCAAGCTGCCGAGTCTTGTTTTGGAAGCAGCACCTGGCCGGATAGCTTACCCACGCCTCACGCGTGGCTCGAGTTTGATGTGGATAGTGTCGAAACAGCCACAGCCGAGCTTGAATCATTGGGGTATCGAATGCTGATCAAGAATAAGAAGGAACCATGGGGTCAGACCGTGAGCAGGTTTCTCGATTCAGACGGACTGCTGATCGGACTTACTTTCACACCTGGGATGCGAGAAAAGAAGTAGCTGTGAAAAGTGCCTCGTTTGCGCGGCGATCGCACATGACAACGTTTCGCGTGTGGCTCTTGGGACTGATAGTAATCACGTCCGGATTCCCGGCGAGCCCTGAAACGATTGACCATCATCCGCGATTGGTCAACACTTGCGTAATCACAAAAGACGTAAAGCAACTTGTAGGGTTCTACGAATCCGTTTTGATGCTGAAGGCAAGGTGGTCCGGTGAAGACTACGCTGAGTTCCCGACAGGCGTGGGAACGCTGGCGATATTCTCCGCGGAGGCTCAAGAAAAATACATCCCCGGCTCGGCCGAAACCCTGGAGGACAAAAGTGTAATCCTGGAATTCCGAGTTGCCGATGTCGATCAGGAGTATCGGAGACTACAGAACCTTGTGAAAACCTGCGTCAAACCACCTTCGACACAGCCTTGGGGCACTCGTTCCGTTTACTTCCGCGACCCGGACGGAAATCTTATTGATCTTTACGCGCCGGCGAATGCGCGGTAATGGATAGTCTCCCAACAGAAGCGTAAAATCCGAGTGAATCGAAGCCCCATCCCACCAGAGGTCTACATTGTGGGATATTTGCCGCCAAGAGCAAATATCACCTAACAGCTCTAAGTGGCCGGTTCGAATCGACAATATATGGAGTCAGCGGAGGCGACAGGTGAAAAGGGTTGCGTTGACCGGTTTGTTGCTGGTGGTGGTTATAGGGCTCGCCTACAATTGGGCGCATCATTCTGCCCCGAGCAGCGTCGGCGCTGAGGGAGCACCCGCTATGAGCTGGGTGACGGTGCGCGACACGCGGGAGAAGGCATTTTCGATCGAGGTTCCGCAGGGCTGGAAAACCTATGGTGGGCTGTTCCGTTTCAGCACGATCGACGCCCGGTTGATTGTCGACATGACTTCGCCGGACGGGTTTACCAATCTTCGCGTGGGTGATTCGACGGTTCCTCCATACAGAGTGCCGGGCCCATTCCTGCGGCCGGGGGCGGGTGTGGCTGCTTATGCCGCGGGCAATGTGTTCGCGACCAAGTATGGTCAAGCGCGTTTCGCCCCCCTGTGCCAGGGACTGCAAGTGACGAAAAGCGATGCGATGGCGCCAAAGTATCATCCCGCGCGAAGCGGGATAACTCGGACAACGGCCGGCGAAGCGTTCATTAGCTGCACCAGGAATGGCGTGCCCATGTCCGCATATGTCTATGCGGAGACTACGTTGATGGGCCCTGGAGGACCGGGCTCAACCTGGCTGCTGACGGCGCTTGGGAGCTTGATTGCTCCGGCGCAGCAGGCGGCTGCAGCAGGCTCGATGCTGAAACACTCGGGGGAATCGCTGGTGATGAACCCGGCGTGGCTCGCTATGCAGAACCAGTTGAACAATCTGGCGATCAAGCAAATTGACGCCTCGACGCGGGCGACGATTGCGGCAACCAATGCGGAAAATGCGCGTGAGCGGGGCATGATCAGCGCGCTCCAGAACGACAGCTTCAACGATGTCATCAACGGCGTTCAGCAGACCGTGGACACGACCACCGGACAGCGATACACCGTGCCGCTGGGCCAGGGCGGGAGACAGTGGATCAACGGAAACAATGCAGTGGTAGAGTCCGGGTTGTCCCCCGGCGCGGGGTTCAATCCGCTCACGCCCAGCCATTAGTCAGAATGATATGACGCTAGCGGGTTTCCTGAGGTTTTCCATCCTGAGGAGTTCTCGACTAGACGTTTGGATGCATTTCCTCTGGGCAATATCGATTTGTCCGGGTTTGTCCGAACCACGTTGCGCCAGCAATAAAGCTGACTTTTTACTTGACATGGATAGGAGCCTTCGCTACTGTTGTCGCGTCTCGCAAGGGCTCGGGCAAGCGAGCTACCCATGCCATCGTATGGTCTCCTCTGTACTTCTCGCCTGACAGCCTATCTCCCTTGTTTTTTCCGGTGCCGAAGACCCGCACTGCAAGGAAGCGGACGAGCTACCAAGGATGTCAGCAGTCTCGTAATAAGACCGTGTTTGCGGCTCGTCGACGGAACGTAATATTAACCTATCAAACAGTAATCGAATTCCATCGATGACGACGGTCACACGCGCGATGCTTACCAATTGCAGCACACGAGCTTTCCCGGGCCTCTCTGAAAACGATGACTCGAAAACATGAAACTTCCCGCCACGACTTGGGAGCGAAGGAAGTGGGTCTACGCCTTTTCGCCCATAGCTAGTGAGCGTCTTTACGTGAAGTAGAACGAAAGTCCCACTTTGCCCCGCGGGAACCAGTGACTCCAGCCAGGGCATTCTAGCCCTGGAACAATTTCCCACTGAAAGGCTGTATCACGTGGACCAGGTATTTTTCGACGGTTCGGGGCGTCGCTCGGCGATCGTGCGTCGCTTGTTTCTCATTGTTATTCCGATCACGGCGGTGTTGCTGATAGCATTCGGCCTCCGCCTGCCGGGCAAACTTGAATTACCGCACTTAGTACTTCCCATTCAACACCGTGCTAGCCACGCTGTAACTGAGCAATCGTCCGGCGCGCCCAGGAGACCAGCGAAGCTACTGTTTGTGCTGCCATCGGCGCAGAGCAAGCCAACGCGAGGAAGAGGCATACGCGCGGCCTTCTATGTTACCTGGGACGCCCCAGGTTACCTAAGTTTGCGCGAGTCACTGCCACAGATCGACCTGCTCTTCCCGGAGTGGCTGCATGTATTCGGTGGGGATGGACGCGTGCAAGCGGTCGCGCCAATGGACACCACATTTTTCGACGTCATCCAGAATGGTCAGCCACAGAAGGTGGATAACAAGGTGATGCCCCTCCTTGCCGAGACGCACGCCAAAACGAAGGTCTTGCCTGAAGTCAACAACTTTGATGAGGTGAGCCAAAAGTGGGTTCCCGAAGTTGGGACATTTATGGTGAATCCCACCGCTCGCGGCAATTTCCGGCGCCAGGTCATCACGTTCTTAAGGACCGACGACTACGACGGGCTCCTGATCGATTTTGAAAACCTCCCTTTGTCAGCCTCGGGAGGCTACCGTGAACTGATCAAAGAAGTAACGCTGGATCTGCATGCGCGAGGGTTAAAGCTCTACGTCGCTGCCCCGGCGAATGACAAGGACTATCCGTATGAAAATGTCGCGGCCAACTCCGACGGCATAGTTTTAATGAACTACGACCAGCATTACCCGGAAAGCCCGCCCGGACCGCTCGCCGCGCAGGGGTGGTTCACTCAGAATTTACAAACTGTTCTCAAGCTGGTGCCGCGGGAAAAGCTGATTTGCGGCATCGGTAACGACGGCTATGACTGGGCGTTTCAGCAGCAACCGGCCGCGCGTGGCAAGAACCAACTCAAGCCCCTCGCGGCGCATATGATTTCGGCGCAGGAAGCGTGGGAGGCGGCGAAGAATGCGAAGGCTGTCATCGACTTCGATCGGGAGACGCTTAATCCTCACCTTGCGTTCGCAGATGGGCCTAATGGGCAGCACCAGATCTGGTTTACCGATGCCACCACCGCCTGGAATGAAATGCGTACCGCCCAGCAGTTGGGCATTGATAACTTCGCCTTATGGCACATCGGTTCGGAAGACCGGTCGCTGTGGACAGTCTGGGATCATCCGGAGGATTCGGATGCACCCAGCAAACTGCGCAGCGTTCCGCCCGGACACAATATCGATTATGAAGGTCCCGGCGAAGTCATAGCCATCAACGCACAACCGGTGTATGGACAACGGACACTGACGCTCGACCCAGCAAGCGGGCTTATCAGCAGCGAACAATTTCAGCAGCTGCCTAGACCCTACGAAGCCAGCCAGTATGGCGGCGTAGACGGTACCGTCGCGCTTACGTTTGATGACGGACCCGACCCGCAGTGGACACCTGAGATATTAGATATCCTGCGGGCCGAGCACGTCCCGGCCACGTTCTTTATCGTGGGCGCGCAGGCGAGCACCCAGCCTTCACTCTTGGCGCGTATTTACCGCGAAGGCCATGAGATCGGTAACCATACCTGGACGCATCCGGATATCAGCAATATTTCTGTGCGGCAACTGCAAACCGAACTGAATATGACGGAGAGACTTTTTGCTGCCGAGCTCGGGGTGAAGCCACTCCTGTTCCGTCCTCCATACTCAGTCGATACGCATCCCGAAGCAGATTACCAGGCGCACCCGATTGAGACTGCTCAGGCAATGGGTTATATCACCGTGGGGGCCAAGATCGACCCGCGAGACTGGGCGGTCCCCAAGCCGTCGGCCAGACAAATCGTCGACAGCGTCATGAATCAGCTGAGCAAGCACGAGGGCAGTTTCATTTTGCTGCACGATGGCGGTGGCGACCGGCAAGAGACGGTTCGGGCTTTGCCGCTGCTCATCCACCAACTGCGTCAACAAGGTTACAAAATCGTCCCGGTTGCCCAGCTACTAGGCAAGAGCCGTGCCGATATCATGCCGTCAGTCACCAACCGGGAGGGTTGGATGGCCGGCTTTGATCACATAGGATTTAGCCTTTATGCCCTGCTCTATGCGGGTATCGTGTTTATCTTTGTAGCCGGCGACGCATTGATCATCGTCCGCCTTCTTTCGCTGGCCTCCCTGGCTACATTCAACCGTTTCCGGCGCCCGCGGAGCAAGCCGTTCGCTACCTCTCATCCCGCAGTCGCGGTCCTGGTCCCCGCCTACAACGAGGAAAAGGTAATTGTGCGCACTGTGCGATCGGTGCTGAACTCTGACTACTCCCGTTTGCGGGTGATCGTCATCGACGATGGTTCCACCGACAACACCTACCAGGCGGCGCGAGATGCGTTTGCGCATGAACCGCGGGTGTTGGTGTTGACCAAGCAGCAAGGGGGCAAAGCCGCGGCCCTGAATTACGGCCTGGAATTTGTAACAGAAGAAGTATTTATTGGCATAGACGCAGACACCATCATCGATCACCGCGCGATTTCACTGCTGATGCCCCACTTTTCAGACCTTAACGTGGCAGCCATGGCGGGCAATACCAAGGTCGCCAACCAGGTGAATTTGTGGACCCGCTGCAAGCCCTCAATATCTCACCAGCCAGAATTTTGAACGGCGTGCCCTGAACGTCTTCGGGGTGGTAACGGTAGTGCCGGGTGCGATCGGCGCCTGGCGCACAGCGGCGGTGCGTCACGCCGGCTGCTATCCGCCGGACACCGTCGCCGAAGATGCCGATCTCACCATGGCCCTGCTTGAATCCGGCTACCGCGTCCATTATGAAGATCGGGCGCTGGCCTACACCGAGACCCCGAGCACAGCCCGTGGTCTTATGCGCCAACGATTCCGCTGGTCATTCGGCATATTGCAGTCGGTATGGAAGCACCGTCCCTGTTCTGCATAAAGGAGACCTGGGCTGGGTTGCACTGCCCATCATCCTTTTTTCCATTTCCTGCTGCCGCTCATATCCCCCTTCATGGACCTGGTGCTCCTGTTGGGCATCGCGGGTTACTTTATCAAACGCAATCCGCAGTTCCATACCGCCAGCTACTCGAGCTCACTGCTCAAGCTCATGGCTGCATTCGCCTTCTTTATGCTGGTCGATTTGACCGCGTCAGCATTGGCGGTCGCGCTGGAACGGTGCAGTGCTGACCGCTGGAATAATGTGCGCTTGCTGGCTCACGTCTGGCCGCAGCGTTTCGCATACCGGCCACTGTTCTCGCTGGTGATCCTACGGACCTTGAAGCGCGTCATCGAAGGCTACGAATTCACCTGGGGCAAGCTGGAGCGCACGGCCGCGCTTCAATGCCACTTTGAACCAGGGCCATCTCCACAACTGGACGAGGACGTGGTGTCCGCCATGCTTGGCAACTTTGACAATCGGCCGAGGCCCTTCGTCATCCGGGTGATGGCGGAAGGCACGGTGGAGGAGAATCCATGAACCGTCATCGGTGGGCCAAATTTATCTTTTTTCTCGGATTGATGGTCTCTCTGCTGACCCCTTCCAGGGCGCTCGACCAAATTCCACCAGACAGCATGCCGACCTCCGGCGTGTGCACCTCGCTCCCGGCCGAGACGACAGCGGCGACGAGAACATTTTATGTTGCGCTCACCGGAGGTTGCTCAATCACGGAATCTGGTCGTCCTGGGGTACACTCAACTGTCAGCCGTTCAGTGAAGGCAGGGACTCAGTTTTACAATCCCGGCGGGGTCTCCAACGCATCTGTCGACATTCAGGTTTCAGGCTCTGCAACCGCCGGTCCAGTCACGTTCCAAAGCTATCCCGGTGAAACTGCGATTCTGGATGGCACTGGCCTCACACCTCCCGCCGACAATATCAGGGGATTAATTAATATCGAGAATCAGAGCTATGTGATCGTCAGGGGGCTTGAGGTCCGCAACTATCAAGCCACCAACGCGGCTGCGGCCCCCACTGGTATCTGGGTTGCCGGCGGCGGTAGCCATATCCAGATACTCGGCAACCATGTGCATGATATTGGAACCGCGGAAGAAGCCAGCGGCAATGCTTTAGGAATTGCTGTCTAAGGAACCGACTCGATACGGCTATCACAGATTACGCTCAGTGTTTAATCAGCGACACGAGCGAAAACCGGCAGAGCTATCTCGCTGACGGTGAATGACAACGTCACCAACTTTGCCATCAGCTGCAACATCATCCACGATGTCGACAACATTGGGATTGCGGCGAGCGGCTTTGACGGGCTGGTATCCGACCCGGCTTTCGACTATGCCCGCAATGGCACCATCAGCAGAAATATCCTTTACAACATCACGGCCAAGAAAAACCCGGCCGAACACGATTCATACAATGCCGAAGGTATTCTGGTGGACGGCGGCTCGCAGGTGACGATTGAAAGCAACCTACTCTACTACGTGGATATTGGTATTGAAATAGCCAGCCACCAAAAGGGCCGCAACGCGCACGATGTGACTGCTCGCAACAACCTGGTGTATCGCACGAACTCTATTGGCATAACTATTGGAGGATACTCGACCGACGTAGGCGGCGCCGATCACTGCACGATCGTTAACAATACTCTGTTTCAGAACGATACCCGCAATACGGGTGGCGGCGAGTTTCAGATTCAGTACTATGCCACCAATAACGTGTTCAAGAACAATATTGTCTCCGCCACTGCGCAGGGCCTGTTCATCAACGATTACACCAAGGAGGGCCCGGAACCTGCGGATGTGGATTACAACCTCTATTTCTCATCCGTGCCCGAGTCGGATGCTCAATTTGTGTGGAGAGGCAAGGACCAGGGAGGCTTCCCCGTTTATCAAGCAAATGCAGGCAGGGACCAGCATTCCAGGTTTGCGGATCAGAAGTACCTGAACCTGGAAACGATTGACCCCCGAGTCCACCCAGCCTCGCTGGCGATGAATCCAGGCGTGACCCCGTACGAGGCGGCGAACGCCAACCTGGCTTTGATGGCTGAAAACCAGCACTTGACCGCGCTGCTCGAGAATAGTGAAAAAGTTCCGAACGCTCCGGCCACTCGGCAGCTACCCTATGTCGTGCCGGATGTAGGTCTCTACGCGAACATAGCTCAAGTGACTGGATACGATTCGTTTTCCGGTCTGCGGGCGGGTTGGAGCTAAGCGTCGGATATGACATTGGCCGAGCACTCGAAGTGGAAGGTGGCTTCCCGTTCTATTTCTTTAGCGCAACGCGCCCCCCCGATGCTGATAATTCTTCATACCATTACGGTTCGTTAGGCGATGCTTTTGTGAAAATTGTTGTTAATCCCCTGGTGAGAGTTAGTTACCAATCCACTTTGACGGTGACGGCGCCTACCGGCAGGCGAATGTGAGCACCGGCCAAGTCACCTGGGATTGGGATAATCGGATGGAGCATGACTGGCGGCATCTTCACCCATTCGGAGAGTTTGTCCTGGGCAACGTGCCTTCCGTAACTCTGAGGCTGGAGTCGTATAGGATCTCCGGTTTTGCGGCCCAAGTTCACGCGGGAAACAGCTTCGATTTTGGCAAGCTGGGCTCTTTTGATGCCTCGTTTTATGAGTCAGTGCCGGTCGGAGATGCGAGAGCCTACTTTAACGACGAGGTGGGAACACCCACGACCCCGTTCAACTTACTTTCCGACCATGGACTCAACGCCGATTATTCAAAGTCGGCTGGCCGATTCGCTTTCGATGTGACCTATAACCGCAGCCTACCCTATTCAGCCAATGCCGTTTATGTCACCCTTGCCTATCGGATCGGGCATCTCCGCAGGGAAAGCATTCAGTGAGCCTGATCCGGGCAATGCATTTGCGCTGCGGGAGAAGATTTTCGCCCTCAGGGGAGTGGGGGGAGGGACGGAAATCTGCTCCGCTCTATTCTAAACTCGGAGGCGTTCGATTGCGATCTTCCGGGCCGCAAGATTCCGGCGGATGCCCTTGTCTGTGCTAATAAAACGTTGATGCTTGAGAATCAGCCACCAGGGCTAAAGCCCCGAACGTTATATGCCGAGCGTTGCCGCGGGTTTGAAAACCCGCTCCCCCGGACTAAAAGTCCGGGGCCGGCACGTTAAGCCGCTCGCTCCGCAACTTTCAGGAGATCGCTCTTGTTGATAGTAGCGTAGCCTTGCGCACTACGCACCAAGTGACCTACAAGATAACGACTAATAGATAATGGCGTTGCCCGATCGATAAGACACGCATGTAAGGCGAGGGACTCATGGCTCATTGGACGCGAAGAGGATTTATTGGATCGCTCTCGGCAGCAGCGGCTGCAACCGCGTTTGCCGCTCCGGCCCCGGAAAAGCGGACGGGGCAAGTATCGATCAAGATCACAGACCTCAAGTGCGCCATCATTGGCCGCAACCCGGTGGTGCGGATCGTCACGGATCAAGGCGTCTCCGGGTATGGTCAAGCCGAGTCCTACAAGCCGTACCTCAAGCCGATGGTTCTCTTTTATCGCGACTACCTTCTGGGGGAAGACCCGACGGACGTGGAACGCGTGATGCTAAAGATTCGCCGGCTGGGTGCGTTCAAGCCGTGGGGCGCGGCGGTGAGCGCGATCGAGATAGCGCTCTGGGACATCGCCGGGCAAGTGGCCGGAGTGCCGGTATATAAATTGCTCGGGGGCAAGATCCGCGACCGCGTCCGTATCTACAACGGAGGCGTCCGCTTCCCCATGACCGGCCATATGCCGCAAGACTATGCGGAGAACATGGCCAAGATGAAGGATGCTAAAGAGGGTTTCACCCTGATTAAGCAAGCTGTCGGATTCCACGATCCGGCGATGATGCCGGCCGTGCCCAATGGGTGGTACGACGAACCGGCGCGCAAAGGAGCTTCGCATCCCGATCGCGGCATGATGACAGAACGTGGCCTCGATCATGTGATCGCCTGCGTCGAGGCCATGAAGAAGGTCCTCGGCAGTGAGATCGGGCTGGCCCTCGACTGCGGACCAGGTTGGACGGTCAAGGATGCGATTACGTTTGCTCGGGCGATGGAGCCGCTCCGCATCGCATGGCTCGAAGATCTGATCACCGGAGACTACACGCCTTATCCGAACGCCGATCTTTTTCGGGAAGTCACTGTGAGTACGACGGTCCCGATTCATACGGGAGAGGAGATCTACCTGCGGGAGAATTTCAAAGACCTGATCGAGAAGCAGGCGGTGAATATTGTGGGCCCTGACCCGGAAGACGTGGGCGGGATTGCGGAGATGAAGTGGATTGCGGAATACGCCGACATTCACGGCATCCAGATCGCTCCCCATGGAATTTTCGATGGGCTTATCGGACTGGCGGCCCATGTTCAGGTAGCGGCGGCGTTGCCGCAAAACTATATTGCGTTCGAGTATCCATTGGGCCAGCCTGACTGGTGGTATGACATTGTCGAAGGGCTGCCGAACCCGATCGTGGAACAGGGTTTTATCAAGGTTTGGGACCGGCCCGGTATCGGTGTCACGTTCAACGTCCAGGCAGCCCAATCGCACCTGGCAGACGAGGATCGCCACTTCTTCGACTGAGGCTGAGCTACTTGTGGGACCGGTGCAGCCTCTGAGGGCTTTGGAGCTTGTTTGAAGAACTCCACATGGCCAACGGAGACTAGTTCTCACACAGACTCTAACGTACTGGGCTACTCTCAGTTTTCCATCGATGCTTTGATCAGGACGGGGTGCGCGTGGCGGCTTAGTTGGCGGTTATTTTTAAAATTTGATATTTTTGGGTCTTTTTTGAGGATTGGCAGATCAGCGGGGGTGGACAAAGGGGTTCTTTATAGAGAAACCCATTCTCATGGCGGGGACATAAGGGGCCGCTGGCGGTGCTTCCGAAGGGTTAAAGGGTTTGACGAAAGTGGACTGGCTGGGGCCAGGGTTCGGAGGCGCGTCTTCCGTTGAGCTGGGCGCGGGGACGGGGACGGCAGGCGAATCTTCTTCCTTGTTAAGCCAAGCAGCCTCATAGATTTGCGCGTGGATGGGCGCAGGGGAGGATTTCTTCTCCGAAGACCTGGCGGGGCGGTCAGGGATGAGGTTTTGCATGGCTACGATCATGGAGAGGGCCTTGACCTGGCCGGTGATGCTGCCTCGGGTCATCTCGGGGCTGAGGTTGGCGATTTCCCAAAGACGGGCCAGTACTTGTTCGCGGTCGAGGTTCAGGCGATGCAATCCCTCGGCTTCTTGCTGGACGAGCTGTTGCTGCACGGCGGCCCGGTGCTCGAGCATGAAGGCGCGGACACGGGGCTTGGATTTGGTGTAGGCGGCGGAGTCGGGGTTGAGGCCGACGGCTTCAGCGGCTTGACGGTCGGTCATGGCGCCAGAGAGGACCAGGCGGGCAAAGGCTATTTCCTGATCGGTGATGGGGTCGTTCACTTTATTTTTGGGCATAGGTGGCTCCGGGAATTTGAAGTGTGGACGGGGAAGCATAAAAATCCCGCGGCGGCGGGATGGTTGGACTGCCTTATTTGTGGACAAGGATCGAGTGGGACACCGGACAGCAGTGAAGCTGTCCTTCGCTCGCGCCTAAGGCCGAAACTACCGGCAACTGCCGACTAGCGGGCGGAGACGCGAGAGTCCGCCGGCTGCCGAAATCGTCTGCTAACAGGATATAACGCCCGAGAAGGCGGATTTGGACGCCGAGACTTTTTTGCGCCACCGGTTATCGTTCGGAGGTTACTTTTGGGTAAGGAAAGACCCGATCTGCCACCAATGACGGAGCGGTTTGGACCGCAAACGCTTGAACGGACCTTCGTGGTATCCCACATCTCGCGAAAAACCAGCGAGATGTGGGGCACCCGTCATTGGCGGCGGATCCGGAAAGTTGGGATCGGAACCCCATGTTCGCCTTTACAAATCCCTAACAACTCCAAATCACATTCTTTACGGCACGCGTCCTCTAATGGGAGTGTTGGCTCTCGATCGCCAACGGAGGACCTAATGAGCGCATTCCGTACCTTTCGACCCATACTGGTAGACGCCACCCAGTGCGAACACTCCACAACAATTACTACCGACACCGGCTTCTGCAACGTATCGAAGGGCGATTGGATTGTGAAGGGGGAAAACGGCGAAACCTATGTACTCGACGACGAATTCTTCAAGCGCACGTTTACGCCGTTTCAGGCCTATCCCTGGGAACTGGAAAACAAAGAAGGCCGCCATTACGGTTGCTGATCTCAACCGTGCGCACGCGCAAGAAAAAGGCCCCGTCGGAGATATCGCTAACAATGAACGTGCTCAATCGGTGCGCAGGGCCGCGACCGGATCAAGGTTGGACGCTTTGCGCGCCGGCAACCAGCTGCCGAGAACGGCGATGACCGCCAGCAGCGCGATGGCGAAGGCCAGGGTTGCGAAGTCATAGGGCTTAATTCCAAAGAGCAACGCCGTAACGGCTCGCCCAGTGAGGAGCGCAAGGGCCGTTCCCAAGACGATGCCAACCAGCAGCATGACTGCCGTATCGCGCATTATCAGCGCGATCACTTGCCGGCGCTTGGCGCCGAGCGCTATCCGGATACCAATCTCGTTGCGCCGCCGAGTAACAAAGTAGGAAAGGACACCATAAAGGCCAACCACTACCAGTAAGGCGGCAAGGAAACCAAAAAAGCCGGAGAGCATGGCCATCAGGCGGTCGCCGACTAGTTTGTCGCTGATCTGCTCCTGGAAGTTGACGAACTGCAGAGTCATGCTTGGGTATTTGGCTGCGAGCGTGCGGCGAATGGCAGTAATCGTATCCGGCCCAGTGTTGAAGGCAATCATCATCCCGATCCCCGGACCTTGCGCGTCCACCGGCAGCTGCGCAGCGGGAGCGAACGCAATGGGTGGCGTGTCTTCGCGCACGTCAGCATACTTAGTGTCGGGAATGGTGCCGATGATTTGATAGGTACGTTCCGGATAGCTCGGCTCAGGCATGACATGCACCAGTTGCCCGATGGGCTGGGCTGTGCCGATATATTTCCGGATGAAGGTCTGGTTCACCACCAGGACCAACGGCGCTTGGTTGGTATCCAGGACGGTGAAGCCGCGGCCGGTGAGCAGCGGAATGCCCATGGTGGCAAAGTAATGCGGGTCAGCATAGGTGAATTTCGTCGCCCCCTCAACCGAGCCGACATGCACGTTGTGGCTCCAGCTGCCTCCGCCAAGCGGGGTGTTGGTGGTCGCGGCTGCATTCTGCACGCCTGGGACGCTGCGGACCTCATCGACCAGCTGGCGTTTGAACTCTGCTTCATGCTCTGGCTTGACGTTCAAGGTGGAAAAACCGAAATAGCCGATAGTGATGCCGCCTTCGCGCATGCCTGGGTCCACCGTGGCCAGGTTGCGATAGCTGCGTACGAAGAGCAGCGCGGCAACCAGCAGCACCATGGAGACCGCGATCTGAGTAATGATCATCAAGCGCTGCACGGAGAAGCGTTCGCGGCTGCCGGCAATTCCGCGCTCGCCGGATTTGAGTGCCGCAATGGGGTCGGCGCCGGCGCCGCGGAAGGCGGGGATGGTGCCGAAGACAATACAGGTGAGGGCGGCCACGACGGCGGCGAAGAGCAATACCCGCCAGTCAGTAGTGATGGCGAGATGAATAGAGTATTGGCTGGTGCCGAGCGAGGCGACAAGCAAGCGGCTGAGGGGCTGCGCCAGCGCGACGCCGAGCGCTGCTCCACCGATGGCGAGCAGGCCGCTTTCGATCAGCAGTTGCCGCAGCATACTGAGACGCGATGCCCCGACCGCCATGCGAATGGCTAGCTCACGCTGACGCGCGCTGGCGCGGGCGAGCATCAGGTTAGCGAGATTGGCACAGGCGATGAGCAGCACCAGACCGGTGATTGCTAGCAGCAACAGCAACGATGAGTCATAGGAGCTGCGCAGTGTACTAACCCCTGCGCCGCCTGGGTACGCGGCCAACTTGAAGGACTTGAATGTTTTGACCCTCTCTGCGCTGTAGCCCGTGGGCGCTGTGCCGGCAAAGAGACCGGCGCTGATCGAGCCCAAGTATCCCGATGCGCGGGCAAGACTCCAACCCGGCTTGAGACGCCCGATCACTGAGAGGACAAACGTTTCACGCCTCGGATTCGGCGGAATGCAGGTGGGATAGGCGAGGTCGAACCTGTCTCCTACAACGATCCCAAAGAATGAAGGAGGCGTCACGCCCAGTACCTGCACCGAACGGCCTTCGACCAGGATGGTGGTGTTGGGCGTGATCGGTTGACCACCCATCTGCCCCTTCCAGTAGGAATAGCTGGCAACGACTTTCGATATTTCGCAGCCGGCTTCGTCCTGCGGCTCAATGAGCCTCCCTTGCCAAGGCAGGACGCCGAGCACGTTGAAGAATTCTCCGCTCACCTCAAGCCCCTGAACCTGTTTGGCGTCGCTGAGCCGGCCTACCATCATTCCCGCAGGACGCCAGGCGAAGACGCCGGAGAACGGATCATGGTGGCGGCGAATCTCCTGCCACATGGGAATGGTGAAGTTCGTGTAGTCGTTATCGGTGACGCCGAAGCCTTGATTACCGCCGATAATGCGCAGTTCGGCCAGCTCCTGAGGCTTTTCGATAGGCAAGCTGCGGAGACGTATGGCGTCGAGCAGTTGAAAGATGGCTGTATTGGCCCCAATGCCGAGGGCGAGCGTGACGATTGCTACGGCGGTAAAGCCGGCGCTCCTCAAGAATCCACGCAGGGCGTAACGCACATCGCGCAACAGGCTGTCGAGGCTGAGAGCCGCGTCTTCAGCGCCGACGCGCTCCTTGAACACCGCGGGATTGCCGAAGCGCAGGCGGGCAGCCCGCGCCGCTTGCTCGGGTCTCATCCCTTGCGCGAGGTTCAACTCGGCTCGCATCTTCAGGTGCTCGCGCAGCTCATCCTCAATCTCACGGTCGAGCTTCGAGCGTCTGCCGAGAGCCCATATGCGACGGAAGATGCTCATGGTTCACCTCACGCGTAACGGAGTATTGCCTGAACACCCTTGGCAACCTGCTCCCAGTTTTTCTCTCTCGCCGCAAGCTGCTTTCTGCCGGCGGCGGTGAGGGAGTAGAACCTGGCCCTGCGGCTGCTTTCCGTCACGGCCCACTCGGAACGAACCCATCCGCTCTGCTCCATGCGGTGGAGCGCTGGATAAAGCGAGCCCTCCTCCACGTTGAGCAACTCATCAGAGACACGTTCGATGTGAAGAATGATGCCGAACCCGTGCATCGAGCCAAGATGGGAGAGGCTCTTGAGAATCAGAAGATCGAGGGCGCCTTGCAGGTCGTTCTTTGCCATGTGCCTTTTACCCTAGACGTCGATGGTACAAGCAGATTACGGGTGCTTACCCTAGATGTCAAGGGGAGAACCGGGGCTAGCCTTCCTCATTCCATCGCAAGCGAGACCGTCCTAGTGGGATCACAAAGCTTGAAGAATCGACACTCTTGCTTATCTGGTTACACCCTTGCGAGCGTGGTTGGCAGACCTGATCTTCTTCTTTAACTGTTAGGTGGGATTGGATTAAGGTAACACTGAGCTCCGGGTTTCCGTGGCAGGGCCGCAATCCGTCTCGTCTGGACTCTTATATGTATGGAGTTCAGCCTTACGAACCTTTTACAATCGCATGCGTCTCCCAGCTCGTGGTTGGCATCGCAGTTATTGCAAGCCTGCTGAGCTGCTTAAATTTGACTCGCGTGAGGTCCGGGGTCATTCGGCGGGTATAAAGGATGTGCAAACGATGGGAAGGCAGCACAGCATGGGATTATCGTTCGTCTGGTGTCTGGTTTTATCGGTGTTGTCCGGAGCGGTGTTCACGCCCCAGGCCAAGGCGGAAGCGGGCGTTCCTGACTCGTCCATGAGTTCGCCGGTTGGCCGGTGGAGGACCATTGACGACGCCACAGGCAAGGCTAAGTCCATCGTCACTATCTGGGAGGAGAACGGCAAATTGTATGGACGGGTGCAGAATCTGGTGGACCCGGATCCCAAAGACCCGAATCCCAGGTGTGAGGACTGCACGGGTGATCAAAAGAATAAACCGGTAATTGGTCTGCGGATACTCTGGGACCTGCAAAAGGACGGCGATGGATGGTCTGGAGGAACGATACTTGACCCGGCGAACGGTAAGACTTACAAGTGCCTCCTCCAACTGGAAGAGGGTGGGACAAAGCTGAAGGTGCGCGGGTTCATCGGCGTCTCCCTACTGGGCCGCACGCAGTATTGGCAGCGCGAGTGAGTGGGGCGGGAAGGGCTTTTAGCCATCACGAATTGCCAGAATATCGGAGATAAAGCTGTCCTCAGGGGCAAAAGAGTCAACTGAGAACTGCCGGGATTTTAAAACTCAGTCCCGCAGGGACGGCTGAGTGTAGCCCAGGACGACAGTCCTGGGTTTGTGCAACTCTGACCCGAAAAGTCCCGTAGGGACGACCGAAAGTTACCCAAGGACAACCGCCGCGTTGATTTTCAGCCGTCCCTACGGGACTCCTCGTGTTTTCAAATCCTACCCAGGACTGCGTCCTGGGCTATTGTCAGACGTCCCTAACGGGACTGATTGATTGTCTTAGCGATTTGCAAGTTCTCACGCTGACGTTAGAGCACGAAAAACTTTATCTAAACAGGCACACTCGTTAGTCTGAATCCGCATACACCTTCACCAGATCGGTCAAGAAGTCGCGGCCGACAAATACAGAACGCACACTACGCCTTTCGTTGAGCCCGTGCACGCCGTTGCCGTCAGGATCACCCCAGCCGCCCGGTACGCCATAGACTGGAATGCCGATGGCCTCCAGAAAGATTCCGTCGGTTGCGCCGGTCGACATCGAAGGGATCAGGGGTACCCCGGGGAAATATTGCGCGACCAGCTTTTCAGCCGGGCCGATGATTTTGGGGTCGAGAGGCGGGGGCACGGCAATAGGACGGACCGGGGGGACCAAGGTGACCTTGACACCGGGGTCAGCGATTGCCGCCACCAGGGCGGCCTGTGTGCTCTGCACGGTTTCACCAGGGAAAATTCGGCAATTGACATTGGCTGCGGCGCGCTGAGGCAATGCATTGTTGGCATGGCCGCCCTCCAGCAGAGTCGCGACGCAAGTGGTGCGGAGCATGCTGTGATAGCTGCGATCCCGGGAAACGATTGCCTCCGCAGCGGTGTCATTGGGGTTCTGGGACAGGGCCACCATGGCTTGGCCCAACTGGTCTCCGCGCGCCGCGCCGGCCTTGGCAAAGAAGACTTTCGTAGTGTCTGAAAACTTTATTGGAAACTCATAATTACGCACTTTCAAAAGCGCATCACTGAGCTCATAGATGGCGTTGTCGCGAATGGGGATGGAGCTGTGGCCGCCGGCATTGACGGTCTCCAGCCGATAATTCTGCACTGCTTTTTCGCCCACCTGAATCGACTCTGTCTCCAGCTTGCCGTGACCGTCGGTGCGCCCACCCCCACCCTCGTTCAGGGCGAACGCGGCAGAGATCAGCTGGGGCCGGTTTTGCGCCAGCCACTGCGCACCGTTAAAGGCATACGTCGTTTCCTCGCCGCAGGTCAGAGCCAACTTGATGGTTCGCTTGGGCTGATAGCCGCTCTGCTTGAACCGTACAAAATCATCGATCCAAGTCGCGTCCATGGCCTTCATGTCGGAGGTTCCGCGGCCATAGAAATAGCCGTTTTCCTCGATCAAGGTGAACGGGTCGCGGGTCCAATCCTGGCGCTTGGCCTCGACTACATCGAGATGGCCGAGCAGCAACATTGGCTTAGCAGTCGGAGAGGTCCCGGGCAGGATCGCGACTAGCCCGCCCTCCTTCGGATGGTCCGGCACGGAAAACAGAGTTATGTCTTTATCTGTATAGCCCGCTGCTTTCAGGTGGGCCGCAATCCGCTCCGCCGCCAAGGTGCAGCTGCCCGTCGTAACGGTGGTGTTGGTCTCGACCAGTTCTTTGTAAAGGGCTAGGAAGGAAACCTGATCAGGCCGAAGGGGCGGCATTGCCGGTTCCTGCGACATCACCGCCGTCTGCATCGCAATTGCCAGGCCAATCGCGGCGAGCACTCGCTTGTGCACCATGAACCCCCTTTTGGTTGCGATTATATGTGGACACTCGAAGTGCGGCGGTCAGGGCGCGGGTTCTAAATTAAAGGTCTTCTCGGTCACGGACTCAATCTTTTTTCGGGAATAGAAAATGGGGAAATAGCGGCCGCGCGCCCAAAGCGGATATAGGTCGCGATAGTGAGGATCGCGCACATCGCCCGATTGCCCGGGATTATTTAATCCCACCGAATTGTCCCAGTCTTCTGTGTCTACGATGATCTTGAAAGAGCCGCCACTCCATTGATTGTCTAAGCTGCCGGTGGCATCCACCGTGTAGGCGTCGCCGCTGCGAGGGAGATCGCCGACATCGAACTGCGCACGATCTTCGGGCTTGAGCGCGTCTGTCATCGGATGGTGAATCAGAGCGTGATGGTAAGCACCCAGGCTCCACTTGTTCATGTCCGTTCCCAGGCGCTTGGTAAGGTCGGCTGCCGCCTCATCGAGGCTCTTAAGCAGCAGCGCGTCGCGCCCGGCGAGGGGATCCGCGCCAAATGTCCCATCCGGAGCTTCCAGCAGTTGCACCGTCCTGAAAAGTGGCGGAACCCCTTTTACGGCGCGCGCGTCCTCGGGAAGAAACGCAGCGCGCACGTTTTCCTGAAGATGGCGCTGCCACATCTCGTAGATACCGGCCGGCACCGAGTCCTGGTCGAGATTGAAATCCCAATGGACCAGGCGCTGCCGCGCTTGCTCGGTGACGTCGTTGGGCGAAGTGATTTCACGCAGCAGCGGGATCAGTTCACGCGCCGGGATGGAAAAGACGCTGTTCTGGAGCTGCATCATGTCGGACACCGTGAACATCCGGCCGGAGCGCAGGAATTGCTCGATAATATCGGCGCGGTATGGATCGGCCCACAAGTAGTGCGAGGCATCCTGGTACGGCCAGCCCGGCGGGATCAAGTAGTTGTTGGAGGTGTTAAAGAATCCCTTCTCCGGGTTTTCAACATGAGGCAGATCCTCGATAGGTAGAAAGCCATTCCACTCATAACGCCCGTCGCCAGGCACCGGCACAAGGCCACTCCAGTTGGGACGGCGGGGCGCGATGCCGACGGCCTGGTAACCAATGCTGCGATCTTTGTCGACCCACACCATGTTCTCCGCGGGCATGCGGCTGTAGGTGCAGGCATCGCGGAACTCTTTCCACGTCGTGGCCTGGTCCATGCGCAGGCTGGCGAGGTAGGGCGCTGCCCCGATCTCACGCCAAGCCGCCCGCACGGCGTAGGCCTTGTGATGCTGCTTGTCTTCAAAGACCACCGGCCCGTGCCGGGTGTATTTCAGCTCCACCGCGACCGGCGATTCGCCCTTCACCGGGATCGATTCTTTGATCGTGGTCATCGCCTCCCAGGCACCGCGATACTTATACTGCGAGGGATTCTCCGGGTTCGTATCGTAAACGTACAGGTCTTCGGTGTCGGTGCCGAAGATGGTGAGGCCCCAGGCTCCATATTGGTTATGGCCGATGGAAATGCCGGGAAGCGACGGCTCGCCTCCGCCCAGGACGTCCCATCCCGGCGCGACCAGGTGCACCCAGTAGCGCAAGGAGGGCGCCCCCTGAGCTCGATGCGGGTCGTTGGCCAACAGCGGATATCCGCTGGCAGTGAGCTTGCCGCCCACCACCCAGTTGTTGCTGCCGATATCTTCACCGGGCCGGCCCAGCTCGGTCGATGGAGTTTCCGCGGCTCGGTCCAGTTCGGCGAGGATCTGCTTCTTGTCTACCGATGGGCTGCGATATTTGGCGACGAGTTCATCCGCGGTGAAGTGAAGCGGCGTACGGAAAGCCATGTAGAGCGAAAGCACGTCTGGCGAGAGCGAGGAGGCGTCAATCGCCGGGTCAAGATTGAGATTTGGATTGCCGGGCTGGAAGTAGTCGACTTCCCTCGCCCGCTCGACGCTGACGGCGCGAATCTGGAGAGCGATATCCAGTTCCTCCTCAACGTTTCCCGCCAGACCGTTAAAGCGGGAGATGACGATTGCGGGAGTCCATTTGCCGGGCTTGATTCCGAGCATTTTGAATTCGGGAGTGAGCAGTGCCGGGTTGCGTTCGGTCTCGGCAATGTAGGCATTGATTCCGTGGACAAAGGCATCGACGATGGCAGCGCCATGGGGATGGTACCAATTCAGTTCCTGGGTGAGATCGCCGCGATACATGAAAAGCCGGTTGCCTATGTCACGGCGCAGTTCTTGCTTGCCCAGAATTTCGGCGACCGTGCCGGTGGCCTGGCGGCGCCATAGTTCCAGCTGGAACAGTCGATCACGGGCGACGTTGTAGCCCTGGGCGAAAAAAAGATCTGACTCGTTCTTGGCGTAGATGTGGGAGATGCCCCAGCGGTCTTTGAGGATCTGCACGGGTTGTTTGAGCCCGGCGACACGAAGCGACTCCGGGGTGGGTGCAGACGGGTTCTGGGCCGTTGCTGTGATCCAGGCGACGGCGAAACAACACAAAGACCATTTGGCGACTCTCATTCCAGATACCTTTCCATCAGTCTTGTAGTCGAGTACCGTTTTAACAGCACGGCCAAACGAGTCCTAACAGGAAGTTATATGAGCGATCGAGTGAGCCTTCTGGAAAGAGTCTATGATGCCTTCAACAAGCGGGAAGTCGATACAGTGTTGGCCGCAATGCACCCTGCGGTCGATTGGCCAAACGGGTGGGAGGGAGGCCGGGTCGCGGGACTGGAGGAGGTGCGATCCTACTGGCGCCGGCAATGGGCTGTACTCGATCCCAAGGTTGTTCCCATCGCTTTTGACGACAAGCCGGACGGCCGAGTGGCGGTTCGGGTACAACAGACGGTGAAGGACCTCGACGGCAAATTAGTGGCCGACGGCCAGGTTGTTCATGTCTACACTTTTGACGATGGGTTGATCAGGGCGATGCATATCGAGAACGAGGAATGAATTTGCTCGATGAGCATCTGTGAGAACCCGAAAGGGAAACCGCAGGTCCCTCCACTGCGCTACGCTCCGGTCGGGATGACAATTCTATTTTGAGGGAAAGTAGTTAAGATGGGTAGGGAAGTTGAAACGTCGAGGATTCATAGAATTGTCATCCCGACCGGAGCGTAGCGCAGTGGAGGGACCTGCGGTTTCCCTTTCGGGTTCTCATACATCTGAGGTCCTGAGTGATTCTCGGCCACATTCTAACCGCAGTCGCAAACTACCACCGTGAGATCGTCCGTCTGGGTCGAGGCCCAGCCCTGCACTGTGGAGAGTATCAGGTCTGCGGTTTGTTCAGCCGCCATTCCGGCGCTCTCTGCCAGGAGCTTACATAGACGTTCAGGCCCGAACTCTTCCTCACCGCCATTCGTCGCCTCGATCAACCCATCGGTGTAAAGAAGCAGACGATCACCTTTGAGCAATGCTCGCGTAGTGGAGTTGTAGACTGCTGCAGAGAACATCCCCATCAGCAACCCGTTCTCTTCTATTGAGGAGACGCGTCCTTCCCTCAACAACAGCATGGGCGGATGTCCCGCAGCAGAATAGGCGAGTTCGCCCTTTTCCGCGTCCAGGTAAACGTAGGCTGCCGTCACAAACTGGTTCTGGGTGTTGCCGCAAAGCGCCTGATTCACTCCCGCCATCAGGCGGTCTGGACTGGCAGCATGATGCCGCTGGGAATTTGTGGCTACCTTCACCATCGATGCGATCAGAGCAGCCGGCACGCCATGGCCTGAGACGTCTGCAACTAACAAGCCCGGCCGTGCGCCCTCGGGATTGAGAAACTCATAAAAGTCGCCCGCGACCGAGGTCATGGGCGCATATCGCGCCGCTACGATAAAGTGCTCTGACGCCGGGAATCCAGTGGGCAGGATGGAAAGCTGGATTCGTCTCGCCACCTCCAGTTCCTGGCGCAGCGACGCCAGCTGTTGGTCACGATCAAGCGCCCGTTTCGCCGCGACATAGCCCAAGCAGCATAGAAAAAGAGCGAAACCATAGGGCTCCACCCCGGGGGGATGTCCGAGAAGGGTTTGTGCATTTGTCCACACCACAAAGCAAACAAAGATCACGACCCCGGCGCGCAGCACGACCACATCCCTGCCTGCGTTCCTCCGCAGAAACCCTAGAATCAGGAGCGAAACCGAGCCGGCGATCATCAGGCCGCTATTCAAATGGTTGAGCAGAGGCAGCGGGAGTCCGATAAAGATCGCCCCAATCAGGCACATCTCGAGCAAACAGACCGTGTACGCAATGATGCGGCCAGCACGGCCCACGAATCCGGTTTCCTGGAAGAACAGGAATGCCGGAACGGCCACTAAAAAGTTGAGCGCCATACCTAACCGCGCCCCGAGAAGCGACTGGGGTTCCAGGCGCAGAATGCTCGCGTGCAGCCATTCCCGTTCGCCGTATAAAACCGCGAACCAGGCGAAAAACGAGAGCAGGCGATCGAACCTTCGCCGGATGAAGAGGAAGCCAACAACCACCAGGCCCACGGTGACCGAAGCCGCGCCAATAAACAGCCGGGGCTCATCCCGGCGAAAGGCCTGCAACATGTCGGCGGCAGTAGGCCCCATGCCTGAAGGATAATACGGGTCTCGAATCGCCAGGCGCCGACGGCGATAGGTATGCTGGAACCCATCTTCTAGAATGAGGCGGGAGCACTCTGGTGAATCAAGCGACTCGGGCTTTGAGCCTGTTGGTGGTCTCGGTTGCAGGTTGGGGGCAGGCCGCACCGCCAGCCCCGGCGCAGGATGCCGCCCAACAGCCGGTGACGACTCTCAAGGTGGTTACGGGCCTGGTGGCGATCTCCGCCGTGGTGAAGAGCAAGGATGGAGAGGCGAAGACGGGGTTGACCAAAGACGATTTCGTGCTCAAGCAGGATGGTAAGGAACAACCGATCCATTTTTTTTCTCGAGGGTCTGATCTACCCCTAAGCCTGGCGCTCATGGTGGACACCAGCGGCAGCCAGCAAACGTTCATCGGGGATGAAGCTCTCGCAAGTGACGTCTTCTTCGAGACCATGCTGGGCCGGCCAGAGGACCGGGCGATGCTGGTGCAGTTCGACAGCAGCATTCTGGAGCTAAAAGGCATGACAAGCTCCGCAAGCGCGCTGCATTTCGCGTTATCGCGTGTGACCCAGCGCGGGTCTGGCTCTGGAGGCACGCTTCTCTATGACGCCATTTATGAAGTCGCGCAGAAGGTCCTGGCGAACGAGAAGGGACGCAAGGCAATGGTGATTCTCACCGACGGCGGCGACAACGGAAGCCGCAGGACGATCGAGGAGGCCGTCGAGCAGGCGCAGCGCGCGGATGTGCAGATCTACTCTGTCCTTTACAGCATGCGGAACAGTCTCAGCGCCGGCACCACAGGAATTCCACCTGCGTTTGATTCTGGGCTGGCAGCCTTGCAGAAAATGTCAGAGAGTACAGGAGGCCATGTATTTACTGTCTCGCGCACGCTGAGCTTGCGAGAGATCTTCGAGAAGATCGGCCAGGATCTGCGATTGCAATACGAACTGGGATATAAGCCTCCGCCGGACACCCAACCGAACAGCTATCACAAGCTGGAGTTGAAGGCAAAGGACAAGAAGTTGACGGTGCAGGCGCGTAAAGGTTTTTTCGAACCGCCATAGGCCTTTGTTCACGGTGCGGACTCCAGCCGGGCCTGATAGATGCGCAGGTTCACACAGGCGGCCGCAAGCAGCGGAGTGGCGACGCGTGAATTGCGTCCCCGCTCCAGCAAGTCACCTAATATTTGATCGACCTCTACGCGGGCGTTCCTGGTCAAATCGCGATACATGGAGGAGGTCAGGCTCGAGCCGCGAGCCGTGAGTGTCTTTTGGGTCCGGGCAAGGAACGCCTCGCCGGGCGCATAGCCACATGCTGCGGATATCGCACTACATTCGGCAAGTATCTGGAGCGCGAGCTCCGTGCCGCCGGGTATGGCTTCGATCTCTCCGATGTTGCCACGCAGGAGACAGGTGGTAGCGCCCAAGCTGGAGAGCAGCACCCACTTCTCCCACATCTCCTGCATGATGTCATCTGATGCTTTGGCCTCAAAACTTGTCCCCTGCATGGTTTCGTCCAGAGCCGTTATGCGCGCTGAGCCGCCCCCGCGGCGTTCCCCGTACACCAGCTTGTGGATCTTTGTCATCTGCACGATGCGGTTATCCTTATCGACCTCCGCGACAATAAGGCAGACTCCCCCGATCACCGCGTCCTCTCCAAATTGCCCGATCAAAAGATCGATGTGGCGCATTCCGTTGAGTGCGGGAAGGATCATCGTGCCCGGTCCCACCGCTGCGGCAAAGTCGTTCATCGCAGCCTGCAGAGAGTATGCCTTGACACAAAGGAGGATTAGGTCGTACGGGCCGGCAATTTCACTGGCCAGGATGAGGTTGGGATGCAGGACTGCGTCCCCGTAGGGACTTACAATGCGCAGACCGTACGAGCGTATGATGTCTGCCTGCCGAGGGTGCACCAGGAAGCTGACATCCCTTCCAGCCTCATGCAAGCGGCCGCCAAAATAGCCACCGACGGCGCCAGCGCCGATCACCAGAATTCGCATGGTTACATTATCTGCGAGTTTCGCAAGGCTGTGCGCAGCGCCATGTTATCCGGTGCGGATGGCCTTTACCGGTCGGGATCCTGGGACCGAGTTACAGATCGTCCTTGGCCCCAGGCGCCGAGTTGATCGCACGATAGCGGGCTTTCTCATAATCGGTGATCGCGTCCACCCGGTTATAAAGGCTATCTGCTTCCTGGTACATTCCCTTCACCGCCTCGCGAAATCTGGACGAGTTATAGCAGCGCCGGTCTTCACTAAGCATCAGGAGAGTGATTTGCACACGATTGGCCAGGGCTTCGAGATGAGGCCGAGCTTCCCGGATTGCCGCTTGCTCCAGTTCCGTTCCCTGGGTGTGACGTCTCTCCAGTTCCGCCAGTTTCTTTCCCAAAAGATTGACGTGCTCCTTGATTTGCTCCAGGTCGCCGATATAAGACTGCAGGTGAAGATTGCCGCTGCGCACGGCTGCAGCATAGAGATCGATCTCGCTACGCGTAGAAACAGCGGTGCTTTCAAAAGAATCAAGCCGATCGGCGATCTCCACTTGAGCCGGTGTTGGCGACCAAAAGCCGAGCGTGTCAGTCAGTGCGATGGGGCTACAGAGAACGCCACTCATAGTAGTGATAAGAATTATTTGTGCCTGGCTGACAAGCATGGCTCTTCTCCTTAGTTGTCCGGATCGCTCCACCCAAGATCACTGATCAGCCAATGCGGTTTCTAGAAGAACGATCGTTCTCGGCGCTGTGCCACGCCACTGGACGCCATCCTGAGGTCTGCACCGGCCACTTGAGGTTTTCCTCTCCATCCGGCAACACGGTCGTCAGAACCCAATCGATGCGGTCGGTCGCATCTTTAAGTGTCGACTGCAGTGACTGATCGGACCGTACGGACGCCGAATACACGATCACAGTCAACGCATTGCGGATGTGATGATTCACTTCCGCCGCAATTGCCATCCTTCGAGCACAACTCACACGCCTTCGCTTCTCGTAAATCATCAACAGGTAGAACAATATGAACGCCACTACGCAGGTATACAGATCAGACGCATACATCCTGCTGGCGTGATGTACAAGGCGGTCCAGGCCGACGCCGAAGAAACCAACAACCACGCCTAATAGCAAAGCCGAAATGAGAACGCGAGTATCAAGAAACGTTTTTATAAAAAATGGCCCTTGGCTGCCTTTACGCGGAGACATAATTGTCTTTCCGGGTCCGTCACTTGGCGGTTCTGCTTAACCCAGACTGCTGTTCGTTATGGTGACCATGTTTCAAGAAGACGAGTCACTGACTCGAAACTCGGATGCAAGTATCATGAACGCTTAAGGACATGCATCTTTACTTCGCTCTCTACCCGCTGTGAAGGCGACCGAAAAACATACTCGTTATAGGAGCTCCTGTACCCACTTAATCGAGCTATCGGTGTAAGGATTGGGAACAGTATTTTTTGTATGAACCTTGGCGGGCTTGAGAATTGAATGACGTCACCGAATTCGCTAGCTGTGATCGCAAGCTGCAGAAGATTCGGCATCCCTTTCACGTTAGTTTTGCCATCCTGGGCTAAACCGATCATATTGCGCATGAAGGCCTCGAATTTGTAGGCTTCGAATCTATTCAGCGGTCGAAGGTCAATCCTCAGCTTGGCCTCGTAAACCCCAGCATTCCAGAACCGGTGAGCTACCCCGGGAGGGATATCAATCGTCTTACCCAATTCGGCAATGGAAGCCACACCATCGACAGATACGCCGACGCGACCGCTCACCACTGTCAGGCGTTCGCGCATAGATGGATGAAGGTGCAGAGCGGAACCAAAGCCGGTTCCACGCAGCTCCAGATCGACAATCAACCGCTCGCCCATTGTTTCGCGGGTACCAACACGGATCGTTGCTCGTTCGCCCGTAACCGGGTTATCAAATATATCGCCTCGTCTGAACATAGATATTCCCAGGACGCGGGTCGTGCGCCCACCGTAAGACCAGTGCCCTTTCGGTTCGGATTAAAACGGCTCGATGGAGATTAGCTAACCAGCCGTTTACGGACCGCGTAAAGAACGATCTCAGCGGTATTGTGAATATTAAGTTTCTGCATCAGGTTGGTTCGGTGGCTCTCTACTGTGTACGGGCTTACGTCCAACAGTATGGCCACTTCCTTGTTTGTTTTTCCTTCGGCCAGTAACTGGAGCACTTCTTTTTCCCGGACGGTGAGAAGGTGAAATGTGTCCGAGAGACCTTGCTGCTTTAGCATGCGCATGTAGTCCTCAAGCAGGGTCTCATTGATCGCCCGGCTGAAAAACGGCTTTCCGTGCGCAACCGACCTTATCGCCAGCAGCAGGTCATCTTCGGCCGACTCCTTTAACAGGTAACCTTTGACGCCCACATTGAGGGCCCGCAAGAGATAGCTCTCATCTGCGTGCATGGTGAGAATAATGATCCCGATTTTGCTATTCGCACTCAGTATCTGTTCCGCCGCTTCAATGCCATTCAGTATCGGCATTCCGACATCCATGACGACAATTTGCGGTGCGAGGGTGGAGGAAAGGGTCACCGCTTCCCGGCCGTTTGCCGCTTCTCCTATTACCATAAGCTCCGGGTACTGTTCCAAAAGGAGCCGCAGACCCTTGCGCACCACTCCGTGATCGTCCGCGATGAGCACCTTGAATTTCATGTTTTCCCTTGTTTTCTGGAAGCCATCGGCTTTTCCAAGCTTGGACTCATTGTCCGCAACGGTTTGCAAGAGACTTGCCATTGGACCCACCCTCTTCGAGAAGAAAATTGCTCTCTAAGGAAAAGATAGGCGGAGCAGAGTCTAAACTACATCCCCTGGAGACACTATGGAGCAGCTTAAATGGCAGGAGAGGTATGCGAACGCCTGGAAGCCGCGGCATCACGACAATCTCGGATCGAATTTTGCCGGCAATTCGAGGCTGATCAGTGTTCCGCGACTGGGTTCCGAGGCCACCGACATACGCCCTTGCAGGGCGCGGACGCGCTCCGTCATACCCAGTAATCCCAGACCGCCGTTGGTAAGCAGCGCATCAAATCCCTTGCCGTCGTCCTGGATGGAAGCAATCACTCGAGCGTCGTCCTGCTTAACGATGACAGTAACGCGGCTAGCGTCGGCGTGCTTGCCGCAGTTGGTCAAGGCCTCCTGGATCGCCCGGTAAAGACAAAGCCGAAGCGGCTCAGGGAGATGGTCGAGATTGCCTTCAATGTTTACGGAAACAGGCACTCCGCATCGGCGCGAGAACTCTTTCGCCTGCCAGTGCAGCGCAGGTTCCAGTCCCAGATCATCAAGCATCGAAGGGCGCACCAACAAGGCGAGATTTCTCACCGAACGAAGGGCCTCTTCCGCCAATCGCTTCACGCTTTCAAGCCGCCAACGAAAATCTTCATCTGGCTCGTAATGCGACAGCGTTCCCAATTCCATGCGCAAGCCTGTCAGTATCTGGCCCACCTCGTCGTGAAGCTCTCGAGAGATCGTTTTTCTTTCCTCCTCCTGTACTCTCACCAGCTGGTTGGAAAGACCCCGGAGTTCCTGCTCCGCCTTCTCGGCCCGCTTTCTTTCTGCTTCAGAGACCTTATCGAGCCGATACATGTAGGCAGTACTGAATACCGCAATCGCGCACTCCAGCAGGAGGAGCATGAGCGTCGCCGCGGTGGCGTATTCTCGCAGCTTGGTCTGCTGACTCTCGATGTCCTGTTCCGTACGGGCCAGGCGCGCCTGATTCAGCGCATCGATGCGGCCGGCGAGATCGAGAACTTTTTCCGGCTGGTTCTCCAGTTCACTGAAGAGGATCTGTTGCCCGTGCTGCGTTCGCGAGGTGCGAAGACTCTGCTGAATTGAGCTCCAGTACTTATCCAGACCTTGCTGGAGGGCAAGGATTTGGGGCCGTTGGTTGGCACCGATCAGGTCCAGCAACGCTGCACAGTCATTTTGTGTGTTCCGTTGCAGGTCGGAGATTCGGTTCTCGGTCTCAACCACATTGGGGCTGCTGAAACCGCTCTGCTCAATCAGCGCGCCCTTGTTGATATTTGCCTGGATATCTGAGATAGCGTCATCCGCTGCCTGGTAAACCTGGTGGGCAGTCTTTGTGTGTTCGTGAATCCGGGCAGCCTCATGGGAGACGAGCCATGCAAAGAGTGTGGAGAATAAGAGCAGAGCGCCGAAGGATACGGCGACCGCCGGCCAGAGTCGTGCACGCATGTGACAACCTTACTCCTTGCGATCGGAGATTCGCCAACAGTCCGGCAGAGCGGAAGAGCAGTCATTGTTGGCGGGAAAAAGAACGGCGATTTTCCTCGACCTGTTTCATCGACCTTCTTCCCCAAGGGTCGATGTAGGGATTTCAAGGAAAATCGCCGCAGGCTGTGTAGCTTACCGGTCTTGGTGATCCGCCGTGCGCTGCGCCCCGGTAAGTACACATCAAACTCGTTAGGGATCTCGACCCGCAAACTACGCGCGCGCTTCAAACACCATATTGAACGGGGTCTCAGCTGCCTTATGGAAAAACGTAAACCCGCCGCTGCGCACCACCTTCTCTATATTTGCCGGTCCGGCCTGTGCGCCCAGGCCGAGCGCTACTTCCTGGGAGAGCGAGCACGGCACACAAACCGATGCCGACGCGGCGTACATGATGCGCCCGACCGGGTTCAGATTTGCGGAGACCTCATCGTGGGCAAAAGGCTCGACGATCATCCATGTACCGCGGGGCGCGAGCGATTTGCGAACGTGCCTTGCAGCACCTGCGGGGTCACCCATGTCGTGCAGGCAATCGAAGAACGCCACCAGGTCGTAGTTATTTCCGGGAAATTCCTTCGAGGGCGCCACCTGGAAAGTCACTTGATCGCCTACATCGGCCTCCAGAGCCTTTTTGCGCGCGGTTTCAATGGAAGGAGCATGGTAGTCAAAGCCAACGAATTGTGATTTGGGGTAGGCCTTCGCCATCAACAGTGTTGAAGCTCCGTGTCCACACCCAATATCAGCCACGCGGGCTCCTGCCTTGAGTTTGGCCTCGACTCCGTCCAGCGATGGAATCCAGCTTGAAACCAGGTTCGCCAGATAGGTTGGCCGGAAGAAACGCTCGCAACCTTCAAATAAGTCCCTTTTCGTGTTCATGCCAGCCCATGCCCTCGCCTGTGCGGTAAATCTGGGTGATCTTTTCCTCGTCTTTCATCAGCGACGCGAGCATGTGATAGAAGCCCGGGAGATGGACCGGCGTATCGTCCAGCGCCAGCGCCAGCGCTTGTTCCGGGGTCATAAAGTAGGTGCCGTTTGCGGCGTCGTACTCCACAAAATGACCGGCCGCATTGGCGTTTAACCATTCGCGTATGTAACGCTCCGCGGTGCCGGTGCTCTCGGCAAGCTGCGCGGGAGTGACTGGTGTGCCGTCTCCCATTGCCCGATAAAGGCCGAGTTTGTCTCCGATTACAATGAGGGGCGCGTGCATGGCCGCGCCCATGTCCCGCACGGCCTGCTCCAGCAGCACGTTCAGCTTATCAAGATCGATTGCTCGTGGTCTTTCCGATGTAGTGGAAGGGGATGAAGCCATGTTTTTTACTCCTTTTAAAGGCCGCAAACCGCGGGGCGGTCTCTCGCAGCCTGGCAAGGACTGATTTTAGGTTGGCTTCTGGACGGAAGATATCCCCTTGAGACACCAGAACGGCTGTGAAAAAGGGAGGATGGCCTACCCCTTTGGCCGCGGCGCTCGCATCATCCTCCCTCAATAACCGAGCCCCTCCGAGTCTGTGTGAGAACCTCATGGCTTTGTATCAGGGCCCGACTTTAAGTCGGGCCGCTGAGGCAACGAAGATCTGGGCTTTAGCCCCTGCCGAAATTGTCTCCAGGAGCAGTTTTTGCAAGATGCGTCGTAGCAGGGGCTAAAGGCCAATCTTTTTCAATTCTTTACGGCCCGACTAAAGTCGGGCCCTGATACAAAGCCAGGAGGTTCTCACACAGACTCTTCCGCGCTGGGCTATGTTTGGACGGCCGGCCCTCTGGGCCCGATCAGCATCACGGCGTCTTGCGATTCCGAAGCAGTCAGAAGGAAGGCGGAAGCGGGACTGTCGTGGCCATGTTTCTTCCCTTCGCTGCAGCGATCCGATAAAAGCAGAGCAGGTGCGTCAGTGAGCGGTCTTATCCGGGCGGGCTACGCTATACATCTCCGCGGCAATGCGATCGAACAGAGCGTAGCGATCGTTTCCATCCATGTACAAGTCAAAGTGGGAGCGGCCTGGCCGAAAGACGAACTCCGACTTGATGCCGAGGCGGGCAAGGGTTGACTGCAAGCTGTGGGCGGCTCCATCGAGATAGAAAGTATCGTCGGTGCCGACGAAGAGGTGAATCTTTCCCTGCAGATCAGGCGCGATTGTTTTTGCGTTGTTGTTCAGGTATTGCACGATGTCATAGTGAGTGCGCCAATAGTCCGCAACCTTGGGATCGATATCGCCGGTGCCGCGATCGAAGAGGGGAGCAGGACGGCCGTCGGCGGCGCGAGGCGAGAACACCCATTCGAAGGACGCAAGTTGTCCGCCGTAGGGGCCGAGCACCGACTCAAGCCCGGCAAGTTGCTGCATGGTTGCACGTGCCTTGCCGTGCACGCGAATGATTGGATTCAACGTGCCGTCGGGCGCCCGGTAAAAATTCGCGTGGGGCGCGTAAAGATCGATGGTGCTGAAGAAATGAAAGTCGCTGGGATCGGGCGATGTCGACCACGTGCCGCCGAAGATCCTGGGATAGCGAGTCTGCAGCCACAACGTCGCCCAACCTCCCGATGAATGCCCCTGCAGAAAGCGCCCCGAAGGGCGCGCATCCATGCGATAGGTGGCCTCAATGCTCGGGATCAGCTCTGTGGTCAGCGCGGTTCCCCACGGTCCGTTGTTCACCGAGTCGGCGAACTCATGGGTGCCCGTCGGACTGCTCTCATCGAGCAGAACCCAGATCATCTCCGGCATGCGGCCCTGCTTCATGCGGTCATATAGCACAGGGGCGTAGCGGGCACGCAATCCGGGTAGCGTGCCTCCGAAACCATGGGTGAAATAAACGGTTGGATACTTTTGCTGGGGATGAGTGGCATATCCGGGCGGCAGCAACACCCAACCGCGCATGTGAATGTTTCGTCCCCAGTAGGTCGTGAGAACAGGGCTGACGAAGTCCAGCGGTTTGAGTGCCGCCACCACGTCGGTACGTTGCGCCAGAGGGTCGGGCGGATCGGGAAATACTTGGGTCAGGATAAGAGCGTTGTTCGCGGAGTCGTCTAACGGCACACTCACCGTCACTGGCACGCTCAGCAAATCTCCGGCGGCACGTCCTTCGTAGTTGTAGGTGTGGTGAACATCGAGAACCGCTTGCACACGGTAGCTGCCCGGCGCGGCCTGCAGGAGAGGCCCGGGAAAGACGATGTCGTCGACATCAATGTCGATGGAGTCACCAGGGGCAAGGTATTCGACTTCCTTCGCAGCGACATACACGCTGGTGGGAGACATCATGTCCATGTCGACGGAGTCTGACGCGTTCTTATCTTTTTCGTCTGTCGAGACGGGCGCGATAAAGAGCAGCAATCGTCCTGAAACGGGGCCTCGAAAAGTATCGCCGAGCGAGACGCGCAAGAACTCGTGCCGTGAAGGCCGTTGGGCTACCTGCGCCGTTGAGACGTCAAGACATAGCGCCACCAATAAGCCGAGTGCGACGCAGCACCTGCGTAAGTTGTTGGTATGGAGACTCTGATCTTCGACTGTCAATCGCGGTGATGCCCTTTCATGGCCATTTGGCGGACCTGGTCTGTTACCGGAGATGAAGTGGTTATAGAGGTTGCACGAAGTATAAGCAATTAATTCTTGCTTCGGATGGCTTGCACGGTGCTTAACGCAGCAAAAGTCTCTGTCGTAAGCCGGAGTCTCAACCTTTCGATGGATGCAGGGTGTTATATGGAGACGTAGGATAATCCAAATTGGATACGCACAAGCAGAACGAGACAAGGCAACTAGGTTTGGCCGCGGCGATCGCAGTCGTTACCGGCGAGTCCATTGCCCTGGGTATTTTTCTTACGCCAGCCGCGATGGCGAGGTCGCTTGGATCGCCATTGTTGCTGGCCCTGGTGTGGATCGCCATAGCGCTGATGGCCATGTGCGGAGCTCTGTGCTATTCCGAACTTGCCATCCGATTCCCCGAATCGGGCGGCGAATATGTCTACCTGCGGGCCGGGTACGGCGAGGAAGTCGCCTTTCTGTATGGCTGGATGAGCGCCATCGTGATGTACCCTGGGGTGACTGCCGCACTCGCCGTGGGTGCAGCACCTTACGTGGCGCAGCTGCTGCCACTGGGAACCCGCGGACTCGCTCTGGTTCCCGGGCTTCTGATTTGCATCTTCGGCATCATCACTCTGATCGGCACCCGGTTTAGCGCCGCGGTGATGTCATTGGTGAACGGTTTCAAACTCGTCATCCTGTTCACGCTGGTAGCATGGGCGGCTATCTCCGGACACGCTCATGTGGGTAACCTGCTGCCGTTCGCCATGCGCCGCCCCGGCTCGGATGCCATCTTTCCCGCTATAGTCGGTGGGGTGATGAGCGCCTTCTTCAGCTTCGGCGGGTGGTGGGAGGCGAGCAAGATTGCTGGTGAGATCCGTGATCCCAAGCGAACTTTGCCGCTAGCGTTCATTGGCGGCGTCACCGTCGTGACTGCTGTTTACCTGCTGATCAGCGCGGCGTTTCTCGCTGTGCTGCCCATTGAGCGGGTCACGTCGAACACGGCGTTTGTGGCGCAATTCGGTGGAGTGCTATTTGGGGCAGCAGGCGCTCGCGTTCTATCCGCCTGCGTACTTGTTTGTGTGTGCGGTGGTATCGCAGCACTGACCATGGCGGCGCCGCGCGTCTGCTATGCCATGGCACGATCCGGTGCGTTCTTTCCAGTCTTCGGCAAGCTGCACCCGCGCTTCGGCACACCCGTTAATGCCATTCTGCTGCAAACCGGGCTGGCGCTGGCCGTGCTGTTTCTGGGCGCCTTCGATCGCGTTTTGTCTTACATCATTTTTTCGGCCGTGCTTTTTTTGGCCTTAACTGTTTCAACGCTATTCAGGGTGCGCGAGCCGGTGCGCGGTTGGTGGTTTCCCGTGGCGCCAATCGCCTTCATCGTTCTTGCCACGCTGGTCGCCTTCCTGATTCTTATGCACGATCCGTTGCCCGCGCTGATTGGAATCGGTATCGTGCTTTGCGGGATACCATTTCACAGATTTCTCATTCCGGCCCAGCCGGCAATGCCGCTTACCTCTGAAAGGAGCTGACACACTATGCCGCATATCAATCTTCCTGAAGGACTGCAGGGTATTCGCGGACCAATGGCTTTTCGTCCGGAGACTGCGAAACCGCTGAACGAGCTTGCAGAGATTCTGCTGCACGCACCGAACACCCTCGCTCCGGGAGAGCGAGAGCTGATCGCAACTTATGTCTCCTCACTCAACGATTGCTATTTTTGTCAGACCGTTCACGGCGCGATCGCCGCTGCCCATCTGGATAACGATGAAGAGCTGGTGCGGCGGGTGAAGGCGGATTTTCTCCATGCCGGCATATCGGACAAGTTGAAGGCGCTGCTGATGATTGCGGGCAAAGTGCAAAAAGGTGGGAAGAATGTGACCGCGCGTGATGTAGAAGAGGCACGCCAGGCAGGCGCCAGCGACATCGAGATCCATGACACAGTGTTGATCGCTGCGGCGTTCTGTATGTACAACCGCTACGTTGATGGCCTCGCAACATGGCAACCGCACGAGGAAGAGCTTTATCGCGAGCGCGGCAAGAAGACGGCCAGGGAAGGTTACGTGACCATGAGCCGGGAATATCTTCCGCAAGAGGCACACACGAAATAGCAGAGCTGAGTTCGGGCACCGTGGTCTTCGGATTGCTGTGGTTCAGGCGTGCTCTGATTGGTACTTCTGGTAAGACTTCTGCAAACTGTTGATGAGCGAATCCACGAGCGAAAGACGCATTTCGACCATGCCGATGCGATTCGTCATCTCATCGATTCCCGATGGCCCGGGCTGCACTCCCTTGGGTAAGGCGACTACGGGCGCAGCGGCCCGCATCACATCCTCGACCACCTGTTGTTGCGCTTTGTACAACTCATCCTGGGCAGAGTAGATATCAGAGAATTCTCTTGCGTCGGCATAGGGCATGTAGGCGAAGGCGCCGGTGGTCTGCGCTGTCTTCCAACTTACATCGTCAAAACTCTGCATGCTGAAGCCTAAGCTCAGGGTATCGTGAACTCCCGCATGGGTACGCATCTGGGCAAGCACCGCCAAGTCCTGGTCCAGCTGCATACGATGGTTCTGCACCTGTTGCCGGATGTTGGCAACTTGTTTGGCGTTGTTTTCTATTTCGTCGTGCAGGGCCGCCTCCGCCTCCCGTACCAGGTGACGATGATGCTGCCACTCTACACACCCTTCCAGGCTCAGCGCTATGAGCAATCCTATGGTGATGGTGAAAAGATGCAGGAAGAAGTCTCTCAATCCATGAATCTTTTCGTGGGGCACGTGAACATCCAGCATGGGTGGGCAGTCCTCGCAAACAGAGTAGCGGCTGGTTCTTATTTACTGCAGACGTCCGGGGACAGGTTTTCTCCCCTGGTGATGCGCCCATAGATCTCTGCACTCATCTTGGGCGTGCGTTGCTGGGTATCAAAATCAACGTAGATCAGGCCGAAGCGACTGCCATAGCCACTGATCCACTCCAGGTTATCGTGGCTTGACCATACGTGGTAGCCGCGAACATCTGCGCCGGCAACGATTGCCTGCTGCATGGCCGCTACATGCTGCACGATGTAGCGGCACCGGCGCACATCATGGACTGTGCCATCGACGAGCTTATCCTCGCCGGGAAAGCCGGCGCCATTCTCGGTGATATAGACAGTCGGGTTACCGTAGTCGACTCTGATCCGGTCGAGCAGGGCCTTGAACATATCCGGGCGCACGGCGCCGTTAAACGCTTTGTCGATGCCGTCGGGAGTAAAGGCTTCCGCGGCCGCCGGGTCTTGCGCGTCCTTGGGATGGCGGAAGAACGCCGGCGCGTAGTAGTTAATCCCGAGAAAATCAAAGTGGGCTGCGTGGATAGTGGCTGCATCTTCCGGCTTGACATCGGTGTCCAGGTTTCGTTCTTTGGCGAAGGCGAGGATGTCCGCTGGGTAGGTGCCCTTGAACATGGCATCAAGAAACCAACGATTGAGAACACCATCTCCAAATTTCGCTGCTGCGATGTCCGACGGGGACGGGTTGGCGGCGGTTAACGGCGGAAATAACGGGATGGCTAAGCCGACTTTTCCCTTGTAGCCCTTGGCATCGAAACTCTTTTTTGCTGCCGCGGAGGCCAGAAGAATATGGTTGTAGGTTTTGAGAGATACAGCGAGGTGGGCTAGATCGGGCAACAAAACCAGGGACCCCTTGCGTCCCGCCATCTTCTCTTCGGCCGCGGTCTTGAGATCGCGTTCGATGGACGGCTCATTCACCAGGACGAACAGGTCAACCTGATCGGCGAAGTTGGCGAAGACAACCTCGGCATAACGTTGAAACCAGTCGATGGATGCGCGGTTCTCCCAACCTCCTGCGGCTGCGAGCGATGCAGGCATATCCCAGTGGTACAGAGTCAACATCGGCTTGATGCCGGCGGCTTTAAGGTCGGTGATGAATTGGCGGTAGTGAGCGATGGCAGCCGGGTTCACTGGGCCGAGGCCGTCGGGCATGATCCTGGGCCAGGAGATCGAAAAGCGATAGCTGTTCAGACCCATCTTCTTGAGCAGGGCTATGTCTTTGAGGTACTGCTCCCGATCGTAAAAGTTGATGGCCACGTCGCCGGAGATGCCGGGACCGGCAAGATGATCGTCATCAAGGTAAACATCCCAAATGGAACGGCCCTTGTTGTCGGCGTTAAACGCGCCTTCGACCTGGTACGCGGCCGAAGCAGCTCCCCAGCGAAACGGCTCTTGGGGAGGAGACGTCTGAGCCTTCGCGCTGAGGACCAACCCAACCGTGATGGCAGCAAGTAGGAAGATTCCTTTCGACATGGCGGTTCCCTGCCCCCTTTCGTTTTGGCCGATCCAGCCTAACAGAGGAAACTATCAAACGATTAATCAGTCCCGGTTGGAGCGCCCTGGTTGCCTGACGAAGGCCGGGATACCACTCATGTTGACCCCTCAGTGCATCGGATGAATCGAGAGTCAGAGGGAGGGAGCCGTGGTATCCCACATCTCGCGAAAAACGAGCGAGATGTGGGGCACCCGGCCTCCTCGAGAGGACGACCCCTACTGGATAGAAGACGCAGGGAGCGGGGTGACGCCGGCAACTTTCGTACCGAGAAATTTTCCGGTTCTGTCGAAGTCGAAGGCCAGTTGGAGCGCACCGGTACGCGCGCAGGCGTGGCAGCCATCAACTAGAACGTAAGGCACCAGGAAGCGCTGGCCGCCGCCAGGAAGGTCGCTCGCGGTGATAAAGGCCGTGCCGGACCGGTCACCGGGAAAAACTGCGAGATTGGGAAATTTTTGCTGTAGCGAGGCATAAGCGGGATTCTTCGCCAGCTCGTTTTTGGGGAGGAGATTGTAGTCGTCTACATCAATCACCCTTGGCGTTCCGTTGACAAGCAGGCAATGCTGATTTTCGTTGGCCGCGAAGGGGAAGAATGCAAAGGCAATGTCCACGCGGCCGGAATTCTTAAAGTCTCGCATGAAGCCGTTGTCGTGAATTGCATGCATGAAGGCTACTGCCTGGGGTGAAGCTCCCGCTGCTTGCATCTGCTGCACAAAGCATGCACCGAATTGCGGCCCGGGAACCTTGCTGCAGGTGTCGCGCGCTGTCTGCATCGCGCCCATACCAGGCTGGAAGAGGGCGTCCGCATTAAACTTTGCAGTGTTCTGGTGCTGTGCATACGAAGCTATGGAAGCGGCGCAAATGAAAAGAACAATGAGGGCAGGAGCTGTCTTCATAGGGGTGGTGGTTCCCGAAACGCCCAAACCGGAAATCCTGTTTAACCTTTCAGGGGGCCAGTATAACCGCTGTCGGAAACTCTGCCTGATCCGCGCCCCGCTGATGGCTACGGAACAACCTCGGAAGCCGTGGTATAGCTAAGTTGGTGGATCGCCAGCCATGTCTGCGCATCGGCCGTAAGCGCATTCAAGGTTGTGGTGCGGTCATCCTGCAATGCATTGAGGTAGTCAATCAGCGCTAAGCCTCCCCGCTTATAAGCGTATTGTGCTATCTCCAACACGCGCTTGGCCTCGGCCAAGTAGTGTCCGTTGTAGCGATCGGAGAGGATTTTCGATTGCGTATAACCGATCCAGGCCTGGTCAACATCGGAGAAAACCTGGTTTTTTGCTGCTACTTCAGAAAACCTGCTGCCTTGAGCCAAATATTTGGTCGTATCCTTATTGCCCTGGTTGCGGTCGAAGATGCGGACGGGAATACTGACAGAGAAACCATAGCTGCTCAGATTGCCGCTGTGGTCATATTCCCCTTCCAGGGTCGGGTCCGTGGTACCCGTTGCATACGCCAGCTTGACATTGGCATCCGCCACCAGAACTGCCGCTTGAGCAGCATGGTAGTCAGGACGGTTGGTCAATGCCCTCTGTTCCAGGTCGATAAGGTTAGAGGCTACGGATGGGGGCACGATATCACCGGCGACGTCGAAATCCTTCTTTGGCTGCTCAAAGCCAAGAAGAGTTTGCAGTTGGTCGCTGCCCTGGACCAGGTTAATTTCCGCACTGGCTTCATCGCTCTCGTACTGCGCCAGCTGCAGATCCAGCCGGTCGAAGTCGAGTTCACCAAGATCGCCATCGTGATAGCGGGCACGGAAGATATCCAACTGCTGGTTGTAGTTTTTCAAGTTATCCTGCGCAACCTTCAAGGCAGCTTTGGCCAGGAGCATGTTGGTAAAAGCCTGTTTCACCGCCAACACGGTTCCGCGCTGCTGATCGTGGAACTGTGCTTCCGTCTGCGAGGTAGTCGAGCGCGCGGCGTCCAAACGCCAACGCCGTTTTTGACCGCGCTCAAACAGCCGATCCAGTTCCAGGCTGTATGCATAAGGGGTCGTGGAAGTGGCAGGATTGCTCAGGTTCGAGCCATACACGGTGAAGTTGGGGTTCTGCCGCAGTCCCGCCTCCACCTCTTGCCCTTTCATCGAGAGCAGGTTCTGTCGCGCCGAAAGCAGGGCTGGATTGTGGGCAAGCGCATAATCGACTGCCTGCTGCAGGGTAAGTGGAATGGACGGCGAAGGAGCCTGGCCGTACAGGCTCTGCTGCACACAGCATAGGCAGGCGAATAATAAGCAAGTCCGGAAACGCCGTTGAGCTCTCAATTCTCAAACTCCGTTTCCGGGACGGGTAAAACATCGTTAGGTCCCGCGAACCAGACATACAGTGTTGGTAGCAAAAAGATGCTCATGACCAGATCAGCAATCAAGCCGCCGACAATCACGATGGCAAATGGCCGCTGCGAATCCGACCCGATGCCGTGTGACATGGCCGCTGGAAGCAGACCTAAGGTTGCGACCAACATGGTCATCATGATTGGTCGCAAGCGTAGAACGGCGCCTTCCACGGCCGACTCTTCGATCGAATGTCCACGCGCGCGCAGCTGGTTGATGTACTCGAGCATGATCACGCCGGTCTGCACCGAGACCCCGAACAGCGCCAGAAAGCCAACGCTGGAGGAGACGCTGAAGTTAGTGTGCGTTACCAGCAATGCCAGCAGGCCGCCGATCCGGGCCATGGCGACGGTGGCAAGAATCACCAGCGCCCATTTGACCGACTTGTACATCGCATACAGGATGATGAAGATGAGCAAAACAGTTAAGGGCACGATGATGAGCATCCGCGCTTCCGCGCGTACTTCGCTCTGGTACTCACCCTCCCACCCGAGGTGGTATCCGCGGGGTAGTTTTACCTGGGACTCAACCTTCTGGATGGCTTCCTTCACAGTGTCCCCAAGGGCGCGGTCGCGTACGCTGTACTTGATGGCGACATATCGCTCGTTCCCTTCGCGGTAGATTTCGGAGCCCTCATCTGCTTCCTGGACCTTACAGAGCTGATCAAGGGAAACCCGTTCACCCGATGGCGATAACAAGCGAATGTCGCCGATCGCTTCCCTGGTCTCCCGGTACTGAGGCAGATAGCGCAAGGTGAGGTCGTAAACCTCCTCCCCCCGCAGAACCTGGGTGAGGGCATTGCCTCCGACCGCGGTCTGGATGGCATCCTGGACATCCGCCACGTTGATCTGCCACCGCGCGGCCTTTGCACGATCCACCACGAGGTTCAGGTCCGGCTGTCCGGTAACCTGGAACACTCCCAAGTCTGCGATGCCCCTGACGTGACTCATAATGCCGGCTATTTCGTTGGCCTTATCCTCGAGCAAATGCAAATCACTGCCGTAGACCTTGGTAGCAAGCTCGCCCTTGACTCCGCTGACTGCCTCCTCCATGTTGTCTTCGATCGGCTGCGAGAAGCCCCAGATCGCGCCTGGAATTTTTTTCTCGAGCTGCATAGTCATGGAGGCGATCAACTTGTCTTTGTCCTGGTCAAACACTGGGCGCCACTGCTCCTTCGGTTTCAGACCCACGAAGTATTCCGTATTGAAAAATCCGGTGTGGTCGGTCCCGTCATCCGAACGGCCGGTTTGACTGGTGCACTCGGTCACCTCGGGAAAGGAGCAAAGCAGGATTCTGGCCTGATTCGTGACCTGGATGCCATCACTGGGCCCTGCGCTTTGAGCAAGAGTACCGCGCACCCACAACGCGCCTTCATCCAGATGCGGAAGGAATTCGGAGCCGATGACGCCACCGAAGGCAAGGTAGATCGCGATAGCGAGTCCGACAACGCCAACGCCGACCGTGACCAATCTCTGATGGATAGCCCAGGTGACGGCCTTACGATAGCGAACGATTAGGAACCCCATCACCGGGTTGGTCCACTCCTTCGCTCCCTTGCGGAACAGCAAACTGGCAAGGACAGGAGCAACAATCATGGAAAAGGTGAGAGCGCCCATTAGAGCGAAGGCCACCGTCCACGCCATCGGCCTGAAGAGCCGGCCTTCCACTGCTTGCAAGGTGAAGATGGGCAAATAGGCAGTGATGATGATTCCGATGGCAAAGAAAACCGGGCGTTGCACCTCGTGCGCTGCTTCTCGAATCTGCTCTGCCGGCGTCCTCGTCTCAACGGTGCGATGACTGAGATGGCGGACGATGTTTTCCACCATGACCACGGAGCCATCTACGACCATGCCAAAGTCCAGCGCGCCGAGCGAGAGCAGGTTGGCGGGAATGTGCCTTAGGTCGAGGCAAATCGAAGCGAACAATAAAGAGAATGGGATGGTGAGTGCAACGATGATTGCACCCCGCACGTTGCCGAGGAACAGGAAAAGAATAATCACAACCAGGATGATTCCCTCGGTCAGATTGTGCAGCACGGTGTGGGTGGTGAAGTGCAGCAGATCGCTCCTGTCGATGAAGGGGACAAGCTTCACGCCCTGCGGCAGAATGTGGTCATTCAGCTCCTGTACTCTCTTATTAATTCCTTCCAGCACGGGCTGCGCATCGGCACCCTTTTGCAGCGCTACGACACCTGAAACTACATCGGCGTTATCGACAATTTTCCCGTCCTCGCGGTGGTATGCCCGGGCAAACTGGCCAAGCCGGATCTTCGGGCCCTGCGTGACAACGGCAATGTCTTTCATCCGGAGCGCCGTGCCGGCTTTGGTCATAACAACCGTGTTCTCGATGTCCTGGATGTTTCTGACCTGACCCACTTCGCGAATGTTGATCTGCTGCTGCCCGGCTTCGATAAAGCTACCGCCTGCGTTGGCATTGTTATTCGTGAGCTGCTGCTCCACTTGGGCGATGCTGAGCCCGTAGGAGACGAGCTTATCGGGGTCGAGGCGAACCTGATATTCGCGCGTGGGGCCGCCGAACGGGCTGTTGTCTACGACGCCCGGGACAGACTTCAAGTTCTTGTCCACCACCCAATCTTCGAGCGACTTCACATTCATGACGTCGTATTCGGGGTTCGTACTTTGCAGCGTGTAGAAATAGATCTGACCCACCGGGCTCCAGTCTGTCCCGATTTGCGGAACGACACCCGGCGGCAGTGTTACCTGCGAAAGCCGCTCCAGCACCCGTTCGCGGTTCTCGAAGTCCGTCGTCTCCTCGCCAAATACCATCTCCACAGTCGAGAGCCCGAAAAGCGACCACGAACGGACATGGATGACTCCCGGAACGCCGTTCATCACGATTTCCATCGGGACGGTAACCTGTTGCTCGATCTGCTCCGCCGAGATTCCAGGCCACTGCGCGATGACGTCGACGTAGTTATTCGCCACATCCGGATACGCTTCCACGGGAAGCCGATGGAACGAAACCACTCCCCAGGCAAACAGAAGGATTGCGACTGCCAGTACAAGAGGGCGGTTCCCCAGGGCAAAGTCGACCAGCCTGCGAATCATTGCGCCTCCAGCGTCGCTTCCAGTTGGAGAACCTCGGAAACGACCTTCTGGCCGGGTTCAATACCGGAAAGAATCTGCTGGTTGTTGCCAGGGAGCATGTCGCCGGCACTTACTTCAACGCGCTTGAATTGTTTTCCGCCCGCGGGGGTAAAGACCCAGTCGCGATCGTGCAAGTGCAAAATGGCAGTAGAAGGGACCACCGCAAAGGCGCGCTTGTTTCTGCTTTCGAAGGTCGCGGTTACAAACATGCCGAGCTTGAGTATTCCCGGATTGCGAATCTCGATCCGCACCTTCGCGGTGCGGATGGTAGGGTCAAGTACCGGGCCTAGGTCAGTGATGTGGCCCCTCAGGATTTCATCGGGATAGGCATTTACATGGATCAGTGCTTCCTGACCAAGGTGAATCTTAGGAATGTCATTTTCATAGACATCGCAAATGATCCAAACCGTCGACAGGTCAGCGATGGTGAAGAGCGTAGATGTTCCGGAATAGGTGACACCCGCTGCGGCTGAATTCGTCACATTCTGGGCGACGATAACGCCGGTAATCGGCGAGTACACATTTACGATAGGAGACGGATGATTCTTGTTAACGCCAAGGGTCCGGAGTTGTTCATCCGCAGCGATCAGATCGGCCTTGGCATCTTTTTCTGTGTCTTCAGCCTGCTCCAACTGGCTGAGCGGCACGGCGCCATGATCGTACAGGTCCTTGGTGCGGATGTATGCCTTATTGGCGAGTTGCTCGTCATTAACCGCTTTCAAGTAGGCATCGAATGCATTCGTCGCGTCAGGGCTCTGCACCTGCAGGAGTAACTGCCCTTTTTTCACGTTGTCGTCGAGGCGAGCTTTAATAGAGACGATGCGGCCGCTTGCCAGGGAGATGGCCGGCACCTCGCGAGCAACATCCGGATTGACCGCGCCGGTGACATTCAACTGAGCAGGGGCGTCCAGCCGGTTTGCCGTGACCAACGAGAATTGCTCCGGTTTCTCAACCGTCACAACACCCGTATTGCTGGTCTGGGTGACGTTCGGCGGCGGCGCCGTACCATCTGCCGGGTTGAACTTTTTTTCGCACGCGATTGGCAGAAGGCACACTGCGATATACCCGGCAATCGTAAAAAAACACTTACTCATTCTCATAGGTTTGCTTTTTTACCCGAGTTCTGTGAAGCGCTTTAAGTGGTGCTATAGGCGTGATCCATGAGTTGGTCGCTCGAATAGATTGGCCGCCCAACGCAGGCAGCAGGCCTATTAGTCAGGATTAAGACTAGGCAAGGATTGAGCTACTTTTCTATCTATCTTTAATTTCGGAGTGGCTATCTTTTGAGCGCGCAAGAGCGCTCCTCCGCTTCGGATGGCGTCGATTCTGATCGATGATGGCTAACCAACAGATATTAACTTCGGGCGAAGTAAGGTATCCCGAGATAGGTCAGGCGCCGCTGAGTGAGATAACGCACTCTGGGTTTCTCAGGTCTCAACAACGTTTGCGGCAGCCTGGGCAGGGATCAACTCCGCGTAGCCCGTTGGTTGCAGGCATGCTATCTATTGATCTGATGCAAGGGGATTTTCCCTGATAAAACGGGCAGACTGGCGTACTAAAGATTGTACAGGTGGGATGAACGCACTTATTCCTGCTCTTCCCAAGTGCGGAACTGATGTTCGTGCAGGTCCATATCAACCCGGTTGCCACGGAAGGCAACGCCCTCCATCTTTAGGCGTAGACGTTGCTCTTCAGCGGCTTCATGGCGGAGCTTGATCGCGCCGTTCGCGCCGACCACGCGGTGCCATGGCAGCAGGTCAGGCGGATCGGTGCGCAGGAGCCGGGCAACGGCGCGATGGTAAAGCGTATAGCCAGCCGCCGCCGCAACCTTCCCGTAGGTACTCACCCTTCCCGGCGGAATCGCCAGGACTACGCGGCGAAACGCGGCATCGCGAAGCTCATTCGGGCTTGCGCCGTCGCGCAAAATCCTACGCTTCAGCTGCGGCGGCAGCATCCAGGGGAGATCTTTCGGAGAACGTCTAATCATGTTTCTTCGCTGGGGTTGACGGGCTTGAATAGTTCCTCACTTGTTCAACAATGGATGCAGGTATTGATAGTCAACCTTCGCTGCCTCGAGCGGAGTCATGTCAACGATCGGCGGGTCTTGTTCGACAAAGAAGTGCTCTACGCTTGCCGCTTCCGCGGCAGCCAGGATTGGTTTGTAGTCAATGTGCCCCCGGCCAAGCTCGGTGGCGTGCTGTTCAGTTCCGATAGCAAGTGTCGTGCTCGTCCCGGAAGAAGGAGTGAAATCCTTAACGTGAATCATGGGATATCGCCCGGGATACTTTTTAAAGAATTCTGCAGGATTAGCTCCTGCCGTCACCATCCATCCGCAATCAGCTTCAAACTTAACCAGTTTCGGGTCAGTCTCCTTGAGAAGAACGGAATATCCCGTGTGACCGTTCCCCAGATCACGAAACTCGAAGTTGTGGTTGTGATAGGCGTATTGCAGTCCCGCTTGCTTCGCTTGTTGGCCAATCTGGTTGGCCAGGTGAGCAATCTTCTTGAAGTCATCGAGGGTCAAAGCGTTGAGCATCTTAAGGACTGCGTCAATGTCTTTGCTGGATGGCGCAGCCGGGGGAAGCACGGAGCTGACGGCGTAGTGCGCACCAAGTTCATTGGCCTGCTGCAGCAGCTTACCCGTCTCCTCGAAGACAAACGAAAGATGGGCGCTTGGACAATGAAGGCCCGCGCCATCAACCAGCTTGCGAAACTCTGCGGCGCTGAGGTTGGCAAAGCCGGCGGTTTCGACCTCGCCATAGCCGATGGCTGCAAGTTTTGTCAGAGTACCGGAAGGGTCTTTCGTCAGCGCATCGCTGACCATGTAGAGCTGAATGCCCGCAGGACGTTTTGATGGAGCGGCCCACGCCTCCGCAACGAGATTCGAAGCAACAACGGCAGAGGCTGTAGCTGTGGCTGTGTTTGCCAGGAACCGGCGGCGGGAAATTGGCATCACGATGAGAACATCCTTTCTTGATCTTGCGCTGACTAACCAGCATACTAGCCCCTCGATAGGAGCCATCGATGAGGTATCTCTTAGCGGTCGCAGGACCGTTGCTGTTTACAGCGCTAGCCGGCGGCCAGGCCGCGCCGGTCTTCCTGCCTGCCACACCGTCCACGGTTGTCTGGGGCTACTACTCAGCCACGGCGAAACCTGTGCTTACTGTCCACTCGGGCGATACGGTCCGGGTGCAGACGCTCTCCACCTGCGGTTCAAACGAACGAATGGAAACGGAGGGCGTGGCGGCCGCCGACATTCCTTCCTATAACGCTGACATCTATCGCGAGGTCAAGGATAAAGGCCCAGGAGGTCATATCCTTACCGGCCCTATCGATATTGCCGAAGCCGAACCCGGAGATGTGCTCGAAATCCGAATCCTGAAGATCGACCTGGACGTTCCCTTCGCGTGCAATGGCTTTGGCGCCGGTCGCGGCTTCCTGCCCAATGACTATCCTTACGGCCGGTTCAAAATCATTCCGCTGGACCGCGCAAAAATGCTCGCCCATTTCGCTCCGGGCATCGACATTCCGCTGCGTCCCTTTTTCGGCAGCATGGGCGACGCGCCGCCTCCCTCCGCCGGACGCGTTGATAGCGCACCGCCGTGGATGCATGGGGGCAACATGGATAACAAGGAGCTGGTGGCAGGCACTACGCTCTACCTTCCCGTCCATGCCAAGGGCGCGCTCCTGGAAGTGGGAGATGGGCACGCCGGACAGGGCAACGGCGAAGTCGACATCACCGCGCTCGAAACCTTCCTCACAGGAACATTCCGCCTGGTGGTTCACAAGGACCAACATCTGCTATGGCCGAGGGCGGAGACGCCCACCAGCTACATCAGCATGGGCTTCAGTCCGGATCTGAAGGAAGCTACCACGCTGGCGGTGCGTGACATGATCAACTTCCTGGTGGAGCAGAAGCACCTGAGCCGGGACGACGCGTATATGCTGACCAGCGTGGCGGTCGACGTGGATATTACGCAGTTGGTTGACGGCAGCGTGGGTGTCCATGCCATATGCCCGAAAAATATTTTCACCCGGTAGCTGGTTGCGAACAAATGACGGGGTCGAATGAGGCGAGAGTCAGAGGGAAGGTGCAGTGGTATCCCACATCTCGCGAAAAACCAGCGAGATGTGGGGCACCCGGCCTTCGTCAAGGAACTGGGGACCGAGTTGGCATAGCCCCTGGACGATCGAGTGGGGATTGGCAAAGATTGCAGCAGCTCCCCTCCACGCCGCGCTCTGATGCTTTGTATCAGGGCACGACTTTAGTCGGCCGTTGATGCCCAACAAGAGTCTGGGCTTTAGCCCCTGCCTGAACTGTCTCCAAGAAGAATTTTCTGCGCGATGGACCGTAGCAGGGGCTGAAGCCCAATCTCTTCCAATTCCTTACGGCCCGACTAAAGTCGGGCCCTGATACAAAGCATCAGAGCGCGGCGCGGAAGGGACCTGCTGTTTCTTTTTGCGATAGATGCGAGTCGCACTCAGACCCTAAAGTCATGCAAAGCATAAGGGCCTCCCAAAGGGAGACCCTTTTACCAAGATGCGAATGGGTTATTGGCTGACGGTGTTGACCGGCGCGGTGGTCGATGCCGAATCAGTTGCTAGCTTCTCCGCGAAATAGCTGTGATCCCAGAGGTTGTGGTAGAAAACGCCAGTCAGCTCGGCGGCCTTGGGGCCAAAGGTGGGTCGGCCTCCCTCGAGGAAGAAGACGGTAACGATGCGGCCGTGGGACGTATTGGCAAAGGAGGCGAACCAGCCGTAGCGGGTGCCGTTGTTGGAGCAAGTACCGGTCTTGCCGAGGATCGGGAGTTGATTGAAGTTCGCGTGCAGGGACCGCGCTGTGCCGTAATCGACCGCCCCTTCCATGCCCACCGTAACCTCGGGAATCAGGTTGCCAATATCCAGGGTCCGCTTTACACGCGGCTGGAAGTCTGCGGCCTCCTCGGGAGTTGTCGGGTGTTGCAAGTAGTAGAGGGTTCCGCCATTGGCAATCGAAGCCACCAACGCTCCCAGCTGCAGGGGGGTCATCGAAATACCCTGGCCGAAGGAACACATGCGACCGACTCCGCCTTCGCTTTCGGGCAATACCTGCTCGGGATAAATGCCAAGCTGCTCGCCGGGTATGTTCCAGCCTGCCAGCTCGCCCAAGCCAAAGGAATTGGCGTAGTGGCGCACCCGCTCGAAGCCCAGACGGCGGCCGAGAGTCTCAAAATAAAGGTTGTTCGACTTGGCCAGAGCCTCGGTCATGTTCACGTGATAGTTACCACCCAGATTGACCGGGGTATCCTTGGTGACGATGCCCTCCTCCAGGGCGGCCAGCGCGACCGAAACCTTGATCGTAGAACAAGGCTCAGCGCCACTCGAGAGGGCCAGCTTCTGGTTGACCATGGCCAGAATGCGGCCATTGCTCGGGTCAATCGCTACAGCTGTGCCGTACATATTGCCCAGGGCGTCGATCGCGGCTTGGCGCACCACTGGATCTTCTCCGGCAGTCACATCTCCCTGAGTGATGTCTGAATCAGCAAACGAACTGGCGGAAAAATGCTCGTAGGAACGGTGGCGCACCAGGACCGCACGGTGTAGCCTCCCCGAACGGCCGCGAACCATGACGACCCTGGTCTCAGTCACTGGACGGGCGTGCTGCAGGCCGGCCATGTGCCGGCGCGCGTGGGCGCTCTCCTGCACATGCGCCGCATGGGCGCGGTGGGTAGGGTGCGTAGGACGCGCGTGGGCAGGTTTCGCGAAGGCGGCGGAGGCAACACCCAGGGTCAGTAAAAAGAAAAAGGTGCGTTTCAGGAATTGTCTGTTCACCGCGCGTTGTCCTCTCGAAACCATGGCTATTAAAAGGATCATACCCATCCGGAGATCGGGTTACCAAAATACTCAGTAGCGTCGTTTACAACATCTTCGCAAGCCTTGACCCAAACTCATTTTAATTAACCCTTATTTCACCCGAATTCTTTCCGCTTTTCCATATTCCAACGAAGTCTTGCTGATGTCCGTACCACAATTGGGTACACGAGCGTAACGCTCGCGCACCCAATTTACCTAGGCAGGTCAGAAGGGCCTTAATTCACAGGGCGCCGCAAAAAGGCTGGGATATCCAGGTTTTCCCGGTGCGACTCGGCCTCGGTACGATGGGCACCCTCCTGACCGGCACCTCGCCCGGCAGCCATCCCCTCGGCGGCAGGCTTGCTGGGGATCAGGCGGGCGTACTCTTCCTCAAAAGGCTCATCGAAATTGATGTGTACGGCCGGTTTCGGTGGGGCGGCGGGCGCCCGTGGCGGCTGAGGAGCTTCTTCAATCAGAACCGGCTGGGGTTGGAGGGCGAACGGGGCTGGTTCCGGAGCTGGTTGCCTGGCGACATGCTTCTCTGTGGGCTCGGGCGTTGTTTTGGGCTCGAAGAGGGGCGAAAACTCCTGATCGGCAAGCTCTTCGCTGGCAAAGCGGGGGACGGAAGACTGACTGGACACGCGGGGAGCCACAGCGTCAGTAGCCGAGCGCGAGCGGCGCCCTAACTGATCCTGGCGAAAGCCGGTGGCGATCACCGTGATTTTGACGTCGTCGCCCATGTTCTCGTCCAGAACCGCGCCAAAGATGATGTTGGCGTCTTCGTGAGCCGCGTTCTGGATCAGGGTAGAGGCCGCATTCACTTCGCTCAGCTTCAGCGAGCTGGAGCCGCTGATGTTAATGAGGATGCCGCGGGCGCCGTCGATTGCGCCGGCCTCGAGCAGTGGAGAAGCCATGGCCGCCTGCGCGGCGGCAATGGCGCGGTTTTCGCCACTGCGGACGGCGGTTCCCATGACGGCGTAGCCCATCCCAGCCATGGTGGTTTTTACGTCGGCGAAGTCGCGGTTGATGATGCCCGGAATGGTGATGATGTCGGAGATGCCCTGCACGCCCTGGAGCAGAACATCATCCGCAACCCGGAAGGACTCGAAGAAACCGGCGTCCTTGGCCACGGCAAGCAGCTTCTCGTTGGGGATGACAATCATGGTGTCGACCCCTTCGAGCAGCTCTGACATGCCGCGTTCCGCCTGTTGCATGCGCCGCTTGCCTTCAAAGCTGAAGGGACGAGTCACGACCGCCACCGTGAGAGCGCCCATTTCGCTGGCCAGTGAGGCGATCACGGGAGCAGCGCCGGTGCCTGTGCCGCCACCGAGGCCGGCAGTCACAAAGACCATATCCGCGCCTTCCAGGGCCTCAATGATTTTTTCCGAATCTTCCAGGGCCGCGCGCCTGCCTACGTCGGGATTGGCGCCGGCGCCTAGTCCGCTGGTGAGCTTAACGCCTAACTGCAGCTTGACGGGGGCCTGGGAGAGCTGAAGCGCCTGAACGTCGGTGTTGGCGACAATGAACTCGACGCCTTCCAATTTGGCGGCAATCATGCGGTTCACGGCGTTACCGCCACCACCCCCAACGCCGATGACCTTGATCTTGGCTCCGCGAGCGATGTCATCGTTGTATTGAATGCGGATTTCGTCTGAATAATTCATTGGGTCTGCTCCATTTCTCGTTTGGATGCTGTCGTTTCTCAATTTCGTGACTATAAACTCCCGGCGAAGATCGCACGTAACTTGGCACGCAGGCCCTGATCTTCGGCCGCCCGCAGCACGCTGGTGCGATGGGTGTACAGCAGCATGCCGATGGCCGTGGAAAACTCCGGCTGAATAAGCTCGTCGGGCATTCTGGAGAGTGGGACAGGATAGCCCAGACGCGCCGGGACGCGCAAGAGGCTTTCGGCTACCTCCAGCAGCCCTGGCAGGCGGGCACCGCCGCCGGTGAGCACACAGCCGGCGCCCAGCGCCCCGAGAACCCCGCCCTGACGCAGATTCTCCCGCAACAGATGGAACAACTCACGGGCGCGCGGTTCAAGGATCTCGCTCAATTGGCGCTGCGGAATAGTGCGGATTACCTGGGTTCCGCCGGCGATCAACTCCAGCTCGCTGGAGGACGGGACCGAGGTGACCACGCAATGGCCGTACTCCATCTTGAGTGCTTCCGCCTCCTGGACGGAGACATGCAGTCCAACGGCGAGATCGTTGGTAAAGTGCTCGCCGCCGACGGGCACCACGGCAGTGTGTGCCACCGCGCCTTCGAAGAAAACCACCAGCTCGGTAGAGGAGGCGCCGATATCGAGGAGGCAGGCGCCGAGTTCGCGCTCGTCCGCCGAAACCGTGGCCTCCGCGGCGGCAATGCCCTCGAAAACGGTATCGGTTACTTCCAAACCAGCTTTGTTGGCACAGGTGATGACGCTTTGCGCGGCGCTGGCGGAACAAGTTGCGATATGCAGATTCACTTCCAGGCGGTTGCCCACCATACCGACCGGGTCATGAATGCCAGCCTGCTCGTCGAGGACAAATTGTTGAGGTAATAGATGAAGGATTTCCCGATCGGCGGGCAGGGAGACGGAGCGGGCTCGATCCACAGCCGCGCGCACATCCTCGCGCGTAATCTCGCGCAGACGGTTCCCCAGGCTAATGCCGCCTTGGCTGTTGATGCCGCGCACGTGCGGGCCACCTAGACCCACCACACAGTTGGCAATTACGGCTTCTGCCATCAGCTCGGCTTCCGTCGCGGCGTGGTTGAAAGCCCTGCTGGCCGGCTGGAGGTCGCTGATGAGGCCCTTGCGCATCCCCTCCGCATTGACCACGCTGTGGGCGCGATAGCGCAGGGCACCTTCATGCAGCTCCGCTACCAACACGCGGATCTTTGAGCTGCCGGCATCGAGAACGGTGAGGAGGTCTTCGCTTTTCGGGCTCATCAAGCTTTTGCCTTTGCCGCTTTGGGCGATCGTGCGGCGGGCTTCCCCGCCGGGGGTTTCGCTGCGGCAGCATGGCTCTGGGCATGGTGCGCGCTCTGGGTGGCCGCTGAATCGTGCCCGGATGGTGCGCCGGTTTGCGGCGCCATATCGAGCACCACCTGATTCTCATAACGCATATCGACCGAAGCCAGATGAGGATACTGTTGCCGCCACTCGGGCAGATGCTGCTGGTAACTGCGATAGCGCGCCAGGAAATCGGAATCGCCAAAGTGCACCTGAACATCAGACCCTTCGGCCGGCAACAGCGCCCAGATGTCTTCCGAATCGGTGACGTCGACTTCGCTCAGATGGGTGGAGACTTTCGCTCCGCCGGAGTCCAGGTCGCTGATGAACTGCTGATACAAGTGCATGCGCGAGGCACGCGCGGGCAGCGGGTCTCGGGCAGAGATCCCCGTCACCACCGGAAACGAATAGTGCTTTGCCGCCATGGCCGCCGGGGGCAAATGCAGCAGGACCCCATGGGCGTCGACTAAACCTATGGTGCTTCCCTGGCGAACGAAAGCCACCGGCGTGCGTTCCACGATGGCCACCCGCAACTGGTCGGGCATTAGCCGCATCACGGTCGCATGCTCTACCCACGGCAACTGTTCCAGGGCTTCGCGGCGCTGGCGCAGGGGGATGAAGAAGATATTGCGGCCCAGGTCGGATCCGAAAACGGAGAGGAGCTCGGATCGAGTCACCTGGCTGTTGCCCATGATCTGAATGGAGGAAGAAGAGGCGATGCGGAATCGGGGATCGTCACGGAAAAAGTTACGAATGCCGATGGCCAACAAAACCAGACCGCCCAGCACAAGGACCGCAGCCGCTGCGGCGGCGATGCGACCTGCGCGGGTGGCAGGAATGAGACCGCGGCGAACCGGGACACGCCAACGGGCACGCAAAAAGCCGTCTTCCGCTGAGTCCGGATCGCCGCCGCTGGGCTGATCGGCCCGCTTGCGGCCACGGTCAGGGGCGACCTCTAACGGCCTCTTCGTGCGCGTTGTCGATGGAGCCGCGGGGCGAAAAAATTGCTCCGCTGGTTCATCGTCCGCGAACACCGTTGCACGGCTTGTTTGTGAGTCGATTTTTACCACGCCCGAGTCAGGTCGTGAGATTTGCCATCCAAACTATAACGCGGTTTGCTACGGATTGAGTGCAGCAATTCTCACGGGTATCTGTGTTGGAACCGGGTGAGTGTTGGAACCGATTCACGACCCCTAAATTGCCGTTGGTTTTGACGCGCTGAATCACTTGACGTTTGTTTCCCGGCCGGGGCTCACCGCAGATCCCTCGGCTTCGCTCGGGATGACAAAGGGGGGTGGGTTTTCCAATCGAAATTGGTTGCGGGGATCCCAGGTCTCAAAAGCGAGACCTGGGGCACCCCATCGATTTTTTGTCCTCATCACCCCGCCCCTTTGTCATCCCGAGCGAAGCCGAGGGATCTGCGGTACGCCCCGGCCTAGAAACGACTGTCGAGTCAAAGGTTCGTCAGTAAAGCAGGTAGGGTTTTCGCTTGGCTTCGAAATCTTGCAACTGCTGCTGCCAGCCCTCTGCGATGCGTTGTGGGTCACGGCCCGCCAGCAGCTGGTCCAAAATGCTTTTATTGACGAGCAAGGTGTCGATCTTGTTTAGCTGAAACTTGTCCCCGAAAAGCTTATAAATGGCGGCTGCGAGTTCCAAACCGAGTTCCGGAGAGTCGACGACATTGCGGTCGGTTACGACCAGGTCGACTCCGTGGCAGAGTTGACCCGCATACGGATAAGGAGACTGGGGCGTGAAGTCCACTGGCAGAAAGCGCACTCCGGGCAGGAACCGGGCATTCAACGCGTGGGCCAGCTCAGGACCATCCATCCAGGGCGCCCCGACGTATTCAAAGGGAGTGTCCGTCCCGCGACCTACCGAGATATTGGTCGTCTCGATGAGGCCAAGCGCGGGATAAAGAGTCGCCTCCGGCAAGCTGCGAAGATTGGGCGATGGATTTGTCCAGGTGAGACCTGTGGCATCAAACCAGTCGCCTCGCTGCCAGCCCCTCATGGCGATCACGGTCAGCGGCGCGCGGAGTTTGTACTCTTCATTGAAATAACGGGCAAGCTCACCTAACGTCATGCCGTGACGCACCGGTATCGGCGCTACGTTGACGTAACTCTCTCGCCCGGGGTCGGAAATAGGCCCCTGGACGAACCCGCCTCCGATTGGGTTTGGACGGTCCAGGAGCACGATGTCTGTGCCAGTCTGGCCGGCGGCCTCGAGAAAATAGCGGACCACGGTTTCGTAAGTGTAGAAGCGGACTCCCGCGTCCTGAATGTCAATGAGAACCGCGTCGAGCCCACGCAAGGTTTCGTGCGAAGGACGGCGGCGATCTCCATAGAGGCTGATGACCGGCAGCCCGGTTGAGGGATCTTTTTCATCCTCAATTCCTTCCTTATCGAGAGTGCCGTGAATGCCGTGTTCCGGACTGAAGATCAGCTTGAGCTGCAGGCCGGACACGGCCGCGGCGGCGTCCCGGGCGAGGATGTCGATGGTGGTCCGGCCCTGGGCATCGAGCCCAGTCTGATTGGTCAGCAGCCCCAACCGCAAAGTCCCTCCATGACGGGCAGCGAGAGCGGCCAGTGGCGCGAAGTTGTCTTCCTCCAGGACATCGATTCCGGTGGCGACGTCTCCGTTGCGGTCCTGCCGACGGCGCTCACCGGCGATGGATTCGTTGTAGCCGGTCAGCTGGGCAGCGAGGCTTCCGTGATCGGGCTGCAATTGCACCCAGGTGGCAACGGCATTTGCGACCGCCCCCCGGATGGCGTTGATGCCAGTTGGTCCGTTGGGATAAACGGCGTTGGACATAAAGACGACGTAGGTGTCGCTGGTGGGGTCCATCCAGATAGAGGTTCCGGTAAATCCCGTGTGACCAAAGGAGCCCACCGGGAAGAGCTCTCCGCGATTGCTGGAATAAGGCGATTCAATGTCCCAACCAAGTCCGCGTAGCGCGGTACCAGTCGCCGGCTGACCAGGCGTGGTCATCTTCTCAAGCGTCAGCTGCTGCAGCGGGAAACGGCTGGGCCTACCGGCAAGAGCGTCGAGCAAATTCTGGGCATACACGGCGACGTCGCCGGCGGTGCTGAAGAGGCCGGCGTGCCCGGCAACGCCACCCATGCGGCGCGAAGTTGGATCGTGGACCACTCCCCGGAGCATGACGCCATGATCGTATTGGGTGGGGGCAATGCGGCTGCGCCAACTTTCCGGAGGAAGAAATCGCATGTGCTCCACACCCAGAGGCTGGGCCAGGTAGTGCTGTTGGTATTGGTCGAGGGTGAGGCCGGAGAGCTTCTCCACCAGAGCTCCCAGCACGATGAAATTGATATCGCTGTAGCGGAATTGCACTCCCGGAGCGGTGACCGGCTTGGCCGCAAAGGCGCGGCGCAATCCCTCTTGTTTGCCCTCCCATGCATCGTCGAGTGAAACATCCGGAGGCAGGCCGGAGTAGTGGGTCAGCAACTGGCGAATGGTGATGTCCTGCTTACCATTGACAGCGAATTCGGGCAGATATTCGGCCACCGGATCATTCAGGCGAAAGCGGCCCTGTTGGTAAAGCTGCATGATGGCAGGTGCCGTAACCAAAACCTTGGTCAACGAGGCAAGGTCGAAGATGGTGTCTTCTGTCATCGGCTCGGGCGAAGGGATGAGGGAGCTGTTTCCGTACGCCTTGTGAAAGATGATGCGGCCGTTGTGGCCGGCGATCACCACCGCTCCGGGGAACTTTTTGGCCTCGATGCCGCCTTCGATGATGCGATCGATTTGTCGAAATTCGGCGTCCTGCGCCTTCAATCGCGGCGCGAGAAGCACGAGAAGCAAAACCGCATAACGCTTCTTTGCGGGTAGGATCCTGCTCATCCCCCATCCCAAAACGAAGGTGAACAGGGAGCCGATCAGCACAAACCATGTCCATGCAATTTTCGGGAGCGGTAGCCAATGAGGCTGCTTCCAGAGCAATATGTTCGCCACCAGGCCGCCGATCATGCCGATCATGGCGCCCGCTTCCGTTGCGCTTTTGGTGAGGGTGCCGAGCAAGAAAACTCCCAGGAGAGCACCATAGGCCACGGAGGCGATGGAGAGGCCGACCTCCACCACGTGGCCGCCGCCGCGGGACATCAGTGCGAGCACGAACAGCAGCATAGCCCAAAAGAAGGTCATGACGCGGGATAAGCGAGCGCGTTGCCGTTCATCGGCGTCAGGCTTCCAAGCCATATAGAAATCCACCATGCTGCTCGAACTGAGCGAATTGACGGCTGCGCTCAGGTTCGACATCGCAGCAGCCAGGATAGCCGCAACCATCAATCCAGCTACGCCGGGTGGCATCTGGGTCACGATGAACTGCGGGAAGATGCGGTCCGGACCACCGAGGGTAGCGCCTTGCGCCCCGTAGAAGTAGTAGAGCCCAGTGCCAATGGCCAGAAAAAGTGCGAACTGAACCAGGATAACGCCGCCGCTGCTCAGCAGGGCAATGCGGGAGTCGCGCAGGTTCTTTGCTGCCAGGAGCCGCTGAACCATGAGTTGATCGGTGCCATGACTTGCCATGGTCAGGAAACATCCTCCGGCCAAACCCGCCCAAAAAGTGTAGGTTACGCTCAGGCTGAGTGCGAAGTGGAAGATGGTCAGCTTCCCGGCGGCCGCCGCTTCCGTGTGAATCGCGTGCCAGCCGCCTGGGATCCGATGTCCCAGCAGGATAACGCTGACGATCGTACCCGCAATATACAGCCCCATCTGCACCACGTCGGTCCAGATAACAGCGGCCATTCCGCCTTCGAGCGTGTAGATCAGGGTCAGGGCGCAGATGATGGCAATCGATATCACGTCGCGCGTGCCAATCGCGATGCCCACGACAATCGACACGGCGAAGACACGGACTCCTTCCGCGGCCGCGCGCAGGAAGAGAAACAGAAATGCCGTGAGCTTGTGGAGGCGGGGACCAAAGCGCTGACCGATGACCTCGTAGGCGGTCAGCAATTCGCCGCGAAAATAGCGGGGCAGAAAAATGATGCACACTACGATCCTGCCCAGGAGATAGCCGAGAACGATTTCCAAAAAGCCCCAGTCTCCGGTATAGGCGAGTCCGGGCACGCTGATGATGGTCAGCGTACTGGTTTCCGCAGCCACGATGGATAGGGCAATGGCCCACCAGGGGATCCTGCGATCGGCGAGAAAGTAGTGGGTTAAGGAGCGGTCCCGACTGCGAAACCGTAGACCGAAGAGGGTGATGCCCGCGAGATAGAGCGCCACCAGAGCCAGGTCGAAGGAGCTGAGCTGGTGCATCAGGGCGGATCCAGCCGGGCGGGACACAGACACAGCGAGCTGAGTGCGCGCATTTGCATTATTCCTATAAGGAATGATTTTACATTTGAGAGCCGGGGCGTTTTCGATCGATTAGCAACAGCATCCTGAGCAAACGAGGGGGTCCCACATTCGCCCCTGAGGGCCTCGCTTACGGCCTGGTTCCGTCACCAAGGCCGGGTGCCCCACATCTCGCTCGTTTTTCGCGAGATGTGGGATACCACCGATGTTGACCGCTAAGTGCATCAGTTGAATCGAGAGTCAGAGGGAAAGAGTAGTGGTATCCCACATCTCGCGAAAAACGAGCGAGATGTGGGGCACCCGGCCTTGGTGACGGAACCAGGCCGTAAGCGAGGCTCTCACACAGACTCTTCCGGGGTCAGTCTTGCGTGGCAGGTGCGCCTAAGTCGTATACCGGATGTTCATGTTCGGAGAGCACTAATCGAATGACCGCCATGAGCTTGTCGTTCGACACTGGCTTTTGCAAAAAGGTCTTCGCCCCCGCCCTCATAGCGCGGTCCCAGTTGCCTACGCGATCACGACCGGACAGGACAATCACCGGAATCGCCGACAGCCTCTCGTTTACTTTCATCCTCTCCAGAACGCTGAAGCCGTCACCAGCCGGCAGTCCAAGATCCAGGATCATAAGGTCAGGCATGTGTTTCCGCGCCTCGGCGATACTGGCCACTCCATCCGCTGCGAAAACCACATCGTAATGGTTTGCGGCGAGGCGTACTTGCAGACCCAACCGCACATCCGGGTCGTCGTCGACAACCATAATTTTCTTGTTACTCATGTTTGGTCCTTTCCAGGTCACAGGATGTCGAACCAGTTGATAGCCATCACCACGGCAACAGCCCTCGCCGGCGTGTTGTTGTAATTGGACGCGAAGGGTCCGATCAAAGTCGGTACACCGGCGTCGACAAAACTGGCCGCCTGGATCCAAACGACCCCGTCGGGCGAATAATAAGCAGTGTAGGCAGTGCCGGTCCTGCTGAGCCGAAGGCAGATGGGATTGTGGTATTCGTTGAAGCTGGCCTGGTTGAACACTGTGGTCGCAACTCCGGCAGTGACCGTGCGCGCGGTGAGCGAGATGTTGGTTCCGTCGGTTACCAGTGCGAAGGTGATGAAGTCCTGGCTATCCGCAAGCACCATGAGACCGCGGCTGGTGCCGGGATCTGTCGCCGTGATTGGCGAATCGATCTTGATGGCCACATCGAAGTCGTAGTTCCCGATGGGCTGCAGCACTCGGACAGCGTTGTTTGCCGGCAGGAGCGTGTCATGGTTGCTGCCTCCGGGAACGGTCAGGGTCAAATGGGCATTCGCAACCGCGACTGTTCCGCCGGCCGGCGTGAACAGTTGCCATAGCGGACCGGGGAAACTGCTTGCCATTGGCGCTCCCCGACCTGAACCCGCCATGTCTGCCCGAGTCGGGTGCGGGACCAGGATGACGACTAGCGAGGAAAGCAGAACGCCGAGACGATATGCTTTGTTTCGAAACATGATGAGTGCCTCCGCAAAATCGAGAAGCCGCCAGCCGGACCATTAGCAAACAGCTCCGACATCTGCATTCACCATCACTCTTCAATGATCGGTGCGAAATCACCATTGTTATGCATTACTGGAGTTACGATGCCGGACAACAGACGGCGAGCGTAGCTGTTCCCCTCCCATAACAAGCTGTCCCATTTTTGTACACAAGTATTCCCTTCCAGCTAACCGTCGAAGAAGCCGTTAGCAGTCCCGTTGTGAGTCAGCTGTGATGCGGAGGTACCGTATGCGTCTTGCGCAGCACTCACAGGAAAGAGATTCCTGTTGCCATGAAAACCAGTGCTTCGATCCCATCGCTGCAGAGTCGCCGCACCTTTCTTCGCGGCATGGCCTCCGGCTCCCTGCTTGCCCTGTCGCCCCAGTGGCTGAGATCTCAGAACACGGCCAACAGAGGTGCAATCCTCTACGTCACCGATGCGCTGGAAAAGCACGCCGAGCGGCCGCCCTTGCGTTGGACCAGGGCTGCAGCCGGCGCGCCCGGGGCGACCATCGAGATCGACAGCACTCGCGAGTGTCAGACCATCCTTGGCTTTGGCGCCGCCCTTACTGAAGCTTCTTGCTTTTTGTTGCAGAGCATGCCGGTTGCGGCCCGCTCTGCGTTCTTGAACGAGACTTATTCTCCCGCCGGGCTGAACCTGAGTGTTGGCCGTAGCTGCATAGGGGCGAGCGACTATTCGCGCAGCGTCTACTCTTACGACGATGTGCCCGAAGATAATAACCTAGGCCACTTTAGCTTGAAGCATGACGAGGCCTGCATCCTGCCCACCCTGCGCGAGATTCGCGAGATCAACCCCGACCTGTTTCTCATCGCCAGCCCGTGGAGTCCGCCGGGCTGGATGAAGACCTATGGAACAACCTTTGGGGGACGAACGACTGAAAACCTTCTCGGTCCTTACACCCATACCCTTTGGGATATCGCGAACGAGTCCATGTTGGGGGGATGGATGTCGGAAGAGCATCTCGGCACGTATTCCCGTTACATCGATAACTTTCTGAAGGGTTATGCGTTGGCGGGAGCGCCGGTCCAGGCGGTCACTTGCCAAAACGAGGTTGCGACCACGCAGAACGGGAGAATGCCGGCGTGCCGCTGGTCACCTGGGTTGGAGGCGGAGTTTATCCGTGATCACTTAGGTCCGCTGCTACGAGCGCAGCACCAGGACACCCAGATCTGGCTGCTCGACCACAACTACAACTTATACGACCGGGTGGCATCGCAGCTGCAGGATAAGCAGTTGGCCAGGTATGTGGACGGGGTGGCATGGCACGGGTATTCGGGTACGCCCGATCAAATGAGCATCCTGCACCGGATGGATCCGGACATACCCTTCCATTGGACGGAGGGCGGTCCATTTATCGACGATCCTGCTTACGCCCGGGATTGGGCCAGGTGGGGCGGCATCTTTACCGATGCGCTGGAAAACTGGTGCCGCAGCGCCATTACGTGGAACCTGATGCTCGATCCCCAGGGCAGGCCCAACGTGGGACCCTACACCTGCGGCGGCCTGGTAACTCTTGAGAATGATGGAAGCATATTGAAAAGCGGGCAATGCCATGCCCTGCGCCACTTCTCAAAGCATCTGCAAAGGGGCGGCACGCGCATCGCTAGCGGCACGGATGCTCCTGGGCTGCGACACTTAGCGGCGCGAAATCCCGACGGCCGATTTGCCTTGGTTATGACCAATCCCGGAGAGGCCAGGGATCTGCGTGTTGTTCACGCAGGCCGGCAGATCTCCTTATCTCTCCCCCGCGATGCTGTCGCTACCCTGGCGTGGTGAAGAACTTATGACAATAAAAAACCTGATTGCGTGGGCTAGCTTACCCTTACTGCCAATGCTGGGTATTTTCGCCTTGCTTTGGTTATATGCGAACGACGAACATGACGACTACAAGAGTCATCCGTATTCGTTCTGAATTAACAGCGCCGCTCACTGCTCAACGTCGAACCAGTTCACTGACATCACCACCGGAACAGCATTGGCGGGGGTGTCGTTAGAGTTGCCGGCAAAGGGTCCAATAGCGGTAGTGGGGCTGGCGTCAGTGAAGCTCGCCGCCTGCGTCCAATTAACTCCGTCCAGCGAATACATGGCAACATAAGCACTCCCGTTTTTCGTCAGCCGCAGGTACATCGGATTCTGATATTGACTGAAGTCGCTATCTTCAAACACAGTCGTCGCGACCCCTCCGGCAACGGTGTGAGCGCTGAGACCGATCTTGCTCCCGTCCGTCTCCAGCGCAAAGGTAATAAAGTTCTGACTATCGGAGAGCACCACGAGTCCCTGGCTGGTGCTCTGGTCGGTGGCATAGAGCGGGGAATCGATCTTAATGGCCACATCGAAATTCTCGTTGCCGATCGGCTGTACCACCCGAACAGCTTGATTGGGCGAAAGTAGCGGGTTGTGGTTGCTTCCTCCCGGAACGCCGATGAACAGATGCGAGTTAGAGATGGAGGCGGACCCGCCTGCCGGCGACACTACTGTCCAGAACGGTCCGAGAAAGGTGTCCGGCTGGGCGTGGCCCGGAGGAGCAGGTACCTGAGCGGCGTTTACAGCGGGGATGGGAACATCCGGTGCCGCAACGGGGGCCGGCGTGTCAGGGAGGCTCGACGTAGTAGGAGCTGCCCCGGTTGCCGCTGGACCAGCGCTATCACTCGGAGCAGGCGGTAACGCAACGGAAGCCGGCGTGTCAGGGCTGCCCGGCGCGGCAGGAGCTGCCGTTGCCACTGGAGCAGCGGTCTCGCTGGGCGCAGCAGGGGCCAACTCGGCAGCGCGAGCAGCAACGGGCGCTACCTGCACAGCCGCAGAAGCAGCAGGCTGGGCCGATGAAGCCGCTTTACTTATCGTGACCGTCCAGACATTTGCTTTGAGGTTGCCGATAAAGGCCTCCACGTTTACCGCTCCGGGAGCCAGGGCCCAGACACGACCGCTGCTCTTCGCCTCGGCCAACGCACTGTTGGAGGTAGTCCAGAGGGTTACGTGGTTCCCCAGCGAATCAGGCAATTCACTCACGGAGCCATCCGAGTAAGTGCCATACGCGGTGAACAGCAGCGCGGTGCCCGTGACCATGGTATTTCCGCTGGCATGCAGATAAGCGCTGACCAGGGTCTTTGTACCTGCGGAGGCTGTAATCGTCGTGACGGCGCTCGGAACATAGCCGAAGGAAGGAAACACAATCCCCTGATTGGCCCCCTGACCCCAGGAGGCGATCGCCTTGACGGTAACTCCTGCCGCAACCGCGAACGGCGCGCTGTAGAGTTGTGTCGTCCCTGCACTGGCCCCAGGGCGAAAAATCGCGGGGGTGCTGCCGTCCGTGGTGTAGAAGAAAGAGAGTCTATGGTTCGTGTCGCTGTCGCTGATCGTTATTGTGGACCCACTGGTTCCGGATGCCGCTGCGATGGCCGGGGCTACAGTGGGAATGGTGGTGCTAGTCTGAACCACTGTATTAGGGGTTTGGACCAACCCGGCGTTAGATGCCGAGGCACCTTCCTCATACGTCAACGCATCTCGCATAGCATTTGCGGTACCGGTCCATACGTCGGTTCCGGAAAAGTAATTGTTAGTAACGTTTCCGTTGGTAAACGTTCCACCTAAACATATTTGCCAGCCGGAACACCATCCACCACCCGGGCAATTATCCGGTCCATTCCCTCCTTGAAAAAGGTTGTAGGTGGCAATGCTGCCGGCGCCCCATAACTCCAGACCTATCCCGTAGTGCCCCCCTGTCGCATCGTAGGTAACGGGCACGTTGCCAACAAAGACGTCATCACTGGCTGTATGTGTCGGAGAAATGGACGCGGTGTACTCGGGCAGCGACAATTCAAAGGTATTGTAGCTGGGATTAAAGGGCTGATAAAACGCGTTGTGACTATAGATGCCGACGCCGTTGGTATCCTGCTGGGACTCAATCATGATACGAGAGTTACCCTGCATATTATTATTCTCGACGTCGGCATTTAAGCTGGTTACGCCGGAGGAGGATTGCGACGAGAGCTTCAGACCCTCTTCGGTCAAATTGACTGTGTTATTCGACCACACCAGGTAGTTATTGTAGCCGTTCACCCAGGTAGCCGCGCAGCGCCCACCCGAGTCGGGGTAGGCGGATGCACGAATCGCGGCACAGTTGTTAAAGAAGGTATTCCACTGGACTGTAATGTGCTGTATTCCGTTGGCCGCGGTGAAGGCCGAATTCTTGCCGTCGAGCCATATGTTCGGCTCGGAACTGGCGCCGCCGGCTGGAGGATTGTTGCTATCGAACGCGTTGTTCTGAATGACGATTCCCGACGATGGATCATAGACCAGGATTCCGCCCTGCGTGCCGCTAAAACGCAGATACTGGATGGTGCATCCCTGGCTGCCGGTGAAAGTAGTACCGTTGTAGTTTGTGGATACTGCATAATTCGTGGCCACCGTGTTGGTCAGAATCACAGTCGGCAAGTGGCTTTGAGTGACCACGCCCACGTTCGGCCCCGTATATACCGTGCCATTGGCGCAGGGTAGGTTCAAGGTGGCATTAAGGGTGTACGCTCCGGCCGAGAACATAACCGTGTTGCCAGCGGCAGCGCCGGCTGTATTCAGGATTGCCTGAATGGTGGCTGAACTGGATCCAGCCGCAACGGTGTAGGTCGTGGCCGAAGCGGGGACTGCCACACTCAAGGCGAGAACCGCCATTAACTTGTTCATTGCAAGCCTCCGCGACAACGCGGGCGATATCATGCGCAACAAAACATGTTGAGTCGCTAGATGTGCCTGAGGCCCACTATCTTTTTTCCCGCTTAGCGCCTGCAATTACCTTTGGTGTGCATTACCGTTGTAATGAAAACCAGGGCTGAGCAAATAACTATTTGTGGTAAGACGGAAGAATGCCTGCCGTAGAGAAGTGCACATGTAAATCAAAATGGATGAACCGCGGACAGTAGTTTGTGAAAAGAATGTGGCGCCGGTAATCATCCTCTGCTATGTTGGCCTCCCGGAGGCAAAGTGATCCGATCCATTACAGAAGTAATCAAGGGCTGGGTCTACCTTCTGGCTTTGGTGACAGGCGGCAACTATGTACGCAAGGCGAAGCTGCAGCGCCTGGGGAAGGGAGCTAAGATTCTGCCTACCGTTTTCTTTAAATACCCGGAGATGATCCAGATCGGCGACAACTCTTTCATCAACCATCTCTGCTCTGTATGGGCCTCTCCGGGCGGTCCCATTACCATCGGAAGCAACGTGCTTCTCGGACCGTGCGCCTCGATCATCTCTTCCAATCATGGGGTAGCGCGCGGCCGGTTGATTCGCGATCAGCCCGGGAACGACGCGCCGATCCACATCGGCGATGACGTATGGCTAGGGGCGAACGTCGTGGTAACCGCCGGCGTTTCTATCGGTGACGGAGCTGTGGTCGGGGCAGGAGCCGTGGTCACCTCCGACTTACCGCCCATGTCGATCTGCGCCGGCGTGCCGGCTAGGGTCATCGGTTACCGCCCATAAAGCCGTTGAAAACCGCTATTACCAGTAAGAAATAATTAATCTTGCTCTGGGCTTTCGTTTAATCCCCGCCCTCTACTGTTGCGCAATAACAAGCGTGAGCCATGAGAAAACCTGGTGTGGCAGTAGTGGTTGGTGCGGCATTAATCTCTATCGTCACCATGGCGCAGCGTTTGTCTACTCCCCCCGGGCCAGCTTTCCCTACAGCAGCTAATCTTAACGGAGGCGCTAATCTCCCGTTTCAACCTATCGGCGCCTCCGATCTTGTTCGCCTGACCGTGGACGATGCTCCCGAACTTACGCAATCGTTCCGCGTCGACGAGCAAGGAAACCTTAACCTGCCGCTTCTAAGAACACCCTTGCGCGCGGAAGGATTGATGCCTAACGCCCTGCGCGATCAAATTGCAACCGCTCTTCGAGCGCAACATCTGCTGGTAAATCCCGTGGTCGATGTCTCCGTGGTGGAGTACCGCAGCCGCGACGTTACCATCGCCGGCGCTGTCAAGACTCCAACCATCATTCAGGAGATAGGAAACCTGCGCCTGTTAGGGGCGCTTAGCCAGGCGGGCGGACTGCTGCCCGAGGCAGGCCCTGAAGTCATTGTCGAGCAACCAAACAGTGGTTTGCAGCGCATATCTGTCCGGGCGTTGTTCGATGGATTTCATCCGGAGTTGAATATCTCGATCGCGGCAGGCACGCAAATACGGGTACCTCAATGCGAACTCGTGTTCGTGGTGGGGAACGTGAAGCGCCCGGGCGCCTTTCCCTTTCGGAATCTCGGTGACACCACCGTGCTCCAATTGCTGGCGCTAAGTGGAGGGCTTGACTCTTTCAGTCTTAGCAAGGCTTATATCTACCGCGAGCAGCAGGGACGTGCACAGAAAACAGAGATAGAGATCCCGCTGCGGCGCATTCTGGACCGAAAGGCGGACGACATCAAGCTCGCCGCAAACGACATTTTGTACGTGCCAACCAACGGCAAGCTAAAGAACAGCGCGAGTGTACTGAACCATGTTACCGGCATCGGCAATGCGGCGGTGTCGGCTGCCATCTGGGCGCACTAACCAGAAAAATAATCGCTCAAACGCTACAGCCAGAACGGAGCTGATTGCATGCCCGGTTCACTTGCCTTATCTAAGCCCCAACTGCGGCTGAGCGATCCTGCTGAATCCCAGCGGCCACTTACCTTCTACGCGCATATCCTGCGCCGTCGTGTAGCGATGATCGCGCTGGTCAGCACGGCGCTTACTGCCCTGGTGGTAACCGTGTGTGCCCTGCTGCCGCCTATCAGTGTGGGCTCCGCAACCATTGCCATCGACCGGCAAGCGGCGCCGGAGACGATCGGAGATAATCGGCTTCTGTCCACCGGAGACGATCAGTTTATGGCGACCCAGCAAAACCTGCTGAAGGCCGACACCATCCTGCGCCCGGTGGCAGAGCGGTACAACCTGTGGGAACGAGAACACCAATTTCGGCGGTACTGGTTTTGGCGCTACTCGCGTGAAAGAGAAAGTCAAATCAGAAATGCACCCATTGTATTGAAGCAACTCAAGGTTGAACGCAATCCCAACACCTACTTATTAAGCATCAGCTATCGCGATAAGGACCCCCGGGTAGCAGCTAATGTAGCCAATGCGATTGCTGATTCGTACCTTCAAGACATCTTTGAGACGCGCATCAAGGAAGCTGGACGCCTCACATCGTCGATGGAGCGGCAGCTCATCGACTTAAAAGATAAAATGGAGTCGACGCACCAGGCTCTGATGGTGTACCAGCGAGACTTAGGGACAGCCGATCCGGAGCAGAAGACGAGTGTATTGGTAGCCAGGCTGCAGGCGCTGAACACAGAGAACAGCGTAGCCGAAGCGGACCGGATCGCAAAAGAGGCAGTTTACCGGGAGGCTAAAGATGGCACCCTGCCCGAGGTCGAGGTGTCGGTACAATCCAGCGACCTCACCAAGGATGTAGAAAAGTTGCAGGTAGCCAAGGCTAACCTCGCGCTGGTCGCTGCGACTTATGGAGATCAGCACCCGGAATACCGTAAGGCGGCGGCGCTAGTTGAGGAAGCGCAAACGGCGCTGGACGAGAGCCGCCAGAATGTTACCAGCCGTATCGGCGTGGATTACCGGCAAACGGTGATGCGAGAGCGCATGCTGTCTACGGCGGTCGCCGAAACCAAGCAACAAGTCGACGACCTGACCTCGCAGTCTTTCGACTACCTGCAGTTGAAGCACGAAGCGGATACGGCGGAAAAAGTCTACGAGGATCTGTTTGCCAAGATCAAGCAGTCGGGCATCAATTCCGAACTGCAAAACAACATAATCCGGTTGGCGGATTCCGCCCGTCCCGCTGCCAAGCCAATCTTTCCTAATTGGCCATTGATTGTTGGACTATCCATCGGCTTTTTTGTCTTTTCGTGCGCGGCGTATGTGATCTCGCGGGAGCTTACCGACCTAACCGCAAAAGAAGCAGAAGTGGTGGAGAAGGCGCTCGGTATTCCCGTCGTCTGCTCCCTGCCGCGAGTCACGGATATGCAGCTTCGGCTGGCACTGGGTCCGGACGGCGTGCGCATTGCGGGCACTCGCTGGCGCGGGCTACAGGGCGGTTTTTTCGATGAAGGCGTACGCCACCTGCGGAGCTATCTGATGCTCTCCACGCAGGCCAATGGACCGAGGAGCGTGCTGATTACCAGCCCTTTGCCGGGCGAAGGAAAATCGACGCTCGCGCTATCGCTGGCGATGGTCAATGCGGAACAAGGCAAACGCACGCTATTGATAGATGCCGACCTGCGTCAACCGGCAATTGAAAGGTTAGTGCGGCTGGATCCCGATGCGGGGTTGGCGGAGGTGCTTGCGCACAGAAGCCATTGGAGCACAGCCACGCGCTCCGTTCCCGGCCGTCCGAATCTCTCGGTTCTCGGCTCCGGATTGCCCTTGCCGCTGGCGCTGTCGTTGATAGGTCCCCAGATGCCGGGAATTCTGGCCCAAGCCACCAGGGAGTTCGATCTGGTGGTAGTGGATTCGCCCCCGTTGCTGGGTTGCGCGGAGACTTTGGAGTTGGCCGCCTCGGCAGAAGTAGCTGTGCTGGCGGTGCGCAGCGGAGAAACTCCGATGAAGGTGCTGGGGGAAGCCGTGCAGACTCTTCGCCGGGTGAATGTACCGATCGCCGGGATCGTGTTGAATGCATCGGCCGTCGCCACCGACGCCACCTACAAAGCTTATGCCCGTTACTACACGACGCTAGGGAGCGCCTGAAGGGTTTGCGCACAGACGATAGAAGGGCCGGTCGAGCGGAGTGGTATCCCACATCTCGCGAAAAACGAGCGAGATGTGGGGCACCCGAAGATTGCTTACACCACCGAAGATGGGAGGAAGATTCGGAATGACATTGCCACTTACGATCGCGTTACTGGCGGTGTGGAGCATAGCGATGTTCCGCTTCGGCCGCTCTGTTCTTTTCCCGCCGGCCTCGTTGGCCATCGTCTGGACGATCACGCTCTTTGCCATCTGGTTGAGCGGAGATGCGTTCTTTCCCCTTACCACCATGGCCAATGAAATCGTGCTGGCCGGCGTGTTCTCCTTCTCTGCCGGCGGATTCTGTGCAGTCAAGACCCCAATAACGACGCGCCGCATCATGAGCGCGGTCCCAGCTAAGCGGCGCATACAGATCGATCGCTTGCTGACGGTGGCAGTCGTACTCTTCCTGCTCAACATCCCACTCTTTTATCTGTATTTCAAACACATAAGCCAAACCATTGCTCCGCGGGAAAGTGTATGGAGGCAAATTCGAATCGCCTCCAGTAAAGCAAACATATCGGGCCAGGGTACTCTCCCTATCGAGCCACTTATCCTGCCATTCTTAACCATCATCGCCCTGATCGCGATCTACGAGTGGGCCGATAGCGGCAAGCGGAGTCTGCGCACCCTCTGCCTGGTCTTGCTCGCGGGAGCTTATCAATTGCTGAACGGTGCGCGGTCCGAAGTTCTCCTCTTGCTGATCAGCTCGGTGGTGATTCTCTGGCTGGTGAGGGGTGCAGCTCCGTGGCGACTGCTAGGAATCATGTCGCTGGTATTTCTGCTGGTGTTCTCCGCGGGGCAGATTTCCATGCACAAATATGGAGCCGATGCGGCGTCTTCGCTGGTTGACAATCTTCCTCATGTTGCCGAAGGTGTAGGAGTTTATTGGCTTGGCGGCATCATCGCCTTCGATCAGAATCGGCAGAACCCTGAGTTACGGTATGGCTGGGATCTGGGGAAATTCGCCAAGCGGATTCTTAATCGATTCGGCGCAAATTATTCCGAGCGCGACCGGAATCTTGAATACACAAAAATCTCACCCTCGCAGATAACCAATGTTTATACCGCGTTTCTGCCTTACTACATGGATCACGGCGGCATGCGGGGGCTGATCGGGCTGATGTTCCTGATGGGCTTTCTGAGCACTTATGTCTACCGTTGCGCCATCCATGGCCATTGCTGGGCGATTTTCACGCTGGGAGCGTTTGTCTACGCCACCGTCATGACCATCTTCTCCGAAGAGTACTTCGCCCAAGTGATGTTTTGGTTCAAGGCCGGAGGAGTCTCCACCTTGGTTTATTTTGCCCCCACTCTCACCCAACACATTCGCCCGCGCTGGACAGCCACGGATGAGGCGGAGACCCAAGCATGCGCGTAGCCGCGTACACCGGCGGGGTGATGGTGCCCAGCGCCAGGGCGCGGGTGCGCCAATACATCGGCCCGCTCGATCGCTTTGGCATCGCGGTGCGGGAATACCCTCTGCCCTGGGGAAACATACTGCCACGGCCGTACGTGCTCCGCCCGCTGTGGATCGCGGCCACGGCCGTGTCGCGCACGGCAACTCTCACCTGCTCCTGGAAGGCCGACGTAACCTGGATATCCCGCCAGTTGCTACCCGCCTTCGCACCAGTCCAGGCCATGGCCAAGCGGCCGATGATCTTAGACGTGGACGACGCGGTTTGGCTCAATACTGGCGGGCATCGCGCCCGGGAACTGGCCCGGGACAGCGATCTGGTGGTGTGCGGCAACAGCTTTCTGGCCAACACATTTTCCCGTTGGAACGCCAACGTCACCGTCATTCCGACGGCCGTAAACACCGACTGGTACCGCCCTCGCCGCGCTCGCTTGGAGAATGGTGCCGAACTGATTATGGGCTGGACCGGCACCAGCGGGAACTTTCCCTACCTCTACGCGATCGAGAGAGCACTGCTGCGAGTCATGCTGCATTGCAGACAGGCGAAGCTGCTGGTAGTCGCAGATCGACCGCCCCGATTCAAGCTGCTTCCGGAATCTCGCGTGGAGTTCGAGCGCTGGACCCCGCGCACGGAGTTAGCCGCCATCGCGCGTATGTCGGTGGGGTTGATGCCGCTGGCAGACACTGATTGGTGCAACGGCAAGTGCAGTTACAAAATGTTGTGCTACATGGCCGCAGGTTTGCCCGTGGTGGTGACCGCGGCGGGGATGAATCGCGAGGTACTCGCGCTGGGCGAAGTCGGCTTGAGCGCAGGCAGCGAGCGGGAGTGGATCGATGCACTCACCGCTCTGCTCGACAGTGCGAACCTGCGCCAGGGCATGGGAGCCGCGGGCCGCGCCGTAGTCGAGGAGCGCTTTAGCCTGCAAAGGTTGGCGCAGCAGTATGCGGCCGTGTTTCAGTCCCTGGTCGGCCATCTCCCCCGGGGGCACTCTGTTCCGCTGCGCACTGCCTAGGACTCGATGCCAAACCCTGTCATTACCATCGCCATGCCCTTCTACAACAGCGCCGCCACCCTGGAGCTTGCCATTCGTTCGCTCCTCAACCAGAGTTACGGCAACTTTGAACTCCTGCTGTGCGACGACGGTTCTGACGACGAGGGCTTGGCCATCGCGCACAGCTTCGACGATCCGCGCGTGATCTGCTGGAGTGACGGGCAGCGGCTCCGATTGGCCGCCCGCTTAAATGAATGTATCGATCGGGCGCGGGGCCGCTATCTGGCCAGAATGGATGCCGACGATATCGCCTATCCCGATCGGCTGGCACTTCAACTGGCTTTCCTTGCCACTCATACTGAAGTAGACCTGTGCAGCGCCGGCGCCATGGTCTTCGGTAGACAAGGGCGGCCGTTATGGCGCTTCAATCCTGCCCAGGAACATGTTGGCATCACGCGCTCTCCTTATCGCGGCTTTCCTCTATGGCACCCACTGTGGATGGGGCGCATGGAGTGGTTTCGGCGTTGGCGTTACGAAGAGAGCGCCTGGTTTGCGCAAGATCAAGAGCTGCTGCTGCGCAGCTACCGGCTTAGCCGATTCGCCAATCTTCCCCAGGTTCTGCTGGGATACCGGCGAGAGCGAGTGACCCTGAAGAAGCTCCTGCGCTATAAACTGCTGCACATTCGATACGTCTGCCAGCAGCCCGGGGTCGCGGGCAGCAGCTGGCAGAAGCTGCAGCTGCTGACTATCTCTGCGGCGAGGTTTGGGGCCAACTGCGTTGCCCTGCTCGGGGGCTTGGAAGGACGCATCGGCCATCAGGCTGCACAAGCGCCCACAAGTGCAGAGGTGGCGGAGTGGCGCAACCTTTGGAATTTGCTATCCGCCTGGTATGGCCGGCCGTCGAGCGAGACCTTCGTTCCGTCATCGCTGCTGGAGAGGGCAAAAGACAGACGGGGCCGGGCATGAGGATTGTTCACGTGCTCACCCGGGGCGATGTGATTGGCGGCGCGCAAAGCCATGTGCGCGAGCTTTCGCTCGAGCTGCGCAGTCTTGGCCATGAAGTCACCGTCATCACGGGTGCGGCCGGCGTTTTCACCGATCAGCTGCGGCAGGCGGGGATTCCCTGCTTGCAGGTGAGGAGCCTGGTTCGACCACTGCGGCCACACCTCGATGTAGCGGCTCTGGTCCAATTATGGTGTGCCCTGCGGGAGTTGAAGCCTGACCTGGTATGTGCTCATACGGCCAAGGCCGGCTCTTTGGGGCGTGCGGCGGCGCGGCTGCGTCACATTCCCAGTGTATTTACTCCTCATGGATGGTCTATGTTCGATCGCAGATCGCTCAAACCGAATCCATTCTTCTGTTGGGCAGAATCTTTGGCAGGCCGGCTGGGCACGCGGGTCATCAACGTGTGTGAGTTTGAACGGGAGTTCGCACAAAAATTTGGGGTGTGCCCGGCAAAGACGCTGGATGTAGTGCACAACGGTATAGCGGACACGCGGTTGGAGCGCGCGCGAGCGATCGATGCTCAGCCGCCGGTGATGGTGATGGTAGCGCGTTTCGAATCACAAAAGGATCACAGCACGTTGCTGCAAGCGCTTCCCGGGTTGCTGGGTATGGAATGGCGGTTGCTGTTGGTGGGCACAGGCGAACTGCAGCGTCGTGTAGTGGCACAGGTAGACGCGCTCGCGCTGGGCGATCGAGTTCGTATATTGCCGCCAGATACGAATGTAGCCCGTTTGCTCATGGAGGCCCAGATCTTTGTATTATCGAGCCACTTCGAGGCGTTGCCCATCAGCATTCTCGAGGCCATGCGGGCCGCGTTGCCGGTGGTGGCCACCGATGTGGGTGGCATCCGTGAGTCTGTCCGTCACCAGGAGACAGGCCTGCTAGCGCGCCCTGGAGACGTTGGGGGACTGAGGGCCGCGCTGGCCCGGGTGATTGCCGAACCCGCGTTACGGGTGGCTCTAGGCAATGCTGGCCGGCGTCTTTGGAGCAAGCAATTTACTGCCGCCACCATGGCCGCGCGCACCGTGGAAGTCTACCAGCGTGCGCTCGCGTCTCATTGAATAGCGGTAACTTATGTGGCTAACACGGACCAGTTTGCCCGCATTGGATCATGAAAGGCAAAGTCGTAATCATCGTACTGCCGTAGACCCGGGCGTGTTCACCCTCAAGATGAAGTATCAAAGCCCCCTTGGTCTGCTCAAACTTTTTCGCGTTCGTGGATAGAAAAGTCTCACCGTTTGGTTTGTAAACCGTCACCAGCGCCATAGCTGAATCCTCCTGGCTGACCAGTGTAGACCCATCCTTGTGCAAAAACCCACCTAATTGATCTCCTGCACCTTCACGATGAAGTACTGAAAAGTATCCCCTTTGGCCAGCACCAACTGATGAGGAATGTTGGCTGGAATATGAACGATGTCGCCCTTCTTGAGGACGGTTTCCTTACCATCCTTGACTGCATCGCCCCGCACCTCGCCCGGAGCGGTGGTAGCGGCGTTCACGATGCTACCGCCGGAAACGAGTGTCGCCTGGCCGGCGATCACAACATAGAAGTCGGCAAATTTCTCATGTAACTCGGCCTTCCCGGTTTGACTACGGAAGGCCAGCATGGTGTAGTCGGTGGAATATTTCTTGAGCGTCTCGGTGGCCAATCCGGAAGCGTCGGCCGTCTGCTGCAGCTTCTGTTCCATCGCCGTCAAGTCAGAGGGTGAATACTGGTCTGGCGATGGCGCAGCTCCGGGGGCCTGCGCGAATGCCCATTGCCCGGCGGCGATCACCATGCCGGTCATCAATAAGAACTTTGCTTTCATTAGCTACCTCTCTCTTTGCAAAGCAGTTTACGCTTTCGCCGCCGCGCGTGTGCGAGCGATGACCTCGAGGTACGCGCGCGCGGCGTTGGTGATGACTTCGGGCTTTCCCTCGGCCAACGCTGAGACGTTGACCAGGTCTGCGCCGACACCGAGGGCTGAGGCGCCGGCTTCGATAAAGCTGGCTGCGGTCTGCAGCGTGACCCCGCCGGTGGGCACCAGGCGCAAATAGGGAAACGGAGCTTTGAGTGACTTCAGGTAGCTCGCGCCTCCCATCGCCGAGCAGGGAAACACTTTGACAAAGTCCGCCCCGGCACGCCATGCAGTGATGACCTCGGTCGGCGTCAGCGCACCGGGGAGAGAGACTTTGCCCCGCGCCTTGGTCTCTTGAATCACGTCCAGATGCAGGCTGGGGCTGACCACGAACTCCGCGCCTGCTTCGATGGTGGCGGCTACTTCCGCCGCATCAGTGACCGTTCCCGACCCCAACAACAGCTTATTGCCGTAGACACGCTTCAACTCGCGCAATACGTCGACCGCACCGGGCACGGTCATGGTGACTTCCATGACCGTGATTCCCCCGGCAACCATCGCCTCTACCACGCCGATGGCCTCCTTCGCGGATCGGGCCCTCAGAACAGGAATGATTCCTGCTGCTTCCAGTTGCTGTTGCACTTCCTGCGACATAATTTTTTCCTTTTGGTGAAGTGGGATTTCTCCGCTTGATTTGCTGGAAACATTTCCACGAGAGGTCCGCTGAACCGCAGGTCCCTCGGCTGCGCTCGGGATGACAAAGGGGAGGGCAAACGTTCGTTAGCATTTGCTCCCTCCTTGTCATCCCGAGCGCAGCCGAGGGACCTGCGGTTCAGCGGACCTCTCGTGGAAGTGTTTTTTCAACGCGCGATACGCGCCGAGCCTCCCAGCATCACCCGCTCCACCTCGGCCCGGGAGGCGGTGCTGGTGTCTCCAGGAGTGGTCATCGCCAGCGCTCCATGGGCCACTCCGCACGCCACAGCCCAGGCGGCGGGCTTTCCCATCAGCATTCCGAAGATCAGGCCGGAGGCGAATGAGTCTCCTCCTCCTACCCGGTCCATGATGTCGATTTCCCGCTGCGGCACATACAAAATCTCGTCCCGATAGATGGCCATCGCGCCCCATGCATTGCGGGAAGCGGTTTGGGCCGTGCGCAAGGTGGTGGCCACCAGTTTGAGGTTACCGTACGATGCAGCGACCTCACGCAGCATCTGCTCATAACTGGCAACGGGCAACTCATCGAAATCTTCTTTCACTCCCTCGAGCTTGATTCCCAGCATGGCGGAAAAATCTTCTTCATTGCCGAAGAGAACGTCAAGCTTCTTCACCAGCTCGCGGTTCACCTCCTGCGCTTTCGCTTTCCCACCGATGGATTTCCAAAGTGAATCGCGATAGTTCAAATCAAAAGAGGTAATCGTCCCATGCTTGCGAGCTTTTTCGATTGCCTCGACCGCAACCTCTGGAGTGGATGGCGACAGCGCCGCGAAAATGCCTCCAGTATGCAGCCAGCGGGCTCCATTGCGCGGCCCCAGAATGGAGTCCCAATCAAAGTCGCCCAGCTTGGCTTGCGAGATTGCGGTGTGGCCCCGGTCAGAGCACCCAACAGCAGCCCGCACTCCATAACCGCGTTCGGTAAAGTTGAGGCCATTGCGCACGGTGCGGCCGATGCCGTCGTAGGGGACCCACCGAACCAGGGAGGTGTCGACACCGCCCTGCAGGATCAGATCCTCCACCAGTCTGCCGATCGGATTGTCGGCAAAAGCGGTCACGATCGCGGTCCGCAAGCCAAAACAGCGGCGCAGCCCGCGGGCCACGTTGTATTCTCCCCCGCCCTCCCAGGCCTGAAATTGGCGTACGGTGTGGATCCTGCCTTCGCCCGGATCGAGACGCAGCATGACCTCGCCTAAACTTACGCAGTCCCAACGGCTCGTATCCGCGCCCTTGATCGATAACTCTTCCATGAATCTCTTCCCTCTTAGCTGAACCTCAGCCAACTTTAATTAATCCTTCGTCTGCCAATTGCCTCAGCCATTGCAGGACATCGCGCTCGATGACACCAGGAGGAGCCTCGTAGCGGCCGCTGAACTCCTCGATCAAGTCCGCCACCCGCACCGGCGACACCAGCTTGCTCCAAATCTCGCTGCCAATACTGCCCAGTCCGTAACAGCGACTGCGCTCCAGGCTCATGAGCACCGTTTCACCGGCCACGTCCGCTGACACCGGAGCAGGGGTGTGACATACGATCGATGTGAGACTTAAATCCGTCATGACTGAGGGAATGTTAGCAAGATACCGGGCCGGTAAGAAAACCGCCATCCCTCCAGTTCCCATGTTGACAATCTGCAGCACACCCTGGCTCTGCTATCGTTTGAGGCATGCTGGCCCCCCGCAGCGACTCCACTCTCGCCGCTCGACCTCTGCTGCAATATATTTCCAGCCTGATCCAGATTGCGCGCTGGCAACTGTTTGCCGCCGTGGTCATTATGACCTTCACCTCGCTGACAGAAGGCCTGGGAGTCGCCCTGCTCTTTCCTATTCTGCAGGTAGCCGGTTTCAACCTGGCTAATCAAGGGCATGTTGGACACTATACCGGCGAGGTACGCGCCCTGCTGGTGTACAGCGGCCTGCGGCCGTCGCTGTGGCTCGCTTTGCTGCTTTCGATTTTCATGCTGCTTATGGCATTGCGGTCGCTGTTCAACCGGGTGCAGTCGGTACTCACCTTTCGCACCGTGCTCACCTTCGAATTGGCCCTGAGCCGTCGCCTTTACCAGGCCATCATCAACTCCGACTGGCTTTTCCTGGTACGCCGCCGCTCCTCGGACTTTACCCATGCCCTCACCGCGGAGTTGACCCGCGTGGCGACCTGCACTTATCTGCTGATCGGGACTGTCTCGAGCGCCATCCTGTCCCTGGTGTATATCGCCATCGCCCTAAAGCTTTCCGCAGGCATGACCTCGCTGGTGCTGGCAACGGGGGCAGCTCTGCTATTGGTGTCCCGCCGCTGGATGCGCTCCGTCCACCAGAGCGGGACCGCCGTGTCGGAGAGCATGAGCGAAGTGTACTCGGCAGCCACCGAGCACCTGCAGAATCTCAAATCAATGAAGTTCTACGACGCACAGACCAGCGATTTGGAGATGTTCTCTTCGCTCCAAACCTCGGCCCTGCAGCAGAGTTTTGACAACACGAGGGACCAGGCCGCCGCCGCATTCTGGTTCGAAGCGGGGTCGCTCTTGTTGCTGGGCGGAATTATTTTTGCTTCGCTACAAATTCTCAATGTCGCCCCGGCGTCCATTCTTCTGTTGCTGGCTGTCTTTACCCGCCTTTTCCCTCGCCTGGAAGCAGGGCAAAGCCAGTTGCAGGCGTTCCTCAGCGAGGTTCCCGCTTTCGAGAACCTGATGAGGATTCAGGGCGAGTGCGTGGCCAACGCCGAAATTCCCGCGACCGCCGGCCCCGGGCCTGCTTTGGCCCATGAGATCCAGCTGGAGCGGGTTTCGTTCCGGTACGAGATCGACCGCCCGCTGGTGCTGGACGATTTGTCGCTTAGCATCGCGGCGGGAAAAGTTACGGCCATCGTAGGCTCATCGGGCGCGGGCAAGAGCACGGTGGCTGACCTGGTCGATGGCCTGCTTTCCCCCCTCAGTGGCCGCGTCCTGGTGGACGGGGTCGAGCTTACGCCGCAAGCGGCAAGGTCCTGGCGCCGCCATGTTGGCTATGTAGCCCAGGACACGGTGCTGTTTCACGATACGGTGCGCGCCAACCTTCGTTGGGCTAACCCCGATGCCACGGAACAAGAGATGCAGGAGAGTCTCGGCCTGGCCGCCGCCGATTTCGTCTTTGCCCTACCGCAGGGGTTGGACACCACGGTCGGGGACCGTGGCATGCTCCTCTCCCACGGCCAACGCCAACGTATCGCGCTGGCACGCGCGCTGCTCCGTAAGCCGGGGTTGCTCATTCTCGACGAGGCTACCAGCAGTCTCGATTTCGACAACGAGAACCGCATTCTGGAGGCTATTGAACAGTTGCACAGCCGGACGACGGTGCTGTTGATTGCACACCGCGTTTCCGCTATTCAGCGCGCGGCCATGATCTACGTTATCGAAAATGGGCGGGTCGCCGAATCCGGCGATTGGCAGAGCCTCATCAGCCACCCTTCGCGTCGCATAGGCTCGCTGTTCCGCCTGCAGGATGCGCTCGCCTGAGCCCTACTTGGGATCGAACCAGCTGCCAACAGGCGCAATCAGCTTTTCTGAATCCTTGGGGCCCCAGCTGCCAGGCTGATATTCGTGCACATTCGGTTTATCCAGGATCGGGTCCACAATGCGCCACGCCTCCTCAACGTAATCTTCCCGGGCAAACCAGGTCTGGTTCCCGGCCATGGCGTCGCCTAGCAACTCCTCGTAAGGCAGCATGACGTCTTCGCCACACTCCTGGTCGGCAAGCAGTTCGATCGCACATCCCCGTAATTGATCGCCTGCGGTCTTGATCGAGGCTCCAATCGCAATCACCGGATCGCCGCTGATACGGAAGCGCACGTAGTTGGCCGGTGGAGCTTGCGCCGAGAAAATGGGACAAGGGGGGCGCAGTTTGGCGTATACCTCCGTTTCCGTGACCGGCAGCGACTTCCCCGCACGGACGAAAAACGGGACCCCTCGCCAGCGCCAGGAATTGATCGTCAGCCGCAGAGCCACATAGGTTTCAGTAGTTGAATCAGGCCTAACTCCCGGGGTAGCGAGGTAGCCGCTATATTGGCCGCGAACCACATCCTCCTCGCCCAACGGCTGCACGCTCTTGAGCACTTTAACCCGCTCGTCGCGCAGGCTCTCGATGCTCAGGGTCGGCGGAGGTTCCATGGCGATGTTGCTGAGCACTTGCAGCAGATGGTTTTGCACCACATCGCGGACGGTTCCCACGGCGTCGTAAAAGCTTCCCCGCCCTAACACGTTGAACTGCTCAGCCATGGTGATCTGGACACTCTCCACGTAGAGGCTGTTCCAGATTGGCTCCAGAAAGGAGTTGGCGAAGCGAAAGAAGATCACGTTCTGTACTGTGTTCTTGCCCAGATAGTGATCGATGCGAAAGACGTTCTCCTCGGCAAAGACCTCGTGCACTACTTTGTTGAGCGCTACCGCGGAAGCCAGGTCATTTCCAAAAGGCTTCTCAATGACCACGCGCGCCCCCTCCGAGGAACCTGAAGCCTTTAGCTGCTTAAGGACCTCGCCGAAGAGGACTGGCGGAATGGCAAGATAGTGAATGGGATGTTTGGCTTCGCCGAGTTCCTTGCGAACGTTGGCGAAGGTCTGCGGATCCTTATAGTCTCCATCGACGTAGCGCAGCTTGGCGAGGAGCTGGGGAAAACCCACCGGATCCAGGCCGCCGTGTTTCTCGACGCTGTCCTGCGCGCGTTGCTTGAATTGTTCGAGGTTCCACCCGGCCTTGGCAACGCCAATTACCGGGCCGGCGAGTTTGCCTCGCCTGGCCAGCTTTTGCAGAGAGGGGAAGATCTGTTTGTATGCGAGGTCGCCCGTGGCACCAAAAAACACCAACGCATCAGAATACGGATTTTCGACTGAGCTTGTTTCCGCCATGTGTTTACTGTAACGCGTTCTCCCCCCACGGCGGAGAGCCAAGCCGCAGTCGCAGGTTCCTCGAGGGGGAGACACCACCTGATCGAGGACCTGTTCAAGCCGCCAAATACCGGGAATTTTTGCGCCCCAACTGGGGCGAAGTTCAAATGACCTTAAGCAATAAGAGAATAATCACAATCAGAATGATCAGGCTGATGCCGCCGCCGCCGTAGTAACCGAGCCCAGGTCCCAAGCGATACCCACCGAAGCCAAAGACCAGTAGCAAAATAATCAGAATAATCAGCATACGTTCTCCTTCGCGGCGAGGTTACTCCGCAATCACACCTCGTGACAAGCTCGTTGTGTAAAGGCTGGCCGCGAGCAGAATCATTTCCCGCTTAGCAAGGCAGCCCGATTTTTCGTGTCAGCAAAACAATTAGGAAGATTCATTTTGGCCGGGTTTGGATGTATGGGCGCCTCAGGAAGCGCCTTGCTACTTTCTCGCCGGGGCCGGAGAGCAACGCCAAATACGTGCTTAAATGATTTCTGCCCAGTAAGGTAGCAGTAAGGGAGGCGGATGACTGCGGTGAGGGTGAGTTTCCTGGACTTCTTTACTTCAGCCGCGCTGGTTCTGCTGGCCGCAGGCGGCGCGGTGGCACAGACCACCGGATGTTCCTCGCTGGCGGAGGCGAACTACCCAAAAGCTTCCATCTCGAACGGAGCAGTGCAAGCTGTTCTTTACCTCCCTGACGCAAAGAATGGTTACTACCGTGCATCGCGCTTCGACTGGTCGGGTGTGATCCCGTGTTTGTCCTATAAAGGGCACACCTACTTTGGCATCTGGTTCTCGCGCTACGATCCGATGTTGGCGGATGCGATTGCCGGCCCGGTCGAAGAGTTTAGGTCGACCGAAGGCGCTCTGGACTACAACCAGGCGAAAGCCGGTGGTCTGTTCGTCAAGATCGGAGTCGGCGTGCTGCGCAAGGCGGACGATTCTGCTTACAAGTACATGTACACATACCAGCTGGTGGATGGCGGCAAGTGGACGGTTCGCGCGACCCCTCGCCAGGTATCTTTCCGGCAGCGGCTGCGATCGCCCATAGGCTTCGCTTACGACTACCAGAAGACCGTCATGCTCGACCCCCATGAACCCATTCTTACCCTGCAGCACAGCCTGAAAAATACCGGGACGAAAACCATCGACACCGAGGTATACGAACACGACTTTTTTGTGTTGGACAGCGCTCCTAGCGGCCCTGGAATGACCGTCCGCTTTCCATTTGTTCCCAAGGCGGAAACACCGCTGGAACCGCTAGCCCAGATCGATGGCAAGCAGATCGTCTATAAGCAGGAGCTGCAAGCAGGCCAGTACGTGGAAAGCTATCTGACAGGCTATTCCAGCAGCCCCTCCGATTACGACATCGTGGTCGAGGATACAAAGACGGGAGCGGGGGTTGAGCAGACCGGTGACAACGTTATCTCGCGGTTCAACTTTTGGTCTCCGCGGAGCACGATTTGCCCCGAGGCATACCATCACCTGGTAATCGCGCCGGGACAGACGGTACATTGGAATATCCACTATCGCTTTTATGCGAGATAACGAGAGAAGGAACGGAGTGAGCAAGGCAAACGGCAAGGTAGCGATTGTTACGGGGGCGGGCAGCGGAATAGGCCGGGCGGTCGCCCTGGCGATGCAGGCGGCTGGATATTCAATAACACTGGCCGGACGGCGAACGGCAGAGCTGGAGCAAACAGCGGCCATGGCTGATCCCGCCGGAGGGGTGGTGCTTACCATCCCTACTGACGTTCGCCAGCTAGATTCGATCCGAAACTTGTTTGCTGTCACCTGTGACAAGTTCGGCCGGCTGGATGTTCTCTTTAACAACGCCGGTGTGAACGCTCCGACAATTCCCTTGGAAGACCTGACTTACGAGCAATGGTCCGAGGTTGTGAGCGTGAACCTTACCGGCGTGTTCCTCTGTGCTCAGGAGGCAATCCGCCGCATGAAGTCACAGCAGCCGAGTGGGGGACGCATTATCAACAACGGGTCGCTTTCCGCCCATGTTCCCCGGCCCTACTCGGCGCCTTATACCGCCACAAAGCATGCCGTTACCGGGCTCACCAAATCCATCTCGCTCGATTGCCGGCGCTACAACATTGCCTGCGGGCAAATCGATATCGGCAATGCGGGCATGGAAATGACCGGGAAGGCGCCGGCGGGAGCTCTGCAGGCGAACGGCGACGTTGTTGTGGAACCAAGGATGGACGTAAAGCACATTGCGGAATCGGTTCTTTACATGGCCAGCCTGCCCCTGGACGCGAATGTGCAGTTCATGACCGTGATGGCGACGAATATGCCGTTTATCGGTCGCGGATAGATCCCTTTGCTGAGATCCCAAATAAAACATTTTCCCTGGCTATGTTACCCGCGACAATGCTGTTCAGCGTATTCCGGTGATAAAGGTGCCCTTACGTCTGCGTGAGAACTCGCATTTATCCGCCTCAGTTCCGCAGGGACGCATGAAATTGCCCAGGAATACGCCCATAAGCGGCATCTTGTTTTGGGTGTTTTTCGTCAAGCTCGCCACAAAATCGCCATCCTGAGCGAAGCGCCTCACGGATTTATCGCGTGACACAGGGCTTGTGGGCGCGCAGTCGAAGGACCTCGAGGATGCTCATCTTAGCCCTGCTGCTCGTACCTTTTCGACCACCGAAGCCAGAGAGCGGGATTTGCGCAACGTAGCTGTAGCCTAGGAACACAGCAAGATGCAGCGGTTCTTGTTCTCGGCCCCGGGGAAAGACAGTGGCAGCTCCCCCCTGGATGCGGGCTTCGGCGGTTGAAAAGCTCGGAGCAGCATGGGTAAGATGAGCAGCCTCGAGGTCCTTCGACTGCGCGCCATCAAACCCTGTGTCACGCGATAAACCCGTGAGGCGCTTCGCTCAGGATGACGTTTTGTGGAGAGTTGGAGATCCAAACAAGTTAATGTTTGCTGTGCGAGGGCGGAACATCACTGAGCATTTTGTTTAATGGGCGCCCGGTCACATTACTCATTTCTATCCCCAGCAGAGAGGCGATTGTTGGAGCAACGTCCAGGTTCGAGATATTGCCCAGGTGAACTCCGGGGCGAATGCCATCTCCCCAGGCAATGAAAATTGCCTGCATCTGCGGATCGCTATTCAAGTATCCGTGTGTGCCTCCACTTGACTCTGCTTTTGCTTCTGACGTGCCACTCCTGAATTCGTATCCTGCCTTCGCGGCGAGGAGCAGATCCGGGGACTGGCTGCTCTGCTGCCCAGGCAGCCCGAGCTTCTGCAGGTCATCTTGCCCATATACATGCTCGACTCCCTCAAGCCGATCGAAGAGACTGCTGAGCCTTGGGACCAACTGCGCTCGCTGCGTGGGATTGGTTACGTAGACCATAGCCGTACCTCCTTCTGGCACCACCCACGCATCCCAAGCGGGTTTGCCATGCTCGTCCCTTGCCAATCCTTCCTGGCGCAGGACAGCGTTCGGATAGATGACGTGTGCGGCCTTGCGAAATCCATGATCGGAAACAATCAGCAGGGTGAAACGCTGGTGGGAGCTTTCGAGCGCGTCGACGATCTGTTTGACTCGATCATCCAGAAAGGCCATGGCTTCAAGGCTGGCGTTGCCCATGGGACCGTACTGATGATTGAGGTCATCCAAGCAGAGGAGATGCAGAAGCATGAGATTGGGCTTGTATCGCTTGAGTATGTCGAGTGCGGCATCGGTGCGGATCTGGTCTTGCCATGCCGGGCTGCTGTCATCATAGTTAGTTAGTTGATCCCTGGTGACCAATCCTGCCTTGATGAGGTCGCCCTCGATCAATCCATTGGGGTCCGGCTGTTCGGGGAAGGACCAGGAGATCGTCCTGGCCCCGTAAATCGCTACCCAGTCCACTTGGGCGGTGGTAAGTCCCGCCTCATAGGCCGCGTCGTAAACGGTCTTGGCATGCACCATCAGATCTTTGCTGCGCCAGGGCTCCACCGTGATCGATCCGTCTGCCTGGTTGCGGGTGAGCAAGCCATTCAAAAGAACCTGGTGATGCGCCGCGTCAACCCCGGTAACCATGGTTGTGTGATTGGGCCAAGTGACCGTCGGATTGATGGGCTTCATCGCAGTTGCGGCTGCGCCTTCCCGGGCTAGCTTGCGTAACGTCGGAACGGGCAGTCGCGGATCGTCTAACGCATAGGCGGGAAAGCCATCAAGACTGATGACCACCACCATCCTCTGTGTTCGCGCCGCTTGGACACTGCCGCAACAAAGGACGAACGCGAGGCATGCGGCAAATCGTTTTTCTCTCAGATCACTGCTCCCCAGCCGCAAAGCCGTGCGCAAAGAAACTTAGAACAACAGCTTGAGCGAGACCTGCATGATGCGGGGCGAGTTTGCTGTGGTGATAAGGCCAAACGAGCTGTTGTCGTTTACGTTTCCGTCCGGCTGCCCAAACTGTGCATGATTGAAGGTATTGAACGCCTCCGCGCGGAACTCCAGGTTGATTCCCTCTTTGATGGCCGTGTCCTTGAGAAGGGCAACATCAAAGTTATTGAGTCCGGGGGCGGCAAAAAACCGCCGGTTCGCGCTTCCGATCTGCCCGAGAGTTTCTGGAGAAAAGAGAGCGGTGTTGAAATAGGGCAGACCTTGACGGGGGTTGGTTTTAGCCAGCGGACCCGGGGTGAAATTTGGGCGGTCGATGGGGAGCGAGATAGCGCCGGCGCCAGCCGTTCCCAGCAGTGAGCGATCGTCCACCTCGTACAGCGTGACCGGAGTGCCGGTCGCGAACCTGGTAATACCAGTAAACTTCCACCCCTTCACTAATCTTGACGGTCCCGGAATGAGGTAGAAAGGAAGCTCGTAGTCGTAGCTGATGACGAAATTCTGAGCGACGTTGAAAGAGGAGAGCGAATACTGCCCAGGATTAACCAGGTTGATCTGTTCGCCGTAACCGGAGGCATTATCCAGCGATTTTGAGTAAGTATAACCGGCTAAATAACTGAGGTGAGATATGCGTTGGCGCACACTCGCCTGGAAGGAGTTGTAATTGGCATTTCCGGCAGTGATGAACCAGCCTTCGCTGGTGAAATTCTGTCCGAACGGTCCACGAGTACCGTTGATCGTGGCTCCTGTGGTCGTGGTGTACACACCGTTTTCTCCGTTGGGCCCGCATGTGGACGTGCCCGGTGCAACCTCGCTTGTCTGACTTACGCTCAGGCAAAGAGCCGGGTTGCCCGGATTCGCCTCCAGCGAGGAGAGAAGGTGATGCCCTTGCGACCCAACATAACTAAGCGATACAAGGACCGACGAGCCGAGTTGTCTTTGCAAAGAGAGCTCATACTCCTCGGCATAGGGCAACACATTCTTGTAATAGAAGGCGGGAGAGGTACCGATCGGTATAAAGTTCGCCCAATTGATCGAGGTGTCCGGATTACTGGGCGAGGAGCTGGGCGGAGGAGGAGGCGTTGGAAATCGCTGGCCCTCGACATTGCCGGTGCCGCGGTCCACAAACGGAGTGACATACTGCGGCGGCACCGGGCTCCCGTAATAATTACCAAATGGCGCATCGCCGATTTCGTTGAAGTTGGTTGCGCCTTCAAACGTGCTGAAGAACCTGCCGAAGGCTGCGCGCACACTGCTCCTGCCCGGTTCCCCGACCACCTTCCTTAGAAAGCCGCCTTCCACTGAGGGGGAATAGGCGAGCCCGATTCGAGGAGCAAAATTGTTGTAGCGCGTGGGCGCCAGGGTAGTGGGAATTCCCGGATCTTTGGGAAACACCCAGCCCTCGGGAGATCCAGGAAATACCTGAGATTGCAGACCAGGCACCAGGGTTTGAATTTCGTTGTGCAACTCCGACCATGGCCTGCTCACATCCCAGCGCATTCCGTAGTTAAACGTCAAATTCTGCAGCGCGCGCCAGCTGTCCTGTGCAAACAGTCCGATGTAACGCGAACGCCCATACGAAGGATATCCCTGACCCTGGGAGTACGCGGTGGGAGCCCCAATCAGGAAATCCGCAAAATCTACTCCTGTCTCGCTGCCATCGAAGTTGAAGCTGCCATTGGAGCCCAGATTGTATTCGACCAACTGGTTGTAACGGAACTGTCCGCCAAAGGTAATAGTGTGGGTGTGGATGATCTTGCTGAAATTATCGATGACTTGGTAGGTGTTTTCTGTGATCCCGAGGGGCGCACCGGACGCTCCAAAGGAAAACGAGTTGAAGTTCTGGTTGGGCACGTGCGCGTACTGCGGCACCGAAGGCGAGATTCCCAGGGTATCGGGTCCATAGGCAAAGCCCAGGGTTCCAGGAGTGACGCCCGCACCGCCAAAAGGAGCATGGAGCTCATACTTAAGGCGCGTGTAGCCGAAACGCAACTCATTAATAGAGCCAGCGCTCAGCGTCTTGGTGTCCGCGAGAGCCACCACCTGGGACCGGCCCGTGTTCTCACTGCCAAAGCCAGGCAAGAGCGCGTTAGGAATGTTCTGGTTGTACTGATCGAAGAAGTAGTAGCCGGTGAGAAGTCCGATGCGGGAGTTGTAGTCGATGCGTCCGCTGGTTTTATCGTCAGTCAGGTTTATAGGAGCATTTCCCGGGGTGAAGTAAGTGCTTCCGTTCACCGTCGTATTCGCCGGCGGTACGTATGGCAACAAATTCGTGGAAGGCACGGTAATTACGCTGGAGGGAACCTGTGCGCCAGGAAAGACACAGGTTGCTGCGTTACAGCCGGGAAAATAGTAGGGCTCTCCTTGGGTGACGGTGTAGCCGAGATTAGTTGACAGCTGCTGCGCCCAATACGGGCCTTTTACACTGCCGGCCAGCCCCAGGGAAGGGTCGGAAAAATCGCCCGCGCGTTCTGCATCCGATGGCACAGGAATTCTGCCCAGCGCGCTCTGGCCGATGATGATGCGATCCCCCTGGTAATCTCCGAAGAAAAAGACCTTGTCCCGCTTGATCGGGCCGCCGATCGTGCCTCCGAACTGATTCTCCTCGTGATCATCGCGGGCTGTGGCAAAGTAGTTTCTGGCATCAAGGTCTGTGTTCCGCAAAAACTCGAACAAGCTGCCATGAAATTTGTTGGTGCCTGCCTTGGTGATGACGTTGATCTGCCCGCCGGCATAGTTTCCGTACTCAGCATCGAAGTTGTTGGTGAGAATGCGGAACTCTTCGATGGAATCCAGGTCGGGGATGATGCCCGTGCCGGAAAAGGCATATTCCTGGACGGTGATCCCATTGAGCAAGAAACCGTTGGAAGACTCACGCTGGCCGTTGACCGATTGATTGCCTGCATTGAGGGTGCCGGAGATGGGGGTGATGGCAAATCCGGTGGCGCTGAAGTTGCCTCCCTGCCCACCAGCCAATCCCGAAGAGGTGGGCGCAACCCCGGGCTGAAGCGCCAGGAGGTCTGTGTAGCTGCGCGTTACCAGGGGGACGGCGGTCATGGTTTGCCCGCTGATCACCTCTCCCATCTGGCTGCTGGTGGTGTCGACATGAATTGCGTCGGCAGAGACGGTGACTTTCTCTTCAGCGCTTCCAACTTCTAGACTTGCGTCCACTTTCAGAACTTCGTTGACAGTGAGCACCAGGCCTGGCTGGACGAATCTTTTGAATCCCGCCTTGGTTATTTCCAACTCGTAGGTGTCCACGGCCAAGCCCTGCAGGGAGTAAAACCCCTGGGCGTCGGTCACCACCGTCATCACGGTCCCGGTCTGCTGATTGCTGGCGGTCACCTGGGCTCCAGGGACGACGGCGCCGCTTGGGTCTCGCACCAGGCCGGAGATGGTAGCGGTAACGTCGGCCCGCGCCACTTCAGCGCCAAGGACCAAAGTGAGGATCATCAATAAGACAGGGAGCCGGGAAAACAATGTCATCACTTTTGTCAGGTGCCAATTCATACGCCCTCCGTATTTACCCTGGTTTATCCTGGCCGTCACCGATTATTAACAATTTCGTCTAACCGCTTATTGCAGTAACGCCTATCCTTATAGCCGTGCCCCTGGGCCGTGTCAAGCGATTTCTGGATGTGGAGCAGGGCTTACAAATACTTCTAGGAGATGACTTGGATGAACAGCTCACGACGGGAATTCATCAAGCGGATAGCCTTTGCGACACGATGGCTAGGCACAGCCACACTTGCGAAGTCAGCCGTCTTTTCTATGAAGGAGAATTCAATTGCCACTCTGGCCTGGAACTAACTGCAAAGCCATCGGGCTGGCAGCCCTGGCGCTGCTCCTCTGCTGCATTCCGGCAAGGGCTGAGATTCCATCAGCGGTAGCCGGCGAACAGCGCGAGCCGGTGGAACTCACCTTTGCCTCGAAGAAGAGTTACCAAGACCCTTTCAACGAAGTCGATCTGGACGTGATCTTCGTCAACCAAAGCAAGCACGAGTGGAGAGTTCCGGCATACTGGGCAGGAGGCAGCGAGTGGAAAGTACGCTTCTCACCGCCCGAACCTGGGGAATATACCTTCCGCACCGAGAGTACGGATAAGGCAAATGCCGGCCTCAATGGTCAGCAAGGCAGGATAAGCGTTACGCCCTATCGGGGCAGCAATTCCCTGCTGCTTCACGGCCCTCTCCAGGTGAGCGCCAACAAGCGCTATTTTCAATATGCAGATGGAACCCCTTTTTTCTGGCTCGCAGATACCTGGTGGGAAGGACTATGCCGCAGGATCTCGAACGCCGACTTTGACACGCTGGCGGACAATCGGCAGGGCAAAGGTTTCACAGTGGTTCAGATTGTCGCCGGCCTTTACTCCGATCAGCCGCCCTTTGATGAACGAGCGAAAAATCAAGGGGGCTGGGTGTGGGAACCTGGCTACGCGCGCATGAACCCAGCGTACTTTGACGCAGCGGACCCGCGAATCCAGTCGTTGGTGCAACACCAGCTCACTCCGGCGATTGTCGGCAGCTGGGGCTACTATCTGCCCTTGATGGGCATGGATAAGATGAAGAAACACTGGCGCTACCTGGTAGCGCGCTATGGCGCTTATCCCGTGGTTTGGATCCTGGCCGGCGAATTGAGTATGCCGTTTTATTTGTCTTCTCATCCTAAGGAAGACAGTGAACTGCAGGTGAAGGGGTTCACCGAGCTTTCAGCTTATGTGCGCAGCATCGATCCCTATCATCACCTGATAACGATTCATCCCCAGCACTCCGGCCGGCAGGAGCTGCTGGATGATGCGGCGGTTGACTTTGACATGCTTCAGACCGGTCACGAAAGCTGGTCGAAAGCCGCCAATACAGTCGCATGGATGTCCGCGCACTATTCCAAGACACCCGTCATGCCGACCCTGGTGGGGGAAAGCTTCTATGAAGGAACGCAGCAAACCAACTGGCAAGACATGGAGCGATTCGCCTTCTGGGCTTGCATGATGAATGGCGCAGCCGGCCATACCTACGGCGCCGGCGGCATCTGGCAGATGAATACCAGGGCTATCCCGCATGGGCCTTCGCCCTTCGGCGTGACCTACTAAAATACTCCGTGGGATGAAGCGATGAACATGCCGGGCTCACTGCAGATGGGCATCGGAAAAAGTATTCTGATGAAGTATCCATGGTGGCGGCTCGCGCCGCATCCGGAGTGGGTTGATCCCCGCGGAACTGCGTTTCAGCAACCACACAGTGAGTGGTTTGACGTCAACAAACGCTGGGACGACGAGAAGGGTGATTATCTGCAACCCTATGCTTCTGGTATCCCCAATGAGATTCGATTTATCTATATACCGCCCAGAACGTACGATGCTTGGGGACCGCTGGTCACCAATCTGGAAGAAAACGTAACCTACCACGCTTCTTATTACGATCCTATGAATGGAGAACAATACAAACTGGGGAAAGTGGCCCGGCCGCATCTTGCGCTATTGTTTCAAGACTCATTCCAATCGGCGAAACAAGCAAACTGGTCAGACAAGGGAAATCCAACCTCCGTCGAACAATCAAGGCTGGTAGGCCACGGGTCTACCTGGGCGATTCTCAAAGATGTGAACGAATCGGATGTGATGGTAAGTGCGGACGCTAAGAGCGACGCCGAAGTCGGCATTGCTTTGCGCTTCCACGATAGCGGCAACTCCATAGTGGCTGTGTACTCACCCGCACTCAAAGGCATATGGATCCATCAAAGACAGAACGGAGAGTACGGCGCGAGGTTGGGTTTTATGGACGTACCGGAAATCAGCGCGGAATATCGGCTGGTGGCTGAGGCTCATGGCACTGCTGCGAGCCTCACCATTACTGACGGAAAGCATATCTACCGGACGACGCCGGTGGTGCTGGCGGACACCCAGCCCGGCGCCGCGGGCCTTTGGAGTGAACCCCTGGCGTGCGAGGACTTCAACGGCAGAGGTGGTTGCCGGACAGCTACTCCAGCGGCGGCGGTTCGAAGTGAATCGAGCTTTGCAAAGTTTGAGGCGGATAAGGTGCAAGGTCTGGCACCTGACGCGAACGCGAATCTTGTGGTCCTGAATAGCTGGCGTGCGCCCGACGTGCCAATCACCCACGACTGGGTGCTCGTACTGGAGCGTTGAAGGCAGTAGGTTCTCCTTCCCCAACGTTTTGCTGGGAGGCAGAAACCATGCTTTACTGACTCTGTCTATTCAATAATTTCCGGAGTCTTGTAACGCTTGCCGCATGGAAGCATCTTTCGGTCATGTCTATCGGCGTGGGGCCAGTCCTGGATGAAGCGGCAACCGTGACCTCCTCAGAACTGCGCCTTAGACCGTATAGCCAGTTATTCGCACCGTTTTTGTGCGGCATGTTCGCGTTTATCGACCTGTACTGCGTCCAACCACTCCTGCCACTGCTTTCCCGCGTGTTCGACGTGTCCGAGGCTAAGGTCAGTCTGACGATCAGTGCGTCCACGCTGGGTGTCGCCTTTTCGGCAGCCATGCTGGCTTTGTTCGCGGAAAGAGTCGATCGCAAACGCGTGATCATAGCCTCCATGATTGCGCTTGCCTGCTGTGCCCTACTAACCGCTACGGCGACCAGCCTGCCGGCGTTAGCGATGTGGAGATTGCTGCAGGGCCTGGTCACGCCGGGGATTTTCACCATCACCATCGCCTACATCACCGAAGAGTGGCCACCGTTGCAGGTGCCCCAGGTGATGAGCGTGTATGTGGCGGGCACGGTCTTTGGTGGCTTTGTGGGACGCTTGCTCGGGGGTGTGATTGGCGGTCGTCTCGGTTGGCGTTGGGTGTTTGTAGCCCTTGGGATTTTGGGACTTGTGGGAGCTGCACTGACACAGTGGTTTTTGCGGCCAGCACGAGCGAGGGCGGAGCGAGGGCGACCTTCCTCCCGGCTTGAGCCTGTTTTGGCTACCCTGCGCAATCCTCGCCTTCTGGCAACTTTCGCCATCGGCTTCTGCATGCTCTTTGCGCTGGTGGCCACCTTCAGCTATATCACCTTCTACCTTTCGGCTGATCCCTTTCACTTCTCGTCGGAACAACTCAGCTACCTTTTCGCGGTTTATCTCTGCGGGCTGGGCACTACGTTAGTGGCGGGGACGGTGCTGGCGCGAGTCGGGCTACGGGTGGGGATGATGACCGCGATCGCCGCTTGCATGACAGGCGTAGCACTGACCTTAATCCCCACTTTGTGGATCGTTGCTGTGGGTTTGGCGGTCGCAGCTTCTGGCGTGTTCGTCGCCCAGACATGCGCCAATAGCTTTCTTCGGGATGCCGCCCCGGCCGGGACTCGCGTCTCGGCGGCCGGCATGTACATCTGCAGCTACTATGTGGGCGGCACAGTAGGCGGTTTCTTGCCCGGCTTGTTCTGGAGGCACGGCGGTTGGCGGGCATGTGTTGCACTGGTAATAGGGATCCTGCTCATTGCCGGCTCTGCTGCGGTTTTTGGATGGCGCTTGCGCCCGGTTGCGCCGGATCCTATTCCGCTCTAGCGACCATCCTAGTTAGATCATCTTACCGGTTTCAAAATCAACTTTTGCACGCGCCAATTCAGCAGCTCGGCGACGTAGAGTTCATTTTCCGAGGGGCAGGCAATTTCGTGAATCCATCCGAATTGCTTGGGCTGCTTGCCGGACTCGCCCAGATAACCGAGTACCTTGCCGTCGAGACTTAGCTTGTAGATACGGCCTGGGTAAGCATCGGAGCTGAACAGCACCTGGTTCGGGCCGGGCGTGATGCAGATTGCCCAGGGGGACCCGGATCGCATGGTTCCGTTGGCAGAGCCGGTCTGCGGCGGCTTGGGCCCAATCGCTGGACGAGCGTTGGCATCGAATGGCACATCGATGGTGATCTGGCGCAGAAAATTGCCTTTGCCATCGAACACCTGAATCCGGCGGTTGCCGCGATCGGCTACGTAGACATTTCCCTTTGCGTCCACGGCGATACTATGGGGCACACTGAATTGACCGGGGTTGTCCCCGGGCTCACCCCAGGACTTAAGCCAGTTGCCGTCCTTATCGACTTTCGCTACCCGGGAATTGATGTAGCCGTCGCTGATGTAAGTGTTTCCCGCCTGGTCCCACGCCATGTCCGTCACTTGGCGAAACATCCCGTCCACCGGAGGCAGCGGCGGCTTGACATGCTTGAGGGGCTCGGTGCCCTCGTCCGATGCTTCCTGCTTGCGGCCAAACACCATCAGCACACGGCCCTCGGGGTCGAACTTGATGACCATGTCGGAACCCTTGTCCGCCACCCAGATGTTGTCTTGCGGATCGACCTTTACCGAATGGCCGAACGACCACGCGTACAGGTTGTGGCCAATCTCACGAATGAACTTGCCGTCGGGACCAAACTCCAGAAGCTGCGAAGCAGCGGCTCCGTAAGCAGGTCCGGTCGTATTGCCGCGCGATAAAGCGAAAACGTGTCCTTTGGAATTGACCGCCACACCAGCCACCTCTCCCAGGTAACGGTCAGGCGGAAGCTTGATAAAATTCTCGACCGAACTATAGTCGATCGCCGGCACGGAAGCTTGCTGCGCGAATACTGGTAGGTTAAGAAGCAAGAAGATGAAAAACATCAGGCGGTTCATCTGACCTCCCCAACACGGTCCCCAATCTACCATCCGTAAGGAGCATCATGTCGCAGAACTATCAGAGCCAGGATCTTTGGAGCCGTGCAACCTCGGCGAATGGTTATCCATTTGACGAGCTCCGCTCCGTGCTGCAGAAATCGATACGCCGATGTTGGTTGGAGGAGGCGGTCCTCGCCGCATATGAATTCTTCCAGAGCGGCGCCGAAGCCGAGGAACTTCTTTGGCGCCGGCTCGAGATTATCGCCACGGAAGACGTGGGATTTGGGCTGATCGAGGCACCGGCGATCCTGGAAGCTCTGAACCAGCAGCGTCTGCGCATGGTCGATCGCGGCGACCGATGGATGTATTCCGTGCATGCCGTGCGGCTGCTGGCTACAGCGAAAAAAGACAACAGCACCATGGAACTCGCCTGCTGGGCGCAATTTGTCGTGGCCCGCGGGGAGCGCCGGGTCGAAGTGCAGGATTTCCAGGTCGACATGCATACCCGCCGAGGCGCCGAGATGGGTCGCGATGTTGCGCACTGGTGGACGCAAGGGGCGAAGCTGGAAAATAAACTCGACCAGACGCAGACTCCGTGGGGCAAGTATCTCGACGAACTGTACATGGGAAAAAAGAAGAAGGACTAATTCCATTGGGGCGGATCGGAAAACATTCCCAAGAAAGGCCCGCTGAACTGCAGATCCCTCGGCTACGCTCGGGATGACAAAGGGGAGGACGGTGACTCCAGACAGCAAAAGTTGACCGAAGCGCTGCACTTCCCTTTGTCATCCCGAGCGTAGCCGAGGGATCTGCAGTTCAGCGGGCCTTTCTTGGGAATGTTTTTTCCTGCGGTTTGCTGGTTCAGCGGTAGCGTTCTCGGACGCGCGTTTCCAAGGCACCCGCAGCGGTGTAGAGCACAACCGAGAGAGCCATGGCTACCAGGCTGGCTCCCCAGGCGCGTTCTGTCTCGAAGGCCTGGCTGGTCAGGGCGAACATGTTGCCCAAACCGCCCGTCTGCATCAGGTATTCGGAGATCATGGTCACCATCACGCTGTAAGCTGCTCCGATGCGCAATGCAACCGCTATGTTGGGTACCGCGGCGGGCAGAGCCAGCCACAGAAGCTGCTGACCCCGAGTCGCCGCCAGCACGGCGAAGAAGTCGCTCGACCCAGGAGGCAAAGTCCTCAAGCCTTTACCGGCAAAGACGAAACCCGGGAAAAACGTCATGATGGCCACGGTCACGAACTCGGTTCGGCTCTGGTAGCCAAAGATTCGCGCCAGCAGCGGTATCAGACAGACGACCGGCGTCGAGCTCAGCAACAGCGCAGTAGGGCTGATCGCCGCAGACAGTAGCTGCGATCTCCAGGCGCCGATGGCGAGCACCAAGCCCAGCAGCATACCTGCGGCCAGACCACCGATCGCGAAGCCCAGAGTCCACAACGCGGGCAGCAGGTAGATCACCGGATGCAGCACAATATCGCGCACCACCGCGACCGGAGAGACGATCACGATGCTGTTGTAGTGGGAAGACATAACCCACACTTGCCAGACGGCAAAAATCAGCAGCAGCCCCCAACCCTGGGACACGATGCGCCGGATCATTGGTATCTCCGCGCAACCAGGCGTTCGGCGGCATGGGCTGCTCCGTATCCTGCGAGCGAAATGCTCGCCACCAGCAACACGGCCGCCCACATCAGGGGTATCTCAAAGTTCTGCATGGTGTTCAAGATGACGATGCCGAGCCCGGTGGGGGCTCCGAACCACTCCCCGACAATGGCGCCGATCATGGCTGCGGTAACTGAGACCTTGAGGCCACTCAGAAAAGAAGGCAGAGCGGAAGGAAGATCCAGATAACGAAGCAGCTGCCACTTGCGCGCGCCGAACGTGGTCATCATTGCGCCTAGACCGGCGGAGGCGGAACGCAGCCCAGACGCGACGGCAACGTAGATGAGAAAGAAGACCGAGATGGCAGCAAGCAACACCGGCGTCAACTCGCGGCTGACCAGCAGGATGAAGATCGGGCCCAGCACAATCGCAGGGACGGCATTAATGGTGACCGCTAACCGGTCAAGCCCGGGTCGGAGCGGAGGAACGCCATAGGCTACTAACGCGGTTACGCTTCCCAGCAGAGTGCCTGCAGCGAGACCAGCCGCTGCCGCCCTCACGGTCGCGAGCGCGGAGCGATAAAGCAGCGCGGCAAACCTTGGTTGCAGGTAAACCCGTATTACTGCCGCGGGCGCAGGAACCGTAAGACCAGCCGCGCCCGAATGGGCTAACACCTGCCACGCTGCCAGGATGCACAGCTGCGCGAGAACAACATAGAAGATCTTCTTCATCAGTGCTCCAGCAGTAAAGTCAGGTGATCAGTCAGCTGGTGAAAATCTTCTGAGCGCATGCAGTCGATCACGCGCGGCCGAGGAAAAGGCACCGCGATCACTTCCACGATCACACCCGGGCGGCCGCTCATCACAACGACGCGATCGGCCAGAAACAACGCTTCCTCGACCGAGTGCGTCACCATGAGAGTAGTGAGCGCCCTTTCCAGCCAGATCTGTTGCAGCTCAAGATTCATGCGCCGGCGGGTGACTGCGTCGAGCGCGCCAAAGGGCTCATCGAGCAGCAGCAGTGTGGGCTCAAGACTTAACGAGCGAGCGATGGCCGCGCGTTGGCGCATGCCTCCGGAAAGTTGGCCGGGCCGCGCCTCTTCGAAGCCCTGCAGGCCCGCGAGCTCAATCAGGTGGCGCACGCGGGTATGGTCTACCGCCAGCCCGGCAATTTTGTAGGGCAGTGCCACGTTGGCCCGAACCGAGAGCCACGGCAGCAACGCATGCTCCTGGAAGGCAATGGCTAACCGGTGCTGGTCGCGCAACAGCGCCGGCGCCTCGCCATCAACCAGGATGGAGCCCGTCGAGACTTCCTCGAGCGCGGCAACCAGGTGCAGCAGCGTGCTCTTGCCGCAGCCGGAGGGGCCAAGCAGAGCGACGAACTCGCCGTCCTCGATCGTGAGGTCGATATTCTTTAGGGCCAACACGGAGTCGCGCCGATCGAGAGCATACGATTTGCCGACACCCTTGATCTCCACCTTGGCCATGGGTCAGGCAATGGCCCTTTCGAAACGATCCATAAGAACGCCATACTGCCGCCGCAGCCGCTCCTTCATCGCCGCCAGGTCCACGGTAAGCAGCACGCGGTCTTTCATCACTACCCGGCCATCGATGATGACTGTGCGGACGTTTGGGCCAACCGTGCTCTCGGCGAGCGTAATCCTCGGGTCATAGTTGGGAAACTGCGCCGGGCTGGTCGACTCCACCAGGATCAGGTCAGCGAGCTTGCCTATTTCGAGCGATCCGATGCGCTTCTCCAGTCGCGCCGCGCGTGCTCCGCCCCGAATAGCAGCGGTTAGCATCTGCTCATGGGAAATGGGCGGATCGATGTGGTACGGAGTTCCCCCCACCGCCTGCTGCCCAACCGTAGCGGCGTGCACCACTTCAAACATGTCCAGGCTGCCGCGCGTGGCCGCGCCATCTGTGCCCAGGCCCAGGCGTATCCCGCGATGCAGCATCTCCAGCACCCGCGGCGCGCCCATGGTGTAGTTGTTGAACGCGCAGTGGCAGGCAGAAACATTGCGTGTCTGATAAAGGTCAAGCTCATTGAGGCTCAAGGCCACGGAGTGAGCTGCGTGGACATGCTGGTGCAACGCGCCAATGCTTTCGAGATACTCGGCCGGCCGCAGACCCCACTTGCTGATCGCGTAGTCCACCTCGTAAGTTCCCTCGGCGAGGTGGGTATGGATGGGCGTGTTGAGTTGGTTCGCAAGTGCGCTCATGCCACGCGTTAGGTCGCTGGTGTTGACCATGATCTGGCGCAGAGAAAGCCAGGCATTCACTCGCGGATTATCCTGCCAGCGCTTGACCAGCTCCTCATTTCTTCTGAGCGCTTCGCTGGTGGTGAATCGTGATCGCGCTGGAATGCTCTCATCCATGTCCATGGTGGAGAGCGCAATGCGGCCGCGGATTCCAATCTCATCAGCTGCCCGCCCCATCTCATCGGGGAAGGGTCCACCCGCTTCGAGAAAGCAGGTGGTTCCTGCGCTAATCATGGACGCATATGCGGCAAGTCCGCTGCAGTAAACATCCTCGGGTTCGAGGCCGCTCTCGAAGGGGATCAGATACCGGGACCACATGGGGCTCTTAAGCTCGCCGCGGCGCCGGATGGCGGAGATCTTGCCATGCAGGAACTGCTGCGCCGTGTGCACGTGCGCATCGACAAAACCGGGCATGGCAATCAAGCCCCGGCCATCGATTGTCGCCTTAGCGCGGACCTGTTCGCTGCTCTGTGTCGCAGGCCCGAGCCAGGCAATGCTGTTGCCGGCGATGGCAATCGCCCCATCGCGGATCTCTGTGCCGGCATCATCGAAGACCACGATGTCGGCGCCCTCGACCAACAGGTCTGCTTCAACCACGCTGATAAGCCTCCTGTAGCAATGACATGTCCATCAGCCGCGATGGATCAGGCAGATTCTTTCGTCCGGCGGCGATCGCGGCGCCATACATGTTGTCCACCAGGTCCTGTTCTGATATCCAGAAAGGGCCCGGCGATCCTGGGGCCTCGTACAGCGGCAATTGCAGTTGATTGGTGCGCAGCTCGTGGTGGAAAGTGAGCCCCAGGTCGACTCCGTATTTGTCCACCGCAAGCCTGGCTGCAAAGGCCGGATCAACCTCATTGCCGGCTTTACCCCGGAGCCTGGCCCTGAGGAAGCCGACAAGTTCCGGGCGCCGGGCGTGCAGGGTTCGCCTATCGACGAACAGCAGTGTCGAGGGAACCTTATACCCGAGTTGGCCGAGCCTGGTCACAATGAAGTCAATGCCGGGACGCATTCCCATGTCTTCCAACACCTGCGGCTGGTTGGTAATGAAGCAATAGTAGGCGTCTCCGGCGCCATTCAGCAGCGCCTCCGGAGAAAAACCAACCGGGATCAACTGGTACTCGGGGGGCAGATGGTTCAGCTTGAACATGGCTTCGATCGCGGTCCGCTCGCTGGGACCTTGTACCAGGAAACGGCAGTGCGGCAGATCGCCGGGCTGGCGAACGGGACGGCGTGGCAGAGACATAAGCGCCGCGGGGTGTACGGGAAAGATGGAACCGATAATGACGAAATCATTGCCGCGCAGGCATGCGTCGAGCAGAGGTAGCCACTCCGCCTCTCCCAAATGGGCTTGGCGGGCGGCAACCTCGACCACGGGCTGGGGTGCATTGGGGCCGCCAGGCCACACCTTCAGCGGAACTTTCTCCTGCGCGAAGTAGCCCTTCTCGAGCGCCACCCACAAGTCGGCGTACTCTACGTCGGGGACCCAACCCAAGGCTAAGATGAGGTCGCGCGCGTCAAGAGAATTGCAGGAGCTAAGCCACGGAAGCGAAGCAGCAAGGGCCGCGCCGCGACGGACAAAGCTCCTCCGGGTGCAAAGTAACTGCATAGAATTAATATGACAGGCTAACGGTTCATCCAGGCTTCGAATCCTAATGGTGAGGAATCAATTCGCAGCTCGGTCCAGCCAGCTTCCAGCGCCATGCGACGAATCTCTTCCAATCGATAGGCCCGTTTGATCAACATGTTGCGGAATACGACGATCATGAACCAACGGTTGAGCGTGCTTACGCCCAATCCATTTACATAGTGCCTGATCTCCGTCATCGGCACATCCCGGCGCAAATCGATCAGCAGCGCTTTGCCGCCCGGCCGCAGTACCCGACGCATTTCCTGGAGCGCCTTGACCGGCTGGGTGAAGTTCTTGAACGCGGCGCGGCAAACCAGGAAGTCAACGCTTTCGTCATCCACCGGCAACGCCGCAGCGTTGCCTAGCTCGAAGCGCGCGTTCACACCCTCGGCCGCGGCATTGCGTTGGGCGATCTCGACAAAGGTCTTGCTGATGTCCACTGCGCGCACCTGTAGTCCCCGCTTGGCTAGTTCGATCGAGAGGAATCCGGGGCCGGGAGCCACCTCGAGGACCTGGGCTCCGGCAGGAGCCTCCGCCGCGATCCGTAGCGCCAGCGCCTTGATCTCAGGCATGTCTTTGCGCGTGGTGCGGTCGTACCAGCGCGCCGTGCTGCCTTCCATGCCCATTCCCTTGTAAGCTTTCACTGTAGAAGCCATTTGTTTATCCTCCATATATCTTATTGAATAAGATATATGCAAAGTAAACCATATAGGGTTCGCTTGTCTATGCCTGTGAAAGCAAAATCGCATCGCTCCTCATCCGCGAAAGCGGACCCCACGCAGCTACCGGCGCCGGTCACCAACGCTGACCGTATTGTGTTGGAGCTCCGCAAGTTCATTGCCGCAGCCGTCTTCTTTAACACCCAGGCTGCGGAAAAGGCTGGCCTGGGGCTCACCGACATGCAGTTGCTCCACATGCTGCAGCTCTACGGGCCTTCGACGCCCGGTCGTCTGTCTGCGTGGACGGGCTTAAGCAGCGGCGGGGTCACGGTGGCGCTCGACCGCCTGGAGAAGGCGGGCTATCTGCGTCGCGAACCTAACCCTGACGACCGTCGCAGCCTGCTCATTACGCTCATGCCGCTGCGCCTGCGCAAGATCGCGGCCATGTATGAAGGGGTAGAAAAGGAGACCCGCCGTATGCTGGCCACGCTGCCGCAGAGCGACCTCGAAGCGGTCGTCCGCTTCTTCGAGACCTTGCAAGCCGTCAGAACAGGGCGCGCAGAACCGTTCTGAGGCTCAGCACTGACACGCCGGCATTTGTTGAAGGGAGATCGCGGGGAGAAGAATGGTGGGCAGCGAGGGACTCGA
>CAWCCT010000011.1:0-893275 GCA_963794165.1 uncultured Acidobacteriaceae bacterium | reverse complement strand
CTATACCCATCCAATGAAGAGAGCAACATGCTGTCCGTGTATGCCTTCTTCAACCACGTTCAAGGTAAAGGCGACCCGATCGAGGAATATGAGGGCGACTTCTGCGAATTGAGGTCGCCTTATGTTGAAATCTTCAAAGAGGGCGACACGCCGAAACGTATCGCCCAGATCCATTTAGGACCAGGCCAGAGCGTCAGGGTGATCAAAAGCACGCCGGTTCCGGGCTTCCCGAGGGCCTGGCAGTAAGGCTGTGACAAAGATTCATCAATCGGCGTATAGTGGCTGGCAATTCACAACTATTTCTTAGGTCAACTAGCCTTGGTCTGCCGACTGGGGCTTTTTTTGCCCGCCATAGAGCCGGGTACCTCAGGCCTACCGACCTAGGGCATCCTGGGGCGAAGTTTTGCGCACATCCGGCCGGCAATGTGAGTCATTCGCACAGTCTCGGATGGCTAATCTAGCTTGCTCTGATTTGACCCGAGCATCACTAGAAATCCGTTCGAGCCGTTCGTACTCGTCTTTCGGAGAAGTGCAGATCTTTCGATGCAGCTCCAGTACGGCGTCGGAGAAGGCAGATGTGGACGTCTCATATCGCTTTAATGATCGAGTCTTTTCTTCACAGATCACAACTCTCATCCTAAACTCGCAGAAGCGGAAATGATCCCCGTCCTCACATCGTGGAAAGATATCGCAAAGTATCTGGGTAAGGGGGTTCGGACCGCCCAGAGGTGGGAAGCGGAACTCGGGTTGCCTGTGCGCAGGCCAAAGCAAGAAGGCAAATCCGTCGTCCTGGCCATTCCCGAGGAAATTGACGCCTGGGTACACTCTCACAGGCAACGCGAACCAGGCGATTCAGCGCGAACTCACAAGCAGCTGCGCATTGAGAACCAAAGGCTACGCCGCAAGCTCGTGTGGTTTTCGGATTTAACGCCGAGCGAATTGTCGACTATTGAGGCAGCGGCCAAGGCGAAGAACCAATCTGTCCCTGAATGGATACGGAGCACGCTGAAGCGTCATGCCATCAAGCGCCTATAAGAGCCGCCGTACACTGACCTATGCCAGACAGAACTTTTCGCGTGCACTTCTGGACCCATGCTCTCCAACAGGTGTGCGCCTCAACAGCCAAGGCTTGTGGCAACCACTTGGTATTTCTGACGGCCACAAGGAAACTCGCAGCTGTGTTCCATCTGGATCTGGTTGAAAGTTGGGCAGAGATAGAGCCCGAACCCTACCCCGCTGGTTGCTGACCGGCATCCGCCGGTTGGCGTAGCGGCTAATTCACTCGGACAATCTGACCGTCTTTCAAATATCTAGTGTGTCCGTTCCGGCATTTGTACCACGCCATGCTGATCACGACCACCTGTTCGTTGTTTGCCAATTGGACAGGGCCGCAGATGCTGCCTGTCTGCCTAATCATCGGCTCGCCGCACTTTTCGCAAGGCTTCTGTTCGTTTTCGATGGTGCTCACCTTTCGCCCCCCCCGTCATTGCACTCGCACCCTCGGGCTACACACCGAGCAACTCTGTTTGTGGGCGAGCATTCGTTCGTAGGCTTCGTTCCTCTCGACGTAGGCCCTTTGCTTCATCTCCGAAGCCAAGTGCACAGGTATGCCGGGAACATCTGCTCTTGCCGACCACATGACTCGCCCCCAATGACGCAGGGCTGCCTCATAGAGTTGTAGAAGTCGCTGGTATTCAGGACAAGTCATTCGCCGCTCGTCCCGTTTAGATGCAATGCGACCCAGCGCTGCGGGAAGAGTCCAAAATTAGACATTCGCGGCGTGGAGGGGACAGCTCTAACTTGTCTACGGAAATCTGGGACCCTTCTTTAGGCTACATTTGCCCCATTCGCTGGGCACAAACCGGCGAGCAATGTGAAATGATCAGTCGCGAACACAAAAAAGAGCCACGGCGGGGGTGTACGCCATGGGTCTAGCCCTGCGGAGCTATCGTCCGCCTTGTTATGCTTTTCAGATTAGCTTAGCCGCGGCTGGGTTGCCAGAGAGCGCCTCGGCCACCATGCTCAGCAACTCCTCTGGCCACACCAATGTCTTCAGCACCAGGTGGCGCGTACAAGCCGGAAGTTTGGCCGAATCTGACGTTTCTCCTCCGGCTAAGCATCACTGAAAGAATGACAAGAGTTAGATCACCCTTTCGTTTAGGCACGACCGTCGGTGCCACATTCGTCACAAACCACTTTTAAATTCTCCCTGGCGCCCGCAGTTTCAGCGTTAAATTTCCGCTCGCACCCACCAAACAAGCAGCCTTAGCTTATCGGCCATAAGATCTTCCGATTGGACCAGACGTTTCGGGACGCCGCTAATCCATCTCAGTGGAGGTTGGATAGATGACATCCTGTTCAAGCCCAACCCAAAGAAGCCAGTCTATGCCGCCGTTCTGCGAGTTACTGCGCCCGACGCTTCGGGTGTGACCGACCTCTGATGTTCTGCATAGGCGTGAGTGAACTCGGCGCCAAAAAAGAAAATCTGCGCGGAGTAGTACACCCAAACAATGACCACGATGACAGACCCAGCGGCCCCGTAGGCGGAGCCGACACTCGATTTACCTAAATAAAGCCCAATTAAGGTTTTACCGATGGTGAAGAACATGGCAGTCACGAGAGCTCCCAGCCAAATGTTCTGCCAGCGGACCTTGGCTTCGGGAACGAACCTGAAAATCAATCCGAAGAGAACTGCAACGCCCATGTAAGAGATGAGAAAGTTGAATACCGTTAGCACCGGCGCGGGAATGGGCAGAAGCCCCCCGAAAAACTTTCCTACAGCAGCCAGAACCGTACTTACAACGAGCGACACCAACAAGAGAAAGCCGATGCTAAGCACCATGCCAAAGGAAAAGAAGCGCTCTCGCAATAGGCCCAGGATTCCGGACGTGTCCTCCGGCTTGACTTCCCAGATTAAGTTCAAGGCAGACCGCAGCTCTGCGAACACGCCAGATGCACCGAATAGAAGGCTGAGTAGCCCGACGATGGTTCCCAGGATCCCAGCAGCCGGCTTCTGACTATTAGTAAGCATCGATTCGACTGCCTTCCCTCCTATCGGGCCAATCATTCCCTGAATTTGGCTAAGGATGTGAGCCTGTGCTGTTGAACGACTGAAGACAAGTGCGGCGACAGCGACAACCAAAATGACAAGCGGAGATAAGGAGAGAATTGTATAGAAAGCCAATGCCGCGCCTAGCCGAGGAGCTTCGTGCCGATTCCAGGCAGTGAAGGTGGTCTTGAGGATTGGAAGTAGTTCCTTGGCAGGCATAGAACCTCTCAGGGCTAGCGTCTGCGTAGCACGAACAATAGCAGGAGAGCAACCACTGCAACGGCGGTAGTGCCTGGCCACACAAAAAAGCCGCTGCCGCTGCTGTAGCCACCAACGAGAACGCAACCGCATATAAGCGAAGTAAACAGTAAGGTCACTACTGCAAAAAAGGCAGGTTTACTCTTTAATTGAAGGGTCCAGGGCGCTTTTGATCGTGTCATCCGGCACACCGTTAGGTTCTCATCCGATGAGATGCCGTTCGTAGCAGGCAGCCATAAGTTTCTTTTATGACCTTCCGGGGATCGAGGTCGAGCCGCTGAAGAAGACGACTACTCCCCGTCGCGAGCTCGCGGTTTCGCGCCGTTGCTTGGATTGCCTGCTGCGAATCGTATTTGATTTCAGTATGCGGCTATGCTCCAGGAGCCACTTCGGGCCGGCCTCGGCCAGGGTGAGCGATGCGTCGAGAGGGTACATTTGCATTGAATTTCTCCTTAAAGGAAGTCCGAGGGATAGAGCGGCGTATTAGGAATACGCTGCCCGCTCGATGATTGATGCGTGATGACCTTTCCTAAAGTGCTGGACTATGGGTCGCACAGCTGCTCTTTGTTCTATGCACGGGCCCTCCCTGCGGGAAATGCAAGTGAGGCGCCCTCCTTGCTAGCGGCCTCAGGATTGACGGGGGTGGGCGGCGGGGCGTCCAGGGTGTCGAGAGCCGCCTTTTTGGTTGAGAACGTCTGGATTGAATATCTGTTCTGCATCCTCCTGCGCGATATGCCCGGCGATCTCTTTCGAGACCTGAGGGCTCACCTGCCGGATTACCAAGCAGCTTAGTAATCGCCTGGACGCGGCAGTCGTAGATGCGCACGTGTGGCAGGCCGGCGGCATTTCGTATGCTGCGAAAAGCGCTGAACATCGCGGTTGTGGGCTCATCGAGAATCCAGGGGATCTTCTTGCGCCAGTGAGGAGCTTGCTCGCCGCGTGGCCGGTGGGGCAGGATGTAATGCTCAGGGCTCGATCCGCCAATCTCGGCCCAGCGCTTGAGGATGTATTCCATTGATTCACGAGCAGCAGCGTTGAGCGGAATCGTGCGCTGACGATAAAGATTCTTGGCGCCTTCCCGCACGGTGACGCAGGGACGTGTCATGTCAACATCGCGACGCCTGAGCTGCCTCAGCTCTCCGAAGCCCATCGTCGTATTCATCATGACCACCATGCAGTGCGCGGCCAGACGCCATTTCTTTTTACTGAAGGCAACGGTCTTAAGGCGTTCCTCTTCCTCTGCGGTAAGCGAATGCCCCGATCGGTGTGGCTCGACCTTGAGCGGTTTATATCGGCTCTGCAGGCGAGCCCATTGGTCATACTCCTTCATTACAAGTTGAAAGACGCCGACTTCGCGATTGGTCGTCTGAGGGGTAACTTGAGCGCTGCGATAGTCCTGATACGCACGGATATGGGGGATTTCGATTTCGTCGAGGCGGATGGTCCCCGAAGAATCGACCGAGAGGCTTCAGTGCGTCCTCGTAGCAGCCGATTGTGTTCGGTCTGATATAGCGCCTGTGCTGGTGCAACCAAAGCGCGCCAGCTTGGTTAAACGTTGGGGCTGAACAAGGTTTAGTCATTTCGCACCCCCACGAAGCCGAAAGCTGCACCCCCGCGAAGGGGAAAGCCGATCAGATTTCCCGTTGCTTGCTGGCTTCTATCGTCGTCAGATTGCCCGCTAAGGTGTCGCTCCTGGGCCACCTGATCGCTGAAAACTTTGGTAATGGCCTGAACCCGACAGTCATAGACGTGGAAGTCCGGCAGGTCAGCCGCTTTCCTAATGTTGCGGAAGGCACCGGAGATTGTCAGCATCGGCTCGTCCACGCTCCACGGGATTGTCTTCTGCCCATCGGAGGCTTCTTCCCTGCGGCCCCGGTGCGGAAGGATAAAGTGCTCCGGATCGCAGCCGCCCAGCTTCTTCCATCTGTCGAGGATCCAGGTCATTGACTTGCGGGCAGCGCTGTTCAGTGGAAATGTCCGGACCTTCGCTCCGTCGCGGACGACGATGCATTTTCGTTTCATGTTTACGTCGCGGCGCCGTACGAGTCGTAGTTCCCCGAAACCCATGCCGGTGCTTAACATGACCATCATGCAGTGGCCAGCCAGACGCCATTTGGGCTTGCTGAACGCCACCTCTCTGAGGCGCTGCTCTTCCTCTCTGGTCAGAGAGCGGCCCGCCCGGCGCGCTGGTTCCTTGAGCTGTTTATAGTGGCTTTCGAATCGCTTCCACTCGTCGAATTCCCGCAGAACCTGCTGAAGGACGCCCACCTCTCGGTTGACCGTGTTGGCGCATACCTTGGCGCTCCGCAGGCCTTGATACATCCGGATATGGACGCTCCCAATTTCGTTGATTGGCTTATCACCAAAGAAGCTGGTCAGCGGCTTCAACGCAGTGCCATAGGAGTCTGCGGTACTCGCCTTGATGTAGAGCTTATGGTCCGCAAACCAAGTCGGTCGCCGCGGTTGAGAAGGTTGGAACTGAGTTGTTGCTCATGCTGCACCGCCGTTCTGGAGGGCCCGGATAGCTGTACCGGTGCCGATGCCCAGCTGGGTCGCGATCGCGCGCCAGGGAACGTCCTGGGCGCGTAGCGCACGGATCTTATCAGCATTGGCATAAGCCCGCGGCCGTCCGATCCGGCTTCCGCGCTTCCGAGCAGCGTGCATGCCGGCAGAGACCCGCTCCTTGATCAGCTCCCGCTCAAACTGAGCCATGGCGCCAATGATGTGCATCATGAGGCGGCCGGATGGCGTGCTGAGGTCGAGATTGTCGCGCAGGGAGATGAAGGCCACGCCGTAGGCGCTCAGGTCCTCGATCGTCGTGACCAGGTGCTTGAGGCTGCGTCCCAGCCGGTCGAGCTTCCAGCAAACGACCGCATCGAAGGCTCGCGCATGGGCAGCGGCAAGCATCCGGTTGAGCTCTGGGCGAGATTCCCTGGACCCGCTTACGCCCAGGTCGACGTATTCGGCAGTGACTTCCCAGCCGCGGCGGGAGGCATATTCGCGCAGCTCGGCAAGCTGCATTTCGGGGTTCTGGCTGTGGAGGGTGGAGACACGGGCATAGATTGCGACGCGCTGGCTCATAGCTGCACCGCCTTCTTTGCCTTCAGCGCTTGCTCAAGCTGGTGAAAGTAACGGGCGAGCAGGTGAGGGCAAGGCTTGATCCGCTGCAAGGCGTCCTCGGCTAGAGCAATGCCGATAGACCAGGCGTCTGCCTCGTTCTTGATCAGCTCGGCTGTTCGTGGATCGCAGTTGCTGGATCTCGGACCGCTTAGTTGCCTGTACTCCGCCTTGGCCAGGGGAAGAAGAATTTCGATCGCGGCGAGAAGCTGTGGCGCCTCTACCGACAAGCGGAGCTGCTGCTCAACGAGGCTGGTGGTCTGCGGGGGTGCTGGCTACAGGTTTGATGAAGAATTGAGTGGAATCGGACGGACTGCTACTTTGGGTGGTAGCCATGTTGCCCTCCTTGTAGGCGACTTCGGTTAGCGCTCCGTGGGTGCTTCAACACCTGCGGGGCGCGCTTTGTTTAAGGCCTGGTCACGATGTGGTCACTATAGGGCGTCTAAACGGGTGCAAATAGGTGCAAAGCGAAGCCTAGTCTAATAAGCCTTTAAATGCAATAGTTTTTGTGATTTATACTAGTCGAGGCTAATCGATGCAAAGTCAGCATAGGATGCAGAAATGGCCCTTTCACGGCGATAACACGGGTTCAAATCCCGTCGGGGACGCCAAGTATGCCACGCGAAATGAACAACTTCCGAGCGATTATAAAAATCGCTCTCCCCTCTATGTCACGATAGGCGACCCGATGCCTAAGCCGACAAGAGGTCGTGATGGCGTCTACGCTCGCAAGGGGATGCCGGGTTTCTGGATCAGCTACGTCGATGAGTTTGGGAAGCGTAAGCAGCGGTACGGCGGCCCGACGGTCACCTGGGCGCGCGACAAGCGCGATGTTATCAGAAGCAGCTTCGCGAGGCCAAGCAGGCCCTGGCGAGCGGACAGCCGCTCGCGACTGAGGACACCTTCGCCACGGTCTCGACGCGCTATATCGAGTACCAGCGCAAGCAGTGCAGGGCTGGGCACCTCAGCGCGCAAGAGATGCGCCGCCAGACTGACATCGTTGAGAAGAATCTGCTTCCGTTCTTTGGCTCGACAAAGTTGGCCGCCATCCGCCCGGCGAAGATCAATGCGTACATCGAGAGCAGAACCTGCGAAGTGGCGGCCGGAACATATCAAAGAAACGAACGTGCTGAAGCACTTCCTTGGCGTCGCGTGCGACGTTGGCAACTCATCCCCGAACGAACCCCGCCAGGCTGAATGCCGCAAGCCCCGGAAGGACGAACGCGACACTTGGAGCCGGCGGAATTGGAGAAGCTTCTTCTGGCGTGCCCGCCCTGGCTGCGTCCGATCGTCGGGCTCGCCGTCTCCACTGGGATGCGCCGCGGTTAACTCATGCGGATCCGCTGGAAGGACGTCGACCTCGAGCGCAACCGCATCCTGTTGGAAGTGAATAAGAACGGTAAGCCGCGATCAGCCTATCTTGATTCGCTATCTAGACAAGTGTTTGTCTGTACCGAATCGGAGCGGCAATCTTAGCAGTTACTTTTCCCCGGAGTCACGCCCGGCAGGTAACGGTTGCGTTCGTGCGAGCAAAGCCGCGGGTATCGAGGACTTCAGTCTGCACGACTTGCGACACACCTTCGCGTCTCAGCTACGCATGAGATTTCCCCCCGCGACTCCAAGTCAGTAGGTGTGCCATCATTCTCCGACAGCAAGGCGTCTGGCTTCGAGCCCCGTCAATTGAGCCTGATAGATTTGTGGCAAAAATAGATTGATCTGTGATAGATCTGGCTACATCTGGAGTGCTATGTTCGTCACTCGTCGTTGCTTTTAGATGCGGAACGCTGTAAAGGCAATAGGCTTTGCTGCTTGACCGATGTCGCTAAGATCCGCGATTTACTGGACGTTGCAACATCAGGGTGGAACTCCGCTCGCCGAGCATCAAGGATTGGAGTCACTTGGCATGCTTGGATATACCGAATCAAAAGCCATCCTCATCAAAAATAAGAAATACATCCCTGGCGGTGTTGTCTCGATTAACCGCGCCATGAGCCCGGAAATTGTGTTTGGCAGAGCGCAAGGTGCCTATATGTGGGATGCAGACGGTAATCAGTACCTCGACTACCACGCCGCCTTCGCGCCGCATTTTTTAGGGCACAACGATCCCTACGTCACCCAGGCGGTCACTCAAGTGTTACAACAAGGGGCCAGCTTGTACGGTTCTGGAACCACTGCACTGGAGGGACAACTGGCAGAAATATTCTGCAAGCACGTTCCCTCGGTAGAATCCGTTCAGTTCCTGAACAGCGGTAGTGAAGCCACTTATCAGGCAATTCGTCTCGGTCGCGCGGTGACTGGCCGCGATCACATTATCGTGATTCAGGGGGGATACAACGGCTGGCACAACGATGTGGCATGCAACTTGATGACTCCTATCGAGGATCTCGGGCCCAGAGTCTCCCCCGGAGAGTACCCGTTCAAACCGACGAGCGCCGGTATACCCATCGACCACCAGAAGCTGGTCCATACCGTCAACTTCAATGACCTCGACTCAATACGTTATGTTTGTGAAAAGTATCCGATTGCAGCCCTCATCACCGAACCCATTTTGCAAAACATCGGCGTCGTTAAACCAGAGCCGGGGTTTCTCGCCGGTTTACGCGGATTGGCCGACGAATTTGGCTTCATTCTAATTTTCGACGAGGTCAAGACTGGTTTTCGTCACGCCCTCGGTGGCTATGCCAGCATTGCCAACGTAATGCCGGACCTCGCAGTATTCGGCAAGGCAGTCGCGAACGGGTATCCGATGGCGGTCATTGGCGGAAAACAGCGATTGATGGATTTCTTCATCCATGCTGATCCCCAAAAACGCGTACTGTTGGCAGGGACTTACAACGCGCATCCTCTACCGACCGCAGCTGCCATTGCTACCATCGAGCGTCTGCTTATGAATGATGGTGACGTCTACCGGCACGTGGAGATTCTGGGAGATCAGATCCAGCGAGGCATAGAACAGATCACGCGCGCCGCCGGCCTTTGCGCTGTCGTAGCTCGCCAAGGTTCAGCCTTCTGCATTTATTTCATGGATCACGAACCAAAGGATTGGCACGACATTGCAGAGCACCATGACTTCGCGCTCGACACAAAGATGCGAAGAAAACTGATCCAGCAAGGCGTCTACTTCTTCCCGGCAGCGGTTAAGCAGTGCTCAATCTCAGCCGCCCATACCGAAGGAGATATCTCATTTACCCTTGAACAGATCGAGCAGGCATTGGCGCGTGTAACGGCTGCCAGTCCCTAGAGGAAGCATGGAAACACGTACCTCAGAGACTAAAGAGTCTGCGTAGAACCTCCCGGATAGGATGATGGGTGCCCCGGGTTTCGCTTTTGAGACCTGGGATGCTTCACGCAAATGCTGGCCCAGGCCAATTTGAAGACCTTTACTGCGCCACCACACAAGTTAAGGCCGGCGGCTCAGGGAACGTCGCTGCAAACTATTGAACAACAGAACGGGGGCAATACATTGCGCTTGCAAAACAAAGTAGCCATCGTGACCGGCGGTGGGGCGGGTATTGGAGAAGCGATCGCCACGCGCTACGCGCGAGAAGGTGCCCGGGTCGTGGTGGCCGAGATCGACGCCATCCGCGGGCAATCCACCGCGGACGCCATCCAGCGGTTCGGTGGTGAAGCTCTCTTTGCCCAGACGGACGTTTCTTCGGAATCACAGGTGAGAGCGTTGGTCGAAACCACGCTTAAGCGGTTTGGGCGCATCGACATCCTTGTCAACAATGCGGCTGTCCTTATTTCTCACGGAGAAATCCGCGCCCACGAACTCTCCATCGAAGAATGGGACAAAACCATGAACGTGAACCTGCGGGGTTATTGGTTGTGTTCGAAGTACGTGATCCCGTCCATGATGGCACAAGCCGCGGGCAACATTCTGTTTATTGGCTCGCGGACAGGACTACGAGGTTTCGCAGGCTTTGCGGCTTACGGCGCGAGCAAAGGAGGAGTGCTGGCGCTGATGCGGTCCATGGCCTCTGACTATGCTCGAGATGGCATCCGCATCAATGCGATCATCCCCGGCACGATGGACACACCAATGAATGCCGATGAGTTTTCGCAGCCGGGAGCGCGCGACCAATATATACCCAGGATTCCAGCCGGCCGGCTCGGGGTAGCGACTGACATTGCTGGGATGGCCACCTTCCTGGCCACGGAAGAGGCCAACTTTTGCATCGGCGGCCTGTACTTTGTAGATGGTGGGGCGGATCTCGGCTAAATGTGCCTGACAAACCGGCGATAGCCCTGTTACAAAAAAATGTCGTGGAATGATATACGGCTGCGAGAGCACAGCTCATAGTGTGTCTACCGTTCATTGCGCCTTAACCGCTCGCCAGCGACCGCGAAGCTGCGTTCCCTTGGGTCTCGCTGGATAATATAAAGTTCCTTGATCGTGAGGAAAACCGCTTGACCAGCTTCAACTTCCGGACCAAAGTCAACCCTTGTCATCATATTGTTGCTTGCGACGGTCCTGAATTACCTGGACCGCCAAACGCTCAGTATTCTTGCGCCAACTTTGCAGCATCAGATGGGGCTAAACAACGCGCACCTGGGGTGGCTTTTTCCATTTTCTACTATTCGTACACGCTCTTTCAGTTCGCTGTCGGGCCCGTATCTGGATCGGTTCAATTTGCGATGGTGCTTTGCCATTGCCGTACTTGCATGGTCTCTGGTGTTGGGGCTGACGGGTCTAGCTACGGGCTTTACCAGTTTACTCGTCTTCCGATTTCTGCTTGGCGTGCTCGAGTCTGCCAACTGGCCGGCCGGTTTGCGAATCCTGGTGCGTACGCTTCCGCCTGCGGAGCGGACGTTGGGCTGCGGGATATTCGACAGTGGCGCCGCCCTGGGTGCCCTGATCGCGCCGGCAGCGATCTTTGCACTGCTCGCAGCCTTCGGATGGAAGTCAGTTTTTTTCTGTCTGGGCTTGCTCGGTTGTCTCTGGGCTCCCATCTGGCTGTTCCTTACGCGCAGTCCGGAACTCTCCCCAGTGTGGGCTGGTGACGCGGACCGAAGGCGGAGAAACCAAAGGACTGCTCAGTGTCTATCGCGAATTTGTTCACAGTCGACAATTCTGGTACGATCCTGGTTGTGTCTGTAACGGTGAACCCGTGCTTTTATTACACGGTGAACTGGTTGCCCACCTATTTCGCGCAGGCTCGGCGACGTCGCTTCCTGGCGCCCAGCTGGGCAGTATACTGACTGTTATTTTCCTTGCAGCTCGATATCGGCAACGTCGGCGGCGGTGCTTGCATATTATGGTTGGCGCGCGAAGTATTCGGTTGAAACGGCGCGCCGCATCGTATTCCTGACGGCAACCGGTATGGTGGGTGTGTGCGCCGCTGTCCCGTTCGTTCCCGCGCTTTGGGGCGCAGTAGCCGCGCTCATGGCAGTAAACTTCGGCCTGGGCATATGGAATTCTATGTATCTGACTCTGGCTCAGGAAGTCTCTAGTGCCCACGTCTCGACTGCGGCGGGTACGTTAAGCGCATTCGGCTCACTGGTAGGCGCGTTCTCAATGTGGGTGGTAGGCCACGTAACGGATTCTGCTGGCGGTTTCAAGATCCCAATGGTGAGCGTCACGGTTGCCATAGTGTTGGCCGGCATCGCCGCGTGGGCGGCGAGCCGAAGGCCACCCGGCCGGGCAGAGACAGTAGTAGCGGCCATACAAGAAGCCTAAGACGAGAACATTTCTAGGGCCACACGATAGAGAGTTCAAGTTTGGGTTCAGGTCCGAATGCGCGCTCCTCAATGCGCTTCCCCAGCCCCCATCGATATGTACAAGACCGCATCACCACTATATGCCGGGCTAAAGGTGTGATTCCCGTCAGAAACTGAAAGTCGCTCCGGAAGAGGTGATCAGGTTCGTGGATGGGATCAAGCCACTCATATTGGTATGTTCCCGCCCTAAGGCTCACGGTAAAGTGTCGCGGCGTAGGGCTGATACACCAGATATTCCTTGCCGGGACTGACCAAACAGAAATGGGTGCTGCACAAAGACGGTTGTGGGGTCATGGCCACCAGATTCATGCGATTCGCATAGGTCAGCGTCATTCCCATGGCATCACGGATGGGAGCATATAAGTTATCCGGCTTCACTCCGATGCGGGGGTCAGCTGTCGTCCCCTCCGGGAACGTTTCTTCCACGCCAGACGACCAGATAAGGGTCCATGAAGGCCACGTTGTTACCTGAAGTAAAATTCTCCCATACCCACGCGCGTTGACCGGTCGCACCGCCGTGTTCATTTCGCCGGGGCCATAGGCATGATCGGTATCGTTGATGATCACCTTGGCGCCATCGGAAGGCGGCACGTGACCTCCCGCTGAAATCCAGTCGGCAGCGCTGCGGTAGAGGGTCAAATCAGATCCGCCCTTCCATTGGAAAGTCATCCCCACAGGATGCTGCTTGGGCTTGGTTGCTTCGTATTGCTTGACGAAGCTGATGACGTTGGCCTGCCATGAGTCGGAAGACGGACTGCCCGACTCATTGGAAACCTCGTACAGCACGTTATCGAGATCGTTTACCGTGTCGATCACCTTTCGCTATATAGGCCTTCTCGATCTTCCAGACCTCATCTGTCATCTGCGAGCTGTCGGTGGGGCAGTTCCTCTGGACAACTTACGTTATTGATGTTGTTGGAATCCCGAAAGGGATCACCATCGATGGGATTAGTCTCGAACTGCAACTCGTAACCGTTGAAGAGCATGACGGAAACATAGATACCGTTTTGGCCGGCGGTAATGGTCCTGGCCCGCATGCGGTCGAAGTAGCGCTGGTCGAATTTGGTGAGGTCGAATTTCAAGCCGCCGTCGTTGGCATTGCCCGGTCCCGTTCTCAGCCATCTTCCAGGGAAGCGCTACGGTGTTTTCATCTACGTCATCAGTATTCACCGGAATCCGGCAGTTCCGCCGTCCACAGCCGCATGAAGTTGAAATTGTGCGCCACCATCCACTTCATATACGCAGAGTAGTCGAACGGTACCTGAGGTGGGTGCAGCGTGCCTCGGTCCATCAGGTTCGACCATGTGTGCGAGCCGGTGAGGTAAATTGCCTTTCCGGAGCCGTCGGTAAAGTAACGAGGGTTGGCGAGATTCGCGTGCAGCGGCCCTGTGGCCGCTCTGGGCGCGAATGGGAATGAGCGGCTTCCCGGCATTCGGGCCGGGTTGCATCGCCTCGCCCGAGTTCGACTGAGGGTCGGCTTTGGTGGAGAAATGCTGCGGCTCCTGAGCGGGGACCGGGAATGCGTGCACAATAATCGCCGTAATGAAGACGGCCCCAACAAAGCGAAAGCGCCCAGGTTGTTCATGGCTCTCCTGACCCCTCGTCACCGGATAATTCCAGAAGAGACCTACGTCTTAGCGGACAAACCTGCATTTTCAAGTGCTCTGCATGAATTGTTCGCTCATCTCGTCGACGTAACGCACGGTATGAGGATCGGGAGCTATGCACGCATCGCGGCAGCGCGCGCTGGCAAGCAGTCCTCGGGCCTATAAAAGACGTTTTTCGCAATAAAGCATCAATTCGAAATTTTGCCAACCAAAAACAATAAAGGGCAGGAGTTTCTCGTAGAGTTGGAAAGCTTCCTCAGCTCGGTTGGCGGCCCGAAGTCTGAAGACAATATTCAAAATATCCGCTAGACGCCAGACCCGACATGACCCCAGCGATTCCAGCTGGAATCAGTTCCATCAGATAGAGACCGCCCGTGCCATCCATCACTTTGATCTTGTCTTTGTAAACTTCCCGGATGGCGATCAGTTTTGTCATAACCTGGGGCTCCTCGAGCTTCAGATATCGAAAACCAGGGCATTCGGCCGATAGACGGGCCACGAAATTCGGCCCGATCGTAGTACCCCCTGGATAGTAGTCCTGGACGAGGGAGGGAACGTCTACGCCGTTCAGAATCGGCCTCAAGTATCGCAGTAAGTCCTCATCACTCAGGACAAACGCCCGTGGCAGCGCGACAGAAATCAAATCCGCGCCGTTCTCGACGTGCTTCCGCGCCATCGCCAATGCCACTCGCGAGGAACCGTGATTGCTTTGCGCGATGACTCGCAGACGTCCAGCCGCCTGGTCGACTGCCACTTTAACTACAAAAATCCGTTCCTCGTCCGAGAGCTTATAAAATTCGCCCACATACGCTGGAAGACAAATCCCGGCAAATCCTTTAGTGGCAGCGAATTCCACTAACCGCCGAAGCGCCTCCTCATCAATATTTTCGTCGGCGTCGAATGGTATCGCGATGATTGGAATCGCACCGCTTAGATCTCTCGACTTATCGTTTGCATTTGGATCTCCCTTTTAATTTGGATATGCGTGATGATTCTACTAGTTGACCTGCTGGCCCTTAAGATACCGGATGCATTCGACAGGACTTCATGTTCTGCCGACGATCGGGGGGACAAAGCGCACAGCCTCCTTCGATGCCGGGCGCAGAAAGTCAAAGTCGCAGCCCTGATCCGCCTGAAGAACGTGATCGATGTAAAGCCGGGGGAAACCCCGCAAATGTTCGCTTACTTGCGGAGACCAGTGAGCTAGACGCGGTTGCCATCTCTTGCTCCGAGATTAATAAGTCCAAACGCCGCTCCGCAACGCTGAGCTTGATCCTGTCACCGTTTCGCACCACCGCCAGAGGTCCCCCGATGGCAGCCTCGGGCGCCGCATGCAGAACGACAGTGCCATAACTAGTACCGCTCATCCTTGCGTCACTGATGCGCACTATGTCTTGTACCCCCTGCTTCAGGAGCTTGACCGGGATAGGAATTTGCTCCCCACTCTGGCATCCCAGGAACGCCTCGAGGCCCCGTGTTCCGCATCACCAGCACGCTATCCGGAGAAACTTCCAGACTCTTCGGAGTCGATTCTGCCCAACATGTCCTGATAGCCTTCGAAGACGACGGCGGGTCCGGTATGGTTCGTCAATCGCTCAGTTGCGGAAGACGCCTTTAGAATTGCCCCGGAAGGGACAAGATTTCCCTTCAGGACGACCAATGCCCCTGATGGATATATTGGCTTGTCTGAAAAATCCGACAACGTCGCGGTCGAAACATTGCGCATCCTTGATGTGCTCCCGTTGAACTTTCCCCGAAACCGTAAGGCAATCCTGGCGGAGTAGTTCGCCAACCTCGCGCATCACCGCCGGCAGCCCGCCGGCCCGATGAAGGTGCTCCATAAGAAAACGGCCTGAGGGTTTTAGGTTGACGATCATGGGAGTAACCTGCGAGATCTCATCGAAAAGGTTAAGCGGGAGTGGGATCCCTAATCGTCCTGCGATAGCTATGAGGTGAATGACGGCGTTGGTTGATCCTCCGATAGCATTCAGCACGCAAATGGCATTGTGGAAAGCGTCCTCCGTCATGATTTGGCTGGGACGCAGGTCCTCATCAAACCATTTCAACGATGCGTCTTCCTACAGCCTCAGCAGCCACCCTTCGCTGCGAATGATTTGCCGGAATACTGCTGGTCCCCGAGGGCATCATGCCCAGTGCTTCGGACAGAGTCGCCATGGTTGAGGCTGTACCCATCTCGTTGCAGGTGCCGTAAGAGCAGGAAATACACTGCTCAAGTTCGCGCAGATCTGCCTCCTTGAGTTTTGCCGACACGAAAATCATCCCAGTATTTCCATAAGTCGGTTGCAGCGCTCACTTCCTGTCCGCGCCAAAAACCGATTGCTTTGGGGCCGGCTGATAACTGGATCGCTGGAATGTCACAACTCGCCGCGGCCATCAATTGTGCTGGCGTTGTCTTGTCGCAACCGGACAACAGAACCAATCCATCGATTGGGTTTCCCCGCACAGTTTCTTCAATGTCCATGGCGCCAAGATTCCGATAAGGCAGGTCCGAGGGTTTCAGTAAGTCGGCGCCCAGGCCCATAGTCGGAAATTGCAAAGCGAGCCCTCCTGCCTGGGCGACCCCGCGCTTAATCGGCTCAATCAATTCCTTCAGGCCCATCTCACAGTTATTGAACTCGCTCGTCGGATTGCAGATGCCGATGATGGGTTTTCCGGTAACGAATTGTGGATCCATGCCGAGCGTGACCAGGATGCTTCGGTGTCGAATCCCCACCTCATCCTGGCGCTCAAACCACTGATTACTACGAACTTTTGCGAGCCATGACGTCTCCTCGACCTGGACTCATCCAACCGCGAAACTCTTTTCCTCGACATCAACTTCTGACACTCTGTCGCATCTGTTGCGACAGAATCCGATTAAGACGAGGAATGCTCACCGCGTCCGAGATAAGCCTGTTTGACGGGAAGGACAATCGTTTCCAACATGTTCATGTGCGGAGGGAGCGCCATCATTAATTTGGCGACCTCGGCTATCTCTTCCGCCTCCATCATGGGTTCAGAACCATAGTCAGCAATTCCTGTAATGGCCCCGGCCTCTTCGGCGGAACCCTCTGACCGCACATTTCCAGGATGTAAACAGCAGGCGCTTACCCCATACTCGCGTCCTTCCAACGCCGTAACGATCGTCAGTCCCGAAAGGCCGAACTTGCTGCTGGCGTAAGGCGCGGAATTAAGCCGTGGGCGCTGGGCAGAAATGCTTCCAATATTGAGAATTCGTCCGCTACTCTGCGCCTTCATGATTCGCATCGCGGAACGCGTACAAAGAAAAGGTCCCCTCAAGTTGACCGCGATTACTTTGTCCCATGTTTCCGTGGACATTTCCGTCAAGGGGCCGCCGTCGGTTGCACCGGCGTTGTTCACCAGAATGTCAACCCGATGGAACAGCTCCATCGTGCGCTCAAACAAGGAGTCCACTTGCCCTTCGTCGGTGACATCCGCGGCAATGGGAACCACCGTCGACCCTGAGACCGCAATCTCTTCGGCCGCCCGGATCAAACGCTCCTTGCTTCGGCCGGCAATGACAGTCAGTGCCCCTTCAGCGGCTAGAGAGCGAGCAATCGCTTTTCCAATGCCGCTTCCGCCGCCAGTGACGATCGCTACTCTTTGTTATCCAATCTACGGCATCTGTCGTCACTTAGAAAATCGCAATAGGGTTGAAGAGGGAGCCGGTCCCTCGTGGAAGACGGAGAGGGGAGGCGACAACCATAAAGCTCCACCGTTTTTCCTCCTCGCACACATTTACCAGCTCCTCGAGCTGAAGATTATCCGCGCACACCATGCCCATAGAGGCAATCTGCAGCGCATGCACAGGGTAGGGAACTCCCTCGACATGGCTGGGAACGGTCTCTCCATCGCCATCGGGCAGAAAGGCGGCGACTTTGCGTTCGTGCAGCAGAGCCATTACGTTCACATGGAGTCCGGCTTGCCCATCGCCATCATAACTGGGGTTCCACGGACCCAACTCCAGCCGTCGTCGGTGGTGTCCAGTGCGAAATAGAAAGATATCCCCTTCGCTCAAACGGACGCCCTCGAATATCTCCACTGCTTCAATCTCCTCTGCAGTGACTGCCTCGCCCGGTTCCAGCCACTTAACCCCCCGGAAACGGGGGACATCGAGCAGCACTCCTCGGCCCACGATACCGTGTGCATAAGCCGTAACATCCATCAAGGTTGCACCACGCGAAGTAACTGTCGTCGGTGACTTACCGTTGTAGAGTTTGCCTTTGTAAGCAACGTGGCACAGCGCATCGACATGCGTCCTGGAGTCGCCATGGAGTTCGCTTCCCAGAAAGTCCCCAGCAAATTGTGGCTCTCCCTGTCCGGTGCGGACGTCGTGGGTTCGCACCATGTAGTGCAACGAAGGGCGCGGGTTATCCGGTCCAGCCACGGTGTTGATGGGCAACGCGAGCGATACTGTTCTGCCCGATCGGACGAGTTCGGCGCTCGCGCGAACGTGCTCGGGCAGTAGATAGTTCAACGTTCCCCGCTCATCGTCAGCCCCCCACCGTGACCAGTTTGAGACGCGCTCGAAGAGCCGGTCGAATTCCTCAGCGCTCACAAACTCCGGAATCGTCTTCTTCTGACTCATCAACCTTACTTTCACCGTCGGAAACAACGGTTACGAACTAAGGAATCGTTGGCAACAATCGAAAAATCCAGGGGTGCCCCATGTCTCGCTTCTGAGGCCAGCCAGGTCACTTGTCATGACCCCCAGGTCCAAACCAGGGGTTCGAACCAATCTCTCTACCGGGATGCTGAACAATCGATATCGAGCCACCACTCACCCGCTCGTCTTTCGTAAGTGAAGCACAGAAGGACCGCCGAAAGGAGTGGGGAAAGTTCTGAGGCCGCCGCCAGGGATAGATTTCCACGGAGCAGTCGTTCCCGCGTTCACATTAAACCACTCCGACGCGAAGGTTCCCGGGGCGTCGCTGAGATCCACGGCAAACTCCCCTTTGCTTCCATCCTGGTATACCAGGTATTCCACCCCACGGTTAGCCAGGCAGTATTTCGTTTCAGATACTTCGGCATCCGGCACCATGTGAGCCAAGTCAATCTTTTCTGACCAGCTTCTAGTCTGCCCCATGCCAGTTCTTGCGGAATCCTGCCAGGTAGGGGAAGGGCTGAAATCCTCCATAAGAAGAACATTCAGGCCACGGGAAAAGCATTTCCAGACCCAATCGCTATCCGCACAATCGTGTCCGCAAAGATGGTCAGTATCGTTAACCAGAACCTTTCCGGTGTAAGCAGGCGAAGGATCAAAAAGATAGTTTTCATTTGGACCTCCCGGGTGGGGTGAGATCCAGTCTGCGGGACTGGCGTAGAGAGCGGCGTTGACGCCCGGTTGCTGAGCCGTCATTCCCACCGGATGCTGGCTCGGTTTCCTCGACTCATAGTCCTTCACATAGTTGATGATGTGGTATTGCCACTCTGTCGAGTACGTTCCGGCCTCGTTGCATGTTTCGTATAACACGTTGTCGAGATCATTGACAGTGTCGATTACTTTGCGCACGTAAGCCTCCTGCAGAGCCAATACCCGTTTACCATGAGAAGTATCTTGCAACGTGTTGTAGGTAAGCCCGGCGCCGACGTATCCTTTTCCTCCATAATGTGCTGACCTTAACCCTTCGATGTCTTCTCCCGCTGATGTCGCCAGATGCAACGGTTCGTTGGGCGGCAACAGGTCCAGGGCCGGATCGGTGAAGACACCATTTACGTTATTAGGTCCGTTAAAAGGGTGATAAGCCCACGCGTCCGTGTACTCCAATTCCCAGCCCTCGAAGAGCATGACCGAAACGTACATGCCACGGTCGCGCGCAGCCGCCACTCGGGCCCGCATGCGGTTGAAATAATCTTCGTTAAAGCGGGTTAGGTCGAATTTCGGCTTCCCGTCCCTCGCCGCGCCCGGACCACTGCGAACCCACGGATGCGGCTGGCAGTATTTGATGGCTCCCCTTGGTTGATCCTCACCCCACTTGGGGGCTTCCCATCGCCATAGCCGAAAGAAGTTATGATTCCATTTCTGCAACAGATCCAGATACCCGTTGTAGTCAAAAATCGGCGGTGGATCCTGATCAACAGCGTTAAGAAGTCGTGTCCCGTTGTCCTGAAAGTTCCACCACGTATGTGTTCCTGCCAGGTAAATAGCCCTGCCTGTGCCATCAGTAAAGTAGCGCGGGTTGCTGTTCAGAACGCGAAGCGCCCCTTTGGCAAAGTGCGGCGCTGGGCTGGGAGAATTTTGCGCTAGCCCCGGCGCTGCGGTTGAATAGATGCATGAAAGGGTCCCCCCTATTGCTGCGCACGCGCTACGACGTAGAAATCCCCTCCGGTTCATCGCTTCCGCTCCGTGTCTTCGTTCATTGGAATCGTTCTCGACTCTGGCTCGCGTGTCATCTGAGGATTGGCTTCCTTTCACTCCAGGCAGTTAACAAAATGCTCGATCTTCAGGATCTCCTCTACCCGCCCTCCTCTGACTCCATAAAGACGATCATGAAGACCCAGCGTCTGATCGAGGAAACTAACCCAGATTTCCGTTTTGTCTCCAACGTTGATAGGCAGCGTCGGATCTGTAATCTCAATCACGGTGTGTTCGATGTGCAGTGCCTTGGTTTGTAAACCAGAGATCCCTTTGATGGACGGCAGGCCATTTTCTCCGCTCATCGACCTCAACCCTGCGTCCACCACGATTCTTTCGCCCGGAGTCGTGCTGATGACCGTAGCCAGGATGGTCAGGGTCGGTTCAAACTCGGGCGCGAAGGGGACGTAAGCGCTATCCATCAGCAGGTATGATCCGGCCTGAACCTCTGTGACCCCCGGACACCTGGCTGCGATGGAAAAGTCACTGGTACCGCCGCAGCTGACGATCTCTACCGCAATGCCCTCACGCTCGATCATCAGTTTTGTTTCCTCAAGGCGCTTCAGAGCCTCAACCACAACCCGGTCTTTCTCCGGTCCCGGCGGCAGCGCCACTTGCCCCTCGTATCCCATCAACCCCCGAAATCTTAGACCCTTCTCTAGAACCAACTTGGTCAGAGAAAGCGCTGCTTCACCGGGTTTTACTCCACAGCGGCCCAGCCGTACATCCACGTCGACAACCACATTCAGGCATTCTCTCCATTTGCCGCCCAGCCGCGCCATGTCGGCCACAACCTTTGGATTGTCGACTGCGACGATCACGGGTACGCGTCGTGAGAGATCAGTGAAACGTTGGATCTTACTCGCTCCAGCAACCTCGTTTGCGATGAGGATGTTGTCGATACCCTCTTCAGCAAGCGCCTCAGCATGATCAAGGTGCGCGCAGGTTAATCCGATCGCTCCCGATTGCAGCTGCCTTTTCCCCAACGAAACCACTTGATGCGCTTTGAAGTGAGGGCGTAGCTTTGCGCCGTTGCTCCGAAAAAACGAGGCCATCCGGCGGAGGTTATTCTCCATGCCGTCCAAATCTATGAGTAAGGCGGGTGTAGGGAGGTCCGTCACCTTCGTCCCAAGCCTGATCGCGATCCCTTTGCTCAGACGCACGTGTGGTCAACCCATCCCTCTGGTTGGTGCAATGAAAGCAGTCTAAAAATGCCCGCAAGAGTGGTGAGAGGCAGTCGCCTCTTGAGAAGCATCTTCTTGTGGCAAGGTCCCAGAAAGTATGGCCGGGGTCTCACGGCTAATAGACCAGTCTTAAACCAAGCTGCATGATTCGAGGAGGGAATGCGCTCGTGACTTCTCCGTTGCCAATGTTATTTGAACCATTGCAGGGTTGCCCTGGAAGCGTCAGAGAGCTACAAGAGAAATTGATGCCGCTCCACTGAGGGTGATTGAACGTGTTGAACGTCTCTGCTCGAAATTGCAGCGTTGAACGCTCGCTCTTGAACCAGGGCAGCTCAAAATTCTTAGTAAGTCCCAAATCCCAGTCATTGCGGCCCGGGCCGGCGATCGGATTCTTTCCCAGGTACCCAAACTCGCCCGGCTCATTGTCGGCGCGCAGCTGCGGTATCGTTATCTGGCCCAGGTTTGCAGGATCAAACCAGGTCGGTGTAGGACCGAACTGAGGATCATCCGTCGTACCCTTTTTCACCTGGAGTTTGCCAATTGGGTTGCACAACACATTGCCTCCCACTCCGCTCGACATCCCCGCAATGCCACATGTTGTTGTGATCGGAGGGCCCTTGCTGAAAATCGTTACTCCGTTGAGCTGCCATCCACCGATCGTGGAGCGGACAAGGTCATTGTGAGCGTGCAGAAAGAACGGGATTGCGTAAACGTAATTCATCGTGAAAATCTGGCCCTGGTTTAAAGATGAGGTGCCATACCATCGCTTGGTATCGTAGTCGTTTATCCCGGTTGGCGACGAACCCGTTCCGCCTCCACCGAAGACCGAATCCAGGGTGTGTGACCAGGTATAAAACACCTGGATCAACAGGCCGTGACCCACATTATGGCGGTAATCAAGCTGCAGCGAATTGTAGTTGGAGTTGGCTTCCGCCTCTGCGTTGATAATGTTCGTATATCCACGAAACGGCGCGAAGAAAATCGTCGGCTCAAGCGTGTTGATAAGAATATTCTGTACATCACAGTTTCCATTAGAGTCGCAGCCAGGGGTGCCTGCGAGAGCGGGGACATTCTGGATTCCTTCGCCCACAGGAACCTGGTTGATATTGCGGAACCTCTGCAGATGAACACCGGTCGTGCCGACATAACTTACTGTGAGAATGCTCTTGTCGAAAAGCTCCCGTTGTATGCCCAGACTGAAGTGTTGGATCTGCGGCAGGTTCTGGTGCAGGGGAAGATCGTTGGTGAAGACCGGTGCAATCGCGCCTGGTTGCACCTGAGAGTAGCCGTTGATGTCGTAATCCGACAGCGTGCCTATCACCGGTGGGTCACCGTAGCGGCCCGACGCGGTCATGTGCGCGTTGCTGGTGTCGTAACTAAACGCATAACCGCCGCGCACCACCATCTTCCCAGTTCCGGTCAGGTCATAGGAGAATCCGAATCGCGGTGAGAAGGTGCGGTGAGGCAAGGTGGTACAACCCTTCGGTATAGATCCCGCGCCGCATTCGAGCAACCCGTTGCCATAGTTGAGCCAGTTCGCCCCGCTTCCTGGGATAAGATTGCCCGAGGCGTCAAGTTGCGCCTGGGCTGCCGCACTGTACTCGCTGGGCACGAAGATCGAGGACACGGTGGGGTTGGTATGATCCACCCAGGGATTAATGTAGTAATAGCGAAGCCCTAGATTCAGTGTGAGCCTCGGTGAGACCCGCCAGTCATCCTGAAAATAAGGCTCGATGTCCTTTTGCCGGTAATGTCCGCGCGTAAAACCGCCCACAAGCTGGCCATTCGTAACCTGCCCAGTCTGCGTGTACGATCCGATCTTCCCCAGGTACATATCTGCCAAAGCGTTCCCGGTCGTAACCGACGAGGAGTTGCTGAACGATAGCGTACCCTGGCTGTCAAATCCACCGTTTGGCACCACATGGTTCAGCTCGTCAAAGAGAAAGAAGAGTCCGAACTTCAGGTTGTGTTTGCCCCGTGTCCAAACCAGGTTGTCTTTAACCGTCAGTGCAGGATTTTCGTAGGAATAGGGGTAGCCAGTGTCTTCGGAGAAAGAGGGGCCGCCGCCCTGCACCGAAATCGCGGGCAATAACGGGCCGGACGCAGCCGCAGGAAAGATGCTGGCGATGCCGAAACCCGCTGGTTTGACGATCGATCCCGATACAGAATCAGACCCGACCTCTGAATTAGCCGTCCAGTTGTCAGTCGAGTAGCCGAGTATGAATTCATTCAGCAGATCAGGACGAAACGAGTTAGTGAGGTGCAGAACAGAATTTTTGGCAGGGATACTCAACGGCGTCTTCACCGTGCCGAACTCGGATGCAGTCCAAAGCGTCGGCTCGAACTCCTGTGTATATGAATCTTGCGTATATCTCACGAAAAGGCGCACCGTGTCGCTGAAATTGTGGTCAACCCGAAAACCGTCCTCCCGAAAATTCGTCGGCAGCGAGGGAGCTTTGGTGTAGTGAATAGGTCCATCATTGGGCAACGGGATCAAAGCATCCAGCAACGTGGCTGCAGCAGGGTCCACGGGCACAATACTCCCCTGGAACGGCGCACCTGTCGCTGGATTGGTGGGAATCTGGCAGCCCGATGCCACAATGACGTTGTAGTTCACCGAAGTCGGATCGCATTCGCTAAAGTCACCCGTCCGCTCGCGCAGCGATGGCACTTCGGCGTTGATCACGGTCCCGTCGCGATAACGTCGCCATTGTTCCGAAACGAAAAAGAACGTCTTTCGTTTGCTGGTGTTGTAATGACCGGGAATATAGACGGGACCACCTAACGTGAATCCAAAGTCGTTGTGCTTCAGTGGCTGTCGTGGTTGCCCCGCACGGTTCAGAAACCAATCGTTGGCGTCGAGAGCGTCGTTCCGCAAAAACTCGAACGCCGTACCATGAAATTGATTGGTACCGGATTTTGTCACAACTTCTATCATCGCCGAGCCTGACTTCGCGTATTCAGCGCTGTAATTCGAGGTCGACACCCTAAACTCAGCAATAGAGTCCAGGCTCGGATAAATCTGCAGCGAATCGCTTCCGGATCCCTGGTCAACGTTATTGATCCCGTCGACTTCCCAATTGTTCATATTTCCCGGTAGACCATTCACCGGCAGTGTATCGGTGGCAACGTCACTAACGCTGTTCGGATCAAAGCCGCCCGCTTGCGCCGCGGCTCCCGGAATAAGCAGGGCCAGGTTGACAAAGTTCCTCGACGGAATATTCAGCTCGCTTATCTGCTTCCCCGTAACCACGCCGGAGATCGCTGCGGTATCGGTCTCGACTCTAGGAACGTTTTCTTCCACCGTCACTTGCTGAGTTTCCGAACCGACTTTAAGCGCAAGATCCACACGCGATGTTTGACCCGCATCCAGGGTAATCCCGGTTAGGTTGAGCGTCTGAAAACCGGGCGCTTCTCCAGTGACGGTGTAGGTCCCCAGTGGAATACGCGCAGCAGTGTAATCACCGGACCCGTTGGATCGATAGATGCGCGTAATTCCCACGGCTTGGTTAGATACGGTTACCGTAGCGTTCGGGATGGCGGCACCCCCCGGGTCTGTCACCGTGCCGACAATGGTTGCCAGATCCTGAGCTTGCAGAGGAAGAAACGTGGCGAAAAGAAAACCGGCTAGACAGATACACCGAAGCCTCATGAGCGAACTCCTTTTGGGGGTGATTCGGAGACCCGAAGTATTTTCAGTGGTAGAGACACTATGAGCTGAGCTTTTCTGCGCGTCTATAAACTGATGACAAATTTTTATAACAGGACTATCACGCACCGCGCCGGGGCCGAGCCAGCCTTTAGTTTGATTCCTTCACATGGATGATCCGGTCGCCCGGCAAATTCCTCAGTTCTTGCACGGCTCCAGATGGCCATCGAATCTGAACCTCATCGGCCCTGGTGGCTGCCCCGAGACCGAAGTGGATGGGGCCGGCGCTGGAAGATGCGTAACCAGAAGCCGTGCTTACCTGATTGAATTGCGCCTTCCCGCCCGCAACCACGCGGATACGTGCGCCAATCGCATCCCGGTTGCTCTTGGTGCCTTCAAGATCCAGTTCCAGCCAGTGATTGGTGGCTGCGCTGTCATTGATCCAGACCTCAGCTGGCGCGCCCAGGGCCGTAACCACAATGTCAAGTTTGCCGTCGTGATTGAAGTCGCCGATTGCCGCGCCACGATGCCGCCTCGGTGGCTGCGCGTTGAAGCCCGCCTCCTCCGTCAAGGCAGACCATTTGGTTCCCGCAAGATTACGAAAAACAGTGTTAATTTGGTCGACCTTGCGGACTTCTGCCATCGCGGTCGACTGCACGTCACCGCGGCTAACAAACAGGTCCTTCCAGCCATCGTTGTCGAAGTCCGCTATATTCGCGCTGTATCCTGACATCGAGTCACTCAGCAAAGCCATACCGCTCTTTGCCGTGACGTCCGTAAATCCGCCCTGCCGATTGTTTTGATAGATGGGAAAAGTCTCGTTCTGCAGAGCGGCCAGCGCAATATCGGGAAACCCGTCGTTGTTCAGATCGCGGAAGTCAGTACCCATGCCGGATATCGCATTCCCCTGTTCGGGGAGAACCACCCCGGCTTCAAACGCCACCTCTTCAAAGTGGCCATTTCGTTTGTTATGAAATAGGAAATTGAAGACCTTATCGTTGGCGACAAACAGGTCCGGCAGTCCGTCTCCATCGTAGTCGGCGATGCCCACCGCCATCCCTTTCCCCGTGTGCGAACGAATGCCCGACTGGGCTGAAACATCCCTGAAAGTTCCGTCCCCGTTGTTCAGAAATAGCTGATTAGGAAGCGCTTTGTAGAATTTGGGATGGCAGTATTCCGGTTTGTCTTTGAACCTGCAGTCAGGCTCCTTGTGAAAGTCCCAGCTCATGTAGTTCACGACGAACAGGTCTAGAAGCCCGTCGTTGTTCACGTCTACCCACCCGGCGCCCACCGACCAAAGCGGGCCATACTCTTTGTCGGGCTTGGCGAGCCCGGCCTTCTCGGTCACGTCGGTAAAGGTCCCGTCGCCATTATTGTGGTACAGAGTGTTGCGATGAACTCCCGCTACGAAGATGTCCTCATGGCCGTCATTGTCATAGTCGCCGATCGCAACACCGATGTCGTATCCCGTCCCCGCGAGACCGGCTCTTTCCGTCACATCGGTAAAGGTTCCGTCGCCGTTGTTTCGAAACAGGCGGTTGGCATATCTGGGCGAGTTCTTCTTTAGATCGGCAATGTCCGCACCGTTAGTAAAAAAAATATCTGGGTTGCCATCGTGGTCATAATCAAACACAGCCACGCCTCCCGCCATGGTTTCCGGAGCGTGTCTTTGCGGTGTTTCACAGCTATCCAGTGAAAATGCGATCGGGCGAAAAGAAAAGTGAATCTCCGGCTTGGCTGATTGTGCGATTCCTATAGACCGCCGGCCAATCGAAGCGCATACAAGAAAGAGTGAGCAGAGTATGACCCAGGGCAAGAACTTACGCCGCAGAGAGACAAGACGGTGGTGATCAGAGCGCGGTAACTGCAGCCGGCAAGCCAATGCGAAAGCCTTACAGAAGAAACCTGGGCGCACGGACGGCGTTGGAGTCGTGTAATCTGGGCCGTATGTTGCAGCCACCGCCACCTCCCTATGCTGCACCCGCCTCCGCCCTGGTCCACGGCGCGGGTGGCAACAAAAAACTCAAATGGAAAGCCCCCGCCGTCCTTGGCCGGTCTTGGAAAGAAAAGCTTCTTCCCCGTCTCATGTTCGCTTTGGTATTTTGCCCCGGTTTGCTTGGGCTTTCCCCGCAAGTCTCTCACACCGATCCCAAAGCCATCGCGGAAGATGGCCAGCGTGCCCTTGCCGAGCGCCGTTACGCCGATGCTGAACGAGATTTCAAGCAGCTCCTGAAGCTCGATAATCGGTCGGCTTCGGTATATTCCAATCTCGGCGTCGTCTATCTCCGCACCGGAAGACTCGATCTGGCCATCGACGCATTACTCAAAGCGAGGGCTCTCGCTCCCGGGGTCCCCGGTATTCGCCTCAATCTTGGCCTCGCCTACTTTCGCAAGAACGAGTTCGCAATGGCCGACACATATTTTGGCGAGGTCCTTGCGTCCGACCCCTCCAACCGTCAGGCGCGTTACCTGAAAGGCATCTGCAACTTCATGATGGATGATTTTGCCGCCGCCATCGCCGCCTTCGAGCCTCTCCAGGCCGCCGAACAAAACGATCTGGAGTACCTGTTCATGTTAGGTACAAGCTATGGCATGGTGAAACGTACAGACGATTCCGTTCGAGTCTTTCAGCAGCTGGTCGAGGCGGGAGGCGATACACCCCACCTGCACCTGCTGCTTGGCAAAGCCTATCTGGCGTTAGGTCAGCAAGACAAAGCGGAAGTAGAACTTAAGCGCGCCAACGAAAACGAGCAACTCCCTTTCGCGCACTATTACCTCGGTGTCTTGGATCGACAACAGGGGCGCCTCGACCTGGCTTCCGTGGAATTCGAAAAAGAAATCGACATTACCCCCAGTAATCCCTCGGCGTACAAGGAACTTGCAGAAATCCGCCTGGAGCAGTCCAACGTGCAAGGTGCTGTCTCCGTTCTTGAAAAGGGCGTCGCGGCGAATCCCGATTCGCCGGAACTGCTTGCAACCTTGGGCAGAGCTTACCTCGAGGTTCCAAACCAGGCCCGTGCGATCATTGTCCTCCGCAAAGCGATCGCCCTCGACCCCAAAAATGGCAGCTATCACTACCAACTGGGCCGTGCATATCTCAAATCCGGGCGCCATGCCGAGGCCAGTGCCGAGATGGAACGCGCCCGTGTCCTCAGCACCGATGCCTCAGAGGCGAAAATGCGAGCAATCTCCAAAGATCAGGCCACTGCGGTAGGCACAGATGTGCGGCACTAGGGAAGTCTGGCAACCGGAAGGCATACGATGTTGGCCCCTGGAAGGATAGCCCGTTTCATCGCGGTAGGTTGGCTCGCTTTGAGCGCAGCCCAGTATAGATTCCTTGGTTCCTCGCAGGCGCCCATTTCTTTGACCACCCGGGATAGATTGGAGGACGCGGCGTGGTGGCCCACGAAAGGAACTCCAGAGCGTAGCGAATATGTAGGCGAGGCAGAATGCGTGAAGTGCCATTCCGTGGCTGCTTCTCCACTCGCCACGGAGATGGAACGCGCATCCATGCGCTCGATGGCCCCGTCGTTTCTAGAAGGGCAAAGGGCGCTGAGTTTCCAGCAGCCTCCCTACACTTACAAGCTCGTGCGAAACGGAGACGTAGTCCTCGGATCTGTAAGTGACGGACATTCCTCCATCCAGCGGCCCCTATCTTTCGCTTTCGGCACGGGAATCGTTGGTCAGACCTACATCTACCAGGTAGACGGGAATTTGTTTGAGAGCCGTGTCAGCTATTACTCTGCATTCAAGGGTCTCGACCTTACCACCGGACACCTCCGTTTGCCACCCCCGGACCTCGAACGTGCCCTGGGACGTCCCCTCGGGCACCCAGAGGCTCAAAAGTGTTTCGGCTGCCATACCACTGCTTCAACGACGGCCAATCGCTTTGACCCGAACCAGAGTCTTGAAGGCGTTACCTGCGAAGCTTGTCATGGTCCTGGATCCAGGCACGTGCAAGCGATGAAGACGGGACAGATCGAACGAGGTAAAAAGATAATCCTGAATCCAAAGAGCCTGGACGCAGCATCCTCGGTAGATTTCTGTGGAGCGTGCCATCGCACCACCCAAGACGTGCTTGAGATGAATGTGAGCGGTGTTGCGACCGTTCGATTTCAGCCCTTTCGACTCCAACAGAGCCGTTGCTGGAGTCGTGCGAACGGGCAACTCAACTGTGTCACCTGTCACAACCCGCATCAACCCTTGGTTCATGGCGCCGCCTCCTACGATCAGATCTGTCTGCGCTGTCATTCGCAAGGCTCAAGCCCGAGCGGGAACAAGGGCCGCCGCACACTCGCCTGCAGCGTGAGCAAGGTGGATTGCGTAAGTTGTCATATGCCGAAGGTAGAAGTCCCCGGCATGCACTACTCTTTTACAGACCACCGCATCCGCGTCGCAAAAGCTGATGCACCCTATCCGGACTGAGCCTATGGGTCACCGGAAAGACGGTTAGTGCGAGGATCGTTTTCGGTAGGTGCGTGGCGTCATGCCTACTACAGCTTGGAAGACCTCTCCGAAATAACTTTGGCTGCAAAAGCCCACCAGTTGACTGATTTCTGCGATGGGAATTTCCTTGTTCTGCAGCAGGTATTGCGCTTTGGCAATCCTGAAACTCGTCAAATAGCTGCGAAACGTCTGACCCACGTTCATCTTGAAATATCTCATAAAATGGGAGGTGCTCATTGCACAGGCTCGCGCTCCATCTTGTACCGTGATGGGCTGAGCGAAGTTCCGGTCCAAAAGCTCAAACACCGGCTGCAACCGCTTTCTCCGGTCCTGGTCCACCGTCTCGCGCGAATGCAGGTAGCTCGTGTAGTGCTTGAGCAACAGTAACAGTATCATGTTCAAATAATTTCTCGTCGCCAAGCGATGAAGCAATGTCTGCCCGGGCAGTTCCGAGTAGATCTTCAGAATCAAGTCAAAGACGTCTTTTGACAGATTTGGAGACCCTGAGATGACATACGGAAAACGTGATCCTTGGCATAAGAACGGGCTGAGGTAGTGTTCCTCTTCCCCAGCAGCTTTCCCAGACCGAATAATCTCCGGCTGAAAATTCATAGACACCAGCTTAACTTCTACGTTGGGCTTGTATAGAACCCGGTGGTATAGGTTAGGCCCGATCACGACCAGGTCCCCAGCTTTCGCAGGAAGGATACGATCTCGCACCTGGATGGTGACTCTGCCCGTGTACAGGTAGATAATCTCGAAGAATTCGTGACGATTCAGGCGCACAAAACTGGGTCCGAGAGCCCTTTGAAAACTGACATCGATTGGAAACGACCGGTTGAAGGGGTAGACCCTCACCCCCTCAGCAGTAATGCCAGGTTCAGTAAATTCGTAGATTCCAACCCAGGGAAAGTTGTCACGTCTCATGCTCTCCTCGCCTCCAACCGGCACCCCTAGCGCCTGCTTTATAGTTCTTCTAATTACCTCCACCATAACCTGCCGGTGTTCACCATCGCGGTGGAGTCCAGCCGGCGATCCGCCCGTTGGTGAAACCCGGCGCAAACTAAGACCAATACTCTTCGCTCCCCTGGCTTTAGTGAGCGTAAGAAATGTCGGCCCGCTGACATCAGAGAAGCATCGTCGGCCATGGCGAGAGCATACCAAGAGGAAAAATTCGATCGCGGAACTTTTGCTGTCTGCGCAGGTAAGGAGCGACGTGTGTAGACTACTCGACTATGAAACTCAAAGCCCGCATCTCAAGCAACGAAATCGTCTCGTGCCCCTTTTGTTCTGAAGGTTTAAATGGAATTGACGACTTCCTGAAATCAGCACGACGCCTGCAAGAGGTTCATGGTTTGGTCTGCCTTTCATGTTGGCCAGGAAAGCATCGACGCCGAAGCACCGGTCCAGACCACCGTCGCGATTCTTGGTCAACCGTGAAGCGGGACCCTCAGAATTCTACGCCGCGATCCCGCATCACCGGTTCGACGATCCCCACCAAGGGATTCCATGCCTGTCGGTCGACTGAGAGCACTTCGATCGCTTGTTGCCTAAGCTTAGGGAGATTTTTTGCAGGCTCGGCCCGGAGCTTTTTCTCCCACTCCTTCGGGTTCGGCGGGGGTTCTATTCTGGCGGTCATGTTGCCATCCTAAAGCCAGGGCCGATAGGGCAGCGGTCAGAAAATGCACATGCACTAAACTCGAAGGCGATCGCCAGCGTTTAAGTGACCATCCGTCAGCGGTTTTCTGAGCCCCTGCAAACTCCCACTTGAGACCCATCTCGCGTGATTTCACGCGTGCCTGCCCCTAATCGGCGGCGAGCGCGCTCGATGATTCCGCCCGGTGCTGGGGCACCGCAAAGAGCGCAGCCCGCTGCCTACACGGCCACTCGACTACACCGTGCCGGAACGCGAAGATGATCAGCTCGGTGCGGTTGTGCCTGCCCGCCTTGATCATCACTTCTTTCAGATTGTTCTCCACTCGCCGCACGCTGGTGCGCATGCGTTCGGCTCTGGCAATTCGTGAAGCCGCTTGCAACCAGGGCCAGGGCTCGTCGCTCTTTGAGGGCTTAGAGACCGCAGAAAAGAGCCGCCCCACTTACAGTCAGAGAAGAAGACGGATCGTCGGCGATGCGCCGAATCGTAAACACCCGTCTATGGTTTTCCATATTGCGCTCCTTAGGTCGGCATTCTTCGCTCTCCCTTCACTTATTCTCCGTCACGATGGCGTCACGATAGAACTAGCAAACCTCGGCAACTCGATGCTAATGCTGGCTAGCTTGCTCGGCGCCTATATGCAATACTTTGAGCGACTTATGCGAATAATTGCTAGCGGGTGCTAAGTATGGCTAGGACGGTTGGACGCTCTTTCACGGCGATAACACGGGTTCAAATCCCGTCGGGGACGCCAACAAAACTAACGACTTAGGCGAAATAGCTAGTTTTCAGCGGAACCGATGGTGACGCTGTGGTGACGATAGAACCCAGCTTTGCACCTTATTGGCCTTCCCCTGTTCATCCGCGGACGGCGACAGGGTGAGCACGCCGGTCAAGTCTCAGCAAAAGGTGCTTCTCCCCGAGATGGGCGTACACAACAGTCATGCGCGGGTCGCTATGGCCTAAAAACTTCTGAACGGGAACGGGGATGATCCCGCTGAACAAAATCCCAAACCACACGAGAAGAAAAAGCAACTCTACTCGAGCCCTCGTTCGATCATAAGTACCAGGCGTTCGCCCAGCGCAAGCACCATCGCTTGCGTCATCTTTTGCAGCGGTCCTTCAAGCACCAGAAGTGCCAGTCCGTGGACTGTCGACCACGCAAGATACTCTGCGTCTTTGCGATTCTTTTTGCTGAGTAAGCCAGAGTCCTTCATGCGGTCCAGCGTCAGTGAAAGCAGTTGAAACGGATTCAGTCCCATGGAGGCCGTGTTCGCCGGGTTTTCCTCATGTACGGCCGGCGGAACCGAGAAAGCTGTGCGAAACATCCCCGGCTCTCTCATCGCGAATCCCAGATAGCCCATCCCCACCGCACGTAGACTCTTTCGCGCAAACGCTTGCGGATCACGCCCTGGACGGCACTTTTTCATTTCATCTTCAATGGCCCCGGCGAGCTGGGAAAAACATGCCGATCGCACCGCGTCCAGGAGTTCAGCCTGACTGGCGAAGTGCCTGTATGCCGCATTGGGAGAGACGCCCGCCTGCCGGGTTGCCTTTCGCAAAATGACTGTGTTGGGTCCCCCGATCCTCGCCATCTCAATGCCGGCAGCCAAGAGCGCGTTGCGCAGATCGCCATGACGAAAGCTTTTGCGTTTCTCAAGGGTGACGGTCTTTTTCATCGTCTGTTCAAAGACGAGTCTACCGCGGATATGGTCGTTTTGTGGACGGCATCCACTTTCTGATAGCTTATGTGGACAGTGTGTACTTGATAGCGATGCCTCGCTAAAGGGATGGTACAAATGGCAGACGGATTCATCTGGTACGAGCTCGTAACCAATGACATCGACAAAGCAGTCAACTTCTACAAGAAGGTAGTCGGGTGGGACGTCAAGGACTCCGGTATGCCCGGCGTCACCTACATGCTCTTTGGTAAGGACGGCAAGGATGTCGGTGGCATGATGACCTGGGCCGGCGCAGGCGCGCCTGAGCTTCCCACTCAATGGATGGGCCACATCCACACCGCAAAGTTAGACGAAGAGCTGAAGGCTGTGACAGCCGATGGCGGGACGATTGAGAGGCCTGCTCAGGACATCCCTGGCGTCGGTCGTTTCGCTGTTGTCCTCGACCCGCAAAAGGTAAAGTACCTGCTCTTCGAACCCGGCAAGCAAGGTGCTCAGCCACGTTTGGATCAAATGGCGGTAGGTAATGTAGGGTGGCACGAACTGCTTACCGATGATCCGGCAAAGGCCTTCGATTATTACTCCAAGCACTACGGCTGGAAGAAAGATCATGCGCATGACATGGGAGCCATGGGCATCTACCAGACTTTCCGGACTGACAAGCCCCTTTATACCGGCGGAATGATGGCTCGTAAAGGCCCTGGCATGCCCGAAGGTATTCCGCCCCACTGGCAGTTCTACTTCACCGTCGACGACATCGAAGCTGCGCAGAAACGTGTGGTTGATGCGGGCGGCAAAATAGTGCTTCCTCCCATGGACGTCCCTGGAGGGTCGCGCATCCTGCAGGCCACAGACGATCAGGGCGGCCACTTTGCCCTGATGCAGGGACCAAAATCGTAACCGCGACGTACTCATGTTCGGTGCAGCCGTTCTTCGCTCACAGCAGAACGGCTGCCGCACTTACCTTAGAGTTTGAAAAGCGGAGAGGAGACAGTTGGATGTCCGGGAAGATGATGACCTGCCTCTGGTTCGACCATGGGAAAGCCCGGGAGGCGGCCGAGTTCTATGCAGCCACGTTCCCCGACAGCCAGGTTGTAATCCGCCCTGGATTGCCCAACCAGTATTTGAGTCAGGTATGCTCTCCCCAGCCAGCGCTAACGGGTCTGGCGTGTATGTAAGTATGCCCACGGACTATAGAGGGCTATCAATAGCGCAACCATGTAGACCGGAATATGAATTGCAGTAGCCAATCCGGTAAGCGCCACGACCGGCAACCATGGGACCGTGGATCGCAAAGCACTGCCTTTCGATCGTCGGCCCAAACTCTCGAGTAGAAACAGAGATATCACGAAAGCCAAAGTGCCGACGCAGGCAGAAGCCATGTGGGCACGCCATCCTGGCAGTTGACGCATGTCGGGTGCGCCGGAATCCTTGATGTTGTCATAGATGATCTCACCGCAGTAAAGAGCTCCGGCCCCACAAAGGGTCGCTAACGCCACCGCTATGGGCGTGGAGTTCGTGGTTTGCTTTTGCCGTTTAGCTTTTTTCATGTCATTACTTGAATCCGGCTCGGTCTCACCCAGTTACGGTAAGAACCGGGCATTGGGAATCGACGATCAGCCGAAAGGCTTCGGATGTACCTAAATGACGGAGGTTGCTATCATGGAAATCACCGACGCCAGTTTGAAGTTTTCGATCATGGCGTCGTACCTACCTGATAGTCGAGTGTGGCCAACGCCAGCCGGTACTCGTATTGAGCGTTAGTATTGTCAATGGCTGCGGTCGTCTGTTGCAGCTGTGCCTGGCTGAGCTCGACAATCGAACTGAGCCCCAGCTGATAGCGCGTTTGCGCCAATTGAAGAGCCATGTTGGCTTGCTTGAGCAACTCGGCCGTCACGCTGATTCTTTGGTAGGCGGTATTCGCCTGCAGCCAGGCCTGGCGTACATCGCGCACGATTCGATCGCGAAGATCGCGCGTTCGTTCCGCATCCGCCTGGGCGCGATATCTCGCTTCCTTTGCTTCCGAGCTGTAGAGAAAGCCATTGAAGATGGGGACATTTACATTCACCCCGATCGCTCCCCACCAATTGTTCAAGTAGTACTGATCCACACGAATAGGAACCGAACCAACTGTGCCTGCAGCGGTGACAGAAGGGAGCATCTGGTCCCATTGTGCGCGGGCGAACTTTTGCGCGGATTGCTGCCCGAAGGTGAGAGACTGCAAGTCGGGACGCTGGGCCAAGGCTGTCTGGATGAGCGGGTTGAAGTCCGGTGGCGGCACACTGTTCTGGGTTGAGTCGTCGGCCAGCTGGTAAGTAACCTCATGGTCGAGGCCCAGAACGGCATCGAGTGTTGCCATGGTAGCGTCGGCGTTATTCTGCGCGTCCAGCTGAAGCAGCTTTGCCTGCGACAGATTGACATCGGCGAACGACAGGTCAAGGGTCGACTTCAGTTTGTTCTGGGTCATCTGGTTGACCTGGGTTTCCGTGGTCTGCCGGGCGTTGACCGTTTGCTTTGCCACTTGAAGTACCGCCTGAGCGGTCAGTGCGTCGTAGAATGCCTGATCCGCCGCCAGGACAATCTCTTCCTTGGTCGCGAGCGCGCTGGCGTTGGCCGCCTGTTCCTGGAGCTTTTGTGTCAGCACCAGATTGTGTGTTCTGCCAAAGTCGGTGATGAGCTGGGTAAAGTTGCCTCCGGCTCCCGCGTGATCGAACAGCCTTGAGGCGGTGAGTGACCCTGCCGAGATACGGCTCGCTTCCAGCGCTTTCACTCCGGTGACTGCGCCGTTAGCTGTGGGCAATTCCGCCGACCGCGCTTCACGCACCACTTGATGTTGGGCAAATGCCAGTAATTGGCTGACGCTGACCCGCGGATTGTTCTTGAGTGCTGTCTGTTCCGCTTGCGAGCGCGTGAGCTTCGGCTGCGCATCGGCCGGAGAGCTGTTGCCAGCCGGTGCAGGATTACTGGCCTGTGCATAGAGGTCCAGACTGGGCCTGGGCGCGCTGGGCAGTTGGGCCACCGACTGCGCCTGCGTTCCCAGAAAGGGAAGCAAAAGCACGGCACTCAGAACTCCTCCGTTTCTCATGCCCGTGCCTCCTGCGGAGCCTGCTGTTTGGCTGCCTCTCTGCGCTCTCGCCGCGTATGAATCACCAGGTACACCGCGGGAACCAGGAACACCGTCACCACCAGCGAAACACCCAGACCACCGATCACCGCCCGGGCCAGCGGGGCATATTGCTCGCTGCCGGCTTCCACCCCGAGAGCCATCGGAATCATGCCCAGCAAGGTCGCGACCGAAGTCATGATGATCGGTCGCAAACGTACCTTGCAGGCCTCGACCGTCGCTTCCAACAAGGGCCTGCCCTGCGCGTGGAGAATGTTAGAAAACTCGACGATCAAAATGCTGTTCGACACCACGATGCCGGTCATCATGATGATGCCCATGAGCGACATGATGTTCAGTGTGCTGCCCGTGACCACCAGGGTAAGCACCACCCCGGCGATGCCCGGAGGAATCGCCATCAGAATGATGAACGGATCGATGAAAGAAGCGAACTGTGCCATCAGGATCAGGTAGACCAGCAAAACCGCGATGATCAGGCCGAACCCAAAATCCTTGAAAGACTGGTTCATATCCATCACCGCGCCGCGCATGGTGATCCTCGTGTTCCGGTCCGTCTGGGTGTGAGCAACCAGTGACCGGATCTTTTCGCCCACACTCTTCAGCGACTCCGACTTGGTGGAAACGTAAACGTCGATTACCCTGCGAATCTGGTAGTGATCCACTTCCGTAGGAGTGTTGATCTGCTTGATATCCGCAACCGATCGCAGCGGCGTATAACCCTCGGTATGCGAATCCTGCCACATCTGCGAAGCTTCGGGAGAAGCACCCCGGCCTTCTTGCAGCGGGCTATATCCCGGCGGGCGCTTACCTCGCAGGGGAATATTCTCAAAGTCCTCCATCGTCATGTGGTTGATGGCATGGTTGTTGTATTGCACTGTGACCATGTAGTTGTTGCCGGATTTCGGGTCGATCCAGTAGCTGGGTGCAATCATGCCGTCCGAGGTGAGCGCGGTAATGACGTCGTCGACGACATCTTGCTCCGACAGCCCCATCATGCTTGCTCGTTCCCGGTCGATATTCAGAGCCAAACCCGGGTAATTCAAATCCTGCGGAATATAAACTTCATTGACGTTTGCTATCTGACTGATCTTGTGTTGCAGATTGCGGGCGATCGTCATCGCCCCTTCCATGTCGTTCGACCTGATCTGCACATCGATAGGCGCGGGGAGTCCCTGGTTGATCACGCCGTCCACCAGCCCGCCGGCCAGGAAATAGGTAGTTAATTCGGGCATTTCGCGGGATAGTCTCTCCCGTACCCGCCTCATGTATTCATAACTTCCGATACTGTGACCTTCCTTCAGGCTGGTCTGTACGAACGCCGTATCCATCGAAGCGTTGGTGGTGTAAATAGCGGAAAGATCCGGATACACGCCGATGTTGGACACAATCATGCTCATGTCCTTCGGCTTGACTACCTGCCGGACGATGTCTTCCACCTTGGCAATGTAATCGTTACTGACCTCGATGCGCGTTCCGCTGGGCATCCTGACATAGATCACAAACTGGCCCGGGTCGGTGCGCGGAAAATAAGCCCTCCCCAGGAACGGAAAGGCGATCAGCAGCATGGCGGCCACCCCGCCCAAGATAACCACGGCCGTCAAGCCGGGCTTCACCAACACCCGCGTGGCCAGCGCTTCATAGCGTTCCAGCATGCGGTGGAACCGTTCATTGAACCGGTTCAGGAACCGCTGGAACAGGGAGATCTTTACCGGTGCTTCTTCACCTTCATCGTTACGGCCAGGATAATGGACGCGCACGAACTGGGCGCAAAACAGCGGCACCACAGTCATGGCAAAAATATAGGAAGCAAAAATGGAAAGCACCACGCCCAGAGCCAGCGGTGTGAAGATATATTTGCTGATACCGCTCAGGAAGACGACCGGGAAAAAGACGATAGAAGTGGTCGACGTAGCCGCGAGGACTGCCAGCGATACCTCCATTCCTCCCTTCTCCGCCGCTTCGCGCGGCGGTACCCCCATCTCCATAAAGCGAAAAATATTTTCCAGCACTACCACGGAGTCATCGATGAGCCGCGAGAACGCCAGCGCCAGACCGCCCAGTAGCATGGTGTTGATGGTGCCTCCCAGCACATTGGTGAGCAGCAGGCACACCAACGCCGACAGGGGAATTGAAAGTAACACGGCCACCGTTGCCCGCGGGCTGCCCAGGAAGATGAGAATCATCAACCCGGTAAGGACCAATCCGATCGACGCTTCCTTCACCAGGTTCCTGATCGCCAGCTTCACAAATACGGATTGATCGAATACCACCGCTGTTTTGAGCGATTCCGGAATGTCGACCAGGTGTTTGATCGCGGCCTTCATGCCGTTGACGATCGTAATCGTATTGCTGTCTCCCCCTTGCTTGAAGACAGGAACGTACACCGAGCGCTGCCCGTTGATGCGCACGATGTTGTACTGCAGCGCGCCCGAATCTTCTGCATGGCCCACGTCCGCCACCAGTACCGACGAGTTGCCGTAGGTCTTCAACGGCATCGAGTTCATGGCTTTGGCGTCAGGAAACTGGCTGTTGGCGTAAATGTTGAAGTCTTTGGAGCCGATGCGAACATCGCCTGCGGGCAAAATCAGGTTCGAACTATTGACCGACTTCACCACATCGTTGAGGCTCAGGTTGTAGGCCTCAAGCTTCACCGGGTCGACATACACCTGTATCTGCCGGTACGTGCCGCCGTAAGGTTGCGGTACCGAAGCACCTTTCACATTAGAAATCTGGTTACGCACCTGGAACTGCGCCAGGTCCTTGAGTTGGGTTTCGTTCAAGCCCTTGCCCTGCAGACTCACCAGGCAAACCGGCTGGCTTGAAGCGGTCATTCCCAGCACCACCGGAGGCAGCGTTCCTGGAGGCAGACGGCGAAGGTCGGCCATCGCCAGGTTGGCGATGTTGCTCAGCGCAGCATTTGGATCCGTACCCGGTTTGAAGTAGATCTTGATCAGGCTTACGCCGGTCAGTGAGCGTGATTCGGAATGGTCAATGTTCGCGCCCAGCGTAAAGAAGCGCTCGAAAGTGTTGGTAATGTCCGCTTCGATCTGCTGCGGGGGCATACCGTTGTAAAACGTCGCCACCACCACTACGGGCATGTCAATCGTTGGAAACAAATCCACCGGCATACGCCATGCGTTGACCACGCCTACCAGCAGGACCACCAGACAAACCATCATGATGAAGAACGGATAGCGAAGCGCAAACTTCGGCATTACTGGGGCCCTCCCTGGTCTTCCTGGGTGTCGATCGTGCTTTGCCTCGCCCGCGTCGTTTCGCTGCTGGGCTCTTTGGTTACTACGGGCTCGACTTTTTCCCCCTCCTGGTATTTCCCTTGACCACCGGAAATCACCTGCTCGCCTTCCTTGAGGCCGCTCTTGATCTCTGCCAGCTTGGTGCCCTCGATGCCAATCTGAACCACCCGCTCGTGCACGTGGTTCCCGCTGTCGAGCACATATACCACCCGTTGATTTCCGTTGAGTGAGAGCGCTTCGACTGGGATAGTCAGAACGTTCTCCACATGGGCTAGAACCAGTTGTGCGTTGGCGTACATGCCGGGAACGAGGGAGAGATCTTTGTTCTCCACGTCGACTTCCGTCTGCATCGTCCGCGTTTCGAAATTCACATCCCGGGTAAAGCGAACCACTTTGCCGGTAAAGGACCGGTTCACCGCATCCACGCGAATCTCCATCGAATCGCCGGTCTTGATGTATCTCACTGCGTCTTCCGGTACCGGCACGCGCAAGCGAAGCAGACCATTCTCGGAAATCTTCACGATTGGCAGAGCCTGGTCGTTAGAGTCCCGGCCGGACTGAATCAGCGCTCCCGTATCGGCGTACCGCCAGGTGACCACGCCAGACAACGGTGCAATCACATTGGTGTAGCTCTCCAGCGCTTGCACACGGTCGTTGTCCGCCTTCGCTACCTCGGAGCCGCCTCGAGCCGCCGCCAAGGCAGATTTTGCCGCGTCCACCTGGGCCCCCGCCGACAGGTCTTTCGATTGCGCGTCGTCGAGTTCCTGTTGCGCGATCAATCCCGGCTGCGCTTTAGCTGCCTGTTGCAAACGGTTGCTGTTGGCATGCAGCGCTGAGTATTCGGCTTCTGCCCGCGCGACCTCGTGCTCTGCCCGCGTGATTTCGTCCTTGCTGCGAGCCAAGCCAGCCACCGTGCCTGCCAACTGCGCGCGCAATTCCGGCACCTCGAGCACCGCCAGCGTCTGGCCTTGGTGAACTCGGTCGCCAATGTCGACGTAGATGTGGCGGATGAAGCCGGACACTTTGGGATGCACATCCACTACCTGGTAGGCCTGGAACTGACCGGCCATGCCCAGCACATGAGTGATGGAACCCCGCTGTACTATCGCTACCTGCGCCGCGGGGGGACCGGGAGCTGCTTCGACGGGTTGGCGCTGGCGCGAACGGAAGATAAAAATCGCAGCCGCTATTACGATCGCGGATGCCGCGATCAGGAAAATGAGATGCCTTCGCATATCGTTTACACGCACCTGTATGCACAACTGGAGTCGATCTGCTGTGAAGCTGACCGGGAGTGGTGGCACAAACGGAGCTTCCCACGCCCGGCATCGAGGCCGAACGCGGAAACCTACTCGCTTCTTTGGTGTATCGGCTCTAGATCAATGCAGGAGGAGGGCGGAAGAGTATTGCGTGGAGGCAAGGAGGCAGCGGCGGCCTTGATCGTTCTATGCTACCGGTACGAGCATAACGGGCTGCCGCCTGGAATAAACCGGACGCAATAGCCGCGACCATCAAAACCGGAAACAGGAGAACCGGCATGGGAGCGGGACGAACGCTCACAGCCTGGTCTGCCGTGGGACGTTCTTTTTGGGAGAGGAGCTTGGCTTCGGGGATCTGATGCGAGATCGAATCCTTCCCCTTATAAAGAGACAGCTTATACTGCAGCCCCCAACCAAAGACCGCGGCAGACAGCGTCAGAAGCCCCAGTGCGAGCAGAAAAGCGCAACGGCCATTTCGCAACCAATTACGCAAATGCAGCACCACACGCTCTCCTGAATCCTTGGTTCCGTGGGAGGTGAACGTCCCGAGCAAAGCCGAGACACAACCAATATAGCAGATGCCGTCCAGCCGCTTTTGGTTGGATCCCACGTCGTACAATTCCCAGAATCTACGCGAGATATGCTCTAGCCGATCCTGCCTTAAAACGGGACTTAAACTCCGCTGGGGCGTGAGCTTCTTGCGTCTCGGGCAGGAGCGGGTATTGCTTTGACGAGTTTCGCTGGCGCGCACTAATCCAAGCTAAGCCATCATGATCTTGTCCGGTGTTATCGGATATTCCCTAACCCGCTTACCCGTCGCATTGTAGATTGCGTTCGCGACCGCGGCTGCGGCTCCAGTGATTCCGATCTCTCCGATGCCCCGCGACCCAATGGGATTGAACTTCACATCCGGTATATCGAGGACGGTGACGTCGATCTCGCCGATATCCGCGTTGACTGGGACGTGATATTCGGCGAGGGATTCGTTCACCACCCGCCCATACACAGGGTCTATACGCGCCTCTTCATACAGCGCGAACGAGATGCCCCAGACGATGCCGCCCATCAGTTGGTTGAGTCCGGTCTTCCGATTAAGAAGTGTTCCGATGTCGTAGGTGCCGACCACTTTGCGCACCTTGACCATGTGGGTGTCCTTATCGACCGCTACTTCAACGAAGACTGCTCCCCAGGAATAGGAACTCATCGAGTCTTTGGCTTCCGAAGGCTCTGCCGATCCGCTGGCCTCTACCGGCTTATTCCCGTTGCGCGCAATCAGATCCACCAGACTATCCGCTTGAGAGGGATTGCTCTTATTGAAAAGCTTGCCGTCTTTAGCCTCGATATCCAGCGTCTTGAGCCCGTGTAAGGGGGAAGCTGCATCGGCTATCGCCAGATCCGCCAACTTCAACTTCAACTGCGTGGTTGCATCTTGAATGGCCGGCAACACAGAGGCAGACGATTGCGAACCGCCTGACACCGGAGCCTTGGGGAGCGTCGAATCACCGAGCTTCACCTCCACCAGTGAAGGATCAGTCCCGAAGCCGGCCGCCGCCTGTTGAGCCATGATGGTGTAGGTGCCGGTGCCCAGATCCTGCGTGCCCGAACCTACGAACATCCTTCCGCCCGGCAGCATTCTTACCACCGCTTGTGCCGCGCTACGATTTGCGGGATAAGTAGCCGTTGCCATACCGTAACCGATCATCGCATTGCCTTCGGTGACGCCGCATGGTGTAGCACTACGCTTCGACCACCCAAAGCGCTCCGCTGCCTGAGTGTAACAATCACGGAGATGCTTGTCTGTCCATGGACGATCGTGGCTTGGATCTTTCTCCGCGTAATTCACCAGGCGCAGCTGCACTGGATCCATCTTGAGCTTCTCCGCCAGCTCATCCATGGCGATCTCGAGCACCGCCGTTCCCGGCGCCTCTCCAGGCGCACGCGTAAACGTGGAAACCCCCAAATTCACCTCGACCACCTTCTCGGTCACAGAGTTCGCTTCGCTCATGTACAGATTTTTCATCGGGCCGGCAGAATGCTCAGTGAAATCCTCCATCACCGAGGCGTTCATGACCACGTCCTGCTGCATGGCTAGCAGCTTGCCATCCGCGCTCGCACCCAGCTTGATCTTGTTTACCGTGGACGGACGGCCGCCCACCGGCCCAAACATTTGTTCCCGTTCCAGAACAAGCTTCACCGGTCTTCCGGTCACCTTTGCTGCCATCGCGCAGAGCGGGACGTGAGACCACATGGATCCCTTCGAGCCAAAGCCACCGCCCACAACCGGGTTCACGACTCGCACGTAGTCAACCGGTATATCGAGGGTCTTGGCCAGCGACATCTTGTCGCCCGAGATGTATTGGGTCGCATCGAATACGTTCAGCCTCTCGCCCTCCCACCACGCGATCGTCGCATGTGGTTCCATCGGGTTGTGGTGCTGAATGGGAGTGACATAGGTCTGTTCGATGGTCGCGGATGATTTTGCAAACCCATCTTGAATATCCCCCCTGTGATTTCCCGGCGGCTCCTTTCCCGGGTTTTTTGGCCATCGTGCAGCACCTTGTCTTTCCATGAAATTTACCTGCGCAGGCTTGGAGACGTACTTGATCTTCAGCAGCCGCGCCGCGGCCTTAGCCTCGTTCAACGATCTCGCCACCACGACGGCAATCGGCTGTCCGTTGTAATGGACTTCCTTATCCTGCAGCAGGCTTAGATTTCGCCTCGCAGGGGGGTCCGGCGGGGCCTGGTTTAGTTTCGGTGCGTTGAAGGGCGTTAGGATCGCAATGATTCCGGGCGCCGCGTCAGCCAGGTAGTGATCGATCGATGCGATCGTCCCATTTGGAATCGTGGCCTGAACGATGTAGGCATAAGCAAGGTCTTTTTTGGGGAAAGGCTGCGAGAACTCTGCAGCATATTTCGCTTTCCCGGTAACCTTGGCAATGCCTTCGTAGCGGTAATTGAGTTGTTTTGCCGGCTTCGGTGCCGTGTCAGTCGCCATTACGCCTGCATCCCTTCTGTTGTGCCCTGCGAGGCGAGCGTCAACGCCCGCACCACGCCGTGTTTTGCCATTTCAATCTTGAACTGATTGTGCTCGTAACCTTTCGCGTCCTTAAGAAGGATCTCGGCCGCGCGCTGAAATGCTTCGTTCCCTGCTGCCTTGCCGGCCAACGCCTTCTCGGCTTCTGTATCTCGCCAGGGCTTCAGCGCGACGCCGCCCAACGCCAGGCCAGCGGATTTGATCAGGCCGCCCTCCAACTCGAGACCAGCGGCTACAGAGATCAATGCAAAAGCGTAACTGTTACGATCGCGAATCTTCAGGTAGTAGGCATTCCTGGAAAATCTGGCTGGGGGCAAAGTGACCGCAACGATCAACTCATCCGGCCTCAGCGTCGTGTCAAGCCATGGAGTCGAACCGGGCAGCCTATGAAATTCCGCGAAGGGAATGGTTCGTTTGCCCTTTGGGCTCTCGACATCGATCGTGGCCCCAAGCGCTGCCATGGCGACATTCATGTCCGACGGGTTGGTCGCAATGCAGGTCTCACCGCTCGACGGGCCTTTGTCGGTTTGGCCCAGGATTGCGTGAATACGGTTATAACCCTTGATCGCGGCACACCCCGAGCCCGGGTCTCGTTTATTGCAGGCCGGAAAGCTGATATCGGTAAAGTAGTAGCAGCGCGTCCGTTGCAGCAAGTTGCCCCCGGTCGTGGCCATATTACGCAATTGCGGAGAGGCGCCGCTCAGCAGCGCCTGTGACAGCAGCGGATACTGGCTCTTGATCAGGGGATGATTCGCCAGATCGGAGTTCTTCACCAGCGCGCCGACCTTTACTCCACCATCGGGCCCTGCGACAATCTCCTTCAACTCGAGATGGTTGATATCGACAAGAGTCGTCGGCGATTCAATCCCATATTTCATCAGGTCGACGAGATTTGTCCCGCCGGCCAGGAACTTCGCGCCCCGCGCGGCTCCAGCGTGGATCGCGCCTTCGGTCGCTGTTGCGCGTTCGTAGTTAAAAGCTTTCATGCGGATGCTCCCGCCACTGCGCGAACCGCAGCTACGATGTTGGGGTAGGCGCCGCAGCGGCAGATATTGCCGCTCATGCGCTCCTTGATCTCGTCATCGGTCATCTCAGGATGCTCGGTCTTGCCGGTATGGAAGCTCACGATCGAGAGTGCCCCGCGCTTATGCTCCTCGACCGCTGCTATCGCCGAGCAGATTTGCCCCGGTGTGCAATATCCGCATTGGTAGCCATCGTGCTCGAGGAACGCGGCCTGCATGGGGTGCAGTTCACTAACGTCCTTGGGGTCGGAGGCGGTGGCAAGCCCTTCGATGGTGGTGATCTCGGAGCCCTCAGCCGCAAACGCCAGCGTCAGGCACGAGTTCACTCGGCGGCCGTCGACCAGGACGGTACATGCCCCGCACTGCCCGTGGTCGCAACCTTTCTTGGTGCCTGTCAGCTCCATCGATTCCCGCAGTGCATCAAGCAGAGAAGTCCGGGTATCGAGCGAAAGCGTCTTTGACTGCCCATTGACCTTTAATGTGATTGCCTGAGTCTTAGATACCGGCGTATCAGCAGCGGAAGCATTCGGTACGCCCACAGCGATGCCGGCTGAAATAACCCCGGCTGCCTGCATGAAGCGGCGTCGGCTCAGCTCAAAGCGGAGCTCGTGCTTCTCAAGTTCTTTCTCTTCCTCTTCAAACTCGTCGTCCGGCGGAATACTCATCTCTTCACCCCGACACATCTTCGAAAGTTTTCAGATGTGGCTTGGTTGAGTAGACGAGTCGGAACTTAATAAGGATGCTTCGATCCACGGGCTGGGGTCGACCTCCTCACTAATCCAGGTTTTTCGATGGTGTCAACAATCGAGTCAGCACCCCTGCGGCCCCCAACAAAGAACAATCACTCGCGGGACTCATCAGGTTTGCTGGATGAGGGCATTCTCGTAGGACCATTCGAGCCAAAGAGCATGTATCCATCCCCCCTGCATGTGATGAGCGTGACAGGATTGGACGGGTCAGGTTCTATTTTTTGGCGCAACCGGCGGATGTATACATCGACGATCCGTCGGTCCCCCATCTCCCCTGGCCAAAATTCTGTCTCCAATTGTTTTCGAGAAAGAACCCGGCCGGCATGACGCATAAAGTATGAGAGTAAGTTGAACTCGGTTGCGGTCAAAAACACTTCTTGCTCCGATGTCCAGGTTCTCCTCGCGTCCAGATCGATGGAAAGGCTGCCGATACGTAGAACATTGTTTGCAGGGTCCAGCGCTTGCCTGCTCCTTAGCACCGCGCGTACCCTCGCAACGAATTCGCGTGCGCTCAATGGTTTCGTGATGTAATCGTCCGCACCGGATTCGAGCGCTTGGACTTTCTCGCCCTCGCTGGTGCGCGCTGAAAGTACAATCTTCCGGGTGAACCTCAGCCCACCCTGGGTTTCCAATCCTTGCAAAGAGGTAACCTCATCGAGAACGATCAGAGCTGGCTCTTCATTCAACGCTTCTCGCAAGACAGTCGCTCCTTCATGAAAAATCCGAACCGTAAAACCGGCGTTTTCCAAGGTGGCCGAAAGGAACGATGCAGCATTTTCTTCGCGCTCAACTATAAAAATCAGCATGCATCCACTCCCTTGGTGGGCTTTCGTCGTACCGGAAACTTCGTAAGTAAGCCGCACCACCACTACGGCTTCAACTGGTCCGAAGCGGCGGGAATCCGTACCAGAAAAAGGTTTCCTCCACCTTGCCCCGGCTGTAGTCCTACGCTGCCCCCATTGACCTCAATCGCCCACTTGGCAATAGCCAGGCCCAGGCCGCTACCGCCTGCTTCCCGTGAGCGCGACGCGTCTACTCTGAAGAATCTCTCGAAAATCTTCTCTCTCAAATTCTCGTCGATGGTCTCTCCACGATCCTCAACCGCAATGTCTACGTAGTTTCCACTTCTCGCCACGAGAATAGAAATTTCGCTTGCGCTGGGTCCATATTTGATCGCGTTCTCTACGATATTCGCTAAGCCGCGCTGCACTACAGCGCGGTCGGCACTTACACACAAGTCTCCGTCTCCCTCAATCTGGATCTGCTGCCCTTTCTCCTCTGCCAACAAGCCGAGAAGCGCGACTACCTCTCGTGCCAGGCGCAGCGCGCTGAACGTGGTCTTGTGGAGTACGACCTGTCCCGCATCCGCCCTGCTTATAGAGAGCAGCCCGTCCACCGTTCCCGTCAGCCGGGTTACTTCCTCCAACATGCTCCCGATGATGTCTCGATATTCTTCCGGCGTGTGCACCCGCTGCAAGCCTACTTCGCCAACGCTGCGGATGGAGCTGAGCGGGGTTCGTAACTCGTGCGATGCGTCGGCGGTAAAGCGCTTGAGGGTTTCGAACGAGTTCTGCAGCCGCTCAAGCAGATCGTTGAGAACTCGGGCCATGCGGCCCAGTTCATCGTTAGGATTCTCGATCGGCAGCCGTTGATCGAGAGCGCTGGCTGTAATAGTTTCAGCGCGCAGCGCCATCTTATCCAGGGGCTGCAACACCTTACGCGCCATGCGGTAGCCGGCCACACCCGCAAACACGAGTGCGGGCGGCACCGCCAGCAAGAGCAGTGCGACAAACTGCACTACTCCGTGTTCGACCGGCGCCGAGCTGTAGGCCAGCCGAATCAGCAGAGGCTGGTTTCCGATCGAATGAATGTGGCTGATGAGCAGTAAGCGCGTTCCATCATCCAGCCGCACTCTGCGCTCGTTGTAGCCGAAAAGGCCTTCGTTGGCGAAGGGCGGTCCCCCTAAGTTCTGCCCTCGTAGTTTGTCATTGCGCAGAAGGACCTGACCTGTTGGACTAAGCACCTCCATGTAGCGGTCGAGCAGCAGTATCGATTGAGGATGGTTATGGTATTCCTCGTGGAGCATCAGGCGGCCATCGGGCGCAAAGGCGAGCAGGCCCTCCGCGGTTTCAATGTCCTGGATCTCCGCATGGTACAGCTGGCGGGTGAGCTGCCAATATTCCAGCACCGTCGCGCCACAGATGAAGAGTAGCAACACAAGGCCGAATACGCCGATGTACCACAGCGTTATGCGGTGGCGGACGTTGTTGTATCGCAACATTTACGGTGCGTCTTCCCGGAGCACGAACCCCACGCCGCGGACGGTGTGCAGCAACTTCCTTGGGGAATCACTATCAAGTTTGCGCCGCAGCCTGGTGATCTGCACATCAATCACATTATCCAATGGGGTATAGCGCAAAACCTGCTTCCAGACTTCGCGCGCAAGCATCTCTCGCGAAACAACCGAGCCGCAGTTCAAGAGTAGATACTCCAGCAGGTCGAACTCCCGCGCAGTGAGCTCCAGTTTCCTGCCTGCCCGGGTGGCCGTACGCGCGTCCAACTCAACGATCAAATCGGCTATCCGCAACGACGAGGGAGCTGCCGGCAGGTTGCGCCGCATCAGGGCCCGAATCCGAGCGAGCAACTCGGCGAACGCGAAAGGCTTTACCAGGTAGTCGTCCGCTCCCGCGTCCAGGCCGAGCACTCGATCTTCAATGGAATCCCGCGATGTGAGAATCAGAACGGGAACATTGAGACCAGTTCTTCGCATATCTCCCAATACTTCCAAACCGCTGCGTCTGGGAAGCATCACGTCGAGCAGAACCAGGTCGAAGTGAAGGCGGCGTACGGAAGAAAGCGCATCTTCGCCGCTGGGCGCAAGGGTAACCGCGTAGCCCTCCCCCTGCAGCCCCTCAGCAACTGCATCCGCCAGCTTGCGTTCGTCTTCAACCAATAAGATGTTCAAGCCTGCTTCTAACCTGCCTAAAAATGTACAAGCTTCCGCGGCCGCTCCACCCGGGCAACCCCAAAATGTCAGGAAAACGTCAGGCTTTTGTAAGGCGGATGAGTGCTCAAATTCCGTTGTGAATGGCTCCAGGAGGTTCACAACCATGACCAGTATCCGCTCTCTCCTCTCCTTTGCCTTGCTCGGCTGTGCGGCATTTACCCCGGCAAGTTGGGCCATAACGCTGCCGGGCGAGACAGCCCTGCCGGTTATCTTTACCCACACCATCGACGCCAAAAAGGCAAAGGTCGGCGATGTGGTGACAGCCAAGACCATGCAAGTGGTCCTGCTGCCCAACGGGGAGCAGCTTCCCAAGGGAACCCTGGTCACCGGGCATGTAGTCGAAGCGCGGCCCTTCAAGTTTGATGAAACGCCCTATGCCGTCCAGCAGCCCTCTTATCTCTCGATCCAGTTCGACCACGTCGCTGAAAATCAAGTCGCCACCTCAGTGCGCGCGCTAGCGAGCGCTATGGCTGTGGTGCAGGCGCTCAGCCCGCAGCGCGTCGACGAAACCGATGCGCCGGGGACGATGGTGCTGATCGGCGGAGGGCACTATTCCCCTGTCGGCAAGCGCGTCACCGACGGACCATACGACGATATTATCGGCTACAACAAAAAGCAGGGGGTTTTCGCACGTCTTCTCCCCGGAGGCGCAGGTTGCAACGGAACGCAGACCGAGCAATCGGTAGCCATTTTCTCACCAGATGCCTGCGGTCTGTTCGACTTCTATAGCGACCACTTGACTGCCAGGGACGGCGCCTTCCGTCTTGAGTCAACTCATCAAACGGTGAGCATCCGTGAGGGAAGCGCCGCGCTGCTTCAGGTGGAGTAGCCTACCCGAAGGCCTGAACCTCTTCCTTTGCCGGCAAATCTTGGGTACCGCGAGCCTTAACCGTCGACCTCCAAGGACCAATCGAGGCTTAGCTTTGTAAACCAGGCTGTGGGATAGCGTCACGTCTTCAGCCGTGCCGCAAGACGCATAAGGGCTTTAGCCCCTGAGGTACGTCTTTGCGATGATTCATGCCGAATCAATTCTTATACTGCCCAAAAATCAAGGCCCGGAGGGCCGTCGCCCTAAACATAGCCCAGCCCGGAAGGGCTGGGAAATTGAGGACGCATGACGAGCGCCGTAGGTGCGGCACTCTACCGCGCTAATGCCTTGACTTGAGATTACTTTGCCCGAAAACTACTTTGCGCTTCAGGATCGAGCTGCGAATCCATCCATGCGATTCGTTGCGTCAGCCAGCTCTTCAGGTAGGCCACTTCTCCTTGATAAGATCCCGCGACCTCGGCATTCGGATACACATATTGGCCGAGAATCGGCCAACGCTGAAAGTTATTTTCCTGCGACTGCTGCAGCGCTGCGGCGTTCTGATCGATATAAGCGGGCAAGGTGTCAAACTGACTCGTTTTTAGCTGCTTCCACCGCGCTGCTACGGCTGCTGCAAACGCCGGATCGTCAAAGAGCCGCTTCGTCCACTGGGTAAAAGTTAGCGGGTTGGACCGGAGCCACCATCCCGTCGGATCATCGTTCCCGTTGTAGTTGATATTTCCTGCCCCTGTGTCGAAATCCCAGGCGGGTCCCATAAAGATCTTGCCGCTGCGGTCCTTGTAGAGCCAGCAGCTGGACCAGAAAATCGCGTCGTTATTCTTGAATATCTCGTTTACCAGGTACCAGTCGATAAAGCTGTCCTTGTCGAGATACTGCGCATACCCGGTTGTGGCATCGGTGAAGTCTGAAGAGTAAAGCGCATCCTCGGCCTGCTGCACATAGCCTTCAATGTAACTAAGCTGCTGCGGGGCGGCCGGATCGGGGTCGTGAAGATCGAAAATCACTCCGCGCGATGTCCTGAAGAGGATGTCATCAGGGTCGCCTCGGGTATCGATTTCCATCAGGTAGCCGCCAGTCACCGCTTTGCCTGAGATGTCGGTAGTAGCCATCTCCGGAATGTTGACCCGATTCTTATCAATGTCGATCTCTTCCGTCAGCTGGTAATTGCCTTCATATTGGTTGTTGAGAAACAGCTCTACGAATCTGGAGTTCGGTGTCCATGCCATCCCCAGGCGCCGGCTCGTTTCGAAGGCAACCTGGTCACGGAGTAGCGATTTGTCGTCATAGTTGGCGAGCAGAATCCAGTTCTTACCACTAGCCATTCCCAGCAGGCCCGATTTGGAGCTCAGCTTCACTTTGTAGGGCTTCTTCGGCAACTGCCAGGTGCTGTTGCCGTGACCCTTGATCTCCATCGTTCCTTTGTAGGGTGCGTCCGTGCTGCCTGCTTGCGGAGTGATGCTTATGCTGCCGGTTACGTACTCGTTCTCGGAATCGACGGGCGCGGCATTGTCAGTAGTAACGCCGAATTCCGGCAGGTTCAGGGTCGTGGGCACGAAATCCGCGTGGGACAACGAAAGCGTCATGGTTGCGCTTGCGCTCGCCTGCAAGGTGCCTGCCGTGGCCTGGATAGTCAACGGATAACTGACTTCGGTATTACCTTGGGCAAAGGCCGCGGCGCCGGCGGTTGTGCTTGCTGTCAGCGTGAATGTCCCCGGGTAGTCGCTGAGCAAGGAAAGCGTGGCAGGGCTCGCGGAGACTCCGGCCGGAAGCCCCTTGAGGCTAACCGAAATCGGTTGATGCGGTTCTGCCTTAAGAATTGCCGAAACCGCGATGACCTGCGTGGAAGTATTGTCAGGATAGAGAGGAATCGGCGGCGTGCTGACGTTCAACAGTAGTACAGGAGTGGCTCCGCATCCTGACAACAGACCAACTGGCGCGGAGAGAAGGATGAGCAGGAGGGAGCCTCGCTTCAATATGGACTACCTTTCCACAGTCGAGGTTTATAAGTATCGACACAATGTACCAGCGTTTCCTTTAACGAGGAAAACAAAAATCCAGGATCGGGCGCCAGAGTCTGCGTGAGAGCTGCCGAGCTTTTTAAAACTCAGTCCCGCAAGGACGGTTGAGTGTCAGACTTGTCCAAATTGAGTTTTCGGACAGGCCAATCTGTACGAAGGGCACGGCTTCAGCCGTGCCATAGACCTCTTGTGCATGGACGGCTTTAGCCGCTGAGGTACGGTTGTTACAGGTAGGTGCTGTTCGTGCCGATGCATGGAAACGCGTACCTCAGGGGCTAAAGCCCTCGCTGGCTCAGGCTCTGTGCGGCACGGCTTAAGCCGTGCCCTTCGTACGGTGCCCTTCCTTCTCTGCGGAAGTGGTGCCGTACGTCCTACACTTCTCGACACCAACCTGATTTCGCATTCCCGGCTCGCAACACCAGCTTGACCAATAGAATCAACGCATCAAGGTCGACCAATCAGCTAATTTGGACAGCTCTGGTTGAGTGTAGCCCAGGACGACAGTCCTGGGTTTGCGCAACCCGACCGAAAAGTCCCGCAGGGACGACTGAAAGCTACCCAGGAACGGCTCTGGCGATTTTCAGCCGTCCCTAACGGGACTCCTCGTGCTGTCAAATCCTACCCAGGACTAGCGTCCTGGGCTACAATCAACCGTCCCTGCGGGACTACAGATCGAGTTCTCACGCAGGCTCTCCACTCCCCTTGGCCGCCGCGTTCTCCTAGGCCCGCCCTGCCTTACGCCCATAAACCAGAAAGAAGCCAGCCGGCACCAGAAACACCGTCAACGTCGTAGATACGATCAGGCCGCCAACCAGCGCCCGCGCTAACGGAGCGTAAGATTCGCTACCCTCGCCAAGCTTCAGCGCCATGGGAAGTAGACCGATGACAGTAGCCAGCGACGTCATCAGGATCGGCCGCAACCGCACGCGGCACGATTCAATAATTGCCTGGCCTACTTGGTGACCCTCATTCATCAGGTGGTGAGCAAATTCCACAATCAAGATGCTGTTGGACATGGCAATACCGGCAAGCATAACCACGCCCATCAAAGACATCACGTTCATGGTTGTCCCGGTGAGCACCAGCACCAGCAATACACCGGTGATCCCGGGCGGCAGCGCAAGCAGGATAATGAACGGATCGACAAAAGACCGGAATTGCGCCACGAGTACCAGGTACAGCAGGATAACTGACATCATCAATCCGATGCTGAAGCTCCTGAACGATTCACTCATCGCCGATGCGCTACCCCGAACCGTGACCGATATGCCCGCGGGAATTTGCTGCTGAGAGATCACTTCACGCACCACATCGGCCGTCTTGCCCAGATCTTCTGTGGCCGGCCGGACGTAGATATCAAGCTTGCGGCGAATCTGGTAATGATCGACTTCCGTGGGAGCCTGAATCTGCTGGATGTTCGCCACCATATCCAGCCGGGTCGGTTGCGCAGCGCCCGAGGCGTGCAGAGGAATCGCCTCCAAATCCTGCACCGTGCGAATTTGCGCCTCCGGGTACTGTACTGTGAGGAAATAGTTATTTCCGTTCCGCGGATCGATCCAAACGTTGGGCGCGATCATCTGGTTGGAAGTCAACGAAGTAATCACGTTCGACAGCACTTCCTTCTCCGTCAACCCGAGCTTTGCAGCGTGCAGCCGGTCTACGTTAATGCGCAGCGAAGGATAATCCAGATCTTGTGGGATGAACACGTCGGCTGCGGCAGGCGATGAGCGTAGGCTAGCCGCAATCGACTGGGCCACCCGGTTCGCTGCCTGTAAATCGGCTCCGCTGATCTGGATGTCAACCGGGGCGGGCGCTCCCATGTTGACCACGGCATCCACCAAGCTCCCGGTTGAAAAATATAGAGCCAGCTCCGGCATTTCGTCGGCCAGCCGCCGCTTGATCCGCGCGATATACGCATAGCTGCCGACCTCATGTCCCGGGGTCAACCCAACCTGGATAAACCCCGTATGCATGGCGGCGTTCGGCGTATAGATTGCTGAGAAGCCATTATCCACACCGATGTTATCGACAATAATGCCCAGATCGGCGGGATGAACCACCTTCCTGATGATCGCTTCCGCCTTTGCCACTTCCTGCTCCGTCACCAATAGCTTGGTTCCCGACGGAGCCTTCAGGTTGATGACGAACTGCCCCGCATCGGTCTGCGGAAAGTAAGAGAAGCCGAGCAGACCATACAAACCCAGGCTGAGAGCAAAGATCACCGCAAAGCCCATCAGCACCATTGCCGGCCGGCGCAGCACCTTGTGTACCCATACTTCATAGCGCACCAGCATCTTTTCAAATTGGGCATTAAACGCGGCGTTGAAGCGCGCAGCAAAACCCGTCTTGCCGCCTTCTAGCGTGCGCGCCGCTCCGGCATGCGTTTCGCCGAAACCTTCAGGGTGGTCGAGCTTGAGGTACTTGGAGCAGTACAACGGCACCACGGTCATCGCGATGACGTACGAGGCGAAAAGCGCCACCACAACCGCTAATGCCATCGCAGAGAACAGAAACTTACTCACTCCGGACAGCAGGGTCACAGGAAAAAAAACGATTGCCGTCGTCAACGTGGAAGCAAGTACCGGGAGTGCCACCTCCTTGCCCCCCTTCTCCGCAGCAACCACGGGACGCTCGCCCATTTCCAGGTGCCTATAGATGTTTTCCAGCACCACAACCGAGTTATCGATCAGCCGCGAGAGCGCCAGGGCAAGTCCGCCCAGTACCATGCTGTTGACCGACGATCCATTCCACTGCAACACCATGAACGTCGCCAGCACAGACAGGGGAATGGAGAAGAAAACCGCGAGTGTGGCCCGCAGGCTGCCCAGGAAAATAAGAATCATCAGGCAGGTGAGGAAAAGTCCGATCCCGCCTTCGTGGAGCAGGGTCTCAATGGCCGTGCGCACGAACCGCGACTGATCGAATACTACCGTCGTGCGCATTTCCGAAGGCACGTCAACCAGGTGGTGTAGCGCACTGCGAATGCCGGAGACAACCGTGATCGTATTGGAATTTCCGCCTTGCTTCAGCACCGGCAGATATACCGAGCGCTGTCCGTTTACGTGCACCACGTTGTACTGCAGCGCGTGCGCGTCTTTGAGCACTCCGATATCCGACATCAGCACCGGGTTTTCGCCATTCATCTTTACCGGGTACTGGCTGGCATCTTTCAGGTTGAACTGCGCGTTGGAGTAAATGTCGTAGTCCAGATTCCCGATCTGTACGTCCCCAGCAGGCATGATGAGGTTGGCCTGGTTCATGGCTCTCACTACGTCCATGGCGCTCATCTGCCGGGCTTCCATCTTGTACGGATCAACGTACAGCTGAATTTGCCGCCAGGGGCCTCCGAAGGGCTGCGGAATCGACGCGCCCGGAACGCCCGCCAGTTGGTTGCGCACAAAGTTTTGCGCAACATCTTTGAGCGCCCCATCCGTCATGCCGGGGCCATTCATCGTGACCAGGCAGACAGGCAGGCTCGACGCATCCGATTTGAGCACCACCGGCGGAAACGTGCCCGGAGGCAAATCCTTCATATCTGAGACCGCGAGATTGGCGATGGTCGCCGCATCGGTATCCGCGTTTGTGTCCGGCTGGAAGTACACCCGGATGATGCTGACCCCATCGAGCGAACGTGACTCCATGTGATCAATGCCGCTCGCCAAAGTGAAGAATCGTTCCAGGTGATAGGTGATGTTGCCTTCGACCTGCTCCGGGGGCATACCTGAATAGAAGGTCGCCACGATTACCACCGGTACATTCATCGCCGGGAACATATCGACCGGCATGCGCGCAACACTGCTGACGCCCAGCACAAAGACCATGAGGCAGGCAACGATAATCAGGTACGGAGTACGGATGGCAAAACCGGACATCGGGTCCTTTCCTCTCAGGAAGGCTGGATACGGGCCTGAACCTTTTGCCCGTCATAGAGACCGGAGTGGTTGCCCGTGATGACCACATCGCCAGGATTCGCTCCGGAGAGAATCTGGATGTACTGTGGCGACTGGATCCCGGTCGTTACTTTGCGCAACCGCACGAAACCGCCGCCGTCAACTACGAAGAGCTTTTGGTTATCTCCCGTGCCGTCCACGGCGCCGGGTGGAACTGCATCCGCGTTCTTGGCTTCCGCCGTTCCCAACATCACCTGGGCGTACATCCCGGGGATCAGGGTAAGCTGCGGATTCTTGACATCGACTTCAGCGGTCATCGTCCGCGTCGACATTTGTACTCGATCGGCAAAACGCGTCACCGTGCCGTCGAAACTTCGGTTCAATGCGGAGACAACCACGGTTACGTGTTGGCCGTTATGGATAGAGCTGACATTCTCTTCCGGGACTGGCAACATCAGCCGTAACAAATCGTTCTGCGAAACCTTCACCACCGGCATCGCCTGCGTTTGTGACGAGATGCCGGCTTGAATCATGGATCCCTCGCTCGCATAGCGCTGCGTCACCACGCCGCGAAAGGGAGCGACAATCCTCGTATATTCAACCAGCGCGGTCTCGTGCGCGAGCCCGGCAACGGCGCTCTGGTACCGGCTCTCCGCGGCCTGCACCCGTTGCTGTGCCGCGCTCACCTGCGCATCGGCCTCCAGGTTGTGGGAATGGGCTACATCCACTTCCTGCAAAGGAACCAGGCCCGGCTCTTTTTTTGAAACATCCTGAATGCGGTTGTAAGACAGTTGAGCAATTTGCGCACCGGCCTCCGCCCGCTGCAGATCGCCCCGGGCGACTGCGCGCTCTGCGCTGGCGGTCTGCACATCAGATTTGGCTTTCACTAGGTCTGCCTGCAGTTCCGGAATCTCCAGCGTAGCCAGGAGCTGCCCCTGCTGTACGCGGTCCCCGATATCGACCAGCATGTGGCGGATGTAGCCGGCCTCTTTCGCCATAACGTCCACTTCGTAAAACGGCTCGAACTCAGCAGTGAGCGTGACGCTGTTGCGCAGGTCCACGCGCACAACCTTGGCTGCGGGTACCACAGGCACAGTCTCCAATCCTTCTGAGACCGCATGGTGAGAGCACGCTGACAGGGGCCAAAGCAGAACAGGGGAGAGCAGCACAAGCAGTCCCCGGCAGGTTTTCGATGCACTCATCTTTGACCTCATCGCAGAATGCCTAACGTGTAGTTGAGCGCCGCCCGGGTGCTGAGATAGTTAAACCGTGCACTGGCAGCCGTGATCAACGCCGACGTCTGGCTTAGCTCAGCCTGGTTGAGTTCGACGATGCTACCCAGGCCCGCGTCGTAGCGCGCTTGCGCCAGCCGTAGTGCCACTCCTGTCTGCTCTACCAGGTCATGCGCCACCTGTATTTGCAGGTACGCATCCTTTGCCCGGGCCCAGTTCGTGCGCACATCACGCGTAATCAGCAGCGTGAGACTGCTTACATCGCGGTCGGCAGCCTGGGCGCGCAGCGTGGCTTCGGCGGCCCGGCCGGAATAAAGCCCACCATTGAAAACCGGCACGTGGATATTGATCCCGGCCGCCCCGTAATTTTGCTGCAGCGTATGGTCCCGCTCTGGTACTTCACCGGCTGCGCCTAGCACCGTTACATCCGGGTAATTCAACTTGCCTTCGGACTTTGCAAACTGCAGAGCGGCCTGCGCCTGTAGCTGCAGAGCTTTCAGGTCAGGCCGCGTGTTGAGCGCCTCCCGGATGTAGATCGCAACATCGTCTTCCAGCAGGGGCGGCTCCGGCTGCTCCACGAGCGCGTAATCAGCCACTGTATTCTCACCCATCGTCGCGGCGAGTTGTGCGCGCGCCTCCTGCACACCGCTTTCAGCCTGCACCAAGGCCATTTGCGTTTCAGACACCAGCACTTGCGCAAATTGAACGTCGAGCGTCGAGCGGAGCTGGCTTTGCGCTAATGCAGTGAGCTGGCGTAGAGAAGTTCTCCTAAATGCAAGCACGGCCGCAGCCGTTCCGCGTACGCTTTCCGCGGCCTCCGTGGCGAAGTAGGCTTCATCCACGTCGCGTAGTGTTTGCTGCTTTACGTCCTCGGTCTGTTGTGAGGCCGCCTGGGCGGTAAGTCGCGAGGAACGCACCAGCTCACGAGTTCGCCCGAAATCCGTCACTAACTGGCTGAGCGTAAATCCGCCCGCCACCCGTGTTGAAGTGCTGGAAGTTGTAACTGCCCCTGCTGCAACCGCCGTATCGCCGTTCGCCTGCACTGCGGTCAAGTTCCCGGCAAGTTGCGGAAAGTATGCCGATCGGGTTTGCTGGACCCGCTTTCCCGCGGCCTGGGCGCGTAAAGCTTCGGCTTGCAGGCGCGGCTGGTTGTGCAGCGCTCGGGCCTCGGCGTCAGCAAGCGAAAGCGTGGGCCCTTGGACCGTTGGCTGCTCGTCCGCTTGAGGTGCAGCGGTAACCAATGATGAAGCGGAAGGTACCTCACGCCCGGCTTGTGCGGCGAGCGAAGGAACGCAGCAAAATAATCCCAACGATCCCAAACGCAGAAGAAACCGCAGTCTCATCAGCCTTCTCTGCTTCCCGGCACAGGACACCCAATCTGTTACCGGGGCACTAGATCGGGCATAAACCACTCCGTGTACTCCTCACGCTGCGTGCAGACCCGGCGTCATGAGCCCGCGTGCACGACACGGTGATTCCAGCCGCATGGGCTCGTGAAGTGATTCCAGAATGTACCTACTGGAAAGCTCACGGCCGGTGCTCATGCGTCCAGGTTTTAAAAGAATCATGAATCGGAGCGCGGGCCCAGATATCGAGAACCGCATTCCCTGTGAGCGGGAAAGACGACATATCCTGGCAAGAGTATAGAAGTGGGCTGGCTGGTCAAAGCCTTACAAGTTCCTGACAAGTGCAAACCGGCAGTCTCACATCAGTTATCGGTCAGACTGCCATCGGCTCGCCTCATCCCCGATAAGTCAAAAGTAACCTCCGATAGGGTAGCCCCCGGCTTAGAAAGGCTGCCTGGCACTTATATCCGATCCTAGCCCCGGTGTATTCTGTTAGAAGACGAGATCGGCGGGGAGTGGATTCTCGCGTCTCCCCTCCTAGCCTGCAGTTGCCGGTAGCTTCGGCCTACACGCGAGCGAAGGACAGTGTTATCGCTGTCCGGTGTCTCACCCGATCCCTGTCACAAATCAGCCAATCACAAGCATCCCGCCGCGGCGGGATTTTTTCTGGGTTCCTATTGCCCCTAACTCCTCTATCTCAACTCCACGGAGCCAGCTATGCCCAAAAATAAAGTCAGCGACCTCATCACCGATCAGGAAATAGCCTTTGCCCGCCTGATCCTATCTGGAACCATGACCGATCGTCGTGCCGCCGAAGCCGTCGGCCTCAACCCCGACACCGCCGCCTACACCAAATCCAAGCCCCGTGTCCGCGCCTACATGCTCGAGCACCGTGCCGCCGTTCAGCAGCAGTTCGTCGAGCAAGATTCCCAAGAACTGCGCCGGCTGAACCTGGGCCGCGAACAAGTCTTGGCCCGCCTCTGGGAAATCGCCAACCTCAGCCCCGAGATGACTCGAGGCAGCATCACCGGCCAGGTCAAGGCCCTCTCCATGATCGTGGCTATCGAAGGCCTGATCCCTGATCGCCCCGCTGTCCCTGCGCAGAACAAATCCACGCCTCCATCCGTTAACGCGCAAATCTATCAGGCCGCCTGGCTTGTCAAGGAGCAGAGGGAGACCGCCAACCCCCAGCCCGGCCCTGCACCTGCCCAAGCGGAAGACGCGCCTCCGCCGCCCGGCCCTGTCTTCGACCCCAGCGAGTCCGCCTTCGCCAACCGCTTTCAAGCCCTCGGAGAGACGCCATCGGCGCTATACGCCCCCGAGTTCGTTGCTCCGGACACCAGGGTCCCCTTCTCGATAGAAAAGAATCCCTCTACCTGGCGCCTGAGACTCTAAAGGGAACGGACGCGCACCAATACCCCTAAAAGACCAAAAGGATCGAATTTTATCGAACTTTACAAAAAAAAGGACGTCTCGGCTGGCCTGACCGCATAACGCGCAAATAAAAAGAATTTGGCAAGGTGGCGCAATATGCCGCTCAATCAGCTCACAGCTTCGGCATATAAGCAGGAATTGGGGGCGTTCCAAATGGGATGTCCGGAGCAACTGAGACTCGAGCAGCTCTATGAAGCTGCTCTTAGGCGCTGGGCACATTTCTCTACACTGACCCAAGGCGAAGGAACCTACCTGGCCGAGGAGATTCGGCGAAGGGCCATAGAGGAGCGGGATGAGGCCAAAGAGCGAATCCGGGTTCACAAGAGGCATTGCCCGATATGCCTTCGAAAACTTAGACCTGCCTCCTGAACGCTGGTCATCGCCGTTACGACGCTCGAGTGCTCCCGAATTCTTCCGATGAATCCCTATGTAGCCAGGAAAAGACCGAGAACATTATCCGCGTTCTTCGTCTGCGAACTTTCCGCGAGCAACCGTTGCACGTAGCGGGCCACTGCCGCGCGGGGCTTGCCGCGAAATATTCACAGCCTGGCCTATGACACTGTAGTCCCAAGCGACGGTATGACCGCGCCGCGAGAGCTCAAACAGTTGCCATATAAAATAAGAGAACGATGCGAATTGGAAACAAGTAAACCTGGGAACGATCTGCGACGAAGCAATCGAGAAGGACAAGAGGTTTTTGTCACTGTTGCGGATCGGAAACAAAGACGGCAATAAGCGGCCAATTTTCCACTTCAAAATCGCACGTGCAACGACGGCCGGCTCTGTGGAACAACTGTGGATTCTGACCCGCTGCGTGCCTTTATGAGGCGTTTCGGGTGTTGGTTCTTCGGACAAACCCGCGCGCCGCGCGTTCCTCCGTGCAGGCCTGTGTAGGTCTGTGGATTGTTTGCTAAGTCAAATTACGGAGCGAGGCAAGTTACTTCCAAACTTAGACAAGGGGTTGAGTTACGGTTGATCCAACTGCCTCGTGTGGAGCGGATACCCATTGAGAAAGCCGCCCTCCCCTTTGTCATCCCCGCCTGCCCCGGCGTGCCGTGGGAGCGAAGCCGAGGGACCCCATTTGCAACAAATGCACCCATGTCTCATATAGCGCTACTTACTTGATACCTTTGTCTCTGATATATCGCCAGCCTGTGATCATGGGTTTTAGGCCACGTCTTGCCAACGAAACCAACTTGAGAAAATCGCCTTCCTCAGTTGCGCCGCTAGCGTCTCGAACTTGTGTCAAGTAAGTAACCTTGGGATAGGTACTTATATCTGCTGGATTAAAAACATGCCATTCGCTTAGCTGGTTCATGCGCCATATTACGCCACTTCTGCGTGAAATCGAGCCGACTTCGTGCCCCTCATCGACCCTGTGACGTTGAGTGAATCAACAAATTCTAAAAATAACTTTAGAAGAAACACGATGCTTGGAGGTCGCCGTAATGCTCTTGCCGGGAGGAATCTGGATGATGACGCTGAGTGTGCAATATTGCTCAGACGTGAGAACGAGGGCATTTTATTTTGCTCTCATGGCCAGAGACTTCTCCGATTCCCTTGAAGTGATTTCTAATCTCCTCTATCTCATCAGGATGACACTGCATGATCCTGCTGCGGCAATTACCTATGTCGATCTTGCCGAAGAGCGAGTGAGAACTATCGAACTCAAGATGAGATTAAGCGAAGTGCTGACTCGTTCATCGGCGCTTCACGATAAGAGCTGCGAATCCGCAAAACATTTCCAGGAAAGGTTCGCTGAACCGCAGATCCCTCCACGGCACGCCGGGACAGGTCGGCTACGCTCGGGATGACAAGGGAGAGGCGACGCAACGATAGGCGTCAGCCGCTAAGCCGGCCTTGGATGGTCCTCCCGTTGCTACTTGGCGCAATAGCCACCGTCGATGTCCCAATTGGCCCCGGTGACGTAGCGGGCCGCATCGCTACAGAGATAGGCAACTAATTCCGCAATTTCCTCGCAGCTTGCGAAGCGCTTGATGAGGTATTTGTCGAACAGCTTCGCGGGTTCGATCACTCCACTGTCGATGAGTTGTTGGGTTACGAAGGTGAGCACTGCGGCTGGGCAAATGCTGTTTACGCGAACATTGGAACTCGCCATCTCGACCGCCATCGCCCGCGTCATGGCGACGACCGCGCCCTTGGTGCCGGCATACGGCACGAGGTTTGGATTGCCCCGAAGGGCATTCACAGAACCTATGTTGACGATGGCAGGATCCTCCGCCTGCTGCAGCTGTTTTAGAAATTGCTGGGCCAGGAAGAAAGGCGCGCGCTGATTGATGGCGACCAGGCGGTCAAATTCCGCTGTCGTTACCTCCTCCATCGGCTTGTGGAAGCTCCACGCAGCGTTGTTGATAAGCGCGTCGATGCTGCCCACGTTATTCTTCGCATGCCGGAAGATCTCGGCCGCAGCCTCCGGCTCCGCAAGGTCTTTGACCATTGCGAACATGTTATTTTGCTTGCCGTCTTTCACCCTGCTTAGAACGACTGGGTCCTGATCAACCAAGAGAACGCGCGCGCCACCCTCCGCAAAACGGCGTGCGATGGCTAGCCCGAGTCCATTCCCAGCGCCGGTAACAATGACGGTTCGACCTAGCAGATCTTCCGGATATCTCTTCATGATTATCCCTGGGGAAGGGCCCAGGCGAAAAGCGCTTGCCCTGCGCCCACCAGCACATATTGCCGGCCGTCCAGCTCGTACGTCGTCGGAGAGGTCTGTATATCCGCGCCCAACCCGGCATGCCAAAGCGTCTTCCCCGTCGCCGTATCGAGAGCGAGCATATTCCCTGTGGCGTCGCCGGTGAACGTAAGACCCGACCCGGTGGTGAGAACGCCGGTGTCGGAAGTATCATTGAATCCAAGGCTGTGGGTCCAGCGGATCTTGCCGGTCTGGTAATCAATGGCATCGAGAACTCCGCGGCCCGCGATACCGTAGTCCGCACCAGCCCAACCCCATGTTCCGTCTTCGGGCTTAGTGAAATAGATACCGTAACTGATACTGGCGTTCACAATAAACAGCCCGGTTTTGGGGTCGAAGCTCGGCGACCGGTAATTGGTAAGGCCGCCTTCATCCGGCGCGACCAGCCGGCCATCGGGCGCCGGATCTTTGGCCGGGTTCGGAATCGGCTGGCCCTTCTTGTCGATACCCAGCGCCCAGTTTGTCGGGCCAAATGGGACGGTCAAAAGGCTCTCGCCGGTGGCGCGATCGAGCACGAAGAAATAACCATTGCGTGATGCCTGCATCAGCATTTTGCGAGGCTTCCCATGGAACACACCGTCTACCAGTACAGGAATTTCGACTGCGTCCCAGTCGTGGGTATCGTGCGGCGAGGGCTGGAAAGACCACACCAGTTTTCCGGTGTCGGGGTTCAGGGCCACGATCGAGCAGGTGTAGAGGTCATCGCCGGGGCGCACGGCGCCATTCAAAACCGGGGTTGGATTTCCCGTACCCCAGTACAACAGGTTCAGCTCCGGGTCATAGGTTCCGGGGATCCATGTCATGCCGCCCGTAGTGGCATTCGGTGTGCCGTTAGGCGGAGTCGCGTCCCATTCCCACTGGACAGCACCTGTGGTGGCATCCACCGACTTGAGAAAACCCTGGATGTTATCGGAATCGCCGCCAATGCCAACAATCACATGATTGCCCACGATCACCGGAGCCGCCGTGGACCAATAGCCCTGGTCGGAATTCGCTACCGCGACCGTCCAACGCGGCTTGCCATCCTTGGCATTCAAACAGACCAGGTGCGCATCCGGGCTCAGATAGTAAAGCGAGTCGTGAAACATCGCCACACCACGCTGGCCGATCGTTCCGCCCTTATTGGGCGGGTAGATATAGTGCCAGATCGAGCGGCCGGTTCTCGCGTCCACCGCCCACACGTTATCAATCGCGGTGAGGTAGATGATGCCCTCCACCAGCAAGGGAGAAGCCTTGATGCTGGCCGGTTGGTCCGACTGAAAAGCCCAGGCCAGGCTGAGGTCATGAACGTTGCGCGGGGTAATCTGCGCCAGCTCGCTATGCCGTCTTCCCGAGTAGTCGCCGTGATAACCCGGCCAGCTATCCGGCGGCGGGTGCAGCAGCATCGCCCCAGTCACACCCTGGGCGAGGAGGGGAGTAGACAGCAGAGTAAGCGCACTCACAACAAGGGTCAGCGCATTCTTCAGAGCCATCGGAAAATGCTTTCTAGTGGAGGATTTCGACCGGGGAGCTTTTTTCGTTGCGGGCCGACAGCTTATTTGGCGCTTCATACCCCAGTTCGGCCGAGAGCTTGTTGGCGGCGTTGAGTAATTGTTCCTTTAACGCACTGAGGTTCTCTCCGCGGACGCGCTGGGTTGGCACGGAGATGCTTATTCCGGCGACCGGCTTGCCGGCGAAGTTTCTCACCACCGTGCCGATGCAAACGACACCAATGACATTCTCTTCAAAGTCGTAGGCCACGCCCTCCTGACGAACCTTTTGCAGATGTACCTTTAGCCGGTTTCGATCGGTGATGGTATTGGGGGTGACCCCTTTCAGGGTTTCGCTGTTCTTATAGATTTCGTCCAGCTGCTCGTCGGGAAACTGGGCGAACAGAGCCTTGCCTAAAGATGTGGAATGGGCCGGTGCGCGGGTACCAACGGCCTCGCTGGTGCGCAGTCTTTCCGTTGACTCGCACTGGGCTATATAAAGTACTTCGTTGCCTTCAAGGACCGCCAGATTTGCGGTTTCACGGGAGGTGTTCATCAGCTCGCGGAGAATAGGCAGGCCATGCCGGATGAGCAGGTTCTGCCGCACCAGCAGATCGCTCCACCGCAGGATCCTGGCCCCCAGGGCATAATTGGATGTGCTGGGATCGAGCCACACCAGGTCAAACTCCCGCAAGGTCGCCAAAAGACGGTGGACAGTACTTTTTCCGATTTTCAGTTCCTTGCTCAGGACGGCAATGCTTGTTCCTTCCTGAGGACGTCCGAGGAATTCAAGCAAGCGCAACGCTTTGGCGAGTGACTTGACGGGATATTTTGCGGGTTCTTTGTTACTCATCCGGCGAACCCTGCGTCAATCCAAAAAACCATACGTATTCTCAGAACCGGATTGTACCATGCGGTACGAGCCCAACCTTACGTCTGGCCAGCCTGGGGACGACCGCCATTGAGCGCGCGGCGCACGTTCATCAGTTCAGCTTCTGCTTGTGCGGCTAGAAACGCGAGGTCGCCGCCGATGGTCAATAACCGTGCCCCCAGTTCCGCATAGCGGCTGAATTCCGCAGGAGACCATGTTGGCAAACCAATAGGAATCGAGGCGCGATTTGCCATCGCAATCAAGTCATCCACAACCTTCTGTACATTCGCCGACCCAGCCTTTGCGTCGCCGTTCAGGAAGCTCGCCAGATCGCCATTCCCGATGTAGATGCCGTCGATGCCGGGCGTGCCAAGAATGGCGGACGCATTTTGAACCGCCTCCGGGGTTTCGATTTGGACAAAGAGCAATACTTCCTCATTTGCCTCGTGGCGGTACGATTCTGACTCCTTCATATAACGGGCGGCGCGAAGAGGGCCAAAGCCCCGGCGGCCCTGCGGGGGGTAGCGGCAATACTGAACCGCGACCGCAGCGTCGGCGGCGTTGTTGATCATGGGCGCCATCACCCCTTGTGCTCCTAAATCCAGAGCAGCCTGAAAGTGCTCAGCCGATGCCGAAGCAACGCGGACAATGGGGACGCTCTCGCTGCCTTTACAGGCCATGAGAATTCCCCGAAGGCTCTCCTTGCTCATGGGAACATGCTCCATGTCGACCAGAAGCCAATCAAAGCCAAGCCCCGCGACCATCTCGACGCCATAGGGATCGGTCATCGAAATCCAGGTTCCGATTGCGGTCTGTCCGCTCGCGAGAATTCGTTTTAGCTTATTTTTCATGCACTTGCCTCACGTCCGCCGAAACCCGAAGCAAAGGCGGGCCTAAGATACTCCCACGAAATCTGAAAAACCAAGAATAGAACAATATTCTATATTTTGAAACATCCATGAATGGGGGCGCGGCAAGGATTACTCGGGATTCCAGGGATTGCGCTTTGCATTTCAATCCTTTCGGGCAGCAAACCTTGTCCAGTAGAATGGGGGCTCGCAATTCAGAACTGCTTCCTCTCATGCGACACATGATCTGCATACTGGTCGTTCTGCTCAGCTCAGCCTGCAGTCACGGCTCCGACCTGTTTCGGGAAGCTTCGCCCAGCGAAACCGGGGTTACCTGGGTCCACGAGAACGGACGCTCCGCAGCCCGTTATCTTCCGGAGACTGCGGGCCCGGGAGTCGCCATTTTCGATTACAACAACGATGGCCTGATGGACATTCTCCTGGTGAACTCGGGAACTTCGGCGTTTTATCGCCCCCCGGCCCCGCTGAAGCATGCCCTCTACCGCAACAACGGAAATGGAACCTTTACCGACGTCACCAAGCAGGCAGGGATCACCGCAGACCTCTACTCCATGGGCATCGCGATCGGAGATTTCGACAACGACGGATACGAGGACATCTTTATCTCCGGTTATGGCAAGTGTGTTCTGTACCACAACAACGGGAACGGGACTTTCACCGACGTCACCGTCGCGAGCGGAATCGCCGCGCCCAAGTGGGGAACCAGCGCCCTTTGGTTCGACTATGACAATGACGGCCGGCTTGATCTGTTCATCGGCGAGTTCGCGGACTACTCGGACCTGCGGAGCTGTCCCTTGGCTGCTTCCTATGGCGGCCCGGCGGACAATCTGCCCAAAGAGCAGGCCTATTACTGCAATCCGAAGCAATTTGCCCCGGTACCCAGCCATTTGTATCGCAATCTCGGCGGCGGCCATTTCGCGGATGTAAGCGTGAGCACTGGCATTGCTGCCAGCCCCGGCAAAGTGTGGGGAGTGGTCGCCACTGATATCAATCGCGACGGCTTTATGGACCTGTTTGCGGCCAACGACACCATGGCGAACTTTCTCTGGGTCAATGAGGCGGGTAAGAAGTTCGACGAGATCGGAGTGGAAGCCGGCATCGGATATAACGCAGACGGATTGCCGCGGTCCGGGATGGGCGTGGATGCGGGAGATTTCGACGGCGATGGCGTTCCCGAACTGACCGTCTCCAACATCGATGCGCAGAACACCTCGCTTTACAAGAACACGGGTGGGGAAGTCTTTCAGGACCTCAATTTGCAGATTGGGTTGGCTAAGCCCACACGCATGCTGAGCGGCTGGGGCATGCGCTTTCTGGATTACGACAATGATGGCTGGCTGGATCTTATCCAGGTGAATAGTCATCCGGATGACCTGATCGATCTGCGAGGTCGCGGCGTTACCTATCGCGAGCCGCTGGTGTTGCTGCACAATGTCGCCGGCCTCAAGTTGGAAGACGTGAGCGAACTGGCCGGGCCCGCATTCCTGCGCCACTACGCAGCTCGGGGGCTTGCCGTAGGCGACCTGAACAACGATGGCTATCCCGACGTGGTCTTAACCGAAAACGGCGGTCCGCCGCACATCCTGATGAACAACGCCGTATCAGGCAACAACTGGATTGGGCTTTTGTTACGTGCAACCAAGTCCAACCCGGCTGCTGCCGGAGCGACGATCCGCTGGAGCGTTGGCGGGAAAGTGTTTTCACGGCTGAAGGGCGCCGGCGGCAGCTTTCTGTCCAGCTCCGACCCGCGCGAGATTCTGGGAGCAGGAAAGGCAAAGATCGAGTGGGTTGAGATTCAATGGCCGGCGCCCAGCCACGCGGTAGACCGGCTCGACAAGCCGGGGATGAATATGTACCACCGCATGGTTGAAGGGGATCATCCGGCCGGCAAGCCTGGAGTGGCCACTCTTCTAAGCCCGTCCCCTGTGCGGTTGGTGAGGGTCTCCGGAGCGGATCCCCCCGCCGACCAGGCTCTTTGGCAGCAGGCAAAGGCTGCCATGGAAAAGGGGGACTTCGCCCAGGCACGAGAAATTCTGCTGCGCGCGGTAAAAGCCTATCCCAAGGATGCGTCCCTATGGTTCCACCTGGGCGCCAGCTGCGGAGAACTCAACGATGTCGACGCGGCCATCGCCGCCTTCGAGCGGTCGCGCACGCTTGACCCACATCAACCGCAAACCTATTTCAACTTGGGACTGCTCTACTGGCGCAGCGGAAATTTGGGCAAAGCCAAAGAATCATACCGGGCAGGACTTGCGCTTGATCCGACGGACACCACCGCGCTCAAGAACTTCAGCTTGATTTTGATGAAGACGGGCGACTACAAGAATGCGGTCGCGCCCCTGCTGCGATTGAAGGATGACCGCGACATGGGGTTGCAGGCCCGCGCCGCGCTCATCGAGTGCTATTTGGAGATCGGAGACGCGCCAAAGGCCGACGCTGAAGTGGACGAGTTGCTCCGTTCCGGCATCGCTAGCCCTGCAGCGGAGGACAAGCTTGCCGCCGTCCTGATTCAACACGGTGCTTTACCGTCGGCGGAAAAGTTGCTGGTGAGCAGCCTTGCCGCCAACCCCAACCAGGCAAACGCCAGGGCAATTTTGGGGGGAATCTACCTGGAGCAAAAAAAGTTTCCCCAAGCGGCCGACTCCTTCCAGGCAGCGGTGCAGCTAGACCCCGGCTCTTCACAGTACGCTCTCGGCTTAGCGCGAACGTTCCTGGGGTGGAAACAGCAGCAAGCGGCGCTTGCATTCCTCAAGTCGGTTGAGCCTAGATTTGGGAGCGTTCCTGACTACCAATATTATTTGGCCCTGGCCTACTTCGGCGTGACCCAGTTTCAGGACTCCGTTGCCACCCTAAAAAAGCTGCTGCTCATCAATCCTCCGCGCCAGGATCGAATTTATTTCCTTCTGGGAGACAGCTACTTGAATCTGGGCCAATATGACCCAGCCGAAGAGGCTTACAAGAAGGCTATCGCCATCAATCCGAAAGATGCCGCCTACTATGAAGCGCTGGCTTCTCTGGAGCGGCGAGAAGGGTCCACCAATCTTGGAGAAGCAATCGCCGCGCTGGAAGCCGCTCACCGGCTGGATCCGAATGACACCACGCTGAGTTTGCAGCTCGCGCTGTCTTACGAGGCGAAAGGCCAGATTACAGACGCGGCGGCACTGATCGAGAAAATTATCGAGCGTGCGCCCGATATGGCTCAGGCCCACGTTGCCCTGGCACGCATCGACTTCAGGCTGGGCAAGAGGGCTGAAGCGAAACATGAAACCGAGCTGGTAAAGGAGCTGGCGGCCAAGGCGCAACAGGCCAGAATTCCTCCCGCTTCTACCCCGCCAGGAAAACCGGCTAATGAATGAATCCCGTTGCTGCCAAGCGCTTCTGGCTGCCGGGTTGTGCGCCATCCTTCTGTTCCTGGCTATGCCTGCCGGCCCGCAAACCGTGCCGTCGCGCAACACGGCGCGCGGAGTTCACTATGTTGGCTCGCAGGCGTGCAGCACCTGCCACGCTGCGATTTACAAGTCATTCGGTCAAACCGGAATGGGCCGTTCCATGGCGCCGGGCCACGATCCCTCGTTGGCGGATTTGCCCGCGCCGGCGACGGTCTACGACAAAGACCTGGGTCAATACTTCGAAGTTCTGCGCAAAGACGGGCAGTTGTATCAGAGCCAATATGCTCTCGACGACGCGGGCAAAGAATTGTTCCGGCAAGCCTGGAAAATGGAGTATGCCGTGGGCGCCGGCGAAAATGGAATCGGGTTCATTGTGCAGCGAGATCGCTTCTTGTTTGAGGCGCCCCTCTCCTATTTCAGCCAGGCCCATCGCTGGAGTTTTTCTCCGGGCTACGAAATCCAGAACCGCGGATTTACCCGTCCGATTCTCGCGCAGTGCATTGCCTGCCATAGCGGCCGCCCCAGGCCAGTTGCCGGGCAGGTCGGTCTCTATCAGGATCCGCCCTTCGACGAGTTGGCTGTGGGATGCGAGAACTGCCATGGTCCCGGCGCGCTGCACGTGGCCGAACACACTGCGGGACAGAAGGCGGCAACTCCCAACATCGTCAACCCCGCGCGGCTCTCCGGGTGGTCGTCAGACAACATTTGCATGCGCTGCCACCAGGGAAAAGACGTCCGGGTAAATCCCCCTGGTATGCAAGATCAGGATTTTCGCCCCGGCATGCCCCTGGACCCGGTGGTTTCGGTTTTCAAGCTCCCCGTCGATTCCCATGCGGCTTCAGGCAGCGCGCTGCTCGAACATTATTACGGAATGACGCTCAGCAAGTGTTACCGATCGACTGCCGGTGGCTTGCACTGCATCAGTTGCCACGATCCTCATGTGGAGCCGTCCCGCGAAGCAGCGGTCGATTTTTACCGGTCACGCTGCCTTACTTGTCACAACCAGCAGAGCTGCACCCTAAGCCGGGAAAAGCGGATGGCGACCAGTCCGCCCGACGATTGCATCAGCTGCCATATGCCCAAGCGCACGGTAGCCACAATTACCCATGGCGCGCTGACCGACCATTCCATCCCTGCGAAGGAAGGCGAGGAACTCCCCGGCAGTGCCAAGCTGCTCCACTTAACTGCGCCATTCGGCCAGCGCGAAGATCTTAGCTCCGTGCCGCCGTTGGTCCTGATGCAGGTTTACGACACTCTCGCCCGCGATGGGCATGAGGAGTTTCGCGCCCCACTGGATCAGCTCCTCGATCAATTGTCCCGCTCTCGTCCTGCGGACCCCCTGGTGCTTCGCGCGCTCGCCCGGCGCGCTGCGTCCCAGGACTCGCCGGCGCAGCGAGAACAGGGAATTCAATATATGACACGGGCGATTCGGGTCAGCCCGGCGAATGTCGATGACTTTATATTCCTTGCGGAACTCAATATCGGCCAAAGCCGCAGCCGGGAAGCGGTCGAATGGTTGGAAAAGGCTCGCGCCAGCAATCCCAACGTACGCGAAATCTACGAGCTGCTGGCCACTCAATTCATGGTTCTCGGAGACTATAAGAGCGCTCTGAATGCGCTGCAGAAGGGAATTGACCTTTTTCCCGGCGATTTGAAGCTTAGGACGCTTGACCAGAAGGCGCGTTCCGCGACTCTGGACGGAATGGTGGGACCCTAACCGCGGCAATCATGGGGATTTCGCTGCTTTGGAACGCAATTATCCCATGTAGAACGTGACATTTCTCCCCCGCCCTCTCAGTTGCCGGCGATCATCCCCGTCCCTCTCCCCCAAGGAGGCGCCGCTGATTGTGGGAATGGGATTGGTGATTTGCGGTTATCTTACCAATCGAAGCCGATCAATTTCAATTATTTACCTTTGATTCCGTATTGCAGAACTTAGTACCACTATTTTGTTGACTAAATTTTCGCTGTCGTGGCAATCTTTATCTCGGCATTTCGTTTAGAAACGCCGTTCTGAATTCTGGTTTGCGGATCCGTCATTGCTGGAACAATCGTCGCCACGGAAAACTCTGAGGAGAACAGTGAATGCGATTACTATTCCGGGCCCGGATATTGAGCGTGTCTTTGTTGGCCTGCCTCATCGCCTCCCTTGCCTACGGACAACAGGGCGGCCGAGGCCAGATCAACGGTACTGTCACGGATTCAAGTGGCGCGGTGATTTCCGGAGCCCACGTGACAATCAAGAATGTCCTTACCGGGCAAACCGTCGCGGTCGATACGAACTCGAAGGGGGACTACACGGTTCCGTTCCTGGAGATTGGTCAATACACCGTCTCTGCAGGGCGCGAGGGGTTCCAAACCGAGACCCAGGACAATCTGACATTGACGGCGGACCAGATTACGGGTGCAAGCTTCACCCTCAAGCCGGGCGCGTCTTCAGTCAATGTTGAAGTGCAGGCATCCGCCACCCAGATCGATACCACGAGCGGAGCCATTTCTCAGGTCATCGATCAGAAGACGATTACGGAATTACCGCTGAACGGCCGCAATCCTGCAGCGTTGGTGGCTTTGGCGCCGGGCGCTGTGGACGCTACGCAGACTGGCGGATCGGCGTTGCCCGGTGTCGGAAGCGGCTCGCCAAATGAGACGGCGGCGATCGTGAACGGTAGCCGCATCGGCGGCGTTCTTTATCAGTTGGACGGCATCACGCATATGAATAATTACTTTCAGACTGCCAGTCCATTTCCGAACCCGGATGCTACGCAAGAATTTCGCGTGATCACCAATAACTTCGATGCGCAGTACGGCTATACGGCCGGTGGAGTCGTCAGTATTGCCACCCGGTCCGGCACCAACCAATGGCATGGCGTCGCTTTTGAGTTTCTTCGCAACAACGTATTAAATGCCGCGGACTACTTCACCAAAGTCGCGGATCCTCTGAAGCGAAATCAGTTCGGCGGATCCGTCGGCGGTCCGATCCTCCACAACAAATTATTCGTCTTTGGCAATGTGCAATTCACCAGGGAGCGCATTGCTGCCAGCACCAGTGGCTACCAGGTACCCAACAATAACGAGCTCGCGGGGGACTTCTCGCAGATTTGCAGTACCGGTTTCACTAATGGCGTGTGTAACGATCGGGATTCGTCGGGCAATGTCGAAAATCAGCTTTATAAGAACTGGTACGATCACTCCCTAACGAATGTCTATCCCAACAACCAGGTGGCCCCATCGACCTTCGCCGCCTTCTCGGAGGCTTTCGAAAAGGGCCTACCTAAGACTTCTGCCGCCAACGGCCTGGTGACCGTCAATGGAGTCGCCCAAGTCAATAACGTTTACGAATACACGACTCGCGTCGATTACAACATCACGCCCAACCAGGTACTGACCGGCCGCACCTTCTACGATAACTACGATCGGGCGCCATACAGCGGACCACCCAACTACCTCGTCAACGGGACCCGTTCAGCTCTGGACCAGGTTCTCAATATCTCCATCAGCCACATTTGGACCATCCGGCCGAATCTGGTCAACGACCTGCGCGGTGGCTATAACAGAAACAACAGCGCGGCTATCCCCAATATGCAAGCAGTAGGGGGAGGAGCGTTGAGCTTCAAGGCTCTGGGCTCGAATCTCAACACGGAAAGCGACTTTTTAGGACAAGTTGGCACTAACGGTTTCTCGCTCAGCGGCATTCCCGTGATCCAGGGCCGCCACAGTTGGATCGTGGATGACACAGTGTCCTATATTCGCGGAAAACAATCGTTCTCTGCGGGCTTTGATTTCATCAGTCAATACGGTCTGGAAAACGCGACTTGGGAAGGCGATCCGTTGACTACTTTCAGCGGCAACGTCACCGGCGATTCAGATGCGGACTTCCTGCTTGGTCTGGTGAACCAGGTGCAGTCCTCGGGTGGTGAGTACAATCTGTACACCTCTAATAACGGCGCGGGTTTTGGGCAGGACTCAATCAAGTTCCGGCCTAACCTCACCGTTAACCTTGGCTTGCGCTGGGAACCACAGATAGCTCCTGTCTCGATCCTCGGTCATACGGCCGACTACTATCCCGGCCAGCAAAGCACCCGTTATGTGAACGCGCCTCCGGGGCTCGTGTTCCCGGGTGATGCGGGTGTTGCGCCGGGCGGCTGGAATAGCAAATGGAACAACCTTCTGCCGCGTGTCAGCGTGGCTTGGGCGCCTACGCCCAACACTACTTTTCGGGTTGCGTATGGACTGATGTCGCTGCCTTATGACTTCTCCTTCTACAACCATCAAAGCGCCAACGCTCCCTTTAGCCCGGAATACGAAATCTATTACAACAATGTCGGCAACTGCACACTGACCATTGCGGATCCCTTTGCGTGCTGGGCCCCCACCGGCTTCGTAGACCCATTTCCACCCTATGCCGGCCCAAGTTTCAAGCCGGCCTCGAATGTTGCCATCGCTTTACCAGTCAACCTGACAGCGGTCTTTAGTAGGGGCTTCAAACCTGCGATGGAGAATACCTGGAACGCCAGCATCGAACATGCCTTCAGAAACGACTATCTGGTTACGGTGTCGTACATTGGCCGCCAGGACTATCACAACCCGACGGCGCTCGAGAATAGTCCAGGCGTCTACAACGGTTGTCTCGCGGTCGGGCCAACCTGCACGCAGACGGACGTCAACAACAATGGAGCTCGACTTCTGGCCCCCAACTTTCAATCAGTTCTAGGTTATTCGTCGATCGGGACAGCTTCGTTCAATGGTGTGCAGGTCTCGGTGCAGAAGCGATTTAGCAGGGGACTGCAGTTTTCTTCCAACTACACCTATTCCAGGACTTTGGACCTAAGCTCTCAGGCTTCAAACTCGAATGTTGGTTCCGTCCCCGATCCGTTCAACCCTTCCTTCAATTACGGAATTGCCGACTCGAACACTCCTCAAATCTGGAACAATACATTTGTCTATCAATCGCCGAAAATCGAACGTCTGGGGCGCATCGCAGGCGGCTTCCTGGGGAATTGGGAAGTGGCAGGATCGTGGCAGTTTCACTCCGGAAGACCGCTTACGATCAATGGCGGTAACAATCCCCTCGCGGTGGGAGGGGGAGATGACAATGCATCGTATTCACAGGTTTACGACGACTATGCCAACAAAGTCCCTGGCCAGTCATTCGGCGTCCACCAGGGAGGAAAGTCGCACTGGCTGAATGAATACTTCAATACCGCGGCGTTTACCTATAATCCGCCGGGAACCTTTGGCAACGTCGGCCGAAATCCAGTGTACGGGCCGGGCTGGAACCAGGCGAATCTGAATTTCTCGAAGAACTTTCCCTTCCGCGAGCGATACAACGTGCAGTTTAGGTGGGAGATGTTCAACGCCTTCAACCATACGGTCTACGGCACCCCGGCCACCGATTACAACACTGCCGGCAACGGTACCTTTGGCCAGATTACGAGCACCGGGTCTCCGCCTCGAGCCATGGAGGCTGGTCTCAAGCTAAGCTTCTAACCTGCACTTTTACGAAAACCACTTAGCACGAACGCACGGCTGAAAGCCGTGCCGTTCGTGCCGTAATTTAGACCTGGAGCTTCTTCAAGTAGGCCGCGCTGATCGCTGCGCTTTCCAGCGACGGACGATCCCACTGATCCTGTTCCACGTAGTAGTGTTTAAGTCCCCCTGCATGGGCGGCTATGAAGATACGTTTCCAGTCGATGACGCCGTTTCCGACTTCGGTGAAGGGATTGCCCTCGAAATGTCCGGTGGTCGGTTTGTAACCGGCCTTGAGACCTTTGATATGCAACAAAGGGAACCGGCCGGGATATTTGTGCAAGTAGTCCACCGGATCTTTCCCGGCGAAGGTCATCCAGAAACAATCCAGTTCCATTTTCACCAGTGCCGGATCGGTCGAGCGCAGTAGCTCATCGTAGCCAATAACGCCGTCGTAGACGATGAACTCGTGATTGTGATTGTGATAAGCAAACTGCATCCCGGCGCTTCGGCACAGCGTGCCCAGGTGATTGAAAAAGGCTCCGGCCCGCTTCCAGGCTTCCAGCGAGTTGGTTTCTCCCGGCGGCCCCGCGCACAACATGTATTCAAGCTTCAGCTTGTGCGCTCGCTCGATGTTTGCATTCCATTCCGCGTCGTTGTTGGGCACAGGGAAATGACTGCTAGGCACGCGCAGCCCGGCATCCTCAAGCATTTTGCGAAACTCTGTCGCCTGGCCTCCGTTGAACTGTATCTCTCCGGAGTCAGTAAAGCCGGCTTCAACTTCCTGGTATCCCATCGCGGCAAGCTTCTTCAGAACGCCGGCAAAATTGGATTGGAGATCATTGCGAACGGTGTAAAGTTGGATGCCGAGTGGTAAGCCATACGGATTGGCCCAAACCTTTGGCATACAAGCAGCACCGGCCACGCCCGCCATCAACTTCAGGAATTCACTGCGGCTGAGTTTCACTCCCATTCCACCTCGCGCGATTTAGAACTATGTTCCGAAACCATGGCTATAATACACAAAAGCAATTTTCTCGTAGCGGTGACGGAGATTTTCTTTCCGCAGACCTATGCGTGCAAGGAGAAACGCTGAATGACGCCGGCTCCTAACACCCTGCGGCAATCTGCTAGACCTTACCTGATGGCGACCGCGTGTACTGGGACCTTCGCCTTCGGCACATTGATCGCCTTTCTCGGAGCCACGCTGCCGGAACTGCGCGCGCGCTTTGGCTTCGATATCGCACAAAGCGGAACCCTCATAAGCCTGCTCTTCCTGCCACAAATCCCTATGTCGTTCATCGCCGGACCGCTGATCGACCGTTTCGGCAAAAAACCGGTGCTGGTCAGCGGCTCATTGCTATGCGCCGTTGCCTTGGCCTCGATCAGCGTTGCCCCCAGCTACCAGGTTCTGGCCATGCTTGTGTTTGCGGTCGGTCTGGGAGGCAGTTGCATCAACAGCGGATCCAACACCCTGGTGCCCGACCTTTACCCGGTGAATCCCTCTGCTGCGCTCAACTTGGCGAACTCCTTCTTTAGCCTGGGAACTATCGGCTTCCCGGTGCTGGTTACGTTGATGACCCGCCGTTTTGGTTTGTCGCCGACGCTGGTGATGGTGGGGGCCTCCAACGCTATTCCCGGGCTTCTGAGCCTGACCCAGACGTTTCCTGTTGCGCGTTCCAAGGGCGGACTTGATTGGGCCCTTATCCGAAACGCACTCTTGAACCGGTCGATTCTTCTGCTCGCGCTGGTAATTCTGCTCTACTCATCGCTCGAGGCGTCGACCGCGGGTTGGCTCCGTACCTACTTCGAGCAGGAGTTCTCAACGTCAGCTCAAACCTCCGGAGAAATACTCATTGCGTTCTTTGCCGCAATGCTGGTTGGGCGGTTGGCAGCGAGTGAAATCACCAAGAGAGTACGTGGATCTATCGTGGTTGCGGCGTGTGCAGCGGGAGCCGTCGTCGCATTGGTATTTCTCGCCCTGGGAATGAATCTGGCGGTGACCATCGTGGCTGCAGTGGCTACCGGTCTTTGTTATGCCCCCGTGTTTCCCACCACTGCTGGAATCACCAGCAGTCTTTTCCCGGAGATCTTCGGGACAATCTTTGGGCTTCTCATGGCCGTCGGTTTTACCGGCAGCATGCTCCTGCCCGCGGCCGTTGGCTATGTTGCCAAGGCATCCACGGTCAGAGCAGGGATCTGGCTCCTCCCTATCAGCGCCGTCCTGTTATTCGTGGTACAAAGCCTTTTCGTCCGCCGGGAAAAGAGTCAGCAACCTGCGGTGTCCCAGTCGACAGCCCAGGACGAAAGTCCTGGGTCGCGCTCTGGTTCCTGACGAAGGCCGGGTGCCCCATATCTCGCTCGTTTTTTGCGAGATGTGGGATACCACGATGTTGTACCGCTCAGTGCATCGGATGAATCGGAGTCAGAGGGAAGGTGCAGTGGTATCCCACATCTCGCGAAAAACGAGCGAGATGTGGGGCACCCGGCCTTCGTCACGGAACCAGACGCACGACCCGGGACTTGTCCTGCAACCTTCTCCGCCAAGTGACGTTGGTCTTACACTTCTTCAAGGGCAAGAGCGGAGTTGGGGTGAGTTTTGAAGGAGTGATGCAATGACAGCGGTGTTCTCCTGGACGACGCGGCGCGACGAGAAGCGGCGGCGCATGCAATTAGTCCGGCCTTGGATGAAAGGCCCGGTGCTGCAAAGTGAGAAGCTAGTCGCGGCGCTGGAAACCTTGATCGTTAGCGGAGACAGGATTGTGCTCGAGGGCGACAACCAGAAACAGGCAGACTTCCTTTCGCGCTCATTGGTAAAAGTCGATCCGGGTAAGGTTCGTGATCTGCATCTGATCATTTCGAGTATCAGCCGTCCGGAACACCTCACTCTCTTTGAATTAGGCATCGCCAAGAAAGTGGATTTCTCGTTCGCCGGCCCGCAGAGCCTTCGGTTATCGCAACTATTGCAGGATGGCCAACTGGAAATAGGCGCCATCCATACCTACGTCGAACTCTATGCACGGCTGCTGGTGGATTTGATACCGAATGTAGTTCTCGTTTGTGCCGAACAGGCAGATGCGGAAGGGAACCTTTATACCGGGCCAAACACGGAAGACACACCCGTAATTGTTGAGGCGGCCGCATTCCACGATGGAATTGTTATCGTGCAGGTGAACCGGTTAGTCGACAAATTGCCTCGGGTCGATATCCCCGGTTCATGGATAGATGTTGTAGTCGAGGCTGACAAGCCGTTTGCGATAGAACCGCTGTTCACACGCGATCCGCGCCAAATTGACGAACTACAGATTCTTGCCGGCATGATGGTCATTCGTGGCATCTATGAACACCATCAAGTCCGGGCATTGAATCACGGAATTGGATTCGATACTGCGGCCATTGAACTTCTTCTGCCAACCTATGGAGAATCGCTCGGCCTGCGAGGGAAGATCTGCGAACACTGGGCACTTAACCCGCACCCCACAATGATCCCGGCAATCGAAAGCGGATGGGTGAAAAGCATTCATTGTTTCGGCAGCGAAATTGGCATGGAACGATATGTAGCAGAGCGTCCGGATATCTTTTTCACCGGAAGGGATGGGAGCCTCCGCTCGAACCGGGTTCTGTGTCAGCTTGCGGGGCAGTATGCGATCGACGCCTTCATTGGCTCAACTCTTCAAATGGATGCTGATGCGAACTCTTCCACCGTGACCGTTGGCCGAATTGCAGGATTCGGCGGTGCGCCAAACATGGGCCACGACCCCCACGGCCGCCGGCACTGTAGCGCAGCTTGGCTGGGCTTGATCACAGAACATAAGCCGATCGTTCGCGGCCGAAAGCTCGTGGTCCAGATCCTTGGCACTTTTCAGAAAGGCGGCGTTCCCTCGTTCGTTGAGACCCTCGACGCGGTGCAGGTTGGGCGACAGGCAGGAATGCCAATCGCCCCGGTCATGATCTACGGCGACGACGTGAGCCACGTCGTCACCGAGGAGGGTATCGCCTATCTCTACAAGGCAGACGGATCGGAAGAACGCCGCCGGGCTCTCGCCGCGGTCGCCGGTGTTAGCCCCATTGGCCTGAAGGCAATCCCTTCTGAAACGGCAGCGCTTCGCAAGAAGGGCGTGGTGGCCTATCCGGAGGACATCGGCGTTCACCGCCGGGAAGCGAAACGCTCTCTGCTGGCCGCACGAAGCATAGAAGATTTGGTCGCGTGGTCCGGAGGCATCTATAACCCGCCGGCAAAGTTTCGGAGCTGGTAATGAGCAGAACGTTTGGGATGTCCTGGGCTCTTTCGAATGCTTGGTCATCGCCGGTACACTTGGCGAGTCTTGCCTGCCAAGCACTGATCGCAGAGGCGGAGTTGACTCCGAAACCCGGCCTGGTCGACCGTCGCGGTTCCGGTGCTCACGCCGATCTCTCGCTCGCGATCATGAAGCGTTCCGCGTTGACGATTGAACCCTACTTCTGCGAGATGGCATTCATCTGCAGCCGAACTCATCCCAGTCAATCGCTACGAGAACAGCTTGCCCGCATCGGCCGCGCTGCAGAACGTGCCATGCTGACGGCTACCGGTGGTAGCAACTCGCACAAGGGCGCGATCTGGATACTTGGACTGCTTATCTCAGCCGCGGCCATGCAGATCGACGAAGAGGCGCAGGCTCCGGCGATTGCAGCTTCCGCTAAGGCGATTGCGTCCTTTGCGGATCGTGCGGCACCACGGTTGGTCTCGCATGGTGATTTGGTGGCCAAGAGGCATAGGGTTCTGGGAGCGCGCGGCGAAGCTCGCTGCGGATTCCCTCATGTCGTGAACGTAGGATTGCCCATGCTTCATTCGAGGCGGGTAGCCGGCGCAACAGAGAATGTGGCTCGCCTCGACGCGCTGCTAAGCATCATGTCCTCGCTGGATGACACGTGTTTGCTGTATCGCGGCGGAGAAGCCGCGCTCATCACGGCAAAGAAAGGCGCGATCGAGGTTGCAAGGGCGGGGGGCTGTGGAACCGCACTTGGAAAACGCTACCTGCAACGTCTCGACCGGCAGCTTCTGGAATTGCATGTGTCGCCCGGCGGGAGCGCAGACCTTCTGGCCGCGACCCTATTTCTCGATGCCGTGGAGCGGCGACAAGACGAAGTTGAAATGGACCGCAGTTGGGAGGACACACATGGAACAAATTGAGTTCGATTATCCAGCCAAGCGAAAAATATCCCGCAGGGCCCATGTGGGGGTCGTCGGCTCTGGAGAGCTCGAGGTTCTGCTCGAGCCTGGCGAAGGCGAGCGCGCCCAGGTCTTCATCCGGACCAGCGTGAATGGCTTTCGAGAAACCTGGAAGGCTGTGCTGGACCGCTTTTTCGCGAAGTATGACGGGATTGTTCGCATTCAGATCAACGATGCAGGCGGAACTCCGGCCAGCGTCATGCTACGTCTGGAACAGGCAGTGGAGGTGAGCGAGCAATGATCACCAGCACAGACAGGACAAACTTTCTCAACCGGCAAAGCTTTCTTGAACTCGACGCGCGGGGGAGGGCCGCAGCTCTGTTCGATGAGGGAACATCGCGCGAGCTGGTTGGCCCCTTCGATCGTGTTGAATCCCCCTGGCTCGCGATCCAGGACGTCACCCCGCAGGAAGACGATGGCTGTGTGGTGATGAAAGGAAAGATCGCGGGGAAAGCCGCCGTGGTGGTTGCGCTCGAGGGTGCATTTCAGGGTGGGAGCATGGGAGAAGTGTCGGGCCAGAAGATGACTGCCGCTCTTGATCTGGCCTGTGCCGATAGCGAGAAGGGCCTGCCGACCTGCGCGGTGATTCTGCTCGAAACCGGCGGCGTCCGCCTTCAGGAGGCCAACCTGGGACTGGGGGCGGTGGCCGAAGTGATGGCATCCATTCTTGCTCTCAGAAAGCATGCTCCTGTCATCTCCGTGACCGCGGGCACGGTTGGATGCTTTGGAGGTATGTCGCTCGCCGCGGCGCTATCAAGCTATATCATCCTGACGCGCGAGGCACGACTGGGACTGAATGGACCCGAAGTAATTGAGCAGGAGAGCGGCGTCGACGAATGGGACTCGAGTGATCGCGCTCTGGCGTTTGCTATCAATGGTGGTGAGCAGCGATATGCGATGGGGTTGGCCGACGCACTGGTCGAGGACAATACACAGCAGATTGCCGACGCCGTGAGGCGTTTTATCGTCAAGGGCATCCCGCCTGTACATCGAAGCTCGCAGGTGGAGCTCTATCGAAGCCGTATCGGCGCACTCGACACGTCGCGCCAGTGGGATCCCCAAGAGCTGCGTCGTGCCTGGGGAACGTCTATGGAGGGCAACTGATGAGCGAGTTTACTGGCGTCAGGGGAACCGTATGGTTCCGCGCATTCACTGGCCGGGACGCCCCAATGCCTGGCGATCCGAATTCTGTGCTGACCGCGGATGCACCGCTTGGTAAAGACAACGCGAGATTCCTCTGCGTTGTCCCAGACCCTCAGGCACGCTTTCCTTGTGCGCGGCAGGGGCAAGTTGGGCTGGAAGAAGCCTACACTCTTGCCACCCGTGTGCGTGAGGTGATGGAGCTCGATAACAACGCCGCCAAGCGGCCCATCATTGCCATCGTCGATGTGAAGAGCCAGGCCTATGGTAGGCGCGAAGAGACGGCCGCCATCTTTCTTGCTGCCGCATCGGCAGCCGACGCGTACGGTTCGGCGCGGCTCGCGGGCCACCCAGTTATCACGCTGGTGGTCGGCCATGCAATCTCCGGAGGCTTCCTCACCCACGGCTATCAAGCTAATCGCATCCTCGCGTTCGACGACGACGGCGTCATGATCCATGCCATGCACAAGGAAGCCGCGGCACGGATCACGCGCCGTGCTGTGCAGGAACTCGACCAGCTCGGCAAGACCATCGCGCCGTTGTCCTATGACGTAAAGGACTACGCAAAGCTCGGTCTTCTTCACAAACTACTGCACGTCGAAAATCCGGCGAAGCCGTCGGCCGAGGAAATTCTGGAGGTAAAAAACGAGCTGATTGCAGCCATCGCCGACGCTCGCAGCCAGCCCTTTGATCTTCGCAGTCGACGCGAATCGGTTGCAGCGCTCGAAATGCGAAAGGCCTCCATCCTGGTACGCGCCAAGCTCGAAGAACAATGGCGCGAGGCCTAGACGTCCACGATGGCCCGCATCCTTATTAATTCGCTAGTACCTATCTTTGTGGGCCTACTGCTTGGATTTGGAGCAGGGCTGTTCAAGGTAGTCGATAACAAGGACGTAAAGGGTCTGGTCACCTTCCTCATGACCTTTGCCCTGCCTTGCTCGTTGTTTGTCACTATCGCCCGCACACCGCATGCGTTGTTGTGGAGTCAAGCCAAGGCAGCGCTCGTGCTGGCGATGGTATATGCGGCTATTTATGTCCCTGTCTACTTTGTATCGCGGAGATTGGGTAGAGAGAACGATGCCAACTGTTCCGTATCAGCGCTGACAACGGCCTTTCCCAACTGCGCCGCGATTGGTTTTCCACTTCTCCCCTCTATTTTTGGTCCTCAGGCTACCGTCACGGTTGTGATCGCGATAGCTATCGGCGCCATCACGATTACGCCGGTTACCCTTGCGGTGCTGGAAAACGCGGGCAGTAAGGAGACTACGGGTTCTCCAGCATCTCGCATCCGGATAGCCCTTTGGAGAGCTTTCAAGAAGCCGGTATTTTGGGCGCCGGTGCTCGGCCTTGTTGCCGCCGTCGCCGAGTTTCGTATGCCGGCCTATCTCGATACAAGTCTGAATATTCTTGCGGCTGCGACTGAGGGCACTGCATTGTTCGTAACGGGTCTCATTGTTTCCGCTCAGCGTTTTAGCGTGACCCGGGGTGTCGGATGGGTTGTGTTGGGCAAGAATGTGATCCAGCCAGCGCTCTGTCTCGCTTTAGCACTCCTGCTGGGCATGCCACTGGAACAAACCAGGTGGGTAGTTTTGTTGTGTGCGATTCCTTGCGGCTTCTTCGGCCTTCTCTTCGGTAAACCGCACAACGCAACACCCGCGGTGGCAAGCTCAAGCCTGATTGCCAGCACGGTGCTTGGAGTCTTCACACTGGCGGGATGGATCATTCTTCTGAGCCATGTGCACTAGGAACGTGCGATGAATTACGTCGAGTCGCAATCAGTTCGGACGCACGATTTGCTGGAAATAGATGCGAAGGGGTTCATCTCTTGCCACCCTTGTACTCCTAAGTGGGGGGTGGAGAGCTTGCACAGAACTCCGTTCGTGGTTGTTCGCCGAGGTCTGGCCACGTGGCCGGTGATCCCAGTGGGAGTGCGCGGAGTGGACAGAAATCAACGATGGGCCGCTACATGTGCTTTCAACCTGGTCAAGAGCATCCTGGCGCCTCCGCAACTTTTGCGGCGCAGCGTCGCCAAGTCGCGAGAGGATACAATCCCTGCTTTCCGCGCCTTGAACCTTATGAAAGAGCGCTGGAGGGATCTCGAGTATCCTTGGGGGCCGGGAGGCAGTATTGGTTTCGAGCTTGCAGCCGGCACGAAGATCGCTAAACCAGAGAGCGACTTGGATCTTGTGATTTACGCGGCAGAGCGCATCACCGGGGAGATGGCTAAAGCTCTCTACGCCCAAACGCAGGATCTCACTGCTGCTGTCGACGTTCGCGTGGAGGCGCCTTTATGCGGCTTTTCTCTCAAGGAATACGCGTCGCGGAATCCAGGCAAGATTTTGTTGCGAACGCCGGACGGAATGATGCTCGGAATCGACCCGTGGGATTACAGGGGGAATTGAGATGAGCATCGCCTTTCTCTTTCCCGGACAGGGCTCGCAATTTCCCGGCATGCTGCATAGGCTCCCGGATCATCCTGTGATCGCGCAGACCCTTGATGAGGTAAGCGAAATTCTGGGAACGAATAGCCGCGAACTCGACACCCAGGAAGCTTTGCAGTCTACAGTTTCAGTGCAGTTAGCGTTGCTGGCGTCTGGCGTTGCCGTGGCACGCTTTCTCAAGGAACAAGGTATTGAGCCGGGAGCAGTTGCAGGCATGTCGGCCGGAGCTTATTCCGCCGCAGTTTTGTGTGGCTCACTCAACCTCGCTGATGCGGTGCAGCTCGTAATTCAGCGTGCAGAGATGATGGCCAAGCTTTATCCCAAAGGCTACGGACTCGCCGCAATCGTCGGGCTAAATGAACAACAGATCGCACAGCTGGTTGGAGAAGTTCACTCAGAGCAGACGCCAGTATATGTGGCTAACATTAACGCTCCTCGCCAGATCGTTATCTCGGGTTCGGCCCAAGGGATTTATAGCGTGTTGCAGGCTGCGGTTAGGAGTGGAGCACGTAAGGCCGAGCGCCTTGCTGTGTCCACCCCTTCTCACTGTCCACTGCTTCAGCCTGTGGCGGAGGCGTTAGAAAAAAGTCTAAAGACAATGCACGTGCGACCGCCGAAGACGGTGTATCTGGCCAATGTGACTGCCAGAGCAACCTGGAGTCCGGAAGCTATCTCTGAAGACCTGGCGAATAACATTGCGCACGGCGTTCGATGGTACGACATGACAACAGTACTGGAGGAATTGGGCTTCCGGCTTTTCCTTGAGATCCCGCCGGGCCATGTCCTGAGTGTTCTGGCAAAAGAAGCATTCCCGGAAGTACGGACTGTGGCAGTTGGTGAAAGCTCAATCCGGCAGGTACTGCGCTTGGCCGACGTTAAATCCGTAGGCTGACCGGCCGCAAAGCCGGGGCCACCGCGACAACCAAGCCTTCGGCTTCTTTCGTGTGCTGCGACAACCTAATCGTTGAAGGTTTCCGCCCAGCTTTTTACTATCTCCAGGACAAATAGGGCAGCAAGGCGTCCGTCTGCCTGGAGGAAGGCGAGATGCTCGCCATGGATCTCAGCACTCGAAGCGATCACGAGCCGGGTGGGCATATCCGATCGTTTGAACCGAACCAGGTATGCCTTGACAAGCATGGGGACGACAGACATAACCTAATCATCCTTTAAACAGTAAGTATCGGGTCAAAGCAGGGAACCGAAAAGATTACCGATGGCAGAATATGGCGGGCCTCCGTCAATCAGAATCGTAGTCACCCGTTGTATGGTCTGCCTCGGCCGACAGATGAGCGGTCATGCTACGCTGGGTTTCAATGCGGGCTTTCCCAGGGCTTATAGCAAGTTTTGCGGTCGCAGTAACCCTCTCCCCGGCACAGACGGTAAGTGGCCCTTCGCCTTTGCCGGATGTTTACCTGGTGACCATCGATACACTGCGCGCCGACCACGTTCATTGCTATGGATACAACCGAATCCAGACCCCCGCTATGGATTCTCTGGCTCGAGATGGCGTTCGTTTTGCACAGGCTTTCACGCCCAGTCCGCTGACGAATACTTCACACACCAGTATTCTGACCGGCTTGCTGCCCAGCGTACATGGGGTCACCGACTTCGCCATGCCGCTCGCGAAGACGTATCCCACCTGGGCCGAGTTGCTTAAGCAAAATGGGTATCAAACAGCGGCGTTCATCGGTGCGGTGGTGCTCGATTCCCGCACCCTTGCTCCCGGGCTCGATCGAGGGTTCGATTATTACGATAACTTTCCGCCCGGCTCGGCGAACGGAAAGCATTGGGGAGTCGTGGAGCGCCGCGGAGAAGACGTAGTCCATCGCGCGGAAGCGTGGATGGACGCGCATTCGCAAAAGCCGCGCTTTGTCTGGGTCCACCTCTACGATCCTCATGACCCGTACGAGCCGCCGCCACCGTACTCGGAGATTTACAAAGGCCGTTTGTACGATGGTGAGATCGCTTATGCGGACTCCGCGTTGGGAAACTTGCTGAGCTATCTAAAGCGCGAAAACCGGTATCGCGAAGCGCTGATCATCGTGGTGGGTGATCATGGCGAAGGACTCGGAGAACACGGCGAGCAAACTCACGGTATCTTCCTCTATGATTCGACCACTCATGTGCCCCTGCTCGTCAAGCTGCCAATTACCGGGGCCGCGATCGAGCGGGAAGGGAAGGTGGTGGAGGCGCAAGTACAAACAACCGACATCCTCCCCACGGTCCTTGATCTGCTCAGCATTGCTCCTCCGTCTGCATTTGGCCAACGCTCTCTCCGTTCCTACTTCGCGGGGACAAAAGAACAGGATAGGGTGGTTTTTGGCGAGACGGATTATCCCTTGAGCTTCGGCTGGGCGCCGTTGCGCGCGGTCCGCGGAGGCGGCTTCAAGTTCATCGAAGCCCCGCGGCCGGAGCTCTACGACCTGGCCAAAGACCCTGCTGAACTCACGAACGAATATGAGCCCTGGAACGCCACCGTTCAACACCTGCGCACGGAACTGGCTTCGTCTGCGATGCGGCCTCCGCGGGTCTCGTCATCAACGGGTACAGCGGCGAGCACTACGCTCAGCGAACTTCGTGCGCTCGGCTACCTCGGACCAGGCGACAAAGGAACGACGACGAACGTTCCGGAATTTTCATCGCTGCCCGATCCCAAAGACAAAATCGAGGAACAGAACCTGCTCCATTCCGCGATGATGTTGGAGGACGAAAACCGTTCCCCGGACGCTCAGTTATTGCTGCAGAAAGTCCTGCAGCTCAATCCCGACTCCCAGGCCGCTTTGCGGCAACTGGGAGAATTGGAATTCAAGTCGGGGGAGTATCGCAAAGCAGTCGATCATCTTGAACGCGCACGAAAGGCGCATCCCGAGGATGCCTTGGCGGCGCTCTACGAGGGGCAGGCACTCGCCAAGCTGGGCGATTCGCAAGGCGCACGGAAAATGCTGGAGGTTGCAGTTACTCGGTTGCCAGGGGAACTCGACGGCCGCCTTCTGCTCGCCCACATCGACTTGAAATCCGGCGATCGGGTGGCTGCGGAAGATCAGTTCGAAGCGGTTCTTCTTTTGGATCCAGTTAACCGGGACGCACTAATCGGGCTTGCCCAGGAGCAACTCGAGGACCGGCAATTCGCTGATGTCTTGGAGTTACTGGAACCTCACGTGAAGGATGCATCGGTGAGTGTGGACGAGCTTCAGTTGCTCGCCCAAGCTTACGTGAGTTTAGGCCGCACTGCGGATGCAGAAAAAGTGCGTGCCCAAATCAAAACTCTGCAACGCCACCGCTAGTTGCCGGGATTTGTCGTTCTGCCTTAGTTTGCGGCCATGGAGAACTCCACTTACGAACCGAGTACCGCGGGGGTGGGCTGCCTCTGGTTCCCTGACGAAGGCCGGGTGCCCCACATCTCGCTCGTTTTTCGCGAGATGTGGGATACCACAGCACCTTCCCTCTGACTCTGATTCATCCGAAGCACTTAGCGATCAACGTCGGTGGTATCCCACATCTCGCGAAAAACGAGCGAGATGTGGGGCACCCGGCCTTCGTCAGGGAACCGGGGCACGACTCCGGCCGTGAGGCTACTTCTGTGCCACAACGTCCGTGGACCCTTGGAAGATCTGGGTCAGAACGTGTCCATGCATTTGCTTTGGCTCTTCGATTCCATACAAGGAGAGGATGGTAGGCGCTATGTCGTAGACGCTTGCCTCGAGCCCCATCAGCCGCAGATCGTGCTTGATATTTGGCCCCATGGCGAAGAACGTTCCTGGAACTTCATCTCCATCCGCAAAATCGTGCTTGGCGATAACCGGCGTGGTCTTTTCGTGGTCCATGTGCATGTGGGGGTCGGTCTGTTCGAACTCACGCAAGGGCTTGATGCCGTGGTCCGACACAATGAAGAGATAAGTGTTGTCGTCGATATGCTTCAGGACACTTCCCAGCACTTTATCGAAGGCAATGTACTGGTCAGGAAAGGCGTTTACACGGACTGCGTTGATTTTCGGGTTATATCCCGCGTTGTAAGGCGCAATCGGATAGAGCCAGTGGCCGGTGCGATCTTCACAGGACTGGCCCAGCCAGGTGAACTGAGTGGGGTGGTTCTGCAAAAGGTAGTCGAACAGTCTCGTCTGTTGCTCGCGGATCAAGTCTACCTTCTTCAGCCACGCGTCAATCACTTCCGATTCATGGCCCTGCAGCTCGGCGGCGGAGGGCATCCGCTCGCAATCGACATAGTAGTCACCCACGTTCTTGATCAACTCCGGCTTCAGCGATGCGGGATATACAGCACTGCCTCCTTCCACCTCGGAAAGCTTCGGAGCGCACAGCACGCCGTCCTCACAGTTTTTCCCGCGGGTGAGCATACCACTGACCATGTAGCCATTCACCGGCATCACAGGAAAGGTCGCGGGTACATTTGCCATGCCAACGGTGACGTGATTCTTGGAGAGAATCGACCAGATCGGCTCCTCTTTCAGCATGTTCGTGTTCGCAGTGACTCCGCCCACAATGAAACCGGTGACGCCATGCTCTTCCGGTGAGGTGCTGGTGAAAAGAGTGCTGTAAACCCGTGGGCAGTTAGGGGCAGAGACGGTGCGCAGCTTGCCGTATGCGCCCCGCTTGATCACGCTGGCAAGGTTAGGCATCTTGCCCTGGAGAAGGAGAGGCCGAAGCACATCCATCTCCATGCCATTCACGCCAATCACCACCACGCGTGGCGCCGGTTTCGCGCCACCGGGAGTCTGCGCAAACAGGAAGGACGTAGTGATGAGCAACGACACAGCGAGCTTTCTCGAGACCTTAACCATCATAAAAAGAACTCCGAAATCCGGGACTGGTGTAGCAGAAGGCTGCTTCCTCCATCCTACCTGAGAGCCTACCGCTGGTTCCAACTACAAACGACGCAGCGCCCGGAACCGGGCGCTGCGTCGGATCTGTTTGTTCCTACGATCAGAAGAGAATCTTCAGGCCGAACTGGATATTGCGTCCATCGTTAGCCTGTGTGAGTCTCGACAGAGTTGGCGGCGAGGATATGTTATTGCCAGGAGGAGCGAATAACGGAGTGTTCCAGGCGTCGAAGAATTCCCCGCGGAATTCCAAGTCAGCCTTCTCCCATAGATTGAAATGACGCAGCACGGCTAAATCTGTATTTGAATCGCCGGGTGCGTCGAGGATGTTGCGCCGTGCATTGCCAAAGGTCGGAGCGGAGGCCGATCCGGCAGGTGTGAAACAGCTCGTGTTGAACCAGTTGGTAACGCTCTTCTGGCCGACGCCGCTGCAAGTGCGGTTAGGGCGCGGAGAGCTGGAGTTGGTGTTGGAGAAATCCGGACCCAGGACGACGAAGGGGTAGCCGGTCTGATAGGAGACGATAGCAGATGCTTCCCATCCACCCACAATTGCATTCAGGATGCCTTTGTCGTTGAGATATGCTCTCCCCTTGCCAAAGGGCAGATCGTAGACCGCGTTGACCACGATCCTGTGGCGTGCATCGGTATAGGACCGCGACCATTCGAACGCCAGGTTGTTGTCGTCCTGCGGGAGGTTACTACCGTTGGCGCCGGCGCCAAAGCCTTCGTCGCCCTCAGAGTTGTCGAGGGATTTGGCGAATGTGTAAGAGGTGAGAAGGTTGAGCCCATGGCTCAGCCGCTTGGTCAGCTTGAACTGCAGGGCGTTATAGATCGAGGATCCGTCCGAGGTCGTGTACAGCGAGGTCCCCAGATCGACATACGGACGGCGCGATTGCAGAGGAGTTGTGCCCGGCTCGGCCTGGTTGCCGGAGAGGTGCAGATTGCCGATCTTGGTCCCCTTGGTTCCGATATAGGCAATGTCCAATGCCCAGTCTGCGGAAAGTTGGCTTTGAATGCCGAAACTCCACTGCTGGAAATAAGGCGCCAGGTAGTGTGGCTCGACATACAGAGAAATGAATTGGTCGGTCAGCTTGGGGATGCCCGAGGCGCCAAATACGTTCTCGCTGGTCGCGGTCGGCGGCTGTCCTTGGGTAGTAACAAACAGCTGGGACGGAGAAAACACCGGGTTGTCGTCGACGAAATGCTGGTTATTGAAGTTAGGCAGGTCGTAGAACAAGCCGTAGCCGGTGCGCACTATAAGCTTGTCCGATCCCGTAGGACGAACAACGATTCCGAGGCGTGGCGCGAAATCGTGGTGCACGGGAAAGATCAGGGTCTGCTGTGTGCGGCCGGTAAATCCTAGCGCCGCCCGTTGCGCTGAAGTGGAAACTAAACAGCGCCCATCCGTAGTCGTTAGGTACGAGTAGGCTGGATCAGTGCAAAACGAGTCGTTCTGTGCGTTGGGCGCCGCCGTCACCAGGGTAGCGTTGCCCGGCCCGCTGAACTTGGGCCCGGTCGGCACCAGGGTTACATAATTGTCGTGCTTGTCGATCGCCGGCCGGCGGTACTCCCAACGCATGCCGGCGTTGAACGATAAGTTCTGGGTGACCTTGACGTTGTCTTGAAAGAACAAGCTGATGAAGTTACCGCCAACCTGGTTGGTATTCTCAAAGTGCAGGCTGCGGTTGGCCCCGTGGGGAGCGCCGAGCAGAAAGTCAGCCAAGTCTGAGGCGCTGGAAACACCACCGTTCAGCTCGCCGGCCAACGCGGCATACTGGCCGTTGTAATCTAACTCGCCATGCGGAGAGTATGGCGCCTCTTCACCAAGCACCTGCCAGGGTTGAATGTCTGCCCCAGCCACAATGGTCTGTTTGCCACGCGTGATCGTGACGGTATCCTGGTATTTCTCAATCATATCCGGGCTGATGACCGGGCGGTAGTTAGAGTCACCAACGGCAGAGAAGTTGACGAACTCGAATGGCGGGAAGCCTTCAAGGGACGGTGACAGGGCGGTCAAACCCTGGATTCCGAAGCTCTCCATGAAGCCGGCAGGCCGGGGGCACGATGCGCAATTGTTGATATCGGTGTCGCGCTGGAAGCCAAACAGCGCCTCATTGAGAAGACGCGGGCCGAAGGTGTGGGTCCAGCCAATCGCCACATTCTGTCCGCGGAAATACAGCTTGTCGCCGAAGCCCGGCAACGTGCTGTACCCAGTGGTAGGGTTCACGATATTAGCCTGCCCGAGGATGTACCGGCCAAACACCTGGTCTTTCTCGCTGATGTCGTAGTCAACTCGCGCATCGTACTGGTCGTCGTAGCGGGTCGACGGCTCTGAGTTGATGTAGTTAACGCCGGCGGTCCCCGTCAGGTTCGGCAAAGGGAAGGCATTGAGAGAGAGCACATGGGCGGCCACCGGATCGATGGAGGTGATCTGGTTGCCCGGAACAGGTGTGCCGACCAGTTTGGTCTGCCCGGCGTTGAGGCCGCTGGCGCAGGTGATTAAGGTCTCACTCGTAGGATAGAAGAGCTGGCCAGTGTCGTAGTTATAGTTGGAGGGACCGCCCGCTCCGCACACGTTGGCGGTAGTCCCTGTCAGCAGGCCGCTCAGGTCTCCTGCTCGTTGGGCTGCAGTGGGCACCAGGGAAGTTGCGCTCTGCCCTTGCACCAGGCGCAAGCCTTCATAGTTGAAAAAGAAGAAGAGCTTTTTCGCCTTCCAGATCGGGCCGCCAATCGATGCGCCGTACTGGTTCCGGCGAAGCTCTGGCTTGACCGGGTTAAAGTAGTTCGAGGCGTCCAACGCGTCGTTGCGAAGAAATTCGTAAACCGATCCGTGGAACGAATTGGAACCAGACTTGGTGATCAGATTGATGGTTGAGCCAGCCGTTTTGCCGAAGGCCGCGTCGTAGATATTGGTCTGAATCTTGAATTCCTGCACCGCGTCGGGCGACGGCTGAACGGCGAATCCGCCAAAAGTTAGATTCCTGGAGTCGACCCCGTCAATCAGCGTGTTGTTGCTCGACGAGCGAGCTCCGTTCGCAGCGTAGGTCGATTCGCTAAACGGTGATCCGAAGGTGGAATTTGCGAAGCCGCCGGAAATGGTGCCTATTGGAAGGTCTGGCACGGTTCCAGGAACTAGAATCGCGAGCGCGCCGAAACGGCGCACATTGAGTGGCAGGTCAACCACGTCACGCCCGGAGATTACCGTGCCCACGCTGGCAGTGCTGGTGTCGACCAGCGGCGCGGCCCCAGTTACTTCCACCCTGGTGTCGACCGAGCCCACTTGCAGTTTGATGTCCTCTCGCGCGTTCTGATTCACCGTCAAAACGATGCCCTTGAGCTCCTCGGTCTTGAAGCCAGGCGCTTCTACGGTGACGGTATATTCGGCCGGCACCAGGCTAGGAAAGGAGTAGTTCCCGGAACCGTCGGCCGTGGTGTTGGTGACTACGGACGTAGCAACGTCGGTCACTGTGACTTTGGCCGAAGGAATTGCGGCTCCGCCCGCATCAGTCACGGTGCCATGGAGAATCGCGGCGCTTTGCGCGAAAGAAGGAATAGTCCCGACGAAACACATCAGCAGGACCAGCAGGATGGAAGACGGACGCGGACGAGAAGGTACTAGACCCTTGAGTTTGTTCACATAACCCCCAAAATGTAGCTCGTAATGTACTAGCTCTGTTAAGGCAAATCGAAGACGGCCCGGGGTTCTGCGTGCGTGCGCACGAATCACTGCGATCAGAGGCCCGTAAGAACAACCCTAGAAAAACCGCTGGATATTCGACGTGCCGGGTACCGAGTCTGGCTAGATGGGCTTGATGTTAATGAGTGTTGGAATATGAGTCAATTACAAAAATAAGAAATGGTTAACTTTTTCTAAACAATCGGTTTGCCCGAGATCGGACTCCGCGAAGGTGAATACCTGTTCAGGCGGACTTACTGAGCACTTTATAACGTAATATTTGCTTGCCCGGTTCGTAGGGTGCGAGGATTTAAGGAAATTATGGATCGTCGAAGATTTTTGCAAACCGCCGCCGCTTTGACTGTGATGTCTACGGTGCGTGCCAGAGCTGGAGCTCGCTTACCTATCGCCATGGCGGTTGAGTACAACATGTTGCCCACGAAGATATCGATCATGGAGCAGTTTCAGCTTGCCAAGGATTGCGGCTTCGAGCGCATAGAGTGCCCCACGACGCGCGATCAGGGGGATGCGGAGAAGATGAAGGCCGCGTCCGAGAAAACCGGCCTGCCGATCCATTCGGTCATGAACATGGACCACTGGCAATATCCGTTTTCCTCGGCCGATCCGGCGGTGGTGGAAAAGAGCCTGGATGGTGCGCGCGTCTCCATTCGCAACGCGCATTTGTGGGGAGCTTCGACGGTGCTTCTCGTGCCTGCCGTGGTGAATGCCCAAACCACTTACAAAGAGGCCTATGAGCGTTCTCAAGTGGTCATCCGCAAGCTGATTCCTTTGGCGGACGAATTGAATATCACGCTGGCGCTGGAGGAAGTGTGGAACAAGTTCCTGCTAAGCCCGCTGGAGTTTGCCCGTTATATCGACGAGTACGATTCGCCCCGAATACGGGCTTATTTTGATGTGGGCAATGTAGTGCTCTACGGCTACCCGCAGGATTGGATTCGAGTTTTGGGAAAGCGAATCGTCAAGTTGCATATCAAAGACTTTTCCTTTACCCGCGAGCCCGGCACCGATAAATCCGTAGCTGCCTGGGTACCCTTGGGTGAGGGCGACATCGATTGGAAAGCCGTGTATGAAGCGCTTCAGGACATCGGCTATCAAGGCACGGCAACCCTGGAGCTGGATCCGGGCGAGGCAGCGTACTTGAAAGAAATGCGCAAGCGCTTCGGACTGATCCTCACCGGGGAGATGCCGAAGAAGGCTAAAGGGTCTGCCTGAGAGCACTATTGTAAGTTTTGGCTTTGTATCAGGGCCCGACTAAAGTCGTGCCCTGATACAAAGCATCGGAATCGCAGCTATCTGCCGGCCTTTGCGTGGAGGATCCCAGGTCTCAACGCGAGACCTGGGGCACCCATCCTCTATCCAGGACGTTCTCACGCAGGCGCTGAAGCTCAGATCTTTTGTTGCGCCTCGACGGCCCGACTAAAGTCGTGCCCTGATACAAAGCATCGGAATCGCAGCTATCTGCCGGCCTTTGCGTGGAGGATCCCAGGTCTCAAACGCGAGACCTGGGGCACCCATCCTCTATCCAGGACGTTCTCATGCAGAGGCTAAAGGCCAGATCCTTTGTTGCAGTCAGAAACCTCGTAGGCACCAAGTCCATACCGCCCTTAATGAACTATAGTCAGCTGATGGGATTCACACGTACTTGTGTCCTGTTGCTGGCCGGTTTTTCGACCTTGTCCGGATTAGGGCAAGTACCGGTTTCGCAGTTACCGGACGGGCCGAATCGCGAAACTGTGCAACGCATCTGCTCAGGTTGTCATTCGGTCCAGATGTTTACGGGACGAGGGATGACGCGGGAACAATGGGGCGGTGTCGTTTCCAATATGATCGGCCGGGGCGCGCAGATCTCCGACGAGGAGTTCGACCAAGTCGTCGACTACCTGGCGAAAGCTTTGCCGCCTGGTAAGCAAGCAGATGGAAACGCCCCGGTTGCAAAGACCGCCCCGGTGCATAAGAAAAGCTTGATTGACGAGGTCGGCGCCAATGACAAGCAGATCGTCGACGAAGATGCGGCGGCACGAGGTAAGACCGTGTACATCGCGCAATGCATCACCTGTCATGGAACACGAGCGCGCGGCGGCCCCCGTGGTGCCGACCTGGTGCGATCGTTAGTAGTTCTTCATGACCGCTATGGAAGCACCATCGGGCCCTATCTTGCCCAGGGCCATCCAGCGGGAAAACCGGTCACGCTGACGCAGGAGCAGATTGTGGATCTGTCCCATTTCCTGCACCAGCAAGTGGGCGACACGCTGCGGACCGGACCTTACAACAACGTGCTGAATATCCTGGTGGGCGATCCCAAGGAAGGGAAGGCCTTCTTTGACGGTGCGGGAGGGTGCAGCCATTGCCACTCCCCCACGGGTGACCTGGCCCACATCGCCAGCAAATATGATCCACCGAATTTGCAGTTGAAGGTGGTGTTTCCGCAAGACCGCGCGGTTGCCCGCAACGGGCCTGCGACTCCACGCAAACCTCTCACCGTTACTGTGACCACCGCGTCCGGGGAAAGCGTCACTGGAGTGCCAACAGAGCTCGACGATTTCAACGTTTCCCTATTCGACAGCGCCGGCCAATATCACAGCTTCACCCGCGGGCCTGGCGTCAAAGTGGAGGAGCATGATCCGTACGCCGCGCATGTGGCCCTTCTCGATCAATACACCGACAAACAGATGCACGATGTAGTGGCCTATCTGGAGACCTTGCAATGAAGTCTCTTGCCGGCATTTTGCTAGCTCTGCTTGCCCTCACGCCCGCGTGGAGCCTGAGCGCTGATCCGGCTCCGGATGCTGGGCTGGACCCTTCTGTGTTGTCTCATCCGCCAATCAATCAGTGGCCGACCTATAACGGTGATTACTCCGGCCGGCGTTTCAGCACCTTGACCAAAATCAACGATCAGAATGTGAAAGCGCTGAGCCTGGCCTGGATGTATCAGCTGCCGAGGAACGGCGATGCTCCAGGCGGCCGTCTTGCGGGTACTCCGGTACTGCTGAATGGGGTGATGTATATCACCTCGCCGGATAAGGTGTGGGCCCTGGATGCACGCACCAGCCGCCAGCTGTGGGCTTACACCTGGACCTCCAAAGGCGGCATTCACCTCGGCAACCGCGGAGTTGCCATCTCCGGTAACTCGTTGTACTTCGAGACGCCGGATTGCAATCTGGTCTCGCTGAATCTGGCCGACGGCAAGAAGCGTTGGAGTCAACCGATATGCGATCTGGATCAGATGTACTACGCGTCAGTGGCGCCGCTGGCGGTCAAGAATCACATCATTACCGGGGTCAGCGGAGATGATCTGGACCGGCCCGGTTTTCTCGAAGCGCACGATCCGGAGACCGGTGCACTGCAGTGGCGTTGGTCAGTAGTTCCGAAGCCGGGCGAACCCGGCTCTGAAACGTGGCCGAACGCCGAAGCAATGGCGCACGGAGGCGGGATGACGTGGATCTCGCCCACGTACGATCCTGATTTGAACTTGCTCTATCTGGGCACAGGCAATCCGCAACCGGTGATGGCGGCCAAAACGCGAGAGGGCGCAAATCTCTTCACGGAATCGATTGTGGCGCTGAATGCGGATACCGGCAAACTAGTTTGGTATTTTCAGCCCTCTCCGCACGACACGCACGACTGGGATGCGGTGGAAACACCGGTGCTGTTTGACGGCGACATAGATGGCAAGCCGCGCAAGCTATTGGCGCAGGCTAGTCGCAACGGCTGGTTTTTTGTACTGGACCGTGAAACCGGAAAGAACTACGTCAGTGCCCCCTTTGTGAAAACGAATTGGACCAAAGGCCTCGATGCCAAGGGGCAACCGATTCCTGATCCCGCCAAGGAGCCGCAGATTGCCGGCACGCTGGTTTCGCCCAACGCCGAAGGCGGAGTGAATTGGCCCCCGCCCACGTACAGTCCCGCCACCGGATTGTTTTACGTCAACGCCACGCGCTCGTTTGCCATCTATTACATTTTTGACGATAGCGACAAGCCGGAGGGATGGGGTGGCCATGATCTAGGGACCTGGGACCAATCGATGCTGCAGGCGCTCGACTACCGCACTGGAAAGATCAAGTGGAGCCATAAGTGGGAGACGCCGGGGATTGAGGGTGGGCTGCTGAGCACCGCGGGCAACCTGGTGTTTGCGGGTGATCCGAGCAACAACCTGGTGGCGCTGAATGCCACCACCGGTGAGCCGCTGTGGCATGCCAACCTGGGCAGTCCTCTCTCGAACGGCGCCATCACTTACGAACTGGACGGGCACCAGTACGTAGTGGTGGGCGCGGGCGACAAGCTGTATGCGTTCGTGATGAACTAAACCTCAAAACAGCAATTTGCCTTTCATGTTTTCCGGCGCAGGAACGTCCTCTGGAATCTTCGTTGCTCCGGCGTAGAGATGCCGTAATCTAGGCAAGCTCTCCACAACCTTGAAGCATGCCGGAGTCACGGTCGTGCCATAAAGATCCAGTGACTCCAATCGGTCCAGGCCTCCCAGCGTTAGCACGGTAGCATCCGTAATCTTTGTATTCGTAAGGCGCAACACTCGCGCGTGTTTCATCGCAGCCAGCAAGGGGGCGGAGCGATCAGTGATCGCCGTGCCTGAGAGGTCGGCAATCACAATCTGCTCACTTAGGGGTTTTAGGGCGGCCAAATTGTCGTCTCCGAACCTGCCGCCCAAAGCAGACGCATCAATCACCAGGTTGGCGGATTCTCGGGATTCGTAATCCAGCACGTTTGGGAGTCGCTGTTTCAGTTGCGCAACTACTGCAGCAAGCGGAGCACGCAACCGCGTCACCGCGGCAGGATCGACTTCCGGGAACGTTACCTCAGCAACGACAGGCTCTTGCGTCGTGGGTGCGTCTTTGATTCCATTGGCCGCCAGCGTGGAGGAAGCTCCAGCGGCGATCCACAGTTCCAGCAGCTTTATTTCATTTGCCGTCAAAGGGCGCTTGTCCTGGGGAGGCATGGCATCATCGTCGGAGCGTGAGAGCGTGACGCGGCGAATGAGCTCGCTGCCTTTGGCGTTTCCAGCCTTCACCACGGGACCATGTTTGCCACCGCGCATCAGCAGCTCATAACTGTCCAGCCGCAGGCGCCCTTTCTGCTTCTCTGGACCGTGGCAGGAGTAGCAGTGCTTCACGAAGATAGGTTCTACGTGCGCGCCGTAGAAATAAGCAGGATCGGATCGGGGGAGGACTACTGGCGCAAGTCCTATTAACTTTCGCATCCCGTCCGGCATCTCTTCGGTCAGGTGGTTTTCCCCTTGCGATAGTTGGCCGCCGCGATATCCAGTCCACGAAACGAGCCCGATCGTGCCCAGCAGCAGGAAGAGATAGGTGGAATCCCATCGCGGACCGCGGAAGTATCCCCGCAACATCCAGCAAAGCCAGCAGGCGGCCGAAACAGAGAGTCCACCCCACATGTGCTGGTTGACCAGCCGGCCGGAGTATCCGCCATTACGCGCCAGGCACCATCCCAGGGTTGCGGCCACCAGGCTGCTCAACATTGCCAGCGCCAGGAGAAAATCGACTGAGGAGCGCAGATAGGGGAAGCGGCGATTTCTTCCCGCCCATTCCAATAGCGGCACGATGAGGATGAGCGCGATGGGAAAGTGCACGGTCAGCGGATGAAAGCGACCGATGAATTGCGCCGAGGAGGAGCCCTCGAGCCCATCGGGGGGAAGAAAAGCAAACAGAACGGAGAGCAGCAAGAGTGGCGCTAGCGCGAGAAGACCAAGACGCAGCCGCCAAGGCATCTGGCGAATCGTCATGCAGCCATGTGGCCCCGATCGAACTGATTCAAGCCAGAACCTCTGCCACCACTCGCGCCGGTTTCACGCTGGTAAGTTTTTGCTCCAGCCCCTGGAAAGAATAGTTGAGCTTGTGATGGTCGAAGCCCATTGTGTAAAGAATGGTCGCATGAAGATCGCGAATCTCTACCGGGTCCTTCACGATTTCGTAGCCCATGGCATCAGTCTCTCCGAGGCTCATGCCGGGTTTGATTCCGCCGCCGGCCATCCAGATGGTGAACGCGCCCGGATTGTGGTCCCTGCCAATGAACTGCATCACCTGGCCATTGCGGTTTTCCCGCATGGAGGTGCGACCGAATTCGCCGCCCCAAACCACTAGCGTGTCTTCGAGCATGCCGCGTTCCTTCAGGTCGGTGAGCAGCGCGGCGATAGGTTGATCGGTTTCGCGGCAGCGGTCGGCGAAACCAAAATTGAGGGAATCTTTGGCTACAGTTCCGTGATCGTCCCAACCCCAATGGTAAAGCTGGATGAAGCGTACGCCACGCTCCGCCAGGCGGCGCGCCACCAGGGCATTGTTGGCAAAACTGGACTGGTCAGGCTTCGCACCGTAAGCCGCAAGCACGGCGGCAGGCTCCTTGCGAATGTCCATTGCGTCCGTGGCATCCATTTGCATGCGGAACGCCATCTCGTATTGGGCAATGCGGGTAACGGTTTCGGGGTTTCCGAACTCGGCATAGCTTTGCTGGTTGATTTCGTCTACTGCGTCCAGCATGCTTCGGCGCAGCGGACGGCTTACGTCAGGAGGATTTTCAAGGTACAGCACCGGCTCGCCGTGGGAGCGGCATTGCACGCCTTGATAAACACTGGGCAGAAATCCGGACCCCCACAATTGTTTGCCGCCGTCCGGCTGGTTGCCGCCCGAGACCAGCACGATGAAGCCTGGTAGATTCTGGTTCTCCGTGCCCAGCCCATAGAGCACCCAGGAACCCATCGACGGATAGCCGAGCCGAGCATTGCCAGTTTGTACCAGTAGCTGAGCGGGCGCATGGTTGAACTGATCGGTGCGCATGGACCTGATCAAGCAAAGGTCGTCAATGTGTTTTTCCAGGTGTGGAAGGCGGTCTGACATCCATTGACCGCTTTTCCCCGCCTGGTGGAACGGATACTGCGCGCCCAACAGCTTGGGCACGCCGCTGATAAAGGCGAACCGCTTACCCACCAAAAACGACGCAGGGCATTCCTGGCCATCCAGCTTGTTCAAATCAGGTTTGTGCTCGAAAAGCTCGAGTTGGCTTGGCGCCCCTGCCATATGCAAATAAATGATCCGCTTGGCGCGAGGGGCAAACTGCGGAGGTAGAACGGAGAGCGGACTGGAAGGATCGCGCGTGAAATCGAGGCGCGGCGTTCCATCGACTCCGCGTTCGGCGGCTTTCACCCCGGGAGCAAACTGCGAAGCCAATGAGCCCAGGAACATCGAGCCTACGCCCGCAGTCATACTGCGGAGAAAGTGGCGGCGAGTTTGCGCTTGTAGTAACGCGAACCGCGCTTCCTGGGCAAGTGGCTCTTTGCCCGGATTTCGGAATCTGACATAAAGGTCACCTCACCAGAGCGGCATCGAGATTAAATAGGACTCCGCCCACAGCCGTAAACGCATCCAGTTCTTTAGCCGGAACATGGCCCAATGTACTCATGCTTGCTTTCACCACGGCTGGTCCCGTGGGCATGCCAAGAGCCTCTTTATAGAATTTGCGCAGCACTGCCAGCTCGCGAGCGGTGGGATCGCGCGACAACACCAGGCGCGTTTCATAAGCAAGGCGGGCATCCAGAATAGAGTCGGCACTCGATCCGCCAGCGGCTTTTTCGGCGGTGTCTTTCATCACCCGTCGCGCCAACGCCTGGGCGGCTTCGTGATAAACGGGATCGTTCAGCGTTACCAACGCTTGCAACGGAGTGTTGGTCGCTATGCGTCGCGGAAGACTCGTATCGCGATCGGAAGCGTCGAACATGAGTGAGCTGGGGTAGCCGGCCGTGCGTTTGATGAAGGTGTAGATGGCTCGACGATACCGATCGGGCCCAGTCGCATTGGTCCACTTCTCGTCGTTATAAACCGAATTCCAAATCCCAGCGGGCTGAGGAGGCATGACCGGCGGTCCGCCCATGGCTGTGCTCAACAAGCCGCTCGCCAACAAAGCTTGATCGCGTACCATCTCTGCCGTGAGCCGTTGCTGCGGACCATGAGCCAGGAGGCGATTCCTTGGGTCTTTCGCCTGGAGAGCCGGCGTGGTGACTGCGCTCTGGCGGTACGTGGCACTTGTTACCAGTTCTCGTAGGAGTGCCTTCGTGTCCCAGTGGAGATCGTTTTGATAATGGAGCGCCAGCCAATCGAGAAGCTCAAGGTGGCTCGGCTCCTCGCCCACGCTGCCGAAGTTTTCCAGGGTTTCGACAATTCCGGTCCCAAACAGTTCTTCCCAATAACGGTTGACCGCGACCCGCGCTGTGAGTGGTTGACCAGGAGAAAAGAACCACTGTGCCAGGGTCAGCCGGTTGCGCGGAGCGTTGGCAGGAAGTTTAGGGAAAATCCCGGGCACATCCGGCGCTAAGTCCGGACCTATCTTGGTTAGGAAATTACCCCGCTCAAATTCGAGTGTAGGCCTTCGCTCGTAAGGCTGCTGCTCCACCATCACGGGAAGCTGAACCGTGGGAATCTGGCCCAGCTGCCGGTCAAGCTCGTGAAGGCGCGCGAGAGTCTGCGCGCGCACGGGATCGTGACTCAAAGACGTCCAGCTCGCATCGCCGCTTACCGAGAGTTTTATCGCCTGAATGAGAGCTGGTTTGGAGTCGATGTTCTGTACTTGCTTCAGGTCGACCTGGATGCGGCTCCCATTGGCCAACGGCAGAGGGTCAGCGAGAACGCCCACGATCCAGCGAGCGAGAAAAAGCTTGGGAAGAGCGGCAAATGCGCTCGGATCTGGCTCTTTTGCCTTAGCCTCCGGGTCACTTTCGGGGAACAATGCGGCTTGCAGATTCCGCTCGGAATCCTGCACAAAGTAGCGGAAAGCAAGGGGGCTCTTTTGGCCGCTGGGCGCAATCACCCAACCCTGCACTTTGTCCACGATGAAGCCGTTTTCCGGTGTGTGCCGCGCAAGTTCCGGGTGGAGCGGCGGCACCTCAATGCGGATCGCCGTTAGCGAGGGGAGGTTCGTGTTGGCAGTCAGCTCATAAAAAGATTCGGGCGGGGTGTCAGGAGTAGCCAGCGCCTCTCCGTCGTGGATGGTGAAAGTTTTCGCCGGCCCACCCGCAGCCTCGGCATGAGCGAGTCTCGTCCTGGTGTCACCGATTGCCCCGCGCAGAGTCTTCAACGCCTCGGCTTTCTCTTTCGGAGCGAGCTTCTGGTTTTTCTCGAGTTCAGCCAGCTTGCTCTGCAGTTCCGGAAGCATCGGCTCCAGGGCCAATACCTCGTTGGCCGCGGCGGTCTGGATAGGCAACGGTTTCCATTGCGCTGTAGCTTCCGCCTGGCGGTCTGAGACCTCCATCGGATGCATCAGGCCGGCCATCTCTTGCTGAATTTGTGCCGCTTCTGCATAGCGGGCCTTTTCTTTTGGAACCCTCAAAGTCGGCGAGTCATCTTCAAGGTCTGCATCCCGCTGCGTGTTGAAGAAAGCTATCGACTTGTAATAATCAGCGTGGCGAATAGGATCGTACGGGTGCGAGTGGCATTGCACACAATTCATGGTGATGCCGTTCAGCACAGACCAGGTTGTGGCCACGCGGTCCATCACGGCGACCAGGCGAAATTCCTCGTCATCGGTGCCCCCCTCGTCGTTGTTGGGGGTTTGGCGGTGGAAGGAAGTGGCGATCCGGTCCTCAAAGGTGGCATGGGGAAGTAAATCGCCCGCCAGTTGTTTGATCACGAACTGGTCGTAGGGCAGGTTGCGATTGAACGCATCGATCACCCAGTCACGGTACGGCCAGACGCCCGGGCGATCACGGTCCGCTTCGTAACCCTTGCTATCCGCGTAGCGCGCCAGGTCCAGCCACATAGAAGCCCAGCGTTCGCCGTAGCGCGGGGAGGCCAGCAAGCGATCCACTTGTTTTTCGTAGGCGCCGGGCGATGAGTCTGCCAAATACGCGGCTTCTTCCTCGGCAGTGGGTGGCAGGCCGGTAAGGTCTAAAGACACCCGCCGCAACAGCTCTGCCTTTTCCGCTTCTGGAGAGGGCTCCAGACCTTCTTTTTCCAACCGCGCCAGAATGAACCGGTCCATCGGCTGGCGTACCCACTCCGCACGCTTCACCTCGGGCAGGGGCCGCGGCGCAGGGGGTACAAATGCCCAATAATCCTCCCACTTGGCGCCCTCCTTAATCCAGCGACGGAGCAAGGCGATTTGCTGGGCCGGCAGCGGCGGCGCGTGGTAAGGCATGCGTGCCTCGGGATCCGTAGAAGTCAGGCGCGCCATGAACTCAGAGCCATCAGGATCGCCCGGCACAATGGTCCGCTTCCCCGACTTGCCCGTTCCCAATGCCTCTTCACGGAATATGAACGAAACGCCGTTTTTCTGCCGCACTCCTCCGTGGCAGGCAACGCAATTTTGATTCAATATGGGGCGGATATCCCGGCTGAACTCCACATGATCTTGCGGCGCCCGACGGAGGAAGGAACCAACAAATGGCCAAGCTATGAGTGCAGCTACAGCGAGAACACAGAGGGCGGCGGTTTTCGACCTGAAAAGACGAAATGCAGACGATTGGGCCACAGCGATCTAACCAGTATAAAGGGGGGATCGACTATCAGCTATTTTATACGGTTTTTGCGGCCTGGATAAGCTCGTAGAACCTGTTCGGACGACTGGCTAGAGACGCGGAGTAAGCCGTCGCTTGCCCCCATTGATAGAGCAATTGATCTTTCGGCTCCAGGTCTACAACCGGTTCCCGCTTGGCGGCTGCATCCGGGAAACGGCCTCTGTCCCAATCCCTGGTCAAGGAATCTGCAATCTCCCGATCCCGCTCAGCAATGCTCTGAATCAGCAGGTCTGTGGCTTCTCGTTGCAACGGTCCTTTCTGAGCTTGCTCGATGACCACCGCCTCACGCCAGAACATCTTCTCCAGATACTCCACGCAGAGCTCAAAAGCTTGAAAATCGGAAAAATTACTGATTACCAGTGGTTCGAGCTGGACGAGCAGGCTACGAATGCGCGTAAAGGGATTTGGGCGAGGCGACAAGTCCTTTAGTAAAGCAGCCAACTGTTCATCATTACTCCAGGGAACCGGCAACAGGAGACCCATCCAGGACGATGATTCTCGATCTTTCACGTAGGGTGCCTGATCATAGATCATTTGGAATACTTCGTCCCACCTCACGTTCCAATCCGCTCGATAGTGCTTTTGGACGAATCGGCGGAAGCCCGAGGTTTGGGCTGTCGCCGTCCCTTCATTGAAGGCGACGGCTGCGTAAGCGAATCCATCCCAGATGGAACTCTGAATGTATCGGCTCGGTATCCAATTTGTCAGGATGACGCCTAGCGAGTTGGGGTCGTTGGCGGCGAAATAGGCATCGGCGCAGGCGTCGATGTTCCGCAACTGTTCGGTGCCAACCCGCGCGCCCCACTTGTAGCAGGTCAATGCGGGCGCTCCGATTCCGCGCGAACCGTTGGCGCTCACTTTCTGGAAGGCCTCAAGAAACTTGGCTGAGCTGTTGTCTGAGTAGTTCCAGTCCATGATGATGATCTTTTTGTTCAACTGGCCGAGAATTGCCGGTTCCTTGTGCAGAACAAAGTCGCCCCAAACGATCAGCTCTTTACCCAGCCCTGTAGAGATTTCGTTCAGTGAATTAAGGTACTCTGCCCATACACGGGCTCGGCCTTTCGCCTGAAGAGCTTTGCGGGAGAGCAATGAGCCTCCCCAATTCACTTCATCGCAGCCACCGTGAAGATAGGTCGAAGGAAAGATGGCGGCAACTTCGCCATATAACTTCCCGAATAAAGTTAACGTTTCTGGGTTCACGGGAATGATCCCGGTGAATTCGGCGTCGCCACCTGTCGCATCGCGGTCCAACAGATGTGCGTATGCAGGGGAGCGCGTGATGTATCCCGTGTGCCCGAATGACTCCACCTCAGGAATAAGCTCGACACCGTGGCTTCGGCCATAGTCCACCAAGCTCTTCAATTCTTCGGCAGTAAATGCATTGGCGTGGTTCACAAGATCGGGGACGGAAGTGAATCGCATCGCGCTCCCCTGGTCATCCGTCAATCGGAAATGGAGTGTGTTCAGCCCCCAGTCCGAGCAGAACTCGATGACCCGCTTATAGTAGGCCATGGTTTCCGGCACTCGGCCGGCGTCCACCATAACGCCGCGCATTGGAATTTTTCGCGAGCTTGATTCCGCGGCTGCTGCCAAATGCACGCTCGGATCGATTTTGAACTTGTTCGCCAATGCGAGTGATGTCGTTGCCACTTCCGCTACAACGACGCCGGCTCCGGCCAGAAATTCCCGTCTGCGCAACATTTCAATCCTCGGGTTAGTAGAGCATGAAGGACCAGAGCCTGTTGCCAGTGGCGCATAGAACATACTGATGTTCGTCCAGCATGTAGGTCTGCGGCGCATTCGTAACCTGTCCGATGCGCGTGTTCCAAAGGATCGCTCCGGTGGCTGCGTCATGCGCCACCAGGCTCTCGGCACCGTCACCCGCAAAGATTAAGCCGCCTGCGGTCGCAAGCACGCCTCCACCACCACCACCGCGGTTATAGTAGCGGTGCCTCCAGACGGCCTTGCCGGTCTTATAACTAATGGCCGTCAGGTAGCTCCCCGCCGAGCCAACTTGTGCTTCTTCCCTCCCGCCCAAGCCCATGGAGCCCCGGGGGTCTGTTTCGGTCAAATAGTAGATCGCATACGTATCATTCTCGGGTACATATAAAAGGCCAGTCTCCGGTGAGAAGGCCGGGGGTTCCCAGTTCACAGTTCCAGATGAATTTGGCGATACAAGAGAACCGGCGATGGAAGCATCTTTCGACGGGTCGCGCCGCGGACCGCCGGCAGGGTTCAAGCTGTTAGCCCAATTCGTGGTCAGACCGTATTTGCTGGTGAGTAGATGCTCTCCGGTAACTCGATCTAGTACGAAGAAGTAGCCGTTGCGTGCCGCGGTCACGACCAGCTTGCGCTTCTTGCCGTTAAACTCGCCATCTACCAGGACTGGGGTTTGCGCCGAATCGTAATCGTGCATGTCGTGCGGCGAGGTCTGGTAGTACCACGCCATCTTGCCGGTGTCGACGTTCACAGCGATCAGCGAGCAGGTGAAGAGATTGTCTTTGTCGCCCCGGGTGCCGGTGGTGAAAGCAGGCGTCGGATTGCCCGTACCGAAAATATAGAGCCTGGTCTCTGGATCGTAAGCTCCCGTGATCCAGGGCTGCGCACCCCCATGCCGCGCTGCATCCAGACTCGCCCAGGTGTCCAGGCCGGGATCGCCTTTTTCCATCGGGACAGTATAGTGTTTCCACTGTAGTTCGCCTGTTTCAGGGTCGAACGATTGCAGAAAACCCGGTGAATCGATGTCGTTGCCCACGCCCACCAGGACATGATTTTCAATCACGATGGGAGCCGGGGTAGCGAAATAGCCCTCATCCAGGACAGCGATCTGCTTATGCCAGCGCTCCTGGCCGGTCGTTGCATCCAGCGAAACCAGGTAATCGTCCGGGGTCTCCATGTACAAATAGTTCTTCCACATTCCCACACCACGATTCCCGATGTGAGTTCCGCCTTTGGTCTTCCAGAAGTAATGCCAGAGTTCGTGGCCATCGCGGGCGTCTACCGCCCAGGCATTGTCCGGCATGGTGAGATAGAGAATGCCGTTCACTTCGAGGACCGAGCACTTGATAGACCCATTCTCGATCGAAATATTTCCCGGACCTTCGCCGCCGACGATCAAGGCTGGTGTTTCAGGGCCGGCGCCTCTTCGGTCTTCGCTAGCTGGGGGTGGGTTATCGCCCTCACTCACTTGCGAAGACCACGCGAGCGTTAGTTGCTTGACGGTGGAACGATTCACCTGCGTCAGCGCGCTGTAACGCCTGCCAGTGTAGTCGCCGTTGTAGGTCGGCCAGGATTCCTTAAGGGGTTTCAGAAGGTCTGTTGGCGTGACCCCGCTCACCTGTCCGATCGAAAGCATTGCAGGAAGCAGCAGGGAGGCTGGAAGGATAAGTTTTGCAAAGGTCATTTCAACGTCACCAGGTAGGCAGTCACATCGTGGATTTCTTTATCCGTATAGGTCGGAAGCAGGTCTTTATGCGCCTTCAGCGGGTCGACGATCACGATCTTGGGCGAATCACCTTTTCGCATGAACGTGTGCACGGCGCCATCGCTTGATTTTAAAGTGACCAGGAAGTCGTCGATGCGAAGCAGTTGACCTTGCACGGTTTCACCGGAAGGCGGAGTGACAGTGACCGTGGCAAATGGCCCTGCATCCTTCTTGCGGTACGCTCCGCCAGTCACCCACTCATTTTGCAGCTGCTTCGGGCTAGTGACCCGGGTCGCGATCCCGCGCAGGTCACCTTCCGGAGAGTGGCACCCTGCACATGTTTTGGCAAAGTATGCGGCACCGTCGCTCGCATTACCGACCACGATGTTGACAGGTTGTTGCTCAGTAGGAGGAACTCCTGCTCTCCCTATCGTGACCACTACACTGCGAATATATGCTGCCACGATCTTCGAATCGTCGAGACTCAGTGGAATCGCCGGCATGCCCATGGATCGGCGCGAACCTTGAATAATCGGAACAATCAGTTCGCCATCTTGGTCGGTCAATGCAACCTGGGAGCGCAATAGATTCGGACCGCCCATGTCGCCGCCGCGCAGATCCGGTCCATGACAGCCCTGGCAGTTGATGCCGTAAAGTGTCTTTCCGCGGGCTATGACCGCAGGATCGATGGGTGGCCGCTTCTGGCCAGGAACGAACCCCCCGACAGGCTCTTGCGGGGTTTCTTCCGGAGTGGGCGTTTGCGCCGGGCTCCAAGAGCAGAGCATAGCCGTCAAAAAAATCGCCGCGAACCAACGATATATCACGCGCATCTCTCTCCCTTGTTCACTTTCAGATGCTGCCACTGTTAAAGCCGGGTTGAACGGCAAAATGCTGGGTGAGAACTGCCGGTTCCCTGACGAAGGCCGGGTGCCCCACATCTCGCTCGTTTTTCGCGAGATGTGGGATTCCAATGCTACTTCCCTTTGACTCTCGATTCATCCGATGCATTGAGCGGTCAACATTGGTGGTATCCCACATCTCGCGAAAAACGAGCGAGATGTGGGGCACCCGGCCTTCGTCGGGGAGCCAGAGGCATGAGGAAAGGTCAATGTTTTCCCTCGGGCGGGGTTGGGCTTGGCGACAAACCCAGTTGCTGGGTCGCATCGCCCCTCGCTCCTGCGGCTGCCATCACGCTTTCTTCGTCGCTGAGCTTGCGAGCTTGGAGTTTCTTGGCTGCTTCCAGCTGCTCATGAAATTTGTCCGGCTGGTTGAGCTTTTGGTACACGCGGGCAAGTTGGTAGTGGGCATCAGGACGGTCTGGGTCCAGGCGTATCGCCTCCTCTAGTTCGGTTGCTGCTGCTGGATAACGCTCCATTTGGAAGTACGCTTTCCCTAAATCGAGCCTGGCGCGAACATAGCCCGGGTCCCGAACAACGATCGACTGCAGCAGGGGTACGGATTGGTTCGGCTTCAGATCCGTTAGATAGGCGTCGGCCAGATAAAACTTGGCATCGCTAAAACCAGGATCCAGCTCAAGGGCTTTCGCGAGTTCCACCTCCGCTTCGGCTAGGCGGCGAGTTTTCCAATACTCGAAACCTAGCGAAAATCGGACGGTCGCGTCGTTTGGCTGCTGTTGCCGCGCGGCTTTGAACTCCTCGATCGACTTGTCATACTCGCCTAAACCATCGTATGCCTGGCCTCTGAGAAGGTGGACCCAGGGTGAATTCGGGTCGGCCTGCTCCAGGGCGTCGAACGCCCGAAGGGCCTTGTCGAAACGCTTGGTTTGCAGATAGGCGCGGCTCAGCAGGTAGAGGTTCCCCACATCTCGAGGACTGAGCGTGGCGACCTGCTCCAATTCCGGAATGGCCCGCTCATAGTCTCCTTGACCGACGAAGGAAAGCGCCAGCAATTGGCGCGCTTGCAGGTTTTCAGGTTGCGTCATCACGGCCTGCCGCAGCGGTGCGACCGCGCTGGGGTAATCCTGATTCTTGAGAAAGGCGATGCCGAGGTTGAGGTTGGTACCGAAGTTATGCGGATCTACTTTGAGCGCTTCCCGATAATATTTTGTGCCTTCGGCGAATTGGCCCTGTCTCACATAGAGTGCGCCGAGACGATTCAGCGCTGCTATTGAGTTCGGATCAAGCGCCAGGATCTGCCGGTAGCCTTCGGCAGCCTCGTTCCAACGTCCCTCACGCTCCATCTCCTCGGCCTGCGCGCCAATCGCCTGAATCGATTGCTGGGCGTGCACTGGGTGAGCGCACGACAGCATCAGGAAAATCAGCGCTAGCAGTTTCGCAGGGCATTTATTTCGTGGCATCACTCTTCGAAAAGACCTTCACTGGGCGTGACTATGGTGACTTGGTGATCCGAGCTAATGCGTTCCGGGCAGGAAGATAGTTCGGATCGGCGCTCAAGGCCTTTTCAAACTCGCTTCTCGCACCATCCAGATCCTTGAGCGCTACCAGCACCACACCTAGATTGTAGTGCGCCGAGGCATAATTCGGCTTGAGACGGACTGCCTCTTCAAACTCGCTGCGGGCCTTGGCCAACTCACCCTGATGCAAATAGACATTCCCCAGCGTATTGTGAGTCTCCGCCGCCGCCGGTTCGATGGCCAGGGCAGCCTTGAGCTGCTTTTCGCTGTCGTTCCAGTCTCCCCGCACAGCCGCCAGCGTGCCGAGGCCGTAGTGGGCGTCATAGCTGTCAGGGGTTTCTTGCAATACATGGTTGAACTCTGCGGCGGCCTGATCATACTGGCCCTGCTGCGCCATGGTCCTCGCCAGCAATAGCTCCGCCTTGGCGTACCTGGGGGAAATGGCCAGGGCAGCATTCAACTCTTTGTCGGCTTTGTCGTATTGGCGCAGGTTGTAATAGCTCGCGCCGGCGTCAAGGTGGGCGATGGCGCTGGCCGGCTCCGCTGCGAGGACTATGCGAAACTGATCAACTGCCTCTGCGTCTCTGCCCATGCGCTGCTCGTTTAGACCCAGGGCCAGTCGAACATCGGATAGGTCATGGTCTCGGCCCAGAATCGCTTCCAGCACCGTGTTGGCTTCCTCCATGTGCCCCGCGGAAGCCAGGTAAATGGCCCGCCCATATTCTTCGTAATCGGCGATTCTGTCTTTGGGATCGACCCCGCTCGGCGCGGAATTCGGCGTCGAGCTATTTCCGGTAAGGTACCCGAGCGCATGCAGACGCTCGATCACTTCGGGACTGAGCGCGTTGGCCGTGCCCCCTGGACGCGGCTTATAAAGCTGCCGTAGTTGATTTAGCCGTTCGCGATAGGCCGATGCGAGGGAACCTCTGTCGGCATAAAGATTCTTTGATTCCCCGGGGTCCTGGGCCAAATCGTAAAACTCCGGCCTCGGCGCCTCAATGTACTTGTAGTGCCCGCGCCTTAAGGCGGTAAGAGCGCTTGCCCCAAAATGCCTCTGCGGATAAACACTCTCGCTGAATATGTCCCTGGGAATCTCGTTCGCAGCAAGCATGGTCTTGCCTTCCATAGCCTGCGGCACCGGAAGCCGTACCGCGTCGAGAATTGTCGGAGAGAGATCCAACAAGCTGGCCGGCGTGTCCACTCGCTCTGGCAACCGAGTCCCGCCCGCAGGCCAGTGAATGATCAACGGCACCCGCAACGTGCTTTGATAGATGAAAAAACCATGCGTCGTCTCACCGTGGTCCCCCAGTCCCTCGCCGTGATCGGAGGTGAATATGATGAGCGACTTATTCACCAGATCATGAGCAGTGAGATATTCCCAGAGATTTCCAATCACGTGGTCGATGTAACTCAACTCACCGTTATAGCCCTTGCCGTATTTCGCCTCCTCTGCTGCGGACAGGTTATACGGCGTGTGCAAGTCGTAGATGTGAAGGAAGAGGAAAAAAGGTCGATTTGAATGAGTGTTAAGCCACGCTTCGCCGGCATCGGCGACTGCTTCACCTTTTCGTTTGATGTCTCCTGGATCCGTGCTGTCGCTGTTCAACGATGCGGAGGGACTGTCATAAGTCTGAAATCCCTGGTCCAATCCAAAGCGCTGATCCAACACAAAACTGCCAAGAAATGCGGCTGTCTGATAGCCATGGGCGCGAAGCGCGCTTGCCAGGGTAACCGCGCCCGGCGCCAGACGATCCCCATTGTCTTCGACGCCACTCACAAACGGGTAGGTTGAAGTCAGCATGGCGACATGCGACGGCAATGTCAGCGGGACCATCGAAGTTTCCTGCGAAAACGATGTGCCTCCGTGCGCGATTTTATCGATGTTGGGAGTAGCTTCCGCATCGGGCGAATTCAAACGCAATCGATCGGCGCGCAGCGTGTCAACTGAGATAAGAATGATATTTGGCCGCGCTTGGGCAAGAACAGGCGACGCAACGAGAAGGATCCAAACTGCAATTATTGGCGCTTCAAATACGCGCAATCAGGCACTCGCGGGGATTCTTGCTTGCATTTGAACTAGACTAGCACCAATCAGCGCGGATGAAAGCGGGGATCAAGGCGGTCGCGCAAGCCATCCCCCAGCAGGTTCAAACCTAAGGCTGTGAGCGTGATCGCCGCTCCGGGATAAAACGTCAGGTAGGTGGCAACACCGAGAAAGTTGCGGCCCTCTGCCATCATGGCTCCCCATTCCGCCAAGGGTGGTTGAGCGCCGAGCCCCAGAAAGCTGAGCCCCGATGCGGTCAGCACTACATCGCCGGCGGTTAGGGTGGCCTGGACCAAAATAGGGACCGCGGCATTTCTCAAAATGTGATGGAAGAGGATGCGCCACGGCCCCGCTCCCAGGGCTCGGGCGGCTTCGACGTATTCCATTCGCTTGAGCGATAGGGTCAAATTGCGCGCCAGCCGGGTGTAGACCGGAATCGCAAAGATGGAGATGGCCACCAGGCTATCGAAAAGGCCCGGCCCCAGAATTGCAACAATGAGGATCGCCAGCACGATCCCGGGGAATGCATAGAGAAGGTCGATGAACCATAAGATCGCTTGATCGGTGGTACCGCCCATGTAGCCGGAGATCATGCCGAGCGGCACCCCAATGGCCAGCGCCATGCCGACACTGACCATGATTTCGAGCTGCGAAAGACGCGCACCGTACAGAACCCGGGAGAACATGTCGCGGCCGTACTCATCGGTGCCAAAGAGATGGGCCAAGCCTGGCGGGGTGAAAGTAATGGCGAGATTCTGCGCGTAAGGGTTATAGGGCGCCAGCAGCGGGGCGAGCAGTCCGGCGAGGAACAGAACCAACACGATGGATGCGCCGAGCACGAGGTTCCGGTATTGCAGCAGAGCGGGTATACTGGCCCGCCATGCTCGATATCGGGAAGGAGTCGAATTGAGGACGTATTCAGTCAAAACGAATCTTGGGTTCAGTCAAAACGAATCTTGGGATCGATCATGCCGATGAACACATCCACGGCAAAATTGACGGCAATTACGATCGCGACGGTGAGCAGCGTAATGCCCTGGATCGTAGCGTAATCACGATAGCGAACCGCGTCGACCATCAAGCGGCCAAGACCCGGCCAATTGAATACTGTTTCGGTGATGACTGCGCCTCCCAAAACGGAGGCGAAATTCATCCCTATGATGGTTACGATTGGGATCAGGGCGTTTCTCAAAGCATGTTTGATGTAGACCTTCGCTGTGGTGAGTCCCTTGGCTCGGGCTGTCCGGATGTAGTCCTGGTGGATGATGTCGAGCATGCTGCCGCGGCACATTCTGGCGATCACGGCTCCTGGCAGCAAGGCTAAGGTAATGGAGGGCAGGATGTAGCTCTTCCAGCTGTTGGCCCCCAGCAGCGGCACCCAGGCAAGTCGAACGGCGAACAGGTTCATGGCCATCAACGCCAACCAGAAGTTGGCGATGGACGCTCCCGAGATCGCCGCCACCATAACCAGGTGATCCAGTTTGCGCCCGCTATAGATCGCCGCGAGAATACCCGCCGTGATCCCCACGCCAACTGCCAGCACATAACTCACGGTGGCAAGGGCCAGGGTGTAAGGGAAACGCTCAGCGATCTCCTGGGCCACCGGTTTGTGAGAACGGATGGATATTCCCAAATCGCCGCGCAGGGCATGGCGAAGGAATACCTCATATTGAATCGCGAACGGCTTGTCCAAGCCGAGCCGGCTGCGCGCGGCATTGACTGCCTTTTGATCGGCCTGCATGCCGGCCATTAGCCTTGCGGGATCTCCGGGCAAGAGCCGGACGGCCCAGAAGATGAGAAACGAAGCCACGAGCAGAATCAGCGGCAAGGCCAGAATTTTTCGTAGCCAGTAATTTCTCATGCGGGCGAATCCTCTCGCAGCTTTCCTATGGACCCGCCGGCGCAGGTTGCTCAAACTCCACTCGCCCACCTGGCAACAGCCGAACCGGCGTGGGGACGGTCCCTAAATGTTGTGCGGCGACGTCCCGTGCATAGTAGAGCAGGACATGCGGGGCATCGTCGGAGATAATTTGTTGTGCCTGGCTGTAGAGCGCTTTGCGCTTCTCTGCATTGAGTTCGGCCGCAGCGCTCTCCAACAGCACGTCGAGTTGCCGGTTGGAGTAGAAACCAAGATTGGCGCCGCCCGGAGACCATTGGTCGCTTCGATAGAGCGGGCCCAATTGGTAGTCGGGATCAGTATTATCCGAGGCCCACGAAGCAAAGACGCAATCAATACCCTGCTGCGCTTTTTGTTGCGGCGAACCGAAGATCGCTTGCGAGTAAACCCCGCTCTCCATTTGGTCGATTTCGAGATTCACGTGGATGTTGGCCCACATGCCCTGTAAGGTCTCCACCAATTGGGAGTCCTGCTCCTGTACGGCAATCTTAAGGCTGAAGCCATTGCCGTAGCCGGCTGTTGCCAGCAGCGTCTTCGCTCGCTCCAGATCGTAGGGATAGCCTCTTGTCTGTGCATCGTAGGCAAAATCGGCCGGCGCCAGGGGCGAATTTGCCGGGGTCCCAAAGCCGCGTAATTGGGTCCTGACCAGGGCTTCGCGGTCGGTAGCGTAGTTTAAGGCCTGGCGTACCCGGATATCGTCCAGGGGCTTTCTCTTGGTGTTGAGTGCCACCCAAAAGACTCTGACTTCTCCCCCTTGGATCAGCTTGACCTTGCGATTGCGCGAAAGAGCCTCGGCAAAGATCGGTGGCACAGGGTTAACGATATCGGCCGCACCCGCCAGCACCGACATATTGATCAGCACCGGCTCACTGGTCCAGATCCATTTCAACTGTTTTATTGTTGGACGAGGTCCCCAGTATTGCTCGTTGCGCTCTTCCAGGACGTATTCGCCCGTCTTCCATTCCAGGAACTTGTAAGGTCCGGTGCCGACGGCCTCACGCGAGAGCTTGCCCTGTTTTTCCGCCAACGGGCTGACAATCGGAGTGACTGCCAGCACCCGGAGAAAGGATGCATAGGAACTGGTGAGCGTGAAAAGCACCGTGTACGGGTCAGTGGCCGTCACCCGCTTGACGATGCTTCGAACCCGGCTGGCTGCCGCTAAGCCGCGAGCGGGATCGAGCAGCCGCTGGAAGGAGTCCACGACCGCTTGAGCATCGAAGGGAGTACCGTCGTGAAAGCGCACGCCTTTGCGCAACTCCAACGTCCATCGTGTTCCCGACGCATCTACGCTCCATTTTGTGGCCAGGCTCGGCGCCACATTGAGGTTCTGATCGAACCGCACGAGACTTTCATACATTGGATCCAGAACATCCATGGTGAAGCTGGCAGTGTGGTCCTCCGCATCCATGGTTAACGGCGCCTCCAACTGCATGATCGTTACCCGGCTTTCCGGGGGAGGGGTAGGCCCACAAGCCACTAAGCCACACGCCACTATCGCGGTAGCGAGAGCCGCAAGCCACGCCGTGGCTGAGGGCGCAAATTTCAGCAGGCGGGCGTTCACTTCAATTCATTCCGCGCCGCTTCCACCGTGGTCCGGACCGTTGTGGGGTCGGTCACAGTTTTTCGATATTCGTGGTCCCGCGAGGTTGCTCCCATCGCTACCTGGGGATTGCGGTAGGTCATCGCGCTGGGCTCCATCGCATGCGCCGCAAAGTGTAGTTCCCATAGCCCGGTTTCCCGGCACACCTGGCCAACATTGTCAGCACGAAGGCTGCCGCAAGGCATCACGATCATGCGCCCGCCTGCCACCTGGCCCAGGTGCTTGAGGGTGGCCAGGCCCTCGATCGCCGTGGACCGTTGCCCGCTGGTCAGCAAGCGATCGACACCCAGGCTGATCAAAACCTCGAGCGCCTGCACTGGGTCCCGCACCATATCAAAAGCCCGGTGGAAGGTGAAGCTCATTGGTCTTGCCAGGCGAAGCAACTCCGCCGTTCGCTGTTCGTCCACTTCGCCGCCGGCCATGAGGCATCCCGTAACTATCCCGGGGACGCCGAGCTCCTTCAGCGCGATCACATCCTGGCGCATGCTTTCGAACTCCGCCTCGGAGTAGAGAAAGTCACCGCCTCGTGGGCGCACGATGACAAAGACCGGTATCCGCGCTCGGCGCAGAGCCTCACGCACCATTCCAATGCTGGGAGTAATCCCGCCCTCGAGTACACTCGCGCAGAGTTCTACCCGATCGGCGCCGTTGTCTTGTGCCACCAACAAACCATCGACTCCTTCAATCGAAACCTCCACCACGGGGCGATTCATCTCGTCTCCTGCGGTGATCTGGCCGAGACAATGGCGGAAGGTTGCCAGCGAAACGAGCGGTCGAAAGGGTAGGTCGGCGGCCGGAATTCATTTTTAGGAAGCCTGTCCAGATCCTGAAGAATCGAACCGTCGGAGAGAGCCATGAGATTCGGATTGGCCAGCGGGGCCAGTTCCGGCGAAAGATAGCCTGATTTCACCACCAGGAGTTTAAAACTGGGAATGTGCAATTGCAGACGAGTGAAGTCGCTGATGTCGTGAAAGGGGCGGCGAGCGGCGGTGAGAACCACCGTAATTCCGTCAATTCTCACCACCGCCTGGCGCTCTCGAGGATTGCCGGTGGGGAGCAGAAAGAGAATCTCCGCCTCCGCCTCGATCGCCCGGCTCCCCTGCGGATCGAGCGACGCGCCAATGCGCAACCCGAGCCTGCTTCCTGGGGACCGCTGGTAGCAAAGCTCTGTGGCGGGAAGATCGGCGATGCCGGCGACCAGGGCATTGGTGAAATTGCGGCGCAAAAGCAGTTCCAGAACTTCGGCTCTGTCTCCGACCCCGCCACCGGTGGGATTATCACCTGAATCCGCCAGGATCACGGGCTGGGTCGCGACCGTTTGTGCCTGGTCGAGCAGTTCCGCGATGCTGCCCACCGGTACGCCAAATTTGAAATCCTCGCGGGCATCCCAGTATTGCTGGGCAAGGCGCATGGCTTCGCGCTCCAGCGTCGGCCGCTCTGTTCCGGTCAAAACTACGCTTGCGGTGGCGCGAGGTTCATCGGCCCACACGTACCCAACCAACAGAGAAACGTCGAGCACTCCGGGCTTCGCGTTCATTGGCGCTAACTGTGCATAGAGACCCTTTGCGGGCTGGTCCTCGGTGCTGGTTCGTTCTCCCGGCAAGAGCACAGGAACCGGCACCCAGACCAAACTGGGGCGGAGTCGCACGCGCGAACAGTCCAGCAGCATCTCGGCCGCGCGCCGCATGGTTTCTTGAACGTCTATATGAGGCGCAGTGCGGTATGCGGAGAGCATGTCGATGTTGTCGATGACGCGGCGGCTCAGATTCCCGTGCAGGTCGTAGCTCGCACTTATCAGGCAATCATCGCCCACAACCTGACGAGCGGCTGATATCCAATCGCCCTCGGCATCTTGCATCCCTTCGACATAGAGCGCGCCGTGCATCGGCTGGTACAGTCCGTCGAGCGGAAGTAGTGTCTTCAATGACTGAAGAAAGCTTGCTTTGAAGGATTCGTAGGTGGCCCGCTCCACCGGCCCTCCGGGCACCGCGCTCGCGTAGAGCGTGGGAAAGAAGGGATGAGCATAAGAGCGTAGAAAGGCAAACTTCGGAGCGGCGGATAATTCATCGCCCGAGAGTACGGTAAAGTCCTCGGTGCGGGTTCGGATCCGGCTATAGGTGCTGCATTCGATGTGGATGCCGCCAAAGGCAAACCGCATTCGCTCTCCTGGCTGAATGGTAACTATACTTCACGGGCTGTCCAAATTATCAGCCTCGCCAAAACAACTCTCGCGGTTTGCGGGAGGCAAATCGCAGGCTGCCCCGGGGCTCGCCTTTCCGTGCGGGCCCCGGACTTCAGGCTGGGGAGCGGGTTTTCAAAACCGCGAGAACGCTTTATGTTGTAACTTCCGGGCTTTACGGCTGCGAAAAAACGCTTCTACGAAGGGCACGGCTTCAGCCGTGCCGCAAGTGCCATGCTCGCGACGCGGCTTTAGCCGCTGAGGTACGCTTTTCAGGGCATCAGGTCTTAGAAGACGTACCTCAGGGGCTAAAGCCCTCAAGTGATAGCTCAGTGCGGCACGGCTAAAGCCGTGCCCTTCGTACAAAGCATTTTTCCGCAGCCTGTAAGGCCCTGGTGAGAATGCCTCGAGCTTTCGAATCAAGCTTACGTTTTTCGTGACCTCGGGGGATCCCGTTACAATCACCCATAAAATCGCTTCGAAACAAGGAGTACTGGCAATGAGCTCAACTCACGGAACCCACCTGGATAGGCGTAAGTTTCTTCAAGCTGCGGGCGGCGGTCTGGCGGCCGGTCTACTCGCGTCGTCCGCGGGAGCCGCCGCGCAAACGCAGGCGGTTACCCCGGAATCGATCGTTCACGCCAGTGTTTCACCTCCGATGTCTGAGAGCGAAAAGCTGGTGCGCATCGCGTCTAACAGCTACCCCATCCGCTACATCTTCAAAACGCAGACGGAAGTTGCCGGCAAGGATACCGTTGCGCAGATGAAGAAGAAGTATGGCGAAATCACCATGCTTGATTTCCCCGAATTCACCAAGAAGACCTTTCCCGGCGTTTACCAGATGGATCTGTGGTCGGGCCTATTTGGAGACAGCGACGATGACAGTCAATACTTCACCACGAACATCGATGATTTCGACGGAAAGATCCACACCGTCAGGGAATTTGATCCGTCCACCCCATCCGGCAAAAAGTGGCTGGAGACTATGGCATCCACGATGGTGAAGACGGGAACAAAATGCCATCACATCTCGAACGACGTGCCTCAGGATATCTCCAGCCTCGACGCAGCAAAACGCCAGGCGGGCATTGAAGTGGCGAAGAAATGGCTGGATGGCGCCGCGATATTGGGTGCAAAATCGATGCGCGTAAATACCGGCGGCCCGCACATTGCTCCCGTTCCTCAACTTACTCCCAGCGGTTATGCCACCAACGCGGTCCTCGAGGATTACCTGACCAACTGCATTGCATCTTACAAGGAGATGGCTGAGTACGGTGCCAGGCTGGGCGTCAAGGTGACCCTCGAAAACCACTGGGGGCTCACCGCCAACCCGATAAACATCAGAATCATCGTCGAAGAGGTCAACCATCCCTTCTGCGAGGCCAGTCCTGACTTCTGCAATTGGGAAAACAAGTACCTTCTCTACCACGCTCTGCAGGATTTAGCTCCCTACGCACATACAACCGTTCATGCCAAGTTCTGGGATCGGTTTGGCGAACCTGATGTCCAGCGGAACGTAAGAATCATGCTCAATAACAATTTCACCGGCGTCTTCGCTCTGGAGTATGAAGCAGGCCCGTGGGATGGCGTGGAAGGCGCACAGCATCTCTTTCAGGAAGTTCTGGCCGCCATGTAAATGAACCATCTCATTTTCCATCTGGAAGCGCGAACGCAACATAAGCCCCTGGGATAGGAGCTTGAGACGCCGGGTGCCCCGGAACATTGTGGGTGTAAGTCGTGGCTTGTGCCGCCGCACAGAAGACGACGTACTCCCGCCCCTGCACCTCGTACACTGCGGGCATCCCTTCCAGCGCGGCATCCACTTCTGCCTCCCAGACCACCTTGCCGGTGCCGGAGTCAATCGCGCGCACCTTGCGGTCGCGCGTACCGGTAAAGATCACCCCTCCGGCGGTCACCACGGGGCTCACCTTGGGAAACTGTGAGCCAGTGTCGGTAAAGCCCTTGGCGGCCAATTCGGGAACGACCCCCAGAGGGATCTTCCAACGAATGCTTCCTGTGTTCAGGTCATAAGCAGTCAAAGACGTCCAGGGCGGTGTAATGACGGGTAGCCCGCTGCTGGCGAACATAAAGCCGAAGCTGCTCCGATAGTGGGCAGTTATCGGATCCACTGGGCCAGTTGCAGCTGCATTTACATCTGGGCTGGTCGCCGGCGCAAGTTCCGGATGCTTGAGATACGCCAACAGGGATGTGATCTCCGCAGTGGATAACTGCGAAAAAGCCGGCATTGGGCCCTGCCCATGCTGCACCACACTCTTAATGTGATCGTCAGACAGCCGCGATCCAACATCAACCAGGGAAGGAATCGCCGGTGGGTTTCCTTCCCGATTGGCGCCATGGCACACGCTGCAGTTTGCGGCAAAAATTGACTGGCCTTGCTCTTCCGGCGAGCCAACTTGAGAGACCTTGCTCGCTAACTCCAGCTTGAGCATAGCCGGAAGATCCTTGGAAACAACGTATAGGTTCCCATTGCTGGGGTCGATAGCCGTTCCGCCCCAGTTAGCGCCGCCATTATTTCCAGGCATCTCAACCGTGTTGCCCAAACCAGGCGGGGTAAACAGACCTTCGTTGTGGGCACTCATTATCTCGGCCTTCAATTGTTCGCGCTCCGCAGGCTCCAGAAATGGGCTAAGGTCCTTGACTGTAAATGTCTGCCGCGCAAACGGAGGCGGCTTTGTGGGGAAGGGCTGCGTTGGCCAAGTCTCCTCTCCCGGCATGTCAGACTTGAGAACTGGCCGTTCCTCAATCGGCCAAAGCGGCTCGCCCGTCACACGGTTGAAGACCCAAAGAAAACCAACCTTGCCGGCTTGCGCTACTACGTCGACCTTCTTGCCATTGTGTTCCACCGTGGCCAGCATGGGGGTCGTGTCGTTGTCGTAATCCCATATGTCATGGTGAATCATCTGGTAATACCAGATCAGTTTGCCGGTGCGCGCATTGAGCGCCAGCAGGCAGTCACCGTACAGGTTCGCCCCTGGTCGATTGGCGCCGTAGAAATTGTATTTAGGGCTCGCCGTCGGCACATACACAATGCCGCGCTTTACATCCAACGCCATGCTGCTCCAGTCGTTCGCGCCTCCAACCGACTTCCACGCATCTTTCGGCCAAGTCTCATAACCAGGCTCGCCGGGGTGGGGAACGGTATGAAAGCTCCACGCCAGACGGCCGGTGCGGACATCGTACGCGCGAATGTCGCCGGGGCCAGAGTTGTATTCCTCATTCGTGGCGGAACCCAGAATGAGCAGGTCTTCAAAAACGCGCCCTGGATTGTACGACTGCACCAGCGTCAGGCTTTCAGGATCACGTCCCAGTCCGGCGCGCAGGTCTACCCGGCCGTTGGTGCCGAACTGCAAAATAGACTGGCCTGTACGAGCATCCAGCTCCTGGAGCTGGTTGCTGAGCGAAAAAAGCAGACGCCGGTCGGATCGATCCTTGCTCTCCCAATAGTCGATTCCTCGATTGGTGATGAGCGTCGTCTTCCCATCCGTAGCGTGGGTCCAAATTTCCTTTCCCGTCGCGGCGTCGAGCGCCACGATCGAGTTGTTCTTCGCCAGCACATACATCACTCCGTCGACGATCAGCGGGTTGAACGAGTACTTCCTGTCATCTCCTGTCCGATAGGTCCAGGCCACTTGCAGCTTTTTGACATTGGAACGATTGATCTGGCGCAGCGCGGAATACTGCGCGCCGTCCGCGGAGCCGCCGTAGGCGCGCCATGTTGTGTGGGTCTCTGCTGTGGGGACTTTCGTAGCGCCATCCAGGTCCGACGCACGCGAAGGCAGTCCCATCGCGATCCAGCTCAGTAGAATCACGAGCCACTTGGCTTGAGAAAGCGGACGAGAGCGAAATCTTGGGCAAGAATGATCAGGCTTTATTGAATGCTGCAAAGGTATGTCCTCCTGGCAGGTTGAGCTGCCGAACGCTGCCCGAGGCCGAACTGAGAGGGAAATAGCGCCGCAGGGGCTAAAGCCCTCGTCCTACTGGCTCTTTTCGGCACGACTGAAGTCGTGCCCTGATACAAAGCGCCCTTTGAAATTGGCTCGAAACAGACTGACCGGGACATTAGTTTTGCAGTAACCAATAGCCCCTGAGGGCTGTTTACCGCGAGTTTTTCCGGATTGTTAGACATGCAACTCATCAACGGGCCGAGAGGTCGCGTATCCAGATATCTTTGAACTGCATATTGCCCTGGCCGCCAGCATGGAGCTGCAAGGCGATCTTGCCATCGAACGAGCTTGGTTTGGGATCGGTGAAGTCCACCATCTGTACTCCATTCAGGCGGGAACGATAGCGGTTGCCGACTACCTCCACCAGATAATCGTTCCATTCACCCATCCGCACCACGCCTTCGTTCTCTGGCGCCGGCCAAACCACCCAGCCTCTGCCATCCTCGCCATAGACCCCGGCTGTGTGGTGCATCATCGTGCAATCGATCTCGAATTGCATCCCCTGCGTGGTATCGACTGATCCCGGCTTGAATCCAGTATGAAAGAACACACCGCTGTTCCCATCGCCCACGCATTTGAAGCGAAGGGAAAGCTGGAAGTCTTTATAGTCTTTGACCGTTTCCAGGTATCCGTAGTCCTTCGTCAGTCCCTTGCCGTGAAGCAGGCCGTCCTCGACAGTCCAGCTTTCGTTCCCAATCTTGATCCACCCGTCCAGGTTGGTGCCGTTGAAGAGCTGAATCCAATCATCGCCTGGCACTTTCGTCTTCTCCTGTGCGGTGAGTACGCAACCGCATGCCACCACAGCGGCGAAGACTAAAAGAGAACTAAGGACACGCTTTGCCAGCCGCAGTGACATTTGGGGCGACTGCGCGTCGTAAGGGTGATCTGGGCACAAGCGGTTTCTTTTGCAGAGATCCATTTGGATTGTTTTCTCCCATTCTGAAGAGCTAACTTGGCCCAAACTGGTGTTGACCGGCACATCAAGCTTAGCAAAAGTGTTGCAAGCGAAACGGCTCACTAAAAGCGGTCAACTGGAAGCACAGGACAATTAGGGCTCTCTATTCGGAGGAGAGGGTGATGGCTGGATCCACTCTTGTGGCGCGTCTGGCGGGGAAGTATCCCGCTGCCAAAGCGACCGTGAGCAACAGCAGTGTCGCCAGTGTCAGCGTCAGGCTGTCTGTCGGTGCAACTCCGAAAAGTAAGTAAGAGGCAGCATGCGAAAGAGCCAGGGCGGCGGCGACTCCGAGCAGCAGGCCGGCTCCAGCTAAGATGAAAAGCTGGCCCAGAATCATGGTCATGATGTTCAGAGGACGAGCCCCGAGAGCCATACGGATACCAATCTCGGGTGTGCGTTCCGTTACTGAAAACGAGATCAGTCCGTAGATACCAATCGCGGCGAGGATCAGCGCAATCGCGGAAAACGAGCTTAGCAGCCAAGTCTGGAAGCGGCGGCGGTTACCCAACGCGTCCAGCTGCGATTCCACTGTTGTCACTTCGAACCGTGGGACTTCCGCGCTCACCGAGAGAACCGCCGCTCGGATGCTGCCTGCTAGCGGAATTTGGTTGTGGGCGACGCGAATCACGATATCCATTGAGCTAGTCCACGGAATTTGACTCTGCGGCAAAAAGAATTGCGGATAGGAGCGGCTCTCCGGACCGTCAGGAAGCGTGTCACCCACCATGCCAACCACGGTTCGCCACGTGGAAGGCGTTTCACCCGGAACTCCGTACCGGAACCGCCCGCCAATGGGGTTTTCTCCCGGCCAAAATCGTTTGGCCATTGACTGGTTGATAATAGCGACCGGCTGGGAATGGGGGCTGTCTGTGGAAGCAAAGAGCCGGCCGCGCAGCAGCGGCACAACCGCGGTTTCGAAGAACCCATCACTAACGACGTGCGAGCTGCTGGCATCCGCGTCGTTTCCGGTCGTGAGGTGGGCATGGCCTTCTACGTCGATGATTTCATCAGGAACATAATCGCTGAACAGAGCATCGATAGCGCCCGCACCCTGAACGCCCGGTATTGCGCGGATACGCGCCAAAGCGTCGTCATACAACTGTGCGCTTTCGCCGTCCCTACCCGCCGGGGCATCGAGGTGGAGAAATAGCAACTGTTGCGCTTGATAGCCGAGGTCGACGTCCTGCACCTGCAGGAAGCTGCGCAGCATCAACCCTGCGCCCGTGATCAGCACCATGGCGAGAGCCAATTGAAGCGCCATCAGCGCACTGCCGAGGCGACGCCGGGCAACATTGCTGGTCATCGTACGGCCGCCGGCCCTTAATCCGCCGTGAGGATCACGGCGGGAGTTGAACCATGCCGGTCCCAACCCGAAGAGCATGCCTGTGAGCAGGGACAGAAGCGCACAGAACGCAACAACCCCTGGATCCAGATGAACGCTCGCGATGCCTCGGATGCCTGCCGGTCCGAATTTGCGCACGAGCGGGATAGCTGCAGCGGCAAGACCCACACCAGGCAAAGCGGCGAAAAGGGAGAGGGCCAGGCTCTCGATCAATTGCAACCGGATAATACGCGTGCGGCTGGCGCCTAAAGCCACACGGACGGCATTCTCTTTTTCCCTTGAGCTTTGGCGCGCCAGCACCAGGCTCGCGACATTCGTGCACGCAATCAACAGAACAAAAAGGACAGCGCCAAACAGCAGCCAGAGTGACGCGCGTATGCCCGGTCCAACAAGTTCCGCGGTCAAAGGCACAACATTGATTGATTTGCCGGCCTCAAACTGGGGGTACTGTTTATTCAGGCGGGCAGTGAGGTCAGCCATTTCCTGCTGCGCTTGCTGCGGTGTGACTCCAGCTCTCAGACGAGCCACTGCGTTAAAGGCGTCAGCTTGCCGGGCGGTCAGAAACGCCGGCCACTGCGAAATGAAGGTTACTGGAATCCACACTCTGGTGTCCGCTGCCGGGAAATCGAATTGAGCGGGCATCACTCCGACAACGATGGCGCGTTTGTGGTCGATTTCGAGTGGTTTGCCAATCACATCGGGAGCGCCTCCGAAATGCGTTTGCCAGAATGCGTGGCTGAGGACGGCGACCGGCGTGCGCTGTTCCTCTTCCTTTTCGCTCCAGCTCCGGCCCAGCTGAGGAGCGACGCCAAGGACGGAGAAAAACTCGGAGGAAACTCGCGCCACCTTGATGCGTTCCACTTGCTCACTGCCGGTAAGGTTAGCGGTATCAATTCGAAGCATCGCTGCGATTTGCGTGAAACTGCGGGACTCGCGTCTCCAGTCCTGAATATCGGGATAAGAAGTCCAGTTCTTTTGAATGTCTTTTTTGGGCACTGAGGACCACAGCATGACGAGGCCGGCCGGGTCGCGATAAGGCAGGGGGCGCAGAACAACGTTCTCGATCACACTGAACATTGCAGTGTTGGCCCCGATGCCCACCGCCATCGTCAGCACAGCAACGACCGCGAATCCAGGGCTGCGGAGGAGTCCGCGGATCACTTGCTTCGCTTCTCTCAGCAGGTCGGTCATCTAGTCGGACCCATTTCGACTTGGATCATACATCTGCAACTGAGCAGTGGCGTTGCTTCTATACGGAGAGTACGAAAATGGAGCAGGATGCAGCGCAGAAGGTAACCAGTCAGGTCCCGGCAGGCTCCAGCTTCCAAAATAATTTCCCCGACACCAGCGTCATGGTCGTCCGGCCTGAGCGCAGGAGCGATAATGGATTGTGAGGCATGGGAGGCTACACTGCTGGCTTGTCGTTCTGCAACCGCTCCGTTCCTGCTAAGAAATTTCTCTCTGGCGAAACGCCTTTCGGCTCTCCTGATGGTCGGTGCATGCCTCTGCTGCCCCCCCATGTCTTTGGCCCAGCAGCCTCCCGGCGGAGATAGCGACAAGACCTCCTTGCCGGATTCGCCCAAACCCCAGGACAACACGAATACCACCACGGACACGACCACTCGCTTTATCGGCTACATGACAAACAAGTCCTTCGTCTTTCCCGCCATCGCGGTCAGCGACCGCCCGCTCACCCCGGCCAGCAAATTCAAACTCTTCCTGAACCAGAGCGTTTCTCCTCCTTACCTCCTGGTGGCGGGTATCGCCGCCGCGTTTGACCAGGCGCGGGACGCTCCCAAGGGTTACGGGGAGGGTTGGGGCGCATATGGCGGCCGCTATGGTATGAAGCTTGCACGGGGTTCATCGATCAGCTTTTTCAGCTCCTTTCTTCTTGCCTCCACGCTGCACCAGGACCCACGTTTCTTCCCGCAAAACAGGCCCACGATATGGGGAAGCGTCAAGTACTCTGTAAAACGCGTTTTTATTACCAGAACGGATTCGGGGATAGACACCTTCAATACCTCGGGGATCGTAGGAACCGTTATGGCGGAGGGGCTGGCCAACGTCTACCTGCCCGGCTCTGAACAAACCGCGGCCCGGAACTGCGAGCGTATCGGATCGGACCTGGCCTGGAGGGTTGGGGTGAACATGTTCGAGAACTATTGGCCCACCCTATTTCGCCGACTGGGACTAAACGAGGTGAAATATATCCCCAACCCCAATGCGACGCCGCCACCAGCCCCCACGACTAACTAGCAGACATTTGGCTCTGACCCGGTCCTGCGACTAAAGATACCAGGGAATGTTGATGACGATGATGCGCTGGTTGCCGCGGAGTAGGAGCAGTACCTTGAGAAGCTGAGCCCGCTGGTTGTGCAGCGGCGCCTGCCACCAATGACGAACCACGAGCTCGGGGACGAGTACAGCGATCTGCCGGTCTGGGTGCGCGTGTTCGACTTCCAGAATGTGATCGACCAGCGGCACAAGGACGAAGCGGTAGGGAGAACGCAGCAGAATAAGCTCCGGCGGAATAAGACCCGCAGCACGGACGGGGTCCACTACATTATGTTGGAACATGGTGCAGACATCCGCCGCGCAGTCTTCGGCGTCGACATGGACCGCTTCAATGTGGCTGCTGATCTTCAGTGCAAACCTCAGTCCCTTCTCCGTGATGCGTGTCCAACGGTCGAGTGGGACGATGACGAGCGGCTCAGCCAGGTTAGTGAGGTTGATGGGAGTGGCCACCGAGATTGTGCGGGCGACGCCACCGTAGTGGCGTTTGACCGCTGACATAACAAGGATGAGCAAAGGGACCAGAATGACGGTGACCCAGGCGCCGTCGCGGAACTTGGCCAGCAGTACGACGAGAAGGGTAACTCCGGTGGCGAATGCGCCAACGCCGTTGATGAGCATGCGGTGGAGGCGCCCAGGGGAGTCAGAGCGTTTCCAGTGGATCACCATGCCAGCCTGGGAAAGCGTGAAGGCAAGGAAAGCGCCGATGGCAAAGAGTGGGATGAGGCGATCGGTGACCCCGCCGAAAACTCCCAATAACAGGGCGGTGAAGCCGACGAGTGCATAGATGCCATGGGAGTAGAGAAGCCTGCGGCCGCGAATCTTAAACACATGGGGCAGGTAGTCCCGCTCGGCGATCGCCCGCGTGAGACGGGGAAAATCCGCGAACGAGGTATTGGCTGAGAGCGCGAGCACTGAGAGTATGGAGGCGATCGCGATGTAGTAAAACCAGCCGCGGCCCATGACGGCAGAGATAAGCTGCGAGAGAATGCTCTGGTAGCCGGCGCCGGTAGGATCAGTAGCACCGATTTTGTAGGCGCGGCAGAGAATCGCAATGCCGCTCAGGAAAAGCATAAGCAGCAAGATGATGGTCGTGAGAGTGCGCTTGGCGTTGCGCTGAACCGGCTCCCGGAAGGCATTGACGCCATTGGAAACAGCTTCCACGCCGGTCATGGCGGTGCAGCCACTGGCGAAGACCTTTAGCACCAGCCACAGCGATAGCATCGACGCAGCCGCGGGTAGCGCTGGTGGACTGACGACCGGCGTCGGATGGCCATGAGCGAGAATCGCGCGAATGGCTCCGGCGACAATGACGAATAGCAGTGAGCCGATGAACAGGTAAGTAGGAATGAGGAAGGTTGCGCCGGCGTCCTTGGTGCCGCGCATGTTGATGAGCGTGAGTATGGCGAGAATTAGCAGGCAGAGCCCGAGGGTATGTGGTTGAAGTTTAGGGAAGGCAGAGATCAACGCACCAACGCCGGCCGAGATACCAACAGCAGCGTTCAGAATGTAGTCGATCATCAGTGCGGCGGCTGCGAGAAGACCGGCGCTTTCTCCCAGGTTTTCTGTAGCGACGGTAAAGCTACCTCCGCCATGAGGATAGGCGTCAATCGTTTGGCAATAGGAAAAATAAACAATGGCAAGTAAGGCGATAATTGCGAAGCTGATAGGGACAATGTACGCGACGCCGGCCAGCCCCAGCGGAATAAGCAGGGTGAGCGCAGCTTCTGGACCATAGGCGGCGGAGCTAAGCGCATCAAGACCAAAAACCGGTATGCCGGCGATCGGCCCTATATGCTCGGCACGCTCTTCGGACGTGGCGAGCGGTTTACCAAGAAGGAGATTGAAAAGCGACACAATTCTCCAGCAGCCCACTTGATGGCTACACAGAGAGTTTAGGTTGGTAGAAATAAGGAAGACGTAAGGATTTCGAGCCGACGCTGCTGTGCGTATGGATCTCCAGCTATCATCTTCTGCATGTCGCGTCCCTCATCCTGGCTCTTCCTCTTTTTGTGGGGGACCTTGACGCTCCAGGCGGCAGCTCAAAACTGCGGTTCTGATGCGCAATCTCCGATTGCTACGGATAGGCCGCAGGTCACAAGTTCAAGTGTTGTCGTCCCTTGTGGAAGCCTGCAGTTTGAAAACGGATTCCAGCAAACCGGCAATGGTGGCCAACATACCTATGACTTTCCGGAGACCTCAGTGCGCTTCGGAATCCCCGGCAAAACAGAACTTCGTCTGGGAGTTCCGGACTACTTCTACAATGACGACACCTCGTCGGGATTCGCCAACGGATTTGGTGATTTGACTGTTGGCTTCAAGAAGCAGCTTGGACCGACCCTCGGCGGGTTTGATGTTTCCGTGATACCGGGAGTAAGCCTTCCCGTGGGCGCCAACCTGATCTCAAGTCATGGTTATGATCCGTCCGTACAACTGCCATGGTCGCGCGCGCTAGCCAAGAACTGGACGGCGGCTGGAATGTTCTCCATTATGTGGCCAACAGAATCAGGTCAGAGAAATCTCACTGGCCAGGCGAGTTTCTATATCGACCGTCAGCTTCTGCAACCCCTGGATGCTTACGTCGAATACTCCGGAGACTTTCCCCAGCACGGCGGTCCACAGCACTTGATCGATTTCGGTATGGCCTACAAGCCTTCGCCACATCAGCAACTCGATTTCCATTGCGGCTTCGGTCTCTCATCTGCAGCGCCAGACTACGCGATCGGTTTTGGCTACTCTTTCCGCTTCCAGGTGGTGCAGTCCAGGTGAAAGGAACAAGACTCAGACGCGTTCCGTGGCTAGTAACACGGGTAGCTCTACGGGCCAAACAAAACCGGCGCCGCCTCGCCACTCAATCGGCGCAACCAGCTGGATGCTCGAGAATCGTTCTACCAGGGCCAACGTAGCGGCAATGGTTGCCACGCGAATAAGAGGCGCCCCCACACATGCATTTCGCCCTCCACCTAGACTGACGTGACTGATGCGGGGGCGCATCACAGAGAGCTCGTGAGGTGCGGGAAAACGATCCGGGTCGCGATTGGCGGCGAGCAGGCATAGGATCACACGTTCTCCTTTATGGATCGCCAGACCGTTGAGAGTTATATCTGCGACCGCCCGGCGGAAAAGTAGACGAGTCAGGCCTGCAAAACGCTGAAGTTCCTCGACGCCTCGCGCCACCAGTGCGGGCCTCGTGTGCAACTGCTTCCATTCTTGCGGATGGCGTGCCAGGGCAAACCATGCATTCCCCAAAAGACTTACCAGGGTACGCGACAGGGCAACAAAGCCGGAGTCTCGCATCGGCTCCGGACCTTTCGTAAAGAAGGGTCGCAGCTCCGCCGTCGCGATCTTGGACTGGGCTTTCATCTGCTCATCGAAAGGATCCGCTGCCGCCAGCGAAACCTGGGCCGCAAGTGCAGTGAGATGCTGAGTCACAACTGGATCCGGATGCGTGGCCAGCAGAGCCAGCTTAAGACATACCGGCTCTGCGTAATCCTTGATGAGGTCGACAGGCAGTTCGCTATCAAACTGGGCAACCCGTTCTCGGGCGTGCGAAAGCATCTGTTTCCGCCACGATCGCAATGCAACCGGTGATAGTGCGTCCCTCGTCTGCGCCCGCATGTTCAGTCGCGCGGCCTCATCCACCGAGGGATATTCGGCTTTACTCGCAGGGCCTACTACTACAAGCTCGGGGGATTGGAAGGCCGCGGTCACGTCCGCATACCGGCTCAGTACCCATCCATTCATCTGTTTATCAAAATAGGGCTCCGTTACCTGCAGGCGAAAGACGCCTTCCTGGCAATCATCTTCCCAGACCGGGCCATTTGGGTGATACGGGCAAGCCATCAATGCGGATCACTCCTGGTCAACAGGCGCACTTCGATTATTGAACATTATCGTCCTCGACGAATAACAGGCAGGTAATCCGGAATTATTTGCGGCTGTGCGGAATAAACGCAAGCTAACCCAGTTTTCTGCTGTAGAGGGAATCACGATGACTAGGATGATCGATTTGACACGGAGCCAAGAGAACGAGACTGCGCAGGATGCCAAGGGATCGAAGAGGCCTATTGGGGATGGCATCGACCGGCGCAATTTCCTTGAGTGCATGGCATGGGCTGGCACCGGCCTGATTTGGTCCATGGTTGCCGGCGTACCGACTTCAAAGTTGCTTGCAGATACTCACGGGTCAACGCCGGCGAAGACGGCTAGGGTGGAGGACTTTTCTTTCGTGCAGATCAGCGACAGCCACATAGGCTTCAATAAAGCGGCCAACCAGAATGTGACCAACACGCTGAAGATCGCTATCGACAAGATCAATGCGGGACACGCAGGAATGAAGCAACCGGAGTTCATGATTCATACCGGCGATATCACCCAAAGCTCAAAACCAGCGGAGTTTGATGCCGCCGTGCAGGTGATCAAGGGCGCAAAGGTGGGGCAGGTATTTTATGTTCCCGGAGAGCACGACTTTTCGCTCGACGATGGCGAACAGTACAAGCAACGCTTTAGCAAAGGGACGCTAGGAAACGGCTGGTACAGCCATGACTACAAGGGAGTTCATTTTGTGGGGCTGAACAATTGCGTGCAGGTGGACGCAATGGGCAACCTGGGTGCGGATCAGCTGGCATGGCTAAAGGCCGATTTGGGCGGGCTGAGTTCTTCGACGCCGGTGGTGGTCTTTGCGCACATTCCCCTGTGGATGGTCTATGAGAAGTGGGGTTGGGGCACGCAGGACGGGACCACCGCGTTGAGCTATATGAAGCGTTTTGGGTCGGTCACCGTTTTGAACGGCCACATTCATCAGATAGTGCAGAAGGTTGAAGGCAATGTCAGCTTTCATACGGCCATGTCGACGGCATTCCCGCAGCCTGCACCGGGAGCGGCGCCGGGTCCGGGTCCCATGGTGGTTCCAGCAGGCAAGCTGGAGAGCGTGCTCGGAGTTACCGACGTCAAGATACTTCGCGGGCATAACCATCTGGCTGTCGTCGACTCCACGCTGGCGGTGTGAGATACCCCACAGACGACAGAGGACTAAAGAGCCTGCGGAAAAACGCTTTGCACGAAGGGCACGTGCTTCAGCCGTGCCAATGTCATGCTCGGACGCGGCTTTAGCCGCTGAGGTACGCTTTCTTGGCCCGGTTCCCTGACGAAGGCCGGGTGCCCCACATCTCGCTCGTTTTTCGCGAGATGTGGGATACCACCGACGTTGATCGCTAAGTGCTTCGGATGAATCAGAGTCAGAGGGAAGGTGCTGTGGTATCCCACATCTCGCGAAAAACGAGCGAGATATGGGGCACCCGTCTTCCGTCAGGGAACCAGGAAACTTGAACCGGCAGTTCTCACGCACACTCTGAAGCTCTGTTAGTCGAACTCGGTGGGGTACGGCTGAAGCCGTGGCCTTTGTACAAAGCGTTTTCCCGCAGTCTATATAGACGTCGCGGAGACAGGACACTTACCTCAGCCCATATGTCGAGACAATTATCTGACAGCATCGTGACAACTTCAGTCATCACGATGAATAGGTTAAGTAATTAGGGCGATCCTCTGTCGAGACGCCCTATGGACTGCAAATCATGTTAACGGTATGGCGAGTTAGGGATGCTCTCGTTGAGGCTCGCCTCTACCAAATCAAAAAAATGAAAACTAAACCCCGTTAAAGGAGAAGGCCTGTGAAGAATGTGGAAGAACTCGTGAGTCCGTCAGTGAATCGCCGCTCGTTTTTAAAAACCGGAATGCTGGCTGGGGGCGCAGCTACGGTAGGTGCTGTCCTGGCAGGAAGTGGAAAGAAAGCGTACGGCCAAAGTAGCAGCCTAACGGAAGGAGATATTGCCATCCTGCGTTTTCTGGCAGCAGCCGAGCTAATCGAATCGGACCTTTGGACGCAGTATGCAGAACTGGGCGGGCTCACCTCTGGAAAACCCATTGAAGTAGACCCGAACCAAACCTTGAACAGCTATCAGGCCGCGCTCTCGAACCTCGACAGCGATGGCCCGCAATACATAACCAGCAACACCAACGATGAAATAAGCCACGCTACATTCCTGAACGCTTATCTGGAATCGAAAGGCGCGGAACCAGTCAACTTAGACGAGTTTCATACTCTGCCGGGAAGTTCGGCGCCGGGCGCCGTACCGGGCAAATATCGCCTTACAAACCTGATGCATCTGAACGTTGACACGAGCTGGTTCGTTCGGTATCGCAGTCAAACAAACCCCGACTTTGGCGCCACGTTCCCGCAAGCTGTCAAAATTTCCAACCGTACCGCCATCCCCAGAAATGAGGCTGATCTCAATGGCACCGCAGCCCATATTCAGGTCATTGCCAACACGGCAGCCTTCCACTTCGGTTACATCGAACAAGGTGGTTCCAGCCTGTATGCCGTCATGTCTCAGAAGGTTACTTCTCCCGAAGCGCTGGAAATCACACTCGGTATCGGTGGAGACGAGATCGCTCACTTTCTCGAGTGGGTCGATTTTGCGGGCAATGGGGTGCAGACTCCCGTCGCGCCAGTATCGGATCAAGGCCTGACGTTTCCCAACTTTTTCTCCCCACTTAATCCGCTGATTCAGCCCAGTCTGATCTTTCCTGTCCCATGCGAATTCATTAGCCCGAGTCTTCCTCACTGTGCTGTGATTCGTCCTCTGAATGATAAATTTGGAGGTGCGGTAGCCACGATCAAGAGCTTCATCGCCGACGGACTATTCGCCGGACAAAGTCCGGAGTTCTTTAAAGTAGCCTTCGAACTTGCTGAAGCTGCTGATGCCGCCGAACGCCAAGGCTGATCTTCACTCAAACCCACATCTTAAAAGCATGTGTTAAAAAGCAAGCCAGCTAATAGGATTAGCTGGCTTGCAATTGCGCGTCTTCAGTATATGGAGTCGTTGGGCGCCTGATAGTCCTCTCCGAATTTGTTTTTGTGCGCAGGCAAGTGCGAGTCAACCGTGACATTAACTGTACCTAAGTCCCTCTGGGAGGGAGCCACGATCACGCGCCGGCTCAGAGCATTCAGCTCACCGGCGCTGCTGCCTTCCGCCCAAACATGCATCTCGTAGGTTGCGGGCGGTACGGCATGCAGCGTGATGCTCCCATCCGCTGCCGACACTCCGAAGTATGGCGTCGATAGAGTGACAATGACGGCGCTCATTTCCGGATGAATATTGCAAAAGATATACGAGACCCCGTCGTGGTCAAAGTGCACGGTTCTTGAGGTTCCGCTTTCATACAAGCCAAGGTCGAACCGCTTTCCATTAAATAATGAAAAGACGTTATGGTAAAAGGGGTCGAGATTAGGGAAGTCAACGCTGCTGCCGGTGGGGATTACGAGTAAGTGCGGAGTGAACGTCTTATCCTTCTGCAGCAGCCGATAGTGTCCGGGTTTGGGTCTGGAATCGCCGATGGCGGCTGAAAGTGGAGTTAGCCAAACGACAACACCAGTCGAGCCAGCGATCTGATCCACCGATTTGCCCAGCCGGGTCATGTGAACCTGCAGCGATGCGTCCACTGTCTCGGCATAGCCGGCCACTACAAAAGCGGCCCAACAGACAAAAGCCAGCGTCGTACGCAATGGAATAGAGAAGCGCACTAGAAGGAATATCCTGTTGCCAAGCCGAGGCTTTGGGAGGTGTTGACGCTGCCTGCGATGGGCCAGCTATAGATGTTACGGTACTCGGCCGAGAACAAAAGATATGTCTTCGGTCGATAGACGATGTTTGCCAACACCGTGCGGTTTCTCGCCAGGTTTGTGTACGCATCGGTCGCGGTGGGATCGATGTAATAGCGCAGCTCTCTAGAGAAGCCGGCATCCTCGCCGAAGCCGGCATTGACCTCGAAAGATCGGGTTATCTTGGTTTTGAGCTGCGCCCATCCACCCTCATCGTTGAGGCCATAAATGTCGCCTGAATCCGGATCGGTCACGTAATCTTTAAAAGTTCCTCCTCCCAGCCCACCCAGAGAGCGGCCCCGATAGAACTCTCCTGATAAGTCCAACCGTCGAGCGATTGGGAGTTTCCAGTCCGCGGTTCCCGCCCACGCATCCACGTGCTGACTATTTGGATAGGTTTGGCGGCTGTAGTACCCTCCCGCGCCCACGGTAAAGGATCGATCCAGGAGCGGGAAGGTATAGCTGACGCGAGATTCATAACCAGGCTGGCGGCTGCGCTCGGCTGCGTCAGGCTGCCGCTCTCCTGAAACTGCTGGATTTCCAGGCGCGGCGGGATCCACCACCGAGAAATCGTAACCGAGGGTTCCTGCGCCCAATCGTGTTCGGTTAATTGACTCGACCTGAGGCAACCAGATCCATAAGTTCCCCGACCAGGCGAATGGTGGTTCACCGAGGCCAACGTACGACGTCGGCTCTAGAGGAGAAACGAGCGGTGCGTCCAGGGCAGCGATCAAAGAATGATTTGCCCAATCCAGCCTGGTGTGCGCAGTGCGCAAGCGCAACGTGCCTGTGGTGGTGGTGTAGTCCGCGTAAGGTACTCCGCCAAAGAAGTCGACGTGAAAATCGCCAGAGGAGCGTGCGCCCCAGAGGGTGGGCCCTTTCGCTTCCAAACCAAGGATCGTCTGCCGCATGGTTGCTCCCAGACTTCCGTGAGCGATCGCGGCCGTTCGGGGAAGCGCAACGATGGGCAGATCGATGTTATCGACAGCGCCGTCATTCAGGAAGGACGAGAAGAGCAAAAGGCCGTTGATCTTGACCGGGTATTTTGACGCGCTCTCCACTTTAGTTTGATCGTGCTGCTTGACTTCGGCCTGCAGAATTTCCCCCTGATCCTGCAATTGCTGCACGCTGTTTTGCAGTTGGGAAGCTGCCTCCGCAGTCGCGGGCGGGGTTTCAGCATTCGCCGCCGCCAATTGTGCGCGCATCTCCTCGAGTTCGTGGTGCAGTTGGTCAATCTGCTGTTTCGAATCGTCGAGTTGATGCTGCATGCCATTTAACGCCGCTAGAACCTGGTCGAGCCTCTGGTCTAAGTGGGTTGAAGCGGCCGAGCTTGCGGATTGCTGCGCTTGCGGTGGCATGGCCGCAGGCTCTTGCTGCGCATTCACAATTCCGGGCAGCAATGCTGCGAGGAGAGAAGCCACAAAACGCCTATTCTTCATTGCAGTCCTCGTTAGAAGCCAGAGTAGCCAGTTCACGGTAGCTACAGGGTGTTTGATCGCTGCTCACTCGCAGAGGTCTCAAAAGAATGCAAGGTACTCTTCGCCAGCGAGAGAGAGAAGACGGTGTGTCCCGGTTCAGATGCTTCGAGCGTAACGGCGCCGCCGTGTTCACGAGCGATACGGTCGGCGAGCGTGAGTCCCAAACCCACACCCCCAAGTTTGCCTTCGCTGACGAACGGCTCAAACAAAGTTACGCGAATCTGCTCGGATACACCCGGGCCGCTATCGACAACCTGGAAAGTGATCCATTCGGCCGTGTCGACCAGCGAAACTTCGACGTGTGGTGGTCCGCTGCCCTTTCGCGCTGCCTGGCAGCCATTGAGCAGGAGGTTATAAAGCGCGCGTTCTACCTTCTTACCGTCAACCCACCCCTCCAATGGTGGCAGCGGATCGGACCCGATGGAGACCCCTTGTGCGTCTGGGTGCGCTCTTACCATGGCCATTGCTCTTTCCACCACTAAGGAGAGCGACTCGTAGTTTGTATGCAGGTGCTGGCCAGTCCGGGAGAAAATCAGGAGGGACTCGATCAATTCCGTCATTCCCTGGACGCCCATTTTGACTTCGGCAAGCAACTCCGCCCTTTCCTCTCGCCCCGTGGACCAGGATCCCAGAAACTCTGCATTGGCGTATACGGCGGAAAGATAATGCCGCAAATCGTGAGAAATGGAGCTAGCCATCCTTCCGATGGTCGCCAGGCGCTCCGCCTCAAGCAACTCCTGCTGCGATCTTCTCAACCGAAAGCGCATTTGATCGAAGGCTGCGCCGAGCTCGCGTAATTCCTTCGCGCCTTGGCTCGGCAGCTCATATTCAAAATTGCCCGAGCCGAGCGCCCGCGCGCCCGCCACCAAGGCCTCCAAAGGCTGTGTAATGGTGGCGGATATATAGGTTGCCAGCGCCGCGGCGATTACCAGGACGAGAACGCCGAGGCCGATCAGCAATCTGTCGAGGCGAATCAGGTAGCGGCTTGCCTCGTCGTAAGACTTGAGAACGACGAGCCGAACTCGAGGAGACTCAGCGGGCGAGAGCAAGGGAGAAGCTTCCATGAAGCGCTCTCCGCCTAGCCGAACATCCGCACCGTCCAACGGGTCATGGAGAAGGCTCGACTCGCGTCGCGTGAATTCCTTGCTTCGCGTTGAGTCCAGTGTGGAAGCGACCACCGCATCGTCGGCGTCGAAAACCACCTGAGCAGCAGCCGCCTCACCCACTTCCCGAGCGACTCGATCGTCGATAGCGTAACCGATGGCAACATAGCCCAGAAGGCTGCCTTGCGTGGCTGAGCCAAAGTAGAGTGGTTTGGAGATAACTTCATAGAGCCGGTTCCCGCTTAAGACGTAGTGCGGCCCCGGAGAGGTAATGAAGTCGCTCCGCAGGTCTTCAGGAGCTTCCGTAATTTCCGGTGGAATGCCCTTCTCATAGCGTGCGATTACTTTTCCGGTGGGCTCTGCGAGGGCGAAAAAAGCCGCTCCGCTCACTTTCCAGAATTCAAGACCTCCGTCGCGAACGGTGCGGTCATTTCCTGGTCCGGGCCTAAGCATTACCGTCATCAGCGCTTTCAGGCTGGGTAGATCGGCGAGCAACCCGGCTTCGCGGCTCAGCATTTCCCGGCGCTGCTGTTGGAGATTTTGGAAGGTGGCGATGGAGCGGTGCAGGTCCGACGCGAGTGTCAGGCGAATCTGCTTTTTGAGTTCGGTGTGAATCACGATCAAACTCAACGCAGTTAATCCAAAGGAAACGGCGAGCAGAGACAATAGGAGGGTCGTTCGCATCCGCATTGCCGCCAAGGGTCTCCGCCTCCTCTTTCGCTGTCTCTAGCTGAGCGGCGAATAGACGAACTTGTATCCTAAGCCATGGACCGTCCGTATATGCGTGGGATTGGCCGGGTCCGCTTCCAGCTTTTGACGAAGCTTGAGGATTTGGTTGTCGACGGTGCGCGTAGAAGGATAGAAGTTGTATCCCCAGACATCGTTTAGCAGTTCTTCGCGGGTTAGCACTCGCTCCGCATTATCCAAAAAGAATCGCAGCAATTTAAACTCGTGCGCCGTCATGGGGACCGGCTTGCCGGCGCGGCTCACTTGCATCCTGGTGAAGTCCACCGAGACCTCGCCGAAGGAAAGTGCGTGATTGGGGAGCGATCGTTTCGACCGGCGCATCGCTGCCTGGACGCGCGCGAGCAGCTCACGCGGGCTGAACGGTTTGGTTACATAGTCGTCTGCGCCGAGTTCCAGCAGGAGCACCTTGTCGGCAACTTCAGAAACAGCGCTAAGAATAATGACCGGGATATCCGGCGAGGCACGCTTCATTATCTTGCAGAGTTCTCGTCCGGAGAGACCCGGCAACATCAAGTCCAGGACTACTGCTTCCACGGAGCCAGCCTGGAAGATCTCAAGGCCTTCAGTGCCATCCGGGGCACACTTCACCTCGTATCCCTCGGCGGTGAACAAACGCTGCAGGGCCTTTTGTATTCGAGAATCGTCTTCGACAATGAGGATCGTGCTCATAGTGCCTCATCCATCATTCTCCTCCAATTTACGTTCACCGGGAAGAGGATGCGGAACTCAGTGACAAATGAATGACAAACCCATGACAAATTCGCGTTGCTGCTATTGAGGCTAAATTCTATTAGGCAACCACATTTGACATAACAGAGACAATGATCAGACAAAGTATCACCGCCGGCCGGGATAAGCTTCATGGGTAAGTCCCGAGGTGAAATTTGCGCGTGGCTATCGTTCATCATTGGTTGGTCACGCAAGGCGGGGGGGAGCGGGTGCTCGAGGCGTTGGCATCCATGTTTCCCGGGGCTGACATTTTTACATTGCTGGCCGACCCCCCATCTATTCCCGCCAGCCTGAGAGGTCGATGCATTACCCAGTCGTTCCTGGCCCGCATTCCGTGGTCGCATAAATTGCACCGCCATCTTCTGCCGCTCTATCCGATGGCTGTAGAGCAGCTTGATTTGCGCGACTACGACCTGGTCATAACTTCCGATGCCGGTCCCGTGAAGGGGGTACTGGTCGCACCGGAGGCAGTCCATATCTGCTACTGCCATGCCCCAATGCGATACATATGGAACCAATACCACGACTATCGCAACGAGCTTTCAGGGCTTGCGAAGTCCGTGTTTGGGTTATCCGCGCACTATGTCAGGGCTTGGGATTTTGCGGCTGCGCAACGAGTGTCGATCTTTGTGGCCAACTCTGTGAATGTGTCCAATCGTATTCGTCAATATTATTCACGGCCGAGCCTGGTCCTCTATCCACCTGTAGACACTTCCTTCGCGCGCCTGGAAACGACTGTTGACGAAAGTTACCTCGCCGTCGGAAGGCTAGTGGCCTATAAGCGACTGGACCTGTTGATCGCTGCTTGCAATCGCCTGGGGCGCAGACTGCGGATCATCGGGATTGGGCCTGAAGAGCGCAACTTGCGTGCGCTCGCGGGCCCGTCGATCGAGTTCCTCGGGCGGGTAGAGAACGAAGTGCTCTGGAGCGAATATGCCCGGTGCCGGGCACTGCTGTTTGCGGCCGAAGAGGATTTCGGCATGGTCCCTGTGGAGGCACAAGCCTGCGGAAGGCCAGTGGTTGCTTACGGCAAAGGGGGTGCCCTGGAATCGGTTGCAGCGGGAAGGGAAATGACCTTGCGGGGATATGCTACGGGGGTCTTCTTTCATGAACAAACTGTGGCAGCCGTCTGCGACGCAGTGCTCGACTTCGAACAGCGAGAACAGGAGTTTGACCCGGCGGTCATCAGCGACTGGGCGAAGCGGTTTGATTCCGCGTACTTTGTCGACAGCTTTCGCGAGCTGGTAGACGTGGCCATGGCATCTCGCGAAAGAGACTCAATCGTCACAGAATCCCGCGGTTCGACCGAGTATCGACAGCGCTTGCCCCTCTCAATTGTGCGACAGGGAGCGGCTAAGTGAGCGAAGGCATCGTCATCGATGCGCGCTGGTTAAGAACTGGTATCGGGCGTTATACGTTATCGTTGCTTCACGGACTGCGGGAGAGCCTTAAGAACGTTGATCTCACCTGCATCACCCAACCGCGATATGTTGACCTGGTGTCGGATCTTTGCGAGCGCGTGGTCACATGCGATGCCAATATCTACGGGGTGAGGGAACAGCTTGCATTGCCCTGGCTTGCGAGAGCAGCTTCGGCCTTGTATGCACCGCATTACAACATCCCGTTGATGTGGAGACGCAAGCTGCTGGTTACCATTCACGACCTTAACCATCTGCTGGATTCTACTTATCGCAGCAGTTGGAAATCGCGCCTCTATGCAAGGCCGCTCTTGACCGTTGCTGCCAGGAACGCGGATGTGGTGGTTACACCATCTGAGTATACAAAGGCCATGGTCAGCGAACATTTGCACACCGATCCGGCGAGGATCTCGGTCATCCCCGGCTGCGTCGCTTCATGTTTTCATCAGACGGATAAGAACACAGCGCGCTTGGGTGTCGCGGGTAGATTTGGCATCACCCGGCCGTACCTTTTGTTTGTGGGCAGTTGCGCGCCCAACAAGAATGTGCCCCTGCTTTTGGAATCCGTAGCTCGGCTGCGAGGAAGAAGGAAAGATGCGCCTCTCCTCGTCCTGGCAGGGAATGACGACAAGGGCAAGCCGCGAGTGCAGGATTACGGACGCAAGTTGGGCTTACAGGATCACATCGTCTGGCTGGAAAAGACTACCGACGACCTGCTGGCCGAGCTATATTCGGCTGCGTTGATGACCGTCGTGCCCTCGTTCGAGGAAGGGTTTGGCTTACCCGTGATTGAATCTATGGCGTGCGGTACACCAGTGGTCTGTTCACAAGCGGCGTCGTTACCTGAAGTGGCCGGTGACGCGGCGTTATTCTTTTCCCCCCATTCCTGTGAGCAGCTAACCACCAATATCGAACAGCTGATGGATTCCGCTGCAACCCAGGAAACGCTTATTGCAGCGGGTCTGGCACGGTCCTCGCTGTTTTCACAGCAGAGGTTTGGCGAGCGCCAGGCCGCGGCCGTTCGTAAGTTTCTCTTAAACTAAGCGCCGTGAGATAACCTCGCAGCCTCCCATAGGCGCTGTTCCGGTAGAAGCGAACCCTATCGGGCTCGGCATCAAGAAGGGACGCGATCATCCCTCCCAATGCACGGATAATGTGGTAAGCCACGCTGTGCAGAGGGTACCTGTGTTTGCGCAGGAGATAACCAAAACCCATGCCGTATCCAAAAGCCCTTGCACCGCCAGTTTCTTCTACCCCTTTGTATGGATGAAAGACGTAGAGTTGCTTGGCAAACCACCCTTTTCCTCCACGATCCATGCAGCGGATAGCAAGATCGCTGTCCTCCGCTGACTGAAATGGAGTCGCCGCACCCAACCCCATCCTTTCGTCGAAGCCTCCTATATCGTTCACCGCTTCTCTGCGTATGAACAAAGACGCGCTTGCGCAGGCGCGCAGAACCGACCTGCGATCGATGTTGAGAGAGTGGCTTGGCCACCTAGATGCAACCTCCCGGCCGCTCCCATCCTGGGCAGTGCAACAGAGGAAGTCATAAGCCTGGTGGCGATCAAACCATTTGCTCACGTGCTCCAAAAGATTGGCCGGATACCAGCAGTCATCGTCGGGAAAACAGATAATGGGCCCGGACGCCAGCTTGATGCCCGCGTTTCGCGACCGTGACAGCCCTTTTGGCGACCGAACATGACGAAACGTAAGAGTCTCTTTCCAGGCTTCGAGCAACTTTTCTACTCGATCGTCTGTGTTCTGGTCCACAATAATGAGCTCGATTCCCTTCAAGCTCTGTCGATCAATCGACGCGAGCATGCGGCTGAGTTCTTGCGTTCGTCCTACCGTCGCAACGACGAGCGAGACGGCGATCTCTCCGTTCCTGGGCTCATCCATAGGTGACACCTAAAGCGCGTTGTAAGCCAGGACTCTCGACGTGGACAACCGCATATCGCCTTCTACATAGAACTGCGATGGCAAGGAAGGCTGCTTCATGTTTCCAGTTCGCCTGAAAGCTATCGGCAATAATCAGACCCAGGAGTAAGCCGAGTCCGAGAATGCCATGAATTTCCCACTCGCGAGCCGCCACGCAGGCAAGAAGCGCGGCCCAAACTGCGAGTCCGATCACGCCCCACTCCACCAGGAGCTCCAACTCCGATGTTTGAACATTGACGCTGTCCGGGAAAGCGCCGGTTTCGTTCGCATACTCGCCGTATCGTCCTGGACCGATGCCAAAGAGTGTGGCTGCAGGATGCGCCTCCAATAGAGATAGTCCATAGCGAAAATGGAAGCTTCTTTCGCCTACGCTGCCACCGTTGATTTCTGTCACCATGTCGTTGGTGGAGGAGATTCTCTTCACCGAGAGGGAATGAACCAGAAAGGCGCAAATCGCGATCGTGGCAATGGTTAGCAACGGCTGCATGATCCGGGGACGGCTTTTGGCCAGGTGAGGCAGCGAAGCCAGTAGACCCACGGTCCCTGCAATCAATACCTGGTCGGCCAGCGAGAACAACATGCCCAGTACGGCAAAGGTAATGCCGCAGGCGGTCCACTTCGGGTGATACCCCTTATCGCGAGTGAAGGATAAGACAATAAGCATCGAGAACATGAAGAGACCGAAGGGAGGGGACTCGAAGAATAATCCTCCCATGCGAGGAATAGGGATCCCGTTGAACCAAATTGCCTGTCGAAGGAAATATGCGCGCGTATAGGAAATCACCGGTGCCGGCGCAGGAGCAACCCCGAGAGCAACCAAATGCAAATAAATCCCGGCGGCCAGCCCGAAGGTTACGGCGACGATAGAGCAAACCAGAATCACGCGCGGCTTATATGCCAGGAACCAACAGCTCAATAGGAACCAGCAGAGATTGAGCCACAATCGAAGTGGTTCGCGCAACGCGATGTAAAGCGACGAAGGCGGCCGTAATAGCACCCCGGAGAGGGTACAAACAAGGCTCAGGAAAAAAATTGCTGCAGCCCCAATCACAGCCAACCGCAAGCTGCCGGTCAAAAAGTCTCCCCAGCGGGAAAACAGCGCCAGCAGCGCTGCCAGGGCCAACAGGAGGGTAGGGTCGATCCATACCGCGCCCGTTATACCCAGGAGAAACTTCGATGCTACGCCGATGGGGATTGCGGCGACAGCGATCGCATAGAGGAAAGTAGCAACGCGAACGTTCACTTATGCACCATCTCTTCGCGGTCTTGCCGCAGACGGCTGGGTCGTGCCAGCACGCTACGCAAGATAGCAAGCTGCTCGGCATTCTGGGGTTCGAGGCGAACACGAGCCCACGCATCCCTGGCCAGTGCCAGGCCGATGACTACCACCGCCGACAAAAGGCCGGCGAGCAGCACCAGGAGCGTTCGCGGTGGCCACGTTCTTCTGTCGAGCGGTACGGCCCGATCGACTACCTGCAACAGCGGTGGGGCCTTGGACTCGTCGATTCGAGCCATCTCATACTGCTTTGAGAGTGTTTCGAACAAGGCTTCGTGATAACGCAGATCGCGCATTTTCCGCACGTACTCAAGCCCGGCTGCAGGGACCTGCCCGGCAGCGAGAAAATAGTCGCTTGTTTCATTACCGTTGGCGCCCTTCTCAGCCTTTGTCAACTGCTCATGCAAAGCGGCAATTCCGGCTTCCAACTCCGACACTTTCTCGTTGTGCTCGGTAGCGATCGATTGCAACTGTTGCAGTTGCAGCTGACGGCTTACCAGTTCAGAGCGGAGCTGAGCGATGGTCCGCAAGGTTAGTTCAGCTTGCGCGCTCATCTGGATCACCCCAGTTGCCTCCTGCACCCGCTTGAACTCAAGCTCTGCCTTGCTCAGTGCATCACGCTCATTGCTGACTTGCTGCTCCAGGAATATTCTTCGCTGCGACGCCTGGGTGAGCGCAAGCCGCTGGTTTACCCCGTAGAGAACGTCGACGTAGGCATTCGCCATATCAGCCGCGCGCGTTGCTGACTCATCGTCGACGTTGATGCGAATCAGATAGCCCTTGGTGCCTTCAACACGCGTATGCCTGGCCAGTGCTCTTCGCGTATCCACCATGTGCCTGGTCCGATAGAGACTCTGCAGATTGAAACGCCGGATTATCTCATCGGCAATTGTCCGGCTGCTCAGAATCCCCAGGTAGGTCTCTTCCGGTGTCTTCACGCCGCCGCCCTCCATCAGGTCGGGACTCAGAGAAGATAAAGATCCAAGCTGGCTGAGCAAGGCCGTCGCTGCCGAAGATGGCTGAGGAGCCATGATGATCGCGGTGCCGGTATAGCTGACGGGAATGAGCATGACTAACCCGGCGCTGACCACCATGGTCCAGAACACAGTGAGAGCAAGCGCCCGCCGGGAACGGGCAATGACCACCACGATCTTTAGAAAACCGGCCTCCGCAGCCTGCATTTTTTCTCGTCCTTTCTCCAGCCGCAGCCGGCTGACGTTCATGCCGTGCCTTAATGCAATACATTGATGGCCGCGGCTCCTAGAGCAAACTGACCGAAAATCGCCGACCAGTCGGTGAGGCCTCTGAGCAGTGTGGTTTTATCCACAATCTCCGGTACCACCACCGTGTCTCCAGGATTCATGCTCAGTCGTTCCAAGCCGCCTCGGGCTGCCTTCGATTTGCGGCTGACCACGGAACCGTCGGCTCGGATGATGAAGGTGTGCCCCTTATCTCCGCTCCTCGCAATGCCACCAGCCAGCTGCAGGTAATCCTCGGCTTTGCGTGAGTTTTCGTAAATAAAGGCGTTCTGGTCGTAGACTGCGCCCACAACTTTGACGTTCGAGGGTCTTGGGGGCACAACGAAGCTGTCGCCGTCTTCGAGCGGAAGGTCGGGGATGTTGTCCACCCCCGTACTTCCCGGCGCAATGTCGAGCACGATTCTTCCCGTGGCGCGCATCAAGCGAAGCTTCGCTGCCAGGGCCCGCTGGCTTTCGAGGCTCGCCGATACGGTCGCGGCCTCTTGAACATTGACGGCGGAGCTGGATCTTGTTGCCGCTGCTCGCTCGATGTCTCGTTCCAGATCAGCGGAGTATTCGTCCAGCTGAGCTTGTTGCTGCCGTCTTGTGGACTCACGTGTGAACGAGGAACCGAAGAGGTAGGCTCCCTTGGTGAGTCCTCCGGCACGCTCAACAAGCTCGCGCAGAGTCTCTCCTGGTTGCACGCTGTAAACGCCGGCGGCTTGAAATTCGCCTTCCAGTCTCACGAATGTTGTTTGGCGTGTTTGAGGAACATGAATATCGGCCTGGGAAAAGATGGTAACGATGTCTCCAGGCTGCAATTCGAGATTGTCTTTCTCATCTTTCTCGAGCAATGCTCGGCCCAGGTTGAAGGGCTTGAGTGAGGTAGCGAGATCGTCGGTATTCAGCCGCTCGATAACGGCGTAGTCCCAATCGATCTCCGGCACTCGCTTATCAACGCGATTGGAAACCGGGAAACGTTCAGAAGGCGCTCCGGTTTGCGAAGCAATGCTTCCCCCGTTGCCTGTTAAGCCGTTGCTTTCTCCTCCGCCTGCGGGCGAATCTGCAGGAGGGGTTTGGTTTTTATCTTCGGGCTTGAGAGCAGGCGCCGCGGTGCCGGAATTGCCGCTGTCCTCTTCCTGAGGGGAAACGCGAGACGAATCTCCGGCATGGGCTTTATCTGGTGGCGACACGGCGCCGTTGTCTTCGTCCGGTGTCTGCGTTGGGTCGTCAAGGTTGGTAAACACCAGGCTGTTCTTCCGCTTCCAGTAGTTCCTAGTAAGCAAGGAATCTTTATTCGGGATGAGATCTGTGATGCGCATCCCTGCGTGCCAAGGGTAGCGCCCCGGGTTGGCCACATTGCCTCTCAGGGTAACCGCGTTATCAAACCTCGGCACGATCGATAAGACTCGGAGGATGTCACCATCCGCGAGCGGCACCTTGAGGCCGGCCGCGTCGAAGTGAATCTCAATAACGTGGCGTTGTCCGCTGGTGTCAATTCGCTCCAGCTCGCCCGATTCCATAGTGGCAAGGGACGTCAACCCGCCAGCCATGGCCAGCACGTCACCCACGGTCTCTCCACTGCGGATCTCGAAAATTGCCGGCTGGCTCACGCTGCCGGTGAGAGCGACCCGCGGTCCAGCAGGTCGCACGTAGATGATGTCCCCGGGAAGCAGAGGGATGTCCTTGGACTTGTCGCCGTTCAGCAGAAAACTGTAGAGGTCAAGCTCGGTCACGATGGAGGAGCCCCGCTTTACTTCGATACGACGCATGGAGCCTGTACTCGCAGGACCGCCTGACACGAAGAGAGCATCGACAAGACTACTTAAGGAACTGACGGTATAGCTGCCAGGGCGCCGTGTTCTTCCCACAACGAAGATCTGAATGGCGCGTAGTTGCCCCATCTCTACGTTCAAATCAAATTTCTTAAAAGAGGTTTCAATCTGCCCTTGAAGGTAATTTTTCAATTCCGAGAACTTAATCCCCGCGACCTGGAGTTGACCTACATGGGGGATATAGATGTTGCCGCTGCGATCGACCGTTACCCGAAGATAGAACGCTATACTCCCCCATGCCCGCAACATTAGCTCATCGCCCGGGCCGACGACATAATTTTCCGGTACCGGTGCCCTGTCGAGCGGAGCGAAGGTAGCAGGCACGTCGCGAAAGAGCATGCCCCCAAAAATGGGCAGGACTTTGCCAGTGTCGGCCGCGACAAACTTTTGAAACTCAGTCAGGGGTTCGGGGCGAAAGCGAACCGGTGACGCTGCAGACAAGGGGGGTCCGCCATTCTGACGCTGGTACGGGTAGTCCCGTGGGCTTAGGTTGAGGGGCTGACCGTTGCCAAAGTCGTAGCGCGTATCAGACTCAGGCAGATCGCTTCTTGCACCCGAATTATATTGCGAGGCGCTGGGACTGTTGTATCCTCCGTTCCCCTGATTCGTTTGCAGAGTTTGATCGCCGGAGCATAGAAAAAAGCGATCGTCGCACGGGAGCGATCCTTGCGTGTTTCCGCCTAGACCGCCCCCCGCGCTTCCGAGTTGTGCCTGACAGAGCGAGACAGCCGCAACCGCGACCGCAGAGAGCTGAAGCAGAACGAGACAACTTCTAAGTGATTTCTTAATCATCATTACCTGTCCCAACAAATTCACTAAGTGGGTTAGCACCGGATAGTTGTCTCTCTCTGCGCAACTGGTTGTCAGGCGACAATTACATTCGGAGACATTGTTCCGACTTAACTACCTTAGATCACCTGGCGTCAGATAACGCGCGGCTACGCGGGAAATGACAAAGCGATGACATCTCGTGTACATTCCGCAGACGCACCGTCCCTATACTTCGATCTATCAGCACTCCGCTGAAAAGGCCTTGTAGCTCCGGGCAAAACTGTTGAGAAGGAAATTGATCATGAAGGTATGGTGGATTGGAACCTGCATTCTATTGACAACGTGCTGGGTCCACGGGCAAAACCCTGGCTCGGACCATACGGACGCGGGCTATGTACCAGTGCTTTCCGGTTCGATGGGGTACGTGCAGAACGTCAATGGCGGAGTCACGTCTCTCGAGCCCCAGGTTGAAACAGTTCTACTGGTTCCGTTTGGCACCCACGTATTGCTTGAGTCCAGAGCCGAATTCTTTGGTTTCTTTCAGCATGAAAACCAAACAACTGGACCGTTTACGGGTAAGGTGTTCAAGTCTGTCGACTACGCTCAGCTGGATTGGCTTGCCAACACGCACGTGATAGCGACGGCGGGCGCATTCCTTCTACCCTATGGGCTTTACAACGAGCGCCTCGCACCGCTGTGGATTCGTAATCTGCAGGACACGCCAATTACAGATGTGATCGGTACTCGGCCGAACGGAATCGCCGACGGCGTAATGTTGCGCGGCAATGCTCACGAAACACCCGCATACAGCATTCAATACTCTGCCTATTTCTCCGTGCGAAGTAGCATCAATCAGCTGGAAGCGTCGCGGCTGGCCGGCGGCGACGCGAGCATCTTTCTCAAATCTGCACGGCTCGAGGTGGGCGAGTCGTATCAGCATCTGCTTCAGGATCATCAAATAAATAGCTCGGGAACTTACGTCTCATGGCAGCCGGAGAAGTTTCCTCTTGACCTGAAGGCGGAGTTTGATCGCAGTTTCAATGGTGAGGGGTACTGGATCGAGGGGGCCTACAAGCTCTCGCAGGTTCCGGTGGCGTCTTCTTTTTTCAGCCGTGTGCAGCTCGTGCCGCGGATGCAGCAGTTTCACCCCTTGAACGGCGGCGGCAATAGCCTGCCCACGAAAGATACACAGCGGTTTGATTTCGGCGTTAACTACTACGTCCGGGATAACTTTCGATTCATTTCCAGCTACGGCCGTCAATTCAGTCAAGGAGCAAACGCCAACATCTGGAATGTTGGCGCTACCTATCGCTTTATATGGCCCCTCTGGCCGGGGAGGAAGTAATGTCTCGCTCTACTCTACGCGCTGTTTTTGTTGCCACTCTTCCGTTGCTGCTGTACCCAATTGTGCTGTTTGCGAGCGGCGGCGGAGCCAATCCCAAGCCCCCAACGCCTGGCAAGACGCCGACCTCGGGAGAACGCCTGTTTGCAATCAACTGCGGCCGTTGCCACCAGCCCCCAATGAGCATTTCACCCAGGACGACCGGCACGATCCTCATGCATATGCGCACACGCGCCCGTCTTTCACGTGCAGACGAGCAGGCACTTCTAAAATTCATGGCGCCCTAAACCGGCCGCGGCCTTACTAAACCCAAACAAAGGAAACGAGTAATGAAAACTGTTGTTCGAGTTTTAGTTGTATTTCTTCTGAGTTTTGCAGCCTTTGAACGGCCTGCGATCCATGCGCAGGATCAACCCCAGGTCATTGAGATCCACGCTAAAAGATTTTCCTTTACGCCGGCGCAGATAACCCTGACCAAGGGAGAAAAGGCGACTCTATCCCTCACAGCCGACGACGTTACGCACGGCCTGGTGATTCCGGACCTTGGCGTGAACGTGACCATTCCTAAGGGCAAAGTTATTAAGGTTGAAGTAACGCCTCAACAGACAGGGACCTTTCATGGACAGTGTGGCCACTTTTGCGGAGTGGGCCACGCTTCGATGACTTTTTCTGTCGAGGTAAAGGATAAGTAATCATGTATCCCCAAGTGCTCCGCCTCGCGTGGTTGGGCATCGCCTGTTTTGGCGTGATTGCCTGTAGCGCTACGAAGGCTCCCGGTCCGATAGAAACTAGGACCGCCTATTGGGTAAAGCGGCACATCACGGTGGGCGGCAGGGTTGATAAGAATCCGATTCCTGCGACAAAGGAGAATGTCGAGGCCGGCAAGCACGCGTTCGGCTATTACTGCGTCGAGTGCCATGGAAGAGACGGACAGAATACGGGGGTTCCCTTTGCGACCAGGATGGATCCCCCGATTCCATCCATGGCCAGCCCCGCAGTGCAGGGATATACGGACGGTCAACTGAAGTGGGTCATTGATCACGGCATTTTCCCGTCAGGTATGCCCGCGTCCAAGGGGACCCTGAGCGACGAGGAGGCGTGGCAAATTGTGTTGTATCTTCGCGACCTGCCCCGTGCCGGAAGTCTTGGAGACCCGAAGGCATATAGCGGAGACGAATATGAATCGGACCAGCCTGCGGACCAACATGACTCGAACTAAGCCAGAGGATGAAATGGCGCCTATTAAACCAGTGACCGCTACGGACGTGATCGAACCGGCGATCGTTTGCGACCCTTTGCTGAGTAATGTGCAGCTGCCGCTGCGAAGGATCTACTATCCATTGGGCTTCGCCATAGAAGTGATCACCAATTCAGATGACGTTCTCAGCGCTGCCGACGAGAGCTGGGGTGGGCTTCATAGTATTTTCTCGGAACCGGCGCTTGAACTTCGCATAGCGCTTGCTGAAGGCCGATCTGGAGTGTGCCCTCCGTCTCCGGTGTATCGAGGCCAAAAACACCTTTTATCCATCGTAGCCGATGCGCAAAACTTCGCTGTATGCGACCGGGAACAGGGGTTTGCCTTTGCGTGGATCGACCGGGATGCGGTAGAACACACGGCCTATGTGCGCTATCACTTTCTTGAGGCGATCGCATTGAGCCTGTTAGCTTCTCGCCATGTGACGCCGCTTCACGCAGCATGTGTCGAGTTAGAGGGTAAAGGGGTGTTGCTGTGCGGGAACAGCGGGGCGGGCAAGTCCTCACTTGCATTTGCGTGCGCTCGTGCCGGATGGAAATACATTTCTGACGACGCAAGTTACCTGGTTCGAAAAGGAGGAGGCCGGCTGGTCGCCGGCAATTCACACCAGGTACGTTTTCGCCCATCTGCCGCTGAGCTTTTCCCGGAGTTGGAGGGTCTTAGCCCGACTCCACGTGCCACGGGAAAGCCCTCCATCGAAGTCCCGACCGCCCTCCTGCCCGGGGTGACGACGGCGAGGCAGTCCACCGTCGAGTACATCATCTTTCTGAATCGGGTCGAAGCTGATCGGGCGGAGCTCATCCCCTTTCCAAAGGAGCTCGCGTTCAAGTGGGCGAGCCAATCACAAGCGGGTACGGCGCCCAACGACGAGATACAAGCGGCCTCCGTTCGGGAACTGCTCAACGCGCAGTTGTTTGAGCTGCGCTATCGCACGTTGGAGGGGGCAGTTGCTCAGCTCGAGGGTTTGATCCGCGGAGGTGGCGTATGAGGCCAGTATTGGAATCCGGATTTTTCCCTGCGGTCCTGGAGGGCCTGCAATTGAGGGGCGCGGAGACCGTGGGGCTTTGGGAACTGTCCGATACGAAGTGGGGGAACCTTCTAGCTTTTTGTGATCTTGCTCACTTGACCCTCCCCTTGATGACGACCTGCCAGGATGAGGCTCCAGGCTGGGTTCTTTCGCGAGTCAAACGGAACCTTGCTAACAACAAAGTGCGCGTGCGGCGAATCGCGACCGCCTACCGGGAGATTGCCCATGCGTTTCAGCGCGCCGGTGTACAGCACCTGGTACTCAAAGGATTTGCTCAGTATCCGGACTTCGCGGACTCTCTCGATTGCCGCATGCAATCGGATATCGATCTTTATTGTCCAGAAGAAGACCTTCTCGCCGCACAAGCGGCTCTCAAGAGCCTGGGATACGAGCCGGATCGAACCTCAAATAAATTTCCCGCAGACCATTTGCCGCAGATGACCCGAAAGGCTGGGTGGCGCTGGAGAGGAAACGCCTATGACCCTGAAATGCCACCGGCCGTCGACCTACACTTCTGTTTCTGGAATCCGCTAAACACTCGATTCTCGGTCAAAGGAGTGGATGAATTCTGGGAACGGCGGATTCAGCGCCAGATAGGAGACTTAAGTTTTCCCGCGTTGTGCCCAATCGACCATTTGGCGTTTCATGCGCTCCACGTTCTTCGTGATCTGCAGCGCGGAGATTGGGTGATACACCACGTATATGAGCTGGCATGGTTCCTGGATAGCCACGCAGACGATGAAGTATTTTGGCGAACGTGGGAGGCTTGCCACGATGATTCGTTGCGCTCGTTGCAAGCAATTTCCTTTTGGCTGGCTCGGGAATGGTTCAACTGCCGCTGCGCGGTAGCAGCAGATCGCGAGATGTCCGCGCTTCCTCGACCGGTGGCGCGATGGCTCGAGAGATTTTCCCAATCTCCTCTTGCCGGCATGTTTCGCCCTAATAAGCATGGCGTATGGCTGCACCTCAGCCTGCTTCGGTCGCGATGGGATCAGCTGCTCGTTCTCAGTAGCGCGTTGCTTCCTGTTCGACTTCCGGTTGTGGGTGCGCCTGGACAGGACAGCACCAAATCGCGCCGTAGGAGAAGGCTTTGGCCCTCGCAGCGCTACGCGAAATACGTATTACACGTAGTCTTCCGGGTCGCATTCCATCTTCAAACCTTTCCCAGCACCATGTGGAACGGTCTCTGTTGGTGGCTTGACCAGTGGAGGCTCAGTGCTCCGAGAACTTGAGCCACGTGGATTAAAGCTGCTGCTAGTTCTCGGGTTGATGACGGCAATGTCGGTAGCGAGTGCTCAGAACAGCATGCCGGGCCCGTTGCCCACCCCGGAGAGCAGTGGCTCAGCCGGCTCGGTCTACGTATCGCTCGATAGTTGGATTTACCCCGCCTTCGACCGCCTTTACGCGCTCGGGTATGCCGACACTGCCTTTTTGGGATTAAGGCCGTGGACGCGGTTGAGCTGTCTGCACATTCTGGAGGAGACTCAGCACAAAATCGACCTTGCTCCCGACGATTCTGAAGCCAAGCGAATTTTTGCAGCGTTGACGAGGGAGTTTGCCCCGGAGACGGAAGCGACGTCGCTTGGAGGAAGCATTGGACGCGCAGAGTTGGACGAACTCTATAGCCGAGCGCTTTACATCGCGGGTCGCCCTCTCACAGATTCAGCACATTTTGGGCAGACCATCATCAACGATTACGGCCGACCGTACGAGGAAGGCTTCAATGCCATCGATGGCTTTATCGCGCGAGCGGAAAAAGGACGCTTCTCGCTCAACGTGAGAGGTGAATATCAGCATGCTCCCGGACGAGCGCCTTACCCGATTTCGGTGCTCGATACGATCGCACAGGTGGATGAAATCCCTGTACTGCCGTCGCAATTACTGCCTGTTCCGCAAACCAATGTTTTTCGTTTACTAGACGCAAATGCTTCCTTTCACCTGGCAAACCACGAGATCTCGATTGGCAAAAGCGAAGACTGGTGGGGGCCGGGTCAAAGTGGGGCCATGGCTTGGAGCAATAATGCCGAACCGATCTATGCCTTTCGTATCAATCGCGTCGAGCCGCTCTACATTCCTCTTCTTTCCAAACTTACGGGGCCCTTCCGTTACGAGGCTTTCCTGGGCGATCTTAAGGGTTGGGTTTATCCCAACGAACCATGGGTGCAGGCACAGAAATTCAGTTTTAAACCGACAAGCAACCTGGAATTCGGTTTTTCTCGCGTCATCATCTTTGCCGGTGAAGGTCATGTGCCGCTAACGTTTGGTTCTTTTTGGCACAGCTTTACCAGCTTCAGCAATGTCCCAGTCTCGGAAAAGCTTTCAAGAAATGATCCTGGAGAACGTCATTCGAGCTTTGATTTCAGCTGGCGCCTCCCGGGACTCGAGAAGTGGGTGACGCTTTACTCCGACTCGATCGTGCACGATGATACCTCACCCATCGATGCGCCTCGTCGAGCGGCGATTAATCCTGGCATTTATGTTTCGCATTTTCCCACTCTTCCGCATCTCGACCTGCGTGTGGAAGGTGTCAGCACAGACCCACCGGCAGGAACCATCAACGGAGGCCACTTCATTTATTGGGAGGGGCAGTACCGCGATGGCTACACCAACAAAGGGTACCTGCTTGGAAGTTGGATTGGGAGGGAAGGGAAGGGTGGTCAAACGTGGCTGGCCTATTGGTTAAGCCCTAAGGAGAGCATCCAGATTGGCTATCGCAATGCTAAAGTTGCCGCTGGATTTATACCAGGAGGCACGACAGAGAACAATTTCTCCTTGCGCGTTGTAAAGCGCGTTAAAAGTGATCTGGAGCTGACCGGCTTCGCGCAATATGAGGCGTGGAAGGCGCCCCTGCTGGCGCCCGGCGAACAGCGGAATTTCACGGGATCTGTGCAGCTGGTGTATTTCCCTAAACTGAGGTGGCAAAAGTGAGACGTTACAACTGGCTGATCGCCGTTCTAGTTGCTCTGACATTTGCCCTATGCTACTTCCGTTCGTTTGTCTTTCCGAACACTCCACTTCTGTTGTGGGGCGACCAGCTTGGAGTTGCGACGGATGCGAGCAGAATGCTTGCCGGAGAGCTTCCCTACCGTGATTATTTCGAGCTCCTTACATCCGGCTCTGAGCTGGTCTACGCATGCTTGTTCAAATTGTTTGGCGTATCGCTTTGGATACCCAATTTCGTTATGGCCTGTCTGGCCGCGGCGACGGCTCTCTTCATGTCGCTCTGCGCCAGGCGGCTGGTGCGCGGCCCGTTGGTCGCATTGCCGGCGGTATTGTTTGTAGGTTTCGTTCTTTACGGATCGTTGGATGCGATGCACCATTGGTTCAGCACGATTGTCATCCTGGCGGCTATGCTCGTTTTGTTCAACGGAACCACGTTTTGGCGCATCGTTGCTGCGGGAGCGCTTTGTGGTTTGGCGGCCAGCTTTACTCAGAGTAAGGGCGCTGCCGCCGTTGTAGCCTTTTTGGTCTACATTGCCTTCACTTCATCTGGCCAGAGAAAAGAAGGATGGCGCACGGGCCTGCTCCTCTGCGGGATGGCTTTATTGGTTTTCGCAGGGATCAACGGCCTCTACATCCAGGCCGCGGGGCTGGGCCGCTGGATCGATTCCGTGATCATTTTTCCGATTCGCTATTATCCTTCCGTCTCTATCAATAACTGGCGTGGGACGTGGCCTGACTTTCAAGGCCGAACAAGCGGGCTAAAGTGGGTTTGCTTTCCGTTTATGTACATCGCGACGCCCTTGGCTTACCTCGCATTTTTCTGGGCGATGCGCCGGCGATGGGGGGCAGATCGAAGCGCGTTATGGAACCGGCTGCTCCTCGTTGCGCTCACCGGCATGGCAATGCTTCTGGCAGTTGCGCCCACATTGTCGATCAAGAGAATTTCGACTGTTAGTCCGCCTGCCTTGATACTTTTGGCATGGCTTCTTAGCCGCGCAGGAAAGCGGTTGATGGTTCCTGTCGGTGTCTTGAGCGCAGTCTCGCTGGGCATCGCCGTCTCAATGGTGATTCGGACGCAGGGCCGGCGCTGGACCTACCTTGACCTGCCGGCAGGTCGGGTGGCAATCGCGGACCCTGCTGTTTATGAGGAATACCGTTGGATCGCGGAAAATACGCGACCCGGACAGATGTATTTCGGCATGCCTACTATGTACGTCCCATTAAGGCTGCGAAACCCGGCGCCGATTCAAGCTCCAGCGCCTTCGGAATATTCTCGTCCGGAACAGATAGCCGCTACCATTGATGCACTCGAGCGAAATCGCGTCCCGATGTTGATACTGCGCCCGTCGATGTACACACCGCACTTATTAGGCTATCCGTCTGATCACCTGGGACCTTTCCATGACTACCTCGGCCGCAACTATCGTCGGACCAAGGTCTTCGTGACCGGCGACGAAGTGTGGCAGAGGTTTTAGTCAGACTTGTCCGTATTAGGCCGCAGCCAGTCATTCCCGGGGCTGCCTCTGGTTCCCTCACGAAGGCCGGGTGCCCCACATCTCGCTCGTTTTTTGCGAGATGTGGGATTCCACTGCACTTTCCCTCTGACTCTCGATTCATCCGATGCACGTAACGGTTAACATCAGTGGAATCCCACATCTCGCAAAAACGGGCGAGATGTGGGCACCCGGCCTTCGTGTGGGAACCAGCTAGGCTCTGGTCGGTTCAGTTAGTTCCCTAAAAGAATTGTCATCCCGACCGGAGCGCAGCGCAGTGGAGGGACCTGCGGTTTCGTTCTCGGTTGTCGCGCATGCCTTAGTGGCTGCCGTGCTGGTCGATGGCCTCAAGCACGATCGTGCTGTCCTTCTGCGGATCTACTTTCCTCCACACCTCGACAATCTTTCCGTCTGGTGCGATAAGGAAAGTATCCCGCTCGTCGAATTTCATATTATTGAAGGTCATCAAGGGCACACCGTAGGCTGCTCCGGCCTGGCGCTCCGGATCTGCAAGCAGCTTAAAGGTCATGCCGTCCTGGGCGCAGAAGCTCTTGTGACTTTCAACTGTGTCGAGGCTGACACCGAGCACGACGGCATTTTTCGCCTCAAACTTCGGCAGATCCTTTTGGTAGGTATGCGCCTGGATCGTGCATCCGGTGGTTTTGTCCTTCGGATAGAAATAAAGAACAACCCACTTACCGTGATAATCCGAAAGATTGACAGGTGTTCCGTCCTGCGACGGGAGGGTGAAGGCTGGAGCCTTCATCCCTGGCTGCAAGTCGACATCCGCTGCGTGTGCAATGGCTAGGTTCCAGGGGCAAAGCCCCATCATCATCGTGGAGAGCAAAAGCTTAGAAGCCTTGTTTCGCATAGATTCCCTCGTTTCGTTAATGATAATTCAAGGAACACACACAGCGCTGGCAGGTTGGATGTTTGTCGACTTTGAGTGACTCTCGGAAGCCCCGAGCTGCCTCGCCATTCACAACCTCTTCCAAGGTTGAAGAAGCAATGTTTCCAACAGCCCGATGGAAAAAGCACGGCCTCACTGATCCATCGACCTCAACCACCGCTGAGACCCACGGCGCGTTGCATATTGGAGATTCGGGAGAGGCTTCCCCTAAATGCTCACGGAACCGCCGAGGAATTCGCCGAAGCTTTTCTGCCGACTCCGCTATGTATTTGCGGCGGATATCCTCGGCATGCTCCCCAATGAGTTGTTCCATCTCATCCTCAAGGGCGGCAGCCTCGTTCGCGTTCAACGCAATTTCACTCTGTCTCTCTCCCGGCCACATTAACGGCCGATTAAAAGCTTCCGAAGTCAGATCGGCCGCGAGAAACGAGATGGAATCAAATCCAACTGTTTTGGCCGCAGTTACGGTAGCGCAAAGATGACGATGATTGGCTTTCTGCACCGTAGTACGGCAGGCTATCGGTACATCCGGCTCTTGCGCTTGAACAGCGGCAACGCCTCGGCTGATTACGTCGAACGCTCCCTTCACGCGCCGAATGGCATCGTGAATCTCTCGCGGACCGTCTATCGAGACGATCACCTCATCGAAGAGTCTGGCGACCTCATTTGCGCGCTTGAGTAGCAGCAGGCCTGTGGTTAAAAGGGTGAGGCGAATCTTCTGCTCGCGAAAGAAGTCGCAGAGCGCGCCGAGGTCGCTGTGCAATAGAGGTTCGCCGCCGGTCAATACCACCTGGCGGACGCCGAGATTGCGCAGCGAGGCGCGATGGCGGTCCAGATCGGCGACCGCGACTTGCTCATGTTTTTCGCGCTTCCAAATGTCGCACATAACGCACCTGCAATTGCAGTGGCTATGGACATTCAAGATTAAGATCGGCATGGATGCCAGCGCGGATCGGGTTTGCAGTTTCGCTGCGATGTCTTCCTCATGCAACAGGGGCACGACGCACGCTCCTTCCGCCGACACGAAGATCACTTCCCAGGACTTCTTCGGCGCCGGCGAGTAGTTGGTTGATGGGAGCGCGCACCCATCGCAGGTCACCGTCCACTTCGAAAAGCTGCATTCCCTCTCGGAGCGCGATCGGAAGACGCTCGAGCAGGGATGGAGCTGGCGAGCTGGACACGGCCCGCGACGATCACCAGTTCAATTTGTTCGATGGTCAGTTCAGCGAGGGTCTCGGCCGGGCTAAGGCCGATATCGCGAACTGCCACAATATCTGCTACAGAGCCGGGCCACAGCCTGCCTTCCCCTTGACGCAGGCGAAGGACATCCGCCGCCCGGTTAGTCACCATGGCATAAACCGAGTTGGCATCGAGCCCAATGTGGTTATGAGCGAATCTCACCTCATCCAACAGGTCGCCGGCACCGGTGAGTGGCGAATCACTGCCCAGTACCACGGCGTCGATGGAGCGGATAAACGCAAGCGAGGGCGAACGGCGGAAAAGGAACTCGTTCGATGTAGGGCAGAGAACAAGAGCAGCACGCCGCTGGCTGATCAGGGCCGCGCCTTCGGGGGTGCAGGCAAGACCATGGACGAGCACCGTACGCTGGTCGAGGGCACCCATGCGGTCGAGGGTGAAGACTTCCTGCGTGCTTTCTTCATCTACCCCCTCCGCAACATGCAGAATGAACGGCAGATCGGCATGGCATTCCGCAAATTTGTCCGCCAGTTGTGGTTCAAGGGATAGGGAATGTGCCCAACCAAAGTCGGTGATGACGCGGATGGGGAACTCCGGATCCACTAATTCCGGGGTAACGGGATTGTGATGGCAAACGGTCGTTACGCCGCATAGCAGGTTGCGAATGGCGCCCCACCACAGGCGAACCGGCCGCGGCACTCTGCGATGTCGCGCAATGAGAGATGCCTCGGTAGAGTGAATATCATGAGCCCACTGGGCCGCGTTTTGATAGGGTCCGGCGCCCATATTTGGGAAGAGGCCGAATTCCAGATGATCGTGTGCGTTAACAAGTCCTGGCAGCAAGAGATAACCAGACAAGTCGAGGCTATTTCCCGAAAGAGCGTCATACTTCTTATCCACCCAGGAGCGGTCTCGGACTGAATGAATGTACTTGCCCACGATCGAGACGGAAGCGGGTGCGGCTGCCTCCGGTCCTACGGCGCAGCGCGCTCCCGTGAGACGGAAGCATCTGGTCGCACCCTGCGCATTTCGCATGTGCCGCGCGGAGCCTGGTGGCTTTCGCAACTGCAGTACATAGATTGCCGGCAGGTTCGCGGCAGAGTGATATAAATCAAGCCTGCCGCATTCTTCGAAGATCCGCCTCTCTTCCATGCTGAACTTTGGTTCAATAAGAGAAAGCACTTCAAAACCACAATCCAGGAAGGCCCGCGTGATCTGTTCGAGGGACCACCTGCCCCCTTGCATCTGGGTACTCGACCCATTGACCTGAAAGGATCTTTTCCAGTTGCAGGATGCCTCAGTGTCCGGATGCATGTCGGTAAGAAAGATGGTTGTGCCGGGGCGGGCAACGCGATCGATCTCCTGGGCGAAGGTCTCCAGGTCGTCCAGGTAGCTGATCACGAAAGAAGAAAGCACCATGTCTGCAGCGCCATTGTTAAACGGCAGGGCTGTGCAACTGCCCAGGCGAAGATCACAGTTATGGTCAAGCTTGGAAGCTGCCAACTGTAGCATCTGGGGGGAGATGTCGACTCCGAGCAGGCTCCGTGGAGACCGGGCGGCCAACTGCGTGAGCCACCGGCCTGTGCCACAGCCGGCATCGAGGACGTCGAGGCCGCGAACATCCGGCAGCATCGAACCGAGGACCCGCTGCTCCAGCGAAAGCAGGGGGTTTGGCTGGCTGTCATAAACATCCGCCCAGGTATCAAATACCTCGGGCGGGAAGCTGGAAAGTTGTTTCATACGCTCTCTCGCTTCGGTTTGCGCAGATTGATAAAGCTATTAGCCCATTGGAGCTCCAACGGGAAGCTGTAAATGCGCATCGCGTAGCGCCACCAGCTCAGCACCTTTAAGAGCACACGGCTCCACTGGGGAGCACGAATGTCTTGAACTGTAGGCCAGCGGGAGGCAACAACTGTTTCAAAGTTGTCGATGAGTTTCTTGGTCTTGGTTTTGAGCCATGGGGCGTGGGTATCGACGCGCAGCGTGTAATCCAGCCATTCTTTGCTGGCCCATCCGGCAGGACTGTCCGGAAATGCAATCTGGCTGTCAACATCCCCGTACATTTTCCCCGGCTGCGGCGTTGGGGTGTAGTGCTGCATGATGATCTCGGAGTCGGGATTGATTCGTTTGAGTTTGCGGATAAAGCTCACCGTCTCTCTCGTGTCGCGCTCCGGATCTCCGGGGTTGCCGATGACGAATGAGAACTCGGGGATGATACCGAATTGCTGCGTGCGATGGGCCATCGCCACCGTTTCTTCGGTGGTGATGCCCTTTTGCATCTCTTTCAGCACCCAATCGGAGCCCGATTCCGCTCCAAAAAAGATCATCGCGCAGCCCGCCCTCTTGATTGCTTCCATCGTCGCGTCGGAGTAGCGAGACATGATATCCACGCGCGCTTCGCACCACCAGCGAAGGTTGAGCGGGGCCATGCGGTCACAGAGCTCGCGCGCGTGATCTTCGCGCAGAAAAAAGTTCATGTCGTAGAACTGAACCGAGTCGGCGCCGTACCGTGCTGCCAGGTAGTTAAGAATCTGGACTGTCCGCTCTGGGGACTCCATCCGTTCTGCTCTGCCGTAAGCGGCATGAACACCGCAGAAACTGCAGTTGAAAGGGCAGCCAATGCTGGCATGATGAACCGCCGTGCGCTTTCCGAAGAAAGAGGGCCGAAGGTACTTACCCACCGGTAGCCGGTGAAAGGGGGACCAAGGAAATTCGTCGGGACCCTTCATGGGCCGCTCGGGATTGGTGCGATGAAAGCCGAAGGCGTCTTTGTAGCAGAGCCCGAGGATAGACTCGAGAGCACGCTTGCCTCGTAGCGCATCGATGAGCTCAAGAAGAGTGTCTTCACCCTGGCCGCGGACCACATAATCGACGTACTTTGCATTGAGAGCGGTGTCAGGATAAAGAGACGGGAAATAGCCGCCCCAGACGATGCGCACATTTGGACGCAAGCGGCGAATCTCGCGGCAGGTCTCCATGGCCGCCACCATTTGCGGCCCCGGCATACAGGAAACGCCAAGCAGCTCAACCTGGTGATTGGCGATCGTACTTAGGATCGCTGCAGTGGGGTCATCCTCCAGGTTGCCGTCGATGATCCTGTATTCCTCGCGTCCTTCCAGCACCGCCGCAAGGGCGAGCACCGCTAGCGGAAGGCGGCAGTTGCGGGGCTTGGTGGCCCGGGGATGGAAGAGGATGATCATTTTGTAACCTTGGCGGCGTAGATTCTGAAGCGCGATGGTTTGCGGGTTCGCCTTAATCTCGCCAGTAGCGGCCGCATCTGCCAGCGTATGCCGTAATAAGGCTCATGCGTCTGCCACCGGATATTAAACCGCTGTTCCATATCCTTCAGCCGTTGATCGGTGAGGTATTCGAGGCTTTTGAGCTCGTCGGACGGAAAGCCATACCGCTTGATAAATAAGGTGCGACGCTCCTCAAGCATGAGCAAGCCGCTGCGCTCATCGCTGTACCATGGGCTGTCGGCGATGATGACCGTACCGTTCCTACGAACACAGCGAAGCGCTTCAGCGAGTGTCTTTTCGTAATTCTCTGAATAATGGAATGACGAATTAAAAATCACCACGTCGAACTGGCCACCGCTGAAGGGTAGATTGTCGAGTTCTGCCTGGAATCGAGGAAACAGAGAACGCAGCTTCTCCTTGTAGTGACTGGCTGCGCCGAGGCCGTCCTGATCATTCGTGAGTAAGTCGACGGCAACTGGCGAATGGCCCTTACTGGCCAAGCGGTAACTCATCCAGCCGTTACCCGCTCCCAGGTCAAGGATGCGAAGTTCCTTGTGCACCAGGGTAGAGATACGGGGCAGAATTCGTCGTTCTATATAGCGAAACGTACGCGCCCGCAATGCCCACTGCCCACTAAGACGACCAGAGAGATCGCGATAGGGAAGCGCAAGGTAATAGGCGGAGCTTGTACTTCCTCGGCCTTCCGCCGCCCGAATGGATTCATAGTCCTCTACGAAGCGCGAGTAGCGAGTCGCACGCTCCGGCAGCAATGCCTTCCATATACCTTGTTCACAAGCCAGCCGTGATCTGCAGGTAATGCAGTCGTGCGGTGTGCAATCTTCATTCTGCAGGTGGCCGAGCGAGCTGAAACACCGCGGGCATCGTAGCTGGATGCCTTCGTCCAGATCCTGGTAGTGGCGCTTGAGGCGCGTTTGGGTCACTAGCATCCCTCCCCCAGCCGCTCAAAATGGATGAGCATGTGGTCGCCAATGGTTCGGAACCAGGGCAAGGTTGAAATGCGTCTATCGATCGAGCGGAGCAGGCGCACTACACTCGGATATCTCGAGGCCAATGGTTCCAGGTACGAAGGCGGCACGGTTACGCCGATCCCGGTGCAGGAACGCAAGAAAAAATACGGCGAAAACATCTTCTTCACTGCCCGCAAAGTCGGGTAATGCACTTTCACCGTAAACTCGCCAACCTTCGCGGTTGCGACGCCGGAGGTTCTACGGAAGGCTTTACGAAACTGACCATGAAAAAGAAACCACAGCATTTCCGAAAGGCAGAACCGGGTGGAAAGACAGATCAGCACAGGAGCGCGCCTGTCTACCAGGGCTGCCAGATCGCGTGCAGTCTGGCCCAAGTCGGCGACACAGTTCAATCCGGAAAAGTTTGATAATGCCCCGTCAAACAGTTCTCTGGGGCGAAGTTTCGACAGCTGCTCGGTTGGCAACACCTTGAACTGGACGGGGCCATCCGGGTCCTCAATCTGCATCCGCTGCCGAGCCGTCTGAATCATTTGCGCGGAAGCATCACAAGCGACAACGGAAACGTCATGCTGGGCGAGGAAGAGCGCATCTTCTCCAGTGCCGCAATTCAGCTCCAGAATATGAGCGCCGGGCTCGAACCTGTCGATGAGGACTTCCCACACAGCTCCGCGTTGGGCACGGCCGATCACAGAGCGCGTAAACAAGTCATCATATTTCGCGGCGAGGCTGTCAAACGCCAGGACGGTCTGTTCCTCAACTTCGCTGGCCATTCTCATGCGTCTACCTCGGAGAGCGAGGAGAGTAATCCCGCTCGGGATTGCTCGATGCTATGGCGGAGGCTGGCTGCGCTCTCGGAGTTGGCCGCAGGTGTGCCGGCCAAACGGGCAAGTTGCACTTCCTCTTTAAGCAGCCTGTCGGCATAGCTGTAAAATTTCTGCGAATGACGCCCCCTGATCTTGAGATCGCGATCGGAGCTTGTTGCCCAGGGCTGCAATTGAACCAGCCGATCCGACATCTTCTTGTAGTAAGGCGTTCCCTTGATGGGGTAAGAAACCGTGGTAAAAAAGATGTCGGGTTGCGAGGTGCTTACGTGCCGGATAGTCGCTTCGATATCCTCCAGATCTTCGCCTTCGTAGCCCCACATCAGAAACATTCCGCTTTGGATTCCGCGCTCGCGGCTCATGGCAACTGCCCGCTGTACCTGTTCGATCTTGACTCCACGATCCATGGAGTCGAGAATGCGCTGCGATCCGCTTTCTGAACCGATCCAGATGCGAAAGCAGCCCAGTTCAGCAAGCAGATCAAGCATCTCAGCATTGAGGCGATCCGCACGCGAGATGCACTCGAATGGGATGCGGAGGCCGCGTGTACGCATCTCCGCGGCATACTGGCGAAGCCACTGGTGGTTGATGGTGAAGACATCGTCCGAGACCCACACCATATCTGGGCTGTAGGTGCTGAGCAGCCATTCCACTTCGTCAACCACTAGCAGGGGGTTGCGCCGGCGGTGGGTTTGCCCAAAGACCTGGTGGCTACACCAGCGGCACTTATAAGGGCAGCCGCGAGCAGTAATGAAGTTGACCGATCCTTTGCCGTGCGCGTCTCTCCATGTCTTGACATAGCGGTTGATGTCGATGGCCTGGCGAGCGGGCCAGGGCTGACTATCGAGGTCGGCAATCTGAGTGCGTTGCGCAGTTTCGTGCATTTGCCCCGCGGCATCAAGGTAGGCGATGCCGGCGATCGTCGAATAGGAGTTCGAGGTCCCGCACCGGAACGACTCGAGTAGTTCCCCCACCGTAAGCTCGCCCTCGCCAAACACCACAAAGTCCGCTCCTGCCTGCAGGTATTCCAGGGCATAAGCACCCGGTTCGGGACCGCCGACTATTGTCTTCCAGCCGGCCTCCCGTGCAACCTTGAGAGTTTCGACCACGTTCTTGCGCGTCATCAAGTTCGCATAAATGCCCAGCACGGATGGCTTCTCGCTGCGCAGATGTTGAAAGAGCGCCGCCCGGCTGGAGAAGGTAGTGTCGAATACGTCCACGTCGAAACCTTGCTGCCGAAGGTGCGAGCAAAGATACAAAATGCCCAGAGGCGCATAGGGCTTCATGATTTGAAGCTCTTTGGGATCTTCGTAGAGAAAGTAACCGTGTGCCAGTAGCAGCTCAGCCATTGGAACCTCCCGATACTTGCAGCTGAACAAGCTGCGCTGGGCCGGCTTCTTCATAGGGCGTGAAGAGGGTGGCCTCAGAGTTTTTGCTGCTTTGCTCGAGTGCAAATACTTTTTCCCAAAGGGAGAACCAGTCTCCGTCGGTGGTCCCGTGCCAGGAGTCCACTTCAGCATGGAGCGCATTTCGCAGTGCCAGATAAAACTCGTCTCTGTAGGCCGCCTTGAACATGAGGCATAGGTCGTCGCTGTCGGTCCAATTTCTCTTGGAGCCGATCTGTTCCTGCACGCGGTCGAAGAATGCCGTGCCAGGGAGGGGATAAGAGAAGGAGACGCCGATGTCATCGGGGCGTGTGTTGCGCACCAGTTCTATCGTTTGCTGAATGTCGTGCCACAGCTCACCGGGATAGCCAAACTGCAGGAAATAACATGCGCGAATCCCTGCAGCGCTAAGCCGTGCCCGGGCCGCCTCTACCTCCGCGACCCGCAAGCCCTTGTCCATAGCGTCGAGCACGCGCTGCGATCCGGACTCGACTCCCATCCAGACTTCCGCGCAGCCCGCCCGCTTCAGGCTCGTGACTGTTTCCTGGCTCATGAGGTCGGCGCGGGATTGAATCTTGAAAGGCAGTGCGCATCCGCGCGCTTGAATCGCATCTGCAAATTGTTGTACCCAGTGCTGGTTCAGGGCAAAAATGTCATCTCCAAACCAGATATGCTGCACCCCGTATACTTCCTTGAGCTCACGAATCTCGTCTGCGACAAGATCCGCGGGTCGTAGCTGGAATTTATTTCCAGATATGGGTTTGGCGCACCAGTTGCACCGATAAGGGCATCCGCGGCTGGCGACAACATTGGTAGAGAAATGACCGTGAGCCGAGACCCACGCCTTGCGATAAGGCTCCAGATCGATCAACTCCCGTGCCGGCTTGGGCAGGTTCTTCCAATTTTCGTTCCGCGGTGACTTGACCGAGCTCTGAACTAGATTGCCCTGTGCATCAAGGTGGAGCACTCCGGAGATGTGAGTAGGGAGCTTGCCCCCGGCCAGAATGGATGCGCAAAGCTCCACCAGGCTCTGCTCCGCTTCGCCCACCAGGACGAAGTCGGCCCCGTTCTGTAGATACTCTTTCGCGTGATCCGTGGCATCCGATCCGTGAGCGATCACGATGGCACCCGAGTGCCTTGCGGCACGGGCCAGGTGCCAGGCGAGTTCCCGCATCCGCGTGAGGCACATCTTGGAAAGAAAGTTAAAGTCATCCTCATAGATGGCAAGTATCTTCGGCTTCTGCTGCCGTAACATCTCGGGGAAGCCACTGACCGGGTCTTGCAGCATGGGATCGAAGACAGCGGCGGAAATTCCGTGGGCGCGCAAAGCCGTGGCGGCGTAGAGCGTCCCCAGCGGCGGATACGGCTGCATCTTGCGTACCTGCTTAGGGTCGTATGGAAGATGATAAGAGTGCGCGAGAAGGATGTCCGCCACAAGTTACCTCGAATCGTTCATGTCACTAACACGCACTTGCGGGTAGTTTTGGAAGTTCCTGGCCAGTCACTAGCGAGCGGCGTAAGGCCAGCCGTTCAGAGAGAGCTGCAAGCCACAGCTCCCAGGGAAAAAAACATTGACTTGAATTCAGCCGCCAACGGATGGGCGAGCGAATGATAAATTGCACTGCGCGCCGCAGCTGCGAGCGCTTTCCGCTTTGCCGGCATATCTGGCTATTGAGCAGGAAATACTCGACCAACCGCTCCAGCCGCGCAAGCTCTTTCCCCTTGAGCCAGGGAAGCATGTTGGCACCCAACGGCATATCCATCCAATCGAGCAGGGAGTGTGGTTCGGGCACTCCGAGTTCCCGCAGCTGCGGCCAGATAGGAATCCCCGGATAAGGAGTGAAGATATTTGGCGAGAAGCTCACATTGGGGAACTGCCTTGCAATATCGCTCATGGTTTGAAACGTGATGGTGCGATCGGCCTCGGTTTCTCCGGGGTAGCCGAAAATGAGATTGAATGTGACGCGGATGCCGGCCAGATTCGCTTTGCGCGCCGTCTCATACATCTCGTTGACGCGCTGGTGACGCTTATTCATAAGTTTCAGCACAGGTTCAGAGGTTGATTCTGTGCCGAAGCCCATGTGCGATACGCCGCTCCTGCCCAGCAAAAGGACTTCTTCTTCGCTCATGCGGCAAAGGAAGTCCGTTGACGCCTGGAAGGTCCATCGGAACTTGACGCCGGATGCGAGTATGCCGCGGGCGATGTCGAGCGCGCGGGCAAGATTGACGGGAAAGTTCGAGTCCAGCAGGGCCACTTCTTCAACACGATACTTAGTCACCAAATCTGTGAGCTCAGAAACGACGCGATCAGCCGAGAGGGCATTGAACCGGCGCTTGTAAAAGACCATGTCTGTGCAGTAGTTGCAGGCGTATGGGCACCCGACACTGGTGGCGTATCCAATCTTCCTGGCGCCGCTGAGCTGCTCGTACGCGTCAAAATCTGTAAGGTCAAAGGCCGGAATGGGAAGCGCGTCCAATGGCTCTACGTGCCGGTCGAGGTTGTGGGTGCGTTGGCCATTCCTCTTCCATGAAATTCCGGCAATGCCGTCGAGAGGACGTTCTTCGAGCAGAGCTTCGGCGACTTCCACCAGGGTGACTTCGCCCTGCCCGCGAACCACCACATCGACGTAGGGCTCACTCAATGTTTCGTCCGGCAGCAGGGTTGGGTGCCAGCCGCCAAAGATAATCGGCAGCCAGGGATGATTGCTCTTGATGGCGGCAGCCACTTCGACAGCGCCGCGGATCATAGGGCCCGTGAGCACGGAAATCCCGAGGCACAGGGCGTCGACGATTTCACACTCGATGTGCGTGCGATAGTCAGGGTCGATCGCTGCGTCAATCATCACGACTTCAAAGTTGGCTTGGCGCAGAGTAGAGGCGAGTGCGAGCAGGCATAAGGGAGCACCCAGCGGTGCTCCGTCGTACGGAGGGTAGAAGAGGATAACCTTTCGCCGGGTCAGCATGTGGCCTCCACGGCGTTCGGCTCCAACCGCTTTGCATCGACGGCAGGCTTCAACGCGGCGGTCTTTTCTTTCAACTTTTTGTTCAGCCAGAGCTCGACGGGGAAGCGGTAAGCGCCGTGGTCAAGACGCCAGCGTGCGGGCAGCGAGATGCACTTCTGCGCCAGCCGGGTAATGGGTTTGCGCGTGTCCGCAGAAATGGGGATGCGGTCGAAGGCGATGCGTAGATAGTCACGCATTACCTGCAGTTCTTCATGATCGCGGCCGTTCAACCAGGGAAGCTTGGTATAGCGGGGAAAAAAGTCGACCCAACCCTCAAGCGAGTCCGGCGTCTGGATGCCAAGCTCGGCAACCTTCTCCATGATGGGAGCACCCGGATAGGGGGTAAAGATGTTGGTCCAGAACTCTGCCCCAGGAAACTTTCGGCACACGTCCATCACAAAATTGATGGTCTCTTTCCGCTCTTTCGCTCCTTCACCAGGAAAGGCAAAAATGATGTTGAAGGATGGGCGGATCCCCGCGGCCAGACAGCGGGCGGCACTTTCATAGATTGTGGGAAAGTCCTGAAAATCTTTGTTCATGGCCTTCCAGACTTTGCGCGACCCGGATTCGGCGCCTTGGCATATCTGGTGCAGTCCGCTCCGGTGCAGAAGCTTCAGGTCTTCGAGCGAAAGGCGCGCGGTCAGGTTGGTGGTCGCCTGAATGCTCCACTTGAACTGGGCGCCGGCGCGCACCAGGCCTTCAGAAATGGCACGCGCCCGGTCAAGGTCGACGAGAAAATTGTCATCGACGATCCAGAGCATCTCCAAACCGTATCTGCGACTGAGATCGACTGTCTCTTCCACAAACTGATCCGCGGGTAGAGCGTTCCATTTGCGTCCGTAGACACCGGCGTTGGTGCAGTAGGCGCAGTTGAATGGGCAGGCGAGGCTAGAGGTGTACATGGCCCAGCGCTTGCCACATAACCGTTCGTAGGCGTCAAAATCCGCCAGGTGGTAGGCCTTGGGGGGCATGTCGACCAGCGGCTTCAGTGGCCGTTCCGAGGTAAAGATCAGCTTGTTGTCACGCTTGAAACCAATGCCGGCAACAAAGTCAGGCGCTGAGCCCTTCTCAATGTGGTTAACCAGTTCGAGCAGCGAATCTTCACCCTGTCCGCGAACCACGTAATCGATATAAGGCGCTTGCAGCGTTTGTGTAGGGAGCAGCGACGGGTGCCATCCGCCCAGGATGATGGGGAATTCAGGGTTCCATTCTTTTATGGCGCGAGCAATTTCAACCGTCTCGCGGATCATTGGTCCGGTCACAAGAGAGATACCAAGGCAGAGAGCATCACGCACTTCTTCAAGGACGCGTTTCTTATAGTTTGGAGTGATGGTGGAATCGATGAGGCAGATCTGATACCCGGCACGAAGCAGAGGTGTAGCAACTGCGAGGATGCCTAAGGGGGCCGTCGCATCGGAACTAGCGAAAGACGGAAAGAAAAAAACGATTTTGCGGGACTTGGGCAACACGCACTCCTCGCTTGAATAGGACGATAAATCCCTTGCGGGAGCACAGTTGTCACATGGATGTCAGCGGTTTGTAACCTATACGTTTGCGAGCAGGCACGCTCAGAAATTAGCTTCTCTCACTTTTCGTGCTGGCAGTTATGTCACCAGCATGTCATTACCTTGTCATTTCCCGGCAAACGCGGTTCTTAAGCAACAGGTTAGGGATAAGCTTTGCTTCAAGGAATCTTCGATGTCGGGGTTACAGGATCGGGCTGTCACCGTGGCTATGCCAGAGCTTCGTGGCTTTAAAGAACGTGCGCTGCCCTCGGTCGTGTCATCGCTCGAGGTCGCGTGTTGTGCAATCCTTGCCGCTCTGTTGTTCTGGAAGGGAATCCTTCCAGGATGGAGGGTTCTCAATAGCGATTTCCCCAATTACTATCTCGTCGCGCGGCTTCTTCGAGAAGGATACAGCCTGGATCGGATCTACGATTGGATTTGGCTTCAGCGGATCAAAGATCACTGGGGCCTCGACCAGGCTCTCGTCGGCTTTGCCGGCCTCTCGCCATTTTCTGCCCTCCCAGTTGTGCCGTTCTCCATCTTCCCGGCCATCGTCGCCAAGCGGCTTTGGATCGTGGCCAACGTGCTGTTCCTGTGTTCCAGCGTCGAACTGTTAAACCGCGTAACATCCCTGGGCAGACGCCGGACTTGGTTGCTGGCTTTATTAGCAGTTTTTCCTTTGCGTACCAGCTTTCTTTTGGGACAGATGCACGTTCTGGTGCTGCTTCTTCTGGTCGCCGCCTACTACTTTCATCGGAAGGGGAGGCAGATTGCTTGCGGCGTCTGCCTCGCCATCGCCGGTGCTTTGAAGATCTACCCGCTCCTCCTTGGCGGATATTTTCTTTGGAAGAAGCAGTGGCGGCCGGCGTTCGCGATGTTGTGTACGACGCTCCTGGTGCTAGCCGTGGGCTATCTATGGTTCGGTAGCGACGTAATGAATATCTATTTCGCTCAGATTTTGCCCCGAAGCGTCCAGGGAGAAGTGTTGGATCCATACAACGCGCACGCGGCGTCAGGCTCTGCTTTGTTTCACAGGTTGTTTATTGCAGAACCCGCTCTCAATCCAGCGCCGTTGCTCAACTCTCCCTCCCTTTACGCAGTCCTCTATCCTTTATTCCAGCTGGCGGTACTTGTACCTTTGCTTGCGGTTTGCAATGTGCGAGCCGGCCGCCCGGACGCCGAGCAGCTTGAATGGGCGGCTCTGGTGCTTGCTCTGCTTATTTTGTCGCCGGTCCCGTCCAGCTATCACTTCGTGGTGATGATTTTTTCCATCGTTCTCCTGGTGGATGTCCTGTTGGCGCGGGGAGAGCACAGCATCGCGGGCGTTGTGATCGCGTTGTACTGCCTCATCTCAATCATCGAGTTCTTGCCTGTCTCCTCATCGAACGCGACCTTTGCGTTCGCACGCTTGTGGATCGAATTGCTGTTATGGGAGGTGTTCCTCTTTTCCCTATGGCCTTCACGCGAGGATCGAAAACTTGCCGGTCCCCTGCCCGCAGTGTCTTTATGCACAGTCGTCGTGTTGATATGGAGCCTGGGTGCCTTGGGTTACCATCGCCACTTCGCGCACTTGGACCAGGAAATGTCGAGACGCACCCAGCGCTCCCTACAGCCCTATCTTGCGAGCGATCCCCGGCCAACCCCCGCGGGTTTCGTCTATACAGCAATGCTGCCGGAAGGGTATCGAGCGCTTGACCAATCTGGACGCAAGGTATGGCTTGGCCGAGCAGACCAACTATCCGTTGCCGCCGCCAAGAACCCGCCTGGCTTACTCCTGGAACTCGCGGACAGTGCAGGCTCTCGAATCGTAGTCGTACCTTCGGGCAGGTTATTGATCCCCGATGCAGAATCACCAGCCATTTCTTCTGACGGAAGATCGGTCGCCTTCATCCGTGAGAAAAAGGGAAGGGGAACACTTTGGATTTCTCGATTAGACCATCCACTGAGCGCATACCAGATGGCCGGCGACTCCTATGACGTTCGCGATGTGACCTTCGCGCCCTCCGGTTTGATTATGTTCGGCGCTAAAGTGAACGGCCGGATCAGTATCTTCAGCATGATTCCGGGGGACGAACCGAGGCTCTTCTCGTCTCCGGACGAAGACGTGGACTCTCCCGCAATCTCCCCTGATGCGCGGCTAGTCGCCTTCAGGAAGCTGGTTAACAGCCGCTGGCAGCTGGGTTACGTCAACATGGGGACGGGGGAGGAAAAGATGCTGACGGTTGCCGATTGCAATGCGTCTGGTCCCGTTTGGGCCGCCCCTTTGCGGATTGCCTACGCGACCGACTGTGGCCGGGGGCTTGGCCTGAGTGGGTTAGCCTCGGTCAGCATCGAGAAGATGCAGTAAGAGGTCACCAGAAACCACGGAAAACCGGCGGATCGTGTTGTCTTACCCCGCGGACAGGTGCCCCAAGTTCGCACCAGCGGTTGTGCCCTGGTTCCCTCACAAAGGCCGGGTGCCCCACATCTCGCTCGTTTTTCGCGAGATGTGGGATACCACTGCACCTTCCCTTTGACTCTTGATTCATCCGATGCACTTAGCGGTCAACATAGGTGGTATCCCACATCTCGCGAAGAACGAGCGAGATGTGGGGCACGAACCGGCCTTTGTGGGGCAACCAGGGCACAACCCGGCAGTTCTCCCACGGCTTATAAACGGGTACCGTCGTGCTCATGGCGCTGCGCCAAACGCCAAACCTGGTAGACTCCGTGGACCATGGAGAATTGCTGACCTTCCCCGCGACGCTCATCCCGTATAACATGCGCAACAAAGAATGTATGGCTCCCGAGGTTGCGAACCGTTTCGATTCGCAACTCGATTACGCGTAAGGCGAAGCAGGGTACCGGAATGCCGAGCTCCGTCGACGGGCGGGTGGGGAAGGGAAGCTGGTCCCAGGGAACTGATTCCTTCTTGTGGTTCTTGCCTAGCTGACGCGCTACTTCGGATTGTTCCATGGGGATACTACTCAGGGCGACGCTTCCGGCGCGGGCCACCAACGGCGCGGCAAGTCTCGTGCTGTCGAGAGCAAAGGCAAAGTAGCCGTCGCTCACGCTGCCTAGTAGATTCATGGGAAACATATTACTTCGATCGCCCGATATGGCACTCACCAGAACCACCGGGCGGGGACAGATAAAGGACACAATCATGGCGTGAGCCGCGCGCGCGGAGATTCGGATATGCGACGTACCTTTGTGCCGCCACCGGAGATAGGCCTGGTGCAAATAGTGGGCCCAGAGACGCCCCTTGGGCAGGCAATAATTTCTGCAGCTGCGGACTTGAAACAGATTCAATGCCGGTCCATCCGTAAGAATAGCGCCAGTGTGGTGAAGATCCAGTTCAGCCAGTAATCGCTGGTCGCCGCCGCGCTCTCTGAACTTTAGAACCAGCCGCTTTCCAACATTCCCGCCGCCGATGCAAATCGTGAACGGCGCGGCGCATGCGATGGAGTGCCCGAAGGTCACATCGCGGGGAGCACCGCTTCCGTGCAACCATACACTTACCTCTGTCTGGGGATCATGAGTTCCAACGGTGCATTGCTGCGGCAGGTTCGTGTTCCCCAGAAGCATCCGCCTTACTACCGCTGCAGCACTGTGCGCCACACTCATAGCTGTCCTTTCCGTGTTTTGCGCTTTCAAACTCCAGAAGCACGCAATCGGCCATGCGGCGGAAGAACGGAAGGCCCCCGATCAGATGGTCGATGCCGGCTAACCCTTCGATCACATGGGGAAAGTAGCGCATCCGACTCTCCGTATACGTGGGTGGCACGGCGATACCGACTCCACTCCATCTCCGCAGCCTGAACGCCGGTGACATGATCCTCGCCACTTCTTTCACTGATGGCCGCTGGATGCAGATGCCGCCTGGCTCGGGGGAACGAAACTCGTTTCCGCGAAGCCGGCGTAGGGCCTTCCCTGGCTCTCCGCGTGCCAGGAACCATGCAATTTCCCAGGGAACGAATCGCCCCATCATGCAGAGGAGAACCGGAGCCCCGGGTCTGACCAGGCGCGCCAGCTCTCGCGCGACCGCCGGTAGATCCTGCACGCAATTCAAGCCGCAAAAGTTTGAGAAGGCCCCATCAAAGACGTTCTCTCCTTCGAGAGAGGAGATCTCCTCGTTGGGCAATACCCTGAACTCGATAAGGTCGCCAGTGTTCGTGGAAACGGCAAGTCGCCGGGCAAGTTCAATCATGCGGAAGGAAATGTCGCAGGAAACGAGTTGAATCCCTCGTTGCGCGAGGTGCACCGCATCGAGCCCCGTACCACAGTTCAGCTCGAGCAGTTTCTGGCCGGGGGAGAAGATCTTTTCCAATCGTCTCCAAACGGCGTAACGCCGTGTTTCGCCGATGCTCGTGCCGGTAAAGTCCCGCACATAGGTCTCCGCCGCAGCGTCCCAGTATGTTTGTGCGAAGCGAGTCGGATCGGAACTCATATTGCTCCCGGAAATAGTGAAAGCGCGTTAGTAGGCTCCTTCTGAATTGCACACCACGCGCGCGGTCTTCAGCAGCACTCTCAGATCATCCAGAAAAGTCCAGGTGGTCACGTATTGAATGTCGAGCGACACGCGCGTTTCATAAGGGAGTGTGCCTCTGCCGCTCACCTGCCAAAGGCCGGTGATCCCTGGCTTTGCCGCGGCATAGAAGGCGAATGCTCTCCCATAGCGGGCAACCTCATCACGCACAATGGGGCGCGGCCCAACGAAACTCATGTGACCGAGAAGAACATTCACAATTTGCGGCAATTCGTCCAGGCTCGTTCGTCGAAGTATGGCACCGAGAGGAGTCACGCGAGGATCACGGCGCAGCTTGTAGCGCTCCTCCCATTCCTGCCGTGCGATCGGGTCGGTCGCCAGGTAGTCTTTCAAGATGACATCGCTATTGAGGAACATAGTGCGGAACTTGTACAGATGAAATCCGCGGCTATCTTGCCCCACACGAAGATGCCGGTAAAACACGGGGCCCTTTGAGCCGCATTTGATCAACAGCATCAACAACAGGCAAATCGGTCCAAAAAAAGGAAGAAGAGCAATTGCAAGCACAAGGTCGAGCATCCTCTTAGCCACCCGATAGGACCAGGAGTGCCGAAACGGTAGGTAGTGCGGTGTGAGCGCGGTCTCCTGGATGTGTGGGGAATGCGAGCTGAATTGCAGCACGCGTGCGCCGGCGACCTTTTCGTTTACTGGGAGGTATGGATCGGCGCACTCACAGACACCAGCGGCATCTGCTTTGGTGAAAAACTTGTCTCGTAGGTAACTGCCAGAGGAAGAAACATTTCGCATCGCGCACACCGGTTGTAACTGCTGTCTCCAGTGTCCGATGAAGGCGTCCTCTTTTTGTAAGCGGTGTGTCTTTACATTGTCACTTCTGCGCTGCGTCGCCGGAAATCCTGATAAGCCTGGAACATCACAGCATTTGGGCTTTTCTAATCGCGTTTACCAACTCGGCGAGGCGAGCCGGGTCCACATCACTCACCGCGACCACTTCCAGATTATCGGTACCGGAATCCACTACATGAAATCCGGCGTGTTCGGTCAGCAGCTCATTCGCCCTCCCCGTGGTGGGCTTGTTGCGGACAAAGACAGAGACCCGATGTTTGCCAATGCTGTAAAGCAGCTGGGCAACAGGTTGGTTGTGCAGGTAGGTCAGGTTTGCTCCATCGAGCGTGGTGTCTTTCGGCAGGCTTTCCGGCAAGTTGAAGCTGAATGGTATTTTGCCCTGAAACCAAGGCTTCACTGTGTGTCTATCGGTAGAAATCACCTGCGGTGGCAAGTTCGCCGCAAGTGTGGCGACATGCTGATCGAAGACCTCGGTAGCCAGCGCCGCCTGCTCGGCTGATGCAGTTTCTGCGTTTCGAGCGGTTCGTTGTACAAGCATCACGCTTACAGAGACAAGAAGAAGCGCCGCGGCGGTGGCCCAGCCTAACCATCCAAACCGCCATGTTGAAGGTGACGTCGATGCAGGCGCCGTTCGAAACCCCGGGCCTGCCGGTACCGAGGTCGTCTGTGACGCTAGCGCGGTCAGTTTCTCCCTCAATTCCGGGGGAGGCGTGTATCGCTGCCCGGCCTTGGCAGTGGCGGACTTGAGCAGACCTTGATAAAGGGCGTTTGATGTGCACGAGAAGCAGCCCGCCAGGTGTTGGTTGGCAACCGCGAGTTGCTCTGGGGAGAGCTCACCATCAGCAAGAGCGCTCAGAATAGTGGGAGAAAGATGATCAGTCATGGGCGCAGCTCCGCGGGCTTCCTATCAGTCTGGAGCGCTCCACGCAGCGCGCCGCGCGCACGTGCAATGCGCGACATGACCGTGCCGATCGGGATCTCGAGCACGGTAGCAATTTCCCGGTACTTCATCTCTTCCACGTCGCAGAGCAGAATCACCTCCAGCAGCGGTGGAGGAAGCTTTTCCATGGCCGCATGGAGGGCGGCTCGGTCGCTTAGGCGGAGTAGATTGATTTCGGGAGTTTCCCGGTTGATGGCCCCCTCCGGATAAAGAGAAGCCGCACCACGGTCGTCCAGTTCATCTTCGAGAGCAACCGTGCGCATCGCCGCGAGCCCGGTGCGAGAGGTGAGATAGGTGTTTCTCAGGATGCGGAAGATCCATGCCTTGAAGTTGCTTCCGGCCTCGAATGTGGCGAAACCGCGTAAGGCTTTCAGAAATGTCTCCTGCACCAGGTCCTCCGCATCCGCGGGATTGCGGGAGAGCCAGAAGGCAACGTTGTAGAGCGAGGGAAGCAACGGCAACGCCAGATCCGCAAACCCAGGGGTTTGAGGGCCGGTCTCACGAGCCGCGCGCTTCAATGGCAACACTGTCATCTAATGAAAGCGATTCTTTGTCTCTCCTCTGATGAGAACTGGCATGCGGCCAAGTTATTCCCTTTCGTGAGAATAAATCGCGCTTCGCCCGGTTTTCATCCTGGGAGGATTACCGTGAAAGATACGCATAACGGTACACGCGGCCAGCAACAGGGTCAATCAGAAGGCTCCAAAGCGCCACGGGCCAGCAGACGCGTTCGGGCTGCCTCGATTGCAAGTGCAATGATATTGGTGACCTCGCTGCTGCTGGGGCGTGTCCACCCTTTTGGGGACCCCGCTCTGTTTGCCGCCAAGCGGGCGCCGGTGCCAATCATGGAGCACTCCGCTGTGCCGCCTGGAGTCCGGGCAACCCTGGTTGCCAAGTGCGCAGACTGTCACTCTATGCAGACTGAGGCGCCCATCTATGGCCGGTTTGCCCCCGTCTCCTGGCTGATGGAGCGCGACATCCTGAACGGACGGAAAGAAATAAATCTTTCTCTGTGGGACAACTACTCCGCGGATCAACAGCAAATTATCAAGGCAAAGATCGTGCAGGAGACGAAATCACGTGAAATGCCATTGCCGCAGTATCGAATGATCCATTGGAATGCGCGCATTACCGATGCCGACGTGCGAGCCTTTACCCAATGGACGCATCAGATGCCGTCCCTTCAAGCCGGTTCGATGCCACAAGCGAGCGAGCCCGGTGACCCGGCACGAGGCAGAGAGGTCTTCGAGAAGCGATGCACGGGCTGCCATTCCCTGGAAGAAAATCGAGAAGGCCCAAAGCTGCAAGGGGTTTTCGGGCGAACCTCCGGAAAGGCGCCCGGGTTTACGTACTCCGAAGCGCTCATCAAGGCATCCATTGTGTGGGATGAGGTGTCGCTTGAGCAATGGCTTGCCGACACGGACGCATTCGTCCCCGGCAACAACATGGACTTCCGTGTACCAAAGCCCCAGGAGCGTCGCGACATAGCCAGCTTTCTAAAACAGCAATCCGGCAAATAGGCTCTTGGGCTGAGGTGGCCTAATCAGTCATGCCGGTGCAACGGGCGATCATGGCATGCAAAAGACAAGCATCCGGTTACAGCTCCGAATGAACTGCCCGCCTTTCGATTTGAGGTTGACGCTCTCTAAAACTGAGCCATAGCTCGACGGCGATGGTGTTGATCGAGAAACCAATCCAGAACGCAATACCGAAGAACTGCTTCGGCTCCAGATGCGTGAGAGGACTGGTGGCAAAGAAAATCCCCATTACCGGGCGAGTGGTGGCGATACCGAGCAGAATCGCGATTGCGCGGGTCATCCAGGAGCGTTTGAGGAGAAGCTGACCGCACTGCCGATAGCGGTAAGACCGGACCAGGCTGAATAGAAACAGGCTGTTGAAGAACAGCACAGCGGAGCGCTCCACCCATCCGCCAACAGCATGGACGCTCATCGCATAGGCGGTGAGGCCTACGACTCCTCCAAGCCCATAAAGCAATCGTTCGGTCCAAACCCGGTCGCCGAAGCGGCGCGAGTAGAACATCGGAATGAGCAGAACGAAAAACAGCGCGGGCACAATGTGCGCCAGCGTAAGAGCAGCGTGGCCGGCGAAGAATGCGTCCAGCGTTGCCAACTGTGGCGGACCAGAACGTGACGGATGAAACAGCGCCAGGAGGCGGCGAATTACCACTGCAACAGCGATGACAATGCTGATCCAGAGCCCCGTGAATAGCCATCGCGGCCGACTATTTGACTGTGAACCAAGCCGGGAGTCCTGCTGCATAGGCCCCTCTGATGATTGCAATCCTACCATTTAATTTTACACATTGTAAAGTTAACTCTGAAGCTATACGATCGAATATGTGGCAAGGAAGAAAACAGCGCCGTGCAAGCGTCCCTATTCCCTGGTGAAACGCCTGGAGTCCTCTGATCGAAAGCGGGAGAAGATCCTCGCCACCGCGCGTACGCAGCTGGAATCAAGTGGCTTCCTCAGCTTTACGCTTCAGGCACTGGCGAGCGACAGCGGCGTGACCAGACAAACCATTCATAACCTCTTTGGTACAAAATCCGGGGTGCTCGATGCGCTCTTCGACCAGCTCGCGCTTGATGGGGGAATGGAGCGAATGCGCGAGGTGATGTGCCATCCGAATCCTGAATCGATGCTGGCCAGCTTTGTCGAGGTATTTAGCGGCTTCTGGAGCCGGGATCGATTACTGATCCGGCGCATTCATGGGATAGCTGCGATTGATCCCGAGTTTGGGGCGGTATTGGAGAGACGAAATCGGCGGCGGCAAGGCGCCGCAGCCCGGGTCATCGGCGCGCTCGAAAAACACAAAGAGAGAGGAAGCGTAGCGCAGAGAAGCGCAATCCTCTATGCGATTACATCCTTTGAGTTCTTCGACGTACTCGCGGAAGCATGCGACAGTGCGGAGGAATGTGCGCGGTTGCTTTTTGCGATCGCGGAGCAGGCCGTCTAGCTAAGTTCCTACCGGTCGAGTCGACCGACCATCCATTTATCCGTGCAGATTGAGGCAGCTCTTCCCAAGCCCGGGCGCCGGGACGGATTTTAAGCTTAAGATGATCCCGTACTAAGCCTGGCCGAACCAAGACTTGTCGGCCATGCAGGTATTTGTTCCTCACCAAGCGGGGTGACTCTAAAAAGTCGAAGGGATGGTCTGACGATGAGAGACCTTACTCGCAGAAAGTTCCTGAAGAGGGGTGCGGCGGCGGCGGGCTTTGCTTTGTGTGCTCCTTCCACGCCGTCGATGTTTGCCGACACAGGGCCAACCAGCGCCGTCAAGCCAAAGCTAGGTCAGTTCGACTACTCCCAGGTGACACTCCTCGAAGGGCCCATGCTCGACCAGTTCAACCGCAATCACCAGTTCTTCCTCGCGCTCGATGAGGACGGCCTGTTGAAGCCGTTTCGCGAGCGCGCCGGCCTTCCCGCGCCAGGGCCAGTCATGGGTGGATGGTACAACGACAGCCCTGACTATGATCCCCCGAAAAACATGACCGGTTACATTGCAGGGCACAGTTTTGGCCAGTATTTGTCTGGCCTGGCCAGGGCCTATGCGATTACCGGCGATAAGCCCACGCAAGAGAAAGTACAAAGATTGGTCAAGGGCTTCGGCGCAACGGTCACAGAGAAGTTCTATACCGACTATCCTTTACCTGCCTACACCTTTGACAAAACCAACATGGGCTTACTGGATGCCTACGCATTTGCCGGCGACCCGATGGCTTTGCCAGTGCTCAGTCACGCGACCGACGCCGTGCTGCCCCATTTGCCCGCCGGGGCGCAGACGCGCGTTGAGGCTTGCGCGCTGCCCCACAAGAACATCTCCTATTGTTGGGACGAGACTTACACCCTTCCAGAAAACTTTTACCTCGCCTACCTGCGCAGCGGCGATCCGCGCTATCGTCAATTGGCGGAGCGATTCCTTCAAGATAAAGACTACTTTATCCCCCTCTCCGAAGGAGAGAACATCCTTCCCGGCCTTCATGCCTATAGCCATCTCAATGCGCTTTGTTCCGCAGTTCAGGCTTATCTGGTCGATGGCAGCGCCATGCATTTGCGAGCGGCGCAAAACGGATTCGAGTTCATTCGTACCACGCAGAGCTTTGCCACTGGCGGTTGGGGGCCCGATGAAACCTTTCGCAAGCCGGGCAGTGGGGATATGGGCGAGAGCCTTGTCCGAACCCACTCCAGCTTCGAGACCCCTTGCGGTTCGTACGGCCATTTCAAGATCGCTCGTTATCTCATGCGCATCACTGGCGACAGCCGCTACGGCGACAGTATGGAAAGCGTCTTATACAACACCATTCTTGGCGCAAAACCCATTCTCCCTGATGGCACAAGCTTTTATTATGCCGATTACAATAACTCGGCTACTAAGTTCTATCATCACGATAAGTGGCCCTGCTGCTCGGGCACCTTTCCTCAAATCACGGCGGATTATTGCATAAGCTCATACCTCAGCGCACCCGACGGAGTGTATGTGAACCTCTATGTTCCTTCACAATTGACCTGGCAGCAGAACGGGGCCCGGTCTACGCTGGTGCAAAATACGCAATATCCATACAAACCAGAGACTACCCTCACCCTGAAGTTGGAGAAACCAGAGAGCTTTGCCATCTACTTGAGAGTACCGGCATGGGCAGGACCTGCCACGCGGTTGGCCGTGAATGGAAAGAGCACGTCCGTAGTATTGAAGCCAGGCACATTCGTTCCGGTACGTCAGACCTGGAAGAACGGCGACCGAATAGAGTTCACCATCGATCGGCCGCTGCGGCTGGAGCCAGTTGACCCGCAACATCCAAATCAGGTAGCGGTGCTTCAAGGCCCACTGGCTCTCTTTACGATAGGCAATATCCCGCCTGATCTGACCCGCGCTAATCTGCTCGCCACGCGGCAAAGCGGAGTCGATGACTGGCAAGCTCCCACTTCAGCGCAAGGCCTCAAAATGGTTTCTTATCCTGCTATTACTGGAGAGACTTACAGGCTCTATCTACCCGTCACGGCATAGCGTTGCGAGGTAGCGTCGTACTCTATCTCATTCTGGGTAAGCCCTAAACGCCCGCAAGCAGCCAAAATGAAGAGAGGTCCTGACGGTAGCCGTGAGGGGTAAACTCTTGCAAAGGAGGGGAAATGGCACTTGTTTCTTTCGCCGCTGATATCAAGCCCTTGTTCCGGCCGGTCGATGTTGCCCATATGAACGTACACGGCATCAAACTGGACGACTATAAATACATGTCCGATCCGGCGAACAACTACGCCAATGCTGAAGCCGTGGAGCGGACTGTGGCTCCCGAGGGCGGTCGACCACCTTCGATGCCTCCAGGGGGGCCCTATTGGACGGCAGAACAATTGGCGCTCTTCGCAAAGTGGAGGACCGATGGGTATCAGCCGTAAGGCTGGCCCTAAGTTCGTTGGTGACGTTCGGTAGAGGCTGCGCGCGTCGGACTGAGCGAAAAGGTGGATGGCTTCAGGCGCTTGGATCGTCTGACAGCTTGGTCTTTTCGCGAGCTAGCCAAGTCACGCGCCTGAGGGGGATCATTCGGAAAACATGGACTCTATCGACAGTTGAAAAAGCCTGGACAACTTGAACGCGAGCGGCAGGCTCGGATCGAATCTGCCAGTCTCGATCGCATTGACAGACTGGCGAGAAACACCCAGTTTCTCAGCAAGATCGGCCTGGCTCCAGTTTCTTTCCGCACGAAGCCTGCGCAGACAGTTCTTCATCGATAGCTTCTTTGGAGCAGACGGAAAGCGATTCCTGTCGAGATGAAGAGCAGATCAGCGTTGAAAACGCCCATGGGGAAGGGACCCCCATAGAACCTCACATAAACGCCGGCGATGGCGTCCCCGGCCATGGTGACCGCGATTCCCCAGAGCAGGGCGCGGACGACCAGCGCTCGTATGAATTCGTCTGGCTCATCTTTCAGATAGCTGCCGGCCGCCCACACTGCAAAAAGAACCGGGATCACAGAGATAGCCGCCAGTACTCCGACCAGAAACACAGAAGGGTGGTCTTGGTGAACTTGAGAAAAGGCAGGAAAGACGTCGAACAGCGGGTTCACCGCCCTGGACCCGGAAAAATTAGTAACGACCGTGAGGAGCAGAGCCGCGCCCATACGCTGCGTCGCGCGGCGTTGGAGCGGGGTCATATTCTTGTTGCAAAGTGACACAACCACCTCCAGATGACAAGCGAACTTTACATCGCCCTATCTGCTTGTGTCAAGTTTGCTTGTCATAGAAGTTTTAAACCGACGTGACCTATTCCGTGCGAAGTGCCTGGATGGGATCGATACTTGCTGCACGCCACGCCGGATACCAACTTGCCACGAATGCCGTAAGCAGTAGCACGGCGGAGCACAGCACAAACATGCCGGCGCTTTCCGCCCGGGTATCGTAAAGCAGTCCGGCGAGCACACGTACTCCAATCACCGATCCCACAATCCCCAACCCAATGCCGATGGCTGCTAAGGCAAGGGCTTCGCGAAGCACGCTGCTCAGCACTCGTCCACGAGACGCGCCCAACGCCATGCGTATCGCAAGTTGGCGCCTGCGCCGTCCGACCATTTGTGCCAGCAAGCCGTGGAGGCCGATTACTGCCAGCACCAACGCCAGCAGCGCAAAGCTGCCGAATAACACTGTGCGAAACCGAGGCTGGGAGAACATGGCCGACTCCCTGTCACTCATCGTGGTCACTCCACTCAGTACCAGCTCACGATCCAGCGAGGCAAGCTGCTCTTCAATTCCGGCAACAAGTCCCATCGGGCTACCATCCGCGACCACCATCAACGCAAGCGATGCCGGCGCAGCTTGCGCCAGGGGTCGATATACCGTGGGTTGTTCTATGTACCCCATCTCCTGAAAGACCGTGGTGGTTTTAATATCCGCCACCACACCAATGATCGTGATCCATGGCTCGGAGGGATCATCGGCACGGCTCAGCTTGATGGCGCGCCCGATTGGATTGACGTGGGGAAAATACTTGTTTGCCAGGGCCAGATTGACGATAGCCACTGGCTGCGTCTCGCTTCGATCCCGCGAATCAAACATTCGGCCCTGAGCGAACGGAATGCGCATCACATCGAAGAAGTTCGTTGCGATCGCCTGCGATGCGACTCCCCCGGCAGAATATCGGGAAGGGTCCCCCTCCACGGATAACGGATTCTCCCCCATCGGGGTGACTTCGGAGGCTTCAGTCATCGCCGCAACGCCTGGCAACGTCGAGACCTTCTGCGCGAAAGCCATCGCAAATCTGGATTTGGCGTCCGCGTCCGCTTCTTTCGGCAGCTTGACGGTAGCCGTCAATATGTGGTCTGTGCGGTACCCCAGTGGGGTCGATGCCATTCGCCACAGGCTGGCTGCCAATAATCCAGCCCCTACAAACAGCATGAGTGAAAGTGCGATTTGCAATACGACAAGCGTACGCGAGGTACTTCTTGCGCCTCCGCCCGCATCAGTGCTCCGCTCCCTGTCTTTGAGCGCGGCGTTCAAGTCTACCTCCGACGAGCGCCATGCCGGGAATAGGCCAAAGAGCAGTACAGAGGCGGCGCCCAAGGTGGCCGCGAACAACAAAACGGGAAGGCTGAGAGAGACGTCACTCCCCGGAGGCAGCTCGACCGGATTGACCGAGCGGAACCAATGAATCAACAGCGTTGCAAGCACGATCCCAGCGCCGGTTCCGCCCAGCGCCAGCAAAAGAGACTCGGTTAGCATTTGACGCATGAGCCGGGAACGGCCCGAGCCTAGTGCCGTGCGAACTGCCATTTCGTGCGCGCGCTCCATGCCGCGACCCAGTAAAAGATTCGCGACGTTAAGGCACGCCATCAGCAGAATGATAGCCACTGCGCCCAGGAGCACCCACAGGCCGCTATGTAGATTCCTCCCGGCAAGCCAGGTGAAATTGTCTTTAAGGTCCAGTGCAGCCGGCACAGAGGAAGTAAGCAGGCCCAGGGACGCCGGGGCCTGCGGCACAATTCTGCGTTCGAGCGCGGTCAATTCCGCCTCGGCTTGTGCGCGCGTTACACCCGGCTTCAACAAGCCGAACACACCCGTCATCGAGGTCCAGGGTTGCTGCACGAATTCGCTCGCGGGAGTAATCAACGACCAGGCATTCGCCTCTTTCGGATAGAAGGAGAAACTCTTCGGCATCACGCCTGCGACAACACAGGGAGAGCGGTCCACCATAAAGGTCTGGCCGGCAATATCTCCCGGTGCGCCAAGCTTTTCTTTCCAGAAGGGATAGGCGAGGACCAGAGTGCAAGGATTGTTCAGATCATTCCTGCTGAAGGTCCTGCCGATTTGCGCCGGGATGCCAAGCAGGGAAAAGAAATCGCTGCTTGCGGGAACAGCAAAAAGTCCCATCGGCTTGTTGTTCCACACTAATATTTTGCCGGACGTGGCCCAGGTAAGCGCCGCCAGCTTCTCAAAGCTGTGGCTGCCTTGGTGCCACTCTTCAAATTCCCGGTAAGCGTCAAACCACGCGCCGGTTCCGCGATGGGTAGCATCGGTTTGCCACACCACCACCAGTCTGTCAGGGTTTTTATAGGGCAGCGGCCGCAACAAAACGGCATCCACAATGCTGAAGATGGCAACATTGGCTCCGATTCCGAGGGCCAATGTCAGCACGACAGTTATGGCGAACCCGCGATGCAGCGAGAGCTGGCGAAGACTGTACCGTATATCAGACACAAACAGCGACACGGTATTCCTCCAGGGTTGGCTTGCTATTGTTTTCCGATCTTAACCAGGCTCTTGTCGCCTTCCCGCAGGAAGACGGTCTGGTCCGCGGGAATATCGGTGAAGCTTTGCACGATGTGGGATGTAGGCCATGTGACCTCCAGTCTTTCGACCCTCTGTGCTGCGCCAATGCCGATGTGCTGGCGGAGAGGGTTGCCGCCAAAGCTCGAGCCGTAGCCAACGGTGCGATATATGTTGCGCGAACCATGGGCGGTGGCAACAGTAAGGCAGATGCGTGCACCGAAGGCGGCGCGGTTGGTCTGAACCCCTTCCAGCGACAGCGCGAGCCAATGATTTCCGTGGCCGGGGTTGTGATAGAGGATGCTCTGGTAGGTGTCGCCGGGAAACGCTCCGCCCATCTCCTCAAAGACGTCTTCGTTGCCATTGTTTTCCACGTCTCCAAAAGCAACGGCGTGACCTTTCTGCAGGTTGCCGAAGCCCCCGGAGGTGGTTACGTCCTGAAAGGCGATGCCGCGGTCGTTGCGAAACATGCGGTTAGGCAGGAGCGCCCGGTACGAGCTCTCTCCGGTTCCCAGGTACAGATCAAGCCAGCCATCATTGTCGAGATCGCCGAAGTTGGCGCCCATGGGAAGGATGGCGCGATCAAGGTGGACCTTCGCCGTCACATCCTCAAAAGTGCCATCGTGGTGGTTACGATAAAGGCGGGGAATCTCGGCGTGGTAGGGATGGCCGATCTCGAAGGCGCCAATGTCCTCATAGCCGCGGTAGGAGTAACCGGCCACGAAGATATCGGGCCAACCATCATTGTCGTAGTCGAAAAACCAGGTGGCGAAGCTGTCACGCTGATGATCGACGCCGGCAGCATGAGCGACGTCGGTGAACTTCCAGCCGGTAGAGGCCGATGCTCCGGGATGGAGCGGCCCATCGTTGCGAAATAGAAAGTTCGGACCGCCCTTCACCGAGACGTACAGATCGGGGCGGCCGTCATTGTTAAAGTCGCCCCAGGCTATTCCCTTGACGAAGCCAAGATTCGCCAGACCACTGGGAGCCGCAATCTCGGTGAAGGTGCCGTCGTGGTTGTTGTGAAAGAGCTGGGACGGGTTGGGATCGTCAGGTTTGGACTCGTGGGCGACGAACAGATCGAGCCAGCCATCGTTGTCGAAGTCAGCCCAGGCTGCGGTCTGGGTGGGCTGGAGGGAAATGAGCTTAGCCTCTTCGGTGACGTCTTCGAAGGTGACCTGGCCGTCTTTGACCCCGTTGTTGCGGAGCAGAGACATGGGGTATTTGCCTTGCTTGCCCCACCATCCGCCGCGCAGCACGAGAATGTCAGGACGGCCATCGTTGTTGTAGTCGGTAACTACCAGGTTGAGGCCCCCCGTCTCGCCCATTAGGCCGGCCTGGGCGGTGATGTCGGTGAAGGTGAGCCGACCGTCCTTGACGCCGTTGTTGTGGAAGAGATGCATCTGGTCGAGCGGGCTAGAGGAGGACACGACAATGTCGAGTAGGCCATCACCGTCGAAATCCTCCATGATGGCGCCGCCGGCGTGGCTGGTAAGGTCGAGGCCGGCGCTGGTCGCCAGATCGATGAACTCGCCAATATCATAATCGGATTCGAAGAGCCGGCTAGGGACCAGCCATTTGGCGGGAACACTCTGCGGATACTGCCCCAACTGCATGTAGGCGACGTTGAGCAGCCAACGGGCTTCATCATCGTTGGGATACTTATCAAGAATTGCGGTAAATTCGCGAACAGCGCCTTCGGCTCCTCGCGTAATGTGGTGGACGCCGCCGGCGCGAATAGGGAAGACGCAAGACTTCTGGCCATGGTTCTGCATGCAGTTTTGCTGCTCGCCGAGCCGCAGGTAGGAAAGGCCGAGCCACTCGTGGAGTTGCTTTTCGAGCTCCGCAGAGAGTTGCGGTTTGCCGGCTTGAGCCTGCTTGAGGTTGAGGCCGTTGAGGGCCTCAAGGTCTTCCACGGCAGCTTGGCTGTCTCCGGCCCCGAGCAACTCGACAGCCAGTTGCTGGCGTACCGTGGCTTCTTCGCGGAAGCTGAGATTGTTGCGCAACAGAGACTGATAATACCGGGCACGCTGGGCTTGTTTCGTGGCATCGAACACCCAGTCAGTCTCGCTGTAAATCTTCCTGAGCAGCGCTGCCATGACTCTGGTGCCTTCAGCCTGATAGAACTTTCCGTCGGCGGGGATGGGCGCCGGTGTGACCCAGGCAGGTTGACCGGGCATCATCTGTGCATACCCGTAGCAGGTCAGGAGCGGGAGGGCCAGGACGGAGATGCAGGTTGAGCGCATGAACGTGTTCCACCGGGTTAATAGTTGCGCTAGCACCGTATCCTTCCTTCCTATCGTATGCACGTGCCCAACCTTCTGTACTGGAACGAAAAAGGACTTGGCGTTTGCAATGTCCCGGTGCCCTTAGTTCAATACGGAACCCGGCTGTGAGCAAAACCTTGACACCCCGAAATGGGCAAGTATATCTAAGTTGTTCCGGCGGCCAGCGTTGTTTCATTCCCTGAACCAGGTGGGCCTGCCTGAGAAGAGAGCGTTTGATTGACCAACGAGGGGACAAAAAATGGTTAGAAGTCCAGGCAGCATCTTCGCACTAGGTTTGTTGGCAATCTGTGCCCTCCCGGGAGGAGCCGGCTTTGCGCAAGTTCCGGCCGAGCTTCACGGTCCGAGTTTTGTTCCCGACACAAAGTTCCAGGGTTCCACGCTGGCTGGATGGCACACCCTGGGGCAAGCGGAGTGGCGAGCGGACAAAGGTGAGCTGATCGGCAAGGGAAGCCCCGGCTCGGGCTGGTTGGTGCTCGATCACTCCTACCAGGACACTGGTTTCTACGCCGGCTTTCGTTGCGCCGGCGCATGTGATACCGGCGTGCTCCTGCGTGCGACCAAAACCGAGGGTGGAATGACAGGCACGTATCTCTCCATACAGGGAGACCAGCTTAAAGCCGAGAGCCTGACCATGGATGACCGCGGCAACATCATCGCGCGCACGATGTTGAGGAATGCGGTGGGCCAGATTCGCTTCGCGCCCTCCCAGCCCGATCCCATCGCGGCCCAAGTCGCCCCGGAAATGCACTATAACCAGCCGCCCGGCCCAGCCAATGTACCTTTCAAGTTCCCCGACCTGGGCCTGCGCAAGGGAGAGTGGAATGAGGTGGAGATGCTGCTTGATGCCGACCTCATGCGCGTCTATCTGAACAATTCCCCGGAACGCAACCAGCTCAGCGTGGCCACCGAGGGAGACGATATGGATTCCTATGGGCCCATTGCCCTCTTCGTCGCCAAGGGCAGTGAAGTACGCTTCAAAGACGTCTCGTACAAAGACATCGCTATCAGGAAGCAGCCGCTGGAGGAGGTCGGGAGCGGATTCCGTATGCAGCGAGTGAACCCGTTCTACTACAACTGGACCGCCGCAGCGGCGGACTTTAATCACGACGGCAAGCTCGACCTGGTGTGCGGAGGCCTCATTTTCTACGGTCCGGATTTCACCACCTCAAGGGAGATGTACGCGACGCGGACGTTCAATCCTTCCACCGAGTATTCCACCTGGGTACAACATGCTGAGGACTTCACCGGGGATGGATGGACCGATATCGTGGCCACTCATCTCGGCGTGGGCGCCGAACTGTATGTGAACCCCGGAAACGAGTCCCGGCGGTGGAAGCGATACAAGATCCTGCCCACCATGCAGAGCGAGGACTCCCTGCTCGCGGATGTAGATGGGGACGGGAAGCCGGAGCTCATCTATATCGCTGACGGGTACATGCGTTATGCCAAGCCTGACCCTGCCAATCCAACCGCGCCCTGGATTGTTCACACCATCTCCGAGAAAGGTCCCTGGCAGGCCCACGGGATCGGGGTAGGCGACATCAACGGGGATAAGCGTCTGGACATTCTGGGCGCGGATGGATGGTGGGAGCAGCCGCCTTCCGGCAGCGGCGATCAGTTGTGGAAGTACCATCCGGAGGAATTTGGACGCTGGGGGCGGATCGCCCCTGGCGGCGCGACGATGGCGGTCTACGACGTGAACGGCGACGGGCTGCCCGACGTAGTCACCGCGCTTGAAGCCCATGGTTTCGGGCTGGCCTGGTTCGAGCAGAAACGGGCGCCCAATGGCGATATCTCGTTTGTCAGGCACATGATCATGGATGACTATCAGACGGAGAATGCGGGCGGGGTCACGTTTGCCGAGTTGCACGGTTCGGGGGTGGCCGATGTGGATGGAGACGGCATTCCGGACTTCATCGTTGGCAAGCGCCAGTTTTCGCATCTGGATGATTTGTTGGACGCCGATGCCTATGCGCCGCCGTTTCTTTACTGGTTTAAGACGGTTCGCGATCCAAACGCGCCCGGGGGGGCACGATTCGTTCCCCACCTGGTACACAACAGCTCTGGCGCCGGGGACAACGTTCTTCCCGTAGACTTGAATGGCGATGGAATTATGGACATCGTGACCGCGACCAAGCGCGGCCTCTACATATTCTGGGGAACGCCCGATTTGGCTTCCAAGTAGGGACGCTGTTGATGATTGTCTTCGTCCGTGGATCGCTGCTGGTGCTGGCGATGGCCGCCGGCTTCACGGGAACGTTAGCCACCGACCTCAACGGGCAACCGGTCGAACAACTGGCGCCGGCTGGAGTCCGCGCGGTGGTGCTGTTCTTTGCCGCGTCCGATTGCCCTATTTCCAACCGCTATATTCCCGAGGTTCAGCGCCTGGCAGCGGTGTATGGACCAAGCGGCGTCAGGATCTGGTTCGTATATCCGAACCCGGGAGACGATGCCAGGGTGATTCGCGCTCATAACGCGCAATACGCGATCACTGCCTATACTGCATTGGACACCAAGCAAAACCTGGTGCGCATGACGCACGCGACCACCACTCCAGAGGCGGTGATTTTGCTTCCCCAGGGTGGAGAGTTGCACGAGGTATATCGTGGGCGGATTGACGACCGTTACCTGGAGCTGGGCAGGGAGCGGCCGCAAGCCATGCATCACGATCTCGAAGAAGCCATTCGCGCCGTGCTGGCTGACAAACCTGTTCCGCAGCCGGGTGGTCCGCCGGTAGGCTGCTCCATCATGTCTCTCCAACCATGAAGAGCCTGTCCTCGGCCCCGGTATGGTTGATCGCAATCGTGTTGGTTGCGAATGCTTTCAGTTCAGCCGTCCCGGTCCCTCCGCAGAATTCCGCACCAGTTACCTGGTCCCGCCAGGTTGCGCCGCTGGTTTACAACAACTGCACCACCTGTCACCACCCCGGAGGCTCGGGACCTTTCAGCTTGCTCACCTATCGCGACGCGCAGCGGTGGGGGTCGCAGATGGCCATTGTTACCTCTTCGCGGTATATGCCACCCTGGCTGCCGGAGCATGGTTATGGGGAATTCGAAGATGAGCGGCGCCTGAGCAACGACGATATCGCGCTGATCTCCAAGTGGGTTAAGGCCGGGATGCCGGAAGGCGATCCCGCCGCCGCGCCGCCGGCGCCGCAGTATAGTGAAACGTGGCAATACGGCAAGCCAGATTTAATCCTGACGGTCGAACGCCCCTTCACCCTGGCCCCCTCAGGGACTGACGTCTTTCGCAACTTCGTTTTGCCCTACCCGCTCCAGCAGACGCACTACGTTCGCGCCATGGAAATCCGGCCCGGCGCGCCGCAGATTGTTCATCATGCCAACATCCTCATTGATCGCACGGCATCGTTTCGTCGCAAGCACCCGGAGCAGTGGAAGGATGGAGTTCCGGGCATGGACCTGGAGCTGGACGCCGGAAAAGAATTCGATCCCGACAGCCACTTTCTGTTCTGGAAACCGGATACGCCGGTGCTGGTTGAGCCACCGGGCATGCCATGGCGGCTGGATCCCGGCAATGATCTGGTTCTTAATATGCATCTCAAACCTTCGGGCAAGCCCGAGGTAATTTCGGCGCAGGTTGGGCTTTACTTCACCGACCAGCCGCCAACGAAGCAACCTATGCTGCTGCAGCTAGAGCACGATAGCTCGCTCGACATCCCGGCCGGCAAACGCGACTTTGTAGTTGAAGATTCGCTGACCCTTCCGGTGGATGTTCAGGTGCTAGGGATTTATCCGCATGCGCATTACCTGGGCAAGGAGCTGGAGGCTTGGGCCATGCTGCCCGATCAACAGAAGAAATGGCTGATCCGGATCCCTTCGTGGGATATCGACCGGCAGTCTGTGTATCGCTACCGCGAGCCGGTGTTCCTGCCTAAAGGTTCTGTCGTTCATATGAATTACCTCTACGACAACTCGTCGGACAACGAGCACAATCCCCATAATCCGCCGGTGCGCGTGAAAGCAGGCAATCGCTCGGAAGACGAGATGGCGCACCTATGGCTGCAGGTCTTGCCGGTCAAGAAGGCCGGCAATGGACTAGACCCCAGGCTGTTGCTGGAAGAAGCGTGGATGCGGAACGTGCTCAACAAGAACCCAAACGACAACATTGCGCTTTATAACCTGGCCTCCGCGCTGGCTGACCAGGGCAAGTATCCGGATGCCATGATCGTTTTTCGCCGGGCGCTGGCTTTGCGTCCTGGAGACGAGCAAGTGTTGAATGGGCTGGGAGCGGCGCAGGAGAGTTCCGGCGACTGGCAACACGCGAAAGAAACCTACGCGCAGGCCAGTGCGGAGCATCCAGAGGACTGCGATGCCCGATTTGATCTAGCGAGTCTCGAGTTGAAGCATGATCAAACGGAGGAAGCCGGCCGGCAGCTACGCACCATGATGACCCAGTGTCCCCCAGACGCGGAGGTTCACAGCGGGCTCGGAGTCGCCTTGGCGAGCGAGGGAAAATCTGCGGACGCGCAGGCCGAGTTCCGCGCCGCTCTCGCGATCAATCCAAAAGATTTTACTGCTCTTTATAACCAGGGAGAATTCGCCTTGCAGGGTGGGCAGCCGGAGAAGGCCGTGGAACTCCTCCAAAGCGCTGCCCAACAGCGGCCCAACGACCCCTCCGTGCACGAAGAATTGGCGGCCGCTTATGCGCAATCAGGACGCGTCGGCGATGCAGTGGCACAGCTGCGGCAGGCGATCAGCCTCTCGCCCAATACTGCTTCTCTGCACTCGCTTCTTGCGCAGGCGCTTTCCAGCACCGGGCAACTGGATCAGGCCATTGCGGAGCAGAAGACCGCGTTGCGTTTGCAGCCCAACGGCCCTGATGATTGGAACAATCTCGGTGTCTTGGAAGCCACGGCCGGCAGGACTGCCGAAGCGCGTGAAGATTTTCGTCACGCTTTGCAGCTTGCGCCCGATCACGCGCAGGCGCGCGCCAATCTCGCGCATCTCCCGCCATCCTAGCGCAGCGCTCTGCGGAAAATCGTCTTATACGACGAAACCAGTTTTAAACCGACAGTTCAAAAGGGAACTCCCGCGCAAAAACCTTCTTGACAGCGCTTTGCGGGGAAGTATATCAACGGGACCTGAAGTAAGTTCACTCGACGGCGGCTGGATCAACATTAGTTCATATCGGAACTAATTTGACGAGACGGATCACGAATCGTTCGGCTTAGAAACAATCTTTCAGAAATTGATCGACGGGACATTAGCAACGAAATGGTTTCAGCCGCAATACGTGCATCTCTACGACGTGCAATCAGCTTTCATACTCTTGTTTCCGGGTTGGCTATTATGGGCGTGGCTTTTATCAGCCAAGGTTCGATGCGTGCCGCCGAAGCTAAGGCACACACCACGTGGAGCGCCTATGAAGATGGGGTGGACTCGGATCAGTACTCTGCATTGAAGCAGATCGATAAATCCAACGTAAGCAAGTTGCAGCAAGTCTGGTTCTACTCTGCCGCCGGCGCTCATCGTTTTGAATGTAACCCCATCATCGTAGACAAGGTGATGTATGTCATCGGGAAAGACGACAACATCGTCGCCCTCGATGCGGCAACCGGCCGCGAGATTTGGGTTCACGACAACGGCAAGCCTCGCATGATCAGCGAACGCGGCCTTACCTATTGGCAGAGTCAGGACCGCAGCGATCGCCGGTTGTTTTTTTCTACCAACAATATTCTTCATGCCATCGACGCGCGCACCGGCAAGCTCATCGATTCATTCGGAGATCATGGAAACGTCGACCTTCGCGAAGGCCTGGGGCGCGATCCCAAGACCATACGTGAAATCGAGTCAGGTACACCGGGACGCATCTTTGAGAATCTGCTTATCCTTGGTTCGACTCCCGGCGAGGAATACGGCTCTCCTCCCGGTGACCTGCGCGCGTTCGATGTGCGCACCGGCAAACTAGTCTGGACTTTTCATACCGTTCCTCATCCCGGCGATCTGGGCTACGAAACCTGGCCGAAGGATGCGTGGAAATACGTTGGCGGGACCAACGCCTGGGGCGGGATCACCATCGATGAGAAGCGCGGCATCGCCTATTTCCCGACTGGGTCTCCCACTTACGACTTTTATGGCGTAGATCGCCTGGGAGCCAACCTCTTTTCCGACTGCCTGATCGCCCTGGATGCGCGCACGGGTAAGTATCTGTGGCATTTCCAGATCGTTCACCATGACCTCTGGGACTACGATCTGGCAACAGCCCCCAAACTGCTCACTGTCAAACACGATGGCCGTATGGTGGATGTCGTTGCCCAACCAGGCAAAACCGGCTTCTTGTACGTCTTCGATCGCGTCACCGGCAAGCCCCTGTGGCCCATTGAGGAACGGCCTGTTCCCAAGTCGTTTATGCCCGGCGAGCAAGCGTGGCCGACCCAGCCCTTCCCCACCGCGCCGCCGCCTTTTGCAGTGCAGAATTACACCGCCGACGATGTAGATCCTTATATCGCGGATCCGGCCGAACGCGCGAGGATACGCGACCTTTTGGCCCATGCCCGCAATGAGGGAATGTTTACGCCGGCGGGTTTCGACAATACCCTGCAATCGGTCGGTAACAATGGTGGTGCCAACTGGGGTAACGCGGCGGTCGATCCCACCACGAATACCCTCTATGTGCAGTCAAAGAACGCACCCGCAATACTCAAACTCGCTGCCAAGCGCCCCAAGATGGAAATCAAAGGTTCGCCCGAGACCAAAGGGCAAATCCTTTATCTGCAGAACTGTCAGTCGTGCCATACCCCCCAATTGACAGGTCAACCGCCGGCCGTCCCTTCCCTGGTCGACATCGTGTCCCGCGTAGGTGCGGACCGCATCCGGTCAATCGTGACCAATGGTTCATCACCCATGCCGGCCTTTTCCGACCTCTCGTCGACAGACATAGATTCCTTGATTTCGTATCTCCGGGCCCCAGGCGCTGCGCGCGTTCCGCCCGACGTGGCCGCTTACCTTTCCGCTCCGCCCCTCCCGCCTCCTCCATCCGCCTCGGATGGATCGGATAGCGTTCGCTATTGGACGGGATACGGGTTCATTACTTCCAATGATGGCCTCTCGCCAGTCAAGCCACCCTGGTCAACTTTGACTGCCTACGATCTGGACCAGGGAACGATTAAATGGCAGGTTCCCCTGGGAGAAGTCTCCGAATTGGCAGCCAAAGGCATTAAAGATACCGGCAGCTTCTTTCCTCAAGGGGGACCGGCTGTCACGGCTGGGGGGCTGATCTTTTCCGGTACGGAGTCAGATTCCAAAATGCGGGCGTACGACAAAGACACCGGGAAGGTTCTCTGGGAACAGGAACTACCTGGCGCTCCCCACGCGGAGGCGGCGGTCTACGAGGTGGATGGGCGGGAGTATGTGGTTCAGGGTGCTCTGCCCAAACCGCTGGGCCCAAGTTATGAACCTGCGGCGGATAGTGCGGCGCAGGCGCAAGGCTATTACGTGTTTGCACTACCCAAATAAAACAGTAGGACCCAAGCAATCAAAAGCACCAACTTGTGGAGGAGCCAATCATGAACGCCAAACAGACGGTTTCAGCGATTCTCGCGACAGCTACAGTTTCAGTAGCATTTTTGCTTGCTCCAGTCGTCGCCCACGCGCAGGCGGTGTACGGATCAATTTATGGATCAGTTACAGACAACACAGGCGCCGTCGTTCCCAACGCGACGATAACCATCAACGACCCGGCGAAGGGTACATCGACGACAACCACTTCAAATGGAAGCGGCGACTTTACGGCTGAACATTTGATCCCGGATGTTTACTCCGTGACTGTTGCCGCTACGGGGTTCGCGAATTACGAGCAGACCAATATTCAGGTCTTCGCAGACCAGTCGGTCAAGGTTACAGCGGCGTTGACCGTAGGCAGCGCCACGCAAACCGTGGAGGTCAACTCAGCCACAATTCCTCTGTTGAAGACAGACCGCGCGGATGTGTCGACCACATTCTCCTCCCAAGAAGCAGTGGACTTGCCAATCCCAGACCGCGATTTCGCTTATCTACAGCTCCTTCTGCCTGGCGCACAGCAGCTTGGCTGGGCCCATGCGGCGGATGAGAATCCCCAGGGCAGCAAGCAGATCGAAGTGGATGGGCAATCGTTCGGCGGCGTCTCGTATGAATTGGACGGTACGGATAACGAAGATCCCGTGCTGGGCATCATCGTTGTCAATCCGAACCTCGACTCACTTTCTGAAGCGAAGATCACGACGCAGAATTTTGACGCCTCGTTTGGCAAGGCCGTTTCGTCCATTGTGACGGTTCAAACCAAGTCCGGGACGAACGAATTTCACGGCTCGGCGTTCGACTACCGGGAGAGCAACGCGAACCTGGCGCGCGATCCTTTTACCCAGGGACCGAGCCAGCTTACGGCAGCCAGCCCATTCCCCGGCGGCCTGAAGAACCAGTTCGGCGGCTCGATCGGTGGCCCAGTCATAAAAAACAGGATCTTCTTCTTCGGCGATTATCAGGGCACGCGGCAGAAGGTCGGTATTGCGGCAGTACAGACCGTGCCGACTGCCAACCTGGTCTCCACCTGCCTGGGTACGACTACGGCGTCGAACGGGGTTACGGGCTGCGACTTTAGCCAGTACGCAACGGCGGTCGGCACCCAGCTTGCAGTTGCAAATCCTGCGAGTTATCAGCTGCTCTACCATACGGTGAATGGGGTTACGACACCTTATCCAGGCAACGTCATCCCCGCGGGAGATCTCTCTCAGCCAGCCTTGAACCTTCTGAAACTGCTGCAGCCTTACGCTCCCAACACCACCAGCGGCGGTCCGCTCAGCGCGTTGCGGCAGAACTACGCCGGCAGCGGGACCGGCGGTTTCAACAGTAACCAGTGGGATGCTCGCGGAGACTGGACGGCAACGCAGACGATCCATGTCTTTGGCCGCTTCAGCCGGTTTACCGACACCTTGACGGGAAAGACTTTATTTGGCGAAGCGGGCGGCGCGGGTTTCGGGCTCGCAGGGTACGGCGGATCCTCAGCAGGAGCAAACGACAGCGCGGCGGCCGGTGTGGATCTATCCATCAACCAGAAGTTGCTGACGGATGTGCGTCTTGGCTACTTCCGCTACAACATCGTCACCTCGAAGTACGACGGAACGACTGATCTCGGCACACAACTTGGTATTCCTGGTCTCAACACGGCTGATCCCGTCACTGCCGGCGCCCCAGGCTTTGTCATCGCTGAAGCGGGCAGCTTTGGCACTCCCAATTTGGCAACCAGCCAGGGACCGCAATACGGCTCAGGGCTCAACATCAACCGTTGCAACTGCCCACTTGCCGAACATGAAGATCAATTCCAACTCGTCAACAACTGGACCAAGATCATCGGCAACCATCAGGTGAAATTTGGCGGCGACCTTCGCTATGCACGCAATCTGCGCGTGCCCAGTGATTCGAACCGCGCCGGAATCCTCAACTTCGGCACCGGTCCAACCTCGAATGGCGCTACCGGCACCGGTTTGGGCTTCGCCAGCTTTGTCTCCGGTGAGTCCACCGGCCTGGCCAGGTATGTAAGCAGTTCGACCAACGCAAAAAGCTTCCAGAAACGAGACTTCTTTTACGCACAGGACACGTGGCAGGCAACGCCAAATCTCACCGTGAACTATGGCCTCCGTTATGAGTTCTACTTCCCTGAAACGGTGAACGGCCCGGGGCAGGGCTCACTGCTGAACCTGGCCACTGGATACCTCAATGTCGGGAGTGTGGGCAACATACCCAGCAACATGGGCGACGGCCGGGACACCGGCACCTGGGCTCCGCGCGTTGGATTTGCCTACCAGGCACATAAAGGTACGGTGATTCGTGTGGGCTACGGACGCAGCTTCGATCTTGACCTCTTCGGCGATATCTTTGGTTCGGTCAGCGGAAACCTGCCCACTCTGGCCAATCAGCAGGTCACCGCAACAGGGGGCGATACGCCCGGCGATACGACTCCGGCTTTCCTGCTGGCAACTGGACCGCCGGCTTACGTGCCCGTTCCCGTGCCGAGTTCCGGCCTGCTTCCGAATCCTGGAAACCTGGTCGGCTCGCTCTCCCGGCCATTTCCCCTACGCATGGCCACGATCGATGCCTGGAATGCCACTTTGCAACAGGCGCTCACGCCCACTCTTTCCATGACCATCGCTTATGTCGGCAACAAAGGCACACACACATTAGGGGACGCCACCGGTGTAAGCACCAACCCGAACGAGGCAGGTATCTTCTTACCTGGGTCGAACAGCATCACCGGCAATGGTCTTCACTACGATCCTTCCGTAAGCTCGACTGACGCCTCCGGGGGCGCTGCCGGTATAAGTGCAAACGGCGGAACGGCCAATCAGACCTTTCTCAGCCGGTACTACGGCGGCAAATTGACGGCTTGCTCCGACCCGAACTATGCGGCTGCCGGAGGCGTGAATGCGCCGAATGGCGGCTGCGGTTGGACTCAGGGCATTGGTTTCGACGGCAATAACCTGGACACTCACTACAACGCGCTGCAGGCGACCGTAACTAAGCAAATGGCCCACGGGTACAGCCTAAACGCAAACTACGCCTGGCAGCAGGCCATCAGCGAAGCGACCGGGTACGCCACCTGGGATCGGCCGGCAGTACGTGGACGGGACAGCGCCCTGCGGCAACAGCAGATCATTGCCTATGGCTTGTTCCAGCTTCCCTTTGGCCATAACAAGAAGTTCCTGAGCGATGTCAACGGGATAACCAACCAAATTGTCGGCGGCTGGGAGATCGACCCGGTCGTTACCTACTCCAGCGGTCTTCCGTTCACCTTATGCGCGTCGAATTATGCGACCTGGGTTCCGTCTGACGCTCCCTGCTATGTGAACGGCAAAGCAGGATCTCTGGTCAAGCACGAGACCGGGTACCCTGGCAACAATCTTTCCTGGTACGACCCGATCGTGCTGGGTACCCAAGGCTTTACTCAACCCGCCCTCGATCAAATCGGCACCGTGGGCCGGGACACTGCTTTCGGGCCCCACTTCTTCAACACCGATCTCTCGCTGAAGAAAAACTTTCCCATAAGGGAAGCACTGTTCGTCCAGTTCCGGTTCGATGCTTTCAACGCCTTCAACCATATCAACCTCGGTACTCCAAATGGCAACATCGATAGTGGCGGTTCCATCACCGGAGGGGCCGCTCCGAACGGCACTTCCAACCCGCGCCAGTTGGAATTCGCGCTTCGCGTGCAGTTCTGATGGAATGGAATAGAACGGCGAGGGGGGGACGGTCGTTCCGTCTCCCCTTACGCCGTCTGCTTTAATTTTGTGGAGAAGAACGAAGCATTTTGTACTCCCGCGTCTGCTTCTCGCGAGAACGAAATCATGTGGTGCGAAACCAGGCCAACGTGAATCACCGTCTCGATGTCTCCGCTCTTCAGCGCCGGCCACGCCATTCGCCAGAAGATCGCACGATAGTCACTGGTTATGCCCACCTTCACCATTAGCTTGGCCAGGGTGCTGACTCCCTTCCAAACGTTGCGCAGGCTCAGTTTGCCGGTTGGCGGTATCTCGACTCTATGCGGATAGGTGTGTTTCTGGTTGTACTCGAATCGGCGGTAGATGGCTTCGGGTGCGAAGGCTGCGCGCCAGGTGCGCTTCCACATGGCGACCACGTCATCGTAGGGAAGCTTGAAGTCGACGTTGGACTCTCGTCCTTCTTGTTCATTTAATCGCCCAGCGGCATGTAGCCGCCGGTGTAGGGGCGTGCGCGGCAAAGCCTGCAATAAATTGATCGTCAGCACGGGAATTTTCGAGGCTTCCACAAACTCCAGGATCCGATCCGGGGTCTCATATGTGTCCGTGTCCAGCCCCATGATCATTCCCGACACTACTTCCATGCCGTAGCTATTCAAAATCTGAACCGCTTCCAGGATCGGTGTCTGGTTGTTATGGTCTTTATCCATCGCCTTCAGGGCGGCGGGATCTGGGGTCTCGATTCCGCAAAAGACGGTCCAGAATGACGCCTCACGCATCATCTCCAGAAGGTCGGGGGACTTGATGATATTCAAAGTAGCTTCGCAAGCAAATTCCACTGGATAATGCTTGCGCTTCTGCCATTCAATCAAGTGGGGCAGCAATTCTTTTGCTGCTTTGCGATTGCCGACAAAATTGTCGTCCACGAAATAAACAGCGCCTACGCAACCGCTCTCTACGATCGCGTCCAGTTCGCTCAATAGTTGCTGAGGCGTCTTCAAGCGTGGATTCTGCCCGTAAAGTTCCGGGATATCGCAGAACTCGCAGCGGTACGGACATCCGCTCGAAAATTGCACGTTGGCCAAGAAGTACTGCGACATCCCTGCCATTTTGTATGCGGGCGCTGGAAACCGGGTCATCGGCAACCGTTCCCCAGTTGTCAATCGTATTTGGGCGGGCGGCTTCTCCTTGCTTTGAGCGAGTGCGGTCAACACTGCGTCGGTGGCGTCGCCCAGTTCGCCCAGGTGAAGGTAATCAAAGTCGGGATAGTATTCCGGGCAGCCGGATACAGAAGGACCGCCCAACACTGTCACCTTCCCGCACGCGTGCGCTCGCCGGTTAATGTCATTGATCTGCGTCCGTTGAACATGCATTCCACTGACCAGCACTGCGTCGGCCCAGTTGAACTCGCGTTCCTTCGCCGGCCGCACGTTCTCATCGACGAACCTTACCTCCCAGTGCTTTGGGATATACGCAGCAATCAGGAGCAGTCCCTGCGGAGGCATAAACGCCTTTACTCCCAGCAGCGGATAAGCATTATCGAAAGTGCCGAACGACTTGGTGTAGCGGGGAAAGACGCACAGAATCCGGCGCGAAACCGCGTGAACAGCGGAATCAAACTCTCCTGGTTGCGCCTTGCCGATCTGTTCTAGCTTTGCCATCGTTTCTTCTACCGCAGTATACCTATCCTCCGACACCCTTTACTTTGGATATCTACCAGCAACGAATCGATGGGTGTCCCACACCTCCGAGGGAAGCCGCAGGTCCCTCCACTCCGCTTCGCTCCGGGTCGGGATGACAAGGGTGGGTGGGGGCGAATTGAGAGCGGCGATTAAATTGAGTAACCACACCACCCTTGTCATCCCGACCCGGAGCGAAGCGGAGTGGAGGGACCTGCGGCTTCCCTCGGAGGTGTGGGACACCGATGGATCGATGAGCAAGCTCTGATTACACCCAGAGTGCCGCTGATCCGCCTACCCATTCGAGATTGCGGTTGTGATCGACACCCATCATGATGCCGCGGCCCATGCGCAGCAGCGGCAAGACCGGCGTGATCTCTCCGCCCTCCGGCCAAACATACATAATGCGAATTTCGGCTTGAGTCATTCCGTGCGGAGTTTTGATCACCGGCTCGAAGCGCATACGCTCCTGCAGCATGTACTGCGAACGCTGCTCTGCCGGTATAGCATCCACATCGGCCTGGGTGGGATCCCACTTGATGCCATGTCCCGCAAACGAGTAAAGCGGCTTCAACACATAATTCTCGTTGTCGCGGGGCACGATACTGCTCTGATCAAGCAGCCAGGTCTTCGGAACACACTTATGCTTCAGATAGGGAATCGAGAACTTACTAATGCGGTAGTACCAGTTTGGATGTCCGGCCCATTCCACATCGAGGGGCGTCGTCAGGTCGAACGGCAGCTCGATGTGTTTACGCTCCAGCTCATCCACAATGCAGCGGTTGTAAATGCGGCGTACCGGAACTTCACGCCCATCCTTTTCGTAGAACAGCCGGTCACCGCGCTTCTTCAGGTTGAGGATATCGACAATCGCAATACCCAGGTCACGCCGCGTAACCAGGAAATCGCAGAACGTCTTTTGCCTCTCCGGATCGATCTCCAGCAAAATAACATTCTCAGGATCATGGTCAGCGACGATCACTTTCCGCATCAGTTGCATGTAGCTGTCGTGATCCAAGCCACTCAAATAGATCCCCAGGCCCGCAGGCAAACCAAAAGATTCAATGTACTGCCCAGCCAGCACTGGCTGGTATCCGTAGAGGGAAGGAAAAGCCTGCAGCTCAACCAGCTTGGGCTCAAGCTCACCCTCAGCATTCCGCACCAAGCCAAAGTCGACTTGCAGGAACATCGGGCGCGGCGACTCGTTCGCGACGTTGTAGCGGGGCGGGACCGTGACGTCGGAGGCCCGGAGGTATTCCGGATCATTCACGAGTTGCAGAACCAAATCACGGCCATACTCCACCATTTGATCCAGCAGCGCTTTCGGGAAAAAACACGGGGTCTCCGAAACACGAAAGGCGATAGGGGTTCCGGTGTTCTTTGCCAAACTCTCGAGGAACCGCTGGTAGGTCTCAGGGGAAAAGCTGCGGTTGAACGCCTCGCGCAGAGCGGGGATCATCGTCAGTCCTCTACCAGGAAGCGGCCTTTCTCCATAATCTGCCGCCCATCTACCCAGATATCGAACTTGCGTCCGACCACATCGATATGCGTGCCGGAGTACCACTTCGCTCCGGTGTGCTCACCGTAGGGGTTGCCAAAAGCGATGTGAATACCGGGGAACTTCTCGTCCTGCAGTATCTGGCCGATCACGTCGGTTAATTCAATATTTGTTCCAATGGCAAACTCGCCCACGCGGTCACTATTTTCATCCTTGTGCGTGTACGACCAGAAATCCTGCTCTAGCGCCTTGTTCTCGCTAAAGGCCTCGGTGATGCGATTATTTAGCATGCGAATGGTCAACGGTTGATGCTCGAGATCGCCGTATTTGTCACAAAGATAGTCGCCAACCACCCCGTCGACTACGTACACACCATTCACCTCACCTGGGGAAGTAAATATCTCCCCACCGGGCAGATTGCCCCACTTGTCGCGACTGATAATGCCGCTCGTCTTAATCCAGCGGTACTCCGGGTTAAGGATGCCGGTAAAGTTGCAGCCGGCGGCGGTTTTACCGGTGATCTCCTTCGCCTTGCTGACGATCTCGAGCACCTTACTGCTAAGCGCGTCGACATGGTTGTAATCTGCGCGCATGCCTTCCAGCATGATCCGGCGATTGATGTTGACCATGTGTGCGTGGCGCATGCGCCGCCGGTTGACAATGGCTGTCATCTCCATGCGCGACTTGAGTTCGTCGGTTTGCACGCGCACGGCGAAGATGCTCACGTCGCTGGTCTCCATGTCTTCCGCGATCTCGCGGGGCAGCCCAGCCAGGGGCCGCGGGGCCAGATCTTCCAGCAGGAACGCCTTGAAGGCACAGCCGACTTTTTTCAATTCCTGCGCGATGCTGGCGGCAATCTCGCGGCAAGCGTTATCCGTGATCAGCGTGACCTTTTCCGAAGGTTGCACACGCAGGCAGGCGTTCACGGCGTTATAAGCGCCGGGGGAGAACTCGGGATCAAACTCGATCCTGGTTATGTCGGTCAAAGCCGGTTGGGCCAAGCGGCTCCCTTTCTAGTAAGCAAAGAAATTTACGTGTGCAATGCCGCCGTCTCTTGCATCACGCCGACACGGGTTTCCGCGACAATGTAGTCGACTACTTTCTTCAGGTCGCCTGTTTCTTCGAAGACTTTGAGCTGCCGGTCCGCGCCCGTGCCCATTCTCAACATTTCGTGGATGTAGGCGATGTCCTGCTCGCAACCCAGCTCCTTTGCTGCATCGGAAATAAGATCGGTGTATTCACACATCAAGTCGCGTAGGGGTACCTCTTCTTCCCTGCCGAAGTCGATCAACTTGCCATCGATGCCATAGCGGGCAGCGCGAAATTTGTTTTCCATAATGAGTGCGCGTCCGTAGATGCGATAGCTCTTGTTGCATGCATGCAGGTCATAGAGCATCTTGACGGTGGCCTGGATCAGCGCTGCAATCGCCATCGTTTCATCGAGCCGCATAGGTATATCGCATACCCGCACTTCAAGCGTGTTGAAAAACGGGTGGGGGCGAATGTCCCACCAAACCTTTTTGCCATTGTCGATGCAGTTGGTCTTGATCAGCAGGTTGATGAATGTCTCGTACTCCGCCCAGTTAGCATAGACGTCGGGGATATTGGTGCGCGGGAAGCGTTCGAACACCTTCGACCGATACGATTTGAATCCTGTCTTCGTCCCTTCCCAAAAGGGTGAATTCGACGAGAGAGCAAGAATGTGCGGTAGGAAGTAACGCATCGAGTTCATGATGTGGATCGCAGTGTTGCGATCCTCGATGCCCACGTGGATGTGTAACCCGAATACCAGATTAGCCCGCGCCACCAACTGCAAATCTTCCACCACTTGCTTGTAACGGTCGTCGGGGTGGATTTCCTGCGCTCTCCAGTTGGCGAAAGGGTGGGTGCTGGCAGCGCCCAGCCACATGCCATGTTCGCTGGTCAGCGTGATCATCTGCCTCCGCAAGTCCAGGATGTCTTCCCGCGCTTCCTGAACATCCCGGCATACTTTGGTGCCTACTTCGACCACAGACTGGTGAAGCTCAGGCTTGGCGCGATCCATGGTGGCAAGCTTGGCCTTAGGGAGAATCTCAGACTGGATGTGGGAACGAAGATCGCGTGTTTCCGGATCAATCGTCTGATACTCCTCTTCAATTCCAATGCTGAAACTGGGACGGTTCATCCGCGTACCTCCTGGCTGGCCTGCCTGGCTTTTTGACCGTTCGTGGAAGCGGCTGGGGGGCCGCCAAGAAAGGCGCTCCAGCGATAATCAGAAATCGTTCCCGTATGTTTCCTGGCCCTGTCCATGGCGAGCTCCGCCACCTGGTTTACGATCCAGTCGAAGTTTGCCGGGCCCACGGAGTGTATATCCGCATCGGGAGCCGGATTCATAAAGTCAATTGCGTAAGGGATACCGTTTTCGCAGGCAAATTCCACCGTGTTCAGGTCGTAGCCCAATGCGCGGCACAGCGTCAGGCAGTCGCGTTCAACCCGCTCCAGGAGTTTGGGGTCAATCGGCGCGGGATGCTTTACGTAGCGTTCGTGAAAAGGAAGCGAAGGGTCGTACTGCATGATGTGGACTTTCTGCTGGCCGACACAATAGCAGCGAAAGTACTCTTTGAAGTTCACCGCCGTCTGCAGCGTCATGCAAAGATCGCGAGTTTGGTCGTAGGCCCAGAAAAACTCACCCGGGGAATTTACCTTGTACACATCCTTCCACCCGCCGCCGTCGAAAGGCTTCAGGAATGCGGGAAAGCCCACGTACTCAAAGATGCTCTCCCAGGGCAGGGGAAATTCGAGGTTGCGCATGGAGCGGTCCGAAGTGCCCGGAGGGTGGTGTTTGTGGGGTAGCAGCACGGTTTTGGGGATGGCTACCCCCAGCTTCGTGCCGAGCGCGAAGTTGAAAAACTTATCGTCCGCGCTCCACCAGAAGGGGTTGTTGATGATGATCGATCCGGAAAGCGCCGCGTTCTTAAGGTAGCCGCGATAGAAGGGAATGTCGTGGGAGATGCGATCGATGATGACGTGGTAGGGCGAGGGCTCCGCCATGCGGACTTCCCCGATGATGGCCAACTCGGCTTGCACCTCCGGGTCGTTAAAAGAATTGATTCTGTCGACCAACGCGGGCGGGAACGTCGACTCCATCCCGAAAATGATTCCGACTTTCTTCACGGCGGCTCCTTTAAAGGGAAGCTTGCTGGGACAAAGACAAGGCCCGGAAACAATGCCGAAGGGGGTCGAACAGCCCAATTCTAAAGCATTTCCCCTCGTGCGGGTTTTCGAACGGGCGGCCAGGGTTTTTAAAGGTTGCGAAAGTCCGTGAGCTTTCGACAAGAGGGACCTAGCCTGCAAAGAAAAAGCGTGCTAAAGAGTCTGCGTGAGAACAGCCGAGATATCAAAACTCAGTCCCGCAGGGACGGTTGAGTGTCAGAGCTGTCCAAATTAGCTGATTGGTCGACCTTGATGCGTTGATTCTATTGGTCAAGCTGGTGTTGCGAGCCGGGATTGCGAAATCAGGTTGCTGTCGAGAAGTGTAAGACGTACGGCACCACTTCCGCAGAGAAGGAAGGGCACCGTACGAAGGGCACGGCTTCAGCCGTGCCGCACAGAGCCTGAGCCAGCGAGGGCTTTAGCCCCTGAGGTACGCGTTTCCATGCATCGGCACGAACAGCACCTACCTGTAACAACCGTACCTCAGCGGCTAAAGCCGTCCATGCACAAGAGGTTTATGGCACGGCTGAAGCCGTGCCCTTCGTACAGATTGGCCTGTCCGAAAACCTAATTTGGACAAGTCTGGCTGAGTGTAGCCCAGGACGACAGTCCTGGGTTTGTGCTCAGACCGAAGAGTCCGTAGGGACGACTGAAAGATACCCCGGGACAACCGTCCCGGTGATTTTCAGCCGTCCCTACGGGACTCTTGGTACTTTCAAATCCTACCCAGGACTGCGTCCTGGGCTACACTCACCCGTCCCTGCGGGACTGAGTCCAGATTCTCACGCAGGCTCTAAAGCCCAGGATCTCTGAAAGCCCCATCGAACACGCCGCTACTCCAGATACATTCTCGCCATAGGCTGCCACCATGGCCAGTCGTGGAAGCTGTGATCGCCCCAGACGTAAAGCTCGTGCCGGATACCCTTGTTCCGCAAGATCGCCGCAAAACGCTCATTCTTCTCCCAGCAGAAGTCCCATTCGCCGGTGGCCAGCACCGTCCGGATGTGGTTGTACTTCCAGGGATCGGTGGAATTGGCAAGATAGTCGGGAGGGTTGTTGAAGTACAGGTCTTCGCTATACCAGCCATCGACAAAATCCTTCATGTCAAAGGCCCCGCCCATGGTTACGATTCCGGTGACCGCACCGGGGTGCCGAAATCCAAAGTTCGCGGCCTGGTAGCCGCCAAAACTGCAGCCAGTAGCGATGAGCCTTGGCGTCGGGTTCTTCTTCGCCATCAGCGGCAGAACATCGTCCACGATGTAGCGTTCATACTGCATATGCCGCTGCACGCGCCAATAGGGATGAGCATGGTAGTTATACCAACTCTCCTCGTTTACGCTGTCGACGCAATAAAGCTGCAACTGGCCGTTGTCGATGCGGTCCGCCACACTCCAAACCATGCCGTGGTCTTCGTACTCAAAGAACCGGCCTCCGGATGTGGGGAAGACCAGTACTTTCGTTCCGGCGTGGCCAAAGCACAGCAGTTCCATGTCGCGGCCCAGGTCTTTTGACCACCAGCGATGATATTCGCGCTGCAATCGTTACTCCTTGTTGTGGGTACTCTAGGGAACGCGATCTACCTTTGCTACTCTAAAGAACCACGGTGCGCGAAGCCATAGCTGTGCCGTTCTAGAGAATGTCGACGGAGCCCGTCATAGATCAACCCCCCATCCCAGACGGCCTGGCGGCGCGACTGCACAAACACGAACAATTTCCTTCCCGGCTGGTGGAGGTGAACCACGACCTGCTGGTCTATCTTCCTCCCATGTACCATGCCGACGGAGAACGCCGCTTTTCCGTACTTTACATGCACGACGGTCAGAACCTCTTCGATCCCGAAACCTCGTTCATCAGGGGGAATTATTGGCGCATGGGTGAAACCGCGGATGCGCAGATCGAAGCCGGCGTCATGGAGCCGCTCATCATTGTTGGCATTTACAACAGCGGGGATAGGCGCATCGATGAGTACACACCGCTCCAGGACAGGCGGCTCGGTGGAGGCCATGCCGATGCGTATGGCCGGATGCTGGTCGAGGAGCTGAAGCCCTTCATCGATGCGCAGTACCGGACGCTGCCCGGGCCCGAGACCTGCGGCATGGGAGGCTCCTCGCTCGGCGGCTTGGTCACCCTCTACCTCGGTCTACGCTATCCCGGGGTCTTCTCCAGGCTGGCCGTGATGTCCCCCTCGGTGTGGTGGCGCCGGCGAGCAATTCTCAAGACGGTCGCAGCAGTTCGAGAAAGGCCCGAGCTACGAATCTGGCTGGACATGGGCACAAAAGAGTCAACGCGGGCGGTGCTGGATGCGCGGGCTCTGCGCGATGGGCTGGTCAACAAAGGCTGGCAGCTGGGCAAAAATCTGGCTTACTGCGAAGTGGAGAATGGGGAACACACAGAATCCGCCTGGGCTCAGCGCGTCGGTCCCATGTTGCAATTCCTGTTTCCGGCGGCAAACCCCATCGGAGCCTTCTCAGGCAGTGCGCCAACCGGCGGGCGTGGATAGCTAAGCCACGCCTGCCGTCTGGATGTTCTTTTACCCGCCAGGATCAAATTGACTCCGTTTGGCTCTCGGGCTGGTGACCATGATGTTTAACGTATTGGGTGAGCGACTCGAATTTACTTTCCGCAAGCAGTTCGCCAAGCGTGCGCTCACCGTCCCAACCGGGCGCGAAGTGAGCACCGTAGTGTTCCCGCAAGTGCTTGATTTTTGTCGTGGGATGCTTGTGATCGATCTGTCCGCTCTTCTCACGGCCACGGCCGTCAAGTCCAGGTTTACTAGGGGCGTTACTCATAGCAACTCCTTCCAGACGAGCTATGTTGCAGGTTCGAGCGCCCTCCGGTTCCGGAAAAGCGAAGGCCGCTGGTCTTCAAGATCTAGGCGTGGCATCGGGCCACGCCCGCGGGATCCCTGGAAGTTGGACGATTCTTTCGCACCCCAGAATAGCGCCTTCGGGGCGATTTTCTGGGTGATGTCATCCACTTTTAATTCAGCGCGTATAAGCCTGCCTGAGTCCCGCAGTCGTCAGCAACTTACTTCTGTTTCCAGAAATCGGGGTCTGCTTTCATGATCGCTTCTGGCGGGTAACTCATCTTCGGGTCGAACACGAACAAATTGTCTTGGCGCGCTTCCACACAGGCGGCTTCAAGTTCCTCCAGCTTCTTCATGCCGTCTTCGCCCATAGCCTCCACGAACTGCTTGTTGGAGGCGAATTCAGCGTCAAGGTCGGCCGCTGACTTGACCGTGGTTAAGAGCAGGTAGCGGCCACCGGGCGCGCCGTACGCTTCCTGATACATCGCCCAATGGCCATCGGGAACGCCTTTCTTGTAGCCCTCGATCACCAATTTGACCAGCTTGTCCCATTCTGACCCATGCCCAGGGCGAACTGAGAACTGGGTGACCTCTTCCAATTTGGCTCCAGCCCGGAAACCCGGGTTCAAACTCAGTTCGTCCCGCAGCATCCAGATGCTGGAATCTGTCTCCGAGAGCAGTTCACCATCGACGGCACTGGCGCGGTCAGTGGCCGCGGTCAAGGTGGTGTCCGACTCTTGCTTTAAGTGCTGCGCTTCCATGGCTGCGAAAGACGGGTAAGAGTACATGAAAATGGCTCGCGACGGTCCCGAGAGGGCAACGGCGGCTAAGTAGTGCTGGGAAACTTTGCTTGCGGCTTCGGCACGAAGATAGCCCGCCTCGGCCGTTTGATGAGGAGTGCCATCCTTACCTGGCTTGGTAAATTCGCGAGAGATGTACAGGATCTTGCTGGTAGGGAGGATGCCGTTCTCTTGGGCCAGGACGGCGAATGGAGCGCTGAAAGTCGTCAACAATATCAATGGGAGCGCGGCGAAACCGCTGCGGAATGACAGCTTCATAAGTCTTTCTCCTGAGGCTGAACACGTGAATAAAGCATAGGAAGGTGGGCAGCCGGCGCGCTCCGCCATATAGAGGTCGTGAGAGTTGTGCCGGTCGCAATGCGAACGAAGGCCGTGACCATCCGGCTGGCCCTTTGGGGATCCCTGGGCAAGATCCAGCAAGAATCGGAAGATTGGGGAGCATGATAGGGGCTAAGCTACTGAAAAATCAAGCTAATTTGGTGATCTGGACAGACGTCAAGCCCCGCATTACACGAGATAAAGTGGCAGGCTAGTGTGCAAACCTCCCGCACGAACCCGAAAATTACCCCACCCAGAATTCCCAAGGCTAGGTAATTGGCACCCATCACCTTACCCGGTCGGGCCACAAGCTTGTCCCATAAATCGACGCCTCCGGGGACCAAAAGCTAGGTCTAAACAGGCTCAGCAAGTACTCCAACTGGCTATCGGTAGTTCTTCATAATTGGATATTGCCGTCGTCCCCTAAGAGGGGGAGAATAAAGACGCATTCTCCTCCATGGCATCCTAAGACGCCGTCGAGTAGTGATTGCATCGCCGCAATCCGGGAAGTGATAAGGAGGCGAGTGATGGGTGAGATTCCCAGTGGCCCGCTCTTCAGTGTGAAACGCTGGTTCGCAGTAGCCGTCCTTGCGTCAACCGCAGTTGGTGTATCCGCGGGGCAAGTAACTTCTGCTCAAACTGCAAATAACTCCGAACAGGCATCGGAACGCAGGCCGATTGGTCTCCAACAAATCCCGGTGGAACAGAAGGCCGATATCCTGATGGCCCGTGGGGAGTACGCGGCTGCCATCGTCGCATACCGGCAAAGCAATCTGAAATCCGCCATCGTTTGGAACAACATCGGCATGGCCTACCACCATCTTTTTGCCCTGGAGGAAGCGCGCAAGGCTTACGAGCAGGCACTCACTATCAATCCGCGTTTCGCTCCCGCCTCCAATAACCTTGCTGCCGTGTATTACGGCCAACATGATTACCGAGACGCCGAACACTGGTACAAGCGATCGCTCAAACATTCGTCAGAAAGTGCGGTCACTTACTGCAATCTGGGTACCGCCTACTTTGCGGAGGGCAAATTCAAGAAAGGCGTGAAGATGTATCAAAAGGCCTTTTCCATCGACGAAGAGGTCTTTGACCCCGATCAAGCCAAGATGGTGGAAGGTGGCGGCTCTCGTGAGCAACGCGTTGCCATCAATTACTACATTGCAGAGACGTTCGCCAGCGCCGGAAAGCAGGAGCAGGCGCTCCTCTATCTTCGTAAGGCAATGGATGAAGGCTTCAATGATCGCAAACGCCTCGTTGAGGACAAGGATTTCGCGGTCCTGCGAACCACGCCGCAATTTCAAAAGTTGCTGGAACAGGAGAACCTGAACTGACCCTACTCGGGGCTCAAGGCCCCCGCAAGCGCCAGCAGCGTGCCGCTCAAAAGTAGTGTGTCCACCAAGTAGTTAAAAGCATTTCCTATGTCTGACGGATCCGCAACCACGATGGGCACATAAATGATGACCACGAGCAGAAGGGTCACCAGCCCTAGCCAGGTTGCCGCCAAACGGGCTTGCTTCTTGATTAAAAGGCAGACGCCTCCAACTACGAAGACTGCACCCGTAGCGTAACCCCAAAGTAAGTGCGCTGGAACCCATAGAGGCGTCAACTTGGTGAGTGGAACTCCAGGGGCGAACTCCGGATGTAGAACTTGCTCCACCCCAAAAAACGTGATCGCAACGGCAACGATAAACCGCGCCAGGGTCAAAACCCGGTCTCGTTGTCTCCATGCTTCTTTGTGGCTGGCAGCAAGAGAAAAAGCGCACGCGGAAAACGCTAAGTCCCGCAGGCCCACCGCCCAAAGCAACCGGTCGCGGGGGGCGCCGGCTATGGCGGGAACGGAAATTAGGCAGACGAATAGAAAAATCATAACCCCGAGTAGCGCGGACGAAAGCCAGCTGTATCTCCTGGCCGCTATGCTCAAGGCCGCGGCGATCAGGCAAACTCCAACCAGGAGCGTCCAGAACATGTGTCCAGGAATCCATCTGGGCACCATCCGGGCTATAAATTGCGCCGCGGTGAAATGCTGCACGCCGAACGCGGCCACAGGAATGGCGATGAACACCGGGCCCAGAAGGATGATCTTATTTAGACCTCGATTGCGCGCAAACTCCTTGCGGAGCGCGCTCAGACCAACGATCAGGATAGCGAGTGCGGCGAGATAAGGTAGCCCTACGCCCCAGGACACTGCGGTAAGAATGAGAAGCCTGTAAGCTGTGCCGGGCATCGCCAACGTGCAATTACCATGGGCCAGAAACAGCCCAGTAGCAATAGCCACTTAGCTGGCTTTCTTGCTAGCCACTGGATCGATCCTCATTTATCTCCGGAGGATGAATCATTCCGCTCTCAAGGCTCGAATCGGATCTATGGAAGCGGCGCGGCGAGCCGGTACCAGTGCGGCGCCCGCCGAAACCAGAACAAGTACGGCGATCGCCAAGGCGAATGCCGTTGGATCGAACGGAGAAATTTCGTACAGCATCGCCTTCAGCGGGCGCACTGCGAGCAGTGTAAGAGGAATGCCCGCTGCCAGCCCGAATACGAGGATCGAGAGATTCTCGAGCATGACAGTCCTCAGCACCTGGCTGCGACTCGCGCCGAGTGCCATGCGTATTCCGATTTCCGCGGTGCGGCGATTGACCCGGAACGAGTGCGTGCCGTAGAGGCCGGTCGCCACCAGAAGCGCCGCCAATACGCCGAAGAAGCCGCCCAGCGAAGCGAACAGTCGCTGTTGCTCATACGATTTGTCAAACTGTGCATGCTGTGTCATCGGTTGTTGGAGTGGCACCGTGGGGTACATCCCGGCGAGGACCTTTCGCAGTGTGGGCAGAAATCCCATGGCATCACCCCGAACGCGCATTTCAACATGCATCGTGGTCAAAGAAGATGCCTGCATCGCCGGGTAATATGCCATCGGCATCGGTTCTTCATTCACCCCGGCGTACTTGCTGTCCCGCGCTACGCCCACGATCGCCCTTGTGATACCGCTTGAAATCAGCATGTGGCCGATTGGGTTTGTATTGGGAAGGAGTGTCTTGACGAAGGTCTCATTGACAATTGCGACGGGCTGAGCCCCCGGCAAATCCGCATTGTTCACATCTCTCCCAGCGATGAGCGGAATTCCCATTGTGCGGAAGAAGTCAGGTCCCACATCATCGGAGCGAAGGATGACTCTCGGTTGCGGCATGCCATCAAGCGTCAGGTCGTTGTTGTCGGACCATCCCGTCCCGGGCCGGTTCCTCACGATGGAAACGGATTCCACTCCAGGCACCTGTTCCACACGATCGATGATTCTGCGATAAAAAACGTGGCCATCGACATCGCCCTGCGGTGTAAGTCCGAAGACCAGCAGGTCATCTGCCTTCATCCCCAGATTCTGTGTCGCATAGTTGCGCAACGTGCGCAGTAGCAGGGCACCGGCCATTAGCAAGACGAGGCAGATGGCGATCTGGGTAGAGAGCACCACGCGACTGGCGAACACGCGATTGCGAGAGGCTGTCATGGTGGCGGAGGTGGATCGCAGAAAGCCGGCCACCGGCGCGCGCAGGGCGCTCCAAAGTGGAACCAGGCTGAACGTCAACGTCGCGACCATCGAAATGGCCACTGTGAACGCCAAGACCCTTCCATCGGGGTTGAAACCAGTCTCAATCCCGGACCAGGAAGCCAATAGGCGCGTCGCCGAGACCGCAAACAGCCACGCCAAGGCAGCTCCCGCGCCCACGAGCAAGAGGCTTTCGCACAACAACTGGCGAAATAAACTTACCGGTCCGGCGCCAATCGCCATGCGCAGGCTGAACTCATGCTCGCGAACCGTGTTACGCGCCTGCACCATCATGGCAACATTGGTGCACGCGATGAACAGGACAAGCGCAACCAGACCCATCAGGATTGCCACCGGAATGCGGTAAGTCTCGTTGTAGCCACCGACACCGCGGGCCGTGACAAATTCGAGCAGAGGTTTCCATTCCCTCGGATCGATCTCTCCGATGGTTTGCTTGACGACCGCGCCGAACGTGCCGGAGAGTGCTTGCTGGGCTTGCACCGGCGTAATTCCCGGGCGAAGTCGCGCCATCATGCGTAGGTTCCACCACTTGGGAGAACCGTACATCGTCTCGGATTCGGCAGGAAGTCCCCATGCATTCAATTCGGGACGATTCTGGAGCGGTATCCAGAAATCGGTTGCTGTTGCCGGCTCGATTCCCTTGAAACCGCGCGCCGTAATTCCAGTGACGGCAAATGGAATCCCCTTGATGTAAATGGTCTGGCCCAGGATGTCAGGGTCGCGCGCGAAGCTTCGTGTCCAGTAGTCATAGCTGAGAACGACGATGGCAGAGTGGTGTTGTTCATCTTCAAGTGTGAAACCACGGCCACGTTCCATCCGCACACTTAGGCCTGAAAAGAAGTTCCCGCTCGCTTCTTCTCCCGCGGCAGATTCAGGAAGCTCGCCGTGGCGCACCGCAACACCTCCCGCGAAGCTGAGCGGCACATAGCCGATCAACTCTTCAAGAATGTCTCCGCGTTGCCGGAGTGCTTCAAACGACGGTTCGGAAAACGAGGTTCTGGAGTCGCCTGTATCATCGGCGCCTGGAGGCTGTGATTCACCATTCGCCATGCGAACGTAGTAAAGTCCCTGGGGACGTTGCACGGGTAGCAGTTGCATCAGAACCGCATTCATTACGCTGAAGACCGCCGTATTCGCGCCAATGCCGAGCGCCAGCATCAACACTACGGTCATAGTGAAACCAGGAGACTTCTTCAGTTGCCGAAATGCGTATCGAACGTCCCGCCACCAGCGTTCGAACGCCGTCCAGCCCCAGGTTTCATGTGTCTGTTCGCGAATGAGTGTAGCGTTGCCGAAGGCGCGCCGCGCCGCGTAACGGGCTTCTTCCGGTGGCAGGCCGTTTTCGCGCTGTTCTTCCTCTTCCAGGTCGAGGTCAGACTGCAGCTCACGCTCGAGGTCTGTATGGCGTTTCCTGAATTGCCACCATTTCATCACAGCTCTCCTCGGCCGCAATAGAAGACATTCGACCCCCGACAGAGGGCGATGGTAGACCGTCGACTATCGACCCGTCAATAGTCCCGTCTTGAAGGAGAAATCCCGGCCCTCATTTGACCTGCACATTTTGCGGACATACACTCGAATTCCGGCCTAAAATCAAGAAAGTCAATCAGAAACTGCTGAAGAGAAAGAAAGCGAAGACGAGATTCCGTCATGACTAAAAAGCGAAACATCGCCCTAGTACTCCAACTGTTGACTCTTGTTTGGCTGGCTAGCGCCGCCGGTTTCCGCGCCGTAGCACAAACGGAAACCTGGTACCTCGACCCTCCGCACTCAGCGGCGCAGTTTTCCGTTCGCCACATGGGGATCTCCACCGTCCGGGGAACCTTTACTAAAGTTGGCGGCGTTGTCATAGATTCCCCAGACCTTAGTAAGGCTTCTGTGAATGTGACCATCGATGTCAACTCCGTGGATAGCCGCGTCGAAATGCGGGACAAAGACCTGCGCAGTGACCACTACTTCGATGTCGCCAAGTATCCGACGATTACCTTCGTATCAAAGCGAGTCGAGGCTGCAGGTGCAGGTAAGTTGAAGGTTACCGGCGACCTGACCATTCATGGAGTCACCAAGGAAGCCGTACTGGATGTCGATGGCCCCACTCCTCCGGTGAAGGACCCGAAAGGTAACTCGCATCGTGGAGTTTCTGCTACCACGACCATCAGCCGAGCGGACTATGGAATGACGAATGGTGCTCCCATGGTCGCGGATCAGGTCGCGATCCAACTCGACGTGGAACTAGTCGACAAGGCACCCGGTCCGCCGCGCCCGGCACCCGGTGGCGCGCCACCGCCACCGCCGGCAGAGTAGCAAAGCGATCGAGATTCGTGAGCGTGCTTACATCTCTAGTTGCTCGGGCTTCAGGTACTTGATGAGCATGACTTCATTGCCTTTTTCGCCGTAGATCAACTCGTCGATGATGTTCTGGGTTACCAGGATCCCAAAGCCGCCGGGTCGAAGCCCTTGCTTTTCGCGGATGCCCACGTGATGGAGAGGATCGGAAGGCGGGTTCATGACCGCTGCATGACGGGCTTCCTCGAGCGAAAACCCTTCTCCGGGATCCTTTATGCGGCATAAGACCATGTGCTTGGCGCGGATATAGGAAATCGCGACATGTTGTGTGGACTTGAAGTGGGCGCCATGCTCGATGGCGTTCATGAGCATCTCGCGAAAGGCCAAGCCGACGGCGTCCCTCTCTTTCATCGGAAGATCCGCTATCTCATGAATGAACTGAATCAGTCGATCGGCTGTCCTCGGGTCACAGCGAGCGACCAGTTCTATGAACTGTGGCGTGGCGGAAAGGATTTCTATGCCTTCATCCCAGACCGGGCCCGTCGTAGCCAGAAGCAGCATCTCTTCAAAGGCCGTTATCGAATAGGGCTTGGAGAAGTAGCTGAAAGCGCGTTCGCGCATGGCCGCAATCACGTCGGCGGGGGTGCTCTGCGAGGTGATGATGATGAGCCGTACATGCGGTCGAACGAGGCGAATCTGGCGCAGAAGTTCCACATCTTGTTTGCCCGACGTCTCTTCGCCGGTCAGGACGAGATCGTAGGGCTGGGTTTTGAGCATCTCTACTGCGGATTTATTGTTGGCCGCACGCGCAATTTTCCAGGCAGGAAGAACCTTGGCCACAGCCGAAGCGACTTTGGCATCAGAGCCGACCACAAGTGCCGTTTTTTGGGGGCTTGACCGCCCTTTAGGGGGAGTCGTAGTCGCACCGCCGCCGATAATTCACCGCCTGCGGTTCATCATAAGCCAATGTCGATTAATTCATCTTCATGCCAGGCATGGCAGAGTGGTCCATGTTGTCGTGTCCCTGGTCGTCATCGTCGGTGGACCAGATTTTCTTCGCGTCGGTCTCATAAGGATAAACGTGCACCATCCATCCCAGGAAATGTGGATAGAACTCCCCACCCGCCGCTTCGCAGGCTTCTTTGGTGGTGATCGACCCTTCCAGGCCGAACTTCGCATCCGGGCCAAAGTACGCAGCCTTTTGTCCTGCTGGCGCCTTACAGAAATTTACGTGCTGGTGCCAGCGCGCAATGCTGAGCGGGATCCGGTCGTTTAGTTCGTCTTCCGTCGCGTCCACCCGATCGGTATACATTGCTCCTACCAGCTTGTACCCGCCGTCCGCCGTCTTCTTGTAGAGCAGGGAAGTCGGCTTATTGGGATCGAAGTGCGATCGAGCCTCCAGACCGTACTCGGCTTTGGTGAAGTGATATTGGGGTTGCGGGACATTGGGAAGAAAGATCCTATAACCATCCTCCAGCGCCTTGTGGTAATCCTCATAGGGCGCCATAGCCGTTTTTGCAGCGGCCGCAACGGCTTCCGCCTTCTGCTGATCTCCCGGCTGAGGAGATCTGAGCACAGTCATGTACATGTGGCCGGGCATATGTGCCATGCCCCCAGGCTGGTTGCCGTCCAATCCCCGGGCGGTTATGCCGGCCAAACCGAGCGCCAGGCAAACCAACACCACCGCCCGACCTTGCAAACTAGACCGATTTATAGGTGAGACCACGATGTTCCTCGCACAACTTCTTTTATTAAGACGGATCATTCCAGGCTCAAGTTTGAAGCAAAGCCTTCGAACTAGGCGAGCTGCCCACCATCGACAAAAAGCAAAACACCGGAGACATAAGCTGCATCCTCGGAGGCGAGGAACAGCGCCGGTCCAGCCACTTCCTCCGGCGTTCCCATGCGCCCAAGTGGAATCACACCCGTCTCTGGATGGTACTTCCGCTGAAAGGTTGGGTCGTTCATGATTGGCTCGGTTAGCCGAGTTCGGATCGGTCCAGGTCCCACTGCATTGGAGTTGATCCCAAACTTCCCCAGCTCCCGTGCCAGGGTTTTGGCCAGAAGGAACACTCCGGATTTAGACGCGTTGTAGTGCGCCAGTTGAGCTTCAGCGTCCCAACTGTTGGTGGAGGCCATGAACACCAGTTTGCCTTTCCTCTGTGCCACCATATGCGGGACCACCGCCTTTGCGGTCAGGAATGCTCCCCGCAGATTGATGTCAAGCGTATTGTCCCAGGTGGCCACGTCGAGTTCCAAAAACGGTGCAGAAGGGGCAATTCCGGCAATGTACATCAACACGTCGATGCGCCCATGCCAGTCCAGAGTCTGCTTCACGGCAGCGTCCACCTGGGCTTGATCGCGTACGTCGCAGGTCACACCTTTGCACCCGCTGCCTTCGCTGCGCATTTCCTGAACCGTCGTCTCCAGCGCCTCCGCATCCACGTCGGCCAATAACACGTAAGCCCCTTCGCGTCCCAGACGCACGGCGATGGCTTTCCCAATGCCATGGGCTGCGCCGACAACCAAAGCAACTTGGTCCCTAAAGCGTGGCCCACCGTTTGTCTCGCGAACGTTCATGCCCAAACCCTCTAGCACGCAGATTATCTGGAACACTCTCTTATGTCTGTGGAGAAAGCGAAAACTTTTGCTGCAGCACCCTTAGGTTTACGCCAGGTATAGGGCACAGGCATAATCGTGCTTCGAGCGGACCGGCGAGGCCAACCGGAATACCTCCAAACTGAAGGGTAGGATGAAAAAGACAAGTCTTTTCAAGCAGTATTTGCATGCCAAAGAGATATTGATGATCCCGGTTTCGCACGATCCGCTGTGTGCCACCATCATCCAGCGGGCAGGGTTCAAGGTTGTGGGTTGTGGTGGATACGCCAACTCTGCAGCCATGATCGCCGCGCCAGACGTCGAGTTGCTGACCCTCACCGAGATGGTTGACGCGGTATGGCGGACTGCCGATGTGGTGGATCTGCCGGTGTTTGCGGACGGCGACAATGGTCATGGAAACACCACCAATGTGCAGCGTACGGTGAAGCAGTTCGAGAAGGCGGGAGCAGCCTCGATCATGATCGAGGACCAGGTCTCGCCTAAGCGCTGCGGGCACATGTCGAGCAAGCACGTAGTGCCGACCGACGAATTCGTGGCCAAGATCCGGGCTGCCGTCGATGCGCGCACAGATCAGGACCTCACCATCCTGGCTCGTACCGACGCCATCGCCGTCAAGGGCTTACCAGAGGCAATCGATCGCGCACATCGCTGCGTAGAGGCCGGCGCCGATTGGGTCTTTCTGGAGGCGCCCGAGAGTTTTGAGCAGATGACTCAAATCCCTCAGCTCGTAACCGTGCCCACCCTGGCTAACATGATTCCCGGTGGCCGCACTCCAATCCTGCCCGCCTCTGAACTGCAGGCGATTGGCTTTGCGGCGGTGATCTTCCCCAATGTGTTCACCTACGCGTATGCCAAGCTGGCGACGGACATCGCCGCGGAGCTACTGCAGACTGGCACCACGTTGCCCTTCCACGACCAGATGATCGAATTCCAGGAGTTCAACGAACTGGTTGGATTGAAGAAGATCCGGGACGCGGAGCAGCGATACTACGCCCATCTCGAGGACGCTCACTTGAGAGGCGCCTGACCGTTCTTATTGCCTCGGCTTCGGACACGAAGACCGTGAGGGGCGACCTGATGCGAAGCAGGTCCATGACAGTCTGTGCGAAAAAATCGCTCGCCAGGGATGGACTCCTAAGGACCACTGCCGATGAACGAGCAAGAACGGGCCGGGAGCCGTAACGCACAGCGCCATCGCTCACGCAGAAACGCCACTCAACGTAGAGTGGCGTTTTCTGGTTTAAAGCTCGAGTCTCTGGCACTACATCGGGGAGGTCGAGAGGGTGGACAGATCCAAATCTGCGGTACGCGCGAAGTCTTATGGAGTCACCGCTCTGATGTTTTGTATCAGGCCCGACTTTAGTCGGGCCGTCGAGGTCTAAAAAGATTTGGGCTTTAGCCCCTGCGTTTTTTCTTTGTCGGGCGAGTGTCCGGCAATTATGTGCGGAATGCGTCACAGCAGGGGCTGAAAGCCCAATTTGCTTTCCAACCCATGCGGCCCGACTAAAAGTCGTGCCCTGATACAAAGCCAGCGAGACGAGCACGTCTGCGGAACCCACTCGCAGGTAGACTTACCCCATCATGGCAACACGCGAAAATCAATCATCTACCCGGGACCTGGTTGAGTTTTGCATAGCCTACGGCCTGATCCTGGCAACAATCTGGACCCTGAATCCCTGGCAGAGGTGGTTCTATTGGATAGCCATCGCCTGGATTGTCGTGACCACCTGCATCCATCGTCCAACATGGAAGGCGTTGGGTCTTGGGCTGCCGGGTCTGCTCCAGTCACTCTGGGTCGTGGTGGTTGCCGCGTTACTCGCCGGCGTGGCCGTCTACACCGCGTACCGGATGCACTCACTACACCGCCTGCACGGTCCTACGCCGCTGCTCTCGCATGTTTGGGGATACCTGATATGGTCGCTCATGCAGCAGTTTTTGCTACAGATCTATTTCCTCCTTCGCTTGCAGCGATTACTGCCGGGTAAGGTGGCCGCAGTAATTGCGGCCGCAGGTTTATTCTCCCTCGCGCACCTGCCCAATCCGGTGCTGACGCCGGTCACCCTGGTGTGGGGCATCGCAGCCTGCGTGCTGTTCCTGCGCTACCGTAGCATTTATGCCCTGGGCCTCGCCCACGGAATCCTGGGGCTTTGTGTCGCAGTGATTGTGCCTGATTCGATCCAACATCACATGCGAGTGGGAATCGGCTACTACCGCTATCATCCTCATCGCAACCACACCGACCAGATTGCATCCACCGACGCGTGGGTGATCGCCGACGCACCCACCCGCCGCTGCTGACGCCACGCAAGGCCATAGAAAATGCCCGCCAGGGCAGCCAGCAGAACATAACGCCAATTGAATAACGTGGCCCGCTTGTTAAAGTGCGAAAGACCGAACAAGGTTGAGGTGATGAGCAGGGCCCGCGTTGGACCCACCCTCCGCTCAAGAAGATTCTGCATCCACCCACGAAAGAACAGCTCTTCCGGCACCGCGATAAAAAAGAAGGTAAACAGCCACCCCAGAACGACACGGCCGCCCGAAGGCATGAGCGCGTGGAAATGCAGAAAGCCTAGCCACAGTCCGAGCACCACGGCAATGGGAGCATATGCGCCAAGCGCGAGCAATCCAATGCCGAGGTCGCTCAGCCGCAGACGGAGATCGAAGCCAACCTGGCGCAGCTGCCGGATGCCCAGAAAACCGTAGATGCCTGCATCCAGCAACAGAACTTTATTGAAGATAGCGAGACCTGGACCCCATGCAGGCTCGAACCAGCGTAAGTCCACCGCCAGGCCAAGCAAGACAAGAATGAGGAAGTCGCGCCACTCTCCCCGTTGCTCCGGGTCGGCCATGCTTGCTCCGTAAAGCAGCAGGCTGATAACCACGGGCAGCAACGTGTAGAGGGCAAGCCAGCCCCAGCGGAAAAAGCCGTTAGACGTGGAGACAAGTGCGTAGGGAAGAGCGAGCAGCGCGGGCGCCAGGATGCGCAGAGCAACCGGCCATCGTCGTATCAACTGCAGACTGCCCGGCCAGAATGCTGCCGACAAAAATGGGGCCAGCGTCAGCAACGCAGCGAGCACCATGGAGGGATGGGATAGCAGCTGCAGCATTCATCGGCCAAACTGCCGCAGGTGGTGATCGGCGTGCAGATATCCCCACCGCATCCAGTCCGCTGACGTCATTTTGAAGAAGATAGGGTGCGGCAAACAGGGCTCCGGCAAATCATCGCAGAACCGGGACAGGGTAGAGAGCAACGAGGCAAGATCCTGCTGGAAATCAGTCGGAAGCGAACCCCCTTTGTGCTGGTCAACTTCTGGGCGAGTGGGCACTCCCCGCGGCCACCGCAGAGGCGTGTACAGAGCCAGCCGCTTGAGCAACGTTCGCTGGAGAATGCCAGAAGCCGCGCTGACGTTCTTCTCCCCCAGTGGAACTTTGTAGGAGTCATCTAAATGACACACCATCTGGTGGACAGACATAATGCCCCAGCGGGCCGCGTCGCCAGGCCTTAGCTGCGCCAGGCGGTGAGCGATATTCTGCCGGTCGTCGAGGCTGCTTAAGCTCTTCAAACTACGTGGCGTGGACCCGATGGCAGGCCGACTGCGTCTTGCCTGAAAGCGAGTCAGAGTAAAAGTTAACCGATCCGGCTGCGTCCCACCAGATGTATTGCCCCGCCGCATAGCGCGCGCCAGAGGCCGAGGAAATATTGGCAAAGATCAGCGACACTCCATGGACGCTCACAACTGCCAGGCTGTTTCCAGCGCCGTTAATGTATTCGACTGGAAACGCATTAGCGGGAAGGCCCATGGAAACACCCTGCGCATCGCACTGGTATTGGACGGTCTGTCGCGTCACCGGTTGTGTGCCATTCAAATGAATGGTCACATCGGTTGCGCCTGCCAGAGTGCTTAACCCAAGCGTCGCTCCGAGCACAGCTATCGCCTTATACTTTACCTGCATCTGTCCCCTCCTTACGTGCCAGTAGCCACCACAAAGTATTGCGCCCTTTCGGGCCCTGGATTGTGAACGCCATGCAATTCATTGGAATGAATGAACGCCGCGGACCCGGGCCCGATCTCCGTTGTCTTACCCTCAATCGTCACCGCGATGGAGCCCTTCATCAGCAAAAAGAGTTCCTCGTGTTCGTGCCGGTGCGGCGGATGCGGCTCACTTCCCGGAGCAAGTGTGGTTTCGTGAACTTCAAGGTGCTCCCCGGAATGGGTCACGCCATCGAGAATCGGCCGCGATTCATTCTGGCCGCTTTGCTTGACCGGTAATTCGCTAAAAGGTTTGACGAACGAGCTCAGTGCCGGGCCGTCCCATGCGAATGCCGATGACGCCGCCAGCACCGGAATAGTCTGCAGAAGAGAACGCCGAGTTGCATTCATAGAATCCACCTGTAACGCATGACAGCGTTTGTTATAGGCTTTCTGCCCGCGCCAAATCAAGACAACCCGCGCATTTCACTGATAAGATCGTCGGGAACTATTTGACCGGGGACACCATGCCATTTACTCCCAATCGCCGCAGCTTCATTATCGCAAGTGGAATGACCGCTCTTGCCTCGACCAGGGTTCTTGGTGCCAACGACACCCTTCGCATCGGGGTCATCGGCGCCGGCGGCCGCATGAGAAACCTGCTTGATTCCGCTGAGAAAACCAACACCCTCTACCAGATCGTGGCCGTGAGCGACGTGTATGGACCCCGCCGAGACGAGGTGAAGGAACGGTCCAACGGTATCGCGACTACCCATCTGGACTATCACGAGGTGCTGGCGAAAGACATCGATGCCGTGCTCATTGCGGCCCCCGATCACTGGCACGTGCGCATGGCATGCGACGCACTGGCCGCGGGCAAAGATGTTTACCTGGAAAAACCGGTTACCCACACCATCGAGGAAGGCGCCACTCTTGCGAAAGCCGTTCTCTCCGGCAAGCAGGTTCTCCAATGTGGCATGCAGCAGCGCAGCTGGACGCATTTTCGCAGTGCCGTCGACCTGATCCAGGGAGGCAGCCTGGGACGCGTGACCCAAGTGAGAACCTACTGGTGGCAAAACTACAACCAGCCAGGCTGGAAACCCAAGCCGGTGGATGTCCAGGCCCTCGATTGGAAGATGTGGCTGGGCGGTGCTCCGGATCAGCCTTTCAGCGAAGAAAAATTTTATCGCTGGCGCTGGTATTGGAACTTTGGCGGGGGCGGCATGACTGATCTATTCACCCATTGGATCGATGTGGCGCACTGGGCCATGAAGTCCGATACGCCGCGCGAGGCCCAGATGCTGGCGGATAAATACATTTTTGAGCAATGGGACTGTCCCGACACCATCCAGGCCGCGCTTCGCTACCCCGGCTGGGATGTCGTGTACGAGGGTATGATGAGCTCTTCCATCGACGACGGCGGCCTTGAATTCCGCGGCACCGAAGCAACGCTGAAGTTGAACCGTGCCGGCTTCGGCATCTATCGTGAAGGTGTAAAGAGCGGTCAAAATCCCATACTCTCTGAAGAAAGCTTCCGCGACGGAACCATCGACCACGTGCAAAATTTCTTCGACTGTACTAAGACCCGTAAAGAGCCGAACGCGCCGGTTGAAACCGGCATCGCGGCTGCGCGGGCCGGCCAGATCGCCAATCTCGCCTACAGGCACACCGGTCAGATTGCATGGCCACCTAAGAATTATGGCTGATCAATAAATCGACCTGGAAGAGTCTGTGTGAAAACCTCCTGGATAAGCTGATGGGTGCCCCAGGTCTCGCTTTTGAGACCTGGGATCCTTCACGCAAATTCCGGCGGACCCGAGTTCTCACTCACATTCCATCAGGGCTTTCTAGAAGTTAGAGTTCTCCAATTTGCTCTGCCCGGCACCCGCGTGAGGGATCCCAGGTCTCAAAAGCGAGACCTGGGGCACCCGTCCTCTTATCCAGGAGGCTCTCACACAGACTCAAAAGGGCTGGACAAGGAATGATAAGTCATTCTCCTGTCAGCACTGATAGACTGCTGGCACGCATAATCTGCGGTATAGCCAGGTAAGATGACGATCGCAGAGGGAACACAGTTTGGTCCATATCGCCTGATCGAGAAGATTGGTTCGGGCGGCATGGGCGAGGTATATCGCGCGCTGGATACGCGCCTAGAGCGTGAGGTCGCGCTCAAACTGGTTTCCGAGACCTACCTCATTACGGGGGTTGGTAGCGGGTCGCCCTCGCCCGTCACGCCCCCGCATGGCACTCCCAATTCCCATATTTCGCATGAGCGCTTCCTGCGCGAGGCCCGTTCCTCCGCCACACTGAACCATCCCAATGTCTGCTCCATCCATGACACCGGGGAACATGACGGCCGGCCATACCTGGTAATGGAGCTACTCCGAGGCGAGACGCTGAAGCATTACTTGGCGAAGGCAGGCGGAAAGGGGTTGGCCAAGGAAGAGGTGATCTCCTTCAGCCAGCAGGCAGCGTCTGCTTTGGCCGCCGCGCATGCCAAGGGGATCATCCACCGGGATATTAAGCCGGCCAACCTGTTTGTCGTCGATGCCGGCCGGGGCAAGCGCCTGATCAAAATTCTCGACTTCGGCTTGGCGAAGAAGCAGCCCGGGGTGGCCGTGGGGGAGTCGCGTACGTATGGCTTACCCGGGAGCGGCAGCTCCGATGAGACCGCCGTCGGACCGGGTGCGGCGACCATGGAGTTGACCAGTCCCGGCTCGGCCGTGGGGACGGTCGCGTACATGTCCCCGGAACAGGCCAAGGGTGAGCCGCTGGATGCCCGCACCGACCTATTCAGCCTGGGAACAGTTATTTACGAAATGGCGACCGGGAAGACGCCCTTCGCCGGCGGTTCAACTGCCGAAGTCTTTGCCGCGCTCCTGCGCGAGAATCCGCCCCCGGTTAGCACGGTAAACCCCGCGATGCCGAGGAAGCTGGATCCCATCGTCGCCAAACTGCTGGCCAAGGACCCCGCGCAACGGTATTCCACCGCCGAGAAGCTACAGGAAGCACTCGATGGACTGGACCCACAATCCGGCAAATCGACGGAGGCGAGCGCCGGTGGACGAAAGTGGTCCTGGGCCATCGCGGCCGTCGTGCTGCTCGCGCTCATCGCAGGCGGCCTGGCCTGGTGGAAATATCGCCCTGCGACCCCGCTGCCGGCCGGCGAGAGTGCCGCCGGCCCTGTCCTCAAGGCGCCCAAAGACTCAATCATCCTGGCCGACTTCATTAACCACACCGGCGATACGGTGTTTGACACTACCCTCAACCAGGCGCTGCAGATCGACCTCGAGCAGTCGCCTGTCATCGATATCGTGAGCCAGCAGCACCTGGCGCAAAGCGTGAAATATTTGGGCAAACCAGAGGGCACGGTCGTGACCCCGGAAATTGCGCGCGAGATCGGCGTCCGGGAGGGCGTAAAAGCCATCCTCACCGGAACAATCGCCAACTTAGGCAAGCAGTATGTGATTACTCTGACCGCCCAGAATACCGCCACTGGTGACGAAATCGTCAGTGAACAGGCCCAGGCTTCGGACAAGGAGAACGTGCTGGACGCGCTGGGCAAGGCCGCCGCCGCCATTCGAGGCAAGCTGGGGGAGGACCTGGAGAGCATCAAGAAACTGGATACCCCTTTCGGGCAGGCGACAACGTCTTCTCTGGAGGCGTTTCGTGCCTACGCGCTGGGAGACAAGGCGCACGTAAGTGCGCGCGACATTCCTGAGGCGGAGGGTCACTACCTCCGCGCAATAGAGCTCGATCCCAACTTTGCGATGGCCTATGCGCGGCTTGGGGTGGTGTACATCAACACCAATCAGGTGTCGAAGGCCGACAAGTACTTTGCCAAAGCTTATGCGCTGTCGAAGAATGTGAGCGAGCGGGAGCGGCTTTATATCACTGGCCACTACTACCAGAACGTGACCGGAGACATGCCCAAGGTGGTTGAGGCCCTGCAGGAGTCGATCCAGACCTACCCCACCCAAATTGACAGCATTATCAATATCACTGCGGCGTATTCCGCCTTAGGCGACTTTGCGAAGGCTCTTCCCTTTGCGGAGAAAGCCGTACAGATGCAGCCGGAGGATTCGATCGCGGCGGAAAACCTGTTGAGCGCCTATGACGGCCTGAACCGGATGAGCGATGCTCGTGCAGAAATGGAGCGGGCTCAAAAGCTGGGCCTCGACACCAGCACGCTTGATCGTACCGTGCGATTGCAGACGTTCTTTTTGTTGGGCGAGACCAATGAGGTGCAGAGAATCATGACCCAGGTGGCGGGCCAGCCGGATGAGTTTCTCGCCACCGAGGCCCTGGCCGGCACGCAGCTCTTCTCCGGCGAGTTTCGCAAGGCGGCAGTGACCACGCAGCAAGCCTTCGAGCAAGCGGGCATGGCCAAGGCTCCGGACGTGCAGGCAAATGCTCTCTTAACCAATGCAGCCAGCCGCGGCTATGCCGGCTTGTGTGAAGACAACGAGAAATCGGTGCAAAGGTCTTTAGACCTGGATAAGAGCAGGCAGACGCAGTCGTTCGCCGTGTTGACGGCGGGTATCTGCGGCAACGGCAAGCTGGTGGCGTCCATGGCTCAGGAATTGGCCAGGAAGTTCCCGGAAGACACGATGATTCAGCGTGTATTTGTACCGGTGGCGAAAGCTTTTGTAGCTCTTTCAGCGGGCCAGCCGCAAGAAGCTATCAACGATGCAGACCCGGCCAAGTCATTTGCCCTGGTTTATCCGTCAGCCTACGTGCAGGGTCTGGCGTATCTGCAGCTTCACGACGCAAGCCAGGCTGCCAATGCCTTTCGACTTGCGACCCAGTCTCCGGGCGGCAATCTGCAAACCTCGGCCCCTTTTTATGCTCAGGCGCAATTGGGTTTAGCGCGGGCCTACGCCATGGGCGGCGATAAGGCAAATGCCAAAAAAGCGTACGATGCTTTTTTCGCTACCTGGAAAGATGCCGATGCGGACTTGCCCATGCTCGTAGCGGCTAAAAAGGAATACGCCGTCCTCTAATTCCAAAGGAAAAAGCATTGCGTCGAACCATCTGCATTCCTCTCATCGTCGTTGCCTTGCTCTTTGCCGGCTGCAAATCGACTTACTACAAGGCCATGCGTACTCTGGGCAAAGAAAAGCGTGACATTCTCGTCGCGCGCATCAAGGATGCCAAGAAGGATCAGGATCAAACCAAGCAGAAACTGCAAACTACGATGGAGTCTTTCCAGGCGCTCACCGGCTTTAAAGGCGGTTCACTGGAAAAGTCATACAACCGGCTCAACTCCGATTACGAAAGCGCCAGTTCACAAGCGGATAAGCTGCACGACAAGGTGCAATCGATCGATCAGGTAAGCAATGATCTCTTTAAGGAATGGCAGAGCGAAATCAACGCCATGGATAATGGAAAATTGAAGTCGCAGGACACTGTCATGCTGCGCAATGCGAAGGCCCGCCAGGCCACTTACATGCGCGCCATGCGCCGTACCGAAGATCAGATCACGCCTGTCTTAAAGGCCTTTCACGATCAGGTCCTGTTTTTGAAACATAACCTGAATGCGCGCGCGATCGGCTCCTTGAAGAACACCTCGGCCGGCCTGCAGAACGATGTTGCCGATCTCGTGCAAAGTATCGACGCCTCCAGCCAGGAGGCTGACAAGCTCATCTCATCTCTCGCCGCCTCGGACAGCAACAAGTAGTGTGCCGCGGAAACAGGTATAATTCCGCGATTCCCAAATTGTGAGGAAAGTATGACCACATCTGTTACCGCTCCGGTAACGCCGGAACGCATCATGCAGTTTGCCTGGGGATATGTTCCACCGCTGGTTCTGGAAGCAGCGGTTCACCACCGTATTTTTGACATTCTGGACGGTGGCCCTAAAACTATCTCTGATGTGCACAAGGAGACCGGCGCCTCAGAGCGCGGGCTGACCGCGGTCATGAATGCCCTGGTGGGCATGGACTTCCTGGCAAAAGACAAGCAGGGAAAGTATTCGCTCACGCCCGAGAGCGCCACATTTCTGGTCAGTACCAAACCCGGCTTTCAGGGTGGATTTATTCGTCACGGCAGCGAGCAGTTGATTCCAAAATGGCTTCACCTGAACCAGATTGTCGCGACCGGGCAGCCCGCAGCATCCGTCAACCAGGAAGGACCAGGGAGCGATTTCTTTCAGCGATTCGTCGACGATATTTTTCCCTTGAGTTATCCTGCGGCGCAGACGCTTAGCCGGCATCTGTCTGCAAATGGGTCTGCTGCTCCGGTGCGCGTGCTCGACCTGGCGGCGGGTTCAGGGGTTTGGGGTATAGCCCAGGCACAGGGATCGGAACAGGTGAGCGTCACCGCCGTAGACTGGCCGGATGTAATTCCCATCACCCGCAAAACAGTCGGCAAATTCGGTCTGACGGAACGATATGCATTCATCGCCGGCGACCTGCTGCAAGTGGACTTCGGCACCGGCCACACGGTGGCGACGCTTGGTCACATCCTGCATAGCGAAGGCAGAGAGCGCAGCCGGGAGTTGCTCAAAAAAACCTTCCAGGCACTTGCTCCCGGGGGCACGATCGCGATTGCCGAATTCCTGGTGAATGCCCATCGAACCGGTCCACTGAACGGGCTATTCTTTGCGCTCAACATGCTGGTGAACACCGATAGCGGAGACACCTACTCTTTTGAAGAAATCAGCGGCTGGCTAACCGATGCCGGCTTTACTGATTCGCGGACCCTTGACTCTCCAGGTCCGTCACCTCTCATCCTTGCAACCAAGCCGGCGAAGTGACAACAGTCGTTCTAATAGGAGTTCTCTCAGGATGGCGGTAAAAACTCGGAACCATCGCATCATCCAAATCGGATGGCCCGACTTTGGGCAAGCTGTTTATCCTCCTCCAGCCTCCAGCGCCGAGTTGGAGCAACGAGCCGACAAACTTCGCGTGCGGATGGACGAGCGCAAACTGACCCACCTGGTCGTCTACGGCGACCGGGAGCATTTCGCCAATATAGCCTACCTCACCGGCTTTGATCCGAGGTTTGAAGAGGCCCTGCTCATATTCCCCTCGAGCGGCACTCCATTGCTTGTTGTGGGCAATGAGTGTGAAGCCTATGTTGGTGTAAGTCCACTTTTCAATGACGGAAGGTTAAGGAGAGAGCGTTTCCAGCCATTTTCCTTGCTTAGCCAACCAAGAGATCAGAGCCGGATCATACGAGAGATCTTTGCCGGAGAGGGAATCGACGCAACATCGAAAGTGGGATGCTTGGGGTGGAAGTACTTCTCTGATCACGAGCATCCCAACGCGCAATACGCGATCGAGTTGCCATCTTATCTTGTCGACACGCTTCGCGAGCTTGCCGGGCACGATCGGGTGGTTAATAGTACTGACCTGCTCATGCATCCTGGATATGGCCTGCGTACTGTTTGCACTCCCTCAGAAATCGCCTACTTCGAATACACCAGCATTCAAGCTTCCGAGAGTGTGAAACGGATGATCTTTGGCATGCGCGAGGGCATGACCGATCATGAAGTGGTTGCGCTGGGGGGCACTTGCGGAGAACCGCTGGGATGTCACGTCACCTTCACTACGGGGAGAACGTCCACACTTGGACTTTCGGGCCCCAGGGATGAAAAGATCAAGCGCGGCCAGCCCCTATCGATGAACCTCTGTTATTGGGGCAGCAACAGTTGCCGTTCAGGATGGGTTGCGTCCTCATCTCGCGATCTGCCGGAAGCTGCTGCCGACTATGTCACCGTTTTTGCCGGTCTCTACTACGAAGTAATGAGTGAGTGGTTTGCGCTGCTCAAACCGGGTACCCAGGGAGGAGAATTGTGGCGGCTGATTCGGGAGCGGCTTCCGTTTGAGCGCTTTGGAATTTTTCTGAACCCGGGTCATCTGATCCACCTGGATGAATGGTTAAGTTCTCCCATCTATCCGAATTCGGATGTGCCGCTTCATTCGGGGATGGCCATCCAGGTGGATGTCATCCCCAGTTCGCCGGTGTATGCCTCGACTCGGATGGAGGATGGCGTGGTTCTGGCAGACAAAGTGCTGCGCGAGCAACTGCGGAATGCTTTCCCCGATTGCTACGCACGTTGTGAGAAAAGGCGGAAGTTTATGACCGATGTGTTGGGTATCGAGCTGCCTGAAGAAGTACTGCCGCTCTCTAACATCCCGGCCATCGTGCCACCATTCTTCCTCGCGCCAAACGAGGTCTTTGCCCTCGAGCCGTAAATGCACTACTCCACACCTTCGCCCCCCTTGTCATCCCGACCGGAGCGTAGCGGAGTGGAGGGACCTGCGGTTCTCTCAACAACTAGGCAAGGCTCCGTCCGCAACAAATCGAATGGTGCCCACGTCTCGCGTTTGAGGCCGAGGCGACTGTTATTGGCTCATCGTTAGGGTAAATGTCTGCGCATGAGTAGGTGCCGAGCTCCCGGATGCAGTTACAGTGACGTTATACGTGCCGGCCTGCGATGGTTGCGAGCTCTTGAACGATGTTCCGCAACCAGTCAGTGTAAGCACAAAAACGAAAAGCAACATCCATCTCGCCCTTCGCGATTTGCCGGCCATCCCAAACCAGAACAGGGGAAGCGGCGAGACCAGAGCCACAAGCAATCCTGAAGGCGCGGGCATCAACCGGCCGCTGTTGGTTGCGCTCACCGTCATCTTCGTGCTCTGCGGCGTGCTCCCCGACAGCGTCGAGGGTGCAAAGCTGCAGCCCCAACCGCTCGGCAGTCCAGAGCAGGCGAACGAGAGCGAACGCACTGAATCCATTTTCCGGACTTACCGAGACCATCAACGATCCAGACGTGCCCAGCGACATGCTAAGACTGCTGCTGGAGAGTGCGAGCCCGTAGTCGGGGGAAGCGCTTGGAGAGGGGCCGGAGCAGGGGTTGGAGTAGGCGTTGGAGCAGGAGCAGCGGCCGTAATGGTCACCGTAACCGTGTTGGAAGTCGAAGATGAGTCCGCTGCATCTCCTCCGTAGACCGCGCTCAGCGAGTGAGTTCCGACGCTCAACGTGCTAACGGCAAGCATTCCTTTGCCCGCCGTCAGGGTAGCAGTTGCCAATTGAGGTAGTGCCGTCCTTAAAGGTAATCGTTCCGGTAGCTGAAGTGGGCGCGACCGTGGCTGTGAGTGTGATGGCCTGTCCCGATACGGCCGTTGCGGCGGAAGCTGCCAGGGTAACTGCTGTGGTTTGTAGCGGTGCTGCTGCATTTACCTGAACCGACACCGCACTAGACGTCGACGTCTCATCTGCAGCATCCCCTGCGTACGATGCAGTGATGCTATGCGTGCCGGCCGCGAGCGATGTGATGGTGAAAGTAGCCGCCCCGTTTGCCAGCGAAGAAGTCCCCAATGTCGCGGAGCCATCCAGCAGAGTCACAGTCCCCGAAGGAGTAGATCCTGCTCCAGCCGCCACTGCCACACTGAAGGTCACGGCCTGCCCGGCGTTGATTTGCGTGGCCGAGGCAGAGAGGGTTGTGGTAGTCGTAGCAGCGGGCGTGGCAGCGGGTTGCACCACAAACAGGACGGCCGAGTAGCCGGGAAAGGTATAGCTCAGAGAGCCGCTTGTGATCGCCGCATCAGAAGGATGGGCGATGGAAGTGAGGCTTGCATTGGAGTAGGTATACACCTGGGCCGTAGACGGCAGGTTCAGGTTGGAGAGGGCGATTGCGCTGCTCAACGCCCCGGTAGTCTTGTTAATGACCAGGATGGTCACCGCATTGTCGCTTGACCTCTGAGCGGCGTAAATGGAGAGCGATCCCTGGTCGCTGCTGACGGCGCTGATCGAGGTGTCGCCAAACTGGCTTCCCTTACCGTCATAGTTCCTGAACATGCGAAACGCGTAGGCGATCGGATCCTGGGGCCCCGGCGCGCTCCACATATTTGCAAAGTCGATCGGCTCCCGGCCGAAAATACCGAGCACGTCCATTTCGGCAATCGCATCGACGATCGATTTCTGTCCGCTGTCGATGCTGTATTCGGAGAGTGACAACAGCGTTCCGGGATAATACGTGCTGATCCAGCTACGGAACCGGGGAATCAACTGCATGGGACCGTTGAAGTCCTACTGCTCCACCCAGGTGCCCCCGTTGTAGGTCGGGTCCCACAGCGTGCGGGTGGAGGCAAGCTGCGCTGCCGGGGTGGAGGTGTTGAAGTAATAGTGTTCATCGAAGTAGTCCAGGATGCGCTGGCCGTGCGCCTTGTCATAGGCAGCCATTTGTTGCAGGTAATATTGGCCGGCGAAGAGGCCGCCCTGCTGGCTGGTATTTCCGACCCAACCACCCAGGGTGAAATCGGAAGGCCCCAGCACCAGGGCTGTGCTGTCCGCCTGCTTGATCGTGGCTGCATATTGCTGGCCTAGTTGCGTGATGGTCGGATAAGTAGCGCCGTTCGGCATGACATCGCGATGGGTGTTCGACCATCCATAGGGTTCGTTGTCCAGTTGGTAGAACTTCACTCCGCCCTTGGCAGCGGTGCCAAAGGTGCTGACCAGATGCTGTACCCATTGCTGTTGCAGGCTGGTTGTGTTGTCAATGTGGTTGGCATAGATATTGTTATCGAGCAGCTGCGTTCCGTTGCTGGCGATGCTGTTGCCGCAGTTATCCCCATTCGGATGCACGTAGGGATTGGTTGACTGTTGCGCTCCATAAACGGAGACGGGAAAGCTGCAGTTCCACGCCGCGGATTTGTTGACGTAGGGAATAATCGGGATCGTCATCAGGGCGTTGGCCGGTTTGTAGGTATTGACCATAAGGTCGGCCGAAGCGCTGGGCACCGGAGTAGTCTCCCCGTTGCCGCCCATGAAATACCAATCGAAACCGGCATTGCTCGAATCTACGTGCCAGTTATAGCGGGTTGTCCCGTCGCCTCCCCAGCGGATGTTTCGTACCTGGATCTCTTTGGCGAAGGTTGCATCAAGGCCGTAGCTGGCGATGCCATAGATTTCCGGGCTTATCGGATGGCGGGATGCAGTTGCATCCACGGTGAGCGTGGGTGCCTGGGCGAGCGCCGCTACGCTACCGCATGTGAGCGCATACATTGCAGCAGTAAAAGCCTTTGCGTGACCACGATTGAGTCGCATACCCGGCCTCGCAGTCTAAGTCTGACTTGGGCAGGGTACCTTTAATCGAGTTACGCAATCCAGTTACTGATGGGGGATGCGCTGGCAGCTAGCTGAGCTACTTAGCCGCCGCGCCATAACCAGGTGTTTCAACTTTCTTGAATCCAGCCGGCACCTCGAAGCAGACGACGAAACCGCTCCGGGAGAAGTTTGACTTCTGCATCGTCATCTCCATCAAGGTTGCGCTCGAAGTGCCCTGCGTTCCAGCTGCAGAGGAGTCAGCAGGTGCCGGCTGCGAGGGCGGTGGTGCGGCCTTCTTCTTGTGGAAACCTCCCAGCGCAGAGCTGCCCAACGCACTTCCTATAGCGCCACTCACGGTTTGCGGGGGCGGATCGCTCGAGCCTTGTCCACTGGACGAGTTCGAAGCAGCAGCCGGGGCTGCCTGCCCGGAACCCTGGGCAGCTCCCGGCCCGGTCCCGCTGCCGCCCATGCGCGTCACCTCCATGACCCTTGTGCCCTGCAGCTTTGCCATTTCCTTGGCCATCTGCGCCATGGCTTCCTGCGACCCTGGCTGGCCGCCGAACATTTGCGCCATCGCCGGATTTGGATTCGTCATCTGCGCTTTCCATGCCGACATATCCACCCCGGCCATCAGCTTTTGGCCGAACCGCTTGTCGAAGTCCTGTATCTCCTTCACCTCCGGTGGGTCGGGGGCGATCCAGGCATCGGTCGTGACCACATACGTCACGCTGTTGGCTGCTTCCGTGGGAGGCGCGTTGGGATCGGTCACATGCATCTGCATGGTGACCAACTGCTCCTGCGCCATAAGGCCGTTGACCTCTTTGGTTACGCCGGTGTTCTTCACGGAAACGTCAAAGCTGGTCTTCATATCGGTCTTTGGTTGTTGCGCCGGCTGTTGTACCGGCTGCTGCGTCTGCTTCGCTTGCTCCATCTGCTTCGGCATGTTCTCGAATGCCTGGCGCATCTGGGCAAACGTCACGACAGAATAGGTCTTGTGGACGTTGTCGATGTGGGTGATGGTTTCCCGGTCGAGATCGGTGATCTCGGTCGAATCTTTGCTCACCACGGCCTTCTGGTTGCCATGCACCATGGTCGTTGTGGTGGTGGGCGCAAACATGTTGCTCATCGATTTGCTGAGAAAGCCGATGGACTTCAGCGGTGCCACCATGCTGCCGCCCGTGATCTGGCTGGTCTCCTGATAGCTCGCATCGGCGAACATAAGCCGGGTGCACAACAGGATGACGACCAAGGCTGTTACCTTGCGAATATTCATTTTCGGCCTCCGTTGATGGTTCAGGTTCCAGAAAAGAAATCTGTTCATAGTGGCGCGCGGCGGCGGATCGTTACAACCGGCGGCTGGCCGTGCTGTCGACCCGCAACAGCCGCCCGAACCACTGGGCTTTTAGGGGTTCGCGGGAGAAAGCAAAAGGATGCAATGGCAATGCACTTCAGAGTCGGCTCTGCCGGATGTTTACCGTGGCACGGCCGATCGACGAAGCAGCCAAAACGGGTCATGGGTCGTGACTCTCGCGGGCCCGGGGTTGGCTCGAATCAGGGGTTTACTTCGCTAGCTAGCTTATCAGGAAAAAGCGCTTTGCGAGCGGCCGGAATGGAGCGGCTTTCTCACTCCAGTTGTCATGGCATGAAAGACTTTTTTGGCCAGAGTAGCGGCGCCGCCGGCGCTAACGTATACCTTCCCGCCGTCCTGACGCTGCATCGGTCACAGGGAAGCAAACCGAAGTAACCGTGGCTCTATCGAACCGTCCCCTTGATAGGGAACTCGATCGAGCCAAATCGGTTAGAAACGGGTCATGCTATGCAACACGCAAAGAAATACTGCCTGGAGGAAGTTGAACTTCAATCACCCGCAATCGCAGCTACCTATCAGTGATAGTTGCTGATCTCAATCAGGTTGAAGTCGGGGTCACGGATGTAAATCGAACGCATCTCGCCTACAGCACCGGCGCGCTCCACGGGGCCTAGTTCAATGGCACAACGGGTTGCCTTCAGATGAGAAATCACATCCTCAAGCGGAGCTTTGGTAATGAAGCACAAGTCTCCCGATCCAGGGGTAGGGTGCTCCGCCTTCGGCTCGAACTCCTTGCCCGCCTGGTGGAGATTGATCTTCTGCTCTCCAAACCGGAGCGCCTTTCGATTTCCAATCGTGACCAGTTCCATGCCCAGTGCGGACGTATAGAAAGCGACCGTTGCCTCTATGTCGGCCACCGTTAGAACCAGGTGGTCGAGATGATCGATAACGAATCCCATAAACACACTCTAATACCCCGGCGCCGGCCCGTGACGATAGACCTCGGCATAGCCATCGCGAAACGCGTGCCGGTAATCTTCGATCAGCGGCGGAGGAACGGGTGGGTTGCGGAAGCGAGGGTGGCGATTGGTATCGGGCGGCGCTCCATTTGAAATATCGCGGCGTGCTGCCTCGATACCATCATGGTGGCCTTGTTCAGCGGCCTGAGAATAGGCCGGTGGGGAGGCGGTGGTGGGTAGTAAGGGGCCGGCTGAGGATGAGAACATCCCGCAACTGCGAGGGGAAGCACTAATGTGGCCACCGCAAACAATCTCTTCATGACGGGTCCTCGTGTTGCCGCGCAGTAGCTGGCGCGGCTTTCTGAAGAGGGAACCCGACCCTGACAACAACTGTTGCGGATCAAACAGTAAAAGAAAATCTAAAGGGTTTGTCACAGTGGTGCACCGAGGGCGGTCGCGTCGGTATCCCAGCCCTTTCGGGGCGGGCATGTTTGGACAGACTCATCTGTACGAAGGGCACGGCTTCAGCCGTGCCATAAACCTCTAGTGCATGGACGGCTTTAGCCGCTGAGGTACGGTTGTTACAGGTAGGTTCTGTTCGTGCCGATGCATGGAAACACGTACCTCAGGGGCTAAAGCCCAATCCTCTTTTGATCCTCTATGGCCCGACTGAAGTCGTGCCCTGATACAAGGCATCGGAATCGGAGCTGTCTGCCGGCATTTGCGTGGAGGATCCATCCACCCAGGCTTTTCCAACTTCGCCCTGGGGCCGCTACCCAGTGTGCGGTAACGATGAAATCTGCGACCCAACAATTCCACGAGGCCCGGAGGGCCGGCCAACGAAATGTCAGCCCAGCCCGGAAGGGCTGGGTATCGTTGGGGTACGGACCGAGCGCCGTAGGTGCGGCACTCTGCCGCTCTGCTACCCAACCATGTAATTGAAAACAGGTCGACTTTCGCCGCCAAGGGCTGTTTTGTACTCGTAACAGCACTTTTCTCGCAGCCTGCTTAGTCCACCAAAAGTAACTCAGAGAGGATAACCGCGGCGCAGAAAAAGCGTCTCGGTGGCGAATCCAATTTTTCGACCGCTATATACTGTTAGCAGACGATTTCGGCAGCCGGCGGACGCTCGCGTCTCCGCTCGCTGGTCGGCAGTTGCCGGTAGTTTAGGCCTTAGGCGCGAGCGAAGGATAGCTTTACAGCTGTCCGGTGTCGCACCAGATCCCTGTCCACAAATAAGGCAATCCAACCATCCCGTCGCCGCGGGATTTTTTATTTCCCAGCAATTCCCACGGAGCCATCTATGCCCAAAAATAAAGTGAACGACCCCATCACCGATCAGGAAATAGCCTTTGCCCGCCTGGTCCTCTCAGGAACCATGACCGACCGTCAAGCCGCCGAAGCCGTCGGCCTCAACCCCGACTCCGCCGCCTACACCAAAGCCAAGCCCCGTGTCCGCGCCTACATGCTCGAGCACCGCGCCGCCGTGCAGCAACAGCTCGTCCAGCAAGAGGCTGATGGATTGCATCGCCTGAACCTGGACCGCGAGCAAGTACTGGCCCGCCTCTGGGAAATCGCCAACCTCGCCCCGAAATGACCCGAGGCAGCATCACCGGCCAGGTCAAGGCCCTATCCATGATCGTGGCGATGCAAAACTTCATCCCCAACCGTCGCGCCGTTTCCACGGAGCAAAAATCTCCGCCTGCGCCCATCCACCACCAAATCTATAATCCGCCTGGCTTAACCAGGAAGAAGATTCGCCTGCCGTCCCCGAGCCCGTTCCCAGCTCGGCGGAGGACGCGCCTCCGAACCCTGGCCCCGGCAACTCAGCCTTCGTCAAACCATTTACCTCTTCGCAAGCACCGCCAATGCCCCCTTATGTCCCCGCCTACGCTTCTGATCCAGACCTGAGACTTGGTTTCTCTCTAAAAAAGAACCCCTTTGTCCACCCCCGCTGAGCGACTAATCCCCAAAACGGTCCAAAAATATCAAATTTTAAAAATACATGCCAGCCGAACACGCGCCTTGGGCCTTCGACTCCGCGCCAGAAGCGCACCACTTCCGCAGAGAAGGAAAGGGCCCTGTACGAAGGGCACGGCTTCAGGCCGTGCCGCACAGAGCCTGAGCCAGCGAGGGCTTTAGAGTCTGCGTGAGAACCTCCTCGAAAAGGACGATGGGTGCCCCAGGTCTCGCGTTTGATGTAGCTTCTACGAAAAGCTGCCGGTACGTGCCCGCCACAGCGCACCGTCGATGGGATCGATCCCCTTGTCCGGTGCATCGGCTTCGGGAAACTCGCGCCGGACTGCTGCGAAAAGCGCATCGCGAACCGGAGGAACGTTTTCCAATATGCTGCCTGTGATGGCAATGGGCGGGGTCCAACCGGAATCGTTTGCCGCATGCCGCAGACGCCGCATCACCAGGCAGACCAGGTAGGCAAGATCCTCTCCCTGCTTCCGAAGTACCGCTGATGCCTTTTCGTCCCCGCGTTCGGCGCACTGCAACACAACCCCAGTCAGAGTAGGAAAGTCGGGCGCGGGAACCCGGTTGGCGTATTCCACCAGGTGATCCAGCGAAGACAATTGCCAGAAATCCAGCACCGCCGGTTGCAGCAGCGTATCCCGCTCTTCGTCCTTAGCCAGGAAAATCGCGCGCAGGCTTTCCAGGCCAATAAGGTGCCCGGATCCCTGGTCGGCCAGTGCCGGCCCCCATCCCCCCGCGCGAATCAGTTTCCCTGCCCGTGTGCGCCCGAGCACATTCGAACCGGTGCCCGCCATCACCAGCATGCCGGCGCGACCGGGAAAAGCGGCATCGAGGGCTATCTCGACATCCTCTATGATCAGCAATCCACCGCCGACGCGGGCGCGAATCGATTCCTGCAACCAATCTCTCACCAGCGGTACCGTATCCCCGGCAGTCCCCACGCAGGTGCGCGTTACGCTCGCCATGGAGACGCCGGTTTTTGCCGAGAGTTCGGCTAGCGCTGACTCCAGGTTGTGGCTGGCCGTCACCGCATCCACACGCATGCGCTTGATGCTTCCTGTACGTACCCTGGCCAACTCACGCGTTTCATCAGCCAGGACGTAGTCCGTCTTCGTACCGCCCGAATCCAGCGCTAAGAAGAAATTCATTCAGTCATGAACTCCGAAACCGCCAACCTACGCAGCGGCAAAGTGGGCCTCAATCTCCTCCAGAGTCTTGCCCTTCGTTTCCGGAAGAAAGAACACCACGGTCAACAGGTAGATCAGAGTGAAACCACAGAACAGGAAAAACATCGTGGAATATCCATACTTGCCCACCACCGGGAGAAATATGGCCGCCAGGGTGGTGGACACCATCTGGTTGATGACCAGCGCAATACTCATCCCATTCGATCGGATGCGGGTTGGCATCAGTTCAGAGAGGGCCAGCCATACGCAAACCCCCGGGCCCAGAGCGTAGAACGAAGCAAAACCATACAAGCCCAGCGCCACCAGCCAGCCGTGCACTGCATCGGGCAGGGGCCCGATGTAGGCATGCTCTATTTTGAGCGGGGCCGTGCGCGCCGCGTCGAGGTTGGCAAAAGGATCACGGAAGAATGCCTCAACCTTGCCCGAAGGCAGGCTGCTCTGCCGATTGATGGGGACAGCGGCTTCGCCTTCCTCGGAATGCAAGGCCGGGGTCGCCCCGTCAAAGCCTCCGTAGGAGTAAAGCACGGTCAGGGACAATCGGCCTGATGGGAAAGTATTAGCCGGCAGAAGACGCTTCGCATCTGCCGGGTCAAAGTGGAGCGAGAGACTCTGGTCCGGGCCTACCAGGGCCTGAATCTGGTCGCGAACGTCATACCTGTTCTTTTCCGTGCGCAGGAACAGGCTGCCGACGAAGAGCAGACACACGATGATGCCGGACGTCCCTAGAGTGAACAGGAATTTGCGCCCTTTGCGGTCGACCAGCGTCATGCCCACAACGGTCATGAGGAAGTTGACAAACGTGAACAGCACGTAGCCCCAGTGCGCGTGCAGATCCGACAAACCACTTTGCAACAGAATGTCTGTGTTGTATCCGATGATGGAGTTGATGCCCGTCGCCGTGTTGCAGAAAAGAATGACGCACGCCAGCAGAAACGGAAGAACATACTTCCGCCGCAGCAGTGAGTCCTTAAATGCCCCGGTTGGCGTCAGGAGGGAGGTCTGTTCCATCTCCTCCAGCTCGAGCCTCGCCTGCTCGTTGGTTCGCGAGCGAAGCAGCGCGTTCAAGGCTTGTTCCTTGCGTCCGCGCTTGAAGAGCCATCGCGGTGACTCGGCCACGAACAGGCTGCCCACCAGAAAAAGAATACCCGGCGGCATCGACATCCAGAAGATGCGGCGCCACGCCTGGTCCTTGACGCTCAGCAAAGCCGCCGGGGTGGTGGAACTGATGAGAGCAGTCACGCGGTAGCTGTAATAGATGCCAATCAGCGCCGCACAGAAAATACCCAGGGTCAGGAGCCATTGGAAAGCTCCTGTGCCTTTGCCTCGATCCTGGGCTGACAGGCACTCGGCCAGGTAGAGCGGAACCACCATCCCGACCAGTCCTCCGCTAACGCCTTGCAGCAGGCGCCCAAGAAACAGCGGAACAAAACCGTGGGAAAGTGCGATGACCGGAATGCTCAAGACGAAGATAGCGCCGGCGATTACCATCAGCGGCTTGCGTCCCAACCAGTCGGCGAGGAGACCGGAAAAAAGCGTGGAGATAACACTTCCCAACAACACTGCTGCAACGATGATCGACAGCTGGCTGGCATTGAGTCCTGAGGTCGCTTCCAGGTAAGGCAATGCGCCACCGATGATGCCGACATCCACGCCGTAGAGCAAGCCGCCGAGACCAGCAACGAGGAGAAGAAGGCGGTTATAAGTACGGTTACTCTGCAAAATGGCGACCCACCAGAAGGATTGAACCCAAACTACGAGAATAACCTGCCCGAAATTCTATCCCGGCAACGAATCGACGGGTGCCCCATATCTCGCTCGTTTTTTGCGAGATGTGGGATGCCGACGCCGTGTCCTTGGTGCTTTTGAGGCCTAGATGTCGACAACCGGAGGTCGTAATCCCGCCTTGGCAAGCATTAAATAGATTACGAAGCCGCAGGCAAACGCATAAAGCTCCGACGGATTGTCAGCTTTGACCAAGCTGGCCGGAAGTCCCGGAATCCGATCCGGAATACCGACCAGAAACCCGATCACCCAGGCAATACAACCGGCCCAATTGATCCCCAACCGCGGTCCCGACCACCGCCTGCCGGCAAGCAGGTAATCCGCCACCATGGCCCCGCATATCGGACCAAACGATGCCGCCACAATGCTGAAGAACCCGACCAGGTTGTCCGCCACCCCGGTGATGGCCAGGACGGCGCTCAGGGTAACACCCGCGAGCGTCGATACCGGACGCGAAATCTTGGGCAGCATGGTGCTGAAGCTGTTCGCCGCGATGAACGCCGAGAAACAAGTGGGCACCAGGCAGGCCGCGGCAAAAAGAAAGAACATCACCGGCGCCAGGCCGCCCACGCTGGCGATCGCCACGGTGTAGTCGTAACTCCGTGGTCCGCCGTTGCGTCCCAGGTACCCGGCTACGGAGAGAACCGATACGCCCCCGGCAATCAAGGCGCCGGCAACAATCCCCGTGATCCCGCCGAGAACAATATCCTTCCGGTCGCGGTTGTTCATGCCGAAATCAGTGCCCGCCGCGCCCGCGGTAGCAAAAAAACCGATGGTGATCAAAAGTGCATTCAGAAAACCGGTCAACGGCTGGTTCACCGGAGGTTGATAGTGGGGAACACCGCTCCGGTTGGCCCAGAGCACGACCAGGATCATCAGGAACGGAACCCAATTCAGGATCTTGGCCACCTGCGCGACATAATGGATTCCCTTGATGGCTACCCATCCCAGGCTGTAAATCCACACCAGCGCGATGACGATATATAGAGTCTTTGAGGTCTGGCCCAGACCCTTCATGATGAAACTGGTCGCAACCGCGGCGTCCACCGCCACCCAGCCAACCTGCAACAGGCCCATGAGTATTCCAGGAATGAGAAATCCGCCGGTGGTTCCGAAGGTTGAAGTACCAACCACGTAGAGCGTTCGTCCCGTCTGCATGCCCAGCATTGCCGGCACATAGTAGTAGAGGCCAAAGCAAAGCAGCCCGGCTATCAGCAGCCCCCACAGGGAAACAGTGACGCTGGCAAAGCCAAGCGTAGGCCCAGACAGCCTGAGATAGTAACCAACAAACAGAAAAATGCCGAAGTAGCTGGGGAAGGTGCTCTTGTACCATGGCAACCTGCCCGTTAACGGTACGGGAACTGAGCGGCTGACATATTCGGGAACGTTGCCTTGCATAGTTCTCCTTAAACCGAGGTGTAGTCGTTCACGGAATAGTCCGCACAATAGTCTTCCATCCGCGGCCATACGTCCTGGTGCAAATCGCTGGCCACCCATTTCTTCTGTAAAGGATGGGACTCGAACGCGATGCTGAGCCGGTATTCGCCACCGTTCTGGTTCGAACGCAGCAGCTCCACAGTGCGAAAGCCCTCCTGCCGGGAAATGGCAGGGCGAAACGTCTCCGTGTAGGTCGTTTCCAGCGCCTGCTGTGAGCCCGGTTTGATTTTTATGTCTACGAACAGGACGAACATTGTCACCTCACCATTTCAGTTTGAACACATCGATGGCCGTACCACCCAGAACTTTCGCATAGACGTCGGAAGTTAGTTCGAGTGCTTTGTACTTGGCGAATTCCACCGGTACGTTGCTGGGCAGATCTGCCCCCAGCATCACCCTGTCCGCGCCGATGGTGTCGATCATCCAGCGGATATCTTCGCCGATGCACCAGGATGTTTCCAGATAGAGGTTGTCGCACACAGACGCAGCCACCTGGGCCTCGGCACTGAATACAGCAAAACCGGCATGGGCAAGAATAATCTTCAAGTGGGGGTACTTGCGAGCCGCGGGGATACACAGCGCCGGCAACGCGAAGGGAATTCCCGGGCCGGTGTGGACCATTGCCGGTACGCCAAGCGAGTGCGCTGTGGCAAAAACGCGGTCCCCGTCCTCTGACAATGGATTAACCCCATGACCGATGGTATGCAGCTTGATCCCGACAAACTTCAGATCCTTGATGCACCGCTCCATCTCGCGTTCATAGGCGTCGCCGGCTCCATGCGGGGTCACGCTGGCTATGCCGAAGAAGCGGCCTGGATGCCGCGCGCACAGGTCGGCAATGCGGTCGTGCGTCTTGGAGGCCATCGTCGCACCCGGATAGGGTTGCACGATGGTTGCATCCACGCCGCATTCCTCCATGCGCCGTAAAATATCTTCCTCTGTAGCTTGCAGGCCGAAAACGCAGCATTCGCCCAGGTGGGCATGGGTGTCAATCTTCCTGGTCATGAATCCTCTCTAAAGGGTACGGCTGCGGGCACGGGTCGCATCATATCGTTTCCGAGCATGCTTGTCAGTTGCGAATTGATGCGCAGGACCGGCTTCCCTGACACAATGGTTTCCGGGAGCACAAACCTTGATTGCAGTGGATTGGGGTACCAGCAATTTCCGCGCGTTTCGACTCAGTGCGGAGGGAGCTGTTTTGGCGAGGAGATCTTCGCCCCAGGGTATTCTCCGGGTTGGCAAGGGAAATTTTGAAGAAGCCCTCCGAGCCGAAGTGGGCGCCTGGCTGGCGAATGGTGAGAATCACATCCTGCTATGCGGCATGATCGGCAGCAGGCAGGGCTGGGTGGAAGCGCAGTATCTGGGTTGCCCCGCCGGGCTGACGGAACTTGCCAACGCAGTCATAAAGGTGCCATTCAACGGGGCTCAAGTGCGTCTGGTTCCTGGCGTCAAAGGGTCAGACGCCGCGGGTGTACCGGAGGTGATGCGCGGCGAGGAGACCGCGGCCATGGGTATGCTCGACGCTGACGCCAGTCTGGTTTGTTTTCCTGGAACCCACTCCAAGTGGGTTCAATTGATCGATCGCAAAATCGCCGGCTTCACCACCAGCATGACGGGCGAAGTCTATAGTGCTCTGTGTAAATGCACTATCCTGGAGCGCACCATGACAAGTGACGACGCCGTGGACGAAGCTGCATTTCATGCTGGGGTAGCTCGCTCGGCGGATTCCGGTGGACTGCTTCACCATCTTTTTGGCGTGCGCACACTCGTATTGATGGATCAGCTTCAGGAAGAATCGTCTGCCTCTTATCTGTCGGGTCTGGTGATTGGGCACGAGGTGCGCACCACCATGCCGAGCCCAGACCGCGTTCACCTGGTCGGCACGGCGCATCTTTGCAGCCTCTACGCCCAGGCTATCGAGGCCTGCGGAGGGGAGGCGACCGTGCAGGACGAGGATGCGGCGGCACTCGGCCTGGCCGCGATCGGCAGGAGGCTGCATTGGACCTAAGAGCATGGCTTCTGCAATGCCCCCTGGTCGCCATTTTGCGCGGCGTCCAGCCGGGCGAGGTGGAATCGATCTGCTCTGCGCTCGAACGGGCAGGTGTCTGCATCGTCGAAGTGCCGTTTAACTCGCCCAGTCCTCTTGAGAGCATCTCCATCCTGTCGCGGAGTTTCGGCAAACGGATGCTGATTGGAGCGGGCACCCTGACCAAGCCATCCCAGGTTGAGGAAGTGGCCGCGGCGGGAGGGCAGCTGATCGTTACTCCTCACGCCGACACCGCGATCGTGCGTGCAGCGAAGCAGGCTGGTCTTTTCGCTGTTCCGGGCTTTTTCAATCCAACGGAGGCCTTTGCGTTGCTCGAAGCCGGTGCAGATGCGCTCAAGCTATTTCCTGCCGAAGTCCTGGGGCCGCCCATGCTTAGGGCGTTGCGAGCAGTGCTTCCTCAAACGGCGATGGTGATCCCTGTCGGCGGAGTGGACGCAAATCAAGTCGCCCCCTGGATGGCTGCGGGAGCGCTTGGCCTGGGAGTTGGCTCGTCCATCTACAAGCGCGGCGATGATGCCTGCGTTGTGGAAGCAAAGGCGCAAGCTCTGATGGCAGCGGTGAGTGCATACCAGCAAGTCTGAAGGAGATGTCGAGTCATGAAAAGAAGAGCTTTCCTGCGTTCCCTGGCGGCCACTGCCATTGCTGGCAGCGTGCGCGCTTTGCCGCTTTACGCTGTTCCGCTTCCCAAGATGAAGATCACCCGCGTGCGTGCCTATCTGCCTCCGAATCCCAATCCGTTGCTTAACCAGAGCGACGTGGTGGTCACCATCGAGACCGATGCCGGCATCACGGGCATCGGTGAAGGCGGCACAAAGGATACGCTGGCTCCGTCTGCCGGGAGACTGATTGGCAGGGACCCGCAGTATATCGAGCGGCTTTGGCAGGACATGAACCGCGCCTTCTTCTATCCCGCGGGTCGGGAAAGGACCGACGCCATTGGCGCCCTGGATCTGGCGCTCTGGGACATCAAAGGTAAGGTGCAAGGCTTGCCCGTCCATCAATTGCTAGAGGGCATGGTTCGTAACTATTGCGAGTGCTATAACACGGCCGGCATCATACCGGGCGTGACCCCGGACATGGGCATCAAGGATCGCGCCCGCCTCACTATTGAGGCCGGCTATCGTGCCTTCCGCTTCGGCGCGATGGACCTTCCGGCAAACAGTACTTTCAACACCAGGGAGCGCATTAACCACATCCATGAAGAATGTGCTCAGGCGCGAGAGGGAGTGGGCAAGGATGGCGATTGGTGTATCGACTTCCACCAGCGCTTCGATTTACCCGACGCCATCCGCGGCTGCAACGCGATTGAAGATCTGGCACCGTTCTTTGTCGAGGACCCGGTGCGGACTGAGGCGTTTCTTCAGGATCTTCCCATTTTGCGCAGCAAAGTGAACGTGCCGTTGGCCGCTGGTGAGGAATGGGGAAACCGCTGGGACTTCAACAAACTGGTCGAAAACCACGACATCGATTTTGTCCGCGCCACGCTACCCAATGTAGGTGGCATTACAGAAATGATGAAGATTGCTGCGATCTGCGAGACTCATTTTGTCGGTATTGTGCCGCATTTTACCGGCCCAATTGCCACCGCGGCCCTGGTCAACTGCCTGGGCACTTTCTCCGGGCCTGTCCTCATGGAGTACAACTACCAGGGTCGAACCCTACCTCATTTGCCGGTGTGCCTGGACTTCAAAAACGGCAAGCTCTACCCCAACGAGCGTCCTGGCCTGGGGGTGGAACTGGACTACAAGCAACTTACCCAGATTGCCGAAATTACCGAGCCAGTCACCGCCCGCGCGCAGACCTACTTCCGACCCGACGGTTCAATTACCAACTGGTAGGAGGCTTTGAACCAGGGAAACAAACCGCAGGTCCCTCCACTCTTTCAAAGAAACAAACCTCAGGTCCCTCCACTCCGCTTCGCTCCGGTCGGGATGACAATTTAATTGGAGGAACCACTTCCCGTGTTCTCAAAGAATTGTCATCCCGACCGGAGCGAAGCGGAGTGGAGGGACCTGCGGTTTGTTTCCGGTTCTCACATCAGCCGAAGACTCTGCTCAATCAGGTGCTTGGTGTCTGTTATTGGGTCCAGGTCGGAGTCGGACTCCATCGAGTAATAGCCTCGATATCCCGAGGCTTTGGCTATGCTGAAAAGCTCGGCGATTGATGCTGTCTTCCGTTTCCCCTCGACGAACTCAGCGTCTTTAACATGGGCGATACTCCAGGCGTAAGCGAACATCTGTTTTACGGCCTCTGCATTGAAACGTTCATCGCCAGCCATGAGTCCATTGCCAAAATCGGGCAGTGCTCTTAGATACGGAGTATTCGCCAACTTGATCGCCGCCACGGACCGGGCCGCGGAAGCGTAAACCGGATCGTCATTCTCCAGGCTCACAACGATATTGCGCGTGGCCGCGTAATCGAGCATAGGCTTGAGAGATCGTACAGCCTTGGGAAGATCCGAAGTATCGGAGCACTTTGGAATCCATATACGGATGCCTGGGGAACCAAGCATTACCGCAATATCGATCCAGCGCCGGTAGCGCGCATTGCCCGCATCGCGTTTGGCTTGATCATCGCTACACACATCAGGACGTTCGTCGACCGGAATGTTCACCACGTGGACGCCGGCAGCGTCGAATGCGGCACGAAGCTTGCGCACCTCGTCGGGTTCGCTTGAGGGGAAGTGGTTGTTCAGAGGCTCAATGCCCGCCACCCCAAACTCAGTCCGCACAAAACGTGCAAACGACGGCAGATCCATGCCGGGCTTCTTGGGGTCCCGATCCCGATTTCCCGGTGCATTGATGAAGGCCCGGAAAGGATAGCTCGCCACCCCAATCCGCGCTCGAGGGTCAACTGGAAAAACCGCGTGCGGCTCGGCCCCGAGGGCAGCGGTAGCGGCACAAATAAGTGTTCCTTGAACAAAGCTACGGCGGGTGAATGATCTCATACTGAGCGGTGCCCGCCAGTTTTAAACTGATTCACGATGTACTCCGATGTACGTAAGGAAAATGCAAGCACCGAAAGCGTCGTTGTCTTGTCGGTGCAGTTCAGCATGACGCTGGCATCGCAGGCGTAAAGGTTTGGCACATCGTGGGTCTGGCCAAACTTGTTGGTCACGAAATGCCTGGCATCATTGCCCATACGGCAGGTGCCTGTCTCGTGCAGGCTCCAGCCAGGCGATTCAGGCTCGCCGTGCCCTTGGTAAACAGCACCCATATTTCGGAAAAGCTCCTCCGACACTTGCCTGGCATGCTCCCACATCTTGAGCGTGTTCTCGTCCCACTCGAAGTGTAAACGCACCTGCGGAGTACCGAAGACATCTTTCTTGACCGGATCGATGTCCACAAAGTTCTTATCCGATCGCTGTGATGGCGCTTGCAGGGTCAAGTTCACCGGAGTAGGGTAGCGCCGTTTGATCTCCGCCCGGTATCCGGCTCCAAATCCTTCTATGTCGTCGTAGTAACCCGGAAACTCGTCGCAGCCTCCTCCCGGATAGAAGGAGTAGCCACGCAGGAATTTCTCCTGTCGCGGATTGTCTAAGTTCTGCCACCGGGGCAGCCAGGCAACCGTGGCTGCGGAAACATTGTCAGGGAAGCTGGGTTGACCCAGCAGTTGCGGGAGGTACCCGTACGCCGTCGTCCCGTACATGTGGTCGCAAAGGTTCCTGCCCAACTGGCCGCTCGAATTTGCGATGCCAGTCGGCCACTGCCGCGACCGCGAATTAAGCATGATCTGCGCTGTGCTGATGCAGGACGCCGCGACCACCACGGCCTTCCCGTACACCTCAACCTCTTGCCGGGTTAGGCGATTCACGTATGCAACACCTTTGGCGCGTCCGTCCGTGTCCACCAAAATCTCGCGCGCGATCGCATTCGTGCGCAGATCGAGATTGCCGGTGGCATGCGCCAGCGGCAGAAGGAAGTACGGTGAGGAAAAGAAGGCGCCTATATCGCAGCCCTCCGTACAGTTACCGCAGTAGTGGCAAGGGGGATGGCCCTGGTGTGGTTGCGTCAGTTGCGCAATGCGATCGGGCAAATAAGGAATACCGGTCTTCTTCGCGCCGGACTCGAGGATGTAATCGATGCAACGAAAACGTATCGGTGGAAGATACGTTCCATCCGGATTCGAGGGCCGGTTCTGCACCGTGCTGGCAACGCCGATCATTTCCTCCACGCGGGTGTAATAGGGCGCAATGTCTGCGTAGGAGACCGGCCAGTCCACGTCGAAGCCGTCGCGAGAAGCAGCTTTGAAGTCGATGTCCGCCATGCGTGCCGAGGAGCGGCCCCAGAAATTTGTCTTACCTCCAACCAGGTTGGAGCGCGGCCAGGTCCAACTGGTACCGGGAGCCGTGGAATAGGCGATGTCATGCTCCCATGCGTCGGGTGCGACATATTCGTTGTCCATGTACCCGATGCTGATGGCGCGCCGCGCAGGCGAATCGAAGCCGCGAAACTTCAGGTCATAGGGCATGCGATGCTGGCGAAAGTCTTTGCGCGGGTCCACTTGTCTGCCCGCATTGAGCGCGCACACTTTCAGCCCGGCTTCACAAAGCGTCTTGATGGCCATGCCACCGCCGGCGCCCGTGCCGATTACGATAACGTCATAGTTTTCCAACATGCTCAGGGTTGCCGTGATGTGTACATCCAGGTGAGGTGGCGTAGAAAGTGAGACCAGGATAGTCCAGTGACTCGAGGCCGATGCGAGTGGTGTAAAACCCCATGACTGTGTATTTACGGAATAGCTGGAAAAACATCTGCCCCTTTTTCTCGTCAGCCCGATACCTCGCTTTGTAGGCGAGCCGCTCCAGCAGAGCATTCTGTTCCCCGGCGCTCAGGCGTACGAAATCCGCCGTACCCGCATGATCCAGCCACTGGAAACCATCACGAAATTGCTGCTGCAGGGTTTCGTCGCTGAAGACCATGAAATCGATGAACTCGGCGACACCGGCTTCGCGTGCGCCCGGCTGCAGTTTTCCCGCGGCATCTGGAGTCGTGGGCAATATCAAGTCAGACAGCACCTCAACCGTTTGGTACTGGCTGGCTGAAAAAAACTGCGGACGATAAACCGGGGGTTGCGCGTTGGCCTCTGCGAAAGCAAAGCACCAGCGGGAGAAGCCAGGAAACGCGCTCGCCGCCGATGCCAGGCTCAATGCCTGCAGCAGCTCTCTCCGACTTGGACCTTGACCCGCCATGGATTACAGAGATGCACCTTGATTAGACGCTAGAAAGCCGGACTCCGAGGACGTAACCTCGGAAACAAAACGAAAGTCGCCGGGAGTGACGCCGCGCCACAGCGCGAGCCGGTACGCGGCCACCTGCAAGGGGACAATCTCGAACAACGGTGCGAGCACCGTTGCAATCTCCGGCCAGGGAACCAAAGACGGTGCGTGAACGCGACTGTCGCCCGCCTCGGGTCCGATCCAGCGGATTTTTGCGCCAACGGAGAAGAGATCGTCGGCCAGTGAGCGATCAAGCGCCCGCGTAATCGGAGGCGTACCAAAAACCACGGCGCAGAATTCCCTTGAAAGAATCTCCGCGGGCCCGTGCCGAAACTGTCCGGAGGACATGCCCACTGCCGCCGCCTTCGCGGTTTCGTGCAGCAGCAGCTGGCCCTCGTATACGGAGCCGAGCGCAGGGCCGCGACCCAAAAGGTAAAGCGGAGCGCCCATGAGCAGCCCCTGCCAATCGTCGCTCGCCCGCAGGCATTCTTCAATATGAGTTGAAAGCGCCGGTAACGCTGCTCCACATGCATCGCTCAGCTGCGCGCTCTCCCCGGTCAGCACCTCCTCCGCCAGCAATAGCAAGGTGAGCACGGTGCCGGTGTAGGTCTGCACGGCGATCAGCTTATCCGCCTGCGCCCCGATGTGCAGATTAATGTCGGCTAGCTGTTCGAGCTCGGAGCCGGGTACATTCGTGACCCCGATCACGGTCATGCCGGCTTGGCGCATTTTTTCGGCCACTTGAACCGGCTCGATGGATCCACCCGACCGCGAGATCACGACGCCCAGGTCTGCGGCTCGCAGAGAAGCGCTGCCGTAGTGCAGCAACTCGGCGCTCTCCATCGCCTGCACCGGGTATCCCTGCTGGCTAAGACGGCTTACCGCAGCCAGCGCGGCAAACAATGATCCGCCCATGCCGGTGAAGATCACCCTGCCCTGAGCTTTGCGGATTTTTTCCGCACACGCGCGCAGCGTTGCCTGCTGCTTACCCTGCTGCAGCGCCAGCAAAGCGCGATGCGATGCTGGTTGGCCATAGATGTTATCCAGCATCGGTATCCGGCTCATGCCTTCCTCCTGTTCAGCCACTCCTCCACTGGGCAGCTCTGCTGTCGGCGTATAAGGCAAAGCCACCTTATGCCCCAGGCCTGCTGAGGCGTAGGCGGCATAGACGGCCTCAAGCACCACCTTGCCGTCTTCCCCGGTAGCCTGCGGGGCTTCCAATCCGCGTATGGCGCGGGCGAAGTGGCGCATTTCCTGCGGGAAGCCATAATTCCACATCTCTTCAAACACCGGCCAGCTCCATCCCTGGGTCGTCGGCGCTTTTTCGACAGCGTACCCGAAGCCGTACTCGCTGTAGGTCGGCAGGGCGTTACCCATGTGCAGGTTTGCCATCGTATTGCCGCCCTCGCCATAGCACCTCGATGCGATCGTCCATGCCGCCGCGGCGAGTCCAGCTGTTCTCGATAATGCTGAAGGCATTGCCCTCAAATTCGATGATGGTGACTGCCTCGTCATCGAGTTGCGTCTTGTCGCCGTGGACGTAAGTCCCCAGGTGAGAGTAGGCGGTCAATATCTTAGGTCTCCCGAGGAACCAGTAGGCGAAGGCAATCCCATGGCAGCCCAGGTCGAACAGGGCCCCGCCGCCGGCTCGCTTCACATCCCAGAACCATTCCGCATGCGGGCCGAAGTGCTTCTCGCTTTGCTTGATCAGGTGCACTTTGCCGAATGCGCCCGAGTCGGCCATTTCTTTGGCCTTGAGATATTTGGGCGTGAAGAAAAGCTCCTCCGCATACAGCAGCAGCACTCCGTTCGCGCGGCAGGCTTCGATCATCTTGTCGGCCTCCTGGAGCGTCATGCAAAGCGGCTTCTCGCAGATGACGTGCTTACCCGCTTCAGCCATGGCAACGGTCATCTCGCAATGCAGGGCGTTAGGGGCAGTGATGCTGACCGCCTCTATCCCCGCATCCTTGGCCAGCTCTTTGTAATCGCTGTATACCCGGGGAATCTTGTACCGAGTCGCGAAGGCCCGTGCGTGCGCTGCGGTGGGGGAAGCAACGGCCACCACAGTCATATCGTTCTCAACCATCCCGATCGACGCGGCGTGACAATCCGCCTGAAACTGCGAGCCGATGATGCCTACGCGCACCGGACCATCTTTCATGGACAACCTCGTTTCTGCCTCTAGCATACAAGGAGCATCCAACTGCTATATTGGAGAGCTGCCATGCAGAACCCTACCCGACGTGACTTCCTCTCCGCAGCAGGAATATCGACAGCAGCCCTGGTAACTCCGCGCTGGGCCTCTGCTTTTGCCGCTCCTAAGGCCAGCGACAAGCTAACGGTAGCCTGTATCGGAGTCGGCTCGCAGGGTCTGCGGCTGATGATGGACCTGCTGCGCATGCCCGAAGTTCAGGTGGTGGCGGTATGCGATGTGAACCGGCAAACCAGCGACTACCTTGACTGGGGACCCAATGAGCTGCGCAACAAGGTCCGGCTCCTGTTACAGCAACCGAGCTGGGGAAAATCCCTGACGGGCCCCACGGCAGGCCGTGATGTTGCGCAGTCCATCGTGAACACTTACTACAAGAAGCAGGGCTGCGCATCCTACGAGGATTTTCGCGAGTTGCTGAGCCGGGAGAAAGACCTGGACGCAGTAGCTGTGAGCACTCCCGATCACTGGCACGCCGTGATTGCCATTGCCGCGATGCGAGCGGGAAAGCATGTCTACAGCCAAAAGCCCATGGCGCACTCGGTTTGGGAGGCGCGGCAGATGGCAAAGGTGGCGCAGGAGACCGGCCGGGCCAACGCGGTGTCGATCTTCAACGCGCAGACGCCGGAGTCGCGCCGGGTTATCGACATGGTGCGCGGCGATGCCATCGGTCCCGTGCATCGCGTCGACATCTGGACTACCCGGGCTTCGGCCTTCTGGAAGCAGGGACTGCGAACTCCAGAGACTACGGATCCGATCCCCGCAGGATTGAACTGGGATATGTGGCTGGGCCCCGCGTCATTGCGGCCTTACAACCACGCCTATCTCCCTTTTGTGTGGCGCGCCTGGTACGACTATGGGTGCGGCGCGATCGGCGATATGGGAGAGTACGGATTCGACACCATCGTGCGGGCTCTCGAGCTTGGCCCGGCGGACCAGGTGTACGCCAGCTCTACCGAGCTGTTTCCTGACTGCTACCCGGTGGCCTCCACGTTGCATTACCGCTTTCCCGCAAGGGCCGGGAAGCCGGCAGTCGAACTCAACTGGTACGACGGTGGGATCAAACCCGAGCGTCCACCGGGGCTCGCGCTCGACGCTGACATGAGTGTGGGCAAGGAAGGCGTTATGTACAGTGGCGAGCGGGGCCGTCTGCTGACCGCCTACATGGCACAATCCCCGCGCCTGCTTTCGCCAAACGGCGACCTCGGTCCAACCTTGCCACCGTTGACGCCAGAGAACGAACCCTTCGAGCCATCCTTGCCGAAACTTGGTCCGAGCGCCGTTGGAGCCGACAGGGCGCACTATATGGAATGGATCAAGGCCTGTCAGGGAGGGCCGCCGGCGAGCACGAACTATGAGTTTGAGCGGCCGATCGTAGAAAGTCTGATGCTCGGCAACATCGCCATCCGCACCCAGGAACTCCTGGAGTGGGATACGGCAGCATTTCGCCTGACCCGCGGCTCAGAGCGGGCGACATCCTTGTTGATGCCTCACTACCGCCCTCCCTGGTCAACGTAAGCATATTCATACCACTACCACCTTTGTTGCCTTTCGTTGCTTCGGGAGCTAGCGATCAGGCAAAATTGCAGGGTACGCCGCTAAGTCCGATCTCCGGATCCATGCCGTAGACCGGCTACCTCGGGAGGCCCGTTTTTGGAAGCCGCTGCGTATCGACGTTTGCTGGTCCGCCTCCTCGCACTGCCCATCGTCGCCCTGGCTCTGCTTGCGATAACCCTTGCTTATGGATTCCGGCAAGTGCAATACAGTGCTCGCCGGGTTGACCGCTCTGATCAGGTCATTGCCCACGCCAACAATCTGGTCAAACTGATGGTGGACGAAGAGACGGGATTGCGGGGATTTCTGCTCACCCGCGATAGGACATTCCTTCTGCCCTACCGGCAGGCCGATCAACAACTCGGGAGTGAGTTTAGTACTCTTTTCCGGTTGGTAAGGCGCGATTCTGAGCAGACCGCCCGGCTGCAGCGCATGCAGGCGGCGGCCGGTGCGTGGGAGCAGGATGCCCGCAGAACTATTGCTCTATCGACCGCTGCGTCTGACTTGAAGACAGAGATGTCCGAGCGAAAACTGCAGATGGATGCATTCCGTGCTGCAGCCGAGGACTTCCTGTCCGCTGAGACGCGCATTCGGGAAAGCCGGTCCTTCGCTGCCCTGCGCGTCAATTCAGTCACCCTCTACGGGCTCATAGGGCTGGCCGCTCTTCTCGGTCTGTTGCTGGCATGGGAGATACACCGGCTCTTCCGCAAGCTTGCCGGCACCTACAACCTGCAGATCGAGCAAGTACAGCGTTGGGGAGAGGAGTGCTACGCTCGCGAGCAATGGCTGAATACCACGCTGCGCAGTATCGGCGATGCGGTGATCGCATGCAATCCCGAAGGCAAAGTTGTTTTCATGAACGCAGTGGCCGAAAAGCTTACCGGGTGGAAGGAAGTGGAGGCGGACGGCCGTCCACTCTCAGAAATCTTTTACATCCTTCACCAGCGCACACGCGCTGCCGTCGAGAGCCCAGTGGAGGTGGTGCGGCGGTCTGGTAAGAGAGTCGGCCTTGCCAACCACACCATCCTCATCAATAAAGATCGACAGGAATTCCACATCGATGACAGCGCCGCGCCTATCCTTGATAAGGACTCGCGCCTGATTGGCATCGTTCTCGTCTTCCGTGACATCACCGAGCGCTACGCCTCTGAGCTTGCCCTCATGCGTGCGGAGAAATTGGCATCCGCAGGGCGCCTGGCCGCCTCCATCGCCCATGAGGTCAATAATCCCCTGGAAGGCTTGGTCAACCTGATCTATCTGGCGCGTAGTGAGCAGGATCTGGGAAAGATTCGCGTGCACCTCACCGAGGCTGACCGTGAGCTGCAGAGAATCGCTCATATCACTCGCCAATCCCTGGGCTTCTACCGTGAGAACTCTTCCGCCGGCTTTTTCCGTCCCGATATAATCACCCGCGAAGTTTTTGATTTCTACTCCTTCCGTGCAGCCAGCGCACGGATTAGTTTGCACGTGAATGTAAAGACGGAGCAGAAGGCCTTGGGAAACGCCGGAGAATTCCGCCAGGTGATCTCCAACCTGCTGGCCAACAGCCTGGATGCCTGTCGCGACGGAGCCGCGATTTGTGTCCGGGTTCGCGCTGCCCGCAGCCCACGCGATCCGGCTTTAGAGGGGGTGCGCGTGGTGGTGGCGGACACCGGCTGCGGCATTGATCCGAAAAACCTGAAACATATCTTCGAGCCGTTCTTCACCACTAAAAAGGACACCGGTACCGGGTTGGGATTGTGGGTCTCTCGCGAATTGATGGAGAAACATGGCGGCCATTTGGCCGTGCGCTCCAGCGTCGCCGACCATCGGACTGGAACGGTGTTTTCGATGTTTCTGCCTGGGTCGCCGGTGGTGGTCGCCGAGTAACCAGATTTTAACGTGTGGCCCCGACAGCGAAGATTAATATGGCGCAGAGTTCGGCTCACAAGGAGAGCGCATGCCAACCACACCAGAGACCAGCTTTTACTGTGAAGTGCAGAAGACGCAGGATGAAAGCATTGGTCCCATCTCCACGGTCGTTTGTCATGGCAGAGTAGTGAGCGAGACCGCACCTCAACTGAAGGAAGTGGTTAAGCCGTTAATCCCCTTGGGTGGGCATATCGTGCTCGATCTGAGCGATGTCGCTTACATGGATAGCAGCGGCCTGGGAGCCTTGGTTGGCCTGAAAGTGTCAGCTCTGAGAGAAGGCTATTGCAAGCTTGAACTGCGTAACTTGTCCCCGCGTGTTAAGGAACTGCTTCGCCTCAGCAACCTCAGCCAGCTGTTCTCTTCATAAAGCGAAAAATGGGGGGGCGGGGGGCAAAGTGGACAAATTCTTGAAGGGTTACCTACGGCATAAAAGGTTGGATCAGCCGCGCCAGATCGTCCGGTTCCGCCAGAAAGGCGTCGTGGCCGTGCGAAGAGCTTAGCTCCCGGTACTGGCAACGGACGCCGGCCTTCGCCATGCGTGCTGCCAGCGCAGAGACTTCCGCTGCTGGAAACAGCCAGTCCGACGAAATACCCACCAGCAGGACCTGCGCCTGCATACGGCTGAAAGCGGCTTCGGCGTCCGTGTATCCGCGCACGGGATCGAAGGTATCCATGGTTCGCGTAAGGGCCAGGTAGGAGTTGGCATCGAAGCGCTCGACGAACCGTTCGCCCTGGTGATCGAGGTATCCAGCGACATCGAAGCGTTCCCCAGTCAGACCCTGCCCCAGCTCATGCAAAGAGGCCCAGGGATCTTCGCCGCTGCGATCCGGCTGGCGCGCAAACCGGTGCTCGAATAACTCCGGCGACTTGTAGGTGCAGACCGCCAGCGCACGGGCCAGAGCCAGCCCCGCTCGCGGTTGCTGCTCCGGTGGGTAGTGCCCACCCCTCCAGGCTGGGTCCAGCTGGATCATTTGCCGTTGCAGATGGTTCAGGCCCAGCCCCATCGCCTGCAAGGGGGCGGCCCCGATGGAGATCACCCGCTCCACCAATTGCGGAAACCGGATGGCCATTTCCAAAGCCTGCATGCCGCCGATGGAGGCGCCCATCACCAACTTCAGGCGATGAATATTGAGCTTTTCCAACAGCCGCGCCTGCAAGTTAACCATGTCTCGAATGCTGACCAGAGGAAAGTCGGGTCCGTAGGGGCGGCCGGTAAGCGGGTTGATGGAACCGGGCCCGGTCGAACCATAGCAGGACCCCAGCACATTGATACCGATCACGCAGTCGCCGCTATCCTGCAGCAATCCGCTGTCGGAGAACACCCACGGCCACCAGTCCGCGACCCTGGCTGAGCCGGAAAGGGCGTGGGCAACGAAGATGACGTTATCGCCGGCTGCATTGGGCTCGCCATACATGGCGTAACGGAGGGTGGGAGACGCAAGAACTCCGCCGGCTTCGAGGGAGAAAGGCTCCCCTGGAGAAAAATCTCCCTCGAAACTGGGTGCGACCAGCGCCGCTGTGGGACTGGAGCTCATCGTGCGCTTAGTTCCTCCACTGGCCGGGCCGACTGACCGTTGGCCACCTCGATGGCATCGTTGAGATCGGCGAGGATGTCGCGAATGTCCTCAATGCCAACCGAAAGGCGTACCAGTTCGGGAGAAACGCCGGTGTCGTTCTGCTCCTCCACCGTGAGCTGGGAATGGGTGGTGGAGGCGGGGTGGATGACCAGCGACTTGGCGTCGCCAATGTTGGCCAGCAGGGAGAACAGCTTGAGCGAGTTGATCAGCTTCTTGCCCGCCTCGTAGCCGCCCTTGATGCCGAAGGTGACCAGCGAGCTTTGGCCGTCCGGCATGTATTTCTTCGCCCGGGCGTAGTACTTGCTGGAAGGCAGTCCGGGATAGTTGACCCACTCGATGCCGGGGTGATTGGCCAGGTATTTGGCGACGGCGAGGGCGTTCTGGGAGTGCCGTTCCATGCGCAGGTGAAGGGTTTCCAGGCCCTGCAAAAACAGGAAAGCATTGAACGGCGAGAGAGCCCCGCCGATGTCGCGCAGACCCTGGACCCGGGCTTTGAGAATGAAGGCCAGGGGGCCGAACGCATCGGCATACGAAAGGCCATGATAGGAAGGATCAGGCTCCGTGAAGTCGCGGAATCGTCCCGAGGCCTTCCAGTCGAACTTGCCGCCGTCGACGATGATGCCGCCGATCGACGTTCCGTGGCCACCGATATACTTGGTGGCCGATTCGACCACGATGTCGGCGCCCCACTCGATAGGCCGGGTAAGAATTGGGGTCGCCGAGGTATTGTCGATCATCAGAGGCACGCCCTGCTGGTGGGCGATGCTGGCCAGTCGTTCGATGTCGGCAATGTCGAGCTTGGGATTGCCCAGGGTCTCGGTGTAGACCGCCCGGGTTTTTGAGTTGATGGCCGCCCGCAGGCCGTCAAAGTCGTCGGCATCGACAAAACGTACCTGGATGCCCATCCGCGGCAGGGTGTAGTGGAAAAGGTTGTAGGTTCCCCCATAGAGAGAGGTGGTGGAGACGATTTCGTCTCCGGCGCCGGCCAGGGTGGTGATGGCCAGGGTTTCGGCGGCCTGGCCGGAGGCGGTTGCCAGCGCCGCCGCGCCTCCTTCGAGGGCGGCGACGCGCTTCTCGAAGACATCGGTGGTCGGGTTCATGATGCGGGTGTAGATGTTGCCGAATTCCTGCAGGGCAAAGAGCCTGGCGGCGTGATCGGCGTCCTTGAAGACGTAAGAGGTGGTCTGGTAAATGGGGACGGCGCGCGATCCGGTGGTCGGGTCGGGTTCTTGCCCGGCATGCACGGAAAGTGTCGCGAGATGCTGCTTCTTGGTCTCTGCCATTTGCTTTCTCCTATGAAGTCTGCTGCAAGCGAAAGGCCCGCAGTCTTGGTTGACTGCAGGCCTTGTGGAAACCTGGTCTTTGAAGCTTTCAGCGCTTTGGCCAGTCTCCCCAATAGCCCGCGATCATGCGCATACAGCAACAGCATGTCCGGCGGCGAGGCTGACGCGGCTAAATCTCATCATCCTGTTTTAGTCCAACCCACCCCGGCTGGCAAGTGAGTGCGCTGTACAGCATCCCAATGCAGCCGATCAACAGACGGATGGCATCACAGGTTCTGACGCGAAAGTGTGATCTGTCGTCGCAAAATTTGGGGAGTAGTATGGGTTCCGCATCCATCTGACCCTGTCGTCAGGAAAGGAGGCAACACATGTGTGACCTTCATCGTCGCAGGTCATCCAGCCTCTACCTTTTATCATTCGTCTTCACTTTCGTGGTGTGCATTCACACCACGTTCGCCGCAACCTCCCCGACACGCTTCTCCGAACGCCGCGCTCTCGCCCGAGATTCAAGGCGATCTGCTCATGGTTCATCGCAGCTACGCCGCCGCCATCGAGGCTTACGAACGCGAAAACCAGCCATCCGCCAAGCTTTGGAACAAAATCGGTGTCGCCTACCACCACATGTTCGCGCTCGATCAGGCCCGCAAGTACTACCAGATGGCGCTGGCTATGAATCCGAGCTTTCCCGACGCGCTTAACAACCTGGCCGCCGTCTACCATGGTCAACACGAATACAAGCAAGCCGAACGCACCTACAAGCTGGCGCTCAAGTATTCGCCGGGTGCGGCGATCACCTACTGCAACCTGGGCACTGCCTACTTCGCGGATGAGAAATACAAGCCGGGAATGGAAGCGTATCACAAGGCTCTTGCTTTGAACCCCAACATCTTCGATCCTGGCCAGATGCAGATTGTCCAGGAGACGACCTCGCGCCGGCAGCTGGTTGCCGTCAATTATTACCTGGCCAAAACCTACGCAACGGCCGGGAAGATGCAGGAATCGATTAGCTATCTGCGCAAGGCGCTGGACGCCGGCTTCAATGACCGCAAGCAGCTAATGAAGGATAAGGAGTTTGCCGCACTGCGTTCGACCCCGGAGTTTCACCAGCTTATGGTGGAACAGAACGGCGGGGAATAGCCCGCCAGCTGTACGTTGGTAGGCCTTTGTCGGGTTCCGGCGCCGGGGGGAATGTGCGCCATAAGCGCCCTATGCGCCATAAGCCCCCTTATGGGCGGACCGGCGGCGCAGCCGAGTGCAAAAAGGGGAGGTGCGTGTTCCGAGCCATACCTTCTTAGATCCAGGTTGACCCTATAACCTTTCGATCTCGAGTCAACTTTATTTTGCAAGGCCATCGAGGAGACGAAGCAAGACGCGGTGACTTCTCCCAATCTCATCGAATCCCTCCCCCGAAAGAATCGATGACATCGATGGCGAAGAATCACCGCGTCGCCTTTTAGGATACCGTTGAAAGGATGGCCAGCCGGAGTTGCTGGCTCGGTAACCGGGAGGCAGTAGCTAAATAGTTACCCCCTGCCTGTGCTCGCAGCGCTTGAGAGGTGTGTATTTGACGAAAGCGGAAGAGACGGCGAGATGGCTGCGGTGCTCGCGGAGTACCGCACGGAGAGCGGCCGAACGCTGCTTGAGCTTCTGGATGAGTCTCCGGTCCTGCTGATTTTTCTTCGCCATTTTGGATGCTCGTTTTGCCGCCAGACTCTGGACGACGTTTCCAGGATTCGCGGCGTGATTGAGGCGCAGGGTATCCGGCCGGTCTTTGTCCATCTCGGGACGCCGGAGCGGGCCAAACCCTACTTTGACTACTACCATCTTTCAGATGTTGAGCGGGTGAGTAATCCGGAGGCTTCTCTGTATGCGCGCCCGCCTTTTCGAGTTGGGGCGAAAGAACGCTTTTTCGCACTTCCTGGTCCCGCAGTGGGAAAGAGTGGCTGCTAGGGGGCGATTCGCAAGTACGGCATTGGCATGATCAAGGAAGATGCAGACCAGATGCCCGGGATCTTCTTTCTACGCCAGCGGGCGATCGTCCGCGCCTTTCGATATAAGACGATTGCGGATGAGCCGGATTACTTGAAGTTGATTGCCTGAAGGTTTCAGCGCGAGGCACCGCCCGGTTGCGGGGAAGAAATTCCATCACCTTAATCTCATCGAAGATTCCCAAGTTGCGGACTTCATACGTTTCTGCGGCATTTTTCGCGATCCAATCGAGGGTTTCATAGGACGGGGTAAATGCCAGGGCGAGGAAGCGTTGATGGCGCTGGGTTGCCCCCTTAAGAAACTGGGAGCCGATCCGAGTAGCGTCATCATTAAGCGACCGTGGCAGCGCCACCACCGGTACAGTGAGTTTGTAGTAGGTCAGGGGCGCGAAAAGGACATTATCCTTAACTGCATCGCCAACGGGGAGAGCCATGTAGTCAGCCTCCGGGAGATCGCTGCAGATCAGCACAGGAGCGTTGTCGGGAGAAGCGTTCTTTTCGGCAACTTCAAAGCCATATTTCCAGGTGTAGCCGTGAAGCTTGAAGTCTGGGCGGCTGAGGTACTGGTAAGCCGTGGTCGCAACGATCGCCACGCAGAACAGCAATCGAAGTGCGCGGGAATGAATCCGGCTGACGATCAAAGCCCAGCAAAGCACGATTCCTGGAACCGCGATCAGCCGGTAGCGGAACACAAATATGCGGATCGATGTTTCTGCACTCACGCTATAAAGGATTAAAATCGGGATGAGGGCCAACGATGCGCAAAGCAATACGGGCCAACTCTCAAATCGGCTGCGCAGGTCGAGTTGCCGCGTCAGCGCGGCAATTAGAACGGTACCGATGAGGATAAAGCCCAGCCATCTCAGCGATAGGGTCGTGCCTAGATCCAGGAGCCTCGGATCCGGGGCCCAGACGTGGGTGCCGCTGGTGTGGAACAAATATTTCAAGCCAGGGATAACCGGCAGGAACGCTAAGGTAAATGCGACCAGGGCAACGCCGATCTGCCCCCATTGAGTCTTTCGGCGGCCTACTTTTAGCGAGATGAAACAAATCGCCAGTGCCGGCAGGATGACCACGAACAGGAACTGAAAGTAGGCGATGCTTGCCGCCGAGACGCCGAAGAAGGCGGCGAGCCACTTTGAGTTGCTGTGCCGCATGCGAACCAGGGTCAAGATAGACGAGTTGATCGTCACGGCCCCCAATGCATAGGGTCGAACGTCAATCGCGGCATAGATAACGATGGGATGCAGGCAGAACACGACGGCGGCAATGAGGGCAACATCGCGATCGAACAGTTCCCGCGCAGCGCGGTACAGCAAATAAACAGCCCCAAGCATGATGAGAACGGAAGAAACTCGGAGCGTGATCTCGCCCGTCCCCATGACCTTGGTCCAGAGCCAAAGAACGTAATAGTATACCGGCACGTCAGGCCATCCCTGGCGAGACATGATTTCCGCGAAACCACCTTTGACTAGAAAGAACGAGATTGTCTCATCGAGCCAAAGCGGCGCGCGGATGGCAACGAACCAGACACATATAGACAAAGCAAGAGCTAACGCGTAAATCGTGTACTCAAGCCGATCTAGTATGTTTCGGGGGCTCCTTGCGTGCTGTTGGGGTTCGCCGGTCGCCTCGTTTGGAGTAGCTAGAAGAGTAGTGGAAGCTTCCATGAGAATGCTCCTTGCGGGCATGGATTCCTGTTAGCAAAGCGCCTTCTGTGTTGCCACGCTTATGCGCCGGCACGGGAATACCTGGCGAGCTCAAACAGTATTCGAAATCCTCGTTAGCCGCTGCGCCTTAGTCGAGATCTGACGCGCTGCACAATCCGGGAATCCCTGAAGTATCTGTGCCACCCAGACGGGCCGAGAGCGAGCAACGTACGAAACACGGCCGAGGACTTTATCTGGCCACCGCGGGAAGCGGTCGACAAAGCAGAATTGACCGCCACCGACGCCATTGCGGCCCGCCCCACCGGTCCACTAAGGCTGCCGGAGACGGACCAATCTCGCAGATGACGGTCAAGGACCGTCTTCAGCTGCTGCTCCCACTCGTTTGGCAGCACTTCACGAGCCGCAGTTTGCGAAGCTGGGTGGACGCGGAAGGCGCTCAACTTTTCTGCGATGAAGCGTACCGGACCCAGCGCTCCCAGGCGAAGCCAAAAATCCCAATCGGCCGAATACCAAAGTGACTCGTCCAAACTTCCGGAACGGATAGCAACGCTTCGCCGGAACACAGGCGACGGAATGGCGATGAAGTTCTGAACAAGAAGGCGCTCGGTGAATCGATCCGGCAGTATGGTGCCGTCCGAAAACGGGCAGGTCCAGGGCCCGAGTTCTTGTCCATCCGGGCCCACGAACATGGCATCGTGAACTACCAGCGCGCCTTCGGTGCTCTCCATCTCACGCCAAACTCTGGCAAGTCTGCCTGGACGCCAAAGGTCATCCTGATGAAGGAAGCAGGCCCAATCGCCCTTCGCCTCGCGCAAACCGATATTACTGATGGCCACCCAGTTGCCGATCCTGCCGGGAGTGATCAGTCGAATCGGAAGGACTTTAGCGAACTCGTGCACAATATCGAGCGTGCGATCCGTCGATCCATCGTCGACAATCACCAGCTCAGTTCCCTCGTGCTGACCAACCACACTTCCAAGGGCCGCGGCGAGGAACCTCTCTCCGTTGTACGTAGGCATAACAACTGAAAGAAGGGGTCTCAACTCTCAGCTCTCTTGACTGCGACTGCAAAAGCTTCGGTTCCGAGCCCTCGGCTTGCTCGTAACGCTATATAAGGTAAAGAGATGATGGACCTGAGTGCGTGGAACGCCATGCCAAGGAGACGGCGCACAGGGTTCCGGGAGTGGTTGGCGTAATTACAGATACTGGCGAAATAACACCATGCAGTTTCGAGCAATGGAGTTTTAAACACGACCAGATTCATCCCGGCTTTGTCGCAGAGTTCCGAGAGATATTTTCTATCGAAGAAGCTCAGATGACGGGGCAGATCGAGCAATGCCCAGTACTGCCCAAACTGCTTTCCTGTCTTCACGCCGCTTAGGGTTGGTATCTGGATGAAGACAACCCCACCGGCGCGTAGATATGAGGAGGCCGTGACCAGGGCATCCAGAGGATTTTGCAAGTGCTCGAGAACGCTAAACAGTGCCACGACATCGAAAGAACCGCGTTCCCAAAGGCCGGGAGCCAAGTCACCCGTGCGTACATCAAAGCCCAGCTCGTGGCGGAGGGCGGAGGCTAAAGTGCCGCTGTACTCGACCGCGCTGACATCCCAGCCTACGCGGTGGGCGGCGTGGAGGAAGTCTCCCGCCCCACACCCAACCTCCAAAAGCTTGTCTCCGTTTCCAAAGCGCCGCAAACGCCGTAGGCGACGCCGTGTTGTAAGCTCACGAAGCACCTTCCACAGAGGCCACCCTGCCTGCTTCCACGCAGGACGGTACGGTGCGTACTCCGCTGAGTAGGCTTTGCTGAGCTGTTGAGGCGTAGGCGTTGGATTCTGCGAGACCTGACCGCATGAGAGGCATCGGTCCAGCCTGAAGCGGGTCTCAGAATCTGGCTGGTATAGGTCGCGTCCGCTGCGAACAAAGCTCCACTCGCCTCCGCCGCAAAGTGGGCAGGAGCTAGATTGGTCCTCGGTTTGACGTGTTGTCTGTATCAGCATTAGGAATCTTCCTGGGGCACCATGGGAGCGCCCGGAGCTAGCAACTTTTCACAACCCAACAAGGCAATGGCGCATGCCGCGACAACGAAGCACGACGATCCTACAAGAAACCGATTGGCCAGGGCCCATTGTGCGCCGACAGCGAGTGGTGTTCCAAACAGGTGTAAAGCGGTTGCATAGGTCAATTCATTTACGCCAAGGCCGCCTGGAGTTATCACGATGACGCAGGCGATGATGACAAACGGCATCGCCGCGGCCAAGTGCCACACCGGAATTTGAGCGCCGATCGCTTGCGCAGCCTGGGCCGCCATTAGGACCTGAATAACAAAGCGTGCTGCAGAAAGAGCCATCAGCCGTCGAGCCAAGCCGGGGCTCAGGAGGCCGGAAGTGTGGAGGTTGGCAAAGCTGCGCAAGATACGGCTTCGAGGAGCGACGGATCCGGCAGTTAAGGAGGCCACCTGGCCTCGAATGATAGTGACGGCGGGGCCGATCGCGAAGAGTCCAATGGCGATCATGGCAAATGCGCAGGACGCCCACATCATTCCGCCACCTCTCATAAATCGCGTAAGGCCGGAGGCTATTGCCAGAAAGCCGACGATGAGCACATCAAACGACTGCTCGAAGAGGGTGCCACCCGTGCCTCGCTTCAGAGCTCCTCCTTGAAAGTATGTCCCTAGTGTCCGCACGGCGGACGTGCTGAGCTGCACTGGCAGCACCTGGCCGAGCGCCACACCGATGGCGGTGAGAGCAAACGACGTCGTTCTGGAGAGAACGGCATCAGACGGCCGGCGGAGGGTAGCATCTACATAGCGCCACTTCAGGCTCGAGAGATAAACGTGAAGTCCGGTCAGCGCAGCTATGCTGCTGAATGATATCCAGCTGACACTTCGAAGTTGTTGAAGAGTCGCTCGAAAGTCGATTCTGCCAAGTTTCATCAACAGGACGATGAGGAAAATGCTCAGGGCGGCTGAGGCGACCCCCAGGAGCGCGCGTCGTAAGGTCATTAGCGCCGCCTGAGGCCAAGAATGCTTAGGAAGAAGCTGCTAAAGATGATCTGGACCCCCATAGTCAAACAGAAAACGGAAGGCATAACGATGCGCAGCATATGCTCGGCATCCAATGCCCCGAAACTTCCTCTCGCCCAGTCTGAGACGGCGAAGAGCGTTCCACCAACACCCAGGAGCAGCAGCAAACCGCCGAAAATCAAGCCCGTTTCCAACGTTACCCAGCGAAAGAAGCGTTTTAGGCGCGGATCTTCGGGCAGAAGACCCTCAGTAATGGCGAAAACCTTGGTGAAGGTTGCGAAGGCAACCAGCTCAAAACCAAGTTGTACGCTCGCGAACGCATACAAGAGCGTATGCACGTCGAAGCCGATGCCATGGAATACCCGTTGGCCAGGAAGCAATAAGACGCATCCGATCAAGCCCAGCAACATCAACACCATCCCTGGATAAAGGAAGAGCCAGCGCGGACTGTACATAAGAAGGAAGCGCAGATGCCGCCAGCCGTCACGCCAGGTCCGCAGGTGTGGCGCTCGACTGCGCCCATCAGGAGACAAGGTTGTGGGTACCTCGCTCACCTTCATCCGCAGCAGGCTGGCCTTCACCACCATCTCGCTGGCGAATTCCATGCCGGTCGAACGTATATCCATACGATCAAAACTGTCTTTACGAAAGCCGCGTAGACCGCAATGAAAGTCTCCGCACGGTGAACCAAAAAATAGTTTCCCAATGCCCGTAAGAACAGGGTTTCCCAGGTATCGATGCAGGAAGGGCATGGCTTGGTCTGCGATGCCACCGCGGAAGCGGTTGCCCATCGCCAGGTCCGATCCAGCGCGTAACTGCTCCACGAAACGTGGAATATGAGAGAAGTTATAGCTATCGTCGGAGTCGGCCATGAGCACGTACTCTCCGCGCGAGGCCAGTATTCCGCCTTTCAGTGCGTTGCCATATCCCTTCTCAGCAATGTTTACTACTCGGGCACCCTCTGCTCGCGCGATCTCGATCGAGCCGTCGGTGGAACCGTTATCCGCAACGATTACTTCGCCGGCGATCCCCGTCTCTCGAAGGGCGGTCATTGCCTTGCGCACGCATACGCCAACAGTCTCCCGCTCATTCAGGCAGGGCATGACGACGGACACCTCAACTTGTCTTTCGGTGGCTGCCAGCGCTTCCAGCTTCTGGTCAAGAGCTTCGGAGGAGGTTATTCCCAGGTCGAGCCTTATCGCCGAGCTCATAAAAACTCTCCAGCTGAAGAGCTGATGGAATCGATATCGACTACGTTAAACATTACCAGCAGCGCGCATCGGGACTATGCCTAAAGCTTATGTGATGACTTTCGTCAGGGCTGCCTTGCGGAACTAACTCATCATGAATGATCCGCTTTGAAAACAAAATCAATTTTGCAAAGAGTAATCTTCCGAAGACCTCATTGACAAGATATATTCCACGAAGACAGTCGACTCTGTGACCTGAAACTTTGCGCGCCAACAACAAGTATAAAGAGGATAGAGGGTGGGAATCAGGGTCAGCAGGGTGGCATGAGGATTGTTATCAGGGAGTCTGGCGGCTTAGGAAACCAGTTGTTCCAGTATGCCGCCCTCCGGTACTACGCCAAGACGTATCAGCGCCGAGATGCACATCGCGGTTGATCCTTCGTGGAACGCTATCTCCCATGGCTATCCCAGGCCTTGCCTGCTGCAACACTTTTCTATCCCCGTGACGATGAAGGAACGTCCTCTCTTCGACCGCATCGTCGCTCCAGTCAAGCCATGGCTTCATGCTGCTTCTGCGCCGTTCAGGAAAATGTTGCGGATACAGGTGTTCAACGAGCAGGAGGCGGACCGGTACTGCTTCCTGCGCGATCTGCCGTTGGAACCGGGAGTCAAGACCCTCTATCTTTGGGGTTATTTTCAAAACCATGCCATGGTCGAGGAAGTTGCCGGCGAGCTACGGCTTGACTTGACCTTCAGGGAGCCGCCACAGGGTAAGACCCTGGAGCTAATGCAACAGATAGGGCGATGCAAGACACCCGGTTTCACTCCATGTGCGCCGGGGGGACTTCGACTCATTCCCGTGGAAGGCAAGGTTGTTTTGCAGAAGGAGTACTACGCGAACGCCATCGCCATCATCAAGGAACGGTTTGTTGATCCTACCTTCTTTGTTTTTCGGACGATATCCCGTTCGTTAAGCAGAACCTGGCGCTCGATCCCGGGACAGTGTTCGTCGAACACAATGACACCTTCGCGGCCCATGAGGATCTGCGCCTCATGTCTTCCTGTCAGCACCACATCATCGCCAACAGCACTTTTTCCTGGTGGGGGGCCTGGCTCAACCCCCGACCGGATAAAGTGGTCATAGCTCCCAGGCGATGGTTTCTGGGCATCGACAATTACCATCCGAACCTGTTCGCGCGCGACTGGATACTGGATGATTTTGTTTCAGCTCCGACATTTGCCTGAGCGCAAAATGTAACTGTCGCTGTATCTTATTAAGCTCCCTCGCGAGAGCGACCCGCCGCGCGAAAAAACTCCCTTACCACATCGGAGCGGTTTAGAGCTTGTTGCGGGAGCGGATACCCATTACTAAAGGTGGTACCAAAGCGGGATTTTTTGTTTGATCGCTATCATGCTCTGGGCTAAGCTGATCTCAGTCAGCAGTCCAATCTGATTTAAGTGGCCAGCTGACCCGTACGGAAATGCAGTCGCAGTTCGCTGATAAGCTGTGGCCTGTGCGGTTAGGTTTGCGTCTCCACAGCCACGATAGCCGCTCAAGAAGTGACAGTATCGCAACCTCACAAGCGCTGAAATTGTACGGACGAAGGTAACCCTATAAGTGTTAGTCGGCTCGCTACTAAGTGAGTGTGCGAAGCTCTTGCCGGAAACGGCAGCGCTAAATTGGCGGTCCGATCGGCTCGATAGGTGCACCGGTTCATTCGAGCGCAATGAAGAAGCGGCAGACCGGTTCACGTCTTTAGTTAGGACCCATTCTTTGCCCGGAACAATCTCCAGGGTGGGTGCCGAACGTTGTTGACATGGAGGTTTGCTGTGCTCTATCCCCCCTGTTTCGGATCGAGGCTTGCAGTCGTCCCCGGTCGAAGCGAGTCGCATCTTCTCTAGCCCCTGTCATAAGAAGACGTGGTTTGCGGCGTACACTGCGCCCCGCCACGAAAAGTTTGTCCAGGCCCAGTTAACGGCCAAGCAGATTCAGTCCTTTCTCCCTCTCTACACGGTCGTGCGGCGATGGAAGAATGGGGTTCGACGGGAGATCCAGCATCCGCTCTTCCCGGGGTATATTTTCGTTTGCCTCGATGCCAACGAGCGGCTTCCGGTACTGCAGACCGCGGGCGTTGTCTATATCGTGGGCAACGGCACGTCACCCTTACCCGTGGATGATCAGGAGATGCACGCCCTCCGCGTCGGCGCGCAACACGCGTCGCTTTCTCCGCATCCGCCTGTATCCACGGGCGACATAGTCTCTATCACGCGTGGTCCCTTCAAGGGGGTAACGGGACGGGTACAGCAAGCGAGCGGAACCCTCACCTTTGTTGTCACCATTCAGCTTATCCAGAGGTCCTTTGCTATCGACGTGCACCCTTGCGATCTCGAATTGGCCGGGTAGTTGACCCGAATCTGCAGCCGGCCCGTGGGCTGAAGGGACAAACAAATGCAAATAGACCAACCTGCAATCCGCCAGCGAACTGAAGACTCCCTGAGTCTTTATCAGGAACGGGAATTGACTTTGCGCGACCTGGTGCAGATGTTTCGCCGCAGGCGAGTTATCGTTTTTATAACGACGGGCGTGGTTTTCGCGCTTGCGGTTCTGTTTTGCGCCCTTAGCACTCGCCGCTACCAGGCGGCCGGCACCATCCAGGTGCAGAAGGAAAGCTCCGACGGTCTCGATCTGGAAAGCCTTATGGGGTCCGGGTCCTGATTCCACCGATGCCTTGAATGCGGATATCAACATTCAGACGCAGGCCAGTATCCTGCAATCGAATGCGCTTGCGCTGCGTACGATTGAGAAACTCGGCCTGGAAAATACCCGCGCGTTCAATCCTCCAGCCTGGTCCGCTAGGTCAGCTTGTTGGGGAACCTGTTTCCTGCCGCGACTCTTCGAAACCGTCCGACGTGCTGGTGGTGAATGCTCGGCGGCAAGCCAACGCGTTAGCCGTGTTTCACAAAAACCTGAGTGTCAAGCCCATGGGAGGGACGCGGCTGATTGAGGTCGACTATCTCGATCCTGACCCTGAGCTGGCATCGGCTGTCGTGAACCAGTTGGTGCAGGAGCTGGTCGATTACACCTTTGAGACAAGGTATAAGGCGACGGAAGCGGCGTCCGCATCCTTAAGTAAGCAGCTGGCCGAGCTGCGGATGCGGAGTGAAAACCTGCAGGCCCAGGTGGCGCAGATGCAGCGTGACTCCGGCATTTACAGTATCGGCACAACGGACGCGCAGGGGCGGCAGCAGACGTACTCGGCCGTATTGGATCAATTTCAGAGAGCAGCTACCACGCTGAGCGACGCGTCGCAAAATCGCATCCTGAAGGAGGCCATCTACCAGGCAGCGAAATCAGGAGATGCGGAGATGCTGTCCAGCCTGGCCGGGAACTCCCTGGTCTCAGGAAGTACTAACTCGCTGGCGACGATCCAGAACCTACGCGGTCAAGAAGCTCTGCTGCAAGGCCAGTTGAACCAGATGAAGACCAAGTTCGGGCCCGGCTACCCCAAGATCGGAGAGATCCAGGCCAATATCAGCGCGCTCGAGCACTCCATCCAGCAAGAAATAAGCCGTATCGCGGAACGGGCAAGAAACGATTACCAGGTTGCCGATCAGACCTGGAAAGACGCCCAGAAAAATTACAACACGCAAAAGGTTCAGGCGGACGCACTGAACGATAAAGCCATTCGCTACATCATTACCCGGCAGGAAGCAGATGATAGCCGCATGCTGTACGAAGATCTGCTGAAACGGCTGAAAGAAGCCGGGATACTTCAGGGCCTCAAGTCGAACACCATTACGGTTGTGGACCAGGCTTTGATGCCGCTCAAGCCCAGCAAGCCGAATGTACCCTTGTATCTGGCGGCGGCATTGGCTTTCGGGCTCTTCCTGGGGGGTGCCGGGGTATTGGTCGTGGATACGCTGGACAATACGGTTCAGGACGCAAGTGTCATTGAGCAAATGGGTCTGCCGCTCATTGGCGTCTTGCCAAGATTGGCTAACCATAATCGCGCGATCGAGGTCCGTTCCAATCCAAAGTCCAGATACAGCGAGATGGTTCGCAATCTGCGCTCGGTCTTGACCCGCGCAAGAATCTGTCCTGTGCCCAAGGTGATCCTGGTAACCAGCGCCATTCCGGGCGAAGGCAAGACAACGCTTTCCATGAACCTTGCCGCCAGCTTTGTACAGCAGGGCAAGACGGTTTTGCTGCTTGAGGCCGACATGAGGCGGCCCGCTATACGGAGCAGCATGGGGCTGCCCGGGAGAAGTGGGTTAAGCCTCTTACTTGCCGGCGAATCGCAGGAGAACGTGATCTTTGCTCATCCCCAGATGCCCGGCCTCTTCCTGCTGCCGGAAGGAACGGTTCCGCTCTTTCCCTCCGAGCTATTGGAGTCGGACCGTATGCGCGAGCTCTTAAAGGATCTGCGCGAAGACTTTGACGTGATTGTGATCGATGCGCCACCGGTGCTGCCGGTCGCCGATGCTCGCGTCTTGTGCGAGATGGCCGACGTGACGATTCAGATGGCGCGGTTCGGGGTAACCACAAAGACGGCATTAAGGCGCGCCCACGAACTGTTGACCGCGTACTCCAAGAGACCAGTTGGAGTGGTGTTGAACGGCGTGGCGGAGGGATCGGGCGCCTACCATGACTATTACGGCTACCGCGACTTTAACCACTGGGACAAGGAGGGAAACCATGAGAATGCTTAAAGGATTGCTGCTGGCAGGCTGCCTGACTACGACCTTGTTGGCGCAGAAGGAAAGCATGCTCATTGGTCCGGGAGATGAAGTAAATGTCGAGGTGTTTGACACTCCCGATTTGGATCAAAATGGGCGCGTCACGGATGCTGGAGAGTTCCCGCTCATGCTGGGTGGGAAAGTCCGGTTGGCCTCGCTCACGACCATCGAAGCTGCGCGCACGATTGAGGCCGCATTGATCAATTCGCATGTGATGTATTACCCCAAGGTGCTGGTCACGGTGACCCAGTACGCGACGCAAAACGTAACCGTATTTGGGCAGGTGAACAAGCCCGGCTCTTATTCGATTGACACTCCGCGCTCGGTAATTGATGTCCTTGGTCTGGCCGGAGGATTGACAGACCTGGCGGACCGGCACGTGACGATCGAGCGGCATACCAGCCATCGGCAGATATCCTATTATGTATCGAACCGCCCCGGCGATCTTCAGGACCAGACCGCCATGGTAAACCCGGGGGATAAGTTGATCGTACCCAAGGCAGGCATCGTCTATGTATTGGGCGATGTCGGCCGGCCTGGCGGCTATCCCATGACAAACAACGATGGAACGTTGACCGTGCTGCAGGCGGTCGCGAACGCCGGAGGCACTGCCAGCTCGGCCAAGCCCAACAGCTCCAGATTGATTCGGCGCACGGCAGCCGGCGGTTATCAGAGCGATCCCATTCCCTTTAGCGCCATGCAAAAAGGCAAGAAGCCAGATATGCCGCTCCAGGCAGGTGACATCGTCTATGTCCCGTTCAGTTACCTGCGCAACGCAGCCCTGGGCGTCACCAGCATCGCGGCGGCGGCGACGGGCGCTGCCCTCTACATAAAGTAGGGCCGAAGAGTAGAAGCTCCTTTGGGAGTCATGCAACCCTGGGGCCAAGGACCAGAACCTACGGGTGCTTGCCGCAATCCAGCGCTAAGCGTGTTTCATAGACTCCGACGGCCTGAGGGTACATGGGCGGAGACCTGCGTCGAAGCGGGGCTCGGGTACCAGTCGAAGCCGATAACCCATACATGAAACACGTAGTAAAGGAGATACGGAATGGAACGCGTGTGCATCGACAAGGTTCTTCTCGATCCGGTCACGATGAACGAAGCCGTCGTCCGGGTTTCCACCATGCTCGAGGAGCCGAGAGAACGCGCGGCGCATGTGGTGACGATGAATGCTCAGTTTATCGAGATTGCTCACCAGGAAGAGCGCTTCGCAGATCTCCTACGCCGGGCTGACTTGAGTGTTGCGGATGGGCTCTCTCTGGTCTGGGCGTCACGCTGGCTGGGCCAGTTCGTTCCGGAACGTGTCGCGGGAGCGGACTTGATGGTTCGGTTGTGCGAGACCGCAGCGGCAATGGGGAAGACCGTTTACTTTCTCGGGGGTAGCCCGGGAGCGGCGGCCTGCGCGGCTAGCCGATTAAGTCAGGAGTTGCCTCTTCTTACGATCGTTGGGGTGGATTGCCCGCCGAACGGCTTTTTAGACAACCCGGATGAATGTGTCCGCGTGGCTGCGCGCATCGAATCTGCGCGGCCCGATTTGCTCTTTGTGGGACTTGGCGCGCCGAAGCAGGAATATTGGATAGAACGGTACTCGTATCTGCCGGCCAAAGTGATGATGGGAATCGGCGGCAGCTTTGAGTTCGTGGCAGGTTTCCGCAAACGCGCACCGCTGCTTATCCAGAAGATAGGCTTCGAATGGTTTTGGCGTTTATGTATGGAGCCCCGTCGTCTTTGGCGACGATACCTTGTCGGGAACACCATCTTTCTTTTCGTGGTGTTCAGGCAATGGTGGAACCAGACGTTAACGGGACCCTTTTACGGCCCTGGCGAGGCTGAGGCGAAATCAGTGGCGGGGAAGGTTGCACAAACTGAGAATTGAAGTCTGGGCCCTTGCAGACAGAGGATAAGTGCGGTTCCACGGGGCATGGTCTCCTCAGCGGCTAAGACGCCGAAGAATCGTCTTGCTTCAAGTCAGATACCATGTACGGGCTAAGCCGCTGAGGGAGCCTAGAGCATTTAGGCCTCAGAAGTAATCTACGGCGAACCAGTGCGCACGGCGAAGCTCCCTTCGTCAGCTTCGGCGACCAGGCGGCTTGCTAAGTCTACGGCCCAACGCTCACGACAGCCACCCCGGTTCCATGCGGCACCGCGATCCTAGGGTGGGTGCTGATTTATCCGCTTGTCTTCTTTGCTGTTCATGGCACCCCGTCTTTTGAGAGCGCGGGCACAGCAATGTGGGCGGCCTCGCCATGTCGGGCCTGGCCTCGTCAGGCCGTAATGGAGGCTTCCTGGGAAATGTCGTCCTTCCGGGTGTCGCCTTCTCGATTGTTTTGTGGACGATCGTGATTAACGCAAAGCGCATTTTCGCGCTGGCATTACAGATGAAGGGGCTTACAGTCTTAGCCCTATTCACCATCTGTTCTGCCGTTTGGTCACAAGATCCCGTTGAGATCCTTGTTGTTCGGAGCTATTTATCTTATCGAGACATTATTTGCATTTTATTTGGTCCTAAAATTCGATCCCGAAGAGCTGGTGACCCTCATCAAGATGGCGGGTGTTTCAATCTGTGTCCTCAGCCTCATCATGGTGTTTCTATTCCCGAGTCATGGTCTAGGGCAGTGGGGGAACTCCAGCGCATGGCTTGGCGTGTTTACTGACAGAACGTCGACCGGCAAATGCATGGTATTCCTACTGAGCCCCGCTCTTATCTTCAGGCGCCGGTTATGGAGTTATCAGCTTGTGGTTTATATCTTGCTGATGTTTGTCATGGTGTTCATGGCGCATGCCGCGACGGCCCGGGTCCTGACGCTCGTCTACATCGCATTCATGGCTTCGATCACTATCTCCAGCAAGTTTGGACGGCGATCCTCGCTTCTTATCGCCGGTATGTTCCTTACGGCCGGGGTTTCGATGGGATTCGTTATCCTTCAGTTTCTACCGCGGGTACTTGCAGCTCTTGGCCGGAATGCTACCCTGACCGGCCGTACAGACATTTGGGTCCTCGTTATGAGGTCAATTGCCAAGCGGCCACTTTTGGGATACGGATATTATGCGTTCTGGCAAGGCTTAAAGGGAGAATCTGGAAATATCATAGTCGCAGCGCATTGGTTCTTCGGATATGCCCACAACGGCGTGCTGGAAATCTGGCTGCAGCTAGGCCTTGTCGGCACCGCACTTTTCTTCGTAACGCTGGTCCAGGCATTGAGAAACGCCTGGTTTTGCCTTCGCAATGGTTGCTCCCCGGGCGTTGAGTGGTATATCGGACTCATCGCTTTGACGGTCATGTACAACGTAGATGAATCGACGGTCCTGTGGCCGATTGACCTTTCATCGGTTTTGTACATCGTTGCATGCTGCGGACTCGCAATCGCTGTGCGCCAAATCAAATCTGTCAGAAAACTCGAGGCTATGTATAACTAATGGCCGAAATCTATCACATGCTCGACGAAGCAGAGCCCTTCTCCGAAGTCAAGGGCGGAGCCATCTCCAGGTGGGTCGCGAATGTTCTGAGGGATGGAGACGAGACAGTCATTTGTCAGTCTTTCGACGACTCGTGGGGCTATCCTGCCAACCGGCTATTTCGTTTGCCGAACTGGGATTTGTGTAATCAGGTTCACCCGGCGATATACAGATCGCCCTGGATGATACAAAAGCCGATTTATCTCCGGCTTCTTCGCCCAGTCCTCGATAGATTGAACAAGGGAGATACTCTGTATATTCATAATCGCCCGGAATGCGCCGATGTACTTGCGAAGATTACTGAGCAACGGGGTATCCGTTTGGTGCTGCATATGCATAATTCACTGTTGCATCCCCGGAGCAGAAAGCATATTCCAGCGCTGAAGGATGTCCCGGTCGTCTTTTGCAGCGAGTTCCTCAGGAGGGAAGCGACCGAGCGTATCCAAACCCTTGCAGAAGACACACGTTGTCTACAATGGGGCTGACGGCGATAAGTTCCGCGCGACAAGCCGGAAACAGAAGACTGTGCCGCAGATCATCTTCACTGGACGGCTGGTCCCTTATAAGGGCGTGCATGTGTTGTTGGCTGCGATGGCGATTCTGCAGAGCCGAGGGATCAAGGCTAAATGCACTATAGTGGGCGGATCCGCCTTTGGCGGTAGCAAGACCTACCCGATATGTACAGAAGTTAAGGCGAACAACGGCCAAGCAATACTGAGCTTATCGGCTACCGGGCCGGTGTTGAGCTTGCGGATCTACTCCGCAATGCGGATATCTTCTGCTGTCCTTCGATCTGGAACGACCCTTTCCCGATGGCTGTCATTGGAGGCGATGGCATCGGGCTGCCAGTAGTGGCCTCAGACGACCGGCGGCATTCCGGAACAGCTCGCCCACGGAGGTGGAGTCACTGGTTCCTCCCGATGATGAAGAGGCCCTGGCAACAGAATTGCAGCGGCTCCTCGACGATGACGTCTTATCGACAACGGCTAGGCGGACGAGGCGTTGACGGCTTCTCGCGACCATTTCCTTTGGGACAGTATCCAGCACCAATATGACTCGTTCATTCGCGGTCTGGCATCGTGAGGTTGTGCGTCCGCTGTAGCGAAATTTGCCCCGAGCGGATCGGTTGCCCGCCATGCCGGCTGGATGTTCGTAGGCCAGGGGATGGGCTACCTTCTGAGGGCGGTCTATTTCGTCCTGATTGCCAGGTTGCTGGGCGTCCTCCAATACGGAGTCGTGGTAGGCGCGCTCGCGCTCGTCGGAATGATCACTAACTACGGCAGGCTCGGTAGCAGCGTAGTCTTTCTGCGCCATGTCTCCGCGGATCGCACCCGGTTTGCCGTCTATTGGGGCAATATTCTGCTGGTTACCCTGAGCATGAGTGGCTTGTTGATCGTGGCTCTGCACTTCGCTGCCGGCCACCTCATCGCCCCAGCCAGCGCCGCTGTGATCGTACCTACGGCAATTGCCAGCTGCCTCTGTGAACAACTCACCATCGGCGCCGGCCAGGTATTTCAGACTTTTGAAAAAATGGGAATCACGGCGACTCTGAACCTGCTGACCTCCTTGGCACGCACGCTGACGGCAGGAGGCATGTTATTGGTCCTGGGTCACGCGACGGCCGGCCAGTGGGTCATCGCATCCATGATCGTTTCTGCCATAGCAGCCATCGCGGCGGTCACCATGGTGACGATTAATTTTGGATGGCCGCAAATCGAACCTCGATTGTTTCTGAAGCGCGGGGCTGAAGGCGCGGAGTATGCCCTTGCCGCTTCAACGGGGAGCGCGTACAACGACCTCGACAAAGCAATGCTCAGCCATTTTGGGATGAGCGCCGCAAATGGTATTTACACCATGGCCTATCGTGCCATCGATTTGGCGACCATGCCGGCCGCCTCGATGGAAGCAGCGGCGGAGCCGCGAATGTTTCAACTTGGGGCGACAAGCTTGAAACAAGCGGGGATCTTTGGCCGCCGGCTGCTGATCGATCCGTGCTGATGAGCGCTGCGGCGGCAGTCGGATGTTTGTGTTAGCCCCGCTGATTCCGCTCCTCGTTGGGCGAGGATTCGCTGAGAGTGTATCCGCTTTGCGTTGGTTATGCCTGATACCTGTGTTTCGTAGCATTCATGGCGCCACGGGGAGCGTGTTGACCGGTGCGGGGCTGCAGCGGTATCGGTCGGTGACGCAGATTATAGCAGCGGTGGGGAATTTTGGATTGAACCTGTGGTTGATACCGGCCCACGGTTGGCTGGGAGCGGCATGGGCCAGCCTGGTCACAGACGGAGGATTGGGCGTGATGAATTCGATGGTTTTGAGCTTTTGTGCCGATCGACCGCGCGCGTGAATCTTAGTGAACCAGCTATGAAGCATATTAATTAATCGTGCGCGCGGCAGCGTTCTCGGCTCCAGGTAAGTCTGCAGTATTTGGCAAGCCAGCGTTGAGCATACCCCAAATGGAAATGAGGTCATCTGTGCCCCGATTCTCGCTGATTGTCGCCACAATCTCACGCACTGACGAGCTAAAGCGACTCCTTGAGTCTTTTTCTCGGCAGGAGTTCTCGGATTACGAGGTGATTCTGGTAGATCAGAACGATGACGACCGGCTACAGGCTGTCATAGAGGAGTTCTTTGGCGCGTACCCGTGCTTAGAATTTCGTCCCCGAAGGGGGTATCGAGGGCCCGCAACAATGGGCTTCGGAAGGCTTCCGGGGAGCTAGTCGCTTTTCCTGACGATGATTGCTGGTACTCTCCGGCCTACTGCCGAAGATCGATCGATGGTTTCGAGATCATCCTCGGTACTCGATCTTCGCGGTAGGTGCGGTAGACGAACAGGGCGTTCCCAGCGGTTCGTGGGTGCAATCGTCCTGTGACCTGCTCTCTGTTAACGTGTTCCGAACCACATTTTGTTCTTCCCTCTTCTTCCGCTGGGAGGCTCTTTATGGGAACATCTTTGATGAGGGGCTCGATCGAGGCGAGGAGACGGACCTTGTGTTACGGATCCTGGGCTCTGGGCTGCGCGGCCGATTCGATCGTGCCTGGCATATCGGGCACCCCGAAGAGATATGCTCAGCGATAGCATTCCCAGGGAGCGCGCCTACAGTTACGGGTCCGGACTGGGATACGTCTTGGGAAAACCTCCCTCTTGCTGCTTTGGGTTCGCTTCTCGTCTACGACTTTCTTCGCGGAATCGTGGTCGCCTTTAGCGGGCGAGCTTTCCGGCTTCACTCTGCTTCGCCCATGCCCGGGGACTCGCAAGAGGTTTCTTCTCCGGGTTCCCCACCCAAGAAGTTCTGGACCACGGAAGTCAACGTTACTGTTTCGGAGTAGCAATTTCCGGATCGGTAAATCATAGGCGCATGGAACGCGACAACTTTCAACGCGGAGTAGTTCCCGTGACCTTGGAATGAAGGCAGAACGGCAAGAAAAATTCCTGTTGGTTGATCTGGGTTGCGCGATGGGGGGTGTGGAGTCCTACATCCAAACTCTTTCCGGTATGCTCCGGGAACGCGCTACCGTTCTGTGTTCGTGTTCTCCCGGAGCTGGCTCAGCGCCTAAGGGGCAATGGGGTGAAAGTCTTTTCTCTTCCAGCCGTTCCCTGGTTGAAACCCCTTCGTTTCTTGGTCGCGTTGGGTTGCTTCCTATGATCGTTCTTCGCGAAAGGGTGCAGATTGTGGTGGTGAATGGTTTGCTGGAGGCGGTTCTTTTAATTCCGGCGCGGTTGCTGGGTTGCGAAGCGGTTTACACGCGTCACGGCCCGTTTGAAGATGATCTTTATAAGTGGTACGGGATCCCGCTCGCTATTTTCCTCGGTTGATCTCGCCTCTTCGTGCAGGTTGGCTTCCCACGTGATCTGTGTCTCCGAAGACCTGGGCAAGTTGTGCGGAACGTCGTTCCTGGGGAGCGTGCAAGTGTGATCCCGAATTGGGTGTCGCGGATTCCTCCCTACAAATCGAGGCCAATAGCGAGCTCAAAACCCCTTCGTGTGAACCTGCTCTATGTCGGCCGATTAGAGCGCTATAAAGGACTTGCATTTTAATACTTTCCCAGCGCTTCCCCCCCTCCCTTCCCCTGACGCCAGGCTAACCGTGCTTGGGGACGGAAGTTATCGCGAGGAGCTAGAGCGGCGTTCGAAGAAGGCATGAATGTCCTCTTTGAGGGATATCGGCTAAATCTTGAGATCGAGCCCGCTACTACGCAGCAGGCAGACATCTTCATCATGCCCTCGCTAGGACCGGAAGGTTTACCCATGGTGAGCATAGAAGCGATGGCGCATGGACTATCCTGCCTCTTCAGCGATACTGAAGTTCACCAGGGAGATCACAGCCCCTCGGAAGAGCCGCGATGCTTTTTCGCAGTGGGGATGCGGAGGATACTTGTGGGCGGAAACTGTCAATTCTGATTGAGGACCCCCGGCTCCGACGTGCTTACTCCGAGGAGGCCTATCGCAGAGTTGAGCAAGCGTACAGCCCGGAGATAGCACTCAAGTCTTATTTGTCGGGCTTTTGGACTTATGGCTTATTCACCCGCTTGAGGTGCAATGAATGAGGGCCGATGTTCTGGTTGTGGGGCCGGATTTGCCGGCAGTGTTATCGCCGACGATGCGCATCCGCCGGTATGAGCGTTGTGGTTATTGACAAGCGCGAGCACATCGCGGGGAATGCATTTGACGAGTTCGATCGTCACGGCTTGCTTGTACACAGGTACGGACCACACATCTTCCATACCAATGCAGCCTCGGTCTCGGAGTACCTATCCAGATTTACCGCCTGGATTCCCTACGAACATCGAGTGCTCGCCCGGGTAGATGGTGATCTTTATCCGGTTCCAATCAATCAAACTACGGTGAACCGCCTTATGGCCTTTCCCTCGACGAGGAAGGCGTGGCCCGCACTTCGAGCGGGTGCGCGAAATCGCGAGCCTATCCCCACGAGCGAAGATTCTGTTCTGGCCAGTGTCGGCCGCGATCTCTGCGATAAATTCTTCCGGGGGTATACGCGCAAGCAGTGGGGTCTTGATCTTTCCGAGCTGAGCGCCAGTGTCGCGGCGCGGATTCCTGTCCGTACCAATGCCGACGATCGATATTTCAGCGACTCATTTCAGAAAATGCCGGCCGATGGATTCACGGCGATGTTCGCTGGCATTCTCGATCATCCCAACATCCGAGTCGAGCTCGGTGTCGACTTCAGGGAGTTCCGCAAACGTGCCAACTGGAACCTGCTCGTCTTTACCGGCCCAATTGACGAATACTTCGATTTCTGCTTTGGCAAACTGCCATACCGGTCGTTGCGATTTGAGCATGAACACCTTCCGGATACTGCTCAATTTCAATCGGTCGGAACGGTCAACTATCCCAACGATCATGAATTTACGCGTATCACGGAATTCAAACACTTGACCGGTCAACAGCATCCGCGCACGTCGATCGTTCGTGAATACCCGGGAGATGAGGGCGATCCCTATTATCCGGTGCCACGGCCGGAGAATCAGGAGCTGTACCAGCAGTACCATGCGCTCGGAGAGCGTGAGCGGGATGTCCTTTTCGTTGGGCGATTGGCCGAGTATCGCTACTACAACATGGATCAGGTGGTGGCTCGCGCATTAATGGTCTTCGAGAAGATCATCTCCCGTACCCGAGTAGCCAAGCCAGATGACGATTACGCCAACACAGTGATTGCCAGATAAAGGAGAGTTTATTGTGGCAGAAGACGTGAATGGTTCTGTTGCGGCTGTGGTCGTCACCTTCAACCGAAAAGAACTGCTTTGTGAATGTCTGGATGCGTTGCTGGCTCAGACGTGTCCGCTGAGCCGCATCTTGTTGGTCGATAACGCCAGTACTGATGGGACAGCCGGCTTTCTGGCGGAGAAGGGTTACCTTGAGAATGGGGCAATCGATTATGTTAGGTTGCCGGTAAATTCTGGCGGAGCAGGTGGTTTTAACGAAGGTGTCAAGCGAGCCTATGAAGCCGGTTTCGACTGGCTGTGGCTGATGGATGACGATGTAGAACCTATGCCCGAAGCGCTCGAGAAAATGTTGTCGTACGCCAACGTTTCGCAGTGCATTCAGGGTTGCAAGATATTTCGGGACGGGCAATCTGAAGACTGGGAGAGATGGGCGAACATCGACGATTCAGGTTGTCGCACCGCTTCGCGGGAGCCGCAGGCGATCGACTACATCAGCGCGGAGACAGGGTGTTTCGAGGGCATGCTGATCCACAGGCAAATCGTCTCCAAGATAGGTTTTCCGGACAAGCGCTTTTTTGTAGGCGGAGATGATGTAGCCTACGGATATCTAGCCCACAAACACACTCAGGTCATTTACATTCGCGAAGCTTGTTTCTTAAAGAAGATCAACAAGTTTGGCCACCCCCGGCTGCTTCAGAGAATGCGGGACCGCTTTCTTAATCGTCGATCCTACCGATTTTATTTTCTTTGCGTGCGTAATGAGATCCTGCTTTACGGCTATACGCGCGACAGGGTCCGCGCCGCCCCCTTCTCTGTTCGGATTGGAAAAATGCTACTGATGCACTCGGTAACTACGCTTCTCTTCGAGCGGAGCATAACCAATTTCACAGCGTTGTGGAAGGGCACGTTTCAGGGTTACGGGCTTCTAACCTCACCATGGAGGGAGTTTGATCTGAGGACCTTGCAGCAAGTGTAAGAGATTGTGGACCAGGTGTATGGGACCGGCTGCCCATTGACACTGCTGAAGCTTCGATCCTCTTAAGGAGGGTCATGGATCAGAAACCTTATGCAAGACAACCACCTTTCTCAGCTGGACGGGATCCGCGGCATCGCGATCCTGATTGTTCTTTTGGGCCACCTGATAACCCAGCCTATCGGCTTTGAAATTGTCAGGCTTGGACCTCTCCCTGCGGTCGGAGTCGATTTGTTTTTTGTGCTCTCCGGCTTCCTGATCACCAACGTCTTGTTGCGCGCGAAGGACAAGGAACACTTCTTCGTTAACTTTTATTCGCGAAGAGCGTTACGTATCGTCCCGTTGTATTTCGCGCTCCTGATCTTCATGTTCGGGATCGCCAATCACCGGCTAGCTGCCCTGACATTCAATGATCAGAAGCTGCACTGGCAGGTCTTCGCCTTTTACTTACAAAACATCTATTATCATCAAACTTCCGAACTTGGGCCTCTCGCGCTCGCAGTCACCTGGTCCTTGGCCATCGAAGAGCAATTTTATATGGTTTGGCCACTTCTGATATCGAAGTTAACAATCAGGAAGTTGTCGGTGGTCGCCGGCGTGCTTATTTTCATCGCCCCGATCGCCCGGATAGTCGTTCCCTGGTTTGGGTACGATCCTTATATCAATCCGCTCTGCCGAGTGGACGCCATGGCTATGGGAGCGCTGCTCTCTTTCTGGATCGTCCGGTTGAAGCCATCAAGCAATGTGATCAAGAAGCAAGCTGTGCGTGTCGTGGCAGCTGGGATGATTGGCGAAATCATCTGCCACTTTATGGGATTCACGCATATCCTGAGCAAATCGCTGGTGGCTATGATGTTTACAGCAGTCATAGCGCTCTCGTTGGTGTGGGAACCGCTGTGCAAGATATTGAGCACCGCACCCCTTCGCTTCACCGGCAAAGTGAGCTACTGCCTTTATTTATCGCACGCTGTTGTCGGCGACCTTGTCTATCACCAGCTCCATGGATCGAGCCTGGCTACGAAAGCGATACGATCAATTCTGATTATGGTGCTGAGTTACCTGGTTTCGTTTATGTCATGGGATTTATTTGAATCGCCCATTCTCAGCCTGAAGAAGTACTTCGAAGACAACGGTGTTTCGAGGAATGAAGTCTCAGCCGAGTCCGCCGCAAATTCATTTAGCCCTGTTATCGGGATCAATGAAGGCATGGCGGAGCGTGCTGGGTGAATTTGAGCCAGACCAGGTTCGGGTGGCAGAGCTGTAGAGTGCCGCACCTACGGCGCTCAGACATGCTCGGTCGATGTCTTTCACTCTGGGCTCGAGGCGCTTTAGAATGCTGGCGGCCGATAAATCCCAAGTTTCGTTGACTGCCTCAGAATTAATGGGGCTCGCTGATCAAGTTCGTTCATTCTTGCGTTCTGACCTGGGATGGGAAGAACCGGCCCGAGGTCGGACTTGGTAGAGACGGGATGTTCGTACGCAGCCATCCCAGTAACGAGTACGAGATTGCGCTCATCGAAGTAGCGCGCCCCCCGAAAATCCATCATGAGACAGAAGACCATAGTACCGAGCACTGCGGACAAAAAGACTCCATTTCGTCGAAGGGGCAGATTTTTGATGTTGTAGAGTTTTCCTCGACAATTGAGAACCAGGCGAAAATGAGAAAAAGAGCGGAATATATTGCGTAGCGTGACTCCAAGCTCTGGGAAATGCCGAAATCTGAGCGAATTCCTGCGACGCCAATCGCTGTCAGTAATAGAAACAAAATGCAGTAAGCGACAGCCGGATTTCTGCGAGGGTAGCCTCTCCTCGCCAGGACGAAGAAACACGCGCAGAGCAGAAGCCCCAGTGAAGTCGACCATAGGACCTCGAGATGATAACGTCCGAGCAGCGGCGGAAAAGCCGCCACGCTGCCCATAAACGCGATCACATAAAGTGGCCGTAGATGAAGCACAGTCTCCAGGACCGAATGATGAAGCCGGCTTTTGGGACGACATAAGGTCGTAGTGATACGCATAGGCGGCAACAGACACGGCAGAAACAATCAACCAACTCACGAGACGGACATAGTGGCGATTCAGAGCCAGAATGATCACCCCAATCGGGATCACTAGGAATCCATTTCCCGAAGCGCTGACTGCAAGGATGAGGCCTATCATACCGACGCAGAATGCCTGGCGACTACCCCGCACCAGGAGATAAATTGTCCCTAACGAGAACACCAATACAGATAAGTTCTGGAGGGATGGCATCGCCCAATTCAGGGTGGCTGAATATCCAAGCTGGAATAGTAAGCATGAGACCGGGATGAAGAAAGCCATGCGCCGTGCAAGATTCTCGTAATCCGGTAGAAACATCGTCCAAAGTAAGATCGCGAGTAAGAGAACAAATCCATTCCCAATGGCACAGAGCACTTGAAAGTCAATATGGCCGAGACAAGCGAGTTGTAACCAGGCCACGGCGTGACCGAAGAAAAGCTTGTACTCGTTAAACTGAGCCGCCAAAAAATGAGACCCTTGCGGAGGGGCTCTCAAGCTCTGCTAGATGATTGAGGAAATCGAGCAACGCTTCATAATCGTCTAATAGCGGGACGTTGACTGCCTTACGAAGCAGTATTCCGTAGAAGAGAATCGCCGGCAGTGATAGAAGGACTGCTGCGACAAGGACCCTCGGCCGTAGACGTGGCGACACGCGCGTGCGCATTGCAAGCCATTCTACGCGCCTTAGGCGGTTCCCAGCCTGATGGCGGATTTAAGGTAGATCCCCAGGTCGGTCCCTTGAACATAGTCCATTACCCATCACCGGTTGGTCTTCGCGGTGGAACGCGGGTGTGGGAACCGGCGTGCAAGATATTAAGCACCGCGCCCCTTCGCTTCATGAGCAAGTGAGTTAGTGCCTCTTTTATCGCATGCTGTCGTCGGCGACCTTGTCTATCACCAGCTCCATATATCGAGGCTCGCCATGAAAGCAATACGATCGCTTTTGATTATGGTGCTGAGTTACCTGGTTTCGTTCATGTCATGGGATCTATTTGAATCGCCCATTCTCAGCTTGAAGAAGTACTTCGAAGGCAACCGTGTTTCGAGGAATGAAGGCTCCGCCGAATCGGCACCAAATTCATTGAGTCCTGTTATCGGGATCAATGAAGGCATGGCAGAGCGTGCTGGGTGAATTTGAGCCAGACCAGATTCGGATGGCAGAGCTGTAGAGTGCCGCACCTCCGGCGCTCAGGCATCCTCGGTCGATGTCCCAGCCCTTCGCGGGCTGGGCTGACGTTTGGTGGGCGGCCCTCCGGGCCTTGACTCAGTTGCAGGTAAATCGGTAGCAAATTCATTGAGTCCGGTTGTCGGGGTTAACTAATTCATCGCAGAAGAGCTGTCCAAATTAGACGGAGCTGATGTTAAAAGCGGGGATTGCGAAACCAGGTCAGGGTTCAGCAACGCTTGAAGTGAACACAACCCACAAGATTGAAACTGCCCACCACGGCGGTACATTTTCCGAGTTGCGCTTTGATCTCACAACGACGCCCTGGACGGGCGCCCATGTTCCCCGAATTTCCCGTCGAACTTGTTGGCGCTGGCGAACTTTATGCGGCTTTCCTTACAGAAAGCCGCACACGCGAACCTGGCTGATGCAGCGTGCAGGAAATCCGGGTCGAGCGTACAGGGGACGAAAAAGACGCGGCGAAGCCCGCTCCAACGTTCCAGCTATGCGGTAAAAAGGCGGTCGTTCAAGGGGAGGACCCTCGTGACACATGGAGAGAAAGCATTTGAAAGAATCGTTTTCGGCCCATGTACGCTGGTGCGAACATGGGGCACCCGTCCAGGGCGGTCAGGAAACGAAAACTGTTCGGTTCCTTCACAAACCTAATTTGGACAAGTCTGATTCTCAACCGCTCCCTACGGGACTCAGTTTGGATACGGTTCTAGAGGCTTGAAGAGAACGTTCCCCCCGCATTCCGGGAGCCGAAATAGGACCGCAACGGTACCGTTAACATCGCCCGAAATCTGTAATAGAGACCTTCCAGATAATAAGCAAGCGTCTTGTCTGGGCGAAACTCATGCCGCCAGCGGCCGCGCCCGTGGTTGAGCCTTCTGCGCTCCAGGGGAGTGAGCGTCGCCTCTGCTTCCAGCTGATCGAGTGCACGCATGATTCCCTTGAACATTCCTTCTTTGTCTCTTGACATGCTGTTCGCCAGGAAGCGGTAGTCGACTACGCAAAAGTCGCTGCGCACAAAAGGATGTTTTCTGGCGAGGCGCAAGTAGAGGGGGTAGTCCTCGACGATGCGAAGAGAGCCATCAAAGAGCCCGGCCTCGATGAACGCCTCCCTGCGAATCATGGTGGCTCCGGGAGTTCCAATGGGGTTGCCCTCGAGGAGCATGAGGAAGTAGTTGTTGCGCGGCCGGCAAATATGAGGCGGCCGAAGTTCGCGGCCAAATTCATCGATGAACCGCTGCGCTCCGAAGCTAAGCGCAGCTTCAGGCCGTTCAGTAAAAGACTTGAGATGAGCCTCGAGCGCCCCGGGCGTCAGACGGTCGTCGGAGTCAAGAAATACCAGGAAGTCTCCGGAACTTTGCTGGAAGCCGAAGTTTCTCGCCTGCGGGCAGCCTTGATTCTCTGTGCGCAAAACCAGAACGTCGCTACTTTCCGGTAGAACGGAAGCGGCAGGCACCGGAGAGCCATCGTCCACGACAATGATCTCGAAATGCCGGTAGGTCTGCTGCTGGACACTCCGCACTGTCTCCGCAATGAATCTTTCCTGCTTGTAGTAAGCGATGATAACGGAGACCAAGGGACCGGGGGACATGCAGGATCCTCAACAACGCCTCTTATAACAATAAGCGAAGTCTATAGCCTGGGGTTACAACTTTTCGTCGCTGAAGTGGTGCGGGAAGCCCAAAAGTTAAACGGCGATTCTCCTTGGTCGCTTTCATCGAATCCCTCCCCCGAAAGAATCGATGAAAGCGTCTTTAGAGAATCGCCGCCTGAAAAGAGCATACCTGTTCTGCCGCAAATTGCCACAATTCTTGAGTAATGCAGCGCCGTCTTGTGGTAATAGCAGGCGGTAACGGCCATTGCCGAGCAGGGATGTGCTCCGGCTTATGAAATCGTCATGGTTTCTTATGGGTTGATAAAAAAGAAAAACGGCGATTTCCTCGTTCACCTTCATCGAAACCCTCCCCCGAAAGAATCGATGAACGCGTTTTTGGAATCGCCGCCTGAAAAGAGCATACCTGTTCTGCCGCAGATTGCTACAATTCTTGAGTAATGAAGTGCCGTCTTGTGGTAATAGCAAGCGGTAATGGCGCTTGCCACGCAGAACTTCCCGCTTATGAAATCGTCATAGTTTCTTATGGCTGGATGAAAAATAAAAAACGGCGATTTCCTTGTTGGCCTTCATCGAGTCCCTCCCCCGAAAGAATCGATGAAAGCGTTTTTGGAAAATCGCCGCCTGAAAAGAGCATACTTGTTCTGCCGGAAACCGCCAGAGTTCTTGAGTAATAAACGGCCGTCTTGTGGTAACTGCAAGTAGTAATGGCTCTTCCGTCCGCCCCCTTCCCCTGCTTATGAAAGCGCCATTGTTTCTGATGTGCCCCGGCGGCTTGACACGGGCGGCGCCCGCAGGCGACCCTGCTGCATGCATGTGGTGGATTTGATTCGAAAGAAGCGCGACGGCGGATTGCTGACGGATGCCGAGATAGCCTTTCTAGTCGCCGGGGCAGCGACAAATTCCATTCCTGAGTATCAGCTTTCGGCCTGGCTCATGGCCGTCGTCTGGCGCGGTCTCAGCCTCGAAGAGCTGCATAGCCTCACCACCCACATGCGCGACTCGGGACGGGTCCTGAACTTCAACAGCCTCCCCGGGGTCAAGGTGGATAAGCACTCCACCGGGGGAGTGGGCGATAAGACCTCCTTCCTGGTAGCCCCGATCGTCGCCGCCGCCGGCCTTTATGTACCCATGATTTCCGGCCGCGCCCTGGGTCACACAGGCGGGACCCTGGACAAGCTGGAGAGCATTCCCGGGTACCGAACGCACCTGCAAGAGGATGAGCTATTCGCGGTCCTGAATGCCTGCGGCCTGTCGATCCTAGGACAGACAGAATGGCTGGTGCCTGCCGACCGCACCCTCTACTCACTGCGCGACCGGACGGGAACCGTCGAGAGTCCATTCCTGATATGCGCATCCATCATGAGCAAGAAGCTCGCCGCCGGGCTCGACGCCCTGGTGCTGGACGTGAAAACCGGCTCCGGGGCTTTCCTGAAGCAAGAGGCAGAGGCGATCCACCTCGCTAAGCTGATGGTAGCCACCGGGAACCACGCCGGAACCCGGACAGCCGCTCTCATCACCAATATGAGCCAGCCCCTGGGCCGCATGTCGGGCAATGCGACGGAAATTGTGGAGTCGGTCGAACTGCTGCGCAACCAACGCCATCCGCTTACCGAGGATCTGCGTAGCCTTTCGCTCGAGCTTGCGGGATGGATGCTCTACCTGGGAGGTAAGGTCCCGACCCCCGAGGACGGCACGCAGCTGGCGGAGGATTTATTGAGCGGCGGCCTCCCGCTCAAGAAGCTGGGCTGCATGATTGAAGCTCAGGGCGGAGACCTGGCTTGGTTTGATAGCCCGCAATGGTTGCATAAGCCGGCTCATCAATACCCGGTGAAATCGCCATCGGCGGGGTTTCTGTCCAACGTGGATTGCGATCAGGTAGGTTGGGCGGTGCAACGCTCGGGAGCGGGCAGGACGGTGCCCGGGGAAGCCGTGTCCGCACACGCCGGAGTGGAAACGCACAAGAAGCTAGGCGATCACGTCGCTGCCGGAGAAACGCTGTTTACGGTGTATGTCGAAGACGACGCCCGCCTGGAGTCAGTAGCGGCAATCCTGAACCGGTCGTTTACGCTGAGTGCTGAGCGGCCTGCCCCGGAGCCGCTCATTTATCAGGTGATTGCTTGAGGCTGGAAGAGTCTTAGCTCAGGGGCTAAAGCCCTTGTCTTTGGAGCCCTCTACGGCCCGGCTAAAGCCGGGCCCTGATACAAAGCGTCGCGGTGGCATGCTCCTGACATGGCTTCTTAGTGCCGGTTTTTGCTTTGGGTGAGTGATAACCACCAGGGCTAAAGCCCAGATTTTATGTATGGTTAGCGTTCCCGCGGGTTTGAAAACCCGCTCCCCCGGACTGAAAGTCCGGGGCTGGCACAACTTCAACCGGACAGGTTTTTCCGCAGCCTCTGAAAGTCCCGGGGCTGGCACAACTTCAACCGGACAGGTTTTTCCGCAGCATCTGCAGCATCTAAAGTCCGGGGCTGGCACGACTTCAACCGGAGTTGTTTTTCCGCAGCCTATGAAGCTGGCCCTGATACAAAGCAGCAGAGCGGTGACACCCGGAAGACTTTTGCGCATTTCGCGGTTTCGCGACAGACCCTATGACTGGCCGAAAGGGAAGGGCGATCCCCGAAAGTCCCGGGCTAGTGTCCGTACTGCAGGCCGTTGTCCAGGCCTGAGCGGGGCGTTGGCTGATAGGGCTCAACGGCAAGGATGTTGCCTAGAATTTGGCGCTCCTGGGGTGTGAACTGAGCCTGAAATTGGCCGGAGTTCATCATCGCCTGCCGCTGTTCCGGCGGGTACTCGCGCAGATCGCGAAAGGCCTTCTTCACCAGCCGCTGCCGGTCCTCCGGAAGGGCATGGTACTCCTGTACCGAGGCGCGGACTTGCTGCCGCATCTGGGGACTCAGGTGCTCCATGGCCTCGATCCGATCTAACGTACGCTGACGCTGGTTTGGCGGCATGCGGTTGATCTGGCGCAGACGGTTGAGCAGTTTTTGCTGCGTCTCGGGTGGAAGCCGGTTGAAGCCCGGCTCGCTCTGCAGGGCTCTCTCCTGCTGCTCAGGGGTCAGGTTCTCATGGCGCTGCAACCAGGTGCCGAGATGCGCCTGTTGATTGCTTTCAAATCGTGGCGGATGAGCCTGCGGAGCGGGACGGGCAAAGCACGGAGCAATCGCCAACGACAGCGCCAACAGCAGCCCTGCAAACACACTCCGAGCCAGCTTCCCGCGGCGGGATGTTATTGCGAGCTCGTTGCGGACTGTCATGCGGTGGTGCCCTCCGAAGCGGTTACGTCGACCGTCGTATTCGGGCGCCTCGCTCCTGGTTTATTTAGTTGGAAGAGCCCGGGCCGTTATCCTCGTCCCCATCCAAGGCATTCAATTGCTGGAACAGCTGGGCGTTCCCATCATAAGACTGCAGGTCACGCACCGTGGCTGAGGTAGGCGGTGCCGGTACCGTGTCGTGGTCAAGCAGGGCAAAGGTGCCCCCACCAATTACCAGGACCGTAGCCATGGCGCCCGCGGCAAGCTGGCGCATCTGCAGGTTGGTGCTGTAAAGCAGCCAAGCCTTGGCACGCTCAAAAAAACTTGCCGGGGCGGCCGTTGTCTGTTCCGTCCGCAAGCGGGCATACAGCTTAGCGTCAAAGAAGGCGCTGGGCTCCGGTGCCTTCCATTCGTCAAGCAGCTTCCAGGTAGTTTCCATCTCCGCCAGTTCGGCCGCACACCCGGCACACTCTGCGATGTGCTTGCGGGCTTGCTCCGGCAACGGCCGGGATTCGTAGACCGCTTCGGCCATAGTGTTCTTCATCTCAGGGCAAGTCATCATCTTCCTCAATTTCTTCAGGCAAAATCTTTCAGATTTTCGCGCAATGTCTGGTAGGCGCGGAACAGCAAAGACTTGGTAGCCGATTCGCTCAGCTTGAGAACCTCACCAATCTCCTTGTAATCCATCTCCTGGTACTTGTGCATCAGCACCGCGCTACGCTGCCGTTCGGGCAGCGCCATCACGTGCTTGCGAATGGCGTTCATTCTCTCTTCGCGTACCAGCTCCTGCTCCACGCTCAGGGTACTATCCGCTACATCGGGACTGGTGCCCGTCTCCGGGTCTGGCTGATCAAGATAAACATTTTGTGCCGTTCGCTCATACTTGGTATCGCGCGCGTGATTCACGCCCAGGTTGGTCGCGATGCGGTACAGCCAGGTGCTGAACTTGGCCTCGGCACGGTAGGTTTGCCGCGAACGATAGACGCGGAGAAAAACCTCCTGCGCCAGTTCTTCGGCCACCGCCTGGTTGCGAGACATGCGGAACATGAAATGGACGATCTGCTTGCGGTATTTCTCGATCAGGATGCTGAAGCCTGAATCGTCCCCCTCCCGCACCCGCAACATGATTTCCGCGTCGGAAAGCTGCGCCCAGTCGACCCCGGTGTTATGGATCGATGCACCCTGCTGGGTGCCCTGGAACCCGTTCTGCGTAATGGCTACGGTACCCATACCCTTTGTAACCCCACCCTCCTGACTAGGTTGCGCGGGGGCGGCAGAGTTTTCCGGGGCCTCCTGGCCGCCCGCCGGGCCCTTCTCAGGGCCAGGCGCAGTTCCCCCGGGGGTGGTCCCGGAAGACTGCCGTTCTGGGGGGAAAGAAGCCATAAGGTGCATGGATTGTAATTGTTGCCGCAAGCCGTGGTCTCGCCCCGTTTTGGGGGATCTTGGAATTGGATGCCGCTAACAGCGTAAGGGATAAGACTCACCACGCGGCGCGGTTTCGGTCAGAAGCTTATTGGAATCAGTTGTTTACGGGATGAGCTTGCAGCGGTGCGAGGGATAAGCGCCCAGCCATGCAGGGGGGCCGGGAGGTCAAGTGTTGGTTGCTCTTGTCCCAGGCAAGCTGAAGGGGTATTGGCGCCTGAGGCTTGGGTTACGATTGTACGTTGTAACGTATCGTTCTGCGTACACCCTATTCAGCAGTAACGGCAGCAAAGAACAGATGAAATTCGTCCCGCGGCGATTCTAAGCCCTTTGAAGATTTAGATGGATCACACGGAGGTAGCCAAGACCGGTTTGAACAAGAGCTCTGATCCTCTCATTGAGAAGATCGGTAAATACCTCGTGGTAGACGTGATCGGCTCGGGTGGGATGGGGATCGTCTATCGTGCGCGGGATGCTGCGCTCAATCGAACCGTGGCTATCAAGATGCTCAAGCGGACGGGCGCGGGCGACGGCAAGATCTCCCTGATGGAGCAGTTTTTCGATCGCGAGTTGCGGGCGACCGCCAGCCTGCAACACAAGAACATTGTCACCGTGTATGAGAGCGGGGAGCAGGACGGGAACCCGTACCTGGTGATGGAGTGCCTGGACGGGGAGCCTGTATCCCGAGTCATTAACGAGCGCCGCCCCATGGCGCTGGTCGATAAACTGGAGCTGTTTGTACAGGTGTGCGATGGGCTGCAACACGCTCATGACCGGAAGCCGCAGGTCATCCACCGGGACATAAAGCCGGCGAACGTCATCCTGCTGAAGGATGGCACGGTAAAAATTGTTGATTTTGGCATAGCCCGGGTCGTAGGAATCGAAACCTCGACGCTGCAGACCGGGCAGCTCCTGGGCAGCTTATCCTACCTGTCGCCGGAGCAGATCAACTCCGTTCCGATCGACGCCCGGACTGACATTTTTTCCGCCGGCGTCATGCTCTATGAGCTGCTGACCTACACCCTGCCCTTCAAGGGAAGCGAGCCGGCGGCAGTTTTTGTCAAAATACTGCGCGAAGAACCCGCCCCCCTCGCCGAATATCTGAGCGATGTCCCACCCAATCTGCAGGCGTGCGTGAGCAAAGCCCTGGCCAAAAAGACCCATGACCGGTATCAAACGGCCGAGGAACTTGGCTTCGATCTGTTGCAGATACAAAAGAAGATCAAGCAGGGTATGGCAGCGGAGTTCATGCAGAGAGCCGAATCGGCAATGCACCGCGGCGATCTGGAAAGAGTCAAGCTTCACCTGCAGGAAATCCTTCGCCTGGACCGCCACCACGACCAGGCCAACCGCATGTTGGCGGACGTGCGTAAGGCAATCCAGGAAAACCAGCGCTCCGCGCAGATTGTGCAGATGCGGTCCCAGGCCCAGGTGGCCCTTGCCGGCCAGCAATACGAAGAGGCGCTTGCCTGTGCGGAGCAAGCGCTGCAACTGGACCCCGCCGACCACGAGTCGGTGGTGCTGCGGGAAGAGATACAAGAAGCCATCTCCGTTAGTAAGGCGGTCCGCGACTCACTTCGTCGCGCGGAGTCGGCGCTGTATGCCGGAGATTTCGATGAGGCCAGGGAAGCAGTGGATGCGGCTCTTCGCCTGGATCCTGACGGCGCGGAAGCGCAAGCCCTGGCGAACATTATTGACAAGGAGTTGTCAGAGCGGTCGCGCCGGCTGCAGGTGCAGGGGCTGGTGGATAGTGCGCGCAGTGGAATTGCGCAGCGCCAGTTTGGGGAAGCGATTGACTCTTTGCGCAAGGCCGAGCAGTTGGACCCGGCGGACTCGAATGTACGCGAGTTGCTGCAATGGGCCAACCGCGGACAGGAGCAGGAACAGCGCCGCAAGGATCTACTCGATTTAACTGACGAGATTCATGGTGCGTTGCGCGCGGAGGATTTTTCTTCTGCCTACACCATTTGCGAAGTGGGGTTGGGAAGTTTTCCCAACGAGCCGACCCTGCAGCGCTTGAAATCGATCGCAGAAAAGCAGAGAGATATTGCCGAGCGGCGGCGGTTTGTTCAGGACAAGAGCCTGGCGGCCAAGGAATTGTTGGACCGGAGCGAATTCAGCGCGGCCATCAAGATGCTGGAAGGGGCTTTAGGTCAGCTTCCCGGAGAGCCGAATCTCGAAGCGCTGTTATCGCTGGCGCGCGCGGAGTCGGAGCGGCGATCGCAGGATCAGGAGTCTCTGGCTGCGAAAGAAGCCTCGGAGCGGGTGCTGCTGCAGACGCAGGCGGCCCAGCGGCAGGCGGCGACCCTGCGAGAAGCGCTCGATGGCCGGGAGCCGGTCGACCGCCTGGAAACCCTTGCTTCTCAACTAAGGCAGATGCTGGTGGGCATCGAAAGTGACGAGACGCGCAGTGGGTTCGATCCGATCCTCGAGGAAGTGCGAGCCCGACAGCTGGCCAGGGAGCAGGTGTCAGCGGAATTGCAAGAGCTTAGGAGAAGCGCCAAAGATTCTTTTGACCCTGAGTCGAGGGCGCGGGCTAAAACGCGCTTGCAGGAAGTTAAGGCGGAGTTTCCTCGTGAAAGAAGGGTTCAGGACGCCTGCGAAGAAGTTGCCCGGGCTCTGGATGCGCGTGGAGAAGAACACGAGCGGGTCATTGCCGAGCTGACAAAATTAGCGGAAACGGTGAAGCACGTCCCACTGAGCGAGACCACGGACATCTTGCGCCGGGCCACGCAGATCTCCGCCAACTTTTCTTTGGAGCCGCAAGTCGGTGCGCTGATTCAACAGATCGAGTACGAAGTGAGTCGTCGTGTGGCGCAACGGCAAGCTCTCATCGGTGAATTGGAGCAACTGGAGAGCGCCTCCTCTCGAGCCCGGTCGCTGGCAGGGCTAACCCATGTGCTCAACCATGCGCACGCAGTTGCTTCTACGGTCGCGGCGGAGCCGGCAGTCACGGCTGCTGTGGACAAAGTCAAAGCGGCAGCAGATGCTCGCCGCCAGAGTATTTCCCGCCTGATGAGTGAGGTCAACCAGGCGGCGGACAGCGCATTGATGGCGATGAGTGTGGAGGAAGCGGAGCAATTACTTTCCACCGCGCAAGGCCGCGCCGCGGCCCACCCCGAGCTCGACGACCTGCAGGAAATAATTGTCCGGGTTACTGCGCAAGTTCATGGCCGCCGGATCGAACACGATCTTGTTTGCGAGGAATTGACCTCGTTGAGCGTTTCCGCTGCTCAGGCAGTTGGGCCGCCGGATCTGGACCTGATCAAACAACGCGCGATGCAGATAAGAGACCAGCATGCCGCTGATCAGGCAATCACCTCTCTTTGCGACCAGGTAGAAATGGAGGTTCGCTCGGCGCGGGCCAAGTTGCTGCAGATCGAGCTCCGCAGATTCTCTCAGGAGCAGGAGGCAGGCTCCTCGGATGCGGCATCGCTTATAAAGAAGCTGCAGGAGTCGCTGAAGACCTTTCCCGAAAGCGTCGAGCTGCGTGGAATGCTGCTTAGGGCGGAAGACAGCCTGGAGCGGGCAGAACGGGCACGCTATGAGGCAGCAGCGCGCGCCTCCGCGATTGAGCTGGAGGTCAAGACCTATACCAGGCTGCTGGAAACGGGTCAGGCGGCAAAGGCGTTGAGCGCCCTTGAAGAAGCGGCGGCGAAGTATCCGGAAAGCGAACAACTGCAGTCCCTGCTCACGAAGTGCAAAGAGCAGATCGCCGCTGAGCACGAGGTTCAACGCCAGGCGGCCGCGCAGAGGGCGGCGATTCAGGCGGCGATTGATAAGGGGAGAAGTCTTCTCGGAAAACATCGCTACGAGGAGGCCGGAGCCCTGCTGGAAGTTGCCTGCCAACAATGGCCGCAGGAAAAAGAGCTGGAGAAGCTGCTGTCTGCTGCGCGGAAATCTGCTGAGCGGCAAGCGGCGGAGCAAGAAAAGAGCAGGCAGCGGAAGCTGCAGCTTGCGCAGCGCCCGGCGAAGAAGCCGCGCCGGCTGCTGCTCATCGGCGGGGTCGTTGCTGCAGTGCTGGTAATGCTCGGGGTTCTGATCAGGTACTTAACGCGGCCACAGGTATCTGTACTTACGGTTGCGACGATTCCCTCTGGCGCTGAGGTAGAGGTCGATGGCCGCAAGTGCGTGACGCCGAATTGCAGCTTTAAGCTTTCGCCGGGAGGAACCTACAGCGTCAAAGCAGATCTCCAGGGGTACGTTTCCAGAAGCCGATCCGTTACCCTCACGAAAGACCAGTCAATTTCGTTGGAGCTTTCCCAGGAACCGCCGCTGGCGCCGCTCCCACCGGCTCCCGCAGTTGCGAGCCAGGCGCCGGTTACGGCCCGGCTGGTTCTCAAGGGCGTGCGTGCCGGTGATCAACTGTTTGTCGACGATGTTCGAGTTCCCGCGAGTGGACCGCCAGGCACCTGGGAGGTGACGGCGGGCGTTCATCGCCTCCGGCTCATGGCCGGAAATCAAGAGCTGGTCGCCGACCCTCGTCAATTCAAGGCGAATGCAACCGTGGTCCTTAGCCGTGCTGACTTCAAGCAGCCGGCGCCGGCGACGTCAGAAGAGCAGACTGCATGGAACCGTATCAACAACACGGGAGACCCAGCAGTCGTGGAAGACTTCCTCCGCCATTATCCAAATTCCTCTTTCCGGGCTCAGGCGGAGTCTAAGCTCGAAGAGCTCTCCTGGGCGAAGGCGAGCAGCAGCAGGAGCCTCAGGGGGTATCAGGAATACGCGACGAAGTATGCTTCCCCGGCAGGCCCCCATCTTCCAGCTGCGCAAGCGGAGATCGCGCGCCTGCAGTGGGAGGCTATTCAGAACACAACCGATCCTCTGCAGGTGAGAAGGTATCTTGATCAGAATCCAACCGGCCAGTATCACGACCGCGCGGCGACTCTCCTTGACGATCTCATGTGGGCGGAGGCAATCCATAAGGGGGATGCGGCCAGCCTCAAGGGCTACCTGGGCAGTTATCCCTCGGGCAGGCATAAGGAGGAAGCGACTGCCCAGCTTGCCAGGCTCGCGCCCCCGCCTGCAGCGGCCCCCGTGCCTCAGGCAGTGGCGCCTGTTCCTCCGGCTCCGCCAGTCACGCCGAAAATTCCTGACAATACTGATGACCTAAATGCAATTCGTGCTGTTCTTGACGCCTATAAATCCGCCTATGACACCCGGGATGTGGGCAAACTACAGCAGATCTGGCCAGATATGAGCCCCAAACAGGTAAGCGGTCTCCGCACCGCTTTTCGCGATGCGCATGAAGTCACGTTGAATTACGTAATAACCAAAGGTCCGGAAGTCGCGGGCAATGTCGCCGTGGTCAGCTTTCAACAGCAAATCATCACCAATGGAGCGGCCAAATCACAGGTCACGATGACCCTAAGGAAAGACGGAAGCAACTCCTGGCACATCACGTCTATCCGTTAGTTGAGCTCAGAACACATACGAAACGCCGATTAATGGCGAGGGTGCAAACGTGTGGTTCACGGGCGGCGGCTCGAAGTTGAAGATCAAGCGATAGCACACCCGGGTTGGGGGTCGCAGGGGGGTTCGTGTAAACTACGGCATGCCCCGAGGGCGCTTAACTCAGCGGTAGAGTGCCACCTTCACACGGTGGAAGTCGCAGGTTCGAATCCTGCAGCGCCCACCAATAATTCCCATAAAATGAGCCACTTAAGGGATCAACTGGGGCGGCGATTTGACCCCGTATGTCGTTCGTACCTCATAGACACCCTGGCGACAGCTCTATGCCGTGTCGTCGGCGCACCGGGCGAGATGTGGCATCTGGACAACGGTGGAGGACCTCGACCGCAAAAACGAAAAGACCGATGCCAACGGCGAGTTCACCTTCTACACTAGCGCGGCCCAGTCTGGTTTCAGCGCAGAAAAAGAAACCATCACGGTAGCTTCGAATACTTCGCCGGAGCTTGAGGCCGCTGCCGATCCATCAGCGGACGTCGAACGTGAGCTCTTCAGCCGCAACGCCCTTTGCGTCGGGAACAGAAACATCGTACGATTCGCCCGTGCCGAGAACCTCAAACCTGGATCCATTGAGTCGACCGAGGGCGGTGACGGTCGCTTCCATTGGACGAAAACCGTTCTCGCGGATGCGATTGCGGAGATCACTCATTCTGAGTGTATTGCCAGGAATAAGCTCAATTTCGAGTATTCCGGTCCTTAGACTCAATGCGACCGATCTGACACCGTCCAAACGATGAACAGATGCGCTAACGCCGCGGGCGCATAACTCGCAATCCAAGCCGTATACTTTAAGCCGAATGCGCTTGTACTCCGCGCGAGCCGGTTGGATGGCTAGCAATAGGCCCCCGAGAACAATCCCACGGAAAGTGCTTCTCCAGGAAAAGGTCATCTCCGCCCTTTCAGGAAGAAATAACTCACGCCAATGAATGCGCGGATTCCTTCGGCGGGTTGGGTGCCGTTCACTTGATTCCAGAGCGGAAACATAACCCCACCCTGTAAGGCGATATCCCGATAAGTGTACAAAAATGAGGGGCCGGTATAGATTCCCTCTCCTCCTGAATTTGGCAGCACGACGCTGTCGCTCGTGTTCGCTGGGGAGGCCGGAATAGCCGCAGACTGGAAGTGACCACCAGTAACCGGCGAGGTGGCTACGGTTCCGCCGCGACGCGCCATTCCAACCCAGTCCCCGGTCGTCTCCCAGAACAGACGCACATCGGGTTTCGGATAATCTTTGTATAAGAACCCGGGTCTCCAGCCGATCACGACGCTGGTCAGTAGAGAGTTACTTTGATGGTCCTCACTATCCCCCCAATGGCCGTAGAGTTGATAGCCTCCCCCTGCCCAAAGGTAGTAGCTTCGGGAGATATGGCCGGTCGCAGCGGCGATGTAATAGGCCGGTTCCCGACTGAGTGGCGGCCCATCGGTTCGAGGCAGGGTCTGGGTTGTGCCAGAAACCCCCATGTAAAGTGTACTTTCATTGCGCGTTCCAATTCCGGTTGAGGCATGGTGAAATCGCCAGGCGACCAGTGCCTCCGCCTGCGGTTCGCCAGGCGTCTCGGCGGTGAACCGGCCTACAGGATGCTGTCCATAGTTAAGCTCGAAGGGCGCGGAGACAGAGAATTGAAGGTTCTCGGTGACTCCGTAACTAAATCGCGGACCGATCATGGCTACACCGGAGCGCCACATAAGCATCGTTTCGAGGCTGCTGTCGCCTGAGCCCAGAGTAGTTGTGGAGTACCCGAACGCAGGGCCATGCCCATCCGCCCAGACTTGTATCGTGCACAAGCAGCATACGCAAAGGAAAACCGCCCGTTTCATCGCCCGTCCGTGACACCACAAATCTCAGAGTCTCGCGCTGGAAGGGGACCCGTAGTGCGCGTATCTACAACTGAGCGAAGGTGCTTTGTTCTCCGCAAAGCCTTGATCGGCAGCATAACATTCAGCAATCCTTTTGGGAGCAAGAATCTGCGGTGGGCTCTCCACCATCGGGCGGCAAAGCATTGGATTTGGGGCTCAGGTTAGCGGGTGGAAGAAGGGTCCGGAGATCAAGAAGGTTGTAGGTGCCAGATCGATTGTGCTATCGTTTGCAGCACTATCTTTGTCGGCCCTTTAGGTCATTAGATTCTTTATTTTGGGGGTCCTCACGAAGACACACAGCACCGCTCGCCATTTCGGCTAATCGTGTTTGCGCTCTGATCCGTTCCTTTGAACTGGCCGTCTGCGTTCTTTAGCCTCGAAACAAATGGCGCGGCCCGATTCTCATAGGCTCATGGCTTCACTCGAACGGTGGCACTTTGTAAACCATTCCCAAGCTTTCTAAGAAACTCTCGCGGAACAACGTGTGATCTTTCCCTCAAGAACCATTAACTATGCTCTATATCGCAATGGCTAAGGCTGAGAAGCATCACAGAAGCAGTCGCTTCACGATATGGTTGACGGGTGCTGGGGGCTCACTTCACGTGGAGAAATGAGAATGTCGCGTTTAAGGGTGCTGATTATTCTGTCACAACTCGCTTTGTCCGCATCGGCCTTCGCTCAGAGCCCGTGCCCGACCCAACAGCTCCTGGGTTCCGGTGCCCAGCGATCTTCTGATTTGATTTGCGTGGTTCCCCAGGTCTACGGCCCTGGCGGTCTGGTGGGTACCAATAATGGTGGCCCGCTCTATCCAACTATGTTCCACTCGGTTCACTTCCAGGCTTCGAGCGTAAGTAGTTTGGCTCCTGTCAATGCCGAGATTGGCGTGCAGCTCAGCCAGGTGCCGCTGGCATCACCGGTCTCCGGATTCATTTTTGCAAATGGAGTGATGCAGGAAGCCACCAGCTTTGGACCTGTACTGGCAGATCGCGCGGAAACCCTCGGCAAGCGACGGGTTTTTCTCGGAGTGAGCTACGAATATTTCGACTTTGATAAGGCCGATAACGTAAATCTCAAATCGTTTGGAGCGGTCTACACTCACGAGCCGGAACCGACTGTCTGTACAACCGTACCGTCTACCCCCTGCTACAAGGCACCAGATGGTACCGAAGAGCCGATATACACGAAAGACATCGTTGCAACGCAAAACCGAATAGATATAAAGGTTAACCAGGTCACGATTGTTGGCACGTATGGGCTATCGGATAACCTGGATGTATCGATTGCGATCCCTCTGGTTGACGTACGAATGACGATGGATTCAAGTGCCACCATCGACAGTTTCGAGCCACTGCCTTACGTCCACTATTTTTCGCCTCCGCCAACGGTCATCCCCGGCGAAACATATGTTAATTCGTCCAACGCAAGTTTTATAAACAGCAATTCTGCGTTCGGCTTTGGCGATCTTCGGCTTCGCGGCAAATATGTTGCGTGGCATGGCGCGCAAGAGAAAGCAGCAATTGCGACCGGTTTGGATGTTCGTCTTCCCACCGGGGACGCCTATAATTTTCTAGGGTCAGGCGCCTGGGGACTACGGCCGTTCGTAATTTATTCGTATTCCGGAAGAGTTTCTCCGCACGCCAGCGCGGGAATGGAAGTAAACGGCAATTCGGTCCTGGCTGGGACCGTGACTTCGCAACCCGTAACCACTGCTCAGCTGCCGAATGTTTTTTCGTATTCTGGGGGCGCAGATGCGTCCGTGACCCACTGGCTCGGTCTTTCGGCAGATTACATCGGCACTTCCCTTTTGAATGCAGCACGCCTCGAAACGTCCACCTTCCAGGATGCCGGAGGGGTCAATCACCCAACAATCACCACTTCTGTCTCGACCATCAATCAGGCCAACATATCGGCTGGGGCCAAGGTGCGTCCCTTCGCCAGGTTCCTGGTAACCGGAAATGTCTTATTCCGTTTAAACAACGCGGGGCTTCACTTTAAGCCATCACCGTTAATCGGCGTCTCATACACTTTCTAAGTTCAAGAAATGTGGTAGGTTTCGGAAATCGAAGGCGGCCAGATTGGTGGAAGGCGCAGGTTCGGATCCTGCAGCGCCCACATAAAGCTCCCCAAAATGAATAAGATCCGCCGGATTCTCCTGTGTTTTCCTGTTCTGCTTGCGTTTTCCTGGCTGCATGCCCAGAGGCCAACTCTCACCACCCAGTGGATCGTGAGCCAGGGAAGGAAGGTTGCCGACGTCCCCTCCTTCGTCTGGCTTGAGGACGGCACAGCGATCCTTGACGACGTGCGGCTGCCGGAATCGCGACAGACTTTCGAGCGGCTTGATCCGGCTACCGCCAGGCGGCTGCCGGTCCTGGACATGAAACGGGCCGTCGCTTCGCTCAAATCAATCGCGCCCGGGGCTGGCGTTCAGATCGCGCTTCCATGGCCAGTGGCCTTTAATCGCGCGGGGAAGCAAGCTCTTTACGTCTTTGATGGAGACATTTTCCTGCTCGACCTGAATTCGTCAACCTTCTCCCGCTTAACCCAGACGGCGGAGGAAGAGAAAGACCCGCAGTTCTCGCCCAATGGCCGTTTCGTCTCCTTCGTTCGCGCAAACAATATCTACGTTTGGGATCTCTCCGCGAAGAAGGAGATCCAGCTCACCCGCGATGGTTCGCAGACCGTGTTGAATGGCACGCTCTCCTGGGTTTATTGGGAAGAAATCTTCGGCCGCCATGACATTGGCTATTGGTGGTCGCCCGATTCGGAGTCGATTGCCTACCTGCAAACCGACGAGACCGGAGTGCCGGTCAGCACGTTCGTTGATTTTTCTCCCGTAGACTCGCGTTTAGTTCATCAGGCTTATCCCAAGGCCGGGGAGCACGACCCTGTCGTCCGCGTGGGCGTGGTGGCGGTGGATTCTGCCTCGACCCACTGGATTCCCGTTACCGACAAGCCCTACGAATGGCTGCTGCGCGTGAACTGGCTGCCCGACGGGAAGCACCTAAGCTTCGAAACCATGGATCGCAGCCAAAAAGAATTAGGGCTGTACCTCTCCGATCGGGAGGGGACTGGGGTGAGGCGATTGCTCACGGAGACCGACCCGGAGTGGGTCAACATAACCGACGACCTGTATTTTTTGCGTGACGGTCACTTCCTCTGGGCGTCGGAACGCGATGGCTTCATGCACCTCTATCGCTATGCGGCGGACGGAACCTTGGTCAACCAGGTAACCAAAGGGGACTGGGCCATGGTTTCGTCTCTCGGCGGAGCCTATTGGGTGCGCCAGGCGGTGGTCGGGATCGATCAAGCGAACGGCTGGATCTACTTCACCGCGCTCAAGGATGGTTCAGTCGAGCGGCAACTCTACCGGATCAACAGCGACGGCAGCGGTTTGAAGCGGATATCCACGGAACCGGGAACGCATGCCATCGGTATGTCGTTGGACGCCCGTTTCTATTTCGACACCTACTCGAACATCCATACCCTTCCGGCATTGCGGCTCCACTCCGCGGACGGTGAGCTGAAAGCAGTTATCGCAGCTCCTCGACCTGAGCTTCTGCCGCCGGACTTGCAGTATCCGCAGCTGTCGACGATCCCGGCAAAAGACGGCTTTCCCATGCCAGCGCAGATTTTGAAACCGAAGGGCTTCGACCCTACCCATCGCTATCCCGTGATCCTGCATATCTACGGCGGTCCCTCCGCGCCTACGGTCGCCGACGAATGGCAAAACGAAACCCTTTTCGACAACCTGCTGGCCAGCAAGGGTTACATCGCGGTGGCCATCGATAATCGCGCCGCCACGGCGATCAGCAAAACGCTGGAAAACACCTTCGCGGTGAGCCCGGGCGCCGGAGAAACCGCGGACCTGGTTGCCGGCATTCTCTGGCTCAAGACGCAGCCATGGGTGGACGGTAGCCGGGTCGGCGTCTGGGGCTGGAGCGGAGGCGGCACCAACACTCTCAACCTGATGACCAGGTCGACGGAATTTAAAGCCGGCATCGCTGGAGCGCCCGTGACCGACTGGCACTTTTACGATTCCAAGTGGGTTGAAGCGTTCATGAAGCTGCCCCAGGACAATGCGGCGGCCTACGAGAGTGCCTCGCTGATCCCCCGCGCCCGCGACCTGCACGGCTCGCTCCTGCTGATCTACGGTACTTATGACGATAACGTTCATCCGCAGAACGAGGAGGCGTTTATGGATGCTTTGATCGCCGCCGGCAAGCCTTACCAGGTCGAGCTATTCCCCATGCGCAAACATGGGTTTGTCGATGAACCCGCACTGATCCAGAGGTACAACGCCATGCTAGCCTTCTGGGAAAAGAACCTGTAAACGGTTGGGGGAGGACGGGGGTTTTCGGGCCGGGTCTCAACTTGGCCGAACGCCTCACAGGCACTCTGCGCACTCATACCTCGTAGATATCGACCGGTCCCGAACGGCCACGCAGATTCACAGAGCCGAGAGCCCGCGCTTCGATCTCATCCTTGACGAGCTCATACGTGTTGCCGCTGATGATGATCTGGTCAGGTTGAGTCACGCTGGATTCGAGCCTCGAGGCGGTGTTGACGACATCCCCCAGCACGGTAAACTCCCGGCGCTTCGGAGAGCCTATATCACCGACCAGAGCGCATCCGCTGTTGATCGCGATACGCATGCGTAATTCAGGTTGGTGGCGTTTGGCGTTGAAATGGGCGAGCGCTTTCCGCATATCGAGGGCCGCCCGGACGCATCGCACTGCGTGGTCCTGCTGTGGCAGCGCTGCGCCAAACGTGGCAAGAATCGCGTCGCCAATAAATTTATCGAGCGTTCCTTCATGTTCGAAGATGACATCGATCATGGCTTCAAAATATTGGTTCAGCAGCTGCGCCACTTCAGGCGGGGCCATCTGCTCGGCTATTGTCGTGAAGCCGACAATGTCGGCAAAGAGTACGGAAATCTGTCGCTCTTGCGCAATGAAGCTGGCGCCAGTCTCGTTTTCTCCCTCCAGAATGCGTTCGATAACACGGGGAGAGTGATAGCGTTGCAGGCGTTCGCGCTGTCGTCTCTCTTCCTGCAGCCGCGCCGCAAGCCTGGCATGCCCGATGGCCACTGCGGCGTAATTGGAAAGCGTGGTGAAGAGGTTCAGGTCCCCGACGCTGAACCTGCTGCTCTCCGGATTATCGACATACAAGATGCCGATGACTTCGGTATCGTGCCACAACGGAGCGCACATGCAGGAACGGATGTTTTGCAGGGGAATGCTTTCGGACGCCTCGAATCGCGAATCCAGTTGTGCGTCTGAGGCGAGTAACGCCACGCGATCTTTCCATACGGTTCCGGCGATGGTTCGGCTGATTGTGACGTCATGGGCGGGCGTGCCGTCGCGGCCGCGAGCGACTCGTGGTACCAGTTCTCCACTTTGCTCGTCCAGAAGCATCAGGAACGCGCGATCCGCACGAATCATTTCGAATGTCAGCGCGACAATGCGATCAAGTATTTGAGGAAGAGAGCTGGAACGCACGAGTTCGCTGCTGACATCAGACAACATAGCGACCAGACGATTGCTATCGATTTCACGCGCTTTCGCATCGGTACCCAGGAAACCTGGCGCAGCAAATCTGGCAATTGGCAGGGTGATGGTGGCCTTCCTGAAGGTATGCATTTCCGAGAACGTCACAAGTTCGGGAACCGCCTCGCCCACAGCGAATTGCATCTGCCCGAGCGACACAACGTCGCCAACCCGGAGTTCGGTGCTAGTTATAGGATCCCCGTTCTTGTAAGTTCCTGTGCTGCTGCTCAGGTCTTCGACGAAGCAACGGCCTTCTCTGACCTCAAAGCGCGCATGGCGCCGGGACGCGCTCGAATGCCCGATAACCAGATTGCAAATACGCGACCGGCCTACCAGAGTATCGCCTTCGGGCAGAAAAAACATTTGGGTCTCACTGCCGTCGCTATAGGTCAGCTTGAATGTCGACGTTTTCGCATGCGTCTCGTCGGTGCGTTGGGCAGGCAGCCTCGAGACATCGACCTTCCTCGTTTCTTCCTCCGACTGCTCCGAGCTCACGACAACTCCTATGACCCGCATGATTACCGACGATTTCGGCGGAAACTTTAGTACGCACGACACCGAAGGTCCAAATCGGCAGGCTCAGACGGGACCACCAGAATTAGACCGGAATTCCGAGTATGACATAAAGAGTCCTCAGAGCGGCGTTTTGCCAAGCTGGTTTACTGAAGCAGTACGCGCCTCGATTGGAGGCAACATGGGGTTGAATTTTCGGGAAGCATCGGCGAAGCGCGTATACTCGTTCTCCAATATGGGGCGGTGATTCACGCTGTGCAAGAGGTGGCTGCTTTCGTTGCCGATAAAGGGTGGCTATCCCATTAGAAGAATTGAGCTACGCGAATCCCGAGGCTACTAAGGCATTCAATTCAGAGTCAACTGGAATGGCAGCGTTTCTGGCAGGATACTTTGCGGGTTCCGTTCTCACGACCGCAGATAGTGAGAGCTTAGAAAAATGACCAATGGGGAACGAAAGCAAACATCGGGTAGGCACTTTGGCGCTATTTGAACGCGAGGCCGGAGGAAAGCCCATTATTGGCTGCGATACGCAGTCACTGTACTCGTTTGCATTGCTAATTCGAAGGACGGAAGAACTGCTTCTGCGCCTGTTCTCACAAGGGCTTCTCTCCGGGACCACCCATACTTGCATCGGACAGGAACTGTGCGCCATGTCTGTGGTGAGGGCGCTTAACCACCCCGCCGATATCGTTTTATCGAACCACCGAAACCATGGCCATTTTCTTACTTATAGCGGCGATTTTCTGGGCCTCGTCGCGGAGATCATGGGACGCAGCGCCGGTGTTTGCGGAGGCATCGGCGGCAGTCAACATCTAGCCTTCCGCGGTTTTCACAGCAACGGCGTTCAGGGCGGGATGACAGCAATTGGCGCTGGCCACGCGCTTGCGCTGAAACGCCGAGAAGAGAACGGCATTGTGGCCGTGATCATAGGCGATGGGACCACCGGCCAGGGCTTGTTCTACGAGAGCCTCAACCTAGCCTCTATCTGGGCAGTGCCGATGCTCTTCGTCTTAGAGAACAACAACATCGCACAAACTACGCCCACTGCAGATACCGTCGGCGGTTCGCTCGAAGCTCGGGGCTCGGCTTTCGGCTTACGAACCTGGCACCTTAACGACTCCGATCCTGACTTTCTAAAGAATTGCGAAAGCGTTGTTGAGGAGACGCGGGCATCCGGGCAGCCTGGCTTCCTGGTGATCGATACTTGCCGCCTCAGTCCACATAGCAAGGGCGACGATCTGCGCGAACCCAAAGTCATGGATGCACTCCGGGCGCGCGACCCGTTGGTGCGACTGGGGCGCAATCTGGGGCCGAACCTTAAAGGCGAAATCGACAACGCCGCCGATGAATTTCTGAACGAAGTCTACCGACAGGCGATGGCGTCCCCTGAGGCAGAATCCAACGAACCAAAGCGTGATATTTTTGTTGCGGACCGCATACCACCGGATGCGGCCCATGCGATTACTGACGACTTAGGAACAAACGTTCGTGCCTCGCTGAATAATGCACTCGACGAACTTCTCGCCGGCCACCCGGAGGTTATTGTTCTCGGTGAGGATCTCCACGACCCCTACGGTGGTGCCTTCAAAGTAACGGCCGGCCTGAGCACTCGTTATCCGGGCCGCGTGATCTCAACGCCGATCAGTGAAGCGGGTGTGGTGGGAGCTGCCATCGGTCTCGCGCTCCACGGCCACCGCCCCGTTGTCGAAATCATGTTTGCGGACTTTCTGTCCCTGGCCATGGATCAGCTTTACAACCACGCGGTGAAGTTCCCGGGAATGTTTCCAGAGGCCCGCGTCCCTCTAGTAATACGCACGCCTAGCGGTGGACGCCGTGGCTACGGCCCAACCCACAGCCAGAGCCCGGAGAATTTGATGACCGGCGTGCCTGGCCTGACCATTGTTTTTCCCAGCCAGCGACACGATCCCGGCCTGCTGCTTCGCCGCGCCGTGCTCGGCTGGAACTCACCAACGGTGTTTTTCGAGCACAAACTCCTCTACGGCAGAACCGTGGATCACGCCGACTATCGGGAACTGGAACCCAACCCGTCCGATCGGGGCGGCGCCTGGTTTCCCACTCTCAGACGAGGCGATGGCGAACCGGATGTGAGTCTAGTCGCGTACGGCAATTCCGTTCGATTAGCTGAGTCTGCCGCGACCCAACTGGAAGAAGAGGAAATCAGCGTTGAAATAGTAGCGCCGTCTCTGCTGGCGCCGCTACCGCGAGCCACGTTGGTGAACCATCTCCTTAGTAGCCCTCGGATAGTGGTGATCGAGGAGGCACCGACGGAATTTGGTTTCGCCGCCGAGTTGGGGGCTGCGCTCCTCGAAGCCAGTTTTCAGGGCCGCTACCGGCGCGTGGCCTCGCCGCCGGTACCAATCCCCGCCGCCCGCAGTCTCGAAACCAGGGTGCTTCCTTCCGTAGAGGACGTTATGGACTGCGTTATCGACACCATTCTGGCGAGTTTGGCCACCGCTTAAACATCCATGCCGACCCCGCTTTACACCCCGCGACTCAACAACAATGACGATTCCGTTCGTTTTCTCAAATCCCTTGTGGCGCCTGGAACCCACGTCAAACAGGGCGATCCAGTCGCTGACCTGGAAACCGACAAAGCGACCTTCACGGTCGAAGCGGATCAGGACGGCTATCTGCTGGGATTCTGTTTTGGGGCCGGCGAAACCATCGCGGTGGGTTCGGTGCTAGCCTGGATCGGCGCTACCGCCACCGAAGCTGTGTCCACTGCAACGCCGGCCGTGCCCCCGGGACCCGCAGGCACACTTAGCAGAACACCTACTTTGAAAGCCGCGATCCTTCTATCGCAGTATGGGCTCGTGGGGCAGGACGTCCCGGCTTCCGGCGAACGCCTGTTGGCAGCCGATGTTGAGAAGTACATCAGTACCCACGGATCCATGCGGGCGACCCGGAGCTCGGCCACCAGACTTTCAGCTGCCGCCCCGTCCATCCCGCCCGAGCCCGGCAAGACGATTCAGCTGAGTCCGTCTGCCCGGGGAATGTTGCGCACGGTCTCCTGGCACAAATCGGACGCAGTACCAGGCTATCTTGAAATGTCTTGGGATACGACGGCCTGGGTAGAGTACGCCGGCGTCTTTCAGAAGCACCAAGGTCTGCTTTTCAACCCACTGCTCGCCCTGCTTGCCTGGCAGCTCGTACGGGCTGCGGTAACCCAGCCCCTCGTCAATTCGACAATCTTTGCCGAGCAACGTTGGCAGTACGACCACGTCAATCTTGGCTTCACAGTTCAGGCGGGTCCCAATTTGACGGTAGTTGTGGTGCGGGAAGCGGAGAAGCTTGACCCCTGCGCTTTCGTGATCAAACTGACCGATCTTCAGCGCCGCGCCATGCGCAATTCCCTACGTCCTGAGGAAACCTGCGGTGCCACCATCGGTTTCAGCAGCATGGCACGCTGGCCCATTAACCGGCACGTGCCGATCCTGCTGCCGAACACCGCCATTATGATCGCCCACGCCGCTACTTCCCTCCAGAATGCATGCATAGGCGCCACGTACGACCATCGCGTCCTGAACGGAGCGGATGCGGTCAATGTACTTAGGACCATAACCCTAACGCCTGGGCCCGACGAGGCCTGAAAGCTGAACTAGCATGACCGACACCCACCAAAAGATCTATCAGAAGATCGTCGAACTGGCCAAACAACAGGGCAAGGACGCCACCTCTTTACGCTTCCAGGATTCGATCCCCGACTTCGGGATGCTGGATTCGCCCGCCTTGTGGGAACTGATTGTATGGTTCGAAAATGAGTTCGGCCTGGAAATCGAGCCTGAGCAACTGACAGTTGAAAACTTCGCCACAATTGATGCCATGGCCTCCTACGCGGAGAAGGCCGGCAGATGATTTCCGAAGATCGATTGGCCGGAGGGGAAACAGTAAGAGCAGCAAATGTTGGCCTCGCGGGACGGCCAAATCTCGATCACCGATCCCGATAGGCGTTCGATGGCAAGGAGTGGCGTGGTTCGGGCGGCGTTTGCTAAAATGTCGAGCTGCTGAAGTGCTCCTTCACCGCCGGCTAAATGGGGGAATGTGTGGACGCGGAACCGGTACCGATCATTGAGGTACGGTCCGTGACGAGCCAGATTAGCCGGGCAGAAAGCAGCATGGCTGGACCCTCGATCCCTGACCAAGTCTACCGATGCCCACAAGACTTGGCGGTCACGCCCGTGACGTTACGGCGAGTCCTCGTGGTGGGGTCGTGCCTTCTGACGGAGTGGCCGGATTTCATCCAGACGGCCACGCCGGGCTGCCCCTGTGACTATCTCGTCTTTAACAACACAGCAGAAATCCCGTCCAGCCCGCCAAAATCTGCTGATGCATACGACTTCCAAGTGGTGCAGATTCCTCTGCGCTCGGTGCTGCCTGACGGGCCATTTTTTCGGATGTCTTACGACGACGTCGATGGCTACGAGAAACTGTTCGAGATAGCAAAAGGGCGACTCTCACAATTTCTTCAAGCTGCCATGCGATGGAATTTAGAGTACGGGATTTTGACGTTTGTTTTCAATTTTCAGCTGCCCCAGCAAAATCCCATGGGGCGACTTCTACCGAGATATGATCTGCGAAACTTTGTGTATTTCATAGAAGAGCTCAATAAGCATTTAGATATGGAAACCAGGAAGTTTAACAATGCTTATATCTTTGATCACGATCAGGTCATGGCTACGTATGGCAGGAAGTATTTCCAAGACGATAGCATCTGGCAGTCCAATCACAACTCGGCAATTATAGATTTGGATTTTCTTTATGATCAGGAACGGGTGGAGGGGACCTGCCGCGCCTCGACGTATTTGCAGTCGAAGGTCGCGGATTATATGGGATACGAGTGGACAGAAATCCTGGCGATGTACAAGACGATTCGCCAGATGGACATGGTAAAGCTCGTCATTGTCGATGTAGACGATACCCTCTGGCGCGGTGTCGCCGCGGAGCAGAGCGAGAACGAACTGGGCCTTGAGGCTGTGGAAGGCTGGCCGCTTGGCTTCGCGGAGGCGCTTGGCCACCTTAAGCGGCGAGGAGTCGTTCTCGCCATAGCCACCAAGAACGACGAGGGCCGCGTTGCTCAGATCTTGAGTCGCAGTTATGGCAGGCGACTTTGCTTGGACGACTTCGCTGTACGGAAAATAAATTGGCAGCCGAAAGCGGACAGCATCGAGAAAATACTGCACGAGATCAACGTTCTTCCCAGAAATGTAGTCTTTATCGACGACAACCCGACCGAGCGGGCTGCGGTGAAAGCCGCGTTTCCTGAGATAAGGGTGTTCGGCCCAAACCCGCTTCTGTGGCGCCGCATCCTTCTATGGTCTGCCGAGACACAAGTTTCTTCCATCACCGCGGTGTCTGCAGCGCGAACCGAAATGGTGCATGCTCAAGTCGCCGGCCAGAACCGCGATGTCTTCGAGCACGGGCTTGCGGCGATCGCAAAAGCCCGGAGCATTGACCGCGAGCGGAAGAGGCAGCGCCAGCAGATGTCGCGCCAGGATTTCCTTGCTTCACTGTCTCTGGCGGTCAACCTCATCGACGTCACCGACATGGACCATCCAGGTTTTCCGCGGGTGCTCGAGCTGATTAACAAGACAAACCAGTTCAACACTACCGGCAAGCGCTGGACGAAACAGGAGTGCATCCCCGCCGTTGCGATGGGTACTCGATTCATCGCGTTTGATGTCGAAGATCGGTTCACCGCATACGGATTAGTGGGAGTTGTGGTCGTTCGCGAGTGCGACATTCTACAGTTTGTGATGAGCTGCCGCGTTGTAGGAATGGAGGTTGAGATTGCTGCGCTGTCGGAAATTCTTCGCGCCATCCATGAAGGTGGTTTCGGAAGTGCTCGTGCGAGCTTGGAGGAAACCGATAGGAATCTCCTGTGCAGGGACCTTTATGAACGCTGCGGGTTCAATCGACGTGGAAATCAATGGATCCGACCGCTCATTCCCCTTCTTGAAAAGCCGAGCCATATCCAAATTTCCGGTGGCATGACGCCCTGCTCGCCGGCTGCCCTTCCGCTAGATCAGTCTCTCGCCGCCGTGAACAATCCGGACGCCCAAAGTCCCCACGGCCGCTGAGAGCAGCTCAGTTCATGGCTAAACGCGAAATCCGGCACGTACTGGAGTCCGTTTGGCCTCTGGTACGTGCCGGAATCTTTGATGCTGGGATGCTGTCTACTAGCTCACAAACCTGATTGCCTTTGTCGTGCCGCCCGCGATCTGTTTGAGATCTTCCTCGGTCAGCTCGATCTGGGGCCGTTTCTCTGTCTCAACCGGGCCGCCCGCCGGGCCCTTTTTCTTCAAACCTACCATTACTTCTTCCGCCATCGCTGCCTCCTTTATGTATGTTGAGGTTTGGAAAATCTACGATCGAACGAAGATCAAAGCTACTATCGAACGCGGCTGAATGGTATCTTCATGACGGGCGGTTGTCAAGAGTCGTTAATGCGAATATTAATGATTGCGGCCTTGGGATTGATCGCGAAGGCTTTGCCGAATGCAGGGCCCCAGAGGCTGGCGATCATTACGGGCCGCAGAGCGGTTTTGCTGGCGATGCAGTCCTTGTCGGAGCTCATTTCGTGCGCGATTCTACATTGCTAACCGCGGGCAACTGCTCGGAGCGGCGTGCATCGGCGTCAGCGGTGACGCCACCGCTCGTATTTCTTGGGCCTAGCCTGAAGCGGGCCGAGGCTGCATCGTTGATAGCCGCCGAGTTTCGTCCCCCGGCGCGCCGCGGCGACATCTATCGTGGGCTGATCGACGGATACACGACGATCGTGCTGATCGACGGTGAGTTTCACGGCCAGCCCTCGGTTTGGCAGCGCGAGATCGTCGACGCTCTGTTCGAGGGAGCAGTCGTCCATGGCGCCTCCAGCATGGGCGCTTTGCGCGCGGCGGAATTGCACAGCTTCGGCATGGTCGGCCACGGGCGGATCTTTGCGTGGTACCGCGACGGAGTTATCGACGGCGACGACGAGGTGGCGCTTACTTACGGTCCCGCCGAACTAGGTTATCCGGCGTTGTCAGAGCCGCTTGTGAACATCCGAGCCACGCTGGCGGCGGCTGTTCCCAAGATCATTACCGCGGAGGAGCACGCTATTCTGCTCGAATCTGTCAGACGCTTATACTTTCCTAACCGTTCCTTCGCGGCGCTCCTCGACGCCAGTCCCGCAACGAAGTGGCCAGCTGTCCGTCGCGACGCCCTTTCGAGTTTTCTAGTCAAGCAGCGCATCGACCAGAAGCGTCTCGATGCCATCGCTGCCCTGACCACAATCGCGTCCGGCGTGGCGGGGGACCCGCGAGTGCGTCCAACCCCCGCATCGCCGCCGCATTGGTATAGACAAGAGCGACTCGTTGAAGAAGGTTTTGCCCCTCGCTTGGCGGCGCTCGACCCTGCCGCGATCGCGCGGCGGGCCGGCATCGCCGCCGATCAGCTACAAGTCTTGAAACAGGCTCTATCGACACTCTTCTTTGTTGGCGAATGGGCACGCTGTCGAGGAATCGTCGCTACGGTTGACGATCTTGCCCTCGAGCGCGCCCGGTTTCCGGCCGCTGACGGCCCGCCTCGCCGTGCCGAGGCAGCACTTACAGAACGGGCTCTCGTCACGGCGGCAGTGCGTGCCTTCGCGGCAGGGCACGACATCGACAGCGAAACCGCTCGACGCGGCATCATTCTCGAATGGGCAAACGAAAATGGTATTGAACGCCCCGACCTCTGTGGTGAAAAGCTGGTCGATTGGCTAGTCGAAATGACCCCAGCGCATTTCGGTTATCACTGGCATTTTTCGGTTACCCTGATCGAGGCTCTGGAGCTTGATGGATGCGGCGGCCGGCTCCGATCGGAGCCGCTTTCATGACCCCGAGGCTGCCCGTCACCTACGCCGAAGGCACGCATCGCGTTGTCGCACCGCTGGACACCTTGGCACGGATTAAGCCACTGCTCGCTGATATGGGCATCACTCGGGTGGCGAACATTACCGATCTCGATCGGCTCGGGATCCCGACCTGGTGCGCGATCCGGCCCATCTGCAAGCAGGTCCAGGTGTCGAATGGCAAGGGCATCACGCACGCGGCCGCCAAGGTGGGCGCACTGATGGAAGCGATCGAACATTGGCATGCTGAAACCCCGGTCGGAGAATTTCGACGCGCGAGCATGACCGAGTTGGAACGCGAGGGCCAACCTTTTGTGCCGCCCTCCGCCTTGCCCGATTTTCCTAGGGAGGCGCCGCATTATCTGACGCCGCAGCGCTTGATCGACTGGGTCCGCGGCGAGCGGGTCGAGCCGCCAATGCCGGTGTGGCTACCTGTCTGTGCCGCGTTCGTGGTCGAGCCGATGCTGGGAGCCTACTCGACCAACGGGCTCGCCTCTGGCAACCACCCGGTGGAGGCTACATTGCATGCGCTCTACGAGATCATCGAGCGAGATGCGATGGCCTGTCTGCTTCTTGGCGGGCTGACTCTGCCCCGCGGCGAATCGCGGGTGGTTGATCTCGACACCTTACCCGCCGGGCCGTTGGCTGCGCTGCGAGACCGGCTTGCTCGGGCTGGGATCGCCGTGACCCTCGTGCGGGTCGCAAGTTCCGTGCCGGTAAGTACGTTTTGGGCGGCGTTCGTTGATCCTGACACCCCCGCTGCTTGCACTGCTGTCAATATCGGCCATGGCACCCATCTCGATCCAACTGTGGCGGCAGCCCGGGCGATTACCGAAGCGGCACAAGCGCGCCTGACGTTCATCCACGGCGCGCGCGAGGACCTGAGTCCCGAAGCCTACGAATTCAGTGCCGTCCACGACCGTCTGCGCTCCTTCTTCGAGGGCCAGCGGGGCGATCTCGCTTGGAGCGACATCGTCGACCGTTCGAGCGGAGATCTGGCGCAAGATCTGCGCACTGTGTTGGGCGACCTGCGAACTGCCGGCCACCGGGATGTCTACCGGGTTGATCTAACCAATCCCCGTTTCGGAATTCCCGTCGTTAAGATGTTTGTCCCAAGTATGATTCACCGGCCGCTGCACTACTGATGCCTTACCACTCCAGTCTCCTCCCCTGCGTGGTGGCGTTCGAAGCGACACTGCGAAGCAGCGGTTGGAGCTTGGAGAATACTTCGACCGCAGAATGTATAATGTCGCCGAACATTCAGTGGTTGAGACTTGCGGGAACAGTCGGGATATGCGGAAAGCTCTTGTCATTCTCGGCACATTGGACGACAGCGACGTGGAGTGGATGATCGCCGCCGGCAAACGCGAGCGAATGGCTGCCGGAAGCATGCTGATCCAGGAAGGTCACAGCAGCGATTATCTCTACGTGGTGGTCGAGGGTGCGTTCGCGGTCCGGTCAGGAGCGTTGCAAGGCAAGCAGATCGCTGAGCTGCGGACTGGCGAGATGGTGGGAGAGATGTCGTTTGTGGATGCGCGCCCGCCCTCGGCGAGCGTCGTCGCGCTGGAGGATTCCCTGGTGCTCTCCATTCCAGTGGCGGCTCTGCGAGATCGGCTCAACGATCCGGCGTTCGCCGCCCGGTTTTACCGCGCGCTCGCGGTTTTTCTCGCCGATCGATTGCGCAACACCGTCACGTCGCTCGGCTACGGGCGGGCTTCCATCGATCGGGAGCAAGTGGATATGGGAGACGAGATCGGGCCGACCATGCTGGATACTTTGTCGCTGGCGGGGGCACGCGTCGCCTTGATGATGAAACGGCTGCGTGGCGAATAATGTGCCCCCGGCCTCTCGGAGGCCCAAGAGAAGATCAAGATGCCTGAAGAACGACAAGGCATATTCCGAAAGCAGGCGCTCGAACGGATGTCGTCTCCGGAGCGCCTGGATCAACTCATCCGGATCGTGTCGCCCAAAGACTGGTTCTTACTGGCGATCCTGCTCACACTGGGTGCGGTGTCAATTGCCTGGTGTATTTGGGGACGGTTGCCGACCACGGTTAGCGGACGGGGAATCATCATCCGGCCGAACAAAATCGTGGAGATTCAATCGCAGGCAGCCGGCAGGCTGGCTGATTTCAACCTGCAGGTGGGCGACCAGGTCAAGAAAGGCGACCTGATTGGGGTCATCGATGAATCGCCCATCCGACGCCAACAGGAAGAAGACCGCGCGCGGCTAGCAGTGCTGGAGGGTGAAGACCGCAAGCAGAACGCCCTGCAAGGGCAGCAAGCGCGTTTGCAGGACCGCGATTCCACGGCTCACCAAAAAGACCTGCAGATGCAGATCGCGAGTTTGAACGAAAGCATTCACAACCACGAGGCATTGCGCGGCGTTTTCAAAAAGCGGTTAGATGCACTGCATGAGTCCATTAACGCAGGAATCGAACCCCAGGTGTCTTACGATCTGCTGCAGACCGAGAAAGAAAACCTGGACAACGAAGTGCGCATTTCGGATATGGACACGCAGCGCAGCGACCTCGAGAGCCAGATCAATCGGATCGAAACGCAACGCACGGAACTATCGCGCTCGCTGTTGCAGTCCAGCAACCAGCGGCAAAACCAGATTCTGGAGTTGCGCCGGAACGTTGAGGTGGCGCAGGTTCAGCTGGAAAACAATACGCACGTCCTCAGCGAATACGGCGGCCGGGTGGTCGAAATCGCGGCCCATCCGGGACAGGCCGTGAATGCCGGCTCCCGATTGGCGTCCCTGGAACTGCAGGAAGCTGCCAGCAATCTGGTTTGCATCGCCTATTTCGGGGTGGGCGAAGGCAAGCAGATTCGCCCCGGCATGAGGATCCAGGTCACTCCCGACAGCGTTGAGCGCGAAAGGTTTGGCGGAATTGTGGGCGGCGTCTCGTCGGTGTCCGCGTTTCCTGTGACGAAGGAGGGAGCGGTGGTGATGCTGGGAAGCCCCGAGGTCGCGGAGCGAATGTTGCGCAACGAGCCACAGATCGAAGTGCTGGTTAGTTTAGAGAAGGACGGATCGACTTATAGCGGGTTTCGATGGTCGTCATCGAAGGGGCCGCAGATCCCGATTACCGCGGGTACCACCACCAGCGCTCGGGTTACGGTGGAAACGCGCGCTCCGATCACCTACCTGCTTCCAATCCTGCGAGGGGCGCTTGGGGTCAATTAAAACGCTGCCATTCATCGCGAGGTTCCGCAGCAAGCGGGTTCGCACGCCCACGATTCTGCAAATGGAGGCGGTGGAGTGCGGGGCAGCCGCCCTCGGCATCATCCTTGCTTACTACGGACGTTGGGTTCCACTGACTGAGCTGCGGCTGGCCTGCGGCGTTTCCCGCGACGGCAGTCAGGCCACTTACATCCTAAAAGCGGCGCATTCCTATGGTCTGAAGGCCACCGCGCACGCCACCGATCTGGATGACATCGGCGACATGGCGTTTCCCTTCATCGTGTTCTGGAACTTCGACCATTTCCTGGTGATGGAAGGTCTGGACCGGAAACGCAACCGGGTTTACCTCAACGATCCGGCCAGCGGATCAAGATGGGTAACGTTCAAGGAGTTCAGCGAATCGTATACGGGACTTGTTTTCTTCCTAAGACCGGGCGATTACTTCAAGAAAGACGGTCATAAACCCAGGGCCATTCCTGCACTTTATCAGCGCCTGCAGGGTTCGCTTTCTGCACTCACCTTTTGTGTGTTGCTTGGGATGCTGCTGGTATTGCCGGGACTGGCGGTACCGGTTTTCAGCCAGGTGTTTGTCGACAACGTGCTCGTCCGGCGAATGCACGACTGGCTGCGCCCGCTGGTGATCGGAATGGCGCTGACGGCCTTGCTGCGCGGCGCGCTGACGATCTGGCAGCTCAAGTTCCTTCGTGCCTTTAAGATCAAGCTGGCAGTGGTAATGTCGAGCCGCTTCATGTGGCTGATTCTACGATTGCCGGCGAGCTTCTACGGGCAGCGCTACGCGGGAGAAGTCAGCAGCCGGGTCGAAATCAACAGCGAAGTCGCGTCGTTACTCTCGGGCAGACTGGCCACTACGTTCATCGACCTGTGCATGATCGTGTTCTACGCCATCGTGATGTACTGCTACGATCCCGTGTTGGCCACCATCGGGATGGTGTGCGCAGCGGCCAATTTCGCCGCATTGCGGTTTGTTGCCCGGTCACGAATCGACGCCAACAAGCGTCTGCAGTTGGAATACGGCAAAAGCTACGGCCTGGCCATCGCCGGACTGCAGGGCATCGAAACCTTGAAAGCGTCGGGCCTGGAATCGGACTTCTTCGGACGCTGGGCCGGCACCTACGCCAAAGCCATCAATGTGCAGCAGCAACTCGATCTCACTAATCAATCGCTGGGCGTTCTGCCCTCGTTTCTTTCGGCGCTGACCGTGGCCTTGATCATGGTGGTCGGGGGAGTGCGGGTCATCAACGGTTACTTCACCATCGGCATGCTGGTGGCGTTTCAAAGCCTGATGGCGAGCTTTCTGCAGCCGCTGAACAATCTCTTGGGGCTGGGGGGCGCGATCCAGGAATTGCAGGGAGGCATGAACCGGCTCGACGATATCCTGCTCGAGAAGCAGGATCCAGCGGCACGGGAAGACGATGCAAGCGGCAAGCAACAGGAAGCGCGATTGACGGGAGCCATTGAGGTACGCAATCTCAGCTTCGGCTACAACTCGGTTGCGCCGCCGTTGATCGAGAATCTGAGTTTTTCCTTGAAACCGGGCGAGAGAATAGCCATTGTCGGACCCAGCGGGTCGGGGAAATCTACGATCGGCAAGCTGGTGTGCGGTCTCTACCAGCCGTGGAGCGGCGAGGTTTTGTTCGATGGGGAAGCGCTTACGCAGATTCCGCGACGCGTGCTGTCGACCTCCCTTGCGCTGGTGGAGCAGGATATTTTTCTTTTTGAAGGGTCGGTGCGCGACAACCTCACACTCTGGTCTTCGGTGGTTTCCGATCAGGAACTGCTTGAGGCGTGCCGGGATGCCTGCATTCACGAAGACATAAACTCGCTGCCCGGCGGTTACGATGCGCAACTGGAGGAGGGTGCGCGCAATTTGAGCGGCGGTCAGCGTCAACGGCTGGAGATTGCGCGGTCGCTGGTGAACAATCCGTCGATCCTGGTTCTGGATGAGGCCACCAGTGCGCTGGACACGGAGACGGAGTGGCTGATCGGCAAGAATTTGTGGCAACGAAAATGTTCCTGCGTGATTATCGCCCAGCGTCTCAGCACCATTCGCGACTGCGATGAGATTATTGTTTTGCGCGCGGGCAAGGTGGTAGAACGCGGAAGGCACGAAGAACTGATGGCGCGGAAGGGCGCCTACGCCGAACTGATCGTGGAAGAGGGTGATGCGTTGGTTGCGGAGTCACCCTCTTGAGCGTAATCAGCCCGCCCGAACGCAATGACCCGGAGCCGAGCAATCTGGCGAGCCGCCTGAAGCAGCGCGAGCAGCAACAGGCAGAAGCAACCCACAACGCCCTCAATGCGCTGGCTTCCGTCGCCCGCGGTCCGGGGAAGCTGCTGCCTTCCGGAGGGCCGCCCATGGTGGCCACTTTGCGGGTGCTGGGTGAAGTCTGCGGCATTCAGGTCGTGCCTCCACGAGTGATCGATCCGGCGTGGACGCAAGAGCAGACGCTGCGCGCGATCGAGCGCTCGTCGCATATCCGGTCGCGCAGGGTGACGCTCGAGGGCGAATGGTGGAAGAAGGATTGCGGAGCAATTCTTGCCTTTGCGCTGCAAGATGGAAGACCGCAGGCCCTTCTGCCTCAGGCTGGCGGCAGGTACCTGCAGCTCGATCCTTCCAGCGGGGCGCAGATTTTTGTGGACGCTCCTGCCGCCAGAGCGCTCGAGCCCTTCGGATATGTTTTTTATCGCCCCTTTCCCGAGAAAATCCATCGTGCGATTGATCTTGTCCGGTTCAGCACGCGCGCGATGGGGCATGAATTCAAGGTGTTGTTGGCTACGATTCTGGCGGGCGCTCTCCTCGGCATGTTGGTGCCCATCGCTACCGGAGTACTGTTCGACACTGCCATTCCCGATGCCAGCCGCTCTCTGCTGTTTCAAATGGGACTAGGCTTAATGGTTGCGGCGCTGGGCAAGTCGCTATTCGACCTGCTGGAGGCCGTCGTGACCACGCGCATTTCCACGGCAATGAACTCGGTCACACAGCCGGCGGTTTGGGACCGCTTGCTCAAACTCCACCCCTCGTTTCTGCGGCAGTACTCAACCGGTGATCTTGTCACGCGCGCCATGGCCATCAGCACGATTTTCCGGCGCTTGAGTATGACGGGGATGCGCGCCATCTTCGGCAGCTTGGTTTCGCTGATCAACCTGGCTTTGATGTTCTATTACAGCTGGCGGCTGGCTGTGACCGGTCTTGCCGCAGGCGCTCTCATTCTGATGATGACGCAGGTCTCGGGAGTTGCGATGCTGCGGCACTTGCGTCCGTTGCAAGAACTGGAGGGACGTCTGTTTGGAATTACGGTGCAACTGATCAACGGAATTTCGAAGCTGCGAGTTTCGGGCACAGAGCGATTCGCGTTCGTCTACTGGGGCAAGCGTTATAGCGAACAACAGAAGCTTAATCTGACGGTGCAGCGGCTCAAGGACCAGGTCGGCGCCCTCAACCAGACCATCCCTACTCTAGCGACGGCCATGATATTTCTGATTGCGGGTACGACCCTGCTCAGCAGCGCGAGCGATTCCCGATTAACCCTGACCCCGGGAGATTTCCTGGCTTTCAGTGCCGCGTTTGGTGTGTTCATCAGCTCGATGTCGTTTTTGAGCAACACCGCCGTCGATATGTTGCACGATTTGAATCTCTGGCGAAGATCGGAGCCGATTCTGGCCGCGCAGCCGGAGATGGATGCCGGTAAATCACCGCCCGGAACTCTCGAAGGCGCGATCTCCATCTCGCACGTCACATTTCGCTACCAGAATTCCGGACGTTTGACTCTGGATGACGTAACTGTCGAGGCTAAACCCGGAGAATTCGTCGCCATCGTAGGCCCCTCCGGGAGCGGGAAATCGACGCTGCTTCGACTGCTGTTGGGATTTGAGACGCCTGGGTCAGGAACCGTTCGATTCGACGGCCAGGACCTTAACGGACTCGATCCGCTTGGCGTTCGCCGCCAGTTGGGCGTGGTATTGCAGAGCAGCAACCTGCTGGCGGAATCGATCTTCGAGAACATCGCGGCGGGCGCGGCCATCACGCTCGACCAGGCCTGGGATGCAGCGCGCCGGGCGAGCATCGCGCCGGATATCGAATCGTTCCCCATGGGCATGCACACTTTCATCAGCGAGGGCGCGAATAACATCTCCATGGGACAGCGCCAGCGCCTGCTGATTGCGCGCGCCCTGGTATTCAAACCAAGGATTCTGTTATTCGACGAGGCTACCAGCGCGCTCGACAACCGCGCGCAAGCCGTCGTCAGCCGCAGTCTTGATAGTTTAAAGGTGACGCGCATCGTCGTGGCGCACCGGCTGAGCACCATTCGCAATGCCGACAGGATTTATGTGATGCAGTCCGGGCGTGTGGTTGAGACTGGCTCGTTCGCGGAACTGGCCGCCGGCGACGGGCTGTTCTCCCGTATGATGGCGCGGCAAGTCCTCTAAGAATCTCGCCTGGTGTAGGGTTATTTGTCCGACCGCATCCTTGCTCAGCGACTTGGCTGGACCATCCGCCGCAAGATACTTTCAACTGAGGAATAATCCATGTCGGATCCCGGCCAAAAGCCCCGACTCATTCGCCGCGATTTCCTCGAATGCGGTCATGCCTCTACCGGCTTCCATTTCTTAAGCTTCGGCTTCACAAATTCCTGGCAAGGGCAGCACTCCTTTCGTCCGTTTTCTTCAATTCATCGCACCGGCGTCTCATTTTTCGTGCTCGACGGTCCAATCGGAGGAAGTAAATATCGCTTCGCACCACTTGGGCCGCCTTAAAAGATCTTTGCGTCTTCCGAAATTGCACTGTACAATGCGCTGCACCTGATCGCGGCTGTCAAATCTGGTCGTGGATGAAGGAGAAGAAGACGATGGATGGTTTGCTGATTACCCACGAAGGCAAGCGGTATTTTGTCCGTCCCGAATTCCTTGAATTGTGCGAGGTTTCCGAAGCCGAACTGCGGGAAGCGGAAAAGCGCAAGCCTCTTCCCACCGACCCAGTTGTGGCGGTGCCGACTCACGGGAAGGAACTGTCACTGGGGCAGTTGGCCGGCGTTGTCGGTGGAACCCGCCAAAATACCCTAGTGTGCCCGGTCATCTTCTAGGTTGACCGTAGCGCGGACGGGCGTGCTTCGGTCTCGCCGGAGGTGCCCTTCTGCGAGCCGTGGCGGTTCGGAAAAAGCTGCTCCCTCATTCCGAGGTCTTTCCTCAAAGAGGGAAGAAGCAGCGTAATCGGCGCCTGCCACCGGGTCACGATTTCCGCAGTGCACAGCGTGCCGCCTGAGATCGTCATCCGCGGTCCTCGGGGCGATGACCACTGGTGGCCCTGGCTTCCCTGAGAAGATGGCGCCTGCTTCAACGCGCGCCGCAATTCATCAAGGTGGGAGCGCTAGTCAGATATCGGCACCAGGAGCGCCCGCGGTCCGTCCAGACTGTCATTGAGTGCCGTCAAACGGCAGTAACAACAGTCGCTTCGTTCCACGGCCACATGTGGTGAATGGCTTTTAGTATCCTCGGATGCCCGTCTCGCATGGAAAGCGACTCGCCGGGCCGCATGACCATCCCGTGGACAGGCGAAGGTGCAGTGGTGTTGGCTGTTGGCGCTGAGCGTGTCCGCAACTCATCGAGCACACGTTCGGGCATAGGATCAAAATGAATCCACTCCTGTCCCTCCGAACGGTCGAGAATCGGTCCCAGTCCTATTTCCCAAAACCAGGGCGCGCCCCCGTCTGCGTAGGGAACCAAATACCTGGCATGCCAATGCTCGGCTGTGTCCACGGCCTCGTCTGCGTCGTTCATGATCGACTGGCGAACGGCATAAAGGTCCGGCGGAACAAACAAGGCATAAGCCGGCACGGACGACTCTACCAACTGGATCGGGTAAAATCGCCAGCCCCGGTAGCCGCTGAAAAGAAAATCAACGGAACCGAAACGGCGGTACGCATCAAGGGCGACGTCGCGAACGTCGCCACGGGAGTCGCGTCCGCAGTCGGCGACGAATGCACAGGATACGCCGGGAGTGCGAATCAGGTAAGCGTTGCCGGAATTTCGCACCTCGGGAATTAACTGCTCGCCGCTGGTTGGCTGTTCGCCGTAAAAGGGCAGCGCAACAACTTCGATGTCGGCAATCCACGCGGATTCCCACCAGTGGAGTTCGCGCACATCGCTGAAACCGAGTTCCAGGAGTCGCGTTTTCATTTCGACCGAAAGCAGAGACTCGCGGTGCACGCGCGGGACAATGACCGGCGTATCGCACCTGAACTGCAACAGTGTCGCCGGATCGAAGTGATCAGGGTGAGAGTGCGTAATGATCAAAGCGTCAATCTCGCCAAGTTCGGCACGCTGAGCCGGTTGAAACGTCTCCGGATAGCGGTTCGAGGCCGGAAGCAGCCACGGGTCCACAATCACCGCCGCTTTCCCCGATCGCACAACGGCAGTATTGTGCCCCAGCCAGGTAATTTCGCATGAACTCCACTCTGAGCGGGCCGTTGCCTGATAAGAGATTGGGCTGGAATCGGCCTTGACGAGCATGCCCCTCACCGCAAGTTGGGCGAACAAAGTACCTGGAACAGCGTACGCGGGCAGACACTCGTCTCCGGCCAGCTGAGCAATGAATTCGTGTACCGCCGGCCATTCAGCGGAGTCGACTTCAAACCGGAATCCGGCGCCCGTATCCACGTGAGTAAATTGCAACGCAGCCGGTTTGCACAAAGCGGAATCGGGATATAACACCCGGTCCGCCAGCCGGCCGCCAGGATCCAACAGATTCCGAAAACGTTCACTGTTGCGAAACTCCTGCAGCAGCGAAGCACCCCGTACGACGACTTCCGACGGATCCATCGCGCGCATCTTCTCACGCAAATCGGCCATCACCTCGCGCAAACTACCGATTAGCTTTGTTGACGCTGGAGACCCGAACTCATTGGCATCGGAATATTCCACGTAAAGACGGACCGCTGGCGCAAGTCGAACTCCGGTCACTGGCTCTCCACCTCCTCGAATGGTTCCCTTTCAATCTGAAGCAACGAATCCCGGATTAGGCTATCCAGTTTCCGGCACGTAGGAATGGTCGATCCGCCGTCGCCGACGGTGAGCAAATCGATTAGGCGCGAAGGCGTTTGTCCCTGCGGGGACGCTAAAGTTGCAAAGAACCGTTCGGGAACCGCGGCTTGCCCGGTCCGCGACGAGATCTGCACGACCGTGCCGTCTCTCTCGACGACCGCGGAGGGATTCCATCGCAGGCGGTACCTCCCGGGATCAGAAAGTTCCGGGAACGACGTCCGCCAGCGAAATGGCTTGCCGGTATAGTGTCTCGCGTATAAGAGCGCATATTCCTCGAACCCGGGCCAAAGGTGAACGCCTGAAGCCTGGTAGTTCCGGCACGCCAGCCGGGCAAGCAGGTTAAACTCATATACCAGCCTTTCCACCTGTTCATGCGACAGTCCTCGTGTGTTGCGCCAGTTTCTTTCAGCGCTGAAGGCGAATTCCGTTGAAAGGGTTTCGGGGAGAATCAGTATGCCGAAGCTCGGCGCTTCATCGAAGTAACGGGTGCGCAGGTCCAGTCCGAAACGGTGGATATCGAAGCTGTTATCGGGATGGTCCACCACATTCCGGTTTTCAAGGAAGAAATTGAGGGTTTTGCGGGCGCTCGATTCCGATTCTTCGGGAAAGCCCACAATGGAAAACAGATGGAACGCAATACCGGCCTCCCGGCAGTTGTGTAATATGCCCGGCACCTCCGCAACGCGAATCCCTTTGTCCATGTGGTCCAGCGTTTCCTGAGCGCCGGATTCCAGTCCGAAAAACAGCTTTCGCATGCCCATGCGGGCGATCTTACGGCAAACCTCTTTCGTGAAGCCACACTCCAGGCGGGCATAGCCTACAAATTGCAGACCCTTTTCAGCGTGAGGCTCCAACTCGTCGGCTAGGTGTTCCAGCAGGCGCGGCGCGAGCGCCTCATCGGTAAATTCGAAGTGGCGGCAGCCGAAACGGCTGTTCAGCTCAAGGATGTCTTTCGCGATCAGCGGGATCGGACGCAGCCGGTAGGCTTTCCCCGCAATGTGATTAATATGGGGAATATCGCAAAACTTGCAGCGGTTGAAGTAACAGCCTTTTCCGAACAGAATCGGCAGGACGGGTTCGGGGGCGAGGTAGCGCTCCAGTGGCAGGCCGGAAAAATCGGGGGTTGGCAGCGAGGCGACGTCTTCAGAATGTTTGCGCGTAAAGCGAACGACTCCGCTTTCGCAATAAAGATAGTTGGGGACTCTTGAGAAATCCCGGTTTCCCTCCAACTGGCGGACCAGTTCGATGATCGCGGTTTCGCCTTCGTAGGCGATCAATCCGTCCGCGAACGTCTCCAGAAAAGCCGGAGTTGCCTGGATCTGGCTCACAAACTTGCTGTAAACGGTTCCTCCCAGGACAACGAAGTAGCCCTGCCGGCGAAGCTCTCTTGCGAGCATCAGGCCGGGGATAATCTGCTGGTAGTTGGTGATGGTAATTCCAATCAGATCCGGCGCGCTCCTGCGCACCTTCGGAAAGATCTCGCTATCCCAGTACTCGGCGAACAGATTCGCGTTTGGGTTCGCGGTGATCCGCAACAAATCTTTCATCGACTGCGGATCGATATCCGCGACGTCGTAGGCGACCGGGGCGATATTGTAAGAAACGGGCTCGGAGGATGCCGCCGAAACCAGTTCCAGACAATTGAAGATGGTTTCACGGGCCGACGCGAACTCAGTCGGATCATAGAATCGTTCCCGGTCCCGCATGACACTTAAGGCGTCCGGAGCGCGTTCGGGGAGAATTTCCGAAAGTCGAAGGATCCGCATGTCCTGAGGTTGACCGGGGGACAGTTTCCGGCGCACCCGTTCGCCAGACCTGGCGAGACTGGCCGGACGGAGAAGCGCAAGGAGACCGTCGATATCCAGATCGAGAAGCTCCGTCTGTATGCCAGCCCCGCGAAGCGCGGCGGCCAGGTACGGGAGAGCCAGATGCGGGCTGCGCGGGTCAGTGCCTGGAGGAAAAATCAATAAGACTTTCATGACGTTTCGTAGCCCAGATAGGAAGCCCAAAAAGCCTGATCGCCGTGCCAGGCTATCACGAGTTCCGCCGAGTAGTGGAAACCGCGCGAGTCCTTCAGCCAGGAATTACGGGGGGAAGGCGAGGCTTCCTGAATAAACAGAGGCCCGCCTTGTTTGCTTAGACGCTGGCCCAGTAAGTCGATATCGAGCACGCTGTCCGAACGGAAAAGAATTGGTAACCCGCCCTGACCGGAACGAATGTAGACGAGTTCCGTTACACCGGCCTGCCGCGCATACCTGCGCCACGCGAGATAGCGCTCCGGGCCCCTCAGAGAACCGAGTTCGTCCACCAGTTCCTGTTCCGGCGTCCAGCGCTCCGGACTGACGGTGAAGTCATCGAGCATCAGCCGGGGCAAATGGTGCCAGGTCTCGCTTTCGTCGCTGAAAGGCGGAAGGGGGAGAAGAAGATTCGGACGCCCATGCAGGAACGCGAACTGCTGAATCACGAGCTCATGCGTGTCAGAGCCTTCTAGCGCCGCTGCTGTGTGAACGCGCGGCACAATCGCCGGGGCGTCGGCGCCAGCCCGCAGCTTGGGCCATTCCGTTGAGTCGGAATAGAAGCGCAAGGTCCCTGCACCGTCGCGCGAAACGTCCAGAAGGCGACCGGTCATGTTACGCCGTGCCGCCGCGTTCATGCTTGAGGGGCTCGAAAGCGCCACATCCGTGAAAAGCAGTCCGGGAAAGATGGACTCTGTATAGCCGATCCCGGATCGGTACCATTCGAAAAAAGAATCGTCTTGGCCCGAAGTCCGGAACAGCGCGTTGAATCGAGAGTAGAGCAGGCATGGATCGGGGCTGATGCCGCCCAATCTTAGACGGTCGCTGTCGTCGACCATGACGACACTCGAGCCCGGCGGGACGCACGAGCTGTGACCGCAGGCGCATAAGTCATGCCTGCGATGGTGAGCGACCGGTGCAAGTTCCGTGCGCCATCGGGTCAGACACTCGTCGTCCGAATCGTCCGAACCATCCTCGATGCGCTCCCGGGAGGCCAAATCAACCAAGCTCATCCCGTCTGACGGAAGCTGTCCGAAAAACCGCCGCGCGCGCCGGGCCTGCTTCTCCCCCACACCGTAGCGATCGAACGCCCAATAAGCACGGATCGCGCGTTGCACCCGGTCCTTCAAACCCGCGGGCGGAAGCGACGCGAGTGCCACCCGCCGGTCTGCGAGAAGCACATGACTTTCCCTGGATACCGGAGGAACTTGGTAACGGGCGAGTAGCGCATCGAGCAGTCGTCGCGCCTGGTCCATTTCTGCCTGGAGCGCGTCGAGCGGGAAGGCTTCATATTCGCGTCCAAGCCGCTCGGCGATACCGCGGAGATCTCGGATGCAATCACGCCATGCCGGCTGTTCGGATGCCGGCAGAAACGGAATGACCTGATCAATCGCGTCCCACGGATCCCGGAAGATTCGGGGCAATTCGAGACCTGAAAGCAGGATACCCGCTTGGAAGAGGTCTTTCCGGGCGCATATTTCGGATGGGAGGGCTTGGTTCCCGGCCCGAAAACGCACGAGCTGCGCCAGTAACGGATGGTCCTCCAAGCGATAGCTTATCGATTTACCATTCTGAACGCGCTCGAACTTCCACTGCGAATCCTCCCTCCGCAAAGTGGGATTGACACGCGGCGGGACCTGCGGGCACCAAGGTTCCTGATCCGCGATGGCCCGGATGGCCGCCGCGAACGGTTCCAGAATCGGGGTAAAGACGAAGGCGCAGGATGCTTGACATCGCCCCTCAAGTGCAACTCCCGACCATGCGCCGTTCGGCGTAGCTCGCCCGACTGCACGCATCAGATAAGAATGGAGTGTCTCCTCAAGACGCCGCCGTTGTTTGTCCGAGGCAGACTGCAAACGCCCCAGTGCGCTTACTGTCGCCGGACTCGCGAGATAGAGCGCTTTTCTGAATGCATCATCCGCGGTAACCAAATCCAAAGCGGCGCGTTCGCGGGCAGCGGCCTCCGCGTAGGTCCGGTCGAATTGCTCCCGACCGCGCGACATGTGCAAACGGCAGGCCGCGTGCTTTTCAAGGGCGTTCTTGGTCTCGTAGGGAAGGGCGCACGACGCGAGAGCGCGGTCGAGCATTTCGCCGGGAAACGGCTGTAGCGAGCCGTGAAGGGCCCGTCTCAAAGCGAGTAAGAGAGCGCGAAGCGTGCGATCCGGTTCGATCGGCACCGCGCGGTAAAGCTCCTCGGCCAAGCCTTCGGCGACGGAGCGGAGATTCTCTTCGCGATCCAGCCACGAGTCGGCTTCAATCGCAAGGTCCGGAGAACTGATCGAGTCCGCCATTTCCACTGGAAAGCAGGCACAGCGGAATAACACCGGGCCGACATCCAGCCCGTTTTCACGGCCTGAAGGGTTGTCCCGTTTCATGGTGAACCAGCCGCGACGCCTTTCGCCTCGAAGCCCTGGAGTATCTTATGAACCAACAGCGTCTGGGCGCTCTGATCGATTCCGTGCCGGTTGAGCACAAACATCGCTACAGTCGCGAGAATCCCGCGCACGCCGCGCTGTAATTTTCCTTTGGACCAAACCTGTTTCAGTCCGGCCGCCATGGCCAGGTTCGCTGCTTCATAAGCATCGAGGATCGCAATCTCGTCCGGCGAAGCCACCGGACGAAGCTCGTCGATAGAAGCGAATAGCGGATTCAGGCAGTCGCCAGCCACGCGCGCGCTTTCTTCTCCGATTAACCCCGTGCACTGGCACCAGATGTCCCACACCTCGGCAGGATCGCCGACGACCGCCGCGAACAGATGATTTAAGACTCCCGTCAGCAAAGTGGTTGCGAGAAAGCTGCAGCGTTTTGCCACGCGCATCCGCTGGAGAAGCAGCCACTGCGAGGTATCGGCATCGAAATAATCGTGGACCAGCCGCATCGCCTCGGCGCCTCCGAAGCGCGTCTGCTCCGGCTCGTAAGGACTTCGAAAAAAGCTTACAACAAATCCCTCGTGCTCCAACTGCCGCAGCGCGAGTTCCAGCTCGCGTGCTACCTTAGACTCCCCGTTGGGGCACAAAAAACGCAATCGAACGTCGGGCTCCTTGCGAAGGAAAAAGAAGCGGGCAACCGCGCCTGTGGTACGCCATTCCGGAAGCCTTTCCCGGAGGTAATCGAAAAGCGCCAGGGCGGCGGGAATGGCGGAACCATCCGAGTGGCGGCTCAACGATACGTTGACCTGCATCCACCCGTCGGCGGAGGCAGGCGGCAACGCGGGAAAATCCTGCATAGAGGATTGCCGCACTTGGTCGATGCGCATCAGTTTCTCCGCCAGAGCGGAAAGCTGGTCGTTCAGGACGCCGTCCAGCTTTACGACAACGGCGCATTCACGCATGAACGCCTGAAAGCACGGGAGGTCGAAGCCTACGGCGGCGCGCCATTCATTCAGGCTTTCTTCCGTCCACAGATGGTTCTGTGCACGAGTCACCTGGACAATAGCCTCGATTTCGTCTGTTTCCACCGACATGCCGAGCCGCTGCGCCTCCCGCTGCGCCAGCAGAAAAAGCATCGCCTTCTTGCGAAAAACAGCCACGCTCTGCATCAGATCCTCTGCTCCATGCGATTGAATATTCACTCGTCGCGGCCCGAAGCCCCACTCTCCTGATGGACTAGGGATGCATCATCGGCGCCACCGAAACGTGCGTATCTTCCTGTCGTCGGTGGCTCCCGCGCGGAGATCGCGATCATAAGCGCGGTCTAGTTTTTCGAGCAGGACGGCGTCCCGCATCATCGTCGAAAAAACGGGACCCGCGATCCCTTCGGCATCCAGCTGATCTTTCATGGTTTCCACCGAAGGAAAGTCGAGGGAATAGGCAAAAGCGCGAGTCGCCTCCTCCAGTTCGGGATCGGTGCAGCCCAAGCCCAGCCGTGCCGCCTCACGCCGCGCCAAAGCCCTGAGCAGAATTTCACGCCGAACCCTGGCCGTCTCGGACTGCTCGGTCGTCAATGCCGAGGCAACGGTCCGGGCGGCACCGTGAGCTACTCCAATGAGCCCCGCGTCATCGAGCGTCTTGTCCAGAAACACGGTGTTCTCAACCGGACACGGCAACCGCATCGGGGCGGGATTCGAGCTGAGGAAAGACGCCGCGCGCTGCAGCAGGAGCACCGCATCGGCCTCCTTTAACGACGGATGGAGACCTTCAAAATAGTCAGTCAACTCCCGGCGTTTTGCCGGCTTCATTTCGTCGGCCAGAATCTGCATTGTGCGGCGGATGTCCCGCTGGGAATAAGGCAGGTTCTTGGCGGCAGACAGGAACCTAGAAGCCAGCTCATCGGTCATCAAGCCATCTTCCTGCGCTTTCCGAACGGCATGCCGGATATTCACCATCGCTTCGGAGACGGCCTTATAGCCCGACTCCGCAGGCCCGTGCGCGACGGCGACTTCGTCGTCGTCTTCTAACTCCCCGGATCTGAACCATTCAAAAACCTGTCCGATCCCCGTCATGCCGAACGGCTCCAACTCGACGGCGCGCAGCGCACCTATGCTGGAAGCCCCAAAAACGTGAACCCCGCGCTCCATGGCGTAAAGAATCTCTTTGTGCCACACGGCCGGTACGGTGTCGAAGTAGCCGTCTATGATGCCGATGAGGCGCGGCTGGTGGGCCAGGGCGCGCAGAACGTCCCCTTGCGCGACCGGCGGGCAATACAGCGCATGGAGATGCTCCTTCGCTCTTTCCAGGGCAAGCGTGGGACCCAAGAAGATTACTGCTTCCATAACGCCCTCGATCGCACTCGGGGGCCGGGACGGTAGCTCTTTGCATGCGTGGGACCTTCGAGACCCGGCACAATCACGCGCGCTACCGATACCGGAAGGCCGGGATAGGACAGGTCGATCACCACTACGTGTTCGATCAAAATCCGCCTCAGGCAATCTAGCAAGTGGACCAGGTCTTCCGCCAGAGTCGGAGATTTGAACGTGGGAGCCGAGATGAAGTCCACGGTTGCTTGAGCATCGTTAGCCAGTTTGCGGTAAAACTGAATGGCATCCTCGGACTGCGTCGTACCGTACTGGGAGCGATACATATCGTCCCTGGAACCCGCGATAGACGTTAAACGGCACTGAGCGGCCTCGCTGAGCGCCCTCGACAACGCGACGGCGCGGTCAGAATGACACCCTGACCCGGAAGCAGCCGGCAGCGGCCTTAACAACGAGTCGCTCTCCCGGTCGGAAATAATGCACATAAAAACGGGCAACCCCACATCGCTGCCGATTTCCCATATCATCACCGCGATGTTGGCTTTCTCGAATTGCGCCAGAAGCCAGCGGCATGCGGGATCGTCGATGCTCGCGCTATCCACCCGCCGGTATGACCAACGGTCGGGCGTGGCAATTTCCCAGAGCGCCAGAGCATCCCGTTCAATCAGCTCATACAAGCCGTGAAGAATGGCCTCCAGGAGGTTGTTTCCCGAAGCCAAACCATTTGAGCCGCTGACAAAACAGCCGCTTCCCGGCACGAAAGGCACGGTTGTGTTTACATGGACCATCTCATACGGCACCCATATCGGCCTGCCGCTGAGGAGGTCGGTACCCATGGCCCATGGAATCGGGCGGCTGCTTGTAAAAGCGCTCCTCTCGACCAGGGGCAGCAGGTCCGGATCGCAAACCAGCGCACCGCTTTTAAGGTGCGCGTAGGATTCAACCCGCGTGAGGCATGAGTTGAATTCCCCATGCCACTGTTCCGTGGACTCCATGAGAGCCGAAACCTTGGCGGAAATGTTACTAAGCCCTTTGCCTTGCGAAACAGCTAGAGAACGGGAGTTTGGACGACAACTCATGTACACAGGAATACCGACGCGATCCAACCCGGTGACATTCGCCAGACGCGTGATGCCCAGGGATGGGAGGAAAGGACTCATTCGCGCCCAGGTTGTTTCGGGCGAAACAGTCCTATGTGTCCCCTCAAAATGCGTTTTCGCCGATTCTGACTTTAGGAGCGAATCGAGGTTCAGCACGATCTTTCGAAAGGCGGAAGGGCACCTCGGCTGCGACCGAAGCACGCCCGTCCGCACTAGCAGTCAACCTAGAAGAGGCTGGGGCACATTATGGTTGATCTGGTCGGTTCGACCGATTTGACACCACCGACAACGCCGGACAACTGGTCCAGTGACAGTTCCTTCCCGTGAGTCGGCAATGCCACAACTGGATCGGTGGGAAGAGCCTTGTGCTTTTCCGCTTCCCGCACTTCGGCTTCGGAAACCTGGCACAATTCAAGCAGTTCGGGACGGACAAAATACCGCTTGCCGCCGTGGGTAATCAGCAAACCATCCATCGTCTTCTTCTCCTTCATCCACGACCGGATTTGACAGCCACGATCATGAGCACCGGATTGTACAGTGCAGTTTCGGGAGACGCAAGAGTCTTTTTAAGGCGGGTTCCGCAACGTTTGAGTTCCGTTCCTTCCTCATAGGTTCGGTCCGCTATCTTAACGGTGGACCGCTTTCTCCATTTCCGAGGCAGGACACGTCCGGTTAAATCTATCTATAGGAAAAACAAAAATCGTTTTTCAGGGGACAATGCAGCGGATTCCGAACGCGCCGGCAGCCTTCGAACTCAAAGTGGTTTCAACTTATAGGAAAGTCAAAATTCCGTGTGCCGAGACTAAACGAGGTTTGTCTAATCGGGAGGGATTTTATGGTCCGTGGTCATGGTGAGCGTTGTAAAGCGGCGGAGCTGCTATTCAGCCAGTTTTTCCCATTATCAGGCTGCCTTGGGCGCTCGGTCTTGGAGTCCATCTCATGTTTTTGCCCGTAACGTCGAGGTGCGGATTATGTCCGAAGTCTTGCGCGGCAAGTCCTCTAAGCGGCCCGACGGCGCTTAAGCTTGACGACATTCATCGTGCCTCGGCATTTTGGCGAATCGCACCGCATTGACTCAGAGATACAACGCCATGCTCGCCTTCTGGGAAAAGAACCTGTAAACGATCTGCCCCGAGTTACCTCCGTCTCCTCGGTCGTAACCCCGAAACCTTCATCTATATGCCGGTTTCCGGCCCACTTCCAGTACCATGCAAACACCATGGTTACAAAATGTGCAGGAGTTGGAGGTAGCACTGCGTAACCGTATGCTTGTTGGTCGCCCAAAGCTTCCGGAAGTCGGCGCTCTCTTTATTCTGTGCCTGTTGTCCTCTCTTCGTGGCCCCAGTATCCGCGCCGAGGAGCGGTTCAATCCTGCCTCCATGCAAAGTTTTCAAATCCCTAGTCATGGGGCAGAACTGAACGCGTTCGTGTATGTCGCCGCGGGCGCGGGCCCCCATCCTGCCGTGGTGCTGCTGCACGGGTTTCCTGGTAACGAGCGCAATCTTGATCTGGCGCAGGATATTCGCCGGGCCGGCTGGGATGTTCTCTACTTCGACTACCGCGGCTCCTGGGGCTCCGCTGGAGACTTCTCTTTTACTCACGGCATTGAGGACACGGCTGCGGCTGTCGATTATCTGCGCTCACCCACCATGGCAAGAATCCTGCGCCTGGACCCATCGCGCATCGTGCTTATCGGACACAGCCTTGGCGGCTTCATGGCAGTCCAGGACGCGGCGGCCGACAGTGGGATCATCGGGGTGGGTCTTATCTCTGCTGCAGATGCCGGTGGACGTATTTCGCAATCGCTGGCTAAGGACCGCCAACTGGAGGCCATTCACTCCCTGAGCACCTCTTACGAACGCCAGGGAATGGAGCCTCTCAGTGGCTGCACGGCCGAAGGGCTGGCACATGAAATGCTTGGCAATGCATCACAATGGAGCTTCATGGCTAAGGTGGGTGAGCTCAAGAGCCGGCCGATGCTTATCGTCACTTCAGATGACCCGTATGCGCGGGGAAACCAAGCCTTCGCGACTGCATTGCGCCGGGCTGGGAACAGCCGGGTGGCCACACTCCATCTGAGTACCGACCACGCTTATTCGGATCAGCGCGGCGCTCTCTCGGGTGCAGTTCTCAGGTGGCTTGCTACCCTGACCTCACCCGCAGCACCGCGCTGACCTCCGTGGCTGCTACCGAGAGTGGTGGTGGTGGTGATAGTGGTGACGATGGTGATGGTGCGTTTGCGCAAAGGCAGACGCCGTAAAGAGCAAAATTGTGGTAAACAGCAGGGCCTTCTTCATGCTCGAATGATAGCAATAACCGTGATGACGGGGATGCCGCTTTTGGGTTAGATCGAACCTACAAGGTCAAGACAAATCGTCTTGCTCACGCTATTCGCCTGCGCCGGGTGCGAACAAAGAAGGCCATGGTGATGAGCAGGTAAACGAAGTAGAGATACGGTAGCCAGGAATAGGGTGGAGCAGGAAGCGGATAAAGAGTGCCTGCCAGGGCCATCACCATCGAAGCGCCCCCTAAAATCGCGATCACCAAGAGGCTTATGGAGAGAGCACCCTGTCTTTTCAACTTCAGCGGCAGGGCAACACAGGTGAGTCCGTAGATGGTGATAAAGCCGTAGACCGCAAACGACCCTAACCAGCCGTAGATGTCTGTGCCCGAGTAGCCGAGGATAAGAAGAATCAGGGCTGGGATGCCCACCAAGGCAGCCGTTAGCAACACGGCCAGATGTGGGGTTTCGTTGCGGTGGTGGGTCCGGCACAGGTGTATGGGAACCAGTCCGTTATGGGCCATGAGGAGCAGGATGCGTGCGGCGGCGGTAACGCACGCCAGCATGCAGGCAAACATGCTGACCACGGCGCCGGCATCGATAATGAGTCCAAGCAACGGCAGCCCCACCTGATGGGCAAGCACGTGCATGGGGGCATCGGTCTTGTCGAGCGCGAGGCCTGCATGGCGGAAGCCCAGCACCTGGGCATACGCGGAGAGGATGAAAAAAACGCCCGCGCCCAGGGCACATTGCAAAACCGCCCGCGGTATGGTGCGCAGCGGTTCTTTGGCCTCATGGCCAAGCGCGGTCGCACTCTCGAAGCCGACGAAGCTGAATATTGCCAACACCAGCCCCAGCCGAATACCTGAGATCGAACTTCCCTCCAGACGCAACTGTGGCCAATCGAGGTGTAGACCGAACTTCCACAAAACCAGAAGCAAAACCACCACGATGCAAGCCACGGATGCGCCCTGTAGCCACAGCATGGATCGCGCCGAGAGCTTTACATCGCGGTATGCCATGGTCGCGCTGACGATGACCGACAGCAGCACGAGCAGGGCAGGTGAGGCCACGTGGCCGGTGAAGGATTTCAGCAGGACATTGCAATACTGGACGAAGCCTCCGGCGACCGAAGAACCCGTGGCGACGTAGCCTAGAAGCAGGGCCCATGCTGCGATGCTGGCAACTGCGGGCGGCAGCGAATCTGTGGCGTAGCTATAAAGCGAACCGGGCGAGGCCGAACGGCGCCCCAGCGCGCCGATGAGCAGCGCGATCAGGGTGATCTGCACCGTGGCCAGCGCGTAGGAGATCCAGGTTCCATTGCCGGCCAGGGCAAACACCAGCGGAATCGTCAGCACCGGCGAGGTAACGGGCGCAATGGCCGCAACCGACTGCGCCAGGGTTTCCCACGGGGTCAAAATGTTATGGCGCAGCCCATATTCGATCTCATTTGTCGAGGAGTCCGGCGCCAACACGGGTATGGTCTCAGGCGGCAGTGGTGCGTCTCCAGAAAACTGGTTCAGGCAAATAAATTTGCGAGCGACAAAAAAGGAGGGCCTGCGGAAGCGTTTCCTTAGTTTGCGGGGAAGTCCAGGGGGAAGTCAAAGGATTTTATCGGCGGTGTACAGTGAGCAGGGAGAAGGCATAGGTGGCAACTCAGCTGGCGGAGCAGGCGCTTCCTCTTTATGATCTGCCGCGGAACTCGCGCGTTCAGCTGGTGAACTTTTCTGAAAATGAGACCTACATGGTCGAAGCTCCCACTGGCAGACGGTGGGCTTTGCGGCTGCAGCGGCCGGGATACCAGTCGGAAAATTCACTCGCTTCTGAAATCGCGTGGCTGGTGGCGCTGCGAAAGGATGGCGTGGTCGCTACGCCTGTTCCCGTAGCCGGGCTCGATGGGGAATTTGTCCAGGTCGTCCTGCTTCCCAATGGGGAACTGCGAAACGTTGTTCTGTTTGAATGGGAAAACGGCCGTCATCCCGAAATGGACATGGATCTGCGCCACTGTTTCAAGAGTCTGGGGGCGATTACGGCGCAAATGCACGTGCACAGTACAAAATGGCAGCGGCCGAACGGGTTTGAGCGATTCACCTGGGACTTTGAAACCGCACTGGGAGAGGCTCCGCGTTGGGGCCATTGGCGCGATGCGCTAGGCATGAACGCCGCCAGGCTCGATTTGTTTGGTCGCACAGCGGAGTTGATCCGGGAACGGCTGGAGGATTATGGCAGGGGCCCGGACTGCTTTGGTCTGACCCACTGTGACTTGCGGCTTGCCAATCTGCTGCTGCACCAGGGCGAACTCAAGGTGATCGACTTCGATGATTGCGGCTTTGGTTGGTATATGTACGAGGCCGCTACGCCGCTGTCGTTTTATGAGCACTTGCCCCAGGTATCCGGCCTGATCGAGCAGTGGTTGGAAGGTTATCGGACCGTCAGAACGGTGACTAAGGCTGATGAAGAGGCGATTCCCACGTTCGTGATGATGCGACGGCTGCTGCTTGTGGCGTGGGTCGGCTCTCATGCGGAAACCGACCTCGCCCGTTGCTTGGGCGCTTCCTACACGGATCAGACAGCGGGTTTGTGCTCCGACTATCTCAGTCGAAACGCACCATGATCTTGGAAAACTGGTTGGGCTTCTCGCTCCAGGCCTTGATCATCGCCGGCGCTTGCTCCAGCGGGACGATGGCGCTCACGGCTTCGTCCACCGGGAAGCGATGTTCTTCCAGCATGCGTATCACTTCACGAAAGTTTTCGGGAAGGGCATTGCGTGAGCCCAGGATGTCGAGTTCCTTCTGCACGAAGAGCTTGGTTTCGTAGGCCACGGGCTCTTTGGCGTAGCCGATATAGACCACGCGCCCGGTAAAGGCTACCTCATCGACGGCGCTGCGAAAGGTTTGCGGCAGTCCAATCGCTTCAATGATCACGTCCGGCCCGCGGCCGCCGGTAAGTTCGAGAAGCCGTTCGTGGAGCGGCTCTTTAGTGGTGTTAATGGTGTGGGTTGCGCCTGCATGTAGAGCAAGAGTGAGTTTTGCGTCATCGAGGTCTACGGCGATGGTCTTCGCTCCGCGAAAACCTGAGGCAGCGATGGCGCCGAGGCCCACTCCCCCGCAGCCAAAGATCGCGACCGCATCCTGGGCGGTGACGCGTCCTCTGCCCACCGCGTGGAAGCCGACGGTTAAGGGTTCTACCAGGCAGAGTTCCTTGATGGTCAGCCGGGCTGCGTAAAGTTTCGCCGCCGGCACAGCGATATATTCCGTCATCGCGCCGTTGCGCTGTACGCCGAGTGTCTCGTTAAATTGGCAGGCATTCGGCCGGCTGCGCAGGCACGCAGGGCAGCGGCCGCAGCCGAAGTACGGAGAGAGGGTTACGTCCATGCCTGCAGCGAGTTCGGGATGCGCCTTACTCGGTTCGGCAATCGTAGCTGCTACCTCGTGGCCTGGAATACGAGGAAAACTTATTAGCGGATTCTTACCACGATAGGAGCTCAGGTCGGTCCCACAAAGCCCGATCATGCGCACTTTCAGCAGAACATCATCGTTGGTAGCGATTGCATCGGGCACTGTTTCGATTACGACATCGCCGGGTTCTTTCATGACTAATGCTTTCATTGTTTGTTACCTGTTTCCCTGCCCAGCAGGAAAGGTTGAAAAGTCGGTCGGTGGTCCAATATCAGGTTAATCGCATGCGGCTTTGTATCAGGGCCCGACTTCAGTCGGGCCGTTGAGGCAACAAAGATCTGGGCTTTAGCCCCTGTGGGAATTGTCTCCACATGACATTCTCTGCAGGGGCTAAAGCCCAATCTCCTTCAGTTCTTTGCGGCTCGACTAAAGTCGAGCCCTGATACAAAGCACCGGAGCGCGGAGTTGAAGCGACTGGAGTCTCTGTTCATTGATTCTCGCTCACACTCTTTTTATGAGAGTTACTCCTGATTTTCTGGGCGGCCGGAGGGCCACGCGTAATTGAACACGGGGGCCAAAATGGTTTCGACTTTTTTCAGCAACTCTTTATTGGTTTTCGTCTGCAAAAGCTTCAAGCTTGTCTCCACCTGGCGGGGGGTCGAAATGCCGATGAGGGTGCTTGCGACGTAGGGGTGGTCGAGACAGAAACGCAGGGCGACCTCCGATATGTCGGCTCCCTGCTCGCGGCAAAACTCCGCTGCTTTTCGGCCCGCTTCACGCACTGGCTGGGGCGCCGGATGCCAGTCTGGCGGCCCTTGTTCGGTGAGCAGCCCCATGCACAAGCCGGAGGCATTGATCAGCCCGATACCACGCTCCCGAGTGAAAGCGGTGAGAACCCCATCCATATCCGTGTTCATGAGGTTGTAGTGGCAATAGGTAAGAATGCTATCCACAGGTGTTGCCTCGGCGATGCGCCTCAACAGCTTTGGAGGGTACCCGGAAACGCCGATGTAGCGCGCCTTGCCTTGTTGCTGCAGTTGTCGCAGGGCGGGTAAAGTCTCATGGATAACCTGTTGCACGTCCCCAAACTCGACATCATGAGCCTGGAACAGGTCGACATAGTCAGTCTGCAACCGTCGCAGTGACTCATCCATGCTGGCGATCACACGCTTGGCGGAAAAGTCAAATTCGGAAAACCCGTAACGCCCGCACTTGGTCGCGAGGATGACTCGGTCCCGCCTGCCCGACAGGGCCTCACCGAGCCTGGTTTCTGCCAGCGTGATCCCGTAGTACGGTGACGAATCGAAGAAGTTGATACCGCTGTCCACGGCAAGGTGAACAGCCCTGATTGCTTCTTTGGGGTCGAGGTTGCCGAAAACATCACCCAGCGTAGAGGTACCAAAACCAACCACGGAGAGGTTCAGATCGGTCTGCCCAAGTGTCCTGTATTCCATTGCTATTGATTGACTCCGCTGGCCAGAGAGCCGCCGTCAACCACGATGATCTCGCCGGTGGTATACGAGGCTGCGTCCGAGGCGAGGTACACGGCCGCACCCACCAATTCTTCGGTTTTGCCAAAGCGGCCAATCGGCGAACGCATTTTGAATTCCCGCCCGCGCTCGGAACCGTCCAGCAGTTTTGCGTTTAAGTCGGTTCGAAAGACGCCGGGCGCGATGGCGTTGACCAGCACTCCGTGGCGCGACCATTCCACGGCCAGGGATTTGGTCAGCGCTCCCACGGCAGCCTTGCTGACGCTGTACGCGGCCACCTCGAACAGCGACACAAAGGTGGAGAGCGATGCAATGTTGATGATGCGCCCGTATCCGCGGCTGAGCATATGTTTCCCGAATACCTGGCAGCCTCTCAGCGTGCCGGTCAGATTGGTATCGATAATCAGATCCCAATCCGCATCGGGGAAGTCGAGCGTAGGCGCGCGCTTGGTGGTGCCGGCACAATTGATCAGAATGTCGACCTTGCCGAACGCACCCAGGACTTTATCGCGCAAGGTTTCGAGTGTTGCTCGATCGCGCACATCCGAAGTGAGGCGCATTGTCTTACGGCCCTTGGCTTCAATCTCAGCGGCGGTTTGCTCCACCTGTTCTGGCCTTCTGGAAGAGGCGATCACGTCCGCACCGGCATCGGCTAGCCCGAGAGAAAGCGCGTGGCCAATACCGGTGGTGCCGCCGACAATCACGGCGGTTTTTCCCTGCAAATCAAAGATGGAAGCAGTCATGAGGGGCTGTTTCTTTCAGGAGAGATAGGTCGTTGCTGGTTTGACCGTCGATTACAGTACACGCTACATTGAGTCTATATCGAGTTTTATCCCTACGGCAGAGTGCCGGCGAGAAGAAATGGCTGCCGAAAAAGTACTCCGGATCGACCCCAAAGACAACGTCCTCGTGGCACTGACCCCGCTACCCGCTGGGCAAGCCCTCACCTTTGCCGGGGAGCAGTATGTGCCGCCCTCCGAGATACCCGCTAAGCAGAAATTTGCCGTCCGTGATCTTGCCGTCGGAGACGAGGTCATCATGTATGGCGGAGTTGTCGGACTGGTCCGCCAGGCGATTCCTCGCGCCGGCCTGCTCAGCACACGCAATGTGCAGCACGATGCCTCCGGTTTTGGCCCCAAGGTGGGCAATTACGCCTGGACTCCGCCCGACGTTTCGGGTTGGTCTTCGCGCACTTTTGATGGTTACCATCGTGCGGATGGCCAGGTCGGTACGCGCAATTACTGGCTGATTATCCCTCTGGTCTTTTGCGAAAACCGCAATATTGAAGCGCTGCGCGAGGCCTTCGAAGAAGAGCTGGGTTACGGGCGGCCAAAGCTTTACCGCCAGCAAGTGCGGCAATTGATTGCACAGCATCACCAGGGTGCGCGAGCAGCGGAACGGCCGGATCTAACTTCGGAGCAACGGGAGCAGATCTTTCCCAATGTCGACGGAATAAGATTCCTGGTGCACGAAGGTGGTTGTGGTGGCACGCGCCAGGACTCCAAGGCGCTGTGCGGTTTGCTCGCCGGTTACATCCATCATCCAAACGTAGCCGGAGCGACGGTGTTGAGTCTCGGCTGCCAGAACGCGCAGCCTTCAAATCTGATGGATGCGCTTCGTCAGCGGGACCCGGCGTTGCACAAGCCGGTGCTGATGTTTGAACAACAGCAGTCCGGTCTTGAATCGGCGATGCTTTCTGAAGCCATTCGAACTACGTTCGAAGGCCTGGTGGAAGCCAACCGTCTGACCCGTAAACCTGCTCCTCTCAGCAAGCTCACGGTTGCTTTGAAGTGTGGCGGCTCCGATGGATTTTCGGGTATCTCGGCCAATCCTGCGCTTGGGCATGTCTCCGACATGCTGGCGGCGCTGGGCGCAAAGTCGATCCTGGCAGAATTTCCCGAGCTTTGCGGCATGGAACAGAGTCTTATCAACCGCTGTGTGGATGCCGGGCAGGCCGACCGTTTTATCCAGCTCATGCGTGATTACGCTGCCCGGGCAAAGGCAGTCCACTCCGGCTTTGAGATGAATCCCTCCCCCGGGAACATCAGGGACGGATTGATCACCGACGCAATGAAGTCCGCAGGAGCGGCCAGGAAGGGTGGAACGTCGCCTGTATGCGCGGTCCTCGACTATCCCGAGTATGACGAGACGCCTGGGCTGGCTCTGCTCTGTACTCCGGGCAATGACGTGGAGTGTGTCACGGCCCAGGTGGGGGCGGGCGCCAATGTGGTTGTCTTCACCACTGGTTTGGGAACCCCTACGGGCAATCCGATCGCGCCGGTGATCAAGGTATCCACCAACAGCAGCCTCGCGGACCGGATGTCAGACATCATTGATATCGATACTGGAGCTGTGATCCGCGGCGAAGCCACGATTGAGCAGGTGGGCGAGTCAATACTTGACTTGGTCGTCGAGGTGGCGAGCGGAAGGGTACGAAGCAAGGCTGAGCAGCACGATCAGACGGATTTCATCCCCTGGAAGCGGGGCGTGTCGCTATAGAGCCGTAAATGCCCGAGCCCCCTGACGAAGGCCGGGTGCCCCACATCTCGCTCGTTTTTCGCGAGATGTGGGATACCGCTGCACCTTCCCTCTAACTCTCGGTTCATCCGATGCACTTGGCGGTCAACATCGGTGGTATCCCACATCTCGCGAAAAACGAGCGAGATGTGGGGCACCCGGCCTTCGTCAGGGGCCCAGATTCAGAACTATTTCCGCCTGGGGAGAGGCGATTGCTTCGAATTGCGGTTAGTCTGGTGGCGTGCTCAAGACAGGCATCCTCAATCCAGCCATCAACTCTCTTCTCAGCCGCACCCGGCATACGAATACCCTGGTCATTGCGGATCGTGGATTTCCTTATTGGCCGCAGATCGAGACCGTCGACATTTCGCTGGTCGACGACATACCCCGAGTCCTCGACGTTTTTGAGGCCTTGAGCAGGAATTTCGTCGTGGCCCAGGTTGTCATGGCCGAAGAGTTCCTCTCCGTCAACTCAGCCGCAACCAAGGCAGCATTTGCGAAGGCGTTGGCCGGCGTGCCCACGGTCTACGAACCGCACCTGATTTTCAAAAAGAGAGTGCCCCAAGCCATCGGCCTGATTCGAACGGCCGATACCATTTCGTATGCAAATCTGATCCTGGAATCCGGCTGAAGCTTGCCGTGGGTGCGATATGAACCTAGCCGCTAAGTCCGCAAGGGTGGTGCTCGCGTCGTTTTTGTGCGCGAGCATGGTTGCCGCGCAGCAGCCTTTCCCGGTTGTTTCCACCGCCGATGTTTCCTTGATTGCCGGGCGGCCCGTTGCCCTCGATGCCCAGCGAAAGCTTCTGCCCTGGCCTGTGCCGGACAACACGGGATTCTCCTATTCCGATTATTTTCTTTCGCAGTGGACGATTGTTTGGGATCAGTACAACCGGCAGCGGCTGCCTTACTACTTCTGCTGTTTCGACTTTGACCGCACAACGTTTGAAATGATGCCTGAATGGCATTGGGTCAATTCCACCGGGTACCTGCGCGCAATGATGCAGGGATTCATGGAGCGCCTCTATCCCTACACCGGCGATCCACACACCGTGGAGTTCCTCAAGAACTTTGTGGATTACGAACTGGAGAATGGCTTAACACCAGAGGGCTACGCGTGGTCTCAAGTGCCGTACCCTTCAGCGAACCCAGGGAGCCGCCGCTACACAGGATGGAGCCAACACGGTGAAGATTTCGTCGAGCCGCATGTAGTCGGAGAAGATGGGTACGGATATCTTCGGCTCTACGAGATGACCGGAAACACGAAATACCTGGTGGCGGCGATTCGCTGTGCCGATGCGCTGGTCAAGAACTTCAAGCCTGGAGACGAGCGCATTTCACCATGGCCTTATCGATGCTTTGCGCGCGATGGATCGGTTGCGGGAGGGACGGGGATGTTTCCCTATTCCGCAAATGTGGTTGAGCCGATCATGCTGCTGGACGAGTTGATTCGCCTGGATCAGGGAGACACGGCGTCTTATAAGAGGGTGCGTGAGGGCGCATGGTCCTGGCTGATGAAGTACCCCATGCAAAACAATGTCTGGGTGGGTTACTTCGAGGACGTGAAGGCCAATATGCAAAACATGAACCAGGTCATTCCACTGGAGTTTGCCCGCTACATTCTGCTGCATCCGGACAAGGATCCTGAATGGCGTGCGCATGTCAGGCAGTTGGTCGAGTGGGTGAAGACGACACCGAAATGGCCCAAGTACATTGTGCATGGAGCAATGGTGACCACGGAACAGGGAGACGGTAAGCAGTTCTGCTGCAATCTACCCAGCGAGTGCTGTGACAGCCATAGCGCGCGTCTCGCTGCCGTGGAGGCGCTGTACTATGCGAAAACGGGGGACTTGGCCTACAAGGAAGAGGCTTACCGCACGTACAACTGGGTTACTTATTTCCAGGGGCTTTCGCGCGACGCACACGCTCCTTTTTCAAACCAGTGGTGGTTCACCGATGAATTCTCAGACGGACCGCGCCGGATGATGGACGCTTTCTGGGCTGTTCCGGAATGGGCGCCCGCGGACGAGTCCCATTTACTGGGTTCACTTTCCGTCGTTACTAAAATCGCATATGGGTCAGGAGCAGTTACTTATTCGACGTTCGATGCTGATTCGACCGATGTGCTGCGGCTGGATTTTGTGCCGGATTCCGTTAGGGTTGGTGGAAAGGCCATCAGCCAGCGCAAGGACCTGGATAGCGAGGGATACACTCTTAACGATCATGTCCTACGCATCCGACATACCACTTCCCGCGATGTTGATATTCAAGGAAAGGGAGGTGGGGTACCGGCGTCGTTCGTTACCTTTGACGATCCGCATCTTCCGGCGGGGACGGTTTTGGTGGGACAGTATCCTTCCGGGGTGATCGATTGGGGCAATGGGGATTGGCAGATAGGGACTCCTTACGGCAAATTCGGGACGTTTACGCTCGCGCTGTCAGATCCCGGAACGGAGAGGGCGGCGTTTGATTTTTACACTCCGCACATTTTTGCCGGCGTAGATGTTTACAACGACGGTGATAACGATGCAATAGTTACGGTTCGATCACCGGAAACTCGCGAAGAATCGTTCACTATCAAGTCCAAAGAGCTGCGCCGATTAAGGACGGGTTGGATAGACCCTAGTACGTCGGTCGCGTTCGATATAAGCAGCGGGAAAGGTTTGCGTTTCGACAACCTGGCTTATGTGCACCAGTGAGCGAAAAACATTCCCAAGAAACGTCCGCTGAACCGCAGGTCCCTCGGCTTCGCTCGGGATGACAAAGGGGAGGGCGGCGCTTCCATTCGGCATGGGGTGCTGGGAGACAAACCGCAGGTCCCTCGGCTTCGCTCGGGATGACAAAGCGGAGGGCGGCGCTTCCATAGAAAGCGGCTGCAAAAATTGTCATCCCGACCGGAGCGAAGCGAAGCGGAGGGACCTGCGGTTCAGCAGACGTTTCTTGGGAATGTTTTTATGCAGGCTTTCTGGCCAGTGCACGGCGCAAGACAAGCTCCAGCGCTTGCTTTTGTTGTTCGTACTCCGTGTCGGAAAGACGGCCTTGAAGGTGGTCGGTTTCTAACGTGAAGAGCTCGTCCTTGAGCGCTGTGAGCAGGTTGCCGCCCGATGGGGCGGCGGCTGCAACTTCTGCCGCAGGCTGGCGCAGCAAAAAACCTGCGCCCGCCGCGAACACCAGCGTGATCGCTCCCATGATCCACCACTTGTACTTGGCGAGAGGATCAGGGGTATCGATCGGCACACCAAGGCCACCGCCTGGACGGGTGTCGGTCGCTTGCGCATTCCCCGCCGTGGTCTCGGAGCTGTCGCTGGATTGGCTTTCTGCCTGCGTATCGCGAGGCATGGCGCCAGAACCGGAGACGGTGAAAGCGATCGGATGAGCCGGGGTGCCGTTGCGCGCCAGAAAGGTGAGGGCACCCGGGGTCTCATTCAAAGACTCAAAAGATACACCGCCGGCAGGCTTGAAACTCATGCTCTTGGGCATCATCACCACAAAGCTGTCAGTCGTAGTAGCAAATCGCTGGTCAAAAGCAAGTGTGCCGGAGTAAGGCAGGTGATAGCTGAGCTGAAACTGGGTAACGCCGGGCCGCAGGGGAAAAAGAAAGGCATAGTGACCCTTCTCTCCCAGAGGGACAGGCGATGATTGGACTGGCATGCCACCGGGCGCCATGGCGGCCGAGCCTTCAATCTGCGCATCGGGCGGCAAATAGAAATCGTAGGACTGTTTGCTGAATTGGGTACGCGGCGGGTTGGAGTCGTTCTTGATAAAAAAGCTCTGGGTCACGCGAAGGCCCTGCTGATCGGTCTCCACTCGCATTACATTGGCTACCGTAGTTACGCCGGCGACCACAGCGGCGACATCATAGACCTGGGCATTCACATTAGGGGTATTGGGCGGGGCCGGCTGGAAATATGCGGCGCCCTGGTGGTCGATGCGTATCAGATGCATACCCGGATCGGGAGCATTGATCGAAAAGCGACCCTGGCCGTCGGTGGTGGTCTTGGCAAGTTCCTGCATGCGCTGGTCAAGCCCGATCAACGTGACCGTGTCTCCAGCGGCGGGGGTGTGGGTCGTGCCATTGGTGACGGTACCTGTAATGGTGGCCGCAAAAGCTCCGACGGCGAAGGCAAATATGGCGCAGAGCGCTGCGACGTTCAGTTTCATTCTCATCTTTCAGGAGCGCGCGGCATGGAGTTCCAACTGATCAATCTCCGCCAGGACCGCGGCGGTCTCGTTCTCTAGAGCCGCGCGCTGCGCAGCATAGTCTTCCGCCGTATACTTGCCCGCGCTGTATTCGAAATTCAGGTCACGAAGGTTCTCGTAGAGCACATCTTTCTGCTCGCGCAAAAAATCGAGGCGCGTCTTCGACGTCTGCCGCGCGGTGTGCCGCTGAGGGTAAAACACGAAAGCAAAGATCGCGAGCAGAAGAACGCCACAGGCAATGGTGCTCATATTTGGGTCTCACGGCGGATGCGGTCCCGGGTGGCGGCAAAGGCTGCCGTATCCGGCACGGCAGGCATGGGCACGGTACGGAGTCTCCAGTTGCGTACGATCAGCAAAACGGCCGCGATGCCGAGAAAAAGCATGAGCGGCGGCATGATCCAGGCGAGATGGTTAAAGCGGGTGAATCTCGGCGAGGCCAACACCACCGGCCCATACTGTTCCTGGAACTGGTGGAAGATGCTGTTATCGCTATCTCCCTTGGCGATGAGACCCGCCAGCTGCACGCGCATGCTATCGGAATCAGGGCAACCCACGTGGTTGCATTCGCCCAACAGCTGATTGCAGCCGCAGACGCACATCATCTCGTGGCTGTCTTTATCGAACCGCGCCGAGGCATCGGTGGCGCCGGCCGTTAACGCGATCAGGATGCCGAGCAGGGCGAGCTGCAAACCACGCAGGAAAACATTACGGCTGGTCAATCCCCACTCCTGCCGGCAACGGCGACTTCCGGCTCGTGTTCCAACCGTGGCTCCAGGGCCGGTTTCCTGACGTTACGGCTCCCAGCGAGCGCTGCGCTGAGATTGGGCGCCAACGCCACCAGCGTGCCTATCGCTACCACCACAACCCCAATCCAGATCCAGGCCATGAGCGGGTTAAGAAAGACTTTGATGATGGGCAAGCCGGTATCCGGGTTCTTTCCGGCATAGATTACATACAGGTCCCACGCCAGAGTGGAGTGATTTGCAACCATGGTGGATGGTTGTTGCGAGGCGGCGTAGAAGCGCTTTTCAGGAGCTAGCTGGGTTATCTTCTTGTTGCCGCGATAGACGTCAAGCAGGGCGAACTCGGTGTCGTAATTCAAGTTCGAATCCTGGGTGAAGCTCTGGCACACGATTCTGTAGGGCCCAATGGTCATACTTTGGCCATTGTTCATTTCCTGCTCGTGGCTTTGATTGAAGGCGCCGCCGGCAATGCCAATGAAGATGACCACTACGCCGAAATGCACGATGTAGCCGCCGTAGCGGCGAGTGTTGCGCCGCGTCAGCTGGACCATGCTGGCAAAGATGTTTTTGCCGGTGTGTCTGCGGATGACCTGAGCACCGCGCAGAAACTCAGAAGAAATGGCAGTCACGACGCCGGCACCGAGAGAGAACGCAACCAGCGAATAGAAGGTGGCCTGATCGTTCCAGGGGCGAAGCCCAGCCGCTATGAGGACGATCGCCGTCGTCACTATGGCTGCAGTGGGTAGGATGAAATTTCCCCGGATGCTTTTGAAGGATGCGCTGCGCCAGGCCAGCAGCGGACCGATGCCGGTGAGGAAGAGAAGAAACAGCCCGATGGGCAAGGCGACGCGATTAAAGAAAGGCGCGCCGACGGTGACTTTGTTGCCCTGCACGTACTCCGAAATGATGGGGAACAGGGTGCCCCAGAGGATGGTGAAACAGGCCGCGAGCAGCACCAGGTTATTGAACAGGAAGCTTGATTCGCGGGAGACCAGCGATTCCAGCTTGTGCTCCGACTTGAGGTGGTCCCTCTGCTTTACAAAGGTGAAGAGACAGATGGAGAACACAATCACCAGAAAGGCCGTGAACCAGCTGCCAATTGAGGACTGGGCGAACGCGTGGACGGAGCTGACCAGGCCGGATCGTGTGAGGTCGGTTCCCAGGATGCACAGCATGAAGGTGCTGAAGATGAGCCAGACGTTCCAGTTCTTCATCATGCCGCGCTTTTCCTGCATCATGACCGAGTGCAGAAAGGCGGTACCGGTGAGCCAGGGCATGAGAGAGGCATTTTCCACCGGGTCCCAGCCCCAGTAGCCGCCCCACCCGAGCACGGAGTAGGCCCAGTGTGCGCCGAGGAAGATGCCGCAGGTGAGAAAGAGCCAGGTCACCATGGTCCAGCGGCGGGTGATGTGAATCCACTTCTCGCCCGGGTAACGCATCATGAGGGCGCCGAGGGCAAAGGCGAACGGCACGCTAAAGCCCACGTACCCCAGGTAAAGCATCGGAGGATGGATCACCATCTCCGGATACTGCAGCAGAGGGTTCAATCCGAATCCATCGGCCGGGGTCTGGCCCTGCACCAGGGCAAACGGAGGCGCGGCGAAATTGAGCAGCAGCAGGAAGAAGATCTGGATGCCCGCCAGGATGGTGGACGCGTAAGCCGTGAGGGTGACGTCGACCTTATGCCGCATGCGCAGCACAAAGCCGTAGGCGGTCAGCAACCAGGCCCAGAGCAGCAGGGAGCCTTCCTGGCCGGACCATAAGGCGGCAAACTTGTAGGGTCCAGGCAAGGCGCGATTGGAATGGTGAAGGATGTAGGAGACGGAAAAATCGTTGGCAAAGGCGGTGTAGACCAGGGCTACGGCGGCACAGGTGACGGCAAAAAAGCTTCCGATGCCGGCACGCCGGGCGGTTTCAGCCAGCCGGTCAGGTGATATGCGCGCTCGGGATCCGGTAGCCAGCTGCCGCAACGCGACTCCGCCGGCCAGCAGCGTATAGCCGCTCAGAACAAGAGCGAGGAGGAGAGAAAAACTTCCAAATTCCGGCATGAGAGGGTCACGAACCCTTCAAGATTGTCGCAGAGGCGGAGGAAGATCGGCAATATGGGCTAAATAAGACGCTCCCATTCGTAGTCCCGGAAGGGGCCGGCCGACCCTGCCGGCATTTGCGTGAAGGATCCCAGGTCTCAAAATCGAGACCTGGGGCACCCATCATCGTATCCAGGAGGTTCGCGCGGGAACTAAAAGCCAGTAACGTTGAGCTAGGCGGAGCGGCGCATGCACTCGCCGAGTAGTTCCTGAACCAGCTGGATGAGACTTTCGGGGTCGAAGGGCTTGAGGCGGAAAACAACATCCAGCCCGGCGTAAGCGGATTCGGCATCGGGAAGGCCACTCAGCACGATGACCGGAAGGGTGAGTCCCTGGCGCCTTAACTCTGCGACGAACTCCGGACCACTCATGACCGGCATCAGGTGGTCAGTAATGACTAAGCCGATGGGGTTGGTGCCTTCCGCATCGTTGAGGAGCTCCAAAGCCTGCTGACCTTGCAGGGCGATACAAACTTCCCGGCCACAACCCTCCAGGATTGCCCGGCGGGTGGCCGACTGAATATGGTTATCATCCACCAGCAATATACGCACAGTCATTCCCAATGGCCCAGTTACCCTTTCGACAATGAACAATGGATGGGTGGATGAATGTGCGGTGAAAACGGTTGCACGGTCGGTAAAGGTTTTCTATCGGGGGGTTAACTGCCTAGATACCGCTACACCGGCCCATAGTGAAAGTGCAGCTCCTGCACGCTGGCGATAGGCGCCCCATCCTTGGTCGCGGGGCGAAACGTCCAGGTTCTGAGAGTACCGATCACGCTGGATTCAATGCCGTAACCAAGGGTGTGCAGGACGGCAAGGTCGGCAACCTTGCCGCTGGGATCGATGGTGACATCGACGATCACGTCGCCCTGAACCCCATGAGGGAGCGCAGAAAGGTCGGGCTTGGGGCTGGGAGAGTAGGTGGTAAGAGCAATCTGTATGGAGCCCGAGCCAAACGAATCGGAGCCGCTGCTGGAATCGGGAATGGCTGCGGCGGGGGAAGAAACATTCGGAGAGGGAGCGGATTCAGTCACCGTAAGATGTGGCAGCGGCGGAAGATGAACGGCGTCCGGTGCCGTCGCCAGGACCGGGCGAGGGGGCGCAATTTGCGGCCCGGAAAGCGCCTTGGGCTTGACCGTGAGTTGCGGATGAGGGGTAGGGACGGGGGCCCGGCCGGGCAAGTAGGTGAGCTCCACCCGCGTGCCTAAATCCGTTCCCGGCAAACTGAAGACCTTCACTGGGTGCAGCCGCAGAGAGAAGAGAATCACCGCCACCACCACAGCGTGCGCGGTGATTGACAGCGCGCTTGCGCTTACCAGGCTGCGCCGGATTGGAAGCGGAGAAAACATACGCACTCTCTCCGCTATTTTAACCGGCTTTAATCGTGGGGAGGCAGCTCGTCGGGCATAGCGACGATGGTAACTCCACCCAGGGCGTCGCGCTCCAAAACGGGGGCGTAGATGCCCAGGTACCGGCGGGTCCACCAGGCGTCGGTGGTGCGCTTTTGCTTCATCGAGGTAAACCAGTATTGCCACAGGACGGCGCGTACCTGGCGCGGAGGCTCATTAGGAAAAGGATTTGCAGCAAAGAGCGCCAGCACGTCGGGGTCGTTGGTCAGCAAGCGCTCTTCGGTCCGGGGTACCAAAGGGTTCCGTTGCCACGAACCGAGCGAGGCGAACCACAGATTCCATTCAAAGCGCGGTTGGTAGGGAGCGTAAATTCCCGGCGCCCGATCGAGCGCCTGGGGCTTGAAGCGGAACGGATAGGCAGTCCAGGCCTGCCCGTCACGCGACCCCTGAAACTCGATCTCGTAGCGGCCCCGGGTCATCACCGCAAACAGGCCATATTGATTGGCAATACGAAAAGGCTCGAGCATGGTCACCGGCTGCATCGGCAGGGGCAAGCGGCCGAAGACCATAGAGATGAGCTCTACGGTTGTCACGTAGCCAACCAGGGTGAGTAGCACGGCACTGCCTGCGATACCGAAAGCCGTAAGCACACGCCGCGGTGGTTGCTCCTGGGCTGGGGGCGGGGCAACTGGTACCCAGCGGCTGAAAAAGCGGTCGTCCAACAACAGGAATCCCAGCGTCAGAACAAGGTAGTTGAGAAAGGTGTAGTTGGCGGTAAAGATGACGCCAATCTCCCATGGCGTGACGATGAGAAAACAGATCACGCGCCAGCGGCGGGGAAGAAACAACATCCAAACAATGACCAGTTCCAGCGCCAGCGTGGAGAACGCCGTCGCCCAGTGGAACCAGTGCGGCAAGTGCTGAATGTACCATCCGATCCAAGTCGGGAGTGGACCGTTCTGGTAGTACTCGTCCATCGCGGTCAGATGGCGCCATTCGGTATCGCCGCTCAGTAGCTTCACCAGGCCTGATTCGAAGTAGATGCGGAACCACTCCCACTGCAGCAGGAACAGGCTGGCGCGAGAAGGGGGATGGTTATATCCGAGGCCCGGCCGCCATCCAGGCGGGGCAAAAAACAGCGCCACGAACCCGGCTTCGAGCAGCATGCCGTCGGATTGGTAGCCGGAAAAATCCTGCGCCGCGCTGACAAAGGAGAGAAAGCAGACGAAACAGACAAACAGCATGGCTCGCGGCCACAAGTTTATGGTCAGCAGCAGGGAAGCGGCGAGGCCGGCCCAACAGATCGCCATAACCATGTGTGAGCCGCTGCCTAGCCACAGCAGGGTGGGAGCGAACCAGATCCGCACCCATGGCCCGAACGATCGTGCGACCGCCTCCAGGTACTTGTCCGCGGGCAAAATGCCGGCGGGGCCGATGAGGCCGCGGATCTGAAACAGCAAAGAAATGAAAGCTGAGCAGTAAATCAGACCCAGCGCACGTAGCACTATCCAGCGCGGGATCAGCCGGTCCGCCGCGCCCTGCTCCGAGCTGAACAGGGCCAGAACCTTTTCCATGCCCCAATATAAACGGCGTCTCTGGGGGATGGGTCTCCCGCCACCAGGGCTAAAGCCCTGATCTATTTTGCTGAGCTGCTTTCGCGGGTTGAAAACCCGCTCCCCGGACTAATGCTCGCTGCGGCGAGGAAGTCCGGGGCTGGCACGACAGGACTTGAAGTCCGGGGCTGGCACAAACGGATCGGCTGAACAGGCTGCGGGAAAGTCCCGGTTGCGATGGAAAGCGGCCCTCAGCGGCTAAAGCCGGATCTGTTTTCAGTCAAATACGTACGGGCTAAAGCCCGTACCCTTCAACAACAAGCGTTTTTCCGCAGCCTCTAAAGTCCGGGGCTGGCACATACGTAAATAAGAAGGCGCACCGCAGACGGGTGCGCCTTCCGTTTTAGGTGCACGTTCCCGCACCTTTCCCCGTAGGGAGAACGTTGATCTTGTTAGATGGAGTTTTTAACTGCCCTCGTGGACCACAACCTTCTTGTGCTTGGGCTTGGTTGTCGCGGGCGGTGGCGTTGTGGCGGCGGTGGCCTGCGCCGGCGGTGTAGTCTGTGCCGCTGGTGCCGGTGCTACGACTGGTGCCGCTGCTACAACCGGTGCCGGTGCTACGACCGGTGCCGGTGCTACGACCGGTGCCGGTGCAACGACCGGTGCCGGTGCTACGGCGGTGCCGGTGCAACGACCGGTGCCGGTGCTACGGCTGGTGCCGGTGCTACCACCGGCGCCACGGGTGCTGCAACTGGAGCAGGTGCAGGGGCCGGCGGCGCTACTGGAACCGGCGCCGGGGCCACTGCGGCCGGTACACTGGCCACAACCTGCGGTTGCGGGGCGGTCACAGCTGGGGCACTCGTCCCCTGCGGAGCGGTAGCGATATTGTTCTTGTGCCTGCTCCTGGAAGTGGTTGGCGCCGGGGGCAGCGGGGCTGCCGCCGGAATACTTGCCACGAGCCAGTTTTGCGCCGCCAATACTACTGGGTCGTTGCTGGTCTGTGGCATTGTGCTGCTATTGAATGGGATTATCTCGTCAGGGGTAAAGCCGTTCGGGTATGGTTTCCCGGTGCGGTCGGCATCGATGGCTGTGGTGAGGTAGAGTTCCGCGCCATCATCCAGTTTGAACGGCTGCACGGCCGTGGATTTGCCGGCTGTGCGGGTCCCGAAGAAGCGGGTCTCGGGCCGGCCGTGGAAGGCGATAGTAATCGCTTCCGCTGAGCTTGCTGTGCTGCTATCCACCAGGACAGCTACGGGAGCGGAGGGGGCCATGAGGACAGGTGCATCGTCCAGGGTCAAGGAAACCGTCTCCAGACCTGCGGGATTGCGGGTTCCGGTCCTACCATCCTGGTAGAACCAGGTCATGTTTCCATCGGCGGCTACAAATGAGCCCACGATGCCGTCGCCCAGGATGGGCCCTATGCCGGTCAACATAGGCCACATATTGCCACCGGTGTTGCCTCGCAAATCAATAATCCAACCCTTAGGGCTTTGGGCCGAGAGATCGGTCAGTATACGGCGTACATCGGCGGCGTAAATCAGCAGGCCGTCATTGTCCTTGGCGGTGCAACGGGGAAGCGCGACGTAACCATAATTCGAACCTTGCGCTGTGATGATGTGCCCTTCGGGCAAACGGCGGCTGGTGAAAGCAGTAGGAATGGACGTCTCAGCCCGGGCACCAGCCGGTGCACTGTGCAGGGCTTCTTGCTCCGCCTGTTGCATCAGGGCGATCTGATCGGGAAAAAGGCCGGGAGGCAGGCGAAGGTGACTTCCAGGATCGCCCAGCTGCACCAGGGCCCAGTAGATCGCCGGGTAGGTGTCAATAGGGTTGAAAGCGCCGCCTGCTCGTTTGAAAGCTTCCGTGCGTAGGGCAGTCCAATCAACGCCCTGGCCATGCAGGGCGTGTTCCCGCATGATATCGATGGCATTGTCCAGGAAAGCGGCGGCACCCGGTGAGATCGCAGTCGGACTGACCTGCGGTCCGGGCGCGGGCTTCTTGCCAGCCAGGCTTACGGCCGGGCTGAGGAGGAGTAACGAGCATGCGAGAAGTCGTATTTGGTACTTCATGGCAGAGCAAGGCTAGCATGTTACCGGCGCCCATTTTATCGCACAAAGGTTGCAGATTGAGACACTTCGCGTACTTACGAAAGTTGTAGAAAGAAACAGAGACAGGTACGTATTGAATGATCTGAGGTTTGGAGGCAGCTGAAAAAGTTGCTGTTGCAAATAGAAGGCGGCCACCAGGGCTAAAGCCCCGGAGTCGAGAGGCCGAGCCTTTCCGCGGGTTTGAAAACCCGCTCCCCCGGACTGAAGTCCGGGGCTGGCACAAAAGTCAGCGGTTGAGGAGCAGGACGAAAGGTTAGCGGTTGAGGGGCAGGGCGAAAGGTCAGCGATTCACGGGTAGGGCAAAAGTCAGCGGTTCACGGACAGGCGAAAGGTCAGCGATTCACGGGTAGGGCAAAGTCGACTCCGGCAATCCGATTCACTTCCACGGTGGCGGGCACATTGAGGAGGGAGAGGGGAATTTCCTGGCGCGATTCGCCGTCGAGAGCATAAAGAGTGCTGGCAGTGAGCGCGTAGTTATGCACCTGCGCCGGCGGCCGGCCATCTTTGAAGATTAAGGTGGTGGCGGGCTGAGGATGCACAGGGGGACCGTCGACCTGCCCTTGGTACGCGGGCCGGAAGGGCGACGGGGCGGTGGCGGCCACTTCAGGGCGTGGAGGTTCCGGCCCGTAATCTGGCTCGTAATCCAGCGGGGGTTGGTCGGCTTGCTGTGGCGCTTGGTCCTGGTCGTCCCCGTAGGGCAACCCATACGCCAGCGGAAGACCGTAGCCGAACCCACTTAACCAGGGGTACCCGGCGTAGACATAGGGATAGCGCGGACGATATCCCACTCCACCGCGTCCATTGTTCGGATAATGCGACGGGTTTCCCGAACCCCAGTGCCTTGGCTGGAAGGATTGGCGTTGCGCCGTAGGGTTCGCAAATACCGATCCCGAAGGCGGAGCAAAGCTGCGTGGCGGCCCTGAGAAGGATGGGGAGGCGCCTGCGTGGGCTGCTCCACCGAAGTGTGCCGACGAGACCGGTCCGCCAAGCCCTGCATGCTGAGCCAAAACGAGACCAGGAAACAGCAGACCCAACGCGACTTCAACCACCCACCTGCGTCGCATACGATTCAGTTTACCTAACTTATGAGATGCCGCACTGCTGCATAAGGACGCGGACGGCCAATCCTTCGCTCCTGAGACGGGGAATTTATTTGTGTGACTAATCCAAAACCGGGAACGGCGAACGGGGTGGCGCGGCCGCCCACACGGGCATGGCAAGCTCAGGCATGGGTTTGGAGGTAAAGAACTTGCGCGTGTGCCGGGAAAGCCAGCGTGCGCCGGAATTTGCTTTCCTGCGGCGTGCACTGTCCGTGCTGATGCCGGTGCCGGCGTACATCTTGCGATAGAGCTTGGAGAGAAAGACGAAGGCTATGCGCGCATGCAGCGTCGGCGCGATCTCCGAACGCTTCCAGATAGCGGCAAAGCTGTAAAAGTTATCCCAAACACCCTGGGTGCGGTTGCTGATCTCCAGCGAGCTCATGAGAGGGTGGGGCATGAACATTTTGGGGCGGATGGCGGCGGGAATCAGCCAGTAACGCGTGACCGGTGTGCCTTCGACATAGGCCGGCGCTTTCTCCTGCTCCTTCTCCCAGCGTAGAAAGTCCACCGTACCGGGAAAAGGGGTTAACAATACGAACTGAGCGAACGCCAATCCCGCCCTGGACGCGAGATCGGCCGTGGCTTTGAATGTCTCCGGCTTGTCGGAAGGCAGGCCGAAGATGAAGGAGCCCAGCATGTGCAATCCATGGGCACGAAAAGTCTGGAGTTGTTTTACCAGCCCCTCGCCGGAAAAATTGAATTCTTTGAAAACCGACTTCAGGCCTTCGGGGGTCACGGCCTCGACGCCGACCAAGGCTCCCTTGATGTTGGCCTCCCGCATGGCGTCGAGATATTTCGGGTCTTCCGCTGATTCCATGGTGATCTGGGTGAAGAAGACCATGTTTTTCGGCAGCTTGGCCAACTCCGCCATGAGCGCGAATTTGTCGCTGCGGATCTGTTCCAGTTCCGCAAGCTTGGAGTAGTTCTTCTGTTCCCTGGCCAGCCGCAGATCGGTCAGGGTTACGGGATAGAAGTTGTCGTCCGCCAGGGCGATGTGGCGGAAGCCCTTTCGCCGCAACTGAACAATTTCTTCAATGACACTCTCAAAAGGCCGCTGTCGCGGACGTTGCCCGTCGGTGCGCCAAACGGAACAGAAGGAGCAATGCTTAGGGCAGCCACGAACTGTCTGCACCGACGCCCACATGTATTTTTCGGGCGGAAGAAGATCCCAACGGGCGGCAACGAACTGATCCGCATCAATCTTGCCCCCCTCGTAAATCTTCTCGGGCCGGTCCTGCGCGCAGTCCTGCAGCACCCTGGACCAGATAACATCGCCATCCCCTTTGACCACGGAATGAGCGTGACCGCGCTCCAACGCTTCTTCGGGATAGAGCGTAGCGTGAATGCCGCCATAGATAACCCAGGCGCCGCGCTCTCGCGCCATGCGGCCAACTTCATAGCCGCGCAAGGCGTTCCCGGTGTGAATGCCGATGCCCACAAAGTCCCCCGCCTGGATGCTCGAGGGCACCAAGGCTTCAAGGGTCTCGTCGATGATGATCGGATCGCCAAAGGAGAGGGGGGTGGCCCCTGCCAGTACATACAGCCAACGGGGGGTGATCACCGCCGTGCCAAATGAGTGGTCGCTGGGATTGATGAGGAAAACAGGCATACGGATCTCTCCTTTAGTGACGCAGTAACCCCCACATAACAGGAAGGTTACGATGACAATGGGTCACTAAAGCTTCCCGGAAGGAGCAGAAGAGATCTCGTTTGGCAACGTGCTAAGACTAACCCCAGAAAAGGGTCCTGCGTGCAAATAATGGCGCAATATGGCGTACGAGTCTTAATTGATACGGATTTGCGCTCAGGATTCCTAAAGTGGAATCGGGATTATTGCCGCGCCACATGTGTGCTCATTGCGGGGTCTGCGATCCTGCTGCACCGGCGGTGGGCGCCACGGTTCCCGGCGGTTTGTGAGGAATGAATTTGCCATGAAAGAACACCACCACCATCGCGAGCAGGGCCAACGCCAGAAGGAAAAGCGTATTGCGCAGGCGCCGGTTGTCCTTGCGGGTCCGTTCCGCGCGCCCGGCAAGGTCCAGCAGCTTATATTGCTGGCTGCTGTGCCGGGCCTTGAGTTGTTCCATCAGCGCCGACTTTGCAGCCGCGGTCATCGGAGGCCGGGGCAGCTTGCCTGCTCCCGGGGGGCCTGCGCCCGGATCATCCTGCAGGATCGCCAGTGTGATGTCGTCGCCGCTGCCCTGCTGTGTCGCCTCGCCCAAAACAGCAGGCAGTTCTTCGGCGAGCGAGGAGAGCCCTTGCTCGCGAATAATCTGCAGGTAATCCTGCCCGATCTTCAAGAAATCTTCGTCGGAACGGAACGAGTTGGCGTAACCATCCGTGGAGAGCAGCACCAGTGACGGCAGCGCCCCGTCAGTTACCCAGGTGGAGCGAAAGTCCTTCCACGCTTCCGGCTGGCACAATGAGGTCGTCTGGTTGGCGATCAGCCGGTCGTCTGGTGGCAGCGGCCGGGTGGCGGTGCCCTGGGCATTGACGCTGAGGATCTCGCCATCGCCGAGCTGAAGATAGAGTAGAAGTTTATCGGTAGCCGCCGCAGCCAGCAGCGTGGCGCCGTAGGCGAGTTCCGGAGACCTCTCGACCACCGCCCGCCCCTCCGCTCCGTCTAGTTTTTCCAGTGTGGCCAGCTCTGCTTCGGTAAAAGGATTTTGATCCAGGTCGGACAGGACAGCCGATATCCATCCACTCACAATCTTGCGTTCCAGTTCATGCACTTGCTCGGGGACAAAGGGTACAGGACTATTGCTGGCCACGGAATCGCGAAGGAAACCCTGCAGAGTGATAGCCACCGTGCTCACGGCCAACGAAGAGCCGATCTGGCTGCGGAAGTGCCGCGGACTTCCATGGCCGTCAGAGACAACTGCCACTGCCACGGTTCCTTGTGGCGTTACCATGCACTGCACGGCATCCTGGTTGGGGAGTCCGGAGCGCTGATGGGAGCTGCCGCGCACGCAGGCATGGGCTACTTTCCAGCTCATCGTCTCACCTCCGCCACGAAAAATCTCTTATGCGCACGGCGCGAGCTGCGCCGCCTTTCCCAGCTCGTGCCACCTGGTGATGACGGGGACAAGCTGCGAGCGCGTGGTCCCCGTCTCTTGCACCATCACCCCGGCGTGTCGCTTAAATCCTTCTCCTCACAGCAGTTTTCTTTGAGACTGTGTCTGGGTGAGAGATGGGGGCGTGCAGCTACGCATTGATCACCATCGACAGAAGGTAAACAAGGGGGGAAAAGGCAAAACCAGGATCTTTAATTGGCCTAAACTTTACCATTGCCGACGAGGGCTGTCGACGGAAAATGGGCGCCGTTGGGCCTGAGTCTAGCCGGCGCCGGCGACCAAACAGGGGGCGGCTGCGCGATAGGATTGCTCGGCGGCTACAGCAATTTCCAGCGCATGCAGGCCATCTTCGCCACTTACGCGGGGGGCGCGGTCGCTCAGGATGGTGTCCACGAAGTCGATGACTTCGGTCACGTACGCCTCGCGAAAACGGGTGAGGAAGTGGTCCTCTAACTCGTAGCTTCCGTGGCTCGGCTTGAGGAAGGTGGCGGAGTTATGCCGCAGGCCTCCAACCAGAATAGACCCCTTCGAGCCGACGATCTCGGTGCGGATATCGTAACCGTAGAGGCATTGCGCATACGACTCGACATTGCCGATAGCGCCGCCGCGGAAGCGGAGGTTCACCGTGCTGGCCACTACATCTCCGTATTCCGCGAGCTCAGGGCGGATGGCGACGGTGGCAAAGGAGTGCACCTCGGCAACCTCGTCCTGGGTAAGCCAACGCGCCAGATCGAAGTCGTGAATGGAGCTGGTGTAAAAGAGCATCCCGTTGATTCTGGATTGATAAGCACTCAGCGGCGGCATATCTTTGTCGCGCCCAAGAGATTTAAAGATCACCGGCTCGCCAATTTCTCCCGCCTGGATCCGCTTGCTGGCTGCGACGTAAGCCGGGTCATAATGCCGCATGAAGCCCATTTGCAGCCGCACCCCGGCGTTCGCTACGGCTTGTAAAGCTTGCTGCGCGCTCTCGATACTCAGGCCGAGCGGTTTCTCACAAAGGATGTCTTTGCCTGCCCGAGCTGCCGCTTGCACGGCATCGGCATGGAACTTGTCGGGAGTTGCGATCACGACCGCGTGGATGTCTTTGCGTTCGAGCATTGCCTCCAGGCTGGGGTAGGAGTGCTCGATCTCGAGCTCGGCGGCAACCTCGGCTGCGCGGACGCCGTTGACGTCGGCCACGGCCAGCAGTTGCGCCTGGGGCACGAGCCGGCGCAGATTCTCCGCGTGGCGCTTTCCCATCTCCCCCACTCCCAGTACTCCCACGCCCAACTTGCGCATCCGCCGGTGCTCCCTTGACGAGAAGAATCGCCCCCTGCATGATAGGCAATATAAGCGCTTAGCGAAAGCTCTTATATTTTGCATGCCGGAGGGTTCACGGATGTCCTCGCGCTTCAAGTTTGCCTCGGCCCCGGACAGCTGGGGCGTATTGGATTATCCGAGTCCTTCCTGGGAGCAGAGTTACCAGAAAATGTTGGATGAGATGGTCTTCGCGGGCTACACCGGGACTGAACTAGGGCCTTACGGCTTTTTTCCTACCGACGCGCAGGTGTTGCAAGGTGAATTGTCGCAACGGAAATTGAAGTTGTTGGGCTCGTTTGTTCCGGTGGTGCTGAGCGACCCTGCTTCGACCAAAATTGTTGTCGAGCAGATCCGCACTGTGGGCGGCCTGCTCGCCGCCCTGGGGGCTCCGTTCCTGGTTCTTGCGGATGCGCAGTCGGAAGCGCGGGACCGGATCGCGGGCCGGGTTCCCAGGGATGGCAGCAAGGGTTTGAACCCCGGGCAATGGAAACAGGTGGCCGCCGTGGTCAGGCAAGCGGCGGAGGTCGCGGAGGAGTTTGGCCTGGACCTGGTGTTTCATCCCCACGCTGCAACCTACGTTGAGACGCCCGAGGAGACGGAGCAGTTCTTCGACGCTACGTCGGCTTCGAATATAGGACTCTGCCTGGACACCGGGCATTGTGCCTACGCGGGAGGTGATCCCGCTGCGGAAGCAAAAAAGTTTCGCGAGAAGCTCAGGTTCATTCACATCAAGGATATCGACGCCAAGGTGATGGCGGAGGTACGCCGCTCAGCGATGAACTTTGATCAGGCGATTGCCGCCCATGTATTTACCATCGTTGGCCAGGGTTCGGTCGACTTTCCCGGATTCTTTGCCGTTCTGGAGAACTACTCTGGGTGGATGGTGGTGGAGCAGGATGTGACCTATGGCGCGACGGTCGTGCCGCCGGTGGAGAGTGTAGCGGCTAGCCTCAGGTATCTGCAGCAGGTTGCGATGACGAAGTAAGACGGGTGCCCCACATCTCGCGAAAAACGAGCGAGATATGGGGCACCCGGCCTTGGTGAGGGAACCAGACGGTTATTTAGAGAAATTCTGCACGTAGGTGTCGGCGGGCAGACCGTCTCGCCGCGCCTTGTCGCGGATCTTAATTGCCTGATCGTGATCCATTGCGCCGCCGAGAGTGACCAGGTAAACGCCGCCCCTTCCGGGAGGATTGAAGACTTCAGCCCCGAGATCGGAATGCTGGCCGCTGATTTTGGCCACCATGTCCGCCGCCTTGGTTTGACTCTTGTAGGTATAGGCGACTGCACGCCAGATGGAACGGTCCCCAGTCGCAGCCGCAGCAGCAGGCGAAGGGGAAGGTTTGGATGCGGCGGGCTTCGATGCGGCAGGCTTCGGAGTGGCCGTCGGCGGAGCGGCTGTAGGCGGAGGCGCTGAAGGAGCAGCCGCTTGGGTTGGCGTAGCGGGCGCAGGCCCGCTGGCTGGCTCAGAATTTGGCCGGAAAACCAGCCATCCGATGATCGCCAGCACGATCACTGCGATTGCCCCGTACAAAGCAAGAGGCTTCCGCTTGGTGACCAGGTGCTCCTCGTCCTCTTCTACCAGCGTTTTCGGCAACGGAATAGGCGGCGCGGCAGGCCGGTATGACGCCGAGAGTGTTTTCGCGGGAACCTTTCCCGCAAACGGCTCGGTCTGAGGGCTGGTCGCAGCCGCAACCGGACTCGGAGCAGGAGCAGACACAGGCGCCGGAGCGCGAGCGGGAGTAGGAGGGGGAGTAGGAGTAGGAGCGGGAGGAGGAGCTGGGGTTGGACTTGCTGCCGGAGCAGCTGCCGGCCGCACCGCCGTAGCCACCGGCAGCGCGGGCTTCAACGCATTGCTGATTTGGCCTAAGGTCCAGCGCCGGGCAAAGGAGTTGCGAATGATCTCGGCGAAGGGCGCCGGGATGCGATTGATCTGGGCATCGGTGGCGGTGAGCGCTTTGCGCTGGGTGAAGGCATGGAAGAGGGTGGTGCCGATGCCGGCCACGTCCTCTGCCTGCCCCGCCGTGCCGAGGTGCAGACAGTCGCTGCGCAGCTTTACCGTCTCTTCGGTTGCCAGCACGCTGGCAGCTTCCACGTGACCGTGCGACATGCCGTTTTGATGAATCGCAGTGAGCGCGCCAACCAGGGCTTCGGCTACCTCGCGGCCTTCCTCCGGCGAGAGCGCCTGGCCCTGCAGCACATCGGACAGACTTTGCTCAATGTGCTCCATGACCGCATAAACCACCTGGGTGTTGTCGAGCCTGTCCTGCCCGACCTTTGTGATGGTGACCAGGTTTGACTGCTTCAGGTTTTGCGCCGCTTGCAGGCGGGCGATGACCTCGTCTACATCTGTGAGGGCTTCGGTAAGGCTGATGGTGGCAGGGGCGCTTTGCGGCTCACCCGTCTCGGTCTCAAACCATGCGCTGCGGCCTTCGGATCGCACCAGGCGGCGCAAGGGATAACGCCCATCGATTGTTTGACCTTCCAACTCATTCCAGAACTGCATAGTGTCCTTGTTTGCCGAAAGGCAGAGTGTGAGGGTAGTTTGCAGATGGAGTCTGCCAGGCAGAGCAGGCTCTCGCCCTCGAAATGCGCATTCATTTTAAATAACCGCGCACACTTAAGGCAGCCCAGGCCCAATGCCGGGCTGCCTCCGCATGTCTTGCGGGATTAAAAAGGCGACCGCGACTTCATGCCACCAGCTTACGCGATTCTTTCGATGCTGTTTCTGGCCGGGTTGCCGTTGCGTGCCAGCAGGGCCATGCCCTCACGGGCCATCTCCCGAGCCATCTTACGCAATTCGTCGGGACGTTCGTTGTGGATTTCAGTGAGCTGCTCCAGGGCGGCGGCAGCGCGCAGCTTGGCCACGCCCTGAAACGCCTGTTCGCCTGAATTGCCGCAGGTGTGAACAATGCTGTCGGAGGTTATCTTGAAAACATCATCGCCCTGGATGACGAAGGCTACGAAAAATTTTTCTGGGGGAGGAATTGGGTTGTGGGTTGCCATTCGCACTTCCTTTGCTTGAATACACTACAGTTTGCATACTAGAAGCACACGGATCGATGCAAGTGGATTGAGCACGCGGAACCGCGGAGGTAACCGAATTCGCTCATTATTTTTTTCGTAGCACGGCGGTATACAGCGGAGCGCCCCAGGTTCCTATCGCCAGCAGGCTGCCAAAGAGAATCACGGCGTCGATACTTTCCCGTCCTTCGCGCGACCAGTAAACATTGGCCAGATTAAGCCAGAGGGCGAACTCATCCAGCGTCAGCGCGGCGCCCACGCCATAGAGGATGGACATGAGCCGGCTCCAGAAGATGGAGCCGGGTGTGGGGGCGGACCCAACCTCATTGAGGTAGCCGTACCCCACGCCGAGCAGGATCAGGATGCCCCAAACCAGGTGGTGAATGTGCCGTCCACCCATGGTGACGTATTGAAACGGCCCGATGTGGTGCTGGATGGAAGCAACCAGCAGGCGGACGGCCAGAAAAGTGATAAAGAAGCTGATCGACGCGAGGAACATCCTGCGGTGTGGGCGGTCGGGAAGGGTTTGGTGCAGGATCAGGCCGAGCTTGGTGAGATGCAGCAGCAACAGCATGATCGCCGTTACGATGGCGATGAATGCTAGCAGGATCCATTCCCCTGACCAGTGCATACGTAACTGTAACCCAGGCAGCGGCGGATTTAGAGTCCCGCAGGGACGGCTGAGTGTAGCCCCAAAGAATGAAGGCCGTGTGAGAACTAGCCTAAGAAAAACCGGAGTCTCCTCCACTCCGATCTCGGGTGCTTTGTATCAGGGCCCGACTTTTAGTCGGGCCGCAAAGAATTGAAGGAGATCGGGCTTTAGCCCCTGCTGCGGCCCATTTCCGCAGAATCTCTAGTAGAGACAATCACGCAGGGGCTAAAGCCCAGATCTTTGTTGGGCCTTAACGGCCCGACTAAAGTCGGGCCCTGATACAAAGCACTGAAGCTGTTTACGCGGGTTGAAAACCCGCTCCCCCGGGCTAAAAGTCCGGGGCTGGCACAGCTTCCGATGGCAGCATTCAGGAAAACAGGAATTCTTTGGTCCGCAGCTCTTTGATGTTGTCCCGCAGCTTGGCTGCCTTCTCAAACTCGAACTTCTTGGCCGCTTCGCGCATATCGGACTCCAACTTGCCGATGTAGTTGTCCAGCTCCTGCTGGGTATTGAACTCCGGGATCGCCTCGTCCTGGCTGGTTAGGTCGGCGTACTCCGCCTTGAGAATATGGACCAGGGACATGTCAAGCGAGCGGCTGATGGAGGTGGGGGTGATGCCGTGCTCCTCGTTATGGGCCCGCTGGACCGTGCGCCGGCGGTCCGTTTCATCAATCGCGCGGCGGATGGAATCCGTCATCACATCGGCGTACAAAATGGCGCGTCCGCTCAGGTGGCGGGCGGCGCGCCCGATGGTCTGGATGAGGGAGCCGGAGGACCGCAGAAAGCCTTCCTTATCGGCATCGAGAATCGCCACCAGCGAAACCTCCGGCAGATCAAGCCCTTCCCGCAGCAGGTTAATCCCGATCAGCACGTCGTATTCTCCGCGGCGCAGATCGCGCAGCAGCCGAACGCGCTCCAGAGTTTCGATCTCGGAGTGCATATAGCGGCATTTCACCCCTACCTCGGAGTAGTAGCCGGAAAGGTCTTCGGCCATCCTTTTGGTGAGCACGGTGACTAGAACCCGTTCGTTGCGTTCTACGCGGGTGCGGATCTCAGCCAATAAATCGTCGATCTGGCCGCGAATAGGCCGGATTTCCACTTCCGGATCGACCAGCCCGGTGGGGCGGATGATCTGCTCCACCACTACGCCTGCGGATTTGGTCAGCTCATAGGGACCGGGCGTGGCGGAGACATAAATGGTCTGATGGGTGCGGGTCTCGAACTCCTCGAACTTGAGCGGGCGATTGTCCATCGCTGAGGGCAGGCGGAAGCCGTAATCGACCAGGTTTTGCTTGCGCGAGCGATCGCCATGCCACATCCCGTGAAGTTGCGGGACAGTCACGTGCGACTCGTCAATAAAAACCAGGTAGTCGCGGGGGAAATAGTCCAGCAAAGTGGGTGGCGGCTCGCCCGGGAGCCGGCCGGAAAAGTGTCGCGAATAGTTCTCGATGCCATGGCAGTAGCCCATGGACTTGATCATCTCCAGGTCGAAGCGGGTGCGCTGGTGGATGCGCTGCGACTCGACCAGCCTCCCCTCCGACTCCAACTGCTTCTCCCACACCGCCAGTTCGTCCAGGATGGAGGCGACCGCGGTTTTCTTGCGCTCTGGCTGGACCACGTAATGGGATTTTGGGTAGATGGGCAGCCGGGCATATTTCTGCCGCACGGTGCCGAACAGCGGATCTATCTGCGACAGGGCCTCGATCTCGTTGCCGAAGAGCTCGATGCGATACGCCATCTCATCGTAGGTGGGGTAAACCTCGATCACATCGCCGCGAACGCGGAAGGTACCGCGGCGGAAATCGGCATCGTTGCGCTCGTAGAGAATTTCTACCAGGCGGCGGGTAATGTCTTCGCGGCGGATCTTCTGCCCTTTTTCCAGCAGCAGCAACATGCCGTAGTAGGCCTCCGGCGAACCCAGGCCGTAGATGCAGCTTACCGAGGAGACGATGATGGCATCGCGGCGCTCGAACAGCGAACGGGTGGCGGAGAGGCGCAGCTTGTCCAGCTCTTCGTTGATGGTCGCTTCCTTCTCGATATACAGGTCACCGGAAGGGATGTAGGCCTCGGGCTGGTAGTAGTCGTAGTAGGAGACGAAGTACTCGACCGCATTGCCGGGGAAAAACTGCTTGAATTCGTGGAAGAGCTGAGCCGCCAGAGTTTTATTGTGAGCCAGGATCAACGCCGGGCGATTGGACTGCTCGATGATCTTGGCCATGGTGAAGGTTTTGCCGGAGCCGGTAACCCCGAGCAGGGTCTGGTGCTGCTCCCCGGCGGCTAATCCGGAGACAAGCTCCTGGATGGCGTTGCCCTGGTCGCCGCGGGGACGGTAGTCGCTTACTAGCTGAAAATCCATGCAAACCTGTGATGTGTTGGCCGTGCGTGAGGGTTCTTTTGATTATAGAGGAACTACAGCCGGGGCAGGGGAGGGAAGGCCACCGGGCCGCGCACCATGCGGCGCGCAAGCACGATCAAGGCGCCGATAATGGCGCCAATGACCAGGATCACGGGCAGAAAGATGATGGGCGAGAACACCGTGGGCGGGTGTTCGATAGCCGCGGATTCACGATGCAGGTTTCCTCCGAAGATGAACACCCGGCCGCCAATACGAGCACTGTTGGTGAGGGTGAGGTGACCGCCGAAGACCAATACGTTGCCGGCCACCGACCCATTGAGAAAAACATTTCCGGCGACCACACGCACGCTACCCGTGCCCTGTCCCTCGATATCAGCGGAACAAAGAAAGCAGCCGGCATTATGAAATTTTTGGTCTGGTGCCAGCACTATGTTACGGCCAAACCGAAATACATCCGGCAAAGACTGTGCCGCACCAGCCAGTGATCCCAGCAGGATCAGGGTGCAAACAACCAAACACCTTGGCAACATGCCTGCCTTTCCTCGGAGACTACTGCTATTCGACATCAAAGCTTCGCTTAGGAGAAGTGGCAAGGCAGTTTCCGGCAACCAACCCTCATCGCCGGTCGATCTGCGCTAATGTAAACACGATGACCGGGTATCGCAGTTTCGTTGCTAGCTTCGTGCTTGCCGTATGGCTCTTGAGTGGCCATTGCGCGTCTGCCGCTCCGACTATGGGCTACACCGTGGTGGCGCGGTACCCGCACTCGACCGAAAGCTACACCGAGGGCTTTCTTTATCTCGATGGCTTGTTCTATGAGGGCACCGGCATTGCTGGACACTCAGCGCTGCTCGCCATCCAGCCCGAAACCGGCAAACCGGTGCAGAAGCGTAAGCTGGCGCCGCAATACTTCGGTGAGGGAATTGTCGATTGGGGAGCGAACATCTATCAATGGACGTGGAAGTCGCAGATCTGTTTTGTCTACGATCGTTTCACCCTACGGCCGGTCAAGCAGTTCACCTACACCGGTGAAGGCTGGGGTATGACGCGCACGGGCAAAGCGATTATCACCAGCGATGGAAGCGCAACCCTTCGCTTCCGCGATCCCGCCACGTTCAAGGAAACCCGCCACATCGTAGTGAAGGACGGTAGCAAGCTCATCGAAGAACTCAACGAGCTCGAGTTTATCAAGGGCGAGATTTACGCCAACGTCTGGCACTCCGACGAGATTGCGCGTATCGATCCGCGGGATGGACACGTGATTGCCTGGATTGATCTAGCAGGTCTGTTGCCAGCCGATCAGAAGATCAACGAGGAGTCCGTCTTGAACGGGATCGCGTACGATGCGCAGCGTGACCGCCTCTTCGTCACCGGCAAGCAATGGCCCACGGTCTTTGAAATCAAAGTAGTTCCCCGTCGCCGCTGAGGCGGCTAACGTTGTCCGCTCAGACACTTTTCGATCGCCTGTTGCCACTCCGGGCCACTCTCGCGGTCGCTCTTGCCCATCGCTTCCACATCCTCGTTCGCTGCCGTATCCAGAGCCGTGCGTTCATAGCTTACTTCCACGCTGGTGCTGGAGGGATCCACCGCAGTCAGCCGAACGTCCACCTTGGACACGAGTCTGTTGGGGATGAACGAAACATACTGCATGCGCCCTGCGGGCGGATCGAAGAGCGTCGTTACCCAAACGCTGTTGTGGGGACCATGCTGAACCGTGAACACCGCGCCCTGCACATCCTTGGCGGGTTGGGGGTAGAGGAACTCAGGATTCCAGTGCTGTCCAGCCCAGCAACGTTCCCCATCCGGGCCGAACAAAGCGGCAGCCTGGATCAGAGGCGCGCGCACCATCAGCCGAAAACTGTTATTTACGTGCGCCACCCTCGCATTTGCGTCGCCCATCAAAATCAACCCCAAGAACAGGAGTGTGACCGCCATATCTGTGTACCAATGTACCATGATTATGGAAGGTATGAAATCTGATCCTCATCGCAAGGGCGATCCTGACGACACTGGTCGTTCCAAGACAGATAATCCGGATACCCCGGTTGAAACTTCAAATTTAGGCATCGATCCTGTCCCTGGGTCCGGCGTCTCTGAGAAATAATCCGCATCCAGGTCAAACCACTCGCTGTAGCGACGTTTGTAAAACTGCCGAATGTCGCGATTTCGTCTCCATTGTTTCAACCATCTAAGCATTGGCCCGTACCCCTAGATAACCCAAAACGCACCCGCAGGCGCAGCACAAACTTATCCGGGGGCAGCGCCGTTGATCCGGAGCTTGTCCAGGTTTGTGCATCCGTTCTCGGCTAAGCCGAGAGCCTGTTTAGGGGATAGCGACAGACTAGCGGGGTTGTGGTGGTTCAAATAGTCCGAAAATGAATCAGACCGATCCCAGGTACTACTTGGCTCGTTACTTCCGTTGTAGAGCAAGAATCGAACGGTCAACGAGGCTGTGAGCATGCGGGCTTTAGCGCCGAACCCGAACCCCGTTTAGACTGCTTGGTATGAGCTATGTAGCCAATGGGAAACGGTATGAAGGAGCGCAGTTCCGGAGGTGTGGGCGATCGGGAATCGTATTGCCCCCGGTCTCGTTGGGGCTGTGGCAGAATTTCGGTGGCGTCGACTCGTTCGAGACTGGCCGCGCGGTCGTTCGCCGAGCGTTTGATCGGGGGGTGACGCACTTCGACCTGGCGAACAACTACGGTCCGCCCTACGGGTCAGCCGAGGAGAACTTTGGCCAGATCCTGCGCAAGGATTTTCGCCCTTACCGCAATCAGCTGGTGATCTCCTCTAAAGCCGGTTACGACATGTGGCTTGGGCCTTACGGGGACGGCGGCTCGCGCAAGTATCTGCTTGCCTCTCTGGACGAAAGCCTGGATCGCATGGGGCTCGAGTATGTGGACATTTTTTATTCCCACCGTCCAGACATGACTGTTCCGCTCGAAGAGACCATGGGAGCGCTGGTTCAGGCGGTACGCCAGGGCAAGGCGTTGTATGTTGGCATCTCCTCGTACAGTCCCGAGCGGACGCGCGAGGCGGCAAAGATTTTAAATAGTGAAGGGGTCCCGCTGTTGATCCATCAGCCGTCCTACTCCATGTTGAACCGCTGGGTAGAGAAGGGGCTGCTGAGCACGCTGGAAGAGCTGGGCGTAGGCTGCATTGGCTTCTCGCCGCTGGCCCAGGGGCTGCTGACTAACAAGTATCTCAAGGGAGTGCCGGAGAACTCGCGTGCCAAAGCGGAAGGTTCTTTCCTGAAGGGCTTTCTGAGCGAAGAAAATCTCAAGCGCGTGCGGGCGCTGAACGAAATAGCAGCGGGGCGCGGCCAGACTCTGGCGCAGATGGCGATTGCCTGGGTGCTGCGAGATAAGCGTGTTACGTCGGCGCTCATCGGCGCGCGCGATGTGAAACAGCTTGACGACTCGCTCGACGCGGTGAAGAAGCTGGAATTCACCGATGCAGAGTTGAAAGAGATCGACCGTTACGCCGAGGAGGGCGACATCGATCTTTGGAAGGATGCCCGCGAAGGCGCGGCTTAGGTACCGATAGCATCGGATGCTGGTGGAGTGAAACCGCAGATCCCTCGGCTACGCTCGGGATGACAAAGGGGAGGGCAGCGCTTTGGTCAGCATCGGATGCAGATTGGGTGAAACCGCAGATCCCTCGGCTACGCTCGGGATGACAAAGGGGAGGGCAGCGCTTTGGTCAGCATCGGATGCTGATTGAGTGAAACCACAGATCCCTCGGCTACGCTCTCGGGATGACAAAGGGGAGGGCAGCGCTTTGGTCAGCATCGGATGCTGATTGAGTGAAACCGCAGATCCCTCGGCTACGCTCGGGATGACAAAGAGAGGGTTGCGCTTTGGTCAGCATTGGATGCTGGTTGAGCGACACCGCAGATCCCTCGGCTGCGCTCGGGATGACAAAGGAGAGGGTAGAGCTTCCATGGGAGCTGGGTTGCGCGGATCCCAGGTCTCAAAAGCGAGACCTGGGGCACCCTTCGATTTGTTGCCAGGTTATCGCTCTCCATCAAACGCTGCCTCCCCTTTGTCATCCCGAGCGCAGCCGAGGGATCTGCGGTTTCGACTTGGCGGCGGAGTTCTTCGCTCTATATAATGCCCTGCCATCGGCGGAAAGCCTCTGCCGGGGAGGGCAAGATGGCAGCTCCCGATGTCGTCTGGAAAGACGGTAGGTTCGGCCAGACGTCCCGGCGGGATCCATGGTGGCTTTCGCCGTCGGCTGTTTTTATAGGCCTAAGTACTTTTCTGATCTACTCCACCTGGGCGGCCTGGCAGGGCACTCACTACACCTTTGGACCCTACATTTCTCCCTTCTATTCACCCGAGCTCTTCGGCTCCTCGCCCCACGCACTGTTCGGTCCCAAACCATCCTGGTATCCCGATTTTCTGCGCTTCTCTCCCGCGCTTCTCATCCTTTGGATTCCCGGCCTGTTCCGCCTCACCTGCTACTACTACCGTGGCGCGTACTACAAATCCTTCTGGGCCGATCCTCCGGCGTGTGCAGTCAGTGAGCCGCGCAAGACGTATTGGGGTGAGCGAAGCTTCCCCTTGATCATGCAGAACTTCCATCGTTACTTTCTGCGGCTCTCCTACCTGGTCTGGGCTTTCCTGCTTTATGACGCAATCGTGTCCTTCCGTTTCCCCAACGGCTTTGGGATTGGGGTGGGAAGCCTCGTCCTGGTCGTGAACGTTGTTCTTCTCGGCGGCTATGTGTTCGGCTGCCACGCCTTTCGCCACCTGGTTGGAGGCACGTTCGACCAGATCTCAGAACACCCTGTACGGCACAAACTCTACGATTGCGTGAGCTGCCTGAACGCCAGACACCAGAAGTGGGCCTGGGCAAGCCTGTTCTGGGTGGGGTTCTCCGATATCTACGTCCGCCTCTGCTCCATGGGGATCTGGCACGACTGGAGAATCCTGTAGATGCCGGAGTTCCAGCGCTTCTCCTACGATGTCCTGGTCATCGGTGCGGGCGGCGCAGGACTGCGCGCCGCCATTGAAGCCGCAGCCAACGGCGCCAAGGTTGGGGTCGTTTGCAAATCATTGCTTGGCAAGGCCCACACCGTGATGGCCGAAGGGGGCATAGCCGCGGCCCTAGCTAACGTCGACGATCGCGACAATTGGCGCGTTCATTTTGCCGATACCATGCGCGGCGGCCAGTACCTGAACAACTGGCGCATGGCGGAGCTGCACGCCAGGGAAGCACCGGAATGCGTGCGCGAACTGGAAGCGTGGGGCGCACTCTTCGATCGCACCAAGGACGGCCGGATTTTGCAGCGGAACTTCGGCGGCCATAAGTATCCGCGCCTGGCGCACGTTGGCGACCGCACTGGCCTGGAGATGATCCGCACGCTGCAAGACCACGGTATTCACTGCGGTATGGAAGTGCACATGGAGTGCACTGTGCTCAACCTGCTGCTGGATTCGGGACGTATCTCAGGGGCTTGCGGATACGACCGCGAGAAAGGACTCTTTCAACTGTGGCAGGCGAAGGCGGTGGTGGTGGCCACCGGGGGAATTGGCCGCGCCTACAAGATCACCAGCAATAGTTGGGAATACACCGGCGACGGTCTAGCCCTGGCTTATCGCGCCGGCGCCGAACTGCAGGAAATGGAGTTCGTCCAGTTCCATCCTACGGGTATGGTTTGGCCGATCAGCGTGAGCGGCATCCTGGTCACCGAAGGCGTGCGCGGCGAAGGTGGGGTTCTGCGCAATAGCGAAGGCCGCAGGTTCATGTTCGATGAAATTCCCGATCTCTATAAAGAGCAGACGGCGGACAACGAAGAGGAAGGATGGCGCTATACCCAGGGTGACAGGAATGCTCGCCGGCCGCCCGAATTGCTTACCCGCGACCACGTCGCGCGGTGCATCAACCACGAAGTGAAGGCAGGACGGGGCACTCCGCACGGCGGCGTCTTTCTCGATATTGCCTGGATTAAACAGCACCTTCCCAAAGCGGAGGAGCACATCAAACGCAAGCTGCCCAGCATGTATCACCAGTTTAAGCAGCTGGCAGATCTGGATATCACAAAGGAGCCCATGGAAGTCGGACCCACCACGCATTACATGATGGGCGGCATTCGGGTGGATGGCGATTCGCAGATGTCGAGCGTGCCGGGGTTGTTTGCCGCGGGAGAAGCTGCGGCGGGACTGCACGGCGCGAATCGATTGGGCGGCAATTCACTCTCGGACCTGGTGGTATTTGGACGGCGTGCCGGGCGGTATGCGGCGGAATTCGCCAAGAAAAATGAGGCCCATGGGGCGGTGGATGAAGAGCAGCTGCAGGCAACAGCCAAGACTGCTCTCAAGCCCTTCGATCGCGGCGCTTCCGGTGAGAACCCCTACCAGATTCAATACGACCTGCAGGAAGCCATGCAAAACCTGGTCGGCATCGTCCGCACCGAAAACGAAATGCAACAGGCACTGAGCAAAATAGCGAGCCTGCAGTCGCGTGCGGACCAGGCGGGAATCACTGGCCACCGCCAGTACAACAACGGCTGGCACACGGCCATCGACCTTTCCAGTCTACTGCTGGTATCGGAGGCCATCACCCGCGCCGCGCTGCTGCGCAAAGAGAGCCGGGGGGCGCAATTTCGTGAGGATTTTCCCGACAAAGATCCTGAATGGGGCAAGAACAACATCATCGTCAAGCGCGGAGCAGAGGGCGAAATGCTGGTGGAGAAACGCCCTCTGCAGGCCATGCCCGATCAATTGCAAGCGGTGATTCAAGAAATGAAATAGGAGACAAAATCGATGGCCACGCAAGCAATGTTTCGCATCTGGCGCGGGGATTCGACCGGCGGCGGCTTCGAGGACTACCTAACGCCGGTGGAGGAGGGCATGGTGGTCTTGGACGCCGTTCACCGGATCCAGGCTAAGCAGGCACCCGATCTTGCGCTGCGCTGGAATTGCAAGGCCGGCAAGTGCGGTTCCTGTTCGGCGGAAATCAACGGCGTGCCAAAGCTCATGTGTATGACGCGGCTGAGCAATCTCAACCTGAATCTGCCGATCATTCTGGAGCCAATGCACACTTTTCCGGTGATACGGGACCTGGTCACGGATGTTTCCTGGAACTTCCGGGCCAAGAAGACGATCAAGCCGTTCAGGCCTCGTTCCGCGGACGCGCCCGACGGGACATGGCGGATGCAGCAGGCCGACGTGGAGCGCGTGCAGGAGTTTCGCAAATGCATCGAATGTTTCCTCTGCCAGGATGTATGTCACGTGCTGCGCGAACATCATAAACAGGACGAGTTCATCGGCCCCCGCTTGCTGGTGTACGCCGCTGCGCTCGAGATGCATCCTCTCGATATCGAAGATCGTGTAAGCGATTTAAAGAAAAAGCACAGTATCGGTTACTGTAACATCACTACCTGCTGCCGGAAGGTGTGTCCGGAGTCGATCACCATTACCGAGAACGCAATCATTCCGCTCAAGGAGCGGGTCGTAGACAGGTTTTTCGATCCTTTGAAGCAGCTGTTTCACATCCTCTAAGGAACAAGGGGGTCTTATGTATGCACTCAAACCTATTTCTCGCGACAGCCTCGACGGCGCCCTGGCCAAGGCCGAACGCTACCGATTCCTCAACGAGCCTAGTGAAGCGGAGAGCATCTGCCGGGATATCCTCGACGTTGCGCCGGCGAACCGGGAGGCGCGCATCAGCCTGATTCTGGCGCTGACGGATGAATTTGCGCACGATCACCGAGCCTTTGCCACCGCAGTGGCGGAGACAGCCGCGCTGGAATCAGCTTACGACCGGGCATACTATGCCGGCATCGCCTGGGAGCGTCGAGCCAAGGCATCACGTGACGCCGCCAGGCCGGGTCCCAGCGGACATGTTTACGAGTGGATCGTCAAGGCGTTGGGCCTATTCGAGGAGGCGGAACGCCTACGGCCATCCGGCAACGACGACTCCATCCTGCGCTGGAACGCCTGTGTGCGTTTCCTCGAGCGCCACAAATCGCTGGGCCCCATGACGGAGGAAGTTAAGGAACCGATTCTTTCCGAATGAACGGCTGCTTAGTACATCCAGCTGCAGTCGCGGGTGAAATCAGTAGTTCGGGATCGCTGCCAGGCGCCGGCAGTTTTCTCGACCGCGAAGATCCCGCCGCTCCCGCAAAGGTGGCCGCAGCTCTTGATCACCGATACCAGCGCCCGAGTGCGCGCGTGGTCAAATCCTGGAACTCCCAGGAGGCGCACATATCTAAGGCGTTCGTAGTCTTTGCATGGTTCGCCATCACGCTGGTGTGTGGCCAGGCACATCAGCGCCTGGTCGAGATCGCTCTGCGGTAGCAGGCGGTAGCCCTGGGCGATGGAGAATTTCTGTTCCCAGCGATGGCTCTGCTGATTGGCGCTGACGAAGGCAGCGGCCATCTCTTGTTCCTGCGCTGTCGCCGGCTTTAGGCAGTTGCCATTCACTTGCGGAATATCGGTTACCGAATCCTCTGCAAATGCCAGCTCTTCCTGCATTGGAGCCTGGTAAAGAGCGGAATATACGTCGTAAGCGTCTGCCGGAGCCGGGCCGCCACCCGATTGATTGAGGGGCATCGTCACTCCTAAATCGGTAATCGGCCTACCGGCCTGCTTCTGGGCGCGGTGCAGGGAAGCGATCCACGCCCAAACGAGCGCCAGCGCAACTAAAAACAGCAACATTCCCGGCCGCCACGAGAAGCGCATTTCCAAAGTCCTTCCTGTTAGACGTCCTGGTGCTATACTCGGGCCGCTTCTCGGAGCAAGCGGTGGAGGAATAAAAGAGAACTATGAGTCAGCGGGTTTTGATTACAGCCGGCGCAACCGGAATCGGTCGGGAATTTGCTCGTGCATTCGCTGCGAATGGAGCCAGGTTATTCGTTAGCGACATCGATTCCAATGCCCTCGACGTCTTGGCGAGTGAGGTTAAGGGGTTGGTCACGGGGATTTGCGACAACTCCAGGCGATCAGACATCGAGGCTATGGTGCCTGCGGCTGCACAAGCATTGGGCGGTCTGGATGTTTTGATCAATAACGCCGGGATTGCCGGACCCACCGCGCCGGTCGAACAGTTTGATCCCGATGAATGGGACAGGGTGATTCATGTCAACCTCACCGGGACCTTCGACGTGACGCGGCTTGCCATTCCGTACCTAAAGAAGTCTTCTGCGCCCAGTATCATCATCATGTCTTCTGCGGCCGGCCGCTTTGGTTTCACCAATCGCAGCGCTTACGCCGCGAGCAAATGGGGCCTGATCGGCTTAACCAAAACCCTTTCGCGCGAGCTGGGCGAGTTCAACATCCGCGTCAATGCCATTCTCCCCGGACCAGTCGCCGGTGATCGCATCGAGCGTGTTATCGCCGCTCGGGCTGAGCTGGCTGGAAGGTCGATTGAGGAGGAGAGGGCATTGGCGGTGTCTCTCCTGTCCTTGCAGCGCCTTGTCGACCCCAAGGATATCGCAGCCCTGGCTGTGTTTCTGGCATCGGATGCAGGAAAGTCCATCTCGGGCCAGATGTTGCCGATCGACAACGACGCACAGGGCTGCTAGATATTCCCGCCTTGTGGTCCAGCTCTGTGTAACCAGACGTCGGGTCTATATCTGAAAGGCGGCATGAGCATTCGTTCTCCTGTATAAAGGCGGGTACCTTAACCGCCAGCCTGAATATCGGCTTATAGAGGTTCCATGAAGTCCACCATTATGTCAGCGCCGCTACTGATCAATGGCATCTTGCAGCGGGCGGGCACGCTCTTTCATAATGCCGAAATCGTCTCCGTGCTGCCCTCCGGTTCCCGCCACAGCTACACCTATCGAGATCTCTACCGGCGCTCCAGGCAATTGGCCGCTGCTCTGCAGAATGCGGGTGTGGCGAAGGGAGACCGGGTGGCAACACTGATGTGGAACGGGCATGCGCATCTGGAAGCTTATTTCGGTATCCCTATCACCGGCGCCGTCGTACACACTCTGAACCTGCGGCTGCGCGCGGACGAACTCGCCTACATTGTTAATCACGCACAGGATCGGTTTCTGATCGTAGAGGCCGTGCTCCTGGATCTATTCGAACAAATTCAGCCTCTGGTCAACTTCGAGCGCGTCTTCGTCGTGGATGAGGGCAGCGGCAGGCTTCCGCGAGGAGGGGAGCCGTATGAGGACTTTCTTGCGGCAACGAATCGGGAACCGAGGGATGCCGATCTCACGGAAGAGGATGCAGCGGCCCTGTGCTACACCTCGGGGACTACCGGCTGTCCAAAGGGTGTCCTTTACTCGCATCGTGCGATTGCCCTGCATTCCCTTGCCATCTCTCTGCCCGATCAGATGAACTTTAGCCGCCACGATACGGTTTTACCGATCGTCCCTATGTTCCACGTCAATTCGTGGGGCTTTCCGTATGCCGCCGCCATGAATGGAAGCAAACAGGTTTTGCCCGGACGCAACCTGCAGCCCAAAGCATTGCTGGAGCTGCTGCAGAACGAACATGTAACAGTAGCGGCTGCAGTTCCTACCATTTGGATGGCAGTGTTGCATGAGCTCGATTGCGATCCCGGCCGCTGGAAGATGAGCGGCGGATTGCGGGTCATCGTGGGCGGCTCCGCAGCTCCCGAGTCCCTGTTCCGTCGCCTCGACAAGCTGGGGGTGCAGGTGATTCACGCATGGGGTATGACCGAAACGGCACCTGTGGCTACAGTCTGCACGCTCAAGTCTCATATGCATGGTTGGCCAGACGATCAAAAGTACGCCCAGCGCGCCACCCAGGGATTACCCCTGCCGTTCATCGAGACACGCACCGTCAGCGACCAGGGTGAGACCCCTAGAGACGGAGTAACAGCAGGCGAACTTGAGGTCCGCGGACCGTGGGTAGCAGGTAGCTATTATGGTCTCGACCAGGCTGACAAATGGACCGCCGACGGCTGGCTCCGCACTGGAGATGTGGGCACATTGGATGACGAAGGCTATCTGAAAATCACTGACCGCCTGAAGGATTTGATTAAATCCGGCGGTGAGTGGATTAGCTCAGTGGAGTTGGAAAATGCGCTGGTGGCCCACGAGTCGGTCAAAGAAGCTGCCGTGATCGCCGTACCCCACGCCAAATGGCAGGAGCGCCCGCTGGCCCTGGTGGTGTTGAAGGATGGCTTTGCCGTCGATGCTGCTGAGCTGCGCGTTTTCCTGGAACGGCGGTTCCCGCGCTGGCACGTGCCGGATGCGTTCATTTTTGTTGACGAACTTGCCCACACCTCAACCGGGAAGCTGTTGAAGAGCAAGTTGCGCCAGCAATTCGGTAACTGGCCGTGAGAGCGAAAGAGTCTCCTAACTCTTACCGTCGCACGAAAATTTCTTTCTTCCGGCTCACTGCCACGAGCGAGCATTGCATCCAAATTGGGGCGAATACAGGCGGAACAGCCCTTGTCAAAGCGGAAGAAAGCAAAAGAGGTTATCACCGATCCAGTTGAGTCCGCGAAAGCCGCAGGGCTTCGTTACGTCTCTGACGCTCAACCCGGACTTCATCGCAGGCGCCGGGGTACCGGGTTTAGCTACGTTGATGCCGAGGGCAAGCCGGTACGCGATAAGGAGACGTTGGCCCGGATTAAATCCCTTGTCATCCCGCCTGCCTGGTCGGATGTGTGGATTTGCGCGAATCCCAAGGGGCACTTGCAGGTTACCGGACGGGATGCCCGGGGCAGGAAACAGAGCCGGTACCATCCTCGCTGGCGCGAAGTGCGCGACGAAACCAAGTATGAACGCATGACCATCTTCGGCGCCACGTTGCCGGGCATAAGGGAACGTGTTGAGCATGATTTATCTCTGCCGGGTATGCCGCGTCCGAAGATTCTGGCGGCCATCGTGCGTCTGATGGAAGTAACCCTCATTCGCGTAGGTAATGAAGAGTACGCCCGAGAAAACCAGTCCTACGGATTGACCACCATGCGTAACAAGCATGTGGAAGTGGAGGGATCGAGCGTCACCTTCAAGTTTCAAGGGAAGAGCAAGGTGCGTCATACGGTGGACATCAACGACCGTCGCCTGGCAAGAATTATCCAACGCTGCCAGGACATTCCGGGCTACGAACTGTTTCAGTACATCGACAGCGAAGGAAACCATCACACTGTAGATTCCGCGGACGTCAACGATTACCTGCACGAGATGACTAACGAGGACTTCACGGCAAAAGATTTTCGTACCTGGGCGGGAACGGTCCTGGCATGCACCATGTTGAAGGAGTTCGAGGCCTTCGAATCGCAGACGCAGGCAAAGAAGAACGTCGTGCAGGCGATCAAGGGGGTGGCAGCACGTCTAGGCAACACACCCAGTGTCTGTCGCAAGTGTTATGTCCACCCAGCGGTTCTGGACACCTACTTTAGCGGAGCGATGATCAAAACCGTGAAGCAACGTGTGGAGGAGGAGACCGCAGGTTCTTCAACTGCACTCCGCCAGGAAGAAGTCGCGTTGTTGCATCTCCTACAGAAGCGGCTAGCCGCGGCAGCTTAGTCCGGTGTCCTCTCACTTAGCTCGAATCTCAATAGAATAGTTTCTGGTCAAGCGCCGTGGTATCCCACATCTCGCAAAAAACGAGCGAGATGTGGGGCACCCGGCCTTTATCGCGAAGACAGACTGGAGTCGCATTATTGGTTGTCGTGCAGCAGCGCGAGCGGCCATTCGGCAGGCGAATCGACCAGGCAATCAGGAGGCACAGAAACCAGGGTGTGAGGGGAAAGGCCGTAGGAGCAGCCGATGGTCCAGACACCCGCACTACGAGCCGTAAGCATATCCACATCGGAATCGCCGATCATCAGTGTCTGATGGGCGGTCGCGCCCGCCTCCTGCATCAGCGCCAGCAGTCCCTCAGGGTCGGGTTTTTTGGTGAGGAAGCTATTGCCGCCGTAGGTGCGAAAAAAGTAAGGACTGAGTCCAAGTGCCTCGCAGATAGCGAGAGACGGACCGATTGGCTTGTTGGTGAGGACGGCCATGGATCGCTGCCCACCCCTAAGGCTATCGAGCGATGCAAAGACTCCCGGATACACGTAGGTCTGGTCAAGCTTGTGTTCGCGATAGTAGTCAAGGAAGTAGGCGAGGGCAGAATCGAGAAGGGCGGGGTCCTCAGGGTCGCCCAAGGAGCGGCTGACGAGACGCGCCGCCCCATCACCGATATAGGTAGAGATCAGTGCTTGAGGCAACGGCGGTCGGCCAAACCGGCGCAGCATCGCGTTCACGGACGCGCATAGATCGGCTCCGGAATCAATAAGGGTGCCATCGAGGTCAAACACCAGCAGGCGGAGCGAACCAGCCGGGATAGGGCGAAAGATCCTGAACATCTTTCTAATTTAGTCGATCGTACTACTCCGGCACGTGCCAGCCGCTCTGGGCCAACACTAAGGTGGCATGGTCCTGCGCGTCTGCTGCGGTTGCTTTGGCGAAGGCGGGAAAGGCCTTACGCATCGAATCCGAGTCGGCCCACCCCGGAACGTCCATCATTTTGTAGTGGTAGTTCACCTGGCTGGTCTGTTGCCCGTTGACCACGGCGGGTGGAGTAAAGCTGTCGATGCTGGTCACCACACGGTGCCCGTAGCAGAAGCGGGGCGGCACGCGTTTGCCATACGTGGTTAGCTCATACCGCTTGACATGAATGTCCCGGTCTTCCAGAGATTTGAGCAGCCCGGCAGCTTCCAATGCGTCGAGGCCTTTCATATTGGGGTCCTTCTCGGTGCTGGTCGTACTCGCCTCGTAGGGAAAACGAAGCGAGCTCGAGAACAGGCAATTGTCGTGGTTACCGTAGTAAGTATTGAGGGCCCCGGTGAAATTCTTGGCGTTCGCGTTCTTAAATCCGCTACATCCCGCCAGCATTAGCCCCAGCGCAAGCCCGGTTCCGGTAAGGTAGATCCATTTTTGACGTGCCATGTCGATCCCTCGCAAACGTGTTCGATGCGCAAGTGGTGCGGTCCAGTTCGCTATGGTAAGGGAAAATCAGCAGATTGTCGTGTTGAAGGCTTTTCAGACGGAACACGGCGGAGGAAACAGGTCCTTGAAGGGTGCTTTAGCCCAAATGCCCTGTTTCTCACACGGAGCTGTCCCCTCAGGGGCTAAAGCCCTCGAGCCTTGATAACTCCACGGACGGGCTAAAGCCCGTCCCCTTCAAGCTTCAATTCAAGGCAGTGCGTTTTGAAGGGTACGGCCTTTAGGCCGTACATAATTGCTCTGATTGAATTAGGCTTTAGCCGCTGAGGGGCGATTCCCGTCGAGCTGTCGCCGCTACTGAATATGAATATCACCCGAACCCGTTTGAGCCTTGATCGTGGGACCGCCGCCATTGACGGTTCCGTTGACGTGGTGCTTGTCGGTGGAACCATGCGTGGTCATGGTCAATGGAGGATCCGACTTAACCGATCCCGAGCCGGTTTCGGCATCCAGCGTGAAATGAGCATTACCCAGCCGCAGTGAGATGTCGCCGGAACCTGTCTCCAGCTTCCACGGCGCGGTCGGTTGGCCGCTGATCTCGAGCGAGCCGGAGCCGGTGTCCGCCTTTAACGCCCCTTGTACGTTGGACAGTTTGATGGTGCCGGAGCCAGTGCTTGCAACCACGTCGCCCGCAGATCCGAGCCCGGCATTGATTTCACCCGAGCCAGTCTGCAGCGTGGTGGAACCCATCAGATTATTCGCGTCGATACTGCCCGAACCGGTATCCAGCCTGGAGCCAGCGCCCAGCTTCTCGGCGTGGATGGAGCCCGACCCCGTGTGCGCCTTGACCGTACCACTGATATTGGAGAGCTGAAGGTCGCCCGAGCCGCTCTCAGCCACCAGCATGGTATTGGTTGGGGTCGTGATCTCGTAGTCAATGGAGACATGGTGAAAAAAATCGTTGCCGTGCTCGTCCCCCACGCGAATGATATTGCCCGCCTGATCAATAGGAGGGTTGTCAGCGACCTTGCCGACAGCCTCGTCAGACGAGCCACCGAACCAGCCAGTGTTTCCCTTGACGTGGCCAACAATGTGGACTTGATTGTCCGAACCCGGGGAGACGTGTATGTAGCCGGAGCCCGTGGACACGTGCAGCGTTACCGGACCGTTCACCGAAAGGGTGCGGTCGAAAGATTTCTCCGCTGCCAACGCAGCCGGGAGATACATGGACATGGCAATCAAGATGCCGGTTGCCGCCTTGCGGGATAGAGTTTGCATGGTCACCCTCCTTCTAGGGTTGCAAATAAACGGTCTGGCCCTCGTTGAGCCCAGAGAGAATTTCAGTACGGCTGCCGTTGGCGATGCCTGCTTTGACCGCCACTCTGCGCAGGCCATTCCTGGCCTTGCTGTCGGGAACGTCGACGAACGCATTCTTCTGGCTGTCGTAAACCAGGGCTTGCTCGGGGACAGAGAGGGCGTTCTTGTGTTCCTGATTCAGAATCTCGGCATTCGCCGTCATGTTGGCTTTAATCTCATGGTTCGGGTTGTCAATCGAGACCCGTACTTCAAAGGTGGTGACGTTGTCTTTCTCCACGCCCAAGGGGGCGATGCGGGTCACCTTCCCGGCAAAGGTCTTGTTCTTGAACGACTCGATGCGGATGCGGGCCGGCTGGCCAAGGTAAACGGAGGCGATATCCGCCTCGTCGACCTTGCCGTTTACGTAGACCTGGCGCGTGTCTCCAATGGTCATGACCAGCGTAGCAGTCGAGCCGAGGACCAGGATGGAGCTGACCGCATCGCCCACTTCTACGTCGCGGGAGAGCACCTCGCCATCGATCGGAGCGGTAAGCGTGGTGTAGCTGAGCTGCTCTTCGAGTGATTTGAGGCTGGCCTCGTTTTGCGCCACTTGAGCCTGGGCCTGGTGCAATTTGGCACGGTCAACATCGATCTGCGCCACGGCGACGTTTTTCTTGTTGAGCGCGGAGAGGTAATCCCGGTTGGCATTGTCCATCCCTTGCTGGGAGACGATGCCCTCCTTCTCCATCTCCTGATTGCGCTGCAGGGTGGCAAGATACATGGGCAGGTCGGGGGCGGTGGCATCGACTTTGTCATGCTCAATGCTGGCTGCGGCGCTTTTGACGTTGGCCTCGGCTGCCTGCAGGGTCGCGCGCTGAGCATCGACTTCAGCCGTAATCTCCTGCCGGTCGAGCTGGGCCAGCAGTTGGCCCTTGTGGACGTGCTGATTGATATCCACGTAGAGGTTTTGCACAATCCCGCTGGCCTTGGACTTGAGTTCGATCTTGGTGATCGGCTGCACTTTGCCGGTGGCGACAACGCTCTGATCGATCTCCCCGCGGGTAACCTTGTCCAGCCGGCTGGGATCGAAATGAGGGCCGGCCCGGCGCATTCCCATTACCACCAGACCCACAACAACGGCGATGGCGAGCAGGCCGCCCCAGACCCAAATACGTTTACTTTTTCGCTGCGCCGCCACAACACCCCCAACCGATGTCTGATGTCTTCTTATACGCGTCCGGGTAGGGGAAGGTTCCACCGGGCCTCCACGGGACTTCCACGGAGCTTCCACGAGACAGGGCGCAGGTATCATCATCTAATACCCGGTTTGGGCACGAAATGATTGAACTGATGCTCTTTCGGATGGTGTCCGTCGCCTTGCTCATCCTGGCGAACGGTTTCTTTGTGGCGGCGGAATTTGCCCTGGTGAGCGTGCGCGAAACGCGCATCGAGCGCCTGATTACGCTGGGGCGGCCAGGAGCCCGGGCGGTGCGCCGGCTGCAGGAAAACATGGAGGACTTTCTGCCCGCCGTGCAGCTGGGCGTGACCCTGTGCAGCCTAGCCCTGGGCTGGATCGGCGAACCGGCGGTGGCCACCCTTTTCGAGCACTGGTTTCGGGGCATGCCCCACGCCAGGGTTTACGCGCACCTGCTGGCCGTGCCCATTGCTTTTGCCTTGATTACCTACCTCCACGTGTTGTTGGGAGAGCTGGTGCCGAAGTCCCTGGCGCTGCGCAAGGCCGACGTGCTGGCAGTGGCGGTGGCGGGGCCTATGGACGTGTTTATCCGGGTCACCCGCCCGGTGGTGCGGCTGATGAAGTGGTCGGCGCGGGTGGTCATGCGCCTTTTCGGCATGGAGATGATGCAGGGGGGCGAAGTACATTCGCCGGAAGAGCTAAAGCTGATCGCCACCGCTTCGCGCAGGATGGGCATGCTTCCGGCGTTTCAGGAGCGGCTGATTCACCGCGCAGTGGAGTTGAACAGCGTGCCGACGCGAGAGATTATGACCCCCCGGCAGCGCATCTTCTCCCTACCTCAGGACATGCTCATTGAGGATGCAAATGCACGAGTGGTTGAGGAGCAGCATTCCCGGGTGCCGGTGTATGACCCGGCTCACGGCCCGGAGCACATCGTGGGTGTGGTCTATTCCAAAGATCTGTCGCGGTTGATGCACTTTCGCATGACGGCGCAAACGCGGTTCGCCCGCGCTCCCTTTACTGAATTGCGCCTGGGCCAGGTGATGCACGATGTACTGGTAGTGCCGGAGACCAAGCCGGTGCTGGACCTGCTGAGCGAATTTCAGCAAATGCGACGGCATATCGCGATCGTGGTAGACGAGTACGGATCGACCGTCGGTTTGGCAACAGTCGAAGATGCGATTGAGCAGATTATCGGTGAGGTGGAGGACGAATTTGATATTGGACCCAGGGCCGCGGTACATACCACCTCCGGCGCCGTGGTGCTGGATGGCGGCGTGAACCTGCGTGACCTGGAGACGCAGATGAACTGGCATCTGCCCCGCAACGGCGGGGTGGAAACGCTGGCGGGTTTCCTGCTGACGCGGCTGGGGAAGATTCCTACCGGGGAAGAGACGGTGGACTTTGAGGGGAGAAGATTTACGGTAGTGGAAATGAACGATCATCGCATCAGCCAGGTACGGGTCGAGCGGCTGGAGAATTCCGCGGAAGGCGCGGTTGAGGGCAGGAAGAATGGCGCGGCGAAAGCGGCCAAGAGTGAGGGGTAGGCGGTTGGCTTGGTAGCGCTGCTCAAGCGATTGCTCTTTATCCTGCCGGTGATCTGGCTGGTGGTGTCGATGGTCTTTTTGCTCATCCACCTGGTGCCGGGCGATCCGGTGCAGCAGATGTTGGGAGAGGGCGCGACCGCCTCGGACCTGTCGGCGCTGCGTCATCAATACGGGCTGGACGCGCCGCTAGGCTTGCAATATGTGCACTATTGGCGCGGGGTGTTGCATGGGGACCTGGGCCGGTCGCTGCGCCTTAACGATTCGGTTTCGCACCTGGTGCTGACCCGCTACCCATACACGCTGGAGCTGACCGTAGCCGCGTTGGTGCTGGCTTTGTTGATGGCCATTCCAGCTGGAGTTTTGGCGGCGCTGCGGCGAGCTCGCTGGCAAGACAGCACGGTAGGGGTGGTGAGCCTGCTGGGGCTTTCATTTCCCAGCTTCGCCCTGGGCCCGATCCTGATCCTGTTTTTCTCCATCAAGCTGGGATGGCTTCCAGTTTCGGGGGCAGGTTCGCCGGCCCACCTGGTGCTGCCGGCGATCACGATGGGCGGCAGCCTGGCCGCCATTCTTACCCGCATGGTGCGAACCGCGATGCTGGAAGAGCTAAACCAGGACTACATTCGCACCGCTCGAGCCAAAGGCCTACCCGAGCACGTGGTGGTCTACCGGCATGCGCTGCGTAACGCGATCATCCCCGTGATGACCCTGGTGGGCCTACAATTTGGCGCCCTGCTGGCGGGCGCCATCGTCACCGAGACTATCTTTTCCTGGCCCGGGATTGGCCGGCTCACGGTCTCAGCCATTTCCAATCGCGATTACGCGCTGGTGCAAGGCTGCATCCTGGCCGTCGGCTTGACGTACGTACTGGTCAACCTGCTGACGGATGTGCTGTATACCGTGGCCAATCCCAGGATCCGGAGTTAGCGCTATACGCTCTGGACGAAAATTCCAGCAAATGCCCGGCGGGTCCAGAAAAAAACGACGAACCACAATACTGCAGTAAACAGCGCAGGCGGAAAGCCAGCGGGAAAAAGAAATGCATGGAAGAGAAGAATGTTGAACAACACCGGGCCGAGCAAAACCAGCGCCAGCGGGATGAACTGACCAGACAGCAGAAGCGCCCCTCCTACTATCTCCAGTACGAACACCACATTTAGGTAGTGCGACATGAAAAGCACCCCCATGTACTGGCCGGCAGGGCCGGGGGGCACCGGCATGTGCAGGAAGTTTAGAAATCCGTTAAGCCCAAAGACCAGGAAAATCAGGCCTAATAAAATGCGAGCGATCAAAACCGCAATTTTCATGGCGTTCTCCTTAAACCGCGATGCTTCTAACCTGCTCGAGGTGGGGTTGCAGAAAGAGGTTGCGATCGACCGTGCCTGACATGAGTTGCGACGTCCCGCCGGCGGTGACGAAGGTCACATCCGTTATGCCGAGAAATCCGAAGATGGTGCGCAGGTAGGGATCGATGAAGTTGAAGGATGCGATGGGACTTCCGGCTTGGTACACTCCCCCGGTCGCGACCAGGATTGTCGCCTTTTTCCCGGTGAGCAAGCCCTCAGGTCCCTTAGCACCGCCGTAGGAGAAGGTCCGTCCAGCGCGAACAACCTGGTCAATCCATAGCTTGAATACCGATGGAATGCTGAAGTTGTGCATGGCCACGCCGAACACGTACTCGTCAGCCTGCTCCAGTTCGTTTATGCACTCTTCGGAGTAGGCGAGAGCGGCCTTATGCTCGGGCTGCCGCGTCTCCGCTGGAGTGTAGGCTGCATGAATCCAGGCCTGATCGAGGGGCTTTGGGGGATTGGCCGCCAGATCGCGATCAATCACCCGGCCAGAGGGATGGGCAATTTTCCAGTTGGTGACGAATTCGCGCGTCAATTCGCGGCTGACGGAGCTTGCCAGCGGGCTTGAATCGAGATGGAGCAGAGTCGCCATAGAAGTCCTCCAAGAACAACATGCGTTGGGTATACGTCGCCTGTTGTTATGTGTTTAGACGACAGTCGTTGTTTTACGATTCTTTTTTGTGAAGATAAGCTCTAATAGAGCAACCATGCCGATTTCTGACTGTGAAGTTCGCGATCCGAGGATCCGCCGCACTCGAAAGCTCCTCCAGGGGGCCCTGGCTACCCTCATGCAGGCAAAGAGCTTCGACGAAATCTCGGTGCAGGACATCACGGAAGCGGCGACCGTGAATCGGGCGACCTTCTATGACCACTACACGGACAAATTTGCCCTTCTGGAGGCCCTAGTTGCAGGCAGCTTTCATGAGTTCCTGGGCCAGCGCGGCGTGCGCTACGACGCAGGCTGTCCGGCCGCCTTGGGAGCGATTATCCACGCCACCTGTGATTACGTGGAGCAGGTTCACTCCGGAGGAGCTTGTGACCGCCAAACGGCGTTTGAGCCGCTCATGGGCGCCGCCATGGTAAACGCAATCAAGCGCTTGCTCATGGACGGGATGCAGCGGGCGCAGCTTCCGCTTCCGCTGCCGGCCGAGCTGGTTGCGGCGACCGCGAGTGCGGCCATCTGTGGGGGCGTAAAGCAATGGCTCTCGACGCCTGACCGTGTGCCCGCGTCAGTCGTCGTGGCCCAGTTGCAGGAGCTGGTTTTGCCCATGCTGGATTCCTCATTCAGAGCAGAGTCAGCAGTTGTGGTTGCAGCGAATCCGCATCGATAGTCAAAATACCCAGCGAAACAGGCAGTGAAAAGCGGCGAGGTCCCGCGCTGCCCGGGTTCATGTAGAGAACGCCGCGCCGCCACTCAATGAGCGGCCGGTGGGAATGCCCGCTGATGACCGCCGCGAACCCCGCTGCAGCAGGATCCAGGTCGAGTGCCTGGCGGTCGTGCAGCATATAAAAGGTTTGGCCATGGAGCGTAATCACTTCCGTAGCGGGCAGGTGGGAGCAGGGGCCGCCCACATCGATGTTGCCGCTAATGGCAGTAACGGGAGCAAGCTCGCGCAGCGAATCCAGAATCGACAGGGCGCCGACGTCTCCAGCATGCAGGATGTGTTCGACACCGCGCAGAGCTTCCACTGCCTCCGGCCGGAGTAGACCGTGAGTATCGGAAATAATGCCGATACGCGGGCTGAGCGGCGACGTCATAAGCCAATTAACAGCTTGGTGCGTGGGTCAAGGTAATCGCGCAATGCATCGCCGATGAAGTTGAAGGAGAGCACGCAGAGCATCACCGCGATAGCCGGGAACACGACCATGTGGGGCGAATCGAACAGGTGGGAGCGGGCGTCGTTGAGCATCCCGCCCCAGCTGGCTGCGGGCGGCGGCAGCCCCAGACCCAGGAAGCTGAGTGTGGCTTCAGCCAGCACCGCTCCTGCCATGCCGATCGCCGCCTGCACGATGATGGGCTGAAGGATGTTGGGGAGAATGTGGCGGGTAAAAATGCGCACATCCGAGGCGCCAAGAGCGCGAGCGGCCTCGACGAATTCCCGCTCTTTTACGGCCAGGACCTGCGCCCGCACCAGGCGTGCGTAGCCTACCCAGCCTCCGATAGCCAGGGCCAGTACCAGGTTGAGCAAACCGGGACCGAGAAAGGCCACAAAGGCGATGGCTAGCAGAATGCCAGGGAAAGAGAGAAAGGCATTCATCACAAATATGTTCAGCAGCGTATCGACCCGGCCGCCGTAAAAGCCGGCGAGGCCGCCTAGTACCAGTCCCAGGGAGAGCGAGAGTCCAACGACGCTGACGGCAACCATGAGCGAAAGGCGGGCTCCGGAGAGAATGCGGGAGAAGATGTCGCGTCCCAGCTCGTCGGTGCCAAACCAATGGGCATGCGAAGGCGGTGCGAGGCGCTGATAAAGGTCGATGGCTGCGGGGTCGTAGGGCGTAATGGCAGGGGCGCACACCGCGGTAGCGACAAAGACTACCAGGAGGAAGAGGCCGATGACTCCGAGCGGCTGGTGGCGGAGAGTGCGGACGAAGGCCATCAATGGCCAATGATCGCATATTGGTCGCATCATCTGAACCGCCTGCGGGTTGATACGATGGGGAACTACGCTATGCGCAAACCAAAATGGCTTTGGACGACGGCGTTGGCCGGAACTATGGCGGTCATGCCGGCCTTAGCGCAGCAGTCACCGGAACAGCAAGTAATGGAGCTGGCCAACCAGGACCGGGCACAACAGGGACTGGCTCCTCTCAGGTGGGACGCCGCTCTGGCCCAGGCGGCAGCCGAACATGCGCAGCTGATGGCTCAGCAGCCTTCGTTATCCCACCAGTATCCCGGGGAACCTGACTTGGTCGCGCGGTCAGGGGCAGCGGGTGCGCATTTCCGCTCCATTGCGGAGAACGTGGCCCTCGCGCCGACCCCCCAAGCTCTGGAGCAGGAGTGGATGCACTCGGCACCCCACCGGGCCAATATTCTGAACCCGGCCATGACTACCATCGGCGTGGGCCTGGTGAAGCGGGGAGGATATTACTACGCGGTGGAGGACTTTGCCGACGGCGTAGCCCAGCTCGGACCGGAGCAGATTGAGCAGAAGATCGCGCTATTGCTGCAGCAACGAGGGCTACAACCGGCAGGCCTGACCCAGGACGCTCGCCAGACCTGCGAAATGGAACACGGCTCGGCCGGAGGTTCTTCGCCCCGCTTCATCATGCGCTGGGAGGGAACTGATTTGAGCCGCTTGCCGCAGGTGCTGGAACAGAGAATTGCGAGCGGGAAGTTTCAGAAGGCGGCGGTGGGCGCCTGCGATTCCGGCAATCCTGGTCAGGGCTTTACGACGTACAAGGTTGCGGTGATGCTGTATTGATGGTGGTCCTCAATGGCTAGCGTATCTCGTTGCCGGACAACGGTAGACGGGTGCCCCATGTTCGCCCCAGCGTACATGGGCCGAAAATGACGGGCGCAGCCGCTTCCAGGCTCCTGCCATGTGTAAAAAACTGGTGCTGAAGGGGTGAATTTTAGTGAGACTTGGAGCGAAAGCATTTGAAAAGATCGTTATCGGCCCATGTACGCTGGGGCGAACATGGGGCACCCGTCTACCGTAATCCGGCAACGAGATACGCTAGAACCTGTGACTCGTCAACCCACTTTTACCGCACGGCGCTGTGTTCCAGGGTCTCAGCACCTTCCGCCGGTTTGGTGGGCTCCATCTGCAACAGATTATTGAAGCGGTTGAAGTAGTTGAACAGCCCAACGGCCGCCATCAGCTCCACCACTTCACCTTCATCGTAAAACGTGCGCAGGCGCGCGAACTCCGCATCGGAGTAGCGGTTGGAGTCGGTGGTCATTTTCTCTGCGAGGTGAAGCGCAGCTTTCTCCGCCGGAGAAAAATCATCACGGTTTTCAAAGTCCGCCAGGTTTTCCAGCTGCTCGCTGCTCCAGCCAAGTTTGCGGCTGATCGCGGTGTGGGAGGCTAAACAATACTCGCAGGCATTCAGCTGCGAGGTGCGCACGATCACCAGTTCCTTGAGCCGGGTGGGCAGCGTCCCGGTATTGAGAATGGCCTCGAAATGAGCAATCATGGTGGCCAAAATTTCCGGCCGGTGCGCTATGGTACGAAACATGTTGGGCACGTTTCCACGCTGGCGCATGTAACGATCGTAGATTTCCCCGGTGGATTCAGAGACTTGCTTGCGGTTGAGACGTGAGAGACGGGGCATGGTGGTTCATCCTTGGGGACCATTTTACATTTCATCCTGGTGAACATCATTCCTCCCGGCGCACGGGGCGGCAAGGGAAAGCGTTTTAAGCTCGGCATATGACCGAGGTTGTTGTTATCGGAGCAGGGCTTGCCGGGCTTAGTTGCGCTTTGTCGCTCGAAGCAGCAGGGGTGCAGGTGACCCTATTGGAGGCGAGCGATGCGCCAGGTGGGCGGGTGCGTACCGATGAGGTGGAGGGCTTTCGCCTGGATCGCGGATTTCAGGTCCTGCTGACGGCGTATCCGGAAGCGAAGCGGCTGCTCGACTACGACGGCTTGCAACTGAAAAAATTCGAACCGGGTGCGCTGGTCTGGCATGGGGGCAGGTTTCATCATTTCGCCGATCCCTTCCGCAATCCCTGGGGTGGGGCCCGGTTCCTGTTGGACCCCATAGTCCGGTGGAAGGACAAACTACAGGTGGCGAACCTGCGCGCTTGGGTGCAGCGAGGTACCTGGGAGGAAATGTTTGCGCGGCCCGAGAAGACCACGCGCGATTATTTGCAGGCGGTTCCATTTAGCGCCGACATCATCCAACGGTTCTTTGAGCCGTTCTTCGGCGGCGTTTTTCTGGAGCGCGAGCTGGTGACCTCGAGCCGCTTCTTTGAATTCCTCTTTCGCATGTTTTCGACGGGGGACACGGCCGTGCCGGCGGCAGGAATGCAACAGTTACCGTTGCAATTGGCGGCGAAGCTGCGCATGGGCACGCTGATGACGGCTGCGCGCGTCGACAGGGTAACGCGGAGCGGGCAATCGTTCCAGGTAGAGGTAGACGGCAAGGAGAAGCTGGAGGCGGGCGCCGTGGTGCTCGCGGTTGCGGGCAACGAGGGTAACGCTCTGTTGAAGGGGGTTGGGGGTTGGAGTGTGCCCGAAGTCCGGGCCTGGAACAAAACCACGGCCTTCTGTTATGCCGCGCAGCACGCTCCGGTGGACGAGCCCATCATTTTGTTGAACGGCGAGGGAAGGGGCGCTGGCCCCGTGAACAACGTAGCGGTGATGAGTGCGGTTTCGCCGGCCTATGCACCCCCAGGAGGGCACTTGATAGTGGCGAGCGTGGTGGGAGAGGCTCCAGCGAATGACACGGCCCTCACGCGATTGGATGAGGGAGTTCGGACCCAGATGAGAAGGTGGTTTGGGCCTGCTGTGGATTCATGGAGGATGCTCAGAGCTTACCCTCTAGCCCAGGCGCTCCCGCAGCAGCGGCATGCGGAGTGGGAGCAGATGCCCGTACGGGTGGGGGGTACAGGAGGGGTTTACATGTGCGGAGACTACCGGGAAACGGCGTCCATTCAGGGCGCGCTGGCTTCTGGGAGGCGCGCCGGAGAGGCGATCATCCGCGACCTTTCTGGGAGGGTGAACTGATAGCCTTTTGACGCGGGGGATCAGGTTTGCGGTAAAATCGGGACAGTCAAGACGTCCCGCCAAGACACTCCTCAGTAGCTCAATGGCAGAGCATTCGGCTGTTAACCGAAGGGTTGTAGGTTCGAGTCCTACCTGAGGAGCCAAATAATCAATCAACTAAAACTGCCAGGGAAGCCTGATCCCTTTCTGCACCAGCCATTCTAGATTTCGATCACAACTCTTCCCACCCCGCCCGACGATAAGCGGTCGTGAGCGGCGCCAATGTCGCGCGTTGTAAAGCGGTGGTTATCCAAGATCGGCTTCAGCTTGCCTGCTTCGGCGAGTGCCGCTGCATGGGCCAGGATTTCGCCGTGGTGTTTTCTGCCAAATCCGGTAAGGAGTGGAAGCAACGTAAACACTCCGGAGTAGGTCGCACCCCTGAAAGATAGAGGTGCCAGAGAGTGCGATCCCCATCCGAGACAGCTTACGACATGTCCCGTGTAGCGACGCACCGTACTGAAGGATGCATCCAGAGTTGCGCCCCCGACAGTATCGTAGACGATATCGAATCCGGCTTGTTCGGTGAAGGTGGAGACGTATTGGTCGACCGTGACAGACTGGTAGTCGATAGGCACGGCTCCGAAACCCTCAACGATATGTCTCTTAGCCGATGAGACTGTGGCAAAGACCTGGGCGCCGAATGCTCCAGCAATTTGGATTGCGGTATGGCCGACTCCGCCCGCTCCACCATGAACCAAGACCCTCTGATTGGCACTCACTTTGGCTCGATCGACCAAACCTTCCCAGGCCGTGATGACGTTGAGCGGAAGGGCGGCAGCCTCACGCATGGACAGATTCTTCGGCTTGAGCGCAATGAGGCCGTCTTCCACGGCAATGAGTTCAGCCAAGGTTCCCTGCAGGCCCCCGACTCCTCCCACCATGCCATAAACTTCATCGCCGACGCGAAACGCGTTCACCGCGGAGCCTATTTCCATCACCGTGCCTGACATATCGAGACCAAGGACCGCGGGAAGCGGCTGCTTGGCATGCGGTGCCTGGCCGGCGCGGATCTTCGCGTCCAGCGGATTGACTCCGCTGGCCTCGATCTTTACCAGGACCTGGTTACCGCCGAGAGCAGGATGGGAGCGCGTTGTCTCGCGAAAGTCCCCACCGGGCGCATCAACGATCCAAATCTTTGACTCCACGACGATCTCCTAACCAGCGGTTTGAGGTTCTGGTATTTGATGCGGCCTCAGTTACCTGCGCTGCTAGATGGACTCGCTCCGATTTCCGACATGAATTGCTGAGTCTCGAGCCACCAGGAAGCATTGTTATCCCATTTCTCAGTCCAACCACCCCAGATCACGACACCGTCGGCGTATTGTTTAGCCGTCTCGAGCTCCATCTCCCAATAGGCATCCGGCAGATAACCGCCACCCTGGGCGCCTGTGCTCGCGTCGTATTGGGGCCACAGAAACACGTAGACTGGTTTACCCGGAGCTATCCTGCGAGCCTCCGCGATATTAGCAATCGCATATTTTTGCCAGCCAACCTGGTCTGCATAAAACGTGTAGAGGGAGGGGAACAGCGCACTGGCCTGCTGAGCGATCGGGGCCACTGCATCGTTCTGCTGTTGCCAGGCCAAATACCCCGCTGATTGCGGTCCTGCCATTACATCCCAGTAGTCTCGGATCGGAGCGGTCGCGTAGAAGCCAAACTGGACTGATGGAGCGTCCTGCTGAAACATCTGCAGAGTCTGTTGATATTTGGCGACGCTTTGTGCCACCGTGGCGGAATCTCCCGTCACCGCCCATTGCTCGATGTCCACTACCGCCATGCTTGCCGATTGGCTCGCACCGGCGGCTAGTTTCTGCACCACAGTTTCATCCGGAACATTCTGCATATTGGCTGACGTACCTGGCCAAAGAACATCCGGGTATTCAACACTGATGGGCGTCAAGCCGTACTGGCTCAGGTCCGGCTTTCCCGTATACAACATGGCATCGAAAACCAGGAATTTGGCCTGCGCAGCTATTGGCGGCGCCGTAGGCGGCACTACCGTCACCACGCGGTGGACACTGCATCCGGCGAGCGTCAGCAGCGTGAGCGCAGAAACACCAAGGCCGGCGCCCTTTGCAAGCAGAGACCGGGCGCGTGCCCGCGTTGCCCGCAGATCATGGGCAAACGGCTTGGCAAACGGCGCACAAACGGCCGTTGGCTGCGTCAAGCCAGCGAAGCACCGCGATCTTTCTAACGATTCATTAGCAACATTGGTAAGCTTAGCGAGCAACTTATTTTCGGTGTTCATAAAATTTTTCACCTTGTCGAATCTACCGAGATTGGACGTCGTGGGCCGCGTCCATTTAGCTCTGTAGTCATTGACGCTACTGCTCTTACGGCATGCCACAGATTCCGATGTATAGCCTCAAAGTCGCACCCCTCCCCCCTATCACGCCGGGAAAATGCAACATCGTCATCTGTTCGATCAAAGGTGTTCTACGACAGATAAAGTGGGGCCGGGCAGCTCATAACGATTGCCGAGTCCTTCCTGGTGCTGCACCGGCAAAGAGGAAACTTCACGAGAGGCCTGGCGTTCTCGTGTGGAGTCGAAGCTGCGCTTGCTGTGGCAGATTGCAGAAGAGGCGCAACTCAAGTGTGCCCGGACTCGGCGTTCCCTCCAGTGTCCGGCAATAAGACACTCATTTCCTGGCGCACAGGGCGAAGTCTTCTTAGGCTGGGTGGAAGCGGTTCGAAGCAACGCAAATGCAAGTAAGGTGCCGGAACCAGGTAGATACCACACTAGGAAGCAGAACAAGCCACTATCGTTACCGGGTTGGTCTGAGGCGATCACGCTCGCAGCATCATGAACCGCTGCCATGTTCCCAACATGATGAAAGCTTCCCGCCCGCCGATGATGTGTACGAAGGCCAGCGGTAAGATTGTCGCAAATCCGACACGTGGCCGACCTTGGAAGTTTTAGTGTTAAGAAGGGGAGATCACTTGCTAAGTGACAATGGCGAAGCTGCACCCGAGCAATACTATCGGGGAGAATGCATAGCGAGTGATGTCAGTTCTCAACGGGAGTGGTTTGCAGCTTACACAATGTCCCGGCATGAAAAGCGCATCGCTTCCCTGTGCGATGGCATTGGCATCGAACAATTCCTTCCGCTCTATACCTCGCAGCGATCGTGGAAAAATCGTACGATCGTCGATCTGCAAATGCCGCTCTTTCCAAATTACATCTTTGTCCGATTGTTGCCCCAGGATCATGGCCCGCTCATGAGGCTGCCCGGCTTGCTGAGCACGGTCGGCAATGCTTTGGGCCCGGTCGCGATTCCGGATGTGGATATGGAATTGCTCCGCCGCATCATTGCCTGTAAGACGATTGAACCCCACCCGCTCCTGACTAAAGGAGACAAGGTACGCGTTATGACCGGGCCCTTGGCCGGATTGATTGGCATCGTCCTGAAAAAAGGCAATGGCCTTCGCTTTATTGTGACTCTGGATATGATTGGTAAGAGCGTGTCTCTGCAAATTGATGCCGGCGCTCTCGAACTTATCGCTCCCCACGCTAGCCAGTCCGCGGAACATCGAAATGCCGTCGCCTGATACGGCAAGGGCGGAGCTATCGCGTGCGCAAGATGAATCCTGCTTTCCTTCTTTTCCGGATTTCTAAAACCGGGGAAAAGTATTATGCGGCAAACTTCGCCTTCCAGGGAGATTCTTAGATGCCTTTGTTTTCTCTGCCTGGCGGTAGGCCGGAGCAAGTTCCGCGCCGGCTTCTCGCATCCCTCATGGACATGGCCGGATTCGCGCTATGCGGGCTGCTTGCCCTCCAACTGCGTTTCGACGGCTCTGTGCCGCCTGTCTACCAGCATGGGATGCACTACGCCATCTTGATATGGGCCGTCACCAAGTCGGCTGCGTTTTTCCTGGGCGCGGTCAATACTGGATACTGGCGCTATACCTCTCTCGATGAAGCGGTACGGATTGGGTTAGCTAATTCCGCCGGGTCCGTCGTTGCCGGCGTGATCATTGTTCTTGCCGTGCATCCGGGAATTCCGCGCTCCGTCTACATCCTGGAATGGCTGACCTCATGCGCTTTGACCTTGGGCATTCGATTCGCGGTCCGGTTAGCCAAGACCTCCAGAAGGGTCAGCCAGAAAGAGTGCCGGCGAACGTACCAGGACCCTTATCTACGGCGCCGGAACGGCAGGTTTGGCGCTGGCCCGCGAGCTGCGGGAGAATCATTCGCTGAAGAGCGAGCTGATCGGCCTGATCGATGACGATGCGCGCAAGGTCGGCTTGACCTTCCACGGCACGAAAGTGTTGGGCAACGGCGAGGCGCTGGGACCTCTGACGAAAAAGTATGAGATCGAACAAGTGCTGATTGCTATCCCGTCGGCCACCGGTCCGCAACTGGTCCGCATGCTGCAATCCGCCATTGACGCGGAAGTTGATTACAAGATGGTTCCCGGGTTGGCGGATATCATCCACGGCACGGAACTGGGCAAACAAATCCGGGAAGTGGCCGTGGAAGACCTTTTGGGGCGAAGGCCCGTGCTTCTGGATGAAGAGAGAATCCGCGAGCGTATTGGGGGCAAAACCGTCATGGTCACCGGCGCGGCAGGTTCGATCGGTTCGGAAATCTGCCGCCAGATCGCGAGATTTAACCCGCTGGCCCTGGTGGGCTTCGATGAGGCCGAAACTCCGCTGTTTCAACTCGACCGAGAGCTGAACAACAAATTCCCCCGGCTGACGTTCTTCCCCGAGCTGGGCAATGTTACGCGCGCGGGGAATGTACAGCAGGCCATGGAACGCTATCGGCCGTCGATTGTCTACCACGCGGCCGCCTACAAACATGTACCCATGATGGAAAGACACGTGTTTGCGGCCGTAGAGAACAATATCTTCGGAACCTGGAATGTAGCCAGCGCGGCGATTGACTACGGGGTGGAGGATTTCGTCATGATCTCCTCCGACAAGGCGGTTCGCCCTACGAGCATGATGGGCGCCACCAAACGTATGTCGGAGCTGGTAATTAATGCGCTCCAGAAGCAAAGCAGCACGCGGTTTATGGCGGTACGGTTCGGGAACGTTCTGGGGAGCAATGGGAGCGTCGTTCCTATATTTAAAGAGCAGATTGCGGCAGGCGGTCCGGTGACCATTACCCACCCGGAGATGCGTCGCTACTTCATGACCATTCCGGAAGCCACGCAGCTCGTTTTGCAGGCATTCTCCATCGGCAAAGGCGGAGAGGTCTTTGTTCTCGATATGGGCGAACCGGTCAGAATCGTAGATCTCGCGCGCAATCTCATCTTACTTTCCGGGCTGCGGCCCGATCGGGATATTAAGGTTGAATTCACCGGCCTGCGTCCGGGGGAGAAGCTCTTCGAAGAACTCAATCTCCAGAACGAACAGTTTATGCCGACGGCGCATGGGAAGATTCTCAGCTATCTATCCCCTTTTTCGGCAGACCTCAAAGTGATGCATGTTGCCCTGGAAGAATTGCGCCAGATCTCCGAACGAAAAGATGTCGCCAGTCTGGTGTTGTACCTGAAGGAATTGATTCCGGACTATAATCCTGGCGCGCAGCTGCTGAAGCTGGCCATAACTGCAGCCGAAGCCCAGGCGATGGCGCTTGGCCCGCATCACCCGGCAGGGAAGATCGAGGCGCCGCAGGCTCATCGCAGGCCGGTAACCCTGCTGAACTGAAACCACTCTCTGCAACAATAAATGTGTTCATTACCGGGGGAACCCCACACCCCAGTCACGGCGTTGCCCGCTCGAATCCCCACGGCACAAGGAATTGCAAGGTTAATCATCGATGAGAGTTTTTAGATACTGGACGTTCTTGCTGGCGTGGGGCCTGGTGGGGATTGCTTCCCCTTTCGTCTACGCGCAGGAAGCGGTAAAAGGTCCGCCCGACCAGAGCGCGATCACCATTGGACCGGGGGATTTGATCGATCTCACCGTTTTCGATGTTCCCGAGCTGGTGTTGAAGGTTCGGGTGGATGCGAACGGCGTCGTCAGTCTGCCCTTGATGGGAGATGTGAAGCTTGCGGGGATGACGGTTGGAGATGCGCAACGGTTCGTTGCCCGCGAGCTGGTTGAGCACCAGATGGTGAAGGAGCCGCAAGTATCGCTCTTCATTGAAGAGTTTGCGACTCAAGGCATCACGGTGTACGGCGAGGTGAATACGCCGGGAATTTATCCACTGATGGGCCCGCATCAACTGTACGATGCGATTTCCGCCGCGGGTGGCTTGACGCTGAAGTCCGGCGCTACCGTGACCATCTTGCACGCCACCCGAAGAGACCAACCCGAAGTGATCACTCTTTCGAATGAAAATCCCATCGAGCGTGCGGATGTAACAATTTATCCCGGCGACAAAATCATCGTCTCCAAGGCAGGCGTGGTCTATGTGCTGGGAGAGGTCAACAAGCCGGGCGCATTTCTCATGGAGGATAACACTTCGATTTCTCTCCTGAAGGCGACAGCATTGGCTGGGGGTACGACCAAGCTGGCGTCGCTGAAGGATTCCATGATCCTCAGGAAGTCTCCTCAGGGCACGGTGGAAACCAGGATTTCGCTGGACAAGATTTATCACGGCAAGGCCTCAGACATGCAGTTGCATGCGGAAGATATCGTCTTCATTCCCTTGAGCAACGTAAAGAGCTACGGAGCCATGGGGCTGCAAGGCGCGATTCAGGCTGCGGTTTACTCCATATACGCTATCGAGGTGCATTAACCACCATGCTGGTACGGAGAGGGAACTCAGTCAGTCAGGCAGCGCAAGCGAGCTCCGAGGGCCGTAGCCCGGGGATGACCCGGGGAGGCGTGGAGCCAGGGGATGCCGGACGATCGGATGAGATCAGCCTCGCCGACCTGGTCCGCGTGTTACGGCGCCGCAAACACATCATTGCTGCTTCGGTCATCGTGATGTTCCTTTTGGGAGTGGTGTATTGCGCCGTGAAGACCCGCCGCTATGAAGCGGTTGCTGACCTGGCGATCAACCCCGAGGGTTCCGATGCCCTGGACATGGGCGACATCACCGCCAGCCTCGGAGGCGGTGGTCTCGGTTTTGATGAAAAGCTCGAGACCCAGGTCCATATTCTAAAAAGTGACAGCCTGGCATGGACGGTCATCAGCGAATTGCAGTTGGATAAGCAGCCTACGTTTGCCGGTTACCGCAAGTTTATTTTCCTGGGCCCGTATATTGTGCCGGAGGCGCCGGACCACATCGAGCAGACGAGCCCGGAACGCCGGAACCAGCTGCTGGCAATCTTTAGCGGGGCGTTGACAGTGCAGACAATTGCCCGCACCCAAGCAGTAGAAATTACCTTTCGCAATGCCAATCCCAAGCTGGCGCGCGAAATCGTCAATCATCTGGTGTCCGCTTACACCCAGCGCACCTTCATGACCCGTTACAACGACACCATGAAGGCGTCGGACTGGTTATCGGGCCAACTGGCTCAACTGAAGTCGGCGGTCGAGGAATCGCAATCCAAACTTTCCAAACTACAAAAACAGACAGGTATTTTCGGCACCGATGAGAATGACAACCTGGTGCTTTCCAAGCTGGACGATCTGAGCAAGGAGTTGACGGACGCCGAAGGCGACCGGATCGTGAAAGAGGCAAAGTATCGCGTTGCTCAATCGGGCAACCCGGAGTTGATCGGCACCATTGTGCCGGACAGCGTTCTACCGATCCTGCGTGGGCAGGAAGCTGATCTCGAGACCCAACTCGCGCAAGCAAACTCGGAGTATGGCCCCCGGTATCCGAAGTTGATCCAGCTGCGAAGCCAATTGGCCCAGGTGGAAAAGTCCCTGCAAAAGGAGATTGCGGATATTCAAGAACGCTTCCGCACGGACTACCAGATCTCTGCCGGCGCGGAGAAGCAGTTGCGGGCCGCCTTTGATGCGCAGAAGCAGCAAGCCTACGCCATGAGCGAGGGACTCGACCAATACGGCATTTTGAAGCGCGAAGTGGAGTCCGGTAGCGATCTCTACGAGGACTTATTGAAGAAACTGAAAGAGGCGGGAGTGGTTGCCAGTCTAAAGGCGGCCACCGTCGATATCATCGATCCCGCGACGCTGCCCACCAAGCCGGTGGAACCCAACACCGCCCTGGTGCTGGCGTTAAGCATCCTGCTCGGGCTGGGCGCGGGGATCGCATGCACCCTGGCCGCAGAAAATCTGGACAACCTGATCCGCAGCCCGGAAGAAGTCGAGTTTCTTACCGGGGTTCCTCTCTTTGGGATGATCCCACACATCAAGGGAATGATCCCGCCGTTTGAGCCCGGGCGAGCGAAGAATGCGGGGCAGGATGGAAACGGGAATGGGGATGGATCGAGGCTGGGTTCTCTGGTTACCGTGCTTCGGCCTAACTCGCAGGCTTCGGAAGGATTTCGCGCGCTGCGCACGGCGCTTCTGCTGGCATCGGCGGGCACACCCCCGAAGACGATCCTGATCGCGAGCGCCGTGCCCGGAGAGGGCAAGACGACCGTAAGTATGAATATTGCAGCTGCCCTCGCCCAACGCAGGGCGCGCGTGCTGTTGGTCGATGCCGACCTGCGGCGCGGCGCGCTGGCGGAACGATTGGAGATCCCGAAGAACCTGGGGTTGAGCGGCTCCCTCACCGGAGCCGGGAACTGGCGGGACGCTGTCGAAGCCTTGCCCAACGCTCCGAACCTGTTTGTTCTTCAGGCCGGCCCGCGTCCGCCGAATTCCGCGGAACTGCTCGGATCCGTCCAGATGCACGAACTTCTGGAGGAGTGTAAAGCGGAGTACGATCACGTGATCATCGATAGTGCTCCGTGCCTGGTGGTTACCGACGCGGTGCTGGTGGCGCAAAAGACGGACGTGGTTCTTCTCGTCTCGAGGATCGCAGTCACGCCGCGGAGCGGTTTGCATCGCGCCAGCGAGTTGCTGCAATTTGGCGAGGGTCATCTCACAGGAATAGTGGTCAATGATGTGCGTGTCGCCGACCATTATTACGGCTACGGGTACGGATACGGAAAATACAACCGCTATTACTCGGAAGAGGGGAACAGCCACGAGCCGGCCATTAAGCCGAGCGCGAATGGCGTTTCGCAGTGACAAATAAGGAAGAGTGATGTGCCAGTTAACCATAAGATGCCTGTCGCACGGGAACACCTTATTCCGCTCTATATCAAGAGCCGCTGTACTTATTGGGCTCTTCAAGGCATGTGTGCGGCCGGGATAAAGACAGTGAGTCACCATCTTGCCGGCGGCGGTCAGATGGTTCTTGATACCAACGATCGCCTGGCGCGGCGGCTCCGTTGTGAGGAAGCGTTTGAGCCGGCAGTTCGTCGCGAGATTGAGCGCATTACGTCCCGCCGGGTGAACGTCATCGATATCGGTGCGAACATCGGGTACTACACCATCCTTACTTCCAAGCGGATAGGCGCGGGCAAGCGAGTCTTCTCCTTTGAGCCCCAGTCCGGCGTAGTCACCAAGCTGCGCCGCAACATTGAAGCAAGCGGCCTGCCCAACGTGACGGTGTTCCCGTTCGCGCTTTCCGACGCTACGGGCCAGGCGCCCTTTCATGTCCCTCAGCAAGGAGGAGAATCGCACGGCAGCTTGCATGCAAACGGGCGTTTTCGAGTGTTGAAGATCGTCGATGTTGAGACGCGGCGATTAGATGATGTATGGCAACAATTGGGAAGCCCGGAGATTGGCCTCGTCAAGATGGACGCTGAAGGCGCGGAACTCCCGATACTCCGCGGGGCAGTGAACTTGTTGTCGGGAGCGAACAAACCCGTCCTGGTCTTCGAAGCCTGTGAAGCTAACTGTCAACCCTTTGGTTACTGTGTCTTCGATCTGTTGCACTATGTTCGAGGTTTCGGATATAAGCTTCGCCAGCTTGACCAGTATGACTGGTTAGCCGAACCGGAGCCGGTTGGGCATGACAGCACCGAAACCGCTGGGAGGTAGAGTGGTCATGTCCCAAACACTCAAGGCGCGCGCCAGGTCCGCTGCCCACGCATTCGGATATGACATTCGCAAATCCCAGGGCCGCCGCACTAGCGGCCTATTCTCATTGCTCGGCATCGACTTACTGATCGACATCGGCGCTAACCGGGGCCAGTATGCACTCTCGCGCCGGGCCAGTGGATACAAGGGTGAGATTCTATCGTTCGAACCTCTCAGCACCGCGCACGCCACGCTACGGGCGCTTGCCAGGAACGATCCAAATTGGACCATCGCCGATCGCGTGGCCGTCGGTGATCGATCCGGTGAGATTGAAATCAACCTTGCGCAAAACAGTGCGTCCAGCTCCGTGCTGCCCATGCTGGATTCGCACTTAGCCGCTGCACCACATTCTCGATATATCGGTAAGGAGATCGTTCCCCTGCGCCGTCTCGACGACCTGCTGGTATCGACCGTCGGTGGGCGAAAGATCTTCCTCAAGCTTGATGTTCAGGGCTTTGAGGGTTGCGTGCTGAATGGAGCCGAGCAGATCCTGCGAAAAGCATTGGCCTTGCAGCTGGAAATGTCCTTGCTTCCGCTCTATAAGGGAGAAATTCTCATGCCGGAGATGTGCCAGTTCCTGCGCGAGAAGCGTTTTGCCCTGTGGGATCTCGAACCGGGGTTCAGGGATCCAACTACGGGCAGGTTGTTGCAAGTGGATGCCGTGTTTACCAGGCAAGACACCAGTGCTGCAAACACCGTTAAGAGTTAGGCGGCATCAGACCTTGTCCAACATTAGGTTTTCGGCAGCCTAATCTTTGCACGAAGGGCACGGCTTCAGCCGTGCCGTGACCTCTTGTGCATAAGCGGCTTTAGCCGCTGAGGTATGGTTGCTGCAGGGTAGGTCCAGTTCAGGCCGAAGCATGGAAACGCTTACCTCCGGGGCTGAAGAGTCTGCGTGAGAACCTGGACTGAGTCCCGCAAGGACGGTTGAGTACAGCCCAGGTTGTTTTTCGTCAAAACTCCCCCAAGACCGTCATCCTGAAGCGGAGCGCCCACCGATTTATCGCGTGACACAACGCTTGTGGCGCGCAGTCGAAGGACCCCAGGGGTGCTGACCTTGCCCATCCTGTTCGACCTTTTCAACCACCGGAACCCCAGTTCAAACGCCTTGCACAGAGCTGGGGATGGAAAGATGAACCTGTGAACATCAAGTGCATACCGCAGCAGATCCTGTTCTCGGGCTTCGTGGTTGAAACGGTCCCAACAGCATGGGAAAGGTAAGCACCCCTGGGGTCCTTCGACTGCGCGCCACAAGCGCTGTGTCACCGGACAAATCCGTGAGGCGCTCCGCTCAGGATGACGGTCTTGGGGGAGTTTTGACGAAAGACAACCTGGGCTACACTCAGCCGTCCCTGCGGGACTGAGGTTTAAAATCTCGGCAACCTTCTCCGCCGAAGTGGCGCCGTTGTCCACACTTTTCGATACCGAACCTAGTTTCCCAGTCGAAGGCTAGGAGGATCCATTGTTGAGCACATTCCCAAGAAGGATCATCGCCCGAACAGGCTATCGCATCGTCCCCAGGTTTGACCCTGTCCTGCACTTCCGTTCCGATGCTTACCTCCGCCACAACGCGCGGCGACAAGAGCACCTTGCCAGCCTGCACATTCCCGTCGCGGGCATGTCCGTTCTGGAAGTTGGCGCGGGCATCGGGGATCATTCTCACTACTTCCTGGATCGGGGATGCCGCGTGACGATTACCGAAACGCGCGCCAGCTCGCTCGAGTACATCAGGCGGCGCTTTCCGGCCAGCGAAGTACAACGACTCGATATGGAGCATCCGCCGGAGCAAATCGCCGGAGCGCCGTTCGACATCGTTTATTGCTACGGGCTGTTGTACCACTTAAGCAACCCGGCGCAGGCGCTCGAGTGCCTGCGCGAGAACACAGGCAAAATGCTGCTCCTGGAGACATGCGTTTCCTTCGCCCGGGACACCGGTGTGAACCTGACAGAAGAAATACAGAAGAGCCCCACGCAGGCGTTCGGCGGTATGGGATGCAGGCCGTCGCGATCGTGGGTTTGGGACGAACTGCGTAAGCTATACCCGCATGTCTACCTCCCGCGAACTCAGCCCAACCATGAGGAATTCCCGACGGACTGGAACGCGCCCAAAGAACACGGAGCGAGTCTTCAGCGGGCAATCTTCGTCGCGTCCCTCGAGCCTATCGGCAACGAGATGCTCGCGCCCGCGCTGCTCATGCAGCAGAGACGACACGAGTGAGGTTATGTGCTCAGCCCGCTTCAGCATGTTCCAGGTAAAGCGGGTGGAGAAGAAGATCAGCAGGTTGATCCGAGGCCCGATGCCCGGCGGGACCGAACCAACCGGATCCAGCTGGCGTGGATCACGTCCCTTCTCTCCACCGTGACGACCGTTGCCATCCAGTTGCTGGCTATTCCTCTGGTCTACCGTTCGCTCGGCGAAAGTGGATACGCGGCGTATGCATCGATCACCGCGGCTGCAGGAGTCATCGGTGTCTTGAATCTAGGGGTTGGCGGATCGCTGGTGACGCCCCTGGCCGCCGCCGCAGCGGAAGGTGACGAGAAACGCCAGGCAGTGCTGGTGCAGGCCGGCTTGGCGCCCGTGATCGCGCTTTGCCTGATCGGGATGGCGGTACTCATTCCGGCCGTTGCCTTGCTGCCCCCTAAAGCGCTTTTGGGAAAGGCCGGCGTCGGGAGTGCTCTGGATCTCCACGCTGCGATCTTGATCGCGGTTACAGCTGCTCTCACATCCATCCCTCTGTCATCGATTGATGTCCTGCGTCAGGCATTTCAGGAACTGCATATCAGCAATCTTCTCGGCGCGGCATCGAACGTGGTCGTCTGCGTTGCGCTGTTGGCCGCCGCGCATCACTCAACCGCCCTAGTGGCTTTCATCGCCGCCTTTGCGCTGCCACCGCTGGTCTTGAAGATTGGTAACTGGGGATGGCTCTGCGCTCGAAAACGATATCTGTTGCGCATGCCTAATCGCTTTCCGTGGCGCGAGAGCCGGCGGCTCCTGGGCGATGGTCTTCGCTACGTGCTCGCCTCTTTCTCTTTTGTGCTGGTCTATCAATGGCCCGTCTATTGGATAGCCCGAACGTTGCCCGCCGGCGAAAGCGCCCCCTTTGCGATCTCTATGCAGATCGTTCTTCTTTCACTTTCCTTCACCCTGGGATTCCTTCGCCCGATGTGGTCATCGACGGCAGATGCCCACGCGTGCGGAGATCATGCTTGGCTGGAAAGGCAGATTCAAAAGGGACGCCTGACGATTGTGCTTGCGGGTGTTGGCGTGCTGGCGGCGATGCTTCTGGTGGGACAACCAATGGTGCGGATTTGGATTCGGCAACCGATCACGTTGGGCTGGCAGAGCCGGGGACTGATCGGCGCCCTCATCTTGTTGTCCATCTGGGAGCAATTTTACTTTTTGCTGACGCTAGGACTCGGGCAGTTGAGGGAAGCAGCTATTGCGATCTTCCAGAGGGCCGTTGTCTTCGCTCTGGCCGTGCCGCTGCTCACCGCGCTCGGCGGACCCAAGGCGCTCTTGTGCGGTATCTGCTGCTCCATCTTGTTCTGGACCGCCTGGCGGCTGCCAAGATTGCTGCGTCGACAGCTTGTTCTCGCTGGATGAGTGGCGTCAAGAACTACGAGATCGCGCTGGTCGCGGTCTCGGAAATCACGGATCGGAAATACTCGATGGAGTGTACTGCGAAGCGTTGTTTGGCTTCGGCAAGTGGCCGGCTGTATTGCTGAGGCTTAGTGGTTAAACTAGCAAGGGCCTCGACGGCCGTTTGTATATTGTCCGGATCAATCTCCGGCCCCAGCGCGAATTTGCGGCCCAGGTACCCGATAACCCCCTCGCGGGTGAAGATGCAGGGCAAACTATGGCGAACGGCGAGGACGAGGACACCGCTCATTCCATAGAACTTTGAATACCCCAGCCACATCGAATCCGTCGCGCTCAGCATGGTCCGTTCAAGCCGATCATCGAGATATTGCTCTAAGACATGCAGCCGCCCGGACACCGTCAATGCCTTTGCTTGCATCTGTTGGAGGCACTGCTTTACCTCCACGCTCTGGAGTCCCGCCAGCAAAATATGGATGCTTATGGGACACTGCGGAGCACTTGCGGCGCCAATCAATTGGCTCACCCCCTTTCTTGCTGTAAGAGAGCCGTACAGCAGCACCAGGTGCGCTTGCTCGGGAATACCCAGCTCCGCGCGGCTGGCGCCGCGTGCGGGTAAATCGTACTCCAGGCTCGGATCGGGAAGGTAAGCAAGCCGATCTCTTTCTCCCTGACTGAAGGACGACAATGCAAAGTCCATCATCGTGGGATCGAAGGTCAGCAACTTATGCAGACTTCGATCCCGCAACACCTTTCTATACAGTTTGCCTCGAACCCAATCATCCCGCCGCGAAGGCGCCACAACGCCTTTCATGCGTGCCAGGTGAAATGCCGGGCGCATGCTGATCCCTACCCACGGGGTGGCCTTGAAGCCGGTCCCCAATATGGCCCAGGCGTCCAGGGCATCATCCGCGGCGGGCAGGATCACCAGGTCGAGCGCGCCACGTAGCTTTGCCTGGCGCACGGCGCGGGCGTACAGAGAACGATATATGGTTTGCTTGCGCGCGAGACCGACCCAGGAGGAGACGGCAAGGGCGGCGGCCGTTGCCTCGTCGATAAAGACTTCTTGAGGGAGAAACTTTCCTTGAAAGGCAATCAGTTCTTTGTGCTCCAGAAGGCTTCTCGGGCCAGCCAAAATCACTTCCGCCTGGCGCATGACTTCCGACTCCATCACCCAGCGGACTAGCCGGGCACGATGCCCGGATGATTCCAAAGCAGCGATAAGAAACCGGGCCATGGCTGTCCTTTTCGTCCCCCAGGTTTTGAACGCGGTTCATTAACCTCTAACAAATTCGCACATGGTCAAGGAAGAGAAGAATGGAGCATGGCAACATTTTCCCTCACGCGGAGAGCCGTTCCGGGTCTGAGAGGCTGGTCGGAATTGCGAGCCTGTGCCTGACCCTGAACTTGGCTGGCTTTCTCGTGGTGTCGTATGTGCCCGGTGTTTTGCATATCAACCATCGCGCAGCCACTGTACCTTTTCGATGCTTAGTGTTGGCTTTGTCCTTATACGCGGTCTACAAGATACTCGCCATTTCTCATCTTAGGTTAGCCGTGTCGGTTACTACCTTGCTGGCGGTCGTATTCTGGACCTTCTATGTCACCAGATTTATAAGCGACACGGTGCTGTTTCCAGTGTCGATTGGGTCGAGCCCGGATGACATCGCCCTGTTTTTGTTCGGCATGTGCCTGCCTACGTTTATCGTTTTCTATCTGTTCGGTGAAATCCATCTATACAGCAAGGCGCTTGTTTGGAGCATGCTGGCGCTTGGCGTATGCTCTGCGATTTCGATGCGTCTGACGCAGGCCCAGGAGGACAAACTGCAAGGCCTGCACATGGGAAACGATATTCTCAACCATATCGGATATGGGCACATGGGATTAACAGCCATGATCCTGGGGCTCTTTGTCCTGCTACAAATTGGCAGAGTGAAGAGGGGCTGGACGCTCAGGCTGTTGGCGGCCGCGACGGTTTGCTTCGGAGCGTTCTCTATTTTGGCTGCGTCCAGCCGCGGCGCCTTGGTTGCAGCAGTTTTGTTGCTTCCTGTTGTCGTGTATCTAGGACTACGCCGCGGCTCCCGATTGCTCGCCATCGGCATCTGTGTTGTTCTTTTCTTCGTGGTCTCTGCGGCCGCGGCTTACCTGACCCAGAATGGCACGGATGTCAAGCGCCTGTTGGGATCGGCGGAAGCCTATAGCGTCTCCAATAGCAGCGTGTATGAGCGCCAATACCTGGCGCGGGATGCGTGGCACGAATACTTGCAACACCCTGTCCTTGGCAGTTCCATCGTGGAGCGGAGATCGCTGGCCTATCCCCACAATTGTGTGATCGAGGCATTCATGGCCACGGGTACGTTCGGGGGAGCGATCTTTGTGTTGATGGTGCTTATGGCAATCTACCGCGCGATCATTCTCACCCGGATAGACGTTGCCATGTCATGGATTCCACTCTGTTTCTTTCAGCAGCTCATTGGGGCCATGTTCTCGGGGGGGCTTTATGGCAACGCGGCGCTGTGGGGGATGATGGCGATTGTGCTGGGTGTCGATCTTCCCCGAATGCAGCCGGTGCGGCTGCCGGCCAAACAATCGTGGTCAGCGAATACGTTCGTGAGGGCATCCGGGCATTCGATGACACCTGGGCTGCTGTTGGCCGCTTTGTTGGCGGCGCCGAGCGTGCACGGCCAGGCGGTGAGCCGGAAACATCCATTCACGGTTTTCGATGCGACTGGCTTCGCACAAAAGCCGGATTTAACACGGTACGGCTTAGCGCGAATCATGGTTATTTATCCTGACTTTATGTGGGAAGGGAACAAGATTCCCGATGCCACCAGTCTTCCCGACCATACTCGAATCACGACCTTTGCTCAACTTGCCAACCAAACCTCGGACACCGTCGTCATCGACATCGAGCACTGGCCCGTAGTGGGAGATCCTGCCCCGGTTGCCGAGAGTGTCAAGAAGTACGACACGGTTCTCCAATGGTTTAAGACGTCTGCTCCAGCAGTAAGTGTCGGCTTATACGGTGTGCTTCCAATACGGGATTACTGGCGGGCCATTCAAGAAAAGGGATCACCTGGATATGCAGCGTGGCAAAAGCAGAACGACAGCCTGGCTTCCATCGCAGCATTCGTGGATGCGCTGTTTCCCTCGGTCTACACCTTCTATGAAGATCGTGACGGCTGGCAGAAGTATGCCATCGCGCAGATTCAGGAAGCACGGAGACTTTCTGGTGGAAAGCCTATCTATGTCTTCCTGTGGCCCCAATATCATCCGTCCAACAAAAAGCTGGCTAACACCTTCCTGCCCGGCGATTATTGGCGCCTGGAACTCGAAACTACCCGGAAATATGCGGATGGCGTCGCAATCTGGTGCTGCTCAAGTAGCCAGCCCTGGGATGACAAAGCTCCGTGGTGGTTAGAGACTCAAAGCTTTCTGCAGGAACTTGATTCAGGTCAACGGTAACCCGGCCGATCATTCGCCCGTCACTCGTGCGACAGGATTACAGGCTATGAGGTTGTTTCAGAATTCGGGAGTCCCTCCCTCTTTGTTGTCTCGCCCGGGCCAGGGTGCCACTTTCAAGGTTCAGATCGCACGTTTCCTGGAGCAGCGTTACGGGGCGCTACACTTTCTGGCGCCGGTGCTGAATGGCGAGGACACCGCCTTTTTTACTAACGGCGATGACGAGGTATTGCAGCGCACATGGGCTCGGGAGATGGGCATGTCGAGGAAGGCGGGTTTGGCAGACGTTCTTCTGGCCCAGATTGAGTCACATCGCACGGAGGTCTTCTACAATCTGGATCCGATACGATACGGCAGCGATTTTGTCCGCAGGTTGCCGGGATGCGTACGCAAGGCGGTTGCATGGCGTAACATCCCAACTCCTATGGCGGACTTCGGGGCTTACGACGCTACCCTGTGCAACTCGCCTACTCTTCTGAAGAAATACCAAGGCTTAGGCTGGAGAGCCGCCTATTTCTCGCCTGCCCACGATCCCATAATGAACCAATATGCCGCGAGGAACGACCGCCCAATCGATTTGCTATTCGTTGGCGGTTATTCGCGACACCATATGAGGCGCGCGGCCGCACTGGAAGCTGTCGCCTCTCTCAGGAAGACGTACAGGGTTGAGTTTTGCCTGGCACGTTCCCGGTTTACACGGCTGGCGGAGTCACCGCTCGGTTACCTTGCGCCCGTGAGCAAATATCGAAGGCCTAACCACATTCGCGCGGTTTCATCCGATCCCATTTATGGCCGTGACCTCTACTCCCGCATTTCCAAGGCAAAGATCGTGTTGAATGGCGCCATTGACATGTCGGGCGACGACCGAGGGAATATGCGCTGTTTTGAAAGCATGGGCTGCAGAGCACTTCTTCTGTCTGACGAGGGTGTGTACCCGGCAGGCATGGTCGGGGGCCAAACGCTGGTTACCTATCGGTCTCCGGCCAACCTTGTTGTCAAGCTTCGCGAGTTATTACAGGTTCCTGAAGTGATGATGGGCATTGCCCAAGCGGGCCATGAGATGGTTTGCCGCGAATACGCAAAGCAAGTTCAGTGGAGTGCTTTTGAGGCACTTGTTTCCGACACTTAGAGAATGAAGCGGCATGAAATGGAAAGAAGCAATCAAGAAAGGGCTGCGAAGGAGCCCAGCGATGGCTCTTACAGTCGCGCGAGCTTATTCGCTCGCGCTCGGAGTGAGGGCTAAGATGGGTCTTCTTCTCCGGTTCCCATATGTATACATCGCGTCTGACGTGTTGCTCATCGGTGTATTCCGCATTCGGCTTGGGTCCAATGTAGCGATTGGCAGTGGTAGTTGGCTGAATATCAACGACCGGGATTCCCCAACCGATGCATTGGTCATCGGTGACAACTGCTTCATTGGCAGGAGGAACTTCTTTTCTGTTGGACGTTCGATCATCCTCCGGGATTACTGCCTTACGGCCATGAACTGTGCCTTCATCGGGAGCTCACACCGCTACGACGACCCCATGAGCGCCTACATGGCGACCGGGGTAACGCTGGACGCGGATATTTATGTGGGAGCCAACTGCTTCTTTGGGTACGGCTCACAAGTGATTGGCAATGTCCGCATTGGACACGGCTGTGTGATCGGCGCTGGCACCTTGATTCGAGGTGACATTCCTCCCTTTTCTCTGGCTGTAGGAAATCCCGCCAAGGTGATTAAGCGCTTCGACTTCTCCTCCAGGCAGTGGGTTGCCTGGCCTGCCAATAACGTCACCGAAGGCCCATGCGAAGAAGCGTACATCGAACACCTGCGCCGGCAACATGGCTTCGTCATTCAACCTATTTCCGTGGCTGCCAGCTCTCTGGGCAACATTCTTTGACCGCATGCAGAAAGTCATCTGGATCACAGGGTGTCGTGGTTTTATCGGCCGCCATCTTGCCGCCTGGCTTTCCCGCCAGGGCCACACGGTGGTTGGCATTGGTCATGGCCCGTGGCCAACAGCGGAGGCGCGGGCCTGGGGTGTGGGACGCTGGCTCAATGGAGGAATTCATGCCAGCAATTTGCAACAGCTGCTGCGCGATGCCGGCCCTCCGGAATTTATCTTTCACCTGGCTGGTGGTTCTGCGGTTGGAGCCTCCATCGACAACCCCTATGAAGACTTCACGCGAACCGTCGCTACCACAGCAGAATTGCTGGAGTGGATGCGGCTGGCAGCGCGCACCACGAGGCTGGTCTCGGTATCGAGTGCGGCGGTCTATGGGGCAGGTCATACTGGGCCTATCCGAGAAGAACAAGCGCTTCTGCCATTTTCGCCCTATGGATATCACAAGCTGATGATGGAGAACGTTTGCCGATCGTACGCGGCGAATTACGGCCTGGCCGTTACCGTGGTTCGGTTGTTTTCGGTGTACGGCAGTTGGCTCAAGAAGCAGGTGTTGTGGGATATGTGTTCCAGGCTGGCTTCGGGCACGCGGCAACTGGTGCTGGGGGGCACGGGCGAGGAGTTGCGCGATTGGACTGACATCCGGGATGTGGTGCGTGCTTTAGAGTTCACCATGGGCCTGGCAACGGATCCGGATGCGATGGCGATCTTTAACGTAGGCTCGGGACAAGGGACAAGCGTAGGCAGCATTGCCGCGATGGTGTTGGAGTCCTGGCCAGCGCCCACCAAGGTTATCTTCAATGGTAAGGCGCGGCCCGGGAATCCTTGCAGTTTGGTGGCCGATGGTTGGTTCCTGCAAAAGAACGGTTTTGCATGGAGCATTCCCGTGAGAAGTGGGGTTCGCGACTATGTGCGGTGGTACCTGCAATCTTCCCGGGGTGATGTTTGATCCGGGTGGCGTTCACGCTGATCAGTGCCGCCAACTGGGTGGGCACGGGTGGTTACAACTACCTGGTCAATCTGGCTCAAGCGCTATCTGCACATGCGCCGGATCGCCTGCAAATGGTGTTTTTTGTGGGCACAGATGCAGTGGCGGCGAACATTGAGCCATTTGCCGTTCTATCGGGCGTCGAGGTAGTTCGTGTCGGCACCTTTAACGACGCGCGCAGGAGTCAGCGTCTGCGCCAGGCGCTATTGACCGGATGTGATCGAGCGGCAGCCCAGGCATTTCGCGAGCACCGCATCGACGTGCTCTTCGAGTGTGCACAATTTTATGGCTGGCGTTTCCCGTTTCCTGGCATCGCGTGGATCACCGACTTTCAACACCGTCATCTCCCGCAATTGTTCGGCTTCGGCGCCTATTGGAAACGCGATCTCGGTTTTCGCGCGCAAATATTGAGCCGCCGGCACGTCATGCTCAGCAGCGAAGATAGCCGGTCTGATTGTGAAGCCTTCTTTCCCCGATCCGTAGGGAGAACGTCCGTGGTTCGGTTCGCCATTTTGCCGCCGTGGTTCTCTGCGGGCGCCGGCGATCGTGCCATTGCTTCCGGCTATCAATTACCGGAGCGTTACTTTTACCTGCCCAATCAGTTCTGGAAGCACAAGAACCATCGCACGGTGATTGAGGCGCTACGCATTTTACGGCAGCAGGGTCAGGACACGGTTGTGGCCGCCTCGGGCAGAGCGGAGGATTATCGCCATCCCGAACACTTTTCGGCCCTTCAGGCCTTGGTGGCTGCCTATGGGCTAACCCATAACTTCCGTTTCCTGGGCATACTGCCGCGCCCGCATGTGTTCGCGTTGATGCGCGCTTCTCTAGCGCTGATCAATCCTTCCTTGTCCGAAGGATGGAGCAGTACCGTCGAAGAGGCCAAATCGCTTGGAGTGCCTATGCTGCTTTCCAATCTGCGGGTTCATAAAGAACAGGCCGGGGATTGCGCAAGCTATTTCGACGCTAAAGCTGCCGGTCAGCTTGCGACGCTCATGGCTCGCTACCAGGAGATGGCTGACCCATCCCGCGCGGAGAGGGAGAAAGAGGCCATTGCGGCCTCGCAGAAGCGAGTGAAGCAATTTGCGCTTGATTTTTCCGCAACCGTGGAGCGCGCTATGGCGTCTTTCTCCGCCAATGAGCGCGGTGAAGTAGCAAGAGTCTTTGGTTCGATGGGATGAGCAAACTTAGAACCCAACTCCTCGTCAGCCTCCTGCTGTTGCTTGCGGCCAATACGGAGGCGAGCCCTCAAACCGCGCAGGGTGGTCCACCCGCGGGTCAAGTGGTCTCTCGCCAGACCCGCAAATTGGGAAATAGCAGAAGTTCCCTGACTACAGGCGCAATTCCGGGAACGTTGCCAGGGCTGTGCTTCCAACCTGGAGTTGGCTGGCAACGTGTTCCTCCCGAGCCATCCGGGGCACCCGCGAAGCTGGGCGCAAATGCTGCCCCAGGACTCGAGGCCAGCGGAGCCAACCCGCAATCGATCTATGCTCAGTCATCGAGCGCAAAGCCGGCGCACTCGTCCGATTGTGGTGGCACCTCCAACCAAAAAGCGCTCATAGCCGGCGCAGAGGAGGTCACCATCTTCAATCGCCCCGCGAGCATCCGATCCGCCGGGTCAACCACACCCGGTACTGTCACGAAACTTCAGATGAATTCACCGCAGCATCCGCATGGCAGCGCCAGCCTTGAATCGGGGGTCACGACGCCGAGCGCCATACCACCCGTTCCCACATACGCGGGGTCAGAAGCTGAGCCGAACGCGCGAGCTGATCAGGTAAACCTTCGCGCCTTCCACGCCTACGTAAGTCCTATCAAGCTACGCAGATTGATACGAAATGCACCTGACTATCGAACGCGTATCAAACTGCAACAGTTAGAGAATAATCCGGCAACGCAGTCACGCAAACCAAGGGTAGGCACGGCAGCCAGAAGGCCACTCCCGTCACGAAGATCAGACCAGCCGCGGGACAATCCCCGACATTCCGTTGCCAATCGATAGCCGGATTGGTTTTTGGCCACTGGATCAGTGGCGAATAGTGCCGATCCGAGAGCGCTGGAGCAAGACCCATGAATGTTGTGATCATTAGCGCGGTATTTCCGCCGGAACCCGTGGTGACGGCACAGACCAGCTTCCAGATCGCTGATGCATTATTTCACTTTGGCCACCAGGTTACGGTCTTGGCCCCGTTTCCTAACCGCCCTGACGGGAGGCTTTTCAAGGGCTACCGGCGATCGCTCTACCGCCGGGAGAGCATGGGTTTTTCTGTAATCCGCTGCTTCTCCTTTCTCTCGAGGAAGTCAACCATGAGCAGCCGGTTGCTGGAGAATATTGGGTTTGCGGTTACTTGCTCCGCGCGCCTCCTCTTCTTACCGCGGCCTGATGTGATCTATATGAACTCGTGGGTGATCGTCTGTTCCGGCATGGTCTCCGCAGCAGCTCGGGCTCGCGGCGTTCCTGTCGCGATGAGTATTCAGGACGTCTACCCCGAATCACTCTCACAGCAGAAGAGAATCAGCGCGCATTCGCTCCTGTTTCGAATTTTGCGTGCGCTCGATCGCAGGATCGCACACTCCGCAAAGGCGCTGATCGTGATCTCGGATCAGTTTCGCGAAACCTATCGCTTGGATCGGGGCGTGCCTGCGGAGCGCATCCATGTGCTGCAGAACTGGGGAGAGACCAGCTCGGTCAACGTGGACGCCCGCGGCGCCTATGGGCTGCGACAAAAATACGGCATCCTCGATCAAATGACGCTGGCAGTCTATGCGGGCAACATCGGCGCGGCGGCAGGAGTCGAGACGGTGATCAAGTCCTTTGAGTATCTATGGAACGAGGACAATATCTGTATGCTCATTGCCGGGGTGGGCTCATCTTTGCGAGCGTGCCAGCAGCTGGTCGAAGAAAAAGGGCTTCAGGATCGCATTTTTTTTCATACGCCCTGGCCGAAGAAGGATACAGGCATCGTCTTGGGCGCAGCGGACGTTTTGTTGTTGCCCACGCAGGGAGAGCAGTCGCTGGTTTCGGTTCCGTCCAAGCTCATCTCGTACATGTTGTCGGGCCGTCCGATCCTGGCTATGGTGCTCAGCAACTCAGACACCGCCAAATTGATCATAAAGGCCAAAGCAGGCTGGGTGATTCCGCCCGATGATCCGGTGGGAACGGCCGCGGCTCTGAAAGTGATCGCCGCTAGTGCGCCCGAAGAGGTGCGCGCCGCCGGAGCCCAGGGTCTGGATTATGCCCTGAGTAACCTGACCCGCGAGGCTAATCTTCCGCGGATGATCCAGCTGCTGCTCGAGACCGCCAAAACCACCACCGGCCCATCTGTGCAGCGACTGGAATGACCCGGGGGTAAAGATCGTGACCAAGCGGCGCCGCTGTGCCTTGAAGCGGGTGTTTGATCTCACGGTGGCCATGGCTGCGCTGATTGTGTTGGCGCCGCTGCTTGCGCTCATCGCGCTTGCCGTCAAGCTCGGCTCTAGGGGGCCGGTATTGTTTCTGCAGGAGCGCATTGGTTGGCAGGGCCGTAGATTTCAGATCATCAAGTTCCGATCGATGGTGCACCACGCGCCCTATATTCGCAATCCTGATGGGAGCGCGTATTGCTCGGATACAGATCTGCGCGTAACTCGCCTGGGCAGGATTCTTCGGCGAACCAGCCTGGATGAACTGCCGCAATTGTGGAACGTAGTGCGCGGCGAAATGAGTCTCATCGGGCCGCGGCCGGAGCTTGCCGAAGGCACGAGCAGTTATCGACCGGCGCACTTCAGACGGCTGGATGTCCGCCCCGGGATGACCGGGTGGGCAGTGGTGCACGGGCGCAACAATGTGCCTATAAGCACGCGCCGGGATTTGGATACGTGGTATGCGGATCATGCCAGTTTGTTGCTGGATTTGAAGATCCTCTTGAGGACGATGGCGCTGATCATGGCTGACAAGGGAATTAATAGAACTCCAGGCCACCCGTTTCCGGACGCCCCGCCGGCACCCGCCGTGGAGACTCAGCGATGTTCAACGGAAAACTAGGGGCGCTTCTACCTTTTGATGAAGCGGCGTTGCCGTTGGTACGGGCCTGGATCAACGATGAGGAAGTCAGGCAGGGTACTGGGACGGAAGGGCCCGTTTCCGATCGCGAACACCGTCGATGGTACGAATCCGTCATGGATGATCCATCGCAGCGCATTTTCCTGATCGCGGAAGGTAAGGGGAGCGAGGCGCACGCGGTCGGAGCGCTCGGACTGCGCGACATTAACTGGCGATCGCGTCATGCAGAGTATTGGATCTACCTGGGAGATCGTCTGGCGCGCGGCAAAGGTCTGGCTGACGAGGCCTCCAGGTTATTGCTGCGGTTTGCCTTTGGCAGTTTGGGGTTGCATAGAGTCTTTCTCCAGGTCAATGTCACCAACCAGTCCGCGATTAGCCTTTACCGGCGGCTTGGATTTGTCGAGGAAGGCATACTACGCGCTGCCGCCTTTGCGGACGGCCGCTTCGTTGACCGGCTTCTGCTTTCCATGCTGTCGCACGAATTTCCTGGTGCCGATTAACCTCTGCCTAAAGAAAACCCAGGCTCCGAAAGGATAACTGTTGCTTCCAAGTTTATTAGTGGTGGGTGCGGGTCCACTGCAGTTGGCAGCCATCCACGAAGCGCGTTCTCTGGGAATTCGCAGCATCGCCGTAGATGGAAATTCTTCTGCTGTCGGCCTTGCTTTGTGCGATGTGCCCTATGTCGCCGACATTCTCGATCCCGATGCGGTCAGTGCAATTGCCCAGGCAGAGAGTATCGACGGCATTATGACTTTATGTACGGATGCGCCGGTGTGCACGGTAGCGGAGGTGGGCCGGCGCATGGGCCTCACCGTGTTGTCACCCCAGGCGGCCGCTCGCGCGACAGATAAGCGCTTGATGCGCGAAGCCTTCGCACAATGGGGAGCGCCTTCGCCGCGTACTCATCTGGTTCAGTCTTTGGCGGAGGCGCGGGTTGTGGCGGAGTCTCTCGGATATCCGGTCGTGCTCAAAATCGGGCGGGGCTCAGGGAGCCGTGGGGTTTATCGCGTTGAGGATGACCAGTCGATGCAGTGGGCGTATCTTCGCTGCCGCGAATGGCAGCAGGAAGGAGCGCTGCTGTTGGAAGAATGGGTGGACGGGGAAGAGGTAAGTGTTGAGGGCTACTGCACCGACCGTGATTGTTACATAGTCGCCATTACGGATAAGTTCCTGTTCCCCGGGGTCTCGCCGGTTGAGGTTGGCCATTGCCAGCCGTCCGCGCACGCACCGTTGCGCGAAGACGAAATCCACAACTGTGTCCGGGCAGGGTTGCTTGCCTTGCGCCTGACCTGGTGCGCCTTTCATGCGGAGGTCAAGCTCTCGAGCAAAGGAGCGCGATTGATCGAGATTGGCGCCCGGCTCGGCGGAGACCGCATATCCACGCATTTAACCCCTCTCTCCACGGGTGTCAATTTGGTGAGGGTCGCAGTCCTGCTGGCTTTGGGGGAACGTCCTCAATCCCCTCGTATTTGGGAACGCGCCGCGTGCGTCCGCTACTTTGATGTACAGCGCGCCGGCACTCTGACGGAAGTTCATGGTCTTCGCAGACTCTACGAGATTCCCGGCGTGGAAATGATCTTTCCGGCCTCCGAGCGCGATGGGAAGTTAGGCAAGGGCTTTGCGATCGGAGAGGTTCGTTCCAGCCTGGACCGTTACGGCCATGTCCTCTATTCCGCGGCGACGCGAAAAGAGGCCATTGCCCGCTGTGAACTCGCCGCGAGTAGGGTCTGCTTCCAATTTGAGGATGGGGATAGCCGCAATGGCGTGGGCACACCGTGGTGAAAGACCCTTACCGCGCTTCGTTCGTTAGCAACTACGCAATGCCGATCAATGTTCACGGTAACCAATCCCTCAATGAAAATCAAAGAGCAGACAATTCCATTCCACGCGGCAAGCGTTGGCGACGATGAAGCGAACGCCGCGGCTGAGGTTATTCGTTCCGGCTGGCTCACCATGGGGCCTAAGACGATGGAATTTGAGCGTAGCTTCGCATCCTATGTGGGCGCCAGGCATGCCATCGCCGTGAGCTCGTGCACCGCAGCGCTGCACATTGCATTAGAAGCGGTTGGATTGCAGCAGGGCGATGAAGTGCTTGTACCCACAACCACGTTCACGGCAACTGCCGAGGTTGTGGTTTATTTCAAAGCCATCCCGGTATTGGTGGATGTGGACCCGATCACGCTCTGTATTGATCCCGAGGACGCGCAAAGGAAGATTACCAGCAGGACCCGCGCCATTCTCCCGGTCCATTTCGCTGGACAGCCTTGCGACATGGACAGAATTCAACAGCTCGCCGTCAGCCACAATCTGCATGTAATTGAAGACGCGGCCCATTCGCTCCCAGCCTCTTTTCGCGGCACGCCGGTGGGAGCGATCAGCCGACTCACGGCATTCAGTTTTTACGCGACCAAGACTCTCACCACCGGCGAAGGCGGTATGGTCACTACCGACGATGACGAGCTTGCGGCGCGCATGAAGATCATGCGGCTCCACGGCATCAGCCAACATGCCTGGAAGCGCTATAGCGGTGAAGGTTCCTGGTATTACGAAGTCAGCAACGCCGGGTTCAAGTACAACCTTACCGACATTCAGTCAGCCATCGGCATCGTCCAATTGAATAAGTGCACAGAAATGCGCAATCTACGTGCACGCATTGCAAAGCAATATACGGAGGCGTTCTCGCCATGCGAGGAACTACAGACTCCGACGGTTCTCGGGGATCGTGAATCCGCGTGGCATCTGTATGTCCTGCGTCTCCATCTAGAGCGGCTAACAATCGCGCGATCGGACGTCGTGGAACGGTTAAAGCAGAGAGGAGTGGGAACCAGCGTCCACTTCATTCCTCTTCACATGCATCCGTATTACCGGGACGCTTACCATTATTGCCATGAGAGTTTTCCGGTTGCTCTCAGGGAGTACCACCGGTCGTTTTCGCTGCCCATCTATCCCGGCATGTCTCCGGATCAAGTTGCCTACGTGATCGAGCAGGTCATGGAAGTCGTGAAGAACGCGCGCCGATAGACCATGGTCGGCTGAGGCGAACGCTAATTGATGCGATAGACAAAGCCCACACTTGCGTTGAGCGCGGACAGAGTTCTCTGGGACAGGTATATTTTCGAGTAAGCAAGCTCACCTGCACGGAGGCGTAAGTGATGAGCAAGGCGGATGTCGATTCCGCCTAAGATCGACCATTGCAGGCCGGTTTCTTCGATAATAAACGGTGGGTGGCCAGGCAGATTGCGTGACCATGCGTTGCCGCCACCCACGAGACCGGACACATAGGGAGAGATGCGGCCGTAATGCTTGACAGCTCGCGGCCCCACGAGGGCTGACTCTTCATGCTGGTCGCTACCCCACTTCAAGATTGAACCGCGCACTTCCAATCCAAGGATGTGACGTGTTTGCCAGAATCCACCCAAAGAGAATCCGTAGACAGCGCGGTCGTAAAGGTAGCGGAAGTTGGGTTTGGCATCCGTAGCAGTCGCAAATATGGAGATATCTGGCGCCTGCCGGGCGGCTGGACCCACCTGGGCCGACGCGAATTGCGGTACGCCCAACAGACACAGGACGGTGGCGCATTCCAGGAAGAGCTGTTTTCTGCAGAAGAGATTCCTGTTCATTGTTCCCTTGGCTGCCCAGTGCCCGCGAGGACAAAGCTGATCATGTGCGGATGTTTAACCACACGATGAGTTACCACGTGGCAATATCGTGTAATTCGCGTTGACAAACGATCCCGGCAACATACTGGTGTCTTACCGGAATCACACTTATGTTCTTTTAAGTAGCAGTAGTGCGATCATTGCCTCAGTCCTAATCATCGGCAAGCGCGCTGATTGCTTTATGGAAATGTCGCAGGGGTAAGAGGGCAGCTGATCCAGGGATGCACGAGTACATCCGCGCAGCAACTAATCAGTTGGGGATGACAGGTTTGCCTGTTTCCGCGTATCCGGTCATCTCGAGGTACCCGGCTCCTCGTAGTGGTGACTGACCGCGGGTGCCAACAACGTCGATGGCTCCCTCCCAATAGCTGGTTCCCAGTTTGCTGGCCAGTTCCTGACTCCTGAGCGGCGTGGTTACATCCAGCTGCATGTGTAGACGCGGAATGGAGACGTGCCAGCGCACTGGATAGGTCGCCCTGGTCGCCGGGCTGGTCCAAGTTTCTGCCGCCGGGGTCATGGCGAAATCCCCGGCGGACAAAAATTGAGACTTTCCGCTCGCATCCACGTAGCTGCCCGAAGAAGACGGATCGATGCTGCCATCCTTGTGTCGCAGCCGGTACAGCATGAGCTCGGCGCCGTCTGCAAGTTGCACGCTCAACCAATCCCACCCTGTTTCATTTTCGGCCATGGACCCCGTAAAAAACTCGTGATCTATCCAGGACGTACCCTCCACCTGGTAGGTTTTGCCGTTGAGCCCAATGGATCCTATGGTCGAAAGGCGGGGCAGCGAAAAATAGTGGGAAGCATGTCCGGCCCCCGCAGCCTTCCGGCTCACGCCATCCTGGCCCTGAATCACAGGGCGCGTGACGGGCCTAAGCTGCAGCGCAAGACTAAACTTGTCAGCAACGCCGCGCAGCTCTTCACTTTGTTCGGAGATATGCGCCTGCCAATTGCCATTCCACACCAGCCCGGCTTGGGCATCCACGCCGGCAACGCCGGGCCCGGATCGATTCAGCCGTTCCTCACTATAAAAGCGTTGCCCGGTGATATCGCTCAACGCGATGTGTGCCATCCACAGGTCGTGCACAAACCATGGGCTGCTGTGGGCGGCGCGTGAGACGCCTTGCCGGAAGAAGGTCAGCTCAAAGCCGAACCGGTGGCCATCCGCTGCCTTCACATTCCCGGTGTAGTACCACCATTCGGTTTGATAGTCCTCGTGATTGAAGTAGTCTCGCGGAAACACGAACGTGTAACCAGGCTGCGCAATTTGATAATCCTGCGCGGTGGCGGCAGTCACGGTGAGAAGCAGCAGTGCAAGCCACTTATTCCTCATGCACCACCTCCATGGGATCCAATCGGACTGCGAGCCGAGCCGGGAACAGCCCTGCCAGCACCGTCGCAACATACACGATGCTCAACGAACCGAGGAGCACCGCCACCGGCCAATGGAATTGAATCGTCCATCCGAATGACTGCTTGTTGATCACGTACACCAGGACCAGCGATAACACATAGCCGAGCACCACACCCAGCACATTGGCCAGGATGCCGATCAGGCCCGCCTCGACCAGGATCAGCCTGCGAATCTGCGCGCTTGTGCCCCCCACATACCGCAGCACCCCGAACTCACGTCTGCGGTCGATCACTATAGATATGAGCGCGCCGGCAACTCCGCCAATCGCCACCAGGATCGAGATGGCCTCCACTGCATAGGTAATGGCAAATGTCTGATCGAAGACCCGTATGGCCTGCTGCCGTATCTCGCCATTGGAAAGCATCATCAGGCTCTTGTTCGCAATGGTCTTGTGAATCGCCGTGCGGGTTCGCTCGAGGTCTGCTCCTGGCGCAAGATAAACCGCGAGGTTGGTGGGTGCGGTGTCGGGAAGATACCGGCGGAGAGTGGCCCAATCCAGCACGATAAAGCCTGCTTCGTGGCCATAGTCGTAAAAGATATCGATCACGCGGAAGCTGACCCGTTGTTCGCCTAGCGGGAGTGTGATGGTGTCGCCGGCCTTGACGTGATGCTTATTGGCAAAAGGCTCGCTGACGACCGCATTGTTGCCCGCGGCCAGCTCTCGCAGGACGTCGGCGCCTGGCCTTCTCGAAAGGAAAGTCAGGTTCTGCCGAGGTGCATGGCCATCCTGGCTTGCCCCGGCCAGCGACGCGGGCAGGCCCTGGTACTGAATCTCGTAGGCGCGAAGGCGGCTCACGCTCTCTACGCCTGGCGTCGCGGCGATGCGGTCAGCCACCTCCGGCGCAATGGTGGGATGCAGGTCGCCCCCCATCGCTCCGGCGGGGGCCAGGTACAGGTCGGCGGGCAGCTCACTATCCAACCAGGTCAACACCGTCTGCCGGAAGCTGCCCACCATGATGCCCACCGACGTCATCATGGCGATGGCCGTGGCCAGCGCCGCCACCAGCACAGACGTTCTGCGCAACGATCCGCCCAGGCTGCGCGACGCGAGTAATGCCTCAACTCCGAGCAGGCGGCGGAGTGCGATCGACCCCGCGGAGGTGGCGCTGTATACCACCAGCGGAGCGAGAAATGCAGCGGCCGCGACAAAGAGCAGGGCCGATAGATACCCCAGCAAAGGCTTTCCCCCAATGGGCGGAACCTGTGCGGCGAGGGTGCCCAACACCGCCAGCACCAGCGCAATGACTGCATCGCGCCGGCGATCGACGCGCACTTCGTATTCGCGCCGGCCGCGCGCCATTGCTTCTGTCGGCGGCACCATGCCGGCTTCCCGCGCGGGTGCCAACGCAGAGGCTACGGCCACGCCAATGCCGGCGACCAGGGCCAGGATCAAGGAGCCCGCGGAAAGGGTCATGGCGCCTGGCCGGCTGGAGACATAGAGCGCATTGACGGTGGTGGAAAGCATCCCCACGGCCCCGGCCGCGAGCACGCGGCCCAAAGGCAAGGCCGCCAGCGAACCTACAATGCCGATAAGCGCAGCCTCAAACAGAAATGCGACCATGACGGTAGCGCGGCTTGCGCCCAGGGCGCGCATGATGCCGATATCGCTGCGCCGGCGCACTACGGAAACGGAGACCGCGTTGTAAATGAGGAAGGCTCCCACCAGCAGCGCGATGCCACTGAGCATGCGAAGATTCCAGCGGAAAGCCGCCAGCATTCGGCGATTCGCAGCAGTCTCGGTCCCCTGGGCATTCAGCAGCACGCCCGCAGGCAACGCCTGCTGCAACCTGCTTTGCCACAGGTCGAAATTGTTTGCGTCTGGAACCTTGATGAGGATGCGGTCGACACGCCCGGATTTCCCGGTCGCCAGTTGCGCAGCCCCGATGTCCATCAGGATGGCGTCTGTACCCATCTGCGCCGAGTTTGGAATCAAACCGCGCACCAGGTATTGCCGGGCGTGGTCGTTGATCAGCAATTGGATGCTGTCTCCGACAGCTTTGCCCAGGCCGCGTGTCACCCACACCGCATCAGGGTCATTGATGTGCTCAAACCCTTCGCCTGCCGTCGCATCGCCGGCAATGGTGCCCGCGTTGTTGGCCTCGGCAACCACATCGACCCCGATCAAAGGAACGGTTTGGGATGCGGTATGACCCTTGCCGGCAACCATCGCGTGATCCTCGATGCGCGGGCTCACGCGCAATGCGTAGGGCAGCCTGGCAAGACGGGCCACGATCGCCTCGGGCACCCCGCCGGCCGCGGTGACTTCGAAATCATCCTTTCCGGCCAGCGTTTCCATCGACGAATGGAAGGAGCCTGCCGCGGCATCGCCCGCCAGATCGATGGCAACGACGGCAGCGTCACCCAGCGCCACGGCAAAGAGGATCACCAGAGCACGTCCGGGCTGGCGGAACAAAGGCCGTAGGATGAGCCTATAGAGGAGAGCCAGGCGACCCATTTCAGACGATCCGCCCGTCGCGCATGTGCACGATGGTGCCGGCCACGGCAGATGCCTCTTCACTGTGGGTAGCCATCAGGATGGTCACTTGTTGTTCTGCGCACAAACGCTGCAACAGTTCGAGAATCGCGTTGCCGGTTGTGGTGTCCAGATTGCCGGTCGGCTCGTCGGCGAGGATCAGGCGAGGGCTGTGCACCAGCGCGCGCGCAATCGCCACTCGCTGCATTTGTCCCCCGGAAAGCTGGTGCGTCATGCGGTGCGCAAGGGGGGCCAGGCCAACATCGGCAAGCCGCTCCATGGCCCTGGAGCGAGCGTTTCCTTCGCTTGCCAGCAGCAAGGGAACCTCAACATTCTCGACCACGCTCAGGGTATTCAACAGTTGAAACGACTGGAAAACGAACCCGATCTTCTCGCGCCTCAACCGGGTGAGGCCGGCTTCCGTCAACTGATCGGTGGCAAGGCCATCGAACCGAACGTGCCCGCTCGTAGGAAAATCAAGAGCGCCGGCAAGATTGAGGAGGGTTGACTTGCCGCACCCGCTGCGACCCATCACGGCAACAAATTGGCCGGAGCCGACCTCGAGCGAAACATCGTCGAGCGCCCGCACCCGTTCGCCTGCGTTGGTATAGTGCTTACCTACGTGGTCAAACGAAAGCAACGGAGCGCCTGTCCCGGTTGGATTCTGCAACAGAGCTCCTGGTTCGACATTGATTCTACGCAATAGCCATTGGATAGGACGAGCGCCACTGGCGCTGCGAAAGAAATGGTGACCCGCTTCACTGCATCAAAATTGGCGCATTGCAAACCACGGTTGCGATACTTTCTGTAAGCGAAAGATTGTTCACAACCAAACAGCGGCCGCAGAGCGTCCCACACTGTGGTGCTGGTGCCCGAGTCTATACGCGAGTTCTTTCGGTGCAGGATACTGCGTCCGCTGCTGCGTCAACTACGGGGCGGGGTTACACCCCGCCGACTGGCGTGGAGCCTTGCACTGGGGATGGTCATTGGGATCAACCCGTCGATCGGTATCACCACGCTCCTGGTGATCGCGATAGCCTGGGCATTCGGACTCAATCAGATCGCATCGCAGATCGGTTCTCATGCGGTGACGCCGATTCACTTGCTCTTATTTGTCCCGTTCATTGAGTTGGGCGTGCATCTCTTTCACACCAGCCGCCTTCCGCTGGACCGGCGCCAGATCGAGCATCTGAGTCATCATCCCTGGTCCCTGATTCGCGACATCTGGAAGTGGGAATGGCATGCACTGATTGTGTGGGGCCTGGTGGCGGCAATCATGATGCCATTGCTGGCGGTGTTTATCCGGCGCGCCCTGGTGCTGCTGATGCGTCGCCACCGAACGCTGCTGCGTTCGCGTCCCGCGCTGCGGTAATAGAAGGGTTTGTTTAACGCAAAGCGCACCGGCAGTTCGCAGGCAGCCGGTGCGTCGTCGTCAACTCAGGCTTGCGAGTAGTCCATGCCGTCGAGATCGGCGATCAGGCCCGGCCCCGTTGGCTTCCAGTTAAGCTTCTGTCGCGTGAGCGCGCTGGAGGAGGGCATATCGTGCCCGGCGAAGCGGGCAAGCCAACCGAAGTGTGCCTCGGCCTCCTCAGGCTTGACGCTGACCACCGGCACCTTCAACCCGCGGCCCAGTGCCTCGGCGATGGTCTTCATCGACACGCCCTCCTCGTCGACCGCGTGGTATATAGCGCCCCGCTCTGCCTTCTCCAACGCTAGACGGTACAGTCGCGCCACGTCGGAAACGTGCGCGGCCGGCCAGCGATTGCCGCCATCGCCGATATAGGCCGACACACGCTTCTCGCGCGCCACAGCGTGAACGTAAGGGATCAAGCCTTGCTTACGGGTGTCGTGAATCTGCGACAGCCGCACCACGGAGGTGTTTACGCCGCGCGCCGTCAACTCCTTCACCACCGCCTCCGAAGCCGCGCGCGGGTTCCACGAAGCGGTCACGCCGTCCTCCGTCGATGGCTTGCCGTCCACGTTGGCCGCGATCGCCGTTCCCGAAGTGATAACGAACGGCCGGTTCGAGCCCAGCAGCACCTCGCCAATCGCCTCGATCGCTTGGCGGTCGTCCTCACAATTCTTTTGGAACTGCGAGAAGTCGTGGTTGAACGCCAGGTGAACGACGCCGTCCGACTTCGCCGCTCCGTCGCGCAGACTGTCGAGGTCCTCGAGGTTCCCATATTTCACCTCGGCCCCGGCCGCTCGCAGAGCTTCGGCGCCGGCCTCGGATCGTGTCAGCCCCAGCACACGATGTCCTTTCTGAATTAACTCCGAAACAAGCGCCGAACCGATGAATCCTGTTGCCCCGGTCACAAAGATACGCATGATGATGTCTCCTTAAGTCCCATGAATATGCGGCCGATCTGCGCCGTCTATCACTAGATGGTTTCGGTACGCAGACGATCTATACCGAAAGTCCGTATGATCGGTCCAATCGTCCTTCCGCGTCAAAAGCTCGAATCGGTGGTCGCTTGTCGATAATGGGACTCTGCTACACACTCCACTGTCGTAAATGATGGTCGACGTGTTTGTACATGAGAATGGCCCACTGCTGCGGTTTGAGCGGACCAAAGAAAGGATGTGGATGCCGGGAGCAGCATGCTGCGCCCTTGGTGACGAAGCCATCGATAGCTGTGAGGAGATGGGTGCGTTCGCGCTCTAAGTCGCATTGTGTGGGGTGCGCCGGGAAGAGTTCCGGCGAGGACGGTGAATTGCGGCGCATGGGCTGGTCATTGCCGAAGACCAGCGGCTTGATGAGCGGGCCGAGGACGTTGGCAGGAAAGGATGCACGTTTGGGGTTGATGACGCCGGTCGCCATCTGAATGCCAGACGTACAATGCGCCAGGGTCTGGGCAAGGGTCATGTTGCCCCACTGCCGCTCACTCTCAGGACGGAGGCGCCGGATTCGCTGCTTTATGTCTTCTGCCAGAGTGGGGTCAAAGAGATCTTTCATCGTAGGTACTCTCCATCTCGGGGGATTGTCGCGAGCGGTCCCAACAACTTCTTATTATGAAGGAAGGCTAGCCAGCTCTTGAAAGGTAATGGGCTTTAGCCCCTGATAGGCCGCGTCCTGCAGAAATGCTCGTGGAGATGACCGGCTGAGAAGTCTGGGTGAGAACTCGCATTTACCCGTCTCAGTCCCGCAGGGACACATGAAATTGCCCAGGACTACGCCCATACGCGCTACCTTGTTTGGGTGTTTTTCGTCAGACTCGCCACAAATCTGTGAGGCGCTTCGCTCAGGATGACGTTTTTGTGGCGAGTTGAGGGAAGTAGCCAATGGCGTGCTCGTATCCGCTTCGCCGAGAAGCGGCTTCGTTCAACCTCGACTCCGATGCGCCGCGGCCGATTCTCTACTGACGTCGCTGCGTTTCGTCTTCTCCTGTTCTCCTGTGAGGGGCACTCTCCGTGCGAGCCTGAGTGACAGGTGCTGCATGTTGACGAGTCGCTACTGGCTGCTGCGAATGAGACTGAGTCGTTTTATTCTCATTTGAGCTAGTAGCAGCTGGCTTCTCCCTGGTCGCTGTGTCTGCATTTGTATGAGGTACAGCGGCCTTTTCGGTCGTGGCCTTGCCTTCAGTCGGATGAGTCGCTGCGGCGTGCTTCTCAGTCTCTGTGTTCCTACTTAGATGGGTTGCAGCGGCCTTTTCGGTCGTGGCCTTGCTTTCAGTCGGATGAGTCGCTGCGGCGTGGTTCTCGGTCTCTGTGTTCCTACTTGGATGGGTTGCAGCGGCCTTTTCGGTCGTGGCCTTACTCTCACTCGGATGAGTTGCTGTGGCGTGCTTCTCAGTCTCTGTGTTTCTTATTGGATGGGTTGCAGCGGCCTTTTCGGTGGTGGCCCGACTCTCACTCGGATGAGTCGCTGCGGTGTGCTTCGCAGTCTCTGTGTTCCCACTTGGATGGGTTGCAGAGGACCTCTCCGTCGTCGCCTTCTCGCTCGGGTGAGTTGCAGGGGCGCGTTTTTCGGTCACTGCGCTTTCGTTCGCGCGCGTTGCAGCGGCTTTCTCTGCGGTTGCCTTGGTCTCACCTGGGTGAGACGGCACCGCTCTCGTGTGGGCGACACTATTTCCAGTGGCCGCACCGCGGGCTGGCACTACATTCCTGCCGGTAAACTCTCCCGGACTGGAGGTTGCGGCGACCGGCGGCTTACCGTGATTCACCGAGGCCAGCAGTTCACGGTTCGCGCTTGCCGCTCGCCGATGTCTTATTTGCTCCGCGGTTGCCGGACTATGACGTTCATGGAGCGCGGCGGATTGAGCGGCAGTTGGCCGTGTGGTTGTTCCACCGGTCCCGCCATTGTAACTAACATAGCTTCCAGCGGCGGACGAGCTTACGTTCCTCACGTACGTGTTCTGAATAATAGTGACATTGACATTATTCACAGCGCGGTTGTAGTAGAACTGACCGTCGTTCCAATAGCCACCCTCATAGCCGGCACCACTATAGCCGTAGCCATAGTCGATGCCGCCGTAGTAGCCAACGGTGCGACCCCAATAGCCCTCATGCCAGCGATAGTTTCCGTTAGCCCAACCCCAATAGCCCGGCGTCCATAGCACATCTTCCGCCGGGGGCAGAACCCAGGTGCCAGGTACCCAGTAATAACCTTCATCACCGTAGGCCCAGTAGCCTGGCATCCACAAATAACCGCTCCCGGGGCAACTAGGTTGTGAGTACACCACTAGTTCCGGCGGAGCGATTGTTATAGATATGCTGAGTTGGGCGAATAAAGTGGCCGGTATGGCCAACATCAGAGCAGCTAGCGACAACAAACGGCTTCCACGCATATGAACCCCTTTCACAGCGTTAGACTGCTTCGTTTTCAATGTAAGACTTGCACGGAGGCATTGAAAATGTGTAATTGTTCGCTTCCAGCTGCCTCAAGGACTGCGCCGCAATCCAGCATTGAAACGAAACCGGCTACATTGACTCCGTGTGTTGTGCCCAGTAAAGGGCTAGGTGTTGAGATGCACGCGCGGTTTCCGGGGTAAGCTGCAATGCGATAAATCGGAGATAGGAAGGTTCAGCCGCAATGATAGGTGCCGCTCAAAGGCAGGTGGTAACTTCACGAAAACACGCCAGTAACAAGGCGGACTGCTCGAAGGTCTAGTAACTCCTGAGGAAGCTCAGGGCGGGAAGTTATTCGATACGGACTATCGGCTTAGCTTAACCTTCCCGTAAAGCTCGTATGGGATCCATGCGGCTGGCGGCGAGCGCAGGCAGGTAACAAGCCAGCATCGCCACCAAAATCAGCGCGGCAGCGGCACCGGTGAGACTCAGCGGATCAGCCGGACTGAGCCCGAACAACATCCTCGAAAACGCGCGGCCGATGAGCAGCGCGAAAACGAGGCCGATCCCTGCGCCGATGCACACCAGCATCATGCCCTGGCGGAGGACCAGGCGCAGAACCGAGGCGCGCGATGCGCCCAGTGCCATACGCATGGCGATCTCACGCTGGCGGCCGCTTACCGAATAGGCGAGGATACCGTACAGTCCCACGCTGGCCAGCGCGAGAGCCAAGAGGCCAAAAATGCCCAGCATGCCCAGGACCATGCGCGCACTCCACAAAACCTGGTCGATGATCTTCGCCCCCGTGCGGCTATCGGTGACCTCGATTTTAGGATCAATCTCCCGGATCTTTCGCTGCACCGGCTCGAGAACCTGCGACGGATCATCCGTGGTGCGCACGTAGAGGACGGCATTGCTTCCTGGATTCTGGCGCAGCGGCAGATACAGGCAGGGCTGCGCGGCTTCACCCAGGGTGGTGTAGTTGCTGGTCTTCACCACGCCAACAATCTGGCGCGTGATGGTATCGCCGGTAAGGCGAAGGTGCTGTCCGATCGCGTTGCCGTTGGGCCAGTAATGCCGCGCGAGATTCTCGTTGATGATGACGACGGGTAGAGATCCGTCCTCATCCGCATCGGTAAAGGCCCGGCCCTCCAGGAGTGGAATGCGCACGGTTTTGAAGTAGTTGACGTCGACCGTGTCGGCGATGGTGCTGATGGTCTCGGATTTCCGTTCCTGCTCCTGCCCCTGGAGGAAGATGCCGCGCGAGGCGCTGGACCAGAACGGCATGTTCGAGGCCCAACTGACGGCTGCGATTCCGGGGAGTGCTGCAACGTGATCGGCGACATCACGATGGAATTCTTTGAGGCGGGACGCGTCATAGCCAACCTGCTCGGGATTCATCATGAACACAGCGAGGTGCCGGTCGTCAAAGCCGGGATCGATGGAGTAGGCGCGCTGTACGGCGCGGAGGAAGAGCGAGGCTGCAATGAGCGAGATCAAAGAGAACGCGACCTGTCCGGTGAGGAGGGTTTTCTGGAATCGCGCGCTGCGGCCGGCGAGCCCGGCGATATGAGTTTCTTCTTTCAAGCTGTCGACCAGACCGGTCTTCGAAGCGCGCAGCGAGGGCACGACACCAAAGATGAGCCCGGTGACCAGCGAGAGGAGCAGCGCGAACAGGAGGACGGTGCCATCGAGTTTGGGATCGGTGAGATTGCGCGCGACCTCGGGCGGGCGGAAGAGCCACAGGAGGCGGCAGCCTTCGTAGCCGACGCCAAGTCCAACAATGCCGCCGAACACACCGAGAAGCACGCTCTCGGTAAGGAGCTGGCGCAGCAGGCGTCCGCGGCTGGCGCCAATGGCCAGACGCACGGCGATTTCATGGCGGCGGTTGACCGCGCGCGCCATGAGCAAATTGGCGACATTGGAGCAGGCGATCAGCAGCACCAGGCCAACGATAACCAGCAGCACGGTGCTGACGAACGCGAGCCCGCGCTCGCCGCCGGCACTGGAGTAGAGGGCAGTGGTGATGGGCTGCACCGCGATGGTGTGACCCCCATTGGCGTCTGGATACTGCAGCCGCAAAGCAGCAGCCAGCGGCTGCAAACTGGCTTCCGCCTGGTTGCGGGTGATTCCGGGCTTCAGCCTGGCGACGGTTTGAAAGAACGCCTTGCCGCGCTCACGGAGCACATCGCGCATGGGATAAGGCAGCACCTGCTGGGCCATGGTGGCGGGGAGCCACACATCGGGACCGAAGACGGCGCTTATGCCGAGGAAGTTCCGGGGCGCGACTCCGACGACTGTGAAAGAGGTTCCATTGAGGTCGAGGGTTTTGCCGAGGACATCCGGAGCGCCAGCAAAGCGGATCTTCCATGCGTTGTAGCTGAGGACAGCAACGGGCGCGGTACCGGGCGTGCTGATCTCCTGCGGAGAGAAGAACCGGCCCTTCGCGGGCGTGATGCCGAGGGCTTCGAAATAACCCTGCGTGACAAGCTGCCCAAAGAAACGCTCGGAGCCAGTGTTTTCGTTCAACGTCATCACCATCGGCGGAGAAAATCCGCCGAGATCGGTGAAAACGGAATTTCTGGTCTGATAGTCCTTGAGATTCGGATACGAGATGGGGAGCATACTGCCGGATTGCTGGTGAGCTTTGAGGTCTGTGGCATACAGGCAGACCAGGCGGGAGGGATCGCGTGCAGGGACCGGATGCAGAAGCAGTGTGTTGACCACCGTGAAGACGGTGGTGCTGGCGCCGATCCCGAGTGCCAGAGTTAGAACAACAAAGAACGTAAAGGCAGGCGCTTTGCCCATGCTGCGCAATCCGTAGCGGACATCGCGCAGGAGATCGTGCAAAAGATTGCCTGAAGGCAACGCTGCCGGCGGCGGCGCGTTATTGGCGGAATTGCGAATGCCCGAAGGCAATGCCGTGGCAAGCAGCTCGCCGCCTTCCAGTTCCTCAAGGGTTGTCCGGCGCGCGTCCGACTCACTGTTGCCTTCCAGGAGCAACTCGTCATAGCGGTCTTCTAGATGCTGGCTCAGTTCTTCGACGATGGCTGCTTCGCGGGCCGGATCGATCCGCAGGTTCTCCAGCAGCCGATTGATCTCCTGTTTCCAGTCAGGCATTTTCTACCCCCATGACCTGGCTCATGGCCGCGACGAAGTCCTGCCAGCTTTGGCGCTGGCGCGTCAGGACTCGGCGTCCTTCGGCTGTGAGGTTGTAATAGCGTCTGCGCCGCTGATTTGGCTTCTCGACCCACCGCCCGTGAACCAGACCGCGCTCCTCGAGTCGATACAGAAGGGGATACAGGGTGGTGACGTGGAAATGAAGAGCTCCCCCCGATCGTGCTTCGATCAGCTTGCAAATGTCGTAGCCGTGGCGCGCCTGCTGTTCCAGCAGCGAAAGGATCAGCAACTCAGCGCCGCCCTTCTTCCATTCACGATCGGGATGTTGCGCGGGATTCATATGTGTGATTCACATATATACGCGACTCCAATACATAGAGTCAAGCCGGCCGGCCGGCCGGCTCTGGGTTGGAAGGGGAAAGGGAGCAGGAAACCAGATTGGTTCCGGCGGATGCCCTAGTCTCGCGTCTTCCCTACGGCCGCTTCATTTGTTGTGGTCCGTAAAACTGTTCGCGATCCAGGTGGCGATGAACAGAAACGGCCCCAGAAGCCAGCAGAACAAGCCGACGGTCCAAACAAATCTGATCAGGTGTGCGGTGGATAACGTGGGTTGAGGGAGCCAAACTTCGAAGGCCCAAGTCCCTGCGGAGAGGATCAAGCCGAATAGATTAATGGAAGCAGCGACGTAACGGAGTCTTCTAAAACTATTTTTGCGCCATATACCTCTGGCTTTTTCGACTTGAGAGCGAAATATCACCCTTCAAAGCATAAACCTTAAGGTCTTAAGAGTTCGCACTCCTTCCGCCTGTGGATTTCTATTTCAGCCAGTTGCTTCCCTAAAAAACGAATCGCCGTGATTCGAATGACGTCACCTGACAGTTCGCCGACAACGAGCACCGTTTCGGCCGCGTACCGCGCAGCCGTGGGCTGCGGTTCTAGCGTGTAGACGTGGTTACCATACCAAACCCCGAACTTAGATCCTTTTCGAACGCACAGGCGAACGCAGGCCTGGTCAGGGGTCATGGCAGATGTGCGCTGGCAGTTCGTGCCGCAATGGGTGTCGGTTTACAAAGCCATCCCACGCATTGGTCGCGGCTTGAGCTTGACCGACAAAGACAGTGGGAAAAAAACAACGTGAGCGTAGTCCGGATGTACATCATTCCTCTATGTCACGCCTGACAACGAGCAATCAATGTGCACCTTTGGACATGGATGTCCGGGATTGGACGGCGATATCTACCCTTATTACTTCTCGGGTGCATCAAGAAGCCTGCCCATAGGACGAGGGACCTTGAAAACGAGAGTTTAGGTAAACATGCCCTGGTCATCGCCACGGGCCGTGAGAAGTCACCGAGAACCCGACTGTTCGGGGACCTGGCGTCTTCCGCTCGCGGGCGCTGAGACTTTTGTTGCGGGCAGATCGAAAGGAGGACCGACGCCTAGCGGACACAGGAGTCGCCGGACGTCCTAGCGAAAGTTGCAGGAGCCGGATCAAAGTTTCCTTTAAGTATCGAGTCATCCGCATTGAGCTTGCCTAGAAATGCGTGCGGACAACAGATACCGCCATATGCTCCGAAAGTAATTCGGACGATGCCGCTACTGAAACGCTCTACCTTGAGAGGAGATCCGTAGTTTTCATACAGTTGATGTGGACCGGGAATCGTGGGTGCGTATAGTATTTTTCCTGGAATCTGGAGTGAATCGGTCCAGCCCGTGAATGTGCCGGGACCCGTCTGGGCTATGTGGAGGCAATCCTCTGCGAAACCGTTGGTCTGCGACCATGTGCCGACGAGCGGGTTGAGCCGGAACGGGCGACTTGGAGCCGGACGACAAAGCGAGACAACTCGATCAAAACTGTTCCGGTGGAAGCGGCCATGCCAGCAGCCGTTTGGCTGTAGACGGAGGTCCAGATCGACAATGAGTGGGTCCTTTGCGAGCCAGACGAAGTGAAGTACGAGTCGGCCATCCCTGTAAGAAGCGCCGCCACCGCGTTTAGAGTCGCTGAACCCATTCATATTCCCAAAGGCTTCGTCAGTTGTTTTGCGCTCGAATACCCCGATAACAAGATGTTGCCATGCCTGCGGTGTCCAGGAAATGCGGCTGTCGTCGGGTAGCTTGGTAGCTAGTTGAAGATGGATGCCCACAGCGCCACCATTGCCGTTTGGGGTTTCCCAAATTCCGGACAACGCCTCAGGATGGAAGACCGGCTGATTCAGAAAGAAGCTGCGGTCTTCGTCTGTTTCCGAGAGCTTCGCGTTTGTACCCGACTGCGAAAGCCCCGTTTGCGCAAGCACGCTTAAACCGAACAACATGATTAAGCTCGAGAGCAAGTACATATTAGATACAGACACACACGTTCTCAGGAAGGTTCCCAGATGCGGGACCAGCTAGTAGCTTGTTTGCATGTCAGTTCCCTTAAAAACCGGATTATGGGGTAAGTTGCCATCCCGACCCCGCGCGAAGGCATTCGGTTTTCCAAGAAAACCACTTCGTGCCAGCGCGAGCAATTTAGCTTTAGAATGGTTCCATGCACTTGTCTACGATACAAACGTTGATCTGCCCCGTATGCCGCGGCGAACTGGAGTTGGAGGCCGTAGGAGTGCGTTGTTCAGCTGGCCACTCGTTCGACTTCGCCCGGCAAGGGTACGTGAATCTCGTCACGAATATGCCTTCCGTCCGGATTCGCTGATTCTGCAGAGATGGTCGCCGCCAGGACGAAATTCCTGGGCGAACATCATTTTCATCCCCTCGCCGAATCCATTGCGGAGCTCTGTCTCAAGCATGCCGCCTGTGCGCGCTTTGTGGTGGAGGCCGGCGCCGGAATCGGCTACTACATTGCGCACGTTTTGGAGGCCCTGTCGCTGAGCCTGGGCCTGGCGCTCGATTTATCGAAATTTGCGGCGCGGCGTGCTGCTCGGGCACACGTGCGCCTCGATTCAGTGGTCACCGACATTCGGGAAAGCCTGCCAGTCAAATCTGGGTCTGTTGATCTTGCCTTAAATGTATTCGCACCACGCCCGGCTTCTGAACTTTTTCGCATTTTGAAAAGCGATGGGCGATTAATCGTGGCATTTCCGGCGCAACGCCACATGCAGGAATTGCGTCGTTCTATCGAGATGCTGGATATCGATGTCAGTAAGGAATTGCGCATTTCGCGCGCGCTGGATCCGTTCTTCCATCTCGCGGATACGCGGCTCTGCCAATGGGAAATGGAGTTGCAGCACGAGCAGGCGGCGGCATTGGTTCTAATGGGGCCATCGGCCCGGCACATTGAGGTATCTACACTGCTTGGAACCATCGCAGGACTGGAGTCTCCCCTTAGAGTAACTGGTACCGTCAACCTTCACGTGTACCAACCTGCAAAGCCTTGAAAGGTATCAAACTGGCCTGAAGAGTCCTTGGAGAAGACATTGCCAACGGTTCCTTGATGATGCGTTCAAGGACATTCGCCAGCGCACGCACACAGGCCGGCCGCTGGGGAACGACGAATTCGTCCATAGCATCGAGAAAATAGCGCAGCGGCGGTCCGCTCCACAAAGGTGAGGACCTCGAGAAAAGATCGTTATCGATTGCAGTCAAGGCCAACTCACCTTTGAACCTTGGCGTGGTTTCCTCTTTTCCTAAAGTGTCAGCCGGTATGTTTCTATTCGGGAAACGGCTACTATGCACAGGCCGGGTTTACGGGTTTCCTCCGTGTTCCGTTGACCGAGATGAGCACTCAACAGTAGCGGAATAAGCGGGGCACATCGGACATAAGTTGTTGACACATAACCTGGTGACTGGACTGCGCCCTCTAAGCTGGGGCATGAGGGTGCCCAACCTTGACCACGATCAACTGCCTGGAGCTAGTGTTTTGCAGGCGGAGTTGGCAAGGGTTTTGGAGCCCTGCGGGCACTCGCCTGAGTTGATTGCGCTGGAGCCGGCCGGACCGGAGGAGTGGGCAACGGTTTGTGCACAGGCAGTTGGGAGTAGAAGCAGTTTTTTCCGCAGATACCGTTATCAGGATGGGTATTTAGTCTGGCTTTGAAGGCCTGTGTGATGTCGTTCTTCTCGAGAGCGTCTATTTTTGCCTTCCCCTGTTTTATGGTTTCCGTCAGGGCCCTCTTGTAAGCGTCTACCTCGTCGACGAGGGTCTCCAATTTATCGATTCGAAGTTCGGAGAACTTTACAAAACCGTAAAGATGCGCAAGATAATCGCACGACAGGTCCTGCATTCCCGCCTTCACCGTGTTCTCAAAATACTGGATCGCCAGGCGCACTTCTTTCAATGCTGATTCAAGTTCATTCGCCACCTCAGGAAAAAGCTTTGATCGGTATTTGGCCTCTTGCATTGCATCCGTGGGAGCAGATCCAAGTGCCTTCAGCTTTTCTTGCGCAACCTCGCGTCTTTTCACGTCCAATGTCGTTGTAAAAAAAGGCCCGAATAGTGAGGCTACAAACGGAATATTGCGAATAATATGCTGATCCACCGCAGCCACTGCCTTTCTCGCAGCTGCACGGGCCGCCGAGGCGGCGTACGGGTCTGTCGCCGTGGAACCGCCCGGAACATGCGGGTAATGGGGCTTGGCCTTAACCGCGCCGAGACGGACCACGGGGTCGGGCGTGGGGTCCAGCCCCTTGCTCACCCCAGCGCCGATAGCCTCGCCGATGCTAAGCGGCGTACTCGATATGCGGCTGGCTGCCGATGAATCCTTTGCCCAGTCCTGGCCATACTTGTCTCCCAGGCTTTTCAGCCACTTTTCGGCTCCTGCTACCTGCGAGGGTGTCCAGCTCATGTCCGTAGCTCCTTTCATTTCGGGAACAGATCCTTCTACGCGCGGATCCTCTGCCTGTCAAGCAGAAGCCAGTGTTATTCCGCAGCGACAGGGCTAGCGGCTAGAGCGTGCGGAGATGAAATGATCGCAGCATTCGGACTAATCGTGGAGTTAGAGGGGCTCCCTTTGGCTCCTTAAAGTGGGACGGTTAATACTACCTTCCCTTGCGCATGTCCTTTCGCCAGGTAACGGAGAGCCTCCGCTGCGTCGCTCAAGGCGTAACGTCTGTCGATGACCGGCACAATCTTGCCGGCCTCAACAAGATTTATCAAGAAAACCAAATCTATCTGATTGATTTTCGCGATAAAGAAAGTCATCTTTTTGCGCCCAAGCGTCGAAAGGAATCGGCCCAGTAGCAGCGCTTGAAGAACCGGAACCATGCCCCCGATTGCGACATAGATCCCGTTTGGGCTGAGCATACGCCTGTACTTAAAAATCGAATGATGGCCGTTCACAGCCAATACCAGATCGTACCGCTGCTTAACCCGCGCGAAATCTACCTTGGTGTAATCGATGACATGGTCTGCGCCTATCGATCTCGCTATGTCCACATTCCTCGTACTGCATACGGCAGTGACTTCAGCCCCAAGTTCTTTGGCAATCTGCACCGCAAATGTGCCGACGCCACCAGACGCGCCCTCAATCAGAACTTTGTGGCCCGGCTGAATCCGTCCCCAGTCGCGAAGACCCTGGAGCGCCGTAACTGCTGCGATGGGTAGTGCGGCTACGTCCTCGAACGACAGGTTGGGTGGCTTCGGCGCCAATCTCTCTTCCGGTGTGCATACGTACTCGGCAAAGCCGTTCCCCTCGAATCCTGTTACCCCGAAGACCTCGTCGCCTGCCTGAAACTGGGTCACGTTTCTGCCAACCGCCTCCACTCGGCCGGCGATGTCACAACCGATGATCGTGCATTTGGGCTTGGTGCGCAGTCCCGGGATCCGGTTCCACGGTGCGCCCTGCAGCACAAAAAGGTCCAAGGGATTTACCGATGCCGCGCAAAGTTTGATCAAGACCTCATTGCCGGCGGGGCTGGGCGTTGGCACTTCCGCGAACTGCAACACATCGGGAGACCCGTAGTGCGTACGTACAATCGCTTTCATAGAGTGCTCTTTGAAGTCGCTTCGCCCCGGGCGCGCCCTTGCGTTTGGTACACCAGAGGCCTGAGAAAGTATAGGACGATGCGCAGGAGCCAAAAGCGTGCTGACCCCGATGAATGCCAAATATTACGCTCAGCGCGCTTTCCGCCGCTCTCATTATTTCTAAAGGGATAGCAGTCTGGATCTGAAAGACAGTTACGCCAGGCGTCCGGGTACTGACGGCGATAAACGGGGCACGAGTCCAGTGAAGACTGCCCGATTTGGGTTTCTGCGTTGGGGATCGGGTCTGGCTCCCACGGCTGGCCATGACCCTTTCCCCGCACAAGCAGCCTTCAGCTGTTCTCTTGCTCCGCTTACAGGATTCAGGTTAGTTACTCGACGTTATTGAGAGTCCAGATGGTGATGGTTGCGGTGTTGTCGTCCACGGCGCCGAAGACGGTTGTTGCCTGACCCGGGTTAACGGCCAAACCGAACGATCCGCCCTGGTTCGGGTCAATAGAAGTCTCCTTGACGAATTGTCCGTCTTTCGTGAACTCGACAATTTCGCTGGGCTGATTCGGATCCGCGTTGATCACGTCGTTGTTGGTTACCAACAAATGATCATTCGGCGCCGCTGCCATGGCCAGGGCTCCGTGCAGATGCGCGTTGTCGTGATAAATAACCGTTCCCGGCCCATCGCTGTCGTTGCGTTCGAGCGCGCTCCGTACGGCGAAGACCTCATTATCCAGCGTGGAGGCGACAAAAAGCGTGTCTCGCCTCAGGTCATAAACCAACCCCGTGGGCGCGTCGAACAGGGCGGCCGGATCGGGCTGATGCATGTAACCCGAGGCAATGGTGGCCGAGCTGAGAAGCTTGAGACCAGACGAAGAGACGACGAAGTCCAACCGGCTGACAGTGCCGTTGAGAGCATTGGCAATAAATACGGCCGCGAGATTGCTTCCGTCTACTATCGCCGCGTCCCATGGTCCCTGAATATCCGCACCCTTGAAGCTTTGGATCAATTTGCCGCTGTTGTTAATCACCAGAAGCGAGCCGGGGCCTGCCGTGGCCGCGGTGCCGTCCTTGGTAGGAAGATTGGCGACCAACACAAAACCAGCTTGTAAAACCCCCAGGCCGGTGGAAAGACCCAGGGGGGCGGATCCCTGGAAGAACGTCGTTGGCGTGCCGCTCGAAGGGATCCTCATAACGGTCGTGCCGGTTCCTTGGAGGTTCTGTTTGTTGTTGAAGTTCGAGACCAGGATGTCACCGGGTTGCAGAGGCCCCGATCCGGCCTGAAAGTGGGCGGGAACAAAGGCGACACCGTAGGGGTTCACGTCACCGTTGGAAGGTACGGTCGAGGCGCTGCGAACCTGGCTTGGCAGAAAGGTGTCGGCGCTTTGCTGGGCAAACGCTGCTGCGGTCGCAACCAATAGGAGCTCGCAGGTTACGGTCTTGTGCATACCAGAGACCAGGGCTTGACGCGAAACGCGTGTTGGAATCTGGCCGTAGGAGAGAGAGCGAAGGTTTTTCATGATTCGATTCCTCAGAGTTTCAGAATTTGCCGCTGCGACTCGTCTCAGCTGCAAGCCGAAAGTAGCGAACAGCGCCAAAAAATGTCGTTTGGAAACGCTCAGACTCTTGTGGCTTTTTGATTGGCGGTCATTTTTAACCGCAGAGTCATAGATAAGAGCAGCGGGCTCTCGTTAACTTGTTTTGTGGTCGCTACTTACAGTTTTTTATAGCGCTCCCGTGGATGACCGTAGTCAACCCATGTGCGTGCGAGTCAAGCTTGTTGGGGCACACCTTGGAAAATGTTGGGGATTTATTGGGGCCAGGTAAGCCCACTGTTCCAAAGTCTTTAGGCGCACCTGGCGCTAACTGCACAGAGGGCAGCGCGATCCGCTCCTTTTGCGCGTCGTTTGGGCGATCGAAGAGCAGTCCATGCTGACCATCTCTCATTACAGCTTCGGTCGATTTGAGCTGTATCCATCTGAGCACCTGCTGGTGCGCGACGGCCAGACAATCCCTCTTGCTCCAAAGGCTTTCGACCTTCTGTTTGCGCTCGTTTCCAACCATGGCCGGCTTCTGACTCGCGAAACGCTGATGAAGACGGTCTGGCCGGATAGCTTCATTGAGGAAACGAATCTGACGGTCAACATTTCTCTTTTGCGAAAAACCCTCGGCGAAATGGATGACGGGCGCCCTTGGATAGCGACCGCGGCAACAGTTTTCTGGCTCCTGGTGTCGCCATGCCCAAAGCCAAAGTGGCCATCGAGAAGGCCCTCACGCTCGATGATTCCTCCGCAGATGCGCACGCCTCGCTGGCCTACATAAAGCTACTCAGCGAATGGGACTGGGGCGGCGCCGAGCAGCAGTTCAAACGGGCGCTCCAGCTCAACCCCAACTGCGTGAACGCTCACCACTGGTACTCTCATGAGCTCATGGCTCTTGGCCGTGTCGCTGAATCGCACCGGGAAAGCGAAATCGCCCTCGGGCTTGCTCCAACGGATGAGGTTATCAACGAACACATGGCTTGGCATCACCTGATGAATCGCGAATACGATCGAACCATAACCCAAGCCAAGAAGGCGGTCGAGCTCGATCCCGGGTTTGTGCAAGCGCATCGCATCCTGGGTTTGGCTTACCTCTATACCAATCGCCATAAGGAGGCATGCGCGGAATTTGAAAAGGGAGTCGAGCTGTCTCACGACGACCCTGTTTCCCGCGGCTATGTGGCTCGTTGTTATGCAGCGTCCAATCGCGGGGCGGAGGCGCGCAAGATTCTCACCTCGCTCGAGGGAGACTCGGTCGAACGGTACATCTCACCCTTGGAAATTGCCCCGATTTATGCGGCTCTGGGCGACCACGACTCCGCCCTCCGCTGGGTTGGCAAAGCGATCGACGAGCGCGTTGGATCGTCGATTTACCTGAACGTCGATCGAGCTTTCGATCCCCTGCGCAACGACCCGCGGTTTCAGGTCGATCTCAAACGCGTAAACCTGGTTGCGGAAGCGGATGAAGCTGTATCACGCTAGTCAGCGACACCAATGCCTTTGAGAACGGGAACTCGGTAACACCCTTAAGCGATGAGGGTGGAACCGGTAACTTAGTCGAAATGCGACTTTTCAGGCAGCCTCTGCGCTCTTGAAGTTGCCTGCCTTACAATCAAAACGGCCGTCGATCCGCTGTATTCTCATCGCCCTTCCAACCAGCGGTTCAACGCCCCCGAAATCGGTCATGGCATCGGATCAGGATCTTTATCCCGAACTTTCGTTCTACACGTTGGTGCATTCAAATCCTTCGTTTTTGCACCAACACATTGTTGACGCCTGTGCAGCTCAACATGCCGATGAAAAGACAAAACCAATCGCCATCGTCTTTGCACTACTCGGTCTTTATTTGCACGTTGAGAAAAACTTTACTGGCAGACAGGTGCAGAGGTTTCATATGCAGTTGGCGAAAATCCGGAGAGAGTGGGTCAGACCTGAACTGCCGAAAGAGCTGGGTGCCATCACGGTGCGGCATGTTTTGGCCGCTGCCGCTGGTCCCATCAAGAGATGCGCTGATCCATAACTGGTGTGCATCGGTTTGGGAGGCCTGGAACGAAAGCCATGGTCACATTGCGAACTTGGCCAAGAATGAGATAGGTATTCATTGAAGGCAGTGCTTTGCAGGATGTGGTCCCGGTACCAATGAAAAAACCAATCTCCTGTTGAGACAATGCTTCCCCCCAGGACACGACTTGGGCTGCTTCAAGTGGGTTATCCGTGGCCCTCTATCCAACGCTCGCTCGAGTGAAGAAGCACATTAGGGATCACTCCCGGTACTCCGGAGGCCGGCGGCTGGAGTTACCGATGCGCTTAAGCTACGTCGAGCCACCCGAAAGTTAAGGGTGGATGTTATTTTTGCTACTCCCGGCCAGATTCTGCTGGGGTCTCCAGACATAGAGGAAATCCTCGTCGCTCGAGGTGGCAATTTCGATTCCTCTTTGATGAGTTGCGCGGCTCAGCGCGGACCGGATGTTCTCCTTCGTGTCCGGGAGTGCAGAGAGAGGAATCTTCAGGGCTGCCCTTTGCTCTAGCTGGGCAATGTCATTGAGTAAGAGTTCGATTATCTGCTTGTGTTTTCCATTGCGGCCTTTTGGCACGTCGGCCTGATGCATTGATTCAAATCTCATTGGAGTTTTCTTCGGCACTTGGTTGGTGGCCAACGTGTCGCCTCCTCTGACGTAATCGTCACGCAAACGTGACGTAAAACTGGTAAGGAACGTAACACAATCCAAAAGTTGCATGCAAGGAAATCGCGCGAAAAATTGACCCTAACCTCCAACTAACAGATTTTTTAAATATTTAACCCATATTTATTGGCCCCTGTTATGTTCGAGGAAACCCATCGCCCCGTCGTTGACGGTGAGGTCGTCGTAGCTGACACTCTCACTTCGATCCTGGCACAAAGCGGCATCGCAACCATGGCCGCTTAATACGCAAAGCGCCCTGGAGATTATGCGCACCATTTCCCCTGATCTGCTGCTTACGGACCTTGTCATGCTTGGCATGGGCGGCCTCGAGCCGGCGATTGCTATCGGGCGGGCCTTCCGGACTGCAAAGTGATGCTGTCTCAGGACAAGCAGCGACCGGCGATCTATCGCCAAGGCGGTCCACGATTTTACGGCCCTCCAGAACCTAAACAGCCGACAGAGTTGTCGGTCCGGATTTCTGAGACTTGAGATGGCCTAACTATTGATCTGCACTGAAGTTCCCGCCGGCGGGAGAGATTCAGAGGTTAAGGGCTCATAGGTTGTCACGGTAGAACCGCTCATTGGCAGGCATATGCCCGACAAGAACTACTTGGTTAGGTTCAAAGAATCGGACCTAGCCTCCCAACTCGTCAGGGCCGCGAGTGTCGAGATTCATGGGGAGCACCTCGTCTTTCTCCGAGCTACCGGCGAACTCGCTGCCCTGTTCCTGTCCGAGGAATTAAAAGACTGGTCGGAGATCGAGATATAAGCGCGAACGATCGGCCTGGACGGACCACTTTTCGATCTTTCGAGCGAAATGAAATAGACCTGCTTACCGAAATCTAACGCTTGGGCGGGATTGCGAGCGATAACCTTAAAAGTCAAAAGCGACCGCCTCGGTGGTCTTGGACCCTCCATCTTTCACGAGCACGTTCCAAGCTTGCGTACATTTCTCAGGCTCGACGCAGGGTGTCGGGGCTTTCATTCTTTGCCGCCAATCCCATGGTGGTTGCCACGCTCAACAGCATTGGTGCGAGTTTCCGCATGATCTCTTCCAATTCCGCGTTGCGGCTCCGCAATTTTTGGGACTCGCCTTCACGACGGAACAAAACCTCTCGCAGTTCCCGGTTCTCGCGGAAAATGTGCTGGAGCGCCGCCAACCGGTCCAATATGGCGATCCATTCGTCTTCGGTGACCGGTTTTGCGGTGGCGGCCAGGGGACTGGCCTTGGCTTCAGTAGCGGTGGTGTCTTTAAACATAGATCGTCTCCAATCGCGTGCGGTTTGATGTTGCCTTGGGGGTGGGGAGGTGAACGTTGACTCGCAGCGATAGAGATCGAGGCCTAAGCAATCATCAGTGCTACGTGGTGATTCTCATGACACGATTGTTATGGCTCAAACGAACGCATGGGATTGAATTAGTTGCCGTTCATGCGTCAGCGATGGTCCCGCTTCGACACGTGAGTACCTGCTGTGCAGGTCGCTTAGCAGCACGTCGGATGACTCTTTAGCGTTGACGGGCCTTAAAAACTCCGGTGCATTTGCCGCGCTAGTTATGGCAAAGCCGGACTGTTCCAGCACTCCGGCCAAGGTCATACGTACAACTTCGTCATCACCAACGAGAAGAAGTCGAGTAGCCAACATCACTGTTCCTCCAAACAGAATATCGGCGCAACCTGGAAGTACCTTAAGTGTCCGTTCGATTTTGTCAACCGGCAGTCGCATGAAGGTCATCGATGCGTGTCTGTTTGCCTGCGATCCCCACTAGCAGTGTCATGTTGATTCAGGTCTCAACCATTAAACAGAACGGTCGAATAATTATTAAGTGGCCTGAGTGTACGTATTTGACCTCTTAATAGAGGCTGCGGAAAAAGTGCCGCTCGGATGAAAATCGCTCACTCAGTGACTGCAAAATTGATCGTGCCAGCCCCGGACTTTTAGTCCGGGGAAGCGGGTTTTCAAACCCACGAGAACGCTTTATCTGCAACTGTCGGGCCAAAGAGTCTGTGTAAAGACTCGGACTCAGTCCCGTAGGGACGGCTGAGTGTAGCCCAGGACGACAGTCCTGGGTAGGATTTGAAAGCACGAAGAGCCCCGTAGGGACGGCTGAAAATCACCGGGGCTGTTGTCCCTGGTTAACTTTCCCCTGACTTTGTATGCCGGATCTTCCTGCGGGTTGAAACCTCTCCCCGGACCAAAAGTCCGGGGCTGGCACGATCAATTTTGTAGTCACTGAGTGAGCGATTTTGCATCCGAGCGGCACTTTTTCCGCGGCCTCTGAAGGCCCGGCTGAGGCGCTCCCGTTCGAGAGGTGAAACCCCGCTGCCTCAGTCTTCGCGCAGCAGGCGCATGGGCACAATGCCGAATAAGAATCCGCTGAGCAGAGCCAAACCCAAAGCAACCACGGAGAGCATCGGGTCGGGGGTGACGGGCAGGTGGATCGGAACCGCGGGAATGGGCTGCCAGATGCTCATCCGGCGCAACAGCATGAAGCTGACGAACAGTCCCGCCGCCCCGCCGGCCAGGGAGATCAGCAGCGCTTCGACAAGCAGTCCGCGCAGAATGCGTTTGCGGCTCGAAACAAGCGCGAGACGCAGAGCCACTTCGCGCGAACGGTCGGCTGCGCGTGCCGCAAACAGGCTGCCCAGGTTGGCGCACGCAGCCAGCAGGATCAGCCCAGAAAGCACCATCAATCCGGCAACGAATGCGCGGCCACCAAAGTGGTGGTTGCAATCCGGCTCTCTCGCGCGGAATGGGTAATGGATGTGCCCGTGTTTGACCGCGCATGCGATCGTCTAAAGTTGCGCGAGAAAAATCGAAAGTGGTCTGAACGGTTTTCGCTCCCGTGCCGATAGTTGGGTATCCTTGTCCGTTCAAGGACACACGTCAATCCTGAAAGAGGCCCCCTTGTCACTATCCTCCATTTCAGCCGGTTCGCTTTTAGACAGTCCTCTCGCCTCCACCTTAACCCCCAGCACCAACAATGCCGTCTCGACGGGCATAGGCTCTGGCTCGGCGTCGGCTCTCAGCGGGAGCACATCCTATGCCCCGCTCGACCCTCTCACCCAGGACTTAATCACCCTACTCAAAGCCCTTGCCTATGGTGATATCGCTGGAGCTAAAACCGACCTGGCAAAGTACAAAGCGGACCTGAAGGCTCAAACCGCCGCCGCTGGCGCGAGCAACCGCGCCGGGAACGTGGCATCGCTCCAGGAACTGCCGGCTTCCGGCGGCACTGTCGGTACCCGAGCCGTCAACCAGAGCGACACTCTGGTCGCCAATATCGCGGCGTCCCTCAACTCAGGCAGCGTACAAGGCGCCCTTCAGGATCTGACTAGCTACCTTGTGCATAACGGACAAGTTTCGGGAGGGTTAATCAACACCCAAGCATAAGAAACGCCGGCGGTGGCCAAGCTCTGCCACTCAGCCGGGCGAGCGACAGCCAGATGGTTTCAATCGTGGAAACGCTGATGGGCTCGAAGTCATTGTTCCTTACCCCGGACACGAGCTCGAATGCTACCGCTCCGGCGCGGTGGTTTCCCTGGGGAGGTCGATAATCCCGCATCTCCTGCGAGTCGATAACTACATTCCCGCATTCATCACCAAAGACGCGACGATGCGCGATGGCCTTCGGCAACTGGAGGTGAATACGGGCTACTTCGCACCGGATCGAACGAATGGACCTGTCTCCCGGCTATTCCTGGATATTCTGACGATGAACCGGCGTGCTTCGATCCGATATTCCTGCGCTGGATCCAGGACAGCCTTGCCGGCCGAACACCGCAGATTGATCGCATCGGCATCTCGTGCATGTATTTCGGCGCCCGGTGATCGAAAGATGGTTCTTCCGGTCATGGGTTCCACGTTGGCCCGCACCTGCTGATTGTCAGTCCGCATCAAGACGATTTTCAGGGAATGAATCATGATCCCTCGAACGGCATGCCGTTCGTGGCGCATTTGCCCCATCACACCGAGGGAAGAATGATGGGCAGCGAATGGCAGATATCCCCTGGGACAGACTAAGCGATGATTCCTTCGAACCACTTTACGAAGGCACGAGCCTTAGTGCTGGTTAGCCGGCCTGAGGGGTAGATAACCCAGAGATCGAGTGGTGGTAGCGTCCAGTCGGTCAGGATGGATACGACTTCGCCAGATTCGAGTTCCGGGGTGAACATCCAGCGCGAGGCGATAGCGAAACCCTGCCCACTGATCACGGCGGCGCGCACGCCTTCGGCGGCCGTGACCATCAACCGTCTCTGAAGGCGTATCGATGTTTCTGAGGTTCCGCGACGGAAGGACCACTCCTCCCCGCCGGTCCATTGGGAATAGATGATGGCGTCGTGATTGGTGAGGTCGGCGGGAGTGACCGGTGTGCCTTTACGGGCGAGATATGGGGGACTGGCAAGAACCAGACGTTCGCTCTTCGCCAGTTTGCGCGCACGCAGCGATGAGTCAGTGAGGGCGCCGAGGCGGAGGGCGGCGTCAATGTTTTCGGCAACCAGATCGCGGGGGCGGTCGTCCATAACGAGTTCCAGCTCCAGCCGAGGGTTGGCGCTAAGAAATTCGGAGAGGCGGGGAACGAGGTGAATTCGAGAGAAAGTAACGGCCGCGCTGATGCGGAGGCGCCCTTCGAGGCTAGCGCTAGCGCCACGTGCCGCGGCGTCGGCTTCGTCGGCTTCCGTGACAGCGCGGAGGGCGCGCTCGTAGAAGGCGACTCCGGCTTCGGTGGGAGTGAGATGACGAGTGGAGCGGGCGAGGAGCCGTACCCCGAGCCTTTCCTCAAGGCTGGCGATGGTCTTGGAGATTGCCGGTTGGCCGATTTTCAGATCCCGTGCGGCCGATGAGAATGATCCGGCGTCTACGACTCGGACGAACATCTCCATTTCACGCAGACGGCTCATAAAGCGCGGGGAGGATGCGTCATATTCGGAAGGGTTTCATTCCCGATCGGAATAGATGTTATCACCGGAAGAGACCTACCACAGGCGAACTTGAATGCTTAGAGTCATCTTTGCAGGTTGCCGCCTGTTCATCAGCCAAAAGGACAACGGCAGTCCCACCGCAGGAAGAGGCATTTATGTGTCTTCTTGCTTTGCGGAGGGGTGCGTAAGAATCGGCTCGTTTAGGCGGCGAAGGAAGGGATTGTTTATGGGCAAGCTGAACGGCAAGGTAGCGTTAGTTACGGGTGCTTCGAAGGGTCTCGGCGCTTCGATTGCGGAACATCTTGCGGCCGAGGGTGCATCGGTGGTCGTGAACTATGGGATGAGCAAGGCTGCTGCGGAAGCTGTTGTATCGCGCATTGAGAAAAAAGGCGGGAAGGCGACTGCGGTTCAGGGGGATGTGGCGAAGCCTGCGGAGATCGAGCGGCTTCTTCAGGAGACGAAGAAGGCCTACGGCAAGCTGGACATTCTGGTGAACAATGCCGGGGTGTATGAATTTGCCCCGCTGGAACAGATCACGCCGGAGCACATCCAGAAGCACCTCAGCCTCAACGTGGCAGGACTGCTGCTCACGACGAAGGAAGCGGTGAAGATGATGGGGCCTGAAGGCGGATCGATTGTGAATATTGGCTCCATTGTGGGTCCCATGCCCTCTCCGCAGGCTTCGGCATACAGCGCGAGCAAGGCGGCAGTGGATGCGATCTCGGTGTCGCTAGCGACTGAGCTGGGGCCAAGGAAGATTCGCGTGAACTCCCTCGATCCGGGGATGGTGGAGACGGACGGGCTGCGGGCGTCAGGTCTTAACGAAGGCGAGTTCCGCAAGCAGCAGGACAGAGAGACCCCGCTGGGCAGGATTGCGCAACCTGAAGATATCGCGCCGGCGGTGGTGTTTCTCGCCGGCGACGACGCTCGCTGGATTACCGGGCAGATAATCGTTGCCGCCGGCGGAAAGCGCATGTAGGTGATGCAACGGACGGATCATCTCTGGGAAAGGAGAGCTCACATGAGTAAGACGAAAGGCGCAGAGGCCTCGGGAAACCCGGCGCCGGAGGAATACGATTTGGTGATCATCGGCTCCGGCGTAGGAGCAAAGCTCGCGGCATGGACCTTTGCCAGCCGGGGACAGCGAGTCGCGGTGGTTGAGAGGAAGTATGTCGGTGGGTCGTGTCCGAATATTGCCTGCCTGCCGAGCAAGAACATGATTCATTCGGCGCAGGTGGCGTCCTATGTGCGCCGGAGTCAGGAGTTCGGCGTCGCGAGGGAGGGGTTCAGGGTGGACATGTCGGCGGTGCGCGACCGCAAGCGGAAGATGGTCGCGGGGCTGGTCGAGATGCATCTCGAGGAATACAGGAAAAGCGGTGCGGAACTCATCATGGGGACGGGGCGCTTTGTCGGTCCGCGTACGGTCGAGGTCACCCTGAATGATGGAGGACGGCGGGTGCTGCGGGGGATCAATGTCGTTATCGGCACGGGGACACACGCGGCGGTGGACAACACTCCAGGGCTTGCGGAAGCTCACCCGCTGACACATATCGAAGCGCTGGAGCTGGATGAAGTGCCGGAACACTTGTTGGTGATTGGCGGCGGCTACGTCGGACTGGAATTTGCGCAGGCGATGCGGCGGTTCGGGAGTAAGGTAACCGTGATTGATCGGAACTCACGGCTTTTGCATCGCGAAGACGACGACGTGACCGAGGCACTCCACCAGTTGTTCGACGATGAGGGCATCGAGGCCGCGCTGAATGCCCGGATCAAGCGGGTTTCAGGTAAATCCGGAGAGTCGGTAAGCGTTGTCGTGGAGCGGAGTGGGGAGGAAAAGACGCTCCAGGGCACGCACCTGCTCGTCGCGACAGGCCGCATTCCGAACACGAAGGATCTGGGGCTGGAACTGGCGGGTGTTGCGGTGACCGATCGCGGCTACGTAAAGGTAGACGAACGGCTGCAGACTACAGCGCCCGGGGTCTGGGCGGTCGGAGAGGTTGCAGGCAGTCCGCAATACACGCACATCAGCGAAGACGATTTCCGCGTGTTCGCTGACAACGTTGTAGGCGGGAACCACGTGACTACCGGCCGGCTGGTTCCGTTCTGCCTATATACAGATCCCGAATTTGCACGGGTGGGTCTGAGCGAGAAGGAAGCGAGGGCACGAGGCATCGCGTATCGCTTGTTCAAGGCTCCCATGGCGGCTGTCCTAAGGGCGCAGGCACTCGTTGAGACGCGCGGTTTCCTCAAGGCCCTTGTCGCGACGGACAGCGACCGCATCCTCGGCTTCACGGGCTTCGGCGTGGGCGCCGGAGAGGTTATGTCGGGGGTCCAGATTGCAATGGTGGGCGGGTTGCCCTATACGGCGCTGCGAGATAGTGCAATTGCCCACCCCACGCTGGTCGAGGGGCTTCACTCGCTATTCACAGCTACACCTACGTTATCGAGCGAGACTGCTCATGAACGAACCGAGGTGCTCCAAAACGCGTGACGATCTGTACGTTCGCTGTTGTGTCCTGATTTCAGCTGAAAGAGCTTCAATATCGACTACGATGGATCATCACATGAAAGGTCCTTTTATGACTGAGACCACATCCGCTGAGGCGTCGGGTGTCGGTGTGCGCGGATCTCAAGCGAACACAGGTGACAAACTGCAGGCGAAGAGTGTTCTAACCAAGATTGCAGCGTTTGTTGCAGATCGAAATATCCCTTTCCTTGTTTGCAGCATTGGAATGATCGTGATGTTGCTGTGGGCAGGCAAGTTCAAAATGACAGCACCCGGGGCAGAAGGCATCATCCCGCTCGTCACTAACAGCCCCCTTACCAGTTGGCAATTCAAGGTCTTTGGACCATATATTGGGTCGGATATGATCGGGGCCACTGAATGGATAGCGGCAATCCTACTGATCATTGGCTACTTCAAGCCTAAAGCAGGCATTCTGGGCGGGATCATTCTAGTCGGCATGTTCTTCACCACAAGCTCCATGTTGATCACGACTCCGGATGACACCGTCGTGGTTCACGGCATCCATTACATGAACAATCTCGGCCTGTTTCTTTTCAAGGACATTATCTCTTTCGGAGTTGCGTTCTATCTGATCAGCTATTATGGCCGAAAAGCGATCACGGCTGAAAATCAGAGTTAGGTCCAATTGTCCGCGATCAAAGTCCAGCGCAACAACAGGGGTCCCGGTCTTCACATCCCAATGAAGTCGAGTCGGTCCAGGATCGCCAGACAGATCTCGACTGGCGACACATGTTGCTGGGAATCATAGGAGGGTGAGGCGATGACAAGCGTCACGACCCTGGGGGGCGGGGAACGCCTAAGGGCCACGGTGGCAGCAGTATGCTTCCAGAGTCCCAGCAAACTCTACAGCGACCACCATACCTGACGCTGTGAACGGAACACAGAAGGCTAGAGCAGCCGGCGTGGGTGCACTTGATGAGGTCCGCGGTAGAGCAGCAAATGGTACATCCCTGCAGCGTTGGGTTCATCTAGTCGTAGGATGCAGGATGCCGAAGGTTATGTCTGGCCGGTACTGCTTATTTTCAGGTCGTTCGGAAATCGGTCTTTTGGCGGGCTTCCGACTACCCCCGGTAGACCCGGAATACCCGCACGCACACGGATCGGCCTCGATGCCCCTGCAAAACGGGATTGCCGGCGCGTAGGGCGAAAATGCTACTGTCGCAGGGCCAAACCCCTAAGCCCTAGAACTCTACCGGGGCCTGCCTATCTGCCGGGGTGAGGGTGCCATCTTCGGCGAGCTTCTTCATGTTGCGGAGCATCTTCTCGAAGAGCACACGGTAAGTTTCTACCTGCTTCTGCCTCGCAGCATCGTCTGGCTGTATGGAGCTATCCCATACCAGCGTGTAGTAAAGCGTGGTGCGCCTGGGCCCGAACGGACGCGCCTCCAGCGTTCCGTGATACATCGGATATAGGCCGGTTGCACGCAACAGTTGAGTGTAGGTGTAGCTATGCTGCGTCTGCCCCACAATGACCGAATGACCCGTACTGCGGACGGCGCCGATCTGGCCCTCTTTGCCCGAGATGAGATCGCAACCTCGGAAGCCCCATTCTCCAATGTCGCAGTACTTCCCGACACGCGCCCAGACCTTCTGGACAGGGGCATTCACGACGAGCGACAGAGGCAGACAGGCGTAGTGGGGATCTGGATTGAGCAGTGGAGTGGTTATCGGCGGATGAAGACTCCCTGGCGGTTTTGGCGGGAGCGTGCCTCCCTCAGCAAGCACCTTCATGTTCTTCAGCCATGCTGAGAGGCGGGCGCGCCGGGCTTCCTCGTCCCGCCTGCGCGCAGCTTCATCAGTCAGCATCGAATCATCCCGCAGCATCGTATAGGTCAGCCGCGTGGTGGCGGGACTCAAAGCTTGGGCAGCGAGTGTTCCGTGAGCCAGGTTGTAAAGCGTATCCTTTCGAGGCGGCTGGGCATAGGTATAGCTGTACTGCGTTTGACCAACCAGCACTTCATTCACAATGGATCGCACACTCCCGGGACCGCCATCACCCTGCAGATACTTGCAGTCCTCCCATTCGGGCGAATTCATCCACTCGGTAATGTCGCAGAAACCGCCGACCCGTGCCCACACCCTGACCACTGGCGCATCGATGACGATTGATTCTGTCATTGTTGCGTAGTGAGGGCTCGGGATCTGGAGCGGAGCGTCTCCAGGGCTTTGCTGTGCAGCGTACGCAGCAGCTAGCAAGACAATCGTGCTAAGTATGCCGATCTGGAGAATTTTCATAGTGCGACTTAAGCAGAACCTAATCGCCCTATCCCTCTAGCGATTGACCAGGCTCTGAAAGCTGGCGGGATACCTATCCCCCTGCACATCGATCGCTGAAACAGCATCATGGATCGCCTTCAGATCTTGCGTTGTCAGTTCCACAGCGGATCCGCCAAGATTTTCTTCGAGGCGGTGCAGCTTCGTGGTTCCAGGAATCGGTACGATCCACGGTTTCTGCGCGAGCAGCCAGGCTAACGCAATCTGCGCCTTGGTCGCCTTTTTCTCATCCGCAATCTGACCAAGAGCATCGACCAGCGCCTGGTTGGCTTTTCTTGCTTCCGCGGAGAAGCGCGGAACGATATTGCGGAAATCATTTTGCGCGAACTCCGTCTTGTCAGAGATGGCACCCGTCAAAAAGCCTTTGCCCAGCGGACTGAATGGTACAAACCCGATACCGAGTTCCTGCAGCGTCGGAAGAATCTCCTTCTCCGGCTCGCGCCACCACAACGAATACTCGCTTTGCAGCGCCGCGACCGGCTGCACCGCATGAGCGCGACGAATCGTCTCTGCACCCGCTTCCGACATCCCAAAATGTTTGACCTTCCCCTCCTGAATAAGGTCCTTGACCGTCCCCGCTACTTCTTCGATCGGCACATTAGGGTCCACGCGATGTTGATAGAACAGGTCAATCACGCCGGTCTTGAGCCGTTTCAGGGCAGCTTCAGCCACTGCTCTAATTCGTTCCGGCTTACTGTTTGTCCCTTGAGCCGGTATTCCGTTTTGGAAGCCGAACTTCGTTGCGATGACCACCTTGTCGCGAACAGGCGCGAGCGCCTCGCCGACCACTTCTTCGTTCGTAAACGGACCGTATGCTTCGGCGGTATCGAAGAAGGTCACCCCGCCGTCATAGGCAGCGCGGATTACCTTGATAGCTTCATTCTTCTCGATTGCGGGGCCTAAGCCGAAGCTCAGTCCCATGCAGCCGAAGCCTAGGGCCGACACTTCCAGCCCGGAATTTCCCAGTTTTCGCTTTTGCATCGTTTCTCTCCATTAGCAGTTTAGGCAGAACGGAGCGCGAGCCGTTATCCTGATTCTGCCGATTTCTTGCCCAATTCTCTTGCTGGCCAGTCTTTGATCTCGCTCGGAAGCGGAGCAGCCGTTATTCTTGTGATGGAAGAGGCGAAACCGAATGAATATGAATGCCAAGCGCTCCATCGCTCCTCCAGCGATCCTGTCCGTACAGGACCTGAGAGCCGAGCTGGCAAAGAAAATTGCCTGGTTCATCGGCTCCTCAGAGAAGCAGGTGACGGAAGTGCCGGGCTTGGTGCTTGTGCGCAGAACTGCACCCACGGCGCCCTGCTCAGGAACCTACACGCCGAGCGTGATCGTAGTTGCTCAGGGCAGTAAACGCGTCGACCTCGGCCAAACGACATTTACCTATGACCGGTCGCGATTCCTGTTAACCTCGATCGATTTGCCCATAGTGAGTCAGATCGTTGAAGCGAGCGAAGCCAAGCCTCTTCTAGCTGTAGCAGTCAGGCTGGAGATGTCAGTGATCCGCGAGCTTCTCAGCCGGGATGAAGTGCACATGCAGGAAGGGTCGTCGGACACGCCCGGAATGGTAACCGGCGCAGTCACGGCTGAATTGCTGAGCGCATGCTGCCGGTTGGTAGACCTGTTGGCGCACCCACAAGATATCCCTTTTCTCAGTGGTCTGGTCCAACGCGAGATCATTTACCGGATCCTCTCCGGACCAGGAGGCGCTCGCCTTCGATCGATAGCAACTTCAGGAGATCAGAGCCATCGCACCGCCAAAGCAATCTCCTGGATCAGAGACAACTACGCCAAACCCGTGCGTGTTGACGATTTGGCCCAGATTGCAGGAATGGGCATATCGACCCTGCATCATCATTTCCGTGTGCTGACCCATATGAGTCCCCTCCAGTATCAGAAACAGTTACGATTGCAGGCAGCGCGAGGTCGAATGCTTGTGGACGGACTGGACGCATCGACGGTAGCCTTCGAGGTCGGATATGAAAGCGTCAGTCAGTTCAATCGTGAATACAGCCGATTCTTCGGCCAGCCACCTCTGCGCGACATCAAGAAGCTAAGAAATGAGAAAGTCGTTGAGATCAGCGTTGGTTGACGGCGGGCAGAAGGTCTCTCATTAGACACGTTGCGTATCCTATTGACATAGGATACGCAACGTGTCTAATATTGGTGGAGTTCGTATTCAGATGGCCAGCGAGGCGAGGGCGGTGAATAGCCGTAGACGGGGTAAGGTCTTGGAGGCGGCGATCTTCGAGGCTGTGTTGCAAGAGCTGGCTGACACGGGGTACGTCAATTTCTCGATCGAGAGGGCCGCAGCCGGGGCGGGCACCGGCAAACCGGTGATCTACCGGCGTTGGCCCACGCGCGCCCGGCTTGTATACGCCGCATTGAGAGCAAACCGGCCCTTTGGTTCGTTGGAGCCGCCGGACACCGGAACCGTCCGGGGCGACATCACGATCATTCTGCACCGCGTTTCTGAATTAGTGGACGAGTTAAGCCCAGAAGTAATCTTTGGCCTGATTGCAGAACTTCTCCATGAGAGAGATTCATCGCTCTTTGCAGAAGTGCATGAACGCAACGCCAAAATAATGAAGGAAATTCTGACCCGCGGGGTTAGACGCGGCGAAATCGCTGCGGAGAAGCTTACGCCTCGCTTGGCTGCGCTGCCTTTCGACCTCGTGCGCTATCAGCTCATGATCCTGCAGCAGCCGTTGTCGGCGCAGGACATAGAAGAGATCGTTGATCGGATTTTTCTCCCTCTGGTAAGAGCCGATTGAGAAGAGAATGGAGGCCTCGCACATGAAGCCAAATGAACCCAGCCGCACAGCCCTGATACCCGCGCGCCAACGAGCTGCTCATCAGGTGCTCGATCATGGCTCGATCCTCAATGACCCATTTGCCATGAGGATTCTGCACGAAGACGAAAAGGACGTGCTGCAATTTGCGAACGGACACCCGTTGGCCAGCATCGGACGGCTATTCACCAGCGCACGAAGCCGGATTGCGGAAGATGCGTTGTCAGGAGCCGTCGAAAGAGGGATTCGGCAGATCGTCATCCTTGGCGCCGGACTCGACACTTTCGCTCTCCGCAATCCCCATGGCGCACAACAGGTCCGTATCTATGAGGTGGACCACCCCGCCACGCAGGCATGGAAACTCGAGCGCTTGGCTGAAGCTCAAATCCCACTTCCGCCATGGCTTATTCTCGTGCCAGTCGATTTCGAGCGGGACGATGTGGGAGCGAAGCTCGTCGCCGCAGGCTTTCAAGAGAACTCGCCCGCGTTTTTCACCTGGCTCGGGGTTGTGCCATATCTGACGCAGGACGCTATCGGCAGCACTCTGGACTACATGGCGTCCATCCGGAACTCTGAGGTGGTGTTCGACTACATGGAAGCTCCCCAGGCATTCTCTGAAGAGCTAAGGGAATTGGTAAAGGAGCGGACCGAACAGCTGGAGAAAATCGATGAACGTTGGGCCAGCCGTTTCGAGCCGGCCGGCCTGGCAGCGATTCTTCGCTCGCACGGATTTTGTAACATCGAAGACATCAATTTCCAGGCGATCACGTCCAGGTTCGGCCGCGCCGTTCAAGGGCTCGCTCCCGGACAGGCTGGTCTTCATGTCGTCCATGCTAAGCACTAGCCAGGCTGCCAAGAGGGGCGCGCACGGGAATAACTTGCCGCGCCGCTTAGTTTGTTTTGGGCTTTAGAGCGTGCGCTCAGTCCTGCGGGAGCTGCCTCTGGTTCCCTCACCAAGGCCGGGTGCCCCACATCTCGCTCGTTTTTCGCGAGATGTGGGATACCACTGAACCTTCCCTCTAACTCTCGAGTTATCCGATGCACTGAGCGGTCCAACATCGGTGGTATCCCACATCTCGCAAAAAACGAGCGAGATGTGGGGCACCCGGCCTTGGTGAGGGAACCAGAAGCAGCTCCCGCAGGGGCTTCTATGAGACGGCTGTGGAATTCGAGGGTGTTCTCCTGTTTTTTATTCTTAGGGTTTTTGCTTTTGGGGTTGCTTTTGCTTTCGCTGACGAGGTCCTGAAGAACGATTCATCTCGGACTTCTATGAGACGGCTGTGGAATTCGAGGGTGTTCTCCTGTTTTTTATTCTTAGGGTTTTTGCTTTTGGGGTTGCTTTTGCTTTCGCTGACGAGGTCCTGAAGAACGATTCATCTCGGACTTCTATACGCACTCGAGGAGAGTCGCTAAGGGCTCGGTGCTTGATGGTGTCCGATGGTGATGAATTGGGGCTGCTATCTAAAGCGCGGTCTATGACGGCCAGGCCCTGCGGCGCAGTCACCCAAACGCGAGATGGATTGCTCTGCAACAAAATCTGTTCTGCTTTCCTTATGTTCGTGTTGCGCGGAGGGTTTAGGCGGTCGCTAGCTTAGCCACCGGCTGAGGAAACGGTTCAAAGTTCTTGTGGTTGCGCCACATGCTGAGCAAGATCACGGCCAGCTTTCGGGCCACGGCAACCACGGCACGTTTCTTGCCTCGTTTGCCCCCGCTGGCAGCCAGCTTTAGCCCCCAGCGGCGTAACTCAGAGTCCGGTCCAGTGCGGCGCAGGATGTATTGCGCAGACTGCACCAATAAGCTGCGCAGGTAGATATTTCCAGACTTGGTAATGCCGCACTGCGGATTGGAGTCCCCTGACTGCTGCTGCCTGGGTCTGAGGCCGAGAAAGGCACCGGCCTGGCGGTTGGTTGCCATCCCTTCTGGGCTGTCCAGCGTGCATGCATAACAGGCCGCCACCACCGGACCGACTCCGGGAACGGTGCGCAGAATAGCGATCTCCGGATACTTCTTGTCCAGCTCGTCGATCTGCTTGTCCATCGTGGCGATCGTCTGGTTGATCTGCTTGATCTGCTCCAGCAGCGGTTTACAGGCTGTTTTCAGTGCCGGCGGCACCGCCGCCGCCGCTTTGTCGGCAAACGATTCCGGGCTACAAGCGGGCAGCCGTTCACCGGCGCTCTTGACCAACCCGCGGGTGCAATTAATCAGCATCGTTCGCGCGCGTACCAGCACGCTGCGGGTATGGATCAGGTTCAGGTCCTGCTGCCGCTGCAAGCTGCGGTGCTCGATGCCATGCAGCAACTTGGGGTCAAAGGCTGCCATCCGCGCTAGCTGCTCGGCATCGTGGGCATCGCTCTTGTTGTCGCTCTTTGTCACCGTGGGAATCTTGCGTGGGTTCGCTACGATTACCTGGTGTCCATAGCTTTTCAGTAACCGGCTTACCCAGGGAGAATGGGTGCCGGCTTCCAGCGCTATCCGCATCCCCGGCTCGCTGCCGAAGTGCTTCTCTATGGCCGCTCGCGTGGTCGGTATCCGCCAAGTTTCCATTTCTTCTCCACTGTTGCTCAACTTGCAGCAATGGCTGTGCCGGTCACCTAAATCCAACCCCACTACCCTCACTGGCTTGCCCGCTACAACTGTTGCATCCGGCTGCTTTTTGCTAATCTTCTTCATGGCTGGTCTCCTTTGCACCCTGAGTGCGTATCGAAAGCTTAGCTTCCGACGAGGCCAGCCGTCTCATCCCATCTAAAGCCCAATTCTTTGTTGGGCCCTGATACAAAGCAAACCGGTTTTGTCCGGCCAATCTCTCGTAAGTGAAATCAACAAATTGCATTGTCGAAAGCTTTGCTTCTTCGCTAATTGGGACAGCTCTGAAGTTCCAACCGTTCCTTCGGGACTTAGCAGACCTTTCCGCAAGCTGTAAAGCGTAAGAGGTTATTCCCACCTTAACTCCGGAGTCCGTTCTCTCCGATCCCCCAACCACCTACATCCCCTTGTACCCGCAGGTGAACATGACCATTGCAGAACTTAAAGAGAAAAACATCACAGAATTGAGCCGCATTGCGCGCAGTCTGGAAATTTCCGGCGCCAGCGGCCTTCGTAAGCAGGACCTGATTTTCAGGATTCTTCAGACGCAAAGCGAAAAGGAAGGCCACATTTTCGCTGAAGGCGTACTGGAAATTCTGCCCGACGGCTACGGCTTTCTCCGCTCCCCTGATTACAACTATCTGCCCGGCCCCGACGACATCTATGTTTCCCCGTCGCAGATGCGCAAATTCGATTTGAAAACCGGCGACACCATCAGCGGCAACATACGGTCCCCGCACGAGGGCGAGAAATATTTCGCGCTGGTGAAGATCGAGGCGATCAACTTCGAGTCGCCCGAAGAGACGCGGAACAAAATCCTGTTCGACAACCTCACCCCGCTCTATCCCCAGGAACGGTTGAAGGTGGAAACGGTCCGCGAAAATATCAGCGGGCGGGTGATGGATCTGCTCACGCCCGCCGGCAAAGGCCAGCGCGGCCTGATTGTCGCCCCGCCGCGCACCGGCAAGACGATGTTGCTGCAGTCGATCGCCAACTCGATCACAACCAACCACCCTGAGGTGGTGCTGATTGTGCTGCTCATCGATGAGCGCCCTGAAGAAGTTACCGACATGCAGCGGTCGGTGAAGGGCGAGGTCATCTCGTCTACCTTCGACGAGCCGGCCGCCCGCCACGTGCAGGTCGCCGAGATGGTCATCGAAAAGGCGAAGCGCCTGGTCGAGCACAAACGCGATGTGGTGATCCTGCTCGACTCCATTACCCGTCTGGCGCGGGCCTACAACACGATTGTTCTGCCTTCGGGCAAGGTGCTCTCGGGCGGCGTCGATTCGAATGCGCTGCAGCGGCCGAAGCGCTTCTTCGGCGCGGCGCGCAACATTGAAGAAGGCGGCTCGCTGACCATCATCGCCACGGCGCTCGTCGATACCGGCTCGCGCATGGATGAAGTCATCTTCGAAGAGTTCAAGGGCACCGGCAACATGGAAATCATTCTCGATCGGAAGCTTGTAGACAAGCGCGTCTTCCCGGCGATCGACATTCAGCGCTCGGGCACGCGGAAGGAAGAGCTGCTGATTCCGAAAGACGACCTGCAGCGCATCTTCGTTCTGCGCCGCGTGCTCAACCCGCTTTCTCCGGTTGAAGCCATGGAGCTGCTCATCACCTACCTCGAGAAATCGCGCAACAACGCCGAGTTCCTCACCAAAATGAACCAACTCTAGATCGCCTTTCCATTGCGCAGATTTCTCACGAGGGCGCATACTTTCGTGTTGATGCGGAGGCGCTTATGACAAGCGGACACAGTGGAATCCTGAGAGATCCGAATGACGGCGCGCATTGTGGGACAACCGTCGCCTCGCTTCTGGTCGGCGCGGCGTTCCTTGGGCTGTGGTTCTGGCTGCTGCCGTTGTGGTTGGGCTTTGAGGTGGATACGGTGGGCGCGGCGCGATGGCGGTGGATCGCGGCTGTGCCCTCGGTACTAGGTTTCGCGGTGGCGTTGCGGTGTATCTGGGACTTCGGAAGGACGGGACACGGGACGCCGGCTCCGATGGCTCCGCCGCAGAGGCTGGTGGTGGTGGGGCCGTACCGTTATGTGCGGAATCCGATGTATCTGGGGTTCTATGCGGGCTGGGCGGGGCTGTGGGTGATCTTCGGGCGAGCGAACGTGGCCGCGATTGCGTGGGCGTGCGCGGTTCTGGCAGCCGTGGCTCTGTTTGTGGTGCTGTACGAGCAGCCGACGCTGCGAAGGAAGTTTGGCGCGGACTATGAAGAGTACCGCAGGAATGTCCGCGCCTGGATTCCGCGAGTGCATCCGTGGGTGAGGCGGGACGGCTGAGCGCAACCGAGGGATCTGCGGTTCTCTAAACCCGCATCTGGCATTGAGGTGAACCGTACTCTCCCCTTTGTCATCCCGAGCGCAGCCGAGGGATCTGCGGTTCTCTCAAACCCGCATCTGGCATTGAGGTGAACCATACTCTCCCCTTTATCGGACGGTGGCTTTCTGAGTGGAACTGTATGCCTCGGCCAATGAAAGCGATATATGAGCCTCCAACTATGGCCGCGGCGAACCACCACGCGATCTGACGACGCACCAGCAGTGTCCGCCCCGCCGTTGTGCGTGGCAGCAGACTGTCGGCCCACAGGAGGCCGGACGATCCACCGAATGCCGCCGGAATGGTTGAGACCAGAAGAAGCTTAACCCCAAGAGGGTCGAGCGCACCTGCTGCACAACTGAAAAGGGCCGCCACACAGTATGGGAGCCGGCCTACGATGTTGTATGTTCGCCTATCCGGCACGAAGGGCCGTACCAACACGGCGAGAAGCCATACCGCAAAAAAATACATCACGGCACCAAAAACAGTCATGCCGATTCGCAGGGCGCCTTGATGCGGCAGCCCGCGAATCACCTCATTCCAGTCGCCAAAGCCTGAGATTCCTGAGAACAAGAAATATCCGGCGCCGTGAAGCAAATTGAGCGCCGCAAAGATCCAGAAGAAGTAGCGTATGTTCGCGCGATCCCCCGCGACGCGCGAGGCCAGAAGAGAGCTAGCTCCGACAACGAGATTCACAAGCGTCCCTCCGGCGTCGACCCAACGATCGGGTCGCAACGATGAGAGATGATTGCTCGTGAGCTCTGTGGGAATATCGCCGCGCAGCCAGGCCGTCAGGCCGTGACCAACACCTTCATGTAACAACGTCGCTAAAGCAGAGGCCACGACAGCCATGCTGATGATAGTGAGTTTGTCATGCTGGCCGGGCATGATAGCCAATCTACATCAAAACGCTATCCTGTTCTGGTCACTCGACTCAGAACACGATTAACAAATCACCAAGAGCGGCTGGAGCCGATCGTCAATGAACCGCGCCGGCTTCCTGTTTGCTCAAGGCCTTCTCGAAAGTCTCCTGGGCGTCAGCAACAAACTCCTTATAACCATCAGGGTCGATAAAAACATGGGGACCATCTTGCGGATAGCGCTTCAGTTTGGTGAGCATGTTGAAGTAGCCGCCATGGGCTCCCAGAAATACGTCGCAGGGCAAGGCACGCAACAGCGAATAGGTATGCTGGAAATCCTGAACGATGCCGGGGTAACTTACGCGATGGCCAGGTGTAGGGACGAAGTTGTACTCCGACCAAAAACCCGTCCCTCCGACGATGACGATACTCCGCATCGTTTCCGCCGGCTCTCCTGGCAGGTGAGAGCGCATCGTCCATGTGGTACATCCGCGCGTATGGCCGGCGGTTTTGTGGGCTGTTAGTGTCACACCTCCCAGGCTTACTGTGTCTCCGTCATGGAGAACGCGATCCACGTGTACAGGGGCGAATATGGGGATGTTAGGCGAAGGCGATAAGAAATCCGCGCGTCCGCCGGTTTCAACGACGCTCACGTCACCGTCCATCACCATGTTCTTCGCATGTGTCTCGCGAATCACTTCCGCCGCGCCAGCCATGTGATCGCCATGCGCCTGGCTGTTGAGCAGAATCCTGGTGTCATTCCAATGAAAACCCAGCGTCTGCACACTCGCCCGTATCTGCGATGGAGAGGTAGCCAGGTTCGCATTGATGAGGATATTTCCTTTGGGCGTGACGACGAGGTAGCTGGCCAGGTCCTGGCTTCCCACGTAGTAGAGGTTGTCAGCAATTCGAAACGGAGCAATCGGAGTCGTCCACGAAGGGCTTACCTGAGCACGAATGAGTGTGGGGCTGCATAAAAGTATCAACAGGCACGAGAGGATAGCGCGCATTCTGCTTTTGTAGCAGAGCGGGAAGGGATTAAGTTGGTCCGAAACGACGAAGGAGGCAAACCGCTGATTAACTTTAAAGGCACTCCCAAGATTCGAAGATTTTTATTCGGCCACTTGCGCTCAGGCAGAGATCAGGCGCCGTACAGCGGACGAAATCAATTTGGCAACCGAAATGCCAGGAGCTCGCCAGGGATTCCAGGCCCGCCAACGGCCACCGCAATGTACTGTTCGCCGTGGAACATATAGGTCATGGGCGATCCGGTTTGACCGGAGGGCATCGGAACGGCACCGGCGTCGCGGCCAGTGGCTTTGTCGTACGCGCGCAAGAGCGCGCCCTTATGCCCGGCGGCGTCGGTGAACACGCCTGCTTCGCCCGCAATGACTAAAGTCTTAGTCGTGAGGACACCGATGATCCCCGGGCGGCCGGTGCGGGGTAGGTTCAGTCCCTTCAGGAAGGGGCTGTTGCGAATCTTGTCGGGCGTCTCTCCGTGAGCCACCTGCCAAAGGATCTCGCCGGAATCGAGGTTGATGGCACTGATTTGCCCGTAGGGAGGCTTGATGATCGGCAAGCCTTCGACGGTCGGCGGCAAGCCCTCCGCGCCTGGGTCCGTCCCAACCACATAGGCCATATCCGAGGTTCCCGCTTCGGGCGGAACCAGGCCCAGGATGCCTACACTACCTTCCGAGAAGACGTAAAGGATGCGAGTTTCCGGATCATAGGATCCGCCAGGCCAATTGGTCCCCCCGAACGGATAACCGATGATCAGCGTAGCAATAGGGCCTTTGGCGTTGCTCACCACGGGCGGCGTGAAGACCGGTCCCAGTTTGTATTGAGAGACACTCTTGAGCGCCTGTTGTTTCAGATCGGGAGTGAAGTCAATGAGATCATCCACGGAGAACCCGTTCCGGCCGTAGAAGGGTGGCTTGGTCGGAATCGGTTGTGTCGTCGCATACCACTCACCCGGCGCATCGCCCTTGGGCGCAGGCCTCTCGACAATCGGCCAGATAGGCTTACCCGTGACTCGGTTGAAGACGTAGAGAATACTTTGCTTCGTTGGCTGGGCGAGCGCCTTGACCGGCTTCCCGTCGACTGTGATGTCAACGAGCACGGGTGCACAGGGGATATCGAAATCCCAAAGGCCATGATGCACAAGCTGGTAGTGCCATTTGCGCTGACCGGTCTTGAGATCGACGGCAACGATACTCTCGCCGAAGAGTCCATTTCCCGGGCGGTATGCGCCGTAGGAATCTGCTGTCGGCAGCTCGACGGGAAGATAGGCCATGCCAAGTTCCTCATCAACGCTGATCTGGGTCCAGACACCGGTATTCCCGGTGTAATCGGCAGAATCCCCTTTCCAGGTATCGCGGCCGAACTCCCCCTTTTGCGGGATGGTGTGGAAGATCCAGAGTCGCCTGCCGGTTCGCGCGTCGAAGCCGCGGACATAGCCCTTCACATTGACTCTGCTCTTGGGCTCTTCGCCGGCAAGGTGCGCTGCGCCAACGACGATGGTGTTGCCGGCAACAACAGGCGCAGCCTGAAATCCGATGTCGGCATTGATCGGATCCATCGTTTGATCGTCGTTCAAGCGGAGATCGACGACGCCTCCATCCCCGAACGTGGTGATGGGTGTTCCGGTTTTTGCGTTCAGCGCGATCAGGCGGTAGCCCGGCGTGACGTAGAAGATTCTCTCTTCAGCGCCATCGGACCAATATGCGAGGCCGCGCCCGGAGAGCCGGCGAGGCGCCGCCTCGCCACGCGCTCCTTCGTCCTCCCTGTGCATCCAGAGCATCTCTCCCGTCCCGGGGTCGAGCGCAACGACCGCGCGACGCGATCCCGCTGTAGTGTAGAGAACCCCATTCACCATGAGCGGCGTCGATTCGAACTTGTACTCCGGGAAGGGACCGAGGTTGTCGGTCTTGAAAGCCCAGGCAATTTTCAGCTTATTGAAGTTCGAAGCGTCAATCTGCGCGAGCGGCGAATAGCGCGTGTTCCCGAGGTCGCCGCCGTAGGTGGGCCATTCTCCGTTCCTGGCTCCGGTCTGGCCATGCAGAAGGAGAGGCAACAGGGCGGCAGGAAGCAGGAAAGGTAGGTGGGCAACCAAAGCAGCCGCGCGGCGCTTGCTTAAAACCCGGATCATGTAACCTTCCCATCACATGGTAGCCGAGACAACGACTGCACTAAGCTGCGAAGCGCGTAACGAACCTCTAGCAGCAAGGCTCACTTGCTGCCGAGTTCCTTCTGCTTGCCCCTCCTCAACGCACAGGAATCTTCTCAACACGGTTGGTATACGCCACCGACCAATGGCGACGGCCTGCGCTATCCGCTGGAAATCTGGCCGCTCAACCGTCCTCCGAGCCTCATCGGACTATCATGGTCGATGTGATTCTCATGACCCAAGATAGTCTGCAGTTGCAGAAAACGGTGCTTGTGGTGGGTTCAGACTTGCCGGTGACGAGTGCGGTGTCGACACTTCTGTCCTCGTGGAAGCTGGAGTGCGCGCGGGATAACGAGGAAGCGCTCGCGCTGGTGGAGAAATCCGCTTTCGACCTTGTTATCACCGACCAAGGCAGTTCAGGCCGGGAAGACGCTGAACTGCTTCGACAGATACGGCTCGTAAGGCCACATACTCGTTTGATCATTGTTACGGAGAGGAGTACGCCCGTGGACGTGATTGCCGCGATCCGCGCGCGAGCCTTCAGTTATTTTACAAAGCCGCTTTCAACCCAGGCTCTGGAGGAGATGCTGCAACTGGCGATGGAGAGTCCAGCCTGGGAAGAGGGGATTGAAATGCTATCCGGGACGGATGCGTGGATACGTCTTTCGGTGCGCTGTGACGTATCTTCGGCCAATCGGCTGCATCAGTTCGTTCGCGAATTCCTGGATTTGCCCGAAGTTGATCAGGACAAGGTGGCGACAGCGTGCAGAGAAATGCTGCTCAACGCGATGGAGCATGGCGGTAAGTTTGATCCGGAACGGCGTATCGAGTTTTCCTACCTCCGCGCGAGTCGTGTGGTGCTCATCCGCATTAAAGATCCGGGCGAAGGATTCTCTTTAAAGGAAAATCTCGATACGGCCGCCAACAATCCGCAGGATGATCCTTTGCGCCATGTGAAGCACCGCGAGGCGCAGGGAATTCGTCCGGGCGGATTTGGGATCCTGCTGGCCAAGAATCTAGTCGACGAGTTGTTCTACGGAGAAAAAGGGAATGACGTGCTGCTCCTCAAATACATCGATAATCAGCGTTGAGGGTTCAGCTTCTCCACCGCTTTGGGCATGGCAGGGCATTAAAGGGGCGACCGCGGCCTGAGAACGCGCCCCGGTCACTCTCGATTATTCGCTGTTCTGACACGGCTCGCCTGCGTCGGTGCGCACGCTTTGTTCCGGCCACATTGCAAGTAACGACAGACCATCGCTGGTTCGGTCAGAGACTGCGAACATGTAAAACTCAAAAGCGCCATCGCTTGATATCTCAATCTGTTCGATTTGGGCGTCTGGCCCGAAGTTGTGTTGGCTTAGGAAAAGCTCGACCTCAGCCGAACTCGGCCGGCAATCAGAGGATATCCCGCCTTCACTCACAGGTGTGATACTCGTCGTCATTTGCTTCAGTTGGGAAGGCAGTTTGTTCAGATCGTTTGGTTTGTCCATGACCCAACTCCTTAAAACTTTGCTACTGAGATAAACACCGCGCACACTGACATGTTGCGTCGTTTTGTGCCAAAGCGCACGCGTCAATTCACCTCATCCAGGCCATTATTGGCCGCTGGAATTCGTATAGTTAACTCCGAACAGTTATCGCCCCGGGCGGATTTGGCACCAGCTCTCCTTCCATCGACCTGATGATTGTTCGGGCAGTTATCGATCGTAGATACCGAAAATCCTTTTATCTTTCCATTTCCCGTCTTTCCTGTTTAACGGGTGCAGGTCGTCTCAGACGTAAGTCGGTCAGGAGCGAGCGCGCTTCTCTTCGAGTTTGGGCAACGAGTCCGTCGCTAAGCGCTTCTGCAGAAAATGAACAAACGCGCGTACCTTTGGCGAAGAGTTCAAGCGCGACGGATACACCGCATACAGTTCGACCGGATCGGGCTCCCACTCAGGCAAAAGCCTTACCAGACGGCCCTCTTGTACATCTCCTCGTGCCAACGATTGTGAGAGCAACGCCACCCCAACGCCGGCGACCGCAAGTTGATGATGGACGTTTGGGTCGGGCACTGACAGCCGGGATTCAATCCTGATCTCTTTCATTTCAGTACCACAACGCAGCCGCCAAATTGTTGAGTCTCCCAGCTCACCGAACATGCCGCATTTCGTTATGCAGCTATGTCGGCGAAGCTCCGCTGGTGAACTGGGTATCTTGCGATCCGCTAGATAGCTCGGGCTGGCATAGACTCCGAGTCGAATACGCACAATGGATTTCATAAAAAACCCGGAATCCTCCAAAGGGCCATTGCGAATGGAAACCTCGACATTCCGTTCGCGGGAAAGTGCATCTCTGCTATGCATTTGGAATTGCAGACGCAAATCCGGATAGGTGGCCAAAAACTCTCTCAATACCGGCGCAGGAACTAATTGAAAAAAACCGATGTGTACTCCGACCCGCAGCCTGCCGCGCGGGTTGGCCTGCAGCGCGTCAATCAAAAGCTCGGCTTCTTCCGCCTCCTCCAGTACGCGTTCACAGCGGTCCAGATACAGCTCGCCAACCTCAGTTAACGCCACGCTGCGGGTAGTCCTCTCCAGCAATCGCACGCCGAGTCGTTCTTCCAGTCGAAGAATCGCACGGCTGATATTTGATTTGGGCACTCCGAGATGTTTCGCCGCCAGCGTAAAGCTCTGATCTTTGGAGACTTGTACAAAATACTGAAGCTCATTGAGGTCAACCACGATTGTCCCTCTACAGGAACAAAGTGTCCCTGTCGCTCCTATTGTCTCAGACCCGGTCCTGACTTCAAATGGAGATGAGCGCTCGGCCTGCCCAAGTTGGACAAGCCCATGTTGCCCTTTTTGAAGAACACATCGGAGGAACACCAATCATGATTGCCGTGACAACGCCTACGGGACACATCGGATCCCAACTCGTATCGCTTCTGCTGGCGGCCGGCGCGCCAGTCCGCGTCATTGCGCGTAAGCCGGAGAAGCTGTCTGCGGAAATTCACAACCGGGTCGAGGTCGTGCAAGGCTCGAACGACGACATCAAAGTGCTCTCTCAAGCCTTAAGAGATGCAGACGCCTTCTTCTGGTTGATCCCTCCGCCATTCCAGCACACGGACCTCAACGCGTATATGCTGCGCTTCACGAAGCCAGCTTGCGATGCCGTTACGGCTCAAGGGGTGAAGCGCGTTGTGGCCGTATCGAGCCTCGGACGCGGCTTGGCGAAGAGCGCTCTCTTGTTGCCGGCCTTCGCCATGGACGAGATGTTTGAGCGCACCGGCATCCACTACCGCGCCCTATGGAGTCCAGGCTTCATGGAGAATATGCTCCGGCAAGTCCAGCCGATCAAGCACCAGGGCATATTCTTCGGTCCCGGTCGTCCCGACATGAAAACTCCACACGTAGCAACCCATGACATCGCGGCAACTGCCGCAAGACTTCTGCTTGATAAGTCCTGGACAGGCCAAGGCGGTCTCGGAGTGCTGGGCCCGGAGGATCTGTCATGCAACGACATAGCGTGCATCATGAGTGAGGTGCTGGGGAAACCGATTCTGTTTCAGCAGATTCCGCCGGACGATTATAAAGCGCAGTTCATGCAAAATGGCGGAAGCGAGGCCATGGCGCAAGGCATCATAGATATGGCTGCTGATGTTTATCAACACGGCATTTATCACGCGGAGCCCCGCACACCCGAAAATACGACGCCAACAACATTTCGGGCGTGGTGCGACCAGGTCTTGAAGCCAGCCGTCCTTAGCGCGAACTGATGGATGTTTTATGTTCTCTGGGATCTACAGAAGCATGAATTTAAGTTCACGAATTTCAGTTTCCCGGAATTCGCTTGGCGAAGAGTCATTGTTCGGAAGCCATGAACTGGCAGGGCGTCGATAACGACGACGGGCCGGCGAGAAAAACATGACAGATAGCTGTTACACTTGTTGTGCAGGTCGCCCCGGGGCACGCCATTTCAGAACCGCTAGGAGAACCCATGCACACTTATTGTGTGGTCCTTCGGCCCCAGTCGTTGAACTCTCCTTTTGCGCATACGAAGCGCTACTATCTCAGAGCCAACTCAGCGGCTCAGGCAATGCTGATCGCGTCGGATGATCCTCAATGGCTCGTATTTGGGGTTGAGCCTGCTCGCCTGTCTGCTGCCGCGCCACAAAGTGAACGTTCCGTGCCTTCAGAGAGTTCGATTGTTGCTTAGGTAGTCCAACCCAGTGCCCGGCTGTAGGAAACTACTGGCCCAGTTCCTCAAGGTACTTTTCCACCTCGAGTGCAGCCATGCAGCCTGTGCCGGCAGCGGTGATTGCCTGGCGGTAGCGCCTGTCCTGCACGTCTCCGCAAGCATACACGCCATGCAACTGCACACCCAGCCGAGTTGTGAACACGTTGTGCTCCGTCTTCACATAGCCGTCCACATCTAAATCGATCTGGCCCTTGAATAGGTCTGCGTTAGGCTCGTGTCCGATGCCAAGAAACATGAACTGCACCGGCAATTCCCACCGTTCGCCTGTCTTGCGGCTCATGAGCCTTAGACCGTGGACATCCTTCTCCTCCACCCCGAGCACCTCTTCGACCACAGTGTTGTGAAGGAACTCAATTTGCGGGTGAGCCATTGCCCGCTCCAACATGATGCGGGAAGCGCGGAAGGTTTCGCTGCGATTGATGAGCGTCACTTTGGTGGCAAAGCGGGTCAGGAACAGGGCTTCTTCCATGGCGGAGTCGCCGCCGCCGATGACAGCGATTTCCTTTCCTGTCGTGAAGAAACCATCGCATGTGGCGCAGGAGCTGACACCATGCCCAATAAGGGCCTGCTCGGACTGCAGCCCCAGCCAGCGTGCGGATGCGCCCGCTGCGATGATGATGGAATGCGTGTGCACGATCTGCTTGCCAATCTGCACTTCGAAGGGTGATCGTAACAAATCGACAGAGGTGAGATGAGCCATGCGCAGTTCGGCGCCAAAGCGAACCGCTTGCTTCTTCATATTTTCGACGAGCTCCGGCCCTTGTACCCCTTCGGGCCAACCCGGAAAGTTTTCAACCAGCGTCGTTATGGAGAGTTGTCCCCCGGGCTCGTGGCCCTCAAGCACCAGCGGCTTCAAGTTGGCGCGAGCGGCGTAGATAGCTGCCGTCAGTCCAGCGCAGCCTGATCCCAGGATTAAGACGTCACGTATTTCAGGAGAATCTTGCATAGGAATTTCTTTCTGAGCATGTAGGTGGTATTCGTTACTTTGCTTTTGACAGGAACGATTCGAAGATGTCGGGATCGCGCGTGACTCCGGCAGAGGTGTCGATCGTCTTCCCGTACTGGTCGAGCAAAGCGTAGAGTGGCAGGGCGACCGTGCCGAAATGCTTGTCTTCAAAGTCCTGCTGCTTGCTGTATGTGTCGCCATCGCCGTCAGTGTAAAGGCGCAATTTGACGAAGCGATTCATGTCCCTCTCAACGGCTGGTTTGGAGAAGATGTTCGACTCCATCCAGCGACAGTTGGTGCAGGTGTATCCGGTGAAGTCGATGAACAGTGGCTTCCCCTGCTGTTTGGCCTGCTGCAGCCCGGCCTGCAGATCGTTGAGGATCCACGGTGATTCAGCAGTGGCGCTTGCCGTTTGCATCTGGCCGGAATTATCCGAGTCCGCGGGCGGCAAGAACGCATCAATGTCCCCGAGCTTGTGGCCGGCCAGGCCGTTGCCCAACCAGATGGCGCCGGCGAGGAACAGCAACGCGAAGATCACGCGCGGGCCAGAGACCGCGCCGATCTCAGAATCGTGGTCCAGACGGAACCAGCCAAGCAGGTAGGCGACCACCATCAACAGACAGCCGGTCCAGATGCAGAGAACCGTGGTGCGGGTGAATATGTTCCAGTGCCAAACCAGATCGGCGTTGGACAGAAACTTCATCGCGGCGGCTATTTCCAGAAAGCCCATGACGACCTTCACCGAGTTCATCCATCCGCCCGCACGCGGAATCTGAGTCATTAGCTGCGGTACGAGCGCCAGCAGGAAGAACGGCAGAGCAAAGACAAACGAGAAGCCAAGCATGCCGATCATTGGCCAGCGCCAGTTGCCCTGCGCCGCCAGCACCAGCAGCGTGCCGACAAACGGAGCGGTGCAGGTAAAAGAGGTGAGAGAAAACGTGAGACCCATCAGCATGGTGCCCACAATGCTGCCCTCCTGCTTCTCAGTGGCGGCATTGTTCAGGCGATTCATCAGTCCTGTCGGCAGTTGCATGAAGAAGACGCCGAGCAGGCTGAGTGCAAAACCCAGGAAGATCGCGGTGATCAGCAGGTTGACCCACGGGTTCGCGGCAAGCTTGTTGATGCCGGCAGCGCCAAAGATGATGGCCAGCGACATGCCAAGTGCGACGAAAGTGAAGATGATGCCGAGACCGTAGAGTGCCGCCATCTTCAGTGCACCGGCGCGGGTGCGCGACGAGTGATTGGCGAAGAAGGAAACTGTGATGGGCACCATCGGAAACACGCAGGGCGTCAGCAGGGAGAGCGCTCCCATACCGAGGGAAAGCCAAAAATAATGCAACATCGATCCGGTTGGCATGGTCGTTATCTCCTCTTGAGGTCTGCAGTCAGGTGAGCGGTGTAGGGCGGCAGGCATAGCCGATCGTTGCAGGCTTGGAAGCGAACATCGACCGGTACAGCCTCGGCGGTTGCAGGAGCACCTTCTTTCTTCAAAGAGAGCGTGAAGCTGGCGTTGTTCAGGTAGTAGAGCGTTTCCATCTTGAAGTTGGGGTCGTCGTGACGCGTGACCTTGCCCTCTGCGATGGGTGTTTGCAGGGCAAAAGAATGGCCTTCGGGAATAGTGATCTTAAGCGGCATTGGCCCCCCAGCAGGTTGCGACAGAGCGTACACGTGCCAGCCGTCCTGGATAGTTGCGGAGAGCGCCACGGTCACAGCCGAAGCTGATGACCTGGTCACGTTTGCGTTCCACTTCACAATCTCGGAAGGGCGCTGTGCGTAGAGCGCGACGGAAGAGATCAGAAGCAGGGCGGCGCCTGCCAGGGTACGGTTTAAGTTGTTCATCGGATCATTCCTTCTCAAAAAGCTGCTTGGCTTAGGAGTAGCCTTTCGGCATTAGTGTGTGCCGGCTTGCGCCCAATATTGGGCTTGGCCCGGAAAGTGCGGATTATCGGTGAAGTTTCCCAGGACCGCATGACGCACATCGAGAATGTCGACCGGCCCTTTGCGGGCGTACACCAGCTTGCCGCCCGGCGCGATGACTGCGGTGAACTCTTCATTCGGACCCCATGTGGTCCCGAAAGCCGTCTCAATTGCTTTCCGATCAGATAGAGCAAGCTGGAGGTTTCGGCTGGAGGCATGTTGTGCCTTCAGGAAGTCAGTAGCCTTGTCTGTATTTGCAGGAGCATCCGTGTTTACCGTGACGAAGTCATAGGAGCGGCCGCGGTACATACGATAGGTCGTTTCCAGTTGGGCAAAGTTGTTGTCCTCGTTCGGGGTTGCAGTACTCCAAAAGTGCACGACCGTGACCTTGTCGCCGCTGTTGCTGCGGAGCGCCACGAGATCTGCGGCAGAAGCCGGTGCAAGCGTTACCGGCTCTGCGTCGATCCTTGCCATTTCGCGTTCTACATCGGCGGATTTTGACAGCCACTTGGTGGAGCAGCCGAAAGCCGGGCGATGCGGAACTGCCACAGTGCCGCCGGCCAGCAAGGCCTCGATGGCGTCGTGTGCGTCGTGCACTTTGACCAGCGCTTCGTTCTGGTTATCGTCGATGCGTCCTTCATAGCGCAGCTTGCGATCCTGATCGAAGATGAAGACATGCGGCGTGGCTACCGCGCCAAACTTCTGCACCGTAGACTGTGTCTCGCCGTCGTACAGGTATGGCCACGGAATCTGCCGGTTGCGCACGCGGATCTTCATGTCGGCCGGCGCGTCGGTCAGGTCGGTGTAGCCCAGCTCGTCCAGGCGCACGGCTTTGGGATTGTTGGGATTGATGGCGACAAACGCCACCCCTTTGTCGTGGTACTCGTCATAAAGTCCACGCATGCGACCTTCGTAATTTTCTGAAACCGGGCAATGAATGGACTCGAACATGATCACGAGCACTTTCGCCTGGCTGAACTCAGCCAGCGTATGCACCTGGTCATCCGTCCCTTTTAGCGCAAAGTCCGGTGCTGGTGTGCCGGTCTTCATTAATGGATGCTCCGAGTTGGCCGACATCGGGATCAGCTCCGAGACGCCTACGGTTTTTTCTTGTGCGGGTGCACCCTGGGCAACTGCGTGCGTTGAAGCAACGGTGAGAGCTGCCAGCAAAGCGAGTGAATAGTGAGGCATGATGATGCTCCTGATACAAAGTTGTGGTGCAAGAGTTGCGGAGGCGTTATTTGTCCAGACTTGTCCCAATTAGCTCTTTTCCTGCTTCGCTTCACGGTTACCCGGCTGTGCGGTAACGATGAAATGCGCGACTCAACAATTCGTCTAGGCCCGGAGGGCCGGCCGTCCAAACATAGCCCAGCCCGGAAGGGCTGGGTATCAATGGAAGAGAATGCGAGCGCCGTAGGTGCGGCACTCCGAAGCGACGCCAAACTCTGCCGCTCTGCTACCCAAGCTGGTTTCGCCATACCCATTCGCATCGCAATCTTGTCCAATGAAATCAACGCAACTGGATCGACCAATCCGCTAATTTGGACAGCTCTGTTATTTGTCAGCCCAGTATTTCCGGGAGCCGGCGTGATCCGGGTCGTCTGGCAGGTTGGCCAGGATGGCGCGGCGGATTTCCATCAAGTCGATCTCACCCTGTTCGTGGTAGAGGACGTCGCCGCGGGGTGACAGCAGGACGGTCACAGGAACGGCCGAACCCACATCGGGATCGAACGCGTCCTGCATGGCATAGGTGTCGTCTGACCCGTACAGCAGATTGTTGGTGGTGGCATGCATCTTCTGCAGAAAGGCAAGCACCTGTTCTTTCTCAGCCGGCACGTTGGAGGAAATGGTGGTAAATGAGAATGGACGGTCTCGGTACATCCGATTCGTCGCCATCAAATCCGGGAACTCAGTCACACAGGGACCGCACCAGGTTGCGTAGAAATTCACCAACAGCAGCTTTCCCGTGGGATTGTGCCGAAGCGCCGTGAGGGCATCCGTCGTCGCCAGCGTCACGCTTACCGGCGCGGCGTCCGGTTGCTCCACTGTTGTGGCGGCCCCAAGCCGTAACGCGCAACCCTGGGCCGTGGTGAACGGCACCGTTACCGGCTTGCCCGCGAGTAGCTCGTCAATGGCAGCTGAGGCGCTGTGCACCGTGGCCGGTCCATTGCCTGGGTCGTTGTCGATCCGGCCGGCGTAGCGCAGCTTGCGCTCTTTGTCGAAGATAAAGACGGACGGGGCAACCGTCGCCCCGAACCGCTGCGCCGTGGCGCCGGCGTCACCATCGTAAAGGTAGGGGAAGCGGAACTTGCGGAAGGTGGCGCGCTCCTTCATATCTGCCAGGCTGTCGCCCACATCCGACCAGGCGAGATCCTTCTCCGTGACCGCTTTTGGATTGCTGGACTGGATCGCAACCACGGTGACCCCCTTTGGGCCGTAGTCCTGTGCCATCTGGTTGACTCGCGCCTCGTACACCTGAGACTGCGTACAGTGATTGCATAGGAAGGCGACCACCAGTACCGGGCTCTGCCGCCAGTCAGAAGACTTGTGCACCTCGCCATCTGTTCCGGGCAGACTGAATTCTGGGAGCAGGCTGCCGGCCGCCAGAGGCTTTGCCAGTGACTGCCCCCATGTGGGCGACGCGGCGAGCACGGCGAGAACGATGCCGTAGAGCTTTTTGCGCATAGCAGGCGGTTCCTTTCGAATCGACTCCTCCATGTTTAGGCGCTAAACCTGCAGTCAACAAGCACGATGCGGCAGCGTGCATGCACTGCCACCTGTAAAAGCTTGAAAACACGGGGGTAGGCAGGTGCATCGATGGATAGGCTGTACACCGCCAAGGGAGGGCGCACTATGATAAGGTCTGTTTTGGCGTGCGGAAGGAGCCGCATTGAGTGCGGGATCGGACAGCATTTACAGCGACCGAGCAGGAAAAGATCAAAAGCGCCGCCGCGCAGATCCTTGCGCACCCCACATTTCGGTCCAGTGACCGCAGCACAAAACTCTTTCGCTACCTGCTGGACCGGGCACTCTCGAATGAAGAGGAAACCCTCAAGGAAAGACGCATTGGGCACGAGGTTTTTGGCAGAGAGGCGAGCTACGACACCGCCGAAGACCCAATCGTTCGCAACGCTGCGTCCGACACTCGCAAGCGCCTTCGCCAGTACGATTCCGACAGCGGTCCGGATCTGCCCGTCCATATCCTGTTAGCGCCTGGAACCTATATCCTCGATTTTCGCTTCGCTGACTCGCTTACTGGGGTAGAGCGAGTAGCCGATCCGGAGGCGAAGTTCCTGCCACCGCAAGGGTCTGCTATCCCGCAGGTCCAGCCGCCACCTGCCGATTTAACGGCCTTGCGCGGTTCCAAGGTGCCGCTTTGGGTCGCCGCGGTCGCCGTTCTTGCTTGCCTCTTCTTCGCCGCTGCGTTCGTCTCGGAACTGCAGCAACTCAAAGGGAGCGGAATCGGAATTTTTGGAGAGGATCCGCTGTGGAAACCAATGCTCGGAACCGGCAAAGAGGTCTTTGTCTGCCTGGGGCACGCTCAACCTCTGCAAAACGAAGATTCGTCTGTGAATCTCGGGTCGGCGGGCCTGCAGCGGATCACCGTGACCGACCTCAAGGCTTACACAAACATCTCTGGATTCTTACAGTTACACCGTCAGAACTTTCAGATGAGAACGGATAACCAGACCACTTTGCTGGACCTGAGAGATCGACCGACCGTGCTCATTGGAATTGGCAATAACCAATGGGCACAGCGGCTCACGAGTAATCTTCGATTCCGTTTCGATTTCAGTGAAAACGACCTGAACAACCCACACCGTGCGGTTTCCGTGGTCGACGCAGAACATCCCGAGACAGGGAAATGGCGCGTGCCGTTGGGGCAGGCTGAGGGGGCTTCCTTCGATTATGCAATCGCGGGCCGGCTCCTCGATCCGGTTACGGGCGGACTCATCCTCTATATAGCGGGAGCTGGGCCGGTAGGAACGCAAGCGGCTTCCGAGTTCGTAACGCAACCCAGGTTCCTTCGAACTATGCCGGCGAGTCTAAAAGATCCTCGGACGAACATCCAGGTCGTACTCCGGACGGCGATTGTCGGGGGAGTTCCAGGAACTCCTGAAACCATCGCAACCAACGTCTATTAAGGTCGGGCGAAATCCCCCCTGCTGTAGGCACAGCACGTCTGAACAAACATAGCTTCGCAAACGTAATATTTCTAAGTTGTTTGATTCCATGCGGCACACATGGAATCCTGTGGTGCGTCCTGTGCTTTCTGTGAGTGCAAGCCAACGTGTATGGGGGCAGACGTGAGAGTTCTGCAACAGGATTTAGGTTATGCATTCCGCCAATTGAGCAAAGCACCGGGGTTCACCCTTACCGTGCTGCTCACGCTCGCACTCGGCATCGGTGCCAACTCCGCCATCTTCACCCTGGTCAATGCCATCCTGCTCCATAACCTTCCGGTCATAGATCCTAAAACTCTCATTCGCATCGGCGACAAAGACGACTGCTGCGTTAACGGCGGCTGGAACGACGAGGGCGATTACTCGCTTTTCGCCACAGACACCTACACCATGTTCAAGAAGAACCTGCCCGAGTTCGAAGAGTTGGCCGCGATGGAGTCCGGCTACGCCTGGCGGCCCATTACCGTCCGCCGCGCCGGACCCCAGACCGTAGCGAAGTCTGTCGTGGGAACCTTCGTCTCCGGAAACTATTTCCGCGTTTTCGGCCTTTCGCCGGCGGCGGGCCGGCTCTTTATGGATTCCGACGACCAGAAGGGCGCACCCATCACCGCCGTGATGAGCTATGACGCATGGCAGCAGGATTACTCCGGCGATCCGAGTATTGTGGGAAGCCAGTTCTACATCAACACCAAGCCGGCCACCATCATCGGCATTGCGCCAAAGGGATTCTACGGGGATCGCATCGACACCAATCCCCCGAAATACTTCCTTCCCATGAATTCGATGGATGCAGTCATCGGCGCACCTTACTTCACCGATCCCGATGTCGAATGGGCCTACATCATCGGCCGGGTTAAGCCGGGAACTTCTCTGCCGGCCCTCCAGGCTAAGGCCAGCGCGCTGCTCAAGCAGCAGTTTGCCCCGCTCAAGACGTTCACTGATCAACGCGCCAAGAACGTTCTCCCCCGCACCCATGTGGTGCTCTCTCACGGCGGCGGTGGTATTCAGAACATGCAGGACGGATACAAGGACCACCTGAAGCTGCTGCAATGGATTGCCGCGCTGGTCCTTCTCATCGCCTGCGCCAATATCGCGAACCTCCTGCTCGTGCGGGGCATGGGCCGGCGAGCGGAACTTTCCGTTCGTGCGGCACTTGGCGCGCAGCGCAGCCGCATAGTGCGCCAGCTGCTTACGGAGAGCGTTCTTCTCGCCGGTATCGGCGGCCTGCTCGGTCTCGCCGTCTCCTATCTCGGGGCGCACGCGCTGCTGGCGCTCGCCTTTCCGGATCAGCACAACATGCCGGTCAGCGCTTCGCCTTCGCCGCTGACCATCGGATTCGCCTTTGCGCTTTCGCTCGTCACCGGCATCCTCTTTGGCCTTGCGCCGGCGCTGATGGCCGCGCGCACACAGCCCTCTGAAGCTCTACGCTCCAATGCGCGTACAACCGCGCAGGGCGCCTCCTTGCTGCAGCGTGCACTCGTTGTCCTTCAGGCCGCGCTCTCCCTCGTGCTGCTCGTCGCCGCAGGCCTCTTTGCGCAGAGCCTCAACAAGGCAGAGAACGTAGACATGAAACTGGATGCAAAGAACCGGTACATCGCCCACATCAACCCGCAGGCGGCCGGCTACAAGAACACCGAAGTCGAGCCCCTTTACCGGGTTATCGTCGATCGCTTCCACCAGCTTCCCGGCGTTCTCAAAGTCGCCCTCTGCACCTACACCCCTATGGAATCGAACAATTGGGGTTCTGGCGTAAAAGTGCACGCCGATCCTGACCTCAACAAATCAGCATCCTGGGTGAAGGGCACCTCGGAGTACTTCGATTCCGTCGGCACCCACGTCGTTGCGGGCCGCGGATTCACGTCGCAGGACACGTTGGATGCGCCGCCCGTCGCCGTTGTCAATCAAGAGTTCGTCAAGCAGTTCTTCGGCAAGCGTAACCCCATCGGCCATAGCTTTGGTCATTCCGGCCCCGGCCAGGCCGGTATGGATGGAGCGCATGAGATCGTCGGCGTGGTGGAAGACACCACCTACACCAGCGTCTACTGGAAGAACCACGCCATGTACTTTCTGCCGCTCACGCAGCGCGCCGGGATGGCGAACGACCCCAACGACCCGCTGGACAAAGACCAATCCATGTACGCCGGCGCAGTCGTCATTCAGACCGCCCATCCCATCGCCGGGTTTGAAAAGATCGTCGAAGGGACGCTGGCCGGCATCAATCCCAACCTCACTATCGTTAAATTCCAGACCTTCCAGCAGCAGATTGACGACCGCTTCACCGAAGAGCGCCTCATCGCGCGCCTCACTTCGCTCTTCGGTCTACTTGCTTTGCTGCTCGCTGCCATCGGCCTCTACGGTGTTACTGCTTACACCGTCGTTCGCCGCACGCCGGAGATCGGCATTCGCATGGCGCTGGGAGCGGCGCGGAGCCGCGTGATTGGAACGGTCATACGTGGTGCCGTCCTGCAAGCCGTCGCCGGACTCGCGATTGGCATCCCGGTGGCCATCTTCTGCGTGCGCTACGTCAAGTCACAGCTTTATGAGATCACCAGCGTGAATGCGTCCGTCATGGCTATCGCCATCGGAGTGCTGGTGTTTACGGCTGCCATTGCGGGCATCATTCCAGCACGGCGCGCAGCCTCCATCGACCCCGCGCAGGCCTTGCGCATTGAATGACCTGTGCTTCGTGCCAGTCGTTGGCAATGGCACTTCGCCGCCCCAATAGAACCCTTCTTGATTCGAAGGTTCAGACAATCATCTCAGTTAGCGCGAAATCGCCAACGCGTGTTTCCGAATTGGACCATTGTGGAAACGCTTCGGCCTGATATCAACAAACAACTCCTGGCCCCACCCGGCAAGCCTCAGCGTTTCTAAAGATCAATGTCGCTCAATTTGCTGTCTCAACCGAGGCTTCCACATTAGTCTGTCTCGCAAGTCTCTCTTTCTAGTACACCAACTGCTAAACCGTCTGTGTAAAGAAGTGTCAGCGGACCGCTTGCACTTCCTTACATTCCGCGTTCGCGATTCCTGATAGAAGAGGGCTGTGGAAGCCGGAGGGTTTCCGCTCGAGGAGGACGTGATGCGAGTACGTGCGTTCGTGGCGGCGTTCGGCTTGACGGCAATCATGTTGTTGAATGGTTGTGGAGGCGGCATTACTAGCCAGACTTCTTCGACATCTCCAACAGCCAATGGAACCGTTAACTTAGTGGTGACCGATTCCCCCCCGACCAACGTTACGGTGCTGGCATTTCAAATCCAGATCAGCGGTGCGGTGCTGCAGCCGGGCAATGTGTCCCTGCTGCCGCGGCCGGTGACCGTCGATTTGGCGCAACTTGTATCGGATACCGGATTTCTCGCGTCCACGGTCATTGACTCGGGTACCTATACGAGCCTCATGGTCACCTACGAGAACCCACAGGTCACAATCCTAAACAACTCCGTCGCTCCGATCGTCATTGCCGGACAGACATGCGCCGCGGGTGCGGTGTGCACACTCTCACCTGCTCTGAATCAGGCGAGTGTGACGATCTCGAATGGCGTGTTCCCAATCACGGTGCAGGCGAATTCGACGACCGGCCTCAACATGGACCTAAGCATCCCCGACCTTTTGCAGAGCGATCTCTCCATCACCCTTGCGAACGGGAGTTCGGTGAATGTATCGCTGCTTCCGCAACCCGCGAATGCCACCTCGCAGCAGGCGGAGATCGACGATGTGTTCGGGACGGTCACATCGATCAGCGGCAACCAAATCGGCATGACCACTGCGTTGGGAGACTCTCTGGTTCTGACCGGCAGCGGTTCCACGAAGTACAACTACCCGGTTTCGGTTTGCTCTACAGCGGGGGCCTCGTGCCTCGCGACCGGCCAACTGGTCACCGCGAACTTGAGTTTACTCGGCAATGGCGCCCTTGCTCTCAACTCGATCTCTTACGTAGGGAGCAGCGGCACTCCACTCGTGAAGGGGCTGGTGCTGAGTGCCGATACATCGGCGGCAGATCCTTCTGTACAACTTCTGATCCAGCGGACCGAAAATGAGTCGACAATTCTGGCCGGCGAGATTGCCACGGTGTATCTGACGACGGGAACGGCTTATGCAGTCGGGCCGGCGACTTATCCCGCGGTTTCCGGCGGAAGCTTCTCCAGCCCCATCGATTTGATGGCTGGACAGGAGCTAGTGATGAGTGTGGGTTCCAACCTGGTCAGCGGTTCGGCTCTTTCGTTTAACGCCGGCTCCGTATACCTCGAGCCCTCGCAACTAATCGGCAGGGTTACAGCCGTGGACGCAGGGACCTCCTCTATCGCGATCAACAATGTGTCGCAGTTTTTCCTTTGGAAACCGCCCATCATCCAGCAGATGGAAGTCCAGACGGATGTGACGACGACCTTCGTCGGGTTCCCTTCGGCATCGGTCAGTGGGCTTGCGGTGGGCCAGTTCGTCGCTACCAAGGGACCGCTCTTCAACACGACCGGAAGCGGCGCCGGTCCCACCATCAGTGCCATTCAGCTTCGTGAGCGAGCTTCCGGCAACTAACATAGGTGTGAGGGGGACCGCTTCATTGGTGGTCAAGAACAGGCTAACTCCATCGCAGGGCAACGCATTAACTTCGCAAGAAGAAGGAGACAGTGCGGAGAAGAACGAGGCTCGCATTCTGCTCGTCGATGACGACACGGAGCTCTGCGCCTCATTGCGCCGGCTTCTCCGCATGGAAGGTTTTGAAGTGGATGCGGTCCACACAGCTCCGGAAGGCGGACACCTGGCCGCACAGGGCAATTTTGCGCTGATCGTGCTGGACGTGATGCTGCCGGGCGGCGATGGCCGCATGGTCCTCAGGAAGATTCGCGCTGTTTCCGACGTTCCCGTCATCATGCTGACGGCGCGCGGTGACGAAAGCGACCGTATTGCCGGACTCGAGGCCGGAGCCGACGACTATCTTCCCAAGCCGTTCAGCCCGCGAGAACTGGTGGCTCGCATTCGTGCGGTCCTCAAGCGGCGACTTCCGCAACCACCCCAGCCCCAGGTCATTGCCATCGGTGATATCGAAATTCATCCGCTCACCCGTCAGGTTCTGCAGGAGGGTGCCGAAGTCACGTTGACAGGTGCCGAGTTCGACATCCTGTTGCTCCTGATCAAGTCTGCCGGCAAGGTCGTTTCCCGTGACGAGATCGCGGAGATCTGCCTAGGCCGTCCCGTCGCCCCCTTCGATCGCAGCGTGGACAACCATGTGAGCAACCTCCGTAAGAAGCTGGGGATGCTTTGCCGCGGAGCAGAGCGGATTAGCAGCCTGCGTGGGACAGGGTACATCTACACAGGGCACACCGAGACCAAATGAAGATATTCAGAACGCTCTATGCGAAGATCTTCGGCTGGTTCTGGCTCACTTTGACTGTGGGTTCACTGCTGATCCTCATGGCGACGGTGTTCACTGGGACGCAGCCGCTGGGGCGACGCTGGCTGCGTTTGACCCAGGACATGTATGCCCATACCGCGATCGATTTCTACACGACCGGCGGCAGGCCCGCGCTGGAGCGGTATCTCAAGACTCTGAATCAATCCTCGGGCATCGACGCCAGCCTTTTAGATAGCGAGCAGAACGACGTGCTGGGCGGCGTTCGGCCCCCCGATGTGGATCGCGTTCTGCGGCGGAGTGCTAAAAGCGGCGGGTCGACTTTTCAGCTGGGCCGAGTCTGGGCCGCGGCGACACCGCTTCAGTATGGCGGACAGCAGTTCTACTTTGTTATGGAAGTGCATCCGCTGCGCAAATTCGTCGATGGCACCTTCTTCCTGCCGCTGCTGGGGCGCCTGGTTCTTGCGCTTTTGGTGGCCGGTATTTTCTGTATTCTTCTCACACGGCATATCGTGGCGCCGGTGCGCGCGCTGCAGGCGGCATCGCTGCGGCTGGCCGCCGGCGACCTGAGCAGCCGCGTCCAGCCTTCCATTGCACCGCGGGACGACGAGCTTGCCGACACAGCGCGTGCCTTTGATCAGATGGCCGACCAGATTCAGCTTCTCGTACAGAAGCGCCAGGTGCTGCTCGCGGATATCTCACATGAGCTACGCTCGCCGCTCACGCGGCTTTCGGTATCTCTGGAACTGATGCGCAGAGGCGAGACGGATGTGCTGGAACAGATGCAGACGGATCTGGATCGGATGAACGTGATGATCGGCGAGATTTTGCTACTGACGCGGCTGGAGCTTGAACTGCCGCAGGCTGCATCCGTTCCTGTGGATATGGCGGCGATGCTGGAGCAGGTTGCCCACGACGCCGAGTTTGAAACGCAGGACGAGGACAAGCGCGTCAGGGTGCGTGTGAACGGTCCCTGTTCGATTCGCGGCGATGCCAACCTGCTGCGCAGCTGCATCGAGAACATCGTGCGCAATGCTGTGCATTACACGGCGCCGCACACCACGGTAGAGATTGCGGCGCGTCCCGCCTCAGACGCCTCCGGAGCTTCGCGATGCGAGATTCTCGTGCGGGATCACGGCCCCGGCGTGCCCGAGGAATCCCTGCCCTTTCTTTTCGATCCCTTTTATCGGGCTTCTGAATCACGGGATCTGCGCGAGGGCGGAACAGGCCTGGGACTCTCCATCTCGCAGAGGATTATCGAGCTGCATCGCGGCAGCATCGACGCCGCAAATTGCATGGACGGGACAGGATTCGAAGTGCGCCTTCTGCTGCCATTCGCGTAAAGTCCTACACTTCCTTACAATTTCAAGCGCCACAATTGGCCCCATCCGGAGTTCAATGAGGATGTCGGTACCGCATCGCAGCGGCCGAGAGATCAACCACCGGAGACATTTATGCAATCCAAAGTATACGCAATGGCCGTGGTTACACTTGTGCTATGCGCAACCACCGCATTCGCTCAGGTCACCAGCACAACAACAACGACTGGCCCCAATGGAAATTCCGCAACCCGTGCTGCCACTCGGGGCGACGGCCACGCAAATGTAACCACGACGAGTCCCAATGGAAACACGGCAACCCGTTCGACGGCGCATTACGCCGGCGGCAACTCCACTACGGTAACCGGACTCAACGGGAACTCCACCACGCGCACGGTCAGTGGCCGGGGCACCGGCGATGTAACCGCAACCACCACCGGAACGAACGGCAACACGGCAACGCGCAACACGCAGCGCTATGCAGGCGGCAGCTCCTCCACCAGCACGGGGCCGAACGGCCAGACGGCTAACCGGACCGTGACGGGCCGTGGCACAGGGGCAGCCACTGTCACCCGCACGGGCCCCTATGGATCTGCGAGCCGGCACCGCTAAGGTCCATTTGCGCCTTCCCCCGGTCTGCGACATCCAGGCGATCTCTGGCCGTCGCAGATCGGCTCCGCACTCCACGAGATCCGCCATAACCTGCTCAGTCGAATTTGAATCCGGCTTCCGGCCCCCGGTACAACTGCGTCGGAAGCGGTTCGCGTATATCGCTCAGATGGGCCGGCGCAGCGTAGACATTCGCTGTCCCACCCTGAGACTGCCCGGTGTGGCGTTTACGTCACGTCCCTTCAATGCCTGGATTTCGCAATTCTATTGACAGGAACTATCCCACCTCAAGATACTGGCATAGTTTAACTATGCCAGGGCCGAGTCATCGGGAGGTATCCGTGAATCGTGATGAGATTCCGCCCGGAACCGTTTATCTCCTAATCCTGAAAACCGTTGCCCTGATTGGCGGCTCGATGCAACACGCCTCGGAAGAAGTGCTCCAGGTGGAAGAGGGCTCCCAATATCCAGCCCACCAGCACATGTTGATCAAAGGCTGGGTCCTGGCAAAGTGGGGAACGACCGCGGGCGACCGGCGGGCGCGCTGTTACCGCCTGACCGAGGTCGGCCGCAAGCAGTTGTCTGTGGAAGTGTCGCGGTTCGAGCGCATTACGGGAGCGATCACTCGGGTCATTCAAACCGCTTGAGGAGAAATTGCGATGAACTGGCTGAGAGGGCTTGGACGGCGTATCGGCATGCTGCTGCATCGGCATCAGTTTCGCGCCGACCTCGAAGAGGAGATGCAACTGCATCTGGATCTGCGACAACAGCAGCAGGCCGAACAAGGAATGCCGCTCGATCAGGCAGCCTTTGCGGCGCGTCGCCGTTTTGGCAATACCACGCTACTCAAGGAGAAAAGCCAGATCACCTGGGGATGGGGTTGGCTGGAAAGTCTTGCGCAGGACACGCTCTATGGGATACGCGCCATGCTGCGCAGTCCGGGCCTGACGGTTGTGGCCCTGTTGTCGTTGGCGCTTGGCATCGGCGCGAATACGGCCATCTTTACCTTCATGGACGCGGTGATGCTGCGCTCGCTCCCGGTGAAAGACCCCGCGCAGCTTGTGTTACTGGGCAATGGGGAAGTTTCTGGCATCACGGACGCATTCGCATCAACAGACCTCTACTCCTACCCGTTCTATCGCCAATTCCGGCAAAAGAATCATGTCTTCTCCGACGTCGCTGCCCTCTTCAGCATGACCAACGATGTGCATGGTTTTGTGGCGCAGCGTGCGCAACAAGAGCCGATGAAGATACAGCTTGTCTCCGGCACTTATTTCCAGTTGCTTGGCGTTCATGCCCTGATGGGACGTACGCTGACCGATGAAGACGACAACTCAGAAGGCAACCATCCGGTCGCGGTCGTCAGCTACGGGTGGTGGATGCGCAGCTTGGCGCGCGATCCAGGGGTACTGAACCAGAGCCTCAGAATTGGCTCGACGGTCTTCTCCATCGTCGGCGTCGCACCGCCGGAGTTCTTTGGCACTAAGGTTGGCGAATCCCCAGACATCTGGGTTCCTCTTTCGATGGTTCAGGCTGTCCCCCCGCATCGGTCGGGATACAAGGACATTTCCATCAACTCGCTCCTGATCATGGGGCGTTTGAAACCCGGCATAAGCCTTGAAAAGGCCTCGACCGATGTGAATCTCGTTTTCCAGCAAATCTTTCAGCAGCTCCTGGGCAGCTTCCCTGACAAGACACAGGCACAAAAAAATCGGACGGAGTTGGCGAAGACGCGGGTTCCACTGACGTCCATGGCAACTGGCATTTCAGATATTCGCAAAGATTTTTCCCTGCCTTTGAAGATTCTGATGATGGTGGTCGCTCTGGTGCTCCTGATCGCCTGTGCCAATATCGCAAATCTTTTGCTGGCCCGCTCCACTAAGCGTGCACGCGAGCTGGCCGTACGGCAGGCGCTGGGAGCGGGACGCGGCCGATTGGTCCGCCAGCTATTGACAGAGAGCCTCACGCTCGCTCTGACCGGAGGTGCACTGGGTGTAGTCTTCGCTGCTGTTGCCAGCCGGCTCCTGCTGCGCATGGTATCCGGCACCGATACGTTACCGCTGGATGTTTCCCTGAACATGAACCTGTTGTTCTTTACGCTTGGCATCACACTCTCCACGGCAGCGCTTTTTGGCACCATTCCAGCACTGCGTGCCACACGTTTGCAGCTCACCGATTCGTTGAAGGACGGCCGAGGCGCATCCGGGAACGCGGCGAAAAGCCTGCTAGCCCGGGTCCTGGTTATCTCCCAGGTAGCATTTTCGCTCGTGCTGCTGGTCGGTTCCGGGCTATTTCTCCGCACCCTCGTCAATCTCAATAATGTTGAAACGGGATTCAATAAGGAGAACGTCCTTGTTCTGCAACCCGACGAAAGTTCCGCCGGCTACAAGGCAGACGATCCTCGTCTCGGTGTCGTGCGCCAGGAGATTCAACAGCGAGTGAGTGCGCTTCCCGGCGTGCGGGCCGTCAGCTACTCAGAATTCACCTTCAACCAGGGGGGCTGGAGTGGCAATATCTTCGTTCAGGGGTATGACAACAACAAGGATGTCGTGGTCTGGCACAACGTCGTCGGCAATGATTATTTTCGGACCATGCAGATTCAGTTAATGGCAGGTCGTAGCTTCGGTCCGCAGGACACCGCCACTTCGCCCAAGGTTGCCATCATCAGTGAGTATACGGCTCGCACCTTGTTCCCCGGTGGTTCGCCGATTGGACGGCATTACGGAACCGAAGACCTGCAACATGCCAACGACATCGAAGTCATCGGCGTTGCCAAAGATGTGAAGGTTGCGAACCTAGCTGAACCCGCCATGGCATTGGACTATTTCCCTTACACTCAAATGCCGGGGTACTTTGCTGATCTGGATGTTCGGTACTCGGGAGACATGGGCGCCATTTCAGCCGCAGTGCAGCGAACCATCCACAGCGTCGATGGCAATCTCCCCATCAATCATGTCACTACGCTGCGCGAGCAAGTGTCTCTATCGACAAAATCCTCAATTCTCATCGCGCAACTCTCCACCTTCTTCTCACTACTGGCCGCCTTTCTCTCCAGCATCGGGATCTACGGTCTCATGTCGTATGTCGTGAGCCGGCGCACCAACGAAATTGGCATTCGCATAGCGCTGGGCGCGGACCGCTCCCGGATCCGAAGGCAGGTCTTGCTCGAGATCGCCCTTCTGGTTGGCGTAGGCATCGCCATCGGTATCCCCGTAACACTGGCCGGATCGCGGCTGGTAACAAGCATACTGTTCGGACTGGACGGAAGAGATCCGTGGAATCTGCTGACGGCTGTCTGCTTACTGATGTTTTTAGCGGTTCTTGCCGGATACCTGCCCGCCCGGAGGGCATCGCGTATCGATCCAATGGTGGCATTGCGCTGCGAATAGGCGCTCGCGCTTGACAAGTGCGGCAACCCCTAATTGGCTTATGCCTATAGACGATATGCCTAAAAGGGTAATGCCTTCGGGCGCGCTTCCCATGCTTATTTTGCGTGTCCTTCAATCCGGCTCATTGCACGGCTATGCATTGGCGCAGCGGATTCATGTGATCTCCAGCGAAGTGCTGGCGGTGGAAGAGGGACTGCTCTATCCCACGTTGCAAAAAATGCTTGTCAAGGGCTGGGTCACGGCCGAGTGGGGCATCTCGGAGACCAACCGCAAGGTACTCTTCTATCGCCTTACGCCTGCAGGACGCAAGTATCTGAAGCCTGAGCGGCGGAATCCACATAGATCAGTCCCCGGGCGTTTGGCCAGTTGTTAAGCCGTCGAGCAGCGAACATAGGTGGAATCGGGTGCAAACAGTCTGGCACACCGGCAGATGTTGGAATACTATGTTAGGCCGTGGCGGATGCCGGGCCGCTTGTGCACGTGTAGGAAACCATTCCGCAGAATCCCAGCCCGTTCCTCAGCCACTCGAGTAAGTGGAGGATTCCGATGGGCACTGTGCTCACACAATGCGCGGTAAGTGCGGTTGTTGCGATGCTGCTTCTTGCGGGCTGCTTGGATAGGACCAAAGCCCCTGTCACCGACGAATCTAAAACGGCAAGGCCGCCGGCAGGCCCTCCGGAACCCGTGACGGCCAAAACGGCTTTTTGGCCGATGTACACGGCCGGCCGGCATTGGAGTACCGATATCCTGATACTTAGGCTCACGCCAAGGGAAGTGCCAGGGTTTAAGAATGAAGCCGGCAAAGCGGCGATGTGGGAGGCGATGTTTGCTTCTCCCAGCCTGCATCAGTACCGGGTCTACTCTTACGCGATCGCCTATTCCCCGCCGGACATTTTCAAGGGCGTGACTGCCGGCATCCGGGTGCCTTGGAACGGCATAACGCGAGACGCTATGGCGGTTGAGCTTACCAGCTTCAACGTCGATTCGGATGCCGCGTACCAAGCCGCAGCAGCGGATGGGGCGGCTTGGTTGAAGAAAAATCCAGGCAAGGCACTCTCCTCTTTTGCGCTTGGGAACACTTACAGGTTTCAGGAGCCGGTCTGGTATCTGATGTGGGGGGATAAGAAGTCCGGTTATGTTGCCTTCATTGATGCCAACAGTGGCAAAGTGCTTAAGCAAAAATAACGGATAAATATCCTTCTCCATTCTCTGGCAGTGAGTGAGCGTACATTCGCATCGAGACACTTGGCTTTACAGCATGTTCCGCGCCCAGCCCTCCAGCCAAGAGCGCGTTATCGATTTCCATGTCTCGTTGAAGTAGAGGCCCGTGGCTCCCAGGCCCGCAGCGGTGACGAGGAAGGCTCCCCATAGAAACTGTTCCATTATCCGGTTGCGTTTCCAGTCCCAAAGAAACATGAGAACGATGAGGAACAGATTGCCGCCCTCGTAAAACAGGTAGGTGCCGAGAAAGGTAGTTGGTGCAGGCAAAAACAGGCTTACAAACCGGGAAAAGCCCGCATCGCTGATGCAGATGGTGGCCAAAATGAGCACGCGTCGATGGGCGGCGGAGTTGCGACGCATGAGAACACCCCATGGCAGCAGCACGGCCATGCAAATGACTCCGCTGAAGGCGATGGAAAGGAATTGAGGAGGCAGAGCGCCGGGAGTATGCAAGTTCAAGGCCTGCCAACTGAGTTCGGACCAGGGAGCGATCACGACGATGAGAGCGGCGTAGCCGGCAGCAAACCAGCCGAAACGACGATGGAAGCGGACGTTGCCGGTTTCGACCATGAGCACAAGCGCGGTGGCAGTGAGCAGCCAGAGCGTGGTGGCGATGGCATGTATGTGGACGATCTTGGGTACGGGCGGCTGCTCCTGGAGGTAGTTGTGCAGATCGAAGCCGAAGCCGAAGCCCACGAAGATCCAGAAGATGGCGAGCCAGACCATCGCGGCCCGGCGATCCTCACGCGCGGGCCAGGATGCGGTTGTATGGATGTACACCCGCTTTGTCCCCCTTGTCGGTCAGAGAAACGTACAGCGAAGGAATTGATGCGATGAGTCCATTCTTGCATATTGTGGTGATCGGCCCCGTTACCAGGTGTGCGGTAACGAGGAAATGTGCGACCCGGATTTCCTGTACGCGGCTCCATCCAACGAGTGCGCGTCCGGCTTTCAGTAAGGAAAGCCGCATGAAGTTCGCCAGCGCCACCAAGGTCCACAGGAAATCCGGGAAAGCGCCGTAGGTTCGGCGCTCCGAAGCGGCTATCAACAATAAGCGAAACCACTCAATAGACACCCGGAATCAAACGTTTTGTGCTGCGGCTATAGTCTTCGTAGTTGGCTCCAAAAGCCAGGCGGAGCGCAGTCTCTTCAACCTGGATGCGATACAACACAGCCAGACTGGGTGGCACGAAGACAACGGCAAAACAGACCCATGTGCGTGCGTGAAGAGCAAAAGCCAGGAGAATCAGTTCCAGGCCGAGATAGGAGGGATGACGGACCAGGGTGTAGAGTCCACTTCGCTCGAGTTCCTGTCCAGCGCGTGTCGCTACGTTCGTGCTGAAGGCTCTACCCAGCGTAACGATCGCTGCGGCACGTACTGCCATGCCGAGGATCAAGATTCCAAGAGCCGCGGGTAGCAGCCAACTATAACTTCCTGGCATGTCGGCCGAGAAGAACTTGTGCATCCAATCGTCGATTTTGAGCGATGCAACAATAACAGCCACGAGAAGGATCTGCGATCCGCGATCTTGTATCTTGCCCTCACCCGGACGCGTTTGAGTGAACACGATGAGCAGGATTTCTCCCACAGCCCATGCACTTGTCAGTGCATTGAAAAAGAATTCGATATTCATGTTCCTCCTGACGTTTGCCTCACGCTCTCGCGCGACTGTAAGAAAACAATGCGCCTGTCGGTCAGGGAAGACCAGTAGCAGCTGTCATCGATGAGACGTGACAGGTATCACCATGACACCTGTCATGCGTTTCATATGACAGCTCTGGGTGCCGGGATCGTTTGTGTGGTGGAATGATGATGGTATGAGCGAAGGGCAGTTACACGCGCCGGAACCAGAAACCTCAGCCCGGGGTTCGCACATCACCGGCTCGAAGCGGGAGTTTCTCCGTGGCCGCTGGATCGTGCGCTGGGCGGGGTTGCTTTATTCCGCATATTTCTTTTTCACGCCGGCTTATCGGCAACCCTTGACGGTCTGGATGAAGTTCGCGGTTTTTTACGCGGCTTTCCTCACTCTGTATTTTCTCGTAGGGGAGCTTACGGGACGCCGGCAGACAGTGGCGTTTGTATTGTTCTTTCTCGTCGTCTTTGCCTATTACCCGCTCAATCAGGATGCCTACGTAATACTCGTCTACCCCTTCGCTGTGCTTTGCCTTTTCGTCACTCGTTTGCGCACCCTGTTCCTGGTGCTGATTGCGATGATGGCCGGAGTCGTAATGGAGACCCGGTACCTCGGCCGCCCTTTTGGCATAGCCGAAAGCGTCCTTCTCTACTGCGTGATTTTTGGGTTCGGTAACTTTGCCTTCGCCCAGCAGGTACGAACCAATTCTCTTCTGGAGCGTGCAAATTCCGAGATCGAACGTCTCTCCCAGGAAGCAGAGCGCGAGCGCATTGCACGCGATCTGCACGACCTCCTCGGCCATACCCTGACCGTGATTACAGTGAAGCTCGATCTCGCCCGGCGGCTCCTGTCACAGGACTCGGACACGCGCCCGGAACGAGATTGTGGAAGCGGAGCAGACTGCCCGGAATGCCCTTGCCGAGGTGAGGGAAGCCGTGTCCGGTTACCGCGCCCAGGGACTTAACACAGAGATCGGTCGCGCCCGGCGAAGCCTGCTTTCCGCCGATGTGAAACTCACCACGACGCTTGCTCCGGTGAATCTCTCCTCGAGCCAGGTCAACGTGCTTTGCCTTGCCCTGCGCGAGGCCGTAACGAACATCGTCCGCCATGCTCACGCAACCGTCTGCCACGTGGCGCTCCTCGAAAAGGACCGGACGATTCAATTCACGATTGAGGACAATGGTCTGGGCGGGCAGGTTCGTGAAGGCAATGGCCTGCGTGGCATGCGAGAGCGGGTTCAATCCATCGCCGGGACCATGAAGCTCACAGGTTCGGCAAATGGAGGAACAAGCCTTGAGATAACCTTGCCACTGGTCAGTAACTCACCGGCACAATCGGCAGCACAATTTGTGGGAGAGGTGGATAACCTTTGACGCAAAGGATACGCGTGGTGCTGGCGGAGGACCAAAGCATGTTGCGGGGCGCGCTCGCCGCGCTGCTTTCCATAGAACCCGATATCGAGGTGCTCGGAAGTTTTTCCGATGGAGAGCAGGCCCTTCGGGCTGTCGGAAAGCACCGGCCGGAAGTTTTGCTAACCGACATTGAGATGCCGAAGATGAGCGGACTCGAACTCACCGCCCGTGTGAAGGAGCTTTACCCGGACACACGCGTCCTGATTCTGACCACCTTCGCGCGTCCGGGATATTTGCGGCGAGCGCTGGAAGCCGGAGCGTCTGCCTATCTTCTCAAGGACCGGCCCTCGGAAGAACTCGCCGACGCGGTCCGGGGAGTCAGTCGCGGCGCTCGTATCGTGGATCCCCAATTAGCCTCGCAAATATGGAGCACAGAAAAAGACCCGCTCACCGATAGAGAACGTTTGATCCTGCGCCGCGCCGGCGACGGTGAGACTACCGCTGAACTCGCGCGTTCGCTGCGACTGACGGAGGGAACCGTACGCAACTATCTCTCCGAAGCCATCTCCAAGTTGGGCGCTTCCAACCGGACTGAAGCGGCCCGGATTGCTCGCAATAGGGGCTGGCTGTGAGGCGCAACACTAAAGACTTTGTAGGGGCAGCTAGCGATAGCTGGAGAAGGGCGTGGGTGAGCTAGAAACCCTGTTGGGCTCTCGTAGCCGTTTCAAGTGCGGTATCAACCTGTGCCAGGACCTCGTCTGCAACCAAATGCGGCGCTCCGGCCAAGTAAAAGTCCCTCAGCCGCACCAAGGCAGCAGCCAACCCTTCATTGCTCTCCATTAGACGCATCACAAAAGCTTCTATCCGGGCAGAGGCGTCTTGCGGTTGCGAAATCTCAATCACCTTACCGGACGCTTTCGGCGGGTTCATCGGGTAAGTATGACTGCAATTTGGGCGGCCGGTTCTTTAAGGCGTAATATGGCGTGCGTCCAACGCAATATTGCGGGCCGTGGTAAAGACAGCCCTTTGAGAATCAAAGGAGATTACTTTGCCTTAGGCCTACAGACCGGGCGGGTGAGCTCATGTAGATATATTTCATTCGCCAAACTGACCGGCTCAATGAGTATCACCAAATTGACGTCAAACACATCTAATGATTCTCGAAGCTGAATGGATTCAAAGCCGCGATTTCGGGGTAGGAGAGCCATCAATCGATTCTTTGCGAGCCTCTTCGAGACAAGCCGCCTGGCTCATGAGATAGTTTTGTTCCGGTACACTGGTCGTCTTGGTCGCCGCTGTCCGGTAGTGCTCAATCGCTCTTTCGAAATCTCCGAGCATCTCGAACAAATGCCCGCGCACTGCATCCAGCCGATAATGCTCAGCCAGTCGTTCGTCGTTGTCCAGCGCTCGTAGAGCTTCCAGACCACGCTCCGGTCCGTGCACCATCGCAACCGCGATTGCGTGGTTCAGCGTCACCATGGGACTGGGCGCCGCGCGCCGAAGCAGCTCGTACAGCGCCAGAATCTGCGGCCAGTCCGTATCTTCCGGGCGAGCCGCCTCGTCATGGACGGCGGCGATCGCCGCCTGGAGTTGGTAGAGTCCAACGGCTCCTTTTGAAAGCGCCAGCGCGAGCAGATCCGTACCTTCCGTGACCTCGGCCCGGTCCCACAGACTCCGATCCTGTTTGTCGAGCGGGATCAGCTCACCGTGAGGCCCGGTCCGCGCAGCCCGCCGCGCGTTGGTCAACAGCATCAGCGCCAGCAGACCGGCAACCTCGGCATCGTCCGGCAGCAGAGCTCGTGCGCCGCGGGTCAGCCGGATCGCCTCGCCTGCCAGGTCGAGCCGCTGCAAGTGCGCGCCGATGCTGCTCGCATATCCTTCACTGAAGATCAAATACAGCACATGGAGAACCGCAGGCAGCCGTTCCCTGCGCCCCTGCGGGGCCGGCAGACGAAAGGGAACTTTAGATGACTTAATACTCTGTTTTGCACGGCTGATCCGCTGCGCCATCGTCGCCTCGGGAACCATAAAGGCGTTGGCAATCTCTGCTGTGGTGAGGCCGCCCACCGCGCGCAGCGTAAGCGCGATCGCTGACGACGTACTGAGCGCGGGATGGCAGCACATGAAAAGGAGAACGAGCGTATCTTCGGGATCCATGTCCGTCTCTAATTCCGCCGGCTCGATCGTCGGCTCCTCCGCTGTTGTCATCGCGGTCTCTCGCCGGCGGCGCGCCATCTCGCTGCGCACCGCATCCGCCATCCGCCTCGATGCCACCCGAATCAGCCATCCGCACGGATTCTCGGGAATACCCTCCTGCGGCCATTGCCTGAAGGCGGCCAGCAATGCTTCTTGCACCGCGTCTTCGGCCAGGGAAAAGTCGCGGAAGCGCCGGGCGACCACACCGAGCGCCTGCGGCGCCAATTCGCGCAGCAGGTGCTCGATCTGAATCTCTGGAGTTTGCCCGTTCATGCTTTCTCCAGGCCGGCTTTACAGACCCAGGTCACTGTGACTGCTCATCACTTGCCGCACTTCGATAGGCATGCCACCCGTCTTCATTCCCGCTCCGGGCGACTGCGAAAGCCGCGCGGCAATCGCGAAAGCCTGCTCGGTGTTGTCCACGTCGATGATCCAATATCCGGCAAGGAACTCTTTCGATTCCGGAAACACTCCATCGGTGATGGGCTCCCCTTTGCTGCCGGCGCACACGAGCCTGGCATCATTGGGCCACCCCAGCCCCTCGGAAGAAACGAATACCCCGGAGTCCTTCAGCTCCTTGCTGAACGCGCGCATAAAGGCAACGTTGGCCTCAAGATCTTTCTTCGACCACTTGGCATATTGCTCGAAATCCGACCTCTTTCCATTCATCATCAGTATGTACTTCATTTTCTCGGGCTCCTTTTTGCTGAGTTCGATTTAACAGCCGCCTGGTCGCCGGATCACTTCGCGGAGGCATACTCCACGAACTGCCGCACCTCGATCGACATGTTCGTCGGAACACCTCCCGGTCCGGGAGCTGCCGAAAGCCGGCCCGCGATGGCGTACGCGCGCTCGGGGGTCGCCACATCGACGACCCAATAACCGAGCAGGAACTCCTTCGATTCGGGGAAGATGCCATCGGTGACGGGCAACCCGTTCTTCTCGCCGCGCACCACTTTGGCTTCGTTCGGGTCGGCCAAACCTTGTGTGGCGACGAACTCGCCCGTCTCCACCAGGTCCTTCACGATGGCGCCGAGAGTTTGCATATGTCTATCCCGGTCGCTCTGGGTCCAGGTGTGATATCCGGAAACGCCCGGCTTGGTACTCGACATCATCAGAATGTATTTCATAACGATTTCTCCTTTGCTGGTTTCTTCACGCCGTTGATATTGCTCTAAACTTCTTCCGCCGAGTTGAGGAATATATTGCTGCCCTGGGTCCCCGCCGGCGTCGTCCTGCGCTTTCATCCCTTAGTCGGAGCCGGTAGCCGGTTCTCGACATTTCGCGCCGAAAAAATTCTCCTTTGCAAAATTCGCTCCTTATGTCGATTTGGCCTACCCGGGATCGACATACCAGTGGAGATTGAACAATGACGACCGACGATATGGTGATGGATGTTAGCCATGATTGGCTTCAGGCGTGTTCCGTCCAGGAGCATTTCATGCGAGGCCCAGCCAGGGACAATTGCCAGCTGGACTACAGCGCGAGCTGCCGCCAGATGCGCGCTCTCGGCGGCGACTGCTACGACTTCACGTCTTTGGCGGATGGCCGGATAGCTATGCTTGTGGGGGATGCCTCCGGAAAGGGAGTTGCTGCCGCCCTCATGATGGCCAGCGTGCAGGCGTCGCTGCGGACCGCGGCCCAGTTTACAGGAAACAACCTGGCAGCCCTTTTCCGCGCCGCGAACGATCACGCCTGTGCCTCGTCGCTCGCTGACCGCTATGCGACGCTGTTTTATGGTGTGATAAATCGGCCGGCGCTAACGCTGCGGTATGTGAATGCGGGTCACAATCCGCCAGTTGTCGTTCATGGTGACGGGTCCGTTGATTGGCTTGAGCCCAGCGGGGCTCCAGTGGGCTTGTTCCCCAACGAAACATGGCGTGAGGAAGTCATCCACCTCCATCCCGGCGATCTGGTCCTTGCATACACCGACGGTGTGATTGAAACGTCCAGTCCGGTGGGTCAAGAGTGGGGAATCGAGGGCCTCCTCCAGGCTGCTAAGGCCCGCAGAATGCACTCCGCGGATGAAATCGTTCGATCGATCTTCGATTCCATGGACGCTTTTTCCGGAGGCGTCCAGACAGACGATGCGACAGTCACCGTATTACGAGTCATCTGAAAAGGAGATTTGCTCACTCTACCACCGTCATGCTTTGGACACCTTGGCCGAAAAGCTCGCGATCGCCAAATGCATGGGAGCGGACGAGGCACCCGGAGTATAGACTGTTGTGGATCTTTGGAGGCACGACCTATGTCCAATCGGACTCTCACACTTCTATCGCTTATGGTGGCCTTGAGAATTGCCGCTCTTGCTGCGGATCTTCCCGGCTCGAAGGACCCGCCGGGAATGAAGCGCTACGAGGGTAGCGAAATTATCGGGTACCGAGAGCCAAAGTTCGACGAATTCCTTCTGCCCATGGGTCCGCCTACATCGCAAGATCCTCCGAAATATGTAAAGAGCCTGAAGACCGAGGGCTTGGTCAGCAGGTACACCTATGTGGCTCCTGCGGGCAGAACTCCAACGGAACTTCTTCGTAACTACAAACTCGAATTTCAGCGATTGGACCTGGTGACACTCTACGACAAAGGTGCGGGCGAGGGGGGCTGGTTTGGACCGACCCTGGGCCCCATAGCGGTGGAAGACAAGATTGGCGACATCCTGGCCTATAACCAAGACCAGGAACGCGTCCTGGTGGGCAAGTCGAAGGATGCTTCGCCTACGTACTACTACGTCTTTGTCACCTCCTATCGAGCAGGAAATATGCCGGATCGGCTTCAGTCACGGGTGACGAAGGATATTGCGCTTGCGGAGATAGTGGTGGTAACACCGCAGCAGATGGAACAGAAGATGGCGTTCGTGAATGCCGGGGAGATGTCGCGTTCGCTGGCGGATTCCGGCAAGATCGCACTGTACGGAATCTATTTCGATACGGACAAAGATTCCGTGCGGCCTGATTCGCAAGCTACCTTGCAGGAGATTGCGAAGCTGCTCACCGCCAATCGAGGCCTTAAAGTTTCGGTGGTAGGGCATACGGACAATCAAGGAAAGCCGGACTACAACCTCGACCTGAGCCGCCGCAGAGCTGCGGCAGTAGTTCGCGAGCTGACTTTGAAGTACGGTGTTCCGGCTGATCGGTTGAGTTCGTTTGGCTGCGGTTTCTACGCGCCCGTCGCATCGAACGATACTGAGGATGGCAAAGCGAAGAACCGGCGCGTGGAGCTGGTTAAGTGGTAGCGTTCAGTTTTGACTGGTGAATGGTGGACGCAACGCTTGACTATCAACCATTCGTTCAAAGGCAGAATAAGCGCAATACGAAAAGGCGCGTCTTACCGTTGCACAGGGCGCCTTCGTGGCCGCTCGCCAACGAGCGGAGATAGATACCAAACTAATGAACAGTCTTATAAAACGGCGGCGATACAATCCACTTCAATATCAAACCCGCCGTACCAGGCAGGAATATTGAGAAAAATGCGAGCGGGCGGATTTTCCGGGAAATAACGCCTGTAGACGGTATTCCGCAGGGAACAGGTCTACTGAGGTGACGTAGACATTCAGCTTCAGAATGTTTTCCACAGAAGAGCCTGCCGTTTCGACACAGAGCCTGAGTTGATCCAATACGATCTCCGTCTGACGCTCAATCGGTCCCTTGAATATTTCTCCTGTTTTGGGGTCGAACGGCGGAGCGCCTGAGACGTAGATTGTGTCTCCGTGCTTCGTCACGGTTGAAGCTGGGGCCTTGTATTTTTCCAGGTAGGTGTCCAGCGGCTCGACGCGAATGATTTCCCGTTTCATCTGGAATCTCCTTTTTCAGTCCTGATTCGCTCGAATATAGGCTCTTCAGCCATATGCCCAGGGCAAAGCTGGAATTCCGGTTGAAAAACGGAGCGATTCGAGGTTAGGAATATTGATTTCCCGGATCGTACAAGCCAAACGCACGTTTTAGACTGTATCGACTGGTGCGGTTCGTGATTTGAGTGAAGGATTCCGAAGGTAAGTATGAGCGCCATCAATGGAAAAAAGATCGCCATCGTCGGCGGAGGGCCAGGCGGGCTCACGCTGGCGCGACTGCTACAGCAAAGCGGCGCGCAGGTGGCAGTGTACGAGCGTGACCAGAGCCGCAATGCGCGGGTCCAGGGCAGCGCATTGGACCTCCACGAAGACTCTGGACTGGCCGCGCTGGAAGCCGCTGGCCTGACAGAAGCGTTCTGGGCCAATCATCGACCAGATCTCGATAGCCTTCGCCTTACCGATGCCAATGGGACGGTTCTTCACGATCATCACCGCCATATGTCCGGTCCCGGGAAACGTCCGGAGATCGAGCGCGGACCGTTGCGCGATCTTCTGGTTGACTCGCTTCAGCCCGGCACCGTGCAGTGGGACTGCAAGCTGGAGTCTTCAGAGGTTCACGGCGAGCAGGTTTTATTACGGTTTGGGAATGGACAGACCTCAGTTGCTGATATCGCCATTGGCAGCGACGGCGCAAACTCTCGCTTGCGGGAGCTGGTCACTCCTATTCGGCCGCAGTATGTCGGAGTTTCGCTCGTAGAGGGCCTCGTTCCTGCAGCAAGGCACGCCATCCCTGAGTTGTGGGAACTTCTCGGTGGCTCGGCGTTGATCGCTTTGGGAGGCGAACGGACGATCGGCATGGGAACGAAGCCAGACGGCGGCGTGCTGTTGTACGCAGGATTGAAGACCGATGATGCCGCAGCCAGGCAAAGCCTTGAAGAAGCAAGCGGTCCGGAGCAGCGCGTGAGATGGTTCCACGCCAACTTCAAAGGGTGGAGTGACCTATGGGAACCGCTCTTCAGGCAGGCCGTCTCAATGCTCTGGCGTCCGCTACTCGTTTGCCCGATGGATCAGCATTGGACGCCGAAGCCAAACGTTACGCTGATTGGGGATGCAGCGCATGTGATGCCGCCTTATGCGGGCGAAGGCGTGAACATGGCGATGCTCGACGCTCTGGTCTTGTCAAAGTTTCTCCTAAGCGAAGAGGTGCCTGGTGTTGCAATCGCGGCGTACGAGGCGGAGATGTTTTCCCGCATGCGATCCATGACGGCGGACACAATGGCGAACACGGAGATGTTCTATGCGCCGGATGCCTGCGAGCGCGTGGTGGCTCTGTTCCGTAGCTTCGGTGGAGGAGAGGCGGTTCCGCCAGCCGCCGAGGCTTAATGCGAGGTCCTCAGAAGTCTTGGGCTGTATCTGAAGCGCCCATCAAGAGCAGCTCAAAGCCAAGGTTTCGCTTGCGGGCGCTTCAGGTTGTATCCCGCGACTGGTCCTCAGCGCGGATAACTGCCGTCATTCACGTCGAGTGTCGTGCCGTTCACGTATTCCGGGCAGGCGCTCCCGAGCCAAAGGATGGCTTCAGCCACTTCCTTGGGCTGGCAGACTCTTCCGGAGTAGACTGCGCGGATTACCTCATCACGGCGCGATTGGGGAAGCTGGTCGTACATGTGCGTCTGCGTCGGCCCTGGAGCCAGCGCATTCACCAGAACTCCAAACGGGCCTAGTGCGCGCGCCCAGACTTTCGTCAGATTCAGTAACCCTGCCTTCGTCACGCCGTACCAGAGGTCAGGATGCCCAGTGAAAGCCGCCACGGAACTCACGTTGACGATCCTTCCTTCTCGACGGCTTTTCATACCCGGTGCCACGGCCGCAATCAACGCGGCGGGAGCTTCCAGGTTCACCGCGAGAATCTCTCTCCGGTGCTGATCGGGGATTTCGTCCAGCGGATCGCAATAGAGCACAGCCGCATTGTTGACTAGCGTGTCCAATTCACCTAAGGATGCGACCATCGCATGAATGTCCGCAGACCGGCGAAGATCGAAGTCGAGACGCTCACCAACGACGTCGCTGCCAAACTCCTTGTCGAGCGAGACCACGCGCCATCCTGCTGACGCGAACGCTCGAGCCGTTGCCAGTCCAATGCCCCTACCCGCTCCGGTTACCAATACTTTCTTCACGCCATGCTCTTAGTGGTCACCGTTCGCCTGTTTGCGAAGGCTCAATCTTACAGCACTCATCATCCTACGCGCCCGCGCCTCTTCTTCCCCGCCCGCAGGGCGGTCAGGGTACAGGGGGAGGAGATGAAGGACAGCATACCTATTGCGGCAATTCTGCTCAATCAGTATGCTGTCCGCTATCTCACGTGCGCCGAAAATCAAGTCGACTCCCTACCCCTTCTAAAGGATCTCTGCCAGCTTCTACGAGCGCCGAATTTTCGAAGGAGTCGGCCACTGCCCGCCCAAGGAAGGACCGCGCTCTTTCTTAAAAGGCGTCGAGCTAATCTATGGGCGTACTTCAGGCACCGATTTCGGTAATCCGGGCCTCGTGAAGTACGCGGAAAGCTTCGGATGCGTGGGTATGCGGGTCAACCGGCCCGATGAGCTGCTGCCGGTTTTGCGAAAAGCGATCGACACTCCAGGAATGGTAGTGGTCGACATTCCGACGGACTACAGCAAGAATGTAGAGATTGGCGAACACCTGATTCCCGAAGCCTGGGACTGAGAGGATTTGCATGGAGAACTTGCTCGTATCCGGCTCGCTGGCAATGATCCAGCCGGCGTGGCACCACGTGTCAGGCAGCAACGATCATCGAGCGGGAGAGTTATATCAAACCTCATTGATGTCCGCATTGATGGCCGGGATTTATGAAGGTGAGGCAACATACGGGCAGATTCGGAAATATGGTGACTTCGGCGTTGGCACTTTCAATGATCTCGATGGTGAGATGGTCGGCTTTGACGGGACGTTCTATCAGCTTCGATCAGACGGGTCTGCGCGTCCCGTCACCGACGACCAAAAGACCCCTTTCGCGGTCGTTACCTTTTTTCAGCCGGACCAGGAGTTGAATATAGTACAGCAGATGACGAAGAGCGACCTCATGGCGGCCATCGAGAAGGCAACGGATGCCAATCTGTTCAGCGTGGTGAGAGTGGATGGCATTTTCGATGAAGTCCGCACACGAACCGTGCCACGTCAGGTCAAACCGTTTCCTCCGCTGACAGAAGCGGCGAAACATCAAGCAGAGAAAGTCTTCACCAACGTGGAGGGGACTTTGGCCGGGTTTCGTTCTCCAACCTATGCGCAGGGCATCGGCGTAGCGGGGTTTCACCTGCACTTTTTGCGCCAGGATAAACAAGCTGGAGGACATGCACTCGACTATCGGATTCGCGCCGGTAAGGTGCAGACCTGCACCGTGCATGATCTCCGGGTGGAATTACCTACGTCGGCAGAATTTCTCAAGACGAATTTCGGCGATCCGGCGCTGAGTGAGAAAATCAAGGCGGCGGAAGGATAATCAAGCGGCGATCCATCCGGTTGGCGTTGTTTCGTCTTTGCCAACGTTGCAGGCACCAGTCCGAAATGCCGGTTACACGTCAACCCATTTGATAAGCCACGATGTTTCATCTTCAATCATTTGACCGTCCTTCCAGGACCCAATCAATTCGCTGTAATTCTTCAGTTCAATCAAAGTACCCTCACTGTCGATGAGTGGGCCTATAACGCTCCCGAAAAACGGGATTGCGGTAAGTTGCGAGTCCTGACCCCTCCGGGTGGGGGAATTTACCGATAATGCGACTTGAACGAAGCCGCCAGGGCGGCGGACGCATGCGCGTGTTTTGAGTCAACAGCGGCGGCTCTGATCTAGCTTTTGTCGCAGAGGAGAAGTCTCTGTGACCCATCTACGTCAGATCATGCTTGAAGAGCTGGAACGTCGCAACTACGCTCCAGGAACCATTCGCTGCTACATCCGCACGGTCGAGCACTACGCCCAGCATTTCCGTTGTTCCCCCGATCGATTAGGTCCCGAGCATATCCGCCGGTATCAGGCGCTGATGTTTTCCAAGTGGAAGCTGGCGCCGAACACAGTGGCGCAACGCCTTGCGGCGTTGCGCTTCTTTTACCTCCAGGTGCTGAAGCGGAGTTGGAGTGTAGCTGAGACACCGTATCCGGAGAAGCTTCTCCACCTGCCTCAGGTGCTCAGCCAGGCAGAGGTTGCACGGCTCATCGATGCTGCTCTGACGCCCTTCCATCGCATTCTGCTCATGACGCTTTATGCCACAGGTGGCCGCCGCGCCGAGGTAGCGCATTTAAAGGTCAGCGATATCGATAGCCAGCGCATGGTCATCCATATTCGAGGTGGCAAGGGGCGCAAGGATCGCGATGTCATGCTGAGCACAGCGCTGCTTGAAGCGCTGCGTGGATATTGGCGCGGACTCGATCGTAAGCCGACGCACTGGCTTTTTCCCGGCGGACGCCGGCATACTTCCGACCGCCCCTTCAACACCAAGGTGCTTTGGTGGGCCTGCCTGCATGCGGCCAAACGCGCCGGTCTCACGCACAAGCATATCCATCCACACACCCTTCGCCAGGCTTGGGCATACTACACCACCTTTCAGAGTCCATTCATTCTAAAGACAATCGGCCTTGACCGAAGGGGATTTGCGGAAGTTTATGGGCACCACGACGTGCTGCTCTCACCGCTTGTTGCACCTCCGGAAGCAATAGATCCTTTTTCTCGATGATCCATGGCGCGTATTCCACGACCTGTCTTGCCGGGAGGGTGCGTTGCCGAATTAGTCGCTTCACCACCGTATTACTTACTCGCAGCTCTCGCGCCGCGGCTTCTTGTGTCACCCAGTCATCTTGGTTTTGGAAGGGAGCGATCTTGTGATATCCCCGCAGTCCGGCTACACGAGATGCATTCCAAGTTTTGTCTCGACCGGTCTTGTATCCGAGACGATTCAAGATAGCCGCGATCACCTTGTCCTGGCATATCTTCGATAACTCGCGAACCAAATCGATCACCGAACGGTCCGCACTGTGACGGTGGTGTCCTGGCTTGTTTCGTTCCATATGCAGTTCCGAGTGCACTCCACCAGCCCAGTGCAGACGCAGGCGATGAGTTGAGGGATCAGGTTCACTATCGACGATGATCTCTGTCAGGACTGTCCGCAGAATGCGCTTCTTCAGTGGGATCGGCGCTTCGGGCTGATTCCACAACGCAGAGAGATCTTCGCTCAACATGGATAGTCGTTGCTTCTGTTCCTCGTTGAGAGGCTTGGCAGTTTTATCCGCCGCAACGAGGCGTGCCTCGGCTTCCGCAACCTGAACCAGTGCGCTATTCCAGCGAGCCTCTAACTCGCCGGCCACGAGACGATTTTCTGGCTCCACAGCATCAAACTGCCGACGCGCACGCTTCTCCTCATAGCGAGCCCGTTCCAGGGCCAGCTCGAGTGCCTTTCGCTTCTCATCGCCTTCGACTTTGGCGCACGCTACTAATTGGATTGCAGCCTCGATCCCGGCAGGTCGAATAGCGGTCAGTACGCTTTGCACCACGGCTCGATCCAGCCGCAAGCTGCCCACCGTAAAGCAGTGGCCTGATCCGCGGTCTCCCCGATCACCCTGACAGACATATCGAGGGACTCTGCCGCTGTTGCCGCTATATGCAACTTGCATTTTCCGTCCGCATCGACCGCAACGCAGCAAGCCTGATAACAGAGCTGCGCCTCGCTTCACCGCACCGCTGCTTTCACTGCCGGACCATGCCACATTGGCCTCCAGTCGACGTCGGTTTTCCAAGTACTCCTCCCAACTGATGTACCCCGGATGATGGTCGACAAGCAACACCTTCCATTCATCATGTGGTTTACGGTAACGTGAGAGTTGCCGCGCTCGCCCCTGCTCGATCACCGTGCGCGCCCCAGACTTACCGTACGCGAACGCCCCGGCATAGCACGGGTTGTTCAGCATCTGACGGATTCTTCCGCTGCTCGGCAACCCCCAGACGATCTCCTCTCCGGCAGTTCCGGGTTTGGCCTTGGGCACGGGGATTTGCTCTTCACGGAACCAGATCGCAGCTTGACGAGCACTTCCCAGTTGTTGGAATTTGTGAAATACGCTGCCGACCGCCTGCTGCACCTGGCGATCAGGTGTCTTTTCGATCCGTCCTTCATCGGTGCGGATAAACCCCACCGGCAGTTCCCACATCGCAAAGCCACGACGCGCCTTCTGCTCAAAAGACTCGCGAGCCCGTTGTCTCAACAGGCCAAGTTCGAACTCCGACATGGTTCCCTTCAGACCAAGGACCAGGCGATCATTCAACTGGCGTGGGTCGTAGATCCCGTCACAGTCGATAAGCAACGTTTCCGTCAGTGCGCACAGATCCACGAGATGATGCCAATCACGGTTGTTGCGCGCCAGACGCGAAGCCTCCAGGGCTAATACCGCTCCCGCCAGGCCCTGGCACACAGATGCCAGCAGTCGGCCGAAGCCCGGCCGCTCCTGGGTGCCAGCGCCCGAGCGTCCCAAGTCCTCATCGATTACGATGACCTTGTGAAAGCCCAGCTGGGATGCATGCTGAGCCAGGGCATACTGCCGTTCTTTACCCTCCAGATGATTGCGCACCTGATAGGGTGTCGATTGACGCACGTAAACGTAGGCTCCTCGCTCCAACTGATGTCCCTTAATCTTCTCGTTCATTGGGCCTCCTGTCTGCGTCGTTGAGGACGCTTTCCAACAGTTGGCGCCACAGTCCGCGGCAGTGTTCCCGCGTCGATTCCGGAAGCTCGGTCCAAATCTCCTCTTCCTCGAACCGCAGTTTGCGCTGCAGTACGATGCGATTTTCCTTGTTGTTCTGCATCCTGACCTCCTGATGCAGATTCTGCACAACCCAGGTTCTCGAAGTCACGATCGACGCGCTGGGCATCAATGAGCCGGCGGAGCTCAAGCAGAGCTGTGATATCGATTCGGGGCCTATCTTCGTAACTCAACCGATCGCACAGTTCGGGAGTCAACATCCACTTGGGTAATGCGATCTGTGTTCCTGTCGGAAGTCTGACGACGAGAACCGTCGACTCCGTCCTTCGCAAATGCCGAACAACTTCCACCTCAACCCCATAGAAGGGGTGACATGGATAACAGATCTTTGTGGGATGCAGATCATGAGTAGTACGAGGATGCCTTACGCCATTGCTTCGCCACCCATCTGCTCGAGGCCGGAGCCGACCTGCGGACCATCCAGATGCTGCTCGGACACCGTGACCTGGAGGAGACCACGATCTATCTGCATCTCTCCAAGCGGCATCTCAGCGCAACCGCCAGTCCGCTGGACTCACTTACGCTTGACACACAAGGAGAACAGACCAGGAACGCATGAACCGGCCTCCCCTGGAGATGGCCGATATCCTGCGCTTTGCCGGGCAGTCTTTTCTCCAACGGAGTCAGCGCTGGATCAGCTGGCAACACCAGAAGGTCCTGCTGGCGATCACGCGTTGCCGCACCGCTGCGCTGGGTAGCCATCGCGACCGCTGTTCCAGCTGCGGGCATACCGCCATCTCGTACAACTCATGTCGTAACCGCCACTGTCCCAAGTGCCAGGGCAACGCGCGCCAACACTGGCTTGAGGCGCGTGAACGGGAGCTTCTGCCTACACCCTACGTGCACATCGTCTTCACGCTACCGCGTGAAGTTGCCTCGCTGGCCTTGCAGAACAAGCAGGTGATTTACAACCTCCTGTTCCACGCCAGCGCTGAGACCTTACTTGAGATCGCTCGTGATCCCCGGCATCTTGGCGCAGAGATCGGTTTCTTCAGCGTGCTCCACACCTGGAATCAGCGTTTGCAGCATCATCCTCATATTCACTGCGTGCTTGCTGCCGGCGGACTCGCTCCAGACCGATTCCGCTGGATCGCATGTGCATCCTGCTGAGCGAACTCGAAGATTTCGGCTATCCTGCGCCAGAACTTGAGTTGAAGTTGTGACGAGGCTGGTCAGGAAGAGCAGCAAGCTGTTGTCAGGGTCCGAACGTTCGGAAAAGTCATCATGGTTCTCACCTGGTTCACATAGCGAGGTGACCTGGCAGCGACGAACCGTCAGGAAAAAATCGCTCAGGGACGTGGGAAGGGCGAGGATTCGTCTGCGGTCTGCATCGCCAGGCGCCCTAGTTGGCGAAACGTATCGCACAACTCCACGGGACTGTAGACCACGATGCGCCGTCCCATGCTGAGCAGCATGGCCGCGAACATATCCAGTCGATCGCGCCCGCAGCGCAGGCGCGTACCTCCTTCCTGCGGCTCAGTTGCTACTCTCCAAGGCGCAAATGTGTGTTCGGCCTCGTCGATGGGCATGTTGATCCAGACATCAATTTGATAATCCGACTGGATGAATGGCATGCGGTCCTGGAGATAAGAGCGCGGATCGAAATTGGCGGGCCGGCGGAAGGTGGCCGGGCAAAGCTCCAGGTCCGTCACGCGATCGAGGCGGAAGGTGCGTATTGCCCGTCGCGACAGGCAATGGCCGATCAGGTACCAGCGCCCGTCAGCGTGCATCACCGCATAGGGTTCAATCCGGCGGCGTGAGGCGGTACCGTCATGGGAGCGATACGCAAAGCGGATCCGTTTGCCGGCGCGAATGGCGGAGGCGGCACGGATCAGGTGCTCCACCGAGGTCGAAACCACCCACGGCCCGGGCTCGATCGCGACCACATCTTCCACTGTCCGGATGCTCTCACGCAACGCTTCCGGGAGCACACGTCCCAGCTTGGCGAGCGCTCCCTCGGTAGCGGGTGCAAACGCCGATAAGCCGATTTGCCGCAGCGCCCGCAAGCCAAGCGAAAGCGCGAACGCCTCCTCATTGGTGAGCAGCAGGGGTGGCAGCCGAAAACCAGCGCGCAGACGATAGGCCCCGCCGATGCCCCGCGAGGAGTCAATGGGAATGCTGAGGTCCTTGAGACGGACGATGTAGCGCTGCACCGTGCGCAGATCCACTTCCAGGCGCTCGGCCAGCTCGGCTCCGGTCACGTGGTCGCGTGCCTGGAGGATTTCGAGGACCGTGAACACACGCATGATGGGGTCATACATATAAATTGATCCTGATTCTAATTTACGACAGGTTCTGTCGGGAATCGCTCGTAGTCTTCAGGAATGAGGTCCAGAAGGGCCACACGGAGGATACAAATGGCAACTGAGACGACACCAATGAACGTGCTGACAGCGGACGCTCTGTTGAACAACTGGCAAGGGCACAGACGGCTGACGCGCAGAACGATCGAGGCTTTCCCGGAAGACAAGCTCTTTCAGTTTTCAGTGGGCGGCATGCGACCCTTTGCCGAGATGGCCTGGGAGTTCATTCGCATGGCTGTGCCCATCGTAGACGGCGTGTCGACCGGGAAGTGGGAAGAGTTCAAGGCGGAGAAGCCAGGCAGCAAAGCGGAACTTCTGCGCCTATGGGACGAGCAGACCACTGAGCTGAACAAGAAGTTCGCAAAGATTCCACCGCATCGGTTTAACGAAGTGGACAAGGCGTTCGGCCAGTGGGAGAACCCCGGGGTGGTGACGATCCAGTACGCCATCGACAATGAGATACATCATCGCGGCCAGGGATACGTGTATCTGCGGGCGCTCGGATTCGAGCCGCCGCCGTTCTGGGAGCGTGACTGACAATCTTTGGACTATGGCTGCCGTTTCCGCCATTCCATTAGCACAATCGGAACCATGAGCGGCAGGCACAGGGCTCCCCCCAAACCCCGCAGCCGGGGTACGTAAGAGTCGAGTAACAGCGTCACGATGAGAGCTAAAATGACCCATACTACAAAGCCAAGCGCACGACGCTGAACCTTGTCCATGTCCAAAACCTCACATCAATTAGACGGAACGGGCGGGTTCAGGGTTTAGGGCGAACGGACCCGGACTGGCCCACGGGCCGCCGCTCAGCGCTGACCTGGAGTTCCCGTGAAAACGGGATTTTGAGTGAATTCGACTCTTCTACCGGCTGGTGCAGGGCCATTTACCGAAAATGCGACTCTTGAGGGCGATCACGAGAAGAGCCAAGGCAGACTAGTGCGAACTCACCTGGTAAATCGTGCTGTGAGAGGGCAAAAGAATCCCAACGACCGCGCCCCCCACGCCACCGAGCACCGCGCCGATTCCGGCCGGTAGGGCGGCTCCACCAATATCCAAACAGAAGCTTTGCGGTGGGCATGGTTGGTGGAGCGCTGCGCCGATTCCGGCTCCCACACCAGCGCCCACTCCTGCCACGATGAGGGCGTTACGCAAACGGTGTTTGTGTTCTATGAGTTTCACGCTGAGAACTTCTTGCTTCGGAGTACTCTGTTGGCCATTCGTCTCCCGGTACGAGATCGCCGTATCGGAGATGCTCACGAAGTTTCCGGAATGTTTCTTCGAGGTCATCCCGACAACTTGAATCCTCTGTCCTGGCTGCAAGCCACTTAGATTCGACCAGGAAGCCTGGTTGGCTTGAGCCAGCAAAGCACAGGGAATGCCAGAGCAAAAAATCAGGAACAATATGCTTCTCACACTGAAGGATGTCGAAAATGGCCTCGTCATCCTTGAGCTCCCCATCTTTCAGATTTAGAACGTCCGTCGTCTTTGCGGGCTCTTTTGACCCCGTTCAATGCTTCATAGCGGCAATCGTTGAAGTTCGACCCATGAGGAAAATCCAGACCCCTGTGGTCTGCTTTAAATCGTGTCGCTGCGGCAAGGCATTTTCCATCGTGACTGCAAAGAATGCATGGCCAAACTCCGTCGGTTGTCGGTGAAGTGCCAGATTCGTGGGTTTCGCCCAGTCGTCATTCTAAATTCCGCCGGAGTCGTTCTCTATACGGTGGGTAGTTTTGGGGAATGCCACGAAAATCCAGGGGATCCCTGGTCTCATGGTCGAGACGTGGGGATCCCCGGTTCGTGGTCAGAAGGATTACCACGTGCGGACTCTCTTCCCTATGCTCCCTAACGAGAGAATGCCTTCCTTGCCGGCCACGCTGGTGACCACGGTGTCGATCTCGGAGCCATTTTCCACCACTACGAAGCTGGTGACCACTGGTGGCCTGCCATCGGTAAAGTCGATGGTAAAGGTACCGGTGCAATCGGCGTTTACCGTGTACTTACCGTTGGCCGGGGTGTGAGTGAAATCGGAGACGGCTTCACCGGCGATCGTCACCGAATCGATCTGTTCAAAGCTGCCCTCGCCGTCAAAGTCGGCCATCGCAACGCCTATCTGGAGACCCGTCGGCCCCGGCACGCCCGTGACTGGGAATTTGGTGCCTTGAAGCGTGAATCCGTAGTGCCCATAAAGTAGTTTGTTGTTGCAGCCAGAGACGTCGGTAAGCGCGTGTCCTGACCCCACAGCACCGAGTGTCAGCAGAACCAACGCTGCTGTATGTGTGAATAACTTCCTGTTCATAATCCCTCCTTCATAGTTGACCTGCGATCCTTCTTGTAGACAGCCCCCTCCACCGAGTCAATCGACCGCTCCTGACCCGCATCTGACTTGTTAAGAAAATGCTGCCAAAGGAGTTGTGCGATTTCCTGAACTGTACGACTGGGATAATATGGCAGCGGGTCAGGGTGAGCCGATGAACCCTCCAGCCAGTTCCAGCCGTAAAGTTCGGACCGGCCTTTTCGAGATTGACCTGGCGTCGGGTGATGTGCACAAGAACGGGCGGAGATTACCGTTGCAGGAACAACCCTTTCGCGTTTTGGCCATGTTGCTGGAGCGCCCAGGAGAGGTTGTCACCCGCCAGGAGTTGCAGGCGAGGCTGTGGCCTGTCGATACTTATGTTGGATTCGACGAGGGCCTGAACACCGCAATCCGCAAGCTGCGAACGGTCTTCGGCGATTCAGCTGGCAATCCAAGATTCATCGAGACTTTGCCCCGCCGGGGATATCGGTTCATCGCTCCAGTAACTGAAGCGGCGACGGAAAATGAGTTGTCCGCGATCGTGGATGTGACAGGGCCTAAGAAAAATGATGATGCTACCGTCAGCTCGGCGCAGGTAGTAAGCACTCCGGATGACCCAGCACTTGCCCCTGGTGGATGGGGGTGGCTCTGGAAAACGGCTGTTCTGGTGACAGCTCTTCTGCTCTTGGCTCTCACCTTCGCTACATACATGATGCGTACGCGTCGTTCCTTGGGTTCTGCTACCGCTAAACGTGCGATGCTTGCGATCTTACCTTTCCAGAATCTGAGCAACGACCCGAAGCAGGAGTATTTCAGCGACGGGCTGACCGAGGAGACGATTACAGACCTGGGCCAGCTCAGCCCCGAAAATCTTGGCGTCATCGCCCGAACTTCGGCCATGGCCTACAAGCACACAGACAAAGCCATCAGCCAGATCGGCCGGGAACTGGGCGTCGACTACATCCTCGAAGGAAGCGTCCGACGGGAGGGTGGAAAGGCTCGCGTCAGCGCGCAGTTGATTCGCGTAAGTGACCAGACCCACCTCTGGGCTCAGAACTACGACCGCGAGCTCGAGGACCTGCTTGATGTGCAGAACGACTTGGGCAGGTCGATCGCGGAGCAGGTCAGTGCGAATCTCACCCCGCAAAAGAAGGTCGAGCTATCGAAAAAGCATAGTGTGAAGCCCGAGGCCTACGACCTCTATCTGAAGGGCCGCTTTTATTGGAACCAAAGAACTCCCGATGCCATTAAGGAAAGTATTCGGTATTTTCAGGAGGCTACCGCTAAGGACCCCAACTTCGCCTTAGCCTATGCCGGCCTAGCCGACGCCTATAACATCAGCAATATCCTTGGCGTGTATTCGCCCAGGGAAAGCTTCCCGCAGGCAAGGGAGGCTGCGACCAGGGCTATTCAGTTGGATCCCTCGCTCGCCGAAGCGCACGCCGCCCTCGGGATGGAGAAATCGCATTACGAGTTTGATTTTCCGGGAGCGGAAAGAGAATTTCTAGAGGCGCTTGAAGTCAATCCCAACTCGCCATATGCCCATTTGTTTTATTCCAATTGCTTCCTCATGCCCATGGGCCGAAAAGCGCAAGCCATCGCTGAAAACAACCGCGCCATTGAAATCGATCCCCTCTCGTTACCCATAAACAACTTCATGGGTATGACCTACATGTTCGCTGGGGATAACGAGAATGCATACCGCCAATTCCGCCACACCATCGCCATGGATCCCAGCTTCCCGCTCGCTCACGAATACTTTTCCTGGCTCCTGCTCACGATGGGAAGATACGAGGAGGCGATCAAAGAGCATGAAAAGACCGAGGTGCTTAGCGGTTCCAGTACAGAAGAAGCAGCGGCCAGAGCCAATGTGATGGAGAGAGCCTTCAAAAACGGCGGAGAAAAGGGATTTTGGCAGAAGCATCTGGAGCTTGAGCTGCAAGCCAGCAAACAACCTGGAGCCTATCCTTCGCCCAGCAACTTAGCCGCAGCGTACGCTCTGGCCGGCCAAACGGATACGGCCTTTGCATGGTTGGAGAAAGCTTATGAGGCACGTGAAGGGGAAGATCTGACTTTGTTGAAATATGCGCCTGGCTACAAGAACCTGCGCAGCGATCCGCGATTCTCCGCAATGCTGCGGAAGATCGGATTACCTGAATGAAATCCACTCGCTGGTCGCTTGCTCGAAGGCTAACTTCCCGACTTTCCAGCCATCGTCCGAGAAAGCCGGTTTTACGTCCAAGTGGACTGGATTTGTAAATACTGGCCGACTTTCCGGTACTGATTTCTCCAGACAGCGTAAGCCAATCCCGAGTTGTTAAACAAATAGTAACTTCCGAGTAGCCGATGATCCAGGAGGAATCTTCCGGACCGATCTACCATCCTTCTTCCGCTGTTTCAGATATACGAGCTACAACTTCACAGTGACTTGAGTCTGATCCCATATTCCAAGAGCCAAGCCTGGATGTCGCGACGCGAAGCGCAGACAAGCTGGCCTCCGGTGAATCGCATGTCTGCGGACACTTCCTTAAAAATAAAGGACGGAGGCGTCAGGGCATCAGCCTCGGCTGCCGAATCGAACTCTGCTTCGGCCAGAAGTAAACCTTCCAATTCACCTTCGAATATGTCGATGCCAAAAGGCGGCACGCTGTAACGAGTCTTGCTGAGCCTCTTAGCCGAAAGTTGCGCGAACATGCAAAACTCCTCCGCAGTCAGGTACATGGTCGTGATCAATCCCTGTTGCGCTCCACTTGCTCGGGCTGGAACCTTCTGAGTGAGCTTGAACATCGTTGGGCCACCGTCTTCGCTCTGCTCCCGCAAGCGAAGAGTAGTGCCGTCGATGTAGCGGTCGGTGATTCGACGGACTCGTACTGCATTCACATGATTGGGAAACTGGTCGAGAAGGAACCGGCGTTCACGTTCGATCCTGCCGTATTTGTGCTCTGGCGGCATATTTACATTCTTGCCAGAAACCAGGCAGATGGGAAGTGGAGGAACCTTTGAAGCGAAAGAACAGGTTCTAGACATCGGATTGACGTCCCCTGCTAGCGTGTGACAGTGTGTGCGTTATGGACAATTTTCCCGAGTTCATGAAACATCCGGCAAACAGGGTAGCGAGGTCCAATCAAGCGACTCCCGGAGTTGAGGGTTATGTTTTTGACGGTAAAGATGGTAGTCAAATGGCATTTTGGACCTGCAGCAACACTGCGGCATCTGCAGCCCACACCCATGACTACGACGAATACATGATTGTTGTGCAGGGATGCTACACATTGATCATCCATGGGGAACGCATACCAGTGAGAGCGGGTGAGGAATATTTCATCGCTCGTGGAGTGCCGCACAATGGAGAAGTTCTCGCTGGAACTAGAACTATCCACGCATTTGGTGGCCATCGGGCCGAACGCGTCAAGGATTCGTAAATCTAACACACTCTTAATTCTCGTATGGTCGGTAAACCGGAAGTCGGCACATGGTCGAAGTCGCTATCCGGGGATCTGGTCGTTCGCCACTGCCATCGACGAGGGATCGATCTTAGCGCTGGTCAACTTCGTCGAATTGTGGGCGCGTTCGAGAACGTGTTCATCGGTCCCCGAAGGAACAGCTTACCCGCCTCAATGTTCGTGAAGTACTTGCGCGAGACATCCATAATCACCAGTGGATACAGGTTGCGAAAAGCCGATTCATCGGCAACTCGCGGGTCACGCAAGATCGAACCCAATAGTTCGATGAACGTATCGGGTTGAGGATGAGTGCGGCTTGGTGGTTCTATTGGGCGTAGCGGGCTAATCAAGACGCAGGGCCCCTGGCTCATCCTTAGACTTTGCTCTAACCTTATCTTTATGGCAGATCGGACAGCGTACAAAGCAATCACCAGGGGAATAGCGGTAAGCGTTGTGCCTACTTACCTTGAGGCGGATTCAACGCCCTCCAATTCACAGTATCTTTGGGCCTATCGCGTGACTATCGAGAATCAGGGACGGGAAACGGTGCAATTATTAAGCCGGCACTGGATGATCACGAATGCGCGCGGCGAATTGACCGAGGTCAAGGGATCGGGCGTGATTGGGCAGCAACCATTTCTCAAGCCTGGCGAAAGTCATACGTACAGCAGCGGTGCGCTTCTTAACACGCCGTCGGGGATGATGGGTGGGAGTTACGAGATGGAAAGCGATAGTGGCGAACGGTTTGATATTGAGATACCAACGTTCTCGCTGGACTCCCCGAATCAAGGTGTATCGCTGCATTAGAGAATTTACCGGGAATGACTTTGCGGGCATCAGGTGGGCCGCGTTGCCTATGATCTAGGCGTGATCCGGAGCCTCTGTTAATTTCGCTGCCGACTGTCACTTGTGACAGTTAACTGGTCCTCACTGCACTGATAGGCTGCGCAATCTTTGCCTTGCGTCGGGCCGAAGAATAACCTGTCCTGCGTAACCGCTGCCGCCCCCGCACAAGCGAACAAATTCCATCGACAGAAAGGACACGAACCCATGGCGACCATAGGTAAAGGAAGTCTCTCCGATACAGACCCGCTGGCGTACGCACACGAGCAGCCATTCCCAACGCCGACGACGTCTCACTCTCTGGTTCAGGGTTTGATAGTTAGAAACTGATCGATCGCGGGCTGCGTCTTCTTTGTTGGTCACTTGTGCTTTCGTCTACATGGTTTCCTCGTAAACTCGGTCACGGATCAGAGAGTCGAACACCAGTTTGTGTTCGAGGCACCGCATCTGTACATCCGAGGGCGGCTCCGGCCAGTCGTTTGCTCGGTGGGCTTCCCACGCTTTCGCCCACTCAAACTTGAGCCCGTGTTCCATGCAGTAGACGAGTCGTGACAGATCGGCAAAGGTCTGATGGCTGGTCTGATACTTCCTCAGAAACGGCCAATACGACTTGAAGTCAGACAATGTCCACTCGCTCTGTGGCGACAACACGCTGCCGTCGTCCTGAGTAAGATTGATGAGACTTTGTAGGCTTATCGGTTCCATTGGGCTTCCTCCCGCTTAGTTTCTACTGCCCTCGGAGCGCCCAACTTGTTGTATCCACAAGCGCCCATCCTGACGGATCGAAATTGGTCTTTGTACTACGTTGGGTGGTTTGAGAAGCAGAACGCGGAGTCCCACTTCGATCAAAGACATCGAATTGACGTCCCCGCGTTTCGGATGGCGACCAGGAACGACTACGAAGCTACCCCCCATTTACGCTCCAAAAGCTAGGGCCGCTTGTTTAGAAGAGTATCGACAGCTACCTGAAGTTTCTCGAAAGGCTGATCTGGACCCGGCGCGGGCTGCAGGCGTCCGCTTCGGTCGATCAGAAATATCGCAGGGTAACGTGCAATATCGCGGTAAAGGTTGGGCACTTTCCCTTTTTGCGTCAGGAGTGGGTAACGCACAGGGACCTTTTCTAGGTATTTTTGCTGCACGCTGACATCTTCGTCCGATAGCCCAAATACGACTAATCCCTTATCCTTGCGCGCCAGGTACAGTCGATCAAGCTTAGGCATCTCGTTGCGGCAAGGCCCGCACCAAGTCGCCCAGACGTTGATCAGCACAACCTTGCCCGCCTGATCAGCGAGGCGCTCCGTATTGCCCAAAATGTCCACCGTGTCGAAAAGCGGAGCGGATATGTCGTGCATCGCAGCGTTTCGCGTCTGTTGTGAGCGAAGAATGCCATCGCTCACCGGCTTCCAGGCAATCCCGAGCGAGAGAGTCGCGAAAACGAGTCCTATTTTCCCGGATAAGGACAGCGTACCGCTACGTCGGTCCGCAATTGCTAGAGCGACCGTGAATAGAAACGGAATGACCATCGCGAGCGTGGATGCAGATAGCCGAAACAGCCAGTCCTTTTCACGGTCATGACTAAACCGCGTGAGGACTCCATACACGAGCGCATAGAGGATTACAGCTAAAACGGGCGAAAGAATTCCAAGGACGAGTACCCGGTGCTTGGACGGTTTCATCACTACCTCATCTTCGCCAAACTTCGGCGAAACTGATACCCCTGCCTGCAGCACGGCAAGTCTAGCAGGATTCTTTCTAGCGAGGTAAGGCTAGGGCCTTATCTCTGAAACCGCCCGAAAGCCCCACGTTCTATCCAAGGTTGGGTTTCAACCACGTGATTCATGGTGTTGCCGCTTGGGCTCGAGGTCAACGATTTTGTCAGGCCAGCGGGTCGGTCGATCCGAGCTGGCTCTGGCGCCGGCGGAGGTTCTGAGCTGCTCAATCCTGGTTCACGGAGTAACCCCCGGAGCCAGCATTGGGGGTTACTCCTTCTGTCCCTTCAATTGTCCTTGGACGAATGTCTCAAGCCGCGTGCACCTGGAAAGAAATCGACGATGGCGAGACGTGAGAGGTCTCATGCGGCAACGCCTTCAACGTAGAAGTCGGTACGCCGCGTGAGAACGGCATGATGTTCTGCTGCTACTGCGGCAAGCACCTAGATCAGCGCCGATACATACCGATGATGGACGAAGAAGAACCGGAGGCCATGAATGTCGGTTAGACCTCAAACCGCGATTGCAAGTCCGTCTTAAGCTTCGGGATGCGTGTAAGGCGCTCGATATTCCCGGCGTAACAGTGCGTTTGCCTCGGAATCTCCGACCACGAGCTGCTTCTCTGGATCCCACGCCAGGCTTCGGCCTAGCTTCATCGAGTTGTTCGCCAAAATGCACGACGCGGTTGAAATGTAGCCTTGCTCGATGTCGGAGACCGGATGGCTACGCGCGTCGATCGAGGCAAGAAAGTTCTGCATATGATGCCGGATGGCGGGCGCGACGTGTTTCTCGAGTTCCTTTTCAGTCTGGTCCTCGGGGTATTGTTCCAACTCGTAGGTAACGTCTTTATGAACAGGCTGTCCGCCGCCGACGGGAATAAAGTCATATCCCATCACGCTGACCTTTAGCGTTCCTTTGTCGCCGTAGAATGTCGCGCCCCATGGATACTTTGGATCCGCGGCCTCGCCCCAAGTGCGGTGCTGCCACACGACTCGAAGATCCGGGAAATCGAAGGTGGCTGTCTGGGTATCGGAAATGTTGGCCTTGCTCTCCTTATCGACAAAGATTCCACCGGTGGAATCAATCTTCGTTGGCCACCCCAATCCGAGCATCCACCGTGTCATATCAAACATGTGGACACACATGTCGCCCACAATGCCGTTCCCATACTCCATAAACGCGCGCCAGCCGCGGGGGTGAACCAAGCTGTTATAAGGCCGCATTGGAGCAGGACCAGTCCAGGCATCGTAATCCAGATTCGCAGGCGGCGCGGTATCGGGAGGATTTGCCGTCGCGCGCATGTGGTAGTAGCAGTAGATCTCGACCAGCGCGATCTTCCCGAGCTTACCCTCGTCAATGAAGCGCTCTTTTGCCTCGACCAGGTGAGGCGTGCTACGGCGTTGCAGACCAACCTGGACAACGCGATTGTTTTGGCGGGCAGCGGCCAGCATCGCCTTGCCTTCCAGAACGTCGCGGCTAATCGGTTTCTGAACCCAGATGTCCACGCCAGACTTTGCGGCTTCAATCATGATCAGGGCATGCCAGTGGTCGGGCGGTGCAATCAGCACCAAGTCCAGATCTTTCTCGGCAAGCATCTTTCGATAGTCCGAGTAGGTGCGAGGCCTCTTCTTGGAACGCTGCCGGGCGGCGGACATGTCGGCGGCGTTCGAGAGCATCTGCGAATCGACGTCGCATAAAGAGACGATCTCGACCGGCGATACCTGCACCAGCCGGAACAGATCCGATTTGCCATACCATCCACAACCGATCAAACCAACTCGCCGGCGTTTGTCGCGATCATACTCTTGCGCGGGCGCTACGGCGGCCGCAGCCAACCCGAGGGCAGTGGTGTATAGGAATTCACGTCGATTCATAGGAATACCAGCAAAGCGAAATCAGCTTCCTAGTATATTCATTCGTATCAATCAGGACTGACAAAACTGTTTCCCACGCGATCGAGCGGGGAATCGATTTCTTGTTCGCCGATCGTCTGTTTGGTGACACGAGCGGTTGGAGTGGACCTGGAGTGGACCCTTCGGTTGAGACAAGGAAAACAGGGACAGATTTCGTTTCGCTGCTGAGCAGTGTACAGCAGCAGGATTGTGCGAGAAGCTTGTTGTGGCCGGCGAAGCGGACGCGGGCTCTGCTGGAGAGCAACCCACGAAGGAATAACCGGCGGAAGACTCATCGGAACGATGGTCGTCCACGGAGGCCGAACAGTTTGTTTGGCTTCTTTTGGTTCATCGGACTGATAGATCCTCCTATGCCTTAGAAAACTCATGCTGTGGTCGCCACCGGTGTCTCATAGGTAAGGGCTTCATAGGCCGCGGGCGCCACGTATCCCAGGCTTGAGTGAAGCCTTCGACAGTTGTAGATATCGTCCAGGAACTCCTGGATATGCAGTAGAGCACTGTCCCGATCAAGATAGCTGCGGAGGTAGACTTCCTCGCACTTCAGCGTTCGCATGAAGCTCTCGGCTAACGCATTGTCATATGGATTGCCGTTGCGGCTCATGCTGATCCGTATTCCGTAGGAGAGTAGCAAGTCCACATATTCACGCGCGCAGTACTGCACGCCGCGATCGGAGTGATGAATCAGCGATGGCGTCACAGACCTGTCCGCCAACGCTTGGATGAGCGTTTCCAGGGTAAGTTTCGTGGTTTCACAATTGGACACCGAACCCCGGCTCTTCCCAATCGAGGGCATATACCGTGAGCCATCGGTACCGATCAGGCCTTCGGCTGACCATCGTGGGTGAGCTGGATGTAATTTGAGACCTTCGGCACGGGTACGGGCGTACCCAATGATAGGGCCAGCAACACGGCGGCAACGATCAGCAGCCCTGAAAGGGGAAGGAGCCGTTGCCGCTGCAGCGTCGGGTCATCCGATTTGGAATGTCTGGTAGCAGAGCCAGATCCCTTGCCGCCGTGAGAAGCACCCTCAAATGTCCGTACGCCTGAAGGTGCGTGTGCCGACGGCTCTATTTGCCAGTCCCGCAAAGCTGCGTCTGTCAGCTCCGCGGAGTTACGCTGGAGTCTCTTCAAGTCTGCGTGGATCTCCCTCGCATGCTGATAGCGAAGGTCCCGGTCCTTTTCCAGGCATCGATTGATGATTCGCGCTAATCCCGGCTTTGTAGGCAGCTTTTGTGAAGACGATTCTGCGCAACTAAGACCTCAAACGCGACTCACTACAGCCCGGCACAAGGTTCACTTCAGCGGTTGGCCATTTTCCGTTAATTGCGTCAGCAGCGTTTGGCTTTTTTGCTCGACCGAGGGCGGCAACCTTGTATATGAGAGTTCCTCAGCCGAGTCCTGGCCCTGGGAGAGCGCGTACGCAATGAAATCTCTAAACGCCCGCTGCTCTCCGGCGGCGCGGTCGTCTCGGGGGATCAGCACGTAGGTCAGACCCGAAATTGGGTAAGCCCCCTTGGCGGATGCTGGCGGGTTGACGACGGGTGCCCGAAGGTCTTGCCCTAGTGCATCGGCAAAGGCATTGATGGCAAGAGCGGCGCTGGCGGGACTGGGAACAACAAATTCGCCCGCCTGGTTTTGAATTGAGGCTACGGGAAGCCCCGCCTGTCTGGCGTAGCTCAGTTCAAGGTAGCCGATCGTTCCGGACTGTTGCTGGACGTCGCGGAGCACGTTCTGGCTGCCAACGGCACCGATCCCGGTCGGCCAGTTAACCGCAAGATCGTGACCCGCCTTTGCCGCCCAGCTCGCGCTCACACTGCTGAGATAACTGGTAAAAATACTGGTGGTGCCGCTACCATCCGCGCGATGTACAACAATGATCGCAGTGTGGGGCAACTTGGCCCCTGGGTTGTCCCTGGCGATTGCCGGATCTTGCCACCCAACTACGCTGCCTGAATAGATCTCAGCCAGCGTCTTGCCGCTAAGCTTTAGGGGACTATTTAGGCCGGGCAAGTCGTAGATGACGCACACCGGTCCTGCTGTGACTGGCACTTGAACGAGCGGCTGTAAATCTTTCAGTTGTCCGTCATTCAGTGGCGCATCGCTGACTGCGAACGTCAGCAAGCCCTGTTTCAGTTCGCTGAGTCCGGCTCCGCTGCCGATGGAGCGGTAGTTGACCCGAACATTGTGAGCTTTTTCATAGTCCCCGCTCCAGCGGGACATGAGCGGAGCGATAAAGGTGCTTCCAGCGGCGCTGAAGGTCCGAACTTGGGTGGTCGCGAATGTAGGCTCCGCCGGAGGCTTTCCATCTTCCGAATAATTGGTGCAGCCAATGGCGAAGAGAAGAGCAAAGATTGCGGAAGTCACCGCCGATACAGTCAGGAGCGGGTTCACGCGGGGAATCAAAGGATCAAGCTTGAGACTCATAGAAAGCCCTTTTTGGCGCTCGTCACAATTACAAGTTAATGCGTATATGCGTATTTACGAATATAAACGTTAACCGATAAACTGTGAAAAAGGGATGAATTCCTCGCCAACCCGGAATTTCATCGTAGGTGATGCGACCGAGGGTCCGCACCTGTATGCGAATATCAGTATTGAGGAATTTCTTCGACAAGTTTGATCCATGATGGATGCAGAACAGGTATTCAAAGCGCTTTCTGACGCGAACCGGCTCCGAATCGTCAACCTTTTGCTGCATGGCGAACTCTGCGTCTGTGACATCCAATATGTGCTCGAAACTTCGCAGCCGAATGTATCTCGGCACCTTGCCTACCTGAAGAACTCGGGAGTAGTCCTCGACCGCCGCGACGGCTATCGTGTCTTTTATCGCATTGCGACTCCCCGGGAACCGAACAGAAAGCTATTGTTTGATTTCCTGCGTCAGATTTTCAAAGAGGAAGAACGCCTCGAACAGGACACGAAGCGCTTGAAAGAAGCCATAGCCAGTGGGTCCTGTACGATCAGCGAGTGGAAACCCTATTCTGCGATCGAGAAGACAAGGATTCGTCGAACTGGAGCTTAAGCGCTGTCCCCAATAATTCCCCAAACCACGCGGACACGCATCGTTCATGCGTTGATTGGTGCCTGCTCTACGCGGCTCGTTCCACGGAGAAAGTAACGCTGGCGAAGCCAGAACGCTACATTGACCAGACCGATGAGCGCCGGAACCTCGATGAGGGGACCAATCACCCCTACAAACGCCTCTCCTGAATTCAAGCCGAAGACCGCCACCGATACCGCAATCGCCAGCTCAAAGTTGTTGCCTGCCGCCGTGAAAGAAAGAGTCGCCGTCTGGGCATAGTCAGCACCCAGCTTGCGGCCCATCCAGAAGCTGACTAGGAACATCAACATAAAATAGATCAGCAACGGCACTGCGATGCGCAGCACATCGAGCGGAAGTTTCACGATCAGGTCGCCCTTGAGACTGAACATCACCAGGATTGTGAACAACAGGGCGAAAAGGGTAAACGGACTGATGCGCGGGATAAACTGCGTCCGATACCACTCTTCTCCTTTAGTCCGGACGAGCGCAAACCGAGTCAGCATCCCGGCAAGAAAGGGAATGCCAAGGTAGATGAACACGCTGCGGGCAATTTGGCCGATGCCGACGTTCACTACCGCCCCTCTCAATCCGAACCAAGTGGGCAGAATGGTGATAAACACCCAGGCGTAGAGGCTGTAAAACACGACCTGGAACACGCTATTAAGCGCCACTAATCCAGCGACGTAGTCTGTATCACCGCCCGCGAGCTCGTTCCACACCAACACCATCGCGATACAGCGAGCGATGCCGATGAGGATCAGGCCGCGCATGTAGGCCGGCTCCCCACGCAGGAAGATGATGGCCAGGAAAAACATCAGCGTCGGGCCGATCAACCAATTCTGGGCCAACGATAAACCGAGAACGCGCCGATTGCGGAAAACCTCGCCTAGCTTTTCGTAACGCACCTTGGCCAAAGGCGGATACATCATAATGATGAGTCCAATCGCAATCGGAATATTGGTTGTCCCCACCTGGAAACTGTTTACAAAACCCGCAGACGAGGGCACGAAATGACCGGTCGCCACTCCAATCGCCATCGCGAGAAAGATCCAGAGAGTGAGAAATCGATCCAGGAAAGACAGCTTCTTACGCGGCAAAGGTGCGCATACCTGGCCCTCGGTGTATGGGACGCTGGACATGAATTACCTCGATGCAGCAGCAGTGATTGGGTCGATTGACACCGGTAGAGGTGCGCCTTGCAGGGTCGCAAACTTCTCCGGAGTACAACATGCCTTTGACAGCCGGGCACGATCAGCCTGCATGGTGCGTTCTGCTCTGATCCACGCAAGAGTCTGCTGAAGAACCTGCGCGGCTCCTGTATTTGGAGGTATCACTATCCGGTAGTGCATCCACTTTCCGTCCCGGCGAGCAGCTACAATTCCGGCATTACGCAGGTAGGCCAGGTGTCGGGATATCTTGGGCTGAGGCTGATCCAGAATCTCCACGAAATAACAGACGCATATTTCCTGATCCCCCATGAGATTCAGGAGCCGCAGCCTCGTATTGTCGCCCAGAGCCTGAAAGAAGCGCTCCAGGTTGAAGCTCTTGTCCTTGACCTTCATGAAAATAATTATATACGTATTGACGAATGTGTCGAGTGGAAATATAATCGTTTAAGCGCATATGTTAAGGGGGAACGATGACAGATCAATTGCTCGAATCGGTGCAGTCTAAGTACGCGGCCGTTGCCAACAGCACGCTCTCGAACAAACACGAAGGCGTCCAAGCGGTGGCGGAGGCGTTTGGGTACAGCCCGGAGGAACTCTCTTCCGTTCCAGCCGAAGCGAACATGGCGCTTTCCTGCGGGAATCCGACGGCGATTGCGTCGATACGACCCGGCGAGGTAGTCGTCGATCTCGGCTCCGGTGGGGGCTTGGATGTCTTCCTGGCGTCCAAACTGGTAGGCCCGAAAGGCCTCGCTATTGGTATCGACATGACTCCCGCGATGATGGAACGCGCACAGGCGAATGCGCTGGCGGGGGGCTACCAGAATGTCGAGTTCCATCTGGCTACGATCGACAAAATCCCTGTTCCTGACGAATCGGTTGATTGCGTCATCAGCAATTGTGTTATTAATCTGGCTCCCGACAAGCCCGCCGTCTTCCGCGAGATTGTCCGGATTCTGAAACCCGGCGGACGCCTGGCAGTAAGCGACATTGCCCTCAAGCGCGAGTTGCCTCCGGCCTTCGCGCAAAGCATGGCCGCTTACGTCGGGTGTATCGCGGGCGCGATCCACATAGACGCTTATCGCGAAGGCTTGCTCGCAGCCGGTTTTGAACATGTGGAGATTGTTGATAGCGGCGCCGACCTCAATGCCTATGCCAAAGTCGAAAACCAGGCTGCCTGCTGTTCGCCTGCCATGAATATGGCCAATGGCCTGCGGCTAAATACGGAGTCTTGCTGTTCGACGGACAAGCCTGCAACTCTCCATCAGGATTTGGCAACTCTCCTGTCTGACTACGACGTCAATGCAGCCGCTGCGAGCGTCAAGGTCTATGCCGTTAAACCTGCGGCCGCGATCGCCAAGACGTGCTGTGGCCCTACCTGCTGCTCGTAAACCAGGCACCGGACTTTACAGGCTGCGGAAAACGCTTGTTGTCGAAGGCTTTAGCCGCTGAGGGCCGCTTTCTACTCGCAACAGAGACTGTTTCCGCAGCCTGTTCAAACGGCGACCAGGAATCTCTCACCGCGACAGGAAATTTTGAAAGGGGTACCGGGTATGCAGTCACACTACAACGTACTTTTTCTCTGCACGGGCAACTCGGCGCGCTCCATCATGGCGGAGGCCATCATGAACCGCAAAGGAGGGCGGAACTTCACCGCCTATAGCGCTGGGAGCCATCCAAGCGGAATCGTGCGGCCTGAGGCAATAAAACAGCTTGACGCCGCATATTTACCCACGACGAGGCTGCGTAGTAAGTCCTGGGACGAATTCTCTCGGCCCGACTCTCCACCTCTCAACTTTGTCTTTACCGTCTGCGATAACGCCGCTAAGGAAGTATGCCCATTTTGGCCTGGCCAGCCGATGACGGCTCACTGGGGTATACCTGATCCCGCCGCCGTCAAAGGACCGCCGGAAGTTGTCGACCGGGCTTTCAGGGACGCCTTTGCCTCCCTGGATAGGCGGATCAGCCTGTTCCTCGCCTTGCCTCTGGCAACCCTGGATACATTCGCGCTGCAGCGGGAAATCGATGAAATAGGGCGCCGGTAGCTCAGATCTTCACATCCTTAGCGTAGAGATGCGCAACAATTTGGACGATCGGAGTGCGGCATGACAATGCGCTAGGTTCAGAAAAGACGGAGCCAACATGCAGAAAGTAATCTTCGCGTGCGGGAGTGAGTGCGGCACCTCCGGATAACGCTACAATTCAAGCGATCCAGATTTGAAGATGGAGATGGCTTTTCAAGCCCCTCTCTCTATGAAGATTCGCGCCTTTGGGCTAATCACACTATTCACCGTCTGCCTCTGGGCTGCTCAATGTAGCTTACCGCATGTCGTCTCTCCTCCCGGAGCCTTTCGGTTGCGGTACTCGAAATAACACAGGCAAGCGAAACTGGATTCTGGACCATCTTGGCAATATTCAGTATCGGACACGCGCTTGTACAACGGTCGAAGAGGCTAAGGAATGCGAGCGCGCCTTAAGGGCTAGTGGTCACAGGTTCCCCACCTAAGCGGGCTGTGCCACACACCCTAAGTTCGTTAGATGACCCGAGTCACTGGCGGTGGATGAGCGTTGCCCTAACGGGAAACGTGAAAGACGCCAAAAAGTAGAAATACCAACACAGGTTCGACAATCGCGATAATCCAGATGGTCTTTAGCTCCCTTGGAATTTATGCGTCAGGCGGAGTAACCCCTAAAGTGGTGTGGACCCCAAACTTGAGACCCTGAAATCTCGGGCACCTGCCATCCGAACCTCCGTTCTCTGCCGTGTGTTTCTATCTTCAGTGTCTCAAGTTTGGGTCTTCTACAAACTGTCCCGATTTTTCCCTGCCTCAACCAAGGGGTCCACTTCAACCCGTCCCCTTACTTTGCGGATCTAGTGTGATGCCGATCACATCCACGTGGGTCGAATCCTAATAGCCTTGAGTCGATGTTGGAGTCAATTAGAGAAATGGTGCGCTCTACCGTAATGCACCTATTGCGGAGTGGCAGCCCTATCTCAGGATAGTGAGAACCTGACCATGATTGATTGCCCCTTTAACGCGTGTTTCGCTGAGGAGAAAACTGCTGACAAAGTCGCGGAAAAGGCGCGCCGATGAACCGGATCGGCGCTACGCTCGAAGCAATCCGCGGACAGCGGAAACTCACGTTGCAAGAGGTCGAAGAAAGAAGTCGCATCTTTGCCCAGGAAAGAAGTGACGACTCCTTTCGAATTTCGGCCAGTTGGCTAGGCGGCCTAGAAAAGGAACAACATGAACTTACTGCCAAGACGCTTCTTGTCTTGGCCTATATCTACGGTCTCCAGCCTGAAGAGCTGTTTCGCTCCCTCTATCCGGATTCGCTTGGCAGCCATCCGCCCCCCGATGAGACGATGCTACTTTCGCCGGAGCATGGCCGGGTGCAGGGAGCCTATACGCGTGCCATAATCGGAAAGCAAGACAACACTTTGGCGCCGTTGATTCCCGCGGGCTCCGTTGTTCAGATTGATACCGGACAACGCGCAATATCGCCGACTAAAGAGTGGGCACATGAATTGCACCGGCCCATCTATTTCCTCATGACTAGGGACGGCTACTTTTGTGGCTGGTGCGAACTAGACCCGCTGGCGGAATGGCTGACCCTGGTGCCTCACCCTCTTTCACCTGCCTCCAGCCGAAGTTGGAAATACCCAAAGGAAGTAGAAATTATGGGCCGCGTTGTCGCCGCGAGTATCCGTTTTACCCCAACTGAATCTGATCGCCAACAAAGTCCCGGAAACTCCTGAGTAGCTGGACAACTGACGAGGGTGAGCGAGCATCCACGTGAAAAGCTTTAAAGTTTCGCCGGTAGAGCCGATTATTGGCAAGAGTATGCCTGATAAGACCTACCTGGTTAGGTTCACAGAGCCTGACTTTGCGCCTCAATTCGTAAGGGCCGCGACTGTCGAGATCCGGGGGGAGCACCTCGTGTTCTGCCTAGCTGGCGGTAAACTCTCTGCCCTGTTCCTGCTCGAAATCGTGAAGGACTTTGAGGAGCTTTGAAGCGCAGCGCGAACCTGAAGTCTGGCGACCTTACCTTCTTGGTTAACCTCGAAGTTCCAGGAAAACCCCGACTCGTCCAGAAGCGGCGTGGAGTGTTGTCGGCTCAGAGACGCTGTTGGGCCCGCGGCTGCAGGCAGCACAAGAGGTAGTTCGTTCCGCAATGAACAACCAGGGGACAGAACAACCAGGGGACAGGAGGATGTGAAAAAATCGATTTCGCTGAAATTTCGTCTGAACGGAAATGTATGCCGAAGGCCCAGCGGTCGCTTACAAACCATCCTGGCGCGAGTTTTCTCAGGGCCGAAATTGCTCCACGTTTCTAAATCAATTTTTTAACATCTTCCAGACGGAACGTAACCATGACTGCAACAAGTATTTTTGCCTGACCCTCACCAACATGGAATTTATGCGTCAGAATTTATCGATTCTTTCACGTCTTCCAGACGGGACTGGTATTTTTAGCAAGTTGCTTCCTCAAAGTCCCAGTCCAATCTGACGCATAAACCCAGTACCCATCTGCGCAAATCTCAGAGCAATTATTCACAGGTTCCGTCCCCAAGTTCCCGCCGAGTTCCGTCCCAGAGACCCAAGCCTCAGGCGAAATACGATGCAATGAAGTACGCAACACTGTCTGCATTCTGCACGGCCCGCATCACTCCATTGTCGTATTTGCCACGCTCTGCCGCCCACTGCACGCCCTTGCTGATTCCGTAGCACTTTTGGATTCCAGTGTCGGGCAGCGAACCCGCTTTCCCGGTTCGCTTGAGATCCCGTGTCCCCGCAGCCCAATGCGAGAGTTCGTGCAGGAAAACGGTCAATTGCGAGGGCACTTCGTCCGATGTTCGGGAGAGACCAAAGAATGAAGGCGAGATGCGGATTTCGGCCTTCAGTCCCGTGCCGTAGTATGCGTCAATGGTATCCCGAAGCTTCGTCCCCGGCCGTTGCGGCTTGTTGGGCCGGTTCACAGTTCGCTCCAGCCGGTTGGGCATGCTGTCCACCTGAGCATAGTCGTCTTGCATAATCTCGTAGTCAGCACAGAAGGCGATCACCAACTGATTGTGAGATTGGCCGAGCCGATCCCGCATCTGCTCCACGCTCCAGGCAAGCAGATTCGTCGAGGGTTCGTTGTCCTCACTTGGCTCGCGGAACCACTTCTGGAACATTTCCGCGAATTGGCGGTCCCGCATTTTGCAGGATGTGTGACACTTATTGAGAGCATTTGCCGCATCGGCCTGGGCCCGGTTGACCTCGCCGATCTGGTCTTTATCGAAGCCAAACGTTGGCAGCATTCTGCGATCACCCCAAAGCGCGTGAGGCCCCCACACTGAAACATTGCCCGCGTGAAGCCCGGCCAAGTCAATCAGAGGATTGGTATCTTCCAAACAGTCGGATTTTATCAAGCCTCATAGAAATCACCAGCTCTTTTGTCTGCTTATCAGGCGACTGCGTGAAAATGGCCACGTAATCATTCCCCGCCACGATCGTGGGATAGTGCTATTGATGGCCCCGATCGCATACCATTTACTTCAGCAAGCAATCATTCGCACCCAAGAAAGGGATCAATCTTGAAGGACGCGATCGGGCGTGACTGGAAGGGCAAGCTATCGCCGGTTCTGTACTTGTTTGCGGTTGTCGCGACCCCTTCGTTCGTCGTGGAACGGCCAAGCGGTTCTGGTGATCGCCGCACTCATCTGGCTAATTCCGGGCATCGAAAAACGTCTTGCCGTGTCTGGCAGGCTAGCGATTGGACCCCAGTAACACAGGTGGCGCCAAAAGGGGAGAAGGGTCTATGAATCAACCGGCCGCATCGGTCCGAAGTCACTGTCTGGCGCCCGGACGAGCCAACCTGAGCCGGAAGGCAGCCGGGCTAAAGCGCGACCGCAAGCAAAAGCAGAGACGCGATAGGCCGTGAATCGGCGGCAGGCCGCCACAGCGGGACCGGACAACATAACCAATAGCGGCTATTCATAGCGCAGCGCCATCGGAGGGTCGACCCGCATCGCACGCATCGCCGGAATATAACTAGCCGCGAGCGCCGCCGCAGTGAGCACCAGCGTGACCCCAATAAACGTCAGCGGGTCGGTGGGAGACACGCCGTAGAGCAACCCTGCCATCAAGTGCGACACAATCAATGCGCCGACCAATCCCGCCGCGGCGCCGGCAATGGCAATCTCCAATCCCTGGCGCAGAATCATTCCCAGAATCTTGGTCCTTGTTGCTCCCAGCGCGAGGCGAATGCCAATCTCGTGGGTGCGCTCGTTGACCAGATACGAAATGGTTCCATAGATTCCAAGGGCCGCAAGCAGCAATGCAGTCAAGGCGAACAGCAGAACCATTTCCATCGAGAATCGCCTTTGCGAGAGAGACCCCGACACCACGCCGGGCAGAGTCATAGCTCCAAAGACAGGAAGTTCGGGGTTGATCGACTGCACCTGCAGGCGCACTTCTTCAGGAATTGCGGCGGGGTTCAACCGCCCGCGCAGGAAGAGAACAAGTTCATCATTCGTTCCTTGCAACAAGCATTCGTAAATCTGCGGAACATCCGCTTCCTCGAGCGATTCAGTGCGCGCGTCGGCGATGACACCAACCACCGTAGTCCAGGAAGTGGCTGCACTGAGACCGCTGAGTTTGACGCGCTTGCCTACGGGATTGTCGTTGGGCCACCAGGTTCGCGCAAATGCGGCGTTGACGATTGCGACCTGGGGCGCATTCTCGTTGTCCTGGTTAGTGAATAGACGGCCGTGGAGCAGCGGGATACCGAGCAGATGGAAATATTCCGGGGTTACGGTTGATGCTTCGACCAAAGTAGGGTCGCTGCCGCGAAGGTCGCGTCCTTCGAAGATGACCTGGTTTAGATTTCGGCTATGATTCAACGGCACGGAGTTGATGTTTCCGACGGCTGCCTCTTCGACTCCGGGCAGCGTCCGGCCGCGGCGCAGCATCTCGCGAACGAGGACTGCCTCCTGGGCAGCGGTTCGATAAATATCGGCTTTGGGATCGTTGGGCACGGGCAGCCGGGTGCGCACAGCCATCACATTCTGCGGATTGAACCCCAACCCCACGTTGAACACGTCCCAGAAACTACGCAGCAGAAGGCAGGCCGCGATCATCAGCACCAGCGAGAGCGCAAATTCCGTCACCACCAGCACTCGCCGCGTGCGCGCCTGCTCGCCCGATCCGGTTGTGCCGCGCCCTTCCGCCTTGAGTTTGGCAGTGAGGTTAAGCCGGCTCGCCTGCAAAGCGGGAGCCAGACCGAAGACGATGCCTGCAACCACTGAGAGAAAGAGGGCAAACAGCAGGACGCTCCAGTTAATGGAGATTTCGCTGAGCCGCGGCAGGCTGTCCGGCACCATGCGCAGCAATAGCCCCTTGGTTGCGAACAGGATGACTATACCCGCCAAGCCGCCGAGCAACGAAAGCAGAAGGCTCTCGGTGAGCAGTTGCCGCACCAGGCGGGATCTTGCCGCTCCCAGCGCCTGGCGAACGGCGATCTCGCGTCCCCTGGCGCTGGCGCGCGCCAGCAGCAGATTCGCGACGTTCCCATATCCGATCAGCAAAACCAATCCCACCGCGCCCAGCAGCAGCATCAGGGACTGGCGAACATTTCCGACCACGCTCTCCTTCAGCGGTACCAGCCGGACTCTCCACGCACTTTGGATGGGATAGTCGGCGGGATACTGTTTTTCCAAGGATGCAACAAGCGCGTCCATCCGGCTCTGCGCGACGGCCAGTGTCATGCCTGGAGCGATGCGCGCGATGGCTCCGGGAACGAACCGTAAGTTGCGCACTGGCCTGGGGAAAGGAACGGCGGCGAACCCGGCTGCGGCCCATATGTCAGTGTTCCTTTCCTCCGTTGTTCTTCCCTCATCACGAAAAGCGGGAGGCAAGACGCCGACGACATGATATTCGTCGTTGTCCTCTCGCAAACTCTTGCCGATAATATGCGGGTCGCCGCCAAACGCCCGCTTCCACAGCCCATCGCTGATGACCACTTCGGGGGTCATTCCGGGAGTTTCATCGTGGGGATCGAAGGTGCGGCCCAACTGCGGGTTCACACCCAGCAATGCGAAATAATTCGGCGCAACCATTTTGATAGCGATGCGCAAAGGCTGGGATGATCCGGTCAGGTTCCCTGAGATGCTCCAGTCACCCGAGACGTATTGGAAAATTCCCGAACGCTGAAAGTCCTTCAACTCCGGTACCGACAGACCAGCATCCAGCGCACTTGCGCCTGGAAGATCGTCCTCGATGCGCACCAACTGGTCCGGCCTTGGATAGGACAAGGGATGCAGGAGCGTCGCGTCGACCACGCTGAAGATCGCCGTCGTGGCGCCGATGCCCAGGGCCATGGTCAGAATCGCGGCAGCGGCGAAGCCGGGAGACCGGGCAAGCATGCGCAGGGCGTAGCGCGTGTCCTGCAGCAGATTCTCCATCAACGGCAGCCCCTGTTCCGCGTGATAGTTTTCGCTTACCGCTTGCACCGCGCCAAACTTCAGCACCGCCTGGCGGCGCGCCTCAGTGGGCGCCATGCCTGCGCGGAGATTCTCCTCCGTCTGCCGCGCCAGATGCTCCTCCATCTCTTCCCGCAGCCGTTGGTCGTCCCGCCGGCCGGTGGCAAAGTTCTTCAACCGCGCCAGAAACCTCCTCAGGAATCTCATGACAAATCCTCCGCTTTCACCGCGAAGAACCGTGCGATGATCGCCGCGGTTTGCTCCCAGTCCCGGGTCTCTGCCTGCAGCTGTTTTCGGCCCGTCGTGGTAAGGCGATAGAAGCGGGCACGGCGGTTATTCTCCGATGCGCCCCACTGCGAAACAATGGAACCCTCATGCTCAAGCTTGAGCAGCAGGGGATAGAGCGGCCGCATGGACCCTGGTGGCATCACTGACCTCGAAGGGGGATTCGGGGTGCCGTAGCCGTGCTGCGGGCCCAGAACATCGAGGGTTTTCAGGACCATCAGCGCAAGCGTTCCTTGCAAAACGTCGGGCTTTTCCTTCATGAAGGGACCAACCTTTGGGTTCCCTACAGGAAGGATGGCACGGCTCCTTTTGTAAAGCAACAGGAAATTTTGCGCGACCTTTCTTGCGTCAGAAGTGGCTTTTCGGGTGCCTTTTCGGGGACATGCCTTTTCGGGGACAGGCGGAGTAACCCCTAAATCTTGCTACAGGGGTTACCCGGACCTGTCCCTGTTTCCCAATACACTTCCAGTGAGACTTCCTCAGGATGCTATAGAATCATCACCGTGGTTGAACCCACCTACAGATTGCCCGATTCCGACCTCGCAAAACAGGTCGCGAAACTATGGCCACACCGTGAGTGTGAAGCCAACATCATCCTCGGACAATTCTGTCGCATAGGGTTGCACTGGTGGCGGCGGTTGGATCTATCAGAACTTGTCCCCGGCAAAGACATCCACTTTTGCTTCTCGTGCAAAAAGGTGAAAATCGAAGGTGCCGTTCACGAACCGTGAACGTTTTCAACCCTCTTCGGCCTTTGCCGGTTCCGAACCTTCACACTGATCCAGCGTGCCGGAAATCTCATCTGCTCCCCGTTTGTCCGACAAGCCGGTTTTTACGGCAACATGCCGGGCCGAGAGACCAAAAGACGGCCGCCCGAGGCAAGTGTTAGCCGGGACGGCGACGAGATCGCACTCAGATGCAAAGCCTCTAGATGCGCTACCTCACGGCCACCCAAGACAACAACTACTTCGTAATCACCTGACGGGAGTTCAGAGAACGCGAACCTGCCGTCCGCAGCAGTGCGCGCCACCAGTTCACCGTGTCCGCCGATCAAGTGTATCTCTGCTGAGCGCACCGGCCGGCCGAACGCATCGGTCAGAGCTCCGCTCCATGCACTTGCCTCACCAGCCGGCAATTGCGTCGTCAGGTACACGGAATGTTGATTTGAATTCTGCGTTGGTATCGAAACAATGTGGTTTTGCCCGCCGACAACATTCCTGCCGTCGGGTAATAACGCCGGCGCGTGCGACTTTAATGTGCTTCCGGCTACGGCCGGCCGGGGTCGAGGTTCTCGTTCGCTCACTCCCACTGAGGCAGAGGCGGAAGCCTCCTCAGGACCGCTCATGGGTGTGTCTGGCGTCGTCGCTCGATTGAGTCGTTCCACCACCGCTTCAATCGGAGACATCCGTCCATTCGAACCCGGGACCGGCAGGTGAGCGATCGACCGACCCAGCAAAAATCCAAAGGCAACGATTGTGGCCGACGACAGGGTACCGCCGAGGAGAATCGATCCACGCCCTATCGGGTCCTCATCCAGGAGCTTGAAGGAGGGAATACCCTCGGCATTGGGTGAAAGCGACGCTGCTTCTGTCGTCGCATTGGAGTTCCAATACGCCTGCGGGAGTCCGACCAAAACGTCCGACACCAAGTCCCACCATAGACGAGCTCTCTTTAAGAAACCTGTCTCATCGCGGAAGCGGTCCCGGATGAGTTGCAGGGCCTCGCCCTCGTATCTCCTGCGGAAACTCGAAGGATATAGGCGAAGCAGGCGAGTGTATATCTTTTCAGACATAATCCCCCCTCAAGATTTTGCGGGCTCGAGCAACACGCAAAACGTCGGCCATCTTCTCGGCTTCAGATCGCGCCAGTTTGCGTCCGGCAGCGGTCAACTTGTAGTAGCGGCGACGTTCTTGTCGGTCTTCGGTTTCCTCGGACCGATAAACCTCTTCGATCAACTTTCCCTCGAGGAGCGCCTGGATCGAACTGTACAACGTTCCAGGCCCAAGGCGCAGGCGTCCACCGGTCTGCTCTTCAACTTGCCGCATGATGGCGTATCCATGAAGGTCCCCATCGGCGAGAGAAAGCATAATCTGGAAGGCGGCCGCCGGTAACGGGTCAAGTTTTCGTTTTGGCATAATGATCGATGATCAGTATATCGATAAACGACTATAGTTCGCTTCCATTCGATTTGTCAAAACCCTTTTCTTGAGGCTTTCTTCAGTATGCGACGCTCAGGTTCTCAGTCACCGGCTGCGCGGAGCCCGGGGCGACGTACTTCATTTTCATTCAACCAAGCCCAGCCCCAGCCGTATTCGCGAACACAGCTCGTGCTGTTGGCCAAGCGGGATCTTTGGGATAGAGAGCCGTTCGTAAGTAAGCCCATGTAAGCCGCTCAAGGACAGCCACTCGCTCGGGGCTCTTGTCAGTCGTTTCCTCAAGCTGATCTCGACAAAGTAGCTTTGCAACTGAATCAACGCCCATGAAAACTTTGGGCTTTGAAACTCCCGCTAGTAAACTCCAAGCCAGTGTTGCAGCGACCCATTGAGACCGCCCGACTTTACAGGAAGTGCACCCGGGGCCGGTAAATTTATCAGATGCGGCGATTCAAAATCCTTCAGCTAACATCCGTTTCCGGCGCTATGTCTCTGCTCCTGGCGACGGGAATGTCGTACTGCCTGGAGGTCGCTGAGACAACAATGAGCCGAGTGTGGGTGTTCTGCGAGCAAGCGTATTTGCCATTGCTCTTGGCTGGCCTGATCGCTTTGTATGTAGGTCTAATCGGGCTAGCTCGCACTCTCGGTGCTTCGAGGTGTTTCCAATTGGCCGGGCTCTGTATCTGCCCAGTGGTTGCGATTGCATCGGTTCAAGTTATGGGCTTCAGTTTTCTAAATGTACACGGCTGGACGATGATTCCATTGATCAGTGGAATTCTTCTACTCCCGCTAGGTCTCGTCCTGGTCATTATGGCAGCAGTGCGTCGCGGCAAAGCCTAGCGTGGCTTCCTCCACCGGCTGCAATGTCATCATATTCATTAAGCACGAAAAGTTCCTTGAAAACGGGACTATCTAAGTTGCCGCCCCAGGGATCCCCGGATGGGCCACCTTCCGAAGACTTTTCAGGCAGCTCGCCGGAAAGCGCCGCCACCAAGTGTCCGGCGCGCTTGCTGCGGCACCTTTGATCTTAAGACGAGAAACGACGCCGCGACTGCGATAGGGTCCACCGGCTTCACGGAGCGACGGCAATCGAACTGGCGTGTGGCTGTACTTTGTAAGCATTGCTGAAGCGGACGCGAATGAGCCAATAGATCATCAAGGGGAATGGCAGAAGGGCGAGTACGGTCAGAAAGATGGAGCCGCGCAGAAAAGCGGGAAAGACTTGTTGCTGGCCGAGGAAGAAGGAGCCTGTGGCGAAGAAGAGTCCGAAGCACATGCGCCATAGGTGACGCGTGACTCGCGGTCTGCCGGAGATGCCACCGCGAGCGAGCATGCGGATATCTCCGGCGGCGGCGAGCAGGAGAACCGCTGCCAAGAAGAAGCACATGCCGGCGGGGGCGTTCTTATCGGGGTGGTGGAGCGTCCAGATGCCGAGCGTGATAACCGCGACGGCTCCGCCGGTGCCGGCGAGAAGTGCCGCGAGGTCAAGCCGGCCTATGCCCCGGCGACGCCCGGCGAGCCACGCCGTGGCGATCATGTAGAACGTGATGATGCTGCCGATGATGTTGCCATGTTGCGACTTCATGATGGCGAGACAGAGGGCGCTTGAAGCCAATGTAAGCATCGCGACGGTGAAGATGTTCCCGGAGGCGCGATGTAGGCGGCTACCTTTGCGGACGGCAATAGCGAATGTGCCGGATAGCAAGCCGACGGTGCCAGCGAGAATGTGGAGAATCAAGAGCGAAAGCCGCATGCTTCCCCGTCCTTTCAGCATCGACCGCTTCAGTAAAGAAGGCTCGCTGCAGCGAAGGTGCGCAAACAATTGTTACATCCGTGTCTGGGGAAGGCTGTCTCTTTTGATACACATCTGCAATCTTCCGATGAATTGTCGGCAACCCGGAGCTCATTCACTCCATACACGTGGCTTTCAACAGCTAGAACAGAGTTCCCGAAAAACGTCAGTTATCGGTGACTTGCCTATCCCCACCGGTGACCTACCGAAAACCCGGCTTTGCAGGAACTGAGCTGCGCGAGCTATAAAAAGGTTTGTGTGGGGTGTTATTTTGTTCTCAGGAGCGGATGAAGCGACAGAGGTCCCCTGGGAAGAAGGTGCGCGGCTCATTAACGATTGCACCTATCTTTACGCGAAAGAAATTCGGGAAATTCAAGAGCTGACACTTGGATTGATCATTGTTGAAGCGAAAGCGCAAGCTCCTGTCTCTGCCACCGAGGAAGCTGGCCCTTTAGCGTTCCTGAAGATTGGTGGCAGGCCCATCGAAGAAGACGAGATGTGTCGGCTCTTTCAATTACTGTCCCTTCAATGTCTGTGGCTTCCTCGCCACTGGCCAATCATGCTCCTTTCCCAACGTTACTTCCTGCTTGCCTGTGACTCGCCCGGACTGTGGATTGCGGCTTCCAGGCGCACAATGAGTGCATCGCGATCAGCTATCGTTGCCTTCGACCGGTCCTGAAGCAGGCGGCGCTCTTTGGGTTTCGGTCTCTCGCTATTCCATTCTCAGAGTCTGCATTGGGTCGGTGCTCATCGCGCGAGATGCTGGAATATACATGGCGATCAGTGAGACAGCCGCAAGTACGATCGCGGAGACTCCGAAAACAGTCGAGTCAAACCGGTGAAGGGGAAGTGGAGACGTAGCCAGCAAGCGGTTAAGCAGCAACAAGGCGGGTTCGGCCAGCGCAATTCCGCTGATTATTCCAACCGCGATATTCCTGACGCCTCGCAAAAGAACCAAGCGGAAAACCTCCGCTCGGCTCGCGCCCAGCACCATTTTGATCCCAAACTCACGCGTCCGTTGACTCACCGCTAACGACAGAACACAGTAGACACCCGTGACCGCCATTAGCAATGCGACTGCGGCCACAAGCAAAATGATCTGCGCCATCACCGTGATAGCCTCAGCATGCTCTTCGACCGCCTCCCAGATTGTCTGTGGCACAGTCGTCTGTAAGGGATCCAAGCGCTTCACTGCTTCTCGTATGGCGTTCTCCAGGGGTTTTGCGCTTCCCACGAAGCGCACGTAGAGGTTTCCGCCAACAGCGGAAGGACCGCGAAGCGTGTATATACGCGGTTCGTCGGGACGACCGAAATGCTCCGAACGGGTATTGGCCACTATACCCACAATCGTCAGGCGGCGATCATCGGGCATAACGACTTTTTTTTCGATCGGATCGCTGCCCGGCCAAAACTCGTTTGCTAACGCCCTGGACACCACGGCCACCGCGGCTGGACCCGCCGAAGTTGTATCTGTGGAGCGAAACACACGTCCTCGCAGTACGCGAATGCCGAAAGAGGGAAAGAAATTATCTGACACTTCGTCGACCGAGACAGGCTGCCCGCTTCCCTTGGTCTGCCGCGGAAGGCGCACTTCTTCAGGAGGAGAAGGAATGAATGGTTGCAGGCTCGCATACGCAACGGACTGTACACCCGGGATCGCGAGGATCTTTGTTTCGAGCGACCGATAGAACACCTGCGCCTTCGCCCGATTGTCCCCGGAAGTGTTTACACGTAGGGGTATCGTGAGCGTCTGATGAATCTCGAATCCGGGATTTATGCCTCTAATGAGACTTGGCATCCGACCGAAGATGACCGCGGCGCACACCAATACGAAGCCCAGAGCAACCTGCGTAATGATGAGGCCGCTGGTTGTACGGGAGCGAACAGTAGCCGCGCCCTCGCGTCCCTTTAGAGCTGTGAGGATATCGAGTTTCCAGGCAGCGCGAATGGGCATGAGCGACGACAATACGGTTGCAGCCGCTACGAGAATCATAAGATAAACAAAGACGCGCCAATCAGGACTGAGGCGCAAGTCAAAGCTGGATTGACCCGGCGCCAGGAGGTTCAAGATCATCAGCGGGACGCGATAAGCGAGCACGATGCTGAGAGCTGCTCCGAGGCAAACGATGAGCAGGCTTTCCATAAGCAGCATGCCGGCGAGCCGCGATCGCCTCACACCGAGCGCCAGGCGAATGGCGACTTCGCCCCTGCGCGCAATCGTGCGCGCAAGAAAAAGCGTGGCTACATTGCTGCAGGCAAGCAGGAGGACGAGCGCCAGCGGCCCCAGCATCAGCGTCGACATCCCGACTGCAAGAGGACGAATGAAAGGGTGTTCGATTTCCGATCCGTTGGTGAGCATCAGAGAGGTTTTGCGATCGAAAGTCGAAGTCTTCCGCTGCACGTAAGCCCGATCCTGCTGGTTCATAATGGCCGTCAATTCGGCTTGCGCATTGGCTCGGGTGAATCCGGGACGCAACCGGCCGGTCATGGAAAGCCAGGGTTTGTCGGGGCTGTCGGTTAAATCGCCTGCATGGTCGAGCTGAGGCCCCAGCTTGTAAGGAAGAATGACGCCGCCCAGCAACTGATTGGCAACGCCGGACGGTGCAACGCCGATCACCGTCACGGGTAGGTTATTGAGCCGGATGGTCTTGCCGACGATCTGCGGGTCGGCGTCAAACTCGTTCTTCCATAATGGCTCGCTCAGCACGGCCACCTGCGCCTGGGCTTCGGAGTCGCACTCGCGGGAGGCGAAGAACCGGCCAATCAGCGGTTTGTCGATTCCGAGAACGTGAAAGTAATTGCACGAGGCCAGCAGTGCGGTGATGTACTTGTTTTCCTGTTCAAGAACGGCGGAATACTGCCGCCATACCGACACTTCACTGAGGGTGTGGGAGCGGCTGCGAATTGCCTCAAAATCCTCGGTTGTGAAAGAAGGGCTTTGATCTGCCCCTGTGAACCATCCTGCATACCGGGGAAATATCTGAACGAAACTCGCCGGGTCAACGCGCGTTGGACCCCTGAAGAACGCCGCATTCACAATTGTGAACACACCAGTATTTAGCCCAATCCCCAAGGCCAGGGCAAGCACGGCAACCGTTGAAAGCAACGGTGCACGCCGCGCCGAGCGAAGCGCGCGACGGAAGTCCTGCCACAAATGCTCCAACGTCAGCCAGCTCCAAGTTTCGTGCGTTTGTTGGCGAACCGCCACAAAATTTCCAAAGGCCATCAGCGCGGCAAGGCGCGCTTCCTCCTCGCTCATTCCACGGGACCGATTCTCCTCGGTCTGCCGTGCGATGTGGTCCCGCAACTCTTCCTCGAGTTCCTCATCCTGGAGGCGGCGCACGAGCAACGAACGCAGACGCACCGGAATGGTGTACAGCCAGTTCTCGAGTCGCATCTTTCACACCTCCGTCAACCGCAACACGCCGGAAATTGCCGCGGAGAGACGTTCCCAGCTCGCGGCTTCCTCTTCAAGGTGCCGTTTACCCAGCCGTGTGAGCGAGTAAAACTTCGCCCTGCGGTTGTTCTCGGTCGGCTTCCACTCAGCCCGGATCCACCCTTGTTGTTCCAGCTTGTGAAGCGCCGGATAAAGCGATCCGTCACTCACCTGCAGTACGTCACCAGAAACCTGTTTCAGTCTCTGGCTAAGAGCCCAGCCGTGGAGCGGCTGGAGGGCAAGAATCTTAAGAACCAGTAGATCCAAAGTGCCTTGGACGAGATCCGTAGGCTTGCTCATCAGCTCTCCTCACGGTTACCGAGAGAGAATAGCTGAACTCCCCTCGGTAAGCAAGTGGAGCAGCGGCGATCCTTGCCCTGAGTTGACGGAACAGTCCAATGCGCTCACTGAGCGCGGTATCTCTGTTCTCTGAGTGGCGGTCGGATGGTCGCCTATCCGGACATAACCGCATTTTTGGGGATTACTTCCGGATAGCCGGTCACTCGCCCGGAGCAATCAAGTGCCCTGGATACGATCTCTCCAATACCGGGAGACGTGGGGCACCCATGTTCGTGCCGATTGGCGCATCCTGAAACGGTCCTTCTACTCCACACACGATGTCACATCAGGGTGACATGATCTGCTCGTAGACGCGCTCGAGGGGTTCTGGAGAGACGCCCATCTTTCCTCGATACGGATTGTCCATGATTGCGATCAAGAAGGTCAGCAGAGCCAACAGGCCTGAAAACATTATCGTCATCCAGATGTGCATGATGAAACTTTCTGAGTGAAGGAACCAGGTGTTCGCAATGCAAATCGCGGCTCCGACGATCATCATTGCCCACAGAGGTCCGGGCATTTCAGCCTGGATGCTGTTGAGCCTGGCTCTTCGGCTTGCCGTCAGGTCATTGAAGGATCTATAGCCTTCTGCCGCGACGATGGTCTGTCTCTGGTCCTGAGGTTCGAAAGCCATGAAATGCTGCTGAAAGTCGTTCAGCACCGAGCTGGCGTTATTGGGAACGATCCCGCGTCGTTGCATCGGCCATCCCACATCGATGACTCCGCGAGCATACCTGCGCAGGTCGTTCTGCAAGATGGTGCGCGCGGGTTCGGGGTACGCACCGATGTCACGGTAGAGAGCGCCGAGGGCAGTGGCCTCATGGTCAATCTTACCTTGTACTTCAGCGAAGGTTGCCCAGGCTCCGACCGCTAGCAGGCCTGCACAAACCGCATACAAGACAGTAACGCCGGCAAGGAAGAAACCCACGATGTGGTTGTAGGCATGGTGCCCAGTGTCAATGCGTCGCACCCAGCCGCGAAGGAGAAAGAGGCCAGCCAAACCGAAAACCACGAACACAATCACTGTGAGAACGCCAAAGAGCCAGGTAGGAAGATCGTAGATCCAGTAGAAAGACATACGACACTCCTTGAGAGCGGCGCTCCGCGTAGTCCTATTGAGAAGTCGTATGGTAATTCGCGAGCGGGAATCGGGCGACTGGCAGATGTGACAGGTGGGCGGTGGTGGGCATTCACGCCATCCCAGCTGCGGCCCTCAAGAAATGTGCTGTGACAGACTCAGACCGCATTGCCGCTGTTTTGATCTCTGAATCGTTCCCGTTGGGCTGCCCTGGGTGAGCCCGACTCTGCGATCGCCCGGCTGCGCCCACTGACGATCTCCTCCGACGATCCCGATTACGCTGGACAGCTCGCCCGCATCCTGAGTCAGGTTGGCCGTGTGACCCGTGGGTTGCGCGACCAAGCGGCGGCGCGCTACCACGAACTGGTCGCGCGGCATATCAAGGCCTTCGCCGACCACGCGGCGGAATTCCGGCTCGAGGTAGGCGGGGACCCAGATCGGGCGCGGCTAGAGGTCTTCTGTCTGCTGAGTTGGTCCTTTGATGGCCAGCGTCTTGAGTGTGCCGACCTTAGGAAGGCTGTAGATGAAGCCGGCCTACATGTGGTTTCGGACGCCAGGGCGCTTTCTGTACTTCTCCCAACTGCCTGCCCTTGCGCCCGGTGGCTGAGGGAATCTACGTAAGCCTCAAAAATAATTTCGATTAGACCGTAAGGTATTTCACCGAATCCGTATCTAAGTATTAACAGCGCATCGCATCGCGAAACAGTAAGAGTGTCTAATCATGCTACGAAATACGAGCAACGGCATCGTTCGCCCATATGTACCTACCCTCGCCGACCTGCAACGGCGACGAGCGGAACTGCACAGCCTTCCGCCACAACCCGAACACCCCACCGAACCGCCTGAGCCACCGGCGCTAGGCGCGGCGCAGCCAGAGGAAGCACCCCTAACACCCGCGCCCGGCCCTTCTGTGACTCCAAAGCTGGACGAAGCCGCTCTTCACGGTCTCGCGGGAATCGCCGTCCGCACCATTGCTCCCCACACCGAGGCCCACCCGGCCGCCATTCTCCTCCAGCTTCTCGCCGTCTTCGGCAACCTGGCCGGCCGCGGACCCCACTGCATGGTCGATGCCACCCGCCACAGTCTGAACCTCTACGTCGTGCTCGTGGGCGATTCCAGCAAGGCGCGTAAAGGCACCAGTTGGAGTCAGATCGCCCGCCTCTTCGCCGAAGTCGACCACCCCTGGCTCTCCACCCGCGTCACCACCGCGCGCCTGACAGCCAGTGGCCTCGTCCATGCTCTGCGTGATCAGCAGCCGCCCACCGACCGCCGCCTCCTCGCCCTTTCGGAAGAGTTCGCCTCTGTTCTCCACACGCTCAAGCGCGCCAACGGACACCTATCGCCTCTGCTTCGCTGCGCCTGGGATAGCGGCCATCTCCCCAACCTCGAGATGCACCAAAACCTGCAAGCCACCGGAACCCACATCAGCCTCATTGCCCACATTACCCAGCGTGAGCTTGCCCAGCATCTCCCCCGCACCGAAGCGCAAAACGGATTTGCCAACCGCTGCCTCTGGACCTGGGTGCAGCGAGGCAACTGCCTCCCCGAAGGCGGAAACCTCAGCGCCGCCGATCTATCCCCGGTTGCCCGCGAACTCCGCCGCGCTCTCGACTGGACCGCAGCTACCCCCGAAATCTTGTTCCGACGGGATGCGGCGGCCCGCGACCTCTGGCAGCACTGCTATCCCGCCTTGAGCCAGCTCCGTCCCGGCCTGCGCGGAGCCGCCACCAGCCGCGCCGAAGCCCAGGTCCTCCGTCTCAGCGCTATCTACGCTGCCCTGGATTCCACGTCCGTCATCGGCCTGCCCCATCTCCAGGCTGCCCTCGCCGTTTGGGATTACTGCTATTCGAGCGCCTCCCTCCTCTTCGGCACGTCCACCGGAGACCCCATCGCTGACCGTATCCGCGAAGCCATCCAGGCCTCTAACGACGGATTGTCAAAGTATCAGATCAGGCGCCTCTTTCACGGCCACGTCGAGGGCAGCCGCATCGACGCCGCCCTCGAACAACTCGTAGCCCTGGGCGCACTCTACGCTCAAACTGAGGCCACCGCAGGTCGACCCTCTACCCTCTGGTCAGCCATCGAAGAGAACGAACCCCAAGAAAACGAGGAATCGACAGCAGAGGAGGACGCAGCAGAAGAGCAGTAGGGGGCTTTTAGCGCTTTTAGCGCTTTTAGCGCAATTTCCTGGACGCGACCCGGCGCCCCCGGACGATTACCGAATGAATGCAAACGCTAAACTGAAGCATCGGCTTGGGGACAGGACGAACCTGGCTGAAACGAAAGCTATTCAAGAAGGAGCCATCAGTGGCGGAGCCTATTCGTGTTGGTATTGTCGGGGCAAGGTTTGCCGCGAAATTTCATTGGACCGGCTTTCAGCGGGTCTATGGAGTACCCGTGAATGTCGTGGGGGTCACCTCGAAAACGGTGGAAGCCCGGGACACATTTGCGCGAGAAAAAGGGATCCGGGCATTTGAAAGTTTTGAAAGCCTCTGCGATGCGGTAGATGTAATCGACCTCTGCAGTCCCCCCTCGACTCATGAGGCGCTCGCCGTTCAGGCGTTAGAGCGCGGAAAGCACGTAATCATCGAAAAGCCCTTCACAGGGTTTTATGGCGGCGGCCTGGCTGAGTTCCGCGGCGACACTTTCTCCAAGGAGCACATGCTCCGCGAAGCCATGGCAAGTTGTGCTCGAATTCTTGGCGCCGCAAAAACCAGCGGCAAGACAGTGTGCTACGCGGAGAACTGGATCTACGCTCCATCGGTGCAGAAGGAGCGGGAAATTCTCGTCAAGAGCGGCGGCCAGATTCTCTGGATCATCGGGGAGGAATCCCACAGTGGATCGCATTCGCCCTATTACGGAAGCTGGCGATTTTCCGGCGGCGGCTCCCTGGTCGGGAAGGGATGCCATCCTCTGAGCGCGGCACTCTATTTGAAGAGGGCCGAAGGAGAAGCCAGAAACGGTGCACCCATTCGACCGGCAAAAGTAAACGCCCGCACCCACGAAATTACCCGGTCTAAAAACTATCGGGACGAAGGCTTCCTGAGAACAACTTACGAGGATGTCGAAGACTACGCACAGGTTCATATCACCTTTTCCGACGGGACAGTCGCAGACATCTTTTCATCGGAGCTGGTTCTGGGCGGGGTGCACAACTGGTTGGAGGTTATTTGCAACAATCACCGCACTCGCTGCAATCTGAATCCCGTCGACGCGCTGGAAACTTTCAACCCTAAGGAAGAACTGTTGAAGGATGTCTACGTCACGGAGAAAATTGGGACCAAGCAGGGTTGGAGCCGCCCGGCTGCTGATGAAGATTGGCAACACGGCTACCCGCAAGAATTCCAGGACTTTATGGAGAGTATCTATTTCGGACGTGAGCCTCTCTCAGGGGTGGATCTTGCGCAGGACACGATCGCTGTTATCTACGCCGGTTATCGATCCGCCGAGGCCGGTGGGATTGAGGTCGACGTACCACTGTAAAGCAGCGGTGGAAGGAGATTCAGTTGAAACGAATGTTGTGGTTCACTGCGCTCATCCTGCTTACCGCAAATCTCTGCGCGGCACAAACGTACACGCCACCGCCAGAGTCCGAAGGCGGCTGGCGCAGCTGCAAGAATGACGAGGAGGTACGTTCTCTGGCGGGCATGGATCCGCAGAAGCTGAATCTGATAAGAGATCAGCAGCTACAGGTGTTCCAGGGGCCTTGGTCCATCGTGATTATCCGGCATGGCTATCTTGTGGCGGAGTGGTTCGGGGTTCCGGCGATGCCCCACACGACGTTTGATGTTTGGTCCTGTACGAAATCAGCCACGGGTTTGGCTTTCGGCTTGCTTCTGGACGATAGCCTGCACCACAAGCTTCCCCACGACGCGCAGATCACTCTGGATACGCCGCTCTATGATTTTGTGCCCGAGGGGCATCCACTCACCGATCCGGAAAAGCAGAAAATCAAACTGCGGAACACGCTCACCATGACGTCAGGCATTGCGGGCGAGTCACGCGGGGTGATCGGTTTGGCTGTGGCTCCGCGCAGCGGCGAGTACGAGTTTGCCCTGGGGAAGGAGCCCAACCGCTTTGGCATTTCTACCGCTAAGCTCATCGGTGAGCCAGGTACAGTTTGGGATTACTCTGACGCCGGTTTCGCTCATCTCTCGTTGTTCTTTGCCAATGTAACGGGGCACGAAATTGCGGACTACATGAAGGAGCGGGTCTTCAGCCCGATAGGCGTCGAGGATGTTAGCTGGGACTGGCAAGGCGGGTCCGGGCACATCGGTCCGCATACCAATGCCCACAGCGGCTTGCATCTTTCAGCTCGCGACTTTGCGCGGTTGGGCTACCTGTTGGCGCATGACGGAGCGTGGCAAGACAAGCAGATCATCCCGCGACAATGGATTCAGCTGGCAACGCGAAGTTCACAGCCGCTGAATCCCAGCTACGGCTATACCTTCTGGGTCAACACGGACGGCGTGCTCTGGCCTACCGCGCCGCGGGACGCGTTCGCCTTCAGAGGATACGGCGCCAATCGGTGTTATGTTATTCCGTCCCTGGATCTAGTAGTGGTGAGGGTAGGAGACGCCCCTCCGAACTGGGGAGAGGAATCGTTGCTTCCTGCGGTACTGGCGGCTGTCCTCCCGACCAAGTGACGAGCTCTTACCCTAGTGGAGCGAACCCGGGATACATTTTCTACCTGGCGTAAACGGGACGCTTTGTGCGGGCTTCATGGGCGCAGACGTAGACAGTCGATACTGCACCGGCTCTAAGATCGCCCGTATCAACGCGTTGGCAGAACTTCTCAATTCCGCGAAGTCTCGATGACCGCCGAGCTTGTCTTCGCAGAATCTCAGATCTTCCTGGAGCTTATTTGCCATATGAATCAGTTCTTCTCTGGAAACCAAACCGTCGTCTGAAAGGTGCACGATCACCCTCCTCTCGCTTGGGTAAATAGCTCATCTTGGCTGCATTGAGCAAAGCTGAGCGAAAAGTGACATGGCATCGTCGGTGGCAATGCCGGCAACGAACGGGTAGCCGCAGCAACACCAGGTGTTTGATGTCCTTGAAGCGGATGCGCGACATTCGAAAACTGGCAGAAAAACAGTCAGAACAGACCACTCGATTCACCCGGCCGAAACAGCGCTGATTGTCAGCCTCGTCATAGTAGGATGCGCAATACTGCGCCTTCGGTGCCTCGCGATGGTTACGTTGGGGGGCACTCTCCCTGCGAATAGACCCCGGGTGCCGGGTGCCCCACATCTCGCTCGTTTTTTGCGAGATGTGGGATACCGCTACTCTCTCGGTGCCGCTTTTGAGACGCTATCGATTGTGGGAAAAGACGTAATGCGCAACTTTGCAGCCGCATAGGGAACCAGCGTTATCTGCTCGTTCGGTGCATCACTGCTGACTGGACTCTGCGGGACCGGGTCGGCCACGCCGTCAACGGCGCGCCACGACGGCAGCTTGCGTGCGTCAACGCGCATCTTTACTGGTGACTCCTGGAGCGAAAAAGGAGACACACCGACGTTACTTTCCTCCACCGGAAGCTGCGCAGGCTCCTCCACCGCCAGAGCGTAGTTCCATTGTGAACTAGGGAAGACCTGCCAATCTGTGGTGGTACCCCGGTCCCGCAACTTCACCCAGCTCTCGCCCACCGGATAGGAGAAAACCAACGCACCTCTGGCTAGCGAAACGGAGTCGTTGTATCCCCGAGCGAGTCTGGGCACGAGCGGGAGCTGCAACTCGATGAGATCCCCCGGCCTCCAGGTGCGATGGATGGTGGCAAAGCCGGCCGGGTGAGGACCTTCGACCAGAACGCGGTTGACTCGGATCGATGTTCCACTGGCCCAGCTTGGAATCCGAAGTTGGAGCGGGAATTTGACCTCTGCAGCAGGCGTTATGGTGATGCGAACAGATCCGCGGAATGGATATTCGGTTTCTTCAGATAAGCGCACCCGTGTATCGCGAATCACGGTGTTCACTTCGCAAGGGGAATATGCAGTTGCGACCAGTCCGCCTTCTGTTGTCTCCATCCACAGGCTGGCTGCAAACTTTGGCCATCCCTGGTGGAAATTGGCAGTACAGCAGCCAAAGTTCGGTTCCAAGCCGTAGATATTGGATTCAGGGCCGTCCGTGGTCCAGGGTTTGCGATGCAAGCTGACTTCGACCTGGTTAGGCTCCTGATTATATTGGTGCGCCCACATGTCATCGGTAAAGGTCCCAGGCAGGGCGTTGAAGGCGATAAGCTCCAGGCGGTCGCCAATACTTGCATCTCCCAGGATGGCAAGCGACTGCTCCAGCGAAAACATAGTCTCGACGACAGTACAGAGTTCGCTCCCCTGGGAAGGGTTGCGCCCGGCGTAATGCTCATCACAGGAAAACATTCCGTTGGGCAAGCCGTGATACCGATCCAGCGCGCTCAGCATTTGCTGAAAGCCTTGCCGGTCGGCGGAGTTTCCGGACACGAGTGACCAAACCGGGGCAGCCTTGAGCGCCTGGCCGTTGTTTACGCCGTGGGTAGAAAGCGCGAGGTCAGCCAGTCCCTGTCCTTGATCGAGCTTGATCATCTCCACTGTGACCGGCTGGGTGAATTTGAAGTCAGCAAACTGCGCCTGCCAATCGTGCCCTTGCTGGTGCAGCAGCCGGACGAGATCGATGAGCTTTGGATCGCCGGTGCGGTTGTAAAGCCAGATAGCGGTCAGCGCATTATCCTGCCAACGAAACTTGCCCCAATCGCGCAAGGGTCGGGTGGGAAGCGTTGCCATCTGATAGTTGAAATAACGCGACATCAGGGGAATGACGCGAGGATCTCCGGTTGCCTCCTGATACTGCGCCAGCGCTTTCAGCATGACCATGCGGGGCCACCAATCGTCATTGCTAGCGGGGCCGATCATTCCGTTATTTGCCTGGTGGGTCAACGTCCAATCGAAGTACTTCTGAGCCTTTGCCTTCAGCCGGGCATCGTCGAGCAAGTAGGCCAATGGAGTAAGACCGTCGACAAAGTAGGGACCACGTTCCCAGGACTCGCCGGTGCCGCCAAGCCAGCCACTATTACTCCCAACGTCTGCCCAAACCTCATCGAGGTGACCGCCGAGCCCATTGGCTTGGATCAGCAGCTGGCTTCGCAACCAACCCATGGGACGGACCGCGCCTAGTGGCAACGGGTAGAAAGCATTCGCTGCTAGCGGTGCCCGATTCCTGACCACACCAGTCGACGCTACCGCAGGCGAGTCGGCCAGCAGACCGGTGCTGTGAGAAAGGGAGGCAAGTGCCGCTGCTCCTGCCTGCTTGAGAAAGCGGCGGCGGCTGTTGCAAGTGTTCTTCATAAAAACTCCGATTGTATCGCGGCCAGGTCCCCGGCCTGGGGATAGATCAGCGTACCAGCCACGAGGCTCGTGTTGTAGACTGGACCCGCCTGCTAAGACCCATGCGATCAAGACTGCGAACTAGTCTCCTTGTTCTGCTGTGTTGTCTCTCAACGTCACCGGTGTTTGCTCGGCCTCGCTGGACAGCCGAGCAGGCGAATTCCTGGTACCAGGCCCAACCATGGCTCGTCGGCAGCAACTTCATTCCCGCGAACGCAATCAACCAGCTGGAGATGTGGCAGGCGGAAACTTTCGATCCCCAGGAAATCGATAAGGAACTCGGGCTTGCCCAAGCGCTTGGTATGAACACCATGCGGGTGTTTCTGCACGATCTTCTCTGGCAGCAAAACCAGCGTGACTTTACCCGCCGGCTCGATCAGTTCCTGGCCATAGCAGATAGGCACCACATTCGTCCCATGCTTGTGCTTTTTGACTCGTGCTGGTACCCACTCCCGGCATTAGGTCCGCAGCGGCTCCCTATGCCCGGCATCCACAACTCAGGTTGGGTGCAGAGCCCGGGTTCCTATGCACTGCAAACTCCTTCCGAATATACGCGCCTGGAAAAGTACGTGAAAGGCGTGGTGGGGGCATTCGCCGGTGACAAGCGCATTCTCGCGTGGGACTTGTGGAATGAGCCAGACAACACGAATGCAAGAAGTTGGGGACAAATGGAGCCGGCTAACAAAGTGGACCTGGTAGCCGGTTTATTGCCCCAGGTGTTTGCCTGGGCACGCGATGCAAACCCTACCCAGCCGCTCACCAGCGGAGTGTGGCACGACGAACTTGTAGAGGAGCATCTCTCGCCCGTTGCCAGCATTCAAACCGAGGAATCGGACATCATCACATTTCACAATTACGACTGGCCTGAGAGCTTCGAAGCGCATGTAAAAGGTTTGCAGCGCTTTAATCGCCCAATTATTTGCACGGAGTACATGGCGAGACCAGTCGGAAGCACGTTTGATCAGATACTTCCGTTAGCAAAAAAATTGCATGTGGGCGCGGTGAACTGGGGTTTCGTGGCGGGAAAGACCCAGACCTGGTTGCCCTGGGACTCCTGGCAGCATCCCTACATTGCTGCTCCCCCGGTGGTTTGGTTCCACGAAATTTTCCGCCAGGATTACACCCCGTACAGAGAACGTGAGGTACAGATCATCCGCTCGCTCACCGGTGCTGCCACTAACGTTTCACCTTAGTAGCGGAGTGGAGGTCTGGGTGAGAACCTCCTGGATAAGACGATGGGTGCCCCAGGTCTCGCTTTTGAGACCTGGGATCCTCCACGCGGATGCCGGAAGACCAAATTGGAGAACTCAAACTTCGAGAGAGCCCTAGGTACTGATGGCACACTCTAAACTGGATTGAATATTTGTGAGAACTCGGGTCCGCCGGCATTTGCGTGGAGGATCCCAGGTCTCAAAAGCGAGACCTGGGGCACCCATCGTCTTATCCAGGAGGTTCTCGCAGAGACTCTTCAGGGCAGGTCCCTATGGCCAGAGGCCGGTGTGAGCGCAGCCGACGAGCGTCTTCTCGACGCCTTCGCTGCTCAAGCGATCAAAAGCACGCCGTACCTGCGCGACGAAGGCCGGGTGCTGCGGAATGTCTTTGCCGAAAACGCGCTCCATGCTTAGGATCCCCTCGACGGCTGTAGACGACGGAACGATGCGCGATTGCAGTTCCGGGAGTAAGGCGTCCAGAATCGCGATCGGTTGTCCCAGATCATCCTTGCCCCCGAGATAGCGAACCCAGCTGGCGATGACCAATGCAGGAATTTCCGTTGGCAGGCCTCCAGCCAACAGCTTACGAATCGAGGAGAGGACAAACTTCGGCATCTTGGCGGCGCCCTCCGATGCAATGCGCTGGACCTGATCAAAGATAGTAGGGTTCGCGAAACGCTCGACGAGCGTGTCCTTGTACTCTTCAAGATCGATGCCCGGCGGTTGCTCGACGATTGGTGTCACTGCGTCCATATAACTCGTGAGGAACCCTGCAACCAGGGGATTGTTCATTGCCTCATGGACGAATTGGTAGCCGAGCAGCCCGCTGACAAAAGCAATTGCCAGATGGCCGCCGTTCAATAAGCCCATCTTCATTCGTTCAAAGATATGAACATCAGTCGTGAACTCGACGCCGACCTCTTCAAAGCGGGGGCGCCCTTGGGTGAATTTATCTTCAATCACCCACTGGCGGAAAGGCTCCGTGACCACCGGCCACGCATCGTCAATGCCCAATCGTTCGCGAACCGACATTCGATCAGCCTCAGTGGTTCCGGGAGTGATGCGGTCCACCATGCTGTTGGGAAAAGCGACGTTGGCCTCAATCCAACGGCGGAGCAATGGATTGCTCAGTTCGCAGAATGAGGTGAGGGACCTCTTCAGCGTGTCGCCGTTGCCTTCGAGATTGTCGCAGGACAGCAGGGTGAATGGCGGAGCGCCGCTCTGCATGCGGGCTGCCAGTGCAGCAGCAAGCACTCCAAGAAAGGTCCTGGGCCGGGATGGATGCTCAAGATCGAAGACCACGCCAGGATCCTTATCGAGCAGCCTGCCGGTTGCATCATCGCGCAGATAGCCGCCTTCCGTGATGGTGAGCGAGACGATTCTGCACTCCGGATCTGCCAGCCGTGCAATCGCTACCTGAACGGAGGGCGGAGCCAGCACAAAGTCGGTGATCGAGCCGATGATTCTCGCTCGCTGCGACTCAGCCGATCGCTCGACCACAGTGTACAGATAGTCTTGCGAACTCAGGGCGTCCCGCATGCGGGCGTCGCTTTCCAGAATGCCCATGCCGCACTCGAGCCAACAGTCTTCTTGCGAGAGATGTAGGAGCTCATCCAGATACACAGCCTGATGCGCGCGATGGAAGCCGCCAACCCCGATGTGCACGATGCGCGGAGAGCAACGAGCGCGATCATAGGTTGGTCTCTGGATCGTCGAAGGAAAAAGGTGCAGTGTCTGCTGCGAAAGTTTGCGTGCATCCATATGTTTTTATCCCTGCTTCGCACACCAGGCGATGGCTTCGCCTGCCGGATCAAAAAGATGACTGCGTGGAAAATTGATCTTAATGTCGATACTCTCGTCCTCCTGGGCAGGCGTATCCCCATCAACCTTGATCACCAAGGGTTCGTCCTGCTCCGCCAACGTGTGCAGATAGGCCTCGCCGCCAAGGCGCTCCACGATATTAACCCGAACGCGAAAGCCACTGGCCTGGTCCAGTGAGATGTGTTCGGGGCGGATGCCGAACTCGACTGTGTCGCCGGATTTCAATCTACGGCCTACGCCGTCTGGATGAAAAGGAAACTCAAAGCTGTAACCGTTGCTGAGGCGGATCGTCGCCCTCTCTGGCTGCACGTCCGCCACGGACGCACGGAGGAAATTCATCTTTGGCGATCCGATAAAGCCCGCGACGAATCGGTTGACTGGATGGAGATAAACCTCTAACGGCGATCCAATCTGCTCGATGGCTCCCCCATGCATCACGACGATCCGATCCGCCATGGTCATGGCCTCGATCTGATCGTGGGTTACATAAATGATGGTCGCCTCGAGTTGTTTGTGGAGTTTCATCAGCTCCAAACGCGTGCGTACCCGCAACTCGGCATCAAGGTTGGAGAGCGGCTCATCGAAGAGAAAGACCTTGGGATGACGAACGATGGCGCGGCCAATGGCGACGCGCTGGCGCTGGCCGCCCGAAAGCTCCTTAGGCTTTCGATCTAAAAACGCTTCCAGGTGCAATATACGAGCCGCCTCTTCCACTTTCTTTCGGCGCTCGGCTTTGGGAACGCCCGCCAGTTTCAGGCTGAAGGCCATGTTCTCTTCCACCGTCATGTGGGGATAGAGCGCATAGCTCTGGAAGACGAGCGCGAGTCCGCGCCTGGCCGGAGCGACATCGTTGACGCGCACTCCGTCGATCCACAGATCGCCCGCCGTGATCGCCTCGAGGCCCGCGATCAGGCGCAACAGTGTTGTCTTGCCGCACCCGGAGGGGCCGACAATCACGATGAATTCCTTATCGTTTACGGTCAGGTCAACGCCCTGGAGAATGACTGTCTCGGCAAAGCTTTTGGTCACGCCTGCTAAACGCACCGTAGACATGCTACTTGACCGCTCCAAAGGTAAGGCCACGCACTAACTGCCGTTGACTGATCCACCCTAAAACAAGAATGGGCAGGATCGCCATGGTGGAAGCGGCAGAAAGCTTAGCCCAAAACAGTCCTTCGGGACTAGAGAAAGACGCGATGTAAACCGTGAGTGGCGCAGCCTTGGCGGCGGTAAGAATCAGGCTCCAGAATGCTTCGTTCCAGGCGAGCACGATCACCAGCAAGCTGGTGGAGAAGATGCTGGGCAGCGAAAGCGGCAGCAACAAACTGAAGATTTCGCGCAGGTAGCCCGCGCCATCCATACGCCCCGCTTCCAGGATCTCTGCGGGCACGTCGCGGAAGAACGCATAGAGCATCCAGACCACGATCGGCAGGTTCATCAGGGTATCGACGGCAAGCAAACCGCTCCGAGTGTCAAGCAGGTTAGCGTCGCGAAACAGGAGATAGATTGGAGCCAGAACACCGGCCGCGGGCATCATCCTGGTGGACAACATCCACACCAGCATATCCTTGGTGTGGCGCATGGGCCTGAAGGCCATGGAATAGGCTGCGGGAAGCCCGATCAACAAAGCCGCAAGCGTGGATCCGCACGCCAGCAGAATACTGTTCCAGGCAAAGTGGGCGTAGTTAGCGCGCTGCTGCACATCGTGGTAGTTCTGCAGCGTTGGACTGAAGAACAAGTGCTGGATGCCCGCGATCGCTTCTTTCTCCGTCTTGAAGCTGGTCAGAATCATCCAGAAAATGGGAAAGAAAACGAGGAGGGCAACTGCCCAACCGAGCGCGGTCAGCAGCAGCTTGGCGCGAAGTCTATGGTTCAGGCTCTTGCTAGGCATCGAGATTTTTGGCGATCGAACGCATGAGGAAAAGGGCGACGAGGTTGGCTAATACAATGGCGAGAACACCTCCGACAGAAGCGGCCCCGATATCCGTTTCGAGCAGTGCATAACGATAGATCAGGTAGGAGAGATTGGTGGTGCTGTACCCCGGACCTCCGCCCGTGGTGACAAGAATCTCGGCGAACACCGTGAGCAGAAAAATGGTCTCCACCATGGTAACGGCAGCAATCGCGCGCCCCAGGTGCGGACGGATGATGTAAAAGAACATGGCCAGCGGTCCGGCGCCGTCCATGCGCGCTGCTTCTTTGCGTTCCTGATCGAGCGACTGCACGGCGGTGAGCAGCGTGAGCACGGCAAAGGGAAGCCATTGCCAGGAAACGATCAAGACAATCGAAGTCAACGGAGCGATGCCAAACCAGTTGATCGGTTTAAGCCCCACGCTGCGCATGAGGAAGGCCACAATCCCGTTCTCCGGATCGAGCAACATATCCTTCCAGATCAGCGCGCTCACTGTAGGCATCACGAAGAACGGAGCAACCACCATCACCCGGGTGACCGACCTGCCAAAAAAATCCTGGTCATACAAGATCGCCAGCAGCGTCCCTAGCCCAACCGTGATAACCAGCACCCATCCCACAAGCAGGAAAGTATTGAGGATCGCGGGACCGAGGCTCGGATCGCCCAGCAGGTAGCGATAGTTTTCGAGATGGGCAAAGCCCGTCTGGCCGGGCTCAAGCAAGTTGTAGCGGCGGAACGAAAACCATAAGGTCATGACGAGCGGCACAATCGACCAAAGCAGGAGTGCCGTGACCGAAGGCGCCTGCAAAAGGAAGGGCGCGAGACGATGGCGGGCTACAGATAGACCTGGCATAGCTGATCTCTTATCAGTGAATGTAACCTGCGCGACGCATCACTCGCTCCGTCACCGCTTGGCTGGTGGCGAGCACCTGATCGGTAGATTCAAGGCCAGTCACGGCGGCGGCGATCAACTGACCAACCTGGGTACCAATATTCGGAAATTGCGGAATGCCCACGAACTGGATGCCTACATAGGGAACCGGGTCGAGCGTGGCTCGTCGCGGGTCCGCCGTCAGGATACTGTCGAGAGTCAACTGCGCGAAAGGCGCTGCCCGAAGATACTCAGTCCGCTCATAAGTAGACTTCCTGGTCCCGGGAGGAGCCAGGGTCCACCCGTATGTCTCCCCTACGAGTTGCACGTATTGTTTCGAGGTTGCCCACTGTACAAACTCCAGCGCTTGCGCGCTATGCCTGGATGTGGAGGGGATGGCGAGCGCCCAGGTCCATAACAAATGGGAACCGAGAGGAGTCACTGCGAACGGCGCGGAAGTCACGGCAACATTGTCCGCTACAGCTGACTCCTTGGGATCGTACAGAGTACCTGCCGCGGTGGTCGCATCCACCCACATGGCGCAATGCCCGTTCTCAAACAGGGTGAGATTCTGGTTGAAGCCGTTGGAGCTGGCCGTCGGAGGTCCGTAGTCCTGCAGCAAACGTACATAGTAGCCAATGGCGTTCCGCCAGGCTTGAGTATCGATCTGCGGATTCCAATTCAAGTCGAACCACCGGCCCCCGAATGTGTTCACCAGGGTGTCGATGTAGGCCATGTTCTCTCCCCAGCCCGGCTTACCGCGCAGGCAGATTCCGTAGACGTGGGCCTTCTCATCGTTCAGCGCCGCGGCAAATCGCCGAATGTCGTCATAAGTGGGGTGCGTGGGCATCTTCAGCCCGGCCTTCAGGAAGAGGTCACGGCGGTAGAAGGTGAGGGAGCTTTCTGCGGTGAAGGGGAGCGCATAGAGCCGGTCGCCGCTCGAGAGCGCCGTGCGCACCGGTTGGAGAATATCCTCGAGATCGTACCCGGCGGCCAACTTGTCATCCAGTCGGAGGAGCCAGCCGCGGCTGCCCCAGATCGGCGCCTCCAATGGTCCGATGGTCATCACATCGTACTGACCCCCGCCCGTGGTGATGTCCGCCGTGGTCTTCGCGCGCAGCAAGTTTTCCTCTAGAAATACCCAGTTCAGACGGATATCAGGGTGTTCCTTCATGAAGCCGGAGGATAGTCTCTGCATCCGGACCATGTCAGGATTATTCACCGTGGCAATGGTCAAGGTGGTCTGGGCTCGGGAAGTAATCGGGCATGCTGCGGCAAGCGCGAGGATGAGGAAGCGAAGTAAGCGCAGTAAGCATTTCCGGCCACCGGGAGTCCCTGTCATGGTCGTTTCACGGGGGCAGGCAGGAGCCGCGGGAACCCTGTGTGGGTTGGATCTTGATCCAGATGGGTCAGTCGATTCAGGCGAGTCCGAGTCTACGCTGCGACTTGCATCTCCCGCAAGGCAACGCGTGCAGCCGTTACCTGGATAAGTCAGGATGGTGGCGCATATCGAAAAGGATGTCGGAAGCACGCTGGAGGTACTGCTGCAGCTGGTCAGGGCTTTTCTCACTTTGGCTAGCCAAATAGACCAGATTAGCGACCATTTCTATACTGACGTAGAGAGGCCTGCCGTGATCGTCTTTTGCCACTTCTCCAGTAAAACTCATCGGTCGGCTGTCCTTAGTGTTCGCATGCATTCAATCCGCGGCACTCTGCTTCGATAATATCCAATATCGGCCCAAAAATGAGTTTGATTCCGTAATCCTCACCGGGCATTTTTGAATCCTGTTACCTGGCGATAAACTGATGTCGACGGCGTCAATTATTCTTATTCCGATGCTGACGGATGCCATGCTCCATGACTAACAGCCGAGCTCGTATACTGTGCATTGGCAAGGACCCCGGTCTTTTGCGAAGCCGCTGTGCCGTTCTGACGCACGGCGGCTACGATGCTGAAGCTGTAATGTTCGCTGATGCAGAACGTCTGTTGCGTACGAGCTCGTTTGATCTTGTTATCCTTTCCGCCATTCTCAACGACGAGGAAAGGCTTCAAATCATCGCTGAAGTCGGCGACCCAATCCGCATTCTGATTCTGAAAAAATTGATCTTTGCATCCGAACTACTTGCTGAGGTAGAACGGCGGCTCCTCAAAACCAGGCAAGACTCCATGGCATAGCTCTGGCCCCTGTTCGAGGCGATGAATCGAGGGTTCACGAACGCTCCGGCATGAGCGAGAGCAAACAGGCGTACGATAGACCGGATGGCAGATGAAAGGGAAGACGAGCCCGAAAAGTCACGTCCCGTTGACTGGGCCGAGCTGCGAGTTCAAGCCGAGAAGCTCGGCCTGACACTGAGTCAGCTCCAGCAGCAGCAGCGAGAGCAGAGGCTAAGACTCGCGAGAAAAATCAGGCCCATCCCACCCGCCAAGCCAGAGGCGTAACCAATTTGTTGGAGTGATCCTGTTGCGCAGGAGGAGTATTCTCCCCTTGCATGAAGCCAAAAACTCATCCAGGTCCCACGACACCCTTTTACAAAAATAAGGGCAAGTGGACGTTCTACGTCTTCCCCAATGGGCTCCAGGAGGAGGCGGGTGAATATCCCGATGAGCAATCTGCGCGCAGGGCCTGCCTGAAAACGTACCGTGCTTGGTGCGCCAGGGGCTGCCGCTACTGACGTGCTGCTGTCCGGCCGGATCCTTCTCTGACGTCCGTGAGAGACGCACAAGCGGCTGCTCTAAAATAACCCCTGCCTTAATCGTCTTTAGCGTCCCCAATGCGCCTGAGTCAAAATGGGCGGGAGCCATTGCGTCTCCCGCCCGTTTCCATTGTCTGGCCAAGTAGCCATCTTTGGGATTGCGGCTTGGCCGCAAGAAACAACGTTCATGTGCTCGTCGCTCGTCGACCGCCGAGTCGCCAGCAACTTCGGTCAGCCTACGTCGATTTGCGTACCGCGACTGTGCAATATTGCACAGTCTCCAAGAACTATTGGCCCCGTCCAAGAGCCCGCGCGTTGTTCCGTCAAACCCACGTGCAACACCCGCCGCGCTATGGCTCAAATGTGCTACGTCGAGAAGTGGAAATTAGCCGATGTGCTGGATATTGCACGTCGAAGATGCGCAGTTTGTCCACGGATTGTACGAATCCGGGAAAAGTTCAAAATACTGGGCAGCAGAATTTCAGGGAACCAATGAGCCGACGGATCCTTAACGGCTGGAAAGAAATCTCCAACCATATTGAGCGGGGCGTTCGCACTGCGCAACGTTGGGAGTCGTCGCTGGGCATGCCAGTTCATCGGCCTGCGTTGAAGAATAGAAGCGCCGTGGTCGCATTCTCCGATGAACTCGATGGCTGGCTTTCCCGTAGTTCACCCGACGCGCAGGCCGAGTGTTTGGCGGTCAACGACAACGAGGAAAACAACCGGAACCTCCTGCGCGTGCTTGACGGTATGAGCACTCTGATTCGTCAAACCAGGCAACTGATCTGTCATATGAAGGTCTTGCAGGAGAGCCGGTGGCGGCCGGCCAAGATTCACCACCACAGGATGGAATCGAAGGCGCGCGTTCACAATTCGTCTACGGCGGCTCGAGGCAGGGCTTCGTTGCTGATCTTTCCTCGCCGCAAGCGCAGTTCGGCTAGCCGCCTGCCGAATGCGGCGTCGCCCATCGCCGATGCTACTTTCAGCACCCCGCCCTCGTCAGAAAAGGCCAGGTAAAAGGCATGCCTAAACCCGGTGTCCTCTGGACGCTTTCCCGCGGTATGGCAACGGGTGACTGATGAAGGTTGATCTGGGCACGGTGGCCGCTCCGCGAGAGGCGGGAAGACCCGATTCCGCAGTTCAGCATCCGCCAGGCACACTCCCGGCTTCGATGGAACGGAGATCGCCTGCCCGACTAGGATCCCGCGGCGACAAACGTAGAATCTCACCGCCGGTCGTCGTGAATATCGTGCAGGTTACTGACTCGCTGCTTCTGTTGTTCTGCGGATTGCTGGCCAAGATCATGTTGACGCCCCTGGGGGGCCTGCACTCCGATGGCTCACTCTTCCTCGCAACCGCCACCGCCGCCTTCGTCGTGGCGGTCTTCCTCTTCCGCGGCGATGCTTACCTGCTCACCTCCCTCCGCTCCTTGGGCCAACAGCTAAAGGCGCTGCCTATACCGCTGGTGGCCGGTGCAGGCAGCATGATGGTCTGCCTGTTCCTTATGAGCCATGACGTTCTGGTCTTTCGCCAATGGCCGTTTCTCTGGCTATTCTTGAGCGCCATTACGCTCATTACATCGCGAGCCTACTTGTCGCGGCTGCTGCGGCGGTGGACAGAGTCCGGCAAGATAGCCCGCAGGGTTGCCGTAATTGGCGCGGGTGAGTTTAGCCGTGAATTCATCCAACGCCTGCGTAGCGAGCCACACGCCTATACTGTGGTGGGCTTGTATGATGATCGCCTTTCGCGAATTCCGGCGGAGCAAGAAGGGGTTAGAGTTCGCGGCAGCGTAGGGGACCTGCTGCAGCGCAGCCGTGAAGAGCAGATCGACCTCATAGTGATTGCACTTCCGCTGACCGCGATCTCTCGCATATCGAAAATTCTCGAACAGATCGGAAGCGCGGTAGCCGACATCTGCCTGACCACTGATTTCGTGGGGTACCGCTATAGGAGCAGCCAGATTTCCTCGGTCGGCTCAAATCCTGTCGTTCTGATCGAAGAGCGGCCGCTGAAGGATTGGCGGGCGGCGAAGAAAGCGGCCTTCGATCTCGTCATCGGCTCCCTGATGCTCATTGTCGTCGCACCGCTGCTCGCCCTCATCGCGTTGGCGATTCGTCTCGATAGCCCGGGCCCGATTTTATTCCGGCAGCCCCGCCTCGGTTTCAATAATCGCCTCTTTACCTGTTACAAATTCCGTTCTATGCGTCATGGAATGACGGACCTGATGGGCGATCGGCAGGCGACGCGTGGGGACGCGCGAGTTACGCGGATTGGTAAGTGGCTGCGCGCCCTGAGCCTTGACGAGTTACCGCAGTTGTTCAACGTCCTGAGGGGCAACATGTCCCTCGTCGGACCACGCCCGCACCCACCCAACACCAAGGCCGAGGACAAGCTATTCACGGAGGTGGTGGCGAAATACGCTTTCCGCCATCGCGTGAAGCCGGGCATCACAGGATGGGCGCAAGTAAATGGATGGCGTGGCGAAACCAAGACAGTAGAGCAGATCGAAAACAGGGTCGCGTGTGATCTGGCGTATATCGAGAACTGGTCTCTTTGGTTTGATCTTAGAATCATGGTGCTGACCATTACTCGCGAAATCCTGAGCCGCCACGCCTTCTAGAGCTGCGGGTTCGCCTGCCTGACCATGCGGCTAAAGTCTAAATTAAACTTCAGCATTCAAATACGGACTGAACAGACTGCGGGAGACCCACCGACACGCCAGAAGCTTGAAGGAGTATTATCTTCAGCAAGTTTTCAAACGTACAAACGTAAGCAGTCTGCGCGGCCAATTGTTCAGCGCCTGCCGCACGGAGTGCTCCCTTATTGTGGACCGAGTTTTACCGTGGCCGGCTTTGAGTTATTCGCCGCCATGGTTTGCTGCACCGGCTTTGGAGTGGCCGTCTGCTTGACCGCAGATTGTCTCGTGTGAGGATCCCACGCGGAGGAGGCTATTCTCATGTTGCTAGCAACGAAATTCGACGCAGTCGCCTTTCTCACCAGTGCAGGACTTGGGCGACGGATCGTCCGCGTGAAGGCCAAGCAGTTCCTCTTTGCCCAGGGAAATCCAGCCGACTCGGTTTTCTATCTTCAGAAAGGCCGCGCGAAACTAACTGTTTTGTCGAAAAGCGGTAAAGAGGCTACGATCGCACTTGTCTCCGCAGGGGCCTTCGTTGGCGAAGAGTCAATTGCGGCAGCGGTTAGACCCCGATTGATGACTGCGACCGCGATTACGGCTTGCATCGTGCTCAAGATCGATCGCGAGGAAATGATTCGTGTATTGCACGAGGAGCATGAGTTCTCCGACCTGTTCCTGAAGTTTCTGCTTGCCCGCAGTATGCGCACGCAGGCCGATCTTGTTGATCAGCTTTTCAATTCCAGCGAAAAGCGTTTAGCGAGAATACTCTTGCTGATGGGCGAATTTGGCAAGCCGGGGGCAACGGATAATACCCGGATCCCGAGGATCTCACAGGAAACCCTGGCTGAAATGATCGGCACCACCCGGGCGCGAGTCAGCTTCTTCATGAATCGCTTTCGCAAGATGGGGTTTATCGAATATAACGGCGAGATCCATGTACATAAGTCGCTGCTCACCGTGGTCTTAAACGATTAAGCACGCATATTTCTATTTGTCGGCGATGATCTGAATCTTGTGAATCTGCAGCTTATTGGAAAAGAGCTCATCGGCTTTGGCCATGAGCGCCTTCGCAATCGCACCGTTCAAGTGAGCGTCTCGGCCCGCCTCATCATCGAAGGTATCGAAAACCGCATAAGCACCATCATCTTCTTTGATGCCATACCAGGTCACAGTTCCGGTCTCGGCCCTGGACATTTCCGCGCCTTGCTTCAAGAACGCTTCCACTTCTGCTGCCTTGCCCGGCTTGGCCTTCAACGAGACATACAACGCATACTTTGCCATTTTGGTAGTTGCTCCGTGTTGATTCTTCTGCCTTGCTCGGAGGATAACCTTTCCTTATTGCCAATCCAAGCCAGACTTCACGTCGTTATTGATGCCATACGCGTTTATCTATTTCCGCCCTGAACCGATGATTTTGCCATAGAATGTGGAGAGGTGCACTCATCGGGAACCTTAGGGAGCTTCTCGGGAAACGTCGTCCTTGTTTCGGCCCCACTGGATCACGCGCACACAGTTTGAACGTCAAAACAGTTTGCAGACCTGCCCGGCCCCTTTGTGGGAGCCCGCGCTGCATCTCTTACATAAGCAACAGCCCGCGTCGGCCGGTTAGAGCAATAGGTTCACGCATGCAGGATTGAGGTTAACCGATTGGCTCTATCTCGATGGTTTGCGGCAGCATCCACCGCATGGATAATACTGTTCGTAAACTCTTTGGCAAGGTCAGAGCCGGCAGGGCTCGCGCCTAACTTGCCGGACAGTCCTTTCGCAAGCACACTAACCCCTACGGACAGCTCTACTACTGCGCCGGCCGCTTATTCCGATTCCCAGACTTCGCCCGCGCCAGGCCCCGCGCCGCAAACGACAAAGGAAGCCGCGCCGCCGCTGACGTCGCAGGAGCAGCTCAAGCTGCAGGAGAAACAGCGGGTTTTTGGGGTGATGGCAACATTCAACACCACCGCCAATAAGGATGCGCTTCCGCTAAGTACGGGCCAAAAATACCAACTCTTTTTCAAGAGCGCGACCGATCCCTGGCCCTTTGTGCTAACCGCTTTTGGTGCGGGGATTGATCAGGCCGATAACAGCTTTCCCGAGTACGGACAGGGTATGCAAGGGTACGCCAAGCGATATGGTGCCGCTTACACCGATTACTTCACCGGCAATCTGCTGGGTAATGCGGTATTGGCGGGTGTGCTGAAAGAAGATCCACGTTATTTTCAAAAAGGCACAGGCAGTTTCATGAGCCGCTTCCTTTGGGCGGCGACCAGCACGGTGTGGTGCAAGCGCGATAATGGTACCTGGGGACCGAACTATGCAAATGTCGTGGGCAATCTCATGGGCGCGGCCGTTTCCAACCTTTATTACCCCGAAGCCGAGCGCACTGCCAGCGATACCATCTCGCGTGGTTTTACGGTTACAGCCCAAGCGATCGTAGGCAGCGAGGTCATCGAATTCTGGCCCGACCTGGTGCGTCACCACAGGCGTAAACAAGCTGAAAAGCTGGCTCGGCAAGCGGCGCAACCCGCCCCCCACCCCTGAGGATTGTCTATCGCGGCGTTACTTTCACCAGGTTGGCACGGCAGGAGCGCACTCCCTGGCAAGCTTCGGGCTGCAAGTTCTTGGTTAGGCAAATCTCCACCGCCGTAAGCCGGTTATTGCCGCAGCTCAGGGCGAAACTCCCCGCCGGGTAACCTGGATTTGCCGCTGCGAACCGGGCCAGCAAAGCATCAGGAGTGACACCATCTACGTCACTGCCCGTGCCAACATTCGCCGGTACCTTCACGGCTCCATATGCCTGGTGGATTTCTCGAAAATAATCATTGGCAGCTAGTCCGGAGCATGTGCCGTGCGTTTGCCACTCGTGCTCTACCAGGCTGGCCGTTGGCATGATGTCTGTGTCGGCCTGGGGATCGGCTGGGCCGGGCGCGTCGCTGCAATGCTGCGGATAGTCGCCGTTTGCATCCTGCGGCCACAACCCGTGGACTACGAAGCCCAGATTACGTCCGCATTCAGGGCTGTCTCCGTGGGTTGCACAGAACTCCGGCGACCAGGAAAGATTTAGCAGGTAGAAGTCGAATTGCCCGGGCGCAGCCTGCTCCTGCGGACGACCTCGGCGCCGCCGGCGCCCCTCATCCTCTCCCGTGTATCTTGAGCTATCTCGGGGCTGATATGCACCACCGGCTGGACGGGCAGCTGAATCGCTATGTTCAACAGCCGGCGGCGGGGGCGTGTTCTGGCAACCTATCGTCGCCAGCATCAGCAATAGGCAAAGAGACGCGAATCCACGCGGAATGTAACTGTTGGTTCTGTCGACCGTCGTCAATCTTCCTTGCCCCTCTCTTCCCTTTGTCTCCCGAACGAAGTGTACCCGGATTCGCTGCCGGGCGTGCCTGACCTGGCCTGGCCATCAGGGGTGCTGAAGTGGCTCAAGTAAGAATTGCCGCTCACGGTCTTGGTGTGCGAAGCCGATAAAGAATAGCGAGCGCGTTGCCGATGTTTTGTGGAACTAGCCGTTCTTAAAAGTGGTGACGAGGAAGGCCATGGAGGTCCAGGAACTTATGAGTGAGAAAGCATTACGGAGGGCTGCCAGCTATGCGCAATAAGAGGATTCTCATTGTGGATGACGACCCCGATATCCTCCACAGTATGCATCTCCGCCTCAAGGCTAACAACTACGACACATTCTTTGCGGCAGATGCGATCTCCTGCATGGCTGAGGCCCGGAAGTGCGAGCCAGATCTAGTCATACTCGACCTGGGTCTGCCCGCCGGCGACGGTTTCCTGGTAATGGAAAGGTTCAAAGCAGTTCCATCTCTGGCCACGATCCCGGTCATTGTTGTCTCTGCGCGTGACCGTCGCGCAAATGAAAAGCGCGCGCTTGAGGCGGGGGCCAGGGCCTTTCTGCAAAAGCCAGTGAATAATGCGGAACTGCTGGCGGTCATCCGGCAGAACCTGGCAGAACCCCAGCGGCGGGAGGAACCCGTAGTGTACGACCTGGGAAAATCATAGCTGCCCAAGTCCGGTTCTGATTACCGCCTTCCCATAACCTTCTGTTTCCTCTTTGGGATCTTAGGCAAACACCGGAGTCCCTCCGAACTTCGGCTTGATTATTTACAACAGCGCAGCAGTCGTGTAGCATCTGCAGTTTTACGGCCAATCCGCAGTTGCACACTGTCTCTCTATGCGCATCCCGAAGGGTTGGCGAAAATGGTTGCTGATAATTCTGACTGGCGCCTGTGGCTGGGCGTTGGTGGAAATCGTGCTGTCCGAGCCGGCAACGCGCGCGTCAGGGCCATCCGAATTTGTGACCACGGGTGTTTTTACTCCTGCGCATCCCACCGTATTCGCGGCTTTTAGAGATTTTCTTGACATCCATCCGGAGCATCCCCGGCAGCCCATCGCCTACACGCACACCGTGCATCTTGCTAAAGGCTTGCCCTGTACGTTCTGCCACGTGGGCGTGGATCAAGGCCCTGAAGCACGTATTCCCGGGGTAAGCGTCTGCATGAGCTGCCACCAGACCATCGCCACCGACCGCCCCGAGATCAAGAAGATCGCTGCCTACCAGGCACGTGGTGAAGAAATTCCCTGGGTGCGCGTCTACAACTACAGCGAGTCAGCGCACGTGCTATTCAATCATGCGCCGCACATCCGCGCCGGCGTGGACTGCGCCGCTTGCCACAGCGATCTGACCAAGCAGACCACAGCCGAACGCAAAGTCGATCTAAACATGGGTTTTTGCATCAACTGCCACACACAAAAGAAAGTCTCGATCGATTGCGAGACGTGCCACTACTAGAGCGTTTTATGGAACGGCGAGACTTCATCAAAATATCGGCGCTGTCGGGTGCCATGGCGACCCTCCAAGGTTGTCGTAGCGCGGAGAAACAGCTCATCCGTTTCATTCCGGAAGAAGAGCTGATTCCCGGCATCGCGACCTGGAAGCCAAGCGTATGCACGCTATGCTCCGCGGGTTGCGGCCTGCTGGTGCGGGTGATGCAAGGCGAAGCCGAAGTGGTGCGCCGCGGGCAGCAGGGCTTGATCAAGATGGGGCTGGCAAAAAAGCTTGAGGGTAACCCGCAGCATCCCATCAACCAGGGAAAGCTCTGCGCGCGCGGCCAGGCTGGTCTGCAGGTGCTTTACCATCCCGACCGCATCACCCATCCCATCAAGCGCAGCGGCCCGCGCGGCTCCGGCGAGTTCCAACCAATAACATGGGACGATGCGCTCAAGGAAGTTACTGCCCACCTGGCGGCGCTGCAAGCGTCCCATTCCACGTCGTCGCTGACCTTGATTTCCCGCCCGCTGACCGGCCAGCGGCGCGAACTGATCGAGCGCTTCCTGAAAGCTTACGGCGCGGCGCCCGCTCTCTGGTACCAGCCTTTCGACGAGGCAGTGCTGCGCCAGGCGAATCTGCTCAGCTTTGGCCACGCCGCGCTGCCCACGTTCGATTTGGGCCGCGCCGACTATGTCCTCTCCTTCGGCGCCGACTTCCTGGGCACCTGGAACTCCCCGGTGGCGCAATCGATAGGTTACGGAGAGATGCGTCAGGGCAGGCCCGGACGCCGGGCGAAATTTGTCCAGGTGGAATCACGTATGTCGCAGACGGGAGCCAACAGCGACGAATGGATTGCGTGCCGTCCGGGAATGGAAGGCGCCTTAGCGCTCGGCATTGCTCATGTCATTGGGAGCGAAAAGCTCGCGCCGCTGGGTGCAGGATCACGCGCCGGCTCGCTCCTTGCCGGATGGTCTGCGGGCCTGCCGGATTACACTCCGGAAGCGGTCGAGAAGCAGACGGGAGTGAGTGCCACCGTCATCAAACGTCTGGCGCACGAGCTCATGCAAAGCGGGGCGGCTGCCGCCATGATTGGCGGCGCGCCACTGGCGCACACCAACGGTCTGTTCAACGCGCTGGCAGTCAATGCCCTGGAGTCGCTGGTCGATAGCGGCCGCGAACCTATTTTGGGCTTCACGCCGCAGCCGGCGATAGGCGATGTTGCGCCGCCGATGCAGGCAAGTCTCGCCGGCCTTAAGGAGCTGTCTGGCCAGGCACCGCAGATGCTGCTGCTCTACCAGGCCAATCCGATTTTCTCTGCGCCGGCCGCCGTGCGCATCCGCGAAGTCCTCAGCAAGATTCCATACATCGTCAGCTTCGGCAGCTTCATTGACGAGACCAGCGCCCAGGCCGACCTGATCTTGCCCGACAACGCGCCCCTCGAGAGCTGGCTCGACAGCATACCCGAGTCGGGCTCCTCCCGAGCGGTGGCCAGCCTCGCGCCACCGGCCGTGCTACCGCTGCACGACACGCGCGCTATGCCCGATGTACTGCTTGGCTTGGCGCACCACCTCGGCGGCAACGTGGCCCAGGCTCTGAGCTGGCCGACGTACGACGCCATGCTGCGCGCTGCGTTTGTTCCACTTCGCAGCCGCGCGGGTTCCATCGATGCGAAAACAGAGGACGATTTTTGGGACGCCGCACAGACGCAAGGCGGCTGGTGGAGCGCACCCTCCACATCGCCTGCCCTAGCGGCGGACAAGCGTGCCCCCATGCTTGCGGCATCGCCTGAGTTTGCCGGTGCCGCCGGCGATTTTCCCTACTATTTCCTGCCCTATGTCTCGCAGTCGTTCGGCGATGGCTCGCTGGCGCATCTGCCTTGGCTGCAGGAGCTGCCCGACGTGCTCACCTCGGCTATGTGGTCGAGTTGGGTGGAGATCAATCCTCGGACCGGCGATCGTCTGGGCATCAAGCAAGGCGACCTGGTAGAGATCGCATCGCAGCAGGGAAGCGTGCGCGCTCCCGCGGTTCTTTCCCCTGGCATCGCCCCCGATATGGTGGCGATGCCGGTAGGTCAAGGGCACGAGAATTTCACTCGCTACGCCAGCGGTCGCGGGGCCAATCCGCTAGCGCTTCTCGCGCCGCTCGCCGAGCATGAGACCGGTTCGCTCGCCTGGGCCGCGACCCGGGTGAAGCTGGTGCGAGCGGGCGGCCCGGAGCAGGCCAAGCTGGTGTTATTTGCCGGGGGAATGAGCGGATTCCCGCATGGGGAGGAGCGGCGTTGAAATCTTTAGGTATCACCGATCATGGGTGCCCCACATCTCGCTCGTTTTTCGCGAGATGTGGGATACCACTGCTCTACACCGGAAAATTCACTGCTCCTCTGGCAACGGACGTCAAGGTTCGCGGTATCCCACATCTCGCGAAAAACGAGCGAGATGTGGGGCACCCATGATCGGTGGCAAGGAAAGAGAGGAACCATGACTCACAAGTGGGGATTGGTAGTGGATTTGGACCGCTGCACTGGGTGCGAGGCGTGCGTGGTCGCGTGCCATGCGGAGAACAATATCCCCACCGCGGGCGAGGACCAGGCGGCGCGCGGCCGGGCGAAGCATTGGATTCGTGTGGAGCGTTACTGGGAGGGCGATTTCCCCAATCCTCGCGTCCGCTTTCAGCCGGTACTTTGCCAGCAATGCGACGAGGCCCCCTGCGAGCCCGTCTGCCCCACCTACGCCAGCTATCACACGCCCGAGGGGCTGAACGCGCAGATCTACAATCGCTGCATCGGCACGCGCTTTTGCGCCAATGCGTGCCCTTATACCGTGCGCTTCTTCAATTTCTTCAATCCAAGCTGGGATATGCCGCTGCAGCTGCAACTCAATCCCGATGTCTCGGTGCGCAGCGTTGGCATTATGGAGAAATGCACCTTCTGCGTGCAGCGCATCAAGGCCGCCGAAATTCAAGCCGAAGCGGAAAAGCGCGAGCTGAAGGATGGCGAATTCACGACCGCCTGTGCGCAGTCGTGCGCGTCCAAGGCCCTGGTCTTCGGCGACCTCAACGATCCCAAGAGTGAAGTAGCACGGCTGTCCAGCTCCAATCGCGGCACCAAACTGTTGGGCGAACTCGGAACTCAACCGAGCGTGACCTATCTCCAACGAGGCACCTGGGAAGATGCAACGCACGGCTGAACAAATCGAGCAGGATCTGCTACGGCCGCTCTTCCACAGCAGCGGAAAGTATTGGTTCGCCGTGGCGGTCGCAACCAGTCTGCTGCTCGCAGGCGTGGCTGCATTTGGTTACCAGCTCTACGCCGGGATTGGTGTCTGGGGACTCAACTCTCCGGTGTTCTGGGCTTTTGATATCACCAACTTCGTCTTCTGGATAGGCATCAGCCACGCGGGAACGCTGATCTCCGCGATTCTTCGTCTCACCAATGCCACTTGGCGCCGTCCGGTCACTCGCTGTGCTGAGGCCATCACCGTCTTCTCCGTCTTAATCGGCGCTATCATCCCCCTTTGCCACATCGGACGACCGTGGCTCGCCTTCTGGATGATCCCTTATCCCAACCAACGCCATATCTGGCCTAATTTTCGCTCCCCGCTGGCCTGGGATTTCTTCGCCATCTCCACGTATCTGATTGGCAGCACCACCTTCCTCCTGCTGCCCACCATCCCCGACTTCGCCACCGTGCGCGACGCCTCCACCGGCTTGCGGCACAAGATCTATCGCTTGTTGGCGCTGGGCTGGCAGGGCACGCCGAGGCAATGGCAGCGGCTTGAGACCGCCATGCACATCATGGCCATCGTCATCGTGCCGGTCGCCGTCTCGGTGCACACCATCGTCTCCTGGGACTTCGCCATGACGCTGGTGCCCATGTGGCATTCCAGCATCTTCGGCCCATACTTTGTCGCCGGCGCGATCTTTAGCGGCATTGCGGCCCTGATCCTGGCCATGGCCCTGCTGCGCAAGTTCCTGCACCTGGAGGAATATCTCCGGCCCATCCACTTCGAGAACCTGGGCAAGCTGCTGTTAACCATGAGCCTGCTCTGGTTCTACTTCACCTTCGCCGAGCGGCTCACCGCTTGGTATGGCAACTCCCCGCCGGAGATGGCTGTCTTCTGGGAGAGTATTCGCAAACAATTTGCTCCGCTGTTTTGGACCATGGTGGTCTGCAACTTCATCATCCCCGTGCCTATTCTGGCCATTAAACGGCTGCGTACCATCACCGGCACCGCGATTGCCTCGGGCACCGTCGTCGTGGGCATGTGGCTGGAACGCTTCCTGATCGTCGTGCCTCCGCTGGAGCGTAAGTTCCTGCCTTACTCCTGGGGTACCTACCGGCCCACCTGGGTGGAAAACACGTTGATGGTCTCGAGTTTTGGCATGATGGCGCTGCTCTACCTGTTGTTCTCAAAATTCGTGCCTATGATTTCCATCTGGGAGTTGAAGGTGGGGCTGCAGTCCCACCGGGGAGTCCCCGTGGTCGCCTCCGCCGAAAATCAGGTGGTGTTGGAAGGGCCGCAATGAACGCCCTCTATGGTCTTTACGCCGATGCGGAAGGCGCGCAGCGCGCAGTCGACATCTTGCGAGCCGCCGGTTCTGAGCTCAAGTTCAGTCCGCAACAAATCGTTATTGTCTCCGGCGAGCCGCACGAGGGATACGAATTTACTGACTCGCAGGCTACCTCGACTCCCTACCGCTGGGCAGTGCTCGGCGCCGTAGTTGGCGGTTTAAGTGGCTATCTACTTACCACGCTATCGCAGAAGTCCTATCCCATTCACACCGGAGGCATGTCTCTCACTCCGGCGTGGACCAACGGCATCGTTGTGTACGAGATGGTTATGCTGGGCGCTATTCTCACCACGCTGGTGGTGCTGCTGATTGGCGCGGGACTGCCGAACTTCAAAGGAGTGATTGCGGACCCTGAGGTAGGGAATGGAAAAATACTGGTAGGCGTCATCGATCCGCTGGAAAGCTCACAACCGGAACTGGAAAGGCGCCTGCTGGGGGCAGGCGCCTGGCAAGTAAAACGATCCGTTACGACGCAGCCTTGATGCTGGCCACATGAATCGTCTTGGTGGTTGTGTTCAACGTTCCGGTCACCGCTACTTTTGAACCGGCGAAAGTGGCGGCCTTCTTGGCATCATCGAGTTGGTAGGCGGTCTTGGTCGCTGGATCATACAGCGTGTATCTGCCGCCCATGTTGACGCAGCGATTGGTGCAATCCTTCGCGCTTTCTCCCTGCTTTGCCATGACTTGGTGGCCGCCCAGAGCGGCGCATTGGCTGTCCATGATCTCGCCTTTATACGTCTGCGGGGCCTGGGCAAAAATAGTCAACGACGCGGCCAAACCGGCTGCGCAGATCGCTAGTTTCTTCATCGGCTGGATCTCCTTCTTGTGACGCTCGGGATATTTTCACAGTGATTCCCGCATTGTCAATCTTCGGGGTCTGGAGGTGAGGGCCGGTCCGAAACGATTTCGTTTTTTGAAGGGTAAGGCCTTTAGGCCAGAATCCAGTCCCGCAGGGACGGCTGAGTGTAGCCCAGGACGACAGTCCTGGGTAGATCTAGAAATATGATTCAGTCCCTTACGGGACTGTTCGTACACAAAACACCTACCCAGGACTAACGTCCTGGGCTACACTCAGCCGTCCCTGCGGGACTTTCCGAAAGAGTTCTCACGAAGTTCCCCAAAAGGGTACGGGCTAAGGCCCGTACCCTTCAACCGGTCACGCGTACGCTGTTTAGTCGCGGCCGCGAAGCTTGGTAAGCAGCCTCAGGATCTCAAGGTACAGCCAAACCAGCGTGACCATAATTCCGAACGCGCCGTACCACTCCATGTATTTGGGAGCGCCCATGCGCGCGCCATTCTCAATAAAGTCGAAATCGAGCACCAGGTTGAGCGCGGCGATGCCTACGACAATCAGGCTGAACCCGATGCCGATGGGCCCTGAGCCGTTGATAGAAGTAAAGTGAACGCCAAAGAAACCCAACACGAATTGCAGCAGATAAAACACCATGATGCCGCCGGTGGCGGCCACTATGCCCAGCCGGAAATTCTGTGTTACGGGGATCAGGCCGGAGCGATACGCGAGCAAGAGGACCAGCAATGTACCGAATGTCAGGCTGACCGCTTGAATCGCAATCCCGGGGAAGCGGAGCTCAAGCACGGCCGAGATGCCGCCCAGCGCCAAACCTTCCAGCAGCGCGTAAGCGGGCGCTGTCACCGGAGACCACTCTTTCTTAAAGACCGTAATCAGCGCGCAAACAAATCCGCCGATGGTCCCGATCCACAACCAGGGGACTACCGCGGCAGCCGAATGCGATTGCATGAACAGATGCCATGTCCACGATGCTGACGCGACCGCGAAAAGGAGAAGCAGGCCGGTTTTGTTGACCGTTCCCTGGAGCGTCATCCCTTCGCCCAGCGCGGCAAAGCCCTCAAAACGCTTCTCATTCAGTACCGGATTCGAGGTTCTCATCAGTTGCGCCATTGCATTCTCCTGGTTTCATTTTACGGCAAAGGCGGTTGCACCGGTTTTCCTGGCTGCTTAAACTAGTCTTGTTGATGGAACGAGGTGGCTAGGGTTCCGGTTGGCATTTGAACCGGTCCGAGCGCCACAAAGGACCGGGCGGTCCGCACCCAAGGGCAAAATCCCAGAGGGAAAAGTCGACAGCGACTTCGTGTCTCCGGGGGCGGATCTTGTCACTTACAGCGTTCCTTCTTGTCATACTTGCGGCTCTCGCGCACTCTACGTGGAATTTCCTGGCCAAGCGGGGAGCTCACAGCGAACACCTCATCTGGTTTTCTTCGGCGATTGAAGCGTCGTTCTTTGCGCCCATTGCCATCTGGATCTTGATCGACTCGTGGTCGAGCCTTGGTCTGCGGGCGGTCCTGTTCCTGCTGGCCACCGGAGCACTGCACCTCCTCTATACCGAAACCCTTTTTCGCGGCTATAGAGCCGGCGATCTCACCGTCGTGTATCCACTGGCACGGGGAACCGGTCCTCTGCTGTCGTTCTGCGGCGCGGTGGCCTGGTTGCACGAGCGTCCGTCGGTGCTGGCGGCGTCCGGGGCCCTCCTGATCACCTTTGGAATTCTGCATTGCTCGGGCGGGCTGGCCGCTTTCCGGGATACTCGTAACCACGCCGGGTTGTTCTGGGGCATCACGACCGGTTGCGTAATCGCGGGCTATACGCTGGTCGATGGCTACTCGGTCAAGGTGCTTCTGCTTTCGCCCATCCTGGTGGAGTATGCAGGCAACTTGTTTCGGGCTGTGGTTCTGTCTTTCGGGGCTCATCGTCGCCGTGCTTCGCTGCGGCAGGAATATGCGCAGTATTGGCAGGAAGCATTAGGGATCGCGTTGCTCGCTCCGTTCGGATACATCCTGGTGTTGTTCGCGATGAGATTAGCCCCCGTCAGCCATGTTGCTCCTATGCGCGAAATGTCGATGATGCTTGGCATGTATTTTGGAGCCAGATACTTGAGTGAGGGGCAAATCGCGCGGCGCCTGGTTGGATCGGCTTTCATTGTCGGCGGGGTCGCGGCATTGGCGCTGGGATGAAGGAAATCTGTGATTCAAGCTGCTGTAACCTGAGCGGTTTTCGGGCCGAATAGACTGACATCAGGCTGCCGCTGTTCAGGAGTTCCATTCTCAATGTCGCGTTTCGAAGCGGATGTTGCGATCGTAGGCGCAGGAATTCTTGGGCTGGCCCACGCCTATATCGCGGCAAAAGCCGGTAAGTCTGTAGTCGTCTTCGAAAAGAACCCGCGCGCGGCGGGTGCTTCCGTGCGCAATTTCGGCATGGTGTGGCCGATTGGCCAGCCTGCCGGGGTCATGCTTGAGCTCTCTCTGCGCAGCCGCGAACTCTGGCTGGAAATGCTCGGCCAGGCCAACCTGCCTCGACGCGAAACTGGGTCGCTCCACGTAACCTACCGCGGGGATGAAGCTGCGGTGGCGCAGGAGTTCGCCGAGCTCGGTCCGAAGTTGGGCTATGCGTGCTCGTGGTTGGAGCCGGGCGAAGTCCTGGAACGGTCGCACGCGGTCGAGCCCGATGGACTGGCCGGAGGTCTATGGAGCAGCAGCGAATTCACCGTTGACCCTCGCCAGATTATCCAGTCATTGCCCGGCTTTCTTGAAGAGCGGTATAACGTCCAGTTCCTCTTCAGTACCGCAGTGATCGCAATCGACCACCCCAGGCTGCTCGCCGGAGATGGCCAGTGGCGCGCGGAAACAGTGATTGTTTGCAGCGGCGACGACTTTGAGACCCTTTATCCGCGGCACTTTGCGGCCAGCGGCCTGACTCGCTGCAAGCTGCAGATGATGCGGACCTCGGCGCAGCGCAATGGATGGCAGCTCGGCCCTTCGCTCGCAGCAGGGCTTACCCTGCGCTTCTATCCCGCTTTCCAGGTTTGCACTACGCTCCCAACGCTTAGCAGGCGCATCGCCGAAGAGACGCCGGAGTATGACCGTTGGGGAATTCACGCCCTGGTTTCGCAAACTGCCGATGGAGCTCTCACGCTCGGCGACTCCCACGAATACGGACTGGCCGTCGATATCTTCAACAAAGAAGAAATAGACGAGCTCATCCTGCGCGCCACGCGGAAGTTCCTCCGCGCTCCTGATCTTGCGATTGCTGAACGCTGGTCCGGCGTTTATGCCAAGCATCCGGAAAAGCCGCTGGTGGTCATGGAGCCCGAAGACGGAGTGCGGATTGTGGCCTCGCCAGGTGGCTCTGGCATGACACTCTCTTTCGGGGTGGCGGAAAAATCGATGCGCGCCTTAGGATTCATTCATGTCTAAGGCCGCAGCAAAAATCCCCGCGGTCTTTCTCGACTGGGCCGGCACCGCTGTTGATCACGGAAGCATTGCCCCGGTCAATGCGCTGGAAACTATCTTCAGCCAATTCGGCGTGACCGTCCCTCGTCCCTTAGTTCGCAGATATATGGGCCTGGCTAAGAAAGATCACATCCGCAAATTACTCGAAGAGCCGTACGTAACAGAGAAATGGATTGCGCTGCACCATGCACCACCGCAGGAGCGTGACGTCGAGTCGCTGTACGTCAGGTTCGAACCGCAAATGATGGAGGTCCTGGCCAGCTACGCCAGCGTCATTTCGGGTGTGGTGGACGCGGTAGAAGCTATGCGCGCACGAGGCATGAAGATCGCCGGTACAACAGGCTACACGCGGCCAATGCTCGACAGCCTGGAAGCACTTGCAGCCCGGCAGGGCTATCGCACAGATCGGTCCCTGGCTCCCGAAGATGCCGGCGGAGGGCGGCCCTTTCCATGGATGTGTTACCGGCTGGCTATGGACCTGCGCATCTATCCACTCTCCGCCTGTGTGAAGATCGGGGACACCGATTCTGACATCGCAGAGGGCCTCAATGCGGGCATGTGGACCATCGGCGTAACCCGGAGCGGCAACGCCGTCGGATTATCGGAAGATGATTGGGTGAAGCTCGGCGATGCGGAGCAAAAAAAGCTGCTCGCTTGTGCTGAGCAGGATCTGCGCGCTGCGGGAGCCCATTACACTGCGGAAACAGTTGCCCATACATTGCCGATTCTGGATGAGATCGCGCACCGGATCGCCGGCGGCGAGCGCCCCGAATGAAGGCGCCACTCGCAACCGCAGGCCGCCGCCTTACCCGCTGGCATTTGCTCACGGTTTGTTTGCTATTCCTCGGCTATGGCGGCTACTACTTCTGCCGCTCAGATTATTCCGTCGCGCTGCCCCTCATCCTTGCTGAGCAGGTGCACCAGGGAACGCCGGCAGGCATTGCCCAGATAAGGCTGGGTTCGATCGCATCGCTGGGAGTGCTGGCTTATGCCATCGGCAAGTTTCCCAGCGGGGGTCTGGCCGATCGGTTCGGAGGCCGGCGCAACTTCCTGGGCGGCATGTTCGGTTCCATCCTGTTCACCGTACTTTTCATGCTGGGAGGTGGCTTTCCCCTCTTCACCCTGGCCTGGGTCGGCAACCGGCTGGTGCAGTCGCTGGGATGGGCGGGGATGGTCAAGGTTACGTCACGCTGGTTTTCCTACACCACCTACGGCAGCGTCATGGCAGTGCTCAGTCTCAGTTACCTTTTCGGGGATGCAATTTCGCGTGCCATTATGTCGTTGTTGCTGGCGCATGGTTTCGGGTGGAGAGGAATTTTTGCCGCAGGCGCCGGCCTGCTGAGCGTGATCTTTCTAGGCAATCTCATCTTTCTGCGTGAGTCTCCTGTGTCCTACAACCTGCCTGCGCCCGAGGAGAATCCGCTCAACCTTTTTTCGGGCTCAAATGTAGAGACGGGCGTGGCTGCCATCTTTCGCACCTTCCTCAGCTCCTATGCCTTCTGGCTGGTCTGTGGTCTTTCGCTCGGCACCACGCTGCTGCGCGAAACCTTTAATCTCTGGATCCCCACTTACTTTACCCAGATGGCCGGTATGACGAGTGCGCAGGCAGCGAGTGGCAGCGCGCTGTTTCCGTTCTTTGGCGGTCTGTCTGTTTTGTTGGCAGGCTTTCTCAGCGATTACCTCGGCCCGGAGGGCCGCAGCCGCCTGCTCCTGGGCGGACTCTCCGTTGACTGTGCCGGCGTTGCTGGGTCTGGCCGAAGTGTCGAGGCATGCCCCGCGGTTTTTGCCGCTTAGCCTGGTCGCAGCGGTCGCTTTCTGCCTGCTTGGGCCGTATTCCTATCTGGCCGGCGCTATGGCGCTCGATTTTGGAGGGAAGGAAGGGAGCGGGACGGCCTCCGGCATGATCGACGGTTTCGGTTATTTCGCCGGCATTCTTTCCGGCAATGGCATGGCGCATTTGGCAGTGAACTACGGATGGCAGACAATGTTTCTAGTACTTGCCGCCGTCGCGGGCCTTACCAGCGTTGTCGCTGCCCTCGCGCTCTGGCAGCAGCATCGTCGTGCGCTCGCGATTGGCTTGCTGCTTCCGGTGGAGGGGGAATGATCGTCAAAACAGTGGAGAACTGATGTCAGCGAAGTGGAATGCAAACCCGGGGAGCTCACGCTTACCTGGCAAAATTCGACTTACAGCGTTTACAGCGCGTTATGGCTGCGAGACAACGATCCCGCCAATCGTGATGCGCTTACCGGCCAGCGACTGGTAAGCGTGGCCGACCTTCCACTGGAGCCCCGCCTGCAGTCCGCTGAGACGCAGCCTCCAGGCAACCTCACGCTCAGATGGGAAGATGGCGCAACCAGTGTTTTTCCGCTCCGTTGGTTGCGAGCGTTTGACCGCAGCCTGCACATCGGTTCGCGGCCTACGCGCATGCCGTGGATGGGCCAGTCAGCCGCGGCCTTTGCCAGTTGCGATTACGCGGAGTGGATCGAAAACCCGGCCAGCCGGGAAGACTGGCTCTACTATGCGGGACGCGACGGTTTGGCTTTCCTTCGCGGCGTGCCCATTGAAGACGCGGCCGCGTTGCGTGTTGCCGCTCGCATTGGTTTCATTCGCGAAACCAACCATGGCCGCATCTTCGACGTTCGCAGCTTCGCCGATCCGAACAATCACGCTTACACAAGTCACGGCCTGCCTGTCCACACAGACAGTCCTTACCGTGATCCGGCACCCGGCTTCCAGCTGCTGCATTGCCTCTCCGCCGCCGGCCAGGGTGGGGAAAGCATCTTTGTGGATGGAATGGCCGCCGCCGAACGTTTGCGCGCCCATGATACCGAAGCCTTCAATACCCTGTGTCAGATACCCATCCTCTACCGCTTTCAGGATGACACGGCCGATCTGGCCGCCGAGCGAACGATGATCGAAGTGGACGCGTACGGACAATTTCGCGCCATTTATTACGACGAGCACTCGATTGCGCCGCTGCCGCTCAAGGGCCCTCGGCTCAAAAAGTTTTACCCCGCCTACCGTCAGCTTGCCGAGCTGTTGCAGGATTTGGCGCGATCCGTAGTCTACCGGCTGGAGCCTGGTGATCTTGTCCTCTTCGACAACACCCGCGTCCTTCATGGACACACTGCCATCTCCACAGGAGGGCGCCATCTTCAGGGCTGCTACGTGGATGCCGACGGCGTGTACAGCTCGCTCGCGGTACTATCACGCACCAGGAGTCGCCGATGATTCGCACCACGATTGAAGACCTGATCGACCTGCTCAATACCCGCGGCGGGAGCGCCTATTTCGGAGAGCCTGTTTCCATCCTCGAACACAGTCTGCAGGCTGCCCACTCTGCCGAACTGGCCGGGGCCGGCCCCGCCGCGATTTCCGCCGCGCTGCTGCACGACATTGGGCACATGCTGCATGGGCATGATGAAGAGATTGCTCATCGCGGCCAGGATGGCATGCACGAAGAGGTCGCGGCCGCTTATCTCTGCTCGCTGGTTTGGAGAGGAGGTGACGGTGCCGATCCGCCTGCACGTGCCGGCCAAGCGCTTCCTGTGCTGGAAAGACCGCGATTACCTGGCGAGGCTTTCCCCCGCATCCGTCGAAAGCCTCGGCTTGCAAGGCGGACCCATGAACGATGAGCAGGCTGCAGCCTTCTTGCGCAACCCATTCGCGAATGCGGCCATTGCCCTGCGCCAGTGGGACGACGAGGCCAAGATTCCCGGCCTGCGTGTTCCTGACGCGGCCCATTATCTTCCCACACTCCGGGCTGCCCAGCGCGTCTCGTGACGTCTTTTGCTGCACAGACCATTAACCGTTGGTCTCCCACCACTTTGCGTCCGCCAGCACTACCGAGGTTTCTACCTGGCGTTCGGGAATAATCCAATATTTTTTCAGTAGCCGATTCTTTTCCTCGTTATCAACCATGCGAAAGCCATGCCTTTCATAAAAGCGTATCGCCCAAACGGCATCAGCCCACGTACCAATCAGCACCGGGTCATTGGTCAACTCCCGCAAATGAGACAGCAACTGCGATCCGATGCCTCGCTTCTGGCTATCGCTGCGTACGTAGGCGTGGCGAATGAGGGTTACATCCTGGACCTGTTGCAGGCCCATCACACCCATGAGCGTCCCGTCATCCTGGCAGCCCCAGAACACAACGCCGCTATCGATTTCGTGCTGCAGCTTTTCCCTGGACATGTAAGGTTCTGTCCAGCGATCTTCGGGAATCGTCCCCCGATACGCCTGGGCGCCGTCGTTGATGATGGTCCAAATCGATTCGAAGTCCCGGTTGTCACAGCGGCGAATCATGAGTGCTCAGCATATACTTTTGTATCTGCCGCCAGATAAGGTCTCTATGCAGCGAACAGCGAAGGTATTCATGAATAAGCGTAGCCAGGCGGTCCGGCTTCCGAAAGAATTTCGATTCACTACCGCTGAAGTGTTCATTCGCAAACAGGGAGACGATGTGATTCTTTCCCCGCGAGCCGGGGACTGGTCTGCCTACCTAATGGAGGGTCCGGTGGCTTCTGAAGAGTTCATGGAAGCAGCTGAAGACCTGCCGGTGCAGCAGCGCAAACACCATAAAGCGGGACCGGACTGACCACTCGGGCACTCGGAACAACCCATGATTCAGGAGCCGCTGTCGTGTTGGCTAACGGACTACCTACACATGAGAATGGCCCGTCACTTCTCCTGCGCGGCCTGCGCAAATCCTTTGCCGATGTAGTGGCAGTCGATGGTCTCGACCTCGAGGTCACCCGGGGCGAATGTTTCGGCCTGCTGGGACCGAATGGCGCGGGCAAGACAACCACCATCGAAATCTGCGAAGGGCTGACCGCTCCCGATGCAGGCACAGTGGAGCTGCTGGGGCTTAACTGGGCCACCGGCGAAAACTAATTGCGGCAGAGTATCGGCATCCAGCTGCAGGAGACGCAGTTCCCTGACAAGCTGACGGTCGACGAGACCTTGCGCCTGTTCCGCAGCTTCTTTCACCACGGCATCCCGGTAGAAGATTCGGTGCGGACAGCGCAGCTCGAGGAAAAGCGCTACGCACGTGTAGGCACGCTCTCCGGCGGCCAGAAGCAACGGCTCGCCATGGCCTGCGCGCTGGTGGGCGACCCGGAGCTTGCTGTTTCTCGACGAGCCGACCACGGGGCTCGACCCGCAGGCGCGGCGCCACCTGTGGGACCTGGTCGACGGCCTCAAGCAGGCAGGCCGCACCATCATCCTGACCACGCACTATATGGATGAGGCGGAGCGGCTGTGCGATCGGGTGGCGATTATGGATCATGGGCGAATCATTGCGCTCGACAGCCCGGAGAAACTGATCGCCTCGATTGGTGGGGAACATATTGTGGAGTTCGCGATCACTGACAACAACGGGAGCGACGGTGTGGTCGACCCCGCTTTGCTAACGGCGATCGCTGGGGTCGAGTCGCACCGGGTGGATGCAGGTGTACACCAGCTTTCTGTTCGCGAGCTGCATACCACGGTTCCGCTGTATTTTTGCCTCGCTGGCCGCGCACGGGATTGCACCTGAGCGAATTCCGCACGCATTCGGCAACCCTTGAAGATGTGTTTGTAGGGCTTACGGGAAGGAATTTGCGCGATGAGTAAGCTTGAGCGAGCAGTCTCTTTCAGTTGACGATGGTTCGCTTTCGCCTTTTCTGGCGCGAGCCGGAAGCGATTTTCTGGATCTTCATTTTTCCTATCCTGCTGGCAGTCGGCCTGGGGATTGCCTTCCGCAATCGCCCAGCGGATGTGTTGCCGGTAGGCGCAACCACGGCGCAATTGACCCATGCCCTGGCGGACGACAAAGGGCTGACGGCGGCCACGATGAGCGAGACCGAAGGCACGCATGCATTGGCAACCGGCAGCATCTTGCTGCTGGCCATCCAGACGCCGGATGGCGTCTCCTACAAATTCGACCAGACCAATCCTGACGCGCGAACGGCACGCATGGTCGCGGATCGTGCCATCCAAACCGCGTTCGGGCGGCGCGAGGCGGTGCATGTTCAGAATCAGCTGGTGCACGAGACGGGTTCGCGTTACATCGATTTCTTGGTGCCCGGGCTGCTGGGAATGAACCTGATGGGTTCCGCCATCTGGGGGATGGGCTTTTCGATTGTGGAGTCCCGGCAGAAGAAGCTGCTAAAACGGCTGGTCGCTTCCCCTATGCCACGCTGGCAATACCTGGCATCGTATTTGCTTTCGCGGCTGTCGATGCTGGTCATCGAGGTGGTGGGCTTTCTGGGGTTTGCGCGGCTGGTATTTGGAGTGCCGTTTCGTGGCTCGCTGTGGCAATTGGGATTGTTGTGTGTGCTGACCTCGCTGTCGTTTTGTTCGTTGGGACTTTTGGTGGCTTCGCGGGCGACGACCATGGAATCGGCATCGGGGCTGATGAACCTGGTCATGCTGCCCATGTGGATTTTGTCCGGAATATTTTTTTCCGCCTCTCGTTTCCCGGCGATACTGCAACCAGTCGTGCGGGCGCTTCCGCTGACGGCGGCGATTGATGCCTTGCGTGGAAACATGCTGCAGGGGATGAACCTGGCGCAGCTTACCCAGATGGCGATCCTGCTGACCTGGCTGGTAGTGGCGTTTGCGTCGCGCTGCGGATCTTTCGCTGGAGATAGCGACTCGAAAGGAAATTCATGTCACTCGCGAACAAAGTTGCCATTGTTACCGGCGGCAATAGTGGGATCGGCAAGGCGGTCGCGCTTGAGCTCGCAAAGCAGGGCGCAAGTCTGGTGATCGACTACGTCTCTCATCCCGAGGCGGCAGACGCGGTCGAGGAGCAGATCAGTGCTCTGGGTGCAAGGTCATCGGCGTCCAGGCCGATGTCAGCAAGCTGGATGACTTGCAACGCCTCTTTGCCGCCGCAGTAGAACGTTTGCGCATGTCGACATCATGGTGAACAACGCCGGAATCGAAACCCGAACTTCGATTCTCGACACCACCGAAGACCAATACGACAAGGTGCTGGACATCAACCTAAAGAGCGCCTTCTTCGGTACCCAGCTAGCGGCGAAACAGATGATCAAACAGGGAGGCGGTGGGCGGATCATCAACATGACTTCGATCCACGAAGACTGGCCGATGCCGGGGAACACCGCGTATTGCTTCTCCAAAGGCGGTATGCGGATGTTGACGCGCACGGCGGCGGTGGAGCTGGCTGCGCACAACATCCTGGTGGTGGGGGTGGCCCCGGGCGCGGTCGCGACACCCATCAACCTCTCCACCATGACCGATCCCGCGCTGTTGCAGAAGTTAAATGCTGCCATTCCGCTCGGCCGGATGGCAAAGCCGGAAGAAATCGCCAGCGTGGTGGCTTTCCTCGCTTGGACGCCGCCAGCTACATCACGGCCACCACCATTATCACCGACGGCGGTATGATGCAGAACAGCCCCGGCCTATAGAGTAATCGTAAGAACTGCTGATATTTTAAAACTAATTATTGAAAGAGACGGATCCGTGTGGCCCGGGACGACAGATACCGGGTTTGTGCAAATCAGCCCGAAAAAGTCCCGCAGGGACAAGTTGAAAGGTAACCTAGGGACGACGGTCCCGGTGATTAACGGCTCATCCCTTTGGGACTCTCGGTGCCTTCCAATCCTACCCGGGACTCTGCGTCCTGGGCTACACTCAACCGTCCCTGCGGGACTGAGTCCGGGGTCTCACGCGCCGACTCTATAAGCCGGCAGGAGGTGAAAATGAAATATGGAGTCAACACATTCATCTGGTCAGGAACCTTTGATCGGCTGATTTCGGCCTGCTGCCGATCATCAAAGGGGTTGGTTTTGACGGTGTCGAAATTCCGCTGTTTCGGCCAAAGGATTTTCAGGCGTCCAGCATCCGCAAGGCGGTCGAGGCCCATGGCCTGGAGTGTAATGCCTGCACCGTTTTGGTGGATGGCTTCAGCCTGATCAGTGACAGCCCTGATGTGCGGCGCCGCACCCGCCAGCACCTTGAAGAGCTGATAAAAGTCGCTGCTGAGGCGACACTGGGGATTATGGCCGGGGCTCTTTTCAGCCCAGTTAGCTCTTGCCCGCCGGCGTCGAACCAGCGATGAATGGAATTGGGCGGTCGAAGGCTTTCAGTACCTGGGCGATACGCTCGCCGCACATCAGGTAACCTTCGCCATCGAACCACTCAACCGGTTTCAGACCTACTTTTTGAACCCGGCCGCGATCCCGCGAAGCTACCCGAGCAGACTGACCACCCGAACATTGGCATACTTTTTTGATACCTTTCACGCCGACATTGAAGAAAAGCAAATGGCCGCAGGTTACCTGACGGCCGCGCGCACTCAAGCCTGTTGATACCTGGAAAATGATCGTGGTAACCCGGTTCCGGCCATGTGGAATGGGACCAGGTATTCCAAGCCCTGCATTCTATGAACTATGATGGGTGGCTGACTATCGAGGGCTTTGGTTTTGCCCTTAAGGAAGTGAGCGCAGCCGCGGCGATCTGGCGGGATATTGAACGCGCGCCGGAATCGATCGCCTTCGAAGGTATTAAGTTTTTGAAGCGGAAAGTAGCGGAGTTTTGAAGTTTCACGGGAGATTTGAATGCCTCAAGTAGTACGTTCACCTAAGGTTTACGACGTTTGCATCATCGGCTCCGGCGCGGGCGGCGGCACCGCGGCCAAGGTTTTGACCGAGGGCGGTCTGAATGTTGTCATGCTGGAGGCCGGGCCCCTGCTGAATCCCCGCAAAGACTATAAAGAGCATGTGTGGCCCTACGCGCTGCCCCATCGGGGAGCAGATATCGGCGGCCGGGCGCGGCACGAGCTCAACGGTGAATTTCTCGCTCCTAATGGGTTTTGGGAAATCGAGGGTGAGCCATACACCACGGCTCCGGGTTCGAGCTTTCGCTGGTTTCGCTCCCGTATTGAAGGCGGACGCACGAATCATTACGGGCGTATTTCGCTGCGTGTGTCGCAGTCGACCTGAAGGCCCGCTCCAGGGATGGCCTGGGTGACGACTGGCCGATCTCTTATGACGAGCTCTCCCCTTATTACGACAAGGTCGAATCGTTTATTGGAGTCTTTGGATCGAAGGAAAATCTTGCCGACGCTCCCGACGGAGTTTTTCTTCCTCCGCCTAAGCCCCGCTGCACCGAGACCCTGGTCAAGAAGGCCTGTGACCAGCTCCACATAACCTGCATCCCCTCGCGCATGGCCATGCTGACGAAGCCGGTCAATGGACGCCCGGCTTGCCACTATTGCGCGCAGTGCGGACGAGGATGCATCAGTGCCTCGAACTTCAGCTCCAGCCAGGTGATGATCCCTCCGGCCCAGGCCACTGGGCGCTTCACTCTTATTCCCAACGCTATGGCGCGGGAGATCGTCGTCGGCAAAGACGGTAAGGCGCAAGCCGTCTCCTACATCGACAAGACCACCCTCACAGAAATGCGGGTGCATGCCAAAGCGTTTGTGGTGGCAGCGAGCGCCTGCGAAACTGCACGATTGCTGCTCAATTCAAAGTCCACGCAGTTCCCCGATGGACTGGCCAACTCATCCGGAGTACTGGGCCGGTATTTGACCGATTCCGTGGGCACCAGCGTGACTGGATATTTTCCCCAATTGGCAGCAGTGGCCCCGCACAATCATGACGGTACCGGCGGCATGCACTTGTATATGCCGTGGTGGAGAGCTAACCAAAAGAATGATTTTCCGCGCGGCTATCACATCGAGTTTGGCGGAGGACGCCATATGCCCGGTGTGGGGCAATTTGACGGGATATGCGGGCAGCACGAGGGCTATGGCAGTTCCCTCAAGCAGCACTGCCGCAGTATGTACGGCACGTTCATCGGGTTTTCCGGACGCGGCGAGATGATCCCCAACGCCGACACCTTCTGCGAAATCGACCCGAAAGTGGTCGATAAGTGGGGTATTCCAGTCCTGCGCTTTCACTTTGCCTGGAGCGACTACGAACTCAAGATGGCGAAAGATATGCAGGAGACGTTTACCGCCATCGTGGAAGCGGGCGGTGGAACTGTGTTTGGCGGAGGCAAGCGAGATCCTGAAGCTCCGCAGAACGACATATCCATGCCTAAAGGAAGGCCGTATGGAATCTCCGAAGGGGGAGAAATCATTCACGAACTTGGAACGGCGCGCATGGGCGACGATCCTAAGACGTCAGTCCTGAATAAGTATTGCCAGGCGCATGATGTGAAAAACCTGTTCGTTGGGGATGGGGCTTCTTTTGTCACGGGCCCGGACAAGAACCCGACACTCACGATCACGGCGTTGTCGTGGAGAACTTCAGAGTACCTGCTCGACCAGGCTAAAAAAGGGGAGATATAGCATGTCGGTATCCCGGCGCGACGTTTTGAAATCCTTAAGCATGGGGGCTGCGGCGAGCTCGGTGCTGCGAGTCATTCCGCTCCAGGCTGCGGAGTATGCACACCACATGATCAGCGCGGAGAAGGCTGAGAATCAGGCGGGGGTGTACACGCCTAAGTATTTTCCGCCGGACCAGTACAAAACACTGCAGGCACTATGCGACACAATTTTTCCTGCCGACGCTGATTCGGGGGGAGCCATCGAGGCCGGAGCTCCGGAGTTTATCGACTTGCTCACCAGTGAGAATCCGCATTACCAGTTGACTCTGGGCGGCGGCATTATGTGGCTCGACTCCACCTGTACCGATCGTTATGGCAAAGCCTATCTTGACTGCACGGCGGAGCAGAAAAAAGAGATGCTCGATTGCATTGCGTATCGCAAGAATGCAGTGAAGGATGCGAGCCTGAGCCAGGGAGTCGCAGTTCTTTTCCTTCTTGCGGAACCTGACCGCGGACGGATTCTTCACCAGCAAGATCGGCATCCAGTATTTGGGTTATATCGGGAACACCTTTCTGGCCGAATTTCCAGGTTGTCCGCCAGTGCCGGGCGTTTAGAATCTTGATTAACCAAGGAACGCTGGGTGCCCCACATCTCGCTCGTTTTTCGCGAGATGTGGGATTCCACTGCACTTAACCCAAGTTTTTCTGCCAATGTGCAAGAACTTCAAGATTGCGGTGGTATCCCACATCTCGCGAAAAACGAGCGAGATATGGGGCACCCGGCGTTTGCTGTGGGGGGAGATCTTTAGGTTGGTTTCTTCAGCCACGCCAGGCCTTCGGAAGTATTGCCCCTCGGCCGGTACTCACAACCGATCCAGCCCTCGAAGCCAAGTTCATCCACCAGGTTGAGCAAGTAGTCGTAATTGAGTTCGCCCCGGTCGGGCTCGTTGCGGTCAGGCACACCTGCGATCTGGATGTGACCTACGCTCTTCAGCCCCAGATACTTCCGCAGCTTCATGCTCACGTCGCCTTCGACAATCTGGCAGTGATAAAGATCCATCTGCACCTTGAGCGCGGGTTTACCGATCTCAGACAACAATCGCATGCGCATCATCCTGCCGATTTAAAAGATATCCCGGCATATCCCGCGTGTTGATCGGCTCGATCAACAGTTCAATGCCTGCGGGCGCTGCCAGTTCGGCTGCCCACGCCAGGTTCCTGACAAAGGTGCTGCGGGTGCTGGGCTTTACCCCGGCCATCACATGCACGCGCGGACAGTTCAGTGTTTGCGCATACTCAAGCGCCTTGTGCATGGCGGCGCGAAACTCAGTTTCTTTCCCCGGCACTCCAGCGAGCCCGCGCTCGCCGGCCGCCCAATCTCCAGGCGGAGCGTTGAACAACACTTGCACCAGCCCATTCCCCTGCAGCCATGCGGCCAGCTGCTGCGCCGGATACTCGTAAGGAAACAAGTATTCGACCGCCGTAAACCCATCGCGTGCGGCGGCGGCAAAGCGTTCGGGAAAAGGATATTCGGTATACATCATGCTAAGGTTCGCCGCGAAGCGCAACATGCCCTCCTACCACGAAGCGCCAAAGTGCTGGCGCAGTTGATGGATTTGTTCAGGGGTGAGCGGCTTCGGCTGCTGAGCGGCGAGCAGCCACAGCCGCGCGGTTTCCTCCAGCTCTTCCAGCGCTGCCATGGCGCTCGCAGGTGTGCTGTGCCACACATTAGGGCCCAGCCGGTCCAGCATCACGGCGCGGATGGGTGTGGCCTGGGCCTGCATGCGCTCGATCATCTGCGCCACCAGGTCTCCGACCGCCGCGTCTCCGGGACGGTGATACTCAATCAGCGGCACATGGCCTACCTTCATCACGTAATAGGGCGTAATCGGGGGCAGTATATCCTCCGTCTTCCACACCCCCGCCAGCGTGAGCGCGACCAAGTGGGTGGAGTGGGTGTGAATCACGCAGCCAGCTTCCGCATCCGCCGCGTAAATGCGCCGGTGCAGGGCCAGGGTCTTGCTGGCACGCTCGCCGGTCACCTGTACTCCATCGGCCCCCACCTTGGAGAGAACCTCCGGCTTCAGGAAACCCAGGCATGCTTCCGTGGGGGTGATGAGAAAGCCATCCGGCAGGCGAACGCTGATGTTGCCCGCCGTGGAATGAACGTAACCGCGCTCGAATAGAGAGCGCCCTACCCGGCAGATCTCTTGCCTCAGTTCTATCTCGTTCATAGGTCACGCGACAAAGGCGAAGGCTTTCGAGAAAAAGTCGGGCGATCCAAAATTGCCCGACTTCAGGGCGATGTGGAGCCCGCCCTGCGCGGAAACGGCGTAGCACCAGGGCACGCCAGGATCAATCTGCGGGCCAATCTGCATTTGTTTAATCCCCAGAGCCTGCACGCAAATACCGGCTGTTTCTCCTCCCGCAACCACCAGGCTTCCCACTCCGCGTTTCACGAACGCCTGCGCCAGATTTGACATGGCCTGTTCGACAATAGGCGCGTGTGCCGCGATGACTCGCTCCGGCTCCGCGGTCGAATAGACAAGCAGAGGCAGATCAGCTTCACTCCGCCAGCATGCATCGGCCCACGCCAACACCCTGGCGATTTGCAATTCGAAATCCGCCGCTAGCTGCGATGGCTCTAAGGCGTGCGCCTCACCTCCGTCGCGAATAAACTGCTGCACCTGCGTGTTGGTGGCAGCCGAGCAGCTGCCGGCGAGAATCGCCTTGAGCCCACGTGCCGGCGGCAGGCTCACTCGATTTCCAGGACTGAAACCCCAATTGCACGGCAGGCTATTGCCGAGTCCGGAGCCGGCAGTGAAGAAGCTTGAGTGTCGTAGCGCTGCGCCCAGTCTACTCAGATCCCCGTCGTTCAACGCATCCACGATGGCGATGGCAATGCCTTCGGCCTGCAGCTCATCCATGCGCTGTCGAATCGCTTCTGCCGATTGCGCTACCGTGCGGTAGTCGATCAATCCGACTCTGCGCGCTTTCCCGGGATCCAGTTGCGCCTGCAACACACGCACCAGGTTGGCATCGGTCATCGGAGTGAGGGGATGATGGCGCATGCCGCTGTCAGAGAGAAGAGTATCTCCGAGGAACAAATGTCCGTGGACCACGGTTCGCCCAGTTTCTGGAAAGGCTGGGGTAGCGATGCTGAAACGGCAATGCAATTCGTCCATCAGCGCCTCGATTACCGGGCCGATGTTGCCGGCCGCGGTGGAGTCGAAGGTGGAACAAATTTTGAAATAGATCTGCCCGGCGCCTTGTCGTTGCAACCAACGGCAGGCACGCACCGATTGCTCCACTGCCGCGGCGGCGGTCACGGTGCGGGACTTCAGCGCTACCACTACCGCATCGGCGTCCAGGTGTTCATCGTGCGTGGGGACGTCCACGGTCAACACCACCCGCATGCCCGCGCGCACCAGGTTGTTAGCCAGATCGGTCGCGCCGGTGAAGTCATCCGCGATGCAGCCGAGAACAATCAACTTCAGACCGCCTGCTCTTTTTGAAACTGGCGAATGATGGAGAGGAAATCAGGATCGGCGGAAAGACCCAGCCGGTGCGCCCTCTCCGTTTCGAATACGGCAGGCCACCCCAACATCATCCTGGCTATGGTTGGGTTTTCTTCAAAGCGCACTCGTTCGCGCACAGCACGGCCGGCCGCAGTTTCGAGCGCATCCAGCATTTCACTGACGCGGACGGTAAGTGCGGGCAGGGTCACGGCAGTCCGCCCACCCCAGGCTTCGGAAGTAGCCTCGGCTGCCGTTAACAAACCTTCGATCGCGCGTTGCGGCGAGGCCAAGGCTACCAGCGTATCTGCCGGCACCGGGCACACTGCCTGCTGGCCGTTCAGGGGCTCACGCACGATGGAGGATAGAAAGCCGGATGCGGCAGCATTCGGCTTACCCGGGCGCACCGTCACGGTCATCAATCGCACGCTGCGGCCATCGATCAACCCGCGGCGGGTATAGTCCGCGATCAATTGTTCACAAATAAATTTCTGCACCCCATACGAGGTCTGCGGAACCGGGAGAGTTTCGTCGCGGATTACCCTTGGCATGGGCATGCTGGCATCGCCGCCAAAGACAGCTACGGAACTGGAGAACACGAGACGCGGCTTGTTTCCCTCGCGCAAGGCGTCGAGCAGGGCGCGCGTGGTATCCAGGTTGGAGCGAAGTCCGAGATCGAGGTTTGCTTCGCATTCACCGGAAACTGCCGCTGCCAGATGAAAGACTACATCGAAGGCCGGGTTGTCCAGGGCCTTGCATTGATCGAGCAGTGCACCTGGCCAAGCGCGAACGCGTGAATCGGAAGTCAGGTCGGCTGCGGGCGCGACCAGATCGGCCAGAACTAGCTCAGAGAGTGGTTGTCCCGAAAGATGTCCGCGCTCGAGGAGAGTGCGTGCCAGCCGGGATCCCACAAATCCCGCTCCACCAGTGATAAGCACCTTCATGGTGTTCAGGTTACCATCGTTGTCAGGCCGTGATTAACCGGCATCAGTGAGGTTTTCTATGCGCAAGTCCATCGTGTCTCAACCTAAAACCCCAGGCTCTCCAACTTCCACCGGTCCATGGCTTGATTTGGCGGAGATCGCCAGTGTAGAGATCTCATCGGAAGACGCTCAGCATCCTATTGAGAATGCGCTCCAGGAAGGCGCAGGTGGCGGCTGGAGGGCTGCTGATCCTGGGCCGCAGGTGATTCGCTTGAACTTCGATCAGCCACAATCCATTCGCCGGATCCGCTTGGAATTTCGTGAAGAGCGCAAGGAGCGGTCGCAGGAATTTGCCGTGTTTGCGAGCTCTGCGAACTATCAAAGAAGAGAGGTGGTCCGCCAGCAATGGGGGTTCAGCCCAGGCGGCTCGGCCGTCGAGGTAGAGGACTATTCCGTCGATCTGCCGGCAGTCTCTGTGCTTGAGCTGGAGATTGATCCTGGCCGCCATGACAAACAGGCAATTGCGACGCTCGAATCCATCGCGGTCGCATGACATCGAAATGCCGGCGGCGAAATTAGTTTGAAGGGTACCGCTTCTAGGCCTTATCTGGACCACAGAACAGCTTAGGCTGCGCCAGCCCCCGGACTTTTAGTCCGGGGGAGCGGGTTTCAACCCGCGAGAAGCTCCAGTATAAAAATTCTTGGGCTTTAGCCCTCGTGGCGCGGACTGCAATTCCCAGAGGATTTCTGTTGCCAGTATCTGCGATTCGAATCAGAGAAGCTTGCTGGGGTCTTCTCACCAGGGCTGAAGCCCGATCGTTGCGAGATAGACCGTTTCCGCGGGTTTGAAAACCCGCTCCCCGGACTAAAAGTCCGGGGCTGGCACGGATCAACCTGCGGCGTGTTACTTACAGAGAACTCGTGCGAGATGCCGGCTGACGAGGACGTCAGCCGGCACACTGCAAAGCAGGTTCAACGGACCTATACTTCGACGACTGCATTCTTTGCTGCCTCAGCATTGATTTTCTCGTGTAAAGCGGCTTGCTTCTTGCCTACCCCATTGGTGTACGCTCCGACCGGCGTGGAATCGATAGGAGAAGTCTTCTCTGTGCCCGGCTCCGGATCGTAGGGTTTTACGTCGAGGCCTTCTCCACCCTTTATTTCCGATTCGACCGGAACCAAACCATTACCGTGATTCCACGGCCCCACGAAATCGCTTTCGCCGTACTGGCTCTCACCTGTGGATGCATTAAAGAACTGATCCACCAGGTGCGGAGTCGGTTGAATAATGCCAACTGAAAATTGCGGTTTTTCCATACTGTCGAGCGCCGCCGTGAACGCACGCATGTGCGTGATCTCGCGGGTCATGAGGAATTGCAGTGCTTGTTTCGAACCCTGGTCTTGGGTAAAGCTGATCAGGCGTTCGTAGACAATCTTGGCCCGCGCCTCGGCGGCAATGTTGCTGCGCAGATCAACGGCTACATCGCCTGTGATTTTCAGGTAATTCGCGGTCCATGCGTTGCCCATGGAATCGAACAGCGAAACCCCGCCGCCACCGGCAATCGCTACCAGAGGGTCAGCTTCCGCCGCTTCGCGGCTGCTCTTCATAGGTTTTAAATGCAGCCTGATGAGCGCTCCAACTACTTCCAAATGGCTCAACTCTTCTGTGCCAATATCCATCAAAAGATCTTTGCGTGCCGCGTCTTCACAGTTGAGGCCTTGAATGGAATATTGCATGGCGGCTGCCAGTTCTCCGTTTGCGCCGCCAAACTGTTCCAACAGCATTTTTCCGAACTTCGGATCGGGTTGACCCACTTCGACGGTGTACATCAGCTTTTTTACGTGGTGGTACATACATCCTCCTTAACCCATGTCATGCACGATGTGAGGTCGTTGGTGATTCGAGATTTGCTTGGGTTCTTGGTCCGTCGTGCAGATGCGTGTGCGTTGTGCCACCATCTAGGGACTAACAAGTCTGACTCTCAAAACCATTTGCGAGTTGTCTCGATGAGGAATTCAATGGTGCACAAGATGGAAATGGTGACGAGAAGATCGTTTCTACGCGCGGGCGCCGCAACGCTCGGTGGTATGACCGGCACCGCGGATCCGGTAAAGAGTTTGCCCAAGGAGTCTTCGTTCATCGATCTGCTGCGGCTTCCAGACGCGGTTACTACCTACGGAGGTTTCCAGAAGACGGTGCCCTGGGCCCGGATCGCGCTCGAACGCAGTGGTGTGCAGTGGCGCGGCGGCCAGGTGGTAGTCGAATGTGTAGTCGAACAAAACGCGCTGGTGCTGACGCTGGCCGCGCCGTCTAACCCGATGGTTGCGGTGCATGTGCGCTGGCGATCGCAGGTGCCCTCGGATATTCGCGCCCTGGGGGATGCGTGGGAGCGGAGCTATGGAGAGCTGGGCTGGCGCGGCCTGATCCCGGAACGCGTGATGCCATGGTACTTCGCCACCTACGATGGCATGGCTTGCCACGGTTACGGGGTAAAGACAGATGCCGCCGCACTATGCTTTTGGCAGCTGGATGCGGAAGGTGTGTCACTGTGGCTGAACGTGGCGAACGGTGGTGATGGGGTCAAACTCGGTCCCCGAAAACTGACCATGGCGACTATCGTCACCCGCCGCGGCTCCGAAGGTGAAAACGCTCAAGAGGTGGTTGCCGGGCTTTGCCGGAAGATGTGCGGTCGGGCATCGCGCCCCATCGTGCCCATTTATGGTGCTAACGACTGGGACTACAGCTACGGTCAGAGCACCGCGGAGACGATCTTGCGCGACACCGAGTTCATCGTCGAGCTTTCGCCCAGCGGGGGTGCGCGGCCCTTCTCTGTCATCGACGGTGGCTGGGCGAACGGTGCGGCGGCCTGGCCGGACATGGGCAAACTGGCGGAGCAGATCAAGCAGCGCACTGCCCGGCCGGGCATCTGGATCCGGCCGCTGGAGGCGCCGCGGGACGCTTCGCCGGAGCTGTTGTTGCCGGGCGCGCGTTTCGGGGAGAAGAAGGACCGGGCTCGTGAACTTGCCTACGATCCCACCGTACCTGAAGCAACGGAGAAGATCCGCGCCAAGATGCGCGAAGCCGTGAGCTGGGGCTATGAGATGGTGAAGCACGATTTCTCCACCTATGACCTGCTGGGGCAGTGGGGGTTCGAAATGGGGCCCCAGCCGACGTTGCCCGGCTGGTCGCTGCACGACCGTAGCCGGACGAATGCTGAGGTGATCTCCGAGCTGTATGCCATGCTGAGCCAGGAGGCCGGCGAGCGGGTACTCCTCGATGGGTGCAATACGGTGGGCCACCTGGGGCAGGGAATGTTCGACCTGCAGCGCACCGGGGACGACACTAGCGGCCGGCAGTGGGAGCGCACCAGGCGAATGGGCGTGAACACGCTTGCATTTCGGCTGCCGCAGAACGGAACCTTCTTTACCGTGGATGCCGATCTGGTGGGCATCACGGCGGCAGTGCCGTGGGAGCTTAACCAGCAATGGCTGGACGTGCTGGCCCGGAGTGGATCGGCCACCATCGTCTCTCCCGGGCCGCCGGCACGAGGGCCGGAACAGCGGGCGGCGTTGCGCGATGCCTTCAGTATGGCGGCGACGGGCGGAGTGGCTGCCCGGCCGGTGGACTGGATGGATGGCAGCACGCCGGAGCATTGGCAGGCGAGCGGGAAGCAGCAGTGGCGGTATCGTTGGTGCGGAGCCGAAGGCGCGTCGGCCTTCCTCAGCCCATAGGTTCCCTAACCCTGCCCGGGTTGATAAAGATGCCGGGCATAGATATAACCATGGGCGGAACACCTTAATGCTTCTTTCTTGAAGCAAATTTATTTTTCGGCAGGAATAAGGCGGCAACTCTGCATGCGGTTTACAAGACGCGACACCATTAAATTGCTGGGCTACTCAGCGGCCTGGGCAGGCACCGGGGCTGCTTTTGGCCAGGCGTCGGCCACGCTTCCGCTTACCTCGGGGCCATTCAAGGCGACACGCGGATCGCTCGACGCCTACCGCGTTCCAGAGTGGTTCCGCGACGCCAAGTTCGGCATCTGGTCCCATTGGGGGCCGCAGTCCGGCGTCGAGGATGGCGACTGGTTTGCACGCAACATGTATATCCAGGGCACTCCGCAATATGACTACCATCTCAAGACTTACGGGCATCCGTCCAAGACGGGCTACAAAGACTTGGTCCCCTTGTTCAAGGGCGCCAAGTGGGATCCCGAGCACTTGATGGATTTGTATGTGAAGGCCGGCGCGAAGTACTTCGTCAGCATGGGAGTGCACCATGACAATTACGATATGTGGAATTCAAAGTACCAGCCACGCTGGAATGCCACCGCCGTTGGTCCTATGCGCGACATTGTGGGTCTGTATAAGCAAGCAGCGCGCAAGCGCGGGCTGCGCTTTGGCGTGAGCGAGCACCTCTCCAACAGTTTTGACTGGTTCGCCCCTGCGCACACCAGCGACACCAAGGGCCCGCTGGCCGGAGTACCCTACGACGGCACCAACCCGGCCTATGCTGACCTCTACCACAGCTATGCGGAGATGCCTGCCGACTTTGCCAAAACCGCGCAAGGCTATGGGCCGCGTAGCGCCCGCCGATTGGAAGCAGCAATACTTCAACCGCATTAAAGACCTGATCGACCAGCATCAGCCCGACCTGCTTTATACCGACGGCGGTATTCCGTTTGAAGAATATGGACTGAGCACCGTAGCGGAGCTTTATAACGTGAGCGCCGGCCTGCATCAGGGCAAAGTGGAAGCGGTGTACTGCAGCAAGTTAGCCAGCGACTGCACGGTGGGCACCTGTATCGTCGATCATGAGCGGGGAGTTTCCGACGCCATCTCCGACATCCCGTGGCAGACCGATACCTGCATCGGCGACTGGCATTACAAGCGTGGGCAGATCTACAAGACCCCGAAAAAAGTGATTGATCTGCTGGTGGACATCGTAAGCAAGAACGGCAATCTGCTGCTCAATTTTCCCCTGCCCAACAGCGGTGAATTGGATCCCGATGAGATGAAGGTGCTCGAAGGCATAACGGCTTGGATGGCAGTCAACAAGCGAAGGGATCTATGGGTCTCGTCCGTGGAAGATCTATGGCGCCGGACCTTCGACCGAGGTCGTGGTTGCGCAGACCGGCTTCAACGAGAGCAAGCAGCCCGGGTTGACGGCGGAGGATGTGCGCTTCACCACCAAGGGAAAACTGCTCTACGCCTATGTCATGGGCACACCGGCCGGTGATGTGGTCATCAAGCCGCTGGGGACCGGCAGTCCGCAGGAGCCGGGAAAAATCCTCAACGTGCAACTGCTTGGATACCAGGACAAGCTGCATTGGAAGCAGGACAAGCAAAGTTTGCAGGTGAAGATGCCGGCAGCCAACCTGTCTGACATCGGCGTCACCTTCAAAGTCACTCTTGCCTGAAAGGTCTGCATGCGAATCAGATCGGTTTTAACGGCTCTCTTGCTTGCCGGTGCTGCAACGCTCTGGGCGCAGGGAGTGGACAACTCCATGCTTCTCCACCCACCGGCGGATAGTTGGCCTCTGTACCACGGCACTTACGACGGGCAGCGTCACAGCAAGCTGGAACAGATTACGCCCCAGAACGTAGGCAGTCTGACCCTGGCATGGGCCTTTCAAACCAACCAGGCAGCCGAACTCAAATCTACCCCGCTGCTGGTCGGCGGGGTGCTGTACTTTACCGTCCCGGATAAAGTGTGGGCGGTGGATGCCCTCTCGGGTCACCAGTTATGGCTCTACACCTACCCGCCTAATCATGGTTTACATATTGGCAACCGCGGACTGGGGATGTTCAAGGATTGGCTTTATTTTCTGGTTCCGGATGGGCACCTGGTATCGCTCAATGCCAAGGATGGCAGCGTGCGTTGGATTGTGCAGGTGGCAGACGTGAACCAAGGGATATTGGACCAGCATGGCCCCGCTGGTGGTGGGCAATCACGTGATGGTAGGCACTTCGGGCGATTTCGATAATCTGGTTGGATATATCCGATCGGTCGATCCGGAGACAGGAAAGACGCAGTGGCAGTGGAACGCGACGCCGCCTTTGGGGACTCCAGGGGCGCCCAGCGGCGGCAACTCATGGATGACCGGCACATACGATCCTGATCTCAACCTGGTGTATTGGGGCACCGGAAACCCCACCCCGGTGCTTACCGCCCAAACCCGTCCGGGAGACAATCTCTACACCTGCAGCATCGTGGCCTTGAACCCCGACACGGGAAAGCTGGCCTGGGCGTTTCAGCCGTCGCCCCACGATACCCATGATTGGGACGCGGCCGAGACTCCGGTGCTGGTGGATGGAATGTTTCAGGGCAAGCCGCGGAAGATGCTGTTGCAGAGTTCACGCAATGGCTATTTTTTTGTGCTCGACAGGACGGATGGCAGCAATTTACTCACTGTTCCGTTTGGGCCGGTGAACTGGGCGCTCGGGGTGGACAAGCAAGGGCGCCCGATTCCCAATCCGGCCAAAGAACCGGCGCCCGATGGACGCTTGATAGCGCCCGACGAGAGTGGGATGACCAACTTTCGGTCTCCCAGTTTCGACGCGAAGACCGGACTGTTTATCGTGTCGGCACATCCCAGCTACAGCGTCTACTTCGCCAAGCCGGCCGATGGCACTTATGGCTGGGCCGGCGCCGACTACGATCTGTGGAGCAAGGGCGTTATCGAGGCGATTGATTATCAGACCGGCAAGATTCGCTGGACGCATGAGCTGGGCCCCGGAACGCCGTCGGCGGGAGTCCTGACCACGCGCTCAGGGCTCACCTTCACGCGGAGACAATGAAGGCAATGTTCTTGCTCTCGAGACCAGCACGGGTAAGACACTCTGGCACGCGGGCACCGGGGGGAGGATAGGTACCTCCCCCATCAGCTACGAACTTGGCGGCCGCCAATATCTATTAACCGGCAGCGGCGGCGTGCTCTTTGCCTGGGCTTTACCGCAAACCCATATGTAACCTTATCGGTAGCATGAGGGGTTTGAACAGGCTGCGGAGAAACCAAGTTTTTGAAGGGTACGGCCTACCTCGCCGCAGCGAGCATTAGGCCGTACGCACCGCTGTGAAATGAATCCGGCTTTAGCTGCTGAGGGGACGATTTTCCTCTGATAAAGCTGTTTTCAGACCCAAAGCCCGGTGTCCTTGGTCGCTAATGTACGGGCTGAAGCCCGTACCCTTCAAGGATAGCTCGCTCGGTGTGCTTCAAAAGTTTCCCCCTTGTACAGCGCGCCGGGCGTAGGTAGGCTGGTTGGCACTGGGAGGGAAGACAATGCAGCGGATACCTGTGGCGTGTGCACTGGCGGGATTGATGATATCGGGCGCGGCCCTGGGGCAGGGAAGCCCGTTTGCAAGCGAATTACAAGCAAGCTATGAGCGCATCAAGCCGAACATACTGAAAGCGGCCGATAAGATGCCGGCAGAAAACTATAGCTTTAAGCCTACGCCGGATATCCGGACGTTCGCGCGGGTCGTGAACCATGTGACCGAGGCGCAGCTGCACATTTGCGGTGCAGCGAATAACACGGACCCCAGCGCGCTGGCGAAAGTGCCACCGGAAACGGCGGATAAGGCCACGATCGTCGAGGCACTCAAGGCTTCCTTTGCGGAATGTGACAAAGCGTATGGCGGCCTGACGGATGCCAACGCTACAGAAATGCTTCAGGCCGGCCCAGCGAAACGGTCACGACTGAGTATGCTTTGGGGCAACGTCGCCCATGACAATGAGCAATACGCGACGCTGTCGTTGTACCTGCGACTGAAGGGCATAGTGCCGCCCAGCAGCGAGAAATAGTCAGGATTGGTGCTCCTTCGGTTGATCTAGCTGGCGGCGGCGCCAGCGGTAGGCGGCGACGGAATTCTTCCAGAAAAACTTCTCTGAGGCTACGCGGCCTTTGGGCTCGACGTAGTCGCGCACAATGGAGAGGGTCTCCGGGTAGGTTGCATTATGGTCGCTATTGGGCCAGTCGCTGGCATATAGGACGTGATCCTCGCCGAAGATATTCCAAAGGGAGTCGAGCCTGTCCTGGACAAAGTTTGGCGGGATGGGCGCGCTCTGCTCGCTGCGGGCAAGAGCTACTTCAGAAAGCTTGACGAAGATGTTTTTGTTTTGCGCCAGATGCCGTAACAGGGACCAATATTCATCGCGGGCTGCTGCTTCCGACGGGCACTGCGGCACTGGGCAGATGATCGATCACGATCCTTAGTTCGGGAAGATGGTCGGCCACGCCGGCGATGGCGCGGATGAGAGCGGGATCGGGATTTGCGCTATCCAGCACCAAGCCCTTCTCGGCTAGCATCTTGAGCCCGGGAAGAAAGCCAGTTTTTTTTGCGTCGACAGCCAGATCTCGATCCCAGAGATTGCCGTACCGAATGCCCAGAAAAAGAGGATTCGCGTGCAATCGTTCCAAATCCTTTTGATACGAGGGTGTTGCTGGAATCAGGTCGCCGACCATGCCTACGATGATCGGATGGTTCGCGGCCACGCTTAGTACCCAGTCGTTATCGCTGACCAGAGGGCTCGCCTCGACCACGATCGCGCCGACCACTCCCAGGGGGCCGGCAATGCTTGCATAACGTTCGGGTAGGGCCGGTTTGTAGAGCGCGGTGTCTGTCGTGGCCGGCCAGGGCACGCCCCCAGGGCGGCGCGTATCGAACATATGAATGTGAGTGTCGATGATCGGAATTACAGGCGGAAGGGCCTGGGCGAGTTGGGTGGTGGCCCAACTGCCGGCGATGGAAGCGCCGAGCCTGAGAAATTCGCGCCTTTGCATGAGTAATTTTCCTCGGGGGCAAAATCCGCGTGAGAACTGGCGAGAGTGTGGGTGGGGCCGGGGCGCACTGCAGATCCCTCGGCTTCGCTCGGGATCACAAAGGCGAGGGCAGCGTTTTGGTCAGCGTCCGCTTCACAATCACCATCCATGGAAGCACCGCCCTTCCCTTTGTCATCCCGAGCGAAGCCGAGGGATCTGCAGTGCGCCCCCGGCCCCACCCACAACTCTCGCCAGTTCTCACACGGACGCTTTAGCCCAGCACATTTTATCCCGCGGCACTGCTAATGTTCTAACATTGACGTTTCTCAGGAGGAGCTGTGCAAAGACGCCATTTCCTGACCTCGTCCCTGGCCGCGGCAGCGGCTGCTTTGACCCCCAGCGAGTCCCAGGCGCAAGCGCCGGCAAGCAAAGCTCGTGAGTACTACGAACTGCGCAAGTATGAGCAGCGGTCAGGCCCGCAAACCAAATTGCTGCAAAGCTACCTGGCGGATGCGCTGATCCCCGCGCTTAACCGGCTCGGGTTTTCGCCCATCGGCGCGTTCACCCTCGACATTGGCCCCGAGACTCCCACCCAGTACTTGCTTATCCCATCCTCCACCGTGGAGTCATTGGTCACGGCTGAGCTGCAGCTGGCAAAGGATGAGGAATTTATGAAAGCCGCTGCGCCCTGCTGGAACGCCCCGGCTAGCGCCCCCGCTTTTGCGCGGATAGAAAGTTCGCTCATGATCGCGTTCGAAGGCTGGCCGAAGTTGGTCGTCCCACCGGTGACGGCGCAGCACGGCAAGCGAGTCTTTCAGTTGCGCACCTACGAAAGCCCTACCCAGCAGGACCATATCCGTAAAGTGGAGATGTTCCATAACGGTGAGTTTGAGGTGTTCCAACGCGCTGGTTTCTGGCAGGTGTTCTTTGGCGATACATTGATTGGCCCCCGCCTGCCCCAGTTAACCTACATGGTCAGCTACCCCGACATCTCGGAAATCGACGTCAAGTGGGATGCCTTTCGCAACGATCCGCAATGGAAGAAGCTATCGAGTCAACCCAGATACAGCTCGGAGCCGATCGTAGACTCGATTTCCAACCTGGTTCTCAGGCCGGCGTCCTTTTCTCAGATATAAAAGCTACGGCTCGAGCCCGAGCTCTTCGATGCCTTTGCCGCCATGTTTTTTCAGATCCGCTAACAGCCCTTCGTCTGTCAGGTCAAGCGGGTGGGAGTGCTTCCAGTCGTGGCGCACGACGTCATGCAAACGATCGACGACATGCTTGTCGTCCACCTCGATTGCCAGCTCCCGCCTGCTGTCGAAACTACCGGGCGCCAGGTTGATGGATCCAATAATGGCGCGCTCCCCATCGGCCAGGAGCATTTTTGCATGAAGCTTGAGACCTTTCAGTTTGCGCACATCAATCCCGACATCATTGAGAATGCGCAGGCCTCCCACGCCTTCGAGCAACTTCTCCTTCTTGAGGGTGTGCGGGGCACGCGCCATCACATGAATCTTGACTCCGCGGGTCTGGGCACGCACCAGGTGCTCGATGATCATCTGATCCTGATAGCGCTCATTTTGTAACCACAGCGAGTGCTTAGCGCTGTCAATGAACTCGGTAATCCGTTCCCGCCCATTTCCGCGGCACCAAATCAGCTGAGCGTTTTGGTCGCCGGAAAAATCCTGGCGGCTCCAATCCGCCTCAAAGCAATTGACGATCTCCGCAACCTCCTCCGGCTCCGTGGTGATAATCGCGTAGTCGCGGGTGAGGGTCAGGTTTTCGCTTTCCCAGTTCAGCGATTTTACAAACGCGGTCTTATCATCCACGACCATCGATTTTTCATGCGTAAGGTCAAAGGCCGGGTTACTGTCCAGCACGTCGATGCCCGCGGCCTGTAACGTAGCCCGGCTTTGGTCGTTCTCGGAAACACCACTACGGCGCCGGGGATTGAGCATGATGCGTACGGTCACACCGCGGCGCTTCGCTTCTACCACGGCTTTCATCAGCGAGGGATCGGTGAACAGGAACATCTTGATGCGAAGCGATTTGGACGCATGATGGATGGCATCCAGGATGGGCTTCGCGGAATCGTCTGGCAAAACAACCAGGCTACGGGACATCTGCGCCTCTAAAGAACGGCCTTGGCCGGTGTTGTATCGAACTGTACACTATACAACTCGGCGTAGGTTCCACCCAGCGCCACTAGCTGGTCGTGGGTGCCCTGCTCGGCCACCACACCATCTTTCAGGACCAGAATTTTATCCGCATCGCGAATCGTACTGAGCCGGTGCGCAATGGTGAGCACAGTTCGGCCCTTCATCAAGCGCTCCAGCGCCTGGATCACCAGTCTTTCCGATTCAGTGTCCAGCGCAGCCGTCGGTTCGTCGAGAATCAGGATGGGGTTGTTGCGGATGATGGCGCGGGCAATTCCGATGCGCTGCCGCTGGCCGCCGGAGAGGGTGTCTCCCCGGTCGCCTACGAAGGTTTGATAGCCGTTGGGCATGCGGGATATGAACTCGTCGGCGTTGGCCAGTTTGGCAGCCTCTACAATTTCCTCGTCGGTCGCGCCGTTACGGCCGTAAGCAATGTTATCCCGCACCGTTCCTCGAAACAGCACTGTCTCCTGCAGCACATAGCCGATCTGGTCGCGCAAGTTCTGTAGCCGGTAATCGCGGACGTCGACGCCGTCCACGAGTACTGCGCCGGCGCTGGGATCGTAGAAGCGCGGAATCAGGCTCATGATGGTCGATTTACCCCCGCCGGTCGGTCCTACCACACCCACCATCTCTCCCGGCTTGACGTGGAAGGACACATCGCGCAGCACGGGACAGCTCTCGTCATAGGCAAAGGCCACGTGATCGAAGACGATGTCGCCGTGAATCTCTTGCTCGATGGCATTCTCTTTTTCGGGAAGTACGGCGTCCGCATCGAGAATCGTCCGAATGCGCTCCACGGCGACTGCCGTCTGGGCAATGGAGTTGTTCATGCTGGCCAGATCTTTCACCGGCTTGAAAAATGAACCAAGATAAGAAAGAAAGACAGTCAATTCTCCGGCGGTCATTCCTTTTGCCAGGATTAAGAGGGAACCGCGCCAAAGTACGAAGGCAACGCAAAAGGAGACAATGATGGAAACGATGGGTGAGAGCAGGGCCTTGACCTGGCGCGCTTTGAGCGCGGCAGCCACGGTCGCCTGGCTGACGGCGGCAAGCGCCTGCTGCTCCAGCTCCTGACGGCCAAACGCCTTGACTACACGAATGGATTCGAGATCCTGTTGCACCACGGCCACAATGTTGCTTTGCTGCTTGCGTACTTCGTGGGTGGAGATCTTGACCGCTTTCTTGAACCTGGCGGCGAGCAGGAGAAGCAAAGGGGTAATCGCGACCGCTACGAGGGTAAAGTCCCAATTAAGGAAGAACATCACAACCAACATGCCCAGGATGGTGAACATGTCGACCACGATGCCCAGGGTGGCGGACGAGGAAAAGTTCTGGATGGTGAGGACGTCGGCGGTGATGGTGCTGAGCAGAACTCCGGACTGGTGGCTGTCGTAGTAGCGCAACGACAGATACTGGAGATGATGGTAGGTCCGCATGCGTAAGTCATTGGCCACCCACTGGCCCACGCTCTCGGTGAAGTAGTTGGCCACGTAGGATGCCGCGGCGTTCAAGATGGCGATGACGATCACGGCAATGGCCGCTGCTACCGCAAGATGCACGCGGTGAGCATGGGTGAGCAATGGCTTTAGCACGCCAGCGAGCCAGGGATCCAGTTTTCGGCCGACAACTACGTTGTCTATGACAATTTTGAGCGGCCAGGGTGCGGCCAGCGTCATGGTGCTCTGGACCAGCATCGCCACCAGGATTACGGCCAGGCTGCCGCGGTACGGGCGCAGCAATTCGCGGATCAGGGGCATCATGCCCGGGCCGCTGCCGTCTTTGTCCTGCTGCTGCTGGTCAATGACTCCTTCAACCACTCGGGTCTACCTCTCGCGGAAGGATCGGATTCACCATACTTTAAACGGTAACCTGGTGTCCTGTCGCCGCTTGCCGAGGCGACTGGAAACCTAGCCTCTAAAGTCGTGCGTGAGAGCAGGTAGGAAACGGCAGGCCCCTTCTGTAAAAAACATTCCCAGGAGAGGTTCCGCTGAACTGCAGATCCCTCGGCTGCGCTCGGGGATGACAAAGGGGAGGGTAGTGCTCACTTAAGCAGCCGCTACCCGAGGGATGAAGGAGGTTTTCCCACCTACCTGTCCTGGATGGAAGCGGCGCTCTCCCCTTTGTCATCCCGAGCGCAGCCGAGGGATCTGCAGTTCAGCGGAACCTCTCTTGGGAATGTTTTTCACAGAAGGGAGCGAAGCGAAAGTGGTTTCCGAGAAGAGCTAGGACTCGGCGGTGGCGATCAAATGGTAGATTTGGGGTCCATATTTTTCTACTGTGCCCATCCCGATGCCCGGTACTGCCAGCAAGGCGGAGTCATCTTTGGGACAAGTGCTGGCGATATTGCGCAAGGTACGATCGCCGAAGATACGGAAGGCGGGCATGTTTCTACGTTTCGCCTCAGTCAATCGCCAGGCACGCAAGGCTTGCTCCAGGCGAGCCTGCCGATCAGGCGCCGGCTGCGCCGCGGCAGCCAGCTTTGCTGGTCTCAGCTGCGGCAGCGCCGGTGAGTCCGCGACAGACGCACGCTTTTTGCCTCGTTTGGGGGCCGCGGTGGGAGCGGCCGCATCTCGCATGACCAGGGCGTCGGCCTCGAAGTTGAGCCCGGCGGGTAAGATGCTGACGTTGCGGTAGGGAATTCGTTTGCCTTGTTTCTCAAACACTGCATCGGTAAAGGCCAGCAGCTCGGCCCGCGCCATGGCGCCCAGGACTTCTTCGAAGTTGTCCCGGCTCATCTCGTTCTCGGGGTAAAGGTCGGTATGCAGTTTTCCCGTGGACCGGGCGGGTAGGCCGCGCAGCTTTTGCAGAACTCGCTCGCAGGCAGTGCGCTCCGCCCGTGTGGGTGCGCGAAATCTTTGTGCGACGCAATTGACCGGAGCGCAGAAGTCACATATGCCGCAGCCGTTACCGCTGTCAGACGTGTCACCAAAGTGATGTACCAGCGATTTCATGCGGCAATGGTGACCCTCGGCGAAGCGAATGATTTCCTCCAGCTGATCCTTCTTCTGGTCCGCCTGCAAGATGTAAGAAGCGCGCCAACTCTCTATCCCGACGCTTACGTTTTCCGCAAAGTCCACCACTGCGCCCTTGTGAATCCAAAGCTTCTCCAGAGCTTTGTCGAAGATATCCTCTTCCATCTTTGCCAGCTTGCGCACCGTCTCCTTGGTTTGCGGCTGCTCCGCCAGGGTAGCGAAAATGCGGTCCAACAGGGCGACCGGCGGGTAATCGCGGCCGAAGAAGAAGTCGTGCGTATGACGGTCGGCGTATGAGTACATAAGAATGGCGCGGCTGGGCTGACCATCACGTCCGGCGCGGCCAATCTCCTGGTAATAGCCTTCCAGGCTGCCGGGAAAGGCAGTGTGGATTACGGTGCGGACATTGGCTTTGTCGATGCCCATCCCGAAGGCCGTGGTGGCCACCATAACGTCTAACTTGCCGGACATGAATTCTTCCTGCACCTTGCGCCGGCGTTGGGCATCGAGGCCTGCATGATAGCCGGCCACGCGAAAGTCCCGGGCCCAGGCGGTGGAAAGATCTGCGGCTAGTCTGCGGGTTGGGGTGTATACGATGGCGGGCCGATTGGCTGCTTCGAGCAGGATGGTCCTGGCTAGCGCGGGCCGGTTCGAGGGCAGCACCTCGACTACCTCAATGGCGATATTTTCCCGGCGAAAGCCATGGATGAAGTGCTTGACCGTGTTCAACCCTAACTGAGCCGCAATGTCCTTCTGCACCAAAGGGGTCGCCGTTGCCGTAAGAGCCAGCGCCGGCGCGGGACGAAAACTCGGCAGATACTGCCCCAGCATGCGGTAATCGGGACGAAAATCGTGGCCCCACTGGGAGATGCAGTGCGCCTCATCGATAGCAATGAGCGAGGGCTTTCGTTTGGCCAGCATCTCAGGAAAGCCCGGCACTCGCAGCCGTTCCGGAGCAATGAAGAGGAACTGAAGATTGCCCTTCATGTAATCCACGCAAGCTTGCCGGGAGCTTTCGCGGTCGCGGCCGGAGTGTATGCACTCGGCAGATAAGCCGAGGTCCTTCAGCTTGCGCACCTGGTCATCCATCAAGGCAATCAGCGGGCTGATCACCAGCGTGGTCCCGCCACGCGCCAGGCCCGGCAATTGATAGCACAGAGACTTGCCTGACCCGGTCGGCATGACCAGTAGCGCATCTTCTCCAGCCGTCACGGATTGACAGACCGCCTCCTGATTGGGCCGGAAGCTCGAAAAACCGAAGACGCTCTGCAGCAGCTGGCTGAGGCTGGCGTTGCTGGGGATGGCTTTCGCCACTGCAGTGTCTTTCGGGGCCGTACTCTCCGTCCGGGCAACTGGCGTCGTTTGACTCACCCGGCCCACCACCGAGCGCACGTATTCGCTGATGCGCTCGAGGAAGGGATCCAGTTGCGCCTCCCCTTGCTGAATACGGTTGAGGAAGGCTTCCCATTGGCCGGTCATCGCCGGACTTTTCACTTCAGGATGCACCACCTCGATCAGGTGTATTCCTTTGTCTGTGGCCTCGAGGCTCTTGCCCGATCGGATAACGTAACCACGCTTCAAAAGTACCTCGATGATGGCGGCCCGGGTTGCCGGCGTTCCCAGGCCCGTTTCCTTCATGGCGTCGGATAGCTCTTTCTCGTCCAGGCTTCTGCCCGCGGTCTGCATGGCGGTCAGGATGGTGGCATCGGTAAATCTCTGCGGCGGCCGGGTTTTCTTCTTTTGTGCTTCGATGTTGGTTACATTTTGTGGCTGACCTTGAGCGAGAGTTGCCGGGAGGGCCTGATCGGTGGCCTCGGCATCTCTCTTTGGCTCTCGTCTACGCGCTTCTGCACCGGCATCGAGGATTTTCCAGCCGGTTTGCCGCACTACGGTGCCGGTGGTGCGATACCGGTCAAGGATCCTTTCACTGCGGATCGCGGTAATCACCGTGGTCACTTCCTGCACATAGTCGTCGTGCCACAACATCAGCAGACGCCGGCAGACCAGGTCGTAGATCTTGCTTTCCTCATCCGAGAGCCGGTCAGGCTGCATGGCAACCGACGTGGGAATAATCGCGTGATGATCGCTCACCTTGCTGTCGTCGACATAACGCTTACCCAGGGCACGCTCCCCGGTTCCCGGCGCCAGTTGCTGCTGATAGCTGCCGGAGATAACCGAGACGATTTTAGGGAGGGTCTCAGCGATATCGGTCGAGAGGTGACGGCTGTCAGTTCTTGGATAGCTAATGAGTTTGTGCTGCTCGTAAAGCGTCTGCGCCAGATCGAGTGTTTTTTGAGCGCTAAAGCCGTAAAGGCGATTGGCGTGCCGCTGCAAGTCCGTCAGGTCGTAGAGCAGGGGAGGCGGAGTACGCACGGTTTCTGAGGTGAGCGTCTCGATGGCGGCATGGCCGGTCCGCGCTCGCGCCATGATCTGGTTGGCTTCTTCGCCGTCGGCGGCCAAGCGGGTGGCTTCGCTGGTCTTGATCTCGGGACGAAACCAGGTGCCCTCATAAGTTTCCTTTAATGTTGGGGGCTGGAAGGTGGCGACCACCTGCAGATAATCCTCGGGCACGAAGCGCCGCAGGGTGAGCTCGCGGTCGACGATCATCGCCAGGGTCGGGGTTTGCACGCGGCCGACGGAAAGCTCCTCGTTGTAGACGATCGAATAGGCGCGAGACAAATTCATGCCCACCAGCCAATCAGCACGGCTTCGTCCACAGGCGGCGTCAGCCAGCCGGTCGTAGTCGCTTCCCGGCCGGAGGTTGGCGAATCCTTTGCGGATGGCATCCGGGGTTAGCGAGGAGATCCATAGCCTGCTGAAGGGCTTTTCGCTTTTTATCGCTTCGTAGATGTAGCGAAAAATCAATTCTCCTTCTCGCCCGGCGTCCGTAGCGCACACAATGCGCGAGATGCGGGTAGACTGGAGGATTTTTTGCACGATTTCGAACTGGTCTTTGCTGCGCTCGTAGACCACTAAGGGCCATTGGTCCGGCAGGATAGGGAGGGTTTCCAACCGCCATTGCCGCCACTGGGGATTGATCTGATGCGGCTCGGCCAACGAGACCAGGTGGCCGATGGCCCAGGTCACCACATAGCCGTTTCCCTGCAGGTAGCCGGTGCCACGCTTGTCGGCACCGAGCACTCGGGCGATATCACGCGCGACCGAAGGCTTTTCGGCCAGAACCGCGATGGTGCCGGATTCATGTGCGTTCATTGTGATGTCTTCAGTTTAATCGCAACTGGTGGGGAAGCCGGGTGTTGCTTCGGGCACTCCCAGGCTCGTGGGTAGGAGAAAACCGCAGGTCCTCGGCTTTCCCGTGATGACAAAGGGGAGGGTGGCGCTTTGGCAGCATCGGTTGCTGGTGGAGAAAACCGCAGGTCCCTCGGCTACGCTCGGGATGACAAAGGGGAGGGTGGCGCTTTGGTCAGCATCGGTTGCTGGTGGAGAAAACCGCAGGTCCCTCGGCTACGCTCGTGATGACAAAGGGGAGGGTGGCGCTCTGGTCAGCATCGATTGCTGGTGGAGAAAGCCGCAGGTCCCTCGGCTTCGGTCGGAATGACAAAGGTTAGGGTGGCGTTCGCAGTCCCTCCCCTTTGTCGCTTACATGAGAAATGATTTAATCCAGTTGTGGACGTTTCCCTCGCTCAAATAAGAAAAGCAGAACAGAGAATCCGCGATTTCATCTATTTTTCCCCTTGCCAGCTCTCGGATGCTCTCTCCGAGACGACCGGTCAACAGGTCTTTCTCAAGCTGGATAACCTGCAGCGAACTGGAGCCTTCAAAGAGCGCGGCGCGCTCAACCGGATCCTGCTGCTGAGCGACGACGAGAAGCGGCGCGGGGTCGTCGCGGCCAGCGCGGGCAATCATGCCCAGGCCGTGGCCTACCATGCCACCCAGCGCGGCGTGCCGGCACGTATCGTCATGCCTCTCATGACCCCGCTGGTGAAGATCTCTGCTACTCGTGGATTTGGCGCCGACGTGATCCTGCATGGCGCAAACTACGATGAGGCATGTTTTGAAGCACTCCGGATCTGCGAGCTGGAAGGGATGACCTTCCTGCATCCTTTCGATGACCATGCGGTCATCAATGGCCAAGGAACCATCGGCCTTGAGCTAATGGAGCAGGTCCAGGGCCTCGAAGCAGTGGTCGTACCCATTGGCGGCGGCGGATTGATCAGCGGCGTGGCCTGCGCCTTGAAAGAGAGCAATCCGGAGATTCGCGTGGTTGGGGTGGAAACGGAGCGCCTTCCCTCCATGTTGCGGGCGATCGAGAACGGAAGCCCAGTGACCCTGCCGGCGGACGCGACCATCGCGGACGGAATCGCGGTCCGCCGCGCCGGAGATCTAACCTTGCCACTGGTTCAACGGTATGTCGACGAGATCGTTACCGTAGATGAAGAGGAGATCGCCAGCGCCATCCTGGTGCTGCTGGAAAGAGAGAAAACTCTGGCTGAAGGAGCCGGGGCCGTCGCGCTGGCGGCTTTGCTGCAGAAGAAGACTTCGCTCCAGGGGAAACGAACCGCGGTGTTGGTCTGCGGAGGCAACATCGATGTAAGTCTGCTGGCCAGGATTATCGAGCGCGGCCTGGTCAAGGACGGGCGGCGGGTGCGCATCCGCGTCCATCTCGCCGACCGGCCGGGAGCTCTACATCACTTGACGAAAATCCTCTCCGATCAGAGAGCCAACATCGTTGAGACCTTACATAATCGTGCCTATTACGGTGTCAATCTAGGCGACACAGTGATAGACATCACCCTCGAAACGCGCGGCGCCGCGCATATTACTGCGATCGCCCAGGCGCTCGAAGTCGAAGGCTATCGCTATGAGCGTATCCAGTAAAACCATAGGAATAAGGCCAATGCAAGAGTTTCTCAGGTTGAAGCGGCTGCCGCCGTATGTTTTCAATATCACCAGCGAAATGAAGGCGGCCGCCCGGGCGCGGGGAGAGGACATCATCGACTTCGGCATGGGTAATCCCGATGGCGCCACGCCCAAACACATCGTAGACAAGATGATCGAAGCGGCAGGCAAGACCGCCACTCATCGCTACTCCTTGTCGAAAGGGATCCCTCGGCTGCGCAAAGCCATCTGCAGTTGGTATCTCAAACGTTATGGGGTGGAGCTGGATCCACTGACGGAAGCCATCGTCACCATTGGGTCCAAGGAAGGAATTGCCCATCTGTGCCTGGCCACACTCGATCGTGGAGATGTGGTGGCTGTGCCGAGCCCCAGTTATCCAATCCACATTTTTGGCCCAGTGATTGCCGGGGCCAACGTGCGCGGAATTCCGGTGCATAGCACAGACGACTTTCTGGCGGAGCTGGAACAGAGTGTCCCGCTGATGTATCCGCGGCCCAAGATGTTGATCCTGAATTTTCCAGCGAATCCCACCACGCAGTGTGTGGATCTGGCATTTTTTGAGCGCGTCGTTGCGCTGTGCAAAGAGTTCCAGATCTACCTGGTGCACGATCTTGCCTATGCCGATATCGTTTTCGACGGATATCGTGCGCCCTCGATCCTGCAGGTGCGGGGAGCGAAGGACATCGCGGTCGAGTTTTTCACTCTGTCCAAGAGCTACAACATGCCTGGGTGGCGGGTTGGCTTTATGGTTGGCAATCCTGAGCTAGTGGCAGCGTTGGGACGGCTCAAAAGCTACTTTGATTACGGCACCTTTACTCCTATCCAGGTGGCTTCCATCCTTGCACTGGAAGGACCGCAGGAATGTGTACAGGAGATTTGCGAGAACTACCGCAAGCGGCGCGATGTCCTGGTGAAGGGTTTAAATCAGTTGAATTGGCAGGTGGCGTTGCCAAAGGCCACAATGTTCGTCTGGGCGTCTATCCCTGAGCGGTACAGGGCGATCGGCTCGCTCGAATTTGCCAAGAAGCTGCTGACCGAGGCCAAGGTCGCGGTCAGCCCTGGAGTAGGATTCGGTGAGCACGGGGATGAGCACGTGCGCTTTTCCCTGATCGAGAACGAAGAGCGAACCCGGCAGGCACTGCGGGGCATTAAGCAGATGTTCCTGCAAGATGTCTAGGGTTTGAGAGCCTCTCCACGGCAAGCCGGGTGGTCGCATTGGCAGGCGAGCTCGGTCATGCCCTTGGCGTCTTCGCAGACTTCACTGCAGTATTTCTGTTTTTCGGCGGGAATACAGTTACAGGCGGGGTGTGCACACGTCTTTACATCGGCCATTGGTTCACCTCAGCTAGTCTATGATGCGCGATCGGCAGTTCGCGGGGAGTGTCTCAACATTAAAATCGTTTAGGCCACCGCCGGGCGCCATGAAGCAAAGCAAGAACACGCACAATCCCAGTCTTCACCCGGTACGCAACAATGTATGGAGTACTTTGTACGATCAGCTCTCGCGTGCCGTCAACCCTACCAGGGCGGCCCATCTCAGGATAATGGGCAAGCTGTTCAACGGCGCGCTGGATCATGTTCAACTGTTTCTCAGCCGCGGTTACATTTTCTTTCGATACGAAGTTACACGCGGCTTCCAGCTGCGCGGAAGCTCGATTAGACCACCGTATCTGCAATTAGCGCGCTCTTGATTTCCGAACCCAACCGGCCGCCTTCTCCATCAGCGTTTCATGGTCGATCACCTCGCCCGCATCATCCTCGCGAATGCCTTCTTCGATGAGCGCTCGATGGTATTCATGAAGCGACAAATACTGCGTCACTGCTTCGTTGATCACGAAGCTCCTGTCCCGCTGTTGTATCTCGGCGACGGTGTCTAGCTCTTGAAGCTTCTCTTCAGGGAGACGAAATGTGACTGTCTTCAGCGGCATTCTTAGAGAATACAGAAGAATACAGGGTATTACAATACTTCGGGAGCTCGTGGAAGCGTAGTCTGCAACGCACCGAACAGATTTCTGTGATTATGGCCCCTTCGTGAAAACTTCCCTTGTTTCCCTGCTACTATCCCGTATTCGGCCATCAGAAGCTCAACGCACTTGATTCCGGCGAAGGACAGTTCGTTAATTTCGCCCGGTGTCTGAGGAGAAATCACTTTGTCCCGAATGCCGGAGTACGATGCCACCGCCGGATTTCCCCAGGTCCACATCACCGCCTTCCAAACCGTCGCGTCGCGCAACCGCTTCGTGATTAGTTCGCGCGAGCTCAACCCCCTATGCACCGATCTTGTGCTTGAAGGGTATGCGGCCAAGGGGTTTCACATCAAAGCCAAGACATGCGATTGGGGGCCAATGGCGGGATTCGTACCGGCCGACTATCGCTTTACCAAGGGTTCGCAGGATATCGCGAAACAGAAAGAGGAAATCGGCAATGCCTTCGGCCACCACGCGCTCTGCGTGCCGCTATATATCAGCGAAGCGCGGCTGACCAAACTTGCCGAGCATGGGGTGGTGCGTATCATCAAACGCACTGGCACGACCGTAGAACTCGAAGCAGCACCAACGGGAGGGAGCGCTCTCAAGTTCACTCTGGTACGGCTCATGACAGCGCCACCGGGAATGTCTGGGCGAATGTGGAGCGTGAATTATGCCCCCGGCGTGAAAGCGGAAAGCGCACCAGGGCAGCCGGCAGTGTCGCATGACATGCCGGTGTGGCCAGGCCTCACACCCGTTTTGGGTATGACCAACCCAGGCGGAGTAGCCTCGTTAGGCGCCAGAGCCGCGGTTGCCGGCGACTACGATCTCTGGTGCATCTTCCCCCATGAGAGTGTTGGCGGCTCAGGAATATCAGACCGCCTGATGCCCCTGCGCTCAACGCTTGTGGGCAAGGCGGCACAGAACCCTGGCGGACTCGTCGCGCGGCAAGCAGCGGCGGCGAATCTGATTTTTCAAAGCGGCGCGCAGCGCGCCGCTTTAGCCCAACAGAAGGAAGATGCACATCTGGGTAACATCTCTCATGCGGTGTTGAAGGTGCGCACGGAGCTTAACGCCGCGTGCGCTGGTGCCGGCTATGCGGGCGGCAATATCGTGCAGCACAGCGATTACGGCGGCAATCCATTTGCAACCATCGATTTTCCGCTGATATTTTTCATTCCTGACCCTGCAACGCAGTTTCAGCTGACAACGTACGACGTGGCAATCGACCAGCCAGAATTGAAACGAATTCTGCGCGATCTAAAGCGCATGGGATACATATTAAAACTGAACCCGGCGTGGTCGATCCCGCTCTTGTGATCGGAGAACCTCTCAATGGAAGTCGTGGGAGCGTAGTTCGAGATTGGTGAAGGCCAGCGGCTGGATGCGTTTGGCTTTCACATGGACGACGCCATCCTGATTCTGCAATGCGCCTTCAACCAAAACAAATTTGCTGCGGGTGACGACTACCCGCTCCCGCTCATAGAGATCGGGCGTGATGATGACATTGGCGATGCCGGTCTCGTCTTCCATGGAGAGAAAGATGAAGCCCTTGGCCGTGCCTGGGCGCTGCCTGGCGATCACACAGCCGGCCGTCCGTACATATTCGCCGTCCTGGTAATTCCGCAGCTCCGATGAGGTCAGTACCTTCATTGCCTTCAACTCATTCCGGCGATAGTGCAGCGGGTGCTTTCCCACGGTTAGGCCGGTACCTGAGTAGTCCGCAGTCAGGCGCTCGTCGGTAGACATTTGCCGCAGGGGCGAAGAGACCTGTTGTTCACGGTGCTGCTTCAGCAAAGGGCCCACCGGTCTGACCGCCTCCTCTACTTGCCAAACTGCGTCCCGGCGATGATCTATGCCCTCCAGGCTGTTCATTGCGCCAATGCGGGCTAGCAGCGTGAGTTCCTTGCGCTGCAGCAGTGGTACCCGTAGGGTTAGATCGTCGGCAGAGCGGAACAAGCCTGACTCTGTGCGGGATTTGACCAATGCTTCTCCCACTTCCTGGCGCAGACCCCGGGCATACATCAGACCCATGCGCATAGAGCGCTCGCCATTGCGTTCATGCTCTATCGTGCATGGCCACTGTGAGATCTGCACATCGATAGGACGAATGCGCAGGCCATGACGCTGCGCATCCTTTACCAGCACAGCAGGCATGTAAAACCCCATGGGCTGATTGTTGAGAATGGCGCAGGTGAACGCAGCCAGGTAACGCACCTTGAAATACGCAGAGGCGTAGGCAATCAAGGCAAAGCTGGCGGCATGAGATTCAGGAAAGCCATAGAGGGCGAAGGAGGTGATGTTTTGAATAATGTTGCCCTGGGTGGCGGCATCCAGCCCATTCTTCGTCATGCCACTGCGGAGCTTTACTTCCAGTTGCTCCATGCGCTGCCAGGAACGGCGCATGCCGACGGCACGGCGCAATTCTTCCGCTTCCGCCCCGGAAAAATCAGCCACCGTCATGGCCATGCGCAAAAGCTGCTCCTGAAATAAGGGAACTCCCAAGGTCCGTTTGAGCACTGGCTCGAGCGATGGATGGGGATACGTGACTGCTTCTTTTTTCTGCCGCCGGCGCATGTAAGGGTGCATCATCTTGCCGACAATCGGTCCCGGCCGGATGATGGCCACCTGCACCACCAGGTCATAGAATTTGTCGGGATGATTGCGAGGCAAAGAGGCCATCTGCGCCCGGCTTTCCACCTGAAACATGCCGACTGTATCGGCGCGCTGGAGGGTCTCGTAGACCAGCGGATCCTGCGGCAGTTGCGCCAGGTCTACAGGTTCCTCGTAATGCTCGGCAACCAGGACAAGAGAATCCTGGATGACCGCCATCATGCCCAGCCCCAGCAGGTCTACTTTGATGATGCCCAGATCGGCACAGTCTTCCTTATCCCATTGAACTACGGTTCGGCCGGGCATGGACGAACGTTCCAGAGGCACCACGTGATCCAACTGGCCCTGGCATATCACCATCCCTCCGGAGTGCTGGCCCAAATGCCGCGGCAGGTCCTGGATACGCATGCAAAGTTCGAGAAACTTATGGATGTGTACGTGCTTGACATCGAAGCCCGCATGAAGAAAAGAATGTTCCAGGGTGTCATTCTTTCCCTTCCACTCCCACTGAGACACCAGGCTGGAGAGACGTCCCAGGGTCTCAGGATCGAAGCCCATGGCCTTGCCCACTTCTCGCGCGGCTGATTTGCCTCGATAGGTAATCACATTGGCGCAGATCGCTGCGCCTAGTTGCCCATAGCGGGTATAGATGTACTGAATTGCCTGCTCTCGTTTATCGCCAGAGGGTAGATCAAGATCGATGTCCGGCCATTCTCCGCGGCTTTCACTCAGGAAGCGTTCAAAGAGCAAGTCCATGCCCACCGGATCGACTGCGGTTATTTCCAGCGCGTAGCAGACAGCGGAATTGGCGGCACTCCCCCGGCCCTGCACCAGGATGTCATTCCGTTTGCAGAAATCAACCAGGTCCCACACGATAAGAAAATAACCGGCAAAGCCCAGTCTTTCAATCAAAGCCAGCTCATGTTCGACTTGCTTTTCGGCTCTTTCCAGTAAATTGCGATTGTGCTTGGAGCCGTATCGCTTTAAGACGCCTTCCGCCGTACGTTGGCGCAGGAAGCTATCCATCGTTTCGCCCTGGGGAACAGGATAGTGAGGAAATTCATAGCCGAGATCATGAAGTTCAAATTCCAGCCGTTGTGACAATTCCGCCGTGTTGGCGATGGCCAGCGGAAGATCGCGGAATTTGCCGGCCATTTCCCGGGCATCGCGCAGATGGCGTTGTTGATTGACCGTGAGCAGGCGGCCCGCATGCTCGAGGTCTGTATGGTGGCGTATGGCCGTAAACACATCGAGAATTTCCCGGTCATACGCAGTGGCATAGCGCACACCGTTGGTAGCAAGCAAAGGCAAGCCAAGGCGATGCGCTATACGGATGGCTGCCTGGTTACGCCATTCTTCCTCACGCTCACCGTGGCGTTGAAGTTCGACATATACATTCTGCTGTCCAAAAAGATGGACCAATTGCTCGGTAACTGTAACTGCTTCTGACTCCCCACCTCGCATCAGTGCCGCCGCCACCGGGCCCTCGTCGCCACCGGTCAGGCAGACCAGCCCGGAAGAAAACTGTTCCAGATCCTCAAGTGTGGCCGCACCTTCGCTCTTTGTGGTCTCGCGCATCTTGAACCGGGTAATCAGTTGACTAAGATTCTGATATCCAGTGCGCGAGGTACATAGCAATGGGAGACGCGCGGGTTCAGGAGTATGGCTATGAGGCAGCCATGCCGGAGGGGTAAGACGCCTGCCTAGGCTAGACACAGCGATTTCCGCGCCCACATGGGCGCGTACCCCTTGTTTGCGGGCGAGGGTATGAAATCGCGCCGCGCCGTAGACCCCATTACGATCCAGCAGGGCGATGGCCGGCATGTTGAGCTCGGCAGCTCGCTGGATAAGGTCTTCCGGCAGCGATGCCCCCTCAAGAAAGCTGAAGGCGCTGGCAGTATGGAGCTCGACATAGGACTCAGTCATAGAGAGCCTCTACCTGCCAGCGTTCGTGGGTAAGATCACGGGTCAGGCAGCAACAGAGCCAGGTTGCATCATGACCCCTGGCGACCAGATCCCATTGTTCGAGCGACCAGAGGGTGGGATTCCACCAATCTCCGGAGGAAGACCAGGGCCCATAAGCGCGTTCGACTGTGTATTGCTTTTCGCGGAAGACAAAGGAGTCCGGCTGCCTATTGTAAGCAGTCACGATTACTATTTCCGGTGGCCGTAGCTGGCGCATGGCGAGGCGCTGTGGGCCTGCTTGCCGATGACTCGCAGTCGACGAGGACACAACAAATGGTTCGATACGAAAAGCGTCGTGGCGGTTGGTGTCTTTGAGCACTGCCTGGCCGACGCAGCCCTCGCCTACAATACTGCGAATCCTGGCCAGGGTTACATCGAGCCGCATTGGCTCCGGTACCTGGGGAGAAAAAAGTCCGAGCTGCACTTTGCTGGTGCTGCCTGGCTGTGCGCTCAAAGAAAGAGACTGGATCGCAGCCTGGGGTGGATGGGCCTGCAGATCCAGATGAATGAGTTTGAGCCATAGTTTTCGCTCGGTATTTGGCAGCGCAGGCTGCACCGTGCGGGAATGCGAAGTGCCTCCTTCCAGATCCAGGTCGAGCGTAATCGAGGCCAGCGCCAGTATGCGTGATTGAGCCCGCACAATGAGCTGGTCGAGCATCACCCCCAGGATAAAAAGCAGCGAATCGAGCAGGTCTACTGGCGAGTCCAATTCCATGCGTTCCCGGAGCACGAGGCTGGGCTCGACGGCGCTAAACAAATGCGGAGATTCTCCCCTTGCCAGCAGGCGCAGCTCTTTGCCCGCTTGTCCAAGCCGCGCAATCAACTCTGTCTCGGCAAGGTTTCCGAGTGCTCCCAGGGTCGTGATGCCCCACATAGAGAAGGTTTCCGCGTGCTCCGGAGAAAGATCGAGAACGGTGAGTGGCAAAGGGGCGAGCGCCTTACATTCCGTTCCCCGTGGGACCACCCTGACGCCAATCACTGCGCGTGCCAGGCACCTGGCGGCGTGAAAGTTGCAGCTGATCGCAATCGATGCTCGTATGCCAAGCGCCTGCGTCTTTTTGAGCAGATTCTCGCCTAAAGTATCCGGGGAACCGAAGAGCGTTTCCGTACCAGTAATGTCGATTACGCAGGTAAAGCATCGATCGCTGCTCTGATCTTCCACTCGTGGAGAGAAGGACCCGGCACACTCCAGCAAGGCTGCGCGGGCTGCTGCCTCTTCCGTACGCGAACGCTGCAATACGACAGCGGCAGGGAACATCTCCATTTCCAACTTGGTCATGCCTGGCTCTACCCCTATAGCCCGCGCAGAATGGTTGAGGGAGCACACGTGTTCGAACGGCGGTTCGCCATCGAGCACGGCTACTGCTTTGCGCTGCAGCTCGGGCCGTAAGCGCAACAATGCCTGGAGTGGAAATTCCTGGGCAAAGAGGCAAGCGTAGCGTGTCATCATCTGGATCCCGCCCAAACAGTTTTGGCTTGCCATTGTGCAGTTGGAACGCTTTGCGGTTGCTTCCGCAAGGGCAATACATTGCCCTGTGCAAAGCGCTGCCGCGTTAACTCTGCCTGATGTTTCAGACCGGTAAAGACAGTTGAGCTATCGCTGAGCATGCTTGCTGAATCAAGACGTAGCACCAGCCCAGCGCTGTTCCTGGAGCAGGCATGTTGGGTGAGCAGCAAGACATTCGATTGCAAGCGCTCTGCCGCCGCGCGAAAGCGAAACCATGTGGCTAGGGGAACGCGTAGGGCATATTCCGCGTTCAGGCTACCCAGATCCAGCACAATGCAACTGAAGCCACCCGCCTGCAGGAGTAGATCGGTAACGCGCAACCCCTGTTCCAGTCGCGACCACGATTTACGTGCAGGGGCCATTTTTTTGTGAGGAGCAGTGAACTGGGTGAGCTGTGGACCTGGTTGCTTAGATTGAGGCCGCGGCTTGTGCTGTGCTTCCGCACACAGAGGAACTGCACTCAGCAGATCGCTGACTGCCTCGGAGAGACCTTTGACTTCCATCCGCGGATGACTGCCACCCGCCTGGGCCAATACCGGTTTTGGCTTGGGTGGTTTTTCTGCATTGTGCGGCGAGGGCATGGCAGTTGAGGGCCGGCCGCAGCGTATCCAAAGCAACCGCGAAAGATCCACGCCAATGGCCGCCGCAGACTCCGGGTGCAAGGTGTCGGAAACGTCTACCCAAGCGCACACCTTGCCGGCTTGGGTCATACCGGCTACAAATGTGAGCGCAAGCGAAGTGCGCCCGGAACATTCCGGTCCAACAATCTCGCTGATGGCGCCTACCGGCAATCCTCCATGTAGAAGGGAATCGATCTCACGAATCCCTGTTGGCACAATAGGGTAAGAGACACGCGGTAGAGGTGAGAGCGCGGAAGGGATTCGGGCTTCTATTTGAGCGCGCAGATGTTGGGCGGTGGGCATGGCGGATCTTCGCCTTATTTTCGCCTATAGCGTGACGTTCATGCCACTTGCGGTTGTGGGAAAGTCCCAATTTGGACCTTCAAATGAATGAAAGTAAAATACTTATAAAATAGGTGCTGATGAAACAGCACAGCTCCCGATGGCGTCTTATTACGAGTGGCTTGGGAGATAATGAAACGATGGAATTAGGGACTGAATGATCCTGAGTTTTATTCATTTCGCGATATTGGGAATGGCTGTTATTCCCTTGATTTACTATTCTCTGGCCCTGTTCAGTGCATGGCAGTTCTTTCGCAACTCACATAGGATCAGTACGTTAGACTCTTACACGCCTCCGGTGAGTAATCTCAAGCCGATACGCGGGCTCGATCCCGATGCCTATGAAAATTTCGCCAGTTTTTGCCGGCAGGATTACCCCGAATACGAAATTGTTTTTTGTGTAGGCGATGCATCCGAGCCTGCGTTGCCGACGATTCAAAGACTCATCCGCGACTTCCCTGAATGCCAGATTCGGGTTTTGATAGGCTCCGGGCGGGTAGCGACCAACGATAAAGTCGCCAAGCTGGCGCGACTAACTGCGGAAGCAAAATATGAAACCGTGGTGATGAGCGACAGCGACGTTCGTGTGCAACCGGATTACCTGCGCACTATTGTTGCGGGGCTGGGGAATCCCAAGGTGGGGGCAGTTACATGCTTTTATGCTCCGGTTCCCAGCGAAGAAAAAACTTTTGTTCAACGCGTTCAATCCGTAGGCATGCTCTCTGACTTTTATGCCGGGATTCTGGTTGCCAGGCAATTGGATGGGGTTAAGTTCGCACTAGGGCCGACGATCGCGACTACACGTACGAGGCTCGCCGGCTTTGGCGGCTATGCAGCTATCGAAAATCGTCCGGCGGACGATTTGCTAGTGGGACGCTTGATCGCGGAGCAGGGCTATGAAGTCGAACTGCTGAATTATTCCATCAACACGGTGTCCGATTTCCATTCGCTGCGTGATCTTTTCCTGAAGCGTCTGCGTTGGACCGTGGTCATGCGCATTATGCGTCCGTGGGGACACCTGGGGCTGATTTTTACGCTTGGTCTGCCCTGGGCCCTGGCAGCGATTTTTGTACAGCCCACGCCGGAGGTAGCGTTCGTTTATCTGAGCGCGTATTTTGCTTTCCGCATTGCCATGATGGAAGTGGTTGGGAAATGGGGCTTGAAGCAACCGGGTATTTATAAGAAGCTGTGGCTGCTTCCAGTGTGGGATTTGCTGGCTGCTTGCATCTGGCTAGCTAGCTTTACCCGCAACAGCATTCGCTGGAGAGATGGCTACTACTACATTCGCAACGGTGAGTTAGTGCCAGTAGATCCGGCCGCTGCTATTCGTGCGGCAGAGAAAGCTCCGGAGCGGGTTTAGGTCTCTTTAGTGCAACAAACCCTTGGGTGCCCCACATCTCGCTCGTTTTTCGCGAGATGTGGGATTCCACGAACCTTGACCTACCTTGCCCATGCTGCCGAAAAACACATAGGTTTAGAGCAGTGGTGTCCCACATCTCGCGAAAAACGAGCGAGATGTGGGGCACCCATCGATTTGTTGTTGGGACAGAGTGTTTACGGAGCCGTCTTGGCGAATACTGGCTTTTCTATACGCCGGTCATTCTTCGCTTGACGCCAGTTCACACGCGGCAAAAACAGTGCCGTGTCAATTCGATCCTTGTAGCGGATCGCGATATCGATAAGCGAATCCAACAGCGAATCAGAGAGAAAGTGCGGCTGCAGGCCTAGATCGATGAGCTTGGAGTGTTTCGCGTTGTAGTAATGCTGCTCTGCTTCTACACGCGGATCGGGCAAATAGTCGATCTCAACCTTCAGGCCCGTCTGCTTGCCGGCGTTCTGTACCAGATGCGCTAAATCCAATACCGAAAATTGCTCGGTGAATTGATTGAAGACGCGGAACTCTCCCTTAGCCGCTGGATTTAGACAGGCAAGCTCCACGCAACGCACAGTGTCGCGAATGTCGAGGAAGCCGCGCGTCTGACCACCTTTGCCATAGACCGTCAACGGGTGGCCAAGAGCTGCCTGAGCGCAGAAGCGATTGAGCACCGTGCCAAAAACTTCGTCATAGTCAAAACGGTTGATAAGCGCCTCATCGAGGGCAACCTCGTCGGTCATGGTTCCATACACCACACCCTGGTTCAGATCAGTGGCACGTGTTCCCCAGATTTTGCAGGCGAACATCATGTTGTGGCTGTCGTGGACCTTGGAGAGGTGGTAAAACGATCCCGGCTGCTTAGGGTACGGGAGCACGTCCTTGCGGCCGTTGTGCTCGATGGTAATGTACCCTTCTTCGATATCGATATTGGGTGTACCGTACTCTCCCATGGTGCCAAGCTTGACCAGGTGGCAGTCAGGCTGGAATTCGCGCAAGGCGAAAAGGAGGTTTAGCGTGCCTACGACGTTGTTCACCTGGGTGCCGACAGCGTGGCTACGATCGATCATCGAGTAAGGCGCAGAACGCTGTTCAGCAAAGTGAATCACGGCTTCTGGCTCGAACGCCTTGATTGTCGAAGCCAGAAACTCATAATCGGTTACGTCGCCGACGAAAAGCTCAATCGACTTGCCGGTAAGCTCGTGCCAGACGCGCAGGCGATCAGCCAGCGGTCTAATGGGAGTCAGCGACTGCACTCCGAGTTCGTGATCCCACAGACGACGCACGAAGTTGTCGATGATGGCAACGGAATGTCCCTGGTTCGATAGATAAAGAGCGGTGGCCCATCCACAGTAGCCATCGCCTCCAAGTACTGCAATTTTCATAATCCCTCAATTCGTGCGCTGATATGCGCTCATATCAAGTTTAGCAGGGACATTGGTGTAGACCACCTTGCCCCCTCCAGTTGCTACTACGTAAAGCCGGTCGCCACCTACCAATGTGGATAGACGCGGAAAGGCGGTGAGTTTGGTTACAAGATAGTAGCGAGCCGGCTGGAGCCACAGCTGCTTGAACTGTGCATCGTTGATAAAGGGGTTGGGAGCGCCGGGAGCGTAGGAGCCGTATTCGAGGTTATTCCAGCGGCCGTTAAGCAAGAGCTCGGTGCGATCGGTGTAATAGGGAATGGAAGAGTAAATGTAGTACTGGCTGTCGACAATGACCGTGCCTGCCGGCCCGTTCAGTATGGCTTGCGCCAAAGGCCGCGAGGAGAGGAAAGGGTCGAAGGTGACCATGGCCAGGCGGGCTGCCTGAAAGAACAGCACCATCATCACAGCAACGGCAAGAAAGGTGCGTTGGCTCCTCACGCGCAGTGTCCCCACGGCGCCGATAAGGAAGGCAACTGCGGCCAGCGTAAGCGGAAAGCGGAGATAGGCAAAAGAGCTCAGCGTGAGATCTTCCATGTGGCCGAGCGACAGTTTGTAAGCCGTGGGATGTTTGCTGAGAGCGGCGGTAATGTCCCCAGGAGTGGGCACGTGGCGAACGGCGATCAGGATAGCAATGGCCACCGTCGCCGCCAGCGCAGTGATGATGGTGAGTGCTCGTGTACCCCAACGGATGCGGCTTCCCCCTGCGGCCATGGCTGATCCCAGCAGCAAGGCCAGCGCCGGGTAGCAGGGCATGGAGTAGTACTCCTGAGTGGTGGAAAAGGTAAAGAAAAGCAAGAGGAATCCGGTCCAGCAGAGGGCCAGCAACCGGGTGCGCCCGGCCCGGTCGATTGGACGATAGGACAACTTCAGGACAGCGGGGAAGTAAACGCTCCAGGGAAAAAGCCAGATCAGGTGAAATAGCCAGAAGTAAAGGCGCGGGACGGTGGCGTAGTCGCGGGGATAGCGCAGGTTGAGAAAGCGCAGCAGCTGTTCGTTGACGAAGTAGAACCACAGAAAGCCGTGATACATGCCGCTGCCGCTGTGCAGGGTAAAAGCAAAGGTGGGCGGATTTTCGAGCGTGGCCAGGATGTGCCAGGGCGCGGCAATGAGCAGCATGATGGCCACGCTGGACCAGGGATAGAAACGCTTCCATGTTGCGGCAGAAAAAAGCTGCCGAGTGATCAGAAGGTAGAGAATGGCCGCGCCCAGCGGGAAGACCAGGGCGATCAGGCTTTTGAGCAACAAGCCAACTCCGAGACTTGCAGCCAAAGTGTATGCCCAGGCTCGGGGATGTGCTTCCTCTTCATCGAGCACCCGCAGAAAGGCCCACATGGCAAGCGCGATGGTGAAGGTCAGCATGACGTCGGGTATCAGGATGCGAGTAAAGAGAAAAAGGCCGATGCAGGTGGCCATGACCAGGCCGGCATAGAAGCCAGCCATTTGGTCAAAGGCCCATCTGCCGAACGCGGCCGTCAGCCACGCCAGCCCGATGGAGGAAAGCGCGATCGGAATACGCGCGGCCCAGTCATAGGCGCCGAAAACTTTGTAAGAGATCGCCATCAGCCAATAGATCAGCGGTGACTTCTCCAGGTAAATGATTCCATCCAGGCGCGCGGTCACCCAATCGCCGGAGGAGAGCATATTGCGCGCGATCTGCCCCTGGACCGCATCGACGTCATCCATCAAAGAAGGCGGGGAGACAATGCACGCCAGGTAAACCGCGGCGGCAATCAGGAGCAGGAGTGCTAGATAGGTGTGCCAGCCCCTTCGGCTACCAAGACTGGTAATTTTTGTGTCGACGCCGGCGTCGACTGAATGCGCCATTGTTTCATCCAGAGAAACAGGATCATTAAACCCCATAGGTGGTATCCCAGGTTAGCTCGTCTTTCCATGTGGAGCTGCAAGTACCTCTCGATGGTGTCGGCGCGGAAGAGATCAGCGTGCTCAGAAAGGCCCTCTTTCAAAGTATCAAGCAGGAGCGAACGCAAAGAACCGCGGAGCCACTCGTGGGCGGGAATATCAAAGCCGACTTTTTTGCGGTTGAGAATCGATGGGGGCAGTTTGTCTTTCATCAATTCCTTGAGCAGAAGCTTCTGGCGCGAGCCACGCATCTTGAGTGTGTCAGGCAAAGTTGCGGCAAACTCCACGATGCGGTGGTCAAGAAAAGGAGGACGAACTTCGACCGCATGGGCCATGCTCATGCGATCGGATTTCACCAGGATGTCATCGGCCAGATAGTACTGTTGGTCGAATGCCAGATATGGGTACAGGCCGTCGTTGGACCCGACCACAAGCCCTGCAAGGATGTTACCCAGGGCCCCAGGCAGCGGGCGCCGTAACAACGCTGCCTTGGCGGGTTCAGAGAAGGTTCCGTTCCAGTGGATATGAGCCCGTTCCGGGGACAACAGGCTACCCTCGAGAAAACGCTTTAGTTTGTATTCCAGGCTGATCTTTTCATCGGAGACAGGCCAGAAGCGCAGTGCTTCGAGAGCCAACCTGATGGCAGGAGCGGGCACTTTGCGCGCGGTTCGGGCAAGCTGGTTGGCACGATAGGTAAGGTACCCGGCAAAGATCTCATCCGCGCCTTCTCCGCTCAGAGCCACGGTGGCGTGGGTCTTGCACATACGGGAGAGAAACCAGACCGGCAGCGCGCCTGCATCGGCGCTCGGTTCATCGGAGTAGTACGCGAACTGCTCGATGGCGCCTTGCAGATCTTCCTGAGGATTCAGGTCAAGCTGTTCATGATCGGTGCCGTAGTGTGACACGACTTGCTGAATATGCTCCGACTCATCAAAGCTGCGGCCGTTGAAAGAGATGGAAAAAGTCTTCAGGCGGGAATGGTTGGTGGCGGCCGCGTAGTGCAGGATGGTGGAGGAATCGATGCCGCCACTCAGCCAGACGCCCAGGGGCACGTCGGAGAGCAAGTGCTCGCGCACAGATTGCTGCAGGAGAAAGTCCAGCTCCTGCTTCGCGCTTTCGAGATCCACGGCGCGCGGCGCGGGGGCGGGCAGGGTCCAGTAAGTTGCTGTTTGCACCTGCCCGTCGTGCCACTCATACCAACAGCCCGGTGGCAGCTTTTCCACTCCATTCACTAGGGTCCATGGACAGGGAACGTAATTCAGGGATAGATAGCAGTCCAGCCCTTCCATGCTCAGCCGGCGTTCAACCTCGGGGTGGACGAGGATAGCCTTCAGTTCGGAACCAAAGAGGAGGTCCTCTCCATACCTTGCCAGATAGAGAGGTTTGATACCCATGCGATCCCGAGCCAGAACCAGCCGCCTGGCCGACTTGCGCCACAGAGCTACCGCGAACATGCCGCGCAGCCGGGCAAAGCAGGCTGTGTCCCAAGCCAGGAAGGCATAGAGCACAGTTTCGGTGTCGCAATGGGTATGAAATTGGTAGCCGAGAGCTTCCAGTTCAGGCCGCAACTCGAGGTGGTTATAGATTTCGCCGTTGAAAACGATGACGGTGTCGCCATCGCTGGAAGTGATGGGCTGATCGCCGGCAGCCAGATCGAGGATCTTTAGGCGGGTTGCGCCCAGGGAGCACAAGCTGGAGGAGAAAACTCCCTGCTGGTCTGGTCCACGATGGGTCAGGGTCGCGGTCGCGGTGCGAATCCGATCAGGATCGGACGTCCAGCCTTTCTGGGTAAAGCCAGCAATGCCACACAAATCGGTAACACCTCACGAAGCGGCGAAGCAATTCACCAATCTATAGTTATAACGCAAACGTGCCCGTATTCCTGAGTTGGAGCGATGCGGCTAGTACAATCAGAGTGTGGAATGACGGCTCCGAAACCACTGCATCTTAAAACGTTTTCGATGATCCTGGTGATGGTGATCGCGGGCCCTTTGGGGAACGCTTTGCTAGGCAAGGGCATGAAGCAGGCCGGCAGGCTTGCACTCTGGCCGCCCTCGGATGCGCTGCACAGTGCACTGAGCGTATTTGGCACTGGGTGGATCTGGCTGGGGGTCGCCTCTCTGCTTACCTTCTTCCTGGCCAATGTGTTGGTGTTGTCGTGGGCGGATTACAGCTTCGTGCAGCCTGCGTCGTCTATGGCCTACGGAGTGGCTGCGCTGCTGGGATACTTCATGTTAGGGGAGCCGGTTTCGCCTTTGCGCTGGGTGGGGATCGCCATCATTTGCCTGGGTGTCCTGGTAGTGGGGCAAACCAGCCCGCAAAGCCCTGAACGCAGCCCGGCAAGCATGGAGCGCAGCTAGTTGCTCGAAGCGATTTTGTTTTCGCTGATCATCGTGGCCGGCACTTGTGGCGAACTGTGTGTTTCCCGGGCCATGAAGCAAGTTGGCGAAGTAAAGGATTTTCGGCCCCAGGCGATCGCCCGGGTCATTCTTCGCGCCCTGGGCGTGGGCTGGATGTGGGCAGGTGTTGGCATGATGGCGCTGGCGTTTTTCTCTCTGCTGGGTGCGCTTTCTTTTCTGAATGTAAGCTTCGTGGTGCCAGTAACCGCGCTGAGCTACGTGGCCGGAGCCTGCGGAGCGATGTTCTTTCTGGGCGAGCGGGTTAGCCCACGGCGTTGGGCGGGCGTTTGCCTGGTTGCGGTTGGGGTCACGCTGGTGTTCCTGGGCAATCGATGAGCGATTCGCCGAGAATTCGCAGCACCAAGAGCATCGCGTTCCGCGAGATCGTGCTGCTGGCCATCGACTCGTTCCGTCTGAATCAAATTCGCTTTGCACTCACAGCCCTGGGCATGGTGATCGGGACCGCCTCATTGATCCTGGTGGTGACCATCGGGCTTTCCGGCAGACGATATGTGCTCACCTCCATTCAGAACATTGGGACGAACCTGATCTGGGCAGAGTATGCGGGGTTGTCGGACGCCAGCATCGCGTCGGTGCGCGATTATCTGACAGTGGATGATATGCGCGCAGTCGAGCAGCAGGTGCCCGGAATCAAGGCTGCCTCGCCGGTGCTGAATCTGCATCAATTCTTCACCACGGGTGGGGGCAAAGAACGCGATGTTTTGATCCTGGGCGTGAACCCGGAGTACGCCGACATTCGCCGGCTTTACCTGGTTGCCGGGCGCTTTTTCGATCAGCAGGATTCGTTAGCACACAGTCATGCGGCCCTGGTCACGGAGAAGTTTTCTTTGGTTCAATATGGCAGCCCCGGAGAAGCAATAGGGAAGACGCTGGCCATCTCGGGTGTTCCGTTCGCCGTCATCGGCGTTTTTCGGGAAAGGGTGGAAACCTTTGGCCAGTCGGAAATTGTTGACGAAACGGTGCTCATTCCGTACACCGTAGCCCGCTACTTCACCGGAACGGATGCAGTAAACCAGATCTACTTTTCCATGACCGACTCGGGCAGTGTGCCGTGGGCTAGCCAGGCTATCAAGGCAGCTATCAAGGGCAGGCATCGCTCCGAATCAGTGTACGACGTGGGCGATCTTTCCGAGGTGTTGTCGATGGCCGGTAAGACGGCCACTGCGTTCAGCATCGTGCTTCTGATGTTTTCGCTCGTGACCCTGCTGGTCAGTGGGGTGGGGATCATGAATATCATGCTGGCGACGGTGCGTTCGAGGATCCGGGAGATCGGGATCCGCAAGGCTTTGGGAGCGACTTTTCGGGAAATCCAGCTGCAGTTTTTGGCCGAGGCGGTGCTGATCTCGCTCAGCGGCGGGGTGGTGGGGACGGTTCTGGCCATGCTTCTACCACTTTCGATTGCCTTTTTTACCGATTACCGGCTGCAGGTGTCATGGCTCTCGGCAGTGATTGCGATTCTTGTCTCGTGCGCGGTGGGGATAGCCTTCGGCACGGTACCAGCGGTGCGGGCGGCACGGATGGACGCTGTAGAATCATTGAAGTACGAGTAACCGGAGCGGCCATTTTTTCGTGCTTCCGGGTCATTTTTTCATTGCACCTGTCGCATCAGCGGTATATCCTAAAAGAGCGTCGAATACGATTTTGGTTCTCAGCTCGTTCTGCTTTAGGAGTCCGCACTACCTGCAGATACCCCGATTGAATTCAGCGTCATCTCGTTATCTAAGGAAGAAACACAATGGAACAAGGAACAGTGAAATGGTTCAACGATGCCAAGGGGTTCGGCTTTTTGAGCCGTGCAAATGGTGAGGATGTTTTCGTGCACCACACAGCGATTCAAGCAAACGGCTTCCGCACTCTTCAAGAAGGCCAGGCGGTTCAGTTCAACGTAACCAAAGGCCCTAAGGGTTGGCAGGCAGAGAACGTTCAGGTTCTGTAGTCTGTAGTCAGCTATACGAGGGAAAAGAGGCCTCAACGCCGCTTTTCCCTCAGCTTCCCGTTCTGAATAGTGGCCCTGTAAGCTCAGGACCTGTTCTGTTAATCCCTTCTGCGTTTCTTTCCGATTGAATCTCCATATAAAATTGCTCCCCAAGGGAGAAACTATGTTGCGAGCGTCCGTGCTTTTGCTGCTTTTGTCGTGCGGGATGGTACTAGGTTGCGATACCGGCAGCACCGCGCAAAATGTCAGCACAACCGGCTGGAAGGGGCAAAAGGTGGGCCAGAGCTCAAACGTGAGCGGTCCAGTTCCTACCTCGACCACCGGCACTCCGGGAAACATTCAGGAACCCCAGCCGAAGCCGCCGCAGGACGAGCCCAAAGCGATCCAGAACCTCGACAGCGACTAATTTAGACGCTGTTAGACTCAAGTGAATTCCTAAAACTTCTGAACTGGAGCGCTCATGGCTGAGGGTGAAGTAACAATTACGGTGCGTCCGAACGGACCGTTTCGCGTGGAAGGTCCAATAAAGCTGGTGGATTCCGATGGAAAAATACTGGATCTTGGCGGCAAGCCTGCCATTTCCCTGTGCCGCTGCGGAGCATCGACCAACAAGCCATTCTGCGACGGAACCCACTCCAAAATAGGCTTCCAGGCTGCGGCAGCAGTGGTGCCGGAGTCGGCAGAAAAGGTCTAAGCAGGTCTGGTCCGTCTAAAAAGCGCCTGCAGCTTTCTTCACCGGGAGCTGCATAAAGCTGGTTGGTTTTAGAATTGCACCCGTACATTTTGGTTCCCGGTAAAAACTCAATCTGCATAGAGCCGCGTTTACAATACTGACAGGAGTTACGCTCCCCAGGAGGCCATTGCCATGAATTCCGGTCATTCGACTGTGATCAGCATGCGCCTTCCAGCGGCAAGCGGAAATCGCCTGAAACGCATGGCGAATCGGTACGGCTGGACACCGAGCGATGCGAGCGCCCGTTTGGTCGAGGAAGGCTTGCGTCGATCGGAGTTCGCGTTTATCGATTTTCGCGATTCATCCGCGGGGCGGCAAGCATGCATCCAGGGCAGCAGTCTTGCTGTATGGGAGGTCATGCTATTGGTCCACTGCTACAAGCATGACCTGATGGCCACGGCTAAACATCTGCGCTGGCCAGTAACGAAGGTGCAGGCAGCGATCAACTACGCAGAGGCGTTTCCTGGCGAGATTGATCGGGCGCTAGCGGAAAACAGTGCGGTAGATTTTACGGCGCTCAAGCGCATGTTGCCGCAAGCTGTCGAATTTACCACGGCAAAAACCACGAAACGCAGAGATGCTCAAGCTACTTCTGGATGAGCACATCTCACCGAGAGTCGCGAACTCCATAAGGCGCCGCGAACGAAATGTCGTCGTTTGCGGCATGACAGACTGGGAAGGCGGAGCCTTCCTCGGTCAGGAAGACGCTGTCTGCTTGCAGGAAGCTGAGGTTCAGGGGTTGACGCTGGTTACCTACGACCGCAGGGCCATTACGCCTCTGCTTAAGGTTTGGGCGGAGGAGGGGCGTCATCACGCCGGCGTCATTTTCATTGACGAAAAGACAATATCCCCGGCCGACATTGGAGCCTTGGTGCAGTCTCTGGTCATGTTGGCGAAAAAAACAACTGATTTGGATTGGACTGATAGGGTCTGCTTCTTGTCGCGCTGATACTTTTCACGACTCCTCATTGCCTAGAGGCAGCTTCGGCCTTCTCCATAGGCGGTTTAACAGCGACAGATCCAGCATGCTGCGGGCAAAGTCGCCAAAGTCGTCTCCAAGCAAACTCAGGCTCTCGCGCAGTACATAGACCGCTGTAAAGAGGTCGCCGGCCAGCAGCGCGAGGACCGCACCGCGCAGGCCCAGGGAGCTCACGTGCATCAACAGCCAGGCGAGCACCAGCGACAGACAGGTGGAGGCCAGCACGGCTCGCGCCATTCTCTGGTGCTGGTTGGTCGCCAGGGGCACCACCGAGCTGGTGAACCAAAAGGCCGAGACCACCATCTGCAACAACATTAGGTTCAATAGCATGGGGTCGGTCGGCACCTTGCCTACCGTCCAGATCTTCCAGATCCAGTCGCCCAGAATAGCAACCCCAAGGGTGATGCTCAGGCACAGGTACAGCGAGATCTGGCAGGCACGCCGGTGCAGCATGCGGGCGATATCCATCGCGCCTACGCCGAAAGCCGCCGACATTTCCGGCCAAATTGAATTGTTGATCAAGTTCATCCCCTGGGCAGCACTGCGGGATATGGTCCGAGCGGTGTTGAAGGTTACCACCGCGATGGGACCCAGCACATAGCCGATCACCACCAGGATCCCCTGGAAGTTGAGGGCGTTCACCAGCGGAAAACTCATATAGGACAAAGCCGGTCCGGTGAGGCGGCGAATGACCGCCCATTGCGCGTGGCGAATGCCAAAACGGATCCAGGGCACTTCGCGACGTAGCAAGAACCACAACGCAACTACACCGACGGCATTGACGACAACATACAGCACGGTGACCGGGACAGGAGTCAGGTGCATGGCAACGCCAATCATGGTGCTCAAAAAGGCCGCCAGCACCACCAGGCTCTTAGCCATAGTTCCCAGCGGATATTTACCTACGCAGCGAAATGCAGCTTGGAACAAGGTCTCCTGCATCCCCAACAAAACAGCTAGACCTAGCAGCAATATGATCAGCCTCGCGTCCGGACCGCTGATGGCATGCATGTTCAGCCATGCCCCTAACGGAAGTAACCAGACCGTTGCGATCAGCAACAGCCCGAGCAGGCTGGTAATGACGGTGGTGAGCACCCAGACACTCTGAAAAACCACTAGGGCCTGGTCGAAGTCCTGGGCCGCCGCCAGCATGGTCATTTCGTTGCCGGCCACGCTCCCGAAGCCAACGTCGCTGAGGCCGAGATAACTGGGAATGGTGTTGAGCAGGATCCATTCGCCGTACAGGTGCACTCCCCAGTGGCTGAGGAAGACTGGAACAGAAAAAATCTGGGTCAGGGTGGTGGAGAGGCGGCTGAAGGTGTTGGCGCCGAATCCTGCAATCAGTCTGCGCTTAAGACTGCGTGTGCTCATGAGGGAACCGGGGACTTCCTGCTACCTAGCGCCGATAAGACCATGCTACATGGGCCGGCTTGAGGATGCGGCTACCAACCATGTACCCTGCCAATATGAAAGCTCTGCTTCTCTCGCAATACAACCAACTCGACATCGCCGATCTGCCGGTACCGGTGCCCGGAGCGGAAGAGATCCTGGTGCGGGTGGCCGCATGTGGCATCTGCGGCAGTGATGTGCACGGGTTCGACGGCACTTCCGGCAGGCGTATTCCACCAATTGTTATGGGGCATGAAGCGGCAGGGATTGTCGCCGCGGTAGGCGCCGGGGTGAGCAAATTCAAGCTTGGCGATCGGGTGACGTTCGACTCCACCGTGTACTGCGGACAGTGCGAGTTCTGTCTCCAGGGCGAGATTAACTTGTGCAATAACCGGCAGGTGATTGGGGTTTCGTGCGCAGACTTTCGCCGCGCCGGCGCTTTTGCGGAGTATGTGGTGGTGCCGCAGCGCATCGCCTATCAGCTGCCTGAGGCGCTCGAGTTCCAGGAGGCGGCGATGCTCGAAGCGGTCTCGGTGGCGCTGCACGCGGTACGGGTTTCGGAGATGAAGGGCGGCGAAACTGCGCTGGTGATCGGCGCCGGGATGATCGGATTGCTAACGCTGCAGGCGGCAAAAGCGGGAGGAGCTTCGCGGGTGCTGGTGGCGGATATTGATCGCTCCCGGCTGCAGCGGGCTGAGACCATTGGCGCCGATGAGACACTGTTGCTCTCCGGAAACGAGCTGGTAGAGGAAATCCTCAGGCAAACGGAAGGGAGAGGCGTGGATCTCGTACTGGAGGCAGTTGGGCGCCAGGAGACGATCGCGGCCTCAATCGCCAGCGTGCGCAAGGGAGGAACGGTTACGCTCATCGGCAATATTTCTCCCGAGGTGAAGATCCCGCTGCAGGTGGTGGTCTCAAGGCAGATCCGGCTCCAGGGATCATGCGCTTCGTCGGGTGAATATCCGCAGGCAATGGAATTGCTGGCCAACGGAAAAATAAAAGTAAAGTCATTGATTACGGCGGTTGCTCCTCTGAGCGATGGTCCACGATGGTTCGCGCGGTTGCACGCGGGCGAGCCAAATCTAATGAAGGTGGTGCTCGATCCCGGTGCGTAGCGCAAGGATGCATTCTCTGCTGGCTGTCCTGCTCATGCTGGGCGGGGCAAATGTTGCACGGGCTGCAAGCAATGGGTTGCAGGTCTATTTCATCGACGTGGATGGTGGGCAATCTACGCTCTTTGTAAACCCGGCTGGGAAGTCGCTGCTGATTGATACCGGGTGGTCCGGGAACGATGGTCTTGATGCCAAGCGCATTGCGGCGGCGGCCAAAGATGCCGGCGTGAGCAAGATCGATTTTGTGTTGCTGACGCATTTCCATGCGGACCACGCAGGTGGCGTGCCGGAGCTGGTGCAGCAAATCCCTGTCGGCACCTTCATTGACCACGGCCCCAACCGTGAGACCAAGGGAGCGACCGAGGGGTACTACGAGGCTTATCAGAAAGTCCTGGCCGGCGGCCATTACGGCCATATCGTGGCCAAGCCGGGAGAGGTTTTGCCGATTGCGGGGATGAAGGTTCTGGTGATCAGCGCGGACGGTCAGTTGATCGAGCACGCGTTGCCGGGTGCCGGCCAGCCGAATGGCTACTGCAAGGATGCGAAGGTCCAGCCGGCGGACCCGTCGGAGAACGCTCGTTCTCTTGGAGTTCTGATTACCTTTGGCAAGCTCAGAATCCTCGACCTTGGCGACCTAACCTGGGCTAAAGAGATGGAGTTGATGTGCCCGGTCAACAAGCTTGGCAAGGTGGACGTGTTGGTGGTTTCGCATCACGGGTTGTTTCAGAGCTCGAGCCCGGCGCTGGTAGACGCGATCGCACCCCGCGTAGCCATTATGAACAACGGCGATAAGAAAGGCGGCTCTCCGCCGACTTTCGAAACCCTGGCAAAAGCGCCGGGCCTGGAAACGCTGTGGCAGCTGCATTTCGGGAACGAGGCCGGTAAGCTGAATACAGCGGCCGAGTACATCGCCAACCCCACGGGGCCGGATGCCGCCAACTACCTGAAGCTCACGGCGAGTCCCAGCGGCAGTTTTGCCGTCTTCAACTCACGCACGGGAGCAACCAAGGACTACGCTGCGCGTTGAGGCTCGCTGGGAATTCTTTCCAGGCGCCCGAGCAAGAAGATGTAGGCTGATATACCGATCGACAGGTAGATACCGGCAACGCCAAATGCCCAGCCAAACGAGTGCCGGGCAGTGACCAGGTATCCGGTCACGATGGGCGCCAAAATCCCTGAGACCTGGCTGGAAAAATTCTGGATACCGCCCAGGGTGCCGACACTGCCCCGAGGACCGATCAGGGACGGCACAGACCAGCCGACGGCTGAGGCGGCCGAGAGACCAGCCAGCGAGATGCTGATCCATAGCAGCGCCGTGGCAGCCGTTTGGGCGTAGGCGGCGCCAATGATTCCCAGCCCCATGGTCGTGCCGCCGATCAGTACCGTGCGCTGCACGCCGCTGGCGTTCCATCCCCGCTCCAGCAGCCGGTCTACCAGCCATCCGCCGATCAGCAGTTCGCTGGCCGTGGCAATCAACCACGGGACGCCGGTGTAGAGAAACGAGTGCAACAGATCTATGTGCAGAGCAGAGGAGAGATAGCTGGGCAGCCACGTGAGGAGCAGGTAAAAGACGTAGTTATAGGCGCCGAAGCCGATGGCTACCCCGATCACTTTTGGCTGCCGTATCAGGTAGCCGAGCGACGCTGTTTCCGCCGGCAGCAAAGGAGCAGCGGCGTCTTTTTCCAGGATGTAATCGCGCTCCTCTGAGGTGAGCTCCGGGTCCTCGCTGGGATCGCGATAGACGCGGCAGAAAAGCAGGAAGTAGAGGAAGCTGACCATGCCAGTGGCGGCGAAACTCCAGCGCCAGCCGACCTTCAACAACAAAATGCCGATGATTGGCACGCCGATCGCGGAGGCGAATTTGGCAGCGCCGTCGAAAATCGAAGTGGCCGAACTTCGTTCCCTGGCAGGAAACCAGTAGCCGATGGCTTTGGCATTGGAGGGAAAAGTGGGAGCTTCTCCTATGCCCAGCAGCAGGCGTGCGGCAAAGAACCCGCCGAGGTTAGGGGTGATGGCAGCGGCGAATGAGGCGACGCTCCAGATAAAACTGCTGATACGTCCCACCCGGCGCACGCCAAATCTGTCCAGCAGCACACCAACGGGAAGCTGGCACACCGTATAGGTCCAGTTATAGGCGGCGGAAAGATAGCCGAAGGTGATATTGGAAATGGCGAAGCTGGTGATGAGGGCAGCATGAGCCACCGACAGGTTGACTCGGTCGAAGTAGTTGACCAGCACCCCAATGCCGAGCAGAAATGCGATACGCCAGCGGCGCCTGGGAATCTTGGGAGGCGATGAAGTCACTGCCCAGACTACACGACCGATTTAGATCGGGTTTAGATTGTGAAGGGTACGGCCTTTAGGCCGTACGTATTACTGTGAAACGAATCCGGCTTTAGCCGCTGAGGGGACGATTCCATATCCCGGGATAAAGTTGCCCTCAGGGGCTAAAGCCCTGTGTTCTGGTTGAATATGTACGGGCTGAAGCCCGTACCCTTCAAGACCCTATTCCGTTCCGCCTGACTGAAGTCATTTCCTATCCAAACCATGAGAGCACGGACTGATAGAAGTCGATGCTAACTGCCGGCAACAGGTTTCTTGGTTCTTTTGCGTTTGGGGTTGCGGGTTGGAGACGCTGTCTTTTTTCCCGATGGCGGCGGAGCGGCGGATTCGATTACGCTGCGCATCCAGTAGTCGCCCATCCGCATCCAGCTCGATACCGTGAACTTCGCGTTCAAAGCCGGGAAATTGCTTACCGAATTTCTCCAGCGCCAACAGCAGGCGAATGGTGGGGCTGTCGGCGTCGCCCAGACGCTCCCCGGGCATGCGCACCGGAATGCCAGGAGGGTAGGGAACCAGCATGACGCCGGCCAGGCGCCCAGCCATCTCAGACATACGGACCTTCTCGGTACCGTTACGCACCAGCTTCTGATACGTTTCCGCAGGCGTCAGCACTGGATCGGGATCCACATCGCAGGCCTGGTGAAGCAATTCGGTGAGTTTTAACTTGCCCAGGGCCGCATGCATTTCGTCGCTTAATTCCTTCAACGTCATGTCGCGGTAACGGTGGGGATGTTCCGCAACTAAATCCGGCAATGCCTCGTATAAAGTTCCCTCGTTATCGTAGAGGCGCTTGAACTCAAAAAGTGTCTCCAGCAAACTGCCCCACTTTCCTTTGCTGGTGCCCACGGAGAACAGGATCAATGCCGTGTAGTCGCCGGTGCGGGCAATCTCCACCAGACGGGCGTCGAGAAACTCGGTGAGGATCGCCGCCGGAATTCCCCAATCCGCTAGCTCTCCGCGGGAATTGATGCCGGGCATGAGGATGGTGACCTTGGTCGGATCGAGCATGCAATGGTCTTCGGCAATATCTTCATCCTTGAAGCCGTGCCAGTCTTCCTCCACCTTGAGGGTCCAGCATTCTGAGGATTGGATGAGCACGGAGTCGGGAGTTTCCTCAAAAAGAGAAGTCTCGCCGGTCATAGGGTTGGTGACCGTATCCGGCTGATAGATTCTGAAGAACCATTCCTCGCCATTGGCCGAGCGCAGCCGGTGGGCGATCGAAGACATGGCTTTCCTGAAGCTGATCGCATCCTGAATGGTCTCGTACATCAGCGTCGGGCCGGCCGGTTCGTCCATCATCGATGTGGCCACGTCGAGGGAAGCAATCATGGGATAGAAAGGAGACGTGGTGCCGTGCATCATGAAGGCTTCATTGAACTGATCGAAATCAAGCGGGGCGCGGTCGCTTAGCTTGACATGGATCATCGATGCCATAGAGAACGCGGCAAGCATCTTATGGGTGGACTGCACGGCGAACAGCAGCGGACGGTTGGGCATATCCTCGGGCACGTCCATGGCAAAGCGGCCGCGATAGATGGCGTGGAATTTGGCATAGGCATACCAGGCCTCGTCGAAATGAAGGCGGGGCACGCTGCGCGCCAGCTCACTGGTAACCCGCAGCACGTCATAACAGAAGCCATCGTAGGTGGAGTTGGTCACCACCGCATAGGTGGGTTCCGGCGAAGCCGCACCGGCGCTGAACGGGACTTTCCCTGATCAGTTGCTGGATGTGCTCGGGGGAGAATCGGCGCAGCGGCACCAGCCCGATCATCCCATATCCGTTCCTGGTGGGCTTGAAGTACACCGGCCGGGCGCCGGTAACGGTCAGCGAATGGCAGATCGATTTGTGGCAGTTGGCGTCGATCAGAACAATGTCGTTGTTACCGATCACTCCATGGCCCACGATCTGGTTCGAGCTGGATGAACCGCTTAGGACGTAAAAGGTCCAGTCGGCGCCGAAGATGCGCGCGGCATTGCGCTCCGACTCCGCCGGAGGCCCGATGTGATCAAGCCATGAACCGAGCGATGAGGTGGAGATTCCCAGGTCGGCGCGCAATAGATTCTCGCCGAAGAAGCGATGGAACTGCATGCCCACCGGATGTTTGAGGAAGGCCACACCGCCCATATGTCCGGGCGCGTCCCAGGAGTAAGCGCCCTGATCGGTGTATTTCTTAAGCTCGCGAAAATATGGAGGCAGTAGCTGCTCGTCGTAGCGGGCGACGGCAAAGTCCACCCGGTTGGCAATGAAGGCTGGCGTATCCCCGAAGAGATGGATGTACTCATGTACCTGCTTCACAACTTCCAACGGCAGCTCGCTGACCAGCGTCCGATCCGCGATCAGGAAGATGGGCACTTTTTTATTTCTGCGGCGAAGGGCGCGGATGATCTTCAAAGCCGCGCGTTCGTCGAACTGATGTTCCTGCTCCAGATCCCAATCGAGCAATATAGCGCTATAAGACGGATCGGATTGAACCATCGAGAGTCCGTCTTCCGGGGTCGATGTTCTGATTACCTCGTAGCCCTCTTCGGTGATCGCTCCGCACAGGCGATCCATGGCCCGGTCGGAAACGGAGTTAGTACCACCCAGCTCACTGGCAATCAACAGCACCCAACGGCCATCACTCATAGTTTGGCGTCTCGACGAACTCTGTTACGGTCATGTTTCAATTTTACGGGGTGGCCTGCACCAGCTTCAGGACCGCGGGAGCGACCATGTTCAGCAGTATGGCCTGCGGCTTCTCAGACTGCTTGAGAAAGGCCACTTGCTTTATCTTCCATCCACCCGGTGGGCTGCGGTGTTCGCGCAGATAGCCGATCGCGTCCAGGCCGGTCTGGGAGACATGATGCAAATTCGTCGACACCGGCGCCAGCTCCTGGGTCAACTCGGATCGGGGCAGCAGAGGCTGTAGTTGGGCATTGTTGTCGCGCCACAGCACCAGCCATTCCTGCGCCTGTTCCCAGTCTTGTGGCCTGGCGTTTCCAGCAACGATGCGGTTGACGATATCGAGAAATCGCCGCGCGGTATCGCTCTCCGGAGAGATCGCATCGACCATCCGGTTCAGTGGGGTGAAGGCATCGTACTCGCGCAGCTGTTCGCGCGCGTACTCCTTGGGAGGTTCCATCACGTCGCCGAAAACGCGCAGCGGCAACGGATCGGGCTCACCGGTCATCCGGCTGAGCATGGCGGGATAATTGAGATTATGTTTGAGGCCGTAGTAGTTCAGCTGCTGGGAAATGATGGCGAGCCGTGCGTACATGGAGGCGACGTCGCGCGTACTGCGCGGCGACCATAAGCGCTCGGCAATGGCAGCGGTTCGCGGCCAGATGCGGCTGTCGACGCTCTCCGGGGTGACATACTCCGACCACAGGGCCGCCTCCCCACCCAGAATGCGTTTGCTCTCTTCACTACTCAGAGTCGTCGGCCCCTCCCCCTCAGGGTCAGCCGCGTAGTGGTGAGCCGCGGATTCGTTCAAATCAATGTAGTAGCCGGCGGACAACAGAGCTCGATTACCGCCTTTCACGGCTTGGCCGACGAACTCGGGGCCGCGCCAGGACTGGATGACCACATCCTTGGGCGTGCTGGGCTGAAGAACCTCGTCCCAACCCACCATGGTTTTGTTGTGGGCGGCGACAATCTTCTGCACCTTGGTGCTGAAATAACCCTGCAGAGCGGCGTTGTCTTTGAGGGCGTGGTCCTTCATGAACTGCTGAATGCGCGGATTGCGATCCCACTCCTTGCCGTTACACTCGTCTCCGCCGACGTGGAAGTAGGCGTCCGGGAACAGGCTGGCCATTTCGCCGATAAAGGTGTCGAGGAACTGGTAGGTGCTGTCGCGGGTTGGATCCATGGCCGGATCGAAGATGCCCCACTTACGCTCGATCTGATAGGGACCAGCGCCGCTGGCTAAATCCGGGTAACCAACGAACCAGGCGGTAGTGTGTCCGGGCATGTCGAATTCGGGTATCACGCGGATGCCGCGGTCGCGCGCATATTCAATCACGTTGCGGACTTCTTCCTGGGTGTAGAAAAGGCCGTCGGAACCCTTTTGCTGCAACAAGGGAAATTGCTTGCTCTCTACCCGAAAACCCTGATCGTCTGAAAGGTGCCAATGGAAGACGTTCAGTTTTACTGCTTCCATGCCGTCCAGGTTGCGATAGACCACATCGAGGGGCAGGAAGTGCCGGCTCACATCGAGCATCAGCCCGCGCCAGGGAAAGCGCGGCTGATCGTCGATGGTCATGGCAGGAACAGCAAAGCCCCGCGGCGTGATGCGGACGAGTTGCAGAAAGGTTTGCAGGCCGTGGAGTATGCCCAGCGGATTTGCGGCTTCCAGGTGAACCTCATCCGCAGTGATCTGTAAGTGATAGGACTCATCTTCATCGACCTGCTGCACAGGTGCGCTGGGCCCCGTGGTTTTGATGAAGAACTTGGGCTTATTGAGGATCGCCTCACGCCACAGTGGAATGCCGGTTCGCCGCGAAAGAGTATCCAGAAATCGTTGTTTAGCTCTTTCCAGCCGAGGCTCCTGATAGCCTTCGAGAGCGACGCCGAACCCGTTGTTAATGAGAAACTCGCCTGTGGCTGGCTTCATTTGAGCGGGAAGAGGCATCAAGGGCAGCGGCGCCTGGGCCTGGACATGGGCGGCGCTAAGAGAACTGAGCAGCAGAGTCATGAATACAATCCGAAGCAAGGGCGACCTCACGCTCAACGATTCTATCTGGTATAGATAAGCCACAGGATGATGTACCGATGACCAATTTTGAACACGAGATGTTGAGGGAGATTTACCAGCAGCCGCAGGCGCTCGCCGACACCATCGAACGCTATGCTCCCAAGGGCAAGTTGGCGATTGACCTCTTCCAGCCGGTCGCCGAGGCGCTGCAATCCAGGGCGCGCCTGGTGATCGCTGCCAGCGGCTCCAGCCGGCACGCCGGGCTTGCTGCGGAGATCATGCTGGAGGATCTGGCCGGCCTGATCGTCGACGTCGAATACTCGAGCGAGTACGTTTACCGGTCGACGCACACAATTCAGGATCCGGGGGTTCTGGTCATCTCTCAATCCGGTGAGACGGCCGACACGCTGGCCGGATTGCGAGAAGCAAAGTCGCGCGGATTACCCACCATGGCCATTACCAACAACCCAGGCTCCAGCATGGCGCAGGAGGCGGATGCTTCTTTGCCCACCTGCGCGGGGCGGGAGAAGGCCATACCTGCAACCAAGAGCTTTACCACGCAACTTGCCGTTCTCTACTCATTGGCGCTGTACCTGGCGCGCATGCGGGGAAGAATGACGTCGCCGACCGTGGAGAGCCACGTGGAGGATCTGCGCCGGCTGCCCGGGCTACTCGAGCCCGCCCTCGAAAAGTGGCAGCAACAGATCGCCGGCCTGGCGCCGTCGCTCAAGGGAGCGCGAGCGTTTCTTTACCTGGGTCGCGGGGTGCACTACGCGATTGCCCGGGAAGGAGCGCTGAAGCTGAAGGAATCGGCTTATCTGCAGGCGGAGGGCTATCCTGCGGGTGAGTTGAAGCATGGTCCGAACGCATTGGTAAGCCCGGACGCGCCCCTGGTGGTGATTGCCACCCACGACGTGTCGGATCCGGACGCCATGCTGCGCTATCGCAAGGTACTGCAGTTGATGAAGGAAATGAGGGCGCAGGGCGCGACCATACTCGTCGTCGCCACGGAAGGCGACACGGAGGCGGCCCAGCTTGCCAACCACTGCATCGAGGTTCCTAAAACTGAAGACATGCTCGCCACCATGCTTGAGGTGGTTCCGCTACAGTTGCTTGCCTACCAGCTGGCGATTCAGAACGGGATCGACGTAGACAAGCCGCGCAATCTGGTGAAGGCCGTTCTCCAGGAGTAACTCTGTCCCTACTACGAACCTTGGGTGCCCCACATCTCGCTCGTTTTTCGCGAGATGTGGGATACCACAGATCTAAACCCGCCAGCTTTTCGCAGCCAATGGGCAAATAACGTTAAGGTTCGTGGAATCCCACATCTCGCGAAAAACGAGCGAGATGTGGGGCACCCAAGCGTGGTGGATAGGACAGATTGCCCCGCGTCCCTGGAAGTTATAATGAAGTCGTAGACATACGATTATGGTCACCAAAAATATTCCCCTGGAACGTCCTGGCAACTTATTGATTTCGCAGCGTGAACAAATCTTCGAGGCCTTTCGCCGGTGGGGCCATTTACAAGCCAAACTAGACCCGCTGGGGCAGTACCTGCTGCCCGAACCCGTTCCCGAACTCCACTTTGACGGCGAAGATGCCGAGGAAGCCAAAAAGTACTACTGCGGAAGCATCGCGGTTGAATTCATGCATCTTCCCGACGCGTCCCGGCGGGAATGGATCCAGGAGCGCATGGAGCAGAGGGCGCCTGTTCCTGACCAGCGCAAGGTGCTGGAACGGTTGACCCAAGCCGATCTGTTCGAGCAGGTGATCCAGTCGCGCTATCTCGGAACCAAGCGGTTCTCCCTCGAAGGCGTCACCGTCCTCATTCCCTTTTTGGACGAGGTTCTCAACCACGCCGCCGACTATGGCGCAGAAAAGGCCGTGGTGGGGATGAGCCATCGCGGACGCTTGAACGTGATGACGAACACCTTCGGTAAGTCCCCCGCCGACATCTTTTCCAAGTTCGAAGATGCGAACCCGCGCAGCATCCTGGGCGGCGGTGACGTGAAATACCACGTCGGCGCTACCGGCCAATTCATCACCAGGACCGGGGAAAAAATCAGCCTCCACCTGGTATCGAACCCTAGCCACCTGGAAGCGGTGGATCCAGTGGCCATGGGCCGTGCTCGTGCGCAGCAAATCCGTTTGGGAGACGGCGGTCCGGCCAAAGTGCTGCCGGTGCTTATCCATGGCGATGCGGCTTTTGCCGGCCAGGGCATCTGGGCAGAAACAATGGGTCTAGGCACTATTCCCGGCTTTAACGTGGGCGGCACGATCCAGATCATCGTGAACAATCTGATCGGTTTTACCGCCGACCCGGATGAGTGCTACTCGTCGCGCTATTCCTCCGACATCGGCAAGCGGTTGCCGATTCCTATTTTCCACGTGAATGCAGAAGATCCCGACGCAGCCATGCGCGTCGCCACGATGGCGGTCGAATACCGCTATACATTCCACACCGATGTGATCATCGACCTGATCGGTTACCGCCGCCATGGGCACAGCGAGGTGGACGACCCCACCATCACCCAGCCGCTTCGCTACGCCAAGATCAAGGATCACCCTCCGCTCTACGAAATCTATGCCCGGCAAATCGGTGAAGATCCTTCGCCGCGGGTTAAGGAGCTGCAAGTCAACCTTGCGGAGGCGCAGAAGCAGGCGACTCGGATGACCAAGAGTGCTTCCCTGGCAACGCTTCCAGGCTATTGGTCGAATTACTCAGGTGGGCCGTACAAGGCTGAATACGAGGTGGACACCGCGATAAGCGCGGCGACGGTGGAAGAGATCAGCAACAGCCTCACCACCTATCCGCGTGATTTTCATATTCATCCCAAAATCAAGAAACTGCTGGAGCAGCGCCGGGAAATGGGGCGCGGCCAGCGGTTATTCGATTACGGCATGGCGGAAGCGCTGGCCTTTGGGTCGCTGCTGCTGCAAGGTACCCCAGTGCGCCTCAGCGGGCAAGACAGCCAGCGCGGTACGTTCAACCAGCGGCACAGCGTGCTGGTGGATACAGAAAACGAACAGCTCTATTTTCCGCTGGCCAACCTCTCGCCGAACCAGGCCCGATTTGAGATCTATAACTCCATCCTTTCCGAAGCCGGCGTGCTGGGCTTCGAATATGGGTACAGCCGCGACTATCCTGAAACGCTGGTTATGTGGGAGGCGCAGTTCGGCGACTTTGCCAACGGTGCGCAGATTATCATCGACCAGTTCATCAGCTCGGGCGAAGACAAGTGGGGACTGCTGGGCGGGGTGGTGATGCTGCTGCCGCATGGCTATGAAGGGCAGGGGCCGGAACACTCCAGTGCCCGGCTGGAGCGCTACCTGCAGCTCGCGGCGCACGACAATATACAAATCTGCCAACCCTCTACGGCGGCACAGTATTTCCACCTGCTGCGCCGGCAGGCGATGCGGGCATGGCGTAAGCCGCTGATCGTCTTCACGCCCAAGAGCATGCTGCGCAATCCGGACGCTAGTTCACCGGTAGCCAGCTTCCAGGTGCCGCGCTTCCAGAATGTTCTGCCGGAGACCGAAGTAAAGCAGGTGAATCGTCTGCTGCTTTGCACCGGCAAGATCGGCCACGAGTTGCGCATTGAGCGGGCGAAGCGCAAAGACAGCAACATCGGCATCGTCTTTCTGGAACAGCTCTATCCCTGGCCGGAGGCGGAGTTGGTGGAGGAGATTGGCCGCCATCCGGAAGCACGCGAAATAGTCTGGGTACAGGAAGAGCCTGACAATATGGGCGCGCTCTCGTTCGTGGTGCCCCGGCTGCGCAGATTATTTCCCGAACGCAAGGTGCTCAGTATCAAGCGTTCAGCGGCGGCAAGTCCGGCAACCGGCTCCGCCAAGGCACATGATCTGGAGCAAAAAACGCTGATCAGTCTGGCTCTGGGTAAAGAAAAGTGAAACAGGCGAGCTGGGGCTCGCTTTGCGCGGTGGCCAGCGCCCCAATCGTGCCCGGCGCCGGCGACAGATGGCGCAGCTTCCAGGGATGACTAAAGTGCTCGCGCGTTGCCACCAGCTCCGCGGGCTCGTCCAGCAGCAATCCCACATCGAAGCTGTCGAGCGCGCGATGAAGGCCCTCGCCTTCGGCCTTCAGGATTGCTTCCTTGCGCGTCCAGCAACGGTAGAAGCCGCCTAACCAGGCATCGCCATGCAATGTGCCCAGATCCGAAAGCTCGGCTGCCGAGAAATGCGCGGCCGCCGCGTCTGGTTCGATGGGACGAACATCTTCTACATCGACGCCAACCGGTTGTCCCTGGGTCACTGCCAATACGGCAATGCTCTTGGTATGGCTCAGGTTAAATTGGAGTGAAGATCTTTCCGCAGTGGCCAGTTCCGGTTTGCCAAATTGATTAACGGCGAAGCAAATCTTTTCCGGCGGGCGTTGCAGATATCCACCGAGGATACGGCGCAGGTTGGCATGGGCAACGGCGTAGCGCAGGCGATCCGGAGCAAAATGAAAACCGCGCATCCGCTCAGATTCCTGGCGGCTCAAGATTTCCACATGAGCCGTAACATCAACCGTGGCAGATTCGAGAACCCAGGCCCAGAGATGGACCTCATTCGGTGCAATCGCCTCGCGGATTCGGGAGGCGGGCCACGTCAGCGGAGAAGTCACGCCTGATGCTACGCGCTGCTGTCCGGAGTCTCCAATCGTGAGCCCTTTCCAGCGTTCTCGATCCACATCAATTCCAATTGACGAAGTTTGTTGGTCAGGAACGCCACATCACGGGCGCTGACATCTTCCGATTCCGCGCGGGCAATCTCGTGTTGCAAGAAATTGAATGCCGGCCGCATCTCCACCGGGAAATCATCGCTGCGAAGTCCACGCAGAAATTCCCACGCTTGAAGAAGGAGTGTCCGGTCACCCGCCTGCGCTCCCTGGTGCGCCAGCAGCGAAGCTGCACGCCGGAGTCTTTCATGAGCATCCAGTTTGATCATGGGTAATAAAGTGTGACACGAAACCGGCGAAATCATCCACCACTGATCTGTGCATTCTGATCTCAGCTTTGTGACGAGTTGTTCGATCCCGCATCACAATATAATGAAACCGTGGCCATGGAAGCCAACGAAAACTCTTTGAGGCCGACCGCAATGAACACATCTCTGCAGGAAAGGGGAAACGGGATCCATGAGGTCAACAACTTCCGTTTACCACTGGCCGAGTATGTGCGCAGCCAGGCGTTGCCAGTGGACAAACTGGGTCACCAACCGCGGCTGTATGCCATGACCCAATTGGTAGGCCAGGGTTTGGCCTACGACGACGATGTCGTCTACGCCGCGGCATGGCTCCATGATCTGGGCGTGTTTATCGGTCACCGGCCCGAAGACCCGGCGGAACTTGCCGCCTGGGATTCGGCCAGCTACGCAATGAAAGAGGCTCCTGCAGCTCTTCTCCGATGCGGATTCCCTACGACAAAAGTTGCAGGCGTGGTGGAAGCGATTCGCACCCACCAGCCGCACCAGCGGCCAGTCACGCTGGAGGGCACGATCCTGCGCGATGCGGACATCCTGGAACAACTGGGTGCGATCGGCATCTTACGTGTGGTTGCGAAGATAGGGCGGGATACGCGCTACCCCACGTTTACTGCGGCCGCGGCCACTTTGCGCAAAAGCCTGGCGGAGTTGCCGGGCAAGCTTCAAATGGACAGCGCGAAGGCGCTCGCTCAGCCAAGGATTGCTTTGCTCGAAGCTTTTCTTCAGGAGCTGAACAACGAAGCGCAAGACGCTCTTTTCTAAAACGGGATTCTTTGCCTAAGTTGCCCCACAATGGTTACCGATGATGTTCCGAGGTACTTATGGCGGTGGGTTGACTGTGAGAGACTAACCGTTGCCGCGCATCCAACAAAGAAGCTCTTGGGCGGGGTAGTTGCGACAATTGCATTTGGGGGCTCTGGTAATGAAGCTGAAAAACGCCAAGGTTGTGGTGTGTGGGGCCGGCGGTTTCATCGGCGGACATCTGGTAAAGAGTCTGCTTGCTAATGGAGCCAACGTCATTCGCGCGGTGGACGTAAAGCCCATGGCTGGGTGGTATCAGGCGTCGCCTGAGGTGCAAAACCTCGTCCTGGACCTCAAAGACAAAGAAAGTTGCATGAAAACAGCCGAGGGCGCTGAGGTGGTGTTTCAACTTGCCGCCGATATGGGCGGCATGGGCTTCATCGAAAATAACAAAGCGCTTTGCATGTTGAGCGTGCTGGCCAATACGCACATGCTGATGGCCGCCCGGGAGAAGGGAGTCGAGAGGTTTTTCTATTCCTCCTCGGCGTGCGTGTACAACGGCGATAAGCAAAAGACTCCCGACGTGATCGCCCTCAAGGAGGAGGATGCCTACCCGGCGCTTCCCGAAGACGGTTATGGTTGGGAAAAGCTCTTCAGCGAGCGGATGTGCCGCCACTTTGAAGAGGATTTTGGTCTGCAGTGCCGGGTGGCCCGCTACCACAATGTCTATGGTCCTCTCGGGACGTGGACGGGCGGGCGGGAAAAGGCTCCTGCCGCCATCTGCCGCAAGGTCATCGAGGCCAAGGCCTCGGGCAAACACCAGATCGAAATATGGGGCGACGGGAAACAGACCCGCAGTTTCATGTACATCGATGATTGCACCCGGGGTACACAGGCGATCTTGGAGAGCGAGATTCATGAGCCCATTAACCTGGGCAGCAACGAATTGGTTACGATTGACCAGCTGGTGGGGATCGCCGAAGAAATTGCTGGGATCAAGCTGGAACGCAAATATGACCTGGGTGCTCCAAAAGGAGTGAATGGCCGCAACAGCGACAACACCAAAATCAAGCAATACCTGGGGTGGGAGCCCTCGATCCGCCTCAAAGAAGGTTTAAGAAGAACCTATGAATGGATCGAGAGCGAAATGATGGTGGTATCGAAAGCGTAATCAAAGTACTGTAAAAGAGTGATTCACAGTTGCACGAACCATCTCTGATACTGATCTAGACTGAGGCTACGGAAACCTGTGGGAGTTTCAGCGCCAGCGACGACGAGAGCGCAGTTCCGGCAGATTCTGGGAATCCGATTCTTCGTAGGCGACGCAGACGAGGCCATTGCGCGCATCAGCAGCGGTGGCTTGCTGGTAGTGCCGGCGGCACCCGCGCTCAAAAATCTTGCGCATGATCCTGCGTATCGTGAGGCGCTGCAGGGCGCCGACCTGGTGATTGCGGATAGCGCGTTCATGGTCATGATCTGGAACCGGCTCAAGCGCGATTCCATCCGCCGTGTTTCCGGTTTGAAATATCTTTCTTCGCTGCTTAAGCAGCCCGACTTCTACCAACCTGGCGGCAGCTTCTGGATCATGGCCAGCGAAGCAAGCGCGCGCAGAAATTGCTCCTGGCTGAAGCGGCAAGGAATCGAGTTGGCGCCGGAGGATCGATACGTCGCCCCACTTTACGGCAAGACAATCGAGGATCCGGAACTGCTGCAACGGATCAACGAGCGTCGCCCCCGTCATATTGTCGTGACCCTGGGAGGCGGCACACAGGAAAGGCTCGGCCTCTATTTAAGAAGCGAACTCAACTGCAAGCCATCCATCCATTGTGTTGGCGCAGCCATCGCTTTCCTGAGCGGCGACCAGGTCTTCATTCCCAGATGGGCAGACCGGATGTACCTGGGATGGCTATTTCGCTGTCTCTCGGATCCCCGCCGCTACATGCCCCGCTACTGGGATGCGCGCAAGCTGCTCTCGTTGATGATCCGCTATGGCAGCAGCCTTCCGGACATACTCAAGAGTACTTCCCCGGCCACGGTGGAATTGGCTGCGAACAGCGACTGTATCCCATCAACTTCTACGCCCTCGCAGTGACCCCGCGCTTTTCCTTAAAACTCCCACAGAGTCGTCATCCTGAGCGGAGCGCCTCACAGGTTATCGCTTGACACAACTGCTTGCCGCGCGGAGTCGAAGGACCCCGAGGGTTCTCTTCTTACCCATGCTGCTCGTACGTTTTCGACCACCGAGGCCAGAGAACAGGATCGCAGCGGTACGTACTATATGTCCATCACCGCCCGGTGCGGGCTTCGGTAGTTGAAAAGGTCCGAGCGGCATGGGTAAGAAGAGAACCCTCGGGGTCCTTCGACTCCGCGCGGCAAGCAGTTGTGTCAAGCGATAACCTGTGAGGCGCTTCGCTCAGGATGACGCTTTTGTGGCGAGTTGGCGGTAGCCCAGGACTGCGTCCTGGGCTACACTCAGCCGCCCCTGCGGGACAGATTGATCGTCCAAGTCTACGGCTGGTTCGGGCGCACACTCGCGCGCTGGGTTTCCGCGTGCTTGGCCGCGGATTCGAGCGCCTTTGCCTGCGGCAAGTAATCAAGCGCCTTGTTGATCATAGGATCCCAGGTAGCGCGCACCTTCAAACCCTCTTCCTGGCCAAATTGGGTGGTGAAGATCTCAGCCTTGATGTTGGCTTTGACCCAATCCATGACCGGGGCCAAATCGGCATCAGTGTACGGAATCTGCTGGCTGGTCAGGAACTCTTTGAAGGAGCCCATCACCGCATCGTCCACCTGGAAATCCTTACCCACCGTCCGGTTGGCCATGTAGTGCTTGGCGAAATTAAAGAAGGCGTAGTGCTCCAGGAGCACATCCTGAACGGGAACGGACTTGGGAGTATCGATCTTGTCGTCTGGGGTGATGCCGCCTCCGCCGAATACCGTGCGTCCGGAATCGGTGGCCTTGACCTCGCGAGTCTTCGAATCCTGCGGCTGGTCATGGTTGTAGTAGTAGTCGTAAAGCGAAACGCCGTTGTAATTGCGCTGGATGAGCCGCCCGCTGGGAGTGTAGTAGTGATACGTGGTGAGCGCCAGCCCGGTGTTCTCAGACAACGGGTAAACGGTTTGCACCAATCCCTTGCCGAAAGTCGTCTCGCCGGCGATGATGGCGCGATCATGATCCTGCAGCGCACCGGAAACAATTTCAGCGGCAGAAGCTGTGCCGTGGTTCACCAGAACCACGATGGGGTATTCGCGGCCTCCGTTGCCATGAGTCGCCCGATAGGTCTGTTCGGGGAATGCACGGCCACGCTGAGAGACGATCACCTGTCCCTTTTCCAGAAACTTGTCGCAGACCGCCACGGCCTCGCTCAACAAGCCGCCGGGGTTTCCACGCAAATCAAGAATCAGCCCATCGACGTTGCCGAAGTGATCGAGCGCATCGGAAAGCTCACGGCCAGTGGTCTCCTGGAAATTGGTGATGTGCACATAGCCGACATTGGGCCGGATCATATAGCTGAGATCAATGCTGTTGTGCGGAATCTCGTCGCGGATCAGATCGAACACCAGCGGCTTGGCCGCACCCTCACGGGCGATGGTGATCTGTACGTGGGTCCCTTTGGGTCCTTTGAGGACGTTGGCCACATCCTCTGAGTTCATGTTTTCCGTGGACTTGCCGTCCACCGCCACGATCACGTCCCCGGGCCGTATCCCCGCCTTAAAGGAGGGCGTGCCTTCAAAAGGACTTACCACGACAATCTTGTTGCTCTGCGGCTGAATCAGCATGCCTACGCCGTAGTACTTGCCGTGCTGATCTTCGCGCATCTTGGCATAGGCTTTGGGATCATAAAAGCTGGAGTGCGGGTCGAGCACGCGGAGCATGCCCGGGATGGCTCCGTCGTAGACGGCCTTTTCCGCTTTTTCGCCGGTCAACGGCTCGGCATAATTTTGTTCCACCAGGTTGTAAACGCTGGTGAAGGAGCGCAGGTCATCGCGTAGCGCAGATTCATCAGAACTGGATTGCGCGCCCAGCTTTTGGCTGACAACCGTTCCGAGAAAGCCACAAACCACAAAGAACAGAAGGATGGAGAACAAGAACCGTCGTGTGCGGGAGGCCATCGTAGGGTAATCCTCTGGGTCCGGAGGCGCAGGGGGAGAGGGGTGGCCCTGCAGCACGGCCCGGGGTCTTCTTGATCGAAGTATATCATTGGACGTAAGCTGTTCTGATACGTACCCAAGCAGCGAAAACAGTAGGAAATCCGGCCTGTTCCGCAAGCCGCACCCAAGAGAACAGACAAACTACCACGTAAGGACTAGAAGCTACCACTTAGCAGCTATAAGAGATGTCGGGACACATGACGTTATTCGCATTCAGGCAATCAACGGCGATTTGGATCCTCGGCGCGGCTCTCAGCGCCATCCCCTCCCTGGCCCAGTCCACCGACAGCAAAGCCGCCGACACCAAGGCCCCCGGCACCGTGGGCCAACCAGCCCCGGTAGCAGGCAAAGTGGTGGAAGAGATCGTCGCTCGGGTGAACGACCAGATCATCACCCAGTCTGACTACGATCGGTCGGCGGAACAACTGGATGCCGAGGCCAAGCAACAGGCGATCCCCCCGCAGGAACTGCAACAGAAACGAGCCGACCTGTTGCGCGATCTGATCGATCAGCAACTCCTGCTCTCCAAAGGTAAGGAGCTGGGCATCACCGGCGAGACCGAGTTGATCAAGCGGCTGGACGAGATTCGAAAGCAGAATCACCTTGATTCGCTGGAGGATTTGGAGAAGGCGGCGCAGCAGCAGGGCGTGTCCTACGAAGATTTCAAGGCCAACATCCGCAATAGCATCATTACCCAGCAGGTAGTCCGGGATGAGGTAGGGCGGCGAATCAGCATGACGCCGGCGGAAGTACAGCAGTATTTCAAGGCACACGAAAGTGAGTTTGCCCAGCCGGAATCGGTGACCCTGAATGAGATTTTGATCCCGACCCCGGCCAAGACCGCAGCCGAAGGGGCGGATACGGCCGACGTTGCCGCCGCGCAGGCGCAAGCCGAGGAAATGGAAAAGAAGCTGGCCGCAGGTGCCAAGTTTGAAGATCTGGCCAAGCCTTCCCCCAGCAACCCTAATGACGCAAAGTTTGTCGCGTTGGGCGAGTTTCGCCGCGGAATGCTGGGCAAGGGGGAAATTGAAGACAAGGCCTTCGCCCTGAATGCGGGGCAACACACCCAACCCATTCGAACCAAGCAGGGTTTCATCATTCTGCAGGCCACGCAGCACAACCCCGGCGGGGAAGGCAGCTTCAAGCAAGTAGAGCCGCAGGTGGAAGAAGCCATCTTTATGGAGCGCATGCAGCCCAAGCTGCGGCAGTATCTCACCCAACTGCGGGAAGAGGCCGCGATTGATATCAAACCAGGAGTGGTGGATACCGGCGCCAGCGGCAATGAAATGAAGCTTACCTACAGCGCCTATACACCTCCTCCCCCGAAGAAGAAAAAGAAATTTGCCCGCAAGCGCTTCCGCGGAAAAACGGCCGCAAGTCCCACCTCCAATACCCAGGTTGCATCAACTGCCGCGCCGGCAGGGGCCGCTGCCAGCCCAGCTGGAGCCGCAACCACAGCAGCAGGGGCCGCGACCACACCCGCGGCAGCTGCAAGTGCGCCCGCAGCAGCGAAGACCACGCAACAGGCCAGCAATAACGACCAGAAGGTGATGAAGCCGGGCAAGCCGGAAAAGATCCGCTTTGGGCAGGCTCCGCGTGAGTCTCTGCCTTCGTCGCAAGTCGCTAGCGCGGCTGCTCCCGGTGCCGGCCCCAGTGTCACTGTTCCCGAGAACCGCTATGTCAACCCCGACGGCACGGTGAGCAGTAGCATCGATGCGGCGCCGGAAAAGAAGACCCGCCTGAGCGCCCGGCCGCCGGTGAAAAAGGTGAAGACTCCCAAGACCTCTGACACCCCGGATCAGCCCACTCCAGAAGAGCAGGCATCGCAGAAGGTGCAGAACGCCCCCATGGGGCTGACGGACCCGAATGCGGCCAAAAAGCCCAAGCAGAAGGCTGCTAAAACCCGCTATTCAGCCACACAGAAACAGCCGGACGAAACCCAGCCTTATCTCGGCAAACCGTCGCCGGCCCCGCAGGCTGCTCCCGCCGCAAGCCAGCCGCCCGTACCCGGCGCACCGGCTTCCAATCCTCCGGGCGGCGCGCCACAACCTTAAATTCGGGTGAAATGAAAGAAATTTACGTCGCGGACGTAGCCAAGTTCGAAAATCAGGCAGTTGTCGCTTTTTTCGCCGTGACATCGAAGCAGTTGCGCAGCCGAAAAGACGGCGGGCAGTATATGGCGGTTACGCTCGGTGACCGCACTGGCCAGATTGAATCGCGCATGTGGGAGAATTTCGCCGAGGCCGCTCCCGGGTTTGAGCAGGGAGACGTGGTCAAGGTTCGTGCCGAGGTCTGCCGCTATAACGGACGCCTGCAGCTAAACCTGGAAAAGCTGCGCCGCGCCACCGCAGATGAGTTCGAACTGGCGGATTTTGTTCCTCAGACGCGCAAAAACGTGGAGGAACTATGGTCGTCTCTGGTTCGCTCTGTCGATAGTTTCTCCGATCTCTCGTTGCAGGCGCTGGTGCGCTCTTTCCTTGAGGATGCAGCGATTGCGGCGGCCTTCCGTGAGGCTCCAGCCGCAAAGAGCCTCCATCATGCCTGGATGGGCGGCCTGCTGGAGCACGTGGTCTCATTGATTGGGATTTGCGAGTTGGCAGCGCAGCATTATCCCGAGATCAACCGCGACCTGCTGCTGACGGGTGCCATCCTCCATGACATTGGCAAGCTGGAGGAGTTAAGCTGGGGCACCAGCTTCGATTACACCCTCGAGGGCCAGCTGGTAGGGCACATCACGCTGGGCCTTGCGATGATTGAAAAGAAGCTGGCAACGCTGCCCGATTTTCCCGCACCGCTGCGCATGTTGGTAAAGCACATGGTTCTAAGTCATCACGGCAAGCTGGAATTTGGTTCGCCCAAGCTGCCCATGATTCCGGAAGCGGTGTTGCTCCACTATCTCGACGACCTGGATGCCAAGATGCACACCATACGCAGTGAATTTGAGCGCCACGAAGCGCAGGGCGGGGAGGCGGGCGAGATGACCGATTGGGTACGCTCCATGGATAGGCCGCTGCTGAACACCGCAACATTTCTCAAGCCCAAGGAGTAGAGCATGCACTATCTGCTGAAGACCGAGCCTACTGCCTACTCGTTTGCCGATCTGGTGAAGGAGAAGGAAACTGATTGGACCGGAGTGACGAACCCGGTAGCAGTGAAGAACCTCAGGGGCATGAAGAAAGGCGACAAGCTGGTTATTTATCACACTGGCGACGAAAAGGCGGCAGTGGGTCTGGCTCACGTCACGTCGGTGGATTTATCCGATCCCAAAGTTCCGCTGGTTCGCATTGCCGCTGGTGCTGCGATTAAGCAGCCAAAAACGCTGGCGGAAATCAAGCAACAGAAGTTATTTCAAGAATCTCCCCTGATGCGCCAGTCACGGCTTTCCGTAGCGCCGCTCGACGAGGCCCAGTACGACTGGATCGTCCACGGCTGAAAACTTCCGTTTTTAGTCCGTCTCTGGTTCTGCGACGAAGGCCGGGTGCCCCATATCTCGCTCGTTTTTCGCGAGATGTGGGATACCACTGCACCTCCCCTCTGACTCTGGATTGCTCCGATGCACTCAGCGGTCAACACCTGTGGTATCCCACATCTCGCGAAAAACGAGCGAGATATGGGGCACCCGGCCTTCGTGGGCAAGTAGAGGCCGCTCCCGACGAAATCGACTACAATCGAACATTGGGTCTCCTCGCCTATAAAGATGCTACGTTTCTCCACGGCTGGTGAATCACACGGCGAGTGCCTCATCGCCCTCATTTCCGGACTGCCTGCGGGCCTCGATGTCGATGTGGAGTTTATCGACCGGGAGCTTTGGCGGCGCCAGCAGGGCTACGGCCGTGGCGGCCGTATGCGTATCGAACAGGATCGGGTCCACATCCTTTCCGGGGTTCGCCATGGCAAGACCATCGGCTCGCCGGTTTCCATGCAAATTGAAAATCGGGATTGGAAAAACTGGACCGAGGCTCTTCCGATAGCTGCTGGAGACCCGGAAAAGCACAAGGCAGTGGCTTCCCCGCGGCCCGGGCACGCCGACCTGGCAGGGGCGCTGAAGTACGATTTTCCCGACGCACGCTATGTGCTGGAACGTGCCTCCGCACGCGAGTCAACGGCTCGTGTGGCAGCAGGCGCCATGGCCAAATTGCTGCTGAAGCCGTTGGGCATCGAGGTCAGCAGCCACGTGGTCCGTGTTGGCCGCGTGGAATTGCCGTGGAACGCTTCCTGGCAACAGGTCACGGCGCTGCGCGAGCTGGATGAGGTGCTGTTGAACTGTGTCGATCCCGCAACCGAACAGCAGATGAAGGCGGAAGTAGACCATGTCCTGCGCACCGGAGACTCCATTGGCGGGGTGTTTGAAGTGGTCGTTCATGGCGCCCCTCCTGGGTTGGGCACCTACGCCAATTGGGATGAACGGCTGGATGGTCTGCTCGCCTGGGCGGTGATGTCGCTGCAGGCAGTGAAGGCGGTGGAAGTGGGACAGGGAGTCACGGCTGCCGAGTCATTCGGATCCGCGGTCCATGATGCGATCGGTTACAGTCCAGAGGAGAACGACGGCGCAAAAACCAGATTTACCCGCGAGCGCAACAACGCAGGCGGTATTGAGGGCGGCGTCTCCAACGGAGAAGATATTGTGGTGCGAGGTTATTTAAAGCCGATTTCGACGCTTCGCCGGCCGCTCGGTTCCGTCTCCTTCAGCACTCGGGAGGCGACCAAGGCGGCCTATGAGCGGTCCGATGTCTGCGTAGTGCCTGCCGCCGGAGTGGCTGCGGAAGCGATGGTCGCGTTCGTCCTGGCGAAACTCGCACTGGAGAAGTTTGGCGGCGACTCGGCGGCAGAACTCAGCAGGAATTACCAGGGATACCTGGAGCAGATTCGCGCATTTTAAGAGAGATACCCCGGTCGCATGGTTTACCCGATTGTTAAATTTCCTGATCCCATATTGCAGCGGCCGACAGAACACGTAACCGTGTTTGACGATGACTTGCGCAAGCTGGTGGACGATATGTTCGAGTCCATGTACGTGGCCCATGGCATCGGCCTCGCAGCGCCGCAGATCGGCATTCCCAAGCGTTTGACGGTGATCGATCTTAGCTTCCAGAAAACCCCTGAAGACAAGATTGCCTTGATCAATCCAGAGGTGGTGACCAAGGAAGGAAAGATCTATGAAGAGGAGGGCTGTTTAAGCCTGCCGGACATCCGGGAGAAGGTCGCGCGCGCTGCCAAAGTAAAAATTCGCGCTCAGGATCTCCAGGGTAATTGGTTTGAACGGGAAGCGGACGATCTGCTGGCCCGAGCCTTCCAGCATGAGATTGACCACCTGGACGGAATCCTCTTCATCTTCCGCATAAGTGCTCTGAAGCGCGATTTCGTGCTGCGCAAGATTCGCAAATTGCAGCGAGCCGGGGAATGGTAGGCGAGTGAGGCTTGTCTTTTGCGGCACTCCGCAGTTCGCCATTCCTACTTTGCAGCAACTGCTCGCAGCCGGTCACGACGTCGAACTGGTGGTTACCCAGCCTGATCGCGTTCGTGGGCGCGATCAGGATCCTTCGCCGCCTCCCGTCAAAGTGCTGGCGGAGCAAGCGGGCTTGCCGGTGGTGCAACCGGAGAAGATCAAGAACAACGCGGAACTCCGTGCTCGCCTGGAGGCGATCCAGCCGGAGGCCATCATTGTGGTGGCGTACGGCCGCATCATTCCGGATTGGATGCTGAACCTGCCGCGGTGGGGCAACCTCAACCTGCACGCCTCATTGCTACCCAAGTACCGCGGGGCTGCTCCCATCCAGTGGGCGGTGGCCAACGGGGAGAGCGTCACCGGGGCGACGACCATGCGCATCGACGCGGGCCTGGACACGGGCGACATCCTGCTGCAGCGTGCCTTAACTATTGAACCGGATCAGACAGCCGAGGAGCTTTTTCCCATGCTGGCGAAGAGTGGCGCAGACCTCATGCTGGAGACACTCCGGGGGCTGGAGGCGGGGTCGATCCATCCTGCACCCCAAGATGATGCGGGCGCGTCTCTGGCGCCGATCCTGGTGAGGGAAGATGCCCTGGTGGATTTCGCTCGATCTGCCGGCGAGATTTACAACCGCTGGCGTGGTTTTCAGCCCTGGCCCGGCGCTTACACGTTGTTCCGCGGCAAAAAGCTAACCCTGCATCGGCTGAAGCCGGCCGGATCCATGGATGCCCCTCCCGGAGAACTGATGGTGGAAGGGACATCGCCTCTTTGCCGCCGCGGGTTCGGCTACGCGCCTCGAGCTGCTGGAGATTCAACTGGAAGGAAAGAAGAGGATGCCGGTGGCCGACTTTTTGCGCGGCACCACTCCCCGTCCGCATGAGAGTCTGGGCGCGTAGTTTGAACAGCCCAGTCTCTCCTGCGCGGAAGGCCGCCTTCGAGTTGCTGCTTGAACTCAAACGCAAGCCGGAGTCCCACAGTGACGTGTTGCTTCGTTCCCAACGGGTGGAGGCTCTCTCCACACTGGACCAAAATCTGGCCACCACCCTGGTGATGGGAGTCCTTCGCTGGCAACTGGTATTGCAGCAACGTATTGCTGCAGCGCTTACCAAGCGCCGGAGTCACCTGGCAGACCCGGTGCAAGTCTCGCTCGAGCTGGGCGCCCTGCAGCTTCTGGTGCTCGATCGCATTCCGGCGCGCGCCGCTATCTTTGAGAGCGTGGAGCTGGTCAGGCAGTCGGGTAGTTCCTACGCCGTCGGATTGGTCAACGCAGTACTGAGGAAACTGGAGAAGGCTGCGAAAATCGATGCCGCCGACGCTCCGGCGGCGCATCCTTCTTGGCTGGTCGAACGCTGGGTTAAAGCCCATGGTCTGGAGACTGCTGCTGAAATTTGCCGCTACGACCAGCTTCCTCCTCCAACAACGATCCGCCTCACCTCACCGGAGGAAGCAAGTCCGCAGCCGGAAGCAGGTACCTTTGTCGTCCGGGCCAGGCGCGTGGTTGGGGGAGAGGTGACAGGGGGCGCGCGCATACAGGATGAGGGATCGCAACTGATCGCGGAGCTAGCGGGCCGGGGCAGTGAAATTTTGGATTGCTGTGCCGCGCCGGGGGGCAAGACGGCCATCCTGGCGGAGCGCAATCCTACGGCTTCGATCACTGCATGTGACATCAGTCCTGCCCGCCTCAAAGCGATGCAAAGGAGTTTGAAGGGCATTCGCTTCCGGGTGCTCGATGCTACGGATCTGCCTTTCCAGAGGCAATTCGATCTGGTGCTTTGCGACGCTCCCTGCAGCGGAACCGGCACGTTGGCACGCAACCCGGAAATAAAGCACCGAGTCACCGTGGAGGATTTTCGTCGCCAGCATGATCGGCAGATACGCCTGCTCTGTTCGGCAATGCGGGCTCTGCGCGAGGGTGGCAGGCTTGTCTACTCCACCTGCTCGCTGGAGGCCGAAGAAAATGAGGATGTGGTAATTGAGGCCCTGGAGCGCGAGAGCGGCTTCCGGACCCTCCCGTGGAAGGAGCAAGTCCGGGCTTTGGAGCTGGAAGGCACGCTGTATGAAGGCAGTGCAGAGCGTTTGTTTCCCGGCCGCTCGCCCGATCAGTTCCTGCGCACGTTTCCGGGTCTATATCAGGGTGACGGGTTCTTTGCCGCCTGCATCACGCGGGAATGAGCGAACCACAGGTCCCTCCACTACGCTACGCTTCGGTCGGGATGACAAGTTAGATTGGTTGCGATCTTGGCTTGGAGTCGCCTCACTAAACTTGTCATCCCGACCGAAGCGTAGCGTAGTGGAGGGACCTGCGGTTTCCCCTTTACTGGGCGACTCTGAACGTAATAGTCGTTCCTGGTTCGACGCGATAGCCGGCGATGGGGGTCTGGCTCAACACCGTGCCCGCAGGGTCCACAGTGTCGGCTGGAGCCATGCCCACGTCCTCGCCAGTCGGAGGCGGCGCGTCCGAGTAGCTGTTCTGCACCGGGCCTAGCTTCAACCCCGCGTGCACCACCAGAGCTTCCGCTGCCGCCAGCGGCATACCAGTCAGCTGCGGCATAACCATCGCCGTTGCCGCAACAGGCGCTGGAGTACTCACCAGCAGGCTCACGCTAGGCCGCTCCACTCCGCCAGCCCCCTGCTGCGGATTCTGCGCGATGACGGTGCCCGGCTGAGCGCCACTATAGGGCATCTGCGCCGTCTCTTCGAGCTCCAGCCCGACGCGGCGCACTTCGATCGCCGCCACCCGCTCCTGCTGGCCCACAACCTTGGGAATGGCCACACGTTGCGGCCCCAGGCTCTCCGTCACGCGCATGCGCCATTCCCGTCTCACAATGGCGCCAGGCAAGGGAGATTGTGCCAGTACCCGCCCGGCCGGCACATCCACGCTGTAGTATCTGTTGTCGATGCCCAGGTTCAAGCCCATGTTGGCCGTCTTGTGCACCGCCTCAGTCACGGTGAGCCCCTGCAGATCCGGAACTTTAACCTCTGCCCCATGGATGGCAAGACGCATGGTCACCACAGCCGCGATCAGCCCCGCCATTGCGAGCACCAGGCCCGCCAGGACTAAACGGAAAAAGTTGATCATGCCGGCTCGCCATAGGTGATGACGTAATCGATAGTCGCCGATTTTTCGAGCATCTTCGAAACCGAACAGTATTTGTTCTTAGACAGCGCTACTGCATCCTCCGCGGCCTTGACGGATACCCCTCCGCCGACTTGGTACGTAAGGTGGATGTGGGTGAAAACGCTGGGGGGCTCGGCCGCCCGTTCGGCAACCGCAGAGACAGTTAACGAGGTGAGTGGTTCCCGTTTCTTGCGCAGGATAGAAACCACATCCACTGAGGTGCAGCCGCATAGAGCCATCAGCACCAGCTCCATAGGGCTTGCGCCCCCCCGGTGTGCGGAGTCGCCATCCATGGTGACGTGATGACCGCTCTCAGAGAGACCATCGTACTGCTGGTCTTGCTGCCAGGTGACGGTAGTACGCATTGCTTAAGTTTATCCAGTTAACCAGCCGGCCGGGTATCCGCGATCAGCGGTGACATCACATGGTTAACGGCTTCACTCCCCGGTACAAGCCCGCGATTCCGAAGCTGTAGGGAGTCCAGGAAACTTGCGCAAAGCCCACCGATTGCATGGTTTGCAGCAATTCCGCAGGCGCGGGAAAGCGGCGAACGGAACTGGGCAGGTAACGGTACGGTGCGGATGTTCCCGAGATCAGCGAGCCTACGGCGGGAAGGACGCGGCGGAAGTAAAAGGCATACAGTTTGCCCATGACGCCGCCCGGCTCGCTGAAGTCGAGGATGCCCAACTCCCCGCCCGGCTTCAACGCGCGATAAAACTCTTCCAGCCCCGCCCGGTAGTTGGCCAGATTCCGAAAGCCGAAGGCGGTGGTGAGCAGATCGACCGAACCTGCAGGAAGAGGAAGATGGAGCGCGTCTGCCTCGATGGCAAGCGCTCCCCGGGGGCCGAATTTTGCCGCACCGCGCAGCAGCATCTGGTGGGCAAAGTCGGCCGCCAGCACGGGTCGTCCATTCTTCGGCCTATGGCGCAGCAACGCCAGCGTCATATCCCCGGTTCCGCAGCAGAGGTCGAGAACCTGTGCATCGGGCCGGGCGAGCGCCTGGCGAAAGCTGCGTGCCGCCCGGCGCCACCAGACCCGGTCGATATTGCAGGAGAGCACATGATTCAGAAGATCGTAGCGGGGGGCGATTCGATCGAACATTAAACGAACAGCGGTAGCGGCGGTCGCTTCGTCTCCGGTGCCCTCCGGTTGAGCTCCAGGCGCCGCCACGGTTACTGACTTCTCTCGGGCGCCTGGCGAATGGACCCGATGGCGGCTAACACCTCGGCGTCGGTCACATCCTCGACTACGACGGCATTGCCGATGCCCTGCAGCAAAACGAAGCGACGTACTCCGCCCCGGTTCTTTTTGTCGCCGGAGGCCGCCTGCAACAGGCGCTTGGAGGAGACCGGGGGTAGGGGCGGAGGCTGAAAGTAGCGAATGAGGGCCTCGATACGGTCGCGCTGCCTGCGCGGCCACCAGATTTCGCCCGCGGCTGATATGGAGAGCCGCGATCATGCCCCAGGCGATCGCTTCGCCGTGGAGAAGCGCATGATAACCACTGGCCGCCTCGATCGCATGGCCGAGCGTGTGGCCGAAATTGAGAATCATGCGCACGCCAAATTCCCGTTCATCCTGGCTTACTACATCGGCCTTAATCCGGATGGAGGTGGCGACCATTTTCTCGAGAGATGCAGGATCGCCTTGGTCGATGGCTTCGCGGTGACTCTCAATGAAGCGGAAAAGCGCCGCATCGCGGATGAGCCCAGCTTTGATGCTTTCATAAATTCCGGCGCGCAGTTCCCGTTGGGGAAGGGTGCGCAGTAGTTCGATATCCGCGACCACCGCTTGCGGAGGATAGAAACAGCCCACCAGGTTCTTACCCGTCTGCAGATTGACCCCAGTCTTGCCGCCCACTGAGGAATCCACCTGGGACAACAGGGTTGTCGGTATCTGGATGTAGTCAATCCCGCGCATATAGATGGCGCTGACAAACCCGCCCACATCGCCGGTGACCCCTCCACCGAAGGCGAGGAGCAGCGAGGAGCGGTCCGCGCCGGCTTTGGCCAGGTCTGTGGTCAGCCGCTCCACCTGGCTCATGCGCTTGTGACGCTCTCCCGGGGGCAGAAACAGAACGATCGGTTCCCGGGGAGCAAGCGAAGCTTGCAAGCGCCGGCCCCACAGGGCCCAGATCTCGGGCGACGTTAAGACAAAGAGCTTGCGGGCATTGCCTGCGAGCGCTGGGATGCCCTTCGATAGAGAGTCCAAAATGCCGCTTCCCACGGAAACGGTGTACGGCCCGGACTTGGTCGTGACGGAAATCTTGCGCACGGCTTCGTCCATCGTATCGCAGTCCTCAGGTTTGGCTGGTGCGGGGTGAGAGCAGTGAAGCAGCGGTCGCGGCAAACACCACCGTGACGATGAAGGCGAGCGAGACCGCGACCGGCACGTTGATCCATTTCACGAACAGCATCTTGCAGCCGACGAACCCTAGAATCGCGGCCAGGGCAAAGTGAAGAAAGTGCAGCCGGTCGAGCAGGCCGGCAACCAGGAAGTACAAAGCCCGCAGGCCGAGAATGGCGCAGATATTGGAGGTGTAAACCACAAAGGGATGGTGGGAGACGGCCAACACTGCGGGCACAGAGTCGATGGCGAATACCAGGTCGACCAGCTCGATGGCGATCACGGCGACAAGAAAGTTCGTCCTGGGATTGGTGGGAAAACGCCTGGTTCGTTCCGCAATCCATCTAGCCGGCTCGGGCGTCTCGCCGCTCTTCTTCTTTTTAGCTCGTAACAGGCGTAGCGCGGCAACTACCAGCAGCGCGCCGAAGAAGTACTGTATCCACGCGAATCGATGTAGTAGCTCGATGCCCGCGAAGATAAACAGCCCGCGCATCACGATGGCGCCCAGGATACCCAGCAGCAGCGCTTTTCTTTGTAACGGGGGGCTGAGGCCGAAGGTACGAAACATCAGCAGGAAGACGAAGAGGTTATCGATGCTCATGGAGAGCTCGATCAGATAACCGGCGGCAAACTCGAGCTCTGTCTGATGGCCCTCAACGTGGCCTATCCAAAGGCCGAAAGAGGTCGCCAGGGCGAGCAGAAATAAGACAAAAAGAAAATTGCGGTTGTTTTGGGTGGATGGTTCCCCTCGACTGAGAACGCCCAGGTCGACCACGATCAGTAGCAGGACGACGACGTGAAAGCCTACCCAGTATGCGATCGGGGCGCCATCGAGCATCATGCAATGCTAGCCCATGGTGATTTGGTGAAGAAGCGAGGCGCACTGCAGATCCCTCGGCTTCGCTCCCCCGAATTTCCCGTTGAAGTTGGTGGCGTTCGCGGATTTCATGCGCCTTTCCTTAAGAGAAAGGCGCACACGCGGCTTTGTTCAGTGTTGCGCGGCAGGAAATCCGGGTCGAAATGACAATGGGGAGGATGGCGCTTCCAATGAATTGGGTTAGAGGGGTTTTGGATCTGTCCCGGTAACGGGACCGACGGGTGCCCCACATCTCGCTCGTTTTTCGCGAGATGTGGGATACCACGGTGCTGGATTTGCAAAGTTCGAGACTTCAAATCAAAATTGCGGTATCCCACATCTCGCGAAAAACGAGCGAGGATGTGGGGCACCCATCGGTTCCGTTACCGGGAGAAAGTCCAAAACGCTAGCGCTGATTGAGCAGGCGGATGGTTTCGAGGAACACGTCGCCCACGATGGTGAGACTCTTCGCGCTCAGCTTGTCCATGGTGTCCTGGGGAGTGTGCCAGAACGCGTTCTGGTATCCGTAATCGAAATCGATAATGTCGGCGCAGGGCACATGGCGTTGCATAAACGGCGTGTGATCATCGCCGACCGCCTCTTGCCGCTGAAAGAAATAGGACTGGTCCCCATACTTCGCTGCGGCCTGGCCCACCAAGTCGAGCAGCCATGGAGTCGAACTCAAGTCCCGTTCCACACCGAGATCGCGGTCGCCAATCATATCGGCCAGTAAAAAGGCCTTGATGTTCTTAAGCGTGCCATCGGCTTGCCACTTGGCCGCGAGGTGCGCGCTGCCATACGTCGAGTCCGTGTCCGACCAGCCCTTGATAGCCTCTTCTCCGTCAAAGAAGACCAGCCACACGCTATACCCATCCAGCTTTTTGCCGCGGAAGCTGTTGGCTAGTTCCAGCAGCAGGCCAGTGCTTGAGCCGCTATCGTTCGCGCCCACGTACCCGGTATCTTTGAGCGGGTAGTTGGTGTCGTAATGGCTGGCCAGGACGATGACGCCATCCTTAGTGCCGGGAAACTTGACGATGTAGTTGGTCATGGCCAGCGGTCCCGCGGGCGTGGATGCGGTGAAGCTGTCCTTTTCCAGATGGTCTTTGGCGAACTGCTTCTCCAGGAACGCCTGGGCTTTGGCGTGCCCCTTGCTTCCTACCCATCGAGGTCCGGTAGCTACGAATTCCCGGGTGTAGGCGAGGGCACGATCGCCGTCAAAGCGGGGAAGCGGCGTGGCCGCCTGTGGCCATGCCAGCCCACTCATCGAGAAGCAAAGAAGCGCGGCAGCGAGCTTCATGATCTGCTCTTTTAGCCGGTTTCTCCGCGTCGGATGGACCATATAGGCCACCCCAATACTCACTACGTAGAGCACCAGCATGGGCGCGGCAAAAACGCACATCGTCAGCACATCGGGAGTGGGGGTGATGATCGCGGAGATGATGAAAATCACCAGGATGGCGTAACGAATATTCTTCCACAGCCAGCCTGCGCTCACGATGCCAAAGAGGGCCAGAAAGAAGACCAGGATGGGCAACTCAAACGTGATCCCCAGGCCGAGGATCACGGTCATGAAAAGTTCGGTGTACTCGCCGACCGTGACCATCGGTCTGAATTGAGCGCCGTAGCCGATCAGGAAGGTCAAAGCACCGGGGTAAACGTAGTGATAGCCGAAAAAGGCGCCGGCCAGAAACAATCCGACGGTGGCAGTCATGAAGGGCAGGATATAGCGCTTCTCCTGCCGGTAAAGCCCGGGAGCGATGAATAGCCACACCTGGAACAGGATGAAAGGCGAAGCCAGGATGGCGCCGCACACCAGGCTGATTTTAATAAAGAAATTGAAGGGGTCGACCGGGTTCAGATAAACCAGATGAGGGTCGAGATGGTGCGCCTTGAGAGCCTCAACAATGGGCTTCTCCATGACAGCAGCGAGCTTCTCGCGGAAGTAGTAGGCGACGAAGAAAGCAACAATCAGGTAAACCCCGGAATGGATGATGCGCTTGCGAAGTTCCTCCAGGTGCTCCAGGAGGCTCATGCCAGGCAATTCCGCTCGTTCCGTTACTGCCGTGCGGGCCCGGTCCACAAGGTCAGTCATAGTGGGTCGTCGCTTGCTCCGGCTCACGCTCCAGGCCGTTGCTCGCCAGTTCGGGATGGTCCCCCGCTACCGATTTAAGCTCCGCTACTTCCTCATCGACAGGGATCACCCGGGACGACGGGCTTTCCGTGCTCACCGTCGTTCCGTTGCTCGGCGGCCGTATGGTCAGGGACATCGGAAACGGGTTCCGGCAGAGGCGCTGGGGTGGCTGGCGGGGCCGCAATCTGCTTTTGCCGGTCTGCCACTTCGGCGGCGCGTAACTCTTCCTCAATCTGCATCTTGAATTCGTTGCTGGCGCGGCGGAATTCGAGCACCAGCTTGCCCAGCTGACGCCCAATTTCCGGCAGCTTTTTGGGCCCAAAAATTACCAACGCCAGGCCGAAGATGAAGATGGTGTCGGGCAAACTCATCGCTCTGTCATGATACCTGCCCCGCCCAACAGGTCACAAATCAGCCGACCGGGCGATTCTGCCTCATAAGAGGAACGTTTCAGCCGGGCTTTGAGATGTTCGAGGTGTATTAACATAGGGGTCAGACGAAGGTCCGATGGATGAAGACATTCTCTCTTGACGAGGCGCAATCGCTGCTGCCGATCCTGGAGTCTCTGCTGCGGCGGGCAATCGACGCCAAGGCGAGCGCCGGTGTGGCAGAAGCAGAACTGCAGCTGCTCAGCCAGAATATCTTTCTCGCCGGGGGCATGCTGATCGATGTCGCTGCGGTGGCGCGCAAACGTATGGGTCAACGCGCGGCTGTGCAGCAGGCCCAGGATGCGATCCAGGAAATTGATTCGATCGGTGTCCAGGTAAAGGATCTCGACAAGGGTTTGCTGGACTTCCCATTTCAGGCCGGGGAGCAGATCGTGCTGCTCTGCTGGCAACTGGGGGAAGCGAAAATTGACTACTGGCATACCGTAGAGGCTGGATTCCAGGGCAGACAGCCCCTGGATGAACGTTTTCAAAAAAGCCGGCCAGAACGACCAAACTAGCAGACGGGCTTTCAGATGAAGGGTACGGGCTTCAGCCCGTACGTATTGGATCCAACACCGACGGGGCTTTAGCCTCTGAGGGCAGCTTCTCGGTCAGGATTTGCTGAAAGAATTCCCTCAGGGGCTAAAGCCCAGTCATGCTGGTTGTCTTATGTACGGGCTGAAGCCCGTACCCTTCAGTCACTAAGCCGCAATCATTTCAGAACATTTTGAGTACGGCTGTTCCATCCCTCCCCCTGGCGGCTGGTAGACTGCAACGTGCCGTCGATGCACGAAAAACACACTACGCACGCGAGCCTTACCCTCCTGCTCGGCACGCTGATCACGGACCGGCAGGGGCGCGTCCAGGGCCGGCTGAAAGATGTTGCAGTGGCCACCGGAGCGGCCGCAGGCAATGTCGCAGGACTTCTGCTAAAAACGCGCGAGGGATCCAGGCTGGTCGCCGTGAAGGACGTACTGCAAACGCCAGCCGGCACGCTTGAATTGCGTGAGGATGCCGTCCTTCAGCCCCTGCGCGGCGATGAAAATCTGATTCTGCTGCAGCAAGATGTGCTCGACCGGCAAATCATCGACGTGCACGGGAGAAAAGTCGTGCGCGTCAACGACGTGGACCTGCAGTGGTACCCCCAGAACGGACGCGAAGGACTGCGGGTGGCTGAAGTCGCGGTCGGGCTGCGGGGGGCAGTTCGCAGGATCTTCAAAGGAGTGTTGCCCAAACACACGCTGGCAAACTTCGCTATGCGCTTCCGCGCCAGCATTATTCCTTGGGAGTTCGTGGACCTGATTGAGGTGGATCCGGCGCGGCGGGTAAAGCTCAAGATCGAACATGAGCGGCTGGCCAGTATGCACCCCTCCGATCTTGCCGCCATCCTCGAAGATCTGTCGCCACCCGAGCGGGAAGCCATCTTTGTCTCCCTTGATGAAGAGGTAGCGGCAGATGCGTTGGAGGAAGTAGACCCTCGTTTGCAGAAGTCTCTGCTCGAATCGCTCGATTCCGGCCGCGTAGCCGACATCGTGGAAGAGATGGATCCGGGCGCAGCCGCCGATCTGCTGGCCGAGCTCTCCGATGAGCGTTCCGAGGCCATCCTCGAAGAGATGGAGCCGGAAGAGCGGCAGGAAGTAGAAGACCTGCTCGAATTCCGGGAGGATTCCGCCGCTGGCAGAATGACCACTTCCTATGTGCAGGTGCCCTCGCGCGGAACCGTCGGAGAGGCGGTGCGGGCGCTGCGAGAGTTCGAAGGCGACGTAGAAGGGGTCACGGAAGTCTACCTCACCGGGAAAGACGAGGCGCTCGAAGGCGTCGTGCCGCTGTCGCGGCTGATCCTGGCGCTTCCGGAGACGCGCGTTGCTGTTCTGGCCGAGCCGCGCATCATCTCTTGTCCTGCGGAAGCGCACCAGGATGAAGTCGCGGAACTCTTCGACAAGTACAATCTGCATGCGCTGCCTGTGGTGGATAGCGCCAACCGGCTGGTGGGAGTGGTGCAGGCCGACCATGTAATCGCATTCCTGCGAGCCAAACAATAAAAACTCCCTGATGCTCAAGCGCTGGCGAATCCGCATACTGCTCTTCCTCGCCGTGCTGGGGCCAGGGTTTATTACCGCCAACATCGATAACGATTCGGGCGGCATTCTCACCTACTCCAATGCCGGAGCCCAGTTCGGCTATACCCTGCTCTGGACCATGATCCCCATCACCGTGGCTTTGCTGGTGGTGCAGGAAATGTGTGCGCGCATGGGCGCTGTTACCGGCAAAGGCCTCAGCGATCTTATCCGGGAAGAGTTCGGGCTGCGCATGACTTTCATCTTGATGCTGCTGTTAGTGGTGGTGAACTTCGGCAACATCATGACGGAGTTCATCGGTATTGCCGGCAGCATGCAGCTTTTCCACATCAGCAAGTACATCTCCGTGCCCGGGAGCGCGTTGTTGATCTGGTTCCTGGTGGTCAAAGGAGACTACAAACAGGTCGAAAAGGTTTTTCTGGCGGCGTCGGTTTTCTACATCGCTTACATCGTTACCGGGGTGCTCTCGCAGCCCAGCTGGCACGATGCCATGGTGGCCACCATCGAGCTGCCACGGGGCTCGATATGGCACTCTAAAAGTTACGTTTACATGATCGTGGCCGTCATAGGCACCACCATCTCACCCTGGATGCAGTTCTATCTCCAGTCTTCGATCGTAGAGAAGGGGGTGACGGCGAAGAGCTACGGGGCTTCGCGGCTCGACGTCATCATTGGATCGTTCTTTACCAACATCGTGGCCTGGTTCATCGTGGTTGCCTGTGCCGCCACGTTGTTCGCTCACGGCATGGGGGCGATCAGGGAAGCGGCCGATGCGGCCGAGGCGATGAAGCCGCTGGCCGGGCGCTATGCCTTTCTGTTGTTCGCCGTCGGGCTTTTTAATGCTTCGCTGTTTGCCGCCTCCATCCTGCCGCTTTCCACCGCCTATACGGTATGCGAGGGGTTAGGTTTGCAGTCCGGACTGGATGGCGGCTTCAAAGATGCGCCGGTCTTCTATTGGCTGTATACCCTTCTCGTGGCGGGCGGGGCCGCGGCGGTTTTGTTCGTGCCCAACGGCAAATTGATCAGCATGGTCATCCTGTCGCAGGTATTGAATGGCGTGCTGCTGCCGCTGGTGATCGTCTTTATGCTGCTGCTGATTAATCGCAAAGACCTGATGGGCGACTACGTAAACTCCCGTTGGTTCAATGCCGTGGCATGGCTCACAGCAGCTGTTGTCATTGTGTTGTCACTGGTCATGATGTTTACAAGTGGGGTGTAATACGATGAGAGTTCAGGGTCTATTTTGGACGTCCAAACCGCTCCCAACCCCGAAGTCGTCAAGCAGGAGCCGCCGGCGAAGCGGAGCACTCCGTCGGCTCTCAGCTGGACGATTTTTCTCTTTGTAGTGCTGTGGGCGGCTTTTTATGGATTATTCCGCGGTCTTCCCTACCTGAAGAATGGCTCCGACGTGGTGTTTAGCGCCAAGCTGCAGTTGGAGCAAAAGGGAGAGGTCTTTCCCGCCGATCCCTCGGTGACCCGGGTACTGATTTTCGGCAACAGTAAGATCCTGGCGGGTTTTGTTCCCGCCTGGTTTGACCAGATGAGTTCGGCGAACCATTTGAAGGTCTCGTCCTTCAATTCCGGTTTTCCGGGAAGTGATTTACTTTTGCCGCCGCTCAAGGCGATGTGCGCCCGAGGGCAGGCTCCCAACGTGCTGCTGCTCACGCTGCCATGGAGTCCCGATCCACCCCGGCTGGGGGTTTTTCATTTTATTGCCGATGACCACGCGGTCATCGACCATTTGTTTCCCTTTCGTAATCTGGTGCGGGATCTGACTGCGTTCCTGCTCAATGCGCCCAGCCACGGCGGGGTGACGAGCTACTACCGCGAGTCGGAGGAGAACGAGCGCGAGTTAGTCGCCGAGCGAGGCTATCACTTGATCACCGAGCAGAGCCACTTTCCCGGCGGCCGCCTGCCCGATGACTTCCATCTCGCTTCGGACCAGCCTACGCAGAAGCTCCCGCGCGTCGCGCCTGCGCAGAGTACGCAGGCCGGTCAACTGAATCGACTGATCCAGCAATATCACATGGATTGCTACTATGTGCCCTTTTACCTGCGCAGTGGGGAAGCCGCGGCTGCGGCAGAGTATGACGCCGGCTTTGCCGCGCAGGTGGAGCAGGCCACCTCTTGTAAGTTGCTCGGTCCTGACTACTACCTCTATCCCAACCGGCTGTTTGCCGATCAGACGCACCTGAATAAAACCGGCGCGCGGATCTATACAGAAGCTTTGTTTCAGCTGCTGAAGGACACACTCCATGCTGTTCAATAGCTTTCAGTTTCTGTTCTTTTTTGTCGTGGTGTGGCTGCTGGTTCTGGTCACTCGGGGTACTCCCCGCAAGGTCATTCTGCTGGCCGCCAGCTACTACTTCTATATGTGCTGGAGTACCCGCTACATCTTTGTGATCTGGGCCATCACGGTGATCGACTATGTGGCCGGGCTGCAGATAGAAAAAGCGGAGCAGCAGGGGCGCCGCCGCCTCTACCTGGCGTTAAGCCTTTTTTGCAACATATCGCTTCTGGTCATTTTCAAATATTTCAATTTTTTGACCGGCTCGGTGCGCAGCGCAAGCCATCTATTTGGGTTGCAGTATGACCCGCCTTTGCTGGCGATCATTTTGCCGGTTGGGCTTTCCTTCCACACCTTTCAGGCCATGAGCTACACCATCGAGGTTTACCGGAGGAGGGTACCGGCGGAGAAGCATCTGCTTGAATACGCGCTCTATGTAGCCTTCTTTCCGCAAATGGTGGCGGGGCCGATCGAGCGGCCCTACGAGCTGCTGCCGCAATTTCATCGCGAGCCCAGGATTAGTTTTGAAGGGGTTCGCGCCGGCATGGTGCAGGCCCTGTGGGGACTGTTCAAGAAAATGGTGCTGGCGGATAATGTCGCCGATTTTGTAAAGCTAATCTACGACACACCGAGGCATTACAGCGGGGCAGCGCTTTCCTTGGCGACCCTGTTATTTTCCATCCAGATCTATTGCGACTTTTCCGGCTACACCGATATTGCGTTGGGCTTAGCGCGGATGATGGGCTACGAACTGCGCATCAATTTCATGCAGCCGTACTTCAGCCGTTCAGTGGGAGAGTTCTGGAGGCGATGGCACATCTCGCTCTCCACCTGGTTTCGCGATTACGTCTACATTCCTTTGGGCGGCAATCGCGTGAAACTGTCCCGGCACTATGCCAACCTGGTGATTACGTTTGTGATCAGTGGGCTCTGGCACGGGGCCAACTGGACCTTCGTCCTCTGGGGTTTCCTGCACGCCGTTTACCTGATTGTCGCCCAAGCTATATCACCATTCGTGCCACGATTTGGCCGTGTACCGAGGCTGCAGGCATGCGTGAAAATTGTTGTGACATTCAGCCTGGTGACGTTCGCATGGATATTTTTTCGTGCCAACACGGTAGCGGACTCCTGGTTTATCGCCACCCACCTTCTTCCCCTGGGGCGACTGGATCCTTTGTTGCTAAAAGTCGGCGGATTTAGCCGAGCCACGGCCCCCTATCTGGTTTTGTCGATAGTCGCCATGTTCGTGGTTGAGTGGTGGATCGCCAATCCATCGCAAGTGCCCCGTGCTATGGGGCCGGCCGGCCTTTCGCGCCCTGGCTTACAACGCGTGTATCTACGCGATCGTCTTCTTCGGCTTTTTCGGCCACCGGGACTTCATCTACTTTCAATTTTGAGACGCTCTTGAATCTCTCCTGACCACGGACCGATTGCCTCACATCTCGCTTGTTTTCCGAACCATTTTATAGAAGTTTGGAAGGTTGCAGTCAAGTGTCGCGGATCCCACATCTCGCGAAAAACAAGCGAGATGTGGGCACCCATCGGTCCGTGGTCAGGAGAGAAGTAATCAGAGCAGCTTGCCCGCGGCAAGCTCGCGGATCAGAATTCTGTCGGCGGCGAGAAAGTCGTAGCGGGTCAATTCCCGTAGCGGGCACCAGCGCAGGTCGTTAAAAATGCGGTTCGTCATTTCGCCGGCAAATTGGTGAACCACAAAAAACTGCAGATCAATTGAGGTTCCGCTGCGGTAGGTATGGAGTGTGTGTGCCACCCGGTTGCCGATATCCGCGGCTATGCCCAATTCCTCATCGAGTTCACGCCGCAGGGCTTGTTCCGCGCTTTCGCCAACCTCTACTTTGCCCCCGGGAAATTCCCATTTAAGGGCCATCGGCTGGTCGGGCCTCCGCTGACAAATCAACACCTTCTGCTCTCGCAGGATAAGTGCGGCCACGACGAGCCGAACCACCTTCGCGTCCGTTCTTCGCCTGAAGTCTTTCTGCACACTCATATGATCTTAGACGTTGGCCGGGCAAGACCGTCTGGAGCGTTGGGCAGTCATGCCGAAGCAGGCAAGGTCCCCTGCGGGTAAAAGACCGGCCACCCCTGCTTTGCCGCGATTTCCAGCAGTGCCGGGGTGGGGTTAACCGGATAGGCCTGGCGCGCAATCTCAAGCATTGCGGCGTCGTGAATCGAGTTTCCGAATACTACATCGGGAGACGCCACGCCCGCTTTTTCGAGCGACCGGGCTTTGCCCTCGTCTGTGGGAACGTCGATCAGTTTGCTGGTGATAACCCCACCCACCACCGCAGCGCGTGCGGAAATAATCCGGGAGGGGGGAACGTTGAACCCCCGAACGCCCTCTTCGATCACCCAGTTGTTGGTCGAGCTCACCACCCAGATCTCGGTCCCACGAGCGGTCAAGGAGTCGGCCAGGGAGCGCATTTCAGGGAAGATCTTGCCGGTGAAGCGGGTTTGGAAAAATGCCGCTGCAGCCCCGCGGACTTCCAATTCGCTGAGGCCATCGTAGATCTGGACCATCTCGCCGCACATGGCCAGCTCGGAGACCTTACCAGCACGATAAAGCCGGTAGCGGGAGTCGATCCAATCACTCGCGTTGCGGGATACGATGCCCTCCTCGATCGACCAGAGCATGAAGTCGTATCCGGAGTCCCCGTCCCATAGTGTTCCGTCGCAATCAAAGACGGCCACGGCGGGCTCCCGGGAAAGAACAGAGCCGGCAAATTCTTCTGGGGAAAGGCTGATGGTGTGGCTGGACTTGCTGCTGGTCAAGCGGGATGACGCTCCTGGCGGGGCCAGGCCCCTTTCTCTATTGTCGGTGATCTGGTGGTATTTTGCACTCCGCGGGTGACAGAGCCGTAAATCTGGCCATGGCTGTCTCTTTTGGTTCCTGACCGCGCCGGCCGGCGGCGAACCAGGCCCCGGGAGCGGATAATCGAGCCTGTGCGTAACAGCCTCATGCGCCAATACCTTACCTACCTCCGGGTGGAAAAGGGCCTGCGTCCGCTGACCTGCCAGGCATATGAACGGGACCTGTCCTTATTTACCGAATACCTCGAAGGGGCCCATGCGCTGCCGGTAACCGCAGGCCAACAGCAGGTGGCGGGATTTCTGGAGCACCTGCAGAAGCATGGGGTGCAATCGCGCTCCGTAGCGCGCAAGCTTTCCTGCCTGCGTGGCTTCTACAAATGGCTGCTTCTGGATAAGCGCATCGGCCACGATCCGACGGTCAACCTTGAATCCCCCTCGTCCTGGAAGGTTCTGCCCAAAGCGCTGGCGCAATCGGAGGTAGAGCGCATGATGGAACAGGCCGATACCGCGGCCAACCACCCCCAGGCAGACGCGGTAGCCCTGCGCGATCGGGCCATCGTGGAAATGCTCTACGCAGGAGGGGTGCGCGTTTCCGAGCTCACCGGCCTGGGGGTCCAAGATCTGTCCCTGGCCGAGGGACGCATGCTCGTGCGGGGCAAAGGGGATAAGGAGCGCATTGTGCCCCTGGGGCGCATTGCCGTCGAGGCTCTGGAGGCCTATTTAAATCGCGGCCGGCCGGGGCTGGCGATTCGTCCAGGGGAGAGCCGGCTTTTTCTCTCCGTACGCGGCGCCGCGCTTACCCGGCAATGGATTTGGCGCCTGGTGAAGCGTCTGGATTCGCGCGCCAGCCCGCACGTGATGCGCCACAGTTGCGCCACCCACATGGTCGAGAATGGCGCCGATCTCAGGACGGTACAAACCCTGTTGGGGCACGCGGATATCTCCACCACCCAGGTGTATACCCACCTGGCGCTGGGCAGACTGAAAGCGGTGCATCGCGCCCACCATCCCCGGGCCACAAGAAGAGGCGCCCAGTGAAGCCCCAACCTACACGATTGGCGGCCGGTTTCATGGCGATGTTGGCGCACGAGCGGGCGGCGTCCCCACATACCCTGCGGGCTTATCAACGTGAGGTGGGCAATTTCGCTGCCTATCTGATCGAACAAGGCGGCCAGGGTATCCAAATAAGCAGCGTGGATCATCTGCTGATACGCGGGTACCTGGGCGAACTGTACGAGCGGGGACTGTCCAAGGCGTCGGTTGCCCGGTCGCTGGCAGCCATCCGTTCATGGTTCCAGTGGATGGCCAGGGCAGGGCACGTTTCCAGTAATCCGGCCGCTCTGGTGGCGACGCCTAAATTGCCCCGGCACTTACCGCGTGTGCCCTCGATTGAGCAGATGAACCAGCTGGTGGATACAGCCTCGGCGGAGGAAGTGGCCGCGTGGCCGGAGCGAGATCGGGTGATCTTCGAGCTGCTGTATGGGTGCGGCATCCGCAACGCTGAACTGGTAGGGTTGAATTTGGCGGACGTGCATTGGGCGCGGGAGGTGATCCTGGTCCGGGGCAAAGGGCGGAAACAGCGCTATGTTCCGCTCGGGGATGCGGCGGCAGACGCACTGCGCGCTTATCTTCCGTCGCGGACGGCCAAGCTCGCAGGGAAGTCAACTGACGCTTTGCTCTTGAACTTACAGATGAGGGGCACGGGACGGCTTACCACCAGGAGCGTGGGGCGGATCGTGAAGCGCATCTCCGTGGCGAAGGGACTGCCGGCGGAGATCCACCCTCACACCCTGCGACATGCATTCGGCACTCACATGCTCGAAGAGGGTGCTGACCTGCGGGCAATACAGGAGCTGCTGGGGCATGAGCGCTTGTCGACCACCCAGCGCTATACCCAGCTAACGGTGGGGCAGGTAACGCAGGTCTACGATCGGACCCACCCGCGGGCGAAGTAGCTGCGGGAACCAGTTACCGTGTCTCAAAGAATTGTCATCCCGACCGGAGCGAAGCGTAGTGGAGGGACCTGCGGTTCGTTTCTCTACAATGACGCGATCGCCGTGGCTTCATCCCGGTGCAGCGCGGCGTACTTGGTGATGCCCACCATGGTGAAGACCTTCTGAAAATGCGGCGTGAGCCCAAAGGCGGCAATCGTCTGGTCCGCTTTGCTGGCTTCCATCAGCATCTGGATTACCAGGGCAATTCCACTCGAATTGATGTATTCAACTTTCGAGAAATCAATCAGCACTGGACGGCTCTTGACCACGCCCTCGTAAGTTCCCAGCACTGTTTCCCGCGAACTGCTGGAGATGTCGCCCGTGAAGCGAAGAACGGTGACCGGCTGCCCAGTTGCAGCGACAACCTCATCCACTTTAGCTTTTGTCTCCGTCTGCACTTACTCACTCTCCTTGGCCAGCCTGATGACCAGTCGTACGTAGCTTCCTTTACCGGGGCTTCCTTTGACCCACTCGGCCTCGTCGACCAGCGACTGGATCAAAAACATGCCCATGCCGCGGGGATCCTCTTCGCCATGCATCTTGCGGTCGATGTCCGGTTTCGAAGGCGCCTTGGCGATACCCGATCCGTTGTCCATCACTTTGACTTCCAGCGCTTCATCGCTGGCGGAAAGGATTACGCCGACGCAGAGGTTGCCATCCAGGCGATTTCCATGCTCGATGGCGTTGATGCATGCCTCCGCCAGAGCGGTCTTCAAGTCTTCTATCCGATCGTCGGGGAACCCCATGAGCTTGGCAACGCTGGCAGCCGTACCCATAGCTACCTTTTCGAAGCCCAGCCGCGATGGGAGTTTTACTTCCACCGCCGTGCCCCTGGTTTCAACCATTTTTTTTCCCCCGCTACGTGCGCATGCGGACCAACGCGAGTGCCGTCATATCGTCTTGCTGCGGCTCTCCCCTGGAAAAATCAGTCAATTGTTGCCATAGAACCTTGAGGATAGCAGTACAATCCTCCGACTTGCACTCTCGAAATGTGCCCAACAAACGTTCTGAGCCGAATTCGTCATCGCCCTGAAACACTTCCGTGAGGCCATCGGTGTAGAAAAGCAGGCGTGATCCAGGGCTGAAGGCCAGAGTTTCGGAGGTGTACTCCATCATCGGAACCAGCCCGATCGGCGTGCCGCTGGCATCAATCTCATGCACCGCCTGGTCGGCGGAGATGAGAAAACCAGGATTGTGGCCGGCGTTCACCACCTCGACGGTATGTGCCTCCGGGTCCAGTTTGAGGAAGATCGCGGTCACGTAGCGGCGGCGGGCCTCCTGCCCTTCGCCATAGTGTTGCTCGTTCATGCGCGAGGCCAGTTCCCCCAGCGGCAGCCCGGCCAGCGCCATGGCGCGAAAAGCCGAGCGAAACGAAGTGGCGACAATGGCAGAGGCCAAGCCTTTGCCGGCCACATCTGCCACCACCATAAGCTCCCGCCGATCCGGAAGGCTGACGATGTCCACGTAGTCGCCGCCGACCTCATAGCAGGTGCTTGATCGCACGGCGACGGAATACCCGGAAATCTCTGACATCTGCTGCGGCAACAGGCTGCGCTGAATGGCCCGGGCGGCGTCCAAATCCTGTTGCACACGCGCCCATTCGACAGCGCGCTCGTGGTAGCGCGCATTTTCGACCGCCACCCCGGCCTGCAACACCAAACCCTCCAGAAAATCCTGTTCGTAGAGCGACAGCGTCTTGCCCGGTCCGGGGTTCACCACCAACTCGGTGAGCTGGACACCGTCCTTGCTCAGCAGTGCAAAGCGAGGGCATTCGTCCCCGGGGCTCTCAGGCATCTCACCAATCGTCAACGGGGGATCGGTGACATGAGCCCCGACCATTTCCAACTCCCGCACCACGATGCGCAGGACGGATTGCAGCACCTCTTCGGGGCCAACCGCGGCATGCACCTGCCGGGAAACCTCCAGCAAAGCCTGCAGGCGGACTACCTGCTGTTGCAAGTCAATGATTTCGGCGTGGCTGTTGTGGAAGGAAGAAGTCGACATCGGTTAGCCGCGCGCTTTCTACGGATTTACTGCTGACGGATATACTACAAGAGGTTGAGACGGTCTCATTTATGGAAACCAAAGTCGCTATTCCCGCGCAATCGAAGTTTTCTGAAGAAGTGGCAGAGTGGATTGAAGCCTTCGACGACCTGGTGGTCGGAGAAGGTCCGGAACAGGGCGCGGAGCTGATTGCGGCATTACGGCAGCGGGCACGCGAGGCCGGCATCTCCACCCCAAGCGCGCTGACCACCCCGTACGTGAACACCATTCCCAAGCACAAGGAAGTGCCGTACCCCGGCGACCGCAAGCTCGAGGAGCGGCTGGAAGCCTTGATCCGCTGGAATGCCATGGCCATGGTCCATGGGCAAAACAAGAAGGATGCGGGCATTGGCGGCCATCTCTCGACCTATTCTTCGCTGGCCACGCTGCTGGAGGTGGGGTATGAACACTTCTTCCATGCCACCTACGGAGACCAGCCGGGCGACTTTATCTACTTTCAGGGCCATGCTTCCCCCGGTGTCTATGCGCGTGCCTTCCTCGAAGGGCGGTTCGATGACGAGCGCCTGTTGCACTTCCGCCACGAATTGAGGGGTAAGCCTGGGCTGTCGTCCTATCCCCATCCCTGGCTGATGCCGGATTTTTGGCGCTTTCCTACGGTTTCCATGGGCATTGGGCCGCTCAATGCGATCTACCAGGCGCGCTTCATGCGTTACCTGGAGAACCGCAACCTTATACAAAAGACTGACCGCAAAATCTGGGCATTTGTCGGCGATGGCGAGACGGATGAGGTGGATACGCTGGGCGCGCTCGGCCTCGGCTCCCGGGAAAAACTCGACAACCTGATCTTCGTCGTCAACTGCAACCTGCAGCGCCTGGACGGCCCGGTGCGCGGCAACAAGCGCATCATCGACGAGTTGGAAGGCACTTTCCGCGGCGCAGGGTGGCATGTCATTAAGGTCATCTGGGGCAGCGATTGGGATGAACTCTTCGAACGCGATTCTTCCGGACTGCTGCTCAAGAGGATGGAAGAGTGCGTCGATGGCGACTATCAGTCGTTCAAGGCGAAGGGCGGAGCCTACCTGAGGCAGCATTTTTTCGGCAAGTATCCCGAGTTGCTGGAACTGGTGAGCGACAAGACGGACGAGCAGTTGGAGAATCTGCACCGCGGTGGCCACGATCGATGCAAGATCTACAACGCTTACCGCAAGGCGATCAATCATCACGGCTCACCCACCGTCATCCTGGCCAAGACGGTCAAGGGCTATGGTCTGGGCGCGAACCAGTCACGCAACGCTTCCCACCAGGAAAAGAAACTCACTGATAGCGGGCTGGCCCAGTTCGTGAAGCGCTTTAAGATCCCGGTTCCGGAGCAGGAGGCGAAACTTGGTAAGCCTTATCGGCCGGCGCCGGATAGCCCGGAAATTGTCTACCTTCAGGAGCGCCGCCGGGCGCTGGGCGGTTATTTGCCCCATCGCGAGGTGCCTAATGTGGAGTTCAAGGCTCCAAAGCTGAAGGAGTTCAGCGAGTGGACGGCGGGCTCCAAGGGCCGGGCGGTCTCGACCACCATGGGTTTTGTCAGCATCCTGCGCCATCTGCTGAAAGATCCGGCAGTTGGCAAGCTGATCGTGCCCATCGTGCCTGATGAGGCCCGAACCTTTGGTCTGGAGTCTGCGATTCGGCAAGTGGCCATCTACGCCAATGAAGGGCAGATGTACACGCCGCACGATAACGACATGCTGCTCTACTATCGCGAAGAGAAGGATGGCCAGATTCTGGAGGAGGGCATTACCGAGGCCGGCTCCATGGCTTCCTTTACCGCCGCCGGCACTGCCTACTCCAATTACCGCGTGCCGGCGATTCCGTTCTACATGTATTACTCGATGTTTGGCTTCCAGCGAGTAGGCGACATGATCTGGGCTTTCGCGGACTCGCGCGGCAAGGGTTTCCTCATGGGAGGAACCGCAGGCCGCACGACTATGCTGGGAGAAGGGCTGCAGCATCAGGACGGGCATAGCCACGTGCTGTCGAGCACCGTTCCCACCTGCCTCAGCTACGACCCGGCCTATGTATATGAACTGGCCGTGATCCTGCAGGACGGCATTCGCCGCATGTACCAGGAAAACGAGCCCATCTTCTACTACATCACTATGTACAACGAAGACTATGCCATGCCGGCCATGCCTGAGGGGGTTCGCGAAGGCATCGTGCGCGGCATATATCGCTTCCAGGCGGCTGCATCCGGTAAAGCCACCGCCCAGCTTTTTGGCAGCGGTCCCATATTGAACGAAGTGGTCCGGGCGCAAGGCATTTTGGCGGAGAAGTACGGAGTCTCCTGCGATGTCTGGAGTGTTACCAGCTACAACGAGTTAAGGCGTGAAGCCCTGGGCGTGGAGCGCTGGAATCGCCTCCACCCGTCGCAACCGGAGAAGGTGCCTTACATCCTGCAGGTGCTCGAGGGAGCTGAGGGTCCGATTGTGGCTGCCAGCGATTACATGAAGATGGTGCCGGATCAGCTTTCTCCCTGGCTCTCTACGCGGCTGGTGTCGTTGGGCACCGATGGCTTTGGCCGCAGCGACAACCGTGAATATCTGCGCCGCCACTTCGAGGTGAACGCGGAGTCGATTGTGGCCGCGACCCTCTCCCGCTTGGCGCGTGTGGGAAAATTTGACCAGGCGCGGGCCCAGGAAGCGTTTGCGGAACTGGGAGTGGAGACGGAAACGGGCGATCCAGCTTACTTGTAGCTTTTTGTCCAGGCCGGTTTCCACCGCTGCCGCTGAAGGGTGACTGAACCCTGCGTCCCCACCACAGCCACATCATCAGGGCGATGATGACGAGCAGGCCAAGCACCAGCAGGCTGCCCTCAGGGCCGGTCGTGCCGCCGCTCCACAGCCGCGAGCCGGTGGGGTGCTCCCCTAACAGGTGTCCCTGCACCACCAGGCCGCTGTCGGATGTGCCGTAGAAATACGATTCTGCCCAGTCCCAGCTAGCGTGAAAACCAAGCGCCCACCATAGCGATCCGGTGTACCAAAGGCTAAGGCAGAAAACCAGGCCGACGGCTGCCGCAGCAAATAGGCCGACCGGTGTCTCGCCGGGATTCGTGCCGTGCCCAAATCCGAATAATAACGACAGCAGCAGTGCTCCCCACCAGAACCCGATCCCGCGGGTCAGGGTAAATTGCAGATAACCACGCAAGGTGGACTCCTCGAACACAGCGACCACCAGGAACTGCACGCCCCAACCCAGGGCATATTTGAAGATCGAAGCGCCGTGCAGCACCTCCCCGTCAAAAGCCAACAGGTGGGCCTTCCACAAAACCAGAACTAATGCCGAAAGGGCAATAAACCCCCAGGCCAAGCCGGAGAGAAAGCGCACGGTCCTGGCCTGCCCTTGATATCCGTAACCCAGCAGCGGCCGGCGCTCGATACGTGCCAAGGCGGCCGTGGCCAGAATTGTAGGCAGGAATTGTGCCACTTCAATAATCAGAGCCAGCCTCAAAGGGAGGGCAGTCACATGGCGGGCCTGTCGCAGAAACGGCTGCAATACTGAGCCGATGAGCAGCAAGAAGCCGATATAGAGCAGGACGAACAGCAGCACGCCCCATCCCGCCCGAAGGCCCTCGGGGCCAAAAAAAATCCAATGAACACTGCGCTTCCGCGCCGGTGGGGTTATCAGTGGCGACTCGTCCAAAATGCCTCCCGAAGAGTGCCCACATCTTACCCTTCGTCCCTGCAACGAACCATTGGGTGCCCCACATCTCGCTGGTTTTTCGCGAGATGTGGGATTCCACAGACGCCAGATCCCAGACCCCCAAACCTCAAATCGAAATTCGTGGAATCCCACATCTCGCGAAAAACCAGCGAGATGTGGGGCACCCAACGTCAGTGGTACAGAAAGAGTCTCGGAAAGGTCCCGTGGGCTCAATAAGATCCGGAGCTGACCGGCCCACCGTGTTGACTGAGCCACTGCTGGGCATGCTGCATCTCGGGAAGACCGGGATCTGCCGTCTTCCACTCGCTGAGGAACTGCTTGTAGGCCTTAGTGGTAGCGCCGGCGTCGCCGGCCTTCTCCGTCGCCTGGGCCAACCCGTAGAGCGCGAACCCAGAGTTGGGACGCTCCACCAGCGCTGCCTGAAATGCGGCTTTCGCGTCCGGCCATTTGCCGGCAGTCATCATCGCCGCCGCTTCGCTTTCCGCCACTGGACGGATATAGAAGGGAGGCTCATGGTAGCCAAGCTCCCTCTCTTCCCGGCGCGCATTGGCGAAAAGTTTTTCCGCTTCGGGAACGTTATTTTGGGTAGCCAGCATGGAAGCGCGCAGCTCGAGCGACATGATAGAAAGCATCTTGAGCAGCGGTTGGGCCAGAGGATCGGGAGACATGCTGTAGTTTCCCGTCGGCGCTGGCTCCTTCTTCTCCTTCGCTTCTTGTTCTTTTATCTGTTGTGACATGCGCCACAAGCTCGCATCCAGAAGCACCGAGTGGCGCTCAGCCACATCGGGTTCGTGCGCTTCCACCGACTGCATCCCCAGGGCAAATTGGGAAAGGCCTCCAGCGAGGAATTCCATGTGCGGCATCGTCTGCGAAAGATTCGCAGCATTGACCAGTTGAATCACACGTTGCCAGTCGGCAGTGCGCAAAGCGACAGGGAGCCCGGGATTGAGGCGCGCAATAGAATCGCGGGGTGACCACGGATAGAGCGTGTCCTCCAGGTGGCCACGGGCTTGACCAAGTTTGACGGAAACCTGTGCTGCCTCCTGCAACTGGCCCGCCTCCAGCAAATTAGCAATTGAGTACATCAGGTTATGGATGTAGTTCCAGTCATTGTCAGCCGCGATGTGCTGCTGGCGCATGTAGCCCTCGTCGGCGAGCGCGGAAGCATCGAAGGCACTCTGAGCGCGTGCATAATCTCCGGTGCGGTAAAAGATATGCCCGGGCATGTGGACCATGTGTCCAGACGCGGGCGCCAGCGACCCCAGTATCTCCGCGCTGTGCAGAGCCTGTTCCGGGTGTGGGCCGGCTTCGACGGCGTGGATCCAGAGATGGTTGGCGGCGGAGTTCTCCGGTTCCTCTTTTAGAACAGCCTGCAGGATCGCCAATTGCTCCTTCTTGCCTTTGCGCGGTTCTCCGGCCTCGTCATATCCATCGTTGACCGCTTCGGCGAGAGCGATCTGCGCATTCGTATCGTGCGGGTACTTTTTCACCAGGGTTCGCAGAATCTCGATTTCCTGATCGAATTTAGCTTTGTCCTCAGAGCCGGCCTGGCGAATGGCAGCCTCATGGGCCTGGGCGGCCTGAATGTACAGCTTCTCCCGCTTGGTCGCAGGAGAAGAGAGCGCCACCGCCTTGGCCAGCGAGTCTTGGGCATAGGTCTTGGTTACGCTGTGGTTGAAGGACTCCGCCTGGTAAAGGCCCCAGTAGCACATAGCGCAGCCGGGATCGGCGCGGATGGATTGTTCAAAGGCGCGGTCGGCCTCGTAGTCCCAAAAATCGTAAAGCAGGTTGTAGCCCTGCTCGAACCACATCTGCGCCTGAGCGTTGGCCGAGATAGGAAACCGCACATTGCCCACGCCATCAATATGTTGCGGCGGCGGCAACTGCCCCGGCGGTACCGGATCTCCGCTATCGGGCATGGCCATCTTCATTTGCCCAAAGGCGGCTACGGCCTGGACCAGAATCAACACCAACAAGGCACATCGCTTCGTCATAAGGGTATCTTTCTGCACCAAAGACCCGGGTGCACTAAACTAGAGTAGTAGGACTAGCCCCCGGGGCAGCAAAGGAATTTTCCATTGATCGCCAGCACTTTAACCAAGATTTTCGGAACCTCCAACGAACGCTCGATCAAGCGGATGATGCCCATGGTCGATCAGACCGGGACGTTCGAGCCTGCCATGAAGGCTATGTCGGACGAGGAGCTGCGCGCCAAGACGCTCGAATTCCGCGCCCGGATCGCCGCCCGCCTGGATGGCATTGACGACGCCGAGGAGCGCGTCACAGAAGAGAAAGCGGTGCTGAACGAGATTCTGCCCGAAGCCTTCGCAGTGGTACGCGAGGCTGGCCGGCGCGTGTTGCAGATGCGGCACTTCGACGTGCAGTTGATCGGCGGAATGGTGCTGCACCAGGGCAAAATCGCCGAAATGAAGACCGGCGAAGGCAAGACGTTGGTCGCGACCCTCCCCTGCTACCTGAATGCCCTGGCTGGCCACGGTGTGCACGTGGTGACGGTCAATGACTACCTGGCCAAACGCGATGCCGAGTGGATGGGCAAGATTTACGAGTTCCTCGGCCTTACCGTCGGGGTGATTGTGCACGATCTCGATGACGCCCAGCGCCGCGCCGCTTACGGGTCCGATATCACGTACGGTACTAACAACGAGTTTGGTTTCGATTACCTGCGCGACAACATGAAGTTCGATATCGCGGACTGCGTGCAGCGCGGGCACTACTTCGCGATCGTGGACGAGGTTGACTCCATTCTGATTGATGAAGCCCGCACCCCGTTGATCATCAGCGGCCCTACCGACCAGACGACCGACAAATATGCGCGCGTAAATCGCATCCTCCCCTCGCTCGAGCAGGGAGAAGAAATTGAGCGTGGGGAAGAAAAGATCCTCACTGGCGATTTCGTAGTCGACGAGAAGCACAAAACCATCAGCGTGACTGATGAGGGTTGGGAAAAGATCGAACAGCTGCTGGGGATCGGCAACATCGCCGACCCGGAGAACTGGGATCTGAAACATCACGTAGAGGTTGCCATCAAGGCCCATTCGCTGTACCGGCGCGATGTGCAATACGTGGTGAAGGATGGCGAGGTAATCATCGTCGACGAGTTCACCGGCCGCCTCATGCCTGGCCGTCGCTGGAGCGATGGATTGCATCAGGCGATCGAGGCCAAGGAGCAGGTAAACATTCGCCGCGAAGACCAGACGCTGGCGACCATTACTTTCCAGAACTATTTTCGCCTCTACAAGAAGCTTTCCGGCATGACCGGCACGGCGGAAACGGAGGCCACGGAATTCGAAAATATTTACAAGCTCGAGATCGTGGTCATTCCCACCAACAAGCCCATGCGCCGCCAGGAAAATCCCGACGTGGTGTTTCGCACCGCCAAGGAAAAATACCTGGCCGTAGCCGACGAGATTGCGCGCCTCCACGAGGAGAAGCAACCAGTACTGGTGGGCACCACTTCGATCGAAAAATCGGAGCTGCTTTCCTCCATACTGCAGCGCAAAGGCGTGAAGCACGTGGTGCTCAACGCCAAATTTCACGAGCGTGAGGCCGAGATTGTGGCCCAGGCCGGGCGGCTTGGCATGGTTACCATCGCCACCAATATGGCCGGTCGTGGCACGGATATTGTGCTTGGCGGGAATGCGGAGTTTGCCGCCAAGCAGGAACTGCTGAAGAAGGGTATGGCGCAAGCGGTAAACGCAGCCCAGGGCGCGATCAATCCCATGGCTGGCCCGGGCATGGTCCGCTTTTATTATCAGGGGCAGGAATTCGAAACCCGCCAGGAAACCTGGGACAAAGCATTTGCGCAGTACGCCGCTTCTGCCGAACACGAGCACGACGAAGTGATTACTGCCGGTGGGCTGCACATCGTGGGCACGGAACGGCACGAGTCCCGGCGCATCGACAACCAGCTCCGCGGCCGCGCCGGCCGGCAGGGCGATCCCGGTGCTTCTCGCTTTTATCTTTCTCTTGAAGATGACCTGATGCGCATCTTCGCCAAGGAGTGGGTCTCGAACCTCCTGCAGCGCCTGGGCATGGAAGAAGGAGTGCCCATTGAATCGCGCATGATCAGCAGCCGCATCGAGGCCGCGCAAAAGGCGGTGGAAGGGCAAAACTTCGAAGCCCGCAAGCACCTGCTGGAATATGACGACGTCATGAACAAGCAGCGCACGGCGGTGTATGGCCTGCGCCAGCAGCTGCTCGAAGGGCTCGATCAAAAAGAGCTGATCCTCGAGGACTACGTCGCCAATCTTCTAAGCGCGGTGATGGAAGCGCACGCGCCGGAAGCAATGCACCCCGACCAGTGGGACGTGAACGGGCTCAAGGGACAGTTGGCTGGGCAGTTCGGCATTGATCTCGAGAAGGAAGGCATTCATCTCGACACTCTGGACCGGCACGAGCTGGGCGAAGCGATCTTTGAGCGATTGAAAGAAAAGTACGAGATGAAGGAAGCTATTCTGGGCGGCCACACCATGCGCCTGCACGAACGAATGGTCATGCTCAGCGTGCTCGACGGCTTGTGGAAAGACCACCTGCTGAGCATGGACCACCTCAAAGAGGGCATTGGTCTGCGCGGATATGGCCAACAGGATCCGCTGGTTGCTTACAAGAAAGAATCCTTCGACATGTTCGAAGGCATGATGGGAAAATTTCAGGAGGACACGGTACGTTTCCTGTTCCTGATGCAAATTGTCGGACCCGATGGCCAACCCATTACGGAAATGCCTCGCCGGCAGGCGCCGGAGATCACCAGCCAGGCCGTTCCGGAGCCGGTCCCTCTGCTCCCGCCGAGTGGTCCGGTCCCCGTAGCAGGGAACGGTGCTCACGCAACGCCCTCTGCGCCGCCATCGCGGCCCCCAGTGACGGTTCCGGTTCGAGCGCCTTCGACCACCATCGATGCCCTGGAGCAGGAGTTTCAGCGCAAGAAGAAGCGCGAGCTGGAACACGCCCGCATGACGGGCGCCAATGGAAGTTCCGACGGCCCCGCGCAACAACGCCGGGCAGGCGAGAAGGTAGGCCGGAACGATCTCTGTCCTTGCGGCTCAGGCAAGAAATACAAAAAGTGCCATGGAGCGGAAGCTTAGCAGTGGGGGAAAGAAACCGCAGGTCCCTCCACTACGCTTCGCTCCGGTCGGGATGACAAATCATTTTGGGTGCGCGTTAGATGTTCCGTTACCAAACTAATTTGTCATCCCGACCGGAGCGAAGCGTAGTGGAGGGACCTGCGGTTTCTTTCCCCCACTACAAGCCTTCCCGACGAAAACTTTCCGGGATCTCATCAAACGTGAAGTTGGTCGCTTTGGAACCGGTCTGGTCCCGCCAAACCTCGAAAATGCGACCGTAACTGAGCGTAATAAAATCGCTCTCATGGATGCCTAGCTTTCGCGCAGTCGCATCAATCCATTCACCCGGCCCTTCGAGCTCTGCGTACAAACCGAGCGGCGTTTCATCGAGGACACAATGGCCCTCGCGTTCCGTCCATTCCGTCCGCCATTTTTCATAAACAAACACAGGATGGAAGCCCAGCGCCTCGAAAATCTTTCCCAGCACTGGACCCTCCTCAACCACGGTTTCGGTCTCTACGCGGTTCTTATGCGGCCCCTCTTCGCTGATGCCGCTGGGAACGCTCTTGTGGGTGACCGTCCATTTGCTTCCATACTGGCGAATACGCAGGATTTGGCGGGAGTTACGCAGCTCGCGATCGGGCTTGTCATACAGCGTGTTGCGCTCCAGTGTGCGGGCGGTGACACGCGTAAAACCAAGCGCCGGGAGCTTTTCCTCCAGCGCCGCGCGGTCCGCCACGCGTATCTTGACTTCCGTTTCCATGGCCTGCATACGCCGGAGTCTATACCAGCGGGCACACCGTGGGAAAATGACACAGGCATAGAGTGACCGGAAAAAATACACTGCGGCTACCCGTCGATGCTAATGCCCTCGATTCACAGGCATCGAGGGCGGCCTTGTCCCAGGCCGCGGAACTGCTGCGCAGGGGCGGCACGGTGGCCTTTCCGACTGAGACGGTATATGGATTGGGCGCGAATGCTCTCGACCAGCGGGCCGTTGAAGGCATCTTCGAGGCCAAGCAGAGACCGGCGTGGGATCCGCTGATTGTCCACGTCGCTAACCAGCAGCAGCTGGAAATGGTCGCCATGGACATTCCCTGCAACGGCCGTTTATTGATGGAAGCATTTTGGCCCGGTCCATTAACCCTGTTGCTGCCCAAAGGCCCGCGCATACCGGCGATGGTAACGGCGGGCCGTTCCCGGGTTGGAGTAAGGATGCCGCGTCACCCGGTGGCCCATCGACTCATCGAGCTAGCGGGCGTACCAGTCGCGGCGCCCAGCGCGAATTCTTTCGGCAAAACAAGCCCCACCCGCGCAGACTTTGTGCTGCAGGATCTCGACGGGCGTATCGACGCCGTGATCGATTCGGGGGAGACTGCCCTGGGACTTGAATCTAGTGTGGTCGACGCTTGCGAGGAGCCGCCGATTCTCTACCGCCCCGGTATGGTGACCCTGCGGCAATTACAGTCTGTATGCCCAGGGTTGACCGCCTATCGCGAGCCGCAGGATGGAGTCTCCACGCCGCAGGCTTCTCCAGGGTTAGGACTGAAGCACTATTCGCCTCGCGCGCGGCTCATTCTGTCTGACGTGGACAACCTGTTGCGCCTCGCCGCACAACTACAGCGCGCCGGCGAGACGGTCGGCATCATGTCGCCCAGCGCCGTGGTTACGCAATTGCCGTACTTGATTTATGAATGGGGCGATCTGGCGGATCAGGAGGAGCTGGCCCGCCGCCTGTTCCGAGGACTGCGGGAGCTGGATGAGGCCGGTGCAACGGTGATCGTTTGTCCGCTGCCCGAAGCCGAGGGACTCGGTGTCGCCATCCGCGACCGGTTGCTTAAGGCTGCGCGTTGACTTGGTTGATTTCCGTGGCTTTATACAGGTATTTGATGCTTGCCTTATAAATAAGCGTCCGCATGCTACCTTGCTTCACCTTGATCGCATTGCGGTCATACCACTCGACGGTGCCCTCGATACGTTCCCCATCTTCGAGCAGAAAGATCATCAAGGTGCGGCTCTGGATTTGTTTTTGGAAATAAAACGCCTCAGCGTGAGAGCTCTCCCCGCGTGCTGCTGCGGAGTCCCGTCGATTGTAGGTATTGAAAACCGGAGAGATTGCCCGCAAGGGATAGGGGCTCACCCCACCGGGAAGCTGAGGACGGATAAGTTTGCGTGGGCCCACGGGGCTAATGGAAGGCAAAGCCGATGAGTCTGTTTCATCAACTTTGGTCTTCGTTTTGGCCGGACGCGCATCCACGACACGACGAACTGGAATGGCGGAAGTATCTGGCATGGCTAGTTGGAAATCTAGTGGGTAGGATGCAGGATGCTGCCGAATGGGGTTAGCTGTCAAAGATAGGCAGAAAATGGCGCATCTAGCCCCGTCCCATACCGACGGCGTAGGAATCGAGCGCGAGGGAGCGCAGCAGGTTACGCCGCATCCCTTGTTCTACCTGGTCAAGCCCGCGGACGGCAGTCTCAATCCAGGCCACGTCGATGGTTTGCGAGACTCGCGTCAGTTCGGCCGTCAAATCGATGTTGCGTATCAAATGGCCGGTTCCCGCATGCAGCAGCAGCAAATCTTCGAGCAGGCTGGCGAAAGCGTGCAACAGGGCGCTGGTCTTTTGCTGTCCCTCGGCGCCTGCTCGATAGGTCTCGGTGACGCGGAATAGGGCTCCATAGTCTGTTTCCTGGGTCGCGTTGGAGAGCATCACCAGCGCGTCCTGGCGGCTGGCGAGATAGCCTTCGAGATCAAAGCCAATTGCCTGACCGATGGCGCCTTCCGCCAGCCGTGCAACCAGTGCGCGCTGTTTTGGTGTCCAGTCCTTACGCCGCTCGTCCAGCACTGCTTCAATTGATTCCGGCGATATTGCTCCCAGGCGAAAGATGCTGGCGCGGGAGCGGATGGTGGGTAGAAGCTCTCCTGGGTTCTCTGCCAGCAGCAGAATGTGTGCGTAGGCAGGCGGCTCCTCGAGAATTTTGAGCAGGGAATTAGCCGCCTCCTTCATAAACGCGGTGCTGGTAAAAACGTAGACCGCTCGGGGCGCGTCGGCAGGCATCCGGTAAATGCGCTGCACGATGCTGCGCACCTGGCCCAGTTTGATCAGCAACTGAGGCGGGTCGGGAGGAATGACGACCACATCCGGATGCGTCTGAACCAGGATGCGAGTGTCTTTCTTATCCACCTCACGCAATTCTTCGCGTGCGGCAATGGCTTCGCTCACCCGCTCTTCCAGCGGAAGAGAGAGAGCGATGCGGGTGCAATTGCTGCAGACTCCGCAGAAATCTGGCAGGCCATCGCTGACCGGATGCTGCAGGCAGGCCATGGTCTGCGCCAGCATGATAGCCAGGGTATATTTGCCGGCGCCGCGTGGGCCGGCAAGGATGAGTGCGGGAGGCATGCGTTCCGTCGCGATCGCCTCCCGCAGATGGCGGACGGTGGGTTCATTGCCTGCAAACTGATCGAAGCCCATGGAGACGAGACTAGCAAAGAAATTGCCCGCGGCAAGTTGAGAAATGGCTTCGTGCGCCAGCCGGGAAGGGTCTGTATGAGAGCGGAGAAACCAGACAATTTGTACGAAGGGCACAGCTTCAGCCGTGCGGCAAATTGTACGAAGGGCACGGCTTCAGCCGTGCCGCAAAGACCCGGATCTCATAAGGGCTTTAGCCCCTGAGGTACGTCTTTTCGAGGTTAACGCCCAATAATCTCTAGGCAGCGGGAGGTGCCAGGCCCGGAGGGCCGACCGCCAAACGTTGGCCCGAAGCACCGTCGGCGCGGCAGTATATCTTCGAGCGCAGCCGAGCATTTTCGAGCACGCTCCATCGCCGCAACGCAGGCGAATAGGTCGTGCTTACACGGTTGCCAATCGTCCCCGTACTACTTGTACGACGCGTTGATGGACGTCATCGATGGAGCCATCGCTGTCGATTGCGACCACACGTGAAGGTTCACGGGCGGCGATCTCCTGGTACTTGTCGAAGACTCGGCGGTAGAACGCGGCGTTTTCGGTTTCGAAGCGGTTTTCATCGCTTCCGGTGGCCGCGACTGCGCGCTGGTTGCGGCGGCGCGCCCGCTCGAGCGAGCGATCGAAATCCGGCAGCAGCAGCACAGTCAGGTCCGGCTGCAGGCCGTGGCACAAGGTTGTGTGCAGGTCGCGCACTACCTGGCTGCCCAATTGTCGTCCGCCTCCCTGGTAGGCTTCGCTGGAGTCGGTAAAGCGGTCACACAGCACGATGTGCCCGGCCTCGAGCGCGGGCTCAATGACCTCAGCGATCGATTGTGCGCGATCGGAAAACATTAGTCCCAACTCAGCGAGCGAGTCCAGGCTTTCGGTGCGCGAGTCAAGCAGAAGGGCGCGGATGCGCTCGCCCACTCGCGTCCCTCCTGGCTGGCGGGTAGCCGTTACCGTAAATCCATCCGCTTCCAGCCATGCTTTCAGGCGGCGAAGCTGGGTGGTCTTCCCGGACCCATCCAGGCCCTCGAAGGTAATAAAAAGGCCCCGCGGCATGCACGGAGTTTACACTCCACACCGCAAACAACCGCCGGGTGCCCCACATCTCGCTCGTTTTTCGCGAGATGTGGGATGCCATCGCTCCCCATTTGCGACTGCGAACCTCAAATCGAACCCATCGTGAGTGAGCGATTGAACCTGGTATCCGGGCAATTGTTTCCCGGCCAGCTATCCGGCCGGCTGCAGATCCGCGACTTCAAGCTCCAACCCGCCGTATTCCGGATGCAAGTTTTCCCTCAGCTTATAGGCCAGGTGGATCACCGAACCTTGCTCCAGACCGAGCGCCTGGACGCGCCCGGCCCAATCCCACCCCAGGGCAGACCAACTGGCGCCACGAGTCCCCTGGGCGAGTTGCAGGCATATGTGGCGATCCTTGATGGCGCGTACTGGCGCCGTGAGGCGTGTGTTATAGGCGACGAAGACCGGTTCCTCGTTGCCGGTGCCCAGCGGTTCCAGCCGGCGCAGCCAGGTGAACAGGGCAGGGGTGATTTGATCCAACGGTAAGACAGCATGGCAGCGTAGGCTGGGCGCCGCCTCCTCCACGTTCAGCGTCGCCCATGTTTCAAGGTGGCCCTTCAACTCCTCCAGGCGCCCTGCGGGCAAAGAGAAGCCGACTGCGTGGGCATGGCCCCCAAAGCGGGTGAACAGCTGCTTGCACCCCTGGATCGCGTCGAGAAGATGAAAGCCGGGAACCGACCGGCCGGAGCCGTACGCCTCTCCTTCCTCGATCGCAATCACGATAGCCGGACGGCGCATACGATCGACCACTCGTGAGGCCAGTATGCCAATGATCCCGCGATGCCATCCTTCTCCCTCAATCACGATGCAGCGCTTCGAAGCGAAGCAGGGTTCTTCCCGGAGGCGACGGGTAATTTCTTCTAAAATGGCGGCTTCGGCTTGTTGCCGCTCGCTGTTCAGACGATCGAGTTTGCCGGCTAACTCACCCGCCCGCACCGCATCCCGGGTGGTGAACAATTCCACCACATCCGAAGCTACATCCATGCGGCCGGCCGCGTTGATGCGCGGCGCGATGCGGAATGCCAGGTCGGTCGAAGTAAGAGCCCGCCGTGCCGGGTCAAGCTTGGACACCTGCATCAGGCAGCGCAGTCCGGCACTGGCGGGACGACGCAACTGCTCCAGCCCTACGCTGGCGAAAACGCGATTTTCTCCCAACAGCGGAACGGCATCAGCCACCGTAGCGATAGCCAGCATCTTCAGAAAGGAAGGGAGAATCTTAGTCCGGGTCCGCTCCACATCCCACGCCTCCAGCAGCGCCTGCGCAAGCTTGAACGCCACTCCGGCGCCGCACAGGTGCTTACAAGCGTAGCCGCAACCAGGCTGGTTAGGATTGAGGATGGCCAAAGCACTGGGCAGGCCTGGAGGTGGGAGATGGTGATCGGTGACGATGAGATCGAGCCCCATCCGGGCAGCAGTCTCCGCGGCAGCAAAATCGCGGATGCCGGTGTCGACGCTGATCACCAAGCGAATGCCCTGTGCGGCGACGGCCTCCAGTACCGCCGCTTGCATGCCGTAGCCATCTCTCAGGCGGTGCGGTACGTGGAAATCCACCTTGCCGCCGAGCATCTCGAGAGCGGTCTTGAGCAAAACGATAGCGGTGGTGCCATCCACGTCATAGTCGCCGTAGATGAGGATGGGTTCCTGGCGCGCGATGGCCGCCTGCACCCGCGTGACGGCAGCGGCCATGCCTTGCATGGCATAGGGATCGAGCAGGTGTTCGATGCGGGGATGAAGGAAAACATCGGCCTCGGCAGCGCTGCGTACCCCGCGCTCCGCGAGTAGCTCAGCTACGATGAGCGGTAGCCCGGCGCTTTTGGCCAGTGTTGAGGCCGACGCGGAATTTGCCGCAGGCAGGACCCAGCCGTTCACCCTTCTTCGTCGTCCTCGTCGTCTTCGAAAACAACGTCGCCGAAGTCTTCCACAAACTCCAGCAGCTGCTGATAGCGCTCGTACCACGCAGTAGCGTTTTCGTGCACGAAGACGATGCCCTGATGCGCAAAGCCGAGCTGGATATAGCCGATTTTGCCGACGTAGTTGACCAGGTATTGAGCCTCGTGAACTTCGGCCGCCGCCTCGTCGGGAAAATTGTCATCGCGAATCTGCTCCAGCAGCATCGCGATGTCTTCCTTCTCCAGTTTGACGTCGCTCATGGTCACAAACGGCGCCGAGGCGCTCTTGGCCATTTCGACGAAGTCTTTCCAGCTATCGGGATTGTCGTCGTCTTCCCACAGGACGGTTGGCAGGTCTTCGGTGATGAACCCAGGAAGGCGGCGCATTGCATGCCCTTCGATGAAGGCCACCATGTCATCTTTCAGAGAGATCAAGTCATCAGCGTGCATATTCGAGCCTCCATTGTCGCAGATGTCCACGATTCCGTGCGGCGGCAGGCCCTGGCGCGAGCCGGGAAGGTGCTTCAAATATGCTATAGTCCGGTCAGATCACATGATTTTCTCGCGGGAGTACGTGAATTACCTGGCGCGCCAAACGGTCAGTCAGTTGATCGAAGCCAAGATGATCCGGGCGGGAAAAGTTGCCCCTGTAGTGGAGCGGGTGAATGCGGCCATCCTGGAAGAGCTGTCGCTCGAGGACCGCATCAACGAAGAAGTACGCGTGATCCTGGACGCCTACCAGGAAGACATGCGCCGCACCGGCGCCAGCTACGCGGAGATGTTCAAGAAGGTCAAGCAGGAGCTGGCTAAGAAGTACAAGGCGGTCTTGTGAGACTCTCCCGCGACAAGCTCAACAAACTGGCGCACGTGGTGGCCGATACCCTCGCCGAGACCGACGAATGCGAGTTCCTGGATGATCGCAACACCATCCGTCAGGAAGCACGCAAGGCGCTGGAGAAGGTCTTAACCGACGAGATGAAGATCGATCAGGCTGCACGATTGAAGATCGCCTCGCAACGAAAGATCATTGTCGAAGGAAGCCAGGAGTGGGACATTCTTTACCGCAAGTATTACAACGATGAGGTCAGGAAATTAGGGTTGTAACTGCGGACCTTCCTTCCGGCCGCTTTGATATACTGTGAGTCCTGCCTCAGTCCATCGTGGCGTCATGGTGTAATTGGTTAACACGCCGCCCTCTCAAGGCGGAGAGTTCGGGTTCGATCCCCGATGACGCTACCAAGTAAATCCAATACAACACTGGCATGACCGCTTGTATCCTAATGCGCCGCGGCTGCCGCTTTCGCGTCCTCGGGGCTAGCCCGCTTCATGATGAACGGCAGAGGAGTCAGCAACATGACGAGAAAGCCGAGTATCCAGAACGAGTTGACGAAGCCGAGTACGTTCGCCTGTAGATCGACCTGCGCAGAGAGCTGGGCCAGAGCACGGTGCGAAGCCTCGCTGGCGCTGGCGCCCATTCCAATAAAGTTCTGCGTCATGGCGTTGAGTTGCCGCTCGAAGAATGGATTGGCATGGTTGGTGTGCGCGGTGAGAGCAGTGCGGTGATTCTGTCCCTGGCGAATGATGAAGTTGTTCAGCAATGAGACACCGATGGCGCCCCCGATATTCCGCATGAAGTTGCTGATCCCCGAGACTTGGTTGAATTTGTCCCGCGGTATCCCGACATAGTTGAGCGTGCTGATAGGGATGAAGATGAGCGGAATGCCAATGACTTGGATAACACGGTAAGCCACCATGGTGCTGAAGCTGACGCCTAGATAGATGTTGGTAACGTGGAAAAGTCCGAAGGACGTCAGCGCGAAGCCGATGGCGATAATGACCCGAGGGTCGAATTTGGTGGCCAGAATGCCGGCGACCGGCATCATGACCGCAAGCGCGATTCCACCCGGTGACAGTGCCATGCCCGCTTGCTGCGCGGTGTAGCCAAGATCATTCTGCAGGAATTGTGGCAGAAGAATAGTGCTGCCGTTGAGCACCATGCCCAGGATGAAGCTGAAGGTGACGGCGGTGGCAAAGTTCCGCTTGCCCAGCAGCCGCAGATCCATGATCGGGTTCTTGTGCGAAACCTCGCGGATGACCAAAGCCACCAGCGCGATGATGGCCACGACGCAGCTAACAAGAATCATCTTCGACGAGAACCAGTCGTTCTCCTCCCCCTTATCAAGCACGTACTGCAGAAAGCCCACGCCAACGACGATCAGGCTGATTCCGATGTAGTCCACACGTATATTGGACCGCACCATGTTCCTGAGATATGCCGGGTCATGAACCACGCGTTGCGTAAGCAAAAGAGAAACGATGCCGATCGGCACGTTGATCAGGAATATCCAGTGCCAGCTGTAGTTGTCGGTGATCCATCCTCCTAGCGTCGGGCCGATGGCGGGCGCGACCACGACCGCCATTCCATACATGGCAAAGGCCATGCCGCGTTGTTTCGCGGAAAAGGTATCAGCCAGGATAGCTTGTTCGCTGGGCTGGAGACCGCCGCCGCCTGCGCCTTGCAGGATTCGGAAAAGAATCAGCATGGGAAGAGTGGGCGCGAGAGCGCAGAGAAACGAACTGATGGTGAAAATAGCCACGCACGACATGTAAAACCGCTTGCGGCCGACTACATTTGAGAGCCAGCCGCTCATGGGAAGTACGATGGCGCTCGACACCAGGTAGCTGGTAATGACCCACGTGCTCTCATCGGAGCTGGCGCCAAGCGTGCCGGCGATGTGCGGTAAAGCAACGTTGGCGATCGAGGAGTCGAGTACCTCCATGAAGGTAGCCAGTGTAACCGTCACCGCGATGACCCAGGGATTGATCACCCGGCGAGCAGGCGCCGTATCGGGATTCGTGATTTCCATCGCATCGGCCATGGGTTAGTCCAGACGCACTTTGGGTTCGACAGACATCCCGGGACGAAGCTTGTCCAGGTCCTTCTGGCCGGCATGGAAGCGAATGCGCACCGGGAGCCGCTGAATAACCTTGACGTAATTGCCGGTGGCGTTCTCAGGCGGCAACACACTCGTGCGCGACCCGGTGACTGCGGGCATGCTCTCGACTGTGCCGTCGAAATCATCACGCAATGCATCGACATGGATGCGGACATGCTGGCCCGGATGAATACGGGCCAGCTGCGTTTCCTTGAAGTTGGCGGTCACCCATAAGTCACTCGTCTGCACGATCATGAACAACTGCTGCCCTTTGGAGATGCGCGCGCCAACCTCGGCGCTGCGTTGCGTAATCACTCCCGAGACCGGTGCGTCGATCCGCGTGTAACCAAGATTGAGACGGCTCTGTTCCAGGGCCGCCTGGGCAGCCTCAGCGTTTGCCTGCTGGCTTTTGATATCGGCCTCACGGATAGCCACCTGCAAGGGTGCGCTGCTCTGCGTCTGTTGGAGCTTGCTTTGTTCCTGCGCGAGTTGGGCCCTGCGCTGTTCCACCGTCTTTTGCGCAGAAGCTACGGACGCTTCGTTCGATGCGACTGTCTGGATTTGTGCGGCGGCGGTCGCCCTGTATTGGTCGTAGTCCGCCCGCGCGACTTCCTGCTTGTCGAAGAGAGTCTGGTACCGGGCAAAATCGGCCTGGTTCCGCTCGTTGACGGCCTGCGACTCCTTTAGCTTGGCCACTGCGCTGTCCAGGTCATGCTGCGCCGCGGCGAGCGTGGCCTCGGAAGCGACTACCTCAGCCTGGGCTGTCGTAAGGTCGTTCTGGTTGCCGATGCGGGTGATGGGCAGATTGGGATGCGAAGCGCTCAGTTGCGCCATGGCCTGGTCGTACTGGGCTTTTGATTGCTCGAACGCTACCCGGTCGTCGCTGGGATCAAGCTCCACCAGCAATTCTCCCGCCTGCACCGCTTGATTGTCGTCCACATGGACAGCCTTGATCGTGCCATCGATGCGCGAGGCGATCGGGTTGAGGTGACCATCAACCTGGGCGTCGTCTGTGTCCTCATACCCCTGGGCGTAGATGTACCAGCCGACGCCTACGGCCAGCAGCACAGCCATGATCGCACCGATCAACAATGGATTGGCGCGACGCTGTCTCCGTGATGGCGGAGGAGTCTCGACGGCAGAGTCAGATTGGCCCGCCGCAGCAGTGTTTGGCGAAACACCCGGTTCAATCTCTGTTTCAACGCTCATTTACTTGCTTCCTTTGAAGAGGTTGGAGAAGTCTTTTTCGGCTTGACCCATGGCATGCGCAAGAGCAATCTTTGCCAGGTTCTGTGAAAACAAGCTGCTCACATAATCGTGGTCCGCTGCGGCCAGCGCTTCCTGCGAGTTAACTACCTCGACCGAATCCGCCACACCCACGGCGAAGCGATCCTGCGACTGTTGCAGGGTTGCTAATGCCAGCTTCCGGTTGCTCTCTGCTGTGCCGACTTGATCGTTGGCGACCTTCAGGTCGATGTAAGCGTTTCTCACATCGAGCTCGACAGCCCCGCGTTCATTCGATAGTTCGGCCCTGCGCTGGTCAACCACCGCGTCCGCCTGCACCGTGTCCGCATGAATACGGCCGCCGTTGAAGATAGGAATATTCACCGCGGCCGTGGCCTGAAAGACGCCGTTGCCGGTATTGGGATTCACACCTTGCATTCCGTAGTAGCCGTTGACCGTGGCTGAAGGCAGGTGCTCCGCCCCGGCGGCCTTGCGCGCTTCTTCCGCGGCACGAAGCTGGGCCTCCGCCGATTTCAGATCCTGCCGCGTCGCCAGGGAGCGCTGCACCAGTTCGTCCACTGGGGCCACGTCGGATGGCACGGCCTCGAGTTTCTCCGCGATTTCGATGTCCAGTCCCAGCGGCAACCCGAGCAAGCGGGCCAACCCGTTCTTCTGCTTCTGCAGGTCGCCCGATTGGGAGCGCAGGCGTTGCTGTTGCGTCTGGAGTTCCACCAGGCTGCGGTTCGCCTCAATCGGCGCCTTCGTCCCGGCGTCCGCCTGCGCGCGTGCCTGCTTATAGCTGGCTTCTGCGTACTGAACCTCCACTCGTTGCGCTTCGATCAGCGCCGTCGTTGCCATCAGCTGCAAGTAGGTCCCGGTTACGGCGAGTACGACTTCTTCTCGCGCCTGGCGGGCGTCCAGATTCGCAGCATCGGCCGACTGCCGTGCCGAACGATAATTGTGCTGCGCGGTGAAATCCACCAGGGTCTGCTGCAGCGATCCACGCATATCGTAGTAGTGAAAGGGCCCGACGACGGTTGGAAAGGCGAAGGCCGGGTTCCCGAAGGCGCTGGCGCTAAATCCCTCAGCCGCGAGATCGATTTTGGCGGAATTCTCCGAAAGGCCGGCGCTGATGGTTGGCAATAGCGAGGAGCGGGCGGAAAGTCGTTGCCCTTCGGCCTGTCGCGACGCCGCGTCCGCCCCAATTTTGCCCAGGTTGAAATCGAGACCGCGGTGCACGGCTTCGGCCAATGTCAATGTAATCGAGCCAACTGGGGGAGTCGGATCGAGCGCGCTGCCTGAATAAGCGCCCTGGACATTCACCTGCGTGTTAAGAGTATTGACGCTTGACCCGGTCGAAGGCGTGGCCGACTGCTGCACCGATGCTCCGGTTTGCGCACTACCGGTAAGTGGAAGCTGAATGGCGCGTGTTTCGGAACCGGGCTGTGGACCCTGCGCCCAACCCGCGTTAGCCGCGAGAGAGAGAAGCAGAAGAGCAGTAGCCCCAGACAAGATTCGAACTCGAATCGATAAATACATACGCGTATGTATTAGTATTGAATTGACGTAGAATTTTGTCAAGAGGATCAGGAATGCCTAAAGAGGTTGCGAAAGATAAGAACAAGCATCAGGCCCGCACGGAGGAAACACAGGCAAAGATATTGCAAGCGGCAGAGGCGATCTTCTCGGAGCGTGGTTTTGAGAAAGCTCAGCTTGAAGAGGTTGCGGCTCGCGCCGGATACACTCGCGGAGCGATCTACGCCCACTACGCCAGCAAAGAGGACCTCTTTCTGGCGCTAATGGAGCATCGGGTGCTCACAAAGTTTACTGCCATACGGCAGGTGATCGAAGCCGAGCCCGAAGTCAGCAATCGCGTGGAGATATTCAAGCGCTGGCTCTCTGAACAGCTGAGTGATCACACCTGGGGCATTCTCATGCTGGAATTCAAACTGTATGCCCTCCGGCGTCCAGAATCCCGCGAGAAGCTGCAGAACCTGTATGACCTCTTGTTTAAGTCATCGGGCAAGGATTTCATCGCGTTACTCTTGGGGGATGACCTGAATAAGGCAGCCCGTGCTGGGGCAGAGCGTCGGTTGGCCATAATGGGCGCCATTTTGAGCGCGGTCGTCCTCGAGAGTCATTTCCGGCCGAAGTTGCTAACCAAACAGCACATGCAGGGGGTCTTCGAGGAGCTGTACGAAGCCCTGATCCATGCCTGAGTCAGTGAAGCTTCCTAACGGTACTAATCCGGACATGATCGATTTCCGCTCTCTCAAGTTAGGATTGGTGGGGCGATTTCAGCAATGATTTATGAAGGACAATGAATCGCTCAGCTCAGGAGGATTTACGGTGAAGTCACTCGGCTGGATTCTTATGTTGTTTCTGGGACTGCTTTTCGCTTCCGCGGGACTTGACGCGCAAAATCCATCACAGCCCGGCGCCTCAAAATACCGAACGCATTTTGTGGTCTATGACCTGCACAAGAAGACCGCGGCCACTCTCTTCACCATCGAGGGTGAGTGGCATTCTCCCAACTGGACCACCGACGGAAAGTACGTGGTCAGCGACATGGGCGGCAGCATCTACCGCATTCCCGTGAGCGGATCAGACATAGGGAAACCTGAGAAGATCTACGGGAGCCAAAAGATGACCCTCACCAACGATCATGCCCTCTCGTGGGACGGCAAGCAGATCGCCGCCACCGGTATCACGCTGCCGTTGCCGGCGAATATACGAAGTGCGGCAGATCTTCACAATCCAATCCTCATCATGAATCTGGATGGGAGCACAGCGCACGAGGTTCATCTGGGGTGGCTGCATGGGTGGTCGCCCGATGGTAAATACCTCGTCTACACCGGGTTCGCCGACAACAGCTCCGATATCTACCGGATCAACTTGGATGGAAGCGGCGAGTTGCGGATGACCACAAACAAAGCCGAGGACGATGGCCCCGAGTACTCCGCCGACGGTAAGTGGGTTTACTTCTGCTCCAAACGCTCAGGCAAGTGGGATGCTTGGCGCATGCCGGCCGGCGGCGCAGGGCCGGACGACAAACTGGCCGAGAAGATCACCAACGGCAAGGATTCGCAGGACTGGTTTCCACACATCTCTAAGGATGGCAAGTGGCTCTATACCATCTCCTACCCGATGGATCACCCCAACCACTCCTACATTGGGGATGGCATGAAAATCAAGCTGCTGCGCCTCAAGGACGGCGTGGGCGCAAAAGGCGCCGAATTGACCACGGTGAGGACCTTCTTTGGCGGCCAGGGCTCGGGCAATACCGGTGGCTGGTCGCCGGATTCGAAGAAGTTTGCCTGGACAGAGTACGAGACGATTCCGGAACAGGCGAAGTGAAAGTAGATCCTCGGAGCCCGCTCCCGATAGAGACGTGGTCCCGCTGAAGCTACCAAGTAAATCGATACAATACTGGCATGACCGCAACGGTTTCTGCACTCCGTCGTGTCGAAGTCGTGGACTCCCATACAGCAGGGGAGCCTACACGCGTCGTCATCTCGGGTGGTCCTGATCTGGGCACCGGCGATCTGCATACACGTCTTCAAACTTTCAGAACTCACCATGATAGTTTTCGTACCGGCATCATCCTCGAACCGCGGGGTTCCGATGTCGTGGTGGGAGCCTTGCTCTGCGAGCCTGTGAATCCATCTTCCACCGCGGCAGTCGTCTTCTTTAATGATGTCTCCTATCTGGGGATGTGCGGGCATGGCACGATCGGCGTGATTGCGACCTTGGCCCATCTCGGTAGAATCGGCCCCGGGGAACATCGGATTGAGACCCCGGTGGGTGTGGTCGTCGCTCGTCTCCACGCAGACAAGAGCGTATCTGTGCGGAATGTTCTCAGTTATCGTTACCGTTCCAATGTGACCGTCGGCGTTCCCCGGTATGGACGATTTCAAGGTGACATTGCCTGGGGCGGTAACTGGTTTTTTCTGGTATCGAATCATAACTTCGATCTGCGCGCCCAAAACCATGCTGAATTGCTGGCGATCACGATCGGCATACGCGAAGCACTGGTGGCCAATGGAATCACGGGTAAAGACAACCAGCCGATCGATCACATCGAGCTTTGCGGGCCGCCGCAGGAGCAGGGCAACTCAGGCCGCAACTTTGTCCTTTGCCCTGGAGTTTCCTTCGATCGGTCTCCCTGCGGCACCGGCACCAGCGCGAAACTGGCGTGCCTCTATGCCGCAGGAGAGTTAACCCCAGGCGTAACCTGGCGTCAGGAAGGTATTCTGGGCACCGTATTTGAGGGGAGCTTTGATGTCCGCGGCGATTGTATTCTTCCTACAATTACCGGAAGGGCATGGATTACGGCGGAGTCCACTCTTCTCTTCGACCCTAGTGATCCGTTTGGCGCAGGACTTAGTTTCTAGTACATGACATACGACGTCATCATCATAGGGGCCGGTATCATCGGCTGTGCGTGTGCCCGGGAGTGCGCGAGCGCCGGTCTGCGCGTGGCAATTGTTGAGCGCGATGTGCCCGGAGGGGCCACCACTGCTGCCGGAATGGGACACGTGGTGGTCATGGATGACACGCCCGCACAGCTGGCTCTCACTCGTTACTCGAGGGAGCTGTGGCAAGAGCTGCGGCCCGAACTTCCGCCTTCCGTTGAATACGAGCCCCGCGGTACATTATGGCTCGCGGCCTGCGAAGAAGACTTAAACGAGCTGCGTGCCAAAATGGCAACGTATGCCAACGCAAACGTCCGCTCCGAGCTGCTCATCGGCGCCCAGGTTGCAGAAGCGGAACCTAACCTGCGTTCAGGGCTTGCCGGTGGCTTGCTCGTGCCTGAAGACGCGGTTGTGGACCCGCCCGCTGCGGCCCGCTTTTTTCTTGACGAGGCGCAGAAACACGGAGCCACCCTGCTACTCGGGCGATCCATCCTGGGTGCGAGTCAGGGCGCGGTGTACCTGGAAGATGGGAAAATGTTGAGTTGCGGAAGTATCGTTGCGGCCATCGGCGCAGATACTTCGTTGCTCCCTTGGCTCCCCATTCGAAAGCGAAAGGGCCATTTGCTTATCACCGATCGCTACCCTGAATTCGTCCACCACCAACTGCTCGAGATCGCATATCTCAAGAGTGCCCACTCTGAAACGGAAAATTCCGTTGCCTTTAATATCCAGCCTCGCCAGACAGGCCAGCTGTTGATTGGGGCCTCACGGCAGTTTGGCAGCAGCGACCTTGCGATAGAACAAGGAATTCTCAATGAGATATTGGAACGCGCCTGTAGTTATATGCCGGCCTTAAGGCATGTTTCCTGCATTGGCGCGAGGACCGGTTTTCGCGCCGCCACACCTGATAACCTTCCGTTGATTGGCCCGACCGATGACTCTACCCTTTTTTTAGCCGCAGGTTTTGAAGGGCTGGGCATTACCACTGCATTGGGCGCGGCGCGCCTGCTTGCGAGTCACATCATGCGGCGTGATTCGGCCATCTCGCCCGACCCCTATCTGCCTGGACGCGCTGGCCTGAGGGGCTCACTCCAACCGCAGTAGCAGTAGAGGAGACGCGATGAACTGGTACGGAGTCATGCCTGCAATGACCACCCCATTCAACAAGCAACTAGAGGTTGATCACGCATTCATGGCGCGGCACGCCGCATGGCTGCTCGATAACGGATGCACCGGCCTGGTAGTGCTGGGATCGCTGGGAGAGGGCGCCACGCTCGAAGCTTCGGAAAAGGCTGCAGTCCTGAAGAACATTGTGCGCAGCGTCGACAGCAAAGCGCCGGTAGTCGCGGGGATCTCCGCCCTGGCGACATCGACAGCGATCAAGTTGGCCCAGGAAGCAGAGCAGGCTGGCTGTCAAGGCCTTATGGTATTGCCGCCCTACGCTTACTCGACCGATTGGCGCGAGATGAAAAACCATGTCTCATCGGTCATGGCGGCCACCTCGCTACCGTGTATGTTGTACAACAACCCTCCCGCATATACGACGGATTTTCTGCCCGAACAAATCGTAGAGTTGGCCGCGGAACAACCCAACTTTCAAGCAGTCAAGGAGTCAAGCGCAGATGTACGGCGGGTGACCGCCCTGCGTGCTCTGCTTGGAGACCGGCTCGAGATTTTTGTAGGCGTTGACGATGAGATTGTTGAAGCGATCGCCGCAGGAGCCACGGGCTGGATCGCCGGCCTGGTCAATGCCTTCCCGGCGGAATCCGTTCGCTTGTTCGATCTGGCGCGCGCGGGAAAATATGACGAGGCATTTGCGCTCTACCGCTGGTTTCTCCCCTTATTGCGCATGGACACGGTGCCGAAATTCGTACAGTTGATCAAATGGGTGCAGGCAGAGATGGCCGTCGGATCCTCCTTGGTTCGCGCGCCACGCATGGAATTAGCCGGCGAAGAGTTGGCGGCCGCCAAGAGGATCTTGTCCGCGGCGTTAAAGGATCATCCGAATGTCGACGCAGTGAAGTTCCCAAAGCTTATTGAAGCGTAGTTCGCAGCCACAGCCCGTTCAGACTTGTCCAAGTTAGCTCTTTTCCTGCCTCGCTTCACGGTTACGCTAACGGCCTGGTTCCGTCACCAAGGCCGGGTGCCCCACATCTCGCTCGTTTTTCGCGAGATGTGGGATACCACCGATGTTGACCGCTAAGTGCATCAGTTGAATCGAGAGTCAGAGGGAAAGAGCAGTGGTATCCCACATCTCGCGAAAAACGAGCGAGATGTGGGGCACCCGGCCTTGGTGACGGAACCAGGCCGTAAGCGGCAATCTTGCCCAATGAAAATCAACGCAACTGAATCGACTAATCAGCTAATTTAGACAGCTCTGCCGCCCGTTAAGCCCGCCAATTAACTAACTATTGATTCACCTGGCAATAGGCAGAAGACCTTTTTCCACCAGAACCGGAGGCCTGCGATGCTTCGTCGTCAGCTCGTACGCATAAGCCCAGCCGAGTAGATCCCCGTCTCTCCACTGCCGGGCCGAGATCTCGAGGCCGAAAGGTAATCCATCAGCGTAGAAGCCGCCTGGAACCACCACCGCCGGTGCGCCAATATCATTCAGCCATCCTGTATCGCTGTGTGGGCCGCCGCTGATGCCCCCATCCTGCGGCATGGTCTCGTCGGGCGGAGGCATCTGCGCGGCAGGGTAGACGAAGCCGTCCAGATGCATCCGGTCAAGCGCCTCGTTGTAAGCTTCCAGAGCCTTGCGCCTGGGCACTAGAACCTTAGCGTCGGCTTGCGGATCGGTCTCCAGCACCGCCTGCACTGACGCGAGGTTTTGATGCTCGGCGTCAGAAGGACCGCCTATGATGGTCGCCGGCAGCGGGGAACCGACCGCCTTCGCATACGCATCCACCGAGTGATATTGGACCGGACCGTAGACCTTCAGGAAATTCTCCGTGCCCTCGCGGATATAGGAGAGCGTTCTGATCTCGCCGACCATCTTCGCAAAGCTGTTGGGCAGGATTGAATTGTCGAAGACCACCGTCGCACCTGCGGCGCGGAGCCCTTCGATTGCCTTCATAAACATTGCACGCGTTTCCGGTTGGAGTGGAATCCGGCCCGCAGCCGCATCCGTTCCCGAACCCGGAATGTCCTGGAAGGGAGTATCTATGCCGCTCAGGATGAATGCCGGCACCCCAAAGCGCTTGCCCTGCAAAGATCCCGCCTTGAGGTATTGCGTGTACGGTTCAGGTTGGGCCTTGGCGGATGAGCCCGCAGTACGAGGGTCGGTTGGATCTTCGCCGGCCATCACGCTCAGCGCGATCGCAGCGTCGGTCACGTCGCGGGCGATGGGGCCGGTGTTGTCCAGCAGCCAGTCGAGGGGTGCGATCCCGGCGATGCTAACCAGTCCGCGGGTGGGAAATACCCCGACCACAGAACTCGTCGCCGCCGGCATCCGAATGGAGTTTCCAGTATCCGTTCCGGTCCCCAGGACTGCGAAGTTCGAGGTGACTCCGGTTACCGTGCCCCCTGAAGAACCTCCCGGGCTGAAGCGCACATCATAGGCATTGCCGGTGCGTCCAAAGGCAGTGCTGCGCGTGGTATCGCTGGCGGCAAAGTCGGGCATGTTGGTCTGTCCCAGAATCACTGCCCCGGCTGCACGCAGCTTCACCACCACGGTTGCGTCCCGCGGCGCGAGGAGTTCATGGCCGGGTATGCAGTAACCCTCCCAGCCATCCGTGGTGACCAGGCCATTGATACTGGTGTTGGCCTTGATAAGGATCGGAACACCCCACATCGCTCCACGTTGAAAGTTGCTGCCGCCTTTCTCTGCCGCTGCATCTTCCTCGGCTGCTGTCGCCAGAGCGCCGCCCGCGTCGATGGTCTGAACGGCGTGATAGACGCCGTCATACTTCGCTATGCGCGCCAGGTACCACCGCACCACTTGCGTGACCGTGTATTGATGAGCGGCATAGAGTTTTCCCAGCTGAGGAATGGTTATTTCGAGAAGATCCTTGTCCATGGCAGCTGGCATTGGTCCACTGGAGCTCTGCTGAGTTTGTGCGGGCAAACTCTCAACGCAGCGCGAGAACGCGAACACGGGAGAAGTCCCCGCCAGCGAAATCGTTCCCAGCAGGAACCAGCCGATAAATCGCATGAGATTCTCCAATCAGTCGATCCGCCGGATGTTTGCAGCTACGCGCCAACGGCGTTGCCGCCGACAAAGGAAAAAACATCAGCTTTGCCGCAAAAGTGAAACCTGGGTTTCTTTTCGCAGACTCTACGAGCTGAGTTCAACAAGTTTTTGTCTATCGGGTTGAGTATTTCTCCGCAGTCTCCGCATTCCGCAAGCCATCCCTGGCTTGTCGGTTTCCAGGCTCGCAGGCGAGCACCTGCTGGTATGCGCTGATAGCGCGCTCGTATTTGCCTTGGCTGCTGTAACCGTCGGCCAACTTAAGCTCCTCCGGCACCTCGCCCGCGATCGCGCAATCGTGACCTTTCGCGGCCTGCTTGGAAGTAGTCTGCGAGAGCGCATCCGAGTCGGTCGTCTCAACCTTTGGTTTCGGCTTGGCGGGCGGAACAGCCTGGATAGGCCTTGTTTCGGTAGCGACAATAGGGAGCGCAGGCTGAGGGCCGCTGCTGGGTTGCGCTATCGGAGGGGACGACGGCGTGGATTGCGCCGGATGTGCCGGGCTCGTCCTCTGCGCCACTGAATTCGCAGGTTTACTGGCGAAGAACGAGACTACCAGGTAGCCGATGACAATCAGGATCGCGACAACACTGCACACGGCAAAAACCCGCATCCCAGACAGCCGCTGGGGACTTTCCCGATCCGCAATGGCAGGCTCAGGCGAAGGCCGAGGCTGAGGAGCGGGAGGCCGAGGTGGTTCTCTCCGTGCCGGTACCGGTTCGACTGCCGTTTTGACTGGCTGGGTCACGACAGTATCCGCTAAAGCCGGTGGCTGGATCACCCCGCTCACCAAGGTCGGCACGAACTCCGCTTCGGCTTGCAACTTGTCCAGCCGCTGTTCACTGGTCCAGAGGTATTCATAGATCCCGGCTCGAGGTGAGGACCGCAAGGCGGGCTGGGAGTCTGCGATTTTGTCGTAGAAAGCCTGCGTTATGAGCACCTGGGATGGCTTGGCCGAAGCCAGCAACTCCTTCTGCTCAACCGAAGGGCCGGCTTGCTCAGTCCCCGCCTCCTCCGGCGCCGACGAGTCGAGAACCACCGCTATGTTGGCCGGTGGGATCGGAACCGCGTTACGGAAGCCCTCGAAGGCAAACTGCAGGGCCCGGCTTGCCGCCAGCGCTCTCCCCAGATCGGTAAATCCCTGGGTATGAACATATCCATGTGCATTTATCTCGGGGTCTACTTCCAGCCTGCTCATCAATATGTCTTTGACCAGCGCCTGCGCCCGCAAGCGCAGGGCGCCGTCCGCTGGCTGGTTACTCCTGGATGGCTGCAGGCGTATGACCAATTCAAAGTGGTGTTCAGCGGTTTGGCGAGGCGGAGTCATATCTTGGACAAGCTCTTCCAGATTTGGCCCAAATCCAGCAGGGTGAGAGTGCGCATGAGAACTTTGGTTGCAAACGGAATAGGGGAAATGATAGCTTCTGAATCGGTTCCCCCGGGTTAGCTACTAAGTAAATCCCCTTTTGGTCGCAGCCTCCTCCTGCCGTAAAGCAGATTAATGCCGAGGATGTATGGCGTCGTCAAGGTTTTTTGTTTGCAGGGTACTATTTTGCCGCGCAGTCGCGGGTGTGCTCCTTGGTTTCTTGCCAGGTTCGGCCTTAGCAGCAAAAACGCCGGAATTGTCAGCAATCGAGGTGTATCCAACCGCCGGCTCGTACGGCTATGTCCAAATTTCAGGTTTTACCCTCAATGCTAAAAACGAGGTGCATATCTGCACCGCCGGGCAGACGATCAATAAAAATAGCTACGGAAAACTACCCAAGGTGGTCTTGGCCCCCGGCTGGACGCTCGAACGGGGGAAGGATGGAGTGCTTCTCCTCAACCGGGGGGCGGCGCCCGAATGCGTTGTGCCGGCCAATCTGAAATTGGAAAAAGCCGAGGGAGTTACCCCCTCTGAACTAGCCGACCAAACTGACCTGCAGGGCCAGGTTATGTCCAAATCGATCGCCTCTACGCAAGGGATTCCCCCCCTGGCTCCGGGCGTCAAAATTGTCCTGGTAAGCGCCCTGGACACTGACTTGGCGGAGTTTCTGCTGGCCCAAAGTACAGGCAGCGTTGCCGGCTGGAAAGCCTACCTAAGCAAATATCCCGCCAGTCAGCATGCTGGCGACGCGAAAGGCTCCCTGGCGCATCTCTACGTCCTGGAGGGGCAAACCGACCTGACCGCCTATGAGTCCTCTGTTAAGTCTGGTCAGCCAGACTATGAGAAGTTGCGGGCAGCTAAGTCCGCGTTGGAAGGCGCCAACGCCTTGGTGCCCAGCAGCCCTGAAATGGATGCACTCGCCACAGGAATCAACGCCGAAACCAGCAATCTCAACGCCAAAGGCCAGAGCGAGATAGCGCTGTACCAGGAGGCGTTGGTAAAGCAAGTCAGCGGCTATTCCCATCTGGTCGCTGCGGAGACGATTTCCCGGCTCACTTTGGAACTGGACCCAAAATCGCCCCAGACGGCTTCTTTGAGCAAAGCATGCATTCAAGAGAGAACCAATCTCGATCATCGATTCGTTGACTTTGCCAACAAGCTCTCTGCCAGCAGGCCCGATGAGGCTTATGAGGCTATCAAGCCCCTTCGTCCTTTCGCAGGCGAATATCCGAGGGTTCATGACCGGCTTCACGACCTCTACACCTACTATGTCGACCTGGGAAAGAAATCCGCGGCTAAGAGCGACCTGCAAGGCCAAGTCGCAGCGTTTGAGAAAGCCGCTGAAATAGAGCCAAACCCCGAAATTACCGAAATGCTGCAAAACGCAAGGCAGCAGCTCCAGGAAAGCACGGATAAGGCAGCGATCGCCTTCGCCATGACCACTAGCACCGCAGCCGAAGACGACAAGGACTTCGTAAAGGCCTACGAGGTTCTCGCTGACCTGACACCCGCCCAGCGGAAAGCGGTTTCGGAGCGGATGGATTCGCTGAAGGACCGCTATGTTAAGGCAGCCACGGACGCAGCCCGGGATTTGGAACGAATCAATATTCCCATTAAGGGAGTGGGAAATGAGCGCGGGGTTCAGCGTGCGTACGATCTCCTGAGCCGCTGCTACGCCTTGACCAACGATCCCGGCTTGGAAGACCGGATCAGGATCCTGGGCGGGCGCCTTGGTGACTACTATCTGGATCGGGCAAAATTTTATCTGGCGCGCCCCGAGGGGACTGGCGCGAATGTCGGCTGGGCCTACCTGGAAAAGGCGTTGTTTTACAACCGTGGAGATGCGGGCCCGGTGCGCGACGAGATGACTCTAGCCGGGCCCGTTCATCAGCTTCGCTCCAGGTTGTCGATACGCGTAACCTTCCGTGATCGGACCTCGCGACGGGATGCGGTTGATTTTGCCGGCGAGCTCACTGACTCCCTCGTCGGGGGACTTGATTCGTTTGGTCCAAATATCAAGGTGGTGCGTCCCAACGAGGAGACCAAGGTGCAGCCGAACTTTCTACTGGTGGGGGACGTGCTGCAACATGCAGTAGAAGATCCTTTTCAGCGCGTTGCCAAGCCTTCAAAATATCGTTCTGGCGAACAAGACCAGGTCAATGACGATTGGGCGGCAGCCGATCGGGAATACCAGGCCGCTAGTCTTACTCTCGAAACCGACCGCCGAATCCTCGAGGGCACCGTGGCGGGAGGCAAGAAGAACAAAATCGCCGACGCACAAAAGCAAACCGACGACGCGCAGAAAAAAGTCCTGGAAGCCTCGGCCAAGCGAGACGCTTTGCCGAAATTCCGTCATGTGGCAACGGAGCAGCCCTATACCTACTCTGAGAACACCCATCATCTGAAAGCGATCGTCGAATTGGGATTTGTCATTCAGGACACCTCGGAGAGGGTCATCGTTCCCACCGTCTCCATTCCCGAAACCGGTGAGCAAACCTTCATCGTTCTGGAAAATGTCAGGCCGGACGACGTCTTGGGAGTACGCCCTCAGGGCGAGGTTCCGACCCCGACCAAGTTCCTGGAAAAAGTAGAAAATGCGGCTCGCGATCAACTCCTCGCCGAGGCCAAGGAGAAAGTGATCGGCCTGCCCCCTCTGATCCTGCAGACCGCGGACCGTAAAGTTACAGAATCCGATAACGATGGAGCCGCCGAGTTATACATGCTTTACCTGAACTCGACTGCTCCCAAACCGACTCCGGAGAGAACCAGAGCGCAGAAATTTCTCCAGGATACTTACAATTTCCAGGCTTACGGCGATCCGCCGAAAGCATGAGATCTAAGTCGTGGAAAAACGCTTGAACACGCAAAAGCCAGAGAAGATCGGCAAGTACGAGGTCCTCGATGTTCTCGGCCGTGGGGGCATGGGCGTTGTCTATCGCGCCCGTGACGCGCGGCTAGGGCGTGTCGTTGCCATCAAGATGTTGACCGAAAGCTTCAGTGAGAACCCGGAAATGCTGCAGCGGTTTTATCGCGAGGCCAGCCAGACGGGAGCGCTCCGCCACAACAACATCGTCATCGTGTTTGACGCCGGGGATCAGGACGGCGAGCCGTACATCGTAATGGAGTATGTCGAGGGTGAACCCCTGGACAAAATGATCAAGCGCGAACGCATCCATCTGCAGTTGGCCCTCAGTATCGTAGAGCAGATTTGCGCCGCCCTGGCATACGCCCACCGCAATGGTGTCATCCATCGGGATATAAAGCCGGCCAATGTAATCATTCGCGCCGACGAGACCGTCAAGCTGCTGGACTTCGGAATCGCCCGCGATGATAACCGCGTAGACACCAGCCTCACCAGCACAGGAGCTCTGGTTGGCACACCACCCTACATGGCTCCGGAACGATTTCGCGGAGCGCCGATTGATGGCCGGTCCGACATCTTCTCTGCCGGAGTTCTCTTATATCTGCTCCTCACCGGGAAACTGCCCTTCGATGCCGATTATCCGGCGGTGATCGACCAGATTTTGCGCTCTGAGCCAGCGGCTCCCTCGGTACTGGTGGCGGAGTGCCCCGCCGAAATCGATTCCATTGTTGCCCGGGCGTTGGCAAAGTCTCCGGCAGATCGCTACGCGAATGCGGATGACATGGCGATGGATCTGCACGAGGTTGGCGCGGGGATGACCCGCCACCATATCGCCGAGTTGCTGGCTGAAGCCGAAGCGCACTTCGCTCAACAAGATTTCCTGGGCGCTCAGAGTGCCCTCCGCAGGCTCATGCGCCTGGATGTACAGAATGTTGCCGGCAAGCGTCTTCTGTCTCAAGTCGAGCAGCGGTTAACGCTGCAGGAAAAGGAACGCAAAGCACAAGAGCTGGCGCGCATGGCCCAGTTGGCCTCAAACGAGCGGGAATGGGACCGGGCGCTGGCGCTGTGTGATGAGGGGCTGGGGCTGATTCCCGCGAACGCGACCCTGCTCGCACTCCGCAAGTCCGTGGCTGAGGGTAAGCAAACTCAGGAGAAGGTATCTCAGCTGTTGGCGGAAACCGCGAACGCGCGAAAAGTGGGGGAACTTACCCGGGCCCAGGCGCATGTAGCCTTGGCTCAGAAACTTGATCCGCAGAACTCCCAAATCCTGGCCCTGTGCAGATTGCTGCAGCAGGAAATAGAGGAAAAACGGCTAAAAGAAGAGCTTCGGACCGTAATGGCTTCGGCCAAGCAGCATCTGGCGGCGCGTGAGTTCGAAGAGGCTTTCGTGCTGCTGGATAGAGCCGCGGTGATTTCTCCGGAGAACATCGAAGTACTGCGCGCGCGGGACGAATTGGGCGCTGGGCTCATGGAAGAGAAGCGCAAATCGGTGGTGCGCAGGCTGGAAGAGAAAGCCACCCTGACCACGACCGTAGAGAAGCTGCGATTGCTCTCCACGGAATTGGCGGAAGCGCTCAAGGAATTTCCCAACGACCCCTCGCTGCTCCGGCTCCGGCTTAATCTCGAGCCTCGTATTAAGCAGATGGAAGACGAGTTCTTTGTCCGCGATGCCTGCAAGAGTGCCGCGGAGCTTCCACCGGAAGAAGCGGTGGAGCGCATTCGCGCGGCTTTACTGCGGGTGCCCGGAAACGAGCAATTGTATGGCCTGGAGGCTGCCCTCTCAGAGCGAATAGCGCGGCAGTCTAGGGAGAAGTTGCTCGGCCAGCGCTTGGGGCAGGCTCGTCAGGCTATCGATGATCGTCTCTATCTGGAAGCGGTCAAAATCCTGGAGCGCTGCCAGGCGGAGGGCTTTTCATCCTATGAGGTCGACGGCCTGCTTGAACTGGCAAAATCCGCGGCCTCGCAACGCATCTCCCAGGAGCTGCTCGAGCGCACCTACAGCCAGGCGAAACGACTCATCGACGAGGAAGACTATGAGAGTGCGGTGCAACTGCTGCGCCGCGCACTTCGCCAGGTCGATGAGCCAGTTCTGCAGCGGCAATTGGAAGAGGCGACACAGAAGCAATCGGCCACAGAACAAAGAGCGGACGGTGCCCTGGAACGGGCGGAGACCCTGGCGAGCATGGAGTTGTTTGCCGAAGCGGTGCAGGCACTGGAGGAGCAGCCGGACGGCGTGAAGCGGCTGCCGCGAGTAGACCAGGCGCTGGTCCGGGCCAGGAAGCTCGAGGAGGCGGAAGCAAGCTTCGCTCTTTTGACCGGAAGATGTTATGCGCTCATGGGAAGCGACCAGGGGATCGCGGACCTCAAGCGAGCCCTCAACGCGGTGGCGACGCCCGACACCCCGACTTCGCAGGAAGCCGCCAAAAGGCAGCTGCGCAAGCGCTGCGAGCAGATTTACGCAGAGAAAGCCTCCTCCGGCATAGCCGCAGCCAGGGAACTACTCATGCAGGACGACAGCGCAGGCGCCGAAGCGCTCTTACGGGAGACGGCGCCCTGGCGGGAGTTTGCCCCTGCGCAAGCCCAAGAGGATCTGCGCACTCTCGAGGCGGAAGCCGCCGCCGCCAAAAAGGTATTACGCTTCCGCCGAGGCTCCTGGCGCTAATCGGATTTCGCTCCCTACCGCCCTGTACGGGTGCCCCTCGATAAGGAAAAAGGCCGGGTGCCCCATATCTCGCTCGTTTTTCGCGAGATGTGGGATACCACTGCTCCTTCCCCCTGACTCTCGATTCACCCGATGCAATGAGCGGTCAACATTGGTGGTATCCCACTTCTCGCGAAAAACGAGCGAGATATGGGGCACCCGAGCCCGCGCGTGGGAATGACGGCACTTCAAAGTCCAAGCTAAATGCATCCGAAAGAGCCCGGTAACTTAGTTACTAACCGGATGCATACGGGGGATCGGGACTCTAAAGTGGAATTCATACCAGCCAGGGTTACAAAGGATTATCTTGTTTATCGTAAGCAGCCGGCCTTATAGTATGGTGGCTTTGCTGGTCCTGCATACAAGGTTGAGCGGATCCTGATGATACGAAGGATCTCCCTCCCGCACCATTATTTACGTTGAACGACCGGAGGTGACCTGGTGGCTTTCGCGATAGGCCAACGAGTTGGCGACTACGAAGTGGTCCGCATGCTTGGGGCAGGCGGCATGGGACACGTCTACCAGGTTCGCAACGTAATTTCTAACCGCATTGAGGCGATGAAGGTGCTTCTCCCTGACCTGGTCGCCGAACCAGACCTGGCGGCCCGCTTTATCAGTGAGATCCGCATGCTGGCCAGCTTCGATCACCCCAACATCGCGCAACTGCATACCGCCTTCCAGGCTGATAACCAGTTAGTCATGATGATGGAGTTCGTAGAGGGCACTACCCTCGAACAGCGCGCAAAGCAAGGCCCTATCCCCCCCAACGACACCCTCAACTACATGCAACAGGTGCTTGCCGCGTTGAGTTACGCGCATGGCCGCGGCGTAGTCCACCGTGATATCAAGCCGGCCAACATCATGGTTACTTCGCATGGAGTGGTCAAGCTGATGGACTTTGGCATTGCCAAGTCGCATACGGAAATGGATCTGACCCGCCCCGGCACGACCATGGGATCGCTCTACTACATGTCTCCGGAGCAGGTGCGCGGGGGGACCGTGGATGCGCGCTCAGATATCTACTCCGTTGGCATCATGATGTACGAACTGCTGGCGGGTCGCCGGCCGTTCGAGGCGGATTCCGCCTACGGCATCCTGCAGCAGCAGTGCAATGTTGCGCCGCAGCCGCCGATCGCAGTCAATCACCAGTTGCCACAACCGCTGAGCGACCTGATCATGTGTGCGCTGGCGAAGGATCCGGCAAATCGCTTTCAGAACGCACAGGCTGTCGCCAATGCGCTCAAACAGATTGCCGCAGGCCTGGATACTCCAGCCAAAGAAACCGAGGTTCCCTTTACCCCAGTAGTGCTCCCTGGTGTCGCCCCGGCTCCTCCTTTGGCGCCTGCCTCGTCCACGCATAGGGCAGCGTGGATCACTGTGGGAGCGCTGGTGGTTCTGGTTGTTGTGGCATGCGCTGCCATCGGCCTGCCCCGCCTCTTTCACACCAGCGCCAAAACTGAGAGCGATAGCGATCCGGCGGCCCGGGCGGCGCTGGCGGCGAATCCGCCACCCAGTCCTGCTCTGCCTGCCACTGTCCAGACCACACCGGATGGGGCCGCCGCGCCTGTGGTGCCAGCCCCAGCCATCGCGAAAACCACTCAAGACATCCCTGCAGGCAACGCGCTCCCGGCCACGCCTAAACCAGGTAGGGGAACGCCGGCGCGAACCCCTAATCCTCCGAGGCCTCCGTATCAAGGGGGCGGCCAAGCAGTGTCCGGGAATCAAACAGAAAGTGCGAGCCAGGCCCCAACTAACACCGGGCCCACGCCTGAAGAAGTAGATCAGGCACGGGAACAGAAGACTGCTCTTGATGCGCGGGCGGGTGCTGTTTCTGCCAGTGTGGAAGGCCTGAAGCGCCAGCAGGAGGCAGACGGACTCGGATTGCGCCAGGACATGGCAGCCGCTTATGCCCGCATGAACAGTGACCTACGCTCGGCAAGCGCCGAATTGGATAGCGGAAACCTCACGGCTGCACGCAATCACATGGACAAGGCTGATAAAGAAATCTCTACTTTGGAAGGTTTCTTCGGCAACAAATAGGAGAACAAAGACATGCGCAAGATGTTTCTGGTAGTCCTCGGTTTGTTCGTCGCTTTGCCGGGAGTGGCACAGGAAAAGCGCAGAGTGGCCGTGCTCGACTTCGGATATGGAACCGTCATGACGAGTGTTCAGGCGATCTTTGGGTCGAACCAGGATGTCGGAAAGGGCATCTCCGACCTGCTGATCAATGAGCTAGTCAACGATGGCAGGTATCGCGTTATCGAGCGCAGCGCGATCGATAAGATCCTCAAGGAGCAGAATTTCTCCAATAGCGATCGCGTCAACACCGCGACTGCGGCCAAAATCGGCGGCCTGCTCGGCGTGGACACCATCATCATCGGCGATGTCACGCAATTCGGCCGGGATGACAAACACTATGGCGGCGGCGGTGGAGGTGGAAATATCTGGAGCGCGGGGGCAGGTTCCCTGGGCATGAACAAGTCCAAGGCAGTTGTCGAAGTCACCGCGCGCATGGTCGATGTGAACACAGGCGAGATTCTTGCTTCCGTGACTGGTCACGGTGAGTCGGAGCGTAAGGGACTGACCTCCAGCGGGGCGGGATACTCCGGGTGGAAGGGCGGTGGCGGACAACTCGACATGGGGAGCACTAACTTCAGCCAAAGCATTCTTGGCCAGGCTGTGAAGCAGTCCGTCGACGATACAGCCAAGGGCCTGGAGCAGCATGCGAGTAGCCTTCCGGTGACCGCTCCTCCTCCCGCAGCCCCGATTAACGGCCTGGTCGCCGATGCTTCGGGCGCAGACATCATCATCAACGTAGGCTCCACTGCGGGAGTGCACGCGGGAGACAAGCTTGCCGTGACCCGGGTCCTTCGTACGGTGAAGGATCCTGCGAGCGGTAAAGTTCTGCGCACCATTGATTCACCGGTAGGGATGCTTACGATCACCAGCGTCGATAGCGATTCTGCGGTGGGCAAGTTCGATGGCGCTGGAACGCCTAAGGTCGGCGATGCAGTCAAACGGCCACAGTAATTAGCGGTGTTTTAGAAAGAGAAAAACCAGGACACCCAAAATCGTCAGCAGAGCGCCGTTAAGCAACAACAGAAGTGGCAAATAACGTTGCAGCGTACTCTTGGTCGGTTCCAATGTTGCCGGCTGAAGATGGGATACCGCAAAGATTTTGGTCACTTCGTTATCCCTGTCGGCGATGGTCGAACTACTCGTCGAATATTGCTGGAGACTCTCTTCCGGGCTCTGCTCCTCAGGTGGCAGTGGGGGCGGCGAGTTTACGGCGGGACGCAAAAGGGAATTGAGCACCTGGGTAAACGAGGCTGCATCCTGCGCGGGAGGTTGTGCGCTCAATTTACCCGCAGTTTCCTCCTGTGGATGAGTAACCGGCGAGACAACAGGCTCCGGCGAAAGTGCCTGGAACATTTGTGTAAAGCTCTCCGGACTAGCGGAAGAGTGCGAGCGAGGAAGGGCCATGGTCTCGGGAGCAACCGGCGCGGGAACAGCAAGAGAGGGGTCCTTGCTGTCGATCGATCGGAGCAACTGCGAAATATCGAGCGGTGCGCGGCTGGCAGTAGGCTGCGGCGGCGGTTCTGCAGTCCGTGGGGATGCCGCCCTTGGCGACTGCAGGGATTGAAAGATGCGGGTAAATTCTCCCGGCTCCTCCTTACCCGGGTGGTCGTCGGGGAGGGCAGCTGGAGGGGTGCCTGACGCATGCGGATCCTTGGATAAGTCATCAGGCATGGTTCACCTCGGCTGCAGTCGAGCTATTTACGGCCGCAAACCCTTGTACCCTCGTAGTTTATCCAGATTTTCATGAGGTGCCCTCGGGCAGTATCTGTTCCGTAAACGCGAGCACGGCGGCGGTGCCACCATCATCGCAGCTCAATCACAGGAGCAGCGGCGACTTCCGGAGCGAGCCATTCTTTCTTCTCATTAGCCGGCTTCGCGTCTGCATCCAAATTGGCCAACGGATTGTCGAAGTCGAAGCCAAAGAGCCGCGGGTTTTCCCCAATCACGGCAGCCGATGCTATGGAAAAAACATAATCGTAGGTTTCCTGCGGGATCTTGTCGCGATACTTGGTAAGCAGCTTCCAGAAGTTGCGATCGCGCGGATTGGCCGGCAAGCTTCGGATCAATGGCAGCACCTGGCCCTCGCCCCAGTTGTAGCAGGCCATGACCAGGAATCCCGAGGCCTGCGCATCGGTGCTGTAGAGATCCTGGATATAGAGAGTAGCCGCCTTGGTCGCCTTCTTGAAGTCGTGTCGATCGTCGCCAGGATCGGGCCGTGGCTGGTCGACCAGTGGTCCCAGATGTAAGTTGTATTTCACCGCTGTTTCGGGAATGAACTGCCACATTCCCTTGGCGAACCCCTTGCGCGTCATCGGGCCAACGGCATACGCATTGAAGTTGCTCTCCTGCAGTGCAAGATAAAAGAATTGCGGAGGCAAGCCTTTGGCCAGAAGGTCGCGAGCGACGATGGCGGTGTATCCGTTCTGCTGTGCTGTCTGAATTGCCTGTTTTAGCCGGCCGGACGTTCGCCACTTTTCGATGTACCGGTTGATCTCCACTTCGAAATCGGAGGGCATATCAATCTCACATTCGCCAAAGATGCGAGCCACCCTCAGCACCAGGCGCTGTTTCTCAGTCAGCTTTGGATTATAAATTTGCAGGGTCGCGAGATATTTGTCATAGCTCTTTTCCATTTCCTGCCGGCGGTCACGAAACTTGGCGAGTTCTTGCGCGCCGGCCTGGCTATTTGTATTGGCGAGAGCGCGATCAAGATTGGCAAGATCAATGTCTTGTGTCTTAATGGCATAAAAGAGATCTTCCGCGGTAGCTTTTTGCTGCTGCAACTGTCGGTGCTCGAGATAGCCGAAGAGTCCGGCCCCGACAATAAGTGCGACCAGGACGGCAATGACTGCACCGTATTTCTTCTTACGCTTGGTTTCTATCTGCGCGAAGGCCTCGCGGATGAACATGGTGTGTTCGCCTGCAGGCTCGTCCACTGAAGACTTGGAGAAATAGTGATTGATGTAGTGAGCGAGCGCCGGGTCTTTGGTGCGCAGTGTTTTCTGTGTCGGCCGGTCTGGTTGAACTTTCTCCAGTTCGAACTTGACCTCGGGCCCTTCAATCCCCAGTCTCACGACTGTCGGGCCAACGATGGAGACGGATGGCACGCGTTCGCCGAGAAGAAAAAGGCCATTGGCACTGCCTGAATCGCGGACCGACCACCGCCCATTCTCAAAAACAACCTCCGCATGGACGCGGCTGACGAAAGAATTGTCGATGGAAAGGTCGCACTCTTTGAGACGTCCAATCTTGAAGGGTTGGCGGAACTGAAATTCACGCCATTCGCCGGGAGTAACTTCGGCGCGCACCTTCAACGGCGGCGCTTGGGCCTTTGTTTCACTGACCATGGTCATACCGAGGGTACTACACCAGGAAAGGCCCGCTTGGCATGACAAAGGGAGGAGTGGATGCTTCCTTGAAGATCAACGACCTGGCAACGAATCGAAGGGTGCCCCAGGTCTCGCTTTTGAGACCTGGGATCCGGGCAACCGACCTCTAATGGAAGCAACCCCCTCCCCTTTGTCATCCCGAGATCCTGTGACTTTTTCGATCTTCTCGTGTTTTTTTGACGCGGCCAGATGTTTTTCAATTCCTCCAGAAAGGCGTCATCCTGAGCGAAGCGCCTCGCCGATCTATCGCATATCAGAGAGTCTTATGGCGCGAAGTCGGAAGAGCCTGTCCCGAGCGTAGCCGAAGGAACCCCGGCTATGCTTGTTGCCAGATCCTCTTCGGAGCTTTCCGGCCACAAACTAAAACTTCCTCCGAGCGCAGCCGACCTGTCCCGGCGTGCCGTGGTGGGACCTGCGGTTCAGCAGACCTTTCCTGGAAATGTTTTTGACTGGCGGCGAGAGCTACTTTGCCTGGTCAAGCAACACAATCAGATTCATTTCTGGCGCGGGAATTTCTCCGGGGACATGAACCCCTGCCTGGCGAGTTTCGACGATATGCTGCCAGCATGGTCCGGTACGGTTGATGACGAAATACTGGCTCTCCACTTTTGCCGCGACCTCGGCCGGCGGCGCGAGCAGGTGGGTCAATCCAAGCCCAGGCAATGCGCGTTTAACTAGTTCCACCACAAACCGTGCGGAGCAGACCTTGACCAGCAGGGGCACACGCCTGATCAAATCCGCCTCGCCCATGGGCGAGCGGATTTCCAGCAGCCATCGCGAAGGCCCCAAGCAGCGTTCATCTTTCACCTCGCCGGCATAGAGCGAGCTCTCGACCTTGCGCAGGGGAATCGTAATCGCCTTGGAAGGCATGACGATCTCCAGATGGCGCAAAATGTGCCGGTCGAGGAGCTCAAAACACGTGCCGATATCGCGATGGTCGTACGCAGGCAGCGATCGCGGGTGCACCTCAAGTCCAAACGTACAAAGTGCGCCGGCCAGCCGCGACATCTCCCGAAAAAGCTCCTGCGGATGCACATGCCGGGATAGAAGAAAGTGCCGCAACGTGGAAACACTGGAGTTCAACGCGTGCAGAAACCAATACTGCGCCACGTGCCGTGATGACATTCCCGCTTCAAACTGACCACTGCGTTGCTGCTGCTCGCGGCTGAAGACAGCGCTCTTGTCATCCAGGATATCGATGAGACGGCGCAGCATCTCGGTGAGATAAACACTGGCGCTCAGGGACAGGCAAGGGGGCACGAAGGATTGATCAACTTCAAAGCGTCCTGAACCGTCGCGCACAATGCGAATGACCGGCAGACTCACGAACTGATCCGTCACTTCGGCTTCGCCGAGCAGCTGTAGATTCTTGCGACCGACCTTGATCGGCTTTTCATCCCGGCCGGTATTTTCATCGGGCAATATCTGCTCCGTGCTTTGATACCGCGTGGGCGCCGGCGCGCCATTGTCAAGACTAGTATTGCGCCCCTCCGGCAGACTTGCCGGAACCGCAAGATGCATGGTGAGATGGTCCGCAACTGGAGAAAACAAAGCGCGGAATTCGCGTGGTGGCGGAGCAGGATCCGAACCTGGCAAATCGAAAGCCAACCCATCTTCAAAAAGACCGTGGGCGTGGGTCAGGGTGAATGTGCCATTGCGCAGAGCATCGTTGTCGAATTGCAGGCCGGCGAAGCCGTACGCATCACGCCACAGATTGACAGTGACAAAGTTGAGCGAGTCTTCAAAATAGCGGCTCTGCACCTGAAAGTGGTGCGGGCCGAGATACATGCCTTCCGCCCAGACCGGTTTGTTCAGCAGTTTCATGGTCTCAGCCTGCCTGCGGCAGCAGGATTAACAACTCCATCTGCGGATTGGGAAAATCTCCCGGAACATGGGCGGCAAAATTGCGCGCGCGGGTCACCGACTCCCACGCGGCTCCCGACTGGTTCAGACTGAAGTATTGGTACTTCATCTTAATCGGGATGGCGCTCGGCGGGTTAGGCAGGTGCGTCAGCGTGACGCCCGGCAGCGCATTGCTGATGAGCTGCTCGATATGCGTCGCCGAGCAGACTTTCACCATTTGCGGAACCTTGCGGATGATGGAGTCTTCGGCCGTCTCGGCTGAGATGGCAAGGTACATTCGGGTGTTGTTGAGGTACTTATCCTGATCGATTGCGGTGGCGTAGATGGTGTGGTTTACATGCTTGAGCGGCAGGGAGACAACATTGGTGGGCACCACAGTTTCCAGCAGCAAGCGAAGTTTCTCATCCAGATCAGTAAAAACTTTGCTGAGATTCAGATGGTCGTACAACGGCAGGTCTCGCGGGCGGATAGTGGTAGAAAAAGTTGTGAGCGAAGCACCGAGCGCGGTAAGAGCGGAGAATAGCTCCTCTGGATGGCAGCGTTGCCCCTGCAGCAGGTGGCTAAGCACAGGGATGTGCGAATTGACCGTATACAGCAACCAGAAGTTTGCGATATCCGCCGCGCTGAAGTCCGCCAGGCTCAGGTTTTTCTGCCTCCGCCCAGCGGCTAGCTGACTGCTTTTTGCGGAGAGAATTTCCAGCAGCCCATTGACCAGGCCGAGGAGATAGTCGCTGGCCCGCACTTCGAGCAGCGGAGGAACGAGACGTGTGTTCAGCCGAAAGGCGCCGGCCTCGGTGCGTTGCACGTTGGCGATGCGCAGCCCGGAGCTGCCTTCGCGGGTCTCATTGCCGGCCAGCAGCCGCAGATTCTTGCGCGCAATCTGCACCGGCTTTTCCCCCGTCCCTGTATTTTCGTCACGGACGGTGGTGATCTCCGCCAGGTAGCGTGAACCGCCGCTCCGGCCCACTCCGGAAACGTTCAAACCCTTTTCCCGGTAATCGGGGACGGTGAGATAGATGTCGAGGTCGCGGACACCAGGATCGAAGAACTCCGCCAGCGCCTTGGAAGGGGGCGGTTGATCCGACGCGGGGATGTCGAAAAGCAGGCCATCGGGAAAGATTCCCGATGCGCGGGAGATGGCCAGTTGCCCATCCGCCAGCAATTCCTGGTCGAGCACGACTTCGCTGAATCCCCAGGCGCAGAACTTGAGCGCCTGCAAGCGAAAATTGAGGCTGTCCTCGAGAAACCGGTCCTGTAACTGGAGGTGCTGCGGCGTCAGAAAAGTGCCTTTGGTCCAAAGAACGGGTTGCAGCTGTTTCATGGGGACTGTTTACCAGGACTCCGACAAGAATAAGGGATTAGAACCCGATCGCAAACTTTTAACCAGCATTTTCGCGGGACAACCTAAGGTAATCAACGCGTTACCGGATCGTCTCTTTATTCCCAGGAGGGGTCCGCCGAACTGCAGATCCCTCCACGGCACGCCGGGATAGGTCGGCTGCGCTCGATTTGTTGGCGGGTCGTCGTTCTCCTTGGAAGCGCGGATCTGCAGTTCCGTTTCTCAAGCCCACGATTCTCTCGGTAAAACTCGAAGGGTGCCCCAGGTCTCGCTTTTGAGACCTGGGATCCCTGCAACCGAACTTGCATGGAAACCCAACCGTCCCCTTTGTCATCCCGAGTGAAGCCGACCTGTCCCGGCGTGCCGTGGAGGGATCTGCATTAATTCATCTTGTCGCCTTTGCTGCCATCGTCCGCCTCATCGGGCTTTTTAGGATCGGTGGGGCTGGATCCGGGGCCCGAATCAGCCGACCCGCCACTGTTGATCATGACCATGGTCCCCACGATAGAAACTCCAGCGGGGTTGATCGCGATAAAATTGCCCCCAACCTTCAGCGTCAACCCAACGCCTGCCTCGAGCACCAGGGTCATTCCGGCTTTCAAGTGAATAACCTGACCGGCCTCATGAGCAAAGTTGGTGCCTGACTTCTCGTATAAATTTTGGCCAACCTGGAGAGACAAGTTCTGTCCCACCTTCTGGTTAAGATTCCCGGTGACCTTCTCGTGCAGGTCTCCACCCACTTGCTCCATCTGATCCTGGGTCACCATCAGGCTGCGGTTGTTGCCGACATATTCGCGGCTATCGTTTTTTAACCGCGTATCAAGATCTTTCTCCCCGCGCAGGAAAATCTGCTCCTTTCCTGTCTTATCTTCGAAGCGCAGCTCGTTGTAGTTGTCTGTCCCGCCGCCTTTGGAACTGCGGGTCTTGAATGTACTGCGCGTCTGATTGTCAGGCAGAGGATAGGGCACCGTCTCATTTGCGTTATAAACTCGGCCAGTGATGATCGGGCGGTCAGGATCGCCCTCGAGGAAGCTGACAATAACCTCCTGGCCAACGCGTGGGATGGTGATAGAGCCCCAGCCCTGGCCCGCCCAATCCTGCGAGACACGGACGCGGCAAGAACAGCTGCCGGCACGGTCCCAGGGAAAGCGGACGATGACCCGGCCATAAGAATCCACCCAGATCTCTTCACCATCGCCCGAGCCATCGTCGCCGCTGGTATCGGAATACTGGGCCTTGCCGATGACCACTGCTGTTTGCGGTCCCTGAACAAATGGCTTTGGGGTAAGGCGCTGAGGACGAAAAGGGACTGACTCGGGGATACAGGTGAAGTGGTTGGAATAAGTACCTCCGCTCCCGCCTGTCGTGCCGTAGCTGTCTGCGACTGACGCAATGTGCTGGATTTCAGTGAGCACATAGGAGGTGTTCATGGACGCCTGGTAGTGATCGGTAAGAGCGAATTTGTACCCGGTAGTGAAAGCGCGGCACCCACTCGATCCGTTGGCAACAAGATGGCCGGCCTCCTCCTCCTGCATGCGAAGCTTGGCAAAGGATGTCCCGTCGGCGCGGGTCGGGTAGTCGCCGGGATAGTCAAAAATCTCAAAACTGCTGTTGCCTCCAACCGAAACGATGGTTGGCTCTGTAACCAGCAGGCTGGTGGATGGGGTTGTAAAGTTATAGTCGGTCAACGCGTATTTGCCGCTTCGCAATTCCTGGTTGACGCTCCAGGAATGGATAACGTCGGCCTCGTCGAGGCCGCCGCTTACCAGGTTGTACCCAGCTTTCGTCTGCTTGGGGCAGTCCTCATGGGCGCTGGAAGAGTCGGCAATGACCATGGTGTGCTTATCTTTTTCATGCTCGAAAAAGTAGAAGATGCCATTCTGCTCCATGAGACGCGAGATGAAATTGAAATCAGTTTCCCGGTATTGAACACAGTACTCCATTGGCGAGTAGCTGCCATTGAGCATGAACTTATAGTCTGAAAAGCTTCGATCGCTAAAAACCTTCTTGATAACATCCTGGACGGTCTTATTGTGAAAAATCTTGCAATCGGCGTATCGGGTCAACATCCACGTCCATGGAACTACTTCCATCTCGAAATGGGTGAAGTGTGCGTCAGAGCCGCTTTGGCCGAAGTGGCTTACCAAGCCATTGAAGTAACGAGGTGTCTCGTCCGATTGCGTTACGGAAATGGTAACGTTCTTGCCGATGATGTTAGGGAATTCGATGGGTGCTTGCTCGGAGAGCAGATCCAGATGAAAGCTAAATAGGCGCGAAATCGCTTCATGGCCGGTGAAACCAGCCAATAGCAATACGTCCTTGCCTAGCGGTGTCGTAAGGGAGACAAGACGGTCTTCTTGAGAATATGGCATCAGCGTCGTTCTTCTTACCGGGTGTCGCCCAAAAGTATTCTTAAGGCGCCACCCCGAATTGTCATCCCGACCGAAGCGAAGCGTAGTGGAGGGACCTGCGGTTCGCCAGTTCTCCCACTGAGTTCTCCTGCGGCCCCATCTTCTTAGACCAAAGCCTGCACGCGGGCTGGTTCTCCTGGCATTTGATATATAAATTCGCCATCGCTCCCGATCCCGACGTGGATGGCACTCATCTTCTCGCCCTCAGCCATTCCTCCCAGAATTTGGCGCGAGATATCCGGCAGCAAAGAATTAGTGAGGATATTATCCACGTTGCGTGCGCCGCTCTCCACTTCCGTGCAGCGGCTGGCTACTTCATTCAGGAAGGCGTCATCCCAAGACAGCTTGATCTTGTGGTTCTCTTGGATTCGGCGCTGAATCTTACCCAACTTCAAGCGGATGATCTGCTTGAGCGCCTCGTCGCGGACCGGGTAGTACGGAATGACGACCATGCGCCCTAGAAACGCAGGTTTGAAGATCTTGTTGAGCTCTGGCTTAAGTGCTTCGACCAATCCACGAGGGCTGGGTGCAGTCTCCGGATCAGCAACCAGTTTCATCAATTGATCGGTGCAGGCGTTGGTCGTCAGGATGATGATGTTGTTCTTGAAATCAATCTGACGGCCTTCTCCGTCCTCCATGTTGCCCTTGTCGAAGACCTGGAAGAACAGCTCCAGCACATCCGGGTGAGCTTTTTCGACTTCGTCCAGCAGCACCACAGAATAAGGCCGCCGCCGGACCGCTTCCGTCAGCACACCGCCCTCGCCGTAGCCAACATATCCTGGAGGCGAGCCCTTCAAGGTAGAGACGGTATGCGGTTCCTGAAACTCCGACATGTTAATGGTGATCAGGTTGTGTTCACCCCCATAGAGCAAATCGGAAAGCGCGAGCGCCGTCTCCGTCTTACCCACGCCGCTAGGACCAACCAACATGAAAACGCCGACAGGCTTGTTAGGGTCATCGAGCGAAGCGCGCGAGGTCTGCACGCGCTGGCTGATGATCTCCATGGCGTGCGGTTGGCCGATGACGCGCCGGCCCAGGTGGTCCTGCAGCGCGAGCACAGTGGTGATTTCATCCTTGAGCATTTTGCCCGCTGGAATTCCAGTCCAGGCGGAAAGCACCTCTCCCACGATCTGCGCATCCACGCATACCCGTATCAAGCCGGTCTCGCCTTGCAGCGCAGCCAGCTGGCCTTCAAGGGCCTGCAGTTCTGTTTTCGTCGCCGCCAAGCTGGTTGCGGCTGCGTCCCCAGTTCCGTTCGTCGCTCCATTTGCCGCATGCCCCGCTTCCAGCTTCTCGCGCAGTTCGCGAATCTTCGTCACCAGCTCGCGCTCCTTGTCCCAGCGCTCCTGTAATGCCTTGAGCTTTGTAGTGGCAGCCGTCTTCTGCGCGTCGATCTCGGCCAGCTTCTCTTGGTGGTCGGCACCCACAACCGTCTCGCGGTCAAGGATCCGTTTCTGCACTTCAAGGGCGTCAATCTGGCGCGTGGTGTCTTCGAGAGCCGGCGGGGTAGCGTTCTGTCCTAGCGACAAGCGAGCGCACGCGGTATCGAGGATGCTCACGGCCTTGTCCGGCAACTGCCGTCCGGCGAGAAACCGGTGCGAAAGACGGACGCTGGCATAAACCGCTTCGTCGAGTATGCGGACATTGTGATGCTTTTCGAGCGATGCCACCAGGCCCCGCATCATGATGAGGCATTGGTGCTCGCTGGGCTCCTCCACCTTGACTACCTGGAAGCGCCGCGCGAGCGCCGCGTCCTTCTCGAAGTACTTCTTGTACTCGGACCATGTAGTCGCAGCGATGGTGCGCAGTTCGCCGCGGGCGAGTGCCGGCTTGAGCAGGTTAGCGGCGTCATTTTGCCCCGCTTGCCCTCCAGCGCCGATCATGGTGTGAGCCTCGTCGATGAACAGAATGATGGGCGTGGCCGACGCCTTTACTTCTTCAATCAATCCTTTCAGACGATTTTCAAATTCTCCCTTGACGCCGGCGCCGGCCTGCAGCAGCGCCAGGTCGAGCGTTCTCACATGCACGTTCTTGAGTGGCGGAGGAACGTCGCCCTGGGCCACACGCAACGCGAAGCCCTCAACCACGGCTGTCTTGCCCACACCCGCCTCGCCCGTGAGGATCGGATTGTTCTGCCGCCGCCGGGTAAGAATGTCGATGACCTGGCGAATCTCCGGATCACGGCCCAGCACCGGGTCGATTTTTCCCCTGCGCGCGTTGCCGGTGAGGTCGACCGTGTACTGGTCGAGGTTCGGCGTCTTTCCGCCGGCAGGCTTCTGCGCCTCTCCACCCGCAGCAGCCGCGGGGGCCGTAGTTGTTTCGTTGGAAAGAGCAACAATGCCCAGCAAGTCTTTGCGCAGCGCATCCGCGTTGATCTTCTGGAACTCGCGGCTTACATCGTTGATCAGCCTGGTAAGTTCCTCGTCCGAGACCAGCGCGAGAATGGTGAATCCGGTGCGCACCTGCCCCGCATTAAAGTCGATAGACCCGATGGTCCACGCGGTGGTCAGCATTTTGAGCACCGTCGGGCTGATCGCCGGAGTGCGCGCGTTGCCAGACTTCAGCTTGTCCATGCTACGAGCCAGGTCTGCGGAAAGCCGCGACTTGTCAATCTCGAAATGCTTGATGATGGCGGCGAAGTCACCCGAGGTTGATTCGAGCAGCTTGGTGACGTAGTGTTCCACTTCGACGTCGTAATTGGTGCGCGAGAGGCAAAGGCCCGCCGCACCTTCAAGTGCTGATCGAGATGCTTCATTCAATTTGCCGATGAGTGCTTTCAGATTCAGTCCCATATCGTTCCTCTCACAAAATCAGTATTGTGTCGTCGGGATCACTTCCCAGCGGCGTGTTCTTCACCCAGGAAATCCAACCGAGGCGAGCCGGATTGGCCGCATCGAAATCAAGTTCCGTGCCCGGCGCCTGCGCCCTATCGAGCACCAGCTGTACCTCAAACTCCAGGCATTGATTGCTGAAAAAGCGGGTCAGGGCGCGCAATGCTCCGTAGGAGTTTCCCTCGGGTAGAAAGTCGCCATACCGTTCCATGCTGAGCGGCCCGAGACGGATGCGCACGCGCGCTTGCCGGTCCCACACCTCGTCGCCCACCACTGCACCGAACCCGATCTGGCACGACGCGCTCTCTTCGTCGTCCATCGCACACTGGGTCGGTGTGTCCAGGCCATACCAGCCTCCGGTAAATTGCTGCACCTCCACCGGCACCTCAAAGTAGTCCTGGATAATCTGTTCCAGCGCCGCTGCCGAGCGCGCCTGCATCCCCAGTAGCGCGGTGTAATGCAGCAGAGCCTCATCCTCAATCTCCTGGCGGTCGCGCAAACCCTCGGTGCCCAAACCAATCAGGTCGAGCAGATAATGCGTGAAGTGATCGTGCGTTCCGTTGGAATAAGTGACAGGAAAACGAGGCTTTTGCCAGGCCCGGTAAAAGAGCGAGACGGCGCGATGGTTGAATATGTCCAGGAACTCCGCCAGCGTGTGGTCCTTGGCTCGGCTACGCTCCAGGATTAACTCGCTATACGTGTAGGGCAGCACGCCTAAGGGACCAGTAAGCCCCATGAAGTTCACCGTCATCTCCGGTGGGCCGTTCTCCGCAGGTTCCAGCGTCTGAATCTCGCTGGCCGGAAAGCCAAGCCGGGGATTGACGCGAAAATGCACCGCCTCCTCTTCCGGATTGGAAAAGCCTCCCACCGGGCTCGCAGCGCCGTTGAGTCGTTGGAGTAGCGTCACTGCCTGGAAAAAGCCAAACGTGCACGCCGCTTCGGTGAGCTTCTCGCCCAGCGGCGAATCCTTCAGACGAGGAGGTTTCGGCCCGATCGTGGTTGCCATTCGTGAAGCCCTCCTTTCCGTTGCGGAGTCGTGACGCTAAGCTGGGTAAAGCTGTTCAGCGATGCACTGAGAGCAAAGAATCTCTCCAGCACATTGGCAAATAAAAATGCGCCTCCGCCGGTGAACTGATCTTCATCGATTTCCAAGTCGATGCGCAGCCCACGCGCAAAGCTGACTCCCTGCTCGGAAATGAGCCGTGTGAAATGCGGCCGGCTGCGAACCTGCAGGATACTTTGGATCACGTTCTGTGAATAGGCTGTGCGGCCCACGTCGTACAGGGTCAAAATTTCCTGCAGCGCTTCCTTGCCCTGTTCCACCAGCGATAGATAGTTGAGTGATAAGTGAGAGACCAGGCGCCACAGTGCACTCTTGCCAAGTGAAGGCCGAACCGGCTGCGTTGGCTTGCGCAGGGCAACGATCCGTTTCATAGCTGCCGTGCCTTCCATGTCAAAGTCACTGTCCTGGTTACCAAAAGGAAGGCGGGACGGCAGGTCGCGATTAGTGCACATGGTGCGCACGGAGAGCACCGTGGCGTCCGGGTTGATAGTGTTGGTAGAGAGATCGATCAGCGATAGCGAGACCTCCGTCCCGTCATCATTGGCCCGGGCTGAGGCGCGGCGCCGCGCCAGCCAGAAGCAAGCGCGGTCCTCGCTTCGCGCGGCATGGCGAAGGGAATAGAAGGGCTCAAACCGGGTAATCTGCTGCGTGTTCGCGTTAATCGCGCTTACTTCATCAATGGAGAAGATCTCCATCGAGTGGGGCCGGCGAACATCCGGGGTGACGGCATATTCATACTTCCGCAGGTTGAGCTGGATCGGCTCGGCGACTTGCGGAAAAAGGTTAACCACGGGAGAGCATCCCAGGCGAAAGGTCTTCTTCGAGAGCTCCAGCTCCAGCCGCTGCACGCGACCATCCCCTTCGATATCCGAGAGCAGAAAAACAATTTCGATCGCATCTTTGAAGCCGGCCGCGCCTACGCTCTGCAAACCACAAAGATCGATGAAGAAAAACTTTTCCGGAAAAGCGAAGTACTCCATCAGCAAGCGATGGCCGGCGAAAGTAGAGGGGGAATAAGGGAGCATCCCCTCATCGGCGCCGAACCCAACCGGACGGAGCGCGGAGGCGGGAAGAATGACTGGGTTAGCTCGTGAACCAGCGGAGAGATCGCGCACCACGATGCGGTTCAGGCGGCTGAAGAGTAACTCGTAAAGTATGTTGACCAGGCCGCTCTCGCCATCGAGATAGAAGCGAACCTTATCCACTTTCAAAGCCGGAAAGGTGACGTCGGCCGCGCAGCGAAGCTCCAAGCGAACAGCCCACGCGGAGTCGCTCGTCTTCAACGCCGGCTGCAGGCGGCTGGGGGAGCGCAATTCCGCGGCAGCGATCGTCAACGGCCAAAGCGTGGTGTCATAGCAGGTGCGGAAAGCGCAGGGTACGCCGGCGATGGGTTTGGAAAGGAGCTGCGCATGCCGCTCTATTTTCAATCCGCTGGTAAGCTTGCCCTTTTCCGGATCCAGCTGAAACTCAACCACCGACATCGAGGGAAGCGGGCGCACCAACTGGGGGTACACAACGGTGAGCAAACCTTCCGTGATCTCGGGAAACTCATCATCCATTTTGAGATGGACGCGAGCCGCCAAAAAAGCAAATGCCTCCAGCAGCCGCTCCACATGCGGGTCTTCGCATTTAGTGGGCTCGAGCACGAGGCGCGAAGCTACCTTCGGGTGCCGGGCAGAAAACTGCGCAGCCGACTTGCGCAGATAGTCCAGCTCGCGCTCGTAGTAGAGCAGCAGGTCATCGCGCATCGCCGGCCCCGGAGATGCGGCAGTTGCCGCTCTTTACCTCGATCACAGTGTCGAAGGAGATAGGCTCCGGCACCGGGTCCATGCGCAGCATGGCCTCAATGCGCAGACGCACATCCTGCTTGGCAGCATCTTCGGTTTCAACGAATACTACGCGCACATTTGCGAGTCTTGGCTCAAAGAGATTGATGGCTGCTACCACCTGCCGCGTCAGCTTACTGCGGTCCCCGGAGGTGGCCATGGTCAGCATCGAAAGGTCCGGCAAACCGTACATGTATGCAGAGCGGTTCACTTCCTTCAATTCGTCCTCGGGAAAATCAAAGATGCGGCGCGAGTTCAGCAGCCACTCCAGGTCCCGGCGCACGGCGGCCTTGAGCAGCCGCACAGATTGCGAGCGGGTCAAGGGAGTCTCAGCACTGTTCTGAGGTTCGAGATCGATCAGCCGGTCCAGAACGGAAATGGTGATGGTGGTTTCGCCGAGGTTTCTTGCCATCGCTTACTCCACCCCCAGCGCCTGGACAGGATCGAGACGGCAGATCCGTTCGAAAATTGCCTGCTTCTCCTCGAAGCTGTCCTGAATCCTCCTGCTGTTACGCATTAGCTTCAGCAGGTCGCTGGCAACCAGCTCAGGGTCTTCCCATGAGTCGAGCCTATGATTTTCGATCATTGCCGTTACATCGTCGAGTAGCGGCTGGGCAATGGCATCTTTCCCCGCAGCCACCGCCAACTCAACCAGCTGCATGGTGCGTCGGAAGCGGCCCCGTCCGGAGCGCTGACGCGCGATCTCGGAACGCATCAACGCGAATGCCTTCTCCTCTTGTCCAACAGCCAACGCTTGCTTAGCCAGCGCATATGCATCGGCTGCTTGCGTGAGCCACGTAGGGGTGCCATTGAGTTCAGCCGTTGTAACTGAACTCGAATCGTCGTCGCCGGGTAATATCAGCTTGCTGAGGCCCTTTCAGATGCAGTAGCCACGCTTTGGTCTCTGGATTCGCAGCCGGAGTATCGTCAAGCAAAGTCGCATCGAGTAATTCCGGAACATCATTCAGCAGAGCACGAAGTTCCGACTCGATCGCGGTGGCTATCGGTTGGTACTCAGCGCCCAGGGCTGAACAGGCAGCGACAGAGAGTCGCTGCAAATCAAGCCAGGCGCGGCTGCAGGGTAAAGCCATAGCCTGTTCGCAGGCATCGAGCAGCTCACTCCACTTCTTGCCCAGCGCCAACCGTTTCACTTTCTGCCGAAGCTCGGTAGGCGGAGCCTCGAGGAGTATGCTATCGCCCAATCGCGATGCGGTGCGCAACTCACCCCAGCGCAGGCCCCGCAGAATGAGAAACGGCGCTGGGCTGAGCGGCTCTTGTTTCCGCAGGAAGGCCGCGGCTGTCGCAATAGCGGCAACAGCCTGGCGGCGGTCGGCGGGCTCCGCTAAACTCACGCTGGCAAAGGCTCCGGTTGAAGCCGGTGAGACGCTGTCCCCGTCGGCCTCTGCCTCTGCAGCGGCGGCAACCGGAACCACTTCCACCGGATCCGGTTCCGTCTCACGCTTTTTGTTGAGCAACGAGTGAATCGTTTGCCGGACTTCCGTAAGTCCGTTCTTCAGTTTGCTGAACGCGGGTGCATCGTCCTCAAAACTTTCGTCGCAGTACTTTTCCAGGCTATCGAGCGCTTCGAGGCACGCATCCAGGTCTTTCTCCGCTGCGAGATAGAACGCCTTAGGTGTCTCAGTGAAGGCTTTATCCAGGATTTCCGGCGGCAGCTTACCGGCCTCGATCAAATCAGATCGAGTCTGACGCTCCTTATCGGTCTTGACTTGGTCTTCATACCCAACGACGCGAGAGTCCTTGTACACGAACCACGAATATCCGCCGTTGGCGACAGGCAGTGAGCGCAGAGGAAAGTCCAGCATGGAGCCCATCCAGGAGAGCGGCTTGGCCCGGAGCTCGCGGTCGCCATCTTCAATGACCGGATAAACCGTATCCCAGAATTGAGTTAACAAACTGTGGCATAAGGTGATCCCCTGGCAAAGACCCCGGTACTGTTCTGTTACCAGCAGGGCCTCGGTTAGCCATGCGGCCAGTTGGAGATCTTTCGAAACGGTGGCCAGGGTGTCCTGCGCCAGCTTGATCACCAGCGGGTAGTTCGCCGTCTTCCGCTCGCTTTGCCAATCACCTTGCGCCAGGTCATCGTCTTTGCGGCGAGCTTCTTTTATCTTGTCGTATATCAGCAGCTTGGTGTCGTAGCGAAGATCGATGCCACTGGGGTTCTCACCGGCAATCGGAGCGAGGATATCTTCGCGCAGCGGCATATGCGGAACGACCTAAACAACATCCAGCTTTACGGCTCAGACGACGCAAGTGCCGGTTGAGCGAACTCGATGGACCGGACTTCGAGGAAGGGAACTTCCTCCCCGTCGACCAGCAGAATCTTCTGTCCCGACGGGTATTCGCGGCCCTCGTCGTCAGCCGACCAATCCGTAATTCTCCCCAGCCAGACTGCCTGATCTGCATTCTTCCAGGAGAATGGGTAAATCGCCGGAATCAGCACTTCTCCGAGGTCCTTGCCTTGAAACGATGGCGCGGTCTGCACCAGGGCCGGAGCCCAAAGCGTGTCGCGCAGCCGTTGGGGTGGTCGCATTTCAATCGAGGCCACATGCTCGAAAGGGATCCAGAGATAGGCGCCGGCGGCGAAAACCTCGAGCCGTGCGCCTATATCCGGATCCGCGTCGAGCAATTCGGTGAAGGCTTTTCCATTCAGCTCGCCTCTGGGGGAGGTGGTCGGGTGCGCTGGAAAAGTCTGCTTTTCAAAAATCTCGTGCCGCGTCCGCTCCGCATGCAGAGCCGCGTAGTAGACGATCGCCCCGGTTTCCGCTTCGGCGTTTTTTCCTGCCAGAACAGCGAGCTGCTTTTCTGCGCGGGTATATTCCCCCGCGAAGCAAAGCAGCTCAAATAAAAAAACGCGTTGCGCTGTGTCGGCCGGGTGCTCACGCAAGTGCGCCGTGAGCCACTTTTCCGCTTCCCGCACCTTGCCTGCCGCGAACAGCTCTTTGGCGGTTACCGGCACCGTTCCCCTGCTCGTCCGTGACTTACCACTGCTTGAGTTTGAGCACGTCGAAGCCTTTGTCGACGAAGCCCTTGAGCTTGCCACCGTCTTCGGGGTTATAGCTGACCTTAACCTTTTCGAAAGCGAAGCTGATAGATTCCGTGGGGTTTTCGGCGGAACCACTCGTCGTCCAGGAAGTGATCAGGGCTTTCTCCATGTGAATCTTGAAGTAGTCCTCCTGATTCTTGCCCATCGGCTTGTCGTAAATGATGTCGACCGCATCCAGGTATGTTCCCAGGACGCAATCCTCAAAGAGGGCGGGAGTGAGCTTGTCGGTCACCTTCATGATGCTGACATTCGTCAAATCTGCCCGGCCTGCCCGGGCCTCGCCGCCCGATGAACCGGCGCCGATCACCGAGTTCTGGCTTGCACCAAAGCTAAACGAAATGATGTCGATCGCGTCCTTCTTGGTGGTGCTCGGTCCTGGACGGCCTTTGATTACGCAATATGCATTGACTGCCATTGTCTTTCTCCTAAAAAAGTTTCACTTCAGGGGCCCGGCATTAGGAACTACAGCACATCAGTTGGTGTCCAGGTTAGGTTTACTTCACCGAGGCGGGCAGTTCAGCCACCAGCCGTAGCGAAACAGTAAGTTCGTCAAGTTGGAAGTGCGGCCGAAGGAAAGCCACCGCACGATAGACACCGGGCTTGCCCGGGACCTCCGCTACATCGATGCGGGCTTCACGCAGCGGACGCTGAGCCTTGGCCGCCGGAGAAGCCGAATCATCGGGAGTAACGTAATTTGTGATCCAGCGGTTCAGGAACCTCTCCGCTTCTTCACGCGACATAAAGCTACCGATCTTGTCGCGCATCATTGCTTTGAGATAGTGCGCGAAGCGAGAGACCGCCATGATATAGGGCAGCTGTGTAGACAAACGGGCATTCGCGTTGGCCGAGTCGGTGTCGTAGACTTTGGCTTTCTGGCAGGTTTGTACGCTGAAGAAAGCAGCGTAGTCGGTGCCCTTGCAATGAACCAGGGGAACGAATCCCAGGTCGGCGAGCTCTTTTTCACGACGGTCGGTAATCGGTACCTCGGTCGGGCATTTGAGTGCGATATCACCCTCGTCCGTCGCGAAGTTATGTGTCGGTAGACCTTCCACCAGCCCCCCACCCTCGACACCCCTCATAGCCACACACATGCCATAAAGAGCGAAGGATTGGGTCATCTTCGACCCCAGGGAATAGGCCGCGTTCATCCACAGGTATTTCGAGTGATCAGTGCCGTCAACCTGCTCTTCGTAGCTGAACTCGTCGATGGGCTTGGTTTCCGCGCCGTAAGGCAAACGCCCCAGGGTCCGTGGAAGCGTGAGCGCGACATAGCGGGAATCTTCGCTCTGGCGGAACGATTTCCATTTGGCGTACTCAGTGCTGTCGAAGATTTTTGCCAGGTCGCGAGGTTGATCGAGTTGGGTATAGCTCTCCAGGTTAAGCAGGTCAGCGGAGGCAGCGCTGATAAATGGAGCATGCGCCTGGGCCGCGATGTGAGAGACGCCTTCCAGCAGCGCCATGTCTTCAGGATGTTTGCCGAACTCGTAATCGCCAATCAGGGCTCCGAAGGGGGCCCCGCCGAAGACACCGTACTCTTCTTCGTAAATCTTCTTGAACAGACCGCTCTGGTCGAACTCCGGAGCCTTCTCGATGTCCCGCAGCAGTTCCTTCTTAGTGGCGTTGAGGACGCGAATCTTCAACCCGACGCCGGTTTCGCTGTTGTCCATCATGTACTTCAACCCTCGCCAAGAGCCTTCCAGCTTCTGGAACTGGGGGTGGTGCATGATTTCATTCAATTGCAGCGAGAGCAGGTGATCGATTTGCGCGATGCGCGCATTGATCATCATCTCCGCGTCTTTGGCTACGGTCATCGAGCCATCGAGTACCTGGGCTACAAATTCCTTTACCAGGTCCTTACCGCGTTCGCGAGAGGCTGTCTCTTTACCAAACCGGCCCTGCTCAACAATCTGATCGAGCAGGCTGGAAGACTCCTCGGTCGCAACCGCGGGCGCTGATCCCTTTTGAGCGGCAGTCGCCTCAGCCATTGGAGCCTCCCTCATTCGCGCCGATTTCACCCTTCAACTTTTCCAGCTTCTCCGTATTTCCCACCGCCTCCAGGAGCAATTCCTCAAGCTTGTCATTGCCCTGTAACGAACTGCGAAGATTTGCCAATCTGCTCCGCAGATCAAGCATCTCTTTCAGCGGCTTGACTTGCTTGGCTACATTGCCCGGCTCAAAATCTTCGAATTTACGAAACTTGAGGTCCACCTTCAATTGCGCGGCGTCGGGATCGTCGCTCAGCTTGTTTTCCACCGCGAACGAGAGGTGAGGCTTCATGCCCTCCAGGACGGTGTCGAAATTATCCGGATTCACCTCGACAAATTTGCGATCCTTCAGCTTGGGCAATGGCTGTTCCGGGTTGCCGGTGAAATCACCAAGTACTCCCACCACAAAGGGCAGTTCCTTGAGTTCAATGGCGCCACCCACTTCTACGTCATAAGTGATTTGCACCCGGGGAGGGCGCACTCGATCAAGCTTGTGCTGTGCGCTTTGTCTGGCCATGTTGGCTCCTTACCGCGAATAGTGATGGAGAGCAGTTGAACGTTGCAAGATGATTTCGCTCGAATTCCGTTCAGGATTCAAGCAAAGGTTGGAAGCTTTATTTGGGCCGATGTAATCTGCGCTATGTTGATAACACCTCCCTAGCCATGCGTCAAACAAAAAAGTTGCGCCGCCGCCGGCCTTCTGGTTTCTCCTCCGCCGCATGGCGATGGTGATGTTATGGTGTGAAGCGAATGCTCCAGCCTCTATCTATTGACGATTCCTTGCGCCTCCGCACCGCCTTCGAGGAGGCGGGCTATACCGAAGCCAACCTGAAAAACCATCTCGGTGCCGCGGAGTTACCTTCGTATCGCCTGCGTAACGAGCCCCGACTGCTGGATCGGACCAGAGACGTAACATTACTCAACACCTTGCTGCGTTGGTTTTGGATCGGACGCCGCCAAGCCGCGAACGATGTCACCCACGTGCCCCAATCGCTGCTGCTGTTGTTGCTCGAAGCAGGATTGTTGGTCCGCGAGGGCGATCTGTTTGCACCAACAACGATGCTGTTGTCGACGCACAAGTTTCTGGTTGCGTCCGATCACCCGTCTGCCATCGAACGGGGCGACTCCCAGATGGTTCTGTGGCCAAACCCAACCAGCAGATTTCTCTCTCGATTTACCATTCGCAGGCCTTCGCGCGCCACTCTGGATCTTGGCACGGGGAGTGGGATTCTTAGCCTGGAGGCGGCAGCGCACAGTGACTTGGTCATGGCCACTGACCTAAATCCGAGGGTTCCCAGCTTTGTAAATTTCAATGCACGCTTGAATGGAATTCAGAAGATTGAGATGCTGCTGGGCGATGCTTTTCAGCCGGTTGCGGGACGCAGCTTCGACCTGATTCTATCCAACCCGCCTTTTTTCATTACCCCCAGGAATGACTTCACCTTTTGCGATAATCCGCTCGAGCTTGATCAGCTCTGCCGTCAACTCGTCCGCGAGGCGCCCAACTATCTTAACGAAGGCGGCTACATGCAAATGCTGTGTGAATGGGCGCAGATCAGCGGGCAGCCCTGGGAGGAGCGCATCGCCGAGTGGCTGGACGGCAGTGATTGCGATGTATGGGTCATGAAGGGGTTGACTCAATACCCCGAGGAATATGCCCAGAATCGAATCTCCGAGACTGCACCGAACACGGGCCACGATCAGGATCTCTACGACGGATACATGTCCTATTACCGTCGCCACCAGGTGGAGGCGATTCATGACGGCATGATCGTGATGAGGCGGCGCAGTGGCAGCAACTGGGCGCGCATCGAAGAGGTACCCAAGACGACGATGACAGGCGACCTTGGCGAGATGGTTCTGGCCATGTTTGCTGCTAATGATTTGTTGCAGAACGTGGAGAGCGACGAGCGATTGCTTGCGGTTAAGATCAAGCTTTCGACCCCCGTGCGATTGGATCAGGTGTGTCGCCAGGACGGCGGCCGTTGGCACGCGGATGCGATCACTTTGCGGCTGGCTCGCGGCTTTCCCTTCACCATGAAAATCCAACCCCTGGTGGCAGAGTTTTTGGTGAGTTGCGACGGAACGCGCACTGCCGAGCAAGCCATCCAGGCTTTGGCGCAGCACGCGGACGCACCGATGGACACAGTGAAGCGCGAGTGCCTGGCGATTCTACGCAGACTTATCGAGCTAGGATTTATTGAAGTAACTTCCCAGTAACGAGTTACCTTTGTTGTGGAGTGAGGAGCCGGTTTTATGGCGAAAGTAATGGGTACGATTCGGATTACTGCCAATCCCGGATCGGAAGGTGCAGCAGGCCACTTCGAGGTGGCCTTTGTTCCCTACGCTGGAAGACTGAATACCAAGCCGGTAATCGTGAAGAGTCTCGACGATCTAAAGGCCCTGCTCATGGAATTAAAGATGAGCGAAGACGATGCCAGCCGTTGGGTGGGTAAGACGCGCGGGCAGGGCGTGATACTGATTGCCGGCTTCGAGCGGACCGAACTGCAGCTAAAGGAAAACGGTCTCCTGGCCTAGGGTCTATTGGGGGGTAATCAGGGCACGACTTCAGTCGGAGTGTTGAGGGCCGACCCATTTTAGGTTTTTCCTCAAAACTCCCACAAAGTCGTCATCCTGAGCGGAGCGCCTCACAGATCTATCGCGTGCAACAGCGCTTGTGGCGCGGAGTCGAAGGACCCCAACGGTACTTAAGATACCCATGCTCCCACCGTAGCCAGAAAACATGGGCTAATCTCAGTCGTCCCATTTTCTATCTCTTAAGAGCGAAGACCAACAGCAGAATCAGCACCACCACCAAAAATGCATTCAAGACCAGCAGCATGGGAAGCATCTGCTGGAGTTTGCTTTGTTGCGGAGGCGTGCTCGGGGCAGCCTTGGGTGGCGGTGCCGGCGGGACCGCGAGCGCAGGAACCGGCGGTGGGGCAAAGGCTGGAGCGGGCGCAACTGGAATTTGTGGTGCGGCAAAGGCCGGAACCGGCGCAACGGGAACCTGCGGCGCTGCGGGAAACGCAGGCGTTGGGGGGACAGGGATGGCGAAATTTCCCGCTGCCACTCCCGGTACTGCTGCAGCGGGCGCCGGGTTGGTCATGCCGCCCGCGATGATGCGGGTAAACTCCCCGGGACCTGACGAGCCTGCAGGCGCGGCCGTCGGCGGCATTGGCTGGGCAGGAGCCGCGGCCTGTTGCAGATCCTCCGTGAGCCTCTGGATCAACATGGTTACACTTGCCGGGCTACTGGCAGGGGGCGGCGCCGGGGATCCGGGGTGGCTCACCAACGGCGATTCGCCGATTCTGCTTGGCGCTGGTTCGCTCTCCTCCGAGAGCGAGCGAAACAATTGGGTGAGTCCGCCTCCGTTGGGAGCCGGATCCAAGCTTTGTGGCCACGCAGGTTCTGCGGCCTGGGGCGGTGCGCTGGACAACGGCGTGAAGGGCTGAAGCGGTGACGGCGCCGGGGGTGGTGAAGGAGGCGTCCGGAAAAGCTGGGTGAAACTGCCCTCCGGGGAGGCCGAATCCGAGACGCCCGGCGTGGAAAAGCCCCTCATCTTCGGGGCAGGAGCCGGAGCGAAGGATGCGGGATCGGGTATGGCCGGCGCAGGCCGGAGACCAGGGGAGGTAGCCGCCGCAACAAACGTGCGCGTGAACTCGCCCGGTTCCTGCGGGGGGCTATTGGTGGATCTGGTTTGCGGCGGTGGTGGAGGCGGAGGAGGCTCCAGCTTGTGAAACATCTGCGTGAATTCGCCAGCCTGCGCCGGCTTAGCGGCGCCCTTAGCCGGGCTTTCCTGCGCTTGTTCCGCTGATGGTTCCGGCTGTGGTGCGAAGGCGTTTAAGAACATTCCCGTAGCAGACAGCGGATCGGGCTGACTAGCTGCCTCTGTTCCCGGCTTCTTGCCTTTTTCTGTCATCCCGGCTTAGCCCTCGTCGCGACTTCCTATGTGCGCAGGTTACACTTCCCCGGCTGACGCCGTAAAGATTACAAAGGCTGCAGCAGCCCAACGAAGAAGGTAGCGCCTCAAAAGGAGCACTTCTCGATCGATGAACGGATATACGGCAACATCCGGTTGAGGTATCCTCAGCGTGATTCAACAAAGCACCCCGGAAAGCTCGCATGACGGATCCCTTACCGCGCACCTATAGCCTCGCCTCGTGTTACGAAAATTCCTTTACCACCATCCTGCGCCTGGGCTCGCGGCAGCAGGCGGTTCAGGAATCGCAGGTATTTCGTAACAACATTCGAGCGGCCTTGAAGGCAGCGATGGAGCAAGCCAGAACTCTCGGATATAGCGGGGAGATGATCCAGCTATCGGTTTTTGCGCTGGTCGCATTCCTCGACGAGAGCGTCCTCCGCCTGCAAAGCCCAACCTTCGCGGATTGGTCGCAGCGTCCGCTGCAGGAAGAGCTCTTCGGCCACCATCGCGCAGGTGAGGTGTTTTTTGAAAACCTGCGTGCTCTGCTCGCCAGACACGACTCGCACGACGTCGCTGATTGTCTCGAGGTCTACTGCTTGTGCCTTCTGCTCGGCTACCGGGGCCAATATGCGTTGGGGAGAGGGGGAGAGGTCGAGACCTTCGTGCGCCAGATTGAAGACAAGATGGCGCGCATCCGCGGTCATGTTCTCCTTTTTCGCGCCACCGCTCCGCCGCTTGAAGTCAAGCGCAAGGTGGCCATTGATCGCTGGAGCCGGGGTTTGGGTATCGCCGCGTTGTGTATGTTCCTGGTGATGCTGGCGGCCTTTGGCGCTTTCTGGTTCGCGCTCAGCGCGGGGATTTCCCCAGTAGGTTGACGGCCGCCGCCGGGAGGATTTTTGCTCGCCTATCTGCTCGCTCTCGTGGTTTTCCTGCTCTCTCTGCTGCTCGCCTACGCAGCTGGAGTCCTGCTCCTTCATTTACACGGCACACCGCTGATCGTGCTGGCCACGCTTATCGTGCTTGCCGGAATCATTGCCGCGGTGGTGATCCTGGTGATTCACTTCCGCGCTAAGAAACGCCAGGCAGCGGAAGGGGAAGTTTCCGGCGGCGACGCCGGCAGCGAAGTCGACGTCTTACTGAACGACGCCAATCGCAAGCTGCGCCATTCGCAGCAAGGCGCTAAGGCGCTCGATGGGCTACCCCTGCTTTACCTGCTGGGAGAGTCCGGCGCGGCTAAGACAACCCTGGTGGTGCGCTCCGGCCTGGATCCGGAGCTGATCGCCGGCGCGGCGCCACGCGAGGGAAATGTCGCCCCCACACCAGTGCTCAACCTGTGGTTTACCAAGCAGGCAGCCATCGTCGAAGCCGGAGATGCCGTGCGTCAGAATGCCGGCGTGCTGCGCAGACTGATCACGCGTACCCGCCCTAAGGCTTACCGCTCCAGCTTTGGATCCGGCGCGCCGGCTCGGGCTGCCGTGGTTTGCGTGAGCGTGGAACAGTTTCTGGCCGCCGATGTCGCCACTTCTTCTTTAGCCTCGGCTCGCGGCATCGCTGCGCAGCTGCGCGAGATGAGCCGCTTGCTCGGCGCAGCTTTGCCCGTCTATGTCATCTTCACCAAACTCGATCGTGTCCCTTACTTCGCCGAGTACGTCCGCAACCTATCTGCCGATGAAGTGCGGCAGGTCCTGGGCAAAGTGCTGCCGGCGCGCGAGACATCTGCCGGTGTTTATGCCGATACCATGTCGCGTGAGCTGGGGAGCGCGCTCGATGTGCTCACCTATTCTTTAGGGGAGTTCCGCATTGAGGCGTTGAACCGGGAAACCGAGCCGAGAAACGCGCCTGGAGTGTATGAATTTCCGCGCGAGTTTGGCAAGCTGCGCAAGAACCTGAACCAGTATCTGGTGGAGCTATGCAAGCCTAGCCAACTCAGTGCCAATCCTTACCTAAGGGGCTTTTTCTTTACCGGCTTGCGCGCCCAGATGCTGGAGCAGAGAGGGGCCGCGCCCCTGCCGCCGCTGGAGAGTGCAGCGGTGGAAATCGGCGCCACACGAATGTTTTCCCTGCAAGACGTACAGGGAACGAGCCGTCCCCAGGCTCAGCAAATGGGTGCCACACGGGCGCCGCAGTGGGCATTCCTTCCCCGGGTCTTTCCGGAAATGATTCTAAGCGACAAAAGCGCCCTCTCGGCCACGCAACAGACCGCGCCCGCCCGGCTCTTCCGCAGAATTCTCTTTGCCTCGCTGGCCTTTGTCTTCGCTGCTTACACTCTCTGCCTGCTGCTCTCCTACCTGAACAACGCGGCCCTGGAACGCAACATTCAGAGTGCAGCCCAGGCATTGCCGGCAGTCAACGCCGCCACCGGAGCCAGCCTGGGCGACCTGCAGGCGCTTGATCAACTGCGCCGGAGCCTCATTCGGCTACAGGGCTACCAGCAGAATGGACCTCCGTGGAGCTATCGCTTCGGGCTGTACCAGGGCGACAAGCTAGTAGTGCCCGCGCGGCAAATCTACTTCGATCATTTTCGCCTGCTGCTGCTCAATCCCACGCAAGCGAACTTCACCAGCTATCTGCGCAGTTTGCCGGCCTCGCCGGCGCCGGGTGCCGATTACACCGCCGCCTACAATCCGCTCAAGGCCTACCTGATTACCACCAGCAACCCTGAGAAAAGCCAGGCGCAATTTCTTACCCCGGTCTTTTTGCAGTATTGGATGGGTTCGAATGTCAAGGACCCGGCACAGCAGCAGCTCGCTCGTCAGCAAATCGATTTCTATGCGGCGGAGCTGCTCCGCCAGAACCCGTACTCCATCACTCCCGATGCCGCAGCAGTGGGAAGGGCGCGGGCTTACCTCAACAACTTTGGAGCGGAGCCGCGGATTTACCAGGACATGCTTACCGCCGCGGACAAGACCAGCCCGGGGGTCGACTTCAACAAGCTCTATCCCAACGCGGCCACCGCCGTAGTGGAGCCGCACCTGGTCCGGGGCGCATATACTCGCGCCGGCTTTGCGTTCATGCAAGCCGCCATGCAGCATCCGGAGCATTATTTCCGCGGGGAAACCTGGGTGCTAGGCGATCAAGCCGCCCAGTCGCTCGATACTGCCGGAGTGAGCAAGCGCCTGGCGGCGAAGTACACCGCCGATTTTCTCAAGGAGTGGCACGCGTTCCTGATGGACGCACGCTTTACCGGTTGTGGCCCATTGCACGACCTGCCGCCTAAACTGAGTGCGCTTGCCGGGCCCGATTCGCCGCTGCTCGAGTTCTTCGGCACCGCCTCGTATAACACCGCTGTGCCTGACCCCCAGATCAAAACCATTTTCCAGCCGACGCAGGCCCTGGTCGATCCCAATTCGACTGCTCGGTTCATCGGCCCGGGCAACACCGCTTACGTCAATGCATTGCTTGCTCTTTCCGCCGCTGTTAGTCAGTTCAATCAGAACCCTCAGACGTCAGGAGACATGCTGGCCGCGGCGGTTTCTACCGCCGGCATCGCCGTTCAGCAGACCGCACAGCCTTTCAACATCGATCCCCAGATGCACACCGAGAAGACGGTTCTAGCCTTGTTGGAGGCGCCCATCAAGTGCGCTGTCCCGCCTCCGCCGCCTCCGCCTCCGGGCGCGCCCGGCGCACTCTGCACGCTGTTGGGCAAGTTCCCCTTCCAGCCCTTATCCAAGGCTCAGCTCAACAGAGATCTCACCGCGAACGAACAGGCTTCTGTCGCTGATGTGAACGCTGTCTTTGCTCCCGGCACGGGAAGTCTGTGGACTTATTACAACGCCAGCTTGAAGCCCTGGTTGATCCAGCAGGGGACGCAGTATGTTCTTGCTCCCAATGCGGCCGGCCACGTAGGCCCCGCGTTCGCGCAATTTTTCAACCACGCGGCTGAAATCTCCTCTGCCTTATATTCTTCCGCCGGCAACATGCCGGCCTTTACCTTCACCCTTCGTGCCCTGCCCAGCAAGGGAGTTGACAACCCCAGCTTGGTCGTCGACGGCCAGAAAATCCCTGCCGGCGCTACGACGCAGCAGTTTACCTGGAATGGGGCCACGGCGCACCAGGCCTCGCTGGCTTACAACTCAGCCGAAGCGCTCCAGTTCCAGGGTCCATGGGCGCTCTTTCAGCTGGTTGCGACAGGCCAAGCAACGCGCGCCGGATCAGCTTTGCAGCTCGCCTTTCCCCTCCAGGTCTCCGGCCGCCCGACCATCCTGCCGGATGGTACTCCGGTCGTCGTCCGCTTCGAGATTACGGGTCCCGGAGCGTCGGTGTTAGCGCCCTTGGGACTCTATGGAGGGAATTGCGGTACACCCGTGACCAAGTAAGCAGGAAACCCGGGTATGCCAGATGTTTTTCAATCCCTCCAGAAAGGCGTCATCCTGAGCGAAGCGCCTCGCCGATCTATCGAATATCAGAGAGTTTTATGGCGCGAAGTCGAAGGACCCCGGCGATGCTTGTTGGCAGATGCTCTTCGGAGCTTTCCGGCCACAAACTACAAGGCTAATTAAAAAAGTCACAGCCTCCGACCGGCGCGACCTGTCCCAGCGTGCCGTGGAAGCGTAGTGGAGGGACCTGCGGTTTAGCTGGATTTCACGCAGATGCTGGAGTGGCGCGCAGCACGATGCAGGTGATATTGTCTGCTCCGCCTCGCTGCTTGGCGCATTCCACAAATTGCTTGCATATCACCGGCAGCTCAATGTCGACGGCTGCGACCGATGCTATTTCCTCTGGATTCATGTAACGCGTAAGACCGTCCGAAGCCAGCAGGAGCGTATCTTCCGCTTGCAGGTTGGCGGCGAAAAAATCCGGCTCTACTGTCTCTGCCATACCGATCGCCCGGGTGATCACCGACCGCAGGCTGGAGTTCTCTGCCATCTCCTGCGTCAGCAAGCCGTTTTGCAGTTGTTCCTCGATGAGGGAGTGGTCCTGGGTGATCTGGACGCAGGCGCCGTCTCTTATCAAATAGGCGCGGCTGTCGCCGACGTTACCGATGACCGCACGGCCTCCGTCGATGCAAGCGCACACCAGCGTGGTGCCCATATGGCTGAATCGCTCATCGCTGGCGGAGAGATCGCGGACCGCGCGATTAGCCTGATTGATGGCGTGCAGCAATCTGCTCTCAATCGCCAACTCCGCCGTTTGCGCGTCGAAGGATTCGATAAAGTTGCGTACCGCGGTATTGCTGGCCACCTCTCCAGCCAGTGCGCCACCCACGCCATCGCAGACTACGTAGAGATGCGGATCGGTATTGTAGCCATAACTATCCTCGTTATTTGTCCGCTTGCAGCCGGTGTCGGTCGCCGCCGCAAACGCCAGAGAGAGTGTGGCTAGTTGCTTCATGGGATTGAGATCTACCGGCGGAGCAAAGTTAACAGGAAGTTGACCCTTTTGCATGGAAAATCGATCCGCGCGCTGCAGTCCTGTCTACGGTATTTCTACCGTTTCTTCACCTGCATTGCTGAAGGTGATGACGCCGCCCCAGATGCACATCAGTTGCGAGACGTTATCCAGTGAGGGAAAGTTTCCCAATAGTACGGTGGGTGCGCCTGCGATCCAGGGAGCCGGTGTTGCCGGGATGCATGGCATCGGCGTGAGCACACCCAGCGCGGCCGCGGTTGCCGCTGCCACCGTCGGGTTGGAGGGCGAACTACACATGCCGAAGGGCATGATATTGACCATCGGAATGTGGTCCATGATGTTGGCGTCCGGCACATTGTTGGTCATCACCCTGTTGGTGGGCAGCACCACCAGCGAACTCGGCGCCATCCCGAAGCTGCATTGCATCATCGCTCCCATACAGACTTGTAGAGGCATGGATCCGGCTCCTTGAGAGATGGCTTCGAGTTTACGCCGGAACCGGAGCGGCTAGAAGGAAGTATCTCCGGTAATATTGATCCGCGCAGCGGGCTGCGAGAACAACAATTTCCTGCATCCTAAACCGTAAAGAGGAGCAACGACATGGATGATGCCAAGAAAATCCCCATCGGCACGGAAGAACCCCACTCTAGAAAGATCGACCGCAACGCGCCCGCGGGCAGTGAAAACTCGCTTGGCGCCGAGAGCGTTCGCGATGGGCGTCCTGCCACTGACGACAGCGTAGTGGAGGCGATGGACGAAGAGGGTCCCTTCATCACGCCTCCTGGTGGGAACCAACGCTAGCGGTTCAGCTCGTGAATCGCCTGGCCAACCGCTTGTGCTGCCTGGCCGGCTGTGTCCTTGACTGCTCCTGCAACCTGGTCAGCGACACCCTGGTCTGCCAGCTGGTCGTCGCCGGTCACTCGCCCAAAACCCTCTTTCAACCTGCCCGCGAGCCCGCGGCCGGTTCCTGAGAGGCGCTGCTTGGACCCCCAAAAACTGGTCCGGCCTGCCGCGTACTCGACATCGTCGTTTCCGGTCGCGTATTGCGGACCAGGCTGATTAAGAACAACGTACGCGGCTATGCCGACGCCTACGCCTGCAATAACCCAGGGAAAAGCTTTCATTGGATAAATCTCCTTCCCCGGTTGGATGCCGATACGGGCGTAGGCGGAGGGGAACACGGCGAACGTTGAACTGACCGCTCGAACGGCGTACTCTAGGCGCACCCAGATGGCGACGGTTGAACGGAGCCGCCGCATGTACCCGTCCGCACCCCACAACATATAAAAGGAGCAACTATGGGCTTACTCGATGCCTTAACCTCAATTGCCGGCGGAGCTTCCCCGGAGCACCAGGGTGTAGCTGATGCCCTGAGTCAGGTGATGCAGGAGCACCCTGCGGGAATGGACGGTATTCTCAACCAACTAAAGCAAAACGGCCTTGGTCAGCAGGTCGAGTCCTGGGTCAAACCTGGGGAGAACCAGGGCATCAGCCCGGATCAGGTGCAGCAGGGCTTCGGCTCTGGTCTTCTGGAAAACATTGCCCAGCGCGCAGGAATCTCTCCAGCGGTCGCCAGCGGCGTCATTGCCGTCGTTCTTCCACTGGTCGTCTCCCACATGTCTGGAAACAGCGGTCAACCGGCACAATCCGGGGGACTGGCTGGCTTAGCCGGCAAAATTTTTAGTTAATTGGATGCGATGATGGGGTGCCCCAGGTCTCGATTTTGAGACCTGGGATCCTTCACGCAAATGCCAGCAGCCAGCCCCGGACTTGCGAGGCCGCAGAAAAACACCCGGTTGAGGAGTGCCAGCCCCGGACTTGCGAGGCCGCAGAAAAACACCCGGTTGAGGAGTGCCAGCCCGGGACTTGCGAGGCCGCAGAAAAACACCCGGTTGAGGAGTGCCGGCCCGGGACTTGCGAGGCCGCAGAAAAACACCCGGTTGAGGAGTGCCAGCCCCGGACTTGCGAGGCCGCAGATAAACACCCGGTTGAAGGAGTTCCAGCCCCGGACCTGCGAGGCCGCAGAAAAACACCCGGTTGAGGAGTGCCAGCCCGGGACTTGCGAGGCCGCAGAAAAACACCCGGTTGAAGGAGTTCCAGCCCGGGACCTGCGAGGCCGCAGAAAAACACCCGGTTGAAGCTGTGCCGGTCACGGACTTCAGAGGCTGCAGAAAAACCCCCCGGTTCAAGGGGTGCCAGCCCCGGACTTCAGTCCGGGGGAGCGGGTTTTCAAACCCGCGGAAACGCTCGAGCTACAAATGTTAGGGCTTTAGCCCTGGTGGCTGCAGGCCTATCGGCCGTCCCCTCACAAAGCTTCTACCGGAAGCTCGAGACAATCAACCCATGGCAACTAAGACATCTCCTTTCCTATCTTCACAGCCAGCCGCGGCCAAATACCAGTAGTCATCCAGCCCGCGTTACCCTCGACTGCAACTTTTGCATAACATCATTCCACTAAGGATGTAGGCACGCTACAGTTCTAGTAACAAAGTAACCAAACTGCACTTATGGAGCATTCATTATGCCTTGCGATGCACTGAAAAGAATTGAGAAGTCAGCCACTATCGTGCTGCGCGTTCTGGTTGCGGGCGCAATGTTGTCGCCCCTGGCCGCACTCGCCGCCGATCAACACATTCATGCAAGTCTGGCCGGTGTCTACGTGACCCGGGCACCTAAGACAGCTCCGACCATGAGCGTAAGCTTGGGCCGGGACGGTTCCGCCACGGTTACCCAGGACCCAGGCGACGGATCTATTACCGCGTTCGGCCATTGGTCGGACGACGGACGCCAGATCAAGGTCACGTTTAATGCGATCGAAGGCCAGCCGCAGCAAGCTCCCATGATTTTTGAAGTGGTCCACAATAAATTGCACGCAGTTTCGTGGAACCACGAAGCGTGGGGTAACGCGGAGCCGCCGATGATGAGCAAGGGGTCGAATGCCCGCTATCTCTACTGGGGCACAACCATGCCGTAAGGCTCTGTCCAAACGAAGAGTCCGGTGCGTTTGTCCCAACCGTGACGCGAGTACCGCGCGCAAGGATGGGGCAAACGCATCAGCGCTTTTGTGACAGTTATTGTTCGTTCAAATCCGCTCCGGTCGTGCGCACCCTTTTTAGCAGGTCTTCGATCCCGGCAAGATATCTTTCTGTGTTCTTCCTCTGCAAAATTTCGCACCGGACTAATCAATTACCAGGATGCGACGATAGTCCCAGTAAGAGACAAACATGGGCGAAACGCGAATCCTTCTAGTTGACGATGACGAAATAGTGCGCCTGGCCTTGAGTGGTGTGCTTGCACAGGCTGGTTTCCGGGTGACCACCGCAGCGAATGTAACCGAAGCGTTGAAGCGCATCAGCGGTCCGGAAACCTACGACGTCCTGCTAAGCGACCTCCACATGCCAGGAGCGGGAGACGGGCTCACGGTCGTGAGCGCGATGCGCCACGCGAATCCCAAGGCAGTGACGCTTTTGTTAAGCGCATTTCCAGAAATGAACGCCGCAGCTCAGGCTATCCTGCGCCAGACCGATGAGATCCTGGTCAAGCCGATGGATTTGACCTCGCTGGTCCAGATCATCAACCAGCGCGTGGCCAGCGGCCCACAAGATCAGCGCACGATTGAGACGGTGGCCACGATTTTGGAACGCGCCACTGAGAGCACCATTCAAGAGTGGTTCAACCGTATTGAAATGGAACCAACGCTGATGTCGATTCCCATGACGTTCGAGCAGCGCACCTTTCATTTGTCAATTCTCTTCCGTGACCTGGTCGCTCGCCTCCGCTCTCACCTGCCGATAGGCACCAAAGAAGTGATTTCTTCCTGTGCTGCAGATCACGGCGTCAACCGCTTCAGGCAGGGCTATACAGTTGTCATGTTGATAGAAGAATCCAGGATACTGCAGGTCAGCATCTTCCACACTCTGCAGAAAAACCTGGTCAACATCGACTACAGCGTCTTGCTGAACGGGGTCATGACCATAGCTGACGAAATTGATTTCCAACTTGGCCTGGTGGTGGCAAGTTATACCGCAGAAGCGGCTCTCCGCTGTGTCTATGTCAGTTGAACCCGAGGCCAACTTTCAGTTCCTCGCTGAGAACAGCACGGATGTCATCTGCCGTGCCGGCGAGGATACGGTGTTGCACTACGTCTCCCCATCCTCATTCCGTATCCTGGGCTGGAAGCCCGACGAGATGGTGGGCAAAAGAGCGGATGATTTTATTATTTCCGACAGTTCCTCTCTACACACCGACGGCCTGGTTTCTCAACTCATGGCACTCTCTGCAACCGTTCGCATGCGCAAAAAGGACGGAACCACCGCCTGGATTGAAACTAAACAACGTAAATGCGATAGCGCCGAGGGCCAACCCCCCGAAACCATCATCGTCATGCATGACATTACGGAACGCAAGATCTTGCAGGAACAACTCTCCATGCTGGAGCTGACGGACTCCCGTACCGGACTTTCCACCCATCGGGCGTTCGACCAGCAATTGGAACGGGAGTGGAACCGCACCCTGCGCGAAGGTTGGCAACTCTCGCTGTTGCTGATGGACTTCAATCACTTCCGGCAATTCCACGACTGGCGGCTGCATGAGGAGGGGGATCGCTGTCTGGCGAAAGCTGCGGCCGCGGTGATTGGAATGTTGCGGGTAACCGATTTCGCTGCGCATTACGGTGCCGAGGACATCGCTGTCATTCTCCCCTCTACCGGCCCGGGTGCTGCGGCCAAAGTGGCGGCAAAGATTCGGTCAGCGATTGAGGCTCTCCGTTCTTCTCCTGGCGGGACCGGCGGAAAGGAAGGTTGGCTCACAGTAAACATCGGCATCGCCACGGCGTTGGCTGGGCCAGGCGCAACCGCGAGGATGCCGGAAATCCTGCGCCTGGCGGCCGATAATGCGCTGCAGTATGCCAAGAAAAACAAAATCGTACGGCCGCCCGCCGCCGCGCCCACTCACCTCCCGAGTAGTAAACCCTACCCGTGAAAAACTCGCTGACCCATTGTGCCAGCCCCGGACTTCCTCGCCGCAGCGAGCATTAGTCCGGGGAGCGAGTTTTCAAACCCGCGGAAACGCTCAGTAGATAAATTTCCGGGCTTTAGCGTCTGCGTGACAACTTAATCTGGAAACCGAGTTCCTTCGGGACTGATTCAGAAATTTTCAATTCTCACGCAGACTCTTTAACCCCTGCCAGACGTCGAAGGCTAAGGCAGTTGAAGGTACCGGCTTTTAGTTCCCGAGCCAACCTCCTGGATGCGATGATGGGTGCCCCAGGTCTCGCTTTTGAGACCTGGGATCCCTCACGCAAATGCCGGCAGGTTCTCACGTAAACTCTTTATCTCTGGTGACTGCTTCTCGAGCCTTCCCACTTTTCTGCCCCCACTAGGAAGGGCGGGCGTTGCCTTCGCGGCGAGTGCGCAGCAAAGCATCTTTTCCCACGAACTCATGGGGCACGTAATGGACAACCGGGGCCGATCTCCCCCGCACGATCGGCAAAGCGAAGTTGAGCAGATCCGTTCCGTAACGCTCAGCGTGAAAGAAAACAGTGCCGATGCATGGGCTGTCTGGATTCGCCACAATGTCTGTAATCTCCCCACTCCCACCATGACCCACAATCGCGATTTCCGTTCCGCCCCCCGCCTGTTTTGCGGCTTCTACTGCCCCGACAGCACTCTCATCATTGATCCCAACCACCAGGATCTTCTTTCTCGATCGGGACTTGAATGCGGCGGTGGCAGCAGCCTGGGACGTTGCTTTGTCACCACCGCCATCCAGATGAAGAATCGATTTCCCCGGTAACGGTCCGAGCCGCTCCTGGACTCCCTGCAGCGCGCCCACCAGCCTGCTCTGGATAGTCCTGCCGGCACGGGGTGACTCCAGAAGCAGAAGCGTGTCCACCTCGGAATCCCAGTGCCTGGCGGCGTGTTCCGCCAGCGCAACCCCCGCGGAAAATCCCGCGCGGTAATTGTTGACGCCAAAATACACGGTTCCATGGTGGGGATTGACCAGAGAAATGAGGGGAATTTCAGAACGCGACAGAATATCCGAGATAACCGGCGCGACATGCTCGAACAGCTGAAATTCAATGGCCAAGTCGACCTTGCTGTCCGCCATCGCTTCCGCGTTGCGAATGGCGGTGTCCGCGTTGCGGTCATTATCCCAGACCACCAGATCAATTCCGGCAGCGGCTGTCGCTTTCTCCAGGCTGCGTTGGATCTCAACTGCTATGCAAATGTGTTTGGAAAGATTGGCGAAGCCAAACCGAAGTCTTCTGCGTAGCCGGTTGAGCCGGTACTGCCGTCCGGACTGCGTAAGGTAATCCCGCAATACCAGCGTATGCAAGATCCGATAGGCGGTGGTATGGGGTATCCCAGTTTTCTTGACAACTTCTTCCAGCGTCAACGATTCGTTGGCAGGTCCAAAGCAATCCAGCAGTTCAATCGTCCTCGCAATAATTGGGACCCAGTATTTGTCTACCTTGCGAGTAATTTCTGGTTTTGCCTTCATGTCTCCAGCCCGAGTTGTTTACGGGCGCAATACTAGCACCAAATCTTGAAAACTTGAAAAGAGTTCAATAGGGAACTTAACACAAGCGCAGCTTGTCGCCCGGTGGTGTCAGTGCTTTATGTCACCCGCTTAAGAAGCAGATCCATCCGGAGTGGGAAGAAGCAAATCCCTCACCCGAACCGCTAATTCGTGGGTGGCTTCAAGGAACTGTCGCAGGGTGCGGACGGTGGGGCCATAGCTGTTAAATTCGCTTAGCGAGAGTCCATCTTCGTTGTAGGCCCGCCGGAAGTCGGGAAACTTCCGCGACAGCGCATCTACGATTTCCGGGTTGACCGGATTTTCTATCCGCGGGGCGACGCCTACATCGCTCGCATTGAAGCGAACCTGCCATTTGTAAGGTGGAGAAATCACCACATCGCCGCCCACCAGCTCGCTCCAGTGCATGTGGTTGCGGAATGCCGCTGAGAGCAGCCGCACACGATAGCCGCGCTCACGAAAGATTTTGTACGCCTTCTTGAAAACGGCTACTCCAGCCCAGTCAAGATAGCCGGGCTCGAGGATAATATCCTGCTTTTCCGCCACCACTTTCAGCCAGTCATCGAGTCTCCCCACCATGATCGTGCAAACCGGGCCCATGCTGGAGATATCGAGACCCTCCCTCTCCCGCCGTTTCAGGCCACGCTCGATAGCTTCGGCCACCGCAATGCATTGCGGTAGGGCGAAGGAGACGGTCGCATTGATGCTGATGCCGTGATACGTCGCCTCCTCCATCGCAGGAATGCCAGCGGCCGTGGCGGGAATCTTCACGATCATGTTTGGCGCCAGGGCATCGAAGCGTAGGGCCTGCTGCAGCAGGGCGGCAGCGTCTCGATAGTAGTGTGGATCGGTTTGAATCGAGAGCCTGCCGTTCCGGCCCTGGTGGTGAGCGAAGGCAGGCCGCAGCAATTCCGCCCGTTGGGCAGAGATCTCCTCCACCAGTTTCCACCCGATCTCTTCTTCGGTCGCTGTCGGCAGTTCGACTGCCAGGGCCCGAATCCGATCGTTCCACAGATGAGCTTCCTTTTTGAGCACGTCCAGCACGATGACGGGGTTGCAAGTAGCGCCCACTGCACCGTGCTCGATCGAATAGCTCAATTCGGAGAGGGCAGCCGAGTCGTTCCAGAGACAAGTGGGTGTGGTCTGCGTCATCTCATATAAAGGGCTCTTGTACGTTACCGGCTTCTCCAGTGTCTTGCTCATCACCCCTCCGCTATTTCTCTGGATACATCAATACCTTGATCGCCTTTTTTTCGTCGCATAGTTGAAAGGCGGTGCGCCACTCCGAAATAGGAAGCTTGGTAGATATCAGATCGTTCAACCTGACTCGACCCTCGGCATAGATCCTCATCATGCGCTCCCACGTTCGAGCGGTATAACAGACTGAGCCGGACATCGTCAGCTGCTTGTAAAAGATCAGATCGATAGGGAATTTGATGTCCTGCCCGCAGATTGCCACTTGCGTGTAACGTCCCATCGGACGCAGGGATTCGAGACAACCGCGCACTGAGCCGGGGTGGCCGGCGCATTCGAACGCCACATCTACGCCAACGCCTGCGGTGTGCTCCTGAATTGCGTCGCTCAACTTCTGCTCGCCTATGTTCACAACCGCCGCGGCGCCAATGCGAAGCGCGGCACTGAGACGTTCCTGATCGCCCGGAGCCCCAGCGACAATCGTCCGTACACCTTCCGCCACCAGCAATTTCAGGCACAGCAGCCCCATCGGCCCCGGACCCGATACCAGGGCTGTGTCGCCGATGCGCACATTCGTGATTTCGGTCACTGCCTGCACCACAGCCGCGAAGGGTTCGCTCATGGCCGCTTCATCCAAACAAAAATTCTCAGGAATCCGGTAGAGCTGGTCGGGACGCATCACGACATAACGGGTAAAGGCTCCATTGACACCGTGCCCCATGCCTCTGCGGTTGGAACAGAAAATAAAATATCCAGAGCGGCAGTACTCGCATTGACCACAGGTAACGGCTGTGGCGCCAAGACCCGTCACTCTTTCTCCCACTGTGGCATTGGTAACGTTCCGGCCCACCTCAACCACCGTGCCGGAAAACTCATGCCCCAGGATCACAGGGGGATAGTTACGAAACGTGTCATGAAGAACATGGATATCTGTTCCGCAGATTCCACAGTAGGCAATCTCAAGCTTTACCTGGTTCTCTCCGCAACCAGGCTCCTCAACTTCCCGTATATCGACGTTTCCTTCCCCACTCGCATACTTGACCAGAGCTTTCATCGGCAGTTCCTCAAACCGCTACTACTGAAGGTATGCGACTTAGCACCGCCATCGACCTTCCTGGCATTTACTGGTAACTCCAACGCTTTGAGACGCGACTGGGGAGGCGCAGGTTTCAAAGACAACAGCAACAGAGTTCCTGTTGGAACTCTTCTTGCTTGCTATCCTGTCGCACTATAAGGCCCACCTCGTCTAATAAGCAAGGCCCTGGCTCTGGTAACCAGGTCCCGTTATTTGCCGCTTCCGTGGGGGAGCGTGTAGTACTCGTAGACATATCTCCAGCTGGTCTGGCCACCGGGCTCGGCGGAGACATCGACGAACGGCTCTACTGCAAGCACGCTGCGGATGGACCAAAGCGCCATCTTTGCCAGTGGCCGATCCCCGCTGATCGTCATTCCCGCCGTTACGTTCGCATTCTCGATACGAACTTTGTAGTCGTCAGAACTGTGCCCGAAGCCCTCTATGGGGGTGGCAACTACATCCTGACCGGTAAGTGTTTTCAGGTAGACGATCTGGTTCTTACGAATTTCTGCGAACTCCTTTTTCGGAGGCTCATCGCTGTGAATGGCAAATGGCACGGTAATGGTGAAGCCCGTGCCGGTTGGCTGTTTATCCAGCACCAGGAAGTTATGATCGTACACGCTGGTGTGAATCGCCCGCGTACCTACATTCTTGAGACTATGCTCGATCAACATCTCGGGCTTGCCCGCAACCAGGCTTACTTTTTTGCGGTAGATGTATCCATAACCGGAAGAGGAATCGTGCAGTTCCTGGATAAACTCCACCGCCTCCGCGCTCTTCTCAAAGCTCCACTTACCGCCGTCCACAATTTCGTAAAGCCGATAGGGGCTGTAGGGCGAATCATCAGGCTTGCGTAGTATGCCCACGCCGATCTTGAGGAAGGTTGCCCCGGCCTTTGCTTGGTCGTATCCCAGTACCGTAAACTCCTCGACTGGGCCGGTGATGGCGCTGCAGGGACCAGCGACGATGTCCGCGCCTTGATAGATGAAATCAGAAACTTTGGGATCGGTTTGCGTAAACCAGGGACCATAGTAGCGATGCCCTGCATACTCGAGATCCCCGATCACGCCCGACCAGTCGAAGCGGGTGCCGCGATAGAAGCCGCTCGCGGCATCGGGCAGGTAACCCTCGACCCGTACCAGATTATTTGCGATCTGCCATTGCGGAGGACCCGCCAGCGCGGGCGAAGCAGTAAGTAGTGTCATGACTATAAAGAGAAATGCTTTCATAAGGCTAAGCGGTGGGCAGCAGGCATGCTGCTGGGCGGGGAATACATGAGATTTCCGGGCGTTCCATGTCACCGGTTCTACCTTCCAGGCCACTATACCCGGCGTTCGCGGGCTGTCAAGACATTTAGCCTGTTTTTGACAGACGGCTGAGACTCAGTGTAGTGTCTTGTCGCTGGAAACTAAAAATATGAATAGTTCATAACGGAACCTGAATGGCGAAAACTTCTGCCTGGTCGCGGCAGTTCCTCAAGTCTGGAGAACGGAAATGAAGCTTCCTTTTTATCTCTTCACCATATTTCTCGGAATCATTCTTGCAGTCCACCTTTCCATGAACGGCAAAGTAGGCAGCGCGTTGGGTAACCCTCGCGTCGGCAATGCCTTCTTCTGGTGCGTCGGCGCTGCTACCGCTGTTCTCATCGGCCTTACAGGTTGGCGTTCAGGCGTCTTAAGCGGCTTGAAAGATGTTCATCCCCTGTTGCTCACTGCGGGTGCATTGGGCGCTTGCCTGGTATTTGCGATTGCCTGGCTATTGCCCCAAGTGGGCGCTCGCGCCATGTTCATTACCCTCATAGCGGGGCAAGTAATCGGGGGCATGATTCTCTCCCACTTTGGGTGGCTGGGCTCCCCCGTGCAGCGGATCACGATCCCTAATATTCTTGGAGCCGTGGTCATGATCTGCGGCGTCGTGCTCGCGACTTACGTCAAGGCGGCCGCATAGTTGGTTGCCATCTAATCGATTGGGGAGCCTGGGAGTGAAAAGGATCAAGCTGGGCAAGTCGAATCTTGAAGTGAGTGCGCTTGCCATCGGGAGCGACTTGATTGGCAGCAGAATCGACCGCGCGACTGCGTTCAAGCTATTCGACTTTTTTGCGGAGAATGGTGGCACATTCATTGACACCGCCAACATGTACTCGTGTTGGCTGCCCGGTTGTGTAGGTGGTGAGAGCGAAACCACCATCGGCGCCTGGATGAACGAGCGCCGCAATCGCGATCAAATGTTCATTTCCTCCAAGCTGGGCTTCGACTACCCCGGCTGTGCCGGTGGTCTGAGCGCGGTGGAGATTCAGCGCGAGTGCGAGAAGAGCCTGAAAAGACTTGGGACTGACCGCCTCGATTTCTATTTTGCGCATAACGATGATCGCGCCACCCCGCTCGAAGAAACCATGAAGGCATTCGATGCCTTAGTCAAAGCCGGAAAAGTGCGTGCGATTGGAGCCAGCAATTTACCGCTGTGGCGCATCGCGGAAGCTAACATGATCAGCCGGGTCAATAAGTGGATTGAGTACTCCGCCGTGGAGCAGAGATACACTTATTTGCGTCCCCGCCACGCCGCTGATTTTGGACCGCAGATCTTCCTCAGCGAAGACCTGAAGGAGTATGCGCGCAGTCATAACGTAACGTTGATCGGCTATTCGATTCTTCTGCAGGGAGCCTACACGCGCTCTGACCGTGAAGTGCCGCCGCAATTCGCGGGTCCTGACTCCGATGAGCGGTTGCGCGTATTGCGAGAGGTGGCCACTGAGTCAGGCTGTACCCCTGGGCAAGTCATCATTGCCTGGATGCGGCAGAGTGACCCTGCTATCCTCCCCATCATTGCCGGCAGCAAAATCGAGCAGCTACGTGAAAGCATCGCAGCTCTCGACCTCACGCTCAGCACCGAGCATATGCACCGTCTCGATACCGCGGGCAATCCCGCGCTCAAGCAAGGATGGATACAACCCTCATGACCGCTGGATCTTCTGAAGGGTACGGCCTTTAGGCCTTACATATCTTCTTCAAAAGGTCCGGCTTTAGCCGCTGAGGGGCGAGTCGCCCATTCAGTCCCCAGAACCCTCGGGGGCTGAAATTACCTCTTTCTCGCTTCACCGCCCACGACGTGTGCGGTAAACGTGCAATGTGCAACCTGATGATGCATCAAGGCCCGGAGGGCCGGTGGCTAAACGTGAGCCCAGCCCGGAAGGGCTGTGGGTATTGGGGAAAGATGATCCCGAGCGCCGTAGGTGCGGCACTCTACCGCGCTCTACCCCAACCTGATTTCGCCATACCACGTCGCAGCTATATACATGCGTCAGCGCGCGGCAGAAACAGCGTCCGGGACAGTCGACGTTGCAATGGACGACGGTTCCAGCGGAATCCATATATTAAAAAGCGTTCCTGGCTTGTTGCATTCGGCAGCCGTGCGGGAGCGAAACCGGATCCGCCCACCCTGCTTCTCGACCATGGAACGCACCAGCCAAAGACCCAGCCCCGTACCCTGTTCTCCCTTTGTCGTAAAGAACAGTGTAAACAGCTGCTGGCGATGTTTCAGCTCGATCCCAGGCCCGGTGTCGGCGATGGTGATTGAGTACCCGGGATGACCCGCTTGCAACCGCCGTGGCTGCACGCGGACCAGGATCCGACCCTTCGAACCAATGGCGGCCGCCGCATTCTGGATCAGATTGACGAGTACCTGCCGCAACTCGCCGGAATAGGCTGTCAAGGGCACGGGCACGTGAAGTCTTCGTTGCAGCGAGATGCTGCGTTCCATCAACTGAGGCTCTTGTAAATCAAGAACGTTATCCACCAGGTTGGCGAGAGACACCGCTACCGGCGAACCCGACGTCCTCAACAGCGAGAGGTTACTTTGTGCGATCTGGTCGGCGCGCTTCAGCTCCGACGAGGCAGCTTTTGCCAACTCGACGAGGTCGCTGGGCATTCTTCGATCGGTCGCCAGCAGATACAGAACATTGCCCGCTGTCTCCAGTGGGTTCTTGATCTCGTGGCTGATGGAGGCAGAGATTCGCCCCGCGACCACCAGCTTTTCCGACGCCATCAGGGAGTGGACCGCCTGGTCCTTTTCCTGTTGGGTGGTGGAAAGCATGTCGAGGAATCGGTGAATGTTTCCGGCCAGCGCCGGCGCAGCGCGGACAAAGAGGATAGCGGTGGGAACCGAAGCCGCGGCACATAAAATTTTTACTACGGCTGCGGCCGGATACACCGGCCACCAGACGGTGATCAACTCCATCAAGTGGGTGGCTCCGCAGGCCACGATGAAGGTGCCAAACGCGATCAGCATCCACACGTAGTCGCGCAGATCTTGAATCGAACGCAACTTGCCGGCGATCCAGAAGAGGGAAGCAAAAATTGCCCCATAGGAGATGGCGATCAGGCCATCCATGGTCACATTTGTCCACACCAGCCAAGGCTGTTGCAGGTAGCAGTAACGGTGGGGCAGGTAATTAGGGGAAAGCAGCGCAGCAAGCACGCCGGTGTGTGCCAGGACTTCAAGCACAACAACGGTGAGTGCGGCGGCCAGTAGGATTTTTCTCAAAGCACCTACTCGAGGCAAAGGAAACAGACCAATCTTCCCGTGCCACAGTCAGCATTGAAATTCCTTAGCCACTGTTTGTCAATCATTCGACCTGGGGCGGGGAACAACGTGACACAATAGAGACAGCATGGTTTAGGTGCGGGAGGTGCCGCGCTATGAATACCTTAAAGACTGCTTTTCTGCTGACTGTTCTCACTCTTTTCCTCATGTTCCTTGGTGCCCATTTTGGCGGGCGCAATGGAATGATCCTGGCCTTTTTCGTCGCTGCCGGAATGAATTTCTTCAGCTATTTCTACTCTGACAAGCTGGCGTTATCGATGTATCGCGCGCAGCCGGTCACGCGCGAGCAACTGCCCAGGGTCTACCAGATCATGGACCGCATCCTGCCCCGCATGGCGCTGCCCATGCCGAGGATCTATGTAATCCCCAACGATTCGCCCAACGCCTTTGCTACCGGACGCAACCCCAAACATGCCGCGGTTGCCGTAACCCAGGGGATCCTCAACCTGCTCAACGACGAGGAGCTGGAAGGAGTGCTGGCGCACGAGCTGGGCCATGTAAGGAATCGTGACATCCTCACCAGTTCCATTGCTGCCACGCTCGCCGGAGCCATCACCCTGTTGGCGCAAACCGCCCGTTTCGCCAGCATATTCGGCGGCAATCGCGACAGCCGCGGCCGCATGGATGGCGGCGGTCTCTTCATGATCATCCTGGCGCCGATCGCAGCGACCCTTATCCAGTTGGCCGTCTCCCGCTCCAGGGAGTACGAGGCCGACGCCACCGGAGCCCACGTCACCGGAAACCCCTACGCCCTGGCCAGTGCGTTGCAGAAACTCGATGCCTACTCCAAGCGCCTCCCCATGCAAGCCTCGCCATCGACGGCGCACCTGTTTATCGTTGCTCCCTTTCTAGGTGGAGCGAGCCTTGCCAATCTCTTTTCTACTCATCCTCCGATGGCCCGCCGTATAGAGCGGCTCACCGGCAGGCCACCCGTATAGCACATGATTCGCCTCCTTATGCGAACCCTCTTTCACTCGCTGGTTTACCTTGCGCTCGGCGCCTGGCTGGGCGCCTTGGTATTTTTTGGCGCCGTTCTCGCCCCCGTTGCGTTCAGCCAACTTCCCCCCCTCTTTGGCAACCAGGGTCTGCATGCCGCCGGTCTGGTAGTCGGCGGTTCGCTCGTAGGTCTGCACTGGATGGGCTTGCTCTGCGGGCTGGTTTTTCTGGTCGTCATGTTTCTGGCACGAGCCCATTACCGCAACATCATTCCCCAGTGCGTGCTGGTGCTGGTGATGATGCTGCTCACCGCCTACTCGCAGTTTTCCATAATCCCGCGCATGGACACGGCGCGCGCCTCCATCGGTGGCAACGTAAACGCGGTGCCGGCCGACAATCCCGGCCGCCAGATTTTCGATCGTCTGCACCGGACATCGACGCACGTTGAGGGCCTCGTCCTGTTGTGCGGTTTAGGCGCGTTGGCCGCCACCGCCCATTGGTCAAGGTCAGAACAGGCTTAAGCGATATACTTGCTCTATTGCGCCGCAGAACGGAACGCAAAAAATCTCTGGCGCGTAAGCGCCGTTTCCCTGGACGGCGAGTCCCATGAAAACTGGCATTATCGGTCTGCCTCAAGTTGGCAAGACATCCCTGTTTAAAATCCTGACCCGGGCCAAGGTGGAAACACCCGCCTACTCCAATCCGCGCGAGGCGCATCTCGGCGTGGCCAAGGTTCCCGACGATCGTCTCGATAAGCTCGCCGCCCTGTACAACCCCAAGAGAATTGTCTATGCCACCGTCGAGTATGCCGACGTCGCTGCTGTCGGCCAGGAAGCGCTCAAAGAGACCGCTTTTCTTACCCACCTGCGCGACAATGATGCCTTGATCCACGTGCTGTGCGCGTTTGAAGATGACTCCATCCCCCGGGTGGGCGGCATCGACCCGTTGCGCGATATCAAGAATGTTGACTTCGATCTCATCTTCTCCGACCTGACCCAGGTGGAGAAACGCCTCGAGCGCCTGGAAAAAGATCTGAAGAAAATGCGGACGCCTGACCTCGAAAAAGAGCATGCTCTGCTTTTGCGTTGCAAGCAGCAGCTGGAGCAGGAGAAACCGCTGCGCGAGATGGAGATGTCCGCGGAAGAAAAGAAACTGATTCGCGGGTTCATGTTCCTTTCTCAGAAACCGATGCTGTTTGTGTTGAACATCGCCGAAAGCCCCACCTTGGGCGCCGATCTCGAAACCGCGGTCGCGCGCTACAAGCTGGAAGAGGTCGCCTCGCGGCCCAACGCGGGCGCTACTGCCATTTGCGGCAAAGTCGAGGCCGAGCTCGCGGAGATGAGCGATGAGGAAGCGGCCGAATTTCTATCCTCCTACGGATTGGTCGAGAGCGGGCTGCGCCGTCTTATCCGCAAGAGCTATGAACTCCTCGGCCTGGTGGCCTTCTTCACCGTAGGCGAAGACGAGTGCCGCGCTTGGACCATCCCGGTCAATTCACGCGCCCAGGAGGCCGCCGGCGCCATCCACTCGGATCTGGAAAAGCACTTCATCCGCGCCGAAACCATCCACTGGGACACGCTGCTGAGCGCGGGTTCCGAAGCCGCAGCGCGATCCCAGGGAACCCTGCGGCTCGAAGGCAAGGAGTACCGGGTTGAGGATGGGGATGTCATGCACATTCGGCATAGCGGCTAGCGATGTCCAATTTTGCACTCTCGCTGGTACTGGGCTTGGTGGCTGCGTTGGCAGATGTTTTAGGCGCCCTGATCCTGGTCCGCACCCACTGGGAAAAACGTTACCTGCGATACTTCGTAGCCCTGGGCGCGGGCTTCATGCTTGCCGCGGCCTTGCTGGAGATGATCCCCGAAAGCTTTCGTCTTTCTTTCCGCTGGACACCAGTGCTTGTATTGGGTGGCTACTGCCTCATTCACCTGCTTGAGCACACCATCACCCCGCACTTTCATTTCGGTGAAGAGAACTGTGACGATGAATTTCTTTCTGTCTACACCAGCAATTCCGTCGTAGCCGGCCTAGCGGCACATTCCCTCTTCGACGGAGTAGCCATTGCCTCCGGCTTCGTACTCTCCACCTGGCTAGGCTGGATCATCTTCGTAGCCATCCTGCTGCACAAACTGCCGGAAGGCTTCACCGTCGCCTCAGTTATGCTGGCCAGCGGACACAGCAGAAGCGCGGCGCTTACCTCCGCCGTGATCGTGGCCGCCGCGACGTTGGCTGGCGTATTAGTGATTAACTTTTTTCCAGGATGGGTACGGGCAGGCCTGCCCATCGCTGCTGGCGTGGCCATCTACGTGACAGCGACCGACCTCGTCCCGGAGGTAAACCGCGAGCCCGGCATCCGCATGGCACTGGTTTTTTTCGGAGGGGTGGCAGCCTTCTTGCTCTGCAAACTCGCTGCCGACGGACTTCTCCGCTAAAGCCTCGCCCCCTAGCAGACGCACGGGTGCCCCACATCCCCGAATTCCTGTGAACCTTAGTGGGTTCGACGCCCCTCATGCGCCTTTCCTTAAAGAAAGGCGCACACGCGAACCTGTCCTGGGCAGCGCGCAGGAAATTCGGGGCATCTCGCTCGTTTTTCGCGAGATGTGGGATACCACTGCTCCGTCGGCCAAACTCCTTCTAAGTTCAGAACTCGGCGGTAATATCTACGCTGCCAGACGATCCCGAAGCGCTTTCACCCGGTCATGCGCCATCAGGATATGTCTCTGCTGCCGCAGCAGCACCTCCCGCAAAGGCAAAGGAAAATCCTCACTGGCGAGCGCCTCTTCATAAGCATGCTTCGCCTCATCCTCACCTTTTTCGGCCGTAGCCAGCAACGCGTGGTCACCCCCGCCTAACCGGGCCTTCAACTCGCCCCAGGCGCGATGTACCTTCCCCGCTGTGGAACTACCCACCTTTACATCCTTAACCCCAAAGTGGTGCAGTTCGTTTTCCAGTTCCGCAGCAAACCCCGCGCGCACCAGCGTTTCTTCGCGAAATAGCTTGCGTGCTTCCGGGTCTTTCAGATTCTTTTCGAGCTCAATGAACCCCTGGTGCCCATCACGCAGGGTTTCTATCAGGTCGCGCAGTGTATCTTCGGTCTTTTTCAGGTCTTCTGACATGTAAACGTACCCTCTCCTTCACTCAGATGTCTCCGTTGCAGAAGGGTTGTGCCTTGTATAAGGTGGTGGTTGCAACTAGTGGGAAGGAAACAACTGGGCTCAAATGAAGATCATAGTCTTCGGCGCCACCGGCGGTACTGGCAAGCTGATCGTTACGCAGGCGCTGGCTAAGGGGCATTCGGTCACTGCGTTCGTGCGCACCCCCGAAGGGCTCCCCCAAGACCCCCACCTGCGCGTGATCCAAGGAGATGTATTTGATTTCGGGGCAGTGGTGGACGCTGTCCGCGGCCACCGTGCTGTTCTTTCTGCGCTCGGCGCACGTACCCGAAAAAGGGAAGAAATCCTCGCCAGGGCCATACCCCACATCCTTGAGGGTATGCGCCAGGAGTATGTGAACCGGCTCATCGTGCTGGGTGCGGCAGGAGCCCACAAGGATTACGGCAAGTATCAGAACGCCCTGACCACCCTGGCATTGTGGACAGCCAAGAAGACAGCGCTGAAGCATCCCTTTATCGATCAGGCCGCCCAGGAACGCCTGATCGCAGCCAGCGATGTGGACTACACCATCGTGCGCGCGCCCCGGCTCATGGATGGGCCATTCACCGGCAAGTATCGTGTGCTTCCCGACGCGCTACCGCCCGGCGCGCTGCGCATCAATCGGGCTGACGTGGCCGACTTCATGTTGCAGCAACTTACCGATCCGCGCTTCCATCGCCAGGGGCCCTACATCGGCGAAGGCGACTGAGGTCGCTCTAGTGTCCCATCGCCTCCTCGGGGGGCGGCTTTTTGCGCTTGGGTGGGCGGCGCATGATGAAAGGCCAGGGCACGAGCAGGGCCGCAACCACGCTGAGAACCCAAAACGCATTTTGATAGCTCAGCATGGACGACTGCCGCAGCAGCATCTGATAAGCGTATCCAGTGGCTGCGGCTTTAGCCTGCGCGGCTGACTGGCCCGCGGTCATCAAAGCGTTCCTGGTTTGGGCGAGAAAGTTCTCATACGCGATGCTGCCGGGGATGAAGTTGGCTGCCAGCGAGGACTGGTGGGTCTGTTGCGTGCGTACGAGAAAGGTAGTCAGGAGCGCGGTGCCCATGCTGCCCCCAAAGTTGCGGGCGAAATTGGAGAAGCTGGAAATCTGGTTGTTTTTGCCCGCGGGCACGCCAACGTAATTCAAGGTGCTGATGGGGATAAAGATGAACGACAACCCGAGCACCTGGAACACGCGCCACAACACGATGTGTCCAAAGCTGACGTTCAAGTCCAGCCGGGTCATGTTGTAGAGGCCCAGCGCCGTCGCCAGAAACCCAATGGACACCATGAGCCGGGCGTCCATGCGCGACACCAGCTTTCCCGCCACCGGCATCATCACCATCAACACTACTGCCCCTGCGGAAAGCGCCATCCCGGCGCGTTCTGCGGTATACCCCATCAGTCCCTGGAGGAATTGGGGAATGAGGACAGTGGTACTGAAAAGCACGGAGCCGAGGATGAATTGGAATCCGACGGCGGTCCCGAAGTTGCGGTTCTTCAGCAGCTTCAAGTCGACGATCGGGTCCGGGTGTCTCCACTCCCACCAGACGAAGATTGCCAGCGTGACCAAGGCCAGCATGAACGTCAGGGTGATATTGCGATCGCCGAACCAGTCTTTTTCCTGGCCCTTATCGAGAACGAACTCCAGGCAGCCGACGCCGACCGCAACCAGGCCTAACCCCATTCTGTCGATGGGTCTGGCTCTGGCCCTTTCTTTGACCAGGTAAGGAGGATCTTCCACCATCCGGTTACTGAGCAGCAGGGAAATGATCCCAATGGGCAAATTGATAAAGAAGATCCAATGCCAGTTGAAGTTGTCGGTGATCCACCCACCCAGTGTCGGTCCGATGGCGGGTGCGGCGACAACCGCCATGCCATAGACGGCGAATGCTTGTCCCCTCTGTTCCACCGGAAAAGTATCTGCCAGGATCGCCTGTTCGCTGGGGGCTAATCCTCCTCCGCCCAGTCCTTGCAGGATGCGGGCCAGGATCAGCAGCGGCAGCGTAGGCGCCAGGCCGCATAGTAGGGAACAGGCGGTAAACAGGGCCACGCAAGTCATGTAAAAGCGCTTGCGTCCGAAGCGGGTAGAGAGCCAGCCGGAGATAGGCAAAACGATCGCGCTCGACACCAGGTAGCTGGTCAGCACCCAGGTGGCTTCTTCCTGGCTGGCGCCCAGTGTCCCTGCCATATGAGGCAGGGCAACATTGGCGATGGAGGTGTCCAGCACTTCCATGAATGTTGCCAGGGTAACGGTAAGCGCAATCAGCCACGGATTGTGTTTCGGGTGCCAGCCTTCCACGGAGGAGTGGTGCACCGGCTTTTGCTGCGGCGGTAGTGTCGCTGTGACCAACGAGTATCCAGGGACCCGGGCTGGGAGGTGTTCTCCAGATTGTACGAAGGTTTAGCCGATCGCGGCTCCTGACGTACCAATCCGAACAAGTCCGAGCCGATGGAAATCGATGGAAGGAAGGGCTTCACAGGCTGCGGAGCTGAGGTGCCAGCCCCGGACTTTCAGTCCGGGGAAGCGGGTTTTCAAACCCGCGGAAACCCTGGTACATAAATTTCCGGGCTTTAGCCCTGGTGGCTTTCACAGCCGTCGCGGCTTCGGTTTCAGCCGCCGGGGGCCACTGTCGCCAGGCCTTAATTCGCATAATTCGCTTAACGCGCAGCCTCTTCAACCTCAGCCGCTTTCCCCTAATCCACCTGCTGTTTGGCCTTATACCCATCGCGCGCGATGATGTCGTACTTCATCGGATGGTGCTTTTCATCCTGCATCTTCAGCGGTTGGCCTTCGTTGTCCACCAACTCCACTCTGATCTTCCGGTAGCTGCCGTCCTGCTTGGCGTTGGTCGGCGTGTACGTAAGAACGTACTGGTTGCGAATGGAGTCATTGATGGAGTGGAAAATATCCGGCATCTCCCCCTGGAAACGAGGAAAAAACGACATGCCGCCGGTCATGCGCGCAAACGTCGACATCTGGTTATCCGCCTGCAGGTAGTCGATCTCCTTAGGGCCGAACATGCCGGTACGGGCATTGCCGGTGATCCTGGCGAACTGCCCGGTCCCAATGCTGAAAATGGTCACATTGGGCGTCGCTTTGATCTTAGCCAGCACTTTATCCAGGTTGATCTTGCTGAAAGAGTCGTACCCGGATGCAATCAGCACCACATACTTGCGCCCCTCGATGCGGCTCAGCCGGTCGAGTGTCGAGTAAACCGCGTCGAACATATCCGTTTCGCTGAAGCCGGGGATCGTCAACGCGTTCAACGACTGGTAGACCTGTCTTTTGTCCTGGGTAAAGTCGGTCAGGATCTGGGTGCGAAGGTCGTAGGTTACGACCGCGATATAGTCGTCCGGCTGCAACTGCTGGGCAAAGGCGTATGCGGCCTCCCGCATGTCGCGCACGAAGAGCCAATTGGTCGATGCAAACTCGCACAGCAGCACTGCCGTGATAGGCGCCCTGGTGCGCTGGAACCCGACCACCTTTTGCGGCACACCATCCTCGTAAACCCTGAAGTTTGCCGGCTGCAAATTGGGCACGAATTCATGCGTTTTCTGCAAGACAACACCCACATTCAGGGTGACCTCGGGAACATCCACGCGCAGCGAGAAGTTGGTCAAGCCCGCGGGGTTCTTGACCTTCGGCTCAGGTGGGGGAGGAGGCACATCCGGCTTCTCTGCCTTCTTGGGAATGGCAATGGCCCCATTGTCGCCGGCCGGACCGCCGGAATCGGGTGCCGACTGGTCCGGCTGCTGCGGGGGATTCGTAGCCGGCGGATTCTGCGAAGACTGGCCCTGAACCGAGATGACCCATGTTGCAGCACCCAGCACCAGCGCCAGGGAGGCAACGGAAAGCTTTCGGCAGCGTAACTTCATCTAATTACCTCGTTAGCAACAAAATAGATGGTTGCGGCGATGCAGCCACTATGCTCGGACGTTTGGAACGTCTAATCTGTAGACGTGTCTACAAGCCGTATATCAACCCGACTTTCGGTTTTAACCGCAGTTTTTGTCGTTGCGGGTAGCCTGGGCGCCCAGGTTAGCCCGGCGGCTCCTCCTCCGTCTGCCACGGCCGGAATCTATCCCTTGTCCGAAGTCCACCGCGGCCTCCATGGCGTGGCGTACACCGTCTTTGAAGGCACGCAGCCCGAAGCCATGGACGTGGAGATACTCGGGGTGCTCAAAAATGTCCTCGGTCCCGATCAGGATATGATCCTGGCGCGCCTCCACGGCTCCAAACCAGAGTACACCGGAGTGGTCGCCGGGATGAGTGGCAGCCCCGTTTACATAGACGGCAAGTTACTGGGCGCGTTGTCCTACAGAATCGGCCAATTCAGCAAAGAACCAATCGCCGGAATCACACCCATTGCTGAAATGCTCGCGGTGAACGGCACGCCCAAGCCAGCCATCAATACAGCCATGTGGATGCCTGGCAACGCAAGCCAGTCCGCTGCCGCCTCGTCCGCTCCCACCGCGGTAGCCGATGTGACTGACATCCATCCCATTGAAACTCCGCTGCTGCTCTCCGGTTTTAGCCCCGAAGCGGTCAAATTTTTTCAAGAGCACGTTTCCGTAATGGGACTTACCCCGGTTGCCGGGATTGGCGGCAGCTCCTCCGCCGACGGGCATATGGATTCCTCTTCTCCTCTCCTGCCAGGATCGGCAGTGAGCGCCCTGCTGGTCCGTGGCGATCTTGAAATCGCCGCCACCTGTACCGTCACCTACGTTGATCCCCACCAGGTGCTGGCATGCGGGCATCCCATAACCCGCTATGGCGATGTTTCCATACCCATGACCAAAGCGGACGTGGTGGCTACGCTTGCCTCACCGCTGAACTCCTTCAAGATTGTCAACACCACGCAAACCATCGGCGCCTTTACCGAAGATCGCTCCTCCGCCATACGAGGGGTGCCGGGTGAGCCTGCCCGCATGATCCCGGTAGTCATCCACACCCACGGCGGCTTGCGCGATCGCACCCTCCATATGGAGGTGATCGACAATCCTGATATCACCCCCGGCGCGGTCATGGTCTCGCTTTACGAATCTCTGCTCGAAACCAACAGCTACAGCGAGGAGCTCACCTACGAGCTGCGCGGTACAGTTGCGATCGATGGCTATCCGCTGCTGCATCTGGATTCTTTGATCGCGCCTACCGAGCAGCTGCCCTCCGCGCTGCGGGCAGCGCTCACAGTGGGCCAGCGTTTTCAGACCGTCTACGGCAATTCAGCCCGGGTGCGCAATATCGAGCGCATCGACCTGGATATCGACTCCCTGCCGGGCAGGCGGAGCATTCAGCTGGAGCGAGCGCAGGCATCGCAACCCGCGGCCCATCCAGGCGACACCGTGATAGTGGAGGCAACGCTGCGCCCATTTCGCGGAGAAACAAGAAACGTGCGCATTCCCATTCCTCTTCCTCTGACGTTGAATCCTGGACCCTTGCGCATCCTGCTCAGTGATGGAGGCACCCTCGACCGGCTCACCACCGCTTCTTCCTCCAACGAAGGCCCCCTGGAATTGAGCAGTATCATTCACCAGATGAACGCGGCCCATCAGGATGACCGCCTCTACGTAACCCTCTTGCTGCCGAACGCGCAGGCGGTGGTGGATGGCCGAACCCTGGCTTCCATTCCCATTTCTATGGCCAACGTCCTGGAGCCGCTGCGGACCAACCGCGGTATCTCACTCAACGGCGAATCGGTGGTTCCGGTAACTTCGATCCCCGTCGAGGCCATGCTGAGTGGCATGCAGGTGGTATCCGTAGAAATCGAATGAGGTAGACTAAAGCGGTTTCAACCGCTCTCGGGCCCTCCCTGGAAACACTTTTATTTAAATTCCACTGCCAAGGGCAACGGTCTATGCCGGTCTTTCAAGGATTCGCCACCCATGCTGCGGGCGCCGAACTTCTGCCTTACAAGTACGATCCCGGGGATATCAAGCCCAATGAGGTAGAGATTGCCATTTCCCATTGCGGCATATGCCGCAGTGATATTCACATGGTCGACAACGACTGGGGCATAAGCCACTACCCTCTGATCCCGGGTCATGAGATCGTGGGCAAAGTGACGGTTACCGGAAACGCCGTACTGGGCCTGAACTCCGGCGACCGGGTGGGAGTAGGCTGGCAGGCTAACTCCTGTGGGCATTGTGAGTGGTGCCTGCAGGGCGAGGAGAATCTCTGTGCCGATAGCCAGGGCATCTGCGTACACCGCAATGGCGGCTACGCTGACCGGGTGCGGGTCAACTCGCGGTTCGTAGTGTCGGTTCCGGATGGCCTGGAGAGCGAGCGGGCTGCGCCTCTGTTATGTGGTGGTATCACCGTCTACGCCCCGATCCGCAGTCATGGCGTCAATCCGGCTTCGCGAGTAGGCATCGTTGGCATCGGCGGTTTGGGGCACCTGGCAGTTCAGTTTGCCCGCGCTTTTGGAGCTGAGGTTACGGCCTTCTCCACTTCTCCAACCAAAGAAGCAGACGCCCGTTCGCTAGGGGCGGACCACTTCGTCAACACGCGCGAAACCAAGACGCTCAAGAAGCTTGCCGGTAGTTTCGACTTCATCCTGTCCACGGTTGAAGCAGACCAGGACTGGAGTGCCTACGTCCGCGCTCTGCGTCCTCACGGCAAACTCTGTTTCGTAGGCGTGCCCCCGGGCGTGCTGGGAGTCCAAGTCTCGCCGCTGGTTACCGGCCACAAAGTGATCACCGGGAGTCCTGGCGGTAGTCCGCGAATGATCCGTGAAATGCTGCGGGTTGCTGAACGCCACAAAGTTCAAGCCATCACCGAACGCTTTGCCATGGCCAAGGCCAACGATGCGGTGAACAAGGTAAAGAAGAACCAGGTCCGTTATCGCGCCGTGCTGGCGAACTAGAGAAACCGCAGGTCCGTCGAAAAACATTTCCAGGAAGGGTCCGCTGAACTGCTAGTGGCTGAAGGTACTGTAGGTGGTGCACGGGCCGCCCCAGGGGATGAAAAACGTCTTTCGTTTAGCAATCGCCCTCAATGGAAGCCTCGCCCTCCCCTTTGTCATCCCGAGAGCATGTGACTTTTTCGATCTTCTCGTGTTTTCTGACCCGGCCAGATGTTTTTCAATCCCTCCAGAAAGGCGTCATCCTGAGCGAAGCGCCTCGCCGATCTATCGCATGCCAGAGAGTCTTATGGCGCGAAGTCGAAGGACCCCGGCAATGCTTGTTGGCAGATGCTCTTCAGAGCTTTCCGGCCACATACTACAAGGGAGATTAAAAAAGTCACAGCCTCCGAGCGTAGCCGAGGGATCTGCAGTTCAGCGGACCCTTCCTGGGGGTGTTTTCGACAAAGCACGGCGTACTCGATGGATCTCCTTTTTTGGGATTCTTCTGCACCCTGCCCTCTTATTTGTTATGAGAAATGCGGCCTAGTAGACTCGGTTCAGCATGATGCCTCGCGTCGTAACAGCAAGTTTATTGGCCCTGATCATTTATCCACACCTTACCCTGGCCCAGGGAACTCGCCTTTGGGTTCAATCCCGCTACGAGGAATTCGAGAAAGGGCAACCCGAAAATACCGCCATTGCCAGCCGCGGGTACCTGGAGGCTGGTCCCGAGCTGCGATCGGTGCTGTTGACGCCTTCCACCTACATCTGGGCCGTCACTTCCGATAGCCAGGGAAACGCCTATGTCGCCACCGGCTCGCCGGCGACGGTACTCAAGGTGACTCCCGCGGGTGCTTCGACCAAGCTGTTCTCGACCAAAGAACTCACCGTGCAGACAGTACGAGTCGGTCCTGACGGCTCGGTCTACGCGGCCACGGTCCCGGGGGGCAAGGTATACCGCATCAAGCCGGGCCAGTCCGGCCTCGATGAGACCACTGCCACGGTGGTGTTCGACTCCGCAACCGCCCCCCACAGCGGAGCCGCCAAGTCGGCCGATCAAGCCCGCTACATCTGGGATCTGGCTTTCGACGCCCACGGCGCGTTGTATGTAGCGACCGGCGGACCAGCCGCGATCTATCGTGTCGATGTATCCACAGACACTCCCCGAGCGGAAGTCTTTTTCGAAAGCGATGAGCAGCACATTCGCTGCCTCCTCTTCGAGCCCAACGGAGATCTGATTGCCGGCAGCGATGGCGGGGGACTCGTCTATCGCATCGGCAAGGACCGTAAAGGCCTGGTGATTTACGACGCGCCCAAGCGCGAAGTGACCGCCCTGGCCGAGTCCGCAGACGGTCGTTTGTATGTGGCCGCCGTCGGGGAGAAGACCAAGAGCGGCTTACCACCGCTGCCGGTGCAGGGGGTGGCGGTGGCCACCGCCACCATCACGATTGTCACGCCCGGCTCAGTACAGGCCTCGAACAGCAATGGGCTCATTCCCGACGGTTCTGAAGTGGATGAACTGAGCCCCCAGGGAGCTCCGCGCAAGCTCTGGGCTACTCGTGAAGATGTGGTGTATGCCTTGCGCGCGACCCCCCAGGGACTTCTGGCTGCCACCGGCAATCGAGGCAGAATCTACCGCCTCCATGAGGACGGGTCCTACGTTGACCTGGCTCGCGCTGCAACCGGTCAGGCGATCGCCTTTGCCGAAGCGCCCGACGGACTGTACGTCGCCACCAGCAACACCGGCAGGCTATACAAGCTCGACAACAAGCCGGCTGCCCAGGGCAGTTATCTCAGCGACGTTCTTGACTCAGGAGTGTTTTCTCAATTTGGCCGCATGGAAGTCAACGCCGATGGCAGCAGTGGAGATTACGAGATCTTTGCCCGCTCCGGCAACGTGGAAAATCCACAACGCAATTGGAGCGACTGGCACCAGGTGACCCCGAACACCGGCACTCCCGGCCTGCCCGCTGCGCGCTTTGTCCAGTGGAAGGCGGTGCTAAAACCGGGATCCCGCGTGGACTCCGTCGGCATCAACTATTTGCCGGTGAACATTGCCCCGGTAGTGGATGAGATTGCGGTCGAGCCAGGAGCGAGAGCTAACCAAACCACGCCCCAACCGGGCCAGCCACAACAGGTCACCATTAATCTCCCCTCCGCTCAGAACGCCCTCAGCTACACCCAGGATCCTTCCACCGCTCCTTTGACCGCCGTCCGCGACCGCACCGCCGTGACCGTGCGCTGGGCCGCGCATGACGACAACGGCGACGAGCTGGTCTTTGAAGTTTACGTGCGCGGGGACGGAGAAAAGAACTGGCGCCTGCTCCGCTCTCGCGTGACCGATCGTTTCTATTCTTTCGATTCGATTCGCATTCCCGATGGCGGTTACCGGGTGCGGGTGGTGGCCAGCGACGCGCCCGATCACACTCTGGGCGATGCCTTATCCGGCGATCGGGAGAGCGACCGCTTTATCATCGACACCACTCCGCCGGTGCTCACCGCGCTCCAGGGAAATTTACAGTCCGGGGTGGTTCATGCATCCTTTGTGGCTACCGACGCCACCTCGCCCATCGCCCATGCCGAGTACTCGCTCGATGCCGGCCGATGGCAATTCCTGGAGCCGGTAGGAAAGCTCTCCGACTCCCTGAGCGAGCATTACGACTTCACCGTGCCCCTCTCGGCTCTTGCTGTACGACCCTTGCCAGACGAGCCGGAGAATGCTCCGCCAGCCGTCACCGACCCGCAGGAGCATATTCTTACCGTGCGCGTTTATGACAGGTACGAAAACGTGAGCGCGGCCAAGACTGTGGTTCGTTAAGCACAATGCGCTTTGAGCTTTTTGTTGCCGTGCGCTATCTCCGGGCCAAACGCCGCCAGGCGGTGGTGGGAGTCATCACGGTCATTTCGATCGCCGGCGTGGCGGCTGGCGTAGCTTCGCTCATCATCGCCTTGGCCATCACCAACGGCATGCGCCGCGATCTACAGGACCGGCTGCTGGGCTCGACCGCCCATGTGCAGTTGATGCGTGTAGCCAGCGATGGCATTCGCAATTGGCGCGCGCTGACCGCGCGGCTGGAGCAGCTACCCCACGTCAAGGCGGCGGCGCCAGGGTTGTACGAGCAGGTGCTCGTCTCCCACGGCGCTCGCTCCGGCGGCGCGTTGATCGAGGGCATCATCCCCCAGCAGGAGCGCCGGGTAAGCGATCTGCTTTCCAGCGTGACCATCGGCAGCGCCACGGCGCTGGAGCCGGACTCGCAGCGCCAGGCAGGCCCTCCGCCCATCGTGATCGGTCACGACCTGGCCGACACCATCGACGCCAAGGTGGGTACGACCGTCCTGGTCACCAGCCCGCAGGGAGAGTTGACGCCCCTCGGGCTGATTCCCAAATTCCAGCGATTTCGCGTGGCCGGCATCTTTCATTCCGGCTTCTACCAGTACGACTCGAGCATGGCGTTCACCAGCCTGGCGGACGCCCAGCGCCTCTTTGGAGAACCGGACGTGGTATCGATCATCTCCTTCAAGGTGGATGATCTCTACCGTGCCGACGAGATTGGGCGTTCCATCGAGCAGGCCGCCGGCCCCGGCTTTCTGACCACCAATTGGATGGAACAAAACCGTCCCCTCTTCCGCGCGCTCAAGTTGGAGCAAATCGTAACCTTCATCGTCATCGGCCTCATCGTTTGCGTCGCCGCTCTCAACATCCTCACCGCACTGACCATGATGGTGATGGAAAAAACCCGCGATATCGCGGTCATGATGTCATTCGGGGTCCAGCCCCGCCAGGTGAGGCTCATCTTTCTCCTGCAAGGGCTGCTGATCGGGTTCACCGGCACCCTTTTGGGCCTGATCGGCGGCTATGTTCTCTCCTGGCTTGGCGGCCACTACCGCTTTCCCTCTCTCCGCCGAGGTGTATTCGATCGACTATCTGCCCTTCGCCGCGCGCTGGACCGACGGGCTGATTGTGGCCGCGGTCTCCCTCGCCGTGTCGCTGCTGGCCACTCTTTATCCCTCCAGTTCTGCCGCCAGGATTCTGCCCGCTGAAGCTCTGCGCTACGAGTGAGCCTGGCGGAATCGAAGCCCCGCCTTTATGCATCAAAGAGTTACCTGGAGTGATTCAGGACAGTTCAGGGGTTCCCGCACTGACACAGGCAGCCGGGAAAGGGAGAGAACAAGGACACTAATGTATTTTGCGGCCACCCATGCACAAGCCTCTTCCGTAGAGGGGTGTATTAGTGATACATGAAGATAGGTCAAGATTGATTACCGGCCTAAGAGGCAGATGATGGAGAAGGGTGCCACCGCCGCAGACGAAGAAACAGGGGATCGACTGGCGACGCGCGGCAGCGGACCGCTTCCCTCTCTGGTCGAGGTATCCGGTCTGCGCAAGCAGTACGGGCGGCTGGTTCTTTTTGAGGACATAAACTTTTGCGTCAGGCGGCAAGAGATGCTGGCCATTGTGGGCCAGTCGGGCGCGGGCAAAAGTACCCTGCTGCACATACTCGGGGCTCTTGATACGCCGTCGGGGGGTGAAGTATACTTTGCCTCAACACTCTTGCGATCCTTGTCCCCCGTTGAGGCAGCGGACTTTCGCAATCGCGAGATCGGCTACGTTTGGCAGTTTCACTATCTGCTGCCGGAGTTTACAGCCGCTGAAAACGTCGCGCTCCCCCTTCTGGCGCGAGGTAAGTCAAAAAAAGAGGCATTGCAGGAAGCCCTTCACTGGCTTGACGAGGTAGGACTGGCGGATCGGTCAACCCATCGTGCAGGTGAGCTTTCCGGCGGGGAACAGCAGCGAGTCTCAATCGCGCGCGCGCTGATCACCATGCCCAAACTTTTGCTGGCCGATGAGCCTACAGGAGATCTGGATAACCAGACAGCGGATGCCCTGTTTGCCCTGATTGAGCGGCTGCACGCAAGCTATGGTCTGACCTCAATCCTGGTTACACACAACCTGCCACTGGCGAGGCGCTGTGAGCGGGTGTTGCGGTTGGCCCAGGGCCGAGTGGAAGAGTTGTCTCCGCTTGAGGTTTGAGCAGTGGCACTGTAAGACAGTGGCTTTACCCCAAAAGGGTGAGTCATGACAATGGCTGAACCGATATAAGATTGATGAAGAGCTTATATCCGCCCAGCCGAGTGGTTTTCCCGGTGCCAATGGCACCGGGAAGATGGAACAGGAAGAAAGTTGTCGTTGGCGTCTAGACGTGACGTTCCGGGGACAGCTTTTAAGGGGGAACATGTTCGAACGGTATACAGAAAAGGCGCGGCGCGTTATTTTCTTTGCACGGTATGAGGCCAGCCAGTTTGGTTCCCCATATATCGAGACGGAGCACTTGTTGCTTGGTCTTTTGCGTGAGGATAAAGCGCTAACGAATCGCTTTCTCCGCTCCCATGCTTCGGTTGAATCCATACGGAAACAAATTGAAGGTCATACTACGATTCGGGAGAAGGTTTCCACTTCTGTCGATCTGCCTTTGTCGAATGAGTGCAAGCGCGTCCTGGCCTATGCCGCAGAAGAAGCGGAGCGCCTGTCGCACAAGCATATTGGGACCGAACACCTACTATTGGGATTGCTGCGTGAAGAAAAATGCTTCGCTGCAGAGATATTGCACGAGCGCGGGCTTCGCTTGCTCGCCATTCGTGAGGAACTAGCGCGGGCTACGCAGGAAAAGGCTCCACCCTCCCAGCGCAACCGCGAGTCCAGCCTGTTGGTTGAATTCTCGCGCGACCTGACCCAGGCGGCGATGGATAACCAGCTTGATCCGCTGGTCGGCCGTGATCAGGAACTGGAGCGTGTGGTGCAGATCCTGTGCCGCCGCACCAAGAACAATCCAGTGCTGATCGGCGAGCCTGGCGTTGGCAAGACAGCCATCGTCGAAGGGCTGGCGCAGCGCATCTCCGACGGCGAGGTGCCCAGCTTCCTGGCTGACAAGCGCGTGCTGGCTCTAGATCTGTCGCTCATTGTCGCCGGAACCAAGTACCGCGGCCAGTTCGAAGAGCGGCTCAAAACCATCATGAAAGAGCTGATGGAGAACCAGAACTCCATCATCTTCATCGATGAGCTTCACACCCTGGTGGGCGCGGGCTCGGCCGAGGGTTCGCTGGACGCGGCCAACATCCTGAAGCCGGCTCTGTCTCGCGGCGAAATTCAATGCATCGGCGCAACCACGCCGGCAGAATATCGCAAGTCGATCGAGAAGGATCGCTCCCTTGAGCGCCGTTTCCAGGCGGTCAAGGTGCCTCCTCCGAACGAGGAAGACGCGATCAAGATCATCATGGGGATCAAGGACCGCTATGAGAAGTTCCATGCGGTCAGCTACACCGACGATTCCATTCACTTCGCGGTTTCTCACTCCAACCGCTACATCCCGGATCGCTTCCTGCCGGATAAGGCCATCGATCTGATCGACGAAGCCGGAGCGCGCGTTAAGCTGCGCCAGACCTCGTTGCCGGAAGAGATCACCGAGGTGCAGAAGCGGATCAAGTTCATCGTGCATCGCATGGAAAACGCGATTGCCAACCATGAATTTGAGAAGGCCCGCTTCTACTCCGACGAGGAGCGCAAAGAGCGCGAGAATCTGCGTGCCCTGCGCGACAAGTACCACCTCGACGATTCGACCGCCGGAATTGTAGGGCGCGAGGATATCGAGGACGTGGTCAGCCGCTGGACCGGGGTCCCGATCACTTCGATCAAAGAAGAAGAGACCCAGAAGCTGCTTCGGGTTGAGGAAGAGCTGCACAAGCGCGTCATCTCGCAGGACAAGGCGATCTCCGCTCTGTCGCGCGCGATTCGCCGCTCCCGTGCCGGTCTCAAGTCACCCAATCGTCCCATCGGTTCGTTCCTGTTCCTGGGCCCGACCGGTGTGGGCAAAACGGAAATGGCGCGCACCTTGGCGCAGTTCCTCTTCGGCAGCGAGAAGGCTTTGATCCGCTTCGATATGTCGGAGTTCATGGAGAAGCACTCCGTCTCCAAGCTCATCGGTTCGCCTCCGGGCTATGTGGGCTACGAGGAAGGTGGACAGCTCACCGAACGGGTCAAGCGTTCGCCTTATTCGGTGGTCCTGCTGGATGAAATCGAGAAGGCTCATCCGGATGTCTTCAACATCCTGTTGCAGGTCTTTGAAGATGGTCAGCTCACCGATGGTTTGGGCAACACGGTGGACTTCAAGAACTCGATCATCATCATGACCTCGAACATTGGCGCACGGCACCTGCAGAGGAAGCAGGGCCTGGGCTTCCAGTCCGATCGCGAAGACCTGCTGATGGACAAGATGGAGGAACTGGTCAAGAACGAGGTGAAGCGGACCTTCAATCCAGAGTTTTTGAACAGGCTGGATGAAGTCATCATCTTCATGTCGCTCTCGGATGCCGATCTGATTCAGATTCTGGAGTTGCTGGTACAGCAACTGAATGCCAATCTGATTCAGAAGGCGATCACGCTGTCGGTGACCGAAGATGCCAAGAAGTGGATTCTTGACAAGACATTAGTCGATCGTACGTACGGGGCGCGTCCGTTGCGCCGCGCGCTGCAGCGCTATGTCGAGGATCCGTTGTCGGAAGCATTGATCGCCGGCGGCATTTCAGAGCGTCCGGCCTTCCTCGAGGTTTATCTGGAGAACAACCAGCTCTTCTACCGGCCGGTAAGCGAAGTGGGCGAAGACAAGTCCACGGGCATCCTGCTCTTCAGCGCCTAACTTGACTCGCAATGAAGGCCGGGGCTCAAAAGCCCCGGCCTTTTCTTGTTTGCAGTCTGGCACTCCCCGCCCTCGCGCACCATGTCTAGTGCGCAACCTGCTTAAACGCGGACCATTGGTTAGACTGTAAGCAGGCAGTAATATTCTCTCGTTTGAACAGTAGGGGCGGCCAAAACGAAGGGGCTAAAGAGGGCGTGTGAAAACTCCGAGATCTTCAAACTCAGTCCCGCAGGGACGGCTGAGTGTAGCCCAGGACGACAGTCCTGGGTCTGTGCAATTCAGGCAGATGAGTCCCGTAGGGACGACTGAAAGTAGCCCAGGCCAACAACTTGCGTTCCAGGTGATTTTCAGCCGTCCCTGCGGGACTCTTCATACTTCCAAACCCTACCCAGGACTGTCGTCCTGGGCTACATTCAGCCGTCCCTGCGGGACTGAGTTCGTGGGTTCTCACACGAACTCCAAGGTCCAGTAATTCGCCGGAATTATGTACGGGCTGAAGCCCGTACCCTTCCAACGAGAGACTTCAGGCCGGAAGCAAAGGCTTTGCCGGTCTCGACGTTGAATCGCTGATTTTTCAAAGGAGCACACCATGGAGCTTGCACTGGAATTTAACCCCGTATCCTTGATCGGCTTTGGACACGGCGCGGAAGGAACCGCATTCACGGGGATGAACCCGGCGACCGGCGCGCCACTGGAGCCGAAATTCTTTTCCGCAAGCACTGAAGACTTGGAGCGCGCAGCGTCATTAGCGCAAAGCGCAGTTCCCATTTACAGCAAGCTATCCGGCAAAGACAAAGGCGCCTTTCTGCGCCGAATCGCAGCTGCCATCGAGGCGGCCGCGCCGGCGATCATTCAGCGGGCCAACCTGGAAACCGCGCTGCCCGAAGCCCGCCTGACGGGCGAGATGGGGAGAACCTGCAACCAACTCCGCTTTTTCGCGCAAGTGGTGGAAGAAGGCTCCTGGGTAGACGCCCGCATCGACAATGCTGACCCCGATCGTAAGCCGCTCCCCAAGCCTTCCATTCGTTCCATGAACAAGCCGCTAGGCCCGGTTGCCGTTTTCGGCGCCAGCAATTTCCCTCTGGCCTTCTCAGTGGCCGGCGGAGACACAGCTTCCGCACTCGCCGCCGGCAATCCCGTCATCGTCAAGGCCCATCCGGCGCATCCTGGAACCAGCGCGCTGGTCGGCCATGCCGTCCGCGAGAGCGTGAAGGCGTGCGGCTTGCCGGAAGGCGTATTTTCCATGCTGTTCGATGCCGGTGTCGAAGTAGGCATCCAGCTGGTGAAACACCCCGCCATCAAAGCCGTCGGGTTTACAGGATCTATCGCCGGCGGAACAGCCCTGATGAAGTTGGCGGCCGCCCGTCCGGAGCCAATCCCTTGTTACGCCGAGATGGGGAGCGTGAATCCGGTCTTCGTGCTGCCCGGGGCGTTGAACAAACGGGCCAGCGCGATGGCCACTGGACTGCAGGCCTCCTTTACCGCGAGCGCTGGCCAGGTCTGCACTAAGCCCGGCCTCGTGCTGGTGCCGCAGCAAGACGGCACACCCGCGTTTATGAAGGAGTTGGGCGACAAGGTCAGCGGCACACCCGCGCAAACTCTCCTCACCAAAGCTATTGCCGACCGCTTCCATTCGGCGGTCAAAGGCCGCGATGCAACCATTCTGGCAGAAGGAGCCAAGGTGGAAGCTAGTCCGGCAGCCGCTTCGGCGCAGGCCTCCCTCTTTGTTGCGGACTACAAGGACCTGATGGAAAACGAAGAACTGGCGCAGGAGATCTTCGGTCCCACGACCGTCGTGGTCGGCTATCAGAATCGCGAGCAATTGCTGGCTGTGGCTGAGCAATTGGAAGGCCACCTGGCCGCGGCCGTGCATGCGGACGAGAGTGAACTGGCCGGCTATTCCGACCTCATCGACATTCTTACTCGCAAGGTCGGCCGCGTGATCCTGAACGGCTATCCCACCGGGGTAGAGGTCTGCGACGCTATGGTTCACGGGGGTCCTTTTCCCGCCACCAGCGATGGCCGATCCACCTCCGTGGGGTCGCAGGCCATCTTCCGCTTCGCCCGGCTGGTCTGCTACCAATCCTTTCCCGATGCCGCCCTTCCCGATGAGCTGAAGAGCGCCAACCCGCTGGGAATCATGCGCATGGTCGACGGCGAAAGGACGCGCAAGCCCTCGGCGTGACCATCCCGCGCCCGTCCCTGTAAACTTTTGAGTGATGTAAAAGGGGGATCGGTCGTGATATTTGAAGACAAGAACCGCAGGGACTTCCTGAAGCTAGGTGGCGCCGTACTTGCCGGCACGGCTGTACCCCGGGCCTTCTCAGCAAACGCGTCGAGCTACGCCGCCATTGTGGGCGCCAACGATCGCGTCCGCGTGGGCCTGATAGGCGCTGGCGATCGAGCCAAGGGCGCCCTGGTACCCGCATTCCAGGAGCACGCCAAGGAGCTCAACTTCGAGTTCGTCGCAGTCTCCGATATTTGGAACCGCCGTCGCGACGAAGGTGCGGCGTTCATCCAGAAGCAGTGTGGTGGTGGCCCGGTCGCCAGCATACGCAACAACGACGAGCTCTATGCGCGCAAGGACATCGACGCCGTCATTGTCGCCACCGCCGATTTTCAGCATGCCCAGCACGGCGTCGAAGCAGTGCAAGCGGGGCGTGACGCGTACGTAGAGAAGCCCACCGCCCACACCATGGAGGACGCGCGAGCCTTCCTGGCCGCGGTGAAGCAGACGGGAAAAGTCGTAGCCGTCGGAACCCAGCGCCGCAGTACCCCCAGCTACCAGAAAGCTTGCGAGTATATTCAGTCAGGCAAATTCGGCGACATCGTAGCGGTGGAGATGACCTGGAATGTCAATCAGCCAGGCCGATGGCGGCGTCCGAACGTCGTGCCGCTGTTGAAGGAGCAGGATACGGACTGGAAGCGCTACCTGCTCAACCGGCCCTACGAGCCCTTCGATGCCCGCAAGTACCTCGAGTTCCGTCTCTTCTGGCCCTATTCCTCTGGAATTCCCGATCAATGGCTGGTGCACCAGATCGACACTGTGCACTGGTTCACCGGGTACCCTCATCCGCGAAGCGTGGTCGCCAATGGCGGGATCTATCTGTGGAAGGATGGCCGCAAGAATTGGGACACCATGACCGCAGTCTTTGATTACGGACCGCTCGATGATCCAAGCAAGGGCTTCCAGGTTATCTATTCGTCGCGCATGACGAACTCCGCGGGAGGAGTGAAAGAGATCTACTACTCCAACGGTGGCATGCTCGATATGGATAAGCAGTGTGTCAACTCCGAAGGTGGAATGACCGCCAAAGCGGCTGCCGAAATGGGCATGAAGCAGAACCTGCTGGGCGACTATTCTCTCAGCGATACGGTGGTGAAAGCAGAGACTTCTGCCAATACCGGCAACGACCCGATGACTTCCGCCAACATGCGCAACTGGATGGAGTGTGTCCGCTCGCGCAAGCAGCCCAACGCGAGCATCGAGGCGGGCTATAGCCATTCGGTGGCGCTCTGTATGAACATTGCCGCCATTCAGACCGGCCAGCGCATCACCTTTGACGACAAGGCGCAGCAGGTGATGGCCGGAGACAAGGTCTATGCCTAGGTGGCTTGCCGTCTGCCTGTTTCTGGCCTGTACGCTGCAAGGGATGGCGGCCGTTAAGGTAACTGCAGACGAAGCTCATCAGCGGGTCGACATCACCATCGACGGCCAGCCCTTTACGTCGTACGTCTGGCCCAGCGTACTCAAAAAGCCGGTACTGTTTCCCCTGATCGCAGCGGGCGGAATTGACGTAGTTCGCGGATTTCCTCTGGCCCCGCGGCCAGGCGAGCGTGTCGATCATCCGCATCACGCGGGAATTTGGTTCAATTACGGTAACGTAAACGGATTTGATTTCTGGAACAACTCCGACGCCATCAAACCCGCCGACCGGGAAAAGATGGGAACCATTCATCAGCAAAAAATCGTCTCCACCCGGAGCGGCCGCGACAGCGGGGAACTGGTTGCCGAATCGGTATGGACCACGGGCACTGGTCAGAACATCCTCGAGCAGACGACGCGCTATATTTTTTCCCGCCAACACGACCAACGAATCATTGATGAGGTCACCACCCTGCACGCCCTCGATCGCGTAGTCTTTCATGACGACAAGGAAGGCCTGTTGGGTATTCGTGTCGCTCGGTGGTTGGAATCAGCCAATGAGAAGGGTGGCACCTTCACCGACGCGAATGGGCGGTCCACAGAGGTGGCGGCCTCGAACCAGCCTGGAGCAACCGGCGTATATCTCACCAGCGAGGGCAAGCAAGGCGACCAAGCCTGGGGCACCCGAGGCGTCTGGTGCGCCTTGACCGGCAACACCGAAGGCCACACCGTCACCATAGCCATTTTTGACCATCCAGGAAACCCAAACTATCCAACATACTGGCATGCACGAGGCTACGGATTATTCGCCGCCAATCCACTGGGACAGCACATCTTCGACCCCAAGGCGCCGGAACTGGACTACACCATGGACAAGAATCAAAACGTAACCTTCACGTACCGCATTCTCTTGTTGCCCCGGGCGCCGCAGCCGGGTGAGATGAACCGCGACGCAGACGCATTCGCAGCACAATACCACTAGCGGCATCTTTGCTTAACCAGCGATCAAATATTGATCGAAGCGCTGCTCTCCCCTTTGTCATCCCGACCGGAGCGAAGCGGAGTGGAGGGACCTGCGGTTCCCTTTCCAAACCCACGACCCTCCCGGTAACAAACCGATGGGTGCCCCAGGTCTCGCTTTTGAGACCTGGGATCCGCGCAACCGATCTCAATGGAGGGATCTGCAGTTCCTTTATCTCACTTTGCCCGAGGTACTGCGGCGAATCAGCCAATACACAGGAAGCCCGGCGATGACCAGCACCAAGCCAGGCCAAGTCGTTTCCGGACGGTCGATGAAAAGGCAGAGCACGACCGTGCTGGCGCCAAGAACATAAATCGCCGGTACCACCGGATACCCGGGCGTGCGATACAGACGTTCCGCATCTGGCCGCTTGTACCGCAGCACCACCACAGCGGCAATGGTCATTATGTAAAACAGCAGCGCCGCGGAAATGATGTAGTCCAGCAGATCGCTATAAAGATTCCCATAGCCCGTGATCGGCGAATAAGTAGTCAGCAGCACCAGCAGCGCGGCCCACACGCCTTGAATCAAGAGAGACCATCCCGGAACGCGTGCCGAATTCAAATGCCCGGCCGCGGGAAAGAAAAGCTTGTCCCGGGCCATGGCGTAGTACGCGCGCGGTCCAGCCAGTACCAGGCTGTTGATACAGCCGAAGGTCGACACCATAATGAGCACGGCCAATGCCTTTCCTCCCCATGCAGGAAAGATCTGTTGCAGCATCGCCGTTGCTACCCGGTCATTGGGAGCATGTTGAATAGCTGGGAAATTCAGCACCGCCAGGTAAGCGACATTAGCGGCCAGGTACAACAGCATCACAATGACCGTCCCGATGGCCAGGGACTTTGGAAGAGTAGTTCTTGGATCCTTGACTTCTTCAGCCGCGAAGGTAATGTCATGCCAAGAATCCGCGGCGAAAAGGGATCCCGATTGGGAAATGCAAAACACCACGATCAGGCTCAGGATGGCGGCGAACGACACGCCTGGATGAGGGGTCGGTGGCCTCTGCCAGAAGGTCGCAATGTTCGCGTGCACTGAAGAGGCGTTCCAACCTACGGTAAGCCCAAGAAGGATCAGCGCGCCCAGGGCGCCGAGTTTGGCCACCGTAAACGAGTTCTGGATGATCTTGCCATACTCGATGCCCAGCGTATTGGTCGCGGTCAGCAGAACAATCACCAGTAAGGCCACCAGCTGAGCGGTAGACAGTGTAAGCGCGTAGTGAGCGGAGAGATGCAGCGGGGCAATCAGGTAGCGTGATTCGGAAACTCCCGGCGCCAGAACCCCCAGGAATCGGGCAAACGCAACCGCGACTGCGGCAATAGTCCCGGTCTGGATTACGGTGAAGAGCGTCCATCCATAAAGAAAACCCCACAGAGGGGAATAAGCCTCACGTAAGTAGAGGTACATTCCACCCCCGCCGGGCATCATCGAGGCTAACTCACCAAAGGAGAACGCAGCGGCAATCGTCAGCACTGCGGCAAACACCCAAGCCGCAAGAAACCATCCCGGGCCGCCCAGAATACGAGCCATTTCGGCCGGCACAATAAAAATCCCGGAACCAATCATGACTCCGATCACGATCATGGTGGAGTCGAAGAGACCGAGAGCCCTTTTTGGTTTCCGTTGAGCTTGAATTTCTTCGTGAGTGGGGTTCACTGCCAAGATGCTATAACGTTTCCTCTTCACCGTGTGTTGTTTACCGGAACCTGTCTCCCTCCGGTACACCGGGCCTGCGGAAAGGGAGTAGCCTAGCAAAGAAAAGAGAAGACATGATCAGAACCAAGGCTGAAGGCTTCAGCGATCGCGAACGAGAGGGTGTTTACCAGGCTATTCGGGAGCGGCGTGATGTCCGCTCCGGCTTTCTGCCCGAGCCGCTGACGGATGATGTTCTGCTGCGCCTGCTGGGAGCCGCGCACAATGCGCCTTCGGTCGGCCTCATGCAGCCGTGGCGGTTCATTGTCATTCGCAGCCAACGCGTACGAGCGGCAGTGCACGATATCTTTTCTCAGGCGCAGCGACTCGCCGCCGGTTCCTATGAAGGCGAACGAGGCGAACTTTATCGCGGGTTGAAGCTCGAGGGCATTCTCGAGGCGCCGCAGAATTTATGCATTGCCTGCGATCCGGTAAGCGAACGAGGTCATCGCCTGGGCCGGCAGTCCATGCCGGAAACGGCGATCTATTCTGCCGTTTGTGCCGTGCAAAATCTTTGGCTGGCCGCGCGGGCAGAAGGCATCGGCGTTGGCTGGGTAAGCATTCTGGACGCCGAGGCTTTGAAAAGCTTGCTCGGCATCCCGCCCCACATGGTCATGGTCGCCTATCTATGCCTCGGCTATGTCGATGGTTTCGAGGCCAGACCTGAACTGGAACGGGTGGGATGGGAACAGCGCGTCCCGCTCGCAGAAGTTGTTCGGCTGGAACACTACGATGGGAGTCATCTCCTTGCGGAGCAATCGCAATAACAACTCCCTACCTGCGCGCCCGCCGAATTTCTTCCGTGAGAATAATCGCTTCGGCGATCTCGCGGATCGCCTTCCGCTTCTGCCGGCTCTGCTTTTGCAAGGCCAGGTAAGCTCCCTCTTCATCCAGGTGCAGCTCACGTTGCAGAATGCCCTTGGCGCGATCCATCAGCTTCCTGACCTCCAGCCGGTCAGCCAGCAACACGCGTTCGCTTTCCAGGCGCGCCATCTCCAGCTCCGCGCCTACCAAAAACCCAACCGTTGAGATCAGCCGCAACTGGCGCGGGCTGTGGTGATGTGGTTTGCGATGCTGCACATTGATCACACCCACCAGCTTGCCGCGGCAGAGAATCGGGACGGAAAGAAACGCTTCGAAGTGATCTTCGGGCAAATCGTTAAACATCTTGAAGCGCGGATCGCTCCATGCCTGGGAGCCGATAGCCACTGGTTGCTGGTGCATGGCAACCCAGCCGGTAATGCCCTGGCCTAATTGCAGGTCGAGCTCGTCCACCAGGTCGGCGTGCGGATTTTTTGAAGCGCGCAGCACCAGCTTCTCGCCTTCCAGAACATAAACAAAACAGGAATCGCACATCGCGATCGTAGAGACAAATTCAACTACCCTTTCGAGCACGGCATGAAAAGGATCTGCGGCTGCCATGCGGCTGCCGATCTCATGCAGAAACTCGATATCCAGTACTTCATCAGGCCTTGCGCCTTCTTCGGTCATTACCCCACATCCCATATCTGGTTAAGGCGACGAAAATATGCGCCATTTTGCTGTTGCTTTCGTGCCCCGTTACCTTTACCCTGAACTCGATTCTGACCCTTGTGCGTCCGGGTCATGGTGGTAAAAGTTCTCCCTGTCGAAAACTTGCTTCTCGCCGCCCTCTCTGCTGTGCCAGCTTCCAGGTTGAAGCCTGATTGTCCTCCACTTCTCCACCCCGGTTTTTCCGAGGGCGTAGTCGCTCGCCCCTGGGCGGAGCTCCTGTTCCACATCGACACCAATCTGGAAAGTTTTCATTCTACCATTCAAATGAGATGGCCATGGCCACATGGGTAAGTGGAAGAGAGGTTCTGAAATGGGTCTGAGCAGGCGTGATTTTCTCATGCGGGTGGGCCAGGCCGGCGGATACAGCGCCGCCTTTACCATGATGCAGTCGTTAGGCTTGCTGCCCGTCATGGCATCTGCCGCATCCACCATCGACCACCCCGCAGGTTCCGGCAAAGGGACGAGCGTTGTCATCCTGGGCGCAGGTATCGCCGGGCTGGCTTCAGCCTATGAGCTGGGCAAATTGGGCTACGCCTGCACTCTGCTCGAAGCACGCGAGCGCGTCGGCGGCAGGAACTGGACCGTGCGCAACGGAACCAAAGTCGAGTTCACGACCGGGTTCACCCAAAACTGCGTCTTTGCTCCGGGGCTCTATCAGAATGTCGGCCCAGCCCGGCTGCCCTCGGTCCATCAGACCATGCTCGGTTATTGCCGCGAGCTGGGGGTTCCGCTCGAGGTAGAGGTCAACACCTCGCGTAGCGCATACCTTGAGGCGAGCAAGCTCGACGGCGGCAAACCCGTGCAAAACCGGCAGGTGGAATACGATACCCGCGGTCACGTTTCGGAGCTGCTGGCCAAGAGTATCAAGCGTGGCGCGCTCGATCAGGAGCTCAGCCACGACGATAAGGAACAGATGATTGAATTCCTCAAGCAATACGGGGATCTGTCGCCCGATCTCTTCTACAAGGGATCGCCGCGCGCTGGCTACAAAGTCAATCCCGGAGCGGGCGACCAAGTTGGCGTTCCCAACGATCCCCTCGATATGCGCGCCTTATTATCTGCCCATCTCTGGAGGGAACTGACAGAAGAAGACGAGATCGACTGGCAGGCAACCATGTTTCAGCCGATCGGCGGAATGGACCAAATTCCCATGGCCTTCAAAAAGAAGCTTGGGAGCGTGGTCCGTCAGCGCGCGGAAGTGGTCCAGATCCGCCAAGACGCATCGGGGGTGAAAGTCGTCTACCGCGACCTGGCGTCCGGCAAGCACGAGACCGTCAGCGCGGACTACTGCGTTTGCGCCTTGCCCCTGACCATCCTCAAAACCATGGATACCGATTTCTCTCCGGAGCGGAAAGCAGCTATCAATGGCTGTTCCTATGACTCTGCCTACAAGATCGCCTGGGAGTCACGCCGCTTTTGGGAGCAGGAGTGCAATATATATGGCGGCATTTCTTTTCTCCGCCAGCCGGTAGACACCGTCTGGTATCCCAGCGCCTCCATGTTCTCGGAAACCGGCATAATCCTGGGAGGCTATGGGATTGAAAACGGCTCCGAGTTTGGCAACCTGCCCAGCCCGGAGGCTAAACTGGCAGCCTCGCGCCAATCGATTGAACTGCTGCATCCCGGCCGCTCAAGCGAACTGAAGAACCCCATTTACGTCAGCTGGGGACACATCCCCTACAACCTTGGGTCCTGGGTAAGTGATGCCGACATGGGTGCCCCGCCAGGCTACGAGATTTGGATCCAGCCGGAGGGTCGCATCTACTTTGCCGGCGACCACACCAGCCATATCGTCGGTTGGCAGGAGGGTGCGGCACTTTCCGCTCATCGCGCCCTGAACATGATCGCCTCTCGTGTCGCCAAGGGTTAGGAATGCAGGGCTGCACGAACGGCTCGACCTCACCCGTGGCGCAAAGAGCCCCAGCTAGTGAGGGCTTTAGAGTCTGTGTGAGTACCCCGCAAGCTCAGTCCCGCAGGGACGGCTGTATAGCCCAGGACGACAGTCCTGGGTAGGATTTTGAAAGCACGAAGAGTCCCGAAAGGGACGGCTGAAAATGATTGGTAAGGTGTTGCTGGGCAACTTTCAGTCGTCCCTAACGGGACTCTTCGGTCTGACTTACACAGACCCAGGACTGTCGTCCTGGGCTACACTCAGCCGTCCCTGCGGGACTGAGTTTAGAAATCTCGGGGTTCGCACGCAGACTTCAAAACCTAATCCGTCCTAATGCCGCTGCGCGGCTGAACCACCCACCCCTAATGGGTCGCCGACTTGCTCACGAAACTGGTGAGCGCGGCCTTCTTGCTATCGGTCACCGCTCCTGTTGTGCGCCATAAGACGTGCCCCGCCTTATCGGTCAACAGAAGTACGACCTCCTGCTCGGAGGAGACCTGCAGGGATTGAAGGAATTTTGCCTTATCAACGTACAAAGGAACCGTATAGTGCCGTGGCTGCGAGGATGGCAGGCTGCCGCGCAGGGAAGAGTTGAACCACCACCGGTACAGGGCATTCTCCCGCGAAGAAATCGGCAACACCCAGGTCTGCACCGCGTCGCCCGGGGGCAATACCGGAAGCCAGCCATCGACTACCGACTGCTGATCTCTCTGAAAGTGCAGGATAAGCAAATTCAGCGGGGCAGCGAAATCGCCGGGCAGCGTAACCTTTGCTCGATCCAGACCATAGGCGGTCACCGGTGGCAGAACTGCAGCCGGGGAAGCCTGAGAACTTTGCGGAGCGGCCAGGGCGCAGGGTAAAGCGAAGAGGGCGAGGACCAGGCTCCGAAGCAATCGCATTCTGTCTAACAAATCTTAACCCAGGAATCCGAAAGGCCGGTGTTGGATGCAGCGCGATGAAAAGCTGAAGGCGTCAAAGCGGTCGAGTATCATAGTGAAGTGAGCAGCCTCATGTCTTTTTCGCCTCAGCGGCACATTTTCCAAACCGACGACGCCCGTCTGCGCCCGATTGCGGAGAAGGTCTTGGCCGGCGAGCGTCTCGATTTTAACGACGGAGTGGCCCTTTACCGCTCGGGAGATATTCTGGCCGTTGGCTGGTTGGCCAATCATGAGCGTGAACGCCTCCATGGCAACATTGCCTATTTCAATGTCAACCGTCACATCAACCCCACGAATGTTTGTGTGGCTGCCTGCCGGCTATGTGCGTTCGGCCGCAGAAAAGATGGCCCAGGGGCCTACACCATGGCCCTGGAAGAAGCATGGCAAACCGCTGCCTCTGGCTACAGCGAGGCCGTGACAGAGTTTCACATCGTCGGCGGCCTGCATCCTGACCTTCCATTTCAATATTTCCTCGACCTCGTGGCGGGTCTTAAAGAGCGCTTTCCCAAGGTACACATCAAAGCCTTCACCATGGTTGAGGTAGCCTACCTCGCGCGGCGCGCCAAGCTGACCATTCCTGAAACGCTGATCAAGATGAAGGAGTCCGGGGTGGATTCTTTGCCTGGCGGTGGTGCCGAGATTTTCTCCGATCGCGTGCGCCACATCATCTGCGACCACAAGATCGATGGCGACGAGTGGCTGGAGACGGCGCGCACGGCCCACAAGCTCGGGTTGCGTTCCAACGCAACCATGCTCTACGGACACGTCGAGAACGATGAGGACCGCGTCGACCACATGCTGCGCCTGCGCGCGGTGCAGGATGATACTGGGGGCTTTCAAACCTTTATCCCGCTGGCCTTTCATCCTGCCAATACGGCACTCGATCATTTGCCCACTACTACCGGCTTAACCGATATCCGGCAGATTGCAGTAAGCCGCTTGTTGCTGGACAACTTCTCCCACATCAAAGCTTACTGGCAGATGATGACGGCAAAAATCGCGCAGATTGCCTTGCGCTTCGGCGCCGACGATATCGATGGCACGGTGGTCGAAGAAAAGATCTATCATGATGCCGGAGCGACCACGCCGCAGGGCATGCGGCGCTCTGAGCTTGTTCGCCTGATCCGTGAGGCTGGCCGCGAACCGGTGGAGCGGGACACGCTGTACCGCAACGTCGTCCGCCACGAAGATACGTTTACAGTGGCTGTCTAGAACGCTGCGCTCCGGTCGGGATGACTATGGGAGGGTGGTTACTTAATTTGATTTACCGCTCTTAACTCGGCCAACACCCCATCCTTGTCATCCCGACCGGAGCGTAGCGGAGTGGAGGGACCTGCGGTTTCTTTCCAATTCTCACGCAGACTCTAAAGCCCCTGAGGGCAGCCCTCAGGGGCTAAAGCCGTATTCATTTAACGCCGGTACGTACGGCCTAAGGCTCGCTGCGGCGACGCAGGCCGTACCCTTCACCAAACTCAGTTTTTCCGCTGCCTGTCTAGACTTCTGCCCGGCTCTCTGCGGGCGGGGGGTTCAAGCCAGATACGGACCGGAACGGTTCGCGGTTCGGTGTTCGAGCCGCCGCCGAGAGGCGATCCCTTTGCTTGCGCCGCACCTCCCGGATGGCTACCAGGATCAGCGCCGTAAACGTAATGATGAGCAGGATCAGAGCGTAGGGGCCATGCAGTTCGGTCACTTCCCCGTACAGCAGCGCCAGACCCACAAAAACAAAGAAGACATGGGCGCAGAACACCTCGAGCGACGCCTTGCCCAGGGTCAGCAGAGGCTCCACCAGGACCAGCTTGGTGAGATATTTCCGCGACCAGTAGATCATGCACGAAAAGGCGAACAGGTTCAGCACCCGCAGCGGGCCGATCTGCCATTTATCCAGCGACAGGCCTAAAGCCTCCTGGGTCAAGCCAGGCCCGAGCCAGTCATGCCGCACGCCGAGAAAGAAGAGGCAAATGACCGCGCTCAATCCAAAGACATAGTTCGGCAGTTTGCTGAGAGGATTCTCTCCCTGCGCCGACTTTGCTCCCAGCCATAACGCCAGAACCCAAATGGCCTGCCAGGCGAAAAGGTTGAATGCGCCCGTTTCCTGCAGCGGTATATGTAAACCCGTGGCATGCACCACCAGGCCATGCACCCAGGTGCGCAAACCAAATTGAGCCAGCAACCAGACCATGCCACTGACGATCAGAATGCGGCTCCAGCCCCGGCGCACGGCGACACTGAGGATGTAGGGAGTGAGCAGCAGAAAGGTGACGTACATGGGCAGGATGTCGAGCAGCGGCGGACAGTAAATCAGCAGCACTGACCCGATGATCGCGGTGACCGGGTGGGCGAGATAGAAGTTGAGCAAGTTATAGATCGCGGAACGATGAGTGTGCGCGGCAAATGCTGCCACCACGGTGAACACCATCACCAGCATAATCAGGTGGTAGCCATAGATCCTGAGGGCTCGCATCCACAATTTGCTGCGGACCCCGTCGCTATCCTCCGCCGCCTTGTGAATGTAAAGAGTGGCCACCAGCATGGCCGACAAAAACACAAACCCCTCTGCCGAGGAAACAAAACCAAAGGGTTGATTTACCAGCTCGCTGAGGCGCGTAGGCAGGTGGGTCAGGGTCATCCATACCAAAAAAAGCCCGCGCAGGGCATCCAGCTCCGGACGGCGCTGTATTTTGCCCAGCTGCAATACCTTTAGCGACGCGGACTTTACATCCATTCGCACGCACCCTTCTGAACCGTCGACCCCTACCCATTAGAGACGCAAATTCGAGCGATAGGTTGCGAAATAGGGGGGGAAACGGTTGCATGGGCCCGCAGCCCTCTTACGCAATTCTAAGCCCAATGCACGGTCCTAATAGGCGGGTATACCCGTCACGCTTTGTCCGATAATGAGCGCGTGGATATCGTGTGTGCCTTCGTAGGTCTTCACGGATTCAAGGTTCATCATGTGGCGCATGACCGGGTAATCGTCGGTAATGCCGTTGCCGCCGAGAATATCGCGCGCCATGCGCGCGCACTCCAGGGCCATCCACACATTATTCCGCTTGGCCATGGAAATCTGTTCGAAGCCTGCCTTACCGGCGTCTTTCAGCCGCCCTACCTGGAGCGCGAGCAACTGTCCCTTGGTGATCTCCGAGATCATCCAGGCCAGCTTCTCCTGCACCAGTTGGTGGCTGGCAATCGGCTCTTCGCGAAACTGCTTCCTTACCAGGGCGTACTGGAGAGCCGTGTCATAACAGGACATCGCTGCCCCTAGGCCTCCCCAGCTAATGCCGTAGCGCGCTTGGTTGAGGCACATGAGAGGTGACTTGAGTCCATCCGAGAAGGGCAGCAGATTGCACGACGGGACGCGCACATCCTGCAGAGAAAGGCCGGAAGTCACCGAGGCTCGCAGCGACCACTTGCCATGAACATCGTAGGCTGAGAAGCCGGGCCGGTTGGTTTCCACCAGGAAGCCTCGGACCCTGCTCTGTTCATCGTCCACCTTCGCCCAGATCACGGCAACGTCGGCGATCGACCCCGAGGTGATCCACATTTTTTCCCCGTTCAAAACATAGTCGTTGCCTTCTTTGCGGGCGCGGGTCCGCATACCGCCCGGGTTTGAGCCGTAATCGGGCTCGGTAAGCCCGAAGCAGCCAAGCTTTTCCCCAGTCGCCAGAAGCGGCAGCCACGCCTCTTTCTGCGCATCGCTGCCGAAGGTGTAGATGGGGTACATGACCAGGGCAGACTGCACGCTGACGAAGCTGCGCAAGCCGGAGTCGCCTCGCTCCAGCTCCTGCATCACCAGGCCATATTCCACATTCGACATGCCGGCGCATCCATAGCCCTCGAGGCTGGCGCCAAAGAAGCCGAGCTGGCCCATGGGCTGAATCAGCTCCCGCGGAAAGCGGCCGTCGCGATTGCACTGTTCGATGATGGGAATTACATTGTCTTCGACGAACTGGCGAGTAGTATCGCGCGCCAGCAGCTCGTCGCCAGAGAGCAGCCCGTCAAACTGAATAAAGTCAACGCCCTTAAATTTGAACGCCATTGTGTAAGGCACCTCAGAAAGCTGGTAGCAAACCTCTAAGACTAGCAGAGATAAGTTGCGTTGCGGGATCTGTCTCTGCCAAAGAAGCCGGGTGCCCCACATCTCGCTTGTTTTTCGCGAGATGTGGGATACCACAAATCTTAATCCCTTTGCTCGTTGGTACTGACAAGCCCGCAGGTTTAGCGCTTAGGCAGCGCGGGACCTAAAACTGAAACGGTTACATTACGACAAATATTCCTTAAGAAAAGGATCGTCGCTGTGTACCAGCTCATGCGTGGATCCATCGAAGACGATGTGGCCGTCGTGCAGCACAAGAAACGTGGTCTTGTTATCCAGCTGGCCGTCGGGAATGGGAACCATGTGGTTTTTAGTGCGATCAAAGACGTGTGTGGCGAGCGTGAAGGCGTCCTGCAAACGATGGGTAACCAGCAACGAACTGGTGTGGTAAACGTCGCGCTGCTTCATAACCAGCTCGATGATGGTAGTCGAAGTGATCGGGTCCAGCCCGCCGGTCGGTGAATCGTAGAGGATAAGGTCAGGCCGGTTAACGATGGCCCGGGCAATCGCCACCCGGCGGCGCATGCCGCCTGAAAGTTGTGACGGGAACTTGTCCAGCGTCTGCTCCAGCTCCACGAAGCGGAGCGCCTCCGTCACACGCTCTGTTATTTCCGCCTCCGGCACTTTCTGCTCCGTCAGGCGATACGCGACATTGTCCCTCACTGTCAGCGAATCGAAGAGAGCGCCTTCTTGAAAAACCATGCCGATGCGTCCCCTCAACTGGAACAGCTGCTCCTCCCGCATCGTGCTGACCTCTTCGCCGAACACCGTGATGGTTCCGGAATCGGGGTACATCAGTCCGTCCACGAGCTTGAGCAGGACGCTCTTGCCGCTGCCGGCGGGACCCAGCAGGATCCGGGTTTCGCCCGGAGATACGGTCAGCGAAATATTTTCCAGAACCTTCTTGCCTTCAAATCCAATGGAGACATCATCGAAGACAACGACCGGCTGCGACGGATCTTGCTCACTTTTCGTCGTGGTTTGCTGGGGTGCAGTGACCATAAGCCTAGAAGCCGAAGACCCCGATCATGAACCGGCTGATCACGAAGTCGACGAAGATAATGAGCACAGACGAGACCACGACCGCCTGCGTGGTGGAGCGGCCAACACCCTGGGTACCTCCGCGCGTGGTCATACCGTAGAAGCAGCCGATACTGGCAATGATGAAGCCAAAAACAATGGGTTTCACCAGTCCTTGAAGGATGTCGGGATACCGCAGCGTCTGGTAGGCGGTATGAAAGTATTGCGAGCCGTCCTGTCCGAGCATGACCACCGACACAAACGCGCCGCCCACCGTCCCCACCGTGTCGGAGATGATGGTGAGGAAAAACAGCATGATCACCGTGGCGAAAAGCCGCGGCGTTACCAGCTTTTTGAGCGGATCGGTGCCCAGTGCCCGCATGGCATCGATCTGTTCGGTCACCATCATGGAGCCGAGCTCGCTGGCCATTCCTGACGCGTTGCGACCGGATACCATCAGGCTGGTGAGAACCGGACCCAATTCCTTGATCATGGAGAGGCTCACCAACTCCCCGGTAATCGCCGTAGCGCCGAACTGAGCCAACGAGGACGCGGATTGCAGAGCAAGCACGCCCCCGGTAAAAAACCCGGTGAGAATGACGATCGGCAGCGACCCTATTCCGATGGAGTCGGCCTGGGTAATGAGGTCGGCAAAATAGTGGGGCCGTTGAAAAATATTGCCAATCGCGCGCCCGGCAAGCAGGGAATAGTTCTGCACTGCAACGACGCCCTTTTTGGCAACCGTTTCAATTGTGTCGAATGGCATATCCAAGCCGAGGGTACCACATGGGCCGGCATTTGCCGGGCTTTAGAGTCTGTCCCGTAGGCGTAGTGAGGGGGCCGGGGCGCACTGCAGATCCCTCGGCTGCCCCGGATTTCCTGTGGAACTTGGTGGCGCTGGCAAACTTCATGCGCCTTTCTCTGCGGAAAGGCGCACACGTTGTCGTGTCCAGTGCCGCGTGGCAGGAAATCCGGGTACGCTCGGGATGACAAAGGGAAGGCGGCGCTTCCATGGACCTTGGTTGCTTAGACAGACGCTGAGGAAAGCGTTACCCTCCCCTTTGTCATCCCGAGAGCAGCCGAGGGATCTGCAGTGCGCCCCGGCCCCCTCACTACGCTTACGGGACAAACTAGTCCTTCATGCGCTTCTTGATCTCGATCGAGAGCCGCTTGATTTTCTGGTTAAGAGTAGAAAGCGGGATGCGGAATTGCTCCGCCGCGTCGGTCTGGTTCCACTTGCAGCGCTCCAGCTTGTCGATGATGATGCGCCGCTCAATATCCTCCAGAATGTCGAACAATGAGGCATCCGGATTGTGCTCCAGCAGGCTGGAGGAATAGCTGCGGCCGGTGAGGTGGCCGGGAAGAAGGTCGAATCCAATCGAAGGCGTGGAAGAAAGAACCACTCCGCGCTCGATTACATTTTCCAGCTCGCGCACATTGCCCGGCCAGTCGTAATCCATCAGCACCCGCATGGCTTCGGGTGCGAGCGTGCGCGGCGCTAAATCGTTTTCCTCGGCGTAGCGCTTGAGAAAGCTCGCCGCCAGCAGGGGAATATCTTCCCGCCGGGTGCGCAGCGGCGGCAAATCGATGGTGATGACGTTGAGCCGGTAGTACAAATCTTCGCGAAACTTTCCTTCGCGCACCGCCTGCCGCAAATCGACGTTGGTGGCCGCCAGGATGCGCACGTCCACCTGGATCTCGTGCACTCCGCCCAGATGCATAAAGCGGCGGTCCTGCAATACGCGCAGCACCTTGGCTTGCGTGTCCATCCCCATGGTGCCGATCTCGTCCAGGAAGAGCGTGCCAAAATTAGCTACCTCAAACAGCCCCTTCTTGGCTGAAACTGCGGAGGTGAATGCCCCCTTGACGTGGCCGAAGAGCGTCGATTCCAGCAGATCACTTGGCATGGCGCCGGTGTTGACCGGCACAAAGGGTTTGTCGCGCCGCGGTGAATTAGCGTGGATCGCTTTCGCGATCAGCTCCTTGCCCGTCCCGCTCTCGCCCTGAATCAGAATGGTCGACCGGGTGGGAGCTACCTGCGCCACCAGGTCAAAAATCCGCAGCATCGGCTCGCTTTTTCCAACAATGTTTTCAAAGTTGTAGCGCTGCTTCAGCGCGCGCTTGAGCTGGACATTCTCTTCTTCCGCCCGTTGCCGGGCGGTCGCGGCGCGGATATCGGCCAGAAGCTTTTCGTTGTCCCATGGCTTCTGGACAAAGTTCTGAGCTCCGCCATTCATCGCGTCGACCACGTTGCCGACCGTTCCATAGGCGGTAATCATGATCACCGGCAGATTAGGTTGGCGCTCCCGGATCCGCGCCAGAATCTCCAGGCCATTTTGTCCTGGCAGCGCCAGATCCAACAGAACCAAATCATAGGATCTGCTATCGATGCATCGCAGCCCCGCCTCTCCCTCGGGCGCCAGGTCGACTACATAACCTTCAAGCACCAACAGCGTCTCCAAGGATTCCCGAATCGCTGCTTCGTCATCGATGATAAGAATGCGGGGTCCTGTTTCCGGGCTTGAAACGGTAGCTTTGCTTTGCGGAACGAGAATGCCGGCCTCAGACATGGGCGGGTTTCCTTGCCATAGGAAATTCGAGATGGAATGTGGTGCCGCTTCCCACCTGGCTCTCTACCTGGATCTTGCCCGCATGCTCCTGGATGATGCCGTAGCTCACAGCCAATCCCAGGCCGGTGCCTCTGCGCTGTCCCTCGCTGACCGTCGATTTGGTGGTGAAGAACGGATCATAGATGCGCTGCATGTGTTCGAGCGCTATGCCTGAGCCGGTGTCGGAAATGTCGACCGCCACGTGCCCGTTGGCCTGGGTGGCGACACGCAGCGTGCCGCCGGCCGCCATGGCGTCCTTGGCGTTCAGAAACAGGTTGAGAAACACCTGCTGCAATTTGCCTGAGTTACCCAGAATCGGCGGCAGATTATCTTCGAGCGCCGTTTCCAGTTGCACCTGCGAGGCACGGAATTGATGTTCCAGTAGCTTCAGCGTGTCCTCAATGATGTGATTCAGATCCAACGCCGTGAACTCCGCCGCCCCGGTGCGGGAGAAATTAAGCAGCCCATTGACAATCTCAGAGGCCCGGAAGGTTTGCTGCGTAATCTTATCCAGCAGAGGCGCCACTCGTTGATCTCCCCGCACCTGCTTGGCAAGCATTTGAGTGTAAGAAGAGATCACCGCCAACGGGGTGTTCACCTCATGAGCAACGCCGGCCGCTAGAAGTCCAATGGAGGAAAGCTTGTCGGCTTGTGCCAACTGCGCTTCCAGCTCCATGCGCTCGGTAATGTCATCCACGATAATGATGCGGCCTACCACGTCAAAGTTGCGCGAAACGAGAGGCGCGATAGCTACGTTCGCGCAGCGGTTCTCTCCGCTCCGGGTATGCAGCCGGAAGCGGTAAAGATTGTGCACCCCCGGCTCATCTTTCAAGCGCAGGAATTCGGTCACAAAGTTTGCCGGCAGAATGTCGCGCAGGTATTGTCCCACCGCCTCCTGGCGCGACATGGCATACATCACTTCCATCTGCGCGTTCCAGCTCTCTACCCGCTCTTCCAGGTCAACGGCGAAAACGCCGACGTTGATCGACTCGACGATATTCTCGTTAAACTCCTTCAGCCGCTCGTACTCGGAGATCTTCTGCTCCAGGCTGGCGTACAGGCGCGCGTTCTGGATGGCGATGCCGATGTAGCTGGCCATGGATTCCAGCAACTCCACATCCTCGCTGGAGAGGAAGTCTCCATGGGTCGTCCGTCCCAGCCCGATCACAGCGATCGTCTTCTGCTGCAGCCGGCAGGGGAGATAGTAGTTAAGATCGAGCAGCGCAGCCGACTGGCGTCCCTGGTCGGTTAGGTGAAGCGCGTGTTGCGGATTCTCGAGAAAGATGTGGCTGGCCGCATCGGGCTGATCGAAGTTGAGAAAGTCGAGTTCGGGATGGCTTTCCCGCTCAAGCAATTGCGCAGGCAGCCCGTGAGCCGCCATTAAGCGATAGCCGCCATGGTCCGGAAAAAAGATGGCTACACGCGACACCAACAGCGTTTCCGACAACCGGTCCACGATCGAGCTAAGCAACCTGCCTAGATCGGTTTGTGAACTCAAACCGCGGCCGAACGTGATCAGCGTCTGGCGATAGTCATAGCGCTTGTGGTCGAAGACGCGGTCTACCCGGTCTTGAATGCCGCGTTTGAGCGGGTCGAACAACTGGGCGGTGATGATGATGGCAGCAATCAGGCCCCACGCGCCCGCGCTGGGCAGGCGGGTGTGCACCAGTTCAGCCGCCACAGCGACCGCCCCGAAGTAAACCCCAACCAGGGCAGCGGTGGCCAGGGTGTAGGTGACGCCCCGCTTGAAAATAAGGTCGACGTCCATCAAGCGGTAGCGCACGATGGCCCAGCTAAAGGTCAGGGGCAAAAAGACCAGGCAAATTCCCCCCAGCTTAGCCAGAGCACTGGGAACCGGAATCCCGGTGAGGAAAGGGATAACGTTAAACACCGTGAAGGGAACGACGGTGAGCAAAGTTCCCCGGGTCAACCACTTCAGCTGCTGGCGCCGAAGCGGATTCTGCTGCCGCACGTAGTTCCTGAAGAAGACCAAGGCCGCCAGCACATAGTAGAGCGCCAGGTACCCCATGGCGAGTTGGCCCAGGCGCGTGTTCAGCAGCTCCGTAGCCTCCCAGCGCCATTGCGCCATCACCTGCAGCCCGATCAGGGCCACGCCCGGCAGGTAAATGAGCGAGTTGATCCAGTGGCGGCGAGAGGCCGGCCGTTCTTCTGGAAAAGCCAGCGCAAAATGCAGGAAGAGCGCCGGCTGCAGGGCCTGGGCGACAATCTTGCCCCAATAGATGGTCCAATCGAAGGTGTTGAATTTGCCCGTGTAGTTGAACGAGTAGAGAACAAACGAAGCCAGGCAAAAAACGTAAAAATGAGTGGCGCGAGGGGCCGTCCACCGCCGGAAGAGCACATACAGGCCGATCGAAAGGTAAACCAGCGCAATCAGCCGCAGTCCCTGGTAGAGGCTGCGGTCCGCGGGTTCAAGAATGACGGAGGCATGGATGGGAACGCCCGATCGAACCAGCAGGTAGTCGGCGCGGCGATAGATCCCGGTCGCAAACCACTGCCGGGTCAGGGAAGCCATGCGGGGAGTGGGGGCGTTGTTGGCCGCTGTGAGCAGGTCTCCGGCTTTGATTCCAGCCCGCTCGCCGGGACCATCTTTCAGCACCCGCTGCGCTTTGAGGCCGCCGGGTGCTTCTACCCATGAGACCAGATCGGTGGGCAGGGAAAAGGAGCCTTCTTTGGCAAAATTCAGAGACGCAAGAATGGCAGCCGCCAAGGTAAATCCGGCGAGAAGCACCACGGCCACCCGAATTTGGAACGGCTTCAACATCGCGTCGTTGCGCAGGAAAGAGAGAGTCCCCGAAACACAAGAGCACGCTGTGGACCAACAGCGAACCCAGCTGTTCCCGTGCCTGCCACAGAATCGTCTATTTGCAGCCACAGTATACCCTTGATTCGATAAGAGATATACAACGAGGGATCAACAGGATATCGGCTTGGCAATTTCCCGGGAAAAAGATCTGCTGTTTTCCACTTGTTAAATATGGAGCTACATATTAGTTATCTTATTTTCGGTAAATCAACGACCGCCCCCGAGGGCTCTTCGGGACATCTTTTGCTGGCTCATTGCGTTCCTACCTAATTTGAATAGAATGTGAATTCCGCCAATTTCCGGTGGGCGAGGGAGCATCATGGCACTGGGGCGCTGGATGTTGGACGCTGTCGGGCGTTTCCAGATCGAAAAGAGCTTCGGTTCAGGTCGACGGACACCGGATGCATTACCTCACGGCCGGGTCTGGACCGGAGCTGATTTTGTTGCACGGCCTCCTGGGGACCGCCTCGACATGGGAATTGACGATCCCCCGCCTTGCGGAAGAATCAACCATTTACGCGGTGGATGCGCTCGGCATCGGCGAATCAGAACGTGTGCCGGCGCTCGACGCCCGGCTGGAGGCGCAGGCCGACCGGATGGTTCGCTTCATGGATGAGTCGGGCATCCCCTCCGCCGATTTCCTGGCCACTTCTCATGGTGGCGCCGTGGCATTGACCCTGGCCGCAAAATACCCCGGCCGAGTGAGAAATCTTATCCTCCACGCCCCGGCCAATCCGTATTCTCGTCTCGCCGACCCGCTCATCAACTTCTACGTCACCGGGCTGGGGACTTGGTTCGCGCACCGGGTTGCCACTCTGCCCCAGCCCATGCAAGCACTCGCCCTTGGCCGCATGTACGGCGACCCCGCGCAGGTGCGGGACGGGGCCCTGGAAAAGTACATCGGCTCTCTGCGCGTCCCGGGAACCGTTCCCTATGTCCTCAGCATCCTGAGAACCTGGTTTGACGACATGGCCAAGTTGCAGTTGGTGCTGCCGCATGTCCGGCCTTTTCCGGCACTTTTGCTATGGGGTGACCGCGATCGGGCGGTGTCTTTGGAGTCTGGCCAGAATTTGCGTCGCTGCTTCGATCGGGTGGAGTTTGAGGTGTTGCCGGGCACCGGGCATTTGCCATATGAAGAGTGCCCGGAAACCCTGGCCCGGATTGTGAGCTCCTTTTTGACCAGGATGCGCCAAGCCGGGCCACAGTTGGTACAAAGCAACGAACGTTCGGCCTAGCAACGAACCATCCCACGCAAACACTTTTTGCGGTTTCGGCGAAATTCCAGGCCATCGGCTAGCCAAAGCGCGCATACTTGGTCTAATAGCCATAGCGAACTGCGCCTACGCTATCAGTTCAGGTGTAACAAGAGGTTGCGATGAGCCATATGATCCCGGCAAAATTAATGGTTGCGAGCAGCTTGCTGCTGGCGCCCGGCCTGGCCCTCACGATGTACGGCCAGAACAGTCCGCAAACCAGCCCGCCGGCGACCGCCCCCGCAGACGCTCCGCCGGCTGCATCCGCTCCCCCTGCGGCTTCCACCCCGCCTGCCGCATCCGCTCCCGATTCGACTACACCGCCGACCGACGCGACAATGCCGGGCGTAAAAGCAGGCAGCGTTGACGACGTGAATGCGGTGGGCACGCGCGATATTGGCGGCCGCGGCATGGGCAACTGGTATTCCACCGAAACCGAGATTCGGATGGGCAAGTCCTACGCCATGCAGCTGGAGAAGAGCGTCAAGTTCGTCAATGATCCGGTAGTGGTCGAGTACGTAAACCGGATCGCGCAAAACCTGGTCAAGAATTCTGACGCCAAGGTTCCCTTTACCATCAAGGTCATCGATTCTGACGAAGTCAACGCCATGGCTTTGCCGGGCGGATTCATGTATGTAAACAGCGGGCTGATTCTTACCGCGGACGATGAAGCTGAAATGGCGGGTGTGATTGCCCACGAGATTTCGCACGTAGCGGCTCACCACGCGGTGCGTGAGCAAACGCGGATGAACTACGCGCAGTTGGGCACGATTCCGCTGATCTTTATCGGTGGTTGGACTGGTTACGGCATTTACGAAGCGGCGCAAATCGGTATTCCGATAGCCTTCCTGCAGTTCTCCCGCGGCTTTGAGTCCCAGGCCGATTTTCTAGGCGTGCAGTACATGTACCGTGCGGGCTACGATCCTCAGGCTTTCGTAACCATCTTTGAGAAGCTGGAGAACCTGGAGAAGACCAAACCGCACCTGATTTCCAAAGCATTCTCCACTCACCCGCAAACCCCTGATCGCATCGAGGCCACGCAAAAGGAGATCGCCACTCTGCTACCGCCCAGGGCGGAGTACGTGGTCACCACCTCGGAGTTTGACGACGTAAAGGCCCGTCTGGCGCGCATCGAGAACAAACGCAAGCTGAACGACGGCGGCAAGGGCAATCAGCCAACTCTGCGCCGCGCGAGCAGCGCGAACAGCGATCCGAACGCCCCGCCCGACCAGTCGCAGCAGGGCAACGACCGTCCCACCCTGCAGCGCAGGGACGACAACTAGAGAAGTCCCTCAAAAGGCAAAAAGGCCACCCAAAGGGTGGCCTTTTCTCTCTGTCCCAACCACACTGTCTTGATTACTCTGTCCCAACCACACTGTCTTGATTACTCTGTCCTAACCGTACTGTCCTTGAGACTCTGTCCCAACCACACTGTTCTTGAGACTCTGTCCTAACCACAGTGTTCTTGAGACTCTGTCCTCACCACGCTGTTCTTGAGACTCTGTCCTAACCACCGATGACGGGTGCCCCACATCTCGCTCGTTTTTCGCGAGATGTGGGATTCCGCGAACCTTGACATCCGTTGCTACAGGAACAGCAAACTTCCCGGTATATAGCGGTGGAATCCCGTCATCTGTGGTCAGGCGGAATAAAGGAATCAACAGCCTTTTTTGCATTTAGCCAGGATGGCCGCCTGCAGCCGCTCCCGCAGCCCGGCGGGCAGCTCATAAATCTCATGATTGCGGTAAATCTGGATCGTCTTTTGCGTAGTCCGCATCGTGATCTCGCAGTGCTCGCATCCCTCGAGGTGGGTCTGCAGCTCAGCCACCAGGCCGGTAGGCACCTGGTTATCCAGAAAATCACCGAGCTGCGCCAGAAACTCTGAGCAATTCATTTGGTCCCATCCTCATTCTTGCGGAAGTAGCGGCTCAACCGCTCCCGCAACTGCAACCGCGCCCGCAGCAGCCGCGACTTGACTGCGGGTACACTCAATCCGAGCGTTTCCGCGGTCTCTTCCGTCGATAACCCTTCCACGTCGCGCAACACGAAAACCACGCGGAAGCCAGGCGGCAAACCCTGGATCGTCTTGCGCAAAATCTCTGCCAGCTCCGACTGCCCGTACATCATTTCGGGGTCGGGCCTCCATTCGGCGAGGTCCCGCGGCATTGACCCTTCTTCGGTCTCCACGTCCTCGTCGATCGACACCATCCGCCCGGTACGCCGCTTACGCAGCCGCATCAGCGACTCGTTCACCGCAATGCGCACCAGCCAGGTATAAAACTTCGAATTCCCCTGAAACTGCTCCAGCTTCTCGTAGGCCTTTAGAAAGGCATCCTGAACCACGTCTTCCGCATCTTCCCGGTTCTGGGTGATGTGTTGCGCAATGCGGAACACCTGGCGATCGTACTGCTTTACCAGTTGTTCGAACGCCTGCACGTCCCCTTCGCGCGCCCGGTTAACCAGTAAAATGTCAGGGTGAACTTCTTCGGTCCCTTGTGCTTGGATGATAGGCATGTCAGACGGGTTCAGAAATTCGACCTTTCCAGACCGTTCTCCAGCGGTTGCACGTTGCGGATGCGTGGCGAGGGAGAAGGGGCATTGATGCTTGCGCGCATTGGGTGGGCCGCCCGCGGGCGCTGCGCGTCTTCCTCATACTAAATGGGCATGGCGGCGCACGGCAAAATGCGTAATCTGCGAATTAGGGCATGATTCGTGCCGCGCAGGCGGGGTGCAAGGGGCCGCCGGTCATCTACCACTCCCGATGTGGGCCCGTATCGGTGTTTGATTGGGTTCCATTGGGACTCTATGGTGGTGGGAAAGCCTACGCGCAACCAAACTTTCCGCTTAGAGTCTTAATAGGTATCCGTTGATAGAAAAATCCGCTGCAGGCAGGGAAGTGAGCGAGTTGGCGGAAATCCATCGAATTGTGACACTACGAACCCTACTGCCCTGGGCCCTGTTGCTTGCCGTCACTGCGCCGGCGGCTATTCCGCAGACTGCTCCGGCGACGCCCAAGCATCCTGCGCCCGCTCATCACCATCATCCGGCGCACACGGCGACCCACGGTAAGACAGCCAAGGGGACAGGCCATGTTCGTCATATCAAAAGTCATCACAAGCCGCGCAGCGCCAGCAGCATTGCTCGCAGCCGCAAACTCCAGCAGGCTTTTGTCGCCTCCTCGCAATTGCGGCCAATGGCGCAGGAACTGACGGCGATGCGTTCGCCGGCGGCCTATGCCGGGGTGTCCGGCCTATGCCCACGCCCACAGCGGAGAAGCAGCCTCCGCAGCGTACCTGGCCCTGGGCCACGCCTACCTCGCGGATCATCGCTACCCCGATGCCATCGCCAGCTTCCAGAAAGCGAATGACTCAGGTAAAACGCTGGACGACTACGCCGATTTTCTAGCCGCCCAGGCGGAGATGGAAGCCGGCAAGCTCTCGGACGCCGAAGCTCTGCTGACCGGCTTTGCCGCCAAATATCCTGAAAGCATTTTTGTCACCCGTCTGCCGGTCATGATCGCCAATCTCTCGCATCCAGCAGAACGATCCCCAGACGGCATTGCGGGTACTTCATCAGCATGCGGCGGACCCCATTGCGGCTCACGCCGACTTTCAATTGGCGCTGGCGCGGGCTAACCAGATGACGGGAAATGTGGACGAGGCGGCCCGCCTGTACCGTCATATCTTCCTCACTTTCCCCTTGAGCAATGAGGGGCAGCAGGCCAAAGCGCAGCTGGCCGTGGTAGGTGCCGCGGCGCCCCTGACCATAGCCGAGCGCAGGGCGCACGCGGATGCCCTGTATGCCGGCGGCCGATTCGCCGATGCCGGCGAGGAGTATCGCGCCTTAGCCAACGACTCTGCGCAATCCGATCCCCAGGCCAAGAACGCGCTGCTGGTCGCGGCTGCGTCCTGCGATCTGAAGACCAAGCGGCTGAGCAAAGAAGAAGTGGATGCGCTGCCGGATACACCGGATGAGAGTGGCGCCCGCCGCATGTATCTGGCCGTCGAGCTGGCGCGCAACAAGGACGATGGCAGTACGCAGCAGGGCTTGGTAACGCCAGATGGAGCAGCGCTTCCCCGACAGCCCATGGCTGGCCGAAGCACTCTACAGCTCGGCCAATATGTATTTGCTGCGCAAAGACTATCCCCAGGCGATCCTGTACTACAGCGATTTGGTCACCCGCTTTCCCACCCACCGCTACGCGCCCAGCAGCCACTGGAAGGCGGCGTGGCTGAACTATCGCTTGGGGAACTATTCCGCCGCCGCGGTGCAGTTCGATCAGCAGATTGCGCAGTACTCCGGGGGCAAGGAAATCCCGGCTGCGCTCTACTGGCGTGGACGCCTGTATGCGGACCAGGAGCATCAGCCGGCCATGGCCGCGGCTTACTACCAGACCATCTCCCGGGCCTTTGAGCATTACTACTACGCCCAGATCGCGCGCGAGCGGCTGGCGGAGCTGGGCCAGGTCAGTGCGGCCGATGTGGCCATGCTGGACAACATTCAACCCGAGGAGATTCCCGCCCTTACCGACGATGTGCCCGAAGATGACGAGCACGTGATCAAGGCACGCCTGTTGGCCAACGCTGGATTGAATGAATACATCCCCGCGGAAATTCAGGCCGCGGACGGCAGCGAGCAGTGGGGAGCCTTTGCCGAGGCGGAGATTTACTCCTCCGACGGCGAAACCTTCCGCGCCATGCGCGTTTTGAAGCACGCTCTTCCGTTCTATACCTCAGCGCCCATCGACAGCCTCCCCATGGGCTACTGGAAGATCCTTTTCCCGCAGCAATACTGGAGCTCGATCGAGCAGGAATCGGCCAAGAACGGCCTTGATCCTTACATGGTGGCCTCGCTGATCCGTCAGGAGTCGGAATTCAACCCCGCTGCCATCAGCGGCGCGAACGCTTGGGGGCTGATGCAACTGCTGCCCTCTGTAGGCCGCTCGATGGCCAGGGAAGAGGGCATCCACCATTTCAACGAGAATGATCTTCTCAATCCCGACACCAATATCCGGCTGGGCACGCGTTACCTGAGGCAGACGTTGGACAAGTTTTACGGCCAGCCTGCGTATGCCTTTGCTGCCTACAATGCGGGCGATAGCCGGGTAACGGATTGGCAATCGATCGGCAAGTATCACGGCATGGATGAATTTGTGGAATCAATTCCGTTTACTGAGACACGCGATTACGTGCAGGCGATTCTGCGCAACGAATCGATCTATCGTGAGCTGAATGGCAGCAAGCCGCCGGTGCAGTCGAGCACCATTGCCGCGCGGCAGTAGAGGGTGTGTGCATCTTTGGTGCACAGATGCGGGAAACGATTCGGACGAACGAATCGTGGATTGACGAAAGCCGGGCTCGCGGAAAGAATGAGTTCAATGTTCCCCGGCTTATTAGCAGTTTGTTGCAAATCAAGACTTCACCTCGGTAGGTGACTCGGCCAATGGGTAAGTATCCGCAGAACAGATTTCGCAGACTTGTGATCGTAGAATCGGCCGACAACAAACCGCGGCAGCAATCGCCTCAGCCACGCTGGTGGCAGCACTGGCGCTCAAGCTGTCCCGGAATAAACCAGGCCCGCCGAACAACCCAGGCTGCCCAATCGCAATCCAAGCCTATCCGCATGCCGGGGCTATCGCGCGGCTTATGGTCGGAGGCGTTGACCCGGACGTGGAATGTTCTCCGCAGCTATTTTTCCGCTGGAAATGACCGGAAGCGCGGTGCGGTTATTTTGTCTTTCCGTCGCCCTGGCGTGTTCGCGCCGGGCTCCGGCCGTCCGGGTACGGAAGAGGCGTTCGTGAGCAAGAAAGCCAACGGCAGCGTCCGTTGGGAGAATGGTCGTGTGGCGCCGCAGGAGGGCGGCAGAGGATAGCGAGAGTAAATCTGCAGGTGCAAGCAAGATGAGCGAGCCTGCACGCAACATAAGAATGGACGAGCAAAGGTAACAGGATCGCACAGGAGGAATGGCATGTTGACGGATCTTGAGTTGCTTGGAGAGTGGATTCCAGAGCAGATGGAACCTGGAACCTTGTTTGTGCTGGAGAATACGGGAACGATGGGTGAGGCGAACAACCCGTATGTTGCCGTGCTTGCGTGTCCTCATTGCGGCGCATTGGGTTTGATCACGAAAATGCAGTACATCGGTATGGAGTCGATGATATGCGGTTCAGATTACTGCTCGTCGGAGTACTACCTGAACGATGAAGGAATCGAATACCGAAAGCCCCACTAAACAGAAATAGTCGGCAGACAAAGGAGGCACGCTCGCGAAGGAACCGGGCGGCCTCCTTTGTCGTTTTTATTTGTCCGCGTAAAAGCTTGAAATTGCGCTGATGACATTTTCAACCATTGGTGTCATGACCAGGTAACCGGCCGTGCTTGGATGAACGCCGTCAAGGGTCAGGTCTGGCGTGTAGTGTTCCTCATCGGGAGCTAAGAGTGCGGAGTGATAATCAACCACAGGGATTCCCTGTGATAAAGCGTATTGTTCGATCCAGGCATTCCAACTATTGATGCGCTCATAGCGGCTTGATGTCGGATCGGCTGCCAGCGCTAAGACGCAATTGGACGCCAGGCAACCCCAGGGTGGAATGGTGGCCAGAATAACGTGTATTCCATTCGATCGTGCCATCTCGACCATAGCTTCAACATTGGCCGCTGAGTCGATGGCGTTGGTTCCAGAAGGTACCAGCGTCCAGCCAGGATAGACGTCATTTGTGCCAATAAGGATATGTACCATCTCCGGGTGCAAATCAACCACGTCCGCTTGAAACCGTGCCAGCACCTGGCTACTGTTCTGGCCACCGATTCCCTCGTCTATCCAGTTGGGATGCTCCGCGAACTGAGGGCCTTCCTGTCCACCGCCCCAGATGGCTGTGATGCTGTCGCCGATAAATACCACCGAAGGTGGGTCGGAGGCTGGCTTTGCAGGGTGCGCACTTACGCCGATTGTTGCGCCGCTTCCCCAGGCGCTCATGGATGCGACACATAGAACAGCGAACCCTCGGATTAGACTTGGGCGATCAATTGCGAATCTGTGCAGATACATTGACTCCGTCTCCCGATAACCGCTGGTTGCCATGGTTCGACCCTTGATCGCGGGTCAACCTCACTTACTGCATGGAAGCAATTCCCGGAGTCTAACTGGAGATTCTGAAGGTTTCATGTAGCGTGGAATTAAAAACAGTTCAGGCTAAGTACGAAGCGCACAGCTTCACACGCTGCTGAAAACTAACTTTCTTGGAGGGTACGTGATCTCTTTGCAATCAATGCGGCTTTATTGGTTACTGCAAAACTAATGTCCTGGTCAGTCTGTTTCGAGCCAATTTCAAAGGGCGCTTTGTATCAGGGCACGACTTCAGTCGTGCCGAAAAGAGCCAGTAGGACGAGAGTCTGCGTGAGAACCGAATCAGCCGTCCCTGCGGGACTGAGTTCAACATCTCGATTCTCACGCAGACTCTTTAGCACCTGTGGCGCTATTTCCCTTTCAGCTCGACCTCGGGCAGCGTTCGGCAGCTCAACCTGCCAGAAGGACACCGGAAGAGCAGATCCCTCGGCTGCGCTCGGGATGACAAAGGGGAGAGTAACGCTTCCATGTACGATTTGCTGAACAGACGCAGGAAAGGGAGGAGGGCGACGTTTTAGTCAGAGCCTATTCAGCAACAACCATCTATGGAAGCGCTACCCTCCCCTTTGTCATCCCGAGCGCAGCCGAGGGATCTGCAGTGCGCCCCGGCTCTCACACAAAGGTCTGCGTTCTCACACGGACTCTTCCGTGCTCGGATATCGAGGGAAGATGATGCGACCCGGATTTCCTGTACGTGGCTCCATCCAAGACTGCGCGTGCGGCTTTCAGAAGGAAAGCCGCATGAAGTTCGCTAACGCCGCCAAGGTCCACAGGAAATCCGGGAAATCGCCGCAGGTGCGGCAGCACTTCGAAGCGACGTCATATTGATCGGACAATTGCGCCCCGACTTCATACTTGGCGAGCGCGGCGCGAAGACCGGGATCGAAAATCGCAATACTCTTCGCAGGCTTGCTCGACTAACACATTCATCTCGCTTCTGGATTATTCAGAGCGACGCCACGTCTTGTCCGGGTTGTATTCAGTGATCGCAGCCGCCAGCTGTGCCGTCTCGGGACCAAGATCTTTTTCGTAGACAACGCCGTCCTGGCCAACGATGAAGGTCATCACGCCAGAATTGCGGTACTCGGCTGGGTAGGCAACAAACGCGAAACCTTTGGTCAGCTTGCCGTCAACCATGTAATCGCGCGCCCCACCCTTGGCTGCAGGCCCTTGCTTGGTAAGAATGCGATAGTAATAGCCGTGAAACGGCGCCTGTTGGCCGCGCTGCAGGTTGTACCCTTCATTGGTGGCGGATACGAGCTGCGGCCCAATCGGACTCGGAGCTTCGTCGCCACCGGTTTTCCAATACAGTCCGTTTTGCTTGCCTTCCTCGCTCAGGAAACTCTGCGCGTAATGTTTCGTCTTTTCGCCCTCGCGGAGCTCCGAAGCATAATCGTACTGGGCATCGACCATCCCATGAAGTACATCGATTGCATCGTTCTCATTCGTGCCGATACGACGATAAAGAACTTCTTTCGTACCCGCCTCGGTGTCAAAATACCAGGCGCCGTTGCTGTCCTTGACGATGGAGATGGGCAGAGGCCAGTTCTCCGCGCCGATATAGAGAGTAACGGTGTGATCGGGCTCGATGATGACACGGTGCATCTGGTCGTACCGGCGGATGAAGTTCGCTCCCATGTTCTTATCCGCGACGTCGTCTCCGGTGTGCATAATAGGGCCGGCATTCGATCCAAGAATGCTGGCCAATGCATTGGCGTCGTCTGCCTCGACGGCGTTGTACAGCGCCAGGACGGCCTCGCCCGGCGAGGGGAACGTCTTCTCATTGCCTTGCTGACCCAGGCATGGAGAGGCGTTCGGCAGGAGCCACAGCATCACCGCGGCACATGAAAGCGGGGTGCACCGGCGCACCGCGGCGACAATGCGAAGTGTCAGACCGATCTGTTGCTTACGTTGCACGAGATTGTTCTCCTACACTCAACCACGAGCTGCTAACGGCGGCCGTGCGGCTGCGGGCGCGCACCGGCCTCACGATTGCCGAAACCTCCACCCGCCGAAGCCCGATTCCCTGTAAAACTTTGCTGCCCGCGGGCACTATTGGTGCGGGCGTTACCTCCCTCGCTGTAATTGCCGAAGGCACTGCTGGTGTTGCCACGCATGGGCTGTTGTCCGTAGCCGCGCGCCGGGTCTCGCTGCGTCTGGCTCAAGTTGCCGGCACGATTCTGATTCTGGCTAAGAGCGCCGCGGTTCTGCTGGTTCATTCCCGCCCGGTTCTGCTGATTCAAGCCAGGTTGATTGGCGGCGCCTGGCTGCACCCGGCTATTTTGATACTGCGGCTGATTAAGTTGTTGGTTGAAATGCGGCGTGCTGAAGTTCGCGCTGCGAGCGTTGCTGTTGAAATTATTAGCGCGGTAATTGTTCGTATTGACGGTATTGCGATTGATATTGTTGCGGTTGATGTTCGCGGTATTGATGTTGTTCACGTTCACGTTGCGGTTGTAATAGTTATTGCGATTGACAAAAGTATTGGATGTGGAGATGTAAGTGTTGTGGTTGTAGACCACGGTCGAGTTGTGCCAGCCGCATCCCCAGGAGTTCCACCCCCATCCACAGCAGCCTCCATTGCTGATCGCCGCGCCGACAGCCATCCCTACCCCGAAAGAGATCAGGCTGGTTGCCACCAATGCCCCCGTCGAGTAGCCGGGATACACCGCCACGGGAGCTCCGTACACCACCGTCGGGTTATAGGTCGGAACGTAGACGACATCCGGCTGTGCCGGCTGAATCACGATTGTCTGAGGAGGAGGCTGTACCACCGTTACCTGGGGCGATCCTGAAGACGGCTGCGCCGGTGCCGCCGCTCCTGGCGCTTGATTTTGGACGGTAACATTCTGTTGCTGAGTAGTCTTGAGCGTGCCGGCCTGGTAGGAACGTTGGCGCATCACTTGCACCGCGTTCATCACGCTCTGTGGAACGTTGAAGTAGGCGTCGCCAAGAGCAGATGTCCAGGTAAGATTCGTGGCCATTTGGTTCAACACGTCGGGAAACTGCGTTAGGCCCTTGACACTCGCATCCCAGGGCTGTTGGTTAACCGCCTGTAGAAGCTGCTGGCCCTTGAGCGTCGAGTTCTGCTGAACCCATTGGTAGGCGGTAGTGATCTGGTCAGGAAAAGTGGATCCCGCCAGAACCTGCGCCAACAAATTATCGGGGAAGAGCGCAATCGGAGCGACCAGCGAGTAAAGCTGATCTGCTGTAGGCGTGGCGTAGCTGGTAGGCGGCGCCTGCTGCGATGGGGTGGTTGCCTGCTGGGGTTGTTTCGCCTTCGCGCAACCATCCAGGTTGAGGGAGCTCAAAGTCACACCGATGCTGAGGAAGACGGACAACCCCTGTTTGCAGCTTGGCGTGGATAGGCCTCCCAGCTGACCGTGGGCCCAATCGCGGAAGTTGCGTTTTGCTCGCCCTGTCGATCGAAAAGTCATCTAGATTCCCCCTACGATGCCCCAACCTGTGCCCTAAGAAACCTATTGCCATCCAAACGAAGCAAAGAATGTTCGCCGCGAACCGATAACCATTGGAGCACCACTTCTCCGGCAACTCACGCTTCCCGCTATCTCCGACCGCGACCGTTCCATTTAGCCAATGATGAATCGCTGCACTTCAAATGATCGCATCCAGCCGAAATAAATTGTATGCGCCAGACAGCTCCTCCACCCACTGTCATTTATGACAGGTAGAGCGACCGCTAAGTTCTCAGTAAACTAAAGCCTAAGGGGCATTTTTTGTCGCTGAATAAGGTCGTATTGACGTTGAGGACGATGCCAGTGTGGATAACGGTGCCATGCAGGCAGGGCTGATGCGGGATTAGACCGAAGGCCTGACCAGGTGCGTGAACCTCTAAAATGTGATCCCGGTCGAGACCTGAAACGAATATCCCTGGACTGTGTGCGAGTTGGAGAATTCTTTGATTAGCTTGACCCCCAGGGTTGCCTTCCTGGCCGGCAGGAGAACGTTGGCAGCGCCCCCGATTCCGTTAATCGCATAATGGGCGGGGATGTTGGGATTCACTCCGGGGCCGCCGTTGTCGGTTACCTGCCACTGACCGTAGCCAGCCACGCCGGCTTGCAGCAGCGTGTGCATGTTCTTTTCCAGTGGAAGAATTTGCGTCAGCGAATAGTCAACGTCGAGAGTTTGGCCTGGGTGTATGTTGGTCTGTTCCTGAGTGGTGTGAAACTCCCACATCTGGTAACTGGAAAATGAGGTCGCTTTATTCTTGGTCAGATAGAACGTCTCGCCCACCGTGGGCGCATTGGTCCAATGGCCGGCGCCAGTGTTGTCGGTTGCCCCGGCGGTGTACTGTCCCGTTGGCGCGAAGAAGGCGTAGGCCGCCATTACATCGGCCCGCTTCAAATGCCAGCCCAGCGTGATCGGCTGATAAAAGGAGTCGGCAAAGCCTCCTCCTCCGCCGACGGTCCCTAGTCCGGCTAATGAAAGCGAACTGTTAGTAAACGGCAAGCCCGCCACGAGCGCATAGTTGGCGCCCAGAAGCTTCTTCTTGCTTACCCACAGAAAAACATTCACATCGGCGAAGAGCGCCACGTTGATCTGGCTGGGAATGTTCCCGCATACGGGACATTTCACCTGATCGAAAGAATAGTCCATGAAGGTGTTGGAGTAAGTCAATCCCGGTCCGGGCATGACACCTGAATTGGTGGCGGTGAAGCCAGGCGAGTACGCACCACGGAGAGGCGGTACTGCCTGCGCGTGACTTGAATCCGTCGCACACAGGACTAACACCGACACTATCGCAAGCATCGTGATTTTCTGCTTTGACAAAGCTGGGAGCTCCTTTGGGTCGATACAGCAAGCCGCTGCATGTCGTTACTGCACTCGTAAAACTCGTACTCCGGCTTAATGTATGCGCGGGTAGGCAGGGATATGCTTTGGTCGGCACACGTTCCCCCTGTTCCACTAAAGCCCGAAAATACTGCCGAAGCGATTGTGGAGATCTATTCCGCCGAGGCTAAGTTTTCACGGATGGCAAGTCTGAGCAGTTGTACATTGCTGCGAAGCCCAAAGGTCCGCTTGATTTTGTACTTATGAAACGCCACCGTACTCATACTCAGACTTAAAATATCGGCGATCTCCCTCATAGTCTTGCCTTCAGCGAGCAGCTTCAGTACCTCACGCTGGCGCCGTGTGAGCACCTTATAGCTAGGCGCCGGCGATCTCGTGTTCCGTCTATTCGTGGGATCTTGATGAAGCGACGACGATACGTACGGGTTGTCTGCCATCAGCTCTCGTAGAGCACTAAGAAGTTCTCTTCTCGCAGTCCGCCTCAGCAGGACCCCGGAAGCCCACTCACGGAGTGCCTCCAATGCGACATTAAGATCTTCCTTCTTCGTGATCACCAGGAACTTCGTTTGCGGTATTAACTTCTTGAGCTCTAGACGGGTCGTGACATCGGTCACCGGTACTGCGAGGTCCACCACAATGACGGTGGGCTGTAGTTGTATCGCGGTAGCCATAAGCGCGCGGCCATCGGCCGAAGTGCCAACGATCTCGAACTCTTCGCAAAGAACACTGTGGTACGTAGCCAGGAGCGACATGGGAATCCCAGCCAACAGGATGCGCGGCCGCTTCATTTCCATTTCGTCACCGAATCGAGGCCCGTGTTCGGATTTAGAAAATGACAAGGGAGAACAGACGTTACGGTTCACTGTCGATCACCCGTCCTCGCTGCTTGAGGCCCTTTCATGCCTTGTTCGCATAGCTTTAAAGATAAGTTGATCGAGAGACAGCCGGAAGCTGTCAGAAGTAACAGGTAGCCATGTTCTCCCTGCCATATGGGTCGTAACCGATCAATCGACCATGGAAGTGAAGAGCGTTTTTTTCTCCGCATCCGGATGCCTCTTCCTCCACGTCTCGAGCTGGCCAAGGGCATTGGCTACCGATTATCATTAACCAGGAGGTTTGGAGCCAATATTGTCGCCACCGTCAGCGGTTCGGGCACAACAGCTCCGCGATTGCGTTCGGAGGGCAACTCGCTGCGGCATTCCTTGTGTTGTGGCCTTGGTCCTTGCTTGGTCGAGCGTTGCAGTGGGCAGCCCGGCTCCTCCCTTCGATCGGCAGGAGGTTCTTCGATTTCTCAACAGAGTCACTGACTGGTATCAAAACCAGTCTACGGGCCGTCCAAATGCGGCCAGCCCGGGCGATGTCGCGTTCATCAACGAGAGTCAGCCAATTGCGGATCAGGTGGTTCATCTCTCCTTCGACTTTGCACGTGCTGGTGCGCAGCTGTTCCATACCGATTCGAAATTGATATCCTACGATTCCCGTTTCCAGGATCTGGCGCGAACTGCCTCCAGGCTGGAGTCCAGCTCCAAGCAGACGCAGGCCGAACTTCAGTCGTTGCAACAGCAGCTCACCGTCGTACCCAAAAGCCGGCGGTCGTCTCTGGAATCACAAATCGCGAAGCTCAAGAGTGAATCTGCATCGATGGACACACGATTAGAAGCGGTGCGTAGCATTCTCGGATTTGCAGCCGGAAGCTCCGATCCCGTCGGATTAACCTCGCATATTGAAGCTATGGAGCGCTCCATTCCAGCAACAGCTTCCAACAATCCTGGGCAACACGGAGCCGTGATCGCAAGCCAGAATCGCGCCCCAGAGGTGTTGGGGATTTGGAACAGTCTGCGCGAGACCCTCCGCCTCTCCAGCGATCTTCGAACCATCAACAGCAAAATACGGCAAACAGATGATCTGACGCTCAGCGTGCAGCAGTTGCAGATCCCATTGCGAAATCAACTCACGCTCTTAGCGCAGCAGAGCGATAAGATCGTAAGCCAGGCGGGCTCTGCTCCCCCAGCCGTTACTGATCAAGAGAAGATAAGCCTGGATGCGCTGACCGGACAGTTCAGACTCCTCGCCGCCGCAACCCTGCCGTTGAGTAAAGAAGAGATCGAGTTGGGGCTCTACCGGAAAAACCTTCTCAACTGGTACGGGGTGACAAAAAGTGAGTACTCCGCGAGCACCAAGAGCCTCGCCATCCGATTATCCGTATTAGCTGCCCTGATTTTTTTCACGCTGGGAGTCTTCGAACTCTGGCGTCGGGCGATTGTTCGATACACCCCGGATCTTCGCCGGCGATATCAGTTCCTGCTTCTGCGCAAAATCGCGCTTTTGTTTGTGATCGCTTTGGTCACTATCTTCGGGTTCGCCAGCGAAATCGCTTCGTTGGCAACCTTTGCGGGCCTGTTAACGGCCGGCATCGCGGTGGCCTTGCAGAATGTAATCCTCGCCTTCGTCGGATATTTCATGCTGATAGGAAAATTTGGTATAGGAGTCGGAGATCGCGTGCAGGTTGCGGATGTTACCGGGAAAGTCGTCGAAATCGGCCTGATGAGACTGCACGTCCTCGAGCTAACCGGAGTGGGAACGGATGCGCAGCCCACCGGCCGCATGGTTGCGTTCTCAAACTCCATCGCCTTTCAGACGTCAGCAGGACTCTTCAAGCAGATTCCCGGTACAAACTTCGTTTGGCGCGAGTCTAAATTCACGCTGGCCGCCGACAGCGACTACCGCGTTGTTGAGCAACGCCTGTTGGCCGCTGTAGATACCGCCTTCCATGATTTCAAGACGAATTTCGAACAGCTCGGTCGCCAGATGGAGCAGAGCCTCAGCTCGATAACCGTCGGCCCATTGATGCCCAGACTCCGGTTTAAGCTGACGGCAGCCGGGCTCGAAGTCGTTCTCCGCTTTCCCGTGGAGATGAGACTAGCCGAGGAAATGGACGATCGTCTCACCCGGGAGATTCTCAGCGCCATCGAGGTCGAACCCAAGCTCAAGATTGTCACAGCAGAGGTGCCGGCCATCCAACTGGGGACAGATGTTTCCAGAAGTAGTACAACCGCATAATACGGCTTGCAAAATGGGTGTAGCACCGCTTGCGATTCGTAATAACCGTGCCTCTTGTTCTCCCCACTTGTTCGTGGGTACAAACCTGAGCAGTGTAGTCTTTAGCGCATGAACGAGTGGCTCCGAATGGCGACGATTCTGGCGGTGATTCTCCTGCCTCTGACTTCGCCATGCCAAAAAGTAAAAAACATACTCGTCCTGCACATGGAAGGCCCTCGGCTTCCCGCGAACATCGTCGCGACGAAGGCGATCCAAGAAACGATTGGCGAGGATTTGGGATACCAGATCTTTGACGAATATATTGAGGAAACGCGCCTGGAGACCGATTTCCAGACACTCGCAGAGAGGCTTCGGCAGAAGTATTCGGGGCAGAGAATCGATCTGCTTTTGACTGTTGGCCCGCGGCCCTTCACCTTCTTACGGCAATACGGTGAGCAGCTCTTTCCATCAGTCCCGATCGTCTTTTCAGAGGTAGATCTGCGTTACTATCCGCCGAAACTGCCGCCGAACACAACGGGGGTGAGCGGCTCTTTCCTTCCCAACTTGTCTCGTACGATCGACCTCATCCTAAGACTGCAACCGGATACGCGTGAAATCTTTTATATCGGGGGTTCCACCTCGAACGAGTTGCTATTTCGGGAAGGAGCGAAGCGCGAGCTTGAGCCTTATGCAGGGAAACTCGTCATCACATATTTGAACGATCTTCAGTTTCCGCAGCTGCTTGACCGCATCGGGCAACTTCCCAGCCACAGCGCTATCCTCTTCAGCACGTTTTACCGTGATGCGAGCGGACAGACTTATCTTACCGCGAACGTCTGCCCAACAGTCGTGGCCTCTTCCAATGCGCCTGTGTACGCTATATTTGACACGGTCATCGGGTGTGGCATTGTTGGCGGCAGCCTATTCCAGGTGGAGGCATCTGCACGACAGGCAGCGAAGCTGGCATTGCGGATCCTACATGGAGAGAGTGTCGCCAATCTGCCCGTTGAGCCAGGGCCGCCCAATCAGGTGGTTGTGGATTGGCGGCAGCTGCAGAAGTGGGACATTCCGGAGAATAGATTGCCGCCGGGAACTGTCGTTCAGTACCGCGTACCGTCGGCGTGGGAAGCTCACAAGAAGCTGATATTGGCGGCAGCCGCGATTCTCTTAATCCAATCTGCTCTCATAGTTTTATTGGCGATTCAGACGCGACGGCGCAAACGTTCCGAACGCGCCGTCAGGCAACTTACAAGGCGGATAATCGACGCTAACGAGAACGAGAGCCGGTACATCGCACGCGAGCTGCACGACGACATTGGCCAGCGGCTTTCTCTCGCCCTGGTGGAGCTCGATTTGTTTGGCAGGCAATTGCCAGCTGATGCTGTGAAGAACCGCACCGATCTCGACAGTTCGATTCAAAACTTGAGTACGTTGGTTTCCGATGTCCACAATTTATCTCATCGCTTGCACTCTTCCCAGCTGGAGCACCTCGGGCTTGAGGCTGCGATAGCGGAACTGTGCCGGCGGATCTCGAACTCGTATGGTGTAGAAATTGATTTTCGGACAGAAACAGCTCCGGGCCGGTTGGCTCGGGATGTCTCACTCTGCTTCTACAGGGTTGCGCAAGAAGCGTTGAATAACGTCGTTAAGCACAGCAAGTCAAACAAAGCGGAGCTGACGCTCACCGAGGAACCAGGATTACTCTGGATGCACATTCGTGATTCTGGTGTGGGCTTTAAAGTTGCGGATACCGCGGTCGGACTCGGTCTGTCGGCCATGCAAGAGCGGGTAGAGAGCCTGGGAGGTATCTTTTCCGTCGAATCCGTGCCGAGTCTAGGAACGCTCGTGATTGCCGAGGCGCCGATACCGCTGCGGAATGAAATGCAAAATGGAAAATTATAGAGAGCCAGGTAGGTGCTCCGGTGTTGTGGAATCCGGCTGCGCCGTCGATTCCCAAACCCCTTTGGGCTAAAGCCGGAAAGCGGGCCGCTACCTAAGCCATTGGGATCAAGCGTTCTCGAATGGCTAGCCTTAGGAGTTCATAATTACTGTGCATACAAAAGCTCGCCATGATCTTGTACTTGTGGAAAGCTACCGTTCTCGTACTGAGATTCAGCAAGAACGCGGCTTCCTTCATGGAGCGGCCCTCAGCCAGCAATTGGAGAACTTGCCGTTGACGTGGAGTAAGCGATTTCTGACCATGAGCCTGCAGACGGGGAGGCGCAGCGTCAGTGGATTTTCTGGATATCATCGCCGTCACATAAGTCCGGCCCATGACGAGTTCTCGCAGTGCCTTGACTAATTCTGACCCCGAGCATTTCTTCAACAAGTACCCGGATGCCCATTCGCCTAGAACGGCTTCGGCCACAGCCGAGTCTTCATTGACCGTAACCACCAGGATCTTCGTCTGCGGCAATAGTTTTTTGAGCTCGCGACCCGCATCCAAGCCACTCAGCAGGGGCAAGCCAAGATCAATTACAACCAATTCCGGCTTCAGGCTGGGCGCAGAATCGAGCAGTTCGAGGCCGTCGGAGGCGGTTCCCACAATGTCAAACTCCTGCTCCAACAATCTGCGGAAAGCGTCCAACAGCATGGCGTGGTCGTCAGCCAGGAATACACGCGGCTTCCTCATTCTTCACGCTCCGATCAAAACGATCTATGTTGCTCAACAGTGAACGTGCTTCAAATAAGGAAGCTGTCACAACCACCAGCTCCCCTTCATATTTGTGAGCAAACGTGTGGGAGGCCCGTAAAAATACCTGCACAGTTTACCAGCATCCTGGATCGCTCTAACGCGCAAAATTGCTAGTTTTTACAGGCGGGCGTACTTCTACCACCGGGATTGGCCTGTGGGTATCAATAGTGCTTGAAAAGATGAGCGCGGAAAGACGGGGGCCTTATTTTATAGCCCCGCCGATTCACATCGACGGATCCGCCGAAAGGCCATAACAGCCTGGACATCAATGATTGATCTGAATCTCATGTCACCCCAGATTGCGCCCATGACCGGTCCGAAGATCGGGATCCTGGCAACCACCTTGAAGCCGGCCTTCAGTGAATCTTTAGCGTGCGCGGGATGGGAAAAGATATCCCAGAAATAAGGTGGTCTATTTTTGCGGGCATCCTCCTCGAGAACTCATGAGCAAAGATCTTCCGGCTTGCTTGGGTCTGATTCAAGTGGCAAATATTTTGATCCAGTGTGGGAGCGGCGGCTTGAGTCGTCGCCGCTCCACACTGGGCATTGTTCTTATCTGCCGACTGTGGCTGAGCTGATCATTTTCAGTGCATCGTCGATGGTGAAGCTGTTCGGCTTCTGGACCGGGGGAAATTCCTTGAAGGTCGCCGCCCATTTATCGGCGATCGCATAGGCGCCGTACAGAATGTAGTCATGGTATAAGAACCAATCGTAGTAGCTGTTCGAGGTGACGTCGGCGAATTCGTAGGGATCGGTGCGAAGATTGAAGACCTTCGGCAGCCGCAGTTTGGTGAAAGGCTCGGCCCATACCTGCAGCGTGCCTCGGCAGCGCTGCTCCATGAACATGACCTTCCAGTTGTCATAGCGAATTCCGAGTACGTCCCCGTCATCGCTCAGATAGACGAACAGCTTGCGCGGGCTCTGCTTCGCCTCCCCGGTCAGGTAGGGCACCAGGTTGTAGCCATCGATGTGATTTTTGTAGGTCCTGCCGATGGTGTCAAACCCCTTCTTCAGCTTCTCCACTACATCCGGATCACCGGCCATAGCGGCGAAGGTTGGGAGCCAGTCGTGGTGCTGGATGATCTCCTTCGATATGGTGCCGGCCTTGATTTTGCCCGGCCAGCGAGCCAGCAGCGGAATGCGGAAGGCGCCTTCCCAGTTGGTATCTTTCTCACTCCGGAATGGTGTCATGCCGCCATCGGGCCAGGAGTTTCTGTGTGGTCCGTTGTCGGTTGAGTACATAACAAAGGTATTGTCTGCGATGCCCAGCTCGTCCAGATAATCGAGTACTTCGCCCACGTTTTTGTCGTGATCGATCATCGTGTCATGGTAGGGTGACTGCCAGCGGCCCGCCTGCCCCAGGCTCGACGGCTTGGTGTGCGTGAAAAGGTGCATGTGGGTGAAGTTGAGCCATAGAAAGAACGGCTTGTCGGCGTCGGTCTGCCGCTTGATGAAATCCTTGGCGGCCGCAGCAAACTCGTCGTCGCAGGTCTCCATACGCTTCTTGGTGAGCGGGCCGGTGTCCTCGATCCTTTGTTTGCCAACGCGCCCCCAGCGCTCCTGCACTGTCGGGTCGTCTTTGTCGGTGGCCCAGCATTTGAGCACGCCGCGTGGCGTGACGGATTTTCTGAGTTCTGCGAACTCCGCTTCCGGGAAGTAATCGTACATCTCCGGCTCCTCCTCGGCGTTGAGGTGGTACAGGTTGCCAAAGAACTCGTCGAAGCCGTGATTCGTGGGTAGGTGTTTATTCAGGTCACCCAAATGATTCTTGCCGAACTGCCCCGTAGCGTACCCCTGCGCCTTAAGGCAGCCGGCGATGGTTACCAGGTGCTCATTCATGCCGATCGGGGCGCCAGGTATTCCGACTTTTGACAAACCGGTACGGTAAACACTCTGGCCGGTAATAAAGGATGACCGGCCGGCGGTGCAACTCTGCTCCCCATAGGAGTCGATAAACATCATGCCTTCTTTGGCCAGACGGTCGATGTTGGGGGTCTCGTAACCCATAAGCCCGTGGCTGTAGCAACTGAGGTTGGAAATACCAATATCGTCACCCCATATCACGAGGATGTTCGGCTTCTTTGCAGCGTCCTTCGCTTTTTCAGGCATACTCTTTTCCTCCGCTTGCTAAATTCGACTGTTAAGTTTGATTGTGGCTGGCAATGCAGCCCTCACAATCTTTGGGGGTGCTGCAGTGATCGTGGGTTTGGCTGGGTCCTGACGACGGCCGGGCGAGACCCTCCGTTGACCGTCTCGGTGCATTTACGACAGACGGCCTGGGTGCAACGACCATTTGGGAAACGTCAGGGCAAAACTGCGGTTAAAGCACAAATCTTCATGCCGAACGTCAGTCTATCCAGAGATTGGCTAGGTTCTCTACCTGTCAGAACTGACAGTAGCCGGACTCTATTGATTGTGAAACCCTACCTGTTCGAGTCTTCTGTCCCCCTGCCGATTGCTGGGCACACTTCCCGGACCACAAACAGGAGACTTTTCCGAGGAGGAAGCTGAAGAAATGAAAAGGCAAGGAAGAGGAAACCTGAAAAGTACCGGCTTTCGTCGCGCCGACACGAACCGCATTCATCTGACGTTGTTGGTCATCCTGGTGGGCGTGGTAATGTTTTGCGGTTGCAACAAGACTCCGCCGGCGGAGAACAGCGCCTCGTCTGCCCCTCCAGCGGCGCCCGCGGCCGCACCGGCGCCAGACCAGGCACCGCCGCCACCCGCCACTGCGCCGGCTCCGGAGGCTCCGGCCCCGGCTCCCCCTCAAGCGGCCGCTCCTCCTCCGCCTCCCCCTCCTCCGCCGCCCAAGATCTACACCGTTCCCAGCGGTACCACACTTACCGTGCGAATTTCTCAGGAACTGAGTTCAAAAACCAGCAACGTCGGCGACTCTTTTAGTGGAACGCTCGCGCAATCTGTCCGTGTCCAGGGAGTGACAGTGCTGAAAGCCGGCGCTCCGGTGAGCGGCACCGTGATTGCCGCGAGAAAACAAGGCAGATTCAAGGGGGAGGGTGACCTTGGGATTCAGCTGGACCACGTTGGTGCGTACGGGGTAACCACCCAGGAATATGAACAGACCGTGAAAGGAAAGGGCAAGCGAACAGGCGCGATGGTCGGCGGTGGCGCTGGTGGGGGCGCACTCATCGGCGGGATTGCGGGCGGAGGCAAGGGCGCCTTGATCGGTGGCCTGGTAGGAGCAGGCGCAGGCACGGCAGCATCAGCATTTACGGGGAACAAGGGAGTGACCATCCCGGCGGAATCGGTCCTGGCTTTTGTTTCGTCCGCGCCCATCACTGTGACCCTAAAGCCCAAGACGGAGGATCAGTAGCCCCGAGCGCCTACGCGACGCGACACAACTCACGTGAGGAACCTTCATGACCGCCAAAGTTGAGCCGCAGATCGTACCTTCGCTCAAAGAAACCAGGGCAATTGCAAAGGACGCCTACATCTACGGGTTCCCCATGGTCCAGGCCTACTTAACGATGTACGCCTTCTCCATTGACACCCACAATCCCCAGTACAAAGGCCCCTTCAACGCCCCGCTCAGTTTTGCCCGGGTCTTCACTCCCGACGATAGTGCTTTCGTCACCCCCAACTCCGATACGCCCTACACTTTCTTAAGTCTTGATCTTCGCGCCGAGCCCATAGTTCTCACCATTCCTCCGCTGGAGAAGAATCGCTACTGGGTCTTCCAGATGATGGACCTCTACACCTTCAACTTCGACTACTTGGGCACCCGCACCAGCGGCAACAACGGAGGCACTTTTCTAGTCGCCGGTCCGCGCTGGAAGGGGACAGTCCCTTCCGGAATCACCAAAGTCCTCCATCCCGAGACCGAGTTCATCAACGTAGTCGGCCGAACCCAGCTCTTTAATCCCGCCGACCTCGACAAAGTGAAGAACATCCAATCCGGGTACAAAGCGCAGCCTCTTTCTGCGTTCCTGGGTCAACCCGCTCCACCCGCCACCCCTCCAATTCCCTGGATCGCACCTGTCTCCCCAGCCCAGATGAAGACCTCGCTGCACTTTTTTAACGTGATGAGTTTTCTGCTTCAATTCTGCCCTGTTGAATCAAGCGAGACCGCTCTGCGCGCCGGCTTTGCGGGTATCGGCGTCGGCCCCGGCGAAAACATCGATGTCGACTCGCTCTCGCTTGAGAAGAAGGCTGCTCTCGAAGGTGGCATGGCCGACGGACAGAAGGAGATCGACGATCGCCGCGCCTCGAGCGGTGGAGACATCAGCAATTTCTTTGGTACGCGCGCCTTCCTTCACAACGACTACGTCGCTCGCGCCACCGGAGCCCAGATGGGTATCGGGGCCAACTCCAGGGAAGAAGCCCTCTATCCCCTTTACGAGAAGGACTCGGGCGGTGATCTTCTCGATGGCAGTAAAGCGCGCTATACCCTTCACTTCAACAAAGGTGCGTTTCCCCCCGTCGACGCCTTCTGGTCGCTCACCATGTACAACCTGCCGCAGCAGCTACTGGTGAAGAATCCAATCAACCGCTATCTCATCAACTCGCCCATGCTGCCTGATCTGAAGCTAGACTCCGAAGGTGGCCTCACTATCTATATCCAATCCGAGTCACCCGGAAAGGGCAACGAATCAAACTGGCTTCCCGCTCCCAAGGCGCCCTTTATGCTCGCCATGCGCTATTACCTGCCCAAGCCTGAGCTCATCGAAGGCACCTGGAAGTCTCCGCTCGTTGTCCGAGCAAACTAGGAGAATTTATGTTGACTGATCAAGACAAGCTTGGTGACACCACCACGTCACTCGCTCCACAAGAAGCACGCGTCATCGCCAAAGAGGCGTACATCTATGCCTTCCCCATGGCCGCCAACTACCAGACCCTCTACAAGCAGGCGATCGACACCAGCAGCCACGACTACCGCGCCCCCTTTAACACCCTCACCAACGCCAGCTCTGTGGCCACGCCCGAAGATAAGTTTGTCGTTACCCCCAACTCCGATACACCCTACTCCTATCTCTGGATGGACCTTCGCGCCGAGCCCATCGTCGTCACCATGCCGAAGATCGAGAAAGGCCGCTACTACACCGGCCAGCTCGTCGACCTCTACACGTTTAACTTTGCCTACCTGGGTACCCGTAGCTACGGCAACGACGGCGGCAATTTTCTCATCGCCGGCCCCAACTGGAACGGTGCAACCCCGCCCGGGATAAAGGCTGTCATCCGCGCCCAGACCCAATTTGCTTACTTGCTCATTCGCACCCAGCTGTTCAATGCTGCTGACCTCGTCAACGTGAGAAACATCCAGAGCGGCTACCGCGCCCAACCCCTCAGTGCCTTCCTGCACCAACCGGCACCACCGGCTGCCCCTGCCGTCAATTGGCCCAAGCCGTCCGCGGATATGCTGACCACGCCGGCCATTTTTTCTTACCTCAACTTTCTGCTCCAGTTCTGTCCCACCAATCCCTCCGAGGCCGGCCTCATGGCGCTCTTCGCCAAACTCAACCTGGGCTCAGACGAGAGCTTCAATCTGTCCAGTTTTCCGCCACCCGTCCAGCAGGCCATCACAGACGGCATCGCCGACACCAAAGCCGATGTTGACCTGATGATGAAGAAGATCAACACCGACCAGGTCCAGAGCTCCGACCTCTTCGGCACGCGCGAGTTTCTCAAGAACAACTATCTCTACCGATTCATCGGCGCCAAGCTCGGACTGTACGGCAACTCCGGAGCCGATGCGGCCTACTTTGGCTACTTCATCGACGCCGATCACCGTCCGCTCGATGCCTCGAAGAGCAACTATGAGCTGCATTTTGCCAAAGGCGCCATTCCTGAGTACCACGCCTTCTGGTCGCTCACTATGTACGACGGCAAGACGCAGCTGCTGGTAACCAATCCTCTCCAGCGCTACCTGCTCAACTCCACCACGCTCGAGTCCTACAAGTACGGCCCCGATGGTTCGCTTACCTTCTATATCCAGAAAAACTCACCCGGCAAAGACAAGGAATCGAACTGGCTACCGGCACCGGATGGCCCGTTCTACGCCATCTACCGCGTCTACATGCCGGGGGAAGCTGTCCTCAACGGTACCTGGAAGAAACCGAATATGCAGGCTGTCGCAGCAGAGTAATTTACGTTTTTACCGGATGATCCGGATTCCAGAACGGTTCAGCCGCCGCAACGAACTGGATCGGAACCTCTGGGATAAACGATTTGAGCCAGTCTGCGCAAAGGATCATGCCGCCCTGCTCAGAAAGGACGTGGCCGGCGACGATCAACCCCTTCTTGTTGCCGGCCGTAATGCTGTCCTGCACATATTCCACCAATTCCCACTCGCGGGTTTCGCCGCAGATCAGCACGTCGACCTCGGGATCAGAAATAATCTTTATGCCCGGCTCGCGGCTGACGTAGCCCCAACTTGTCTGCACATTGTGGACAGCGAGAGCCGGATGACCAAGCACGCGAATCGTCCGAGCGTTTAGTTTGTGCTGCATTTGCTTCGACAGATCTACCAGAGAAATTCCATCGAAGGTGAGCTTCTTGGGATTCGTGGAATCGCGGACATTCTTTTCCCACCCCAGCTGCTTCACCATGCCTTCGGCGATGCCGTCAGGATGGCGCGCATGCCAGTGGTCGTGAAAGTGAAAGATGGCAATGTTGTGCTTCTTGCAGAACTCCAGCTTGTACCGTAGCGTGGGGTCGTCCTTGATATCGTCTGTATGGTCCTGGTGGAGGTAGAAGGGCGTCTCATGAGACACAATCAAGTTCTTATTGAGGGCGGCGGCTCGCTCAACCACGTCGAGCGTTGCCATCATGGTCGTTGCGATGCCCATAACGGGGGTAGCTTCTTCACCGGTTAACAGATTGTCGACAGTCTCCGCGCGCCAGGGAATAGCGACCTGCTTCTTGATGCGCTGGATCACTTCTCCTGCCGTAAGCTTGGAGGAAGGCAAATTTTGTCCCATGGCGACAGTCGACAACAATGCGCCACCGCCCGCCACGAAGTCGCGTCGCGAAATTGGATTCATTGATATTCTTCTTTCGTTGACACAGGAGCTTCAATGTACGGAAGCAGCAAAGCTTATTTTATAGACAAGATTGCCGAGATCGAGAAAGCCGGCCTTTTCAAACGAGAGCGCGTCATCGACAGCCCCCAACAGGCGAAACTCACCGTGGCCGACGGCGCCGAAGTTTTAAACCTGTGCGCCAACAACTATCTTGGCTTGGCCAACCATCCCGCGGTCGTCGAAGCTGCCCAGAGCGCTCTAGCCAGGTGGGGCTATGGGTTGGCCAGCGTGCGCTTCATCTGCGGTACCCAGTCGATCCACAAGGAGCTGGAGCAACGCCTCAGCGAATTTCTGCGCACTGAGGAAACCATCCTGTATGGGTCATGCTTTGACGCCAACGGCGGCTTGTTCGAGACCCTTCTCGACGCAGAAGATGCTGTCATTTCCGACGAGCTCAATCATGCCAGCATCATCGACGGAATCCGGCTGTGCAAAGCCACCAAGTTTCGCTACCGCAACGGAGACATGAATGATCTCGAAGCAAAACTGCAGCAGGCCAAGGCATCGCGGAAGAGGCTGATTGCGACAGACGGCATTTTCTCGATGGATGGCTATGTCGCCAAACTCGCTACCATTTGTGATCTTGCGGAGAAGTACGACGCACTGGTGATGGTGGATGATTCCCACGCCGTAGGCTTTGTCGGCGAAAACGGGCGGGGAACACCGGAGCTATGCGGAGTCGAAGGACGCGTCGACATCATCACCGGAACGTTGGGCAAAGCTTTGGGAGGGGCTAGCGGTGGCTACACGAGTGGCCGTAAAGAAATCATCGATCTGTTGCGGCAGAGATCGCGACCCTACCTGTTTTCCAACTCCGTTGCTCCGCCCATCGTTGCCGCGTCACTGAAAGTGCTGGATCTGATTACGCAAGCTGCCGGACTACGAAACCAGCTTCGCGAAAACACCCGCTTCTTCCGCGAGCAGATGACGCTGATGGGTTTCGACATCCTTCCCGGTGACCACCCGATTGTTCCCGTAATGCTCGGCGAGGCTCGCACTGCCGCCAGAATGGCAGAATCCATGCTCAGCAAGGGCGTGTACGTGGTTGCCTTTTCCTATCCGGTGGTTCCGCAAGATCGGGCCCGTATCAGGACCCAGGTTTCCGCAGCCCACAGTCGGGCGAACCTGGAATTTGCAATAGCCAAATTCGTAGAAGCGAAGGCGGAACTCGGTTTCTGAGGGCCTATCGCCCTCATGCAAGGGTGGTCCAATCCAGGATCACCTTTCCCGTTTTGCCCGAAATCATCACATCGAAGCCTTGCTGGAAATCGTTGTAGGCAAAGCGATGGGTAATGACTGGTGAGATATCAACCCCCGACTCCAGCATCACCGACATTTTGTACCACGTCTCATACATCTCGCGTCCGTATATGCCTTTAAGGGTGAGCATATTGAAGATTACTTTCCTCCAGTCCATGAGCGTCTCTTTCGACGGGATGCCAAGCATAGCAATTTTTCCGCCGTGGCTCATACTGGCAATCATGTCGCGCAATGCAGACGGATTACCCGACATTTCGAGACCAACATCGAAACCCTCAACCATCCCAAGCCGCTTTTGCACCGTGGAAAGCGGCTCAGTCGCACTGACCGCCAGCGTGGCGCCCATCTTTCTGGCCAGCTCCAGCCGGTAGGGGTTGATGTCCGTCACCACAACATGCCGGGCGCCTGCATGGCGCACCACCGGAATTGTCATGATGCCGATGGGACCTGCTCCGGTAATAATCACGTCCTCTCCGAGTACCGGAAAGGAAAGAGCGGTATGGACAGCATTGCCGAAAGGATCGAAGATAGCCGCGATCTCTTGATTGATGCCCGGGTGATGCCGCCATATATTGGTCATCGGCAGCGAGATGAGTTCAGCGAAAGCGCCCGCGCGATTGACCCCAACCCCTGACGTCTTCGCGCACAGGTGCCGTCTTCCTGCCAGGCAATTGCGGCACCGGCCACAGACGACGTGTCCTTCCCCGCTCACAATATCGCCGGGATAAAAGTCATTTACGTTCGATCCAACTTCAACAACTTCCCCAACAAATTCATGCCCGATGGCCATGGGAACGGGCACGGTTCTCTGCGCCCAATCGTCCCACTCGTAAATATGAACGTCGGTGCCGCAGATGCCTGTGTAGTGGACGCGAATCAACACATCATTGATGCCGATCTTGGGTTCACCAATCTGTTCCAGCCACAGACCTCGTTCCGGTCTGCTCTTTACCAGTGCGTTCATTTTCTACTCTCCAATCATCCCGTTCAAATCAGCTATGGTAGCGCCTGCTAACGCCAAAGAGAAGTAGACGGAACGTAAGCCCGCAGCGGCAGGATGCCCCGCCTGAGAACTGGAACGATGTGTACGGTGCCCGGCGGCCAAACGTCAGCCCAGCTCGGAAAGGCTGTGTGGAAACTAGCGCAGAGAAACCGAAGTCTCCCTCCGCTCCACTCTGCGTGTTTTGTATCAGGGCCCGACGTTAGTCGGGGGCCGAAAGTAAACGCCGGCGGTTCGGTAAGCAGCTCGTGTTGAACCAGCCGCCGAGTTTCAAAACCGCTGAGCCGTTTATTCCGGTGTGTAGTTCGGCCTGGAGCCGCCACCAAACGAGTTACGCAGGTTCAGATTTGTAGTAAATCCAAGCGGGAAGCCCGACTGAAGCGTCGTGACGCCTCTCCAGTCCCCGTCGCCCAAATTCTCATTTACCACGCCTGACCCGTATTCATGTGCTGTCAGGTTCTTGCCGATTTTATCAGTGTGAAAACTTCATTTCTCTCGAAGATGCTGTGCTTGGCTGGCAGCGCAGGTTGGGCGAATAAAGAGATGGGTGTCTATGCGTGCGTTTAGTCTGTCTCGGCGAAAATCAAAGATAGTGATGGCGCTTGCGGTCATCCTGATGGTCATATCAGTCGTCACAGTAAAATTGTCATTTCATCCAATTCTTTCGTTAATCGGGACCATCGCCCTGATCCCCGTCTTTGCTGGCATCGTTGGAGCAATCCCTGACGGCAACCACAACGACCCTAGTTAGCCTTTGGTATCCGCACCGTTCAGGAGTTGACGGGGCACAAGACCGTTCAAGTCGCCATGAGATACGCTCATCTGGCTTCGCAGCATGAGTTGGAGGCAGTCCAACGTCTGTGGGATACTGGCTCAGCACGGAGCAGGGCAACTGACACCAGAGCTCACACCACGCCTCACGAGTTGTTGAGCACGACGGAGGCGAGAGCGAATTAAGTCCTGTGTCACCAGCTACCTACGCGACAATGCCCGGATGGCGAAATCGGCAGACGCAGCGGACTTAAAATCCGCAGGCCGCAAGGCCGTGGGGGTTCAAGTCCCCCTCCGGGCACCAATAGAATCAATCACTTATACAATTTTAACGCCACATTGGCGGTGCCTTTAGTCTGTCTGGTGCCACTTTTGGTGCCACTTTTTTCTGGTTTGCTACCATCGGCGTGTGAGGTGATCCCATGCCGAGACGCGCCCCTAAAAAAGAACGCGGTGTCTTTGAGAGAGTCCCAAATTCCGGCATTTGGTGGATTCGCTACAAAGTCGAAGGCGTTGAGCATCGCGAGAAAGTGGGCCGTCGAAGCGACGCCATGAAGCTGTACGCAATTCGTAAGGCCGACATTCTGCGTGGCATGAAAATGCCCGCGAACGTGAAGGACAAAGGGATCAAGTTTAAGGTGATCGCTCAGGAGGCGGTTGAGTGGTACATCAATCACGAGCGCAAAGACATCCGAAATTTTAAAAGCAGAATGGCGTTGATTGTCGAAACCTTTGGTGAACGCATCGCGGATGAGATCAAGCCTTCAGAAATTGATGGATGGCTCGGCAAACATGCGTGGAGGCCTGCTACCAAGAACAGGTACAAGAATGTCTTCGGCAAGACCTACAAAATTGCTCTTGCCGATGGTCGAGTGACTGGCAATCCTGCGCGACTGGTGGAGCAACGCGCGGAGAATAATGCGCGAATACGTTATTTGCTCGCAGAAGAGGAGAGCCGCCTTCGCGAAGTCATCGCTCGGCGGTTTCCGATTCACTTGCCATCCTTCGATATTGCTTTGAACACCGGGATGCGCAAGCAGGAGCAGTTCAGTCTGGAATGGTCGCAGGTTTCGCTTTCCAGGAGACGAATTCATCTGACGATGACGAAGAACGGAAGCACGCGTGAGATTCCGATGAACCGGACCTGCCAGCAATCGTTCCAAGTGCTCCGCGCTCTAGGTTCTAACGAGGGACGAATCTTCCAGTCCAAATACGGCAAAGAGTTGAACAATCCGCGGAAGTGGTTTGAGTTGGCGCTTAAACAGGCAGAGATCAAGAACTTTCGCTGGCATGATTTACGCCACACGTTTATCAGCCGGCTGGTGATGAAGGATGTCAACCTTCGAACGGTACAGGAATTAGCTGGGCACAAGACAATTTCGATGACAACCAGGTATGCGCATCTTGCACCAGAGCATAATCAAGCAGCTGTCGAGAAGCTGGATCCTGCCGCAGCCTGACGCTTTTGCGTTCGCACGCTTTGTGGGAGATTTGAGTGGATGCCACCTCGAGCCTAGCGCACACAGTCACGGGCCGATCACAGACTGGAGCCGTAGACGCGATGCGAACCACAGTTGAACGCGAGCTTAGCGAGCAGGCATTTGCGTTGCGAGTCTTATCTTCCACGGATTGGTCCTCCAGGCGGCGATTTCACTCATTTGCACTGCCGTTGATCAACAGCCGAGTGAGGTAGAGTTGCGGCAACGGAAACCGAGTTCGCACCGATGCCGTCCCGGCCTGGGTCAAAGCAGCGATCGACGCGTGGACCACCGCGGCCGGCATTACCGAGGGGAAGATCTTTCGCACCGTGCGCAAGGGCGCCAAAGTTTATGGTGAGGATGTCACGACAGGTGCAGTGCTGCAGGTCGTTCAGCACTACGCGCGCGATGGGTCTCGAAAGCTGGTGCCATGATGACGTGCGCCGCATCTGCGCCAAGCTCTGCTGCAAGCGGGTCGGTGATCTCGTGCATATAAACATTCTTGCTGGGGCCTGCGTCGATTCCGACCCCGGAACGGTATTTAGGGCGGAGCAAGATTTCATCTCACGTGAATGGACAACTTAGGTGGAAAGATAAAAGGCCTTTCGGTTCCATCGAGGAGAATAGCAGCGTGCGGGCCACCTATGTGGCACTTTGCCATATCAACGTGTGGCATAATGTCTACAGAGGATTTTGCCCGATGGCTACTAGTGACCTCACCTTCGAGCAGTACATCGGCGTGTCTCCAAGTTCTGCGCTCGATCTGGCAGAGATTGCCGAAAAAGGACTTCCCACTGACAGCATCGCCTATTTGAAAGACAGGGGGCTTACGTTCTCTGAAATTTCCGAGATCGTCATCTCTCCGCGAACATTGAAACACCGAAAAGCGCGCGGAGAACAACTCTCCGTTGAAGAAACCGGACGTATGCTACGCATCGCGCGAATCATCGTTCTGGCGGATCAGGTTTTTGGAAATCACGAAAAAGCGCTGACGTGGTTGCGGCAAGTCGATGAACGTCTCAACGATCGGACACCTATAAGCATGCTCCATACCGAATCAGGTGGACGCCTGGTAGAAAATCTGCTGTGGCAAATAGATGAAGGCATTTATTCATGAGGTTGCTGTGGCGTATCAGCAACCACTGCGATCTTCAAGGAATGGGCGGCGAAAAATCAGATGGTAGGTGGCATACAGCCAAACGAGGAAAACGTATCGTATACCTCTCCGACCATCCTGCCATTGCTTTGATCGAAGTGCTTGCCAACCTAAAGGCCAATCCGAGGCTCTTTCCAGACAGCTACCAACTCATGAAGATTACCGTCGCCGCGCACGTGGCAACCGGTGCGTTAGAGCACAGTAGTCTCGTAAGCAATTGGCGCGACGATATGAACCAAACGAAATCCATAGGCGATTCCTGGCTGGCAGGTGGCAATTCTGCCTTGTTGGCAGTTCCTTCTGTTCCTTCGCCGGAATCCATGAACTATCTCTTTAATCCTCTTCACCCAGATGCGAAAGGGGTGGAGATCGAGTGGTGCCGGTGGATCAAGTACGACAAGCGACTGTTTCAGATGCCTGAGACGAAATGACGAACCGTTCGAAGCGATCCGGCGCGGTCAGCCGATCAGACGCTGCGGGTGATCCGCACGGACAAATCGACGAAGCTCCGTCGCGGGAATCAAGACTCTCGATCCAATGCGCCTCACAATCAGAACTTTGTTAGCAATTAGATAGTCGAGAGATCTCTGGCTGATAGAAATTAGTGCCGCAGCCTCCTGGCGACTCAAAAGCAGTTTATCCTCTGCTCGAACCAATTTTTTCCCCGGCTTACCTGCTCGGAGTTCAAATGTATCAGTCATTAGTTCTCTCCTTCTAGAGATAGCCACGGTCTTAGAACCATCGATTCAGCGGATTTAGCGCTTGGCATATCCGTGATCCGCACCTTTGGACGAAGCCGAAACAGGGCTTCTTCTAGCCTCTAGCGAACTGCAAATGCTGTCCAATACTTTTTTTCTATCGCGACCGGCCTCTCACCTATCGCGAAGGCGGAATGTAGCGAGAAGGGCTCCTGAAAGTACCCTGTTAGCCGACCATTTGGCCCTCCCGTTTCTCTTTCGATTCCTCCAGTAGACACATGCGAGCACGCCGGCCGAGGGAACGAGTCTTCGAATGCAAGAAAGCACGTTGAATGGCCCATTTCTTTTCGACACAAGAATTGTTCGGAAGCTGCATCCAGTGGGAGATGGATTACCGGACCTACCGCCTATAGACAAAAGCTATTGCACGATAGATAGGAAGTATTGGACGACGAGAGTGAGGGCGCCTAAATTTTTCGACATGAAGCATCATGCCGAACTCGAATCGGAGTGGCGGACCGCTAAAGTCGCACGCGACTACCGCGGAAATGTGAGGAACAATGATCTGGTCGCTGATTCGCTTCGGCTGAGCATCGCCCTTCAGAGCCAACCAGGCCTCAGTGGAGGATTAAACCGAATTTGCCCACGCGATGCGGTCTTCAATGTTCCTGCCAACCCGGCTGCATTTACCCTCACTACGTCCGCGCATGGTGATGCGGGTAAGTGAGACTCTTTCGACGGGTAACGGAAACGTTCGAGGGCTCTCCTTGAAGAGTCCTTGACTTCTCGAATTTGGCTACATTCGGGGCAAACTTCTCGCCAAGACGCCGATGAAAACTTTGCTCTCGGTTGTGTCTGCCGTGTTGCTCCGTCGTCTGTTCGGTCACTGCTTCGGGGGATTACCGGCGCCCTGCGGCAACTTGCTCTTCTGCTTCGGCTTCACCGCCCCGCGGGTTACGGTTTCCCTCAAAATCTTTTCTGCAAGAACACCGAAAAGATTTCTCCGGACCCTCCGTAAATGCAGTGCTTCGGCACTTGGGAGCCGGCCCCACTCGCAAGGCTTCGCCCGGTGTGACCCGAACAAGATCGGGAATCAACAAACGGAGACACAGTCATGTACCAGAACAAAGTCACTCTCATCGTTTCCTCGGCAGCGACACAGAAGTTCGCACCGCCAACAATCGCAGCTTAACCACGTTCTCGCTTGCTACAAGGTCGTCGTACAAGGACAAGAACAGCAACCAGTACATATCACACACCGAGTGGCACCGTTGTGTCGTCTTCGGGAAGCTCTCGGAGTTTGCCAAGATGCTGTCCAAAGATGCGCATGTCCAGGTGGAAGGCGAGCTGCACAGCCGGGAATTCACCAGCAAGAAGACGGAGACTGAGCAACGCATTTGGGAGATTCGCGTCAGTACGATTCTGAAGCTCGATCGCGCAGAGAAGTCTCTGCCGGAAGAGCAGGTTCAGGGTGAGGAGGGAGGGGCCGCTTAGGCCTCTTCAATCCCTTCGTGGAAGCCGGCCAAAAGGTTTGGCTTCCATCGATCTGGAGACCTGTTATGAGCTTTGACCGAGCTGCTAAAAGAGTCTCTTTGGAGCCGACTCGCGAGGTGAACCATGAATCAACTTGAGTACCGCAGATCAATCCAGGTGGCGCATAAATTCCTGACTCAATGCTTTGCGCCAGGCGAGTTCATCGCGCTATTGCTGCGGCGCGAGAATCCAGTCACGGTGATGCAGAGAGTCGTACTGCTAGAACGTGCCGTAGCGCCTCGTTATCTGGGCTGGCTCGCGCACGAAAACGCGGCGGGAGCCAACATCTATGTTGCAGCAAATCCGCTTCGCTCCGCCGCTCGGAAACGCACGAAAGAAAGCGTCGCTTCGGTGCGACATCTGTACCTGGACATTGATTCAAATGGCGAGGCCAAGCTCGCTGCACTCAAGAACTCAGATGGAGTTCCGAAGCCGACCGCGATCATCACTACATCGCCCAACAAATATCAGGTCCTTTGGCGTGTGGAAGGCTTCGACATAGCGAGGCAAGAAACCGCCCTAAAGCTACTCGCTCTCGCATTTGGAGGCGATCCCGCTTGTACCGATTGCAACCGTGTTCTGCGTGTGCCTGGCTTCCTGAACCTGAAATATGATCCAGCCCACTCGATTGCAGTCCAATATCCCGACGATAACACGTCGAACGCCGATGACTTCCGGCTCGACATTCCGGCTACGAGCGCGAGGCTTTCTAAGCCTCATATCCCGCCGAGAGAACATCCAGGCAAGCAGAGTAATTCGGAACTCGATTGGGCTCGAGTTTTGAATGAACTTGCCGGCGGAAATGATCCCGTAAAGCTCACGAGGGAACTGGCTTCACGACGTTCCGACAAGCCATCTCCTCTCTACTACGCACAACGAACAGTAGATGTCGCGTCGGCACGTTTATGGCTTATGGAAGGCGTAACACTAGATGACGTAGTGACCATGCTCGAAGTACGCCGCCGGTTTGAGGTTCCAAACTCGATTTGCTTGGCCAGAGCGCGTGAGATTGCCCTCACGGCACAGCGTATGATTGCGCGCACCAAGTCCGTCTAATCTCACTACCCGAAGGAGAACAATATGCCCTTGCTTGAAGTCATCCAAACTCGCCAAATCTGCACCTCCGGCGGCTCAAGTACTGCCCGATCTCCCTATCCGCAAAAGCGGCCACCGTGGATGCTGCCGAATTTCCCGAGAGGGAGGCACATGCCGGGGTGGGGTTCGCTGCGCGGAGCGGGGGGAAAAGTGGGATCCACCTTGAGTTCACTCGCAAAGGCCCAACGGTGCTTCGCACCGGAAGAAAGGTGACACTCCACCCCTGAAAGGGTTGCGCTTGGAACCGTTACGGTTGCATTTGGAAAGATGCAGAACGGCCAGCACTTAAGCAAAGAGCCAATTTCGCCGATTCCATTTGGAACCACGGCTGAAAACGTATAGAGGAGATGACCGCATGGCGACACACAGCGTTCACATTGAAAGCCGTCCGGCCGTAGGCAAAGGTCGGGAAGCTCGCACCCAGAGCATTGCCATTCGATTCACGAAGGCGGAGGAACGGGCGCTCTTGAACCGGGCTGAAGTCACCGGCAAGAACCTGCGTGAATCGGCGCGGGAACTATTGTTACGGGCCGAAAGCATGGAACGGAGATGCGATATGGAGGTGCACATTTTCACCGAGCTTGTTGGATTGCAGATGCTCCTCATGAACACGCTCGAACCGATTCTCTGCGGCGACCAACTGACGCGAGAACAGGTGGCGGTGCGGTTCCGGCAGATCCAAGCGACCAAAGCTACGCAGGCGCGGGAACTGCTCGCGAAGCGCAGTCACAGCCAGGAGAAATGAATGATTCTGATGGAGAGACCAAGCTCGCTGCACTCCAGAACGCGGATTGAGTTCCCAAGCCAACCGCCATCACTCAACATCGCCGAACAGATATCAGGTCCTCTGATTCTTTCGTGCTCCTTTTGTGAACAGTGGACATGGCCATCTCTCCCTAATCAGATTGCGCTTAGCCAGGAGTTCCTGTGCCTGCGGAGCCTTGGTTGTCTGAACCGGGCGGAATAGCATTGGGAGGTGATCCTGGGCCAGCTTTCGTCACGCAAGGGCGGTTCCCGCGTGTTCATGAGGCGCATCTAGATACCTACTAATTTGGTAAAGGTGTGCCGTTCAATCTCTACTCGAGAGCCGACGATTGAACCCGGTATCAACCACCATCGCATCAACACACGTGATTTAAAAACCTGGCGATCTTCGCGAGCTACACTGGCACCAGAATGCCGATGAGTGGCAGTACTACATCCAGGGGAGTGGCAGGATGATCGTGTTCTTCAACGGGGCTAAGGCGCGTACGGCGGACTTCGATGCTGGGGATGTCGGCTATATCCCTAGGACCTTCGGCCACTACATGCCCCCGAACCAACCCGAGCGGGCTTCTATCGATATTTGCAGCAGGCTGCGCCAACAGGCCGACTTGTTGCTGCGAGCTCGAGCCGCCGTCGTGGATGCTGCCGAATCTCCTGAGAGGAAGACACATGGCGAGAAAACGAAAAGCAGGTTTACCACCGACCCCACAGGCCTTGGAAATCAGTCAAGGATTTCCACACTCACGCGGCTCAACGACTGAGTATCGATAAAACGAAACGAACCGAAGGTCATTAATTAATGACCTTTCAGCGTGTTTCAGCTTAGGGGTGCAGTCCAGGTCTGGACCCCTAACTTGAGACACGGAAAATAGAGACATCCTGCAGCGAACGGCGGCGTGACCCACTTGATCGTGCAACAGGGCTGAAGGGAAACGCGCACTCTACAATGGGTAAATCTCATGGCCGTCGAAAAGGCATGCCCTCAGCTTTTATACGGTACCTCCTCGAGCTTCAAAGGCCCCTCCGAGCGAGGGGACTTACGAACGTCTTCCGGAAGCAGTGCCAGCAGATCCTGGTCGAAGATAGACTTCCTGCGATCGGCGAGGTCCGTAAAACGGCGATATGCAATCTCAAGATCTGAAGCCTCGAAATTTAGGCCCAGTTCCCGCAGTCGGTGCGCCAGGGCGCTCCTCCCTGAGTGTTTGCCAAGCACGATTCGGTTGTTGGGCGCTCCGACAGAGGATGGGCTCATGATTTCGTAAGTGAGCGGGTTAGCCAGTATCCCGTGCTGATGGATGCCTGCTTCGTGTGCGAATGCGTTCCTGCCCACCACGGCCTTGTTCGGCGGCGGCCCGAAGCCGATGATTTCGGAAAGCAATCGACTTGTGGAGCAGAGGCGATCGAGAACAATTGAATGGATGCACGGAAATTTATCCCTCCGCACAAGCATGGTGGCGGCAATCTCTTCCAGTGCGGCATTGCCCGCGCGTTCACCTATGCCGTTGATCGTGCACTCGACCTGCTGCGCCCCCGCGGCAACAGCAGCCATTGTATTGGCCACGGCCATGCCGAGATCATTGTGACAATGGGATGAAAGCGTAATTCCGGCCACGCCGGGAAGACGGGACTTCAACATTTCGAAGAGACCGCCGTACTCGGCCGGGACGGAATAGCCGACGGTATCGGGAAGATTGATGATTTTCGCCCCGGCGTCGATGGCCACTGCGACCATTTGACAGAGAAAATCGTGCCCGGTGCGGGTGGCATCCTCCAGAGAGAACTCTACTTCATCGAAATAGCGGCAGGCCAAACGGATCGATGAATCGGCCTGCTCGATCGCTTCAGCTCGTGTCATCTTCAGTTTGTATTCGAGATGGATGTCCGAACTCGCGAGAACAACGTGAACGCGGGAGCGCCGAGCTTCACCGAGGGCGCGAGCTGCTGTTTCGATATCTTCTCTGCGAGCGCGGGCCAGGGAGGCTATGCCTGGTCCGCGAACCTCCCGACTGATTGCCTTGATCGCGCCAAAATCCCCCTCCGAGGCCATGGCGAAGCCGGCCTCAATGACGTCCACCCCTAGGGCTTCAAGAGCATGAGCCATCCTTAGCTTTTCGTGAGTATCCATGCTGCAACCCGGGGATTGTTCGCCATCCCTCAAGGTTGTGTCGAGGAAAAGAACGCGATCCGGAGTCATCTATATCCTATCTTTGCGAGTATCCACGTGGGTAAACCTATGCAACTGAGGGTAGGTTGGCGTCGGCGGCGCGATGGACGGAAAGAAGTTCGAAGTGTAGACCATTTTGTGGTTTGACCCGTCTTTTTGTCTCCGGAGGTTTACGTCTCGGAGGTTCTTTGGTGGCGAAGATTTAAGCGCCTCAGCTTGAATTTTCGTCTGTTGAAGAGCCGTGCCAAAACAATTGACGCCCATGAGAACTGCGAGATACTATGCCGGTTATCTAAGGTGAAGCACAAGTAATGAAGTAAGTGTTACTACCGGATGCGTTACTACAGGACGCAATGGCAGTTTCCACCACGACGATGGAGTAAGGAATTTCTTTCTGGTAGGATGACAGTTTTCAAATCCTCAATTTAGTCCTGCTCGGCCAGAATGGTGCGGCGCCACGATTTCTCGATCAAAGATTTGAAGTCTGGAGAACCACATGGCAGTCGGCAAGGAAATAAAAAGCGTCCGCGAAGCGATAGATTTGATGGCCATCGAGCGGCCAGAAACGGCATTTCTAATCTGCCCGGAAACAGGAACTTCAATTTCATTCGTGGATCTAAAGCAACAATCGATCCTTCTATCCTGCATGCTCAGTCAAGCGAGGTTAGAAAGCGGAGACAAGGTCGCATTCGTGATGGATAACGGCCTGCTGACCGCGCAGTTGTTCCTAGGAGCGATGTACGGCGGATTCGTTGCTGTGCCCCTGAATGTGCGCGCCGGAACTGCGCAGTTGGCCTACATGCTCGACCACTGCGATGCCAAGATTGTCTTTGTTGAAGACCAATATACCGGAATGCTCGGCGAGGCTCTGGGAAGTGTCCGCGGGGATATTCGCGTAATTCAAGTAGTTGTGGACGGGCCTCTGGCAGCGTTTGAGTCAGTAGATGATAGCCAGATGCCGCCGCCACCGGCGCCCGACGATGTGGCGCTGTTGATGTACAGCTCGGGCAGCACCGGCAAACCAAAGGCTGCAATCCATACCCACAGTTCGATCCTTGCGCATGGAAACAATTCCATCGCGGCGCATCAGCTTTCATCGACGGACCGGTCCCTGCTTGTTCTGCCTCTCTACCACATCAACGCGGAATGCGTAACGCTGATTCCAACGCTGTTGAGTGGCGGTTGTGTGGTTGTCGCTCATCGTTTTGTTGTCAGTAGATTCTGGGACTGGATAGACGATTTTGAGGTTACCTGGTCGGCCTTGGTGCCAACCATTATCTCGGAGCTGGTGGACTGGGACGATCCCGGAAAGCACCGCCGCTGGGCCGCATACCAGCGAATTCGTTTCTTCCGCTCTTCGTCGGCGCCGCTATCGCCATCGCTGCATCGTCAGTTTCTGGACAGATTCAAGTTGCCACTTCTTCAAGCGATGGGCTCGACCGAAGGGGGAAATGTCTTTTCCAATCCGTTGCCTCCCCGCAACAACAAGATCGGGTCGCCGGGCTTTCCCTGGGGTTTCGAGACACGGATCGTCGACCTGGCGGGCGAGCACGTGCCGCAAGGTGAATCCGGCGAAGTGTTACTTCGCGGCGCAGGCCTGATGACGGGCTATTACAAGGACCCTGCGGGTACGGCGGCGGTGATGGACAGCGACGGATGGTTGCATACCGGGGACCTCGCCCGGCAGGACGAGGACGGCTACTTCTTCATCGTTGGGCGCTCCAAAGAGTTGATTATCAAAGGCGGCGTCAATATAGCTCCGCGTCAGATCGATGAAGTTCTGGAATCTCATCCGGCAGTGCTGGAAGCGGCAGCAGTAGGTGTTCCCGACCGCTATTTCGGTGAGGATGCGGTCGCCTTCGTGGTTCTACGGTCCGAGACCGCGGCGGACGAGAGAGAGCTGCTTGCCTTCTGCGAAACTCGGCTTGGCCATTTCAAGTCTCCGTCGCGAATTCACTTCCTGAAAGAGTTGCCAAAAGGCCCTTCCGGCAAGGTGCAACGGCTCCGGCTTCTCGATCCGGCCGTTCTCGCCACCGTCGCGGCAACCACTCAGCCGGAAAGCGAGGCAGTTATCATCAACGGTAGCAGCGACGGAAGTAACAGGGATCTCCCGTCTGCTGGGCTTTCGATCGAAGAGATCATCGCAGCCGCCTGGGCGAAGGTGCTTGCCGTACCGAAAGTCGACCCGGAGACGAATTTCTTCGCTTTGGGCGGTCACTCGTTGTTGGCGATTCAATGCTTGTCCAAACTCCGTGACAAACTCCCCATTGTTCTCTCTCTCTCTGACTTCTTCGAATTCAGCACCGTGGCTGAGCAAGCCGAGGTTGTCAGGCAAAGGCTGCGTCCGGCAAACGGTACGGGCAGTCATGAAATCGCCGACCACGCGACGAATTGGGAGCAGGTGCTCCTGCGAGAGTATGTGCCGCCAGCAGCAGGTGTAATTCCCCGGCAGGATTCAGCTGTTCCTCATCCACTCAGCCCCGCACAGCAGCGCCTCTGGTTCATGGAAAAATTGAACCCGAATATACCGGCCTATAACGAAGCTGAAGCAGTGCTGATGACGGGCGAACTCAACGTGGATGCATTGGAGCGCGCGATGAATGTGATTGTTGATCGGCGAGAGGTGCTGCGCTCAACAATTAGGATTATCAACGATGTGCCGCATGCGGTCTCTCACGAGAGCTGGCCACTACGCTTCAAGAGGATTGACATCAGCACACTCCCAGCGGTGGAGCGTCCGGCAGCATTGGAACGTTTGCTGATCGACGAGCCTCGGGCTCAGTACGATCTTGAAGCCGAACCCGGGGTTCGCGTGGCGTTAGTCTGTCTCAGCCCCCGCGAGCATGCATTCATACTGATGATGCACCACATCATTTGCGATTGGGCTTCGGAGGGGATCATCTGGCGTGAGTTGTCTGCCGTGTACAGATCATTTCTGACCGGAGAGCCGGTCGTGCTGCCCGCACTGAAGATCGAGCACGGAGATTACTCGCTATGGAAGGAGCGGACGCTAGCCACGGAGAGTTTTGCCGAAGATCTGGCTTTCTGGGAGGAGAATCTGCGCGGAGCTCCGCCGCTTCTCGAGTTACCTGCGGATCGACCCCGCCCGACAAGTATGTCCTTTCAAGGAGGACGACTGCGCTGGAAACTCAGCAGAGGATTAACAGAAGCGTTGTACAAGACTAGCCGCCTGGAAAAGACGAGCCTCTTCACGATCTTTGCTGCTGCATTGCATACATTGCTGTACCGCTATTCCGGGAGCGATGACATTTCTTTGGGCATCCCCCTGGCCGACCGCGATACTCCAGAATTGCAAGCGGTGGTCGGGTTCCTTCTGCACACGCATGTGTTGCGGGCTAGGCTTTCGGGAGACATGTCGTTCCGAGATCTGCTTGGCCGCGTTCAGAAGGCCGTGCTTGACCTTTATGCTCATCGTGCCGTCCCCTTTGATCAGATTGTTCGGAGACTTCGGGTGGAACGAAGCCTGAGCTACAATCCCTTGTTTCAGGTGATGCTCAACTGGCGGGATCGCGATCAGATGCTGTCGTTCATTGGGCTGGAGGGGCTTGCAATCGAATCGTTGATGGCGTCGACCGGCGTATCCAAGTTCGACCTGTTTCTCTTCGTGACTGATCTCGGTGACGAAGTCTGGTTGGAGATGGAATACAACTCCGACATCTTCGATGAGGATCGCATAGCGCGTATGCTCGTCCACTATCAAACCCTCCTGCAAGCCGTAACAGCCGATCCTGTCACAAGCATCGCTCAGTTACCGTTGTTGACGGACGCTGAATATTTACAGATCGTTTTTGATTGGAACAGGACAGAGCGGAGTTATCCCAAAGAAGAGTGTCTTGATGAGTTGATCGAGGAGCAGATTGAGCGCACCCCCGACGCTGTCGCGGTGGTTTTTGAAGGGGAACAATTGACCTACCGCCAACTCGGGGACCGTGCGAATGACCTAGCCTGCTATCTGCGGGAACTGGGTGTTGGTCGAATCACACTTGTGGCGATTTGCGTTGAGCGCTCGGTGGATATTCTGGTCGGCCTGTTGGGCATTCTGAAAGCGGGAGGAGCATATCTGCCTCTGGACCCGGCCTTTCCACCCGATCGTCTGGCCTTCATGCTGAATGACGCGCAACCCGACGTCCTGTTGACCCATCAGAGATTGCTGACCGATCTTCCGGTGTATCGGGCTCAGGTAGTTTGTTTGGACAAACTGCCATTAACAAAATCCAAGGCATCAGTGTCACTGAGAACGCTGACTGGCCGGAGTGCTGAAGATCTTGCCTACGTGTTGTACACCTCTGGTTCGACCGGCAAACCCAAAGGTGTGCAGATCCAGCATCGCTCGTTGGTTAACTTCTTGTCGTCCATGAAACGGGAACCTGGCATCACGTCCGCTGACAGATTGGTGGCAATCAGCACGTTGTCATTTGATATCGCTGGCCTCGAACTTTACCTTCCGTTGACCGTCGGGGCACGCGTGGTGATTGCCTCGAGCGAAACTGCCAAAGATGGCCTTTCTCTCTCGGCATTGATGAAGAATTGCGGGGCAACCATCATGCAGGCAACACCAGTTACATGGCGGATTCTGCTGGAGTCGGGATGGAAGGGGAGTTCGAAATTGAAGATCCTCTGTGGTGGAGAATCCTGGGATACCGAACTTGCCGCCGAGTTGTTGCCGAGATGCCAATCTCTTTGGAATATGTATGGTCCGACGGAAACGACAATCTGGTCTGCGGTCGCGCGCGTAAAGAAGGATCAGCCTGTGTTGATTGGTCAGCCCATCGATAACACGACATTCTACATTTTGGACGACCGCGCCCAGCCGCTTCCGGTTGGTGTGCCCGGTGAACTCTATATTGGTGGGGCAGGCTTAGCGTTAGGTTATCTGGGTCGTCCGGATCTGACCAGCGAGCGCTTCGTCGCCGACAGACTTGGCCGGCAAAGCGGGGCGAGGTTGTACAAAACAGGTGATCTCGTGCGGCGCGTTCCGGACGGCGCTATCGAATTCCTTGGACGCGTCGATGATCAGGTAAAGCTTCGAGGCTTCCGTGTCGAACTGGGTGAAATCGAGGCCACACTCGAGCAACACGTGGGCATTCGTCAATGCGCGATCGTCGCTCAGGCGGATGGTCCCACAGACAAGCGCCTCGTGGCTTACTTCGTTCCAAAAGATCCCTTCGCAGTTCCGACGATAGAGGAGTTGAGAGACGCGGCGAAACAACGGCTGCCCAATTACATGATTCCAGCCGCCTTCGCAGTCATTGATAGAATGCCATTAACGCCGAACGGCAAGATTGACCGGAAGGCGTTGTCATCGGCCAAGCTCACAGCAATCGCTAGCGATGTCCCAGTTGAAGCGCCGCGGGATTCTTTCGAAGTCGGACTGGCTCAGATTTGGGAGCAATTGCTCGAGGTTCGCCCGATCGGGATCCGAACCAATTTTTTTGATTTGGGCGGTCATTCGCTAATGGCTTTAAAGATGTTCGCCCAGATCAACAAAGCTTTTCACTGCTCTCTGCCGATCACGAGCATCTTCGGTTCTCCGACAATCGAACAACTGGCGACGCTGATTCGCGGGCGAATTCTCGATGTGGGATCGGTTCCGATGCAGCGCTCTGGAAGCTCAGCCAACGTCATTTCCTCGGTCGTTCCCATACAGCCACGCGGGGCGGCGCCCCCTCTGTTTATTATTCACGGCCGCCTTGGGAATATCATCCGCTTCTATCAGCTTGCCATGCTGACCGGAACGGAGCACCCAATCTATGGTATACAGGCACAGTCGCTGCTGCCGGGCCAATCTGCGCTCCTTAGCCTTGAAGATCAGGCGGCATATTACGTGACTGAGATCCAAAAGATACAGCCAAAGGGCCCGTATTACTTGTTGGGATACTCTTTTGGGGGCACAGCTGGCTTCGAAATAGCGCAACAGTTGCACGCACTTGGCGAGCAGGTGGAACTGCTTGGGATGCTCGACGCCTATCCTCGCGACGCTATTGTTCTGATCGAGAGGAATGATTCGACGCACAGGCTCGACAGCCGTATCGCACGCCACATAAGAAATCTTGACGGTCTCTCGCTTCGGAAGAAGGCCGCTTACCTACGGGAGAAGCTAAATCTCCGAGCCCGGACTTGGATCTACACGGCGGCGGCCCTCCTCGGATTCCGTTCCGTGCCTTCGTTCATGAAGAACACCTTCTACGTCTCAAGGGCAGCGGCGATGAACTACCGAGCGAAACCTTGGCCCGGTCGAGTGACGGTCTTTCGCGCTTCAATTCAACGCGATACCCGGTTACCGAGAGACCTGGGATGGACGCCCCTTGCTGAGGGCGGTGTCGAAGTGTGTGACTTGCCCGGCGATCACAATTCGATATTTCAGGAACCGAACATCCAGATTTTCGCGGAAGAGCTGCGGGCACGGTTAGAACGATCCGAAGCGGCCGTGGCACAATCGCACGAACCTACGTATTCCGCGAGATGACTACACGGAAGTCAAGCGGCAAGGAAACCTCAGGTTGGCTATCTTGCTTCTACGCTGCAGGCGCGTGGCTACCGAGTCGAACTTCTCGATTTCGAAGACCCCGTGGAAGATACCCTGAGCGCCGTCCAGCGCGAAGATCGGGTTCTGGTTGGCTTCTCACTGATCTTCCAGTTCTACATCCTCCGATTTGAGAGACGGATGCATCACCTTCGCGCAAGCGGGATTGACGCCCACTTCACCATGGGCCGCCGCTTCCTCCGCCTTAGCCATGAGCACGCACTCAGACATGCGCCGCGCCCGTTCCAGTCCAGACGGTAGGCCGAGGTGGGGTTTTGTACGGGGCAAGCTAGTTGTCCCCCCGGATGCCGCGGCCGCGGCGCAGCCTGGTGTGGTTTCAGGCGTCATCTGCAGGCCGGTCAAGATGGTATTGCCGGCTAGTAGAGATGTCGTCGGACATGATCCACAGGCGCCACGGGATGCAATGTCACTTTCTGTCTTGGATGGGTCGCCATGGGCAAATTACCGAAGACTTCATGGGCAGTTGGTCCTTTAAGGGAACTCTCGATAGTCTGCGTAGTAAAACTAGCTGTTGGCTCTAATTTGGAGTAATGCTTAAGGGGGGCAAGCGTTCACCCAGTAACTTATCTGCGAATCTCAGCAGGACCAAGAGAACTCGTTGCAGCGGAGTTTGTTGTGGCCGTGGATCTTCTTTGGCAAGCAGCTCCCCTGCTTATTCACCATTTGTCTTATTACGTAACGCGAACAAGAGACCTTGATCCATCCACCTAACTATGTGGTCTGTGGCACAATTGTCCAGCGTGACATCGCCGTCCTCGGTTATGCTGAGCGGCAGACGGATAGCCCGGCTCCTCATCCGCTGACTCAGTGCTTCAAGGAAGAACATTGGGTTGCCGTTCAGCTCCGAGGGCTCTCAGATCGGCCCCACCAGTACCGTGACCAGCACGCCTGCCCATTTCTGCGAACCAGCGGCGAATGATGCTGCAGAGGACGTGACACAACGTGGCGGAGCTCGGGGAGATTGGACGCGATCTAGGGCAGAAACGGCCCCCCACGAAGTGCTATATGCACTGACCATAAGCTCCGTTGAGCGCTTACGGTGGCACTTAATCCGCGGGCTTGTTCCAGAATCTCGCGCGGAGCGCCCAAGGCGTGCACAGAAGATCGTTCTTGCCCGCGTACACAATGCTTCCGCCCACCCTCTAGATTTCCGCCCCTTTGCCCCCGCATTTCGATTTCTTGACGCTCTGACTTGTTCTTTCTAGTCGCCAGCCACTCCGCACTAGTCTTTTAGTCTCAGTAGATTCGGCTACTCGCACCAGTGTGGCTCGGCTTAATCGGCGCAAGGCGTTTTCTCTTATCGATTACCCGCCGCCCGGATCGTATGGTAGTTGTGTGCTACTACATACGCAGTGCTACCTATATTGGCGAGTTGGGCGATGCGGGCAATGCGCCCGTGATGGTGCTTCGTGAGAAGGTATTGAGAATAGACTTCCAACCCTGCCGTAGCAGCCTCGTATGCTCCTAGGCCTACTTTGCTTTCAGCCAGGGCATTAGGCAAAACACCTTCATGACATAGACCGACAAAGCCTGCCTTCTCTTGTTCCTGGGTGGTACGCAAACATTGCTCGGTACTAGCCCAATCTGCAGCGTGTGTTACAACCAGACCACTGTACAGCGAATATTCAACCCAGGCGTTTCGCTTTCGGGGTAGCGGACGGCTTCGAACGGTAACTCGGATGGACGGCTGAGCCAATCCCATTCGCGGTGATTCTGGCAACTCTTCGGCGAACCCTGTTGACGTTGAAAGAACTAAGGCGAGCCCTGCAAGTAGAGCAAGAGATCTCTTCATCGATACCCATTCTTCCAACCGCAATATCGTCGGCAAAGCTCTTTCGGCAAAAACTTCAACCTGAAGAGAAGAAATGGAGGCACTTTAGTAACCTCTAGTACCCGCCATTTTTGGCTGCGTTTGGCAATCCTCGTTTCCCCAAGCATGCGTAACTCTGTCAATCCCGTGTTCTTGGGCGATGCCGTTCGCACGAACAGCCCTTTTGCAGGTTTGCAGGAGACTCATGGTCTCGAGGAGTTCATCCCGCGGCGGGTTACTCTCGAGCAGGGCACGGCTGTTCGGCTGTTGGAAGCCCTGGGGCCTGAGGCCGCCACGGGACCAGATGTTCGCACATGAAAGCCGCTGGACGAGTCCTTGAAGTCAGGGGCAATCTAGTAGGATGTTGCGGGCATAGTCAGTGGGGTGCCCGACGATGACAAGGTCGGGGTTTTGTTCACATTTCGTCGCAACCCTAGAACAGTTTGTTCCATGGCACACTGAGGCCTCTAACAGAGTCTCCCACGAGCGGTTACCAATTTGTGTCATTGAGAGGTCGGGATCGTGGCGTAACAATCCTTGGTATGGGTGCCCTTCAAACCTGAGAAGCGTTTGTTTCCGGCCGACAAATAGTAGCATCACTGCAGAGGATGTCTTCGAATGGAGAGCGCTGTTGTTCCGAAGTTTCAAGATTAGCACTTGCCACAATCCTATTTGTCTCTTTGGAAAGCGCGCACTACACAGGTGATACTGGTGCTCAGTTCAGATTGTGACTGCAGGCGCGGTTCGATCTCCAGACTTGACGGTCTCTCCACAAAGCTGCTTGCCATATTGTCATGTTTCCTCGTCGCCCTCCCGCCGTTGGGTTGCGGTACGGCAGTGAACAGTCAGGCAGCCGCGGGCACGAGTGTGCCGGCAGCATTGAGTGCGCTTTCCTGCAGCAACGCGTCTATGACAGAATCGGGCAGCGATAACTGCACGGTAACGGTGACGGCGGAGCCAGGGAGCGGCGGTTTGAGTGTGAGCCTGGCGAGCAGCAGTGCAGCGGTTACCGTGCCGGCCAAGGTGGTGGTTCCGGCGAATGCGACCAGCGCAGGATTCACGGCGACTGTGCCATCTGTCACGACCGCACAGGTGGTGACACTGACGGCGAGCGCGGGCAGCGTTTCCAAGAGCTTTATCCTGCAGCTGAGTGCAGTGACAGCAAGTTCGCAGCTAACGATCGGTCCATCTAACCTGGCGTTCGGAAATGTCACGGTAAATCAGGCATCGACGCTGCCTGTGACGCTGACCTCCACGGGGAGGGCTTCGGTGACCGTCAACTCGGGGACACTTACGGGTCCTGGCTACACGATGTCGGGAGCCACGTTCCCGGTGACCTTGAACCCAGGCTTGGCCGTAACGCTGGAGGTGCAGTTTGATCCGACTGCTGCGGGAGCAGCGGCGGGGCAGTTGATCATCCAGAGCAACTCGTCGACCAATGCTACGGCGGTGGTCAGTCTCAGTGGCACCGGGGAGAATGCGACAAGCGCGGCCCATCAGGTTGACCTCAGCTGGAACGCGCCCAGTAGTTCTACGGTTCCGATAGTGGGGTATAACATCTATCGCTCGACAGGTAGCAGTTCTACGTACCAACTGCTGAACCCGTCGGTGGACGCCCAGACGACATATGTGGATCTTTCAGTGCAGAGTGGTTCTACCTATGGCTACATCGTAAAAAGTGTCGACTCCTCTGGGGTGGAAAGCGTTCCGTCCAACGAGGTCACCGCGACAGTTCCCTAGACGTTCAAAAAATGGCTGGTTGCAGTGGTCCGTCTGGCGTTTTCTAGCGGTTGAAGGGGGCCGAAATTACCAAGCCAACACCTCTGTACAATGCGAGACCTTAGCTCGCGAGCGCTCTACTCATCAAGGCCGTCCTTAGGAAAACGCTGTCAATCGAAATAGATTAATCGTGCGAGTAAGATAGATAACTAAAGTAATATGGATCTTGCCGGAGTTACTATTTCCCATAGCAGCACATAGCGCAAAGCGCACATCGACTTTTTCTCATAGCTATCACTTGCACGGCGCTTTGCAGCGAAAAGAGGATGTGCGTAGAGTCATCCAATCGACAAAAATTGCCACATCCGTAGATACTTCCCAATCAATGACTAATTTGTGTCATTGAGGGCCTCCGATCACAAAGTGACAATCCAAATATCCGGAAGGAGTGGCAGTCTACTTTATCGGAACGCACTGCTCCTTTGAGCTCCAGGCGAGTTCGATCTTGAATGTGGACAACGGTACTGAATGTTTGCGAAGTCCATCGTCGGCCTCGAAGCGAAACTGATTGCATTCATTGCAGTCGGATGAATCCAGGGTTCGACCGCGCAGCTAGGCCCGGAATTCCACGAGTAACACTACCTACAATTTCTCCTTCTTTATCTGCCTCTGAAACTTGCAGTTTTGCAGAGGTGACATTGGTGTTCAGCTTATGTTGCGCGTGCCGGCGCGGTCCGATCCGCAGACCCAGCGGTTCGTGGACAGGGTTACTTGTGACCTTGGCATGTTGCCTGGTCGTCGCGACGGCAGGTTGCGGATACGTGGTAAATGGCTCAGCCGCGGGTCCGTTCCACGTCTCACCTGACACAATCACATTTGGTAGTGTGCCTGTCGGGCAAACAGCTACTAGTAATGTCGCCCTTCTCAACGAGAGTTCTGCGCCAATTGTTATTTCTCAGTTGAATATCGCTGGGCAGAGCTTCTTTGCGAACGGTCAAAGTAGCCTTCCCGCCACTGTCAAAGCCGGTTCGACCTACAATTTCGTCGTCGGCTTCAAGCCAGGCAGCGAATCCAGCTACACTGGCCAATTCACGGTGATGGGTGCCGCGGGCAACTCAATTGCTCAGGGCTCAATCAGCGGATCGGGAATCGCTAGCAGTGGCAGCAGTCCTACTCCGGGACTAACAGTTAGCTCGGCTAGTCTGAAGTTTGGCGATGTGACGGTGAACACGGCCTCGACGCAGCCCGTGACGTTGACCTCAACTGGGACGTCGCCGGTGACCATCAACTCTGCGACCTTGAGTGGCAGTGGCTACACGATGTCGGGAGCCAAATTCCCGATGATCTTGAATCCGACTCAGGCGGTGACTCTGCATGTGCAGTTCGATCCGGCCGCTGCGGGAGCGGCAACGGGTCAGCTGACCATTCAAAGCAACTCGTCGACCGACAACACAGCGGTTGTTAATCTGAGCGGCACGGGCACGACGGTGTCGAGTCCACAGCCATCAAGTTCGCAACTAACGATCAGCACCGCAAGTTTGACGTTTGGCGATGTGACGGTGAACAAGGCCTCGACGCAGCCTGTAACGTTGACCTCAACTGGGACGGAGCCGGTTACCATCAACTCGGCAACACTGAGTGGGCCCGGCTTTGCGGTGTCAGGAGGCAAGTTGCCGGTCACCCTGAATCCGAATCAGGCGATGACTTTGAATGTGCAGTTTGATCCGACCGCGGCAGGAGCGGCGGCGGGTCAGTTGACTATCCAGAGCAATTCGTCGACCGACAGCACAGCGGTTGTTAATCTGAGCGGCACGGGCACGACAGTGTCGAGTCCACAGTTGTCAAGTCCGCAGTTGACGATTAGCGCGGCGAGTCTGACGTTTGGCGATGTGACGGTGAACACGGCCTCGACGCAGCCTGTGACGTTGACCTCCACAGGGACGGCGCCGGTTACCATCAACTCGGCAACACTGAGTGGGGCCGGATTTGCGGTGTCGGGAGCCACGTTGCCGGCTACCCTGAATCCGAATCAGGCGATGACGTTGAATGTGCAGTTTGACCCGACTGCGGCAGGAGCGGCGACGGGTCAGCTGACTATCAAGAGCAACTCGTCGACCAACACCACAGCGGTTGTTAATCTGAGCGGCACAGGCACGGCGGCGTTGAGTCCGCAGCTGACGATCAGCGCGGCGAGTCTGACGTTTGGCGATGTGACGGTGAATACGGCCTCGACGCAGCCCGTGACGTTGACCTCCACAGGGACCTCACCGGTGACCATCGACTCGGCCACACTCAGTGGAGCCGGATTTACGCTCTCCGGCGCCACCTTCCCGGTCACCCTGAATCCGACGCAGTCGGTGACGCTGAATGTGCAGTTTGATCCGACCGCGGCAGGAGCGGCGACTGGTCAACTGACAATCCAGAGCAACTCATCAACCAACAGCAGAGCGGTTGTTAATCTGAGCGGCACAGGCACGGCGGAGTTGAGTTCGCAGTTGACGATCAGCGCGGCGAGTCTGACGTTTGGCGATGTGACGGTGAATACGCCATCGACGCAGCCTGTGACGTTGACCTCCACAGGGACGGCGCCGGTGACCATTAGTTCGGCAACACTGAGTGGGGCCGGATATACGGTGTCGGGAGTCACCTTCCCGGTGACGTTGAATCCGAACCAGGCGATGACTCTGAATGTGCAGTTTGATCCGACCATGGCAGGAGCGGCGACGGGTCAGCTGGTAATCCAGAGCAACTCATCAACCAACAGCAGAGCAGTTGTTAATCTGAGCGGCACAGGCACGGCGGAGTTGAGTTCGCAGTTGACGATCAGCGCGGCGAGTCTGACGTTTGGCGATGTGACGGTGAATACGGCATCGACGCAGCCCGTGACGCTGACCTCCACGGGGACTGCGCCGGTGACCATCAACTCGGCAACATTGAATGGGGTCGGATTTACGGTGTCGGGAGCCACGTTCCCGATGACCTTGAATCCGACGCAGTCGGTGACGCTGAATGTGCAGCTTGACCCGGCCACCGCGGGAGCCGCGACGGGTCAACTGACCATCCAGAGCAACTCGTCAACCAACAGCACAGCGGTTGTCAATCTGAGCGGCACCGGTACGGCGACGTTGAGTCCGCAGTTAACGATCAGCGCGGCAAGTCTGACGTTTGGCGATGTGACTGTGAATACAGCATCGACCCTACCTGTGACGCTGACCTCCACGGGGACGGCCCCGGTGACCATTAATTCGGCAACACTGAACGGTACTGGCTTCACGATGTCTGGAGCCACCTTCCCGGTGGCTTTGAATCCGACGCAGTCAGTGACGCTGAAATTGCAGTTCGATCCGACCACCACAGGGGCGGCGACGGGTCAGCTGACAATCCAGAGCAACTCGTCAACCAACAGCACAGCGGCTGTTAATTTGAGCGGCACGGGGACGGTAGTATCGAGTCCGCAGTTGACGGTCAGCGCGGCGAGTCTGGCGTTTGGCAATGTGACGGTGAACACGGCATCGACACTACCCGTGACGTTGACCTCCACGGGGACCGCGCCGGTGACCATCAACTCGGCCACACTGAGTGGGACGGGCTTCACCATGTCGGCAGCCACCCTCCCGGTGACCTTGAATCCGACGCAGTCGGTAACGCTGAATGTGCAGTTCGATCCAGCTACAGCAGTGGCGGCGACGGGTCAGCTGACCATCCAGAGTAACTCGTCGACTAATGGTACGGCGGTGGTCAGTCTGACGGGGACAGGGACGGCGATACCAGCAGCATTGAGTGCCTTGTCTTGCAGCAGCGCGTCGATGACGGGGGCGGGAAGCGATGCATGCACGGTGACGCTGACCACGGCTGCCGGGAGCGGCGGTTTGAGTGTGGGCTTGACGAGCAGCAATGCGGGGGTTACGGTGCCGGCGACGGTGGTGGTTCCTGCCAATGCGAGCAGTGCAGGGTTCGCGGCGACTGTTTCCTCATTTACGACCGCGCAAGCGGTGACCCTGATGGCGAGTGCGGGCAGCGTTTCCAAGAGCTTTGCTTTGCAGCTGAATGCCGCGGTACCTACGTTGACGGTCAGCGTGGCGAGTCTGGCGTTTGGCAATGTGACGGTGAACACGGCATCGACACTACCCGTGACGTTGACCTCCACGGGGACCGCGCCCGTGACCATCAACTCGGCCACACTGAGTGGGACGGGCTTCACCATGCCGGCAGCCACCCTCCCGGTGACCTTGAATCCGACGCAGTCGGTAACGCTGAATGTGCAGTTCGATCCGGCTACGGCGGCAGCGGCGACCGGTCAGCTGACCATCCAGAGTAACTCGTCGACTAATGGTACGGCGGTGGTCAGTCTGACGGGGACAGGGACGGCGGTACCAGCAGCGTTGAGTGCGTTGTCTTGCAGCAGCGCGTCGATGACGGGGGCGGGAAGCGATGCATGCACGGTGACGCTGACCACGGCTGCCGGGAGCGGCGGTTTGAGTGTGGGCTTGACGAGCAGCAATGCGGGGGTTACGGTGCCGGCGACGGTGGTGGTTCCGGCCAATGCGAGCAGCGCAGGGTTCACAGCGACTGTTTCCTCAGTTACGACCGCGCAAGCGGTGACCCTGACGGCGAGTGCGGGCAGCGTTTCCAAGAGCTTTGCTTTGCAGCTGAATGCCGCGGTACCCACGTTGACGGTCAGCGCGGCGAGTCTGGCGTTTGGCAATGTGACGGTGAACACGGCATCGACACTACCCGTGACGTTGACCTCCACGGGGACCGCGCCGGTGACTATCAACTCGGCCACACTGAGTGGGACGGGCTTCACCATGTCGGCAGCCACCCTCCCGGTGACTTTGAATCCGACGCAGTCGGTAACGCTGAATGTGCAGTTCGACCCGGCTACAGCAGTGGCAGCGACGGGTCAGCTGACCATCCAGAGTAACTCGTCGACTAATGGTACGGCGGTGGTCAGTCTGACTGGGACAGGGACGGCGCTACCAGCAGCATTGAGTGCCTTGTCTTGCAGCAGCGCGTCGATGACGGGGGCGGGAAGCGATGCATGTACGGTGACGCTGACCACGGCTGCCGGGAGCGGCGGTTTGAGTGTGGGCTTGACGAGCAGCAATGCAGGGGTTACGGTGCCGGCGACGGTGGTGGTTCCTGCCAATGCGAGCAGTGCAGGGTTCACGGCGACTGTTTCCTCAGTTACGACCGCGCAAGCGGTGACCCTGACGGCGAGTGCGGGCAGCGTTTCCAAGAGCTTTGCTTTGCAGCTGAATGCCGCGGTACCTACGTTGACGGTCAGCGCGGCGAGTCTGGCGTTTGGCAATGTGACGGTGAACACGGCATCGACACTACCCGTGACGTTGACCTCCACGGGGACCGCGCCGGTGACTATCAACTCGGCCACACTGAGTGGGACGGGCTTCACCATGTCGGCAGCCACCCTCCCGGTGACTTTGAATCCGACGCAGTCGGTAACGCTGAATGTGCAGTTCGACCCGGCTACAGCAGTGGCAGCGACGGGTCAGCTGACCATCCAGAGTAACTCGTCGACTAATGGTACGGCGGTGGTCAGTCTGACGGGGACAGGGACGGCGCTACCAGCAGCATTGAGTGCCTTGTCTTGCAGCAGCGCGTCGATGACGGGGGCAGGAAGCGATGCATGTACGGTGACGCTGACCACGGCTGCCGGGAGCGGCGGTTTGAGTGTGGGCTTGACGAGCAGCAATGCAGGGGTTACGGTGCCGGCGACGGTGGTGGTTCCTGCCAATGCGAGCAGTGCAGGGTTCACGGCGACTGTTTCCTCAGTTACGACCGCGCAAGCGGTGACCCTGACGGCGAGTGCAGGCAGCGTTTCCAAGAGCTTTGCTTTGCAGCTGAATGCTGCGGTACCTACGTTGACGGTTAGCCCGACGAGTCTGGCGTTTGGCAATGTGACGGTGAACACGGCATCGACACTACCCGTGACGTTGACCTCCACGGGGACCGCGCCGGTGACCATCAACTCGGCCACACTGAGTGGGACGGGCTTCACCATGTCTGGAGCCACGTTCCCGGTGACCTTGAATCCGAACTTGGCGGTGACGCTGGACGTGCAGTTCGATCCGGCCACGGCGACAGCGGCGACCGGTCAGCTGACCATCCAGAGCAACTCCTCCACTAACGGTACGGTCGTGATCAGTCTAAGTGGAACAGGGGAGAGCCATGAGGTGGACCTGACTTGGGACGCACCCACTAGCTCTGCTGATCCGGTCGCGGGCTATCACATTTATCGATCGAGTGGCAGCTCTGGGTATCAACTGCTGAACTCGTCCCTCGACACTCAGACCACCTATGTGGACAGCAACGTTCAGAGCGGTGTGACCTATGACTACGTCGTAAAAAGTGTCGATTCCTCAGGAGTGGAAAGCACTGCGTCCAACGAGGCCACCGCGACAGTACCCTAAGACCGGAAGGGGCGGTGCTTACGAATGGTCTGATCCAAGGGTTTACCCGGCAACGCGGGAGATAGTTTTGCCCCAGAATCGTTGCAACGGTGCAAAGATCCTGGGCTGTTAAGTCCCAATTCGTCTCGTCACTAGGCGACCAGGGAAGTCAGTCGCAGATTGCACGGCTTTCCGTGTTCCTGTAGTGACGATCAGTTGGTCTCCCGTCAAAGTTGGTTGGGATTTGGCCGCCCTTTTGAGCCACTCGGCAGCCATCTCTTCTGCTTCCAGCCTTTGCTCCATCGTCATGGCACTTTCGACACTCTTGCTGGTTCGCGATATTTGTTGACTGACAATCGAATACCATTTGTAAGCCAGCGTTAGGTCCTTGTGATTGGCCCTACGAGACCAATAAAAGCGAGCTAGTTGCAGTTGCGCGATCGGCCCCCCCTGTTCGGCAGCTCGTCGCCACCCATCCAGAGTCGAATCGTTGAGCCCCCCATTATCCGGATTCTTCTCCGGGCAACCGTCCGGTGACTGTCCTCCGTGATTGACTGCCATGCACAGAAGCTCGACCCGGCTCGAAACTCCTAGTTTCTCAAAGACCTTAAAGAGGTAATTTTTGACGGTATGTTGACTTAAACCTAATCGCTCGGCAATTTCTCGATTTGACAAACCTAAGGCAACGCTGTCGACGATCTCCGTCTCTCGCTTGGAGAGCTGGTCCATGCCGCTTGCATTTATGGCGGGAACACCCCGCGAAGAAACCAAGGCCTGAACCAGCAATCCCAGTTGCTGGCTGTTGGCCCAGATCTGCCCCTGGTGTACGCTTCTTATGCACTTGCTCAAGGTCTCAACTGTTTCTTGCCTGCTTAACACTCCGCGGGCCCCAGCCCTAAACGCTTCCAAAACCGATTCCTGTTTTGTGGAATCGAGCAGCACGACGGCGCGGACAGCTGGGTGAAGCGCGCGCGCCTGCCGCAAAACCTCAAATCCGCGACCCGGTTGCTCATCAAGATCGGAACTGAGGAGAAGAACATCGATGTTGTGCAGATGGGCTTGCGAAATCAATTCCTGTGAGTCCGATCCCATCACCTCGAACGCACCGTCGCGCTTCAGTGCATCTGCTAGCAACGTCGTGTGGAGCCGGGTATCGTCCGCCACCAGTATACGAATGGCTAGCTCCAGGATTCCGTCGCGCATTCCCTACACTCCATCAAATGTTTTAGTTATTTTGTGCGCAGAGAAAGCAGGCCACAACAAGCCTCTACTCATCCCTTCTCTAGTTCTTGAAGCGTGTCTAACTGAAGTTTTTGAGGTTCTACTGGACGGATTGTATCCGGCTAATTTTTAAGGACAGTTAACGCATTGTTTCTGAAGCATTTACTTGAGATCCAGGCATTAAGACTTTTTTTAGAATGCTTTAGAGAGAGGGCGGTTGTCGGTTGTAACGCTGGTATCCACCCTGTACGCAGATGCAACTTGACCCCGTCAAAGTGGATTCGAGTATCTAGCCGCGGATCCAAAATGATTCTGTTGGAACGTAGTCACATTGTAGACTCATGTCAATGGGGTATTTGGTAACCTGCAAACAACTTACCTTGGTCGATGTCGGTAACCGCACTTATCCATCGATAAGCCTTCTTATCCATCGACCGTTGGCCTTCTAAGGCGGTTCTACTGTCGAATATGACGGCCACTCCATTTCCGAGACAACCTTCAAAAATGTCGGCTCAGACTGAACCGTATGTCAAACGAGCACGAATCGATGAGAACACCTCCTCAGAGTGAGTAGCCCCTACTCTCAGGCCGCTCAGAGGAGAAATGCTTCGCAGAGATGGTGTACCTCTTGCAGCAACTTGCATCGAGCGGTACGCTCCCTAACGAATCCGGTTGACACCAAGGGCCGTATTCGCTGGTGCTGGGGCGAACTAAACCCGAGCGAGGTTCCAAGCGGCTATATGGCTACAGTTGCACCTATGACCCTCAGCATTTTGGGGCGGGGATCGTTGGCGCCTGTTCATAGTGAGTCAAGGGTGACAGATGAATGTTACCCAGAGGGCGAAGCTATGCGGACAAGAGCAACCACCGCGTCAGATGCCTGGGCCTGGTGACTCGAGTGGATCAGCAGCCGCAATAGAGCAGAAGCACTCACGTTCATTAAAAGGACTCGGCCGGTTTTTCCAGGCGGAAACTTTCAACAGATCAACTCGGGCAAATGGGGCAACCAGGAAGGTCTCAGAGAGGCGCAGCATTGTATACCGGTAAGGAAAAGTGGAAGTTTTCAGATAGCGGGGGGATGGCCGAAAAGGACGGCCAAAACTGGTATGCAGTGCATACTCGAGCGCGGCACGAAAGAGCCGTAGCTCACCGCCTCTGCGATAGAGGGGTAACAACCTTCTTACCGGTGTTTACTGAGGTGCATCGCTGGCACGACAGAAAAAAGACGATGGAATTGCCCTTGTTCAGCTGTTATTTGTTCGTCAAGCTGACGCCTTGTAATGAGCAGTGGCAGCGGGTGCTTCGGACTGACAGTGTACTGGGCCTCGTAGGCACCCAGAGGGTGGGCACGCCGATTCCCGATGAGCAAATCGACGCGGTCCGAATTTTAGTCAAAGAGCAACTTCCGTGTTGCCCCCATCCCTTTCTAAAGACAGGACAGCGCGTGCGCATTCGGGGGGGCGCCCTTGAGGGCTTGGAGGGAATCTTCCTCTCGCGCCACGGGAACCGGAGGCTGATCATATCAGTGGAGGCCATGCAGAGATCTTTGGCGATTCAGGTAGAGGGATACGACGTGGAACCGGTCTAGTCAATGATTCTCACCAGTGCAGTCCAGGGGGCGAATTGCGAATGCTCGCCGTAGCAATCATTCAGCCAACTCCAAGTTGTCAGCCCTAGCTGCCCCAGCTTCATCCGATCTTCATCTGCCTTTTTGTGTTGAGGTGCGTGCTCGAACTCTTTCCGGCACTTTTGCCACATGATCCAGCCCCCGGTACGAAATTTGACCGAAGCAGCAAGACTGCTATTCGTCAGTCGCGACTCAGTTCTTGTCCGTACGCTCTGGTCGCTGGGAGAATCGAGCTCCTGGCAGCTTGAAATCGTCGGGAACGTCTGGGAGGCGATGGAGCGGGTCCAGTCCGGGGGACCGCCGGATCTGCTATTGCTCGATTTGCCCCAGGGCGATGCCGATGGTTTGCACATCCTCCGCTGGCTACGCAGGCTCCGTCCCGCATTGCCGATCATCTTAATTGGTCATGCCGGTGATGTTCGTAAGAGACAAGAAGTAATTCGCTTAGGCGCACGGGAGTATCTTGTAAGACCCTTCGACGATCGTCGACTCGCAACGGTTATCCAGAGCCACCTTTCCATGGTGTGTGAAACTATCGAGCCTGACATTACGAGTGATGATGTCGATCTGATAAACGACGACACGTTCTTCATTGCGATCAGCCCGATCATGCGAGAGCTCCGCGCTCAGGCGGCTTTGCTGGCGCAGGTCAGTGTACCGGTGTTGATCCTTGGCGAAGGGGGTAGTGGTAAAGAGACTACCGCTCGCTTGGTCCATAAATTATCGCTGCGCTCCGGGTTCGAGTTCACCAAGGTCAATTGTGCAGCGCTGCCTGGGGATCTGTTGGAAAGGGAACTATTTGGTTACGAGTGGGACGGAACCAGTACACCTGTATCCATTAAGGCCGGCAAACTGGAACTTGGTGTAAAAGGGACGATTCTCCTGGATGAAATTACTGAGATGCCGATGGGCGTCCAGGCGAACCTGATGCGGGTGCTGCAGAACAGGCGGTTTATGAGACCAGGGACTTGCGCCGCCGTTGAGGTCGACATCCGCGTCCTGGCCTCGAGTACCACGAACATGGAACATGCGGTCTCTGAAAAGAGATTCCGCAAAGACCTCTACTATCTCCTAAGTGCCTACACCATTCACGTGCCACCACTACGGGAGCGCAAGGAGGAAGTACGGCTCCTGTCGCGCCATTTTATGCACAAACTTGCCAAGCGATATGCCCTCGCTCCACGAGACTTTTCGGCCGCTACACTTGAGGCCTGCCAGGCGTATTCCTGGCCGGGTAACCTGCGGGAATTGGAAATTTTTGTGAAACGCTATCTCATGACTGGTGACAAAGAGCTAGCATTCGAAAAGAACCGGCCAGACCCGGATGAGGTTGCGGGGAATGTTGCTCTGACGTTACTGCGGGCCTCGAACGGCGTCCAATCATCATCATTGATCCAATCTCGCGTTGCTTCCACAGGACCTGACTCGCTTAAATCTCTCGTCCAGAGTGTCAGGTTGGAGGCTGAGAAGAACGCGATCGCAGCCGCCCTGGAGAAGACGCGTTGGAATCGGAAAGCTGCCGCAAGGTTACTCAAAATCAGCTATCGAACGCTGTTGTACAAGATTGACCAATACCAGATCAGATCGTCCGATCTCTCTCTCGTGCCGGGAGACGCTGGTTTGAAAGGTAAAGGGACTGGGTCCCGCGGAAATATCCGGACAGATTGATCGAGATTGGGAGAGTCGAGCTAGATTCGCACGCAATCCTTAGCTCGCATTCAGGAGTCGTTATGAAAAAAATAACCGACCACCGGGGCTTGGGATTCGTCCTAGTCGTCCTTACCGGTTCCCTGTGGGCACAAGTTCCAGATGCCCGAGTTCCGGGTGCCGCAACTTCGCTTGCAGAATCAACGACGAAGCCACACGACGGTAGCTTTGTGATCGGGGATGATGATCTGCTGGCCATCAACGTTTGGAAAGAACCGGATCTTTCCCGGTCAATTCCGGTGCGCTTAGACGGGAGAATCTCCCTTCCTCTGGTGGGCGAGCTACAGGCGGCGGGACGGACTCCTTTGCAACTCGAACTGGAGATTACAAACAAACTGCGGACCTACATTGCGGAACCGGAAGTCACAGTGATGGTCCAGGAGATCCACAGTGAGAAGTTCAACGTTTTGGGGCAGGTGATGAAGCCGGGATCATACTCTCTTACAGCTGCGACAACGGTTCTAGACGCAATTGCGGCAGCAGGCGGATTTCGTGATTTTGCCAAGCAAAAAGCCATTTATATCCTGCGACAGAGCCCTGGTGGCGGGCAATCCCGGATTGCATTCAACTACAAGGACGTTATAAAAGGCAAGACTCCTGAGCAGAACATCAGCCTTGAACCGCGTGACACCATTGTCGTGCCTTGAGGGCAGCTTATGTTTACACGAGTTTGCATGGCGGTTGCGCTCCTCATCGCCCTACCTCTGTGGTCCCAGGCTAAGAAGAGCGATTCAGAACCTGATGCCATCACGGTTGATCAAGCCTCTTATCAACCAGCCTCAGTTGATAGAGGACCAGAAATCGATGAAATCGCGACGCCTTACGAGATTCCGATGCTGATACCGACTTCATTAAAGTTCGAAACGTTTCAGTCAGAGGCGGGGAACTACGTGCGCGTCGGCGACACGATCGCTACCGCGTACAGCGACAACGTGCCTGCCAACGCTGACTACACTAATGTGACTAGCGATGTCAGCTACCAGATTCAGCCGTGGATTGTCCTCAACCGAACCTCATCGCGGCTGCACTTTGTGTTGAGTTATCGCCCCGGATTCACGTTTTATCAGCGGACCGGCGACCTGAATAATCAACAGTCTCAGGATGTTGCTCTCGACTTTCACTACCGGTTGAGTCAACATATCACTGCGACTCTGCGAGACAGCTTTGATAAGACATCGAACGGGTTCAATCAGCTGGATACGCCGACTGGCGGAACAGCTCCGGGCGCCCCACCGATAACTGTGATCGCGCCCGTCGCAGACCAGCTCAAGAATCTGGCAGATGTAGAATTTACCTATCAGTTTCGTAGAGACAGCATGATGGGTGCTCAGGGAACGTTTACAAATCTAACCTATTCCGACCCCGCCCAGGTCCCGGGTCTGTATGATTTTGGTTCGAAAGCGTGGTGTGGTTTCTACAATAAACGTCTCGCCAGAAAGCACTACGTCGGAATGACATATCAGTATTCACAATTCTCAGCCTACGGCGTAAGTCCTGGGAGCGAAGCCAAGACGCACACTGCCGCACTATTCTTTGCATTTTATGCGAAGCCCACCCTCTCTTTCTTTTTATCCGCCGGTCCCCAACACGTCGAAGTTGTTCAATCGCCATCGCCAACCTACCGCTCGTGGTGGCCCACTGGAACGGCAAGCATGGACTGGAAAGCACAGTACAGCACGATTGTAGTCAGCTACGTCCGACTCGTTAGCGGAGTCCAGGGGCTGTTCGGAGCTTTCGATTCAAGCAACGCAAATATACTGGCCACAGGCCGCCTGACACGCACGTGGAGTGTCGAGGCCAGGGGTGGATACGCCATCAATGAGAACGTCACATCATTCCTCCCGCTAGCAGGTCAGGGGGGTCATAGCATCTCCGGGAAGATTTCGTTCCAACACTCCTTCACCCGGCATTTTAAAGCGGAACTTGGATATATGCAGGCGTATCAAAGCTACCCAGGAATTCCGCTAATTTCAAAAGCTCCTGACACGAACCGCGAGTTCGTCTCACTCACGTATCAGTTCGACCGGCCACTATAAGGAATCATCATGTCTGAGGATCAAGATCCGCAGCCGCTCGACCTGCCGCGCTACCTGGACGTGGTTCGTCGCCGGTATCCGTATTTCCTTGTATCGCTACTCCTTGGGTGGTTCCTCGTCTGGGCAACCAGCTGGGTATTGCCACCAAAATATAAGTCAGCAACGCTGATCTTGGTAGAGCAGCCGACGATGCCCAAAGACTATGTCACTCCAAACGTCAACGAGGATCTTCAGGGCCGGCTGCAGAACATTGAACAGCAGATTCTCAGCCGCACGCGTCTCCTTCATATAATTGAGCAATTGAACCTTTATACCGCCGGCAGCCACCACCGCCTCAATCCAGATGAAAAAGTAGAGCGGATGCGTAATGATATTGTAATCGAGCTTGTCCGGGACACTCACGAGCAGATCACGGCATTCAATGTTTCTTATTCCGCGCCAACTCCGAAACTCGCCCAGCGAGTCACCGCTGAGCTCACGAAGCTCTTCATCGATGAAAATCTGGAGGAACGTCAGCAACAGTCGGAAGATACAACCAAGTTCCTGCAAGGTCAGTTGGAGACCGCGCGTCAGCGCCTTGCCGAACAGGAGGCCAAGGTTAGACAGTTCAAAGCAGCACATATTGGTGACTTACCTAGCCAGCAGGCGAGTAACCTTCAGATCCTCAGCGGCATGCAGTCGCAACTGGAAAACGAGGAAGATGCGCTCAACACCGCGCAACAGCAGCACGTATACTTACAATCGCTGATCACTCAATATCGCACTCTCCAGGGTGATTCTAAGACGGTAGACGGAGCCAAAACCGGATTATCCGCGATCGACGAAGAACTCCGAAAACTCAAGTCGGTCTTGGCGGACCTCAGTTCACACTACACCGATCAATACCCAGATATCCGCAAGTTGAAAACACAGATAGCTCAGACCGAAAGGATGAGACAGCAACTTATTGGCGAGTTGAAGAAGGGCAATTCTGCCCAGCCCGATGGAGATGCCGAGGCAGACTACGTACCGGACAAATCGCAGAACTCCGCTCTGCTGCAACTGCAAAGTCAGCTGCAATCGAATCAGGTTGAAATCGCCAACCGGGAGCGAGATATCGCGGTCCTGAAAGCTAAGGTGGGTGATTATCAGGGACGTCTGAACCAGGAGCCCGTGAGCGAGCAACAGTTGGCTGATTTGACCCGCGGCTACGATCAATCTAAGACGAGTTACGATGACTTGTTGAAAAAGGAAAATGAGTCGAAGATGGCCACGAGCATGGAGCAGATGCAGCAAGGCGAGCGCTTCCGCATGCTCGATCCGCCCAGCTTACCTCTGAAACCCGATTTTCCGAACCGCCTAAAATTCTGTGGAATCGGGTTGGGCGTCGGTTTGATGTTGGGTCTTGTAGTGGTCGGCGGATTGGAATTCCTGGACGACCGCCTGTACACGGAACAGGCGTTTAAGGCGCTATTGCCGATCAAGGTGATCTCTGAGATCCCGAGTATCCTGACTCCTGCGGATCAACTTCGCAGCAAGAGGAAAATGCTGCTCGGATGGGCGATGGCTGCGCTGGTATTTGCTGCCATCCTGGCAGGATCAGTGATCAGTTATAAACACAGTTAACTCGAAACCACAATGTATAAGGCTTACTTCCATCTCGCGCGGAACCCGTTCGAACTCACGCCCGATCCAAACTTCCTCTTTTCGACGCGGCGGCACAACGAGGCGCTGGCGGCACTGTACCATGGCATTCGCCGGCACAAGGGATTTGTTGTGGTCACTGGGGAGGTCGGTACCGGCAAGACTTTATTGCTGAGATGCTTGCTGCAACAGCTCCAGCAGAGTAAAGACATTGCTTATGCATATCTCTTCAACAGTCGCCTCTGTCCCACGGAATTCCTGCAGTATGTTGTTTCCGACTTCGGGCTCTCTGCCTCTGGGAAGAACAAAGGCGAACTCTTGCTTGCATTGGGCCACTTTTTGGTTTCGCGAGGGTCGAGAAAATTGACAACCGTACTTATTCTCGATGAAGCGCACCATCTGGATGCGGAGATACTTGAGGAGGTCCGACTTCTGACGAATCTGGAGACCGCCGAGGATAAGCTGCTGCAAATCGTATTGGTCGGTCAGCCGGAGCTCGATGAGAAACTGGACTCTATCGGACTCAGGCAGCTGAAGCAGAGAATTGCTCTTCGCGCGCGGCTGGAACCGTTCGATTCGGATGAGACCAAGGGGTATATCGACCGACGATTGCAGATCGCGGGAACAAACCCCGAAGCCGAGGCGTTATTTCCTGAGCAGACGATTTTAGCTGTGCATCGTCACTCGCGAGGATTCCCCCGGCTGATCAATACAATTTGCGAGAACGCACTCATCGTCGCTTACGCCAGGCAAACAAGGAGTGTTACCCCCGACATTATTGAAGATGTGGCGAGGGAGTTCCGCCTCGACATCGTTACGTCGCCCCCCGCTTATTCGGCCGGCGGCCATAACGGGGTAGGTATCCAGAAAGCTATCAACGCGGTTCCAGATCTCTATTCGCTTTTGCAGGGAGCAGCCGGCGACGAATCAGATCTGAGTATGCCTTCGGGCGTTCGGGTGAGCAAACATGAGCCTTATATTTGACGCGTTGCAACGGTCGGAAGCCGAACACTCAGGCGTTGATCGATCGGCTCTGTCAGCGGCGACTGATGTGCTGCAACGCGCTGAGGTTCGCGCGCGCTCGGAACGGAACTTCCTAGACCAGTTCGAGCAACCCGGGCCGGAGCAGAGAGTCGATCCCGGCATATCAATTCGGCCAGCCGGGATACCGCAAGCCGCGATTTCAGTCGACGCTGCCGAGCCAACAGAGAGTCTGGCCAATGACTCGCACGTGGAAGACTTCGGCGGGTTTCAATCTTTAAAGGTCGTGGTCCCTCCACAAAACCGTTTAGTTTGCTTTACAGACAACGAAAGTCTTGCGGCGGAAAAATTCCGTTTTCTGGGCATCAGCCTGCAAAATCTCCGGCGGGAACGGCCGCTCAAAAAAGTACTAATTACGAGCACAATTCCGCGGGAGGGTAAGAGCACGGTCTCTGCCAATCTGGCGTGCTCCCTCGCCAAAAGAACACAACAGCGGACGTTGCTGCTGGAGGGTGATGTAAGGCGACCATCTCTATCGCAGCTATTCGGGCTGGGAAGGGTTTCGGGCATCTCTGAATGCCTCCAAGGCGAGCACAGCCTGCTGACGAGCATCCACCATTTGGAGGGTCCGGGCTTCTGGTTTTTACCAGCGGGCAGCGATCCGAAGCACCCGCTGGAACTCATGCAATCAGGACGATTGTCGGCAGCGATGGATCAGTTAGCTGCATGGTTTGATTGGATCATCATCGATTCACCTCCGGTAATGCCGCTCGCGGACACGAGTGTCTGGATGCGCCTTGCCGACGGAATTCTCCTGGTCGTACGTCAGGGAACCACTGAGAAGGGGCACTTAAAGAGCGGGCTCGAAGTGCTCGAGCGCGGAAAGATCATTGGTGCAGTACTGAATGGGTCCAACAGGCTAGCCCAGAACGACTACTATTACAATAGAATTCCGCTCATTACTTCACTGCAAGCCGATGGCTCCCCCAAATAATGACCGGACTGCGTCCGATGATTTCCAACGCGTCCTATCCGAAGCAGTTCGCGTGCTGACGGGCCCAAGGGAAGAGTGTAGGTAAGTTATGTGGTTTCGTCCCACAAACAACGATTCCGGAAAAAGGAGGTAGCCGTGACTTTGCGACGCTCGGGTAATGATTCAAGCCTGGCGGGCCCCCTTCTCAAGTTGACAACGGCTGAGGAACGCGAGGTCCTGAACGAGGAAGCCTTTCGAAGGACGATTGCCATCGAACGCAAGAGAACGGAGCGTTCGAGGAGGCCTTTTCTGCTCATGCTTCTAGACGCCGGCGATCATCAGGCTTCCGAAAACAAGGGCAAAGCCCTGAAAAGCATCGTGCCGGCACTGCTGGCATCTACCAGGGAGACCGACGTGATCGGCTGGTACAAGGACCGGGATACGGTTGGCGTGATCTTTACAGGGCTTTTAGCTGACGATAAGAACTCACTCCTGACCACTATCCTGACCAGGGTGAGCACGACTTTACGAGACAAGTTGACATTCGAACAATTCAATCATATCAGCATCTCATTTCACTTATTTCCCGACGATTGGGATCATGACCTTTCTGGGCGTCCGAGTAATCCCGCACTGTATCCAGACTTGTCGAGCCGCGATAACGGCAGACGGTCGCTATTGGCGATAAAACGGCTCATGGATATTGTCGGCGGTACAACGGCGTTGATCACATGTTCACCACTATTGGTACTCATGGCTATTGCAGTTAAGCTATCCTCTAAAGGTCCCATTTTGTTTAGGCAGCAGAGGGTTGGACAGTATGGCCAGTGTTTCACTTTCCTGAAATTCAGGTCGATGCACATCGACAATGATCCCAACATTCACAAAGAATATGTAACGAAATTTATTGCGGGGATGGCAGAACGGGAAGCCTCGAACAGGAAGGGTGAAGGCGTCTACAAGCTTACGAACGATCGCAGGGTAACGAGGCTGGGGAGGATCCTCCGAAGAACCAGTTTGGACGAGTTGCCGCAGCTGTTTAACGTTCTTGGAGGGACGATGTCGCTGGTAGGTCCTCGGCCCGCTATTCCCTATGAGGTGGCAGCATATGAGACCTGGCATCGCCGCCGTGTGTTGGAGGTCAAACCCGGGATTACGGGGTCGTGGCAGGTGAACGGGCGAAGCCGCGTCAAATTCGACGAAATGGTCCGCCTCGATTTGCAATACGCCAGGTCATGGTCTCCCTGGATGGATATCGATATTCTCATGCGAACACCTCGGGCAGTGTTTGGGGGCGACGGTGCACATTGAGTTCGGAGTCCCACCCCGTCTTCCGAAGCTGCCAACACTGCGGCAGCTTCGCTCCCAGTTAGTCTCAACTTTCCCCCAAATAGTAGATATTCGGAGTCATCACCAGTTTTCTGAGGGCGGTGGAACATCGTAAACTTCGCGGTGATTGGATACGGCTACTGGGGACCAAACGTCGTAAGGAACCTTGCGAGTTTGGAGAATTCTCAAGTGCTCACCATCGCGGAGACGAGCCCTGCCGCCCGAAAGCGCGCCCAAAGGGCTTATCCGGGAATTCATGTGACAGCAGACATTTCGGAGGTGATGTCGTCGCCTCAAATTGACGCCGTGGCCGTCGTGACCCCAGTCTGGACCCATTACGCGCTGGCGAAAGCAGCTTTGGAGAATGGCAAGCACGTTTTTGTCGAGAAGCCTTTCACCACCAATACCATGCAAGGAGAAGCACTGATCACTCTCGGGCGTCAAAAGAATCTCAAGATCATGGTGGACCACACCTTCCTCTTCACGGGCGCTGTGAAGAAAATCAGGCAACTGCTCGATGAAGGAAGCTTGGGAAAGCTCTACTACTACGATTCGACTCGGGTCAACCTCGGCCTTTTCCAGCACGATGTCAACGTTCTTTGGGACCTTGCGGTGCACGATCTCTCGATCATGGATCACCTCATCAAAGCGAGCCCTGAGGCCATCGTCGCAACCGGTCAGACACATCTGAACGGCTATGAAGATGTCGCCTTCATGACACTCTACTTTCCAGACAAGGTCATAGCGCACATCAACGTCAACTGGCTGTCCCCGGTAAAGGTCAGGACCACACTGATTGGCGGAGAGAAACGGATGTTGGTTTGGAACGATCTCGAAGCCGATGAAAAAGTAAAGGTGTACGACAAGGGAGTGGACATTACGAACCGCGAAGGTCTCTACGAACTGCTGGTAAATTATCGTTCTGGAGATATGTGGGCCCCTCAACTGGAGCAGGTCGAGGCGCTGCGTAAGGAACTTTCCTACTTTGTAGATTGCATTGTAAGCGGGCAGGAGCCTTTCAACGATGGCTGCGCGGGGCTGCGAGTAGTCAAGATGTTGGAAGCAGCTAGTGAATCGCTGAGAGAGAGAGGAGCTCTGATCTACCTGTGAATTCCTACAACTGCATTGCGGACGATGTAAAACTGGGAACCAATGTCCAGCTCTCAAAATTCATAAATCTGTACGGATGTGAAGTCGGGGATGATACAAAGATCGGCGCATTTGTGGAAATCCAGAGAAATGCGAGTGTCGGAAAGCGTTGCAAGATCTCCAGTCACACCTTTATCTGCGAAGGCGTCGTCATCGAGGATAACGTCTTCATCGGGCACGGGGTGACGTTTACCAACGATACCTATCCGCGCGCCACGAGGATGGATGGAAGGTTACAAACGGAAGTGGATTGGAAGGTCGAGCGTACCGTCATACGCAAGGGTGCCTCCGTCGGCTCCGGCGCAACGATTCTCTCCAACACCAACATCGGCGAGAACGCGATTGTAGGCGCTGGTAGCGTCGTCACTAAGGATGTCCCTTCCAACGCTATCGTTGTCGGAAATCCAGCTAAGGTTTTGCGTTACATAGAACAGACGGTGGAAGGTTCCAATGTCCATTCTTAACAATGCTCCGAAAAGCATTCCTTTTCTCGACCTGGTAACTCCGCATGTGGAGCTTGAGCGAGAACTCACTTGCGTGTTCAGTCGGGCTCTGCACACTGCTGGCTTCATTGGTGGGCCGATGGTGGAGGAGTTTGAGGGGGCATTTGCGGCCTTTTGTGACGCGAGTCATTCCATTGCGGTTAGCAGTGGTACGGATGCTTTGCGGTTCGCGATTATGGCTTGCGGCGTACAACCCGGCGACGTTGTAATTACCGTGCCGCACACTTTCATTGCCACTACGGAAGCCATCTCTCAGGCCGGTGCAGTGCCGGAATTCGTCGACATAGACGAAAACACTTACAACCTGTCGGTCGAGATGTTGCAGCGGTACTTGGAAGAGCAGTGCACGCGGAATAAATCCGGCAAGCTCAGCAGCCGCCGGAGTGGACGCCCAGTAACAGCGGTCGTGCCAGTGCATCTCTACGGACAGATGGCCGACATGGATTCCATCTTGGAGCTTGCTGAGCAATACGGCTTGAGGGTGATCGAAGACGCGTGCCAGGCACATGGCGCAGAATATTTCTCAGTGAGGCTTAATCGCTGGATGAAAGCTGGCTCCATGGGCCACGCGGCGGCATTCAGTTTCTATCCCGGGAAGAACCTTGGAGCGTGTGGCGAAGCAGGGGCAGTAACCACCAATGATGTCAGCGTCTCCGACAAAATCAAGATGTTGCGCGATCATGGTCAGGCGAAGAAGTATCACCATGATATAGAGGGCTACAACGGTCGGCTGGACGCGATTCAAGCTGGACTTCTGCACGCTAAACTGACTCATTTAGAGAAGTGGAACACGCAGCGCCGCGACCGGGCAGCCGAATACAACCGTCTTCTGGCGAGCAATGACGCCGTAAGTCTCCCGTATGAGCCTTCCTGGTCTCGTGCCGTGTATCACCTCTATGTGATCCGCACCGACGACCGCGACGGCATGATGAACCATTTGAAAAAGGCGGGCATTGGCACGGGAATTCACTACCCAATCCCGCTTCATTTGCAGAAAGCCTATACTTCTTTCAATCACAATTTGGGAGATTTTCCGGTAGCAGAACGCATTTCCACCGAAATCATTTCATTGCCGATGTACCCGCAACTCAGGACTGACCAGCTATCCAGGGTAGCCGAGGAGATTCAGAACCTAATATCTGCGACACATCGTAAATGTGCACAAGGTGACGAGGTGTCGTTGACGGCTGTTTGATGTTCACGGCAGGTCGCCGGTGTTCCCTTCGGTCCTGGTGAATTTGCGGAGACGAGGGATTTCCCGCAGCCGGCACAGGTGCCCACCAGCAGCAATGCAACCGGTAAGGGGACTAGGATGACAACCTTGTTCCTTCTAAGCGAATAGTAAGGTCCGACCTCTGTCGATTTGTTACCTCCTATAAGCAGGCTTCTAGAGTTATGCCAGAAAGCTTAAACTACGTACTAATCACTCCGGCAAGAAATGAGGCTCAGTTTATCGAGCGAACTTTGATGTCCGTCGTCGGGCAGACGGTCAGGCCGCTCAAATGGGTGATCGTCAGCGACGGGTCAACTGACGGCACCGACGACATTGTCCGCAAGTACAGCACGGATAATCCGTGGATAGAACTGGTACGAATGCGTGAGCGGGCGGAACGGCACTTCGCTGGCAAGGTACACGCCTTTAACGCCGGATATGACCTGGTTAGAGACCTTAATTTCCTCATCGTCGGCAATCTCGATGCAGATGTTTCCTTCGAGCCAGATCACTTTGAGTTTCTGATCCGGAAGATGGAAGAGACTCCGGAACTGGGCGTTGCAGGCGCGCCGTTTCGCGAAGGAACGTTTCAGTACGACTACCGCGTCCAGAATATTGAGAATGTATGGGGCGGTTGTCAGCTTTTTCGACGCGAATGCTTCGAGGAGATCGGTGGCTACGCACCACTCAAAGGCGGAGGCATCGACCATTTAGCAGTGCTCTCGGCGCGCATGCACGGATGGCAGACGCGCACCTTTACTCAGAAGGTCTGCCAGCATCATCGTGTCATGGGAACTGCGCTGCACGGCTGCCTCAAGGCCAGGGTCCGGCAAGGGCAAAAGGACTATACGATGGCTAATCACCCGCTGTGGCAAGCCTTCCGCATAATTTACCAGATGAAACACCACCCCTATGTGATCGGTGGCCTGGCGCTTACCTGGGGATATGGCTGGTCAATGTTTCGACGTCGGGATATTCCGCTCGAAAAGGAACTGATCAAGTTCGTCCACAAGGAACAAATGCAGCGTCTGAAGAGGCTAATAACGAGACAAGAACGCAGCGGGAAAGCGCAAGTTGCGAGATCCGTGAGTACGTCACCTTGGTGAGAAATACAAGCGAACATTTTGGTCAACAGCTTCTAATCTGAAGTAGGTCTTCGCTACGGCTTGGAATCGAATCACCGCCTACGTTTTGTGGTAAGAACGTGGAGCAGAATCGTGAAAACCATAGATCAAGGCCTTCAGTTTTCTAGCAGGGGCTGAAAGGCAGTGCTTTTCGGAGATGATTTCTCGCTCCGCCCAGTTGAAGGGTTCACTCTGCGAGCCTCAGGCGGGTAGGATTTTCCGTTTCCGTAATCAAAGCCAGGCGCAACACGAAAACTGATCAACTGGCGGGCCAGGCGAATCAGCCGCTGCCGCACCTGGCGCGCGGCAAGAAGGCTATTGCCCACTGGCACTAGTACCTGCTCGCGGCTGTGTTGGGACATTTTTGTCGCGAGCAAAGCAGGTGAGTTCTCTCGATCGCTGAAGCCCGCTGGATCTGGGCCTAACGGATTGTGATCAACTGCGTCATGTAAGTACCGATCTGGCGATATTTTCAGATTGGCAGGTTCGTCACAGGAGAAGCGATATGCACACTGAGGAAGTGATTCGGCAGAAGAACGAAATCTCGGCGCGTTACGGGGAATGGACCGGTCACAATATCCACATCCAGGACGGAGTCTATACCATCGCCCCGCGCGTCATTCGTGATGAATTTCGCTTGAAGCGGATCGTGCAGTGCGTGCTCGATCTGCTTGGAGGGAGTGTGAAGGGCAAACGAGTTCTCGATTTAGCGTGTCTTGAGGGGTTATTCGCAATTGAATTTGCGCGCCGCAACGCAGTGTGTCTAGGTATCGAGGGGCGCGAAGCAAATATCGAGAGGGCACGCTTCGTAAAACGGGTGTTATCGCTCGATAATTTAGAACTCGTTCAAGACGACGTCCGAAATTTGAGTGCAGAGCGACATGGATATTTTGATGTCGTACTCTGCCTGGGAATCCTTTACCATTTAGATGTTCCCGACGTTTTTGCCTTTATCGAGAGACTTGGCGAAGTATGTCAAAACGTGTGCATCGTCGATACGAGGATCACTCTCCGTCCTAAAGAGTACGTCACATATAAGAATGTAAGTTATCATGGAGTCAGGGGCGACGAGCATGACGTCAGGGACTCCCAGTCTACAAAGCTCGCACGGCTCTGGGCATCCCTAGACAATGTAGACAATTTCTACCTCAGTCGAGCGACTCTTTGCAATGCTTTGACGCGTGCTGGATTCACGAGCGTGTTCGAGTGCAAGATCCCCGCTGTTCCCAACCTGCCAGAGGACAGGCGAGTGTTCGTGGCGATTAAAGGGCAACCGTCGCACCTGGCCTGTAGCCCTCTGATGGATTCTATGCGTCAAGAGGAAATGCCGGAACGTCCTTTTCAGGAGCACTCCAAGCCCGTTAATTTGATCCGCGGCGTAAGCCGCATGTTACCCCGTGGTTCTAGAAGGATGGTAAAGCGTGTATTGGGCCTTGAAAATCAACTAACGTAGGACCGTGTGGAAAGCATCATGTTACTCAAAGCGTGATCGTCGACCGTCTAGCGGCGCACGTTGAGCGAGATAAGAGACCGTGTTCGAATGTCGACTTTGTTCGGTGTGGAATGACCTAATGCCAAGGGAAAACTCAGCCAAAGAAAAGTGGAGTTCACTTGTAAAGGAGCGCCCCGAGGAAGGTCCGCCGGCGGCAGTGACTGAAGAGGTTCTTCGGCAGCAGAGCAGCGGTCGAGACCAAAGGGACTGCTTTCACGCAGCCGAATCGCTTAGGTGTGTCATCCTGGCTCCGAAAGCAAGAACAAGAAAGAATGACCGGAATGTGGACTGCCATGAATCCTCGTGGAGAGTCATAGCAATGGATCACGATCAGAAGCACAAATACATTATCGAAAAGCCGGCGCTGATCCTAGTAACAGGAGCGGCTGGTTTCATTGGCTCAAGGGTCGTTGAAAAGCTTCTGGAATTGGGATTCTGCAATATACGGTGCTTTATCAGATCGCCGCGGCCAGGAAGCCTCATCGAATCACTATCTGCGGGCACACCGAATGTCGAAGTGCTTCGGGGTAGCCTTCTTTCGCTCGACGATTGTATTAGGGCGACGCGGGATGTGTCGGTGATTTTTCACGCGGCGGCAGGACGGGGAGAAAAGTCTTATCCCGATGCATTTCTGAATTCGGTCGTTACAACGCGAAACCTGATCGAAGCTGCTCTGTCGCACGGGACACTCCGCAGGTTCGTAAACCTAAGTTCCTTTTCCGTTTATTCCAACAGGAACAAGAGGCAAGTGAGAGTTCTGGATGAATCTTGCCCGATTGAAGTTCACCCCGAAGGTCGAGGGGATGCCTATACGTACGCGAAGGCCAAGCAGGATGAGCTGGTGACAGAATATGGCAGGAATCGTGCTCTTCCATATGTAATCGTCAGGCCTGGCCAGGTCTATGGCCCCGGCAATGAAGCGATCTCCGGACGGGTTGGAATCGATACATTCGGGATTTTCCTTCACCTCGGCGGATCGAACCCGATACCCCTTACTTACGTTGACAATTGCGCCGAAGCGGTCGTGCTGGCTGGATTGAAACCTGGTGTAGATGGCGAGACGTTTAACGCTGTGGATGACGACCTGCCGTCCAGTCGGAGCTTTCTGCGGCAATATAAGAAACAGGTGAGGCCCTTTAAGTCTCTGTATGTTCCACACATTTGTAGCTATATGTTGTGCTGGCTTTGGGAAGTGTTTTCGGCTTGGTCAAAGGGGCAGGTTCCCCCGGTGTTCAATCGCAAGAGATGGCATGCATTTTGGAAGAGGACACAATACAGCAATCGACGAATAAAAGACGGACTAGGCTGGATGCCTCATGTCTCTACGACACAGGGTCTTGCGCGCTACTTTGAAGCCTGCCGCGCGCGGGGGACGGATGCTTAAGGTTGCACTGGTTGGATGCGGGAAGGTCGCGGATTCGCACGCCGCGGAACTGTCGCGGATTCCTGGGTGCGAGATCGCGGGTGTCTGCGACCGGGAGCCGCTGATGGCGAAACAGCTCGCGGAGCGATTCTCCGTGAGGGCATGTTTCAGCAATCTAGCCGACCTGCTAGCAGCATGCGGTCCCGACGTTGTGCACATCACCACGCCTCCAGCCAGCCACTTCGGTCTAGCCAAGCTATGCCTTGAATCCGGATGTCACGTCTATGTTGAAAAGCCGTTTACACTGAACGCAGGAGATGCAGACGCGCTGATAGACTTAGCCGTTCATCGGGGTCTAAAGATTACCGTAGGCCACGACGATCAGTTTAGCCATGTAGCCCTCCGAATGCGGAAGCTTATTCAGGAGGGCTTCCTTGGTGGCCCTCCCGTGCATATGGAGAGTTGCTATTGCTATCAGCTCGGTAAGTCGGCATACGCAAATGCATTCATTGCAGATAAGGCACACTGGGTGCGTTCGCTGCCTGGGAAGCTTTTGCATAACATTATCAGTCATGGAATTGCGCGAATTTCGGAATTCCTCGCTACCGATTCGCCGAAGGTCCTCGTACACGCATTCAGGAGTCCGATTCTCGTCAAGATGGGTGAGACCGAAATTATAGACGAGTTGAGGGTCATCGTCGCTGAACAAGGCGGCCCAACGGCGTACTTTACGTTCTCTTCACAAATGCGCCCACCGCTTCATCAGTTTCGAATTTACGGCCCCCAAAACGGACTCATTTTGGACCAGGATCAGGAGACGCTGATCAGGCTGCGCGGTAATCAACTTAAAAGTTACTTAGAGAAAGTCGTTTCTCCATTGACGTTCGCCAAACAATACCGGCAGAACGTTATAAGCAACGTCGGACTCTTCCTTGCCCGTGACTTTCACATGAAGTCTGGCATGAAGAATTTGATAGAGAGATTCTATCGCTCTATCTTAGAAGGTGAGGCACCGCCAATTCCCTATCGGGAGATTCTCCTGACAGCGAGAATCATGGACGCTATTTTTGAGCGTATGGAGCCGGTAAAGAGTGAGAACCACGTTCTGGAATGCGTTCAGACTGAAACCTGTGTGGTAAATGTCTGAGTTCGGTTTTCATTGAGATGTCCGGCAGATCGGGATACAAACGGAGCTGCCGCTGACGGTTCCACGAAACCGCGCAGAAGAGAGTTCGCGAGGAGTTAAATGACGAGACCTCAGACCATAATGCAAGCCAACAACTCCATCAATACCTCGCAACGCCCGGCACGGGGATCGAACATGATTGTTTGTGGCAGGAATATTCAGGTTCACGGCCGACTGATTTGTGTTGGCCGTATCGATGGAGACAAATTCAAGTTCTTAGACGATCCTGCGGAGATTTTATCTGACCTGCGGGGATCGCATCCTCGGGTTGACATTTTTACATTTATGCAGAAACTGCCTCAGACTGCTCCGAAATATAAGTTTCCGATGGAAATGGATAATCTAGCTGTCCTTCCAGTTTCAACGTTCGCCGATTGGTGGACCAACCAGATTGGCTTCAAAGCACGTAATAAGGCAAAACAAGCCGCGAAGAAGGGAGTGACAGTTCGAGAGGCGCCATTTGATGATGCCTTTGCTCGCGGGATTTGGGACATTTACAGCGAGAGCCCGGTGCGCCAGGGAAGGCGTTTCCCGCACTATGGAAAGAGCTTCGATGAGGTGAGGCGGATGAGTTCGACGTTCCTCGACACGAGTGTCTTCATCGGAGCATACTTCGAGGCGAAGCTGATTGGCTTCATCAAACTGACGATAGACGACGGCGGAACGCAAGCCGGCATGATGCACATAGTTTCGATGATCCGGCACAGAGACAAAGCGCCTACGAATGCACTTGTGGCCCAAGCAGTTCAATCGTGCGCTGTTCGCGGGATTTCGCACCTGGTGTATTCGAATTTCGCCTATGGAAAAAAGGAGCGAAGTAGTCTGAGCGACTTTAAGGAACGAAATGGATTCGAACGCGTAAATTTGCCGCGTTATTATGTTCCTCTAACTGGGTTGGGTTGGGCAGCGTTTCGTATGGGTTTCCATCACAACTTCGTCGAGCGACTTCCGGAACCCTTGCTAGCAAAAGCGCGCGACCTTCGATATTCGTGGTATAAATTCCGTTTCCCGACCATGGAACGAGATTCATGAATGGAGACAGGGCATGCCCGGAATCGTTGGGCTAATTACAAAGAAGCCGTCTGAATGGGCGGAGAGACAACTCGCCCGTATGATCGAGCCTCTTCTTCACGAGCCCTTCTATGTGAAGGGAACCTGGACGGACGAATCGATGGGGGTATATGTCGGCTGGGTGGCGCGCGAGAATTCGTTCGGGAGTCAGATGCCGGCTCGTAACGAACGGAACGACATCGTGCTCGTCTTTTCCGGCGAAGATCATCCCGAGCCGGGCACAGCTCGTCGCGTCAGGGAGAAGGGGCATCAATGCGAAGAGACCGGCCCTTCCTATTTAATCCATTCTTACGAAGATGACCCTAACTTTCTCAAGAATCTGAATGGCTGCTTTCAAGGCTTGGTGGCCGATCGCGCGCGCGGCACGGCGACATTGTTCAACGATCGTTTTGGCTTGCACAGGATTTACTTCCATGAGGCGCGTAATGCGTTCTATTTTTCGGCTGAGGCCAAGTCAATTCTGGCCGTTCTGCCGCAACTGCGCAGCATGGACCCGCACGGGCTCGGCGAATTCATTGCCTCCGGATGTGTGTTGGAGGACCGCACTCTATTCCGAGGCATCTACGCCCTGCCACCGGGCTCCGCATGGAGGTTCCGGGGCCGCGCGCTAGAAAGCAAGGCGGCGTACTTTGAGCCACGCGAATGGGAAGAACAAGAGCCTCTGGATGCGGAAAGCTACTATGACGAACTGCGCCACGCTTTCTCCACCCGTCTTCCACGCTATTTCGTTGGGGAAGAACGCATCGGCGTCTCTTTGACTGGAGGTCTTGACACACGCATCATCATGGCTTGGCGCAATGCTCCTGCTGGGACGTTGCCCTGTTACACATTCGGGAGCATGTACCGCGAGAATGAAGATGTCCGCCTGGCCAGACGCGTGGCAGAAATCTGCGGGCAGCCCTATCAGGTCATCACCTGCGACGGCGAATGCCTGGCAAGATTTCCGTGTTACGCGGAGCGCACTATGTATTTGACGGACGGCTGCGTTGACGTTAGCCGGTGCGGAGACCTCTACAGCAACGAAATGGCCCGACAGATCGCTCCAGTGCGCATGGTCGGAACATTTGGCAGTGAGATTATCTGCGCGGCGGTCGTGTTCAAGGCGAGTATGCCTTCGCGGGGGATCTATTGCGAAGAAGTACTCTCGCAAGCGTCACAAGCAGCCGAAACATTCCGTAATCATATGCGCGGAAACAAAACTAGTTTTGCCGCCTTCCAGCAGTCAGCCTTCCGTTTCGGGATACTGATGCTGGAACAGTCTCAACTCACTGTGCGTTCGCCGTATCTGGACAATGAAATCGTCCGCACGGTATTCCGGGCGCCCAGAGTAGAGCAAGGCGAAGACGTGCGGTTGCGCTTGATTCGCGACGGGAGCCAGAAGCTGGCGCGGCTGCGTACAGACCGCGGACTGGGCGGTTCGAATCGGCTCACTGCGTCCATCAGCCGCGGCTATCTGGAATTCATGTTCAAAGCGGAATATGCCTACGATTACGGGATGCCCCAGTGGGTCGCGAAAGTAGATCACGCTCTTGCGCCGCTTCATTTGGAGCGTCTCTGGATGGGGCGCCACAAGCTCTTTCATTTTCGATGGTGGTACCGGACTATTCTTGCAAAATATGTTCAGGAGATGCTTCTCGACTCCCGGTCGCTCGCACGTCCGTATCTCAATCGGAAAGCAGTCGAAGCAGTTGTCGCAGGGCACCTCAAGGGAAACCGCAACTACACAACGGAGATTCATCGGCTCCTTTCGCTGGAGCTGCTGCACCGGCTTTTCGTGGACGCCAGCTGACGATGCAGACCTATTGTAGTCGCCACTCAGCTGGCCGGGAATGAATCCTTCTCTCGCCAGTTTAATCTGTTGGTGTGGGATCGCCGGACTCTTCTACCTCGATCGAGACAAGAAGGTACGCACTTCCATAGCTCTCTGGCTTCCAACCATCTGGATTGGACTCAATGGCTCAAGACCCGTGTCGGCGTGGTTCGGCATCAGCCCCGGGGCAAATGTTCAGCTCGAGGGAAGCCCAATTGACGCGGCGGTTTTCGCAGTTCTAACAGCTGCAGCCATTGGAGTTCTCATTGGCCGCGGAAAGCGGATCCAGCCCTTGCTGGCGGCAAACTGGCCCATCCTTGTCTACTTTGCCTACTGCCTGATCAGCGTTGCCTGGTCATCTCATCCGGATGTTGCATTGAAACGGTGGATAAAGGCCATCGGCGATTTGGCGGTGGTCCTGGTCATCGTTAGCGACAGGCAGCCACTAGCCGCTTTTGGACGCGTAGTCTCCCGCGTTGGCTTCGTTCTGTTCCCCGCTTCGGTTATCCTCATCAAGTATTACCCAGCCCTCGGACGTGGTTATGATTCCTTTGGATTAGGACAAAATACCGGCGTATCGTACAACAAAAACATGCTGGGAGTGATCGTTCTCGTCATCTCAGTTTGCACATTATGGCGTGTAATGTCCCTCTGGCGCGCGAAAGAGCAGCCCGACCGTCGGCGCCACCTGATAGCACAGATTACATTGCTTGGCCTCGGCCTTTGGCTTTTTATCCAGGCCGACTCGTCAACATCTAAAGCGTGTTTTATCCTCGGCAGGCGGGCTCATCTTAGCAACAGGTTTGCGCGCGATCAGGAGCAGGCCTGCACGAGTACACATCCTTTGCCTGGGTATCTTTCTTGGCGGAGGACTCACTATGCTTGTCGGCGGCGGATCAGACGTGGTGCATGCTTTGGGCAGGAAGTCAAATCTTTCCGGGCGAACGGATATTTGGGCGGCAGTGCTTGCTTCGGGGACGAACCCTCTTTTGGGCGCTGGCTACGAAAGCTACTGGATCAGCCCGCATGAAATCATATTCGCGCGCATCCTCAGAGATCAAGGCTGGTGGCACCCTGAAGGTCTCAACGAGGCACACGACGGCTACCTGGAAATCTACCTGGAGCTTGGCTGGGTAGGTGTGTGCATTATCTCATTGTGTCTGATAAGCGGGTATCGGCACGCCGTGGCGGCATACCGGTTGAATCCGTCTGTTGGCGGCCTCCTGCTCGCCTATATCATCGTCACCGCCTTCTACAACATAACCGAAGCTGGATTCAGAATGCTGGATCCGATGTGGATCTTTCTGCTGCTGGCTATAGTCAGTGCGAGTGGCATGAGGGCCGGTCTACTTGACCGAACAACATCCAAGCACGTCGCTTCGTACGAGACGCTGCCTGCCGTTCTATCTTATTGATAAAGGGGAAGAGTGATTCCATTTCAATCCGACGGCACCTTCCATCCTATCGCCACAGACAGTGGATTTCGCCGAACCGCAGTTCGCGGCGCCGGAGCGTCCATTGCTGGTTCGGCGGGTAGCTTTGCTGTGCAGATTGGGTCAGTGGTTATCCTCGCGCGGCTCCTTACCCCGGCTGATTTCGGGATTGTGACCATGGTCACGACTTTTAGCCTCCTGCTTCGCAGCTTCGGTCTGAATGGATTCACAGAATTGATCATGCAGCGCGAGGAGCTTACGCATTCTCTCGCGAGCAATCTTTTTTGGATTGATCTGGGCATCGGCACGATTCTCACTCTGGCGTTTGCTGGCCTGGGTCCGTTGATGGCGCTGTTCTATCACAACTCGGCCGTAGCTCAAGTTACCGAGGGTATGTCGCTGACGATTGGGATTGGCTGCTTGGGGTGGATTCACATGGGCCTGTTGCAGCGCGCCATGCGCTTCAGGACTACCGTCAATCATCAATTTCGTTGGGCAACTGCTCTTAGTGATTGTCTCTATCGTCTTGGCCGTGGCGGGCTGGCATTACTGGGCGATGGTTTGGGGCAGTGTGACGCAGACGGTGGCCGTGGCAGCAGGTGCTTGGTTGGTGTGCCGATGGATACCCAGTCGGCCGCGTCGCGCCTCGGGCACCGGTTCGGGGCTGAAGTTCGCGATGAATGTCTATTCGCATTTTGCTTTCAGCTACTCGACGCGCAACACGGACAACCTCCTCGTTGGCTGGCGGTACGGCGCTCGGACACTTGGATTTTACAAGAAGGCGTATGACTTGTTCGTTCTGCCAGAAACGCAATTGTTGGCGCCGATATGCGCCGTGGCCGTGAGTACACTTAGCCGCGTCAGCCGAGACCGCGAACAATTCCAGCGCTACTTTCTGCGGACGATATCAGTTCTGGCGCTCCTGGGGATGGGAATCGGAGCGGATTTTGCTTTGGTCGGAGAGGACCTCATCCGTTTTCTTCTTGGGCCCGGCTGGGAGGAGGCTGGCCGAATCTTTGCCTTATTCGGCCCGGGAATCGGAGTCATGATGCTGTACGGCACGCACGGGTGGATTCATCTTTCGATCGGCCGCCCGGAGAGATGGTTTCGCTGGGGTTTGATGGAGTTTGTGTGTACCGTGAGCTATTCTTGCTGGCGTTACCCTGGGGCCCTTCCGGAATCGCTTTAGCTTGGACGATTTCGTATTTCCTCCTGATGTTTCCCGGCTTCTGGTATGCGGGAAAGCCGATCGGACTCGGAATTGGGCCGATATTCGTCGTGATCTGGAAATTCTTTGTAGCCTCCGTCGGGGCCGGCTGCGGGACTTTTCTGATCATCAGGTCTACGCCGTACTTTGCGACGTCGTTCGGGGCTCCGGGCGCTTTCTTCAGGATGATTTCAGTCTCTTTGGTGTTCTTCGGTCTGTATATCGGCGGAGTAATTGCGCTCCACCAGGGATTCAAGCCCTTAAATGAGACCGTTAGTCTGCTTCGCGACCTGCTGCCCGAACGTACGGTTAGGCATGTCAAAGAAGATCAGATGGTATAGCCCTCTGCGGCATCTGCGAAAATTTTCGCTTATTCGCCGTCTTATGGTCGCTTAAGTTAGATACCTGATTGCTGCTCTGGTCTTGTACTCAAAGAATGGTTTGGATCCGAGGAGTTTGGTGCAGTACTTAATTCTTGTATTAACGAAAGCATCGAAGTTTTGTCGGAAAGCGACTGCAGCTAGTCCGTTCTCGAATCCGAGCTTCAATAAGAGTTTTTCACAAGGGGAGAACGCGTGAATCGATTGCGAATCTTGGTGTTAGCGCCCGATGCGAGTCCAGAGTCCATCAGCGTCAATCTGGTTTGCTATCGTCACGCTGAAGCCCTCGCCCGGGACCATACGGTGACGCTGGTGGGGCGGACTTTGCACGGGGGGCTCTGCGCCGCGCGCAGGCGCAGACGCCTTTTCGCGCCATTGAGACGATCTCCATCCCGTGGCTTGATCGCATCTTGGCGTGGAGTTTACGTTGGATTTTCAAATATAACTTCCACAACCGCGCTATGACCGGCTTTCTCTATCCTTTTTCCATTGCTTTTGAATGGTGTGCTTGGCGGCGCATGCGGACTCGGATTGTGGCAGGGGAATTCGACATCGTGTTGCGCCTGTCGCCAGTGAATCTCGATCATACCCAGTGCCTTTCCGTCTTTTCTGCGGCGCTATTCTATACCTTTCGTGATCGGACCGATCAATGGGGGTTTACCCTGGCCCGAAGGCTTCAGCCAGGCTAATAACCAAAAAGCATGGATCGATAGTCTGAGAGAACTGTGCCGGTTTATGCCTTTTGGTCGATCCACCTATCGCAGGGCGGCCGCGATCATTGCGGCTTCATCGCAGACCTATGCCCAATTTGCCGGCTATCGCGACAAACTTTTCTTTATCCCAGAAAACGGGATCAGCCGTTCCCTTTGTTCTGGCGCCGTGCGCCGTTCTGAGGGCGACAGCAAACTTGAGTTGATTTTCCTCGGTATGCTAGTGCCCTATAAGGCTTGTGATCTCGCACTGCGCGCCGCGGCTCCCTTTTTGCGAAACGGCTTGGCGCGCTTTACAGTCGCTGGCTGGTGGCCCGGAGCAGAGCCGTCTTGAGCAACTCACGAAATCTCTTGGAATTGAGGAAGCTGTTTCATTCCGGGGAAAGCTGACTCATCTTGAAGCCATGCGGCAGTTGCGGTCGGCCGACGTTCTGGTGTTTCCATCCGTCCGCGAATTCGGTGGAGGTGTGGTCTTCGAGGCTCTGGCAGCCGGTGCTGTACCTCTTGTCGCGGACTTTGGCGGACCCGGAGACACTGTTCGTCCAGACGTCGGGTTTAAGGTGTCTCTTACTAATGAAAAGGATGTGGTGTCGCAGATGGAAAGGGTTCTCGGCGAACTTGTACACGATCGGAACCTTCTTGACCGGTTACGAAAGCAAGGCATGTCCTACGCACTGGAGTACTTAACCTGGGAGGCGAAGGCGCAGGACACAAGTGAAGTGCTCTGTTGGGTGCTGGGGCGGGGTCCGAAGCCACACCTTCTGCCGCCTAAAGCATTCGTTGCTGGTGCTCCCTCAGCTAGAAATGGCTGGCGCTGCGCATCGCCGCCGTCAGTTTAGGGCGGCCGATTTCCCAAAGAAGAATTGATGATGCAGACGATTAGCGTTGCCGAAGAGCCCGCTGCAAAGGAGATGATCGTCGACAGCCAACCGATTTCCAAAGTGCAGGAGGGAATCGAGATTGGATTGATGACGGCCTGCCGGGACCGCCACTATGCATTCGGGTTGGCGATGGCCCTCATCTCGGAAGGCGTGCTTGTGGATTTCGTCGGCGGCGATGAAATTGACAGTCCCGAGTTACACACTACTCCGAGGCTGCGTTTTCTAAACTTTCGACACAAGCTGAGAGGCAATGCCGGGGAGAAGCTGCGAGAGTTGCTTTTCTACTACGCGAGAGTTATCCGGTTCTGCGCTCGACCGAACCCCAAAATTCTACACATTCTGTGGAATAATAAGCTGGAAATTCTGGATCGCACGATCCTCATGTCGTATTACAAGATGCTGGGAAAGAAGATTGCGCTCACTGCGCATAATGTGAACGCAGCGAGGCGAGACTCCAAGGATTCCTGGCTCAATCGTGCCACACTTAGATTCCAGTACAGGCTCTGTGACCATATTTTCGTCCATACTCAAAAGATGAAAAGCGAGCTTTGTAGAGAATTTGGCGTGGACGAAAAGTCGGTGACTGTGATCCGCTATCCGATCAACAATGCGTTGCCCGATACGGGACTTACGCCATCAGAGGCAAAACAGAACCTGGGTCTCAGAGATGGCGAGAGGGCGATTCTGTTTTTCGGCAAGATCAGACCCTACAAAGGGATCGAGCTTTTACTTGCAGCATTCGAACTACTCCTGGACAACGAGTCACGGGAGTACCGGTTAATCATCGCCGGCGAGCCGAACAACGAAGTGTATGTTCACGAGATCCAACAAACGGTCAAGCGGCAATTTACTCAGGGGCGCGTTATCCTGAGACTGGAGTTCATTCCCGACGATAAAATGGAGGTGTATCTTAAGGGAGCGGACGTTCTGGTTCTTCCGTACAAGGAAATATTCCAAAGCGGAGTGCTCCTTTTGGCTTATACTTTTGGCTTGCCGCTGGTCGCGACTGATGTAGGGTCGTTTCGAGAGGATATCGTCGAAGGCAGTACGGGATATTTATGCAAGCCAGGGGATCCTGCGGATATGGCGAGAGCCATTGAGGCCTATTTTGCAAGCGATCTCTTCAGGAATTTGAACGCCCGCCGGCAAGAACTGAAAAGCTATGCCCATGCAAATTACTCGTGGCAAGCGGCTGCCAAGTTGACCCGGAAGGCATATTCTGAAATGTTGCGAAGACGTACATCATGAAGGCACCAGCGGCCGCCATCTTCTTATGATGGCGACCGCCGAACGACAAATAGCTCGGTCGCTGAGTCACACCAGGTGAGCTTAATTCGTTACAACTGTCACGGTCAGGCCCGTTGGTGGACTCGGGGCGCCGGTCTCTGGGGTGCCCCCGTCCAGCGGGTGCGGATAAGTATATGCTTGATAGTACGAGATCCATGCGCCTGATTCCCAGGCATAAAGTGTACCTTGGCTTCCTTGGTCCGTGGCGAAATAACCGCAGCCGGGAGAGTTTGCCGAACACGCACCCGAGCAGGATGACGGTCGGTTCGAAAGTGTCCCCCAGCCAACTCCGCCGGTCGAGCCATTGCAAGAGAACGGACTAGATGAAGTGGTCTGAATGCCGGAAGCCTGATCGTACCAATCGCGATAAGCGATGAGACGACCGCTCACTGAACTAAAGATCTTGGACTGGCTAGGAGTCCCTCCGGGAAAAGTCTCGGCCCAGCGATAAATGGGGTCCAGAGCTTCTTCGACCCAGCCTGTTGGTGATGGAGTTGTGCCCGAGATGTATATGCCTTTCCCACGCGCTGGCTGATCGGCACAAACGGTGGCCCGCAAGACTTGATAGCTATCTCCATTATTGAATCCAGTCCAGGCTGCCGAACCGCCGCCGATGTTTCCATGGATCGTGATCGTATTTGAAGTGTTGGAAGAAACTTCCGAATAGAAATTCTGCGTCACGTCGAAGACCGAGTAGGGAGCACCGCTGGGTACGAGATTTCCGAAACTCTGTGAGGAATCTGTCATGGTCAGCACGCCGCTGCCGCTTGTGCTCATCGCACCGGAAAAGTAGGTTGTGCCATCAACCTGGTCGTAAGTGGTCACCGATTGCGCATTGCTTCCGCCGCCGCAATAAGAAAATGGAGAACCCCAGGAGGCTTCGGCGCGATATAGAGAGAGCCCCAATGCGCTGGAACTACCTGCTGCTCCCGCCGAGAATGTAAAGGTGTTATTGAAATACAATGCAGTGCCACTGCGCAATCCTCCTTCGAGTCCCGAACATCCTCCCGAGGAAACACCACAGTTATAGGTGTTGCCGTAGACCTCCGCGTTTCTTCCTCCGCGCGCACGCCCACCTGAATCGGTGCCGTGATTCTGGGCGAGTCCGAAACCCCCATTTCCCGTCACAGTAAAAGTGTTGTAGCGAATCACGAATCGGCAACCACCGCGATTTTCAAACGCGTCGTCCTGCTCGCAATCATTCATTGATAGGTAGCCATTGGAATAAATTTGGTTATTTTCTGCAAAGATATTGTTGGCGGTTCCAAGAGAATCCGGCTGTGCCCAGGAGTTATCGCCGTACTGACCCGTGCCTAGATATACTCCTTGCTCCGCATTGAACAATTCCCACCCCGTACTTCCGGGACAAGGCTGCGCAGAAGTACAGAGCGTATTGTGATCAAGTACCCCGAAGACCATCTCTGCAAGCACTCCCGCTTCGGCATTTGAACTGTTGCCGCTTTCCGACCATTGCGTGTTGTAACCGAAGCTAATGTTGTCAACGCGCACGTTCGGGCATCCGCTTGAGGTACAGGAGCCAAGGAAGAAGATCGGATCGGCCAGAGAAGTTGAAGCACCCACAGGATCAATCGACATCATCGACACGCGCATCGTTGGAGCGCCGTAAGAGGGTGAGAACTGCATCATGTAGTCATTCGAGCCGGAACCGGCGTTGTCGATGATGAAAGTTTGCGGCGTGGCTGCGCCCGTTGTGCCTGATCCTGAATTAGGAGTTCCAGTGCCGATGAGCGTAAAACCTACTCCAGAGGGGCCGGTCAAGGTCGAGGCCCAGGTACAGGTGCCCGCTGGGATCACCACCACATCGCCATTAACCACCGTGTGCTTCCCACCCGGTGAGCAAGTACTCGCCGAACCGCTATTCACGCAGGCGTTCACGTCGGCGTAGGAGCAGGATGCTGCCGTATAGGTACCCTGAGCGCGGGCCAGCACCGGTGCCAACAGCAAGAGCATCCAAAAGGAAAATGAAGGAAAACATAAGCACTTCATGATGCACACAAATCCTTCATCTGGAATTCAGAGATGTTGTGATGGTACACCTCGACGGAGTTTAATGACGTCTCCGCAACGGCGGTATCACACATGATCACAGCAGAAAATCCGTTGAGACGGAATACGACGAAAGAGGCACATGTCCTAAGGATTCACAATTCGTGTCTCGCGATAGTGGCGACAAGGCGCTCATTTAAAAGTCGGAGGATGCAAACTATTTGTTCCACAATAAATCTCTGGAAGATGCTTTTCAAGGTTACCGCGGTTAGATGGTATTTAAGTTTCTACACGGTAGTGGGTAATCTTTTCTCGATGTACCAAGCGGGCTTACGCAACCCCGTGGCCAACGGTAACGAAGTGCAACCGGGCCAATTCGGGCTACTCCGGTTGGGCCAGAAGGATATGTTGTGGACGACCCAGCTATTGTTAACACGCCCTAGAACGAAGGAGCACTAGATAACGCTGGAGTACTAAGGAAAGAAGGCCGGTGATGTCCTGCGCCCTGCGCGCAGACGGGTAACCAAACGGGTCGATCTCCGCACGACGCGATGCGATGACCATCGCTGAAATCTTTCTGGAAGATTGTTACGTCCGCGATTTGACTCTCCCCCACAACCCGTTATAGATGTCTGCGACTTATCCTTGTACGCGGTGAAGCGCCTCAATGCGCGCACGGTGATCCTTTGCGAGCCCTTGCCGCGGAATTGGGCACTACTCCTCAAGAACAGTGCCAACAACGGCTACGAAGATCGGATCGAGCCTGTGAACAAGGTGGTTACGGATGGAGGAAACGCGATGATGAATTTCGATGCCCCTGACGAATACCAGCCTATGGTCTCCACGCACTGTCCAAGCGAGCAGCCGTTGAGCACCGTTTCTGGAATCTCCCCGGGGTCAGCTCCTCCGCGACCACTATCCTCTACATCTCGTCTCTCGCTGGCGCGACTATTTGGTGGCGACCGCATATGCGCCGGCTGATCGAATGGAGCGTCAGCTAGCATCGCTCCATATACACCAAAGACTTGAGAGTCTTGGTTGGCCAGCCGGAAATCGCCTGGGACAGAAAACACAAGCAATAGGCCGCGAGCTGGGAAACTCTAATAGGAGATCACGAAATGTACATCGTGGACCGAACGTTGACCTTTGCCCGAGGATTTATTATGAGCTACGGCCCCTCGGGCATCAAAAAGCGACTTTGGGATAAGGAATTCTCCGGAACCAAATGGGATTTCATCGACAACACGGTCGGCGACTGTGTGTATTCGTACCTCGAAAAGTACGCGCGCAACGGGAATATCCTGGATCTTGGCTGTGGCCCGGGCAATACCGCGAATGAGCTTGCCGCAAGCGTCTATCAAAGTTATATCGGCGTTGATATCTCCGAAGCTGCGCTGGCAAAAGCTGTGATGCGTACCCGGGAGAACGGTCGAGCCGGCAAGAACAGTTTCGTCAACTCTGACTTCTTGGGTTACCATCCTACCCAAGAATTCGACATAATTTTATTTCGCGAGTCCCTGTACCACGTCCCGTATGGACAAGTCCTGCCGACCCTAAATAAATTCTCGAAAAATCTCAAAAGCACTGGCGTGTTCATTGTCCGCCTCTACGCCGGAGATCATCGGCCAAACGTGGTCAAGACTCGCGTAACCGCAAAGCTGGATTTAATCAAGCGCAAGTTCAACATTGTGGAATTGCGGCAATTCGATTTGCGGGGTCTGCCAAATGTACTCGTCTTTCGGCCGCGAGGGCGAAGCTGAATAGCTCGATGCTCTTGAAACACCCGGTGTGCATCTCGACTGGACAAGTACCTCGATCCATATTATGAAGCCTGGCCCTACAGGGGTTTGGGTTGGAACACTTCTCTGACCAAATTCTCTCGGATCGGCGATGCCAAGAGAGGATTTCATGGTCTCACGACTAAAGCCTGCAATGCGTGATCGTCAATCGCCGATGATGGACGCCCAGGCTGCTGCGGAAAGGGGAACACTGTGAGAATCAGCATCTTCGGTATGGGCTACGTGGGGACGGTGTCCGCTGGGTGTCTTGCGCAGAGGGGGCACAAGATTATCGGCGTAGACCCTGTCCGCACAAAGGTCGACCTGATAAACGCGGGCCAGTCTCCTATTATCGAGGCCGAGATCGAAGCGATCATTCGTACTGCAGTCAGGTCAGAGAAGCTCCATGCAACCGGCGACCAAGACGAGGCTATCTACGAAACAGAGTTGTCATTCGTTTGCGTTGGCACCCCGAGTCAGGGCAACGGAAATCTGGACCTGACATACATAAAACGGGTTTGTGAGCTTATCGGTAAAGCACTCAAGAATAAGCCAACTCGACATACCGTCGTCATCCGCAGCACCATCTTACCCGGCACGATGCGCCAGGTCGTTATCCCTCTCTTGGAAGAGCACTCTGGAAAAATGGCCGGCCGTGACTTCGGCGTTTGCAATAATCCTGAGTTTCTGCGTGAAGGTTCGGCGGTATGTGATTTCAATTCGCCTCCGAAAACGGTGATCGGCGAGTTAGATTGCGAGAGCGGTGATATGCTGGCTTCGCTTTACGCGGAGTTGGACGCGCCGCTAATACGAACCGAGATAGAGATTTCGGAAATGATTAAGTATGTTGATAATTCTTGGCACGCGCTCAAGATCGGTTTTGCGAATGAAATCGGAAACATTTGCAAATCATTTTCTATTGATGCCCCGGCGGTTATGAAGATCTTCTGTCAGGACATGAAGCTCAACATCTCACCCGCGTATCTCACGCCCGGCTTTGCCTTTGGCGGTTCTTGCTTGCCAAAGGATCTCCGCGCTTTGGCGTACGCGGCCAAGTTGCACGACTTGGAACTTCCAATTATTACTTCCATCCTGCCCAGCAATGAAATGCAGATTGCCAGAGGTGTTCGGCTCATCATGGAAACGGGTCACAAGCGGATCGGTGTTCTAGGCTTTAGTTTTAAAGAAGGGACAGACGATCTTCGAGAGAGCCCTATGATTGAAGTCATCGAGCACCTCATCGGCAAGGGTCATGATGTACGCATCTTTGACAAGAACGTGAATCTAGCGAAATTGGTCGGTGCTAACAGGGACTTTATACTTAACCGTCTCCCACATATATCAAGGCTCATGGCGCGGAGTGTCGGAGAAGTTCTGGAACATGCGCAAACAGTGATGATCGGAAACAAGGAGCCTGACTTTGCGGATATTCCAATGCAACTTCGCGAAGATCAACGGTTAGTAGATTTTGTAGGCATCAGTAATCAAAGGAGCGGAAATGGAAAGTATCACGGAATCTGCTGGTGAGCGGCTTGAAACCCTAAGAGCAGACAGCGCTGCGAGTGTTGAGATTTATAATTCCATCTTCGTTCTCTGCGATTGGCTTGAAGAGAACGATTATCGTGGCTACGACACGTTTGATGGGCTCAGCGCGAGATTCGTGCGTCCGCTCACCTTCGAGAACAAGTTCCTCCGTATCGTGCTGCAACAAGGAGTGCGACGATTCCCCATTAATCTTCGCCCCCTATTGGGGATTGATAGAGGACACTCGAGCAAGGGCATGGGGTTTTTGGCGCGAGGTTTTCTGCGGCTTCACCAGTCAACAGGCGATCCGAAGTGGGCTGAGAAGTCTGAGTATTGCCTCCGGTGGCTAGTGGACCACCGATCGCCCGGTTACTCGGGAGCCTGCTGGGGCAATCACTTCGATTACCAGTCACGCGTTGGCTTTATTCCTAAGGGTATGCCGACCGTCGTTTGGACGTCGCTAATAGGGCATGCGTTTCTGGACGCGTATGATCACTTCCACAAGAATGAGTACCTGGAGGTAGCAGACAGCATATGCGAGCACCTTATTCGCGACATTAGAACTCATCAGGACGGAGAAGGGCTTTGCCTTGACTATACACCGGGAGGTCTCGGCTGGGTTCATAACGCGAACACGCTCAGCGGCTGCTTCCTGGCCCGCACATATTCACATACCAAAAACGAGTCTTATTTCGCGCTGGCACAAAAGACCATGCAGTACACAGCGCAGCATCAACGTGCGGATGGATCGTGGTATTACGCAGAAAAGGCAGACGCGCACTGGGTTGACAACTTCCATACGGGCTACGTCTTGGACTGTTTCAAACATTATGCCGAGAGCACCGCTGACCACCGCTTCGATAGCAATCTGAAGAAGGGATACAACTTCTGGAAAAGGACGTTCTTTCTGCCTGACGGTACGCCAAGATATTACGACTCGAAGACCCTCCCGCTCGATATCCAGTGTTCCTCACAGGCAATCGACACCTTGGTGTTTTTTTCCGACAGTGATCCCGAAGCCCTACCGCTGGCGTACAAGGTCGCGCGGTGGACGATTGCGAACATGCAGGATAAGTCGGGCTACTTCTATTATCGTAGGTATTCACGATGGCTCGTCAATAAGACTCCTACGTTGCATTGGGGGCAGGCGACTATGTTTTGCGCCCTCGGAGGGCTCTACAAACGGCTCGGCACTCCAGCGAGGTCTATGTGAAGAGAAAAATTCTCATTATTGTTGAAAATGCGCCCGTTCCGACTGACCCGCGTGTATGGAAGGAGGGGGTTGCGCTACGGAAGGCGGGCTACGAAGTAACGATCTTGTGCCCCAAGGGAAAGGGGTGTGAACGAACCTATGAATTGAAAGAAGGCATCCATATTTATCGGCACCCCTCGCCCAAGGATGGCAATAGCCCGTTCGGATATTTGTGGGAATACGTGTGCGCATTATTCTGGGAGTTCCTATACGCTTGGTGGATTTACATACGGCGTGGGTTCCAGGTTATTCAGGGTTGCAACCCCCCTGATGACATTTTCTTGGTGGCTTTGCCGTTCAAACTGTTCGGCGTCAAGTATATCTTCGATCATCACGATGTGAACCCGGAGCTGTATCTCGCTAAGTATGAAAGGAAAGACTTACTTTATAAAGTGCAAGCGCACTTGGAAAAGCTGACCTTCCGGTTGTCAGACGTCGTCATATCTACGAATGAAAGCTATAAAGAGATCGCAGTTAACCGTGGATGTGTCCCGCCGGACAGTGTATTTGTGGTTCGCAATGGACCCGATTTGAAGACCTTCAAATCAGTTCCTCCAAACCAAACTCTCAAGTATGGTAAGCGCTACCTCGTAGGGTATGTGGGCGTCATGAGTACACAAGACAGCGTGGATATCCTGTTGGAGGTGGCGGAGCACATCAGAAACATGGGACGGCGGGACATTCATTTTACTTGCGTTGGAAGTGGGCCAGCACTTGCAGATCTTAGGCAGATGGTTAGAGACAGGAAGCTTCAGGAAACGGTCAACTTTACTGGGAGGGTCCCTGACGCAGAGCTACTGGAGGTCCTTTCGACCGCGGACGTCTGCGTGAACCCAGATAAGCCATGCGAAATGAATGACATGTCGACGATGATCAAGATTATGGAGTACATGGCTCTAGGCAAGCCAATTGTCCAATTCACCCTAAGAGAAGGCAAGTTCAGCGCGCGAGACGCATCCCTATACAGCGATAATGAAAAGCGCGTAACCGATTTTGCAGACAACATCCTTTGGCTGCTCGACCATCCCGTGGAGCGGCAAAAAATGGGGGACTTCGGGCGCAGGCGTGTGGAGACGGAACTGGCCTGGGAATACTCCATCGAAAACCTCTTTGCCGCATATGAGAATGCCTTCAGCAAAAGACGCGACAAGCGAGTTCAGCAGATTGACATTGCGAAATCTTGAGGACCTGGCGTAGCTGGATCACGGACGACGCCCCAGGGCTGCACGCGTGAACTGTCGTGAAAACTGAATAACTGGATGGCCCATTTTCATCTGCCCGGACCGAACGCGGTATCGGTTCTGCGTTTGCCGCGGGGTTACTACCTGGACTTTATGCACTCTAGAACCAAATGCGGGGCAAGGATACGCTTGCAGCGGAAGCCGACATGGTGAGCAGGATTTAAGTAATAAGGCTGTCGGTGCACAAGATCAAGTTCGCCCGCGTATGGGGGCAATTTGCCCAAACTTGTGCCTCCAGACTGGGCGTAAGGGTCGAAACAACAAGTATGAGCAGAAATGTACCGACGCCTCAAGCCGCTAGCATATGTGCGTCAAAGCGATTGGAATTGTTGAAGAGTTGTTGCAGATCGGCTAGGCGCCGCGCAAAGTTGCCGCAAGTAATCTCAAAATCGCCTTCGAGCTTTGAACGCGATGCCAAGCCGGCCGGGCCGAAAGGCTATTTTTCGGTGATTACAACCGAAAGTCCCGCGGATCCACCGAATGTATGAATGGTAAAACCAAGAACGCCGCGTATGCGCGGTTTGTAGAGGCTCTTTGCGTCTGCATTCTTTGCATCATCTTGGTTGCTGGCCTGTGGCCCTTCCACTCTCCTAAGAATCAAGTTAAATGGCTAGAGAACGAGAACGCCATTCAGTTTGGCCGTTATGGCAGTTGCTTGAGTGCTGGCAAGTTCCATGCAAACACCTCGAATGACGATACCTCAGGCAGCATTGAGGTGTGGTTAGAACCGAGCCTGCTTCATGGAAACAGGACGGTTCTCGCCTTCGATAGCTCTGAGCATCCGGGAGAGCCATTCTCACTCGTCCAAAGCGACGATGCCTTGCTCATCCGGAGGCACAACGTTGACGCGGAGGGTATTTCCAGAACAGCTGCTTTTGAGGTTCCTGGAGTGTTCAGAGCAAAAAAGCGCGTGTTCGCAACAGTTATCTTAGGGAGAAGAAGTACTTCCGTCTATATCGACGGCGCTCCTGCCATGCGCTCGCAAATACTGGGATCTTCGACCAACAACTTAAGTGGGAGGCTCGTACTCGCCAACTCGCCGACGGCCGATAACAGCTGGTCCGGTATGATTTTCGGGCTGGCCATTTACCACAAGGAGTTGACGGCGGCGCAGGTTAGACAACACTATGAGAGGTGGACGGCCGCTGAGAAACCAGATATCACCTCGAATGAAGCTCCGGTTGGACTGTACTTGTTCGATGAACGCGGAGGCCGAATTGTTCATAACCAACTTGACGGTACGACGTATCTGCTAATTCCGACACATTATTTCGTGTTGCATCCGTCGTTCCTAGCGCCGGCCTGGCGTCGATTTCGTTATGGTTGTCCTGGGTGGGGTTACTGGCAGGACGTCATCGTAAATATCATAGGATTCGTTCCGGTCGGATTCCTTCTGCTGAGCTATCTTTCAGTTGTGCATCCGGTAAAGCGGCGAGTTGCAACCGCGATTCTTTGTGGATTCTTCCTAAGCCTGACGATCGAAACCTCACAGACGTTTCTTCCCACCCGAGATTCCGATATGAGCGACCTCATTACCAATACACTTGGCACTGCTGTTGGAGTGGCCCTCTATCGATGTGCTTTAGCGCGACGAGCCTGGGTCAGGGTTACAACTTATAGCTTGGGTATCATGGCGAATCCACGTGAGCACGCGAGCAATAGCATCAGTAATAGCCGAAAGGAGAGCAAAGGAATTGCGATGTAAATGCACACAGGCACGTTCGATGGAATTCAGGTCTACCGCGGTCAGTACCCGTCAACTCCGGAGCGAGTAGGCCGCTTAGCATTGCCAGACAAAGCGAATCTAAGACCCTAGTGAGGGTTGATCGGCTACAGTTTGTGAACAAGTTGCCCCGCCCCTTTAAATACATCGCTGTCGTTGTCGCGATCGAGCCAATTTAGCGGGCACCCGCCAACGGCTATTGCCGCAGATCCAAGGTCTCACCAGTGCTGATAAATAGAGCCTATTACTTTCTTAAGCCGATCATGCCCTGGCGTCTACGCCTAGCGTTGCGCCGTTACCGGGCCAACCGACGACGTCGTTTATTCGCAGACACCTGGCCTATCGATCCTGATGCCTCTCGTACACCCCCGGGGTGGCCCGGATGGCCCGGCGGAAAGCGCTTCGCTTTCGTCCTCACCCACGATGTGGAGGGAAGCAAAGGAGTGTCCCGCGTCGAACAATTGATGAACCTTGAAGTGAAGCACGGATTCCGTTCTTGCCTTAACTTTGTGCCCGAGGGCGAGTATCGCGTCGCCGATACCATCCGGAACATGTTGGATCATGCCGGATTCGAAGTGGGGGTACATGGCTTAGAGCATGACGGCAAGCTTTACAGCTCTAAAGTGGGATTTGCCGCAAAGGCATTGCGAATCAATCAGTACTTGCAGAGATGGAATTGCTCTGGCTTTCGTTCGCCGTTAATGCAACATAGGCTGGGTTGGCTACACCGATTGGACGCAGAATATGACGCTTCCACGTTCGACACAGACCCTTTTGAACCTCAATCAGACGGCGTAGCCACGATTTTTCCCTTTTGGGTACCGGGCCCACACGGCAGCGGCTATGTGGAACTTCCATACACCTTGGCTCAGGATTTCACCCTTTTCAAGATCCTTGAAGAGCACAACATCGACCTCTGGAAGCGGAAGGTGGACTGGATCGCCGACAACGGCGGTATGGTCTTGGTGAATACGCACCCGGACTACATGTGCTTTGAAGGTCAGCCTGGCCGGAATGAATACGAAGTTGCCCATTATGAGGAGCTACTACGCTATGTACGGGAGAAATGTGATGGGCGCTATTGGGCCGCTTCGCCCCGAGAGGTAGCCCGATATTACTGCGAACAAGTTTCGCCTTCTTTGCGAAATACCCGCAAGAAAATATGTATCGTGACCATTGCTTCTTATGAGACCGATAACAACGTGCGTCTCTACGCGGATACGCTGGCGGCCCGCGGTGATAGGGTAGATGTTGTAAACATAGGAGACTCTCAGCAGCAGTCAGACGTCGAGGTTCACGGAGTCAATAGGTATAGAGTTCAGCGGCGTGAATACGGCGAATGTAACAACTGGGTGAATGCATGGCGGTCGCTGCGCGTTTTCGTGAGTCTCTCCAAGGCGCTGACTCGACTGCACCAGAGGAACCGTTATGATGTCATTCACATTTACAATGTGCCCGACTTCCTCGTATTCGCGGCGTGGTATCCGAAGCTTGCTGGGGCAAAACTAATTCGGGATATTATTGACGTGAGTGCGGAGCCGGGTGCAAATAAGCTCCCGACACAACTTAGTGCGACCTCTTACGGCTTTGTGAAAGCTATGGCGAGCCTACCGTTTAGATTTGCGGACCATGTCATAGCCCCGACGAACTTCTTCTCAGAAGAGGTAAACAGGCCCGCAATGCTAAAGAATAGGTGCTCCGTTCTCTTTGGCCACGCCGACCGTGAAATGTTCCCTCGTAAAGCACGAACGGAGACTAAACGGGGAGCTGTCATTGTGCTTTTCGGCGGCCTACGGTCGCACCACGGCTTGGATGTTGCAATTCATGCTTTTGGTGAGGTAAAACGTAACGTGCCCGACGCAGAACTCCATATCTACGCCGGGGCCCCTGGAGAGATAAGAGCTTCTCTGGGTCCATTAATACAATCACTAGATCTCGAGGACGGGGTCAAGTTCTATGCGACGACTTCGTTCGCTGAGATAGAGGAAGCGATAGCGAATGCTGACATTGGGCTGGTGCCCGTACTGACTGACGTCTTGGAATCAGAGGCGGACGTTACTCAAATCATGGGGTTCATGACCCAGGGCGTCCCGGTGGTTGCCCCTCAAAGCGGTATTGGCGGTCCGCATTTTGAGGAGGGCAAGGTGCATTTCTTTCCGGCTGGTGACGGTCGAGCCATGTCTAAGGCGATGCTTGACGTTATCAAGGATAGGGATCTGCACGAGTCGCTTGTCAAAAGGGGCTATGAATACGTCGTCTGCAATACATTGGATTGTCGAAAAAGGAAATACATGGACCTAGTAGACTCTGTTTCGATTGAGCGCTTTGATGACGTCGACAACACCTTTCCGGTAAGGACGGGCCGCCGAACGAAAAGGAATGTGCGATCGATCCCAAGTGGGGTTGCAGGGCAGGTGGGTGGCATGACCATAAACCTTAGCGATTCCGAATCGATAGCCGGCAAAAAATAATTTGTGGCGCGAAACCTTCAAAACCCGAGGGCACCACACACGGGATGCTGCGGATCGCCGCGGAACTAAGGGGATCTCCTGCCGACCTGCTCGTTTATGCCGTTGAAGGCAATCTCGGAAGGTGCCTTGAACAGTACCACGTCTGCCCAACACTAGGTATTACGGCGATATGAATAGAGTTCCAGAATTAGACGGAGTTCGGGGCGTCGCAGTTCTACTTGTGTTAGTACACAACACCTGCATGTCTCCTTCCCTGCACTTCGGGCTGCTTGTGACCAACGGATGGATGGGAGTAGATCTATTTTTTGTGCTTTCTGGATTCCTGATCACCGGGATTCTGCGGGATTCGAGGAATTCACAAGGCTACTTTAAGAGGTTCTATGTGCGCCGGTGTCTCCGCATTTGGCCTCTGTATTACTCAGTGCTGCTTTTCATGTTCGTGATTGTCCCTCTCATACGTCCGTCTGAAGCCAATACCGTATTTAACGCGCGGTCATCTCCCTGGTGGTCCTATCTGTTGTTTGTGCAAAATTTCCTGGTTCCGGTTCCGACCATGGCGACCGGCTTACTAGCTGTAACGTGGTCCCTTGCGATCGAAGAGCAGTTCTACCTCGTGTGGCCCTTCGTGGTGTGGGTCTTTAATGAGGCTGGGCTGCGAAAGATCGTGCTCGTAGCAATTTGTATTTCCCCGCTATTGCGTCTTTATCTGTCGCTGCGTGGAGTGAATATCTACTCGAACACGTTCTGCCGCCTAGATGGCTTGATGGCTGGGGCGTGTCTGGCGCTTATTATCCGTTCGGAGGGCTTTGATCCGTCACGGTTCGTAATAAAGGCCTGGATAACATTGGTCATCTCGGCTCCGGTAGCCCTGCTGCTTGAGGTCTTCCACGCAAGATGGGTAGGTTTCTCTTTTATCGCCCTGGCCGCAGTTTCCTTTGTCTACCTTGCGTTATTTTCGAAGTGCACCTGGTTGCAGGCGCTCCTGACCAATCGATTCCTCGTGTACACGGGAACGATCAGCTACGGAATTTATTTGCTCGAAAAGATCCCCGTTGATGTGGCGAAGTCGTTCCATCTCGATAAGCATCAATTTCTGGCATTTCCGATTACTGTTGTTGCCACCTACGCCATGGCTGCGTTGTCCTGGAAATTTATTGAGAGTCCCTTCTTGAGGTTGAAGAGGTTCTTCAACAGCACGGCAGCTTGCCATAGCCAAATTGGCGATGGGGTTACGGAGGTTCTGTGCAAGTGATAAATGTCCTAGGAGACCCTGGAGCGAGAAGCAGCATAGACAAGCCGGTATGATGTTGAAGTCTGCTGGATTCGCCTGAACGTCCCCGATCCCGGGGAGCGAAGTTACCTTAGCGCGTTGTTGTGCGGAGCGCGGGACCGCTTGCTCGCCTCGAAACCTTCTCTTTCCAAGGAGTGACGCTTCCTTTATGGCAGCGTGCCAGAGCGATAAGACAAAGAGGTTATGGGTCTCGAACGCACGAAAAGGGATTTCGTCCTCCAACTCGACGGTGGCGAAACCGTCGCGTCCTAGCGAGTCGCATGCGTCCGTCGCACAGCCTGGTAGAGTTCAGAGGACGAAGCGTGGTTGTAATCGGAGGCGCTGCCTCGGCCCGGGACCTGGCGGTTGTGCGAAAAGCGGATCTTGTGGCATTCCGGCTACCCTGGCTCGCACGAGACTGAACAGAAAGACCCAGGGGTTCGGGGACAAGTGGGTTTAATTTGAATGTAGCGTGCACGATGATTGTTGCGGACGATCGGAAGCACTAATCTTGATTAGCCAGCTCTCCTGGTGAATCTTATTTGTGACATCTCACGTTAGGAAAAGTAAACAAATGAAGGAAAACCTACTCCGAGGTCTGCTGAATAGAATTCTTCAGATACTCACGATGTTGACGCCGGGTGGCAGTTCCCTGCGCGTGTGGTTGCACCGTGCGCGCGGTGTACAGATCGGAAGGAATGTCTGGATTAGCTATAATGTGATCCTCGAGACCGCTTTTCCGAAATTGATCACTATCGGCGATGACGCTTTTCTTGGGATCGGTGTTATTGTCATAGCGCATTTCAAGCGAGCTGGGCGCGGGGTTCGAATCGAGAAGAGAGCCTTTGTTGGGCCGGGAGCGATTATTCTGCCAGACGTTAAGATTGGTGAAGGCGCTGTAGTCACCGCAGGTAGCGTTGTAACAGCTTCGGTACCTCCGATGACTGTAGTCCAAGGAAATCCTGCTGTTCCTATCGCCAAGTGCGGCGTACCTCTGCATCCAGAAGAGGGCTCTATGAAAGACTTTCTCAGACAGCTGAGGCCGATTTCGCGACAAAATAGAACTGGCCCGAAGGACGGCGAACGTGAACAAGAATCAATGGTCATCTTAAAGAAATACGTTTCCTCCGACCACTAAGATTACAGCTGATCGAGCTTAGCAACGCTTTCATTGACACCATCAGCTGAGGGGTTCATAACCAGCATAATACGCAGTACTGATGGCCATAAGTAACGGGAGTTCTCGGAAGGAGTGCCCACCTAGACAGCGTGCCCCCGGATTGTATTAGGCCAAGGACGCTCGCTGCGTGTATACGAGGGCTATATCAGACCTGATTAGTTTTGATAATCATGGTGAAAACCACAGTGAGTACTAGAAGGTGTGCGTGCAAGAGAGTCTTGATACCCAGAAAGCGAGAACAAGTGGCTATGAATATTCGAGTCGAGGTCGCTAACCAATTCGAGGAAGTGGCGAGGGAACAGGGCATGGAGCTGGCATCTCTGACGGATGACTTGGCGCTCGCAGACTCAGGGCTCGACTCCATGTGCCTTGCCAGGATAGTAGTAGGTCTTGAAATCCAACTTGGACTCGACCCATTCAGTGCCCCAGAAGATGCTGGCTTTCCGATAACTTACGGTGAGTTTGTCCAGTGCTATGAGAATGCTGCAAAGTCAACTCGGATCAAGGTGCGAGGCTTTTAACAAAATCACACGCTGGCTATACTTACCGCCTCTATGTTATGGACGCGCTAGTTGCGTGTCAAAAAGGTCTACAAATGGGAGATGCAGAGCTTCGCACTTGTGGTGATATCCGGATGTTCTGTTCCACCTACGGTTGATGTTGGGTTTCGAGGCTTCATTTGCTGCCCGCACTGTCCAGTGGTGCCGCAATTCCTTCGGGTCGGGCAGGCCGATTGTAGAACCTGCAGTGCAATCGAGTGGTTGCACCGTGGCGGAGAAAAATCGCGTTTGGTCCGACGAGTCGATGAGGTCAGGCCATGGACAGATGGGCGCAACCAACGGAGTTCCGGAGTACGATCGTCCTGGGAACACCGGGCGCTCGATCGGAATCGCGTTGCCTGCGCCGGAATATACGATTGTCAGGAGAGATCACCGACCGGGCGATTCTGGATCATCTTAGGTCGCCCTTCCGACAGGCCGGCATATCTCACGCCTTTGCTTCGACCGAGGCGGGTGTTGCGTTCGACGTCACCGATGGAAAGACCGGGTTTCCGTCGAGCGTGATCAGCAACACGCCTGGGGTCGAAATGAAGAAAGAGAATGGCTCTCTTCGCATTCGCTCGAAGCCGACAGCATTTCGATACCTACGCGAAAGAAGCCACCTCTCGAAGATGACGACGGTTTTGTAGATACGACGCATATGCTCGAGCTGCGAGAAGATCGCTACTACTTTGTGGGCTGGAAGCGATGGGGTGATCAATGTGGGGGACCTCAAAGTCCATCCCGAAGAAGTGAAGGCAGTGATCCCAAACCGCAGGCAAGAACAATGAGTGATCGACGAGAGAAGAGTGGGAAATGAAGAGTAACTCAGCTGGCTGTGATGTGGCGATTATCGGCGCTGGCCCCTATGGGCTTTCCGCCGGCGCGCACCTTAAGGCGAAAGGTATGGCAGTGCGCGTATTTGGTGAGCCGATGGAATTCTGGGCAAAGCAGATGCCCGAAGGGATGCTTCTACGGTCGCCTCGAGTGGCGTCCAATCTGTCCGACCCCAATAGAGCTTTCACACTGGAAGCCTATGAGACTGCGTCTAAGAGAGAGCCCTGCGCGCCACTACCTCTGGATACGTTCGTAGACTACGGCAGGTGGTTCCGGCTCCAATTGGGTTCAGACCTGGATCCGACGAACAGTTCTGCGCGTCGACCGAGATCTGCCTGGCTTCAGGCTCATTTTGCAAGACGGTCAGGAGATCCGATCGACCAGTGTGGTGATTGCCGCCGGAATTGGCCCGTTTAAGAGAAAGCCGCCAGTATTCCAGAACCTATGTCCACGACAGGTAACTCACTGCTACGAAGGTCGGGAGGTCCGAAAGTTTGCGGGTAAGAGAGTCGCGGTCATTGGGGCCGGACAGAGTGCGTTGGAAACGGCGGCCCTTCTTCATGAAGCGAATGCTCAGACCGAAATAATTGCGCGTAAATCTCACCTGCGGTGGATCGGCTCCCATCCATGGTTGCACCGCATGGGGCCGGTTTCGTCTCTGCTGTACTCTTCGCACGACGTTGGTCCCGTGGGAATTAGCCGTCTGGTTGCTTATCCTAACCTCGTTTACCGCGTTCCACTCAAACTACGTGACCGAATCCGAACTCGAGCCGTACGATCTGCGGGATCCCGATGGCTTCCTGAGCGATTGGCCTCGGTGAAGATTACTACAGGATGCAGTGTCTCGAAAGCCAGTGCGCGGGGCGATGAGATTTCGCTCAAACTCGACGACGGTACCGAACGTCAGGTAGATCATGTCGTGCTTGGAACCGGATATAAGGTGGACATATCCAGATACGAATTTCTTCCGCAGAACCTTACACGCGACATCGAGCAATTTGACGGCTATCCGAAACTTACCAGTGGTTTCCGTAGTTCGGTGCGTAAGCTGCACTTTATCGGCGCTACCGCAGCGCGGAGTTTCGGGCCCTTACTTTATTTTGTGGCGGGCACTGAATTCGCCTCTCGAGAATTGTCCTCTCACCATTTCACGAAATGGTAGATAGCTCCGAATCCCGGCATGAATAGCTTCATCAAGACGACCGCAGAGGGCCCAAAACAGGTCGGAGCAATTATCATCGGAGGCGAACATCTGGGACTGGGTATCGCTCGAAGCCTGGGGTCCCGAGGTATCCCTATCTGCATCATCGATGACCAACACTCGATTTCACAATTCTCGAGGTATGTGAATCGGGTCGTGAGGTTGAAGGATCTGCGCAACGAGGAAAATACCGTTGAGAGCGTTATGGAAATAGGTCAGCGCTACGGGCTGAGGGGATGGGTACTTTTTCCAACTAGAGATGAAACGGTTGCAGCCTTCTCCCGTAACCGGGATCGGCTCGCAGGATTCTTTCGAGTCAGCACGGCACCCTGGGACACGGTGCGCTGGGCATGGGACAAGAAAAATACCTATGACCGTGCAGCAGAGCTCGGAATTCCGGTTCCAAGAACATATAACACCAAGACTCAGGAAGAGCTTGAAGAGCTGTACAGTCGTTCTGCCCTTAGCCATCAAACCGGCTGTCAAGGAAAATTTCTTTTATGCTACCGGTGCCAAGGCATGGCGTGCCGACACCCCTGAGCAACTCAAGTATTTATTTTGTAAGGCCACCCGGCAGATCAGGCCAGAGGAGATTTTGATCCAGGAGATTATTCCTGGGAGTGGACAGGCAACAATACTCCTACTGTGCCTTCTTTCGTGATGGCGTAGCGCAGAGTACCTTGGTGGCTAGGAGGTTACGACAGCATCCGCGAGAATTTGGTCGGGCAGCGACCTACGTCGAGACGATCGAACTGCCGGAGGTTGAAGAACTCTCCGAGCGCTTTCTCAAGAGCATTAACTACTATGGGCTCGTAGAAGTGGAGTTCAAGCTGGATCCTCGGGATGGGCAATTCAAGTTGTTGGATGTGAACGCGCGAACATGGGGCTTCCATAGCATCGGGCCGCCGGCAGGAGTGGACTTTACCTACCAGTTATACGCAGATCAGGTCGGTGAACTGGTCGAGCGGTGCAGAGCAAGAGCAGGCGTTGGTTGGCTTCGTGCAGTAACAGACTTGCCAACCGCTGCCTGGGATCTGTGGAGTGGTAAATTGGATATGCAATCCTACTGGAAGTCCCTAAGGAATACACGCATTGAATCGGTGTTTTGCCTGAGAGATCCACTGCCGTCCGCCGCGGAAGTACTTATGCTTCCTTATCTGGTGGCAAAGAAGTATTTTGTGAATCCCGATGTTAAGGGACTTAAACGGCGGGAAGCGGCTGGGGCGCAGATCTACCCATAGGAAGATCGGTTGAATTGCGCCTACTCGCATCGAATGGCTGCCTGGTGACAAACGTAACCTGGCCTCGTCGATCACAGCGAAAGTCAACTGCGGCATTCGTTACAGCGGCACTGCATCCCGGTCGCACACGCTCGTGCAGTTCGATGGCAGTGACTTGAACCCTCTTGATCCAGGGGCACGACTCAAACACTTCTATTTCGGCTCCTTCAATGTCCACCTTCAACAGGTCAATTGAAACAATACCGGTTTCACGCATCACCGTGTCCATCGTGATCGCACGGACTGATTGTTGTCCATCTGCGTCTATTCGAAAGGCTCCTTTGGGGTGAGCATTGGATGGTCCAAGGTTAACCTGTCCATCTTCCCGCCAGAGAGCAGCCTGTATGGGAGTGATGTTTTTGTATGGAGATGTATTTTTGATCAATGCTGCAAAGTTGGAGTGTTCAGGTTCAATCGCAATAATTCTTGCCGACGGGTACGTGCGGGCGAACAAAATGCTTGCCATGCCGATGTGGGCGCCGGCGTCCACGATTGTAGCTGGGCTGAAGCCAGGTATTTCCGGATCATAGGACTTTGTACGGAAAATCAGAACGTCTCTGTAAGCACAGAAATCAGACGTATCGATTCGAAGGAAAACGGGGTAATCCGATTGCGGAGGAACAATAGCCAGTTCGCGCGGTCGACGGCAGAGACGGAAAGAGGCAATCGCGCCAACCCCACGGGCTCCGCACAGTTCGTAATACCATTTCAGTCCTTGCCAAAGGCTCATGGAAGGTCGCCGGAGACCTAAATTCTACTACCCTCGTCGGCTTGCTCCTAATTTGTGAAGGTGAAATATTCTCAGCGAATCATTGTTGTGCGAAGCTTGGTGTCCGTTGGAGAGTTGAATGTCCATTCCCAGTATTCCCCCGATTCGACGATTTTTTCAGTTGCAGATTCCACAGGCCTTTCGACCCACTGTGACCTCAGTTTTGGCCGGCACTCTTGGTCGCCTGAATCTCGAGGGTCCTGCCGCAGGCCTTACGGCGTTTGCTTATTGGGTGCGATTCTCGCGTTGGTGCAAAACTCATGCCGTGCCGGGTGCCAACCATCAAAAAAAAGAAAACGGTCGGAACTGGCTGTATCGGTCGGTCATTGGGCGTCAGGCCTTGGACGAGAGGCCACTCCGGTATCTCGAGTTCGGCGTGTACCGGGGAGATTCTATGAGACTATGGCTGGACGGGATCTCCAACCCTGACTCGCAATTCGTAGGTTTCGACACTTTCACAGGTCTGCCAGAGAGATGGCGGCCGACCGAACCGGCGGGGCACTTCAACGCTAATGGGGCCATTCCTGATATCAAAGATCCGCGTTGCAGCTTTGAAGTTGGGCTCTTTCAGGACTCGCTGCCTACCTTCGTGGCGCGGACTGATTTGTCAGGCCGCCTAGTAATCAATTTGGACGCTGACATGTTTACGTCAACGCTCTTTGTCCTCACGACCTTGGCTCCGCATTTGAAGTCCGGCGATCTTATTTTCTTTGACGAGTTTTCTTGTCCACTCGACGAATTTCGGGCCTTCGAAGCGTTCGCCCGATCGTTCCGTGTCAATTATGAGGTTATTGACGCCGTCTACGGGTACACTCGCGTCTGCATAAGGATCTTGTAGCGGCAAACTATTTGCTTGCTATGGGGCGATTCGAAACCAGCGTCAACGCCATGCAGGTTACGGAGCAGTACGCGCTTTGGAAGCGGACCCGAAAGGCGACAAGTTCTCCTGAGGCAGGTCTTGATACCCTGCACGCATGGCCCGGCGAACGCTAGTTACGCTGTTGATCATTGTAGGGGTGACACTCGGCATCCTGATGGTGTTGAATCCCGCCGGCAGACGAGCGCGCCTCCTGGCCAGGTTATTTCGTGCCACAAACCGGGCCGTGATGGTGACCCCGCCCGCAAACTTTCAGCCGCAGGTGCCTGCTAGGTTCAAGGTTTCCGTTTTCGCCCGGGGGTTCGACGAACCGCGCTGGATGGCAGTTGCACCCAACGGCGACATTTTCGTCGCAGACTCAGGCGCCGGAAAAGTGATTGTATTGCACGCGGCAGCGGAACGGCCCAACGCAGCGTCGCGCGAAATTTTTGCCGATCATCTGAACCTACCTTTTGGAATTGCTTTCCATAACGAGTATGTTTACGTAGCCGACACCGATAGAATCCTTCGCTTTCACTTCGATCCTGGAACCTCCACTCGCATCGGCAACCCGGAAGCCATTATGGCGCTTCCGGGATGGGGCTATTTCCAGCATTGGACACGCTCCTTGACGTTTAGTCCCGACGGTAAGCACATGTTTGTCTCCGTCGGATCAAGAACCAACGTTTCGATCGAGTCAGATACTCGTCGCGGCGCCATCCTCGTGGCCGATCCTGACGGCAGGAACATGCGGATCTATGCGCGGGGACTACGCAATGCCGTAGGAATCGGGTTCAATCCTAACTCGTCTGTCTTATGGGCTACTGTAAATGAACGAGACGATCTTGGAGATGATGTCCCATCCGATTACTTCACTCATGTCACCGATGGCGGGTTTTACGGATGGCCTTACAGTTACCTTGGCCAGCACGTGGACGATCGCGTAGCTCCGCGGCCGGAGCTGGTTGCGAAGGCCATCGTTCCCGACGTGCTTTTGGGAGCCCACGTCGCACCCTTGCAGTTTGTGTTCTACCAGGCGCATCAATTTCCGCCTATGTACCACGGGGGAGCGTTTATTGCCGAGCATGGTTCGTGGAATCGCCGGCTCAAGAGCGGTTACCAGGTCGTGTTTCTCTCATTTCGTGGAGGTGTTCCCCAGGGACAACCAACGCCATTCGTTGCCGGATTCGTGCCTGACCCGTCAGGCAAGAGCGTCTATGGCCGTACGACGGGTCTGGCGGTCGCCGCGGATGGCTCTCTGCTGATTTCCGACGACGGCGGAAATGTGATTTGGCGAGTATCGTACGACCCCCGGTTCGAAGCGCAGCGATAGCTCATGCTGTCGCTGCGCGAACCCCAGTCACCGCGCTCAGGCCCCACTGCGGCCGGTATGATTGTTACACCAAACCGGCGTAGGGACGAGAGTAAATGTGGCAGAAGGCTTTTCCTGACGGTGTCAGGTCGTCGTCTCCACAACCGGTGCATTTGGGTATGGTTTGGAAGGCGGAGGAGAAATTCTGTTGGCGGTCACGCCGAAGATTTTGCATCGGCTTGCATCGGGTTGCTTGCGGAGCCCAGAACTTCGAAGTACGCTTTTAGGGTGAGCTGACAATCGCTTTGGGCAGAAGTTGATGGGACTCATTTGAGGAGATGTTCGGCGAGATGGTGCAGGAGTGTCTTGTCGGAAGCAGTCGGGCTAAGCATGATGGCACCTCGGGCTGTATTAGAAAGTCCCTAATCTGGTATTCATTTGCGGTGGGCGCCGCGAGCGCGGCCAACGTCGGTGGCCGTCCATGAAATCATCTGTCAGAGCTAGCTATCATTAGACTATTACCAGCAAAGGGGCCGGTCAGATCTGGCACCGGCAAGATGACCACGATGCAGAGATTATTGTGGCTGTTGCTTCTCATGGCTTTCCCCGCGTGTGCGCAGACAAGGCTCGTTTTCAACTGGGGGCCGAATCCATCCAATGCGGGCAAATGGCCCCCCTGTAGCAAATCTGTCAAAAAGATGTGTCGGACTGGCTACACCTTAACCGACGTTACCGCTACCTCAGCACCGATAGTCATTACTTCTACTATTACCCAAGACGCTTCTACTTATACGCTCGTCCATCTGCCGTCGCCAGGCTTACATACCTACAGCCTGGTAATAAATGCTAAAACGAGCATGGGCAAACCGGTCCACTCAGATCCGGCAACTGTGACAGTAGCTATACCGTATATGTTCTCGAATCCTCCGGCTGGATTCAAGGCGATAGCAACATCAACGAGCATCGTATTTACTTGGGTTAGCAACCAAAGTAAGAATCTGGCGGTTTGCAGCAGAAAGGTTAAAGCCGCCTGCCTAACTGCCTACACCCTTCGCGATGTAACCAATGCGTCCGAGCCAGTAAGCATAAGTTCAAGCATCGGAGACGTTTCATCATACACGCTGAACCTGCTACCGAAATCCGGAACACACACCTACAGTCTCGTCGTTAGTGGCATAGATCAAAACGGGACTTCAAGGTCATCGAACCCAGCTATCGCTACTGTAGTAGTGAGCAGTACTCCTTGATTTCGGCATAAAGTTTGCAACGTGCCCGGCACACTATCGAGAGCCGCGCGCTGTGCACTGCATAGCTGGGGGGCTTTTGCGCGGATCCGCCGATCCGAATCGGCCTTCTCGGCGATTCTTGTAAACACGTTGTTCAACCTAAAGCTCCGCTACTCAAAATGACTAGCACTACCTCCCCACTCTCGATCCCACCCACTTCGCAGTGCGGCTGTAAAGGTTGTTACGACCGGCACAGGTTCGCTGGCTCCCTGCTGGCGCTTCCGGGAAAGAGTGCCACTGATCTGTCGTAGTGCCTGTCGCAAGCGCGCAGCTCTGCCGACCTCGGTCGCTGGCATCCCCAACTCAGCTGAGCCCTCCTGCACGATCCCCAATCGAATCTGAATCTGCGGATCCCCTGAGGTACAGCCTGACTTCGTCTGCCAGATGAACCCGCAATCTCGCCGCACTCGATCGTAAAGTCGGGTGCAATCAAGCAGCTCGCTTCAAAGTGATTAACTCGGTTGATTCAATGATCGAGTGGGTTCGTTGGTCGCATGGGGCCCGTGGACCGTGTAAGTCTTGGTGCCACTTTTGGTGCCACTTTGTACCGCATTTCTGTTCATTTTGCGTCGACTCCGTGCAACCAATAGAATGCTGCTAAATGCTGGGATTAAAAGAGCTTATGCGCCACTATTCGTCTCTGTGCGACTCGTTGCAAATACGCCAAAATCGCACTTAAAATCCGCAGGCCGCAAGGCCGTGGGGGTTCAAGTCCTCCTCCGGGCACCATGAAGAACAACCTTCGAACTGAAACTTTGTTCGGTGATGGAAGCCTGGCTGTCCTTCGCTCGGTGCCCTTCTGGTGCTCTTTCTGTTAGAGTGCCGCATACACGCTTGGTCCGACAGGCCGCCAGAATCAAATCGGAATTGCAGAATTCTGGAACTGCAGTAACGGTCTCAGGGTAAATCGCTCAATTGCTGGTTCAATCACCCCGCTATGCACAGCCTGCCAACACGATTGCCTCCTGGAACCCGGACCCCATTCAGAACAAATGAAAGGAATTTGATATGTACCCAAAGCTGTCGGCAAACCCGATTTTGACTGTGGCCATCTTCGTAGCCGCGTCGTGCGCATTGGCGTGCGCACAGGCGCAAGTTCAAACGACTGCTGGCGCGATCGCAGGAAGCACTGAAAACGGAATTTTTTCATTCAAGGGCGTTCCCTTTGCCATGCCGCCGGTGGGCGACCTCCGTTGGCGCTCGCCCCAGCCGCCCGCCTCCTGGCAGGGTATTCGAAAGGCCACGGATTTCGGGCCCAGTTGCATGCAGTTAAAGGCTGGCGAGCGCCTGCCCTGGACAAAAGAGTTTATGGTTCAGAACCAGATCAGCGAGGACTGCCTCTATCTGAATATCTGGACTCCAAAGATGGGTACCGATGCGAAGCTGCCCGTGATTGTCTTCATCCACGGGGGAGGATTCACTGAAGGTTCAGGCGCTATCGAGGTCTATCGGGGCGACAACCTGGCTGCGAAAGGCGTGGTTTTGGTCACCATCAACTACCGACTGGGCGTACTCGGCTTCCTCGCCCATCCTGAGTTAACCGCGGAGTCGGAACACCATGCTTCCGGCAATTACGGCCTCAGCGACCAGGTTGCAGCGCTCAAGTGGGTCAATGCGAATATCGCGAAGTTCGGCGGGGATCCGCTGCGCGTCACCGTCTGGGGACAGTCAGCCGGCGCTTTCAGCGTAGGAGCCATGGTAGCAAGTCCGCTCACTGCAGGACTCTTCCAGCAAGCCCAGGCTGACAGCGGCCTGGGGGTAAGCAGCTTCCCGATGTTAAGCCTCAAAGACGCGGAACAGGCGGGTGCCAAGTTTGCTCAGCAACACCACGCTGCGACTATCAAAGAATTGCGCGCCTTGCCCGCCGAAGCCCTTGTCGCCAATCCTTCGGTAGGCATCACGCCAGCGAGCATCCGCTTCAGTCCCATCATCGATGGCTGGGTGCTGCCTGATTCGCCCAATAATCTAAGCGCCAAGGGCTCGGATAACGATGTCGCTGTTATCACGGGTTTCCAGGCCGGTGACTCTGCGCTCTTCAATCAAACCTTCAAGTCGTTAGATGAATACCAGCAGATGGTTCAGAAGCGCTACGGCGAGATGGCCGCGGAATTCGAGAAGCTCTACCCAGTCTCAAATATGGAGGAGGTGAAAACTGTCATGGCCTTGACCGGCCAGGAGCGCAGCCGGGTCTCGGGGTTCCTGTGGGCTAGCGCGCGCGTCAAGTCGCATCGGCAACCTGTCTTCACTTATTTCTTCGACCGTGGTATTCCTTGGCCGCAACACCCGGAGTTCGGCGCGTTCCATACTGGCGAGATTCCTTACTTTTTCCTTAATCTGAAGCTGATAGACCGCCCGTGGGAACCGATAGACTTCACGCTGGCCAATACTGTTTCGACCTATTTGATCAATTACGCTACTCATGGAGATCCTAATGGGAACGGTGTCGCGCCATGGCCCAAGATCGATCCCGGTCAACCTCAAACCATGGAATTGGGAGCACACACTGGAGCGATGCCTCTAGCAAGCAGGGAGAAGGTTGATTTCTGGACCCGGTACTTCAATTCGCCCATTAGTCGGAGTGCGGCACCTTTCTAGGCCGACGCCTCAACTTCCTAGTGACTCGCTTAGATATACAGCCCCAGACGAGGTCTTATCCGGCCACTTTCGGAGGCGGGTTGTGACTGTTTTGAAAGCCTGACAATCGGCAGCCGCCGCGTCGTAGGCTTCCGCTGAGAGTTTCGCGGCGTGTTGAACAATCTGGTACTGTAAAACCTGAAGGGCCCAGCATCACAATGAAGAAGAGTCTAAGCAGCATCTTGCTGTTCGCGGGAGTGTGTCTTCCCGCATCCGCGCAGCAAGCGACAGGACCCAACGTCGGCAATGTTTTCTCCTTGAACCCTGGTTGGAGTCTTAACCAGATGACAGGCTTGTTCTCACGCTTCAATGGTGTCAAGGTTACTTCATACTCGATCACTTCTAACGTGGTGACGATGCAGGGTATCAATTTCTTCAAAGCAGGCGAAACCCCTGATCTGCTGTACTTCCCAAATTCGACCTTCTTCAATAACAACAAGGTCACAATTCTACCCACGGGCCTGAGCAATTCTCAATTCAAGTTTGCCTTCACGCACGTGGATGTGAGTTCAACAACTGAGACTGGCTACGCAAGCCTGAATGTACCCGCCCAGCCTGAGGAGAGCAATGGTGTAGTCATCATTCCTCCCGGCCTGGTTGATCAACCCTCAAACGCGTTTTACAACACTTCGGTGATTGGCCCAGCTGGGCAGGTGATAGATACGCGCAAAGGGTACTGGTTCCAGCAAGTATCAGGATATGGCGTCAAGTGCGATGCCAGAACTATCTACGTCACGATCACCTCGGGCAGCAATCAGGTGAATGTCGGGAGTAGTTTCGGAAACGTTAACCCGGTCGGTATGACTATGGTAGTCGGGCAGCAGTCAGGTTTTGGTCAGGGAGGTTCCCAGAACGTCTGGACACCTACAGTCACCGTCGACACATACCCTGGCACGTTGACGCTCAGCACTAATGCCCCCTTTAGTTATAAGGGACCGGCAATCTTCGGAACAAACAATCAGGCCGCTCTCCAGCGTGCAATCAATGACGTGGGCGGGCTCTATCCGCTCTACCTTCCGGCTTGCAGCATATTGACAGACACGCTTCGTTGGAACGGAGCCAATCTTATCGGCCAACAGATGAACTTCACCAAGCTGATTGGTTTTCCCGGACGCGACATTCTTCAGCAGCAGGACGGCACGCCGATCAAGAGTTGGTCTATCAACGCCGGCACGGGCGTTACAACATTCACCATACCGCCGTATAGCGCCCACAATATTCTGGTTGGGGACTCAATCAAGCTGAAAAACTTTCCCAAGTCCACGTTCTTTAATAATCATGATGAGTTAATTGCGTCGCAGCCAACGCCAACCACCTTCACGGTGAACAGTGCGTTTGGACAGAGCACCGGTTCTGCGACTGAGGCGGGCGTAGCAGCACCAAACACCAACGCAGGCACCAACGGCCTCCGTTTGGAGAATGTGCAGTTCGACGTTAACAACTCGATCGATCCAACATTTCCTTGGAATCAGTACGACTCGTCAGGCAAGCTGACGGTCGAACCTCCGATGTATCGGCCCTTGCAGGAATTTGGGCAACCGATGAACCATCCCTTCGCCCCAGGTTGGGGGGCAGGGCAGATCAACGGCGTAGCCACCATTACTCAGAACTCTGCAGTGATCTGCGTTCCAACCGTCAAAGGAGCCCGTCAACCCGCCACCGGCGCGACGATTATGTTTCCTTATCAGCTTGGCGGTCTAGTTTCGAGAACGGTAAATTCTGCTGCCGGGTCATGTTCTGCAGGCTTTGCTCCGTTCACACTTAGTTCCGCGCTCCCCAATACCTCAGGGTATACGGCGACACAGGCAGAGTGGTTCACCTATACCACACCGCAAACGTTGGCCGTTGCCATACCAGCAACCATCACCTACCCGCACACAATCACTCTGACGCTGGCTTTTCCTCCCGTGCCAGGGTGGGAAGCGAATGTCTCTTCGCATGGTCGTATCGAGATCAATGGTGATCAGTTCGACTATATGGGAGACAACTTCGGTGGTACGGCAGGCGGTTCACCGACTCTCGTACTCCGTGACGGCCCAACATCGATCAACGGCGGGAAGGGAGATGTCCCCGGACAGATCGTGTTTCCTCTCAACCCTTGCAACGCGATGTACAACAACCCATGGCCGGTGGTACCGACGCTTAATCCGGGAGCGGCCACACCTCTTTATGCAACCTACTACGCTGGGATCTGCGGCGGCAACGCTGGCATGTCGTTTCCATCGGCGGATACGGATGCCTGGGTACCCACAGCGAGCGGACTATCTGTCGCGCATTTCATCGACATCTACGGAGTCCCTACAAGTTCTAACAGCCTGGGCAACCAGAACAACAATGGCTCCATGCTGATGTATCAAGCCGGCAACAATACTGGGTACGGCAACACGTTCGATAATCTCAGGGGTGAGTATCTCTGGGGGGGCTTCATGCAAGGCCCTTCCTCGGTGAACCAGCATGGCGTGCGTAACGTAGGGCCGACGAGCACCGGGCAGTCCATTAAGAACTGCACCTTCCGCACCGGATATGCAATCACGCTTATCAACATGGAGCAGAGCAACATTGATCGTTGCGACACCTACTCGACCGAGACCAGTCCCTATGATGGTACGTCGGTTGGGGCCTCTACCGGTCTATATCTGGGATACAGCCTCAGCGAGCAGGATGGCAAAGGTGTTACCAACGTCGCTCAGTTCACGGTCAAGGACTATAACAACGAACCCGAGAACGGAAACCATTACGAGAACTCCGTTGCGGTCGAATCAGATGGCGCCATTGTCAACTGGATTGGCACCATCTTCGAAGGTGGATATAACATCTTCGGCGGCGCGTACCAGATTTTCCACGGCACGCAGTTGTCTAACCCGGTCTTCAACTACGGATCGAATAACTACTTCGAGCACATGAGCGGCTTAAACACCGGTTATTTCTCGCAGGTCTATACCGGCTACGGATTTTACAACTGGGGTAACTACGCGCAGGGAGAATGTTCCAACGGAAACAACGGAGGCGCGAATACGCTGTGCGGGATCGGTTTTGTGCAGAGTTACAACGGACATGATGCGTTCGCGACCATGATGGGGGACACGGTTCATCCGAACGAAAACGTTTTGGGTGGGATGATCCTGCAAGGAGAATGGGCCGAGGCTGGTTTACCCGTCGTATCGGACGCAACCGAATTGTGGTGGGGTAGTCACGCTGAGTGTCGTGTTGGATCGGGTCTGGAATGTATCGCGCAGCAGTTCGACGGATTCAACGGCTACGTTTATATTGGCCCGCACCAGCGAATCACTAATGCCAGGATGGTACTCAAGATGAATGTCATGGCGAAGTCTGCAGGGGCCTTCAAGTTTCGAGTGCTTCTGACGGCACAGAATCCCTCGCGTGGTTCAATCTGCACTCCGAACTATTCGTTAGCGCAGGGAACATACACGGCTACCAGCAGGGGGTGGACACCTGTCCAGCTACCAGTGGATTTCACAGGGTACGCAGGTTGCAGCTTTGGCGTACAGTTCGATAGCGGGACTGCGGCCAACACGCTCGAGATTGGATACTTCAACTTTGTGCCGTTCACTGGGCAGTTGTATATCCCTCTTGCAACACACACGGTTGGGGCTCCCTGCCCGGTAGCGGGTGAGATATCGCTCGACTCGGCGCACTTGTGGACGTGCTCACCCACCTCAGGTACCACTTTTGGGCCGGGCACGTGGCAGGAACACTAAGGGTAAAAACAACGAGATGATCGCTGCTAAGTAGTCCCTCGGTGCTTCTATTTCATCGAGTCACGCAGCTGGAGCAGAACCTGATCGGTATTGGTGAGGCGGATGAGACCTTGAGATGGGTATTCGATCTCGAGTGTGGCATAGATGGTCAATGTGACCGTGAACGCAAACGCGACTGTATAGAGCCAGCTCCGCGTGGTGGCGGTCATGCCGTAGCCCGCCAGAAAGGCGGAGCCCCCGCTAAGGATGAAGAGGAGCAGGAAGATCACCTCAGGAGGGTGCATGTTGAATGCAGCCTCGCGTGTGGCCGTGATATCGAACATGGTGTTCAATGCCGGAAGCAGCAACTTGCCGGCATCGGGGTTTGCCCCTGGTGCGGCGACGCTAGCCACAGACTTCTGCCAGATCTCCCGCTGTAGCTGCTCCGTGGCTGAGGAGACCTCGCCCCGCCCGGAATCATAAAGGTGAAGGCGGGAGTCGACGTAGTCGCGGAAGAGCTGGCGCTGCGGGGGTTGATCCTGGGATGGCAGCAGGTCGAGACGGAGGTAGGCCGTCTCAATGTTGTTGCGTTCCTCGAACACCAGTTCGCGATGGGCGTCGTAGCGGGCCACCGCCCCGGAAAAGGTGAAGGCCAGCAGCAGTCCAAATAGCGCGAACACCGCGCCTTCTATGGCGCTGCTTTGCGCGGCAGTTTGTCGACGTAGACGAAGCCCGTGTCCAAGCTGCTGCAGGACGATCATGGCCGGAAGCAAAAAGAAGGCGTCGAACGGATTGAAGGTCATAGGATCGCAAACAACAACAGGTCAAAAGGTCACTTTCGGATGCATTTGAAGTTCTTTAGACAAGCACGTCCCTAGTGTGCGTCAGCAGTTCAGCTGCTGTAACTGAAGAATTGCTAGGGTATCCACACAACTTCATCGAGAGAGCGGCCGTGGATTCCCTCCTGTGACCGCGGCTCTACATTTTTTTTTCGCTCTACTAGCAAGAGTGCTAGTGGTCCGATCTCATGCGGTGGGCTAATCCTTAGAGCTCGTGGCAAATAACTGGAGTCTACGCCCGTATCACATCCGCGGGAGTGCGCGAAGTCGCCTGTTGCGCGGAGGGTTCCACTACGGAGCGTGGGGTGCCACGAATCTTGATGTGACTGGTTTGGGTGCCGAGACTTGCAGGTTGAGCGCAGTGGCATCCCACATCTCGCGAAAAACGAGCGAGATGTGGGGCACCCAAGCTCCGTGTTAAGTGCAGGGAAGAACCCATTAAGCTCCGTTCCAAGGATAGGAGAGAGGTGACGAGATGCTACCTACACCACCATCTTTTGTGAGCCGAAGCGGCGCGTTTGGCGGCTACAAGGTGACGGGCTGGAGGTACGAGGAGGATGCCGCTTGGCACGTGAAGGCGGGGCGGAAAAGTTCCTATCATGACTCAAAGACCTATGTGGTGAGGGATGGAGCATTCGATCCCGACACGGCCGTACCGAATGAGAAAGTGGCTATCCTGAGCGTCATCGCTCAATGGGAGGCCGCACAGCCGTCCGCCACCGCCGATTCTCTTGACTTGAACAAGCCAGACTAATTTCTCCACATAAGCTGCGCTCTCCCTGGAGCGAATGCTTCCTGGCGCAACGCGTGCGCCGCTTGTTCAAAGCAGCGAAAATTTCCTATAGCAGTGCCCCAAAAATACCCAGCCAACGAAGCAAAAACTTCCCTTCAAGCCTTTTTAAATCATTGATTTACAAACTTACGTAATGCCTAATCAGTGTGATTGCCTCGATTTGGGACAGACGCGGATAGTGGCACTAGCAACACACGAAATTTCGCCGGCGGCAGCACATATCTCGAGCAATGCGAAGCCCGTTCGCGCCTTTGAAATGGCCTCCTTTCCCCAGGCCGCGATGCTTCTGGATTCCCTGAATCGACGAGGCAGTCAATGCGTAGTTCCCCCACGCCACGGGTGCGTTTCGGGCTCCTGTGCGGTTTTTTGATCTTGATAGCAGGTTGTGGCAGCCCCTCGTCCCAGACCCTGGATTCACTTACGGTCACCGCAACACCCTCCTCCTTGAGCGTAGGAGGTGCGGCAGTTCTGAAAGCTGTGGCGCACCTGAGTGACGGCACAACGCAGGATGTAACTGCAGGGACTCAGTGGACCCTGTCCAACACTTCGTTAGCCAGTTTGAGCAGCAGTACACTTACGGCAAAAGCGGCGGGCGTGTTGACTGTGCAAGCAGCTTACGTCGAAGCCACCCCGGCCGGCAGCTCTCCGGCGGCAGCAACAGTGACACCCGAGACCCTGAACGCGTCCACACAGGTCACCATCACTGCTGCGGGTACCGGTACGAGCAGCGTTCCTACTATCACCTGGAACGCGCCGGCGGCAATTTCATACGGCACTGCGTTGAACAGCACGCAATTGAACGCCACGGCGAACGTGACGGGAACCTTCGCTTATACACCAGCGGCCGGAACGGTGCTGAAAGCAGGGAAGCAGACGCTTTCCACAACGTTCACTCCGACAGACACAAAGACTTATTCCGCGGCTACTGCTTCTGTGCAGCTTACCGTTAATCAGGCCACCCCAACGATCACGTGGGCTGCTCCGGCCGCCATTGCGGTGGGCACTGCTCTGAGCACGACACAGTTGGATGCCACCGCGAATGTGCCGGGCACTTTCATGTATATCCCGGCGGCGGGCGCAGTTCTGCCGGCGGGCACGCAACAACTGACCGCCGTATTTTCCCCTACCGATGCAACCGACTATGCGTCGGCAACCGCGCACGCCTCGCTGGTGGTTAGTTCGCCGTCCTCAGGAACGGGGGGCAGCCCGACGAGTCCGACCAGCCCGACGGGCCCCACCGGCCCGGTCGGGACAGCTCCCACGGGATGCGGCGGTCCCACCATCAACCTGAATAGCGGCATGAGCCAGAGCACGCTGCAAAGCAGCATCACTGCAGCCTCAAGCTGCTCACTCATTGTCTTCGCCGCCGGCACTTACAACATAAGTGCGCCCCTGACTATCCCCTGCGCGGCGAACCTCACCGTGACCGGGCCGCCCACGACTCCGGCAACAGCGATCCTGTCCGCGACTTTTGCGCGAGGCTCAGGCGATATTTTCAACATATACGGTTGTACGGCGGCGACCACGGTCGAGTATTTGATGTTCGAAAATACCGGCGGAATTTATGTCAGCACCAGCGCTTCCAATATAACCGTCACACATAACCAATTTACCAACTTACCCGGAGGCACTAACCAGGAATTCAGCACCGGCGTTTATTTTGACGGCGCAGAGACTCCAAGCAATCCAAACGCCCAGGTACTGTCGAACACCACTGTTACCTGGAACAACTTTGGCGACGCAAACTCCTGTTTAACGCCGACGGATACGATGGATTCGTATACGACGGACCAAGGGGGACTATGCGCAGGAATCCTCATAGAATCGACCGTAAATGGATTGACTATCGAAAATAATACCTTCTATCACCTGGAAGAAGGAACTCATCTTCTATGTGTCAACAACTCACAGAGCTCTGCCTGCGAGCCGCCCTTGGGCACTACGACGAGTAACGTAACTGCGGAATTTAACGATTTTAGTAATATTCATCGCATTCCGTGGGAGGAGCAGCCACAGGTAAGCAAGAATGTCGTATTTGAATACAATACGATTCACGACTTTCACAACCCCTTCTTCGGAACCTTCGACATCTCAATGGCATGTTGCGATACCGGAGCTACCTCACCGGGTGTGATCACAACCAACAATGTGTTGATTGAGAATGTCCCCACCGGTCCGTCGCCCAGTTATGTGGGATACGGTATCGAAGCATGGGGCAGTGGTGCTCAGTACAATAACAACCTTGTAGAAGGTCTCAACAATGCTATCGGCATCGCCTGGGGTTATGGAGCAAGCCCCTGGGAAATCAATAATAACTATGTTTGCGGTCCGAACTGGGCACAAGGGAATAACTTCATTGCAGACGAAGGATACGGCCATACCCCGCCTACCCGGACCGGGAATGTGACCAGCGCTACGTGTGCCGCGCAGACCAGCGCCGCGCCAACGATCTCGCCTGCCGCCGTCGCCTATTCTGCTCCCATGACGGTGACCCTTGCCGATGCAGGACTTTCCAGCGGCCTCGGACCTTTGGGCAACACTTCCATCTACTACACCACCGACGGAAGTACGCCAACGGTCAACTCGACACTCTACACCGGGCCGTTCTCTGTAAATGCCGGAACCACAGTACAGGCGATCGGCATGTGGGGGTCGGGTGCAAACACAAAGACCTATCCGGCAGGTTACGGCTTCGTCCCGAGCAGCGTGGTCACGGCATCTTACTCGGCGAACAGCGCAATAAAACTTCCTGTAGCTGCGGGCAAGTCTACCGATGGCGCGTTCACTGGAGCGGCCCGGGCGGGGAAAGGCGCCGTCGCCCAAGCGTTGCAGTCGGTCACGATTACTCCTTCGCAGCCTACGGTGGCCATCGGAAGCACCACCCAATTGAAGGCGATTGCCGCCTTCAACGATGGTTCGGTCAAAGACGTCACCGCGGAAGTTGCGTGGCAGTCGTCTGACGCGCGGACCATCACGGTCAATACTTCCGGCATGCTAACCGGGCTGGCCACTGGACAAGCGCCGGTTTCCGGCAGCTACCAGGGACGCCAGATCTCGATCCCGGCCAGCAGCGCCATCGGTGAGCTGGATTGGAGCAGTCCAATCGTGATCACTGAGGGCGGCACCTACTCCGGGAACTGGCAGAGCACAGATGCCAAGACCCCGGCGGTTACGGTAGCAACCACGGCTCCGGTCATTATTGAGAACGCGCACATTCGTAGTGTCGGAAGCTTGATTAAAACCGCAGTCGCAGGCACCAGTCTCACCGTCCGTAACAGTGCCGGTGTGGCTCTGAATGCGGCAGTGAAGGGCCAGCCCAACGGCACCTTCCTCGAGGTCACCTCACCGGTGCGGCTCGACGTAGAAAACAACTACATCGAGAATGCGCAGGGTGGCGTCATCGTCCACGGATATGGCGGCAACCGCGACGGAGCAGAGACGATCGTGATTCGCTCCAACCGGGCGCGCAACATGAATGGCCTGCTCAGCGATGGCAATCAAGGGTATTTGCCGGGAGAAGGCTCCAACCGCACCCAGGCGCGCTTTATCCAGTTCGATAGCGTGCAATCAGTGCCCGGCATTGATGTCGGCTGGAATGAGGTCATCAACTACGCCGGCCACAGCATGGTGGAAGATAACATCGACGTCTACCGGTCAGGGGGAACACCCAACCAGCCGCTCGATATCCACGACACTTACATTCAGGGCGCCTATCCGTATAAGGCGGCCCAGGATGCTTACAGTGGCGGCGGGATCAAGACGGATGCCAAAGCCGGTGATGACGCACAACAAGCGCCGGCCTTCAACAGCATTCACGATAACCAGGTGGTGGGGACCGTGAACTATGGCATTCAGTTCGCTGCCGGCCACGACAATGTCGCTGCCAACAATCGTGTCATCTCGAGCGGTTTGCTGGCCGACGGAAGCAAAATCGCAGCGCAACGCGTTGGCATGGCCAATGGCGATGCAACCGGCGCCGCGGTCGCGAGTGGAAGCATGTACAACAACACCATGCGCGACAATCTTATCGGCTGGGCGTGCTGGCAATCCTCATGCGCCCAGGAGGGCTATCGCAGGGATCAATCCTTCCCTGCTGCGTCCGCAGACTATTCCACCAATTCTGTCATAGCAGCCCGACAGATCACCCTGGACATGGAGAACAACGAATACCAGGTCTGGGTTAACAAAATGGCCACTGCCGGTGTTACGGTAGGTCCATCGTTCTAGTCTCTGCTGCGAGGCGCGGCTTTTCTCATGGGAATGCCGCGCCTTTTTTGAAGCATGGGGAGAGAGTTTGCGTGAGAACCAGAAGGGCACGGCTTCAGCCGTGTCGCATAGAGCTGCAGTCGGTGAGGGCTGTAGCGAGCCTTTTGTGCCAGCCCCGGACTTCAGTCCGGGGGAGCGGTTTTTTAAACCCGCGGCCTCGGTATATGAATCTCGGGCTTTAGCCCTGGTGGCTGCGCGTCCAATCCCTACGAGATTGCTAACCACCACCCACACAGTTTTGATCTCTCGCTTCAAGCCAGCTGACTTCCGACTGTCGTTTTGGTCAGGAATAACTTCGGGTCGACTGGGGTACTCGAATTCTCACCAGGGCTAAAGCCCATTAGTTGCAAGCTAAAGCGTTCTCGCGGGTTTGAAACCCGCTCCCCGGACTGAAGTCCGGGGCTGGCACAACTGTTAAGCAGCCGTCCCCTCAGCGGCTAAAGCCGGATCTGTTTTCAATCGGATACATGCGGACTGAAGCCCGGACCCTTCAACAGCCGACGTTTTCTCCGCAGGCTCTGAAGTCCGGGGCTGGCACAACTGTTGAGCAGCCGTCCCCTCAGCGGCTAAAGCCGGATCTGTTTTCAATCGGATACGTACGGGCTAAAGCCCGTACTCTTCAACAGCTGCCGTTTTTCCTGACGCTCTGAAGTCCGGGGTTGGCACAAA
>CAWCCT010000010.1:0-82800 GCA_963794165.1 uncultured Acidobacteriaceae bacterium | reverse complement strand
TGGTGCTCTTCTTCAATGCATTGGCAAAGCTTTTTCGAAACGGCTGTGCGTCATCTTTCAGATTCTGCAACAGTCGTTGCAGGTCCGGGTCGCTCAACCGCCCTTGCGCCACTGCTGTTCTGCTCGAGCCCACCAAGCCGGCCAATAGAATAAGAAAACTGAAGCTCAACCACCTTTGCATGTTTCCTCTCCACTGCGCCCCTGTATCCTATCGTCAGAAAGAAATAATGTCAGCAGCCGCCCCAGGGCAGTCCCTCCCTCTCCTCTCCGACAGTTTGATCTTCGATTGGAGAGCACAGTCTTTTCGTCCTGACCTTATCTTTGTTCTTCCCCTGGCCATCTGTCTGGTGGTGAGTATCTGGCTGGGTCACCCAGGCGCTGGCTTGATCGGTGCCGGCGGCGCCTTTACGGTAGGCTTTGGCGCCAAGCAGAACATTGACGACTCGCACCTATTACCCATGATCCTGGGCACTCTGGGCATCGGTCTGGCAACCTTTGTCGGCATGGTGGCTGGTCACACCAACTTCATCCTGGTGCTTTTCGCTGCGTGTTCGGGCTTTATCTATGGATTGCTTTCGCTCAGGCAGCCGGGAGTCGCCTGGGTGATGCAGCAGTGCATCGTTTTTCTTCTCGTCGCTTCCGCTTACCCTTTTTCCCCTCGAGCTGCCGCGGTTCGCTCCGGGTTGGTGATGGCGGGGGGCGCCTTACAGATCATTACTTCGAGCATCCTGCTCCACCTGCTGCCGCAACTGCGCACAGACCTGCTGTCGGTCGGCCGGTATGTTCGTGCGGAGCACCAGGCGCTGCGTGCGTCTGTGGAGGAGGCCGCGCGCTCTCTCTTGACGCGGAGTGAACCACCGAGCACGCTGCCCTATGCGCTTCGCCTCGCTGTCACCCTCGGGGTCAGTACAGAAATCTACCGCCACTTCGGCGTCGCCAACGGCTACTGGATTCCTATGACAGCCTTGCTTGTCCTACGGCCCGGGTTGACCGACACGGCAAACCGCGCCATCTCTCGCACCGTCGGCACCTTAGCCGGAGCCATGCTGGCCAGCTATTCGCTGGCCCACCTGCAACCCATCCCGCCCATCCTGGCTGTGTTGGTTCTGCTCTTTGCCTGGCTGTCTTATGCGCTCAACAACGTAAATTACGGTCTATTCACCCTGTGTCTCACGGCGTACATTGTCTCTCTCCTCGCGCTCGCCAGTCTTCCCGGAACTCTGGTCGCATACCACCGTGCCATCAGCACCGTGATTGGCGGAGCATTGGCTTTGACCGTAAGACTACTCGTCATCCGCTATCGCAAGCGGCACGCGGCGCCGCCCACCCTACAAGCGTGAAATTCTCTTGAGCTGTTTGTCTGTGCGGTTCAAGTCTCTGCAGATACTCTAGGGATTTCGCTTCCACTCCGGAAGGGAAAGCACCCAATCCTCGCCTTTGTTCCCGTCGGCGATATTCAGCATTCGGCCCTGTTCTACTTCTCTCTTCCCGCCGTCCCAGATCGATCTCGCATTGAAGCGGCTTGCCGGCGCCGCCACTGCATCCCGTATCTCGCGCAATTCCACGGGCCGCCCAATCTTCAACAGGTACTGGCGTATCACGGCTGGACGGTCGAGTCCTTCATACTCCCCGCGTTCCGGCCTCTGCTCCGTCAACGCATCCAGGGTCTGCTCAAGCTTCTCCACCACCTCAGGCGCCAAAGCGCGGAGTTCGCCCAAGCAACTCGTCTTTCCGCTGTGTGAGTAAGCGAAGTGTAAGTGTCGCGGTGGATCTGGGCCCCATCATTCTCTCCAGACCAGCCAATTGAGGAGTAGGCATTCTCTCTGTGATCAGCGCAGTATACTTCCTACACTGTTCCGGACACTTGTCCTCGGGCGAGCGTCGAGCAAGTCCGAAGCGGGCGGAACGACCGAGGCTATACTATTTCTTATCTAATTAGACTCCTAAATCGAGACCAGTGGTAGTACTAAATGAAACCCAGCCGCTTTTAGTCACAACTGGAAGACTCCAGCGGTTTCTGACAGGCAGGGTGATTGTTAAACCGCGTAAGAACCTCGGAGAAGTCAGCCATGCTCCGGCCCCGATCGACCCACGTAACGATCATGGATGTTGCACGCCAGAGCGGATTCTCGCCCTCCACCGTCTCCATCGTGCTCAATGACGCTCCCCTTTCCCGGCACGTCGCCGCCCCCACCAAGCAGATTATCCGGGAGACGGCCAAGGCCCTCGGGTACCACCCCAATCCCTCCGCTCGCTCTCTGCGCAGCCGCCACAGTCGCACCATCGGGGTCCTGGTCTTTGATCTCTCCGATCCCTTCTGCACCCTGATCCTTCGCGGCATCGAAAAAGCTCTCGATCCCACTGGCTACCTGCCCCTCATCATGGACGCACATAATGACCGCAAGCAGCTCGAGGGGTATCTCGAATTGCTGCTGGAGCGCCGGGTCGAGGGCCTCATCGTCGTAGCCAACTGGCTCTTCGAGGAGGGAGGAGTTCTGTTCGAGATCCTGAAAAATACCTTTCCTACCATCGTCGTGGGCCGTGATCTGGCGGATGACCGCATCCGCTCCGTTGTCGTGGACAATGAGGCTGGCGGTTACGCCGCCCTCCAGCATATCTACCAGCTCGGTCATCGCGAGATTGCCTTCATCCTGGGCCCGGAGAAGCTCAGCGACAGCAATCGCCGATGGCAAGGCATGCAGCGTTTCGCTGCCGAACACAGCTTATCGATCGACCAGCGCCGGGTGCGCAGTTTGGTCGAAGCCCTTGATCCCTTTTCCGGCTTTACTGGCGGACGGGAGCTCACCGAAGACCTTCTGCGCTCGCGCACCGAATTCTCCGCTCTCTTGGCGTTCGATGACCTCACCGCCCTGGGTGCGGTCCGCGCGCTCTCCCACGCAGGCATGAACGTGCCTCGTGATTGCTCCGTCGTCGGGTTCGATGATGCTCCTCTGGCCGCCTTTTGCACTCCCGGTCTTACCACCATCCGGCAGCCCATGGAAGACATGGGGGCATTGGCCACCGAGTGGGTGCTCAAAGCCACCCAGGCTGGAGAAGAAGTGGATGTACCACCTTCCGCCACCCAGATGCTTTCCCCCTCCGTTGTCGTGCGCGAATCCACCCGCGAGACTCGCTCCTAGGCGAAACTCCACTTCTCCCGCCCATTCTTCACTATCATGGAGAGGACAGCTTCCATTTCCCCGAGGGTCCTGAATGAAGAAGTCTGAAGTGCTGAATGCTTGGGCCGGCATTCTTTCCGGCCAGAAGCCAAGTCTTTCCATTGAGATCACGCGCGAATGCCCGCTCCGTTGCCCCGGCTGTTACGCCTACGAGCCCGAGCATTTGGGTACCGGCGGGGTCAACCTGCGCCAACTCTCCGATTACAAAGGGGACGACCTGGTCGCCAGGCTGCTGGCCATCGTCGATCGGGAGCGGCCCATCCATCTCTCTCTGGTAGGCGGCGACCCCCTGGTTCGCTATCGCGAGTTGGAGGTGCTTCTGCCGCAACTTGAGCAGCGCGGTGTCCACGTGCAACTGGTCACCAGCGCCTTCCGTCCGCTGCCGAAGGCATGGAACGCCTTTCGAAGCTAAGCCTGGTTGTTTCCATTGATGGCTTGCAGCCGGAGCATGACGAGCGCCGCAAACCGGCCACCTACGAGCGAATTCTCAAATCGATTAGTGACAGCCTGGTGACCATTCACTGCACCGTCACTGGCCAGATTTCCGGCCGTCCCGGATACCTGGAAGAGTTTCTCCGTTTCTGGAGTGCTCGTCCGCAGGTGAAGCGCATCTGGGTCAGCCTGTTCACTCCGCAGCAGGGAGCCGAAGGCCCCGAGATCCTAACCCCAGCCATGCGCCGCGAAGTGCTTGACGAGTTGGAGCGCCTTTATCCTCTCTATCCCAAGTTCCAGATGAACCGGCAGATGATCGAGGAACTTCGTCATCCGCCGCAATCGCCGGAGGAATGCATCTTCGCTCGCACCACGACTTCTCTTTCCGCGGACCTGGAAACCCGCATTGGGCCCTGCCAGTTCGGGGGCAAGCCGGACTGCACGCAGTGCGGCTGTGTAGCCTCGATGGCCTTGGCGGCGGTGGGCCATCACCGCGTTCTGCCTGGTCTGACGGCAGGCGACCTGATGTTTGCCTCCGAGCGCATCGGAGCCAAGATCGGCCGAGTTCGCTCCCGCTTCCGCGGAAAGCCGCAACCACTGCCCCCGCCCGCGCCGCCCCTAACCCAGATAAACGGCCTGTGAAGAAGGGCCATTCGTGAAGGGTACGGGCTTTAGCCCGTACCCTTCTGAGCGAAAAGAAGATCGGCTTTAGCCCCTGAGCATTTCGCGGGTTCCATCAGGGGCTGAAGCCAGAGATTAGGCGTGTCTGAAGTCGGGCTGAAGCCCGCACCCTTCAGTGACCGATACTGATATGTATAACTCTGTCCCTCAACATACTCCACCTACAACTCTCTCCCTCAAACTCTTAGGGCTGCATCGGCAAATCCATCAACGGGCTCTTGGAGTAAAAATCAAACGGCCGCAAGGTAAAGTCGTGCCACATGGTCGGCATCTGAGGCCAATCCTCCGGCCGCGGCACATGGTGAAACGCCATCGTGTACCACGCCACGATATCCGTGTTCTGGATGTTGCGGTTTTGTTTCACCCACACCGGCAGTCCATCCGTGCCTTTGCTTCCTGACACATAAACCCCTGCCGCATACCTCTCCTTCGAATCGTAGGGAGTTACCCAGAGCTGGTGATCAGAGAATCCGGCGCGTTTCTGTGGCCAATCGTCCGGCGACAGCAGCGAAACCCCTGTCAACCCAGGCATGATCTCAAAACTCGTGGGATACCCGAGCTCATTCTTCACCGCCGGATTGACAAAACGCCACATCGCCGGATGCTCCATGCTGATGTTCTGCATGGCCGTTCCCTCGTTCGACATGCACTTCGCCATCATCGCCCATATCGTCTTGCGGGGGCTCGTGGGCGGCAGCTTATACTGCACCAGCTTGTCCACCTCGAAGTTATTGGCCGTTCCATCTACATCCAGATCCAGCCGGAAGGAAAAGAAGTGGTCGTGATCCACGCCATCGGTATAGGGCGCAACCAGGTGACCGAATTCCACTGTATTCCCCTCTGGATCCTTGCCCATGATGTCGCTGGACATCATCTCCGACGCCATCTTGTCTCTCACCGGCTTTACTTCCAGCTCGCCCGTGGCTCCAACCGCCACCGTGATGGCTCCTTCCTGCTCAAAGCGCCAGTCGAGGATGTAGTCGTAATTACCCACCACCGCGATGCTGCGAAACACCAGCTCGCGTCCTGGTCTGCCGGCGATCCCATCGGGCTCCGCATGCCGCCACGCCGGATCGCCCAGCGTCCGCTCAAACAGGCAAGCCAGTTGAGGACGGATAAACGGAGTTCCGTTATCGTGGAAAAACGTTCCGCTAAAGTACGTGGCGTAATCCGGGCAATCGGTCCCTTTTTGCAGCGGCTTGGGAATGCCCAGACCGGTGTTCATGAAGTACTCGCCGGAATCCAGAAACACGTGTGAGTTCCACGTCTCTTCCGGATCCATATAGGGCACATACATCTCCGAAAGCGAGCCCTCATACAGCACCGAGCGCCGCTTCCCCTGGTAATCGAGCGAGGCCATGTTTACCACCGGACCGCTGCGCGGGTCGACGCGAAAGCGGAAGTGCCAATTCTGCCAGCTCACTTCTCCATCGGTAATGGTGAAGCCGGGGCCTTCCGGCTGTGAGACCACGATGGGCTTAGTTCCTGCGACGGCGGGCCCGCCGTTGGAATCGTAGAGCTCACTGACAGGCGGCATGGGCACCACCCCATAATCGGTAAACCGCGTGACCTTCTTGCTATCCATGTCGACGGTAAAAAATATGCCTCCAACTTCGCGATCTTCCGATCCATTCTCGGCGTCGATGTTGTACTCGCACCCACCCCACCCGATTCTTCGCCCATCCTGCTCCGGCAGCCCGATGTAGCCTCCCGGTGTTGCATAACAGGTGACGATGTTCAGGTCGGTAATGCCCCGCTTTTTCAGCGCTTCGACAATCCGCGGATCGTGCTTGATGGCATCGTTAACTTCCTGCTCTTCCGTGGTGGTGAAAGGGGCCTGCGCCCCTTTCAGCTCCTCGAACGATTCCACTTTGGCGGTCGAGATATTAACCAGCGCTGCATACGAGTGGCCCTTGTAATAAAGCACCACATCCGCTTTGCGCTCGATCGGCGATCCCGGCTTCCAGGCCAGAACGTATTGCTTCTCCGGCTCGTGCAGCAGCACGCTCGAGAAGATGGTTTTTTCCTCGGTGTGGCCTGCATCCTTGATGGCCTTATAGACCACCCAATATTCCGCCGGGGTCAGGGCATCGAGGGGATGGTGAACGGCGGGCGCGAGGGCAGCTGCAGGCAGCGAGAGAAGCAGCGCAGCAGCCAGGAAACGAAGCACGAATCGACAAAAAGACACTGTGAAATAACCTCCGGGAGCAGAAGGCCTAAGAAATAAAAACGTGAGACGGGGCCGAAGGGATAATGCCGTGGGAAATTCCGGGCACATTTAACTGCTTGATCAGCGAGTTAGCGACAGGGCTATCGCGAGATTGAAGATAGCGAAGCGGCCTGGCAAAGTCAACGTATATTCAACTCCACTTACTCCTCGCACTGGCAGTTTGTGGCGGGACCTCGTTCCACCAACAAATCTAAAACTCTGTCCCCCAACAAATCTAAAACTCTGTCCCACAAACAAATCAATGGGTGCCCCACATCTCGGATTTCCTGTGAAGATTCATGGGTTTCGCACACTTCATGCGCCTTTCCTTAAAGAAAGGCGCACACGTAGCTTTGTCCAGCGCAGCGTTCACGAAACTCGGGGCATCTCGTGCTGTTACGAGATGTGGGATACCGCGGACCCGCACTTCAAACTCTCAGATCGCCCACGGGACGTCTTTTATATTGCTATTGAAGAGACTTTGTTGATAATTAACGCCAACGGCCCAGTCGCCGCGGCTTCCGAGTCTTCTCCAGCAAACCGCAGGTGATCGAATATGCCGGGCCAATCTCTTACAACAATGAAGGACCATTCCCTCGCCGGAACCCCGGTCCGAAGGGAGCGCCATGCGGCCTCTGCCGGGAGGTAAGAAGCCCCACCTGGACCGGGTGCTAGGGCGCCGCGATCTGGTGTTGCTCTTCGTGGTTGCGGTGGCCAACCTGAACATGATCCCGGCCATCTCCGCTTCCGGCCCGGTGACCCTTTGGTTGTGGCTTCTGGCACTCTCCTTCTTCTTCTGGCCGCAGGGTGCGGCGGTCACCGAGTTAGCCCAAAAGTGGCCCGGCGAAGGCGGCATTTATCTCTGGGCCAAGCGCAGTTTTGGCGAGGAGCACGGTTTCCTTGCCGGCTGGTGTTACTGGCTGTCGAACGTCGTCTATCTCCCCACCGTCGTGCTTTCCTGCGTGGGTGTAGCCGTGTACATCGCAGGACCCGCCATCCAAAAGCTCGCCGACAGTCACGTCTTCACGGGCGTTGCCTCGCTGCTCATCATCCTGTTTCTGCTGGCGTTGAACGTGCGTGGCTTGTCCCTCGGCAAATGGATCAGCAATCTCGGTGCCCTTGGTACCATTGGCGGCGCAGCGATTATTTGTTTGCTGGCTGCCTTGACTCTGCACCACCATACCAGCGCTCTCCATCTTACCGACCTGCACACCACCTTCCACGATTGGCGCCTCTTTGCTGCTTTTGGCACCATCTGCTACAGCCTGATCGGTCTTGATCTGGCTTCCGTCATGGGCGATGAGATCCGCGATCCGCGCCGCGATCTGCCCATCTCTATCCTCCTCGGCGGCGTCATTGCTGGTTTCATCTACTTCGGCACCACGCTGTCGATGTTGATTGCCATGCCGCAAAAGGAAATTGGTGTACTCTCCGGCGTTCTGCAAGCCATCAACGTGATGAGCGGGCGCACCGGACTGGTGGGCGTCGTAGCCCCGCTGGCGCTGTTGGAGTGTATTGCCATTCTGGGGACGGCTTCGGCATGGTTTAGCGGTGCGGCCCGTCTGCCTTTCGTCGCCGGAGTCGATCGCTATCTTCCGGCCATAATTGGCCGTGTGCATCCTCGCTACCACACGCCCTACGTGAGTCTGATTCTCTTTGCCGTCTTATCCTCGCTCCTGATTGCGACCAGCTTCTTAGGCGTCTCAGTGGGCGAAGCCTATCTCACCATGTTGGATTTGGCCGTCATCCTCCAGCTCGCGCCCTCGGCCTACATGTTCCTCGCGCTGCTCAAGCACGCCTGGGGCAAGGACGCGGTGCTCCACGCCAACAAGGCATATCTGACGGCCAACGCGATAGCCGGCTTGGCTGCGACCCTTGTCGGGCTGATCGTGGCCTTCATCCCTTCGCGCCAGGTTAACTCGATATGGATCTTCGAAGGTAAGCTGACTGCGGCCTGTCTGATTGTCTTCGGCGCCGCCCTCTTCTTCTATCAGCGAGCGCTGCGCAAGGCGCGCACATTGCCTCTCGACACCGACCTGGTCTCGGGCGCTGAATACGGCGCGCAGGGTTCCTGATTAGTACACCCGGCGGGCAGCGAAAATGACTGGACTTTCCGCAAACGCGGTCGTACCGTCGCTCTGATTGACATTCGGCCACGGAAGATACTTCGAACCCGCTTGGCTCCCTCTGAATCAGAATCGTTGCCGTCATGTGTCTACGCCACCATTAATCCTCTCTCAAAGCGCGATCGCTCAATTGCTGGCAACAACGCGCAACCATCCCGTGGGAAATTATCTGTTGAGTCGTGAGGTTAAAGAATGAAGTCGAAATCCCCCCTGCTTCCCCTGGCCTTGCTGATCGCACTGCCGACCTCCATCGGCGTCGCGGTGGGCCAGCAAGCCAAAAGCGCAAACCTTAGCTACGAAGTGATCAACCTCGGAACACCTCTTGGCGGCACCCTCGCCGCAGTCCAGACCATAAGCCTCCAGGGCTTCTTGGCCGGCTACGCAAACCTGCCGGACAACGCGCAACACGCGATTCTTTTTGAGCTCAGTGGGACCAAGGACCTGGGCACGTTGGGCGGGCAGAACAGCGCTATCCTGGGTGGTCTGTCCGGCTTTTCCGAGACGGCCACCTCCGACCCGTTGGGGCAGGACTTCTGCGAAACAGGCACTCATCTCGTTTGCCTGGCGTTTACGTTGGGGAACCGCAACCAGGTTGTTGCGCTGCCCACGCTGGGGGGCACGTCCGCGGCAGCCTTTGGCACGAACGCTCTTGGTCAGGTGGTCGGAATCTCGTTGACCAGTGTTCACGATCCAAGCTGCCTGGTGGGTGGTGAACCGCAAGCGCCGTTCGACCAGGTCCAGCAGTCTGTACCTGTAGTTTGGCGGTCGGGTGCGGTCAAGGAACTCCCCACGCTTCCCGGCGATTCGGATGGCAGTGCGAACGCCATCAATAATCTCGGCCAGATCACCGGTTCTACAGGGGACTGCTATGCCAATCCGGGTGCTCACGCCGTGCTCTGGCAATACGGCCAGGTGATCAACCTCGGCAGCCTTGGCGGTGCGATGAACAACGATCCTGAAGCCATCAACGACCTGGGAGAAATAACCGGTGATTCGGACCTTCCCGGGGATGCAACCGGTCATGCTTTCCTGTGGCGGAAAGGAAAGATGCAAGATCTCGGTACGCTGCCGGGAGATTATTCCAGCTATGCCAACTCGATCAATAACCTCAGTCAGATCGTCGGCCAATCGTGTGACATCAACGGCAATTGCCGCCCCTTCCTGTGGGAGAACGGCAACATGATTGACCTGAACACCCTCGTGCCCGCGAGTCAGGCGAACCTGTATTATCCTGCGACCATTGATGACCTTGGAGTAATCGGCGGCATCGCCATGAACCAGAGTACGGGTCTCGATCCTGCCTTCGTAGCGCTTCCCACGTTCGGCTTGACCGGTAAACAGGTCTCCGCGAGCCGCATCGAGGTTGCTCCCAGGCTTTCTATGCCCCAGGGCACCCGTTCGTTTGTGCAGCGCAGGCTGAAGCACTCAGCCGCAGCGCCGATCGCAACAAACCAATAAAGCACGAAGCGCAACCAATCACCCACAGATTGGTTGCGCTTTCACCGCAGCCTGCGGCGTACGCTCCCATATAAAAAAAGCACGCGTTTGCTGACGCGTGGACGGATTTGCTCGTCCCTAATTACTTCGGGGAGTGACAGATCCTTCTGTTGGGGGGTTGACGGGTGTGATTGAACTATTCTTCAATAAGCAAATCAAAAGATCGCCCGTCAGCAATTCTCGTAAACAGGTCATCGTCACCGGGCCTGCCACGGTTGCCTTGTTGATGTAAATCGAAACGCGAGGGTGTCCCGGTGACCCAATCCTACGAAGAGACTGATGCCAGTCACGTATTAACCATGGAAGAAATCACCAGCCTCACTGAGGAGGGTGGCAAACCCGCCGACACCCTCATGAACGTCGTCGCCCTGATCGCCACCCGCTTCAGGACCGATGTCTGCTCCGCCTACCTGCTTGAACCAGATCGATCGAATCTGGTGTTGGCCGCGACTCTGGGCCTCCATCCGCGATGCATCGGCACCCTGCGCATGCCGATCCGCGAGGGCCTCGCCGGCCTGGTTGCCGAGCGCGTAATGCCGGTGGCGGTTGAGGACGTCAGCGATCACCCCCGCTTCAAGTACTTCAAGGAGTCTGGGGAAGAGGTATACCACTCTTTCCTGGGCGTGCCTCTTATCGACCGCGGCATTCTCCAGGGTGTTCTGGTGGTGCAAACCAAGGATCCGAGGGTATTCAGGGAAAATGAGATTCGCAAGTTGAATGACGCCGCCACCCAGGTCGCGCCGGTAGTCAGCGAGGCGCGTACTTTGGACCGGTTCATAGCCCCGGCCCAGGAGCGTCTTTGGTCGGTGGCCCGTAATCTCTGCTGGTGTTGGGACTACGAGTCGATCAGTTTGTTTCGCGACCTCAATCCCACTCGCTGGTGGCAGCTGAATCAGAATCCCATCGCGCTGCTCAACGAGATGCCCATGGGCGAAATCGAACGCCGCGCCACTGAACTCGGTTTGCATAGCCGCATCAATTATGTCTATCGCCGCCAGCAGGAATATCTAAAGGCAGACCGCACCTGGGGCTCCATGAATGCCGGGGTGCTCCGGCCTCACCCTGTTGCTTACTTTTCCGCGGAGTTCGGTTTGCACGAATCTCTGCCTATTTATTCCGGCGGCCTGGGCGTGCTCTCCGGAGACCACATCAAGAGTGCATCCGACCTGGGCATTCCCCTCATAGGCATCGGCTTGTTCTACGGGCAAGGCTACTTCCTGCAGCGCCTGGACCAGAACGGTTGGCAGCGGGAAGAGTATTTGCAGACTGACATCAACCAGCTCCCCATGGAACTGGCCATCGGCAAAAACGGGGAGCCGGTGGTGGTCGAAATTGAAACCCGCGGCGGCTCGATTCGCGCCAAGGTCTGGCGCGTCAATGTTGGCCGCTGCGACCTTCTGCTCCTCGACTCCAAGGTAGCCGGCAACGCACCTGAGGATCTGGAGCTGACCTCGCGCCTCTATGGCGGGGACCGGCGCACGCGTATTCGCCAGGAGCTGCTCCTCGGCGTAGGCGGCTTTCGCGCCCTCAAGGCCATGGGCATCACTCCTGGTGCTCTCCACCTCAATGAGGGCCACAGCGGTTTCGCGGTGCTGGAGGCGATCCGTGATCGCATGCAGGAAGAAGGCCTGGATTTCGACACCGCCGCGCATCAAATTCCCCGCGAAGTGATCTTCACCACCCACACCCCGGTGCCTGCGGGTCACGACCGGTTCCCAGGCGATCTGGTCGAGGAGCACCTGGGCCCCCTGCGCGACCAACTGGGCATTTCGCAGCACAGGCTAATGGGGTTTGGCCGCGAGCATCCCGAGGATCACCATGAACCATTCTGTATGACCGTTCTCGGCCTCCTGCTTTCCCGCCGTGCCAACGCGGTTTCTTCTCTGCACGGAGAGGTCTCGCGCGCCATGTGGAAGGGCCTGTTTTCGGGTAAGTCGGAGGACGCGGTCCCCATCGGTCATATCACCAATGGAGTCCATGTCCCCTCCTGGCTGGCGCCGCAGATGTCCCGGCTTTACGACCGCCATCTCGGCGTGGGGTGGCAGGGCAAGAGTTCCTGGTTAGCGACCTGGGAAAAAATCGAGAATGTCGATGATGGCGAACTTTGGGAAACCCACCTCAGCCTCAAGTCGCAGCTCATCGATTTTGTCCGCCGGCGCGCGCGGGAGCAGGCCGAGCGTCGTGACGAGCCGGAGCTGACTCTGCACCGGCTGTCCAAGATACTCTCTCCGGATGCGCTGACCATTGGCTTCGCCCGTCGCTTTGCCACTTACAAGCGAGCTAACCTGATCCTCGCGGACATTCAGAGATTGGGGTCAATGGTCAACGATCCCAAGCGCCCGGTGCAATTCCTGTTCGCCGGCAAGGCTCATCCTCACGATGAGCCGGGAAAGATGGTGCTGCAGCAAATCGCGCAGATGATGCGCGAGTCCAAGTTCGGAGACAACTTTGTCTTTATCGAGGACTACGACATCAATGTCGGACGTCACCTGGTGCAGGGTGTGGACGTCTGGCTCAACAATCCCCGCCGTCCCCTGGAGGCCTCAGGCACCAGCGGACAAAAGGTGGTCTTGAACGGCGGCTTGAACCTGTCTGTGCTCGATGGCTGGTGGGCCGAAGCCTATGACGGTCTCAACGGCTTTGCTATCGGCAATGGCAGAACCCACTCCAACATGGATGTCCACGACAGCCGCGATGGTGAAGACCTCTATCGTGTTCTGCGTGACGAATTGATTCCTCTCTTCTATCAGCGCGACAAGGACGGCTTGCCTCGGGGATGGATCACGCGCATGAAACGCACCATTCGCACCCTGGGCTGGCGTTTCAGTGCGGACCGCATGGTGATGGATTACACCCGCAACTGTTACGTTCCCGCGGCCGGAGGCACCTCAAGCGAAATGAAGTCGCCCTGCTGATTCTGGTTGCGCACGGGTCGTACGAAGAGCACGCATGCAGAGGCTGCGGAATAACGCTTTGTACGAAGGGCACGGCTTCAGCCGTGCCGCACAGAGCCGCAACCAGTGAGGGCTTTAGCCCCTGAGGTACGCGTTTCCACGCTTCGGCCTTTACAGAACCTACCGTTTAAAAACCGTACCTCAGCGGCTAAAGCCGCTCGTGCACCAGAGATTTATCGCACGGCTGAAGCCGTGTCCTTCGTACAAATTAGCTCCCCTGGCCGTGGGTAGATCGAAGATGCAACGCGCCCTACTCTCCAAAGGCAGATGCCATTTGGTCCTGCTCTGAGCGCCGGATGCGCAGTCCCTCTGCCACGTCGAGCCAGGTCTTTACCGCAGCGAGCACTTCTTCAATTACCCCATCCGCCTCTTTCAGCGTAAGCGTATACATCCTGTGCGCAGCACGGGCAATCTCGACATCGCACGTGGTCTCTGTCTCATTGATGGCCAGCGTGAGATCGTCACGATCCACCGAAGGATTGATGTCGTACGCGGGCGAAAGTCGAACCCCACGATCTTCGACAAAGAATCCGTGGTTCCGCAAATGATCGTCGGTATTGTGGATCAGGATGCTGAACACGATGCGCCGAAAAAGTTGATGGGTGTCCCCGAGCGTGTCGACGCCTTGCCGCTGCAGTAACTCCACCAACTCCAGATAGCTTGCCCCTGGCTCTCCATCGCGCCGCTGGGTAAGCGTCATCGCCGATACAAAAGCCAGTCTGCCTCCGCTTGCCGTTCGATCGAATCGTTTGACCAGGAAGGTCGATTCCTCGCGCCCACCACTATCCAGCAATCTCGCCTCTGGCAAGCCGATGCCGCACTTCGAGGCGAGCCGGTGCGCCAGCATCTCCCATGCGGCCATATTCCGTATATCCGCGCGGCTGGGGAATTTCGCAATGCAAAGATTTCCCGTTTCGTCTCGCACTGAGGCCTTCGGACGAGCGCCGCCCAGCGACGATCCAGGAGCCCACAGTTGGTTCAGCCACCGTGCGTATTCAGGATTGTCTTCCTCATCGATATGCCGTTCGAGGCCATCACTCGCCGCTTGCAGTTCGCGCACTGAAGTGATGGGCGGCGCGGCCAATCGCCGGTCGCTATCAAGAAACTCTCCTCCGGGGGACGATCGAAGGCGAAGCGCGCCCAGTCGAGTTTCATCGTGAACACCCAGCAGATAGTCCCAATCGGTCAGCCGCCGGGGTTTTCGCTCCTCTTGCTTAGCGCGGAGATTCTCCCTCCGCTGCATCAGCAAGCGCCCCCATCGGTCGGGAGATGAGTCGAGAAAAATGCCGAAGTTGCTGCGCGACTGAGCTGGATATTGCGCCCCCTCCAGCAACTGCAAATCGGGATCGAAAGCGAAGGCTGCCTCGTTCCTAAGCCATTCCGGCGCGTATTCGAAGGAAAAGACTTCCTCCCGGCCCGCGCTCTGCGCGTGCAGCGTTCCCATGAGCGTGGGGCCGCCGGTCCCGTCCGCGTCGACATAGACCTGCACCGTTCTCTGCCTGCCGCTCACTCGTTTTGACCGTCTGGTTTGACACGCGGCGATTTTCGTCGCGGCGCCCGCGCTCGCGGCCCGATCTCGGCATCCTGTAGCTTTCGTCCAAGTTCATCATCGGCGGCAAGCCGGTTCAGGTCCTGCTCCAGCCGGAGCACCTGCATTACCCGCGCATAGTTTCCGAAAGAAACTCCAGGATCCCCCAACTCAATGCGGTGCAACGTAGCCCGGGCAATGCCGGCACGCTGCGCGACCATGTCCGCCGAGTAGCGGCGGCGCAGCCGCGCGGCTTTCAGCTTCTCTCCGAATCCGCCCAGTATTCTTGCCAGGGCAGGTAGGATGCTCTCCGCCTTTTCCTTCATAACATCTCATATTTTATCCACAAACACCCACTCGCGTCTATTTTATGAGACATTAACCTACTGCCGCTGGCCGCCTCGGCTGGGACGTTGGGGTCCTGCCGGCCGCGTCTGTGGACGCGGTGCCGGCCGGTTCGGGGCTGCAGCCGGCCGGTTCTGTGGCGCAGGCCGGTTCGGTGCAGGCCGGGTTTGCGGAGGCTTGACCTGAGGAGGTCTGGTTCCGGTAGGCCGCTGCGGAGGACGATTGCCAGGCGTACCCGGCCTTACCGGTTGGATCGACGGCTGCCCGCCATTCGGCGGCCGGTTGTTGTTGGGCGGACGAGTATTGTTGGGAGGCCGAGTGTTGTTGGGAGGACGATAATTCACGGGCGGGCGATAACCCGGCCTGTTAACCGGCTGCGTAGGATGATTGAACCCCGGGCGAGTTCCCGGCCGATTGATAGGTGCCGGCGGCCGGTAATTCGGCGGCCGATAGCCCCAATTGCCACCATACCCGGGACGGTTGCCATACGGTACCGGGCGTGGTCGATAATACACATGCGGCGGCCGATAGCCCCCTCCCCAACCGCCCCAGGGGCCACGATTGTAATAAATCCGCCGCCCTCCCCAGTTCCATCCCCAGCCGCCCCAACCCCATGGCTGGCTAACCAGCAGCGCTGTGATCCCGATGGCGATTCCAAACGTAACCAACCCAACCCCAGCGCCGGGGGCTGCATACACCACCGTGGGGTTGTATTGCGGCAGGTACACCACCTGCGGATTTGCCGGTTGGATTACGTAGATGGGCTGGCCTGCGTCCTGCTGCACGTTGACTACTTGCTGTGGCGTGCTCCGCAACGCCCCCGATGCGTAAGCCTGGGCGCGTAAGCGTTGGATCGATGCAGACACTTCCGCCTGGTTCGACGTGACCGCTGCCCCGATGGCGGCATAGTCGTCGATGTTTTCCGCCATCATCTGTATGACTTGGGGAAAGCCGACCAGCGCGATAAATGCTGGATCAAATCCCTGTTGCTGGGCCGCCGCGGTCAGCTGGGAAACGCTGAGGTTCTGGTTCTGCGCCAGCCAGTTGTCCACGTCCAGGATCTCTTGCGGATTGGTGGAGGCGGTCGTGATCTGCGCCAGCAACGCGTCGGGGTAAAGCGCAATCGGAGCCAAAAGCTGGTCCAACTGCTGGGGTGTGGGCGGCGGAGGACCCTGCGCCTGGAGGTCGGGGGCAAGCCCCTGAAACAGAATGAGGCCGATCAACACAAAAACGGCGGATAGACTTGGTTTGCGCTGCAAGCGGAGGCTCCCAAACTCGATTTCCCATACTACTGTAGGACAGTTGGATGCTCCAGGGTGGCCGAGCTTTGAATGTGGGTGTAGCGAAATACGCCAGGGAACTTCAGCCCGTATCCCAGACACCGGTCGAAGCTGATATGCGCCAGCCAAATGAGCGCAACTTCGCCGCCCAGAGGCGCCCCCTGCTTCCAGGCAAGCAAACCCAGCGCTAATGGCAGCACGTAGTTATGAACAAGGTTGTAGACGGTGGCCGAGCTCTTGTCCGCGGAACGTAGGTATCCGAGGAGCGAGAGATCAGGTACGAAAAACAGCAGTGCGAACAACCCCCAGTGGCCTGTGTAAATACTCTGATAGGCAACGCACGCGGCCACCAGTGTAAGCAGCCCCTCCAATCGAAGCAGTACATCGGGGCGCGTAAGGTAGATAGAGTCTTTTAAGGTGGTCATGGCTTACACCTTAAGCCCAAAGGAAAGCGCCGCGCGAGTAAGTGCCATCGTTTTGGCAGCCGGCACATCCACGCGCATGGGGCAGGCAAAGCAGTTGCTGCCCCTGGGTTCGAGCAACGTGTTGGCGCAAACGCTTGAAAACGTTCGCTCCGCCTCTATGGCTGAAATTGTTCTCGTTCTCGGCGCGTCTGCCCAAGCCATCTGTCAGCAGCTGCCGCCCCCTCTTCTTGAAGGGCTCAAGGTGGTCGTCAACCATGACTACATGCAGGGAATGGCGAGTTCCCTGCGACAAGGTCTTTCTGCGCTGGACAAGCAGAGCGATGCTGCCCTCATCATCCTCGGGGACCAGCCATTCGTCCGTCCCCAGACCCTGGATCAGATTGTGGATGCATACCGGCGTTCGCCCGCGCAAATTGTCATCCCTTCGTACCAGGGCACACGCGGCAACCCGGTTCTACTTGACCGGTCGGTGTTTTCGGAAGTAGCAGTGCTGGAAGGAGACGTCGGCTGCAGAGCAATCTTCGCTAAACACTTAGAAGCAATTGTTAACGTGGAAGTTGAAGATGTGGGGGTCCTGTTAGACATCGATGATCAGCAGGATTACGACCGGCTTAAGCTCCGGGGATGACATCCGCTTCGCACCGCCGAATCACCGCGTCGACGTCAAAGTCGTGCCTGGTCAAACCCTCGTCTGCGCCGCGCCGCAAAGCCACCATTTGACTCATCACACTCAACGCAATCTCCTCCGGAGTCGACGCCCCGAGATGGAGACCGGCGGGAGCATATACGGTGGCGATCTTTTTTTCGCCTACACCCGCGTTGCGGAGATAATCCAGGACTAGCTTGGCCCGGTGGCGGCTGGCAATCAAAGCAATGTAGGCAGCGTTGCCCGCCAGCGCCTTTTCCAGCCACAGGTGATCCCTCTTATGTTGCGTGGCGATCACGACAAAGCTTTTCGGCCCAATCGGCGTCTCGGTGAGATCGAAATCCTCCGTGACCAACCTCTCTGCGCGGGGGAATGCGGCCCGGTCGGCGGCCGGGTCATTGACGGTGATAGAAAAGCCCATCAGGTCGCCCAGTACGGCGAGGGTCTCGGCTATGCGGCCATGGCCTACGATCAACAGTTCAGGTTTGGGCAAAACCGGCTCGATAAAGATATCCATGGTCCCTCCGCAGGGCATGCCGACGCCCAGTACTTCATCGGTCATGTCCACCGTGATCAGCCGCGGCCTCTCGGTTTCTATGCATAGCTGAGCCTCGCTGCGGACGGCACTCTCCGCGCAGCCACCGCCCACCCATCCCAGTAGCATTTTGCCCATGGCATCGATAAGGGCCTTTGACCCCCGCCGGGCCGAGGAAGAGCCCTCAACCCGGACCACGGTAGCGATGGCGAAAGGTTGGCCCTGGGAGGCTAGTTCGGCCGCTTTGCTGTACAGGTTTGAGAACATCCTCGAGGGGTATCATATCAATGATGGGGGTTTGGTCTTGTATAGCGAGCAGGTACGCGACCATTACGCCAATCCACGCAATGTGGGTGCGGTAGCCGACCCTTCCGGCAAGTCAATGGTAAAGAGCGCGCTCGACAGCGACACGGTATTGATTTCTCTGCGCATTGAAAACAGCGTCATCCAGGAAGTGAAATTCAAGTGCATGGGATGCGCGGTAGCCATCGCCTGTTCGTCGATGGCCTCGGAGATGGTGCTGGGCAAACCTGTAGATGAGGCTTATGGAATTACCGAGGCCTCTGTGGCCGAGGCCTTGGGCGGTATTCCCGAATACAAAATGCGCTGCAGCAACCTGGCCCCCGCTGCCATCCGCAATGCCATCGACGACTGGAGAAGCCGGAAGTAGCTCGTTCTCACGCAAAAGCCGGGTGCCCCACATCTCGCTGGTTTTTCGCGAGATGTGGGATACCACTGCACTTTCCCTCTGACTCTCGATTCATCCGATGCACTGAGCGGTCAACATTTGTTGTATCCCACATCTCGCGAAAAACGAGCGAGATTCCCCGAATTTCCTGTACGCGACCCTGGACATGCTGCGTGTGCGCCTTTCTTTAAGGAAAGGCGCATGAAGTTCGCGGAACCCACTAAATTTCGCAGGAAATCGGGGATGTGGGGCACCCGGCCTTCGTGTGGGAAACAGAGGTAAGCCCCAGGCGGACGGACTTCGTCAAAAACCTGCGGCATTGCAACAAAATAGGTGCAATTCGGCGTTTAGCGTCCACATCTGCATCCCACTTAAGTATTTGTAAGGAGAAACATTCATGAAGCTCAGGCCCGTCACCTTTGCCGTTGCTCTTTTCTTAAGCCTTCCCGTCGCGTTTGCTCAGACCACCGACAACGGACCAAAGCAGGACATGAAGAACGCCGGATCGGACACCAAGCATGCCGCGAACAGTGCCGGACACGGCGTAAGTGAGGGAAGTAAAACGGCCTACGACAAAACAGCCTCTGGAACCCAAAAGGGCTACGACAAAACCAAGTCCGGAACAAAAACGGCCTATCACAAGACCGCCTCAGAAACCCAGAAGGGCTATGACAAGACAAAGTCCGGCACTGAGGCCGGCTATCACAAAACGGCCCAGGGAACCAAGACTGGCTACCACAAGACAACGGACGCAACCAAGACTGGTGTCGACAAGCTACAAGGCAAGCCGAAGCAACCGGTTGACCCTGACCGGCAGTAGATCTACGGTTCCTGGCTCCAGTCGCAAGTGGTGCTGCAGCCAGTGTGGCTGCTCTCCAGCGCCATTTCCAGCACCCGCATCGTTCTCCACGCTTGCAGCGGAGTGACTTCGAGAGCCGCATTTCCGTGCATCGCATCGCGTAGATTGACGTAGTAGCCGCGGTAGTCTCCAGCCTCGGTCGGGATGCGCGTGCTGACCGGCTCGCCGCCCTCATCGAGGGTGAGGGTGCCCCAGTGTTCCGCACCCTCCACGCCCCAGGGCTTGGAGGAAAACATATCTCCGGCGAGCAAATGAGCTTCCTGGCAGTCCATGCCGAATTTGCGAAAAGTGCCGAGGGTGCCGTTGAGCGTGAAACGAGCTCCGGGCTCACGTGCCAGGCAGGTGGCCCGCAGCCATACGCTCACGCCGGTAGGGTACTGCAGGTTTAATTCAAAGGCGTCATCCATCCGTGCGCCGTCACGCTCCATACGCACACTTCCCCACACCGACTGGGGAACACCGAAGAGCACCAAGGCCTGGTCCACGAGGTGCGATCCCAGATCGAAGAGCACGCCTCCGCCGGGTCCACCGTCCTCCCGCCAGGCGTGCAGCCGGGGCAGCTGGCGAAAGCGGTCGTAGCGGGATTCGAACGCCACTAGCCGGCCCAGCCGATCGCTGTCGAGCAGTTTGCGCACCGTCAGAAAGTCGCCATCCCAGCGGCGGTTCTGGTAAACGCTGAGCAGCCGCTTGCGCGACCGGGCTAGTTGGATCAACTCCGCTGCCTCGGCGGAAGTAAGGGCAAAGGGTTTATCGATAACTACATCGCGGTCCGCCAGCAGGCATTGCCGGGCAATGGGAAGATGGGTGGCGTTGGGCGTAGCCACCACCACCAGGCGGATGCTCGTGTCCTCAAGCAAAGCCTCGACCGAGGGCAAAACCCGGACCTGAGGAAAAGCCGTGGCAGCCTCCCTACCGCTTCTCTGTACGATCGCGGCCAGCTCCAATCCCTCAACGGCTTCGATGGCGTTCGAGTGAAAGATGCGTCCCGCAAATCCAAAACCAATCAGGCCGACCGGTATACATTTCATTGATTCTTTATACGTGAAGCAAAAGCAATTATTCCCTCCGGCCGCGAGGGCTTCCTCGGCTTGACAAAAGGGAAGTGAGGCAAGAGTATTAAATCAATGCAAGGTCTACATCATCCCGCTGGTTGTTGTTGCTGTGACAATTTCTGTTCATTGTCATTGCATACAAGCGGGTGTGAGTTCTTTTAGTAGAGAGGTTTTCTACCAGCCTTTCCCAAAAACTCAGACAAGGAATGCACAACCGCTGCCAGCTTCTGGCGAGCGGTTTTTTTATTGCAACCATAAAGGAAACACCGAACTTGGGAACACAAACCATCCCGGTAGGCGCGGCGCCGAAGCTGAGCCATCTTCAGATGCTGGAGGCGGAGAGCATCCACATTTTCCGCGAGGTGGCGGCGGAGTTCGAGAAGCCGGTCATGCTGTATTCGATCGGCAAAGACTCTTCCGTCATGCTGCGGCTGGCGCAGAAGGCTTTCTATCCCGGGCCTATTCCGTTCCCTTTGCTGCATGTCGATACGGGTTACAAATTCAAAGAGATGCTCGCCTTCCGCGATGAGTACACCCGCCGCCTCGGTGTCGAGTTGCTGGTGTGGCGCAATGAAGCCGCGCTGGCTGCAGGAGCCAATCCCATTGCGCTGGGAACGCGGCGTTGCTGCGGGCTGCTTAAGACCACGGCGCTGCTCGATGGCCTGCGCGCGCATGGATTTGACGCTGCCTTCGGCGGAGCCCGGCGGGATGAAGAAAAATCCCGCGCCAAGGAGCGCATTTTTTCCTTTCGCGACGCCGCCGGTCAATGGGACCCCAAGAACCAGCGCCCTGAGTTGTGGAACCTCTATAACGCCCGCGTCAATCCGGGCGAGAGCATACGCGTATTTCCGCTGTCCAACTGGACCGAGCTGGACGTCTGGCACTACATCCATCTCGAGGAAATCCCGGTAGTCCCGCTCTATTTCGCCCAGCAGCGGCGGATGCTGGTACGCGGCGACAGCCTCATTCCCGTGGAGCAGTCTTTCGTCCAGGGCCTGCCGGGAGAAGAGCAGTGGGTCCGATGCCGCCTGCGGTCGCTGGGATGCAGCCCCTGCACCGGCGCCATTCGCTCCGATGCCGACACCATTCCCAAGATTATTGCCGAGCTGGTGGCCTTCCGCTCTTCCGAGCGAGCCAACCGCGTGATCGATCACGATCAGGACGGTTCGATGGAGCTGAAGAAGCGCGAGGGCTATTTCTAATGCCACTCTCGCTCCAGGAAGATATGTTTTCGATGGAGGAGTTTCTCACTGCGGAGCAGGAGAAAGAGCTGGTGCGCTTCAGCACTGCGGGCAGCGTAGATGATGGCAAATCGACCCTGATCGGCAGGCTGCTGTACGACTCACAGAACGTCTACGAAGATCATGTGCGTGCCGTAACCAAAGCGGCAAATGGGAATGTCGCAGCCGCGATTGATTTTGCCCAGCTCACCGACGGCCTGCGTGCCGAGCGCGAGCAGGGCATTACCATCGACGTCGCTTATCGCTATTTTTCCACTACCCATCGCAAGTTCATCATTGCCGATACTCCGGGACACGAGCAGTACACCCGCAACATGGCTACCGGCGCGTCCACCGCCGACGTGGCGATCATCCTGGTCGATGCCCGGAAGGGCATCCTGACCCAGTCTCGCCGGCACGCCTATATCGCCTCGCTCCTCGGCACACGCCACATCGTAGCCGCCGTCAACAAGATGGACCTGGTCGATTACTCGAGCGTGGTTTTTCATTCCCTGGCTGGTGACCTGCAGCAGCTGGCGGAGAAGCTGGGCATTTCCGGTCTTATCTGCATTCCCGTCAGCGCCCTCCACGGCGACAATGTCGTGGACCGCGGCCAGAACATGCCATGGTACGAAGGTCCTACTCTGCTCGACTACCTGGAGACAGTGCCCGCCGGGCATGATGTCGACGGCGCTCCCTTTCGTTTACCGATCCAGAGGGTCATTCGTCCTGACCAGCACTATCGCGGCTTCGCCGGTCAAATTGCCTCCGGGTCAGTCTGGCCGGGCGATCGCGTCATCGCTCTTCCCTCGGGAAGAACCAGCCGGGTGAAGAGCATCACCACATTTGACGGTGATCTGGGCCGGGCGATGGCGCCCATGTCCATCGCGCTCACGCTCGAGGATGAGCTGGACATAAGCCGGGGAGAGATGCTCGCCGCCGCCCACCAGCCGCCAGCGGTGGCGGCGAACTTTCTTGCTGCCCTGGTCTGGATGGATGCCCAGCCACTCGATCCAGGCAAGAGCTACCTCTTGAAGCATACGTCGCACACGGTCAAAGCCAAGGTAGCCAACATTCGCCATCGCGTGAACATGCAGACGCTCGATCCTGAGCCGGCCTCAACGCTCGACCTCAACAGCATAGGCGTGGTGGAAGTGGAGACCACTCGTCCCCTTTTTCTGGACCCCTATGCCGCGAATCGCCACACCGGCAGCTTCATCCTGATCGACTCCGTATCGCACGCGACCGTAGCCGCCGGAATGGTCCAGGAGATTTTGAGCGTCCGGCCGGACGCGAACGCGGTAGCGGCCATCGCCATCCGCGATCCGGAGCTGCTTCGTGTGGTCGAAACCGCATTGCGGCAAGCCGGCGTCGAAGTCGTGCGCACCCGCACGGCGAATCGGCGTCTGTTGCAGCAATTGTTACAGATAGGACTCGTTGTCCTCGTCGAAGCCGAAGCTCCCACCGAAGTCTCAATCGCCCATGATTCAGCCGCGCTCGCCTTTGAGCCGGTGTTTGGATTACCGCCAGATCCCGCACAGGCCGCGGTTCTCGTCCTGCGAGCGCTGAAAGGGAGTGTGCGATGAGTCTCGAAGCAAAAACGGCGGCAGCGAAAGCCCTGGTGAAGGAGCAGATCGCGGTCGCTCGCGCAGAGGACGTCTGCGTAACCAGCAGCTTTCAGGCCGAAGACATGGTCGTGGTCCACTTGGTGCGTGAAGTGATGGGCAATGTGCCGGTGATTTTCCTCGACACCGGCTATCACTTTGCGGAGACCTACGAGTATCGCGATCGTCTGAGCAAAGATTGGGAGCTGAACCTGGTGAACGTATTGCCGCAGCTCACCGTTGCCGAACAGGAATCCCAATTCGGCATTCTCAACCAGACTGCGCCTGATCGCTGCTGTGGTCTGCGCAAGGTGGGGCCGCTGTTTGCCTCACTCGAGCCCTACCGTCTTTGGTTTACCGGTCTGCGGCGGGAGCAGGCAAAGACGCGCGCAAATCTTCAAGAAGTCGATGGGTTCACCTTGCCCACGGGTAAGCAGTTGCAGAAGATAAGTCCGCTGGCGGATTGGTCAACCAGGGACGTATGGCAGTACGCGGAACAGTATGGTATCCCTCTGCTGTCGTTGTACGAAAAGGGCTATACCAGCATAGGATGTGAGCCCTGCACCAGTCTTCCATTCGATCCCAACGACCCGCGTTCGGGCCGCTGGGGTGGCCGCAAGCAGGAATGTGGTATCCACGTGCAACCGCAGTAGAAGAGAGTCTCCGTGTTCGAGCTGTTGATAGGATTCTCGATTGCCGTTTTGATCGCGCTCACGGGCGTAGGCGCGGGGGTGGTTACGGCACCGTTACTGATACTATTTCTTCACGTGCCGGTAGAGATAGCGGTGAGTACTGCCTTGGCCTATGCAGCGGTCGTCAAGCTGATCGTGGTTCCAGTCCAGATGTGGCGCAAGCAGGTCTCGTACCGCATCCTGTCGTGGATGTTGCTTGGTGGCGTCCCGGGGGTGATCATAGGTTCGCTCTTTTTCCATCATGTCGCCCAATACGGTCCCAAGTCGCTCCTGTACATCGTGCTCGGGTCCATCATTATCTTTTCCTCCGGCTGGCAGTTATTTCGCCACTTCCGTCCTGACGCCATTGCGCGTCCAGTGATTGACCGTCCTAGGTGGATTGCCTCGCTCACTTTGCCCATTGCCGCGGAGGTAGGCTTCTCTTCCTCTGGCGCGGGAGCCCTGGGCACGGTCGCACTCCTGGGCCTCACCTCGCTGACTACGGCGCAGGTGGTGGGAACCGACCTTACCTTCGGCCTTGTTTTATCGGTAATAGGGACTGGCGTCCACATGATCGGCGGCTCTTATGACGCATCGCTGTTATGGAGGCTGGCCATTGGCGGCGCGTTGGGCGCCATTGCCGGCAGCGGAATTGCCCCGCGCATCCCCAACCGCCAGTTGCGCTTCGCTCTCTCCTTGTGGCTCCTGGTCATCGGGTTCCAGTTTGTCTATCAAGCCGCGCACCTCGGCCTCCGTTGATGGCTACGGCCCCGTAAGCATCCGGATCAGCAACAGACCTCGGGTGCCCCACATCTCGCTCGTTTTTCGCGAGATGTTGGATTCCACGAATCTCGACCTTAATTGCCCATTGGGAGTTGAAAGCTGGCGGGTCTAGCGCGGTGGAATCCCACATCTCGCGAAAAACGAGCGAGATGTGGGGCACCCGAGATCCGTTGCTGATCCCGATACGAGGAGACTACGGTCGAAGGTTATTTGATCGCGCCGTGTTTGGTGGGGATATGCCGGGTCTGCTCTGCAGACTTGACCGCATCGCGATCTTGACTCTTCTGTCGCGGCGCGCGATCAAACTCGCTGTTATCATCCTTCCTTGGCTGGGCACTGGAATCGGTAGCGTCCGGCTGCGCCTTGTGCTTCTTGCTTTCGGGCATGGAACACCTCGGCGTTGTGAGATGGCGCACTGAAGAAGCGCGTTGCCCACGGAATTCATCATGAAAATTACAAAAATCAAAGCAGCAGGACTGCGCGGCAGAACTCCGGAAGGTGGCTGGTCGAACGAGATCAAGCCGGACGATTGTGTCCACACACTCATCGCGGTTTATACCGACGAGGGCGTCACCGGGTGGGGTTCGGCTTTCACCAACGACAAGCTGGTGCAGGCCGCGCTCGATGTGCTCGCGCCCTTGTACATCGGCGAAAATCCGGTGGAGACCGAGCGTGTCTCCGAGAAGCTGCACGCCAATACCTTCTGGCTAGGCCGGGGTGGGAGCATCACCCATGCCATCAGCGGCATCGACATTGCCCTATGGGACATCCGTGGGAAGGTTACGCAGCAGTCGGTGGGCACGCTATTAGGGGGCCGCTATCGTGAACGGGTTCGCCCTTATGCCTCCTTGCTGATGCGGCAGCCGGAGCCGCTTGCCGACCACTTGCGGGCCATTCGCGCTCAGGGTTTTCACGCTTTCAAGATCGGATGGGGACCCTTCGGCCGTCACAGCCATATTCTTGACGAGCACATCGTCCGCGCCGCACGAGAAGCGGTGGGCCCCGACGCTTTGCTGATGGTCGATGCCGGCGCCAGCGACGCGTTTTGGCGGCAGGGCTACAAATGGGCTATCCGCACCGCACAGATGTTGGCGGCATACCAGGTGGAGTGGTTTGAGGAAGCTCTTCCTCCGGACAACCTGGCCGACTATGTATTACTGCGGCAGAACTCGCCGGTCCCCATCTCCGGCGGGGAAGTATTAACCCGGCGCCAGTCGTTCTTGCCCTGGATCGCACAAGGCGCCTTTGACGTGGTGCAGCCCGACGCGACCAAGGTCGGCGGCTTGAGTGAATCGCGCAGGATCGCGTGGATGGCCGAAGATCATGGCGTTCGCCTTATCCCGCATGGATGGAATACGGCCCTGGGATTGGCTGCCGATCTTCACCTGGCCTCCGCTTCTCCGAGCACAGACCTGGTCGAGTATCTAACTGGATCGCCCTTCATCGACGACATCGTGGAAAGCCCGTGGCGGCTGGATGGCGAAGGAATGCTGCCTATTCCCCAAGGGCCTGGCTTGGGCATCTCGATGAACCTCGATGCTGTGGAAGAGCACACAGGTCTCCGAATGGAGGCCTGACCGTCTCGCACAGATAGGTCACTTTCTGCTATTTTCTTGCCCTCTGGACCGCGCCTTATGCAATAATCCGTTCCATTCCGTTCTGAATGGCGATCCAGGAAAAGAGGAAATGCTATGGCTATTGAGGGCGCGGCCCTGCTACCAGGCAAGGAAACCGATGCGCTGGGGGAGCCGGAATACGCGCCAGTGGCCGCGTTGCCTGTGCTGCCCGGGCGGCGGCTAGCCTCGATCGACGCCTTGCGCGGTTTCGACATGTTCTGGCTCATGCAGGAAGAGTCAGGCCTGGTGCTGGCGCTGGCTGCCGCCTTGCATCTCCCTTTCCAGGCCGTGCTGGCCAAGCAACTCGATCACACGCCCTGGGTAGGCATCACCTTCTGGGACCTGATCGCGCCGCTCTTCCTGTTTATCGTCGGGCTGAGTTTGCCTTTTGCTATTCAGAGCCGGCTGCGGCGAGGTGAGAGTCGCAAGACCATCCTTTACCACATCCTGCGCCGCACTGCGTTGCTGATCGTTCTGGGGCTGGTCTTCAACGGGATCCTGCAGCTCAACTTCTCTGACTTTCGTTACACCGGCGTGTTGCAGCGCATTGCCCTGTCCTATGTTTTTGCCGCCATCATCACGCTGATGACCAAACTGCGCGGCCAAATTGCCTGGACGGTGGCCCTGCTGGTGGGCTATTGGGCCATCATGGCGCTCATCCCGGTTCCCGGCTTCGGTCGCAACGTGCTAACTGAGCAAGGCAATCTCGAGGGCTATATCGACCGCTTGTTTCTGCCGGGCAAATTCTGTTGCTACGTGTTCGGGGACAACGAAGGCTACCTGAGCACCATCCCCTCGGTGGCAACGGTGATGCTGGGCGTGCTATGTACGCATATCTTGCAGGCCAAGCGAAGCGAACGGTTCAAGGTGCTGGCCTTGGTCGGGGGAGGCGTCGCCAGCCTGGTATTGGGCCTGGCTTGGGGAACGGTATTTCCCATCATCACCCGGCTCTGGACCAGTTCCTACACGCTCTACAGCAACGGTTGGTGCATGCTGCTCTTCGCACTTTTCTACTGGATCATCGATGTCAAGGGCTATACCAGGTGGGCCTTCTGGCTCAAGGTGATCGGGCTCAATGCACTTACCATCTACCTCGTCCAGGAGTTATTCGATTTCAAGCACATCGCCGACATCTTTGCGGCCGGTCTGGCGCGCCATTCCGGCATCTATGCAGCTTTGGTGATGGGAGTCGCCATCGTGGCGTCCAAGTGGGCTTTTCTCTACTTCCTCTACCGGCAAAAGATCTTCCTAAAGGCATAGAGCCTAGACCATTAGGGAACTCCTCCTCACGCGGAACGATGGGTGCCCCACATCTCGCTCGTTTTTCGCGAGATGTGGGATTCCACAGCTCTGTCCTAGCTCCTTTTACTATGTTTCTGTCTACGCCTGCCTTCATGCAAAGCAATAGCCGCCGGAACCTCTCGCCATCCGTGTACCCGGTAATGGGTCTTGTCACCACGATTGTGCGGGGCATCGAACAGCAGACCAATCCCGTTTAAACCAGCAAAATGCTGCGGCGTGTCGTCGATCAAATAATCCACATTCAGAACCGACTTATCCCCACAGAAGACCACCCGGTGCCGTGGAATCTGGGGCAGGTGATGCTCTACCCAATTGAGCTTGTCGAGAAACGAAGTAGGGAACTCCGTCGCCGCGCTGGCGATGAAAACATCATGCGCCGCGCATAGCTTCTCCATCGCTTCCCGAGCGTCGGGGATCCATTCCAGGTCGGCAAAGAAACCCGGTTGATGCAGCATGCCCAACACCCACGGCTGGTGCTCCTGGGGAACAATGTCTGCAAGCTCCAAACCGTGCAGCGCTTCCGCGGTCACGTGCGCGCCAAACTGTTCATTGTAGGCGCGCAGTTGCTTGCCTAAAGCATCGGCGAGGACTTCATCCATGTCCACGGCGATGCGCAGCTTCCTGCTCATGTGCCCTTCTGAGCCAGAGCAGAAACCGACAAGGCCAGTTCGACTGCCTGGGCCGAACTCTCCGGAGGACACTCCAGCGGAGCATGGCCCTCCCGGCAGCAGTCGAGAAAATAACGGAGCTGGGCTGCGTAGGCATCTTCTTGTGAGAGGGCGATCTCCGCAGGCGCTGCAGACGGACGTAGCAGTTCCAGTCGATTACCGGCAAAATGCAACTCACCCTCGCTCGCCTGCAGATCGAATTCCATGGCAAAAGGAACGTCCCCGGTGTACCAGCCCCCTTCCACGGCAACCTCCAGCCCTCCCGGGTAGTGCAGCCCGCACTCAATCACGTTGGGGGACCCGACCGTGCGCGCGGTCGCACTCTCGGGCGCGCCAAAAAGCCACAGCGCCTGATCGTAATCGTGCACCAGGAGATCGAGCGCCGCGCCTCCACTCTCTTCGGGCCGCAACAGCCATGGACCCCAGCCAGGCAGACCTGATCTGCGACGAAACCGTGCCGAGCGAACAGCGCCATAGGTCCGTTCTGCCACTGCTTGGTGAAGCACACGGTAAGCAGGCCAGAAGCGCAATACATGAGCCACCATCAACACGCCTTGATTGCGGTTCTTGGCCTCCAGCATGCGCCTGCAATCCTCCGCCGTGAGCGCCATGGGCTTCTCGCAAATCACATGTTTGCCCGCGTCCAGCGCGGCGATTGTCAACGGTGCGTGCAGCCCGGTGGGAAGGCAGATGTCGATGGCATCCAATTCGCGATCCTCGATCATTGCCCGGTACAGATCTTCCCGATCCTCCAGGTGGGCGAAGCGCGCGCTGGTGCGCGTGACCACATCCACTCCCGAAAGCGTATTGAAAGCTTCCAGATGCCGCCGGCCCATGAAACCCGTGCCCAGCAATCCGACTTGGAAAGTTTTCTCGGCCATATCAGTTAGACAGAAACCTCCAGGGGCGCAGGGTTGTTGCGGAATCCTTTGGAGATGATGGAATCGTAGAGGATTCCCGCCGCGAACCACAGGGCGCCGACGATCTTTGCCTGCCGGCTCAGATTCAACCATATGACAAAGCAGAACAGAAAGCCCAGCGCAGGAAGAAGGAAGTCGGGAAGAATGCGCCGCTCCTGCCGGGAACGGCGAAAGTAGTAGCTTCGAATCACGCTCGCATTGACGCCCATGAAAGCAAGAAAAGCGCCAAAGTTAATCAGCTCAGCCGCGCGCTCGTAGTTCAACAGCAGGCAGCCGGCAAAAGCAAAGGCGCCAATCAGCAGGATGTTATACGCAGGGACAGCGCGCCTGGGGCTCACGTAGGCAAAGAAGGGGCGGGGCAGGATGCCATCACGTCCCATGCCATAGAGCAGCCGTGAAATTCCGGCCTGTGCGGTGAGGCCCGAGCCCAGATTCGTCACAATCAGAATGACGGCCATTCCATGGAAGAGAAGTGGGCCGCCAACCAGGCGCGTCAGGTCAAGAAAGGCGGTCTCTGCACTGGGAAAATCGTTGAATGCGGGATGCAGTCGTTGCGCCAGGTATATTTGCAGGCCGCCAAAGATTCCGGTAAAGATGCAGACGAAGACCGTAGCCAGCAGGATATTGCGCCGGGGATTATCCACTTCCTCCGACAGCGTGCTGACTCCATCAAATCCGCCGTAGGTCAGCGCAGCCAGCGCCGTTCCGGCAGCCAGATTGCTCCAATGAAAGGTTTGCGGATTGTAGAAGGGCTGGGTGGAGATCAACCCATGCCATCCCTCCCGCACCAGCAACCACCGGATGGCCAGGCCGATGAAAGGCAGGATCACAACCAGAGCTGCGATCATCATCAGCAGATTGGCGGTGGCGGTGGCGCGGATGCCCCACAGGTTGACCCCGGTAAGCATCGCCGCGATCAGCGCGCACCAGATCCAGTAGGGAACCCCGGGAACCACGCGCTGGATGGTGATGGCTGTGTATACGGTGCAGATGACGGGGACCAGCAGATAATCCAGTAACATTGCCCAACCAGCAAGGAAGCCGAGGTGGGGATTTAACCCGCGGCCGACGTACGAGTAGGCTGAACCCGCAAGGGGATGAAGCGCCGCCATCCTTCCATAGCTGAAGGCCGTAAGAGTCATGGCGACCATCCCCACCAGCAATGTGCTGACGGCCAGTCCGCCAGACAACTGCTGCACCACACCGAAGAGCGGCACGGCGGCAATGGGCGAAATCAGCACGATGCCGTAGAGGACCAGGTCCCAGAGAGTCAGTACGCGGCGTAGTTGTCCGGCCGGCTGTTCCTTTACGCTGTCCACTCAAACCAACTTTCGCTTCGGCCTTGGTTGATGTCTAAGGGCGGCGGCCCCGTGAGTCAAGGACAAAATAATCGTTCCCGTCACTTTTTGCCTCTCTATTAGGCGTAGGAAGGCTGATTAAATAACATTTTGCAACTAATATTTGACTTGGCCGTTCCCTGCACCTTACCATCACCTTCGTTTGCACCATGAATCGACTTGCTCTTTTTGGCGGTACGCCGGTACGGCACGACGGATTCCCCTCCTGGCCCATCTTCGACCAGCAGGAGGAGCGCGCTCTTCTTGAGGTGTTGCACAGTGGCCGCTGGTGGAGCGGAACGCAGGCCTACCATGACGCCAATTCCGTCGATGTTCCCTCGAAGGTAGCCGCATTTGAGTCCTCGTTTGCTGCCTATTGCGGAGCCACCTATGGCTTGGCTTGCGCCACCGGCACGGCGGCGCTCGAGATAGCGCTGAAGGCAGCCGGCATTGGTCCGGGAGACGAAGTCATTGTGCCTCCCTACACCTTTCTTGCCACCGCCAGCGCACCTCTCCTGATAGGGGCGATTCCGGTCTTCTGCGACATCCAGGCGGACACATTAAATCTGGATCCCGGCCGGCTCGAGGAAGCAATCACTCCTTACACCCGCGCCATCATTCCCGTTCATTTTGCGGGACTCGCCGCCGATATGGGGCGGATCATGGCCATTGCCCGGGCACACAATCTGTTTGTGCTCGAGGATGCTGCTCACGCCCACGGCGCTACCAGCAACGGCCGGCACCTGGGCACCCTGGGGGACGCGGGCACCTTCAGCTTTCAGGCCTCGAAGAACATGACAGCCGGGGAAGGAGGCCTCATTCTCACCGATGACGATCACCTGGCGGAGATGTGCAACTCCTACCTCTGGGCCGGGCGCAAGCTTGGTTTCGCATGGTACGAACACTTTCGCCTGGGTTGGAATTATCGCCTTACGGAGTTTCAAGCGGCCATCCTGAGCCAACAATTAACCCGCCTGCCGCAACAAAACGCCACCCGCATGAGCAACGGGTTGCGCCTGAACCGGCTGCTGGAAGGAATTCCCGGCATACACCCATTAGCGATTCCACCCTGGGTAACCCAGCACTCATTTCACCTCTACATATTGCGCCTGGATTCGCGTGCCTTTGGCGTAGGCCGGGAAGAGTTTGTCGCTGCGCTCGAGGCCGAGGGCATTCCGTGTTCGACCGGCTATGCGCATCCCCTGTATCGCAACCCGATGTTCCTCGAGAACCAGTTCCATGCCAACGGCGCGCAGTTCAGCCCCCGCCAGGCGCATATAGATTACGCACGCTATATTGAGAGCTGCCCCAACGCCGAGCAGGCCTGCCGGGAGACTGTCTGGATTGAGCATCGGGTGCTGCTTGCCTCGCCTCAGGCCGTGGATGACGTGGCACGGGCCATTCAGAAAATCTACGAATGCCGGCACGAATTCCAGGCGACCCTGGCGAAATAGCCAGATATAGTCCGAAACGCGCGTAACCTTCCCATAAGCGTCCATCGAAGCTCTCATTAAGTGCAAAAACGATAAAAAATACTTGACCGCTGCGATAGGCAGACTTCATACTCGTCCCATTCCATAGTTATCTGTTCCGCTTTCATCTTCCCGGAACAGCACTCGTATTTATTGCGGGCCCTAGATCCTGCGCGCCTCGCCTGCGGCTTTCCACGTAGCAAGCAGCGGCGTTTATTGAACTAGATCGAGCATTCATCCTTGTTGCTTTTATTGGAGCCGCCATGCATTTTTCCCGCGTGAGAGTACCCCGTTTTTCCCTCGGCAAGTTGGCACTGTGTTGTTGCTATGCGTTTTTCGTTCTGTATGTCGCTCCGGCCGGCGCGCAACTCGATCGTGGAGGCATTGTAGGCACGGTTTCCGATCTGGCAGGCGCTCGCGTCCCAGGCGCGAAAGTGACGGTTACGAATACCGCCACCAATACCAGCCAGGTGATGCAGACCAGCAACGAGGGCAACTACTCGGTAAACAACTTGCAGATCGGCGCATACAGCATCTCGGTGGAGAAGACCGGGTTCAAGATCGCGGTAGAGAATCGGGTCGATGTCCCCGTGAACCAGGTAGTGAAAGTGGACTTCTCGCTTAGCCCCGGCTCAGAATCGCAAACCGTGGAAGTCAGCGCTGCGGCCACCCAATTGCAGACGCAAAGTTCCTCGCTGGGCACCGTGGAAACGACACAGAGGATCGTGAACCTGCCCCTCAACGGTAGAAACTTTATTGCCCTGGCCTATCTCGGGCCGGGAGCAAACGGCGGCATGGCCGGCTCCAATGTGGCCGGCGGTGTCTTCGAGAATGAGCGTGCGGACGAGGCCATTTCGGTGAATGGCCTGCGCGTGTCCAACAACAACTTTTTGCTGAACGGAGTCGACAACAACGAATTCGGTTTGGGCGGCGTAATTATCCTGCCGCCGCCGGACGCCATCCAGGAGTTTCGCACCGAAGAGAGCGCGATGAGCGCCGAGTTCGGCCGCGGCGGGGCCGCGGTCAACGTGGTCGTGAAGTCGGGTACCAATCAGTTGCATGGCGGCGTGTACGAGTTCATCCGCAATGACCAGCTCGATGCTCTCAACTACTTCTCCACCGCGAAAACGCAATTCCAGCGCAATCAGTTTGGCGGCTTCCTCGGCTTCCCCATCGTCAAGAATCGCACCTTCGCTTTTCTTGATTACGAGGGCACGCGCGTCCGGCAGGGGCTGCCGTTTCTCTCTTCAGTTCCCACGGACGCCGAGCGCACCGGCGATTTTACTGACAGGCTTACCGGGCAGAGCTTTTCCCCCTGCGGTACCGGGGGGCCGTCCTTCGATACGGGGGCGGTCTTCGATCCCTACAGCACCGCCAGCTACAACTGTCCCGGCGGACAGACGATCTCGTTACGTAACCAGGTAAGTTACGCCGGCGTCCCCAACGTGATGAGTCCCGCGCAAATCACTGCAGCAGGCCAGAATGTCATCAATCTCTATCCCTCCCCAAATGGCCCAGGTATCGCGGATAACTACACCTCGACCCAGAAGCAGATCAATGACCAGGACTCGGGCGACGTGCGTGTCGACCATAGCTTTCGCGAGAAAGATCAAGTCTTTGCCTCTTACGGCATTGGGAGCATTCGCAGCGTCGACCCGGCCGGGTTAGGTAAATTGGGCGGATCGGATTGCTGCCCCAGCATCAGTAACAGCCAGGCCCAGCATCTCGGCCTGGGGTATACCCATGTCTTCTCGCCGGCTTTGCTGAACGATCTGCATGGAGGCTACTTTCGCTACGCGGTAAACGCCGTACCCTTCAACTATGGCAGCGACATCTCGAACCAGTTGGGCATTCCAAATGCAAATCGTGGGGACATCAATTCCACGGGATTGATCAACATTGATATCTCTGGCGAAACGCCCGTGGGCGACTCGGAGTATCTGCCCGAGCATGTCTTCGAGAATATTTTTCAGCTTGCCGACGCCGTCACGCAAACGCATAGCAAGCACACGCTGAAGTATGGCGTGGACTTCCGCCGCCAGCAGCGAAACTTCTTCCAACTCGCCGTGCCTCGAGGCTATATGAACTTTGGCGGCGGCTTTACTGCCGATCTTTCCACCGCCACCGGCGGAAACGGCCCCGCGGACTTGCTTTTCGGTGTGCCCCAGGCAACAGAGCAGGATACTTTGGACGGCCTGTACCCCACGCGCTATTGGGATCTTGCAGAATTTTTCCAGGACGATTGGCGCGTTCTGCAGAACCTGACCATCAATCTTGGTTTGCGCTACGAAGTTACCTCGCCGGCCAACGGACGTGTGGCCAACTTCGATTTGACCAAGGCGGTCATGGTCGCCTCCTACGGGCCAGGGGCTGTGTCTCATGCCGGCGTTGGCTTCGATAAGTCCGATTGGGCACCACGGGTTGGCTTCGCGCTTTCCTTACCGCACAACACCGTCGTGCGCAGCGCCTTTGGTATCTTCTACTCCGCGGAGGCCAACACCTTCGACGATCTTGGGCTGAATCCACCGGCCCTCACCGATCTGGCGCGTTCGTACTCTACGGGGAATGTTCCCGTCACTAGCCAGTTGATCTCGGCTGGTTTTCCCGCCACTTACCCCGTGCAAGAGCTCGACGCCCCCCAGGGTTCCGTGAAGACCACCGGGGCCACACGGCTCATGCCTCGCATCCTGGAATGGAATCTTTCCGTGCAACGCGAATTCGCCAGCAACTGGCTGGCGCAGGTGGCCTATGTCGGTACCCGTGCATACCGGTTATGGAATCACGAGAACGAAGATCTGAACCAGCCCTACCAGCCGCTCGATTCCAATTTCTCTGATTCGACCGGCAACTTCGGCCGCCCTTATTTCGGTGTCCAGCCCAATCTTGCTTCCATCTATCCTCTTGACCTCGGCGACCTCAACCTGATGTACAACTCGCTGCAGGCGTCGTTGAATCACCGCTTTTCGCATGGCTTCAACGTCTTGTTCGCCTATACGTACGCGCATAACCTGGGCAACGCCGATGGAAACGTGGCGGGCGACATTCAGGACTCCCATGAGCCTCAGCTCGAATACGGGCCGGTCGCACCGGACATCCGTCACCGCTTCACCGCGAGTTATCTTTACCAATTGCCGGTAGGCCGTGGGCGCACCTTTGCATCCGGTATCGGCAAAGTGCCCGACGCATTCATTGGCGGCTGGGATATCGCTGGCATCACCACTGCGCAAACCGGACAGTCGGAGACCTCGACCGCGTCCAGCGACCTGAGCAATACCGGCAGTTTCAGTTATCGCTTCGACCAACTCGCCAACCCCAAAGACTTCACCTATGACACCGCCGATCAGGGATCTTTCGGCTGCACTCCAGGCAAGCGCAACATCTTGTGCTGGTACAACCCGACGGTCTTCACCGCTCCACCATTGGCCCCTGGGCAACAGTCTGCGCACGCCTTTGGCGATGCGCGCATCGGCAATCTACGCGGCCCCGATTTGGTGGACTTCGACTTTGTGTTGCAGAAGCACTTCCAGCTGGGAGAGTTCGGACAAATCGAATTCCGCTCTGAGTTCTTCAATATCTTCAACCATCCCAACCTTGGACTGCCGGGGAACTACGTAGATGTGCCGGGTGGCGCGGCGATCACCAGTACGGCGGCTGACAACCGCGAGTTGGAGTTCGCGGTGAAATACACGTTCTGATTGCGAATCAATGAAAGGAAGTTTCTCTTGCTGCGAGCATCATTATTTCTTTTGGCAGCGTTACTGGCCGGCGCAAGCCTTGGGGCCCAGCAGACCAAACTCGAGGATCTGCAGGGCAAGACCATCCTCATCTTCACGCCCCACCCGGACGATGAAGTTTTCGGTGCCGGGGGAACGATCGCGCTCTTGAATCGTCACCACAACAAAGTCATTCTCGCCATCTACACCAACGACGACAAGGGCTCCCTCGACCCGGAGATGAGCAGCCAGCGTCTGGCGCGCATCCGCAAAGCGGAGGAAGAGAAGTCGGAGGCGGTGTTAGGCACGCCCAAAGAAAACATCATGTGGCTGGGCTATGACGACGGGATGCTCGAGTATGCCCCCCAGCCGCATCTGGTCGAGCAGGTCACCGAGATCATCCGCCGCGTGCGTCCTGACGTCCTGATGAGTGTGGATCCGGGGCAGTGGTACACGCGCTGGCACAAGACCGACCATCGTATGGCGGCCCTCAATACAGCGGACGCCATTCGGGCCGCCGAGTTCTGGCTCTACTTTCCCAACCAGAAATTACAGTTAGGCCTGCAGCCGTATCGTGTACCGGAGATGTACTTCTTTTATCCCGCCCCGGAAGAAGTGAACTACCGGGTTCCGATCGATGACGTGATGGATCTGAAGCTTCAATCCGCGGTCGCGCAGGTGAGCCAGTTTGCGCCCTCTGAAGATCGCTATCGCGATGATTGGGATCCGAAAGACCTGAAAACCACCGAGGATGAATTGAAGAAGCTACAGCCGCGCAAAGACGGCCACGCCGTGGAGGAATTTCGCTATTCTACCGGCTTCAATCAAGAGTAGGGAGCGTTGCGAACGAAGCGCTTTAGGCTCTCCAATTGAGTCCCGAAGGGACGGCTTTCAGCCAGAGCTGTCCAAACGTTGGAACTTTGCGCAGTCACGGGTCTGATGTTTTGTATCAGGGCCCGACTTTAGTCGGGCCGCAGAGGATTGAAAGAGAATTGGGCTTCAGCCCCTGCCAGTACCCTTCCTGGAGAAAAAGCCAGGGGCTAAAGCCCAGATATTCCTGGACCTTAACGGCCCGACTAAAGTCGTGCCCTGATACAAAACATCAGACCCGTGACTGCGGAAGTTGACGCTAATTTGGACAAGACGGATTTTCAGCCGTCCCTGCGGGAATGCATTTGTGAGTTGAGTTCTCAACCAGACATTGAAGGAGATTCGTTGGGGAGTCGGGAAACATTATCCATGCTCTTGCTGGCCCTTGGCTTCGGTGTCAGCGGGGCGCAAGCAGAGCACGCGACCATTCTCCCCGCGCCGCAGCAGATTACTTACGGCAACAGCACCCTGCCGTTGGCAGGGCTGCCCATTCGCTTGCCATCCGGTGCGACGGAGGACGACCGTGCCGCTGCGCAAACGTTGGCCGGCTGTATGACTTATGCAACCGGCACCCAAACGTCTATCCTGACCGATTCCGCCGAAACAGGCATCGCTCTCCATCGCACCGGAGCACCCGATCCGCTGCCCGTGCCCGGCGAAACTCCAGGCCCTGACTCGCGGGAGGCCTATACCCTGCGCATCACCTCCAGCGGAGCCGAAGTAAAGGCGCGCTCCTCCGCAGGCATCTTTTACGGAGTCCAGACCCTCTGCCAGATGATCGAGATGCCCGGCGCGGTTCTGCCTGAGGCCCAGGTGACCGACTGGCCTGCGATGGCGTATCGCGGAACCATGGTGGACATGAGCGAAGGGCCCCTTCTGCGGGTAGCCGACATCAAGCGCCAGATCGACCTGATGGCGCGCTGGAAAAACAATCAATATTACTTTTACAACGAGACCAGCATCGCGCTCGATGGCCTTCCCCCGGCAGCTCCGGGAGCCCGTCTCACCAAAAACGATGTGCGCGAGATCGTCGCGTATGCGCGAACCCGCCACATTGATGTAGTGCCGTGTCTCGAACTTTACGGCCACCTGCACGACTTATTCCGCCGCGAGCAGTACTCCGGGCTGGCTGATTTTCCCCATGGTGTCGAGTTCAATCCTGCCGATCCAAAAGTGCAGAAATTGATCGCCGATTGGGTGCAGCAATACACGGAGCTCTTTCCCAGCCCTTTCGTGCATGTGGGTTTCGACGAGACCTGGCAGTTACAGCAGGCCGCGGCCAAGGGAGCCGGTGCGCCGGCCGCCATCTTCCTGCAGCAACTCAAGAATGTTGGTGGCCTCTTCCAGCAGCACGGAAAAACCATCCTCGCCTGGGCTGACATCATGGTCAAGTTCCCGGATATTGTGAAGCAATTACCCCCAGGCATCATCGCCGTTGCCTGGTTTTACGACCCCAGGCCCGATCCGGAGTACAAGCACTGGCTGGCGCCGCTGGTCAGCGATCACGTACCTCATCTGGTTGCTCCGGGTGTGAATGGCTGGAGCGAGATCGCCCCCGATTACAATCTTACTTTTGAGAATATCGATACCTTCGTCGCTGCCGGACGCAGGTCCGGAGCCCTGGGCGTGATGAATACGATTTGGTCCGACGATGTGCAGATGCTGAAGCGGCCGGCTTGGCCAGGCATTGCCTATGGCGCCGCTGCAGCCTGGCAGCAGAAGCCGGTGGATCGCCAGCAATTCTTCCCGGCGTACGCCGCGCGCGAATATCCGCCGGCGGCAGCGGCCAGCGTTGCCTCCGCGCTGCGGCAGATGGCCGATAGCGAAACCGCCCTCCAGGTTGTCCTTGGTCAAGACACCATGCTCGCCCTCTGGCAAAGCCCGTTTGCCCCAAAGACGCTGGCGCGGGCCACGGCGCACGCTGACGACCTCCGCCGCAGTCGCCTGCTTGCCGAGGGCGCCGAAGACGACTGGCTGCGCGCCATCGAGCAGGGTGCGGATGCCGTCAGTGCCCACTCCTATATTGTCGAGTGCCGCTTGCTAGACTATGCCGGCCTCAAATTCCAGTATGGCGTGGAGATCACGCAACAGTGGAAGTTGCTTGGGTCCCATCCCGATCCCCATCGGTTGGGCAACGACTTTGACAATATCGTCGTCTCGCAGCAGCATGGTAAGCTGCCCGATCTCATGGAAACGATCACGGAGCTAAAGCCGCAATATGAACAGGCCTGGCTGGAAGAATATACTCCCTATCGTTTGGCCGCGGCCCTGGGCCGCTGGGATGCCGAGTACGAATACTGGCGCAGGCTGCAGGCCAACCTCTTTCACCTACTCGAAGACTACAACCCAACCCAGGGTCTACCACCCTTCGACAGTCTGCTGCCGTGGCGGTGACCATCCCTAAGAAAAAAAGCCAACGCGACAAACACCTGATTGAGGCCCTGGTTTACCAGCAGGGCCCCATCTCGCGCGTCGGCATTCACGCCCTCACCAACCTGCGCCGCAGCACCATCTCGCTGCTTACCCGGCAGCTTCTGACGGAAGGTAAGCTGATCGAGGCGGGACCTTCGGACAATCCTCTTGGCCGCAAGCAGATCCTGCTGCAGCTCAACCGCAAATTCGGTTTCCTGGTCGGAGTCGAATTCGATGACGAGCAAGTCACCGCCGGGGTGATGGACCTGCAACCCTCCGTAACCCGGGTGATCTCCGAGGCTACCGACCTCTCTCATGGCAAGGAAGGCCTGTTGCGGCAACTACAATCCGCGGTGCGGCGCGTGGTGGTTGCCTCCCGGCTACCCTGGGGCAAGCTGCTGGGCATTGGCATCGCGGACCCGGGATTGGTCGACACCCGGCGTGGGGTTACCACCAGTAGTTCGACCATCGACTTCTGGAACGATGTGCCGTTGACTGCCACCTTCGAAAAAGAATTCAAAGTACCCGTTCTGGTAGAGAGCAAGACGCGCGCCAAAGCGATCGCCGAACAGATGCTGGGTGTGGGCCAGCGCGAGCCCAACATGATCTACCTCGATTACGGAACCGGCATCGGCGCCGGTGTCATCGTGGATGGCAAGCTTCTCTACGGGCACAACTGTGGCGTGGGGGAAGTAGGCCACACCAACATGGTCAGGTCTGGGCCCACCTGCAAGTGCGGTAGCAATGGTTGCCTGGAGGCCGTGGCCGGCGCGGGCGCGGTGGAGAACCGCACCCGCAAAGCGCTCTCCGAAGGAGTTTCGTCACGCCTTCTCGCCATGGCGCAAGAGGATCCCTCGCGCATCACCGTCTGGCTGGTGTTGGAAGCAGCCCGGGCGGGAGATAAGATGTGCTGGAACATCGTGGCTGAGATCGCCGAGGAGATTGGTGTGGCGATGGCCAACCTCGTCAACCTATTCAATCCCGCGATGATCGTCTTTGACCAGCGTCTCAGTGGGACCGGAGACGAGTTTTTGAACCTGATCTCGCGCGTTGTAAAAAGCAATGCCCTGGCCGGCTCCGCCTCCGGGCTGTCGTTGCGTTTCGCAACCCTGGGAAGAGAAGCGGGACTACTGGGTGTAGGCCTGCAGATTCTGGAAAGGCAATTCGCCACAGCCAGGAGTGGATCCTAGGAACCGAAAATCTAGTCGCGGGCCGACGAACATCCACGGGTAAACAGAGCTACCTATATGAGGCCACCATGCACTTACTAAAGCCCGTCCAGGTCTTCATGCTTTCAGCCATTGTTCTGCTGCTCGGAAGTTTACTCCTCCGTTCGCAACCGAGTCCTGAAGTCCCTACTTACCTTGAACCCAATCAACCAGTCGAACGGCGCATCGACGATCTTCTCGCCAGGATGACGCTCAAGGAGAAGGTTGGCCAGCTGAACCTTCCCTGTGTCTACGTAGACGAATTAGGGAAAGATATCCCAACCAAGTTGGCCGCCTGCAGACGCTTTGCCGCCGGAACCTACACCGACGAAATTGGGCCGGGCAGCGGCTTCTTCACCCTGGCTGACACCATCCTGCATGAAGGCACCTTGCAGCAAGCAAACTACTTCAACGATCTGCAGAAAATCGCTCTTACCCAAACACGCCTGAAGATCCCCTTACTTGAGGACGAGGAAGGCACGCACGGTGCCATGTTTTCCGGGGCCACCGTTTACCCCGAAGGGCTATCAATCGGCAGCACCTTTGATCCGGACTTAGTCAAATCCGTATACTCCGCCGCGGCCCAGGAAGCGAGAGCGGTAGGTATTCACATGCTCTCCACCCTGGTCATGGAGCTGGACCGGGACCCCAGGATGGGCCGCAATGCGGAAGCATACACAGAAGACCCCTATCTCTACTCCCGCCTGGCCGAGAGCATCGTTCAAGGCACGCAGGGCGACGATGTAAACGCCCCGGATAAGGTCGAGGCCGTCCTCACCGATTTCCCCACTCAAAGCGAACCCGTAAGCGGCTTGGAGCGAGGAGCCATTGAATTATCCGAGCGCATGCTGCGTGAAGACTTTCTCCCTCCCTGGAAAGCAGGCATCACCAAGTCCGGGGCCCTCGGGGTCATGGCCGGCTATCCGGAGATTGATGACGAACCCGCACACGGCTCGCGCAAATGGATGACTGAGGTCTTGCGTCAGGAGTTGGGATTTCAGGGCCTGGTCGAAAGTGAAGGCAACGGGTTTGCAACTCTCATCGATGAGGGGATCGTCGCCACGCAGAAGGAAGCCGGCGCATTGGCATTGCGCGCCGGAGTGGACTTGAACATTACTTACGAGCCCGCTTACATGGCCCCTCTTATTCAGAATGTCGACGAAGGCCGGGTGCCGGTATCGCTGGTCGATCTTTCCGTGCGCCGGGTTCTGCGCGAAAAGTTTCGTCTCGGCCTCTTCGAGCATCCCTATGTAGACCCGCAGCAGGCGCTGAAGGTCGTCCATTCGCAGCCGCATCAGGATCTCGCTCTCGTTGCTGCCCGAGAGGGAATCGTGCTGCTCAAAAATGAGCAGAATCTCCTGCCGTTGAAGAAAAATCTTAAGTCGATCGCCGTGATCGGTCCCGATGCGGATAACACCTTGAACCAACTCGGCGACTACACGGCAAAGAAAGTTACTCAGCCTGTGGTCACCATCCTGCAGGGAATCAAACAAAAGGTCGGTCCGCAGACCAAGGTGCTGTACGCCAAAGGATCGAACGTGCTGGGTGACGACAAGAGCGGATTTCGCGAAGCTGTACAAGCTGCAAAAGGCGCGGACCTGGCCGTGGTTGTCGTGGGCGAGCAGTTCGGAAACGACACCGATTACAAAGAAAGAATCGCCACGGATGGTGAAGGCTCTGATGTGGCGAGCCTGGACCTTACCGGTGTCCAGGAGGAGCTTGTTCAAGCAGTCTCCGCCACCGGCACTCCTGTGGTCGTGGTGCTTATCAATGGCCGGCCTCTCTCCGTGCGTTGGGAAGCAGCGCATGTGCCGGCGCTGGTAGAAGCGTGGGAACCGGGGGAACTTGGTGGTACAGCAGTAGCCGACGTGCTGTTTGGCGATTACAACCCGAGCGGCCGGCTGGCGATCACCATCCCTCGCAGCGCTGCCCAGTTGCCCGCCTACTATGACTGCAAACCTTCGAAGGTCTTTTGGGTAGAGAAGGGCTGGAGCAGGAACCATGGCTATGTTGATATGCCCTCCAGCCCGCTCTACCCATTCGGCTACGGCTTGAGTTACACGCAATTTCAGTACAGCAACCTGGTGGTAGATTCGCCGCAAATTCGTCCCGGCGCCAATGCCCAGGTCCATGTTCAGGTGAAAAACGTCGGCAGCCGTCCCGGAGTAGAAACGGCCCAGCTATACCTGCATGAACGTTTTGCTCCTGTGTCCACGGCCATCAAGCAGTTACACGGATTTAAACGAGTGGCTCTGGATGCCGGTGAAAGTAAAACGGTCAGCTTTACGCTGACGCCCGAGGATCTGATGCTGCTCGGCCTTGATATGCATTGGTCCGTGGTTCCTGGAACCTTCGACATCATGGTGGGCAGTTCTTCCGCGGATATCCCGCTCGAAGCTACCCTTGAGGTGCAGCCTTAATAACTGAAGGGTGCGGCCTTTAGAGTCTGCGTGAGAACTTGCATTTAGCGGCTTTAGTCCCGCAGGGAAGGCTGAGTGTAGCCCAGGACGCAGTCCTGGGCTCCACCAGCCGCCCCTACGGAGTCCGTGTCATAGCAGGGTTTGACCAACAACAGCACCGGACGGGTGCCCCACGTTCGCCCTAGCGTACGTGGGATGTTCCGATATTTTTCGCATCTTTCCCTATCCGGGCAGTGGATTTCCGGCTTGGTAAAGACAGAAAGAGAATTAGTGGGCTTCGCCCTTCGTTTTCGGCCCACATACGCTGGTGCGAACGCGGGGCAACGTCCGGCCCTGTTTATCAAACCCTGCTATGCACGGACTCCTACGGGACTGTGCCGTTAGTTGGGGCGGAAATCTATATGGATCCCCGCTCCCCAAAACACTTCGTAGAGACCTAAACCGAACCTCTAAAATTCAGCGCGCAGTGCGAACTGCACCAAGCGCGGAGTGTTGAACTGGCTTGTAACGACTCCAAATTGTGAGTTGTTCAAAGTGCAGCAACCGGTATTGGGCGGAGCAAACTGTACCCGGTTGAACAGATTGAAAAACTCCGTTCGGAACTGCAGATGAATTTTCTCCGTGATCGGTATTACCTTGAATGCCGCAAAATCCCAGTTAGCGATGCCGGCAGAGCGTAGCAGGGGATCCAGCCGCGGCTCGTTTCCTATCGCGAAGGTCGATGGTTGGCTGAAATCATTGACATTGAACCACTCGTTGACGCGACTCTGTGACGAGCCCGTGATGCTCTTGTTAGGACCATCGACGTTCGGGCGCAGACTGCCAAAGTTAAACTGCGACAAGGGATTGGATGCGGCGCTGATCGCCAGCGGAAATCCACTTTGGATTGTGGTTATCCCGTTTATGCCCCAACCGCCAAGTATTTCATCGGCGGGCCGGTTGAGGTTGCTGAGCAACTTCTTGCCTCTGCCCACGGGCACATCCAGCACATAGCTGGCGACGAAGCGTTGTGGAACATCGCTTTGTGAGAGCGAACGTTCGCCTTTAAGATTGTCGTTATCCTGGATCTGGGCAGCACAGCCGCATCCGCCGTCCTCTAACCACGCAGTCAAAGTATCCCCATTCGTGATGAGCTTGGCCCAGGTATATGCCACCAGAAGAGTTCCGCCCGCGGTAAACCGCTTCTCGAATTTGGTTTGCAGCGAATTATACGAGGATGCGCGATTGAAGGGCTCGGCCGAATAAACCCCTCCAAATTGCGGATAGGGAAGCAAGAGTTGGCTGGCGACGATGGTGGGAGTCGAGAGTATGGTGCCGTTTGGGACCAACCCGTAGAACGGGTTCGGAACCGCCTGCGATAACTGTGTGCCCAGTGCCAGATCCTGATCCGGAAGCTGGTTGACGTTCTGAGCATTTCCAGGGAGGTGACTTCCCTTCGATCCAGCGTAAGCGATGCCGAACATCGCACCGTGGCCGAGGTCGTGTTCAAAGTTCAAATTATATTGCTGCGTGTACCCGTACGATCCTTTCGGAACCGGCAAGGTCATCGTGGTCCCGTATAAAGTGTTTTGGTAGCCCGCGCTGCGTCCAACCGGATTCAAGATACCACTGGGGAAGGGACTGCTCAGGGTCGCGTTAGGCGTGGCGCCGCCATTGAGTGATGCCAGCCACGGAGTAGAGGCCGCATTGATCGGAGACGTCCATGGAGCGTCAACGAACGAAGCGTCATCGGGGACGTAGAAGATGCCATAACCCGCCCGCACAACGGACTGTTCGTTGAGTCGATAGGCCAGTCCGAAACGAGGGGCGAAGAGGCCCCAATGAAACTGCTGACTGTAGCGGCTCCCGTAAGCCGCCGAGTTGACCAACGCAACATTTCCGGTGAGCGGCAGGCCGGTGCTTGCCGCGAGGGGACTAGCTTGGTCGGGCAGAAATACAACCTGGCGGTCGTGCCGCTCAGTCCACGGTCCAGGCAGTTCCCAGCGCACCCCGTAATTCATGGTGAGTTTCTGGCTGATCTGAAAGGTATCCCCAAAATAGTAGCCTTGGTAATACTGCACTCCAGCCGTGAGCGTCGGCTGGGTTAAGCTGCCGCTCGCTCCATAACCCAGCAGAAACGAAGCCAAACCGAAGCCTGTATTTCCGGGTGAGAACGGGTTGATGGAGGTCATCAGATTGTCGAAATTATAGAAGCCACTCGCCGTCGTGGTTTGAGCAAAATTAAACTCCATGCGGCGAAGCTCGGCGCCAATCTTGAAGGTGTGGCGCCCCAAAATCTTCGTCACGCCGGGCATGATGGAGTAGCTGTTGTTGGTGTCCAAAACGATAACTGCCATATTCTGATTGCAGAAGTCAGAGAATCCAGCCACGCAGGGATCCGGGTTGTTACGCAATGGTTCCTGCGCGTTGTAGCTTTCGGGTAACCCGAACTTGGTCTGGTCCACGCCATAACTCTGCGGGGTGAAATTGAACAGGAACCGCAGAAAAGCTATACGGAGGTCGCCCACGGTGGAAGGGGAGAAAGTATACGTGTCGCCCAGGACGAACTGATTGGTTTGAAAGCTTGACCCCAGGCCGTTGCCTTCGTTGAACGGATCCACTGGGGGCGACGTGGATGACCAGTACGAGTAGCGGCCGAAGACGCGCTGTTTTTCGCCAAAGTTTTGATCCACGCGGCCATTGAACTGCTTGCTGTTGGTTCCCGAGCTATACGTCGTGGAAAAATTATTCGAAACCCCAGACGCGTTCGGCAGTGGCCAAAGATATTTCAACAATGCTGCCGCCGTAGGACTGATACGGGCAGAGGGTATGACGTCGCCCGGAAACTCCTGTCGCGTCGGCTGCCCGACGGCACAATTAGGCGTTCCCGGCTGACCGCAGGTGGTGAGCGCATCGTAGATGGGAGAACCCGCCGCTGAAAAATCCCCGTTGCGCTCCTGCTGTGTCGGAACCGTCGAGACATAGGTATTACCTTGGCGCAGAGCAAAGTTCTCCCAATCAAAAAAGAAAAAGGTCTTATCTTTGCGGATAGGACCGCCGACTTCGGCTCCGTATTGATTCTGCGTAAAAGCCGCCCTTGGTTGAGCAAATTCGTTGCCAAAGAAGGTATTCGCATTGAGAACTTTATTGCGCAGGTACTCATAAGCGGCGCCATGGAACGAATTGTTTCCCGATTTTGTGACCAGGGTTACGATACCGCCCGAGGTGTCTCCAAATTCGGGCCCTAGATTGTTGGTCAGGACGCGAAACTCCTGAACTGCATCCTGAGCCGGTATCAATGCGGGAAGATGAGCATAGTTGACGTTGAGGGGAGCTCCGTCAATGTACTCGGCGCTTTGATTCGCAATTCCTCCGCCAATCTGATAGTTGCCCCATCCGTTGACATTGTTGATAGCTGGATTACCCTGCGTCTGACCTTGAGGGACCACTCCCGGCGCAAGCGCAATTAGGTTCATCACGTTTCTGCCATTCAGAGGCATCTGCTGTACTGATCGCCCTTCTATCACTTGACCGAGCGAGGTCGTGTCTGATTCGATCAGCGGCGTTTGGGCAGTTACGTCCACCACCTGGCTTACTTCTCCGATCTGCATTGCCGCATCAATACGTACCACGCTCTGTACTTCTACCTGAAACGAATCGCGGCGAAAGCGCTTGAAGCCAGGGCCCTCGACGTCGAGCGTATAGATTCCCGGAGGGACGTTGACGAATTGGAAATCACCGTGCCCGTTGGTCTGGAGAGTTTTGCGCTCGGCGGTTCCCTGGTTGGTGAGCGCTACCGTGAGGCCGACAAGAGCGGAACCGGAACTGTCCGTCACTGTACCCACCACCGAGCCATAATAGGTTTGGGCTATTCCGGTTGTAGGCGCCAGAATCATCGCTGTCAGAAGCAGGAACAGCCAACAGATCCGTGAGTGTTTCCATGGTGTCATCTAAATTCTCCAGTCAAGGCATTGAATCTGGGCACGGATACTTCGAGTTCTGCATAGACCTCGCCTTGGGGCGAAGTGACTCTGCAACAATTACTGAACGCTGTTCCTTGAGAATGGGAGAGCCTGAAGGTCCGACGTGGGACGGGCTCCAACTCACCCTTGGCCTAAGAACGAATCCCCGGCAGTCTCTTGGACTCCCGGTCGCTTAATGCAAATAGGGGCTCCGGCTGGACCGACTCGCCTGGATAGATTCAGGACAAATCTGTACTAAGTTCCGGAGCGAGTGATGGAAATCCGACGTGGGATAGCGTCACTCAATTCGGGCCGTTGTTGGATTATGGGGTGATCAACGAGGTGAGTATGAGATACCCCGTAACGCCATGTCAATACTTTTTATCTTTATCGGAACTAAAAGCACAGTTGAAACATCCACTGGCTCCAGTTACTGACAAAAACGGCATGATATTCCCTTGACTCCTAACCGCGTTGCCTCTAGCATCCTGCTATCCGGTCCGCTTTCTTTCACTCCGAGAAATCACATGTCCATGTTTGCTAGGTCTACTGCCCTGGGAGCTGTCAGCCTGTGCCTTCTACTCGGTTCCCTGCGCGCGCCAGCTCAGTCAGGTCTCAGGGCGGCGGTCGCCAAAGTAGACATCACGCCTAAAACACCCGAAGTGATGTGGGGCTTCGAAGACCGTGTAGAGCCGGCTTCAGGCACGCTCGACCCACTTTATGCGCGCGTGCTAGTCCTGGAAGCGAGTGGAAAGCGCCTGGCTATCGTTACTCTTGATTTGGGTCGCAGCTTTGGCGAGGCGTCGCTGGACCACCTGCAGGCAGAGGTTCGCAAGTCGAGCGGCATCTCGTGCCTGCTGGTAAGTGCCTCCCATACTCATAGTGCTCCGAACGTTAAAGATGAATACAACGGGAACCCGCCGGAGTGGGAGCGTAGGGCATTGGACGCCATTGCTGCGGGGGTCAGCGATGCGGCAAACCATCTCCAGCAAGCGCGTATCGGTGTGGGTACGGGCTCGGTGCTTATCGGGCATAACCGGCTCAAGGTGAACGATGACGGAACCGTCGCCTGGTTTGAGCGCAATCCGACGATGATTCCCACGTCGCCGGTCGATCCCACGGTCTCCGTCCTTCGCATCGATACGGCTAAGGGCGATCCGCTCGCCATCCTTATTAACTATGCATGTCATCCGGTCGTCCTTGGATCCGACAATCCCCAGTATTCCGCCGATTTTCCGGCCATTACCAATCGCGTGGTTGAAAAGGCACTGGGTGGAAACGCGGAGAGCTTTTTTGTTCAGGGCGCACCCGGTGACATCAATCCTTATTATGCGAACATGCCGATCGCGCAGGATGCAGTCAAGCTGCGGGATTGGACCGGCGAACGACTAGGCCAGGAGGCAGCGCGGGTAGCCAAGTCTATTCATACCCAAGACGATCCTTCGGCAAGCATCGACTTTCGCGAGGAGACCATGCAGTTCAAATTGCGTTGGGATCCCGAACAGTTTCATGCCGCATTGCTTAAAACCTTAGGTCCCAAGACCCTGGAGTTGATGGGTTCGCCGATCCACCCTGTCATTGATGCGCGGGTCACCACGGTGCTCATCGACAAGCAGATCGCGATCGCTTCCGTTCCGGGAGAAGCGTTTGTCTACTTTCAGGAGAACTGGCGCGCCCGGTGCCCTGTTCCTACAGCTCTGTTCTTCGGTTATACCAACGGCTATCACGGCTACTTTCCTACCATCCAGGCGGCGAGTCGCGGCGGATATGGCGCGGCCAGTGCGAGCACATGGGTTGAGGTGGGTGCTGGGGAACGCATCGTGGACTGGGCCGTCATACAGACCTACCAGATGCTAGGCAAGTATTCCAACCTACCGGACGACTTGAAAGAGAGCCCGTACAAATGAGTACCTGGAGCGATCGGTAAACCGCAACAATCCTAAGTGTCCAGGCGGAACTTGGTCTCAGCCAACCGGAACATCGGCCGCCACACCAGTCGATTCACCGTCACCACCATGAGCGACATGATGATGGTAGCCAGTAGCAAAATGGAAAACTGACCATGATCGCTGGCCGCGCTGATCTGTGCCCCGAGTCCTAAGGTCTCGAGCGTTCGATCTTTCAGGTGGAAATACTCCGCGATGATGCTCGCGTTCCAGGCCCCGCCGGAGGCGGTGACCAAGCCAGTAACCAGGTAAGGAAAAATCCCCGGCAGAATCACAACCTTCCACCGCTGCCAGCGGGAGAAGTGGAAAAGCTGGGCGACCTCCTTCAGGTCCGACGGAATCGCCGAAGCGCCGGCAATCACATTGAAAAGGATGTACCACTGAGTTCCCAGCAGCATCAGGGCAATCGATCCGATCCCTAACCCACCGCCCCACCGGACCAGGGCAATCAACAGGATGGGAAAGATCGCCGTCGCCGGATAGGATGCGGCGATCTGCGCCAGCGGCTGGGCAATTCGGGCCAGGCGGGGATGAAACCCGATCGCCACCCCGGTGGGAATGGTCCAGGCGGAGGCGATCAACAGGGCGGCATTCACCCGCAGGAAGGTAGCGCCCGCTCCCTTCAACAGCTCCACAATCTCCGCCCCGTGCACATAGCGCAACAGCTCCAAAGCTCGGAAGGCGGCAAACGCCACCAACAGGGTGGTCGCCGCGATGAGTAGAACCGCGCCCAGCTGGGACCGCTTGCGTGGCTCGTGAATGGGCCGCGCCACCAGTTCGCGTTGCCGCCGCGCCAGGGCGGCATAGATACGCTCGCTCGCCGGCGCAAAAGTCACCTGCCTCAACCAGCCCAACGCATTCGAATTCTGCAGCGCATAGAGGATGGGCGAAGTCTTCCGGCTGGTGCTCTCCCCTTGTTCGAATTTGAATTTGTCCGCCCAGGCGATGACCGGGCGCCACACCAGCTGATCAGTGGCGACAATAATGAGGATCATGGCCAACGATCCCCACAGCATGCCTTCGTTATCCCCCGTGCTGGCCGCCGTCTGCAAATAGGAGCCCAAGCCGGGGAGACGGAAGTCGCGGTCACCCAGGACAAACATCTCGCAGGCCATCAGAAAAAACCATCCGCCCGCGACCGACACCATCGAGTTCCAAACCAGCCCAATGGCCGAGTAAGGCAATTCCAGCTGCCAGAAGCGCTGCCACGCAGAGAAGCGAAAGACCCTGCTCGCTTCCCGAAGCTCTCGCGGCAGGCTCTTGAGCGAGGAATAGAAGCTGAAGGCCATGTTCCATACCTGCCCGGTGAAAATCAGCAGGATCGCGCCCAGCTCGATGCCCAGCTGCCGCCCCGGGATCAATGACACCATGGCCAGCATCACTCCGGGCAGAAAACTCAGCACGGGAATCGATTGCAGTATGTCCAGCACCGCGATCATGAAGCCTTCTGCGCGCGGGTTGTACGCTGCGATATAACCGTATCCCACAGCGAAGATCAGGCTGAGCAGGTAGGCGACCCCGATGCGCACCACGGAATAGAACGCGTACAGCGGCAGCATTTTGGGGGAGCGCGAAATGGCGATCGCGGCCACCGGATGTCCCATCCAATATTGCGCAATGCGCAACACCGCATAGAACAGGCCCAGCCCGCAGGCGGCGACACTCAGGTCGAGAAAGAAAGGCCAGGTCCGCTCCAGCACCAGGGACCGGGAAAGGGTCGGGGCGCGGAAGAGCCTGGCTGGCTCGCTCATTCGGCCTGTGCCTCTTCCACCGCCTCCGGCGTCTCTTCCTCCTCCGGCAGGACGAATCGTCTGCGCGAGGCATCGAAGTCGAACAACTCCGCATAACGGCCCCAGCTGATCGCCGTCTCCAGCTGCCGCAGCGTCTCATCCGCGCTGAACTGCTCATCGAGCATGTCGAGAAAGAATTCTTCCGGCACCGTGTGGTCCGACTTGGTATTCAGAGCGCGGGTAATTTGCCGCAGCAGCAGGACGTTCTCGACCGCGGCCTTACGAAACAAATCTTTCTGCAGCAGGATCTCCGATTCGGCATACTCCCGTCCGGCCGGAGTGATGGCTGCATCCCCCTCCTCTACCTTCAGGAAATTCAGCAATTGAGCTGCATCGACGATGGGCAGCAGGTCATCGATCTCAAAGGCCAGGTCGTCGGCCAGGCGATAGATGTCGGCCCGGCCGTTGTAATCGATGAGCAGCTCAAGCAGGCCGGCGATTCCTCCAGGGCGGGCATGAGGCAACATCTGGTAATGCATTTGCCGTTGATCCCGTACTGCCACTCGCTGGGGCACGGCGGAGGGCGCTACGTCGGGCCGGGTGAGCACTTTGTAGATGTAATCCACCAATTGCGTGAAGGCGGCGCTCTTGCGGTCGCGCGGCTGGGTCAGCGTGACTGCAAAATCGACCCGGACATGCCCCGGGTTACGGCCCAGAACAATAATCCGATCGGCCAGCAGCAAGGCTTCTTCAATGTTATGGGTCACCAGAAAAATCGATTGCGTCGGGATGGTCTTCTTGTGCCACAGCTCCATCAGCTCACTGCGCAGATTCTCCGCCGTCAGGACATCGAGCGCAGAGAAAGGCTCATCCATAAAGAGTACTTCCGGTTCCACCACCAGGGCGCGGGCGAATCCGACCCGCTGCCGCATTCCCCCGGAGAGCTCCTTGGGGTACGCCGCCTGAAAACCGTCGAGGCCGACCGTGTTCAGGATCTTGAGACTCTGTTCGCGCCGATGCTCGCTCGAAATCCCGCGGGCAATCAGCGGCGCTTCGACGTTCTCGAGCACTGTCAGCCAGGGGAAAAGGGCAAAGCTTTGGAAAACGATGCCCACGTGGGCGTCCGCTTGCATGATCGGCTTGCCGTGCCAGAAAACCTCGCCTGCCGACGGCTGGGAGAGGCCGGCCAACATACGCAGCAGGGTAGACTTGCCCGACCCCGAGGGTCCGAGCAGGGCGACAATTTCCCCTTGGACGATCGAAAGATCAGTGGGGGCGATCACCTGGATCCGGTTTTCGCTCGGTTGGGCGTAGTACTTCTCTACCTGCTGGGCACGAATGATCGGTTCAGCCATCGGGAAACGTCCAACAAAAGAAGTTGTGGTGAAATAATCTCATAGGTAGTGCAGACGGCGGCCAGACGCAGAAGGCCGCAACACTACACCGGTAAACAGCATCTAGATCAAAGGCGTATGATTCGGAGAAACCCTGCCGCCGTATTCGGATCACTCAGGAGCAAATGACCAATTCACAAGCAAAGCCCAAGGTGCTGGTAGCGGATGATGAGCGAGTGATCGCAGACACGCTGGCCATTATCCTAAATCAAAGCGGGTTTGAAGCCACAGCTGTGTACAACGGCGAAAAGGCCGTAGAAGCAGCCCGCACCATCCGTCCCGACATGCTCATTTCCGACGTCATCATGACCGATATGAACGGCATTGACGCCGCCATCACTATTCGGACCATGTTGCCGAACTGCAAGATCCTGCTCTTTTCCGGACAGGCTGCCACGGCCGATCTTTTGGACCGCGCCCGGGTTCAGGGACACGAGTTCGAGATTCTCGCTAAACCCGTACATCCGCAGGATCTGCTGGCGCGTCTCCGCAGCTAGCACCCAGAACTATTTTTTACCGACAATTCATCGCCGCTTCCCTTAGAACCGGCCTTGACGGTTGGGACCACTCTGGACGGGTGCCCCATGTCGAGGCTCTGTACGAAGGGCATGGCTTCAGCCGTGCCGCACAGAGCCGCTTCCACCGAGGGCTTTAGCCCCTGAGGTACGCGTTTCGGTGCGTCTGAACAGAACCTACCGGGTAACAACCGTACCTCAGCGGCTACGTAGGTCGCACGTTCAGATCTGCATTGACCCAAGGTCCGTCGCAGATCCGAACGTACGGCCTAAAGCCCGTATCTTCAGGGCAACAGTCCAAAGACTGCAACGCTGTTTGTCGTGCCAACGTACACCTTGCCATTGGCAATCATGGGAGCAACAAATTTGTTGTCGGTGAAGGTGTCGCGGTTGTTGGGCGCCTGGGTGCTGTCGTACAACTCGGTCGGTATATTCGTGGTGTCGTAAGCGTGCAGCACTCCAGTTCCACCCTGGTTTTCGACCGCCCACACGATACCATTCTGAGTTCCATTGGAGCTTACGCTCGGGGTGGCGCCGGGATAAGCGAAAGTATTCGCAGATTCGCTCGCTGGAGAAGTGGCCAGCAGCGCATTGGTGATCGGAAACGCCATGAGATGATCGCCGACCCCCGCATAGTAGACCGTGTTGTTGAAGAGGGCAGCCATGGAGAAGGCGCCTCCGCTTAGTGTATTCGGCAACTCCTGATAGACGGCGTTGTTTGTTTGGGAGTTGAACTTGCCCATGTTGTCCCGGTTCACCACGTAAATGTTTGTATCCTTGCCCGCACCGACGGCAAGGTGGCGCGTGACGCCAGTGGCATCGACCAGATCCGGCAGCAACATTGCGCCGCCCGATCCCAGGTCCTGGTCCGCATCGCTTTCCGCTTGCAGGTTGTAGGCAGCGAAATAGTCCGCGGCTGCCAGCACGTTCCCCGTCGTCGAAACCTTCATGAATGAGTTCCCAAAGTCTCCGTGTTCAGGAAAGCCGCTGGCGTTCAAGGTCGTGTCGAAGGTACCGTTCGCATCCAGGAAATAAATATTGCCCTGGGTATCTCCAGCCAGGCCCGCACCGCTCATCCACACCGAGCCTTCACCATTGTCAAAATGAGGACTGGAAGGGCCGTTCGGCGTCACGTTCAAAACGCTGGTTTGTTCGAGCGTAGTCTCGCTGTAGGCCATGAGCCAACCGGTGTACGGATCATCATCGCAATGCGACGTCCAAGCCATGTAGATTTGTCCATTCATCAGTAACAGACCTACCCGTTCCGCATATTGGCCGGGGTCGAAGACCTGCATCCCGTTGCTCGAACCATATCCGGTTCCAGGGAAGGTTGCCTGAATTTCCGACGGGCTGCCTTGCAACTCCGCGCCGGTCGAAAGGTCCAGCGCATGCAGCCGCTGGTGATAATTGCCGCTCGCATCCTTCGACATGGCGACCAGGAACACGGCGCCGTTAGGGCCGTGCGTTCGGTCAATGACGGGCGTGTCGGTGATGCCAATTTCCGGCGTGATTTGGTTGCAGCCATGATCGTCGCTGGTCGTCTCATTGGCTCCCAGAGCGCTTACTTGCCAGAGTTGCGTGCCCGAGTCGGCGTCGAACGAATAAACACTTCCGTGTTCGGTAACGGCAATCAGCACATTGTGCGTTTGACCCGCCACGGAGAGACTGCTCACGTAGAGCGGTTGCCCGTCAACTTTGCCATCCACTGGTAATTCACGCAATTTGCCAAACCCGTTGACGTTCACGTTTTGCGTCGTCAGTGCCGTCTCCAAAGAATTCCATCCGTCGCGCGCGTTGTCGTTGTGATACGTGGTTACATTCACGCCCGAGGAGGCAGCCACGGTAAGAGCCAGGTTGGCAGTATGGGTGAGGGAACCAGACGTACCCGTAAAGACGACGCTGGCGCTCCCCGCCTGCGCGCTGTTGCCCGCCGTAAGCGTAAAGCTTTGCGGCGTGCCTGGGGTGAGCGAGGCCGACGCCGGGCTGGCCGTCACCCCGGCAGGTAATCCGCTAAGCGCGATGCCGACGGTCCCCGTGAAGCCGTCCACGGCAGTCGCCGTCAACTGCACCGGCTGCCCAGCACCCCCAATGGTCAGGCTGAGAGATTGGGGCTTGAGAGCCAGCGAAAAGTCAGCTTGTGCAGGAGGAGCGGTCACGGTGATGGCCAGCGTAGCCGTGTGCGTCAGTGTGCCCGAGGTAGCTGTCAAGGTGACCGTAGCCGACCCGGCAGCGGTTCCCGCAGCCGCCGACACCGTGACAAGAGTCATCGCGGGCGTGACCACAGGCCCGGGAGTTTGCGTGAACGACGAAGGCGTAGCTGTCACTCCTGCCGGTAAGCCGGTGATCGCCACTTTTACATTGGAAGAAAAACCATTGATCGGTGTCGTCGTCACAGAAACAGGGACCGCGACGCCATTCGCGACCAAGGCTATCGACGCCGGGTTAACGCCGAACGCAAAGTCAGGCGGTGGCGCCGAAGCTGCTTGCACGGATAGTGAACCTTGTGCGCTGGCTGTTTGACCATTGACCGTAGTCGTGAAGGTTACCGTGGCGGTAGTCGTTGCTGCCGAGGAGGCCGCGGTAAGCATAACCGTTAGCGCGACCCCAGGAGTCAGCGACAGTGTTGCCGGGGAGATCGTCACCCCGGCTGGCAGCCCGGATACTGCGACCGTGGCCGAGCCCGTGCCGGCCGGCGCAGAGAGCAGCAGGGAAGCCTGCTGTGCGGCTGCACCCGCCGTCAAATGGACGCTGGACGGAGAAAAAGTCAGGGCGAGCTGAGAAGCAATCTCGCCGGTAATGGTGTTATTACCGCTGCCACCGCAGGATGAAAGACCCCCAGCCAACAGGCCGCTCAAGAAGACCCAGAGTGCGCCGGTCAAGAAGCGGTTAAAACGACAGTTCGAGTGAGACATGGAGGGACCCCGAGGTACGCTTGGCTCTCTGCCGACAGAGTCTTTGCGGTGTCAATGATTTCTGCAGGAAGATTCCGCGCCGCGGCGTTTCCTATGCTAAGCCCAACCAGGGTCCTGTATTAGCGAAAATGGCTTGATCATCCTGACCAAAGTGGGATGCTTAAATCATACCCTTTGCGCCATGGATGACCGTAAAAAGCCGGGCGTCCCCGGGTCTCCCTAAAGTCGGGTATTCCCCGATGGGCGAATATCTAGGGGATATTTGTGTCTATCTTGTGTCTAAAGTAAGCAATAGTTCTTGACTTTGGTTACCTATTTTTGTTACTTGATTGAACAAGAAATTCTTAAATTCTTAAGGCTCCCCCGAAAACACCCGCCTAAAAGCCGAGTGCTGGATCCGGCGCCTCCGGTGGCAAACGTACGACCTAACTTAGCGTCCTTCGCGGCTGCCCGCGATTCATTGCCATAGGCTCACGAACCGACTTGGCACCTGTGAATTCCTCCAGCTCAGTTGGCCGCGATGGCTTGCTCTCACGTGCTTCTAGTTCGGGGCCCTTTGATCCTGGAGTCAGTCATGAAAGTGCTTGCCTTTCTGCCTCGTTGCGATCTGCAAAGACGAGTCGAAAAGGCGCTCAACTCGGCCCTATTTGTCTTGGAGAAGGTAGCCTCCGCGAAGGAGTGTTCGCAGTTTGCCCGGTTTGCGCTGTACGACGGTGTTCTTGTCGATTCGGATTCTCTCGCCTTCACCCAAACTCTGCTCCTGGTAAAACAGCTGCGGCACGAGAATTCAGGCGCAGCCTTATTCGTTTTTGCTCGCGACCTCGATCTGCAGCAGCGCTTGAGCTTGTTTGCAGCCGGTGCAGATGAGTGCATACGTGAGCCATTCTTTGCCTCGGAGTTGGCCGTGCGCCTCGCCCTCTCCATACGGCTCCGGCAGGCAGCTTCCGATCTTGCGCCGTCGCACACGCCCAATAAGCTGCGCTCGGGCGACCTCGAACTGGATTTGATCCGCCGAAGAGCCGCCAGGCTGGGTAAGGAAATCGACCTACGGCCGAAAGAATTTCTGCTGCTTGAATACCTGGTGCGGAATGTCAACCGCCCGGTTACTCGAACCATGATTTTGGAACATGTGTGGAACTCCTCATTTGAGGGCTTGACCAACGTAGTCGATGTATACATTAGCGCTCTCCGGAACAAGGTCGATCGAGACTTCCCGCAGAAACTTATTCAAACCAACCGCGGCATAGGGTATACCCTTACTTCCGCCGCTTTTCCTTGTGCCCGGGACGGGACCATGGAAAAATGATGCAGCGTGAACGCTTGCTAAGTCGCAATGCAGCACCGGATCTTCTCCGCCGGTTCGGTGGTGGCCGTTCCTGCTTCTTTGGACGCGTCGCCGTGTTCTAGGGCCTGAAGTTATGCACAGGCAAGAAAGACAAACTCCGGCTCTCCCGCATCTTATTGGAAGGGCCGCCGGACTGGACAGGTCAAGGCTTCGAAGACATACTTACCGGGTCTATCCTGTAGTGGCGAGGCACACGGGATGTTGGGAGCTCTACTCCGGGGTAGCCGTCCGAAGAAAGGTTCGTTCGTGGCAGGGATTGGTGCAAGACTTCGTACAATTCGCAGGCAATGGCAACTCTCTTTACGAGAAGTTGAAGAACGTAGTCTCCGCTTCGCTCAGGAACGGGGTAATCAGTCGTACCAGGTATCTGCCAGCTGGCTTGACCGGCTGGAACGTGAAGAACATGAGCTGACCGTCAATAAGCTGATAGCTTTGGCTGACATCTACAACGTTCCCACAGAGCATCTGCTGCGCTCCATCTATCCGGCAAACGCGCAACCTGCTCTTCTCAGGCAACTTTCCTCCCCCAATGCGACTTTATTGCTGACGGAGGGTCCGCTTGAAGACCAGGCAAGATATCTCCTGCCTGATACGCCGGTTCCCGATCAGACACCAGAGGAGACCACGCTGATCCTGAGCGAGAACAGTCAGTCACTGGCGCCTTACCGGCGAGGCATCATCGGCAAACGCGACCTCACTCTGGATCCTATGATCCCGGCCGGCTCGATTGTTCACATCGATACTCAGAAGCGCGCCATCTCGACCCGCAGAGACTGGAGCCATGAATTTAAACGCCCTATCTATTTCCTCATGACAAGAGACTCGTATGTCTGCGGCTGGTGTGAGTTAGACAAGAACTCGGACTGGTTAACGCTGATCCCCCACCCTTTGTCGCCCGCTTCCAGCCGGAGATGGAAGTACCGGACGGAAATAGAAAATGTCGGGCGGGTCATTGTTGTGGCGATTCGCCTGGCGCCCTGAGGACCCTACAGCGCACGTTGTAAATCTGCAAGCGTGGATAGGTTCGCTGCTTCATAGAGGCTGAGCAGCCGCCGGGTCATGACGTAATATTTAGCCACCGCACGCTGCGCATAAAAGGGAAAGGAGATTTGCAGGTTACCCCTTTCGGCAGCTCCCCGCAAACGCGTAACATGCCACTTCAGCTCCCGGGCATCCAGGCGCAACCGTTCGGCAATGGGCAGCGCCTCTGGATACCACTGCTGGACATAAAAGGCCAGATCGATCAAAACCTCGCTGTTTCGCTCCAGCACTTCGAGTCCATCCAGCCCACCAATCAGATTCCACAACTGCGATGGTTCCAAACTCGCAGCGTCCTCATCTATCTTGGGTTGGCCTTTCACGTCGACGAGATCCAGGGCGACTTGCGCTATGTTGTTGCGGTCTATCCAGGTTAGCCTGGTGAAAAGGTCTTCCCAGCTCGCCGGCGTTGCTTTGCGGCTGCGGAAGTAGAAATATGCTGCAACGAAGAGGAGAACACCTAGGAAGATCCCGATTGCGGCTGCGAAGTAAAGATTAGGCGTGTTCACCATTTTTTCCGTGAACGTAAATCCTTCAAATGGTAGTCCACCTGCATTTGCAATGTAAACATTTTTTTGCGCATTTCGTGCGTCATCATTCGAGCCGGTTGTTCATTAGGCCATAAGTTGATCATCCAGTAGATGACGCAGCCCAGATATGCAGCCATGCTGACATGCGAGATCAGAACAAAGGCGGGCTGCTCTCGACTGATGCCAAAGTAACTGTCTCCGGTGTCGACCAGTACACTGATGAGCGAAAACGCACCCAGCCCCTGGGCAATCTTGGCTACATGCGTTTTCCATGGTAGCCCTGCGTTGATCGATAGGGCCATCATGGCGACGAAAAGTTCGCTCAGCAACAGAGACGCAAATAGATTGCCCTTGGTCGTCACGTTCTGCATCCATGTTCTCCCCGGCGCACTTGACAGCCAGGTGAGACTGAAAGCTACCAATACACTTAGGCTTAGAAGCCAGACGAAACTACTGCGCACGTCCTCGGCCCAGACGTCGAGGGGTTTAAAAACGCGAGAGGCGACCTCGTAAACCACACAAAGTTGCAGAGTGGTATCGACGATGGCTAGCGACCAATAGGTATAACGGTAGTCGAAGATTGTTCCGTATCGGTGCACGGAATACAGCACGATCGTTCTGATCACACTCAGAGTGATGAGCGCCGTAAAGAAGGGAAAAAACCTGGCTCGGCGCCGGTACCAAAGAACGAAGAGCAAACCAACATGCAACACAAAACCCGCCGCCCAGTAAAAGAAATCCAGACCAGTAAGAAGCATTCCAGAGCTCCTTTCAGGGCGGCGAGCCGGGTGCAAGCGTGATGTTATGCGCTTGGCATTTGGCATCGGACCGCTTCGGGAGTATCTTACCCCAAACCCAAAAGAGACAGGATAGTATGCAACGTGTTTGGAACGGGATCCGTGCCTGTAGGGTTGGCAAGAGCAGCGGGTGCAGCCATCGCGGCCAGGGCCGCGCCGATAACAAGTTTGCGTGCGAAGCGTGTGAGCATTTGGTGTTTCTCCTTAGTAGCGCAGATGTGCACTGCACGGAGACTACAAACCAAATTCGGAAACGCGAACAATGTGACTAAGGTTGTTGCTTACACGTAACGGCCTGTTCTCAAAATAATTGTTAGTTGCATCGTGCGACGAAGCGCGAATAGCTTATTGGTTTCTTAGTCTTGCGGCGGTTAACTTATCTTTGTGTTTCTGATACGCAACAGCCCGAAATGCCTGCTCGCACTATCGCCGGTGCATAGTTTATTCATCAAGTGGGCTGTATCGCTTTTCATCAGCGATGCAGCGCACCCTTCCTTTATGCGGCACGCATCTTAGGGACAATTACCTGACTATTGCAAGATGAATAAGATGCAATTGACAGAATAAATAAACTTCTGTTATTGCTTTTCAACTATGTAACGTTTCTCCTCACGTACTGAGGTTTCGCTTCTGTCTGGTGTCTTGCTCCAAGCTCTACGGGGAGTACAGAATATGGCGGCTTAGTCAAAACCTGCGCGGTGCGGGTTCTCACGGAGCGGTCTTTTCTTTACCTTCACAACCCTGGCGAATCTCGGCGGCGGCGCTTCAGGATCTACCGCAGGTGCCAGGGCGAGTCTGACCGGCCGCTGTTGAAGTGCTGTGTGCTGTTTATCGGGCCCCGATCCACCCTGGAGGTTCCATGAAAGTGCTTACCTTTCTCCCCCGCTGTGATCTGCAAAGAAGAGTCGCCAAGGCGCTCAGCTCGGCCCAGTTTGTCGTCGAAACCGTAGTTTCCGCCAGAGAGTGTCTGCAGCTTACCCGGTTCGCCCCCTACGAGGGTGTTCTCGTCGATTCCGATTCCCTCATCTTTGGAGATATTGTGCTCCTGGTGAAACTGCTGCGGCAGGAAAACTCGGACGCATCCCTCTTCGTCTTTGCGCGATACCTTGACCTGGAACAGCGTCTGCAATTATTTGAAGCCGGCGTCGATGATTGCGTGCGCGAACCGTTCTTTGCCTCGGAGCTGGCAGTCCGCCTCGGCCTCTCGATACGCTTGCGTCAGGCAGCTGCCGATCTTGCCGCTTCGAATACGGTGAACGTACTTCGCTCCGGCGATCTTGAGCTGGATCTGGTGCGGCGAAGAGCCGCGCGATTGGGTAAGACGATAGATCTGCGGCCGAAGGAATTCCTGTTGCTTGAATATCTGGTAAGAAACGTCAACCGTCCGGTCACGCGAACCATGATCCTTGAGCACGTCTGGAACTCTTCTTTTGAGGGCTTGACCAACGTAGTCGATGTATATATCAGCGCCTTGCGAAGCAAGGTCGATCGCGACTTCCCGCAAAAGCTGATTCATACCAACCGCGGCATCGGGTATACCCTCACCAGCGGTGGCGCCCTGCCGTCGCCCGCCAACGCCCTCGGCAAGCGGCCGCCCCAGGCAATCCTCGAGCCATTGAACGGGCATGTCCAGAGGGCCTGACACTTCTAGGAGGGCTCCCCACGATGCCAGTCCGCCACGGAAGGCAGGGGTTCGTAACGGGCAGGGCTTCAGGCGTGCCGCAGGAGCCGGAGCCGGTGAGGGCTTTAAAGCACGCGTGAGAGCCAGGAGGAAAAAGCCGCGGTTCCCCACTCTGCGATCCAGTGCTTTGTATCAGGGCCCGACTTTAGTCGGGCCGCAAAGAATTCAAACAGATCTGGGCTTTAGCCCCTGGGGTGCGTTTTTCCATGCTTCGGCCCGGACAGAACCTAACCTGTACAACCGTACCTCAGCGGCTTCCGAAGCCACCCATGCACAAGAGGTTTAGGACACGGTTGAAGCCGTGTCCCTTCGTACCCGTCGAAAACAGACAGGGACGGCTGAGAGGAACCCAGGACGTAGCCCCCCGGTTTCCTCACCCGCGCTTCAAACCCCAGCAAAGTTGCGACTGTCACGTCTCCGCCCTCCGTATGGAACTGAGTTTTGGAAACTGGGTTCTCGTCCCGGACCCTGGCCAGCTCCAGCGGGCCCGTGTAAACGCTACAATGACAGTGCCTTAATAAAGAATTTTTAATATCGCATCGCATACAGCCTTCAGGTTTTCCTATTAGTCTCCGCTTTGTTTACAGACACAGTCAGAGGCGCAAATGGCTTCGGTAACCGCAGTTCCGACAGAAGTGCCCTTTCCGCTCATTGGGCTGCCGAAAATCCGTTGTCTCCCCTGGCTGTCTTCGATGGTCTTCTTTGTCTGTGATGCTGTCGCCATCATGGTTACAGGAAGTCTGGCCTTGTGGGACAAGCGTGGCGGCGGAGACCTGGACCTGAACCAGTATTCCGCTCTTTGGCCGGCCCTCGGAGTATTCATCGCTATATTCCTTTCTTGTCATCTCTACCCCGGTGTCATCCACAACGCGGTCACGGAACTTCGCCGCCTTGCCCTCGCATTGACCCTTGGTTTCCTCGTCATTGCCATTTCGGCGACCCGAATTGCCGATGACTATCCCCGTCGGGTGCTCGTCCTATGGTGGTTAGCGTCGATGATTGTCACCCCACTCCTGCGATGCCTGGTGAGGGGGCTAATCTGCCATCGATCGTGGTGGGGGATGCCCGTCGCCGTCTTCCACACCGGCGATGAGTCGACCGAGCTCATCCGGGAACTGGAATTACATCCGGAGATCGGGCTAAGGGCGGTGGTCATCCTTTCGTCCTCTCATGTAGCTAGACTCAGACATAGCCTCCCGGTCATTGACATAGCTCGTGCTGCAGCGGTTAGGGCTTGCGGGGTGGAGCGCGCCATGATTGCTCTGCCCGATGCAGGTTCCGGAAAGCTCCTGGAAGATCTGGAGAAGTTCGAAAGTATTTTCCCTCGCCTGATGATCATCCACAGCTCCGCGGCGCTCTACAGCCTCACTGTGGATGCCCGGCAGTTAGCCGGCTGTTTGGCTGTCGAGGTGAGAAGAGACCTGCTTCTATCGCTCCCCAGAATCACCAAGCGGGCGATCGATCTGTTCCTTATTTCCCTGGCTGTTCCGGTGGTTGCACTCACTATTCTTCTGGTTGGCATGCTGGTGAAGCTTGAGTCACCGGGACCTGTCTTTTATGGCCAACGCCGTATCGGCCGCAATCGCTCCCCTTTTCGCATCTGGAAGATCCGAACCATGCAGGTGAACGCGGACGAACTGCTGCAAGATGCTCTGGCCAAAGACGGAGCCCTGCGCGAGGAATGGTTATCTAGCCGCAAGCTGCGGCATGACCCGCGCATTACTAGGGTAGGCAGGTTTTTACGTAAAACGAGCCTCGACGAGCTTCCCCAGGTGTGGAACGTAGTGCGAGGTGAGATGAGCTTGGTTGGACCGCGCCCGATTGTGGAAGAGGAGATAGCGAATTATGGATCAAATTTCTCGTTGTATTGCCGGGTTACACCGGGCCTGACGGGCTTATGGCAGGTCTCCGGACGGAATACGGTAAGTTGCCGTGACCGCGTTCGCCTGGATAGTTATTACGTCCGCAACTGGTCTCCATGGCTCGACCTTAATATCCTGGCGCGTACCGCAAGAGTGGTGTTAACCGGACAGGGAGCTTACTGATCGCCCCAACGGATAATTGCTCGGTCGGCGCCCCATGCGCATCATGCATGCAGTTAGTAGTTAAGGGCAGAGTGCGTTAACTGTCAACCATTCGCGATAAGTGAGGGAGAGAAATGCTGCAGGTAAGTGACAAACGAATCCTGGTCACCGGTGCTGCTGGTTTTATTGGCGCGCACCTTGTTCAACGGCTTCTGGCGGATGGGTTTGAGGTGGTTGGCGTCGACAACCTGAACAACTATTACGACCCCAGGCTCAAGGATGCACGGCTTAGAAAGCTCTGCATGGGTCCCCGGTTCTGGTTTTTTCCGCTTGACCTGGCAGATAGGGCGAGGGTGGAAAGCCTCTTTCGCAACGGCGATTTCGAAGCCGTGGTTCATCTGGCGGCGCAACCTGGGGTACAGCGCTCACTTACCAGCCCTGAAGAATATGTCGCCAGCAATCTTGTCGGCTTCGTCAATGTACTCGAGGGCGTTCGGGCCTGCTCGTGCCGCCATTTCGTCTTTGCCTCTTCCAGCTCCGTGTACGGAACGCAGAACAAGACTCCTTTTGCCGAAGAGGACTCGACCGATGATCCGGTCAGCCTCTACGCTGCCACCAAGAAGAGTAACGAGGTGGTGGCCCATGCTTACAGCCACCTCTTTCATATTCCGACCACGGGACTGCGGTTTTTCACGGTCTATGGTCCGTGGGGGCGGCCAGACATGGCGATTTTTAAATTCGTCGATGCGATCATGAGTAATCGAGCCATTGAGCTTTATAACTGGGGCCGCCTCCGGCGCGACTTCACCTATATAGACGATACGGTGGAGGGAATTGTCCGCGTTTTGCCCCTGCCGCCGAAAGAGGGGCCTGGCGTGCAGGCTCCGATGCGGTTGTGCAACATCGGGAACCAACGGACCGTCGAGCTCCTCCACGTCGTTCGCGCCATCGAATCGTGCTTGGGCAGATCAGCGGACGTCCGTTTGATGCCGATGCAGCCGGGCGACGTCTACGAAACCGAGGCCAAGGTGGATAAGCTGATAGAGGTTACAGGATTTCGCCCTGATGTCTCAATCGAAGACGGCATACGAAGATTTGTGAATTGGTATCTCCGCGAATATCTTCCTCTCGGTCTGGCAAACGCGCCTCATTTCCCTCTACCCGTTCCGGTGCAGAGCTCCTACCCGAATGCTGCGTCAACTATTCGCGAGGTTAGTTCTTGATGATCCAATGTCAGGGCTTTGGAGTGTGCGTGAGAACGGCCGGTTCGAGAGCCCTGGTTTCTCAACGAAGGTCGGGTGCCCCACATCTCGCTCGTTTTTCGCGAGATGTGGGATACCACCACCGTTGACCGCTCAATGTATCGGATGAATCGAGAGTCAGCGGGGAAGGTGCAGTGTATCCGACATCTTGGACAGGGATGCAGAGGCGCCCCCCTTCGCAGGACTGAGTTCTTAGTCGAATTGAGCAATCGCGCCAGATCCTAGCGCTTTTCTGCCTCCACCCGGGCTTACCCGCATCCAATAGCCTGAATGAGGGAAGGCCATGTCCATAAGCCCACGTTTCGGTTTGTTTCTGCTCGTTCCTCTGCTTTGCACTGCAGTGCTTTACGCTCAGCAGAACATCCCGTCGACGTCGGCTCCTGCGTCCAGAGTCGACCTTGACGTTGTGGTTACGCCGAAATCGGGGCCACCTGTCGCCGATCTCCAGCAGCAGGACTTCACTCTTCTTGACAACAAAACCCCGAAGCACATTACGTCCTTCAAAGCCGTCAACGGCAAGCCAGGACCCCGTCCACGTCATCCTTGTTATCGATGCCATTAATAGCCCCTACGAGAGAATCGCCTACGAGCGGGGAGAGATCGACAAGTTTCTGCGCGCTAACGGTGGCCATCTCGCTCAGCCGATCGCGCTCGCATTCGTCACGGACTCGGGCGCGCAGGTACAGAAAGCTTTCTCCACCGACGGCAACGAGCTCACCTCTTCTCTCGACAATCACGCCATCGGCCTGCGCGACGTCCGCCGCTCCTCGCAATACCAGGGCATCGAACGCTTTCAGCTTTCCATGACCGCCCTGCAGGAGATTGCCGGGAACGCGGCCAAGCTCCCGGGCCGTAAGATGATCTTCTGGGTATCTCCGGGCTGGCCTCTGCTTTCCGGACCGGGCATCCAGTTTAGCGGCAAGCAACAGAACGAAATCTTTGCCACCATTGTCGGTCTGTCCACGCAACTCCGGCAGTCCCGTGTGACCCTCTACAGCGTCGATCCACTTGGCGCCGGCGAGGGAGTAGGGCGCGAGTTTTATTATCAGGATTTCTTAAAGGGCGTCAGCAAGCCGGGCCAAGTCGCCGTGGGCGACCTCAGCTTGCAGGTATTAGCGACGCAGAGCGGCGGTCTCGCCCTCAACTCCAGTAACGATGTCGCCTCGCTGTTGCAGAAATGCATGGCAGATGCCGCGGCATATTACGAGTTGTCCTTCGAGTCAGCTCCTGCCGATCGTCGCGACGAATATCACAGTCTGCAGATCCTGGTGGCAAAGCCTGGGCTAACCGCACGGACCCGGCAAGGCTACTACGCACAACCCTAGCTTAGATAGCCCGGATCAGGCGTACGGGCAAGGTAATCAGGGCGGTGACCAGCTCCAGCGCTCCGTGTACGGCGATGCCAACCAGGCGAAACGGCAACAGCACCAACCACACCACCGGATACAAGACGATCGCCAGCAACGCCAGGGGCCAGCAGAAGAGAAAAAGAATACACCACAACAAAAATTTGATCATCGATCTCACTCCATCCCTCTCATTCATACGCAATTCCGAGTCGGCAAGTTCCGGGACGGAACTTATCCTGAAGATGCACATCAGATTGCAGGGGGTACCCGTGACCAACAACGGAATCGTTCATAAACCCAGCAAGCATTCGGTCGATGAAACCCTGGGGAAGCTCCAGGCTATTCTCCAGGCGAAGGGAGTCGCCGTTTTCGCGCTCATCGATCACAGTGGGGAAGCCAAGAAGGTGGGAATGGAAATGCATCCTACCAAGCTTCTCATCTTCGGCAACCCTAAAGGGGGCACGCCGCTGATGCTGGCGGCGCCGAGCATCGCCATCGACCTCCCACTCAAGATTCTGGTTTGGGAGGATGATCAGGGAAAAGTCCTGGTCTCTTACAACAGCCCGGAATATTTGGCAGAACGGCACGGTCTTCCGCAAAATCTGTTGCAGAATATCGCTTTTGTGGAGACGCTGGCGGCCAACATTACGGAGTGACCTAGAATGTAGGCTCATGCTCGAGGCCGCAGCTCGCGATCAGATTGCCATGCTCGCCAGGGAGGCGGGGTTTTCCCGGGCGGGCATAGCACCAATTCCACCTCCCGGGGACCCGGCTGACTTTCCTGACCCAAGCCACTTCGAGGCCTACTTTGAAAAATGGATCGAGCATGGCTATGCCGGCGAGATGGAGTACCTGAAACGTCGTGACCAGGACAACCGCCTGCTGCGATCGTCTCTACGCGTTGCCGTTCCGTGGGCCCGTTCCGTGATCGTGTGTGCCGCGAACTACCACGCAGACGCGCCCAAATCCATAGATCCAGCCCCGGCGGAGAGCGGCTGGATTGCGCGCTACGCCTGGACTGGCTATCAAAAGACTGGCTATCAACAAACCGGCAATGCCAGCCAGCCGACCGACTACCATGACGTCCTGCTGGCGCGCCTTCAGAGGCTGGAGCAGAGTTTGCAGCAGGCGCTTGGTCCCTTCCCGGCCAAGTGCTATGTGGACACGGGTCCCCTGGTAGAGCGGATCTACGCCATGTATGCAGGATCGGCTGGATCGGTAAGAACACCTGCATCATCGACCAGCAGCTTGGGTCGTGGCTTTTCCTGGGCGTGATTCTTACCGGGCTCGAGCTGGCGCCTCCGATCACACTGCCAGAGGACCGTTGCGGCAGTTGCACCCGATGTATTGACGCCTGCCCCACGGGTGCGTTGATAGCGCCGTATCAAATGGATGCCAGCCGGTGCATCTCATATCTGACTATCGAGAAGCGCGGGCCCATTCCCGAGCCCTTGCGTTCTCAGATGGGCCGTCAGGTCTTCGGCTGCGATATCTGCCAGGACGTGTGCCCCTGGAATCGCCGGGCGCCGGTGAGCGGAGATGCGGAGCTGTCCGTGCGTCCAGAACTGGTAAACCCAGCACTGGCCTGGCTTGCGGAACTGGACGCGGAGAGTTTTCGCAAGCTGTTCCGGCGTTCTCCCTTGCAGCGCGCCAAGCTGGGCGGCTTGCTGCGCAATGTAGCCATTGCCATGGGGAACAGCGGACAGACGACCTACCTGCCGAAATTGCGTGAGTGGGCCGCCAGCCCCGATGCGGTGCTCGCGGAAGCAGCACAATGGGCTTTGGGCCGCCTCTCAACCACCGAGACGGAACCCAGCGCCCCTCTAACCTAACCTCAGGCGCTGCGCACCACGTTGGCGGCGTTGAGTCCTTTGGGGCCCTGCTGGCATTCGAACTCCACCGCATCGCCCTCGTTCAGTGTCTTATATCCGTTCTCCTGAATAGCGGAGAAGTGCACGAAGACGTCCTCACCAGTGGAACGCTGGATAAACCCGTATCCTTTGGCTCCGTTGAACCACTTGACCACGCCATTTTCCTTCAAGCGAACTTCCTTTCAACCTTGATTAACCATCTCCAGCACTCCGCAGGAACGCCTCCTGGAATGCTTTGAGAACGGGGAAACAATTACATCAATTGGCCTTCCGCACTCCTCGAACTGTGAACTTTCGTTCGAGCTTGATGATGTTATGGCAGGAATTGGAATTTCGTGCAAGAAAAATTTGCCAGCTGGAACCATGAGATAGAAGGTTGTAGACGCTGGCGCATGTGGGTTATTTCGAGCCGGCGGCCCTGCTGCTAGCATGGATGGCTATGACCCTCGGCATATCCGTCCCCCGGATTGTGACAAGGCCTGTTGTCGATGAATCCCTTGTTGGTGTTCCCGCAGAACCAAACCCGCCCGCGAAACTTGCCAGCAGTGCGAGCCTGGGGGATCAGATCTGGAGCCTTGCCCGCTACATGTCTCAGACGGAAGTGCATACCTATGCCTTCAGCGTCGCCGCCAATTCCATCTTGTCGTTGTTCCCATTCATCGTGATGATGTTCACGATTGCGCGCCTGGTTTTCCATTCCCACGCGATGGAGGGCGCGATTGCGGATATGATCCGCTACTTTCTGCCCACCGGTCAGGGATTTGTCACCAAGAACATGGAGATTGTGGCCCATGCTCGCAGTGGGGTGCGCGTTGCATCGGTGGTGATGTTATTAGTTTCGTCGACCGGCGTCTTCCTTCCGCTCGAAGTGGCCTTGAACCGGGTCTGGGGCGTAACCAAGAACCGTTCCTACTTCATGAACCAGCTGGTTTCCCTGGGGCTAGCCGCCAGCATCGGCACCATTGCCATGTTGAGCGTGGCCGTAACGGCGGCGCAGCAATCGATTTTGCAATTCTTGTTCTTGGGCCATATCAATAATGCCTTGTTTAGTTTTCTTTCCCACTGGCTGTTGCAGATCTCAGCGGCCGTGGCCAGCATCCTGCTTTTCTTCCTTATTTACTGGGTTCTTCCCAACCGCAAGCTACCAGTCCGCGCAGTGCTGCCGACGGCAATCGTCATTGGGCTTTCCTGGGAACTGGCAAAAATGCTCTACATTGCGGCGCTCCCCTGGATGGACCTTCATTCGGTTTACGGCCCATTCTCCGTTAGCGTGAGCTTGATGTTGTGGGCCTTTGTGACCGGCCTGCTGTTGCTGGCAGGGGCGCATTACTCCGCCTCGCGCCACACTCTCCGCCTCGCCTACCTGGCAGATCTCGAGCGGGCTAAGGAAGAAAAACAAAACTCGTAGACCAGCAGTCTAGTCAGGACAGCTGAACAGGCTGAATGAAGGGTACGGGCTTCAGCCCGTACAAAGGCCAAGACGAACACCAGGGCTTTAGCCCTTGAGGGAACGTCCCTTATCACACCGCGGAAAGTTTCACCTCAGGGGCTAAAGCCAAACCTTTCCCGTCCTAAATATGCACGGGCTGAAGCCCGTACCCTTCATCGCTAAAGCTGAAGCCCAGCTGACCCTAACGGACCAGGAAAGCTTTTACGACAATGTCATTGGGTCCTCGCCCGGCGGGGAAGAGCGTGAACAGGGAAAGATTAGAAGTGCGCACCACAGCGATATCCCCCGACTGCGCATTCACCACCAGAAGGAAGTGTCCGGAGCCGGAAAAGGCCAGAGCATCCGGCCCCTCGCCAACCCTCACCCCCGAACCGATCAGCTTGCCGTCGTCAATGCTATAAACACCCACTCGTCCGGCGCTGAAATCGCTCACATATAAAAGGGAGTTGTCCGCGCTCACCAGTCCGCGCACGGGGTGCCCGCCCATCAGATAAGCTCCGCCGACCTCATTGGAGGAGGTTGTGAGCTCAGAAATGGTGTCGCTGTCGTAGTTGGAGACGAACGCCTCTCCCCCATCCGGCTTCAAGGCGATGTGGAGCGGCGTCTTGCCTACGTCGAGAAAGGTGAGAAGAACGTCGCTAGGTGTGGGATCGCTGCCCGTGGTGTGGGCCAGCCCGACCACCATGATCTGGTGTCCTCCGGAGCAGGTGACGAAAGCCTTGGAGGAGTCGGGCAGGATGATGGCATCCGTGGCCCCCGGGCAATGGTCGAAGCTGCTTCTGACTTTGAACGAGTGCACATCGGCAATGCTGACGCTGCCACTGGCACGGTTGGTGATCACCAGCGTCTTGCCGTCGTTGGCAATGCGCGCCATACCAGGCCCCTCACCGGCGCCAATCACCCCAATCTCCCGGCGAAGCGCAAGGTCCAGCACCGAGACATTGTTGGACTTCGAATTGGCCACGTAGGCGCGCTTGCCCTCGGCATCCACGTCGATAAAGTAGGGCTGACGCTGCACGCGCATGGTGGCCGCGACGGTATTGGTCTCCGCGTTGATCACGGTGACGGTGCCGCTGCCGGAATTCACAACATAGACCTCGTTCCGGCGAGGGTTCACTCCCAGACCCGAAGGGCTGGTGCCGACAGCGATCACCCGTTCCTGGCGCATGTTGACCAGGTCGAGCACGGTTACTGTATTGCTGCCGCCATTGCTGATGTACGCGTACTCGCGATAGTTCGCAGGATAGTTGGGGAAATCACGTTGCTGGCAACCGGCTGCGCCCAGCGTGATCAGGATCAGCCAGGCGAGTGCCCACTGTCTTTGGCCCCGGCACATCTCAGAGCGGAGTGGGCTGGGCGACTTTGATTGCGCGGGGCAAAGACCGGCGAACGGGTCCCGCGATCTGGGAGACCTCATCCATGAGTTCAACAAACTGATCGGGGTAGAGAGATTGCGCCCCATCGGAAAGAGCTTTGTCCGGCTGGTGATGCACTTCGACCATCAGGCCGTCGGCCCCCACCGCAATGGCCGCGCGGGCCAATGGGAGAACCATGTTCCGCTTGCCCGTGCCATGGCTGGGGTCCACGATGATCGGCAGGTGGCTAAGCCGCTGCACTGCCGGCACGATGCTCAGGTCAAGGGTATTGCGGGTGTGATCAGCAAAAGTGCGCACTCCGCGTTCGCACAGGATGACCTGATAGTTGCCTTCGCTCATCACGTACTCGGCTGCCATCAAGAGCTCGTCGAGTGTCGCCGACATACCGCGCTTCACCAGAACAGGCTTGCGCGCACGGCCGGCGCGCTTGAGCAAAGAGAAATTCTGCATGTTGCGGGCCCCGATCTGAATCACATCGGCGTACTCGGCAACCAAATCGAGACTCTCGTTGTCCAGCGCTTCGGTAACGATCCGCAGGCCGAACTTGTCGCGTATTTCGGCCATGATCTTGAGCCCATCCTCGCCCATGCCCTGAAAGGCGTAAGGGGAAGTGCGTGGTTTGTAGGCCCCGCCGCGAAAGAACTGTGCTCCCGCAAGCGCGATCTGCTCTGCGACCACAAAGGCCTGCTCCCGGGACTCGACCGAACACGGTCCGGCAATCACCGCCAGGTCACGGCCGCCGATGGTCGCATTCGTGCCCGGGAAGGTAATGACCGTGTCCTCCTGCTTTACGTCGCGGCTAACCAGCTTGTAGGGTTTCGAAACCCTGATCACCTCTGCTACGCCGGAGAGTTCTTCGAGGTCGCCCTGCTCGACCGCGCCACTATTACCGGTGATTCCGATGGCGGTGCGCTGTGCCCCGGGCATGGGATGGGCGCGATAGCCCAGGAGTTGAATCTGCTCGCAGACAGCCTGAATTTCTTCCGCCGTCGCCTGCGGTTTCATAACCACGAGCATGGGGACCTTCCTTAACATCCTAAGTGTACGTGTCTCCGGTGAACGGCGGCAAACATCTGATATACCTGAGCAGATGAATTACCCACCCAGGCTGCGCAGGTTGCGCCGCCAAATGCAGCAACGGGGTATTGAAAGCTTGCTGGTCAGCCATCTGCCTGATGTGCGCTACCTCTGCGGGTTTACCGGATCCAACGCTTTCCTCGCCATAACGGCCAGCCGCGCCGTCATGTTCACGGACGGGAGGTACATCGCGCAGGCGCGACAGGAAACCCATGCCGCACGGGTGGTGATCGCGGCCAAGTCCGCACGCGATGAATCTTGCCAGTGGCTGGCTTCAACCAAGGTCAAGCACTGCGCCTTCGACCCGGAAACCACCACGGTTGCCAATCTGGCCCTCTACCGCAAAGCGCTTCCCTCCGGGCACCGCGGCTTTTTTGAGCCCCGGGCTTCATCCCTGGTGCGTGACCTGCGCCTTATTAAGGACGAGGATGAACTCCGGTTGATGAAACAGGCTGCCCAATTGGGTGTGCTGCTGTGGGAGGAACTCCTGCCTCAGCTGCAGCCGGGAATGCCGGAGACGACGGTTGCGGCTTTACTGGAGCACAGCGCTCGTGCGCGCGGAGCCGAGGGCATGTCGTTTGAAACCATTGTCGCCAGCGGTTCACGTTCGGCCTTGCCTCATGGCCGCGCGACTGCCCAGCGGTTGCCCCGTAAAGGCTTCTTAACCTTGGACTTCGGTGTTATTCTCAATGGTTATTGCTCGGATATGACACGCACCGTCTTCTTGGGGCGGCCAACACGCCGGGAGCGCTTCACGTATGATTCTGTGCGGGAGGCGCAGCAGGCGGCCGTTGCCGCGGTCAAGCCTGGTGTCTCTTGTGGAGAAGTAGACGAAGCAGCGCGCAGCGTCCTTCGCAAGGCTGGCTTGGCTGAGTACTTTACTCATTCCACCGGTCATGGTGTTGGGCTTGAGATCCATGAAGCACCCCGCATAGCCGCGGACCAGTCGCAGTCCCTTTTGCCGGGAATGGTCGTCACTATCGAGCCCGGCGTCTACATTGCAGGTCAATTTGGAGTGCGCATTGAAGATATGGTTGCGGTTACCCCGAAGGGTGGGCAGGTGATGACACCGGCTTCCACCGGGTGGACGCAACTCTGAAGCAGACGAGAGATTCATGACGCCTGATGAAATAAATGAGTTGAGGGAACTGATTGAGTTCCTGAAAGAAAATGATATCGGCGAGTTCGAGTTCGAACGCGGCGAGCTCAAGATCCGCTTAAAGTTTGGGCAACCGGGGCAAGGACCGCCGGCTTCGGCTCTTGATATCGCCCGTCTGGGGCAGTTGTTGTCCCCCGGGCAGCATGCACCGGCCTCGATGTCGCAGGGCATCCATGCAGTGGCTTCTCCCGGCTCGGCTGTCTCAGACGGCGCCTCTGCTGTGGCGGAAGAGGAGCAGTTGCACATCGTCAAGTCGCCCATCGTGGGCACGTTCTACGAGTCGTCGTCTCCCGGCGCCGCTGCTTTTGTCAAGATCGGGGACGAGATCGAGAACGGGCAGGTCTTGTGCATCGTCGAAGCCATGAAGCTGATGAACGAGATCGAATCCGATGCAGCTGGGGAGGTTGTCAAGCGCCTGGTCACCAACGGCCAGCCAGTGGAGTACGGCCAGCCACTTTTCGCTCTCCGGCTGCGTTAGCTCCTTCTGCGTCGTAAACGTGACAACAACTGTACGGATGCACGGGCCCTGAATGGAACCTATGTTTCGCAAACTGCTCATCGCCAATCGAGGCGAGATCGCTCTTCGCGTTATCTGCGCCTGCAAAGAACTGGGGATACGCACGGTCGCCATCTATAGTGAGGCGGACCGCAACTCGCTCCATGTCCGCTTTGCAGACGAGGCCATCTGCATCGGGCCGCCGCGATCGGCAGAGAGCTACCTCAATGTTCCTGCCGTCATCTCGGCTGCGGAAATTGCTGACGTCGATGCCATCCACCCTGGCTACGGCCTGCTGAGTGAGAACGCCAATTTTGCCGAGGTTTGCCGTGCTTCGAACATCAAGTTCATCGGGCCCACTCCCGAGGCCACGCGGCTCATGGGCGAAAAGGAAAAGGCTCGGCAGGCGATGAGGAAGGCCAAGGTCCCGATTCTGCCCGGTTCCGAAGGTGTGCTGCAGAATGAGGAAGAAGCCCTGGAATGGGCGCGCTCAGTCGGTTTTCCGGTCATCCTCAAAGCTTCTGCGGGCGGCGGTGGACGCGGCATGCGCGTCATTCGTTCCGAGGAAGAGCTGCCCCAGCTCTACCAGGCCGCCCAAACCGAGGCGTCGAATGCCTTCGGCAACGGCGACCTATATATGGAGAAATTCATTGAGCGGCCCAGGCACATCGAATTTCAGGTCCTGGCCGACGAGCACGGCAACGTGGTTTCGCTGGGCGAGCGTGAGTGCTCCATCCAGCGCCGCCACCAGAAGCTGATTGAAGAGGCCCCCTCCCTTCAGGTCACGCCCAAAATCCGTGAGGACATTGCCAAGACCCTCAAAAGATGTCTCACTGCCATTGGTTATCACAACGCCGGTACAGTCGAGTTCCTCATGGATGAGGACGGCAAGCTCTACTTCATCGAGATGAACACCCGCATCCAGGTGGAGCATCCCGTGACCGAGATGGTGACTGGCATCGACCTGGTGAAGGCGCAGCTGCGCATTGCCGCGGGCGAAACACTGGCCAACATTCTTCCGGAAACGGTGCCCATTCGCGGGCACGCCATCGAGTGCAGGGTCAACGCCGAACATCCGGAGAAGTTCACCCCCTCCGCCGGGCGCATCACCGCCTTCAACGTGCCTGGTGGGAACGGGGTACGCGTGGATACAGCGCAGTATGCGGAAGGCATTGTGCCCCCTTATTACGATTCGCTGATCGCCAAACTGATTGTTCACGGGAAAGACCGGACGGAGGCCATGGCCCGCATGTCCCGGGCGCTCGAGATGTTCGTTGTCGAAGGTATCCACACCACGATTCCTCTGCACCGCCGCATCCTGGAAGACGCAGAATTCCGCGACGGAAACTTTGATACCAAGTTCATGGAGCGCTTCTTCGAACGCGAAAAACTTCGCCGCGAGCAGCTTCTTGCCCAGGTGTGAGCTACCCCGCCTGTATCCCATCCTGGATGCCGGCCTGTTGTTGCGGACCGGGCTTTCGGTTGAGGACTTTGCCCGCGAACTCCGTGGGGCTGGCATCCGTTTCCTGCAATACCGCGATAAAGAGGCAACCGATGAAGTCGTGCTGGAGCGGGCGGCGATTCTCCGCAATATCTTTCCCTCGTCGGATAGCTGTCTCATCCTGAACGACCGCGTCTCGCTGGTTCGGGCTTCTGGCTTCGACGGGGTTCATGTCGGCCAGGAAGATCTATCTCCAGCCGAAGTCCGCGCCAAGCTGGGATCCGACTTGCTCATCGGCGTTTCCACGCATAGCGAGCGCCAGCTAATTAGTGCGGGGGCGGGCCCGGCGGACTACGTTGCCATTGGGCCTGTGTTCGCAACTTTGTCCAAGCAGGTTCCCGATCCCGTGGTAGGTCTAGAGGGCGTTCGAACAGCCCGCCTCCTGACGGTCAAGCCACTGGTCGCCATAGGGGGCATAAACCGAGCTAATTGTGCCGCCGTGATCGACGCCGGGGCCGACTCGGTTGCCGTCATCTCCGATCTAATCCCCGGCCCGAGCAAGCGAGTAGAGGAATTCTTTTCTCGCCTCGGCTAATCGGACAAAGAGAAACCGCCGGGGTGCCCCACGTTCGCCCCAGCGCACATGGGCTGAACCACATTTACCTTAGCCAATTTTCGCGAGCGAGGCCGTCGATGCGGGCGAACTCTCTGTCGTTGTCGGTGACGATGCTGTATCCGAGTGCGATGGCATGCGCGGCAATAAGCAAATCGTTGCCACCAATCGTTTTGCCCGCCTGTTCAAGCCGAGCGCGAATTAGTCCATAGGCTGTATTGGCGGGTGCCTCAAACGGTAGCACCTCCAGAGCGCCAAGCACCGCTTCAACTTGCGCCGTGAGACGAGGTGATCCCTTCCTGGCTGCGCCATAGCGTAATTCGGCCGCAACGATGATGCTGGTGCAGACCTGCGCTTCGCCCACTCTCTTGATGTGTGCGGCTACCCGGCCTTGCGGGTTACGGATCAAATCGGAAACGATATTGGTATCCAGCAGATAATGCATCAAAGCCTGACAGGACTGGGGGCGGGATCAGAAATTGGCGGGAAATCCTCGTCCAGCGGCGTGAGCGTCGCCAACAAAGCCAACAGGGATTGCGGTGGGATGGGCTCGATGATTAGCTTTCCACCCTCCTTGCGCATGATAGCGTCGTCACCGGGAAGCTCGAACTCCCGAGGGATTCGAACCGCCTGGTTGCGGCCATTTTTGAAAAGCTTGACTCGCCGTTCGGGGATCATCGTTAAGCCTATGCCTAAGCATATGCCTGACAAGGTGCTTTGTCCAACACCTATTTCGTCAACCTATAAGGCAAGTAGCGAGGCTCCCAAACATTGCTGTGAACCGCTGCTTCGAGATCCTCGCCGGGACCGATGAGCGCAAGTTTCTCTTTCCGTGCCTGTTCGGCCACCGCCACCGCAATGGCAATCGAAACCGTCGGAATCTCCGTGACCCGAGGCAGCAATCGGCCCTTTTTGTCCTTTACCGTGGGAGAAAGCTTCGCCAGCGTCTTGGCTGCGACCATAAACATCGAATCCGTGACCCGTCGAGCCTGGGAGGAGATAAGGCCCAGTGCCACCCCCGGAAACACATAGGAATTATTGGTTTGGTTGATGGGAATGGAAAGGCCATTGATCGAAACCGGCGGAAAGGGGCTCCCAGTCCCAATCACCGCAGTACCGTTGGACCAATTCAGCAAATCCTGGGGCGTGGCCTCGCTGCGCGAAGTTGGGTTCGACAGGGGGAAGATGATCGGCCGGTCCGCATACTCCGTCATTGCGCGGACGATCTCCTCGGTAAAGACCCCAGGCTGTCCGGACACTCCGATCAAAACTGTTGGCTTCGCATTCTGAATCACATCGAGCAGGCTGATTTTGTCGGGCTGAGCAAGCGTCCAGCCTGCAACCTCTTCACGTTTCTTCACGAACGCCTGCTGCGTGGGTGGAGGTCGGCATAGCCTTCCACCAGAAGCCCATCCTTATCTACCGCGAACACCTGGCTTCGCGCCTGGGACTGGCTCAGGCCCTCCTCCTCCATCGCCTGGACCATCAGCGAGGCAATGCCCACACCGGCGGACCCGAAGCCGAGCATGGCAATCCGTTGCGACTTGAGCGGCCTGCCGGTGACGTTGATAGCGGCAAGCAAAGTCGCCGTAGCGACAGCGGCGGTGCCCTGAATGTCGTCGTTAAAGGTGCAGAGCCGATCGCGATAACGCTCCAGCAGCCGGGCAGCGTTGCCACCCGCGAAGTCCTCCCATTGCAACAGCACATGCGGCCATCGCTGGATAACGGCGGCTACAAAACTTTCGATGAAATCGTCGTAGTCCTGGCCCCGCACCCGCTGGTGGCACCAGCCGATGTAAATAGGGTCGTGCAGGCGATCCTGGTTGTCGGTGCCCACATCCAGAAGGATAGGCAAGGTCGCGGACGGGGGTATTCCGGCTAGCGCCGTGTAGAGGGAGAGCTTGCCAATGGGGATGCCCATCCCCCCGGCGCCCTGGTCCCCAAGGCCGAGAATGCGTTCTCCGTCGCTGACCACGATGCAGCGGACCTGATCAAACCTGGGATGGGCCAGGATGCCGGCAATCCGATCCCGATGGGGATAGCTGAGAAAGAGACCCCGCGGTTTGCGCCAGATCTCGCTGAAGCGCTGGCAGCCTTCCCCCACCGTCGGGGTGTAGACCAGAGGCAGCATCTTTTCTATATTCCTCGCCAGCAGCGCGTAGAAAAGGGTCTCATTGACGTCCTGCAGCTCGCGCAGAAACGCGTACTGCTCGAATCCCGGCGGCAACCCCTCAAGTGCTCGCAAACGCCGTTTGATCTGGTCTTCTATGATCCCCACATGGGGAGGAAGCAGGCCGTGCAGGCCGAAAATGTCCCGCTCCTCGTCGGTGAACGCCGTTCCCTTATTCAGCATTGGCTGGTTGATCAGGTCATAGCCGGAGAGTGAGGTTTCGATCACAGCAGGTGAAGGGATCACAAGGTTTCCTCTCGACACGCTTACGGGAAAACGGTATAGAACATACACCAGCGGCAAGCACAGCTACCATAAATTCTTTACTGAAGGTGATCCGGCGGATGCCTAGACTTCTGGCGACGAAACCCCTCTCCTTACTCACAAAAGAGGCTTGCGAGGTGGGGGAACACACACTCAGGCGCTCGCTTGGCCCGGTCAACCTCATAACCCTCGGCATCGGCGCCATTATTGGAGCCGGGATCTTCGTACTGACTGGCCAGGCCGCTGCGCTCCATGCGGGTCCGGCGGTAGCGCTCAGTTTTATCTTTGCCGGTATCACCTGTGCCTTTGCCGGTCTCTGCTATTCGGAATTTGCCTCCATCATCCCCATTGCCGGCTCCGCTTACACCTATGGCTATGCCACCCTGGGCGAGCTGGTTGCCTGGATCATCGGCTGGGACCTGGTCCTCGAATACGCCTTCGGCGCCGCCACCGTGGCCTCCGGCTGGTCCGGATATTTCGTGAGCCTGTTGCAGCAATTGCACATTTACCTGCCGCCGCAGTTCACCACTACTTACGGAAACGTCCTCTACTTCTATGCCGATAAGTGGCAGCCCGCGGCTATGATTCCGTCTACCATCGACGCGGCAGCTCTGCCCCACGCCGCCGGCATCTTCAATTTCGTTGCCTTCTTTGCCATCCTGATCGTCACCGCGGTCCTGGTCATCGGCATCAAGGAATCCGCCAACCTCAACTCCGCCATCGTAATTGTGAAGCTCACGATTGTCGGCATCTTCCTGGTTCTGGGCGGGAATTACCTCTTTCACCACCCTGAACTCAGCCGGGTCAACTGGCATCCCTTCATTCCTCCCTCGCAGGGCCCGGGCATATATGGTTTCGGAGGGATTACCGCCGGCGCAGCGTCGGTTTTCTTTGCCTACATTGGCTTCGACGCGGTCTCGACCGCCGCCCAGGAGGCGCGCAACCCGCAGCGCGACATGCCGATTGGGATTCTGGGTTCCCTGGTGGTTTGCACCCTCCTGTACATATTGGTCTCAACCGTGCTGACTGGCTTGGTCAACTACCGCAGCCTCGATGTAGGCGATCCGGTGGCGGTAGGCATCGATGTCACCGGCATCACCTGGGGCAGCCTGCTGGTTAAGATTGGCGCCGTTTTCGGCTTGGGGACGGTGATGCTGGTAATGCTCCTGGGCCAGTCTCGCGTCTTCTATTCCATGTCGAAGGACGGCCTCTTGTGGAAATGGGCTTCAGACATTCATCCTAAGTTCCGCACCCCTTGGATCTCTAACATCGTGGTGGGCACGATCGTCGCGTTCCTTCCTGCTCTGCTCCCCATCGATAAGCTTGCCGCCCTGGTGAATATGGGTACTCTGCTCGCCTTCACCATTGTTTGTGCCGGGGTTTGGATCCTGCGCCGCCGCCATCCTGACCTGGAGCGGCCGTTCAAGACCCCGCTGGTTCCGCTGGTTCCCATCCTCGGTATATGCAGCGCCTTCTATCTCATGATCAAGCTACCCCTGCTCACCTGGGAGGTACTTATTGTCTGGCTCATCATTGGCTTGGGAATCTATTTCAGTTACAGCATCAAGCACAGCAAAGTGCAGGCGATGAGTCCGGCCGAGACGACTGGCCGCACGCGCTAACTTATTGAAGAATATTCGCACTTACTTTAGAGAAATGGCCGTATACTTCTGAAACCTAAAGCGGTTTCACAAATGGCGTAGCCAAAGTGAAGGCCTTTGCGTGGTTTCCTCCGGGGAAACTACTCCTCGCGCTCTTCCGCTTTAAGGGGGAGGCGTCCATGAATAAGTATTTTGCGGAACTGGTCGGTACGTTTGTCTTAGTTTTCGGGGGCGTCGGCAGTGCGGTGCTTGCGGGGAGCCATATCGGCTTTGCCGGCATCTCTGCGGCCTTCGGACTTTCACTGCTCGCCATGGTGTACACCATCGGGCCTATTTCCGGCTGCCACGTGAATCCTGCCGTCACGCTGGGCGTCTTTCTCGCCAAGAAAATCAATGCCCGGGATGCGGGCGCGTACATGGTGGCGCAAATCATCGGCGCAATCATCGCATCAGGGGTCATCCTGTTAATCGCCAACGGCCTTCCAGGCGGATACAGTGCCTCGGTGAGCGGCCTGGGAGCGGATGGCTACGGCCTGCACTCTCCGGACCACTACTCACTGGCTGCCGGCTTTATTGCTGAGACGGTCCTCACCATGTTTCTCGTGGTCACCGTTCTGGGTGCGACCGACATCAGTGCTCCGGTGGGTTTTGCCGGCCTGGCCATCGGCCTGGTGCTGACCCTGATTCACCTGGTAGGAATTCCCATCACCAACACCTCGGTCAACCCGGCGCGGAGCATCGGTCCGGCGCTCTTTGTCGGCGGTTGGGCGTTGCAACAGTTATGGATGTTTATCGTCGCGCCCTTTGTGGGCGCGGTCCTTGCCGCGATCGTCTATGCCGGCCTTCGCCATCCTGCTGTGCTGATCACCACCCGCAAGGCAGAGCAGGCGCTGCCTGGGGAACAGATCGACCGCATCGCCTAACGGCGAAGCCCTGTGAGAAGAACCCTGGAGCTTGGAGCTGCAAGAACTCTCTCAAGGGTACGGCTTTAACCCGTCTTATTAGCTACCAAGCTCAACGGGCTTCAGGCTGCGGATAGAGTCTTTCTGAAGGGAAGGCTTCACCGTGCGTATCGAGCTCTTGTGCAGCGCTACAGCCGAGGTACGTCTTTTTCAGCGCCTTATGTCCCTGAGAGTGACCAGCGGCTCCGGTCGCGACATGCTTGCGGCCGCTGCAGCGTGCACTTCGTACAGGATTTAGCAGCCGTGGACCGCCCCTCAGCGGCTAAAGCCGCACATTTCCCAGCGGTACGTACAGCCGTTCGCTGCGGCGAGCAGGCCGTACCCGTCACAGAGCTCCTTCGCAGGCTTACAGTACTTTGCGTGCCGCCCGGCGAACCACTTCGGTGGTCACGCCATAGATTGCATGCGTCACCAGTTCACTGGCGTGCTCCCGCGCAGGCTGGTTTTCCGGGCTTTCCGTCAATCCCATCATGGGTAACGGCGGACGCATGGGTCATCCCGCACAGAGTCAAGCCGAAGTTAGCTCCCAGCCGCCCTGTGACCACCGGCTGATACTCAGCCAGCGCGCCGTAGACCCCACCCACCAGCGCTCCAAAGCCCCAGTGAATGGCCTGCACCGAGACTACTTCTTCCTCTTCGCTCAGAGGACGGGCAGACATGCGATTCACCAGCACCGCCGGCGGAGGAATCTGCCCCAGAGTCCGCGGCGGGTAGACTGCCTCGCCTGCGGCCTTTGCGGCGGCACCCACCAAGCCCCCGATGGCTCCGGCGAGAAACCCCTTGAACAGCGATCGCTTACGGCGAGGAGGGGCAGTATCTTCGGGCTTGTTCTCATATGGAATGCGGCCTTTCCGTCCTGTTAACCTAAATCGTCATCGTAGGCAATGCAAGGTTGGTTGGAGAGAGCATGGCCATCAGCAGGCAGTGGACCGAATGGCACTTGACGCCGGCCGGCTGGGTTTCCGGATCGAGCCGCCGCGACGGAGAAGGTAACGTTTGGCGCGATGAGCCGGAGGACCGGGTCATCACCTTTGTCTACCAGGAGCAAATCGACAAGGCTCACCCGGAGCCGCATGCCACCGTGCAGGAATCCTGGCGATCCAAAGCCGCAGGGGCCGCGCCCAGCATCGAGCAGCTACTCGCCCAGCATGGTCCCTGTCCGCAGAAGCTCTAGACGGTGTTGATTACGCAGTCGTCTTGGAGCACAGCTCGTTCATCGCCCGGGTCAGCTCCTGCGCGATCATCGGCGCGGTCGCGGTCTCGATGGCGGAACGCTGCATCAGGTACACCAGCTTGCCGTCGCGCAGAATGGCGATCGCCGGCGAAGTCGGAGGATGACCCTCGAAGTAGGAGCGCGCGCGCTCGGTGGCTTCGCGATCCTGCCCGGCGAATACGGTGATTGCCTGGTCGGGCAGGGTCTTGTTCTGCAGCGCCAGCCTGACCCCGGGGCGCATCTTGCCGGCGGCGCAGCCGCAGATCGAGTTGACCACCAGCATCGTGGTGCCTGGCTTGGCCAACGCTGCGTCGACTGCCTCTGCGGTCCGCGCTTCTTTGATGCCTGCGCGGGTAAGCTCTTCGCGCATCGGTATGACCATGATCTCGGGGTACATGCTTGCTCCTTGGTACTCTGTCCTTCGATTGTAAAGATTCGACCCCGGTTTCGCCAGTGCATATGCCTTGGCTCCGCTCCTGATATACCTTGAGGCAAATGCAGTTTCTTGAGGAAGTACCGCTCGCCCCCTACACCACCTTTCAGATTGGCGGCCCTGCCCGGTGGTTTGCGGAGGCGGCGAGCGAAGACGATATCGCCGCCGGCATCGCCTTCGCCGGCGAGCGCCAGTTGCCGCTCTTCGTTCTGGGCGGCGGCAGCAACCTGCTGGTTTCCGATGCCGGATTTCCCGGCCTCGTCCTGCGCATCGCCCTCCGCGGCATCGCCTCGACTCAGGAGGGAACGAGCAGTCGATCGTCTCCGCCGCGGCCGGAGAAGACTGGGACGGCCTGGTCGCCTACGCCGTGACGCGGAGGGTGCGGGCATCGAGTGCCTTTCCGGCATCCCCGGCACAGTAGGCGGCACGCCGGTGCAGAATGTGGGCGCCTATGGGCAGGAGGTTTCGCAAACCATCGTGACGGTACGCGCGTTTGACCGAAAAACCGGGCCAGTTCGTGGACCTGCCCGCCGCCGCCTGCGGATTTTCCTACCGCCGCAGCATCTTCAACAGCACCCAACGGGACCGCTACGTGGTGAGCCGGGTCGACTACCGGCTGCGCAAGGATGCTCCCGCCAATTTTGTCTATGCAGACCTGGCCAGCTACTTCGCCGCCCGCAACGTAGCGTCGCCCACGCTGGCCGAGGTGCGCGACGCGGTGCGCAGCATCCGGGCGCAGAAAGGAATGCTGCTGGTGCCGGGCGATGCGGACTGCCGCAGTGCCGGGAGCTTCTTCAAGAACCCGATCGTGCCGGTAACGGAACTAGATTCCGTGGCGCAGGACTTGGGCATTGAAAAGCAGGAGCATTCCCGCCTATCCGGCGCAGGATGGCCAGGTAAAGCTCTCCGCGGCCTGGCTGATCGAGCGGGCCGGCTTTCACAAGGGCTACGCGCTCGGCGAACGCGGGCATCTCCAGCCGCCATACGCTTGCCCTGATCAACCGCGGCGGCGCCAGCGCGGCCGAGGTCATGGCCCTGCGCGACAAGGTGATCGACAGCGGTCGCCTCGCGCTTTGCCATTCGTCTGGAACCCGAACCGGTCTGGCTGGCGTAGTGCCTACGCTGCGCTCAGATCGAGTAGCTGGTGCCGGACCATACCGACGTACTTGGACGGGTGCCCCATGTTCGCCCCAGCGTACATGGGACGAAAACGATGGGGCGCAGCCCCTTCCAAAGCTCTCGCTGGGGGTTGGAACGGTAAGCCTCCTAGCAAAAGAGCGAAAGCATTTGAAACACCCGTTTTCGGCCGATGTACGCTGGGGCGAACATGGGGCACCCGTCCATAGTGGTTAGAAAACGAAATCATCGTCCGCCTCAGAGCTCCCGCCCGTTCGGAAAGAGGTCGAGCCGAGGCGATCTTCTTCGCTAACCGACTCGTCAGCGCTGCACTTTGAGAGCAGCTCATCGAGAGTGTATCGTGGCTTTGGTTGTGGCTGCACACCTAAACATTCTTCATCCATAGCTAGCCAACACTTGCACCTTTACAACATGCTCATCG
>CAWCCT010000009.1:0-653570 GCA_963794165.1 uncultured Acidobacteriaceae bacterium | reverse complement strand
CCGACGGCTTTCAGCCTCGATAACGTTTGAACCTTCGTCCACGCGAACACCCATCTGGTAGAGGACCTGGAGTACAGGCATTCCATCAACTATCGGAATCTCATTGACCGCGACAAATGCGTTGAACTGGAAAAACCATTGGTGGGTCGAGTCGGGACCCACAGTGAGAATGTCCATCTCATTTTTCTTTCGATCCCAAACGTGTGGATCAGGCATACTGAAAAACCCCGTTCCGCGGACACCTGCCGCGACACGCACCGCAGCAGCCCCGATAGGAACGAGCATCTTGTGCTTGTCGGTGTTACACATCTCATTCAATGCCCAGAGAGTGTTGTCCCCGCCAAGATATGGCCCGGCAATCCACGAAAAGAGACTGTATCGTCTCTGGGAGATCTTTGCAGCGGCCAAGGGACTGTGCCATTTGAGGAAGACTGCGGGCGAAGGGAAATGCGCAATTCTTTGGCGACTGAACGCCTGAAGAGACCGCGATGGTGTAGGCCGCGATATCAAGAGCACTCCTCAGGTTGTTGATAATGTCGCCCGTGATGTCAGCTACGGAATCGGAGAAGTTGATGCCGTAGCACGATCTTGTGCAACTTGTGCCCCGGCATTGTGGGATGCGGCACTTCCACCTTTTCGAGCGGCTGCGCTTCGACGAACTCCGTGACCTTCCCAACTAGCTCCTCGAGATGTTGTTCGGCGCGTGCGACCTTGCGCCTTGAATCCTCAAATGGATCGGGCATTTGCTCAGATCCTCCACGGGGAATTATCGCTCAGGGCGCCACACCGCTCGACACCACGCCTTGTCTCGATGGGCTACAAAGGTAGAACGGGTCTTTGCTCAGAGGAAGACACCATGAACGACGTGCCGACAAAGAACCCAAAACCGCGTCTTGAGTCGATAAAGAAACTTCTCGAAGACAGGGGTGCCCCTGGGGTCCGTGAAGAGTATTGGGGAATACCTTACTGCCGTACGGACGATTTCAGAACGCTGGCAAAAGGACGACTGGACCAGAATAGAGTGCGATGAGGAGTACTTTCTGAATCATGTCCGCATTGTCGGGCAGATCTGGTTTCGGGGCCACCTTGATTGCAGCCTTAGCCTGCGCCCCGGCCTCTATCGAGAAAGCACAAGGAAGTTTCTGGCTAAGCACCCCGACAGTCCGAAACCTCTTCCTGATGATGAGGAGAGTGTCCTTTTGGGAACAACTCTCCTATCTAGAGCACGATCTGCGAATTGATTTCACCAGCTATGGGCATCTTCTTAACGAGGCAAACCAAGCCAAGACCGCTATGGATTGGATATTTTCTGATGCAGCATCATGGAATCCCAACAAGGCTGCTTGACTGGACGACGAACGCACTTGCGGCCCTCTTCTTCCCGCTCGATGCGTATCGTCAAAAACTGGTGGAGTGTGACGTCCCAGATCGCCCACCCACGGGCAGAATAGCTGTATGGATGGTTGATGCATATTGGCTCGCAGATCAACTGAGCAGCGAGTGGGTTGCTCCATTGCTCCCTTGGTCTGACGAAGCGGCGAGATATGTTCCTCCACTGGAGAGGCTTGCTGACAAGATGGGTGAAACGAGGGCGCTCTTGCCTTCTCATGCGATGCCGATTGAGCCGCCGGCCATGCACCCTCGTGTTCGGCGGCCCTAAGAAGGCCGATTTATCATTTTCGGTCGAACCCTGGATTTGCTGGATGAAAAGTTGCGACTAGAGCAGAAAGATGATTGCTCAGGCCTCGAAGAGATGCGTTTGCGGCAGATCATATTTGAGGTTGGCGACGTTGACAGCCTTTTACGTGATTTAGCGCAACTTGGAATTTCTAGAGGATGTCTTTCCCCGACCTTGCTGGTCTCGCAGATTTCGTTCGCTGGAAGCACTTCCATAAGGTTGAGGGATACATTCAACGCTAATGGTCGAGGACTGGAGCGCAAACGACAGGCAGCGCAGCGTCACAGATGAGTACGGGCATAACGTAGGCAGCTGGAAGGTGGTCGCCGACCTTCCGTTCAGAGCGAACGCGGATCTCCGCGGCCTTCCGCTCGGAGTCTCTATTTAACGCCTGATGTCCACCCACGTGCCAGCGACCGTTCTCAGGGCATCCTGGCGCGATGGCGGACGTCCCAGAGCAAGCAGCCTCTCTAGCGCCATTCATGTTGGGGGTTCTTTAGATCGTTGACGCTGGGTCGTTGTAGATGAGCGCACCCCATTCGTGACATCATTTCGAAGACTCCCGACGATGGCGGCGTGCGATGTCGAAGCTTTCAATCCACTGCACTGGCTGGTTAGCGGTCCGTTCACCGATTTGACGGATCTATCCGTGATTGAGGAGTTCGTCCGCACAGTGGTTCTGCACGATGAGATTGTTAATGTGCCTCAGCCTTTGCCACAAAGCGACGATGATCTCCGGGGTTGCCTGAGGAGGAAGAGGCGGTCGGGGGCCGTATGGTGATCACGGCCCTTGGCCCCGTTCTCGACGGTTACGATTTCTTCGATGGATCGAAGGCTGGCTCTCCCCGTACCGGATATTGAATTGAGCCCAGCATTACTCGCAGTCGCGGCCGAGTTTGCGAATGCGGGCGAAGGAAATGTCTACTTCACAGCACATGTTCAATATCTGAAACGCATGCTGGGGATCGTAGAACAAGGTGGAAGCGCACTCTTATACAACAACTTTGGAAAGGAGGCCATCAGCGTTGCGCAGAGATATCCTAAAGAACTCTTCCGAGAGCTTGATGCCGATTGGCAGCGCCACGCTCGACGGCTTCAACGGGATGGGCTGCGCCTCGTTGTCCCACCAGTTTTGGCGATAGTGCTCACGCGCGCAGCGAGACGAGAACGTCACAGCTGCTATTTTCCGCGATCTTCGCGATGAATGGGCTTAACGGACTGACAGAAGGTCTGGAATCTTCTCAATGCTTTACGCAAGAGCCCCACATTGGCGGAAGCTTTGGAAATCGAAAAGGAGCTGTCGGAGGCGTCTCGGCTATTCTCGCCCGAAGCAACGGAACTGGATACTAGTCCGGGCAGGATTCTGTGGGAGATTCTCCCCGCCGCTGCCATTGGTGCCGGAACGGCGAAGATTTCTGGGATCAAACGAGTAGTGGGAGCAGTAACCGGCGCGGGAGCGCAAGTAGCCCGATCGGTCGCTCCTCTGGCGCAAAGATTCGGTAGAGAATTGTTCAGACTCGGAGCATTTGATCTGGCGCGCCGGGTCCGGAGAGAGACAGGTAGGGTGAACCCCGGTGCGCTATCAAGACTTCTTAGCGAGAGTGAACGTCAAGGCCTCGGCATAAAGTAAGCGCGCCGGGATGTTTCATGGAGGCTCAAGACCCCGTTGCGGGATCTCCCCGCACACCATGCCTCGGCGTGAATCTTTGGGGCCCGGAAAATCATGGTCGGGTCGCCCGACTGTGATCGTCGGCCAGGGCGGTCAATGGCCGGCCATTCGATCAGCTATGAAGTAGGGAGCGAAAAGGGGCACACCAACCCGCCACGGGAACGCCTGAGCAGCGCTTTCGGTTTGCGTCCGACCCTGTTTACAATCGCCAAATCGTTACTACGCCTTGGACACAGCCTTCTGCTTCCCTGTCGTATAGATTGAAAGGTTTAAATCCACACAAATCATGGATTCCAGCGAAATAACCAGGATTCGAGACCAATTCCAGTCAGGTCATTGGCCGCAGTTTCTAGAAAGAATCGACATAAAAGCGGCCTCCGGGGCAGGTCCGGTCAATCCGTCGTTTTTAAGTTCCCGGTCGTCGCCATCGTCGGAGAAAACGGATCCGGAAAAAGCACGGTCTTAAAGGTTGCCGCCACCGCATACGATCCAAAGCACAGCGCGTATTTCCCATCAGACTTTTTTTAGACACCCACTGGGACAAGTTAAAGGGTGTTGATCTCGGATACCAAATCAAGATTGGCGGCCCAAATTATGTAAGACAGCTTGTTCCGGAATTCTCTCACCGATTTCTTCGGTGCCAATTTCGCCAGCAGCGAGTCTGGCAACTCGTGCGTAACCTGCGGTTGCATCGAGAAGCAGAGTGCTGAGCGACGTCGTACCAAAAGACGTCTCGTTTGTAGCGCTTTTCCGGAAAGCTCCAACGTTCGCTCGGTTTACGTGTGCGATATGAAGCCGTCGAGTCACCAATTTCGTATCCGAATCGACCCCTTTAACTTGTCCCAGTGGGTGTCTAGAAAAAAGTCTGATGGGAAATACGCGCTGTGCTTTGGATTGTATGCGGTGGCGGCAACCTTTAAGACCGTGCTTTTTCCGGATCCGTTTTCTCCGACGATGGCGACGACCGGGAACTTAAAAACGACGGATCGACCGGACCAACCACGGAGGCCGCTTATGTCGATTCTTTCTAGAAACTGCGGCCAATGACCTGACTGGAATTGGTCTTAATTCTGGTTATTTCGCTGGAATCCATGATTTGTGTGGATTTAAACCTTTCAATCTATACGACAGGGAAGCAGAAGGCTGTGTCCAAGGCGTAGTAACGATTTGGCGATTGTAAACGGGTCGGACGCAAACCGAAAGCGCTGCTCAGGCGTTCCCGTGGCGGGTTGGTGTGCCCCCTGTCCGCTCCCTACTTCATAGCTGATCGAATGGCCGGCCATTGACCGCCCTGGCCGACGATCACAGTCGGGCGACCCGACCATGATTTCCGGGCCCCAAAGATTCACGCCGAGGCATGGTGTGCGGGGAGATCCCGCAACGGGGTCTTGAGCCTCCATGAAACATCCCGGCGCGCTTACTTTATGCCGAGGCCTTGACGTTCACTCTCGCTAAGAAGTCTTCGTAGCGCACCGGGGTTCACCCTACCTGTCTCTCTCCGGACCCGGCGCGCCAGATCAAATGCTCCGAGTCTGAACAATTCTCTACCGAATCTTTGCGCCAGAGGAGCGACCGATCGGGCTACTTGTGCTCCCGCGCCGGTTACTGCTCCCACTACAGGTTTGATCCCAGAAATCTTCGCCGTTCCGGCACCAATGGCAGCGGCGGGGAGAACTCCCACAGAATCCTGCCCGGACTAGTATCCAGTTCCGTTGCTTCGGGCGAGAATAGCCAAGACGCCTCCGACAGCTCCTTTTCGATTTCCAAGCTTCCGCCAATGTGGGGCTCTTGCGTAAAGCATTGAGAAGATTCCAGACCTTCTGTCGTGCGTAAGCCCATTCATCGCGAAGATCGCGGAGAATGGCAGGTATAGCGTCTCGTCTCGCTGCGCGCGTGAGCACTATCGCCAAAACTGGTGGGACAACGAGGCGCAGCCCATCCCGTTGAAGCCGTCGAGCGTGGCGCTGCCAATCGGCATCAAGCTCTCGGAAGAGTTCTTTAGGATATCTCTGCGCAACGCTGATGGCCTCCTTTCCAAAGTTGTTGTATAAGAGTGCGCTTCCACCTTGTTCTACGATCCCCAGCATGCGTTTCAGATATTGAACATGTGCTGTGAAGTAGACATTTCCTTCGCCCGCATTCGCAAACTCGGCCGCGACTGCGAGTAATGCTGGGCTCAATTCAATATCCGGTACGGGGAGAGCCAGCCTTCGATCCATGAAGAAATCGTAACCGTCGAGAACGGGGCCAAGGGCCGTGATCACCATACGGCCCCCGACCGCCTCTTCCTCCTCAGGCAACCCGAGATCATCGTCGCTTTGTGGCAAAGGCTGAGGCACATTAACAATCTCATCGTGCAGAACCACTGTGCGGACGAACTCCTCAATCACGGATAGATCCGTCAAATCGGTGAACGGACCGCTAACCAGCCAGTGCAGTGGATTGAAAGCTTCGACATCGCACGCCGCCGTGGTCATCTCGAAATGATGTCACGAATGGGGTGCGCTCATCTACAACGACCCAGCGTCGACGATTCTAAGACCCCCAACATGAATGGCGCTAGAGAGGCTGCTTGCTCTGGGACGTCCGCCATCGCGCCAGGATGCCCTGAGAACGGTCGCTGGCACGTGGGTGGACATCAGGCGTTAAATAGAGACTCCGAGCGGAAGGCCGCGGAGATCCGCGTTCGCTCTGAACGGAAGGTCGGCGACCACCTTCCAGCTGCCTACGTTATGCCCGTACTCATCTGTGACGCTGCGCTGCCTGTCGTTTGCGCTCCAGTCCTCGACCATTAGCGTTGAATGTATCCCTCAACCTTATGGAAGTGCTTCCAGCGAACGAAATCTGCGAGACCAGCAAGGTCGGGGAAGAGCGTCCTTCTAGAGATTCCAAGTTGCGCTAAATCACGTAAAAGGCTGTCAACGTCGCCAACCTCAAATATGATCTGCCGCAAACGCATCTCTTCGAGGCCTGAGCAATCATCTTTCTGCTCTAGTCGCAACTTTTCATCCAGCAAATCCAGGGTTCGACCGAAAATGATGAATCGGCCTTCTTGGGCCGCGACACGAGGGTGCATGGCCGGCGGCTCAATCGGCATCGCATGAGAAGGCAAGAGCGCCCTCGTTTCACCCATCTTGTCAGCGAGCCTCTCCAGTGGAGGAACATATCTCGCCGCTTCGTCAGACCAAGGGAGCAATGGAGCAACCCACTCGCTGCTCAGTTGATCTGCGAGCCAATATGCATCAACCATCCATACAGCTATTCTGCCCGTGGGTGGGCGATCTGGGACGTCACACTCCACCAGTTTTTGACGATACGCATCGAGCGGGAAGAAGAGGGCCGCAAGTGCGTTCGTCGTCCAGTCAAGCAGCCTTGTTGGGATTCCATGATGCTGCATCAGAAAATACCAATCCATAGCGGTCTTGGCTTGGTTTGCCTCGTTAAGAAGATGCCCATAGCTGGTGAAATCAATTCGCAGATCGTGCTCTAAATCGAAGAGTTCTCCCAAAAGGACACTTTCCTCATCATCAGGAAGAGGTTTCGGACTGTCGGGGTGCTTAGCCAGAAACTTCCTTGTGCTTTCTCGATAGAGGCCGGGGCGCAGGCTAAGGCTGCAATCAAGGTGGCCCCGAAACCAGATCTGCCCGACAATGCGGACATGATTCAGAAAGTACTCCTCATCGCACTCTATTCTGGTCCAGTCGTCCTTTTGCCAGCGTTCTGAAATCGTCCGTACGGCAGTAAGGTATTCCCCAATACTCTTCACGGACCCCAGGGCACCCCTGTCTTCGAGAAGTTTCTTTATCGACTCAAGACGCGGTTTTGGGTTCTTTGTCGGCACGTCGTTCATGGTGTCTTCCTCTGAGCGAAGACCATTCTACCTTTGTAGCCCATCGAGACAAGGCGTGGTGTCGAGCGGTGTGGCGCCCTGAGCGATAATTCCCCGTGGAGGATCTGAGCAAATGCCCGATCCATTTGAGGATTCAAGGCGCAAGGTCGCACGCGCCGAACAACATCTCGAGGAGCTAGTTGGGAAGGTCACGGAGTTCGTCGAAGCGCAGCCGCTCGAAAAGGTGGAAGTGCCGCATCCCACAATGCCGGGGCACAAGTTGCACAAGATCGTGCTACGGCATCAACTACCCGATTCCGTAGCTGACATCACGGGCGACATTATCAACAACCTGAGGAGTGCTCTTGATATCGCGGCCTACACCATCGCGGTCTCTTCAGGCGTTCAGTCGCCAAAGAATTGCGCATTTCCCTTCGCCCGCAGTCTTCCTCAAATGGCACAGTCCCTTGGCCGCTGCAAAGATCTCCCAGAGACGATACAGTCTCTTTTCGTCGGATTGCAGCCATATCTTGGCGGGGACAACACTCTCTGGGCATTGAATGAGATGTGTAACACCGACAAGCACAAGATGCTCGTTCCTATCGGGGCTGCTGCGGTGCGTGTCGCGGCAGGTGTCCGCGGAACGGGGTTTTTCAGTATGCCTGATCCACACGTTTGGGATCGAAAGAAAAATGAGATGGACATTCTCACTGTGGGTCCCGACTCGACCCACCAATGGTTTTTCCAGTTCAACGCATTTGTCGCGGTCAATGAGATTCCGATAGTTGATGGAATGCCTGTACTCCAGGTCCTCTACCAGATGGGTGTTCGCGTGGACGAAGTTCTAAACGTTATCGAGGCTGAAAGCCGTCGGCGTGGGTTTGTCTCCTAGGCGATGTCGGGCCGCCCCGCATCTCACCCTCCGGCACGTCTGCCTTCACGCCAGGATGGTCTGAGAGCCACCGGCAGTCCCGGAACTAGGGGAAGCTCACAGCGCTGGAAAAGTCACGAAAAAGTCACGAGCGGACGGTACAGGAAGGAACCGGTTGAAAGAACGGGAACGAATTACCTCCAAGAATCAATGATTTAGCACGGGTTTAAACAGGGGATCCTGGTTGTGTTACGCTACCATCATGGTTGTGTAACACAACCATGTGGAGGCTTAGGAATGGCGCAAGTTAAAGAAAATGTGTACCGCTTGTCACCGGACATCGCGGAAATACTTAGCAGCCTGGCTGTGGGCAAAAACCTTTCCGAGGTTATGGTTTTGGAAAACCTGATCCGCAAGGAAGCGATCACAACGGGGATTATTGGTGACGAGCATCCCGAAAAAGCTTTTGGGGATCTCATCGGAGTCGTCGAAGGGTGGGCGATTCCTGCTCACGCAGATTTCACGCTCCATGTTTTCGAGCGGATTGAGTCGATGCCTGAGGTACTGCGCCTTTGGGAAAAAGCCGTCGCGCCGTTGCCGGGACAGAGGGCGGACAAACGCAGGCAATCAGTCAACCAGAGGCTCGGCCGATTTTGCAAGCGTCTTATTCGTTGGGAAAGTGCGGAGGAAATTCAACTCGGAAAAGGCAGTGTGGGGCTAATTAAAAGTTATACGCGTCTGAAAGCATAAGGCTGTACGCGTTCTCGATTGAGTACCGGCAACAATACCGTGCATCGGGAGTGCAAAACGTCCACTTTTTGCACTCCCTGCTCTACGGCACTCTCTTTATGATCTTGGGTCGGGCCGGAGTCAATAGCGGGTTGGATGAGTCTCGGGCGCCATGAAAAAGCGCGTAATCGCCGAGGCACTCATCGAGTACCGATTACTACTCGAAAGTCGGCAAGTGTTCAGCGATCCGCTGAGGGGCGCGTTTTTGATTGCGAATTCGTAGCCTACCCCCAACTCCGGAGCACTTTCCTGAGAACCCGCAGGATTACAGCAAAAGTCCCTCCCACAATCACCGTAAATAGGTATGCAAGCCAAAACATACATCTTTCCTTCGCATGTTGGATGCCCGTGGTAGCTTCACCAATGTCTGCCCAGCCAGAATCCGCCCACAAGCAAGAAAACGCCGGCCAGGACCCCGCCGGCGATGCAGCCCCAGAGTAGCTGCCCCCATGTCCCTCCCAGCTTCACTCGAAAGTCTGTCGTCACCGACGCCAAGGACTTCTGAGCCTCACGAATGGAGTTGTCCAGCGTCCCCTTCGTCCACTCGTCCATGCGCTTTTGTGAAAGGGTGAGCGCCCTTACGAGGGTGTCTTCAATGATCTCCCTTATAACTGAGGCGAATTGCTGCCTTGTTGCGTCGGTGTAGCTCTTGAGTATGGCTTCGCCTGAAATCGCATCATGAAGGCTGAGCTGCACATCCTCCAGCAGCTGCCGAGTCTGTGAAGCAGCGCTCTCGATTGTCCCCCGGATCTGAGTCGATGCAAAGTCCGCCATCTCACGAGTAATGCCGCGGAGCTTCGCTTGCTCTGTGGCAGCTTCGTTCAGCGCCCGCGCCATGTTCTCCATCGCTCTGCACTCTACAACGTTTAGTTTGTAGCGCAACCATTCAGGGTCTTCCGGGTCCATTTTCGAGAATTGCTTGACCAGGTCGAATAGAACCCGTTCTCTCGCCTCACCCTCTGGGAAGGCGAGATATACGAGATCACGAATCCAGGCGGAATTGTCGATTGCTCTTACAGGCACAGTGCTCATGGGAGAAGCACCTTTCTAGCTTCCGTGAATTGGCTGAAAGCGCGAAAGCGGTATGTTCTTGCCCGCAGGGTCATGTCCGGCGCTCTCAACTCCGGAACATTGGTTTTGCGGTCGCCTACGTCGCCAAGGGTGACGTTCATCGTTCGCATCATGCGCTGTAAGTCAGGCCGCCTGGCATCCATCCGTATTTCGACAGGCGAGAATGTCTCCCGAAAGGCCGTCACATCCGGCTCCAGCTTCGGGTTCTCCCAGGACGAAGCAACACCATCCTGAAAATGATTGTGAACAATGACGTAGTCCACGGTGTTCTGCAACTCGCCGCCCCACTCGATCACCGACCGCGCGGAGGCAATGTCAGCATCCACGACGCCCAGAGCCGTCCATCGAAGATCAAGACCAGAGTCCTGCATCACCTTATAGAAGTCTCGAAACCACGGAATCATTCGATGACCCTGTGCCGCGCCCAAATCAGCGAGAATCACGTCGGCGCTGGATTCCAGCGAGATTCCCAACAGCTTGTCGTATGTCCAGCTCTCCAGCGCCGGAAGTTTGTGCGCTTTGGCAAACAGTGCCTTGAAGCACCCCTCTGCTTTATTGTCGGGGTCCATATCAAACAGGTCAGCGGTGTAAGCGGTGCTCGCGTACCACTCCGCCAGTGTGGCCATGACGGTCGTCTTCCCCACGCCCCCTTTGCCGGCGATCGGAAAGACGACACGCTTGGGTTTCAATTCCAGGGCAGTGGTCAATCCTCGCTCCTCCCCACAAATACGCTCGGCTTGAAGACCTTCGTCGGTTGCAATCGCGACTCTCTCTGCCGATTCGCTTCCGCTTCGCGATCCAGCCTCGCCATTTCCTCTTCTCTCCGTACTTGCCATGTCCGGTTTCTCCTCTTTCTCTGTGTTCTCACTGCTCAGACCGCTCCCGCGGACCGTCTGTTGACGAACCTCTCTTTCCACGTCAAGGGGCGGGAGGTTCTTGCCATTACCTGCGGTAGGCGAACGGGCGTCCTTCAATGACTCGGTTCGCCGCCTTACAAAACTGCTGGTATCCGCCGGGATACCCTTCATCTCGGAGCGTTCCCCAGATGACACGCCAGGTCAATCCGCTGCCTTTTGCAGCTTGCAACTCGGAGCGCACCGCCTTGAGAAGCCTAGCCTTGAGTTGAAATACACCCCTGCGAAGCATCAGTGCTTCAACCAACGCGACCAGTTCGGGTGGCCGTTCATGTTGTGAAATGCACATTGCAGTAGAAGAATGCCAGACCCACAGCTAAGATTGCAAGCGCACAAGAACGATTCCGTGAGAGTAAAGGCGAACAACCACGACAAAGGACGAATTGCCACGCATGAAGCCGAATCACGGATCGGAGGCGCATCCATCGTGGATAGTCTGCCTTGTTCGTCTTTGTTCGTGCTTTTGTTGCAGCCGAAGGCTGCGCTTTCGGGGTCGAAGGCCCACGGAGGTAGGCTGCGAAAGGCAGCCGTCTTTCTAGGAAAGTGCAGTAGTGGAACATAAAGCGCAGACGCACTTTGAAGGTTTGCTCTTTCTATCTGGTTTGCGTTGTGCGCTTTAGGATGACGCACCCGTGTACTTTTAGAGGTGCCGTGTGCGTCACGTTGCTATAGAAATGTACATTGCGTTATAGTGCATCCATGCCGCGACCGAAACCGTCCCACATTGTTCGGTACACAGTTCGCCTCAGCCGCGCTCAGGGAGAGCGTGTGGCTGCGCTCAAAAAGCAGCTTCATGCTTCAAGCGACAACGAGGTATTCGACTACCTTGTAACGGTCGGGACCAACCAACGGGACGACCTTGAACAACTTGTCTACTCCCTGTTTGGTAACCTGGCCGACTCCCTGGCTCACAGATTCCAGAGCTTGGAGACTGTCAGCCAGCTCCATCTAGCGCTGACTGACTCGTACATCAAGTACGCCCTCACCGCCCTCCCAGAGGTTCCCGGCTCCCTGCTTGCCGGGGCGCGCATTCGTGCGACGAGGATTTACGAACAGGTCAATCTCACAGCGGCGCGGGAATTCCAACGCCGTCGCCAGTCGGACGCCTACAACCCCGCCCAACTTGGGATTGAAGAAGAGCCCGGCTATTCCCCCACTTCGTCGGATGAGGTCTAAAGTCAGACATGCCACCCCCGGTGCGAGAACGACGAAATACTAGCGAAGATCGCGGGCGCTCGACCAAACTTCGTCCTGGGCGGGTCCGACCCACAAACACATCTCCGCGTCGGGTAACAGGCACCGCAAGAAATCTGCTACGGCTTGTGCGCCTGGTCAGTAGGTCATCCTCACGATCGAGCCGGGGTGGTAACGTCAAAGGTTCGGGAATCGGTTCCTCGAAAACGTCTCCTTTCCAGCGCCGGGCTGTTGTGAATGTCCGGTATTCCAATGCAAAAACCCCCGGGGGGTGGAAGGCTCACGGAACCTACGTCGAGCGCGAGAGCGCAAAAGGCAGGGAAGCGGATGACGCCGAGCAATATGGCGCTGGAAACGACGTACAAGCACCAAGCCCGGACCGTTTGGGTTTAGCCAAGGAGCGCTCGCTGGATTCTCTGGCCGGCCACTGGCAGAAAGCCGGGGACCAGCGCATTTTCAAAATCATCATTTCCCCGGAAGATTCCGACGTCAATTTTCAGCGCACGGCAAGCGATATGATCGCTCGCATCGAGCAACACACCGGAGCTCCGGTCGAATGGGCCGGAGTTGTCCACCGGAACACAGATCACCCGCACGCCCACCTGATTCTGCGAGGCAAGCTCCCATCAGGAGAAGCCCTGCAACTCCCGCCGATGCTCATCCGCAAGGGCCTTCGTGAAACTGTCCAGACGTCTCTTACCCGGCAGCTCGGTCCTCGCACGATGGAAGACATTCAACGCCAGAAACAAGTTGAGCTCACTGCCAATCGAGTTACCCCTCTGGATCGACGAATTGCTAAACGCTCAAAGTCTTTGCAGGACAACCAGGGCTACAGTGACATCGGAATCGCAGCCAACCCCGGTGAGTTGGCCCGCCTTCGACACCTGAAGGAGCTGGGACTCGCGAAACGACACACGGCAGACCGTATGGCTCGTTCGCTCCGACTTCATCGGTCATCTCCAGCAAATGAAAGACGTGCAGGACCGCGCTCGTACACTTTTCCGCAGCGGCGTTGCTATCAGCGACCCTCATGCTCCGATGGAGTTTTCTACCAGCTCCAAGAAACTGATTGGACGTGTGCTGCTCAATAGCGAAGATGAACGTACTGGTGCTCTTCAGACCATATTCGAGACGACCGAAGGAAAAATCGAGGTCGTCCGTCACGATGGAACCCTTCGGGCGGCTTGGCGGCGCGGAGATCTGGAGCCCGGCAATCTAGTGACCATCGACAGCCTCAGAAGTGATCCGAGCAAACTCTATGCGGCGTCCGTGGGCGCTGACAAAGACATCCTGACGGATAAGCAGGCCCTTGATTCTGTGGCGCGGCGGATGCGAACGATGGGTCTGGTTTCCAGTGAAAGCTGACAAAGGTTGGATGGGGCAATTCAACAACGCGCTCAGAACCCGAGCCGCGGAGCGGACCCACGACCGAGGATACTGATTTTGTTTCATCTTTTGTGAAATGTACAGTTCACTAGCACGAGGAGGTCACGAATGAATAACGGAACCACCGCACCCCCCGGATACGTTCTCCCCTCGCGCCCTCGCTGGCAGGGCGGATGGAATGTTCGGGCCTTGCTGGGCGCTGTCGTCGCCTTCGTCTTGACAGCCAGCGCCGCGACCCAGTGGCTTGCAGCACAGCTCAACAATCCAGTCGAGATGGGAGACCCGATCGTGTGGTTTCATGGCGCTGCCGTGTTCCAGCCATTCGCGGGCCTTGTGCTTTGGAAGCACTTTGCAGGCAGCCGGCTCATCAGTTCCGCCGTGCGGAAAGAGATTTGGATTGCGTTCGGAGCAACGATCCTTGGCGGGCTCTTCCTCGCCTATCTTGCCTACTGGTTCCTCTCGCTCATACGCGATCGCAAGAGCACAGACAGTTTAATGAACCTCCACGGGTCCGCAACGTGGGCCAACCGACACGATATACAAAAGCTAGGTCTATTCGACGCGAACGATGGTGTCTATGTTGGCGGCTGGCGTGATCCAGATACGCAGGAGATTCGCTACCTGCTTCACTCCGGCGCTGAGCCCGTTTTGCTATTTGCTCCCAGCCGAAGCGGTAAGGGCGTATCAGCGATCATCCCCACCCTGTGCCAGTGGCGGCAAAGTGCCTTTGTCTATGACCTGAAGGGTGAGAATTGGGATCGCACCGCTGGCTTCCGGCACGCTATCGGCCAGCGCGTTCTGAAGTTCGCTCCCACGCTGCCATTCGAGAGTTGCTGCTACAACCCACTGTCAGAGATTCGATGGGAAACCGATTACGAGGTCGCCGACGCACAGACCATCGCGAACGCAGTGATTCGGCACGGCAACGACGACAGTCTCTATAAGCACTTCGAGGATGCCGCAGTTGATCTCGTATCGGCTGGCATCATCCACCTGGGTTACGTTTTCAGAAACCTTGACGTCCCGCGCGAACCAACGCTCCCCGATGTACTCGCACTTTATTCCTCGCCGGGCATGGATTTCCAGGACGTGCTCAAAGAGATCCAGAGCACGGTGCATATGCCGGGCGGCAAATCGAACCCTCACCTTGAATGGTTCGACATCAACGGCAAGCCTACTTTTACGCATCCTTTCGTCAGCAAAGCCGTCCAGAGGCAGCTAAATCGGGCCGACCGCGAGGCTTCAAGCATTCAGTCCAGCATCGTCACTCCGATGACAGTCTACGACGACCCGATTGTTCAAAAGACCGTTTCCCGCTCTGATTTCGTTGTCCGAGATTTGGTCTACGGAACACAGCCGATGAGCCTGTATTTCAAGGTCCCGCAGCCGGATCGAGAACGCCTGAGACCTCTGGTACGGCTCATGCTTCAGCTGATCTTCAATCGGCTCATGGAACGTCTCGATCCCAGCCGTCACCATCTGCTGCTCATGCTGGACGAGTTCCCAGAGTTGAAAAAAATCCCAAGCCTCGCAGGTGCGATGAGCCTGATGGCCGGGTACAAAATCAAGCCGTACCTCATTGCCCAGACACTTACCCAGATCATCGAGGAATATGGCCCGAACGAGTCTATTACCGACAACTGCTACATCAAAGCAGCCTTTCAGACCGACAATCTCCAGACGTGCAAGAACCTTTCCGAACTCAGCGGCAACATGACGGTGGAGAAGGAGACCGTCAACTATAGTGGGCAACGGACGGACTTCTACCTCAAGCACATCTTCCGCAGCGTCGAGCAGGTCCAGCGCCCTCTCATCACCGTTGACGAGATTCGACGCATCAAGCCGCCGACGAAGGCCAGCAACGACCCCGACAGCAGGATCACTGCGCCGGGCGACATGCTCATCTTCATTAACGGCGTAGCGCCGATCTACGGCGTACAGAGCCTCTATTTTCTCAACGACGCCTTGCTAGCCAGAACTAAGCTCAAACCTCCCGCTTTCAAAACGGCTGCACAGCCAGGCACGCCAAAGCGGACGCAAGCGCCACAGGCGGCGTTCGACATCAGCTCCATCGCGACGGCTGCGATCGACCAACAAGCAATCGAGGAGAAGCTGAATGGAAATTCTTAATCAAGTGACCCTCGCCGGAAACCTCACGGACAAACCTTCGGTCGATGACGCCGGCGGCCGCGTGTTCGTGCGCGCTCGCCTCGCACAGAATTGGTTCTACGACACGCACGGCAAGACCGTAGAGCATCGGCAGTTCCTCCCCCTCACCTTCCTCGGGGAAAGCGCCTCCGTGGCGAAGGCCTTCGAAAAGGGCGACAACATCCACGTTACCGGCCAGCTCATTCGACGTGACCCCAGAGCACGCTCTGAGGACGCATCGCGACCCCGCGAAACAGGAAGCATCTTCGAGATCCACGTCATTCGAGCATTCCGCATCGAGGGCATTTCCAAATCCGATACCCCCGCGATCCACCAAAACGAAATTCGGCGCACCAATGATGCGAAACAGGTTCCCGCATTTATTCAGGAGGGAATCCATGATTGGCCTGTCTAACCCGAAGGTCCGGAATCGGCTCGCCCGTCTCTCCCGGTTGAGCTACATCGTGGTCGCGTTCGCCGTTGCCTTCGTCGGGCTAACTCTGGCCGGGGTTGGCTTCGGGTTTGTATTCAACTTTACGCACTCGGCACCGTTCGGCCTGTACAAAGAGATTTCCGACCCCGCCAAAGCGCCGCATACTCCCGCGCCCTACGTTTTCTTTTGCCCCGATGTCCGCTGGCCCGGTATGAAGGGCGAGCCCAACTATCGGAAACCCATGCGAACCTGTCCAGACGGATTCGCGCCCCTTATCAAGCCTGTTGTGGCATGGCCCGGTGATACCGTCGAAACCTCGGCCCAAGGTGTCACGGTTAACGGGCAATTACTCGCCCATACGCTGACGATTGACCACGATTCAACAGGGCATCCGATCCGCCCTTACGCATACGGCACCTATCACGTCCAGCCTGGACAGCTCTGGGTGGTCAGCTCCTTCAGCCCCAAGAGCTTCGACTCCCGTTATTTCGGCCCAATACCAGCTCGATCAGTCCGGCATTGGGTCCAACCTTTCCTGGTCGAGAAGCAATACGACCCCGAGACGAGTACGAAGTAGGCGGAATTTGGGCGACTTGTACCGAATGGAGTCCACAAACTGTGAAAGTCACGGAATCCATAGAACCATCACGAGGGAAGATGACAACCCGTGCTTCTCTCCATTTGGATTTCCCCAAACCTCCGAACGGCGCTACTTTTCGTCGCCGCCTTCGCCTTGGGCGCCGCCGGCTGGAGCGGCAAGCCGTCTCTCAACTTCCTAGCCCTGCTATATCCATTCGTCTACCTGCAGTCGCGGCGACGAATGGACGCATTCAGCTCTGCGGTCTACTATGCGGGGGCCACGTGGAGCGTCATTCCAGGTTCCGAGAGCTTCTTCGGCACTGGGGGAAACCTTGTCCTCCCGCTGCTCATCTGGACCACTCTTCTAGCCCTTAGTGCAGCACCGTGGATTGCTTTTTACAATCGCGAGTTTCTTCCTGTAGCGACCGTCGCGGCCATTGTCGCACTCAGCCTGCCCCCGCTCAGCCTCGTCACGGTTGCACACCCATTCATCTCTGCGGGCCAGTGGTTTCCTGGAACTCGATGGCTCGGGCTTTGCCTGCCCTTAGTCCTGATATTGACTTACGGTCGTCTCGGTACGGCTTTTACGCTAGCGGTGCTCGTAGGGGCGTCACTCGCAACACACGCTCGTTTCCATCGCCCCCCGCACGATCCACGTATCGTTGCTGTGAACACCCGTTTTGGAGGTCCAGCTACACGAGACGTCTTTGGGTCTACATTACAAGGCCAGGAACAGGCCATGCAGCGAATAGCTCTCACGCACCCGGATACTCTCATCCTTTTTCCTGAGTCGATAGTCCCCATCTTGGACTCCAACGCATGATCTACGCTGGGCCACAACTTTCGCTCAACTGAAAGCCCGGCATACTGGACTGCTCATCGGCACGACAATCCCAATTGCAAACACCCAGGCAAATCGCAATGTTCTCCTCTCCCGTGGCTACACGGAACGCCTGTCCTACGTGCAGCGTGTTCCAGTGCCTCTCGGCATGTGGCGCTTTGGCGACGAGCACAATGGTTTCCCGCTAATGCTCCGCTACCCAGCCGACGATCCGTATTTGGGATCGACGCGCCGGAGTCCTCATCTGCTACGAACAACTCCTTGTTTGGCCCGCTCTTCAGACGCTATCGCGAAACCCTGACATGCTTCTTGCCCCCTCAAACTTGTACTGGGCATCCGGCACGATCATTCCGTCTGTCCAGCACGTCTCCGCTCAAGACTGGGCAGATCTTTGGGCAATTCCGTTATATGAGGCAAGCAACCGATGAAGGCCTTCCTCGCAGTGAGCCTATTGCTTCTTCCGTCAGCAGTGCGAGCACAGAACACGGACGTTGCCAGGCTGCAATCGACCTGCCTTCCAGCTGCACCGCTGAGTACACTTCGCGGAGTCATCGAGGCCGAATCAAGCGGCAATCCAAACGCCATGCAGATCGATTTCCCGAAGGCGCTGCTAAAGCGTTGGAACCTTCCCGAGGGAACATTACGACTCAAGCGTCAGCCCACGGATCAACGCGAAGCGCTGGATTGGCTAGCGTACTTCCAGAGCTACGACATCTTTGTGGACCTCGGGCTGATGCAAGTCAGTACCGCAGAGGCTAAACGACGCGGTATATCACCCGCGTCGCTCTTGGAGCCCTGCACGAACCTTCGTGTGGGCTGGCAGATTCTTGAGGACGATTACCGAATTGAACAAAGGACTTATGGACCGGGCCAGGAAGCACTACAGCACGCAATTTCACGTTACAACACTGGAGATACGCAGCAAGGCATTGCCAACGGCTATTTAGGCCGCGTCCTTGCAGCAGTCCGCAGACTCCCGGCCGAGCCAACAACGGAGAAGCGATGATTGTTCTATCTTCCGAACGTCCACATGACCAAGGCGTTAAACACAGAATGGCAAACGATCGCTGGAATGACGCTCCCGCTCTTCCAGCGGCACAGACCGTAGACAATGCCAGCAACGATCGTCAATTCCAGATAGATTCCGCGGCGAGCGTGGGCAACCGCAAATATGAACGCCACGCAGAGCACAACGAAAATCTCAAATGCTCGTTTCCAAGCCAGATTTCTTCCTACAAAGAGAAATCCGTTATACATCAGGCCCCGAAAGAACAGCTCCTCCGTTATTGGAGAGATGAGTACCGACCACAGCACTTTTCCCGCAGGCACCTCTCCATAGACCGGCAGACGCCAGCAGTTCACGCATACCCAGAACAGCGCGAAGAGAGCGATCGCGGCGAACGTCGCCGATTGAATTGCCCTGCGGTTTACACGCTCCAGCGACAGCACTGGAGCCCTGTTCGTACCGCTCATCTGCCAAGTGAGTTCCCAAAGCCCAATCGCGAGCAGGCCTATCACCCACCAATAGGGAACAGCCGCACTCATCACAGCCAGGCCCCACGTCGCCAGCCATGCAACAGGAAGCCACTTCCGCCCCCATTCCACCCCGGGAGATTGAGACATGACTATTTCTGACAATGAACGCAACCTCCGGCTAAAGGCAGCGCAATCCGCGCTCGCCTCAGTGAAACTCGCTGGTCAGCAACCATCGCAACATCTTGAAAGCCTCTTCGCATCTTGGATTGATGGCAACTCGACACTCGACCAAGTCCACGCCTCTCTCTTAGCAAAAGTGAGACCAACCGATGATTGAGCACACTGACATAACGATACTCGGCACTACAACCTTAAAAAACAAACTTGGCATCACTGACCCCCAGCAGCTTGCGACAGCAGAGGCCGACCTCACAGCATTTCGACTCGCCGAGCTTCGAACTGCCCCTATACGAGGCGGCTTCGACTCCTTACACCTTCAGGAAATCCATCACCACGTTTACCAGGACCTTTACGATTGGGCTGGAGAGCTGCGCCGCGTCGACGCCGGCAACCAACACACTCCTGAGGTTGCCACCTCGCTAAACGCCATCTTTGACCGGCTGGGACGTGAGAATCACCTAAAGGGTCTCGGTCCCGAGGAATGGTCACATAGTGCCTCCGCTTACATTTACGATCTTGGCACGATCCAGCCGTTTCTCGCTCGCAATGATGTTGCTCTCCGCGAGTTTGCCGAAGAATTGGCTCGCAAGAACAATCTCAGTCTTCGATGGCAAACGGCGCCAGAGATCAACGTAACCGAAGTAACGAGCCACCTCCATCAGTCAGAACAATCTGCGAACATCCGACGCATAATCATGTTGGCGATGGATACAGACCCCAGCTCACTACGGCCAAGCCGCGGCCAAATAATGGAGCGAGGAATCGAAAGGTTTTTCCCTAACGGAAGCTCACTGCTCTAGAGCAAAACGCGTTCTCCAGCTAAACTTGAAGCGAGCAGTGGCAGTTACCAAACAAAACATTTCACTTTGTGAGACGGACCCACGTGCGACTCCCCCGCATTGTAAAGAAAATCTTCGCGACTTTAGGAATAAGTTTTCTAGTCGCTGGCGGCGCGTATTACTACGCGATCACACCACATCACAGCTCGGCTCCACCGGATTCTGCGGCGGGACTGCTCGACAGGGCCGACACTCTTGCGTGGGGTAATCGTTGGGCCGAGGCGTTACCCCTATACCAGAAAGCTGAGCAGCTATACACCTCACAGCATGAACTTTCCAAAGCTCTGTATGCCCAGGTCAGTCAAATCCCCCCAAATGAATCCGTGAGCATTCCAGCGACTCTTTGGGCATTGACGCAAGACTTGGCGCGGCCCGAGGCCGCAGACCCGGAGACCAAGCTCAGAATCCTCACGATTCGGGGGATGCTCGAAACCAACTACAACGCCTCAGAAGCACGATCCACCTGGCGAGACGTGGCCGCGCTAGCAATAAGATTGCATCACTACGAACTGGCCACACGCGCCACGGGCGAGCAAGGCATAGCTGCGTTCATCCTCGGCGACACCGAAACCGCCAAAGCCCAAGTCATAAGAGCTTGGGAACTCTCAAAAGTTGAAAATGATCCAGCGGCAACTGTCCGCTATGCGAGCGTGTTTGGGGCCGGTCTAGTGCAGCTTCATCGCTTTAAGGAAGCGCTGGGACCCTTGAATCAGGCAATCAAGATCGCTGTAACACATCCTGCAATCGCCTATCCTACAATCGCCGTTTACGCGAAGATAGACGCCTTGGCAGGCCTTCAGCAATACGAACAAGCCATAACGCTCGCGAACGCATCACTTGCACGGTTGCAAGGCACACCCTATGACGCCCACAAAGCCCAGGTTTACCTTTCGCGGGGCACAATCAATAAAGAGCGCGGAGATTGGAACGCAGCGATCGCTGACTACCAACAATCAGTCGACCTCTCAAGCAAGATCAGCAACTACCGCGGCGTTACCGACGCAGGTGGACTTCTCGCTGAAGCGTATCAACATAACGGCAACCTCCCCAGCGCTCTTGCGACGATAAACCGCGCTATTGATGCGAACACCAAAATTCCCGATGAGCTTTACCTCGTTCCACGCAATTTGGCTATTAAGGCTGAAATCGAAGACAAGATGGGTCAAGCCAAGGAGGCTGACGGGCTCTATCAGAAGAGCATCGCGCTTGTAGATGGCATGATTCAGCATGCTGCCACAACCAACATCCAGCGGCAGCTTCTCGCAGAGATGAGCGATGTTTATTCGGGTTATTTCGAATCATTGTGCGCACAAAGGCGCTACGATGATGCCCTCCAAGCTCTGGAACAAGTTCGGGGCCGTGTCGAAACGGAAGCACTAGAGCATCATGCCAGTCAGCCAGTTCATGCGCCCACGCCGGATGAGCAAGAACTGACCCGTCTCAATCTCGCCCTCATAAACACTGACGATCCAGCCACCAGGGCCTCTCTGATCGGCGAAATTAACAACACGGAACTGAAAATCAGCCCTAGTGCGCTGGCACAGGAGACAACAGTTCACCCAGTCCATCTATCCGATGTCCAGCGCAGCCTTTCGCCCAACGCGCTGCTAATCGAATACGTTCTCGCCGAACGCAACTCGTATGCATTCGCGATCACTCGAACGTCGGTCACACCCTATCATCTGCCTGCGAAGACTCAAATCGAATCGGACTCGAATCTCTACCGGAAAGAAATCCGCGCTCAGAAGGCGGACCTGGCGCTCGCCCAGCGCCTCTTCACCGAACTGCTAAATCCAATTAAGGAGTATCACCAGAAGACGGATCTGGTTATAGTTCCTGACAGTTCTCTCCATCTGTTGCCCTTCGCTGCGCTCGCAGACAAAGGCTCATATGTCCTTAAAACCCATACGGTAGACGTTGCCCCTTCATCTACCGTCTTTGACTTGCTTCGCAAACGTCCCGGCCAGGAAGCGTCCGCTGCCATGCCATACATCGGGGTCGCCGCGTGGACACAGCCTGCGGATACGCGAAATCCCATTGTTCGAGCAATCTCCGGACCAGAGCGGAGCCAGCTTGCGCCGCTCCCGGACAGCAAGCTAGAAGTCGAGACCGTTGCCGCAGATTTGCCGAGACCGAGCACGATTCTCTTGGGTGCAGATGCTACTGAAACTCGCTTCAAGCATCTTTCGCTAAACAGCACAGAGGTCATTCATCTCGCTCTGCACGGCTATGCCGACCTGGACTACCCAGACCGTTCCGCTCTGATCTTCGCGCCGGATCCTTCGGGGAGTGAAGATGGTCTTTTGCAGGTCCGCGAGATTCGTAGCCTGCATCTGAAAGCAAAGCTCGTCACGCTCTCAGCCTGCAATACTGGTGTCGGCCCGGTGGGCGAGGCTGGCGTGGCGAATCTCGTCAACGCCTTCATCGAAGCCGGCGCCGACTCTGTCGTGTCTACGCTCTGGGAGCTAGAGGATCACGCCACCGAACATCTGATGGCCATGTTCTATTCCCAGCTCGCCCGACATACCCGCAAGGTTGATGCTCTCCGGACGGCGCAGTTGGACCTCCTGAATCAAGGCCTTCCCCCTTATTTCTGGGCCAGTTTTCAGATCGTCGGAGATCCTGACGGCACCCTGTGATATCTCGGGCCGTATCCGTCCATTTGTCCGGATAGCCGGTTTACGGCCACTTGGAATTCCAAGCACACCTCTGCCCTGCCACTTCTTAGGAACTCTTGGGAATTGACACGCGCGGGAAGGAAAGCACGGAAACAAAAGGAAAACGTATTGCGGGGGCGTAGTTCACCTGGTTAAACGCTTTAAGAACATCCGATCGCGACTCATGCTGTCGACTTTGCCGCATGTGACCGCAGTGATCTGAAGCCCGCGCGAAGCTCTTCTGAAAACATGCCGCTGCTCCTCCGCAAAAGCTGCGGCGGGTAAATCCGAATGTTGTTGACGCACGAGTGGTCTCACGGGGAACGTCGGTATCAGTCGCCTGCATGCTGTCTTGTCGTGTCGCAGTAGCTTGCATGATCATGTCCTCGCATCGGAATGACGAGTGTCCCCGCCCTTCAGAAATGCGCTGGATCCGCCTCGTTCTTCGGGTCCCACCCCTTCATTTCATTGAGTTCCTCGGGCGTGATCTGAGGCAAGTGCCGGATGAACAAAACCAGGCGCCAAGTTTGCGGGACAGTGTGCGTTCCGTGGAAGGCGGGCATGCCGCTCAAACGAACTCCATTTTCAATTGTGTAGTAGAGCTCACCATCGCTCTTGTTCTGCGTCCCGGCTGCGCGCAAGTCGGGCGGTTTCGGATAGAGGCCCCTGCCGAATACCGTCTGGCCCCCTCCGTCATTCGAATGGCACTCGGAGCAATGATAGGAGAAATGCTCCATGCCTCCCCGAATGTTCTCCGTTGAAGGCACGATGGGATTGTGAAGTTCGCGATACGCGGATGGCACCGCCAATTTGCGTGCCGTTGTGGCCGCGAACTCCTCAATCGCTGATGGTGTCGCAAGTGCGCTGAAGCCTCGTCGCACGAGAATCAGCCCGTATCCCGCGGTTGCGACCGCGAGAGCAATCAGAATTAGCAAAACTGCTTTCCAGGGTTTCATGTCTGCCTCCCTTGTCCCGAGCCGGCCTTCGATGGGCTGCCTTCCGCGTCAGGCGCGAAGTATGGCAGCTCCGAAAGGAGCGCCCGTTAATCCGCCATCCACCATCAACTCGATCGCGTTGATGTACGACGAATCGTCCGAGGCAAGAAAAAGCACAGCCTTGGCCAGATCTTCCGGCTCGCCCCAACGGGCAAGTGGAACCGTGGAAGAGAAGAAGTCGGAAACTTTTGCGGATTCCTCTGCCGTGGCATTGGCGCGCGCCCCGCGCTTCCAGATGGGAGTCTTCGTCGCTCCAGGGGCCACCACGTTCACGCGAATCTTGCGCGGTGCAAGGTCTGCGGCGATGGATCGAGCCATCGAGACGAGTCCGCCTTTCGTGGCAGCGTAGGCAGCCAGACCTGGTTGACCGAGATAGCTCTGCACCGATCCGTTGAAGATGATGCTGCCGTTGTCGTTCATGAGAGGAGCGGCTGAATTGACGGTAAAGAAAACACCGTAGAGGTTGGTGTGGACTACCTTCTCGAAGATGGCTTCGTCGGTCGTGCCAGTCGGCGTCATGCCGGAAATGCCTGCATTGGCGAAGACGATGTCAAGTTTGCCAAAGTCTTTGGCGAGTTCAGTGAAAAGCTTCTTGCGGTCCTCCGCAACCGTAACGTCGGCGCGATAGCCGCGCGCTTTCGATCCCAGTTCGGCGACCGCTTCATCCAGTGTCTTCTGGTCCCGGCCGGTAATCGCGACCTCAGCGCCTTCTGCAACGAAAAGGCGGGCTGTGGCCAGGCCGATGCCACTGTTTCCGCCGGTGATGAGAGCCTTCTTGCCTGCGAGTTTCATGATTTCCTCCTGGACGGCTGGGCCGTTAACTACGACGACCGTCATAAATGGGATATGGCGTGTGCCCAATTTTGCTTCGTCAAAACAGGAGAGCTGGGAAGATCGAAGCTCTCCTGTTGCTGTGGCGGAGATTTGGCCGTCAGTCGTGTCAGATCAGTGCCGAGTTCGCCGTCCTGGATCGCAGGGACCGGAAGCCGGCGCGAACCTCTTCGGTGAAGAGCTGCGGCTGTTCCCAGGCCGCAAAGTGGCCGCCCTTGGGCAGCTTGTTGTAATGGATCAGTTTGGGATACGCCCGCTCCGCCCAACTGCGCGGGCACAGATCGATCTCGTCCGGAAAGGAGCTTACGGCAACCGGGATGGACACGCCTTTGACACTGAAGTACCCGAGTTTGTTTTCCCAGTAGAGGCGGGCTCCGGAGATCGCCGTGTTGGTCAACCAGGCGATCGTGACGTTATCGAGAATGTCGTCACGCGTGAGGCCTTCGGATTGTCCCTGAAAGACACGTGAGATCAGCGCGTAGCTCCACGCATCGTGGTCCAGAAAATAGGCGGCCAGGCCGACGGGGGAATCCGCAATTCCGTACAACGTCTGTGGTCGCAACCCCATCTGGTAGCCGTAGGCGACGCCTTTGCTGTAGACGAATTGCAGCCGCTCGAAAGCGAGTTTTTCCTCAGGTGAGAGACCATCTGGCATTGGAGCACCGGTGAATGCCGCCTTGTCAATCTCAGGCGGAACCGCGCCGGGCATGTTGACGTGAATGCCGAGCAGTTCGGGAGGCGCCTGCACGCCCATCTGCTCGGTAATAATCGCGCCCCAATCACCGCCTTGCGCCACAAATTGCGTGTATCCCAGGCGCTTCATGAGCGCGACCCATGCTCGTGCAATGTGCGCGGGGTCCCAGCCTGTGGTGGTCGGCTTGCCTGAATACCCGTAGCCTGGTATCGACGGAATCACCAGGTGGAAAGCGTCCGATGCGCTCGCGCCGTGTGCGGTGGGATTGGTTAGCGGATCGATGATCTTCAACTGTTCGGTGATCGAGCCAGGCCATCCGTGCGTAACGATGAGCGGCAATGCATTTTCATGTTTCGAACGAACGTGAATGAAATGAATGTCCAGCCCATCGATCTCGGTGATGAATTGCGGTAAGGCGTTCAACCTAGCCTCGCACTTCCGCCAGTCGTATTCCGTGCCCCAATAGCGCGCGAGCGCCTGAGTCGTGGCGAGCTGCACCCCTTGGGTTGCATCTGTGACCGTTTCTCGTTCCGGCCACTTTGTGTTGTTGATGCGCCTGCGCAACTCGGTGAGTTCCGCTTCCGGCACATGGGTTTTGAAGGGACGAATCGCATCCGTCCCAGCTGACTGCGTGGTTCCTTCGCGTAAAGAGACTGCTGGGGTCATAGGTTCCTCCTTTTTGGTGGTTTCAGGTTGTGTGGTTTCTGCGTTTGTGGACGCCAATCTTCTTCTCGTTCCTGGCCCGGCCCTTCGTATTGCATCCTCGGCTCGACGGCGACGGTCTGGCGCTGGGCAGTGTTGAGGCACCCGGCTTATGCGAAGTCAACCCAGATTCCAGGCCCGGTCCATTGCCGACGATTCTGCGCACTTCACTAGCTGCTCGTTCGCTCGTTCGTGATCCACTCGCGGATGTAGGCAGGGCAACTCCTGAGCTCGATACCTTCAGCTTCGGCCTGAGCGAGAAGCTTCACAGCGTCGCGGTCCACCAACTCTACCTCCGAGAGTTCGATAGCGACGACACGGCGTCCGTCGAGCGCAGTGCAAACGACCTCCAGATCTTCCGAAACGAGTCGACCACTCACGTAAAGGAGCAGACCCTGTTCAGTCCAACGCCGGTCGATTCGGCAAGTCATTGGCTCGCATCGCCTGTCGTCCACTGATTCCGATGGCAACCAGCGTGCCATTCGAAAGTGACTGAAAAGGCTAGAAGTCGAGCCCGTCGCCCACCGGCGAATTTGGCAGATCTGGTGAATGTGGTGAATATGGTGAAACTGGCGGGAATTTAGCGAAACTTGAATTGTGCCTTGTCGATTCGCAACGCCTTGATGCGATGGTCCAGCGTGGATGGTGGGACGCCCAGCCGCGTGGCGGCCCCTAAGCGCCCAGCTACACGGCCCCGTGATACGGCGAGCGCCGCCTCGATGATCTCCCGTTCGCTGCGGGCCTCACCTTGAGACTTTGCGGGTGAAGCAACTTGAGGTCGCCCTCGGGCGGGTTGTCTTGAGAGCCATGAGTCGTCGATGGCAAACACCTCGCCCGAGTTCAGAATGACAGACCGCTCAATCACGTTCTGCAACTCCCGGATGTTGCCCGGCCAATCGTAGTTCTGCAGCAAATCCAGCGTCTGCTTGTCGATCGAGCGAAAGTTCTTTCCGGCGCGCCTGGCGTAGCGTCGGACGAAGTATTCGACGAGCATCAAGATGTCCTCAGTCCGGTCTCGGAGCGGTGGCACCTCGATAGGAAATACGTTGAGTCGATAAAAAAGGTCTTGGCGAAAGCTTCCATTGGCCACAGCAGATGTGAGGTCTCGGTTGGTCGCTGTGATGACTCGAAGGTCGACACGGATCGTCTGTCCTCCCCCGACTCGCTCAAATTCTCGCTCCTGCAAGACTCTCAAGAGAGCGACCTGCGTATCGGGCGGAAGTTCACCTACTTCATCCAGAAAGATCGTGCCGCCATTAGCCTGTTCGAAGCGGCCCAGCCGCCGCTGGGTAGCTCCTGTGAAAGCTCCTTTTTCGTGACCGAACAACTCCGATGAGATCAGCGTAGGCGCAAGTGCGGCACAGTTCACACTGACGAAGGCACGTCCAGCCCTCTGAGATCGTTTGTGGACGGCGCGAGCGATGAGTTCCTTGCCGGTGCCAGTCTCCCCCGTGATGAACACCGTGGAGTCGGTCGGCGCCACTTTAGCAATCCTCGAGAGAACCGTCTTCAACGGCTTGGAGGAACCTACGATCTCCTCGAACATCTGAGCGCGATCGACTTCGTCCCGCAGAGCCAGGTTTTCCCGATAGAGTTGATCCTTGAGCGCTCTGATCTCGGCTTCAGCCCGTTTCTGTTTACTCAAATCGAGTGCGAAGGCGACGCCGTCATTTCCCCCCTCCTGGAACAAGGTAGCTCCAATCAGCACGGGTACCCGGCTGCCATCTTTCCGGAAAAATTCTGACTCAAAGGGCTGTACGGTCCCGGTCTGGATTACTTCTGCCAAAGCGCGTTCAGCGCGCTCGCGCCAGTCCGCAGGTGTCATGTCCAACCATCGCACGCGACCCGCAGCGACATCTCCATGATCGTATTGCACCATGCGAAGAAAGGCTTCATTAGACGTCAGGATGGCGCCCTCGACATTCCAGGTCGCTATTCCCAGAATGTTGGCGTCCACCAGGCGGCGGATCTTCGCTTCACGATCTTCGAGATCGCTGTAGAGGCGTGTGATCTCCATGGAGGTCGCCGCCGCCGAGGCAATCAACTTCAGGACGGCCATTCGCGCAGGAGTGAATGCGTGAGAAGTGAGGCTGTTTTCTAGGTACAGCAGCCCGAGCAACTGAGTCTGTTTGAGCAGTGGGAGGCACAGCACAGAACGCTCGTGGTGCCCGCGAAAATAGTCGTCGGCGGCGAATGAGTTCTGACCGGATGCATCATTTAAGAGAACACCTTCCCTGGTCCGAAGCACATACTGCAGAACCGAACTGGGTAGATCCGCGGCGGTGACGCTTGCCTCTCGAAGGACGACTGTCACCTGATCGCTGCTGGTTGTGGCTTCCGCTTCGATGCGATAACCATGTCCTCGATGGAGAATCAGCAGACCTCTCTCGGCACCTGCGTGTTCGAGCGCTGTGCGCATGATCGTGTCGATCAGTTTTTCCGGCACGATCTCACCCGACACAGCTTCGGACACTTTGATCACAGTCGCCAGCTCGAGTTGCTCGACCGGCGTGTGTATCGTTGCTGTCGAATCCGACATTGCTCTCTCGGGTCTGATCTGCGGGTAAAGCTGGTCAAGCTGGCGAACCTTGGCATCCGCTCCCCAACGCATATAGCAGTAGCGTGCTTCCCGCAGGTAGGACGTCGCAATTTTCTCGTACCCACGTGCCGCATAGAACAATCCTGCCCGTTCATTAGCGAAGGCTTCATTGTGGACGAAGCCGTGCATGTGCGCGGATCGAATCGCCTTCTCGTAGAGTTCCTGCGCGTCCAGAATGCGTCCCTCAATCCGTGCAATCTCCGCTGCAACCATGGCGGCGCGGTTCTCAAAAGTCTGCGGTGAATGCTCAGCCCAGACTTCGAGCTGCTTGTAATGCTCCGCCAAGGCCTCGAAGTGTTTCGGTTGGTCTTCGGGCGACGCAATGCTCCAGGCGCCCGCATGAGCGAGGGCAGCATAGACACGAAATTCTGCAGTTTCGAACATCCCCGCAGATGTCCAATACATCCGCTGGCCCTTGAACGCGGCCTCAGCCGCTGAAGCATAGTCTCCGGCAAAAACACGAGCCTCCACCTTGCGGGTCCAATAGTAGAACTCGGCAAATACCAGATTCGGATTGCTGGCCAGATCGCGCTCGACCTCCGGCTCGCTGTAATCGTCGTGATCCAGGCGCCCCAGAGTCGGTGTTACTCCACGTAGCGTCCGAATAAGACCCAGCTGTGCTCCGCAGAGGTGAATGACCAAACCGAAGCGCACCCTTTTCGCAAAAGCCAAGCCGTTTTCGCATTCCGTCTGCACTTCCGCGAGCGGATCTCCGACTGCCAGGCAAATCGTAATCAGTTGGTCCCAGCTATAGGATGCGAAAGTCAGATCGCCAATACGATATGCAACATCGAACGCGCGACGCACCAGTTCACGTCCGCTGGCAACGTGCTGATTCCATGGCATGACCATGGCACCCACAGACATATAGGTTCGCGCCAGATAGCGTGTCAGGCCGCGCTTCTCGACCAGGTCATAGCCCAGTTGCCCGAACCGGAATCCGTCTTTGTAGTTGCCAAGGCGCGGGCCCGCAAACATCGCAAGCCAAACATAGGCGAAGCACGCGGCGTCGCTGTTTCCGTGTTCGAGGCTAAGGGCTACTAAACGGCAGACGACCAATGTCGAGAGGTGCTCGTCAAAGAGAATCGACGGAGTGACAATCTCTGTGAAGACATCGAGTGTGTCTAGTACCTCCGGATCCACAACGAGCGGCAGGTCCATGAGCTCTTCAATTTGCCGATTGCCGAGAAGAGCCCAGATTCGCTCGTATTCGCGCAATACGTCATCGCGTGTCGGTCGGTTCGACCATACCGTGCCCTGACTGCGGAGCCATTCCAGAAACACGTCCACCGCGCGGTCACACCGATCCAACGTGGTGTATAGGGTGAGTCGCAAGCGCGTGGCTACGCAGAAATCGTGCCGATTGTTCGCGCGCTGCGGCAACAGGGAGAGTCGATTCTCGGCAGCAACCTTGTCTGCGGTCAATAGCTCGCACTCAGCCATCAGATATTCGGTCGAGAAGATGAGGGAGTAGTTTCTCTCCCACGTCTCTTCCGTCAGGAGCGCCCGGCCTGCCCCGAGATATTTAAGTGCCGAAGCATATGCTGTTGAGACTTTGGCACGCCGGCCTGCAATGAGATTGAGCTCTGCGACGCGCTCGCGATCTTCCACCGAGGTAAGCAGGTGTGAGCCGCGGTTGAGTTGGTTGACGATCTCGAATATGACCTCTTCGCGCTTCGCCTCAGGAGTATGCTCAGCCAGAAGCATCCCAATGCGCAGATGCGCCGCGGGACGCAGATGTTGCGGAATCATGGAGTAGGCTGCTTCCTGCACGCGATCATGCAGGAATCGATAGGAATCGTCTGAGCGGAAGATAAGTTCGGTGCGTACTGCTTCCCAAAGGTGCTGGTGAAGATCCTCGATCGACCTGTCGTAGGCCATCGCCAGCATGTCGAACTCGGCGCTGTTTCCCATGCAGGCGAACTGCTTGAGTGCCTCCTGCGTGTCTACTGGGAGGCGGTTCAACTTGCCGACCATGAGCTCCACAACGTTGTCGGTGTAGCCTTTGGCGTGAATGCGATTTAGGTCCCATACCCAGCGGCCCGCACCGTAATCAAAAGTGAGCAGGCCCTCATCAGAGAGTGCGGAAATGAACTGAATTGCGAAAAATGGATTCCCAGTCGTCTTCTCGTGAATCAGTGTCGCGAGCGGATCAACACGCTCCGTCTCGCAGCGCAGGGAGTCCACGAGCAGTTGGAGCAAGTCGTCGCGTCGAAGCGGGGTGAGGACGATGTCTTGCACCGCGGCTCCGCTCTGGCGAATCGCATCGAGCTTGCGGACCAGCGGGTGAGTAGCATTGACCTCGTTGTCTCGATACGCACCAATGAGCATCAGGTGCTGCAAATCGGTCTGAATCAACAAATCTTCGAGCAGATCGAGCGTGGCTGCGTCCAGCCATTGCAAGTCATCGAGGAAGAGAGCAAGCGGATGTTCCGGTCGTGCGAACACGCCGATGAAACGGCGAAAGACCAACTGAAAACGTCGCTGCGCTTCCGACGGCGGGAGTTCGGGAACGGGAGGTTGCTCGCCAATGACGTGCTTCAATTCGGGAACAAGATTGATGATCAGCAGCCCGTTTGGTTCCAGCGCCTCCTGAAGCGCGTCACGCCACTTGCGTAAGTCGTCCTCGCCCATACTAAGGAGCGGTCGTACGAGGCTTTGGAATGCCTGCGCCAACGTCGCATACGGAATGTCGCGCTTGTACTGATCGAACTTACCAGACGCAAACAGGCCGCGCGGCGGGACGAGCGGCTTATGCAACTCGTTCACAACCGCGGACTTGCCGATACCGGAGTATCCGGAGACGAGCACCAACTCCGGCCTGCTGCCAGCCACAATCCGATCGAACGCCGTGAGCAGAGTTTCCACCTCACGGTCCCGCCCGTACAGCTTCTCGGGGATCATGAGGCGGTCCGGAGTATCCTGTGCGCCGCAAGTGAAAACGTCGATGGATCCTCGAGACTCCCATTGCGACAGGCAGTGCCGTAGATCGCGTTCAACTCCAGCCGCCGTTTGATACCGCTCCTCGGCTGTCTTCGAGAGCAGCTTCATCGTGATGGCGGAAACAGCCGCTGGAACATCCCTTACCCGTTCGCTGGGAGCGGTGGGGAGTCTGGCAATGTGGCAATGCACCCATTCCATCGGATCGGATGCCGTGAAGGGAAGGCTGCCGGTTAACATCTCGTAGAACGTGACGCCAAGTGAATAGAGGTCACTCCGGGAATCGATAGAGCGATTCACTCTTCCCGTTTGCTCTGGCGCCATGTATGCAAGCGTTCCGGCAATGAACTCTGGAGGTTCAAGCGGTTGACGTTCGCGCGGGAGGCGCGATGCGATCCCGAAGCCGGTAAGACGGACCCGGGCAGTTCCCAAGTCCACCAACACGTTCGCGGGTTTGATGTCTTTGTGGATCAACCCTCGCCCATGTAGCTGACCTATTGCGCCAGACAACGCCACGGCCAGGCGCAGGAACTGTCCGACCTCCATCGGCTGCTGGACGAGGCGATCGAGCGGCTCGCCACCTGTGTAATCAACCACGAGCAGCGTGTGCCCGCGCTCGCGGACCAGCTCAAGCGGCCGCAATGCCCACGCATCGTCCAGGTAGCTTCTGAGTTCGTGCTCGTGCGCGAGTCGATCGACGCTTTCCAGAGTCGGGTGCTCGGCAGCGGCAGGGATGGGTACGAACGCGTGCCTCTGGCCCTTAGCATTATGCTGCTGGCTTAGCCTACAAAAGACACGCCCGGCATCGCGCCACAGCACCTCTACGGAGTCGTTCTCCCAGCCCGCCCCGAGCAAGACGGATGCCTTCATGTGTCCCGTCTCCTTCTTCCAGCGTTCAAACCGCCACTCTGGTTCGCGCTAGCGGAAGTGCGACAATTCGAACGCGATGAAGTTCGACCCTGCACTCACGAGATCCCGCTTTGCGCGTACAGCACAACGTGCTGAACGCCTTCGCATTCCCCACAGAGCTTTCAGTGAAGTCCAGCTTTTCTGGTTCTCCGGGATTCGCGTCCAGGACCCGTGTAATCTTCACATTCGGTGCTCCATCGATCTTCTAACGGCAGCCCGAGCTCAAAAGCGCGGGCTATAGAACCGAAGACATGAGCAAGGCTGAGCGGGATCTCGACATCGGGAACAGTGTTCCCGTGGCTCTAAACACATACAGCAATAGCAACTTATGCCCCAGGGAATTTTCGGCCCAAGTATGACAGGAGCGGGGAAGCTTCGGAAGAATCATCTCACAACCCCAAGGAGCTTGTGGACACATTTCGTGCGTCGAGCGTCTTCGCACCTCGAATGGGCAACGCCCGGGGTTCGCCTCTATAAATTCTCGGAGAAATCGCACCCGCGCAGGGGTTTTTCGTCGTCTGGACGACCCGGCCAAACACACACTGGACTCGGTCTGAACTCATTTCAACGAATCAGCATCCGAAATCCGGCTTCAATCTAATAAGCGGCTTGATAATTGCCGGTTGTTCTCGAAGCGACGCGAGGGCAGAGGTTTATGGGGCAAAGGTCGTGGGATTGATTCGGGTTCGATAACGGTTCCCGATCGTACCTTACAGCGCCAAAAGAGGCCATCCGTGGCGCTTGTTTTCTTTAAGTTACGGCATTCCTTTTCGCTGTCACGGCAGAGGTCAACAACCACATGGGCGGAAGTCGGCATTCCGGACAAGTGGCTTTTCGCCCTGAACCGACGATAACAGGCCTAATGCGCTCACCGAAATTTCGTCGAGCCAGCCCGACAAGGCGATTACATCGATACTCCGGCGCTTACGGTCTTAAGTGCCGTAGCGAGCTGCCGATCATTGCCGCGTCTTGTGTCCTGCCAATCGAATTCGCTGACTACATCAGGTTCAATCGGGCTTCCCTCAAGAGCAGTGCCGTTCCACGTGTAATAAGCACCCGTCGGGAGCGCAAGCCGAAAGCCGTGTCCGACTTTCACTGAAGTCGCAGACAAGAGCCTTCCGGCAGTCTTTTCTCCTACGATGGTTGCCAACCTATTCTCCTTCGCAAAAATGGTGACCATTTCGGCCGCACTGGCGGTGTGCCGATCAACCAGGAGAACGACATTTCCTTGGTACGGTTGTGGACCGTACCCTTCAGACTCCAATACGATCGGAGACTTTGTGATGAGGGATGGCAAGTAGCGTAAGGCGAGCAGCCAGAGGGTTTTCTTCGAAGCCGGGATGTTTCCGAAGCGAGGAAATGTGAGTTTCTCTTTGGCAAGATCTCGCCCAGCCCATCGCTTTCCAGGCGCGAACCCAACCGGCACCTTCTCCGGCGTCAATAAACTCATGAGACGGAGTGCGCCCGCCCCGCCACCTGTATTTCCCCGTAGGTCGATAATCAGCCCTCTAATCTTACCGAGACTCACCACTGCCTTGGAAATTTCGTTTGCAACGTCAACCCCGATCATCCCGGGAAACATTGCCACCTTCAGGTACCCAAGCCCATTAGCGACAATCTTCGACTGGACAAGCGTAGGTTCCACAAACTGCAACTTCTTTCCCTTCGGCTTTGACACATTGACTGTTATTGTTCGTTCCCTATCGTCGCTCGCAACAATATTGAGTTTCGATGTCGCTCCCATCGGGAAAACAGGGTGCTCAGGCGGGATGATCTCTTGGTCGTCGAGCCTCAGTAAGATATCGCCAGGTTGAATCCCAGCGAGTGCCGCTGCACCGCCATCATGAACATCCTGGAAAATCCACCGAGGTCCGTGGGCAGTTTCGTCCGCGAGATAGGTTGCGCTGAGCGCCGCACGGCTTGAAGCTCTCCGCGCGCTTTGATGAAAAAAGCCAACATGAGAGGTCTTGAGATTCTGGAGAAGGGCAGTAACAGCCTGCTCGAATGCCTCCAGTGTAGGTGCACCTTCGATAGTCGCACGATGATTCGCAACAGCTTCATGCCACCCATTTCCAAGAAGTTCTGGCTTATAGAACTTCTTGTTTAAAGCAGAGAGAACGCCCTCGAAGACCTCATGCTTGGTTTTCGAGGTCAGACCGTCATTCATTCCTGGGAAAGGGGAATTCTGCATCTTTTCAAGGAGCTCCATGTTCGATTTGAACGGGGTAGTAGTACATCGCCATTGTCAGAGCCCCTAACTGTCGCCAGAAAGTAAGCCCCTGGTTTGGCGGCGCGGAGATCGAGCGTCGCACCCACGATCACTTTGCCGGCATTGACGACAGCATCCCCGGAGCCCTTTGCGACAACCTCATTTCCAGATTTGTCTCTAGATACAAGGACCTCGTAGCGCCCAGCCTCGCTGAATCGAGGCAACGTCACCGAAAGCTGTACGATCGCGGCGGGCAACGACACCTGCTTCAGAGCGTTGATACCATCGTCCTCTCCTCTCACCGTTCCGGCATTAAAGAGATCGACATTTGCTTTCACCGGTTGTGTAGAGGCCATCTGGACGGCTGCTAGGTGTCCAGCTCTTGCGTGCAGGTATTCCCAAAGCCCTACACCACTTGCGACGATCAAAGACGCGGCCAATGCCCAGCCAATGATCCGGCGGCGCCCTTTACGCGTTTGCTCACATTCCCCTTTAAAACCTCGGAACTCTGCGAAGCACTCGGAGCATGAAGCCAGATGAAGACGGGCCGGATGGGAAGCTGGCAAACGGCCTTCGGCAAGCGCCCGGAGGGTCCGCTCTTCGGGACACCCGATCCGCTCAGGATTTGGGTTCGCTTCTAGAAAAAAATCCTTCATCAAATCCAAGCGTTACCCTCCGCTTTCCGATTCGCAAGGATGCGGTGACACTGGAACTTGCTCTGCAGTTGGGACACCTACCAATATTGCAGCAATCCTCTCTTTAACCCGTTGTATCGCCTTTGCCGCTGCTGCATAACTGACACCCAAGGCCGCCGCAACACTCGCCGGGCTCGTCATGTCCTGCTGAAGCAAAACAAGGATGTGCCTGTCACGCTCACTCAGCTTCGTTTTCAATTGGTCGAACAGGACGGCTCGGTAGATGACGCGCTGTGTGGAACGATCAATGCCGGCCCACAGCTCCAACTCCCGTGCTGTTCCAACCAGAACCTCCCTGGAAGCATTGCTTCGGAACCACTCCCTGACCTTGCCATGCAATGCGGCAAACGCGTAGCGATACGGAGACCGAATCTCATCGAGACGGGCGCCCATTGCTTTGCCAACGTCTTCTGCCCATCCGGCAACTACGGCTTCGTCCAAATGGGGATATTCCCACCTGACCCAACGGTGCGCGGCCTCAACTGCTAGCCGGATAGCCACCGGGAGAGTCTGACCTCGCTGGTCCACGAGATGCAGAAGTGTCTGGCCCATAGTCCCCATTTCCAGACCCCAAAAAAAATTGCCGGGATGTGTCAAAAAAAGCCATCTCATCGCAGCTTAGGTAGTAGAAGCACTTCAGCCGTGCAATCGTTTAAAAAACGCTGACTTGAACCAATCTGTTGCTTATCCCCAGGCCGACCTAACGGATCGTATGCGTCCATACAAGCAATTGCTTGTATATCTTACTACGATTACAGGAGAAACTGCTCATGGGGGTCTTGCTGGAGCGCAAAACGCAGGTAATCTTCGTCACCGCGTCTTCGGTGGAACAGAACGGTAAGGCTCGTGAGGTTATCGTTGAGAGTCGGCCACAATATGCCGTCGTTCAGCTCAATGGGTCCAAGGAGAAATATCCCGTAGCCTGGGAGGCGATTTATGAGCTTGCCAAAGAGAGGCATACGGAGAATCTCCGCCTGGAGGCCCAAGCCCAGAGGCAACCTGGACGGATTCGGCGCAAGAAAAATCTGAAATGACAGGGGCTACGCTATTTGTTTTTCGGCGATTTCTTTGCCGCACGCTTTGAAGGCTTCGCGGAGGAACTTGTCACAGGGACAACCTCTGCGGCCCTCTTCTTGGCCCATCGCGCTCCTACTATCTTGCGCGCCTGGGCGCTCCGCTCCTCAGGAGTCAGCTTTGCCCAGCGGGCCTTACCTCCGTCAGATTGGATCATCTTTAGATGTTCACGAACGGTCAGATCTTTTTTATCTTTTTTGAGCATTTTCCTTTACCGCAGGGGGGAGTGTCGCAAATATACCGGAAATCGCTCTTTCAACATCGAGGAATAAACCGGTTGATGGTTCGAAAACCAATGCTCGGACGAACTCTGCGCGTGGCTCGCACCTGCACCCTGATTTTGGGCTGGGGTCAGTTGGCTAAACCGAAAAGTTTGAAAGGAACATGAAACAACATGCCTTCGTCGCCCTTCCGAACTTCCACGATCAGGTATTTTGACCAAGCCAATTCAGCCCTTTCTTGCATAGTCCAGATGTATTGTGGCAATGTATAGTGAAATATACATTTCAATACAAGCGATTCCGACAAAGTCCAAGAAGGGAGAAGGTCATGGCAGTCGATAGCTTTAGAAGTGCGACAGTGAGCCTTGAGCCTTACGTTGATTCAATCGTCGCAGGGAAATTCTTGGGACTTCATCCAGTCACCGTGATGCGTCTTGCACGCGAGGGCCATCTTCCCGGACATCCCCTGCGACAAGCCAAGAGAAAGCAATGGCGATTTCTGCTCTCGGAACTGAGCAGTTGGCTCGCACGGCAGACGGGTACGCAATAGCGTCTGGTCATCAGGCGATAAACGCGATTCCTTTGACTAAACGTGAAGACAGTCCCCAAAAACCGCCCCATCCCGCCTCACTTCCGCAAGGTTCAGGTGTCCCACTGATGCTTCCGTCGGAGGGCGTGCTTTTGTTGCTTCGCTTTTCAGGGTACATTGTGGCTACCGATGCATTCTGCGCCCTCAGCGAGAGGAGGTTCTATTGAGGAAAGCGCGGAAACAAAATGGCTCTTTGTATATGGACGTGAACGGCAGCAAGACCCCGGTTTGGATCTTCAGTTGGCACCATATTCTGCCCTCTGGTCGGCGCATGCGCCGAAAGAGACTAGTAGGCACTCTTGACCAGTACAAGACGGAAGCTGCCGCGGAGCGAGCGGTGCGGGGTTGGCGACTGGCCATCAACTCTAATCAAGTACACGCATTCAGTGGAATCACGATGCAGGATGTAATCGAACACTTCCGGTTGAAGGAGCTGGTCGACAACGGCGAGAACGGACGCGCTTGGTCTACCCGTGATCGGTATGAGAGCTACCTAGACCGTTGGATCGGGCCACGCTGGGGGAAGGAAGAGTTGACCTCCATCAAGGCACCGGTAGTCGAAGAATGGCTGAAGGATCTGAAGTTCGATACAACCTGGCGACAAAAGAAGGCTGTTCGGCTTGCCCGAAAGGAGAAGGAAAAAGAGAAGGACATGCAGCTTCTCGCGCCAGCCAGCAAGGCACGAATTCGTGATCTGATGAGTGTGCTCTTCAACCATGCGATCCGTTGGGAATTTACGGACCGCAACCCAATCTCGGGACCTAACAAAGGGGCTGGTGTTCGCCAGAGTTCAAAGCGGCAGAGCGTACCAGACATCCTCGAAGTGTCCGAGATACAGGCCATTGTCGCCGAACTTCAATTACGGGAGCGAGTGTTGTTGTTCCTGGATATGGCGACCGGACTGCGTCGTGGCGAGTTAGCTGGAGTCAGGTGGCAAGACTTCGATTTCGCGGTTTTGGACATCGACGTCCAGCGGTCGGTTGTTGACCAAGTCGTTGGCCGGTGCAAGACAGAGGCATCGCAGAAGCGAATACCACTGGACGAGTACACGGCACAGGATTTGCTGGCTTGGTTTCAGCAAACGCTATATCGCGATCCCGATGACTACGTCTTCGCGGCAAACAGCAGCCGGGCAGGAAAGAAGCGCGGAAAGCAACCTTTGTGGTTGTCGACCATCATGCGCTACTACATCCAGCCGGTGGTCAAGAGACTCGGCATCAAGAAACGGGTGACGTGGCACACCTTCCGGCGCACCTATACGACCCTTCTTCATGCCAATGGGGAAGACGTGAAGGTGGTGCAGGAGTTGTTGCGACACAGCTCGTCACGCATCACGATGGACATCTACGCCCAAGCTCAGATGCCCGCGAAACGAGCAGCACAACAGAAAGTGGTGGAGATGGTCCGGTCGGAGAAAACCGCACCGGAGGCCAAAAAGATGGCTTAACTGCTCCACAAAATGCTCCACGGAGAAAACAGGGGATTTCAGTTAAGTCTTTTATTTTGTTGGCGTCCCCGACGGGATTTGAACCCGTGTTATCGCCGTGAAAGGGCGGTGTCCTAGGCCGGGCTAGACGACGGGGACGTTCCTTGGCCCGTAGCCTCGGGCCGGCCGGAGTCGACCAACCTCAACTCTAGCAACTCAGATATGGGGTGTCAAAACACAGAGCTGTCCAAATAAGCGGATTGTTCATTTCGGTTGCGTTGGTTTCGTTGGACGAGACTGCGCCGCGACAGGGTATGGTGAAATCGGGTTGGGGGAGGAGTGCCGCACCTACGGCGCTCGTTCATCTCCTTCAATATCCCAGCCCTTCCGCTGGGCTCACGTTTAGCCACCGGCCCTCCGGGCCTTGACTGTCTATTAGGTCGCAGATTCCATTTTTCCTAGATATCACATCGCCGTGCCCGATGATGCGACCATGCTCCGCCCGGCTAGGCTATAACTGCAGATGGATGACCCGCTTCAAATATCTCGATTCCCTGGTGCTCGTCTTCGTGGTCGTCCTGCTGGTGTCGAACCTGGTCGCCCAGAAGGTCTGCCGTCTTGGGCCCCTTACCATCAGCGGGGCCGAATTACTGTTTCCTATTACCTATATCTTTGGCGACATCTTTACTGAGGTCTATGGCTACCGGGCGTCGCGACGCGCCATCTGGATCGGCTTCTTCGCGTCCGCTCTGCTCAGCGCCGCAGGGGCCATGGCCGTCGCCCTGCCCGCTGATCCCGGCTGGCATAACCAACAGGCTTTCGAAACAGTGTTCGGCCTAGTGCCACGGTTTGTCGCCGCCAGCCTCATCGCCTACTGGGTGGGCGAGTTCGCCAACGCCTTTACCCTCGCCCAGCTTAAGGTCCTTACCGGCGGAAGATGGCTCTGGACCCGCACCATCGGGTCCACCATCGTCGGCCAGGGATTCGATACCTTTCTGGTCATGCTCATCTCCTTCGCTGGGCAAGTGTCCCGGCCCACCCTGATCCGGCTCATGCTCTCGTCGTATCTCATCAAAGTGGTCTATGAGACCTTGGCTACGCCGCTAACCTATAAGGTGGTCGCCTGGCTCAAACGCCGGGAAGGTGTGGACGCTTTCGATACCAACACCGACTTCAACCCCTTCTCGCTGCGCGTTCTGCCCGCCGCCAGCGAGATGAAGACGCCATGAACGCTCTTCCTGAGTCCATGCGCTGCATCGACATTGCAACGCCCGGCGAACCTGAGGTCCTCCGCATCGCCAACAAGCCGGTCCCTCGGCCAGGCGCCGGGGAGGTACTCATCCAGACCGTCGCGGCCGGGGTCAATCGCGCCGACCTGCTGCAGCGGCAAGGGCATTATCCCCCTCCGCCCGGCGCTTCCCCCATCCTTGGCATGGAGCTCTCTGGGCACGTCGTCGAGGTCGGCGCCAGTGCCAGTTCGCGCTGGCAGATGGGGGACGCCGTCTGCGCCCTGGTGGCCGGCGGAGGCTATGCCGAATATTGCGCCGTCCCCGAAGGCCAGTGCATGGCGGTGCCAGCCGGTGTATCGATTCGCGACGCGGCAGCTTTGCCCGAGGCGGTCATCACTGTATGGGCCAATCTCTTTGAGCCACGCCGCCTCTTTGCCGGCAATCTCTTTCTGGTCCAGGGGGGATCGAGCGGCATTGGAACCATGGCCATCCAGATGGCCCGCGCTTTTGGCGCCCGCGTCGCCACCACCGCCGGCTCGGACGAGAAATGCAGCTTCTGCCGCGGTCTGGGCGCCGAAATCGCGGTCAACTATCGGACCAAATACGGCTCGGGAGACTGGGCCGCGGAAATCGCCCGCTGGGCCCAACCGCATGGCCTCGATGCCATCCTCGACATGATAGGCGGCGACTACTTTCCCAAGCATCTCGACCTGCTGGCCACCGGTGGCCGGCTGGTGCATATCGCCACCTCCCACGGCAGCCAGGTTACCGCCGACCTGCGGGCCATCATGGTGAAGCGGCTGCTGATTACCGGCTCGACCCTTCGCCCCCGGTCGGTGCAGGAAAAGTCTTCGCTCGCCAGAGCCGTGGAACAGGAGCTGTGGCCACTGTTCGGTACTGGACAGCTGCGCCCCGTCGTCGACTCAATCTTTCCCCTCGACCAGGCCGCGGACGCCCACCGCCTGATGGAGTCGGGCCAGCATAAGGGAAAGATCATTTTGGGAATGGGATGAAGTGACCTTTTGCTCAGGCTTTAAAATTTCTGAAGCAAGCTTCGATGCAACCTCATCCAACGGTCACTGTTAGAGTTAAGTTCTCCTGTTCAAGGTAAAAGGAAAGAAACGCAAGCGTTTCTGCAGCATTCGTTGCGTCTGAGGATTTGGTTTTGAGAAGGCTTCCCGTTTGGATCAAACGATGCATGCCCTTGGCCGTGCTGGCGTTCACAGCTTGCGCCAAGCAAGGTCCGCCGCAAGCAGCGCCACAGGCGATGCCCGTGCAAACAGAGACCATCGCGGCCGCTCCGGTCCCGCAATACGATGAGTATGTCTCGACCATCAAGTCCCGGCGCTCGGCTACCATCAATCCTCAGGTAGACGGCAACCTGGTCAGGATCTACGTGCATTCCGGCGACCGGGTGCACACCGGCCAGATACTGATGGAAATCGACCCTGCCAAGCAGGAAGCGACAGTCGCCTCCTCGCACGCGACGGAACAGCAAAAGCTCGCCGTCTTCCAGTACAACCAGATCGAAGTGGAGCGGCAGCGCAAACTTTTCGAGCAGGGCGTATCCAGCCGCGATGCTTTCGACCAGGCAGAACAGTCCTATAAGAATTCTCAAGCGGATTATGAATCTGCCGTGGCGACGACCCAGAGCCAGAAGAAGCAGCTTGGCTATTACCACATCGCGGCGCCATTCGACGGCATCGTGGGCGATGTTCCGGTGCACCTGGGCGACTACGTCTCTGCGACAACGTTGCTCACTACGGTGGATGAAAACCGCGACCTCGAAGCCTACATCTATATCCCTACCGAACGCGTGACCCAAATCCGTAAGGGTCTGCAGGTGGTGATTCTCGACAACCAGGAAAATGTACTGGAACACACCGCCATCGACTTTATTTCTCCCCAGGTAGATAACGGACTGCAGGGAATCCTGGCCAAGGCCCCGGTCAAAGCAGACTTGGGCAAGCTGCGGAACCTGCAACAGATCAAGGCGCGGGTGGTATGGACAACTTCTTCAATCCCGGTCGTGCCGGTGTTGGCGGTCACCCGTCTGGGCGGCCAGACTTTTGTCTACGTCGCCACCAACCAGGGTGGTAAGTATTTTGCCAAGCAGCGGCCCATCACGGTCGGCGACACCGTGGGTAACGACTACGCGGTTATCAGCGGCCTCGAAAATGGAGAAAAAGTCATTGTGTCGGGTACGCAGTTCCTGGCGGATGGCGCCCCAGTACAGCCTTTGGGCTAGATATCAGTAACAGCCTCTGAGCTTCATAGCCGGTGCGCAGCGCGACCCGCAATCCGGTTGCGCAAACCAAAGGGAGCGTTCTCGTGGTTGATTTTTTTATCCACCGGCCGGTGTTTGCAACTGTCTGCGCCCTGCTCATCATTCTGGCCGGAGCGGTCTGCATTCCTACGCTGCCCATCTCCCTGTACCCGACCCTGGCGCCGCCGCAGGTTACCGTAACCAGCAACTATGTGGGCGCGAACGCGCAGACGGTCGAGTCCGCGGTAACCATTCCGCTGGAACAGCAGATCAATGGTGTGCAGGGGATGAACTACATCCAGTCCACCAGTTCCAATGACGGAACCAGCGCCATTACCACTACTTTCCAAACGGGCTACAGCCTCGATATTGCTGCCGTCGACGTACAGAATCGCGTCTCGGCCGCGACGGGCCGCCTGCCGCAGGTGGTGAACAACACCGGCATCACTATCACCAAAGCGAACTCCAACTTCGTGTTCGCGGCGGCTTTTTATTCTCCTGACGGGCGCTACTCCGATCTTTTTATCAGCAACTACCTCGACGTTTATGTGAAAGACGCGCTCAAGCGCATCCCGGGCGTGGGCGATGTGGTCATCTTCGGCGAGCGGCGGTATGCCATGCGCCTGTGGCTCGACCCTGCGCGCCTGGCGGCTCGCGGCTTGACCAGCGCCGATGTGACCAATGCGCTGGCGGAGCAGAACGTTGAGATTCCAGCCGGCCAGGTTGGCCAGCCTCCTTCCGATGAGAAGCAGACCTACCAGATCCCGGTGCGCGTGATTGGCAGACTTTCGTCGCCGGCAGAGTTTGACAACATCATTGTAAAAAATAGCCCTGGCGGCATTGTTCAGTTGAAGGATGTGGGCTATGCGGAGCTAGGCGCGGAGACTTACTCGACCGACCTCAACTACAACGGCCAAGACGCCATCGGTGTTGGCGTGCAGCAGCTTAGCAATGCCAACGCGCTTGCGGTCGACCGCGCGGCCAAGGCAGCCCTTGACGATCTGGCCAAATCATTTCCTCCAGGGATGACGTATGTGATTCCATTCGACACCACCACCGTCATCGGCGACTCTATCCGCGAAGTCGTGGGCACCCTGGGCGAAGCAATTGTCATTGTCATTGTTGTCATCTTTCTGTTTTTGCTCGACTGGCGCGCAACCATCATCCCTGCCATCACCATCCCGGTCTCCCTGGTGGGGACGTTCGCCTTCATCAAGATCTTCGGCTTTTCTATAAATTCGCTGACCATGTTCGGCATCACGCTGGCGACGGGCCTGGTGGTGGACGATGCCATCGTGGTCATCGAGAATGTGCAGCGCCATATCAATGATGACCAAACCGACCCGCACACGGCTACGTCCGTGGCGATGGCCGAGGTCACCAGCGCGGTCATCGCTACTTCGCTGGTGCTCATCTCAGTGTTTGTGCCGGTCTCTTTCTTTCCCGGCACTACCGGCATTCTCTATAAGCAGTTTTCTCTTACCATTGCCTTCTCGATCGCGATCTCCGCTTTCAACGCGCTGACGTTGTCCCCGGCACTCGCGGCAATCTTCCTGCGCGGGGAGAAACACAAACGCGGCCTGTTAGGGTTGATCGATCGGGCGATCGTGGGCACAACGGTTTTCTACGGGAAGGCTATTCGCCACGTGTTGCAGTTGCGCTACGTGGTGCTGGCGCTCTTTGTCTGCGGCCTAGCCGGGACGGTTTACCTTTATAACCATACGCCGACCGCCTTCCTGCCAACGGAAGACCAGAATTATCTGATCTGTATTGTGCAAACGCCGCCCGGCGCGTCCCTCACCTACACCACGGACGTGGCTGATAAGGCCGTAAAAATCATCCGCCAGAACGATGACGTCTTCGGGACATTTGCCGTCATGGGATTCAGCCTCAGCGGGGGCAGCTCCTCCAATTACGGGATAATCTTTGTTCCGCTCAAGTCGGTCGATCTGCGTAAGAAAAAGGGCGACGGCCATTCGGCGGCGGAAATCTATGCCACGCTGGCGCCGAAACTGTTTGCTGTGCCGGGCGGCCTGGTGGCTATCTTCGAACCGCCGGCCATTCAGGGGTTGGGTAACTTCGGCGGATTTACTTTCGAACTGCAGGATCTGGGGCGTAATACGCTGCAGGATCTGGACCGCGTGGCCCACCAGATCGTCGGAGCGAGCCGTCAAGGAAATCAACTGGTCGGCCTATACACCAGCTACACGGCGAGCGATCCTCAGCTGCTGATCAGCATCGATCGAGAGAAGGCGAAAGCCTTAGGTGTCTCGCTCAACCAGATAAGTTCCGCGTTGAGCGTGTACATGGGCTCCGCTTATGTCAACGATTTTAATTACAACAACCGGTCGTATCGGGTTTACGTGCAAGCCAGACAATCGGCTCGCATGACCCCCGGAGATCTGCGAAAGTTCTATGTGCGTTCCGACTCCGGGCAAATGGTAACGCTGGACAACCTGGTAACGATCGCACAACAGTCCGGGCCGCAGGTCATTAGTCATTACAATCTCTTCCGCTCGGCTGAGATCGATGGCTCTGCCGCTCCCGGATACAGCACAGGAGAAGGCCTGGCCAACATGGAGGCTTTGGCCAAGAAGAACATGATTCAGGGAATGACCTACTCCTGGACTGGGCTATCACTAGAGGAAATCGAGGCAGGTGGCAAGGCGGTGCTCATCTTCGGCCTTGGGATCCTGGTGGTTTACCTCACGCTCTCGGCACAATATGAGAGCTTCGCTCTTCCCTTCATCATCTTGCTGGCTGTACCCACAGCGGTGTTGGGTGCGTTGGGATTGGTCACCCTGCGCGGCATGTCCAACGACGTGTATTGTCAGATCGGACTGGTGATGCTGATCGGGCTTTCGGCGAAGAACTCTATTTTGATCGTGGAATTCGCGGAGCAGATTCGTGGCCAGGGTAAGTCGATTTTCGAGGCTGCGATTGAGGCGGCGGAGCTTCGGCTACGGCCTATTCTGATGACTTCATTTGCGTTCATCCTCGGCGTGCTTCCGCTGTACTTTGCCACCGGCGCGGGCGCACTGGGGCGGCGTTCTGTAGGCACCACGGTTGTCGGCGGGATGCTGCTTTCGACCATCCTGAACCTGATCTTTATCCCGGTGCTGTATGTGATTGTTAAGTCCGGCCTGGAATTCTTGGCCAGCAAAACGCGCGGGGAAGTGGTGCCGGCTAAGTTTTAGGGGTGCGACAAAGGAACCACAGAACTTCGGATGCGAGTTTGGTTTTGTATCAGGGCCCGACTTTAGTCGGGCCGTAAAGGCTCAACAAAGATCTGGGCTTTAGCCCCTGTGAGAGTTGTCATCCGAAGCATTTTCTGCGAGATGCGCCATGGCAGGGGCTAAAGCCCAATCTCTTTCATTCCTTTGCGGCCCGACTAAAGTCGGGGCCCTGATACAAGGCATTGCAGTGTTGACTCCCAGACTTCTCGAGCGGCAGCCTACCAAAGCTTCTAATCAGGGTGCCCGGGAGGCTAGGTATCCGGTGATGGCTACGATGTCTTCGATCGTTAGCTTGGTGACGACGCCTTTCATCATGGGGGCCATCGAGCCGTTTCGGGCGCCCGTCTGGAAGTCGATGAGCTGACGCGCCATCTGGCTGGGCGAACGACCCGCAATCGACGGGATGTTTCCCGTTCCTTTCAGGTCCGGGCCGTGACACATAGTGCAGGACATGGTCTTTCCATTAGCACCTGTCATCACCAGGTCACGTCCCTTTTCCAGGCTTCCCTTGGGGACGTAGGCGATGAAACCTGAGGTAGGATCACGCAGTTCAGTCCGCTCCAGGTTTTCTGAGACTTCGATGACACGGTCGCCGATCGGCTCCGTTCCGCCGCCATCGATCACCACCATCATGCCTCCTTCCGGCTTGGTCTTCGGCACCTGCTCGACTTCGAGCACGCGAATCCATGGCTTCAATTTGAAGGAGGAGAAGTACGCAGCGGCGGCTTTGATTTCGTCATCGCTGATCGATTTGGATAGCTTCACCATGGCGGTCACCGAAGCCATCTCCGGATCTGAGCTTTTGCGCAATCCGTTCTTGAAATCCGCCATCTGCTGAACGATGTAAGCCTCCGGCAGACCGGTGACGCTGGCATTCTCCGGACGACCCTGGCCGTTCGGCAGGTGGCAGTGACCGCACGCATACACGTCCGGCTTCCTTCCGTGGGCGACTATGTCCGGCATGGGCGGATGTATGTCCGGATACCAGTCGGGAACGACAAAAAGATCGCGGATATCGGCCTTGGTGTAGCTTGCTTTGCTGCCCGGAAGATGCTCCACCTCTGTATTGCCCGCGGTGGAGGCCTGCGAGAAATGGCTAGGATAAGCCCATAGGGGCGGGTTTTCCTGAGGAGTCTGCGCCCATGTCGCGGCGGCGATCAGAGTCATGACGGGTAGAGCCAAGTGTCGACGCATAACGGGAAGCCTGAGGATAACATGCAGACTCCAGACGCCTGCCGCAACTCCTGGTTTCTTGCCAGAAGTTCAGCAACCAGCCTCTGCAGCCGGGCGTTCTCCTGCTCCAGTTCCAATCGGGTTGACGGAGTCGCCAGCATTAGATTTTCTGCTCCTCGGGTTGAAATTTGCCACAGCGCCCACGTAGACCCCGGCTGAATTTTTCCCGCTCCTCCGGAGACATCTTTTCCCATCGTTCTCCCATGCGGTGCCGCCAGTGCATTCCGCCTCTGCCGCGGAAGCCACCAAAAAGGATTTTGCTGAGCAGCAGGATGCCGATCGCCTGCCAGAAGTTAATCGCATGCCATCCCACGATCGCGGGAATAAGCCAGTTCCACAAGTGTTGCACCACGTAACCAAAGATTGCTACCGCAACGATTACAATCAGGAGAATTCCGGGTGCTTTGTATAGCCATTTCTTTCTCATGCCTTGCCTCATTTCTTTTGAAACTCTTCATAAATCGACCGTAGTCTGCGGCGCAGATGCAGCACCGCGTAACGCTTGCGCGACAATAGCGTGTTGACGCTGACACCGGTTTCGGCCGCCAGTTCCTTGAAGCTGTACCCTTCCCATTCGTGCGCGATGAAGACGGACCGCTGCTCTTCCGGCATCTCCCGCAACGCTTCGTCCACCTCGTCCAGCAGCACGCTCCGCGCATAGGCTGCTTCCGGGCCGCTATCCGGTGAAGGCAACAGGTCTTCGAGCGAAACCGCCACCTCGTCATCCTCGCCGTACCTGTCCTGGCTGAGCGACTCAAGCCTGCGGCCACGAAAGCGGTCGATAATCCGGTTCTTCGCCACCCGGAACAGCCAGCCGCTTACCTGCTCGATAGGCTTAAGCAGCCTGTAGGCCTCAATCAGCTCAACGAAAACCTCCTGCAGGATGTCTTCGGCCGCTTCCAGATCGACCACGTGCTTGCGGATGTAGTTGCGCAGGCGAGACCCGTCCGTCTCGATCGCCTGAGCGATCCATTGATCCTGTTCCGCGGTTACCTGGTCCAAGCTCGGCATCTGGTTCTGGAGTGAAGACGGAATGGGAGGAAGAATATTGCACGTAAACGCAAAAAAGGCTTCGCCGATTGGCGAAGCCCTTTCTTGCGGTCTTGAGCGGCTGGTTAAACGTTAAAAGAGGAGCCGCACCCGCAGGTGCTCTTCACCGTCGGATTTTCAAACTTGAAGCCTGCTGCTTCCAGGGTCTCTACATAATCGACCACGCAGCCATTGAGGTACATCAGCGAGGTGGCGTCGACAAATACCTTTAGATTGTCGAACTTGAAGACCTTATCCATCATGCCGGCCTGGTTCTCGAAGGACATCGAGTACTGAAAGCCCGAGCAGCCGCCGCCCACCACGCCAATACGCAGTCCGGCTGGCAAAGGATCCTGGGTGGCCATGATTTCATGGACCTTCGTCACCGCCTGCGGCGTGAGCGTCAGGGGCATCGATACTGGATTTAGGTTGGTTACCGGTTCGGCGACGCTTGACATCTTGGTTATCTCCGTGTGTTGCCTGTTCAGAATAGTTTAGTCCCGAAGCCTAGGGGGAGTAAAGTCGCAAGCTCCCCCATTACTAGATGCGCTTACGGCAACCGCGATTCAGCCTAGCGTACGGTTACTTTTGGGGCGATGTCGTCGAATTGGCGCTCCGTAAGCAGCCCGGATTTCACCAAGTCATGGGAGGAGGTATACGGCCTATGCTCAATAATTTGCCTGGCTTTTCCAGGCGAAATCCCCGGCAGAGACTCTAAATCGGCCTCCGAGGCGGAATTGAGATCGAGGCGGTCGCCAGCAGGCGCGGTTTTGGTGTCCAGTCCCTGCTTGACGCCTGCGGCGACATCGTTCACAGCCTGTTCGGCGTTTTTCGCGGCCACCCGGGCGTCCGCCAGGGCCTCTTTCGACCCCTGTTTTGCCTGCTCGGTAGCCTGGGCCGCCTGCTCCTGCAGGTGCTGGTCCGAAGCGGGTGGGTTGCAAGCGGTCAGAAAGCCAAGCCGCGATGCGATTGCCAACCAACTCAAATGCATCTTGCCGTTCATTTTCTTGCTCCTCAGTTGCTATGACTCTGAGAGCGCTTTCAGCCGTCCCGAGTTGCCGGGAACCTGCCCGGTTAACGAGATAATTCTGGGCAATCGACCCTTCCCAGGACTATATTTCTAGGCCGGAAGCCCCTCCTACCAGCCGAGCCCGCCAATTCGGACCCGCTCGGGTATTGGGGACTACCTGGAAACCCCCGGGAGGCAATTGTGCATATTATGTCAACTTTGTGGATCGTTTGGGCCGTCTTCGCGGTTTGCCTGCTGAGTCTCCTGCTTTATCGCGGGACAATCACCCGCTATGAAGACGACCAGCTATTTCTAGATGACATCTCTGATCGTCAGCACAAGGAAAACGATGCCATCATTCGCAAGTTGGACAAGATCCAACCGTATTTGAGGGTTTTTACCGGCGTCACGAGCGTTTTAACCGCCGCCATTATTGGCATCTACGCCTGGGACGCCATCAAGACGTTCTACATGTAGAAAGCGGACAACCCGGATCTCTGGTGCGACTATCCTCTTGGGCGCATCGTTACTCTGTTTGTTTAATCGTGCCTTTCGCGGTTACTTCGATTTCCACCTGCTTGCTTACGCGGAACAGAAATCTACTGGGATTCTTCATCCCCCACTCCACGTAGGGAACGGTAAACCGCGTAGTTGCCGTAACCATGCCGGTGGCAATTTGCACCTTGAGCGGCAACTCCAGGGGATGATCTGCCCCGTGGATGTTAAAGGTTCCTTCCCCTTGCAATTCCTGCGTGCCTTCTCCTGATTTGAACGCGCCTTTTATTTGGGTCGGATGGAAGAAGATGGCGGGATAGCGATTGCTCTCCAGCACCTCGTCATGCATTCGTTTGTCGCGATCCGTGTTGCCGCTCTCGCCGGTGGTTGCGTCGACCAGAATCTCTCCCTCGGCTATGCCCGTTGCCGGGTTGAAGAGAAACTCGCCGCTTTTCAGCTTGAAGGTACCGTGGACGGGGTGCAGGCCGCCTAATTTCCAGTGGATCTCGGTCTGGGCCGGGTCGAGTAGTACCTTCAGGCTTCGATTTTGCGCCAGCGCCAGCTGGGCACCGAGGATCAGCAATGTTGCGAGGATGCCGCGTATTTTTCTCATGTCCCTCGTTCGGATGCCAAAAGCCGCAATCCCAGCGCGGGCGCGTCCCGCAATAGGAAATCTCCCATAGACCGCTCTCCCAGGTGAACGGCAAGCAAGTGGGCGAAGAGTTGCGGCTGAGCTGAAAGTAAACCCATCGCCCGATCCCGCAGCCACGGCCAGGAATCCATGCGGAGCATGAGCCTGGACATGAGATGCGGCATCCGCTGAATCGTGGGATGACCGGCTTCATAGATGGCAAGATTGTCGACGGCGATGGCTTCGGCCAGCAGCAGGGCCTGGCGGAATGACAAGCCTATGCCCTCGCCGGTGATGGCGTCGGCGGAACCGGAGGCATCGCCGGTAAGAGCCACGTTGCCGGCGGTCACCCGGCGTAGCTTGCGCGTGGTCGTCAGCGCTCCTCGCACCGTGCTCAGTTCGGTGGCGCCCTTAAGGCGCGCACGTAAAGCCGGCAGGCCGGCAAGGACTGCTTGCATACGAATGGCGGGACAGCGGGCGACGGTGGCCACGCAGATTTCTTCCCGGCCTCACCGGTGTGATGTAGGCTTGGCCGAGATCGCCCCAGTGCACCTCTACCATGCGGGACCATGGCTGCACGCGATAGTGACGGCGGGTACCGAATCGGCGGCTCAGGATCCTGCCTTGGCCCAAGCCCATCGTCAACCGGACCCGTGAGGATTGACCATCCGCACCGATGGTGTAGCGGTGGTTGCAGGGTTCACCATCCAGGGTAAGGGGTTGCTTTTCCGCCAAGCGGACGCGGGTGCCCCAGGCCAGTCGCACGCCCAGTTCCTGGCAACGCTCCACCAGGAGCAGATGGAGTTGCAGGCGGCGTATGCCGATGCCGCTGCCGCGCGCGAAGGGGGCTGCCGCGTGGTGGCGGCCGGAGAGGAAAGCGATACCTTCGAAGGGAGCGCCATCGTAGCCCGCGATTCCGAGTGCGGCCAGGTGCTTTTTCGCATCCGGCATCAGGCCCTCGCCACAGGCCTTGTCTATGGGCGGACGAAGAGCATCGGCGACCAGAACGTCCAAACCTTTTTGCCGCAGGGCGATCGCGGCTGCCAAGCCGGCGGGACCACCTCCGACGATGAGTGCATCACAGCGGATCATCTACCACTCCAGCAGCAACATCTCGGAGCAGAATCCCGGCCCCATGGCCGCCAGCACGCTGCGCGCTCCCGGTTGGGGACGGCGATGGGTCATCACTTGATCCAAAACTACCAGCACCGAGGCTGAGGACAGATTACCTACCCTTTGCAGCGCTTCCCATGAGAGCTCCAGTTCGCCGTTGTGCAGGCCTAATGCGTCCCCTACGGCCTCCAACACCTTGGGACCGCCCGGATGCATGATCCAGGAGTCGACCTCGGCGCGTGTCATGCCATGCTCAGCCAGGAAGGCATCGACATCGCGGCCCAGGTTTTCCCTCACGACGGTTGGAACATCGGGCGAGAGCACAACCTGGAACCCTTTCTCGGAGATTTTCCAGCCCATCACATCCTGTGTATCCGGATAGAAAGAACAGGCACTCCCGAGAATCTTCGGGCCCTTGTGTTTCAACGGGAGTTTCGCCTCGTCCCCGGCTACCAGAACCGCTGCCGCGCCGTCTCCGAACAGACCGGTGGCAATCAGGTTGGCCACTGTGAAGTCATCCCGCTGCCAGGTAAGGGAACACAGCTCGACGGAGAGCAGCACCGCTATCTGATCCGGATAGGCGCGGACGTAATCGGCGGCGCGGGCCAGACCCGCGGCCCCGGCGACGCATCCCAGGCCAAAGATAGGGTTGCGTTTGATGCGGGGTGAAAGACCCATCCGGTTCACCAGCCGGGCGTCTACCGAGGGACTTGAGACTCCGGTCACGGAGACGAAATACAGGGCGCCAATCTGCTTTCGATCCGCGCCTGCTTTGCTGAGCACGCATTCGATCGCTTGCGCGCCCAATCGTTCCGCGGTCTCGATCCAGACGTTATTGGTTTTGCCCCAGGTATCAAGGGGCGGGTATTGCTCCAGCGGGAGAGAAAAATATCTGCCTGCCACGCCGGTCCGGGAATGCAGTCTTTCCAGGACTGCGGCATTTTCCAGGCCCTGCTCCCATTGACCCTTGAGCGCCTCCACCACCGTTTCCTGCAGAAAGTAGTGCGGAGGAAAGGCAGTGGCCGTTGAGATGATTTGCATGTTTGGCCAGTATACGTGCCAGCCACGGGGGCACTTTGATGAGGGGAAAACTCCTAATCTGTAAGCTACCTCGGGTGCCCCACATCTCGACCGTTTTTCGCGAGATGTGGGATACAACGAATCTCGACCGTAATTTCCTATTGGGGGTCAAAGCTTGCGGGGCTAGAGCTGTGGTATCCCACATCTCGCGAAAAACGAGCGAGATGTGGGGCACCCGAGGTCCGTTGCTGGTCCGCAGGTCGAATGAGGAGAGCTTCAAACACGTGCCCCACTAATAGCAGGGTTGGGGCGAAGGAAGTTGGCGCATCCCCCAGTTCGCTCAGGCGCGCTGGGACGTAGGCCGCTTCCGGACGAGAAGCATCAGTGACCGCTACACACGGCATGGCAGCGGGCAGCCCGCTGCGCACCAGGGAGGACGTTACCTGGGCGAGGTCCTGCCCCGGCATGTAGATCGCCAGAGTGGCATCGGTTGGCAAGGTGGTGGGCCAAAGGTCAGGCTCGGGCACCGATCGTGCAGCATGGTGCCCGCTCAAGACAATCAACCTGGAAGACACCCTGCGGTCGGTGAGCGAAGTCTCGAGAAAGGCCGCCGCGGATGAGGCTGCCGTCACGCCGGGCACGACCTCGAAGGGCACCCCGGCCTCGCGTAAGGCGTCAATCTCTTCTGCGGCGCGGCCGAAAATCATGGGGTCCCCGGATTTCAGCCGGATCACAGCCAAGCCACTCCGCGCGGATGCAATCATCAAGTCATGAATGGCAGCCTGGGTAATCTTCTTGCGCCCACAACGCTTGCCCACGCTGATGATCAGGGCCTGCTTCCCTGCCAAGGCCAGGATGGCTTGGGGCACGAGATCGTCGTGCAACACCACGCCGGCCTGGGCTAGCAGCCGCGCCGCCTTGAGGGTAAGCAGTTCCGGATCGCCGGGGCCGGCGCCCACCAGGTAAACCTTGCCCGCTTCCGCGTTACTCATGACCCCGCCTCGCCCGCGCCGGGCAAGTAGGCGCGCTGCAAACCTCGCGATGCGCCAGTTCGTGCAAGACGGCCTTGCGCTCTGCCCCGGCCGGCATCGCTTGCAGGACCTCGCGGCGCACCTGTCCCAGCTCGGCCAGCCAGGGTCCGACGTCGGTTGGTAGCTGGGCGTCGATTTCGCGGCGCAAACGCTGCGCCAGCGCGGGGCTCTGGCCGGCGGTCGAGATAGCAATCTGCAGCTGGCCGCGCTGCACGATGGAAGCGAAGAAGAAGTCGCATAAGGGCGGATCATCGGCGGTGTTGCAGAGGATCGAGCGACGTGAGGCTTCTGCGAAGACCGCCCGATTCACTTCGCGATCACTGGTAGCGGCAATGATGAGATGACAACCGTCCGCGTCTTCAGGTTCATAACAGCGAGCCAGCCACTCAATTTCTCCCCTCGCGCTCAACTGCTGCACACGCGCCATTGCGTGGGGAGCGACCACGCGGAGGAAAGCTCCGCAGCGCAACAGGCTTTCGACCTTCTCCAGGCCAATCTCGCCCGCCCCAACTACCAGGCATCTTTTCCCTTCCAACCTCAGAAACAACGGAAAGAGACTCGCGCCGTCACTCAAGATGTTTTCCCCCGACTGGTGCGGCATCCCGGGTAACAGCCTCGAGCACCGCGCCGGCAAGCTGCTCCCGCAACTCCTCGTCACTGCTGCGGGCAAAGTAAGCGCGCAGGTTTTCTCCCGGCTTACGCGCCTGCAGGTACCCACCCAGCAGGCGCTCCAGCGCATCCGGTACTTCTGTTGCCAGGCAACGGTAGCCGACAGGTCTAGCGATCTGCTGATGCAGGCCTACGGAGCCGCCAACGCAGAAGTAGTAGGCGTCCTCCAGCTTGCCTTGGTGCTTGATCTTTTTGCCTTCCATCCCGATGTCGGCAATCCAATGCTGACCGCAACTATTGGGACAGCCGGTCACATGCAGCTTAAGCTGCTGGTCAAAACCCGGGAGCCGCTCTTCGAGCTCGTCGACAATCCAGCGCGTGAAGCCCTTGGTCTCGGTGATTGCCAGCTTGCAGAACTCGCTGCCGGTGCAGGCAATCGCGCCCCGCCAAAACGCAGAGCCCTCCACTGGCAAGCCGAGGGCCTCGAGTTCCCGGGCTAGCTCGCGGGCTCTATTTGCAGGCACGTTGACCACCAGCAGGTTCTGCATGACGGTCGTGCGCAGCTGACCGTTGCCATAGCGGGTCGCCAGCTCGGCCACGGCGCTCAGCTGGGCGGCGGTCATGCGCCCGCGCAATACGGAAAGGCCCACGTAGCAGAGCCCCTCCTGCTTCTGCCGGTGGATGCCCACATGATCGCGATAAATGTCATTAGGCATTACTTCTTCCACCGCCGGGTCGAGTTGATAGCCGAGGCGCCGGTTCAATTCCGCCAGAAAGGTCTCGGCGGTCCACCCTTCGCGGAGGAACAGGTGTTTCATGCGTGCCCGGTCGCGGCTTTCGCGCAACCCCTGCTGATCGCGAAAGAGCTCGGTAATCTTGCGCACCACTTCGACGGCCTGGTGTTGTTGCACGAAGGCGTTCAGGCGTACCGCCAGGTGCGGATCGGCGGAGAGACCACCGCCCACGCGCACTGAGAATCCCACTTCGCGCCCGTTGCCGTTCGACCGCACGGCGGGGGTCAAGCCGATGTCGTTGATCTCAGGGTAGGAACACCACACCGAGCAGCCGGTAATCGAGACTTTGAATTTCCGCGGGAGATTGTAGAGCTCTGAATTGCCGTTTATTTCTCCCGCCGCAGCCAAGGCGAAGGGTGAGGCATCCAGAACTTCGTCCGCATCCAAGCCGGCCAACGGACAGCCGGTTACATTGCGGGCTACATCGCCGCAGGCGCCTTTGGGGGACAGCCCGGCAGCGTCCAGCCGTTCGATAATCTCCGGCAAGGCTTCGATGGTCAGCCAGTGCAGTTGAATGGCTTGACGCACGGTAATGTCGACCAAGTCGCGGCCGTGTTTGGCGGCAATGTCCGCGATCACTTGTATCTGGTCCGCGGAAGCAACACCGTTGGGGAGCGCGATGCGCATCATGAAATACTCGGTGGCCTTGCCTTCCCCACCCTTGCCGCCGAGCGCGCCCGCCCCATCTCCCTGGGTATAGACGCCCCACCATTTGAAATAAGCCGAGGCCCATTCCGGAGTTACTGATTCTCTGCCGGCAGCAGCGAAGGACCGCACATCATCGAAGGCCTCCCACGGGTTCTTCTCCCGCTTGAGCCGTTCCATGCGCTGGGCTTTCGTTTCCTTAACCTCGGCCATCTATTTTTTCTCCATAAAACGAAAAACCCGGCGCGTCGCTGATCCGACACCCGGGCTCCGAAGATGATGCTGCTGGATTCTCTAGGACGGACCCCTACGGCCGGATGGGATCACGCGACAACAAGCGCTACGCTGGCAGTAGAGGTACATGCATCAACCGTAATCCTGCAGGGGGATCAAGTCAATACATGGCAGTGAAGAATGCCTCGCGGGTTCAGAAACGAAGGGTCCGATACATCCGATTCATTGATCGGTAGACATTGGCGGTATCCCACATCTCGCGAAAAACCAGCGAGATGTGGGGCACCCGTCCTTCGTCTGGGAATTAGCGCTCTCGAACCGGCAGCCCGGTCGCTCAGTCGATGGCGGTACTTACCTGGTGGCGTATGTCGGCGCCGCGGATCCAGAAGATGACATCCCGGGAGATGTTGGTGGCGTGGTCGGCAATCCGTTCGAGGGCGCGAGCGATGATGATCGCATTGAGGGCCTGTAAGCTGATTTCCGGCTGCTCCTCCATGACTTTCATGAGCTCGCCGCGGGCGACGCGATTCATCCGATCGATCTCGTCATCCATGACTACGACCGCGTCAGCGAACTGAGCGTCGGCGTCGAGCAGGGCCTGGATGGCCGAACGAACCATGCGTGAGGCATATTCGCCCATGCACGCGATGTCCACGGGCAACTCGGCGGCCGGATAATCGAGCAATTCCTGGGTGCGGATGGCAATGCTCATGGACTGATCGCCAACCCGCTCCAAATCACCGTTGATCTTGATTACGGCGAGGATAAAGCGCAGGTCAATGGCCATCGGCTGTTCCTGAGCCAGCAACTCATAGGCCATCTCGTCCACTTCCCGCTGTGCCGCGTTGATGGCGGTCTCGTTCTCCCGAACATACTGGCACAGGCCTGCATCACGCTGCAGGTACGCATCCACAGAGGAGATCACGGCTTGCTGAGAAAGCGCAGCCATGGCCAGCAATTTGTCTTTGAGCGCGGCGAGCTGCTGCTGAAAGTGGATGCGCGGCAAGAAACCCCCTCCTACAGAAATTGTGCACCATTGCCCGTGACAATCTGAAGAAAATAAGCTCCGTTCGCGACAATTGACGCCGGGTGTCTAACGGGTGGGACAGAGCCGCTTCTCGGCCTCGCGCGTGGCCTCATAGATTTGGTCAAAGGACTCGACCGCGTAGAGAACCGGCTGCATTTCCGAGGTGGAAAACTGCTGGTTCAGAACCTGGTCCACATCGAAGTCCCTGATTTCCGGCCCACCTTCGATCACATAAGTGGATTCGCCCTGGGATGAGATGAGACCGCTTCCGTAAAGCCGATACCGCCCCTTCTGCCGGATCACCCCAAATTCGACCGTAAACCAGAACAGGCGCCCCATCTTTTCCAGGGCGTCCTTGTCGGTCAGGGCCGCGCACACCGCCCCATAATGCTGCAGGAAGTCGGCAAAGACCGGGTGCGCGTGCATGGGGACGTGACCGAAGACGTCGTGGAAGATATCCGGTTCCGGAATGTAGGCGAGCGATTCCCGGCTGCGCAGCCAGGTGGTGGTAGGAAACTGGCGGGCAGCCAGCATGGCAAAGAACGCGTCCGGAGGAAGAAAGCCGCTCACGGGGGTCGCCTGCCAGCCGCTCCGGGGCCTAAGCCGTTGATTCACATCGGCCAGGTTCGGAATCAGGTCGGTTCTGAGGCCAATCTGCTGAAAACCCTGCAGATATTCCTCGCAAGCATGCGCCTCTATCTGAGGCATGCGACGGCCTACCAGTTCCGCCCAGGTTTGATGTTGCTCGGGGGTATAGGCCGTCCAGTCCTGCTGGATCAGGAAAGGCTCGGCTGCCCCTAGCGTTGCTGAACCGATCGCCATGATCCTCCTCCTGCTCCCCTCCAGATATAAGACGCGTTTCAGAGCAAATACACTCTGCGGCGCATCCAAACAAGTTGCAGAGCGACTAATGTTTACTCAGTTAATCCTACCTTCTGGGGCCTATCCAAGTACCTCCCTGAAGGTATATCTTTCTTCCGGCCCTGAAGAGGCACAAACTCTTAAGCAAGGGCGACCCAAGGAGTAACGCAAGGTTTATGACCACTCTTACGCACCAAGAACCACAGACTGCCCAGGATCTCCTGCAACTGAACGGCACTGATTACGTTGAGTTTTACGTTGGTAACGCCCGCCAGGCTTCCTACTTTTATCGCATGGCCATGGGCTTCAGCCTGATAGCGTACGCGGGCCCCGAAACCGGCCAGCGCGATCGCGCTTCTTACGTCTTGCAACAAGGCAAGATTCGCTTCGTACTTACCACCCCTTTGCGGCCGGACAACGAGGTCGCAGAGCACATCCGTCTTCACGGCGACGGGGTTCGCGATGTTGCCCTGTGGGTAGACGATGCCCGGCAGGCGTGGAGAGAGACCACGCGGCGAGGCGCACGCAGCGTGCAGGAGCCGTTTGAATCGGCCGATGAGCATGGCAGTACGAGGATGGCTTCCATCGCCATCTATGGCGACACCATCCACACTTTTGTCGAACGCAAAAATTATCATGGCCCGTTTCTGCCCGGGTTCGTTAGCAAAGGCAAAGACCACCTGGCGCGCCCCACGGGGCTGTTGCATGTGGACCATGTAGTCGGCAATGTGGGCTGGAATGAGATGAACCGCTGGGTAGACTTCTACGCCACGGTGATGGGTTTTTCGCTGTATCAACACTTTGACGATAAGGACATCTCTACCGAATATTCGGCGTTGATGTCGAAGGTGATGGCCAATGGCAATGGGCGAGTCAAATTCCCCCTTAATGAGCCGGCAGAGGGGCGGAGGAAATCCCAGATCGAAGAGTATCTGGAGTTCCACCACGGGCCGGGAGTCCAGCATATTGCCCTGGCCACCGACGACATCGTGCACACGGTGAGCCGCATGCAGGCGCAGGGCATTGAGTTCCTTCGTGTGCCCCACTCCTACTATCAGCAGTTGCAGGCGCGCACCGGCCGCATTGAGGAACCGGTTGAGGAGCTGGAGAAACTCGGCATCCTGGTCGACCGTGATGACGAGGGGTACATGCTGCAGATCTTCACCCGGCCAGTAGAGGACCGGCCGACCCTGTTTTTCGAGATCATCCAGCGCAAGGGGAGCCGCAGCTTCGGGAAGGGCAACTTCAAAGCTCTCTTCGAAGCCATTGAGCGCGAGCAGGAGGAGCGCGGCAACCTTTGAGCATGTTGGCGTTCGATCCCGCGAACCATTCCGCCGGGGACATCTACAAACTGATGATCGGGTCGATCGTGCCACGGCCGATCGCCCTGGTCTCCTCGGTGGACGAGGCCAATGTCAGGAATCTCGCGCCCTTCAGCTATTTCACCGCGTGTAGCGCGAATCCACCGGTGGTTGTGTTTTGCCCTATGCTGCGTCCGCTTCCGCCGACGGCGAAGGACACGCTGCGCAACGTCATGGCAACGCGGGAGTTTGTGGTCAACATTGTGTCGGAGGAGTTTGTCGAGCGCATGAATGCCACCGCGGCCACTGTTGGTCCGGAGGTAGACGAATTCGAGCTTTCAGGGTTGACGCCAATTGCAAGTGAGCTGGTCAAGCCAGCGCGGGTGGCAGAAAGCCATGTACAGATGGAGTGCCGGCTGCTTCAGGTGGTGCAGGTAAGCGACCGGCCACTCGGCGGTAGCGTGGTTCTGGGCGAAGTGCTGCGTTTTCATGTCGATGAGAACTACATCGAAGCCTTCCGCATTGATCCTGACAAGCTGCGCGCAGTCGGCCGCATGGCAGGTTCCACCTACGCGCGCACTACGGATCGGTTCGAGCTCCAGCGGCCCGGCTGATCTATAACGCGGCGAAGAAATGTACTAGGATCGTAGCTTGAGGGTCCCTATGCGAACTCTGCCCGCAGTCGGACTGACGGTGATGCTGATGGTGTCAGGCGCTGGCGGCAAGCAGACCAATAAAGCGGACCTGAAGTTGACGGCTGCCCTGGACATGGCGGCGCCCGAGCAGCAGCCGATCCTGGTGATCCACATGCTCAACCAGTCGGGTCATCTGTTGCGGATCCCCGACCCTCCGCTGCTATGCAAGAGCGCGCCTGGAGCGTTTTCGCTGGAGGTCAAGTTCATCCCTGAAAATTCGAGCCAGCCGCAGGCGGCCGTCGATTGCGGTCTGGAAGTGGATGGCAGCGGGCTAGCGGATATTCGTGAGCGGGCAAAGAATTGGCTAACGCTGAAAGCCGGCCAGAACTATGAGGCCAGGCGTCCGCTGGCGATGGGCGTGGATGCCAACGCGCACGGGACCTATGAATTCCGCGTGATTTACGACGGGCCCAGCGCGACCCCGGCGGACGATGAGAAGCTAAAGGACGCTGGGATTGCGGTACCCGGCGGCAGGTTCGAATCCGACAAGCTCACCTACAAGATCAGCGCCCCCAAATCGTAGTTAACCTACCGTGTTGACCAGCGTGCCGATGCCGGTGATGGCGATGTGTATTTCATCGTGTCGCTGGAGGGTGAACTCATCAGGGGGTACGATGCCGGTCCCGGTGAGTAAGAAGCAGCCGTGGGGAAATCCATTGTCGCGATAGAGATATTCAAGCAGGGTACTGAACTTACGTTTCAGCTCAGTAAGCGCCGTTGAGCCGGAAAAGACGGTTTTGCCGGCGCGCAGAATCTCCATGCTAATTTCGGTCGAGGTTGGGATCGGTTCACCGGCGAGAAGTATTCCCGGGCCCAGGGCACAACTTCGGTCATAGACCTTGGCTTGCGGCAGGTACAAAGGGTTCTCGCCCTCGATGTCGCGCGAGCTCATGTCGTTGCCGATGGTATAGCCCACGATGTTTCCTCCGGGACTGGCCAGGAGGGTCAGTTCGGGCTCCGGCACGGACCAGGTCGCATCTTTCCTTATGGCAACTTTGCCGCGATGGCCGACCACGCGATTGGGTGTAGCCTTCATGAAAAGCTCGGGACGTTCCGCAGCGTACACGCGATCGTAGAAATCGCCGCCGCCGGCGGTCTTCGCTTCCTCCATGCGCGCGTTGCGGCTGCGGTAGTACGTGACCCCGGAAGCCCATACTTCCTGACTCCCGATGGGCGCCACGAGTAGGTGCTCGATATCTGCGAATGAGGCGGCCTCCATTGGCTGCGGGAGGTTTTTTGCCAAATGGGTTTCGAGGTCCTCGCGGATGACCAGTTGATCCCAAGGCGTGTCCGCGCCTCCATAGAATCGGTTCTGATGCTCCACTATGTAGCCGCCGGCTGCCCGATAAAGTTTCATTGGTGGAGTCTACCCTGGGCATTGATTTGAGATCGAGTGAAACTGCAGATCCCTCCACGGCACGCCGGGACAGGTCGGCTTCACTCGGGGAATGACAAAGGGGAGGGTGGCGCCCCCATGGAGAGCAGTTGCTGCGTGAAAGGCTTGTGGCGCGCGACCAAACTCTGCTCCGCTGCTCTTCACTCAACAGCAGGGTGACGGCATCACCACACTCTTCGCCAAGCGAACGGATGCCATTCATCAGCGACTGCTCTCCATGGGGGCGCCACCCTCCCCTTTGTCATCCCGAGCGAAGCCGACCTGTCCCGGCGTGCCGTGGAGGGATCTGCAGTTTCACCAGATCTTCAACCAATGTCGATCAAGGGAATGGATTGTGGGCACGCAGTTCGGCGACGATCTCGGCGGCGGCGACGCGAGCCCGGTCGCCCTGATCGGGCGGGAAGGAAATCGCGCCGACGCGGGCGTGCCCTCCACCACCGTAGCGTTCACAGATCTGCGCCAGGTTCAACATCTGTTCGGGCCGCGCCTTGGTCCATGGGTTCGATCCCACGGCAACTTTGGTGCGAAAGCTGGACTTGCTCAGTCCAACGCTGTAGGTTGCCTCGGGATGCAGGAAGTAGGGAACGAATTTGTTGTAACCCTCAACCGGCTGATCGGTGATGTCGAAGTAAAGGGTCCCATCGGCCAAGTCGGTGCGCTCGCCAATAATGGCCAATGATTTGCGATGGCGTTCGAGGAGCGGGGGGAGCAGCTCGGCCACAAAAGGCTGCCGCAGCACCTCGCCTAGACTCATCGTAGTGAGCAACGGGATAAGTTTTGGAATGAATGCCGGGTCCTGGCTCGATTCAATTACCAGGGTCAGCTTCATGGCGGGTTCCGCCATTTCGACCGCAACTTTGGGACTTTCGTAAAGCGCGCCGTCCACAATGTCGGCCCACCGGATGAGCTCGGCCACGGGCGCCGGGTCAAAGCCGAAACGGGTCTGCGCGATATGGGCAATAAAACTGGTGCAGGAGGTGTACTCAGGGTCGTAGAACTGTCGATTAGCGGCACTTCCGTTGCGTTGTTCCTCAAGAAAATGCCGTTGATCGGCAGGGGTCAGGAATGCGCTCAGGTGATGATCGAACCACCAGGTGATCCGCGGCGAAGCGCTGTATTTGAAGTCTACGATCGCGTTCTCGTCACCGGTAAAGTCGGATTCCTGAAACAGTGCCCCGGCGCGATGTACTAGCCCGTGGTAGCCGTAATGTGCGTCCGGCTGAACGCATTCGCGGTGGAAGCGCGTAAAAAGCGAAGCAGAACACGCTCCGTCAAAGCACCGGTCATGATAGAAAACGCAAACCTTCAACAGTTATGTTCCTCGTTCGTGGACGAATGACTAGGATTGCCGGGAGGCGCTCACGTGTCAAGTGACGATGAGACAATGAGCGCTGGAAGATGAGATGGAATGATGGCGAGGATTGAGGTGGGCGCCGTACAACGGCAAAGATTGCCGCTTTTGGCACGGATTGCGGCTGGTTTGGTAATCAGCCTGTTCATCGTTGCTGTAGTCGCTACCGCCGGGAGTGTGGCTTGGCTAAAAGACGCCATGCGGGCGCAAATGCCGGTGCTCGATGGCGATCTGCGACTGCCCGGACTCTCTGCTCCAGTGGTGGTGCGGCGCGACTCCCATGGCGTACCCCATATCCAGGCGTCAACCATGGACGACCTGCTGGAAGCGCAGGGCTTTGTGGTCGCCCAGGATCGCTTATGGCAAATGGATATGGCCCGTCGGTTCGCCGCCGGCGAGCTGGCCGAGCTGCTGGGCCCAAGCGTGGTGGAACACGATAAAGTGCAGCGGGTGCTGCAGATCCGGCCCGCCGCAGAGCACCTGACGGCGACCATGCCTGCGGACCAGAAGCGCCAATTTGAAGCGTTCGCTCGAGGCGTTAACGCTTACATCAACAGCCATCAGGACAACTTGCCGGCGGAGTTCCGGCTGCTCGGCTACAAACCCCGGCCCTGGCAGCCGGTTGACTCCTGGCTGGTGGCGCTCAACATGGTCGCCCGCCTGGATACGCTCTATCCCTGGAAGCTGGAACGGGAGAAGGTAGAAGCCAAGCTGGCACCCAATCTGATCGCGGAACTATACCCCACGACCACCTTTCGCGATCATCCGCCGACGCAGTCCATTCCCGATTTGACCGCCCCGCAGCAGGATATTCCGCAGGTTCCCCTGGATGAGTCTCAATCCACCCTCGAAGACCTTTTACGGCTGCGCGCCATTCTTAACTGGGGTGGAGACGCGTGCGATGGCTGCAAGCCTGGTTCCAATGAGTGGGCGGTGAGCGGCGCCCGCACGGCCAGCGGAAAGCCTATGCTCTCCAACGACATGCATCTGGAACACTCGATCCCGGATATCTGGCATGAAGAAGACTTGCAGGCCGGAAGCTTCCACGTGGCTGGGGTAACGACACCCGGGATTCCCCTCATTATCGAGGGGCACAATGAACACATTGCGTGGGGCTTCACCACTCTCAACGGTGATGTTCAGGACGTGTACGCGGAAAAAACCAATTCTCAGGGGGAGTATTGGGCGGGTAGCGGGTGGCGCCAGCCGGAACACTATCGGGAGCATATTCACGTCCGCTTCGGTAACGATGTTCTGCTCGATGTGGAGACCACCGAACATGGGCCGGTAATCACGTCACTGCTTCCACACGAGACACGCATGTTGGCGCTCAAGTGGACCCTGTACTCGAACCAACTTCATGGCTTGCCCCTGGAGGCAATGGACGCAGCCAGCAACTGGACAGAATTCCGCCAGGCCACGAGCGAATGGTGGGGTCCTACGCAGAATTTGGTTTACGCCGATGACCAGGGCCATATCGGCTACCAGGCGGTGGGCCTGTTTCCGATTCGACCAGCGGGCCTGAGCGGGGTACCGATCGTCGAGACGGGAACCGCGGCAGACAGCGAGCACGAGTGGCAAGGGTTCGTGGCGTTCCCGCAGCTGCCTACGGTGCTGGACCCCGACAACGGTATAGTCGCCACCGCCAACGCGCGCATTAGCCCCGACGATTATCCGTACCCTCTGGCGCTCAATTGGGACGCACCCTATCGCAACGAGCGCATATGGAAATGGCTTTCAAACCACACCAAGCTCACACCGGCAGACATGCTCACACTGCAGACGGACACTTATTCGGAGGTGGACCGGGAATTGGCCCAGCGTTTTGCTTACGCTATCGACCGTTCCACAATCGCGGACGCAAAGCTGCGCCAAGCCGCGGACTTGATGCGCACCTGGAATGGGGTGATCACCACGGATGGAGTTGCAGCGGAGATCGTGGACGCAACCAAGAAAGCGCTTTGGCCGCTGGTCCTCGAGCCCAAATTGGGCTCCGATTGGCAGCTCTACGATTGGCAAAGTAAGAACTTCGTACAGGAAGAGATGGTGGAAAAGGCAGCGCCGGAGTGGCTGCCGGCGAAATATAAAAGCTGGGACGATCTCATCGCCGCTGCGGTTGAAAAGGGCATGGTCGATGATCATGCTCCACCATCACTTAAGGACTGGACCTATGGCAGCCGGCACGTGATCGACGTAAAGCATCCTTTGTACGCGATGATGCCGTTTTTCAAGTGGACCAGCACCGGACCCCATCAGCTTGCGGGCGACGAGACCACCCTCGACCACGTGCGCGGGCTGCTTGGCGCCAGCCAGCGGCTCACCGTCGACTGGAGCAATGTGGATGGGTCGACGGAAAACATTGTGATGGGTGAGTCGGGAGACCCGCTTAGTCCTTATTACCTGGACCAATTTCCCTACTGGTATACCGGCAAAACCTTTGTCATGCCTTTCACGGAGGCAGCCGTGAATTCATCCACCAGGCATACGCTGCGACTGGTACCGTGAGGCGCTTTCTGTCCTTCCCACGAAAAATGGGTGGATGCAACGAAGCTTTATCGTGATTGCTTTGAGGCACTCAAAAGTTGCCGGTTTAGCGCCGTGGAATCCCACATCTCGCGAAAAACAAGCGAGATGTGGGGCACCCATTTTTCGTGGGAAGGTGAGAGTTTCCGGTTGAGGTTTTCTTTACAGCTCCCTCGCCTTCTTATCGTCTGCACTGCGCTGCTCGCGATTGGAACGTTGGTCGTGCGTGGCAATTCCTGCGGTCATGATTTCGATTTTCACCTGCTCTCATGGATGGAGGTGGCCCGTGCCTGGCATACCGGCCTTCTGTATCCGCACTGGGTGCAGGAGGCGAACTATGGCGCGGGTGAGCCGCGGTTGATTTTCTATCCGCCGGCATCCTGGCTGCTCGGCGGCTTGTTGGGAGTCATCACCGGCTGGCATGCGGCGCCGGTACTCTTTGTGCTGCTGGCGCTTCTGGGTGCCGGGGGCAGTATGTATTTGCTGGCCCGGGAGTGGGCGCCACCGGACGCCGCCGCCTTCGCCGCATGTCTCTATATCGCCAATCCCTATGCCCTGTTCGTGGCCTATGAGCGCTCTGCGCTGGGCGAGCTGCTGGCGGGTGCCTGGCTTCCCTTGATGGTGCTGTTCGCCCTCAGAAAACGATCCTCCATTGCGCTGCTCGGTCTCTCGGTGGCTGCCCTATGGCTAACCAACTCGCCCGCCGCGGTCATAGGCAGCTACATGCTGGCCGTGCTCGCGCTGGGAATGTGGATCGCGGAAACCCAGCCGTGGCCGGCACTGCGCGCCGCCGGTGGAATGGTGCTGGGCCTCGGCCTGGCCGCTTTCTACATCGTGCCCGCGGCATTCGAACAGCGCTGGGTACAAATCGAGAAAGCGATCATGCCAGGGATGCGGGTCGAGGACAGCTTCCTCTTCGCACATACCGCTGACGCGTTTCATGACCAGGTGTTGCGCACGGCGTCATGGATCTTCATCGCGGAACTTGGCCTTGTCTCCATCGCCGCCTGGCTGGCGTGGAGAAGACGCACCGGCGGCAAGGCCACGGTTGCGCTCACCAGCTTGATTCCCATCATTCTGTTGCTGCAATTACCGCTCAGCGATGTGATCTGGAAGCACGCCCCGCACCTGAAGTTTCTGCAATTTCCCTGGCGTTGGACGCTGGCTTTGAGCGTGGTGGGCTGCGTGCTCGCAGCTTTGGCAGTTGGCGGCATTCGTGGGTTCCCGCGCCTGGGTTGGAAAGTGATCGCCGGGGTATTGATCGCCGCTACGGCGGCCGGGGGCGGTTGGCTGTTCTTCCAGCCTTGCGACGATGAGGATGCGGTGGCCCCGCAGATCGCCGCCTTCGCCCAGGGGCCGGGAATACAAGGCACCGATGAGTACACCCCGGCGGGGGCGGACAATACATCCGTGCAACAAAACCTGCCCCTGGTGCGCGTGCTGCGGAGAGCGCAGGATGACGACACCGACGGCGCGGGGGGCGATAATCCGCAATGGCGCAGCGGAGGCAACGGGGCGATCACAGCCACCGTAGACGCGAAACGACAGAACGCTGAGCACTGGGTAGTGAGCGTCTCCACCCCAGAGCCGGGCTTTGCCGTGCTCCGTTTGATGGAATACCCTGCATGGCGGGTGACCGTGGATGGCAGGCCTGCGCAGGGCCGGCCTGCACGTGAGGATGGTCTTATGGTCGTGCCAGTGACGGTGGGGATTCACTCGGTTGAGGTGCGGTGGATGGCGACCAGGGACGTGATTGCCGGACGCGCAGTCTCCGGCATCGCACTGCTCTTGCTGGCCACCGTGGCCATGCTGGAGCGGCGCAAGGGTCGGGTATGATTACCGAAATGCAAGCAAGTGTGCGCGAGATTCTGAGCAGCGGTGCGGAGCTTATTGATCAGGCTCTGGATCGCCTGCTGCCCGGCGCAGATCGCGCCCCGGTTTCGATTCACCGCGCCATGCGGCACAGCGTCTTTGCCGGTGGCAAGCGGCTGCGGCCGGTTCTGTGCCTGGAAGCGGCAAGAATGATCGCCGGCTCCGGCCAGATTCCCCAGGGTGTGGAAGAGTTGGGCGCTGCCATCGAAATGCTCCATACCTATTCACTGATCCATGATGATTTACCGGCGCTGGACAACGATGATCTGCGCCGGGGCAAGCCGACCTGTCATGTCGTCTTTGGGGAGGCCATCGCTATCCTTGCTGGGGATGCCCTGCAAACTCAGGCCTACGAAGTGCTCGCCGCTATGCAATGCCCGCCCGCGCAGACGGTGGAGATTGTGCGCGCCATCGCACAGGCGACAGGAACGGTGGATGGCATGATCGGCGGCCAGGTCATGGATCTGGAAGCTGAGGAGCATAAGCCAACCCCGGAGCTGGTGGAAGCCATCCATCGTGCTAAGACGGGCGCGTTGATTCGCGTCAGCCTGGTGAGCGGAGGAATTTACGCGGGGGGCGCCGCGGGCGACGTTGAGCGGCTGCGGGAGTTTGGACGCAAGGCAGGGCTGGCCTTTCAGATCATGGACGATGTGTTGGATGTAACTCAGAATTCCTCCCAACTGGGAAAGACTGCCGGGAAGGATGTAGCCAGTGAGAAAGCGACGTGGCCCGCAGTCTACGGGGTGGCCCAAAGCATTAAGGACGCAGAACGGTTGGTCGATGAGGCGTTCACCCAGTTAGAGGTCTATGGCGAACGTAGTGACCGGTTGAAGGCAGTAGCCAGGTACCTGGTAGAGCGGAAGAACTAATGTCCCTGAGCGAAGAAGATGTTTTTGCGGCTCTGCGAGATTGCTACGATCCGGAAATTCCGGTGAACATCGTGGACCTGGGGCTGATTTACAAGGTCATGCTGACCCCGGATCCAAACTCCAAGCAGGCGTTTCCCAGGCAGCGCGTGGAAGTGGATATGACGATGACCTCACAAGGCTGCCCGTCCCACGCCACGATCATGGAGCAGGTACGTAATCGGTTGGCGGGCATACCGGAGATCAGCGAGAGCCTAGTCAACTTGGTGTGGGAACCGGCCTGGACCCCTAACCGCATCAGCCAAAAGGCTCGGGAACAACTGGGTATTGGTTGAAGGCTACGAGCGCACGACTTTTTCTACCACTGAGCGAAGCTTCTCGCCCTGGCTCGTCACCTCTCCCACAAACTTTTCAAAACGGCTCAGCATGCTGTGGCCGGTTTCAAGATGGTCCGGGATGTTGTTCCAGAATTTCTTCACACCCTCGGGATCCTCGACCAGCGCGAAGATGGTTCCCGCAGCAGCAACGGCCAACCCGGCCTTACGCTTGCCGGTGGCCAGCAGGATTGCTCCCGTCACCAGCGACCCCGCGGCCACGGTGCGCACCCAATTCTTATCCCAATCCTGGTCGAGGAAACGGGTTCCCTGGTACTTCAAGGTGTCGGCTGCGTCTTGAACTGTAGATGCCACTTGCTGCGGAACGTGTGTGATCCCCATCGCTGTTCCCTCTTTCGCGTGCGCTGTCTGTTATAGATGCGGAGAAATAATCAATCGAGATCGAATTCACGCAGAGGGCGTCCCTCGTCGGGAGATTCTTTTGCCTTACGCAACGCTTCCTCGAATCGCTTGTCGAACAGCTGTTGTTTGTTCTTTTCGGCCTCGACCGACTGGCGGAAAATATCTTCTTTGCGCTCGTCCTGCTCGCGCATGGCCTTGGCGGCGGCTTCAAAATCCTCGAAGGTTCGTTTACGTGGCGCGGATGTGTGGGAAAGGATCGCCCTGGACTCTGGGTCTATTCTCAGTATCGCCCCACAATCAGGACAGGTGACATCGAACGGCTTGGCCGGTTTAGCCTTCATCTCTGCCAACATTCTAAAACATTTAACGAGACTCGATTGCTCTTTACACCCAAATGGCTTTGTGTCCGGGGCATTGCTGGCCGGCTTGCTCCACAAGCAACTCGGGAAGACCCTCGCCATAGCGAGAAAGAAACCATGCGGCCCCGAGCAGTCGCTCCTGGGGATGGCGATCGGGGAACAGGTTAAGCGCGATCAGGCCGGCATCGCGACCCAGGGTTTGTTCCCGGCGGAGTTCATAGTTTGCTGCCAGCCGGCGCATCCGGTTCATTTGATAGCGCATTTTGGAGCTGCTTACGTCCGCAGCCCGGCCCAGACCCGGATCCAGGGAGTGCAGGTAAGTGGCCAGTGCAGAGAGCTCTGTATCCAAAGCTTGCCCGGCGGCAGCAAGCTTGCGCTTGCCGGTCACGGAAATAGCTCGCGCGCCCAACCGCTGCGCCAACTCCAGCGGGTCCTTTAGGGCGCTTTGGATCACATCGGGTAGCGAAACGTCGTACCGGGCAAGCAGGCCAGCTATCGCGGGCTCGATGAGTGTCGCCGAGAGACGGGGAAGCACGGGAGTAGTACGTCCCAGAATGCGCTCATAAAGTACCTGTGACTGAGCAAAATAGGCAACTTCGGATGGACCGCCCACGTAGGCGGCAGTGGGCAGAATCGAATCCTGAAAAACGGGCCGCAGCAAAGCGTTGGGGCTGAGCCGTTCTGGTTCTGCATCCAAAATCGCGAGCAGCTCCCCAGTGGAATAGGGTTGCCTCGCGGCATGCCAGCCTCCATCGGCCGTTCGCCGGAGAGGAACCCGCGCACCGGATTCTTTATCAAAAAGAAAGAGCAGGCTCGAAAGCTGTGGAACCAGCACTTGGGAGTGGTAGCCCGCAGCAGCGAGCTGATGGTCGCGATCGGTGAGTGCCACGCGCAATTCATCGGCCCGTATGATCGCCTGGCGAAGAATATCGCTTCCCATGGCATGGAACTCGCGCGAGGAAGCGTCCACGATCACTAGCCCTTGGGCGGCGAAAGCGCGTGCGATCCATTGCCCAAATGCCTGCCCCATGGTCTGCCCGGGACGATAACAGGCGGCGAGCTGATCGAGAACTGGGCCGGGGCCGAGGAGCTCGGACGCCTGGGCTAACAGATCCTCAACACTCTTTCCCATCGTCACGCCGCCGACCGCGCCGTTAGAGTGGTCGATAGCCAGGCGCAATGTCTTCAGCTCGTGCCGATTGGGAAACGTCACGTGATCTGCTTCCGCCAAGTCGTGGTCCTCAGTCGCCAACCAAAAAATCGGTACCTGGGGATTTCCGGAAATGGGAGCATCCTTGGCCTTGCGAATCACGGTTGCTGCTTTAAGGATGGTGAATAGCGGGCCGCCAAAGAGCGTCACCTGCTGTCCCGTAACCACCGCGCCGGCCCCGTTGCGCAGACGGGCGATGTTTCGGTAGACCGGGTCCGTAGCGCCGAAAGCGCGATTTTGCAGCTCCAGAAGATCGCACAGCGTCCCGCGTTGCTCGGGGGGAAGAACCGCAGGGCTTGTCATCCACTGAGTGGAATAGGCACTGGCTGGATAGAAGGGCGCGAGCGCGTCACGCCGCTCAACGAAGTCCAGAAACAGCCGGCTGAGGCGAGGCAGGATGGAGATGGGATAACACTCGCTTTTCACCTGCTCCATCGCCATGCGCTCCCTCACCAGTTGTAGTTTCTCATCATTTCCGCCGTAGCGAATCGCGCAGCTTTTTCTTGCTGGAGGCAGGTAAAGCCTCAATGGCATAAAGCGCCAGCGAGCGATAGACCCCGGCGAGGATTGGATGGGGCATAAGGGCTTGAAGATGCAGACGAATTGTGGCCACGTCGCCCCTGGCAATTGGTCCACTGAAGCTTTTTCGGGCACCCCGGAGGAAATAGTTGTCGAGGGTAGCCCGGGCGATCGGCTCAATCAACCGGCGAGCCTCCAGCGAGTTGAAGCCGGCCAGTGATGCGGCTTGATGGGCCGCCTCCAGATGGCTGACCAGCAGCGGCGATGACAGCATTCCTACTGCATGGTAGAGCGCTTTGCTCCCCGCCTTAATTGCAAATGGACGGCCGCCGATCTGGCGCACGATCGCGTTCAGAATGCGCCGGGAAGACGCATCCGCCTCGACGCCGAAGGGCACCCCCTGGAGCGGAATCGGGGTGCGAGTTGGAAAGCTCATCACGGGGTGCACGGAGCCGACGGACGCACCCGCGCGCGCTGCCGCCTGCAGCACTTGCCCGCTGAGAGCACCGCTTGAGTGAACAATGACTTGCCCCCGGAAGCCGCGTTCTCCAACCCGCTTGACCAGACGGCGGGTTACCAGCGCGATCGCGTCGTCTGGAACACAGAGCCAAAGCACATCTGCTTCTAGCTGGGAGCGATCGAGGGTGGTCAGCGGCAGAGTGCGCTCCCACTTTGCAGAGGCAGTTGCGGAAAGACCGTTGCGGACTATCACTTCTTGCAGTTCTACGTCCGCGCCCACGAGTGCGTGGGCCAGTGAGCTGCCCCAGTTGCCAAGTCCGATGATCGAAACGCGGCGCTGCATACCGGATGGTACTTTAAAATTGTCCGGCAAAGCGAAGGAGTGGCATGGCAAGAAAAGCAGCAACCCAGAACAAAGTGGAAGTGATCTCATCAAAATTGAGCTATGAAGGCCCTCTCTTCCGCGTATACACCGACGAAATTGTCGAGAACGGGCGGAAGGTAAGCCGCGATGTGGTGCGCCACAACGGATCGGTCGTCATCCTGGCGATCGATGATACGAAAAGCAAGCGCGATCCCCTGGTTGTGATGGAACGCCAATATCGCCACGCAGCAAAGGAATATTTGCTGGAAGTTCCTGCGGGAAAAATGGAAGAGGGAGAGAACCCGCTGGCCGGGGCCAAGCGCGAACTGCTGGAGGAGACAGGCTTTAGAGCGAAACGCTGGCGGAAAATGGCGCGCTATTTTGCCAGTCCTGGCTTCCTGGGTGAGTGGATGCAAATTTTTATCGCCGAAGGCTTGACCCTGGGAGATGCACAACCGGAGTACGACGAGCAGCTGGATATCGAAATGATTCCGCTCTCCAGGTTGCTTAACATGATCGACGAGGGCAAGATCTACGACGGTAAAACATTGATTTCAGTCATGCTTTATGCACGCCTGAGACAAGCCGAGAAGAAGAAGCCGGCATAGGGGGGACGGCTCTTCCGCTTTCCCGTCAGATTTGGGGAAAACCAATCCGACCTGTGATGCGTCTGTAAGGTAGAGCAGTTTGTCCCATGCTCGATCCGCGTCAAGGAAGGTCGACAGGCTAGTGGCTCAATACAAAGGTAAGGTCAAGTGGTTTAACAACGCTAAGGGTTACGGCTTTATCGGCCGGGACGATGGCCCCGATGTGTTTGTTCACTACAGCGCGATTCAACTCGATGGATATAAGAGCTTAAAAGAGGGCGATGAAGTAGAGTTCGACATCGTCCAAGGGCAGAAGGGACCCCAAGCCGATTCCGTAACCCGAGTTCAGGAAGTAGCCTAAACAAAACAATCACTGCTGCTGTTCCCAGGGACGCTCCCAGCGAACCTGGGAGATCCGTCTTCGTCATGTTTTAATGTGCCTTGGATATGGATAACAAATCCATTGCGCAATTACTGGGCGAAACCGCTGACTTGTTGGAGATTGCGGCCGGGGACCCTTTTCGAATTCGGTCTTACAGGCGGGCTGCGGAAGCGGTTGAGAACAGCACCGAGCAACTCAGTTCCTTCGTGAACGAGCCGGACCGGCTGCTTGCCATTCAGGGAATTGGCAAAGGCATGGCCGCGAACATCCAGGAGATCGAGACGCGCGGAAGCATGAAGCTGCGCGACGAGCTGCTGACAAAATATAGCCCCACCATGCTGGAGTTGCTGAAGCTGCCGGGGATGGGGCCGAAGACCGTGGCTCTTCTCTGGGAGGCGCTGCAGGTAAGCAACGTCGAACAGTTGCAAACCGCAATCGACGCCGGCAAGCTCGCGACGCTGCCCAGATTCGGACAAAAACTGATCGAGAAGCTGTCGCGAGGGATCACTGACTATCGCAAGAACAGCGGCCGCTTTCTGCTCGACGACGCCGAAGCCGCGGCGGAACGAGTAACCCTTTACCTGGAACAGTTCCCGGGAATCGACCAGGTCCTGCCGGCGGGCTCTCTGCGCCGCGGACGCGAGACGGTTGGCGATCTGGATCTGCTGGTGACCGGTCCAGCTTGCGCCGAAGACGTGGTTGCCTCTGCAGTCGAATACACAGCAGCTTATCCTCCGATCGCAGAGTTGCTGGCGAAAGGTCAGAACAAAGTGAGCTTTCGTTTGCGGAGCGGTCTGCAAGTGGATGTGCGTTTACTGCCGAAGGCCTGTTACGGCGCCGCCCTGCAATACTTCACCGGCTCGAAAATGCACAATGTTTCGCTGCGCCAACGAGCGCTGAAACGCGGCTATACCTTGAGCGAATATGCGCTGGCACGTTTGGACGATGGCGCTGTGGTGGCGGCAGCGTCTGAAGAGGAGATTTACCAGGCGCTGGGGCTGGATTGGATTCCCCCTGAGCTGCGCGAGAACCAGGGCGAGATAGAAGCGGCAGCTGAGCACCGCCTGCCGCACCTGATCGAGGTCGCTGATATCCGCGGCGATGTGCATATGCACACCCAGACTACCGACGGAAAAAACACCATACTGGAGATGGCGGAAGCAGGCATCGCGCGGGGTTACGAATACATCGCCATTACAGATCACTCCAAGAATCTGGCCATGGTAAATGGGCTCGATGACCAGCGGGCTCTTGAACATCTGCAAAAGATTCGAGAAGTGGACGCGCGGATGGAAGGCCGCATCCGGGTGCTCACTGGGATTGAAGTCGACATACTTGGGCGATGGGGAAATCGACCTCTCGGGTGAAGTGCTGGCGCAGATGGACGTGGTGATCGCCAGTGTTCACTCTCTTTTCCAACAACCCAAAGAGCAGATGACGGAGCGTCTGCTCAGGGCTTTGGAGAATCCCTACGTGAGGATTCTTGGCCACCTGACAGGGCGCCTATTACTGCGCAGGGACAGCTACGAAATGGATTTAACCGCAGTGCTCAAGCAGGCGGCGAAGGTCGGTGTGGCGGTAGAACACAATGCTTATCCCGACCGGCTTGATCTGTGCGACATCCAATTGCGCCTCGCCCGCGAGCTGGGTTGCAAAATCGTGATTAACACCGACTCACACCACATTAGTCATCTCGATGCAATGCATTACGGAGTGCGGCAATTGCGACGCGCGTGGCTGACGAAAGCGGACGTGTTGAATACCCGGCCGGTTAAGGAGTTCCTGGCGGGGTTGCGTCCGCGGCCCTAGTGTTTTCCGGGCAACAAATTTGCGGGTGCCCCACATCTCGCTCGTTTTTCGCGAGATGTGGGATGCCACTGCACTAAACCCGCCAATATCTGCTCCCAATTTGGAAAACCGACGTTTAGGTTCGTGGTATCCCACATCTCGCGAAAAACGAGCGAGATGTGGGGCACCCGAGGTCGGTTGTTGTTACAGCGCCCGAAAATCTGAAGAGTCGGTTGTTGGTACAGAGATCTAAAAGACGCGCTCGTCCAGCACGGAGCGAAGATACCTGCCGTAACCGCTCTTTGCGACCCTGGCAATTAGTGTTTCCAGGCGCGCGGCGTCGATCCACCCTAGGCGATAGGCGATTTCTTCAGGACACGCAATCTTAAGCCCTTGCCGTTTCTCGATGGTCTCGATAAAAATTGCGGCTTCGATCAGGGAGTCATGCGTCCCCGTATCGAGCCATGCGAAACCGCGTCCCAGAACCTGGGTACGCAGCTTGCCCCTTTCCAGGTACCAGCGATTGACATCGGTAATTTCCAGTTCGCCTCGCGCCGAAGGCGCAATCTGGCGGGCTATCTGGGAAGCCGCACCGTCGAAAAAATAAAGGCCGGTGACGGCATAGCGGGATTTCGGCTTATCCGGCTTTTCTTCAATCGATAACGCACGACCGGAAGCATCGAACTCCACCACCCCATAGCGTTCAGGATCGGAGACTGGGTAGGCGAAAACCACAGCGCCATCGTTGATCAGCGCCGCCTCCTGCAAACTGTGGGCAAAATCGTGGCCGTAAAAAATGTTGTCCCCAAGAATCAGCGAGCAAGGGGCGCCGCCGATAAATTCTTCACCGATAATCAGCGCCTGCGCCAGACCGTCCGGCGTAGGCTGCACGGCATATTGAAAGGAAATTCCCCACTGCTCGCCTGAGCCCAGAAGCCGTTCGAAAAGCGCCGTATCGGCCGGGGTAGAGATGATGAGAACCTCGCGAATACCGGCCAGCATCAGGACTGACAGCGGATAGTAAATCATCGGCTTGTCATAGACCGGAAGCAGTTGCTTGGAGACGACGTGGGTCACAGGATAGAGGCGGGTACCGGAACCGCCGGCAAGAATGATGCCCTTCATCGGGCCGCGCCTCCCCGATGGGCATAGTTGAGATCGATCCACTGGCGGTAGGCCCCGCTGGTTACCTGCTCCACCCAGTCCTGATGCGCAAGATACCACTGAACAGTGCGGCGCAGGCCGGACGCGAACGTTTCCACAGGACGCCACCCAAGCTCTCGCTCGATCTTAGCTGCATTGATGGCATAACGGCGGTCGTGGCCGGGGCGGTCCGTCACAAAGGTGATCAAGTTGCGATGGGGCACATGGGGCGAGTTCGGCATCATCTCATCGAGCAGGCTGCAAAGTAGCTCTACCGTATCCAGATTGGCCTGTTCATTGCGGCCGCCAATATTGTACGTCTCGCCGATCTCTCCACGCTCCAGCACGGCACGCAGAGCAGAGCAGTGATCGCCCACGTAGAGCCAATCACGCACCTGCTGCCCGTCGCCGTACACCGGCAGCGGTTTGCCGGAGAGCGCATGATTGATCATCAGCGGCAGAAGCTTTTCCGGAAACTGATACGGACCGTAGTTGTTAGAGCAGTTGGTAGTCACCGCGGGCAACCCGTAGCTATGCACGTAGGCGCGTACCAGATGGTCCGAGGCAGCCTTGGAGGCGGCGTAAGGACTGTTGGGCGCGTAAGCGGTGGTCTCCTCGAACGGCGGATCCTGACGCCGAAGCGTGCCATAAACCTCGTCTGTGGAAACATGAAGAAAACGAAACCTGGAGCGGTCCTGGGCAGAGCACCTAGCCAGATACGAACGGGTGGCTTCGAGCAGCCGAAAAGTACCTTCTACATTTGTGCGCACAAAAGCCTCGGGGCCGGAGAGGGAACGGTCTACGTGGCTCTCGGCTGCGAAATGCAGGATGGCGCGCGGTTGGTAGCGATCAAGCAACCGATCGAGAAAGGGTGGGTCGCAGATGTCGCCCTGCTCGAAATGGTAGGCGGGAAGCCGCTCGACGGAAACCAGGTTCTGCAGGTTGCCGGCATACGTGAGCTTGTCGAGATTGACTACCGGAGTGCCTACGAGCGCGAGCCAGTCGAGGATGAAATTCGACCCAATAAAGCCGGCTCCGCCGGTCACGAGAATGGGCGATGAGTCCTTGAGCATTCCTTAAGTCTAACTAAGTACGCGTGGGCAGGCTTGCTCTAAAGTAATCGAGGGACAGCTCCAGGCCCTGGCGAAGACCGATCTTTGGCTCCCATCCGAGCAGGGTTCTGGCCTTGGTGATGTCGGGGCAGCGCTGCATGGGATCGTCGATTGGCAGCGGCTCGTAGCGGATCTTGCTCTTCGAGCCAGTGACCGCCAAAACCTCGCGCGCACAATCCTTGATGGTCCACTCCACCGGGTTTCCGATGTTCACCGGGAGGTGCTCGCTTGAACGCGAGAGAAGAAGAATGCCGGCGATCAAATCGGACACATAACAGAAGCTTCTGGTCTGGCTGCCATCTCCGTAGACAGTGAGGTCTTCGTCGAGCAGCGCCTGAATCATCAGGTTGGAGATGACGCGGCCATCAGTGGGCTGCAAGCGTGGGCCGTAGGTGTTGAAGATGCGCACCATGCGGGTATCGACGCCGTAGTAACGGTGGTAGGACATGATCAGCGCTTCAGAGAATCGCTTGGCCTCATCGTAGACCGAACGTGGCCCAATGGGATTGACCCGGCCCCAATAGCTTTCCGTCTGCGGATGAACGTCCGGGTCGCCATAGCATTCTGAAGTGGAGGCATGCAGGAAAGCGGCCTGGTATTTGCGCGCCAGGTCAAGAACATTTCGGGTTCCCTGGGAGCCGACATTGAGCGTCTCCGGACCAAGCCGCGCGTAATCGGCGGGGCTGGCCGGAGAGGCGAAGTTGAACAAATAATCCACTCGTCCCAGGTCGAACGGGAGGCAAATATCTTGCTCTACCAGGGTGAAGCGGGGGTCCTTGCTCAGATTGGCCAGGTTGGCGGTACGCCCGGTGGCGAGATTATCCACCCCGACTACCTGGTGGCCCTGGGCTAGAAGGGCCTCACACAGGTGAGAGCCGAGGAAGCCGGCGGCGCCGGTGACCAAGACTCGTTGAATGACACGCTGAGTCGCCAAAATACGATTTACCCCCGTCTTGGTGTCAAAAGAGAATTAGTTCGTTTTAGGGCCAACGCTTGGTGGACGCAGATTCGACCGAGGTGTGCTGGGAGGGTCTGCCTACGCTGAGATAGGTAAAGCCGAGATCCTGCATGACCCAGGGGTCGAAAAGGTTGCGGCCATCGATCACGATGGGATAGCGCAGCGTATAGCGCAGCCGGGCCAGATCCAGGCGGGTGAATTCCGCCCAGTCGGTAAGGATCAACAAAGCGTCGGCGTTGTCCGCTGCGGCGTAGGGATCGTCGGTGTATTGCAGGCAGTCGCTGGGCGGCAATTCAAGCTTGGCCCGCTCCATGGCTGCAGGATCATAAGCGCAGATCGTGGCTCCCGCATCCAGCAGCATGCGAATGATTTCCAAAGCCGGCGACTCACGGATGTCGTCCGTTCCCCCCTTGAAGGCCAGACCGAGCACCCCTAGACGCTTCTTGCGGAGGGTCCATAAGGCGGAGCGAATCTTTTGAAAGAAGCGCTCCTTCTGCAGTTCATTAATCTTTTCCACTTCCTCAAGCAGGCTGAAGTCGATACCCAACTCTTGCGCGACGTAGCGAAACGCGGCGACATCCTTGGGGAAACACGACCCTCCGTAGCCGATGCCGGCGCTTAGGAATCGCTTGCCGATCCGCTTATCCATCCCCATGCCCCGCGCCACATGCTCGACATCCGCGTCCACCGCCTCGCACAGGTTGGCGACCACATTGATAAAGGAGATCTTCATGGCCAGGAAAGCATTCGAGGCATGTTTGATGATCTCTGCCGCCTTGGTCGAGGTCTGCAGGATAGGCGGAAGATCAGTGGCGTTGCGGTGGCCGGGGACGGCGTCGGAACGTTCGTAGTAGCTTCCGGAAGTGAGTGGCTGGTAAATGGCAGCCAGGAGCCGTGCCGCGTCTTCGCTGTCAGCGCCGAGAACGATTCTGTCCGGATGGAGAAAATCCTTGACCGCGGTGCCTTCGCGCAGGAATTCCGGATTCGAGGTCACGTCAAAGAGCGCCCGCGAGACGCCATTCCGTTCGATGGTGCGCCGGATCCAGTCATTGGTATAGACCGGCACGGTGCTTTTCTCAACGATGACCTTATACGAGTGAATGGAACGGGCAATCTCACTGGCCACCGCGTCTACGTAAGACAGATCGGCATTGCCGGTCTGGCTTTGCGGTGTCCCTACAGCAATGAATATGACCTGCGACTCCTTGGTGGCGTGTCCCAGGTCAGTGGTGAACTGGATCTGGCCGCTGGCCCGGTGCCTTCCCAGCAATTCGGGAAGAAATTCCTCATGAATCGGGATCAGGCCCTGGTTGAGCTTGTTTACCTTATCTTCGTCGTTGTCGACACACAGCACCCGATGGCCGATCTCAGCAAAACATGCGGACGCGACCAACCCAACGTATCCCGATCCGACTACCGTAATTGCAATGGATTCGCTCATCTTGTGTCCAGGACTCCGCCTAACATCAAATAATGTGATGTGACTACGATTTTCGGGGGAACGCCATACTCAAATGGTGCAAGATCAATCCGAAACAATCGCGTAAAACACGGTCAAAGCCGCCGCAAAACGAGGCGTTGCGGTTACAAACCTCTAACCAGGGCTTTTATTCCCGAACCGGGCGTGCCGCTCGGGTGCATTTCTTCACAAAATCAGTGCTCTAGACAGTGGCCCCTACGCTTTCTGTGTTCTTGGTAGGGGAGCCGTGGGCCCGTGCTTCTTTCTTTTCTTCTTCTTCATGATATTCCATCTCCGTGTTGATGGACCAGACGTTCTCCTTGTCCGGGACCCCGGCGATGATATTATCGACCGCTGTCATGGCGGTCAGCATGGAGTGGTCCTGATTGTTGTACTTGTGCATCCCGTTTCGGCCAACCAGGTACAGGTTGTCGAAACGATCGAGGAATTCGCGGATGACGTGGAATCGGTCGTAGGTGCCAAAATAGGCTGGATAGGTCTTGGGAACCCGAACCACGTGAGCGTCGGTCACGTCCGAAGCTCGCAAAATCCCGATTTTATCGACCTCGGCGATGGCAAATTTCTTTAGATCTTCATCCGCCATTTTCCACAGGGCATCGCTCTGGTAACAGAAATACTCGAGGCCGATCCAGGTCTTGGTGGGGTCGGCCACCATGTATGGGCTCCAATTGTTGAAGATCTGTAACCGCCCTACCAGCACATCCGGCTCCTGAATATAAATCCAGTTGTCCTTGAGCGGGCCCCCATCGGCCTCGCGCACGGTCAGGTGGTCAACCAGAAGCCCCACAGTAATAAAGTCGCGATATTGCAGGCCATCACTCACCTCCCGGACTTCACTAGGGATCGGCGTGTCCATGGCGTCAATCAGTTCGCGCACCGGCATGGTGGAAAAAACGTAATCCGCCGCAAACCGCCGGCGTTCCCCGCTATCGTTTACTGCCTCGACGGCAGTGATCGCATTAGCCTCGACGAACAGCCTGGTGGCCCGCCAACCAAGAAGAATCTCTCCCCCCTGATCGCGAATCTGGTCGGCCGCATGTTCCCAGAGCTGGCCCGGACCATATTTTGGATACAAAAACTTCTCGATCAGTGAGGTCTCAGTTCCCTTTTGCTGGATTGCCTGGTCCTTGGAGCGAGCAAACGCCTTCTTGAGAAAATGCAGGACCGCGGTGGTGAGGGATAATCCTTTGATCCGCTGGGCTCCCCATTCGGCGCTGATCTGCTCGCAAGGAACGCCCCACACCTTTTCGGTGTAGGACTTGAAGAACGTGAGGTACAGCTGGCGGCCAAAGCGATTGATCAGAAAGTCTTCGAGCGACTTCTCGACTTTGCGCGGGAAGAGTCTGGCTCGCAGGTAACTGAAGCCGATCTTCAGGGTGCGGAGCAGGCCAAGCTTGCCTAATGTGTCCGCGGTCAGCTTGATGGGGTAGTCGAAGAAGCGCCGCAAAAAATAAATTCGGCTCTTGCGCGGGCGCACCAGCATTACCAGGTCCGTCGTCTCCGGCGTTACCCCTGTCCCGTCGGTCTTGAGCGTGCGCTGTTTATTTTGGTGGCGTAATGCATGCTGGGTGTCCGCGCTTGCCTCCGGCGGCATCAAATCCATCCACCAGTTCATTACCCGGTCGGACTTGGAGAAAAAGCGATGGCCCCCGATGTCGATGCGATTGCCGTTGTGGCGAATGGTGCGGGAGATGCCGCCAATTTCGTGGCTGGCCTCGAGCACAATGGGATGGATATCCGAGCGGCGAAGAAACTCCAGCGCGGCCGTAAGCCCCGCGGGGCCGGCGCCAATGAGTAAGGCGGTTTTAGGCATTAACACTCCAGGCGCTTACGATCGAAGACTACTGCACAACGAGTCGCACTTCTTTCGCGGGGTTGCCTGCCCCATCAATAACACGGTAACAGGGTGGATGCGGAACGAGACAATCCATTCACTCTGGAGCAAGGCGCCCGAATCCAGATCGCGCGACACTGGTGCGATTTCAGAACGCTTTACGTGCTCTTCGTGCTATTACCCTGAAAGGTTCTGGCCGATCTCTCGCCGCGGCGCCGAAGCCTATTCGCGCTTCGCACGCTGGTGCAGTGTAAAGCCTATCACGATGGGTCGCGGGTGAGTTTGTGTCGAATGGAACGCGTACCTCATGCGCTAATTGTGAGCACTGTTCTGTTTTGACACAGTATTGTTTCTTTTCTAGACAGACGAGTACGTTTTGATTACCCTGAACGTGCACCGGCAGGAGAGCTGTTGCGAAACCAACGAACCTCGCACTGTCGTGCCAAGATCTGCTCCGAGGCGTTCGTTGAGGCAGCTTCGAGAGTGGGTTTCTCTAGTAAGTTCGGGTTCGGGAATCACCCCGCGAGCCGTCCTTTGGGCATCATAGTGTGTACTGGCGCTGCAACTATTGTTGGATTTGTAACCAGCGAGGTTACTTGGTAGAAACGACTGGATGCGGCGCATGCTCTAATTATGTCTGCACTTTGCATAATGCAAAGGCAGATGAGAGTCCTAGCCAGGGAGCGAATCGGTCCCTTTTGCCCTGGCTTTCCCGATATCTCCAGCCAGCGAAGGTATCAACATTTGATTTCACGGGCGGCTAACATGCGACTTCACTCTAGAGCACTAGCTTTCGCAGTTCTGTTGGCGGGAGCCATACTGCCCATTGCATTGAATGCCCAGGTAGTACCCGCGATCAAGGGTGGCGGAAGCCAGATCAACGTCTACGGGACCTATACCCTTGTCAAAACCGATTTCAATTCCACCCTGGATTATCCTCCCAGCAGCCCTCCGCCCAGCAGCACCAATGATGCCAATGGCTGGAACCAGGCCTTTTCTGTGGGGGCTGATTTTCGCCTGGGACGGTTCGTGTTTGGTCAGCCCGCGGTTGGAACACGCTTCACCTGGAGCACGGGGACATACGGAAAGCAGAGAACCTTCTTGTTTGGGCCCGAACTCCACTACATCTACCGCAAGTTTCGCCCTTACGGCGACTTTATGATCGGCCCTGGGAACATCACCTACCGAACGGGTCAGACTGACAACAGCATTGTTTACCAATTCGGTGGCGGGGTGGACTACCACAAGAATCGAACATTAAATTTCCGGATGATCGACTTTCAGTACCAGCTTTGGGACCTGGGCAACCACTATTACCCTCCCGGATTTCTTCCCGGACAGCCCGGCGTTTACATCGATACCAAGCTTAAGCCCTATACTCTCAGCTTCGGTGTTCTCATCCGGGTAAAGTGAGTCTGATGGCCCTTGCCTGAGCCTATTCGCATGGGGAGGGCTATACGGGTGGCGGAAGAGTTCACACCCCTACCCGAGATCAGTGCCGCCTCGCCAGCTTTTAGCAACCAGCGCGAGCTAAGATTAAGATTCGTGGCACTATCTACCTATTGGAAGGTGAAGTGGGTGGGCCTCAGCCCGTTCGTGAAAGATGTATCCAGCTGCCCAATCCTCAGACCCGTACCTCAAGCCTTCGTTCCCTCTTTCTAACCGCATACGCAGGCTGGCTTGGTCCATAATCTGGATTTTCCTGTTTCGCACATCACCTCGGCCTTTTCACTCCTGGCGTGCTTTTCTGCTGCGTTGCTTCGGTGCCCGCCTCGGTCCCCATTGTCATTTCTATCCCAGGTCGCGGGTATGGGCTCCGTGGAATTTGGTCTGCGCAGACGGAGCATCCCTGGGCGACGATGCAGAGATTTACAACCCTTCTCCTGTCTCCATGGGATCGCACGCCATCGTTTCCCAACAGGCCTACATTTGTGGGGCCACCCATGACTACAACGACCCGGCTTTCCCCCTCATCTCTTTTCCCATGAGCCTGGGTGCCTACTCGTGGGTCTGCGCCCGGGCCTCTGTCTCTCCGGGAGTGAACGTCGGTGAGGGAGCGGTGCTCGGCCTTGGTTCGGTAGCCACGCGAGATCTCGAGCCCTGGACCGTTTACGCCGGAGTTCCCGCACAGCCGGTGAAGCAGAGAGTAGGACGAGAGCAAGGAAGTGCGGCCACGTGATGAATCAAACTCCACACCGAGAGCCGGAATGATTTCATCCTTTTCTCCTGTTACTGTGATGAGGTAGGTCTACGGGAGAAATGCTCTCAACGATGCAGCCTGTCTTGCGAATTCTAGCCGTTATTGGTTTGCTGCAGCTTGCCCTGTGCACCGGCCAGGGACAAAACTCCGATAGCAGTGGCCTTCCTGCTCAAAGTTCGGCGCCGATTCAGATCACGCCCGCCCCCATGAATCCCTCGTCGAATGCGCCGCTCGAACCCATCTTTCCGCAATCGACACCCCAATCGGCCTTGCCAGGGGCGACACGCTCCCTGAGAGAGTTGACCCCCAACGGGCCGTCATCTGGAGCGGGTCTGGGCTTTGGACCCATCCGCCCCGGAGATATTGTAGAAGTGCGGGTATTCGATGCGCCGGAGTACTCGGTGAGCATGCCGGTCTCTCCCGCTGGACTCATCGCGATTCCGTACGCGGGACTGTTCCACATTGAAGGCATGACATCGATCGAGGCCGCAAAGGCGATCGCCCAGCTCTTTGTGCAAAACCAGATCCTGCGCGATCCGCGGGTGATCGTCACCACGCAGCAGTTTGGTTACAGCGTGACGGTAATGGGCGAGGTAAAGAGTCCTGGCATCTACACGCTGGCCGGCAAGAAGCGGCTGATCGATATGCTTACCCAGGCTGGTGGCGTAACCACCTCGGCGGGACACGTCATCGAAATCTTCGCCCCAGGCTCGTTCAAAAATCCGACTACCGTTTTATGGGACCCAACTCTGCGCGAAAATGACAACGCAGAATTAGAGATCAAGACAGGGGAAACCATCCTGGTCAGCCGTTGCGGCGTGGTCTACGTGGGAGGCAATGTCGGTAGACCTGGGGCTTTTCCGCTGTGCGAGTCGAACCACACCACACTCTCGGAAGTCATAGCCTTGGCCCAAGGAACCAAGCCTAACTCCTATACGCAACGTACTATCCTGATGCGAAGCTCGGGAAATGGGACGCGGGTTGTGCAAAATATCAAACTGGACGACGTCTTGCGAGGACGGAAGGTCGACATTACGATGCAGCCGGACGACATTCTCTTTATTCCGCCCAGCATACTGAAGGCGGCCGGGAAAACTGCCTTGACCGCGGCTATAGGGTTTGCTACCCAGGCATATTTCTACGTGCATTAAAGTATTTCTCCACGTCCCTTCGACCTCAAGCTCAGGGTAATGAAGTGCCGATGAAGTTCAGTGTAGTGACCATCTCCTTCAATCAGCGGCAGTATCTGATGGAAGCCCTCACCTCGGTGCTGGCACAGGATTACCCTGCCATCGAATACATCGTGGTGGACCCAGGGTCCACAGACGGAAGTCGCGAGCTGATCGAAAGCTTTCGCAGCCGGCTGGATCGGGTGATTTTTGAACCCGATCAGGGAGCGGCCGAGGGCCTGAACAAAGGTTTTCAGCAAGCCTCAGGGGACATTTTCGGGTTTCTGAACTCTGATGACGTCCTGCTGCCGGGAGCGATGCGAGCCGTCGCCCAGGTTTTCGAGAATAACCCCGACTACGACATCGTGATGGGTAATGGTTTTGTCATCGATAGCGATGGCCGGCGGATTCGGCGCATACGTGCAGCCGGTTTTACCTTGGATCGTTATTTCTACGGAGGAGCAACCTGGCTGCAACAGGCCACTTTTTTCCGGCGTGCGGCCTTTGAGGCCGTCAGGGGATTTAACGTGAATAATCGTTCGTGCTGGGATGGAGAGCTGCTGGTGGACATGGTCCGGCGGGGGGCGCAGGTCAAATATCTCAACCGGGACCTGGCGCTTTTTCGCATCCACGCGAAATCGATCACCGGCTCGCGGCGGCACAGCGAAATGATGAAGGCGGACGCCGAGCGGATGTTTTCTCTGTCTCGTGGACGCCGTTGGACGGCTTTGGATACTCTGCGGGGATATCTATTTCGCATCGAGCGTATCCTCACCCATCCCGGGGCTGTCGAGTCCGCGATCCGCGCACGCATGAGCAGGATCTAGGGTTTAGTCACACTGGTACAAGGGGAGAGAGAAAGATTGGTGAACCACCTTGCCGCACCTTATAATTTGGCTCTAAGGAAAGCATCCGACCACTTTCCGGCAGGCGGAGGTTGAGGTCGAGTGACGTCCAGCACGGACACTTCAATCTACCCACTCGGTGAACTTCCAAGCGCATGAGTATTTATCCCCCACCATCGGAACCTGGCGTACTACCCGAATATCGCGAACCGGGCGCACGTGAGCGTGCCTTCGTCAGTATTGGTTTGAACGACGGTCAAACCCTGCAGCACTTCCTCCTGATCAGCAAAAAATATATATGGCTGGTGCTGACGTGCGCCCTTCTGGGCATCGGCGCGGGGTACATCGAGAATGCCAGAACTCCAAATAAATACACGTCTACTGCGAACATAGAGATTACCCAGAATACGGCAGCCGATCAGTTCCGGATGGATAACAGCGGGAGCGATAGCGGATACATCGATGTCACCAAACTGGATACGGAGATCGCGATCCTAAAGAGCTCGACGCTGGCGATGAAGACCATCGTGGCGCTGCACCTCGAACGAAACAAGGACTTTCTCCCACTGGGATCAAAGAAGATTTGGGATCTATCCAACATCCGAGACCGGCATGCTTTGATTGGGATCTTTGAAGGCGGTCTGGCGGCGGAACGGTTTGGACACACCAATATTCTTAATCTGAGCTTCACCGCTCGCAATCCTACGCTTGCCGGAGTGATCTGCAATACCCTCATCGATACTTACGTGCAGCACAACTTCAGCGAAAATTATGCCGCGACTCAAGAAGTTTCGGATTGGCTGCAACAGCAATTAGGGGATCTGAAGAATCGCCTGGAGCAAAGCCAGGTGCGTATGCTCACCCTGCAAAAGGATATAGGTCTAGTAGGACTCGATCAGACGCAGAGCATCATGCTTTCACGGTTGGTCGACATCAGCCACGATGTAACCACGGCTGAAGCGCAGCGGCTGATCGCCCAGGCCAGGTTGATAACCCTGCAGAGTGCGCCGCCGGATGTGCTGGCCACCTTGAGTGCTGATCCTATTCTTTTGGGTTTGAAGCAAAGAGAGAGCACCCTCCAATCTGAAAATGCGAGCCTAAGCGCGATGTATGGGGAGAAGAACCCTCGTTTGCAGGAGATTCGCTCGGAACTCGCCGAGATTGAGCGGAGTATGAAGGTGGAGCAAGGCATCGCGCTTACCAAGGCTCAGGAGGAAGTGAACGCCGCCAAGGCAAATCAGGACGCTGTACAGCAAAGGCTGGATCAGGAAAAAAGCAGCGCTTACATGGGCAACGGAAAGGCTGTCGAATACACGCTCGCTCGCCGGGAATACGAAGCCAATCGAACGCTGTACGACGGGCTGCAGCAGCGGCTGCAGGAGGCCGGCATCCTCGCCGGCCTGCACTCCACCAATATCCGCCGCATCGACCCTGCGGATGCCCCGGACTTCCCCAGTTCTCCGAAAAAGTCAGTTAACCTGACGCTGGGCCTGCTCTGCGGGCTTGGCATTGGCTTGGTGCTGTCGTTCATGGTGGAGGCGCTGGATTCAAACGTAAAAACTATCTATGACATCGAAGAGCGGCTTGGTCTGCCCATGCTGGGCGTCGTTCCCCAGGTCGACTCCAAGCTGCTTTCACCGGAGACGTTTGTCAGGGATGCTACCTCGCCGCTTCCCGGGGCGTGGTCGAGGCTGGCTGAAGCCTACAGGGCGCTCCGAACCACCATCCTTCTTTCCCGCGCAGGTACTCCGCCCCAAGTCATCCTGGTCAGTAGCGCCAAGCCCTCCGAGGGTAAGACATCGATCACCACGCTGGAGGCGATCGTGTTTGCGCTCAATGGCGCCCGAGTGCTGTTGATCGACTCTGACCTGAGACGGCCGTCCGTTCATCTGCGCTTCAGGATTTCTAATAAGGTCGGGCTTACCACAGTACTGACCGGCAAGGCTCCGCTGCAGGAGGCTATCGTGCCTATGCCCTCCGTGCCGTCTTTGCACATCCTACCCGCCGGTCCCATTGCGCCCATGCCCGCCGAACTGTTGGGCTCCTTGCAGATGCAAAGGCTGATCGAGGGCTTGCGCGCAAACTATGACTTCATTCTGATCGATACACCGCCGGTCTTGACGGTAACCGACGCGGCAGTGCTGGTGTCCATCAGCGACGGCGTGGTGCTGGTTCTGCGTTACGCAGAGGCCTCAAGAAATGTGGTGGCGCGGGCCAGCGAGATCCTCTTGCGCTCTGGAGCCCATCTGCTCGGCGTGGTGTTGAACGCGGTGGATCTGCAATCGTCCGATTACGTCGAGTACTATGGCCGCGCTTATAACGACTACTATGAATCACGCGTGGATGTTGAAGAGTAGATTTTGAAAGCAATTGTTGCCACGGGATTCGGTAAGCTCTACTTCCACGACACAGCCCGCGCTCTGGCCGGAGCAGGGGTAGAAGTAAACTTCCTCACTGGCTGGGTTCCCAAGGCCAGTCAAGCCGCCATGGTGGACCTACTGGGGAAGTTCCTGGGGGAAAAGCACTTGGCCACGCGCATGGCCGCCCGGCAGATCAGCGGCCCGGGCCTGTCGGTCACTCCTGTGGCCTGGGTCGAGGTGGTTGGAACCTTAATAAAGCTGATTCAACGCACCCGTATCATTCCGCTCGATCTGGCCTATGGTATGGAGTTCCGTGTGGCCGCTTGGGGCAGCCGCAAATACCTGAGGAATGCCGATGTCCTGCTGGTTCGCAGCGGAGCAGGCCAATCGGGCGCGATCAAGAAAGCGCGCAGCAACGGCCTGGCGATCGTCACCGATCATTCGATCGCCCATCCCGCCTTCATGCACGAGGCCCTGCGCGAAGAGTTTGCCCGTTTTGGCTTGCCGGCCGGCTACGACTCTCGAGCGGACCTGTGGAAGCTAGTGCTGCGTGATTGTGCTGATGCAGACTTGCTCATGGTCAACTCCGATTTCGTGAAGAAGACTTTTGTAGAACAAGGCTACCCGGCAGACAAGGTGCGGGTGGCCTATCTGGGAGTTCGTGAGGACTTCTTCGACCTGAAGCGCGACTACCGCATTGCTGGGCCGGTGCGCCTTCTGTTTACGGGGAATTTCGATATTCGCAAGGGGGTACGGGTCTTGCTGGAGGCGATCCGCCGCTGCCGGCAGTCTGGGCTCGATCTGCGCCTGGAGTTGCTGGGCAACCTGGGTAATGGGGCGTCTTGTCTCGAACCGGGCGATGAGATTTTTTTTACCCACACACCCTTCGCCCCGCTCAAGCAGGTCGCGATGTCATTTGAACGTGCCGATCTGTTCGTGTTTCCCACCTTTGCCGAGGGCTCGTCGCGTTCCGCGATGGAGGCCGCTGCCGCTGGTTTGCCGCTTATTACGACAGAAAATTGCGGTCTACCCCTCCAGCATGGAAAGAGCGCGATCTACGTACCCGCGAACGACGTTGAGTCCCTCGCGCAAGCCATTGCGCTCGTTTCGTCGGATGATGGCTTGCGCGAATCAATAGGTAGAAACGCGATGAAAACTGTGACGGAGAACTATACCTGGATGCACTACGGGCGACGAGTCGGGGGGTACTTCAAGGAAGCGGTGGAAGGAGTGGGCGTCAGCCGTTAGAGCCTCTATGGCTGTTGCACATCGCTTGGCCTCTCCGTGATCGCCATGAGTCCAAGGTGCATTTCAACCGCTTGCAGCAGGGAAAACGCAACCGCGTCGGCGAGGGCTGCCGCAGCGTCCGCTCCTGGCTTCTGACGATCTGCCTCTCCCCGGATAAAGATGGTTTTCATCCCCAGCCGCTGTCCGGCCTGAATGTCGGAGAGCGAATCGCCGATAACCACGCTGTTGTCTGCGTTGATCTGGGGAAAATCCTTCGTGGCCTGTTCGAAGAGCCCCACATCCGGTTTACGGCAATCGCACTCGCCAATATCGTGAGGGCAGTAGTAGATTGCGTCCAGCCGGGCGCCATGCCGCGCCAGGTGACTCTGCATGTTGTCGTGAATCCGCTCCACCTGCTCAGCCGTGGCCCGGCCCAGCGCGACGCCGCGTTGATTGCTGACCAAGATCACGGTCAGATGAGCGCGATTCATGCGGGCCACCGCCTCGACCGCTCCCGGCAGCCATTCGAACTGCGCCCAGTCGCTGACGTAGGCGCCCTCGGGCATCTTGCGGTTCAAAACCCCATCGCGGTCCAGGAAGACGTAGCGCACTATAATTGTTAAGGCTAACATCGTGCCCGACAATGCCATCCAGCGCATTACTTTGCTAAGCTTTCGCACGTTTGGCGATTACGTACTAAAGGCGCCCTTTCTCTTCGAGCTTGCCCGGCTACATCCCGATGCCGAGGTCACCATGATCACCAATCGCAAGGGCGGCCAGGTGTACCCGCTCGTGGACTCGCGGTTGAAGGTAGTCGTCGTCGACCATGGTGACCCCAAGCTGCATCTGCTCCGTAGCCTCCGCGCAATACCGACGGCGGACGTGGTCTTCGCCCTGGACGACAGCCGCACCACGCTGGTCCTCTCCCTGCTGGTGCGTGGGAAACGGAAAACAGGATGGGTGCAAGGTATCAGCCGTCTGTATGCAGAAGGCGGCTTCTTCGAATGGAAAAGCGTTCGCCCCTGGCTCTCGGCAATAGTCAAGACTGTCTATCGGCCGGGCAGGATTCGTCTGCCGGAAGACAAGCACGATGGCGAAGTGGAGCTCGAGCTGCTTGATCTGCAGGGTCAAGGCCGGCTGCTCGCCTCATATCGCAGCGATTATGCGTCGCCGTCCAGGCCCACGGTTGGATCCACCCTATATCTATTGCGCGGCAGAAGCCGGTTGGCGCGCCCGCCAGCTTACCGATGAACAATGGAAGGGCATCATCAGCGGCCTTTTGCTAGCTTTTCCGAAGCATACGATCGTGGTGCATGGGGCAACGGCAGCGGTAAAGGAATTTGCGCCGGACCCGCGCGTCCGCTCCTACGGCCAAAAATCCGTGCAGGACCTGTTTGACAAAATTTCGGCTGCAGACCTGGTCATCGCTCCCGATAGCTTTGCCCTGCATTTGGCCTCGTTTTACGACGTGCCGGCGATCGGCTATTTTGGCCCGGCGTTTCCCCACCGCTTCCGGCCAACGGGCCCGGGGAGCAGCACCCTCTTCCACCAGCCGACCTGCTCCCCGTGCCTGCAGCTCCGGGGCGACAACGCGTGCCGACGGGGGCTGACCCAATGCAGTTCGCTGGCGGCAATGGGCCCAGCAGAGTTCATCGCTGCGGCACACGTAGCGCTGGCGTAAGCATGGCCATTGTTTCCCTCACGCTTGAATTGCAGATCGAGCAGGCCCACTCGCTCAAAGACCGTCGCCAGGTTGTCCGCAGCCTCAAAGAGAAGCTTCGCCACGGCTTCAATATCTCGGTTGCCGAATTGGATGAGGCGGTCACCTGGCAGTCTGCGACCATCGGCGTCACCGCCATCTCCCGATCGCGGGATTATCTTTCCGGCCTCATGCGGCAGGTCGAGAACGCAGCGGTGCGTATCGCCAATGACCTCGGCGCCCAGGTCGCTGACTCCTGGTGCACCTTCCTCGAGGAGGAAGCTGAGGATTAGCTGTTTCTGATAATCTAAGGGGTTTAGCTAAGGACTTTTTCCATGGTAGAACCACGGGCACGAAAGTACCATCGCGATCGCGTAGCCGAAACGCTGCGCGAAGAGATCAGCGGCATGATTGTGGGCGAACTCGCTGATCCACGCATCAGCTTCGCCTATGTGAGCGAGGTGGTTCTCAACCCCGGCGGCAAGTCAGCACGGGTGTACATCGCCGTCGATGGCGGCGAAGTAGAAGAAGAGAAGACGCGGGAGGCGCTGACCGCAGCGCGCGGCTTCATCCGCCATGAATTGCTGGAACGCATGGGAGTGCGGCACGTTCCTGAACTGTCGTTTGAGATCGATAAGTCCAAGCACCTCAAGTTGCGTATCGACGAACTGCTGGGGCGCAACAGAAAGACCGCCAAATCCAAGGAGTAGCTTTGCCATCCACTCCTCAGATCAGCCCCCATCCGATGATCGACGCGGTCCTCAACTCCATCGCCAGGGCCGATCGCCTGCTGGTAACCGCGCACGCCCGGCCCGACGGCGACGCCGTAGGCTCCCTGATTGCCTGTTGGATGATCCTGCAGCGGATGGGCAAGCAAGCCGACATGGCGCTGAGCGACCGGGTGCCATGCATCTACCGCTCGCTGCCCTGCGCAGCGCTGGTACGGCACTGGAGCCAAGTCGAAGGCGACTACGACACCGTTATCCTGCTGGAGTGTGACGGCATCCCGCGCACCCGCCTCGGCGGCCTCGAAAACCGCTTCCTGATCAACATCGACCACCACACCAGCGGTCGTGCCTTTGCCGACGTGAACTGGATCGACAGCAGCGCCTGCGCTGTCGCAGAGCTGGTCTACCAGCTGGCCGGCGCCGCCGGCATCGATATCACGCGGGAGATGGCCACCTGCCTCTATACCGCGGTACTTTCCGACACCGGTTCCTTCTGCTACGAGGGTACCGACGCCCACACCTTTGAACTCGCGCGTAACCTGGTCCGGCAGGGAGCCGATCCAGTACTCATTGCCCAGGATGTTTACTTCTCCAACCCCGCAGCGAAGATGCTCCTGCTGGGCGCTGCCCTGGCCAACCTGCACTACGATCGGAATCTAGCCTGGCTCTGGGTGTCTGAGAACGATATGGACCGCACCCACGCGGCGGAAGAGGACTGCGAAGGGATCGTCAACTACGCCATCGCCATCGCCGGAATCGAGGTTGCTGTATTCCTGCGCGAACTGCGCGACCACCAGGTTCGCCTTAGCCTACGCAGTAAGGGCCGGGTGAATGTGGCCACCATCGCAGAGCGTTTTGGCGGGGGTGGTCACGAAAATGCCAGCGGTTGCACCCTTGACGGCCCCCTGCCGGTGGCCACGGCGCAAATCCTGAAACATCTCCGCAAGGAAATAGAAAACGCCGCCTCGGTAAACAGACTTGCTTAAGAGCCGTGGTTTTTGTTTGGATTCATCGAGCGTCCGCACCATCCTCTCGCCCGGCCGCTGAATCTGATAGCCTTGTGCCCGTACACTACCTGGCAGAATCAATGGCTGAGAAAAAAGCAATGCTGGGTACGCCTCAAGTCCTTAACCGGCCGGACGTTGGACTAGCCGCGTTGAAAGCTCGTTTCCCTGCCCTGCACGACACTCTGGAAGCCATCAGCCTTTTCGTTTTTACCCCCTTTTTCCTGTTCTATGGGTTGGTGCCTATCTTTGGCGGAGATGGCCTGGGACTGGTAGGCGCCGACGAACCCAGATATGCACAGATTGCCCGCGAGATGCTGGTCCGCCACGATTACATCACCCCTGTTCTATGGGGCCATCCCTGGCTCGAAAAGCCCGCGCTCTACTACTGGCGGGCCATGTTTGCCTTCCTGGAGTTTGGCGTACACGACTGGTCGGCGCGTCTTCCGTCGGCCAGTTTCGCTTTTATCCTGGTCGCGCTGATCTACCTGCACCTGCGCCGCTTCCGGCCCGGAAGCCAGTTGGATGCAGCGTTGATTACTGCTTCCTGCGCCGGCATTGTTGGGTTTGCCCGCGGGGCATCGACCGACATGCAGTTGGCCGCTCCCTTCTGCATCGGCATGCTGGGTTGGTATGCGTGGTATGAGACGGACAAAAAATTCTGGCTCTTCGACCTCTATTTCTTCGTCGGCGTAGCCACCCTTGCCAAGGGTCCGGTGGCTCCGGTCATGGCTGGTTGCATCATCTTCACCTTCGCCGCGCTGCGCCGGGAATGGTCCCTGCTTCGCCGAACTTTCTGGATGCCCGGGGTTCTCCTCTATTTCGCCATGGTGCTGCCGTGGTACATCGCAGTACAGCGTCGCAATCCCGACTTCCTGCGGATCTTCTTCCTTGAACACAACCTGGAACGCTTCGCCACCAACCGCTACATGCACGAACAGCCCTTCTGGTACTACCTTCCGATCATGCTGCTCGCGCTTTTGCCCTGGTCGGTGGTGGCCATGCGCGCGCTGGCAGATGCGATTCAGCTATCGATTGCGGAGTGGCGGGCGCGGCTCGCCAAGCACCACTACATTGGCCATAGCCGTTGGGGCGATGCGTTTCCCGAATTTCTGGTGCTCTGGACCCTGTTTCCAATCGTCATTTTTTCCCTTTCCCGATCCAAGTTGCCGGGCTACATTCTGCCCTCGATTCCGCCGCTCACCATTCTCACCGGCGATTACATCAACCGCATTCGGCCCAAGGACCTGAATGGATGGCTGCTGGTGCTGCATGCTGCGCTCTCTGCGATAACCATCATCCTGGTGCTGCTGTTGCCGTGGCGTATCGCACATCCGGGAGGCAGGCCGCCGGTCAGCATTCTGCTGCCGGCGTTTTCGAGCGGCGTGGCTGCCGCACTCCTCATCCTGATCGTGGTGGTCCGCTTCGGGGTCAAGCGCCTGCGCATGGTCACCATGGTGCCACTGGTCATCATGCTGCTGTTTATTTTCGGGGTAGGGCCGTTCTTCGGCTTGCCCGCAATCTCTTCAACCAAGAAAAACATCCGCTTGCTGGACGCTGCTTATTCTGCCCGGCCGCTGGCTGCCATCATCAGCCAGATTGCCCGTCCAAAGGAAGCTGTCGCCGTCTACAAGGTACGGCGCGACGTGGAATACGGCCTTTCCTTCTACCGCAATCACCTGGTCGAGAATTATGAGCAAGACGGCATTCCTCCGGAGGAGCACATCCTGATAACCCGCGAAATCTATGCCAGCCAGTTGCATACTTTCCTCGCCGGCCGATCCTACCAGCCCCTCTTCTCCTATCCTCCCCAAAATCTCGCCGTTTACCAGGTCTTTGCCAAGCCGTAGAGGTAGGCTGGCAAACAACCCGGGTTTCCATGGGGAGCCCTTGTGCCGTACACTCCTGTTCACACGCGGATGACTCCAGCCCTGAATCTGGAAATACTCGACCTACGACATTTCTCCGCCAGCAACCTCAAGCCGGTGCTGGAGGCGGAGAGCCTCGCCTGGAACCATCGGCTGCGGTGGGATTTTCACGCGTCTGCCAACCTGCTGCTGCAGTATCTTGACTCCCGGCTTCTGCCTGGTTACGTGGCCATCGAAAACGGCCGTATCTGCGGTTATGTCTTCTGCGTGTACGAGAGTGAAAAGGCGCTGGTGGGCGATGTTTTTGCCGTCCCCTTCCCGGGCAATCCCCAGCTGACTGCGGACATCGAGCGCCGCTTGCTCGAACATATGATCGAGTTGCTGCAACATTCTCCCGGCGTCGAACGCATTGAATCGCAACTGCTGCTGCGTCCCCACGGCACCCATGCTGAAACCCTGCGCAACACGGGTTTTGCCATCTATGAACGGCTATTTATGGAGCTTGAACTAAGCTCGGCCAGCTTGACCGAAGGATCACCCCTGTTTGGCGATTTGGAGCTTCGCGCCTGGAAGGACACCGATTTTACCGCAGCCGGCCATCTGATCGCCCACGCCTACAAAGGCCATTTGGACGGTGTGATCAACGATCAGTACCGCTCCGTCAACGGCTCGCTGAGATTCTTGCATAATATTGTCCGCTTCCCAGGTTGCGGGCTTTTTGACGCGTCCGCTTCTCGGGTGCTCGCGTTCCGCGGTCGCGACGAGATCGCGGCTCTCCTGCTTTGCTCTCGGGTACGCGACGATGTGGGCCATGTAACCCAGCTTTGTGTTAACCAGCAGTACCGTCGTCGGGGCCTTGGGGCTTGGCTTTTGGCCGAGTGCACGCGGGTGCTGCGCAGACATGGCTTCCAGGCGCTCACGCTCACGGTCACAAGGCAGAATGCCGACGCCGTAGCGCTCTATCAGCGGATCGGATTCACTACCCGGCAGACCTTCGACGCCATGGTTTGGGAGCGTCGCGGGCGAGCCCGGACTTAACTGGACTTGTGTATCCTTGATAGATGGCACAAAGAGCAGACACGGCGAACAAATCGGCGGCATCGAAGGTAAGCCGGTTGGGATATATGGCATTGATTGCCGGTTGGCTTGTTCCTGGGGCAGGACATCTGATGCTCAAACGCTGGGGCCGGGGCGTTCTGGTGTTGGCTTCGATCACTTGCATGTTTGTGTTGGGTATCATGATGGGCGCCAGACTCTACGCGCCCAATACCGCAGACCTTCTGGACATGTTGGGTTTTCTGGGTGATTTAGGAGCGGGACTGCTTTATCTCGTTAGCCACGCCCTTGGATTGGGTCAGGCGCCGGTGCAGGTGGTGACCGCAGATTACGGAGCGAAATTCGTAGTAGTCGCGGGCTTGTTGAATCTGATCTCAGCCGTGGACGCGCATAGCATCGCAGTAGGGAGAAAGCCATGACCCTTGCGCCTTCTCATTTCGCTACGGTCATTCTCTTTGCTATCTTTGCCTCGATCATCTTCGGCATCACGCAGCGCAGCACCCCCAAGGCGATGGTTCGCTATGGCGCGTATTGCTTTGTGCTGTTTTTGGCGGCCGTGATCGCGGCCAGCTGGGTGATGTATTTCATCCGGCACTAGTGGGATCCTATGGCACTCCACATCAAGATTCGTGGTATCCCATATCTCGCGAAAAACGAGCGAGATATGGGGCACCCGGAGATCTGTTGCTGGGTTAGATGCGCACTAGCTCGGCTTGTTTTGGTCCCGTGACCACAGCCCGGCCGGGCTCGGTCAGCATATTCACTTCGCTGCGCACGCCGAACTCCGGGAGATAGATGCCCGGTTCTACTGAGAAGCAGGTGTAGGGCAGAATCAGGCGCTCGTCGTGGGTTTCGAGGTTATCGAGATTGGCTCCGTTGCCGTGAGTTTCGGTCGAGATGCTGTGCCCTGTCCGGTGAGTAAAGTACTCTCCGAAGCCGGCGTTGCGTATGACGGTTCTGGCTGCATCATCTGCCTGCCATCCCGCTAGCGCCTGGCCAGCCGCAAATGAATTCTGCACCGTTTTGATGGCCGCATCACGTGCCTGCGCGACTACCGAGAAGACTTGTCGTTCGCGTTCACTCGGGCTGCGGCCAATTACGCCAGTCCAGGTGATGTCATACGTGCAGGTATCCGGGCGGTCCATGCGCCCCCAGATATCGATTAACAGGAAATCGCCCTCGTTGATAGGTTTCGAAGACGCGGACGTTGGTTCGTAATGGGAGTCAGAGCTGTTGGCATTTACGGAGACGTTCGGCCCATGATCGAAGAAAATTCCTGCGCGCCGCATGGCCTCCTTCAACCACACCATCACTTCATATTCGTTCAGCGGAGCGCCGCTGCCCGCGCGCAAGCGCGTGGCAATATGCTTCCACGCAGCGCTAAGAATCTCATCGATCACATCCCTGGCCTGGTAATGACTGGCTATCTGCTCCGGTGTCAGCGTGGCCTCGAAACGGCTTACCAGGTCGGCGGAGCTGACGATGGTCTTATCCATCTCCCGCAGCACCTCTACCGTTCCTGCATCCACCATGGATACATACATGATTGCGTTGCGCGGCGAGTACTGCATAGCCAGCTTCTGGTACGGCCTAAGCATGGTGCGCAGGCCGTCTTCCAATTCCTGCCATGAGGAGTAGAAGTGCCCGGTACCGGGCAGCGAAGCCAGTTTTCCGCTTTCCACGCGGTGGGTCAGCTTTCGCGGCTCGCCATCGGCTGGAATGAGGTAGTACCAGCGGCGGGATACAAACAGGGAGTCACTCAGTCCCAGGATCCGATAGGCAATCGGATCCCGGTGATGATGATCGTAGAAGAGCCAGCCATCCAACTGCTGCTCGCGAAGCGCTGACTGGATATTCTCCAGGTTCATCAGATGACTACTGCGCAGTCAACTCAGCAGCAACACGCTCGGTCACAAAGGCCTCGACCGTATCGCCTACCTGGACGTCATTGAAGTTGGCAATGCCCATGCCGCATTCCATGCCGTTGGTTACTTCGCGCGCATCGTCTTTGAAACGCTTGAGCGAAGAGAGCTTGCCCTTGAAGACCTGTTCTCCATCGCGCATCAGACGAATCTCCGCATCGCGCTTGATGGAACCGTCGACCACACGGCAACCGGCGATGGTGCCCACTTTAGGGATGCGGAAGATGTTGAGAACCTGGGCCCGGCCAACATAGTTCTCCTTGATGGTCGGCTCGAGCAGGCCCAGCATGGCCTTCTTGATCTCGTCCTGCAGCTCGTAAATGATCGAGTGCAGACGGATCTCGACTCCATCCTGTTCTGCCAGGTCGGCCGCCTTGCGTTCGGGGCGTACGTTGAACCCGATCACGATCGCATTGGAAGCCGAGGCCAGCAGGATATCGCTTTCCGTGATCGCGCCGACGCCAGTGTGCAGCACCTTGATGCGCACCTTTTCTGTCGACATCTTCTGCAGCGAGTCGGCCAGTACTTCGACCGAACCGGTCACATCTCCCTTAAGGATCAGTGGCAGTTCCTTAACCCCAGCTTGCTTGATCTGCTCTGCAAGCCCTTCCAGCGAAACCCTGGAAGATTTTGCCAACTGCGACTCGCGCTCCTTCATCTTGCGATACTGCGCAATGCCCTTGGCCTTGTCGCGGTCGGCAACCACGAGAACCGTGTCGCCCGCGTCCGGCATGCCTTCTAACCCGAGGATCTCAACCGGTGTGGAAGGCACAGCTTCCTGGGTGGCACGTCCGCGGTCGTCGAACATGGCGCGCACCTTGCCAAACGTATTTCCCATGATGAAGCTGTCACCTGCGCGCAAAGTACCGTTCTGCACCAGGACGGTAGCTACGGCACCGCGTCCGCGGTCCAGTTTGGCTTCGATCACCGTGCCGACTGCCGGGCGATCAGGGCTGGCCTTCAGATTACCCAGGTCGGCAACCAGGCAGATCATTTCCAGCAGCAAGTCGAGATTCTGCTTCTTCTTCGCCGAGACATCGACGAACACCGTAGAGCCGCCCCATGCTTCAGGCACCAAGCCGCGATCGCCCAACTGCTGTTTCACGCGATCCGGCTGCGCATCCGGCTTGTCGATCTTATTAACGGCGACAATGATCGGAACCCCGGCCGCCTTGGCATGATCGACCGCTTCCAGCGTCTGCGGCATCACGCCGTCATCCGCTGCGACCACGATCACCACAATGTCGGTGACCTTGGCTCCGCGGGCACGCATGCGGGTAAAGGCCTCGTGACCCGGGGTATCCAGGAAGACGATTTCACGGCCGAATGCAGGGGAATCCTGCTTGGCAATGCGAACCTTGTAAGCCCCGATGTGCTGCGTAATGCCACCCGCTTCGCCCGAAGCCACATCGGTCTCCCGGATGGCGTCCAGCAGTGAGGTCTTGCCATGATCTACGTGCCCCATCACCGTCACCACCGGCGGACGAGTGACTTCAATCTCGCTGACATCCTCATCCTTCATGAGGTTTTCGAGGGCCTCGTTGGCCATCTCGTCTTCGAAGGTGATGACCTGGGTATCGGCGCCAAACTGGGCCGCCACGTCCTTCACCAGCTCAGCGTCGAGCGACTGGTTGACGGTGACAAAAACGCCCCGCATCAAGAGCGACGCAATCAGGTCCTTGCCGCGCACGCCCAGCTTTTCCGCCAGATCCTTCACGCTGATGCCTTCTGTCACCGTGATCGTACGGGTGATTGGCACCGGTTCCTGGGGAATCTGCGCTCCGCCGAAACGAGGCGGCGGCGCAAAGCCCTTCATTGGGCCTTCCTTGGTCTTCGGATACTGCTGCCGTCCGCGGCGCTGTTGCGGAGCCGCCCTCTGCGGCCTGGGAGCTTCGCCTGGAGGGGGCGTCAGACCACCCGCACCGCCGACGCCGGGGCGGGGTGCGCCAAAGCCAGGGCGTGCACCAAAGCCCGGCCGCGGGGCACCGAAACCAGGGCGTCCGCCGGGGCCGGGAGCTCCACCGGGCTGAGTCCGGGTTGGGTGCATAGGCCGGCGCGCACCTCCGGGCCCATCCTGGGGACGGGGTGCGTATCCGGATCCACCGGGGCCTGCAGATGATCCGGGTCCACCTGCCGGCCGGCCACGATCGAAAATGGGCCGTCCACGCTGAATGGAGCCTGGTGGCGGCGGGGCGCCCGGGGCCGGCGATGCCGCCTGAACTACAGGTGGAGGCGGCGGGGCCTGATACACCGGACGTGGACCGGTCTGGGGCATAATCACCCGCCGTGCTGCAGGGGGCGGGGGTGGAGGCGGGACAGGTTCGGCGGAGATAACAACCTGCGCAGCCGGGCCACTGGCGGGTGCGGCTGGCGGTTCAGGAGCACTTGCTGACTGAATCGCCGGCGGCGGAGTCGCCTGGGGCCGAGGCGGAACGGGAGGGGCAGACGCTACGGGTGGGCGCACTTCTGCACCCGGGACTGCAGGCCTGGCCATACCTGGAGTTACTGGCCTCACTTCCGCGCCTGTGACCGGAGGCCTGGCGACGACTGGCCCAGCAGGGGGCTTGGCCGCAATCGCCGGTGTGGCTGGCGGCGGGGCGACGACGATCCTGGGCTCCTGCCGGGGCTGGGGAACGATCCGCCGTGGCGCCGGTGGCGGAGGAGGAGCAATACGTTGACCTGGTTGCACACCCAGATTTGGACGAACCTGTCCTGGCGCACCCTGACTGACCGAAGCCTGGCCCGAGGCAGCTTGGGAAACCGGGGGTTGGCTATGGGAGGCGCTGGGGGCAGTTGCCGGCGGTATAGCCGCAGCCGGCCGTGGCGCGGAGGGCGGCACACCCACGGCGGGACTCTGGCCCGCGCTGGCCACCGGGGAGGCGGGAGCTACTGGATGGGCTGAAATAGGCGGCTTGGCGGCCAACGGCGGGGCCGGCGTCGGAGCGGTAGGCCGCTGAGCCGCGGCCGCAGCTTCATCCTTACGCTGCTGAATTGCCTTGAGCACATCGCCAGGCTTGGATACGCGCGACCAGTCGATCTTCTGCTTCGGCTCGCTGGTGTCTACCCTAGCCGCCCCAGCGCCGTTTTTGCCGCTACGTTGAAAGTGCTGGCGCACCCGTTCTGCTTCATCTTCTTCGAGAGAGCTGGAATGCGTCTTCTTCTCGGTCACGCCGACGTGCGTCAGGGCGTCAAGAATCGCCCTGCTCTTCACTTCCAGCTCGCGTGCTAAATCGTTAATCCGAACTTTGCTCATCCGTCCCTTTTTGTCTTACCCGCCGCTATCAGACTTTCATTGCGCCCTCACGGCTGTGGGAATGACAGGTCTTATTATTATCCTCTGAAAACGTAGAATGTGCGTCATAGAACCACTCTGTAACGCTCATTTAAGGCGGCCCGTGCCATTACGCTGCTTCGAGAAGCATGTGATGGCCATCTTCTCCGTCTTAGACCAATTGCGCGCCCTACACGCCACCTTCGTCTACCTTCGGGTCCTGCCGGGTCTCCTGGCTAGGTTCTTCGACATTCCCTTCATCCACCGTCTCCGACCTGGCTACTTCATAGTTCGGTACATGCTTGGCAAGGGTCTCGCTGGTATCTTCTCGCCCTGGGCTCTCTGAGATCCCGCCGATGTCGTCCAGATCCGGACCCGATTCCGTAAGCTCTTCGAGGCGCATCCGGGCTACGTCATCGCTAATCCGCCCGGACCCATCCTCTGTGTCCGGAGCTTCCCGCTCCCCTTCCTGATCGAGGGTAAGCGCGTCAAGCTCCTCTGCGACCTGGGCGTCTTCAATCGCCCTGGCCTTTGCGACTGTCTCTTCGTCCGATTTGGCCATTGATCCCTCTGCGGCGGGACGCTCTTCGCCGGGTTCATATTCCCCAAAATAATGACGTACCGCCAGGCTGATCTTTTCCAGGGTCTTTTCCCCAATACCCGGGATTTCCTCCAGTTGCTCCGGCGTCATGTCGGCCAGTGCTTCCACCGTAGTGATGCCGGCGACCACCAGCTTCTGGATGATCTGCTCGCCCAGCTCCGTGACCTGCTCGATCGGCGTGGAGGGGCCACCGCTCATGGCCTGCATCTGCTGCTCGACTTCCTGGCGCTTCTCTTCCTCGCTCTTGATGTCGATCTTCCAACCCAGCAGCTTGGCCGCCAAACGCACGTTCTGCCCCTTTTTGCCAATGGCGAGCGAAAGCTGGGAGTCGTCGACGATTACTTCAATCTGCTTCTCCCCCAGGTCTGTGATGCTGACCCGGCTTACCTTGGCTGGCTGCAAAGCTTTTTCGGCAAAGGTGGTGATCTCTTCGCTGAACTCGATGATGTCGATCTTCTCTCCCCGCAGTTCGCGAATGATGGACTGCACGCGCATGCCCTTCATGCCCACGCAGGCGCCTACCGGGTCCACATCTTTGTCGCGCGACAGCACCGCGATCTTGGTGCGCTCGCCGGCTTCGCGGGCGATGGCGCGGATGACCACAGTGTTGTCGTAAATCTCCGGCACTTCGCTTTGAAACAGGCTTTGCACCAGCTCCGGCACGGCGCGGGAAACGATCACCTGGGGACCCTTGGCGGCGCGATCTACGCGCTGCAGCACCACCCGGACCCGCTCTCCAATAGCAAACTGTTCTAGCCTTGACTGTTCGCGCTTGGGCATTCTGGCTTCTGCCTTGCCCAGGTCAAAGATTACGTCCTGCAACTCCAGCCGCTTCACGGTGGCGTTCAGTACCTCGCCCAGGCGATGCGCATACTCCTTGTAGACCGTATCCCGCTCGGCTTCCCTTACCTTCTGAAATATGACTTGCTTGGCCATCTGCGCAGCGATGCGGCCCAGCACATCCGTCGGCTTGTAATAGCGGATTTCGCCCCCGGTTTCCACTTCAGGCGCGAGCGCGCGGGCGTCATCCAGCGTGATCTGGTTGACTGGATCTTCCAGCTGTTCCGGGGCCTCGACTACCGTTTTGTATACGTAGGCCCGAATCTCACCCGATTCCCGGTCCAGCTCGGCCCGCATGTTCTCCTGCGTCTTGTAGTACTTACGCGTGGCCAGCGCAATGGCGTCTTCTACCGCGGTGACGACGATCTGGGGATCAATTCCCTTGTCCCGGCTTAACGCTTCAATACTTTGATAAAGAACACTCGCCATGATTTTCTCTTCTACCTGTTAGATTTCGGGAGCCAGATTTGCTTTTTCTATATTCGCAAATGCAATCTCGACCTTTTGCGCGGGGAGCGGCCCCTTCTTGTTCCCCTTTTGCTTCTTTGCCGTCAGGTCGAGGACGATTCCTTCCGGCTTCACCTCTGTAAGTTTCCCCAGCCAATGGCGATTACCTGCAACCGGGGCAAAGGTCTGCACTTTCACCGGACTAGCTTGGAAGCGCTCATAATCCTCCCGGGATGCCAGCTTGCGGTCCAATCCGGGTGAAGAAACCTCCAGTGTGTATTCGTCCACTGGTACAAGCCCCTCCACGTCGATAACCGTTCCAAAGTCCCGGCTGAACCGTTCGCAATCTTCGTGCGTGACCCAGGCCAGTTGATCGAGCGCGATCCCTTCCGTTAAGAAGGGATGCCGGCCACTGTCCCCCTGGGATCGGGCTTCCTCGGCCCGCCGAGCACGCTGTTCCGCGTTTTGCTCAATAAAAACGCGAAGAACCCTGTGCTTGCTGCCCCCCAGGTATTCAATCTCTACGATTTCCAGCCCTTGTGATGCAGCGACCCGATCCGCCGTTTGGCGGATTTGCTCCAATGTTCAATGCCATAATTGCCGCTTCCAGAGAAAGATGTCCGCAGCAAAAGAAAAGTGGGCTTTCGCCCACTCATTTCTCCGTGTTTCTCCGCTCTGCGCTTAAGGCGAAGCCAGGAACAAATTCGTCTGCTTCTTAAGAATACGCCGTTTTCCGGTGAATTTCAACGGATCGGCGTTGCCCTGCTGTAGGTTATAGGATTAACAATAAGCCTTTTATGATTCAGACACCGGTACCGGAAGCTCTTACCTTTGACGACGTCCTCCTCGTCCCCGCCTACAGCGATGTTGTTCCTGCCCAAGTCAGCACCCAGACGTTCCTCACCCGTAGCATCTCCCTGAACACGCCGCTGCTTTCCGCCGCAATGGATACGGTCACGGAGTCGCGTCTGGCCATCGCCATGGCGCAACAGGGCGGCTTGGGCGTTATTCATCGCAATTTAACCATCGAGCAGCAGTCCAGCGAGGTGGACAAGGTCAAGCGCTCCGAGAGCGGCATGATTGTCGACCCGGTCACCATTGAGCCGCAACAACTTATCGCCGACGCGCTCGAGGTGATGCGGCGTTACAAAATATCCGGCGTTCCGGTAACCCAGGGCAAGAAACTGGTCGGGATTCTCACCAATCGCGACCTGCGCTTTGAGACCCGTACCGACATACCCATCGGCGATGTCATGACCAAGGAAAACCTGATCACGGTTCCCGTGGGTACTACGCTCGAAGAGGCGGAAAAGATACTGCACAAGCACCGAGTGGAGAAGTTGCTGGTGGTCAATGGCAACTACGAGCTTAAGGGGCTGATCACGGTCAAGGACATCCAGAAAAAGCTGAAATATCCCAACGCCGCCAAGGACGATCAGGGCCGCCTGCGGGTGGGCGCGGCGATCGGCGCGACGGGAGACTTTCTTGAGCGGGCTGCCGAGTTGGTTCGCTTTCGGGTGGACGTGCTTTCGATCGATTCGGCGCATGGCCACACCTCGCGAGTCCTTGACGCCATTCGTGCGGTCAAAAAGCGTTTTCCTCAAGTGGATCTAATGGCGGGGAATGTCGCCACTTACGAAGGGGCAATGGCTCTGATCGAAGCCGGCGTAGACACGGTCAAGGTAGGCATCGGACCCGGATCCATTTGCACCACGCGCATGGTCACGGGCGCCGGGATGCCGCAGATTACCGCCATCAGCGAGTGTTACCGGGCGGCGCGAGCGCACAACATACCGGTGATCGCGGATGGCGGCATCAAGTACTCCGGCGACGTGACCAAGGCGATCGCGGCCGGCGCGAGCGTGGTCATGATCGGCTCCTTGTTCGCCGGGGTTGACGAAAGCCCGGGGGAAACCATCCTCTACCAGGGCCGGAGCTTCAAGGCTTATCGTGGCATGGGGTCGCTGTCGGCAATGTCGCAGGGCTCGGGGGAGCGGTACTTTCAAGGCAAAGGCGATATGGAGGACAAGCCTTCGACCGAGGGGGTTGTTGCCCGGGAACGCAACGGGGAGAACCGGCTGGCCAAATTCGTTCCCGAGGGGATTGAGGGACGCGTGCCGCATCGCGGGCCGCTCGAAGCAATGGTCTACCAGCTAGTAGGTGGATTGCGGTCGGGGATGGGTTATGTGGGCTGCAACACCATCCAGGAACTGCAGGAAAGGTCCTGCTTTATCCGCATCTCCAGCGCCGGTTTGCGGGAAAGTCACGTCCACGACGTGATCATCACTCGCGAGGCGCCCAACTACCACGTGGAATAAGTAACGCTGATGAAATGCCGGAGCAGCTTCAGTGCTGCGTGCAAGTCAACACAGTTCGACTTCGAGATCCAGTACCGCAAAAATGAGGAACGAATCGTACAACTGGGAGAAACGGCAAGGGGGCGGATTTTAGTTGTCGTATCGACATGGCGCGACAATCTGATCCGCGTTATCACGGCTTTTCCCGCTTCCAAGGCGCTGCGGACTTCCTATATTTCCCAGAAAGGGACCGTCACGAATGGAGAAGGACTTCAAAATCCCTGACTTCAAAACAGAAGCCGAAGAGGCACGTTGGTGGGCGCAAAACCAAGTGCGGTTGGCTAAGGCATTCAGGAGTGCCGCAGCCGAAGGGCGCCTGAATCGCGGCACACTCGTGAGGAAAGGAATTACGCCAACGACAACCATTCGGCTTGACCCATCTGATATCGAACGCGCCAAGACCCAGGCTGAACGACGCGGCCTGAAATATCAGACGTACCTGAAAATGTTGATTCATGAAGCGTTGCAATCAGAAGAGCAGAAAGCTGGATAGACGTGTGGCGAGCACACCAGGCTGATCTCAACGCTATCTACCAGGCACTGAAGCAACAGACGGAAGAGAAAAAGAATGGCAACTGGTCCAGCACTTCCCAAGCTCATGAAGGCCGCGGTGGTAGAGAAGCCCGGCCCTGCCAACACACTTCGTATCAAAGAAGTGCCCTTACCTAGCCTTGCTCACAATCACGTAATCATCGCGCTCGAATATGCCGGCGTCGGCATCTGGGACGCTGAGCAGCGCGCAGGTACGTTCGGCAAGGTAAAGCCTGGAACGATTCTCGGCGCCGATGGGAGCGGAACGATTGCTGCGGTCGGTTCAGCCGTTAAAGGGCTCAGCGTGGGCGATCGCGTTTACTCGTACAGCTACGGCAACGCCGGCGGAGGATTTCATGCCGAGTATGTCAGCGTTCCGGCCGACCGGGTGAAACGGGTTCCTGCACACCTCGATATGACGGTTGCCGGCGGCATGCCCTGTGTAGCACTGACGGCTCTATCCGGGCTCGAGATCCTGAAAGTGAAGCATGGTCAAAACATATTGGTTTTCGGCGCCAGTGGCGGTGTCGGCTCGTTAGCCGTATGGCTCGCGAGCGTAAAAGGAGTAACAGTCATCGGCACGGCACGGCCTGACGCGCAAGAGTATGTTCGCGAACTCGGAGCGGCGCACACCATCAATCCGAGTTCTTCAGAACGAGAGAGCACCATCAAGCGCGACGTAAAGGAAGGATTCGATGCCTGCCTGGTCGCCGCCAACGGGGACACGCTTCCTGCTTTTCTGGCACATCTGAAGAAGGAGGCGCCGATTGCTTATCCCAATGGCGTCGAGCCCAAACCACATTTCAAAGGCCATCCTGTCCTTGCCTTCGATGGCGAGATGGCTGCCGAGGCCTTCGAGCGGCTGAATGCTGCAATCGGTTCGCGGCCGATTCCACTAAGGACGCAGGTATTCCAACTTAAAGATGTTGTCGAGGCGCACAACAGGATCGAACAAGGGCACGTTGTAGGAAAGATCGTATTGCGCATCGGCTCCTGAAGCGATTTCTATGCTGACCTAGGAATTTGCGCTAAAAGTCCCTTTAGACCAGCGCAATCAAGCTGCACGATGCGGAAGCGTCCAATTAGGCCGAATGTAGTGGCAAGTGTAGCCATTTGGATATTTTTCCAGATAATCCTGATGCTCGGGCTCGGCTTGCCAAAACGGACCAGCCGGAGCTACTTCCGTCACGACTTTGCCGGGCCAGATTCCCGAGGCATCAACGTCCGCTATGGTGTCTTCCGCGATCCGTTTCTGCTCCTCGGTGGTATAGAAGATGGCGGAGCGATAGCTGGTTCCGCGGTCATTTCCTTGCCGGTTCTTTGTGCTTGGATCGTGAATCTGAAAGAAGAACTCCAGCAGCTTGCGATAGCTCAGCTGCTGCGGGTCAAAGACGATCTCGATGGCCTCGGCATGGGTTCCATGATTGCGGTAGGTGGCTTTCGGAACATCACCGCCGGAATAGCCGACACGCGTCGAGATGACACCCGGGTAGCGGCGCAACAGATCCTGCATACCCCAAAAGCAGCCGCCGGCTAGTATTGCGGTTTCGTGGGATGATGTCATTTTCTATTTCTCCTTCTTTGCTTCAAATAGTTTGACATATTCGCCGTAGCCTTCGCTTTCAAGCTCGTCGACTGGGATGAAGCGCAGAGACGCCGAATTGATGCAATAGCGCAATCCCCCGGCATCCTTGGGGCCGTCATCAAAAACATGGCCCAGGTGGCTGTCAGCGTGGCTCGACCTGACCTCTGTCCGGCTCATTCCATAAGCATTGTCAGACCGCTCCTCGACATTCTCGGAGTCGACGGGCTTGGTGAAACTAGGCCACCCACAGTCGCTATCGAATTTGTCGAGGGAAGAAAAAAGCGGCTCTCCGGAAACGATATCCACGTAGAGGCCCGGGGCATCATGATCCCAATATGCATTCTCAAAGGGGCGTTCGGTACCGTTCCGTTGCGTTACCTGAAATTGCTCGCGGGAGAGGCGAGAGATAGCATCCGCATCTTTATTGTAATTGGCCATACAAGATCCTCGTCGATTCGATCCGTTTCACAGCAAATATTCGATCGTTCCGGTCTAAGAATAGATGCAAGGAATGGATGCAAGGAATCGCGGTAGGAATGCATCCTCAGTTATGGCAGCTGGATCCGGTAGAGGTTGCGGTGAGGATCCTCATACGTGTAAGCGTACGTGGACGGATTTGCAGCAGATTGTACAGTCCACGGGATTGAGGCGATTGGCTTTATACTGCTGTCGATTCCGGCCGGGGAGGTCTTCGGAAGCCCGGAATCATGCAGCACCGGCAATACCGAACTACCCTGCTCCCCTTTCTGCTCTAGAAAGACAGATTCCCCAGTCCGGTCCCAGTAAAGAGTGCAATAACCGAGGCATAAGAGCGTCGATCCACTTCCATCGACCGCGAACGCCTTGGTCTGCATAGGGTGTTGTTCATCTGAGCTTGGCGACAGAGCAACAACCCAACGACCATCCGGTGACACATCGATGCTATCCAGAATGCGCTCCGGAGTAATCTTGCGGCGGTTGGTGCCATCTGTATTCATGCGATAGAGATAGTTGTAGCCGCCTTCGATGGCGCGGAAGACCAGGTCGCCGTCGGGCAGGAAGAAAGGGGAATCTTCCACAACCGCCGAAGACATGCGCACCGGGGAGGAGCGATGGCTCGTGGGTGCAATCCACAAGCTGGAACGGCCGTTCTGGTCATTCATCACGAATGCGACCCGTTTCTCGTCTCTCGATACGGCATAAGAGTCGTGCATGGCGTAGCCGGGCACGACTCTGTCCACTCGTCCGCTGGCCAGGTCCTTGATCCAAAGCTCTTTTCCATGCGTCTGTCCATTGTCCATCAGGAAATAAAGTTTGCGCCCGTCCGCAGAAAAGGACGGCGCCGAAGCATCGCCCTCGTTAGAGATCTGGTGTTCTCCGTCCTTATCATGCAGCCATACGGTGCGATCCTGTGAGCCGACGGAAGTAATCAGCGACTTGCCATCGGGAGCCATGGCAATGCCTACTTGCGAGGTTGGACTGAAGGTCAGTTGCTGTGGCGCGCCATCGGGAAAGCGCTGCCGCCAGATATGAAAGTCATCGGTTTCGGCGGTGACATAGATCCACTTGCCGTCAGGGGACCATGCGCCGCCAAGACATTGGCCGTTAGGAGGGCCGACCACGCGAACTTCGTTGGTGCCGCTAAACGGAACAATCCGGCAGGGCAGTATTTCGCCGCGACTGTCCATTTCAACAATCAAAACCCATTGGCCATCCGGCGAAAGGTAGGAGTGATGGGCCATGCTGCGTTTGCCTGCGGGCAGGTAAACGTCGCGGCTATCGCCACGGGCCTCATCCGTGGTGACTACCCCCATATGCAGGCCTTCTTTTATCTCGGAAAAGAGCAGCCGCTTCCCTCCGTCGATCCAGGTCAGGGAAGAAGCATTGGGCAGCAGCAGATGAGGCTCACCGCCAAGAACTGGCACCTCCCATAAATCAAACGGGGCGGTAACGCTGTAGACAATGCGCGAGCTGTCCGGAGAAAACGCGGGAGCCAGCTTTCTTCTTGCGTCGTGGGTGAGCTGGACTGGCTCGCCACCAGACAGCAGCTTGACATAGACCTGCCCCGGCCCCAAGAAAATTCCCCCTCCTCGAATGAACGTCAGCATTCGTCCGTCCGGGGAGAGAGCAGGATACACCGCGGAGTCTGTGAAGAAGGTCAGCTGTTCCCAATCTTTGCCGGCGGGAAGCGTCGGCGCAGCACGGTGAAAGAACAATGCAGTTGCTGCCAAGGCCCCGGCAAGAGTTGCCGCCGCGAGAAGGTAGTAGCCCCTGCGACCCTTTGACTCCAGCGCGAAATTTCCCGAAGGCGCATTTGGTCTGCTTCCCGCCTCGGGCAAAGACGATGCATCCCATCGGCTGCGGCTACTGTCGCGATTCAGCCGTCGCAGGTCCGATCGCAGGTCGGCCGCATGTTGATAGCGAAGATCGCGATCCTTTTCCAGAGCTTTGGCTATGATGAGTTCCAGCTCTGGCGAGACATCCGGATTCAAGCGCACTGCGCTTACCGGCGAGCGGTTCAGGATGGCTTCACAGATCACCGCCGGGCTCTCGCCGCGGAAGGGCAAGGTTCCCGTGGCCATCTCGTAGAGTACGGCTCCGAAAGAAAAGAGATCCCTGCGTTGATCCATTTCTTTGCCTCGGACCTGCTCGGGCGACATGTAGGCCACGGTTCCCAGCATGGTGCCGGGACTCGTCAGGTGCGCCTCGAGGGTCGTTGTTTGTCAACCGTGGCGCCTTGCATGTCGCTTTGCAAGGCCGATGTCACCTTGGCCAGGCCGAAGTCGAGAATCTTGGTGTGGCCGCGCCTGGTTATGAAGATGTTCGCTGGTTTGATGTCCCGATGAACCACGCCGGCCGCGTGGGCCGCATCGAGCGCATCGGCAATGTCGATGGCGATGGGAAGAAGAACTTCTGTTTCGAGGGCTTTGCCAGCGATGCGATGGCGCAAGGTGACCCCGTCAAGAAACTCCATAACGATGAAGGGCCGGCCGGCTTCCTCGCCAATCTCATAGATGGTGCATATATTGGGATGATTGAGGGCCGAGGTAGCCTGGGCTTCTCGCTGGAACCGGGCCAGGGTCTGAGCGTCATGGGCGATATCATCAGGAAGAAACTTGAGCGCGACGAAGCGACGGAGGGACAGATCCTCCGCCTTATAGACGACGCCCATTCCCCCGCCGCCCACTTCTCCACGATGCGGTAGTGCGCGATGGTCTCGCCAATCAAGGGAGTTTGCCTTTCTTTTTACCTTTGAACTTTGGTTCGATCTTAGGTACGAGGCAACTGCAAGTCAACGATGCGGCTATCCTGAACGCGCAGCGGAGAATCTAACCCTCATGGCCCGACAAAGTGCGCTATTTTAAAAAAGCGGGTAACCAGAGCAGTGGACGCCTGCAGGCTTTCGTTACCAGGAAGCGTGATCACTGAAGTTGAGGAGGCTGCGCTTGTGGATTGGTTGCAGAAGCTGCAACTCAAGCCGTTTGAGTTCCAAGGTCATCTGGCTAATCGACGAGTGACCAGTTTCGGGCTGAGGTACGATTACAGCCGGCGTACGGTGGAAACCGCGAGTGAGTTTCCTCCGTTTCTCAACGAATTGCGCGCTAAGGCGGCGGAGTTTGCTGGCCGCGGTGTGAGCGAATTCCGGCAGGCCGGAGTCAATGAGTACCGGCCAGGAGCCGGTATCGGTTGGCACAAAGACAAAGCGCTATTTGGAATTGTTGTCGGCGTTTCGCTGCTAGCGCCGGCGACGATGCGCTTTCGTCGAGCTCAGGGTCGTGGCTGGACACGACTGGCCCAGACGATTGCACCTCGTTCGATGTATGTCCTGTCGGGAGAGGCTCGAACGGAATGGGAGCATAGTATTCCACCGCTCGACGAGCTGCGATATTCGATTACATTTCGCACTCTTCCCAGACGGTGCTTCGCTGGATGACGGCTAGCCAGTCCTGAGTATCGGCCAAAAGCCCTCAGGGCATTAACCCTGCGTGAGAACCCCACGCAGCCTCTGGTACCCTCGCCAAGGCCGGGTGCCCCACATCTCGCTCGTTTTTCGCGAGATGTCAGGAATCACAGCACCTTCCCTCTAACTCTCGATTCACCCGAGGCAGTTAACGGTCAACATCGGTGGTATCCCACATCTCGCGAAAAACGAGCGAGATGTCAGGCGCTCCGGCCTTGGTGAGGGAACCAAGGCACTAGTTTTTTTTTTTTTTTTTTTTTTTTTTTTTTTTAAAAAAAAAAAAAAATCATGCCCTTGGTACAAGGATTCGACTATCGATTGGTTTGGGATAGACTGAACGTTATCGACCTCAGTTCATGGATTCAATCTTCATCAGCACCAGGGTCATGTCATCGTGCTGCGGCGCCCCGGAGGCGAAGCGGTCCGCCGCGTCGAGGAGACATTCCAGCATTTGCTGTGCGGAAAGATGCACGCAGCTCACCGCTTGCGCAATCATGCGATCCTCACCCCATTCTTCGTCTTCACGGTTCATTGCTTCGCTGATGCCGTCGGTGTAGCCGATCAGGACATCTCCAGGCTCCATCGTGAGTACGCATTGTTGATAACTGGCTTCCACCAGCAGTCCAACAACGGGACCGCCTTCTTCAAGACGGAGGATTTCACAGGTCGGCCCTACGGTAACCGTGGCAGTTTTGGGGCGCAGGATAACAGGCGCATTGTGGCCCGCATTGACATACGTGAGCTGACGCGTCGCCGGATCGTACTGCGCGAAGAAGAAGGTTGCATAACGATTGGAATCGGAAGAGTCGTAGAGCAACAAGTTCACGTTGCGGACCAGGTGGGCCAGATCGAAGCCGGTCAGCGTCTGTCCTCGCAGCGAAGCGCGCAGACTGGCCATGAGCAGAGCTGCAGAGATGCCCTTGCCGGAGACATCTCCGATAGCTATGCCAAGACGGGAAGATGTTTGCGCGGTGCCGTCAGTGGCGCGGTCGAGCGAGATGAAATCGTAGTAGTCGCCGCCGATTCCCAGCGCGGGACGGCAATGCCCAGCGATTTCCACGCCGGGAACAGATGGGGATACCTGCGGAAACAGGCGCCGCTGCACCTCCCGGGCGATTTCCATTTCGCGGTTGGCGCGCTCGCGGATCACAGCCTCTGCGGCCAGCGTGGAAAAGAGACGGCTGTTCTCGATAGCGAGGCCGGTCTGAGCGGCCACAGAACGAAGCAAGGCCAGGTCGCTGCGTGAATAAGGAGCTTCGCTGCGCTTCGGTCCCATCGCTATGACGCCCACCAGTTCATTACGGCCGGGTAACGGCAACAGGACCTCGGCGGAAAGGCGTTTGAGGGCCTCTTGCTCATCGTCGCCGGCAAGCATAAGCCAGCCGTCTGGATTGTCGTAGTACACGGTGAGCGGGAGTTTCTCGCTGCGTAGCTTTCTTATGGCGAGCGACGTGGCAGACAAGGAGGCTCCCCGATCGACTGCCGCACCGATAGACTGCTCCAGGCAATATCCGCCGGAGCATTGCAGCAAGACGCCAATGTTCGACACGTGCAGAGTGTCAGAAATGCGCCGGGTAATGGTTTCAAGCAATGGACGCGTTTCGGTGAACCGGCCGGCCTGCTCAGAAAGCTCGCTTAGGACCTGCTCGGTGGAGTAAACCTCGCGGAAGAATTTGCGGTCGATCCAGGCGGAAAGTCGCTGTTTACCTCCGAGCTGCATCGCTAGAAACAGGAGGGCAAGGGCGAAAGCCCAAGTTCGTAGAACATTGGAATGCTGGGGATGGTTCAGGAGTTGGTAAAGCATGACCCCGACTAGCGTGAGCAGGACGACGCTGGCGGCATTGAGGGTGCCGCGAGCAAGCGCGTATTGCGTTCCCTGACGTAGCAGGATGCGCACATCCATGGCGCGTTGCACGATGATGACGTAGGCCATGGAAAGCGGAAAGAAGATGAACAGGGCGATAGAGGTCCAGAAATACCAGGGGGGCACGGCTCCTTGTAAAGCGCCGTGGTTGCGAATCACGGCAATCACAACGGCAATGAACATCGGGGTCAGCCCGATCCCCGCTCCCCAAACAAGAATCCCGAGCCGGCGCTTTGCATCGCGCGTGGACGCAGTAAAGTACTTGGGGAAAAGCGTAATAAAAAAAAGGATGATGCAGATGACCGCAATTGCGGATTCGGTCCGGTTATCCAGTTTGTCAAGCCAGGATGGAATCCAGTAAGAGATTCGGAAATCGACGTTCCGGCCCAGATCGATCACCACATCGAGTCCGGCAAACGCTAGCGATGGCGCAATCAGAATCCACTTGACCCAAGGAAATCGACTATTGAGACGCACCGGCTCCGGGAAGTAGATGCCGAAGAGCAGCATGCTGAGGATGAATGCGTCGAAGGCGAGGTCATGGTAGATAACCATGAAGGGAAGGAGCGGCCCGCTCCAGTAGTTGGAATTGGCAAAAAAGCACTCAATAAAGCCGAAAATACCGAGGACATACCAGGCGTTTGGATCACGCGGTTTTGCCGCAACTACCCACAGTCCGATCAGGAGACAAAACCCAGGGAAAACAGCCTGCAGAGTGAGAAGGAACAGTTTGAATGACAATGCCGAGCTTGCCGCCGGTGATCTGCGGGCTTAATGGAAACTGGATGGTGGCGCGGCTTCCATCTTTTCGTTCGATGAGCAGGGTCATCGGGTCGCCCGGCCGGCTGTCATTTGTTTGCTGCAGTAGCGTGTCGAAGCTGCCCACAGGACTGATCGTTTACCATCAGCACTCGATCACCTTCGTGAAGCCCTGCCTTCAGCGCCGGATCGCCCGCGCGGTCAACTTGATTCGACAGGCCAAAATAAAGCGGGGCAGCGGCTCGTTCATGGCCGTGCCAGATGTATTGATATTGATAGCGCAGCATCGGCGATATAAAACGCGATGGCCGCGGCGGCGACCAGCGCGAACAGAACGTATTGCAACGTGGCGGATTTCTTCGGCACTGAAAAGCCCTTTGGCCGCAATGGTAGCAGGGGGCAGGCCAAGGCGTGCATGTCCTTCTGGGACCGGACTTTGTCGAGCCGTTGAGGCCCGACAAAGATCTGGGCTTTAGAGTCTGCGTGAGAATTTGAGCGAAACCGGGAGCAATAAAGCGGAGCAAGTGACGAGCCAGCACGGGCGTATGATGGAAATCCACGATCACATAGCGCGAATTTCAACGTGACCAAAGTCAAGGAAGAGATTCGGAAAGTGTGGAGTTTCCCCTGGTTCGAGCAGTTCTTCGCGGACCTGCGCTTCGGCATCCGTGCGCTGTGGAACCATCCCGCATTTGCCATCGTCGCGGTATTGACCCTGGCTCTCGGCATCGGGGCTAACACAGCGATCTTCAGCGTAGTGGAAGGTGTTGTTCTGGCCGCACTGCCTTATCCACAGCCGGATCGCCTGGTAATGGTGTTGGAGAGCCGTCCTAGCCTTAAACAGTTGGGCATTTCCTATCCTGACTTTCAGGATTGGCAGCGCGGCGCCCGCTCATTTGAGCAGATGGCTGCGCTCACCTCGCGCAGCTATGATTTGACGGCTCCGGGAACATCGGAGCATCTGGACGGCATGGAAGTCTCCTCCGGTTTTTTCGCTACCCTGGGTGTCAAGCCGGTTCTGGGCCGATGAGTTTTCACCGTCAGAAGACCGCCCGAATGAAGCGCGGACCGTTGTCATCAGCGATCGCTTGTGGAAAGACCGATTCGCCTCGAACCCGGAGCGCTCGGCAAGCACCATAAGCCTCGACGGAGCGGACTACACCATCATCGGAATTCTGCCTCCGAAATTTCGCCTGTGGACCGACATGGATGTGTATACGCTCGCTCGGCGCAGGGCGAGCCTCTGCTCTATCACGATCGCACCATCCATTCGATCGCCTGCATTGCCCGCCTGAAGCCCGGTGTCAGCATGGGTCAGGCGCAGGGAGAAATGGACGCCGTCCAAGCAAATCTCGACCGGCTCTACCCTGCCGCGGATCGAAACCTTGGGACCAATATCGAACCGCTCAAGCAGTCGATCGTCGGCGACGTCGGTGGAACACTCCTGTTGCTACTGGGAGCGGTAGGGATTGTTCTGCTGATCGCCAGTACGAATGTCGCGAACCTCTTGCTGGCGCGCTCGGCAGCGAGGACGCGCGAGTTTGCCATTCGTTCTGCGTTGGGAGCCAGCCGCGTGCGCATGGTGCGGCAATTGTTGACAGAAAGCGTGCTTCTCGCGCTCAGCGGTGGATTGCTCGGCTTGATCGTCGCAACACTGGGAGTGCGCCTGGTGCTGGCAAAGTTCCCGGAGATTCTGCCGCGTAGCGAGAACATCCGACTGAATACTCCTGTCCTCCTTTTCGCCTTTGGCATTTCGCTCGTGGTCGGGATTCTGTTCGGTCTCGCCCCAGCTCTCAACGGCTCGAGTGTCGACGTGCAAGATTCGCTCAAGGCTGGGGAACGCGGTTCTACGCGCGCTCATCCTCGCGCTCAGAGCACTCTCGTGATTGTCCAGATGGCGCTGACGCTGGTGTTGCTGGTGGCTTCCGGCCTGCTCTTGCGCACGATTCTCCAATTATGGAACGTGAATCCGGGCTTTGACAGGCAGCATGTCATCACGTTCAAGGTGGGGCTTTCCCCTTCGCTGACGACGACAGCAGCGAGCACACGAACTGCTTATCGGCAGTTGCTCGACCGCATTCGCGAGATACCCGGCGTACAGGCGGCGGATTTTACCAATGTCGTGCCACTGAGTGAGACACGACAACGGCGGCCCATTCTGGGTCGGCGCTCAGCAGTCCACTTCGATGCAAGACGCGCCGCATGCGCTCTATTTTGAGACAGGTCCGGAGTACCTGCAGGCGATGCAGATTCCGCTGCTTCGAGGCCGATTCTTCACTGCCGGCGGACACCTCCGACTCCGAGCCTGTGGTGGTCATCGACAGCGTTCTTGCCCACACGTATTTCCCCCACAAAGATCCAGTGGGCCAGTTGATCACCGTGGCGCATTGGCGCACTGCCCGAGTGATCGGCGTGGTGGGCCATGTGAGGCACTGGGGCTTGGGCGATACCGGCACCTACAATCCCAGCCAGATCTACATTTCGTTTTATCAACTTCCGGACGAATGGGTGCCGACGTTTGCCAGGGATTTATCGCTGGCCGTTCGCACACCGCTCGACGTCGCGAGCCATCATGCCTGCGATCAAGAATGTGGTTTACGGAACCGGCAAGGACCAGCCGGTATATAGCGTTCAAACCATGCAGCAGATCGCTTCGGACTCAATGGCATCGCAGCGGCTTCCTATGATTCTGCTTGGGGCGTTTGCCGTCCTGGCGCTGCTGCTGGCGTCAGTTGGAATCTACGGCGTGATTTCGTATTCGGTATCGCGCAGCGCACCCGGGAGATCGGGATTCGTATGGCAGTCGGTGCTGAGCGGCGCGATGTCTTGAGGATGATCATTGGGCAAGGTCTGCGGCTGGCCGTTGCGGGCGTCCTTATTGGCGCGGGGGTCGCACTCCTGCTTGCCCGGCTCCTTTCGAGCTTTCTCGCGGTTGCTTTACGGCGTGCGTGCGAACGATCCGGTGACGTTCATGGCTGTGTCGTTCGTGTTGGTTGGGGTATCCGTCTTAGCGTGTTATTTTCCAGCCCGCCGCGCTTCGCGCATTGATCCGATGGCTGCATTGAAATACGAATAGGCCAGCCTTATCAAGGCGCTGCGGTTCGCCGGAGTACGGCCCTAGAGGCGGGAGGTTGCCAGGAGGGCACGCTCAGCGCCAGATCGTAAATACCGGAGAGCCGGGATTCGGCCTGGTGGCGGTGGTTCGAATCCAACTCGGGCCTCGAACCAACGCCGGACTGTGGCTTATCGGTTTGAATGTCTTTTGTATGCCGCAATCCAGTCGGACGCGATATCGTTTTGCGCTGTTGCCAGCTCCATGTTTGCCTGGCAGACCAGTTCATGCAGATAGTGATCTTCAAGCTGGTTTTTGTTTAGTGCAGTCCAGCTGGAAGAGTACGGTTGGGGCCAGAGATTGTCGATACTGTCTGACCCACCCAGCACCAGCGTAATCAAATACGCTTGAGCTCGTAACCCTTCGTCGAGGAGGCTGGCACTCCGTATTCCTTGAAGACAGCTTGTGCCGGAAGAGGTTTACCCGGCAGATGATCTCGGATCCTGGGGGTGGACAGAATCCGCGACTTGGACGGCACGCGTAGAACCTGGGCGTCGCGTTCTACCGTGGAGTGCAATGACTTAGGCCTTTTGACGCATCAACGTTAGATCGTGCCTCTGTGCATCATCTGGCGCACAGCGCGAGCGCCACCCACCACTGGCCGGGAGCGCCGAACAGGCGCTGGACAGTTGCCGCGTCATTACGCTCCCGAAAGATGGCAGTCGCGATCTGCCGCGTCATGGGGAAGCCTCGGTAAGCGGGCCTTCAGCAAATTGCCCGAGCGGACTGTCGATAGCGCTGAACCTCTTTAACATGAAAGTCTATATTTTTAGGCCGATTATCAATTAGGCGCTGATTTTCAGACGTCCCCGACATGTCTCGCACTGGGCAACGTACTCACGCCTCTCGACAGCAATGGCGCCTCGGGGGAACTTCCTCGTCAAAGAACAGAAGGAACTATACATCCGATAGTGCACTTGGTTGCCCTGCATGGATCACTCACTACCAGTTGCCCGCATTATTCACGCGAGAGACCGGGACAAAGACATGGAGGATTCCACCAAGCAAGATGCGGGGAGGTCGAGGCGATCAGCCGATGTTAATCCTCGGCGCGCAGATGGAGACAACGCCGATCCTGCTCGGGAGCGCCTGGAAGACCGCACGGAGGCGCTGCTGCGTCTGACTGAACGAGAATTCCTCCTCCGCATTGAGGTTTGGGCATGGTTGCTGGGACAAGGCGCTCTCGTCGACGAGGTTGCGCTCAGTCGCTTGATTTGTAGTGCGCCTCTTCAAGGCCAGATTATGGGCAACTCGAAAGAGCCAGCCACTGAGGTTTGTGCGGACGGCCGATCGAGATGCCGGAAGAAAGCGAGAAATGCTCCTGAACGATGTCTTCGGCGTCATGCAACGACAGCCCGCAAGTGAGAACGTAGCTCAGGACTCGCCCCTGGAATTGATCGAAAAGGCGAATAACAACTGACTCCAATTCGACTGATTCCGCGGCTGTGCGGCTGCCGCAGAAGCGCGAACTCCTGATCGTCGGAAGGCAGCGCAATTGGCTCTGAGTGTTTTATCATCCCGGGCTGTCACTATCGACATCTACCCTTTGATACCACAGTCCGGCAAAGATTTATAAAAAGCCTGAACAAGACGGGCCTGCCGGGAATATTACAGAATGCGGCCAATTTATTTCTTCTCAGCGTTCAGGTTGATCTGCGCATGCTCTGAAGCTAACCGAATTGGATGACGGATAAATGAAAAAGGCGCTGCTGATAATTGCCGTACTTCCTGTGGGCTCTTCCCATGCTTGCCCAAAGCACCACTGGGGAGTTGCGTTTGACGGTCAATGATCCCGCTGGATTGGGCGTGAAGGCGGCACGGTCGACCTCGCCAGCCAGGGCACCCAGTATAGCCAGACATTCGCTACGGACCAGCAGGGCAGACGTGGACGCGAAGCGCCTGCCCTACGGAATTTATCAGGTCCAGATTCAGCGCAAGGCTTTGCCGAGGTCACCGAGTCGATCGATATACGCTCTGCGCTCCCCTTGGATCGCACGATTCGGCTGCAAGTGGCTTCCGTTTCCGAATCGGTGAAGGTCACAGACACCAACACATTGATGGATCCGTATCGTCCAGGTTCTGTCAATGAATTGGGTTCGGAGCCGATTCAGAACCGATTGACCGCGCTGCCCGGCCGCGGCATTCAAGACCTGGTGAACTCACAGCCCGGCTGGCTCTATGAAGGCAATGCCGTCCTGCACCCGCGCGGATCGGAATATCAGACCCAGTTTGTTGTGGACGGGATTCCGCTCACCGACAACCGTTCGCCTAGCTTCGGCCCGGAGGCTGCCGAAGCCGATGACGTCGAATCCCTGAAGATTTATACCGCCGGTATTCCCGCGGAATATGGCAGGAAGATGGGAGGCGTCGTTGAGGTCAATACGCTCAGAAGCCAGTCGCCGGGGCTTCATGGACAACTTACTCTCTTCGGCGGGACCTATGATACGGCCTCGGCCAGCACCCAGGATCAATACACATGGGGGAAGAATACGTTTGGCGTGAGCGCCTCGGGCAACATGACGAACCACTATCTCAACCCTGTCGTCCCCGAAAACTACACCAACAACGGCACCACTGCCAGCTTCGGGGGAAGTTATGAGCGGGACCTAACGGAGAAAGACCGCCTCACCTTTATTGTCCGCCATGAACTCGCCCGCTATCAGATTCCCAACGAGCTGGTGCAGCAGAACGGGGCATATTTGCCAAACTCGGACAACGACACCGGCTGTCCACCCGTTCCCCCGGACGAGGAGCCACCCGATTGCGTATACGTTCCCGGGGGGCAGCTGCAGACTGGCGGCAATTTTGAAACCATGGGGATCGTCTCCTACCAGCACGTCTTCTCGTCCGACGCGATCGGATGGCTGCGTTTCATGGCCCGCGATAACTCCAATGACTTTAACTCGAATCCGGCGTCGTGGCCTCTCATTGCAACCCAGCACAACTACTTCAACGAGGTTTACTTCAACAGCAGCGTCGCCGTCCATCATGGAAGGCACGAATTGAAGGTCGGCGTCGAATCCGACAATACCTTCCTGCACGAAAACACCGGCTACGTCATTCCCTACTGCGACAACCTTGATAACCCTCAATGCCCGATAACTTTGGGCATCTTCGACACCGGCGCGACAACCTTTGCCTTTACCGGCACCCGCCCGGATCTCGAACAAGCCGCCTATGTTCAGGACTTAATCCGCCTCGGCAACTGGACGATCAACGCAGGCCTGCGATGGGACCACTACCAATTGCTGTTGAACCAAAACGCGGTGAGCCCGCGCCTCGCCGCATCGCGCTACTTTCCCACGCTTAACCTGAATATTCACGGATCCTTTGACCGCATCTTCCAGACGCCCTCCTTCGAAAACATCCTTTTGTCCAGCTCTCCGGAGGCGGAGGCTTTGGACACCAGCGTTCCCGCAGTGCAATTGCCGGTCCCGCCTTCTCACGGGAACTATTACGAATTGGGCTTGACGAAAGCGCTCTGGAATAAACTGCGGGTGGACGCGAATATGTTCCGCCGCGACGTGAATAACTACGCAGATGACGATCAAATCCTGAGCACCGGGATAAGCTTCCCCATCGCATTTCAGAAAGCCATTCATCTACGGCGCGGAGGGAAAGATCGAAATTCCGCATTGGGGGCCGTTCTCGGGCTTCGCCAGCTACTCCTACATCGTGGGGAATGCTTTTTATCCGGTAACTGGCGGTTTGTTTCTTGGGGATGATGCCGCCACGCGTACCCAGACTTACCGGGCATTTTCCAGATTCGCAGGACCAGCGGCAAACGCTTCGGGCACGAGGGCGTTATCAGATCGCCCCGCGCTTGTGGATCGCCCTGGGAGCCGACTACAACAGCGGACTGCCGTTTCAACCGGATTTAACTCCCGAGCAATATGCGACAGAATACGGCCAAGTGGTGATCAATCACCTCAATTTCACTCGCGACCGCATCAACCCTTACTTCACCCAAAATCTTTCGGTGGGAGCCGATCTTTACAAGCGTGAAAATTCACCACGCGGTTTCAGGCCGATATCGCAAACGTGGGCAACACGCTCGAACTCATCGACTTCGGAGGACTGTTCTCCGGCAACGCGATTGGCCCGGGACGTCAATATACCTTTCGCCTCCTAACGACATTCTAGAGATGGGATCCGGAAACAATGACGACTCTCCTCTTTCCATTGCATCGAGTCCCTCCCCCGAAGGAAGCGATGCAATGTTCGAGAAGAGTCGCCGCTAAGGGGACGGAATTGCACCAAACAGAGGCCGCGCAGGTTCTCGTGGCTGTCTGGGTTCAACGCCGTCTATCGAACACCAGGATAGTGATGGCGACGTTATAAACGTTACAGGCCTGGTAAATTCGGAGGGGAAGGGGGTCGGGATGACAAAGGGGAGGACGGCGCTTTGGTCAGCATTGTTGTGATTGAGGAGAAGTAGACGCCAGGTGACACTTATTTAGACAATTCGCGGAAGCGGTCTCCTGCATCCCGAGCGAAGTCGACGTCCCGGGTCGGATGGTGGGGTGCGAAACAAATGAGAGGCTAGATATCGTCGCGCAACAGTTTGCCCAATGTTGCCGCTGCGCATCGCAATTCTTCATCGCGGGTCAAGCAGTCGGGACAAAGACGAAGCCGTTGGCCGCGCGCATCGCAGATGATGCCCTCGCTTTCCAGCCTGGCCGGAAACTCCATCGCCTTTGCAAGGCGGATGGCGAGGAATGCTCCGTGATCCTCATCGCCGCCCTTCACCGTGCTTACGCCGGCTGCTTTCAAATACCCACGCAGGGCATCTAGCTGCTTGAGGCTGTAGGCGCGAAGCCTCTTAACGCCCATTGCCAGCGTGAATTCCAGACCGCTGCGGGCCTGGTACCAGGTAAGCACGGGCGGAGTGGACTCGAGGAAAGCATTGCCGCCATCGCTGAGCACTGGCGACTCCGGCCGGTCATATCCGAAAGGGTTGGAATTAGCAAACCATCCGGTGTTGAGCGGGCGCAAGCCAACCTTCAGGACTTCAGGTGAAATGTATAGAAAACATGCCCCTGGGCCACCGCGAAGATATTTGTAACTTCCACCGATCACAAAATCGGCTCCCAACTGGACCACATCGACGGGGATGACACCAACTGCGTGGTAGGAGTCCACGAGCAGCCTTGCACCACGCTCATGACAAGCTTTCGCAAGCTTGTCCAGGCTCTTGACGATCTGGCCGGTCATGAACATGACTTGAGATACAACGACCAGTTCCGTTCCATCTTGCACTGCCTCGATCAACGGTTCTACTGTGAAGTCACTGTCCGCATCAGGCGCAATCCAGCGGAGCTCTATGCGTTGGAGCGCGCCGTACTGCTTCAATATCACGTCAATGGAATCGAACTCTCCCCGTGTGCTGATCACGCGCGGCTTGCCCGGCAAAGCGTTCAGGACGGTACGCAAACCCTGGCCTGCCGAGGTCTTGGGAATAACGCAATCGATTTGGTTTGCCCCGATGAGTGCTGCAATGCGGGTGCGAAAGGCTTGCCGTTCTTCAAGCCAGGGATCCCACGCATCCCCGAGTTTGCTGTACCAGACCGCCGTGGCTTCAGCGATATCGTCAGCCATCGCGTCCAGGGGCCGGCCAAGGGAGTGGTTAGCCAGATAAGAGGAGTTGCTCGACAAGACCCGGGAGAAGAGCGGAGCAATATGCTGCTGGATGTCGTCCTGCTGTAACGCACCGCCAACTCTCGACACAGCCTGCTGAATCCGCGAATTCATCGCTGCGATAACCCGGTTCGCGCTGCAAGCAACTCGGGAAAGAAGGTCAGCTCGAGAGCTTGCTTCAGAAAGCCCACCCCGGATGAGCCCCCGGTTCCCGGCCGAAAGCCAATGATCCTTTCTACCGTCTTCATATGGCGAAAGCGCCAAAGCAGAAAATACTCTTCGACGTCGACCAGCTTTTCGCACATTTCGTAAATATCCCAATGTGCGTGAGGATCTTCGTAAATCTTACGAATGACCTGCACCAGTCCTTCGCTCTTATCGTGCGGTTCGCTCCAGTCACGTTCCGTGCATTCCAGTGGAACGGAGAACCCTCGCCTGGACAGGTAGAGCAGAAATTCGTCATACAGGCTGGGCGCTTCAAGGGCGGCCTTCAGCGTGTCGTGTATGACTGGGTCATGCTCAAACACGCGAATCGCATCGCGGTTTTTGTTGCCGAGTAAAAACTCGAGCTTCCTGTACTGGTAGGACTGAAAGCCTGACGCGTTGCCTAGTACTCCGCGGAACTCCAGATATTCCGACGGTGTGAGCGTTTCGAGCACCGCCCACTGGTCGAACAGCTGCATCTGAATGAGCTTTGCCCGGGACAGAATCTTGAAACAAGGGTCGAGCTCGTCGTGCTGTACCAGGCGGATGGCGGCGGTCAGTTCATGGATCAAGAGCTTGAGCCATAGTTCGGCGACCTGATGCTGGATGATGAAAAGCATCTCGTCGTGATGAGGAGGTGAAGACAATGGGCGCTGTTGAGCCAGCAACTCCGGCAGGCATAGATAGCCGGCATAACTCAGGCGATCTGTGAAATCCGTCACGATTCCCGGTTCGAGTGGTCTTTGGTTCTCCTTCATAGGGTTCACTTTACGACAGAGTGGTTATGCAAAGCTGTTGGTAAGTGGATATTGTGGCCGGACTGGGTTCAAGTCTAACCTCGTGCAGGTATAGATGCCCCAAGGAATAAGCCATGAAAAATCGAATGATATCCGCCGCGGCCCTTGTTGTCGCCTTGTTGGCATTGACCTTTATGCCTGCGCCCGGTGGCTCTTTGGATCCCCCTCAACGACGGGTGCGCAAAGCAAGGACAAGGACAATGTCGTTTACGTGTGTGCCTGCCTGGGGAAAAAGTCCTGCTCTTGCATGACCGAAGCCAAGACGGAAGGGCCTTGCGCCTGCGGCACTTCAGGCGGGCCACCGCTGAAGGCAGTGCCGCGAGATAGCAGCTGGGCAAAAGAAAACCGCGAGGCGCTGGCGAAATAATTGCGACAAGGTAGTCATTTCTCCGCGATCGGCCGGGCGTGGCGCACCAAAGAGATCAAAAACTTCCCGGGTTCCTCTGTCATCGGCAGATGGGCAGAGTTCTCGAACCACACGAATTGTTTCGCTGGCCGCTTTCACGGTTCCCTAACCACTCCGCCGCCAGCTGAGAGTTGACGTTGACGTCGTACCGGCCGGCAAAGAGGATCAAAGGGCATTCCAGGTTTTGCATCCCGGTCAGATCAAGGTTGAGAACGTGAAGCAAGAGGTGACGCTCCGAAATCTCGTTCCCTTGCGAGATTTGTGCAACCTCGGATCACGTTGTCCGCGCAGTTTGCAGTGGCTTTCGGCTGAATCGCCCTGGCGTGAGCCATGAAGCTACCGTGGAAGTCCAACCATTTTCGCTGGACATAGAGATGGGCGAGCGGCGTGCTTTGATTGGGAGCGAAGTAAGGCGCGATTGCTTCCAGTTCTTGGACCGCCTCCTGATTTGACGCTTTACGGGCGGCATCCAGAGCGAACGACCAGCCGCGTCGTTCGCTCTCGGGCCCATCGGTGAGCTGGCCCACACCAATATAAGCATGCAGCCAATCCGCATGACGCTTGGCCAACTCCAGGCCTAGATAGCTGCCCCAGCTGTGACCGAGGACGAATATCTTGTCCTTCCCAAACTCCTCTCGAGCCCAGGCGGCAATTTCCTCGGTGTCGGCGATCATGCGCTCAGCGTGAGAGTGGGCGCCTTTCTGTTGGGATCGTTAAGGAGATAGGTCTTGCCGGCGCCGCGCTGGTCCCACTGCTTTACAGTAAAGTATTCTTCCCATCCGCGGGTGAACCACCAGCTCATAGGCATCGAGACATAGCCAGGGCCACCATGGATTAGCAGTAGCACCGGATTCCGCTTGTCGGTTCCGCGAATCGACGCCCATTGATCAATCCCTCCGATGCGCAACTTCTCCAGCCGCTCCACTCCGCCAGGGGTGACAATCTTGCGCGCATCGGGGATGATCGCAGTCGCCTCCGCACGGCTGAAGGGCGGGTCCTGCAACGGGGCGGCGGTTGTGGCCTCCGCGGCTACGCAGTGGGTGGCGCTCAGGGACAGGGCAGCGGCGCCGCCGATCAGGAGCTCCCGTCTTTTCACTTTGCGTCTCCCAATGCTGTTCATCTTATGGGTGGGATGCGGGCCGAAAGACCGGAGCCATGGGCTACGCGGATTCGCTTCGTAACATCTCTCTACGGGTGCCCCATGTTCGCACCAGCGTACATGGGGCACCCGGGCGTTGGTTAGGAAGCGAAAGCGGTTTGGCCGAGGCACGGCCTGCAGAACCAGCCAAGCTCTGAAGCATGCGCGAAGTAGTGTTGGATCTTCTGCGCTTGTTTTTCGCCGCCAATTTTGCTTTCCGCAAAGGCGGCTTCAATGGCCTCACCCAAAGAGATACGTCTTTGCAAAGCGGAGAGCAGGAGAAAGGCCTCGCGATCGATGCGGCGATAGTAGACCGAGTTATCAAAACGATGCACGGCGAGATAGATAGCGGAGCGTCGCATGCGGGGTAGACGGCAGGGAGACATCTGCTTCTGCTCCCGCTCACCCACTGCGTTGCTCACGATGTCGGAGACGGGTGTTTCTTTACGTACAGCAAGCACCAGGTCATCCACGGGGTAGTGCAGATCGAGGAGTTGCAGATGCGGCTGCAGAGCGAGTGTGGAGTCGGCACCCAGGTTCCCCAGGTCTTCCTGGGTTAAGGGAGGAACGGCGCGGCCGTCGAAGGCTTCGACATAAGCCCATTCCAGCCTCGCTACGTCGAGCAAAAGAAGATGGCGCGCCGGACCGAATTCCGGATGACCGGCGAGCCACATTGGCAAGTTGCGGCCAAGGTTGCGCAGCGTGAACGAGGTTGACGGATTCTCCTTCAAATAAGCGATCACCAGGCTGTTGAACCGCTTCGCGCCGAGCAAGGCGGCGAGCGCCGGAAAATCCTCAGAGACGGCGGCAATCACACGAAACCAATACTGGCGGTTATAAATTTCCAGGCGCTCAAAGGAAGTGAGGCGGTCATTCGGTTTCACGTAGCCTTCAGCAAGCTGGCCGATGGAGACACCCTCTTCGGTCGCCTGCTGCATAGCAAAATCAGCGGTGAGCGGCCGCCTTACGTCTTCCGCCATCCGGCGCTGTAACTCAAGCAGGTTCATACACGAACCTCAATGTTTTGGCCTTCAGGGCTTCGGCGTGAACTTCGGCGAAGGAAGGGATATTGTCATCCCACTCCAGCAGAGTGGCAGTCTGCCCTACCCGCTCAACGGCACGCGCATACAGCTGCCAGACCGGGTCGAGAACCGGGTGGTCGTGAGTATCAAGGGTGTACTTTTCAAACTTTGAGTGACCGGCAATGTGAATCTGCGCGACCCGGTCGGCGGCGACGCTATCGACGTATTGCGAGGGATTAAAGCCGTGATTTTCGGATGAGACGTATATGTTGTTCACGTCGAGCAGGATGCCGCAGTCGGCAGCGTGAACGACTTCATTCAGGAACTCCCACTCGGTCATCTGCGACTCGTGAAATTCGGCATAGCTGCTTACGTTTTCCACGGCGACTGGAATCTCGAGAAAGCCCTGCACCTCGCGTATGCGCGCGGCGGTGGTGCGGATGGCTTCGAAGGTGTATGGCAACGGAAGAAGGTCGTGAGTGTAGCGGCCGTCTACGCTGCCCCAGCATAGATGGTCAGAGAGCCACGGAGTACGAGTGCGGCGGGTCAACTGTTTGAGACGCTTCAGATGCTCGCGGTTAAGCGGCTGCGCAGAACCGAAATACATGGAAACGCCATGCTGGACAACCCGGTATTGCTCCAGAATCTGGTCCAGAATGGCAAGAGCCCGGCCGCCATCGACCATGTAGTTCTCAGAAATGATCTCGAACCAGTCGACGACCGGCTTCTCAGAGAGAATATGGTCGTAATGCGGTACCCGAAGACCGATCCCCACACCGTAATCGGTAAACCCGTTGAAACGATTGGCTGGCATCGAACTCCCCGGTGCAGTCGACTCGAAATGATTGCGGGGCTCGAATAAACCATTCAAGCCCCGCAGTAGGAACAGTCCTAGGAGGCTTTGGGTGGCTTGGAGCCGTCAGTTGCACAATCACCCTGGCCCTTGCAGCTGTTGGTGCCGGGGTGCTTGCCGCCGCCCTGGCCTTTGCAATCGTTCTTTCCTTTACAGGAGTGCTTCGTGGTGTCAGGCGTGGCCTGGGCCACGAGCACACCGGCCTGCGCAGTAGGAGTGGAATTCTGCGTCGGCTGCGCATTCGCGCGAGCAGCGGTGCCACCGAGAAGGCCGGCAAATGCAGCCGCCAGAGCGAGGGATTTTGTCGAGTTTTTCATAGGTGAGCCTTTCATAGGTTGGCCGCGCAAATCGTGCGCCGGACGTGAACGGTTACTTGCGGAATACGTTCTGGCTATAAAGAGGAAACGTAATTGGCCATCAAATAGATTGCCCAAAGGCATGCTAAACGACCGCCGCGATCGATACTTCGTATTCGAGACCTCTCATCGTCGATAGGTTACAAAGTGTTTGGCGGATCGGCGATCATTTTTCGGAACTAAACCGCTCATGGCGATCTTTCGATTTCGGCGGATCCGTGATTGCCGCCCTGACGGCAGCAAGGGGAGCGTCCTTATCGAACGTTATGGCGTTCGCCTCCACTCGGATGCCCAGGTCCTTCCAGAGCTGCGGAAGATCCACCTGGACGGGAGCTTCCCTCCACTGGCTATACATCTGTTCGAGCACATTGGTTCCGGTATCCTGATCGCCAGTGGATAAGACGCGCGGCAGGGCCCACTCCTTGTCGATGGTCCCACCCGCGGCGACGATGGCGCGTAGGGCATCCTGTAGGCCTTTGCGATTGCCGGTCTGGCGGCGAATTGCAATATCAGCCATCAGGCAAAAGAGGGCTCCTCCCCAGTAGGTGCGACCCCAGGTTGGGGTCCGGTCCAGGCCGCGATCCGTCAAGCCCGGCTCGCCCTTGGGCATCCCATGCACCATATCCGCCCAGATACTTTCCGCCGTTAACTCACCCGCTTGCACACGGGCAATCGGTTCGATATACGTTGCCAGCCCCTCCTCCATCCATTGCTGGTTGTCGGGAAGCGAAACCATCGCCGTATGGACCAGCTCGTGCGTGATGATCCAGTCATGCGCCAGTTGTTCCGGGGTGGTTAGTTCTCCGAGCCGGATGCGCAAGTAGGCGGGAAAACCATCCACGTCGCCCCACGTCGTGCCCTGCAAAACGCCGCTCTTGCCGGCCACCGGAACGATCAGGATGCGCACGCGAGAAACTGGAAATCGTCCGTAATAGAGCGCGACCGCCTGGGCCGCTGTTTGGATCCGCTCAATCACCGTGGTTCTGGGCAGGTCAACGGCACCTTGTGCGAAGTCGACCTGCAGCGTTGCGCCCCCCGCGACCAGCGAGTGCGAGTCTACGACGGTACGGTCATACGCGTATGCTCGCGGCCCAACAGACATCAGCGCTGAAAGCATCGCCGATAGAAGTCCGAGAGTCCACACTGTTCGCCCAAGAAGCAATCTCACGTCCTACACCAGTTTCAGAATACCGGCAAAGGTAGTCAACCGTCTTAGCTCTTCTGCAATCCAGCCGGTCCTATGATCTCGTAACTATTCAGTCAGACCCGACTCTAATCCACGCGCGGGCCCAGACTTATATACCCATTTAAGACTGACGCAAAAGACAAATTATGAAGACTTTGCTCCGGTGGTACTCTCATTTTTCGCGTGGCGCCTCCTACCTGCAGTCGCCTTTCGTACTCGCTGTGCGCCTCTATTGGGGTTGGCAGTTTGCGCAAACCGGCTGGGGCAAGATGCACCATATCGCCAGGATCGCCGGCTTCTTTGCCAGCCTCAACATCCCGTTCGCCGCAGCGAGCGCGCACTTCATTTCCGGCCTTGAGTTTTTTGGAGGCATTTTGTTGATTGTAGGGCTGGCATCGCGATTTGTTGGCCTTCTGCTGGCGGCGAACATGATGGTGGCCTATTGGACAGCGGAGCACGATGCGCTCACGTCTATTTTTTCCGATCCGGGCAAGTTCTATGTGGCCGATCCCTACACCTTTCTTTTCGCATCGTTGATGGTTCTCATCTTCGGGGCTGGGCTATTTTCAGTCGATAGACTGCTCGTACGACGCCTGCGGGATCGAACCGTATAGGAATGGATGGAAACCATGGCATTGCTTTTGTTAATTTGCACTAGAGGGAATGTATGGCCTCAGGTTTCATTTCTAAGCTGCCCAAAGGCGAGCAGCAGGAATTATTGGACGATCTCAACTATCTGAATATCTCGGAGATCAAATCGTTCTGCGAGCGCCACTCAATTCCATACAGAATTGCAATTGAAACTAAAGATGGGCGTCGAAGAATGACGAGAGACGATGACAGGAAAGGTGTGATGCTGGATAGAGTTCGACACTTCCTGAAAACGGGCGCGATATTGGAAGAGACCTGCTTTCGCGCCCCGGTTGTATGTTTCGATCAGCTTTCTAACCATATTACGGCTGACGATCGATTGTTTTACGGGCAATACGACAAGACAAACCGCGCCATGATCGCCCTTCTTAAGAGTTTGACCGACGGACAATTTGAGAATGGCGCGATCGCCAGAATTCTTGCCAGAGAATTCTGGAGCGGCGGTAAAGCCCCAACGTTCCAAGAATACGCATCCGCCTGGATCCAGGCATCAAGAGAGCATCTCAGGCCAAATCCCGAATGGGCTTTCTTGTCGGACAGAGCAAGCAAGCTGGATGTCCCGGATTGGAAGAAATTGCGCGGGCAAAAGGCGTCAAAAGTGATCAGGGTGCTTAACCAGATCACTTCCAGATGAGAGGCGCAACTATCATCCGCTAAGCTGCGCGATCGTGCCCTGAACCTGTTGCGTGGGTTCACCAGCGTACTCGGCGAACTGCTTGCGGCCGATGTGCGCAATGTAGCCATCCGGGCGAATAAGAATCCGCGGTCCTTCGGTGACGAACTCTGTCGCGTGACAGCCTCGTAGATGTTCGAACAGCCTGCTGCGGTCGGCGAGCCGGATGTCCGGCATGCGATCGCCCGGATGCAGAGTTCCGAGCACGTCGCCCGAGGATAGGGCGCTTGTTCGATAGTGCAAGGCGAGCTGGTTGGTAGCCTCGCCGCGCTTGATGGACCGCGTTTGATGCAAGCGCTTGCTCAGGCCAAGCACGGCTGCGGCGATCGGAAGGCGCTCGGCTTGGTAGCTATCGAGCAGCGAATCAGGTCCGCCACGCAGGACGTGTGCCAGCTTCCAGCCCAGATTGTAGGCGTCCTGCACGCCGGTATTGAGACCCTGCCCACCCGCCGGCGGGTGGACATGCGCCGCGTCCCCTGCCAGGAACACACGGCCAACGCGATAACGATCGACCATGCGTATCGCCGGCTGGTAGATCGAACTCCAAGCTACGCGAAGAATGCGCTGGCCGGTCGCTTCATGCAGCGCACGCTCGGTGTCGCTCCCTATCGTCTCCGCTTTCCCAGTGAGTTGGAATAGCGGCGTGTCAGGCAACGGGCAAAGCCCGATCGCACCACCTTTGACGAAGGGCCAAATATGCCAGTCACGACGATCGAGTCCTGCGATCTCAACGTCAGCAACGAGCACGGGATCCTGGTCAATCGTCTCGCCTTCCAGCTTCAGGCCAAGTATTTTTCGCACCGTGCTGCGCCCTCCGTCACACCCAACGAGGAAGGCCGCTCTCACGGTTTCGCCGTTTGAGAGTTTGGCGTCGATGCCTTGCTGATCCTGCTGGAATGTCACCAGCGCCTTTCCGAATTCGACCTCTCCGCCCAGTGCGCGTAAACGTTGGTGCAGGATCGACTCGATGCGGAATTGCGGCAGCATCCAAAGGTTTGGATAGGGCACGTTTTCTGTGGGCTGCCTGGCGGACCCCAGCGACCCCACGCGCAGGGAGAGAGGACCGCCGTGAATCCGGAATTTGGGGTAAAGCCCGCCAACAGCAAGGATTGGGTCGATGACCCCGAGGCTATCGAAGATCTCGAGGGTGCGGGGTTGGATGCCTTTAGCACGGGAGCCCTGGAAGGGAGTTTCTGCAGCTTCGATGAGACGACAGGAGATTCCCCGGCGCAGGAGATCGAGGGCAAGGGTCAAGCCGGTTGGGCCAGCTCCGATAATCAAAACCGTTTCTTCGTACATGGTACGAAGAATTTAAATAGTACACTGTACGAATGTCAACAAAAAGATCACAACTAAGCCGGGAAAAAATCGCCGCCGCCGCACTCGCCATTGCCGATGCGGAGGGATTTGAGGCCGTATCGATGCGCCGCCTGGCGCAGGAACTCGAGGTAGGAACAATGAGTCTCTATTACTACGTGAAAACCAAGGATGATCTGATCGCAGCGATGGACGACGCGCTCATGGCCGAAGCTCTTTTGCCGTCGATTCCGAAGGGCTGGCGGCGCGCGATTACGGAGATCGCCACGCGAACCCATTCCGTTTTCCTCCGCCACCCATGGGCGTTAGTCTCGATGTTGTCTGCTCCGCCAGGGCTTAACGCGATGCGGCACATGGAGCAGTGCCTGGAGGCACTCGCAGAAACCTCAATGACCGCGAAAAAGAAGCTCACATTGCTGGCGATGGTCGATGACTTCGTGTTTGGCCACGCTCTGCGCGAGGCGGCCAGCGATGCAACGATTGACCTGGAGTTTGCTAGCGCCCAGATTGCCACGGGCGCGTTTCCGCAACTCGCCGAGGTGTTCGGGGGCGGCCGGATTGATGCCGGCAAAGACCGGTTCAAGGTAGGTTTGCGTGTGCTACTTGAGGGGAGCCATCGGTAGCGGTTTCGCAACCTCGCGTTCTAACCGCCGTTCTTTCATAAGGTAAGAGGCGTCGGGCACTTCGGATTCGACAGGACAGGGATGTGGGAGAATACCGGAATCTGTAAGAGCACAGCCGGTATGGTGTCCGGGAGCGGATCCTTCAATACCAGCAAACACACTCTCAGCAGACGTGGTTTGCTTTTAAACGCCACAACCGCAGCATTTCATCTCAAAGCGCTTCACCCACGACAGTCGGGATGGTCGCAATGGCACGCAAGCGCGGTCACGTTTTTTGAGTCCTGGCAAATTTGGCTGCAGTACTTCTGCTTATCCGGTGCGATACAGCTGCAGGCGGGGTGCGCGCACTTCTTTGTTCCGGCCATACCAATCCTCCTTACAGTCACATCTCGGCTCTTTCACAAAGGGCGGGACATGACTGATGTAGTGACGCAGAAGTCCTGGGACCGGGTTTCCTGCTTCACTACATTTTCACGGGAATTGCACCAGGGATCGGGCAATCCGGCAAGGATACTGAAAACTGGAGCCGCGAGTGTGAGTTACGGGGCGGGCCAGTTTAGCGACCAGATTTCTTTGGAGCGGTGGGGAGCAGGTCCTGCAAGAACTCCTCTTAACTCGCTGCTTCAAGGTGCGGAATCTCGGACCAGCTTTCAACAATCGCCATCCAAAACAACGCCACGAGCCTACCGTCTGAATCGAACATGACGATATGATCTCCCTGGATTTCGGCTCGATGCGCAACCAGGGGTTGAGTGCTTATAGCGGGGTTCTTGAACCTTACCAGGTATGTTTTTGGGGCCATTTCCACATTCTCCGCAGCCCTTTACTCGGAATAACCACCAAGGCACCACAAATTGATAGTGGCGCGATGGCGCAATCCGTATCAAAAAAAACGTATCCAATGTTTCGGTCTAACTTCTTTTTTGATTGGGATCCTTACCTGATCTTGCTGCAGGCATAGCAGTGCCAGCACCAGAGGGCTTTGGTTCCTGAGCCGCTGTTTTTGGGGCGAGTAATTGCCATATACGAGTGGGCATGTTGCTTGGCAGAGCAGACCTTCATACGCCGGTGCGAAGGGTCAATCTTTTCCGAGTCCGGCGATTCGCCGGTGATCATATTGAAGTACCCGTAGCGGCATGCGTAGTAGCGGCCGCAGTTCGTCGATGCGCATTTAAAAACATCCTCCCGAAACAGCGTAGAAGGGTAGGGTGACATTTCGCGATAGTGGCCATCGCACAGCGGGGCTTTTCCTTGCCTCATGGCTCGACCGTCTCCAGCGGGCTCTTCCCACAAACCCCACGTTGAGTGGGGACTGAGTCAAGCGCTTCTCATAGATTTAAGCTTGCGAACTCTAACTTTGCCGCTGAGGCAGATTTCTCTGACTTTTACGAAGGGCGAGAGGGAGCAGCCTCGTCCAAGGGCTTACCTTTTCAGGGCTCGTCTGGAGCGAAGTTATGGAAAGCTGGAGGCGAGGGAAAAAGTCCTTAGCTGGATCAAGCATACGCTGAAATAGAACGTTGTGCCGCCGGGATCATGTAACAAAGCCCGGCCCCGAGCGATGATGTTGCTCCAGGGTTGCGTATTGTATAGGCAAAAATCTGTTTTGCCTTCACGCACCACGTTCTTGGATTTCTGTTGCGGTAATCGGCCTCGCTCGAAGATTCATGGGTTAACTCTGGTGATCCCTTGGGCTGCGAAAACCCGCAAGAGGCATCCAACTCCCATTTATCGAACTCATAGTTCAGGTAATGATGGTAGACATGTGCTGCTACCGACTGAGGCACGTCCCTCTCACCCTTTAAAGTTGAAGCGCTTTCAACCGCTCGGGTAAGAGCGCGAACCTACTACGCTATCGAGGAATAGGTACATGATGCTCTCACGAGTTGTGGATGGCTATTTCAGGCGGATGCAAGCCCTATTCGCCTATTCGGCAGTAGCGGTCACTTTGACCGCGTCGAGCGCCTTCGCTCAGGCGCCCCCAGTCGTGGTCGACGCGCAACAGACGATCGGCTCGAGTTTTAACAACCCCGAATCGGTAGCGGTCGCACCGAACGGGACAGTTTACGTAGCCGATACAAGCAACGGGCAGGTTGTACAGCTCAACACCAATTTGCCGGGAGCGTCCACCAAGACTACGGTGAGCACAAACCAATACAACCTTAATGGGCCAACCGCGGTTGCCGTCGACGCCAATGGAGACCTCTTCATCGCCGATATTTTCAATTTTTTTGGGGTTGTTGGGTACTTGCAGGTGATCGAAGTCGTAGCCCAGAATGGTGTGCTTAGCAATACCGTCCAGCGACTTTATGCGAACCTCGATTTTTTTAATGTGCCCATGCCCACATCCATTGCCGCCGACTCGCAAAATCATGTGTACCTCGGCGTAAGCGGTGGAATTTACACCGTAGCGAATGGCAATTTGACACTGCTGAATATCACCGGCCTTCCAAACGGGTTTGTTGCTCAGGCGATGGCGAGAGACTCAGCGACCTCTCTTTATTTTGTCAACAGCGCGGCGACGGGTGGAGGCGTCTATGTAGCGCCTGATACCGGTGGAAGCGCCCAACCCATAGCCACCGCGTATTACAGCCCGATCAATCCCACGGGGATTGCGCTTGATTCGTCAGGCGATCTCTTCGTCCTTTCACAACTACTGGTCAATGGCAAAACGTCGCCGCAGGTGTTCGAAATTCCCAAGGGTTCGTCCACTACGCCATACATCATCCCCAGTACAGGTCTTGTGGGCGCGACGGACATGGCGCTCGATCCGAGCGGCAACGTCGATGTGGTCGAGATAGGCAACGGCGGCACGAGCAGCGGCCTGGTTACGCAATTGGACTACCAGAATGCGATCAACATGGGCTCTGCGCCGGTTTACGTGAGCGGAACGGTGACCCCCGGGCCATCTATTCCCTTTAATTTTGAGTTCAACGCCGCAACTACCCTGGCGGGTTTTAAAGCGGTGACGCTGGGCGATCCGGGAGCGGCCAACGACGTTGTCAGTGCTGGGACCGGATCCTGCGTGAACCAGACCCTCGGTAGCGTATCGGCCGGGGAGCCCTACATTTGCGAAAAACCGTTCGAAACGGTACCTCGATACACGGGCACCCGGGTGTCCGCGATTCAGGTGACTGGCTCGAGTTCCTCGGTCCTTGCTTCGTCCCCTGTCTACGAGAGCGGCACTTCAGGCGCCCAGATTACCTACCCGCTCACCGAAACGGCAACTGCGACTCCGCTGACCTCCCCGCAAGGGGTGGCTATCTCAGGCTTTAATTCGACGGTGTTTGTCGCCGACTACGGCAGCGGCAAAGTCTACTATGCCGGCGGCTTGACGGGCTCCACTTTGACGCAGTTACCGACGGGGAGCATTACCCTCGTAGCTCCGAGCGCCGTGGCGCTGAATGGGGAAGGCGATTTGTATGTGGCCGATTTCGGCCTCAGCCCGGGCACCACGGGTCAAGTAATCGTCGTCCCGACTACCACCGGAAAGGCTCCTTCGGTGGTAAACACAGGGACCCTGCTACAGCACCCCATTTCTTTGGCGGTCGATTACCTGGGCAACTTATATATAGGAGACGCCGGCGTGGACGGGGATGCGGCGACGAGCAGTAATCCCGGGTATGTAGTCAAGGTACCTCGCAACGGCGTGGCCACAAAAATGACGATCCCCTCAGCGGCGCCCATCATTTTCCCGCAGGCTCTCGCGACGGATGGAACCAATGGCAATCTGTACGTCGGGGATGGCGGCGACAGCGCGACCGCCCTCGGTCAGGTCGTCGAAGTGTCGGCGAACGGGACCACCGCCACTACGGTTGCGTTCCCGAACCAGACCGCGCCCACCAACCCGACGGGGCTTTCGGTGGATGCGGCCGAGAACTTGTACGTGCTGGACGGTAAGGTCAGTACGATTACGGTTGTGCCTCGCACCGGCAACGCCTACCAGGTGGGCTTTGTGAATCCAACGCCCGCCACACCCAGCGCGCTCGCCGCACCCAGCGCGCTCGCGATGTCCGCCGGAGCACAAAGTTTTGTGATCGCGAATATTGGCGGCAGTGTCAACAGTCTCGTTTATTTGAACGGCAACAGCTCCACGCTGGCATTTTCAACTGTGAAGACGGGTACGAGCCCAAGCCTACCGGCGACGGTGTACAACATCGGCGATGCAACGCTCAAGTTGGGGAAGCCGACCGAAACCGGGGCCGGATTCACGATTCTGAACAGCAGTACTTGCTCTAACGGACTTAATCTCGGCACTTCTAATAGCTGCACCATCAATGTTCAATTTAGTCCGACGGCGGTGAAGTCTTATAGCGGGACGATAGCGGTCCCCAGCAACGCTTACAATAACGGGGTCCCGGTGCTCAACCTATCAGGAACCGGCAGCCTCACAGGTTCGATTGCTTTCCCGAAGTCCGATAGGCCTCTCGGCCCGGAGAGGAAATCGTTTCGGCGCTAGCCGGGTCGCCTTAAGAGGCTGCGGAATTTTGAAGGGTACGGCCTTTTAGGCCGTACCCTTACTTCTGTGAAATGAATGCGGCTGCGCAGCGGAAGCGCAATATTGACCTTTACTCTTCGCGCAGCAGAATCATCGGGTCGACGGCAAGAGCGTGCCGGGCCGGAATCCAGGCAGCGACCAGGCCCACGGCCAGCATCGTCAGGATAACGCCGCCGAGTACCATCGGATCTTTCGGCGTGGCCTGATAGACGATGGAGGAAAGCACGCGCGTGGCAAGCAGGCCAAGGATTACGCCGGCTATGGAGCCAATAGCCAGCAGCCGGAAGGCACGTCCCAGCGCAGCGTTCAGCACGTCCCGCTGATTCGCGCCGAGCGCGACGCGGATGCCCAGCTCACGCAGGCGTTTGCTCACCGAATACGACGCCATACCAAAGATGCCGGTGACGGCAAGCATTGCGCCCAGCAGGCCCAGCACACCCAAAGCTACGGTGGCCACACGGGCGGCGAATAAAGCTGAATCCAATTCACTGCTCCAGGTCTTGATCTCCAGTGGTAGCGCTGGATCGAGTCTGTGCAGAGACCTCTGTAACGCAGCGGCGATCTCCTGCGGCTCGCGTGGCGATCGAACGATGATCGTAGTGATATTGGAGGGTTGCTGCAGGAAGGAATAGAACATGGCCGGCTGGGGATCTTCTGTCAAGGTTACATACTTACCGTCTTCGACCACGCCCACGACCTCCACTCGTGTGCCGTTCCAGACTTTGAAATGACCGCCTACCGCCTTGTCTACCGACCCGAGTACTTTGCGGGCGAAGGCGCGATTGACGACCGCTACCAAGGGAGCCTTGCTCTCATCGTGCAGCGTAAAAGTTCGGCCAGCCAGGATTGCGGTTCGGGCAGCGTGGAAATAATTCGGTGAGACGTCGAACTGCTGCGCATCTGCAACTGCGTTCGACGGCCGGTAGTCCGTGGTGTTGTCGTGGTAAACGGATGAGTCGCTGCTCCCGCCAATGCTAAGCTGCGGCCGGTTGGTATAGCCGACCTCAGTGACGCCGGGAATGGCCGCCGCGGCATCGAGCATGTGCCGCTGCATCTGCACCCGTTGATCGCCGTCATAACCTGCCATCTGTAGATCGGTCTTGACCAACAACGCTCCCTGAGGCTGAAAACCATAATTGCTTTCGAGCGAGCGTGCCAGACCGCGCAAGGCGACCAGCGAGGCAGTGACCAGGACTGCGCAGATGGCGATTTGCACGCCCAGCAACACGTCTCGCAGGGTAAAGCGGCGCAAGCTGTCGAAGCCTGATAAGCCCGCACGGATGATCCGCCAGGGATCAGCGCGCAGTATCTGCCGCACCGGAACCGAACTGAACAGCAAACCACTCAAGAGGGCTAGGAGTAGCGCAAGGGCGTAGGTCTTTGCATCTGGATTAACCGGCACATTGATTGGTATTCCGGGGATAGGCCGCCAGGTGCTCAAGACACGCAGAATGGCCACCGCGCCTACAATGCCGCAAGCTCCTCCGACGAGCGAAACCAGAAAGGCTTCTGTGAATAGCTGGCGGAGAATGAGTTGGCGCCGCGATCCAAGAGCCATGCGCAACGCGATCTCGAGCGAGCGATCGGCCGCCCGGGCGGCGAAGAGGCTGCCGAGGTTGGCGCATGCAGCAAGCAGGATGAGGCCGGCCAGGAGCATCAGCCCAGCCATAAAGGCGCGCGCCGGACGGCCGAGGGTGTCTCCCACGAGCCCCGGTCGCGTCAATGCGAACTTGAGGCCATCGTCCGCCTTCGGATAGGATTTCGCCAGCGAGGCGGCGATAGCGTTGAGGTCCGATGTGGCCGCGCCCGGTGTGACGCCGGGCTTCAAATGGCCGATCACCCAAGTGAAATGGTCGCCGCGCTCTTCCAGCGGGTCCCATCCGCCAAGCTGCGGCAGATCGACGAGAGGCGCCCACAGATCAGGCGCAAAGAAAAGCTCGGTGCCGCGGAAATTGGGCGGCGCAACCCCGGCAATGATGTACGGATGCTTGTTGATCTGAACGGTGCGGCCCACCGTGGCGGGATCGCTGTTGAAGTGACTGTGCCAGTAGGCGTAACTCAGGACGATGTAGGGCACGCTGTTCTTTCCATGCTCGTCGGAACTATGGAGGAACCGGCCAAGATAAGGCTGGATGCCGAGGGAATCGAAGTAATTGCCGCTCACGACGTACGGCCATGCAACGGAGGGATTCCCGCCGCCGGTATCGAGCCCAACGCCGCCGACAATGGTATAGGACGCCAGGGACTCGAAGGTGCGGTTTTGTTGGCGCAGGTCGAGGTAGTCGAGATACGCCTGCGACGGATTCCTTCCCCCTCCGTCGTCCCGCTCCAACATGTACAGGCTCTCAGCGTGTGGCACGCTGAGAGGGCGCAGCACCAGCGCATTGAGCACGCTGAAAACAACAGCATTGGCGCCAATGGCGAGTGCCAGGGTAAGCACCGCGGTCACGGTAAATCCGGGCGCCTTGCGCAACTGCCGCAAGGCAAGGCGTAGGTCGGCGTTCATGCGTCCCCCTTTGGCACAGAGGCGTGAGCATCAGTACCGGGGTATACGCTCGCTCGAGAGCCGCGGTTCCATTTGATATTGCGCGCGGCATGGTAAGGTGATCTTCGCAGATCCGGAGATCTGCTTTTTCGGGAAGAACGGAGCCCATAATGAATCGTCGGGATTTTCTGAAGGTCAGCTTACCTGCCGCCGCCAGCCCATTGTTACTCCCACATCGAGGCATAGCGCAGGCTTTGGCGCCCAAACTGTCGTTGCCGGCCGCGGGGGCCGATGGGTGGATTTCGCTGCTCAACGGCCGCGACCTGAATGGCTGGTACACGATGCTGCAAAAGTCTGGCAGGGATGTTGCGCAGCAGAAAGGGATGGTTCTCATGGAACAGGAAATGCTGCATATCATGGGAAACGAGATCACCGCCGAGCCAGCGGAACCCGGCTATCTCGCAACTAACCAGGAGTTTGAAAACGTCCGCATTCGCGTGGAATACAAATGGGGCGTCAAACGCTTTCCTCCTCAGTCTTTGGGCAAGCGTGACAATGGCATCCTGTATGGGTTGGTCGGCGCCGACAAGGTTTGGCCGACTTGTATCGAATGCCAGATTGAGGAAACGGACGTAGGCGATTATTTCCTGGTGGGTGGCGTGCGCGGCGTTCAGGCGGAACACCTGGACGGATTGTTTCCCGAGGGGCTAGGCCTGGGCGGGTGGAATGGCGAAACAAGAGCTTCGCGGAACGTTCCGCCACCTGGGCCCATGGATGATCGAAAAATAAAGGATGGCAATTTCGAGAATCTCAACGATTGGAATGTGGTGGAAGTTATTTGGCAGGGCGACCGCTCCGCGCACATTGTCAACGGAAGGATCGTGAACATGATTTCAAAGCTTCAGCAGCCCGATCCGCAAAACCCAGGCCAATTCATTCCGTTGACCCGAGGGAAGATTGCCATTGAGATGGAGTTCGCGGAGATTTGGTTCCGAAGGATCGAAGTCAAATCGCTGGTCTGATCGACACGAAGGCCGGGTGCCCCACATCTCGCTCGTTCTTCGCGAGATGTGGGATTCCGCCAATGTTGACCGCCCAGTGCATCAAGTGAATTTAGAGTCGGAGGGAAGGTGCAGTGGAATCCCACATCTCGCGAAAAACGAGCGAGATGTGGGGCACCCGGCCTTCGTCAGGGAACCAGAGGCAGACCCCTTGCTGCGCCATCCCCTCGGAGATAGCAAAGCCCGCGCCTAGGCGCGGGCTTCACGGAGCTGCCGACAGAGTCTAGGCGTTGGTGTCGCTGCCGCTGCCGTCCGGTGGGGGATTCTCGGACATGGCCTTGTCTATCTCTTCGCGGCGCTTGGCTCTTGCTTCGGCGCGCTTCTGGCGCTTCTCGTCCAGCTCCTGCTCGGAACCGAGGAGTTCGATGAAGGCCTTCTCGGCTCCATCGCCTTTTTGGAAGCCGGTGCGCACGATGCGCAGATAGCCGCCGGCGCGATCTCCGTAGCGCGGAGCTACGGTGTCGAACAGACGGGAGACTGCTTCCCGGGTCTGCAGATAGGAGAGGGCCAGGCGGCGGGAGTGCAGGTCGCCCCTCTTGCCCAAGGTGATCAGCTTTTCTACGTGAGGACGCGCGGCCTTGGCCTTGGTGATGGTCGTCTCTACCCGGTCCTCGAGAAGAATGGACGTGACCAGGTTCCGCAACAAAGCGCGGCGATGGCTGGTGTTTCGTCCTAGTTTGTATCCTGCATTGCGATGGCGCATCGGTTTCTCTTTCTTGAGAATTAAACGGTGACCGGTGGTCTCCCACCGGTCACACCAAACGAACTAGAAGTTCTCCGGCTCCGACTGGAGGGGAAGGTCCACTCCCTCGAGATCTTCGTCGTCGTCATCCTCTTCGTCGTCGTAACGGTTGTAGCTCGCGGCCAGTGTTGCGGCCGGCAGTACGCTGGTCGGTCCAGGCACCGCGTTGCCGTGCTCGTCGATCTTCATGCCCAACGACAAGCCCATCTGCGCCAGAATTTCCTTGATCTCGTTCAAGGATTTGCGGCCGAAGTTCTTGGTCTTGAGCATCTCCGGCTCGGTCTTCTGAACCAGCTCGCCAATGGTCTGAATGTTCGCGTTCTTGAGGCAGTTGTAGCTGCGCACGCTCAACTCAAGCTCCTCGACGGAGCGATTGAGGTTCTCGTTGCGCAACTGCATGCGGCCTTCGTCGTGCGCGCTCTCGGCTTCGATCTCTTCCTCGAAGTTGATGAAGATGCTCATGTGGTCCTTGAGCAGCTTGGCCGCGAGGCCGAGCGAGTCGGCGGGCAGAACGGAGCGATTGGTCCAGACTTCGATGGTCAGCTTGTCGTAGTCGGTGATCTGACCCAGACGAGCGGCGTCCACGGTGTAGTTGACCTTGCGTACGGGCGAGTGAACTGAGTCCACGGGGATGAAACCGATGCCCAGATCGGAATCAAAATTCTTGTCGGCGGAAACATAACCACGGCCGCGCTTGAGGCGCATTTCCATGTCCAGCTTGCCACCTTCGCTGACGGTCGCGATGTAGACATCCTTGTCCAGGATCTCGACGTCTCCGTCGGCGTCGATCATGCCGGAAGTGACGATGCCTGGCTGATCCGCGCGCAGATAGAGCGCCTTTGGCCCTTCGCCGTTCAGCTTGAAGGGAATCTGCTTGAGATTCAGGATGATGTCGGTCGCGTCTTCGACGACGCCGGTGATCGATTGGAACTCGTGCAGTACGCCTTCGATCTTGACCGCGGTGACCGCCGCGCCTTCGATCGACGACAGCAGGGTGCGGCGCAGGGCGTTGCCGATGGTGGTGCCGAAGCCGCGCTCAAATGGCTGAGCGCTGAACTTGCCGTACTTCTCGGTGAGCGTGTCGGTATCGACTGCAAGACGTTTGGGTTTTTGGAATCCTCTCCAAAGCATATCTGTGTTCCTCTCCATGCACGGCAAGCGTCGCGAAGCATTCTGCTACGGCCGTGCTCGTTTCTCCTCGTTTTTTGAATCTGTACTCTGCAACTACTTGCTGTAAAGTTCGACGATCAGCTGCTCGTTGACGGGCAGGTTCACGTCTTCACGCTTGGGCAACGCCAGTACCTTGCCTGAAAGATTCGCGTGGTCCACCTGCAGCCAACGGGGCGCTACCTGGTGGCTCGCGAATTCTGTCGAGGTTTCAAGTACGGTGAGTTTCTTGCTGCCTTCGCGGATCTTGATCTCGTCGCCCACGCCAACCTGGAAGGAAGGAATGTTCACCTTGCGGCCATTCACTTCCACGTGGCCGTGGCGAACGATCTGGCGCGCCTGGCGGCGGGAGCTGGCAAAGCCGAGACGGAAAGCTACGTTGTCCAGACGACGCTCGAGTTGCTGCAAGAGCAATTCGCCGGTGACGCCCTGGGCCCGCGATGCCTTCTCGTAATAGGCGCGGAACTGGCTTTCCAGGGTGAAGTAAATGCGCTTGGCTTTTTGCTTTTCGCGCAATTGCAGACCGTAGCCTACGATCTTGGGCTTGCGGTCGCGGCCGTGCTGGCCGGGAGCAAAGTTGCGCTTCTCAATGGGGCACTTTTCCGAAAAGCACTTGGTGCCCTTCAGAAAAAGCTTCATGCCTTCGCGACGGCAAAGGCGGCAGACTGGTCCGGTATATCGTGCCACGTAGTTCTCCTTACTTCAGAGGCCGACCGGTTTACGGATTCAATCCTTCGTCCCGGTCCTGCGGGTTTAACTCTTACACGCGCCGGCGCTTGGGCGGACGGCAGCCGTTGTGCGGAATCGGCGTAACGTCACGGATGGAGCGGACGTCGAGTCCCGCCGCAGCCAAGGCACGCACCGCAGACTCACGGCCGGATCCCGGACCACTTACCCGCACGTCGACCGAACGCAGACCATGGTCACGCGCCTGGTTGGCGGCGTTCATGGCAGCCTGCTGGGCGGCAAAGGGAGTGCCTTTACGCGATCCGCGAAAGCCGAGCGAACCGGAGCTCTTCCAGGAAAGCGTGTTGCCCTGGCCGTCGGTGATGGTCACGATGGTGTTGTTGAACGAGGCCTGAACGTAGACCAATCCGTAAGGAACGTTCTTGCGCTCGCGCTTCTTGAACTTCTTGTTCTTGGCAGCCTTGCCGGATGCCCGGCTTCTGTTCCTGTTTCGCCATTAGGTCTTCGCCGTCGCTTTCTTCTTGCCCGCGATTGTGCCCTTACGTGGTCCCTTGCGGGTACGCGCGTTGGTGTGGGTCCGCTGGCCGCGGGTGGGCAGGTTGCGCCGGTGGCGCAGGCCACGATAGGACTGAATGTCAATCAGCCGCTTGATGTGCATGGAGACGTCTTTGCGCAGATCGCCTTCGATCTCGCCTTCGTTCTCAATCACCTGGCGGATGCGGTTGACCTCGTCTTCGCCCAGATCCTGGACTTTCTTGAACGGGTCCACATTGGCCGTCTCCAGGATGCGCCGCGCACGAGGGTTACCGATACCGAAAATGTAGGTCAGCGCGATTCTTGCCTGCTTGTTGCGGGGCAGATCGACGCCAGCAATACGTGCCATACATGATCCTTTTTCTTACTTGCTCGAAGTGGCTTCGCCGCTTCTGGCGGTTATCTGTGAAAGCGACGGGAGAGGTTCAACGCAAGCCTTTTTGGCTAACTAGCCTCTCCGGCGCATGTAGTGACCGAGGTAAAGAACCCTCAGTTTAGATTTGTGGTATCCCACATCTCGCGAAAAACGAGCGAGATATGGGGCACCCGTCATTTGCCCTGCCGACGGTGTTTTTCGTTTAGCCTTGGCGCTGCTTGTGCTTTGAGTTTTCGCAGATCACCCGCACCACTCCGCGGCGATGGATCACCTTGCACTTGTCACAAATCTTTTTTACTGATGCCCGAACTTTCATTGCTGCTCCTGATTTTCTACTTGTAGCGGTAAACGATCCGGCCCCGGGTCAGATCGTACGGACTGAGCTCTACCGCTACCCGGTCGCCAGGGAGAATACGAATGAAGTTCTTCCGCATCCTTCCCGAAACGTGCGCCAGAACCTGGTGCTTGTTCTCCAGCTCAACTTTGAACATCGCGTTCGGCAACGTCTCAACCACAGTTGCCATTACCTCAATCGCGTCTTCCTTCGACAAACCTTATCCCGATTCTGCCTGCTCCCACAGGCCTCCTAAACCTACTGCGTCAAAATCACAGCGCCTTCAGCTGTCACCGCTACGGTGTGCTCGAAGTGCGCGCTCAAACTTCCATCCTCGGTTACTGCTGTCCAGCCGTCGCTCAATACCTGAACTCCCGGCTTGCCCACATTCACCATGGGCTCGATGGCCAGCACCATCCCTGCACGCAGTTTGGTTCCCGCGCCACGCTGCCCGTAGTTAGGAACCTGCGGATCTTCATGCATCCGGGTCCCGATGCCATGGCCCACAAACTCACGGACGACACTGAACCCGTCCGCTTCCACCACTTCCTGCACCGCCGCGCCAATATCGCCCAGCGTCGCTCCCGGCCGCACTACCTTGATCGCCGTCTCGAGCGATGCCCGGGTTACATCCAGCAGACGCTTGGCTTTGGGCGTCACCTCTGCTCCCACGGGAACGGTAATGGCCGAATCGCCGTAGTAGCCGTCCAAAACCACTCCGCAGTCGATGGAGACAATATCCCCGTCGCGCAGCACCCGGTCACTCGAGGGGATGCCGTGCACCACCTGCTCATTGACCGAAGTGCACAACACACAGGGGTAGCCGCGATAGCCCTTGAAGGCAGAAGTGGCGCCCAACTCTGCCATCTTGCTTTCCGCCGCATTCTCCAGGTCGAGCGTAGTCACGCCGGGCTTGACCTGCGCCTTCACGTGCTCCAGTACCGCGCGAACCGCCGCTCCACTGCGCCGCATCTTTTCAATCTCCTGCGGCGTCTTGATCATTATGGCCATTGGCCTGCTCAATTCTCTCTTCTAAGTCTGGGACCTGAGTCGCGCTACCGCGGCCATGATGCCCGCCATTACCTCGTCCGCCGGCTGCTCGCCATCCACTTCCACGAACCGGCTGCTGGCGCGATAATGTTCCACCACCGGCGCCGTCAGCGCCGTATAAGTGCGCATCCGCTCATGGAAGACCGCTTCCACATCATCCGCGCGCTGGACCAACGGTGTGCCTTCTACATCGCATACCGTGTCGAATTTCGGCGGCTGCAGGTAAACGTTGTAAATGCGCTGGCAGGTTGGACAGTTGCGCCGACCCGTAATACGACGCAACAACTGAGTATAACTTACCTGGATGCTTACCGCAATCAGCGGCAGCCCGTTGGGGATGGCCGCCAGCCGGGAATCCAGCCACTCCGCCTGGCCCAGGGTTCGAGGATAGCCATCCAGAATGTAGCCGCGAACGGTATCCGGCAGCTCCAGCCGTTCCGCCACCATCTGGTTGACCAAATCGTCGGGAACCAGCTTGCCGGTATCCATGATTTGCGTGGCCACCAAGCCCAGAGGGGTTCCCTTGGCCCGATGGTCGCGCAGCAGATCGCCGGTTGAAATCTGGGGAATGCCCCAGGCGGCCATGAGTCCCTTGGCCTGGGTTCCCTTGCCCACCCCGGGCGCCCCCATCAGCAGCATGGGGCCGGGGATGATCTGCTTTGAAGACGGGGCTTCCGCTTGCAAGCCTTCCGCCACCTTTACCACGACCGCCTTCCGCGCACCCGGCCGCTGCGCGGGGAGAAGCCATCGTAGTGGCGCATGATCAACTGCGACTCTACCTGGTTGATGGTGTCCATGGCCACGCCTACCACGATCAGCAGGGAGGTTCCGCCGAAGTAAAAGCTCACGTTCAGTCCGTGGGTAACCCAGGTGGGCAGCCGCTCGAAGAACCCGCCCACCAGCCAGAGATCGTTGAGGTGAATGCCGCTGATTAGCATCTGCGGGATGAGCGAGATCACGATCAGGTAAAGCGCGCCTACCAGGGTAATCCGGGTCAAGACGTCATTCACAAAATCGGACGTGCGGCGCCCCGGACGAATGCCGGGAATGAACCCTCCATACTTACGCATGTTGTCGGCAATGTCATCTGGGCGGAAACACGATGGAGATGTAGAAGTAGGCAAAGAAAACGATGCCTACGATGTATAGCAGCTCATACCAAGGCTCGCCGGGGCGCAGGCCATCAAAAATCCGGGTCAGGAAACCGCTGTTGCGTACGTAGCCGGAACCGGCGAAAAGCAGCGGCGCGGAAAGAATGGAGCTGGCAAAGATGACCGGCATCACGCCACCGGAGTTGACCTTGAGCGGCAGATGGGTGGATTGGCCGCCCATGAGCCGGCGGCCGACGATGCGCTTGGCATACTGTACCGGGATGCGCCGTTCGCTGCGCTCCACAAAGACGATGAAGGCCACGATGACGATCATCATCACCACCAGAAGGATGAGCGCCGGAACGGTGAAGGCGCCCCACGCCTGGGTGCGCGCCTTGTCGATTAGATCCTGGATACCGCGGGGAAGGCCAACCACGATACCGGCGAAGATCAGCAGGCTCATGCCGTTGCCGATGCCTCGGTCGGTAATCTGCTCCCCCAGCCACATGATGAAGGCGGTGCCGGTGGTCAGGGTCACCATGGTCATCAGAATGAAGCCTGGACCAGGGTTCAACACATAGGAGACGCCGCCTGAACCATGGGAGAGGGTCAGCGCGATGGCCAGCGATTGCACAGCTCCCAGAACCACTGTCACATAACGGGTCCACTGGGTGATCTTTCGCCGTCCCAGCTCCCCTTCTTTTTGTAGCTTGGCCAGCGGTTCATAAACCACGGTCAGCAGCTGGAAGATGATGGACGCTGTGATATAGGGCATGATGCCCAGGGCGAAGATGGTCAGACGGCGAAGGTTGCCGCCGCTGAACAGGTCGACCAGGCCGAGCGCGCTGCCCGCCTGCTGATCGAAGAATTGGGCCAGTAGTTTGAGGTTGACTCCCGGGGTGGGTATTTGCGAGCCCAGACGATAAACAGCCAGGATACCCAGGGTAAACAAGACCCGCTTGCGCAGGTCGGGAATCTTGAAGATGTTGCGGATGTTCTCAAACATACGGTTCCTGTGTTGTCACCGATCGTGAACTTACCCTAAGCATTTCGCCTGACAGAGGTGAAATGCGCCAACATTTGCTCCCTCAGGGGCCGACCCTCAAGTCTCAGGCGACCAGAATTGCTTTGCCGCCGGCTTTCTCGATCTTTTCCTGGGCCGACTTGGAAAACTTGTGTGCGTGCACCGTGACCGCAGCCGTCAAGTCGCCGTCCCCCAGCACCTTGACCAACCCGTCCCGCTTCTTCAGCAGTCCCTTGGCGGCGAAAGCCTCGAGCGTCAGCTCGGCATGGCCCTCGGCGTGGAGTTCTGCAATGCGGCTCAGGTTGACTACGGAGTACTCGGTGCGAAAGATATTGGTGAAGCCGCGCTTGGGCAGGCGGCGATGCAACGGCATCTGCCCACCTTCAAAACCGCGCATCATGTGGGAACCGGAGCGCGAACGCTGCCCCTTATGCCCGCGGGCTGAAGTCTTGCCCATGCCCGAGCCCATACCACGGCCAACACGCTTCTTGCCCGTGTTCGCCTTTTTGGGCGCCCGCAAATTAGAAAGATTTTTTGCCATACTGTCCTCGCTCAACGCCGGCTGGCTCTGCCAGTCCGACTCGCTTTTGTGCTTACTCTACGATCCGTACTAAGTGGGGTACGGTCTTGACCATGCCCCGGATCGACGCCGTGTCCTCACGCTCCACCACTTGATTGAGCCGGGTAAAGCCCAATCCTTTGACTACCCGCTTGTGCTTCTCGGGAGTGGAGATCTTGGACCGGTAATACTGCAGGCGGATCATTGCTTTCGGAGACTCTGCCATCTCAATATAGCTCCTGTACCTGCTTGCCGCGAGCGGCCGCCACTTCCCCGCGATCGCGCAACTGCACTAGCGCATCGAAGGTGGCCTTAACCACGTTGTGAGGATTGGCCGTGCCCAAGCTTTTGGTGAGAACGTTTTGCACTCCGACCGAGGTCATCACCGCGCGCACTGCTCCGCCCGCTATCACGCCGGTGCCTTCCGGAGCCGGCTTCAAGAGCACATGCCCGGAGCCGAAACGCCCTAATACCTGGTGAGGTATGGTGGTCTCGGAAAGGTTCACGTGCACCAGGTTCTTCTTGGCCGCCTCTATTCCTTTGCGGATGGCCTGGGGTACTTCCTTCGCCTTGCCGGAGCCAAAGCCCACCACGCCGGCCGAGGGGTCACCCACCACCACCAGCGCCGCGAACGACATGTTCTTGCCGCCCTTGACCACCTTGGTGACACGATTGATGGACACCACCTGATCCTTCAGGTTGTATTGCCCGGCGTCCAGTTTCCGCTTCAGTATTGCCATGCCTGTGATCCTTCCCGATCCTTAAAACTCTAGTCCTGCTTCGCGCGCCGCATCCGCTAAGGCCTTGATGCGGCCGTGATAGAGATAGCCTCCGCGATCGAAGACCACCTTCTTGATTCCCTTTTCAATTGCCCGCTCAGCCACCAGCTTGCCCACTTCTTTGGCTGCAGCCACGTTGCCGCCGGTCTTCACTTTGGCAGCCAGGCTGGACGCGGAGAGCAGAGTCTCCCCTTTGCCGTCGTCGATGATCTGGGCGTAGATGTGGTTCAACGAACGATACACATTGAGCCGCGGACGCTCCGCGGTGCCCTGCATTTTCTGGCGAATGCGAAAGTGCACTCGCTGGCGAATTACATTTCTCTGTCGAATCGGGAGCATCTTTGTTTCCTTCCTAAAAGCGCAGCCGCCCTGCAGCCGCGTTCGGTTTAATTACTTAGCGCCGGTCTTGCCGACCTTCTTCTTCAAGCGCTCGCCGACATAGCGCACACCTTTGTTTTTGTACGGATCGGGCTTACGCAGAGAGCGCATGTCGGCGGCCACCTGGCCTACCTTCTGCCGATCAATGCCGCTGATGGTCAGGCGCGTTTGCTTAGGGTCGATCGCCACGTCAATGCCGGTGGGTAACGGGAACTCGATGGGATGGGAGAAACCTAAGGTAAACACCACGGTTCCCTTTCCCTTGAGCTCGGCGCGATAGCCAATGCCGACAATATCCAGCTCCTTGGTCCAGCCCTTGGTTACACCTTCGACGGCATTCGAGACCAACGCCCGGGTCAAACCGTGCAGCGCGGCGAGTTCTTCCTTCTCCCGCACTGCGAGGAGAATGCCGTCCTTTTTCTCAAGCGTGATGCCCGTAGGCAGCAGGGCAGTTAGTTTGCCCTTGGGGCCCTCGACCAGCACGGTGTTGCCCTGCACGGTGTACTTCACGGTTGCGGGCAGCGGAATCGGTTTTTTGCCTATACGTGACATATCTTTATCTCCTACCAGACTTCGCAGAGAATCTCGCCGCCGACGCCTTCGCGCCGTGCCTGCCGTCCGGTCATTACGCCCCGCGGGGTGGTCATGATGCTGATGCCGAGCCCGCTCTGTACCCGCTTGATCTCATCCCGGCCGACATACACGCGGCATCCGGGGCGCGAAACGCGCGACAGGTCGCGGATGGCGGCTTCGTTGTTGGCGCCGTACTTGAGGTACACGCGCAGCACGGTACGGCCATTCTCTTCCGCCGCCTTGTAGTTGGCGATGTAGCCTTCTTCCTTAAGGATGCGGGCAATCTCGGTCTTCAGCTTCGAGGCCGGAACATCCAGCTTTTGGTGGCGCGCACGGATGGAATTGCGGATGCGCGTCACAAAGTCGGCTACTGGATCGGTCAAACTCATTCTCTCTCCTCCACTCCCTGGCCGCTCCGGCCGGGACCATTACTTACCAGCTGGACTTAACCACACCGGGGATTTCACCCCGAAGCGCCAACTGACGGAAGCACAAGCGGCATAGACCAAACTTGCGCAGGTAGGCGCGCGGCCGGCCGCAAATTTTGCAGCGATTGTGCTGGCGGCTGGAAAACTTCGGCTTGCGGGCGTCTTTGACTCGTTTTGCTGTAGTTGACATAGGTCTCTCTTTAAGCAGTCTGACGGAAGGGTATGCCGAACTGCCGAAGCAGGGCACGCGCCTGGTTATCATCCTTGGCAGTGGTCACGATGGTGACATTCATGCCCTTCAACTTGTCTACGCGCGCGTAATCCACTTCAGGAAAAATCAGCTGGTCGCGCATGCCCAGGGTGTAGTTGCCTCGTCCGTCGAAGCTCTTGGTGGAGACACCGCGAAAATCACGTACGCGGGGCAGGGCCACCGAGATCAGGCGGTCGAGAAATTCGTACATGATGTCGCCGCGCAGGGTCACCATGGCGCCGATCGGCATGCCTTCGCGCACCTTGAAGGCGGCAATCGATTTCTTGGCTCGCGTGGTCACCGGCTTTTGTCCTGCAACCGATGCCAGGTCGGCGACCAGCGGATCCATGATCTTTACATTCTGGGTGGCCTCACCGAGGCCCATGTTCAGAACGATCTTTTCCAGTCGCGGCACGGCCATCAGGTTGGTCAGGCCAAGCTCTTTCTGCAATGCCGGCCGGATCTCCTGCTGGTATTTCTCTCTCAGTCTCGCGTTTACTTTTGCTGCCATAAATCCGTCCTTACTTTTTCTTCGGCGCCAGGGTCTGGCCGCACTTCTTGCAGACGCGAACCTTGGTATCGCCTTCAAACTTATGTCCGACACGCACCGGGCCACAGGAGCCGCAAACCAACATCACGTTGGAAATTTGAATGGCTGCTTCCTGCTCGGCAATGCCGCCCTTGATGTTGCGCTGAGGGTTGGGGTGGACATGCTTCTTGACCATGCGGACATGCTCGACCAGCACGCGGTCCTTGTCGCCCAGCACGCGCAGCACGCGGCCGCGCTTGCCCTTATCGGTGCCGGTAATCACTTCCACGGTATCGTTGCGTTGTAACTTCAATGCCATAACTTCCTCGCTTAGAGAACTTCTGGTGCCAGCGACACAATCTTCAGGAACTTCTTTTCGCGCAGTTCGCGGGCCACGGGGCCGAAGACGCGAGTGCCTACCGGCTCTCCTGCATCGTTGATCAGAACCGCTGCGTTCTGGTCAAAGCGGATGTAGGTACCGTCACGGCGACGATATTCCTTGCGCGTGCGCACCACGACTGCCTTCACTACCACGCCCTTCTTAACCTGCCCGTCGGGAGAAGCTTCCTTCACGGAGGCAGTAATCACGTCGCCCAGGCCGGCTTTCTTGCCGCTCGAGCCGCCCAGGGGCAGAATCATCTGCAGCCTGCGGGCGCCGGAGTTATCGGCGACCTCCAGCATGGTTCTCATTTGCACTGCCATACTCTTCTCTCCTTACACTGCCCTCAGGGGCTAGAGCCCTCGTGGGTTCGCCCATTACGGCACGGCTAAAGCCGTGCCCTTCGTACAAAGCGACTTATCGGATCTACGTGAACCGCCATGCCCTGATACAAGGCGACTTTCCGTGAAACAGATTTACCTAAACCACGGGCTGCGCGATCTCTTCTACTTGTGGCAGCGAGGACCGGCGAATCACTTCTTCCAGCGTCCAGCGCTTCAGCTTGCTTAGCGGCCGACTCTCGCGAATCCTAACTACGTCGCCAACGTGAGCTGAGTTCTGCTCGTCGTGGGCATAAAACTTCTTGCTCAGCTTGATCACCCGCTTGTACTTGGGGTGCGTCTTGCGCATCTCTACCTCGACCACGATGGTCTTTTGCATCTTGGTCGAGACGACACTGCCAATCTTCTCTGTCCGCCTGGATTCCGCTTTTTCTTCGGGCATGGCTTAACGAGCCTCTTTCGTGGTTTTCTCGAGCGCCCGCTCGCGGGCAATGGTCTTGATGCGGGCTATGTCTTTGCGCAAATCGCGCAGCTTCTTCACGCCTTCGTTCTGCCCCAGCTTCATCTGGAAGCGCAGGCGAAAGAGCTGCTCGGCGGTCGTCTTTTCCTGCCGCGCCAGCTCTTCATCGTTCAGGTTGCGAATCTTTTCCGTTTCCATGGCTCTTCTCTCTACTTGACTACTGCAGTCGCCTTGACATCGTGACGCATCACAAAGCGCGTCTTGAGGGGAAGCTTGTTCGAAGCGAGGCGCATGGCCTCCGCCGCGATCTCAGGATTGACCCCTTCCATCTCAAACAGCACCTTGCCCGGACGAACCACGGCAACCCAATGATCGGGAGCGCCCTTGCCCTTGCCCATACGGGTTTCAGCCGGCTTCTTGGTCACTGGCTTGTCGGGGAAGAGACGGATCCAGATCTTGCCACCACGCTTGATGAAACGCGTCATGGCTACACGGCTGGCTTCAATCTGCCGGTCCGTGATGTAGCCGCACTCCATCACCTTCAGTCCATAGTCCCCGAAAGAGAGCTCGGAGCCGCGCCAGGCTTTACCCTTCATGCGGCCGCGCTGCTGCTTGCGGTACTTAACCTTCTTTGGCATCAACATGACTAGAACACTCCGCTGGTGCCCGCCGGTTGTGGCTGGCGGCGCTTCTGCTCGTAAATGTCACCGCGATAGATCCAGGTCTTGACCCCGATCACGCCGTAAGTGGTGCGCGCTTCGGCAAAGCCGTAGTCGATATCCGCGCGCAGGGTATGCAGCGGGAGCCGGCCTTGCAAATACCACTCCGACCGCGCGATCTCGTTGCCATTCAGCCGCCCGGAAACCCGAACCTTGATTCCCTTGCAGCCAAAGCGCAGCGCGGAGTCAACTGCCTTGCGCATGGCGCGACGGAAACCGACACGCTTTTCCAGCTGCAGGGCAATGTTTTCCGCCACCAGTTGCGCGTCCAGCTCCGGCTTGTTCACCTCGAGTATGTCGATGAACACGTCGCGGTTGGTGCGCTTCTGCAGGTCCAGCTTGAGCTTCTCGATCTCCGCGCCCTTGCGGCCAATCACAATGCCCGGACGCGCGGTGCGGATGATGAGGCGCAGCTTGTTGCCCGGACGCTCAATCTCGACTGAGCTGACACCGGCGGCCTTGAGCTTTTCTTTCAACTCCTCGCGCAGGTGCACATCTTCAATCAGCAACTTGTCGTAGTCGCGCTCCACGAACCAGCGTGACCGCCATGGCTTGTTGACGCCCAGTCGAAAGCCGTAAGGATGAACTTTTTGTCCCATAATTTCCTCGAACCTACTTCGCGGCCTTCTTCTTCCAGTTTTTTGCTACGCTCTTTTTAGCTACGGCCTTTTTGGGCTTGCGACCCAACAGCCGCCGCTTGGGGGTGGCCGCTTCCGGCTCAGCCGTTTCTACCAGACCAAGCCGCTTGCGCTCCGCCACCGTGATCACGATGTGCGACATTCTGCGCTGATAGCGGAAGGCCCTTCCCATCGGCGCCGGACGTATGCGCTTCATGCGCGGTCCTTCGTTGGCCAGTGCGGTCTTGACGTAGAGGTTGTCTACATCCAGATCGAGCTCGCGCTCCTGGCTGAGATAGTTGGCGTTCTGAATCGCGGCGCGCAGCACCTTCTCGACCAGGGGTGCGACACCCTTCTTGGTGAAGGCTACCGTCTCCAGCGCTTCGCCCACACGGCGTCCCTTGATCAGCTCCAGGACCAGGCGAGCTTTCTGCGGCGATACCCGCTGGAACTTCGCTTCGGCCCGGAATTCCTTTGTTTCCAGTTGCATTGGCTTCTTCCTTAAACTTTTTAGCGGGGCTTCGCCGACGACTCGGCAGCCTTTGCCGAGTGACCCTTAAACGTTCTGGTGGCGGAAAACTCGCCCAGCTTGTGCCCGACCATGTTCTCCGTCACATAGACCGGAATAAACTTTCTGCCGTTGTGCACCGCGATGGTGTGGCCCACCATATCGGGATGAATGGTCGAGCGGCGCGACCAGGTACGAAGGACTTTCTTGTCATTCGTCGCGTTCATCGCTTCTATCTTCACCATCAGGTGCCCGTCGATAAACGGACCTTTCTTTGTCGAACGTGCCATGCTTCGCTGCTCCTGACTACTTCTTGTAGCGGCTGACGATAAAGGCGTCGGTCCGCTTGTTGTTGCGCGTCTTGTAACCGCGGGTCGGCTGTCCCCACGGGGTGACCGGATGACGGCCGCCGGAGGTTTTGCCTTCGCCGCCGCCGTGCGGGTGATCAACCGGGTTCATGGACACGCCGCGGTTGCTGGGGCGAATACCCTTCCAGCGGTTGCGTCCCGCCTTGCCGATGGATACATTTTCGTGATCGGTGTTGCCGACCTGGCCGACCGTGGCCATGCACGCTACCAGCACCCGGCGGGTCTCGCCGGAAGGCAGTTTCAACAGCGCATAGTCGCCTTCTTTGGCCACCAGCTGTGCTGAGGCGCCGGCAGAGCGCACCATCTGCGCGCCTTTGCCCGGGCGCAGCTCGACATTGTGCACCGTGGTGCCGGAGGGAATGTTCTTGAGCGGCAACGCATTGCCGATCAGGATGTCAGCCTCGGGGCCGCTCATGACCGTCTGCCCTACCTTCAGGCCGACCGGCTGGATGATGTAGCGCTTCTCGCCATCCAGGTAATGCACCAGCGCGATGCGCGAGGAGCGGTTGGGATCGTATTCGATCGTGGCCACTTTGCCTGGCACGCCAAACTTGTCCCGCTTGAAGTCGATCAGGCGAAGCTTCTGCTTATGGCCACCGCCATGGTGCCTGATGGTTAAATCGCCGGAATTACGCCGGCCCCCGGTACGCTGCTTAACTGCAAGCAACGGCTTGTGCGGGCGATTGGTCGTAATATCGTCGTTTACCAGAGTGGTCTGGAAACGCAGCGTAGGTGTAATCGGTCTGTATGTCTTGATCGGCATCTTTAGCTCACTTACATCGCGTTGACGTAGTCGGGCATCTTCTCACCCGGCTGCAGACGAACGTAGGCTTTTTTCCAATCCGGGCGGAAACCAGAGAACTTGCCCCGGCGGCGTTCTTTGCCCAGAAAATTAGCCGTACGAACGCTTTGTACCTTCACCTTGAACAGCGTCTCAACTGCCTGCTTAACTTCGGTCTTGGTCGCATCGGGAGCCACATCGAATACCAGTGTGCTCTCGGTTTCCTTCGCGCCCAGGCCCTTTTCGGTAATCAATGGCCGCCGGATCACGTTATAAAGAGTCGGCATCAGGCCACCTCCGAACCGGCCGCAAGCTTGCGCCGGGATACAGTCTTCTTCAACGTCTCCTGCAATTGCTCAATCGCGGCGCGGGAAAAAATGGCGCGCTCGTAACGCAGCAAATCGTAGGGATGAACTTCTTTGGTCTCCATCAGCTGCACCCGGTGGAGATTGCGCGAACCGAGCACCAGAGTCCTGCCTGCTTCCTTGTCTACCAGCAGGGTGGTCCGCTTGGCATCGAGCTGGTCGAGGGCAGCGCGATAGGCTTTGGTCTTCGCGTCTGCCAGCTCCAGGCTCTCGACCACGGTCAACTTGCCATCGGCCAACTTGGAAGCCAGCGCGGAGCGCAGGGCGCCGAGCAGCTTCTTGCGCGGGAAAGCGTAGTCGTGACTATGCGGCTGAGGCCCGTGGACAGTGCCGCCATGGCGCCAGATCGGCGAGCGCACGGAACCGACGCGAGCACGGCCGGTACCCTTTTGCTTCCACAATTTCTTGCCTGATCCGGAGACCAGCTTCTTGTTCTTGGTGGCAGCGGTGCCCTGCCGCAGGGCGGCGCGATAATGCTTCACCGCTTCCCAGAGCAGCGCCTCGTTGATCTGGCCGGGCGAGAAAATCTCATCCGCCAGCTCGAGCGAGCCTACCGCTTTCCCTCCACCAAGATCGATCACATCAATGGTTGCCATTTCGTTATCCGTCCTATTTCTTCTTGCCGCCCGATGGCTTGCCGCCAGAAGCCTTCTTCGAAGCCTTCAATGGATCGACCGTGCCGCCGCCGCCAAAGCCGCGACGTTCCCGCGGTGGCGCCTTGGACTTGGAGATCATGACGTAACCCTCGCGAGGGCCAGGGATCGCACCCTCGACCATCAACAGGTTCTCGTCCAGATCAATACCGCGAATGCGCAGATTGCGCACCGTGATCTGCTTGGCGCCAAAGTGTCCCGGCATACGCTGCCCGGGAAATACACGCGACGGGAACGAGGAAGCACCAATCGAGCCTTGCACCTGAAACATGTGTCCGTGCGCTTTCGGGCCACCGCCGAAGTGATGGCGGCGCACGACGCCGGCAAAGCCGCGTCCCTTGCTGGTGCCGATCACATCCACGTACTTGGCGTCCTCGAAAATGTCGACCAGTACCTTGTCGCCCGCCTTCAGTTCCTGCTTCTCGCCGTCAGCGGAACCTGTGACTTGTTCGAGTGGCACTTCGCGCATCAGCTTGACTGGGGGAACGTTGGTCTTGGCGAAATGGCCGGCCATCGGCTTGTTCACCTTGCCGCCCTTCACAAACTCGATCAGGCCAATCTGCGCCGCGCTATACCCATCGCCAGCCAAGGTCTTCAGCTGGGTCACCACGCAGGGACCCGCCTGCAGTACGGTGACCGGGTGCACTTCACCCCTGTCATCGAACAACTGCGTCATCCCGATCTTTTTGCCCAGTATCCCGGTTACCGACATCTTGGTCTCCTTACTTCTCGAATGCCTTAATCTCAACATCCACGCCGGCGGGAAGATCGAGCTTCATCAGGGCATCGATGGTCTGCTGGGTGGGCTCGAGAATATCGATCAGCCGCTTATGCGTGCGGATCTCGAAGGCCTCGCGCGATTTCTTGTCCACGTGCGGGGAACGGAGCACGCAGTATTTGTTCTTTACTGTCGGCAACGGAATAGGACCCGCCACCTGGGCTCCGGTGCGCTTCGCCGTTTCCACGATTTCACCGGTCGAGGTGTCCAGTACCCGATAGTCATACGCCTTGAGGCGAATGCGAATTCTTTGTCCTACCATCTCAGTTCCCTTCGTGCCACTGTCCGACATCTGTTTGCGGGATCCCAGGTCTCAAAAGCGAGACCTGGGGCACCCATCGCGGTTTTTGTATCGTTCGCTGTTACTTGATGATTTCGGTGATGGTGCCTGCACCTACCGTGCGGCCACCCTCGCGGATGGCAAAACGCAGGCCCTTTTCCATGGCCACCGGGGTATGCAGCTCAATCTCCAGCGACACATTGTCCCCCGGCATCACCATCTCGGTGCCTTCCGGCAGCTTCGCCGTCCCGGTCACGTCCGTGGTCCGGAAGTAAAATTGCGGCCGGTAGCCATTGAAAAACGGGGTGTGGCGGCCGCCCTCTTCCTTGCTCAGCACGTAAATCTCGCCCTTGAACTTGGTGTGCGGCGTAATCGACCCCGGCTTGGCCAGAACCATGCCCCGCTCCACGTCTTCCTTGGCAATACCGCGCAGCAACAGACCTGCGTTGTCTCCGGCAAGTCCTTCATCCAGCTGCTTCTTGAACATCTCGACGCCGGTAACCACCGTCTTGCGGGTATCGCGGAAACCGACAATCTCCGCCTCTTCGCCTACCTTGACCTTGCCCCGCTCGATCCTTCCCGTAACCACCGTGCCACGGCCGGAAATGGAGAAGATGTCTTCAATCGGCATCAGGAACGGCTGGTCGATGGCACGTGCCGGCAGGGGCACGTTCTTGTCCACCGCGTCCATCAGCTCGTCGATCTTGGCTTCCCACTGCGCTTCCCCGTTCAACCCACCCAGGGCCGAGCCGCGAATCACCGGCACATCGTCGCCAGGGAAGTTGTACTTGGAGAGCAGCTCCCGCACTTCCATCTCCACGAGGTCCGTCAGCTCTTCGTCTTCGACCGCATCGCACTTGTTCAGAAACACCACAATATAGGGAACCCCTACCTGGCGAGCCAATAGCACGTGCTCCTTGGTTTGCGGCATGGGGCCATCGGTCGCCGCCACCACCAGGATCGCTCCGTCCATCTGCGCCGCGCCGGTAATCATGTTCTTGATGTAGTCAGCGTGGCCAGGACAGTCCACATGGGCGTAGTGACGGTTCGCCGTCTCGTACTCCACGTGCGCAGTCGCAATCGTAATGCCCCGCTCCCGCTCCTCGGGGGCGTTGTCAATTGAATCAAACGAGCGAAACTGGATCTTCGGGTTGTGCTTCGACAGCACCTTGGTGATCGCCGCCGTCAGCGTCGTCTTGCCGTGATCAATGTGCCCAATCGTCCCCACGTTCACATGCGGCTTGGACCGGTCAAACTTCTCCTTCGCCATCTCGTTCCTCTCTCCTGCTAAATCTCTTTAGTTACTTGCCTTGGTTGCGGCCAATGATCTCTTCCGAGACCGATCGCGGCGCTTCCTCATAACGGTTGAAGTGCATCGAGTAATTGGCCCGGCCCTGGGTCGAGGAGCGCATGTGAGTGGCATAGCCAAACATCTCGCTCAACGGCACATTGGCCTTGATGACCTGCGACCCGGCACGATGCTCCATGCCTTCGATGCGGCCACGGCGGGAGTTCAGGTCGCCGATGATGGTGCCCATGTACTCCTCCGGAACCACCACTTCGACCGCCATCACCGGCTCCAACAGCACCGGGGTGGCCTTGCGTGCTGCTTCCTTAAACGCCATCGAGCCGGCAATCTTAAACGCCATTTCGTTGGAGTCGACATCGTGGTAGCTGCCGTCAAACAAGGTCGCCTTCACATCAACAATCTCGTAGCCGGCCAGCACCCCGCCTTGCAGCGCCTCACGAATGCCCTGCTCGGTCGGCTTGATGTATTCCTTCGGAACCACGCCGCCCTTGATGTCGTTGACGAACTCGAACCCCTTGCCAGGCTCGTTGGGCTCGACCCGGATCTTCACGTGGCCGTAGTTACCCGAGCCGCCGGTCTGACGGATGTACTTGCCTTCCGCCTCAGCGTGCTTGCGGATGGTCTCGCGATAGGCTACCTGCGGCTTGCCTACGTTGGCTTCGACTTTGTACTCGCGCATCATGCGGTCGACGATGATTTCCAGGTGCAACTCACCCATACCGCTGATGATGGTCTGGCCGGAGTCAGGATCGGTATGCACCTTGAAGGTGGGATCTTCCTGCGCCAGCTTGGCCAGCGCCATGCCCATCTTCTCCTGATCGGCTTTTGTCTTCGGCTCCACGGCCACGTGAATAACCGGGGCTGGGAAGTCGATCGACTCCAGAACGATCGGAGACTTATCAGTGCAGATGGTATCGCCCGTAATCAGATTCTTGAGCCCCACGCAGGCGCAAATGTCGCCGGCATAGATCTCAGTAATCTCTTCCCGCTTGTTGGCATGCATTTTGAGCAGGCGTCCAATACGCTCGCTCCTCTGGGTGCGCGGGTTCAGTACCGTGTCGCCGGTCTTCAAGTGGCCGGAATAGAGGCGCACGAAGATTAACTGGCCCACGAAGGGGTCGGTCATGATCTTGAAGCCAAGCGCCGTCAGCGGCTCGTTGTCGTCCGCATGGCGGTAGATGACCTCTTCCATGTTGTCCGGGTTGTGGCCCTCGATCGGGGGCACATCCAGCGGGCTTGGCAGGTACTCCACCACCGCATCGAGCAGCGTCTGCACACCCTTGTTCTTGAACGAGCTGCCGCACAGCACCGGGAAAAGCTTCATCCCGATGACCGCGCCGCGCAACGCCTTGCGCAACTCGGCCGCCGTGGGAGTTTCGCCCTCGAGAAACTTGTGCAGCATCTCGTCATCGTTCTCGGCCACCGACTCAACCAGCTGCATGCGGAAGGCTTCCGCCTTCTTCAGCAGGTTGGCCGGAATGTCTTCGACGTCGTACTTGGCGCCCATGGTTTCGTCGTGCCACAGAATGGCGCGCATCTCGATCAGGTCGATCACGCCTTTGAAAGCGGCTTCCTGGCCGATGGGGATTTGAATGGCTACCGGGCGGGCATTCAGCCGCTTGCGGATGGTGTCGATGGCGTGCTCGAAATCGGCGCCCATCTTGTCCATCTTGTTGATAAAGCAAATGCGCGGCACACCGTACTTGTCCGCCTGCCGCCACACCGTTTCCGATTGCGGCTCTACGCCATGCACGGCGTCAAAAACAGCAACCGCGCCATCGAGCACGCGCAGGCTGCGCTCGACCTCGGCGGTAAAGTCCACGTGACCCGGGGTATCGATAATATTGATACGGATATCGCGCCAGGTGCAGGTGGTGGCAGCGGACGTGATCGTGATGCCGCGCTCCTGCTCCTGCTCCATCCAATCCATCGTTGCTGTGCCTTCATGCACTTCGCCGATGCGATGGGTAATGCCGGTGTAAAACAAAATGCGCTCCGTCGTTGTGGTCTTTCCGGCGTCGATGTGCGCCATGATTCCGATATTCCGGCAACGATCGAGTGGTACTTGACGAGGCACGGTATTCTCTCACTCTCGCGCGAGACGTTAGACTCGCGATTCTTCTTTACTGCTTCCGGGGTTGACGCCTGCTGCCTTGCGGCAACCGGCCCTGTTCTACTACCAGCGGTAGTGGGCAAACGCCTTATTGGCCTCTGCCATACGGTGGACATCTTCTTTCTTCTTCATGGCCGCGCCGCGGCCATTGGCCGCATCCAGCAACTCACTGGTCAACTTCTCGATCATGCCCTTTTCGCCCCGCGCCCGGCCGTAGGTTACCAGCCAGCGGATGGCAAGCGAGGTGCGCCGCTCAGGATTGACTTCGATCGGCACCTGGTAGTTAGCGCCGCCCACGCGACGGGTCTTAACCTCGAGCAGCGGCTTGCAGTTCTCTACCGCCTTCTTGAACAGCTTCAACGCTTCGTCGCCGCCCTTTTGCTCCAGGTTGGTCATGGCCTGGTAGAAGATGCCCTGGGCAGTCGACTTCTTGCCGTCCCACATCATGGAGTTAACAAACTTGGTGACCAGCGATGAGTTGTACACCGGGTCGGCGGCCACTTCCCGTTTCGCGATATGTCCTTTTCTCGGCATAAAACCTTTCTACTTAGCCCCGCTCTTGGGACGCTTGGCGCCATACTTCGAACGGCTTTGTTTGCGGTTGGCCACGCCCACGGAATCGAGCGTGCCGCGCACCACGTGGTAGCGCACCCCGGGTAGATCTTTCACGCGTCCGCCGCGGATAAGCACAATGGAGTGCTCCTGCAGGTTGTGGCCGATCCCGGGAATGTAAGTGGTCACTTCCACGCCGTTGGTCAGGCGGACGCGCGCCACCTTGCGCAGCGCCGAGTTCGGCTTCTTGGGGGTTTGCGTGTACACGCGGGTGCACACACCGCGCCGCTGCGGGGATCCCTGCAGCGCCGGCGAAGCCGTTTTGTAGCGCGCCGCGGTCCGGCCTTTTCTCACGAGCTGACTAAATGTAGGCAAACCTTACTCCTTAAAAACTCGCACCAACCCTATTTCGCCGCACAGAGCCCAGGCAGGAACCGAGCAACGCCTAAATCCGGCGCTTACCGGTGCACGAAGCCAGCGGCGGCTGCTCCCTGCTTGCTGCAAACCAAGACGAGAACTTCGACGGTGGCCGCGCGTTCTTTTCTGCGTCAGGGCATTTGCGCTTACGCGCTGTTTGCGCCTCATGCCGAATCAGGCACCAGAAAAGAAGCCAGTTCCGTTTCGAAATTCCGGCCCGCATAGCCTTCCCAGGTGGAAGGTGTCGCAAAGGCCGAGCGATTGTTTCCCTGCATCACGCGAGCGTTTTGAAGGGACCCTGATGAGTGGGCCGCAAGGTATTACTGCCAGTCTCAGAAGCGTCTGCAGCGGAATGCCGCGGCACATCGTTCAAGCACGCAAATTACTGGCTCATGCGGAACCTTCTAAAGATATCAAGACGCGCCTCCGCCGTCAATGGCAGGGGGTGTGGGGCACCCGGCCTTCGTGCGGGAACCAAAGGCAAAACCCCGTCCACGCGGGTTCCGTTGGACGGAGCGAGTTATGCTAGCATCCGTGCTACATGCGCGCGACTCATCCCCGACCCCGTCTAGCAGTGCTGCGCCTGCGCTGCCTCCTGTTGATGGCGGCTGCTTTGACGCATACCGCGGGCGGCGCAAACAGCCCTGTCGATCCCCTTATTGCCAAGGTCATCGCCCAGCTGGAGAAGACACGCGTCATTCGCCAGGCCGCGCTGGCGCCCGATGGGCAGATGATCGCGTGGGTAACGGACGCGGCGGCGGGAACCGAGATCACCATCGCGTCCACAGCGGATCCGTCCCGTTCCCACCGCCTGACCGCCGGAACCGGTGCCCCCTGCACGGAAGAGGATCTCGCCTGGTCACCGGACAGCAAATCACTCGCCTTCACCTCAGATTGCAATGCCGGCGCAACGGGCCAGGCGGACGTCTATATTGCCGTGCCAAACGCCGCCAGCGCTGCGGCCCGGCGACTGACCCATCTGCATGGTGGTATCTCCACCCTGGCCTTTTCTCCGGACGGCCTGCACATAGCTTGCCTGTACATTGAAGGCGCCACCCGTCCCGCCGGGGCCCTGGCACCGATGAAACCGCCGGCCGGAGTGATCGGCGTCGAAGGGCTCGAGATCCAGCGCATTGCCACCGTCGAAACCGCCTCGGGTGAGTTCCGCGAGGTCACGCCCGCCACCCTTCATGTGTATGAATATGACTGGGCGCCTGATTCCCGGCAGCTCGCTTACACCGCCGCGCCGCCCCCCGGGGAAAACAACTGGTGGGTCGCGCAGCTCTATACCCAGCCGCTGACAGACGCCCGCCCGCGCTCCTTGCTGGCGCCAGAACATACACCAGGCCCACTCCACGGTCTGCAGATCGCGGTGCCTCGCTGGTCGCCTGGAGGAGACCAGATCGCCCTCATTGGCGGCCTGATGAGCGATCAGGGCGCCACCGGCGGCGATATCTATTTGATACCTGCCGGCGGCGGCGAACCCAGGAACATCACCCCGAATGCTGACAAGACCGCGGTCTGGATCCACTGGCTCAGTGAGAGCCATCCGCAATTGTTGGTTTCCTGTGTCAAATCCGGACAGGTGGAGATCGGCAAAGTGGACCCAACGGACGGAAGGGTCACCGCCAACTATGGGTCCATTCCTGCTTATGTCGGCGACGGACGGCTGGAGCAGAGCCTCTCGGTTGCTGCCGATGGCAGGGTGGCGTACCGCATGAGCTCGTTTGCGAAAGCTCCCGAGGTCTACGTCGGCAAGCTGGGGACGCCGGCGCAACCCATGACGCACTACAACGACGACTTGAAGCCCCTGTGGGGCAAGTCGGAATCGATCAGCTGGACCAGCGACGCGTTCCCCGTACAGGGTTGGCTACTATACCCGGCCCACTATGATCCGGGCAGAAAATATCCGCTGATCGTTAGCGTGCATGGCGGACCCTCGAGCGAAGTCCAACCCCAGTGGCCCAGCTTGGGCTACAACCCGATTGCCTTCTCCGCCCTGGATTACTTCGTGCTCATGCCCAACCCCCGCGGCAGTTACGGCGAGGGAGAGGCGTTTACCCAAGCCAACCGCAAAGATTTCGGCTATGGCGATCTGCGCGACATCCTGGCCGGGGTCGATGCCGTGAGCGCCAAGTTGCCCATCGATCAGCAGCGCATCGGCCTTACCGGATGGAGCTACGGCGGCTTCATGACCATGTTCGCGGTAACCCAGACGCAGCGCTTTCATGCCGCCGTTGCCGGCGCGGGCATTTCGGACTGGCAAAGCTACTATGGGGAAAACTCCATCGACCAATGGATGACCCCGTTCTTCGGCGCCTCGGTGTACGACGACCCGGGCGTCTACGCCAAGAGCTCAGCCATCACCTTCATTCACAACGTAAAGACGCCTACGCTGGTGGTAGTTGGGGACCGTGATGGAGAATGTCCCGCACCCCAATCTTTTGAGTTCTGGCACGCGCTCCGCGCGGTGCACGTGCCCACGCAGCTGGTGGTTTATCCGGACGAGGGTCATAGTTTTAACTCGCCGCAACACCGCCGCGATGTGCTCGCCCGCGCCTTGTCATGGTTCGAACAGTACATGCCGCCGCACAGCTAGGCCGCAGCGGTGCCTACCCTGTTGCCTCGCGGCCCCGTCCCTTCTACACTTAGGACGTTGACCACGCACAACTCTGCCAGCGCTTCGAGCCAGTGTTTAGAGCAGTTTCAGCGCCGGCGATCGGGCAATGCATCGTCGTGCTCCAATAAAAAGTGGAGAGTTAGCCCGGGGCAGAGCTGGTTGAGACGAAACATTTTTGGGAAATTGGCAGTTCATCGACCGTCGGGAGCGGCAACACCCGGCGGGGAGGTTTCATGCAGCGGTTTTTGACTTTTGTGGTTTTGCTTCTCCTTACCGTTCCGGTGGGTCTTTCTCTCCAGGGCTGTGCGAATAAAAACTCCAATTACTGCAACGGCTCGGGGTACGGCTATCAGAAGAACCAGCCGGTCTCGATCATCCTGCAGCCTCAGACCACCGGACTTTCGGTTGCTTTTTCGCAAACCTCGCAACTCCAGTCCCCGACGGCTGAGAACTGCAACGGTGGCACGGCTACTCCTGGCGCCTACACCTATGGCACTACAGATCGAACCATCGCCGACGTTTCGCCTACGGGCGCAGTCTGCGGCGGAACGTGGAATTACCACACCCCCGCGGTTCCCTCGTACACCACCTGCGTGCCCACCAACAAGACGGGCGTCGCCTACATGACCGCCAGCGCCGGCGGCTTTACCAGCAACCAGGTCGCGGTGTATTCCCATCCGAATATCACCAGTCTGCAGCTCGTAGGTCCAACCAACAGCGGCGGCCAGCCTATATGTCTTTCCCAGGGCCAGACCTCGCAGCTCGACGCCAGGGCCTACACCACTACCAGCAGCGGGCAGGTTCTTCTTTGCGCTCCGAATTCCACCACTCTCCCGGAATGCAATAACTTGATTGGGCACCTGACTTATGCGGCAACCAACGCGGGCGTGGTCACCATCGACCAGAACGGCGTAGCCACGGCGCAAGCTCCGGGCTCGACCCTGATCACGGGCACCATTGCTCAGACCAGCAGCAATGCCGGCTACTTCTATACCTGTCCTCCGGCCAAGATTGCTCTGAGCGTCGCCTCCACCGGCGCCACCAGCGCCAACGTCACGCTCAACACCCCACTGGCGTTGACCGCCACGGTGACGGACGTCAACAACAACACCATCAATGGGCTGGCGCTGAGCTACGTGTCGACCAACCCGGGCAGCATCGCGGTCACCGCCACCGGCGCGGTCACGGCTACTTTTCCTTCTAACTCAGTGATCACCGCCATCTGCCAGCCGACCACCTGCAATCCTGCTCCGATCAACATCATGGGAAACCTGGGCACGGGTGTGCCGGTGATCAGCAATTTCGTGCAGATCGCGTCTCCGGGCAAAAACAGCAATTACATCTGGACCGCCAGCCCCGGTTCGCCCTACTTTGTGCCCATTGATCTTTCCAGCGGAAACGTAGGCACCCCCATCAAGCTGCCTTACTCGCCCAACTCCATGGTCCTCGATCCGACCGGCACCTCACTTTATTTCGGCAGCTATCACGAACTGATGATCTATAACGCGGCGACCAACAGCCTGGCCTCAGAGAACCCTAACCTGCCCGGTGTGGTTCTGGCTGTTTCGCCCACCAACTCCTCCGTGATCGTGAATGATCAATTGCGGGGGGTCCTCTATCTGTACACGCTGGGAAGCGGGACAGGAACCACGGCCGTCGCGGGGACCTACACCTCCTTCGCCGGCATCGGAGAGAAGGCGGCCTACACCCCCGATGGGCAGACGGTTTACATCGTGGGCGACGGGGTGCTTTATATCCACAATAACTTCACCGGCTGGTCGGTTGAAAAACTGCCTACCAACCAGGCGACGCCCACCACTGGCATCTGCCCGGCGACCAACACTACCAGCCCGATTCCACAAGACCCGACTACCTACCCGCCTAACACCACGGCGAACCCCAACAACACTTACAACATGTTCTGCTCGCCCGACCTCGCCGTGACTGTCCCGGCGGCCGCGGTCTTCCTCTCCGGTGCCACCACCTCGGCCTATGGGGAGTGCCCGGAAACCACGGTTACCCCGGTGGTCAATTATCCTGAAGCCACCACTGTGGCCGCTCTCTCCGACCACGTAGCGTCAACCACGGACGGCAAGCACATTATCGGCGCTTCGGCGAATCCGCCGGTGTTGACGGACCTTTCTATTACGGTCCCGATCGACGCCTGTCCAACGAACGCGAATTCACAAACTACCGGCATTACCTTTAATCCTCCTCCGGTAGTCAATCAAACCTCGCTGGCGGCATATGGCATCACCAACGTCAACCAGGTGATCGCCGCCACCACCTCGCTTGAGACCTTCGTGACCTATGGAAGCGATGCCACCACGCCGCCCGCTGGGGGTGCGTTGTTGCCGGTTTATCAGCCCTCTACCGTGGCCGGTACCGCGGGAAAGCTGACCGGCATCCCCCTTACCGGCAGTGCGCTGGCGCCGGTGTCGGGAATTTTCTCCCCTGATAACACCATCTTTTTTGCCGGCACCACTGGTGACAACCAGTTGCACCTGATCGACACGACGACTCTGGTCGACACGAGACAGATCAACCCTAAACTCACGGATATCAACGGCAATTCGTTACCGCCTGTGTTTCTCGCGGTCAAGCCCAGACCGACTACTTGATGCTTGGAGAGGCACGGCGGACAAGTGGGATAAGCAGCAACAGGACTAAAGAGTCTGCGTGAATACTTCATTCGGAGACTCAGTCCCGCAGGGACGGCTGACTGTAGCCCAGGACGTTAGTCCTGGGTTAGTGTTGTGTGCACGAACAGTCCCGTAAGGGACGGCTGAAAGTCCGGGTATTTCAGCCGTCCCTACGGGACTCATCATGTTTCTAGATCTACCCAGGACTGCGTCCTGGGCTAAAGTCAGCCGTCCCTACGGGACTGATCTCACGCAGACTTTAACGCCCCGAAATTTATACGGGTCTTTCCCCGGGTTTGAAAATCCGCTCGGGCTGCCTCGTGCTATTCCTTTTTTCGTCCGGTAGGCACAGCTAGGGAGGGTTTTGGTTCTTCAGAAGGGCCTGAGGTCAATCCCCGGCTAGCGACACGGCGCCGGCCGGTCCGCCGCAACCGCCCTCTCGTTCCCAGCCCAGAATCTCTGAGATTTGGTCGGCGAGCGTCAGCGGATCGAAAGGCTTGGAAAGGATGGCGGCGGCTCCCAGTTCATCCAGCTTGCGCCGGTCCTGCCCCTGTACCTTCGCCGTGAGCAGAAGCACAGGAATGTGAGCCGTGTTCCCATTTTGCTTCAAGATCTGAAAAGTGGTCGGACCATCAATGTCGGGCATCATGACATCGAGCAAAATAGCATCCGGCTGTTCGAGCGAAGCGCTGCGTATCCCTTGAGCCCCAGAAGGGGCCAGGATGACCTGCCAGCCGGCGATGGTTTCCAGGCTGAGCGCGGTCACTTCACGTATGTCTGCTTCGTCGTCAATGATCAAAATGCGAGGAACCATGCCAGCCCACTCTCAGTGTTGTGATCACTTTAGGTTCCGAACTCTCGGCGGTACATAGCACTTGCTGTGCATTACCTTGATAACAGGCTATTTACACCATCCTTAATGAGGAGCAGTGGCGGTTACGTAATATCCGGCTCAGACGGATCGGGTATGCTTACCGTGGCCGGAAACCCGGCCAATACGCGAGGAATAGAATGACCAGACTGCTCAAAGTAGGCATAAGTGCGCTACCAGCTCTGTTGGCGCTATCGGCTTCAGCGGCCATGTACAAGTCCAAGGGTGTGGAAGTGGACTTCAAGACCAGCCAGGGTCAGGATGCAGGAACGGCCATCCTCACTCCCGCAGGCAACGGGGTCAAGGTCAAGCTGAACCTGATGAATCTTCCCGAAGGCGAACACGCCATCCATGTACACCAGAACGCTAAATGCGATGGTCCAGACTTCAAGTCCGCCGGCCCGCACCTTAATCCCGACAGCAAAGAGCATGGACTAAAGAACCCCAAGGGACCCCATGCAGGCGACATGCCGATCAACCTGCAAGTGATGGCAGACGGGACGGATCACGTCTCGTTCGTCACGCAAAGCATTTCTCTTAAAAAGGACGCGAAAAACTCGGTTTTCGCCAACGGCGGCACTTCATTTGTCATTCACGAGAAGGCAGACGATATGATGACCGACCCCTCGGGCAACTCGGGCGACCGCATCGCCTGCGGGGTAATTACCGCACCCTAGAAGCCAGCAACCGCAAAGGAGTCAGGGAAATCAACGGCGGGAATGCCTGGCGACTGAGGGGACGGCAGAACCGAGATACCTGACAATACTCGCAGCCGGCAGGGCGGGGGCCAGAAGACGGCCCTGCACAAAATCGCAGCCCAAGGTCCGCAGGCATTCCATCTGGTCGGCGCGCTCCACTCCTTCAGCGACCACGCTAAGGCCCAGGCTGTGCGCCAGCGCAATGATGGCCTGCACGATGGTATAGGTGCCGTTGGTATCGGAAATGCGCTCGACAAAAGAGCAATCGACCTTGAGCGTGCTGACGGGCAGCTGGTGCAGGTGGCTCAGGCAGGAGTAGCTGCTGCCAAAATCGGCGACGGAAAGGTGCACGCCGAGGGACGCCAGATCGCGCATCTGGCTGGCTACCTCAGGGCGGTCGCGCATGACGGTACTCTCGCTCACGATCAGTTCCAGCATGCGCGGGTCGAGGCCCCTCTGGGCCGCAGTGCTAAGCACCCGGCCGGAGAAGTCGGCGTGCAGGAACTGGACGGGAGAGACGCTAAAGGCGATACGTAGCGCCGTAAGTCCCTGACCTTGCCACGCCACGCTCTGCCGGCACACCTCATCCAATACCCAGTTGCCTAAAGGGAGAATCAGGCCGCACTCCTCCGCCAGGGGCAGGAAGCGTTCGGCGGCAAGGGTGCCCAGCTGGGGATGGTTTAACCGCAGCAGCGCGTGCAGACTGCAAAGATTGCCGGTCATGGAGTATTGCGGCTGGTAATAGAGCTCCAATCCTCCGTCGTCGAGCGCACCGCGCAGAAACAGCTCCAGCTCGCTTCCCTCGCCGGCAATGGAATTGGACGGTGAAGAGACGAGAAGATATTGGCCCCCACCCGCCTGCTTGGCGCGATACATGGCGGCGTCGGCCAAGCGCCGCAATTGCGACGTGTCGGTCCCGTCATCGGGATAGATCGCGATCCCGATGGACCCCGAAACATCGAAGACCTGACCATCCACTTCAATCGGCTTGTTGATACTGTCGAGCACATTGCGCGCGACCATCAGGGCGCTGTTCCGGCTGGCGAGTTCGCCGAGTATGATCACAAACTCGTCCCCGCCGGTACGGGCAAAGGTGTCGACTGCGCGCAATCGCGCCGATACCCGGGCGACCACATGTTGCAGGCAGAGATCGCCCATGGCGTGGCCAAAGCTGTCGTTGATCTGCTTGAAGCGGTCCAGATCCAGGCAGAGGATCGCGGCTTGTTGTCCGTAGCGGGCAGCCTGGGCCAGGCTCTGGTGCATGCGGTCTTCCAGCAGCAATCGATTGGGCAGGCCAGTGAGCTGGTCGTGATGCGCCTGGTGAACCAGCTGCTCGTGCAGTTGCTGGCGGTCGGTGACGTCCTGCACCAGCACGAAGCTGCATTTGCGGCCCTGAAAATCAATGCAATGCGAGGCCATGTCCACCTGGATGTAGGAGCCATCCTGGCGCCGGTGGCGCCAAGGGCCGGTGAGCTTGGAGGAGTTGGTAGCCGCGTTCTCCAGCAGAATCGCTCCCACGTCTTCCGTCGGCCGCAGATCTTTGAGCGTCATGGCTACAAATTGTTCGCGCGGGTAGCCGTAGTGGGTCACCGCAGCCTCGTTGACTTCGAGGATGCGCAGTGTTTCGGGATCGTGCACCCACATGGGGTGGGGGTTGGAGGCAAAGAGGAGACGGTAGTGCTCCGTAGCTCGCCCCACAGCCAGGAACTCTTCCTCTAGCATGGTCATAATCATGCCGAAGGCGACAAAAAACTTGGGCACATTCCACAGTTCCGGGGGAATCTGCCCCGCCTGGACCAGGTAGCTGCAAACAAGCCCTACGGGAAACACCGAAGCCCAGGCCACCAGGCCCACGATCGCAGTCAGCACGCCAGTCGAGGTGCGCCGGAAGTCGAACCAGTAGAGGGCAGCGAAGGTAAGGAAGATTTCAAACAGCAGCGCCGAGATGCCCTGCTCGGGCTGGTGCCGGGCGATGGCGACAACCGTCCACAGGCCTCCACCCGAGAAGGCCAGGGTGATGGCCGCCCAAACGCGGCTGCGCCCGCGGCACAATCTCCACGGCAACACGATGCCGGAAACCGCTACCACAGTTGCAGCCAGGTATAACGGCCACTGCGCAGGACCATCCAAGATCAGGTAATTGGTATAGAAAAGCGCCGGGAGGCCGATACCGAACGCTACCAGGGCGCTACCCAACGGGGATTCCAGGATGACGGAGGCGGAGAAAAGGAAAAACAGCCCGGAGAGGAGTAGGGTGCTGATGCCCAGAGTGTCGACGAACTCCTGTGACCCGGTCGATGCTGCCGGGAGCAACTGGGCAGTGAAATGAACCAAGACCAGGATCCAGCCAATAACCCAGCAGCGCAGGCGCGCGCTGACGCGCTTGCGATAGATCGAGGCAAACAACACCACGAGCAGGCCGAGGATCAGGAGGTCGAGGACTTCGTTTTTCATGGGCAACGAGACGCGGCAGAAAAAGTGCAAAGGGCTACAGCAGGAGGGGCAAAAACAATCGGCCTTTCCTTGGTGTTAAGTATCGTTGAAGCCGGGAAAGACTCAAGATCACCGAAGTGTGACCGGACTGGGGATGGGTTGTAGCCTTAGCACCAACAAGGTACCGATGTCGCAAGGACGCGCCGCGTGGGTCCCGCTGCACCCAACGGCACTGTTCAGGTGGACTGAACATTTTGGAGGGCGGGACGTCCTGAGGCGTAGGACGATCGATTCCCTTTAGAACACGTAAGCATCACAAGGGGTTCGCAAAGGGAGATTACAGGCTCCGGAAAACGCTCCGATGCCCTGTATCAGGGCCCGACTTTAGTCGGGCCGTTGATACAGAGCATTCGTGCTTGGACGCAGGCTTGACTACCCTGTCAGCCCCGACGCAGTGCGGCACGACTAAGGCCGAGTTTTGCAGCCCGAGCATCACCAAGACGAAGCTTCCCGTTGCGTCCAGACGGGTTTTTCGCCGGCGGCAGAGGGCTTCTCATTGTATTTGGGCCCGGCAAACCGACAGATGGGAAGAATTTCCTTCTGTGTTTGACCGAGCGTTCTTCCGGCCTGCCCTGGCACATCGTTGCTGCGGAGTTGCTGCTGCGGATGGGGACGCTAAGACCGGGATTCAGGGAAGGACCAGCCTTCCGTCGACACCTACGAAGCTGTTTTCAGTTCCTGTTCCGCACGCAGCCAATCCTGCTCGGGGGAACCTTCAGGCCAGCCACGCTCCGCCCAATACTTCTCTGCCAGGCGCGCAATCTCCTCCCGCGAAGGTGCAACGGTCGTCTGCTTCTTGGCTGCTGGTTTGCGCCGCTTGGCAGTCCCGTTTGGGGCTTCTAAGGTTTTGGTAGTCATTGTCTCTCCTTCATTGCTCGCCCATCGTTACGACAGGCACAGCTCTATGATACGAAGGAGAAGGCGGAATTGCCAGCCGTTCGACTAGTAACTTTTGGGCTACATTTCTTGCCGTTCAGGTTCCCGAAACCGGGTTGTCAAACCGCTCCTGGCGCCGGGATATGGCATTGGACAAGGAAATGGGCGGTTCGGATTGCAGCAGCTGAATACTCCATTCCTTCATAGGCGGCCTGGAGTGCTGTAACTCCTCCAGATCCGCTCTCCAGTTTCTGAGATGGACCTTGGTGTCCAGCATCCGGATCCAGAACGCGCGATATTCGGCCTGGTTAAGCCGCTCGACGTCGGCGAATAGCTCCTCGTCACCCATGAGCCATTGCCAGAGGAAGCGGTCTTGAGAACCAGGCTGGCGCGCCGCGAGCGCCTCGTCGGCCAGCTCCTCGTCGGTAGGAAAGCCGTTCAAGGCATAGCCAAAATCGGAGAAATCACTCTTCTCCCCGGTCTGCTCCGCGATCTGCTTGAGGCAACGCAACAGATTACGCCGGCGCCGGACCACGATAGGACCTCTCCTCGATCAATCCCCGATAAAGGCTGACCGCCCGGCGCAAGCCGCGGACCACGAGATCACTCCGCGACCCGCTCTCCGGGGTCTCCTCAGCGATATAAAAACGGCTGCAGAGCAAAGCTTCGACAAAGGTTGCATGTTTCCACTCCGGATCTACCGACCCAGCGTGAGCGATATCCGCAAAAGCCTGTTTGGACAAGGAGTCGAGTTGGGAACGCTCCGCTTTCCTTAACCAGGACGGCTCCCTGCCTTGAGCTTCCAGAACCTGGTAGGCGGCCAAGGCCCGGTAGGAATAGGCCTGCGCCAGCCGGCGGCGCTCGACCGCATCCGGAAAGCGCGCCATTGAGGAGAAAAACTGATCCAGACGGGCGAACGCTGTCCACGGGTCTGAACGCGTCAAATGGGCAACCGCGGAAAGCAGCAAACCGTTCAGGTAAACTGCCGCCTCCGGCTCGGAAGGCAAATCGTGAAAGGCAAGCCGGCCCTGGCCGACATACGCCAGGTGGTCAATATCATCGATGATCGACAGCGCGCGCGGAGCAAACGCATTGCCCTCTTCCTGGAAGCTCAGGGGCTGCTCGCCCACCTCCTGCAGCAATCCAGGTAGAGCCCTCCTGGCTTCCTCCCTGGAATCACGCAGAACTTCCAGTTGCGCGGCAACGGCTTCCACCCCAGCGACGGCACGGGACGCATCGCGGTCCCAGGCCCGGGCCTGCAGGTAAACCTGGATCACGATCAGGGCCGCGATGATGGTAAAAACCGCGAGAAATATGGCCGAGGTGGTGCGGATCCGGCTCTGAGCGCGAACCGCTTCGCGCAAATTGGCCTGGGACGCACTCAGTTGGTCGCGAACCGTATCCAGCTTCACTTGCACATCCTGCTGCAATTGAGGCGCGGAGTCGGAGCGCGGGGAGGCCGTCACAGGTGCCTGTGCGAGCGCCGCAGTTTGAGCCGGGGCCGGGTAGTACGACGGGCGGCGGAGCGGCGGGGCCGAGACAGGAGCCGCAGAAGATGCGGTGGGAGCATCGCTCACCGTCTGCGCCTCAGCCGGCACCCCGACCAGGACATACAGGCAGGCGAGCAAGCCAACTGCCAGCAGGGCCAGCGCCAATATCGTCATCCACCCATTGGTGTGCTTGCGCAGCACCGTGATTGCGGGATCGCTGTCCACTCTGCCTCCGGAACTCAGGTCAGGCCATGCGCCAGGGCAGCCGCTGCGGACCACGGCGGCTGCCCCCGAAGCAGATTACCCCTCACCCTGATTATGTTACGCAGTATCTGCAACTTCGAACGGCATCGCAATCCCACTTCCGCGACAGCGGAAAAGCCGGCTACTGGCTCTCCTTGGTCACGGTGATCGGGCCGGCAAGGTTGAAGGTGACTACGCTCTCCGCCGGCACGGTGATATCTTTGTTGCCGGTAAAAGCCGCGCCCGCCGTTCCAGCACCGGCTCCCAGCAGGCCACCGATCAATGCTCCCTTGCCGCCACCGGCGAGACCGCCGATCAGCGCGCCGCCGCCTGCGCCGCCACCCACGAATCCCGCGGTCCGCTTGCCCTTGCCTTTGCTTGTCGCTTCATAAGAATTAGTCGTGACTTCGTGGTTGCCTACCCTGTTGATCGCGATGCCCAGGTCTCCAGCACCTTTGAACCTGCCCTGACCCTTTGCGGCCACCACTGTCCCGCTGACCGGGATACCTGCGGGGAGGACCTTGACTCCATGAACCACTACGGACTGGGCCAGTGCCCCGGTGAACGTATCGCCGACATTGTTGTTCTTAGCACTGAGCGTCTGTCCCACGCGAACCACCAAGGCAGTACCGGCGGGCACGGTGTACACCTTCGGAGGGGGCGGAGGAGGAGGAGGAGCGGGGGCCGCAGTCATAGCGGCGGGCGGGGGAGGAGCGGGTGCCGGCTCTGCGGCAGGAGGCGCGGGCGCGGGCGCGGGCGCGGGCTCCGCAGCTGGGGCCGGGGCTGGAGGAGGAGCAGACTGGGCGGTGGTGGCTGGCTCAGCGTTGGGGGCCGGCCCCTTATTGCATCCGCCCAGGAGTAGCAGGCCGGCCAAGGCGCACGTCAGCACCTTCGCGGTGGAGTGGGATGCGCTCAATACAGCGTGCTTATCCATAATTTTCTCCCTTAACTAGCAATAGTTTTACTCCGCCATCCTAGCTCGGCTGTCCGCCTCATCCTGAAAATCAGCCGATCAGCAGGAGTGGCGATATTGTGGCTCTCAGTAGCGGTTTCTTGCACTGGACCCGGGACGATTTCAGACTGGCTTCCTCGCGAACCGCTCATAGACCGGCGTGAGAACGCCTTAAGCTTACACCAACTTTTCCTTAAGATGCCGCCCGCCGTGGGCAGGACGCACGATGCCCGGAGCAGAACCCGATGCTGATTGCGAGCGCTGGCTACTGTTCCGAAGGCTGCTCTCTGGGCCGAAAGAGAATGCGTAAGAAGCGAAGATTTTAGACTGAGCGCCGCAGGGACCGCTGGGGTTCTCACGGAGGCGCCGGCTCGCACTCGGGTCAGCTGATTTTCATCAGCTTCAGCGGCCCAAGATCCATCATTGCTCCGGTTGAGAGGACGGAGCGGAGTGAAAAAATTTGCGGTTTCTTTTTGGAACCAACGGATCCGCTAGGCCTGGACCCGCTCGAGTCTGCGGCGCAGACTGCCGGCGAGTTCCACCACTAACTCTAATTTGCCGGCGAGTTTTGGCGTCAACTGAGGTTCGGCCAAAGCCAGCTGCGACTGCAACAGCAGCCCGGTTACGGTTGATTTCAATTCATTTTCCAGCAGCGACGCCGCCGCGCGCAAAGCCAGAACCTGCTGTTGCTCGCGGCGCCCGATCGCTGCTTGCACCTCACGCGCCAATCGAGAGCCGCCGTGGAGAGCGAAATTGACTTGCACCGGCACCGCCATGCCGAGGCTTTGCCACAAAACTTCGGTGGCGGCAGGATTAGCTTCGGCCATGCAGTCGTCCACCACCACCACGGAGTAGTCGCGGTGGCGCAGCTCGGTTACCCCGGCTCGATGGCTGGCGGCAAGTTTCACCGTGCATCCCAGAGCGCTGCTCAGTGCGGCGGCAGCCTGGCTGGCTTCGGCCATGGGACTGATGATGAGAACATTATGCTGAACGGGTGATTGCACGACTACCTCCTAAAGATTGCAGTGAAGGTTGCAATTACATCGGAATTCCAAGGGTTAAAGCGCTTTCACAATCCGCGGACAGCGGGGTTGGGTCCAATGGATACACTGTTGTCGTTCAATCGCGGCTTCATAAGCCGGGGACAGCGGGGTTGAGACCGCGGTCCAATGGATACACTGTTGTCGTTCAATCGCGGCTTCATAAGCCGGGGACAGCGGGGTTGAGACCGCGGTCCAATGGATACACTGTTGTCGTTCAATCGCGGCTTCATAAGCCGGGGACAGCGGGGTTGAGACCGCGGTCCAAGGGATACACCGTTGTCGTTCGATCGCGGCTTCATAAGCCGGGGACAGCGGGGTTGAGACCGCGGTCCAAGGGATACACCGTTGTCGTTCGATCGCGGTTTCATAAGCCAGGAACAGCCGAGTCGTCGTTCCTGGCGTGGTCTTCTCCGTCCGGGGCGGCGATGCCGTATTCCTTGAGTTTGCGGTACAGCGTGGTCTTTCCGATGCCCAGCAGTCGGGCGGCCAGCAGCTTGTCGCCGTTCAGCTTGCGCAGCGTTTCGAGGATGGCCTGCTTCTCTAATTGGGCGAGCGGCAGCACCGGTGCCCGGCTGGACCCGGGGGCACCGAGAACCGCCGGGGCCGGGGGCGCCTGGCGGCGATTCTGCAGGTGAAAATTCTGCAGCTGCGTGGGCAAGTCGCCCAGGTGCAATACCGGTCCCGAGGAAAGAGTGCAGGCGCGATCCAGCGAATGCTCCAGCTCGCGCACATTTCCCGGCCATTCGTATTCGACCAGGGTGCGCAAAGCATCATCGCTCAGGGTGTGTGTGGTCCCGGTTTCGCGCGACATCCGCTCCAGAAAGTGCGCCGCCAGGAGGGGAATATCCTGCTTGCGCTCGCGCAGCGGAGGAATACGCAGGTTGACTACACTCAGCCGGTAGTAGAGATCTTTGCGGAAGCGGCCCTGCTCCACCATGGACGCCAGGTTGCGGTTGGTGGCCGCCAGGATGCGGACGTTGATGGCAATGCGATGAGTCGCGCCTACGGGGCGAACCTCTTTCTCCTGCAAGGCGCGCAGCAGTTTGGCCTGCAGATCGAGCGGAAGCTCGCCAATCTCGTCGAGAAAGACGGTCCCCCCCTGGGCCGAAGCCAGCAGACCGTCTTTCCCGCGAGTGGCGCCGGTAAAAGCCCCCTTGACGTAGCCGAAGAGCTCACTCTCCATCAACGTGGGCACCAGCGAACCGCAATCGATAGGCACAAAGGGACGGTCGGCATGAGGGCCGTTGGAGTGAATGGATCGCGCCACCAGTTCCTTGCCCACCCCACTCTCTCCCAATATCAGCACCGGATGCGAGCTTTGTGCGACCTTGGCCAGAATGCGGTACAGCTTATCCATCTCCGGGCTGCGGCCGATCATGTTGCCCAGCCCTTGGCCAGAACGCAGAGTTTCGCGCAAGCGGCGGCTGGCGGCCTCGACCGTGCGCCGTTCTCTCGTCTGTTCCATGGCGCGCTCCAACACTGCGGTCAACTCGTCCAAGGCAAAAGGCTTGGCCAGATAATCGGCCGCTCCGGTGCGCATCGCCTCGACCGCCGCAGGCACGGTGGCGAATGCCGTCATGACCACCACCACCAGGGCGGGATTGAGTGCCTTGATTTCGTTCAACAGCTCCAGGCCTTCCTCAAGCGGGGCGCGGAGATCGAGCAGCAGAATATCGATACCCTGACCACGCAGCAAGGTACGCGCCGCGGCAATGCTGGACACGGTCTGCGGCACAAAGCCCAGGTCGGTCGCTATTTCGCAGCACGCCGAACGAATCGCGGCATCCTCGTCGACGACGAGTAGATGAAGCTTGCCGCTGCGCTCCACGGGTCGCGACATAGTTGCCACCGGAAATGTAACAGGATTTGTCATCGCCATTGTACGCAGATTCCTTCCTGGGCGGGTAAACGGACTTCCCTGCCTGCTGTATCGACACTAATCACCGCAACTTTCGTTTTGCTGCCCTGGAAAACCGCCAACGGGCCGATGATCCGGCCCGCCAGGGTCAACGCGACAAACGGCAAACGAGAGCACTTTCCTGCCACTCGAAAAACTTCGCCACCCCAACTTAAAAAACCATTCATGATCACCGCTCCTCGCTCGCGCTAACTGGTCTTGGTCCGCTTACTGGCCCGCTTCTTCGCTCGCTGCCCTCTGAACGATTAAGGAAGCTGTCTTCTGATGGAGGTAAAAGCACTTGATGGGCCAAAGCAAAAGTTGCCCGTGAGGGGAGGGAGAAGCCCTTAGGTGCGCATCACTTGCGCTTAAAAGCGCAGCCTTAAGGGATGGGGCAAAGATTCCGTATCGTTCCCGATTGGGGACTGTTGGCCCTGTCGCAGCAGCGGTAACTCTAAGCGACGCTGGGGGTTAAGCAGACTGGTTTCATTGTGGGGCGCTTCCCGAAATGGGAATGGCAGCGCTGGCTCTCATACAATCAGGAAATGAACTCGCAGCAGAAATCTGCTTTCTTCCGCCCTAACAACCGCGCACCGCAGACCATGCGCCCGGTGCGTCTCACGCCCCATTACACCTCGATGGCAGAGGGTTCGCTGCTGATTGAAGTGGGCCACACCCGGGTATTATGCAACGCGACCGTCGAGACTGGCGTCCCTGGCTGGCTGAAGAATAGCGGCCGGGGATGGGTCACAGCGGAATACGGCATGCTGCCCAGAGCTACGCTCACCCGAACTGCACGCGAATCGGAGCGCGGCAAAGTGGGCGGACGAACGCATGAAATCCAGCGACTCATCGGGCGCTCGCTCCGTTCTGTCGTCGACATGCAGGCTCTGGGCGAACGCACGGTGATCCTGGATTGCGATGTTCTCCAGGCTGACGGGGGCACCCGCACCGCCGCCATTACCGGCGCCTGTGTGGCTATGGCGATCGCCTTCCGCAGGCTGCTGGAGGCGGGAACGCTGAAGAAGCTGCCGCTAACGCAATTAGTGGCTGCGACCAGCGTGGGCATCGTCGAGGGCGTAACTCTTCTCGACCTGGCTTACGAAGAAGACTCCCAAGCCGAAGTGGACATGAACGTGGTTATGACCGAGGGGGGCGGCCTGGTCGAGGTGCAGGCGACCGCGGAGCGCAATTCATTTTCGCGGGAAAAATTAACGGAGATGATGGATCATGCACAGCGCGGCATCATCGAACTGGTGGAGGCGCAGCGGGGGGCGCTGGCTTCCTCCACATCGTAGTCGTCGTGAATGTTTTAGAATGAGCCCCAGGAAAGAAACGGCAAACGGATTGAGAGGAAACAAGCGATGACAAGCAACAAGATGACAGCTGGAAAACTGGCCGGACTGAAGGCGGTTTCCGATGCCCGCGGGGTAATCGCCGCGGCCGCAATGGATCAGCGCGGATCGCTGAAGAAGTCCCTGGCCAAAGAGAAGGGCGTTTCCGACCTGCCCGACTCAGCCTTGGTGGAGTTCAAGGAACTGGTCACCGAAGTGCTCACTCGCTATTCCTCGGCGATCCTGCTGGATCCCGAGTATGGGTTGCCGGCGGCCAAGAGGCGCCACGGCAAAGGCCTCCTGTTGGCCTATGAAAAAACCGGCTACGATGCCGATCAGCCGGGGAGACTGCCCGATCTGCTCGACCACTGGTCGGTGCGCAGGCTGAAGGAAGCCGGCGCGGATTGCGTCAAGGTACTGCTCTACTACACTCCGTTTGAGAAGAGCGAGATCAACGATCAGAAACACGCCTTCATTGAGCGCATCGGCGACGAGTGCAAGGCGCACGACATTGCTTTCTTCCTGGAGTTTGTCGGCTACGACGTGCATGGCAATAGCGAGAAGTCGCTCGAGTACGCCAAAAAGAAGCCGGAGATCGTGTCCGGGTCTATGTCGGAGTTCGGCAAGGAAAAATATTTAATCGATGTGCTTAAGGTAGAGGTCCCGGTGCAGATGGAGTTCGTCCAGGGCACCAAGGCGTTCAAAGGCGAATCCGCCTACACCCGTGGCGAAGCTCTGCACCACTTCCAGGACGCCGCCTCCGCCACCCACAAGCCCTTCATCTATCTCTCCGCCGGGGTAAGCAATGCAGTCTTCACCGAGACCCTGGAGCTCGCGGTCGAGAGCGGCACCAGCTTCAATGGAGTGCTCTGTGGCCGCGCCACCTGGAAAGACGGCATCGCGGTGTATGCCAAGAGCGGCGCCAAGGCCTTCGAAGACTGGCTTAATGACCAGGGCGTGAAGAATATCCAAAACGTGAATCACAGCCTGGAAGGAGCCCACTCCTGGTTCCCCAAGGTTGGGGTCACGGCAGCCGACGTGCTCGCGCTGGCTTAGCGCTGAACAGGCTGCGGAAAAGCGCTTTGTACGAAGGGCACGGCTTTCAGCCGTGCCTCGTCGCGACGGCTTTAGCCGCTGAGGCACGCTTTTAAGTTTGGAAAAAAGACCTACCTCAGGGGCTAAAGCCCTCATCAGTGGTGCTCAGTGCGGCACGGCTGAAGCCGTGCCCTTCGTACTATTCCCACTCAATGGTTCCGGGCGGCTTGGACGTGATGTCATAGACCACGCGGTTAATACCGTGGATCTCATTGACGATGCGGCTGGAAATTTTCTTCAGCAGGTCGTAGGGCAGCGGTACCCAGTCGGCAGTCATGCCGTCTTCTGAATGCACGGCGCGGATGGCGCAGGTGTAGGCGTACGTGCGCTGATCGCCCATTACCCCCACGCTCTTGACTGGAAGCAGCACGGCGAAGGACTGCCAGATCTGCTGGTAGAGCCCGGCAGCCTTGATCTCCGTGACCACGATATCGTCGGCTTCCTGTAGCAGCGCCACCCGCTGCGGGGTCACCTCCCCTAGGATCCGCACCGCCAGGCCCGGCCCGGGGAAGGGCTGCCGCTCCAGGATCTCGGGCGGCATCGCAAGATCGCGGCCAATACGCCGGACTTCGTCTTTAAACAAATCACGCAACGGCTCGATTAGCTTCAGCTTCATGGTGGCCGGCAGGCCGCCGACATTGTGATGGCTCTTGATGGTCTGCGACGGGCCTTTGACGGACGAAGACTCGATCACATCGGGATAGAGCGTGCCCTGCACCAGCCAGGCGACCGTCGCCCCTGGCTGTTGATGTTCCAGGATTTGCACCGCCTGGTCATCGAAAACGGAGATGAATTCACTGCCGATGATCTTGCGCTTTTGTTCCGGGTCCAGGACCCCCGCCAGCCGGGACAAAAAGCGATCACTCGCGTCTACGGCGACCAGACGCAAGCCCAGCCGGTCACGCATGTTTTGCTGCACCTGCAGGAACTCGTTCTTGCGCAGCACGCCGTTGTTGACAAAGACACAAGTGAGGCGGTCGCCGATGGCGCGCTCCACCAGAACCGCCGCCACGGAGGAATCTACGCCCCCGGAAAGGGCGCAGATGGCGCGGCCATCCCCTACCTGCTCGCGGATTGCAGAGACAGTGGACTGGATAAATTGTGCCGGCGTCCAGTTGGGCTGGGCATGACAGATACTAAAAAGGAAGTTGCGTAAGAGCTCGGTTCCGCGCGGAGTGTGGCGCACCTCAGGATGAAACTGCACCGCCCAGATGTTGCGTGAGGGATCGGCCATGCCGGCCACGGCATTGGCCGTGCGCGCGGTGAGGGAAAAGCCGGATGGCAGCTCCAGGGCTTCATCCCCATGCGACATCCACACGTCGAGCGATGGGGGCAAACCGGCGAACAAGGGGTTTTCGTTTGGCCCGGGAACGATTGAAACCTGCGCTGGGCCGTATTCGCGTTTTTCGGCCGACCTTACCTTGCCTCCTAAATGATGGGTGAGAAACTGCAGGCCATAACAGATACCGAGGATGGGCAACCCCGTGGACAGGATGCCTGTGTCGGCCACGGGCGCGTCCGCATCGTAGACCGAGCAGGGGCCTCCGGAGAGTATCAGGCCGATGGGGTGATGGGAGCGGATCTCGGCCAGCGAAGCCGTACAGGGAAGGACCACCGAGAAGACGTTCTGTTCGCGTATGCGCCGGGCTATGAGTTGGGTGTATTGGCTGCCAAAATCAAGGATGACAATCGAGGAGGTATCCACGTTGTATTTTTTCAGGGTTTCGCTGAGTGAGCAAGGTCAGAAAGCTCAGTCCCGCAGGGACGGCTGAGTGTAGCCCAGGACGACAGTCCTGGGTTTGCGCAACTCAGTGCGAAGAGTCCCGTAGGGACGACTGAAAGTTGCTTGGGCTCCCGGATGATTTTCAGCCGTCCCTGCGGGACTCTTCGTGCTTTCAAATCCTACCAGGACTGCGTCCTGGGCTACACTCAGCCGTCCCTGCGGGACTGGTCTGCGGTGTTCTCACGCAGACTCTAAAGCATGCGCCTTTGCAGGTTAAGAGTTGGGATGGTAGATGCGCCAGAATTGGACAAACGCGGCTAACCTCGCGACCTGGAAAAAATCGCTGGCGACTAGATAGAGCAAGGTGACCAGGGCCCACCAGAGGTAGAGCGCGGTGCCCGTCATGTCCGCCGTGAAGGGCAGCGGGATGGCTGAGAACACTGTCGCCAGCACAATCAGCGCCAGGCGCACGATGCCCATCACCAGGTTCACCTCGACCAGCTTGCTGCTGAGTTCACCCAGGCGAAGACTGTGCGCCAGGCTAGCTATGACGCTTGAGCCCTCAAGCATCGCAAGCAAAGGGGCGATGGAAAAAATCCAGCTCAGCAACGCCCACAGCACAAAGATGCCCAATGAGAGGCAGATGACCCACGCGCTCCAAGCCACCAGGTTGGGTGGTGCGGAACTCAGGTTTGCATCCGCGGCCCAGCGGATGGCGCGGTACCAACCCACGCAGGCCGCTATCAAGGCCGCCATGCGCAGCAACTGCAGCAGGATGAGGGTAAAGGGAACGAGGCGCAACGTGGGGTCGAGGCGCTTCAGTACCGCGCTACGGCCGAGCCCGGAGGCGATGGCCCAGACCACGGCCAGCAATGGGCCCAGCCACAGGGCGACCCGCTCTACCTCAGGCTTGACGACGGCAGCTGCCAGCGCCAGCTGCTGCCCGGCTTGCACCGGATCGCTGGCGTTTAGACCAGAAAGGCTGGGAGCCACCCCAACCACCAGCCGGATGCCCTGGTAGTAGAGAATGGCGGCCGCGGGAAGGCCAAAGGCCCAACGCCACAGCAGCTCCCATCCCAACAGGCTGGGACGTTTCCAACAAGCCGCGCAGATCTGCAGCAGAGACTGCGTTCCGCGCACTCTGCCGCCTACTTAGCCACGATGCGGATGAGGTTGCCGGCGAGTGAGAAGTCTTTCTTAACCTTGATTCTCATGGAGCTACTTAACCACGATGTTGATCAGCTTGCCCGGCACTACCACCAGCTTGACCACCTGTTTGCCGGCAATCGCGGCCTGCACCTTGCCTTCCGCCAGCGCGGCCTGCTGCATAGCCTCGTTGTCGGCGTCCGGCAACAGCCGGACGACCGCGCGCAACTTGCCGTTGACCTGCACCGGCACTTCCAGCTCTTCTTCCCGTGCGAGGTCCGGATCGAAGGTCGGCCACGGCTGGCGTAGGAGTGACCCAGCGCCGCCGGTTTCGCTCCACAGCTCAGCCGCGAGGTAGGGCGCGAAGGGAGCCAGCAACAAGATGAGCGAAGGCAGGATGGTGGCCATCAGTTGAGCGGAATCCTCCGCCGGCATCGCGGCCAGCCCCGGTTCAGCGGCGGTGAGCTCGTTCACCAGCTCCATGACCGCCGCAATGCAGGTGTTGAAGTGCCAGCGCCCGGCAAAATCCTGGGTGATCTTACGTATCGTCTGGTGCAGCTTACGCAAGAGCGCCTGGGCCAAAGGAGAAGTGGGCGCAGCCGGACCCTGGCCTGTCCGGCCGCGAACTGATTCCCGGTAGCGCATGACCAGGCGGTAGACCCGGCCGAGAAAGCGGCTGACTCCCGCCACCCCGTCCTCCTGCCAATCCATGTCGCGGTCGGGCGGGGCGGCGAAAAGGGCATACATGCGCGTAGCGTCGGCTCCATAGCGGGCGATCATATCGTCGGGCGAGACCACGTTGCCCTTGGATTTGGACATCTTGGCGCCATTGCGGATGACCATACCTTGGCTGAAGAGGCGGGTCACCGGCTCGTCATTGCTGATCAGGCCGAGATCACGCATTACCCGGGTCCAGAAGCGGGAGTAGATGAGGTGCAGGATGGCGTGTTCCACCCCGCCGATGTACTGATCGATGGGAAACCAGTAGTCGATTTTCTGCCGGCTGAAAGGAGCGGAGGCGTTGTGGGCATCCGTATAACGGTAGAAGTACCAGGATGAGTCAACAAACGTGTCCATGGTATCGGTCTCGCGCCGTGCCGGCCCTCCGCACCGTGGACAGGTTGCATTCACAAAGCCGGGGACCCGGCTGAGCGGGGAACCGTCCTGCTGGGTAATCTCGATTTGCTCCGGAAGCAAAACGGGAAGCTGTTCGTCGGGCACAGGCACAATGCCGTCTTTAGGGCAGTAAAGAACGGGGATGGGCGCGCCCCAGTAGCGCTGACGGCTGATGCCCCAATCCTTCAGACGGTAAGTCACGGTTGGCTTCCCAAAGCCATGTTCCTGGGCCAAGGCGGCCAGTTTTTCCCGTGCTTCCTGGCAGCCTAATCCGTTGTATCCCCCGGAATTGATGAGCAGACTGTCTTCTTCTGTGTAGGGCAGAACCGGCTCTTCGTGCTTCCCCGCCGGGGGTGGCTCGCCGCTGCGGCGAGGCAAAACCACGATGCGCACTTCCAGGCCATGCTTGCGGGCGAACTCGTAGTCGCGTTCGTCATGCGCCGGCACGGACATCACCGCGCCTGTTCCGTATTCCAGCAGGATGTAGTTGGCTACCCAGATGGGCACTCGTTCTCCGCTGAAAGGGTTGATGGCATAGTGTCCAGTGAAACTGCCGCGCTTGTCGACAGCCCCCGGATCGCCTGCCTCCCGTGCTTTCTTCTGCTCTTCGACCAGCGAGGCGACCTCAGCCGCCACATGTTCGTCCGCCTGGGCAAACTGTTTCGCCAACGGATGTTGGGGCGCAAGTTGCAGGCTGGTGGCGCCAAAGATGGTGTCTAAACGCGTGGTGTATACCGGGATCCGGGTGGCGTTCCTGTCGATCTTGCCCGCAACGAAGCCCGGGGGCGGGGGCACAGGGACTTTGCCGCGATCGCGTCCGGTTTCGTGAGCGGCTGGATCGAGCACAAACTCGATGGTCGCGCCTTCGCTGCGCCCGATCCAGTTGCGCTGCATGGTGCGCACCTTCTCCGGCCAGTCGGGGAGCTTATCCAGCCCGTCCAAAAGTTCTTGCGCATAGTTGGTGGTGCGCAGAAACCACTGCTCCAGATCGCGCTGTTCGACCACCGTATCTTCGTGACGCCAGCAGCAGCCGTCAATGACTTGCTCGTTGGCCAGCACGGTGGCGCAAAGCGGGCACCAGTTCACCTTGCTCTGCTTGCGGAAGGCAAGGCCGCGCTCCAGCATGCGCAGGAAAAACCACTGCGTCCAACGGTAGTAGTCGGGCAGACACGTGGTGATCTCGGTCTGCCAGTCATAACTCAGGCCCAGCCGGCTCATCTGGCGGCGCATGGCCGCTATGTTCGCGAGCGTCCACTCCCGGGGTGGGGTGTGGTTTTTGAGCGCCGCATTTTCTGCCGGCAATCCAAACGCATCCCAGCCCATGGGATGAAGGACGTTGTAACCCTGCATCCACATGTAGCGGGCCAGGGCGTCGCCAATGGAGTAGTTGCGAACGTGCCCCATGTGCAGCTGGCCCGACGGATAAGGCAGCATTTCCAGCACGTAATATTTGGGCCGTCCGCTGTTTTCGGGCTCGGCGCGATAGAGCTCTGGCTCCGCATCCCAGCGCTGCTGCCAGCGCACCTCGATCTCCGCCGGGTCGTAGCGCTCGGGCAGAGTGGTTGGCGGGGCAACCACTTCAGTGCTGCGGGGCTTGTTCTTTACGTCGGTCGGAGGCATTGTCATTCTCGATTGTAACTGGCTGCCGGGCATGTTTGATCACTGCCAGATACAGTCGTGCACGCACGGTGAACCCCATCTTTTCGTACAATCGGATGGCGGCGTTTTCCGTTCTTACGTGCAGAAACGGCGTCTCCCCCCGGCGGATGATCCTGGATATCACCACCGACATGAGAGCGTTGCCGTATCCTCGCCCTCGGTAATCGGGATGAGTACACACCGCGCTTACCTCGTTGAAGCCGCTAATGTGAAGCCGCTCGCCGGCCATGGCCACAAGTTGGCCGTGCTCATGCACTCCAAAATAGGAACCGAGTTGGATCGTACGAGGAAGAAAAGGGCCGGGCTCGGTCAACTTAGTCAGGGCCAACATCTCTGGAACGTCCGCTCCGGTTAACTGGCGAAAGACCTGTTTGGGCTCCTCCGGGGGCATGCCATCGAAGATCATCTGGTACATTTCCCCACTGTGCACCATCGTCCAGGCGCTGGTTAGGGGAGGTGGGGAGTCGAGAAACAGGGCGGCGGCGTCTCCCGCGAGCACTTCGTCGAGCGCCTGATATTCAGCCGGGGATTGATCTCTCATGGCTGCAAAAGGGGCCACGTCCGCGGGAAAACGCTTGGCCAGACGGTTGCCCTGGGCCAGCGATGCCTGCTCCGTGGCAAGGGCGTACCAGATTGGGTTGTCGAGCAAGCGAACGTCCGACGGGTTAGAGACTTTCATGAGTGTCAGATGAGCAGATTTTTTTGAGGATTCCAGAGTTCGCTGAGAATGCGTGGCATGAAGGGCATGGGTTGAGCCCGAGATAGCTCAGAGGCCAAGGAGTGTGGGTGGGCACCGGGAGAGAAACCGCAGGTCCCTCCACTACGCTTCGCTCCGGTCGGGATGACAAGGGGAGAGCATTAGCTGGGATAGAGTTGCCGCCCCCCCTTTTTGTCATCCCGAGCGCAGCGAAGCGTAGTGGAGGGACCTGCGGTTTCTCTCCCGGTGCCCACCCTTGTGGTCCCCAGCGGCTTAGCCAGCACATTCCAACTACGGTATGTCGTCGACCGGGTTGATCTTGAGGATGTTCGAGAGGACGTTCAGGCTGCCGTCGACCTGGGGGGCGTCCAGGCCTAGGATCTTCGCCACCAGTGGATAGACATTTACGTTTTCGAAGGGCTCGAGTTTGGAGCCGGGACGAATATCCGGACCCACGGCGAGAAAAAAGGCGCGCATGGACTTCATCACCCGCGGGTCGTAGCCATGCACTCCCGCTTCGGGAGGGCGATCGTCTGCCGGAACCTGGGCGCGAATGGCATACGGTCCGTTGGCTACAACCACGGGGTCGCCCTCGCGGGCATTGGTGTTGTAGTGCAGGGCCGCGGGCACGCGCTTGCGGCGATAGACGGTAAATGCATCGGACTTGATTTTCAACTCCTGGTATGCCTTCTCGGCCACGGCTTCTGATTTGGGGTAGAGGAGCGATCCGACGGTGATGAAGTTCTCCAGGCCGGCGTAACTGGACAGATTGATCCAGGCTCCCTGCTCGCGCTCCATACCGTGATCGGAAACCACGATCAGGTCAATCGGCAGCTGCAACTTTGCCAGGTCCGCCCACAGAGTTCCTACCAGCTGATCGACATGTTGCACGGCGGCTGCGGTCTCCGGGCTATCCGGGCCGTACTGATGCCCGGCATGATCGACCGTGGAGTAATAGAGGGTGATGAAGTGGGGGCGCTGCGCCGCGGGCAAGCGCAGCCAGGCAATCACCTGATTTATGCGCTTCTCATCCGGGAAGTGGTCGTCGAAATTCAGATAGTAAGATGGGCGCCCACCGTCAATTTCGGCCTCCGAGCCGGGCCAGAAGAAGCACGCGCTGCGCATGCCCTGTTTCTCCGCCAGCACCCACAGAGGCGTGCCCCCGTACCAGCTACCGTCGCGGTTACTAACCGGATCGGTATAGGAATAACGCTGCTTGCGGGCCGGGTCGTAGAAGCTGTTGGCCACGATGCCGTGGTGCTCCGGATAAAGACCCGTCACCAGGGTGTAGTGATTGGGAAAGGTAAGCGAGGGGTAAGACGGGATCATTCCCTGGCTCGCCATAGCGCCCTCGGCACCCAGGGCCTGCAAATGTTTGGCCCCATATTTTCCCGCGTAGTCGTAGCGGAAGCCGTCGAGCGATACCAAGACCACGTAAGGCTTGGCCTGCTGCGCGGGCGCATTTGGCCCGTGATCGACAGCGATCACCTGGGCCAGGCTCTGGGTGGCTAAACAGAGCGACAGTAAGAACGACAGCCACAACCGGCGCATGGGGCTTACCCGCCCGCGGCAGAGCGTAGTTGTTCCGCGGCAGACTCGGGGGTAATGTCCCTCTGCGGCATGCCCAGCATTTCAAAGCCGACCATGAACTTGCGCACGGTTGCAGAACGCAACAGCGGGGGGTAAAAGTGGCCGTGAAAATGCCACTCGGGATACGGCTCGCCGTCTGTAGGGCGCTGGTGAAAACCCATGGTGTAGGGAAAACTGGTCGCGAATAAGCGATCGTAGATAGAGGTTAGTCGCTTGAGAATATCTGCCAGGCCGTGCTGCTGGGCGGCGCTGAAAGCGTCCAGGCTACCCAGATGCGTACGGCTGAGCACCAGGGTCTCAAAAGGCCACACCGCCCAAAACGGCACCAACGCCACAAATTCGTCGTTCTCACAGACGATCCGCTGGCGCTGCTCGAGTTCGACCTTGAGGGCCTCACAGAGCAAGCAAGAGTTATAGAGCTGATGATAGGCGCGCTGGTTGGTCAGCTCCGCTGCCGGCTCGTCGGGAATATGTTCAGTGGCCCAGATCTGGCAGTGGGGGTGGGGATTGCTAGCCCCCATCATGGCGCCACGATTCTCGAATATCTGCACGTGCCGAATCTCCGGCCGCGCACCAAGTTCGATGAACTCGGCCGTCCAGGCCTGGACTACGCGGACAATGTCGGCCACCTCCATGCCTGCCAGAGTCAGGCTGTGGTCGGGATGAAAGCACAACACCCGGCAAACACCGCGCTCACTTTCCGCCAGCAGCAAACGATGGCCACTTTCCGTTCCCCCCGGGGGCGAGTCGGGCAAGAGCGCAGAGTAGTCGTTGGTGAAGGCAAACACAGCGGAGTATTGCGGGTTCTGCTTTCCTCCTGCACGGACATTGCCCGGGCATAGATAACAGCTGGGGTCATAATGCAGCGCCGGCTTTACGTCCGTCCGGCTGACCTCGCCCTGCCACGGGCGCTGGGTGCGGTGAGGAGAAACCAGCACCCAGCGGCCGCGCAGAGGATCAAAGCGGCGATGAGGAAACTGCATGTTCTGGTCCATATTATTGGGCCTGGGCGGCCGGGGCCTGACCGGTCACGCCCTTGCTTTCTTCCACGATGAAAATCTTATCCACCCCGGGCAGCTTCACTTTTTCCTGGAAGCCGCTGGGCCAGTGAATCTCCACCGCATCTACTTTATCCGCATCGCCCAGGCCGAAGTGCACCCGGGGGTCGTTGGAAGAGACAAAGCTGCCCCCACTGAGCACGTCCCCGCGCTGGCGCATGCCACCGGCGGTGAGATACACCGTTGCCCCAACCGCGTCCCTGGGGCTCTTTGCTCCGCCCACCAGGCTCAACTCCACCCAGTGGTGGTGGTCCGGATTCACGTTGCGCAACAGGGCCGGCACGCTGTCCATGTTATTGATCACCACGTCGATACGGCCGTCGTTGAAGAGATCGCCAAAGGCCGCCCCGCGCGCCGGAATGACCAGCGCCAGCCCGGAGCCTTCGACCGCCGGCACCAGGTCGAACTTCTTGCCCAGTTGATTGTGGAACAAGAGCGGCCGCTCGGCATAGGTTGAGCCCCAGTTGTACTGGTCCACCTGGGGATAGACATGCCCGTTGGCGGCGAACAGGTCTTTCCATCCGTCATTGTCGTAATCAATAAACTCCGTTGCCCAGCCCAGAAAAGGCACGGTTACCTCCGCCACCCCGGCGGCATAGCTGTCGTCGGTGAAGTTCCCATCGCCGTCGTTGCGGTAGAGCACATCGTAGTCATCGGAAAAGGTGGTGTTGAACAGGCTCAGCCGGCCGTTGTTCTGGTAGTCGCCAACCGCCACCCCCATGGACGCGGTTTCCCGGCCATTCTCGTTTAGAGCGTATCCGGAGGCATAGCTGTCGTCCTCAAAGGTGCCGTGGCCCTTGTTGATGTACAGGTAGTTGGGGGTGGAGTCGTCGGCCACCAGCAGGTCTACCTTGCCGTCGTTGTTCAGGTCCGCGAAGACAGAGGTAAAACCGTAATAGCCGTTGGCATCGCTGACCCCCGCTTTCTGGCTGACGTCGGTGAAGGTACCATCGCCGTTGTTATGGAAGAGGTGATCGTGCTCTCCTTTGAGGCCGCGCGGACCGCACATCACGTTCACCCCGCGGAACTGGCAAAAGTTGTAGGAAACGCCGCTTCCATCCAGCCCAGGCGGCTTGCCCTGGTCGTAGTGCACATAGCCGGAGACAAAAAGATCCAGCCGGCCATCGCCGTCATAGTCGCCGAAGGTGGGGCCGCTTGACCAGTTGCCCAGCTGCACACCGGCCTTTTCCGCCATATCGGTGAAGGTTCCATCATGGTTGTTGTGGTAGAGGCGATTCTTGCCAAAATTGGCGACGAACAAATCCGGCCAGCCATCGTTGTCATAGTCGCCTACGGCTACCCCGAATCCCCAGCGATCGTTGGTGACTCCGGCCTTGGCCGCAACCTCGGTAAAAGTGCCGTCATGGTTGTTGTGGAAGAGGGCCGCGTGGGGCGAAGCGGCTTTGCCGGAGAGGGCGTCGTAGGTCGAGCCGTTCACCATGTAGATGTCGAGCCAGCCGTCTTTGTCGTAGTCCAGCAGCGCTACTCCCGACCCGGGCGCTTCCAGGATGTACTGCTTTTTAGGGGTGCCCATAGTGTGATGCCACACCGTCAGTCCGGCCTTTACGGCAATGTCTTCAAAGACCACCGGGCCGGTTTTGACAAAGCCTCCGGCGGTGATCGGCCGCTTTTCGGAATCGAGTACCGGCGCGTAGGTGCCGCCAGTATTGACGCCCATGGCCTGGGGCGGCGGCTGCGAGGGTGGGTTCTGAGCCTCTAAAACAGGTAGAGCGCAAAACAGGGACAACAAAAGCAAACTGCGCTGAAGCAACAAATTCACCTCTTGGAGAGCATAAAGGTTTGCCCTGCTATCTGTCTGGTTGCGTTTGAGCTGGTTCCCTCACGAAGGCCGGGTCTGAAGGTTAACTGGAATTCAGGAATGTTCCGCATCGTCGCCGAATCTTCCAATTTCTCCTTCGCGGCTAAGTGTCCCTTTGTCTTATGCCTGCGCTCGAATGACTCGATTTGGGCCCTTACCCCAGGCTGCTCGTCGCGCAACAATCATCGCCACCCATGAGATAACGGTGCTGATGATCTTATCGACGCGTATGAAGACCCGCGGGCTGCTCAGGGACACCATCCATCTCTCCATCGGACAAGGCTTCCGGCTGGTTATTCAGGCTGCCTACTTCATTCTCATCGCCCGATCGCTGGGCCCGGACGCCTATGGCGCATTTGTAACCGTGGTGGCGATGGCCGCTCTTCTTGGGCCCTTCTCGGGCTTGGGCACAGCCAATCTCTTCATCAAGAATGTACGGTCAACCAAACGGGAAGCCGCGATCTGCTGGGGCAACGGGATCCTGCTCACCGTGTTTTCCGGAAGCTTGCTTTCCGCTCTCGCACTTGGGCTGAGCCTGGTCCTCCACCTCAAAACCGCGCCCCTGGTGGTGATCACGGTCTGCGTTGCAGACCTGGTCTTGTTGAAGGTGACGGAGCTGGCGGCATTCGGTTTTACTGCCCTGGGCCGGATGAAGCAAACCTCGATCCAAGGCGCTGCGGCAAGCCTGTTCCGGCTCGCCGGCATTGTTACCTTAATAGTTACAGTTCACCCGGTAACTCTCTCCCACTGGGTGCTGGTTTATCTGCTTACCAGCCTGCTGGGCATGATGTATGCGGTGGTGAAAGGTGGGCAGCTCTGGGGACGGCCCGCTACCGATCTGCGGGCATTACGGGAAGATGTGGCGGAGGGTGTGTTTTTCAGCATAGCGGGCTCGGCGACGACCATCTATAACGACATCGACAAGATCATGCTGAGCCGCCTGGCGGACCTGGCCGCCACCGGCGTGTATGCCGCGGCCTATCGCGTCATCGACGTAACCATGACCCCCGTCCGCTCGCTGGCGGCGGCCGCTTACCCGCAGTTCTTCCGCAAAGGAACAGCGGGCTTGGCCGCGACCTATCCCTACGCCCGGTCACTGATCGCCAGGACCTCGCTCTATGGTCTGTTGGCCTCGGCAGGACTGTGGTGGCTGGCTCCGGTTTTGCCCCACGTTCTGGGAACCAAATACCAGGCGGTGGTTCCGGCCGTCCGCTGGCTCGCGCTCATTCCCCTGCTGCGCTCGATCCATTCCTTTCTCGCAGATTCGCTCTCCGGCGCCGGATATCAACGCACACGCACGGGGATCCAGGTGCTTGTCGCCTTGATCAACGTAGTCAGCAACCTGGTCATCCTGCCGCGTTACTCCTGGCTCGGCGCCGCATGGACGAGCGTAGGTTGCGACGGATTGCTGGTAGTCCTCTTCTGGGTGACTGTCCATTACCAACACCGCCTGCATCAATTTGGAACAGTCCGCGCGACGGTATCCGGTCTGCGATAGGCACATAATTCCCGGTTTAGTACACCGGTACAAGCGTTCACCAGCAATCATTGCAGTGCGCGGTAACTACCGTGAAAGGCGCAAGGATTTTGCTGGACCAATGAATGTGAGGTGCTATACTCGGTTTCAATATTCCGGCTGATGCCTCCTTAAGAGAGGCGCAAAACGGCTCGGGAACAGGCCTGTACCTTCGAGAGTGAAGCACTGTTACTGTTTGTTACTGCCTACATCTGATGTAAACAACACAGTCATTGCATGTTGCGATAACGCCCCCTCGCGTCCGGGAGATGCTAAGTGAGTTCAAGCGAGTTAGTTGCGACCAGTCAACAGTTGTATGTCACAATCAGGGAAAATTTGAGAGTTGGCCCCGCATTTATTGCAGGACCAAGAGCGACACAACTGGTTATCGGCCATCGAGATCTGCGGTCTCACCTGGGGGAGATCCTCGAGCTTCGCCGGCGCTGTGACCAGCAAGATGATTTCACCACTGAGCCGGAATACTTCATCGCGGCCAACACTTTCCCCAACCGCAGGTGTGTGGCGGTGCTGATTCGCCATGATCGTAACCTTGAAGCGTGTGTTCTTTTCTACGAGCACACCAGGTTTGGCATTGGGCTTGGATTGTTCCGGGGCGGAGATTACATCGGGGAGAGCCTAGTCGTGGGGGATCCAGCACTGCGCGTGCTGCATGTGCATTTGGCCACCCAGGCGCTGCTGAGGCAGTGGCGTGCTCATGGTGTAAGCCTGACCTTCAAGGCGTCTTCCGCCCGTTGTATGGAGGTGATGGGCGTGGCCAGTTACTTCCGGAGATTTTGCGAAACGGCGGTGCAGCACACGCTGCCACTGGAAGCCACCTACGAGAGGATGCTGGCCACGCTGGGACCCCGTACCCGGCGTAGCCTGGCAGGCAAGCGTCAACAACTGGAAAAAAGCGCGAACGTTCAATTCATTCCTTGGCTCGAGCCTGACCAGTCCCTGCAAGTGATGTTGGACCTGCAAGGAAAGTCGATGCCGTCGCGTATAACCCAGTTCTTCCAGGCCCGGCATCGCTTGCTGCGCGCCAATGCGGATTTCTTCTCCATGGGCTTACGGCTACCGGATGGGCCCTGGTTGAGCCTGCTGAGCGGCTGGCGACGCAATGGAGTGACTTATGTAGACTTGCAGATGAACGATATGCATTACAAGAAGGAATCTATCTCCGCTGTAATGCGAGCTTTTCTGTTAGAGCACGAGATTGCCGGCAAGCAGGAACTCATCAACTTTGTTGGCGGCTCCTCCTTGTTGCTCAGAAGATACTGCGAGCCAGTGGAGCCGTGCACGGACATTTTTATTGCCAAGCCAGGTCTCCGATCCGATTTCTTCGAGATGGTCGCCAGACACGTGCAATCGGGAAGCGTGTATGAGCGTTTGAAGCCCGGGGCCGAGATCAAGCTGGCAAGCGAAACGGAAAACTGAAACCAGGAAAACGGCTCTGAGGTGCGCCGTGATTCCTCTCCGCGACGCTCCTTAATGAACAAACGCGAAATGACAGCGGAATGAACGGGCCACCCCCAGCTCAAAGTCTTTAACCGGTCCCTTCTCGATCAAGTTTCCTGGAGAAATGCTGTTATGAGGAAAATGCTGCTCGCTCGATCGATCGTCTTCCTGATCTCGTTCCATGGGCTGCTTGCGCAGAGCGTTGTTTTTGTCAGCCCCAGCACCAAGGGGCTTTTGACTATGTCGTGCGCCGGAGTCTCGTTGGATTCTTTTGAACAGCTGCAGTATCTGTCTACCGCCCGCTACCTGGCAGAGCGTCTTTGCCAGCGATCCCAAGTGGACGGAGGCGTGGGTATCTGGAAGGGTCAGGCGGAAAACTCCGGCATGATCGATGGCTGCGCCAACGATAAGGCACGAGAACTGGGCGCGCTTTTGGCGAAATACTACCATCAGAAACAGGCGCTGGTTTTCGATCGCAACCCAAACGGGAACAGCTCGCTGGTAAGTTTCCACGTTACCCAGCCAATGGGCGTGATCAGCATAAGGATGGCCCAGGCAAAGGTGGAGGCCGCCACGATCCTCCCCCACATGCATGACAACCTGATGCTGATCGTTGTGAGCGATGAAGATGAGCGCGCGCGGTCGATGACTCTCTACACTTCGCTCCACGGGCGGGATTTGCACGAAGAGCCAGGCACCACAGAACTGATCGGCGCTGAAGATCGCACCAAGGCGCGAGCGGTCTTCAGCGCGATCATCAACGAAGGACCCGCGGACGTGCGTCAGCTGGGCAATGATATGTACTCTGAGCAGTTCGACTCAGGGCTCAAAGTTGCCCAGGAAGCCGCGCCCGCACCCTGAGCGTCCTGGGTTACTTGGCGACCTTCTCCATATGCCCGCCAAATTCAAAGCGCATGGCGGAGAGCAGCTTATCGGCGAAATCGGCCTCGCCGCGCGAACTGAAGCGTTCATAAAGCGATGCGGTCAGCACTGGCGCCGGCACCCCTTCGTCGATCGCCGCCTTGATGGTCCAGCGGCCCTCGCCCGAATCGGAGACGTGCCCAGCGAAATCCGACAAGGCAGGGCTCTTGGTTAACGCAGCGGAGGTAAGATCCAGCAGCCAGGAGGAGATGACGCTGCCGCGGCGCCATACCTCGGCCACGTCCGGAAGGTTGAAGTCATACTGGTAGTGCTCGGGATCGCGCAGCGGCGTAGTTTCGGCGTCGATCTCGCCCGCCTTTTTGCCCACGTTGGCATGGTGCAGAATGTTGAGGCCCTCGGCATAGGCGGCCATGATGCCGTACTCCATGCCGTTGTGCACCATTTTGACAAAGTGGCCGGCGCCGCTGGGCCCGCAATGCAGGTATCCTTCTTCCGCCGTGCCGCCTACTTTTTCCCGTCCGGGGGTGCGGGGAATATCGCCAGCGCCAGGAGCGATCGTCTTAAAGATCGGCTCCAGGTGCTCAACCGCCGCGGTGGGTCCGCCGATCATGAGACAGTAGCCTCGTTCGAGTCCCCAGACACCGCCGCTGGTGCCAACGTCGACATACCGGATTCCCTTGGGCGCGAGAGCCTGACTGCGGCGGATGTCATCGATGTAATAGGAATTGCCGCCATCGATCAGGATGTCGTCAGATTCCAGGTGCGGCGCGAGCTCGGCAATGGTTTCGTCTACCACCGCCGCCGGGATCATCAGCCAGATGGCGCGCGGCTTGGAAAGCTTGCTGACCAAGTCGGCGAGCGAGGAAGCTCCGACCGCTTTTTGCTGCACCAGATCCTGAACTACTTTCGCTGACCTGTCGAACACCACGCTGGTGTGACCGTTATTCAGCAAACGCTTGACCATGTTGGAGCCCATTCGGCCTAGACCCACCATTCCTAATTGCATAGAATTGCTCCTCTTTGTTGGTGTTCTTTCGTCGGTTGCGCCGGCCTATTTGAGCTTACGATAGCGGCGGATCAGGTTGCTGGTGGAAGCATCGTGCTGCAGCCCGGCGTCGCTGGGGGCTTCAATTTCCGCGATGATGTGCTGCGCCAACACCTTGCCTAATTCGACGCCCCACTGATCGAAGGAGTCGATCTGCCAGACGGTGCCTTGGGTAAATACTGAGTGCTCGTATAGAGCGACCAGTTTGCCCAGCGTCTCTGGTGTCAACTTTTCTGTCAGCAGCACGTTCGAGGGGCGGTTGCCCTCAAACACGCGATGTGGAACCAGCCAGTCCGGCGTTCCTTCCGCCTTGACCTGCTCCGCGGTCTTGCCGAAAGCCAACGCTTCGGCCTGGGCAAAGACGTTGGCCAGCAGCATGTCGTGGTGGCGCCCGAGCGGATTGAGAGTCTTCTCAAAACCGATGAAGTCACAGGGAATCAGCCTGGTGCCCTGATGAATTAGCTGGTAGAACGAATGTTGCCCGTTGGTTCCCGGCTCGCCCCAGTAGATGGGGCCGGTATCGTAATCGACCCGCTCTCCTTCCAGGGTGACATGTTTGCCGTTGCTTTCCATGGTGAGCTGCTGCAGGTAGGCGGGAAACCGCTTTAAATACTGCTCATACGGTAAGACCGCCATGGTTTGCGCCAGGAAGAAGTCGGTGTACCAGACGGTGAGCAGGCCCAGGATCACGGGCAGATTGTTCTCGAAGGGAGCGGTGCGGAAATGCTCGTCCATCTGGTGGAAGCCGTCCAGCATGGCTTGAAAATTTGCCGGGCCGATGGCCAGCATGGTGGAGAGGCCGATGGCGGAATCCATGGAGTAGCGGCCGCCGACCCAATCCCAGAAGCCGAACATGTTGGCCGTGTCGATGCCGAATTTTGTGACTTCCGCGGCGTTGGTGGAAACGGCGACAAAATGCTTGGCGATGGAGGACTCGTCCTTCAGACCTGCGATCGCCCAGTCGCGAGCCGTGTGGGCGTTGGTCATGGTTTCGAGCGTGGTGAAGGTCTTGGAGGAGATGATGAACAGGGTTTCCGCGGGGTCGAGGTCGATCACGGCCTCGGCAAAGTCCGTGCCGTCAACGTTCGAGACAAAGCGGAACACCATCTTGCGGTCACTGTAGTATTTGAGCGCTTCATAAGCCATCACCGGGCCGAGGTCGGAGCCTCCAATGCCGATGTTGATGACATTGCGAATGCGTTTGCCGGTGTGCCCTTTCCATTCTCCGCTGCGCACGCGGTCGGAGAACGCGCTCATCTTGTCGAGCACCGCGTGGACTTCGGGAACCACGTCCTGGCCGTCGACAACGATCTTTTCCCCTTGCGGTGCGCGCAAGGCGACGTGCAGGACTGCCCGTTTCTCGGTGACGTTGATCTTTTCTCCACGAAACATGGCGTCGATGCGCTCCCGCAGGCCGGATTCCTGGGCCAGCTGGAGGAGGAGTTTGCGCGTCTCCTCGGTGATTCGGTTCTTGGAGTAGTCGAGAAAGAGGCCGGCCGCCTCGATGGTAAAGCGCGCGGCACGCTGAGGATCGTCGGAAAACAGCGAGCGCAGAGAGACGTTCCGGACTTTTTCGTAGTGGGACTCGAGCGCCTTCCAGGCGGCTCGCTGAGTGAGAGACTGCACCTTCACTGCGGTTGCCATTGCTTTGCTCCGTTCCCCTGATGGGCTTGCGGGTTAGATGCCCCACCAGCACTTTGGATCTTTCCCTCAGAGATTCTCTCAGAAGTGGGGTCAAGACGGAGGCGAGGCTGCGCCGGGCGATTAAAATCGGGAGAATTTCAGGTGCGGTTTGGCGTTGTATGCGAATCCGGCTCGCCCAGGGCCGAAGGCCCAACGAGTTTGTGCGAGAACCGGAGAAAGAAAACAGCCTATCCTCTACTCCGTCCTCCGGCTTTGTATCAGGGCCCGACTTTAGTCGGGCCGCAAAGGAATCGGAAGAGATTGGGCTTTAGCCCCTGCCATGGCGCGTCCAACGGAAAATACTTCGGGAGACAATTCAGGCAGGGGCTAAAGCCCAAATTTTTGTGGGCCTCAACGGCCCGACTAAAGTCGGGCCCTGATACAAAGCCGGAGGACGGAGTAGAGGATAGGCTGTTTTCTTTTCCCCGGTTCTCACACAGACTCTAACCCAGTCCGCATCCCTGGATTGCTACCTCTCAGGGCGCCAAGGCAGCCAGGGAGTCCTTGATCGTGGGGGCGCCTCCGGCGGCGACGTCGCGGCGGCGAAGTTGGTGGAACCTGGAAAGAACAGCATTGGCCTTGGACAGGGCCTCGATCCGCTTGGCATATGCCTCGAGCCGGGCTCCGGGTATGGCGAACACAGCGACATCGTCGGTGAGTACGTCCAGATAAGCCCGGGCTCCACAGCAGCCCAGACTTAAGGCCGCCCGGCCGGTGTTCATGACCTGGGGAACGATGGCACACGCCGGCCGGCCCATGGCTGGAGCATTCTGGTTTTCCACCTGCTGCGTCGCTTCCGACAGGATAAGTGTTTGTTTGGCATTTACAAACAGGAGCACTACGTCCGGCGGCAATGGGGAAGTTGCCAAAGGTGCGTACACGACGTATGCAGGCTGCGACCCCAGCACCGGAATCTGCGCCAGGTCCTCTGGTCTCACATACTCCAACTGGCCGAATACCTTGAGAGCATCCATCAGGTCTGTCTGCTGAGCAGGCGAGGTTTGAAGATTATGGGTATAAACACCAATGGAACACAGGCTGTGGTCGGAGGCAGAAGTCGCAAATACAGTGCTCGCGCCTTCTTCCCAGAATCTGCAGCCTGCGGGAACCCGGCGGCCATACGCTTTCACTCCGGCAGGAACGGAGTCGGTGAAAGAAATGGCTACCGGTGGCTGCTGAAGATCGAGCGATGCGGCAAGAATGGCGGATAGTTGGGAATACATATTTGTTCCTCGTCTAGCTTTTCTGTTCGCTCACGACGGCAAAGCCCAAATCAGTGATGAAGGAGAGGATGGCTTGCTCGGTTATCTGGCTGGGATCGAAGCGAACCGTCACCTTGCCTTCGGGATAGGTCGATTTGCTGGAAGCGATGCCCTTTTGTTGGCTCAGCATGGTATCAAGGCCGGTGGCGCAGGTGATGCAGCTGAATCCCCTGACGAGAAAAGTAATGGTCTTGCTCTCTGCAGCAGCCATGGCTTCAAGGGGAGCGAGGCTGCCCACACCAGCCAACGTTACTAATCGGAGAAACCTTCTGCGAAACATATTTGTGTCTCCCTACCGGGCGGTTGCAGTGCCGGGTTCGTATCTCCAGGGTGTCTGGATACTGGCTTGGTCAGAGAAGCGGGTGTCGGCGTAATCGCTGAATTCGATCTTCTTGTTCAGGACACCCGTTTCTATCATCAGATCGCGCACCATATCGAAGTCTGCCTTGCGCGGGGCTAGGGGACTGTAGGTGACCCGGTCCAGCGGCTTGGTCAATGCCCAGCGCAGCAAGGCAGGTTTCTGGTTGTAGTAAAAGCGGCCGACAAAGTCAGCCGCGTCTTCACGGTGGGGCTTGCTGGTATCAAGCCACAGACCGGAACGGGCAATACCATCCACCAGGGTCTGGACGACCTCAGGACGCTTGTCGATGAGATCCTGGCGGACTACAAGAATGCAGGACATATAGTCGGGCCAGTACTCCCGGGCCTGAAAAAGTACACGGCCAAAACCACCCATTTCCGCTTGCGAGGGAAAGGGCTCACCCATGGCGAATGCATCGATGGCATGAGCGGCCAGAGCACCGGAGACATCGGGCGGCGCCATCTCGACCATCTTGACTTCGCTGGGCTTGATTCCCCACACCTTCATGGCGCGCAACGTCAGCAAGCGCTCGTCGGAAAAACGGCTGGGAATAGCGATGGTGCGGCCGCGCAGATCGGCGACGGTCTTGATGGGGCCATCTTTGCGGACCACCACAGCACTGCCGTAACGGTGCCCCAGGTACACGACCTTGATGGGGACCCCCTGGGCAACGAGAGCAATCGCCAGTGGCGCCACGATAAAGGCGGCCTGCACGCGGTTGGAGATCAACGCCTCCTTCATCTCCGGAAAGCCCTGAAACATTCGAGGCAGAAACATCTCCCCGGACAGAGAGTATCTGGAGATGTAGTCCGTAACCGGGCAGGTGAGCTGGCAAGTCGCGGGGAGATAAGCGACGGTGATCTTTCGTTTCTCCGCGGGTTGATAGTCGTTCAGAACCGCGCTCCAGTTCACGTTCAACCAGGCGTGCAGCCCGGTGATCAGGACCAGCCAGGCGAGCACACCCAACGCGAATTTGCTTTTAAGACTCATCGCGAAATCCCCATCGAACGGATTTGATTTTTTCCAGCCGCCGGAAACCGGTATCGAGGATCAGGCCGATCAGACCGATAATCAGCATGGCGGCAACCACCAGGTCGTAACGCTTGCCCGAATTGCGGGAATCGATGACCAGGTAACCCAGACCAGAATCAACTGCGATCATTTCAGCGGCGACCACGACTAACCATGCGATACCAAGGGCGATACGCAGGCCGACGATAATTTTTGGCAGCGCGGCCGGGAAGACGATCCGGGTAAGAAGATGGGTGGGCCCGAGACCAAAGTTGCGTCCGGCAAGCCGGAACACAGAGGGAACGTTGGAGACGCCGTCGACGCAGGCCACGATGATGGGGAAAAGTGCGCCCAGAAAAATGAGCGAGGTGGCAGCATGGTCGCCCACCCCCAGCAGGATGATGGCGATCGGAATCCAGGCAATGGGGCTGATGGGGCGCAGAATCTGCAACAGCGGATTCACTACCTGGTTGGCCGCCGGATACCAGCCTAGCGTTAAACCCAGTGGGATACCGATGACGGCCGCGCCGCCGAAGCCAATCGCTACCCGGCGAAGGGAATCAATGATGTCGCCCCATAACACCTTCTTGCGAACCAGCTCGGCAATTCCCTTTTCGACATCGAGCGGCGAGGGAAAAATTTTGGTTGCCGTCCAGACGACGGAATAGTGCCACAGCGCAAGAACCAGCGCGGTGACCAGAACCGGCCAGAAAAACCTCTCCCATTTCTTAGGTTCTGCGAGCGAGTTCATATCCTGTGAGCCAGACCAATCTGTTGGAAAATGCCGTCGCGCAGTTCCAGGTAGCGCGCGGAGCTGATGTCACGCGGGTGCGGGATATCGATGTTCACGATTTGCTGAATGCTGGCAGGGCGGGCGCTCATGACCACGACTCGATCCGCAAGCTGCACCGCCTCATCAATATCGTGGGTGACAAAGATAATGGTTTTGCGCTCTGCCTCCCAGATGCGCAGCAGTTCGCCGCGCATGACGAGACGGGTAATAGAGTCGAGCGCGCCGAACGGCTCGTCGAGAAACAGCATGTCTGGGTTCACGGCCAAGGCCCGCGCCACTTCCAGACGCTGTTTCATGCCTCCGGAAAGCGCAGGCGGATAGGCTTTTTCAAAGCCTTCGAGCCCGACCATTTTTACGTAATGGGCGACACGCTGGCGCCGTTCGGCGGCCGGCAGGTGGAACAAACCGAAAGCGATATTGCCTTCGACGGTCAGCCAGGGAAAGACTCCTCGCTCCTGAAAGACAAAGATGCGCCGGGGGTCGGGTCCACGCACAATCTCCCCATCGATCTTTATTTCTCCGCTGGTGGGGGAAAGAAAACCGGCCATGGCACTGAGCAGCGTCGATTTGCCGCAGCCGGATGGTCCGAGCAGGCAAACGAATTCGCCATCTGCCACTTCAAGGCTGATGTCTTCGAGCACCGGCGTGGTCTTTCCATCGCGCGTAAAGACCATGTGAACGTGGCCGGCCTGTAACTTTGTTTTCTCCAACTAATCCTCCGAGTAACTCCAGCGGAGCGACTTCAGCTGTTGCAACGATCGCATGGCAATATCCAGCAAAAGGCCGATGAGCCCGATGATGACCATTCCGGCCACAACCAGGTCGTAGCGGTTGCCGGCATTCCGGGCATCGACAATGAGAAAGCCGAGGCCCGAGTTGACCGCAATCATTTCCGCCGCGACCACCACCAGCCAACCAACACCCAGGGTGATCCGCATGCCGATGATGAGCTGGGGCATGACCGCCGGGAAGAGGACCCGTGAGACGAGAGCCGCCGGACCAAGGCCGAAGTTACGGCCGGCGTTGAGGTAAACCGCGGGAATACTGCGCACGGCATTGATGGCTGTCAGCAATAGAGGGAAAAAGCAGCCGAGAAAAATGAGAAAGATGGCCGAGAGATCACCGACGCCGAAGAAGAGAATCGCAAGCGGAATCCAGGCCAGAGGAGAGATCGGGCGAAGGACTTGAATCAGGGGATTGAGTGCCATATCTGCCCGGCGGTTCCAGCCGATGATGAGCCCAAGCGGCACCGCGCAAACAGCCGCCAGAGCAAAGCCCCAGGTGACGCGGAATAACGAGGCGACCACATATTTCAGCAGCAGCCCATGCTGCAACAGGTCGCCGATCGCTTCAAGGACTTCTAACGGTGTCGGCAGGATATGGAGCGAGGACCACCTAAGGCCAAATTGCCACAGCAAAAGCAGTCCGGCAATGAGCGCGATGGGGCGGAGACGGACAGTCAAGCGTTTGGGCCTCTTTAGAAAACTAATCTCGAGGTAAAGGCAAGCTCGTGGTTATAGGTGTGGAAGTGCGAAGTCGCAATCTGCATGGCTGCGCCGAATGCAACGCCGGTGCGGCTAGTCTCATCGCTGGGGCGCAACTTGAATTTGCTGAAGAGAATCCCGGGGGTTAGAAAATTTTGCATCTTCCCATTATTCTTCCCGGCGTAGAACCAGGCAGCGTTTGATTCCAGTTCGGGCCACACGTACTTGGAGAGATGATACTGCGCGGTGGTATTCCACGCGATGGATCGGCCGACCTTGTTGGTTTCCTCCGTGGGCAGAGTTCCCCCCAGACAGGAAATAACATCGAGTTTGCCAAATCCCTTACCTGCAAGAAGCGTCGGCGAAATCGAGGAATCAGGGCTACCGTTGCTGTAGCTGCCGGTGGGGATGGTCGCGCTGAGCTGCGCACTTAACATATAGTTTCCATCCCTTTCAGTCTTGGAAAGAAATCGGTACTTGTAGAGAAACCCGACATCTCCAAAACCGTCTTTAACCTTGGGCGTGTTGTGCTGCAGGTACGGCGCGTAGTACACGTCGACTTCGCTATTGAAGCCGGGGATGAGATTCAGACCTCGGCTAGCGCCATAATTCCAGGTGGACGTTTCCGTGGGGGTGATCTGGCGAGTGAAGTCGGCGCGAAAAACCTGGATCAGCATGGGATACGGTGCGACCAGGGGCGGCGGCCACGATGGCTGCCTAGCCTGGGTCGCAGTGGCTCGCGATTCCCATTTAGCGAAGAAATTCTCCTGTGAGAGCAAGGTACTGCTTGCGGCCGCCAGAAAGAAAAGCAGGGTGAAAACATATCGTTTCATAGGGTCTGCGTAAGGTTGCTTGAATGGTGCACAAAGGTCAACCGCCCAGAGGTTGAAACGCATGTCAACCTTTCGGCTGAGATCCTGACTCCGAAAAGATGCGCTATGCTGGAACGCGAGGTAACTATGCAGCAGTATATTGAGCGCGTGGTTGATCTTACGGAGCCGGAAGCCAACCACCTCTATTGCCTTTCCGTCGCGGACGCAAGGCAGATTGTTTTGCGTGGACCTGCGGAGGCCGTGGGCCGCATCGCCGGCTCATTTGCCCTCGTTGCGCGTGAAGGCAAGACGGTGAAGATGGCACGCTCGCTTGACCGGCCCCTCCGCTACTTCCTGGCCAAGCGGCAGGAAGGCCCGGTGCTCATTGTTGCCGCACGCATCGATACGATTTACAACTGGCTGAAGGCCGAGGGACTCGAAGCCCAATTCCACCCCAGCTATACCCGCATGGTTCCCGCTCACTACGTGGTGGAACTGCAGCTCATCGGTTGCCCTGACCCAGACCCGGTCTACACGCGTTTCTTTACTCCCTCGCAGGGCGTGCTGAGCACTGACCTCGATCAAATCGGTCAGGCGTACATCGGCGCACTCGCGGACGAACTCGCGCAATGGCTTCCGGGCGTGCCTTCCCATGAACCCATCGGAGTGTGCTTCTCCGGCGGCGTGGACAGCGGCAGCGTTTTCCTTACCGCCTACCACGTCATGCTCAGGCTGGGCATAAATCCCTCGCGCCTCAAAGCTTTTGTGCTTGATGTGGAGGATGGCCCGGACGGCGGTCAGGCGCGCGCATTTCTCGATGCTCTGGGCCTGGGATTTTTCCTCGAACCGGTAAGCGCGAATGCGTCCTCGCTTGACGTGGATGAGACCATCCGCGTGATCGAAGACTACAAAGCGCTTGATGTGCAATCGGCCACCATGGCGATGGCGTTATGCCGGGGCGTTCGCCAACGCTATCCCGGTTGGCGCTATCTGATCGACGGCGACGGCGGAGACGAGAATCTCAAGGACTATCCCATCGAGCAAAATCCCGAACTGACCATTCGCAGCGTCATCAACAATCCGATGCTGTACCAGGAAGGATGGGGAGTCGGCAAGATCAAACATTCCCTTACTTATAGCGGAGGACTCAGCCGCTCTTACAGCCGAACCTATGCGCCGGCTCATCACTTCGGGTTCATCGGCTTCAGCCCGTTTACGCGGCCTGCCGTGGTCGCGGTAGCAGAAGGCATTCCGTTCATCGCGCTGACTGATTATGATGTGGAGCGGCTGTACCGGCTGAAGGGCGATATCGTAGCGCGCGGGGTAAAGGCCGTGACCGGCTTCGATATGCCGGTGTTCTGCAAGCGGCGCTTCCAGCACGGGGCGGTTTCTGAAGAGACGCTGCAGTCGAGGCTTCCCTTTCGCGAGGCAGAATATCGCCAGAAATTTCTATCTCTCTATTCATGAGCGCTGAGGTTGATGCCTGGGTACTGAGCCGCCGTCCGGCGCGTGAGCAACGTAATGCTTATCTACCGTATGAGTGTTTTGTGGAAGAGGAGTGTGCGGCCGGGGGAGCGGTGGAACCGGTTGCGACGATTTTTCTTACGAATCGGGAATGCCCGTTTCGCTGCGTGATGTGCGACCTGTGGCGTAACACGCTCACCGAGACGGTGCCGGTGGGCGCGATCCCGGCTCAGATCGATCACGCGCTTCTGAAGCTACCGCCGGCAAAACAGTTGAAGCTCTATAACAGTGGCAGTTTTTTCGATCAGCGGGCAATTCCCCCCGAAGATTACTCGGCCATTGCCCTGCGCGCCAATCGTTTTGAGAGGTTGATCGTAGAGAATCATCCGGCGCTGGTGGGGGACGCTTGCCTGCGTTTCCGCGACCTGCTTAGCGGAAGGCTGGAAGTTGCTATGGGTTTGGAGACGGCGCATGCAGGGGTGCTGGACAGGTTGAATAAGCGCATGACCCTCGACCAGTTCTCGACGGCGGCGAATTTCCTGCGCCGCAACGGGATCGATCTTCGCGTCTTTATCCTGGTACAGCCTCCGTATATGGCGACAACAGAGGCACTCGCGTGGGCCAAGCGATCCTTGGAATTCGCCATGGAGCATGGCGCCACCGCTGCGGTCCTGATCCCGACGCGGGCGGGAAACGGAGCTATGGAAGAGCTCCAGGCAAGTGGACAATTCGCGCCTCCCGCCCTGCATATATTGGAGTCCGCAATGGAGTACGGTTTGGGTCTCAAGGCGGGCAGAGTCTTTGCTGATATTTGGGGATTACGTGAGTCGTGCGTTCACTGCCACGCACAACGCGCCGCCCGCCTGCAGCAGATGAATTTACAGCAAAGGGTAGTGGATCGAATTCCATGTCCGCGGTGCTGTGGTGCAAGTTGACCTGGTAATCGCCGGCGCCGGATTCGGCGGCAGCCTGATGGCAATGATTGCTCACCAGCTCGGGCTTTCGGTGGTCCTGCTCGAACAGGGTAAGCATCCCCGCATGACGATTGGAGAATCCACCACACCGCTCAGCAATCTTCTGCTGGAGAGGCTGTGTAAGACGTATGATCTGCCGCGCATCGCACCGCTGGCAAAATGGGGAAGCTGGCAACGCGCCTATCCACAAATGGCTTGCGGGCTGAAGCGCGGGTTCAGCTTCTTCCATCAAAGCGGGCAAGAATTGCTGGTGGCAGCAAGCCCGCGCGATGAGATCGCCGACACCCATTGGTACCGGGCCGAGGTGGATCACTTCCTGGTCATGGAAGCGCGGCGGCTGGGAGTTGACTACCGCGAACGCGCACGGATCGAGACCTTGGATTTCGCGGAGGATGGCGCAACGATCGTTGGCCGCGCTGGCGAGGAGCCGTTCCACATCCACGCCCGGCTGATGATCGACGCTACCGGCCCGCGCGGTTTGCTGTACCGCGCTTTGCGGCTGGCAGACTCTCCATTGCCCGGTATGCCCGCTACGGAGAGCCTCTATAGCCACTTCACCGGGGTTGGGCGGATTGAGCCAGCAGATGGACCTTATCCTGTCGAGGATGCGGCGGTGCATCATGTATTTGCGGGCGGTTGGGTGTGGGTGCTTCGCTTCAATAATGGAGTGACCAGCGCCGGGGTTGCAGTTAGCCAGGCTGTGGCAAAGGAGTTGGCGCTCAGCGACGGCGAACCGGCGTGGGCGAGGGTGTTGGACAGGGTGCCCAGGTTGAAACCGCAATTCGAGCGGGCGGTTGCGTGCCAACCATTCCGGCACATGCCGGCGATTAGCTTTCGCAGTGGTGTCATCGCGGGCAAGCGATGGGCCATGTTGCCCTCGGCGGCCGGTTTTGTCGATCCGCTGCTGTCAACCGGATTTGCTCTCACGCTGCTGGGGATAGAACGTTTGGCGCGGATCCTTCGCTCGGGGGATCTCGGCCAACAGCTGCAAACATACGCGGAGGAAACTGAATGCGAGTTGCTGACCGCCAGCAGGCTGATTGGTGCGCTCTACGCAACCATGAGTAACTTTCCGGCCTTTACCGCGGTTTCATTACTATACTTTGCAGCCGTTAGCTTCTCGGAAACGGCGCAGCGGCTGGACAGGCCGGAATTGGCGCCGGGATTTCTTTTATACCGGCATCCTGTATTTGGGCCGGCAACACGAGTGCTGCTCGAGCGAGCATACAAATTGCGCGGGGATGAGGACGTCCGGTCGTTCACGCAACTGGTTTTGCAGGTGATAGAGCCGTTTAATCTGGGGCGCTTCGGCGATCCCGCGTTTCGTAATCGCTATCCGGTGCGCGCAGAAGACCTTCTCGATGCGCGGTGCAAGGTGGGAGCCAGCCGTGCCGAAATAACGTCCATGTTGGATAGGACAGGGTTCCGCTAAACCAAGAGCGAACCGGCCCTCATACCCTCACGAAAGCCGGGTGCCCCGACATCTCGCTCGTTTTTCGCGAGATGTGGGGCACCCGGCCTTCGTGAGGGAATGGCTTCGGCGAAAAAGCTTAGAGCCGGGCTTTCTGAAAGACGATCACACGAGTGGCGACGATCCCCTTCGCCTCCTGCACGGTGATCGCCTGGTTAGGCCTCAAATTTTCTACGGTGTCTTTGTGCCCGCTGGGCCACACAACGGTCAGCCGCATTCTCCTGCCCGGATCGGGTTTGCCCAACCCAAACGTCACCGGCAACTCACTCTGCGACAAATAACCAGAGCCCGTCTTTACCATACGTAATAGTTTTAGATTCTTATCAACCTGGAGCGTAAGCTTGGCCCCAATCCCATCGCGGTTGGAGCGCGTCCCAATCAGCTTGACCCGCAACATGTCGTTCTGATTGCCGTTGTCGTTGCGCAGCAGCCGCGCCGGCCCATTGACCTCGGTAATTACCAGATCCAGATCGCCGTCATTGTCAAAGTCCCCATAGGCAGCTCCCCTGCCCACTATCGGGCGCTCCAACGCGGGACCCAACTGTGTAGACATGTTCTCAAACAAACCTTTTCCCCGGTTACGAAAAATCAACGCCGGCTCCGCATACTTCAGATGCGGTTGGGTCACGCTGATGTCGTCAGCCACGTGACCATTCACCGCCAGTACGTCCAGCAGCCCGTCCAGATCGTAATCGACGAAAAATGTGCTGAAGGTAAGCGACTGCAATGACCAGCGGTCAATCCCCGTCGCCTCGGCAGCAGAGGTATACAAGCCCGAGCCGTCGGTCCGGTACAGCGCCATACCCTCGTTGGTAAAGTTGCCTATCACCAGGCCGGGATGACCAGAGTTATCAAAGTCGCCGTTATCCACCCCCATGCCGGCCCGCGTGGCGCCCGCATCGCTGTAGGCCACTCCCGCTTGCACGGCAACATCGGAAAAAGTTCCGTTATGGTTGTTGCGATAGAGCTTATTGGGCTGGGTGTCATTGGTTACCAGCAGATCGAGCCAGCCATCATCGTCGTAGTCAACCAGAGCAATACCCAGCGATTTGCTGGTGGCATCGAGCAAGCCGGCGTGCTGGGTAACATCCTCGAAGGTCCCGTTGCCGCGGTTGTGGTAAAGCCGCGCGCTCTCCCCCTTGTAAACCTGGGGCGTGCAATAGGACTTATTCTTGGTGTCCAGGGAGCAGAACTGATCCTTGGCTATCGACCAGTCGACGTAATGCGCTACAAACAAGTCCAGCTTGCCGTCATTGTCGTAGTCGAACCATACCGCGCCGCTCGAAAAACCGCTGCCGCCCACTTTCGCCTGGGCCGTCACATCGGCGAAGCGGCCGTTGCCAAGATTCCGGAACAAGTGGCTGGTTCCGACCGCGGTGATGTAAATGTCATCCTTGCCGTCGTTGTCATAATCCCCAACGGCACAACCCATGCCATACATCTCGACCGCCAAGCCGGCCTGCCGGGTCCGGTCGGTGAAGGTTCCATCTCCATTGTTGTGGTAGAGGGCGGGGTAATTTTTCGACGTGCCATGACCTGGCCAATCCATCGAATTTACAAACAGGATGTCCTGAAATCCGTCGTTGTCGTAGTCCAGCACACACACGCCGCTGCCCATCGTCTCGGGAAGGTATTTCTTCCCAAAGGCGCCACTATGGTGGCGAAAGGAGATGCCGGAAGCAGCCGTGGCATCGACGAAACGAATCGGGCCGGAAGGCCGCGCCGGCGACGCGGCCACCGCAGAGATGCTGCACAACAAACAAAAAATAGCCCAGCAACGTAGCTTATTTTCAGGCATGAGCGACCAGCAGGCGGGCCCGGCGCGAGTCCATCCACATCTCCAGAAGCATGGCCGTTGGCCCCACCAGGAAGAGGGCATAAAACGGCGCGTACACTGCCTGGTGCAGGCGCAGCACCATCTCCACCGCGGCAACGGCAAACACCACCACGCACTGGCCGGTCTTCGAGCGCACCGTGGTCTTGGGATCGGTAATCATGAAGAAAATGAATAACTGATACATGGGGCCGGTGATGGGAGCGATCTCCGATCGCCAGGGATCGCCCGTGATCCAACTGCGCAGCAAGGCAAACCCCAAAAACGAAACCACATAAGTCGCGCTGATATGAAAACGCCGCAGCCGCCAAATGATGACCGACCCCAAAATCCAGATCACAATCATAGGCAAGACAAAATTTCCCCACTGGATGCTCAATCCCGCCACTGTGCCGGAGGCAAGAATGAACATCACCACAATCCCAAAGTTCGATGGGTTCCAGATGTGCCGGTCGTGGACGCGAAGAACGTACTTCGAAGTAATGGAAATGAGCGCGCAAAGGGCGTAAGGCCAAAACGCAGGAGAACGTAGCAGGATGCCCACGCTGATGCCGCTGATGTAGGCACTGGCCAGGTTCGGCCATTTGCCAAAGTAGATGCGAGACAGAATCAGCTCAGCAACCAGGCTCGCGAAAATTGCCAGCAAGGTCCGCGTATAGCTCTCCAGGATGCCGTAGGAGAGCTGGCCAACCAGCAAGACGCATGAGATGAGCAAAGGAGAGAGATAGCGGTTGCTGGGGCTGAAGAATCGCTTCCAGGCCGCCTGCAGCCTTCCCGGTTGCGTGATGCTAACGCTGGAACTCATTCAGCCTCCGTCACATTGTAGAGCTTTCCGGGGACCAGATTCTCGATGGTTTGCACTTTTCCCGACGGCCACCGGATGACCGCCTTCTCGATCTGCGGATTCGTTCCCAGCCCAAAATGCAGCCGGCGATCGTTCTGCGCCGCAAAACCGCTTCCCCCGGAAACCTGCTGTACCTGTTGCTGGCCATTCCAATAGAGAGTGACCTGCGCCCCGATCGCACTGCGATTGCTCCGGGTTCCAAGGAGCGAAAACTCGACCCACTCGTTGCCTTGCTTGACGGTGTTCTTGTAAATCAACAATGGACCGAGCTGGTTGGCCACCACCACATCGAGAACGCCTCGGTTCCACAGATCCGCCATCGCCACCGAGCGCCCGTCATAGGTATCGGTTGCTCCGACCGCCTGGGCGACATCCACAAACTTTGCCGCGCCATCGTTTATCCATACTTTCTTTTGCTGATAGCCTGACAGGCTGCGGCCATCCATCGCCGGCCAGTTGGCCGCGTCTCCTATGATCTTGCTGTTGCCGCCGGCCACCCTGGAAAAGTCATACCAATAACTCCTCGTGCGGCTGAGCGAAACGTAACCATTGGTGAGATAGAGATCAAGGGTGCCATCATTATTTAGATCGCCAAACTGAGCGCCGAAACTCCAGCCTCCCAGTTCCACCCCCATATCCCTCGCCAGGTTTTCATACTTGAGGCTTGACTCTCCTTCCCTGGGCACCCACAGATTGTTGCCCTGAATCAACACCCCTTCTTCCGAAATATTCGAAACATAGATGGCGTACTTACCCTGATTCAGGATGTCTCCATACGCAACGTTCATGCCGCTCTTGGGCGCGAATCCCACGCCGGTTGCCTGCCCTGCCTCCCGGAAATGGCCGCCTTCATTCAGGAACAGCTCCGACACGCCATAATCATTGGCAATAAAGAGATCGGGATGTCCGGTGCCGCGCAGGTCCGCGGCAGAAGCGGCTAGCGCCCAGCGGTTGCTCTGGATACCAACCTTTTCGCTGACCTCCTCAAACCTGCCATTGCCGAGATTGTGAAACAAGAACTTTCGACCACCGTTTTTCGCGTACTCAAAACTCTCCGGCATGATGCGCGTGTCACGCAAATGCCATAGATCTACCTTTTCGGAGTAGTAGCCTCCGACGAAAAGGTCGAGCAATCCATCCCCGTCGTAGTCGAACCACACTGCAGTATTGGCGTTGATCCACGGTGGCAATCCAGCCGCTTCTGTGGCTCGCGTAAAGCCGTGCCCGTGGTCGTTATGGAAAAGCTCAGGCTTGCCCCACTTGATGAGAAATAAATCTTCGTAACCGTCATTGTCATAATCACCCCAGACCGCTCCCATGGAGACGCCGGTTCCTTGCTGGTTGACGTCAGCCAGGCCCATCTGGCCGGCGACATCCTGAAAGGTGCCGTCATGCATGTTGCGGTATAGGCTGTTCCGGCTGCCAGTCTTGCTGTTGGTGACATAGATATCGGGCCAGCCGTCGCGATCGAAATCAACGATGGATACCGAAGCACCCATCGATGCAACCTCGGGCATAATGCCGTCGAGCTTGGCGTCCAAGCTCGGAGCCTGGTGGATAAAGTGCACCCCGGCCTGTTGCGAGACCTCCTGCAGATGGAAGCCGTAGCGCGTCAGGGCTTGCGCCTCGTCGAGTTTTGCCTGGGCCGCTTCGCGTTGCGCAGATACCCGCTTGATGACGAGCGGCGTTGCCAGCATGGCGGCAAACAAAATGGCTACTATAATCCGCGTGCTGAGGCTGGGCTTCATTGCGGTCCACTGCTCACGTAACGGGTGTGCCAGTTTTGCCAGTCCTCCGGGTGTTGCCGATAGACCCACTCATCTTCAAGCTTGCCTGGAGCCTGGTTGTACTGCGTCTTAGCGTGGTATGGCAAGGGTCGTACGGTGCGAGACCAGGCGGTGTTGTAATCTCCATCCTTGATCCATCCATCCCCGGCGATCACGTAGTCCCGCACCCATCCGGGAGCGGGCGGAGGCTGTTGGGGGAAACGCAAGGCGATCTCGTCGCCGGCATTCATGATCACGTAGCGGTCATCGATGGCTGTCAACAATCCGCGGACATCGCCATAGCGAGTGTAGTAGCCCTCGAGATCATGCCAGATCTGTTTGCTGGCGGCGATGCGGTTGTAGTCGGGCAGCTCAGGCGAAGATGCATTTGCTTGTCGAACCAATGAATATCCCCGGTAATGAAGATCGGCCAGCGACGGATCCAGGCGTGTCACCTTAAGCTGAGCGTCGGGCAGCCCCTGGGCCCACTCAATTGCGTCCCAATAAATCTCCAGGTTGGTGCGCAGACGCAGCTTGTGGGGTGTGCCGGGCAGAAACACATTTTCCAGGTTGATGAGGCAGGTTTTCTTGCGGCCCGCGGGAAATCCCAGGTTGGCGCGAACGGTTCGCCATCCGCCGTGCCCATCCGGGACCTCAAGGCTAAGAGCGTGTGCCTTGTCGTGATGTCCCTGGCTGATGGCAACGTTTACGGATGAGTCGGTCGGGTGCAGCCATCCCCTGGCGATGAGCCACAACGGCCCGCTTGTGGGCAAATTATCGCCCAGATCGACTTCCACATAGTGGTCGCGGGTGAGCCCCTGATATTGTCCCCGGCCAAAGGTGTCCAGGTACTTGCCATCGAGCTGACCGACGATCTCGGTCACATCATCGCCTCGATCGTCGGTTGCTTTAAGAATCGCATGCGGAGACGCGACGGCGGTGATGGCCGGCTTGACCGGTGGAACGACAAATCGCTCGTCGGTAAAAATCTCGGTGCCGGCAGGATGGTCGACCACCATCAACTTGAGGTAGTCGTAATAGTAGGTTTCCCATAGTTCTCCCGTGAGCCGCAGATCGTAATAGCCATCGCGGGGCACTAGCTGGTCGCGGCCGATCTTGTACCACTCCTCGGTGGCTGCGATTTTGGGCGAACCCACAGAGTCGATTTGTAAACCGATGGCCGAGCCCCATGGCACCGCATCCTTGACGAAGCTCATCTGCTTACCGTCCCACGCGAACAGGAACGGACAAGAGCCTTTGAGGCGCTGCTCTGTCAGCACTTCCTGGTTCGCTTTCAAGGCGAACTCGGCGTTCTGCATGCCGTTCGGCCATTGGATTTTCACCACATCGGCAACCGCCTGCTGCCCCAATCCGAAATGCAATTGAGGCGCGATGATAGGCTGCTTCTGCACTAGCAGGCCGGCGCGGAGCTCCATCTCCCCACCGATGCCGAAGGAGTTAATGCGCTGATCCCCGGTCGCCACCCGGGCGCGGGGGCGAAGAATCTGCCACTGATACTGTTTGCTTCCCTGGTTGAGTAACTGCTGCGGCTGCCCGGCCGCGGAGAGCCCCAGCAGATCGAGCCTTCCATCGCCATTGAGATCGGCTACGCCTAGGATGCGTCCGGAAGCAACAGGCGACGAAAGCAGGGTAAACCTTTGCGCTCCATCGCCCAGCCGCAACAAGGCATCCCCCGCATCGCGTCCGACCGGTGCTATCAACAGATCGATGGCTCCGTTGTTATCAAAGTCCGCCGCGTGCAGGCGCACTTCTTTCGCCAGGTGAGGTGCGGTACCCAGCTGGGCGACATTCCACCCCTCGCTCGCTCGTGTGATCGAGACCAGCGCGCCGGTCTCTTCCAGTGCCACCAGGGCCAGCGATCCTGAGGTGCTCACATCGGCAACCGTAACCGCTTTAACCTGGGGCAGATTGCCGGGCAGCGGATGCTCGTTAAACAGTCCGCCTCTCTGGTTATGAAAGAAATGAAGCTTGTTCGAGCCATCGATCATGAACGCATCAGGATTGCCGTCGCCATCCAGATCAACCCATGCCAGACCGCGCAGGCCTGAGATTCCGGCAAACGGATGCATCGTAGTGAACGATCCATCGCCATTGTTTCTCAGCACTACCGGCGGCTCCTGGGATGCGGCCAGCACGATATCCATATCCCCGTCGGCTTCAATATCGATGGCCCACGCACCGGTGTAGGCGGCATGGAGCAGTGCCGGGGGCAGCTTGGTCTCGGCGGTTACATCGGTAAAGGATGTTGGACTCTCCTGGCGAAGAAAGCGCACCCCACCTTCGCCAGCCAATACCAGGTCGATCTTGAAGTCGTAATTGAAATCAATCGGCAAAATGGACTCGGGCTGAAGCGCCGCCCCGCCCGATCCCCCGGGAAAAGGAAACGTCGCACCCGTTGCCAGCCGCACACTCTGGCTGTTAGCCACGGTGATCACTGGAGTGCCGGCGCCGTTGAGCGAGATAGCGTCAATCCAGTCCCAGGAGCTGCCTTCCGTCGGGGCCAGATTGGTGATTGGCGTGGTGTGGAAGTTGATGGTGGTGTCGGCCGGGGGCGGGGCAAACGATGGCGTGGGTAGCAGCAGGAAGTGGGTAAAGGGAGCAGCCTCGTTGCCGGCGGTCGGTTGAAGCACGCTGAGACTTTGCCGGAATTCCGGTACCCGCATCAATGAGTTGCGCAGAAAGGCGATGCGAACCGCCGCCGCTCGCGGGTCAGGACCTGCTACGGCGGCCTGCAAAGCGATCCACTGCTGTTGCACTTCGGGCGGCCAGGTTGCAGCGTGCGCGCCAATGCGGGCAGCCACGGAGTGCAGCGTCTGCGCATCGCCACGCTTGGCCGCGACGCGGCCGAGCTCCAGCAACGCCGCCGTGTTGTCCGGCTGGTCGTTCAGAATGCTCTGCAGCAATTTTTGAAATTCGGCCTCGCCGTTGGTGTCCCCCTGACGCTCCACTTCCTGCGCCAGTAAATACATTGCGCGCAAATTATGGGGATTGAGCTCGACCGCTTTGCGGAGTTCGACGATAGCCTGCGACGAATTGCCGCGTTTGCTTTCGAGCACCCCGGCCAAATAGTGAATCTGGTCATTTTCGGGCGCCAGCTTTTGCGCTCGCCCCAGCCGTTGGGCCGCAACCTCGAAGTTCCCCTGGCGCAACGCGAGCACGCCCCAGTTCGCCCAGCATGCCGGCTCTCCTTCCGCCAGCTGCGTTGCCCGCTCCAGCGTGCTGTCCGCGCGCACATCGTCGCCTACCTGCAGCGCAGCCAGGCCGACGTAAAAGGCGGTGACCTCGTTTAGATAGGCCTGGGTCGCAGGCTTCGGCAGCCCGGAGGGATGGCAGCCACTCAGCATCAACGAGAGCGCAGCCGCCACCCCCAACCCCCAACGGTTTGCACTCCACATATGGCCCATCCTACCCGGTCACGGGCCCTGGGAAACAGATCAGGGTACCTGAGCGACGAATAGGCTGTCATCGCAAAGGGGGTGGAAACCAAACCCAACCTTTTGGTGGATATTACCCGCCACAAATGCCGGGTGGGCAGATTCAGACTCCAAATGCAACAAATCTATCTTTTTCTTTCTTTTTAAGATAAAGGTTTTCCAGCAGCAGGGGCTGTTGGAAAGTGGGAAGCGTAGTTTGCTTTCCACTTTTCAATGGCCGCGGTCACGGGTAGGGATTTTGGCGGATGGGTTTGTTTGAAGGTGGGAAGCATGCTTTGCTTTCCACTTTCCAGCTACCCGGTATATACGAGCTGGGCGTTTCTTGGAGGTGTGAATCGCCGTCCAGTATTTATCAAAGTTAAAGGCTCCTTTGGGGAGAAAGAGTTCAGCAGGAGATTTCCAGGCGAGACTTTTTCTAACCCTGGTATTCAGTTGCCATGCAATGGCATCGAGCTGCTTCTGCGAGTACAGGGAGAGGTCGGTTCCCTTTGGCAGGTAATCGCGGAGCAGTCCATTGGTGTTTTCGCTAATCCCCCTCTCCCAGGGAGAGTGGGGATGAGCGAAGTAGACGGCGATGTTTGCTGTTTTTGTCAGTGTTTTGTGGAGGCTCATCTCGCTGCCCTGGTCGTACGTCATGGAAAGTCGCATTTGGCCTTTAAAGCGTTTGAGGATGGTGCTAAAACCTTTGGCGACCGTGTCTGCCCTTGCGTCCGACAGCTTTACTAAAGCAACGAACAGAGTGGTTCGTTCCACCAGGGTGCCCACTTGAGATAGGTTTCCCTTGCCAATGATCAGGTCTCCCTCCCAATGACCGGGGACCAGCCGCTCGCTCACTTCGAGCGGCCTGTCATCGATCAGGGTCATATCGGGAATGGATCGGCTGCGCCTGTTCTTAGCTTCGACCTTGCGCGCCTTGTGATGGCGGCGCAACAGGTCCAGCACGTTGGCACGCAGTTGCCCACGTGGCATGGCATACAGTGCGGTGTAGATGGTTTCGTGAGAGATCTGCACCGGATTCGCCATACGTCCCAGTATGCTCGCAATCTGCACCGGGCTGAAGCCTTGCTGAAGGCGCTCCAGCATCTTGCCCCAGAGTCCATTGCCAGGTTCAAGCATGCGCCTGCGTCGTGGTTTCGCTGCCAAAACCCGCGCTCGGCGATCAGCCGTCGAAGACCGGTAACCGCCCGCAATGGTGCCCATCCGCGGCTTGGCCATCCAGCCATTACGGTGCATCTCGCGGGTGATGGTCGACCGAGCTCGCTTCAATACGATGGCGATTGCCCCAGGGCACATCCCCGACGTCAACTGCGCCTGAATCGTGGCTCGATCACCCAAATCCAGATGTTGAAAACTCTTTCCCATATGCAACTATCCCCTAAAGCGAAATGTTGCACTTGTACCTTGAACCCACCGTGCCCCACATCTCGCTCGTTTTTCGCGAGATGTGGGATACCACTGCTCTTAACCGGAAGTGCTTCGGTATGCAAAGACTAGAAACTGACCTTCGTGGTATCCCACATCTCGCGAAAAACGAGCGAGATGTGGGGCACCCGGCATTCGTGGCACCTGAGGGACTAGAACCTTATGGTGCCGGAGAGCTGGATGGAGCGCCCACCTCCTATCCCGTTGATCCCGGTCCCGCTCGAAAGCGTGCTGGTTACATCTCCGAACGTCGTGCTGGTGATGCTTTGGGGACTACTGATGGTGAACTGCGGGCTGTTACTCAACTGGAACGCGTCGGCACGCGCCTCGAGCGAGACGCTCTCCCAAATGGCAAAGGTCTTAAAGACGGAGAGGTTGTCCTGAATATATCCAGGCCCATAGAACGCGTTCCTGCCCACATTGCCCAGGACGCTTCCGTACGCCACCGGGCATGCTCCAGTAGTTGGGCAACCAGCGGGTTGGCCAAAGCTTGATGCGCTGAACCACGGGTGTCCCGGCCCGATGCCATGAGGCGCATTGTAAGGGCCTACGAGATTAGCCATCTGCGTCTGACCGCTCGCTGGAAAGTTGAGAGTGCCACCATTGGCGGTGACGTTGAAGGGTAGGCCTGAATAGAGAGAAACGATCGCCGATACCTGCCAGCCGCCCAACAAGGAAGACGCAACGCCGGAATTCAGCCATTGCCTCCCGGGACCAAACGGCAGGCTATAGACAATGCTCTCTTCGAAGTTCAGTCGATGATCGTAGTCGTTGGGTGCGTAGTTGTGACGCTGGTCAATCCAGAATAGAAGATTACCGTCGTCGCCTGTTTGGTAGCCAAGGCCCTTACCCCACGTAAATGAGGTAATCACCCCCAAACTCTTGGCGAACCGGCGATTCAACTGCACTTGAAGAGACTGATAGTTCGACGAGAACCCCAGGAAGTACTGCGTCGTGGCGGCGCTGCGGCCGTAGGCGATATATTCCGGTTGGCCTGCTTTGCCCAGACCGAGCGCCGAGGGCAAATTGATATTTTGCGCTGAGCCTATGTGGACGCCATGATTGGCGACGTAGGCCAATTGCAACGTCCACTGTTGCGGCAAAGACTGCTGAACAGCAACATTCCACGACTCCACGTAAGGGTTGTGATAGTTCTTGGGGATGACAACGTACGCCTGGTTGAGCAGAAAAGATGTATTGGCCGGGACGATGCCATTGTCGGGAACGGTAAACGGAACCGGCGCGGGGAACCCGGCCTGGAAAGTTGCAGGCGTTACTCCGTCCCCCAAGACGGCAGGTTGATACGAGTTGTTTTGCTGGTAGCTGTTATTCGACCGGACAGGAAAGTTGTATGCGTAGGTGTTGTCCTCAAATGGGGTGTAGCTGATGCCAAAACCTGCCCGGACGACGGTCTGCTCTGATGCCCTGTAGGCCAACCCAAACCGTGGTGCGAAGTAGGTGTACCGGGTTTGCATCCCCAGATTTGAAGGATTGGAGCCTTTCCCGGCAATCACCAGGGTGTTCGTCGAGGGATCGAAATTGGAAAAACCTCCCGCGCTCTTGGGAGTTGCGGGAGGATAAAATTCCCAGCGAAGTCCCAGATCCGCCGTCAGTTTAGGACTGACCTGCCACTTATCGCCGGCGAACGCAAAGAACCACCATTGGCGGTAGGCAGGAAAATAAGTATTCACGTCCCGTCCGACCTGCATGGGAGAATCCAGAAGAAAACTCGCCATCTCGTTCGCGACGTTGGTTTGAGGGCCGTGGTTCTCACCAGTGTTGTTTTCGGCGAAGGTATACGCTCCCCTCGGACTGAACGTCTGGTCCTGAAGCAAATCATCGTGGATTCGCCTTATATCGGCGCCGAACTTGATGGTGTGATTGCGGATGATTTTGGTCCAGTGGTTCACGCCGTCGATGTTGGTCTCGGCACGTATCCAGGGCAGCGAAGCGGAATAGCCAATAAACGGATTCGACGTGCTGTTGGTAAAGTCCTGCAAAAAGATCCCCACTTGTCCGCTGGTAAATTGACTGATATTGACGCCTGGAATCCCGGTCTGGGTGGCGTAGTCAGTTCCATACCCGGTAGGAACTGCGCTGTTGCCGTAATTGGCCACGCCGATTCGAGCTTCCGTGAGAAGAGTCCCGGAGAAGGCCCGGTCATAATTGATACCGGTACTGTATATGCCAGACGTACCGGTGCCGGCAAACGCGCTTTGCGCGGCGCCTCCGCCCGCCGGTCCAAAGGCCGGCGCCTGGAAGACGGTGACATTGTCGCGGTTGTATCGGCCGCTCAGATGGTCCTTGGCAGTAATTTGATAATCAATCTTGATGTCGTACCTGGTGGTCGTCTTCTGAAACGGAAGGTTGATGGAAAAATTATTCGTCGGCGCGGTGGTACTGGTAGCGATGTTGTTGTTGGGCGCGGGCAACAGCTTCATGAGCGAGAGAGATACCGGGTTCACGCGGGAAATAGGAATCTGGTTGTTGGGAAAGGGAGTGCGGCCTGCGCCGCTGGCGTCGCCCGTGGCCGGATCAAATATTTGCCCTTTGCCGGTGCCGGTGTTTAACGGACCGCTCAGGTCGATAAAGCCGGACGCATTGGGGGTATACCACTGCGGCGGCGGAATGGTAAGGATGTTCGAGTTGGCTTCATGATCGGGAGAGCGATAGTAGTCTCCGTAAAAGAACAGCTTATCCTTGATGATGGGGCCGCCAACCCCGCCGCCGAAGTAGTTATAGACCAGGTGGCCCACACCCTTGTTGAAGTAGGAGCGGGCCTGGAACTCGCTGTTCTGCGTGTACTCACTGGCTGACCCGTGGAATTGATTGGTCCCTGAGCGAATGATCACATTGGTCACGGCGCCGACTGCACGGCCCAGTTCAGCCTCATAGTTAGCGGTAGAGACGTCGACTGTTTCGATAGCCTGGGCGGGAGGAATCATGATCTGCAGAAGGCCTGTCCGCTCATCGTCGTCGATGCCTTCAATCTGATAGCTATTTCCTTCACGCGGTTGGCCGTTTACCTCGGTCTGGATAGAACTTGCGGCGTTAAAAAACTGCGAGTGCTGAAAGACTGGAGGCCCAACTCCTGGCACCAAAGTGAGCAGGCTCTGAAAATTCTGATTGACTGAGATCGGCATACTCCTCAGAGTGTGGGCTTCAATATTTGCACTCACGTCGGCCCGATCCGTTTGCATAATTGCCGGGGCGGCCGTCACCTCAATGCTTTCCGTGACATTGCCCGGCGTTAACGCCAAGTCCACGCGGGTCGCGGTATTCACCACCACGTCTACGTTGTCCCGGGTCTCCTTCTTGAAGCCCGGGGCCTGGACAGACACTGAATAGGTGCCGGGCGTCAGATCCGGAAAGGTGAAGTTGCCGCTCTCATTCGTAACTCCAGCATGCGCGATGCCGGTGGCGCCTTCCAGAATCTGGACGTTTGCGTTGGGTACGGCCGCGCCGGTATTGTCGGTCACATTGCCCAGCAGGGTGGCGGAAACCGCTTGTCCCCGCGAGTGAGGGGCCACCAGAAGGATCAAAAACGCTAGTGCCGCGATCAACAGCCAGGGGGCGCCGTTACGGAACTCCCGAAAGGAGCATCTTTGTTTTTGCATTACAGCCTCCGAAGGGAAAACACATCTTTTTTTGGAATCCTTTGTGTACGAGATGCAAACGAATGCAGCCGGATATTATCAGGTTGAGATAAGCACTGACCAGCCGGTTTAAAGGGATTTTTTCGAGTTTCGAGCCGCCGTGCGGCAGCTGCATCGCAGCGTTTTGTGCCCGCTCTGCATCCGACCAAGAATGGAGGTTACGATGCCTGTAAAAACTACCAGCACGAGCGATGCTCATACTAACTCTCATGGGAAGCGGAAATGGTCCGCGGCGGTGACCACCGATTCCACGCACCCGCATTCTGGGCTATTCAACAAGGACGCAAAGACCATCGCCCGTGAACTGGCGTCGAAAAAGGTCTCGCCCAAGGGTCCTTCGTCCGGCATGCGCATGTTGACGTTCTACATCAATCGTGCGGGCAAGAACCTGCCGGCGAAGCGGCTGAAGGTACTCGAAAACGCCAAGGAGCTATTGCACCAAAAAATCCTGGCGGCCAAAAATCAGGAGAAGAAAGCAACCGGCAAGAGGGCCGCATAGGCCGCAGCCGGCTATTCGATTTTCCGCATATAAAGTTTTTGCGGAAAAATGCTGTCGACGTCGATTTCACCTTCCCTTGTTCGACGTTCTAGTAGAGTCGGGAATTCAGGAACAGGAGGAAGAGAAGAATTATGCGATTCATGATGCTGATGATCCCCAAGGGGTACGAGAAGGCCGAGCCCGGCGCCATGCCGAGCGCAGAGGCCGTGGCCGCAATGATGAAGTACAACGAGTCCCTGCAAAAGGCAGGGGTACTGCTCGCGCTCGACGGACTGCACCCACCCTCGATGGGAGCGCGGGTTACGTTCAGCGGCGGCAAGCCCAAAGTCACCGACGGGCCCTTTGCTGAAGCCAAGGAAGTGCTCGGCGGCTATTGGATGATCCAGGTGAAATCAAAAGAGGAAGCCATTGAGTGGGCAACGCGATGCCCGGGCGATGACTGCGTGGTCGAAGTGCGCCAGGTGCAGGAATTCTCGGATTTTCCTGCCGACGTGAAGGAGGCCGCGGCGGGATTTCCCGAGATGCAGCAAGGCAAGAGAGGCACGGCGTGAGACCGCAGATGTCGTGACGGGCAGCGATGACGTCAGCCGTGCACATCGGGCAATCGATGCCGTCTGGAGGATCGAGTCTCCCAGGCTTATCGCCGGCTTGATGCGGATAGTGCGGGACCTCGGGGTTGCCGAAGACCTCGCCCAGGATGCGCTGGTAGCAGCGCTGGAGCAATGGCCGCAGGCGGGCGCCCCGAAAAATCCAGGCGCCTGGCTGATGGCCACGGCAAAGCATCGCGCCATCGACCGCTTTCGCCGAAGCACGCGGCTCGAACGCAAACTCGATGAGTTCGGCAGAGAGCTGGCGTCGCGGGAATTGGTTGTGCCAGACATGGTCAGTGCCCTGGACGATGAGGTCGGAGATGACCTCTTGCGGCTGGTGTTCATATCCTGTCACCCCGTGCTCTCGAAAGAGGCCCAAGTGGCGCTCACGCTGCGCCTGTTGGGAGGGTTGTCAACGGCAGAAATTGCGCGTGCGTTCCTATTGCCGGAGCCCACCATCGCGCAGAGGATTGTCCGCGCCAAGCGCACCCTCACCGAGGCCCATGTCCCTTTCGAGGTTCCTCGCGGAAGCGACCTCGCAGCCCGCCTGGCTTCCGTACTAGAGGTTATCTATCTCATCTTTAACGAGGGGTATTCGGCGACCTCAGGTGACGACTGGTTAAAACCGGAGCTGTGCGAGGATGCGCTTCGCCTGGGCCGGATCCTGGCCGAGTGTACTCCCAAGGAGCCCGAGGTTCATGGGCTGGTGGCACTGATGGAGATTCAAGCATCTCGCTCCAGGGCGCGCGTAGGACCAACCGGGGAGCCCATCCTGTTGCTGGAGCAGAACCGAGCGCAGTGGGATCAACTCCTCATCCGGCGCGGTCTGGCCGCGCTCGAACGGGCCGAGCAGCTGGACGCTGCTTTTGGCCCCTACACGATACAGGCGGCGATTGCGGCCTGCCATGCGCAAGCCCTAACCCCGGAAGACACTGAGTGGCGGCGCATTGTCGCGCTTTACGATGCCCTGGCTCAGCTCACGCCCTCGCCGGTCATCGAACTGAATCGCGCGGTCGCAGTGGCGATGGCGTTCGGCCCACAAGCCGGTCTCGAGTTAGTCGATGGGCTGGCCACCGAGCCCTCGCTCAAGAGCTACCACCTATTGCCTGGCGTGCGCGGCGATCTCCTGAGCAAACTCGGCCGCTTGGGCGAGGCCCGGGCAGAGTTCCAGAGGGCCGCCGCGCTCACTCGTAATGCTCGGGAGCGCGCTTTACTCCTGGAGCGCGCCCGTTTATGCGTGGGGCAGGCGGCGGGCAAGTCCGATTTTCAAGTGCCGCAAGGTTAGTCGACCGCCAACATAATCTCGGTCGACTTGATGATCGCCGTGACCTCGTCTCCCACCTTGATACCGAGGTCCAACACGCTTTGCCGGGTGATCACACTCTCGATGAGATTGTCCCCCACGCGCACGCTCACCTTCGCCGTGACCACTCCAAGATCAATCGTCTCTACCTTGCCTCGCAATTGGTTACGCGCCGATATCTTCATGATTGCGATTGTATGGATGGCAGATCGCCAAGTGCAATGTAAGCTGGGTGGTGCCGATGACAGCCGACTTCGAAATTGCCGTCGCGCGCTGGCCTGAAGACACGGAGGAGGCGCGCGCCCTGCTGACGAATTACGGAGAGTACCTGGCCGCCTCTCCCGTGGGCGCCGCGGGTATGTGTCTTGCCGGCTACCAGGCCGAACTCCGCGCTTTACCAGGCAAGTATTTGGAGAAAGAGGCAGATCTGCTGCTGGCAAGGGCCGCAGGGGAAAGAGCGGGCTGTGCCGCGATTGCGCAGAGAGTTCTCAAAGACGGCATGCGCGCCGCCGAGATGAAACGGCTGTGGATAGAACCACGTTTTCGCGGGCGCGGCCTGGGCCGCGCTCTGGTCGGCCGCGCCATCGAGTGGGCAAGGTCCCAGGGATACAGTGCAGTGGTGTTGGATACGGTGAATGAGGCCATGCCTGAAGCGGCCGAGCTTTACCGGTCCATGGGATTTACGGAGACCGGCCGATTCAACGACAACCCTATCTCCGGAGTAAGGTTCTACATACTGAAGCTGACCGGAGACAAATGAGCATCAACTTTCATGTTGTAAAAAGCACAGTCGTGGGCGCACTCGGAGGACTGCTCTTTGGTTTTGACACCGCGGTGATTTCGGGCACCACTAACGCTTTGACGCAAACTTACCATCTGTCGCCCGCTCTGCTGGGAGTGACAGTCTCCAGCGCCTTACTGGGCACCGTCGTAGGAGCCATCACCGCGGGCATTCCCGGACAGAAGTTTGGCCGCCGGGACAGTCTGCGCGTGATGGCCATCTTTTATGTTGTCTCCGCCCTGGGCTGCGCCTTGGCCTGGAACTGGACTGCACTCATCTTCTTTCGCTTTATCGGAGGACTGGGTATCGGGGGATCGTCCGTCCTGGGGCCTATGTATATCGCCGAAATAGCGCCACCGGAATGGCGCGGCCGCCTGGTCGGCTGCTTTCAGCTGAACATTGTGATCGGCATTTTGCTTGCCTATGTATCGAACGCCTGGATTGACAGTATGCAGTTGGGCGCAACCGAATGGCGCTGGCAGCTCGGCATCTCCGGAGTGCCGGCGGCCCTTTTCCTGCTAGCCCTGTTTGGCATTCCGCGCAGTCCTCGTTGGCTGGCCATGAAGGGCAAGCTTGACGAGTCACTCTCGGTGCTCCGCCTCACTGGTATTCCGAAACCGGAAGAAGAACTGAACGAGATTGTTGCCTCCATTCACCAGGAGCGAGCAGCATCCGCTGATCCCTTGTTCTCTCGCCAGTACGGATTTCCCATCTTTCTCGCGGTGACCATGGGCATGTTCTGCCAGCTGTCGGGAATCAACGCCATTCTGTATTACCTGAACGATATTTTTGCGCTGGCAGGAGCCACCAAGGTTTCGGGGGCTCTCCAGGCGGTTGCGGTGGGCGCGACGAACCTGGTAGCTACCCTGGCGGCGATGTCGGTCATCGATTTATTCGGACGCAGGAAACTGCTATTGACTGGCACTGCGGGGCTGACTTTATGCCTGGCTGCAATCTCCTATGTCTTCATGACCCATCGCCATTTGCATTGGCTGGTGTGGCTGCTCATGGCGTACATCGCCTGTTTCGCCGTATCTCAGGGCGCCGTTATCTGGGTGTATATCAGCGAAGTATTTCCTAACCGCGTGCGATCCAAGGGCCAGGCGCTGGGCAGCTCGTCTCATTGGGTGACCAACGCCGTCATCTCACTGGTATTTCCCATCATGGCCGGCTCTTCCGGCGCTTACCCATTTATATTTTTTGGGGCGATGATGGTGGTTCATTTCTTTCTCATTCTCAAGTACTACCCGGAAACCAAGGGAATATCGCTGGAGCGAATGCAACACAACCTGGGCATCGACTAACTAGAGCAACTAAGACCCACAGGAAATCGGGCATATCGGGCATCCGTTTACGTCGGTGGGGAAACGAAATTTGATTGAGCACCGAGCGCGGCTCGCTTATCATCAGGCCGACCCCATAAGGAGAAGGCGCACCGTGTTTCGATCAGCAATGACCGGAGTTCTGCTTATCATGGCGCTTTGCACCTTACCCCTAGGTGCTCAAAGCAGCGCGCTGGCCAGCTATTTCACGGGCAAGGAAGTTGTGCTCAAGATCGACATGCCGGGCACCCAGCAGGGCGTGGATCTGCGCTTCAATAAAGACAATCCCATGAACTGGAAAGAATACTCCAGCCGGCTCAAAAGTAACGGCGTGGCGATCCATAAAGGAGACACCGCGCGGGTGACCGGAGTGGTGGTGAAGGATGACCGCATCGAGTTCCAGCTGGATGGCGGCGGCTTCGGCACTTTCCTGGACGACAGCAGCACGACCGTCGCTGCCAAATCCGTAGACAAAAGCGACTACGAGAAGCAGCTGGAAAGAGAGATCTCCAACACCACCGATGACGACCAGCGCCGTAAACTGCAGCGCGACCTCGATCGGGAGCGAGCAAGGCGAGAGCGCCAGGAGGCCGACAACCGCAACGCGGCACAAGTCGCCAGCCAGATCAAGGCACAAAAGGTCGCGGTCGATCGCCTGAGCGGCGGCTCTCGATTCAACCTGCGCTGGGCAGGCTCCATACCTGCAGACCAAAAAACGCCTGATGCGGTAATGAAGCTGCTTGCAGATTACGTGAGCTTCGCCGGCTCGCAGCCCACCGCAGCTCCCCCTGCGATGCAAAACACTGCCGCCGATGCGAATATCCCGGCAACGGCGCAACTAAAGCGGGGCATGAAGATGAGCGAGGTCACGAGCTTATTCGGACAGGGAAAGCAGTTATCGGAATCTGTTTCCGGCGACGGCTTGAAAACGCAAACGATGGAGTATGCAAGCGGCGATCGGCGCGTGGACGTAACTTATGTTGAAGGCGTAGTCGTACGTTACTCGATCAGTTCCAATTAACGGTTCCTTGCCATCCCACTGGTGGCTATGCTAGCCTCCGGTACGTGGACCGTCGTAAACCTACCCTTGTGCGCATGATCATGAACAGGCTCTCCGCCTGTTGTTGTCGCTAGTTTCCCTTCCTCGCTGCAATTCACACGAAATTCTCAATTACTTCACAGGAGTAATCCACATATGTCCAAACCCTCGCCCCTTAGCCGCCTTTCCCTCGACACCTGGGCCGTGCTGCTGGCGTTTGCCGGGGCGCTGCTCGTCCGTTTCGGCTTGCTGAAAACCGTTCCCTGGTAGCTCGGAGAAAGAGGAAGACTCATGGCCAGCTCCGCCTTACGAACCCCTGCCCCGGCCGCACCGATTGAATCAACAAAGCCAGCCAGCGCCGCCGGACTCATACCCGGAATCCTGCTGCTAGCCGTAGTCGGCTATGCAGGCAAATTTATTGAACAATTCATCGCCCATTACGGCAAGGCGCACCACCTGGTACTACCCAACATCGAATATGTTCTCTGGGCTATCCTCATCGGCCTGGTGATTTCGAATACCGTTGGCGTTCCGGCGCTTTTTCGTTCCGGGGTGGCAACCTACGAATTCTGGCTCAAGGCGGGGATTGTCCTGCTCGGGGCGCGATTTCTCCTCGGCGATGTCCGCCGCCTCGGCGGCATCTCGCTGCTCCTTATTGCCATTGAACTCGCCCTGGCCCTTACATTCATGACTTACCTGGGCCGCGCATTCAAACTCAAACCCAAGCTGGTAAGCCTGCTGGCCGTAGGATCGTCTATTTGCGGAGTCTCCGCCATCATCGCGGCGCAGGGCGCGATCGACGCTGACGAAGAGGACTCTTCCTATGCCATCGCCGCGATCCTCCTGCTGGGCGCGATTTCTCTCTTTCTCTTCCCGCTCATTGGCCACGCCCTGCACTTGAGTGATCGTGCTTACGGCCTGTGGACAGGGCTTGCGGTGGACAATACCGCGGAGGCCACAGCCGCCGGAGCGTTGTACTCGGACGCAGCAGGCAAGGTCGCGGTGCTGGCCAAGACCTGCCGCAACGCCACCATCGGGTTCGTCGTTCTTGGATATGCCATCTACTGGGCAGCGAAGGGCCAAGCCGCGGAAGTGACGAACAAGGGCGCATTTCTGTGGAAGAAATTTCCCAAGTTCGTGCTGGGTTTCCTGCTCATTTCTCTACTGGCCACGGTTGGCTTCTTCACCAAGCCGCAACTGGCGGCGGTGGGCAACCTCTCCCGCTGGGCCTTTCTGCTCACATTTGCTGGAGTGGGCTTACGCACCAACCTGCGCGAGCTGAGCAAGCAGGGGGCGCGGCCCTTCATCGTCGGTGCGGTGGGAGAAATTGTGATCGCCCTCATCACCCTTGGACTTGTCTTTGGCGCCGACCATTGGTATCACTTGTAACTGTGAAAAAAAGTTTATGGTTATGCGGCGCTTTGCTTTGCGTAGGCTACGTTTGGGCGCAACAGCCAAATTTGCTCGATTGGCCAAACCTGGCCCGTTACCGCGCGGAAAACAAGGCTCTTCCCCCGGCGGGTCCTGACGAAAAGCGAGTGGTCTTTTTCGGGGATTCGATTACCGACGCGTGGGGCCGTACGGTTTCCGCTGGAGAATTTTTCCCCGGCAAGCCTTACGTGAACCGGGGGATCAGCGGGCAGACCACCGCCCAAATGGTAATCCGCTTCCAACAGGATGTGGTGCACCTGCGACCGGCTGCGGTGCTTATCCTGGCGGGCACAAACGACATTGCCGGAAACACCGGCCCCACCACCCAGCGCATGGTCGAGGACAACTACACCTCGATGGCAAATATCGCCACCCAGAACGGCATCAAGGTAATCTTCGCCTCGATTACGCCGGCTGCTGCGTATCCATGGAAGCCGGGGATCAATCCGGTGCCTCGGATCCAGGGACTGAACAAATGGCTGCAGGACTTCTGCGCACACAACGGATGTGTCTACCTGGACTACTACACAGCGATGGCGGACCCGAAGGGCGGCATGCTCCCGGGCCTATCCTCGGATGGCGTACATCCGACAGCCAAGGGGTATGCGGTGATGGCTCCGCTAGCCGAACATGCTATTGCGCAGGCTTTGGGGCACTAGCCGGAGCTGTTGGCAAGGTCAGTTTTTTAAGGCTGTCCGCGTCGCTCGGAAAATCCGCTTTCCCGGCCGGGAATTTGTTGAAGCTGAGAATATAAGCCAACAAATCGGCCGCGTCCGTGCGGCTAAGAGAGCCGGGGGCCGTTGCCGGCATTAACTTCTGGATCATGTCATAGAGGTTGCTTGCCGGCTTGCCCGCGTATTTGGTGAGGAAGTCATTCCCGCTGAGCGGCGGATACGGACCCGCTCCATCCAGCGCTTCACCGTGACATGCGGTGCACTGCTTCTTATAGAGTGCCTCGCCGCGTTGGGCCTGATCGGCGCTGTATATGCCGTCTCCGGCCGCCGGCGCCGTTTGGCCGTGAATAAGCTGAGGCGAAAATCCGCCGATAATAAGTCCGAGGCAAAACAGAACGTTCTTTTTTGCAAGCACCGCGTCGTCTCCTCAAAAAGATTACACTACCCTGATCGAACTGGTCATTGCACCGGAGAGATAGATGAGAATCAAAATCCTTAGATTGCTTCTGGCCGCGGCATGTTGCATCGCCGGCCCAGCATTACATGCGGCCACGCCATTGGCCTGCGATCCAGACGCGGGTTTGACGCTTCCCGATGGCTTCTGCGCGCTGGTGGCGGCAGATGGATTGGGTACCGCGCGACACGCTGTGGCTGCGCCCAACGGCGACCTGTATGTTGCGTTGCAAAGCGGCAAGGGCAAGACCGGAGGTGTGGTTGCCCTGCGCGACGAGAACGGGGACGGACGGTTCGAGATCAAGGAATTTTTCGGCGACGGTAGCAGCACCGGGATTGCGCTGCGCAACGGCTATTTGTACGTGGCCAAAGTGGACTCGGTGGAGCGCTGGAAAATGACCCCGGGTCAACTGAAGCCCGCCGGGCCGCCAGAGGTGGTGGTGGAGGACCTGCCGCCGGAGCACGAGCATCATGACAAGGGCATCGCGTTTGACGGCAAGGGATCGCTTTACATCAATATCGGTTCTCCCTCAAATGCCTGCCAGTCCCAGGATCGGATCAAAGGCATCGTGGGCCAGGACCCCTGTCCACTGCTTGAAACTCATGGCGGCATCTGGAAGTTTGACGAGAATAAGCTGCACCAGAAAGAGGCCGATGGGCAGAAGTTTGTGACTGGATTGCGACAGGAGCCGGCAATCACCTGGCACGACGGCGCGCTCTACATCGTGATGAACAGCCGCGACCAGTTGGATGTTCTATGGCCGGAGAAATTTACTGCGGAACAAAATGCCACGCTTCCGGCGGAGCCCATGTATCGCGCAACCCAGGGAATGAATTTCGGCTGGCCCTACTGCTTTTTTGACTATGTTCACAAGAAGCTGGTGCTCAACCCTGAGTATGGCGGCGACGGCAAAATCGTGGGCCGCTGCAGCGCGTTTACGCTTCCTGTCGCCAGCTATCCGGCGCACTGGGCCCCGGTAGATGTGATGTTTTACTCCGGCAGCCAATTCCCCGCACGCTACAAAGGGGGCGCGTTCATCGCCTTCCACGGCTCCTGGAACCGCGCGCCTCTTCCCCAGGCACCTTCCAACGTGACCTTTCAGCCCTTCGCCGGTAGCAAGCCGTCGGGCAAGTCCGAGATCTTTGCCGGCGGGTTCGCGGGCAAGGAGCCGCTCATGAGCCCTACCGATGCGGCGGCGCGCGCCGACGGGGTCGCTCAAGCCCCGGATGGCTCCATTTACATCACCGACAGCCAGGAGGGGAAGGTATGGCGGGTCTTCTATCGCAACAGCAGGTAATCGAGGAGGGACGATGAAAAAGCTAATGGTGATTGCAGCGATGGTGTCGGCGATGGCGGCGGTGGCACAGACTCCGGCTGCACCGCCTCCGATGGCTAAACCTGGGCTCACGCTGACGACCACAGCATTTGACGATGGCGGAATTATTCCTAACAAATTCACCCAGGCGGCGGAAAACGGCGCTCCTGTTTCGCCCAGCCTGACCTGGACAAATGTGCCCGACGGCGTGGTTAGTTTTGCGCTGATTCTGATCGATCCAGATACGTCGCTGACCAAAACCACCAATGAGGTCCTGCATTGGATGATCTTCAATATTCCGGGCACGGTACGCGAGCTGCCGGAAGGCGTGCCGGCGCAAGCGCAGCTGCCCGATGGGTCGATACAGGCGCTGAACCGCGGCCAAAAGGTCGGTTATATGGGCATGGGCGCGCGGGCACCCGGGCCCTATCATCACTACACGTACCAGCTGTTTGCCCTGGATACCAAGTTGACCCTGGGTCCCGATGCCACCCAGGCAGATGTGATGAAGGCAATGGACGGACATATTCTGGCCAAGGCTGTTCTGGTGGGGCGTTTCCATCGTCCTTGAAAGGCACGTCCCATGCCCCTGAAAGCCGTCCTCTGCATTCTCCTTTTGTCGGCGAGTTCCGCCGTTGCCCAGTCGCAGGGGCTCAGCTGGACACTGGGACCGTTTGTGCGGCCGGTCGATGCGCCTATCATCGAGCCCGATCCGAAGGCGGTCTTCACCGATCCGATCACCCACAAACCGGTGCACTGGGAGGCGCTCCATACCTTCAACCCAGCCGCCATCGTGCGCCTGGGAAAAATTTATGTGTTGTATCGCGCCGAGGACGACTCCGGAACCATGGCCATCGGCATGCACACGTCCCGCGTGGGCCTGGCCTCGAGCGATGATGGCATCCACTTCGCAACCGAGCCCGCTCCCGTTTTCTACCCTGAGGTTGACTCGCAGCAGAGTAGGGAATGGCCGGGAGGCGTCGAAGATCCTCGCGTGGTCGAGCGCGAAGACGGTACCTACGTTCTTACTTACACCCAGTGGAACCGTCAGGCCTACGACATCGGAATTGCCACTTCTACTGATCTCATTCATTGGACCAAGCAGGGACCCGCCCTGGTGGGAGAAAAGTATCAGCATTTCAATTACAAATCGGCCAGCATCGTCACCCGGTTCGCCGATGGCCGCCTGATCGCGGCTAAAATCCACGGCAAGTATTGGATGTACTGGGGAGAGATCCAGGTGCGGCTGGCAACATCGCCCGACCTAATCCATTGGACGCCGGTCGAGGATTCCTCCGGCAAAGCTATCGTGCTACTCGAGCGCCGGCCGCGGCTCTTCGACAGCGCGTTCCCCGAAGTTGGACCGCCATCGCTGCTCACCGATCACGGTATTGTGCTCATCTACAACGGCAAGAACGCCGCGGTCGACGGGGCGCCCGGAATCGCTGCTGACGCGTACTCCGACGGGCAGGCTTTGTTCTCGGCTGATGATCCCGAGAAGCTCGTCGCCCGCACAGACAAGCCCTTTTTCAAGCCGGAGAAAGCGTGGGAACAAAGCGGCCAGTATGCCGCCGGAACAACTTTTGCGGAAGGCCTGGTCTTTTTTAAGGATAAGTGGTTTCTCTATTACGGCTGCGCTGACTCTCGCGTCGGCGTCGCCGTGTATGACCCGAAAGGCAAGATGGCGCCGTGAGAAGCCTCTGGCTCGCTCACGAAGGCCGGTGCCCCACATCTCGCTCGTTTTTCGCGAGATGTGGGATACCACTGCACCCTCCCTCTGACTCTCGATTCATCCGATGCACTGTGCGGCCAACATCGGTGGTATCCCACATCTCGCGAAAAACGAGCGAGATGTGGGGCACCCGGCCTTCGTGAGGGAACCAGGGCTCTCCTTCAGGCGCGCAGTTCCTCGGCTTCAACCAAGTCTGTCTCCGGGACAAATAGTCCCAGCGCTTGGCGCTCGAAGAGCCGCTTATACGTGCCCTCTGTTTTGCGAACGAGGGTATCGTGCTTGCCCTCTTCGACCACGCGACCTTGCTCGAAGACGAGAATGCGGTCAAGCATGCGCACCGTCGATAGCCGGTGCGCAATGACGACAGCCGTGCGGCCTATGATCAGCCGCTGCATCGCGTCCTGAATCAGCGCTTCCGATTCGGAATCGAGACTAGAGGTCGCCTCGTCGAGAATCAGGATTGGCGCATCCGCGAGAAAGGCACGAGCCAACGCCACCCGCTGACGCTCCCCGCCAGAGAGCTTGACCCCGCGCTCGCCCACCAACGTGGCATAGCCCTTGGGCTGGCGAACGATAAAGTCGTGCGCATTGGCCAACTGCGCCGCACGCTCGATTTCTGCCAGCGTTGCTTCCGGACGTGCGTACGCAATGTTCTCCGCTAACGAACGATGGAACAACAACGGCTCCTGCGGCACCAGGGCAAGCTGCGAGCGCAAAGACACCTGGGCAGCGCGAGCAATCTCTTGCCCATCGATCAGAATCCTCCCTTCATTCAAGTCGTAAAGCCGCTGCAAAAGCTTCACGAAAGTCGTTTTGCCGGAGCCCGAGTGTCCCACCAAGCCCACACGCTCGCCGGCCGCAATGCGCAGCGTGAAGTCCTGGAAGAGCGGCTCTCGCTGCGCGCCGTAACAGAAGGTGATGCGGTCGAAGAGCACCTCACCTTTATGTATGCGGATCGGCTCCGCATCCGGCCGGTCGGCCACGCCCAACGGCAGCACGTGCATCTCGACCAGATCTTCCATCTCGTTGGCGCTGCGCTGCAGGTTCGCCACATGCTGGCCAACATCACGCAGGTAACCATGAACGATGAAGTAGCTGGTGAGCACAAACGTAACTCCGCCCGGCGTAGCCCGGCCTTGCCACCACAACCAGATGGCGTACGAGGTCACCGATGCTCTTAGACCAAGCAACACGATCATCTGCGTGGTTCCGCTCCAGGTGCCGTTGGTCCAGTGGCGATAGGTGCGGCGGCTCCACTTGTTGAGCACCCGGCCCAGGCGCGCATCCTCACGCGCCTCGGCGCCGAAGGACTTCACCACCGCGTTACAGGTCACTGCATCGGCCAGCGATCCGCCCACCAGCGTGTCCTGGGCGTTCGACAGCCGGGCAGCCGGGGAGACGAAGTTCAACGACAGGGTGATCGAAAGGCCGACATAGAGCGCTGCTCCGATACCGACGATCAAGCCCATCGACAGCCAGTGCCAACCCAACAGCAATCCGCTACCCACCAGCACCAGTGATGCCGGTAGCAGAGCCAGCAACAGCGTGTCGTCCATGAGGTCGACCGCCCACATCCCTCGGGTCACGCGGCGCACAATGGAGCCGGCGAAATTGTTGGCATGCCAGTCGGTCGAGAACCGCTGCACACGATTGAAAGCATCGCTGGCCACACGCGCCATCAACCGAATGGTGAGCCGGCTTATGCCCATCAGCGATAAGTGACGGCCCGCAACCAGGACGCCGCCCAGCAAGAGCATAGTAGCCAAAGCTGAAAGTGCGGCGCGCAGCGCCTGCCGATGGGTTCCATTGTGCATGGCAATGGCGTCCACCATGCGCCCGGCAAAAACCGGCATGAACAGGTCGGCAATGGTTGCGACGATCATGGAGAACGCGACCCCGGCCACCAGCCATGCTTCACGGCGCCAATGGCGGAGCAGGAAGGCCAGCACGTCGCGGATCACATTACTTTTCTTTTTAGAAACACGCATAGTTCACTCACCAGGACAACTGGTAGATCGCGAGGCTGCAGCCTCAGCGAGGAGATGGAGCCGGATGGCTCAACAAAAGGAAGTTGTCCTCAGGGAATAAGAAAAGGCCCTGAGGCTGAGCCTCAGGGCCTTCATAAATCGAAATCGAAGGACGCTAGAGGCGCTCCACTTCCTGCAAGCCGGAGAAATCCGATACGGGTTGGGTTGCCGAGTTGATTAACATAGCACTAGTCCTTGAATTCCTTGTAGTCTACCGCAGCTTTTTTCGTTCCGCTACTACTTTTCTTGTGGCCCGTACTGCTTTTAACAATCTGCTTGTAGCAAAAACGATCAATCCCCTTAATCGAACGGGTGGGACACCATCCATAACGCGATGTAGACGCTAAAGGCCGTCACCCCCAGGGCAAACAAGATCGCAGTCGCAACCTCAAAAGCCTTCCAACGAATCTGCTGCACCCGCCGCTTGCTGCCTCTGTCGAAATACATTGCTCTCGACATACATCCTCCACGTGATTCCCAGGTTGAGGACTAGCGGTGAGGACAGCCGGTCCTCACCGCTGCTTACAAGGCGACCTGGGTTAGAAGTGGAAGCTGAGATCTGCTGCCATCGCTCGCGGTGTGACGTAGTGAGTTCCGCTGAACGTCGACAGAAAGTTGTACAGCGCGTACTTGTTTGCGATGTTGACGGCGCTCAGGCGCAGGCTCCATTTGTACCTGTCACCGTTGAAGAGATTGTCCTCGCCGATGGAGGCGTCGAAGAGACTTCGTTGCTGAATGCGAGGCGGATTGTGGTCATTGTTGCCCGTGCCGGGGGCAGGAATACTCACCAGGTTCGAGGTGTATTGCGACGCCAGGCATGAGGCAGGCAAGGGATTGCCCGGCGTCGCCTTGACACCGTTGCAGGTAAGGCCAGCCTGAAATTCCTCATCCGCGGTCAACCCGCTCAAGTCTACGGCTGGTTGACCGTTGAGCGTGGTCGAGGTATCGCCGCAGGCGCTGTTGGGATCGTTGGAGAGTGGGTTGTAGCAGGGCACCGAACCCGCGACCAGACCACTATCCAGGCGCCAGTTGAAGCCTATCCACGGAGCCAGGCGCCCAAGACCACCCAGTTGATATTGCACATGCGTGGTCTCATTGAACCTTTCGTCGTGATCGATGCGGAAGGGATACCCGGTCTGTCCGACGGTGGCGCCGGCCCCAGCAACCTGCGGGGGGAAGAATCGCGCAGCCACAGAAGACATGACGACAAACGCGGTGAACCGATGGTAGTTGGGAACATCCGCACGCAACGCGAAGCCGGGGATCTTGGAATTGTGCCAGTCAATAGGAAAGGTGATGGGCGTATTGCCCAGGACACTGAAGTCGAAGGAGTTGTGGGTGTATTTCCAGATGTAGTCGCCGCTGAAGACAAAGTTCTTGCCCGCAGCCTGCTGGAAACCGGCGTGAAACTCGTTGCGGAAACCAGGTTGAAGCGTGCCCGAGACGCCTGGCGAACAGAGAAGCAGAGGAGACAACACCGCATTCGAGCATCCCTGGCTGGAAAGCACCAGGTTCTCGTTAAACGGCGTTTCCAGGGTGCGGGCATAGGAAACGCGCAGTACCGTGCCGGTTCGCTTGAGGTTATAGGCCACGCCGACGCGCGGCTCCGCCTGGCGAGTAACCGCCAAACCGTTGTAGAAGTCTCCGCGCATGCCGACATTGAAGAGCCAGTTACCCGCCTTGATCTGGTCCTCAAGATAAAGCGCCAATTCCTTCACATCGGTATGGCCGAAGTAGTTATATAAGCTACCGCCGCGGGTGAGATCGTACGGCAATAAGACGGGCAGAAAATTGGGATTTAAATTACCGCCCGGGCATGCAGTTTGGCTCGAGTACCCGGCGATCGGGTTTCCGTTGGCATCCGCGCAGGGCGCACTGAAAGTGTAAGTGGGATCGACAACACCGAGGTTGTCATTCTCTCGCAGGAAGGTCTGCGAATAGTTGGCCCCGGCCTTAATGGTGTTGATCCCCTTTACGTAGGAGAAGTCAGTATGAAACCCGGCGTCGGTGAGCGTCCGGTATTGCGAGATGGAAGAGGTCTGCAGATTCTCCGGCCCGAGATCGGCCAAGGGATTCCCACTGGGGTAGTAGTTGTACGCATCTCTGCGAACATAGGCGCCAAAGTTGAAGACGGAGTTGGCGCCAATGATGCGAGTGTAGGTGGGCGAAATGTCGAAGGTCTCGATCTTTGAGTGCTGATCTGCGTTGCCGACCCCGGCGAAGACCGGGTCGTCTCCGGCGCCTCCGCTGACTACATTTTGCACATTGAGGTTGTCATAGGCGTTCGGAGTCTGAAACCAGGAGCGGCTGTAGTTCAGGTTCAGGTGGATCGAGTCGACCGAGGTGAATTGGCGATCCACACGGTCGAAGATATTTTGCTCGTTTCCCTTGTCATGAAACACGACGAACTCGGGAGGGTCGAGAAACCGTCCTGTATTCAGTCCATCGAACTCGACGAAGTTACCCCACTTCGGGCCACCGTAGCTCAGATCGAATGCGCCGGTTGCGGAACCGAAGGCTCCATACGATGTTCGGATGCTGCCGGTCGGCGTGGTTACTCCTTGACCCGACCGGGTAGTGACCACGATCACCAGGCTGGTTTTTCCGCCGTACTCTGCGGGAGGGGCGCCCGATATTACCTCGATCGATTGAATCGAGTCGGAGGGAATCTGGTTGGAGAAAACCTTGCTCTGCTGATCGGTAATGGGCTGGCCGTCCACGGAAAAAGAGTTCGACGCGTGGTCGCCCAGGCCGTGAAAGAGGCCGTTGGAATCGGCGGCAACGCCGGGCGATGCCAGTGTTACCAGCGAGCTGACCGAAGAGGACTGGCTCTCCAGAGGTAGTTTCTGAAAAAGTCCCCGATCCAGGTCGGTGTGAAAGGTGGAGTCATTCTCCAGCAGGTCCTCGCTACCCTCGACCGTCACGGTGCTGGAAGCTGCGCCAATCTTCAGCGAAATGCGCAGCGTCGCGGGAACGGTCGAGCGCACATCTACATCCTGCGCGACGGTGGCAAACCCCGTGCTGCTTACGGTTACATGGTAGGGATTGAAAGGCAGATTGGTGAATTGGAACTGGCCGGCTTTATCGGTCGCTAGCGTGCGTGAGTATTCGCTGACCGGGTTGCTGACGGAAACAGTGGCGTTGGGAACGACAGCGCCTGCCGGATCAGTCACTGTTCCGACGATGGTTCCGGCGTTGCCTGCAGTCTGCCCTAAAAGGGCTTGAGGTGACATTGAAATTAAAAAGACAAATAGAAAAAAGACGATACGCCGCACGGACGTGCGCATAGGAGAGCCTCCTGAAATTCCCTGATGGTTGAATTAGCACTGCTTAAGCAACGGCAGTCTGATCAGGTGGAGGTCTGCTATAGAGGGAAAAGGCAATGGAAACGTGACGCAGAACCGGCTTAGGGTCGGCAACGCGCCACACCGGTGCAAGGGTCGGCTGTAAATCGGGTGGTACTGCTCCTGGGTGAACGGATAGATGCGCAGTCAGGCAAAAAGTGCAGTCCGAGTGCGGGAGGGGCCCCGGAGCATGTGTATGCGCAACCTGAACTAATCCGCTGAAGAAGATCAGCGCTATGCAGGCGAGGGCCAGCGTCACCCAAATTGGACGACGAGTTCGCGCCTGCAAATTAATCCGGAGCATACTCTGTCAAGGTATAACTCAAAGATCCTGTTTGTAACAAGTCCCCGGGTCGCTTAGCAGCAACCGCAGCTATCCTCTCGCCAGGCCGACCGGCCTTCATGGATCAAAATCGGTACCGCGACCAGAGCAGCCAGCGAATCGACCCAAGGCACATGGAACAAGGCGTTTACCGCCAGCCCGATGAGGGTAGCGAGGGCCAGGTAGGCGCAGGTGGCTGACTGAACCGCGTCGGCTGCCAATGCCACATTGTTGGTAAGGCGTGCTTCCCGTCGTTTCAGCATCGCTAAAATCGGCATGGCGAGCAGGGCAGCGACCGTAATGATGATTCCTACAAAGCTGGTCTCAGGCCGCTGGTGAAGGGCCAATGAACCCAAAGCCGTAGAGGCCACGATAGCGGCAAGCACGAAAAGCAGGATTGCTGCGATGCGCCCTGCCTTCCGCTGAGAAATGGATTCCGGCCGTGCATATTGCAGCAGCACCACGACGGCGGACACCAGCTCGACCAGGCTATCCGAGCCGAAGGCAAGCATGGCCGGACTGTGGGCAGCCGCAGCGGCGTACAGCGATGCCCCGCACTCGACGAGCATCCAGGAGAGGGTGAGAACCTGCAGCTTTAAAACTGTACTGGAGCGTCGAACCGGTGCACACACGGAAGACGGCTTCGCGGGCTGAGGACCGGTTTGGACAAATCCGGACATAATCTGCTGCTGAGGAGATTGTGCCACATGCCGGGACTGGGAGTAGTCCCGAACGCACACCCGGGGATAGGATGCGGAGAAAAGTCTTGCCGTCGAAAGGTTCGACTCTAGACGAACGCGGACTTAGTACCGCAGGGACGGTTGAGTGTAGCCCAGGACGACAGTCCTGGGTAGGATTTGCAAGCACGAGGAGTCCCGTTAGGGACGGCTGAAAATCACCGGGGCGTTGTCCCTGGTTACTTTCAGTCGTCCCTACGGGACTTTCGGTTTGAGTTGCACAAACCCAGGACTGTCGTCCTGGGCTACACTCAGCCGTCCCTGCGGGACTGAGTTTTGAAATCTCGGCGGTTGTCAGGCAGGGCCTTAGTCCGGCGTTTCTGTTATGCGTGCGGGAAAAGAAAAATCGCTGGCGCAGCTATGCAGCAAGCAACAACGCAGCATCTAAGACCGACAGTCTATGATGCAGCGGTTCACACGATCGATCCTTGCCGGGTTGCCCCTTTGCGGAGCGATCCTGGTGGGGGCCTGTGGCCAACAAGCGCAGCAGCAGCAGCCGGCCGCCCCTCCGCCCCAACCCGCGATGAAAGCGGCCCCGCCCACTCCTATTGCGGAGAAGAAAGAGGAGCTGGGCCAACCGGCTTGGGACCCGCAGTGGGACGTGATTGTTGAGCAGGCGTTGTCTCCCCAGATGCTGTCGGGCTCAGTCGCACGCGGGGTGAGAACCTTTTGCCCCCGGTTTGCCACTATGAGCGATGCGGATAAACGGGCCTTCTGGGCGTATACGTTCCAGGCGCTTGCCGGTGCAGAGGCCGGCCTGAAGCCGACAACCGATGTGCGCCATACGGAACCAGAAGTGGCGAAGGTAGATACGGTCAGCAAGCGAATGGTGCGAAGCGAGGGGCTGTTGCAGCTAACGTATATGGACAAGGACCGTTATGGATGCGACTTCGACTGGGAGCACGATAAAACGCTACCGGAAAAAGATCCGGCGAAGACTATCCTGAACCCGAGAAATAATTTGCTTTGTGGAGTGAAGATACTGGAAAACCAGATGATTACCCAAAGGAAGCCGCTGCTTTCTCCCTCCAGCTACTGGGTTACACTGCAACCAGCTCACACAAGCTACCTGATGTTCGCCAAGCAGATGAAGAACGTGCCGGCAGCCTGCCGCCAGGGAGCACCGATGAACGAAGCCAGGACGAAGCACAGAGACAGCAGAACGGCAACGGCGGCGGCGGTTCCTTCACCCTAGTAGCTGTTAGTCTTACGCTGAATCATGATCCTGACGCCGCATGATCGCCTCTTTGTTCTCACCGGCGCCGGTATATCCGCGGAGAGCGGGCTTGCTACCTTCCGCGGTTCGGGGGGCCTATGGAACGGCTACAGAGTCGACCAGGTCGCAACCCCCGAAGCGTGGCACGCCGATCCCGAGCTGGTCTGGCGTTTCTACTCCATGCGCCGGCGCGACGCTCTCGCCGCCCAGCCAAACGCAGCCCACCTTGCACTGGCAAAGATCGAGCATAAACTCGGCAGCAATTTCTATCTCTGCACCCAGAACGTCGACGATCTGCACGAGCGGGCAGGCTCGCTTCGCATCCACCACATGCATGGCAGCCTCTTCCAATCGCGTTGCGTAGAATGCCAAGTGCCTTTCCCGGATCAGGGATTGTACGAAACCGCAGCAGAAATGCCTATGTGCCCGAAATGCGGCGAAGCTGTGCGTCCGCACATTGTTTGGTTTGGTGAAATTCCTTTGGATATGGATGGTATTTACCGGGAGCTGGAACAAGCCAGTCGCCTGTTGGTTGTAGGTACGTCGGGCTCTGTCTATCCCGCTGCTGGGTTCGTCCACGTGGCGAGTCAGCGGGGCATCCACACTGTTTATGTCGGCCCAGAGGAACCTTCCAATGCCGACGCCTTCGATGAGATTATTCTGGGCCCAGCCACGACCGTACTTCCAGGCCTCCTGTAGCCCCGGCACCTACTATGCTGCGGCGCCAGCCCCTTGCTCGCGGCTCCAGGCTTTGTATTCAAGACTAGCCTCGCCGAGCGAGTAGCAGGTGTTCTTCGTCTCTACAATGTTGTTGTTGGCGTCGATGCGCACGATAGGGGAGGTGAAAATAAACATCCCTCTCTTGATCCTCTGATGACCGAATGCTCGGCCCACTAATAAATTTCCAGGTTGCAACTGCCGGTAGCTACCCACGGTGGCGCTTGGGACGACCGCCCAATCTTCAAGTTTGACAGATGGCTTTTGCGTTCTCATGCTGTCTCCTCTGGCATATTGGATGCCATTGACCCGATTTGCGTACGAAGGTATTTTCAGCGGACCGGCGCGTAACGCCGGTCCGTCTCAACATTCCCGGCTAAAGAAGTTAAACCGCTCCCCCGCAACTCGCATGGTCGCACTTACATACCACCTCAACAGAGCCTTTCAACGACTCACAGTGAGGGCTACAGAATTTTTCCTTGTTAGCGGGAATACAGCTACAGGAGGGGTTAGCACACTTCTTGGCGTCGCTCATCGAATTCTCCTTATTGAACCCCAATCAGTCAGGGCTCTCGAAGAATTTGGATGCGAAAATGACCGGAGATGTCGTGTACCGTCAAGCGGCGTGCTCCTGAATGCCTGCAGTTTTACCGAGTGCGCCGGCATAAGGAAAAACCAGGGTAAATACGGTGCCGCCAGATCGCGCTTCCGATTTGCTACGGACATGGATACAACCTCGATGCTTACGAACTATCTTGGCCGTAACCCATAGTCCGAGCCCGGAGCCCTCTGAGCCCTTTGTGGTGTAGAACGCTTCATACATACGCCTGCGCGTCTCAACACTCATGCCTCTGCCGCTGTCCGCGATGGTAATCCGAACACCGTGATCGCCGCTCCGCCAATCTGTGCCGGGCCTCGTCTTGATGGTTAACTGCCCTCCGTCCGGCATCGAGTCCACGGCATTGCCTACCAGGTTCACAAAAACCTGGCGCATCTCGCCGGCAAAACACATCAGTTCAGGTGAGTCCTCTGCTTTGAATTCAGCTTGTACCTGCGCGGTCTTGAATTTTCCTTTGAACAGAGCCAGAACTGATTGCAGGATATCGACCATATTGGTCGAGATTGGGGAAGCAGACTGACGGTGAAATTGCAGCCCCTGCGTGGTGATATCGCAGGCACGGCCAAGCTCCTCTTCGGCGTCTCTGAGGTAGTTACCTGCTTCCCCGAAATCTGCGGAACGCCGTGCCAGATAAATCAGATTGAGAACTGCCTCCAGGGGATTGTTGATCTCGTGGATGATCGAAGATGTCAATCTGCCGATCGCGGCCATCTGTTCCTGTTGCTCGAGAACCTCCTCGGCCCGCTTGCGCTGGCTAATGTCTTCACAAACAGAAACCACATGGCGCGAGCTGGATTGCTCATCCTCGATCAAACTCACCGAGTTACGAACCCATACGACACTGCCGTCGGGACGCAAATAGCGTTTCTCGATGATAAATGCCGGAATTTCAGAGGCCAGCAGCTTCTCCAGCAAGCCGCGGTGACGCGACTGATCCTCGGGGTGGGTCAGCTCGAATAGATTTGCATCACTGATTTGCCCTGGAGTGAGATCAACGATCTTGGCCAGCGTTTGGTTGGCATTGATGACATTGCCGCGCAGGTCTGTAACCGCAAAGCCCGTCGCGGCGTTGGCAAACCATTCGCTTATTTGTCGGTGACTTGTCATAATATCAAAACAGAAAACACCTAAATTTGAAGCCATCACCGAACAAAGTCTTTTTGGTAGATGCGCTTAACCGGTTCCTTGGTCGCCTGAGAGCACAATTCTCCATGCAACGGTGTAGAGACTTTGGTGTGTTCCACCTTTGGCGAAGGGGCGACGTGGTGGGTGTGGACCCGATGAATGCTGGCCAAGTTCCTTCCGACGTCCGCGCGCGGAAGCCTCGTTGATGACTATAATCGTGGCATCATGCCACGAGTCGGAGAGTTCTGTGCTTCCAACGTCGCCCGATTGCTGCTCGGTGTGGTGATTGTGTTGGTGCTTGTAGCAGCACTCGGCGAGTGGCTCTATCACTCTCCGGGTCGCGCCACACCCATCGAGCATCCCGCCTCACCCGCAGAGCCCGTCAAGTAGCGGGGCTCTATTGGCTGGAAGGCGCTCCCGATAAGTGCATCCTCTTAGTCGCGCACTTACCGCTTTAGAGGCGCGAAAAACACGGGGAGACAGCGGCCACCAGGGCGGAAGCCCCGAAATTTATATACCGAGCGTTTCCGCGGGTTTGAAAACCCGCTCCCCCGGACTAAAGTCCGGGGCTGGCACAATGGGGCTGTCCCCTCAGCGGCTAAAGCCGGAACTGTTTCAATCGGATACGTACGGGCTGAAGCCCGTACCCTTCAACAGCCGACGTTTTTTCCGCAGGCTCAAAAGTCCGGGGCTGGCACCAAGCCCCGCGCCTAAAACGTGAAAACAGCCTGAACAAAAACGGAGCGGTTGCCGGCTGTAGGGGAGCCGAACGGACCGCTGGCCAAGGATTGCGTTTCGCCGAAGAGCGGCGAACTCAGAGTGCCGTTGGGCGTGCCCAGATTCACAATGTTGAAGATGTTTATAGCCCCACCGATAAGAGTCAGGCTGTACTTGCGGGAGACGGTGGCATCCAGCTTCGGTTGTGCTTGCGCGCCACTCAGTCCACGGCCATTGACACTGCCATTTCCCCCTTGCATGCCCGCTGCGCCTTTGGCGCCTTCGATTCTGGGACCGATGCCGATCACTTTGCTAACCCGCATATGCATCACGAAATTCGCCGGGCCAAGCCCCACGCCATAGGGGACGATTCTCTCTCCCTTGCCCACTGGGTCAGTGTCGAGACAGCCGTAAGGAGTAGAAACCACGTTCGCGGCCCCGCAGGCGCCATAGGTCGGCCGCGCATTGAACTGGTTGTTCGCGGTGAGATCGTTGCCTATCACCAGGTTATAGGGCGTTCCAGACTGAGCCGCCAGCAGTGGCGCAAAGATGATTCCATGGGGCGCGGAGTAGGTGCCGAGCAGGAAGAGACGGTTGGTGATCCCAAACGTTGCGCGGCCATAATCCAGACCGGGATCCTGCGCCACCGAGGGAACGTAGTTGACGCCCTGGGTATCACTTTTAGCCTCGTTGAAGGTATAGGAACCATGCACCGAAAGGTGACGGAAGTGAGTATTGGCCGTGACGATCAACTGATTCTGTTTATAAATTCCGCCGGATTGAAACTGGTAGTTATATTCAGCTGGGGAGCGGACCAACCACCGTGTAAGTGGAAGGATCAAACTCCGGCGCGGTCACATTGTTGGTGAGGTACTGATGAACACCGCGGGTAAACAGCCACGTCGCGTTAAACATAAACTTCTTGCCGACTTGCTGATCGACCCCGACCCCACCCTGCATGCTGAGGGCTGCATGAAAATGGGGATCGATATTGTAGAAGGAGGGAATGGAGGCGGCGGCATCCGCCACAGTGGTTGGCGAGGCCGCGGCATTCGGGTCATAGAAATCGGGATTGTTGATCACGTAGCTCTGTTGATTGATTCCATTCTGGTGGATCGCCTGCATGAGGTAGGGTGTTCCGGTGGACGAAAAAAAGGAGGTGGGTACGGTAAATCGATCGTAGAACCAACCGTAACCTGCACGCACGACGGTTTTGGGAGGTGTCTTGCCCACATGCCCAGGCGCCCAAGCCAACGAAAATCGCGGTCCCCAATCTGCGTGGTCGTGAATACGATTTTGGGTCTCAAAGCGCAAACCATAGCTCAGGGTGAGGTTCGGTCTGGTGCGCCAATCATCCTGATAAAAGAGGGCTCCATCGAATAGAAGCGCCCGCGCTAGCGGGTTCTGGATCACAGTGGCCTGATATTGTGCGGGAGTCTGCGCCTGATACTGATCAATCGAAGTAAATAGATAATTTCCGTTGGATCCGGCAGTCGAATAGTTGGCATCTCGATAGGCGCGCAGACGGGTCCCAAAACGTATGGTGTGGCTGCCGGCCGTCGCCGTGGAATAATTTTGCAATTCGAAGATGTCCTGGTGATCTTTCGCAACCCCGGAGTTGCTTCCCCCGGTGGTAAATGCTCCTTGCACCGTAACCGTGGGAGTGAAGTAGGAGGCGACCTGGCTATTGCGCACGCGGCGCCATTGGAAATGGGTTTCGTTGATCACGCGCGGGTTAACCACCACCGTATCGCTGACCTGGATAGTGTTTTCCTGGTTGTTTACGTTGTATGCCTGCTCCGGCAGATTAAGTTGACCAGGACCATTCGCCGTAGCAACCGACCGAAAATAGGAGTCCCGGACGGACAACGTATTGTTCTTGCCTAACTGGAAGTCCACGCGAGGATTGGCGACCAGCAGCGAGGACGGGTTGGGCAAGGCCTGGTTGAAGTTGGTGCTCGGGTCTTCGCGGGTTGACGGCATCGATGATGGTTTGGTTCTGTCGGTCAAAGTGAAACAGGCTGAAGAAATACGAGGCGTTCTTGGTCAGAGGGCCCATTGACGTCGGCCTGAATGAAATACAAGTAGTAGCTTGGCTGCTCTTGGACCAGCGGATTGGCCGTGTTCCACGCCGAATCGTTGCCCAACGAGGTGATGTGGCCGGAGAATTTATCCGATCCAGGTTTGGTGAGAATTTCGATTCTTCCGTAGCCGATTTTGTCGAACTCCGCGGAAAAGGGATTCTGATTGACGCGAATCTCCCGGATGGATGACTTGGGAGGAATTTGACCGCCGGTGAAACCGTCGATGTAGATTTGCCCTCCGCTCGGCCCGGCTGCGGGCCCGGCCAGTGCCTGGAGTTCGTTTTGCAACTCGTCAGGATCGTCGGAGAGAGCATCGAGGTCGCTTCCCTTCACCACCAGCGCGCTCGAATTCTCATCGGGATTTACGCTCACGCCGGAATTTTGATCGGTGACCGTGATGTCCTGCTGTTGAACCGCAATGGCAAGAGATACATTCAGTTGGCGAGCCTGGCCGGCCGCGACCACGATGCCGGTTTTGGAAAAGGTCGCGAATCCGTTGGCACTGCGCGTCGAGTGTGTAGGAGCCTGGAGGCACACGCCTTGAAGACGAAGACACCGTCATTGCCGGACTGGACACTCAACACGGTAGATCCCTGGGTTAGGGTGACGGATGCTTGCGGAACCACGGCGCCACTAGGATCCAGTACTTGTCCGCGCAAGCTGCCCGTCGACTGTGCAGCCAACGGTATCCGGCAAGCGAAAACAATAGCGAGCAGGAGCAGCAGATACTTCATCATTGCAGCATCCTTGGTTGCACTTGAGAGTCCAACCTGATAGCGTGCGGGCCCATTTCGCGAACCCTGCTATATCTATTTCTTCCTGTTCATTAGTGGGCGGCGCTGTCCGGTAACGAACACTCGGGCCTGCGTCCTCTGCTGGCAAAGACGCAAACCGACCGGCTCGCGCTCCTGATTAATAGCGAAGTCCCAATCTTTGCGGAAATTCCTCCTCGTCGTCATCAAGGTCAATCAAGCCGGCGTGATATTCAGCATTCTTTCTGCTGATGCTGCTCATCGCGCGATGCGCAACTGCTATGACTCCGATCGTGCCGGCCACGTGCCACATACTGGCTTGCAACCAGGGTTCCAGATCAGCGATAAGCAACACCAGGGGCGGAAAAAATCCGAAATATTGCAGCAGTATGATTGCCAGGTTGGTGGCCGGCGCCCTTGCATCCCCGGTGAAGGGTAGGTTCGTAACCTTGAGCAACATAGCATCCGTGAGCAGCAGGCATAGGCCGATCGCCACGAATGCCTGGCTCGAGACGGTATCCCAGCCACGCATTTCAGCCGGCGCCACCAGGCGTATCAGCGCTACCATCCCCAACGTCAAAGCCATTGCCCAGGGAAGTATCCAGAGAGTGGTGGCCGCAAGTTGCGCCGGTCCAGGCCGGCCCAGGATCACGCGAAAGACCCAACTGCCCCTCCTATCCATAGGGGACAGAAATGCCTTCCTCAATCCAGCGATGATCCAGAAAGCGGTGATCGGAATTGCAGCCAGCAATCCATCGGGCGAAAGTACGAAGCCGAGATGACCATGTGCCAGTTTTAGAAGCACCGCGCACGCGATCAAGAGAGCCAGGCCGAGACCGGCATACATTGCCAGATACACACGGTGGCGATGGGTCCGCAGCAAAGAGTAACTGATGAAGTGATAAATCCCTCGCTGCATCCGGTTTCGTAATAAAGTCGCGTGCAACAGGCGATGGATGGGAACGAGGGCAAGGTTCCTGGTACTGGAGCTACCGGATCCCTCGACCAGGTAACGCATTTTGCGTCGATAGGCAACGGGATAAGAAAGGATCGCCATGGCAACCACAGCGCCTGTTGCCAGGCAGCCCGTCTTCGCGAGCTGGTTGAAAACCGGCAGGGATGATGATCCGGCCAGAAGCCTCTCGTATATACCCAAAAACCAGAACGGCGGAAAATAACGAGCTAGGTGGGTCAGCGTTTCAAGGAATCGGGACGAAACAGGGAAAAGCAAAAAGATGGTCACCAGCATCATCATGGCAGAGGCCCTGAAGGAAGGGTGAAATGGAGCGAAAGAGACGTTCACCCAAAAGCGCCACCAGGATTCCCTGCAAGCTCAGGAAGAACGCTGCCACGAACACGCCGCTTCCCATGACTGCCGCCAGATGCGCAAACAAATGCCGTGCCAGGCCTGGCGCGTCCGACAGCGCGGGAAAGAATATAAATCCAAGCGCGTTGGCGCCCAACAGAAACAAGGCTAGAAAAAGGCAGGCAGCCGCCAGCCTGGCCAGGAACAACCTTCTGCCGGCAATGGGGAGAGGGGAGAGAACAAAAAGGTCAAGCAGATCCGGGAATAACAAGTCCCAGGCAAAAATGCTCACTATCCCTACGGCCACAAATGAATACAACACATAAAAATAGTGGTCACTTACCTGAGACCAGAAAGGCCGCTCGACGGGCGCATGGTAGAGGGGAAACAAAAACAGCGCCACGACCATTCCAGGAAGGGCCATCGCGTACACCACCTGGAGAAGCCGCGCCTTCGAATCACCATCTGTCGAAACCATGTCGTTGTTGAAAAATCGTTCCAGAAAGTGGCCGAACCAGAAGGTGGAACTGACTTCGCTCTTGCGCCAAGGCCACCGGCATCTGGGCTTGCACGCCGAGTGATAGAACGGGAAATTCCGGCGGAGCGAGGATGCGGAGACCGCTAAACATTCTGCACCTTGATGGCTTCAATCAATTCGCGGGCCAGTGATTTTGTGTCTTCCTGCTGGACCAGTTGCGCAAACGCATGTTCGAGATTCTCGAGCTTCATGAGCCTGGTGAGGTCCGAGGGGCTGGCATCGGCCAGGATCTTTCCTTTCGCAATCACGACCACTCGATCGCAAACCTGCTCCACTACTTCGAGAACATGCGAGATGTAGAGAATTGCTTTCCCCGCCGCGGTGAGCTCCAGCAGCAAGTCTTTGAAGAGGCGCGAGGAAAGGACGTCCAGTCCGGAGAGCGGCTCGTCGAAGATGAGCAGCTTAGGGTCATGCATGAGCGCAGCGGCAATCAGCACACGCTGCTTCATTCCTTTGGAATACATCGAGATGGGGGAATACCGCCAGGACTCCAGGCCAAGGAGGCGGAGTAGCCTGGTGGCCTTGATCTGGATCTCTCGTTCCCGCATTCCCCGCAGCCTGGCTACTAATTGCAAGTATTCGATTCCTGACAAATATGTGTAAAGATGCGCTTCTTCCGGCACGTAGCCCAGCGCAGCACGAAAGCTCACCAGATCGTCGCGCATATTGTTGCCCTGGAAGAGTACCCGGCCCTCATTGGGTTGCAGCAGCCCGGTAATGATTTTGACGGTAGTAGACTTGCCGGACCCGTTAGCTCCCAGGTAGCCAACCACCTCGCCGGCGTTGACCCGAAAACTAACGTTGGAGATCGCCGGGATACCGCGATAGCTTTTGGAAACATTTTCGAGCTCAAGCATGTACCCTATGTAGCATACTACTTTTCGCTAGTCAATAGCATGCTACATAGGTAGAATGCAGACCATGGCGAACGAGCCAAAACTCTCCCACACGGCTGCCATGATTCTGCACACCATTCATGCCGGCCAGATCTATGGCTTCAGTGTGATGGAAGCGACGGGGCTACCCAGCGGGACGGTCTACCCGGCGATGCGGCGGCTGGAACGCGACGGTCTTATTCTCTCCAAGTGGGAACAGCAATCGATCGCCGACGCCGAGCAGCGGCCTTTGCGGAAATACTACAAATTGACGCGGGCCGGGGCGGCGACGCTCCAGGCCATGCACAAACGGTATCCACTGCTGCAGAAGATGATCTCTGATCCAGAGGTCAAGAACGCATGAACATCCGCCTCCTGCTCCGCTCGCTCCCAGTTTCGCTCTTCATTCTGCGGTGTGCCGCATGGCTGGTGCCGGTTGCGGAACGGGCAGAGTGGTTGGCCGAATGGCAGGCGGAGCTTTGGCATGTATGGCATTTACATCGGCGGCTGCCCCGCCGCGGCCAGGACGCAACTGACTTCTGTCTCGGTGCTTTCCAGGACGCCTTCTGGCTCAGATGGAACAATCCACAATCGATCCCACGGCGAATTTTGCGGGCTGGCTCTGCTTCGCGTTGTTCGTTCTGCTTAGCTATATGGGCAGGAGCCAGCCTGTGCCTGTGTCTCTTTCTGCCAGGCGCCCACCGAGCTATATGGCCATCGCTCTATCCCGACGCGAACAGCCTGGTGATGATTTCAAGTGGAGGCTATGCGGGAGCGCAGTCTCCGACCATACGTTTCCACGATTACCAATCCTGGAAGACGAGCACCCATCACTTGTTTACCGGCGTTGCTTTTTATCAAGCGATACTCAAGCGGGTGCACATTGCCCGGCATCCAGGCACGGAACTTTCGATTGGCCGGGCAAGCGACAATCTTTTTGAGCTGCTGAACGTGCCGGTCCCTGCTGATACCGCACAGGGCTCTGAGGGCGGGAAACCCGCGAGACTTTTCTTGAGCGAGGCGGCGTGGCATAGCCGGTTCGATGGCGATCCTCATATGCTTGGAAGCTTCACTGACATCGCAGGCCAGCGGGTGGTGGTTGCGGGGATTGTCGCGCGAGACGGCTGGCCGCTGCCGGGCCAGGTGGATGCCTGGCTGCTTGAAGACGAGCAGCATTTGGATAAGGTGGGGCCGAACGCGCGAGGATTTGTGCTGGCCCACGTTCGAACAACAGGGTCGCACACCCGGCCGGCTGGATGGCGATACATGACGGTACCCAGGGAGAAAGGCAACGATCGTTTCGATTGCATATCGCTGGCGCAACGTGCCCGGCTTCCCTTTTCTATCTTTCTGTTCACGCTGATCGTTGCCTTGATCACGTTGCCCGCGACCACGGCTTTGCCTTTGGGCGAGTATCCGCGCCATAGTGGGCGCCTTGCCTGGACAGTGAGGGCGAGACGATGGATTTTCCTGACGACCAAGGCTGCGTTGGTAGTGTCCCTTGTCTATTTCAGTTCGGTTGGTTTCGCGTATGGTTTTCATCCGCTCAGTTCCACGGCCGCACAATCTATCCAGCTTGCGACCTCATTTGCCGGATTTCTGCTGGGCTTTCGATGGATACTGCAGGATCAGCGCAAGCGGTGCCCGGTGTGCCTGCGTGCGCTCTCCAATCCCGCCCGCGTGGGACAAGCTTCACGAAACTTCCTGGCATGGAACGGCACTGAGCTGATTTGCGCCGGAGGTCATGGGTTGATGCATATACCTGAGATCCCGACCAGCTGGTTCAGCACGCAACGCTGGCTGGACCTCGATGCCTCCTGGGGTAGCCTCTTCACCGATGCGTGTGTGCCGTCGGCCGGCTTGATCTAGGGACCCGAGGCCGGACACGAAAGCGCACCATCGCGCTTTCACCACCTGTGCTGTTTCATCATGAGAAAGTGAACAGCTCGGTTGTTTGTGGGGGGATTTATGATCGAAGCCCTCAATGTCGTTGCAATTATCGTCGCTGGATTGATGGTTGGATCTGAACTGGCGATCGCCGCGTTTGTTCATCCAACGCTCGATAAACTTCCGGATGATGTTCATCTGCCAGCCACAAGCGCCCTTGCTGGTGTGCTGGGGAGATTCATGCCGTTTTGGTACATTCTTGTATTTTTACTTACTCTGGCCGAGGTTGTAATCCAATGGCACCAATCTGGCCACCTACCGATCTGGATCGCTACATCGGCCGTTCTGTGGATGTTGGCGTCTTTGTATTCGGTCACCGCCCTGGTGCCAATCAACAACCGTATTAAGTCCACTCCGCCTCCCGATTGGAAGATGTACCGGCGTAGATGGGATCTGCTTCACCGCTGGCGTGTTGTACTGCTCACGATAGCTTTCGCGTTTCTAATCGTGGGATCCGTTAGCAGGTAATCATCTTTCAAAGTTGTCCAAATTAGCGGAAGGTCAACGCTGTATTGTTGGTTATTTGGACAAGCTGGTGTTGCGAGCGGGGACTGCGAAACCAGGTTGGTGTCGAGAAGTGTAGGACGAACGGCACCACTTCCGCAGAGAAGGAGGGCTCCGTACGAAGGGCACGGCTTTAGCCGTGCCGCTCAGAACCGGAGCCAGTGAGGGCTTTAGCCCCTGAGGTACGCGTTTCCATGCATAAACCTGAATAGAATCTATCCTGTAACAACCGTACCTCAGCGGCTAAAGAGTCTGCGTGAGAACTAGCGAGAGTTGTGTGTGGGGCCGGGGCGCACTGCAGATCCCTCGGCTGCGCTCGGGATGACAAAGGGGGGCAGCGTTTTGGGCAGCGTCTGTTTCGCAATAACTGTCCATGGAAGCGCCGCCCTTCCCTTTGTCATCCCGAGCGCAGCCGAGGGATCTGCAGTGCGCCCCAGCCCCACACACAACTCTCGCTAGTTCTCACGCAGACTTTTAGCCATCCATGCAGAGGTTTATGGCACGGCTGAAGCCGTGCCCTTCGTACAGAATAGCCCGTCGAAAACCTAATTTGGACAAGTCTGGTCATCTTTGGCCTCTTGCCCATGGGCGGCTATCGCTGGTCTAAAGCGCCATTCCGCCCGATACTTCAATCCGCTGACCGTTGATCCAGCGATTGTCGTCTGAGAGAAGCGCCGCGATCATCGGACCGATATCGTCCGGCACACCGGCACGCCCCAGGGCAGTCATATTCGCTATCATCTTGTTGACTTCCGGGTTGTCGCGCACCATACCACCGCTGAAGTCCGTCTGGATGGCTCCGGGTGCGACGACATTCGCAGTGATGCCGCGCGGGCCGAGTTCCTTCGCCATGTAGCGGGTGAGAACTTCGACCGCGCCCTTAGCGGCGCCGTAGACGGAGCTGCCGGGCAAGGAGACACGCGCGAGGCCGGAGGAGATATTTACGATGCGGCCGCCATCGTTAATCAACGGCAACAGTTTTTGCGTCAGGAAGAAGACACCCTTGAAGTGAACGTTGACCACCGCATCGAAGTCTGCCTCGGTCACCTTGTCGAAGTTTATGTGCTGCGAGTTGCCGGCGTTGTTCACAAGGTAATCGAAGCGATCGCGGCCCCAGCTTTCGAGCGTTTTGCGGACTTCAGCGACGAACGCATCAAAGAGGCGCGTGTCACCGGTGTCGAGGCGAAGGGCCGCAGCTTTGCGGCCCATTGCTTCCACTTCGCGGGTCAGGCTCTCCGCTTCTTTCTGGTTGGCGCGCCAGGTAAAGAGAATATCCACCCCGCGCTGCGCGAGATTGAGGGCGGTGCTGCGGCCTAGTCCGCGGCTTCCGCCCGTGATGATAGCGATTTGTTCGGTCATATATTTCCGGCTCCTTTGTCTGAGCGATTACGAAGCAATTGAGGTTTTCATGGGCTGGCCCTGGGCCGCGTTCGAGACGTCTTCCCACGCCTCCCAGGTGGCGATGCGATCCGCGTATAAGGCGCGAGCCCCCGGCAGAACTGCCGAACCAAGCACCAGCCGCAGAGGCGGATCATTCGCGTCCACAAGCTTGAGGATGGCTTCTGCGGTGGCTTTGGGATCGCCGCGTTCCAGGCTAGTCAATCTCTCCATGAATCGCTTTCGGAAGTCGCCGTATGGTTCCAGAACATCGGCGACCTTCGCGGATTTACCGAAGTCGGTGGCGTAGGCGCCCGGCTCGACGATCGTCACGCGGAGGCCGAACGGCCTGACCTCCTGCGCCAGCGATTCGTGGAGCGCTTCGACTGCCCATTTCGTGGCGGAGTAGAAGCCGATGAGCGGCAACGTCCCAATTCCGAGGCCGCTGGAGACACCGAGGATGTGCCCGCTTCCCTGCTGCCGTAGCAGAGGCAGAGCAGCACGGAGGACCCGGACCATTCCGAGATAGTTGGCATCGAACAAGTCGCGAATTTGCTCGTCGCTGGCTTCCTCCACGGCGGCGAGCAGGCTCACGCCTGCATTGTTGACAAGAACGTCCAGCCTGCCGAAGTGTTCGTATGCCTGCTGAACCACCTGGCGCACCTGCGTGGAGTCGGTGACGTCGAGGGCGAGGGGCAGCACCGTGTCGCCGAAGCGTTCCGCGAGATCGGCGACGTCTGCCAGTTTGCGCGCGGTCGCTGTGACCCGATCACCGCATTCGAGAGCTGCCTCGGCCCAGATGCGGCCGAACCCGCGTGAGGCTCCGGTGATGAACCATGTCTTTTTCATGTCAATTCCTCCGTTGCGGATCTCTCTGCAGAGTTGATTGAGCCGCTTGCTGGTGCGGTTCGATATTGTTCAGACCCAGAAGTGGTTCAGACCTGGGAATAGCGCATGTTCCCAAGATCGGTGAGAAGAGAGGGGCCGGTAGGGTTCCAGCCCAGTTGTTCCCGGGTTCGCGCGCTGGAGACCGGGCTATCCCTCCCTGCGAAGAACCCGAAAAAGCCGAAATGCTCCTGGGCCTGTTCCCTCGAGATGGAAGTGACGGGCACATTCAGCCCGCGGCCGATGGCGGCGGCGATGTCTTTGAGCCGGACACCCTCTTCGGCGACGGCGTGATACCGGGCCCCCGCAGTGCCTTTTTCCACGGCAAGGCGGTAGAGACGGGCGGCGTCGAGCACATGCGCGGCAGGCCAGCGGTTCTGACCATCGCCGACATATGCAGAGACGCCCTTCTCGCGGGCTATAGCGACCAGGGGGGTTACGAGGCCCTGTTTTACGGTGTCGTGGACCTGCGGCAGGCGCATCACGGACGCGCCAACTCCGCGCTCCACCAGTGCGATAGCCGTCGCCTCTGATACACGAGGAAGGGATGGGGAAGGGGACAACGGTGGATCGTCCTCGGTAGCGGTGCGGCCTTGAGCCACTCCGACTCCGGAGCTGACGATAAACGGACGGCTGGAGCCCTGGAGCACGGCGCCGATGGCCTCGATGGCGCGCTTGTCCAACTTGCAGCTTTGCGCGAAGCTGGACCAGTCGTGCCGGAAGGCGGTGTGGATCACGGCATCAGACGCGGCTGCTCCGCTGCGCAGGCTTTCCACGTCTTCCAGATCGCCTCGATGCGGCTGAGCGCCGGCGGCTTCAAGCGACTTTGCGCCCGCATCCGACCTCGTCATCCCGAGGACCTGGTGGCTGGCACCGATGAGTTCTTTCACTACGGCGGAACCGATGAATCCGCTAGCACCGGTAACGAATACACGCATATGTACCTCCTGATCTTTTTACAACCAGCGTTGACGAAAGGCTGCAGCCTCAACTAAAACGGAGATGATCTCCGAATTAATAGATAAGCGGAGACTACCTCCGGTTGCAAGAATTTTGGAGATGACGAAGAAGCGTCTCACGCCCGCCCGGAAACCGCGTACAGACGCGCTCCGCAACCGCGATCGTATTCTTGAAGTCGCGAAGGGAGCCTTTACCCGCCAGGGTGCCGATGCCAGTCTGGACGCAATCGCGAAGCAGGCGGGAGTTGGAGCTGGTACTTTATATCGCCATTTCCCTACGCGGGATGCGCTGATCGAAGGTGTTTACCGGAACGAGGTGGAGAAACTCGCGGCAGCGGCCGGCCGCTTCGCCGAGACGATGTCCCCGATCGAAGCCCTTCGAGCGTGGATGTTGCTGTTGGTCGATTACATCGCTGCGAAGCACATTATTGCGCCTGCTCTCAATAGCATGATCGGAGGGCCGTCCAGGCTCTATGAAGGTTCACGCAGCCTGATCCAGGGCGCGATCGATGAGCTGGTGAAGCGCGCCAAGAGGAGCGGCGATCTGCGAAGAGATCTGGAGGCATTCGACCTGCTTCGGGCGCTGATCGGCGTCTCGCATGTGGGCTCCGGCGCTGATTGGCAGCAAAGCGCAAGAAGGCTAGTAGATATCCTCATCGCGGGCTCACGTCCGCTCAAGTAGATCGTGCGCGGTGGCGTTTAGCCGGCAGACAATTTGTAAAATTTGATATTTTTGGGTCGTTTTGCGGATTGGCATCTCAGCGGGGGTAGGCCAAGGGATTCTTTTTTATAGAGAAACCCATTCTCATGCCTGGAACAGAACCGCGGACGGGGGCGTAAGGGACCACGGGCGGTGCTTCCGAAGAGCTAACGGTGTCTTCGAAGGTGGACTGGCTGGGGCCAGGGCTCGGAGGCGCCTCTTCCGTTGAGCTGGGAGCGGACTTCCGCGGAACGCCGGGACTGGCGGGCTCGGTAGGCGAATCTTCTTCCTTGTTTAGCCCCACGGCAGGCCGGGGCGGGCAAGCAGCTTCATAGATTTGGTGGTGGATGGGCGCAGGGGGGGATTTTTTCTCCGAAGAGGTGGCGGGGCGGTCGGGGATGAAGTTTCGCAAGGCCACGATCATGGAGAGGGCCTTGACCTGGCCGGTAATGCTGCCTCGGGTCATCTCGGGGCTGAGGTTGGCGATTGCATTCTCAATGAAGGAAGGCCTTCGCTTTTCGAACATGGAGGGACAATCGTAGCGAAACTCTTTGCCACGTTGCGGGTTCAAACAATCAGCGGGATGAGTCAATCCGATGGAAGCAACTTAGACATAGCAATTTAATTGCGGCCTTCACTTGGGAACGCCAGGCCCGCATCCTAGCTTCTTTCAGCGTGTCATTCTTGCCAAGCCCCGAGTCACGCCAAATCGCGCGACGCGGTGGCGACCTCGCGTCGCATGATTGACCGGCCTGTTATTGCCGTCGAAGAACAACATAGGAGAACCACACAAAATGAAACGTCCAAATCGTAGGTTAATTCCCGTACTGGCCTTGGTCCTGGGAGCGTCCGTTGCCGCTTTACCGTACGCGGTTGCCGCCGTGCCGCCTGCCCAGAACGACACTAACCTGCAGGCCGAAGTCTTGAACAAGGCGTTGAACAAGACGAACCTGAAAGGCGTTCAGGCTACCGCTCACGAAGGAGTCGTTACCCTGACCGGAACCGTACCACTGTTCGCACTGAAGCAAGAGGCGGATAAGCGCACGCATAAAATCAAGGGCGTGCACGCCGTGACAAACGAGATCCAAGTCGCAAGTTCAAATGTTCCCGATTCCGCGCTGGAAGCGAAGCTCGTCAAAGCCATTTCCTATGACCGCATCGGATATGGCACGACGCCGTTCAACGCGATTTCGGTGCAGGTGCAGGATGGAACTGCGACACTATCGGGTCACGCCTACGGGCCTGTCGATGCATCCTCAGCCTTGGCGCTGGCAGCCAACACGCCGGGCGTGAAGAATGTCGTCAACGAGGTCCGGGTCGATCCGCTTTCGTCGATGGATGACCGCTCGCGCGTGCAGCTGTTCCGGACGCTCTACGGATATCCGACGCTCAGCAAGTACGCTATGGATCCGGCAAAGCCCATCCGCATCTCGGTGCAAAACGGCAACGTGACACTCTACGGCGTAGTCGACAGTGAGATGGATAAGGATGTTGCTGGAATACGCGCCAATTCCGTTCCTGGAATATTTAAAGTGACCAACGATCTTAAGGTCGCAAACAGCTCGGAAAAGAATTAGTGCGCAAGCCTTCGATGAGAAGCTTTCGCGGCGGGTGCGATGCGAATCGCACCCGCTTTTTTAGCGCTGGTGTTGTCTTCGTGATGGGAGACATCGCACCCGGGGCTCAGTTCAAATTCTCCTGATTGAGCAACTCTTGAAACTGCGGCGTGGTGCGCAGAGTCGCGAAATCCTTATCTTCGTCGAGGCGTTTGCGATCCCTGAAGCCTTCATCCATTGCTTTTCGCAGATAGAAGAGCGCCTGTTCCTGCTTGCCTGCACTGGCGAACGTCTCGGCTATGTAGTAGTTGATAGCCACGCGCTGTTCGCGGGAGCCGCCACCTTCCACCATCTTGGACTGGTCCGGAGCAAACACCTCTTCATCGATAGAAAAGGCCTTTTGATACATCTTGAGCCCTTTCTTGTAATTCTGGTCGCCAAAATAAGCAGTACCCAGGTTGCAGTAGATCACCGCACTCTCTGATGTATGTTTCAGCGCTCGCTTGTACCAATGCTCGGCCTCTTTATATTCATGCTGGCCGTAATAGACGGCCGCGAGATTATTGGCAGCCGGGGCGAAGCGCGGATTGATGGTAAGCGCGTGCTCGTAAGCCTTTCGCGCCTCCTCGAGAGCATACAAGTGGTGGTAGGCCATGCCAATACCGTTCCAAACCAGCGCAGACTTCAGATCGGATTGCTGGTATGCGGAAATCGCAGCCGCGTATTCTCCACGGGCCATCAGGATGTCGGCCTTGGTTTGAGCCGGCACCTCCTGGCTGAGAGTCTTGCGCTCGGGTACAGATACTGGTGCAGTTACTTTTTGGGGAGGGCTAACCGGCGATGGAGCGGAAGTTCCTTGTCCTACGGATATGCCGACCGACGTAAGCAAGGCAACTGCGAAGCAGAGTTTCACACTGAAGAGCGGGCCACTGGGAATCTCACCCATCACTCGCCTCCTTGTCACGCAACACATCTCGATTGCGGCGATGCAATCGCGACTCGAGACTGCGTAGTTTATTGGCCGCCTACGAACCAGGAGACGGCAATATCCAATTGCGAAGCAATGCCCATAGCCACGCCAGGTCGAAGGCTAACTTGACCTTTAAGCTGCCTCTATAAGGGGTGACGTTCAGGATGGTGTCATTTCGACAGAAGAAAATAAAAAAAGCCAAGCGCCCCGTTCGCCCTTGTCGCCCAGAATGCCGCGTGCTCGCTAGCGGCAAGATCCTGTACATCGGACGAAACACAACGACCGTCCTCACTGGTCGAGGATCCGGCAATGTTTAACTTTTCGGCAGCCTGAGTACTTAAAAGACCCGGCGCACCCTCGAACAAGTGTAGGATCAATTGTCTCTACCATGACCCCGGTACCGGCACCCGCGATCAAAAATCCTGCCCGCCGGATGCTGCCTGTTACCGGGCACAAGTTCTTTTTGCTATTTCTGTTTCTGCTTGCAGACCTGGCTCTCTACCCTTACATGGGTGAAAGCGGCGCGCGTTATCAGATGTTCCGGATGTTCGGCGTAGCCGTCACCCTGATGAGCGTTTACGCGGTGAGCTTTCGCAGAGGCCTCATCTTTGTCGCTCTGGTTCTTGCTGGTCCGGCATTGGTGGAGCACGCGATCGTTTTTCGCCCCAGGATCGTTCCCGCGTCGGTCTTCACCATCGTTTTCAGCTTCGCATTCGACGTTTTTATTATTGTTGTTATCTTCCGCCGCGTCTTTGCGCGCGAAGAGCCCACCGCGGAAACGCTTTTCGGGGCGGTATGCATTTATCTCATCATTGGATTTTCGTTCGCACGGCTCTATGCCATCATTGCCATCATCCAGCCCCATGCCTTTTATCTTGATCCAGCGATTTATCCGCATGGTGTTCCTGAAATTTTCGATTTTATTTATTACAGCTTTGGCAGCATGACGACGGCCGGCGCGGCGGGCATTGCAGCCACATCGCCGCAGGTCCGCTCGGTGTCCATGATCGAATCGATTCTGGCGGTTTTGTATCTCGCGGTGATGATTTCCAGGCTGGCGGGTGCTTACCGGCCAAAAGGCGGCTCCGTGGAATCCTCGTGAGGGAACCCACAGGTGCTATAGATACTCTGGTGGACGCGGGTGGAATCGAACCACCAACCTGTCGATTAAGAGTCGAATGCTCTGCCAGTTGAGCTACGCGTCCGGGAGGGTGAGAAGGCTGAATGATGAGCAACATTCAGAGGATGAGGCGCACACATGTGCCTCACGTCCAAGCAAAATATAGCATAATCACGCTGTTTTTTCCGGGTCAGTCAGCGTAGGCTGCGCTGACCCGGACACGAAGGCCGGGATACCACTGCACCTTCCCTCTGACTCTCAATTCATCAGACGCACGGAGCGGTCAACATCGGTGGTATCCCACATCTCGCGAAAAACCAGCGAGATGTGGGGCACCCGACCTTCGTGTCCGGGGGAGCGCCGATAGCTTTAAAACGTGAAGGAAAGACCACCCTGAATCGAGCGCTCGGTCTGGGCGAAATAGAGAGTGCTGCCGTCGCGGGTGAGGAAGGGGCGATAGCCCTCGGCCAACAGGTTGCGAACGTCCACCAGCGCTTCTGTTCCATTGGGCAGCAGGTGACCACAGTGGAGTGGCTGCCGTATGAGCACGTTCAGGTATGCGCTTTGCCCGAAGCTGTCGTACACCGCAACCGGCGTCACCGTGTCCACAGGCTGCCACCGGTACGAAGCACGCCAACCCGTCCCGGTACGGGGTAAGACGCCATTGAGCGATGCCGTAATGGCTTCCGTTCTGCGCTGGGTGAGCCCCTGGACGGCATCGTCCATCGACATTGCAGAATCAGGAATCTCAAAGGCCAAGGCTTTGCCATTAGCGTAGGAGAGCGTTGCCCAGGTGGAGCCTACAATTTTTTGCGCCAATACCGCCCGGAACCCGCCAGTGGTGTAGCCGGGACCGGTGACGCGGAAGCCCTGGGAAAGTGGATCGTAGAGCATGTCCCCTGAGGCCAGATCCTGCTGCGATACCCACCCGCCCCCGCCGATGACCGGGCTCTGTACCTCATCCTGATAGAAAGCCACCAGGGCCCTACTTGATGCGGTGTTGTCTTCCAACCGCAACTCCTGATGGAGGCCGTGCTGGATGCGTACCTTGCCCCCTTCCTCAGAGAACATGGGCGCCAACGTGGGGCCGTCGGCAACGTCGCCCGCACTCTGCATCTCCGGCGAAGTCGCGGCACGATACGAAACGCTCACCCCTTCGTCATGCCAGGTGGCATTGAGGAAGGGCAGACTGGAGGTGATTTGAGAAGCCCCCTGCACCGACTGGACCTCATTGCCCATCTCCAACGATGCATTTGGCCCCAGATTGACTGCTTCCGCGCTGCGCAAGCGCAGGTCATAAAACCCCTGGCTTCCGCCGCCCTCTATCGCCGTCATCTGCTGCAGCGTGGCCACGTTGTAGATCTGGCGCTCAGGGCCCAAAGCCAGGTTGTATCCGGCCATGTATTCCGAGGCCTGCTCAGGTCGCGGACTCAGGTTGGCGCGCAAAATCAGATGACCGCCCACCGCACTGGATCGCTCGATCGCAAAGGCGTGGTGGGGACCCCCCTGTCCAAATTCGCGAGAGGGACCGCTGACGGAAACCCGGGCTGCTAATTGCGGGGCTGACCCGTGATCGTCACCGGAGAGAACCACCAACGGACCGTCCTGCAGCAAGCGCAAGAGCGGCCGGTTGCTCGAGGAACGGAGAGTCCACTTCCAGTCATCGCTTGGCTCATCCGGCGTCCGGGGCTGGGCTGGAAGCCACTGCATGGCCTCGAACAGGGTGCTGAGCGTCAGATTGACGACGATTTTGCTACGGGCACGCAAGCGGAGATCTTCACGCAGCGTGGGAAGAAACGATTCGCCGGTTGCCTTTATCTGGTAGGTTCCGGGAAAGATCTGGTCAAAGGCAAAAGCGCCGCGGACATTGGTATAAGCCCGGGCAACGACGGTGGCATTTGCCGCCAACAACTCGACCATGGCACCCATTTGCGGGGTGCCCCGGGCATCGCGCACAACTCCGCTCACGGTTGCCGGGAAAGGCGCGGCCGAGGCGGACGAAAGGCCCACCAGGGTCATCACCATCAGCGCTGCGATTTGGCAATACCTTTTACGCACTCAATACGCTACTCACTCGAACGCATTGCAGTAACCCAGTCCTGCGATCGCCGTACCAACCGCTCTGCTCCGGCCACAAACATTACCCTCCTGAGCTTACCAGAGGGCTAGTCAACCGTAAACGGGGCAGACTGCGCCACCTGTTGCTTGGACACATGATCATTAACTGTGATGGTGACCTGGTACTTACCCGGCTGCAGGCTGGCCAGGGGTACGGATCGTCTCACCGTTAACTGATCGGAGTTGGCGTTGTTATCGCCCATTGCCGCGCTATTCTCCGACGTATCCAGAATTGCTTTGTTAGACGCCATGTCCATGATTTGGTACTGAATCGTAGCGGCGTTTTGCTTACTCTTGTCGTCGATCTGCAGGTTGTAGATCTGCATCCAGAAATTAAGCTTCTGGTTGCGATGGAAACTGACCGCAACCGCCGGCCCGGCGCTCACCCGGGGACGGACATACGTGTTGCCGATAATGAATTGGCCGGTGCCGATTTGCTTGGTGGGCACCTGCTCCATCTTGTCGGCCAGGATCAGCGAAGACGCGGAGAGCTTTTCGTCGTCATACTTGGGCACAACGATCCCTTCCGCCCAGGTGCCGACATGGTCCGGGTTGTTCACGTCCTTGATGGCAATATCCACCCGGTACCGGCCCGGCTTGAGAGGCAGAGCCCACCAGTGGACTGAGGCCTGGTCTAGCGCCTGGCCCAACAGTTCGCTCGGCTGTTCGACCTCCAAAGTCTGTTCAAAGGTTTGCACCACGTGGTCGGTAATGGTCGCCACCCGGCCCAGAACGTTCACCTCGCCCTTGGCCACTCCGTCCTTGGTGTTGAAGGTGATGTCCCGGTTCTTGATCTGCAGAGTCAAAGGCACCAGCACGGTGTCTTCCGTGACTTTCACGTAGTCGGTGCGGACTTCAAAGGGAAAGAAGGGTCCGCTCAAGACCTTGTGGTTCACCAGAAACGATTCCAGATCCTTGAACTTGACCGGAGGCGGAGCTTGCAGCTTGGAAAACTGCTCCAGGCGGTCAAACTCCTTGGATTGGTTCGAGGCGGCCATTGGACCGCCGCCAAGGTTCTCCAGGCCGCCATTGAAGCGATCGGCCCTCTTCGACGTACCCATCTGTTCGCCCAGGGTTGCACCGGCGCCGGGAACGTGCAGCAAAGCATCCTTCTCCGAGCGGTCGAGGGTCATGTGGTAGTCGCCGCACATGCAGGTATCCACGAACTCGATGTCGATGTTTTCGCCGATGCCTTCGATGTAGCGGTAGTGCCAGGTCTCAAAGGGGAAAGTCGAGGTTTCGCCGCCGCCTTCGTCCATGGGCCGCTCATACGAACCGCCGCTGGGATGAGATTCAATGCTGTCGGGCTTGCCGTAGGCGATATACATGTGCCCGCGGTCGGTCTTCCAACCCGGCTTACCGGCGGCAAAATGCTCGTTGGCGTAAGCGATGCGGCGGTAGTTCTCTTCCTTGAACTCGTTCTCAGGGGAGTCGGGGTCGGGATTGCGCCGCTGCCAGAAGGTCTCGATGAAGTTGTCGCGCTCTTCATCATTCGACAGGCTTTTGAAGGCTTTTAGCTCCTGATCGGTGATGATCCAGCGCACATCCTCGTCCACCCACTTCTTGTAGGGCCCCTTAAGCTCGTTTCTCAGTTCCTTTTGCTGTTTGAACTTATCCTTATCGCTCAACGGGCGGCGCAGGGGGTCCTGGTTAGCTGGGGTGGTTTGGTTATCCGGCGCGGGGGTGGACGCAGTATTCGGAGTGGTGGCCGGCGATGCGGTCTGGGCTACGGCTATGGGTGACAGGCCCAATGACAAGAACAGGAAAAGGGTGGAATGAACCCTGAACATAGGCTGCGCGATACTCCCCGTACGGCACCCACAAGTTTAAGGTTCGGTAACGACGAATTCAAGCGGGGAATGTCTTTTCGGCCCTTTATCTTCTGGCCGATAGGGTCGTTGACGAGAACGGCGTAAAAACGGCGCCAGGTATTGCCAGTAAATGCGATACGCCTCGTGCCGAAAGGGTCCCAGAAAGCCCAGATAGCATCTGGCGATCTTAAAGTCGGGCCTGATACAAAACATCAGACCCGGAAAGTTGACGCTACCAGGGAAAAGGGTACCGAAACGAAAAGCGAGGAACCCCGGGCCAGCGTTGCACGTATGATGTACACAGGGCGGAGATACCGCTCTGCCAATGAAACTGAAGAAAATACTGATCATCTCAGGCGCGGTCCTGGTAGCTGCGGGCATTGCCGGCTTCACCATCGTGCGCGCCCAATCCGGTTATACCAAGGTGCTTACGGCCAAGGTTGTGCGCCAGAACCTGGTTTCGATTGTCAGCGGGACAGGACAGATCAAGCCCAAGACCTATGTCAACATCGGAGCCACCTCGTTCGGCCGCATCACTCACCTGTACGTCAAAGAAGGCGACCAGGTGAAGAGGGGGCAAGTTCTGGCTACGGTAGAGAGTGTGCAGGCCAAGGCCGGGGTAGAAGCTCAGGAGGCCAGCATTCGCTCCGCTGATACGGACATCTCCTCGTACCTGGCCGCAGAGAAGACCGCCGAAGCGACGGTCGCCCACTCCGAGGCTGATCTCAACCAGAAGCTTTTAGACTGGCAGCGGGCGCAGGCCTTGTACAAGGCCGAACTTATCGCCAAGTCAGAATATGACTCCAAGAAGGCCGCCTACGACACCGACGTCGCCACCCTGGCGCAAAGCAAAGCGGCGCTGGTGCAAGCTCGCGCCCAGACGGCATCGGCTCGAGGCAAGCTGGGGACCGCGCAAGCCACGCTCACGAGCAATGTCGATGCGCTGAACAAGACCGTAAGCGTGGCACCATTCGACGGCATCGTGACCAATATGCCGGTGCGCGAGGGGGAAACTGTGGTGGTGGGCATTCAGAATGCCCAGGGCAGCACGCTGATGACGCTGGCCGATCTATCCGTCATTACCGCGGAGGTCAAGGTCGATGAGACCGATATCGTGAATGTCTCCATGGGTCAGCCGGTAGACGTGACTGTGGATGCCTTGCCTGGGAGGGTTTTCCCGGGGAAGGTTACGGAAGTGGGCGACCAGGCTATTCTGCGCTCCACCGGTATTGCCACCAGCCAAAGCACCACTGGCACCGAGGAGGCGAAGGATTTCAAGGTGGTGGTCACGCTCACCAATCCGCCGCCGGAACTGCGCCCAGGACTGTCGGCAACAGCCAAAATTACCACCGCGCGGCGGCAGAATGTATTGACCATCCCCATCCAGGCGCTGGCTGTGCGCACCCCGGCCTCGCTGAAGCCTGGGGCATCGATGCAGACGGTAAACGCCGCCTCCAGCGAAGATGGATCCACCGCAAACGCCCAGGATCCGGGCACGCAAGGAGTCTTTCTGCTGCGCGCTCATGGCAGCAAGCTGCAATCTGAGTTTGTCCCCGTCGCCACCGGCATTACCGGTTCTACCGACATCGAAGTCACGAGCGGGCTCAAAGCAGGGGATGAAATCGTAATCGGGCCCTACAAAGTGCTGCGTACGCTCAAGAATGACGTCAAGTTAAAGCGTGACAATGCGGCCGCAACCCAGAGCACGGAATCCTCGTAGACTTACCAGGAGCCGCACAGGAGCGAACGATGGCACTCGAAACCGGCAGCGCAGCGCAAGCCGCCGCGGCCCAGGATGGCGCCCAGGACGATGTCATCGTGGTCGAGGACTTGTGGAAGACGTACACCATGGGCCTGGAACAGCAGGTCAATGCGCTGTGCGGCATCACCATGAGCATCCGGCATAACGAGTATGTGGCCATCATGGGTCCTTCGGGTTCGGGCAAGTCGACGCTGATGAATCTGATCGGATGCCTGGACACTCCCACCAAGGGAAAATACTGGCTGAACGGTCACCTGGTCAGTGAGTTAAACGATGACGAGCTGGCGCGCATTCGCAATCGAGAAATTGGCTTCGTTTTTCAGACCTTTAACCTATTGGCGCGGGCCACCGCTCTGCACAACGTGGAGCTGCCGTTGATCTACAACGGAACCCCCGCGGACGAGCGAATCGAGCGGGCCAAGGCAGCGTTGCGCTCGGTGAACCTGGAAACGCGCATGAACCATAAGCCGAACGAATTGTCCGGCGGCCAACGGCAACGGGTGGCGATCGCGCGCGCGCTGGTCAATCGTCCCTCCATCATTCTGGCCGATGAGCCGACTGGCAATCTGGACTCCAAGACCGGCGATGAGATCATGGCGCTCTTTGATGAGCTGCACGGCAAGGGCAACACCATCATTCTGGTCACCCACGAGCCGGACATCGCCGAGTATGCGCATCGTGTGGTTCACATCCGCGACGGGATGATTGCTTCCGACGCGGTGTCTTCGCGGGTGCGCACAGTAAAGGCCTAGTCTCCCCGGCTCAACTCTTCTCTTCCTCCGCCGATAAACCGCTAAGAGCGGTTTCACCATGGGGGTGAGAATGATCAATCAGCCGTTACAACCGAACCGGGAACAAGCTCGTTGGGCGCCCACACGGCGGCCCCCGGGCGGTCCGTTGCCGGAGTTGGTTTCACGATCGCTGGCCATGCGCCGCGTTTCTGAGCAGCTCCAGCAGGTGGGCCCGCGGGTACGTCTGGCTCTGATTGAAGGCGAAGCCGGCACCGGAAAACACCTGCTGGCGCGGCACGTCCAGGCGCGCCATGCATCCCCGGGCATGCTGGTGGTGGAAGAGGCGACCGCCTTGTTTTTGCCCGACGGGGGCAGTAGTAACGAGCTTCGCTCCGAGACTCTGCGGATGGCCGTTCGCAGGGCGGCGGATGGTGTTCTCCTGATCCGCAACATCGATGAATTGGCGGCCGAGCCTCAGGCCCAGCTGTTGCGTTATATTCGCGCCTTTGAAACCTCGCTCTCAGCGGAAAAGCAGGGCGCGCAGCCTTCCCCCTCGCAGGTAATCTGCACCGCCCGGAAGCCTTTGCGCACCCAGGTGCTGGCGGCTTCGTTTTTGCCGGAGATTTACTATCGCTTGAGCGCCGTCACCTTCTCCCTGCCTCCGCTGCGCGATCGCAAGGAAGATATTCCCGCGTTGGTGCAGATGTTTATCGATGCCGTCTCTCGAGAGCAACAGAGACCCTTGCAGGGGCTTGGTCCTGGCTCACTCCCGATTTTGCTGCGCCACCTGTGGCCGGGGAACGTCCGCGAACTGGAATCCGTGGTCCGTGCAGCTTGCCTGGCCAGCGAAGCCCAGTGGCTGCGGCCGATCGACCTGGTCATTCTCCCGCTGGAGCCAGCGGGCAGCAAGGATGGCGAACCGGCTCTCCCTGAAAACTTCACCCTCGATGGAGTGATCCGGCGCCACATTCTTCAGGTGCTCAAGCTATGCGACGGCAACAAAGCGCGCGCCGCTTCCAAGCTCGGCATTAGCAGGTCAACTCTGTATCGCATGCTTGAAGCCGACATCGCATTACCTATGCAGCCCACCGAAGCCAAGCAGGAAGAAATGGCGGCGCCGCCCAGTATCGCCCACCACGACTGAAATACTTTCCGTGCCCACCTCGGGTTCACCGCGACCGGTCCCTGTTCGCCCGCGCCAAATGTCGATACACTGCGCTTAGACCTTGATTCCTGCGCATGACGTTCGCCACGTTACCAAGTCATACAGGAATCCAGGGACTAGCTACTTGCGAGTTCAGGAATCCGTTTGTCACGACTACCAACTTTTGCCGCCACCTTTGTGGTCTTGATCGCGCTTGCAAGCACCGTTGGCGCGGCACAAAATCCTCCTCTTGACGCCCGGGTAAAAACGCTCAACTCCATTTCCTCCGACTACTGGGAAGATCTCCTCAAGCACCAGCCCGACTTTGCCTCCTCCATCGGAGATAACCGGTATAACGATCAGCTCCCCGACTACTCCGTCCAGGCGTACAACGAATCTCTGGCGCGAGGCCGGGCCTTTCTCAGCCGGCTGACCGAGGTGGATGCGGCCGGGATGACTGACCAGCAGCAGTTGAGCAAAGATTTGCTGGTCCGAACATTAATCGAGAATCAACAGGAAGCCAGGTTCAAGCCATGGGAGTTGCCGGTTAACCAGTTCTATGGCCTGCAGGTCGGCCTTCCCCAGCTCGTTGCTCAACTGAGCTTCAACTCGGCGAAGGACTACGACGACTACATTGCTCGCCTCAAGAAAGTTCCGCTCGCTTTTCAGCAGACAACGGACGATATGTCCATCGGCATGGAAGACCGCCGCGAGCCACCCGCGTACCTGATGGAAAAAGTGCTGTCGCAGGTCAACACCATCGCCAACGAGAAGCCGCAGGACAGCCCGTTCGCGCTGCCGCTCAAAAAGTTTCCAGCCTCGGTTTCTGCGACAGAACAGGCCCGCATCAAAGAGGAGCTGCTCGCGGCCGTCGCCAGCCAGGTAAATCCGGCTTACCTCCGCTTCGGCAAGTTTTTGCAAACTCAGTACATTCCCAATGGCCGCAAGGATCCAGGCATATGGGCTCTGCCTGACGGCGAAGCTTATTATCGCTTTCTGGTAAAGCAGAGCACCACCACCGATATGACGCCGGAGCAGATTCACCAAATCGGCATCGATCAGGTTAAGCAGGACGAGGAGCAACTTCTCGCGATCGCGCAAAAGTTGGGATTTGCGGACATTAAGGCGCTGGAAGCGGCGGCCGCCAAAAATCCCAAGTTGTATCCGACCAGCAAAAACCAGTTACTGGACGCTTATCGTGGACACCTGGACCAGATGCGGCCCAAACTTCCCCAACTCTTTGGACGTTTACCCAAGGCGCCGTTGGTCGTTATGCCGGTTCCGGAGTACGCGGAGAAAGACCAGGCGGCAGCCTACTACGAACATGGCACCCCGGACGGCTCCCGGCCCGGTACGGTATTCGTCAACACTTATAAATTCGAAACGCGGCCTCTGTATTCAACTGAGGCCATTGCTTATCACGAAGGACTGCCTGGGCATCATCTGCAGATATCCATCGCCCAGGAACTGACCGGCATTCCGCAGTTTCGCAAGTACACCTACTACACCGCCTACACCGAGGGATGGGGACTCTACGCCGAGCGGCTGGGCAAGGAGATCGGGTTCTACCAGGACCCCTATAACGACTATGGCCGCCTGGAAGCCGATATTTGGCGCGCCATCCGTCTGGTGGTCGATACCGGCGTCCACTCGAAACATTGGACCCGTGACCAAATGGTCGATTACTTTCATCAGCACTCCGCTATTCCCGACGCCGATGTACAGGCGGAGGTGGATCGCTATATAGCGTGGCCGGCGCAGGCGCTGGGCTACAAAGTAGGCCAACTCAAGCTACTGGAGTTAAAAGCCAAGGCCCAGCAGGCCCTGGGCGATCGATTTGATATCCGCGCCTTCCACGACCAGGTGCTTGGTTCAGGGGCGCTGCCACTCGATTATCTGGAGCAGCGCATCGATAACTGGATCGCGCAGCAAAAGACGCAAAAGTAAGTAAGGGAGACTTCATGGGGGGATACGCAAACAGGCAATCGCTTGCCGGCCTTCGGGTAGCCATACTCGGGGCTGGAAAAATGGGTGGAATTCTGCTCCAGGCGTTTCTCAAGTCCAAGGTGCTTGAACCGGAGCAGATTATGGCGACGGTGGAACATGAGGAGCGCGCCGGCCAGCTCTCCGCCCAGTGGGGGGTGGATGTATCAACTGACAATTTGGCCGCCGCGCAGGCGTCGGATCTGATCCTCATTGGGCTTAAGCCCATCACCGTTCCTGAGGTTGTCAGGCAGATTCGCCCCGCGCTCACGCCGCAAAAGCTTCTGATCTCGATTGCTGCCTCGGTGCGGACTACAGCCATCGAGCACGCCGCGGACCTGGAAATCGGCGTGGTCCGGGCTATGCCCAATACCCCCTCCATGCTGGGTGCGGGCATCGCCGCCCTCAGCCGCGGACGCTATGCCAACCAGGAGCAGCTAGACCTCGCCGGCTTGCTGTTCGAGACTGTCGGCCGCACGGTGATCGTCGAAGAAAAACATCTGGACGCGGTGACCGGGCTCTCCGGCTGCGGGCCGGCTTTTATCTACATCATCCTGGAATCGTTGGCGGAAGCCGGTGTGAAAGTCGGCCTGCCGCGTGATATTGCAACGCTCCTCGCGGCCCAGACCACGTTCGGCGCGGCCAAGATGGTGCTGGAGACCGGATACCATCCGGCATTGTTGAAGGACGCGGTGACCACGCCGGCGGGCTGCACCATCGACGGCATTCTGGAGCTGGAAGAAGGCGGGCTGCGGGTGACGCTGATCAAAGCCGTGATGCGCGCCACCCAGCGAGCTAAGGAGCTAGCCGGGTAAGATGAGAAGGGGGTAACGATGAGTTCTGCCCACGCCCTTCCGGCTTCCGCCACAATCAAGGCCCCTGCTGGCTCGGCTTTGCTGCCTCGTTTTGCCTGGATTGTCCTGGTCTACAACGTGGCAGTAGTTTTGTGGGGCGCGGTGGTGCGTGCCACCAGCTCTGGCGCTGGTTGTGGTGATCATTGGCCGCTGTGCAACGGGGTCGTGGTGCAGACCCATCCGCGGCTGGCTACTGTGATCGAGCTTGCCCACCGCATGTCCAGTGGCGTCACCGTCATCGCGATCCTGCTGTTGCTGGTGTGGGTCTTCCGCAGCACAGTGGCGGGACACCTGGCTCGCATTACTGTGGTCGCAGCGACGGTGCTCATTTTCAACGAGGCGCTGCTGGGCGCTCTGCTGGTTCTGCTGCGGCTCACGGCGGATAATCGCTCTCCTGCCCGCGCTGTTTATCTCTCGCTGCACCTGGCCAATACTCTGTTGCTGCTGGCCGCGCTCGCCCTCTCCGCTCACTTTCTATCGCGTCGCGAGGGCTTCGATCGGCGCACGGTGCGTTTTGCGGATCTGCCCAAGGTTGTGACCGGACTTGTGGCCATCCTGGCAGTGGGCGTGACCGGAACGCTGGCCGCGCTTAGCGATACGCTCTTCCCTGCCAGCTCGGTTGCTGCCGCGCTGGCGCAGGACTTCTCGAGCGGCAGCAGTTGGCTCGAGCGCCTGCGCTTTCTACACCCGGTGACAGCGGTGATTGCCGGCCTCTTCATATGCTGGCTGCTGCTGCGTGGCGTTTCACGTCCAACGGAACGCAAACTAGCGATCGGGGTGCTGGTGCTTCTGGTCCTGCAGTCTGCGCTTGGCGTTGCAGATGTGGCGCTGCTGGCTCCGTTGTGGTTGCAGATCACGCATCTGCTGGGCGCGGACCTTCTGTGGATCACATTGGTAGTGCTGGCCGCACGGGTTTGTGTTCTCGGCAGGACACAAGTCGCGGTTTGAAGCCTTGTGAGGTGTCTGCCTCTAGTTCCCACACCAAGACCGGGTGCCCCACATCTCGCTCGTTTTTCGCGAGATGTGGGATACCACTGCACCTTCCCTCTGACTCTCGATTCATCCGACACACTGAGCGATCAAGATCGGTGGTATCCCACATCTCGCGAAAAACGAGCGAGATGTGGGGCACCCGGCCTTAGTGTGGAAATCAGAGTCTTAGCTACTGCTTGCCCTGGGCGTAGGCGGGAACTTTTGGCGTTAGTTTGCGGAGCAGGAACTCGCGCACCAGATTGTCGAGAGCGTGAGCACCTACGTTGAGAAAGCCATTGGCGATCGTCAATCCGGTTCCACGATCACTCGCGGGATGGTACAGGTTTGAGATACCGCCGGCGGCGAAAGCCCCCGCAATGTAGGAGTAGTTCGGCTGCATTTTTCCGTTATCTCCTCTGCAGATGACCGCTGCTGAGATGGCATAAAGGGCACGAGTTTTTTTGCTCCCGCTACCGCGATAGAAATAACGCGGGTCTTGATGCAGAAGGGATGGCAGTATGGCGCTGCCGATCATGCGGCTGATGGCCTCGTCAGCGTAGGCCGCGCCATATCGCTTGGCGTAGCCCTGCGCGCCCTGGCCATATCCGGGGAAGGTGTTTTGCCACTGCTCGGCGGCGGCAAACATCGCTGTCCCGACAAATGTGAACGGATCTGCGATCGAGCGCAAGGCAAGCTGATACTTTTGCCCGGAAGATAGAGGGGCCGCGTCCCAAATGTAGCTGCTATAAAAATTAGGGAATATGCCCAGGACACGTTGCTGCTCCTGGGCTTTCAGTTGTTCCGTAGCCAACTCTGTCTGGGTGACCACAACCTGGACATTCGTAGTGGTTGCTGCCGGCGCCAATCGAAACTCAGGCACGATCAATCGCTCACCCGGATACAAAACGATCGGGGGCGACGCGTATGTCTCCAGGCCAGTCGACGTGACCGTGAATCTAAACTTTCCCGAGCTCAGTTCAGAAAAGCTGAAGTTTCCTTGATCATCCGATAGAACCACGCGGCTACTAGCATGATCCAGTGCAAGCAGCGTCACCTGCGCACCGGGAACCACACCGCCGTTAACGTCCAGAACAGTGCCGCTGATGGTCCCCGGACTCTGTGCGTAGCTTGCACAGCCAAGGCTGAAAAGCAGGACCAACACGAGCAGGCGGAGCGGTCTCAGATGGAGCGCAGGTGTGGTGGCCATTTAGATCCTTGCACTAGTCTTAGCCTCTTAAGACTCGTAGGTCAAGACCTCGGCCTGGAATGACGATGCGATCGTTCCCAAAACTGAAACACTTGTCGGGCAGGCAATGCCGAGGGAAGAAAAACTAGCCCGTTTTGCTGCGGCGAGCTGGTTTGGCGTCTGCCGCTGGGGCTGATTTTGGAGCCTTCTTCTTGGGCGCCTCTACCAGGGTGGGAGCTGCGGCTGGGGCGCCGCGATCCGCAATGCTCTTCTTGAGAGCTTCCATCAGGTCGATGACCGGAGCCAGCTTTGGCTTCGCCGGTTGTCCCGCGACTATCTGCCCGGCACGCTTGGTTTCGATCATTGCCAGCACGCGGTCCTGATATTCGTCTTTGTACTGCTCGGGTTCAAACTTGGCCGTCAACTGCCGGATAAACTGCTCGGCCAGGTCCATTTCTGGCTTCTGCAGGGTCATATTATCGGCCTTGCCGTACTCGCTGATCTCCCGCACCTCGGCGGGAAAATACAGCGTGTGCAGGACGATGCCTTGATGGTAGGGACGCATCAGGACAATCTGCTCTCGCGAATGCAGCGTGACCTTGGCAATGGCAGCTACATTGAGCTTTTCCATAGCCTGCAGCAATAATCCATAGGCGCGCTTGCCAGGATCTTCGGGGGCCGAATAGTACGACGCCTCAAAGTAGATCGGATCCACTTCGCTCAGGCTGACGAACTGCGCGATCTCCATGGCCTCGGACGAATTGGCCTCCAGGGTCTTAAGCTCGTCCCCGGTCACCAGAACATAGGCGTCGCGATCAACCTGGTATCCCTTGACCAGCTCGTTACGCTCCACCACGCGGTCACAAACAGGGCAAAAGGTTTGTTGCTTGATGCGGGATCCGCAAGGCTCGTGGATCTGGTTGAAGCTGACGTGCTGCTCGCGCGCCGCCGCGTAGAGCCGCACCGGCACCGACACCAGGCCAAACGAGATGTAACCCTTCCAGACTGTGGATGCCATGGAAGATTAAGATACCTTCATGGTGCAAACCCGGGCAACCGGAAAATCAGCTTACCTGGTTATAGAGAGAATGCGCCCGGGCAGCGTTGTGAATGCGGCGCAGGATCGTGGAAGCTACGTAGGCGGCGCCGAAGCCGTTATCGATATTAACCACAGTCACATTGGGCGAGCATGAGTTCAGCATGCCCAGCAGGGCTGTGAGGCCGGCAAAGGCGGCGCCGTAACCCACGCTTGTGGGTACGGCAATGACGGGTGCTCCCACCATTCCCCCCACCACACTGGGTAGGGCGCCTTCCATCCCTGCGCACACAATCACCACCTCGGCCTCGCGCAAGGCCTCGCGATGGGCCAGCAGCCGATGCAGGCCGGCGACTCCCACGTCGTAAATGCGGCGCACATCCGCGCCCATGACCTCGGCCGTCACGGCCGCCTCCTCGGCAACTGGCAGGTCGCTCGTCCCCGCGCAGAGCACGGCCAACAAGCCGGTGTTGCCGCCTGCGGGTGGTGTCTGGCGGAGCGCGATAATGCGGGCCACGGGGTAATATTGCGCCTCCGGGACAAGCTCTTTGACGGCCGCAAACGCGGCCTCATCGGCGCGGGTGGCGAGCACATCGCCGCCCATGGCTGCCATGCGGAAGAATATTTCCCCCACCTGTGCCGGCGTCTTGCCCCCGGCATAGATAACTTCGGGCAGGCCCGTCCGCAGGCGGCGATGATGATCGATCTTGGCGAAGCCCGCTTCCTCGTAAGGCAAGTTAGCCAGGCGCTCCATGGCCTCTTCGGGGCGGAGCCCCCCATCCCGAACCCGCTGCAGCATCTCGAGAATCGTCTCTGTGGTCATGACCGCGATCCCGCCTCCAGCGTAGCGCTGGCCGGTTCCAGACCGACCTGGCGCGTGCGCCAGGCAGCCATCGCCGCCTGCATCACCGTCTTCAGAGGCACATCGTAGGCAGCCGCTGCGCGGCGGCAATCCTCAAACTCCGGCGCCGCGTTCCATTCTTCTCCTTGCCAGAAACCGCTTTTGACATGGATCACACCGAACTCCGTTTGCAGCGGCGTGCTCTCGCGGGCCAAGGTGACGCGATTCTCTTCACGCACGCGGATACCGAGGGTGGTTGTTTCGCGCAGGATCAACTGCTGCAACTGGTCGCGATCGCCCGGTTTACAGAGCACTGTGAGCAGTGTGCCCAGGCGCCCCTTTTTCATAGTTACCGGAGCACTCATCACGTCCAGAGCGCCTCGCTCGAGTGCCAGCTGGGTCGCGTATGCCAAAACCTGCGGGCTCAAATCGTCCACCGCACACTCGAGCACAGTTATCTTTTCCTCCCTGAACGGCGACGACTGCGCTATCTCGCCGATGCTCAGGCGCAACACGTTGGGGAAGCGCTCCGGATTGCGCGTCCCCGCCCCGTAGCCGATTGTCTGGGTCCGCATAACCGGAGTGGCCTCGAACCGGCACTGAAGCGCGCGCAGCAAAGCCGCGCCGGTCGGGGTCACCAATTCTGCCTGCACGTGGGCGGAATAGACCGGCAGGTTCTTGAGCAACTCCGCAGTGGCCGGGGCTGGTACCGGAAAGCGCCCGTGGGCGCAGTTTACGAATCCACTGCCCACATTAATGGGAGAACAATACCAGCCGTCCAGATCCAGGACGTCCACTGCGGCCGCGCAGCATGCGATATCGACGATGGCATCGATTCCACCTACTTCGTGAAAATGGACCTCCTCCGCTGGAACCCCGTGGATTCGGCCTTCTGCCTCCGCCAACAAGCCAAAAGCGCTCAGAGCGAGGTCGCGAGCGCGCTGAGTCAGCTCCGCGTGGGTGAGCAGGCGGCGGATCTCGGGCAAGCTCCGACCGTGTTCGTGAGGATGGTGTTGAGTTGAATCCTCATGCTGGTGATCATGATGATGGTGGATGATCATGATCGTGAGGGTGCTCAATCGGACCGGTCGCGGCGGCGGGCTCATGCAACTTGCCGTCGACCATCACGTCGATCTTGGTCGATTGAATGCCGCTCCGGCTCACCCGGGTGACTCGTAATTCCGCTCCGACAGCCAACGAAGCCGCGGTGCGCTGCAGCCGTTCGATGGGTGCTCCGGAATCCACTAGCGCTGCCATCAGCATGTCGCCGCTAATCCCGGCAAAGCATTCCAGGTATCCGATTCGCATAGAGTGGCTCACCCGCGGCCGCCGCTTTGAAAGCCGGTCAGCACCTCGATGGGCAGCACCTCGTTCATCGACCCGGAACGATAACCTTCGCAATCCAAAGAGACGTAACGGAAGCCGGCGGCGCGAACTACCGCTGCCATGGCCTTCATTCGCCCCACTTGAAGGACGGCGCCCATTTCCTCCTCCGCGATCTCGATGCGCGCGATGGTGCCATGATGGCGCACCCTGAATCGTTTGAGCCCCAGCCCGCGCAGCGAATCCTCGGCCTGCTCGATCATGCGCAAGGCCTCTGGAGTCACCCGCCGGCCATACTCCATACGCGAGGAGAGGCACGCCGAAGCCGGCTTGTCCCAAACCCGCAGCTCCGCACGCTGCGCCAGAGCCCGGACATCGGCTTTGCTCAGACCCGCCTCCGCCAGTGGCGCCGCTACCCGGTGCTGCGCCGCTGCTTTATGGCCGGGACGGAAATCCTGCCCATCGTCCAGGTTCAAACCGTAAGCAAGGGCTTGAAACCCGGTGCGCTCCAGTTCCTGCTCCAGCACACTGAAGAGCTCGTCCTTGCAATGGAAGCAGCGATCCGGCCCGTTCACCGCATATTGCTCTCGCTCCAGCTCGTGGGTTTCGATCGATCGCAAAGGAATGCCGTGCTCCTCGGCAAAGTCCCGCGCGTCGCTGAATTGCGACCGGGCCAGGCTGGCGGAGTCGGCGATGACCGCCAGCATTTGCGGCCCGAGTACCTTATGGGCCGCGTAGGCCAGATAGGCGGAATCCACCCCACCGGAATACGCGACGATGACGCTGTTAAGCGATCGCAAGCGCGCGTGCAGGGCCTGTTCCTTATCGTCGAGCATTTCCTGGTTCATGTTCCTGATTTCGTCCCCGTGGTTCATTACTCAGTACACTCCGACGATGCCGGTGGCCGAGGTCCACGGAGTAAGATGATCGCTTGGGGGCTCGTCGATCTCGAAGCCTGGACATTTTTCCAAAGTAAACTGGTAATGATGTCGTTCTTCGCTTTGAAGTCTCCGTTGAGTGCCAGCGACCGTATTGAGCGGCGGCGTCTGATGTTTTCAGATTCGCTATCGCTCGTCACACTGTTCGCGATTACTGCCATATTGGCCGTGCTGACCAATTATCTCTACCAATCTTACTCTTCCCACCAGGTTGAGCTGGCCAACCGATGGTTGCAGCGCGGCGACCAGGCTATGCGGGATGGCAAGCCGCAGGCGGCGATTGACGCCCTCAGCTCCGCGCTGGCTTACTCCCCCAGTCAGCGAAGCACCCAGATTAAACTTGCCGAGGCGCTGGCATCCGCCGGACGCACTCAGGAAGCCACCGTGTACTTTAATGCATTGCTGGAAAGCCAGCAGGGCAGCGGCTTGATCAATCTTCAACTCGCCCGGTTGGCAGCCCGCCAGGGTAATACAAGCCAGGCCATTGAGGACTATCAAAGGGCAATCTACGGGAACTGGGAAGGGGATGGCTATGTGCGCCGGCGGGATGTTCGTTTTGAGCTCATCAACTACCTCATCTCCCACGGCCTGCTGGACCAAGCCCGAAGCGAGTTGCTGGTGGCTGCGGGAAATGCTCCCGAAGACGACATCAGCGTGCAGTTGGAAATTGCCCGCACCATGGAAAAGGCGCAGGATCCCAGCGATGCCTTGCACATCTACAAGACGGTTCTCCGCCGTCATCCCACGATGCAGGAGGCCCTCGACGGGGCTGGGCGCACCGCTTTTGAGTTGGGGCGCTACCTGGAGGCGAAGCGCTACCTTGCGCGGGCGCTGGAAAGCTCCGGCGTCGACCGGGAGCAGGCTACAGCGCTTACGGAAGACCGCGATCAGCTAAGCGAAGCAACCCGCCTGCTGCTGCTCTACCCTTCTTCGCGGTTAAACCCGCGAGAGCAAAACAATCGGATTCTTACCGACCGCAAGCTCGCCATGGCCCGCTTGGCGGCCTGTACACAAGAAAAGGCGTCGGCGCCGGCAAAGCCTTCTGAGGTAGCGAGTGCTCCGGTCCCCAAGACCGGCTCCAATCCCTTACAAAGCCTGGCTTCTCGTTTCGGCCGCCAAACCGCCAAACCCGCAGCGAACCAGCCGGCGCCACCTCCGGTCGACCCTCTGCAAGCTCTAAGGACGCGATGGCAGCAATTGCCCGCCAAAATCACCATTGCCAGCCTCGAAAAAGACCCCGAGCTGGCCCAAACCCAGATTCAACTCATCTATGACACGGAGCTGGTCACGCAACAAGTCTGCGGAGCTCCAACCGGCGACGATGCCCTGCTGTTGAGAATTGCCCAGGGTCCTAACCTGGTGGAGGAAGAATGAGCACGGCCACGGGGATAGACCCGGTTACAGTTGCCGAGGAAAAGCGGTACAGACCGAATCCGGCGGACGTGCAAAGGTTGGCGCCCAACCGGGATGAGCGGCTATTCCTGGTTCTTTCTATTTTCATCGGCGTTATCTCTGGGTTGCTGGTGGTCTGTTTCCGGGTGGCTATCAACTGGATCCAGGTGCTCACGCTGGGGTCATCGCCGCACCCGGGGCAGCTGCGGCTGTTTTTCGTGCCCATGTGCATCGGCTTGTTGGTCGCCGCGCTGGTGCAGCTCGTGTTTCCTGGGGCGCGCGGCAGCGGCATCAACCAGACCAAGGCAGCGCTTTACATCTACAACGGGTATATCTCCTTCAGAACGGTAATCGGGAAGTTCATCACCTCGGCTTTGGCCATCGGAGGCGGATTCTCGCTGGGGCCAGAGGACCCTTCGTTGCAAATCGGAGCCGGCGTGGCCTCTATGGTGAGCCGCCGGCTCAATCTCTCGCGCGAACGGCTGCGCATGTTTGCGCCCATTGGCGCCGCCGCGGGCTTGGCGGCGGCATTCAACGCGCCTATCTCGGCCATTCTTTTTGTGGTCGAAGAGGTGATCGGACGGTGGAGCGCGGCTGTCCTCGGCTCGATTGTGCTGTCCGCCATTTCGAGCGTCGTGGTCGCGCGCTGGTTCTGGGGCGCCGAGCCGATGTTTCGTATCCCGGTGGTCACGCTGAAGGGACCGCAGGAACTTCTGGCCTACGCGGTCCTTGGCGTCGCGGGCGGAGTGGCCGCGCTCATCTTTTCCAAGGCGCTTGGCTATTCCCGGCCGCTCCTTCGACGGCTACCCCGCTGGACCTTCTATATCCAACCACCGATTGCCGGGGTCATCGTAGGCGCCATCGCTTACTTTGGCGCTCCCCAGGTGATGGGGCCGGGTTATAACGTCATCGACCAGGCCATGCACGGCCAGTTCACCTGGAAATTTCTTCTCGCGCTCGCTTTGCTCAAGATTGTGGCTACGACCATTTCCTTTTCCAGCGGTACGCCCGGAGGAATGTTCGCTCCCACGCTCTTTATAGGAGCGATGTTGGGTGCCTCGATCGGAACGTTTGAGAAGATATTCTTCCCCCATTTCCCTATCTCGGTGGGTTCTTATGCGCTGGTGGGCATGGGGGTTCTGTTCGCCGCGTTTTTGCGCGTCCCGTTGACTTCTGTGTTCATGGTGCTCGAAGTCAGCGGCAACTACTCCATTGTGCTGCCGGTCATTCTGGCCAACACGATTGCCTATCTCGTGTCTCGTTCTCTGCAGCCGTATCCGATCTTCGAAACCTTTACGCATCAGGATGGGTTGGATTTGCCTTCGATGGAGGAGCAGCGCGAGGAAAGTGTTTTGCATCTCGAAGATGCTTTGCGCCCGGTGAGCTTCCCCGTCTTCCCGGGAAGCGCAACGCTGCAGGAGGTCTCCGCGCAGTTGGCTTCAGCCGATGCCCCGGTGTTGCTGGTCAAGCTTCGCGACGGTTCCTGGTACTCGATGAATAGAGCCGAGTACACGTCCACAGCGGCAACACAAACCCCGGACACTCCTCTTGAACGGACTCTTAAACCTGATCGGACACCGCTGCTGTTTCCAGACCTGCCGTTGGATAGCGCGATTCCGTATTTTGCGCGCTGGCCTGTTCTGCCCATCCATAATCGCGCCAGCCGGGGCACCTTAGAGGGCATGGTGACACTGGACGATGTCCTCGGCCGCTACCAGCGGCAGTAGCGAAACATTCCCAAGAAAAGTCCGCTGAACCGCAGGTCCCTCGGCTACGCTCGGGATGACAAAGGGGAGGGTAGTTGCTGAATAGGAGCAGTTCTTCATCCGATTCATTTGTGGCGAGTTTCAATTAGCGAGAATTACAGGGCAACAATGAAAAGTCGTCCCGACCGGAGTGTCTACGGCCGCAGTTCAGCAACCGATCTCCATGGAAGCGTTGCCCTCCCCTTTGTCATCCCGAGCGAAGCCGAGGGACCTGCGGTTCAGCGGACTTTTCTTGGAAATGTTTTCCGATCGGAGTGGAGGGCTATCGCGCTGCTGACACCGGCAGTCCTGCTGGTCCATGGCTACCACCCATTAGCCGATGACGGCGCCGTTTATGTTGCCGGGATCAAGAAGCTGGCGAATCCCAGCCTTTATCAACCGGACGCGGTCTTCGCCTTAGGGCCGACCCGTTTCTCCGTCTTTGCCTACGTTCTTGCCCCGCTGATCCGCTGGGGACATCTGCCGGTGTTGCTGCTGATTTGCCACCTGATTTCTATCTTTCTCTTTCTGCTTGGCTCGTGGCGCGTGGCGCAACGGATCTTCTCCACCCGCCGCAGTTGCTGGGGAGCGGTATTGCTGGCAGCCTGCTGCTTCACCCTTCCAGTCGCCGGCACGTCGCTCACCATCATGGATCCGTACGTCACGGCCCGGTCCTTCTCCACGCCGCTCAGTCTTTTCGCGCTCGCGGCCGTGCTCGACGAGAATTGGGGACAGGCCATCCTGTGGTTGGGTTTGACTACGCTTCTGCACCCCTTGATGGCCGGCTACGCGGCCATCTCTATGCTCTCCCTGGCGCTGGCCAGGCGAAAGATGTGGCGAGCTCTCGGCTTGTTCGTGGGCCTGGGATGGCTGTTGTGCGCGGTCCTCTTCGTGGTTACCCGTCATGCAGACTCCAGCCTCGCCTACAACCAGGCGGCCCTCAGCCGCTCCTATTTTTTCCTCTCCAGCTGGCGCTGGTACGAATATCCGGGCTTGTTGATACCGCTGATGCTGCTGGGAATCGCAGGCACCCACGGCCGCGCACCGTGGCCAGCGCGCGCACTCGCCATCGCAGCTACCATCGTGGGCGGGTGCGCGCTGCTCACCTCTCTCTGCTTTGTGCATCGGAGTGGAAGTCTGCTGCTGGCCCGATTCCAAGTGCTGCGCGCGTTCCAATTTGTTTACATCGCGGGCGTACTCCTGGCCGGCGGAATGTTGGCCAAATTGCAGAAGCGTGCCATCGGCCTGCTATGTCTCTTGATTCTGGGCGCCATGTTTGCCGGTCAGCGGCTCACCTATCCGGAGTCGTACCATGTGGAATGGCCTGGCCAAACGCCTCAAAATCGCTGGCAGCAGGCTTTCCTTTGGATTCGGGGCAACACGCCCAGGGATGCGGTTTTCGCGCTCGATAACGACTACATCGAAAGCGCCGGAGAGGATGCGCAGGGCTTTCGAGCAACCGCGGAGAGAAGTGCCGTGGCCGACTGGTTTAAAGACGGCGGAATCGCCAGCAATTTTCCTGCGGCGGCCGGCCCCTGGTGGCAAGGCGCGAACGCCACAGCACAACTCAACCGTGCTACCGATGAGCAGCGCGTGGCCCGACTTCAGCCCTTCGGCGTCACCTGGATTGTTTTGTCCGCCGAGGCGAACACCAGCTTTCCCTGTCCGTTCATCAACGCGCGCGTCCGCGTGTGCAGGCTAGAATAATAATCGCGCGGAGAGCTCGTCCATGTTGACTCTGTATCAGAGACTTATTTTTGGTTACGTTCTCCTTCTCGCCCTGCTGCTTGCCGTCAGCCTGCACGATTCTCTCTCTCTGCACCAGGCAGCCGCGCTCGACCACTCCCCCACCGCCGCTGCGGTGCAGGCGCGCGCGGTGCTCGCCCGGCACTCTACCATCATCGGCGCCATCTGCACCCTGAGCGGGATTGTGATCGCTGTCAGCTTCCTCTTTTCCATCATCCGGCCGATCCGCCGCACGGCGGCCGCGGCACGACGCATCGGCCAGGGCGAGCTACAACAGCGCATCGAGTGGCGAACCCGGGACGACCTGGGCACGATTGCTACCGAGCTCAACCGCATGGCAGTACGTCTGCGCGACTTGCGCGACACGGAATATGGCCGCAAGCAAATGGACCAGCAGCTGTCCGATGCCGTGGTGCAGTCGATCTTCGAGCCGGTGATCGTCACCGATGCGACCGGGCATGTGCTCAAGCTCAACCAGGCGGCCAGCGAGGTGTTGGGCGAAGCGGCCGCGGACCGCATGGCTTTAACCAACACCCCGGGCGGAGAGCGAATTCTGCGCGCCGTGCGCGACGCTGTTTCCATGCGGCACTCCATCGCCAGCGAAGACGAAGCTGCCATGCTACCCATGAAGCTGGGGGAAGGGCAGCGCAGCTATCGCCTGCGCACCACGCCGATGCGCGACGCTGAAGGTAAGTTGTTGGGGGCGGTCAGCGTGCTGGAAGACATCACCGAGATGCAGGATATCGACCGCTTCAAGACTCGCTTTCTCAGCGTCGCCTCGCAAAAGCTCCGCCAGCCCCTGGAGCAGCTTCGACTCAGCCTGTATACCCTGACCTCAGGTTTCGCGGGCGAATTGCGGCCCTTGCAGACGGAAGTGCTGCATGGCGCCGAGGAGGATGCGGAGCGGCTCAACGACCTCATGTCCGATTTGATCGAAGTCTCTGAACTTGATACCGGGCGGCGCGAAATCCGCATGGATCGCTTCCGGCCGATCGATATCCTTCGCGACGCCTTCTCCCGGGCACGCGATGAGGTCCGGGAAAAGAACATCGATGTGCAGATCCAGGCGTTTGCCGATCTTTCTTATGTGAATGGAGATCGGCGGGCATTGCGCAGCATCATGGACAACCTGATGAGCAATGCTATCCGCTACACGCCGGAGAACGGCACCATCCTGCTGCAGGCAAAGGAGCAGCAAGACAAAGTGCAATTCTCCGTGCGCGACTCCGGCCGGGGCATCGAAGCAGAGCGGCTGCCCAACCTCTTTGGCCGCTTCAATGCGGCGCACGACCAGGGGACCGGACTGGGCCTCGCCCTGGTGCGGCGGTTGGTCGAACTGCTGGGGGGCCAGGTTTCTGTCGAGAGCCGGCTCGGCCACGGAGCGACCTTCACCTTTACTCTCCCTGTCGCCACTGTCGTCGCCACGCGGCATCCCATCGAAATCGGTTAATGACAGACCTCTCGACCGACATCACGCCGCCCGCACCCGAGCCGGCCAAGCTGCGGGTTTATATCGGCGCCGCGCCCGGGGTAGGCAAGACCTACCAGATGCTCGAAGATGCGCACTTGATGCGCAAGCAGGGCATCGATGTGATTATCGGCTTGATTGAATCTCACGGCCGCAAGGATACACAAGACCAGGTCAAGGATCTGGAACTCATCCCGCGGCGGGCCATCCCTTACCGGTCGGTGTTGCTGGAAGAGATGGACCTGGATGCGATTCTTGCGCGGCATCCCCAGTTTTGCATTGTGGACGAACTGGCGCACACCAACGTGCCGGGATCGAGGAATCGCAAGCGGTATGAAGACGTGCTGGAATTGCTCGACGCCGGCATCAACGTGATGACCGCGGTCAACATACAGCACCTGGAGACGCTCAACGACTCGGTTTCGCGTTCTGCCGATACCCAGATCCGGGAAACTATCCCGGATAGTTTTCTGAAGCGGGCGGATGAAGTCGTGAATGTGGACGTGACCGTGGAGGAACTGCGGTCCCGGCTCAAGCAGGGCAAGATCTACGCCGCGGAGAAGATCGAGCAATCGCTGGCGAACTTTTTCCGCAAAGGCAATCTGAGTATGCTGCGCGAGCTTGCCCTGCGGACGACTGCGGAAGAGGTAGGCTCCCAGGCGGCGCAATATCGCCGCAGCCAGGGTCTGGAGCAGGCTCCTATCCCGGAGAAGGTGATGGTTTGCCTGTCACCCCGGCCGGGAGCGGAACGCCTGCTGCGCGTCGGAGCGCGCATCGCCGGCCGCCTGGCGTCGAACTGGTACGCGGTGCGGGTGGAAAACCCGGACGAAGATGCGCGCCATGGCGACGCGGAAGAATATCAGCGAATGGAAGAATATCAACGACTCGCCCGTGAGTTAGGCGCGCAGGTGATTGTGCTGAAAGACAAGCATGTCGCCGACGCGCTGATCGAGTTCGCGCAACAGGAGAGCATCTCGCACGTAGTCTTCGGACAGTCGGCGCGCTCCCGGTTCGATATTCTCTTGCGCGGGTCGGTGCTCAATCGCTTTCTCGCGGAAATTCGCGACGCCACGGTGCAGGTGGTTCCCATCAGTAAGTCCAAGCGGTGATTTTTTTCGGGAGCAACCGTTCTGATGCTTTGTATCAGGGCACGACTTTAGTCGGGCCGTTGAGGCCCAGCAAAAATCTGGGCTTTAGCCCCTGCACCTTTTTGCAGGATGCGCCATAGCAGGAGCTAAAGAGTTTGCGGAGGACTCGATCTAGTCAAGCTTTCCAAAATTGGTCTGCCGGCATTTGCGTGAAGGATCCCAGGTCTCAAAATCGAGACCTGAGGCACCCATCATCGCATCCTGGAGGTTTTCGCGGGGACCCTGCCTTAACCCTCGACGTCTGGCAGGGGCTAAAGCCCAATTCTCTTCCAATCCTTTACGGCCCGACTAAAGTCGTGCCCTGATACAAAACCAAGATTCAGCATCCGATGAGCTTCTGTTGTCGAAACCATACCCGTTGTCGCCGTAAAAACACACATCCTGCTAGTGGCTTACAACTCCATGACATTCTGGAGCGTTGTCGCGGTAAAGCGCATTGCGCGGATAGGCCACCGCCAGTTGATGGAGCAGGTCACAGCCTTCTGCGTTGTTTTTGTCGCGCAAGGCGGCCACCGCCAACAACAGCTTCGCAAAGGGCTTCAAGAGAATTCCATGAGCGGCGGTTTGCTGCAGTTCGCGAATGCCCTGCTCCTTATTAGGGTCGATACCGCCCAGGCTTAGCATCCAACGCACCGGGGCCGGCTTGATGCCGGTCAAGTAGTTTTCCACGCCGACAGCCAGTAGCGCATCGTAGGCATCCGGCTTTTGCTTCAGTAACTGTTGCGCAAGAATTCGCCCTTGCTTCATATAGCGGAGCGCGGCAAAGTCCTGCTTATCGATCATGGCGGAATAATCGGATCGCAGGCCAAGCGCCAGGATCTTGGAAAACAGAGCGTTGCTATCCTCTGGATGCTGCTTTAGCACCGCATCCGCAAGCTGGTCGCTAGTATTGACGGCCTGATTGAACTGCTCGCGTACCTTGGGGTCAGGGGCAAGCTTGGTGCGGTTTTCGAAGGTCTTATCGTTGGTGAAGAGTTCACTCTCCAGGATGCCGAGACGGGCAAACTCCGCAAACAAGTACCCGGCCGCTTGCGATACCGGTCCCAAAGGATCGTCCGGATGCAACCGCTCAAAGGTAGAAAAGTCCTGATGGGCCTGGCCGAATTCCAGGTTGTACATACTTTGAAAGCCGCTTTCGATCTCGGCTGGGGGCGATGCATGCGCGATGCACGCCGGCCAGAACAACAGCAAGAGCGCCGCAACAAACCATTTGTGAGTGGCCTTCATAAACCCTATCGCTCGCTCCAGCGCACCCCACCGTTCCCAACTACCGCGGGCGGGGCGAAGCTGCGCAGCCAACCAGCCAGACTGCGATAGTCTTCTGCCGCCTCCGAATCAGGCGCGTAATCAATCACGGTCATTCCCTCGGCCAGTGCCTCGCTCACGGCGGAGCTGCGACGGAGCACGAAAGGCAGCAGGCGATCGCCCATTTGCTGCTGCAGCGCGGCGCGCACGTCCACGTGCAACTGCACCGAGGCATCGAATTGGTTCAACAGGTAAACAGTCGCTGACGGCACTCCATCCTCGTCGGCCAACAACACCTGGAGCAATCCCAGGCTGGCCACCGAGCTCATGTCCGGCAGTACGGGCACCAGAACCGTCGGCCGAAGCAGCAACAGACGGCTGGTGACTTCCCGGCTGGCTGTTGCCACATCCACTAGGATGCGGCTTGTCCCCCGCCCATCGCGCAACAGTTCTCCTAGCAAAGCGTCATGCTCAGGGCCGTTCGCGGGATAACGCTCAGCCTGGAGGTTTAGAACCTGCACCGGCGCGTCTGTCTCGGATCCAGCAGCGGAAGCAGGTGGGGAAAAGGTGCGCACTACACCGGGCCTGAACTCGCGCGAACCGAAATAGAACGGCAGCAACCCGACGGCTGCCGTATCCGCGAGCAGCACGCGCTCCCCGAGCGCCGCAAGCGCGCGCCCCAAGGTGGCCACCAGGCAGGTCTTTCCCACACCGCCGGCAAGCGACAAAACGGAAAGCACGGGGGGCGCCCCTTCCAGGCTCACCTGCGCCGGCTCCTCAGCTATCTCCACTGGGCTAAAAGCAGACTGCAGCGCATACCATCGCGTGGACACCGCCTCGGTGGAACACGGCATTTGGGGCTCTTCGATTGACCGGACTTGTTCTTCAGCCTGAAGCGGCGGTACAACCGCAGGTGGCGCGACTGGCTTACGCACGGTCCGCTGCCGGAACTGGCCACGGACGTCATTGCGCGACGCGAAAAAATCCCCGTAGCTGGTCCCCTGTTTGTGGGCCCGGGAGTAGAGCGTCGCCATATCCTGAGGCACTGCGCGCTGATCCGGCTCAGATCGTCTCTCGGTCATTTCGCGCCTCACGTGTGTTTCCTAAACATAACCTGCAATTGGCCGCCGTGCTACCAGTTGGGCATGTCAACTGCCTTTGCCCATTGTGGTACTTTGGAAACTAAGTAGAGAAGGAGCTCGTAGCTCAGTCGGTAGAGCAACGCACTTTTAATGCGTGGGTCGTGGGTTCGATTCCCACCGAGCTCACCACGTAACGGAGCTAACTGGTTGCGCCACGGGTGCAGCACATTTGAGGCTCTTTCCGGTGACATACCATGCTCCTCAACGCGTCGCAGGTGATTTTGCTGCACGACCGTTGCACCGCGGCCTGGCACCGGGAGATTCCGGCTGTTTCCGCGTCGCTCGCAGGATTCGAGCGCGTGATAGCCGAGCAGCACCTGGCCAATTTCGAGCTTTGGCACGCCGAAGACGAGGCCCGCACTCCTGAAGCCAGCGACCACGATGTTGCCCGCATCAAGCGCTTCATCGACCGCGCCAACCAGCGCCGCAACGATCTCACCGAGCAGTGCGACCGGATGCTGCTGGACTTCCTCCGCGGGCAGAACCTGCCAACTCCCGGCGCTGAACTGCATTCCGAGTCTCCCGGGCTGATCCTGGACAGGCTTTCGATTCTTGCCCTTAAACTGTTTCATACCCGGGAAGAGATCGATCGTCCAGAGGCTCCCCCCGGACATGCCGAGCGCAATCGCGAACGTCTGAGTATCCTGCTGGAGCAGCGAAACGATTTAGCCGCATCGCTGGAACAGCTTTGGCGGCAGGTTCTCCATGGCAGGCGCAGCTTCAAGCTGTATCGGCAACTAAAGATGTATAACGACCCGGCGCTCAACCCGGCCGTATACGGATCGAAGTCCTGATTCGAGGGACCGCTCACCCCTCCCCCTATAATGAAGCGGTTACCGGGTGCCCGTGCTACAGTCTTGCCAAGGATGCCGAGAGGCTCGCCGGGTTGACGTACGCCCCGCGGGTGCGTATAAAGACGAATTTGAAGCCAGTAGCACTTGAACGAAAGAAGAGTGGGTATGCAAAACACAGGTCAGGGTAATCCCGCTCGGCGCAATCCTCGCACCATTGAGGGCAAGGCGCGCCCTATGCCCAATGCTTCGCATCAGAAGGCCCTGAGTGAATATCAGAACGCGCTGCAGTGGATGCATGAAGGCAAGTACGAGAAAGCACGGGCGGTTTTTGAAAGACTCAGCGAGGAAGGTCCGGCGGAGATATTAGAACGGGCGCGCGTCTATCTTGTCGCCTGCCAGCGCCGTGCCCAACAGAGCGGTCTCTCCTTCGATAACACCGAGGAGCAGTACGACTACGCTATTTCCCTTTTGAATACGGGATTTTATGAAGAGGCTCGCGATCAGTTTCAGGGGATTCTCAAAACCAACCCTGCTGCCGATTATGCCTATTATGGGCTGGCCATCCTGGAAAGCATGACGGGGCTGGCTGAACCCTGCCTCGAGCACCTGGCCAAGGCGATTGAACTAAGCCCACGCAACCGCATCCAGGCGCGCAGCGATTCAGATTTTCAGGACATGGCTGATGATCCCCGTTTCACCGAGTTGCTCTACCCCGAAGTTCCATAAGCGCCCCGCTCCCGCTTTCAGGGAATCGCCCGACGTTGCTTGCGGGCGTAGGTTAGAGCGATGCGACGATTACTCCGGCCAATGCGGCCTCGCTCAAGCTGTGTGATTGCTCTATGGTGAAAACTCTCTCCCCCACCCTGGCCAGGCCAAGGTCCGCTAAGGCCCATGCGGTTCGGAGGAGCACCGACCTCCCCGGTATCCGGGTGGTGGCCATCGGTGGAGGTACTGGCCTTTCCACGCTGTTGCGCGGGCTACGGCGTTACGTCGCATCCCCTCACCAATCTTCCGCCGACTGCAATGACGCGCCCTGCCTCATCTCCGACTTGGCTGCGGTGGTCACTGTAACCGACGATGGGGGCTCCAGCGGAAGGCTGCGCCGCGGCTTTAACATGCTGCCGCCCGGCGATCTGCGCAACTGCATGGTCGCTCTTTCTGAAGATGAGCACCTGATCTCCCGCCTCTTCCGTCATCGCTTTACCGCGGGTGAGGGACTCGAAGGCCATAGTTTCGGAAATCTCTTTGTCGCTGCCTTGCTGGAAATTACTGGGGATTTCGCGCAGGCGATCAAACTCTCCTCGCAGGTGCTTGCCACCCGCGGCCACATTTACCCCGTAACCAACGCCAACGTGTCCCTGGCCGCCCGCATGGATGACGGTTCGCTGGTAAGCGGAGAGACCAATATCACCGCCAGCCGCCAACGCATCGCTGAGCTGATGCTGGAGCCGGCGGATGCAGCGCCGCTGCCGGAAACGCTGGAGGCCATTGAACGTGCCGACCTGGTCACGATTGGCCCGGGTTCCCTTTTCACCAGTATTATTACCAACCTGCTGGTCAAAGGGGTTTCCGAGGCGCTGGCCTCGTCCCGTGGGGTCAGGGTTTACATCTGCAACCTGATGACCCAGGCCAATGAGAGCCTCAACCTCACCGCCTCGCAGCATATTGAGCGCATTTATGAGCACGCGCACGGCCCCATCTTTGACTACGCCCTGGTGAATACGGCGCCCGTCTCGCGGGCTTTGCTCGATCGCTATGCCGGGGAAGGGGCTTCACCGATCGTCGCGGATATTGAGGCGATCGAGGCTCTCGGGGTGCGTTGCATCGCCGGCGACTTTGCTGCCGAAGGGGACGTAGTCCGCCACGCGGCGGATCGGGTCGCAGATGCCGCCCTGAGATTGGGCGTCAAGGGGCGGTAGGAACTGCCCAAAAGCCGTCTCGCGAAAGCGAAAACCCACATCTCGTAACAGCACGAGATGTGGGGCACCCAGAGCTGTGGCTGGAACAGAGCTTTAGATCCGACGTTTTTCTTCTACCAAGACCAGCGGAGTGAACTGCCAAACTCTGCCCCACGACGACCCTGCGAGACAACGAAGAAAGTGTCGCGCTAAAGCTCCGTCCCAGCCACATCCCTAGGTGAAAACGAAAAAACTGTCGCGCTAAAACTCTGTTCGAACCACAACCCTGGGTGACAACGAAGAAGTGTCGCGCTAAAGCTCCGTCCCAGCCACATCCCTAGGTGAAAACGAAAAAACTGTCGCGCTAAAACTCTGTTCGAACCACGACCCTGGGTGAAAACGAAGAAGTGTCGCGCTAAAGCTCCGTCCCAGCCACATCCCTAGGTGAAAACGAAAAAACTGTCACGCTAAAACTCTGTTCGAACCACGACCCTGGGTGAAAACGAAAAAACTGTCACGCTAAAACTCTGTTCGAACCACGACCCTGGGTGAAAACGAAGAAAGTGTCACGCTAAAGCTCTGTCCCAGCCACAGCCCTGGGTGCCCCACATCTCGTGTTGTTACGAGATGTGGGTTTTCGCTTTCGCGAGACGGCTTTTGGTTTTAGCTATTTACCGTGCGCTTTAGCTGGCCGCAGGCGGCGTAGATATCTCTGCCCCGGGGACGGCGCAGAAAGGCTGGAATGCCGCGGGCGATGAGCCTTTGCTGGAAAGCCGCCACATGGTCCGGATCTGGCATTGAGTAGCTGATCCCTGGGCCTGGATTCCAGGCGATCAAATTTACCTTGACCGGCATCGGCGCAGTGCGTGCCAGGGCGGCCAACTGCTCAGCGTGCTGTAACCCGTCATTGAGGCCTCCCAACAGCACGTACTCGAAGGTCACCCGTTCTCTCGGCCTCAAAGGCAGTTGGCCGGCCGCCTGAATCACTTCCTCAATCTTCCACTTGCGAGTGATGGGCATGATGGATTCCCGGATCGTGTCGTCTGGCGCGTTCAGACTGATCGCGAGGCGTGGGCGCACTGGCTCCGCAGCCAGGCGCAAAATGCCGGGCACGATGCCGGAGGTAGAAACCGTCATTCGGGATTCCGCCAGGCCCGCCTCGTTTACCAGCAAGCGCACTGCGGCCATGAACTCGTCGTAATTCAGAAAGGGTTCGCCCATCCCCATGAACACCAGGTTGATCCGGTCGCGGCCCACCTGCACCGCCTGCCGCTCGAGCACGGCGATCACCTGGCCGGCGATCTCTCCCGCCGACAGGTTCCTCTGCAAACCAAGCTTCGCCGTGAGACAGAACTGACAATTAACCGCGCAACCCACCTGGCTGGAAACACAGATGGTCGCGCGCTGCAGCCCGTCACCATCCCCCTGCTCGGCCCCATCGCCCCCCGGCATCCAGACCGTCTCCACCGTCTGACCGTCCTGGCCCGCCACCAGGTAGCGCTCGGTGCCGTCCACCGACCGGAAAGTCTCCACAATCGGCGGCCGCGCCATGACCCAGCCGGCCTGGGCCAATTCCTGGCGCAGCCCTCGTGGGAGGGTAAAAACTTCCTCCAGGGAGCCTGTTCGCTGCCTGAACATGGCCTGGAGCAGCTGCCCGGCCCGGTACGAAGGCTGGCCCAATTCCGCCATCAAAACGCTAAGTTGTTGATGGGAAAGGCCAAAAAGATTTTTTGCAGCGGGCGTGGCTGGTCCGTCTAATAAACGGACGAGATTTCCCCCACCAGGCATCTACAAGGCCACCAGGCACTTTTCGCAGCATAGCATCCGGCTGGCAGCAGGAAATCCACGCTACCCCGGGGAAAGCCGCTACACTGAGATGGTGACAGAACGCAGCATTCGACGCACGATCCTTCCCTCCGGCTTAACGATTCTGACCGAACGCATGGAGCACATCCGGTCTGTTGCCATGGGTGTGTGGATCCGTGCCGGTTCACGACACGAGACGCCAGAGGTGAACGGCATCTCTCATTTCGTCGAACACATGGTCTTCAAGGGAACCCAATCGCGTTCCGCCAAGCGCATTGCGCGCGAAGTGGATGCGATCGGCGGCAACCTGGACGCGTTCACCGGCAAAGAAACCATCTGCTTCAACCTCAAGGTTCTGGATGAGCATGTTCCCACAGCGCTCGACGTGCTCTCCGATCTGGTGTTGAACCCGGTCTTCAACAATGACGACATCATGCGCGAGCGGGGCGTCATCCTGGAAGAGATCAAGATGGATGAAGACAATCCCGACTACCTGGTGCACGAAATCTTTACCCAGAATTTCTGGAAGGACCACCCGCTAGGTAAACCCATCCTCGGGACCAAAGAGACAGTACGCCGCTTCGAGCAGGATATTTTGTTCGATTACTACGGGAAGCGATTCTCCGGCAACAATATGGTTTTCTCCGCCGCCGGCAACCTGGAGCATGATGCCTTTGTCGACCTGGTCGCGCGCCGCTTCGACCACATCGGGCCCACCAGCACTGATCTTGCCGAGACGGAGCCGCGCACGGTTTCGAAGATTGTCCTGCGCAATAAAAAAGCGCTGGAGCAGGTGCAGCTCTGCCTGGGCGTGCCCTCTCCGCCCATCGCGCATGATCTTCGTTACGTGACCCTGCTGCTCAATACCGTTCTTGGCGGCGGCATGAGTTCACGACTATTTCAGACGGTGCGTGAAGAGCATGGCCTCGCCTACTCCATCTTCAGCGACCTCAACCCTTATCGTGACACCGGCTCCTTGTGCGTGTATGCGGGGACATCTTCCGCCCACTGCCTGCAGGTCATTGAACTGATCATGTGTGAGTTTCGCCGGCTCAAGTGCGAAGCTCTTCCGGAAGAGGAACTTCGCCGCTCCAAGGACCAGCTCAAGGGCAACATCATTCTGGGCCTGGAAAGCTCGATGTCACGCATGTCGAACCTGGCCCGCCAGGAAATGTACTTTGAGCATTTCTTCGGCGTAGACGAAATCATGGACAAGGTCGAGACCGTCACCAGTGAGCAAGTGATGGCCATGGCCAACTACCTGTTCGACCCGGATAAGGTTGCGGTCACGCTGCTGGGCCGCTTGGACGGCCTCAAGGTAAGCCGCGGACAGCTGGCTTGCTGACCACTCGTTCCCGTTGAAGTCGCTGCCATTGTTGGTGCGGGTAGCAGGAAACCTCTGGCTTGAGCGTTTCCGCTGCCCGCTGCGTCTTGATAGACTGGAATCGATCCAACGGGCACACCCATGATTCAAATCAGCAATAACAGCCACAAGCGTGAGCGCGGCTTCACCCTGATGGAACTGCTCATCGTCATGTCCATCATGATCATTCTCATGTTGATCGCTATTCCGAACTTCATCAGCATGAGGGGCGAGGCGAACGAGACGTCGGCCATGCAGTCGCTGCGGGCCATCTACCAGGCACAGATCCAGTATCAGACCAACTTTCCAGCCAACGGCTTCGCCTGCTCGCTGCCCGCACTCGGCGGCAACACGAGCGCAGGTCCGCCAAGCCCAACGGCGGCGCAGTTCTTGCAAGGGGATCTGGCCGCGGGACAGAAATCCGGCTATACGTTCAACATCGTTAACTGCACCAAAGTGACGGTGAACAACCAGGACATGTACACCTCGTATGAGGCGACTGCGGTTCCACAGTCGGTAGGAAAATCGGGCCACCGTGGCTTCTGCATCGATCAGGCCGGGGAGATCAAGGCTGATCTTGCCGGGGGCACGAATTGCACCCAGCCTATTCAATAAGCGCCCGGCTTGCACTGCTGGCGCTTACCCTGCTTCCGCGAACAGCATGGTGTGCCGACACCGCGCAGCAGTTAGCGCAGCGCGTGGACAAGTATTACAACGGCCTGCGTTCCCTGCGCACCGAGTTCAGCGAAAGCTTTCGTGGAATGGGCATCGACCGCGAAGAGAGCGGCACGTTGCTGCTGCGCAAACCGGGAAAGATGCGGTGGAACTATAGCAATCCGGCGGGGAAGATTTTTCTGCTGGATGGCAAGTACGCCTGGTTTTATTCCCCCGGGGATGCGCAGGTAGAACGTGTCGCAGCGTCGCAGATGGACGACCTGCGTTCGCCGTTGCGCTTTCTCCTCGGTCACACGCAGCTGCAGAAGGAACTCGACGGGTTGACTCTCTCGACCACAGGTGACGAACTGCAGCTCTCTGGAGTGCCCAAGGGAATGCAGAACCGGGTGGCGAAGATTGTGCTGGGGGTGAGCGCCGATGGAATCATCCACTCCATGAGCATCCTCGAAACTGACGGCGCAGAAACCGCATTCACCTTCAAAGATAGCCAGCCGGATGCGCCTGCCCCGGATGGGGAGTTCGTTTTCCATCCGGCGCCGGGGATTCCGGTGGTGGATGGCTTGCCACCGGTGTAGGGCGGCATGGGCTTAATTCGCTTATTTCGCTTAACGCGCAGCCTCTTCAACGCAAAGCGGACGTAGTTTCATAAGCACTAACTTGTTTTGCAGACATTGACATCCGAGAAGACGCTGGTCCAACTCGCCGCAAAAGCGTCATCCTGAGGATGACGCTTTTTGTGGTGTTTTGCAGCTGGGTGGCTTATGCGAATGACGGCCCTTCTTATTGCGAACGCGTGCATGCTAGCGCTCATTGCCGGGGCGCAAAGCTCGCGCCACAGTGGTCCGTGGGAGCTTGAGGACAGCGGGTCCACAGCCGGCTTGCGAGGAGTCAATGCCGTGGGTGGGGGCGTGGTGTGGGCCAGCGGCACAGGGGGCACGGTGCTGCGCAGCGAGGACACAGGCTACCTCTGGCAACAATGCGCCACACCACCGGCGGCCGGCAAACTGGACTTCCGCGGCATCTGGGCGTGGGACGCGCAAAATGTCGTGGTCTTGTCCAGCGGACCCGGTGGCCAATCCCGCCTCTACCGGTCCACGGATGGCTGCAGCAGCTGGAAACTGGTGCTCACCAACCCGGATGCGAGCGGCTTTTGGGATGGGCTCCTCTTTGTCGACCAACAACACGGAATCATCTACGGTGATCCAGTGCCGGACGCCGGACGTACTCATTCTGTGTTCCCCATGCGCATGACGCTGGACGGTGGGACCACGTGGATGCTGGACCGCTTTAGTCCGCAGTCGCTCCCCGGCGAGTCCCTGTTCGCTGCCAGCAACAGCGCCATGGTTGCTTATGAACGAGGATGGTTTTGGTTGGGGACCAGCAAGGGGAGAGTCCTGCGGGGCAGCGCGATGAGCGACTGGCAGAGCGCGCAAACTCCGCTGGCAAGCGGAAATGACTCGTCCGGCGTCTTTTCCTTAGCGTTTCGCGACCAGACGCACGGGATTGCTGTCGGTGGGGATTATCGCAAAGCTGGGGAGGCAGGCGGCACGGCGGCGTTTACCTCAGACGGTGGAGAGCATTGGAGTGCAGCCCGCAAACCACCCCACGGGTATCGTTCTGCCGTGGGCTGGGACGCAAGAGACAAAGCCTGGATCACAGTGGGCAGCAATGGATCCGATATCTCCTACGACGATGGTGATACGTGGCAATGGCTCGATAGTGGTAATTGGAACGCTCTCAGCCTGCCCTGGGCCGTCGGTCCCAATGGCCAGATTGGTAAGCTGGGAACGGTTCCGGCCAAGCCAGCCGCAGGGGTTGGCGTATCCCGGTAAACTGGTAAGGGGCCCATGGCAGAGTACGTAGTCAAGCTGGCGGATGAACGCGGACGCATACAGGAGCAGGTGCAGATCGCCGCCTCCGCGGAAGAGCTGCGCAGCCGTTTCTCCCAGGCGGGCTACTACGTCTACTCCGTGCGGCCGCGCGGCATGCGCGGCGTGGGCGGCAGCCGCAAGAAGGCCAACCTCGAAGCCTTCATCATCTTCAACCAGCAGTTCCTGACCCTTATCCGCGCCGGCCTGCCCATCGTTGGCTCGCTCGACATGCTGGTCAAGGGGCAAAAGAACCCCACCTTCCGCGCGCAATTGGAGAACGTTGCCGCCCGGGTGCGCACCGGCGAATCACTTTCCGGCGCTTTTGAAGCCCAGGGCGGCTTTCCGCTTATCTACACCACTACGCTTCTGGCTGGCGAGCGAAGCGGCCAATTGGAAGATGTGTTGTCACGCTATCTTGCCTTCCAGCGTATCTCCCTCTCCTTCCGCAAGAAGCTGATGGCTTCCCTGCTCTACCCCTGCCTGCTCATCACCATGGTCCTGGCACTGTTTGTTTTCCTCATCACCTTTGTGGTGCCGCGCTTTGCCATGCTCTACGACCAGTTGGGGACCAACCTGCCAGCTGCCACCCGCATGCTGCTGGCGGTGGGCAACAATTTTCAGCACTACATTCTGTGGATGCTGGCTGGGATTGCCTTGATCGTCTACGTGCTTTTTCGCTACAGCCAGAGCCCGGCGGGCGCGGCGCGCATCGACCACATGCGCATCAACATGCCGATCTTTGGCAACATCTGGCGCAAATACCAGGTGGCGCTGTTTGTGCGCACCCTGTCGAGCCTGCTGACCGGCGGCCTGCCCCCCGTGCCCTCGCTCGAGACCGCGGCGCGTTCCATCTCCAGCACCACCATTGCCAAGGCCGTGATGACCTCGGTGGGAACCGTGCGCGAAGGGAAAAGCCTGTCCCAGAGCCTGGAGAAAACCGGCGTGTTCCCGGACCTTGCGGTAGAGATGATCGATGTTGGCGAATCGACCGGGGCCTTGCCGCAGATGCTCAACTCGGTGGCGGAGTTTTTCGAGGAAGACGTACAGACGGCGCTGACCGCCGCGCTGGCGCTGATTGAGCCCGCTATCCTGATCGTGATGGGCTCGGTCGTCGTCGTTATTCTGATCGCCCTTTATCTGCCCATCTTCTCGCTGGGACAGGCGAGCACCATGGGGGGCCACTGAGGCCTCTTTGTCCATTTTGCCGTTAGGAGTTTTGCATGGCTGACAGCACTGTACTTGTCACCACGACTGTATCGGAATCAGACGAAACCACACGCGCCCAGGCCCTTGCGCATCGCTACCGCTGTGACTTTATCGATCTGAAGAACTTTCGCATCCAACACGAGCTTTTCCGCAGCGTGCCCGTGGACATGATGTTTCGTTATAACTTCGTGCCCCTGGAGCAACTGGAAGACCGGCTGATTATCGCGGTGAGCGATCCCAGCCGCCTCATGGTGCTGGATGAGATCAGTGGCCTGCTGGGACAACGAATCACCACCCGGGTGGCCACGCTCTCGCAGATCACCGACCTGCTCAAAAAGACGGAGCAATCGCAGCGGGTGCTCGACGAGGCGTCCGAAGGCCTCACGTTTGACGTCATTTCTGCCGAAGACAATCCCGATGAGAACATCTCCATCGAGAAGCTCACCTCTGAAGAGGACATCAGCCCCATCATCCGGCTGGTTGATACCACCATCTTCACCGCCCTGGAACGCCGCGCTTCCGACATTCACCTGGAAACCTACGACGACTCGCTGCTGGTCAAGTACCGCATCGACGGTGTGCTGCAGGCCGCCATGGCGCCCATCGCGCGCGAGCATCACTCCACTATCCTTTCCCGCATCAAGGTCATGAGCGAACTGGATATCGCCGAACGGCGCGTGCCCCAGGACGGACGCTTCCGGGTCCGCTACAAGGGGCGCCTGATCGATTTCCGCGTTTCCATCATGCCCACCGTGCATGGCGAAAACGCTGTGCTCCGTGTGCTGGACAAGGAGTCGATGAGCGAGAAGTTCCGCAAGCTCACACTCGATGTGGTCGGTTTCGGTGAGGACGATCTGCGCCGCTTCCGCCGTTACATCCGCGAGCCGTACGGCATGGTGCTGGTCACCGGCCCTACCGGATCGGGCAAGACCACCACCCTCTACGCGGCTCTCAACGAGATCAAGAGCGACGAGGACAAGATCATCACCATCGAGGACCCGGTCGAGTACCAGATTCGCGGCATCACCCAGATCCCGGTCAACGAAAAGAAGGGGCTTACCTTTGCGCGCGGATTGCGCTCCATCCTGCGTCATGATCCGGACAAGATCCTGGTGGGTGAGATCCGCGACCAGGAGACTGCGCAGATTGCTATCAACTCCGCGCTTACCGGACACCTGGTGTTCACGACGGTCCACGCCAACAACGTGGTCGACGTGCTGGGCCGCTTTCTCAATATGGGCGTGGAAGCGTACAACTTTGTCTCCGCGCTGAATTGCATCCTGGCCCAACGGCTGGTGCGCACCATCTGCGAACACTGCACCAAGCCAGTGCGCTATGACGATGAATTCTTGCGCAACAGCGGACTGGACCCGGATCTGTGGCGCAGCTTCGACTTTCACGAAGGGGCGGGTTGCATCGAATGCGGCGGCACGGGATATCGAGGCCGAACCGCCATCCATGAACTGTTGGAGCTGAACGATCCTATCCGGGAAATTATTCTGGACAAAAAGCCGGCGTCGGAAGTTCGCAAGCTGGCCCAGAAGCAAGGCATGCAGTTTCTGCGTGAATCGGCCGTTGACCGCGCTAGCCGTGGTTTGACGACACTGAAAGAAATCAACAAGGTTACCTTTATCGAGGCCTTCCGCTAGAGCATGCTCGCCAAGATTACCAACCGCATCTTTCCTTCAGAGGCCAACGCGCTTCGTCCTCGCCTGGCGTGCGAGATCACCAGTGCCGGCGTGGTCGCGGCCCGGCCCGGCGACGTGGAACATGAGATTGTCTCCGCCTTTGCTCCCTTGCGGCCTGGGGTACTTGCCGCCGGACTGCAATCACCCAACTTCACCGACCGTGCAGCGGTGGCCGGCGCAGTGCGCCAGTCCCTGGATGAAATCAGCGTCAAAGAAACCAAGATTACCGTGGTTATCCCCGACGCCGCGGTGCGCGTCCTGCTGCTGGACTTCGATCAGCTGCCTTCCAAAGCATCAGAGGCGCTGCCGATCATTCGCTTCAGGCTGCGGAAACTGGTCCCGTTTGAAGTAGAGGATGCGGCGGTCAGCTACCAGATCATGCCCGGCAAACCGGGGCTGGTGCGGGTGATTGTTGCTGTTTCCCCGGCCGCAGTCCTGGCGGAATACGAAAGTGCGGTGCGCGAAGCCGGCTATGAGCCGGGCGCGGTATTACCCAGCACCCTGGCCGCGCTGGCGGCGGTCAGCTCGGAGGAGCCGACGCTGGTGATCAATCGCAATGGCAGCTCGGTCACCACCGCCATCACACGGCAGAACGAACTACTGCTGCACCGCACGCTTGAACTCACGGAAAAAGAATGGTCGCCGGAGGAGAACTCGCTCCGTTCCGCGGAAGAGCTGCAACAGTCAGTCACTGTTGCCGTTGCTTATTTTGAAGATACTCTGGCGTCGCCGCCGCGACAATTGTTTTCCTGCGGGCTGGGCGGCCCCGGTGAGCTTACCCGGCTGCTTGAAGATGACAGGATCCCGGTACGCGACCTTGTGCCCATGCCCGCCCTGAACAGGACAGTGCCTGGCGGCATTCTTGCCGGGGTGGTGGGGGCGCTGGCTAACTAATGCGCATTCAGCTCAATCTTGCTTCCCGTCCTTTTGTCGAGCTGGGGCCGCTGTATCTTCGACTGAGGATCCTGATTATTCTGCTCGCGGTGGTGGCTATCCCACTGTGGCTGCTGCTGGCAACGGAAAAGCGGAAAGCAGCCGTTGCGCAGGCGCGCCTGGATGCAGTGGAGCAGAACATCCATGCGCTCGAGAACCAACGGCAGGCATTTCAATCGGAGATGCGCCTGCCGCAAAATGCCTCGGTTTTATCGCAGGCGCAGTTTCTGAATGAAGTCTTTGCCCACAAAGCGTTTTCCTGGACCGCGGTCATGATGGATCTGGAAAACGTGTTGCCGAGCGGAGTGCAGGTGCTGAACATCGACCCGGTCATCTCCAAAGGAAAAGTAACCATTCGACTGCGCGTGAGCGGTGCTCATGATCGCGGCGTAGACCTGGTTCGGAATCTCGAACGTTCGCACCGCTTTCTCTCCCCCCGCCTGGCCCGGGAGACGGCGGAGAGCAATCAGAACGGCCGCGCCGTCGAACAGGTAAGCGCTACGTCCAACGTGAACTTTGACTTGCTGGCGGAGTACAACCCACTACCCGAGCCGGCGGAGAAGACGGAAAAGAAGGTCAAGCAGCCTGAGCCAAAAGCAAAAACCAAAACCAAGCCCGCACTGCGGCCGGTAAGAAAGGCGGCCGCACAATGAAGGCATTGGGAAAGGTGCTTCCGAGCAACCTGTTCAGCGTACTCAACCTTCATTTTGCGGGGGTCGCACTGCTGTTGATTTTGAACCTGGTGCTGGGCGTGCGGCTGTTTCTTGCCTGGAGCACGTTGCGCAGCGCCAGCGCCGAGCAGCTGCAGCAGCAGCAGACTGCCTACCGCGCGCTGCAGCTCGAAATGAGCCCACTGCGGGGATTGCCGCAGAAGGTCGACCTTTCCCGAACCCAGGCTGACGAGTTCTACGCTGCTCGCTTTCCCAGCGCGTATTCCACGGTCTCTGCGACCATCAACGATTTAGCCATCAAAAATTCCGTCCGCCTGACCAACCTGGCTTACACGCCGACTCCTGCGGTAGCCGGGCTGGCTGAGCTTCGCATGGATGCCAGCCTTAGCGGGGAGTACGCCCCGATGATGCACTTCATCAATGGACTGGAGCGTAGCAAAACCTTCTTCCTGATCAACGGACTGACTCTGACCGGGCAACAGGGCGGGCTGGTGAATCTGCGGCTGAGGCTCAATACCTATCTGCATGCGGCCGACTTGAACGGGCTACCTGCACCGGTGCAACGAGATGAGGCCCAGGGCGAGGAAGCACCGGCGGAGGAGAACCGCTGATGGCCATCAAAGTAGGCACTGAAGATAAAAAGAAGGTGTACTTGGCAAGCGGCCTCGGCGCCGTGATGCTTATCCTGCTGGTTCGCTTTCTGTGGCAGAACTTCGGACCCTCGCCCGCGCCGCCGCCTGCGCCGGCGCCAATCGTCACCGTGGCGCGCCCCGCAGCTACATCCTCCAGCGAGCCCGCCGAGGGCGCGGCTGCGCCGGTATTCGGCCACCAGGCGGCAAAGGTTGGCGGGCTGGCCTCGCTTGACCCTACGTTGCACCCGGAGATCATGCGCCAGGCTGAGTCACTCGAGTACACCGGCCATGGGCGAAATATCTTTTCCCAGTTTTCTGCTCCCCCGGAGATACCCAAACCGATCGCGTCCATACGCCAGGCAAAGGTCGATACCGGACCTCCGCCGCCTCCTCCACCACCCCCCATCAACCTGGGGTTCTACGGCTATGCGGCAGAGCGAACGGGCCAGAGACAGGTTTTTCTGCTGCATGGAGACGACATTTTCATCGCGTCGGAGGGGGATGTGGTCGACCGGCGTTACCGCGTAGTCAAAATAGGCACGGCGTCCGTCCAAGTAGAGGACATTCCGTACCACAACACGCAAACACTGCCCCTGCGCCAATGAGAGCAAACGCAAATTCGCAACCATTTAGCTTGCGCCAGGAAGATGGCTTCCTGTTGCTCGGGGTTTTGTTCATGGTGGTGCTGATTTTGTTGGCGTTGGCTGTCGCGGCGCCCCAGATGGCGGAATCGATCCGCCGCGATAAGGAAATTGAAACAGTCCACCGCGGACAGCAATATGCCCGGGCTATCCAGGTGTATTTCAACAAATACGGCCGTTATCCCAGCACCATCGACCAGCTGGTGAAGACGGACAATCAGCGTTTCCTGCGCAAACGATATCTGGATCCCATGACCGGGAAAGACGACTGGCGCATCATCCACTATGGCGAGGCAACGCCTCAGAACATCGGCTTGTTCGGCCAAACCGTGCAGCAGAACGGCATCACGCCCACCGGAGCTAGCACGAACGCGGCATCCTCTTCATCGCCTTTTGGTGGATCTTCTTCACCTTTTGGTGCTTCAGGGTCTTCGCCAAGCAGCGCAAGCCCGACCCTGGGCTCTTCGGGATCGGGGTTCGGCAGCAGCGGCTCATCGTTTGGCTCTGGGTCATCTAGTTCGCCGTTCGGCAGTAGCGGGTCGTCTAGTTCGCCCATCGGCGGGACCAATTCCAGTACCGGAAGTAGCTTTGGCTCGTCTACTGGGATCGGAGGAACAAGCCCGACTGGCGCTAGCGGAACGAACAATCTGAATTCCCCGCAAACAACTGGGGGCAGCAGCAGCGCCTTCGGCTCGCCGGGCGTATCGGTCGGGGGTGCGCCGATCGTGGGCGTCGGCTTGCTGAGCAAAAAGGCGTCGATCAAGATTTACAAAAAGCAGGACCATTACAACAAATGGGAATTCGTGTTTGATCCTAACCAGAACGCGGCGAATGCAATCGCCAGCACTGGCGCCACGACCGGCACGGGGATAAACGGCAGCAACGGAAATGGTACTGGTCCCGGTGGGTTCAACAACGGATCTGCGGGTGGTGGGTTCAACAACGGCTCTAGCAGTGGTTCGGGGTTTAGCAGCGGCTCTGGGTTCGGGTCCAACAGCGGATCCGGGTTTGGGTCCAGCAATGGGTCAGGGTTCGGGTCCAGTAACGGGTCTGGTTTTGGATCTAGTAACGGGAGCGGCTTCGGATCGAGCAACGGGTCTGGGTTTGGCGGATCGCCGACCAGCCCGACCAGTCCTACTGCACCGACCACCAACTCACCCCAATAGGATCATTGAAGAAACCTCACCGCAGGACACGACGGATTCCGATTTGAGGTTTGGAGCTCTGGAATCCGGCGTTCGTGGTATCCCACATCTCGCGAAAAACGAGCGAGATGTGGGATACCACGAATTTCGATTCAAAATTTCGAGGTAACGAAAGACCCCAAAACTCCGTCAGCGCTTTTGAAAGTCGGGTGAGCCGAGCAATAGCCCCGCCACCAACGATGCTGGTTTATCCGCGGGCGCCGGTATCGGCGTGGCCAGATCCATTACTTGTACGAACGCTGCCCGAACAGGCAGCGCACCGGGCTGCTTGGCGCCAGGTTTCGGCGGCTCAACTCCCGGCAGTGCGATGGGCCCCTGCACGGCCAATTCGTCTGCTTGCTGCAACACCGTCTGCCGTTCCTGCGCATTTAATTCCCCATCCAGGAAAACGGTCTCCAACCTGGCTTCCTTCTGCGCGGTGGTCGCGGCATCCGGTCCCTTGATTTTCATCAGCGCGTCCAGGTCAGTGGCCGTGCCCAATCTATGGCTCGCCAGTGCCAGGGCGATATTGATGCGGCTCAACAGATCACCGGAGTTTACCCACGCCCCTGCCGTCCAGGAATAGCCGTTCGGCGTCTGACAACCAAAGAAAGGCATCCCTAATTGGCTCATCGCATTTAACACAATGGCCGGCCGCTCTACTTCGCCTCCGGTCGCCCTCACCGCGGAAAGAACAAACTCCTCCGGAGTCTTTACCTTGGCGCGGTACGCTTCGCGAGACCAGAATTCCGGGGAAGTAAACATGGTGCGCAATACCTGGCGTATGTCACCGTCGGACTTCAGGTAAGTCTTCGCCATACGGTCGACCAGTGCGGGAGGCGGAGTATCGCTCACAAACCGCTCCGCCAGCTGCTGCGAGAGATGGTGCGCCGTCGCCGGGCTGGTTGCCAGCCGGTGCAGCACTTCGAGGCCCTCCTGTTCGCCGCTCTCCTGAACGGTCTTGCCCATCACGACCTTCGGTCCCGGTTCGTGGCGCCGCTCATTAAAAGTGAATCCCCCGCCTTTGCGCGGCTCTTCGATCGTCCAACCGGTAAAGACCTTGGCCACTTCGGTCACGTCTTTTTGGGTATAGCCTCCGTCGACACCGAGAGTATGCAGCTCCATCAACTCGCGAGCGTAGTTCTCGTTTAGCCCCGGATCCCTGTTCTTGGCAGACGGATTGGCTTGGGCGCGCATCGCAGCCATCGAATGCGGACCAATGCTCGCATGATTGTCGAGATAGAAGAGCATAGCCGGACTCTTCGCCGTGGCCACCAGCAGATCCTCGAACTTACCCATGGCATGCGGCGCAATCACGTTTTGTTCGTAGTCCGCCAGATACCATGGGGCAAGCTGCCCCTTTTTCAGATAGACATTGAAATGGTTCAGCCAAAAGTCAGTCATTACCGCCTGAAGCTGCCGTTGGCTGTAGATATCAGTAAGAAGCCGGGTTTGCAGCAGTTCTCCGGCCACCAACAGCGTGGGATTTAAGAGCGCAACCAATGTTTCTTTTTGCCGAGCCGACATTCCGGCCGTCAGCTGCATTCGTTCTTCCGGGGTCAGCCCTTTCATGAATCCACGAAGCTGGCCTGGCTTCATACTGACCACCCGTTCCAACCGCTGATCGGGAGACAGGTTGACGATTTGGGTCGAGGCCAGATCCGCATATAGTTTTTGCTCATGGACGGTGATTGAGGGCGAGCTGGCTACGTCCTCCAGCGCCATCGCATCGGCCATTACACCGTCGTTGGCGGCCGCCATTCCGGCGGGCGCTGGCTGCGTGCTTCCCGCGATTGGCTCCGCGGCCGGCTGCTTCGCCGCCTCCTGCGCCTGTTTCTGCCGCTTCTCCTGATAAGCAAAAACCTGGTTCTGGTAGATGGCGCGTTCCACGCGATCGCTGGGGAGGGGCAACTTTCCGTCCGCCACGGCGCGGATTAGAGCCGTGGACGGGAAGGCCTGGATCAGGTCCTGCTGGCTCATGTGAATTGCCGGAAAACTCTGCAGCCGGGCCTCGAGCAGGCTGTCGTCAATCTGCTCCGGGTTGAGCTGTATCTCGATCCATTTCTTTACACCGATCGCCTGGACTCGTTCTAAATCACCCGGGCGTGGGCCAAAGGTGAGTCGATTGAGCGCGTGCGTGGCCCGTTCTTCTTCTGTGAGCTGGACCGCAGACGCACGCTTACTATGCCAACCGGGGCTGGCCGCCGCCAACAACCCTGCCGGATTTTGCAGCAGGGAAAGGATGAGGCAGCCAGCAAACACCCGGGAAAACCGTCCGGCAGTAGAACCTGAAAAATGAGCCATGAGCGAACGACTCCACGAGCAAATACACTCTAGGCTTTCAGACCCCCTCCTGGGGTCTAAGTCGCGGCCTTGGCATGAATCCACCATGAGGCACCCCTAAGTCGTTTTGTTTGTGCAGCCACACGTTGCGCACACGTCGTACAATTGCTCGATTGAAAGGCAAGGTGCGGCTTGTCGTTTTTTCGACACAACCCGCTGGGCGTCATCTGGTCAATATTTGGGATGTTTTGGTTGCTGGCCGCGATCTCCGGCAAGCGGACCATTCAAAGAGCGAATCCCAGTTCACGCATTTGGCAGCTCATATTGCTGGTGGCGGCCTATGTCTTGATGGCTAATTCGGATCTGGGCTGGGATGTGCTCGATCGACGGCTGGTGCCTGCGGGGATGCAGGCAACCACGGCCGGCTACAGCTTGTTGCTGGCCGGCATGCTCTTCTCCGCTTGGGCGCGGATTTTTCTGGGCGGCAACTGGAGTTCCAGCGTCACCCTCAAGCAGGACCACACCCTGGTACGCTCCGGACCCTACCGTATAGTCCGGCACCCGATCTACACGGGACTGCTCGTGGCCTTGCTGGGCACAGCGGTGGTCCTGGGCGAACTGCGCTGCTTTGTGGGCGTTGTTCTGGCGGCGATTGCCTGGAAGATCAAATCCGTCACGGAAGAAGCACTCATGGTGCAACAGTTCGGTGACCAGTACACTCACTACCGGACGCAAGTGAAAGCGCTGGTTCCGTACATCTGGTAGTGCCGCCTGCAACCTCTTGCTCTTAACGTGCACCCAAGCAAACACCGACTCTATTCCATCCCGCGCATAGTTAAGGTAAAGATCGACAAACTGCGTTAAGAACGAGGAGAAGCCATGCCCGCAACCGTCACCAAGAACGAAACCGCCATCACGCGTGAACAGCTGGTCGCCCTGCTCAATGAAGACCTGGCGCGCGAATACCAGGCCATCATTGCCTATGTCAACTATTCCCAGGTGCTCAAAGGCGCTGCCTACATGAACATCGCGGCGGAGCTGGAAGTGCATGCCGGTGAAGAACTGCAGCACGCGTTGATTCTTTCCAACCAGATCGACTACATGGGTGGAATGCCCACGGTGGTTCCCAAGCCGGTCAAGACCTCGGATAAGGCGGAAGAAATGCTCCGCTTCGACCTGGAAAACGAGAATGAGACCATCCGCAATTACCGGGTGCGGATTCGCCAGTGCGACCAGTTAGGCGAGTATGCGACGGCGGAACACATTCGGGAAATCCTGTTGCAGGAACAGGACCATCAGATTTCGCTGGCCACGGCGCTGGGGATCGATGTTCCCAACCTCAGCGAGCCCTCCAAGCCATCCCAGGAATAGGGCCCCGGGCATCACGTAGCCTTGTCGGTTAGACTTAGGGTAGCGCCATGTTTGAAAATCTATCCGACAAGCTGCAGCGGGCCTTCAAGAACCTTCGCGGTCAGGGCACCATCACCGAAGAAAATGTCGGCGACGCTCTGCGGGAAATCCGGGTAGCCCTGCTCGAGGCAGACGTTAACCTGAACGTGGTCAAGGAGCTAATCGACCATATCCGGGAGAAGGCCCTGGGCCAGCAGGTGATGACGGCCCTTTCGCCTACCGAGCAGGTGATCAAAATCGTCCGCGACGAGCTGGTCGCCCTGCTGGGCAAGGACACAGCCCGCTTCAACTTCGCTTCCCGGCCGCCGACCGTTATCCTGATGGCGGGCCTGCAGGGCTCGGGGAAGACTACCACCTCAGGCAAGCTGGCGGCGTGGCTGCGCAAAGGAGGCCACCGCCCATTGCTGGTCTCGGTCGACGTCTACCGTCCCGCAGCCCGGGAGCAGCTGAGGATCGTCGCCAATGCCATCAAGGTCAACCTGTACGAGGGGGACACCAAGGGCGAGGCGCCGGGGTACGCGCTGGTAGAGCGCCTGGCCAAGGAGGCGCGACGGGAGGCGGTCAATACCGGTTGCGACACGCTGATCGTCGATACCGCCGGCCGCCTGGCGCTGGACGAACAATTGATGCAGGAAATGCGGGGCCTCAAGGCGCTGCTCAGCCCGCAGGAAATCCTCTTCGTCGCCGACGCAATGACGGGCCAGGATGCCGTCCATTCCGCAGGAGAATTTCATAAGCAGCTGGCGCTGACCGGCACTGTGCTCACCAAGATGGATGGCGATGCCCGCGGCGGTGCGGCGCTCTCCATCCGCCACGTGACGGGCCAGCCGGTCAAGTTCATCGGCACGGGTGAAAAATCGGACGCTTTTGAGCCCTTCCACCCCGACCGTATCGTCAGCCGGATTCTGGGCATGGGCGACATGATGACGCTCATCGAGCGGGCGGAAGAGACCCTGGACAAAAAGAAGCAGGAGGAGTTTGCTCGCAAGGCTCTTTCCGGCGACGGTTTTTCGCTCGAAGACTTCCGTGATCAGCTGCGGCAGATCCGTAAGCTTGGCTCCATGCAGAGCATTCTCAAAATGCTGCCCTCAGTCGGCCCTTTTCAGGGTATTCAGCAGATGGCGGGGCAGGTGGATGAGGGGCAATTCAACCGCATTGAGGCCATCATCAACTCGATGACCAAGCAGGAGCGCGACAAGCACGAGATTATCTCGGGAAGCCGCCGCAAGCGGATCGCGCGCGGATCGGGAACCACGGTGCAGGAAGTGAATCAGCTGCTGCGCCAGTATGCCCAGATGCGTAAGATGTTCAAAAGCGCGGGTAAGGGCGGGGCTATGCAGCGGCGCATGATGGGCACTTTGAGCGGCATGCGAGGCATGGGGCGGTAGCAGCAGACGAATCCTTTAGCGGCTCAAATCGATTGCAATCATTGTTGAAACCAAAGCGGATTGGCCGCGTCCAAAACCTGAGTATGTCGAAACTGCAAGACCAACTCGACCAGATCACGGCCAACACGCGGAACCTTGTCCAGCCGGAGCGGCTTGAGATCAGCGAGCGCGCAGTTGCAGAACTCTACGCAGCGGGGGTGGAGGAGAGGATTCTGCCGGTTGGCTCGAGGGCTCCGGAATTTGCCTTGCCTGACGCCGGCGGCCGGATTATCCGCAGTAGCGATCTGTTGGCCCTGGGACCGTTGGTGATCAACTTCTTTCGCGGACGGTGGTGCCCTTACTGCGTTACCGAACTGGAGACGTGGCGGGACTTGTATGGAGCCGTCCGCAAGCGGGGCGCACTGCTGATAGGGATTTCTCCGCAGACCGTGCGTCAGAACGACTTTACCGCGGTGCAGCATGGGTTAGGGTTTCCCGTGCTCACGGATGCGGGATGCCAAGTGGCAGCGCAATTTGGGTTGGCTTACTCAGTTGCGCCTTCACAACAGCGGTATTACCGCAGCATTCTGGTGAATATCCCCTTGGTGAATGGGGATGCGAGCTGGCGGCTCCCGCTGCCGGCGACGTATATCCTGGGGCGTGATGGCACGGTGCTGTTTGCCGATGCCCATGCCGATTTCAGGGTTCGGCCTGAACCACGGGATGTGCTGGATGTGCTTCTGCCGTAGAGGCCCGGTACCCTTCAGAGTTGTTAAGGCCGCCAAGCGAACCGCAGGTCCCTCCACTCCGCTACCCCGGATTTCCTGTGGATCTTGGTGGCGTTGGCGCGATTCATGCGCCTTTCTTTACGGAAAGGCGCACACGCGGGCGCGTCTACTGCTGCGTGGCAGGAAATCCGGGTACGCTCCGGTCGGGATGACAAGTTAGTGTGTATGCGCGGTGTAGGTTCCGTTACCACTTAAAATTGTCTTCCCGACCGCTGCGTGGCGAGTGGAGGGGCCTGCGGGGCTACGCCGATTCGGACGCGAAGACCTGCATTGCCTCTTTCCGCGCCAAAGGCGGGAGTCCGAGTTGAGAGCGGCCTAACGGCGTTAAGTCTGCCTCCGTTCCGCGGCCTTTGAAATCGACTTCAAAATCGTCGGGCGCAAAGTCGGGCGGTGTCTTGCCAGCAAGAAAGGTAGGCGCCTGTCTGGCGAGGTACGCGGTGTTCTTCGCACAGCCGGGTGTCGAGGCAATGTACATGACGTTGCTGTAGCCGCTTCCGCGGTGCTCGTTCTCAACTGCGTGGACGACATCGGAGTGCCAGAAGACGGTGTCTCCGGGATCCATTGTCGGGATAGAGGACAAAGCTTCTATCAAGAGACTGTGGTACTGCGGATTCACAGAGAGTGCCCGCCCAGGCTGGGCGCCGCAGAGGTCGTCTTCCGGGACGTCATCCTGCAGAGCGCGCAGCAACACATAGACCATCGATTCGGCGATCGGAATCAGTTGGAGTGTGCCGTCGCCCTTGCCCTGGCGAGTAAGTGCCGTCCATCCCTGGAAAGTGCGAAACATCGAACAGACTGCTGGGGACGGTACTTCGCGCGCCTCGGGACGATACGCCGCATCGTAGGCGTTGTACTCACGCCAGTTTCCAGAGAATACATGGCGGTATACCTTGCGGAAATTCTCATCGAGCCAGCGCTCTACCGACCCTCCGTCGACGTGAGGCGAAAGTCCAAGTGAGGCCGATCCCGGTGGGCGCCGGCGAATCCGATCCGCATAAACGGGCACCTGGTTGGGGTCAAAGTGCCTCTGCCCCTCACTCTCCGCCCGCCACAGATTGTTTAGAAAGACGCGCACACGGGTGAGCGACTCCGACTGCCGCGCTTCGACCTGCGGACGCGACCAGTAAATGCCGTAGATCTGCGGCTTGGCCGATGCCAGCGTGCCAAAATACTTGTCCTCGGCGGCGTTGGCCAGCTTGGCATCCAGGCCGTTTTCTTCCACGTAGGCCGCGATCTCGTTGTCCCATGCTTGGGCTTGGGCCTGGTCGAACGTCCCGCGGACAATGCAAGCCCCACGATCCTTTATCTTCGCTATCAACTGCGGGGATACCGCACCCGAGGCGACGTCTGCATACTGCACGACGGGTATGACCACCTGGCCTGACTCGCGCTCGCTGACGATGACGTCGACTCGGCGGCGCATCTCCGCCTCAACTTGACGAAAGACCTCGGCATGGTTGGGGAGAGCCTGGCGCAGTAACTTCTTAGTGGCCTGGATTGCTTGCGGTAGATTGTCAATCTGAAATTCCATGTGTTTCCCTCACGTCAACCACTCTAGCGCTGCGAGTGGATCGCGCCTGATGCAGTTGGGCCAACTTCCGATACAATTCGGACAACGCCAACCCAACCAGTGGCCGAATCGGTGAGCCATGAAACCGAATTTCGAGCGGATCACGTTTCCCAAGGGCTGCTCTCTGCGCGTGTACCACCGTCGCGTGGCGGAGATTCCGTTTGAGTGGCACCATCATCCGGAGTACGAACTCACATTGACTTTGAATAGCCGTGGCTGGCGCTTCATCGGCGATCACATCAGTCAGTATCAGGCGCCTGATCTTGCTCTTGTGCCTTCTGACATGCCGCACACCTGGGCGTCTACGGCTACGCTCTGTGAGGAAGATCCGCACACTGCCATTGTGATCTGGTTTTCAGGAGCCTGGGCGCTTCAAGTGGCCGAGGTTCTGCCCGAGTATGCGAATCTCCGAAAGCTGCTGCGGAATGCCTCCACCGGGTTGGCGTTCAGCAGTGAGGCAGCAACACGAGTGATGAACCTTCGAGCAGGACTCCTGGGCGAAAGTGCGACGTCGCGTCTGCATACCGCCCTCGACCTTCTGCTGGAACTGGCCCAGTCTCCGGCTACCCAGCTTTCCCAGGCTGGAGCTATCGTGCCTGCCAAGTCTGATGAGGAACCGGCGCAACTTACGCGTGTGCTCAATCATCTCCACAAGCGCTTTCCGGAACCTCTAAGAGTTGACGCGCTGTGTAGAATCGGCAACACTTCGCCACGATCCCTGCACCGGCTCTTCGTGAAACACACCGGCGAAAGTGTGAGCAGCTACCTTAGTAAACTTCGCGTCGGGCGCGCCTGCATGCGGCTAGGGGAGACCGACCTCCCCGTAAGCATGATCGCGCATGAGGTGGGATTGTCGAATCTGGCCAACTTCAATAGGCAGTTTCGCCGGGTTCGCCAGATGACGCCTACCGCCTATCGTGAGTATTTTCGAAAACACGGGACCTCTCCCGGCCGCTCTACAGCAGAGACGCTTCTCATCCGACCGCCATCCTTGGAGCGCGGACGAAGAGCGCGTTAGCACTCACGATTTCGTGATTGCGATCGATGCTTTGTATCGGGGAGCGGCTTTAGTCGGGCCGGAAAGAGCCGAAAGAGAATTGGGCCTTTTAGCGCCTGCGACGGTGCATCCGCAGAAAATGTTTTGGAGAGAATTCCCGGGCATTTGCGTGAAGGATCCCAGGTCTCAAAAGCGAGACCTGGGGCACCCATCATCGTTTGCAGGAGGGTCTCACGCGGACTCTAAAATCGTGCCCTATACAAAGCCAGCAGAAACGGAGCGGGGACCTACGCGACTGTCGCGACGCGGTAATCGAGCGCGGCTTCCACTGGTCCATCGGCGTTGTAGAGGGGTGCAAGATAGATTCCATGGCGCCCGGCTATGGTCTCCATCTCTTGCACCCGCTGCGGGGTGATGAAGCCTCTTCCCTGAGAGAAGGGCTCGAAACGGCGCTCCAATGCGAGAGCCATACCTTCGAGTAAACAGCCATGAACCACATCGGGGAATGGATGCCGGTTCAGGATCCCGTGAAAATCCGGTTTGAAGCTCAGTCCTCCCATGACTTGCCCCAGACCTCCAAAGAAAACTTTGGCGCCAGGCATTTTGACTATCGGAGAAAGGTTCTTGGGATAGCCCGCATCGCAAATAATTGCGTCGGGCGCGATCCGTTCCAACAGAAGTGCGGAGGATGCCAAGCTTGCCGCGCAGATCACAACGTCGGCTGCATAGGAGAAATGCCGGACTTCGGTCGCTATCTCCACCTCCACACCATCGGCTTCTAATTCCGCAGCGAGCCTGCGTAGCCGCTCCAAGTTGCGCGCGCAGAGTTGAACACGCCTTACGCCGGGGGCCAAGCAACGAGCACATCCGGAACCCAAATCTCCGGTCGCCCCAACGATAAGCAGCGTGGATCTTCGCAGGTTCCGGTCCTCCAGCGCGCACATCTTTCTAATGCCCTGGACGATGAAGGCAACGGTCAACGTATTGCCGGTGGTGAAGACCGTAGCGCGCCTTTTCGGAAGCTGATTGAAGTTACCCTCGATCAGGATGGAACTGAAACCACCGAGACTCACAATCTTTGCGGCTGCGTTGATCGCACAGCCCGCTGCCGCGCGAACACGAGCGATGTTGTCGCGCACGTAGGCGTCTTCAAGACGGTCAGGAGCAATGAAAGAGTCGATGTAAAGGCCGCGTGCTTTCGCGCCGGTTAACGAAGCCACTTCGACGTGACAGACTGTCCGGGGAGGGATCCATGGCAGGATGTCGCGGATCTCGTCGTCGGGCAGAGGCGTGCGCTCCGGTCCCCGCAATACTGCGAGGACGTCCGCAGCCGCGCGCCAACTCTCCTGATGCCCGATCAAAGCGAAATCAACTCCAGCTACACCGGCAACTGCGCTACCCATACGAGCGTTACCTCCCCCGGCAGCCCTAGCTTGTCCAGCGTTTTCAAATACTGATGCAGAGACGCTCCGCGTAACTCGGCGGCACTCAAGCTGACGTCGGGGAGCGATGGTTTGACACAGCTGCCGTGGCAAACTTCGCAATGTCCTTGCCTGCAATCCCTGGCGAGCATTTCCGCCAGGATGGTCATTACCTCAAGATGCAGACGGTATAGCTTGTCATCGAAGCGCTGGGCGTCCAGAGCGCGCTCGGTTTTGAGAATTTCCATCGCGTGCCCAATGTGCTCTTCTTCCTCCGCTGCGATCGCGGTGAAGGTCTTGCCCATACTGCCGGGCGCCACCTTCCCCACCCGCGCATAGCTGGCGACCGCGAAGGATTCAAGCATGATCTCCTGCACAATCAGGCAGCCAATAAAGTCGCGGGCTGTTACGCAGCGCAGGAATGCTTCGCGGAGCCGCTTCCAATGCTTTCCGTTCACATTATTGGGCACGTCCACCCCAATCCTGCGGCCCTCGGCGGAGAACGCGGCGGCATGCCCCTTTTCGCCCGTCGCATGTTCCAACGCATCGGCTACTTCCGCGGGATCGTCACAAATCTCCGACAACGAGGTGTAGTTCATCGCGGCGAGTAGTTCGCCGGTCACGGCCTGCGCCAGCACGTCTTGCCAGATCGGGGCAGTGGAAGACGCAGAATTATACTCAGCGGGAAGTGAGCAGTTCAGATCGAGTACGGGTTCCATGTGTCCTCCTGGACTTTGAGTTAAATGGCCAATCAGATCGGTTCCCTGTAGCGACGCAAGCGGACCGCTGCAGCTAGGAATAACGCGGCGAATGCCAGCCCAATCCACAAACCCGGGCTGATGAGGAAATTACCTACATCGAGAGCGGTTAGGGGAACCACCATCATGGCGTGGTCATCGAACTCAGGACTCTGTCCGCCGCCAAAACGGTTCCCCAGCATGGTGGCGAAATGGGAGGTATTGAAGGCAATCTTCTCCACTGCTGCAATCACGGCGGGCGGTAACACGGCCCAGAGCAATGGCGCGCGGCGGGCCCAGGCCGAGATCAGCAGCAGCCAGCAATACAAGGGGGCATACCAGAGCGAATGCATGCCCATGAGGTGGAACAGCAGCGCCAGCGACATCTGGAAGAACGGCAAATGCGTCCATAGCGTCGACACAGTTTGGCCGCGAGCCAGCATCACAACGCTGCTGAGCAGCATCATGATCAATTGCATGACGACGGTAATCACGAACGTGAGCAAGGGCAGAAACAGCAGAGGAATCGCTGCCTTGGCTAGTACCGTGGTGAGATCGGAAACCGGCAGCGATTTCCAGAACAAAATGCTGCGATCCCGGCGTTCGCTGTAGAGCGCGTCCAGACAGTAGAACATCGCAACTAAAAAAGTGGTCCCCATCATAAAAAACGCGGCTACGGTGTAGGGCTGCTCCAGCAGCTTCAGGGGCTGCGCCGGGTTCAGCGCGGATGCAACCCGCATATTGCGTGGCGGATGAATCGCGCTGAACAGGAACGCGGCCAGAAACAACGCGGCGACGGCGAGAGGCGCGAGATAGAGTGAGCGGTACTCCCACAGTTCGCGCTTCACAGACCAGAACAGGCGCCGGCTCGCCGGGATGACCGCAGTTGCCTGCGTTTCGAGGGGAGTATCGGTAAGGGCCTGGGTGTTCATCGCGCCGCTCCTGTTGCCTGGTTGGCTTGATCGCCGACTACGGCCACAAACAAGTCCACGATGCCGGCGGTCCGCACTTCGCCCAGAGCGGCCAGCTGCTGACGATCGATATGATCAAACAGCAGAATGCTGCGCCCCAACACTTCACGCTGGTACATCGGCTTGAGCGCCCGAGCCGCGGCGACCTGCTCCGGCCGCACCGTAACTTCGAGGTAGCGCGACTCCAGTTCTTCCACGCTGCGATTGAATACGATGCGACCGCGGTGGATGAACATCACATCCGTGAGCACGTGCTCGATTTCTTCCACCTGATGAGTGGTCAGAATGATGGTGCGGTGACCATCGAAGTAGTCGTTGAGCAACGAATCGTAGAACTGCTTGCGATACAGGATGTCGAGGCCCAGTGTCGGCTCATCCAGCACCAGCAACTTCGCGTCAATAGCCATCACCAAAGCGAGGTGCAGTTGAGCCACCATGCCCTTGGATAATGCCCCCACCTTGCTGGCGCGGTTGATAGTGGTCCTGGCCAGAAAGCTCTCCGCTTTGGCGCGATCGAATCGCGGATGCACGCCGGCAACGTAATCGATCGCTTGCGAGACCCGTATCCAGCGGGGCAGCACGGCGACATCGGCAATGAAACAGACGTCGCACATGAGTTGGTCGCGCTCGGTCCACGGATTGCGTCCCAGCACTTTCAGTTCCCCCTGGTACGGAGTCAGGCCTAGGATCGCGTTCAGGGCGGTCGTCTTGCCTGCTCCGTTGGGACCGATGAGGCCGAGGATTCGCCCTTCTTCCAACCGCAAATCGATGCCGTCCAGCGCGATCTTTGCGCCGTAGGCTTTACGCAGCCCGTGTGCCTCTATGCATGCCATCGTTCAGCGCTCCCCTTTCGCCATGCCGGAAGCCAGCAGTTCTTCCGCCTTCAGGCCGAGCCGCTGGATGGTGGCGTAAATCCTGGGCCATTCTTCGCCCAGGAATTTCTGCCGTTCGGCTTGCAGCAGCAGGCTGTGTGCACCGGTGTTGATAAACATGCCACGCCCCCTCCTCGTCTCAACCAGGCCCTCGTCCACCAACTGCTGATAGCCCTTCAGAACCGTGAGCGGGTTAACCCGATATTCGGCGGCGACATTGCGCACCGACGGCAGTGGGTCACCCTCGTTGAGAATTCCGTCCAACATCATCGCGACTACGCGGTCTCGAAGCTGGCGGTAAATCGGCTGACTGTCATTCCACTCAGGGTCCATTACGTTTACCAGACCGAGCCCTCACTGTTGTAGGTGACTATAACACCAAACCACAAGGTGCACTTGATTTTTTTTCGAGGGAATATCTCTGCCGGGTGGACAGGCGGAAGGCGGTCAGTAGGAAGGATTTCGAAGAACACAATCAGAGGGGGAAGCGTGCAGGATAGCCCGGAAGGAAAAGCCCACCCTGCACTGTCGCAGGCATGGGCTCAAGCTACGCGGATAAGGTCGCCGCGGGTCTGTTGACCGAAAGCACAAAAGGATTGAGACCGTTCCGTGCCAACAGTACGCAGAACGCTACCAGGGTATAGAGTTGGGCCGCCACTGCCGCCCACGCGATTCCGAGCGCCTGGAAATTGGGAGCAAGCAAGAGAGCGCCGCCGAAGCTAAACAGACCGGCGGTGAAGATCACCGCATTGAATTGATAGTCCATCCCATTAGGCAGCAACAACTGGAAGGTGATCACGGTGCACAGTGCGCTCAGCGGGATCCACAATGAAAACACACGCAACGCCGGGATCGAACCTTGAAAGGCAGCGCCCAGAACCACGTGCACCAGCAGCGGAGCCCCGAGGAAAAGAAGCACGCCGAAGAGCAAGCCGAGACCACCGAGAAGAAACAGGCTCATCCTGACCATTTTCATAGCGTCGTGGCGATTGTCTTCCATCTGTTTCGCTAATCGTGGGTAGAGAGCCTGATTGAGAGGCCATAGACCTTGTTGAAAGATGCGGGAGATGCGCTCCGCACCGGCGTACTGGCCCAGCGCGGCCATGGGGGCAACGTAGCCCAAGACAAGCCCGTTGAGCGAACCGGTAATACCTTGCGCGGCGCGAAACAGGAACATTGACCAGCCCAGTCGAAGGGCATGCCGCACCGACGAAAACGTGGGCCACGCAAAGCCCACTTCACGATAGGCCAGAACAACAGTTACGCCGTGGGCCACGATGCAACCGACACATTGTGCGGCCATGACCTTCCATCCGTCTGCCGGCTTCCGGACCAACAAGAAAATACTTAAGGTGGCAACGACCTTTCCTCCTATTTCAAGAGCGCTGGCCAGACGCATGCGCTCCAAACCCTGAAAATACCAAAGCATATTGATGCCCTGGCAAACGCCCCAAATTGTGCTCGACCAGAACAGAGCCCGCCCGGGAGCGACATGATGGGTAAAGCGGCGGGAGAAGATCGCCCCGCAAACGCATAGAGCCGCCAAGAAAAATTTCGCGCCCAGGACTCCGGAAATCAGTTCTGCCAGCCGCCCTGGCTCATCCCGGTGTCGCGAGGTTTCACGAGAGGCTGAGATGTCAAAGCCGAACTCCACAAAGATTGCAATTACGGAGCCAATTGCCTGCGAAAAGACCACGCTGCCCCAGCCCCCAGGACCAAGCACTCGCGCAAGATATGGAAACGTCAGGAGTGGAAGGGCGTAGGTGCAAATCTGGACCCCATAAAGGGCCACCACATTATGGAAAAGACTAAGGCGGAAGAGTTTTCCAGGATTCCAAACCACGGGGGACCATCCATTCGTAGCGGAATCTGCAGCTAACTTACAAGCAGCTACCACTCACACTGTACAGTGTTTCTTAACATTTGTGAAGTGACAATGGATTTTCGGAGCTATCGGTTCACATTGCGGTTTTCAATTGGATGCGATTTGCGCGGGGGCGCGGCGGTTCGAGGCACTATTTACCAGTTTGTAACGTACCAAGTTTCCTGCGTCGTGCGCGGAAGACCTTGCAGCATGACGGAGCGCCAAGAGCCAAGACATCCCTTAAGCTGGAAAAGGTATGAAAGTCTAGGGATGGGGACCATGTCGATGCCGAACCGCATGCGGAATCTCTGGACGCTGGGGGGTCTCTCGGTACCAGACCTGCTCCGTCGAACCGTTCGTGAATCCTGGCATGACGAGGTTTTTGGCCAGGGCGGCCGCATGGCCTTCTACCATTTCCTGGCTATCTTTCCTTGCCTCCTGCTTCTTTTTACGATCAGTGCGCGCATTCCTCATGTGGGCGATCACATGAAAAATGCGCTTCACGACCTGACCAGCCAGGTGCTGCCAGACCAGGCCTCACTGCTCATTCAAGTCATCACCGATGAATTGAACGCTCACACCCACTCCAATGTGCCCCTTCTTTCCGTTTGTGCCGCGGGCTTATGGGCCGCGATGAATGGCACCTGGGCGATGATCTACGGACTCAACAAGGCTTACGAAGTCAACGAGCATCGCTCCTGGTGGGAAATAGCAATCACCATCGCCGGCCTCACACTTTTTTTGATTGTGGTTGGTTCCATGGCGGTGTTCCTGATCTTCTGCACGGCCTATCTCCGGGCTCAGTTCCATGGCGGCGCGATCGCGCTCCGTCTTTTGGAATGGCTAGTGCTGACCGGCGCGCTCTCTTTCTCGTTTGCCGTGCTCTACCGCTATGCGCCCAATCTTCGAGATTGCGCGTGGCGCTGGAGCACACCCGGCGCATTCTGTGCAGTCGTTCTATGGATAGGCTCGACGGTCGCTACCCGGCTCTACTTCGAGCACGTAAACAACTACTCCCGCAGTTATGGCCACTTGAACGGCGTGGTCATGCTCCTGCTGTGGCTCTACGTCAGCAACGGGGCTATTCTCATCGGCGGAGAAATGAACTCGGAGATCGAAAAGAATATAGCGGAGATCGACGCGGCCAAATCCGGCGCCCAGCAAGTGGATCGTTCGAGAGTTGGGAAAGCGCTCCGGGCGGCCAAGAATTCGCCTGAGATTAGAAGCGATACCCCGGCTTAAGCTCGCAGCGGTAAACCGTGGTTTTCTCTTGTTCCATGCCAGTACGGACGGTGCAGGTGGCCCAGCTCAAAGAGGGGTTGGGGCCAAGAGGAAACACCATGGGAGCGCCATCCAGTTCCGCCTCGAGACTTACACCCTCCTGGGTTGGTGGCAGGGTGAAATTGAGCGTCTGGCCAAAGATCACAGGGTACAATTCGCGCACCTCGGAACTGATGGCGGTGTGATAAACCTCAGCCTCCATCAGGAAGGTAGCCGTGTCTGACCAGTTCAGAGCCGTCACGGTGATTTTTCGGCCGCCATTGATAAATCCGCTGGAGTCAATGCGTGTAAACGGGCACGGGCCGGCAACGCAGGAAGCGGTTATATTGCTGTACGAATTGTCTGCCCCGGCATCAAGCGGCACCGTCACAGAGGCTGCCTTCCATTTCCCATCGGGTGAACAGGGAGACTGGTGATCGCAGGGCACATCTCCCTTGTTGACCACCTGGAAGGTTCTGACTGCGCTGCCCACATTCGTCTGGGTGCGGGTGTTGAGCGTATACCTTACCCGGATATTGGAGACCAGCACTGCCGGACGGCTGGGGCCAGCAGGGGCTTTTGGAGGAGTTGGAACGAGCGGAACCATGGCGGCGACATAAAGCTGGTTCGGCGTCTCCAGTCTTCCCGTCTGCACCGTCATCTCCAGCGGTTGGTAGCGCGGATGCTGGAAAGTGACGGTGATTGGCGGATCGGACAATACCCGCTTGTGCAGCACGAGCTTGAAATAGCCCGACGCATCGGATCGGGTGGCAGCACTCCTGATGCCATCCGTTGCGGTGATCACTACATCGGCGATGGGCAATTCCTTCTGGGGGTCGGCCTCGCGCTGGATCACTGCGCCTTCAATCGGCACGGCAAGCCGCTCGGCAATCTCCCGCACCCGATGGGCACGGAAGAGGAACAGGACAAACCCTATGAGCGCGGCTGCCGCCACTGCGATGATCGTCCACACTACCTTCTTCGTCATGCCACCCCAGTTGGACGCAGTCGTCCGTGCATCTATTATTCAATTATTCGATTTTCTTGTCGCCCGCAATCCGTTTGCGGCCGAGCGCGGATCAAAAACATGAGGCACACATTCGCAAAATGACCGACCCGCGCGAGCATCGCAGTTCCCGGCGCCAACTGTTGCGGCAAATGGCAGGCGTCTCCATGGCTTTGCCGCTGACCCAATGGACGGGCCTTACTGCGTTGGCCCAGCCACCCAAGGCCGACAAAAAGCATGGCGAACCAGAAACACCTCTGGCCGCGTTTTCGCCTGAGGATGAGCAGTTTCTGGACGATCTTGAACGCAGCAATTTCCTTTTCTTCTGGGAGCAGGCCAGCCCCCAGACCGGCTTGATAAAAGACCGATGCAACGCGCGCATCACCGACACGGGGATCGTTGCCAGCATCGCCTCCACGGGCTTTGGCCTGACGGCAATCTGCATTGCAGAGAAGCGCGGCTTCGTCTCCCACCAGGACGCCCGCATGCGCGTGCTGGCGACCCTCACCTTCCTGTGGAGAACGCTGCCGACGCATCGCGGGTTCTTCTACCACTTCGCCAATATCAACACCGGGGAAAGGATTTGGGACTCTGAAGTCTCTTCCGTCGATACCGCGATCCTGCTGTGCGGCATCCTTACTTGCCGGCAGCACTTTGAGGATCGCGACATCATCCAGCTGGCGCACGCCATTTTTGACCGCGTGGACTGGACCTGGTTGTCGGAAGACACCGCGCTGCTGCCCCAGGGATGGACGCCTGAGTTCGGCTTCCTACCTTACAAATGGGACTTCTACAGCGAATTGATGATGATCTACCTGCTGGGAATGGGTTCCTCCACTCATCCCCTGCACCCTTCCGCGTGGTCTGCCTGGAAGCGACTCACCTTTGAGTACGATGGGGAGCGCTACATCGGCTCGTTCGCACCTCTGTTTGTTCATCAGTACTCCCAGGCGTGGTTCAATTTCCGGGGCAAGCACGATAAGTATGCGGACTACTTCCAGAACTCGGCCATCGCTACCGATGTACACCGGCGCTTCTGCCTGGAACTAAGCAAGACGTTTCCCGATTACAGCGACGATCTTTGGGGGATCACTGCGTCTGATTCAGAGAAAGGGTATGTGATCTGGGGCGGCCCGCCGGCCATGGGCCCGATCGATGGGACCGTGGTTCCTGCGGCCGCGGGGGGCTCCTTGCCGTTTCAACCCGCCGCCACCATGCGGGTGCTGAAGAACATCCGCGCTCGTTACCCGCAGGCCTGGAGCCGGTACGGGTTCGTGGATGCGTTCAATCCGTTGACCAAGTGGTATGACCAGGATGTCGTCGGCATCGATACCGGCATCACCATGCTGATGGCGGAAAATGTACGCACCAGCTTCGTTTGGGAGACTTTCATGAAGAACCCGGAGGCACAGCGGGGCATGGCGCAGGCGGGCTTTCAAAGTAATGCTGCCCCGCCTGCCCCAACTACGTGAGCGGGACGCTCCGCTCGAGAAGCAGCCACCAGGGCTAAAGCCCGAAGTTTATACAACGAGCATTCCCGCGGGTTTGAAAACCCGCCCCCCCGGACTGAAGTCCGGGGCTGGCAATGGGTCGGCGGCTAAAGCTCCGTGTCCTTGGTTATCAACCCCATGTCTTTGCTTATCAATACGTACGGGGTGCGTATGGGCTAAAGAGTCTGCGTGAGAACTAGCGAAAACAAACCGCGGTCCCTTTGCTCCGCGCTCCGGTGCTTTGTATAAGGGCCCGACTTTAGTCGGGCCGCACAGGATCGAAAGAGAGTTGGGCTTCAGCCCCTGCTGAACGTACCGGGCACAGAAAAAGCGCAGGGGCTAAAGCCCAGATCTTTGTTGAGCCTCAAGGGCCCGACTAAAGTCGGGCCCTTATACAAAGCACCGGAGCGCGGAGCAAAGGGACCGCGGTTTGTTTTCGCTAGTTCTCACGCAGACTTTAAAGCCCGCACCCTTCAATCGAGAGTTTTCCGCAGGTGAAAGTTCTCTCTCAACTTGCCGCAGGCAAGTTTGCTCAGGTTGGGATGACAGCGAGGAGCTGTCGCGTTCGGTCTTGGCCAGATGGATGCGATTGGGTGTATTTTCTTGGAATGATTCGCTTTCCGTTTTCAAGCCTCCTTGCGTCCGCGGCGCTGATTGCCTTGGCCGCTCCGCTGTTTGCACAATCACCGGCCAAACCGAAACCTGAAGATACGGAAATTTGGGAGCCGGTCCCCCCGGTTGTGACTCCGGGCGCCACGTGTGGGGCAGCTCCCTCCGACGCGATCGTGCTGTTTGACGGCAAGAACCTGGATGAATGGGTCACAAACCGAGATAAGTCGCCGGCGAAATGGGATGTTGCCGACGGTGTGATGACCGTGAACAAGAGCGGGGGAAACATCGAAACCAAACGAAGCTTCAAGAACTACCAGCTTCACCTGGAATGGAAGGTCCCCAGCAACATCACCGGCAGCGGGCAGGCCCGCGGCAACAGCGGCGTGTTCCTGGCTTCCACCGGGCCGGGAGACGACGGATATGAATTGCAAGTTCTCGATTCCTACGAGAACAAAACCTATGTGAACGGCATGGCGGGCAGCATTTACAAGCAAGCGATTCCGCTGGCGAACCCGACGCGCAAACCTGGCGAGTGGCAGGCCTACGACATCGTATGGACGGCGCCAACGTTCAACACCGACGGATCGGTGAAAACTCCGGCGTACGTTACGGTGCTGTTCAACGGCGTGCTGGTGGAGAATCACTTCGAGTTGAAGGGCCAGACGCTGTACATCGGAAAGCCGTTCTATAAGGCGTACAGCAGCGCTCCAATCAAGCTGCAGGCACACGGCGACAAGAGTGAGCCCATCAGCTACCGCAACATCTGGGTCAGGGAGCTCAACTAACGGCTGCGGGAGGGCACGCCCGGCCGCTTCCGTTTGCTGCCGCTGGAGCGCGGCTTCTCTTTCAACTGGATGTTGTGGGCATTCACAATCGCCGCAATGAGTCCGGGAAAGCGCTGGTCGATTTCCGCACACCGGGAGGTGTTCTGCATCTCGACGCCTTGGCGCTCGCCCCGGATCAAGCCCGCTTCTCTGAGCGCTTTGAAGTGCTGAGAGAGGGTTGATTTAGGAATCGGTTTTTCACTGATGTTGAGAAAATTGGAGCAATTCTGGGAACAGTTCGAACCTGCAATGTCGGCAAAAATCGCTACTCGTACGGGATCGGAGAGGGCGTGCAGAATCCCTTCCACGGTAACGTCTTCAACTGACGGGTGGAAGAGAGGCCTCATGTTTTTCATCTTACGTTAACCTACTGCATTGTTCAATAGTGCATAAATTCAGAACTATTGAATCCTTGGTTAACCAGTCCCCATCTTAAGCTGCAGCCGAGGTCAATCCGGCGCAAAGGATAGGGAGACACATATGAGCAAGCTTAAGGGTAAGGTAGCAGTGGTCACGGGCGCCTCCAAAGGTATAGGAGCCGCCATCGCCAAGTCGCTCGCGGCAGAAGGTGCTTCGGTTGTTGTCAATTACGCCTCAAGCAAGTCCGGCGCGAGGACTGTTGTCGACTCCATCATCGCAGCGGGTGGCAAGGCTGTCGCGGTTGGTGGCGACGTTTCGAAAACCGGCGATGCCCAAGCTATTATCGACGCCGCTATCAAGAACTACGGCCGGCTCGACATCCTGGTAAACAACTCTGGCGTTTACGAGTTTTCCCCAATTGAAGCCGCCACCGAAGACCAGTTTCACAGGATGTTCAACATCAATGTGCTGGGCTTGCTGCTCACTACGCAGGCGGCTCTTAAGCATATTGGCGAGGGCGGCAGCATTATCAACATCGGCTCCGTGGTTAGCCGCGTTACTCCGCCAGCTTCCGCAATCTATACCGGGACCAAGGGCGCTGTGGATGCCATCACCGGGGTGCTGGCTCGCGAGCTCGGCCCGAAAAAGATACGCGTCAACGCCATTAATCCCGGCATGATCGAGACCGAGGGCGTGCACTCCGCCGGCTTTCTAGGCACTGACTTCGAAAAGGAACTGGTCTCGCAAACTCCGCTCGGACGCATTGGCCAGCCCGGCGATATCTCCTCGATCGCGACCTTTCTTGCTTCCGACGACTCGGCATGGCTCACGGGTGAACACATCCTGGCCGGCGGCGGACTACGATAACCCAGCAACGCTGAGGGAGAATGCAATGGGAAAACTGGATGGAAAAGTAGCAGTAATTACCGCCGCGACCTCAGGCATGGCGCTCGCAACCGCAAAGCTGTTTGTGGAAGAGGGCGCCTATGTGTTCATCACCGGCCGGCGCAAAGACAAGCTGGACGAGGCGGTGAAAGCCATTGGCCGAAACGTCACCGGGGTTCAAGGTGATGCCGCAAACTTGGGCGATCTCGACCGTCTGTATGACACGGTGAAGAAGACCAAAGGAAAAATCGACGTGCTGTTTGCCAGTGCCGGGATGGGTGAACTGGCAAAGTTGGGGGAGATTACTCCGGAACAATTTGATAATGTCTTCAATCTGAACGTGCGCGGCACGCTGTTTACGGTGCAGAAAGCGCTGCCCCTGTTCAACGATGGGGGTTCGATATTCATGAATGGATCGATCGCCACGGTGAAGGGCTTCGCGGCGTTCAGCGTTTATAGTGCGAGCAAAGCCGCGGTGCGGTCTTTTGCGCGAACATGGCTCGTCGACCTGAAGGAAAGAAAGATCAGGGTGAATGTGTTGAGTCCCGGTACTATCGACACGCCCATTCTCGATCCCCTGGGACCGGACGCAAAGACGTACTTCGCGTCGCTGATCCCCCGCGGTGAGATCGGACGCCCGGAGGAGATTGCGACCGCGGCGCTTTTCCTGGCTTCGAGCGATTCGAGTTTCGTGAATGGTATCGAGCTGTTCGTGGATGGTGGGGTGGCACAGATCTAAAGCTCAATCCTGCAGGCTCTTTAGCCCTTGCGTGTCTGCCGACGCATTTTCTGCAGGAAGCGCGGCTGCAGGGGCTGAAGCCCAATTTCTTTCAATTGTTTGCGGCCCGACTAAAGTCGGGCCCTGATACAAAGCACAGGAGGGCAGAGTGTCATGTTTAAGTGCATTGATTCCCCCGACGATTGCAGCATAGTGGCGAAAAGAGTGGCTCAGACGCTGGTTGCCGGTCTGCTGATCCTGATGATGGCGGCCTGAACAACAAACGACCTGCAACCTTGCCCTGGGTTGCTGGTGGGACAGGTCGGCTCCGCTCAGGATGACGCCTTTCTGGAGGGATTGAAAAACATCTGGCCGGGTCAAAAAACACGAGAAGATCGAAAAAGTCACATGCTCTCGGGATGACAAAGTTGAGGGGGACGCTCCCATGCAGAGCGGTTGCTGAACAAGAGCTGCTTTCGCACTGGATGAGAACATCCGGTGCGATATCAGTGGCCGCCGGCTTCGCCTCCGGGGCGGAAACTCTTGGTAGCCAGGGCTAGCGGAATGCCGATGAGTGCCACGATCGCCATCATGCGGAAACAATCCATAAAACCTATCAGGCTCGCCTGTTGGTTCAGCTGGTTGTAAAGCATGCCCTGCGCATGCTGTGTTGCGTCAACGTGCGAAAAGCCCAGGTGCTCGAAAGTCCTGGTCAAGGAATCGGTGCGGGAGTGAAACAGGGGCGAACCGAAATCGGCGCTCTGCGCTAGCCGATCGCTGTGCAGGTCTGTACGCCTTTCATGCATGGTGGTGATGAACGCCACGCCGAAACTCCCGCCCCAGTTACGCGCCAGATTGGTCAGGCTCGAGCCTTTATTGTTTTTTCCGGGAGGTAGATAGGAATAGGCGAGAACGCTCACCGGCACAAACAGGAAGGCGTAGCCAAAGCCTTGCAGCGCGCGGGCCAGCGCATAGTGGGTGTAGTTGGTCTGCAAGGTAAATCCACTGTAGTACAGCATCGATAACGCAACTACGGCGAAACTGAAGGCAATGAGCCACCGCGGACTGACCTTGCCCTTTTGCGTCAAGATGGCAACGATGGGAGCCAACACCGTAATGACCGCTGCGCCTGGCCCCAACACTAGCCCCGCATCCGTGGCTGTGTAGCCATAGAGACTCTGCAGAATCTCCGGAATCATGGTTGTGCTGCCGAAAAGTACAAAACCAAAGAGGAAATAGAAAATATTTGCAAAAGCGAAATTTCTTTCCCGAAGCAGCGCGAGTTCCACGACTGGATCAGGCACTCGCAATTCCCACCAGACCGCGAGCACAAGGCAGACAATCGCTGCTACAAACATGGTCGTGATCAAAGAGCTGCCAAACCAGTCGTCGATCTGGCCTCGATCAAGCACAAACTCCAAGAACGCGAAGCCCAGCGCGATCAGCAGAATGCCTATGTAATCTACGCGGAGCTTACCCAGCCGCTTGGCCGCAGCTACCTCCGCTTTAAACGCGGGCGGATCGCTCACCAGCCGGCTGCTGAGGAGCAGCGATATCAGGCCAATCGGGACGTTGATAAAGAAAACCCAGCGCCAGGAGAAACTGTCCGTGATCCAGCCACCTAACGGAGGTCCGATTGCGGGGGCCGTAACGATGGCCACGCTATAGAGGGCAAAGGCCGCGGCTCGTTTGTTCGCGGGAAAGGTATCGACCAGGATCGCCTGCTCCACCGGAGCCAGGCCGCCGCCACCAATGCCCTGCAGCACGCGGAAAATCACCAGGAAGTTGAGGCTGGGCGCGATTCCACACAAAAAGGAGGTGGCCGTGAACAAGCCCACGCTGATCATGTAGTAACGCTTTCGTCCCAGTGCGCGGCTCAGCCATGCGCTCATGGGCAGCACTACCGCATTGGCCACCAGGTAGGAGGTCAGAACCCAGGTGGTCTCATCGAAGCTACGCCCCAAACCGCCTGCAATGTGGGGAAGCGAGACGTTGGCAATCGACGTATCCAGCAGCTCCATGAAGGTGGCCAACGTGACCGTCAAAGCCACCGCCCACGGATTCACCTGCCTGGTGCTCGGGGTCGTTGGTACGGACTCCAATTCCGCGGTCGCTGTGGCCAAGCGTGAGCTCTCCAGTGATAGATAGGTCTGAGATGTATAATGAGACCGATCGGTCGCAAAAATGAAGGTCCAAAAAGCGAAATCTGCCCGGGGGGAAGGTACCCGGCGGCGCATCGTGGAGCAGTCGGCCGCAGTTTTCAATCGCCGCGGCTACGCCGGCACCTCGATGTCTGAACTCATGGCCGCCACTGGACTCGAAAAGGGCGGGCTGTATCGCCACTTTGAGAGCAAGGAGGATCTCGCGGCCGCGGCTTTTGACTACGCATGGGAAACGGTGAATGAGCCGCGCCGGCGGGGAATAGAAAACTGCGCTACCGCGATCGAAAAGCTCTTGCTGCTGGTGAAGAATTTTGTCGAGCAGCCACCGCGCACTTTGCCCGGAGGCTGCCCGGTGCTCAACACTGCGATTGATAGCGACGATGGAAATGAGGTCCTGCGCGGCAAAGCCCGCGCGGCGCTCAATCAGTGGCGCGCCGGCATCGCCGATATTGTGCACGAAGGACAGCAGAACGGCGAGCTACGCGACGAGATCGATCCGGCCGCTGTCGCGACGGTCGTCATCGCCGGCCTGGAAGGAGCAGTGATGATGTCGCGCATGGAAAGGACACGCGAACCTCTGCACATGGTCGGCAAACACCTGGCCGGATTCCTGCAGAGCCTGGAGGTGAGCTGATGTCTGCTTGACTTGCTCCCTTCCAATCTTCCCTGCCATCCTAAGACATGGCGATCCGCACTCTTTCTAGCCGCGAGGTCTATCGAAATCCCTGGTTACGTCTGCGCGAAGATGGCATTGAGCGCAGTAACGGAGCCCATGGCATTTACAGCGTAGTCGATAAACAGGATTGCGCGATCATTTTGCCCATTGATGGCGACCACATCTGGCTGGTCGAGCAGTTCCGCTACACCATCGGGGAACGAGCGCTCGAACTCCCCCAGGGCGGATGGGAAGCAGACAACATAGAGCCCGAGGCGCTGGCCCGAGGCGAACTGCGCGAAGAGACCGGGCTGACCGCGGGCCGTATGACGGAGTTGCCCTGGATGTGGATCGCCTATGGCTTCACCCGCCAGCGCCAGCACGTCTTTGTCGCCGAAGAGCTTGTGCCGGGCCCATTCGAGCGGGATCCCGAAGAATCTGATATGGAGATTGTCCGGCTGCCCATCGCGGTCTTCGAGCAGAAGCTCGGCAATGGGGAGATTCGCGACGTTTGTACCCTCGCGGCCTGGGCCGGCTACCGCCTGTGGCGTCAAAGCTCTGAGCGAGGTTGAGCGAGCGTTCATAACAGAATCAACCTGGTCTGCTACAGTGGGTATTCCCTTTTTGGACAGCCTTCATGAAGCGACCTGTCTTTTACCTTGCAGGGCAAATCATCCTCTGCTTGCTGGCGCCGGCGTTCGCGAACGCAGCGGCGACGAAACCCACTGTCGATCTTCGCCAATCGCCGACCGGCGGTAAAACCCCGGTTGACGTCTCGGTGGGGCTTTACATCACCAACTTTGTAGGCATCGATGAGACTCGGGAAACCTTTGAGGTTGGCGGCTTTTTAACCGGCCAGTGGCAGGATCCCCGCCTGGCGTTACCGCCCACGCAAACAAGCGGTAACCATGAGCAAGAGCCGCCCCGCACCTTCCGCCTGGAGGAGCTTTGGGCTCCAGCGATTGAAGGCGCCAATACGATTACCCACAGGACAAATCAATACACCCTGGAAGCAGACAGAAATGGCATGGTCACCTACCGGGAACGATTCGAGGCTGTCTACTCCAATGACTTTCAGTTGAAAAGATTTCCCTTTGACACCCAGGTGCTGCAGTTCGAATTTCAGCCGTTCCTCTCTACGGCTACGCAGATTCGATTCGCCCCCCAGCCTCTCCCGGGGACGGGAATCAGCCCGGAGCAGCACACAGAGCTCGCCGCGTGGCACATGGAAGATTTGAAATATACCGCGGACAAGTTGACAGGCGATCCCTACCAGCCCGCGACGCACGAAGCGCTCTTCCAGATTACAGCTACCCGGCGATCAGGCTTCTACCTCTGGAAGATCCTCCTGCCACTGATCATGATCACCATCATTCCTGTGGTCGTTTTCTGGATCGATGTCAAAGAGTTCGACTGGACTCTGAAAATCCCCATGACCATGCTTCTGTCGATGATCGCTTTCCAATTTGCGGTCACGCGGGACCTGCCGAGAGTGGGCTACCTCACTTTTTTCGATGCCGTCTTTCTGGCGAGTTTCATCTTCTGCTTCCTCGGTATTTTCGAGATTACTTTCGTCTTTCTGCTGCAGAAACACGGGCGGCGACCGCTGGCGATAAGCCTGCACTCCGCAGGTAAATGGGCTTACCCTTTGGCGTATTTCGGGGTGCTTTCAGTTTTGGCGATTCATTTTCTGGCGTAGAAAGATTTAGTGCGTCGCAAAGGAGATGATGAGTTGATCCAGCGGCATGGCCTGCTTCACCGTACGCGGCGGTACAACCGGAGTTACGGGAAGCGGAGTTCCGTTGGTTTCCGCCTCGTCGAAAGCCTTGGTGCCGCCGGCAGTGGCCCCGGTTACCTGGAACTCGCTGATCTCATAGGGAAGCCCGTTAGAAGAAAAAGAGGAAGGCCCATCCATCACCTGGAAGTGCAGGTGGGGCACGATTGAATTGCCGGTGTCACCGACTAACCCGATCACCTGGCCCAGCTGAACTTTGTCACCGCGATGAACCTTGAGGCTGCCCGGCTGCATGTGGGCGTAGACCGCGTAGCGCTGATGGCCGAGATCGAGAACGACGCTGTTGCCATCGGCTTTATCCAGCGCGATGTTGGTCGGATAATTGCCCGGGGTTTGCTCCGGCTCTCCGTCGATGACGGAGACGACGACAGCGGTGGCTACGGCCAGAACCGGCTGGCCAAAGATGGCGTAACTTTCGAGCTTATCGCGGGGTCCGGCGTAGATATGGCCGCCGACATCGGTTTGCTCCCAGTCGACCGCGTAGCGTTGAGCTAGCCACACGCGGCCGTTGACTGGCAGGGCCGCCCGCGTATGACGAGTTGCATCGCAGCAGGAGTCTGCTGAGATGTAACGCATTCCGCGCAGCGGAGGACCGAGGGAGGCCACCGGACGGCGATCCACCGTGGTCTTGCCGCCGACTTGGTCGAACTCCTGCTGCCCCGGCGGGGCGGCGCTCGCCTTTAGCACGACGCGATGGGAAAGTTCCGCGGGAACTTTGGCTCCGGGAGCAAGCACGACGTTGAGAAAGAGTAGCGCCCGTGTGCTCTTGGCCAGCGTGCCCACCGATTCGCGCGTCCCGGCGGGCTGAAGACGTTCGGCAACAGCAGTAGTGTCGAGAGTTTGCAGATTGACACCATCGCTGAGGACCTCCACCTTCTCAACCAGGATGTCGGCGCTCGAGAAGTTGGTCATTTCCAGTTCGTACACCAGGTGGACGCGCCCGTCTGAGCCCATGAAAGGTACCGGAGCATCCTGCACCGCGAGCAGCAGAGGCGTCATCTGTTCTGAAACCTCGGCGTGCCCATAGGAACCGGGAACCATCAGGGCGGGAAAAATCAGCGAAAGCAGCGAGATTCGTGGAAGCTTCATTGTTCGCCTCAGCCCAGTGTTTCGGAAGGGTTCCTGAATTGTATAAGCGAAACCACGGCGCGGCCATCGCAGTAGAATCGGAGATCATGCAACTCGGTTTTATGAGCGCTATCGTGCCCGAGCTTACGCTCGAGGAAGTATTCGCCGTGGGCAAGACTACCGGCTACACGTGTGTAGAGCTGATGTGCTGGCCTCCGGGCAAGGCCGATCGCCGCTACGCGGGCGTAACCCACATCGACGTCAGCAATTTTGACGGTACGGACGCTTCGCGGGTCTTAGGTCTCGCCGCAGCAAACGGCATGGATATCAGCGGCCTGGGCTATTATCCGAATCTGCTTTCACCGAACCTGGAAGAAGGCGAAGTGGCGGCCTTGCACCTCAGGCGCGTCATCACCGCGGCCAGGATGCTCGACCTCACGGTCGTGAGCACGTTTGTGGGGCGGGACTGGACCCGGTCCGTGGACGAAAATTGGCCTCGCCTTCTATCTGTCTGGAGAGATTTGGTCTCTTACGCAGAAGATCAGGGAATTCGTATCGCCATCGAGAACTGCCCTATGCTCTTTACTGCCGACGAGTGGCCTGGGGGCAAAAACCTGGCGTTTAGTCCCGCGATCTGGCGGCGCATGTTCCAGGAGATCCCGAGCCCTAACTTCGGGCTTAATTACGATCCGTCGCATCTGGTGTGGCAGCAGATGGACTATATTGCCCCCCTGCGGGAATTTTCTTCCCGCATTTTTCGCGTTCATCTGAAGGACGTTGCGGTCGATCGGAAGCGACTGGATCAGGTGGGCATCCTGGCACATCCCCTCGAGTTCCATACCCCGAAGCTTCCTGGACGTGGGGACATCGACTGGGCAAAATTTCTCGGTGCACTTAAGGATTCAGGGTATGACGGCCCGGTCTGTGTGGAAGTAGAAGAGCGGGAGTTTGAAATTGATCTGGCTCATCGGAAACAGGCGCTCTCCGTCAGCGCTCAATACCTAAGACCGTTGATTGGACCGGATTAGGAAACCGCAGGTCCCTCCACTACGCTACGCTTCGGTCGGAGGCTGTGACTTCTTTAATTTCCCTTGTAGTTTGTGACCGGAAAGCTCCGAAGAGCATCGGCCAACAAGCGTCGCCGGGGTCCTTCGACTTCGCGCCATGAAACTCTCTGATATGTGATAGATCGGCGAGGTGCTTCGCTCAGGATGACGCCTTTCTGGAGGATTGAAAAAACACGAGAAGATCGACAAAGTCACAGGATCTCGGGATGACAAGCGGAGAGTTGAGCGTTCCTCAGCAGCAGATGCTGGTTGCAGAGAACCGCAGGTCCCTCCACTCCGCTACGCTCCGGTCGGGATGACAAGCGGAGGGTTGAGATCAGTACATGACCCAGCCGCCATCGACGTTCAGGTTTTGGCCGGTCATGGCATCGCTTAACTCTGTCGAGAGAAACAAACAGACGCGGGCAATATCGAGCGGGGTTATACGACGCTTAAGACTTTGCCGCCCAAGAAAGCGATCCGATTCCTCCTTGGACATAAGCTTTTTCTCTCCCTCGGTTTCGATTGCACCAGGAGTTATGCAGTTGATGCGGACGTTATGCTCCCCCATCTCTCTGGCCAGCGAACGCGTGAAACCGATAATTCCGCCCTTCGTCGCGACGTAATGGGTCAAGTTCTCCAACCCGGTAAAGAACGTTACCGAGGAGATATTTACGACGGCCCCCGACCGCTGCTTAACCATATGGGGCATGACGAGTTTTGTGCAATGAAAGACACTCTTCAGGTTGATGTCCTGCATGGTGTCCCACTGCTCTTCTGTCATTTCCAGGAAAGGCTGGCGAGGATAAATGCCGGCATTGTTGATCAAAACATCGACGCGGCCAAAGCGTTTGAGCGCATCCTCAACAACTTTCTCCATGGCATCACGACTGCGAGCATTGGCTTCAAAACCAAACGCCGAGCCTGGTTTCCCGTGCAGAGCCGCTGCGTGCTTCTTGACACCCGGTCCGTCCAGGTCGGTGAGAAATACATGGGCGCCGCCCTCGGTAAACAGCTTCGCTACTCCGGCGCCGATACCCGCGGCTGCTCCGGTCACAATGACAACCTTATCCTTGATCAGTTCCATCCACCGCTCCTGAGTACAAGGGGTGATGGTATCAAATGCGCGGCGATTCTCCTTGCCCTACCTCGAGGCCGAAGCGCGACAGGTCGCGCTTCTGCAAGTTGTAGTCGATCAGGAAGCCGGCCCCAATCGTCAGTGGGATCAAACCGACAGCTGCCCCCGACAAAATTTCATGGACGCCCAGAATCCAAGTCAATACCAGGAAAAAGAGACTCAACCCTGCCCCACTCGATATCAGCACGATTGCCGTCCTGCGGGTGTTCACAAGACTCTGTATCGGGTCTCTCGCCGGTTTAGCGTCGTCGGCTCTCTTGCCTAGCAACTTGTCTATATCGTCGGCGCTCATCCCACGAGCCACCATCGCCATGCGCTGTTCGGCCCGAAGCCTCACTCTGTTTGCTTCCGCTGCAACTCCGGCAATGATGGCTACGATAGCCACTACAAATGCCCCCAGGGGGATCATGAACGGACTCCAAGTATGCATTCGCTTACCTTCCTTTCTGACCGCCTTAGACTGCCTGGCTCATGCAGAGTTTCACTCGTGGTATGAAACTTTCAGGCAGATTCACAGTCTGACTCTTCTTGCACGCCGTCGACCTCAGCTTCGAACAGATTGTCCGAGACCATCAGACCATGGTCTTCAGCACCCTTATTCGCCTTACCGGCAGCCGCGAGCATGTCGACGATCTTGCCCAGGAAGTCTTCCTACGCCTTTATCGAGCCTTGGGCGCCTTTCGCGGCGAAGCCCTGCTCAGCACGTATCTCTATCGCATCATCGCCAACGTCGCCCAGGACGAATGGAAGCGCCGCCGGCGTGACGACCGTCCCCTGGTCTCGTTTTCTGACGAGGAGGCCGACTGGGAAGACCGTCTGCCCCACCCCAGCCTGGACGCCGAGCAGCAGTTCGCCGAGAGGCAGTTCCGGTATTCTGTAGAGCAGCAGCTGCAACAACTGAGCCCGATTGAGAGGACCGTTCTTGTGCTCTACCATCAGGAAGAGCGTAGTTACGAGCAGATAGCGCACTCCCTCGAACTGCCCATTGGCACGGTGCGAACGCACCTCCACCGGGGCCGCAAGAAGCTGCGGGAAGGTATCGAGCGGCAACAAGAAATGGAAAGGGGAACCGCATGGCAGAAGACAAGATGAACCCTCAGTCACTCGACGCAAGGATCACTCTTGCTCTGGAAACCGCTCCTCGCCCGAAGATCCCGGCCGACTTCGCTGCCAGGATTACGCGCCGACTGCCTCCGCGGGCCGGGTTGGTCCTCACCCCGGGGCGATACGGCCAGCGTGCAGCCGCGGTTTGCCTGGTGGTGCTGATGGTGCTGATGCTGGCATTTGCCCGTGTGGCGAATCCCGGTTCTTTGTACTGGTTTTCGATTGAATCGATTTTCTGCGCTCAGTTTGTCGTGCTGGCCGTCTGGCTAGTGGTGAGCGACTATAGTTCCGCAAGTTCAATTTGAAACCCACCGCCTCGCGGAGCCAATTGATGCCCATCAGGATTTCTCGCAGCGATCCGCGTTATGCGATGCTGCAACGCAGCCGCAACCTTCGCTGGAACGGCAATGAGGCCGAAGGGGCAGCAGAAATTGAACTGTGCGAGACCGCCGAGCAGGCGGCTGAAGCCTTACAGCGCCTGGTCAACGCCGGCATCCGCCCCACCATTCGCAGCGGCGGCCACTGCTATGAAGATTTCGTGGTCAACAATCCGGGCGGTTCGATCCTGGATCTGAGCCTGCTGAAGAGCGAGGCCTCGCCGGGGGACGGAAGCCGCTACCGCATAAGCCCCGGGCAGCAGCTGGGCGAAGCGTACCTTGACTTGTACAAGCGGTACGGCGTAACCATCCCCGCGGGCAGTTGCTACGAGGTGGGCGCGGGCGGGCACATTACCGGGGGCGGCTATGGCGTGTTGTCACGACTGCACGGGCTCACCATTGATTGGGTTTCGGCGGTCGAGATCCTCACCGTCGACAGCAAAGGGCATGTATCGCTCAGGCATGTGGACCAGCAGCATGACCCTGATCTTTTCCGTGCCTGCCGCGGTGCGGGTGGAGGAAACTTCGGCGTCGTCACCGGCTTCCTTTTCGACCATTTACCCGCGGCGCCCTTTGAGGTTGTGTATGCGCACCTGTCTTTCGACTGGGCCACCATGACTGAGGACAACTTTACCGGTATCCTGCAAGCGTTCGGAGACTATTGCGCGCACCGAGGCTGCGCACCGGACACCTGGGGAATGTTTGCCGCGCTGGGACTAACGCACGCCTCTTCGAATCGGATTAGCCTCTCACTGCAATTCTGTAATCCGGATGGGCGCTGCGACGACCTGAAACCTGTAGACGAGTTTCTCGATTTGTTTTCTGGATTTGGTCCCCTGGAGAAGCGCGCAGTCACGCCAGGGGACCAGCGTTTTCCAGCGCGCAACCCGGCCTCTCGCGTGCAGACGGGACGATACAGCATGGATCGGATGTTGTGGCTTGAAGCAACCGTCGGCGGTAGCGGGAGCGGGCATAGTGAGCGCGCGGCTTACAAATCCTCCTACATGAAACAGAACTTCACCCGCGCGGAAGCAAAGTGCATTTATAAGCACCTTACCCGGACGATTCCAGGCGTGGACTTGCGCGGTTCGGTCATGGCGGTGGACTCCTATGGAGGAGCCGTAAATGACAAGGGTATGGCCGAACTCACCTCGGTGTGGCAGCGTTCGTCGATTATGAAAGTCCAGTTCCAACAATATTGGGACCGCCCGGAAGAGGATGCGGGCCGTCTGCAATGGATGCGGGAGTTCTACACCGACCTGTACTCGCAGCATGTGGAGCCGCGCTATGCCGGCACTCCTTACCCCAACGATTATTACGAAGGCTGCTACATCAACTATCCAGATAGCGATATGCTCGCGTATGCCTTCTGGCCGCAGGTTTACTACGGAACCCAGGATCTCTACCCTTTTCTGCAACAGGTGAAGCGGCGCTATGACCCCAACAACATCTTTCATCACAAGATGTCGATCCGCGCTTAGAGCACGCGGAGAGTGGACACGCAGAGAATTTCTTCGCGGCGCCGCGGGCGTAGTCGCGCTGCCGCATCTGCCGTCCGGAGTGGCGGCGGCGCAGTTTGCCTACGTCGCTTCGGGAGAAGGCGTGCTGCATGTCTTCTCATTGCGAGGCGAGCAATTGACGCGCATACAACGCGTCCCGAGCCGCGCACCTGCCTGTGTTTTACTTTCTCCGTCACAGCGGACACTGTACGTGACCAATGAAGTGGACGTGCATGAGGGACTGCCGCGGGGCACGGTGGAGGCATATCACGTTGATAGTCTGGACGGCCGCCTTACGCTGTTGAGCCGGCAACCGCTTTCGCTATCCGCGACCCTGCCGCGGCATATGGCCTTGTCTCCCGATCGAAAGCTGCTTGCAGTGGCGGCGTACGGCGGCGGAATTTACAACCTCTTCTCTATTGCTAAGGACGGGAGCCTTGGACCGCCTGGCGCTATTTTTAAAGATGTGGGCTGCGGAGCGGAGTCGGCGCATCCCCACACGCTGTTTTTCGATGCCGGTGGACGCCACCTGCTCTCGTCCGATTTTGCCAGCGATCGGCTGAGCGTGTTCGCGGTGGACGGGGGCAAACTAGAGCGGCGCATGCAGCGGTCTACCGGTTCAGGCAGTGGCCCCGGCGCATGCGTACTCCATCCCTCCGGCTCTTTTTTCTATACCGTTCATGATCTGGAGAGCACGCTCGTTTGCTACCGGTACGATGGTGGAACGGTAGGCGAGACGATCCAGCGGATCCCGTGTTCTGCCGGCGGTCTTGCGATGCATCCTTCGGGTCGCGCGCTCTATACCAGTCAGGGAGTGTGGCAAATCGACGCCGCAAGCGGCAGGCTGGCGTGCGCTCAAGATGTGTTGCCGGGCTCAGGCCAAATCGCTGTCGCACCTGATGGGGAAAGAGTTTTCGTTCTCACCAAGGGAGGATCGATCTACCAGGTGGCCGCCGACCGCGTGACCGGCAAGCTACACTGCAGAACGGAAGTGGCCAGGGTGAACGAGCCGAAAAGCATAGCGGTCAAGACAATCTGAGAGGCAAGAACATTGGTTTGGGCTGGAGTGAAACTGCAGATCCCTCGGCTGCGCTCGGGATGACAAAGGGGAGGGTGACGCTTCCATGAACCTAGTTTGCTCCAATAAATCGGTATCCCGCGCTGTGTGGCATCTGCTTTTGGCCCACCCAAAGTGATGAAAAACGGCTTCTGTTCGGCGACCGCTCCGTGAAAGAGCCACTCTCCCCTTTGTCATCCCGAGCGCAGCCGAGGGATCTGCAGTTCAGCGGAGCTTTCTTGGGAGTGTTTTTCGATAGAGCGTAATGGAGGTTTCAGCCATGTCCACCAGCAATCCTGCAGCTCTTCTTAGCCGGCGGCGGTTTCTCGGCTGGTCTCAAGCGGCGCTGGCCCTGCTCGCGCGGCCCGCCTTTGCCACAACAGAGAACACCTCTACGACCGATGATTACTACCAAAAGCTTGGGGTAGAGAAAATCATCAACGCCGCCGGCACCTATACCTACCTGACGGCATCGGTGATGCCGCCCGAGGTGCAACGCGCCGTGGCCCAGGCCGCGCTCCATCCCGTAGTTCTCGATGACCTGCAGAAGGCGTCGGGAGAGTACATTGCGCGGCGCCTGCGCTGCGAAGGAGCGGTGGTGACCTCCGGCGCGTCGGGGGCCCTCACTCTGGCCACAGCTGCGTGTATCGCGGCCGCCAACGGTTGCAGGCCCGAGCAGATTCCCGAGGAAGTCGCCAGCATGAAGAACGAGGTCATCGTGCAAAAGGCGCATCGCTACGAATACGACCATGCCATGCTGCTCTGCGGCATTCGCATCGTCGAAGTGGTCTCGGTCGACGACTACAAGCGCGCCTTCACGCCAAAGACCATCATGACCAACTTCTTCAATGCGGCCGAGGCGGGCGAGATCGACCGCCAGAGCTGGCTCGACATCGCTCACCAGCACAATGTTCCCTGTCATCTGGACGCTGCTGCCGATATGCCTCCTGTCGAAAACCTTTGGAAGTACACCGGCATGGGTTATGATCTCGTTTGCTTTTCCGGCGGCAAAGGAATTCGTGGGCCGCAAAACGCAGGACTGCTACTGGGGCGTAAGCGGCTCACGGATCTGGCGGCAGCCAATAACAACCCAGTTGGGGAAGCCGTGGGCCGAGGTATGAAGGTGGCGAAGGAACAAATCGTCGGCATGGTCGCTGCCGTGGATTGGGTTCTGGAACAGAACGACGAGCGAAACCAGGCTGAATACACGCGCCGCGCGGAAACCATCATTCGCGCGGTGAAAGATGTGCCTACCATGAAGACAGAGATCTTTGTGCCTGAAATCGCCAATCACGTGCCGCACCTCATCCTCGCTTACGATCCTCAGGCAGTCGGAATTACTCCAAAACAAGTTCAGGAACGGTTGCGCGCACAGGCGCCCCTGATTGAGTTGAACCCGGCGACCGGCACTAGCGGGCGGCTGGGTACCCACTCTAACGAAAACAGTATCGTGGTGGGGACCTGGATGATGCTGCCGGGCGAAGCGGAGATCGTCGGGCGCCGACTGCATGAGGTTCTTACTCACACTGAAAGGACTTAAGACAAATGGGAACGCAGACCAGAAGAGGTCTTATCAAGAACGCAGCCAAAGCAGCGGCGATCGCAACCGGCGGCAGCATGGTCGCGGCCGCCGCAGAAGCACAGAAATCGAGCAAGCTCGAAAAGAAGGCCTATTCGTGCCAACCCAATTCAGACACCGCACCCGGGGCTCCGCCGCTGTTTTCAAGTGCCGTGTCTTATGGGAATCTGCTCTTCCTTGCCGGGGTGGGCGCGCACTTCGAGGGCACGATTGAGGAACACACCAAACATGTTCTCGATGAACTGGAGAAGAACCTGATCTGTGCCGGGTCTTCGATGGAGAAAGTGCTCAAGGTCAACGTCTACCTCAACGACATCAAAGACTGGGCGAAGATGAATACCGCCTATGCGGGACGATGGGGCAAGGTGCCTCCTGTCCGCACTACGGTTGCTCCGGCCGGCGGCATACCCGGTGGTTCGCTGGTAGAGATCGATCTCATTGCTTATATCTAAGCTGATGTTCCGGACCATGATTGCGCTCGCGCTGGCCGCCGGCGTTGGCGCACTCGCCCAGCAGGCCGCACCCACCTACGATCTGCTGCTTCGCGGCGGACATGTGCTCGATGACAAGAACCATATCGATGGGTTGATGGACGTGGCCATCAAGGACGGCAAGATTGCCCAGGTGGCCGCACACATTCCCTCTACGTCAGCGCTGAAGACGATCGATGTCAAAGGTCTGTACGTGACCCCGGGACTGATCGATATTCACGTTCACGTTTATGCCGGGCACGGGCGAGCGCACTCCTATGCCGGCGATCAACAGCGTGCCTCCGGATGGGTTTACCTTCCGCGTTGGGGTTACGACGGTGGTCGACGCGGGCTGCTCCGGCTGGCGGAATTTTCAGGACTTCAAAGATCGCATTATCGATCGCTCGAAGACTCGGGTCTTCGCCATGCTCAATATCGTCGGCGCCGGCATGCGCGGCGGCAGATACGAGCAGAATACGGCTGACATGGATGGTTTCGCCACGGCTGCGATGGCGCTCAAATATCCCCAGACCATCGTCGGCATCAAGACCGCGCACTATGACGGTCCGGACTGGACGCCGGTGGAGCAGGCCGTAATCGCCGGAACCAAGGCCAACATTCCGGTCATGGTGGACTTCGGCACTGATCGCCCTACCCGGCCTATCTACGACCTGATGACCCAAAAGCTGCGCCCCGGCGACATCTACACCCACATGTACTCCGGGCTTCGTCACGAGCAGGATCCGGTTACGCTGGGCCCCAGCCAGGCTTTGATTGAGGGCCGCAAGCGGGGCATTTACTTTGACGTCGGCCAGGGCGGGGGCAGCTTCAAGTGGTCGCTCGCGGTGCCCATGATCAAGGCGGGTTTTATCCCTGACTCCATTTCGACCGATCTGCACATTGACCAGCATGAATGCGCGATGAAGGATGAGCTGAATGTTGCCGACAAGATTATGGCGGTGGGAGTTCCGTTGAAAGAGGTGGTCGCCGAGATGACCTCTCACCCGGCCCACGAGATTAAACACGAGGAACTTGGCAACCTCTCCGAAGGCTCGATCGCGGATGTTGCGGTGCTCCGGGTGGAAACGGCACGTTTGGCTTTACTGACATGGTCAATAAGCGGCTGGACGGCAAGCAGAAGCTGCTTTGCGAACTCACGATCAAGGACGGAAAGATTGTGTACGACCTGAATGGCATGAGCGCCGACCTGTGGACTGCTCCACCAGGGCCCCATGCTGCTGAGGCACACAAGTGGACCACCTTTGCTCCAGCGGTTGGGCATTAGGGCCTCGTCCGGGGTTGAACTCTGTACGAAGGGCACGGCTTCAGCCGTGCCATAAACATCTTATGCGGGACGGCTTTAGCCGCTGAGGTACGTTTGTCATGATGTACTTGCGTGAAGGAAGTCAGCTTGGAAAAACGTACCTCAGGGGCTAAAGCCCTCAAAGGTCGCAGGCTGGGCGGCACGGCTAAGGCCGTGCCCTTCGTCTGGGCTTTGCTTTCGTGGTTCAGAGTCCCTGTGTTATTGTCTTAGTGTGACTTCTGCAGCAAATCACCTCGTGTGTTGTAGCCGCGCTTCCTCAGCGCCGGCCAGCTGTTGTTGTTCGCGATAGCTTCCGCATTCTTTTCCGACTGAATAACCCTCAGGAAAATCTTCATTTGAGCATCGCTATCCATCTGCGCAGAGTCGTTCTCTCACTCCTTCTGGTTTTGTTGTTGCCGCTAACTGCTTCCAGCGCTCCCCCGAAAAAATAATTGAGGAGTTTGTTATGCGGCTTGTTGCGGTATTGCCTGATCTCCATACTTATCGCGGTTGCACCCTGGGCTAAGGCGCAGATGGTGGGCGGGCACCATTTCAGGAGACGTTGTGGATCCTGCCGGCTCTGCCGTAGCGCAGGCCGAAGTGCTTATCCGCAACGATGAGACGGGCAGCGAACGCAAATTCGTCACTGCGGAAAGCGGCACGTTTTCCGCGCCCTCGGTGGCTGTGGGCGTGTATACCGTTTCTGTTTCCCGGGATGGGTTCGCCCCACTCAGCCGCACCGGAATCGCGCTTACTGTTGGCCAGAATGTCCAGCTACACCTTACGCTCACCGTCGGAAGTGTGCAGCAATCTGTCTCCGTGGTAGATACGCCGGCGACCGTTGATACCTCCACGCTTCAGAACCAAGGACTGGTGGATGAGCGACAGGTAAAGGAACTGCCACTCAACGGCCGCAGCTTCGACCAGCTTATCCAGTTGAACCCGGCGTCGGTCAGCTACACCACCCAGCGTTCGGGCGGCGTGGGCACTTCCAACTCTTCCGTCGGCAATATGTACTCTGTCTCCGGAAGACGGCCACAGGACAATCTCTTCCTGCTGAACGGTATCGAGTACACCGGAGCTTCGCTCATCAACGTCACCCCGGGTGGCACCAGCGGGCAGCTGCTGGGGGTGGACGCAGTCCGCGAATTCAACGTGCTCAGCGACACCTATGGCGCAAACTATGGCAAGCGAACCGGCGCGCAGGTATCGATCATTACTGCGTCCGGTGGAAACAAACTCCACGGCTCGGTGTACGAATTTCTGCGCAATAGCGCCCTGGATGCGCGCAACTACTTCGACCAGGCACAGATCCCGGAGTTTCAGCGGAATGATTTTGGCGCGGCACTGGGCGGGCCTCTGCGCCACGACAAGCTATTCGGATTTGGTAACTACGAAGGTTACCGTCAGCATCTCGGTCTTAGCGCTGTCAGCTTTGTTCCGGACAATGCCTCGCGCGCAGCTGCCTCCGCCGACGTCCGGCCGCTGCTCGCGTTATGGCCGGTGGCCAACGGTCCCGAGCTGCTCAACCCCAATGGCACCGCAAGCGGCATCGCAGAGGCTTTTGCCAATCCGCCACAGCACGTGCGCGAGGACTTTGGGACGACGCGGATTGACGCCAACCTCACGCCGAACGATCTGCTCTTCGGCGTCTACACGGTGGATGACAGTGATGCCAATACTCCCTCGCAAAACCCCTACTCGACCATCTTCGAGCGGTTGCGCGAGCAGGTGGTGAGCGCGCAGGAGCAGCACGTCTTTTCACCCAACCTGCTCAATACGCTGCGGGTCGGCTATTCCCGGGCCGCCTATTACTTTACCGGCCAGGCGCCCGAGTCCGTGCCGGGATGGATTGCAGGCGAGCCAGTCGGCGCCATCGTGATCTCGGGGAGCACGGCATCGAATGGCGCGTCCCAGGTTACGCTCGCGGGCGCGAACACCGGCAGCAACAACCAGGCGGTACGCAACCTGTTCACGGTAGACGAGCATGTTTTCTGGACCCACGGACGACACCAGGTTGAAGTCGGCGCGTGGCTGCAGCGGCTGCAATCCAATGACAACCTGGCCCAGAACCAGTATGGACAGGCGTCTTTCTCGACCCTCAGCGCCTTCCTTAAGGGAACCGTCGCGACCTTTACGGTTGTGCCTGCGCCAACCGAGCTTGGCTGGCGGTCTCTGTTCGGAGCCGGCTTCATTGAGGACACCTGGAAGGCAACACCTCGCCTTGAGCTTCGCGGCGGATTCCGTTTCGAGTCGACCAACGGCTGGAATGAGGCCCACAGCCGGGCCTCTAACTATGGCTTTACCAACGGCGTCATCAATACGAATCCTACCGTCGGCAGCTCCGCTCTTTCCGACAACCGGGCGAAGTTTATGCCAGAGCCGCGCATCGGCGTGGCCTACGATGTTTTTGGCAATGGCAAGACTGCTTTGCGGGCTAACTTCGGCGTACACCGCGCACTGCTCGACGCGCTGGATTACCGGCTGGACCAGACTGCGCCCTTCAATACCACGTTGTCGTTCAGCAACACCACGGTGGATAAGCTTGCCAGCCTGGCGAGTGGAACCACCCCCGGCAGCGGACAGATCTCGCCCAGCAATGTGCAGCCGGACATCGACACTCCCACGGTTCTTGCCTGGACATTCAAGATTGAGCAGCAGGTCGCGCCGGCTACGTCGCTCACCATCGGCTATGTGGGCTCGCACGGATACCATCAGATACTTTCCGAGGACCAGAACACACCCGCTACCGTGGTCTGCCCGGCGCCGGGATGCCCGGCAACGCTTGCGCCGGGAACTGTGTTTTATCCGTCAACCACCAAGGCCAACCCCAAGGTGGCCAATACCACCTCCTGGGTTTCGCAGGGGATCAGTAACTATAACGGTCTGGAGGTCGATGTGCGGCGGCAGTTGGCGCACGGGTTGCAACTACGCGGGGTTTACACCTTTGCCAGCAATCTCGATGACGGCTCGGCCTGGAATACCAGCGTATCGGCAAACACTCCAGCATTCGTTATGTACCCGGGAAATCCCGGCCTCGACTACGGACCGGCGGCCACCAATATCCGCCACGCGGGCGCTATCAATGGCACCTGGGAACTGCCTTTCAGCCACGTGCTGGCGGCAAACCCGGCAGCCAGGCAGTTGGTTGATGGTTGGTCGGTCAGCGGGATCGCGACCTTGCAGAGCGGTTTCCCACTCTCGCCGCAGCTGGGCTACAATCCGACCGGCAACGGGGACACGCGCAACCCCGTGCGGCCCAACCGCACGCGCGGGTTTAGCGGCCCGCTCTACGCCAAGACCGTGCAGCAGTGGTTCAATCCTGCTGCCTTCAGTGCCCCCGACTCGGGCACATTCGGGAACGTGGGCCGAGATACGCTCACCGGCCCGGGGCTTTCGGAGTTAGATCTTTCGCTGGCCAAGAGCACGGCCATCCATGAACGGCTGCGGGCGCAGTTCCGGGCGGAGTTCTTCAACGTGCTCAATCACTCCAACTTCACTACTCCGAACCCGGTTGTCTATAGCTCCGGACCAACGCCGAAGACCCCTACGGCTGAAGCTACGGTATCGCCGACAGCCGGGGTCATCAGCGCTACGGCAACGACCTCGCGGCAGATCCAGTTCGGATTGAAGATTCTTTTCTAGCAGCTTATAAAGCCTTTAGGCCTTCTGCTTCCGCCAGTCTGGCTTGGCGGTGGTCAAACGTCCAAAAATGAGCGGCCTTCAGTTCCAGCGCTAGCGCCACGTGGAGTGTGTCGAGAGTCCTGACCCCGAGCTTTGCCACGCGATTGCGAGCGATAGCAGTACATGTGTCAAATGCTCTTTCTGACACGCTTGTTTCGATCCACACTCCAGCTTCTCGGTCGCGCTCGAAATCCGCGTAGACTGCTTGGGCTTCCCGCAGAGTAATCTTGTGTTGAAACACGTGCTGGCCGATCGCGTGTGTCCACTCAACGCGGTGCAGTGGTGTCAACCAAACACGCGGGTGGCGCTCCATGTGCTTCTGTGCTTCCTTTGAGTGGGCATCAGGCAAGTATAAGGAGACGAAAACGCTGGTATCCGCGTAGACGGTCAAAAGCGGCCGCGCTCCTCGATTAGTAGATCTGCACCCGGCAGAGAGCGTTCTCCAAAAAGCTTCTGAACCCGGCCACCGAAGTCAGGCCATTCCTTCGGTTCGGCATGCGCCGGCTGAGGAACGATGCACGCAAGAAGGCGGTTTCGTTCGTGGAGCTCGACTGTCTTGCCGGAGCGAAGCCACGCCTTCAATTGGCGAGTGTCTCGAAGCTCACGAAGGTTGATTCTAGGCATAGAATAACGTGCCACATTTTGTGACACATGTCAAACCTATTGCAAACTGGGGCTAAATCATTCCCGCGCTTAGCCGTGACAAAATTGTTCACTGTACTGCTGTCATATACGCTAAGCTTTTTTCGTTACGAGGGGACCTGGAATGAAACTGCTCGCTCAAGTTTTGCTTTGTGCCTTTTTCTCAGCCACCGCCGCCAGGGCGGACATCATTGTTCTCCACAATGGCGTCAGCTACTCCGGACGCTTTACGCCTCCCTCCGGCGGCAAACTCTCGTTCACAGATAACCAGGGAATCGGCTACCAGTTTCCGGTTTCGGATATTCAGTCTCTGGTGTTTTCCAACACTGCCGACAACATCACGTTACACAATGGGAAAAACTACTCCGGCCAATTGAATGGGGAAGACGTCATCGCGTTTGAAGGTAGCGGAGGCATCGATTATCAGTTTCCGCTTCGCGACGTCAGTTCCCTGATCTTCACCAGTTCGCCGAGCTCCACTGCTTCGCAACACATCCCATCAATAGTCATTCCCCAGGGCACCAACATCGTCGTTCTCACGTCGAACTCCATCGAGGCCGGCTCCGATGCTTCGGGTCAACTTTATCCCGCAACGATTCAGGAGGCGGTCATCGGCAGTTCGGGCGCTGTTGCGATTCCGGCGGGTACTCACGCCAAGTTAGTGGTCAGCAATGTTCGCAGCGGCGGGGCGGTACATTCACCGGACTTAATTTTGGACCTCTATTCCATCGATGTTCACGGCGAGGAATATCGCGTGGATAGTTCGTCTATAACCGAGAGCAATAAAAGCGGTCTGGGCTTGAACCGCCGTACTGCCGAATTAACCGGCGGAGGCGCGGGTATCGGAGCTCTCATGGGCGCTGTTTTTGGAGGCGGCAAGGGCGCCGGGATCGGGGCCCTGGCAGGGGCTGGAGGCGGTGCGCTTACGCAGCTTTTTACCAGGGGTAAACAGATTAGCGTGCCCGCTGAAACTTCGCTAACTTTCCGCCTGGAACAAACGCTGGTGCTGCATCCTTAAGATCAACGCGCCACGCAGCCCGCAAGAATTATCACTTCCGGGCGTGCCACGAAGGCCGGGTGCCCCACATCTCGCTCGTTTTTCGCGAGATGTGGGATACCATCGAGGTTGACCGTTAAGTGCGTCGAATGAATCGAGAGTCAGAGGGAAGGTGCAGTGGTATCCCACATCTCGCGAAAAACGAGCGAGATGTGGGGCACCCGGCCTTCGTGGCAGGTCCGGAAACCCTCTCGGCTTACACGCTCGAGTTGCTGCTCATGCTCTGCAGGACGGAACTACATTCGTGCTCCAGCAATTGCAAGAGTTGGTCCATGTGTTCCATGCGAGTGCGGAAATTCACTGGGCTGATGCGGAAATACATTTTTCCTTTTAGCTCGGTGGTCGAAAACCAAAACTTGCCACTTTCCTCGACCCGCTTCGCCACCTCACCGTGCAGGTCCCTGGATTGCGCTTCGTCCAGGCCGCCGCCCCGATATCGAATACAGATCGCCGAGAGGGGCGGTGCACAGGCCGCCTCGAAGTCAGGATGTTCTGCTACCAGAGAATAAAGATGCTTCGCCTGGCGCACATTATTGTCTATCCATTCGCCGATCTGGTCTGCGCCGTACCGCTTGAAACTCATCCACACCTTGAGTCCGCGAAAACGTCTCGATTGCTCGAAGCTGTGAACATAGTATTGGTAGCGCTCATGCGCGCGATCGGCTTCGTCTGTCAAATACGCAGGCTTGAGGCCAAAAGACGCGGTCAAGCGACGATCATCCTTGACCAGGATTGCACCCGCATCGAGCGGCGCGTAGAACCACTTGTGAGGATCAATGGTGACCGAATCCGCTAGCTCCAGACCTTGATTTCTCATTGGCCACGAATGGGAGAGCAACATACCGCCGCCATAGGCAGCATCGGCGTGCAGCCACATTCCTTCGCGGTCAGCGATCCTGCGCAGCTCGCGCAGGTCGTCGATTGACCCCGTGTTGGTCGTTCCGAAAATGCCCACGATGCACATCGGTCGAACCCCGCGTTTACGATCCTCCACAATGGCCGTCTCCAGCGCATCGAGGCGCACGCGAAATTCCGAGTCGGTGGGCAGCGCACGCAGCGCTTTCCGCCCCAGCCCCACCGCGTCGACTGCCTTATCAACCGAGACGTGCCGCTCCTCCGAGGCGTACACTGCCCAGCGTTGCTCCACCCCATCTTGCTGGATCCGGTCGCCGGAGACAGAGTCCCGCGCCAACTTAAGCGCGATGAAGTTTGCCATCATGCCGCCACTCGTCAGGTTGCCCCCGGCGCTCCCGTCGTAGCCGGCCAGTTCAGTGAGCCAGCGAACCGTGCGCCGCTCCATAGCCACCGCGGCTGGGCCGATCGTATAGGTTCCGATATTCTGGTTAAGGGCGGAACAAATAAAGTCTGCGATGATGCCGATTGGGCTAGGTGAAGGAGTAATCAGCCCCATGTAGCCCGGATGCCCGACCTGGGTGCAATTGGGAAGAAGCTTTTGCTCCAACTCAGCCAACACATTCTCCGCTGAACTGGAATCTCGCGGGAGCGGCTCAGCAAAAAGCTGGGTAAGCGCTGCGGGCTCAAGGCTGGAAAACACTGGTTTTTCTTCGATGCCCTCCAGGTACTCGGCCAACAGGTCTACCACCCGGTGCCCAACTTCGCGAAATTCATCCGCGTTCATGAGTCCTCCTAATTACTGGCAGACAATCTTTCAAAAGGTAAATGAGACCCCACCACCGACGCGCTGCTGGCGCATGGCCGAAGCGAATACTGGCCCGACGAAGGTCATCGTGGCATTATCCAACTCAATATTACTGATAATGTTGTTCTTCGACTTGGTCCAGAAGTCGGGCTGCGAGGTAAGCGTCTCGCGGTAGTCCAGCCGGATCATCCAGCGCGGCGTTACTCGATAGCGAATGCCGCCGCCGTAATTGAATCCGACCTGGAAGATGCCGCCGCCCTCAAGCGGTGGCGTGCTCCCGAAGTTGTAGGCGGCACTTAGAAGACCAATGTTACTTAGCCCCAATCGCCAGTAGCTGGGCGCCTTCTTGATGGGCGCCTCATCCAAATGCATGAGCTGCAGAGCCGGCCCGACGGCGAAATATGGGCGCAGCCGCGACCTCCTGGGACGGGTGTTGATGAGAAGGTTGTAGGCGACCTGAGAAGTGAGCAGCCCGGAGTTGGCGAAAGCAAACGCGGTCGTCACAGTAGAGGTGGTGGTGTCATTGTCCACCACACTCAATCCCATCTGAAAGGTGCTGAAGCTGCGGTTGTAACTAAATTCGTGAGAGAAGTACTTTTGTGAATCGATGGTGACGGATCCGCCGAGATTCCACCCATTCTCGAGCGAATTGCCGAGGGCGATGACAACCTGCTCCCCGGGCGGATCGATCGAGTCCAGAATAAAACCGATGCCGCCGCCGTCCCCGCCGGTATAGCCCAGCCATGATGCGCGAAAGCCAATCTCGACCGAGGGCGGCTTCCAGCGATCGGATGCTTCCGGAGCCTCGGAGCCGCGCGATTCGATGGGCGCGGATGCGAGTGCGTAGTCTGTTTGGCGCCCGGTAGGACGGATGGTGTATTTCTCACCATCGATGTCCATGCTTCTCTGAGGACGCGTAGAGTCTTTCTTCTTCAATTCCGAGACCCCGGTGCGAATGCCGGAATACGTCATGACGGCAACGTTGTCGCGCAGGATATTGTTCTTGAGGGTAAGCACCGTCTGCCGCGAGACGCGATCCGCCCGGTTGCCGTGGACGGGCACGGTTTGCGCGGCAACCTGCGTTGTGTCTTGCGCACTGCGGCATTCATTCAACTGCAGCACCGCAATTCTTCCATCCGTGATCAGCTCTTCGCCGGTTCCATTTGTTGCGTCCTTCGGAATCCACGGCCGGTCCACCAGCTGCACGTTCGACACACACCCGGTAAAGATAAGATCGTTCACCACCTTGGCGCGCTCATTGTCGATGTGGGTGTCGATCAGGTGGATAAATGTTTTGTTCTTCTTGGAAAAGCCTATGCCCGTATCGTGCGTCGAGGATGAGGTCCAAACCGTCTGGCCGCTCCAGTCAAGTGTGCTTGCCCATATGCGCAGATGATGGCGTTTGGAAAAAGTATTCAGCGTCTTGGCATAGGCATAGGCGGGAGCCTGCCCACCTAACAACAGCGTAGACATGGGAGCGCCTTTGTAACCCTGGTTCTCGGCCACCGAGCGGATGGTGGCATACGTTGACTCCGCGGTCATCGAGTCAACTTGTACCCAGTCACTGGCAGCAAATGCGCGCTCCACCGAACCCGCGCTGCCGATAAATATCAAGTTGGTTATATCCGACGGGATATGGTTTTTGTCGGTGTAAGTCCGGAAGGGCAGTTCCTCCACCAACTGGCTCAGATCCTTCTTCTCCGCCGGTGTGGCGGCAATGGGGGGAACAAGGATTGGTTCTACCTTGGGCAGGACAATAGGGGCGGTGAGCTCGGCGATCAATTCCGCGCCTTCAGGGAGCGAAATCTCGGGTTCCGAAAAGCGGAGAACAGATGCGGAGGCAGCGGTAGTGAAGATCGCTGCAATAGGATCGCCAAAGGCGAGGCTGCCGATAACACCCGATGCACGATTGCTCAAGGTAGCAGTCGAACGTATACCCTGAATGCGTCCCTGCGCATCCACAGACTCGCGCGCATTCTCCACTTCTATGACCTTGCACTGCAAGGGGACGCTCTCTCCATCGGAGAGCACCACGCGGTCGAATTGCAATTCGATGCGCGCCGTCTCGTGGACGACGCCAATCCCCACTTTCCTGACCTCCGTCACGGAACCTTCGACGGTAGTTCCGAGAGGAAGCAGCATATCGCCGTCCTCTGTCAATGGAGCGATCAAGACGCCCGAGATCTTCGTACCCTTTTGGGTAGAGTAGGAGCTTATCGGCTGCTGAAGACGAATTTCTAGCTTGGTTCCCACAGCGACCGACTCAGCCGGGGCCTGCAGTCCGGCCAATGCAAGCAAGAAACAGCACACCAGAAGGTTTTTGGAGCAACTAGTCAGGAATTTGACCTTCTCACTAAATTTTGCCGGGGGAACGCCTTCAGTCTATAGGCGGCGGGTTATTTTGTGCTGGCGGAATTTGGCTTTCGGGCGGTCTCGATGTTGGCGTCATGCATTTCCACGAGTTCAACCAAATGGCCCGGTGGTAGTCTATAGCCCCTACTCATAGAGCGAGGATCCGAGAGAATGATCTTTTCCGGTCGATGGGGCTTATTTCTTGCAGTCGTTTTGACTGTTTCGCTGCTTCCCCACCGCGCGCTCGCTGTCGACAAGCTGCTCATCGTCAACGGTACCAACCTGACGATGAAGGCGGGGCAAACAGCGCCTTTCGTCGGCTACGTTCTGGTGGGCGACGACGGAAGGATCAAAGCCATCGGCAAAGGTAACCCGCCGGCAGGTACTACCGCGAAGGTCACGTATGACGCCAAGGGCAAATTCGTACTCCCCGGCTTTATCTCTGCGCACAGCCATTTGTCGGAGAGCGCTTTCCGCGGGCTGGCTACAGACCAATATGTCTACCAGTACCCGGCCATGACGGGGTGGGTGGAAGCACTCGAAACCCGGGAGCGGGGGACCAGGCCGGAAGATTACTACTGGTTTACCCTGCAAGGCGCTTTGGATCACCTGGTGCACGGAATCACTTCTGTTTACAACTTCGCCTATGCGCGAGACGATAACGAGGCTTTCGAGGAATATCAGTGGCGCGCCGAGCTCGATTCCGGAATGCGCTTCATTCACTCCTATGAACCTTCAGGCAAATCGACTCCGCAGGTTCGGCGGGCGAACCTGGAGAAGTTTCTGGCTTCTGCAAGAAAAGATGCGGCACGCCCAACCGTGCTGAAAATGGCTTACTCCGGATGGATTACCACGCCCCAAGCCATGCAGCTCGATGCTTCCTTTCTGCGCGACTACCACCTCTACTCGGAAATTCATTTTCTTGAGTCGCCGGTGAACCAGGAGAAGCAGCGCGACACCTTCAAATACATCACGGCGGCAAACATCCTGGGCCCTAACGTCAGCTTTGGACATTTCATCCACCCCGACGACGCAATTTTAAAGACGGTGGCGGCCGCCGGCTCCGGGATGGTGTGGAATCCTATGTCGAACGGGCGGCTGGCATCGGGCATCGCCGACATCCCCAAGTATCGCAAGATGGGGATTAAGGTGGGCATGGGCGTGGATGGCGAAGGAAGCTCCGACCTGCCGGACCCGTTCGAAAATATGCGCATGGGCCTTTATGTCATCCGGGCAAGATATGAGAGCGCTCAGGTTCTGCAGCCGATTGACGTGCTGCGCTTTCACACTCTGGGAAGTGCGGAAGTCCTGGGCGTTGCGGACAAGGTGGGCAGCCTGGAGGTGGGGAAGTTTGGCGACATTATCATCGTCGACCCCAAACTGATCGAGCGCGGGCCGGTGGTCGACCCCTACGCCGCTGTAGTGCTAGCTTGCAACGCCATGAACCTGGCTAAGGTCTACGTGGGCGGCGATCTGCTGGTTGACACCTACCATCTGCAGAAGAACGACATGAGCAAGGTTTCTCGCGAAGTGAGTGAACGCGTCGCTCGTCTACACTAGGTTTTATGTACCGCATAGGTCGTCGGGATTTCTTCAAGCAGGCAGCGGGCGCCATCGGCACTGCCACGCAAATTCCTCACTGGGCTCCCTTCGCAGAGGCTCAAAGCGCTGAGCATCATCCTCACCAGGCAGCAGAGCGGATCTCGTTTCCCCGTGTTTTCTCAGGTGATCAACTAAAGATGCTCGCTTTCCCGCTGGGCGGCGTTGCTGCCGGAAGCCTGGCGCTTGGAGGGCGCGGCCAGCTGCGCGATTGGGAGATCTTCAACCGGCCCAACAAGGGCTTTTCTCCCCCATATGCCTTTCCCTCGATTTGGATCAAGGCGGGGAATGCCGAACCCGTGACTCGCGTTCTGGAAGCGCGCATTTTGCCTCCTTATGAAGGCCAGGACGGCCTGGGCTCAAACAATTCGCCTGGCTTGAGCCGGATTGCAACCGCCGAGTTTACAGCCCAGTATCCGTTGGCGCACCTTCAGTTCAAGGACCCGAGTCTTCCGGTCAGGATTGAGCTCGAGGCATTCTCGCCCTTCATCCCCCATGACCCCGACGCTTCAGGGTTGCCGGTGGCGATCTTGCGCTATCGAGTGAGCAACCCGGCGACAACGAGTGCCAGCGTCGCGATTTCCTTTTCGATCGACAACCCGGTCAAACCACCGACCGCCATCGACGTGGCGCATGCCGTCGAGGACCCCCGCGTCAATGAATATCGCAAGCTGAACCAGATGGAAGGTCTGCTGATGACCAACCCCAGCGTGGGGGCCGGCGACCCGATGCAGGGCAGCTTTGTGCTTGCAGTTCTTCCCGGTCAAGGAGCACGGACTACGTATTGGCGTGGCTGGCCGCGAGGGCGTTGGTGGAACTCGCCCATGTTGTTTTGGGATGCCTTTTCGCGCGACGGAGAATTGCTCAACGAGCCGGCTGCACGCAACGGGGTAGGAGCACTGTGCCAACAGAAATCGATTCCTGCCGGCGGCTCCGCTACTTTCACTTTCTTGCTCGCCTGGCACTTCCCAAACCGCACCCCGGAGTGGTGTGGATGGGATTTTCCCAAGGGCGAAGGCCAGACCATCATCGGCAACTACTATGCCACGCGGTTTAAAGATGCGTGGGAGGCGGCCGAGTACACGGCGACGAACCTGGACTCGCTGGAAAAGCGCACGCGCGCCTTCGCCAATGCATTCGCTGCCAGTACTTTGCCCGCGGCGGTCAAAGAGGCGGCGAGCGCTAACCTCTCCACCCTGGCTTCCACCACTTGCTTCCGCACGGCGGATGGAGAATTTCACGGCTTCGAAGGCTCCGATGACCACAGGGGCTGCTGCTTTGGAAACTGCACCCACGTTTGGAATTACGAGACAGCCACCACGTTTCTGTTTCCCTCGTACGCGCGGTCGCTGCGCCAGGCCGCCTTCGGCTACAGCATGGACGACCAGGGCGGGATGCGCTTCCGCCAGCTGCTTCCCGACGGCAAGGAAAGATTCAATATCGCTGCCGCCGATGGACAGATGGGGCAGATCATACACGCCTATCTCGATTGGAAGCTTTCCGGGGATGAGGCGTGGCTCAAAGCAATGTGGCCGAGGGTGAAAAAGGGCCTGGAGTTCGCCTGGGTCCCGGGAGGCTGGGATGCGAACCGTGACGGTGTCTTGGACGGAGTGCAACATAATACCTACGACGTGGAATTCTACGGACCTAACCCGCTGTGCGGGATCTACTACCTGGGAGCTTTGCGCGCCGCGGAGGAAATGGGGCGGGCCGCAGGTGACGATACTTCTGCCAATGAATATCGGCGGCTGTTCGATCAGGGCAGCCGATGGATTGACGCTAATCTATTTCGCAACGAGTTTTATATCCAGCAGATTCGGGGCTTCCGTCCTGACCAGATCTCATCGCAATTGCGCAGCGGCATGGGGAGCGAGAATACGGAACAGCCAGAGTATCAAGTTGGCGAAGGCTGCCTGATCGATCAGCTTCTGGGACAATATCTGGCGGATATCGCTGGGCTTGGCCCGTTGGTTTCGCCACAGCATGTGCGGACAACGTTGGATTCGATTTATCGCTATAACTACAAGCGCAGCCTGGTGGACCATAACACTGTTCAGCGCACGTATGCTCTGAACGATGAAGCGGCGGTGGTGGTCTGCGATTATGGCAAGGCGCCTCGCCCTCACATTCCTTTTCCCTACTACGCCGAGGCGTGGACTGGCCTGGAGCATTCTACCGCTGCGCTGATGTTTTACTCCGGCATGATTCCGCAGGGAGTGGAATACGTCGAGAATCTTCGCTCACGGTACGACGGCGTAAAGCGCAACCCCTGGGATGAGGCGGAGTGCGGACATCACTATGCCCGGGCCATGTCGTCCTGGTCGAGCGTGGTCGCCCTCAGTGGATTCCACTATGAAGGTGATCGCGCCCATGTGGTAGCGATGCCTCGGCTCCCGCATGAGAATTTCCATTGCTTCTGGGCGACGGGCACAGGTTGGGGAACCTATTCTTTGAAGCGCACGCAATCAGGCGGCATTCAGTTTACGATCCAGACGATTGCCGGCACATTGCCGTGTAAGTCATGCGCGCTGGCCGCGCCGGGTTCACGTGCGACGGCGCAGGTGGGCACGAAAAAGATCAGCACGCGATTGGAGACGAGCAAAGAGCAGACGACGGTGTATCTTGCAGAGCCGATTCAGCTGCGGGAAGGCGAGCAGCTGGAAATTTCGATCTTTGGGTGAGGGCGAGAAAACCGCAGGTCTCCGGATTTTGGCGTGCAACTGAACCCGGGGTTCAGTTGCTTGGGCAGCTAGGACGCCATTCCTAGCCCGACAATATTTGCTGCAACGATGATGATCAGCATACCGGCCCAGAGGAGGCGAACCGGTTTGGCGCCCACGCCGGCCCATTCGCCAAGCGCGAGCCCCACGATTCCGCCAAATAGAACGTAACCACTCATGTGCAGCATCCAGTTCACGTAGGCGAAGCTGGCAGGAATGCTTGCTGCTCCCCACGCGTAAAAGAAGAACTGCAGATACCACATGATGCCGCCTGTAGCCGCGAGCGTGCTGTTCTTGAACAAAGTGGCGCCAGGCAAAGCGAGATCCGACTTCAACGACAGATCCTGCTTGAAGATGAGCCGGCTGAAGCAGTACACAAAATTAACTAAGCCTCCTCCGCCCATGATGATGACGTAGCTCGGCAGCGCGCTGTACAGCGACTTAACGCCCACGGCAAGCGCCCCAGCCTGAATCGGCCTGGCTGCATCGATGGCAAAAGACATACCGGAAGAAAAGATGCCGCACATGACGGCCAACAGCAGTCCCTTCTTCACATCGAATTCGCGAATTTCCGATCCCAACGCGATTTCTTTGCGATGTCCGGCTAGCGAAACGGTCACAATTCCGCAAAGTGCGACGACAATGCCTAACAGAGTAAGCAGGCCGCCCCGCGTGGTCACCAGTTCGCGGGCCTGACCGTGGACGAGGGGAGGAATCAGCGTGCCGACCACAAGCGTGACCCCGATCGCCACCCCGATGCCAAGCGACATGCCGAGATAGCGCATGGTGAGACCATAGCTCACGTTGCCCACTCCCCACATGCAGCCAAAGAGGAAGGTCCTGAGGACGACGGAGGCGTCAAGCGACCCGTAGAACGCTCGCATATCCGGCAGCAAGAAGGCGCTGACACAAATAGGCAGCAAAACCCAGGAGAAGATGCCGGCTACCGCCCAGGTCGATTCCCAGGTCCAACTCTTCACTTTGCTGATGGGCGCGTAGAAGGACGCGGCCGATGCGGCGCCCACCATGTGCCAACCAATTCCGGTAATGATGGAGGTCACTCAGGTCTCCTTCAGATTTATTTTGTAGCGCTGTTCAGCCATGCAACAGAGCGACTGATGCCGTCGTCAAGGGAGATTCCCGGCGAGAAGCCGAAGTCAGTTTTGGCCTTGGTGATGGGAAACTCCTGGTTGCGGCCAAGCAGGTAAACAGCATGCCGCGTGAGCAGAGGCCTCCCGCTTAGACGAAGGAAGGCGTGAACAGATTCGAACCCGCGAGCGAGTTTCATCGCGGGCGCGAACGAGAGATTGATCCAAGGCGGTTTCACTCCGAGCTGCTCAGCGAAAAGCTTGGCGTACTGTTTCCACGTGGCTCCTGTGCCACCGGAGATGTTATAGGCCTGGCCGATGGTGTGGGTGCTTGCCGCGGCATCGAGCATGGCTTGTACAACACTATCCACATAGGTGAAACCGCCCGGTGCTGTGCCGGCATCGATATACGCCATCAACCGCTGACGCAGAAGCATGGCGATCTCCTGGGTGAAATCCTTTCCCCTGGGGCCGTAGATGGTTGCCGGCCGGACGATCGTAATCGGGATGCCATGCTCTTGATGTGCCTTCCAGACAGCGGCTTCGCCTCGCCCCTTGGTCTGGTTGTAAGGGAGTCCGGCATCCACAAAGGGGTGCTCTTCTGTACAAGGTACCTGGGGATAGCCATAGATGTCCGTTGTGCTGACGTGGAGGAAACGATGAAGTCCAGGAGCGTGTTGAGCCGCGGCCAGCAGGTTTTGTGTACCGATGACGTTGGCTTCGAGATAGGTCTGGCTCGGCGCCCAATCAGTAGAGCAGGCCGCGCAATGGAAGATGTCCGTGACCTGCTGGACGCACTCTCGCAGGGCCGCATGATTGGACAAATCGCCGCGAACGATGCGAACAGGGGTTGAGGAGAGATGGCGCAGGTCTGAGTTTGTACGGGCGAGGATGACGACCTCTTCGCCCCGCTCATGTAGCATTTGCGCAACCCTGCCGCCTAGAAAGCCGCTGGCGCCAGTGACGAGGGCAGCCATGGATTAGTTGGTCGCCCGCGGGCAGAATCCATCCATCAAGAGCTCCAGCCGCTCGGTCGCGGGGGGAGCGAGCCTGCTCTCTGAACCATGGTAGGAGACGACACAAGCCATGGCAGGATTCTAACGGAACGGAACCACCGTTCGACTACAGCGACATGCTCAGAGGCAACGGCTGATCGATGGGTCTTGGCAAAAGCGCAACCGGTGATTTGCAACCCGGTATAGGACAAATGGCTGCGTCGTTGAGACAACCGGGTTCAACGCAGACTTGAACGGAATGGCCGCGAAGGCAAACTGCTCTCTTTTGCTTGCCTGCATGCTGGGTGGGACAGTGGCAAATTAGCATTGGCTCATACCTCTCTTGCTGTATCGGCAAAAATTGAGATAGATGCGGCACTCAACGGCGAAAGTAGCCGTATTGGCCGCTGTTTCAGGGTGAAGCGAGCGGTGCGCACCATGGATTCGCTCGGCCGGCTTGCCTTCAAACGCCGGTCGGACAGCGGCGGAATGTATCTGTAACGAGGCTAATGGTCACCGTCGAAGCGACTCCTTTTGTCGCTCCGGGCCAAGACCCCGTGCAATTGAATGTAGTCCGTTCCCCTTACTCCTGTCAGGTGCGATCACGATTCTGAAGGAAATTTAATTTAAAGGTTAGGTGAGATTAGTAAACTGCCCGAAGTTTCTCGGAAACAAGACACCACAGGGCCGGGCGACACGAAGCGAGCTGCGTTCGACCGGTGTGTTTCTGTCTGGAGATCGGAATTCGCAGTGGCTGCGAACGGCTCCTGGATCTCGGTGCCTCAACAGCGCACTCTCATCGATCGCGGCGCGAAGCTCGGCCGGCGTGTTCGGAAGTACGCATGGTTGCCTCAGGTGAAGGAAGGCAAGCGGCACTGTATGCGGAGGGCGAGCGGAGACTGCTGGAAAATAAAAAGATACGCTAAAAGCGATGGAACCGGCCGGCCCGGACATCTGATTGGTTGCGGGGGCTGGATTTGAACCAGCGACCTTTGGGTTATGAGCCCAACGAGCTACCGGACTGCTCCACCCCGCATCTTGATAGTAACAATCGCAGAGCACAGGGTCAAACAACGCCGGCTCCTCCGCCCAAGGTTCCCTAGGCTAGCAACCATGCGGCGCGTACAGTGGAGGGGCGGCTGCCGCGTGGCCGCACTGGACGAGCGCCTGTCTGGATGTCTCACCCAAATCACAGCACGGCCAAGGCCCTCCGCTTTCGTTTGCTGGAGCCCCCGCTTCACCTGGGCTTCGCTCTCACCGGCGTGGGAACGGTTTTGCTGGGCAGTATTCTGCCCCGGCTTTCCGCGCAGTGGCAACTGAGGGATAAAGACGCAGGCCTTCTGCTGCTGGTGCAGTTTGCCGCGTCAGCGGCGGGAGCCCTTCTAGTTCGGCGCAATCTGTGGAAAACACTGGCTTACGGCTATGGGCTGTTTGGGGCCGGAGCGATCGGTGTCTTTCTGTTGCAAAAGAAATCCTTACCCGCATTCGCTTTGTATGGGCTCGGTCTTGGGTTGGCCATGACGTCAACCAGTATGATCACAGGCCGGCGCTACCCACAGCGGATGGGAACTGCGCTGGCTTTTCTCAATTTTTCCTGGAGCGCAGGTTCCGTGGCTTGTCCTCTTCTGGCTGCTCAATTTCTGCGTCATTCCCCAAGCAGCACTGCCTTTGGATGGGTCGGGTTGATGGCTCTACCCTTCGCCCTCTTACCTATGCTCGGGAAGCAAATTGATCTGGGTGCCCCTATAGAATCTGTTGCGGCCCCCGCCGCAAACAGAGAAGCAACAACCATCCTTTACTTTGCGCTCCTCGCCTTTCTCTACGTTGGAATAGAAGCGTCCGTCGGCAACTGGATGAGCACGTACGCGACCCGCGCCGCTGCCTGGACCTTCGCCGGCAGCAGCCTGGCGGTTGCCGTTTTTTGGGCGGCTCTCTTGCTCGGCCGAGCGATTACACCAGCAATTTTGGCCTGGTTGCCGGAACGCCGCCTCTACGAAGTATCGGTGGCTGCTACCCTGGCAGGCGTTTTATTGCTATTGGCCGCCCACCGCCCGCAAACCATACTGGCAGGATCCGCTTTCACCGGCCTTGCCTTGGCTCCCTTGTTCCCGCTCATCCTCGCGCTGTTCCTGGAGGAGGTCGGCGGGTCGCGCAATGCAGGCTGGGTTTTCGCCGTCGCCGGCCTGGGAGGAGCCGTTTTCTCATGGCTGACGGGGTGGATTTCCACGGGAACCGGATCGCTGCGCAGAGGCTTGCTGGTGCCTGGCGTCGCCGCCTTGTTGATGTTGATGTTGAGCAGCCGCCGTCGAGCGAATCGCGAGCGTGGGCAGGTTCCCAGGCAGGAAGCCCAGCTGCAAAGCAAAGTCTAAGGCTGCTGCGCCGTCGTCATGGTCAAGGTTACTTGAAGGAGTTTGCGAATCTACCCTGCACTGTCCTTTTGTTCCTGGTATTGGCTGATGTGGTCGTAGATGGAGTCGGGAAATTTTAAGTTTCGGTAGAGATTGCCGCAGTCCGGATCTTCGGGATGGGGCAGAATTGGAAACTTCTGTTGCGCCTGCCACTCGAGCAGGCGATCGCGCTTGGGCGGATTGTAGTCCCGTCCCTCGACCTGCCGCAACATGTTCACTGCATCCGCCTCTCCAAGGTCCGGATCACGCCTGAGCCAGGCGAGCACTTCCTGATGCGGCATGAAATGTCGCGCCACCATGGCAAACACCAATCGACCGTAGTGGCCGATATCCTTCCCTGCCTCAAGCGAGTCCAGCAGATGGGTCATCATCGAATCCTTGCGGAGCTCCGCTACGCCATCATCTGTAGCCTCCACAGTCTCCGGGCTGTCTACGTGACCTCTCAAGCGTGCCACTTCCTGCTCCACGCGACTAGCTCGCTCGATCGCTTCGCGCAAGGCCTCATCCATGTCTACCATCGTCTGCCTACTCATACTCGCCTCCTACGCTTTTCATTCGCCTACTAGGAAGATGGTGACAGCGCTCGCACGCGTTGCCCGGTCCTCGAGTGCGGTACCAACATCGACATTCAGCATTTGAAAACCAAGCAAGACGGCGTTGTTCGAATCTGAGTAGTTGCATTTTCAGCCATCAGCAAGACACCAGCGGCGCGCAACCCTTGCCGCAAGATGAGCAAACTAAAAGCAATTTCAATCAAGCTATCCCCTGCTTCCCCAAGCTACTTTTATTTCCAGACAACTTACTCTCTTGAGGTGTTTTATGAGTTCCTGCACCGTGGTAAGAAGTAGCATTACCCCCCGCCTTGAAGCCGCTGTCATGGATGAAGAAATGTTGATTGAGGCAGCACAGGCCGGTGAGGAGTGGGCCTTTGTCGAGTTATGCACGCGGAATTCCAAACGCGTCTTCAACACCATCTATGGGGTGACCAAAAATCGCGAGGACGCGGAAGATGCGCTGCAGGATTCCATGATGAGAGCCTTCCTGCATTTGAAACAGTTTGACGGCAGGTCTAGCTTTGCTACCTGGTTCACCCGTATTGGTATCAATTCGGCTCTCATGATCCTGCGCAAGCGCCGTATCCGTCTCGAAACCTCGATGGATGCGACCGCTGAAGGAGAAACCTGGCAGACGTGGCAGATTGCCGACTACTCCATGGACCCGGAGAAGCATTACGCCGGCCACGAGAGGTCCTTGCACTTGAAACGAGCCATCTGCCTGCTGCCAAACGCGCTTCGATCCGTAGTCGAGCGGGGACAGATGGAGGGACATTCGATGAAACAGATCGCCAGCACGATGGGCATTTCTATCCCGGCGACCAAGTCCCGCCTGGCGCGCGCGAAGGTGGCCTTGCGCAAGTCGATGGTATCAACGCCAAGAAGGACCGCCACTGCGAACTGACATGGACAAGTTGGACAAAGTGAGGGCCGAATTCATGGTGACGTTTGGCGCCAGGCAGTCCATCGCGCCGAGGAGGCATTTTGCCGACCTGGTGATCGGTGGGCTGCTGGTAGCGCTCGCCATTGGTGGATTGGCGATGTAACCGCTTGATGAAACCAGTCTCGATCCATCCCCCTCATCCGCGTCGAGATGCAAACACCGCCTCTCCTTTGTCATCTCCGAGCGAAGCAAACGTATTTGTCCGCACCAACGCGGACCCATCGCCTAGCCAACAAAATTAAAGCGCGTTTCATGGGTGTGTGCATCAATGAAAGGTAGCGTCCCGGAGAAGACACTCCGGCGCGGACAGAAGGAGACAATGATGGCAACAGCAGAAAAGGTTGAATCGAAGAACGAGAAAGCAGCTTCGGTGAAGAACATTGGGCAGTTGGATCACAGCGCAGTAGAAGAGATTTCAGGCGAGCTTCGTCATTTGCTGGCTGATTCTTTCGCCCTCTATTTGAAGACCAAGAACTTTCATTGGCATATGACTGGCAAGAACTTCCGCGATTATCATCTGCTTCTTGATGAGCACGGCGATCAGATCTTTGCCATGACCGACCCGATCGCGGAGCGAGCACGCAAGTTGGGTGGGACCACCATCCATTCCATTAGCGAGATCTCGAGTCATCAACGTCTTAAGGACAACAACGACCACCACGTTTCCCCTAAATCGATGCTCAGCGAGTTGTTTGCGGACAATCGGCAATTGACGGCATTTTTTCGTTCCGCTCACGAGGTATGTGAGCGCCACAACGATGTTGCGACCACCAGCCTGATCGAGGTCTGGATCGACGAGACGGAACGGCGGGCATGGTTCCTGGGCGAGATCGTTGACAGTCTTGACTGATTGCGACGACAAGTAAACCAAGTCGGCGGCGAATACAAGGTCTTACTGCAAACGCATTCGTCGCCACTCCCCTGGCGTAGTATCGAGCAATTTGCGAAAAGCCCGGATGAAACATGCCTGATCGGCGAATCCGCATTTGAGAGCGATCTCGGCCATAGGCAGACCGGAATGCAGCAGAAGCTGCTTAGCCGCATCGATCCGCTGCTGCAAAAGCCAGCGGTAGGGCGGTTGGCCGATGGCCTGCTTGAACGCACGCACAAAATGACTGACTGATAGCTTGCATTCCCGTGCCACCTGGGAGAGTGCAATCTGGCCATCCAGGTTCGCTTTCAGCATCTCGGTGGCGCGGTTCAGTTGCCACGGCGCCAGTCCTCCGCGCACCACGGACGGAGCTAATTTGATCCCACCGTAGGTGCGAGCTATGTACGCGTGCGCGGCAAACACCAAGTGGTCGACGTACAGCTGGCCGGCAACGCCCGGTTCCTCCAGCACCGGCAAAAGGCACAATGCGAGATTCCTCAGTCCTGGGTCAACCCTGCCAAACGGCCAGGAAAGCGTCTCGCAACGGCACCCATCGTTCTCATCCGCGAAGTCATCCAGGGCGGCGCGGGGTACATAGAATTGCACCATGTCGAAGGCACTTCCCAAGTGAAAGGAGGGATCCTGCTCCAAGTCCACAATGCTGACGCTGCCTTCCTCCTGTGCCGTATCGACCGAGACGGGTCGCCCGTGGAGCCAGAGTCTGTAAGTTGAGACCCGCCGCAGGTGCAACTGAACGGTGAAGGCCGGTTCGCACCCGAATGGTGTTGTGCGATCGACCAGTCCGGTCTCGGAGCGCAGGCGGGTAACAGCAAGTTGCGCTTTGCGCTGAGTCCTGACGCTCACGCTGGGTGCGCTCAGCAGGTGCAGGTGCTTCGCCATCCTGTTCCCGTAGGTTCCGGGCTGGACCAAGCTGAGTTGTGGGCAGGGGCGCGTGGAAGCCATTCCAGGGAACGGGCTAACGGCTGGGGCGGCGGAGTGAGTGCTCAGCATCGGCGGACCACCTTTCAAGCAAAATTCCGGGGAGAAGTGCAGCGACTGGTCTCAAGTTACGGATCCGGCCGCCCGCACGAAACCCTCATTGGGGCCAATCTCAGCTAACCATTTGGGGCGAGCAGATTTGCTAAACCGTCGGCGTATCGCACATCAATCCTTGGGAATTAGCGAAAAGCAACGGAACTGATAGCGCCGGGACGATCCTTTCGAGGGGGAGCCGGCACCCTTGAGAGGGTGGTTTGAAGACCCATGCTCATTTGATGACTTGAAAGAAATCACGCGTGCGCGGATAAGCTGCCAGAGCCAACCAGCTAAAACTGGAGAATCCGCATCTACCAGAATCTACATTTGATATACGTTTGCTTTCAATCCAGGTAAGACAGGACGCACATCATCATGCCCGAAACACTGACTGAAGCGCGCATGGCCGCAATGCAGGAAGGCCTTCCCCACCCCAGAGGCGCAAGCTGGGACGGAAAAGGCACCAACTTCGCAATTTTCTCCGCGCACGCCACGAAAGTAGAGGTTTGCATCTTCGACGAAGACGGGGAGAAGGAGTTGGAGCGGATCGAGCTGCCGGAGTACACCAATCAGATCTGGCATGGCTATCTTCCTGATGTTCGTCCGGGCACGGTCTACGGCTATCGCGTCCACGGGCCCTATGAACCGCTAAACGGGCACCGCTTCAATCCCAACAAGCTACTCCTCGACCCCTACGCGGTGGCTCATCGCGGCGAGCTCAAATGGGACCCGGCCGTCTTTGGCTACCAAATGGAATCGGGGGATGACACCACCTTCGACGATCGGGACAGCGCCCCTTTCATGCCGAAGTGCGTGGTGGTTGATCCTGATTTCGATTGGCACGGCCAGGGGATGCTGAGCGAGGTTCGCGTACCGTTTGACGACACGATCATCTATGAGCTGCACGTCAAAGGCTTCACCAAGTGTTTTCCTGGCTTGGCAGAAGACTTGCGCGGCACCTATGCGGGGCTGGGGCACGAGGAAGTGGTCAAGTACATCAAGCAGCTGGGCATAACCTCTGTGGAGCTGCTGCCGATCCATTTCTTCATCAATGACAGCAACCTGCTGGAAAAGGGCTTGACGAATTACTGGGGCTACAACAGTATCGGTTTTTTCGCCCCCGATAAGCGCTACGCCAAGGATCGCAAGCACGCATTGCGCGAGTTCAAGGAGATGGTCGCGCGCTTTCACGATGCCGGGATCGAGGTCATCCTGGACGTGGTGTATAACCACACCGCGGAGGGAAACGAACGCGGCCCGACACTCTCGTTCAAGGGGATTGATAACGCAAGTTACTATCGCCTTCTCCCAGACAATCCACGCTATTACATCAACGACACCGGCACAGGAAACACCCTGAACCTCAGCCATGCGCGCGTAATCCAGATGGTCACCGACAGCCTGCGCTTCTGGGCAGAGCAGACCCGAGTGGACGGCTTTCGCTTCGACCTGGGGACCATCCTGGCGCGAGAACCAAATGGCTTTGATAATCAGAGTGGATTTCTCAAGGCCTGCAGCCAGGACCCCTGTCTCAGCAGGATCAAGCTCATCGCTGAGCCCTGGGATTGTGGACCGGGCGGTTACCAGGTAGGCGGTTTTCCTCCCGGCTGGGCGGAGTGGAACGACAAATTCCGCGACACCGTACGCAAATTCTGGATCGGCAACGCCCCGGCGTCCGCTCTGACCGAGAGCCTGTGTGCTACCGCATCCATCTTCAACCATCAGGGACGCAGACCCTGGGCTTCGATCAACTTTGTCACCGCTCACGATGGCTTCACCCTGAATGATGTCTTCAGCTACAACGAGAAGCACAACGAGGCGAATGGCGAGGACAATAACGACGGCAGCTCGAACAACAATTCCTGGAACTGCGGCGTTGAGGGACCTACCGATGACCCCGATATCATTGCCCTGCGTAAGCGCCAGATACGCAATGTGCTGGCGACCTTGCTGCTTTCGCAGGGAACACCCATGGTTCTGGCAGGCGACGAGTTCGGGCGCACCCAAGGCGGCAATAACAACGCCTATTGCCAGGATGATGAGATCAGCTGGCTCAATTGGGATCTGAAGGAGAAGGGCCAGCAGTTGGTTAACTTTACCCGGCGGCTCACAAGCATGCGCCACAAGTACCCTATCTTGCGCCGCAATCTCTTTCTTACCGGGCAATACAACGAGGACCTGGGAGTTAAGGATCTGACCTGGATTAACGCCAACGGAATGGAAATGGAGCAGGAGCATTGGGGGGATACCAACATGCGCTGCTTCGGTATGCTGTTGGATGGCCGCGCCCAGGTGACCGGTATCAGGCAGAGGGGCAAACAGGCGACGCTGTTGATCGTGATCAATGATCATCACGATCTGGTCGAATTTACTTTACCTGAATGTCCCGGCGGAGATACCTGGTCGTTGTTGATCGACACCAATATCACCGACAACAGCGAGAAGGGGTGCTTTAAGGTGGGAGATTCCTATGGAGTTACGGCGCGATCATTGTTGCTATTTGCTCTGGACTCGGCTCAGCAGGTAGGTTAACCATCCTTGAAGCTCGGATACGCTCGATGACCGGGCTCAAGGATGGTTAAGCGGTTCTGCTTACTTCGTTACTTGCCACGTAGTGCCATTCATCACCAGAGAATCCTGGCCGGGCTGGCTGTGCGCGAGGGCGGCGCCGGCCGACGAGAAAGCCGTTTGTACTTCCTGGTTTTTTGCCCACGCCGGCACGTCAGCGAAGCTGTAGTGGTAATTCACCTGTGCCGTCTTTAAACCCGACGCGTTGACCCCGGTGGTGAAGCTATCGATCGAGTCGACAGTTCGATGTCCAAAGCAAAAGTTACCGTATCCTGGCTGGGTCGTATCCGGCGTCCAGTCGGAGCGTCCTTGCGCAGACAGATCGTAGTTGTTCACCTGCTTGGAGGCAACGATGAAAACCTTCTTCTCCCCGGTTGTACGGGTGAGAAGCCCGGCATCGGTGAGGGCATCGTAGCCTTCTGTCTTGGCATCGTCAGAAGTCGCGGCTTGCACCGGGAATTTCTTCGTATCCTGCCAGATGCAGGCTGGGTGCGCTTTATAGTAATCGTTGATAGCGGATTGGTAATTCGGTTTGGAGTCGTCTTGCTTGTTACAACCTGCGAAAAGAAAAGTGACACCGCAAAGTAGCAGCGCTCCGAATTGGTTGTATCTGGTCATGAAAAAATCCTTTCTATGCTCGTGTACGGGTTGTCAACGGAGCAGGCGATAGGATGCATTGCCAGGCTTTGCCGTTGCTAGTTAGGAGTTAACGTGGAATTGGATTGGAATTCGATGTTGAAGGTCGCGATCGGCGAGGCCCGCAGCGGCCTGGCGGAGGGTGGCCTACCTATTGGCGCGGCAATGTTCAACAGCCAGGGACAGTTGCTCAGCTCAGGACACAATCGCCGCGTACAACAGGGAGATCCCTCCGTGCACGCGGAGACCGATGCTTTTCGCCGCGCCGGCCGATTACGCTCTTATCGTGATGTCGTGATGGTGACCACGCTAGCGCCGTGCTGGTACTGCAGCGGGTTGGTACGTCAATTTGGGATCCGCACCCTGGTGGTAGGCGAGAGTAGGACCTTTCCCGGCGGTCTCGACTGGCTACGCGAGGCCGGAGTGAGAGTAATCGATTTGGACTCTCAGGAATGTGTGACCATGATGGAAGCCTTTATCCGTGAACATCCAGAAATCTGGCACGAAGACATTGGAGAAGATGAAGGCGGAGCGTAGGCCGAGAGAAACCGCAGGTCCCTCCACTCCGCAGCGCTCCGGTCGGGATGACAAGTCAGATTTGGGGAAATCAACCAGCAGCTGATCCAAAGCGACGCACCACTCTATCCTTGTCATCCCGAGCGAAGCCGAGGGACCTGCGGTTCAGCGGACCTTTCTTGGGAATGTTTTCCGACAGAACAAGCGTAGTGGAGGGACCTGCGGTTTTCTTTCTCTCAGCTTGGACACATAACATCCATGCCCCCCGAAGACTTGGTGGTCTTCTGCCAAAGCGAAACCGATGCAGGCGCTGCTGTGGCCTGCCCGGGCCAGATCGCGAAGGTGTTGGGTGACGATAAGGCGGTTCCTGTGCTGACGCTGAACGCCGTGATGTTGGTCTGGCATGGGGCCTGACTCATCGTGCCGTTAGTGACAATTCCGTAGGAAGCAACAAAATTCAGGTAGCCTGCCACAGGCAGGCTTGCGGGGGGCCAGCCCATGGTCAGCTCCAGCCGGGGTGCCTCAGTAGCGGCAGTAAAGCCTACCGGACCGGCCGCTACCACGCGGCTATCCTGCCCGGCGACATTCCCCTGGACATTGATAGAACCGGCAGGAGTCGTCTGACCACCTGAAAGAATAAAGCCACCGCTGCCGCTGTACTTGATGAGCTTGCTACCCTCAACCACGCTGTTCTTCGTGGTAAAGGCGGGAATAAAACTGAAGCCCAGCGATATCCTCAGATCGAAAGGCACCGCACCCACCAGGATGGGGACGTGATAGGCCGCTTTAGAGAGCAGCACACTCTTCAGAAGCTCGGCCGGCCAGGAAGTGATCCTGGCCATCGCGCCAGGCTTCATGGAATCGGCAGCGAGTGCAAACCACTTCAGCTCGACCTGCCCGCTGAGATCTGAATTGGTGAAGTCAAGGTTGGTGAGTTGGCCGTCCTTAATCTGCATTTTGATGTTGGAAACAAAGTTGCTAAGGTATCCCACGCCTTCATAGGCCAGCGTGCCCTGGCTTCCACCGAACTTAATCGTCGCTTGAACGTTGATGCGGTCATTGCCGGGGGTGAATTTGACGTGGTAATTGTAACCGCCAAAGTCTACATCAAATTCAGCCGCGCCCTGAGCCACGGTCCGGGCGCCTTGCATTCGACTGAAATCGATCTTGTAACGACCTTCCAGGCGGCCATCTTTGATAACGTCGGTAATTTTGGCCGGTCCCGTGGTGAGCAAGTAACCGTGGTTGGTCTTTTGCACATCAACGGTTGTGAACAGCGCCAGGCCTGAAAGCAATACCACGCCTCCAGGTTTCAGATTGGCGATCTGGCCGGCCGAGGAATCAAAAACGTAGCTTCCATCCGGCTGGATGGCGATCAGATGCCGCATCGTGTCGTCTTTGCTCACCACCGTGACCCCATCCTGGTAAGTCACGTTGTAAGCGGTCGTGCCGTCTTCCATGGGAGAAGATCGTGGAATATAAACCGGGCCCGTAAAGTGACGGCCGTGATAGCCGCCTGCCCTTACCCTTAGGTTGGGATCCTGGGGTACGCTCGACAAAACAGCTTCGTTAGGAGTGGTTCGTTTGCTGCACGACGACAACGCCAACAGCAGCACGGCGGCGACCGGCCCTGCTACCAGGATGCTGGTTCGCATTCCGGTTCCTCGGAATCTTTCGAATGGTACAGCGTCGGAGCAGAAAGGGCTGACCCACTCCGCCCTCGTGCCGGGCGGATGGTCATGTCGATATGGCCATGATTGATGCGTTTGCGGTCGAACTCATTCCTTGGTTTTGAGCAGGTGTCCGTTGTCGTGAAGGAACTTCTCTATTTCGTCCTTCATGCCCAGTACTTTGCTCCACTGTTCTTTGTACAGCGTCACTGGAAACCGGCCGACGCCGTAAAGCGATACAGCTCCTTTTTCGCTCACTTTCAAGCTCAGCCCACGTACACTTTTGCTTTTGAGCTGGTCGTTTTCCGCTCGCAGCTTCTCGAGTTCCGCTTTCATTTCCTCTTCAGACACGACGAACCCTCCTGATGTGGAACAGTCTGATCAGTCTAGCCCGAAAAAAAATCCTCTGCCAACGGACGGCGATGGGGAAAATCCGCGCATAGTGTCTCTCTCGCCGGGACACACTGCAAAAAGACATTTACCATGCCCTATGCCTAGTTGTGACACTCTTATCCGGAATGTGCGCGTGCTTGACGGTAGCGGCGGCGAACCTCAGCCCGGCGATGTGGCCGTCGATGCCGGTGTTGTCTGTGCGATTGGGGAGCTTTCGCATTACACCGGCCGGCAGGTCACGGAGGGAGAAGGAATGGTGCTCTCTCCCGGCTTCATTGATGTCCACACTCATGACGATACCAGCGTAATACGCGATCCACAGATGCTGGCGAAATTGTCCCAGGGCGTCACCACGGTCGTCGTCGGCAACTGCGGCATTAGCGCGGCGCCGGTGCAGTTGACAGGCGACCCACCCGATCCCATGAATCTGCTGGGCGAAGCGGATGCCTTCCGGTACCCCACGTTCGCGGCCTACGTAGCCGCGGTGGATGCAGCCCGGCCGGCGGTCAATGTGGCCGCCCTGACCGGCCATACGGCCCTACGCAGCAACCATATGGACCGGCTCGACCGCCCCGCCACCGCGACGGAGATCGACGCTATGCGCGCGCAGTTGGTCGAGGCTCTGAACCACGGGGCGTTAGGGTTGAGCACGGGACTAGCCTACGGGTCGGCCCGCCAGGCTCCGGCACAAGAAATTTTGTCGCTGGCCGAACCGCTCGCCGCCGCCGGGGCGGTCTATGTCTCTCACATGCGCACCGAAGGCGACGAGATCCTTGCAGCCATGAACGAGGCTTTTGATACCGGCCGGCAATCTCAGGTGCCGGTGATCATCTCTCATCTGAAGTGCGCGGGTATCACCAATTGGGGCAGGAGCGCAGAGGTCCTTCAGGCGTTGGAGGCGGCGAGCGCCCAACAGCCTGTGCAATGCGACTGCTACCCCTATGCGGCCTCTTCCAGCACCCTCGATCTTCGCCAGGTAGACGACCGTGTCCGCCTGGACATCACGTGGTCGAAGCCGCATCCTGAAATGGCCGGACAGACTCTTAAGCAGATAGCTCTTTCCTGGGGCGTGGATCAGAAAACCGCCGCGGCCCGCCTGCAGCCGGCGGGCGCGATCTACTACTGCATGTCGGAAGAGGATGTACGCCTTATCCTGCAGCATCCAGCGACCATGATCGGCTCCGATGGACTGCCCCACGACCCCCGGCCTCACCCCCGCTTGTGGGGCACCTTTCCTCGTGTGCTCGGGTACTACAGCCGGGATCAAGGCCTCTTCCCGCTCACGCAAGCCGTGCATAAAATGACCGGCATGCCCGCACAGCGGTTTGGATTAACCGGTCGCGGACGGATCGATCAAGGCTGTCACGCCGACCTGGTGCTCTTCAATCCGCAGACCATCCGGGACACGGCTACTTTCAGCAACCCCGTCTGCGCCGCCGAAGGGATCGCTGCCGTGTGGGTCAATGGTGTGCTGTCTTATAAGAACGGGGATGCCACCGGGCAAAGAAGTGGACACTTTCTGCCCCGCGCGTCTTCCTTAACCCAATGAATTCGGTCCCCGTCCTGGACAGCCACGGCGTCTTCCTGCTGCTCGCCGCCGCCAGTGCGGTGATTGGGCTGGTTCTGCTCATCGCGGTGGGCAAGCTGAATGCTTTTATCTCTCTGATGTTGGTTTCGCTCGCGCTGGCCGCAGCGACCGGGATGCCATTGGGGAGTATCGTTTCCTCCTTCGAGACGGGGACGGGCAATACCCTTGGTCACATCGCGATCGTGGTAGGCCTGGGCACGATGTTGGGCAAGATGATGGCGGAATCCGGGGCCTCCGACCGGATTGCTGAGACCCTGATTCACCTTTTTGGTGAGCGGCGCGTGACCTGGTCCATGATGTGCGCCGGGCTGATCGTGGGCTTGCCGGTCTTCTTTGAGGTCGGTTTCGTTCTGCTCATCCCGATTGCTTTCACCGTCGCCCGGCGCACCCATACTTCGCTGATCCTGATCGGCCTGCCCCTGGTGGCCGGCCTTTCCGTGGTTCACGCACTGGTGCCCCCGCATCCGGCGGCGATGCTGGCGGTGACCATCTTCCACGCTGACGTAGGACGGACCATCTTATGCGGCCTGCTGGTAGGCATTCCGTGCGCGATCGTTGCCGGGCCAATCTACGGCCGGTTCATCGCCCCCAGGATTGTGCTTGACCCTTACAACCCCATGGCGGAACAGTTTATTGAGCAGGATGCGAACCGGGTGTTGCCCGGTTTTGGTATCTCGATAACCACGGTCTTGCTGCCGGTCGCGCTGATGCTGGTTGGCAGCTGGGCGGGGACGCTGGCGCCGCCGGGCACACCTGCTAACCGCCTGCTGCACCTGGTGGGGAGTGCCGACATCGCCTTGCTGGTCGCAGTGCTGGTCAGCTTTATCACCCTGGGAATCATGCGCGGCTTTAAACGGGAGACGATTCTAAAATTTTCCAATGACTGCCTGGCGCCCACCGCTCACATCACGCTGGTGATTGGAGCGGGTGGAGGGTTTGGGCGCATCCTGCAGGATAGCGGTGTCTCGCAGGCGATTGTCGCGGTGGCGCTGCACGCCCACGTATCGCTGCTGCTGCTGGGATGGTTGGTCGCTGCGCTTATCCGCCTGGCTACCGGCTCGGCCACAGTCGCGTTGACCACGGCCGCCGGCATTCTTGCTCCCATCCTTGCCCATAGCCCGGGGGTACGGCCGGAATTGCTGGTCGTCGCCACAGGCGCAGGGTCGGCAATTTTCTCTCACGTCAACGACGGCGGATTTTGGATGGTGAAGGAGTACTTCAACATGAGCGTAGCCGATACCATGAAGACCTGGTCCATCAGCGAAACCATCATCTCAGTTATGGCCTTGGTTTTGGTCTTCGGTTTGTCACTCGTCCTGTGATCTCAGGTTCTCCATCGCCGGCTGCGGCGTTAAACAACACCATGGCCCGAGCGGATGCTAGTAATTCGGAAGCGCAATTTTGTCAGAAAGACTGCTGCCCAGAGCGAGATCCGCGACCCAGCGATTCGCCATGAGGTTGAAAACCTGATTGCGCAGCAAGAGGGTAAATTTGGACTTTGGCGCGAAGGAGCTCGCGAAACGCAACGCCGCTTTCTGCTTCTTGAGCACAAAGGGGCCAAACAGATCCTGATACCGCCGAAAGGCTGCGCTGTAATCACCAGCAGAGCGGTGCAATTCGCCGGCAAGAATATAAGCAGCCGCCATCGCCAGTTCCGAGCCCTGGCCAGCCAGCAGCGAGACGCAGAACGCCGCATCGCCAGTGAGCGCAACCCGTCCGCGTGTCCACAGTCCTGCTTGTGGGCTCATTTGTATCTGACTTACCCGGTCGAAATAGAAATTGCTGCAAGCATCGAGCGCCTCGAGAATGCGCGGACATTCCCAGCCACTGTTTCGAAACCGCTTCCGCAGAAGGGCCTTCTGATCGTCGACGTTGTCAGGAATGTCCGCATCGCTATCCGCAAACGTAAGCAGGAACAGGGTACGGTCGCCGCGCATGGTGAACCGCCCCACTTGCTGGCCCACCTCGGTATAGAGAACATAGATCAGCTCATCTCTTGGCTGATAGCCTTCTACTTCGAAGGCTGCGGCTTTGAAGCCAAGATACTTCTCGAATTCGCTTTCAGGACCAAACGCTAATTCGCGGACTCGGGAATGAAGTCCATCTGCTCCGATGACAAGATCGAACTCCCCGACGCGGCCGCTCCTGAGTCCGACGCGGACTCCTCCGCCATCTTGCTCGATGCGATCCACACTGTCGCCAAAGATGATTTCGACGTCGTCATTAAGCTGATTGAAGATCGACGTGGCAAGTTCCGAACGCGCAATACTGATATAGCGGCCATGCGTTATTCGCAGGAATGAGTCAACCGGGCACCCGGCCACACGGTTGCCATTACGGCCGACAACTCTCAGTTCCTGAACCTGGTAGCCTTTGCTGCGAATCTCCGGCAGTAAACCCATACGCTCTGCGATGTCGTAACCCGCGCCCCAGAAGTCGATGATGTAGCCGCCGGTTCGCAACCGCGGACCGGTCTCGATGATGGTTGGCTTGAATCCGTAACGGGCCAGAAAGTACGCCAACGCAGGCCCCGCGATGCCCGCGCCTGATATCAAGACCCGCATAACCAGGTAGGATGTCCAGCGGCTGGTTTCCGATGCCGAGGCTGATGTTCCATGTTCGCGAACCCTAACGTCTTTGGGAAGGGACTTGAACTGCCCTTGCACTGGGGACCGGGGGCGCTGCTGCCCCTCTGTTTCCGGGTCCACCGACGTGCTGCAGTACGGGCAGCCTTTGCTCCACGGGCGGTAGTGGAGGGAAAGGAGCATGTGGCTCGACCTGGTACCAGTAGGCCACGGAGTAGAAGTTGTCGGAGCGATGATTTGCGTTGCCGTGTTCGATGGTCGCCTTGAACGAGGTTTTAAAAACGATCGGCGAATCAAGGTGAAAACGGTAGACGCTCGTCCTGCCGCCAGCCACCGATTTGCCTACGATTGGCGCCCCGTATAACTGGTAAGAGAAAGGATGGTCTTTAAAACCCCAGGCACCTAGGAAGTAGTCTTCTGCACCGGTGCCGGCGATCGATGGTTTCTTTGCACCGTCAACGAAAAACATGTCGTCTCCCTCGCCCCACCAATCATCCTGGTTTTGCAGAATGGACATGGTCACTCCCGCATATTGGCCGGGACCCTTGGCATCGAGCCACACGTAATTGTCCTGTCCGGTTAGATTGGGTTTCTTGTTCACCAGCGGCTGGCCGTTCGATGTCCACCTGTTCGTCCATCCATGATTGGGCTGCGCCTGACGATATTGCGCGTGGAAATACAATGTGCCCGGTGCAAGTGTGGTTGGATCGGTACGGTAATCGATGTTGTAATAAAGCGCGTCAATGAGCTGCTTGCCTTCATTAGTTACGGTAATCCGCGCGTGCCTCTGAAAGGGCATGGGAAAGAAGCAGTTCAAATCTTTTATGCTGCCGACCGAAAGCATTTCAGACTGCCAGGGGTGGTAGTAACCGAGACCAAGGCCGAAGAAATCACCGATCGGAGCTTCCACACTGGGTGTCTCCTCGCCGTCCCAGTAGATACGCAGCACGATCCGTTTGAGATGATAGGGCTCCTTGCTGGCGATGGTAAACCACAGGTGCGAGATCAGGCCGGGACCGTCGGTATCGAGCAGCGTGAGGGTTACCCCGTGATCAACTTTGCGATAGTCAGCATTGGCCCCAGTGGGATCCGCGCTCGAAGCCCGATGCATGGTATAGGTCTGTTGACGGGTAACATTCGGCTGCCATGCGGCGCTTTGACCCAGCGCCGTGAGCGACAGGCTCGCTGCCATCTGGAGGAGCAAGAAGCGGCTCACAGGAAACTTCTTCAGCATCGCTAAGATTATTGCACGCTGAATAAAACTCCGTTGCCCTCAGCAGCTAAAGCCGAATTCATCTCAGAGCAGTTACGTGGTTTTTTCTGCGTGAGAACTCCACCTACAAAATGAGTCCCGCGGGACGGTCCGCCTTCGGTTCCTCACCATGGACGGGCAGCGACACTATCGCCACGCTGTCAGGCCCCAGCTTGATGTTCTTGCCGCTCAGCCCTATGGAATCATCGGAGGCCAGCAGCAGCTGAGCACTGCAGCCTGCTTCCACTTCCACCGGCTCTTGGCCCAGGTTGCAAGCAATGCGTAGACTTCCACGTTCCAGCACCAGCCAGTGCGCCTCTTCGTTGTGTCGCACGTTTACCGCATTCAGGTTGCCATCGGACAATTCGCTTCGCTTGCGGCGCAGGCTGATCAGGTCCTTGTGCCATTGCAATAGTGAGGCATGCGGTTCCTCAGTTAACTCAGCCCAATTCAACCTGGACTGGTTAAAGGTCTGCTCATCCTGAGGATCGGGGATCTGATCCGGCGCCCAGCCGAAGGCCTCGAACTCCTTCTTGCGTCCCTCGGAGATCGACCTTCCGAGCTCGGGATCTTCGTAGTCGGTGAAATACAGGAAAGGAGCAGAAGCTCCAAACTCCTCGCCCTGAAACAGCATGGGCACGAAAGGCGCCGTGAGTACGAGTGCGGCTGCTATCTTGGCGCGGCCCACGCCGGCTTCATGGCTGATGCGCTCCCCTTGGGCACGGTTCCCAACCTGATCGTGGTTTTGTACAAACCCGATGAATCGATGCCCCGACAAGCCGACAACCTGGCGGCCGTGGTTTCGTCCACGATATTCAGAATAATTTCCGTCATAGACAAAGACGCAGCGCAGCGACTTGGCCAGTTGGGCAAGGGAACCAAAGTCCGCGTAGTAGCCGACACGCTCCCCAGAGACGACAGCGAACAAGGCGTGGTGAAAGTCATCGCTCCATTGCGCATCGAGACCGTATCCGCCAGCCTCCTCGGCTTTTACTATCCTGGGGTCGTTCAGATCACTTTCGGCGATCAGGTAGAAGTGCTTTCCCATCGCTGCTTCGAGTCTTCTTACCTCACCGGTGAGCTGCTCCAGAAAGTGAATAGCAGAGCGGTCATTGAAAGCGTGCACCGCGTCTAGTCGCAGTCCATCCATGTGGTAATCGGCCAGCCACATCAATGCATTGTCGATCAGGTAGCGGCGAACTTCGGTCGCGCCGGCTTCTTCAAAATTGACAGCGCCGCCCCACGGCGTGGAGTGGCTGCCCGTAAAATACGGCCCAAACTTTTGCAGGTAATTGCCCACCGGACCGAGGTGGTTGTACACCACGTCCAGTAGAACCGCTAACCCTTTGCCATGGCAGGCATTCACGAAATGCTTCAAGTCGTCAGGCTCGCCGTACCCGTTAAACGGCGCGTACAAATTCACTCCGTCATAGCCCCATCCACGTTTGCCGGTAAAATTAGCTACCGGCATCAGCTCAACGTGGGTCACGCCCAGTTCTTTCAAATAATCCAAATGGGATTCTGCCGCTCTGAAGGTTCCTTCCGGCGTAAAAGTGCCGACATGCAGCTCGTAAATGAGTGCGCTGGAGAGCGGCGGCGCCTGCCAGAGATCGTCGCCCCACGGGAACGCCGCGTGATCGACCACCCGTGACTCGCCGTGCACACCGTAGGGCTGCCAGTGCGTTCGGGGATCGGGCAGAGGTGGCTCCAACCCGTCGATCACAAACCCGTAGTCCGTGCCCGGCCCTGCCTCTTGTACTTCCGCTGACCACCAGCCCCTTTCTTTCTGGGCCAAGGCGAATTTTTTGTCTCCTGCTTTGACTTCCATGGTACGGGCTCGAGGAGCCCAGACCTCAAATACGTGCATGCCATCCTCCTGGCGTTTACCACACCTGATTAAGAGCAAGAATGTCGATATATACCGGTTGGATGCAGACTGGCTGCCCTACTTCGTTGGAGGCGCGGCGGGACTGGCCAGGTGGAAAGCCGCATTCACGAGGGAGATATGCGAAAGGGCTTGGGGAAAATTACCCACCAGGCGCTTGGCCCCGACGTCGTATTCTTCAGCCAGCAAGCCAACGTCGTTGGCCAAGGACAGTACCCGCTCGAAAAGCTTTTTAGCGTCGGCATCACGCCCTTGCATCATGAGCGCGCTCACCATCCAGAAACTGCAAGCGAGAAAAACCCCTTCGCCGGGAGGCAGGCCATCCGACACTTTCTCCGTGTTGTACCGGAGTACTAATCCGCCGGACATCAGGCTCCCCTCAATCGCCTTAAGCGTGCCTTGGATCCGCGGATCCTCAGCAGGAAGAAACCCCATCATAGGCATAAGCAGCAAGGATGCATCGAGGTGCTCCGACCCGTAGCTCTGCACAAAACTGCCCAGCTTCTCGTTATAAGCATGGCTGCAGATCTCCTCGTGAATCTTTGTCCGGACCTTCTGCCATCTTTCCACCGGGGCACCGGCATGCAATACCGCAGCCGCCTTGATGGCGCGGTCGAACGCAACCCAGGCCATTACCTTGGAATAGGTAAAGTTTTGCCGCCCTCCGCGGGTTTCCCAAATACCCTCGTCCGGCTCCTGCCAAATGGTTTCCAGGTGCTCAATCAGGCGACGAAGCATGGCGAACGACCGCTCTCCGCTTTTCTCCAGCCGGCTCAGCGCACTATGAAACGCGGCCATCACCTCCCCATAGATATCCAATTGCAACTGCTCCGACGCCGCGTTCCCTATGCGGACTGGCTTGGAGTTTTCATAGCCGGTGAGCCAGGTTAATTCGCGTTCGGGGAGATAGCGCTGGCCGGCGAGGCCGTACATGATTTGGACCTGATCGGGATTGCCGGCAATCGCGCGCAGCAACCACTGCTGCCACTCTTTGGCTTCCTGGTAGATAGCCGCCAGACATGAAAGCCAGCAGGGTGAAGGTCGCATCGCGCAGCCAGCAATAGCGATAATCCCAATTCCTGGGGCCTCCTAATTGTTCTGGTAAGGACGTGGTCACCGCGGCGACAATCCCTCCCGTGGGCCGATAGGTGAGCGCTTTCAGGGTGATCAAGGAGCGCTCCACCGCATCCTGGTAGTGTCCCTGGTAATTGTTGTCGGCCGCCCACTTTTCCCAGAACTCTTGTGTCTCCTGGAGCGACTTGTCCACGTCGATCGCACGCGGGGTATTCAGGTGCGAAGCGCCATAGCTCATAACGAAATCGACGCTCTGTCCTGCATTGACTGTGAATTCACTCACCGTGGTGAGTCCCTTCCCGATAAGCGGCGCTGTCGTGCGAAGCGCCACCAGGTCAGGTCCAGCAATCGCGCGGATTCCCCCGCGCAACCCAGTAACCCAGGGCACTGTGGCGCCGTAATCGAAGCGCAATGACATCTCCATCTTCATGGGTGCGCTTCCACGAATTCCTTTCACGATGCGTACGATATCGGAGATGGAGTCGCGAATCGGCATGTAGTCGATCAGCATCACCGCGAAATCCGCGGTCTCGAACGTAGTCTCCAGAATGAGCGTGTGGTCGCGATACTTACGCGTCGTCTTCTCGACCTTGTCGGCAGGCGCCAACAACCAGCGGCCGTTGTCTTCTGTCCCCAGGAGACGCGCGAAACAAGCATTGGAAGAGAAATTCGGCCAGCAAAGCCAGTCTATAGAGCCATCAAGACCCACCAGGGCGGCAGTCTCGCAGTCTCCTATGATCGCGTAGCTCTCAATCGGAGCATGTGTGTTCTTGTTGGTATCTACCATTCCTCTTGTGCCTTCTCGTGTGCTATGACACTAGCGATAATATCCTCCTTCCTCTCCGCCTTTCACTTGGCCGTACTCGAGCAGCGTAACCAGCAGCACGCCGCCGCAGATATTTCCCAGCGTTGCCGGAGCAAGCCAGGCGAAATATCGCGACATCGCAAGCTGATGATCGAGAATCGCCGCCAGAATCTCGCCGCTGGTCGCGATGCAATGAGCAAAACCTCCCAGTCCGACGACAAACGTCAGCAGCCAAATCAGCATAACGGACCCGGTAATGGAGTGGCTGCCGCTTACCAGCCAGGCGACGAGCGCGATGATCCACCCGCCAATCACCCCGCTCCAGAAGACGTGGCTCGCCGTTACCCCCGCAGCCTGCACCCCGAGGTGCGTCATGGCCGTGACAAACTCCGGCCGAAGTGCGCCGGTGCGAACAGCAAGCAGCGCGAACAAGAAAGGCTCCCAGAACGTTGCTAGGAAGAACGATGGCCCACAAACGCAGCGTTCGCCAGCCATGGCGGCGTTCCGCGAGCATGAGCGCCACCGGATAAAGCGTGTTTTCCGTGAACAACTGTGCCCGCCCCAGGATGACCGCGATGAAACCGATGGGATATAAAAGGTCGGCGATGAACCTGGCAGCCGGGCTCGGCCCTAACTGAGCGATCACGATCGAGGTGCTGAGGGCAGTCAGCCCCATGGTGATTCCACCGGCCAACCCGGAGATCGCCAGGCCCACGACCGAGCGGTCCAGCTCATGGCGCGCGTTGCGTGAAACCTGTTCGTAGATCTCGTCCGCTGTTGGCCGGTCGAGTTCAGTTTGGGCCTGAGATGACCCGGCGCTGGCTTGCGGCTCCGGGCGCGATTGCTTTCTCAACTTGCGTAAAGACACGAACGCTCCAGTCTGGGGAATCATCGGCCGGATATGGCCTCAACGCAAGCGCGGCCCTTATATAGCTACTTCCTGATGCTGTCCAACCGGCGCGCCGCCCTTGGTTGCTGCCGCCTTTAGCAGTTGATAGCCGCGCACAATTGAGTTTGCGGGAGCTTCCCAATATTCGGCGTGGTCCACATAGACACGAATCACGGTGATCTCCGGATCGTTCTCGCCTTCCGGAAACCACGCTTTGTAAAGCGGATTCCATAGCTCCTGAATGGTGGCGCGGTCCTTGCTGAGTTCCGCGCGGCCGGACAGAGAGACAAAGCGATGATCCTTGCTGTCGACATAGGCCACCGTGACTCGCGCCTGATGCGCGATTTCATCGGTCTTGCTTGATTCCTGCCGGGTAAGAAAGAGCAGCTCGCCTTGAAACTCGGCTTGCTGCGTGGCCATGGGACGGCTGTGAATTCTTCCATCGGCTGTGACCGTAGACAACATCGCAATGCGAATGTCCTTGATCATCTCCGAAATTTTCTTGATGGCCTGCGGCCTGGTCAGAGCTTCGCTCATCGTTTCCTCCGAGGTGGTTGGATGCGAGCCTCTCGGCCCAGAGCCGCATGCCGAAGCACTGGAGGAACTTGCGCCTTTTCCGTGCGGTGAAAGATGGAACGGCTCGATGGTACATTCATCTCTGAAAGGGAGGGCTCTTGTTCCCCAAGAAATCCTGCTTGACCTTGCTGCTGTGCGTTGCGGCAGCGTTACTTCTGTTTCTTCCAGCGGACACGATCGCAGCAGCCTCAACATCCGGCGGCCTCGTATTAAAAGCGGCGGATGTGGTGAACCTGGTGCCGGCAACAGTTTTCTTCCGCGGCCAGGTGGCTAGCGTTCAGGCGCGCAATGCGGGCGGCGTCAAGCTAGCTGACGGCATGTTTGTGCTCTGCGCCCTGGTGGATACCTCAGGCTACTCGACCGCCGTGCAGCAGAAATACCAGGCCTATTTCATTACCGAAGTTGCTCTCGACATCAACGGGCAAAGGCTAAAACCGGGAGCTTACGGAGTTGGCTTTGTCGAGGGCAACAAGTTTCTGGTGATGGATCTGGGTGCGCACGACCTGTTCACGACCAGCGGCACCCACGATACGGAATTGAAGCGGCCCACCCCCTTGCAGGTTCTCGCCGACACCACGCCTGATCGGTACCGGCTTTATATCAACCGCAATTACGTTGTCTTCTCTGCTGCCCCCGGGGAGTGAATCTGCACTAAAGGTTGTAGATCGAGGCTGATTATTTCCGGTCAATTGAGTGGATAATCTCATGAACGGAAAGAGGTTTGCATGGTCTCCCCCGCCAATGCCAATCCGCCCAACCAGGTTCAAATAGAAGAGATCGCTCGCACAACAGAGGTGCGGCGATCGGGCGGCGATACGGTCACCAGCCGCTTCCTCGACACCTTCGGCTTTCATTTGCTTATTGTGCTCCTCGGAATCGCTATGGCCTTTATGTAGGCAACGGAGCGTCGGCGCGAAATTCCAGCATCCTGGCAACTGCGGAGCGCAAGCCTCCTGGGTTGCTTAGGTCCACTTGGTACGTTGGTGATCCGAACTGCCGATCCTCTTCTGAGCGAATGGCCAGTATCCGGGGATTGGGCTGCAACTCCATAGCCTGAGCGATCAAACTCTTTGCCCGCGTCTCCTGCACGGTTTGGCTCAAGATCAATAAGTCATAGTTTCGTGCCCGCATTGCTTCTCCAGCGTGGCGGGAGAGTGCTGTCGTTATCTGCCAGTCCCGGAGTAGCTCGGCGCGCGTGTGCAAAAGCATCGGATCGTCGCCGACGATCAAAATCCACGCTTTCACGTTCACCCCTTTCAGCGTGATGGCCGCGGACGCAAGAAAATCGAAAACTTACGAAAATGGACGCAAACCCACGCAAAGAGTTTCATGCGCTCAACGGTCATTTTGCGCCACGCTAAAAAAGTTGGGGTCGGGGTTGCGTCTGGATGAAAGGGTGTGTGGCGAGAGTAAAGCTGGGGTCAAAAGTCCGTAGATTCGACCGTTGAGTCCCGGCACCGCCGGGACTCAAACGCGGTCAGGTTGACGTCTACCAGGACTCTAAAGCCGGGCGGCAACAGCCTTGGTTTCGGTGTAGTGCTCCATCACTTCCTTGCCCATCTCGCGGCCCCAGCCGGACTGCTTGTAACCGCCAAACGGCCACGCGGGATCTCCGTAATTGTGGGTATTGATGCAAACCGTGCCCGCCCTGATCTTGCGCGCCATCATGTGGGCGGCCTTCAGGTTCTGCGTCCAGACGCTCGAGGACAAGCCATATTCAGTATCGTTGGCGAACTTGGCGACGGCATCCAGATCGGAATCGTCGAAGGACTGGACGCATACCACCGGTCCGAAAATCTCTTCGCGCACCACCTTCATCGAGCGATTGGTCTGGGCGAGAACCGTGGGCTCCACAAAATAGCCTTGGTTGCCCATGGCCTTGCCGCCGGTCACCACCTCCGCGCCTTCCTGCCGCCCCGCATCTAGAAAGCCGGTGACGCGGTTGTGCTGCTCCTTAGACACGAGCGGACCAAGATTCACCGACGGATCGAGGCCATGCCCGATCTTCAGTTTTGCTGCCTCCCGAGTAACGCCTTCCACGATCTTGTCAAAGACCGATTTATGCGCGAACAGCCGTGATCCCGCGGTGCAGCACTGACCCTGGTTATAGAAGATCGCGCTGGCTGTTCCGGCAATGGCAAGTTCCAGATCGGCGTCGGGGAAGACAATGGCCGGCGATTTGCCCCCAAGCTCGAGCGAGACGCGCTTGAGATTGCCTGCCGCCGCCTTGACGATGAGCTTGCCAACCTCGGTCGAGCCGGTGAAGGCGACCTTGTCGACATCCGGATGTTCTGCCAGAGCCGCGCCGGCTGTCTCGCCATATCCGGTGACGATATTTACCACCCCGTCGGGGAAACCGGCCTCGGTGATGAGTTCGCCCAGGCGGATCGCAGAGAGCGGCGTCTGCTCTGCGGGCTTGAGCACGATGGTGCATCCCGCCGCCAATGCGGGCGCTAGCTTCCATGCGGCCATCATCAGTGGAAAGTTCCAGGGAATGATTTGGCCAACCACCCCTACGGGTTCACGAATGGTGTAGACGTGCCAGTTGCCCGGGCTCGAGACCTGAATCTGCTCTCCATTCAACCGTGTCGCCCAGCCGGCCATGTAGCGGAACATTTCGATCGACCCGCCGACATCATCGCGGCGAGCGTTGGTGACTGGCTTGCCGTTGTCCAGCGCTTCCAGTTCAGCAAGTTCGTCGGCATGACGCTCGAGCAAGTCACCGAGCGACCAGACCAGGCGCTGCCTTGCGGCGGGTGAAATGCTTGACCACGGTCCGGTCTCGAAAGCGCGCCGCGCGGCGGCGACTGCCAGATCGATATCCGCCTTATCGCCGGCCGGTACGTGGGCGATAATTTCTTCGGTCGCTGGGTCCTCGACAGCAAAGGTTTTGCCGCTGCGGGCATCCACCCACTTGCCGTCGATCAGCATTTGATGTTTCTTAGCCAGGAATGAGGCCGCGGCTGAACTGAGTTCCGGCCTGCGAATTGCGGCCGTCTCGGTCGCTGTGATGGGCATTGGGGCAGCTCCTTGGGTGGAAATTGTATTGCGGTAATGGTGCCCCCGCCCGCGGTGGAGTGTCAACGAACGGCGGCAATAAGCGCATGGATGAGTCGGAATTTGGTGGAGCTAAGCGGGATCGAACCGCTGACCTCCTCGTTGCGAACGAGGCGCTCTCCCAGCTGAGCTATAGCCCCATACGATGGGAACAACCGAACCTTATTTTAACAGTGAACGGAGCAAATGCGGATAACTCACACTTTCGCCAGCTGGCTCTCAAGCCCGCTGAAGAGCGCGTCCAAATGGGCGCTGGGAATTTGACCCTGCGCCATCCCGGGCGATCCCCCGCCCCGCAAACCATAGGAGGCCAGCGCCTCGCGGAGCAGGGTTCCACAATCGATCTTCAGATCAGCGCTAGCCGCCACGACCACCCGGGCCGGTTCCTCCTGGGTGGCGGCCAACAGAGCGACCGTCTGGGGAGCAAATGCGATCAGCCGCGATGCCAGCAATTTGAGGTAAGCTGCATCATGATCGGTGAGGGTCCGCCTCACCACTCGCCGGCCCTCCTTTAGCGGATACTCCAGCACCAGGTTCGCAGCATGGTGGCCGGCCAGCTCCTCGGTAAGCTTCTGTCGCGCCTTATTGGAAGCCTTGCTCTCCACCAGCAGCCGGTCAACGGCTTCCGCGACGTCAACACGTCCTACGGAAAGCGCGGCGCCGGCGCGGGTGAGCGTGGTCAGATCGTGGCGTGCAGTTACGGCGGCGCGCATTCCACAGACAAACTCCACTCGAATTCCCTGCCGCACGCGTTCTGTCCCCCGGATCAGGAGCACCCCAATCTGGCCGGTCGATCGTACGTGGGTGCCGCCACAGGCGTTGAGATCGATCTCGTCGATTTCGATCAGCCGGATGTCCCCTTCCCTGTCCGGCAATTTATGCAGGCTGCCTGCAGCCAATAGCATCTCAGCTTCTATCCGCGGGATGGTGCGGGTGGTGACCGCGCGATCTTCGGCAATGAGGTCGTTGACCGCGTCTTCCACCCGCTCCAGTTCCTGTTGGGTGATGGCTTCTCGGGCAAGATCGATGGTGGAGGTCATCTCCCCCAGGTGGAACGAAACTGTCGCCGCACCGAGATGGCGATACACCACCGCGGAAAGCAAGTGCTGTCCCGAATGTTGCTGCGTGTGGTCGCGGCGACGGCTCCAATCAACGTAACCGCGCACCGCGGTGCCGGCCAATAACGGCTTCGGCGTGGTGTGCCACACCTCACCCTGCTCATCCTCCTCCACCGCCAGGATGGGAGCTTCGAGCAATGCGCCGCCCGAAGACGTAGCCGTGAGCACGCCGGTGTCATGCGGCTGGCCGCCGCTGGTGGGGTAGAAAGCACTACGGTCCAGGGCGATTTGCCACAGCGACTTGCCGTCGGTTCGGGAAACCTCGCGAATATCGGCAACATGCGCCTCAAAGGTGGCCAGCGCTGGGTCGGTGTAGTAAAGCCGGTCAGACATCCTGCACGTTATTCTATCCGGGGAGATTGAGGTTGCTACTTTCCAGAGGTCGAGTCGTTTTCAGCCTGGCCGCTTTTCTGTGTGGACTCTTGGCTGCGCAGGGGCAGGATGGGAATCCAACTTGCACCCAGTTATTGCAGGCCGGGGATACAAGAGCGGTCGCTTCCTGCAAGGCCCAAGTTGATGCGGCCGAAAACGGCCCGGTCACCGAGCGCATGTCGCGCATCGTGGCCGACGATGAATACGGCGTTGCTTTGCTGGCGGTGGCGCATCAGCCGAGACAATCGCTCGAACCGTTTGACCGCGAGATTGGGCTGCTGCCGGGAAGCACCGTCAAGCCGGACAGTCTGCAGTGGGCGGTGGCATTCTGGCACCGGGCCACCGCCCATCAGCAACTGCACCAGTGGGAACAAGCGGCCGGCGATCTCAAGACGGCTGAGGATACATTCACTGACGCCATCGCTGTAGCCGCCGGCAATGCGGCCTTGGCGGAGCATTTCAGGCAACTCCGCCTGCAGGTGCGCAAGCAGCACGCGGATGTGCTCGATCGTCAAGGCAAACACAGCGAAGCGCAAAGGCTATTAGCTACACAATAGTGCTATGAACCGGAAGCCACACCACGGCTCTCATCCGGCATAATCAATCTGTAGACCGGGGGTATTATGCGCGTTGGTATCTGCTGCTGCGTGGCCCTGCTCATGATGGCCCCGCGCTTCGCGCTCGGTCAGCAGGCAGCCGCCCCCGCATCTCCGCTGCCCACGGGTCCTCCTACTTCCGAAGAGGACAAAGCCAACCAGTTGAGTGATCAGGTAGGCAAACTGATGGTGAAATGCGTCAACCTGCTCACCGCCCAGGATCCCCTCTCGCTTGACTATTGCAAGCAGCAGCGCGATTTGGCGGATCAGTATCCTCCCCATATGCGTCTGCTGGACAAGATGATGGCGCACGATGAATACGGCATAGCCTTGGCCGCCTTCGATCACAAGGAGGAGGCGCTGGAGGAGTTCAATCGCGAAGTAGCGCTGGTGCCCAAAGCCGTCAAGCCCGGGTCCCCGGAGTGGAGCGTGGCCTACTGGCATCGGGCGATGATTTACTCCCAAATGGGCGCCATGGATAAGGCGGACCGCGATTATCGGGCGGCAGAAGAAAACTTCCGCAAACCTTCACCCGAAGCAGACTCCGCGGCGGTAGAAAAGAAACGGCGTGCCATCCTGCGCCAGCACGCTGCCCTGCTGCAGAAGGAAGGCAAGACAGAAGCCGCGCAAAGATTACTGGACGAGGCGGCGAAATAGCGAATGAAAGATGTTCCTCGTAATGTCGAGCCTTATTTCATTGCTTTTCTGCTCAAGGGAGAACGGTGGAACGATACCGAGGGCGGGGAGGCGCCAGATTTGGTGCCACGCCAGCTGGCATTCATACGGGAGCAAGTGGAAGCCGGACGCTACCTGCTGGCGGGGCCGGTTACCGATGACGGACCGCTGGTAGGGATTTCGATCATCGCCGCAGCCACCGCCGCAGAGGCAATGGCCATCGCCTCTGCCGATCCTGGAGTTCGGGCAGGACGATTGAAGGTAGAGGTGCATCCTGCCTTTCTGCCCTCGTTGAAGGAATTGAAAGTCAACTATTCGTAGCTCTGCGTGAGCTCGGTCCCATGAGAGGGTTTCACCTCTGGTTCCTTGACGAAGGCCGGGTGCCCCACATCTCGCTGGTTTTTCGCGAGATGTGGGATACCACCAATGTTGACCGCTCAACGCCTCGGATGAATCAAGAGTCAGAGGGAGGGTGCAGTGGTATCCCACATCTCGCGAAAAACCAGCGAGATGTGGGGCACCCGGCCTTCGTTAAGGAACCAGGCACGGAGGGCTAAGCCGTACCTTTATCGATAGAGCGAGAGCCTAAGGTGCCTTCTCCTTTTCCGCACGCCGATTCGCGGCAACCACTGCCTCCAGGTAGCGCTTCGGCTTTTGCTCCAGCAGCGAGTCCTCCACTGCCTTCCGGTATCCTCCCGAATAAATCGCATAGAAGACCGCAAGCGCGCAGCCCACCCCCAGCGCGAAGCCGAAAAAATACCCCAGCATGATGTTGTAGAACGCGCTCATGGTCAGTAGCCGCCCTGAGAGGCGCGCGAACGGTGAAGGACGGGCGGCCCGGCCCGGCCCCATTCGCTGGGATCCCAGTGGATGGGCCTGAGTTCGTGGTCATGATGGCGAAAAGTAATGGGATGGGGAGGCCGGTTTGGACCCATCGCATCAAACGTCATTACCACCTGGCTGCCGCTCTGCGTCCAACGGCCATGTTGAGTCGTGTCGTCTTTGCCGATGTACAGCGTGGTGAGACTTGCGGTGCCATCCGAAACCAGGTTAAGGGTGAAGACCCGTTTTGCAGCATCGGCCGCCGGCGCATGACCTTGATAGACACCTGAGGGATCAGCTGGTGGCCCCCCGGCGAACACAGCGGCCGGGCTGAGCCAGTAAAGCGCCAACAGGTATCGTATGAGGATGGAACGGGCGCGCATGACGAATGATCATAGATGCCGTTCGTATCCCCGGTCACACGAAATCTCCAGCAATCATTCAGAGGGCCGCGCCCCTGGACGGCGAGCGGAAAGGGCGTATGATGCGTCTCTATATGCGACAGTCTCTGTTCAGATATGGGAACCGTTGAAGGACAATTCGTCGGATGGCTGGAGGCCGAGGCTGTGGCCGTACCAGAGCAGGATGCGCACGCCCGGGTAACCGCGCTGGTAGAAGAGTACTCGACCACGCTTTATCGCGTGGCCTATTCGGTTACGCGTAACGCCGCCGATGCGGAGGACGTGGTGCAGGAGACCTTTTTGCGCGTTCTCCGTCACCGCAGCAAGCTGGCCGAGGTGCGCGACTATCGCGTGTGGCTGGTTCGCATCGCATGGAACCTGGTCCTCGATCGCAAGCGCCGCGCCAAAACGCGTCCACAGGTGGACGATTTTGAAGAACTGGCACGGGTTCTGCCGACCGGGGAGCTGAGCGCGGAAAAACTGGCGATCACCGCGCAGCGCCACGCCCGGATTCTTAGACTGATTGACACCCTGCCGGCCAGGGAGCGCGAAGTCTTGCTCCTGTCGGCGGTCAAGGAGTTGTCAACGGTGGAGATTGCCCGGGTCCTTAAAACAACCGAATCGACCATCCGCTCCCGGTTGTACCGTGCGCGGCACGCGCTCGCAGCCTTGCTGCAGCAGGAAGGGAGTTTGCAATGAACATACACTCGGAAATCGACAACACTCTGCGTCGGCTGGGAAGCGTTGAACCCCCCTCCGACCTGGCGAAACGGGTAAACCTGCGGCTGCAGACCCCACGCAACCGTTTTTATTTTTTGCCGGTTCGCACCATGGCCGCCTGCGCCTTGGCCGCCAGCGTTGGTCTATCCGCCGTAGTCCTGAATCCTGCACTACGCAGTTTGGTGTTTCACCACCATCCCACCGCCTTGAGCGCCCCTCCGGTCAATGCACCGCGCCCGATCGCTCCAGCATCGGCTGGCTTCGGAACTGCTTCGGCAGTTCACGTGCCGGTAGAACCCGTCCCGGTTCAGCCCACACCCGTAAACCAGGGACGCGGGCGATCCAGATCGGGCCGCGCTGTGCTTCCTCCGGGAGTCCCTGCATCCTTGCCGCGCGGCGTTGCGGCGCCCTCTACAGCACCGCCTCAATGATCATGTGAACCACAGCCAGAGCGACTGCGCCAATAAAAGCTGCGCCGAAACTTGCGATCTGCAGGCCGGGAGTAATCTTGCTCGCAATGATGAGCATGAACGCATTGATGACCAAGAAAAGTAACCCCAGGGTGAGAATGGCGAAGGGAAAGGTGATCACCTTCAGCACCAGTCCCAGTGTCATGTTCAGAAAGCCGATCACCAGCACTGCCACCAAGGCGGAGGGCAGGCTCACCACTTTGAATCCGGGCACGATATACGTCACTGCTAAAAGAGCCAGAGCGCCCAGGACCCACTTCAGGAGCAAATTCACCATCGTTTTAATTTCCTTTCGAAACACCAGGTAATTCAGTGCTAACAGCCTACGCTAAGATGAGCAGTTAGGGGCAAGATGTCTGTCTCACCGCCATGGCTCGCAGCTGGTGCTTTGCTGGTTTCGTTAGGATGGCCTGCCTTCGCCGCGAATGAGCCGGCCGCTCTGCCTGACGCGGCAACCATGCTGCGTGAGGTTGAGGCGCACCAAAAGCAACTGGATAAAGCGCGCGAAAACTATACCTTCCGGGAGGTGCAGACCACCCGGGAACTGGATAGTAGTGGGAAGACGAAAAAGACTGAAACCGAGGAGCACGAGGTCTTCTTTGTCAACGGCCAGCAGATAGAGAAACTGGTCCGAAAGGACGGCAAGGACCTGACCCCGGACCAGGCGCGCAAGGAACAAGACCGGGTTAACAAAGAAGTTCTCAAGATCTCGAAACCGGGTTACACCAACCCTGACAAGGATGAGATCACGGTTGCCCGCCTGCTGCAGATTGTCAGGTTTGTCAGGCCACGGCGTCTGCTCCTGAACGGGCGCGACACCATCGCCTTCGACTTCGCCGGCGATGAACATGCCAAGACCCACGGCCGCGATGAAGAGGCGCTCAAAAAAGTGAGCGGCACGATCTGGATCGACGAGGCGGACCGTGAGGTGTCGCGCATGAGCGCGACCCTGGATGAAAACTACCACGTGGGGTTTGGACTACTGGCTTCGGTAGCCAAGGGCAGTAATGTGGTTTTCGATCAGGCACTGATTCGCAACGAGGCATGGCTGCCCACGGCGATTGCCTTACATCTGCAGGCGCGTGCCTTTCTGGTTGCTGGTTTTCGCGCTGAGATCGACATTCGTTTCGACCAATACCGCAAATTCCAGACCGACGCCGTGCAACAACCGGGCGCAACGGCTGTAACGCCACATTAGACTCTGTCCCGCAGAAGGACTTTGGGTGCCCCACATCTCGCTCGTTTTTCGCGAGATGTGGGATACCACAAACCTCGACCCGTCGCCTTCAAGGAAAATCGAAAGTTAGAGGGAAAGGGCAGTGGTATCCCACATCTCGCGAAAAACGAGCGAGATATGGGGCACCCAAGGTTCTTTACAGAGAAAGATCCCAAGAGGGGTGGCCCTGTTATTTTTGCTCTAGCTTTTGCGTTGCGATCTGCCCGGCGGCAGATTTTGAACTTTTTAGCTGAACGTAGATTTTGTGCGCTTCGGCGGGATTCGTTTTCTCGTAGAGCGACGCCAGTTGCAGCCGTGCCGCATCGGCCGGCACCGTGCTGGTTGGTTTCGCGATCAGCTGGTTGTAAAGCACCACTGCCTCGCTATTGCGGTTCAACTGCTGATACAAGTTGGCCAGCGCCAGTTTCCCTAACGATGCCAACGGGGCGTCGTGGATATCCGCAACCTTCTTCAAATAAGTCTCGGCCTGGCCAGTTTGGCCCAGGTCGATCGCAGTCAGGCCGGCAAAGTACTCGGCCATCTTGCCGGCGGTAAAAGAGTGATACTTATCGGCCAGCTGCACGAACTGCTGGTTGGCCGCCGTCGCTCGCGCAGAGGCAGTCGGAAAGTTCTTTTCCCCTGGGGGAGCCGGTTGCCCCGCCTGCGCCAGCGGAGCGTTGTAGGTATCCATTGCCTCGCCGAACGCCAGGTCGGCGGCCGCCGAGCGCTTGCTGTAGATCACTAAAGCGGCCACCACGATGGCGATGAGGACGACCAACGCCACACCGGCTTGGATGACTCGCGATCGATTCTCCTGAAACCAGTCAACGCTGGTTTTAGTAGCTTCGATCAAACGGTCTTGTTTTAGGGCGTGACGTGTCTGAGTATCCACTAGGTTCCTTCAGAAGCCGTTCGTAGGAAGGGTCGCAGTCTGCGCGGGCTTCTAAAGTTTAGCAGCGCCGAAGTTTGCGGGTCAAACTCAGGCGGCGGCGACTGGATCTTCAATCTCGCCGTTTTCGATCTTTTCCCGGCAGTCGATGCAGTAAGGGGTCCAGGGGAGAGCTTCCAAGCGCTTCAGACCAATGGTCTTGCCGCAGTGGAGGCATTCTCCGTAGGTACCCTCATCGAGCCTTTTCAAGGCCAGCCGGACAAGCGCAAGTTGCTCGTGGCCACTGGTGCCCTGGCTGAAAAGCATCTCCTTCTGGTAAGACTGCACGGCCTGATCGGCAGCGTCTAACGCACTGTCTGCTGCAACTTCCCGGCCCTGTTCCACCGCCGAAAGCATGGAACGCTCCAGCTGCTTTTCCTGGCGACGAAGGCTCTGCTCGAATTTCTCTATTGTTTCTGGATTATGAACCACTGTTCGTTACTCCTCACTACCGTCAAAATGTTGGGCCTAAACTCTGACCCCAGGCGCTGCGCCGCAGAATGGCTATTCCTCGAAACCCCATCCAAACCATCGTAACGGCCAAAACGCTATCTAGTGTCGCCTACATTGGACGCAGATTTGCGGTGAAATTCTCTTTCTTTTTAATTTTTTTCGAAATTCTTTTCGAGTGCCAAGTAAGGAACGCCCAGGTTACCTGAAAATGCTCTAGGCTAATGGCTATGTACGAAGACTTCCATGTAACCGATCACTGGACCCGGGAGGATCTACACTGCCGCTGGACGGCCAATGTAGTCGCGATCGCCACTCGCCACGCAGATGCTGTCGATATCCGGTTTGAGGTCAATGGCCGGCCGGTCTGGATCGCCATGCCGGCGCACGCGTGGGTCGAACAGAAAGCGCGTTCCGGGCACGTCATTACCGACCGCCTGGCGGCGCAGGTAGCGGGTCGCTACCTCAAGCAGGCGGCCGAGAACGGGTACGACAACGGGCGTGAAATGTACACGATGAGTGTCGCCGAAGTGCTCGAACAGGTGGACGCGGTGATGGCCGAAGCCGGCCACTCCAGCCTGCTGCCGGAACTGCCCGTCATGCCCACGTCCTAGGGTAAACTCGTGCATACCCTGAGCGTTGCTCAGGGAGGAGCCCTCGAGTGAATTCACTCACCCCTACCGCACTCACGGGAAAGCTGGTGGAAGGCGCCCACGTCCACCGCAACCTATCCACGCCCCAATTGGTAGAAGCAGCGATCGCCCGGGGTGAGGCTAGTCTCGCCGATAACGGAGCCCTGGTGGCCCTCACCGGCGCCCGCACCGGACGCTCCCCGCGCGACAAGTTCATCGTGAGGGATGCCCTCACCAGCGACACGGTGGATTGGGGCAAGGTGAACCAGCCTTTTGATTCGACGAAATTCGAAGCCCTGCTGACACGGGTCGTTGCGCACATGCGGGAGCGCGATCTTTACGTTCTCGATCTATTTGCTGGCGCAGACGAGCACTACCGGCTTCCAGTGCAAATTATCGCCGAGTATGCCTGGCACGCTCTGTTCGTGAAGCAGTTGTTTGTTCGTGTTCCGGCAGAAGAACTATCCAGTCATAAGGCGGAATTTACAGTAATCGCCGCGCCCGAATTTGAGTCAGTGCCGGAGCGTGATGGCACCCACTCGGGCACGTTCATCATCACCGACTTCACCCGCCGCATCATTCTCATCGGGGGCACAAAGTATGCCGGAGAGATGAAAAAGTCGATCTTCGGGGTGATGAACTATTTGCTGCCCGCCCGCGATGTTTTTCCCATGCACTGCTCGGCCAACCTGGGGAAAGCTGGGGATACGGCGCTCTTCTTTGGACTTTCCGGCACCGGCAAGACCACCCTCTCGGCCGATCCGCAGCGGCGGCTCATCGGAGATGATGAGCACGGCTGGAGTGAAAGCGGCATCTTCAACATCGAGGGTGGCTGCTATGCCAAATGCGTCGATCTGTCGGCGGAGAAGGAGCCGCAGATCTACCACGCAATCCGTTTCGGTGCGGTGCTCGAGAATGTAGTGATCGACCCGAGAACCGGGACCCCGGATTATAGCGACATCCGCTACACAGAAAATACCCGGGCTGCGTATCCGGTGGAGTACATCGCCAGCGCCGTGATTCCTGGTGCGGGTGGTCATCCCAACCACGTGCTCTTCCTCGCGGCCGATGCGTTCGGAGTGCTGCCACCTATCGCGCGCCTTAGCCCGGAACAAGCGATGTACCACTTTCTTTCCGGATACACTGCGAAGCTGGCGGGCACCGAAGCTGGCCTGGGCAGCGAACCGGTGCCGGAGTTTTCCACCTGCTTTGCCTCGCCGTTCATCCCCTTGGCCCCGGCTGTGTACGCGAAAATGCTGGGCCAACGGCTGCAACAACACAACGCGCAGTGCTGGCTGGTAAATACCGGGTGGACCGGAGGCGCCTTCGGCACGGGTGAGCGGATGAGCCTTAAGTACACGCGCGCCATGGTCAACGCCGCATTGGATGGGCGCTTGAGCAATGTCGAGTTTGTCACTGAGCCAGCGTTTGGGCTAAGCATCCCGGTCAGTTGTCCTGAGGTGCCGGCGGAGTTGTTGAATCCGCGCAATGCCTGGAAGGATCCGAGGGCTTACGATGCACACGCCATCATGCTCGCGCAAAAATTCGAGAAGAATTTTGCCAAATTCGAAGCGCCCGCAGGGGTGCGCGAAGCGGGGCCGATCGCCAGAAAAGCGAAACACTAAGGGAAAGAAACCGCAGGTCCCTCCACTACGCTTCGCTCCGGTCGGGATGACAAGGAGGGAGCAGATGCTGACTGACGTTTTCCTCCCCCTTGTCATCCCGACCGGAGCGAAGCGTAGTGGAGGGACCTGCGGTTTCTTTCCCCCTACTTGGCCATCACCACTGGAACGCGCGGTGCGACCTTGCGCCCGTCGTGGAAGATGGTCACAATCGAGCGGGTGTTCGTTATATCGTCCAGAGGATTGGCGGCCAATACGATCAGGTCTGCGCGCTTACCCGGCCGCAGCGTTCCTCTCGTCGCCTCGATTCCCAACAACGCCGCATTGCTCTTGGTGGCGCATACGATAGCCTGCATTGGACTCAGCCCCGCGTTCACCATGTCTTCCAGTTCGCGGTGCTCCGAGAATCCTGGTATGCGCGGCGGCATTGCACCCGAGTCTGTTCCGAATCCAACCAGAACGCCCGCGTCGTATAGCGCCTTCAGGTTTTTCTGGTCCATCGCAAAAGCCGCTTTGTGATCCGGGGTCTTCGGATCGTGATCTACCTTTTGGCTATAGGCATCGCTGCTTAACGTCGCCAGCAGCTCGGGTGAAATAGCGTCCTTGAAAAAATCGATCTGCATAAACCCAGGGTGGTCGGCGTAGATGTAGAACGACTCGTCTACCGTGAGCGTGGGGATGTACCAGACACCGCGACGCTTCATTGCGTCGATCAGCTCCTGATCGACGGGTTTATCGCGGACGCTGTGAGCCAACACGTCTACCCCGTCGTTCACTAACGTCTTGGCGTCCGCCAGATAATAGATGTGCGCGGCTACCCGCAGATGGTGTTTGTGTGCCTCGTCGATCACCGCGCGATAAATCTCTGGCGGCATTTCAGGCTTGGTTCCTCCCAGGCTGTCCACCCAGATCTTGATTATGTCCGGGTGCCGCTTGGCCATATCGTCCACCTCAGCGCGGGCTTCTCCTGCTGACGCCGGCCGATAGATCTGGTCAGGCGCGGCGGGCAACGGTGGCGCGGCATCCGGGACGCCTATGCCGCGGTCGGCGGTGAAGACGGTCGCACCATCGAGTTTGCCCTGCCGTTGCTGCTGGCGAATCTGGTACAGAAGATCACGATTGAGCCCCAGGGATAACATCGCGGTCACACCGTAGCTCTCGTACTGACGTAGTTCTGCAAGCACGTTTTCTGCGGTGTAAGAAGTAGCTGAGTTCTGCCCATCGGCGATCAAGGCAAGATGACCATGGGCATTGATGATTCCGGGCATCACCGTGTCGCCATGCAAGTCCATTACCTGCGCAGCGGCAGGGACGGCGGAACCCTTTGGTTGAACGGCCAGGATGTGATTGCCTTCAATCACCACGGTCGCATCTTCAAGCGGAGGGCGGCCGGTGCCATCGATTACCCGCACATGGGTCAGAGCTGTCATCGGCTGCGGGGCCGCGGCCAGCGCCATGGGCGCCCACGCAAGCAAGATAACGAACGACGTGCGCAGAAGCATGGTGCTAATCGCTCCTTTGAGATGAGATACTCTCCGCAAGGTGCACGGCAATGTGGTTGGCGCTCGCGATTATTCTTATCCTGCTGTGGGTCGGCGGCTTTCTGCTCTTCCACATCGCCGCATTTGCCCTGCACATTCTGCTCATCGTCGCGGCGGTGGCCCTGGTGATTCACCTGTTCAGCGGTCGCAGAGTGGTATAGCCCTGCCTACTCGCTGTAGTGCAGCAGGCTGAACACGTCGTACTCCTTGAACCGATCGCGCCCATTGAGAAAGTCGAGCTCGATGGCGAAGGCAAGGCCGACGATCCTGGCGCCCAACTGGCGAACCAGCTTCACGGTTGCTTCCATGGTTCCCCCGGTGGCCAGCAGGTCATCCACGATCAGGACGTTCATCCCCGGCTCGATGGCATCCAGGTGGATTTCGAGCGCATCTGTTCCGTATTCCAGGTCATAGGTCACACGCGCAGTAGGGGCGGGGAGCTTGTGCGGTTTGCGCACCGGCACGAATCCCGCATTCAGGCGATAGGCGAGGGCGGGTCCGAAGATAAATCCCCGTGCCTCGATGCCCAGCACCAGATCCACATCTTCTAATCCGATGTAGTGCGCTGCCAGGGCGTCCACCAGGGTTGCGTAACCGTTCCGGTCCTTGAGCAAAGTAGTGATGTCGTAGAAAAGAATCCCCGGCTTGGGAAAATCAGGGACGGTACGAATCAAAGATTTTAGCGGCTCACAGTTAATGGGTGGATGGGGCATCAGTCGCTACCAAGCTCCTTCAATCTGGAACGATTCCAGGCCTTCGGCCATCGTTTCCTCCACGTTGCTCTCATAGACAGCGTCCACACGGCTGCCGCGCGAGCCGCGTTCGAGCACGGTGCGAAGTTCGGCCAATTTCTCCTCGCTGCCCGCTACCATGATCTCGACCTCGCCTGCGTCGGTATTGCGGACCCAACCCTTCAGTCCGCGAGCCCCCGCTTCGCGATGGACAAGCCAGCGAAAGCCCACTCCTTGAACACGGCCTTTGACAATGTAATGGCGCACCATAGTCATGCTCGAGACAGGTACGCGCCTTCGGCGGTATCCACACGAATCTTCTCCCCTTCGTTAATGAAAGGGGGCACTTGCACTACCAGGCCAGTTTCCAGCTTGGCTGGCTTGGTCACAGAAGAAGCGGTGGCCGATTTGAGGCCGGGCTCGGTTTCTACTACTGTCATCTCCACCGTCTGCGGCAGCTCGATACCTACCGGAACTCCATCAAAGAACGACACCTTGATCTGAAGATTAGGGATGAGGTACTCGATGGCATCGCCCAGGGTGCCACCCTTCAGATTGGTCTGTTCGTAATTCTCGGTGTTCATGAAGTAGTAGTCGTCGCCATCCGAGTACAGAAAGTCCATGGGAATTTCGTCAACGATGACGCGGTCAATGGGGTCCGGAGAACGGAAACGATGCTCGAACATGGCGCCGGTGCGCAGGTTGCGGAGCTTGGCTTGGATGAAAGCGCGCAGATTTCCAGGGGTCCGATGCTCGACGCTAAAGACCGTGTGCAGCTCGTTGTTGTGCTTGATGACCATGCCCGGACGCATCTGTGTGGCAGGAATTGCCATAAACAAAGAACTCCTTCATGTCTGACTGATTGGGTGAAGCAGAACCTCAACACTGTCGATTGTAGCCCCTTCTCTACTTGCCGAAGATTCTGGAGAAGAAATGGCCGATGCGGTGGAAGAACCCGCCCTGGCTGGTTGGGGGCGGGGGTGCAGCTTCAGCCGGCGGCGTTGGCGGGGGCGCCGGTGCGGCGGGCGCGGGGGCAGGCGGAGACGAGGCCGGAGCGGCGGCTGGGACGGCAGCAGGCTTTTCTCCGTTATAGGTGAGTGGCACAGTCACCTGGGCATGCGTCTGCCCCGCGGGTACCGCGGGCGCGGTGGGCGGAGGAGGCGGGGCAGCCAGTCCCTCGCTTTCCGCTATGGGGAAGGCGGTGTCCGCAGGGGTAGAGGAAGGACCGCCGCTGGCGCTGGCCACGGAAGTGACTGGCATGGGTGGGCAACCGCAGGGCTCCGGCTCATGATCGACCACCTCGCTGAGGCTGCCATGTTCGAAGGTGACACGCTGATCCGGCAGAACCCGGTACGCCCCGCCTTCCAGTTGACTGCTCACCGTGACATAGGGGGCTCCGGGGCCGTGATTGTCTACGCAGGTGTCTCCCTGTGTGTTTACTCGTATGCTCAGCTGGGCCTGTCCCGGCCCGGAGATAAGGATGCGCAAGTCTGGGGTCAGCAGCACATCGGAATACTTGCCGACGTCGTAATTAGCCTCAATCGCACCCCGGTCGAGCGCCATCATGAGCGCGCTGCTGCCTGGATCTTCGATGGAGCGATCCCTCGACAGGTGAACGGTGCTGGTCGAGCACAGTCGTAGTTCTCCGCCGCGCTGGAGCGTGATCTTCACCGCCTGCTTACCGGCAGTGATCGCGCTGCCGTTACCGAGCATTGTCTCGCCATGAGAAATATCGACTGCGCCCGACACCTGCACCTCGGTAGAAGTGGTGCGCCCGATGGGCTGCTGGGCGGCCAGTAGCGGCGCAAACAAAACAAGGGGCAGTAGAAATCGCATTAGAGGCTGAGAAAATTCCGAATCAGGCTCTTGCCGTCCGCGGTGAGCACACTCTCGGGATGAAACTGGACCCCCTCGATGGGAAAGCGGCGATGCCGCAGGCCCATGATGGTTCCATTGCTGGCGCCGTTTTGTACGCGCGCGCTCACTTCAAGTTCCTCCGGCAGACCCTCATCGGCAACGATCAGTGAGTGATAGCGCGTACAGGTCATAGGGCTAGGAAGGCCGGCGAAGAGACTGCGTCCATCGTGTTCCACGGGGCTGGTCTTGCCGTGCATCACCTTCGGTGCACGCACCACCTTGCCCCCGAAGGCGGCTCCGATCGCCTGATGGCCAAGGCAAACACCGAGTATGGGCACTTTACCGGCAAAATGGCGAATCAGCGGAATGCTGATGCCGGCTTCCTGGGGGGTGCACGGTCCGGGAGAAAGGACGATGCGGGCGGGCTTGAGATCCTCAATCTGCTCGACCGTCAACTCGTCATTACGGCGGATTATCATTTCCGCCCCTAACTCCCCCATGTACTGCACCAGGTTGTAGGTAAATGAGTCGTAGTTGTCGAGAACGAAGACCATGGACACCACTTCTCTCAGTGTAGCAACGGTTGGACGGCCATTCACATCCAATGAGTCCCCGACAGAGTAGCCCAGGACGTTAGAGTCTGTGTGAGAACCTCCTGGATAAGACGACGGGTGCCCCAGGTCTCGCTTTTGAGACCTGGGATCCCCCACTCAGATGCCGGAAATTTAGAACTCTAACTTCGAGAAAGCCCTAGGTACTGATGCCACACTCTAAAGTCCAGATGGAATGGCGTGAGAACTCGGGTCCGCCGGCATTTGCGTGGAGGATCCCAGGTCTCAAAACGAGACCTGGGGCACCCATCGTCTTATCCAGGAGGTTCTCACTTGCTCTGTGAGGCTGCCGCTCTGGCTGCTTCCACGGCGCGGACAAGCGCTTTCGACTTGTTGACCGACTCTTGATACTCTTCCTCCGGCACCGAGTCAGCCACTATGCCACTGCCGGCCTGAAGGTAGCCCTGGTCTCCCTTGAGCAACATGCTGCGAATGGCAATGCAGGAGTCAAAATTGCCGGAAAAGTCAGCGTAGAAAACGCTGCCGCCATAAATGCCCCGCCGCGTCGGCTCCAGCTCCTCGATAATTTCCATCGCGCGTATCTTGGGAGCGCCGCTCAGGGTGCCGGCCGGGAAGCAGGAACAAAAAGCGTCCACCGCCGAGAGTCCCTTCTTGAGCTGACCCTCGAGGGAACTGACCAGGTGCATCACGTGGGAATAACGTTCCACATGCATCAGGCTCTTCACCCGGACGGTGCCGAAGTCGCAGACTCTGCCAATATCGTTGCGCCCCAGGTCGACCAGCATCACGTGCTCGGCCCGCTCTTTCTCATCGCCCAGCAATTCCTGCTCGATGCGCAGATCCTCTTCTTCGTTGGCCGCGCGAGGACGGGTCCCCGCGATCGGCCGATACTCCACGTGACGCCCCTGCACCCGCACCAACAGTTCGGGTGACGAGCCCACCAGGCACGTGGAAGCCTTGTCCAAATCGAAACGCAGGAAATAGAGGTAGGGCGACGGATTGACTATGCGCAGGGCGCGGTAGATAGAGAACGGGTCGACACCCGGCTTCAACTCAAAGCGCTGGGATAACACGGCCTGGAAGATGTCACCGGCAACAATGTACTCCTTGATCCTGTCGACGGAGGCCAGGAAGTCCTTCTTAATGGTATGGCTGGTGACGGAAAGCTTACCCCGGGGTGCAACGGACCGGTTTTTGGGGATTGGTCTAGCCAGGCGCTTCTCCAGCCGGGCCAAGCGCTTTTTGGCATCCGCGTACGCGGCGGCGGGTTTCTGGCGGCCAATATCGGCAGTCACGATGAGCTGGATTTGCTTGCGCACATGGTCGAAGGCCAGCACCTCGTCGAAAAACATCAGGCACGCGTCCGGAACGCCTAAATCGTCCTCCGCCAGCTCAGGGAGGCGCTCCAGCTGGCGCACCACGTCGTAGGCAAAAAAGCCGACCGCGCCTGAGGTAAACGGCGGCAGACCCGGGATATGCGCGGGTTTCTGGCCTCCTAGCAACTCCTTCAGCAGCGCGAAGACATCCCCCTGCAGGGATCGTTTCTTGCCGCGCTCGTTGATAACTATGTTGCTTCCGCGGGACAAGATGGTGCGATAGGGACGGATGCCGATAAAGGTATAGCGACCCACTTTTTCGCCGCCTTCCACGGATTCAAGGAGGAAAGACTGCGGTTCGTCGGCAGCCAGGCGCAAGAAGGCGGATACCGGGGTTTCGAGGTCGGCCGTGAGCGTACGGTAAACCGGAACCAGGGTGTGAGTAGCCGCCAGGTGCAGAAATTCGGCCCGCGTTGGGGAAATCGTATCTACCGGCATGCCTGCTCATACTAAATGGCCATAGCCGCATGACGCTAAAGGGTAGAGGATTCGTCCTTGTGAAGCATCTCATTCCATTGGGGGTCTATACTCAGTAGGTTTGGGTTCGTAAGAGAAACCGACCCGGCCAAGTGGGCGCATACCGCGCGTAGGCTCGCCGGAAACCTGATTTCCTGTGGAACGTGGAAATCTGAGCGCCTGCGCCGTCCCGCCCGGGCGCGAAGGGCTCAACCGTGGCGGGACTTTGCGGGCTGCCAACGCAGTCCATACCTGGAGAACTTGTTATGCCGACTGTAACCCTCGAGCAGGAGATCAATCCCTGGGAAGCCCAGGCTGCTCGATTCGACTACGCAGCACAAAAACTCAACCTGGATGAGGGCCTTTGGAAGGTTTTACGGTACCCCGCTCGGGAAATAATCGTGCACATTCCGGTGATGATGGACAACGGAACCATCGAAGTGTTCACCGGGTTTCGGGTGCAACACTCCATCGCCCGCGGTCCCGGCAAGGGGGGTATACGTTATTCCCCCGATGTAACCCTGGATGAGGTTCGCGCTCTGGCCAGCTGGATGACTTGGAAGTGCGCCGTGGTCAACATCCCGTTTGGGGGCGCCAAGGGAGGCGTGATTTGCGATCCCAAGAAGATGTCTATCGGCGAGCTGGAGCGCATGACGCGTCGCTACACCTCGGAGCTGATCGAGTTTCTAGGGCCGGAGAAGGACGTTCCCGCGCCGGACATCAACACCAACGAGCAGACCATGGCCTGGATCATGGATACCTATTCCATGCACATGCGGCAGACGGTGACCGCCGTGGTTACGGGAAAGCCGCTCAACATAGGCGGTTCCCGGGGCCGGCGCGAGGCGACAGGCCGAGGTATCGGCGTCATGTGTGACGAAGCTTTGCGCTACCTGAATATGCAGCGCGAAGGGTGCAGGGTGGTGATTCAGGGGTTTGGCAACGTGGGCTCCAACGCGGCCAAGCTGATGATGGAGAAGGGGTACAAGATTATCGGCATTGCCGAATATGAGGGCGGCCTTTACAACAGCAACGGGATCGACGTCCACCTGCTGCTGGAATACCGTCAGCGCAACGGCACGGTCTTGGGATTTAAAGGTGCGGAGGCGGTGAATTCTTCCGAATTGCTGGTTTCCGATTGCGAGATACTCATTCCCGCGGCCACCGAGAACGTCATCACCAGCCGCAATGCAGACCGCATCAAGGCCCGCATCGTTTGCGAAGGCGCGAATGGCCCCACCACCGCGGTTGCCGATGAGATCCTGGCGGACAAGAAGATCTTCATCGTGCCCGACATTCTGGCCAATGCCGGCGGGGTCACTGCTTCTTACTTCGAATGGGTTCAGGATCGCCAGGGCTACTTCTGGAAGGAAGCTGTCGTCAACGAGCAGTTGGAAAGCATCTTGGCGGAGAGCTTCGGCGATGTGGTCCGGTACGCGGAAGCGCACGCGGTGAATAATCGAATTGCCGCCTACATGCTGGCCATCGACCGGGTTGCCTTCACTATCAAGCAACGCGGCATTTACGCCTGAGGCGGGACTAAAGTAACGGCCACCCGGCGCCTGAGCCAACAGCAGGCGCCTGGTGCATAATTAATACAAGGGCGAACGCCTCCCCTCAACAACCGAGTCAATCGTGAACCTGCCGAACTCCATCACGATGAGCCGCATCTGTTGCATTCCCTTGCTCATCTGGATGCTCTCCGGTTTCTTTCCCTTTCGCAGCGTTCATGGTGAGCAGGAGATAGCGGCCTCGTTGTTATTCATCCTGGCCTCCATCACCGATGGGGTGGACGGCTACCTGGCACGCAAACGCGGGCAGATCACGACCATGGGTATGCTGCTTGACCCATTGGCCGACAAGCTGATGATTACGGCGGCCTACGTCTGCCTGGTTCAGTTCAACCCGCACCTCATGAAAGCATGGGTGGCGGTTTTGGTCATTGGCCGTGAGTTTCTCGTCAGTGGACTGCGCTCCATAGCCAGTTCAGAGGGATTTACCATCGAGGCCAGCGATCTGGGCAAGCTGAAGACGGTGATTCAGATTGTCTCGGTGGTGGCCGTAATCCTGGCTCATGGCTGGTATGCGTGGCACTTTGGCTGGTTCATAATGCCGGTGCAGTGGATCGCTATCGCCGCAATCTATTTCATGGTGCTGGTGTCCATTATTTCTGCAGTGGATTATTTTGTGGCGTTTTGGCGCAAGATCGACCACGCATCGGCTGACCGGCGTTCTCATGCGAGTTTTGTGTTGAGCCGCAGAAAAGACATGCCGGCGGCGAACAAGGTGGTATAGGCGACAGTGCCATAAAAAGAGAGACCGCCGGAACAAACTGCGCAAAATCTCTCCACGAAGGGCACGGCTTCAGCCGTGCCGAAGATGGCTATGGGTTTCACGGCTTTAGCCGCTGAGGTACCTTTCTAGATGTCCAGAGCGAAGTCATCCCTTTCCTCCACTGAGAGTGCGCAGAACGAGTTTAAAAACATACCTCAGGGGCTAAAGCCCTTGTAAGCATCGTGCAGGGCGGCACGGCTGAAGCCGTGCCCTTCGTTCTGAGCAAAAACGAAACCCCGGCGGATGCCGGGGTTTCGTTTGTTCCAAATGTAACGTCCTACGCAGGTACGGCATGTACATGCACTGGCCGTGTTAGCCGTTGCACGAAGTGATAGGGTGGCCACGGTCCGGAGAGTTGCATGTGGCAATCCTTCAACAGCTGGCTGGCGCTTGAATACTTATTCTGGTAGCGCTCAATACCCTTGTGATCAATCAGGTGAGCGATGTCGAGCAGCATCTTGCCGGAATCCATCCGGCGGCAGCTGATCTCTTCATCGAGTGGGCTGAACATGCGGTGCATCTGTACCGAGACGGCCCGCGCCTTGGTTTGACGTTCGCGTTGCCGTGTAGCACTCTCCCGCAAGCTGGACAGGTATTCTTTGCCCACCCGGTCCATCGCCACTGGAGTTCCCTGATCGCGGCAGCAATCATCCAGCAGGACTTTCAGGTGCATCTCCGCCTTACCGCGCAAACGCTCAACATTGGCAAGAAACTGCCGTTGATTGGAGCGTATCGATTTTCTCAGCGCTTCATCATCCGCAAAAACAGTGCCAAAGCGGAAAGGGAGAACAGTGGACATTTTGAAACAATCGCTGATCACACGTGCGTGTTCAACGGCTGCTTTCTGGTCTAAGTTTTCTAAGGGGTGGTGTTCGGAGACGATTACGGCTAAATCACTGGCTGGATAGAGGAAGATTTGATTTCCTGAGATTCCCATCACCGATTCCATTGGTATGGGTTTTCGGTGACGGCTAAGTTCAGGAAACGCCTGCTTTTCACTAATACAATAGGCATACCATGCCATAGAGAGTCACTCCACACACGCTGACGAAGGAAGTCGCCAGCTTTTTCTTTGCTATCGTGAGGCCTGGAACGACTTCGTAGGGGATATCCTGGCACGTCCAAGGAAGAGGACTGCACCGAACTATCGCGTATCCTAGTCCCGGATTTATACGACTGGCAACAGAAAGGGTTCGAGGACGCGGCACAATTTGACGTTCACGAAAACTAGAATTCGTGCGGCGAACATTTATTTTCTTAATATCAACAATAAGCCAAGACCCGGCCAAAACACGACGACTAGGGGCGGATCACCAGGAAAGCGACCATCGCGGCTGTGGCCAGAAAAAGCGCCGCGATCACCACTGACATGGCGATAAGCCAGCGGCGGAGGGTCTGCAAATCGGCAAAAAGCTTGCGGCTCTCTTCGACGCTATTCTCGTGCACGACACGCAGCCGGCCCATTTGCTGTTCGATCCGCTCCAGCTGGAGCGCCTGATTTCTGGCCTGGACCTCCAAATCACGTTGCCCGGTGCGCATCTCGATGATTCCCTTGGAAAGTTCGGGGGAGTCTGAAGGCGGCTTGAGCAAACCCCGGTCGAGCAGCGGCACCAGGCGGGCGAGGTAGGGCAGCAAAACGCGCAACTGAAGGAGAAGTTCCCACATAGAGCGATGCGAACCTTTCTCTGCTTTTTCCAGCAAAAGTGGGGGTACGGCAGGTTCGGCGGCAAGGTCGGCGGTTGAGTTTTTCATCATCGAAGTGCGGCAGGCGATCTGCCTTCGCCCATGGTATCGAGTTGCCCCAAAACTTGCGCAGAGACGGCGCATATTCCATTTTTGGGAACCAACCGAGTAATATCTATGAAAAAAAGTGTTGACCCCAACTTTCGATCGCGTTAAGTTCTACTTGGCCTAATGAGATTGCGCCTTTTGGGCATTGACTTAGCTAACCGCCCCTTTCTGTGATTTTCCAGCTTCAGTAGAGGCATCGAGCATCCGGAGACGGAACGTCATTAGCCACGATTACAGCAGCGCGACATGCAGAAGATTGAGACGCATGCGCGACCTTATAACAGAAGCCAAGCCTGTTTAAAGCGCTTCTGCATAAGGTTTTCGCGCTCACGAAATTCCACCGGAAGCGTCGTTACGGCGCAGGGAATCTTTCCAGTCACCGGTTGGACAACAAGAAACCCAGACGAAAAAATTGTTCCCGCAAGAGAGCATTCGCGTCTAACAAATAGAAAACGACCGACGCCGCGCGAGGCAGATCCTTTGCCGACTTCCGGATGCGCCATGGACGGTCAAAGGATGAAGGAGAATAAAAGATGCGCTCTGACCTTATCTTTGGGGCACTTGCCCACGTTGAAAATCGCTATACACTGTGTCAGCTAGCCTCCAAGGCGACTCGTAAGCTGCACAAGCCCAATACCCGTCTACAAGACACGACCAATGAGGTTCTAGTCCGCTTCCACCATGAGAGCCCGGCGGCACCAGCCGCCGTTACCCCGGAAGCATCTCAGATCCAGCAGCGCCGCGCAGCGTAAGCGCGGCCCTGTTTGGGCCTTTTTCGACCCCTTCCCTGGAACCACTCGACCTGCTTAAACCAGCAAGATTCCTTCCCGATAAACCCCTCCATTGTTTTCCGCCGTAGGTGAAAATGACCATTTCCGAGTTAAAAGAAAAGAACATAACCGAGCTCAGCCGCATCGCACGCACACTTGAAATCCCCGGTGCCAGCGGGCTCCGCAAGCAGGATCTTATCTTCAAGATCCTGCAGGCCCAGAGTGAAAAAGAAGGCCATATTTTTGCCGAAGGGGTGTTGGAAATACTTCCTGACGGGTACGGCTTTCTTCGTTCCCCTGACTACAACTACCTCCCCGGTCCAGACGACATCTACGTCTCGCCCTCGCAAATCCGAAAATTCGACCTCAAGACCGGCGACACCATCAGTGGCAACGTCCGGCCTCCCCACGAGGGGGAGAAATATTTTGCCCTGGTCAAAATCGAAGCTATCAATTTCGAGTCTCCTGAAGAGACGCGGAACAAGATCCTGTTCGACAATCTGACCCCTCTCTATCCCCAAGAACGCATCAAGATGGAGACCATTCACGAAAACACCAGCGGCCGGGTGACGGATCTGCTGACCCCGGTGGGCAAAGGCCAGCGCGGCCTCATCGTCGCTCCGCCGCGCACCGGCAAGACCATGCTGCTGCAATCGATAGCCAACTCCGTGACCACCAATCACCCGGAGGTCGCGTTGATCGTTCTGCTGATCGACGAGCGCCCGGAAGAAGTCACGGATATGCAGCGTTCGGTGAAGGGTGAAGTCATCAGTTCCACGTTTGACGAGCCTGCCGCGCGCCATGTGCAGGTGGCCGAGATGGTGATAGAAAAGGCCAAGCGGCTGGTCGAACACAAACGCGATGTGGTCATTCTGCTGGACTCCATCACCCGCCTGGCGCGGGCTTACAACACCATCGTTCCTCCCTCCGGGAAGGTACTGTCGGGCGGCGTCGATTCCAATGCGTTGCAGCGGCCGAAGCGGTTCTTTGGCGCCGCTCGCAATATTGAAGAGGGTGGGTCGCTTACGATTATCGCCACGGCCCTGGTGGACACCGGCTCGCGCATGGATGAAGTCATTTTTGAGGAGTTCAAGGGCACCGGCAATATGGAAGTCATCCTGGACCGGAAGCTGGTCGACAAACGGGTGTTTCCCGCCATCGACATCCAGCGCTCCGGCACCCGTAAGGAAGAGTTGCTGATCCCCAAGGAGGATTTGCAGCGGATTTGGGTTCTGCGTAAGGTCCTTAACCCGCTCTCGCCGGTGGAGGCGATGGAGTTATTGGTCGACCGCCTGGGCAAGACCCGTAATAACGCCGAATTTCTGCTCAAGATGAACTCGCTGTAGGGTGCTTGCCCTGCGGCGGTCAAAAACATTTCCAGGAAAGGTCTGCTGAACCGCAGATCCCTCGGCTTCGCTCGGGATGACAAAGGGGGGCAGCCCTTCCATCGAGAGCGATGACTTGGCCACGAATCGAAGGGTGCCCCAGGTCTCGCTTCTGAGACCTGGGATCCTTGCAACCGAGCTCCAATGAAAACCCCACCTCCCCTTTGTCATCCCGAGCGAAGCCGAGGGATCTGCGGTTCAGCAGACTTTCCTGGAAATGTTTTTAACCGCCCGTAGCGGCCGGAGCTTCTTCATGCGCTTCGTCATAGGCGGCTTTGTTCCCGGCGCGGTAAGCTGTTAAGCACATGGCGACAGAGTCACAGCACCGCAGAAGTGCGGTTGTAGCGCTCGGTGGAGGCATGTTTCTGCTTCTTCTGGTGCTGGCTGCACTCAATGCTTTCAACCTGCCATTTTTGCGCCCGCACGGCACCAGCCAGATCTTCCTGTTCACCGCGCTTTCCGTAATCGCCTTCCTGCTGCTGCTTACGTTGCTGGTTCTGCTCTTCCGCAACATTGTGAAGTTGCTGGCCGACCAGCGCAGCCGGGTGCTCGGCTCCAGAATTCGCAGCCGGATGTTGGTGGGAGCTCTGCTGCTCTCCTTTGCCCCGGCCGTGTTCATGTTCCTGTTCAGTTTCGGGCTGCTTAATCGCTCCATGGAGCGCTGGTTTTCACAACCCGCCTCACAACTACGGCAGGACTCGACCCGGGTTTCGCTCGAGCTCTCGCAATACGCGGCGGCAAACGCCAGGGCTGAAGCTGAAGCGCTGGCCAGCTCCCCCACCTTGATTCACGCCGTACAGACGGGTAATTCCGAGGCTCTACTGCGGGAGATAGGCACCCACCGCATCACCTTGGAGGGCGGTTTTGCCGTGGTCTTCCGCAACCGGGCGCCCATCGGCCAATATCAATTGCCCCAGGATGACGGCCGGGCAATTATTCGTTCCTGGATGGACGAGACGGAAAGCGATGTCGCCCAGGGACACGAGCCACTGACCACGACCGTTTTGCACGCCGCCCAGCGCAGCGACGTGCCCATGCTGGTGACCGGCAAAGACGAATACGTATTAGGCGAAGCCAGCACCGGAGACGGGGCCGTGGTGGTCGCGGGTTTGCCCCTCCCGGCCGGGCTCAGCGCTACGGTCCAGGACATTCGCTCCGGCACCCGCGACTATCAGACCCTGTACCGCGCCCGCAACCGTATCCGCAGCACCTACCTGCTGCTGTTGTTCCTGCTGACCACGCTGGTCTTTTTCGCCAGCAGCTGGCTGGCGCTCTTTCTCTCCAAGCAAGTGACCAGACCGGTGGAGGCCCTGGCCGATGCCATGGATGCCGTGGCCGCCGGCCACTACGCTCACCGGGTCAGAGTAGCGGCAACCGAAGAGCTGGGCGAACTGGTGCAATCCTTCAATCGCATGGCAGAGGACCTGGAAGAAAGCCGTGCCCTCGCGGAAAGATCCACCACCCAACTCTCGGCCGCCAACCGGGCACTCGAGGAGCGCCGCAGCGAACTCGAAACAGTGCTGGAGACAATTCCCAGCGGGGTGGTCACCCTCGACCACCAAATGTGCGTCCTGCAGGCCAATCGCGCGTCTCGCAACCTGCTTAGCCCGCGTGATCACCAGGACCTTTCCGGCATGCCGCTGGAGTCCATTTTGCCCCGCGAAATCGCCGACGAGCTCATCGTGCTTTTGCGCCGCAGCAAGCGCATGGGCCTGGCCGCCACCGAACTCGAGTTACCCGGCCCTCGCGGACCCCTGAACGTAACCGCCACCATTGCCCGGCTGGAGTTGGACAAGGATCGCGAGGGCTGCATTCTGGTGCTGGAGGATGTCACCGATTTCCTGCACGCCCAGCGCCAGGTGGCATGGAAAGAGGTGGCCCAACGGGTGGCCCACGAAATCAAAAATCCGCTCACGCCCATTGCGCTGTCCGCAGAACGGATCCGCAAGCATGTGGACCGTCCCACCTTGGAATCAGACTCAGTTATCCGCAAGTGCAGCGACGTTATTTTGGGTTCAGTGCAAACCATGCGCAGGCTGGTCAACCAGTTTGCTTCGTTGGCCCAGTTCCCCACTTCGCGCCCCAAAGTCTGCGATCTGAACTCCATCGTGGAGAGCGCCCTGGCATTGTTCGCCGGCAGACTGCAGCACATTCGCATTGTGAAGCGTCTCGGCGGCGGCATACCCCCGGTGTTAGCCGATCCGGAGGCGTTGAAACGCGCTCTGGCTAACCTCATCGACAACGCGGCCGAAGCCATGCAAAGCAGCCTGCTGCAGGAACTGACGATTGACACCGGGGTCATCGAGGGGCACACCACAGCGGAGATCGTCGTCGCCGATACCGGTCATGGTTTGAATGACGAAATGCGGGAGCGGCTGTTTCTACCTTATTTCTCTACCAAACAGCGTGGCACCGGGCTAGGGTTGGCCATCGCCTCGAAAATCATCCAGGAGCACAGCGGGGCCATTCGTGCGGAACAGAACAGTCCTACCGGAGCGCGATTCATCGTCGAACTGCCGCTGGCGGATGCCAAAAGCACGCACGAAGCGGCTTTGGCAGGAGCTAACGGCAGGCTGACGTCATGAACCACATTCTGATCGTCGATGACGAGGCGGAGATCCGCGAGTCTCTAGGGGAAATCCTCAAGGAGGACGGGTACGCCGTTACCAGCACCGCCACTGCTTCCGAGGCCATGGTGCTGCTGCGGGACGCCTCCTACGATGTCATGCTGCTCGACATCTGGCTGCCCGATCGGGACGGCCTGGACGTGCTGACGGAGATTCGATCGCTGGACATCGAGAGCACCCCGGAAGTCATCATCATTTCCGGTCATGGCACCATCGAAACTGCGGTGCGCGCCACCAAGCTAGGCGCCTTCGATTTCCTGGAGAAGCCGCTCTCCATCGACCGCACGCTGATCCTGCTTAAGAATGCCGTGCAAGCCCGGCGGCTACGCAGCGAGAACCAGGAGTTCAAGCGGCAACTGCTAATGCACGTGCCGATTACCGGCGAGAGCGTCTCCATCAAGGCGCTGCGGCAGCAGATCAAGCTGATGGCGCCCACCAACGGGAGGGTGCTCATTTATGGCGAATCCGGTTCCGGCAAGGAGCTGATTGCCCGGGCCATGCACAGCGAGAGCTTGCGCAGCGACCGGGTATTTGTGGAGTTGAATTGCGCCGCTATTCCCGAGGACTATATCGAAAGCGAGATCTTCGGCTACCGTCATAGCGCCGTTCCCAATGGCCCGGTGGAAAAGCTGGGAACGTTTGAACGAGCCAACGAGGGGACGCTGTTCCTGGATGAAGTCGGGGATATGAGCCTTAAAATGCAGGCCAAGGTTTTGCGCGCGCTGGATGAACAGCGGTTTACTCCGGTAGGTGGCACGCAGACCATCCAGGTCGATGTCCGGGTTATTGCTGCTACCAATAAGGACCTGGAGGAGGAAATCGCCAGGGGGAACTTTCGCGAGGATTTTTTTTACCGGCTGAATGTCATTCCTTTCTATGTGCCGCCTTTGCGGGATAGGAAGGAGGATATTCCGCTGCTCGTGCGGGAATTTTTGCAGGAGTTCGGACGCCAGTATGGGCGGCCGCGTATCGAGATGAGCGACGAGGCGGTTAGCGTGCTCAAGCAGTACCATTGGCCGGGGAATGTGCGGGAATTGAGGAACGTGATCGAACGAGTGATGATCCTGAACCCGCAGACGATACGGATTGAACGTAAGCACTTGCCTATGTTGGTTTTCAGGGGCAACAGCCGCAAGGGTGAGGAATTTAGTACGCTGCACCAAGCTCGGGAAGCCTACGAACGGGATTACATCCTGAAGAAGATTGATGAGTGCCACGGGAATGTTAGCCGGGCTGCGGAAGCGTTAGGACTGGAGCGGAGTCATCTTTATCGCAAGATGAAGAGCTTGGGAATCAGTGTGCGCGAGTGACTTGCGGCGACAAACTCTAAGCCGAACGGTCACGGTTGCGGTACCGGTCAAGCCTTACGGGTGCCCCACGTTCGCCTACCTGCCCCGGCTCGCCGTGGGAGCGTACGTGGGCCGACAAAGACGGGCGAAGCCCCTCAAAGCTTTTCTCTTTTTGCCCGAGCCATCTTCGGAATTTGATTAAAGCATTGGTGGGGCTTCGCCCCGCTTTTTCGTCCCAGGTACTCTCCCACGGCCAGCCGGGGCAGGTGGGCGAACCTGGGGCACCCGTCCGGTTTTGCGACTGGTTCTTCGTCCAGTTTTACGTTCGCTTTTCTGTTCGGTTCTAGGGGCGGTTTTAGGATTTTCTTCGACGGCGGGCTTGGCTTGGGCCAGGTCTTCCAGCTGTTTGCGCCAGTCCAGGGAGTCTACGAAGTACCTCGACTCCCTCCAGTTTTCTTCCACGATCACGTGCAGCTCGAGATAGACCCGGGTGCCCAGCAGCGACTCTATCTCCTTGCGCGCACCCGTGCCTATGCTCTTGAGTTTCGTGCCGCCCTTGCCGATCAAAATCGCCTTTTGGCCCGAGCGCTCGCAATAGATCACCGCGGAAATACGGGTCAGCGGGGATTTTGAAGCTGCTTCCGGCTCCTCAAAGCGCTCGACGACCACCGCGGAAGCATAGGGAATTTCTTCTCCCGTCTCGAGCAGGATGCGCTCCCGGATGAGCTCCGCAACCAGGAAGCGTTCTGGCTGATCGGTGAACTGCTCCTTGGGGAAATAGCGCTGGCCCTGAGGCAGATACTCGACCAGCTTGGTCAATAAAGTATCCAGACCATCCCTCTTGGTGGCGGAGATCGGGATGACTTCGGCAAACGGATGCAAGGCGCTGAAGCGCTCGATCAAGGGCAGAAGCTTAGACCGTAAAACCAGGTCAATCTTGTTGATCACCAGGAACACAGGGCAATCCAGCTTCTGAATCAGCTGCAAGACAAACGCATCTTCACTGCTTTCGCGCTCCGCCCGGGGCGATGGCTTCTTTCCCGGCGGGGGTGGCTCGCTGTAGCGGGCTGCGTCCACCAGCAGGATGACAATGTCCCGGCTCTCCAGGGCCTCGTAGACTTCCTGCATCATTCGCCGGTCGAGTTGAGAGTTTGGCCGGTGGACGCCAGGTGTGTCGACAAAAACTATCTGCGCCGCGCTCTTACCCTTACGCGCCGGGACTTCTACGATTCCCTGGATTCGGTTGCGTGTGGTCTGCGGCTTGTTGGTGACGATGGCGATCTTTTCGCCGATGAGCGCATTCAGCAGCGTCGACTTGCCCGCATTAGGACGACCGAGGATAGAAACGAAGCCGGAGCGCACGCCTTAGTGTAGACCCTGCGCTACGAACGGCCGACACTCTCGATGGCCGACACCCGCACCCGTTCGATACGGCGATCGGTCGAGGCCACCACCTCGAAACGTAAGGAGTCAGCAACGATGACCTCGCCGGGCAGCGGAATTCGACCGGCAATCTCGCTGACCAATCCGCCGACGGTCGCGGCCTGGTATTCCTGCTCGACCTGGTAGCCGCCGCTGAGCAGATCCTCCAGCCGGGCTACCTCGAGATTTCCAGAGACCAGCCAGGTGCCGCCAGCCTCGTGCACTGGCGCGTCCTGCTCACTGTCATATTCGTGCTCATCGCTGATGCGGCCGACAATCTCCTCGAGCAAGTCCTCGATCGTCACCAGGCCGGCCACGCCGCCGTATTCGTCGATCACAATGCGCATGTGCTGCTTCTCGCGCTGCATCTCGCGCAACAATTCATTGACCCGCTTGGTTTCCGGGACCAGGGCCGCCTTGCGCTGGATGCTGGCCACGGTCTGAGTGCTGGCGGCAGCATCGGCGATATGAAGCAGGTCGTGAGCAAAGACAATGCCGGTAACGTGATCAAGCGAGCCGCGAAATACCGGCACGCGTGAGTAGGGATGCTTTTTCAACCCGGCAATAAAGGCTTCCAACGTCATGTCGGCAGGAACCGCAAACACGTGCGGCCGCGGGGTCATGACCTCACGCACCACCTTATCCCCGAATTCGACAGCGGAGCGCACCAGATCGCGATCGCTCTCTTCGATGATTCCCTCTTCCTCTCCCGCTTCGATCAGCGCCTCTACCGCGGCTTCGCTGGCATCCTCCTCGACGTCGCCTGGCCGGGGTTCCGCCAGGGCTGCGATCGAGAGCAGGAAAGCCAGCAACAGGGTGACCGGGAGAACGAGGTAGAAGAGCAGCCGGATGACAAAGGTCAGGCGCACCACCCAGACCCCAGTGGTGCGGGTAAAGAAGACAAACGGCAGGAATTGGTTGAAGAGCACGATCACCAGCACGGCGCCTAACACGGCCTGTGCCACCTCTGCCGGGCTAGGCCGCACTCCCCCGTTCTCCGCAAAGAGCAGCACTCCGAAATAAAGGGCCAGCGAGGCTAGGGAAAACTGGGATAGGACGGCAGCGGAGAGTGAAATCCGATCGCGGCTAAGCCCCAGGCGGGGCTCTATTTTTGCCTCCCACACGTCGATGTTTTCCTGGAACTCGCCGGAAAGAAACTTGCCCGTCTCCGCATACAGCCTGGCGATATAGGAGGACAGAGTGAGGATAAAGAGCAGCAGGAGAATGATTATCCCGGAAAGCAGGCTCATGGCTTAGCGCCCCGCCGCTTGCGTTGACGACTGCGCTCGACCAGGCCGGCAGGCAGAGCGAACTGCTTGCGCAGCAGGGTTTCGCGAAGCCGCATCTGCCCCTGATCGCGTTCGTGATCGTAGCCCGCGAGATGGAGCAGCCCGTGCAGGATCAATATCTTAACTTCCATCGCTAACGTATGCCCAAAGTTGGCTGCCTGCACCGACGCGGTTTCCAGCGAGATGGCCAGATCGCCCCCCGGGCTGCCGTTTGGAACCTGGGAGAGTGCCGGAAAAGACAGCACGTCGGTGGGCTTGTCCACACCCCGAAACTGCAGATTCAGTGCACGTAATCGTTCATCTCCCGTCAGAAGGACGGAGAATTCGCCGGCCAGACCAAGCGCCTCAGTAGCGCAAGCCAGGAAACGGTTCAAGTCACGCTTACCGAGAGCAGAGGCGGCCGGTAAGGTCTTCGCTCGGGCAGCTTCGATAACAATCATCTTGCCGTGCCCTCTGCGACGATCGTCCTCGCCACAGAGTGCAAGCTTATTGTATGTCAGGTTGGAGAGGAGCATCCCGACCCGTCCTTGCAACAGCGCCCGGGTACCCACATCTCGCTCGTTTTTCGCGAGAGGTGGGGCACCCAGGCATTATCTGCAAGGACGGTTGCTATCCGGCTGGGGTGGGTGCGTTGCCGCCGGCTGCTAGCCTTGCCGGCGCCGGAAGAACAGTTCCGGGCTTGACGCTTGCCCAGGCACCGCTCAACCGGCGCCCCAGCGCCATCATCCGCCGCTCCAGCAGATAGTGACTGGCGCACGCGCAGAGCAAAATACAGACGACATTCAAAGGAAATTGTTGCAAGCGGTAAAAGCCGCTTGTTCGCTCGAGAGAACCAAGGCCACGTGGCGGCTGCAGAAACAGTTGCTGCCACAAATAGATGCTGTAGGAAAGCACTCCCGCCCAGCGCATGAAAGGTAGCTCCAACAGCCGCCCCAATGCACTTTGGGGAAAGAGAACGGTGCTTATCAACAGACAAGGAAAGAGCAACGCCAGTTGTAACTGAAAGAGGGGAAGATGATAGCGTTCCAGCACCACGAGGTAAATGGAGAGCGGGACCCATGACCAGGTCCAGAGGCGATGACGAAGTAAGCTTCTGATCTGCGGAAAGAGCAGAGCTGCCAGGCAGCCCCACAGCAGCGCGTCAAGCCTGGAGTCGGTCCGTGTACCCATCTGCGTCGACGGCATCAGCGTCAGCATGAGCTGGTAATGTCCATCGACCGCCCTCCAGAAGACAATGGCGGCGGCGAGAATCAAGGCTGCTTTCACCGCACGGCGAGGCTTGAGCAACGCCAACAAGGGCGCCCATATCAGGTAGAAGTGTTCCTCGAGCGAGAGCGACCAGAAATGGACGGTATAAAAACCGTAGGGGTCGTAAGGGCCTCCTGGAGGCGCGACCGTGGGCTCGTAGTTGCGCAGAAAGAGCAGGCAACTGGGAAGCTCCCATGACTGAAGGTGAATGAATCCCAGCCACGCGACCAGGCCGATCCCTGCCAATGCCGCCAGGTAAGGGGGAATAATGCGGAAGAATCGGCGGATATAGAAAGCTTTGAGGTCGATGTCTTGGTTTGCGGTGTATTCCCGGATCAAGAGCGTACAGATGAGGAAGCCGCTGATGGCAAAGAACGCATCGACGCCCAAGTATCCGTATTCAGAGACCGTGCGAGCGATCGAGGGGCCGGGGAAAAACACGTATCTGCCATGAAAGCAGATCACCGCAAAGATCGCCACCGCACGCCATCCGTCCAGCGTCGGAATACGAGCGTGGATGTGCGCGCTCGCGCCGGCCGGCTCTTGCTGCTGTAAGGATCGACTTTGCCCGAAACTCATACCATCCACTCCCTTCGGCACGGGAGAGCGAAAAGTAGCTCAGAATCTTCGGCTCACATGGTGAAGCTGCAGTTTTGTTCGGAGGAGGAGACAAAACCTAGGCATTAATGCAAGTGTTCAAGTTACTGATCTTCCCGGGGGTGGAAAATCTTTGCTAAAACGAATAACTACTAATTAAAAAAATCATGCCTGAGGAGCGATTCTCTGTCCAATTATCTTTCGGACATAAGTAACTATCGCCACGACGCTTCTAGGACGCTAGATGTGCGGAAGCATATTGCGGCAAGGGTTTCGTGGATGTTTCCGTTGGCAAGGAGGAACCGGCTCCGCTGAGTGCCTGATCGCGCCTGAGCATGGTTTCGGCGACCTTATCCCAGGTGAAATGTGCCAATGCCCGTTCTCTTCCGGCTCTGCCCATCGTCTCCCGCAGAACATCATCCTGCAGTAGCTTGAGAAGCGCCTGCGCGAGTTGGTGGGCATCGTTTTTCTCTACGATAAATCCGGTTTCGCAATCTTTCACGGTTTCGACAACACCGCCTGACCGGCTGGCCACTACCGGGGCCCCGGCAGCCATCGCTTCCACCACGGGTATGCCGAAGCTGTCGTTGCAAATAGAGGGCAGCACGAAAATGTCACCTTGATAGTAGTGCTCGATCAACTGCGGGCGGTGGCCCACCCAGCCGTGAAAGGACACTCTCTCCGCCACTTCCGGCGGCATCATCGCCTGCAAAGTGGACTTATAGGACGCTCGATTGGGAAACGATGGGAATAGCTTGCCTTTGAGTAGCGACCAAGGCTTGAATGCGTAATAGGGAGCCACGCTTTTCCGCAACGCACTATCTCTGATATCAAAGGTTTCCTGCAAGGCATAATCTCCCTGCGGTCCGACCAGGTCGAGGTGAACATTGGGAAATTGGTGGACGACAATGTTGAATGCCTGCAGCAAAACATGCAATCCCCGATGGGGAGAAATTGCGCCGGCGTACAGAATCCGCTTCGGCTTGCCGGCGCCGGCCGCGCCATAATCCTTCACTCGGGTAAACTCCCGCGCGTCGATGCCGTTGTATATCACTTCGCAGCGGCCGGCGATCGCGGGAAAGTCTTGCCGCGTCTTATTGGCTACATAGCCGCTCACCCCGATAACCAGGTCAATGTTTTTCAGGCGCCGCTCGAAGATCCTCGCATCGCCCTGCGAGAACCACTCCGCATGCATATGCAGCACGATCTTTGCCTTGGGGTTGTACTTGCGGATTACCGGCACGCATTGCGAACAGTGCTGAATATGAATCACGTCGCATGCCTGCTTTTGCAAGTCGATGGCTACCCGACGGGCAAAGGATCGGTACAACAGGCTGGAGGTAGAAAGAGGTGCAGCGCCCGGCGCGAACCGCGAATACTTCTTCCGCGCCTGGAAAAGCCATCGATCAGAGCGCGAGGCGGGGAAAAACTTGTAAGTCACTCCCTGGTCGGAGAACTGTTCTTCCAACTCTTTATGGCTATCCCTTGAACCATAGACAATCACCTCACAGGACTTAGCCAGGATAGGAGCGACGCCATAAGTACATGCGCCCACAGAGTTCTGCCGGGGAGGAAGAATGGTGTCGATAGGCTGGTTGACGAACGCTACTTTCATGTAACCCTTCCGCCTTCACCCCCGGTTGAAGGCCGTCTGGATGTCAGGCGACGGACGGCTCCTCTTCAACCAAGGCCGGCGCCCGATGTGCCCGCAAAATGCCGCGGATTTTATACAGCTGTATAGGGCAAGAGGTGAGAATCTTGCTGAGTGCCATGGCAAACGCTACGCCTCCCACGCCCCACCAACGGGCAAAAACGATGCCCAATCCTATCGCGCCGAGCGCGGCGAGCGAAAGTGAATAAGCCAATACGTCGGCGCGCTCCAGACCGCACAATAACTGGCCCACGGATAACATGCCGACGCAGATTAAAGTATAGACCCCAAGCCACAGAACAAGTTGCGTGTTCGGAACTGCGGCTTTGCCTGCCCAGATCCTGATCAGCGGTTTCGCTACCAGGGCGATGCCAACGGTTGCCGGCACGCCGAAGGCCAGCGAGGCGAGCATGGAGTTCTTGAAAGCCCGTTGGATCCATCCCCAATCCGCTCTCGCCTTGGCTTCGCCGTAAGCTGAAATGAATGGCTGCGTTGCCATGAACACCAGGTCATTGGGAAGGGTTACGATCTTTTGCGCCACCACAAAGATGACCACGTAAGACGGACCCAGCATTTGCGTAATGATCATGGGTTGGCTTTGGTAGATACCTAGACCCGCCAACTGCGTAATCATGTAATTGCCGCCCAGTGACAACAGACGCTTGATCGAAGTCCAACGCACCTTTGAAGGCCACGGCATAAGCCAGGGATACTTGCGGAAGAACATGTAATAGATGTTGGCTAATCCGACGAGAATCCGGGTTCCGGAAATCGCCAAAACCAGTTGTGGCAATCCGCCCTTCATCTGGGCTACGACAATCAGGCTGATCAACGCGATTGCGCTGCCCGCAATGTTCCAGATATTGGCCATGAAGCCGTCCTGGTAGGCCCCGTAAACCGAACTGACCATGCTCAGAGGAAATCCGACCACGAAAAAGATCAGCGAATACGCGCACGCACGATCCAGTTCGGCGACCGGCACAGCGGCGGAAACATGAAATACCGTTTGCCACGGAATCAAGTGGAAAGTGAACAGGAAAATGGCCCCAATGCTCAGACTCAAAGCCACAAGAGCCCAGAAGGCTGAAGAAGCATGCTGGCCCGCAAGACGTTTATCCTCTTTCCCGTGCGCGTCGGCCAACAGGTTCACCAATGCGTTGCCTGCGATGCCGAAATCGGTCATGGACATCCAGGTCAAAAGACTGCCGATGGTAAGCCATACTCCATACCGTTCCGGACCAAGATAGTGCACTGTAAGCGGTACGGATACAAAACTGATGACGATGGTGAGCGCCTTGGAAATGAACGACGCCGACGCAGTCAGACCGGCCCGGCGATAGCGCTCGCGCCCGGCGTTCCCGTGCCTTTTGGTAAGAAAAGATTTTAGGGCGTCAACGGTCAGTGACCGCTTGAGCAGTTGCAGCAGACGCTTGGCACCGAGGTCTTCTTGTAAACGTAAAGCGGACATGGATTCCCTCGCGCCTGGATTTCTCGCGCAAATAGCGGCTGGTTGGAGCGGCTTCCGGGCAGAGCCCCTACAAAGACCAAGCAATTAAAAGCATAAACAAATCCTGCTTGCCGGCTCCAGCGTGGCTGAGCGAAAAGCAGTCAATCTTTCGGCTAGTCCCATCCTCCGTCAGGCTATCGAAACACGCCGTATGACGGATTCCTGCTGAAAGAGGATACTTAAGCATGCAGCAAGCCAAGGGCAAAGCGCCTCAGTCTTTCGTAATCTAGCTTCACTCTATAGTCATGTCAATCGGTTCGGCTGCCGGCGTGGCGGCTGATCTGTTGCAATTGCACCGTTTAGACACTAGTCCAGAAGGGGCTAAAGAGTCAGTGTAAGAACTAGGCGGAGGAATATCGGAACCAAGAAAGACTAGGATGATCACCCTGATTCCCTCGCCAAGGCCGGGTGCCCCATATCTCGCTCGTTTTTCGCGAGATGTGGGATACCACCGATGTTGACCGCTCAGTGCACCGAATGACTCGAGAGTTAGAGGGTAGGTGCAGTGGTATCCCACATCTCGCGAAAAACGAGCGAGATGTGGGGCACCCGGCCTTGCCGAGGGAATCAGGGCACTCGAACCGAGCAGCTCTCACGCAGACCCTTTAGCCCTGGGCCTTTCATGCAGGAGGAAAACATCAGACCGGTGACCGCAGAAGCGTAGTGGAGGAACTTAGACGCCCGGAGCTGAGAACACCACATTGGCTTCCTGGCCTACCACCGGACTTGCTTCCAGCGCGGCTGCCAGTCTCCGCACCTGCGCATCGAGCCCGCCGTAGCAGCGGCGGACGTCGGCCAGTGTGCCCAGGTTGGGGTCGGGAACCTCAGGGTTGCGCGAGCCACGCTCCTGCCCGAAAGCACCCAGGTAAAACACCTTATCCTTAGCGGCCCCAAATGAAACCAGCATTCGGGCCTCGTTGAAATAATCCATGATGAAGATAAGATCAGCCTGGTCAACCAATTCGGACGTCAAGCGCTGCGGTCGGTGAGATTCGAGCGACACTCCGAATTCGCTCGCAATGGCCCGGGAGCGGGAGTCCGCCCGCTCCTGAGGCTGGTCGGTCAGCCCCGCCGAGGCTACGTCGATGGTTGGTTGGCCAGAGGACGCTTGCAGGTATTTGCGCAGCAGCGCTTCCGCCATGGCGCTGCGAATGATGTTGCCATGGCAGACAAAGAGGACGGAGCGGACACCCGCCAGGTCGCGCGGCGGGTAGGCGCGCTTTAGGCCGGTGGCATACAGAGCGCGCAAGCGAAGAGCCACCGCGGAATTCCGCCGGCCATGATAGCGGTATTCGGCGATGGTGTGTTTCACCTTGCGAATGAGACCTTCAAAGATCGCTCCGATCGCGCTCCTGATGGCGCCTCGGCAGTCCTCGAAGGCAGGCTTGGGGTCCGACCAGGACCAGATCGCATGGCAAGACGGGTGGGTAAAATCCTTGAGGAAACTGATGGTCTCCGTAGTCTTAGAGGGCAATGGAAACCCTCCCTCCCCGAGGCCGTCGTTGAAGAGACTCCCCAGCCGGCGGATATCTCCGCCCAGCCAACGGAAACGCAAACCGGCGGGGTAAGACGCTGGAATGACCGGCCGCTCGCCATGAGCTAACTGCCACTCGTAAAGCGGAAAGTCGATGCCTGCGCCAATGGCGAGTGGCAAAGAACCCCAGTAGCGTCCATTCACTTCCATCAGCACCGATCTTTGCTCAGCTCGATCGCGCTTGAACTCCACCATGGCCACGCCTTCCCAGTTGAGTTTGCGCAGCAACGCGACGGCCTGCTCGGCGAGGAGCGGATCGAGCGGCTCGGAAATCGAGGTCACGCTTCCTCCGCCGGTAACTGGCAGCTCTTTGAGCCTGCGGTGTTGAAACATGGCCAGGGGCTGGTTATCGCGGAAAAGCACTTCGATCCCAACCCCCTCGCCCACGCAGTATTCCTGCAGGAGATTGTCTTCTCCGAACCGCGGATCGAGCAGAAAGGCGTCCCGCAGATCCTCAAAGGTGGCGAAGTACCGCATCTTGAATGCATGCTTGCTCTCATCCTCTTTGCTGAGAGGCTTGGCAATGATGGGAAATCGCAACAAGTTGCGCAGGCTCTCAAGCGTCGCCAAGTCAGGCAGATCGCACGCTTCCGGGGTCAGAATTCCGCAGGCCCTGGCAGCTTCTATGGTCTGGCTCTTGTCCAGTACGCGGCGCACGATCTCGGGCGACGGGCAGCCGATGTGGAGTAAGGAGGAAAGGCGATCGTAGTGCTCCAAGGTCGCGGCTAAACCGGGATCGCTGCAAGGGATGAGCATGTCGTGGCCCCGGCTCTTGATCGCGTGCACCAGCCCATCAATAAACTCCTCGGGCGCATCCCGATGGCCCGGCAACTGCAAGCAGTCATGAATGGAGCGGGAAGCGGGCGGGCGGCCCCTGCCGTCGACGCTGACAAAGGTCACTGGGATTCCCCTGCGGCCAAGCGATCGAGCGACCGCAACCACTACATGGGGAACGGCGTTAAATACCAGTACTGGCCGCGCCATCACTCCCCCTGTAGGTGTAACAACGAAAAAACTCCCTATCTTGGTAGAAGCAGTCCATCCATTCGCCGTTCGAGAGCTCTTCCAGCGTAACCCAACCGGGGTCATCGATCAGCTTTTCCGTCTGTGACGTATGTTGCCCTATCGCGAGACGCTTCTGCTGCAACACATCGGCGATATTGACCTGATATTTAAGGTCCAGGAGGGCACGCGCCCCAAAACCAGCCAAAACTGAATTCTTCAAGATATGTTTGGGTTTGATGGGTGGAGTGTTTTGCGCGAATCCCACCCACGGCCAATGCAGCCAAAACCACACCGGGTACTCCCATACAGTGACCGGCCTGGGCTGGCGGCGGAGAGCCGCCAGCACAATATTGGTGACAGCAACATGATCCGAAGCCTGCTTCATGGGTTCCCGGGAATAAGGGACAAAGATCTGTTCCGGCGATTCCCTGCGCAGGATCTCGTCCACCCGTTCAATCGCCGCCGGAATGTGTTCCCAAAGGTGTCCATCCGGAAAGTCCAGGAAGTAGATGTCATCGATCCCCAGGACGCTGGCTGCGTTTACACATTCCCGCTTGCGCATGGCGGTCAGTTCTTCCCTGGGGATGAGCGTGGTCGAAGCGCCCCCATCGGAGACGTGCACCAGTTTGACGCTTGCGCCGGCTTGTCTCTTCTTCAAAATTGTTCCGCCACAGCCGAGTGATTCGTCATCAGGATGCGGGGAGAAAACAACGGCGGCCCGGCCAAGGTCAATCGCTCCTACTTGCTGCGCAGCGCGACTCAAGAAGTTCCTGGCCAACCGCCTGAGGAAGGGGTTAGGGACCGGTGTCGAAGCAATTGCCTTGTGATCAGCGACCGCTGAGCTGCTCTCCATTGCGCGTCTCTTAGCAGGGCGAAAATGACTTGGTAGCGCCTCCCTATTTTACCTTTGGGAAGTGCTTTAGCCTCCGCTAGTTACTGACCCCTACCCGAAAGATAGTTGCTGACTTTACAGCTGTAGGGGTATGAGACCGGACAAGCCGGTTGAGACTCAACACTAAGCATTGCCCTGATGTGGTTCCCGGGGATAGATGCCAAAACAGGGACCCAGGGGAAGCCGTTCCCCTAGGCATTGTGGGGTGGCTTTGGTACCTGAAGGATGGTACCAGAAGTCATTACGGCGATTTACTGCGGCTTTGCGGCCGGCTTCGCCGGGGCTCCTTCGCGCAGGTTTAGCGGCAGCTCCCTCTGCGCCCGACCAAAGCTGTCGTATGCCCGGATGACCCGCTGCACGAGGTGATGACGCACCACGTCGCCGTCTTCGAAATGGCAGAAACGGATTCCGTCCACGCCGCGCAAAATCTCGATGGCCTCCACCAGCCCGCTCTTTTTGGGGTTCGGCAAATCGATCTGGGTTACATCGCCAGTGATTACAGCCTTGGAATTGCTGCCCAGGCGGGTAAGGAACATCTTCATCTGTTCGCTGGTGGTGTTTTGTGCCTCGTCCATGATGATGAAGGCATCGTTGAGTGTCCGACCACGCATGAATGCGAGAGGAGCCACCTCGATCACGTTGCGCTCCAGCATCTTGTCGACGCGATCCTGTTCCAGCAGATCGTAAAGCGCGTCGTAGAGTGGCCGGAGATAGGGATCCACCTTTTCCTGCAGCGTTCCGGGCAGAAAACCCAGGCGCTCGCCGGCTTCCACCGCTGGTCTCACCAGGATGATGCGGCTTACTTTCTTGGCCAGCAATGCAGAAGCCGCCATGGCCACTGCCAGGTAGGTCTTACCAGTGCCCGCGGGGCCGACTCCGAAGACCATGTCGCACTCCTCGATGGCTTCGAAGTAGCGCCTCTGGTTGATGGAACGGGGGTTGACCATGCGCTTGATGCCTGCGGAGCGCTGCTTGCCGCTCTCAACCAATCCTCGCAGGGTTACCGCGGGGTCGGCGGTAACCAACTTGAGCATCCCGTGCAGCTCGCCGTTGCACAGGAGTGTACCGTTGCGCCGCAAATGCTCGTAGTCGGCAAAGACCCTTTCGAACCGGGCTATTGCCTCCGCAGAGCCTTCCACATGGAGCGCATCGGAACGCAAGTCGATGCGGACATGCAGATTTTGCTCCAGAAGCCTGAGATTTTCATCGCGAGTCCCGAACAGGGGCTCCAGGTTGGGCGTGATTTCCAGCGCTTTTTTCATCAAGCGGAGAAATGACCTCCTATTAGATCCGTGTCAACCGACATTATTGGGGGAACTTCAGAACGCGGGGCAGAAGACCGCGCTTGCAGCGGATGCTTAACCGGGTTGGCGATGATCACCAGATATTTCCCGAGGATGCGCACAGAGTAGCGTTTGCCGGTCCAGGCGTCAACGCTTATTCGGTGAATTCTTGCTGTTAGATGCACCAGAGTGCCCGAGAGGAGTAACACTCTTGGCTGGGCGAGATTGACCCACAGGGGCAAAGCCCGTAAACTTAAGGTTCGTAGGCGTCCTGCCTGCAGTTTCGAGAAAGCAAAAGGTTTACGATGGCAAATCATGTGTCGGCGCTGAAGCGCGCCCGTCAGACAGTCAAGCGCACCGCGGTGAACCGCGCCAATAAAAGTCACGTCCGCAAGTCACTTCGCGCCCTGCGCGAGGCAATTACCAATGGGGATAAATCCGGGATAGCCGAGCAGTACGGCAAGACCGTCTCCGCGCTGGACAAGAGTGTGCAAAAGGGTGTGCTCCACAAGAACACCGCCTCCCGCTACAAAAGCCGACTGCATGCGCGGGTGAAGGCCCTCACCCAAAAAGCCGCCTAGGTCTCATTTCTTGGCGATTGCTGGGGGCGGGACGGAAGGCACGTTGTAGATCTCGATCGCTCCCTCACGCAAAACCGCCAGATGCTCTCCATCCTCAGAGAGCGCGAAGTTCTGGCCGCCGGTCAGGATGGGCGACGCGTTGGTCGACATCAAGAGCGAGCCGGTCGCCGCGTCGAAGACCTGCACCACCTGCTCCTTCACATCTTCGTCGTTGAGCGAGTCGACCAGGTCGATGGAGTGGGAGACACGCAGCAGGCTCACGGCAAAGCGACCGCCGCTGCGTGAGTAAGCAAACGTGGGCCACACCAGGCGGCCTTCACGATGTCCGCTCCATAGCTTCTTTCCGGCTGTAGTCCAGGTATCGAGAAAAACGTCCGAAGACTTGGGGCCGCAGCTCTCGATCATCATTGCGTTCGGATTGACAAAATTCTCGTGTGGCGTGCAGGTGGACGCTACCCTGCCCAGCACAAGCTCCTGGCCTCCGAAGGAGATGAAGCGAACCAGAAACTGATCTTCGGCCTTATCTTTCGCCACCCCGACATATCCGGTTGATGTGATGGGCACATGGATGGGCGTTTCCGTTCGCAGCGCCGCCAATACCTCTCTTGTCGCTATATTGATTAACGTGATCTGGGTGTCCTCGGTGGGCGGCGGTTCTCCGTATTGCACCGCCTGCGCTTCCAGCTTGCTGTGCTGTTCAGGAGTATGGCGCTCGTATTCGTGCTCGACCACCAGGACGCGGCCATCCGGCGACACTTCTGTTTCCAGCACCGGGGTGGCAACTTCGATATAAGGGTGCAGCTTTAGGGAGCCGTCGGTGACCAGGTAGCTGTTTCGCTGTCGAATTAGAAATTTGCCGCCGCCCAAGGACCACAGATATCTGGATCGATCGTGCATCCGCCACTCTGCAGACGCCTGAACCGTGCCGTCAGGAAGAGCAAGAGTTACGGCATGGATGATCTGGTCGCTGTCGTTCCGCCCGGGGTGTTCCTCGCGTCGCATCAGCCGCGGCTGATGGAAGGTGAACAACAAGTGCTGGTCATCGATGAAATCGAGGGAACCGAACGCCTTTCCCGACAACATATAAAGCGGGCCGGGGGGCCGATACCCCAACGGTGCAACCAGAATGCGTTCCTCGGGCCCAGGGCCGGCCGGCTCTTTGCTGTGTGAAGATCCCCAGAACCGCGCCCCGGCCGGCCATAAGACCAGCACAATCACGGCGGGCAGGAAGAGGCGTCTTGGCATACGGTGCACGCTTAATTTGAGTGTAGAAGATATTTGGGTGGCTGCTTACGACGGTCTCGCAATAGATTGGCGTGAGACAAAGTAAAGGACGTAAGGGCCGAATCGATTGCATGCATACGTACGGCCTGAAGAGTGAGCGTGAGAACCGAGGATTGCAAAACCCCAGTCCCGTAAATGCGGGGTTACAGATCCATGGCGTACTGGGCTCCGGCGAGGGCGGTAGCGCGAGGACGCGGTTCGCTGGCAAGGTCTATCACCAGCCGCTCCAGCACCAGGCGCTTATCCGGCGGCGAAGAACGTAGTTCAAGATCGGCATGGGCTATGAGACGGAGCTTCTGCGTGAGCTCTCGGCGCGAGCTGTAGCGGCGGGCCTGGCGGATGAGATCCTCGGCCGCGAAGGGGGGCATGCGAAAACCCTGCCATAGGGCCTGCCAAATGGCACGCGAATCGCGCACATTTTTTTCCAGGATGACGACCATCTGGCGAAATGTCCGAGCCAGCATGTAGAGGTGCCCGATCGCTGAATCCTCACCGCCATCGGAAGCATTCAACAAGCCATGCAGCAGGGCCAGGGCCCGTGGTTTGTCCCGCGCGGAAATGGCATCCGTGAGCTCGTAAAGGGAGCGCTGCTTGGCCGCCAGCACCATGGTTTCCACATCGCCCAGAGTGATGCGCCGCCGGTCAGAAGCATAGAGTATGAGCTTCTCCAGCTCGCTAGAAATGAGCATCATGTCCGCGCCCAGGGCGTCGGCAAGCTCCCGGGCGGCGTCCGGATCGAACTTCATCCCACGGTTCTCCGCCGTCGTGAGCAGCCAGCGCACGGCATCTGCTTCATCCACCCGCGCCAACTCCACCAACCCGCAATCGTCGCCCAGGGTCTCGCGGATGCGCTCATAGCGATCTTTGTCCTGCAGGTCCATCCGTCTGAGGTCGGCGGGAATACGCAAGTGGTCAGCAACGAAGATGAGCACTGCCTGGGAATTGGGGGAGCGAAAGTACTGTTTGAGCGCGGCAAACTCTTCCTTTTTCGCGCCGCGGGTATAGAGGTGTTTCAGGTTTCTCACGAAAATGGCCTGAAACGGCGCCATGAGCGAGGGCGTACGGGCGAGGTCGAGTACGTGAAAGATGCTGGTCTCCGCCAGATCGAGATCGCTGAGAGAAAACTCGCGCAGCGTTGGGTCGATCAGCGAATCAACCACGGCGCGACGGCAGCGCTCGTAAAGAAAGATCTCGTCCCCGGCGAGAACGTAACCGGGCCGCAGCGGAGCGGTAGACGCAGCGGCGGCTTTCATCTCGGCTACGAAACGGTCCGAAGAGGAAAAGCTCCGAAGTTTGCCGGCGTCATCTGTAGGCATTAGAAGGATTCCAGAATATCGCTCACCAGGGCTTGCGCAAAGTCCCGTGAGAGCCGCTGGACGGCGGGCGAATCTTCTTCGATAAAGCTGGTCTGATCGGCAGTGGTCTCAAATTGCTCATGAAAGACGTAGTTGTTGTGCTGGTAGAGCACGCGGTTATCGCGGTCGGTCACCAGGACGTTGATATTGATGGTGATCAGGAAGCTGGAGGTAACGCTGGTTGTCTGCCCCGCCTGGACGCCGGTGGTCTCGGTGCGATAAGTCAGCGGTTGCACGGATTCGGAGAGGATGATTCCACTGACTGTGGCGTCGGCTGCTTCGGTTGAGCTGGTGATCACGTTTAGGCGGGTACGATCCGTAAACTCCCGTACCACCGCCTGGGTCATAGGGACTTCGGTGTGATAGACCTGCGTCTTATTTTTGAAGATGGGCACTGCGAGCGTGTGCACTGTATCGGGCATATGAGCGGCGGATCCGAGGGTGTGATATCCGCAACCGGAAATGGCAACCAAAGCAAGTACAACCGGCAAAACAAGAAAACCGCGCATGCTGAGCCTATTGTCGCATTTAGGCCCCGAGTGCCGCGCCTACGGGGCTCGGGTGGAATGTGCGCCATAAGCGCCCTATGCGCCGTATGGGTGGAATGTGCGCCGTAAGCGCCTTATGCGCCATAAGGGTCAGTTTCTGGGTTGTTAGTGACGGTTTCCGGGGTGACGGACTCGGACCTTCCATGGTGAGCGGACCTGCGCTCCATCTTCAACGAAAAATGCCCCATTTCTGTAGAAATGGGGCATTCATGCTGATGGTGGTCGCGGGCTAGGCGGGTGAGGGTTGGCTTTCTCCGCCGAAGCCGGGCGCGCGTCCTGGCTCTGGCTTGATCACGTGCTGCACGTCTCCGGTGGAATTGCCAGGAGGCGGCCCAAGGGGCGGCAGCGGCGGCAGTTCCTCGCCTGCGATGATCATGCGAATGTCATTCGCATCCAGGGTTTCGCGATCCAGCAGAGCTTGCGCCATGCGGTGCATGGTGTCCTTGTGGTCGCCCAGGATGGAATAGGCCGACTTGTAAGCCTCGTCCACCAGGCTGCGCACCTCGGCATCGATCTGGCGCGCCGTCTCCTCGGAAAAGTCCCGGTGTTGGGCAATCTCGCGGCCCAGGAAAATCTGCTCTTCCTTCTTGCCGAAGGTCAAGGGACCCATGCGGCTCATGCCGTACTCGCAAACCATCTTGCGGGCCAAATCCGTTGCCCGTTCGATGTCATTGCCCGCACCGGTCGTCTTGCGGTTCATAAAGATCTCCTCCGCACAGCGGCCGCCCATCAGAATAGCCAGCTGGGTCTCGAGGTAATCCTTAGTGACGGTATGCTTGTCTTCCTCGGGCAATTGCATGGTTACGCCCAAAGCCATCCCGCGCGGGATGATCGTGACCTTATGCAGCGGATCTGCATGATCGCGCATGGCTGCGACCAGAACATGGCCCGCCTCGTGATAAGCCGTGTCGCGCTTGTCGTCCTCGGAGAGCAGCATGGACTTGCGCTCCGCACCCATCATGACCTTATCCTTGGCCAGCTCAAAGTCGAACTGGTGCACGGCCTTGCGGTTGGCACGGGCTGCGTTCAGCGCTGCCTCGTTGACCATATTGGCCAGATCGGCGCCGGAAAAGCCCGGGGTGCCGCGAGCCAGAATCCGCAGATCGACATCCTCCGCCAAAGGAACCTTCTTGGCATGGACGCGGAGCACTTCCTCGCGTCCCCGTACGTCGGGCCTGCCGACGACAACTCGGCGGTCGAAACGGCCAGGGCGCAGCAGCGCAGGATCGAGCACATCCGGGCGGTTAGTGGCGGCGATCAGGATGACGCCATCGTTCGATTCGAAACCGTCCATCTCAACCAGCAACTGATTCAGGGTCTGCTCGCGTTCATCGTGTCCGCCGCCAAGACCAGCACCGCGGTGACGTCCCACGGCATCGATTTCGTCGATGAAGATGATGCAGGGCGCATTTTTCTTTCCCTGCTCGAACAGGTCGCGTACTCTGCTCGCGCCCACGCCGACGAACATCTCTACAAAGTCGGAACCGGAGATGGAGAAGAACGGGACGTTGGCTTCTCCCGCAACTGCGCGCGCCAGCAAGGTCTTACCGGTTCCCGGAGGTCCAACCAGCAGCACACCCTTGGGAATGCGCCCGCCCAGTTTCTGGAACTTCTGCGCTTCGCGCAGGAACTCAATGATTTCCTTCAGCTCTTCCTTGGCCTCATCGACGCCGGCCACGTCCTTGAAGGTGATTTTCTTCTGCTGCATGGAAAGCAGGCGGGCCCGGCTCTTGCCAAACGATAAGGCCTTATTTCCGCCACTCTGCATTTGCCGCAACATGAAGAACCACAGGGCCGCAATCACAATGATGGGAGCGAAGTTGAGGAGAATGGGAAGCCATGAATTACCCTGCGTATCCTTCACCGTGATGCTGACATGGTTGTCTTGAAGGATCTTGAACATGTCCGGGTAGTTGGCGGGCACAGTGGTGTGGAAGGCTTCGCGGTCGCTGGCGTAGTGCCCGTGAACTTCACTATTGATGACGGTGACGTCACTGATCTTGCCTTGCTGTCCGTCCTGCATGAATTGAGAGAAGGAAATCTCGCGGTCTTTACTCATGCCCGTGCTTTTTTGGACTATCTGCCAAAGAAGAACCAAGCAAGCCAGGATGAATACCCAAAAAATGATTGTCTTGACCGTTGAATTCACGAAAAACCCTCTTTCCACTGCGTCTCATGCGGAGACGGGACCATTCGCGGCGGAGCCCACGCTTCACCGGGAATGCTCTTTGCAGCTGTTACGACTATTAGACGACAGTAACCTGCCGATGACTCTTAAGACTTTTCGGGGTGTTGGATAAGGCCAATAAACGCACCCGTGCCGCACCTGCCGGTTGCCTGACTCATTCTACTCCGCAGAAGCGGCAAACGTCTCCAAAACCGCGGCGAATCATGTCCGAAGTTATACGCGACGGGTACTGACCGTGCGGTTACTCCTGAACGGTAAACCGGAAACCAGGGGCATCCACTTCGACTCCGCGCATCCAGACAATTTTGCCCTCCGACTCGACCACCGGCCAGTTTTTCCGCTCCGCGCCTATCACGTGCAGCCGGTCGAGGACCTCCGCAACTTTCTTGGGACCCCGGCTGTGCCGAAGGGCCACACGATCTCCTGCTTTCCATGTCCGTAATATCACTCGCAGGGTGTTAGGGGGCGTTTCTGCCGGCTCCCCGCGCAGGCAAACCCCGTACTCGGGAGCACGAACCTCCCCTGGGATGAGGAACTCATGCGTCAGGCCGGGCTCGGGGAGAGTCGAACTCCGGGTCAGACGGATTTCCCGTGGGCTACGCTCGACCGTAATACCTCCGCCCAGGTCGAATTTGCCGCCGCGCGAGGAACCCGCCAACGTCAACATCTGTTCTGTGTGCTCGAAGTTGAGCCGCGCACCCAGGCTCCGCGCCGCCGCGCGCAGTACCCGCCGGGCCATGGCGGGATGCAGCTTGCCCAGGCGAACTTGCTCAATGGCCACGGTTTGTTCCTCGGGATGCGTGCTTGCGGAACGGCCACCGCCTCGGGTGGGCCGGCCAGGCAGCAACAGACCCGGCAAAAGGCGCTGCAATTCTTCCTGCCAATAGGCCTCCTCATCAGCCGAGATCGTCGCCAAGCGCGCCAGTTGCCCGGCAATCTGGGGATTGAAGGTGCGCAACAAGGGCAACAATTGCCCACGGATGCGATTGCGGGTGTGGGCCAATTCCTGGTTGCTCGAGTCTTCCCGCCATGGCTGGGGCAAACTCCGCAGCCACTCCTCGATGGCGGCATGATTATTCTCGAGGAAGGGGCGTAGGATGGCCCCGGGCTCCATTGTCACAACTGGATGGATGCCGCTCAGCCCCTCGGTCCAGGCTCCGCGCAGAATTTTTTGCAGCACCGTCTCCGCCTGGTCGTCCAGGGTGTGCGCGGTGGCCACCGCGTCCACCACCCCGTCCACCATCAACTGGTGGAAGAATCCGTAGCGGAGGTTGCGGGCGGCCTCCTCCAAGCTCTCATGCAGGGCTGCCGCGGCCGCTGGAGCATCGGTGCGATAAAGATGGAATGGTAAGTCGTGCGCCGCTGCCAGGCCGGCAACAAATGCGGCCTCTTCTTCGGCTGCCTCGCGGATGCCGTGGTGTACATGCACCACGGAGAGTACGATGCCCAGCGCCTGGCGCTCCTCGAGCAAGCGCCGGAATAGGGCCACGGAATCAGCCCCGCCTGAGACCGCGACCGCGATTCGCTGCCCAGGCCGAAAAAGACCGCTGCGGAGAGTGAGCGAAGGCGGCTGCATGGCTGCGCTCTATGTTATCCCCGGATTTCCTGTTGAGAGCTGTTTGATCGATGAACCGCGTGCGGCTCTTTTCACGAAGAGCCGCATACATGGGCCGCCTTCAGTGCCGTGAAGCAGGAAATCCGGGTTAGAGCAATCGGTCGCGCGTCTATACTGCGGGCATGTACCAGATAAGAGTAGCGACGCCCGCAGACGCGGCTATCATCACCCATCACCGGCGACGTATGTTTGTGGACGCCGGGCGGCAAAACAATCGGGTACTGGATGTAATGGCGGAGCACTTTAAACCCTGGGTCGAAACCAGGCTGGAGGATGGACGCTACCTGGGTTGGCTGACCAGCGAAAACGGGACCGTGGTCGCCGGAGCCGGCTTGATCGTCCTCGACTGGCCTCCGCACCCGCTGGATCCGCGGCAGAATAAACGCGGCTACTTGTTGAATGTTTATGTCGAGCCCGAGCACCGCCGCAAGAAGCTGGCCAGCCAGCTCATCGATCAGGCGCTGGCTGAGGCCCGCAGGCAGAAAATACGTGTGGTCGCGCTCCATTCCACCGATGCCGGAAAGCCTCTTTACGAGAGCAATGGATTCCGCAGTACCGATGAAATGTTCTATGTAGAACCGGTGGAAGGCTGAACCAGCCTTCCTGCTATACTCCGATGTTTATGCGCGTTTTCGTTATTCTGCCGGCCGCCGGAATGGGCACACGGATGGCGCCGGGCCATGCTACGCCGAATGCCCCCAAGCAGTTTCTCGCCCTGCAGGGTCTGCCCATATTGGTCCACAGCTTACGGGCGTTTGCCGCTGTGCCGCGCGTAAGCTGCATTTATGTCGCGGTCCGGAAAGCGGAAATGGGCCGTATGGAAGCGATGATTGCCGAATATGCCCTGGCTTCCCGGGTGCGGGTGGTGGAAGGTGGGGACACACGACAGGAGTCAGTGAGCCGGGCGCTCAAAGTCCTCTCCGCTGCAGACGATGACATTATCCTGGTTCATGATGCGGTGCGGCCGCTGATTGACCCGGCAACGATTGAACGAACCATCGAAGCAGTAGAAAGTTACGGCGCGGCTATCGTGGGCCTGCCGGCTGTGGATACTATCAAACAAGTGGAGCGAACGGCCCGCGGGGCCATCGTTACCGCGACCATTCCCCGGGAGTACATTGTGCAGGCGCAGACGCCGCAGGGTTTCCGTTGGGCCGTACTGCGTCAGTCCTTTGCGGATGCGGAGGCGGATGGCTTTGTGGGCACCGATGAAGCCAGTATTGTGGAGCGGTCGGGTGTGCAGGTTGCTGTAGTTATGGGCTCACCGGCAAATTTGAAAATCACCCATCCTGGCGATCTGCAGCTGGCAGAGTTTTATTTACAACACCGGGCCTAGAGCAGTTTCGCAATAACTGTGGTCTGATAAAGATCGCGAGGAGTGGTTTTCCTTGGGAGAAAACCACGAAAAGGCCTGTTGCTTCGATCTACACCAATTGCGAAACTGCTTTGACGCTGAGAGAACGAATGAGCATGAGAATAGGCTACGGCTGGGACTCGCACGCATTCCAGCCCGGGCTGCCGTTGAAAATTGGTGGCATCGCGATCGACCATCCGGAGGGCCTGGCCGGCCACTCCGATGGCGACGTCCTGTTGCATGCAATCACCGACGCTCTTCTGGGCGCGCTGGCGGTCGGAGACATCGGCAGCTTCTTTCCGCCTGGTGATCCTCGATGGAAGAATGCCGATTCCGCAATTTTCCTCAACCTCGCGCTGGACGAACTGCGAACCGCGGGTTACCGCATCGTCAACGTGGATACCACGCTGGTGCTGGCGGCTCCCAAGATCGGACCCATCTCGGGCGACATGCGGCAGCGTGTGGCGGAGCTGCTGGACATCCAGCCCAACGCGGTGGGAATCAAGGCCAAGACGCCTGAGGGCCTGAACCAGGATCACGTAGCCCAGGCCCACGCCGTGGTTCTGTTGGAGACATTCGACGGCACGGATGAGATAGGCCTGCTTGAAGCCGAGATCGACGATCCCAAAGCCGTGGAAAAGATTCTGACCGAAATAGGGACCGAGGTCGGTGGCAGCCGCAGCCCACGCCGACGCATGGTGCCAATACCGGCCTTCGATACCGAAGACATCACGTAGGGAGGCAGATCGGTCGACTGCCCTCTACGCCGCGCTCCGGTGCTTTGTATCAGGACACGACTAAACAGGCTGCGGAAAAACTCCTTGTACGAAGGGCACGGCTTCAGCCGTGCCGCAAGACCATGCTCGCGACGCGGCTTTAGCCGCTGAGGTACGCTTTCAGGGACATCAAGAGTTGAAAAGACGTACCCCAGGGGCTAAAGCCCTCATCAGAGTAGCTCGATACGGCACGGCTGAAGCCGTGCCCTTCGTATAAGGAGTTGTTCCGCAGCGTGTTTAGTCGGGCCGTAAAGAATTGACAGAGATTGGGCTTCAGCCCCTGCAATGGCGCATCCAGCAGAAAATATCTCGTGGAGACAGGTAAACCAGGGGCTAAAGCCCAATCTTTGTTGGGCCTCAACGGCCCGACTAAAGTCGTGCCCTGATACAAAGCACGCGCGGAGTGGAGGGCGTTTGGTTTGCTCTTGCCCCCGTAGAAAGCCATTGCTAAGCTTGCCAGCACCTTATTGTGGAGACTTAACCCATGCACGCAATCTATGGATTCGGCCCCGCGCATTCGCTCCTTTACCTCATGTTCTTTGGCTTTTTTGGAGCAATGATTTCCATCGTTGTGCTTATTCCGTGGTTTTTTATTTATAAGAAAGCCGGCTTCAGTCCGTGGTTGGCCCTGTTGATGTTCGTGCCGCTGGTCAACATCATCATGATGTACTTTCTGGCCTTCGCGCGCTGGAATGTAGTTCCCGCCGGGCTGGTTTATCCCGCGCCGCCCGTTCCCTATCGGCCGCCGGTATGATCTAGCATCGTAGTAGCGATGCCAGACTTGACCCAAACCCCTCGTGTTCGTTTCGCACCTTCGCCGACCGGCTATCTGCATGTAGGCGGCGCCCGCACAGCCCTTTTCAACTGGCTCTTCGCCCGGCACTTTGGCGGAGTCTTCATTCTGCGCATCGAGGACACAGACTTCGAGCGTTCTTCTGAGGATATGGTGCAGGGCATCCTGGATGGCATGCGCTGGCTTGGGCTGACATGGGACGAAGGGCCGTTTTTTCAATCGCAGCGGCTCCCTCTCTATCAGTCCACAGCCGAGACACTGCGCCAGAGCGGGCACGCTTATTACTGCTTCTGCACCAAAGAAGAATTGGAGCAACGGCGAATCGCGGCCGGCGCTGCCGGCAAGCCACCGATGTATGACCAGCGGTGCCGCGCCATTGATCCAGCGGTGGCCTCCCAACGGCGGCAGGCGGGAGAGTCTTGCGCCCTGCGCTTTGCCGTCCCCGAGGGAGGAGTGACCGCGTTTGAAGATGCTGTCTTCGGACGGGTGGAATTCGCCAACGCGGAGTTGGAAGACTTCGTCCTGCTGCGCTCGGACGGTGTGCCTACGTATCACTTGAGCGTGGTCGCCGATGATTTGGATATGCGGCTTACGCACATCATTCGCGGGGCCGACCACATCTCCAATACGCCCAAGCAAGTATTGCAATACCTGGCGCTGGGGCAGCCGCTGCCGGTCTTCGCCCATCTTCCGCTGATTCTTGGACCGGACAAGAGCCGGCTTTCGAAGCGTCACGGCGCAACCAGTGTGCTGGCGTATCAAGATATGGGTATCGTGCCTGAAGCCATGCGCAATTTTCTCGGGCTGCTGGGTTGGACGCCGGCCAACGCGGGCAAGGAGATCTTCAGCTCCGACGAGCTTATCGAGCTGTTTTCGCTGAGTGGGATCGCGCGTTCGAACGCTGTCTTTGACAATGACAAGCTGGCTTGGTTTAACACGGAATGGATCCGCCGCTACTCGCCGCAGGAGCTGCTGCCCCTGATTAAACAGGAGTGGGCGAAGAGTGGATTTAGCCCTGACCGAACCGAAGAAGAAATTCTCGCGACAATCGCTTTGCTGCAACCGCGAGCGCGCAGTCTCAAAGATTTTTCCGGGGCGTTTCTCGGTTATTTCAGCGATGTCTACGAATACGATACTGCTGCGGTGGCTAAATTTCTTGGCGACGAGAATACTCGCGGGTTGCTGGTGGAATTGGGCGATCGTTACCAGATCCTTACTGGGTTTACCGAGCCGGCGGCGGAGAAGTTGCTGCGGGATTTCGCCGATGGAGAAGGGTGTCAAGGCAGGCGCGCTCATCAACGGCTCGCGAGTGGCTCTTACCGGTCAGGGCGTGGCCCCTAGTTTGTTCGCCGTGATGGCGGCGTTAGGGAAGGACAGGGTGGTCAAGAGGCTAAGGGCGGCTGGGTCAATACCGCAGTCGGCGGAGCTGGGTGCGCTCAGGGAATAAGCGGGTGTGATTTCCAAACTTAGTCCCGCAGGGACGGCTGAGTGTAGCCCAGGACGCAGTCCTGGGTGATCTGTTCGAAACTTGGTCGAGTCCCGTTAGGGACGGCTGAAGATTACCCAGGACGTAGTCCTGGGATCTGCTGAACTTTGGAGAATACTCAGGACTGGCGTCCTGAGTTGTTTTCAGCCGTCCCTCCGGGACTCCTTCTACTGAGCCGCAACTGTCACTGTGACGGGTATGGTGTGCGGCGGCAAGCAGGAATTGGCATCACAGGCCTGGTAGTGAAGACCTCCCTGCAAAACATGCTCGCCGCGCTGCGCCGTTAGATGCACATGCAGAACGAACTCGCCTGTGTACACGCTAAGCTTCTCCTTGGGTGCAACTTGCAGGGCGTAAGCGGAACCAGGCGGGAAGTCGACCGCGGAGACGCTGAGCCCAGGCACTTCAACGACCGCCAGCCGGGCCGGGATCAGCGATTTCTCCAAGGGTTCGTGGGAGTTGATGTGAAAACCGTCGGCTACGCGAAAGTGAAGGTCGACCTGGGTTGCACGGCGCACAGGCACGTTTACCTGCGCGGGAGAAAGGAACTGGACGGCCCCCTCTGCGGGTAACGGCAAGGGCGGGTCCTTCAGTACCTGCAACCAAGCCGCAAGGCCAGCGAAAACCAGCACGGCGCAGCGAAACATCTATTTGCCCCCGGCGGCTAAGGCCTTCTTGATGCTGGCCTCCACTTCACTTTTTGAAACCAGCCCCGCAGTCTCCGCCACGATCTTTCCATCCCGGCCCACAAAGTAAGACGTGGGGAGAAACTCTACCCCTCCGTACTTGCGTGACATGGCATCATCGCCCACCAGCAGAGGGTAGTTGAGACCCTGCTCCTGGCCGAACTTGGCCAGCTTCGTCCGCGGGGTACCAGCATCATCTGCATTGACGCCGAGGATTTCAAAACCCTGTCCGGCGTACTGATTGCGGAGAGAAACTAACCACGGCATTTCAATCTTGCACGGCGCACACCAGGTCGCCCAGAAGTTGATCAGGACCGCCTTCCCTTTGTAATCGGAGAGCGAGACCTTCTTGCCTTCGACGCTTCGCAGGCTGAAGTCGGGAGCGCGTTTGCCGCGCAGATCGGGAAGACCCTCGTCAGCGGCAACGTCCTGCTGGACAGATTGATTGTTAGCCGTTTCAGGAACCAGCGTGCCCTGCGCCTGGCGCTGCGCATATTGCTTGCGGCGTTTGTAGTTGGCATAGCCCGACCACACCATTAGCACGAATGCGGCCAGGACCAGCACGATAACCCATTGATTGCGCTTCACGTCACCATTCTAATGGAGCGCGCGAACGGGCCGCGCCCAGCGTGCTGTTACGATCAATTGTTTGCTTCATGAACGCACTCACTCCAGCTCAGCTGATCCGCATCGAAGCCGAAGCCCTGCTTAGACTTGCGGCCCGTCTCGAAGATGGCATGTCGGCCCACTTCGCACGCGCAGTGGATTTGGTGGTGGATTGCGGCGGCCGACGCGGGCGGGTCGTGGTCACCGGCATCGGCAAAAGTGGAATCATCGCGCAAAAGCTGGTTGCCACCTTCAATTCCACCGGAACACCAGCCTTATTCCTTCATCCAGCTGAGGCGTTGCACGGCGACCTGGGCATGTTGGCCAAGGGCGACTTGGTGCTGGCACTTTCATCGAGCGGCGAAACCGACGAAATCCTGCGCCTGTTGCCCGCCCTGAAGCGAATTGGCGACGGCCTGATCAGTTTCTGTTGCGCTATGAATTCGACCCTGGCGGTGGCCAGCGACGTGGCTCTAGACCTGAGCGTTGAGCAGGAAGCTTGTGGAATGGGTTTAGCCCCTACCGCGTCAACCACCGTGATGCTGGCCCTGGGCGATGCACTGGCGATCGCTGTTTCGCTGAAAAAGGGCTTCCGGGCGGAAGACTTCGCCGACCTGCATCCGGGCGGGAAACTGGGCAGGAAATTGGCCCGGGTGCGAGAACTGATGCATTCGGGAGAAGCGGTGCCGAGAGTATCCGCGGCCACGGCCATGCCGGCGGTGATTTACGAGATGAGCCGCAAAGGCCTGGGAATGACCACGGTGACGGAAGGGGAGACCCTGGTCGGCATTTTGAGCGACGGCGACCTACGCCGCCTGTTGGAGTCAAAGGGACCGGAGGCACTGGCGATGACGGCAGGCGATGCCATGAATGCCGCGCCCAGGACCATCGCCGCGGACGAACTAGCCGCCCGCGCGCTCAAGATTATGGAAGAAAAGAAGATCACCTCGCTGGTCGTTGTTGACCCTGCCCGCACGGTGAACGGCGTTCTCCATCTTCATGACCTGTGGGGACTTGAGCTGATCTAGCTGGTGGCTGCTTCGGCCGCGGCAATGCTGTCGTAGGTCTTGATCAACATATGAGAGCTGGTCAGTTTCAGCAGTTCGGCGACGCGGTAATTGACCGCGACCAGGCGCAGACTACGTCCGTGGCGTTTACCGGAGACATAGTAGTTAAGGAGAACACCCAGCCCCGCTGAATCCATATATTCCGACTCGGTAAAGTCGATGATCGTAAGCTTCTCCGTGCCGGCATTGAGAGTCTTTTGAAAATCGAACAAATTGGCGAGGGTAATCGGTCCGTTCAAGCGAAAAATGCGGATGTCGGCGTTACTTCCGGGAACGACTTCGAAGGTTAACGGCTCGTTATACATAGCATCCGTGATTGTAAAAAGCGTGTGGCCCGGTTTGATGACAGTCCGATGAATACCGCCGGGCGGCCCCTGAACCATTTAGAATTGACGGAGTTGGCCCAAGAAAGTATCCCCTGAATGCACCGTTGGTCGAAGCTGTTTATTCCTACTCTGCGTGAAGCCCCGGCCGATGCCGAGGTGGCTAGTCACAAATTTCTCTTGCGCGCCGGATACATTCGTCAGCTAGCCGCGGGGGTCTACTCCTACCTCTTCCTGGGACAGCGCTCGATCAACAAGATCCAGAATATCGTCCGCCAGGAAATGGACCGGATCGGTCAGGAATTCCTTCTGCCCGCGCTGCATCCGCGCGAGTTGTGGGAGGAAAGCGGGCGCTGGGCGATCATGGGCCAGAACTTGTTCAAGCTGCAGGACCGCAAAGGCGCCTGGCTGGTGCTGGGCATGACCGAAGAAGAGGTTATGACCGATATCGCCCGCAAGGAGCTACGCAGTTACAAGCAGCTGCCCCAGATCTGGTACCAGATTCAAACCAAGTTCCGCGACGAACCGAGGCCCAGGGCGGGGCTGCTGCGGGTGCGCCAGTTCATCATGAAGGATAGCTATTCCTTCGATCTGGATGCGGCCGGTCTGGATGTCAGCTACAACAAGCACGATGCGGCGTATCGCGCGATCCTCAGCCGCAGCGGTCTCAACTTTGTCGCCGTGCAGGCCGATTCCGGCGCGATGGGCGGCTCGCAGTCGCAGGAGTTCATGGTGTACGCGGAGGCCGGGGAAGACCTGATCGCCAGCTGCCCGACCTGCGACTACGCGGCCAACATGGACAAGGCTACTTCGCAGCTGCCACCGGTCGAAGATCTGCCTGGGGACGGCACACCGGAACTGGTGCATACTCCCGGTCAGCGAACCATCGAAGCGGTAGGAGCGTTTCTGCAGTTGGAGCCGACTCACCAGGTCAAGACCATGGCTTATATCGCCTTAACCCCGGCGGCAAAGGTGGGCGCGGCGGACGTTGCCAGTCCTGTGGTGGTCCTGCTGCGCGGGGACCACACGCTCAACCCGGTCAAGCTTGCTGGGCTGTTTCCGTCGGCCAGGGAGATTCGTCCCATGGCGGCGGAGGAAATCCTGAATACCTTTCATTCGCCGGCCGGCTACCTGGGGCCGATCGGTCTCGACATATTGGCCGGCGGCGAGCAGGCCGAGACGGGGAAAGTGGCTGTCATTCTGGATCGAGCTCTCGCGGGGCGCCGCAACCTGGTCGCAGGCGCCAACCAGGAGGAATATCATCTCCGCAACGTAACGCCGGGCCGGGATTTTGTTCCCACCCTCACTGCAGACGTCCGCAACGTGGTGGAGGGGGAAAGTTGCCCGCAATGTCCGGCGGGGGCGAGCAGTCCGCTGAAGGTGGCGAAAGCCATCGAGGTGGGGCACATTTTCAAGCTTGGCTACCGGTACTCGGATGGCATGGGAGTACGAGTGTTGGACCCCAATGGCAAAGAAGTTACCCCCATCATGGGCTGCTATGGAATGGGAATCGAGCGCATCCTAACTGCAGCCATTGAGCAGAATCATGATAGCAATGGCTTTTGGCTGGGACGCTCGATTGCGCCCTTCGATGTGGTCGTTACGGTAACCAATACGGGCGACGCGCAACTGACGGCCACAGCGGAGCAGGTAGCGATGAAGCTCGAGGAAGCTGGATTTGAGGTTTTGCTGGATGACCGGGACGAGCGTGCGGGCGTCAAATTTAAAGATGCGGATCTGATCGGTATCCCCTACAGGATCAATGTAGGGAAAAAAGCGGCAGAAGGGCGGCTGGAGCTGGTTACACGCTCCACTGCGACCAGCCAGGACGTGGCGATTGCCGAGATAGTCATGCGACTTAAGGAAGTCGTCGAAACACGGTAGCGGAGATTTTCATTTGGCCCTAAAAATCAAGGTTGTACGCAAAAGCTTGCTGGAGCACCCGGTGCGCAACATCATCCTGCTGGTGCTGGCTAGTACGCTGCTGCTCGGCCTTGTCGTCTGCGAATCGATCTTCGGTTACTACTACTTCCAGTACCGGCACATTGTGGATGAGCGTCTGCAGAAACCGCTTTTCGAGCAGACGGCCAAAATCTATGCCGCGCCCAAGGAGCTGCGCGTTGGGCAGAAGTTAACCCCGCGCGCCGTGGCCCAGCAATTGCGCAACGCCGGCTACAGCGGAGATGGGGATCACGATAAATCCGGGATGGGCACGTACTCCCTGAACGAAGAGACCATCAGTATTCAGCCTGGCCCGCAGTCGTACCACTCCGAGCAGGGCGCCAGGGTAACTTTCAACAACGGTATGGTCAGCCAGATCTCCGGCGATGGCGGTCAGCCGTTGGAAGCGTATGAGTTGGAGCCGCAGCTCATTACTGGGCTTTCGGAGGGGCAGTATCGGACCAAGCGTCGCCTGGTCACCTTTAACGAACTGCCTCCGAACCTGGTGAATGCAGTCACGTCGATCGAAGACCGGCGTTTTTTTGAGCACGGTGGAGTGGATTACTACCGTTTGTTGGGAGCGCTGCGTGACGATCTGCGGCTGGGCAAGCGGCGGGAGGGTGGCTCCACGCTCACCATGCAGCTGGCGCGCGGCTTCTTCCTCACGCCCGAGAAGCGCTTAAAGCGGAAAATCATCGAGATCGCCATCACTTTTCAGCTGGAGAACCGCTTTAACAAGCAACAGATTTTTCAGCTTTACGCCAACGAAATTCCGCTGGGGCAGCAGGGGAGCTTTGCCATTAACGGCTTCGGTCAGGCAGCGCAGACCTACTTCGGCAAAGATTTGAAGCAGCTGGACCTGGCGCAGTGCGCGATGCTGGCGGGAATGATCCAGCATCCCAGCTACCTGAACCCGTATCGTCATCCTGAGCGGGTCATACCCCGGCGCAATCGAGTGCTGGACGCCATGGTCGAAACCGGCAAGATCACCAAAGAGGAGGCGACAGAGGCCAAAGCCGAGCCGCTCAACCTGGCGCCGATGAACATCGATGCCGGTGAGGCGCCTTATTTTGTGGACCTGGTACGCGACCGGTTGGTTCAGCGTATGGGCGATACGGATTTCAACCACTCCGGCCTGCGCATCTACACTTCGCTCGATCCGGATTTGCAGCAGGTGGCCGCGGAATCGGTGACCCAGGGCATGAAGGTGGTGGATGAGCAGGTCGAAAAGCTGCATGCGCGGCGGGTGAAACAGGGTGATACGACCCCCATCAATTATCCCCAGGTAGCTATGGTGGCGCTGAATCCCCACACCGGGCAAGTGCTGGCATTAGTAGGGGGCCGCAACTACGGCGCCAGCCAGCTCGATCATGCCATTCGTCATCGTCCCACCGGTTCGATCTTCAAACCTTTTGTCTACGCTGCCGCGTTTAACACCAGCCTGGCGGGCACCATCCTGACGCAGCCGCCCACTTCGGCCCCGCCTGGCGAGGAACTTGTCTCAACCGATCCCGCGCCTCCCGATCCCGGCAGGCCAAGCGGAATCTTTACCGCCATCACCATGCTGAACAATAACCTGACCACGTTTGAGGGCGGTTACACCCCAGGCAATTACCACAACGACACAAAATACGCTGGGGATATCACCGCCCGGACTGCGCTGCAATTTTCGCAAAACATCGCCACGATTTCGCTGGCTCAAATGGTGGGTTACAACAATGTAGCTGCGCTTGCGCGGGATGCTGGAATCAAGTCTGCTCGTGGAACGCCGTCAGTCGCTATAGGGGCCTACGACGCCACTCCGTTAGATATGGCGGGAGCCTACACCACGTTCGCCAATGGCGGGGTCAGGATTGACCCCTGGTTGGTGGCCTCGATCCGCTCCGCTTCTGGAGATGTGCTCAACGATTACCCGCCAGACTCCAAGCCAATTCTTGATCCGCGTGTCGCCTATCTGACCTTGGCACTCATGGAGAACGTAATCAACGCCGGCACGGGCGCCACCGTTCGTGCCCGGGGCTTCACGGCGCCCGCAGCGGGTAAAACGGGTACTTCCAATGATGCATGGTTCGCCGGCTTCACCAGTAATCTACTGTGCGTGGTCTGGGTAGGGAATGACGACTATACCGATCTCAAGCTGGAAGGTAACAAGATAGCGGGACCGATATGGGCGGAGTTCATGAAGCACGCGGTTCAGTTGCCGCAGTACTCTGATACCCGCCAGTTCGTGGCTCCTCAGGGGGTCTCGACCGTGCGGCTGGACAAAGTAACCAACTTGCTCGCAGACGCCAGTTGCCCACAGGATTATGACGCCGTTTTTTTGGACGGAACCGCGCCCACGCAGACCTGCGACCAGAGTGCCGGCGATCAGCGCAATATGTTCCAGAAGATTTTTGGCATTGGCAAGCAAACCACGGTGGCTCCGGTTACTCCAGTGAACGGGATGCCGGCGCTGCCGGCGGCTTCCGTGGGGTCGCAGGCGGCAGCGGCTCCGCCCCAGCCGGGACCTGCCCCGCCCCCTCCCGACGAGCAGAAAAAGAAGAAAAAAGGCTTTTTCGCGAAGTTGTTTGGGAAGGGCGACAACGACAACAAACAACCGCAGCCGGATCCTAACCAGCCTCATTAACGTTGGTGACGGAGACAGATAACCGCAGGTCCCTCCACTCCGCTTCGCTCCGGTCGGGATGACAATTCTGTGGGGTGTCGCAGCTTTGCTCAATGGTGCCAATGTAGAGGACCGCACCACCCGCCCTTTGTCATCCCGACCGGACCGGAGCGAAGCGTAGTGGAGGGACCTGCGGTTATCTGTCTCCGTGGCGGTGCTCTATTCTTTTTGACAGTCCGGGCACCAGAAAGTTGAGCGGGCTCCGGTTCCCTGTTTGCGCCTGAGGATTGTTGTGCCGCAGCGGCGGCAGGGTTCGCCCGCACGGTGATAGACCCATAGCCTAGCCGCTGGATTGCTCGACCCAGTGGTTCGACGGCCTCCGGTGTAGGTCACGATTCCATCGCCTGCTCCGTCCGCTACGTTGGCTGCCAGGAAGCGGCGCGCAGTCCCTAGCAGACATTCAATCTCCTGAGGACTCAGGCTGGTGATGTTGCGAAAGGGATGCACTCCACAGGCGAAGCAAATTTCGGATTTGAAGACGTTCCCTATCCCAGCCAGCACGCGCTGGTTGAGGAGAACATTGCCTACCTCTTCGCCAGCGTGCTCGCGCAGACGTGCGGCGGCCTCGTCCGTAGCAAACTCACGGCTCAGCACATCAGGGCCCAGACCCGCGACGCCGGCAAATCGCTGCAGCGTTCGCGCGGTGTGAAAACGGGCTACCGGGACATTGAAGGCAACGGCCACGGTATCAGCCGTGCGCAGCACAATCCGCATCTGGCTGCGCGGGCGCTTCCACCGCTCGCCGGCTTTGTAGATGTGCCAGCTCCCGCTCATCAGCATGTGTGTCGCCAGGATGAGATCGCCGGAGAAATGGATGAGCAGCCACTTGCCGCGCGACTCCACTTGCTCGATGGTCCGCCCGGCCACCGGGCTCTGATCGTTCGCGCTGGCCAAGGGCGCATATTCTGTCTCGAAGTCCGTGACCTGGTGACCAGCCAAAGCATGGTGCAGAGCACGAGCAGAGCGGAAGATGGTGTCGCCCTCAGGCATTGGGAGCGGCGACGGCCAACGATGCGCGACGATAGTTGAAGCCGTGCAAGGCGGGATGGAAACCGGCATCTTGCAGGAAAGGAGCCAGGAAGTGCTGCGGCGCCGGCTGGCCATTGATGGTCGAGATCAGCATGCCGCCGCGCTGATCTTCCCGGCGTTCCATATCCTGTTGGGCCAGGGTGGCGAGAAAAAGACTCAGGTCGCGCGCCGTCGTCGAGCGGTCAGGCTCTTCAGCAGGCAGGAAGGCCTGCAAATTGGGATTGCTTCGCCGCTGGTACGCTACCAACTCTCCGTTACGCAAGATCACACTGGCGCCTACGCTACGGGTGAGCGTCCGGGATCCGTCCTCGTCTTCACTCGAGGGCCAACGCAGCACGGAGCCGTAGACATTGGCCGGATCGGTGGCGGCAAGAATCACCATCTCCGGTTTCTCCAGAAGCGGTCCAGCGCGCAGCGAACGCAGCAGATCGACTGCCGCTGGCAGAGCAAATTGGGTAGCCCCCAGGCCAGCTACAAAATAGCCACGGCGTATGCGGCCGCTCTCCTCCAGCGCTTTGAGCACGTCGTAAATTGCGCTGAAGCCTCCCGGCAGATTTTCGCTAACGGCCGACTCCCGAGTGAGAACCCCATAGCGGTTGAGCAACTGGTTAGCGAAAGCGTGGCTCCATTCTGTGGGCGAAGCCAGCGATGCGGGAACCAGGCTCCAGCGGCCCTGGGCGCTGGGTGGAGTAGTGCGCCGGGAGCGGAAGGAAGGCAGATTATGCTGCCGCTTGGGTTGGCGGGACGAAGCCGGCCGGGCCACAAACGCGCGCAAGGCGTGAAAGGTGTCATTGGTCACCAGGCCGCGCCAGACCAGGTTCCACAAGGCATCGAGCGTCTCACCCGGGTATCCGCCGCCGACCGCCTCATGCAGTTGGGTAAAGAACGCGGCTCCGCTACGAGCCAGTTGTTCCATGACTGCGAGCTCCCGCGGGCTTAACGGGTTATCTGCGGGCGGATCGACCCGCGGGGGAAGCAGAGTGCGCAGTTTATCTGCCAGGAACAAGCCAATGCGCCCATCGTGCTCGCCCAGTGAATCAAGGCCGCACCAAACTACCTCGCCTGCAGCTATTAAGGTGTCAAGGCTGTCGGGCGAGTATTTCGCCAGGCGCGCGGGCAGTATTGAAGTTTCGATCAAAGAAGCAGCCAGCGGCGCGCCCTGCAGATGCTCAATGGTGTCCAACAGGGCATCAAGACCTCTCCTTCGCTGAAGCACACCCTGCCAGTGGGTTTCGAGGCGCGCCAGCGCCTGCTGCTCGATAGGCTCTACTTCGCGCCGCAAACGCGCCAGCGATTTACGCCGGATCAAGCGCAGCACCTCGACATCGCACCACTCGCGGTAGACGCCTCCGGGGCGGAAGCCTCCTTCGACGATCCGGCCGTCTACCAGCAACCCGTTGAGCGCGCTTTCCACCTGCGCTCCATCGAGCGAAAAGCGCGCTGTGATCTCGCGTAGGGTGAACGGCCCGTGGGTCCGGGCGTAGCGGCGAACCAGCTCCAGCACCGGCGCCGCCACCGGCTCCAACAGCGCTGTCGCAATTCCAGGGGGCAGCGGAATACCCAGTGCGTCGCGATAGCGAGCCGCATCTTCGGCGGCGATCAGACGCTTCTCTCCGGCGATCTTGATTTCGAGCAGGCGCCGGGAGCGTAGCAGCCGGTCGAGCTGGCCGGCTAGCTCGGGGTCGGCGAGACGGCGCAGGAGCTCCTCGCGCGACAGATCCCCGACGCGGAGCAGCAGGTCATGAATGCCATCCGCGGAGCGCACGCGCTGGGTTTCGAGCAGACCCTGCAGCTGCTCTTCCACTTCGCTGATGGCATCTGCGTCCAACAGCTCGCGCAGGTCAGCATCGCCCAGAAGGTCTCGCAACTGCTCCTGATCGATGGAAAGCGCCTGGGCCCGCCGCTCGGCCAAGGGCGCGTCGCCATCGTAGATGTAATTGGCCACGTAGCTGAACAGCAGCGAGGAAGCAAAGGGAGAGGGGGTTCGGGTATCGGTAACATGCACGCGCACATTACGCTGTCGGATGGCACGCAGCGTCTCCAGCAGGGCGGGCATATCAAACACATCGCGCATACACTCGCGATACGCTTCCAGCAGAATGGGAAACGATGGATAGCGGGAGGCCACCGACAACAGGTCGTAGGCTCGCTTGCGTTGCTGCCATAACGGCGCGCGCCCCTGTGCCCGGCGACGCGGCAAGAGTAGAGCCCGCGCTGCACTCTCGCGAAATTTTGCCGCGAACAGCGCGGTGCCGCTGAGCTGACGCAGCACCAGGTCGGTTGCCTCCTCCGCATCGATAAGAATCAGCTCGGAGTCGGGAGCAGCGTCGCTATCCGGAAAGCGCAGCACGAAACCATCATCGCCCCACATCGCTTCCACATCCGCGCCGCCGCCGGCGCGAATGCGGCCGGTGATCGCCATCGCCCAGGGCGCGTGAATGCGGCTACCAAACGGGGTGAGCACGCAGACGCGCCAATCACCCATTTCGTCGCGGGTGCGCTCAATCACGATGTTGCGGTCATCTGGAACCACGGTGGTGGCAATTTCCTGGTCAGCGAGAAAGCGGATCAGGTTTTCCGCCGCCATGGAATCAAGATCGTGCTCACGAGTAAGGCGGCTCAGGGCTGCATTGCGCGGCATATCGCGCAGTTCGCGCACTAGCTGGCCAATGCGGCGGCCAAACTCGAGCGGGCGGCCGGCGTTGTCTCCATGCCAGAACGGCATTTTGCCCGGCTGGCCGGGCGCGGGCGATACCAGCACCCGATCGTGCGTGATTTCATCGATGCGCCAGGTCGACGCGCCCAGGATGAAGGTGTCGCCGGTCCGGCTCTCGAACACCATCTCTTCATCCAGCTCGCCCACGCGAATCGGCTTGCCCTCGGCTCCGGAGAGAAATACGCCGTAGAGCCCGCGGTCGGGAATCGTGCCGCCATTCAGGATGGCCAGCATCTTGGCTCCCTCGCGCGGCGACAGCGTGTCATGCACCCGGTCCCAGGTGATGCGCGGCCTGAGGTCGGCAAACTCGTCCGAGGGGTAGCGGCCGGCCAGCAGGTCAAGCACGCCGGTGAAGGCGGCGCGGGTAAGACTGCTGAAGGGCGCTGCGCCGCGCACCAGGCGGAAAACTTCTTCCACGGCAATCTCTCCGGGGACCGGGGGCTGAGCCACGATGGCTACTATCTGCTGCGCCAGCACGTCGAGGGGATTACGGAGAAAGCGGGTCGATTCCACCAGGCCTTCGTGCATAGCGTGCGTTACCGCGGCGCAGGCGACCAGGTCGGCGCGATATTTGGGGAAAATAACTCCTTCGCTGGCTGCACCCACATGGTGACCGGCGCGGCCGATACGCTGCATGGCGCTGGCCACGGAAGGCGGAGCTTCAATCTGTATCACCAGGTCGACCGCGCCCATGTCTATGCCGAGCTCGAGCGAAGAAGTGGCCACCAGCGCACGCAGACGCCCGGCCTTCAATTGCTCTTCGATCTCGGAGCGCTGCGCGGCGGCCAACGAACCATGATGAGCGCGGGCCAGTTGCTCCCCTGCTAGTTCATTGATCGCGCCGGCCAGCCGCTCCGCAATGCGCCGGCTGTTGACGAAGATGATGGTGGAATGGCGCTGGCGGATGATCTCCACCAAACGGGGATGGATGGCGGTCCAGATAGAAGTCCGCTTAGGGCCCTGGGAAGCCGCGCCGCTGGGCAACTCCTCCCGCTGGCCCATGCGGGCCATATCCTCGACTGGAACTTCGATGCGCAGGTCCAGCTTCTTCGGTTCGCTGGCGTCGACGATGGTGACCGGGCGATATTGGGGCGAGTCGTCGTCGATTGACCCGGCTGTTCCACCGAGGAAGTGGGCTACTTCTTCGAGCGGCCGCTGGGTGGCGGATAGTCCGATTCGTTGCACCCGTCCTTCGGTAATCGCTTCCAGGCGCTCGAGTGAGAGGGCCAGGTGCGCGCCGCGCTTGGTCGGCACGACGGCGTGGATTTCATCGATGATCACCGTATCCACCCGGCGCAGGCTGGCGGCGGCGTTGGAGGTTAGCAGGAGGTACAAGGACTCCGGGGTGGTAATCAGGATCTCGGCGGGGTGGCGGCGGAAGCGGCTTCGCTCCTGCTGGGTTGTGTCACCGGTACGGATACTTATTTCCGGCTGGTGGAAGGCGACCCCTGCTTGCCGGGCCATATTGGCGATGCCGGCGAGCGGTGACCGCAGATTGCGCTCCACATCCACAGCCAGAGCCTTGAGCGGGCTGAGATAGATAACCCGGCAACCCTCGGTCTCGTCGGGCGGCCGGTGCAGCATGAGCCGGTCCAGACACCAGAGGAATGCGGTTAGCGTCTTGCCGCTACCGGTGGGGGCAAGAATCAGCGTATTTTCGCCCCGCGCGATGGCTGGCCAGCCGAGACGCTGGGGGGCGGTGGGCTGCTCGAAGACAGCGCGAAACCAGGAGGCGGTTAGCGGGTGAAAGAGGTCCAGGGCATCGCTGGGTGCCGGCCGGGTTTGCTTCTTTGCCGCCATAGTAGCTGCTTCAAGGATAGCGGCAGCGGGGGCTTGGGTTGCACCGAACGCCGGTTTCTATACTTGCCAGGATCCCCGGGTGCCCCACATCTCGCTCGTTTTTCGCGAGATGTGGGATACCACTGCTCTTTACCTCTGACCCTCGATTCATCCGATGTACTTAGCGGTCAACATCTGTGGTATCCCACATCTCGCGAAAAACGAGCGGGATGTGGGGCACCCGGGGACTGTTGGCTCTACGAACACAACCAAGGTTGGTAGCGCGACAAAGGGAAGGTGTTGCGTCCGTGTTCGGCTGCCATTAGGCTCAGGGGACGATGCAAACAGGTGAGAGCGGATTTACCCCGGAACTGCTGCGGCAGTTGACCACCCAGGCGGCCGACGCCGCTGACCATGCATACGCACCCTATTCCAAATTTCGTGTCGGAGCCGCATTGCTGCTGCAGAACGGAGCCCTGGTTACCGGCGCCAACGTGGAGAACGCTTCATACGGCCTCACGATTTGCGCGGAGCGTTCTGCTATCGTTCGCGCCGTCGCCGAGCACGGACCGGAGATGCGCGTGCTGGCGTGTGCCATTACCAATTTGAACCAGGCGGCGAGTCCGCCATGTGGTGCTTGTCTTCAGGTTTTGAGCGAGTTTATGCTGCCCGCTTCCCGGGTCATTTTTCGTGGCTTGGCGGGCTGGGAAGACTATCGCTTCGAAGAGGTCTTTCCCCACCGTTTCAAGCTCGCGAAGTAAGGAGAACCGCTTGGCGCGATTTACAGGGTTGCTGGGGCTGGTGGCAATCTTACTTCTGGCATGGCTGCTTTCGACCAACCGAAAAGCCATACGCTGGCAGACCGCAGCCTGGGGCCTTGGTCTGCAGTGGATCTTTGCCGTGCTGGTACTCCGCTTCGACGCCGGAGAGAGAGCCCTGGCTGCCGCGGGCGATGCAGTGAATCGCATGCTGGCCTATGCGTTCGTCGGCTCCGGATTTGTTTTTGGTGAGCTAGGAAAGCAGCACTCGTCCTATGGGCTCATCATTGCTTTCCAGGTGCTGCCGACCATTATCTTTATCTCCGCCTTTTTCGCGGTGCTTTATCACCTGGGCATCATGCAGATTGTGATTAAGGGCATGGCCCGCTTAATGCAAATGACCATGCGCATCAGCGGCGCCGAGAGCCTGAACGTGGCGGCTAGTATTTTCATGGGGCAGACCGAGGCCCCGCTCAGTATCCGGCCGTTTTTGCCGGGAGCCACGCAGTCCGAGTTGATGACCATCATGACCAGCGGCATGGCGCACGTCTCAGGCGGCATCATGGCGGCTTACATCCTCTACGGGATCGAGGCCAAACACCTGTTGGCTGCGGTGATCATGACCGCCCCGGGGACCGTGCTGATCGCCAAAATGCTGGTACCGGAGACGCATACACCGGCCACACTGGGCCGGGTCACGATGCCTATCAACGAAGAACACAGTGAGGAGAATTTGCTGGGCGCCATTGCCCGCGGAACCATTGACGGTGGACGCCTGGCTTTCAATGTGGGGATTATGCTGATCTCGTTTTTGGCGCTGATTGGGCTGCTGAATGGGATGCTCGGCGGGATTCATAATTGGCTGGGCGGCCATCATGTCCCGTTTCCTTCGAGCTTGAATGTGATCCTCGGGTTCGTCTTCGCTCCGGTGGCGTGGCTTATTGGAATTCCGTGGCACAGCGCACACCAGGTAGGGAATCTGCTGGGAACGCGCACGGTGACGAACGAGTTGGTGGCCTACGCGATGTTGGGCGCGGAGAAGTCGTCGCTTGACTTTCGATCCTTTACCATCGCGACATTTGCATTGTGTGGATTTGCTAATTTTAGTTCGATTGGGATGCAGATAGGTGGGATTGGCGCGCTGGCTCCGAACCGGCGTAATGATCTGGCCCGGCTGGGATTGCGGGCTATGCTCGCTGGAACCATGGCTAATTTGTTGTCGGCTTCCATCGTTAGTGTTTTGTTGCGCTAGCCCGCACCGGGTTGGCCAGTCCCGAAAGGGACGGCTGAATTCGTCGGCCTTCCGTTTCAGTCGTCCCTACGGGACTTTTCCGATTGGTCGAACGGTACCCAGGACTGCGTCCTGGGCTAAATTCAGCCGTCCCTGCGGGACTGGTTCAGAACCATCAGGTCAAATTAGGGCTGCACGTAACCAGCTTCACGGAGGAACGGTTGGCACAGGGCATTTTTGAGAGGGCGGAGGAGGCGGCGGCAGCCATCCGCGAGCGTGTCGCGGTTAGTCCGCGGGTGGCTATCGTACTTGGGTCCGGACTGGGGTCTTTCGCAGAGCGGGTTGAACAGGCGGCCGCTTTTGCTTATGGCGATATTCCCCATTTCCCGCGGCCTAGTGTCGAAGGACATAGCGGCCGCCTGGTTCTCGGCACCGTTGCGAATACTCCCGTAGCGGTGATGCAGGGCCGGGTCCACGGCTATGAGGGCTATACCCCGGAAGAAGTCACCTTTCCCATACGGGTCCTCGGGCGCCTGGGAATCACCACCCTGGTGATCACGAATGCTGCCGGCGGCATACGGCTGGACCTAACGCAGGGGCAGCTGGTCTTGCTCTCCGACCACATCAATCTCACCGGCCGCAATCCCCTCTCCGGCCCTAATGACGAACGCCTCGGGCCTCGCTTCTTTGACATGAGCGACTCCTATTCCAAACGCCTACGTCTGCTCGCCCACTCCCTCGCTGAGCTCGCGGAAGGAGTCTATCTGGGCGTCTCCGGGCCCAGCTTCGAAACGCCAGCGGAAATCCGCGCCTTCCGCAGCTTGGGAGCCGATCTGGTTGGCATGTCCACAGTCCACGAAGTGATCGTTGCCCGGCACATGAAGATGGAGGTACTTGGCATCTCCTGTGTTACCAACATGGCTGCCGGCATCCTGGATCAGCCGATTAACCACCAGGAAGTAATGGAGACAGGAGAGCGCACGCAAGCACAGCTGACAAACCTGCTGGTGGCGCTGCTGCCCGCGCTCCACGGCGCAAATTAACCAGGCGCTACCCCCTCGTTTTGCTATGCTCAATATTGCTATGCCTACGAAAAAAGAGCTCCTGACTTCTCCCATCCAGCACATCGACATCAAGCAGCACAACGTGATCCCGCTGGTGGATGCCATGCAGTCCATGGCCTACAGCTCCCGTGACCTTGCCCGGGCTGCTTCCATTTACGAGCGCATGCTGCGCGACCAGGATTGCGGCGTCATCCTCTGCCTGGCTGGATCGCTGATCAGTGCGGGGCTCAAGCAGATTTTCGTGGACCTGATCCGTAACAACATGGTGGATGCCGTCGTCTCCACCGGCGCCAACATGGTAGACCAGGATTTCTTCGAGGCGCTGGGATACAAGCACTGGATCGCCGACGACCTCTACCGCCAGGGGACGGAAGACGCCACCCTGCGCGAGCTGATGATCGATCGCATCTACGACACCCTGATCGACGAGGAAGAACTGCGACTGTGCGACGAGACTTGCCACGTCATCGCGGATTCACTGGACCCACGCCCCTACAGCTCGCGTGAATTTATCCGCGAGATGGGCGCCTACCTGGAAAAGCAAGGCAAAACCCCTGAAAAGGGAGGTGTCGACAGCATCATCTTTGCCGCCTACCAGATGGATGTGCCGATCTTCGTGCCCGCCTTCAGCGATTGCTCGGCCGGTTTCGGCCTGGTGGCCCACCAACACGGGCGCGGCGACAAGCCCAAGGTCTCCATCGATTCGGTTAAGGATTTCTACGAGTTAACCCAGTTGAAGATCGCCAACCCCACCACCGGCCTGCTGATGATCGGGGGCGGGGTACCCAAAAACTTTGCCCAGGACATCGTGGTGGCGGCAGAGATCCTCGGCCTGGATGCGCCCATGCACAAATATGCGATTCAGATCACGGTCGCAGACGTCCGCGACGGAGCGCTTTCCTCCAGCACCCTCAAGGAAGCCAGTTCCTGGGGCAAGGTAGACACCACCTTCGAGCAGATGGTGTACAGCGAGGCCACCCTCGCACTTCCTCTGATCACAGGCTATGCCTTTCATAAAAAAGCACATGCCGAACGGAAGCAGCGGCGCTGGTCGCGGCTGTTGGAGCCGGTCGTCGCCTAGTAACCAAAACATGAGTGCCTGACGCCATTTGTCGTAGTACTAAAGTGGCAGCCAAACCCTTTATTTGTCTATAGCTTCCAGAACTGAGACCGATATACTTCGAGGCATCCCCCAACGGCGATGCATTTGAAGGTTTGGGGGGTACCACTTGTCTCTGCTTCTTGGTGTAGCGGGTTTTGCTTATGCGGTGCTTTTGCTCGGATTCTGGTCCCTTGGCCGTATGTCGGCCTTATCAGATAGACTCGTTGAAAGCCGTGCCAACGTAATTCCGTTCCGTCGCGGTTAGTTTTCAGGAAGAGCCAGCGCGTCCGCGACCCCAAAACAATGGAACGCGCTGCTTAAACACTGCGTTTTTCCCCCGATCCGACCCGTTGGAGGTGCGTGAGTTCTTCCGGCGTGCTTACGTGGACTACGGTTAGTCACTGTGTAGGGCTGTGTCCGGCGCCTATACTCCGAATAGTTAACGGTTAGCATGGGCCAGTACCGTCTCTTCGATTGCGACGACTGACTTGGCAAGAGCTCATTTAATTAGACCCGCATCGATCGAGTAAGAGTGACCTGGCTTCGGGATAGGCTGCCTTCCACCATATTTTTCGCGGTAGCGCTGCTGCTGTCGGCCTACGGCGGTTTGGTACTATTGCTGGGCCGTGGGGGCACTTTTTCCGCTGCCGTGATCACTTGGGCTTGTGCCCAGGTGCTGCTGATCGGCCTGTGCGTGCATAGCTTCCTGAATGCCGGGCGCCAGGATGAAGCGGAATGGCAGGTGCAGCAGGTAGCCCAGCTGCAACGCAGCATTCTGGACTCCGCCGGCCCGATGATCCTGGCCACCGACCTTCAAGGCAACCTGCTCATCTTCAATCCCGCCGCCGAACGGATGCTCGGCTTCCGCAACCACGAAGTACTGGGCCAGCTGAACGCGCACGATCTTTTTCCTGAAGGCGAACTGGAACGCGTCGGGCAGCTATTGGTCTCCCGCCTCGATCGTTCTCCTGCCATCGACCTGGACAACGTCTCGCCGGAGTTGAAGCACTATGTCCAGTACGTCACCAGCTTCCCCGTGAGCCGGGTGCGCGGGTTTGAAATCCTGTGCCGGCGCAAGGACGGGACCACCTTCCCCGCCATGGTTTATCTCTCCGCGGTCAGGAATACCGAGGGCGCGCTGACTGGCTTGCTGGCCATTGCCACGGACTTGACGGCGACCAAGCGGGCCGAGCATGCCTTGCGGGAAAGCGAAGAACGCTACCGCGACCTGTTCGACAACTCGCAGGAAATGATTGCCACCCTGAGCCCGCGGGCCAAATACCTCTACGTCAATCCGGCCTGGCAGACATGCTTTGGCAAGAGTGCGGCCGCCTTTGAAAGCCTCATCAACTTCCAGGCTGCGTTCCCTCCGGAAATGCAAGCCAGCGCCGCCAGCCTGTTCGACCGCGCGCTGCGCGGCGAGCGGATCGATCACGCCAATTTACGGGTGCAGGACGCCAATGGGATGTACCGCGAGCTGGAGGCCAGCCTGAGCTGCCGCCAGGACCGCGGCGAGCCGGTCTCGGTGCGCTGCATCTTCCGCGACGTCACCGCGCAATACCAGCGCGAACGCAGACTGGCTATGCAACTCGCAGTCAGTCAAGTGGTGGGTGAATCCACCACCTCGGACGAGGCGCTGCCGGCCATGCTCGAATCGCTGGGAACCAACCTGGGCTTCGATATGGCGGGGCTCTGGTTCGTCAGCAGCGATCATCACTGCCGCTACCTGGCGGGTTGGTACGCCACCGATCGGGCATGTACTGAGTTCCACCGCGACAGCATTGGGCGGGTATTGCAGAAGGGCAAGGATCTGCCCGGCCAGATCTGGGCAGCGGAGAGCCCCTGCTGGATTGAAGACCTGCAGGAAAACGGCAATTTTCCCCGTGCTGATTCCGCCCGGGCAGACGGGCTGGTCACGGGCTGGGGGGTTCCGGTCCGCGTCGGCAACCAGGTCATCGCCGTGGTCGAGTTCTTCAGCCGCCAGAAACAGCGGGAAGATACGGAAATGATGGCCACGGTCGAAACGGTGTGCGCGTCGATCGGCCAGTTTATGGCGCGCTCGGCACAGGAGAGCCGCCTGGAAGAGCTGAACCGGCAAAAGGAGTCCATCCTTAACTCCGTGGCCGACGGGATTTTCGGCACGGACTCCGCCGGCCGCATTGTCTTTGTCAACCCGGCGGCGGCCAGCATGCTGGGCGCGCATGCCTTCGATCTCATCGGCCGCACGGTCCACTCCGTGGTCCATGAAGAACGGAAAGGGCGGGAAAAGTGTTCCGACCAGTGCCGCACTGGACGCGCTTTCCTGGTGCGCGAGGGCACCAGCGGGCAGGATGTGTTCTACCGCCGGAATGGCGCCTCCTTCCCGGTGGAGTTCTCGGTGACGCCGATGGTCGAGCACAACGTGGCCGTGGGCAGCGTGCTCAGCTTCCGCGACATCTCCCAGCGTTATGCCCTGGACCGCATGAAAGATGAGTTCGTCTCCACTGTGAGCCATGAGCTGCGCACGCCTCTCACGTCGATTCGGGGATCCTTGGGACTGCTCTCGACCGGCTTACTGGGAGAGATGGGGGAGAAGGCGTCGAATCTGCTGCGTATTGCGGTGAGCAACTCTGACCGGCTGGTCCGCCTGATCAATGACATCCTCGACCTGGAGCGTATGCAGTCGGGACGCGCCCCTCTCACTTATCGCAACTGCGATCTGGAGGAGTTGGCCAGGCAGGCCATCGATGCCATGACGCCCATGGCGGAAGCCGCCAAGGTGCAGTTGCTGTTAGAGGCCGGGCCGGCGCACGTGGAGGTTGATCCCGACCGGCTGCAGCAGGTGATGACCAACCTGCTGAGCAACGCGATTAAGTTCTCGCCGGCCGGATCACAGGTCACGGTATTGATCGAACGTCTGCTCGACGGAGTCACCATAAGCGTAAGAGATAACGGCCGCGGTATTCCCAAGGACAAACTAGAATCGATTTTTGACCGCTTCCAGCAGGTCGACGCCTCGGATGCCAGGCAGAAGGGTGGAACCGGCCTGGGGCTGGCTATCTGCCGCACCATCGTGATGCAGCACGGCGGCCGCATCTGGGCAGAGCGCAACCTCGATCGCGGCTCCACTTTCCGCATGTTCCTGCCTTCAGTCACGCGCGACCCCGACCTGTTGCGTCTCAACGGCAGCTCCGCAACCTCGATGGCCAGCACCACCTCGGTCCTGGTTTGCGATGAGAACCCGGAAACTCGCGCCTCGTTGGCGCAAAGCCTGCGCCAGAACGGCTATTCCGTGCTCGAGGCCGCCACGGGCGACGAGGCCGTCGTGATGGCCCGGCAGACCCCAATCCAGGCCATCCTGTTGGATATGAGCTTGCCCAGCCTTCATGGCTGGGAGACCTTGCACCTGTTACGCGACGATTTGAAAACAGCCAACATCCCGGTCGTGGTCTTGAGCGCCTTTGGCGCCCTGAACGACCCCGAAGTCGAAAAGGCCGCCGATGCGTGGCTGGAGCAGCCGCTAGAGACGGAATCGATGCTGGCGGCGCTCTCCAGGGTATTGCAGGTAGAACGGCAGCCCTCCCGTGTGTTACTGGTAGAGGATGACGCCGATTTAGCTAAAGTCATCCTGGCCACTTTTGAGCGGGCCGGCATCCAGATACATCACGCCTCCAGCCAGCGCAGAGCAATGGAGTTGTGTGTGTCTTCGCGGCCGGACCTGTTGATCCTCGACATTGGGCTGCCCGACGGTGATGGTTTCGGATTGGTCGACTGGCTGCGCCAGCAACAGGAGATGAAGCGGCTTCCGCTGGTCGTCTATTCTGCCCAGGATTTGAGTGAGGGCGAACGCAAGAAGCTACGCCTGGGACACACCGAGTTCCTCACCAAGGCTCGCGTCCAGCCGCAGGATGTGGAAACACTGGTTCTCTCAATGCTGCGACTGCCAAATGGACCGAACGAAGTATCACTGGGATGGGAAGGAAACGCTTCTCCCGGTCTTTAGCACTGCCCTGAAATTCATGACTCACCGCATCCTGATCATTGACGATGAAGACGATATACGGCAGGTGGCTGCCATGAGCCTGGAGACCGTCGCCGGCTGGGACGTCTTGCTCGCCGGTTCCGGCAAACAAGGGATCGAACGGGCCAGTAGCGAGCAGCCGGATGCGATTCTTCTCGACGTCATGATGCCGGAGATGGACGGCCCCACCACTCTGCTCAAACTTAAAGCCAACGGAAGCACCTCGCACATTCCCGTTTTGCTGCTGACCGCCAAGGTTCACGGCCCGGATCAGCGAAAATTTGCAGAAATGGGAGTAGCCGCTATCCTTTTCAAGCCCTTTGATCCACTGACCTTAGCGCGGCAAATTTCGGCCGCGTTAGGCTGGAAAGAAGGCGGGTGATTCCTTGAACAATAAAGACCGCGTTTCTCCCGACGATAACGGGCACTCCACCGAAGCCCAGAGCCAGGAGCAAAAGCTGCAAACCATGATCTCCGCCCTTTGGGAGCGGAGCCGCCACACCGTCGTCGAGCGGGCGGCGCTCCTGCGAACAGCAGGGGATCTATTGAGCGACAACAGTCTGGACCAAGCCACCCAACAGAGGGCGGTCGACTCCGCTCATAAGCTGGCAGGCGTCTTGGGGACCTTCGGCCTGCCCAAGGGTACAGACCTGGCTCGGGAGGCGGAAGTGCTGTTTGGTCAATCCACGCCACTGGGCAGGGACGAAATCGAACGGCTGCAGCTGCTGTTGGCAGAGTTGACCCGTCTGATCGACCGCGGGCCTGTTGGGCCGGCCTGAAGGTTTCGATAGAGCCCGCAGGCGGAAGCAGCCACCAGGGCTAAAGCCCCGAGGTTTGTTTAGAAGCGTTTCCGCGGGTTTGAAAACCCGCTCCCCCGGACTGAAGTCCGGGGCTGGCACAATGATTAGCCCATACCCTTGGCAGCCGCCAGGACTAAAAGAGCCGCGAGGAGTGGCTAGAATGAAACCATGAATGATTTGGGCCGGCTGCTCATCGGGCTCGGGTTCGTGCTGCTCATTGCCGGTGGCCTGCTCTTGCTGTTGGGCCGAACGGGGATACCGCTGGGTAAACTTCCAGGAGACATTTCGTACCGGGGCAAGAACATGTCCGTGTACTTTCCTTTGGGCACGTCGATTTTGCTGAGTGTCCTGCTCTCGGTTGTCTTCTATTTCCTCTCTCGCTTTCGCCGCTAAGAAGGAGTCATTTGTGCCCAATCCGGAGCAATCACTGAGCCAGCTGGGACTGGTTTTCCCGGAAGCTCCCGCTAACCTGCGTCGGGTGTGGCGCGTGGGCCAGCTGGTGGGCGAGGTTCGAATCCACATCGAGCGAGAGTACCCGGATGTTTGGGTAGAAGGCGAGATTTCAAATTATCGTCCCGCTCCTTCCGGGCATGTTTACTTCACCTTGAAGGACGGCGATGCGCAGCTGCCGGTGGTGCTATTTCGCCGCCAGGCGATGCTGCTGCGATTCAAGCCGGAAGATGGCCTGCAAGTGCTGGTGCGTGGACGAGTATCCGTTTACGAGCAGCGCGGCCAGATGCAGATGGTGGCCGAGTTTGTGGAGCCGGTGGGCGCAGGATCGCTGCAAATCGCCTTCGAACAACTGAAAGCGAGGCTGCAGAAGGAAGGGCTCTTTGCTACGGATCGTAAGCAGCCGCTGCCCGCCTTCCCCCACTGCATTGGGATCATTACTTCTCCCACCGGCGCTGTGATCCGGGACTTCCTTAATGTGGCTGGTCGCCGGCACCTGGCGCTGCACGTTCAGCTTTATCCTTCCGCAGTACAGGGCGAGACAGCCGCCCTGGAGATTGCCGCAGGCATCGCCTTTTTCAATCGGGCGCGCACGGTGGATGTGATTGTCGTCGCCCGTGGCGGCGGCTCGCTCGAAGACATGGCACCGTTCAATAGCGAACTGCTGGCTCGAGCTATTGCCAAATCTGAACTGCCGATCGTCTCCGCCGTGGGCCACGAAACGGATTTCACGATCGCTGATTTTGTTGCCGACCTGCGGGCGCCCACTCCCTCCGCTGCGGCGGAACTGCTCACTGAGGCACAGCACAAGGTGGAAGAGCGGCTGGAGCAACTGCACCGGCGCCTGAACCATGCCTGCCGCTACTTGCTAATGCGTGCTCAGGAGCGCTACGCCCGGCTCTCTGCGCCCGCGGCCTTCGCGCGCATGCGCAACGCTCTGGCGCGCCGCCAGCAGCGTGTGGATGAGTTGCAGTACCAACTGGACGCAGCCTGGCACCGTCACAGCCGGGCGGTGACGGAAAAGTTGCAGAAACTCGAGGGCCGGCTGCTGCGTCAGGATGTAAGCCACCGCATGCGCATGGTCCGCGAACGGTTGGCGATGCTGGATGGACGGATCGGCCGCGCGCAACAGGAATTGCTGCTGCGATGCGCGGCCCGGCACGCGAATGCGGAGGCACGACTGCATACCCTCTCTCCCCTGGCGGTGCTGAGTCGCGGCTATGCCCTGGTGTTTGACCAGGCCGGAGTGCTGATTCGGGATGCGTCGGCTGCGCCCGATGGTGCGCTGATCAATACCCGATTTGCTGAAAGCACGCTGACCAGCCGAGTAATCAAATCATGAGAAAGCTTTTTGGAACAGATGGTATTCGTGCGGTCGCCGGAGAGGCTCCTCTGGACGCGCCCACGATTTTCGCTACCGGGCTGGCACTGGCTTCGACTCTGAAGCATCTCCACCCGACGCCTCGGGTTTTGCTGGGGGCGGATACCCGCGAGTCCAGCCCCTGGATCTCGGCCGTGATTGCCGCGGGATTGGAGCACGGGGGCGCCGAGGTGCTGAACGCCGGGGTAATCACCACCCCGGGTGTGGCCTATTTAACGCGCCAACATCGGTACGCCGCCGGAGTGGTGATTTCGGCCTCGCACAATCCCTGGCAAGACAACGGAATCAAGGTATTTGGCGGCGATGGCTACAAGCTGCCTGACTCGAACGAGATGGAGATCGAGGCGGAAATTTTTCGCCGGCTCAAAGAAGGCCCATCGCCAAAGATTAATGGCCTAAGCGCACCCCCAGCCAACAAAGACTTCCGTAAGGAGTATGAGGCCTTTCTGCGCAACGTTGTCCCCGGGCTGAACCTGGCAGGCAAGAAGATTGTGATCGACTGCGCCAATGGAGCCGCTGCAGTCATTGCGGCCGAGCTCTTTACTTCCTTTGGGGGCGAGATTCACCTGACGCACGTAACCCCCAACGGACGCAACATCAACGACAACTGCGGCGCTCTGCACCCTGAAACGGTGGCCCAGGAGACAAAGTCGCTGGGCGCGGACCTGGGAATCACGTTTGATGGGGATGCGGACCGCGCGCTCTTCGCCGACGCCCACGGCCGGGTGGTAAATGGGGATGGAGTGATGCTGGTGGCGGCTCGTGATATGCAGGCCAAGGCCGAGCTGGCGGGCGACCTGGTGGTGGCGACGACCATGTCCAACATGGGCCTGGAGGCTGCGTTACGGTCGAGCGGCATCCGCATGTTCCGCGCTCCTGTAGGCGATAAATATGTGCTGGAGATGATGCAGAAGCACCACGCCAGCCTGGGTGGGGAGCAGTCCGGCCATATCCTGTTTCTCGGCCGCGCCACCACCGGGGACGGTCTGTTGACCGCGCTGGTGTTGCTCGATACATTGGCGCGGTCGGGAAAGCCGCTGCACGAGCTGTTGAGCGATCTGCGGGTCTTTCCCCAGGTGATCGTCAACGTGCGGGTGCGGGAAAAGAGGCCTCTTGAAGAGATTCCGTCGGTGGTTGAGAGCATTCAACAGGCGGAGACTGATTTGCATGGCAATGGCAGGGTGGTGGTGCGCTATTCCGGCACCGAAGCCTTGGCACGAGTGATGATTGAAGCCGAATCGGAACAGCAGATGCGCGAACACGCGGACCGCATTGCCCAGGCGATTCGGGGAGAGATAGGAGTTTAGGATAGAGTCATGATCACCGCCATCCTTTTGCTCGCTTTAATGCAGCCGCAAGATCCTGGCTCGACCCCTGCCCCCGTGCCCGACAGGACGGAGAAGCTCACGCCAGCGGAAGCGAAGTCTCTTGCCGATGCAAACCAGGCAGTAGCGGACGCCCAAGCCAAGCTGATCCAGGCGAAAGCCGCTCTGCAGGGCACGACCGAGGGCATAGAGCTCGCTCATCACGCGAATACGGACTGCGGCTGTTACGTTGACAGCACGGGACGGGATTATGACAAGGTGGAGTTTAAGGGCGACACGATCGTGATCCATCACATCCACGAAGCCCCGCCGAGCCTGACCAAGACAACCACGCCATAGCTGCTGCAGCTGCGGATTCTCTCTGTCCTTACCACGGGTGCACGGGTGCCCCACATCTCGCTCGTTTTTCGCGAGATGTGGGATACCACCGTCTCAACCTGCGAATCTCAACACCAAAACCAGTCAATTAAGATTCGTGGTATCCCACATCTCACGAAAAACGAGCGAGATGTGGGGCACCCAAGGTCCGTGGTAAGGACAGAGAAGATGTGGAGGTTCGTTGCTACTTCATGTCACGCCAGTTGAGGCCTGCGCCGCAATCTACCACTACCGGCACTTTTAGCTCAATTACTGTTTCCATCTCATGGCGCACTAGCTGCTTTACTTGCTCCACTTCCTTCTCGGGAACATCGAAGAGCAGTTCGTCGTGCACCTGAAGGGTCATTTTTGCGGCAAATTTTTCTTCCCTGAGCCGTCGATCGATGCGGATCATGGCTATCTTGATCAGGTCTGCTGCTGTTCCTTGCAGCGGCGTATTGACTGCCGTACGCTCCGCGAAGCCGCGTAGATTGGCATTGCGGCTCTGCATATCAGGGATGGGCCGGACACGGCCGAACAACGTGCGTACCCGCTGCTCCCGGCGCGTCTCCTCCAGCAGTCGATCGATGTAGCTGCGCACACCGCTGTAGCGCGCAAAGTAAGTTTCGATGTAAAGCCTGGCGACGTTTTGCTCAATGTTAAGTTGCTGCGCCAAGCCAAAGGGAGAGATACCGTACACGATTCCGAAATTAACCGCCTTGGCTCGGTCGCGCGTCTGTTTGTCCATCCCCTCAGCCGAGACGCCAAACACCTCCGCAGCCGTCAGGGTATGAATGTCTTGCCCCTCGGCAAAGGCACGCACCAACAAAGGATCTTCGCTGAAGTGCGCCATCAGGCGCAGTTCAATCTGGGAGTAATCCGCGGAGATCAGTAGATTACCGGGAGCCGCGATGAACGCCGCGCGGATCTCGCGGCCCAGTTCCGTCTTGATCGGAATATTTTGCAGGTTCGGATTTGTAGAAGACAGCCGCCCGGTAGATGTGCCTACCTGATTGAACGTGGTATGGACGCGCCCCTCCGCATCGGCCAGCAGCGGCAAGGAGTCAATGTAGTTGGACTTGAGCTTGGCCAGCTGCCGGTACTGCAGTACCTGGCGCGGAACCTCATTGTGCTCCGCCAGTTCTTCCAACACATCCACGGCAGTCGAAACCACCTTGCCCCGCCCATATTTGATGGGCTTAGGCAAGCGCATTTTGTTGAACAGCACATCGCCCAGCTGCTTGGGTGAATTGATGTTGAAGCGATGACCGGAGCCCTCGAATATCTGCTCGCTGACCCGGCTCATCTCTATCGTCAGCCGGTCACCCATGGAGGCAAGAACATCGCGGTCAATGCGCACGCCTGCCTCTTCCATGCGCAGCAGGACCGGCACCAGGGGCAGGTCGATATCGCGGTAAACCCGCCCTGCGCCCAGTGTCTCCACATCTTCTTTGAGCATGGGCGCGAGACCGCGGATAGCATTCGCGGAAGCAGGCAACAGCTCATCGCCCGGAGGCGGCAACGCCCGCCCGCTAAAGCGCGCGACGACATCGGGCAACGGATGCGTGGTGTGGGTGGGATTGATGAGATAGGAATAAAGCATCAGGTCATCGACCGGGCCCGCCAGCCGTAAGCCATGGTCGGCTCCATGCCGCTCAAGAATGCGCAATGCTGCCTTCAGATCGTGCAGCGACTTGGAGGTTTGCTCCTCTGCCAGCAGGGCGCGCAGGGGTGCAGTGATCGGGTCATCGGTAGCCGCCGCATCCAGACAAAAGACAAGCACCCTACCCTGCTCCGCCGAAACCGCAATCTTGAACGTCCGGGGAGCGGGTGGCTGCCCACCAGGAGGCGGTGGCGCATCGAACAAGCTCAGCGACATGGTCTTCAGTTGGGGCTCTTCTTCTTCGATCGCCTCGCTTTCCTCTTCTCCCACCTGTTCCAGCGCGACCTCAAGCAGAGTCGTGTCGAGGGCCAGCGCGAATCCGTGGGTGTGCGCCTGCTCAACAAAATGGCTGATCTCTTCCACGGACGGAGCGACGGAGATGGAGAGCGGCGTCGCCTCTTCTTCCGGGGCCAGCTCTTTCAGCATGGTGGTGAATTCAAGCTCGTTGAAAAGGGCCCGGCAGGCGCTTATATCCGGGGGCTGCGTGCGCATGTTCTCGAGCTCCAGCTCGACCGGCACCTCACAGTGGATGGTGACCAGCTCTTTGCTAAGCATTACCGTGTCCCGATTGTTCTCGAGCGACTCGCGATAGGTTTTTCGCTTGACCTCCGAGGCATGATCGAGGGCAGCCTCCACGCTCCCGAATTGCTGGATCAACTCGACCGAACCCTTGTCACCGATTCCCGGGGCACCTGGAATGTTGTCGATGGAATCGCCTCGCAGGGCCATGACGTCGATCACTTGTTCCGGCGGCACTCCTAATACCTCGACCACTTTCTCGCGATCGAGGATGAGGTTGTCTTTCACCGGGTTGAGCACCTTAACCTTACCGGTGACCAGCTGCAGCATGTCTTTATCGTTCGAGACTACGAAGACATCGTGGCCTTGTTCCGCAGCCTGCCGCGCGAGCGTGCCGATCACGTCGTCGGCTTCGAAGCCTTCGGATTGCAGGATGGGAATGCGAAAGGCCTCCAGCGACCGGCGGATGAAGGGCAGCTGCTGAGCCAGATCCGGGGGCATCTCGGTGCGGTTCGCTTTGTAACCACCGTAGTCGAGCTCATCGAATTGCTGCGTCTTGATGTTCCATTTGCGCACGGTCGCTATGCTGCGCGCGCGCTCATCGCGAAAGACGGAGCCGCTCACATCGAAGACGGCGGCAAAATACTCCGGCCGGAAATCGCGGCGGAGCTTGTTGATCATGTTGACGAAGACGAAGGTGGCAGCCGTAGGCACGCCGGAGCGCGTGGACATGGGGCGCTGCCGTTGCATCGCGTGGTAGGCGCGAAAGATGAACGACATCGCGTCGAGCAGGAAAATAGGGGGCTTGGTTTCCGCGGCCATCGCCCTTCAGTCGAGCAGATTCTTGAGCTGATTCATGTCGAAGGCGATCCCTTTTTCGGCGAGGGAGAAGGAGTCTTTGCGCTGCAGTTGCAGATCCTCATAGCGGTAAAAAGTGGTGTCCTGGGGATCGATGACCCAGATTTCTCGGATACCCATTATCCGGTAGTCTTCCAGTTTGCGCTTCATACGCTGGAAGCGGTCCTCCGGAGACAAAACTTCAAACACAGCGAGCGGTGGGTGAGTGGGGATCTGCTCGATGGGCCGGCTGCGGTCAAGCACAGTGACGTCGGGAACTCGGTAGCGAGTAGCGGCGACTTTGACCCGCAATGACGGCAACACACGGACATCCCATTCCTTTTCATGCGGCCAAAACCATGCTTGAATCGCTAGTTGCCAGGACGAGTGATCATACTCCCCCGGTGGTCGTTCCTCGATCTTCCCATCCACATATTCCGCGTCGGGCTCGTAGGAGGAGCGTAGATAAACCTCAACGGGAACGTGTGTTGTTGTCGCCATCATGACCTCCACTCGCTACCTTGAGGATACCCCCGAATGGCCTCTTTCATACAATCGGACCTGTGCTGGTTTCCGATTTCGACTTCGAGCTTCCGCCAGTGTTAATCGCGCAGCAACCCCCGGTCGAACGCGGGGGCAGCCGCATGCTGACTCTGAGCCGGGCGAGCGGAACATGGCAGGACTCATGGTTCGACCGACTGCCTGAGTTGCTGACCCGAGGTGATGTGCTGGTGTTGAACGACAGCCGTGTAATCCCTGCGCGTCTGTTTGGCGTACGGCAGGGAAAAAGCGACACCGGAAAGTTGGAAGTGCTGCTCACCGAGCAGATCAACGAATGGGAATGGCGGGCGCTGACACGCCCGGCGCGGAGGATGCCGGTGGGCCAACAAATGTCCTTCGCGGCGCCCGATGGAGCTCCACTCCTCCAGGCCACTGTCACGGCTGACGGCGAATTCGGCGAACGTCTGCTTTGCTTCACGCCGGTGGACGACTTCTTTGCCCGATTGGATCTTCTTGGGCATGTCCCACTGCCCCCTTACATTCGCCGTCAGGATCAAGATCTTGATCGCGAGCGTTACCAGACCGTCTTCGCGCGGCAACGCGGCTCGGTTGCCGCGCCCACGGCCGGGCTGCACTTCACCCCTGATGTCCTGGAGCGAATCCGCGCCCGGGGTGTGCTCATCACCTACCTGACACTTCATGTGGGGCTGGGCACGTTCCAACCAGTGCGGGTGGCGGAAGTCGCGCAGATCCGTCTCCATGCTGAGCGGTATTCTCTGCCGCAGGAAACCGCGCTCGAGATCAACCGGGCGATCGTCGAAGGACGGCGCGTGGTGGCCACTGGAACTACCACGGTCCGAGTACTGGAACACTGTGCCCGCATCGGCCGCTTGCACGCCCATAGCGGCACAACCGACATCTTTCTCTCTCCGGGCTGCCGCTTCGAAGCAGTCAAGGCGATGCTCACCAATTTCCATCTGCCTCAGTCGACGCTCCTGATGTTGGTGAGCGCGTTTGCCGGGAGAGAAAACACCCTCGCCGCTTACCGTCATGCCGTACAGAGTGGTTATCGCTTCTTCTCCTACGGCGATTGCATGTTCATCGCTTGACGAAGTGCCGCTCGGCATTCAGGCGCGCCCGTTCAAGCGCTGCTTCTACTTCCAGCCTCTTGGCTTCGATGACCAGCGGGTCGTCACTCTGGGGCACCTCGATTTGCCGCCCCCAGCTGACCGCCACGCGGGAGAAAGGTTTCGGTATCAGGAAGCGATCCCACGACCGCAACATCCAGGCGCTTTCAGGATGCAGGTAGAAGATGCCGATAGGGTAGCCCGTGAGCTGGGCCAGCTTCACCGCCCCTGGCTTGACAATGTACACGGGACCGCGCGGACCGTCCGCGGTAAAGACCGCCCCGTGCCCACGCTCCACTGCCTTAGCCAGCGCCAGCAAACCGCTCCCCCCGGAGCGAGTGCTCGATCCCCGCGCCGTGGGAAAGCCAAGACGTTCGATAGTGCGCGCAATCAATTCGCCATCAAAGCTGCGGCTGATCAGCACCACCGGCCTGATCGTATCGTGAAAATAGCAAGCGCACGGAATGAGGCAGCGGTGCCAGAAACACCACACCTGCAAAGCCGGCGGAGTCGCCGGCTCTGCTCCCGGCTCAACCACCACTTGGTAACGTAAGGTCCGATGAAGTGCCCGCAACAGCAAAGCCACCAGCGGCGGAACGATGGCTATGGCGAGCCGCTGGCTGTAGCTGAAGCTGGAGTCTTTCACCGAGCGATTCTACAGTCGGCTGACGCCAAGGTAACCAATGTGGATGGTCCAAAGGGGCGGTCCGGTGCCCCCTTAGGCGCATTTCAGCTGCGCCGGACCTCAGGTATACCAATACTCATTATGAGTTCACACAAAATTGCTTTCGCTGCACGTGACTACTCTCTGCCTAGATCTGGAAGTAAGCCGTCTTTGGATGACAAGCTGGACAAGGTCTTCCAAATGGCCGAGCACATGGACGCCAAATGTGTCTACATGCTGGACCACGCCACTCACAAGCGGCGTTCAGGCCTTTCCGTCCGGTAGGGCTTTCGGGGATTGGGCAAAAAGTCTGGATTGAGAAAAAATCGCTCTTGAAGGGTACGGGCTTTAGCCCGTACGTATTGGCAACCAAGAACAGCGGGCTTTAGCCCTGAGGGCGGTTGCCATTCGACTGGAATCGTCCCCTCAGCGGCTAAAGCCGGATTTATTTCACAACTGGACGTACGGCCTAAAGGCCGTACCCTTCACAAGAATTTGGTTTGTCCACGGCCCAGGTCTGCCCTGGGGCATTCAGAGCTTGGATCTCCAACTCCCTGGAGCCAGCGCTGATAGCATCGCAATGTGCTATTGACTCTGGAAACGTCTCTTCAGTTCGTCAAGGGCATCGGTCCGCGTATCGCCCAGACGCTCAAAGATAAGCGCGTTACCACCATTGAAGATCTGCTCTACCACTTGCCCTTCCGTTATGAGGACCGTCTCCGTCCACAAGCTATCGAGGAACTAGTTCCGGGCGAAATGGCCAGCCTGATCGGCGAAGTGCGCGGCATGGCTCTGTTGCGCACCCGGCGCATGCCCATTTTCGAAATGACGGTGGGCCAGGGCCTGAGCAAGGTCAAGTGCATGTGGTTTCACGGGACCTATCTGAAAGACCGCTTCAAAGCTGGACAATGGGTGGCCCTGTACGGAAAAGTGGAGCCCTCCCGCACCAGCAACAGTTTCAAAATGATCCAACCCCAGGTGGAAGTCCTGCCCGATGACCACGACGACGACGAGTCGAAGCTGCTGGAAGTGGGGCGTATCGCGCCGGTCTATGAATCGCTTGGCAATAAGCTGGCTTCCCGTTGGCAGCGCCGCGTCCTGTGGCGGCTGCTGGAAGAGCTGAAAGGCCGCATCCCTGAGACTCTGCCGCAGGCGCTTTGCCAACGGCTGGAGCTGCCCAGCCGCGAAAATGCACTGCGCTGGGCCCATTTCCCCGAACCGGGAACCCCCATGAGCCAGCTCCAGTCCTGGACTACTCCGGCACAAAAGCGGCTGATCTTCGAAGAGCTCTTCTACCTCGAGCTGGGCCTCGAATTGAAGCGGAAAAAATTCCGCCAGCGGCAAGGTATCCCCTTCAAAACCAATCCTGAGGTGCGATCGGCGCTGCGCCAGGTGCTGCCCTTCCACCCCACCCAAGCGCAAAAGACAGCCCTGGGCGAGATCGTAGCCGACATGCGGGCGCCAGAACCGATGCGCCGGCTGCTGCAGGGTGATGTGGGATCGGGCAAGACCATCGTGGCCCTGCAAGCCATGTTGGTGGCCATCGAGAACGGCTACCAGGCCGCCCTGATGGCGCCCACGGAAATTCTGGCCACCCAGCACTTCCTGGGAGCCCGCAAGCTGCTGGAGAGGTCGCAGCAGCGCTACAAAGTGGTTCTGTTGACCGGGTCGCTCGATGAGGATCGCAAACGCGCCAACCGAGGCTTGATCGCCCGCGGCGAGGCGCAGCTGGTCATCGGAACCCATGCCCTGATCGAGGAGCGAGTGGATTTTGCCAAGCTTGGACTCGTGGTCGTCGATGAACAGCATCGCTTCGGCGTTCTGCAGCGCTTTCGCCTGATGAAGAAGCCCAACGCCGGCGAACCGGACGTGTTGGTGATGACCGCCACCCCTATCCCCAGAACGCTCGCTCTTTCTCTTTACGGGGATCTCGATCTCAGTGTGCTGGACGAATTGCCTCCTGGGCGCACGCCCATTCTTACCCGCCAGGTGTCCGACGACAGGGCCGGCGAAATATGGTCCATGGTGCGCGAGCAGGTGCGGATGGGCCACCAGGCCTACGTGGTCTACCCCGTGATTGAAGGCGCCAAAGAGGATCAGCCCGAATTAGACTTTGCCGCCGGCGAGCCGGAAGCCGCGGTGCGCGAGGAAAAAGGACAGGACACAGCGCGACGATCCGGCCTCTTGTTCAAGAAGGAATCGCCCGCAGCGGGCCCCTCGTTGAAGGCGGCCACAGACATGTATCAGGAGTTAAAAGCGGGCGCGCTGCAGGGTCTCCGTCTGGGCTTGCTGCATGGACGGATGGATGCTGACGAGAAGGAGATCATCATGCGCCGCTTCCAGCGCCGGGAGATCGATGTGCTGATCGCCACCACGGTGATTGAAGTCGGCGTCGACGTGCCAAATGCAACCATGATGGTCATCGAACATGCGGAGCGATTCGGCCTGGCCCAGATGCACCAATTGCGCGGCCGCGTAGGGCGCGGAAGCGCCAAGTCCTACTGCATCCTGATGACGGGAGGAAAAATCTCACCCCCGGCGGCCGAACGGCTGGCAGCCATGGTGCGCACGCAGAACGGCTTTGAGCTGGCCGAGTTGGATCTGCAATTGCGCGGTCCGGGAGAGTTCTTTGGCACCCGGCAAGCGGGCATCCCGGACTTCAGAGTAGCCAACCTGGTGCGCGACCGGGATCTTCTGGAGTTGGCGAAAACAGAGTCAGCGTGGTTCGTGTCGGCGAGCGGAGCAGAGATCAGCGAGGAAGAAAAGGCTAAGGTATGGAATCGCCTGCGTGAAGCCTGGCAACGTCGCTATGGGTTGTTGGATGCGGGATAACGAATGAGACCGGCTTTGTCTCTACCGCGACATTTGTTTGAAGGATCCCAGGTCTCAAAAGCGAGACCTGGGGCACCCATCCTTATGTTCAGGAAATATGCTTTACCCCGGATGAAATCAGGCGGCGAAGCATTGGTTGCCGGCAAGCTGCGTTTGTAATTCTTCTTCCTTGACCATCCAGATCTGCAATTGCACTTTGATAATCTCGAGCGAACAGATGTAGCGCGTTGCGGCATCGAGCGTCGCCCCATCCACTGCTGGAAGCTGCCTGGACGGCAGATCGAAGATGTGAGGAGTGCAGCGGCAGAGCTCTGTCAGCAGCAGATGCGATGTTGCCGTGAGTTGCAGCCCCACAGAAACCAGTGCGCTGTAAATTTCCACGCAAATGTCGCGGGGAAACTCAAAAACAAAGCGAGCTGTGCCCGGCTGAACGTAGGAACGGCTACGGATCCATGCCCCACAATCGGGAATGATTCCGCTGAGCCGGGGTACAACCATGGATTGGTCTTCGGCCAGGAGCGCCGTTAAATAGAGAACATCATCTGCAAGCGTATCGGACATAGGGTATTGTTGGGCCGCTAATAATGGTTTGCGAACTTCGAATATACCTCGCTTGCTAAGTTGATCGGCCACCTGAAAGCAATCTTCAACCGCAGAACAGGTACGACGGTTCGCGATTCCGATGACCGGAAATGATCCCATGGTAATGTGTCACCATGCTGATCGGGACGGGCGTGGATCTGATCGAAATCGAGCGCATTGCACTTTCCATCGAACGCTACGGCGACCGCTTTCTGCGCCGCATCTACACCGAGCATGAGATCGCCTATTGCAGCCGCAAACGAGGAAGTGCGGAAAGCTTCGCCGCGCGTTTTGCTGCCAAAGAGGCCGCCGCCAAAGCGCTTGGAACCGGCATCAGCAGGGGAGTCACATGGAACGAGTTCCAAATCGATCGTCAGCCAGGAGGGCGCCCCATTCTTGAACTGCGCGGACGGGCCGCGCTCCTCGCCAAGGAACTTGGAGTAAGAACAATCTCACTTTCTCTCACCCACACCGACAGCCTGGCGATGGCCACGGTAATGATGGAAGACTAGGAAACGCCGGTTCAAGTGCAATGGTTATCTGACAACGGCCGGGTGCCCCACATCTCGCTGGTTTTTCGCGAGATGTGGGATACCACCGGTGTTGATCTCGAAGTGCATCGGAGCAATCGAGAGTCAGAGGGAAGTTGCAGTGGTATCCCACATCTCGCGAAAAACCAGCGAGATGTGGGGCACCCGGCCGTTGTCAGGGACCTGGAGGAGCCGGTGAATGCTCCATTTGATATGCTCAGACCCAGCGGGAAAATAGGAGGTTTGTGCCAAGCCAGCAGGAAGTCCAGTGGTCACAACTGAAGGTTGGGGTTCTGGTCATTGTGGCGTTGGCGGCCTTGACTGCTCTCGTCTTTCTGATGTCGGGAACTACGGGCGGAATCTTCACCGGCAAGATTACGCTTCGTTCCTATTTTGAGAATTCCGCCGGGCTCAAGGTAGGTGCTCCGGTCAACCTGGAAGGGGTCACGATCGGCACCGTGACGACAGTTAAAATTGTGCCCGCGCGCAAGCTTACTCCCGTCGAGGTCACGATGAAGATCGGATCCAAATTCAGAGAAGCGGTGCATACGGATTCGACCTCCAGCCTGGAGACCATCGGCGTACTTGGCGACACCGTCGTAGACATCAACAGCAAGACCGCCACCGGGCCTCCGGTTCAGAACAATGGAGAGCTCAAAACCAACGAGACCCCGAACCTCTCCGACGTGATCAAGTCCAGCCAGGGAACTATCGAGCAGTTAAATACCATCCTGGCCAAGGTGGACCACCTCGCCGACTCCCTCAACTCGACCAAGGGCTCGATCGGTGAGTTGATCAACAATCCCGACCTTTACAACAAAGCGGTGTCTACCCTGAATGAGCTGTCGCAGCTGGTGGATACCGTCGCCAATGGCAAAGGCTCGATTGGTAAGCTGGTGGCTGATGACACCCTGTACAACCATATCAACGACACTGTGGCCAAGTTGGACAAGATGACCACCAGCCTCGACGAGGGTAAGGGCACCATCGGCAAGCTGCTGAAAGACGAGACCCTAGCCAACAACCTCAACGAGTCGGTGAGCAACGCCAATAAGCTTCTCGCTGACATCAACGCCGGCAAAGGCGGGCTGGGAATGATTGCCAAAGATCCCCAGTTTGCAGCCAAACTCCGAGACACCGTCGACAAGCTCGATTCAGTATTGAACCGGGTAGACAGCGGCGAAGGCACCGTGGGGCAGCTGGTACGCAATCCATCTCTCTACAACAATCTCGACCAGTCGCTCACGGAGACTCGGGGCTTGATTGCAGCCATACGCGAGAACCCCAAGAAGTACTTAACTTTCCACGTCAAGATTTTTTGAGCACTATGAAGGTAGTTTGCATCCTCAGCGCCCTCTTACTTTGCATAGGGCCGGCTCACGCGCAAAACAAGGAAACACCAGCTGAGCCCAAGGCCCTACAAAGTTTCGACATGACCGCTATCGACAAGACAGCCAACCCCTGCACGGACTTCTATCAGTACGCCTGCGGCAATTGGGCGAAGAACAATCCCATACCGCCTGACCAGGTGAGATGGGGCACATTCAACGAACTACGTGAGCGAACCTACTGGCTGCTCTATCGGGAGTTGGAAACCGCGGCTGCTCCGAACCCGAATCGGACATCACTGGAGCAGAAATACGGGGATTTCTACGCCTCCTGCATGGATACGCCGCTCGCCGACAAAAAGGGGATCGCGCCACTCGAACCGGCTCTGGACACCATCCAGGGTATGCGCGACAAAAAGCAACTGGCTGCGATGCTGGCAACCCTGGAGATAAGGGACGGGACCAGCGGAGTCTTCAGCTTCGGCGTGGGCCAGGACCAGAAAGACTCCACCCAGCAGATCGCGCAGGCCGGCCAGGGAGGTCTTGGCCTGCCGGATCGCGATTACTACCTCGCGCAAAATCCGCGGCAGCAGAAGATCCGCGACGAATATCTGGCCCACATGGGCAGGATGTTTCAGCTGGCCGGAGACACGCCCGAAAAGGCGGCCAGTGAGGCACAGGCCGTGATGGCCATTGAAACGGCGCTGGCGCAGGGCTCCATGAGCCGGACGGACCTCAGGGACCCGAGCAAACGCTACCACCTGATGACGCTTGCGGATCTGGAGAAGCTAACCCCGGACTTCTACTGGCAGTCCTATTTGTACGGCATCAACATGGGCTCCTTTCAGACGCTGGATGTAAAGAGCCCGGAATTTTTCCGCACCATGAATGCGCAGATCGACACCCAGAGCCTGGACGCCTGGAAGAGCTATCTTCGCTGGCGTGCCCTGCATGACGCCGCTCCCTGGCTGTCGGACCCATTCGTTCAGGAGAATTTCAAGTTCTACGGCACTCTGTTGCAGGGGCAGCCGGAGATCACGCCCAGGTGGAGACGCTGCACGCTGGCCACCGACAGCGCTCTCGGCGAAGCTGTGGGGCAGGATTGGGTTAAGAAGTATTTCGGTCCGGAAAAGAAAGAGAACATGCTCAAACTGGTCACCGCGCTCGAAGCTGCGCTGCACCAGGATATCGAGCAACTGCCCTGGATGTCGGAGGATACGAAGAAGAAGGCGCTGGAAAAGCTGTCGCTGATACGCAACAAAATTGGCTATCCGGAGCATTGGCGCGACTACTCGACACTGCAGGTAAAGCGGGACGATCTACTGGGAAATGTGGCCCGCGCCGCAGTGTTTGAGGATCGGCGCAATCTCAACAAGCTGGGCAAGCCGGTGGATGAGACAGAATGGGTCATGACCCCGCCGACGGTGAATGCCTACTACATGCAGAGCATGAACGACATCAACTTCCCTGCCGGCATCCTGCAGCCTCCTTTCTACGATTTCTCCAAGGACCCGGCGGTGAACTTCGGAGCCATCGGGGTGGTGATCGGCCATGAGATGACGCACGGCTTCGACGACCAGGGCAGCAAATACGACGGTCACGGGAACGTGGTTGAGTGGCAGACGCCGGCAGACCGCGCGGCGTTTACGGAGCGCACCGACTGCGAGGTGAAGGAGTATGGAAACTTTGAACCTGTGCCGGGCGTCAAGCTCAACGGCCAACTGACGCTGGGCGAGAACACCGCGGATAATGGCGGCCTCCGGCTCGCCTATATGGCTTTGATGGACACCTTAGGCCAAGCGACGCGCCCGCCCAAGATTGACGGCTATACGCCGGCGCAGCGCTTCTTCATTGCGTTCGGCCAGTCGTTCTGCGAGACCGTGCGCGAGCAGGCGGCGCGCAACAGCGTCCTGGTCGATCCGCATTCGCCAGGAAAATGGCGGGTGAACGGGGCGGTGCAGAATTTCGATGAGTTCGGTAAGGCGTTCAGCTGCAAGAAAGGTGCGCCTATGTATCCGGAGAACGCCTGCCGCGTGTGGTGACGCGCCACTCCTCAAGGAGCGGCGCTATAGCCGAAAGTGACTCTAGCTTTTACAATTAGCGACAGGATCAATTTTTATAGAGTTTAGCTGCAAGGGCAGCCCTACACCGCATCAGCGACGGGGATGAAGGAAACGCATGAAGTTCAGGAAATTCGGCCGGATCGCTCTGGCCCTGGTAGTGTCCCTTGGAACGGGATTGGGAGTGACCTCCTGCAGCACGGATCATACAGTCGGTTATTTTTATGTGACCGGCTCGCAATACAATCAGATCTCCGCCTTCAAGATTGATAACAATCTTGGCAATCTGACGCCGATTCCTAACTCGCCCTTCGCTTCGTCCGGGGTCAACCCCATCAAAGCGCTGGTGGCCAATGCGGGAAGATTCCTTTATGTTCTGAACGCCGGTTGCGGCGGGACCTCGCAGGTTGCCTGTCCGCCTAATACGCCTCCGAGCGATACCGGGGCCAACATCGCGCTGTACACCATCGGCGGCCAAGGAGCTATCAGCTTCCAAGCCACGTATACCAGCCAGGGCGACCTTCCAGTTTCCATCCAGGCGGATTCTTCCGGAACCCATCTATTTGTTCTCGATTCAATGGTCCCGGACACCCCTGTAGACAGGGCAAACTGCAAAGCCTATGTGCCTGGGAATGACGCCACCGTTTGTGGAGACATCACTGCCTTCAATATCGACGGCAATACAGGCAGGCTCTCTCTCATCACCAACACGACAGTGAAGAATGCAAATGGCACCAACCTGGCGTATTTTCCGGTGGGCAGCGGACCCATCAATTTTTTCCTAGTTCCCAGCGGCTCCTATATCTACACCATTGAGAAAGGCAGCGGAAGCCTGAACGATCCCAGCCAGGCGGTATTCGTATATTCCAACAGCAACGGCCAGTTGACCCTGTCGCAGAACACCCCTATTCCGACCTATGCAGAAGATTTGAGCTATATCTACGCCAGCAACAAATACGTCTACCTGGTCGATGCGGGGCAAAGTGTCAACCCTTCCGGGTTTATCCTGCCCTATACCATCGGCACCAATGGTGCGCTCCAGTCGCTCGTCACCGGCAAGGTTGCCAACACCGGCACGGTGGCCAATCCGGGACCCATGGTTATCGACCATCAGCAGAAATTCCTATATCTCGCGAACATGGGGCCTAATCTGGTTCCAACCAGCGCGACAAGTTCCGTAAGTGCCTTCTTCATTGACCCGACTACGGGTGTGCTGACGTCGCTGTCTTCCGGGGCTAACGCGTCCACCGTCCCCTTCGGTTCAGGGGCCGGGCCGCAGTGCATCATTGAAGACCCTTCGAACCAGTACCTCTATACCGCCAATTATGACGACAGCACCGTGACCGGAGCCATCATCAACTCATCCACCGGAACCCTGACCCAGCTGCGGAAAGCCACCTCCTTCTCTGCCGCCGGCCAGCCGACCTGGTGCACCATCAGCGGGACGTTGTTCTAATGTTCTTTTACAATGAATTGGGCCCCCAAAGACACTCTATCCATAGCTCTGCTGCGAGCTGCAGCCCTGCTCCATTGTTAAGTTGGCAGGACGAAGGAAGCGCATGAAGTTCAGTAAAGTCGGCCGGATCGCACTGGCCTCTGTTGTGACCCTCGGTCTTGGATTTGGTGTTACTGCGTGCGGACCCAGCAATACGATTGACTTCCTCTACGTCACCTCCTCCAAGCAAAACCCGGGGCAGATTAACGTTTACAAGGTCGATAGTGAAGCCGGGGCGTTGATCCAGATTACCGACTCGCCGTATTCCTCTGGCGGCCGCAACCCTGTGGCAGACGTAACTTCCCCTAACGGCAAGAACCTTTACGTGGTCAACCATGATGACAACACCGTGGTTGAATTCGCGATTGGAACCGACGGCAAGCTCTACCCGCAGCAGACTTGCAACATGCCTGGAAGCTACCCCACCCAGATGGCGGTCAACAAGGCGGGAACCTACCTCTACATCGTGGAGACTTACCAGCCAAACTACAGCACCAGCATTCCCGGGCCGGGCGCGCTGGTGGTGTTCCCAATCAATGCCAACGGTCAGTTGGGCGCTACAGGAAGCCTCTGTACGGCGGTCGCGAACGGCACCAGTGCCTTCTTTCCCCTGGGCAATAACCCTACGGGCGTGAACGTGCTGGCCAGCGGAGGCTATGTCTACGCGGTCAACCAGAGTGACGCTACTCTCTCCGCATTTCAAGTTGGCTCGAGTGGCGCTCTCACCTTGATCGGTACTTATCCCGTGGGCGTAGCTCCCAACGCGCTAGCGAGTGATCCGACCAACAAATTTCTCTACGTCACCGATGGCGCGGCTAATCAGATGATCGGGTTCCTGATCCAGCCCAACGGAACGTTGATCAACATGCAGACCCCCTTCAAGACCGACAATCTTCCCAATTCCGTCCAGGTCGATCCCCGTGGCATCTATGTTTACGTCGCCAACTACAATGCCAACGACGTGAGCGCCTACACCATTGATCGCGGCACTGGTAATGCGACCCAGATTTCCGGCGCGGCCGCTTATGCGGTGGATGCGGGGCCAATCTGCATCCTGATCGAACCAGCAGAGGCTCGCTACGTATACACCGCGAACTTCCTGGGTAACACCGTATCGGGTCTGGCTCTCAACCCTGCCACCGGCGCCCTATCGGCGGTCCAGAACACGCCATTCAAGGCACAGGGGCAGCCGACCTGCTCGGCCGCCATCACCCACGGCAACCATTCCGTCGAGGTGGTGCAGCCGTAGCCCGATTTGGGTTTGCCGCACGCTGCTGGGCGTGCGGCAAACAAGCTTTGAACCGCCCTGAAGCAAAGCGGATGTACTCTTGCTGCAGAGATGTCGTCCGGTGCCTGGAACATTATTCTTCGCTTGCTCAACCAAGTGCACTTGCATTTCCGGGCTTGCTTGCTCTTTCTTTGCGTCTGGATGTTTTTGCGCGGAACTTACTGTCCCGCGCAAAATGGCGGGGCGTTGCCCGAGAGCCCCTCTCCGCAGCCAGGCAATTCCCAGAGCTTCTTCAAAAGACTCACCGGGTTCTATCGTCAGGACTGGCATGGCACCGCTGCGCAGGGTCCGGCCCCACCCCGTCGTGGACCTCCCTCTCCACTTGAATCTCCGCCATTCCCGAACTCCGACTGGTCCTACGGAGGATCTCCTGTTATCGGCGAGCCGGATACCAATAGCTATCCCCTCATGACCGCCTGGAATGGTGCGCGAAGCCGCACCAAGCTCTATGGATGGGTCGAGCCATCATTGAATTTCAGCACCTCAGCCGACAGCAACGCTCCCGTGGCCAATGACGTCTACTCCAATCGTTTCGAGTTGAACCAAGTGGTCGTTTACGTGGAGCGGCTCCCCGACTCTGTGCAGAGGGAGCACGTGGATGTGGGCTACCACCTGACTGCGTTTTATGGCACCGACTACAAATACACCACGGACAAGGGGTATTTCAGCAACCAGTTACTGGTGCACGACCACCAATACGGTTTCGATCCCGTTCTCGAGTATGTCGACATTTATTTCCCCCATGTCGCCGACGGCATGAACCTCCGGGTAGGCCGCTATATCTCCATACCCGGCATCGAGGCACAGCTCACTCCCAATAACTACATGTTCAGCCATTCTCTCCTGTACGCGATTGACCCGTTCACCGATACAGGGGTTCTAGCTACCGTGAAATTAAACGATCAGTGGCTGGTGCAGGGAGGCATTTCCGCCAGCCACGATGTCGCACCGTGGGTGAGCGACGCCAAACCCTCGGGAACTGCTTGCATCAGCTACACCACCGCTTCGGTCAATAACAATCTCTATCTCTGTGCCAACGGCATCAACACTGGCAAATACGCTTATAACAACCTGCAGCAATACGATGGCACCTGGTATCACAAATTCTCCAAGAGCTGGCATACGGCGACCGAAGGTTATTTCATGTACCAACGAGACGTGCCGAGCGTCGGCGGCCCGTTTAAGCCTGAGCCGAATGACTACGCCGCAACTTGCCACCCGGGACTCGAAAAATGTCTCGCTCCCGAATACGCCGCGGTGAATTACATTCTGAAGCAACTATCGGAACACGACTTTATTGGCTTCCGCAGCGACTTGCTCAATGACAAGAAGGGCCAGCGTACAGGATTCAATACGAAGTACACCGAGAACACCCTGATGTGGAGCCATTGGATAGGGACGACCGTACAGATACGGCCGGAGATTCGCTTCGATCACGCATGGGATCGCAAATCCTACGACCGCGGCAAACGACAGAGCCAGCTCACGGTCGCCAGTGATCTGGTGTTTCATTTTTGATTTGCTATGCGCGGGTCGGCTTGAGGGTCGGCTTGAGGGTCTGGGTGCAAGCCCTGCTGTTGAAGGGTACGGGCTTTAGCCCGTACGTACATAATTGAAAGAGGTCCGGCTTTAGCCGCTGAGGGCGCGATTCCTTGCGAGTTGGGTTACTTCTTCCCTGGCTGTCAGCGTTTCCTAATTAAGCTGCCCTCAGGGCTGAAGCCCGATGTTCGTGGTTGCATATGTACGGGCTAAAGAGTCTGGTGACAACTGCCGAGATTTTAGAACTCAGTCCCGCAGGGACGGCTGAGTGTAGCCCTGGACGACAGTCCTGGGTAGGGGCCAACTCTGACCGAAAAGTCCCGTAGGGACGACTGAAAGTTACCCAGGACTAGCGTCCTGGGCTACACTCAACCGTCCCTGCGGGACTGAATCCGGGTTCTCAGGCAGCCCGTACCCTTCAAGTGAGCGTTCTTCCGCAGCGCCGAACCTTTTCCTTTGTTATGCGCTCGGTTGAAGACGCCGACTGATCCAGTTTCTGCCTGGACGCTCGATGAGCCTCTTCGTTAACAGTGCCGCGACGATCAGCAGCAGGTACGAAATCCAGGGATCGAACACGATCAGGCCGCTCTTCTCCAGAAAATGCGAATCGTGCAGCAGCGTCCAGAGATTGAAGTGCAGCAGATACAAGCAATAACTGGCCTCGCCGATGGCGATGAAGGGCAGCAGCCCGAAGAAACGCGCGACTGGGTTCTGCCCGGCGAGGCAAAGGATGACGCCGGCGAAGAGAGGCATCAGCAGGCCATCGTGCATCATGACGTAGGGGAGACGGTCCCCCACGCAAAGAAGCAGGTAGAGCGCCACAAAGGCCAACAGCCCGATCGCCAGGCGCTTGCGGCTCTCGGGCCGGATCTTCTCATTTAAAAATCCCAGCGCCATGCCGAAGAGGAAGGACGGCAGATGTTGCAACGGCATGAATTTCAGCGCCCGCATCCATATCCCGACAGAATAGCGGTCAGGGTGGAGCTCCCCATCCGGGTTAAAGTGCATGTAAAGCGCCGGAAGCACCAGGCTGGAGAGCCATACGGCAAACATGATCACCATCATGGTGCGAACCTGGCGTGGGCGACGGCGCGTGATCAACCACGGGAACAATAGATAGAAGAACGCCTCGGTGGACATGGTCCAGGCAGGCGTGTTCCAGAAGGTAGACACGACGGGGTGCCATCCCTGGAGCAGTAACGGAGTGAGAATCAGCCCCAGGCCGAAGTCCAGCCGGGTGTGCGCGTGCACTTCCTGCGCCAACATGCCGATAGAGAGCACCAGGCTGAATAAATACACAGGGTAGAGGCGGGAAAAACGGGCGGTCCAGAAGCTCTTTGCGGTGAGCGCTCCCCGTTGGGCGCGGTCAGCATAGTTGTAGGTCAGGATGAAGCCAGAAAGCAGCAGGAAAAAACTGACGGAGATATAGCCCCCGTTCACGACAGGGCTGAGCGGTCCGAAGGAGCGGGGGTCGGAAAAATGGAAGAAGACCAGGTTGAGGGCGGCAAAACAGCGAATGCCGGTAAGCGCCGGTAGCTGGGATCGCCTGGGAGCGGAAACCGGCTGAACCAATACAGGACCGGGGGGGAGCGCAACCGGCATTGCCGGGGGCTGCATTGCGGGAACCAATCTTGCTGGAGCCCGAAGTGCAGCGGAGAACTCCGCCACTGGGCTTTGCGGGCTCAGGCCGTCACCAGGGAACCGACCTTTTCTCCGCTCACCACGCGCAGGATGTTTCCTGGCCGGTTCATGTTGAAAATGATCATGGGCAAATTATTGTCCTTGCACAGGCTCACCGCAGTACTGTCCATTACCTTTAGACCGAGCCGGAGGATTTCCATGTAGGTAATTTGCTCGAATTTAACTGCATCTTTGGTAATAACAGGGTCGGCGTCATAAATCCCTTCCACTTTAGTGGCCTTGAGCAGCACATCTGCTTTGATTTCCATGGCGCGCAGCGAAGCAGCCGTATCTGTGGAAAAGTACGGGTTGCCCAGACCGGCAGCAAAAATAACCACGCGACCCTTCTCCAGATGCCGGATAGCCCGTCGACGGATGTACGGCTCGGCCACTTGGTTCATTTCGATCGCGGACATGACGCGCGTCTGCACTTCGCATTTTTCCAGCGCATCCTGCAAAGCGAGTGAATTGATGACGGTCGCCAGCATGCCCATCTGGTCAGCGGATACGCGGTCCATCATGCGCGCCTGTTCGGCCACGCCACGGAAGAAGTTGCCCCCTCCCACCACGATCGCGACTTCCACGCCCAGTTCTCGAACCGCCAGGATCTCCAGCGAAATCTCGTGCAGCTTGGCAACGTCGACCCCGAAGCCCCGGTCAGCCGCAAGTGCTTCTCCAGATAATTTGAGCAGGACTCTCTTGTACATTCATGCAAAGTATCGCACATCCAGGACCAGCCGCTATCCCTCGGGAGGTGGGCGATTTGCCATCATTGCGGTACCAAAGGGGAGGATAAAAACCAACTAATTTATAGACTTGCGGTCCCGAATCTCCTGAGGAAAACTTCGCCGTCCCCACGGGACTCTTCGCGCTTTCAAATCCTACTCAGGACTGGCGTCCTGGGCTAACACTCAACCGTCCCAGCGGGACTGAGTCCGGTTGTCACGCAGACCTAAAGCCCGGACAATGCGTGGGAAATAAGAAAGGGCCGGAAATCTCCCGGCCCCTCTTGCGTTCTGTTGTTGAAAGGCTACTCTGCGGCGTTGGGCTTGATCTGGGCCACGGTCCACACCGGATCACCCACTTTGAAGCGGGCGAAGCGGCGAACGCTGAGGTTCTCACCCAGCTTGCCGATCTTCTGCGCGATCAGATCCTTGATCGCGAACGACTGGTCCTTGATGAATGGCTGTTCCAGCAAGCAGACCTCTTCGTAGAACTTGCTCATCTTGCCTTCCACGATCTGCTCAATCACCTTGGCCGGCTTGCCTGTGGCCGCGGCCTGGGACCGGTAGATGTCCTTCTCCCGCTCCAGATCCTCGGTGGTTACGTCCTCGCGACGAATATAGCGAGGATCCGTAGCCGCAATGTGCATGGAGATATCCTTGAGCAGCTCCTGGAAATCTTCTGTCCGGGCGACGAAGTCGCTCTCGCAGTTGATTTCAATCAGCACGCCAATTTTGCCCCCGGCATGAATGTAGGTGCCGACGGCGCCCTCCGAAGTGCTACGGGACGCCTTCTTGGCTGCGGACGCCATTCCCCTTTTCCTCAAGACCACCACGGCTTGTTCCAGATCGCCTTTGGCTTCCTGAAGCGCGTTGCGGCAGTCCATCATCGGCGCGCCAGTCTTCTCGCGAAGCTCTTTGACCTGGGCGGCAGAGATATTTTCAGTCACAGTTGACATCCTCGTGCAATTCCTTTGCTGGCCTGTTAACAGACCCTGATTGTGTGTGGATTACAGCGTATGCTCGGCAACTTCCGGTTCGTCGACCGCGGCGATCACCCCAGGGGCCTTGCGGATGCCTCCCCCAAGCGCAGCTTCCAGATCCACCTCTTCGACTGGCGGTTCGTCGGCGCCGGCTTCGAGCCCGGCTACTTCGACCGGCGCAGCCTCGAGCTGTTCATCGGCCGTGACCCCAGCGTCAGCGGCACGCTTGTCGCCGGCCATCTGCACGCCCTCAACCACGGAGTCGGAGATCTTGGAGGTAAAGAGGCGAATCGCGCGCAGCGCGTCGTCATTGCCCGGAATAACGTAGTCGACCACGGTTGGGTCGCAATTGGTATCAACCACGGCGACTACCGGGATGCCCAGCTTGCGGGCTTCCTTCACGGCAATAGCCTCGTTGTTCGAATCGACCACAAACAGAGCGTCTGGTAACCGGCGCATGTTCTTGATGCCCGCCAGGTTGGCCTGCAGGTGCTTGCGTTCGCGCTCCAGGCGGATGACCTCTTTCTTGGTCAGCAGCTCATAGCGGCCATCGGTGGCCATCTCATCCAGTTCCTGAAGTCGCTTAACGGATTTCTGTACGGTGATCCAGTTGGTCAGCAGTCCACCCAGCCAGCGCTGGTTGATGTAGAACATGCCGCAACGGTTCGCCTCTTCGGCGATCGCGTCCTGGGCCTGCCGCTTGGTGCCGACAAACAGAATGACCTTGCCTTGCCCCGTCAGATCAGTGACGTATTTGCTCGCTTCCTTGAACATCTTCAAGGTCTTTTGCAGGTCAATGATGTAAATCCCGTTGCGCTCGCCGAAGATGTATTCCTTCATCCGCGGATTCCAACGCTTCGTCTGATGCCCAAAGTGGACTCCCGCTTCGAGCAACTCCTTCATCGTGATAGTGGCCAAACTACCTCCTCGTGAATTGCATTCCGGCATGGCCGGAATTGATTTCCCTCGCCCGCCGGGGCGGGGAAGATTTTTAAAACAGCCGCTCTAGCGCTTACTAAACTGGAACCGCTTGCGTGCGCCCTTTTGTCCGTACTTCTTGCGCTCCTTAATGCGCGCGTCGCGCGACAGAAGGCCATCGGCCTTCAACGTCTTGCGCAGTTCCAAGTTGAACTCGAGCAAGGCGCGGGCAATACCCATCTTCACCGCATCTGCCTGAGCACTTACTCCCCCACCCTTGACAGTAGCCAGCACATCAAAAGTGGCGGTCAGCTCAGCTAACTCCAGCGGCCGCTTGGCGGAAACCCGCTGTTGATGGGTTACGAAATAAGTCTCAAAGGGTTTCTGATTGACGATGAAGTTGCCGCCGCCCGGGCGCAAAAATATGCGCGCTACGCTGGCCTTGCGACGCCCTGTTCCGTAGTACTGAACTAAATCTGCCATTTACCGAAGTCCGTCCTTGTTCTTTGCTGTTGCTCTCTTAACGGGCCGTGAACTCCAACACCTCAGGCTGCTGCGCCTGGTGGGGATGCTTATCGCCGCGGTATACCTTGAGCTTGGTCGCCATCTGCCGCCCCATCTTGCTCTTGGGCAGCATGCCCTTGATCGCTTCTTCGACAATCTTCTCCGGCCGGCGCGCCATCAGGCGAACAAAAGACTCTTCACGCAGGCCGCCGGGGAACCCGGTATAGCGGCGATAAACCTTCTGCTGGCTCTTTAGCCCGGTCAGCACGATCTTTTCGGCGTTAACCACGATCACATGATCGCCCATATCGATAAAGGGGGTGTACTTGGGGTTTTTCTTGCCGCTCAGGGTGCTGGCTGCCTCGGTCGCCAGACGCCCCAGCGTCTTGCCGCTGGCGTCCACAACGAACCATTTGCGGGTGATATCGTGCGAGCTCGGAAAATACGTAGACATCGTTACCTGCTTCTCCAGTCCATAAGAACCTGGAACCTTTTTTGGACGGGCATTGCACGCCGCAAAAATCTCGCGGCCGGAAAATGCTCTCCCGCAAACGAAAGGTTCAAAATCGCTTGAGTGGCGAAGAATTGATTAAAGCGCTTCTTCGGGAGCGCTTTCCTGGCAGCCTACCTGGGCTCGCTCATCTTCCAGATCAATTTCCGTGAAGCGGCTTTCCGGACCAAAGACAGCGACTACTGCGGGCCGGACGAGGCGCTGCGCAAGAAGATCAGATTAACGCAACCCGGGGGATGAGTCAACCGGGGGAGGGTTACCAGTCGCACACAAAAGAGGCATTTCCGCTTCATTCAGAACGACATACGCTCTACTTGGAATATAGCTGAGGTTCCCCTAAATGACACAACGTGCCTCTGAATCTTTGGTAGCTGCGCTTATTCGCGTCGGCTTGTTGCTGGCCCTGGTCATCATGCTGATGGCCGAAAATGCCCAGGCTCAACCGCCGTCCCCTCATTTTCGCAGTGGCAATTGCACCAACTCGCAGCTGCTTCAAGCTGCAGGCACCCGAAGTAGCGGGTTGGCGCATTAGAGCATGGAGAATGTATGAAGTTTGAAAAGCAAGTCTCGTCCCTGATCACCGCGGCGTTTCTCTGCGGTACCTTTACCACCTTCTCGAGCGCGCAACAGACAGCAAATAGCAGCGCAACGGTAGTGGGTACCCCAACGGCTTCAGCGGCGGACGCTGCTTTGGCCAAGTCAACCCCTCCTCTCACCGAGGATGAACTGCGCGCCCGCTACGTTGGCAAGCTGATCTTTATGCGCGGTTCCTACCTGGGCGACGATTTGCAGTTCGACATGGAGGGCAAGGTCAATGGTTCGCCCGCCGTCGCCTCCTTCACGCTTTCCGCGTTCGAGGTTCGGAAGGTGAAGCTTTCCAAGCACAAGCTGGAAATTGAAGCGGACCGCTACGGATTGCACTTCCTCGGCGCGCTCCCTTACGAAGACGAAGCCAAGGCCTTTGACCAGGTAAAGATCTCCAAAAAGCCGGTTCATATCTCCATCGAGCGGGAAGTCATCGTCATCCCCAAGGTGAAGAAGGATAAAAAGAAGAATGAACCCACGCCGCAGGAGTTGGCAGCGGCGCAGACACTGAAGACCAGGGATGCTGCGGCAGCAACCACCGACGCTCCCAAACCCGCCACGCCAGCCGCCACCACGGAAACCTACGAAGCCCTGGCAGCGGTCTCTCCTGCTCACAGCGCTATGGTGATGAATAAGGCTCTGGACAATATCTTTGCCAGCGACATCGACCCGCGCATGAAGTCCCATTTGCCTGAGTACTGGCAGCAATATTTCATCAGCAAGAGCCAGCACCGGCAGTACACGCCCAGCGACGCCGGCATCAAGGTGGTCAGCGAGGGTATGACGCCGCCCAAGGTTCTCAACAGCATCGATCCCAGCTCCAACGAGTTTGCCCAAAAGTATGGGATCGCGGGCATGGAGTTACTGCGGACCGTGGTGGACGCGTCTGGGAAGCCGCAACAGATGGCGATTGCCCGTCCCATTGGCTTCGGCTTGGATGAAAAGGCGGTCGAGGCGGTCAAGAACTCGCACTTCACCCCGGCAACCCTGAACGGTCAGCCGGTCCCGGTGGTCATCGATTTGGTGGTCACCTTCCGCATCTACTCCAACCGGACCAAACCAGGTTCGGTGCAAAAGGGATCCAAGGAGACGGTTTTGGCCGCTTCCGTGGCGGATACGGATGCTACTCTGAGTCGGTGAGCCAGCGTTTCCTTAATCTGATACGCAATGGCGAAACGGCAAAAGTGGCCGCCGCCGCGGAAGAAGACCCAGCAGTGATTACCAGCAGAGACGCCCAGGGCGTCTCTGCTTTTTTGTGGAGCATTTATAGCCGCCAGCCGCTGATCAGGGATTTCCTGCTCGCCCATCTGCCCGCTCTGGATATATTCGAGGCCTCCGCCCTGGGAGATTGTGACCGCATGGAATTGCTGCTGGAGCAGGATGCCATGCTGGTTCATGAGAACTCGGCTGACGGCTGGGCGCCCCTGCACCTAGCGGCCGCGTTTGGCGGACCGCAGGCAACGGCACTGCTGCTGGCCCACGGAGCGCACGTGCACCGATTTTCACGCAACCCGATGCACAATCAACCGCTGCACGCGTGTATTGCGTTGGGCGAGGATTGCGAGACGGCGCGCCTCCTGATTGCCCAGGGTGCTGACGTGAATATGGAGCAGGCTGGAGGCTTTACCCCCCTGCACCAGGCGGCGGCGGCGGGGAATGCGGAACTCGTGGGGATACTTCTCAAGGCTGGTGCGAATCCGGATTGTGTCTGCCATCAGGGGAAGAGGCCGGCTGATTACGCCCGGGAACGGCAGCACGATGCTGTGGTGCAGCTACTTTCCGCTTCCCGGGTTTAGCTCGGTAATGGACTCACCGGTGCCTACCGAGTGCTTTTTCGACCCCACTGGCTTTGAACGTCAATTTCCGTGGTATCCCACATCTCGCAAAAAACGAGCGAGATGTGGGGCACCCGTGGGTTCACGGTAGGTAAAGATCCCACCCAGGTTGTTCTTCAGCTACGTTCCCCGGATTTCCTGTTGAGATTCAAGGCGCTTCCGCCACTTCTTCACTCGTAGGCCAAGGCCTCGATGGGGTCTTTGCGGGCGGCTTTCAGGGCGGGATAGCTGGCTCCCACCAGGGCACCGCCAAGGGCTATCAGGGTTGCGGTGATGATCCAATGAAGATCGATTGGAAAAGGGATGCTGGGGAAGCGAACGTCCATCACTTTCTTCAAGAGGAAGGTGGCGGCGATGCCCAGAACAATGCCGACGATGGAGAGAAAAGCTGTCTCCCGCAAAACGAGATCTACGATGTAGACCTGGGAAGCACCCAGTGACTTCAGGATACCGATTTCACGGGTTCGCTCGAGAACTGCGGTGTACATCGCCTGAAAGATAACGATGAAGCCCACGACCACCGCCAGCCCAATGACGGTGTAAAGGGCATCTGAGAAGGCAGGAAGATGTTCCGGAGTCATTTGGGACAGCGATTCCGCCAGCGTCTGCACCTGGTACTCGGACAGCCCGGGATGAGCGTGGATCTCCTGCTCGATGAGCTGCTCGTTCTTAGGGTCATCGCTCTTCACAAATATGATCGAGGCATTGTCCTCGGCGCCTAACAGCCCGCCTAAAGTCCGGATGGGCAGATATTTACGGCCACCTTTGCCGTGCTCGACGATGCCGCAGATGCGGAAGGGATGATCAAGAATCGAGATCGTTTGCCCCACCACGGCGTGGGTGCCCGACCTGGCGAAGATATCGTCCACGATGACGTCATTGGGACCCTGGAAGGGCCCTCCGGAGAGGAAGACAAAGGGACGCAGGGCGTTGAAGCTGGCATAATCAATGCCCCAAATGGTCTCCACACTGGCTTTCACGGATAATTGCTGAATGGCCGGCGAGGCGACCGCCACGTGCGGGAGTTGGGCTATCACATCGGCCACCTTGGCGCGGATGGGAGCGCCGCTCACCCCGGCAATAAAGCTGGCATTCGGGGGGCGGACGATGAGATCCGCACCGATGCCGCTACTCTGGCGGCGGGAACCCTCGATCTGGCCAAAGAGGATGCCAACGATGGAGAGGATCATCGCCACCTCAATGGTGACCGCAAGAATGCTGATGGCCGAGCGCAAGGGGCGATGCAGCAAATTGCCGATAACTAACCTATTCATGCTATTCGCCTGACTGAGCCGAGTGTAGCAAAATTGGATGCGATGGCTTGAGAGCGTCGTTCAGTAACCAAAAAGATGCTGTAGCTCGCACAAACTAAAGGGCTATGCGTTTAGCTTTTGACCTCGCAACAGAGCCGCTTTATGTTGGAGAATGTCGGCGTACGTCCAGCCGATGGGTGCAAGGTATGGGGAAATTCGGTGAGACATTGCGGCAGGAGCGCGAATTCCGCGGGATCACGCTTGACACCATCACCCAGGTAACCAAGATCAGCAACCGCCACCTGATGGCTCTGGAACAGGAGCACTTCGACGTTCTGCCCGGTGGGGTTTTCAACAAGAGCATGGTGAGAGAGTATGCCCGGGTGGTTGGGCTCGATCAGGAGGAGTGGGTCGGACGCTACCTCTCCGCGCATGGATCGAACGGAGCCGTACTGGATGACGACGGCTGGATGCGCTTTGCCGAAAATGCCAGCAGAGCGCGAGCCGACTCGGGACGCGGAAATCGCCCCGACCAACGGTTGCGCTGGACCGGCATCGGGGTGCTGCTGCTGCTGGTGGCTGGCCTCAGCTGGTTCGTTTGGAGCTATGTGCACAAGAAGATTTCCCTGGGCCCTGCTTCCCACGTGACTCATACCATTGTGGGACGCGAATACCACAACAGCTTTTGCTTGGCTGTGGCCCCTCTGATACCGTCTTAAGAGAAGAACAATTGGTGAAAAACGGGCCTAAAGAAAGAGGAGGAAGCTGCTTTGCCACAACACGATAGGTTTCTATTTACATCCGAGTCGGTGACCGAAGGGCATCCCGACAAAATCGCCGACCAGATTTCCGATGCGATCCTCGATGCCTGCCTGGCGCAGGATCCCTTCAGCCGTGTGGCGGCCGAAACTCTTACTGCCACCGGCCTAGTGGTCATCGCCGGCGAGATCACGACCAAGGCATACGTAGACTTCCAGTCCCTGGTGCGCGGGGTGGTGGCTTCGATTGGCTACGACAACGCACTGTACGGGTTCGACTCCAATACCTGCGCTGTCATCTCCAGTATCAATAAGCAGTCCGGCGACATCGCCATGGGCGTGGACACCGGTGGAGCGGGCGACCAGGGCATGATGTTCGGCTATGCCTCCAACGAGAACGAAGATCTGATGCCGACGCCGATCGCGCTGGCGCACAAACTCAGCCGCAAACTGACGGAAGTGCGCAAGAGCGGACGGCTTTCCTACCTGCGGCCTGATGGCAAGAGCCAGGTGACGGTGGAATACGACAAGGATATGAATCCGGTCCGGGTCGACGCGGTGGTCATCTCGACTCAGCATTCCGAGAACATCTCTACCGAAGAGCTTCGCGCTGACATCCTGAAGCTGGTGATCCAGGCCACCTTGCCTGCCAAATTGCTCGATGCCGATACCAAGTACCACATTAATCCGACCGGCCGTTTCGTGATCGGTGGTCCGATGGGCGACACCGGCTTGACCGGAAGGAAAATCATCGTCGACACGTACGGTGGAATGGGACGTCACGGCGGCGGCGCATTCAGCGGCAAGGATCCGACAAAGGTGGACCGTTCGGCGGCTTACATGGCCCGCTACATTGCCAAGAACATCGTAGCTGCCGGTCTGGCCAAGCGCTGCGAAGTGCAGTTGGCTTATGCCATCGGCGTAGCGGAGCCGGTCAGCGTGCTGGTAGAGACGTTTGGCACCGGGGCGGTGGACTCGTCGACTCTGCAGAAACTGGTACGCGCCAACTTCAAGCTGACTCCGAAGGGGATTATCGAGAGCCTCAATCTGCGCCGTCCGATTTATCGCAAGACGGCTGCTTATGGGCACTTTGGTCGTTCCGACGCGGAGTTTACCTGGGAAGCCACCGACAAAGCGCAAGCGCTGCGCGAGGCGGCGGGTCTCCAGGCTGAGCCCGCGGTCGCTACCAAGTAAAAGTAATTCGCCGGCAAGATCCGGATAGCGTCGCCCCTTGCGTGGGTTGATGATTCAGGCATGTCAACAGTTCAACAGCCCGATCTCAACCCAACGCAGGCGTGGCAACAAGTACTGGCTCGGGACGCGAGCGCTCGTTTTGTCTATGCAGTAGCCAGCACCGGTATCTTCTGCCGCCCATCCTGTCCTAGCCGGCGACCAACCCCCGCTAATGTACGTTTCTTCCCTGATGCCGCCGGAGCCCTGGCCGCCGGATATCGTGCGTGCAAGCGGTGTGTTCCCCTGGGGGAAGTTCCCGAAGCCGCAACGGTAGCACGGCTCTGCCGCTATCTCGCCGCTCATCGCGACCAAACCGTGACCTTGAGTGATCTGGCCCGGATTGCCGATAGCAGCCCTTTCACTATCCAGAGAAAGTTCACTCGGGTTTTGGGCGTAAGCCCGCGTGAATATCAGGCGCAATTGCGGGCTAGCCAAGTCCGGCGCGGCCTCTCCGCGCCTGGAGCGAGTGTCACGGATGCGATCTACCAGGCGGGATACTCGTCTTCCAGCCGCTTCTACGAGCAGGCGGCCGAAAATCTAGGCATGAGCCCCAGCCGTTTTCGAGAGGGGGGCTTGCACGAAACCATCCGCTTTGCGACGGCGCCTTGCGAGCTAGGACTGCTGTTGGTGGCCGCCACGGAACGTGGATTGTGCAGTGTCATGCTGGGCGAAGACCCGGCGGAGCTTGAGGTATTGCTGCGACGGCAGTTTCGCGCAGCGAACATTGTGCCTGATGGTGCGGGGCTAAAGGACCAGGTAGCAGCCGTTCTCGCCGCCATGACCGATCATCCGGCGGCTGGGATCCCGCTGGATATACGCGGGACTGCATTCCAGGCGCGGGTTTGGCAGGCTCTGCGCGAGATCCCGCGCGGCGAGACGCGTACTTACGCGGAAGTGGCGCAGACCATCGGACAACCAACTGCGGTGCGGGCTGTGGCCAGGGCCTGCGCCTGCAACCCGATAGCCATCGCTGTTCCTTGCCACCGCGTCATCGGCAGCGACGGAACGCTGACAGGGTACCGGTGGGGTGTGGAGCGAAAGAAGAAGTTGTTGGGGATGGAGAGAGCCTGAGACCTCACGACGCGCGGGTGATATGTGCGCCTTATGCGCCCTATGCGCCGTATGGGTGGAATGTGCGCCTTAAGCGCCCTAAGCCTCGATTGCCAGTATTCCGAGCGATATAGCGGAGGCGATTTTCAGCCGTCCCTGCGGGACTGGGGCCGGCAGCCTGTGGAAAGGCCCAGTTCGATGGGAATCGTCCCCCTCAGCGGCTAAAGCCGGTTGATCCCAGAGCATTTATGTACGGCCTAAAGGCCGTTACCCTTCACTAAATGCTTTGTTGGCGGTGGCCAGCAGGGTCTGGAAAAAAGGGGCTTCGGTTTCTTTGTGCACTACGGCGGTGTGCACGTTTCCGAAGCCGGCCTTGCTCAGCAGTGACTCCAATTCCACTTCGCTGAAGCCTAGCCAGACGTCCGCATATAACTCGCGCGCTTCGGCAAAACGGTGCTGCACCAGGTCCAGGATCGCGATGCGTCCGCCGGGCTTCAGAATCCTCCAGGCTTCCGCGATCGCGCGGTCGGGATGTAGCGCGTGGTGTAAAGACTGACTGAACAGCGCCAGGTCGACGGTCCCGTCTGCTATGGGAACCGCTTCCAGGTCTCCCTTGCGATATTCCAACGCCGGCACGCCTTGCTTGCCCGACAATGCCCTCCCCAGCTCGACCATCCGGTCCGAGTTGTCGACCGCGATTACCTGCTGCGCTCGCTGCGCCAGCAAGAGCGAGAAGGCTCCCTCGCCTGCTCCCAGGTCGGCAATCACCAGGGGCGGCAACAGCTGTAATAACGCCTCGGCAATACTCTTCCAGGAGCGCCCAGGAACATACTCCCGCCCCAGCCGGCCTGCCATGTCATCGAAGAAGGCTCGCGTCTTATCCTGCCGTTTGCGTAGCACCAGCTCCAGGGCCGCCTGGTCGTGGCGGGCTTCGGGGAGCTCTTCCGGGGCCTGTTGAATTCCATCCAATAACCCGGACAAGACCTCGCTGCCGGACTTGGAGCGGTACCAGATGTTCTTGCCGGTGCGCCGGTCTTCCACCAGGCCCGCATGCTTCAACTGCGCCAGGTGGGTCGAAATGGAACTCTGCCCCATGCCGAGGATCTCCTGCAACTCGGCCACAGAGAGCTCTTCCCGTGCCAAGAGTAACAACATGCGCAGGCGATTGGTGTCGCCTAAAACCCTTAGAGACTTTACGATTGACGTCATGGCCTTTGAGGACTATTGTATCAACATATTCTGATGTATCGATGTGAGGGTATAAGACATGTCACCAGCAACGATCGATCGAACTGCCGCCGCTCCCGCTTACAAGGTGGCTGACCTCTCCCTGGCCGACTGGGGCCGCAAAGAAATCTCCATCGCCGAACACGAGATGCCGGGGCTAATGTCCATCCGCCGCAAGTACTCCAAGGACAAGCCTCTTGCCGGTGTGCGCATAACCGGCTCCCTGCACATGACCATCCAGACCGCGGTGCTGATTGAGACCCTGGTGGAACTGGGCGGCGATGTGCGCTGGGCCAGCTGCAACATCTTTTCCACCCAGGACCACGCAGCAGCCGCTATCGCGGCGGCTGGAGTTCCGGTATTCGCCTGGAAAGGCGAGTCGCTCGAAGAGTACTGGTGGTGTACCGCCCAGGCTCTCGACCACGGAGAGGGCAAGGGTCCGCAGTTAGTTGTGGACGACGGCGGGGACGTGACCCTGCTAATCCACAAGGGCTATGAACTGGAAAACGGTGACGGTTGGGTCAACACCCCCTCCTCGAACCACGAAGAGCAAGTGATCAAGGATCTGCTGAAGAAGATACACGGCGAAGATCCTAAACACTGGCACAAGGTCGCTAAAGAGTGGCGCGGCGTATCGGAAGAAACCACCACGGGCGTCCACCGGCTTTACAAGATGAAGGAGCAGGGCAAACTTCTGGTGCCGGCAATCAACGTCAACGATTCCGTGACCAAGTCGAAGTTTGACAATCTCTATGGCTGCCGCGAATCGCTGGCAGACGGCATCAAGCGGGCAACCGATGTGATGGTGGCCGGCAAGGTAGCCGTGATCTGCGGCTACGGCGACGTAGGCAAGGGTTCGGCCCACTCTCTGCGTGGAATGGGCGCACGGGTGGTGGTCACCGAGATCGATCCCATCAACGCCCTGCAGGCGGCGATGGAAGGCTTCGAAGTCACCACGGTTGAAGACACTCTGGGCCGGGGTGATATCTACGTGACCTGCACCGGCAACGTAGACGTGCTGACACTGGATCACATGTCGCAGATGAAGGACCAGGCCATCGTTTGCAACATTGGCCACTTCGACAACGAAATCCAGATCGACCGCCTGAACACTGCGCCCGGGGTAAAGAAGGTCAACGTCAAACCGCAGGTGGACCAGTACAACTTTCCCGCAGCCAAAGGAAAGCCGGCACACACCATCTACGTTCTGGCGGAAGGCCGCCTGGTCAATCTAGGCTGCGCCACCGGACATCCCAGCTTTGTGATGAGCAACAGCTTCGCCAACCAGACGCTGGCTCAGCTCGACTTGTGGAAGAACAAGGACAGCTACAAGGTTGATGTTTACACCCTCCCCAAGAAGCTCGACGAAGAAGTAGCGCGCCTGCACCTGGAGAAAATCGGCGTGAAGCTGACCACGTTGAGCCCGGCACAGGCCAGCTACCTGGGCGTGGCACCGGAAGGGCCATACAAGCCCGAAACCTACCGCTACTAACAAAGAAAAATAAGTACAATCGAAGGGCTCCGGTCTCAATGGCCGGAGCCCTTCTTCTTTGCCCGGGTTATCTCATTCGCTGACTAGAAACGTCCTATGAACATGAAACAGAGAGTCCCATTCCTTGCCTGCCTGTTGGTTGCGGGCTCACCTATGCTCGCGCAGGCGCCGGCAACCACACATCCCCCGGTGGAGGTGATTAAGGCGACTGCGACGGATGCGTCGGAGCTGAAGGCTCGCAAAGGCTCCTATTCCTTCACCATTCAGAGCGGAGATTGGACAGACACCGGGGTCATGGTCACCCCTGCCGACCACCTTAACTTCACCGCCACGGGCACTCTCACCCTTTCCGACGGCAGGCCCGCGCCACCCGATGGCGTTACCCGGGGATGGCGTGACATGATCCGGATTTTCCCGCTGAACTCGGCCAACAGCGGCGCGTTGATCGGCCGTATCGGCAATCAAGACGCGGCTGTTCCCTTCCTGATCGGGGCCGGCAAGGATATGGATATCTCCGCCACCGGCCATCTTTATTTGCGGCTGAACCTGAGCTCGGATTTGTCGGGCACTGGCAGCATCGCGGTGAAGATGAAGCTGACCAACCAACCCACACAGAAGACCGTCTCCGCGCCCGACCTTGCCAAGCTGTTATCGCCGCAACTTTTCGCCAACATCCCCCGCCGAGTGGGAGATCTGCAAGGCAATCCGGGCGACATGGTGAATTACGCCCTGATCGGTACAGAAGACCAGGTGACCAAAGCGTTTGCTGCCGCAGGCTGGGTCCAGGTGGATAAAACCACCCAGGACGCGGTGGTTCATGGCCTGGTCTCCACCCTTTCCCACTCCGCGTATACCGAGATGCCGATGAGCACTCTCTACCTTTTTGGCAGGTCGCAGGACCTTTCGTTTGCCCGCGCCACGCCGCTTGAGGTGGCCGCCATCCGCCATCATCTGCGAGTTTGGAAGACCACGGAAACGGTGGGAGGGGAGACTTTTTGGGTGGGGTCTGCGACGCACGACAATGGCTTTGAGAAGGACCAGCGCAACGGCGGCATCACGCATCACATCGACGCCAATGTCGACCAGGAGCGCGACTTCCTGGAACAGAGCTTTGCTGGGGCTGGTGTTCTGGCCGGCGCGGCGTACGTGATGCCCAGCAACCCACTGACGACAGCGAAAACGGCCACCGGAGGAAGCTTCGAATCCGATGGGCGGATCGTAGTGATGGATTTGAAATGAAGCTTAGGGTGCCGCCGACACCGTGGTCGGAGGAGGAACTTTTGGCTGTAATTTCGCCATTTTGTTCTTGAGAATCTTTTTCGCGATGTCGGGCCAGAACTCATTGAAGACCCCGCCAAAGGCGCCATACGCGGTAACGGTAAAGCCACGCTCGAAGGTCAACCCAGCGCCGCGATCGGAAGCTGGATAGTACAGGTTGGAGATTCCTCCGGCAGCCAGGTTCCCTAGTATGTTGGAGTAGTTCGGCCCCCACTTACCGTTGTCATTCTTGCACCAGACGGTCGTGGAAACGGAATAAAGAAAGCGTCTGGTGAAACTTCCGGTTCCTCGCCGGAAGTATCGCGGATCCTGCTTCAACAAGATGGGAAAGATTGCGTTGCCCAACAAGGTGCCATCAAAGTTGTCTGCGTACGAAGCCCCGAATCGCTTTGCATATCCCTGAGCTCCCTGGCCATAGCCGGGGAAATCGTTCTGCGCCTGGCTTAGGCCGGCATCGAATCCGGCAATGCCAAATGCGACCGGGTCAGTGGCAGTGCGGAGGGCTATTTGCAGCTTTTGGGTGCGCGACAACGGAGCGGCATCCGCGTTGTAAGAGACGTTGAAATTAGGCACCACTCCGGCGATGCGCTGTTTCTCTTGCTGCCTTACCTGCTCCGCTGCCTTGTCCCGTTCCGATTGTGTCGAGGCATTGCTTTGTTGGTCTGCATCATTCTGCTTTGCGGGTACGGGTGCATCAGGCGGCGACGTGGAGGGAGGTGCCGGAGATTGCGTTTGTGCCGGGGCGGGGCCGGCTAAACAAAGCGCCAAAACTGAGGCTGCCAACGAACGGGACAGCATCATGCTCGTTCCGGCCGCAGGCATGGTCCCATCGCTTGTTGTCTCTTGAGAGCGAACGATTGGCTATCGCGGTCATGGCAGTTTTCCGGCAAGTAAGATCCCAGGGGATTGCGTGGGTTAAGTTTACCTCTGAACGCGGAGGTTTCCTTCCGCCCTCGGGGGGGCGAAAGCGGCGGTTGTCTATGAAGCGTAAAGGCTTGAATCCAGATGCCGCGCTGCTTCGTACAACTAAAATGGGAGTGACTTCAGCATTAACCAATGACCTCCACGAGGCGGAGGATGCGCCTACCGTGGTTTGCAGAGACTGCAAGTCTCCTTCACCCATTGAGTCTTTGATCCCGGTGGATGCCCTGCACGTGCAGTGTCCGCTGTGCCTCTATGTCTTCTTTAATGGACGTACCGGGCCGTAGAGTGCCGCACCTACGGCGCTCAGGATCATCGTCCAGCGATCCCAGCCCTTCCGGGCTGGGCTGACGTTTGGCGGTCGGCCCTCCGGGCCTTGGCTCGGTTGTACACCGTCGTTCCGATTTAAACCGGCACAGTACACGTCTTCGTCACCGGCGAAGCGAAGCGGGTAAAAAGCTAGTTGCTCCGGCTCTGTGCGGCACGGCTGAAGATTGGTCCCGGCCGCTCACTTGGCGAGTTCGTCTTCTTTCTTCCTTTGCCTGGCGATTGCATCCAGTACGCCGTTGAGGAAGTTCAACGACTCGGGAGCGGAGTAGCGACGGGCAATCTCGAGGGACTCGTTGATTACCACCGGAACCGGGGTGTCAGGGAAGCCCAGCAATTCGGCGATGGCCGTGCGCAGCACGTTGCGGTCGACGGCGGGCATCCGACTCAGGCGCCAGTTCGCCGAATGAGACTGGATCAGCTCATCAATTTCTTCATTGCGGGCCGTTGCCACGCGGAAGATATCCTCGGAAAAGCCACGGGTTTCCGCATCGACTTCTTCACGGGAGCTCCAGAAGGTTTTGCGCACCTGGTCGGGAGTGTGCTTGCCGACATCCGCCTGGAATAGCATCTGCATGGCCAGCTCGCGTGATTTGCGCCGCTTACCAGTCGCAGTCATGGGGTCTGCATCTTGCGGTCGAGCGAGACCATTTCGATGGCCGCGATCGCAGCCTCGAATCCCTTATTGCCAGCCTTGATCCCGGCCCGGTTGAGCGCCTGTTCCAGGTTCTCGCAGGTCAACACTCCGAAGGCGTGAGGAATGCCGGTCTCTTGCTGTGATTGGCCGATACCCCGCGACACCTCGTTGTAGATGGCCTCGTAGTGGGCAGTTTCACCACGCAGCAGCACGCCCAAAGTGATTACGGCATCCACCCGTCCAGCGGCCGCAGCCTTGCGCGCCGCCAAGGGGATTTCCCATGCTCCCGGCACCCGGATCACCTGCACATCGCGACGAAGTGCTCCACTGCGGTAGAGCCCATCCAGCGCTCCCTGCAAGAGGCGGTCGGTAATCACTGCGTTCCAGCGCGAGACCACCACGGCAAAGCGCATGCCATGCGCGGTCAGATCGCCCTCCACTGCTACGGGTCTCCCCTTGTGGGGATCGTCCCACTCCCAAAAGGCGATGGAATGGCCTGGGGCGGGCTCCACGGTGAAGAGGCGGGTCTTCCAGTCAGTTTCGATCACAGTGCCTAGCCGTTGAGCGGCTTCCGGCTCGCCCCAGCTGCGAATCATCCAATCACGGGCCACGGCGTGGATCGCCTCCAGCCCGGTTACCTCAACCATGATTTCGGCAGGGGACGGCGCAATGCCATCGGCAAACTCCAGATTTCCCAGAGGGGCAAGGAAGGATACTCCGCGGCTCAACTCCTCTTCCCATCCCCGGCCGGCCTCAAATCCCAGCGCGGAGAAGAAGCTGGCCAGCTTGGCATATGCCTCGGGCGTGCCAGCCGGCCGCACGATCGTGATTCCCTTGATCATCTCTCTCTGACTGTACCACCGGGGCTTTGGTAGACTCACAGCTTCGCCCCGGAGTCGATTGACTATGGCTTTTGAGAATATTCGCTACGAGGAGCGGCCGCCTATCGCGGTCGTCACCGTTGACCGGCCCAAGGTCCTTAACGCGCTCAACTTTCTCAGCATGAAGGAGCTGGAACAGGTTTTTCTGGAGATTCAGCAGAACTCCGCTATCCGCGCCGTGCTGCTAACCGGAGCGGGAGAGAAAGCGTTCGTTGCCGGAGCCGACATCGGGGAGCTGGCTACACTTTCTCCGCTTGAAGGGGAGCAGGTCGCCAGCCGCGGACAGCGCATCCTCAACCTGATCGAAAATTGCGGCAAGCCGGTGATCGCATGCATCAACGGGTTCGCTTTGGGCGGCGGTTGCGAACTGGCGCTCGCCTGCACCCTGCGTATCGCCAGCTCGAACGCCCGCCTGGGCCAACCCGAGGTAAAGATCGGCATTATCCCCGGTTACGGCGGAACCCAACGGCTGCCGCGACTCATCGGCAAGGGGGCTGCGCTCAAGTTGATTCTTACCGGCGAGGCGATCCCTGCCGCAGAGGCCTTGCGCCTGGGTCTGGTGGATGAGGTGGTGGCACCGGATCAACTGTTGCCGCGCGCCGAACAGATCGCGCAGACGATTGCTGGAATGGCACCGCTTGCGATCCGCGACGCCATCCGCGCCGTGAACTCCGGCTACGATCTGCCGCTCTCGAGCGGGCTGGAGCTGGAGGCCTCGCTGTTCGGCCTGGCTTGCTCCACCAGCGACAAGATGGAAGGCGCGTGGGCTTTTCTCGAGAAGCGCGCACCGAACTGGACGGGAAAATGAACCACGGTCACCAACCAATCCGCGCACACTGTGCGGCAATCCGGTGTTCCAGTTGCTATGCTTGATCGTGTGGCTTGGCCCCTGACTGCTTCCTTCCCGAGAGGCCGGCAACGGCACTCCAAAGCCCTGGCTATCCAGTTCACCTTGTTCTGCGCCCTTCTACCGGGTACCGGCTGCAAGAATGCAGTTTCGACTTCCGAGCCGTCGCGGGCCGCGGTGCGTCAGCAACGACAGGCGGAGATGAGCAAGATGGACGCGGCGCGGCAGGAATTGGAGCAGATTCCTCCACCCTCTAAGAATCGGTATCTTAGCGTGCGCACCCAGGATGCTTACCGCAACCCATTTATCGTGGTCCATCCGCAAACCGTCACCCTGACCATCCTCTTTCGTGACCAGGACCCGAATGCTTTCTCTGCCGGAGGCCTGCTGCGCCCGGCGAAAGCACGCAAGCAGGAGGTCGACGTACGGCCGGAAGATTTACCCCAGGCACTGGCGTCGCTTTCGCCCGAGGTATGGCCCTATGGCCGGGTGGTTGCCATTGAGGAGTCACCCACCGCCCCACGAACCGAGCGCGTCGCGATCCGCCGCAATGTCGAGGCCACTATCCAGGTTCTTAACGACCTGGGAGTGGTGGTGGATGAATGGACGGGATCGAATGGTGCGCTGCTACGGTAATTGGGTTTCCACCCTTCGGTTTTTTTCGTCAACTTCCAGGATGAACACGGGTTCTTGATGCCTCAATGGTTTCCTCGATCCAACCCGTAGCGATTGCTATCTTCTGCGCTTGCTTTCTGCTGGTTACCGGCGCCGGTTTCTGGGCTGTACGGTGGCGCCGAGCGGACCTCGCGAGTCTCGACGAGTGGGGGTTGGCAGGGCGCAAGTTCGGCGGCCTGGTCACCTGGTTTCTGATCGGTGGAGACCTCTATACCGCCTACACCGTCATTGCCGTTCCCGGTGCGCTCTTCGGCGCCGGCGCCATCGGTTTCTTCGCGCTTCCCTTTTGCGTCTGCAGTTATCCCGTCATGATGCTGGTGCTACCCCGGCTTTGGCGTATATGCCATCGTAACGGTTACATAACCCTGGCTGATTATGTGCGCGGCCGCTACCAGAGCCGTTGGCTTGCAGTGGCGGTGGCGGCAACCGGCATTCTCGCTACCATGCCCTACATCGCGCTGCAGCTGATCGGCATGCGTGAGGTCATCGCCGCTCTCGGCATCCATGGGGAGTGGCCGCTGATTGCAGCCTTTGTGATTCTCGCTGCCTACACTTACTCGAGCGGTCTGCGTGCACCAGCGCTCATCGCCATCGTCAAAGATGTGATGCTCTACGTCATGGTGCTGGCGGCGGTGATCATCATCCCTGCACGACTTGGCGGCTATGGACATGTGTTCTCTGCCGCTGCCTCCACATTAGCCCGGCACTCGCCGCCGGTCTCGATCATCCTGCGGCCGGGGCAATACTTGAGCTACTCCTCGCTGGCGCTGGGATCGGCACTCGCGATGATGCTTTATCCCCACACTGTTACCGGGAGTCTCAGCGCAGCCAGCGACCGCGTGATTCGCCGCAATGCGTCCCTGATGCCGGCCTATAACCTGCTGCTGGGCCTGGTTGCGCTGCTTGGCTACCTGGCCATTGCCGCCGGCATCCACACGGGGAACTCATCCAGCGCCGTTCCGCTGCTGCTGACGACCATGTTTCCCCCCTGGTTCGCCGGATTTTGCCTGGCCGCCATTGCCATCGGGGCGCTGGTGCCGGCGGCGATCATGTCCATCGCGACGGCCAATCTTTTCACCCGCAACATATATGGCGAGCTGTTGCACCGCTCGTTCTTTTCTGCTGCGATGACCGGCGGCCAGGAGGCGGCAACGGCAAAACTTGTCTCGCTGGCGATCAAGTTGGGGGCTCTGGCGTTTGTTCTGTTCGTGCGCGCTCAGTTCGCAATCGAGTTGCAGCTACTGGGCGGGGTGTGGATATTGCAAGTGCTGCCGGCCGTGGTGGGCGGCCTGTTCAGCCGGTTCTTCCATGGCCCCGGATTGCTGTGGGGTTGGCTCGCGGGCATGGCCGCCGGGACGGCGATGACCGCTTCTCTGGGGCTGAGGAGCTCGATTTTCCCGCTGCACTTCGGTGGACATGTTTATGGTGTGTACGCTGCACTGCCGGCGCTGGTGCTCAACCTGGCAGTCGCTGGAATTGTGTCGTTGTCGCTGAAGATTTCCGGTAAAACGCCGGCCCGGGATTTGTCGGCCAGCGCGGTGTAGCAACTGAAGGAGCAACGAATGAGTGGCAAGAATATTGGATTAGTTGGGCTGGGCGCCATGGGGATGGGCATGGCGAAGTCGCTGCGGCGAGGGGGTTACCTGGTCCACGTTTTCGACGTTCGCCGGGAGGTGGCGGAGGGGTTTGCCGCGGAGGGAGGCATTGCTTGCAAGAGTCTGGCGGAGATGACGGCGGCGTGTGAGGTGGTGATCAGTGTAGTGGTCAATGCGGCGCAGACGGAGTCTGTCTTGTTTGGCGAGGGCGGTGCGGCGGCAGACATGAAGGCGGGAAGCGTCTTCGTGATGTGCTCTACGGTTGATCCTGAGTGGTCGATCACATTGGAGAAACGCCTGGCGGAGAAGGGCATCCTGTATCTCGATGCTCCGATCTCCGGGGGAGCGGCCAAGGCTGCCAAGGGTGAGATCACCATGATGACGTCTGGTCATCCCGATGCGTATACCAAGGTTGGCGGCGCGTTGGATGCCATGGCAGCTAAGGTCTATCGGCTTGGGCCGGCGGCGGGCAACGGCAGCAAGGTCAAGATCATCAACCAGCTTCTGGCTGGGGTTCACATTGCGGCGGCCGCGGAGGCGATGGCCCTGGGCCTGCGCCAGGGGGTTGATCCGGCCGCGCTCTACGAGGTGATCACGCATAGTGCAGGGAATAGCTGGATGTTCGAGAATCGGATGGCCCATGTGCTGGCGGGTGATTACACTCCGCTGTCGGCGGTCGACATCTTCGTGAAGGACCTCGGGCTGGTGCTCGATAGTGCGCGGGCGAGTAAGTTCCCGTTGCCTCTGGCCAGCACCGCGCACCAGATGTTTCTGCAGGCTGCGAGTTCTGGTTTTGGGCGGGAAGATGATTCGGCGGTTATTAAGATATTTCCTGGGATTGAGTTGCCGGGGGCTTAGGAGTCTGCGTGAGAATTGGTCCGCCGGCATTTGCGTGAAGGATCCCAGGTCTCAAAATCGAGACCTGGGGCACCCATCATCTATCCAGGAGGTTTTAATGGGGACTGAAAGAAACCGCAGGTCCCTCCACTCCGCTGCGCTCCGGTCGGGATGACAAGGGTGGGCAGTGGCTGAGTCTGGAAGCGGTGTTCAATGGGGTAACTACCCCATCCTTGTCATCCCGACCGGAGCGCAGCGGAGTGGAGGGACCTGCGGTTTCTTTCAGCTCTCACAGGGGCTAAAGCCCAGATTTTTTTGCGCTTTACGGCCCGACTAAAGTCGGGCCCTGATACAAAGCCACATTCAGCATCCAGCCAAAGCAGGGGGAAGTGTGCGCAGCGGGTTGGGGAATGGCCTTGCATGCCAGGGGCTGCGTCCTGAGTAATTTTCAGCCTTGGCTTCCGGGACTGAATCTGGCTTGGTAAGATCTTGCTTGACCATGGTCGCCCCTTCTACTTTTCCCATCCTGCAGCAGACGGCCCGCGAAGCACATAACCACGAGGGCTTCTCGGCTTCGCGCGCGCTCGAAGAGAAGCTGCGCCAAGTTGTGCGCGGCGAGGTCCGCTTCGACCAGGCTTCGCGGGCGCTCTACGCCACCGACGCTTCCAACTATCGCCAGGTGCCCATCGGTTTGGTTGTGCCTCTGGATGAAAATGATATTGTCGCCACCGTGGCCGCTTGCCGCGAGTTTGGCGCTCCCGTGCTCTCACGCGGAGGCGGCACTTCGCTCGCCGGACAGTGCTGCAATGTCGCGGTGATCCTCGATTTCTCCAAATACATGCACGCAATTCTTGAGCTGGACCCGGCACGGAAGTTCGCCCGCGTCCAGCCAGGGATCGTGCTCGACCGGCTAAGAGATGCCGCCGAAGAATACGACCTGACCTTCGCTCCCGATCCGGCAACGCATAGCCGATGCACATTGGGAGGGATGATCGGTAACAACTCCTGTGGCGTACACGCGCTCATGGGGGGCAAGACGGTCGACAATATCGAGTCGCTCGATATCCTTCTCTATGACGGTACCCGGCTCACCGTCGGCCCTACCTCGGAAGCAGAACTCCAGACCATCATCGCCGGCGGCGGCCGCCGCGGGGAGATCTATGCCGGGCTGGCCCGCATCCGGGATACCTACGGCGACCTGGTCCGGCGGCGGTTCCCTAAAATTCCTCGCCGCGTTTCCGGCTATAACCTGGACGAGCTGCTGCCCGAGAACGGCTTCAATGTAGCCCGTGCCCTGGTGGGCTCAGAGGGTACTTGCGTCACGGTGCTGCAGTCCCGATGCACGCTGATGCATAGCCCGCAGCACCGCCGCCTGGTGGTGCTCGGCTTTGACGACGCCTTTATCGCCGCCGATTACGTGCCCAGAGTCCTCGAATACAAGCCGATTGGCCTGGAAGGCTTCGATGGCCTCATGGTCGATTACATGCTCCGCAAGCATCTCGCCGTCGACGACGTGCTCCTGCTGCCTGAGGGGCGCGGCTTTTTGTTGTGCGAGTTTGGCGAAGACTCCGCCGAGGCTGCAGACGCCACCGCGGAAGGATTCACCCAAGCGGCCCTGTCGTTTGGGAAAACGTGCACCGTGCGGCGCTACTCCGAAGCCGAAGCTAAACGGGTTTGGAAAGTGCGCGAATCCGCCCTGGGCGCTACGGTCTTTGTTCCCGGAGAGAAGCATGGATGGGAAGGCTGGGAGGATTCCGCAGTGCCGCCGGAACAGCTGGGCAGCTATCTGCGCGAACTGAACCGGCTCCTGGAAAGCTATGGCTACAAGACTCCCATGTACGGACACTTTGGCCAGGGCTGCGTTCACTTGCGCATCACCTTCGATCTCGAAAGCACGGAAGGCATTGCCAAGTTTCGGGAGTTTATCGACCAGGCTGCGGATATCGTCCTGGCTCACGGCGGATCCTTATCCGGCGAACACGGAGACGGGCAGGCGCGAGGGGCTCTGCTCCCGAAAATGTACGGCCCGGAGCTGATGAAGGCGTTTCAGGAGTTCAAAGCTCTGTGGGATCCGGACAACCGAATGAACCCGGGCAAGATGATCGACCCGGTCAGCGTTTACGATCCGGCGGATAATCTTCGGCTGGGAGCCGGCTATCACGCGAAAAAGGTGGATACGTGGTTTCAATACCCGCTGGATGCCGGCGGATTTGGAGAAACCACGCTGCGCTGCGTGGGCGTGGGAGCATGCCGCAAAGGGGACCACGGCACTATGTGCCCCAGCTATATGGCCACGCGCGAGGAAAAACACTCCACTCGCGGCCGAGCCCGCCTGCTATGGGAAATGTTGCAGGGCCAGGTGATCACGGACGGATGGCGCAACGAGGAGGTCAAGGAAGCCCTCGATCTTTGCCTCTCGTGCAAGGCCTGTAAGACTGAGTGCCCGGTCAACGTCGATATGGCTACCTGGAAAGCGGAGTTTCTGGCTCATCATTACCAGGACCGGACACACCCGCTCCATCATTACCTATTCGGCTTTATGGACCGATGGGCGCGACTTGCTGCCCTGGCACCGGGACTGGCCAATTTACCTATGCGGACTCCAGGGATTCGCGGATTGGTGAAAAGCATTGCCGGCGTAGCGCCACAGCGCACACTGCCGGAGTTTGCGGGACGAAACTTCCGGTCTCAAAAGCGCAAAGGAAATACTTCCAATGGAGCCCCAGTGATGCTGTGGCCCGATACCTGGAACAACTACTTTCATCCCCAGGTACTGGGGGCGGCGCACGAGGTGCTCGATTCGGCTGGATTCCAGGTGCAGGTTCCGGCCCAACACGTCTGCTGCGGCCGTCCACTCTACGATTTCGGTTTTCTTGACCAGGCTCGCAAGTACCTGGAGGACATCCTGGAACGGTTTGGCCCCCAGATCGACTCCGGCATGCCCTTCGTGGTCCTGGAGCCTAGCTGCGCCAGCGTGTTCCGCGACGAGCTCACCAATTTTTTTCCTGCCAAGGAACGCGCTGTGCGGCTGGCAAAGCAGACGTTTTTGCTGAGCGAGTTTCTTACCCGCCAGGCGCCCGGTTACCAGCCTCCGCAATTGGCCGGGAGGCGGGTGGTGCTTCACGGTCACTGCCACCAAAAGTCCCTGATGGGGATGCAGGATGAGTTTTCTTTGTTGCAGGCGACGAAGGCCCAGGTAGATATGTTGGATTCAGGTTGCTGTGGGATGGCGGGGCCGTTCGGGTTTGAGAAGGACAAGTTTGAGGTTTCTCAGGCACTCGGCGAGCGTGTGCTTCTACCCGCAGTACGGTCCGCCGCTCCGGAGACGATTTTGGTCACCGATGGGTTTAGCTGCCGGGAGCAAATCCGGCAGAATTCGCCACGCGAGGCACGGCATCTGGCTGAGGTGCTGGCTGGACGTTGCTGAGAAGACGTACTCATTACCAATGGGCTGGACTTGTCCCGGCCCTGTCCGAATTTGATAGGAACAAACCCGGCACAGCTGTATGCTGGGAGAAGTGCTTGTAGCGCTTCGGCTTGCGTCCTGTCTCCTGAGCCCAAGTTTCCTAGAGAAGATATTTAACCCGATAAACGTGAGGCTCTATGCGTTCTGAACTGGTCTACTCAGCCGGCATTAAAATAGCGAACCGGTTCCTGCTGGCAACCGTGGCAATCAAGGCAGTCCGCAAGCTGCACATCAGCACCACCCGCACTGAAGATACCGCGAATGTGGTGTTTGTGGACGTCGCTGCAGGCCGCTACACGGATGTATGCATGCCAGAGATTCTGCCCCAAGCTGCGATCGAGCCCTTGATCGTGGATCCCTACGTCGTCTCGGCTGCTTAAAAGTTTCTCGCTAGCAATATAAGACTGCGGCGCGCCCTCGTCTGAGGTGGTGCGCCGCAGTCTTTTTTGCGCGCGCTCGGATCCTTTTCTGGGTTGCCCCAGCCCTTCCGCGTCTGTGTGAGAACCTCCTGGATAAGACGATGGGTGCCCCAGGTCTCGCTTTTGAGACCTGGGATCCTCCACGCAAATGCCGGCGGACCTGAGTTCTCACGCACATTCCATCTGGGCTTTAGAGTGCGTCAGGATTTCGATCGATCTGAGGCTTTCTCGAAGTGAGAGTTCTCCAGTTTGGTCTTCCGGCCTTTGCGTGGAGGATCCCAGGTCTCAAAAGCGAGACCTGGGGCACCCATCGTCTTATCCGGGAGGTTCTCACGCATAACGGTCATTCCGCGCTTAATAATTGGGGCAGGGTTTGGCGGTGTTTTGGCTTGCGGGTTCGGGCTTGCTTCGGGTCTTCGATCACCCGCTCCGGCCGGGGCTGCCCTACGCGCTCACGGGCGTTGGCCTTGACCGCTTTGACGACGGAAAACTTCTCCGGTCGACGCTTCCTCTTCGCCATTGAGCGATCCTCCGGGGTTATGGAATCCCTGTCCAAGTATGGAATACTTCTTGAGCGGTCACAAACACCGGGAAAGCGGGTCATGTATGGAAGAGCGGGACTTCTTCGAGGAAAAAGCGGAACAGCGGAAACATACGCTTACCTGCCCACATTGCGGCAAGGCCGAAGAATATGAGGTGGGATGGCTGGTGCGGCGGAAAAAATCGCAGCTGCCAGGACGAGCCGACGAACGCGACCGGGCGCGGTTTGCCAAGGCCCAGTCCTATATGGTGCGCAAAGACGACACGGTCGGCTGCAAGAATATTCGCTGCCGCAAGCGGTTCGAGGTATCGAGCCTGCAGTCGGTGGCGTTTCTCTAGATCAATAACCCTATGAAAATACTCGTCTGCATCAAGCAAGTACCGCAGAAAGATGCACCCCTTAAGCTGAACGACGCGGGCACATGGATTCGCGAAGACGTGTCCTACGAAGTGAATGAGCCGGACGCTTATGCACTGGAAGAAGCGCTGCGGCAGAAGGAAAAGCACGGCGGCGAGGTGGTGGTGGTCACCGCCGGCCCGGCGCGAGCGCAGCAGGTATTGCGAGAAGCCCTGGCCAAGGGCGCAGACCGTGCCATTCACCTGGAAGACGACCGCTTCGCTACGCTCGATGCGGCGAATATTGCGCGGGCCATCGCCGCGGCGATCGCCGGGGAAACGTTCGACCTGATCGTGACAGGACTGCAATCGGACGACTTCGGTTATGCCCAAACAGGCGTGCTGCTGGCCGAGGTGCTGGGCTGGCCCCACGCCACCATCATCATCGGCATCGAAAAGACCGACGCCGGCCTGCGCCTGAAGCGCGAACTCGAAGCCGGACGCTACCAGTATGTCGATGTGGGCCTGCCCGCGGTCCTGACCATCCAAAGCGGCATCAACAAGCTGCGCTACGCCACCCTCATTGGCATCAAACAGGCCAGGTCGAAGCCGCTGCGCAAGGTACCGTGGGCCGAGGTAGAAGCAAAACTGGGCAAGAACCAGCTACAGATCGAACGGCTCTACGTACCGGTAAAGCAAAAGAAGACGGAGATGCTCGAGGGTACCCCTGTTGAGGCGGCACGGAAATTGGTTGAGCAGCTCAAGAATCAGGCACGCGTGATTTAGTACAATTCAGAGTTGCGCACGAAGGATACGGTATGGCTAATACACTCCTCCCGATCGAAGAACGGAATCTGACTCCCAGGCAGGTCGAGCTGCTGGACAAACGCAGGACGCGCGGCTTCATGCTCATGGTCATCTCCGGCCAGTTCGCGATCATCACCACTATCCTGCTGCTATGGCTGGTGCAGGATTTGACCTACGCGCCAGGTTGGGCGCATCCGGTCGCCTACTATTTTGCCTTTTCGGTATTGGTTTCGGGGTTTACCGGGTTAGCGGGGGCTTACCTGCGCCGCGGCGCGCCTGAGTTCTAGATGGCGGGTCGGATCCTTGTCGTCGCGGAGCAGCGGGAAGCTAAACTGAACCGCGTTTCGCTCGAAACCCTGGCGGCCGGGCAAGCTATCGGCAAAGAGACCGGCTGGCCCGTCGATGTGGTTTTGCCGGGCTACCACACCACGGCATTGGCACAGGAACTGGCGGGGCACAAGGTCGAGGAAATATTTGACCTGGAAGCACCCTCGCTCGAAACCTATACCTCAGACGCCTACGTACATGCGCTAAAGCAATTCATCGGCGATCAACAGCCGAAGCTAGTGCTCTTTCCACATACCTACCAGGTACGCGACTTTGCCCCCAGGCTGGCTCTGGCCCTGGACCGCGTCCTGATCTCCGACGCCACCGGCTACAAGTATGAAAACGGGAAGCTGCTGTTCACCCGGCAGATGTTTCAGGGAAAGTTTGTGGCCGATGTAGCCTTCGCCGGAGAGGCCCCGTGGCTGGCTACCTTGCAGATCGGGACTTATCGGGCGGACCAGGCGGAGGCGGGGTCTGCTTCCGTGGAGACGATCGAAGCGGCACAGCCGGCGGCGGTGCGCATCACGCCGCACGAAGTCTTTCACGAAGCGAAACAGGCAGTGGACCTCTCCCAGGCCGAGGTCATCGTGGCCATTGGCCGAGGCATCAAGGAGCAGAAGAACGTTGCTATCGCCGAAGACCTGGCGAAGGCGCTGGGGGGCGACGTTGCTGCTTCGCGTCCGATTTGCGATAACGGGTGGCTGCCGCTGGAACGGCAGATCGGGAGCTCGGGACAGACAGTCGCTCCGAAGCTCTACATTGCGCTCGGCATCAGCGGGGCAATCCAGCATATCGTCGGCATGAAGGGCGCGCGCACCATCGTGGCTATCAATAAAGATAAAGAGGCGCCCATCTTCGAGATCGCCGACTATGGTATCGTGGGCAACCTCTTCGACGTGGTCCCGGCGCTGATCGAGGAGATCAAGAAGGCGAAGGCCTGAAATTCACTTCCGCGAGCCAATCCACGGCATCGAGCGGCCACAGATGGAGGCGGATGTGGTCATCATCGGCGGGGGACCGGCCGGGATGGCTTGTGCGCTCCGTTTATCACAGCTGATCGACGCCTATAACGATCAGCTGGCGCGCAACGCCTCAACCGCGCCACCACTATCGAAAGAGAACATTTACGTGCTGGAAAAGGCGCGCGAAGTGGGCCAGCATTGCCTCTCGGGGGCACTGTTGGACCCTCGCTCCATGCGCGAGCTGCTGCCCGGCTTTGAGACCGAAGCCCCGATTGACGCGGAAGTCAGCAAAGAGTCGGTCTACTTTCTGACGGAGAAGGGCGAGCACAAACTCCCTATCGTGCCGCCGCCCCTGCGCGACCATGGCAACTACGTGATCTCCATCAACAAGTTCGTTAAGTGGCTGGGGACGAAGGTTGAGGAGGCCGGGATCACCATCTTTACCGGTTTTGCCGGCAGCGAGTTGCTGTTCGACCAGGATGGAGTGGGCGGGGTGCGGACGGATGACAAAGGGGTGGATAAGCAGGGGAATCCCAAAGCCAACTTTGAGCCTGGCTACGATCTTCACTCCAAGATCACCATCCTGGCTGAGGGGGCGCGGGGTTCGTGCACCAAGCAATTAATTGAGCGCTTCCAACTGGAAGACCCGGAACACGCACAGACCTATGGGGTCGGGATCAAAGAGCTGTGGGAGATTCCCGCCGGCCGGGTGGCTAAAGGGGAAGTGATCTATACGCTGGGATATCCCCTCACATGGCAGGAATATGGAGGGGCCTGGATTTATGGCATCTCCGATACTTTGCTTTCTATTGGCTACGTGGTTGGTTTGGATTATCAGGATCCCCGGCTGGACCCACATCACGTGTTTCAGTCGTTCAAAGAACATCGATTGGTGCAGCCGCTGCTTGCGGGCGGGAAAATGGTCCGCTACGGAGCGAAGACCCTGCCTTACGGCGGCTGGCTCACGATGCCGAAGCTGTCGGGTAAGGGCTGGATGATCCTGGGTGACTCGGCCAGCATGCTCAATTCTCAACGGCTGAAGGGAATCCATCTGGCGATCAAAAGTGGAATGTTGGCGGCGGAAACAGCCTTCGAAGCCATGCGGGTGGGAGACTACTCGAGCGGGGCTCTGGGCGCGTACCAGAGTAGGGTCGAAGGTAGCTGGATTCGGGAGGAGCTATACCCCATACGCAACTTTCACCAGGGCTTTGAGCATGGATTGTTGCCGGGCCTGGTGAAGAGCGGCATACAACAAGTGCTGGGGGGCAGAAATTTTGGCCCCGACTTTAAGAACCACGCCGGGTATCGCAACATGCGGCACCTGGACGCCATCGGCCGATCGACCTATGGCCGCGAAGCGACGCTGGGGCCGGCGAAGAGCGATGGAAAACTCAGCTTCGACAAGCTGACCGATGTCTATTACTCAGGCACCCGGCACGAGGATGATCAACCGGTACACCTGGTCATCCGCGATACCGATATTTGCAACCATCGTTGTGTGCAGGAGTTCGGTAATCCTTGCCAGCATTTTTGCCCGGCGGCGGTGTACGAGATGGTGGATGCGCAGATCCACATTAATTTCGCGAATTGCGTGCACTGTAAGACGTGCGACATCATGGACCCGTACCAGATCATTACATGGGTCCCGCCCGAAGGGGGCGGCGGGCCTAATTACGACGGGATGTGAAGTGCAGAAGAAGTTTGGATCGTTGCGAAGCGCCCACCAGGGCTAAAGCCCAAAAAAATATTACCTAGCGTTCACGCGGGTTGAAACCCGCTCCCCCGGACTGAAAGTCCGGGGCTGGCACAACAGGTCAGCGTCCGAATTCATTACGAGGGAGTTGACGTAGGGACTAACCGGGCTGAAAAAGTCGGGATCGCCGGAGTGCGTGAGAACTGGAAAGAAACCGCATGTCCCTCCGCTACGCTGCGCATCCGGTCGGGATGACAAGGGTGGGGTGGGGGCCGAGTTAAGAGCGGTAAATCAAATTGAGTAACCTCCCTCCCCTTGTCATCCAATGGAGATTCCGAGGTGCTCGGGTTGCACTAGCGGTAGACCACTTCTTGCTGTTCGGTGCCTAAGGACAGGACGGCTACGGTTTTGAAGTAGACCACGTCTTTGTCGCTGTGATTCTGCAGGCCGATCCAGCCCTTGTCGGGACGGACGCCACGATCGGGCTCGAAGGAGAGTTTCTTGTCGGGCACCGGCTGGCCTTCGGTGTAGTCGGTTACCTTGACGTCATTCACAAAGACCTGGGTTCGGGGCCCTTCGAGGCGAATCAGCATGGTGTTCCACTCCGGCCCCGGCTTCCCCGGCTTGGCTAGCGGACGAGTCAACGAGTAAAGAGTGCCGGTGACGTGATAATCGTCTTCGTTTCCGCGCTCCGGGTGATTGTCGATCTGCACCTCATATCCGTGGTTGACGGGCATCCATGGTTCCGTGGGCTCGGACGGTATGCGGATGAATACACCGGAGTTATCGTTTTCGTGCTCCATCCGATACACCACTTTGATCTCGCAGTCGGCCAACGGACCTACGGTGGAATAAAGGAGGCCCATTCCTCCCTGGGTCTTCAACAGACCATGCTCCACGGTGAAGCTGCCCGGGCCTACATGGCGCCAGCCGTTTAAGTCGTGGCCGTCGAAAAGCTGCTTCCAGCCAACCTGCTTGGCCGGCACCAGCGTGGTAGCAGAAAGCAGAATCAGTAGCCCCAGGACCCGTGTTTTCGTCATCGCTTCCTTCCTCTAAGAAGGCCAGTTTAAATCGTTTCTCTTACCCGCCATATTTTGCGTGTAACATTCCATTGCGCGTGCGGGGTTCGCAGTACACTCGCTGAAAGGGGCGACGCCATGAGCGGCAGCGACCTGTTACTTACCTGTAGCGACTGCGGTCAGGAATTTGTTTTCACCGCCGGTGAACAGCAGTTCTTCCAGGAACGGGGCTACTCCTCGCCCAGGCGCTGCAAACCGTGCCGCCAAGCAAAACAAGGCGCCGGCGGGGGCGGCCACGCTCCATCCCATTCCCAACACGATGGCGGTTATGGCGCAGGCGGAGGCGCCGGCCCGGGCATGAGCACGGGAACAACCGTAGTCTGCGCCAGTTGTGGGCAAACCACCACGGTGCCCTTTGAGCCCCGCGGGGACCGTCCGGTTTATTGCAAGAGCTGCTACCGGCCGAAACAGGGCGGGGGTGGCGGCGGCGGTGGACGGCAGAGCCGCGGCGGCGGTGGGGGTGGCGGGGGAAACCGGGACCGCGATCGCAAGCGACACTAGAAGATGTAACCAACTAGTTGTATGGCCGTGTACATCTCGTAACCAGCATACTGCTCCCGAGGGTCATGGCATGGAGCAGGTTCTGTTAGAGATGTTCGAGCAGGCGCGCAAGCTGGTCGTCGATACTGACCGTAGACTGGCAGAAGAGAACGACCGGATCCGCGAAAAAGAACGTGAAGCTAAGCTTTTGGAACTTTCCACCCTGATCGAGGCGGCTTTTGACTTCACCAGCAAGGAAAAGCTGGAACTCGATCCCCGGTTGGATATTCAGGACGGCAAACCGACAGTCGAATTTATCGTGCGCAGCCTGCGGGCGATTTTCGTGCTAACGCCGCAATCTGATGGCATTTGGATCCTGAACGCACTGGAAGACGGACGTGCGCCACAGTCCCTGGGAGAATTTCCAGGCGGGACGAAGGGTGATGGGGCGTCAAGGCGATTGGCCGCAGCGCGGATCGTAACCGCAATTGGGAACTGGGCGCAAAAGGGCGTGTCTCTGGGCGCGAAAAAGCCAGTGCAGCCGGAAACCTCAGGGCGGTGGCAGGATACGGCTGTACCAGCAGAGCTGCAGCAGCAGGAACGACGCGAACCGACGTACGGCACTATGGGCAAATTCCTCGGGTATTAGGCCCCTTTCCTTTCCTAGAGTTTCCTCCTTTTTTCAGTATCCCCCCGACCGGGGAAATGCGAGTGATAGGCCGCATTTCCCCGGGTTTGCTTTCTGCGATCACCATTAAGATGGTTGCGGGGGTGGGAGCATGACCACACGCGCAATGGCCGCGATTCTGTTCTTTTTGCTGGCTTTGGCCTGTGCCACGAGCGGCTCCGCTCAGGATGGCAAGCAGCAGCGGATTGCGGACCTGGCCTACGAGGCGGAAATGGCGCATGACGTTGGCTCTTGTCCAGAGGCGCAGACCGTGGTCGACCGCGACGTATGCCTGAACGACGCCCGGGTAGAGACTTACAAGAACTACACCCAGTTTTTCGACGCGCTGCGAGAGGCTCTTATCCAGAGCTCGCCGAACGATGCCAATGCGCTGGCGCTGGACGGCACGGAAGTGGTGTGGGAGAAATATCGCGTGACTGCATGCGATGCAATGGTCAGGGTTTATGACATAGGGACGGTCAAGCATCCCGGTTCGACTGCGCCCAGCGCACAGACGCGCTGCCTGATCACGTTAACGCGCAGCCGCATGCGGGACTTAAAGCAGCTTTACGAGCCAACGCTTTAAATGAAGCTGCTACAGTTTCGTTTATTGAGGATGTGTTCAGCAGATCGGCCGCTGAAGGATAAGCCGTTCCGGCTTGATGCTGCTTTGGCTCGGGAGCCGCAAAACTGCCGAGGCCTTCCGCTTGAAAAGCAGCCACCAGGGCTAAAGCCCAGAAATTTATAAACCGGGCATTTCCGCGGGTTTGAAAACCCGCTCCCCCGGACTGAAGTCCGGGGCTGGCACTCCTTCAACCGGCAGGTTTTTCCGCAGGCTTTGAAGTCCGGGGCTGGCACTCCAGGGAGCCTTACCGTTCGGAGTTTTAGGCTCCTTCCAAAACCTGGGTTACGGCAGTTGTCAGCTTCCGCCAGGCATCGGTCTCCACTTCGAGTTGTTTCTTGCCACTGCGGGTCAGCTCGTAAAACTTCGCGCGGCGATTATTTTCAGATGCGCCCCACTCAGCCTTGATCCACCCACGCCGTTCAAGCCGGTGAAGAGCCGGATATAAGGATCCCTGCTGAATTTGAAGCACATCGCTCGATACTTGTTGAACGCGCTCGGAGATCGCCCAACCATGCTGCGGTCCGAGGGCCAACGTGCGAAGAATGAGCAGGTCCAGCGTGCCTTGTGGAAGGTCGATGCGTCCGTCCGCCATGCATTACCCCTTTGCCTTCTACAAGAAGATATATACGATCTCCTGTAGAAGTACAAGCGGTGCGGCTATGCACATACTCATTTACTTAGCCTCAAAATGGCCGACGCGGATGGAGCGCAGCTCGTGCAAACCGCCCACATCCTCAAACCTAATAGTTACACTCGGATCATGGCGGTTGATGTCCGCGGCGTGTACGAGAAGAAACAGGGTGTTTACGGGCGCCTGCCTGCTGGTTATGGTTACGTGCTCCAGGTCATCACTGAGCCTTACATCATATTGACTTGCGGGGAATTGCCTGCCCTGGCTCTCGAAGGTAAAGGGAATGGTAACAGCTGTGGTTTCGGCCGCGGAGGCTGCAGCCGCAAATAGGAACGAGGCAAGCGCAAGCATCATTACTTTAGAACGCATCGTTGATTTCTCCTTCAAAGACTTTGTGAGATTAGTAAGATTGCACCCTACTTGTTGCTAACATTGACGCCCGGGGAAGGCTCGCGGATCTCGAGCGCAACCGCCTTACCCGAGAAGAAGATTTGTGAAAGATTCCGCTCTTGCCCGTTTGTTTTTACCACCACGGAATTGCTCGCTGAGGGGCTTTGCAGGGGCAGAGTATCAGCAGTATCGGCGGCGATTACCTTCTTGCCTTGCATGACCTTAAGTTCCACAGTGGGACCGTTACCCTCCCACCAGACGCTGTAATCGCCGGCATCCAATGTTTGTCCTGCCACTTCTTCCGGCGAGCTCACATGCAACGACCCGCTATTTGCCGCGAACAAGTTGGGTACCGACAACAGTGCGAAGACTATCAACGAGCCCTTTGAGATGCGGAACCTCTTCATATCTTCTCCATTTCTTCCCGATGTCATCGGAAAGGGACATAAACAGAAACAGGATCAAGTGCGCTTGCAGCGCGGATTGTCTGCGAATCACGACGGCACAGCTCCTGTGCCCGGTGATTAAACACCTGTGCTGAAGTTTATTCCGCTGAAACTATGGGGCGGATGAGCCTTTACAGGCTGCGGGAAAAGTGGCGAGGGTTCGGGCTGAAAGCAAATGGGCCACTTGCACGGTGCAAGTGGCCCATTTAGGTGGGGAGGGACAGATTTTTCTAGCTGCAGCCGCTGGTCGAGCCGCAGCTCATGCATCGGTAACAGCTGCCGTTACGGACCATGATGGCTCCGCAGGTATGGCAGCTGGGCGCGTCGCCCATGTCGAGGTACTCCTTCATGGCATCGGCCGCGTGAAAGATTGACCCAGCACCCTTACGGGGTTCGGGCGCTCCAAAAATGCCACGGTCTTCCATGTTGAAGCTGGGACTGGCGCCGGCCTGAGCAGAAGAGCCGAGCGCGGGAACGATGCCGCCGGCCGGGGGCCTGGTTTCGTAGCGGGTCTCGAGTCCTGCAGTACCCAGGTTATCTGTCAGAGCAGGCGCCGGCGGGCTTTGCGCACCTGCTGCGAGCCCGGTGAACAAGCTCAGTTGATGTCCGGAAAGGAAGCGCAACTGGAGCCAGCGGAAGATGTAATCCATGATGGACTTGGCAAAGCCAATTTGTTCGTTGCCAGTCCAGCCGGAGGGCTCAAAGCGGGTGTGGGCAAATTTTTCGCACAGCACCTTGAGCGGAACGCCGTGCTGGAGGGAGAGCGAAACGGCGGTGGCAAAGGAATCCATCAGCCCGGAAACTGTGGAACCTTCCTTGGCCATCTTGATGAAGATCTCGCCCGGCTGCCCATTGGGGTAGAGACCGACCGTGATGTAGCCCTCGTGGCCGGCGATGGAGAACTTGTGGGTGAGCGAGGGACGCTCTTCGGGCAGGCGATGACGGACGGCGCGGGGCGGTCCCTGCGTCGGCTCGGGCTCCTCGCGCTGCGCCGCAGCCTGGCCCAGGTTGACGGCGTTGGCGATGGAGGCGGAAAAGGCATTGGCCGCGGTCACGACGGCGTTGGAAGTGACCTCGAGGCGGGCCGAAACCTTGTCCTCCAGCAGCCGCAGATCGTCGCCGATGGAGGCGGTGTCGCCTTGCGCCATCGCCGCCAGAACACGATCGGCGGCAGCGTTGACGGCGGCGTTGACGGCCGCGTCGGCGTTGCTTTCCGCACCGAGGGCGTTCTTGATGACCTTAGCCTTGTTGCCATCGGAAACGTTGAGCGGCTGAGCACCCTTGGATCCGTCGCGGTAAATGGCAACTGCCTTGAGGCCCAGACGCCAGGCCTCGGTATAGGCCTGAATAATGTCGTCGAGGTTGGCATCGTGGGGCAGGTTGACGGTTTTCGAGATTGCCCCGGATAGAAACGGCTGGGCGGCAGCCATCATCTTGATATGGCCGGAGGAGTGGATGGAGCGGGTCCCTTTGCTGGGCTTGAAGCTGCAATCAAACACAGCGAGATGCTCGGGCTTGATGGCAGGCGCGCCCTCGATGGTCCCGGTCGAGTCGATGTAGCTGACAATGGAATCGACCTGAGGATTGGTGTAGCCGAGTTTGAATAGAGCCGTGGGCACGGTGTTGTTGACGATTTTGATCATGCCCCCGCCCACCAGCTTCTTGTACTTGACCAGGGCAAGGTCGGGCTCGATACCAGTGGTGTCGCAGTCCATCATGAAGCCGATGGTGCCGGTAGGTGCCAGCACCGTGACCTGCGAGTTGCGATAGCCATGCTGCTCGCCGTGGGCGAGAGCCTGGTCCCAGCAATCCTTGCTGGCCGCAATGAGGGCGGCGAGTTGGGGCGTGGTGAAGGGTTCGGTGGAGTTGAGGTGGCCGATTTTGTTCACTTCGGCGCGGTGCATGCGGATGACATCGAGGAAGGGCTCGCGATTGACGTAGAAGCCGGGGCAGGCGCCTCCGCGCTGGGCCAGGCCGCCCTCGACATACTGCGCCTGCTGGCAAAGCGATGTGGCGGAGACGAGCGCGGGGGTTTTTTCGGCCAGGACAGAGGATTGTAGATAAGCCTGACCGCACATGATGGCAGTGAGCGCGGCAGCGAAGTCTCTGCCGGCATCGCTGTCGTAGGGCAGGCCCATGGCCATGAGCAGAGCACCCAGGTTGGCGTAACCCAGCCCCAGCGGCCGATAGTCGTGGGAATTGCGCACGATCGACTCGGTTGGGTACCCTGAATTGTCCACCAGAATGTCCATGGCGGTGATCATGATGTCGATGGCATGGCGATAGGCGTCCACGTCAAAGGCGCCGGTCGAGGTCATGAATTTCAGCAGATTGAAGCTGGCCAGGTTGCACGCCGAGTCGTCCAGGAACATGTACTCAGAGCAAGGGTTGGAGGCGTTGATGCGGCCCGAGTTCTTGGAGGTGTGCCACTTGTTGATGGTGGTGTCGTACTGCATTCCCGGGTCGCCGCATTGCCAGGTAGCCTCGGCAATTTTCCGCATCAGGTCGCGCGCCTTGTAGGTCTTGACCGGCGTGCCGTCCTTTACGGTGCGGGTGGTGAAGTCCTGGTCGCGCTCGACGGCACGCATGAACTCATCGGTCACGCGGACCGAGTTGTTGGCGTTCTGGAAAAAGATGGAGCTGTAGGCTTCCGAGTCTGGACCGGAGCCGTCATAGCCGGCCTGCATCAAGGTCCAGGCCTTGACCTCTTCTTTGGCCTTGCACTCGATGAAGTCGGCAATATCCGGATGCTCGGCGTTCAGAATGACCATCTTGGCCGCCCGGCGAGTCTTGCCGCCGGATTTGATGACGCCGGCAAAGGCGTCGAATCCGCGCATAAAGCTGAGTGGCCCACTGGCGGTGCCGCCGCCGGAGAGGGTTTCCATCGATCCGCGAATGCTGGAAAGATTGGTCCCGGTACCCGATCCCCACTTGAAGAGCATGCCTTCGGTCTTGGCCAGAGTCAGGATGGAGTCGAGCGAATCGTCCACCGAGTTGATGAAGCAGGCGGAGCACTGCGGATTGCGGTAGCCGGTCACGGAGAACTCGACCGCGCAGCTATGGGCATTCCAATGCCAGTTCTGGGCATCCGAGTTTGGCTCCAGGCGGTCGCAGCCTACGTTGAACCAGACGGGCGAGTTGAAGGCCGCTTTCTGGGTCACCAGCAGATGAACCAATTCGTCGTGAAAGACGGCGGCGTCTTCAAGAGTGGCGAAATAGCCGCCCGCGATACCCCAGTCGCGGATGGTCTCTGCCACCCGTCCCACTAGTTGGCGAACACCGGTTTCGCGGGCGCCAAACTCGCCCTGGGCGGTGCCGACATGGCCGTGGAGGTACTTGGAAGCGACGATGTTGGTTGCGGTCATCGACCAGTCAACCGGGACTTCGACGTCTTTTTGCTCGAAGATGGTTCCCCCGGTGGAGTCGGTGATGGAGGCCGTGCGGCGCTCCCACGTAACCTCGCTGTAGGGGGAAACGCCAGGCTTCGAGAACAAGCGGGTGCAATGCACGCCGGAGGTCGGCTGAGGCTTTGGCACAGAGTGGCTGTAGTGGGCGGCCCAGCCGCTCGCGGCGGCGGAAGTTGCGGAATTGGTGGCCTCGGCCATAGTTCTCCTCACATTTTAAAAGAATGATAGAAAAGCCGCCCTGGGCGCTCATAGCCGGCGCCTTCAAAAAAGGAGGTAAAACGGGCTTTTCTGTAACTACATACCAACCCAGGCCTTGGCGACAAGAACTACAAATGAAAGCCGTGAGATGCGAAAGTACCGCTCTCTATGGCGTCTGTCAAGCCATAACCACTACATCTAGTATCTCATATGCATATTGCCTCTTTGGTTGCTCGAAATTGACCCATCGGGTGGCGTAAAACTGTGCAGTTCCAGAGTAGGCTCGGGCGAACGCCAGCGGGCACCCGCGATGGTGGCGGGTCACAGCCCTAAGACCGGGGCGCTGGATTCAGGCTACGCCCGGCAAAGGGATGGAACAAGGCTGGAGCCGTTTCGATCGGACGAAGAACTGTGGAAAGGGTGGATAAAGCGGGATCGTGAGGTGGCGATTCAGCTTCGCTCGAGACAGGAACGAAGCCGGATTTTCGATTATTTGGTGGCGGTTCTGCCCTTGAACCAGCGGTAGATGGCCAACAGCACGATGGCGCCCAGCAGAGACATGATAAAGCCGGCCCGCTGGCCTTCCTGATACAAGCCCACGTGGCTGCCGATAAAGGTGGCCAGTAAGGAACCGGCGACCCCGATCAACATAGTGATGAAGATACCGCCCGGATCTTTCCCCGGCATCAGAAACTTCGCCAGCGCCCCAACGATAAGGCCGATGATTGCTTCCCACAACAGGCTGAGCATAATTGCCTCCTCATATGTCTAAAAAAGGGCCCGGCTAACGGGAAAAACAGGCTGCTGCAACCACAGGCGAGACAGCCGCGTGCAAGTGTTTTGCACGCGGCCAGATTGGTGTCCCGGTCCTAGCCCGGTCCTACTTGGACAGGTTCTTCGGCGATCTCTTGTTCAGAACGCGCAACAACTTGGCCGCTGAGGGCGGGGGTGGAACCGCCTTATCGAAAACAATCGCCTTTGCGGAAAGCTCTTTCCCGTAAAGGTTTTTGTTGGCGTCATTGTCAGCACGCAGAGTGGAACCGGCCAGGGAAACCCCGGCAAAAAGTCCACGAGCGCGCGAGTAAGAGAGGATCTCCGCCCGCATGGTCACGTCAGTTTCAGCAGAGGCATTGCGACCAACCGGGCCGGCCGCTGCGGAAGCATCCCCACCGATCTTGACCTTGCTGGTAAGGATGTTGTCGGCAGATTTGGGGCTCATCAGCAGGAGGACGAAATCCGTAGCCTGACCACCCAATTGAAGTCCGAAGCTCGCGCCTTCAAGCGCCATCATGGTCGGCGCGCCCCAGGGACCGTGAAAGTGCGGGCCACCGCGGCAGGTCATCACCCCTCGGCCGTAGCTGCCTCCCACAATGAAGGCGGCCTTGAGGACGGAGGGCAACACAACCACGCAGTCCGCTTTGTCGATCACGCTCTGCGGAATGTCGTCAGGAACATTCATGATCTCGGAAATTACGTCGCCCGCGGCCTTAACTCGATCCGCTTCCTTATCCTGTCCCATAACGGGCAGAACCATCAGGCCCATGAGGCTTAGCGCCAATGCTCTTCTTTTCATGTTTCTCCTTGAGTCTGAATCCAAAACCGAAGCGGAGTAACTCGTTCGGTAACCGCTGAGCATACTATACAAGTTTTGCTTGAAGTTCAATTGCGACTGCCTCGCTGGCGGCTGATTGCTGGTTTTGAAAAACGCTTCGACGCAGCCCTAGCCAGTGAGGTAGGCTTTCAGAGAAATTCAAGTATTCAAAGAGACGTACCCGGGGGCTAAAGAGTCTGCGTGAGACCTTCATCTGGAATCCGAGTCCCGCAGGGATGGTTGAGTGTAGCCAGGACGTAAGTCCTGGGTAAGTGTTGAACGCACGAACATTTCCGTAAGGGACGGCCGAAAGTCCGGTCATTTTCAGCCGTCCCTTACGGGACTGATTCGAAAGTTTCACTTCTCACACAGACTCTGAAGCCCTCCCCAGTAATGGCTCGTGCGCACGGCCCCTTCGTACAAAGTATTTTCGCGGTCAGTTTCTCGTATAGGAAGAGGCGCTACAGGAATGTCATCGCCGCGCCGTAGAAGTCCCGTCATATTGTTTCTGACCGCTCTTTTCATGGTTTCAACGATCCCAGCTCCGGCACAGACTGCGACAACATCCCCGGTCACCATTACGGGCAGCCAATTCATGCGCGATGGGAAGCCTTACCAGATCATCTCCGGATCGATTCACTATCCCCGCGTACCGCGCGAGTATTGGCGTGACCGGCTGCGCAAGGCGCGTGCGATGGGTTTGAATACGGTGGAAACTTATGTTTTCTGGAACCTGCATGAGCCGAAACCAGGGGTGTTCGATTTCAGCGGCAACAACGACGTCGCGGCCTTCGTGCGCATGGCTCAGGAGGAAGGGCTCAACGTCATTGTGCGGCCGGGTCCTTACGTCTGTGGGGAATGGGAGACCGGCGGGCTCCCGGCATGGCTGTTCGCAGACAACAGCATCAAGGTCCGTACCCTGGATCCACGGTTTCTGGCCGCGTCCGACCGGTACCTGGCTCGAGTTGGCCAGGAACTGGCCCCTCTGCAGGCCACGCGGGGCGGCCCGATCATCGCGGTGCAGGTGGAGAACGAGTACGGTACGTTCGGTAACGACCGGCAGTATATGGAACAGATTCACCAGTCGCTGGTCCGCGCGGGATTGGGAGACTCTATTCTCTTTACCTCCGACGGCCCGAGGCGGCTGGTGAACGATTCGCTGCCGGGAGTTCTGCCGGTGATCAATTTCGGTGCTGGTAGAGCCGTGCGCTCTTACGTGGCGCGGTATCTCGCGTTCATGTATATGGCGTCGACGATATGGCAATTTCGCTTTAATCAGCCGTGGATGACGGGAGAATATTGGGCCGGCTGGTACGACGCCTGGGGCGGCGAGCATGCACACACCGACGCCGACCTGCAGGCCGAGGAAGTGGACTGGATGCTGCGCCAAGGGTATTCACTCAATCTGTACATGTTTCATGGTGGAACCAACTTTGGTTTTATGAATGGCGCCAATGTTACCGATGGCAAATACCTTCCCCTGGTCACGAGCTACGATTACGATGCCGCGCTGGACGAGGCGGGCAAACCGACGAGGAAGTTTTATCTATTCCGGGATGTCATTCAGCGGCGCACGGGTATCACGCCACCCCCCTTGCCGGCGCCGTTGCCAATAGCGGGGTTTGCGGGTTTCCAGCTCACGGAGTCGGCTCCGCTGTGGAGCAACCTGCCGGCCGCGGTGAACACGGAGCATCCGCGTTCCATGGAGACGTTTGGGCAGAATTACGGCTACATTCTTTACCGTACGAAATTGACTGGACCGGCCGCGGGGCAGCTGGTTATCGATGATCTACGGGATTACGCCACTATCTATCTCAACCAGAAGCTGCAAGGAACACTGGACCGGCGACTGCAGCAGACGCAACTCACCCTCACCGTGCCACCCGGCCCGGTAACCCTGGACATTCTGGTCGAGAACACGGGCCGCATCAACTACGGTGCGGAGTTGCAAGATGGCCAGGCGGGCATCACCAAGTCGGTCTCGCTGGGCGGTCACGAGTTGTCAGGATGGCAGGTTTATTGCCTACCGATGATCAGCCCGGACGGTTTAAAGGGTTGGCAGACCAAAGGTATCGCGGGACCTGCTTTCCATCGGGGTACATTCACACTTGCCACCGTCGCGGATACTTACCTTGATGTGAGCAAACTGGGCAAGGGCTTCGTGTGGGTCAACGGCCACAATCTCGGACGCAGCTGGAGTTTGGGTCCGCAGGAGTCGCTGTATCTGCCTGCGCCGTGGTTACAGAAGGGGGTGAATGAGGTCGTGGCGTTCGATTTTACCGACCTGGCGGCGCCGGAATTGCGGGGGGTCGAACATCCGATATGGTCGCGGGAGCAGAGTCCGCAGGAGAGGTCGAGTCACTAGCGGGTGTGTGTTGGAGAGTCCTTGCACCTGGAGTGAAAGCATTCGAAAAACCCATTTTCGGCCCAGGTACGCCCCACGGCACGCCGGGGCAGGTTTGGCGAACCTGGGGCACCCGTCCAGACCCGTGAGACCCGTGAGACCCGTGAGACCCGTCGAGATCCGTCGGGACCCCTACAGAAGCGTCCAGGTGGGTTACTACAGCGTTAGCGGCGGTAGATTACGCCGCCCTTCATTACAAAGGAGACATGCTCGAGCACGCGGATGTCGTCGAGAGGATTGCCGGGCACGGCGATGATGTCGGCGTTGTAACCGGGTTTGAGGGCTCCCAGGTCGTGCTCCCAGTCGAGTAGCCGGGCTCCGTTGAGCAGATCAGCCTGGAGGGCTTCTAACGGCTTCATTCCGTATTGCACCATCAGCTCCAATTCGCGCGCCTGGGTGCCGTGGGGAAAAGGGCCCACATCGGAACCCACCGCCATGGGCACGCCGTGAGCTAGCTGAATGTGAAATTGCTGCACGTGATAGTCGAGGAGTTGGTGCTCCTGCGCCGCCTCTTCGGGAGATTCGTGGGCGGCAAAATACTCCTGAATGGTGAACGTTGGAACGGCGTAGATTCGCCGCTCATGCATCAGGCGCATCGTCTCGTCGCTCAACTGGTCAGCATGATCGATGGAAGCTACTCCCGCCTGGGCGGCGTATAGCGCTCCCGGCTCACCTTCGCAATGCACCGCAATGCGGGTCTGCAGGCGCGTTGCCTCGGCGACGGCCTGCGCCAGCTGGGGCTCGGTGTACTGGACGATGGTGTGAAATTGGCCGTCCTTGAAGAAGTCGCGGCCGGTTTCGTAGATTTTGATGAAGTCCGCCCCGTCTTTGATTTGCTGGCGAATCACGGCAACCAGCTCGTCGCCGGTGTTGGCGTAGGTGGCGTTGGGCAGCACGTGCTGCTCAGGGTTGAAGCCGATAGCATCCTCGTGACCGCCGAGAATGTTGATGGCATTGCCGCTGACGCGCAAACGCGGTCCGGGGATCTGTCCCTTGTTAATGGCGTCACGAACGGCGGTGTCAGCGGACCCCGCGCCTTCCGTGCCCATGTCCCGCTCAGCGGTGAACCCGGCCATCAGGTCGGCTTTGGCGGCCAGAGTGGCGGTGATCACGCGCTGGGGTACAGACTCCAACACGGTCTGAAGTGCTTCGTCCCCGGGATGGAGGAAGAGATGGACGTGGGCGTCGATCAGACCGGGCATCAGGGTCGTGTCCCCAAGATCGATGGTTTCAACCCCGGCGGGATGGTCGACGGACGCCCCGGCAGCGACGATCTTTTCTCCTTGAACCAGGACCTCTCCGGGGGAAAGGATGCGACCGCCTTCGATGTCAAGCAGGCGCGCAGCATGGAGAATGACCGGGTGAGCTGCGGGCGGAGCCTGCGCCAGTGCAGCAGGCGTCCCGGCGGCAAGGCCGAGCAGGATGCAGACGAGGGATCGACGGTGAGTGTTCAAGATGGTTTGCAGAATATCGCAGATCCGTACGGCGCACTCAAGCGTATTAGTATTGGGTCCAACTATGCGGCTGCGCAGAAAGATCCGCGAGGTCACTTATAACTTCGAAGATCTGCGTGACCTGTTGGCGAAGGCAACCCCTTACCGCTCCGGGGATGCATTAGCCGGGATTGCGGCCGAAAGCGCGGTGCAACGTGCGGCGGCGCAAATGACGCTGGCCGACCTTCCGTTGCGCACTTTTCTCCAGCAAGCGCTGGTGCCCTACGAGGATGACGAGGTCACCCGGCTGATTTTCGACAGCCACGATGCGGCTGCTTTTGCTCCAGTGGTGTCGCTGACGGTAGGTGAGTTTCGCGATTGGCTTCTATCCGATGCCGCCACGGGCGAGGCGCTGGCGGCGCTCAGCCCCGGCTTGACTCCCGAGATGGTGGCGGCGGTCAGCAAGTTGATGCGAGTGCAGGACCTGATCCTGGTGGCGCGCAAGATACGCGTGGTGACACGATTCCGGACCACGGTGGGCCTCGAGGGCAGGCTCTCGACCCGGCTGCAGCCAAACCATCCAGTAGATGACCCGGCAGGCATCGCCGCGGCCATGATTGATGGCTTGCTGTTGGGGTCCGGGGATGCGGTGATCGGGATCAACCCCGCTTCGGACAACGTGAGCAGCGTGAAGACCCTGCTGGAGCTGATTGACCATGTGCGGCAGAAGTATGCCATCCCGATACAGAGCTGTGTGTTGGCGCATGTCTCGACCCTGATGGCGGCGCTGGCGCAGGGGGCGCCGGTGGACCTGGTCTTTCAATCGATCGCGGGCACGGAAGCCGCGAATCAGTCGTTCGGGGTTAACCTGGCCCTGCTGGATGAAGCCTGCGCGGCGGCACGGGCGCTGAAACGCGGGGCGGGCAATAACGTGATGTATTTCGAGACCGGACAAGGCAGCGCCCTCTCCGCCGATGCCCATCACGGCGTTGACCAGCAAACCTGTGAGGCTCGAGCCTACGCCGTTGCCCGGCACTACCAGCCTATGCTGGTCAACTCCGTAGTGGGCTTTATCGGGCCGGAATACCTGTACGACGGCAAGCAAATTATTCGCGCCGGCCTGGAAGACCATTTTTGCGGCAAGATGCTGGGGCTGCCCATGGGGTGTGACGTGTGCTATACCAATCACGCCGAAGCGGACCAGGACGATATGGATGTGCTAATGACGCTGCTCGGCGCCGCGGGCGTGAACTACATCATGGGAGTACCTGGAGCGGACGACGTGATGCTGCATTACCAAAGCACGTCGTTTCACGATGCGCTGTATTTGCGAAGGGCGCTAGGCTTGCGGCCGGCACCGGAATTTGAGGCGTGGCTGAATAGTGATGCGCGGCTAGGGTTAAATGTACCGTCTTTTCTCGCGTAGCTTGGCAGCTCAGAAACGGGATTCTAAGGCGATCCAGCGTCAGTCTGTGGTGCCGGTGGAGATGCCTCTCGCAGCCCGCGAGGCGTTGCGCAGCTATACCCCTGCGCGCATTGGTCTCGAACGGAGCGGGGTAAGCCTGGCTACCGGTCCCCTGCTCGACTTTCAACTGGCGCATGCCCGGGCACGCGATGCAGTTCATGCCGCCATCGATGTGCGCATGCTATGCGATGAAGTGCGGCGTGATGGACTGGGGGCGCTCGCTCTGGAAAGCAAGGCCAATGACCGGCAGACCTACTTGAGGCGACCGGACCTGGGCCGGGCATTGAGCGCGGATTCGGCGGCGCTGCTTGCGCCGGGTGAATACGATGTGGTGTTCGTGATCGCGGATGGGCTCTCGGCCCTGGCAGCGGAACGGCACGCGCTGCGGTTGGTACGAGAGGTTTTGCCTCTCATCGCGGGGTGGCGATTGGCGCCGGTTTGTGTGGTGGAGCAGGGCCGCGTGGCGGTTGGGGACGCGATTGGGGAGGCGCTCCATGCGCCTTTGGCCGTGGTGCTGATCGGGGAGCGGCCGGGATTGAGTTCCCCGGACTCGCTGGGTGCTTACATTACGTGGGGGCCACGGACCGGCCGCAAAGACGCAGAGCGGAATTGCATCTCGAACATCAGGGAAGAGGGATTGAGCTACGCGGCAGCGGCGGGGCGATTGCACTACTACATGCAGGAATCTTCGCGGCGACACTTGACCGGACTGGGGATTAAAGATCCTGCCGAGGATTTGGCTGGGTTGCTGTAGGGCTGCCCGTACGCGGAAATCGAAAGCTTGCGTGTTTAGAGCCGTGGTATCCCACATCTCGCGAAAAACGAGCGAGATGTGGGGCACCCGAGGTTCGTTGCAGATCCGGACTCCTCACAAGCGCAGCTTTTCATCGGCTATTCGGCGCGCTTTGGCAGATTGGCCCAGAGGTAGGTTCGGAAGAAGGCCAGGGTGCGCTGGTTGGTGGCCTCCATGGCGGGGGCGCTAAAGATGTGGCCCTCGTCAGGGTAAATTCCGGCCTCGCAGGTGAAGTCTTTGAGCTCGCATAGGCGGACAAGCTGGCGGGCGTTGACGACGGGAACCTGCTTATCCTGCCCGCCATGCAAGATAAGAAGGGGAGGCAGACTCTGCACCTGGGAAAAGAATTCGTTGGGGAGTAGGCCGGACCACTCGGCTATGGCATCGACGGCCGGCTTGTGGAAACCAGCAATCAGGGCAACCGAGGCTCCCAGGCCCAGCCCGACCAGGGCGATTTTGCGGTTCCGCGGAATAGGGTGTGAGCGCAGATCGGCCACGATGTCCTCAACCACCTGGGCCCAGCGCCGGTAGTTTTGTGCGGTGGGTTCGGCCGTGGCCGTGGCGCTCAGGTAATCCGCTAGCAAAACACGAAAACCGTGCTCGGCAAAGAACCGCGACTGCAGCCGGCCCACATCGAGGTCGGAAGGACCCGAACCACGCAAAACGATCATCGTCGCCAGGGCGTTATGAGGTTCATAAACCACGCAGGAGACGGCCTTGCCATGGCTCATGAAGGTGGCATACTCCACAGGCTGCGTTTCCGCGTGGAGAGCGGCAGCGGCGAGACAGAGAAAAGTCCACGCAACCAGGCGACAAAGCATCAGAGCACCTTAAGGACGACCAGGGAGAGGTCGTCATTCTGAGGTGCGCCGGCGGTGAACTGGTCCGCAGACCGCACCAACGCGGTGACGAGATCCTGCGCGGAACATTGGGTGCTCAGCTTGGCGGCCGCGATCAGGCGTTCTTCTCCCCATTCCTCGTAGTCGGCGGTCATGGCTTCGCTGATCCCATCGGTAAAGGCGATGAGGATGTCGTAGGGCTGCAGCTGGTAGCGTCCCTGCTCATATTGGACATCGGTAAAGAGGCCCAGCACCGGCCCTCCGGTCTCCAGACGCTCCACCATGCACGGGCCCTCCGGGCTGCAGAAACTATCGTGCCCCGGAGCTGTGGGGCGCAAGAGTACGGGCGCGTTGTGCCCGGCATTGACGTAATCGAGCATGCGCGTCGAAGGATCGTATTCGCCGAAGAAAAAGGTCACAAAGCGATTGCTGGTGGAGGAATCGTAGATGATGCGGTTGAGACCCTCGATGATGCGGGCAAGGCTGAGCGTGCCACTGAAAGTAAGCCCGTGCAGGGCGGAGCGGATAGAAGCCATCAAGAGGGCGGCCGAAATGCCTTTGCCGGAGACGTCGCCCACGGCAATACCAAGGCGGCCATTGTCGAGGGCGATAAAGTCGTAATAGTCTCCGCCAACCTCCTGCGCAGTGCGGCTGAAGCCGGCAAAGTCAAGGCCCTTGACCAGGGGGTAGATCTGCGGCAGGAGGCGCTCCTGCACCTGGCGCGCTATTTCGATTTCGCGATTGATGCGCTGGCGCTGCGCGGATTCCTCCGCCAGGTGGTGGACGAGGGCGCTGTTTTCAATCGCCAGGCCGGTTTGCAAGGCCACGGAAGAAAGCAATCGGCGATCGGAGCGGGAGTAGGGTTCTTCGCTGAGCTTGGGCCCCAGAGCCATCACCCCGATGAGGCTGGTGCGGCCAGGCAACGGCAGCAGCAACTCTGCCTCCAGCCCGTCGAGAACCGAGACCTCGCCAGGGGCGGCCAATGCCAGCCAGGGGTCAGGATGCTCGCGGAAGACCCGCTTGGGACTGCGATCAACGGCCAGGGCGCGCATGGTGGAGGAGTTTTCCGCCAGGGAAACGTCAATGGTGTTGGGAATTCCCTGGGCATATTGCAGTTGAAAGAGCTTGCCCTGACGCAAAAGGAAGGCGATGCGCTCGACGTGCAGAGTCTGGCTGATGCGCTCGGTGATGGTGCGCAGCAAAGGCTCGGTTTCGGTGAAGCTGCGCGCCTCCTCGGAAAGCTCTACTAATACCTGGTCTACGGAGTAAGCCTCACGAAAGAAGCGGCGGTCAATCCAAAGGGAAAGAGGGCGGGCAATGCGCAGACGCAGAAACAGCACGATGAAGACAAACACGATCGGGGCGATGAGCTGGGCGCCGCGGCCGGAGGCATGGGCAAAGTGGAAGATACGAAAGAATAGAAAGGTAAAGACGATCGCCTGCAAGACCCATAGCGTGCCACGAGCAAAGGCGTAGCGCGTGCCCTGACGGAGGATGATGCGCAGGTCGAGGGCGCGCTGCACAATGACGGTGTAGGCGAGCGAGAGGGGAAAGAAGGTGAACAGGACCGCCACGGTGAGGAGGGCCCAGGAGGGCGCCGTCTCCATGACTGTCTTTTCGGAAAGGGTCGAGATCACCAGCAGGACGAGCACCGGGCCCAGACCGAGCAGCGAACCAGCAGCCACCACTCCGAGGCGACGCCGGGCATCGGGCGCGGGGGCGGGAACGGCGAAGAGCTTGCCAACGATTGCGGCAATCAAGATGCAAAGAGAGATCGCGTTGAAGATGTTGCCTACGAACTCCAGCGGATCGGTGGCCGAGAGATAGGGTTGGATGAAGCGATTGTGATAGAGCAGGCCGTACTCGATGGCGAATTGGGCGGGGACAATCAGGATCTGAGGAACGATGATGAGCCACTTGATCCAGGGGTGGCGAGTGTCGGTACGCGAGCGGACGGGAAAATAGATGCTGAACAGGATGAGCGAAATCAGCATCCATTGAATGGCGAAAATTTGCCAGAAGATGGTGAAGGGAGCCAGGAAGCCGGGGAAATATCCGGTTCGTCCGATAAAGACCGGGACGCCGTTCATGATGCCGAGGAGGAACCAGGCATTCCATTCGAGCGGCCTGGCCAGGACTACCCAATATCCGAGCAAGAGGCAGAATGCGGGAAAAAGCAGGACCAGAACTATGTTGATCAGCCAGCCAGATAGATTAGGAGGCAACGTTCGGTGTGCCATCAGCCCCACGTGGGCCATACGGGTCTGACCAGCACGATCGCGATAGAGGATATCAATGGTCTGCCCCGGTTGAGCGTGAAAGGTCTGTCTAATCAGGCCGGCCATCCCCGTAAAGGGAACTCCATTGACGGAGATGACGTCGTCTTCAGCCTCCATGCCGGCGCGGCGAGATTCGGGCAGCGGTTGCACCAGAAAATGGGCGTTGTGGGAGTACTCAAGCGGCGGCCGAGCGCGCTTCGGGTTGAGGAAGCTGTCGAAGATTGCAGCCGTGCTCGCTACATAAAACAGGGTCGAACCAACAACCAATACGGCCAGCAACAGATACGGAAGTTTGGCGAGGTTGGTTTTCATGGACCCAATACAGCATTTTTACTATTACTGTGATCTGACGAGATTCGCCAGAGTAGTCTCTTCGATTGCGCCCATAGTAATGCTACAGGCGGCATGGTAGCAGACCGCAGGTTGACATGAGAGGAAGAGACGGTTAGCTTTCTAATAGATATGCAAGTCCGCACCCGCCATCATCGTCACCATCATCATCATGGGACGAGTGTGTCGGCGGACGGTTCCGGCCAGCTGTAAAGGCCAGGAAGTCAGGATTCAGAAAGAGCCCGCCGGCGCGAGATGCGCAAGCGGGCTTTTTTGCGTGGGAAATAAGGAAAGGGAGATAGCCGGCAATGACCGAAGCGGTAAAGCTCGATTTTGCAAAGATGGATGGGTTGCTACCTGCAATCGTGCAGGACGCGGCGAGCGGAGAAGTGCTCATGGTGGGCTTTCTGAATGAGACCAGTTATGCCAAAACGTTGGAGACAGGCTTTGTGACGTTTTGGAGCCGGACGCGGCAAAAATTGTGGATGAAGGGCGAAAGCAGTGGCAACCGCCTGCGTGTGGTGTCGGCCGCTTCGGACTGCGACCAGGATACTGTCCTCTTTCGCGTAACCGTCGAGGGTGATGGCCTGGTCTGCCACGAGGGAACGGTGAGCTGTTTTACCAGACCCATCGAACTGCCCACCGCAGCGAAGATGGAGGCACGGAATGGCAGATAAGCTGAAGCTGGGAATTCCCAAAGGGAGCCTGCAGGATGCGACGATTGCGCTGTTTGAGAATGCAGGGTGGCGTATTTATGCCAACGGCCGCTCTTACTTTCCCGGCATCGACGATAGCGAGATCGAGTGTATGCTCATCCGCGCGCAGGAGATGGCGCGTTACGTGGAGAAGGGGGTTTTGGATGCCGGCCTTACCGGTATTGATTGGGTGGTGGAAAGCGGCCTCGATGTAGTCAGCGTCACTTCCCTGACTTATTCGAAGGCGACGCGGACCAAGGTGCGCTGGGTGCTCGCGGTGCCTGAGGATTCGCCTTTTCAAAGGGCCGAAGAGCTGAGCGGCAAAGTCATCGCCACCGAGCTGGTGGAAGTCACCAAGAACTACTTTGCGGGCAAGAACGTTCCCGTCAAGGTGGAATTCAGTTGGGGCGCGACGGAAGTAAAGCCGCCTATGCTGGCCGATGCCATTGTGGAAGTAACCGAGACCGGCAGCTCACTGCGGGCCAACCGGCTGCGCATCATCGATACTGTGATGGAAAGCGAAACCCATCTGATCGCCAATCGCGGCGCTTACGGCGAGCCATGGAAAAAGGAAAAGATCGACAACATCTCTCTCATGCTCAATGGAGCAATCGCGGCGAAGGGCCGGGTGGGATTGATGATGAACGTGGAGAAAAAGAACCTGGAACAGGTGTTGGCGATGCTGCCGGCGCTGGATTCACCGACCATCTCCACGCTGAGCGATGCCGGCTGGGCAGCGCTGAATACGGTGATCGAAGAGAGCGTGCTGCGGGATGTGATTCCCAAGCTTAAAAGTGCGGGGGCTAGCGGGATCGTGGAATATCCGCTGAATAAGATTGTGTTTTGAGCAGCCAATGAACGTGAGAAGACTTGCACTGATACTGAGTCCCGTCAGGAACGGTCTGAAAATAGCCCAGGACGCAGTCCTGGGTTGGCTTACGGTGCGCTGGCAATCCCGTGTAGGGACGACTGAATGTTACCCAGGATGCAGTCCTGGGTCTCGCGAAATAGCCCGGCACTGCGTACCGGGCTGTTTTCAGCCGTCCCTTCGGGACTGCGTTCCATTGGAGTGTTTGCATGAGGGTGGTTAAGACACAGGGGCGCGGCGGCAAGCAGACCCAGCAGATGCTACGGGAGCTGGAGCTGCGCGGGGCACACAACACGGCGCGCGCGATGCCTGTGGTGCAGCGGATCGTGGGGGATGTCCGCAAAGGCGGAGACCGGGCTCTGCGCCGCTATGCCGCGAAGCTGGATGGTTTGACGGCGCAAATGCCGCTGGAAATCAGCCGAGCCGAGATGGAGCAGTCATGGGACGCTACGCCCAAGCCGCTGCAGGCCGCTATGCAGACCGCGGCCGGCAATATCCGCCGGTTCGCCGCGCGGCAGATGCCTAAAGAATGGACCGCGTCAGCAGCCGGGCTCACGACCGGACAACAAGTGCGTGCATTAGGAGCAGTAGGGTGCTATGTGCCGAGCGGCCGCTACCCGCTGCCCTCTACCCTGCTCATGACGGTGATTCCGGCGCAGGTGGCGGGAGTGCAACGGATTGTGGTGGTGTCGCCTAAGCCGGCAAAGGCGACACTGGCGGCCGCGGCGCTGCTGGGCATAAGCGCCTTCTACCGCATCGGTGGCGCCCAGGCAGTAGCGGCACTGGCCTTCGGCACGGAGACTATTCCCCGCGTGGATAAGATCGTGGGGCCCGGCAACTGGTATGTAACCGCGGCCAAGAAAATGGTGGCCTTCGATTGCGCCATCGACATGTTGGCCGGCCCAACTGAGATTGTTGTGACGAGCGAAAACGGCGAAGCAGTGGGCATCGCTGCGGACCTGGTGGCCCAGGCGGAGCATGATCCCGAAGCCCTAGCTATTCTCATCACCACCAATGCCACTCTTGCGCGCGAGGTAGTGAGGGAGGTTGCACAACGGGTCAAGACAAACTCCGTTGCCCGGCAGGCAATTGAGCGGAATGGGCTGGCGGTGATCGCTGGATCGGTCGAGGAGGCGCAGGAGATTACCAACCGATTGGCTCCTGAGCATCTGACCGTCGATAGCAAAGAGGATCTGGCTTGGGTGCGCAATGCCGGTTCCGTATTTATCGGGCGGTACTCGCCCCAGCCCATGGGGGATTATGTTTCCGGGCCCAATCACACCCTACCCACCGGCGGGGTGGCCCAGGTGCGGGGCGGGCTGAGCGTGATGGATTTCTTGAAGGTGATCACGGTGCAGGAATATACGCTGGCCGGTTTGCAGAAGCTCGGGCCGGCGGCCATCACACTGGCCAATGCGGAAGGATTGTACGGCCATGCCGAAGCGGTGCGGGCAAGGGGGATCGATGGCTGAGATAGTTTTGCAACAGGCACCCATGCCACGCGCCGCGGTGCAGCGAATGCGCGCATATCATCCTCCCCTTAGTGGGCGGCAGGGGTTGCGGCTGGACTTTAACGAGAACACCGTCGCTTGCTCCCCACGGGTGCTCGAAGCGTTGGCGGGGATCGCGGCTGCAGATTTGGCGAAGTATCCGGAGCGGGCGCAGGTGGAAGCTAAAGTCGCACAGCACGTGGGGCTGGATCCTGAACAGGTGCTGTTGACCAACGGGGTGGACGAAGCGATCCATGTGCTTTGCCAGACCTATCTGGATCGCGGAGACGAGTTTCTTTTTCCTACCCCGACCTATTCCATGTATGAGGTCTACGGCTCTTGCACAGATGCCAGGGTTAAGACGGTTCCTTCCGGCGAGGATTTTGCGTTTCCGCTCCAGCCTTTGCTGGCAGCGATCACGCCAGAAACCAGGTTGATTGCCATCGCCAGCCCGAATAGCCCCACCGGGACCGTGGCCAGCCGGGCGCAGATTCTCGAAATTCTCCATCGCGCCCCGCAGGCCGCGGTTCTGGTGGATGAGGCCTACTACCACTTCTGCGGGCAGACAGTGATCGATCTGGTAGGAGAGGCGCCCAACCTGATCGTGGCGCGCACTTTTTCCAAAGCTTACGGGCTGGCTGGACTGCGACTGGGGATGCTGGCGGCGCCGATTGCCATCCAGCAATGGCTGAGGACAGTCATTTCCCCATACAGCGTGAACTCGCTGGCTCTGGCGTGTCTGCCGGCGGCGCTGGACGATGAATCGTATCTGCAATGGTATGTGGAGGAAGTGAAAGCGGCACGCAGCGAGATGGTGGAGAGCCTTCGCCAACTGGGCGTGGCCCAGTGGCCGAGCGCGGCCAACTTCATCCTGGTAAAGATCGGGCCCTTGCACTCCGAGTTTGTAGAGGCAATGCACCGCCGCGGTGTGCTCACACGCGACCGGTCGAAGGATCAGGGCTGTGCGGGATGTGTTCGCGTCACGGTGGGAACCCGGGCGCAGATGAAGCAGGCCATGAACGCGATGGCCGAAGCGCTGCAGGAGATTGGGTGGGAGAAGGCATGAAGGCTAAGCAGAAAAGCGTCCGGCGCCATGGCGCTATCGAGCGCAAGACTACCGAGACCAAGATCTCGCTCAAGCTGGTGGTGGAAGGCAGCGGGCGGTACAAAGTCAAAACGGGCATCCGCTTTTTCGACCATATGCTGGAGCTGTTTACGCGGCACGGAGCGTTCGACCTGGAATTGCAATGCGACGGCGACCTGGATGTGGACCAGCACCACACGGTGGAAGATGTAGGCATTGCGTTGGGCGAGGCGTTCGATCAGGCGCTAGGCGACAAGAAAGGTATTCTGCGCGCGGGGTACTTTCTGATGCCCATGGATGAGACTTTGGGAGTCGCTGCCGTCGACTTGAGCGGACGAGTGTCTTGCGTAGTCAAGACCAAGGTGAAGAAACGCCTGGTAGGGGATTTGCAAAGCGAGCTGGTCGAGGATTTTTTTGAAGGGTTCGCGCGCGGCGCACGGGCTAATGTGCACATCATGACCATGTATGGGCGCTCGAACCATCACAAAATCGAAGCCCTGTTCAAGGCGTTTGCGCGGGCCCTGCGGGTGGCCTGCTCGCGGGATAAACAACTGGGCGAGATGTTGCCCAGCACCAAGGGTTTACTGTGATCGCGGTCATCGACTACAAGGCCGGCAACCTGACTTCAGTGATGAAAGCACTGGATGCCCTCGGTTGCCAGGCAACGGTCACGGCGGATCCTGAGGTGGTTCGGCGGGCCAAAAAAGTCATCCTTCCCGGGGTTGGTCATTTTCAGGCTACGCAACTGCTCGCGGATACCGGCCTGGACTCCGCTGTTGCTGATTCGATCGCGCAGGGCGTGCCTTTTCTGGGGATCTGCGTGGGACTGCAGTGGCTCTTCGAAGGCAGCACAGAAGCCCCGGCAACCAAAGGCCTGAGCCTGTTTCACGGCCAATGCGCGCGCTTCACCCCTGGGGTCAAGGTGCCGCATGTGGGCTGGAACGAAGTGCGCGTCGAACCCCAGTCGCGACTGATGCGCGGGGTCGAGGATCGTGCCTTTGTCTATTACACCCACTCTTACCGCGCGCCCTTGATCAATGAAACGGTCGCGGTTACTGATTATGGCGGCCCGTTCTCCGGGGCGGTGGAACGGGACAACGTAATGGGGGTGCAGTTTCATCCGGAGAAGTCGGGAACGGCCGGCATGCGTGTACTGCGGAACTTCGTGGAGCTGGCGTGCTAACCAAGCGGATCATCGCATGCCTGGATGTGCGCAGTGGACGAGTGGTCAAAGGGGTGCAGTTCGTGGACCTGGTGGATGCGGGAGATCCGGCGGAGTTGGCTAAGCGGCATGCAGCCGCAGGGGCCGATGAGATTGTTTTGCTGGACATCACCGCCACCCATGAGGGCCGGAGTACTCTGCTCGATACGGTGCGGCGAACGGCAAAGGAGTTGTTCATCCCGTTCACCGTGGGTGGCGGTATACGTTCAGCAGAAGAGGCGGCGGCAGTGTTCGATGCCGGCGCCGACAAAGTGAGTGTCAACTCGGCGGCGATCGCCGATCCGAACCTGATTGACGCCATCGGGCGCAGCTTTGGCGCCCAGGCGGTGATCGTGGCCATCGATGGCAGGCGGGTCCCGGATAGCCCGGTTACCGATGCAGAAGTGCTGGTGAGCGGTGGACGCACCCGTACCGGCCGCCGCGTGGTCGAATGGGCGCGGGAAGCAGAAGCGCGCGGGGCGGGGGAGATTCTCTTGACCTCAATGGATGCGGATGGCACGCGCGCTGGATTCGATTGTGAGCTAACAGAGATGGTCAGCCTGGCGGTAGAAATCCCCGTAATCGCGTCCGGTGGCGCAGGGACAGCGGAGCACTTTGCCGAGGTATTCCAGGCAGGCAAAGCGCACGCAGCGCTGGCCGCGAGTATCTTTCACTTCGGCATCGCCGACGTGCGGGCGCTCAAACAGGAGCTGGCTCTGCGCGGCGTGCCGGTGAGGCTGCCATGCTGATTCCTTCCATCGACCTGATGGGGGGCCGGATCGTGCAGCTAGTGCGGGGCGAAACGCTCAAGCTGGCCTTCGACGATTTTGAATATTGGATTGGCCGCTTTCAACACTATCCTTTGGTGCAGTTGATCGACCTGGACGCCGCCATGCGGCAGGGAAACAATAGCGAACTGATCACCCAAATCGCCGGCCGGCTTCCCTGCCAGGTGGGTGGTGGCATCTCCACGGTTGAGAAAGCTGCGGAGGTGCTGAGCGCAGGCGCCCGGCGGGTGATTGTGGGCTCGGCGCTGTTCGGGGGAGAGAGCCTGGTGAACACCGGGTTTGCACAGACGATGGCGGCCGCGGTGGGGATGGAGCGGCTGGTCTTCAGCGTGGATACCAAACAGGGTCGGGTGGCGGTGAAGGGTTGGAAGGACCAGGTGGAACTTACCCCCGAAGAAGCGATTCCGCAGCTCGAGGCTTATTGTGGGGCTTTTCTTTATACCCACATCGATCTTGAGGGGACGATGCAGGGTTTCCCGATTGAGGTGGCCAAGGGCTTGAGGCAAACGACCCGGCGGCAGCTGATTGTTGCTGGGGGCATCCGTGAACAGGCCGAGATCGATGCCCTGGATGCGCTCGGAGTCGATGCGGTTGCGGGGATGGCGGTGTACTCCGGGGTTTTATCCACCTGAGCCGGGTCAGACGTCCGACAAAAAGCCGTCTCGCGAAAGCGAAAACCCACATCTCAAAAGCGAGATGTGGGGCACCCAGGTTTGTGGTGAGGACATACCTAAGGTCTGTTGGTTAGCACATATCCAGATTTGCGGTCAGGACATAATCAGGTCTGTGGTCAGGACAATGGTGGCAACAGAGTCTGTGTGAGAACCTCCTGGCTTTGTATCAGGGCCCGACTTTAGTCGGGCCGTAAAGAATTGAAAAAGACTGGGCTTTAGCCCCTGCTACGGCGCACATTGCAGAAAATGCCCCCGGAGACAATCTCGGCAGGGGCTAAAGCCCGGATCTTTGTTGCCTCAGCGGCCCGACTAAAGTCGGGCCCTGATACAAAGCCAGGAGGTTCTCACACAGCCCTTGGACAGAGTTGACATTCAGCCGTCCCTAACGGGACTGGGTTTTGCCGGGATCTGATACCTGCTCTCGGCGCGCGGCCCTCCGCTCACGTTTGCGGAAGGTTAGGCCGGCGGCTAAGAAGCAGCAGGCGAAGAAGGCGGTGAGCGCGGCTTGCAGATGGTTGCGATGGACGGCGGCCAAAACGCCGTCCATGCCCCAGGCTACAGCCAGCACAAACCAGATGATTGAGCCGCGCATGGACACTCCTTCAGGGCAACAGATACACTTTGCAACATGGGAACCGCGGCTACTAAGAATACGGCTACAACAAGTACCGCTCCGCAGACCATGGTTAACCCGGCGCGCCGTTGGGTTTCGCTCGACGTGGCGCGCGGGATCACCATCGCGTTCATGATCCTGGTGAACAACGGCGGCAGCGGAAAATATAGCTACAGCCAGCTGGAACATAGCGCGTGGAACGGTTGGACTTTGACCGACCTGGTGTTCCCGTCGTTCCTGTTCATTGCGGGCATCTCCATCGTATTCTCGAATGCGGCCCGCCTGGCACGGGGCGAGTCGAAAACCGCACTGCGCATGCACGTAATCCGGCGTGCGGTCATCTTGTTCCTGCTGGGACTGGTGGTCAACGGCTTTCCGTTATTCCACCTGGGGACGCTGCGTATCTACGGCGTGCTGCAACGCATTGCGATCTGTTTCTTATTGGCCAGCCTTCTTTACCTGTGGAATAGCCGAGCCTGGGTGTCGGCCACGGTCGCCGTGGTGGCGTTGCTTGGCTACTGGATACTCATGCGCTGGGTCCCCATTCCTGGTATTGGAGTTCCCACCCACAGCGTGCCTCTGCTCGATCCCAATCAGAATTGGGTGGCTTATCTGGACCGCAAAATCTTTCCCGGCCGGCTCTACGAGGGAGTGCGCGATCCGGAGGGGTTCCTAAGCAACATCCCGGCCATGGGCACGATTTTGTTCGGCGTTCTCACCGGCATCTGGCTGCGGCGAGTGAAACCTTTGGGGACAAAAGCGGCTGGCCTGCTGGTTGCTTCGGTGACCGGATTGCTGCTGGGCAATCTATGGAACGTGTGGTTCCCCATCAACAAGAAACTCTGGACCAGCTCCTATGTGCTCTTCGCCGCGGGCTGCACCCTGCTGCTGCTTACCCTCTGTTTCTACGCGGTGGAGATCAAGCAGTGGACGCGCGGCTGGACGTTTCCATGGCTGGTATTCGGATCCAATGCCATTACGGCGTATGTTTTCTCGGAGCTTCTGTCCTCCGCGCTTTCAACCATCGTCGTGCATGACGGCGGCAGGATCACTGACCTGCAGCAATATATCTACCTGCATTGGTTCTTTCCCATCATCAATCCGTCATTCGGATCGCTGCTTTATGCCCTTGCCTTCGTTCTTGTCTGCTTCGTGCCGGTCCTTTTTTTGTACCGGAGGAAGATCTTTATCAAGATCTAGTTCACATGGGTCTTCGCGGACCAGCTCCCAGGAAGAGGAAGATGCAGCCCGTCACCGCGTTGAGAGCAGCGGCGGTAAGGTTGCGTGGGGGCAGAAGTTTCAGGATCGCGACCACGAGGAAAGCAACCGACGCCGCAAGATAGAAATATCTGGACTTCATAGCTAGAACATTAGCAGAGGGCAATCATGGCGGCAGACGCGAAGCGACTGGCCAAGCGGTTGGACGAGGTGGGTTTCTCCGACATCGTCCAGGTGCGAAACAAAGTGATGGAGCTGCGAGCCGGGGGCCAAAAGGTGCACGCTTTCCATGGCGGCGAGCCCTTCTTCGATACACCCAGCACGGTGAAATATGCGCTGCTGAGCGCGGCAGTCGAGAACAAGACCCGCTATGCGCCGTCTTCGGGAATAGAACCACTGCGCCACGCCCTCGCCGCGAAGCTGAAGGAGCGCAATGGGCTTGATGTTTCCGCAGAGAACGTGATTGTGACCGCGGGAGGTGCACATGCGTTGTATGTCGCCTTCCAGGCAGTGCTCGACCCAGGCGACGATGTGCTGCTTTTTTCTCCCTATTGGACCCCGATTCGGGAGATGATCACCGGCTGCCAAGCACGGGCTTTGCTGGTGCCCACAGCGACGGCGCGCAGTGCAGGCCTGACGCAAACGCTCGAGGATTTCACCACTCCAAACACCCGCGCTATCTACTACAACACTCCCCAGAATCCTACCGGCACCGTTTTCTCGCGCTCGGAAGCGGAAGAAGTGGCCGCATTTGCCCGCAAGCATGACCTGCTTGTGATTGCAGACGAGGCTTATGAAGATCTGGTTTACGATGGGGAGCATTTTTCCATTGCGTCGCTGCCGGAAATGTCGCAGCGCACGATTTCGACTTATACATTTTCGAAAAGCTACGGCATGACCGGCTGGCGTGTTGGTTATGCGGTAGCCCATGAACCCTTCATGACCGGGTTGCGGAAGCTGGTTCTGTATTCCGTCAACGGGGTGTCAACCATGAGCCAGTGGGCCGCGCTCGAGGCGCTGCGCATTCCTCGCAGCGAAATGGATGCACGGCGGGAACAGTACAGGCAGAGACGCGATCTGCTGGTGAACGGCTTGAACGAGGCAGGCCTGCCATGCGAGATGCCGCAGGGCGCATTCTACGCTTTTCCGCGAGTCACGAAGATCAGCAAAGACAGCCGCGCCGCAGCCCGGACGCTGCTCTCCAAAGCGCACGTGGCAACCATCCCGGGCGTGGTCTTCGGCGGCCAAGGAGAGGGGCACGTCCGCTTTGGCTATGCCATCGAGCCACAGGCCATTGAAGAGGGCTTAACGGCACTCAGAAAGTACTTGCTACCCTAAAGGTTGTAGGGCAAATAGTTCCTTGCGAGGAACTATTTTGGCCCCGATGCACACTTCTGCTTCGCTCCACACGTCAAATATGAGACCGTCACTTATGCGAAATGTCATCGTGAGTGAGCGCGAAAGTTTTGCGCTCGACAGTGCGCCGGCAACAAGCCACCAGTACAAGTACGTGGCGCCGGAAAATCGATGGTATTTGATCAGCTCAAATTCCGCGGCAGAAGATCCTACAAAAGACCAGTAATTGCACCTAATCTCACACCACGGGAATCAAAGGGCTTGTATGAGGTTCTCCAAGAGGTCATCTGTTTTTGTATTTGGGCTTTTGATCGGAGGCCTCTGCTCCCCGGGAGCAAAAGCAAGCGCGGATGAAAATCCCCTCGAGAGCTTGACGCTTGAGACACAGGCGCCTGACCAGGGCGTGCCGGTCGTTTACCTAACGGCGGTATCGACCGATAGTGACGAAGCGGGCCTGCCTGATGATCCTGGCGCCGGCACACCACAGCAGAAGCAACAACAGCAGACCCAGATAGCGTCAGGCGCACCTCCTTCGGGCGGGGGCTCATCGCAGCCCGTAGACCCGCTTGCAGAGGGGAGACAGACCAAGCGTATTCTTTTTGTCATTCCCAATTTCCGTGCGGTGAGCGCAGACCAACAACTTCCTCCGCAAACGGTCAAAGAGAAGTTCAAGACTGCTACGCTCGACAGCCTGGATTACTCGAGTTTCATTTTTGTGGCCGGTCAGGCAGGAGTTGCGCAGGCGGACAATTCTTATCCTGAGTTTGGTCAGGGCGCCAAAGGATATGGAAGATACTATTGGCACACACTCGCGGATGCGATCAACGAAAACTACTGGGTCGAATTTATCGTTCCCTCGCTCCTGCATCAAGACACAAGGTATTACACCCTGGGCAAGGGAAACTTTGGCAAACGGTTGGGGTATGCATTCACGCGCATCGTGATCACACGCTCCGATTCTGGCCACGAAACTTTCAATTACAGCGAGATCTTAGGAGCGGGGGCGTTCTCGAGCGTTGCCAATCTCTACTATCCAAGCCAGGAACGCACAGTTACCAAGACCTACCAGCGGTGGGTCACGAATCTCGCGATTGATGGCTGCACCTTTGCCTTCAAGGAAGTATGGCCGGATATTAATAACTCGATCTTCCACCAGAAAGATTGATCAGACCCTAGTCATATGGGCGATGTGCGCAGCCCACGTAAGTGTCAGCATGATCTTGTCCTCTTATGGGAGAAGATCATGGAAGCAGCAACGCAGAACGCAGGGGTTTGGAGCGGGCTCTCCAAACAAATAACGGAAACAATTGAAGCCGTTCAGGGCAGCATCGTGACGGTGCATGGAGGCGGCCGTTCCACCTCGAGCGGGGTGGTTTGGCGAGCGGGCGTAATTGTGACGGTGCGTCAAGGACTCCGCCGCAGCGACTCGCTACGAGTGGCCCAGCAGGGTGGACCACTGCAGGCCACGCTCGCCGGCACGGATGCGGGAACCGATCTGGCGGTTCTTCGCGTTGACGCAGGCACCGGCCAGCCGGCCAAGACCAGCGCCCAGCCGGCGCGCGTGGGCGAGTTGGTGCTAGCCGTTGGCCGTTCCGCTCTGGGCGACATATCGGCCAGCTCGGGAATCATCGCCCGCCTCGGCAGCGCCTGGCGCACTTGGCGCGGTGGTCAGATGGATTCGCTGATTCGTCCGGATCTGCAGCTCTACGTAGGCCAGTCCGGCAGCGCGCTGGTGGACGAAGGGCGGCGCGTTTTGGGCATCAACAGTTCAGCTCTGGCGCGCAATGCGGTCATCACTGTGCCGGCAGCGACCATCGATCGAGTAGTGGATGCCATTCTCGAACGGGGCCATGTGCCTCGCCCCTTTCTCGGCGCTGCCATGCAGGCTGTTCCAGTACCCGAGGCTCAGCGCTCGTTGTTCGGCGAGGGGGTCGATGAGGCTTTGCTGGTGTTGCACGTAGAGCCCAATGCGCCTGCTGCAAAGGCCAGCATCCTGGTGGGCGATCTGTTGCTGTCGGTCGACGGGCACCTGGTTCACAATGTGCACGATGTTCAGCATAAGCTTTCCAGCCTGAAGGTTGGAGATCCGGTCGCCGTGGCGGTTGTGCGCGGCGGGGTAAGAATGGATCTGACAGTTATTCTGGCGGATCGTGGCTGAGGATCACAAGGCGGGTGCAATACCATTCGTGGTGTTGCCAACCGTGGACTCCATGGTCCACGCGAGCCAATTCTCTTCTCTTCGAACGGCGCGAGAATTGGATTGGCTGGCCGTCGCTCTGCTCTCGACTCTGTTGTTTCGCGTGCAGAGCGACAACCCGGACGTAATTGTCATTGCGGCGGGAGAGGCCTTCCTGGCCCAGGCGTTCAACCGCCGCGCATTGCAGGAAGTATTTACCGAAACACCGGCGGTACTGCTTGCAACGGAGCCGAATGCGGCAATAGTTCGCAGCGCTGCACGCATGAGGATACATTCCGTGCTGCCGATGGAGGTCACGGCGCGTCAACTGGTCGCGGCTATCTCGGCCACGGTAGCGGGTTTTGCGGTAACCCTTCCGCGGGCATCTGCCGGCGTGGGAGAGGTGATGCGCATTACGGAAGACCTGACCACACGCGAGGTGGAGGTGTTGCGTTTGATGGCGCGAGGGCAGACGAACAAGCAGGTGGCTGCACAGCTAAAGATTTCGGAGCATACCGCGAAATTTCATGTCAGCTCCGTGCTGGCAAACTCGGAGCCCGAACGCGGACAGAAGCGGTGACAATTGGCATGACGCGTGGTCTGGTCGCAATTTAAAGGAGTAGCGAATGGAACACAAATCTTTACTCTCTGGCGATGGCGGTGCGGTTTCGAGCCGCCTGGACGACTCCGATCTGCTGGACAACTACTCCCGGGCGGTGACGCAAGCCGTCGAGCGAGTGAGCGGCTCGCTGGTCAAAATCGATGTGCAAAGCGCACGGCGGGCGAACCGGCCGGGCCAGGAGGGTTCGGGCTCGGGTTTCGTTTTTACTCCTGATGGCTTGATCCTGACCAATAGCCACGTGGTTCATCGTGCGTTGAAGATTTCGCTCACCTTCACCGATGGCAGCCGCAGCGGCGCGGTGCTTATCGGCGAGGATCGGGATACGGATATCGCCGTACTCCGAACAGAGCATGCAGTCTTCTCGCCGGCCTCGCTGGGCAGTTCAAAACGGTTAAAGATTGGGCAGATTGCGATCGCAGTGGGCAATCCGTTCGGCTTTCAGTTCTCGGTCACGGCTGGGGTGGTGAGCGCGCTGGGCCGCAGTATGCGCGGCGCTTCCGGGCGCATGATGGAAGAGATTATCCAGACCGATGCGCCGCTCAATCCGGGGAACTCCGGCGGCCCGCTACTGGACTCAGGCGGCTGCGTAATCGGAGTAAACACGGCAACCATCCTTGGCGCACAGGGCCTGTCGTTTTCGGTGGGGATCGATACGGCAAAGTACGTGGTGGCGCAGATTTTGCAGCACGGGCGGGTGCGCCGCAGTTCCATCGGGATTGCGGCACAGAATGTGCCCATTCCACGGCGGTTGGCTTATGAATATAAGCTGCCGATGCCTACGGGCGTAATGGCGACAGCGGTGGCAGCGAACGGGGCCGCCGCTGAGGCGGGCATGGAGGAAGGCGACGTGATTATAGGTTTTGCGGGTCAGCCGGTGGGAGGCATCGACGACCTGCACCGTTTGTTAACCACGGAGCGCGCAGGTAAGCCGCAGAACGTGAGCCTGCTCCGCGGCACCGCGCTTAAGCACCTCATGATCGTGCCCCGGGAACGGGAAGAGGACGAGGTGGTATCCTGAGCCCAATCAGGATCCATGCCTACCAGCGGTAGTTCACACCCCGACAACCCGGACTTGGAGAGCGGCGAATCGTTCGACGCAATTTTCTCCGAGTATGAGCAGAGCCATGCGCGCCAAACGGAAAGCAGACAAATCGATGCGACGGTGGTCGCCGTCTCTGTCGACTCGGTGTACCTCGACATCGGCTACAAGACTGAGGGAGTGTTGCCTCTGGCGCCCTTCCAGAGTGCGAACGAACCTGTAAAACCTGGCGATAAGTTTCTGGTCGCAGTCAAGGGCCGCAACCCGGAAGGCTACTACGAGCTTTCGCGCTTCAGAGTAGAGCAGCCTCGGGACTGGTCCGCGCTGGAGCGGGCCTTTACCGAGAAGGCGCCGATCTCAGGCACGGTGACCGGCCTGGTGAAGGGCGGATTGACCGTGGATGTTGGCGTGCGAGCCTTTCTGCCTGCCTCGCGCAGCGGCGCTCGCGACGCTGCGGAGCTGGAAAAACTGGTGGGGCAGCAGGTCCGCTGCCGCATTATCAAACTGGAAGTTACCGAAGAAGACGTGGTGGTGGACCGCCGCGTTCTCGCGGAAGAGGAAGAGCGCTCCACCAAAGAGCGCCGGTACGGTGAGCTCAAAGAGGGCGAAACGGTGCACGGCGAGGTGCGCAGCCTCACTGGCTATGGAGCGTTCGTGGATATAGGCGGTGTGGATGCTTTGCTCCATGTGGGCGAGATCGCCTGGGGCCGGGTCAACAAGGCGGAAGATGTGCTTTCCGTAGGCCAGCAAATCGAGGTCAAAGTTCTGAAGATTGACCCCGAGAAGCAGCGTATCTCGGTGGGCATGAAGCAGCTCTTGCCGCACCCGTGGGATGCGCTTGCGCTGAAGGCGGGTGATCGTGTGCACGGCGTGGTGACGCGGGTGGCGGATTTTGGGGCTTTTGTCGAGATAGAGCCAGGCGTAGAGGGTTTGATCCACCTATCGGAGATGTCCTGGGCCAAGAAGGTGCGGAAGGCGAGCGACGTGCTCAAGCAGGGCGACACGGTGGAAGCGGTGGTCCTGGGAATCAATATGGGCGAACGCCGTCTTTCCCTGGGCCTCAAACAGACGTTGGGCGATCCGTGGGCGGAGGTGGAGCAGAAGTTCCCCGCGGGCTCTGCGATCGAAGGACCGGTTACCAGCTTCACGAAGTTCGGCGCGTTTGTGCAGCTCGCGGACGGGGTCGAGGGCATGGTCCATGTAAGTGAGATCAGCTCTGAGAAGCACATTCATCATCCGCAGGATGTGCTCCGGATGGGTCAAGTGGTGAAGGCCCAGGTGCTGGAAGTGGATAAGGCGAAGCGTCAGGTGCGGCTGAGCATGAAGCAAAAGACGTCGGTTACGGTGGAGGAGTATCTCGGCGAGCATCCGGTGGGCAGTGTGGTCACAGGCCGCATTCTTGAAGTTGGGCAGGGATTGGCCAGGGTGGGATTAGGCGAGGGCATCGAGGGGGTGTGGCGAATGAGCACGGAGAGCCCCGAGGCGGCGCCGGCGCCAGTTGAGGGGAAAGTGGACCTGTCGTCGCTTAGTTCGATGTTGAAGGCGCGGTGGAAAGGCGGTCCTAGCAGCGCCGCAGTGAAGCCCGAGGCGATCAGTACAGGGCAGATTCGCAGTTTCCGGATTGCCAGGGTAGAGGCGGATGCCAGGAAGATTGATCTGGAGTTGGTGTAAGGCTCGGGTCGAAAACATTCCCAAGAAAGGTCCGCTGAACTGCAGGTCCCTCGGCTTCGCTCGGGATGACAAAGGGGAGGGCGACGTTTTGGTCGGCATTGGTTGCTGGTTGAGTACAACCGCAGGTCCCTCCACTCCGCTACGCTCCGGTCGGGATGACAATTCAGTGGGTTCCGGATGAGAAACAGTTGCTGTTCAGCAACCGTTCTCCATGGAAGCCTCGTCCTTTCCTTTATCATCCCGCGCGCAGTCGAGGGACCTGCGGTTGTCAACCAGCAACCAATGCCGACCAAAGCGTCGCCCTTCCTTTTGTCATCCCGAGCGGAGTCGAGGGACCTGCGGTTCAGCGGACCTTTCTTGGGAATGTTTTTTCTTATCGAGGCAAGGCGAAACTGAATAGATCGCTGCCAGAAGCGATGGCTACATATTGGCTGCCGCCAACTGCGTAACTCATCGGAGAGGCATGCAGGGTCTGGCCGGTATTGAAGTGCCACAATGATTTTCCTGTGCTCGCATCAGCGGCCTCGAAAAAGCCCTGGTTATCGCCGAAAAATAATAGGCCGGTCGCTGTCGTCATAACGCCGCCATAGCCGTGAGAATCGCCCGCCTGAGGATAACGCCAGACAAACGTACTGGTCCGCGGATCGAAGGAAAGAAGCGTCTGCTTACTCTTCTCGTTTGGATCGCGCTTGGTTCCGGTGGAGTAATACTCCTTACCCTCTTCAAATGCCGCGGGTTTGCGAGAATAGATTGAGCAATCCTCAAGAGCCACGAAATAGAACAAGCGCGTAGTCTCGCTGTACGAGGGTGAATACCAATTAGTAGCGCCTTCGATGCCGGGGCAAATGAGCGTCCCGTCTGCACTGGGCTGCAAGTCAGAGTATATCGGGCGTCCGTTCGCATCGACCCCCTTGGCCCAGGTCAGCCGCTCGATGAACTGGGTGGCCGACAGGAATTTTCCATTGGTTCGATCCAGCACATAAACGTATCCGTTACGGTTCGCCTCGACGATAAGCTTTCTGGGATGGCCCTGATAGTCCATGTCGACGAGGACGGGGGTTTCCACGGCGTCATAGTCATATAGATCATGGGGAGTGAATTGAAAGTACCATTTCAGCTTGCCGGTATCGGGATCAATGGCGAGCAAACTCGAGGTGTAAAGATCATCCCCGGGCCGAACGCTCCCGTCAAAGTCCGGCGCGGCATTGCCGGTGCCCCAGTAGAGGGTGTTTAGCTCGTGATCATACGTGCCGGGCATCCATGCATTGCCGCCGCCGTGAAGGTAGGTATCGCCAGGCCAGCTGGATGATCCAGGTTCTCCCGGAGCTGGGATGGTCCACAAGCGCCAGGCTAATTTTCCAGTCGTGGCATCGTAGGCGGCGAGAAACCCGCGCACTCCATCATCTCCACCCGAGGCTGCAACCAATACCTTGTCCTTGAGGAGGAGCGGAGCGCCAGTGCCGCCATAGTTTTTATTCCAGTCGGCGTACGGCACGTCCCAGATGAGGTTGCCGGACCGATTATCAAGGCAGAGCAGATGTGCATTGTCTGTCTCCATGTACAGTCGATCGCCCGATATGGCGACGCCCCGGTTGATGTGCCCGGAGGCGTCATCGATCAGGCCTCTCGAGATGGGCCGGGAATAGTGCCAGAGCACTTCGCCCGTTTGCGCGCTAAGGGCAAACGCATCATTCGATCCGGTAACGTACATGATGCCCTTCACCACCACCGGCGTCGCTTCCAAGACTCCGGGAGTTTTGGTATGAAAGACCCACTGTGCCTGCAGATGCGCAACATTCTGCGGAGTAATTTGGGCAAGACTGCTGAAGCGTCTCCCTGTGTAATCGCCATTGTAAGAGGGCCAATCGGCGTTGATCTGAGCCGACGCATATGTACAGGCGCAAATAGCCATCACCAACAGTCGACCTAGCTTCATGCGCTTAATGCCCTTCATCGTTGATGGTAACGAATACCTCTCCCAGAGCTCCGCGATCGACCCCGCTGCTGTCGATGAGGTGAATAGAAACCCGCGATATGTTCCCGGGCGCCGCAATGGTCTGATGAAGGACCACAGGCTCCTGGGGGCGAACCGCCTGTAACGGCACCTCGCTCGTTCCTACGCCTTTTTCGTCGTAGAGGAAAGCCTTGAGCTCTCCAGGAAAGAAGACGCCAAAGCTGCCAGAGAGCTCGACCCTGACGGCAGTGCGCCGGGCAGTGAGTGGCTGGGCCACCAGGCCCGCGTCGGTCACAGTGCTGAAGTCGCCATGCAAACGTGAGGGAAACCAGTTGGTATCGAAGGCATACGTCTCACCCGGACCCAGCACAACCATAGGGCTATTCAACTCCGCTTCCATGTAGTACGGCGTCTCTTCTAGCTTGGTCGATGTCAGGTATGGCATGCCCTTCGCGTTCAGCTCCACAGTAGGACCATTCTTATAGAAGATGACGGTGGCTTTGCTGGGATAATCGGCACCCGCGATGTGTTTGGTTTTTTCGACCATTGCATAGTGCGTTGCGCCGTCAACCAGCGCAACCCAACCAGCTACCGAGTCAAGCCACACTTCGCTTTCCAGATACTTCCAATTCAGGCGGAACAAGCCATCCTTGACGCTATACGAGGGATCGTTAGCGAGTCCATCTCGTGCATGGTAGCCCAACAAATAGGCCGAGTTGGGGTTGAGCGGAGTAAACGCGTAAAAGTCGTGATTGTACTGCGTGGGGTCGCCGGCATCGGAAAGGTTGTACTGGGACACCGACTGTACTGACCAGGTGATGGAGTGGCCGGTGAAGTTTTTCGTGATGGCGTGAAAGGAGATCTCAGGAGAATCGCTGCCTATGCTGACCTCGCGGGTATATTGCAGACCCGTGGGCGGATCCGGCGGACCCTCCAGGCGCACGGTGCATCGCGCACCCTGGGCGAGGACTGAGAACGCGTAAGCACCGTCATCCAGAGGAGTAGAAGCGCCCTGCCAGTGTTGCTCGTCATCATTGCCCTCGGGCAAAGGCCATATTTTGTCACCGCCATAGTTAATCCAGCGGCCGGCGGCCTCGGCCGGAGAGACATACTTTCCCTTGTAGACCGGGTTTACAAACAGATAGGCGTGCCCGTTGAAAGTAACCTGCATCAGCCGGCCGCCCAGCTGCGGAACAAAGGTCAATTGCACCCAGGCATTCGCAACCTGCTCCGCTTGCCAGCCTTCGAAGACTACCGGGTGCACCTCGCAGGCAGAAGCGCTTCCGGCAGCCATGGTGACAAGCAAACAAGAAATGGCAAGGGCTTTCATCGTGAGGCTTCGTCGGTCTTTGCCGGCTGGCGCCTTACGGCGATGAAGGAGATCTGTTCGGCAGCCTCGTTTCCGCTCTCGAAGTTCTGTTGTAGCGTTGTTCTCGCAGGATAGGGCGGCATCAGGAACTTGTTGTAAAGCTCACTCATCTGGGCGTTATCCTTCATTTGCCGCAGGTAGACGGTGCTGAAGACGACATTGGAGAAATCCATGTCGACCTCTTCCAAGCCGTCGAGAAGATTGCGCATGGACTGTCGCAGTTGCAAATCAAAAAGCGGTGTGACGATGCCTTGACCAGGGATGAAGCCGTCTTTGGCGGAGAGATATAAGGTGTCGCCATAGAGGATTCCGGGACTCGCGGTCGAACTGGGAGGCATGTTGCGCGGGCGCACGGCTTTGCGTTTACTGAGATCCGCCCCGGCAATGCAACTGAAGACGATGTGCTGTCCTTTGGGAAGACCGACCACTTGAATGGTCCCGCGGCCCGGTGTGTTGCCGAATTCAAAGTAGCTCTTGTAGACCTTGCCCATCACGTCATACTGACCGCTGACACTCATGTAGGGATTCACCCACAGAACGTTCTTCGTGCTCATCTGGGCGGCATTCAGAATGGTGCTCACGTTTTCGAGCGCCTGCCTGGTTTCTGTAGAGAAATCAGCATCCGGTTTTCCCCCTTGCGCCGACAGGTACAACATTTCGCCCGCCTGGATCGCAGGCGGATCGATGCGCGGCCCTTGCGGCCAACCTGCAGGCCAGATCGCTTTCCGTTCGCCCTCCACTGCGATGCAGTTGATCTCGACCATCTCTCCGCCGGGCAGAGCAGCAACCGTCAAGACGGTTCGTGCCGGAGGGTTTGATCCGATCAGCTGCCAATAGACGTCGTCCATGACCGCCAGGTTGTGGGCATCCGTGACATAGATATTCATCCAGACGACGTTGTCAAAATTCATCTCTGCACCGCGCAGAACTGCCTGAACCTTGCGCATTGCATCGCCCATCTGCTCGGGAAAGTTCCTGGCAGAGCTTCCCTGACCGGATACGTAGAGAGTGCTGTTGGCCAGAACTCCCGCGCTATAAGCGGTCTCGGAACCCGGCGGCTGAATGACCTTAAATGTCTGGGCGGTGAGCGATACCGTTGAAGCCAAAACGAACAGACAACCGAAGACGCAATGGAATGGATGGATCATTTGCTCCTTTTACAGATACGGGATAAAGCCGTGCGCGCGAGTGGAAATTTTATAGACAGAGGTTGTCGCCGTTATGTACAGAGTGGAGTAATCCGAGTCTCCCCAGGCAAGATTGGCAGGCTGCTCGGGCACGACAATCGTGCCCAGGTGACGGCCGGCGGGATCCCAAACCCATATTCCCCTGGGGCCAACGACATACAGATTTCCCTCGCGATCGACCTTCATCCCATCGGGCACACCTTCCTGCGGTCCGCCCGGCTCTTCGCCAAAGATGCGTCCGTTGTTCAGTTTGCCATCATGGAAGTCATAGACACGGATGTTCTTCTGGGTCGAGTCATCGACGTAAAATTTGGTACCTTGAGGGGAAAAGGCGAGCCCATTGGGATCCTCAAGATCCTTGGTAAGCAGTTGGAGCTGGCCATCGGGCGCAATTCGATAGACCCCCTTAAAGGGAATCTCCTGCTTTTGATCCTTGGGCAGGTCGGAGGTTGGATCGGTAAAGTAAGTGGCTCCGTCAGGGCCGAGCACCACGTCATTGGGGCTGTTTAACCGCATTCCCTGATAGTGATCTGTCACGGTTTCATAAGTCTTGCCATCGGGCGAGAGGCGAATGACGGCTCGCAGAACACTTGCGCAATCCAGCAGGCGATGCTGCCGATCATAGGTGTTCCCGTCGGGATCTCCCAGAGAGAGGACCTCCTGCTTTTGGCCGGTAACGGTATTTACCTTGAATATCTTGTTGAGGGTTTCATCACTCACCCATAGAAAGCCCGCCTGGTCCCACACCGGGCCTTCTGTAAAGCCAAAGCCGGAGGCTACTTTCGTCAATTTCGCCCGGTGGTCGAACAGGTTCCAAAACGCGGGGGAGAGAGCCTCCAGGGAAAATGGTCGGGGGGCGGCCTGCAAGCCCAATGAGACGAACAGCGAGAGAGAAAAGAATGCGGTCTTAGTTGTCATCATTGCCCCCCTTTGTGGAGTGTGCTGGAGACTGTTTGGCATTTTCTTGCCCGGCGTGCAGCAGATAGCTGACCAGGTCATCTACTTCCTTGCCATTCAGTGTCGAGGGGGGCATCAGGGAACGTGAGCCTATATCTAACCTGGCCAGCTCCGGCTTGGGAAAGAAATGAAACGAGCCATCCAGGGTCTGCAGCGAGACGGCAAAATTATTGTTCACCTTGAGCATCCCCGTGGTTGCCTGCCCGGAAAGTGTCACCACCGTGGTGGCTTTCTTATCCGTGGGGAGATTCTTGTCGGGATCGAGAATGATGGCGCGTATTTGATCAGGCTTCGCGTCGGCTCCGTAAAAGGAGAGTTCGCTGCCGATAAATCCGCCTTTCCCGTTGACCATGTGACAGCCGGAGCATTGCGCTTTGCCAAAGAATAGTGCTTCCCCTAAACTCGGGTCCCCGGGGAGCTTAACAATATCTCCCCTTCCCTGCAGGGTTCTCAAATAGCCGACGACATCCGCCACTTCCTGTTGCTTCAGAGATGAGAAGGCCGGCATACCGGCACCGGGGATTCCATAGCGGATGATGCCGGCCAACTCGCGATCCACTAGACGCTGCACATCCGGGGCCGTGGCGATATTCGGTGCGTGCTCCCCACCGCGGCCATCCGCGCCGTGACAACCAGCGCAGTTGGAGGCGAAGATGGCCGCTCCCGGCGGCTGCGCATTCAGGGTCCTAGATGCGACCCATCCTAGAAGGACGACAGGGACGAAGATGCGACGCAGCCAACTCATCTTCGTCAAAGGACCTCTTTAAAACCTCATGACAGGATCCCGAAAACAAACGACAATAAAGAAAACCAAACGAGAGAGTACTGTCGATCTTATACGGTGTCAAGAACGAAGCCATGCGGAAGCGCTCATTTTGACGCGCAAGCCGGCCATCGCAGAAACTCTGTCCAGACTCGCGTGATTTGGTTTGAAGCCGGAAGGAAGAATGACCGTGGAGAATTTTTCAGGTGCAAAATTGAGCAGGCGCAAATTCGTGCAGCGTTCAGTAATGGCTGGGACGGCAAGCTCGCTGTTACCAAGCGTTAGTTATGCCGCAAAGACTTCTGTTTCTGTGCCCACCGGCCCCAATCTCTACGAGGCAATCGGCGTGCGTCCGCTGGTCAATGCCAAGGGCACTTACACCATCATCAGCGGTTCGCTCTCTCTCCCCGAAGTGAAACAGGCCATGGAAGAGGCCTCGCGCCATTATGTAAACATGGACGAGCTCATGGCAGCTGTGGGCGCACGGCTGGCGTCGATCACTGGCGCGGATTGGGGTATCGTGACGGCCGGCTGTGCAGCCGCCATCACGTCCGCGACCGCGGCTTGCATTGCCGGCACTGATCCGGAAAAGTCGCAGAAGATGCCCTACCTGGAGAAGGGCGGTTTGAAGAGCCAGGTGATCATCCCCAAGCACTCGCGCAATCCTTATGACATAGGTTCGCGCTTGCTCGGCGTCGAGGTGGTAGAAGTGGAAACGCCGGAGCAGCTTGAGGCTTCGATGGGGCCACAAACGGCGATGATCTATATCCTGTCTTCCCCCGCTGCAGCAACTGGCCCGCTTAGCATTCCTAACATCTGTAAGGCTGCCAGGACGAGGAATATCCCTGTGTTTGTAGACGCGGCGGCCGAAAACCTCACTATCCCGAATATCCATCTTGCTGCGGGCGCGACCCTGGTTGGATATAGCGGGGGAAAATGCATGCGCGGTCCGCAGTGCGCCGGACTCCTGCTCGGGCGCAAGGAGCTGGTGCAGGCGGCATGGTTTCAGGCTGCGCCGCACCACAATGTGGGGCGTTCGCTGAAGGTCGGCAAGGAAGAGATTATGGGCATGCTGACCGCGGTTGAGATGTGGACCAAGCGCGACCACGATGCCGAATGGAACACGTGGAAAGAGTGGCTGGGCACCATCGAAGCCAAGGTCAAGCCCCTGGGCTCGGTAACCACCGAGTACATCATGCCAGAGGATCTGTCGAATCATGCGCCCAGGCTGCGAATCAAGTGGGATGGCAATACACTCAAGATCACCGGGACCGAGCTGGCGAAGACCCTGGACGCGGGCACTCCCCGCATCCAGTTCGATGAATTCAGCGGAACTCGTCCGGATCAGATGGAGAGTTCGCTCACCATCATGCCCTACATGATGATGCCGGGAGATGACAAGATCGTGGCCGACGCTATCTTCGCCACGCTCTCAAAACCGCCGATGTTCCCGGCGCCAGAGATTCCACAGGGAATGCCAGCGAACGTTGCAGGAATCTGGAAAGTGCAAATGAGATACCTGTGCGGCGAAGGTGGACAACGCTTTCTGCTGGAGCAGCAGGAAGGCGCGGTCACTGGTGTTCATCAAGGCGAGATCTACAACGGAACTCTCAGCGGGAAAGTCCATGCGCAACAGGTGAGCTTTCGCAGTGTGATGCCGGTTGGAGGAAACGAAATTGAATACTCCTTCAGCGGCACGGCAATGGGAGATTCGATGAGCGGGACAGTGGCTCTGGGTGAATATGGACATGCCGAGTGGTCCGCCAGCAGGGAGACGTAAAGGACGATCAGATGTTCTGTTTCCGGACCTGCTATGGATCTCGGGTGCCCCACATCTCGCTGGTTTTTCGCGAGATGTGGGATGCCAATAAAAGTCAGTCCTAGCCTTTGCATCCCAAACCAATTCTGTTAAGAGCAGTGGTATCCCACATCTCGCGAGAAACCAGCGAGATGTGGGGCACCCGAGATCCATAGCGGGTCCGGAGCTTCCTGCGCTATGCTCGTAATTGATGCCGGGTGTCCTGGTTCGATTTGTTCTGATTTTGTCCCTGATCGCCGTGCCATGGCTGAACCTGCTGTGCCAGCAAACTGCCGCCCCTCCATCGGTGCCGGCCGCTCTCGATCCAGTCTTCTCCGGCTTTGAGCCCAACCAAAGCAGCAATTATGGTTTGGTCTATATGCCCCTCGATAGCTGGATTTATCCGGCTTTCGAACGCCTTTTTTCGCTTGGTTATGCCGACTCAGCCTACCTGGATATGCGGCCGTGGACGCGCACCAGCTGTCTGCAAATTCTTCAGGAGACCTACCCCAGGCTGCAGGATGCGCCCCAGGACAAAGAAGCATGGGAGATTTTTCAAGCCCTGGCAGTGGAGTTTGGGTTAGAGGCGGGACGGGCAACACCCCGGGCCGAGGTTCGGAATGTCTACACCCGAAATATGTACATTCACGGTCCTCCCATCAATGATTCCCTCCACTTTGGGCAGACCCTCATCAATGACTACGGACGGCCCTACCAGCAAGGCTTCATGGCCCTTGACGGTTTTACAGCGTGGGCCGAAGGCTACCATTTTTCGCTCCAGGTTCGCGGGGAATATCAGCACGCCCCCGGGCGTGCCGCTTATGCCGAATCGGTGCAGGAACTGATCGCACAGGTCGACAGCACTCCTCTGGTGGCGCCCGAGCCCGTGCCGCAGACCAATGTCTTTCGTTTGATCAATGCCAATTTTGCGGCTTCCGTGGCCAACAACGAGTTCTCTGTGGGCAAAGTGGAAGACTGGTGGGGCCCGACGGAGGCCGGGAGTATGGCGCTCAGCAACAATGCGGAACCCATCTATGGCCTACGCATTAATCGGGTGATTCCGCTGCGCATTCCGGGGCTCTCCGACCTGGTGGGGCCATTCCGCTACGAAGGTTTGTTCGGTTCGCTGAAGGGACATCGTTATCCCAACGCGCCGTGGGTCCAAGCGCAAAAATTCAGCTTCAAGCCGACCAGGGACCTTGAATTCGGCTTTTCGCGCCTGGTCGTCTTTGCAGGCAAGGACCATGTGCCTCTTACCTTTGGCTCGTTCTGGCACAGCTTCACCAGCTTCGGCAACGTGAGCCTGGCCGAGAAACAGAGCAGGAATGACCCTGGCTTTCGGAGTTCCAGCTTCGACTTTACCTGGCGGCTTCCGTGGATGCAGAAATGGCTAACCCTTTACAGCGACTCCATTGTTCACGATGACACGAGCCCCATCGCCGCGCCGCGCCGCGCCGCCGTGAACCCCGGCCTCTACCTGTCGCACTTGCCCAAGCTGTCCCATGTCGATCTGCGCGCTGAAGCGGTATCGACAGATCCGGTTTCCGCTAATGCCGGACAGGGGGGGCAATTCATTTATTACGAGTACGAATATCCAGACGGCTATACCAACAAAAACAACTTGCTGGGAAATTGGATCGGGCGGCAGGGCAAAGGCGGCCAGGCATGGCTCACCGATTGGCTCAGCCCCAAGGAATATATTCAACTGGGCTACCGCAACGCAAAGGTTTCCAAGACCTTTATTCCTGGGGGAACGACGCAGAATGACATCAGTGTCAAAGCGGTCCTGCGGCTCAAGGAAGACCTGGAGTTGAATGCTTTCGGACAGGTAGAGTGGTGGAAAGTTCCGGCGCTAGCCTCCGGACTGCAACACGATTTCACCGGATCATTCCAGCTGACCTACTACCCCAAACTGAGCTGGCACCGCTAGAGCCAGCTAAAGACAAAGCCGCCGGAACGCGATGGTCTGCGTTCCGGCGGCCTGGACGAGCTTACCTCTTGTCGTGTTGATCATTTTGTCGAACATCACGTCGATCATGATGTTTTTCAGAGCCTTTGAGGACGCCGGTTCCGCTTAGGTTGAGGGTTGGGATGCCGGTGTTGTAGCTGTCGCTATTGACCTTCAATTGCTGAGTACTATGGATGTTAGCGATTGGCGCAAATTGGACGTTGATGGTGCATGGTATCGAAGGACGCAATACCTCGTTGTTGGCACAGGTCGAGGTGCCCAGGACGTTGAATGGGAAACCGACAAGGCTGGGTGAGTAGTACGGCATTGATAGTGTCAGATCCAGATTGCCAATGTTGTATACCGTGGCGGTTTGCGGTTGACTATCAGTTCTAACCGGTACATTCCCGAACGCCAGCGAGGAACTGTTGCCGTTCAGATACACCAGGCTGTTGCTGTTTCCCGCGCCGATGTTCGCGACGACAAAGCTCTGGCCGCCAGCGGAAATTGCTAACGCGCTAGGAGAGGACAAGGTCGTGTTGTCGAAGGCCAAGAGCCACGGCGTTGTACCGCTCGTGGCACCGCCAACGACCGTGATGGTATTGGCCGTGCCGTCCAGAATGTAGAGATCCTCAGCCTGGTCAAAGGCCAGTCCTGTCGGATTGGTCACTCCGTTCACGGGGCCCGTACCCGCACTCGATCCGTTCGCGGAAACCTGAACCACCTGGCCCGCGCCCGCACCCGGGTTACCACCATCACCGATCAACAGTGCGGCAGTATAGGGATCCGTCGCCAGTGCCTGCGGGAAAATAATGGGCCCCGAGCCCCCGTTGATCGGGGGGATCGTCATTTTGAAGGGCGTACCGCCGACCGGTATCTTCACAATGTAGCCGGGGTTGGAGGTGTCGGCGTTCAAACCGCCAGGACCCGCATCCCCGATGTACAGATTGCCCAGATAGTCGAAGGCCAGGGCAATGGGGTTATCCAATAGACCGCCAGTATTCACCACTGAGGGCGCAAGACCGGTAGTGGTTGGTACCTCAACGATTTGGGCCCCGGTGCCGTTGAAGTTGTTGGCATCAGCAATAAATAGGTTGCCGGCTCCATCCAGGGCAAGCGCTGTCGGAGAGACAAGAGTGATGGTACCGGTAGAGACCGGAGTCAGCGCAGCCGACCCAAGACCGGGGGTCGAATAAACCTTGCCGGCCTGAGTGTCGGCGACATAGATCTTTTTGTTGAGGCCGGAGATGGCGAGCGCCTGGGGTTGTTGAAGATTGATTGCGGTGGCCGTCGCGGCGACCGGATAAATGACCTCTACTCCAGCAAAGGCTGTCTGGTAGGCCGCCTGGGAGGCCAGAGCCGTTTTGCCTGGACCATATGGCTCGATGGCGGAAAGACGGTTCCCGGGAAAGGCCGGATTGCCGTAGTAGGATTCATTGCAACTGTAGGGGAAGTAGGGGCTAATGGCGGGGCCACCTTTGCCGCCCAGATTGGTGTGGTTCGCGATTACACAGTTCGAGTTGCTGGTATCCACGAGCAGGTCGGAGCTCACGTCTCCCTGGGTGACTACTTGAAATCCCCTCAAGTTCGCTGGCGCGTTGAATTCAAAGTTAAAGAGAACATCCAAACCCGTCTTGCCGACGAACACATTTCCCATGAAGACTGCTTTGGTCGATGACAGCTGGATGACAGCGCCATCTTGAGAATCGAGCACGTCCATGTTTCCGCTGGGATCGAACGCCATGCTGCTGCTGGTTCCGATTCCGGTATTGGGCAGAATGTATGGAGTCGTCGGCGAAAGGGCGGGAACAATCACCACCTGCTCGCCCACGTTATAAGTGGGATTATCTGGTCCCAGAAAGGACAGTATGTAGAGATCACCCGCCGCATCCAACGCCAAGCCTGAAGGCTTGTTGATGACAAACGAACCTGTCGCGACCTTTGTGGCGGCGCCTCCGGTCGCGGGAACGACATAGATGCCACCGTCGCTTCCGTTATAGTTGCCGTTGTCAGCGAAATAAAGGCTGGTCCCTGACCTTAACAAGGCTGCTGGGGTATACGGAGGCGTTGGGATGCCGGTGATGTTGAGAGCCACGGGTGTGCCGCTTGGAGCGAGAGAATAGATAACGCCAACCCCGGTGGTAGGCGGGTAGTCTCCAATGAACAAGGTGCCCGTACTGTCGATCGTGAGCGAGACCGGATTAACCAGAGGAGCTCCCTGGAAAATTAACTTCCCACCTGTTCCAAGCACATTGCCGTTGCCGTCCCCGGGGAATTCAATGATCCGTCCATAGCTCGTGCTGCCGCTGGTAGGAGTATCGCCGACAAAAAGATTTCCATTGGCGTCCAGGGCGAGAGCCTGCGGAGTCTGCAGCGTGAATCCGGGGGTCGCAATTATGTTGTTGACGCCTTGCTCGGGTGCATAAGTGTCCAGTGCGATGATCTGATTGTTATTGGTGTCCGCGACGAAGACCGTGCCGTTGCTGGAAACCGCGATGGATTGTGGGTTGCTGTAGCCGAATCCAAGTGTCTGTTGTGCGTCGATAACGACTGGAGGGGCCTGAGACCAGGCACTTGACGTGCAAAACGCCAACGCCAAGACGGGGAAGCAGAGCAATTTCCGCTTCGAGACGGGAAACTTCGATGGCATAACAGACATGGCTAAGGCACTCCTCTAAAACATCAGTTCGGTCATCCCTGGTCCAGGGGCGGTTATCACCTGCGAATACGTTGCGGTGCGATACGTGTTGAGGCTGCAGCGAGCATCACGCCATAACACGTAAGTTGCAGTTTACAGAGGGGAGTGTAGTGAGGCTACACTTTGCTGTCGCAAAACGCTACGCATTTTGCTGGAAGGCGGGGGAAAACGGGTGTCCACTCCCGGACGGTGTTTAAACGGACTAGTCCGCAATCACGAGCCAGGACGCTTATTGTTTGTTTTCAGTGGCTTGCGGCTTCGTGTGCGGACGCACGAAAGTTTACTCTTTAGATCGCGGCGGGGGTACTTGGGATAGCTGCGTCTTCGACGCTCTCTAAATCGAGGCTTGACAGTGAGGCTTAGAGGGTTACAACCCGGTGAATGCAATCAGCCCTGAAGATGCTGAACTTGCCTTTGCAATAGCCGCCAAAGTAAATGAGGCCGCCGCGGCCTCGGCCCGTGCAGGTTAACGCCACCTGGTGGATTGATCGGGTGCCCAGCAGGTCTTCATACTCGAGCAAGACGACGGGCTGGCCGGTCATTGGTGTGGAAAGGCGTAGATCCGCGAATTCGACTACCTTGCCGGGGATCGGTCGCTGCGAGGAAGAAACTGCGGGTTGCGGCTCTGAATTCACTAAACGATTGAAGCAGAAGCAATGTATCCGCTCAAGTGACAGATCGCGTTTTGCCTACAACCTTTGTGCAATACTCGGTTGTTTTGTACATGCATTGGCACGCTGAGGCAGGGCAACGCCCCAACGCCGCATCTTAGCTGGAGAGGAGAGAACATCGCATGCTCATCGCGCACCTTAAAGCGCATCTCGTAACTGGCGAAACTGTCGAACTGCTTCCCGTACGGCACGAGACGGATGTAAAGAAGGAATTGACTGGATTACTGGAGGGCTGGGCAAAGTCAGGATTTCTCGTCTGGGAGAAATTCGTTTATCCGTGGCACCAGGTACAAACCATCGAAGTCAGCGTCGAGAATCTTTCCAATGGAGAAGCAGCGCAAAGAATGCTGGACCTGCACGGCGCCGATCGCGCACGCCGGCACGAGGAATTCTGGCAAGGTAGTCGTCAGTTGTAAGACTGATGATGCAGCGGACTTGCGGAAGCTTTGGCGCTTCGAAAAGCGAACGGGCAAGAATTGTGGTATCCCACATCTCGCGAAAAACGAGCGAGATGTGGGGCACCCGGCCTTTCTTTGGAGGAAGGCGCGTGAAGTTCGCCGAACCCACTAAGTTTCACAGGAAATCGGGGATGTGGGGCACCCGGCCTTTCTTTGAGGGAAGGCGCGTGAAGTTCGCCGAACCCACTAAGTTTCATAGGAAATCGGGCTTCGTTCGCTAATCGGTGGTCTGTAGCCACTGCTTCAGATTCGGTCCCTGCACCGCGCGCAGATCTACGCAACTGGCGATGCTGTCACGTGCGTTGTCGAGCGCGCGCGAGGTTGCCGAAACGGTGTGCTCCTGAAAGAACTGCGTGACTTGTTTGCTCTGGTCCACGCTGCAGAAGCTGCCCATCGACTCGACCAATGTGCCGCCCATCCAGGTCGTGAGCTGGGTTTTTACCCGCGGCCAGTCCTGCTGCACGTACTTCCAGGCCTCATCGCGTGTGCGACGGTCCCTCATCTCGAGTTGGACTAAGGTTAGGGCATCCTGGTTTTTGACCTGGCTCGACATGGCGTAGTCCAGGGCGCGCACGACGAGGGCGGGATCACGAAAGCTTGCCAGGGCCCGAAAAGCCTGGATGCGGAGCTGCGGGTCGCCGGCTGTCTCGCTCACCCGCTGCAAACGATCGAAGAACGCCGCGTCTCCGTTTTGCGCCGCGATGGTGAGCGCCGTGGCTGCTAAAGTCGGATCCACGGACGTGCGGTCGCGGAGATATTGCTCTGAGACCTGCCTGGCGTCGGCAATGATCTGCGGATCAGCGCCGAGGCCGCCGAGAAGACCAAAGAGCGCAGCACGCAACAGGGTTTTATCCGGCGCCTCGCCGGCGGCCGGCGAACCGAGGCGGGCGAGCGCAGAAGAAAAATTCTTGCGCACCCAGGCCGCGATCTCCGCGTGCTCCTCAGGCGTTGAGGCTACCTGTTGATCGATGGTCCGCAATGCGGTGGTGACGGTGCTGATCACAAAGGAGCTGTTGTCGTCACGCACGGCGGAAGCGAGATTCAGGAAGTCGCCTACGGTCGAGATGCCGGCGCGGGTCAGGGCCCATTGGCTGCCTAAGAATGTAATTCGTTCGGAAGGCGTAAGGCTGGTTTCTACCACGCGCGTAAGTTTTTGATAGTCGCCGGGCGTGAATCGGCTGCGATAGTAGCCCTTGCCACCGGCGTTGCCGTAGAAGACCGGCGCTTGAGGAGCCGGAAGCTGTTGGCTGTTGGCGTCGAGGACAGGACAGTCAGGCCGATCTGCCGCAGTCTTCATACACACCGGCAAAACCCAGCGTTGCGGTTGGTCCGCTTGTTGGTCCTCAGCATCCTTGGGGTTGAGAAAGAAGCGCTTCTGCATCACCTCGACGCTGCCATTATTCCTGGGGCCAAAGGTCAGCAGCGGCTCGCCCGGCTGGACGACCAGGCTTTCCATGATCTTGTCCACAGGCTTGCCACTCGACTCCTTCAACGCATTCCAGAAGTCTTCTGCGGTGGCGTTGGCATACAAGTGCGCCTGCAGGTAGCTATGAACGCCGGCGCGGAAGGGCGCTTCGCCAAGATAGTTCTCGGTCATCAGAAGGACGGCGGCGGCCTTGCCGTAAGCGATGCCGTCGAACATCTCATTGATCTCGCCGGGAGTGTCGGCGCGGGAGCGAATGGCCCTGGTCACGCGCCCGCCATCGAAGTCCAGGGTTCGGTTGAGCTCCGCCGCCTCGTCCTGGGAAATCTCCCACTCCGGCTTCCATGCGGCCAGCGGCTTGTTCGACATCCAGGTGGCGAAGCCTTCATTCAGCCAGACGTTGTTCCACCACTCCATGGTGACCATGTCACCGAACCATTGATGCGCCATCTCGTGCGCTACATCCACAGCGACCACTTTCTGGGCACTTATGGGCGCGGTTTTCTCGTCCAGCAGCATGGCTGTTTCGCGGTACGTGATTGCGCCGAAGTTCTCCATGGCTCCCGCTTCGAAGTCCGGGAGGGCAATCATGTCCAACTTGGGCATGGGGTACTTGATGCCGAAGTAGTCGTCGTAGTAATGGAGAAAGAACTCGGCGCCGGAGAGCGCGAATTGAGCCAACTGCACCTTGTCAGGGGTGGCGCAGGCACGGATGGGCACGCCATCGCTCGAGCCGGAAAGGCACTTGAAATCGCCCACCAGGAAGGCCACCAGGTAGGTTGACATCTTGGGCGTGCGGGCAAAGGTGATGGTGTGCTTGTCCGCAGCCGGTCCGGGCGTATCGGAGATGATATTGGTGTTGGAAATCGCCGTGTCCCCCTGGGGCACGATCAGGCTGACATCGAAGGTCGCCTTATAGGCCGGCTCATCAAAAGAGGGAAAAGCCCGGCGCGCATCCGTCGGCTCAAATTGGGTGACAGCGTAGTTCCGCTTGGCGGTGCGGGAAAGATAGAAACCGCGCAAATCTCCATTCAAAATGCCGCTGTACGCAATTTTCAGGGTCACTGGCCCGGCAGGCAGCTGGCGCGGAAAGTGAAACTTAGCCTGCTGCAGGCCAGGATCAAGAGACACGTCCGCGGTCAGTTTCTGGCCGTTCGTCTCGGCTATCACTGAGTCAAACTTGAGTTGCCACGCGTTGAGCACAATCGAATCTGCCGCCTGCGCCAGGGTCAGATCGATGGTTTCCTGGCCGGTGAAGGTCGCCGCTTGCAGGTCAGGCGCCAGTTGCAAGGCGTAGTGCTGCGGACGAGCAACGTCTGGTAGGCGCTGGGCCACTAGTGCGGCAGAGGGAAACAACAGGAAAATGGCGGGAATGAGCCTACTGGGAATTCGGTTGGTCGAGAACAAAGAGGACGGTCTCCTGTAAGCATTGTGACAGTTCCTATGCTTAGACGATCAGGCCTCCCGGTAGTTAAGCAGAATCAGGCCGGCAGCTGCCAGGAATAGCGGCCAGAGAAAGCCGGCGATTCTGGACGAGCGGCCTGGGGGCAGGCGCAATTCCAGCCAGCGGATCCAGCCCGCAGTGGCGCCCAGCAAAGCGATGGGCGTGTGGCTTAGCGATGCCAGGAGGTCTTCCCCGGTGTCGCTGGGGGCGTGGTTGTGGGTAAGCAGAACCGCAGCGCCTAATGCACACATCATGGGGAAAATGAGCGAGGCCCATCGTGCGCGTAATATGCCCGCCTGGACCGCACACTCGAACGCCGCGAAGCACAGGATGAGCACGGCTGCGGCGCGATGCTGCAGAACATCAGGAGCAGCGAAACTGGCCCAGAAAGGACGCGGGCCCAGGGGCCAGTTCTCGGGATCGGCGCGAAGCAAAATGAAAACCGATAGGGCGGCGAAGGTGAGGGGCCAGAAACGCGCCCAGCGCATGCCGGGAAAGCGGCTGGCAAACCCCAGCAGGCCAGCCACCAGAACGATCAAGCCGGCCCAGTGATGGTTATATTCCGACCATCTCCGGTCTGTGGCATCGCTGCCCCCGTTGGCCTGGAACTCGTTATCGTGGACCGCGGTTTCGATTGAAGTGGGAGGGGTAAGCTGCGACAGGGCCGGGCTCGTCAAGCGCGGAATCTCCGGGTGCATGCGGCCGGCAATCACCTGCAGGGACACCTTCTCGGGGACATCGACCGCCGGCGGCTGCGCAGACATCGAAGCAGCAGCCAAAATGATGGTGAATCCCAAGCCAAGCTCTGCCTCGGCAAAGCGCCGGAGCCTCACCAGCAGGGGCTGGGGATCGGTGTCGAGGCGCCGCACGAGCAGCAGGTTGCCGGTGCCCATCAAGAGCATCACGAGCAGAAGGTAAATCTTGGCCAGCAACAGCACGCCATAGCTGGTGCCATAGAGACCGTTCCAGGTGCCCACGTAGAACCAGGCCATGATAGATACCCGCCAGCACCAGGACAGCGACGCTCAGCAGAGCCATGGAAGAGTACCGCCTGGCGATGGTGCGAGCTTCCCCCACGGTCTCGGCGCGGCCTAAGGAAATCAGCAGGAAGGGCATGGCGCCGATCCATGCCGCCGTTCCCAGATGGTGGACCGCAGTGGCCAATGCCAGCGACAAACGGTCATCCATACGGGCTGCGGCGTGGCTGGTCGACACGGTGGCAACCAGTAGCAGCAGGCTCAGCGGAATCATGGCGGGGATGGTCTTGCGGCGCGCGCAAACCCACAACAGCATGGCCAGCAGCGCAGCACTCAAACCTGCCTGAAAGAACCTTGCGTCGAGAAGATCGCGGAGATGTAGATCGCTATCGCCAAGCAACGAGGCGCTGGAGGCAGCGACGGTCACTACTTCAGAGATCGCCAGGGCCAGGGCGGCCCAGCGAATTCCGCGGAGGCAGACGGATTCAACCGTTGCACTCGCTCGCGCGGGACGCGCGACGACGAGCAAATATACGATACCGCCGAGCAGCAAGGCTTCAAAGGAAAGACTTGCCGCACGCAGCAACGTGCCTAGAAGATCGATATCCCGCAGCAGCCAGATCAAGCCGTCATCTCAAGTTGCTTTCGTTCGGTTCCCTCACCAAGGCCGGGTGCCCCATATCTCGCTCGTTTTTCGCGAGATATGGGATACCACTGCTGTTGGCCGCTAAGTGCATCGGTGGAATTGAAAGTCAAAGGAAAGGTGCAGTGGTATCCCACATCTCGCGAAAAACGAGCGAGATATGGGGCGCCCGGCCTTGGTGAGGGAACCAGGGCACACCGTCCTATTCCTTCTTTTGGTTCCGCGAGGGCGGGCTTACTGCACCTCAAACGGAACTTCGCCCCGCGTGATGTGACCATCACTGGCTAGAACCTGCCAGCGAAGTACGTAGGCCCCCTTGGACAAGCCATGGCCGGTCGCCGACAAGACATCGGGAGCAGGCTGTGTAGGGGTGCCGATTTTTTCCACCGTGCCATCGGGTTTGAGCAGGCTCAAAGTCGAGCGAGCTCCATCGACGCGTGAATTGTACTTAAGATTGATCGTAATGTTGGGGCCGCTCACAGTTCCATTTTTCTGCGGGGTGGAACTTACCAGCACGGCATGGGCCAGCGCCATCGGCGGGGCCATCAGAACGACCAGTAAAACCAACACGGCGCCGGCGAACCATTGCGCCGATCTGCTTGGCATAACTCGACTCTCCTTGGACACTTTGGATGCAGGAGCCCGGCTAGTGATGCATAACCTGAGCTACGACGGCGCCATTTGCACCGACTGAGCACGTTCGGAGTGCCCGCCGATCTCTGCCGCGCGCGCTTCAGCATAGGCAGCGGCGCCCATCAAGGCAGCGCGACTCTCCAGAATGAGGCGTACCGGCGTCTGCACCAGCAGATCACTCAGGCGCCCCTTGTCTGTGAACGCCTTCATAAAGGTACCATCCTGCATTTTCTTGAGCAGCTTGGGGGCAATGCCTCCACCCACGTACATGCCGCCGACGGCCAGGATCTTCAGCGCCAGGTTGCCGGCTTCTGCGCCGTAAGCAGAGACGAAGAGGTTCAAAGCTTCTACACAAAGCTCACTGGCGCCCGATTCGCCCAATTCGCCGATGACCGCGTTGGGGTCCTCTGTGCGCATTCGATCCTTCAACCAGGGCGGTTCCGGCATCCTTTTCACATCGCGGCAGTAGGCGTAGACATTGGCCAAGCCGATGCCGGAGATGACCCGCTCCGAGCTCACGCGTCCACCCAGGGTTTTCTGCAGATAGCGCAGGAGTTCAATCTCTTCTTCATTGCGGGCCGCGAAGTCGCTGTGGCCGCCTTCAGAGGCCATGGGCAGGTAGCTGTGACCGTTCCACACCAGAATGGCTTCTCCCAGGCCGGTGCCTGCGGCAATCAAGCCGCGATTCCCCTCCGCGGCCGGGTCACCCTTGCTCAGAACAAGAATCTGCTCTGGAGTTAACTCACCAATGCCATAGCCGTTGGCCTCAAGATCGTTGATCAGGAAGACATGTTGGATCTTCAGATCGCTTGAGAGCTGGCTCGAGTCCAGTATCCATGGAAGATTCGTCAGCTTCAGACGGCCATGGCGCACCGGCCCCGGGACGCCAAAACAAGCCGCCCCCACATCCACAGGCTGCCCCAGAGTCCGCTTGCATTCATCCAGGAACGATTCCACCACCTGCACCAAACCGGGGAATTCCCTGGCGTGGTACTTGTGGTCGTGCACGGTCAGCAGCTGTCCACGATCGAATTTGCATAAGGCCAGGTCGACTTTGGTGCCGCCTACGTCACCTGCCAGGATCATCGAGCGATCTCCAGTTTGCCCTGGCCATTGGGCCCGGGCGGGGGCAATGCGGCGGCGGCAGCGGAATCGAGCAGGAGCGTGAGACGGTGACTGGCGGGCCGGATCAACTGCGAGGGATAGGTTTCCGGATCGTAGGGGCCTTGAAACACCTGCTTGAGTGCGGCAACTTTGTCGGCGCCTTCAATCAGAAAGAATACATCCCGTGCCCGGTCGATCACCGGCCAAGTAAGCGTAATCCGCCACGAATCCTTTTGCTGCGGAACGTGATTGGCGATGGCGATGCGCATTATTTCCTGCAGCCCTTGGGTGTGGGGGAAAAGAGATGCAGTGTGCCCATCCGGCCCCATGCCCAGCAGGAGCAAGTCAAAGGACGGCAACTCGGCGCCTTCCAGGCGAAAACTTTGCCGGATATCGAACTCATACTTAGCCGCGGCCTCTTCCGGGTCGAGCTCGCCATGGATGCGAAAGATTTGCTTAGCGCTCAATGGCACCTTGTCCAGCAGCGCTTCCCGGGTCATGCGGTAATTGCTATCAGCGTGATCGGGCGGGACACAGCGCTCGTCAACCCAATAAAGCTCAAGGCCCTCCCAGGGGATCTGCTCGCGGTATTGTGCGCTGGGATCGGCCAGAAGCTCAAAGGTGTGCTTCGGGGTATTGCCCCCGGAAATGGCGATGCGCGCCTTGCCTCGTGCCCCGGCAGCCGCGCGAATGCCGTCTACGAAATACTGCGCCGCGCGCCGGCTTGCTGCTTCCGGGCTGGCATCCACAAAATAGAAAACTTCGATCGTCTCAGCCATGCAATCCGACTATTCTAAAGCCTGTGCCAGGCACGTCCATCCCGACCCAGTAATTCATCGCCAGATTCCGGCCCCCAAGTCCCGGCGGCATAGTTGGGGAAGCCTTTGGGCTTGCTGTTGGCCCACTGGTCGAGGATCGGGGTGAGCAGCGACCAAGTGGCCTCCACTCCATCACGGTGAGCAAATAGAGTAGCATCGCCCAGCATCGCGTCCAACAACAGCCTTTCGTAGCCGTTGGCCGAGGACTTGCCGAAAGCATCCGCATAACTGAAATTCATATTGACCGGGCAGACTTCCATATTCGGGCTGGGCACCTTGGCGCCAAAGCGCAGCGAAATGCCTTCATCCGGTTGAATCCGCATGGTGATCAAATTAGGCTGTAGCTCCTTGCACGCACCGGCTTGCTGCTTGAATAGCAACTGCGGAGGTTGCTTGAACTGTATGGTGATTTCAGTCGCCCTTTTCGCCAGCCGCTTGCCGGCTCGCAGATAAAACGGGACGCCCGCCCAGCGCCAGTTCTCTATGCCAATTTTCAGCGCAGCGTAGGTCTCGGTGGCAGAGTTTGGATCTACCCGATCCTCTTGCCTGTAACCTTTGACATCTTTGCCATCCACCTTCCCAGGACCGTACTGGCCACGCACCGCGTCCATGAGGTGAATCGGTTGGATGGAGCGCCAAACCTTAAACTTTTCCCGGCGCATCGCATCGGCCTCAAAAGAGACCGGCGGCTCCAGAGCGACGAACGACAGCAGCTCCATGACGTGGTTTTGCACCACGTCGCGGAGCGCGCCCGCCTTCTCATAAAACGGCCCACGCCCCTCGATGCCGATATCCTCCGCCGCTGTAATCTGTACGTGATCGACGTAGTTACGATTCCATACCGGCTCAAAGATCCCGTTCGCGAATCGAAAGACCAGGATGTTCTGTACCGTCTCCTTACCAAGGTAGTGGTCGATGCGAAAGATCTGGTCTTCGGCAAAGACCCTGTTCACTTCATCATTCAATTGCCGTGCCGAAATCAGATCATGGCCGAAGGGCTTCTCAATGATGACGTGCACATTGCCTTGCAGTGGCTTCGCCATTCCTTGCCCGCCCAAGTGCTGGATAATGTCGGCAAAGTATTCCGGCGCCGTCGCCAAATAGAACAGCCTATTGCCCCGGATATGCTGCTTCTGGTCAATATCTTCGAGCAACGACTTCAGTTTGCTGTAGCCTTCCGGATCGTCGAAGTTCATGGCGTGATAGCTGACTTTCCCGATGAACTCCTCCAGTTTTGTCTCCCCTTCTTTTACTCCGCCAAATTGCAGAATGCCGTCTTTCATGTCTTTGGCGAACTCATCCTGAAGCGGCCGCCGGGCCACGCCAACGACCGCGAACTCCGAGGGCAGGAGGCCCGATTGTTCCAGGTGGAAGAGAGCAGGCAGCAGCTTGCGCTTGGTCAAATCACCGGACGCACCGAAGATAACCACGATCGTAGGCTCAGGAATACGTTCGGCACTCTGTGCAGCTTTCAAGTCTTCGGGAGAGAAGTTTACTTCCATGGTTGCCATGTGACCTGCTCCTTGCTCAAACTTTGTGTCTATGTCCTTACGCCGGCGTCAAGACCCAGGCGCTCCAGCGCCTGCACGCATTGTGCTTCATCCTGATAGCAAATTGCGTGAATTCCCACGGCATCTGCGGCATCGCAGTTTCCCTGGCGGTCGTCGATAAAAGCCACTTCCTCTGGGTCTCGCTGCAGCACATCAAGCGCCAGCTCAAAGACTTTTGGGTCGGGCTTGCGCAGCCCCAGGTAGCAGGAACTGAGGAAAACATCGAAGTAGCGGCCCAGCTCGAACCGTTCAATGCGGTAATCGTTGAGTTCGCGGGCTTCATTATTAAGCATCGCCAACTCCACTTCCTCTGATGCCGCCAGCTCTTGAAGGATTCTCATCGCTCCGTGGGGCAGCAGTACCGATCGCTCCTTCATCGCCTGCAGAAAGGCGGCGGGCGTGAAAGGACGCGGCTCATAGAAGACCGTCTGCAGCAGATATTGCTCCGCGGTCATCAGGCCTTTTTCCCATGGGTCATTGGCCATCTCGTGCCGCGGCTCGAAGGAGGCGGGATCCACGGCGAACTGCGCCAGGACGGCAGCCCGTTCGCGATGATCCCACCCATTGGTGAGCAGAACGCCGCCTACATCCCAAAGAATCGTGCTGACCTCTGCCATGACTGTCTCCGACGTCTCAGGGCCTGACTTCAGTCGCGCGGAAGCTAGAGCTCTCGAAAGTGGTCTGCCGGCATCTGCGTGAAGGATCCCAGGTCTCAAAAGCGAGACCTGGGGCACCCATCATCTTATCCAAATGTCCAAATGGGTCTTCACGCAGACACGTTACGCCTTGCCCGCTGTTGCTGCCGGCCGGACCCGCTCCAGCAATTGCTTGGCGTGTTTGGTGATGTTCTCCGGAGTGAAGCCGAACTCTTCCAGAGCCTTGGTGCCGAGTGAGGAGGCACCGAAGCGTTCCATGCCGATTACATCCCCGTGGCGGCCAACGTACTTCCACCAACACAAGGTTGCTCCGGCCTCGACCGCCAGCTTGGGCAGATGATCGGGGAAAATTTGCCGCTTGTAGGAATCGGGCTGTTCTTCGAATACACGGAAGCTGGGCATGGAAACCACCCTGGCCGAAATGCCCTCTTTTTTCAGATCCGCGGCAGCCTGCAGAACCGGCCAGACCTCAGCCCCGGTGGCAACGATCAACACATCCGGCGAAGCGCCGCCGTCCTGAAGAATGTAGGCGCCTTTACGCACACCCTCAGCGACTTTGTATTTCTCCGGATCCAAAATAGGGAGGTTTTGCCGCGAAAGAGCCATGAACGCCGCTCCTTTTCGCTCCAGGGCAAGCCGCCACACAGCGCTGGTCTCGTTCGCGTCCGCGGGGCGAAAATCCGTGAGGTGGGGCGTGGCGCGCAGCATGGTGAGTTGCTCGATCGGCTGGTGGGTCGGTCCATCTTCGCCTAGTGCAATCGAATCATGGGTGAAGACAAAGAGGGAGCGGGACTGCATCAGGGCAGCCAGACGAATGGCCGGCTTGGCATAATCGCTGAAGTTGAAAAATGTCGAGCCGTAGGGAATCAGACCGCCGTGAACGGCCATGCCGTTGACCGCCGCACACATGCCAAATTCGCGCACGCCGAACCAGATATTGCGCCCGGCAGGATCGAGATGGAAGTTGCCGCCGTCTTTCAGGATGGTCTTGGTTGAGGTGGTGAGATCGGCCGCGCCCCCGATCAGCTCAGGCACTGCTTTGGAGATCGCTTCCATCACGTCGCCGCCCGCGCTACGAGTGGCGATCGGCTTCGCGTCCGCCGCCCAGACAGGCAAGCTCTTCTCCCAGCCACTGGCCAGGGCGCCGGACTGCGTGCGCTCGAACTCGGCTGCCAGCTCCGGATGCTCCTTCTTGTACGTCGCGTAAAGGTCGTTCCACCCCTGCTCGTACTTCTTGCCCTTATCTACCGTCTGCAGCCAATTGGCCTTGGCGTCATCCGGAACGTAAAACGTCTTGTCCTCAGGCCAGTTCAATTTCTTCTTGGTGGCCTTCGTCGCTTCCGGGCCCAGTGCTTCGCCGTGCGCTTTGTTGGTGCCGGCCTTCGGGCTGCCATAACCAATGATTGTTCGCACCCGGATCAGAGAAGGCCTGTCCGTGATCGATTGGGCAATCTTGATGGCTTCTCTAATCTTATCCAGATCGTTGCCGTCGTCGACGTACTGTACATGCCAGTGGTAAGCCTCGAAACGTTCGGTTACATCTTCGGTGAAGGAGAGATCCGTCGGCCCATCAAGCGAGACGAGGTTGTCGTCGTAGAAATAGATCATCTTGCCCAGCCGGAGAGTGCCGGCAAGCGAAGCGGCTTCGTGTGACACTCCCTCCATCAGATCGCCGTCCCCGCACAGGACGTATGTGTAGTGATCCACGACGTTGTAGCCGGGCCGATTGTAGATCGCGCCCAGATGTTTTTCAGCGATCGCCATCCCCACGCCCATCGCAAAGCCCTGCCCCAACGGCCCGGTGGTGACTTCGACTCCGTCTGTCTCGTGATATTCGGGGTGGCCGGGGGTGATGGAACCCCACTGACGAAATTGCTGCAGATCTTCAATACTGATCTTGTAACCGCTCAGGTGCAGCACGGAATACAGCATGGCCGACGCATGCCCATTGGACAGAACGAACCGATCGCGATTGGTCCATTTGGAATTGGCCGGGTTGTGGCGCATGAACTCGTGAAAGAGCAGGTACACCAAGGGGGAGTCGCCCAACGGCGCCCCGGGGTGTCCGCTCTTTGCCTTCTCGACGGCATCCACGGCAAGAAACCGCAGTGCGTTGATCGATACCTGTTCCAGCTCGCTCATAACAACCTCTCTCTTCTTTACGAGAATACTGCGGTTTACCTTTCACGGACGCGACGATCTTATCTCTTCAGATGTCGCCTACGCGGTCTCGGTATCATGCATTCGCTGGATCGAGCCGGACTTCGAAATTGCGGCCCTCCCAGCGTTGGTCCTTACGCCATTGGATAGTAAAGATCACCTGGCCGGCTTTTCCGGGCTCGGTCTCCATGTCGGCAAAGTGACCTGCGTACCCTACGGCGCGGCTCTCAGCCCGGTGCACGGTCTGCCAGTTATCGGTCGTCCAGACGAGATAGAAACTGTCATCGGCCAGCAAGCGTAGCTTTCTGCCGGCAAGGATGCTTTCCACCTGCCGGTTGAGCCGGAAAATCTCCACCGGGGTTGCCCGTTTGGCTCGCCCATAGCGTTCCGCCACGGAGGAGATGCGGTCGAATATTTTCCCATCCGTGACCGACCGCAGCAGCTTCACATACTCAGCGTGAGCCCAGACCAAAGGCATGGCTGCGCCGGTAAATTTGCCCAGTTTCAAGCCTAATTCAGGTATATCGGGAGCGTCCCAAATTTGCTCGGGCAGCATGCCGCCCTGGGAACTGAAGCCCTCGATGGCTTTGATATAGGGCACCACATCGTGGCCCGCGGCCAACTCATAGTGTGCCCGCTCTCCTGTCAGCAGCGGCCATGCCCGGCCCTGCCCCCAGCCCAGATACGGTCCCCCGTCGTGGCGTTGTCCATAACCGTCGTGGTTGTAACGTCGCCAGCACGGTCCCACAGGGGTTTCCACCATCAGTGCGTGGTCGATCACTTTGAGCGAATCCACGATCAGCGGATCATCGGCATGCCGCACCCCATACCGAACCAGTTCCAAAAAGCCGCCGTCCACCACGTTGCGTGCTTCGAAATCACTTTGCTCGCCTGGGCCGCGGTTGTTGATGCGGACCATTTCCGTCTCGCAGCCTGCGTGCGCATACGGATCTCCGCAGCGAGGCGGACGAATGCGCATGTAATGCCGGGGTACGCCGGGTAACAAAGTACCGCTGTCGGTGACCGTCCATTCCTCGAGGTGGGCTTCGATCCAGTCCGCCTGCTCTTCCAGGAATTGCCCCAGCTCGGCCGCTCCATTGGCGCGCGCGATATCGGCGGCACAGATGAAACCGCAGATCACCGCGGCCAGAGTGGAGGGCGAATATCCGGGAGCCTCCTCCCAGCGCTCCTGCTGGGTCACCGGGGAACTGCGCACCAGGAACCCGGCGGCGCGCTCGACGAAGGGGAAGACGTCGAACTCTCCCAGGCCATCTACTTTCCACAACCTCCAGGCCAGGATGATGGGAAAGGCCACCTCGTCGAGTTGAATGCCGCCCCAGTAAGGAGTTCCATTGATCCAAAAGTTTTGCGCAAAGCTGCCATCTGGTTTCTGGGTGCAGGCGAGGTACACCAGGGCTCGCCGGGCGGTATCCACGCGGCCGCAGGCCAGCAGCGCGGAGGCGCTCTGCACCATATCGCGAGTCCAAACCAGGTGATAGCCACCCACATCGTCATCCCCTTTGTGCTGGCCCCAAGGAATGGAAGCCGAGGCGATGAAGGCGCCGGAATAGTACTTGTCCTCGTGGGAGAGGATGATGTTCTGGCTGATTTGCAGGAGCCGTCCGGCATCCTGGGCGGCGCCTTGCAGCCCATCCGGTGTCGCCGCCCGATGCCATTGCAGGATGAAGCGCTGCAGGTTGTCCTCAAAGGGGGTGGTGACCGCGCCCAAGGCCGCGGTCAGGGCGGCGTGATGACCTTCTCCCAAAGCAATCGCCACCACAAACTCACGTGTGACACCGATGTCGATCTCCCCGGTCAGGGCAATATTGCCATCCGGCGCGGAACCGAACTGCCAGTCCATGCGGAAGTTGTCCATCAGGTCCTGCCAGCCGTCGCTATGGCCGACATAGCCACAACTGGCGCGGGTGAACCCGCAATCCGAAGCCATGACAAGGGACAGACCGTTTTTAGTTGCCAGCAAAACCTGTTTGCCCGCCAGGTCCAGCACCAAGCCTGAATTGTTGGCTCCGCCCACATCCAGATGAGGCGCCAGCATGGCGTAGGCCTTCATCCGCGACAGCAGCCTCTCTTCTCCTTCGAGGCGCACCCGCATGAGCACCACCCCATGATGGGGATCAGCGATTATGTCCTTGATGATCTTGTAGCGGCCCTGGGGATCGGCATTGGTGAGCCGCACAGCCGCCGCATTGGCATCGATGTATTCAAAGGTCCGCTCGAGATCGCGCTTCTCTTCGTGGACAAATGTTTCCCCGTCGGTGAGCAGGAATTCCATATCCCGTGTCTGCGGGCGGTCGATGGTGGGATAGTAGATTTCGTTGAGCACGCCATGCGAGATGGTGTACCAGATGCGACTGGCGGCCGAGTATGCCATGCCCACAGCGTCTTTCCGGCTGGAGGTCCATCGTGGCTCCACGCCAGGTGCGCCGAAGGCCGTGCCCTGCCCCTGGATCCAGCGATAGCTGGAAGCCTGATCTGTCATTGTCCTGCCTTTCCTTGAGGTTGCAGAGCTACTGACGGATGGATGCGCGCGAAGTTACAAAGGAGCTGGGAAAAGTTCCCGGATACCTCTACAAGACCTGGGTGTTGGCGTCCGGATCGGGATGGAAGGCGACTTCTCGCATCGCGTGCGCAATCTCTCGATTTTTCATGAAGTATTCCCACACGAATCCGCTGCGCAGGTTTTCTGCCATCAGCATGCCGATACCCACGTCGATCCCGATCACGTCTTCGCCATACCAACCGGCTTTGGGCTGGAAGGCATCGGCGAATCCGTAGCGCCCATACAGCTTATCGCCATAACGTTCTCTCATCGTTAACAAGACATGAGAACATTCCGCGGGGAGAAAGACCAGCGACCCAGCTGAGGCGCAGGGCACCAGGGTTCCATCGAGCGGTCCGATGGAAGGCGGTCCACCCCAGACGCGATATCCCTGGCGAGAATCGGAGGCCGAGATGCCCCACATGTCCTGGTCGATCCAGGAGTACTTCTGACCCTGCACCAGGCACCACAGCTGATGCGCCCGGGTGGCGGCAATAGAGTTGGTGAAGTAATTTGCGTGCCGGTCGCGCTGGTTGCGGTAGTCAACCCAGGCCTGGGGATATTGATGGATAAACAAGGGCGCCGCGCCGCTTATGTAATCGATTCCTCCATAGGAAACGACTGGCCTTTGTACCGATTCCCAGGCCTCCGGCGGCACGGGGTGGGTGGGCGAGCCGATGGCCAGCAGATACATGGTGGTCAGCTCGGAGTAGATATCCCATCTGTTCTTCAGGAAGCCCTGGTCGGGTAACCAGCCCATGGAAAGCGTGTCGCCCCCGTTCATCATCCAACGCCAGTCGATGCGACGGTAAAACGTGGTCGCCAGGGCCTCTATTCTGGCGTTGCCGGTGAAGAACTGGCGGCAGTGGAGCACGCCGCACAGCAACAGCGCTGTATCGATCGAGGACAGTTCGCTGCCGAAGAGCCGTTGGCCGCTATCGATGTCAATGAAGTGATAGAGGAAACCATGTTCGTGGGGGCACTCTTCCAGCAGAAAAGCGAGGGTTTTCTCCACTCGCTGCTCGCAATCCATGGGGCGCAGATAGCTATATTTGGCGGCGATGCACAACGCACTCAAGCCAAAGCCGGTGGCGGCAATGCTCGCCACCCGGCTCAAGGACCGCCCTACGACCGGCGCCCGATCACGCACCAGTCCGCTTCTCGGGCTGGCCTCGTTGAAGAAGAAGTCGCAGTTTCGTCCCTCCATGTCGTCCAGGAGGGCATCGGCCATCTTGGATACCTGGGTGAGGGGCCGGTTGATGAAGACGCCGGGCGGATGGGCGTACTTCTCCGCCGCCTGGCTCTCGGTCTTTGGGGCAGCGGTGGCGGCGTTCGACGCGGCTGCCGGCCGGTCCTGGACTCCCTCGCCAGTAGCCAAGCCCGTGGCGCCCCAGGCGAGCGCTCCGGTGGCGCCCGCTTGCTGTATGAGCTGCCTGCGGGTTATTCGTGTCCGGGTCAATGCAAATTTATTCTCAAGGGCCAAATTACGAGCAATACATGCTGCGATGCCGCGGCAAAGCGAGCGCTATTTTGAGTGTAAACCCGTGTCTGGCCATCGATATCACCCATAAGGAGTGGAGGGGACTGGCTGGTAACGGGTGTATTCCATGAGCCTTGGCCGGCCCGAGTTGCATCTCACACGATGGAGTCGCAATATTGGTGGGGGTCATCAGGTGCAGCCGTTGCGCCTGGCCGCTTTTGCCCCGCCAGTGGATTCCCTAACCGCACTACCCCCGATCCGGGACCAATCCAGGAGGATATTTTGGCTTACGAACTGCCACCACTTCCCTACGACTACGCCGCGCTTGAACCGCACATCGACGCTGAAACGATGAAGCTTCATCACGACAAGCATCACGCCGCCTACGTCAATAACCTCAACGGCGCTATCGAGAAGCATCCCGAACTTGGCAAGCATTCTCCCGAGGATTTACTGCGCAACCTGAACACCGTTCCGGAGGACGTGCGCGCCGTCGTGCGCAACAATGGCGGCGGCCATGTGAACCACAGCATGTTCTGGACCATCATGAAGCCCAAAGGGGGCGGCGAGCCCACGGGCAAAATTGCAGAGCAGATCAAAAAGGACTTTGGCAGCTTTGAGGATTTCAAGAAGCAGTTCAATGAGACCACGGCCAAGCAGTTTGGGTCGGGGTGGGGTTGGCTGATTTTTGAGGGCGGCAAGCTGAAAGTCGTTACCAGTGCGAACCAGGACAATCCGATTTCGCAGGGGCATTATCCGATTTTAGGTAATGACGTTTGGGAACACGCGTACTACCTCAAATACCAGAACAAGCGGCCGGACTATCTTGCGGCTTGGTGGGGCACGGTCAACTGGGACGAGGTTAACAAGCGTTTCGAACACGCTCAGAAGTAGAACCGCATTTGCTGGGCGGGGCTTCCCTCTCTTGTTTTTCGCGAGATGTGGGATACCACCGCTCTTAACCGGGAGTTGGTTCAGGATGTAAAGCTGGAAACTGGCCTTCGTGGTATCCCACATCTCGCGAAAAACCAGCGAGATGTGGGGCACCCGGGGTCCTGTGGCTGGTCCGGAATCTTGTCACGTCACTTTGCCTGGACTTCCAGCTTGGCTGGAACTACATTCCAGCCTCGGATGACCACGGTTGCAGCGGCCGCTTGCGCAGCGGGATAGCTGATATCTACCACTCGCTTCTCTCCGGGCAATAGCGAGATGTAATTGTCGGAGTAGTAGGCGGGCAGGATTCGCTCTGCGTCGCTCGTTCTTAACAGGGTCAGCTTCGTAGCCACGGCGACGGCCGATCCCGTGTTCTCGAGCGCAACCATGACGTGAGCTTCTCCCCCACTCGTTGCTTCGGCGACCGCCCTGGTTGCGACCGAGACCTGCGGCAGCTTGTTCATGCCGCGATAGGTTTCACTGTCGGCCGCATACCAATAGAAGTTCCGGGAGAGCAGCGCACTCTGCGAGTCTTTCAACTCCATCTCCACAAACACCACATCAGTAGCGCTCGCAAGGCCAACGTCAACCAGGGATGAGATGGTGACTGCCTGCGCCGGCGCAGAGATAGTCTCCTGATGCTCAAAGACACTGGCGCCGTCGCCGCGCACGGCATGCACCCGCAGGGTTGCGCCGACGATGCCTCTCTCCGTGTTGTTCACGATGGCCGCGTGCAGGTCGGGTAGATTCATCTGCACATGCACCGGCTCGGCGGCCTCCTTGACCCCATAGAACGAGGCCTGGGTGTCATAGTCCGAGCTGAGAATCTGCCACATGGTGCTCGGCCATGCCGGCTGCGTCATCCACAACAAGCGGCCGCTGTTCGGCGCCCATAGATGTGCATTGAACCCCTCGAAGATGGCGCGATGATCCACATAGTTCAACATTTGCGCCTTGCGCTCAAAGTCGGCAAGATCGACCGGCTCACCAAACTCCGTGGTGAGCTCGTGCATGAAAGGCGCGATATCCCCATTACCGCTTTGGTGCCAATCATGGTAGGCCCAGGCATCGCTGAGCGGCCATTGGTCAGCCGGCGCAATGGTGTGTTGGAACGACTCCAGGGTGGACATGGACGGCGTGCCCACCTCCACCGAGAAACCGCGGTCCAGGGTGGTAAAGAATTTCGACGGCGGTTTGTAACTGTAAGGTCCGCTGTTTTGCAGGTTCACCTGGTTGGAACTGGCGGAGTAGTAACGAGTGCCGTCCACTTCTCTTACCAGCTTCTCCAACCCCTCATTGATGATCGGAGGGGGAACACCTTCGTTACGCCCGCACCACACGGCTATCGAAGGATGGTTGCGAAAACGAAGAATCGTATCTTTGGCGTTGGCCAGGAAAAGTGCCGGGTCGGCCGGCTCAAGATTATAGTTCTGCGTCGAATCCCAGAAGTCATTCCACACCAGCAAACCATACTCGTCGGCCAGGTCGAAGAAGACCTCTTCCGTATCCTGGCCCATCCAATTACGGATCATGTTCAGATGCGCGTCCCGGTGCAGGCGGAAGAAAGGCTCCAGGTGCTCACGCGACACCCGCTTACGATAATCGTCCATGCCCCAGTTACCGCCTTTGCAGGCGATACGCACTCCGTTCACCCGAATTACCAGATAGGGAGCAGTCTTCAGGTCCGTTAACGTGCGCAGCGAGGCTGAGGTCTCGGCGCCGGGATAAAGTGACGCCACCCACCCCAGCGATGTTTGCCGCAACGCCTGGTGCGACTGGCTTACTACTTTCTCGCCCTTGGTTGCCGATGGGAAAAACTCAACCCGCCTCAGGTTGCCCTGCGCATCCAGCAGCGAAAGCTCGTAGCTGATCTCCCGCATACCAAAGCGCACCTGCTTTTCCGACAGTGTTCTGCCTCCAGCCGTAAACCACACCTTCATGGTGTGCAGCGCGGGTTCGCCGTACCCGTTGGGCCACCATAGTTTGGGTTGCTTCACCTTCAACTGCGCATATTCGGAGGGGCTCAGTCTTACTTCCGTCTGCTCTCCCCTTACGGTAACTTCTTTGGTTACATTAACGTCGTCGAAAGAAACGTGGACCTCCCCGCGGATGGGCTCGGACTTTCCGCTGAGAGGTACGGCAATCTCCACGTCCGCCTCGCTGCCATCGTGTTGCGGCAGGGTGGTGATAATCTGCACATCCCCCACGCTGACGGCTCCGGTTGCGGTCAGCGTGACGTCCTGCCAGATGCCCGAATTGCGGTCGCGCACGCCGGGTATCCAGTCCCAGCCCTCGGTAGCCGCGAAGGTCGGGCCATCGAGCACCATGATGCCGCCATTTTCCCCTGGACCGCCTTTGATCGATTGCTCGTGGGGAATCCCGGGATGAGGAGGCGGAGAGATACGCACTGCCAGGACGTTCATGCCGCTCTTCTTGACCAGGGCAGCCACATCGAAACTTCCGCGGATGAAGGCTCCCTGTATCTCGCCCAGGTGCTTGCCGTTCAACCACACGGATGCGGCGTAGTTGATGCCCTCAAAGGTCAAGGTCAAGTTCTGCCGGTCTTTGATGACCGGCGTGGGAAACTCCTTGCGGTACCAGTAGTCCTGCTTGTTCAGTGATTCCGGGATGGCCAGATTGTTGAGGCCGTAGTCGGGATCGGGATAGACTCCTCCGGCCACCATGGTGGTGAGTACCGTGCCGGGCACGATGGCCTCCATCCAACCGGAAGCATCGTAGGAGCCGGCGCAAATTGCTTCCGGCGTGGCAGTCACTTTGGGCGCGGCTTGCATCCTCCAGCCTCCGCGCAAGATCCACTCGCCCGGTTCACCCGAAGTGTCGCTGGCAGGTGCTACGGGTTGCGCGACGGGCGGTTGGGGAGGGGCATTGCTATGGGGTAGGGTCGACGGATCCTGCGGCGCGCTCATGCCCGCTTGCCCGCGTGTCTGCACCGGCCAGCGGATCGAACCGTCCGCAAACTCCAGCAGCCCGAAGTCAGGCGGAGTGGAATACATGCGCGACAACTCGCTCGCGGCCAATGCCCGGCGCATCAGGGTAAGCCCGCTTAACTCACCACCGAAATGTTTGGCTTCGGTGACGGAAGAAGTTGCCGGAGCAAGGCTCAGTATTGGCGCCAGGGCGCTTTCGGTCGCCACTCCGTGACCGATCTCCGCGCCATCGGCGTAAAGGTGAGCATCGGCCTGGGAAAAGGTTGCGGCCACGAGGTGCCACGATCCAGGGGTGAGCGCCACCTCAGAACGCACTACCGCGTCGCGTCCGGAGTACAGCGCCAGCTTTCCATTCTGCGTGCCCAGCGCGCGCGAGCCGGCAAAATCCGGATTGCCCACTACCGCAATCACGGTGTCGCCCACCATCGGCCTGGCTACACGGACCCAGCTATAGATCGACCACTGGGCCCCCGGATCCAACAGCACATCCCCGGCAACCAAGGGCTTAGTTAGACCCGTGCCCGCATCGAGGAATACTGCATTGTAGGGACCATAGGCGACGGCGCCATCGGGCATCTGGCCCAGGACAGGCGCCACCAAGAACACCACTACCAATGCGCGCAATACCCTCACCATTGCGTAGCCTCTCCTGTCCCCCGTCGGCCGGAAATGCGGGCAGGCCCGAACGTAACCGTGGTTGACTGCAGGGAGGAGTATGCTGCCGGGCATAGTGTGCAATTCTAGCAACAAAGCACAACGAGCCTGCTCCGATGAGAGCAGGCTCGTTGTTGGCTCGATGCTTACGCCGGTTAAGTGTTGATCTTAATCATATCTGGCGAACCCGGCCGCGTGTGATGAGGCGAAGCAGCAGGGTTAGGATCACTGCCCCAATGAGGGCGACGATAATGGTATAAATCAGGCCGCCAGACCCTGCAAAGCCGAGGTGCGACATAATGAACCCACCCAACAACGCACCAAGGATGCCGACGATGATGTCCATGAGGGGCCCATAGCCTCCGCCGCTCATGATCTTGCCTGTGAGCCAGCCTGCAATGAGACCTACGATAACCCACCAAATTAAACCAAACATAGTTTCCCTTCCTTTATCCTGCTACTGGAATGACGTTCCTGGGGGAAGATCAGGGGCCCACAAAGTAGTGCCTATCCTAGACCAATGAGAGGCTTTCTGCACAATCTAAGTTGTAACCCCATTAAGTTATTTCCGGCCCGACGGCGGGTTAGTTTCCGTACTCTCGCCCTCCTGGCCTGCGCAGCGCCCTGGGTGCTAAGTACACCCGTCCGAGCGGAACTACAGCTTGCCAGCGTACTAACCGACCACGCGGTCCTGCAGCGAGACGTGCCCATCCACGTGTGGGGCCAAGACTCGCCGACAGAAAAGATCACCGTTACCTTCCACGGACAATCCATCACCGTTACCGCCTCGAGTGTGGGGCTATGGGAGGCCTGGCTCAAACCCGAGGCGGCCGGGGGTCCCTTCACCCTGGTCGTCCACGGCAGCTCCGAACTTACGCGTTCTGACCTGCTGGTGGGCGACGTGTGGTTTGCCTCCGGGCAATCCAACATGGAAATGCCGCTTGCCGGATTCCCGCCGAGTGCGCATGTAACCAACGCGGAGCAGGAGATCGCCCAGGCCGACCTGCCCCAGGTCCGCCTTCTGCGCGTAGAGCACCAATCTTCTGATTCGCCGCTCCCCGGCTTCTCTGGGGCCTGGCAACAGTGCTCCCCCGCGACCGCCAGAGGCTTCTCGGCCGTGGCCTACTTTTTCGCCCGCGAGATCAACCGCCGCGAACACATTCCCATTGGGGTGATCGACTCCTCCTGGGGAGGCACGCCGATCGACTCCTGGATCAGCCTCGACGCACTTTCTGCCGACTCTTCGCTTATGCCCGCTTTCGCTGCACGTGCCCATTTTGCTGACATGCAGACCCATCTCGACCTGGTAGAAGCCGGGGAGAAGAAGGCCGATGCGGATGCCGCCGCTCATAACCTGCCGAAGCCCTCGCACCCCTGGCACCCGGACCCATCGTCCTGGATACCGGCAGGGCTCTACAACGGGATGGTTGCGCCTTTCACCCCCTATGCCGTCAAGGGTTTTCTCTGGTACCAGGGCGAGACCGACAGCGCCGCCGATCGCGCAAACCTGTACGCAAAACTGCTCCCCATGCTGATCGCGGACTGGCGGCAGCAGTGGGGTCTGGGCAACCTGCCCTTCCTTCTTGTGCAGATCTCGAGCTTTGAGGCGCCGGGAGAATATTGGGGCCTCATTCGTGACAGCCAGCGCCAGACCCTGCATGTGGTTAATACAGGCATGGCCGTCACCCTCGACATTGGCCAGCGCGACAATGTGCACCCGCCCGACAAGCAAACGGTGGGCGCGCGGCTGGCCCTTGCGGGCCGCGCCGTGGCTTATGGAGAGACTGGCCTCGAGTTCAGCGGGCCACTGTTCCGACAAGCCACCCGGGACGGGGGAGCGCTGCAAATCTGGTTCGACCATGGCGAAGGCCTGCATAGCAACGGAAACGAGCTAAAAGGCTTTGAGATCGCCGGCGCGGATGGCCGCTTCGTTGCTGCCACCGCCAAGGTCGAGGGTCCGGTTGTGGTGGTTTCTTCGCCGGAGGTTGCGGAGCCGGTGGAGGTCCGTTACGGGTGGCAGAGCTTCACTGATGCCAATCTCTACAACAGCGTTCCTTTGCCGGCATCGACTTTTGCGGCGAAGGTTCCCTAGCCGGATGCACTGCGACGCGAGGTTTCCGGACCTGCCACGAAGGACGGGGTGCCCCACATCTCGCTGGTTTTTCGCGAGATGTGGGATACCACTGCACTTTACTAAAGGTGGTTCGGGGTGCAAAACCTAGAAACTGACTTTCGTGGTATCCCACATCTCGCGAAAAACCAGCGAGATGTGGGGCACCCGTCCTTCGTGGCAGGTCCGGAAAGTGCTAGCGATGGCTCCCGCCGCCTGCAGGGGCACTTGGCCCCCCGCCATGGGACATCGCCGGCGCACTTTGCATGCTGCTGGGACCGGCAGAGGACCGACCCATTGTCGCGTTGCTCATACTCATAGAAGACGACGCGTCCGCAGTCCCTCTTCCACTCTCACTTCGCTGCTGGCCTGCGTAGTAGACATTCGTCGTCGCCATGCCGTGTTGCGCCGTCTGATTCGCAAAACTGTTGAGTTTGCCCAGGCTGGCACGGGGCACGCCCAATCCCGCCGAATTATTGCGGAACACAAACGTGTCATGAGCGCTAAGACCCGACGTGGGAACCGACTTCAGGTTTACCGGCACCAGGGACGTCTCCGCGTTCAGGGGAGCGTGAACCGGCGGACGTGGGCGGATAGTGCCAGAGTTTCCGACCGTGCTGTTAGCGAACGAATTGTTTGCCAGTCCCATCCAGGTTCCGCCGGGTAGCCAACCCCAGCCGACCCCTTGACAGAAGGACCAGCTGCCGTAGTGATAGGGAGTCCAGCCCCAGGGATAAGGAGAAACCCAGGAATAGCCCGCGCTGGGATAGTAAGCCCACGCCCCACTTCCATAGGGATCCCAGCTGGCGTTGGTAAAGTAAGGCCGCCACATCGAAGCGCCACACCCGGAGGTGAAACTGCCGTAGTAATTCATGTCGTTGATGCCATAGGAATAGGGCGAGCCACCATAGGTAGTGGCATTAGCAAAGCTCTTGTGGTACTGGACTGCATCGCCATCCCACTTGTCCAGGGGTTGTTCCACGATGCTCTTGGCAATCTCCGGTTGGCTTTGCGCGGTTAGATTGAAAGTCGCGGTCTTATTCTTGCCCACCGTTGTGCTTCCCGAGGGTTGTTCAATTAGGGCGTCACCATGCATCACCGCCACCATCGCTTCGGTGGAGGTAAGCTGCAGCCGGACGTGAGTATCCGGAGGCAGGTTCATCGTATCGTTGGAGCCGAATTTGACGCTGAATTCATTGCCCTTGGTGTTCACCAGGCTCACATAGACCGTGCCCTGCAGCACGCTAATCGTGGATGCCTTCGCACCCGACGGGAGCAGCTCGAGCCGGGGAAACTCTACCACCGAGTTCTGCGCCAACCGGACGGTGCTGTTGTCTTCGAACTCGACCTCCGCCACGCCATCTTCGGTCTTCAGCTTGCTTCCCTCGATCACCGGCAAGTTGGCCATTGCACCTTCAAACCCCTTGCCCGTTAGCCGGTCAAGCTGCACCTGGCCTTTCACTTCGCTCAGGCGCACTATGCGAACCTTGGAATTGGCGGATACCGTAGTTTGCGGACGGGCGCTAGCGTCGTCGCTGGCCGTTGTGACCGCGGGGGCGACCGCCTCCTGCGCGAGGGACGATGCTCCTGCGAGCGTCAGTGCCAAGAGAGCCGCGGTGCTGATTGCAGAAGTAGTTTTCATGTCCGCCTCCTTTTTAATTCCGGCAGGGGACTCTTTGCTGCGTCTAGCTGATTGGGAAAGGGGGCTTTCCGGACTGGCTTCCTGCGCGCCAGCGTAATCGAACGGATGTTAGCACTTTTATGCTAGAGAATGCGAGAACCTTGTTGACCGCACCAAACCTGGCCCGACCATGGGTGATTACCGGGGCAAGAGCGTAATGTCCATCTGATAAAAGCGGAAGAAATTCTCCTCCCCGGGCGCATCGGCAGCTACTTGCTGGTATCGGTCGAGTACATCCACGGCAAAGGGAAGATGCTCGTCTTCCGGCAGGTGTTGGGTCCATTCAACGAAAGTGACGCCCCCAAAGGCCAGGAAGGCGGAGCGCGATTGAAAGTCCCACACTCTTGCTGCAACCTGTGTGCGCAGGACGGCAAAGCCATTCTTCTCGGCTAACTTTCCATATTGCGCGGCGGTCAGGTGAAGATAGGGATCGCGGAAGCTCTTGAAGTAGCCGGCCCAGCGTGAGGAGAGGCGCGTTTCTTCAATCATGTCCTCAAGACTCTTTCGCTCGGCTTTAGGCACCAAACGCAGCTGCGCCAGCCCGTTCGGTTTGAGTGCGGTGCGGATGGAGATAAGCACCTGAGCCTGCTCCTGCTCCGGAATCCAATGCAGCGCGTTGAACGAGACGACCCGATCGAACTGATGCTGGTAGGGCAAGCGGCGGGCATCGGCCACGGCAAATTGAAGATTTGGATGAGAGGCGCCGTGCGCGGACGCAAAGGCGATCATCTGAGCAGAGGCATCCACGCCAATGACACTGCCTTGGGGAACCCGTGTCGCGATCTCAGCCGTGGTCTTCCCGTTGCCACAGCCGACATCAAGAACCTGATCGGTGCTTTTGAGGTCCAGCGACGAAAGGGCCTCTTCCGCCATGGCCGCCTGGAGGCCAGAGATCCGGGCGTACTCAGATGCGTTCCACTCCGTCATACTCCAGATTCTGGGTCACCCGGAATGGTTAACGCAACATGCTAGACGCAGACCGCGGAGACATCAGAGGAAAGTACGAGCCACTCTGGTTCGCTGGCAATGTGTTTCAGGCGGACGATTTCGTCCCCGACAAGCAAATCGAAGTCACCCAGGCCAATTGTTTGGCCAGGTTCAGCTGTAATGGCGTGAACGACAGGTTTTTGCCTCAACGAGGAGCCGTTGGAATCTGTGGTTTCCATCAGTTGCTGGCTGATTTTGTAGCTTACGTAAACGGCAGGTCCCAGCTTGCCGGTGGGCACTAATTTTCCTTTTCCATATCCCAGGGTCATAGGTCTCGTTCCGCCGAAAAGATATAGAAGCTATAGCGGGTTTTTCAGGCATGTGAGATCCCTCGAAAGGGGAATACCTGGCACCGGAGCTTTGCCGGCGTTACGAGATTCGCTGCCGCTCCGGATACCTTACCCGAGTGAGTTCCTCGCCCCCGCGAGCAGGCTTGCTCCCTCCACCGGCAGCAGCCAGCACGGGCACCAGGAGCGCAGAGCGGATTGGGCGCGCGCCGACCGCCGGCGCAAAAGGATTCAACCCCGCGCGCGCTAAGACGAAGGAAAAGGCGAGCAAGGTATAGACCTGGGCGATGACTGCGGACCATGCGATCCCAACGGCACTGAACTTCGGCGCGAGCAGCAAGGCCGCCCCAATGCCAACCAGGGCCGCTGTGAAGTTCACGATGTTGAATTGTTTGTCCAGCTGGTTGGGCAACAGCAGCTGGAAGATAATCACCGTACTCACCGCAACCAAGGGAATCCAAAGGGCAAACACACGCAGCACGGGCACCGAGTTCTCAAAGGCTTGTCCTAATACGAGATGTACGAGCAGTGAACCCCCGAAGAAGATCGCCAATCCGAAGATCAGGCCCAGCGCGCCCAGAAATAGCAGGCTAAGCCTCACCGTCTGCATGGCGTCTCCAGGATTGTTCTTCGCCTGCTGCGTCATTTTGGGATATAGCGCCTGGTTCACTGGCCACATTCCCTGCTGAAAGACGCGCGTAATCCGTTCCGCACCAGCGTACTCACCCAGCACCGCTACTGGAGCAACTGTGCCAAGCAGCAGCCGGTTCACTGAACCGGAAAGGCTCTGTACCGCCCGAAACAGGAACATCGACCCACCCAGCCGAAGAGCACTCCACACTGAAGAGGGGGTAGGCCATTGAAAGCCCACTTCGCGATAGGCCAGAACCACCGTGACCCCATGGGCTACCACGCAGCCGACGCACTGCGCCCCCATCACTTTCCAGCCATCTTCGGGCTTGTGCACCAGCAGGAAAATGCTCAGGGTGGCAAGTACCTTTCCTCCGATTTCCAGCACGCTGGCCAGACGCATGCGTTCCAGACCCTGGAAGAACCACAACATGTTGATGCCCTGGCAAACGCCCCAGATCGTACTTGCCCAAAACAGCGCCAGGGAGGGAGCAACGTGGTGGGTGAACCGGCGCGAGAATACCGCCCCGGCAATGCACACCATGGCCAACACAACTTTGGCACCCAAGACACCGGAGATAAGCGCGGAGAGCCGTTTGGGGTCGCTGCGTTGCCGCGACGTTTCCCGCGAGGCGGAGATATCGAAGCCGTACTCAACCACGCTTGCGATCACATCGCCGATCGCCTGCGCAAATACCACCACTCCCCACCCGGAAGGGCCCAGCACATGGGCAAGGTAGGGAAAAGTCAGCAGAGGCAATGCGTAGGTGCATGCCTGTACTCCATAAAGCGCGATGACATTGTGGACCAGGCCGCTGCGCAGTAGCTTTTTCGTACAGAATTTCGGCGTGGGATGGTTACCGGCCGAGGCTCGGGCGCGATGTTCAGGGAAGGGTCGCAGCAGTTTCAACGCTATTCCTTTGGGCAAGTTTTAACGTGGAACGCGCTGAAGCAGACCGCGGCGAAAGCGCTCCTAGCTAAACCCGGGCAGAACCGTCCTATCCAAGCCACGATTCAGGGCACGCCGGTAGGAGCTCTATCGGCACCTGAGGGAGATAACTTTAGAAATGTCTGGTTTGTCAGCCTTGGTTTCGCGGCCGGTTTCGCCCCACAGGCGTGGTGGGATTGGGGATCGCGATCGCCGCCGGGTGAGAATTGAAAACAACTCCGGACGCCAGTCTTGTGTATGAGCCGAAGTCGGGCAAACTCCCAGCACGGCGTCCTGGGCTGGACGAGTGCCCCATGTTCGTACGAGAGTCCATGGGACGAAAACGACGGGTGCAGCCCCTCAACGCTACTGCTATGCAGGCAAAAAGTCCGCCTACTGCGTTCCGGCCGGCGGAGTCAAAAATTTATCGACATTGCTTTTATCGACCAGGGATACTCCGGTATCGACGAAGGCAGGGATGGGCGACATCGGATCCAACTCGTAATCGCGATTCAGGGGCTTCAGCGGGTAGTGGTGGAGGTCGTCCAGCGCTTTGAGACCGAGAAAAGCCATGGTATACGGCTTCTGCGAAATGGTGGCCTGGATGGTGCCGTCTTTGACCAAGTCAAGCGTCGCGCGGTCCACGTCCATGGCCATCAGCATGGTGCCTTGCACTTTGTTACGCTTGAAGGCTTCCCCTACGTCCTTGCCTGCGGACGCCTCCAGGCATACGAATGCATCTATTTTGGACGCGCCCGTCCGCGCCAGGTACTCATTCGCCTTATCCATGGCGGTGCCGGACTCTCCTTTCATGTCAAAAACCTCGACAATCTTGATGCCGGGATAAGCTGAAAATGCATCTTTGTACCCCTTCAGCCGCTCTTCAAGATTAGGTTGGCCGGGCATGGTGAAGAAAACCACATTCCCCTTCCCGTTCAATTCTGCGGCCACGCGTTGGCCGCCTAACCGCCCCGCCTGCAGGTTGTTGGTACCGATGAAATAGAGCCGCTGGCTGTCGGGAGCATCGGAGTCCATGGTGATGACCGGAATTCCGGCGGCGATGGCCTTGTTGATCTCCGGCCCCATCAGAGCCGGATCGGAAACGGAAACCAGGATTCCGGCAGGCTTTCTGGCCTCTGCGGCACGAAATTCGTCCACCTCGACGGCGGGCGTGAAGGTATCGGGTCCGCGCATGTCTTCGCTTACACCGTACTCCAGGGCGGCTCTGGAAAAGCCGGCATGCGCCGACTGCCAGTAAGGCAAACCGACGTTGGTGGCGATCAGAAAGTACTGCTCAGATTTGCTGTGGCGGTCACATCCTCCTAAGAGGATGGGAAGGCCCGTGGCCAGTGTCACCAGGAGAATTTGCTTTTTCGACATTCTCATCATTCGCCTCCAGTGACCGGGAGAGGCCCGTGGAACGCGCCATCCCGGTGAGGCGCCGAATTCTACTCCTAAAGGTTCAATTCTGAAAAGAGGGCAGATTTATCATCAATCATCATGAAGGCATTGGTCACCGGAAGTTCCGGGCACCTGGGTGAGGCCCTGGTTCGAACCCTGCGCGATTTGCAATATGAAGTGGTCGGCCTTGACCTGCTGGAATCGCGCTTTACTACGCACGTCGGTTCCATTACAGATCGCTATCGGGTGCGTCGCTCGATGAGTGGGGTTCAAGCCGTCTTCCATGCGGCCACACTGCACAAGCCTCATGTTGCCACCCACACCCGGCAGGACTTTGTCGATACCAACGTGACCGGCACGCTCAACCTGCTGGAGGAGGCCGCCGCAGCGGGCGTCGAATCTTTTGTCTACACCAGCACAACCAGTGTGTTTGGTAACGCGCTTGTTCCCCCAAGGGACGCTCCCGCAGCCTGGATCACGGAAGAGGTCACGCCTGTTCCCAGGAACATCTATGGCGTGACCAAAGCGGCAGCCGAAGATCTTTGTGAGTTGTTCCATCGCAACCAGGGCCTTCCATGTATTGTGCTACGAACGTCCCGCTTCTTTCCTGAGGACGATGACAACCGCAAAGTGCGGCACGAATTCTCAGACGCGAATGCGAAGGCGAATGAATACCTGTACCGTCGTGTCGACATTGAAGATGTTGTCAGCGCTCATATATTAGCCGCGGAACAGACAGCCGCTGTCGGTTTCCGCAAGTACATCCTAAGCGCAACGACGCCATTCCGCCGCAACGATCTGGCGGAATTGCGCCTCAACGCGCCCCTCGTAGTGCGACAACGCGTGCCGGAGTATGAGGCCGAATATGGCCGCAGGCAATGGAGGATGTTTCCCAGTATCGACCGCGTATACGCCAATGAACGCGCTCGGAACGAACTTGGCTGGGTGCCACGATATGACTTCACCTCCATCCTCGAGCAACTAAAAGCAGACGAGGACATGCGTAGTCCTCTTGCGCAGTTGATCGGATCGAAGGGTTACCATGCGCAGGTATTCTCAGACGGACCGTATCCCGTGGAATAGCTGCTCCAGAATGGGAAAAAACTCTCGCATTACGGGATGAACACGATCCGGCGCTCGTCTTTGAGCATCCAGGCTTCTTCCACCTTTGCCAGCGGGACCTGGTCTATATCAATCGCGAAGGGCACCTTGGAGACGGCCGCGAACATCTCTCTTAGCGACTGCAGGATTTGTTGCGAGGAGAGGCTGCCCAGGCCACTGCCCATTAGCTCAACGCCAGAACTGCGCAGCAGTTGAGCAGGCAGCGTGATGGCGTTAGCGCTGACCGATCCAATCTGCACAAAACGGATGCGGGGTTCGCCTTCTAGGGATCCATGGCCGGCCGCGGCTTTTAAGATCAACTCCGCGGACGGGCCCCACAGGTAGTCCAGAACCACCTGCACGCCAGGGAGCACTGATTTAAAACTCCGCAGCAGAGCTTCTTCCGGCTGGTTCAGAGAGATGGTCGTAGTGGCCCCCAGGGCGGGCAACTCCGCCAGCGATTCTTCATTGCGGCCGGTAGCGATAATCTGCGCGGCACCCAGATATTTCGCCACCTGTACAGCCTGTTTCCCGGCGATGCCGGTGGCCCCGTTGATCAAGACCACTTCACCCGGCTGGAGCTTGGCCCTGCTCAGCAAGGATCCCCAGGTTGCAAGCCCCGGATTCCCCAGTGCCGCAGCCACCGCGTCATCGAGATTTGCAGGCAGGGGAATGGTCATGGAAGAAGAGACCACGCTGTAATCGGCCATGGAGCCGTAAGGTGCGCGGGGAGAGATAAAGTAAAACCGTGCACCATCGGCGGCGACGCCCACGCCATCGTTCCCCGGCGTGAACGGAAGAGTCGTGAGGCTGCTGTAGTGCGATCCGTTTGCCTGGCCACGAACTAAATTGCTCAGCGCAGCGGCCCGAACCCGGAGCAGCACTTCCCCTTCCTTCGCCACCGGGTCCGCGGTCTCGCGGTAGCGGGGCGGAGCCGTAAAGTCTTCTACCATCGCAGCGTGCATCTTTTGATTTGTACTACTTCTTGAGCGCCGCGGTCATGGGCCGGTCGCCTTCGGAGGCACTTTGCAGGAGGCGCTCGTGAATTTAGAACAAGTCTATGAGCACGTCACGCGTCATGCCCGGAGGTTGGGTCGACCGCAAAAGTGTATCCCGCGGCCCAAACGGGCGTGGCCTGTGCCGGTGGTGCTCGCTGGAGGTACCGCCCCGCCGCTTCACCTTCTGCTCGGACTATTGCGTACACGAATGGAAGCTGCGATCGCAGCCAGGGTACCTGCGCGAACATATATTCGAACGCGATCGAGGAGTATGCGCTCATTGTGGTCTTGACACGATCCAAGAGCATCGCAGGCTGAAGCGGGCACGCGGCTCCGCTCGCCAGGCCCTTATGCTCCACTGGGGTTTGAAGACAAAGATTCGTAAAAGTCTGTGGGATGCCGATCACATTCTGCCGGTGACGGAAGGCGGCGGAGAGTGCGACCTGGATAACATTCGAACCCTGTGTCTTCGTTGTCATCGATCGGTCACGGCCCAGCTTCGCGAGCGGATTCGCCGCGCCAAGGTAGCTGCGATGCTGGCAGCAGAGTCGTTGTCTCGAAATTTGACCTGATGGAAAGCGACGGAGAAGTTCGCCTTGCCTGATTTTGTTTCGTGCATCATATTGGTTCAGCGGGTGCATGCACGACCGACCATGCGTTACTGAATTTCTCTTACTTCAATGAATCCAACTCTCGATCGTCCTGCGTAATGTAATGGGGACTTGATCCCGCGAAAGCTCGGCGGGGTGGCCTCCGAAGAACGAAATTTCCAGACAACTTAGCAACGCTCATGGTCGGTTCTATGGCCCTCCGCACTTCTGTGTGTCGAAGGACACGTTTCTATGACATATACGCAGAAGATGTTACTGACTAGCTAAAGGGAAAGTACCTGGGGTGTAGGCGACTTACAAGGCACGTGCTTAGTAGCCATATCCAGGACCCGCGGCACCATCGCGGCGACTATGAGCCCATAACCGCACCTTCGTGCGATTGAACGCCCGGCTTGCTTGAACGCGCGGCACTCAACCATCAACGATAGATCAACGCAGTTCTTAGAGGGAAATCATGCCGAAAAATCTGATCGACGAAGTGGTTTCTGCGTCTCCTAATCGACGCAGCTTCATGAAGACGATTGCTGCTGCGACCGCTGGGGTCGGCGCGCTCTCCATGGCTGGACTTACTCCTGCCGAGGCCCAAACGACCACCGAGGTAGAAGTCCTTAAATTTGCTCTTAACCTCGAATATCTTGAGTCGGAGTTCTACACCTATGCCTTCTACGGCAGGGGCATTGAGACCTTTGGTATTGGAGTGAGCGGAGAAGCGAATGGCTCTAACCCTGCCGAGGGCGGCTCGACCACCGGGGGCAAGATAGTCGACTTTAACAACGCGGCCCAGGTTCTTTCAGCCCAAGTCGCCGCCGAGATCGGAAGCGACGAGCGCGCTCACGTCAGGTTACTCCGCTCCGCTTTAGGGTCGCGGACAATTGCCAAACCCAACCTGAATCTAGATGCTCTGGGTTTCGGCTTCGACTCGCAGGCTGGCTTTTTGCGCCTGTCGCGAATCTTTGAGGATATAGGCGTTTCAGCGTACGCTGGCGCAGCCGGCTTACTCAGCACACCGAGCATCATCACCACCGCGGCCCGCATACTTGCTGCTGAAGCCGAGCACGTTTCTTCGGTTCGCACACAGATGGCGGTCCTGGGTATCACCACACCTAAGTTGGATGGAGCCGATCTCATTCCGCCTCCCAGTGGGACTAAGTACCAGATACTGTCGATTAACGCCAGCAATGGGCTGGCCGCCACCAGAACGCCAGGAGAGGTTCTCTACCTTGCATTCGGCAATAAGGCGAACGCCACCAGTGGAGGTTTTTTCCCTTCGGGTGTAAATGGAGCGATCACCACCAGCAGTGGACCGGCCACCGCGGCTAATCTCGCTACCTAGCACTCAGCAACCTATAACTACTTAGATCGTTATCGGTGAGTGGCGCTTCCATCTAGTGCCCGTTGCACGGATCCCAGGTCTCAAAATCGAGACCTGGGGCACCCTTTGCTTACTGGTGCGCTTGTCGTTCATCTTGTTTAACCATTCTCCAGGGAAGCGCGACTCACCCCACACTGACTTACCCTGGACTTTTTCGACATACTAAACCTGCTGGACTTCCTCCAGCACTCTGCGCACGGTGGCCGCGATCCGGTCAAGCATGCCACTGGCATCGTAAACCAGCTTCAGAGTGTCGTCGGTTAAGTGAGGGTGGGTAGTTAGCAGGTGAAGTGTGAAGGTCATGGCAGCCAATGGATTATTCAACTCGTGCGCCAGGTGATTGATCAGCACGTAGCGAGCTTCCCAAGCCCTCACTTTCTCTTCCGCAGCTTGTAATTTCCGCTGCTCGCTTATCTCCACGACATAGCACGACCATTGGAAAGGTTCTGCGCTAAGCCGCACGGCTCCAATGAGAAACGGCACGGAAGAGCCATCGGGCAGAACGTATTCCTTCTCATAGGGAACACAAGTACCGAATTCGCGAAGCTGCTCCATTGCGCTGGCGTCGAGGGAGCGAAATTTCTCAGGGGTAATTTCACGCCAGTCGATTTCTCCTGCGGACACCTGCGTGCGCGTGAGGCCGATCATCCGCAGAAAGGCGTCATTGCCGTCAATGATGCGGTTCTCGTCGGCAATTGCGACGCCAAGGTAGGGCGATCGGTACAACAGTGAAAAGGATGTTTGCAGGGAGCGTGGAATTTGCGACTGGTAAACACGAATCGATATTTCTGCGTCCGCCTGGAGGGTTTCCCCAATTTCCAGAATGTCGCCAACCAGAGTGCTGAGATCGATGCCAAACAGGTTCTCGTGAATGGTGGACGTGAGCACGTGCTGCAGCACACGGGCCTCAAAAAGGATCTGGGGAATTGTGTAACCCTGCTGATAGCGCAACTTGCCGTGTTTTCGAGCGGCCTCTGTTGCCTCGTCGCTAAGCTCCTCCTGTGGGCCCTCCAGCCGTCTGATCAGTTCGTCCATCATGTCTGGGATGTGATCGCTTCTTTCCGCCTCGCTCAGTGGAAGTGCCGCCAGCTCGGGATCCGCCAGGACTTTGTGCAACCACCGATTGCAAATGACGGGGGAAAGCTCGCGCAGAATTTGCGCCACCTTGCGCGTGGGGAGTGATTTACCGGGAGCCCTTTGACCGCTTCGCACGGCCGATATCGCCCCAACCAGCCGGTCGACGTGCAGGGGTTTGGAGAAGTAATCGTCAACCTGGCTGCGAATGGCCTGTATCGCCGTTTCAAGATCAGGATAGCCGGTCAGGATGAATGTGCACGCGTCCGGTTGTACGCGGCGCATGGCGCTGACCACAGTAAAGCCGTCACCGGGCTCGCCGATGTTCAAATCTGACAGTAAAACGTCAAACTTCTGTGTACTGATCAGCTCCAGCGCCTCGGGCACACTGCTTACCGTTGTGAGTGAAAACCCATGGTGGGTTAGCACAGCGCCCAGCGCCGTTCGCAGTGCGGCGTCGTCGTCCACGAACAATAACCTTAATTCCGCCATCGGCAGTTTGATGTCCAAGCGGGAGAAGCAGCTGTATGGGACCCGCCGGAAAAGAATACGCCTTTCCCCGTGGATGTTGGCTACGAATCAATGAACGGGAGCAAATCGCGGTTGTTGAACTGACCGATAAGCGGATAGCGGCGGCCTGCCGCTGGACCACCCATGTTGACCGCTCAATGCATCGCAGGAATCGAGAGATAGACGGAAGGTTCAGTGGTATCCCACATCTCGCGAAAAACGAGCGAGATGCCCCGAATTTCCTGTACGCGGGCCTAGAGATGGCAGCGTGTGCGCCTTTCTTTAAGGAAAGGCGCATGAGGTTCGCGAAACCCACTAAGTTTCACAGGAAATCGGGGATGTGGGGCACCCGGCCTTCGTCAGGGAACCAGAGGCACTCGAACCGGCAGTTCACGCTGTCTACAACTTTCTTAATGCCGCCACCAATTCTGTCGGATGAAGCGGTTTCTGCAAAAAGCTGAAGGTATGGCCGGCTTCCTTTGCTTGTCTGATTAGCTCCGGCGCATCCACCTGGCCGGAAAACAGGAGCACCTTGCATGCAGGGACCGAGCGCTCGAGAAGGATTGCCAGCTCGATGCCCGTCATGCCCTGCATCGCGATGTCGGAAATGAGATAGTCGGGAGGCTCAGCCCGGGCGGCCTCGAGCGCCACTTGCGGATCATCAAAGGGCACGGTGTCGAACAGATGCATCTGAAGAATTACGCACAGCATCTTAGCGATGCTGATCTCGTCGTCGACTATGAAGATGCGTGGATGCGACTCAAAGGGATTTTCCATTTACCTACTTTGATCATGGTACGCGACTGTCGAATCTCCTTTGGCTTATCTATCTCTTCGGCTCAAGATCTCATGATTGATTAAGAATCGTGCAAAATTAACAGTTGGCTCAACCAACTGCACGGGGCTTCCAGCCGCAAAACCAATGGAAGGCGCTAAGGGAATATCTTAGCGACGCCAGTAGCAGCCGGAAGAGAGTTGTAGATACGAGACCCTGCGGGCGCGCTCGCGAGTAGATGGCGTTAATGCTCCAGGCGGGAATAGTGTAAACATCGCCGGCGTTGAGGGGTCCAATTCGGTTTCTGATCGGCCAATCGTAGAGCACATCCTCAATAGCGCTATTGAAAAACCTTGCAAGACTCAGCACGCGTTGGCTGTACAGGGAAGCGGGCAGGCGCGGAATACGTGTTCGGTCGCGAAATCGGATAATCAGCCGGGACGCTTCAGCCGCGTTTCTTAATGCAGCGGTCACCCCGTTCGAGGTCATCGGATCAATCATGGCCGCGGCCTCACCTGCCACCAGCCAGTTGGGTCCGGCTGTCTTGGCAAAAACACGGCAACGAAACGATGTGGTTCGAGGCGGTTTCTTTTCTGGGTCACGGCCCAGATCCTGCAGATCAGGGAATTGTTTAAGTTGCGCGTCAAGGATGCCTTGAATGCTAAGCCCCTGCTGCCGCTTCTCTTTGACGGCCTCACCCGGAGATACGAAGCCCACACTTACGGTCTGGGGATGAATCGGTATCTGCCAAACCCACTCCATATAGCGCGGTCCTGCGCCGTCGGCGTAGAGGGTGGTTCCATCGATGGACTCAGGAACGGTGAAGTAGTCCCAGATCGCCACCTTGTGCGGACCGTACTCATAGACCGGCAATTTGAATGTCCTCGGCAACAGGCTGGCAGCCGACCCGGAGGCATCGACAAACCATCGCGAGCGGAACCGTTCGCCCTTAGCGCTGACGACGGCGTTGATGGTCTGCCCCGTAGTCTCGATATCCACGATTCTGTCGTTGACTAACCTAATTCCCTTGCCCAGAAAGATCTCACGCAGTGCCTGGTTCAGTTGACCGCGATCGACATGCAGGGTTCGAAGATCGATGTTGTATGGAGGCTTCCCCAGCCACTCGCCCGGGATATATTGCCGTTCCGAACCGTCTCTGAGTTTCAGAACAACATGGTGCTTGAAGGTTGCGATGCCTTGCTCCAGCAGCAGCTCCATCGGCAAGCCGAGCCGTTTCAACAGGTCGGGCGCCGACCAGTCCAAGGACTCGCCCACTGGGTCGGCATCGACGGGATCCGCCTCGATACAGACGACCCTCAGGCCTGCATCGGCGAGATGAATCGAGGCTGCCATACCTGCGAGGCCGCCACCAATGACTGTTACATCGACCAGATCTGTCTCGCTTTTCATCGGCGTGTTGGCGTTCACATGTCGGCCTCTGAGCCGGCCGCCTTCTCATTACTACTAGCCTCGGCCCGGAAATGCGAGTCGTCGATTCGGTGATTTTTCAGAGTGGACAAAGGCAGCGCCCGCCGGACGTTGGTAGCCTGCCAGAGATGGCGCCGGGAATGAGCGTTGAAAGCGGAAAAGAACTCCAGCAAGTTAACACGAAAGTAGCTGGCCACAGGAGATGGAAACCGTAAAGCGGTGAGGTCCAAACCATCGGCATCGGCAATGCGCCGCCTGATGGCCGCCTGCGAGATAAGAAATTGCTCCAACTCCAAAGCGGGAGAGCCCAGCAATCGTGGCCGGATGGGCTTTGGCGCCTGCATTTTGATGATTGGACGCGAGTCCATTCTCCAGACCATGACGCGGCCGAGCAAGTTTAGCGTGAATGGTCCGTCACTATGCAGCGTCAGCTTCCTGCTCGCCTCAAGGGCGGAATCAACTGCCGGCAAGAAGACTTCGGTGGTTGCACGCAGGTGTGCGAGGTTCTGGGCGATGGACCAGCGTCCCGGCCGTGGTTGCCAGGAGAGTTGCTCTTCGGTCAGCCCGGCACAGAGCTTCGCGGCCGCAGCGTCGACTGCTAACGTTGCTTCACTTAGTTCAACCGTCTTTGGTGTATGAATCCGCTCCGTCAAGGGGAAGAACCTATAAGTCACACCAGGCATTCTGCTCTCCCCAACGCCGAAACTGAGAAATCCTTTATCACAAACCTCAGACCGCTTCACCGAGTCGCGTGTGCTGTCGCGGATTCCGTCACCGCAGAGTATCCGCGAGACACAATTTGAGCAGCATGATCCCGGTAGACATCCATATCTTGCGGAGCCCAGGTGTCGAGACCGTCCACATACCGGTTGCACATACAAAACATCGCAGCGATTAGCACGGTGTCGTGGATCTCCAGGTCAGTGGCCCCTTGCTTACGTGCTGCGGCTATATCGTCTTCCGTCACATGCTTGCCGCCTTGCTGGACCTTCCCGGCGATATTCAAGAGGGCTTTCATCTTGGGAGTAATGTCGGCGTTGATCCAGTCGGTCTTTACTGACTGCACCAACTTCTCGTCATGTCCAAGCTGAGCGGCGGCTACGGCCCCATGAATCGTCTGGCAGAAGAAGCAATCGTTGCGCCAGGAAACATGGGTGGCTATAAGTTCGCGCTCTCCACGAGTAAGGGTGCTTTCCCCGCGGAGCAAAATGTTCACGAGCTCATTGATGGGAGCTGCCGTTTCCGGCCGGAAGGTCATTGGCCCGACGATGCCAGGAAATTCCCGGCCCAACTCTTCGGCTACCGGCAAAGTGATGTAGGCCACGCTGTGTGCCTCCGCATATCGAGTTACCCAAGATTCATTCGCGGCGTCTACGAACGCAACGGGTTGATGCGTGAGAATAGTAACTCTTGCGCGGCCGCGGCGCGTCATCCGAAAGGTTGAGATGAGTTTCGACCCTTTGAGCCTTGCAGCTCTCATCACCCTCAGCGATGATGCGTTGCACGCGCATTATGCCTTTCCTACAACGCCCGAATCCATTTCGCTCATAGACAAAGGAGCAGCTCTTGAAGGCAATTGAGCAAACACCGACCTACCTCCCTGAAGTAGAAGCGAACCCCCAGCCCAGTCCCTATGCGGACCTTATCAACGTCACCAAGGCGGCGGGCCGGGAGTACTGGCAGATATGGAACCTATTCGCCTTTCGCCCCGAAGTTACTTCGCATCTTGCCAGCTTTACCGAAGGCGTGATGCGCAGTCCCGCTCCGATCAGCGGCGCTTTGCGCGAGCTCATCGCAGCCTACACTTCGTGGACTAATGACTGCCAGTTCTGCTGGCGCTCGCATGCGGCGGTGGCCGCGGAGATGCTCGGGAGCGAGGAGTTAGTGCGTAGCGTCCTCAACGACCTCGAATCTTCACCGCTGCCGGAGCCGGAGAAGGCGCTGATGCGCTTCGCGCGAAAGATGACCACGGACCTGCCGGAAATGAGTGAGAAAGACGTGGCACAGCTGCGCAACACCGGTTGGAATGACGAGGCGATCTACTACACGATCCTCGTTGTCTCACTCTTCAATTTCTACAACCGATGGATCACTACGTCTGGTGTCCATCCTGTCTCCGAAGAAGCGCATCGTCTGCATGGCAAGCGGCTGGCCCTTAGCGGCTATGAACCGAAGAACCGTCTCGCGGGTATACGAGAAGCCGTCACCGCGGCCGTCGAGCAGAAATAGCACGCCACAAAGCAGAGCGCTACAACGCCAAAGTGGACCCAACAACATAAAGCAAGAAACCACCTTTTGAGAGCCAGCGATGACCAGAAAGCATTTCAACCAATCAGCTCTGCTTTTACCCGTACTCTCCTGCACGCTGTTTCTGCAGGTGAGCTTCCTCCACGCACAGCAACTCGCTACTCTGAGCGTCACCGTAACGGACCCCTCCGGGAGCGTTGTTCCCAGCGCGCAGGTCACGCTCAACAATGCCCGAACGGGGCTCCTCCGCACTCAGGCCACGGATAACTCAGGCTCGACAGTCCTGACGGCATTGACCGCCGGAGACTACCAACTCAGCGTGAAAGCGGATGCGTTCAGCGAGCGGGCTCAACCGGTCACGCTCACGGTTGGCCAAGTGGCGTCGATTGCGATCCAGCTTGGCATGGCCGTGGTCAATCAAAGCATCGCCGTATCGGAGTCCGCGGCAAGTGCGGTCGAAACTGACAAAACGGAAACAAGCCAGGTAATCCGGCCGAACCAGATCGCCGATCTGCCGATCGCAGGCCGCGATTTCATCGACTTCGTCCTGCTGACGCCAACCGCAAATGTGGGCCGAAGCACGGCCACGGCGGCCCAGTCGCCGTTCCTCGAAACCGTATTGCAACTCAGCTTTGGCGGCCTCCGCGAGACTCATAGCTCATTCTTCGGCCTTGACGGCACGGACTACACGGTCAGCCTATCCGGGGTGCAACGCGCTAGCCCTTCGCTCGATTGGGTGCAGGAGTTTCGCGTGGTCGATGGTCCTTACTCCGGCGATAACGGGCGCAATCTCGGATCCCTGGTCAACACCATCACCAAGTCAGGCACAAACGACATTCACGGCGCGGCGTATGAATACTTCCGCAACGGCGCGTTGGATGCCGACAATCCTCTTTCCGCTCCCGGGCTGCACACGCTAAGGGCGAATCAGTTCGGAGGAGACCTCGGCGGACCGATCCGCCATTCCAAGACCTTTTATTTCACCGGCTATGAGGGGCAAAGGCGCGCGGACTCTCCCTCTTATTCCAGCTTTATTCTCGGCTGCATCAATACTGCCGGCTGTATGGGTCCCGGTACTCCGAGCATCAACCAGATCAAGCAGCAGTTCGGCCTTCAACCCGAGGTGCTGAACTCGATTCTTCAAATCGATAACTATGACAAGGCGATCGGCAAGATCACGCAAGTATTCAACGAACGAAACATCCTCAACGTTGGCTATCTCTTCAGCGACGATCGCAAAGCGAACGCTCCGACCGCTGCGCCTGGACAAGGGCTGCCCTCAACCTACCGGGCAAACCCAGTGCGCGATCAAAATGTCTTCGGCAACTACGTGCACCTCTTCAATCCGCGCTGGACTTCGGAGAGCGTCGTAGCCTTTGGCAGTCGCGTTTTTCATCTAACCCCAACCGGAGCAGGCTATGAACCGACGCTGGATGTATCGGACACGCTCGTCAGCGGTGGTTTTACCGGTAGCGTTTCCTATTACAAAGAACCTCAGTTTGAGTCCCAGGAAAACCTCACCTATATTCACGGGGCACACTCGTTCAAGTTTGGTGGTGGGTTCGAGCCTGTCTGGATCAATGCCGACACTACCTTTTTCAGTCCTGGGGCGGCGATTTTCACTCCGCAGAGCTTCTTCGGCGCCGGAGAGTTTGCGGGGCCGCCTTTCGGTCCGGGCACTCCGGTCCAGTTCCTGTTCCTGCAACCACGTTCCTACTTCGGGCAGCAGATTCCGACTCGCCCGCTGCCTTTTGCCGGCTCGTTATACGCGGGAAGTGCCGCTCCGTCGTTTGTGGATGCGACCACTCTGAAGTTCTGGCATCGTCTGGCGAATTTCTATGGGCAGGATCAGTGGAAAGCGACCACGAACCTAACGCTTACTCTGGGCCTTCGTTATGACTTCGATATCTTTCCGTCCGCTTCCGATGTGCGTGTGACCGGCAAGCTCAATCCTACGAATTACGGCAATGTGCAGCCTCGCATCGGCCTCGCCTACTCGCTGAACGGGGGCAAGCACGTCATCCGGGCCGGCTACGGTCTCTTTACCGGGCCCTGGGATTACAGCGACCTGATGGTCGGCTGGCAGGGAGCCTCAGCATTTACCTCGATGAACAACGCGCTGGTGCCGGACTTTCAAGAGCCTAACGGCGTCGTTGGACTAGGCCCATCAGGAGTAGTCGGAGTGTCCGGGCCATTCTTGGCCTCGCAAGCCTTTCGCAATTTCACCTCGAGTGGCGTCTATCCCTCTCCTGGAACGCTGCAGCAGTTCCCATTGGGATACATCCAGAGGAAGTTTCCCAATCCCTACGCGCAACAAGCCAGCCTCGAGATTGAAAACCAGCTCGGAGAGGGCTGGGTGCTCACCACCGGATATCAGTACGTCCATGGAGCGAAGTTACCCGTATATCTGAGCGTGAACGGGACGCCCGATGGAACCCTGCCCGATGGACGCCAGAATTTTGTTCCCGCCGACCCGCGCTTCGGTTTCGCGCTGATCGCAACGCCGACCGGGTTTTCGATCTATAACGGTGGCATTCTCAGCTTGCGCAAGAATTTTGCCCGGCACTACAGTGTACTGGCGAACTACACCTACTCGAAATCCATCGATATCGCGACCGACGTGCAGCTCACCAGTACGCCGCAGGATTATCTCGATCCGAACGCGGACCGCTCGGTTGGCGACAACGACATTCGTCACCGTTTCGTTTTTTCGATCCTGGCTGACAGTCCATCGGAGTGGCCGGCGCTGTTACGCAACTTCAAGGTATCGATGTTGAACACTTTGCAGAGCCCGCGTTACTTCTCTATTCTCGCGGGATTCGATGTGAACGGCGATGGGTTCCCCTTCTCCGACCGCACCGGGACCGTGGGTCGCAATTCGTATCGCGGTGCCTCCTACTACGACACCGACGTCCGCTTGCAGCGCATCTTCAGGCTCACCGAACGGCTCTCGACAGAAGCCAGCGTCGAAGCTTTCAACCTCTTCAACCATTTCAACGTCCAGAACATCGACCAGGTCTACGGGGCGGCGGACTTTCTCGGCCCTGTACCCCGGCAATATGGCGACAACATCGGTAGCCCCGCCAACCCTAATTTTGCGACTCCTAACTATGCCAGCCCGGCGCGGCAACTGCAGGCGTCACTCCGTATCACCTTCTAGAGAAAGGAAGTTTATGGCTCATATTGCAATTGAAGAGGGCATCCCCGGAATCCTCGGGCCAATGAAGTTCCGGCCCGAGACCACCAAACCATTGCGTCAGCTCGCCGAGGTGCTACTTCGAGGTGACAACAGCCTGACCCGGTCCGAGCGCGAGACTATCGCGGCGTTTGTCTCGTCTCGCAACGATTGTCGTTTCTGCCAGCTCTCCCACAGCGCTGCGGCGGCCGAGCATCTGGGTGGAAACCAGGTCCACTACTCACTCATAGATTCGGTGAAGGCGGACTTCTTGTCCGCAGGCATATCGCCCAAGCTGAAAGCGCTCCTGGCCATTGCGGCGAAGGTGCAACAGGGCGGCAAGCACGTCACTCCGCAAGACATAGCTGCCGCCCGCGCGCAAGAAGCCACCGACCGCGAGATTCACGACACGGTCCTCATCGCCGCCGCGTTCTGCATGTTCAACCGTTATGTTGATGGACTTGCGACCTGGCAGCCGCAAGACCCTACGGACTATCGCGAGATGGGCAAGCTCATGGCGCATTCCGGCTACACGCGAACGGAGTGGGAGACAACTAACTCAGTAGGTGAATCGCCGGAGGCGCAGCCGGGATCGGCAACCGAAGTAAGCCCAACGTAACTCATTGATTTTGATGGTCGGGGCGGAGGGATTCGAACCCCCGACCCTCTGCTCCCAAAGCAGATGCGCTACCAGGCTACGCTACGCCCCGATCTAAGGATTGTATCGCAAGCAGCATCGTCAGGCTTGGTGGGCAAGCCACTCCAGAAACCACAGAATGAGGAAGATCGGAGCCAGAAAGATGGCGGCCAGGATCGCCGCAATCACCATCAGGAAGACCCAGTCTCGCCAGGTCTGGCGGCGGGATTGCTCCAAGTGGCGGACGATCAACGCATAGTTGCGACGATTGGCCTTCCACGCGATGTCAAAAGCATCGCCCAACAGCGGAATCGTTCCTAACAGCACCTCAATACCTATGTTGACCACCATTCTGGCCAACGTGACGTACGGAACACCGCGTACCCAGCCCGCTACCACGATCAACGTAGAAGCAAGGCCACCGATAATGTCTCCCAGGCCGGGGACGAGGCCGATAATGCCATCCAATCCAAAACGGATTGAGGTGCCGGGGACGCGGAACCAGTCGTCGAGGACATGCGAGAGGAAGTCGAGATTTTCGTTCGCAAACAGACCACTTGCTTTTTGAAAACGGGACTTCTGCGGAGGCAGAATTTCGGGTTGTGATTGGCTGGGCATGAGACGTTACGTGACCCCTGGAAGGCTTTGCAGGCGCCTCCTGAACCGCTGAAAGCGCAAGGTCCAGGCGCAAATCCAGATGCTACAATCTAAGTCTATATGGCGGCTATAGTTCAGTGGCAGAACGCCGGACTGTGGCTCCGGATGTCGTGGGTTCGACCCCCACTAGCCGCCCCAGTCGAAGCCGTTCCTCCCTTGAACAGGCGGAGTTAAGTCGCAGGTGGAAAACGCCGACGTGACCACCCAACCATCCTCTTCCACACCGGGCCCCGTGGCAAACCGCGTCTGGCTCGGCTGCTCCGGCTGGGCTTATCCCACCTGGAAACCCGATTTCTACCCGCCTAAGACCTCCCCTAAGAAAATGCTGGAGTACTACGCGACGCAGCTTAACTCGGTAGAGGTGAATTACACCTTCCGCCATCTGCCCTCGGCGGCCACGGTGGAAGGATGGCTGGCACAAACCGGGCCGGACTTTCGCTTCTCCTTCAAAGCTCCGCAGCGCATTACGCACATCAAGCGACTGAAGGAGGCGAGCGACACGCTCTCCGCCTTCTACTCAGCCCTGTTGCCGGTGGTCCGCGCCGAGCGCATGGGCCTGGTTCTGTTTCAGCTGCCTCCAAACCTTAAAGCGGACCCCGTCAGGCTCGCGGCCTTCCTCGAGGATGCCGCGCCGGCGACCACGGGCGCACTGCGCGTCGCCTTTGAGTTCCGCCATGAGTCGTGGTTCGCAAGCGAGGTTTTCGACCTGCTTCGGCAGCATCAAGCCGCGCTCTGTATTGCCGAAAGCGACGAGCTCGAAACACCCGACGTCGTCACCGCCCCGTTCTGCTGCTACCGGCTGCGCAAAAGCGACTACGGGACGGCTGACTTGCAGCAGATCGAAGAGCAGCTGACGGCCAAGGCCAAGCGAGGAGATGTGTTCGCTTACATCAAGCACGAGGACTCGCCCAAAGGGGCTTTGCAAGCCTCTGCCCTGCTTACCAGGTTGAGGGCGCATTGAGCGAAACGAGCGACCTTTTGGCCGAAACCACAAGCAGCCTGACGCAGCTGGACGAGTTTTTTCCGCGACGATTTCTGCGCAACGCTCACCTGCAAACACTGATGGGCAACTTCAAGCCAAGACAATACGTCTTGCCTGAGCCCGAGGCGCATCTGGTCGAAGTCGACCCAGGCAGCGGCACTCGCGCGGAAAGAAAGCCGTTCGGCTGGGCGGCCGAATTAGCACAAGCGGAGGCGAACGTCCGTGAGAGTGGGGCAAGCCACGTGCTTTGCCATTGCCATTGGCAGGCAAATCCGAGCCAGTGCCTCACCCTTCTGCTGGTGCACGGCCTCGAAGGGTCCTCCCGTTCGCAATATATGCTCGGCAACTCCGCGCGGGCGTGGGCTGCAGGGTGCAATGTGATCCGCATGAATATGCGTAACTGCGGCGGCACCGAGCATCTGTCGCCGACACTGTATCATTCCGGGCTTTCCGCCGATATTGCGGCCGTCATGCGCACACTCAGCGGCGAGAAGGGCCTCACCGCCTTTGCCTTGGTCGGCTATTCCATGGGCGGAAACCTGGTCTTGAAGCTCGCGGGTGAGCTGGGGGCAGACCGGCCGGACTACCTCAAAGCCGTGGTCGGTATTTCGCCGGCGATGGATCTCGCCGTCTCGGCCGACGCTCTGCACAACGTTTCAAACCGGGTTTACGAATGGAAGTTTCTTCTCGGCTTGCGGCGGCGCTTTCGGCGTAAAGCAGCGCTGTTTCCTCAAATTTATTCCACCGCCGGCCTGGAAAGGATTGCGACCTTGCGCCAATTTGACGACAGGATCACGGCCCGCTACTCCGGCTTTTCCGGGGCGGATGACTATTATGACCGCGCCTCCAGTTCCCGGTTCGCGGCGCAGATTGCGGTGCCGGCACTGATTCTGCATGCTCTCGACGATCCCTTCATCCGCATGTTGCCATCGACCCGCGCCGCGTTGTTGACCAATCGCCGGGTGGAGCTGATCGAGACCAGGCATGGAGGTCATTGCGCGTTCCTGGCGCAGGCTGCTGGGTACGACGGCTACTGGGCGGAGAAGATCCTGCTGAACTTTCTGCTCTCGGTCACCAGGCCTGATGGAAGCTGATTGGTCGGTAGCCCTGGCGGCAGACGACCCAGTGATCACCGTTCCCTGGGCCTCATCTGCCGACGACACCCGCAAGTGTCAGTTCGTGGATCTGCGACTGGGCGAGCACCTGATCGACGAAATTGAAGAAGCGCGAGCGACACCGGCGTTGCGCTCGGCATTGGTTCTGCTGAACAGCGGCAAGTCGCGGCTCTGGACAGCAAAGTGCGATGCCTGGAGCAGCAGTGCGGCTGAGGGCGCTGAGCCGTTCGATGGCTACGAGATGGACGCCGAGCCCGGCGAGACCACCTTTGGCGCCGGCTGCTACGTTGACCTGTTGCCGCGGGATTTCTTCCTTCTCTCTAGTTTCGAGCTCCAGGAGCGATGGATCCGCGTGGGGACTCAGGCGCTTCGCGGCATTCCGGCAAAAGCGGCCCGGGTGGAACTTGTCCTCAGGCATGCGGAGGTGGAGGGCACACCGGGGTTTGGAGTGACCTGGTTCGTTGAAGGCTGCGGCGCAACCGCGCCTCGCGCCGCCAAGGCGTGGGCCAGGGCGCTCAGCCTCGCTCTGCCGGTGATCATGGATGCTCACGGGGTCGCTGCGATGCGGCGCCCGGCTGACGATACAATGTCAGGAACGGGCGAGTAGCTCAATTGGATAGAGCACCGGCCTTCTAAGCCGGGGGTTGTGGGTTCAAGCCCCGCCTCGCCCACCACTACAATCGCAAGCGTTACAGCGTCAGAAGCTGAGGGAGATGGGTGTGAGCGGCACCGGGGCAAGTATGGTGGAGCGGCCCGGCGGCACAACACTCAAGGGTTCTAGCGACGGCGCGGTTTCTTCGCCCGCCTCCGCAATGGAAGATAGCGCAGCAAAACAATCTGTATCCAACTTACCGGGAACATCACGCTTTATGATCTTCAGCGCCTCCGCGGGGCTAAAGCCGCTGCGATAGGGTCGATCCTCGGTCAAGGCTCCATATATGTCCGCGACTCCGAGGATACGTGCTTCGAGTGAAAGACGCCCGGCGGTCAACCCCTTTGGATAGCCTGTGCCATCGAGCTTCTCGTGGTGAGCACCAGCCACTTCCGCCAGTTCCTCAAACTGTTTCACCCGGCTAAGAATTGTACGCGTCAACCCCGGATGCTCCCGCATAACGGACCACTGCGCGTCATCGAGTTTACCGGGCTTGTCGAGGATGGAGTTCGGAACACGGAGTTTGCCCAGATCATGCAGCAGAGCCGCGCGGTTCAGCAGCTGCATTCGTTCCGGCTTCAGCCCCATGGCCTTGCCGATGTTGCGGGCAGCATTTGTAACACCCATGGAGTGGCGAAACGTAAAGTGAGACTTGGCATCCACGACTTCCGCAAATGCTTCACAGATCAGATCCGTGTGCGATGCGCTGAGGCGGTTGTTCTCAAGGGGTGATAAGGCGATGACCGCAGCCCGCACGGCCTTCGCGGGGTCGGTGGAGGCCTGAACTCCGTTAGGCGAACGTTGTCGCCACAATGCAGACCGCTTGTGCAACGATTCAGCCGCCTTGACTACCTCAGGATCGAACCATCGTCCGCTGCGCTGACGCAGAACCAGCATGGTTTGAACGTCACCCTGCTCCACAGAGAACACGTCCAGATGTTGCGCCACCGCCATCACCCGGGCCAGTGGAGAGATAGCCGTTCCTTTCAACCGCTGCGGATAACCGCTGCCGTCCCAATGCTCATCGAGACTGCGCACGGCGAGCGCTGTCTGTTCGCTCATGCCAATCTTGCGCACGATGCTCGCGCCGCGGTCGCAACGGAGCTGGATCATCTCCTCGTTGTGGCCGTGTTGGGCTCGCCCGATTTGCAGGATACGCCTCAGCCTGCTCATGGGATTTTCATCGGGCGACACGTTGTGCCACAAGAGCCTCAGGGTGGACAGCTTAGGGCTATACGGACGCGTCCAATCTTCAAGCTTTACGCCGGACTTGACGACGCGATCATCGCCGCCGCCGAGAATCTGGCACATCCGTGCTGCGTTGCTGCTACAGCCTACGTCTTTCAGCAGAAGGGCGTGATAGAGGTCGGCCAGCGCAAGCGGGGAAAAGCCCAGTTCCATCCCCAGGCGCATACCAAGCAGGCAGCTGCGCAGTGCATGCCCCGGTACGGCACCCTCAGTGAGGTCCAACGCAAAGGATAAGGCGGAAAGTATCTCAGGAAGGGAAGGGGCTTCGCTTTCCGCAACAGGTAGCTCTAATGGCGTGCTTTGGTAATAGGTTTTCAGCATCCGATAAATCCTCAGCGACAGGTTGCCTATCGGCAGGATGGATGAAGAAATCCTGAGCTGGTTCGCGCCAGCGATACGACTTTCGCGTAGGCGTCTCCCTGCTCCGTCCGGCATTCCGCGCCCACGCGGCGCGGCGCTAGGTTGAGAACAAATCGACTGCAGAGATTTCAGCGTTCTAGAATCGGCGGGACAAGCTCTGCCAAGACACATTCGGCCGGTGGGGGCGGGTTTGCTGGCATCTTGACAATTACCATCCGCTGCTTCCCTGTGGCTTACAGGTTACTTTGGCGGACATAGTGGTTACTAATGATCCCTGCAGTCAAAACTGCACGGCCAATTTCGCTTTACGTCAAACTGTCGGCCGTGATGTGATTGAGCCAGTTAAAGGGCCTGGTTCATCTCCTCCCCAGAGCGGCCTTGAAGTTACGATCTCAAGTGGCATCGCGAACTGGGTGAGCCATGAACTTGCTCGAATTAACACCGCCGCTTCTCGGCCGAGGCCTGCGCTACGTAGAAGGCGGCCCGCGGCATCTCCCGATGTATGTCTTTGGCCGCTTCCACGTTATTCGCTGCGTACTTGTTTGGATCTATCGCCTAAGACAACCTAAACCATTGCCGCAGGCGCTCCGACGCTGCGAAAAGGTCGACTTCGATGGAGCCGTCCTTACACTCCGTCAGTATGGACTGTTCGCTGATCTCCAGCTCCGCAAGGATTAAATGAAACAGTTGCTGAACTTTTCATCGATCGCGACAGGTTACGGAGATGGCAAGGCCAATTATCCCTTTCGCTATGCCGCTGGCCGGCTTCAAGAAGAAGGTGTGCGATGACGCTTACTCCCGCTGACATGCTGGCGATTCAACACGCTATCGATCTTTATGAGAAGAAGTTTCCGCACAAGCCCTCGCCCTCCGCGGAGGTCGCACTGGCATGGCTTGCTAGTCGGCGCGGACATAAGGCCTGGCGGCACGCTATCGCATCACCGGTGACGAGGCTTCTTAGTTTTTTCAGGCATCACCGCAGCGTAGCGCCCGGAAGCGCTTCAAACCCGCTTAACTTGTCTTAAGCAGCGCGATCCTTACCTACTTCATCTGCTTCTGGACTGCTCATCGATTCTTCCACGCAGGACGCGATGTCTTCCGCGCCAGCCTCCTCAAGAACACCCCTCGCTTTCGATATCTCCTCCCCGCCATTGCAGCGGACTGCCAACAGAACTCCGCCATCCTTTATCCGGCCTTCATATTGCTTGGCTTCGAACTCGGGAATACCCATGCCCACAAGTGCCCCTACCAGGCCGCCCACCGCCCCACCTACACCGAAACCGGCTAAAGTGGCCATGATGGGCCCGGCAACAATGAACGAACCCACGCCCGCAATCGCCAAGGCACCGACTCCGGCCAGTAGGCCGAGAGTTCCCCCGACAAGCCCTCCCAACCCGAGCCCGGCGGTTGCCACCTCCGGAGCCTTGGTGGTTTGTTCGCTCGCGAACTCGTTCGATTCACACCGGTCGGACAGCAATACAGAAACATCCTGATTGGAAAAGCCCGCCATCGTCAGCCGGTCAACGGCTGTCTCGGCATCCGCCCGGTTCACAAAGATACCGAAAGCCGCTGCATCAATTCGCTCCATCGCGATCTCCTTGCCGCACTTCAAGCCCGACCGAGCTCCAGCGCATGGCTAACTGGCCTTCTCCAAGGGGGAACCGCCCAAAGCAGCAGCGTTCACATCCTTCGCAATCAGGGTTAGTTTTTTGTCGGCGGCCTCTTCTTCTTTCAAAGTCGCGTCCAGCAGCGCCACGATTTCCTTTTGCCCTAAGAGGCGGGCATACTCGCGCACGCCACCATATCCGGCCATCTCATAATGCTCTACTCGCTGGGCAGCTGTGATCAGCCCAGAGTCGCGCAGATCTCCCTTCTTGGTCTCTTCGATAACCTCCGCACCCTCGGAGAGAACGCCCTTCATTCCCTCACACGTCTTGCCCGTACCTTTCTTCTTGAGCATCTCGAAAATTGTTTCCAAGCGTTCGATCTGGCCTTTGGTCTCTTCCAGGTGGCTCTGAAAAGCTTCCTTGAGTTTAGGGGATGTTGCTCCCCTTACCATCTTCGGAAGTGCCTTCGTGATTTGCTTTTCCGCCGAATAGAGGTCCTTCAGCTCATCCAGGAATAGCTCTTGCAAGCTTTCTACACTCATTGGTTCCCTCAGCAGGCGCTACATTCTGCCTTTCGTTCCAATAGATGCGAGAAGCCGCATCCGTGCATGGCCCCGCTTGTGAACTTTTCCCGCCGGTACCTAGCGGACCCGTCTGTGGGGAACAAATTAACTGTCTGGCAACGCCCATGGCGACGAAAGCATCTACGTGCAGCGATGAGCCGTTTAACTGATCTAGCGACAGCGCGCGCAATCTCGCGGTTACTGGCCGTCATTGTGACGGTGGTGGTGATCACGACGCTCTATCTGGCAAAAACGGTCATCCTGCCGCTGGCTCTCGCCTTGCTTTTTACCTTTGTTCTCGCACCCCTGGTCACCTGTCTGGAACGGATCCGGCTACCGAGAATTGTGGCTATTCCCATCGTGATTCTCGCGGCTGGTGCTGTGCTCGGAGCCGTGGGTTGGACCGTCTTCGTCCAGTTAGTCGAGGTCACCGACGCTCTGCCTGCATATACGACAAACATTCATGACAAGCTGCAAGCCCTACACGCCTCCAAGACGACCAGCTTCGTCCGCGCGCAACAAGAACTGGACAGTCTCAGCGAGCAGATTGGCGATTTGAGCTCGGCCTTTAACAACGTCCGGGAACTCTCCGCCGAAAAGGAATTAGGGTCATCTCCCGATCGCCCGGTCTCGGTGCGGGAGGTTACGGGCAGTCAGGGCAGGCTGGACGCGATCAGCGGGGTGCTGGGGGTGACGGTTTCGATCGCTTTGGTGGCGGTTTTCACCTTTTTCATGCTTCTGAAGCGGGAAGATCTGCGCAACCGCCTCATTCAACTGAGCGGGCATGGACATTTGAATCTCATGACGCAGGCCATGGATGACACCAGCCGCCGCGTGAGCCGCTATCTTTCCTTGCAGTGGCTGATGAACACAGCCTTTGGCTTGATTATTTTTGTCGTTCTGCATGTCATGGGGCTGCCCCACGCTTTGTTGTTTGGGGCACTAGCCGGGCTGTTGCGGTTTATCCCTTACATTGGCGCTCCCATCGGCGCTCTCCTGCCCACGGCCTTATCGGTGGCTGTTTTCAACGGTTGGACCAAGACCCTGCTCATTTTGGCAATCTTCTTTTGTATGGAGTTAGTGACGGCGAATTTGCTTGAGCCCCATGTTTACGGCAAGCATACGGGGCTGTCCTCGCTCGCGATCCTAGTGGCGGCCATCTTCTGGGCCTTGATCTGGGGACCCATCGGCCTGATATTATCCGTCCCCCTCACCGTATGCCTGGTGGTTGTGGGCGGCCACGTACCCAGCCTGGCATTTCTAACCGTGCTTCTTGGAGACCAGCCGGTCATGCGACCGGAAGCGCACTACTACCAACGCCTGCTGGCCAACGACCAGCGCGAAGCCAGCCAAGTGCTGGAGACGCATTTGAAAGGCGCTTCTCTTGAGAGCCTCTACGACACCGTATTAATTCCCGCACTGACTTTGTCTGAACAGGATCGGCACCGCAATGAACTCGACGACTCAACGATCGCCTTTATCACGCAAACTACCAAGGACCTGGTGGAGGAGTTAAGTCTCAGGCAAGATGACTCCAAAACGCTGGAGGCTGTGGCCGCGCGGGCGGTAGAGGAGAAAATCATGTGCCTTCCAGCCCGCGATGACGCCGATGAGATTGTCGGCATTATGTTGGCCCAGCTACTGGAACGGGCAGGTTACTCCGCAACAGCTATTCCGATTGGAAGTGTGGATGGGATGTTAGCGGAAGTTGCCAGGACCCAGCCGGAGATCGTATGCCTGTCGGCATTGCCTCCCTACGCCATCTCACACGCGCGAGGTATTTATCGCAGGCTGCGGGCGCAGGAGCCAAACATAAAAATCATTATTGGATTGTGGAATTACGCTGAAGACCCGGTCAAAGCGGCTAGTGAGATCAGCGGAGGTGAACAACACCTGATCTGTACTACATTGGGGCAGATTATTCTGCAAGCCAGCTTGGCCTCGAATATGGCGTTAAAGGTTTGAGCTTTCCCGGACCTGCCACGGATCTCGGGTGCCCCACATCTCGCTGGTTTTTCGCGAGATGTGGGATACCACTGCTCTTAACCGGAAGTGGTTCACGATGCAAAGGGGATAAACTGACCTTCGTGGCAGGTCTGAAAGTGAGGCTACTTCAGGCGCGGTGCTCCCTTGCCGTAAGTGCCGGGAGGAGCTAGCTCTCGACGTAAGATGGGCTCGGTTAGCTCTCGTTTGTTACTCTCGAAAATCGCATCACCTTGTGTAATAAGGTAGTCCGCGGTACGGGCTGCAAGCGCCTGAATCGTTAGCCCGGGATTGGCCGAGCCCTGCGTTGGCAATATGGATCCATCGCACACAAAGAGATTCGGAATGTCATGCGTGCGGCCGAACTTGTCCACGACCGAGGAGCGTGGGTCAGACCCCATGCGCGCGGCGCCCACTAAGTGCGCATAGCGTGCCTCCTGCACCACTTCGTTGGCGCCGGCGGCGTGCATCACCTCCATGGTTTTCTCCTTCGCAGCCTTAATCAGCTTTTTGTCATTCCGGTGCAGATTGAAGGAGACGTGGGCGACCCTCAAGCCGAAGCGATCGGTGTCGTCGGCCAGCGTAACTCGATTCTCCGGCCAGGGCAGAATCTCGCCCAACAGGCCGAAGCTGGCCCATTGGTTATAGTCCATCATCTCCCGCCGCAAGCCCCAACCCCAGGCGCGTTTGGCAGCAACCATCTGCTTGCCAAACGCGATCGGTAGCGGGCCTACGGTCTGAATGGCGAAGCCGCGAGCGAAATCGTTCTTCGGGTTCGTCTCGTAGAACTCCTCGGTGAGGGCGTGCGCGGGAGGCGCCTTATACATGCGGACCGGCCGATCGAAACGTCCCAACACGACATTGCCGGCCTGCGCCATCAAGTAGCGCCCCACAGTATCGCTCGAATTGGCTAATCCGTTTTCAAAGCCCGGACAAGCGGAGTTGAGCAGCAGGCGCGGGGTTTCAATGGAATAGGCGGCAATGATCACTGCTTTAGCACGTTGGAAGTGAGCACTGCCCTCGCGGTCAAAATAATGCACGCCGATGACGCGGCCTCGCTTGCCAAGTTCGACCCGCGAAGCCATGGAGTGGGCGCGGATCTCGGCTCCCTGGTGCAGAGCGTCGGGAACATGCGTAACCAGCGTGCTCGCCTTCGCGCCTACCTTGCAGCCCTGAATACAAAAGCCGCGATAGATGCAATGAGGACGATCGCCATGCGAACCGGAAAGGATAGCCACCGGCCCGCCAATGGAGACAGGAATATTCAGCGCAGTGCAGCCTTTGATCAGGGCATTACCAACCCCGCCCATGGGGTGAGGCCCATAAGGATAGCCGTGGGGATGTCCCCATGGATAGTAGGCGGGACCAGCTACAGGCATCTCCAGCTCGAGCTGTTCGTAGTAAGGGCGGAGGACATCGTAGCTGATCGGCCAGTCGGCGCCTACGCCATCGCGTGTATACACTTCGAAATCGGAAGGGTGCAAACGAGGAGTAAACGCGGCCCAGTGCACCGATCCGCCGCCCACGCCCTTACCGCAATTATTGGCGCCCAGTGCCAGCGGATCGGTGCCGCCGGTGACGCGTGGTTCTTCCCAATAGAGTTCGTGGGAGCCGGACTCGTCCGAGACCCAGTCGCGCTCTGTATCCCAAAATGGCCCAGCCTCCAGCGCCACGACCTTGAAACCGGCGCGGGCCAGCCGCTGCAGCAGCACGCCGCCTGCCGAGCCGCAGCCGACGATAAGATAATCGACCTCCTCGCCTTCGGCAAAGCGGCGCATGGGCATGTGGATCTTCTGCAGCGGACCGAGCATGTGGCCGTTGGTCTTACCAGCTTCAAACGAACCGAATAGCGGCTTGCTCAATGGGGTCCTCACTTCGCTTGCGTCAACTATTCTGGTCGGATTCCAGATGCAAATGGTGGGTGGCTTCCGTGGTATCGGACACGGTGTAGCGAGGTGCCAACCAGTCATAACGTTGCGGCTCCACCTCCCAAGGTTCGGGTTCGCCGCGTTCCAGGCGCGTGTACGCACGGGGATAAGCCGGGCCACCGAAACCAATCTCGTCCCAGGCCCAGGGATGCGCATAGTAGGCTTCGATTGCATCCTGCATCAGAAATTGCCAGAAGCGCCCGATCGACATTTGCTTCCATATGGATCTGGCGGCCTCGGGCTTCTGGTCGTGTATCGCTTGCAAAACCAGGTCCTGTTGACGCTGGGGCAAATGGACAAAGTCCGCTCCGAAGCGATGCCGAGACTCTTCGTTAATGGCTTGCTCACCCAGGAGATACGCCTCCCGGTCCTGGGGCATCGTCTCGTAGCGGTAGCCCACGGTGCGATTTTGATAGAGGCGCAGATCGAGAGGTTCAAGCAAGGGAATGCGGCGATCGGGAGTGCGGTCATGCTGCGGAATCAGGTGATCGAAGACGGCTCTCCAGAATCGAGCCTGCACGGGATTGAAATAGCGAATGGAGGGGACCTGCTCCACCCGCATCGTTACCACGTCGCGTGTTGCCGGATCCCAAAAAGACTGCTGCGCGAGCGTGCTGTAACCAGGATAGTAGCCAGGCGTATCGGTCTGCGGGCGCGGCTCGCCGGTGGCTTCATCGCGAGGCAGCAGCGTGGAGTCCGGAGCTTCGTTGGGGTTCATGGGGTCCTCGAGTTTCGTCGGAGAAGGCTGGCCAGCAGGCCGAGCGTGGCCGCTGCACCAAAAAGCAGCGGAGCAAAAATGGGCGGGCCGTACATAATGTTGTAGAGCAAATGTTTCCGTCCGCCCGGACGGCGAAGCACGCCACGTGCGTGATAGTAAAAGCCGACGGCTGCGTCAGCACCGGCGACCGCGGAAAGAGCAGGAAGAGCGGTGGTGGCCAGACGCGGTTTCGCTACCGATCCGAAGGCAGACGCGGCCAGCAAGGGAGCGATGACCACCGGACTCCACTGAATCTTGTAGCGAAAATTATTTTTGTAGTGGGAGTAGTAGGCTTCAAATCCGCTGAGCAGGGAGCTCACTCCGGCGACAATAGCGACCTGGCGTTGAAATTTCCCCTCACGAATATCTTGCTCGGCGGAGATAAGATTGCGGCTGGCACGTGTGGGAAGCAGCCGCCGGATCCAATGGTCAGTTCCTTCGCTCTCGGGTACCCCGGCGTCTTCGCGCTGCAGATACGACGTGATCAGGCCCAGATAGGCACTGGTGCCGAAGAGCAACGGCGCGAAGATGGGTGGACCCATGATCAGGTTGGTCATGGGCAGCCGCCACCCGCCGGGCTTACGGGCAATGCCGCGGACATGAAAGTAAAACCCCACCCCCGCATCTACCAGGGTAATGAAAGAAGCCGCGCGCAGCACGGTGCGAGCGGCCCGGCGACTGAAGAAGGCAGCAATCGCCGCGACCGCCAGCACTCCACTCAGGATGACTGGCGTGTACATAACGCGACGACTGTAACTGCCACGGTAGTGTTCATAGGCGACTTCAAGCCCGCTGATGATACTGGCAGCGGCGGTGAGCAGGGACAGACTGCGCTGGAAGCGTCCCTCGCGTAGAGCATTGGCGATCGCCTCGGCATCCCGTTCCGGGTGGGTTAACGTAAGCGACGTTGAGGTCATCGGAGTTTGGTCCTAAACGGAAGCTTCGAACAGATTGTCGTCGTGTCCCACGTCTCAAGCACGAAACGTGGGACACCCTGGCTGTGACTAGGGGCAGGACCTAGACAACCTCGCGTACCTGATCCTCGGCGACCGTCTTGAGAATCTTGGCGGCATCCTTCTGTCCGCGCACCAGCGATTTTGCGAACTTGTAGGCCTGTTCCGTGGTGACCTTGCCCGGCATGGGCGGCTCGTGAGGATCGACCACTGCCTGGACAACGGTCGGACCATGATGGCTAAGAGCCTGGCGCAGGATTCGTTCGGCGTCTTCCGGGCGGTCAATCGTAAAACCGCGTGCCCCGCAGGCTTCGGCAACTTTTTCGAAATCGATGGGCTCCAACTCGACCCCGAACTGAGGATTGCCTTCAAGGATCATCTGTTCCCATTTGATCTGACCGAGCACGTTGTTCTTTATGATGATCACCGTGACGCGCAGCTTGTATTTGACCAGGGTTGCGATCTCGCCCATGAGCATCGTTAGGCCGCCGTCGCCGACCACGCAGACCACCTGTCTTCCCGGATAGGCCACGGCGGCGCCGATGCTGTAGGGCAGGCCATTGGCCATGGTAGCCAGCGAACCAGAGAGCGAGAACTGCATCTTGCCCCGCATCTCGACGTGGCGCGCCGTCCAGGTGGCAATGGTGCCGCTATCGGCGGAAACGATGGCATCGTCGTCCAGAAGCTTGTTCAGCATGTGCGTAACCACCTGCGGCTTCATCGGCATATCTTCACGGGTGCCCTCTTGCTCCATCAGCTCGTTCCACGTTTTCATGCGTTCCTGTGCTTTTTTCAGGAAGCTGTTCTTCTTCGGTTTGAGCAGAGGCAGCAGCGCCTGAAGGATCGTCTTCGCGTCGCCAATTAATGCGGCGTCCGTTTGGTGGCGAAGACCAATGCGCGTAGGGTCAAGATCAATCTGAACGCATTTCGCCTGGCCAGGCTTAGGCAGAAACTCCATGTAGGGGTAGCTGGTTCCGATCATGATCAGGGTGTCGCACTCGTCCATCGCATCGACGGAAGGAGCCGTGCCAAGCAAGCCGATGCCGCCGGTTGTATAAGGGCTTCTGTCCGGCAATACACCTTTACCCAAGAGAGCCTTCACCACCGGGCCGCCCACGGTCTCGGCCAGTTGTGCCACTTCTTCGCGGGCTGCGAGTGCGCCCCGGCCAACCATGATCGTTACCTTGGAGCCATCGTTAATGATGGCGGCGGCGCGGCGTAGAAACGTGTCGGCAGGTTTCAGGGTCGAAGGCGCAGCGCAGTCTCCACTATGGCCTTTGATGTTGGCGCTGCTGCGCATCTTGTCGGTGAGGGGCCACTCCTGAATGTCTTTAGGGATACATATATGAGCGACACCGCGCCGGCCGTAAGCAGTTCGGACAGCCATATCCACAACGTTCACCGCATGCGCTGCTCCCATCACACGCTGGTTGAAGACCGAGACATCCATGTAGAGTTTGTCCAAATCGACATCCTGCTGGTAGTCCATGCCGATCAGATCGTGGAAAGTATGTCCGGTAATCGCGAGCACCGGCTGCAGGTCGCATTTGGCGTCGTACAAGCCGTTGAGCAAGTGAATTCCGCCGGGGCCGGAGGTCGCGCAACATACACCGAGCCGGCCGGTGTACTTTGCGTATCCGCAGGCGGCAAAAGCTGCGGCCTCTTCGTGCCGCACCTGGATGAAACGGAGCTTATCTTGGTGGGTGCGTAGTGACTCGAAAAAGCCATCGACACCGTCTCCAGGAAAGCCAAAGATTGTGTCCACACCCCAGTCAATCAGCCTTTCAACAATCAAATCGGATACTTGTGCAGCCATTATTTGTCCCTCATTTCAATTGGTGGGCTAGGCGAGTGGGTTAAACCCGGAAACGGCTCGCGTCCTTTTCTTTCAACTCCAATCCCATACCGGGGCGGGAGAGATCCGGAACCATGCAGCCCAGCACAGGTTCGCAGAAGCCGTCGAAGAACATGCGTTCGATACGTGCGTGATCGTGGAAGAATTCCATGTGGACTGCGCGTGGAACGGAGCAGCAGACGTGCAGGTGCATGCTGGGTCCGCAGTGGGAAGAAAGTGGTATGTTGTGCGCCCAACAGATCGCGGCTGCATTCAGAAAACCGCTGATGCCACCGCATCGGGTGCAGTCTGCCTGCAGCACCGTGACTGCCTTGGCATCGAGCATGGCGCGGAAATACCAGGCAGTGTACCCGTACTCACCTGCGGCGATGTCCATCCCCAGTGGGGCCCGCTCGCGGATCTGATTCAAACCTTCGAGATGATCCGAGCTGACCGGCTCTTCGAACCAGCGCACATTATTTTCGCTGAAGCGGTGCGCCAGCTCGATCGCCTGGGTGACGGTGTAGGCGCCGTTGGCGTCGACGAAAAGATTACAATCCGGGCCAATCGCCTGGCGTGCCACGCGAACTCGCGCCGGGTCAAGGAGGGGGTGGGCGCCGATCTTCATCTTCACATGGGTGAACCCCCCGCTCGCCCATCCCCCGAGCTGATCTGCGAGCTGTTGATCGGTATAGCTGGTGAACCCGCCGCTGCCGTATACCGGGATGCCGCTCCGTACCTGGCCCAGCAAACTAACCAGAGGCAGGTTAACCAGCCTCGCTTTTAGATCCCATAGAGCATTGTCGATAGCAGAGACGGCCATCATGGCGACGCCGGTCTCGCCCAAGTTACGAATGTGGCGGAGCATTCGCTGGAGAGTGTTGGTATGTTGCATGGCATCGCTGTGCAGAACAATTTCTTTGAGCAGTTCCTGAGCCACGGTAGCGGTCCCGGCGTCTGCGTAGGTGTGGCCTAGGGCGCACGTCTCGCCACAAGCCAGCCGGATGAGCACCATCGTAGTGCTCTTCCAGCACAAGGTGCCATCACCCTCTGGCGCGTCGGTGGGCACGGTGAAAAGATTTACCGTGGCCTGCGTAATCAGACACTCTGACGTCATTACGAGTCTCCGTTAAATCGGTCAGCAGATCGGCTCCGGAAGGGGAACATGCCACCATGTCGCAATGGCGCATTCCTCCCACGCCCTCGCAATAGATGGCGGGCTCAATGTTGAAGGTCATGCCCGCCTCGAGAACGTCCGGCGATTTTGGATGGATACGCGGCAGTGCATTGGGATCGGCGGCCGCAAAACCCACTCCATGTCCTGTTGGATGACTAAATTCAGCACCGAATCCATGCCGTATGAGAACGTTGCGCGCCGCAGCATCGACCGCACGAGCCTGTATTCCGGGCGCAAGCAGGCGTAGCGCGGCGGACCTGGCCTCAGCGATTGCGCCTTCCATATGCTGCTGTTGCTGGGTAGGACGCTCCACTTCGACGATGAACGTACGAGTGACATCAGTCCAGTAGCCATCGCCAACCGTGTTCGCGTGGATCATTACCAGATCGCCCTGCTCGAGCACACGACGGCGAGTACGCGCATAGGCGCCTGCAGCCTTGGCGGAATTGGGCCCGGACATGCAGAAGAAGTAACCCCGGCCGCGCTCAAAGCCGTCATGTGCCAGCCGTGAGAATGCGGCTTCGATGTCCGCCGCAACCTCATCCTCACGACGACCGGCAGCGATGATTTCGCCCGCCTCCTTAAAGCCTTTCAGGGCCAGCTTCGAGGCGTGGCGTATGTGATCGATTTCAATCGGCGTTTTGATAGACCTGAGCCGCGCCAGGAGGCCATCGGCCGAGACGGCGCGCAGATCCTCTCCCACACTGCGCAACAGCGATACTACCGTGGCTCGGAATCGACTCACCGACTGGTACGCCATCGCCGTCATTCCGGCATCAAGATCGGTTCCGACAGCTCCGGAGGACATGTTGAGCCGCCCAAACAGCTCTCTCGTCGGCTGGATGAGAGCTGCGGCAGGGGTGGTTAACCTATCCAGAGTGGCCGGTTTATACGGAATGAACTCCGCGTCAGACGTCTTTTTCGCCAACTCGAGTTCATCTTCGGGCACGATGCAGTACCTCTCGCCCTCTCGGCTGAAGACAGCAAGACTTTGACCCATGACCGGCCAATATCCGGTAAGGAGAAGAACCTCTGGGGGCGACAAGGAAGCCAGAGCCACCAACTCGGAGCGTTTTAAGCTTTCGACAATGCTATTTCGCCTGACGGAATCGATCGCCATCACTAACCTAAACAGCTTGTCTGATATTTTGCTCTCGCTTCACAGGCGTGATCACATCGGCGATGTGTGGCGATCGGGCGAGAACCATCAACCCCGCAAACCGCAGTGGGATACAGCCGATCTGGGCGACCGCTTCCCGATTTGCGCGGCAGCAGCAAATTGAAAGGCCGGCAGTGTGCCATGTACAAAGCCATTGACCTGCAGCAGAACAGTAAATAACCCACACTCGCGTGCAGGGTCTAAACGGGGAGCAGTGTTTGCTCCCCGCATTCGACAGACAGATGAACTAAGAATATACGCTATTACCGTTTGGAGTGATTGAATCGCCTACTTATCGCGATGCGCGATCAGCGCGGCCTCGACGAAACATCTCGTTGACCGTCGCCTCAAAGTGTTTTGCCGAAGTCGGCGTGGGAACTTGGCCACTCAGAATGGCGCGATAGGGAATATCTTTGCCGTAATAAGCTTCCGTATCGGCCGTATTCTGGTGAACTTCGTCGCCAGTCAAATCTACACCGGCAAATAGACCTTTGCTGCGAGAGTAGGTGAGGAATTCGGCATTCGCCAGCTCAGTAGTAGATGCCTGCGAATCACGGCCGACGGGACCGGCCGACGCAGCAATATCACCGCCAAGCTTTATCTTGTCCTTGAGCAAATCGTCCACGCTTCGGCTGTTGACGCCAACCAGAACGAGGTCAGTTGATTGTCCTCCAGCCTGCAAGCCGAAGCTGGCGCCGGTTAACTGGATAAAGACAGGCGCGCTCCAACCAGTGCCGGTACGGCACGTTGCTACACCCTGGCCGTATTGCGCTCCAACCAGAAACGCGCCCTTTTTGTAGCCCGGGATAACTGCCACACAGTGGGCCTTGGCGGCGATATCCAGCGGGATACCTTTGTCCGGTGTGGCCATCAGCTCATGTAGGACTGCATGTGCAGAATCAATGCGTTCGTCCAGCTTCTGAACGTCAGCCGCATGAGCGGCGGTACACGCTAGACCTATGCCGACCAACGAAGCAGCAAAAATACTTTTCATCAGGGTTCTCGACTTTCGCGGAGAGGCTTTTATTACGTCCCAAGCCTCTGCTGCATACTGAGATGCAGCTTTTTCGTGGACGATAAGTCGATAATCCTGGTTTTTTAGAGCAGATAGCTCTATGTATCACATTGGGGCGCGTTTAAGCAGGTAATCGAGACCACAGACCCGGAACCAGCGGTATCCGTACGGCTCCAGCAGGAGGCGATGCTTATCCGCATCGATCGGTTGACTGTGATTATCCGAAAGTAGATTAATCAGCGAACATCCTTCCTGCTGGCCAGTAGTCACGGAAAAGCTCACCTCTCGAGGCAAAGAGCTTAGATTGTGCACAAAGAGCACCGAGTTATTACGCCAATCGTAGCGCATGATAAGCACTTCGGTCGCCTGCGCAGAAATGAAGGAAAAATCGCCCCAGCCAATCTCCGGCACTTCCTTGCGCATGCGGATGATGCGCTCCATCCAGTCCAGCAACGAGTTCGGATCGCGGCGCTGCGCGGCCACGTTGACGTGCTCGAACCCGTAAGGCCCGCTGCTAATCAACGGCATAATCGGCTTCTCGCTCTTAGTGAAGCCCGCATTGGGTTCGGTAGACCACTGCATCGGCGTACGAGCACAGTTGCGTTCCGGGAGCTTGAGATTGTCCCCCATCCCGATCTCGTCGCCATAGCGAATCACCGGCGTACCGGGCAAGGTCATCATCAGGCTGTACGCCAGTTCCAAGCGCCTGCGATCGCCTTCCAGCATGGGGGCGAGGCGGCGTCGAATACCGCGATTGTAGAGCTGCATGTCCGGCTCCGGTCCAAAGGCTGCGAAGACGGCATTGCGCTCTTTTTCTGCCAGGCGGCCGAGATCGAGCTCGTCATGGTTGCGAAGGAACTGCCCCCACTGCGCCGTCGCTGGGCGACGCTTGGTAGACATCATGGCTTTTTTGAGCGGGCCGCTATTACTGGTGGCAAGAGCAAGAAAGAGATGCTGGTTTACTTCGAAGTTGAACATCATCTGCATGCGCTCGCCGGCGCTGCCGAAGTACTGCATGTCTGTGTCGGGTAAGACGTTGGCTTCGCCAAGGATGATTGCGTCCCCTTCTCGCCAGCCCAGGAACTGGCTGAAGGTGCGCAGCATCTCGTAATCCTCTTTCGGTGTGGCGACCTTGGCTCCCTTGGCTGCAATCACAAAGGGAACAGCGTCCATGCGGAAGCCCGAAACACCGAGCTGCAGCCAGAACCCCATGATCTTGAGGATCTCCGCCTGCACTTCCGGGTTGGCTGTGTTGAGGTCCGGCTGGAAATCGTAGAAGCGGTGGAAATAGTATGCCTTGGCAACCTCGTCGTGGCTCCACGTGGTTTTCTGAACTCCAGGAAATACAACCCCCGACGCCGCGTTCCTGGGCTTTTTCTTGGACCACACATACCAGTCGCGGTACTTCGACTCAGGATCGCGGCGTGCCTCCTGAAACCAGGGGTGCTGATCTGAAGTATGGTTAACCACCAGGTCGATCAGGACGCGCAGTCCGCGCTGCCGGCAGCCCTGGGTAAATTCCACGAAGTCTCCCAGAGTGCCATAGCGTGGATTTACCCCATAGTAGTCTGCGACATCGTAGCCATCATCCCTGCCCGGGGAGGGCTGAAAAGGCATCAGCCATATAGCCGTTATACCCATCCCCTGCAGGTAGTCCAGGCGGCTCATCAGCCCGGGAAAGTCTCCGATGCCGTCGCCGTCGGAATCCAAATAGGTGGCGATCGACAAGCAGTAAATGACGGCGTTCTTGTACCACAAATCGTTGATCATGAAGTATCTCTCTCGGGCTGCAAACAGTGCGCGCTGCAGACGGGGATTTGATGCGAGCCGCGGCTTAAAGGCTGCGCGCCATGTCACCGGTCTGCGGGTTTGCACTATCCAGTTTCGCTTGCGGGCTGGCATCCCATATCCTCGCTAGCGCGATGACGTTCTTGATGGATATCATCGATCCGTAATAGTTACATTAACGCGATGAAGGCATTCCCGGTTTCAGCCAACGCTGCCGCCGCGCTGCCATTGGCCCTAGTTACTGTTTGCTACAGCTCCCCATTATTTGTTTACCAAGGACTTACGACCTGCAGCGCGAGACCGAGACTCTATTAGTCCCCAATCTGTATCAATCTGAGTTTTGCAAAGTAAATTCAACAGTTATGCCAGCACTCTTGCGTGGACAGAAAGGTTACCAAAGATCGGTAGACATGGCCAACTTAGGTTTGTTACTTCTTTACCAGCGGCAGAATAGCTGCGCCAGTTTCTTCTTGTAACACAGATTTACTTTCTGCCCTCAGTTTAGCTACAGCCGGGTATCAACCCGGTCTTCCCCCTAAAACTTGCGCTTAACAGCTCGCCGGTGCTCACGCTCGGTGATGACTTGTCGGTTTAATTCACTGCCTTTTGGGAGGAAATCGTAATGTTGATTACCGGAGAGATGAACGCTATTCCCGCTGGGGCGACTAAAGGCAGCTGCCTTGTCGATTTCCACCAGGCTTCGATGCGGGGTTCCCTGTGAGCACGTTCGCCGGCTCGAACGCCGGGCTCGTCTCAATCGCCACTCAAGTTCAAACCACTTACGGCATCGAGGATCTGGATCCTAGCGCGCCAGGCCCGGTGCGCTCGCTCGCCGAGCATATTGGCCGCGATCTGGTCTCGAACGCGTACGTTGTAAGCAACCAAGGCCTTCACGAGCGCGAGTCCTGGACCACCAGGGCTGCAATTGCTCTCCACATGCTGACCATGCGCCCGTTTAGCCGGCTGCGCGAAATCGCGGAGGCTTGCCGCTGCAATTACGATGACGCGATCAGGTTGGTCGAAGCCATCAACCGCAATCGTAAAACGGCAATGTATCTCAGCAAGAGCGGTGCGGATGCTCCTTATCGCCGGAGCACGATCCAGCCAATCATCGAATCCGGAGCAGTCAAGGCACTTCTGGAGGGAACTTATCGCTATCCGTTTACGGTAGGCATATATCCTGCCGTCTCCTGCATGCTCTCGTGCAGCTTCTGTGCCCGTGCACGTGGGGTCCAGTACCAAACGGAAGATATTATTCCCGGAAATGAGTTATTCCGGCAGCTGTTCGCCGAGGCACCGCGGGATCTGCCGCGCCGGTTCTACTTGTCCGGGGGACTGGAACCGCTCACGAATCCTGGCCTCGCCGAAGTGGTTCGCTTCGCCGCCGGCTTTGGCCATCGCATGCAACTCTACACCAACGCGATGATGTTGACGCAGCGGTTCCTGGAGAAGAATGAGGGACTGTGGCATCTCGATACACTTCGCATTTCCTTCTATGGAGCGGACGACGAAACCGCCCAGGGTACCACTTCGCGTGCCGGAGTGGCCACGCGGGTGATTCGCAACGCGAAGGACCTGGTGCGTGCCAAGTCGCAACGCGGTGAGAAACTCCGCATTGGGTTTAATCACGTGATCCAGAGCGGGCAAATACCGCATCTGCGCAAGGTTGCCGAGACCCTGGTCTCGATCGCCGACCAGTCGCCGGATCGCAAGGGAATCAATTTCCTGACGTTGCGGGAAAACTATGCCGCATCCGGCCATGCCGCTATCAGCGGGGATGAGCGGGAACGGCTGCGCGATGAGCTTATAGACCTGCAGAGCTTTTTCATCTCGGAAGGGATGAAGGAGTTCGAGGTGGATCTGGGCTACGGCATGCGCGGGCTGGTGGAAGGGGTGGAAACGGCGCCTGTTCGCCGCGTAGCCCATACGGACATCCTGGGACGTGGGTATCCGCAGATTTCCGTGGTAGTGGATTTGCTGGGCGACGTATATCTCTATCGCGAGGCTGCGTTCATCGGCCGGGTAGGGGCTGACCGTTATATCATCGGCCGCCTCACGCCGGAGTTGGGATTGGCCGAGCTCCTGCAGCGCTACCTTGCTGACCGCGACCGTTACGTGGTGCCGCGCGCCGGCGACGAAATCTTCCTCGATGCCTTCGACCACGCGGTGACTGCGTTCTTACGCCAGGCAAGTGACGATCTGCACTTTGGGTCGGCGCTTTCGGGCGTCCCTGTCTCCGCCGGGCTGTATCAACCTCCGGCCAACCTCTGGAGGTAAGCTCGTGACCGCAATCGCTGAACAGCAGGCAGCCGTGAAGCCTCGCACGCAGCCGTTCGTCAACATCCTTGGCGTTCGTTTGCATCCGATGCGCTTCACCGCTGCTGTCGACCTCATGGAGCAGTGGATTGCCGAGAGGCTCCCCCGCATCCTCTGCTTTCCCGGCTCGGACATGCTGGCCGCATGCCAGCGTAATGAACGTCAGCGCACTGCTTTAAACAACGCTGACGTCACCCTCACCGACGGAATGATGTTGGCGCGGCTGTGCCGATTGTTCGGCGCTGCTCATGCGGAGCGCGTCTATGGTCCCGATGTCATGCTCGAATTATGCCGACGCTCTCCGGAGCGCGGATACCGGCACTTCTTCTATGGCGGGGCACCCGGGGTAGCCGAAACACTTGCGGCGCGCTTGCAGGAGCAATTTCCTGGCCTGCGCGTTGTCGGTACCTGTTCGCCGCCTTACCGTACACTCTCGGAAAGCGAGATTGCAGAAGACATGCGGCTCATCAACGACAGCCAGGCAGACGTGGTCTGGATCGGATTGGGCACACCGAAGCAGGAGATATGGATGACCGACAACCGGAGCCGCTTGCGCGCTCCGCTGTTGCTCGGCGTGGGCGCCGCATTCGACTTTCACGCCGGCAACCTTCGCCAGGCCCCGCGGTGGGTGCGCGCGGCCGGTTTTGAATGGTTCTTCCGTCTCTGCACCCAACCGCGCCGGTTGTTTAAGCGCTACATTGTGCAGCTGGCCCAGTTCCTTGGTCTTTTGACGTTACAAATCGGGGGCCTGCGGCAGTTTCCAATCCGCGTCCGGGAAGGTGAATCGGCATGATCGAAACACAGCTTGCCATTCCGTCCACTCTACCCGCCCAGCGGCAGCTGTCACTCGCCTGCAGCCGCTTGCTCGATTTTTGCGTGGCCATGCTGGCCGGCATCATGGTTTTGCCAGTGCTTATTTTGGCCATCATTGTCATTAAGCTGGTCGATCCCGGCCCCGCGTTCTACATCCAAAATCGGATCGGCAAAGACGGCCGGCCATTCAAATTTTTCAAGCTCCGCAGCATGCGCTTGAATTCTGACGTCTGGCTGCGCGAATATCTGGCACAGAATCCTGATGCCCGGGACCCGCGCATCTACAGGGACGGCGGCGACCCGCGCATCCTGCCCGTCGTGGGTACCTTGATCCGCCGTTACAGCATTGACGAGCTGCCACAAATTTGGAATGTGGTCCGTGGAGACATGGGCCTGGTAGGTCCCCGCGCTTTACCCGACTATCATTGCAAACTGCTCAATCCGGAGTTTCTTGCCTTCCGCAATCGCATGCGCCCCGGTATCACCGGCCTGTGGCAGATTGAGGGCCGCAGCAATGCCGATCCCGAAAGCATCGAGATGTACGACTTGAAGTACCTGCTGGATTGGTCGCTCGGCGCAGATCTTCTCATCCTTTGCCGCACCGTTACCTGCGTCTTCCGCGGCTCTGGCCTCTGAGCTTTTGAAGGGTACGGGCTTTACAGCTTGCCGAAAAACTCTGTACGAAGGGCACGGCTTCAGCCGTGCCGTATCAAGCTACTCTGATGAGGGCTTTAGCCCCTGGGGTACGTCTTTTTCAATTCTTCATGTCCCCAAAAAGCGTACCTCAGCGGCTAAAGCCGCGTCGCGAGCATGGTCGTTTGCGGCACGGCTGAAGCCGTGCCTTTGGTGCAAGGAGTTCCGCGGCTGGAGCCGGATCTCATTCGAGGTGGGCACGTACGGCCTAAAGGCAGTCCCCTTAGCAAACAATCATTCGCGTTATCATGGCGCGGTATGGCAAATAAGGTTCGCTGGGGCGTTCTGAGCACGGCCGCAATCGCGCTAAAAAAAGTAATTCCGGCAATGCAAAAAAGCGATTGGGTCGAGGTATCCGCGATCGCTTCGCGCGATCGCCACAAGGCCGAAGAAGCTGCACGCACTCTCGGCATCCCGAAGGCCTACGGCTCGTATGAAGAGTTGCTGGCAGATCCACAAATCGAAGCGATCTACAATCCACTCCCCAATCAACTCCATGTGCCCTGGTCCATGAAGGCTGCCGAAGCAGGCAAGCATGTCTTGTGCGAGAAGCCTCTCAGCGCCAGCGTTGCCGAGGCAAAAACTCTCCTGGCAGTGCAGCAGCGCACGCGTGTCATCATCGCGGAAGGCTTCATGGTTCGAGTCCATCCACAGTGGTTGCGGGCTCGCGAACTCGTTGCGTCAGGCAGGATTGGTCAACTCCGTTCCATACAAGGTGTGTTCAGCTTTTTCAACGCTGACCCGGGGAATATCCGCAACATTCCGGAATATGGCGGCGGATGCCTGATGGACCTTGGTTGTTATCTCATCCACACCTCGCGATTTCTATTCGGTGAAGAGCCGTTGCGGGTGTTGGGGCTGATCGACCATGATCCGGAGTTAGAAGTTGATCGATTGACGTCGGCAATGCTGGAATTTCCCGGGGGACAATCGCTTTTCACCTGCAGCACGCAGCTTGTGTATCGGCAACGGATGCAATTGTTGGGCACGCTGGGCCGGATGGAAATAGTGGCGCCATTTACTCCACCTCCCGACCATGCCTGCCAGATCCTGATCGACGATGGAGGCGATCTCGCTGGTGCCGGCATCATTACCGAAACCTTCCCCCCGGTTAACCAGTTCACGATCCAGGGCGACGTCTTTTCCCGGGCAGTGCGCGAGGGCACCAACGTCCCGGTGCCGCTAACGGATGCGATCAAGAATGCGGCGGTGATTGAAGCTATTTTTCGGTCGGCAAAATCCGGCAGGTGGGAAACGCCTGAACAGTAGAATGAAGCCATGGCCCGACGCCACCGCTATGAAGTCACGATTACCTGGACCGGGAATACGGGGACGGGAACGAGCGGATACCGTAACTACGAACGCTCTCACGAGATTTCCGCCTCGGGAAAATCGCCCATCGCCGGTTCCTCGGACCCAGCGTTTCGGGGCGACCGCACCCGCTGGAATCCAGAGGATCTTCTGGTCGCGTCTCTCTCCGCGTGCCACAAGCTGTGGTATCTACATCTTTGCGCCGAAGCTGGAGTGGTGGTCGATGCCTACGTGGATGAAGCAATTGGGGCGATGGAGGAATCAGCCGATGGCTCCGGCCAATTTGTAGAAGTGACCCTGCGGCCGAGGGTCGTCCTCGCGCCGGGCAGTGATAAGGCCAAAGCACAATCTCTTCACCACCAGGCGCACTCCAAATGTTTCATTGCGCGCTCGGTTAATTTTCCTGTGCTCTGCGAGCCGGTCATCGATTAACCAGCACGGTCTGCGGTGAACGCTTCATAAATTCTGTCAGCTTGTCGTGGGGCAGAGCTTCGATGGTATGGCCGTCAACGCCGGTCATGGTTTGTGCGCCCACCATGGCGTTCACAATCGCTTCCTCGGTAGCCTCGACCGTGGCCTGAAACAAGGGGCTGATGCGCTCATTCGAAACCGTGAGCACGGAATTCGGCCCGGGTTCTTTTTCCGCGCCACGGTTGGCCGTAGAGAAAGCGATGAAAATATCTCCGGAGGAGTTTCCAGAGCTGGAGCCGGTCCGGGCGAGTCCCATGGTCGCACGACGGGCGAGCCGCTTTAGTTGCGTGGGCAAAAGCGGCGCATCTGTGGCCACTACTATGATGATCGACCCCACATCTCCCCTCACTTCCGGGACCGACATCGCATTGCTGGGGGCCGCGGGGATGAGTTTACCGATAGGCACGCCGGCGATGATGAGCTGGGGGCGCCTTCCGCAGTTGCATTGCACCAGAACCCCGACAGTGTAGCCGCCGGCCTCAGCGGAAAGCACACGGGAAGCGGTACCGTCTCCACCTTTAAACCCGTAGCAGACCATGCCCGTCCCTCCGCCAACGTTGCCTTCGGGAACCGGCCCACCCTGGGCACCGCTGAGCGCCGAGAACACATCCGATTGCTGCACATGGAAGCCGTTGATGTCGTTCAGGTATCCATCCCAGGTTTCGGCAACCACAGGCAAGGACCAGGGCTGCAGTGCGAGGCGGCCGCTCTTGAGAGACCAGGCGATGATGGAGTCGCGCACCAGGCCTACCGAGTGAGTATTGGTTATGCCGACAGGTCCTTCGAGAAAACCGGATTCCTCTACCCAGGTGGTGCCCGTCATCTCGCCGTTTCCATTTTGCGAGAACCATCCGGCATAAACCGGCTCCGCATCGCCGCGGCCACGAGGGAAGATCACGGTCACTCCGGTGCGTACGGGGCCCTGGCCGACGATCAGCTTACCCTCACCTCGAATGAGGGTCGTATCGTCTATCTCCACGCCCTTTACGTCCGTGATTGCATCCAGCGGTCCGGGGGTTCCGTCGAAAGGGACGCCGAGAGCACGGGCGCGCGGCGGCGACTGGGCAAATCCATTCGCGCAAACCAGAAGGAGCGGCACAAGAAGGCGTAAATTCATGCGCGAAGTCTAACATCCTGTCCCGGCCGCGAACCGTGGGTGGGCCGAAGCCCGAGCCGAGTCCCTAGAGCAGCTTCATTGCTTCGGGGTCCCAATGGACAACGGCGCCGCGTTCATAGCTAAGGTTGCTCAGCAGGGCAGCTCCCGCTGCACGGTAGCCAAAGACGGCATCTTCCACTACTGGTTGGCGCGATCGAACGGAGGCGAAGAAATTCTTGAAGTGATCGTAGCTGTCGCTGTATCCCTTGGCTGCTACGTATTTCTCGTATCCCAGCTTCGGCGCCCCCGTGGGGTGAGTGCGTGGATACTTCTGCGAATACTCTTCCAGAATCTTCTTTTGCATCGCCTCGGTGAAGGTTCCGATCACGTAACCGGGCGCCTTCTCGAGCGGGGTCCGGCTTACAATGACGCTGTTGCCCGCTATCTCCATCGTGCCTTCCGACCCCGTAAAAATCAGCCCTTCGCTTTCCTCGCCACCGTCTACGAAGTTCACCCGCAAACTCAGATTGAAACCCTCCGGATAGTCAAAGAGGCCAAGCATCACGTCGGGCACATCCCGGCCGTCTTTCCAAAAGCGCAGCCCCCCGGTTGCCATGGCGCGTGTGGGCCCATGCGCACCGGTGATGAAGTGCGTGCCGCTAAACAGGTGCACGAAAAGGTCGCCCGCCACTCCGCTCCCGTAGGCCTTCCACTTGCGCCATTGGAAGAATTGCTCCGCGTTGTAGGGAATCTGGGGAGCCGTGCCGAGAAATTTCGGCCAATCACAGGTTTCGGTCGAAGCATCCAGCGGTACGGTGTAGTTCCAGGCACCAATGGACGAGTTGCGATCCCAGCGCGCCGTCACCATGTTTAGTTGGCCGATGGCGCCGGAGGCGAGCAGGTCCTTCGCCTTGGCATAGACTACCGAGCTCACCCGCTGGCTTCCCACTTGCAGGATGCGCTTGTTGGCGCTGGCGGCCTCGATCATCTGCGGCCCGTCGGCATACAGGTGAATCATCGGCTTCTCGCAATAAACATCTTTGCCGGCCTTCATCGCGTCCACCGCGACCTGCTTGTGCCAATGATCGGGGGTGCCGATGATGATGGCATCGATGTCTTTGCGTTCCAGAACCTGGCCGTAATCGCGAGTGGTAAAGAGATCGTCGCCCCAGAGTTCCTTGCTGTGCGCGAGACGGCCGTCGTAACAGTCGGCCACGGCCACTAGCTTGATCCCGGGAACCTGGAGCGCGGTCTTGGTATCAAACTGGCCCTGACCACCAGCGCCGATCAGCGCGATCTGTATATGATCATTCGCCGCTACCGGCGATGCAGGTTCGGATTGAGCCTCGGCCAGCAAATGGGTTCGCGAACCAAGCAAGGTTTCTACCGCCGCCGCCGCCCCTGCCGTCTTAAGAAAAGTCCTTCGATTCACTTCGAGCACTGTCGTCCCTCACAGCTGGAAGGTATCCGCCGTCTGTAACCATAACAGCCTACATGCCTGGAAAGGCACGCCGGGCTATTAGTTACTTTTGGATCCATTTTTTTGGACGTTCGAGGGACGGAAATGGACGTTGCGATGGTTGCATCGCGGGGACGGCTACATGACGAACGCGAGGTTCTCCAGTTCCTTCTGCATGCAATCGAGGTTGCAGCCCATTTCTTCCAGACGGCTGATGGCATTGCGGGCAGCGGAGCCGCTCACGCCATAGCCGCGGCCGGTAAGGAAACCACTCAGAACTTCGGCTGCCTGCCACGAATCGATCCCCGATTGCAGGAGCTCGTTGCGCAGATTTAGCAGCTCGCGTGCGGAAAATTTTTCGATCTTGGCGCTTGCAGACATTGTGATTTTCCTCTCTCACCTCTAACTCTGAGGCCCAGGCACCATTTACAGCATTGCCCTTCGATCGCTGCGCGAGAAAACCTGCGGAAAGAACCCTACTACTAACGCCCAGGGAACCTAACCGCAACCGTGCATCCAATCTGGGGCAGAAACGAACCATTTCGTCTCTTCTTTATGTATGAACCCGCAATGGCAATTTCGTTGCGTAACAGACAAACCAGAGCAAGACGGTTAACAATCTGCTGATTTGATGCTGGAACGCCCTAGTGGATGTATCGGATGATGGGATCGTTTCGGCCAGAAATCCACCCACCAATCGCCATTTCCACACCGCCCCTGCATCATTTCCGGGAAAGCAGGTCCAAAATGAGAATCCTCACCGTGGCGCCCCGCCATCATCCAGCCCTTCTGAACTAATAGACTGGTTTTATGGCGACTGGTAAGCAGAATTGCTTCATGCGACTGGAGGTTCGAGCGTCGCGCGCTGCTGCAACATCACAGCAATGCCATCTTCCACTGGGTAGTAGCGGCCGCAACCAACGCAGTGCAGCCAGGCGTGCGAATCCTCGGCTGGCCCGGCGGTGAGATGTTGATGACATACCGGGCACACCAGAATTTTGCGCAAGGCCTCAGAAAGAATCGCTGCCATGCGTTGAGTTTAGACCCATTTAGTATGAGCGCAGCAGGAAGGATGGTGCATGGCTAGAGTTCTGGACGGAACCGCAATCGCGGCCACAATCAAGGCGGAGGTCAAGGATGAAGTGGGCCGGCTGGCGCTCCAGGGCATAAGGCCGGGACTGGCGGCAGTATTGGTAGGACACGTTCCCGCTTCGGAAATCTATGTCCGCAGCAAGGTCAAGACCTGCGAAGCGCTAGGCCTCTTCAGCGAGCTGATTACGCCGCCCGAGACGGTTACCACCGAGGAAATGCTGGCCCTGATCCACCAGTTGAATTCACGCCAGGATATCGACGGCATCCTGGTTCAACTTCCGTTGCCGGCGCACGTGAACGCCAAGCTGCTGCTGGAGGCAGTGAGCCCGGATAAGGATGTCGATGGTTTTCACCCGGTCAACGTGGGCCGCTTGCAGACCGGACAGCCGGCGCTGGCTCCCTGCACCGCTGCGGGCATCATCGAGATCCTCAAACGTAGCCATCTGCAGATAGCAGGACAGAATGCGGTGGTGGTAGGGCGCAGCGACATTGTGGGAAAACCGACCGCAATTCTCCTGCTGGCGGAGAACGCAACCGTGACCGTGTGCCACTCGAAGACGCGTGATCTAGCCTCGTTCACTCAACGGGCAGACATCCTGGTAGTGGCGATCGGCAAGCCGGCATTCGTGACCACGGAAATGGTCAAGCCGGGGTCTACGATTCTCGACGCCGGCATCAACCGGGTCACGGACCGCGCGGAGTTCGATCGCTATTTCGGCGGGGATGCACGGCGAGAAGAGTCCTTTCTGCAGAAAGGTTCCACCATCGTGGGCGATGTGCTTCCCCAGGCATACGCATTAGCCGGCGCCTATACGCCGGTGCCTGGCGGCATTGGGCCGCTCACCATTGCCATGCTGATGGCAAACACTGTGCGCGCGGCCAAGCTCCGCCGCGGGCTGCCGGTCTAGATGCTTCGCGTAGGTCTGACGGGAGGTCTGGGCAGCGGCAAGAGCACCGTGGCCGGCATGTTCGCGGAGCAGGGCGCGGCGGTGATTTCCGCCGATCAATTGGGGCGGCAGCTGATGCAGCCGGGAGAACCGGTCTATGCGGCGATCGTGCAGACCTTCGGAAACGCGGTGGTTCGTGGGGACGGTTCGCTCGATCGCAAAGCGCTGGCCGAGTTCGCCTTTCAACATAATCAGGCGGACGCGCTCAACCGCATCGTGCATCCTGCTGTCATCGCCGCGGAAGAGGAGTGGATGCGCGGTGTCTTCGCGGCCGATCCGGCGCGAGTGGCGATTGTGGAATCCGCGCTTATTTTCGAAGTGGAAAAGTGGGGCACTGGTCCGGGGTGGCTGCAACGGTTCGATAGATTGATCCTGGTGACGGTACCCGACGATTTAAAGATTGCGCGCTTTGTGGCGCGCATGACCGCGCACACCGGGGTGGAAGCAGACGCCCGCGCGCGGCTGGCGGCACAAATTCCAGATCAGGAAAAAGCTGGCCGCTGCGACTACGTCATCGACAACACGGGCGCGCTTGACGAGACGCGCGCTGTGGTCAAAGAGATCTATCGCGAGCTTGTGGAGGCGGCGCGACCGAAATGATCTAATAGGGTTCAGCTCGCTATGAGGATTCGTTCCGTCATTCTGATCGTTTTGCTGGTAGGCGCCTTCGTCTATCTAACCTCGTACAGCAATTTCAAGGGAGCTCCTGTCCCGCCGCCGCTGGCCAAGCTGTGGCATCAGTCCCCCATGCAGTTAACCGAGGCAGACGCGCAGCCGGCCTATACGCCAGAGGAAGCGAATCGCATTGCGGTCTATAAGCGGGCTTTGCCCTCGGTGGTGAATGTCACTTCTTCCGCCCTGGCCTTCGACTTCTTTTATGGGGTGGTACCGCAAAGCGGCCAGGGTTCCGGGTTCGTCCTGACCAAAGACGGCCGCGTCATCACCAACTACCATGTCATCCAGAATGCGCAGAACGTCGAGGTAACCACCAGCGATAAGCGCACCTATAAAGCGCAGATTATTTTGCAGGATAAAGCACACGACCTGGCCCTGCTGCAGATTGACGCCAAAAATCTCACGCCCTCGATACTCTCGGAATCGAGTGATCTACAGGTAGGGCAGAATGTCTACGCCATCGGCAATCCCTTTGGTCTGAATGGGACCATGACCACGGGAATCATCAGCTCCATACGCTCAGTGCAGGAACCGCAAGGCGCCACCATCGACAAGGCGCTGCAAACCGATGCCGCGATTAATCCCGGCAATTCCGGTGGGCCTCTGCTCAACTCCCGGGGTGAGGTCATAGGCATGAACACGCTGATAGCCACTGGAGGCGCGGAGCAGAACTCAGGCATTGGTTTCGCTATTCCCGTGGACACCATCAAGGCGGTTCTGTCGGACTACAGCAAGTACGGGCGGGTGCGCCGGCCGTCGCTGGGCATCGCTTCCCTGGCTATCGGGCCTAGCCTCGCGCAGCAGATAGGATTGCCGGCTGATTACGGCGTGCTGGTGCAGAAGGTCATCCCTGGAGGCGCAGCAGAACGCGCGGGACTAAAGGGCGGTAACCAGGAAGCCTACCTGGGCAACACACCGATTTATTTGGGTGGCGATTTGATTGTCGGCATCGACGGCGACCAGGTGACCAGTCCGCAAGATATTTCCGAGATCATGGATCGCCATCAAGCCGGCGATACCGTTACCGTGACCTTCTTCCGCGGATCGCGAAAAATGGCGGTCAAACTTACCCTGGGCGAGGCCCATTCAGTTTCCGTCTGACATAGCGCCGCCCGGCAACTTGATAATCGCCGGAGAGCACGCGCTCGATGGCCTCGGCATACGCCACATGTTCCTGAGCCAGGATGCGCGCCGCCAACGTATGCTCGTCATCTTCCGCCAGCACCGGAACGGTTTTTTGCAGCACGATCACGCCATGGTCCAGCTCTTCGTCCACAAAGTGCACCGTGCAGCCGGAGACCGTGACCCCATACTTGAGTGCTTGTAACTGCGCGTCGAGACCAGCAAAGGCGGGCAGCAGCGACGGGTGGATGTTGAGGATGCGCTGTGGGAAGGCGCGCACAAACTCCGCCGATAGCAGTCGCATGTAGCCAGCGAGGCAGACCAGATCGACCTGGTGTGCCTGCAGGGTAGCTACGATTTCGGCGTCGTGTTCCTCTCGCTGCCGTCCTCGCGACTCGATCACTTCGGTGGCGAATCCAGCGCTGCGGGCAGCCGCGATTCCCGGTGCATCGCGGCGGTTCGAGATCACGACGGCGATGCCGGCATTGCTTATCTGCCCCTGAGTGATTGCCTGGGCAATGGCAAGAAAGTTCGATCCCCGCCCGGAAAGCAGAATGCCCAGGCGGTGGGGATTCATGTGTACAACACCTTGCGCTCTCCCTTGATGGTACGGCCGATGACACAGAACTTTTCTCCGGCTCGATCCAGCATCGACTTAGCCCGCCTGAACTTATCCGCGGGCACCGCGGCGATCAGCCCGATACCCATGTTGAAGGTGCGCAGCATCTCTTCGGGCTCCACGCTGCCCAGTTGCTGGAGGTGAGCAAAGATGGGCGGAGGAATCCATGCCGCTGTCTCCACCACCGCGGCGATGGTTTTGGGCAGCATGCGGGGCAGGTTTTCCGTGATGCCGCCTCCCGTAATGTGAGCCATACCCACCACCAGATCCGCCGCGGTGAGCTTCTTGATCACCGCCAGGTAGCTGCGATGCACCTTCATCAACGCCGCGCCGGCCTTGTCCTTCAATTCGTTCACGTACTGGTTGGGCGCGTAGCCGGCCACCTCAAAAAACAGTTTGCGTGCCAGGGAATAGCCGTTGGTGTGCAAGCCGGTCGAAGGGAACCCGATCAGCACATCGCCGGGCTCGATCTTGCTGCCGGTGATCAGCTTCTCCTTGTCCACCACTCCAACGATGAAGCCAGCCAGGTCGTATTCGCCGTCGGCGTAGAAGCCGGGCATCTGCGCCGTCTCCCCTCCGATCAGGGCGCAACCATTGGCACGGCAGGCCTCGGCAACCCCACTGACCACGGTTTGGGCGACTTCGTCGTCCAGCTGGCCGATGGCAAGATAGTCCAGAAAAAAGAGCGGGGTGGCGCCCTGCACAGCTATGTCATTCACACAGTGGTTGACCAGGTCGGCGCCAACCGTGTGATGCATACCCAGAGCAAAGGCGACTTTGAGCTTGGTACCAACTCCGTCGGCGCTTGAAACCAGGATGGGGTTGGAGTACTTCGCCGTGTCCAGACGGAAGAGGCCGCCAAATCCGCCAATCTCGCCCAAGACCTGCTTGTTGAAGGTTTTTTGCGCCAGATATTTGATGCGCTGCTTGGTTCGGTCCCCTTGAGAGAGATCTACCCCGGCCGATGCATAGGTGACAGGGGGCTTATTCGATTTGCGCGTCTCTTCTGGCAATGTTTTCCGAGTTCGCTTGGCGGTTTTGATTGGAAGATGGGATACCCGAGAATTGCCAGTTTAACATCGCCATATACTGAATCCCATGGCCCGAGAACTGAGTCTTTCCCGAGAATTGCAGCGGCGCGCGGAGCGCTATTTACCAGGAGGCGTAGATTCGCCGGTGCGTGCCTTTCGCGCGGTGGGTGGAGATCCACCCTTCCTGGAGCGAGCCGAGGGAGCCTATCTTTGGGACGCCGATGGGAATCGCTACCTGGATTATTTCGGTTCCTGGGGGCCGATGATCCTGGGTCATGCCTACCCGCCCGTTGTGGAAGCGATCCAGCGAGCGGCGGGACGGGGAACAAGTTTTGGCGCCTCGACTGCTGCCGAAGCCGACCTGGCGGAACTGGTGGTCGCCGCCATGCCTTCGATTGAAAAATTACGCTTCGTCAATTCGGGTACCGAAGCAACCATGTCCGCCATCCGCGTGGCGCGGGCGTTTACCAATCGGAAATACGTGATTAAGTTCGAAGGCTGTTACCACGGTCATTCCGACGGGCTGTTGGTCAAGGCGGGATCGGGACTGGCCACCTTCGGCCTAGCGGGATCGGCAGGAGTGCCGGAGGAGATCGCCCACTGGACGATTCCATTGCCCTTCAACGATCTGGCGGCGGTGGAGGAGGCTTTTGCCAAACATCCCATTGCCTGTGTGATCGTGGAACCGGTAGTGGGCAATATGGGCTGTGTGCCTCCGGCGGCCGGTTATCTGGAGGGACTGCGCCGGATCACGCGGGAGAGCGGGAGCCTGCTGATCTTCGATGAGGTCATGACCGGTTTTCGCCTGGCTCTGGGTGGTGCGCAGGAGTTGTTTGGAATTGACCCGGACCTGACTTGCCTGGGAAAGATCATCGGTGGCGGATTGCCCTGCGCCGCCTTTGGGGGCAAGGCCAGGATGATGGATTTGCTGGCGCCGCTGGGGCCTGTCTATCAGGCCGGCACGCTGAGTGGAAATCCTCTGGCGATGGCCGCGGGAATCGCTACCCTGCGTTACCTGGGCGATCATCAGGTGGAAGTATATGGCGGTCTCGAAACCCACACAGCCGCGATTGCAAAGGGTATTGCGGGAGCGGCGCGGGATGCAGGGGTGGCGGTGGAGACGAACCGGGTGGGTTCCATGGTGACGTGGTTCTTCAACGCTGCGCCGGTGATTGACTTTGCGAGCGCGTCTACATCGGACACGGAAGCTTTTGGGCGCTTTCACCGGGCAATGCTCGATCAGGGAATATGGTTCCCTCCCTCGCAATTCGAGGCTGCCTTCCTCAGCGCCGCGCATACTGATGCGGACATTGACTTTACGGTCAAGGCCGCGCGGACGGCTTTCGCGGCGATGCACGCGACCCGGGTTTAGCAGCGAGAAAGAACAGCTACACAGCGAGGGGTCTGAATCTGGTTCCCTGACGAAGGCCGGGTGCCCCACATCTCGCTCGTTTTTCGCGAGATGTGGGATTCCACTGCACCTTCCCTCCGACCGTAAATTCACTCGATGCACTGAGCGGTCAACATTGGCGGAATCCCACATCTCGCGAAAAACGAGCGAGATGTGGGGCACCCGGCCTTCGTCAGGGAACTAGGGCACCCGACCCGGCAGCTCTCATACACACTCTTTAGCCTTTGTGGCTGCGCCACTCCGGGGTAGCGATGTGGAGGGGACCTGGGGTTTCACCTTAGTACTTAAGCATCTTTCCAGGCATCCACGGTCACGAAGCGAAGACCGCTCCCGGACCAGGTGTCGAGCAGCATTCCGACCGTTGCGAGGGTTACGGAGCGGTCGGTTCCCAGCTGCAGGTGTCCGCCGTCGTGCAAGAGGATGTTGCTGGCGCTGTGGCGGCGCTGGTTGAGCTGAACGCTGCCTTGGACCCGCGCAGTCAGCGCCTGTGAGTCGGTGGCATCCCAATCGTGCGCGGTCACGTTCCACATCACGGGCGTCAAACCAAGTTCCCTCGCGATGCGCAGCACTTCCGGCCTGCGTGCTCCGAATGGCGGCCTAAAGTATTCCACCTTTTTGCCGGTCGCGTCCTCTATGATCGCGCTGCAATCAGTCAGCTCCTCCCGTACGCTTGCGGACCCCTCCCACAGCAAGGTGGGATGGTTCACGGTGTGGTTGCCTAACAGATGGCCGGCTTGCTGCAGGTCGCGGGCGATTGCAGGGCGCTGGCGTACAAAACTACCCATCAGAAAAAACGTTGCCCGCACTTGATGGCGAGCCAGCAGGTCCAGTAACTGCGGTGTATAGGGGTCGTTGGGACCGTCGTCGAAGGTTAGGGCGACCTCCCGCGGATCGGAGCCGGCGGTAAGGGTGCGGCCGAAGAGCTGCGAAGTAGGCGAATGCGCGGCATACATATACCCGCCGGCTGTAAGGCCGGTGAGCATACTGGCGGAGATCAGCTTGGTGAGCATGCTGCAATAGTTTAGTGTTATCTTCGACTTTTCTTCCATGGCAGAGTTTTTTGACACTCCCAGATTCATCGCCATCGACGGGCCGATCCGCGCCGGCAAGTCGACATTGGCCGGTATCCTGGCGGAAACCCTGCATGCCCGCCACATCGTGGAGCCGGATAACAACCCCTTCCTCGAGCGCTTCTACCAGGATTCGAGCGGAATGGCGCTCCCTACCCAAATGTGGTTTCTGGTGGAAAGGTACGATCAAATGCGCCAGGCGGCTAAAGACTTGGCCGGCAGCGAACCCTGGCCGATCGTGGCTGACTACCTGTTTGAAAAAGATAAGCTTTTTGCTTACATCAACTTGACCGATGCGGAGCTGGCTCTCTACAACCGCTACTACCAGATCTTTCGCAGCGAGGTGCCCACCCCGGACCTGGTGATCTACCTGCAGGCTTCTCCCGAGGTGCTGAAGCAGCGCTTGAAACGCAAGGGGTTAACCCAGGAACAAGCCATCAGTGACGCCTACCTCGAACAGGTAGCGAAGGCCTACGAACACTTTTTCTTCCACTACACCGCCAGCGACCTGCTGGTCGTCGACACCTCGGAGATCGACTTTGTGAATCGCAATCGGGATCTGGAGCTACTGCTCAAACGTCTGTCCGAGCCCATCAAAGGCAAGCAGTACTTCCTCCCCCCGGCGGTTTAACGGTATACTTCTTAGCGGTACCGATCGGGCAGCATCCCTAAGGGGAGTTGCACTGGAGTTGACCATGAGTCTCACGCATTTCCGCACTGCGGATCCATCTTCGTCTGCCCGGGCATCCAGGGTGACCATTCAAACACTTCAAGACAAGAAATCCCACGGCACACCCATCGTGGCCCTGACCGCATACGACTATGCCACATCACGGCTGGTGGACGAGGCCGGGGTCGACTTCATTCTGGTTGGGGATTCTCTTGCCATGGTGGTGATGGGCTATGAAAACACCCTCCCCGTCACCATGGACGAGATGCTGCTTCACACCCGCGCCGTGCGCCGCGCGGTCAAGAACGCGATGGTGGTGGCGGACATGCCTTTCGGCTCCTACCAGGTGAGCACGGGGGAAGGGATCGCTAACGCCACACGCTTCTTCAAGGAGGCCGGCGCCCAGGCAGTGAAACTCGAAGGCGGAGCGAGCCGTTTGGACCTGGTGAAACGGCTCACGGACGCGGAGATGCCGGTAATGGGGCATCTTGGACTTACCCCCCAGTCCGTCCATCGCATGAGCGGCTACCGGGTGCAGGGTAAATCGGTCGCCGCCATCCATCACCTGGTGAAAGACGCGCTTGCCCTGGAAGCAGCCGGCGCCTTTGCGGTGGTGCTGGAAGGCATTCCTACCGAGGTAGCCCAGCGCATCACCGCGGCTCTGCACGTCCCGACCATCGGCATTGGGGCGGGGTCGCAATGCGATGGCCAGATATTGGTATTGCACGATCTGATCAATATGTCCTTCTCGCCGCAAGCGAAATTTGTCCGCCGGTATGGCGATGCCGCGGCTTTGATTACAGATGCGGTCCATCGTTATCGCGCCGACGTGCAGGGACGCAATTTCCCCAGCGAAGAGGAAAGCTACCATCTGGGCAAAGAGGCGCTGGCGGCTCTGCTTCAGGAAGAAAGCCGGCGCAAAGCATAGCCCATGTTGGTGCTCAAGACTATCGCTGATGCCAGGAACGCGTGCGCCCGAGTTCGAGCGGAGAATAAGACCCTAGGGCTGGTGCCTACCATGGGAGCTTTGCACCAGGGGCATTTATCCCTGGTGCGCGCCGCGCAGGCATCCTGCGATGTGGTGGTAGTCTCCATCTTCGTGAACCCGACCCAGTTTGGCCCCAGAGAAGATTTTGCCAGCTACCCGCGTGACTTTGAGCAGGATTGCCGGACGCTGGAAGACGCGGGGGTCGATCTGGTCTTCGCTCCCTCGGTGGAGGAGATGTACCCGGCGGGAGCCAGCACTTTCGTCGAGGTTGCAGGGCTGAGTGATCGGATGGACGGAGCTTCCCGCCCAGGACACTTTCGCGGGGTGGCCACGGTGGTGTCGAAGCTGCTCAATATCTTTTCACCGGAGCGGGCTTTTTTCGGGCAGAAGGATGCCGCCCAGGTCGCCGTCCTGCGCAAGATGGTGCTGGATTTGCGGTTTGGGGTCCAATTGGAGGTTTGTCCGACTATGCGCGAGGCGGACGGGCTGGCGATGAGCTCCCGGAATCGCAACCTGAGCGCCGAACAACGGCGGCAGGCGCTGGTTCTTTCCCGGGCTCTGATCGCTGTCCAGCGGCAGTTTCAGGGCGGCGAGCACGACTCGGGCAAGCTGCTTGCTGAGGCGTTGCGAGTTATGCGGGAAGAACCTGCGATTGAGGTGGATTACTTGAGGGTCGTTGACCCTTTGACTTTAGAGGATATAACCGACGTTCGCGAAGGCACCCTGGTGGCAGTGGCGGCCCGGGTTGGCAGCACCCGGCTTATCGATAATTTGCTGCTGCAGGGGTGAGGAAACCATCTCCCCGCTGGATCTCCAGTTATAGCGAAAACGGGTGCCCCACATCTCGCTTGTTTTTTGCGAGCTGTGGGATTCCACAGCTCTCGACAAGCAGCTGTTTGGGTGTTCGAGGGCTAGAAACCGACATTCGTGGTATCCCACATCTCGCGAAAAACGAGCGAGATGTGGGGCACCCGGCATTCTTGGGAAGGACACCCGCGGTCTGTGAGAAGGATTCAGGCACCGCGTTTGGAGACAAAGGGGTTGCCGGCCAGAATGTAGCGGGCCAGACGCTCAGCATCCTTGCTGATACCTATTCGGGGCGTGACCAGGATATCGCCGGCCACAAAGCCGTCATCCTGAATTTGCAGGTCCGAGTCCGGCGAGGTGAGGTCGGTGCCGTTATCCCGCTCGCGGGTTATCCCCATGGCGCGGCACAGCCGCCCCGGGCCATTGGTTGAATTTGTCAAACCGCAGATGGGCTCTAGGGCGCGGAACAGGACGCCGCCAGCCCGGCCATCCGGCTCGCAGGACACATTGAGGCAGTAATACATGCCGTAGATAAAGTAGACGTAGGCATGGCCTGGTGGCCCAAAGAGCACTGCGTTTCTTGCCGTCTTGCCGACAAAGGTGTGCGCCGCGGGGTCGGCCTCGCCGAAATAGGCTTCTACTTCGACAATGCGGCCCACCATGCCGCCTCTTACCAGCAGCTTCCCCAGCAGCTTTTGGGCTACCAAGTCGGGGGTATCCAGATAAAACTTCCGGGAGACGAGAGTGGCCCCCTTACGGGGTCTAGCCATGGACTGCTTTGACCGCGGCAAGTACCTCTTCGGCGTGCCCCTCCGGCTTTACCTTGGGAAAGATTTTGAGCAACTTCTGATCGGGGCCGATGAGGAATGTGGTCCGCTCAATCCCAATCACTTTCTTGCCGTACATGTTCTTTTCCTTGAGAACATCAAACTGTTTGCAGACTACTTCGTCTACATCTGCAAGGAGGGTGTAGGGCAAGTTGTACTTCTCCTTGAATTTCTTTTGCGCCTTGGGTGTGTCGCGAGAGATACCCAGAACGACAGCCCCGGCCTGCTGTATCTTCTTGAATACGTCACGAAAGCCGCAGGCTTCGATGGTGCAACCGGGAGTGTCAGCCCTGGGATAGAAGAAAAGCACAACCGGTTTGCCGCTGAAATCCTTCAGGTGCACGGTCTTGTCTTCTTCGGTCTGCAGCGTGAAGTCAGCAACTTTGTCGTTCACTTGCATGAGAAAAGTCCTTCCCCAAAACGAGATGCAATGCAACGAGATTATTCCATGATGAAGAATGCCGCGCGCAGCCTCATTCTGCTGCTTGCGCTGGCTGCGCCTGCGGGCGCGCAGTACCCGGGACGAATGGAAAGCAACAAGAAAGCTGCGCCCGCCGTGCGGGCGGTGGCGGTGCTCGAGTGGACCGGGGAGATGGGAAAGCCAAGCGCCAGCCGCATCATCCCGATCTCTGTATTCGACGGCGAACAGTACCAGCCCGGCGGCCTGTACCTGGCTAAGCCCCAGCCTCTGGCCCTGGAGCCAGGAACGGAATATGTGCTGGAAGACGCCGGGGTAGCCCGCGGCATTTTTGATATCAACACCGCACAGGACGTGGACGGCTACTGGTTTGGCTATGGCGCGTGGAAGCCAATGGCTCCTCCGCCCAAGAAGGCGAAGCCGAAGCAAGGCAGGAACATGCCCCAGGTGGTCAACGATGGGGGCAACAACGGCCGACCCCATTTCAAGGGCCAGGGTTCCAGCGGCAGCACTACTTCCACGGATACATCCTCGTCTTCTCCCAACCCGCCGGCTTCGAGCAATCCTCCTGCCGGCGACCCGGATCGCCCCACGTTGCGCAGGCGGGCGGACAGTTCCAGTTCAAGTCCCGCCCCCAGCGCCAGCAGCACGGAGACGGCTTCGGCGCCTGAAACGGCAATCGGGGGCGCCGACCCGGACCGGCCGCACATGGCACATGGGCAACAGACACCGACGGACGAGTTCCAGCCTGCGCAACTCACTGGAGTTCCTTCGGGCATACAGCAAATGATCGCCATTTCCGATGCCAGCGATCGCGAATCTCATCCGTTCGTGTATCTGTGGGCCGATGCCGGAGACGCCACCAAGATGCAGGCGCAAATGGAGATCGCAGCCGCAGCCGCCATAGCGGCCACGGCACCACCGGTGAAGATCACGCCTAAGGCTCACCCGGCGACGACGGCGCGGCACAGGGCTGCTGCTGCACCACCTGCCCCCAAGCCGGTGTTTACGAATGTGCGTTTCAAGGCCTACGAGCTGACTTTCAGTGGTGGGGCTACGCTGGTCTACTCCGCGGAAACGCTGGATAAAGCCGGCAAAACGAAGTACGTCACCCTGATCGCTCAGCCGGACTTCAACGGAGTTCCCAAGGTGTTGTTTAAATCCGTGACTGACGATGACCACCTGGACGTAACGCCGAAAATGCGGCTGGTCGATGCGGTGGATGCGCGAGCCGATAACCGCGGAGACCTGGTGTTTGAATTGCGCAGCGTGCATGATCGTGAATTCGTTATCTACCGCATCGCCGGTGGGCAGGCGCAACAGGTTTTCACCACGGGTTCGCTTCCCAATTCACAAAGCGGAAGTTCCTGATTCGGTAGCTGGCCCAGGAAAATGCGCTAAAAGCGCCATAAGCGCTGTAAGTCAGTTTTGGAGCTGCCACCAGGGCTAAAGCCCTATATTCATCGGCCGAGCGTTTCCGCGGGTTTAAAAACCCGCTCCCCCGGACTGGAAGTCCGGGGCTGGCACAGGTGCCCGTACCCCTTCAACCGGGGGGTTTTCCCGCAGCGACGGAAGGCCCGGGAAAGAGCCCGCGTTTGTTGGGGTTTAGGGGGTGGGCAGTTTGGTGTTGTCCCAGCCGCCGCCTAGAGCTTTGACGAGTTGCACACTGGCGGCAAACTCGCGCGTGGTGATGTCTGCGGCGGTTCGCTCATTGGACAATTGCGTGGTCTGGGCCGTGATCACTTCAAGGTAGGTGGTGACTCCACCCTTGTAACGGTTGGTGGAAATGGAGAGGGAACGCCGCGCAGAGTCGACCGCGCGTTGTTGCGCCGAGGATTCGCTGTTCAAAATGCGCAAACCGGAAAGATTGTCCTCAACCTCCTGGAACGCCTGCAGTACGGTTTCGCGATAGTTGGCTACGTTCTGCTCATAGCCAGCCCGGGCCTCCTCGGTCAAGGCATGACGACGGCCGGCATCGAAAAGCAGCTCAACGGCCGAGCCTCCCAGCGACCACAGCGCGCTCGGTCCCTGGATCAACGTAGTAGCGCTCCTGCTCTCAAAACCGCCCGTGCCGGTGATGTTGATGGTTGGATAATAGGCCGCGATCGCTATCCCAATCTGGGCATTGGCCGCGTTGGCCCGCCGTTCCGCGGCAGCGACATCAGGCCGCCGCTCCAACAATTGGGAAGGCACCCCCACCGGGACCTGGGGCAAAGGCAGATCGAGCGGCGCGAAGGCGAGGGAAAAACTCGAAGCGGGAACTCCGGTGAGGGTGGCGATAGCATGTTCGTATTGGGCCCGCGCGACTCCAACGTCAATGGCCTGGGCCCGAGTCTGGTCAAGCTGGGTTTGCGCCAGCGCCACATCAGAGTCAGTCGCGACTCCACCCACGAACCGGGCCTTGGTCAAGGCCAGATATTGCTCGTATTGCTGTACGGTGTTGTCGAGCAGCCTCTGCTGGGTATCCAGGCCACGTAATTCAAAGTAATCCGTTGCCAGCTCCGAGCGCAGGCTTAAATCTACGTTCGCCAAGTCAGCAGCCGTGGCTTGGGCCGTGGCCCGCTGCGCTTCCACTTGCCTGCGGATGTTGCCCCAAAGATCAGGCTCCCAGGAAACTTCACCCTGCAGGAAAATGTCGTTGTAGGTGCTCTTGCTGCCGGGAACATACAGGGGACGGTTGCTCGACTGGCGCTCGCGCGTAGCAGAAGGGCCAACTTGCACCGTGGGGTAGTACTGCGCGCGGTAGTACTGGATCGCGGCCCGGGCTTGCATGTACTGCTCGTAAGAAGCTTTGAGAGTCTGGTTGGAAACAGCAACCTGCTCTTCAAGCTTGTTGAGTTGCGGGTCCTGATAAATTTCCCACCAATTGGGGCGAATCGCGCTGTCGTTCGGGGTCACTTGCTTCCACCCCCCGCCGGGAAGGTCGGGCGGAGGAACGACGGCGCTCTCTTTGAACGCCGGCGCCGTAGCCGAGGTGGGCTGATGATAGTTGGGCCCCACCGTGCAACCGGAAAGCAGCAGCAGCGACGCAAGCAGGGTACTTGGAAGCTTCATTCCGAGGCACTCCCGGAAGACTTGCCCGGTTGCACCAGGCGCACTGGTTCTCCGTCGATGAGGGAATCCGGAGGATTCTGGATCACTTGCGAATCGGAGTTGAGGCCATTAATGACCTGCACCGTGGTTCCATCATCCTGTCCCAGCGTTACCTGCACCAGCTTGGCCTGATCTCCATTCGGTCCCTTGACCACCGTGCCAACTTGCAATCCCTCGGTGCGAAAGATAAGCGCCGAGACGGGGATGATCATGGGCGCGATTCCGTCATGCACGTTCATGTGGACCTGGACATAGGCCCCGGGCATGAGCTTGCCATCGCGGTTATCGACGTCGAATTCTACCAGCAGCGTGCGGGAGCTGGGATCAATCGCTCGCGCCGTTCGCACCAGTTTGCCGGTAAACGACTGTCCAGGAAATTCGGAAAGGGTAAGTTGCGCCGTGCTTCCCGGGATCGCGACCTGAGAATAGATCTGAGGAACGTTGACGTAGACACGCAAGACGTTAATCGCAGAGATACGAAACAATTGCGTCCCGCTCCCTGAGTTGATCAGTTGCCCGACATCGACATTGCGGGCGGTGATGACTCCACTGAAGGGGGCATAAATCTTTTCGAACGATTGCAGCTGCTCGAGCCGCTGCACGTTGGCCTGGGCGGACTCGACCGTGGAACTGGTGGACGCCGCCTGGCTGACAAAGGTATCTGTGTCTTGTTTTGAAACCGCGTTTTGCGTAAGCAGTCCCTGATAGCGGGTGGAGTTGGTCTTGGCCAGACCGGCGTTGGCTTGAGCCGTGCTGAGATCTGCGCGCGCCTGAAGCAGTTGTTTGTCCACTTCGGGGGTGGCGATGACCGCAAGCAACTGACCCTGCCGGACGTGCGCGCCTATATCGAAGTACCACTTGCTGAGATAACCGTCGGTACGCGCGTAAAGCGACGCATCGCTGTAGGCGTAGACGTTGCCAGGCAAAATAATCTCCTGCCCAGTCTTACCTTGCGTTGGTGGATGCGCGATCACCGCGGGCGCGGCCACGGCGTCGGTATCGTTTTTCAGCTTGGTGCGGGCGCGCACCCGGGGCACGATCCCGCCTATCGCCAGCACCACGGCCACGATCAAAAGAACCACGATGGCCACCACGGCGACCCGGCCGGACAGGGGCGGAGCATCGGGAGGTACTCCGGGAGCCTCATTCGGCGGTTGCGACCGCTGGTCTCTACTTTCGTGGTCCATCTCTCGTCTCTCTACCATTTTTTAGTCTTCCAATTCCGCCCCGCCCAGGGGGGCCGTGGCCTGCTGACGACGGCGTCCAAGCCATCCGTGGATCACGCTAAAGAACGTGGGCACAAAGAACAACGTGGCCAGGGTCGCGAACAGCAACCCGCCGATGACGGACCGGCCCAGCGGAGCATTCTGCTCTCCACCATCGCCCAGACCTAACGCCATCGGCACCATCCCGATGATCATGGCGAGCGCGGTCATCAGCACCGGACGAAAGCGCGTATAGCCGGCCTTCAGCGCTGCATCGCGGGCATCGCCAACATTTTCTTCCATTTGCTCGCGGGCGAAACTGATCACCAAAATGGAATTCGCAGTGGCCACGCCCATGGTCATGATGGAACCGGTCAGGGCAGGCACGCTGATGTGTGTTCCGGTAATGAACAGCATCCATACAATGCCGCACAAAGCCGCGGGCAGGGCGGCGATGATCATGAATGGATCAAGCCAGGATTGAAAGTTGACCACGATGAGCAGGTACACCAGCAGGATGGAAAAGGCAAGGCCGCTGGTCAAGCCGATGAACGAAGAGTTCATCGTCTGCACCTGGCCGCGAATGACTATCTGCGAACCGCGGGGAAGTTCTTTGCGATGTTGAGCAACGATCTGAGAAATCTTGTCCGATACGCTGCGGAGATCGCTATTCACGACATTGCCGTAGATATCAAGCACGGGTGCGATGTTGTAGTGGCTTACAGTGGCCGGCTCGGCGCCACGGACCAGATTGGCCAGGTTGCCCAGAATCTGGATAGGCTGCACTCCAGGCGCAGTTGAGGGGGCGGCGCCTGTACCTATGGGGGTGAGGCTTGAAGCACCTACCGAGAGGTTTGGGTTGGGCGTGATGCTGGCCGCCGCACTCGGCATCGTCACCGGGACATTTTCGAGGTCGGCGAGAGACTGCAAATCGTATTGCGGTGCTTGGGCGGAGATACTGTAACTGACACCGTTTCTTGGATCGAGCCAATAGGTAGGGGTGGTTTGATAGCTGCCGCTGGTCGCAACCAGCAGGCTGCCGGTTACATCCCGCTGGGTCAGCCCGATGTCCTGGGCCTTGGAACGGTTTACATCGACCAGAAAACGGGGATTGTTGAAGGGCTGCTGGATGTGGAGATCGGCGGTGCCCGGCACATAGCTTATGTCTTTCAGCAGCCGGTTGATGAACACGCGATTGCCCTGCAGGTTGTTGCCGATTACCTGAATATCGATCGGGGCCGGCAGGCCAAAATTGAGGATCTGGGTCACCATATCCACGGGCAAGGTGTAGAAGGTGTCTCCGGGAAACTGTTCGTTCAGCTTTTTGCGAAGGTCCTGTACGTAACCATCGGTGGGATGGTGCTTTTCTGCCAGCTGTACGGTGATGTCCGCATCCGCAGTGCCCACCACCCCGGTGCTGGTGTAGGAAAGATTCAAACCGGAGTAGGGTATGCCGATGTTGTCAATGATGCTGACCAGCTCGCTTTTTGGGATCTCTTGGCGAATGGCAGTGTCGACTTCGTCGCACAGGCGCGCTGTTTCCTCAATGCGGGTGCCGGTCTGCGCCCGCAGGTGAAGCTTGAACGAACCGGCATCCACTGAAGGGAAAAAATCCTGGCCAAGCCATGGATACAACAGGGCAAAAGAGCCGATGGTGAAAACAAAAAACAAGATCAGAAAAACCGTGCTGTGACCAATGGCGAGCTGCAACAGTCGGAAATAAAAAGTACGAAGCTGCTCGAATCTGTGCTCGAACGCCAATTGGGCGCGAACCAATGGGTTGCGGCTCTGCTGCTTCTGCTTCTCGCCGGCCGGATCGTGCTCATGAAGAAGGTACTTGGCCATGGTGGGAACCACGGTGCGGGAGAGGAAATAGGAAGCCAGCATGGCGAAGATCACGGCTTCGGCCAAGGGGACAAAGAGATACTTGGCTACACCACCCATGAAGAACATAGGCACAAAGACGATGCAGATGGAAAGGGTGGAGACAAAGGCGGGAATGGCAATTTGCGCGGCGCCATCCAGGATGGCCTGCTCCACTTCTTTGCCTTCCTCCAGATTACGGTTGATATTTTCTATTTCTACAGTGGCGTCGTCGACCAGGATGCCGACCGCCAACGCCAGACCTCCCAGGGTCATAATGTTGATGGTCTCGCCCAAAGCCCCGAGCATGATCAGTGAGACCAGGATGGAAAGAGGAATAGAAACGGCGATGATGAGCGTACTGCGCCAGCTGCCGAGAAAGACCAGGATCATGACGGCGGTGAGGCAGCCGGCGATGATGCCCTCACGCACCACGCCGCCGATGGCCCCGCGCACGAAGATTGACTGATCCGATAATGGTGTAATACGCAACTGTGGCGGCAGCTGGCTGGCAATCAGCGGCAACAGGGCGCGAATCTTGGAAATGACATCCAACGTTGAAACGTTGCCGTTTTTGAGCACGGACATCAGGCTGGCGCGCTGTCCGTCCACGCGAACGATGTTGGTCTGGGGTGGGAAACCGTCGCGCACGTGGGCCACGTCGTGGATGTAGACGATGGCGCCATTCACGCTTTTGATGGGGAGATCATTTAACGCCGCGATGGTCGAAGGAGCGCTGTTGGTCGCCAACTGGTACTCGAACGATCCCACTTTTACAGTTCCAGAAGGCAAAATAAGGTTCTGGACACCGATAGCATTGACCACGTCGCTGGGAGAAAGTCCCCGGGCCTGCAGCGCTTGCATATTCAGATCCACTTGCACTTGCCGCTGTTTGCCGCCGTAAGGATAGGGGCTTTCGGCGCCCTCAACGGTGGCAAACTGGGTGCGAATGAAATTCAGGCCGAAGTCGTTGAGCTGCTGTTCTGAGAGGCCCTGGCCAGAAAGTCCGAGCTGCAGAATGGGCACGCTGGACGCAGTGTAGGTGATGATCAAGGGCGGCGTTGTGCCCTGGGGAAGCTGGCGCAACTGGGTCTGCGAGACGCCGGTTATCTGCGCGATCGCGGTAGCTACGGTCACCTTCGGCTGGAAGTAAACCTTAACCACTGCGACGCCGTCCAGTGATTGCGATTCAATGTGGTCGATGTTGTCGACCGTAGTGGTCAGCGTACGCTCGGTCAGGGTAATGATGCGGTTGGCCATATCCACCGCAGACAGGCCCTGGTACTGCCAAACGATGCTCACCACCGGAATATTAATGTTGGGAAAAATGTCAGTCGGGGTATTGATGATGGAGAGAGGCCCGAGAATTAGAAGTAAGAGCGCGAAGACGGCGAAAGTATAGGGACGCCGCAGCGCGAGGCGAACAATCCACATTTGCTAGCTCACTCCTAAAGACGTTCTCTCCGGTGTCAAGGTGATCCGGGAAGAGGGGTGAATATCCGGCGAACACGAGGCGGCGGTTAGGCTCGGACGAAGAACAGGCTAATGTTTTGCGAAGCGTCTTTTCAGGGGCCCAGGCTGTTAAGAGATTTGTCGAACCCTCTCTAGGGAACGGGGTCTAAACAAATTCGTTGCCATACTCATTATACGTTTTTGCACGACGAAAGTTGCATTGGCGGCTGTTAAGCCTTGGTTATGGATTTGTGATGTTGAGTGGCGGCGAATCGATTCAGAAGGTGGTTTGGCGAAGACGCGGCTTCTCCGTGCTGCGTGGCGGGTCCCTCCGCGGCACGCCCCGCGGCTTGCCGGGGCAGGGCGGGACAGGTCGGCTTCGCTCAGGCAAGATTTCTAGTCGAGATTAGTTGCACACCGGTTAGGATCCAGCAAACCCAGGACTGTCGTCCTGGGAAATCTCAGTCGTCCCTGCGGGACTCGTCTTTGGTGGGAAGCTAAACCCAGCACTGCGTGCTGGGCTACACTCAACCGTCCCTGCGGGACTGAATCTTCTTCAGCCTTATTTGGCGAGAGCGGATTCTAGCTTGTCGCTGGAGACGATGGCGCGTTTGTCGGGGAAGTAGGCGTTCGAGATGTACTCCTGGAGCATGCGATGGGTGTTGAAAAAGGAGCCGTTAAGCGCAATGGTCGAGCGCATAATGGTCCGCCATTGCTCTGGATGGCCGTAGTAGAGCGGAAGGATGGTGGACTCCAACTGGTGGTATAAGCTACCGACTTCCTGTTCGGGGTCGTCGCTATCAGGTATGGCCCAGCCGGTAACCCCCTCGGTCCAGCCTTCGACCCACCAACCATCAAGAACACTCAGGCTGGGGACTCCGTTGAGCGCCGCTTTCATGCCGCTGGTTCCGGATGCCTCGAAGGGACGCCGGGGCGTGTTCAGCCAGAGATCGACACCCGCGGTAAGCACCGACGCGAGTCGCCATTCATAATTTTCCAGGTAAACGATCTTGAGCGTGTCCGACTCTAGCCGGGCAGCAATTTCGAAAATTTCCTGGATCAGCTTCTTGCCTGGTTCATCGTGAGGATGAGCCTTGCCGCTGAAGAGAATCTGCAGGCCACGGAACTTTTCCGCGCAACGTACCAGCTGCTCGGGATCCGTGAGCAGTAGATCGGCTCGTTTATAGGTGGCCACGCGGCGCGCAAAGCCAATGGTGAAGACGTTGCTGCGCAGCGTAATGCCGGTCCGCTCCGCAACCGCATCGATGAGCGTGCGTTTGGAGGAGGCATGCGCCTTCTCAATGTCGCGCAGAGGAATGTCAATCGCGTAGCGAAGCTGGAAATTATCCTTACGCCAGCGAGGGATGCTGCGGTCGAAGATAGCCTGCATGGGAGGGGCGGTCCAGGTAGCCGCGTGTACCCCGTTGGTGATGGCATCAATGGAATAGTCGGGGAACATCTCGCGCGAGATTTTGCCATGCTGCATGGCGACCCCGTTGACGAAGCGCGACGATGCCAGGGCCACGTAAGTCATGTTGAGCATGCCGTCATGACAGCCGCCCATTCGCTCCAACAAGTGGGCTACTTCCGGGCCAAGAATCCTGTAGGTCTGCTCCATCGTAAAGCGGTCATGACCAGCGGGCACCGGGGTGTGGGTGGTAAACACACAACGGCTGCGGACCGCCTGCGTATCCCCCTCCTCGATCTTCCGGCCCAAGTCGCCGCCCAATTGAAGCTCCGTCAAAGCGACCGTCAAAAGCGCGGCGTGACCTTCATTCATGTGATACACGGTCACGTCATAGTTCAAGGCTTCGAGGATGCGCACACCGCCGATTCCCAAAACGGCTTCCTGGCGCAAACGATAATCCGTATCCCCACCATAGAGGTGATCGGTAAGTTCTCGATCGCGGGGGTCATTCTGCGGCAAATCCGTGTCGAGCAGAAAAATCGGGATAGTATGCCCGCTGACTCCTTCGAGATCGTATCGCCATGCACGGACCATCACGGGGCGGTCCTCAATCGTTACCTCGACTACCGCGTTTTCTACCAGCAGTAATTTTTCGATCGGCCAGGGTTGATCTTCAGCGCTTTGTAACCCCAGTGCATCGAGATGTTGCTGGAAATATCCTTTGCGATGCAGCAGCGTGACGGCGCATAGTCCCAGGCCGAGATCGGCTGCGGAGCGCATGGTGTCTCCCGCCAGGACCCCCAGCCCGCCACTGTAGGTGGGCATATCGGGGAGGATGGCGATCTCCATGGAAAAATAGGCTACGACGCCTGCCCGCGCGGAGAGGCCGTTCGAAGAAAAATCGCGCTGCTGGTTCGAATAATGCATCCTGCCAATCTCCCTATTTAGAGCAGTTTCCGTCGACGAGGCCCGCTAAGTATTGCTGTTTTACACGAAAGTATTGTCTATTCTAACCATCGACCGCCCGGCTTTTATCAGCAATCGAACTGACACTTCCGTCGAGTCCTCTGGTTCTTCCGTGGGAGCACGTTAAGCGCAATTTAGTTTCAGGGCGTGAATACGCCGAGAGTCTGGGCCAGCACCTCGTCTGTCACTTGACTCAGCTTGCTCCAGATGGCTTCCAGCCATTGCAAATGCTCCGGCTTCATGAGTACGGACCGGAGGCAGGTAATAGTAGCGTGCTGCTGCTGATCCGGCCAGGAGCCGGGAGGAAAGAAGCTGCTGGGCAGCTGAGCCAGGGCAAGATGAAGATTCTCTTGCGCCGCGGCCGCGAAGACCTGTTGCGCCAAGCGGGAGGATGCAGTCACGGTACCGGCGTTTACCGCCCACACCAGAATGTCGAGTTCGGGTGGGAAGGGAGAAACCCACCGGTCATCGGCGCAGATTTTCTGGTGCATAAGCGTCGCCGCCTCGCGACTGCAAGCTAACCCGTTAGCAAACTCACCGGCTTTGATGGGGGGTAGCAGCTGTTGCGTTGCCCACAGAGCAACGGCCGAAGCACCCGCGCGTGAGCACTCCAGGCTGATTTCGCCCAGATGAAGATCGTGTGAAGTGAAATAGGTGTAGGGCGAGTCATGTTTGTAAAAGCGGCCCACGCCCGGTTCGCGAAAAAGGATGCAGCCACAACCATAGGGTTGCAGCCCATGCTTGTGGGGATCGACCACGATGGAGTCGGCCTGCGAAAGGCAGGCAAACGCGCGCGCCGGCTCTTCAGCCAGGGTCGAGAGCAGGATGAAATATCCGCCGTAGGCCGCATCTACATGAATGCGAAATGCATACCGGTCGCGCAGAGCGAGCACTTTGTGCAGCGGATCGACGGCGCCGGTGGCGGTCGCGCCCAGGGTGACCACCACTGTGCCTACGTCTCCCGCTTGCAGGGCCGACTCCAGCGCGGCCATATCCATGCGGCCGGCGCGATCGGCTGCTACGGTGCTGAAGGGCAAACCGAGGACGGCGCTGATTCTGCCATGGGTGTAGTGCGCCTGTTCAGAAGCGACGATGCGTTTGCCGGGAGCAAGCTGACCCGCAATCCAGAGTGCCTCCAGGTTGGCAAAGGTTCCGCCGCTGGTTAGATGTCCCAGATAATCCGTCCAGCCAAACATGGCGGCGATGGCGCGTACTGCTTCGATTTCCATGCGCGAGCTGGCGCGACCGCCGTCCAGCGCGTGGTTGTTGGGGTTGATTACCATGGCCAGCGCGTAGGCAGCGCGCGCTAAAGGGTGAGGCGGCTTGAGCATCTGCCCGGCGTAAAGCGGATGGAAGTAGGGATAGTTGTCGGCCATTCTCTCCGCCACCTGGCTCATCACCGCAGCCATGGCGTCGATAGTGGAGGCTTGCTCCGCAAATGCGGGCAGATGGCGAAAGGATGCTTCGAGCTGGGGCAAGGCGCCGGCAAGAAGCCGTAGCGATAGATCTTCAGGCATGGCTATAGCATTTTAGAGCGCTGGGCCCTCAGGAGCTAAACGGCTGCGCTTTGTACGAGGGGCACGGCGTAGTGTGCCGACGATTTCGCTACAAAGCAATTGTGTTGGGCCTAAAAGGGCTGCGTGAGACCTCCACTTTACGAACTCAGTCGGCAGGGGCTTCCCTCTGGTTCTCAGACGAAGGCCGGGTGCCCCATATCTCGCTCGTTTTTCGCGAGATGTGGGATACCACCGTTGTTGATCGTTCAGTGCGTCGGATGAATCAAGAGTCAGAGGGAAAGTGCAGTGGTATCCCACATCTCGCGAAAAACGAGCGAGATATGGGGCACCCGGCCTTCGTCTGGGAACCAGGCAGCCGGAGCCGCCGTACCCTTTTCCGCTAGCCGCTAGTGGTTTATGGCGATTCCCAGTTGCGCGAAGAGAAAGCTGTATATATCGGCTCTCTCTTCAAGCGCTTCATCTTTGTCGGTGCTGACGCCGTGCCCGGCGTTGGCATTGGTGCGGAGCAGCACAGGAAGCCCCGACGTGGTCGCGGCCTGCAATTCCGCGGTCATCTTGCGGGAATGCGCTGGATTTACGCGATGGTCGTTATCGCCGGTAACGAACAGTACCGCCGGATATTTCGTGCCCGCCTTCACGTGGTGGTAGGGCGAGTAGGCATAGAGCGCCTTAAACAAGGCCGGGTCCTTGACCGTCCCGAACTCAGTCACGTTGAAGCTGCCGTTGGGGTCCAACTCCACGCGCAGCATGTCGTAAATGCCCACTTCCGACAGCACCACGCGGAACATCTGCGGGTGTTGCGTCAGCTCGGCGCCCATCAACAAACCACCGTTGCTCCCGCCTTCGATGGCGAGATGCTGCGGAACCGTGTACTTGGCATCGATGAGATGTTGGGCGCAGGCAGCGAAGTCGTCAAAGACGTTTTGCTTGTGGAGCAGGTTTCCCGCGGTGTGCCAGCTTTCGCCGTATTCCGCACCGCCGCGTATATTGGCCTCGACATAGACGCCGCCGTGATCGAACCACAAGCGGCCGAAGGCGCCGAGGAAGTAAGGCGTAGTGCTGATGCCATAACCACCATAGCCGGTGAGGAAGGCGGGGTTTGCGCCGTCGAGCCTGGTTCCCTTGCGCATCAGGACGGTCATCGGGACCCTGGTTCCGTCCTTGGAGGTTGCGAACTCCCGCCGGACTTCGATATCGGCAAGGCTGATCCCGGTATCGGTTTTGAAGGGCAGAGCGAGCGGTGCACCGGCGCCGTTGTAACGGAACCATTGCGGAGGCTGAGTATAGGTTCCCGCGTTGTAGAGGAAGGCATCTCCGGTCAGCGGGACCAGCGTGCTGACCGAGGCGACGTTGGGCACGGGCACCTTGCCTTCGCTCTTGCCCCGAAGGTCAAACTGCAAAATCTCTTCCGGGCCGCCGTCGATGACGGTGACGTAAAGCTTGTGGTCCGCGGCTAAAAAGTGGCGCATCTCGCCCACCGAGCCAATGCCTTCGATGCTGCCGCGCATGGGAGGGACCACGCGTACCGCATCCGAGAGCTTCACGCTGCCGGCTGCGAGATGGTCAAGCTCGCCGCGGTCGCTTTTAGAGTGGCTGAGCAACCACAGGCTGTCGTCCGCTCCGAACTGGATATCGACAACCTTGTCGTCGAAGTGGGTGATCTGGTTTACGGTGCTGTCAGGCGCAACCAGGAAATGCTCATACTTTCCACCGTCGCCATCCTCCACCGTGACCAGGATGTGCTTGCCGTCGGGCGCGGTTTCCAGCGCCGTCTCCCCGATACGAGGAAATTCCTTGCCGAGTACATACCGATCCTGCGCGAGGCTACTGCCTAGTGCGTGATAGTAGACCTGCTGGTAGAAGTTCGCGTCCTCCGCAGGCCGCTCGTTGCCCTGGGGATAGCGAGTGTAATAGAAGCCTTTGCCATCGCCGGTCCAGGCCATATCGCCACCGGCGGTCGCGAACTGCACCCGGGGAACGGGATCTCCGATCTGCTTGCCGGTGGCGACATCGAAGACGTACAGGGCAGCGTCCTCGCTGCCGCCAGTCCCTAAAGTCATGCCCACCATTGTCCCGTCAGGCGATGGTTTGTACCAACTGGCCTGAAACAGCTGGCCTTTGACTAAGGTGTTGAGGTCGACCACAGTGCGTTCGCTGGCTTGATCCTCTGGCGAACGGAAGACGACCAGCGAGCTGGCCGATTTTTGCGGATCTCTCTTGAGCGCGAAGAGGAGGCCGCCGGCATACTGTAAATCCCCATATCGAACCTGCTCCTTCTGCCGGGCCGCCTTGAGGAAGCTTACGATGCTGTCACGCTGCGGCAGCTTGCTCAGGTACGCCTGGGAATAAGCGTTCTGGGCCGCGACCCAGGCCTTCACCTTGGGGTCGTTGCCGTCTTCCAGCCAGCGATATTCGTCCACCACGTTGACGCCGTGATAGCTGTCCGTAACCGGAATCTTCTCCGTCTGGGGAGGGGCCGGGACCGCCGCTGTTTCGGCCGGCGCTGAGCGTGCCGGCGCTGCACAGACGGCTAGGCATAGGCCTATGGCAGCAATGGCGAGATTTTTGGCCTTCATGGGGGAGGATCCTTAATTTGTAATTTACTCGCAAAGCCCTATGGACGACCCTTGCCCAGCGCTTCCAGCGCATCGCAGGCGGCTTTGAGCCCATCCTCACTGCGCAGGCGCTCGCCGATGCTGGCTGACCGTTTCTGTATGGCAGCATTCTCCAGCAGAAGGGTAATTCTGCTGGCGGCAAGCTCCGCTGTATAGCGCGGGCGCCGGATGACACGGGCCACGCCCAGACGCCGCACGCGCCGCGCATTATCAGGCTGGTCGTGACTGTAGGGCATTACCAGCATGGGTTTGCCGGAGCGCAGCGCTTGCGCGGTAGTGCCCACTCCTCCCTGGTGGATGAGGACGGAAGCGCGCGGGAATAGCCTGGAATAGGGCGCATAGTTGGCGACGCACACATTCTGTGGAACTTCTTGGGGCACATTGCGCGGGTCGCTGCCCACCAGCAAAACGGCTCGCTGGCCGATCAAGCCGGCAGCCAGCGCGCTCTGCTGGTAAAAGTCGCCGGCATCGAGAACGGCTGCGGAACCGAGGGTAAAGACCAGCGGCGGCGGACCCTGCTGCAGGAACTGCTCGATCGCCGGGGGTAGATCGCCGGCGTCGCCATCGTAAAAAACGAAGCCGGTCACTTTGGTGGAGGCCGGCCAGTCGGGCTGTGGCTCGCCCAGAAGAGGGGAAAACATGGCCAAGACCAGGTAAGGAGAGTGCTTGGCTTCGAAGATGGGATCGGGGCCACGGCCCAGCCCCAGCTCCGCACGAAGCTGATAGATGGGCTCGGGCCAGCTTCGCGTGACCCAACGGGCAAACCGGGCAATGACTCTGCCCATTCCGGGCAATGCCGGCTGCAAGCGCGCCAGCATGGGATAAGGCGGCAGCACGGGCGCGTCGTAACGTGAAAAGAAGGACAGCGGCGCGAGTACATATGAGGCCCAGGGGATCCCGGTTACCTCGGCCACAATGGGAGCCTGGTAAACCAGTTCTCCGGCGAGCATCAGGTCAGCGCCTCCCTTGGCCTCGACGGCTGCGAGCAGTTCGCGGTAGCTTTGGCGAATGGCGGGAAACAGTATCTCGCGCAAGGTGCGCTCCGTACCCTTGCGGATGTCCATCAACATGGCCACCAGCTGGTTGTCTTCCGGATTCAGGATGGGCCCGACCGGCGCGAATTCCAACCCGAGGGAAACGATCTTGGGGCGGAAGAGTTCGGGAACCGCGAGCACCGGAAGATGGCCGCGCCGCTGCAACTCGAGCGCCAGGGCGATCAGTGGATGGATGTCGCCCAGGGTGCCGAAGCTGGAGAGAACAATGCGCATGCGCTGCTTCTGCAGTGTAAATGCGCTGTATAAGGGAGCTTCGCCCCCATTTGCGTGTGGCGAGGCGATTGCTATACTGACGCTTGTTGCTTATACGCAGTTGCTGACCTGGCCGGGCGCTCGCCTGAGGCTGCAGACTCAGATTCAACTTAAGCGAAAGCAGCTCCTTGGGTCCCCCGAGGCCAGATAGCTCAGTGGTAGAGCGCGGCCCTGAAAAGGCCGGCGTCGGCGGTTCGATCCCGTCTCTGGCCACCACATTCTAAAGAACTTAGCGGCAACCAAAGAGTTCGAGTTTTAGTCGCACGAACAATACGCGAACATCGCTCAAGCGATGTCTTGTTGGTCGCCTTCTTCCTGCTCCGGCTTCTTCATCCAACATGCTCCAGATCACCTTGGCCGTGTTGCCGGTCTTGGCGATATGCTGCGCGTCCCAGCTTGGCGTAGCGTTCGGTCATCTTGATATTCGCAGTGACCGAGAATCTTCGCCAGCTCGTAAAGATCGCCGCCGTTCATCATGTACCAGGACGCAAAAGTGTGACGCAGATCGTGGAACCAGAAGTCCTGAATCTTCGCTCTTTCGAGCAGATCCTCAAAACTTCCTTCCAGTCGCTGCCGTCCGACTCGTTGCACCCCGCTTCGGCGGGAAAATCCGATCCTCACCGATCACCGCAGGATACCGCCGAATTTCCTCGGCCAGCTCCGGACGGCATCGGGACGTAACGCATCTTGCCGCCCTTCAGCTTTGCCCGAACCGCCAACAGCCCTTCGCCATACATCACGTCCGACCAGCGGAGCCGGTGAATCTCCGGCTGAGCGCATCCCTGTTGATACGGCGATCAGCACGATGAGCCTCATCCGAAGATTCGTCTGATTGAGGTCTTTTGTGCCTTTCCGGAACATCCTTTCGTCGAGCGCCATCTTCAGCCGGCGAAGTTCATCTTCCGACAGATAACGCTCCCGTGAATCATCCGGGCGCTTCACCTCCACCAGGTCGGCCGGATTCCGGTCGATGCCGGTTTCCTTCGACCAGATTGTCGAGGCCTTCTCCATCATGTGGTGCATGACGTTGAAGTGCCGCACTGCGGTGTTGTCGGCCAGACCACGAACTCCCGTGAGGTTTTCGTACCAGCGCTGCACGGCTACGCCGTCAACCTCCCGCACGAACATCCGGCCCAATTCAGATCGAATGCCCTCCACGATGCTCTTCTCGCGATCCGCCGAAGCTTTCTTGCTTCCGTAGTGCGTCCAGTAACGATCGATCAACTCAGACATCCGGTAGTTGATCTCCTTCTTTACGTCGAGATGCCGGTTTTCGTCTCGCATCGACATCTTCTTCCGTTCGATCTTCCGCGCCAGGTCATAGCCGCCATGAATCCGTTTGGCTCTTGTTGTCGACCTCCTTCCCTCCAACGAACTTCATACAAACCCTCACGCATCTTCTAACAGACATATCTTGCTTCTCCTTTCAGTCAATGGTTTCGATTGTGTGTTGCTCGATGTAGCGCTCAAGTGCCTTCACATCGAACCGCAACGCACGACCGACCTTGACGCAGGGAACCTCCCGCAACCTGGACTTCTTGTAGACCGTGTCCACTTCGAGTCCCAGGTATTGGGCGGCCTCCCTGACATTCAGGAGCCGCCTACCAATGACTCCATTTGACACCATTTCGACGGTTTCTTTGCGAAACATATGTGCTTCCCCTCGCTCGCTAGCCGCCAGACGACGGATGAGTCGGCGGCGACTAGCGCTGGTTAAGTTTGGAATTGGGCATAAGCCGGCAGCGAGCACGTGCGAGGACCCGCCCTGGACGGAACAACGAAATGTGCCAATGAAGTCAAGGTCTTAGAGGGCGATTGCGACCAAAGCATTATGCAATGTACATTTCAATATAAATGTGACACACATCTCTATAATTCTGCAAGAGAAACTGTGGGATTCGTGCGCCTCAAGCTGTATCGAAGCTTGCTTTGACAACTTGTCTTGAGGTCAGGAGTGCAGATGTCGAAGACGCTCTACGTCCGGATGGTTCAGCTCAACAGAACCTCAATTAATATCGCTTGGCGATGCCGGGGATGAGGCGATGGGCAATACTCTTGAACTGGAATATTTGAGGAAATTGACGACCATGTGCGATTGACAGAAGATCCAACCTACGGACATACTTAGCGGAGAGCGGGTGTTGGAGTCCACTCTTAACCGCCCCTTTGCTTAGGGGAAGGTGACTCCTACGAGACTGGAACTCGGAGAAGTCCCGTGCCTGCTAAGCCTGCAAAAGTCAATGCCTTTCCCCCCTGTCGCCGAGACGGAGTAAGGCCTTTGGCTCCAAATCATCTTTCGTTAGTGAGACTGCGGTTCTCAACTGATCAGCGGCCCTATACAGCGACCCGTACGGAACGATGAGTCCGCAATCTATTTCGAACGGGTTCACACCTGTGTCGGGATCGACTCAGAGCCGTGCCGGCTCTGCGCTTTTTTGCAGTATCCTCTTCGACCAATCCGAGATGAGCGTCGTTGACCGGGAACCGCCCGAAATATTCGGCGACCTGAACCTTGACCAGATTGTCAATTCCATCACTGCTGGCCGAGAAGAGTACAACCTTAAGCCTTTCTTCTACGCGCCACTGAGCGATGTCGAAACGGTTCGCTACCGCCACGACATCTCCCGGGACCTCGAGGACCAGGCAGTTGCGGGCTATGTACGTTCGTTTGCCGAGGATATGAGGGAGATGCGAGACCATCTGTCTCGAGCGGGCAAGGCATTTTACAAATACCAGAAACACAGCTGGTTTCTTGACGCTGTTGAGACCTATTGCAACGCCTCCACTCAACTGAGCAATGCGCTGATGCAGGCAAACATCGGGTCGAGCGGTTTTCTTGCTTTTCGCGGATATCTCGCGAACTACATCGACTCCGAAAGTTTTCGCCGGCTTGTCGCCGAAACACACAAGCTAAGAGCCGACTTAGCTGGCATCAGGTATTCGCTTCACATCGCAGGCAAGCGCATTACGGTCAGGCAGAATTGTCACAGCTGTTGCATCAGGTCAACGGGTTGAAAATTGAGCTCTCTGAAGGGAAACCCGACGCGTACCGCTATCGTATCGTCGGAACGGCCTCCGCAGCAGCGACTACTGCTTCGCAGAAGTTTCGACCATGCGAGATCTGCGAACATATTCAAAAGCAGTCTTTCCATTTTCTCAGCCAGTTTCAGTATGAACTCGCCACCAACCCCAAAACGCAGCGCGACCATGCGGAACATGGTGGATTCTGCGGTCTACATACGTGGCAATACGAATCAATCGCCTCCCCGCAGGGAACCTGTTCAGGATATCCGGCGTTGCTTAACCACCTGGCAGCCTCGCTGGCCGAAGCCGCGACTTCGGAAATCACACCCGAAACGGCTCAATCCACAATCAGCTCTTTGCTTGCAACGGCTGTCAGTTGTCCTCTTTGCCGCGTGCGCACGAAGTCGGAAGCCGAGGCAATCGCAGCAGTGACTCACCGGCTGGCAGGAGACACAAAGCAAAGGCTGAATTCGCTCTCCGCAGTCTGCCTCATTCATCTCCGCCTCTTGGTCGTTGGCTTCTCTGACCCCGACATCATCAAACAGCTCCTGGGACGCGAGGCAGTGCTTTTGCACCGAATCGCAGAAGACATGCAGCGGTATTCTCTAAAACATGACGCACTGCGGCGCCACCTGGCAAGCGACGAGGAGCGTGACGCAGCTCTCAAGGCTCTGCTTTCGCTCGTCGGTCATCGCAGCGTCAGTTCTCCCTGGCGTGTGGAATACATCCTCTAGGAAATCCGACGGTTCATCGAATCGGTTCCGTTCCTTCATTCAATATTGCGAGATATCCCTCGTACACAAATAACCGGTGGCGTTCGCGCCCGGTAATCTCCCGAAGGATTCCGAGTCGTTGCATGTGATCCAGCGACTTTGCGACGGTCGGCGCGGAGATGCCAATTTTTTGAGCGGCAGCAGGAATTGAGACGATAGGGTTCCGCTGCATATGCTGAAAGACGCGGAGCACCGAGGCTGCCGGGCGACCAAGCGTCTCGACCTGTTTTTGATGTTCGGCAAAGAGCGCAACGATCCGGCGAGCTGCGCTCGCAGCTTGATCTGCAGTATCCCTTACCCCGATTAAGAAGAAGTCGAGCCACGCTTCCCAATCGCCCCTGGTGCGGACACGGTCAAGGAGATCGTAATAAGCGCTCCGGTTGGCCTTGAAGTAGAGGCTCAGATATAGGATCGGATCGCGGAGCACTCCTTTTTCGCAGAGCATGAAGGTGATGAGCAGGCGCCCGAGCCGCCCATTACCGTCCAGGAACGGATGGATCGTCTCGAACTGGACATGGGCGAGTCCCGCCCTGATCAATACAGGAAGATCTGATCGGTCTTCGTGGAAAAAAAGTTCGAGCTTGCCCATGCAGTCGATTACGAGTTCGGGAGGCGGGGGCACGAAGGCCGCGTTGCCGGGCCTACTGCCACCTATCCAGTTTTGGCTTGTTCCTGAACTCGCCAGGCTGCTTGCCGCTGCCACGCCCTTTGGCAAGGAGGATTTCGTGAATCTCACGGATGAGTCGAAGTGAAAGCGGAAAGCCGGAGCGAAGACGATCAAGCCCGTGTGTCATCGCGGCAACGTAGTTCGAGACCTCCTGCACATCCTCGATCGGTGCCCCTGGAGCTTCGTCGTTTTCAAACAGCAGCAAATCAGAGAGAGATGATTGTGTACCCTCTATCTGTGACGAGAGCACCGCTTCTTTGCGAATGTACGTGTAAATGAAGAGCGAAAGGTCTGGTAGCAGGGATGCCAGACCGTCCAGTCGGCCGACTGCCTGATTCGCCTGCTCCAAAAGGACCTGTAGGCCACCAAGACGAACGGGCGGATTTGGGGGAAGCGGCGGTGGAACGAACGCCCGCACCTTTTCATCCTCGAACGTCTTCTGTACATATCGACCCAATCGAGAATCGGCTTGGCTATTCGTCAAGAGAACCTTTCGTTAACAGATCACCTAACGAAAGGTTAGGTGCTTTTCCTTTCGTTGGCAACAAAAGACGCTGTTTCGGGTCCATCGGAATAATTTCCTAAGACCCTATGGAAGGCGTCGGATTTCCACGCATCAGAGGGGTATCAACTCACGCATAAGCGGGGTATTCGAGGTCCCAATTCACGCATAAGCAGGGTATCTATCGCGCATAAGCAGGGTACATAAGCCGCGTAAGATATTGCATTAAATAGGTTTATGCCTGCTACCTGTATGTTCCTATAAAGAGATTCCTATAGGTAACCTGTAGTAGCGCAGCCTGAACGTGGAAATCGGCTTAGATTCCGGATGGAGAACGAAGTCCTGAATGCTGAGGACCTCCGCCCTGCGGGAAAAGGCAAAGCTCATGACTACAACGGGTGTGCCTTTGGAACGTGAGTCAGCGACGGAAACAGTAGGATTCCGTCTCGCTGAATCTCTATTTTCAACTGCGGATAAACAACTTTCACTCTGCGTAATGCCTCAATTGCGTTTCCCCGAAACCGAGACCTTCCTTGCGGCGTCTCAGCATAACCAGCCCCGAAACTCAACTGAAAAGACGCCCATGAAATGCGTAGCGGCTTTTTCAAATAGCTGACGCGCCGGGTGGCCCAAGCATACAGATCGAGCGACAAGGGCGACCTCTTTAGAGCTTTGATCGCCCGCAAATCGAGTGGAACGGGAGCCTCGACAAGCTGTTCGAAAAATCTCTGTGAGAGCGTGACGCTCGACTGCGCAAGACCTGCTTGCGGCAGTCTCTGCGGAGTCCACCAGAGGTCGAACTCCTCCGCTAACACGAGATTGGCTCCTCCGACGTGGCTTTGACCGTCTTGATCCCGTTTCCATCTTGTGGAGATCGCAGCACCAAAGAGCCGTTCCATCTGCCCTCTAAACCGCGGAATTGTTCCCCAGTGACCACCCGTACACTGCAATGCGGATTCCTGCTGAAGCCGATCATTATTCCTGGCTGAAGCCGATCACGATTCCTGTCTGATTGCGATCAAGATTCCTGGCGAAAGCGATCATCATTCCTGCGCGAAGCCGATCAGTGATCGAGGTGTGCAGGAACGGTGATCGGGATGGCAGGAATCAAGTGTGGAACGAGGCGTGGCGACGCTGGACATCAAAATCGCGGGTACCGTGACCCCGAGAGGGGAGACGGTGCCCGGAAAGCGAATGTCCATGCGCAAGACGCGAGAAGTCCTTCGGTTGTATTTCGAGTTGAAGCTGAGGCAACGCCAGATCGCCCGCAGCGCCAACGTCAGTCAGAGCACGGTGCACGAGTACGTGGATCGTTTCCGTGCGGCGGGATTGAGCTGGCCACTGCCGGCTGAAATGTCGGAGTCGGAGCTGGAAGAGAAGTTATTTCCCGCCGACTCCGGCGTCTCGAGGCCGGTGGTCAAGACCCCACCTGATTTCGCCTACATCCATCAGCAACTGCAACAGCACAAGCACGCCACCCTGCAGTTGCTGTGGGAAGAGTATCGGGCTGAGCATGCGGACGGTTATGGGTACAGCCGTTTCTGCCATCACTATCAGCGCTTCAAGCAGGGGCGCGATCTGGTGCTACGCCAGTCCCATCGGCCGGGCGAGAAGTTGTTTGTCGATTGAGCGGGAGCGAGCATCCCCCTCTACGATCCAGCCACCGGCCAGCCACACCCCGCGCAGTTGTTCGTGGCTGTGCTGGGAGCCAGCAACTACACCTATGCCGAGGCTACGCTGGATCAGCAGATGGGCAGTTGGATCGGAGCCCACGTGCGGACGTTTGAGTTTTTCGGCGGCTGTCCAGAGTTAGTCGTCCCCGATAACACGCGCACCGGCGTTTCGCGGGCTTGCCGCTATGAGCCTGATCTGAATCCGACTTACCAGGAGATGGCCATGCACTACGCCATCGGTGTGCTGCCCACGCGCCCGCGCAAGCCGCGCGACAAGGCCAAGGTCGAGGTCGGAGTGCGGATCGCCGAGCGCTGGATCGTGGCTGCTCTGCGGCATCGCAAGTTCTTCTCTCTGGGCGAAATGAACCGCGCCATCGGCGAGCTGCTGGACAAGCTCAACAGCGTCCGTTCAAGAAGCGCGAAGGCACGCGCCGCAGCCTGTTCGAGCAACTGGACCAGCCGGCGCTACGCCCGCTTCCGGTCCAGCGCTTCGATCTAGCCGAGTGGTCACAGGCCACGGTCAACATCGACTATCACATCCAGTTCGATAAGAGCTTTTACAGTGTGCCCTATCAGTTGACGCGACAAACGGTGGAGGTGCGGGCCACGCCCACGACCGTAGAGATCTTCCATCACGGCAAGCGTGTCGCCTCACACGTGCGCACGGCCAAACCATATGTAGCCGTGAGTGATCATGAGCATCGGCCCGCTGCGCACCGTGCCCACCTGGACTGGCCACCATCGCGGCTGGTCCAGTGGGCGGCCACGGTGGGCACGCGGACGCAAGAGGTGGTGGAGAAAATCCTTGAAGCGCAGCCGCATCCGGAGATGGGGTATCGATCATGCCTGGGGATCATCCGGCTGGGACAGCGTTATCCGGTAGCTCGCGTGGAAGCAGCCGCTGACCGCGCTTTGCTTACGCGGGCGGTCAGCTAGCGAAGTGTGGACTCGATCCTGCGCCACAACCTTGACCAGCAACCCATCAACCCACCGTCTGCGCCGCGTTCTGTTCCCGAACATGACAACATCCGCGGCGCGGCGTACTTTGAGTGAGAGGAGGCGAGCCATGTTACATCAAACCACCATCGAAAAACTCCTGGCCATGCATCTGGAACCCATCGTAGGAAACCTGGCGCAACTTGGAACAGAACCAGAACGCCGACCAGCTCAGCTTCGAGGAAAAACTCTCCCTCATGGTCGATAGGTTGTGGACGTGGCGCCAGAACCTGGCGCTCGAACGGCGGCTGCGTTACGCCAAGTTAAAAGGCAACGCCTGCGTCGAAGACATCGACTATCGCGCTTCTCGCGGCCTCGATCGCACGCTAATACGCTCGCTGGTCAACGACTCCGGCTGGGTCAGCCGGCACGAGAATATCTTCCTTGTCGGGCCGACCGGAATAGGCAAGTGCTGGCTGGCGCGCGTTGGCTCAGAAGGCCTTCGCGACGGATACCTCGTCCTGTACACCCGCGCCACAGCTGTTCCGCGATCTGGCAGTAGCACGGGCTGACGGCGGCCCGGGCGGTTGCTGGCTCGGTCGGCCGTGTCGATGTTCTGGTGGTGGATGACTTCGCCATGGCGCCCGTGAACGAATCAGCGCGGCGCAACTTTCTGGGAGATCTGCGATGACCGCTATCAGACAAGTTCCACGGTGCTGACTTCACAACTTCCGGTGCCCAGTGGCACGCGCAGATCGGCGACCCGACTATCGCCGACGGTATCCTCGACCGGCTGGTGCACAACGCCTATCGCATCGAGATGAGTGGCGAGTCCATGCGAAAGGCAGGAGCCAGGAAAACGGAAAGCAAACAGGAAATGCAAACCTGACAACCCAGCGTTGCCGGCAACCGAAGCCGCTGCTGCTTCTGAAGGCGCTGGTGTGGGGAAAGGGGCTTCAATCGCCAGCCCCTTCCCCCACGCCCCCATCCCCGCTCCACAACAAAATAGCCTCGCTAACGCTCGGAAAATAACTCCTCCTGCTTGACGATCTCGATCACTTCTCGCGACAATCAATCTCGCCAGCGTCGCTGCGCTCCGACCTTGATCGGAATCGCAGGAACTCTGATCGCTTTCACCCCGAATCCCTGATCGACATCACTGGAATC
>CAWCCT010000008.1:0-365648 GCA_963794165.1 uncultured Acidobacteriaceae bacterium | reverse complement strand
CACGCGGTCCTGCGGACCAATCTTTTCGAGGAAGTCGCGCATCTGTTTCGTGCTGGCAAGGCGGATTCATCGACCATATACAGATGCCGGCTCCGGGATCGTCCCCTGCGCTGCCGCGCGCAAGAAAGCCTTGCAAAGTATCGGCCGTGATTCCGGCATCGCGGAGTTGGTGCGCGGCGCGGGAGGTGGGGGCGAAGCCTTCCACCGCGTAACCGCGCTGCTCCGCACCTTCGCGGATGGAGGTCAGGGCCGAGGTCTTCCCCCCGCCCGCGACTCCCTGCAATCCCTGTATCGTATCCCGCGAAGTCAATACCTGTTCGATGGCGCTGCGCTGTGCGGCGTTGAGTTGCGGGCGCGTCTCGGTGAGCGTGACGGCATCCTGAATAGGCATGATCTGCGGAGCCTGATTCTGTCCCTGCTGCATCCGGCGAATGACATCACGCTCGGCCTCGATGGTCGCCTGGTCGTGAACTGCCGCCCCGTCTCATGCTTTTGTCCCGGCACGATCTGAAATTCGCCAGACGCAATCCGCGCCTCGAAGCTGGCGCGGACCTGCGGATAGGTGATTTCGCCCATGCCGCGCCGTAAGGCATCGCGGAAGATGGCGCGTTCGTCGATCACGGCCTCACGCTCGAAGCTCCGGTCGCGGGCATAGGTGACGGTTTCACGCGCCGGAGTTCGCGGCCTTTCGGCGTGCGCTCTTCGGCCTGGCCGTGGCCGCGCTGCCGCGCCTCGGCCACGACCCTATCGGCCTGATTGCCGAACTCGGCGGCAAGCTGGCGGTGCGCCGCAAGCACTTCGGCGGGGGAATGAATCTCTTTCTTGTCGCGGGTGGAGTGCGCGGCGATCTGCGCGGCCTCCGGCCCCTGATAGCCGGTTCTTTCAAGGTACTCGCGTATCTGCTGGCTGCGCGGGCTGGAGGCGTCAAGGTACTCCTGCGAGTAGCCTTTGATCTCCGGCGCGCCGCTTCGTCCCGGCTCGATCTCATAGCCGAGATTGCGCAGCCGGTAGGTCAGCTCCGACTGATAGACGGCGGTAGCAAACTGCTGGCTGTCGAATAGTCCTTGCGGCTGGAGAGCGCGAATAGCTCCCGTCCTCGCGCTCGGTCATATTGAAGATGACGGCATGGGTATGAAGCTGCGGCGCGGCATATCCATCCACAGGCCGGGCCGTGTCATGCTCGAACTTCGCAGCGACGAACTGCCCGGTTGTTTCGGCGGGATGATTGCCGCCGATGCGGGCCTGCGTGTACCGCTCCAATTCGTTCAAAGCGACGTTGACGGCCTCGCGGTGCGCCTCGCGCACGCGGTCATCTCCGCCGACAAGCGCAGTCAGCGAAACGGATTTCGGAGCGGAAAAAGTCGCATCCCATCCGGCACGATGCTCGACCGATGTGACAGTCTTTCCGTCCGCGCCTTGATACTCATGCCCTGCGCGATGCCGGACAAGCTGCTCGCCGGTGTGCGGATGCTGGCCTTCGGTCAGCCGCGCAAACTCCTCTGCGCCCACAGCTCCGGCGAGGCCGAACTTCCCGGCCAGCCTGCCATGCCACTCCCCCTGGATCGTGTCGCCCTGCTTCCAATAGTTCTGCTCGGCAGACGTGAACTCCTTTGCGTGGTAGGTCTGCGCCTGCGATGGAGGAAAGCGGTTTCGAGATATTCAGCATAGTGCTTAATCCCTCCCAGGGAAGATCCGGCCCTGGCGAACGCGCTCATCTTCGTCTTCAGGCTACCTCATGATCGCCGGGCTGCATGACAGCTTCATCTTCCAGCGCATCGGTCCCGGCCTCTTCGATGGCTTCGCCGCATCCGCCTGCCTCGCCTTCAGGGTCTTGGGATCGAATGCAAGCTCGTCATCTTCGAGCGTGCGCGGCTCGAAAGCAGGCTGTGTCCTGGGCAGGTCGCTATACGAAAACGAGAAGCGGGCGACACAGTTCCCCAGCTTCAAAAAGGCGTGCATCGGGTCTTCAAGCCCGGAGATTTCCGAGTCCATCACCAGCGGCTCGGCCTGCCGGTCCAGGCTGAAGTTTTTGCCGGAGCGGGAGCCGTCGAAGTGCGTCTCCCGCATCCGCTCGATCTCGACTTTGCCGATGGCGGCGCTGACCCATTCGGCGGCCTTCGGCTCCGTGGTCTTGAGGAAGATTTTGGTCGCAGGCTGCGACAGCATCACCTCGGCGATGTGGCCGTAGATCACCTCAAGCTGGGCCTTTCCCTGGAAGCCAAGCACCAGCGGATTTCTGCTTTTCGGTTCTCGGTGATGGCCGTATGGAGCTGCGGAAGGCGTTGCAGGCTCGCCAGCTCATCCAGCACAAACCATACCGGGCGCTGGTTCTCGGTCGGCGCATTTAGCAGCCGCAGAACGAGCAAATCAATCCAGAAGCTATTGCAGCGGCCGCAGAGCTTCGCGCTCACTCGGCTGCGAGGTAATGAAGATCCAGCCCTGGCGTTCTTTCGCCCATTCGGTCGCGCTCCAGCTGCGCTCAGCGTGTTCCTTTCTGGGAAGCATCCGCAGGCTGTCCGCAATCAATCCAAGCGAAGCCAGGACACCGTTGCGCTGTTGCTGCGCGCCTTTGGCAATCATCATTGCCATCTCGGTTCCCTGGACGCGGCGGTCGATCTCATCCGGGTTCGCCATCCATGTGACAAGCTCCTGCGGCGACGGGCCAAAGGTCAGCAGATGGGCAAATATCTTCTGCGGCGTCTCGACGAAAAACTCGCCCTTCTTGTCGGTCGTCGGCTGGTACAGGGACGCGGCGATGGCCTTTGCTTCGGCCTTTCGGCGAAGCTCCTCCGCTGGCCCCCAATAGGGGCAGCGCCCGTCCAGAGGATTGAGGATGATGTCGCCGCGATCGCGGTTGTAGAACCGCTGCACGAACTCGCAGGCCGGGTCGTAGACGATGGCCGAATGGCCCCGGCTTTGCACCTGCCGGAGTATCTGCATTATCAGGCTGGTTTTGCCCGCACCCGTGTCCCCCATCAGCTCGATGTGCTGGTCTTCGGCCCGGAGCGGAATCCGCATCATCTTCTCGTAGTCGATCGGTTTTGATACCGATGCCATCGCCTTGCACGGCCTTGTTGAAGTCCTTTGGGGTCAGACAGGAACGGGCCTTTCAGCCGCCGTCCATACTTCATCTCCTTGCGGCGCCGAATGTCTTTGGTGATGGAAAACGGAAGCTGGAAAGCCAGCGCGAGCAAAGCCGAAGAGACAACGGCGTTCGGAAGATGGTCCAGAGGCTATCGCCGCCATAAACGGAGTTTTGGAAATAGGCATTGAGCGGCTTGTTGAAGTACGGAATCTGCGGCCCACGATAGAGAAAGCGAATGCCCGCGGCGCGGGCCTTCGGCGAGAGCTGGAGGGGAAGATGCTTTCCGTTCGGCTCCGGTGTCGATCCCTTCCTCCACGTCTTCCTCGGTCGCAAGGCGGGCGTGGTTCTGTCCATCCGCGACGGCGAGGAGCTGGTACTTGTCCGTCTTGTGCATGACCCCGGCGACTCCGGTTCGCAGGTAGTACGGAAGATAAAACTGCTGCGAGCGGCGTCAGCGCAAAGCTAAAGCGCAGGTATACGAACAACCCTGCCGCAACGATGGAAAGAAAGATCGCGCCATAGGTATAGATCGGGCGAGTGCGGCGGACAGATGATCGTCTCTTTTCGGCCCCATTGTGTTGTCGCCATGATTACTCTCCTGTGCCTTCCCGGCGGCTCTCCATGAGCTCAGCGAGCTACCTCTCCGTTTGTTGTTTTCACGTACCGAGCATTTCTTTGAACTGCTTCGGCGCTCAGCCGTTCGCCCGCGGTCATGGGCTTCAAAATGTTGATGAGAAAAAGGCGGAGGCCCGACACCTCGGTCAGCAATACCTCGGCGGCATCACTCCGCTGGCGAGCTGTCTGCAAGGCTGCGTCGCGCAACCACTCGCCGACCGCCTTGCCCTCTGCCTCCGACGCTGCCTCGACCGCAGCCGATTCGGCCTCGCGTCAACTTGGTCGTAAGCGTCTGATTGCGGCTCTCGCGGCCTCGAACCGCTCCCTTCCGTCGTGGTGTTTCCACCTTAAGAATCGCCATACGTGAGACCTCTATTTCTCGAAAAGAGCAAGGAGCCGATTAGCTCGCTGAGTCCCCATAACCCGTTTTCTTTCTGTGGGAACCCATTAGCTCCCGCAAGGAGCTAAACAGCTCCCTTCGAGGGGTGGAGTGTCAAAATTCTTCCGGTGCGAAGCACCGTTGTGGCCCTGCCACGGATTTCGAGGATGATCATGCCTTCTGTACCACGCACGGATTCATCGGACTCCACCCCGGCAAGCAGTCTTCCTCACAGGCTGCTTCGGCAGCATCGGCGACGGCGGCTTTGCGGATACGCAGAGTAGGCGTGACTTGACGCTGCCTGCGGGGTCTTCAGGAAGTCCTGAAAGTCGCGGTCTTTCGAGAAGACATAGTTGAGCGCCTTGTCCACCACGTCGTCCGCCGTTGCGTGGATGAACGCGGCGTACTGATCGACCTGCGTTGCGGTGGCTTCGTCCAGTCGGATCGAGGCGCTGATCTGGCGGGTTTGGATGACTTCGAGTAAGTGGCATATTGGTTCTCCTTCGGGTAGTGAAATCAGGCAGATCTTTCTGCGGGCAATCATGCGCTGCGCCGTGAGCGGCAATCTCCCGCGCACGAGCGGAGCAAAGCGCGGTCGGGAATCTCGAAGCGGCGGCGGACTTCGAGCATGGTGATCACGTCGTCAATTCGTATGCCTTCGATAAGCCAGAGCCGGGCCGAAGCGACATCGACTGTCCGCTGTGCGTAGTAGAGGGGATTCGGCTTGTCGGAGCGCCGCGAAGCCAGCTCCCGCGTCAGCTTCACGGCGTCTTTCCCGCCGGCAAGTTCATGCAAAACCCAAGCCCAATCGTGTTCCGAATTGGTGTGCTTGCCGGGATGCTTTCGCGGCGGGATTTGACGCGGTGGAAAGCATCGGCTTCGGCTGGCCGAAATATCCAGCCGGAAGTCATCGGGGTTCGCAGTGTCGCAATCGCTCGGGATATTCGACGGTGACGAGGTGCGCGGGATCATACTTGCAGATTCAGGAACCCAGGCACGCGGAGAACACGGTTGCAGTCGGTGCAAGCGGGATCGCCGCCGAAGGCGAAAGCGAGCAGTTTCAGAGCGTGCTTTCCTGCGCTCGAAGTCGAAGCCTTCCACCCGCCAAAGCACCTGATATTTGCCGGGCGATGTGGAGAGGATGGCGGTCGGCGTGGGAACGGCATCGGAGGCCCGGAGCGCAGCGAGCCGGGCCTCGCCATCAGTATCAATATCTATATATAGATGGCGCACCGAGGCGATGCTCTCTTTGGTGCGTTTCCGGCTGCCGGAGCGAAGTGGATTGGCAGCAACATAGATGTTGGCTCCGGCCGCGTTTTCGTGCGCGAGCCAGCCGAGATAACGAGGTGCAAGCGCACGTTCCAGCAGTACGATTCGCTGCGTCGCGGTGACTGGATTTTCACGCCGAAGCAGGAACGCAATCGTACTCGCCCGGAGCGAAGCATCGGGTGAGGAAGTCCTGCGCGATCTGGATTGAACTGCGGTACTCAAGTTGTTCCATGGTCCGCCTCGAAGACCGGCTCCATGAGGAATCGTTTGGCTGTCTCGGTCGTAGCCGCTTCAATGCCAGCACCTCGCGGACGACTCTGCGGCCCGGACTGACGCTCGACATGGACGATGAATTCGACGGCCTCTCCGATCTCCGCTTCGACATCCGAAAGTGTCGCTTGGGCGTGGGAGCGCATGACCAGATTGGCGAAGCGGGAGAGGGCTCTTGTCGGCCGAATTAGCGTGGATCGTGGCCAGAGAACCGTCATGACCCGTGTTGAAAGAGTCGAGCAACGTCCGCGCCTCCATGCCGCGCACTTCGCCGAGGATGATTCGGTCCGGTCTCCAACGGAGAGCCGACTTCAAAAGATCGTCGAAAGAGATATTGGCCTTGAAAGTATCTGTCTGACATTCGACGGCCAGCACATTCGGCTTCCGAATTCGAAGCTCCGACGTATCCTCGATGACGACGATGCGCTCATGCTCGGGGATCGCCTGGCCAGGACCTGAAGAAGCGGTCGTCTTCCCGCTGCCGGTTCCGCCGCTGATGAGCAGTGTCTTTCCAGCTGCGAATCTGATCTGCCAGAAAGTCCGCAAGGGCACGCGTCAGCGTGCCACGAGCGATGAGGTCATCGACGGTGTATCGACGGCTGGTGAACTTACGAATCGTCAGGGCAGGAGCGGGTCGCACAACCGGAGGAATGACCGCCGCCAAGCGGCTTCCGTCGGGGAGCTGCGCGTGCAGGACGGGATTGTCCTCGTCGAGTCTTTTTGCCCAGCTGATTGGCGATGACTTCGAGGCCGGTGCGCAGCCTGCCGGCGTCGAAGGAGACGGCCGCTTCTCGGTGAATAATTCCGTCGCGTTCATACCACCACGATGCATCGGGATTGCCCATGATCTCGCTGATGCTGTCGTCCAGTAACAGCGGCTCGATTGGACGAAGGAATGGAAGGATCAACTCGAAGCTCATAGCGGGAACCTCACGAGCGATGGAAGCCCGGCGTTCACCGGGCTTCCGCGAGGGGAAAGAGGAAGGCCTATGCGGCCTCTCCCTCTGGGGCTGCATCATCGTGCCCCTGCTCTTCCGACGGCGGACTTCTCAGCGCGGTCGAGCTTCAGAATCGAACCGACCCGGATCTCCCAGATGCGCTGCTTCAGTTTCCGCTCTTCTTGCTGGTCATATTCCCGGCTGCGCAGCTCGCCTTCCACCTGGACATGCGCGCCTTTGGTCAGCGTCTCGGCGAACTCCGAAAGCTTGCCGAAGACAACGCAACGATGCCATTCGGTATGCGAGACGTACTCGCCGCTCTTCTTGTCCTTGTAGGAGGACTTTGTAGCGAGCGAGAAGGTGGTAAAGCTGCGGTCGTTGGCGGTGCGAACTTCTGCGTCGTTGCCGAGGAAGCCGATGAGGGTTACTTTGTTCTGGTACATGATCGTGTCTCCGTTTGTTGAATTTCCCGATCTTGCTCGGGTCACACCGGGCGAAGCCTAGCGAGTGGGCCCGGCTCCCAAGTGCCGAAGCTCTGCATTTACGGAGGGTCCGGACAAATCTTTTCGGAGTACTCGCCGAATAAGATTTGGAGGGAAACCGTAACCCGGAGGGCGGCGCAGCCGAAGCAGAAGAGCGAGTCGCCGCCGGGCGCCGGATAGGCCCCGAAGCAGTGACCGAGCAAACGACGGGAAGCAATACGGCAGACACATCCCAGACCAAAGTTTTCATTTGCGTTTTGGCGGCGGAAGTTTGCCGCTATTCGCAGCTACCTTCGAGCTATCAAGAACTCCGTACGGAGAGCGCACTCGAACGTTGCCGTTGCGTCTTCGAAAGGCTCTGGTTCGCCTGCGTCACCATGCATGGATATAGAGTGGGGTAATAGCAGCCGGATTGGCAGCAACATTGGACATCGCTTAGCCTCTGGGAAATTCGGTTTGATCCTTTAGCTGAACGCCTGGTCGGCCCGGAAGCGCACGATGGTCAGTCCGAGAGGATTAACGGCCAGCTCATTGTTCTTGACGTTCTCGCGGAAGACGTAAGTGACGCTGGCTGTCCATCGCTCCCGCTTGAGTTCGGTATGATCGGATGGATTCGTGAACACCTTCTCGAATTCGATGCGCGCCGAATAGGGCGACTGCCGGAGGTCGTCGAGCACGACCTCCTTAACTTCGACATCGACGTAGGGGAGTGTGCTGTCTTTGACGTATGTCGGGATGATGTTGTCCTTCCGCTCCTGGTCGATCACTGCCCGCTGGACATCGCCATTGAGGAAGTACAGTGAATTCGTCTGGTCGCGCTCGATCGTGAAGCGATTGCGGCTGAAGTAGATCTCCACCCAACGGCGTCAAATAATACTTGTTCTCGGCTTCCTGGGGACGGTATTGAAAGTTGCGATAGTCGATCGCCTCCGCCCTGCCCACATCATTAATCCGGACGATCAGCGGGTGAACATTCGGCGAGTGCCTTCTGGCTCTTGAAGACGAGTGCCGCGAGAGCGAGGCAGACAACCGCGAGCACAAGGATCGTGACCTTCAAATAGGTGTTCATTACGAGCGGGTCGCCGTACTGCTCCAGATACCGCTCCGCTGCGCGTGTGATCTCCGGTGATGGCTTCGTTGCCGTCGTCATTTATGCCTCCAGCTTTCCTACAACCCCTTGAGAAGTGCAGCGGTAATCACTCCACCCATCCCGATTCCGTGGCCGCCTGTTCCGCCGGAGAAGAGAGATGCCGTCATAGTCGGTATTTTTAGCAGAATGAAACCGGCAACGATGCACAACATCAGGAGTGCAGGCATCAGGTAGATGAGGTTCTTAGGATCATCGACGTTCATCGCACCACTGGTGAGATAGCTGATCAGCAGGTGGCTCATCACGCTTAAGGTTGCAGCCGCCACAACCTTGTAGAACTCAAAGCCTAGGAAAGCCTTAAGCCATCCCCAAAATAGAAAGTCGGTCTTGTCGAATACCATCCATGGAATGAATACCGGGCCGACCAAGCCGACAATGGTTGCCCCTATGGCGCCATAAGCAATGATGACTGCAATCAAAGCGGTCAAAATGCTCAGAATGATCTGCACCGTGAACGTGCAAAGAAGCGTATAGGGCTCGGTCAAAGACGGCGACATGGTCCCCACTTTGGCCAGCGCGCTGTGGATCGTAGCCTGTACCTCTTGGGTCGAATCGTTCCCGATGTAGTCGACCAGGCTGCTTGTGCCGCCACTGATGAAACTCTTTAGCGAATACCCGATTCCCGGGATTGAGCCGTCGTAAAACTTTACGAAACAGTAGGCGAAGGTGAGGAGCAAGAAGAAATTTAGGAACTTTGCCATATTGAAGCCTGGACCGCCCTGCGCGGAGGCAAGCGCTTCCTGCACGCCGAACCAGACCATCATGATTGTCGCAAGAGATAGCACCATATGCAGGCCGAGCGAATCGAGGGACGGCGCTGCCGTTGCCGTAAGATTGTCGCATCCGTTCTTGATTAGAATTAAGAAGTCCATGCTTGCCTCCGGCATTTCTCAGTAATGGAACGCCCATTGGGTGCCCGCTGTCGTTTGTTGCGGCGTCACCGTATTGAAATTCTGTTGATAGCCGTTGCCGGTTTGGAACAACGATTTGAGATTGTCTTGTTGCAATTTTTGGCCGATCATCTGCTGCAGTGCCTGAGCCTGGAGCATCTGATTGGTGTCCTGTTGCGTGCGCAATTCGATCAATAATGCCTGGTTGATCCGTTGCAGAGTCGCCATCTCGGTATGCTGCGATGGATCGGAGGAATGAGCTGGCCGCTTCGAGCTGGCTGATATCAGCCTCCCGCTGGGCGGAGTTGGCTCGGATAGTTCCGACGGTTTGCAAGCTACTTGCGTTGATCGCGTCAGCGAGGTCGACAGTCGCGCCCTGTGCGGCGATTGCTTGTTGACCTTCAGGGCTCAAAGAACCGTAGCCGGAAATCTGGCCTGTACGCAGGATGCTGGCCGTCTGGTTGGCAGCTGCAGCGCCGTAGCCCCGCCGATGCAGCGTTCATCCACGGCATCGAGTTTCCATAGGTATTCGCCGGCTGGGTCAGGATGGTCCACTGTTGACGTCCCACATTGCTATAGGAAGTGTAGAGTGCCTGCGGAAGATCGGCCATCTTGCTGCGCGAGATTGTAGGCGCCGATGACGTTCCGTGCTGTTTCAACAGTAGTGGTATAGAGCTGGTTCGCCCTGGAGAATTTGCTGGACGGCGTGAGCCGACTGGGTTGGATCGAATACGATGCCAGAACCAAATTGAGCATGGGATACCGGCGCTGCGCTCACGACGAGCGCAGAGAGAAATAACTGCTTTCATTGTGGATCCTCCTGGAGTTATTGCTTTGCGCGTTCCTGCTTGAAGCCGCTTGCCAGCTTCGCCAAGCTTCTTGCTTTCGTCGGTACACTTTGGGCTTAGTGTCGGTGGGACCTTCAGATACTCCGCCGAACAGTCTTTGGCAAATTGCTGGTTCGAGTTGGTCATATTCCTTCTGGAGTGCATCGACTTTGGCCTGGTGGCTCTGACAACCAGTGAATGCAGTGATGAGAATTACTGAGAGTGCAAGCGGCTTTACGAAAGTACGCATAGATTCTCCTCAATAAGTCTGCGGAATTGTGTGGTTCTCATACGCCGGAAGGAGCATGTCTTGCGTGAAATAGACCTTCACTCGATGGCCTTCCCGGATGGTGATTGTTGGAGGAATTTGGATAAACCGGTCGAGGACCGTCGTAGCCGACTGCGATACGCCGCTGGCGGCTCCGGTCGTGAACGCTTGTGATCCGCTGGTGCTGATCATACCGCCTCCTTGGGTAATCTCACCGGCACCGGCGATCACGCCGAGAGCAATCGAAGTCCCGAAGATTTCGAGGTAGTGGTTGTTAACTTTGTCCTTCAGTCCCTCTTCGCCGATTTGGTCGAGACCGTGAAACTGGTCGAGGTCCACGGAATAGCCATCTGGCATGATCATTCGGTGAAAGGTGACAGCGATTCGGCGTTGTTGGCCAAAGCCGTTGGCGCCGATCTTCCTTGCCTCGCCCAAGCACGATCGTTCCCTCCGGAATCGAGTACATGCTGGCCGTCATGGGAATAGACGGGGTTTGAAACCAAGACCTTCACAGGACCAACCGAATCACCGTCCAGCCGGTTCATCAGCACGGTGTCCATGGTTAGTCCCTCATAGATGACATACGGCTGGCCACCGCGAGTCGATGTTCACTTCAGGACCATGCTTGGTCGAAGCTTGCCCGGTGGCTGTAGATGACGGGTCGCCAGCCGCACGAGGAGCGACCAGACTGCTCTCCCGGCCTGAAGCCGAAGTATACGGGTTTGGAGCAAACTGATAGCCGGCCACCGTCGCGCCCTCCGGTCCCGCCGGAGCCTGTTGGTGGGCGGCCGTGTCCGGCTGGTGGGTATACACAAGATTAGATGCAAATCGCGAGTTGTAAGCGAGTTCACGCTCTTTGGCGGCCAATTGTTGCGCTTCCTGTTCCTGAGGAGAAATCTGTGGTTGCCCACCTTGCTGCTGCCCGTACATATTCGGCTGCGCGCAAGCCTGACCTGGAACGCACGGAACCATTTGCCCTGTGGGACTGCTCATCGCGGCTGCGGCTTGTTGGGCTGCAGTCGCATTCGCGAGAGCTGGATCGCCTGGCGTGCCTTCAGCCTGTAGCGTACCCTTCTGTTCCGCCGCTGCCGTCTGGTTTTTCATGTCCTGGACATTGTTGTCGGTGTTGTCCTGCAGGTTCGGCTGTGGTGCCTCATGCCGTGCCGCGGCTTGCTGCGCGGGAGTCTTCTTGCTTGTCCCGCTGAATACCGCCGCGACAATGAGAAGCAGTACCGCACCGAAATAGATCAGCGGCTTCAGATTCTTCCGCAAGACACCCTTAGGTTCGTGAGTGTCTCGAACCAGTTCCGGCTCCGGCTGCGTCGCGCCCTGCGAGTTGATCGCCGTCTCCGCCATCGTTTCCCCTTTCCGTTTGGTCGTCCTATCCCTTACGAGAGAAATCCATCCGCTTCTTGCCAAGCTCCACGTATCCGGAGTCCATGACCTTGGGAATGATGTAGGTGCCTTCGCGAAGGTCGTAGTTGACGAGGTCCGGCTTGCCGTCCTTCATTTCGTAAACCGAAAACTTCTCCGGGGCATCTGTCTTGATATAGGTGAACTTGTCGTCGTGATAGATCGACTGGATGTCGAAGGGTGCCTCATTCGCCTTAAACGTGTAGTCGAACTTCAGCGCGAGCGGATACGCACTCTTGTATTCATCGACAGCCTGCGTAATGTGCGACTGAATGGCAGCCAGCTGCTGCTTCGACTGATCCAATTGCGCAGCTGGAACGTATTGGGCCGGTCCATTCGACGCGACAATGGAAGAGCGGTCGGCAGGCTGAATGAGCACTTTCAGGTCCGGCATTTCCGCGGTGCCGGAGACATCCTGGAGAGTAAACGAATAGATGTTGCCCTTGTCGGTGATGAGATTCAGGTTGGAGCTGATGCCGGCCTTCGCCGGGTGGACGAAGCAGAAGTTGCCCACCACATCCACAACCCAGAAGTCTTTATCTCCTGTCGCCGCCTCCATGATCTTCTCGGTCGGCGGAACCTCGATGAGGGTCGTGTACTTCAGCTTGGCGTGGATCGGAACAATATCCTGCGAGTGATACTGCACGGTGCGCGCCGACGTTTCCTGCGCCATCGCCGCAACGGAGGTTAGAGCCAGGGCGAGCCCTGCGGAGGCGATGAGTAGGCGATTCATGCGACAACTCCTTTGGGGTTGGGGGTGACGGAGACGGCCAGCGTGCGTGGCCGGAACGGATGGTCTTCGGCAAGTCTTCGCAGCCCTTCGGCGATGCCGTGGCGCTCGAAATACTCACGCTTCTTCAGGTTGTCGCGCGCATTGTTGGTTGCTGTCCAATGAGTGACGGAATCCACGTTCAACTGAACCTTCTTGCTGGACTGCGCCTTGCGAATCAGCATTTGGCCAGGCGGAACGAGTCCGGCAATCAACTCCAATTCCGTATCGTTCAGGTGAAATGCCTCCCGGTACAGCTCGCGGTCCATCTCCGGGTTCGCGAGAAATATCTTTGTGGGGCAGCTCTCGGAAACTATCTGTAGCATTCCTGATTCCTCAAGCTCCTTGATGGACTGCGTAGCGAGAATCATGGCGGCGTTATGCTTGCGCCAAGTTTTCTGCGCGGAAACGATGTAATTGCGGATAGTCTCGTTCTTGATAAATAGCCACGCCTCGTCCAACAAGAACATCTTGAACGTCGCTAGCTTCCTTGGGTCAGCAATCTCATTCGACGCGCGATGCAGAACGTAAAACAGCAGCGGTTGCAGCACTTCCGGCGCGTCTCCCCAGCCTGCGAAGTTGAATGTTTGAAACCGACTGAAAGACAAGGTGTCCTCGGCGTTATCAAAGAGAAATCCGTACTGGCCACCTTTGGTCCAACGGTGCAACCGCTCCTTCAATTCACCGATGATGTTGCTGAAGCTGGAGACCGTGCGCTGTTCTCGGTTCCAGCACATAGATCCGTTCAATTGCGTCCCAGAGCTTCCGCTCTTCCTTGAAGTCCAGCCGATAACGCTGTTCGTTTCCTTCGATCAGCACACGGAAGAAGCTGAAGAGAAACTGTATGTTCTCTTTGGTGGGAGCGAGCGAGAATGGATTGATCGTGAAGTCACGCGCGTCCTGGCCCACATTCAGATAGGAGCCGCCGAAGATCGTCGTGAGCGACTGGAAGCTGCCGCCAATGTCGAAGATGTAGGTTTGCGGCGCGTATTTCTGCGCGTTCTGCAGCACGAAGTTGCAGAAGTAGCTTTTCCCTGATCCGCTCATCCCAAGGATGAGCGTGTGCGCTACCTCGCCGTTGTGCAGGTTCAAAAAGTACGGCGTGCTGTTGTCTGTTTCAAGGACTGCCAGATACTCCGCGCCGAGATGCGTGTTGCGCGTTCTCGCCGGGCAGGATCGTAAAAAGGAAACTCAGATCGGCGTAGTTGCTGTTCAACAGATACAGCTTGCGAAGATTGAGCGCGTAATTGCCCGGCACCGTGGCGAAATAGGCGTTGAGCTGGTTGTAGGTCTCGGTGAAAAGATTGCCGTCCGCATTGGTGAATACGCCGACGAATTCGCCGACAAGATGGTCGATGACCTGGCTTGGAATCGCCGTACAGCACGATGGAGAGTGAGAAGTCGCCGAGCGATTGCCCATCTCCAAGAGCGCGCAGGCAGTCACCGAGATTCTCGATGTCGGCCTGTTTCGATTCATCGACCAGGACATCGCGCGGGTTTGTCTTCGTCGCATCGTTGCCTAGCTGCGAGACGAATCCCGTCTTCGACATATTGAAATGCCGGCGACGCTTGTTCACTTCCTTGCGGGCCTTGTCCGCGGGAAGCGGCGTCCATTCGGTGCAGACCATGAAGTTCGCTGGAATCTTCAAGAGCGAATCGAGCACAAGCGGCCGCGTTTCGCGTGATGGCTTCCTTCATCGTCAACACGCGCACGAAGTGATCGCCCACTCGCAGATGATCGCGCTCGGCCTCAATGTTCGAGTTGACGACCTGGTAGTCGAGAAACTGCGTGCTCTGGGGCATGCCGGCAATGCGCCATGCATCGTAATTGAGCAATCGCCGCAGGAATGTGAACTGTCCTTGTTGGTCGAGAATTGTGATCTGAACGAAGTCGGCGAGCTGGCGAGTGAATGCCTGCACGCGCTGGTCGAGCCGGGCGAGGTCCGCCTCAATCTGCGACCGCAGCAGCGTCTTCATACTGTTGTTGCGTGAACTGGGCGCGGAGTTCACCGATGGCTCCAGCAGGATCGGAGAAAAGCCGTCCGATGGCCGTGCCGACTCCCTGCTTCGACCGTGCTCCCTTCGAGCAGCACCACATAGAAAATCTCGATCTGATAGAGGCTGTCGCGTTTCGACTCGAAAAAGCGGCGGCGCTGATCGATTGCGGCTTCGACCACTGGATCGTCGTAATTGTCGAACGGAATCTCGGGCCGGTTTGATTTGAAGAGATACTGGTAAACATGGAAGCCGGGGCCGAATGCCTTGAGCGCAGCTTCCAGCCGCTTGACCGCATATTCTTGCTCGGCGCTGTCCAGGCTCTCGTAGTCAACGCCTTGAATATGCAAAACCAATCCGAGGTCACCGGACTTGGTTAGGAATGTCGTCTCATTCCAGAACCCATACAGGTTGATGTGGTCGTTGAGCGCGGCGCTCTCCTTCCATGGCTTGATGACTCTGATCCACTCGCAGCATCATCCACCTCCACACGCGGGACGATCTGCTTCGCCGCGTCGTATCGGACCTTGTAGCGCTCGGACCTGGCAAGGATGCGGAGGAATGCCGGGTCGCTATTTGTTACCCAATGGCCGAAGACAAACCCGCCGATAAACACCGCGATTCCCGCAAGTATCGAGTTGAAGAGATTGAACGCACCAACTGCGCCGACGCAGACGAAGTAAAAGAGCGTACGCTCCACGCCAAGATAAGTGAGAGGCTTATGCAGGCTCTTAAAGACCCGATTCCGGCGAGATATCTGATTGGGTTCTGCCATAAGCCCCGTCGCTTCGAGTTGGTTTTGGTGTTGCGGTTGGTGACGCAATACAGACTGAGAAGAGCGTATTTATACGCCCCACAGCCAGCTCAATACGTTCACCGCAAGTACCGCGATACCCGTACCGGCCGCAACTCCGGCGAGCGCCTTCTTGGCTCCTGGTTCCCCGTGGGCGAAACCGTAGCCACCGATGACGATCGCAACAAGGCTGGCGACCTTTGCGATGGTGCCGGTGAAGAGAGTCTGAATGGCGGTAAACCCGGTGTCGAAGGGCGAGCCGCTTTGGGCATAAGCAGCCAGGGGGAGAATGAGAAAAGTTAATCCAAATGCCCCGAGGTACCGGCACCGTCTCGGAATTCTTTGCCCTTGAGTTTCGCGGACTGCGATTCTGATTCTGACCTGCATTTGACACCTCCAACAACTGATGAATCAGTCGTGATGAGCCCAAACCTACTGAGGTTAATGCAGGTTGTCCAATAACCTTTGAGAAGTGGGTTATTCCGAGAAGGAATAAACCGGAGGTTTTTTGCAAGGACGAAGATCGGCTGCGTTAAATCAAGAGAGGCGGGAAACTCTCAGCGCCGAAAGATTTTTCAGCCGTCATCTGTAAAGCCTCCTTGGCGGGCGACGTGTCACTTTCAACCCATTTTCAACCCATCGAGAGACTTCCTTTGCGTGCTTTATTGGGCTTTTGAGTATGAGTTGGTCTTCTTAAATAACTGACAATACAGGAGATTTCGCCACTGCAAAACCAGTATTCGCGGGTTCAATTCCCGCCCGGTGCTCCAAATTTTGGCGTCGGTGAGAGGGCTGGGACCGCGTCCCGGCGTCAGTTTCAGCCGTCCCTGCGGGACTTAATCACGTTTCCCGATCTACCCAGGACTGCGTCCTGGGCTACATTCAACCGTCCCTTCGGGACTCCAGCGGGGATGAAAATCGCTCCGTCAGCGGCTAAAGCCGGATTCATCGCAGAGAAATTGCGTACGGCCTAAAGGCCGTGCCATTCAGAAAACTTCGTTTTTCTGCTTCTGCAACGAGCGGTCATGCAGCTTGTAGAGTAGGTGCATGCGTGTCGATGCTCATCAGCATTTCTGGCAATGGAGCAGGGGCTGGTTCTCTCACCCTGAAGCGGTGCTGCAACTCGATTACCTGCCTGAGACTTTGCAACCCATTCTGAAAGCGCAGGACATTGATAAAACTATCCTGGTGCAGACCGCACCAACGGTTGCGGAAACTGACTTCCTGCTTGAGCTCGCGGAAACATCCAGTATCATCGGCGGGGTTGTGGGATGGCTGGATCTGGAGTCTCCGGATTTTCCCAAGGAATTGGAGAAGTATCGACGACAGCGCAAGTTCGTTGCGGTTCGCCCCATGCTGCAGGACTTGCGCGAAGACGATTGGATCCTGCGGCCGCAAGTGATGGAGTCGCTCTCGGCGATCGCTGAGACAGGCCTGGCATTCGATTTTCTTACCTTCACCCGGCATCTGCCTTATGTTCTGCAGGTGCTCACGAGGATTCCATCGCTGCGGGCAGTGATGGATCATTTGTCCAAGCCTGAAATCATGTTGGGCAAAATGCAGCCGTGGCAGGATCTGATGACGGAAGTCGCACAACACCCAAACGTATACTGCAAAATCTCCGGCATGGTGACGGAGGCGGATCCAATTAACTGGACCCGCGAGCAGTTGCGTCCCTATGCGGATCACGTCATGGAAAGCTTTGGGGCAGATCGGATTATGTTCGGAAGCGATTGGCCGGTGTGCTTGCTGGCTGCCAGCTACGAGGACGTGTTTACGACCGCTCGTGACTTGGTGCTCGACAAGCTTGGGAAGGGCGCCGAGGCGGCGGTCTTTGGCGACAATGCTGTGCGCTTCTACGGCCTTGGGGCAGCCTGACGCTTGGCAGTAGCGTTGGAAGGGGCTGCGCCCCGTCGTTTTCGGCCCATGTACGCTCCACGGCACGCCGGGACAGGTGGGGCGAACATGGGGCACCCGTACAGACACGTACAGATATGTTAGGAAAGGAAATCCGCTGCGCTGATCTATTGATGCGGGGTTGGCGCTTCCGGGGGCAACAGGTTTAAGTGCTGCAGTTCGTCCCAGAAGTCGTTGGGAATGGGCAGGGTCATTAGGCGGTGGTTCTCCTCCACTTCGACCACGGAGCGCGCACCGGGAATGATTGCGGCTACCGCGGGGTGGGCCATGGGAAACTGCAAGGCTGCCGCCTGCAGTTGGATTTGGTGGCGGGCACAAACGGCTTCGATCGATGCCACTTTCTCCATCACCGCGGGCTCGGCTTCGACATAGTTGTACGTGGCCCCGGGCCGCGCGCCAGTGGCCAGTATTCCGCTGTTGTAAGGGCCGCCGATGATAACGCTGATGCCCCTGCGTTCACAGATGGGCAGCAGTTCGCGTAGGCCGGTGTGATCGATCAGCGTGTACCGGCCCGCCACCAACAGGCAGTCGAAATCGCCTTCACGGGCAAACCTGGCCAGCATCTCCGCCTGGTTCATGCCCACCCCGATAGCGCGGACGACGCCCTCTGCGCGAAGGCGATGCAGAGCTGGATAGACGATTTCTATCGCCTCGCGCCAGTGGTCGTCAGGGTCGTGGATGTTCAGGATGTCTACGCGGGAGATATTCAAGCGTTGTAGGCTGAGCTCAAAGGTTCTCATGATGCCGTCGTAGCTGAAGTCGAAGACAGGACGCATTGGGGGCACGTTGTCGAAGCGATGAAATACCTTCTCGTCGCGTCCTCCGTCGTCAGGCACGAGAGTGTACCCAACCTTGGTGGCGACGACGAGCGAGTCGCGAGGGTAGCGGACCAATTCCCTTCCCAGACGGGTCTCGCTTTTTCCAAACCCATAGATGGGGGCGGTGTCGAAATAATTGATGCCGAGCTCGATTGCGCGGCGGACAGTAGCGCCGGCCTCGTCCTCCGAAGGGTCTTTGTACAAGCCGCCTAGAGGTACCCCGCCAAATCCCAGGCGAGAGACCTTGAGGCCAGAGTGGCCAATCTCCACTTTCGCATGTTTCTCCATAGCGTTCGCCTCGCGCGCTCAATCACGACAATTTAGAGCGAAGGAAGCTGACGCTTCTGGAGAGCCACTCTTCCTCGATCCGAATCGATTCTTCGATGGTGCCGGCGAAGAGCGGCCAGTGCTCCACGATCACGCTGATTCCGCTGCGCCCGCGCCGGCGTAGCTCGGACAAGACCCAATCGAAATCGACACGGCCGTCGCCCACTGGTGTTCCCACAACGGAAAATCCCATGCGGGTATCGATGCGCCTGATGTCGTAGTCCTTGGCATGAAACACAACCGTGTGCTCGGCCAGGTGTTCGACCACGGTGCGAAAGGTTTCGGGGCGACCGAGGGAATTGGCGGTGTCAAGGCAAATGCCGAGGTGAGGACTCGCAATGCGGGTGATGAGCCCGGCGAACTCCAGCGCGCTAAAGGCTTCGTTGTTCTCGAGAGCGAGCGTGACGCCGTGCCGCTCGAGTTTGGGCACGACCTGCCGGATTGCGTCCTCGGCTGCGGCCAGCTGTTGCGGCCCCAACATGCTGCCGGACAAGACAGTGCGCAGAACGCGGGCTCCGATTCTATGCGTGATGGCTATGTACTGCGCGAGATGCTCCGGATCAAGGCTCCGCGTGCCAGCCTCTAGCACCAGGCCACGCGCAGTGGCTGCTTCGCGCAATTGATCGAGTTGGTGATCAGACAATTTGTGAAGGGGGAGATTATCGGCGATCTGGACGACATCGACGTTGGCGTCGACCGCCTTATCCAACAGGCCTATGCAATCGAGCGGTTGCTTGGGCCACGGGTAGCCTTGCACTCCGATGGCCCACGGTAAGCTCCAAGATGCGATACCGAGTTTCATACCTGCGCTACTGCATGGCTGGAGTAATCACAATGTTTCTATAGGCTACCCTGCCCTTTTCGCTCGCCTGAAGATAAATGGGCCCAGGCAGGCCTTCATGGCTGTCGAGAGCCCCTCCGGTGATGCCTGGAATATCCTTGTGGTCGATAACCGTTATACCGTTTTGTACGACGGTAACGTTTCGCCCGACCAAAGTGATGTCGAATGTCTGCCAGACATCGGGCTTTCGCGGCTGCTCCGGGGTTGGGTCCAGGAAGCCATAGACTCCACCCGTGTGATGGCTGTTGGGCTCGGAAGCGGAATCGGTTTCCACCTGGACTTCGTAGCGGCCGCGCAAGAAGACTCCGCTGTTGGCACCGGGACCGCAGTTGAACTCGATATGCAGCTTGAAATCTTCGAACTTCGGGGTGCTGACGAGGTCGGCGCCATTGCCGTCCTTCACCAATGTGCCGTTTTGCGCCTGCCAGGAACTTTCCTTGCTCTGGTTCCGCGGGGTCCAGCCAGTTAGATCCTTACCGTTGAATAAAGAAATGGGCTGACCCCACTTAGGAGGACTGGTGCGCTTGAGTGAGGGGGCGCGCACGCCTTTCCATTGCCACACGGTCCCGGCGGGATCGGTCACTGTACCCTGCAGTTCATGCCCGGCGAGCTTCCCCTTGAACACCATGTCGGCGGCAAATCCTTCTTCAGCCTTGGGCGAGACAAACTCGAGGTCATCGCCGTTAAGCTTGAACGTCTTGAGCGGAGTGGCGTGATCGGTAACACCCACCATGAGGATCTTTGGCCCATGATCATTCGAGACCTCGATCCAGGAGGGCAACTCTCCCTTCGGTGTGGTCAAGGTCAGATCCCAGCGCCCCAGCAATGCTTTGGATGGACCCTGGGCGGTGGCGGCCAAGCTTGCCGCAGCCAACACCACGCAGATCGACAAGAGCGCTCTCAGTGTTGTCTTGCTTCGGCTACGCCGGAGGGCGTAAGGGACGTCTGGATATTTCTTCATTTTTCCTCTCATCAGCAAGGCCGCGTTTTTTCTCTACGAATGTGTGCAAACGGACTGGACATAATTACAATCCAATCAACGCCAGCCACCAAGTTACATTGGGCGTCTCCTTGAGGCCAACGAAATCGGCACCTCGCCGCTCCTGCCGCACTACTGCACGATCCAGTTTCGTTCCAGGTGAATGTATGAACCGACTTATGAGAATTGCCATCATCGCAGGACTGATCGCTACGCTGGGGCCAGCTTTTCTCAAGGCTCAAAGTGCGATGGAAGCCAAGCCGGATAGGTATCGCGATAACGATCGCGCGGCAGACCCGCGCTTTAAGGCCGATATCCTCCTGGTGGTGGCGCATCCAGACGATGAAGTGATGGCCACCGCGTATCTCGCACGCGAGATTTACGACAACCACAAGCGGGTTGCGGTGGTGTATCAAACTCCTGGGGATGGCGGAAATAACGATGTGGGCCCGGAGCAGGCCGCAGCGATGGGCGATATTCGGCAGATCGAGGGCCGCCGTGCAGTAGGGCGTTTAGGCATCACCAATGTTTTTTTTCTGGGCGGCCACGATACGGCCAGCCAGGACGTTTTGAACTCGCTCGAACACTGTGGGCACGGGCGCTGCCTGGACGAGCTGGTGCGCATTATCCGCATTACCAGGCCGGCGGTGATTCTTACCTGGTTGCCGGATCTCACGACCGGGGAAAACCACGCCGATCATCAGTCGTCGGGCGTGCTCGCGACTGAGGCCTTCGACCTGGCCGGAGATCCCACGGTGTTTTCAGAGCAGGTCTCTCCCGCTACGAACCCGGACAAGAACATGAATCTCACCGAAGGTCTGAGACCTTGGCAGCCGCAGAAGATCTATTACTTCTATAACCCCACACATGACATCTTCGCCGGCCAAGGACCGCAGTATTCGTCGCAGGAGATCTCGCCTTCACAGCACGTCAGCTATGGGATGCTGGCTGCGGAGGTCTTCGCCCAACATCTATCGCAGGGAGGCGGGAAGATTCAAGAAAGGATTGACAACAACACACTGAATTCGTCTACGGACGCGATATCGAAGCTGGCGACGGGCCCGGTGCGGCTGATCTTTGGAAAATCGCTGGTGCCGTCGAGTGCAACCGATGATGTTTTCACTGGGGTGGTTGAGGACGGCATCCCCTTTCAGCGTGCTCCCGGATATACGGCTGCAAAGTATTCGGGGCCTACGCTGGAGATCGGCGATCCGTGGAGCTACTACCATAAGTTCTGGCAGGCGCACGGTCTGGATCACCTGGCAACTATTGTTCCCGCGGAGCTCTCCATCCACGTTGACGGAGAATTGTCGATTCCGCTGGTGGTGGTGAATCCATTGGATACTGCGATTGAGGTGAGTTTCTCTGTGAAGGCGCCGCCCCAGTGGAACGTCAAGCCTGTTGATTCCGCTTCGGTCCCCGGGCATAGTGAGTACTATCTTCGCGTGCAGGCGGCAGCTCCGAGCAGTAAGTTACCGGGTTGGCAGGAATTCGCTGTTTCTGCGGAGTCGGGCGGCAAGAACATTGGGACGGTACCGATCCGGGTCGAGCTTTCTACTGGTTGGGTTGCGCCTCAGTAGCCTCACGAGTTTAGGGCGGATATGCTGCGAGGAAACACGCAGGGGCTAAAGCCCTAATTTTGGGTTGAGTTCAGCGGCCCGACTGAAGTCGGGCCCTGATACAAAGCGTTGGAGCGGTTGTCAACAAGACTCAGTGGCATAGGCCTTCAGATCACAGTGAAGAGGGTACATCGGCGGATTACTATCAGCGGCAGTTACGTACGGCTTATACAGGCTGGGGAAGAATTCCGGGATCGCGCGAGAGGCTGCCACCAGGGCTAAAGCCCTGGAATTTATGCGCGAGTGTATCCGCGGGTTTGAAAACCCGCTCCCCCGGACTAAAGTCCGGGGCTGGCACAATCGGACCGAAGTCCGGGGCTGGCACGACAGGACCGAAGTCAGCGGCGGGCACAACAGGACTGAAGGCCGTGGATGGCACACCAGGCGTTTTTAAGCGCAGTGGCTCTCTGTGTGATCCAGGGCGGAGCAAAAAACACCCGCAGGTATCGCGCACTTCCTGGGCCCGTGTTTTATCGGCGCGCTAAGAATATTTTCGAATCAGGAATTCGACTGGGTTTGCTTGGAACCCTGGGGTCACCGGAGCTATACCTTCACGAATGACCGGGTGCGGTACATCCAGTACAGGAGGAGCCATACCACCGCCAATGCAGCAGCTTCAGATACAAATTGATCCCATCGACCGGCTCGGGCCAGGAGGTGGCCGACAAAGATGTTGCCGATCTGACGAAAGTCGAACAAGATGGTGGCCATGTAGACAGCAAGGGCGTTCATACCGATTACGGTGAAGGGGAACACCCATCTGCGGTAGCCAAGCACGTCGACCACGAGGTAGAACACGGCCATCAACAGACAACTCAGGCCGCCCGCGACAAGAACAAAGGAACTGGTCCACAACAGCTTAATGATCGGCAGCCAGAGGCTAAAGATGAGACCGGAAAGCAGGAGAGCCAGCCCGTATCCAAACATAGTTAGGCACTTCACCCTGGGAGATCGCCCGGACTGGAGCAACTCTCCCGCGATCACGCCGATAAGAACAGAAGCAGCAAAACCCAAGTAGCTTAAGAACCAGGTGTTTTCTCCATAGTGAAAGCGGCCCTGAAGGACAGAGTCTATGTAGGCAGCCGCATTGCCGGTGGGCGTCAACACGCCTCTGCCTACCCCGGGCACGGGGATGCTGACCAGCAGTATCCAGTAGAGCAGCAGGAAGACCGCGGTCACGATTGCTTGCCCCCTGACTCTGAACTTGAGGGTAACGATGGTCGCGATAAGGTACCCGGCAGCTATTCCGTGCAAGACGCTGTAGAAAGGATGAAAGGTGGCGAGACTGAAGTCCAACAGGTTGCCCTGAGCGATCATTCCTAGGGTGAACAGTATGAGCGCGCGTTTGATGGCGTGATAAAGAATTGTTCGCTGGCTCTCGTTCATTCGCTTCCGTTTTGCAATGGAGAAGGAAAGCGACACTCCGACCATGAACATGAACAGGGTCCAGATCAGATCAAAGAGATGCAAGCCGACCCAGGGAACATGCTCGAACTGCTGCGCCAGGGCGTCGGTGAATCTACCCGGCCATACTTTGGCCAGGCTTCTCACTAGTTGTTGACCGCCAATGATCCAAAACATGTCAAAGCCGCGGAGGCCGTCGAGTGAAAGCAGCCGGGGCGGCTGTACTATCTCGGCTTGCGGCCCCAGCGGGCTGAGAGGCAAGCGCTCGGACGGTTGCATGATGCCTGTCGCCATTTCTCTACTCCTTGCCTAACCAAAGGCAGACTAAGAGATTTGAACTTCCATCCACTCCAGCGGCTTCCCCGCCGAGTCCCGCTCGGGGACGTTGATTTTAAGCAACCCATCTTTGATTGCGGCGGAGCTTTGCGTAGCACCGCCGCCGAAATAGTGGCTCGTGATCTGCGCCTGTTTTCCCTGTTGGCGGCGAATGCCGATCTCTCCACCACCATAGGAAACGATGGCTAGCGTACGGCTTCTGGTTATACTCTCCGCTTCGCGGGAGGAAATGATTGCTGGTGCGTCAGAATGCACGATGTCCTTAACGCGGGGATCAGTCGATTGAGTGAGGGGATTCTCTTCGCCGCGGATGGGAGGCCGAAACGCTAGCAGGACCAGTTCCCCGCCCTCGAACCTGGCCCAAGACCGGGCGTGCGCACCGTAGGTGGGGGCTTGCGAGATTGTCCCCAGCGGTAAGACTTCAAAGGTATTGGTGGGCCGCAGTACTTTGGCCACCCCGTTGTATTTGGCTACCAGTTCCGGGGTGGCGCCTTCTGCTTCTTCGTCGGATCGAAAATCATTCAGCGAGCCGATGGTGCCCACCGCAGCTGAATCGAACCAGATGTTGGGAGCACTCGCCCAGTCGTAGCCCGATGAGCCGTAGGTAGGAATTCCCAATGGTCCGAGAAGACTGCTGAAGTAGATGCGCCGGTTGGCTTCCAGATCGTATTCTCCAGATGCCAGGAACAAATCATCGGTACTGTGCAAGTCGAAGTAGTCCAAGAAGAGCGGCGATAGCTGGTAGTACATCACCACCAGGTCAGGATTTTCTTCGCGCATGGCCTTGATGACGACGTCGAGGCCTTTTTGCATCAGCCGCTCTCCCGTATAGCTTTTGTCTTGCGGGGCGGCGACGCTGACGGCAGGCAGTTCATAGCCGAAGTCGAATTTGAAAAGATCCGGCTTATACCTGCGTATGAATTTTCGTACCAGTTGCTCGAGAACCTGCGCCACCACTGGCTGGGTGAAATCGAGCAGGTAGTAGTCCGGGGTTTCAACATGGCTGGTTACAAAAGGCTTTCCGTCTGGCTGCTTTAGCATGTTGTCTACGGTTAAGCCGATATCTCCCGGCCGCTCGCAACGCATGAGAGCCGCCCACAAACCAATCTTGTATCCGTCAGTTCGCAACTGCTCCAGAAACTGCTCGAAGTGAGGAAGTCGAGTGGCCGAGTGCTCGAGATTGCCATAGGCGCCTTCCCATTTGTCATCGATCGAAAACAGACCTGGCTTCATACCGGAGGCTTTGAGGTCGGTGTATAGCTCGGTTAGGAAAGCCTCGTCCAATTGGCCCCCGGTCTTACTCCGGGATACTTGCGGGCCCCAGGTGCAAAATTCAGGAGTAAGAGCGGTGATTGTCTTGCGCGCCGAGTTCTGGTGCCGGCGGATGATTCCCGCCTGGAGGAGAGCCTGGTAGTAGGCGGCAATGGCGTCGTAATAGGTGGGCGCCACGGACCACAGTAAGGTCGCGCCCAAGGAGAGACGGCCAGGACCTTGAACATGCTTCCACAAATCGCTGCGGTAATCGACCCACAAACTCGAGTTTCCTTCGTAGAGCTGCAAAAACAAGTCTCCGCCGGGCAGATCGGCTAATCCGCACACAAAGGCGTCTGACCGGCCCTCGGTAAACATGGCGCGCTTTCCGCTCCATCCCTCGAGACTGAATCCGCAGAAAAAGTGCACCGGCAGGCCCCACTGTTGGTGTAGGCCTGGAATGAAGCCGCCTCTTCCCAGCCAGACATTCTGATCCAGATGGACATTGTCGCGGACAATCGGGCTGATAGCGGAGCTTTCACTGATTCCTGGCACAACCAGGTAGGTCGCGTGAAGCGCCGGTATTGTCTTTGGGCCTGCCGCGCTGCTGAAGTAATGCAGGCTGACGATATCCTCTTTCGTCGGCGTCTCGTAAATGGCAGGCTCGGTCCAGATGCCGTGCTGGTCAAAACGCCAGGTGACCGACAGGCGCGCCGATCGGTTGACTCCTTCGTAGGTAAATGTAACCCGGTTTCCTTCTACACGATGCCCAGTTGCGCGGCCTGACACGCTTTCTCTTTGCGACGGATCCTGGGTTCCGGCAACTACCACTGCCGGCTGAAGACTTCCACTTACGATGAGGCGTTTACTTGAATCCCGCAGGGAAAACTTATCGTCTGCCTGGGAATACTCCCATGAATAATTCGCACCTTTTACGAGTACAGATCCATCCTGGCTCGAAATAGAAGGTGCTTCGGCTAACAGCCTATGCGAGGCGGCGGCCAAAAGCGCGCTGGTCGAGAGCTGCACGAACGTCCGTCTGTTCAACGTACTCAAGGTTTTATCCCGCTTTTCTAGTGGTCAAGCCCAGCTCCTGAAGAGGATCCTGCGGGCTTTGTAATTGGAGGATAAATGCCTCTGATCTTTTGTAGCCGGCCTCGATACCTCGAAACGCGGCTACCTGATCCTGGAGTGCATAGTACCGGTCCGGCGTCTGGCTGGCATGGGCGTAGCAGGCGGCACGCTTGGTTGGTTCCGTCTCCGTAATATCGACATAATGGGTGGGAGAGAATTGCAGAGTATCCTCTCCGTCGGAAACTTCATAGTAGTAGAGGGTGAAGGCTTTTTTTGATTGCCTCCAGGCATCATACGTAAGCATGGCAATTGCTCGATGGTCGCGGTGGTTGTCGATCGGCCATTGGGTGAAGATGGCGTTTGGCTTCTCGGCGCTAATTAGCTGTGCATAGGCTTCGTAGTGTGCGTTGTCGATCACGGCGTGCCCGTTGGTCTGTCCCGCATAAGCAGGTCGAGCCTGCAGAATTTCGCAGGCGCGTTTAGCCTCGGCGACCCGCACAGGTGCTGGAGTCGGCGGCCAGGCGCCGTCGTTCAAATAGAGCAGCACGACGTCGTGACCTAGCTGGGTGAGGCGGGCAACGGTTCCGCCACAGCCGTATTCCGGATCTCCGGGGTGGCCGCCGGTCACGATCACCTTCAGTTTCTTCTCTGGGGAAGCAGCTTGCGCGATGGCATTCATCGCCGGGGACCCGATGGCCAGACCGGCGCCAATCAACAAATCTCGTCGTGTTACTCCCACCGGAGCTCCTTTTTCTCGGAGTGATGCAACGCCTATTTGTACCACCAGAGTTGGGTGGCATTCACGTAAGAGTGTGCACTCTGTCTCCGGGCATCTCGCTTGTTTTTCGCGAGATGTGGGATACCAATGCGCCGTCCCTCTGACTCTCGATTCATCCGATGCGCTGAGCGGTCAACATCAGTGGTATCCCACATCTCGCGAAAAACAAGCGAGATATGGGGCACCCGGCCCTCGTCACTCAACCAGAGCACTTGAACCGGCGCGGCTGGTCAGGGGGTCAGATGAGCGGTTCGTTTTCTATTTTCTGGCCAGGGGGGGTGGCGGGAGCGCCGGGTCGGGCGAAAAATGGCCGCGAAGTGTGCGCGGACCAAACCCCTTGATCCGCTTGAACTGACGATTGAAATTGGAGTAGTTGCCGAAGCCAACCTGAAAGCCGATTTCGAGCACGCTCTGATCGGTATCGATCAATAGCTGTGCGGCGGCTCCGACACGGAGTTCGTTGAGGTAGGCGGTCATGGTGCGTCCGGTTGCCCGCTTGAAGAAGCGGCAGAGCGACGCCTGATCCATGTGAAAACGCTCAGCGAGCTTGGCAAAATCGATCTCTTCGCCAAAGCGCTCGTTCAAATAGAGGCAGATGGCGTCGATGCGCTGCTGGTCAGCGCCACGGCAGGTGGGCTTTACTTGCAGAGTAGAGAGCACGGCGGCTTCGCTTTCGCTGGAAAGATCTACCAACGCTGAAAGTAAGGTCGCTAACCGCTTGGCCGGCAACAACGACGGAAGGTCTGCCAGGTACTTTGCGACCGTTTCGCCGGTCTCGGTGGCGCCGAATGCAAGACCATTCGAAGAACGTTCCAGTAAACGAGCGACCGATTCCATCTCGTTAAGCTCGAAAAAGTGCTCCCCCAGAAAGTCCTGGCGGAACTGGATTACCACCGCGCGGTGAGGCGCGCCGTTGCCGGTGTTGACGGGTCCGGAACGCCAACTATGGGGCACGTTCGGGCCGAGCAGAACCAGGTCGCCGGGGCCGTAATCCGCAATCCCATCGCCCACCAGCCGTTGGCCGCGGCTTTCGAGGATGAGCGTCAACTCGTATTCTGGATGGTAGTGCCAATCGAAAGGAAACGCAGGATCACTCCGTACAAAGGCCGCAAAAGAAGATGGACCCGGCGCGATCTTCTGAAAATACGGCTTCATAGGCGCGGTTTGGAACTGGAGTGCAGAATATCAAAGACTTGGGGGAAAATAACATCAATTCCGTACCGATAACGGTCAACCAACGACAAGACACTGTCCGTGCGGCAAGCCTACCCTTGGCGAAGAAGATCCGGGGCAGCATGAGGCGGAAAGCCTTGCCCCGCAGGAGGTTACAGCCATGACGCAAAGCAAGGTTTTGCAGCATTCTTCAGAAATTTTGAACGACTCTTATCGTGGCTATTCAGGCCTACCGCCATTGGCAGGCTTGCATTCGATGCTCGAAGCGGAAACGACCGGCTTGTCTGTCGCGGAATCAGTCGCGCGTTTGAAACGGATCCACTGGTCGTTGAAGAGATTGCACAGCATCTTCGTGTCTCATATTACGAGCACTGCAATTTACGAACTCAAGATGGCGTTCAGCCTGCACGGGTTCTACTGTTCAGAGCACGTCGATGAATTTGCCGGCCGGGTTCGTGAGATGAGGCAGCCTCCCTATGGGCTGGAAGTTTCACCTGACGCGTCACTCGACATGTTTTTCGACGAAATACTGGCTGCACCGACCACGGAAGCGTTGCTCCTGGGTTTGTACGAATATGCTGTTCCTGCTCTCATCCGCGGACTGCAGAATATGGCCGCAGATACTAACCGGCTTTTTGATCACCCTAGTTATCGGATTTGCCGTCTGACGCTGTTGGAATTCGAAGACGTGCAAGTGTACGGCAATGAAGCTGTGGCCTGCATGGTTACGCCCTCCATTCGCGCGGAGTTTCAGGAGTGGACCGCTATTCTCGACCGCATGCTTGCTGCCGCCGGAGACGTTGATGGCAAGAAGGAGCCAAGCGGGGAAAAGGTAGAGCGGCGCTTCTCCCTGGTCCCCTACAAGTACGATCCTGTCCCGCAGCGCGATCAGCGCTTCCAGGACTCGTACAACATGGGCGTCAATGCCGAAGCGATGTTGTTCGATCCCGCTATAGAGCCCTTCCCCAAGACCATCATGCTGTTCTTCAAACGCATGCGCGAGATCGATGTACCCGAAATGATGGCCAGCATACTCCATGAGACCAGCGGCAAACCCTGGAAGTACTATCGTGATATGACGCGGCAACTCTGGGACGAAGCTCGCCACGCCATGATGGGGGAGGTGGGATTCGTATCGATGGGAATCGATTGGACGAAAATTCCGCTTAACTTTACCTGGTCGCTGGGCATGAACACGATACTCACCGGTAAGGAGAGGCATGCGGTTCTCTACACGATCGAACAGGGGCTGATGCCGAAGAAAATTGGCAAGGAGTACGAATGGGAGGTAGCGATCGCCTCCGCCAACCCGCTTTCCGCCATGATTCAGGACTACGACTGGGCGGACGAGGTACTGCATGCGCGCATCGGCCGGGATTGGATTGTTCCGGAAATCGGTTCGCAAACGGAAACATTAGCCTACGGTGACCAAGCCTGGACAAAGATCGTCGTGGATTGGAAGAAATGGAAGGACGACGGCCTGACAGAACATCGGAACTGGTGGCCTGAGGTCTATCGCCTGGCATGCGAGCGCAAAGGTGTGGAACCTGACCCCAAAGTGCTGGCGTACAGCACCACCTACGAAGGCTCACGGGCTGATCTGAAAGACGTGGCAGGCTGAGGGGGAAGGTGGTGGGAGGCAAGCCCGGGAAATGCAGCGGAATTTTGCGGCCGTTACCGGTCCTTGCGGTTCTGGTCATCGTCATCGGTTCGGCTTCCAGTCTGCTGGCTGCCTCCGCCAAGCTCGTGGTCAAGAATGCACGCCTCTTCACCATGGCACCGCAACAACGGGATCCATTCATGGGTTATCTGGTGGTCGCCCAGGATGGCACGATTGCCGCGGTTGCGGCGGGCGATCCGCCGCCTGGCCTCAACCCGGAAAAGACCATCGACGCCCATGGAGATTGGATTATCCCGGGATTTCTGTCTGCGCACAGCCATCTTTGGCAAGCGGCGTATCGTGGACTCGCTGCCGACCAAACGCTCACCGGATGGATCGATGATCTGTATGTAAAAAGAGCGATTAAGACTACTCCGGACGATTTGTACTGGTTCTGCCTTTTGGGCTCGCTCGATCATCTCCAGAACGGAATCACTACGGCTTATAACTTCAACTACAGCAGACCTGATTTTCAGACTGGCGACAACGATTTTGATGAGGCTCAATTTCGCGCGGAGCTCAAGTCCGGCATTCGCTTCGTGCATGGATATGAGCCGGGATGGATGGCTCCTGGAGTTACCATCGAGCAGGCACGCAAGCGGCTGGGAGCATTCCTTGGTTGGGTTAAGACGCAGCCGCAGTCCTCTACCTACTTAAGCACGATGATCAGCGGTTCTACGGCCTTCAACGATACTTACCAGCAATCGTTGATGGAAAAAGCGCTCATGGACGAGTTCCACCTGCTTAACCAGAGCCACTACCTGGAGCCGCCCGAAGAAAAGGTCCAGGAGCAAGAGCGGGCCGAGTTTCGGTGGTTTGTTGACAGTGGGCTGCTCTCCAACCAACTCATCTTTGGCCACTTCATCCACACGGACGATTCCATTTTGCAGCAAACGGTGAGGAGCGGCGTCGGCATGACATGGAATCCACTCTCGAACGGCCGCATGGCCTCTGGAGTTCCCGACATCCCGAAGTATCTCAAGGCAGGACTGCGCATCGGCATGGGGATCGATGGAGAAGCGAGCGGCGATCTCGCCGACCCGTTTGAGAATATGCGCACCGGTTTATACGCGATCCGCGATAAGTATGAGGATGCGACGGTGATGAGCCCGTACCAAGTGCTGTGGCTGCATACCATGGGCAGCGCGGATGTACTGGGCGTGAAAGACAAGTTGGGAAGCCTGGAACGCGGTAAGTTCGCCGATTTTCTGGTGATCGATCCAGCGGGGTTGGGCGCCGTGCTGGAAGACCCGTACGCGAACCTGGTTCTGGTTACCAGCGAGCGGGATATTGAGCAGGTTTTCGTAGGCGGCGAGCTTAAGGTCGATCACGGCAAAATGGTGCAGCAGGATCTGCCGGGAATTCAGAAAGAAGTGTACCGGCGGGTGGCGGCAGCCACACGCTGATGAGCAGGAAAAAGGGGTTCGTGACTACCTGCTGGACGTCGGCCAGGGTCTAAGAGGCAATCACCCAGCCCTGCCGAGTTCGTGTGAGAACGCAGACCTTTGTGTGGGAGCCGGGGCGCACTGCAGATCCCTCGGCTGCGCTCGGGATGACAAAGGGGAGGGTATCGCTTCCATAGATGGTGATTGCTAATAGGCTCTGACCAAAACGTCGCCCTCTTTTCGCGTCTGTTTAGCAATCGTACGTGGAAGCGTTGCCCTCCCCTTTGTCATCCCGAGCGCAGCCGAGGGATCTGCAGTGCGCCCCGGCTCCCACACAAAGGTCTACGTTCTCACGCTGGGCTCACGTTCAGCCGCCGGCCCTCCGGGCCTTGAGGAACTGGTCAGTTATGGTCTCCGTTTTCAGGTGGCACGTAGCCGAATAGTCGCAGACGCTCGCTTTCGCGTTCCACGGATCGGGTACGCCCACGCAGGAGTTCGTTCAGGGAAATTGTCCCGCAGACCTGCTGGCTGCTGCGGTCGACCACTGGTAACGTGGCCAAACCTTCCGTCGCCATTACCTCTGCTGCTCCTCGCGCTGTCCCGTCGGCATAGACATAGTGTGCCGGTAGCGCTTGCTTCGCTCCAGGAGCCTCCACCGGCGACATGAGTTCTCGCACGATGACCAGTTCCAACGGATCGACCCCGTATTCGCGGCTAAGGTGGTACCCTCGACGGCTTAGCTTTTCAGTTAGGATGGACCGCGGCATCAGCAGCGAAGTGATCAAGTAAGACGCGGTGCACGCCATGGTGAGCGGCAGTAGAGCTGGTAAGCAATGGGTGACCTCAAGGCTGAAGAGAATCGCCGTTAGTGGAACACCGAGCGCACCTGCAAGCATAGAACCCATGCCGATGAGCGCCCAAAAGGCCTGGCCCTCTGCCGATGCATGCGAAACGTGTCCTACGGTTGCACCAACGGCCCCCCCGATCATGAGCAATGGAGCCAGCACGCCGCCTGAAGTTCCAGACCCCAGCGACGACGCCCACATCAGCGACTTGGCAACGATGATTCCCACAATCAAAGCTACGGTGGCGTTGCCGCGCAGCAGTTCTGCAATGTTGTCGTAACCGACACCAAGTCCACGGGGGAAGAAGAGACCTCCAATTCCTACGCCAATGCCTCCCAGTGCCGGCCACCACATCCAGTGAATGTGAGAGTGTTCAAAAAGATCTTCAAAGGCGTACATCATGCGGCTCATTCCCGCCGATACGAGACCTACAAATGCGCCCAGAACGAGTGCCCCTACCGCGAACGCAATGCGGGGAGTCGCCTGGATGGCAGGCATTTGGAACAAGGGTCCGGCACCGAGCCAATAGACGCGGAGGATGCCTGCGGTCGTACTCGAGATGGCCACTGGCACCAGGCTCCTGGGCCTCCATTCGAAGAGTAGTAGCTCGACCGCAAGGAGAATCGCCGCAACCGGCGTCGCAAATGTGGCTGACATACCGGCAGCCGCTCCGGCTACCAGCAACGTTGTCCGCTCAGCGTCAGTAACACGCATCCATTGGGCAATGAGTGACCCGACGGCGCCGCCCGACATGATGATTGGTCCTTCGGCGCCAAAGGGGCCGCCTGATCCGATGGCAATCGCGGCTGATATGGGTTTCAATACAGCGACTTTGGGGTCTACCCTCGCGCGATGCAGCAGGATGGCCTCGATGGCCTCGGGAATTCCATGCCCACGAATCTTGTCAGAGCCGAATCGTGCCATCAGTCCTACGATAAGGCCGCCAATTACCGGCACTACCACCATCCAGTAACCCAGGTGGCTGCCCGCCGGCGAAACGGGCGCAAGGCTGAAGCGATGGTAATAGAAAAGATTGGTCGAAAGTGCGATACAGCGTAACAGCAAAACTGCGAGAGCGGTCGCACAAGCGCCGATGCCGATGGAGACGCCCGAAAGGAGCCAGACTCTGCGATCGACGGTGAAATCGCGCAAGGCGGATGGCTCTGACTTCATTTGTAATCTCCACGCATCGTGGCCGCGCTTCCGCGGCCCTTGGTGGCGGGCTCATCCGGCCCGCAGATACGCGACAATGTCCCAATCAGCCTGGGGCCGAGTTCATATAATTCCCGCTCATGGTCCTCGGAGAGGGTTCGAAGGATCCGGTGACCCTTTGCGGTAACTTCGAGTTGAATGCGCCGCCGATCATTGAGATCTTGATTGCGATGGATCAATCCCGCGTCCTCACAGCGCTTGCTGAGTTCGACGACGGTGTGGTGCCGCAAGCCTAATCGCTCTGCGGCATAGGACACCGTTGTCTCCACTTCATCCGGAGCTCCGGCGAGCTGCAACAGCAATTGGTGCTGCTGCGGGTGCAGGCCGGCCTCCGCGGAACTGCCTTCGCTGAACTGGAGGAATTGCCGGAGTTCGTACCGGAACTCTGCCAGATTTTGTAGTCTTAGCCGATCTTCAAGCTGCAGATTTTTCGCCATATCTTGATTATCGCATTACGATATAGTTAAATTCCAGAGGGCGTATCCGCACAATGGAACGCAGGTCTCTTTTCCGAGGCTTCTCGCATGGGTAACAGAAAATACTCATCTCCTCGCGCGCGCGCAGAGGCGTTCACCGGAGTTCTGGGCATTCGTCTGCCGATCCTGCTTGCCCCTATGGCGGGAGCGTGTCCCGTGTCGCTGTCGGTCGCGGTTGCGGACGCAGGCGGCTTGGGAGCGTGTGGAGCGCTGTTGATGGAGCCGGAAGCGATCAAGGCGTGGAGCGCCGAATTTCGGCAACAGAGTAAAGGAGAATTCCAACTCAATCTTTGGGTTCCGGGCGCGGCGCCGGTGCGAGATTTCGAGTCGGAGAAACAGCAGCGGGATCATCTGGCGGCGTGGGGACCTGCGGTTCCAGCGGAAGCGGGCGATGCCGGACTGCCGGACTTTGAGATGCAATGCCAGGCCATGATAGCCGTTGCGCCGAAGGCCATCTCTTCGATCATGGGCCTCTATGCACCTGCCTTTGTCCTGGAACTGAAAGCACGGGGGATCTTATGGTTTGCCACGGCTACCACGGTTGCTGAAGCCAGGGCGGCTGAAGCAGCCGGCGCCGACGCGGTGATTGCCCAGGGCATGGAAGCCGGCGGACACCGCGGGAGCTTCCACGCTGATCAGGCGGAAGATCAAATGGTGGGACTGATCGCTCTTTTGCCTCAGGTTTTTGACGCAGTTACTGTGCCAGTCATTGCCGCCGGTGGAATTGCGGATGCGCGCGGAGTCGCTGCAGCGTTGATCCTGGGCGCCAGCGCGGTGCAGATAGGAACCGGGTTCCTGCGATCTCCGGAAGCGATGATGCATCCCGCATATGCGGACAGACTTGCGCAGACCGAAGCCCACGACACCTTGATTACAAGCGCCTTCACCGGCCGCCCTGGACGCAGCGTGGTGAATGCATACGTCCGCGCATCGACGGCGGGCAGCGTTCCTCCACCAGCACCGTATCCTGTGCAGCGCGCATTGACTCGCGCAATGCGGGAAGATGCGCGAAGGGCGGGAGACGCCGATAGGATGCAACTGTGGGCCGGGCAGGCCGCGAAATTGGCACGGGCTGAACCAGCCGGCGCCATTGCCCAACAGCTGTGGGAGGATGCCTCCCAGCTGCTGCCGTAATGTCAGTCGCCGGCAGGGGCCAGAGGTGCATGTCCGCGCCGGCGTTGGAAATAGTTACTGATGCGGTCAAAGTAAAGGTAGATGATAGGCGTGGTGTAGAGGGTGAGCACCTGGCTGAAGAGTAGCCCGCCGGCAATGGCCACGCCCAGGGGGCGGCGCAGCTCGGACCCCATACCAGTGCCGAAGGCCAGCGGCAAGGCGCCAAACAAGGCTGCCATGGTGGTCATGAGGATGGGGCGGAAGCGCAACATACAGGCCTCGAAGATGGCGTCGCGCGTGCTCTTGCCATGTTCGCGTTCGGCGATCAAGGCGAAATCAATCATCATGATGGCGTTCTTCTTGACGATTCCTATGAGCAGAAAAATGCCGATGATGGAGATAACGTCGAGTTCGCTATGGAACAAGATAAGCGCAATGATGGCGCCCACACTGGCGGAAGGCAACGTGGTGAGAATGGTGATGGGGTGCACCAGGCTCTCATACAGCATGCCAAGCACGATGTAGATGGCGAGCAGCGCGGTAATGATCAACAGCGGTTCGGTGGAGAGAGACTTCTGGAAGGTCTGGGCTGTGCCTGCGAAGGTACCGCGCACGGACGCGGGAACACCGATGTGCTGCTCCATTTGATCGATCAACTTGGTTGCCTCTCCAAGAGAGACCCCAGGCGCGAGATTGAAGGAGACAGTCACCGAGGGAAAGAACGAAGAGTGATTGACGGCCAGGGGCGAGGTGGAGGCAGTGGAATGGGTGATGGCATTGAGGGGGACGATACCGCCGTTGGTGGAGTGCACAAAGGTGGACTTGAGGGTGCGCGGGTTGACTAAAAATTGAGGGGCGGCCTGAAGGACGACGTAGTACTGGTTGAGCGAGGTGTAGATGGTGGAAACCTGCGACTCGCCAAAACCCAAGTAGAGTGAATTATCAATGAGCTGAGGAGTAATGCCGTAGCGCGCCGCCGAGCCACGGTCGTAACTAAGCAGCATCTGCAAGCCGTGATTCTGCTGGTCGGTGGTCACATCCTTGAGCTGCGGCATCTTGCGCATTTCGTCGTAAAGGCGAGGGCCCCAAATGCCGAGGTCCTCCACCGTATCGGCGGAAAGCTGATACTGATAGGCCGCGTTGCTCTGCCGGCCGCCAACGGAAAGGTCCTGAGACGCCTGCAGGAAGGTGGAGGCGCCTGTGAGTTTTTCCAGTTTGGGCCGCAGGCGATCGACTACGGCAGCGGCACTGACGTTGCCGCCGCGTTGATCGAGCGGCTTCAGGTGAACAAAACTGAAGCCGGTGTTGCTGGCGCCCCCACCCGGTCCGCCCTGGCCTCCAGTGAAGCCAATGACGTTGTCAACGGCTGGATCAGCCTGAATTATCTTTTCCACATCCAGAACAGAGTCGCGCATGGACTGAAAGGACGCATCCTGAGCGCCCTGGAGACCACCCTGGAGTCCTCCGGTGTCCTGCAAGGGGAAAAAGCCCTTGGGCACGCGGCCGATCAGGACGACGTTCAGGGCTAACGTCGCAAACAAGATTACGATTATGAGGACCGGGTGTTCGAGTGCCCAAGTCAGGGTGCGTCGATAGCCGGCGAGCGTCAGCTCAAAGGCGTGTTCACTGGCGCGGTAGATGCGATTATGCCGTTCGGCCGCCATTGGCTTAAGCAGCTGAGAGCACATCATCGGCGTTACAGTGAGCGAGACCAGCATGGAGACGGCGATCGAGGTGGTCAGGACAAAGGCAAACTCGTGAAATATGCGGCCGACGATGCCCCCCATGAAGAGGATAGGTACGAAGACCGCGATGAGCGAAAGGCTCATGGAGAGGACGGTGAACCCGACCTCCTGCGCGCCCTGCAGGGAGGCTTGCATGGGTGGCACGCCTAATTCAATGAGGCGGGTGATGTTTTCCATGACGACAATCGCATCGTCGACCACGAAGCCTGTGGAGATGGTAAGCGCCATCAGGGAAAGGTTGTCGAGGCTGTAGCCCACCAGGTACATAACGCCGAAAGTGCCGATCAACGAGATACCGACAGCCACACCAGGAATTAAAGTCCCACGCGGGCTACGCAGGAAGGCAAAGACGACGGCGATAACCAGGATGACGGAGATGACGAGGGTGCGCTCGACGTCGTTGACCGAGGCGCGGATGGTGGTGGTTAGGTCCACGAGGACGTTGAGGTTGTCGCCGGCGGGAATGGAGGCGCGGACCGACGGCAGAGCTGCCTTGATGCGATCGACGGTGGCGATCACGTTGGCGTTGGGAAGGCGGAAGATGAGGAGAATAACGGCGGGTTTCTGATTGACAAAGCCGGCGGAGCGAAGCGTCTGGACATCGTCGTAGACGTTGGCGACATCGCGCAAGCGGACAACTCCCCCTTGGCCGTTGGAGCCAATGATGAGCGGGGCGTAATCCACGGCTTTCGAGATCTGGTCGTTGGCGGTTATGTCAGCGGTGGTGGCATCGTCAGCGATCTGGCCTTTGGGGCGGTTGGAGTTTTGAGAGCTGATGACGCGGGCGACGTCTTGCAGGCCGAGGCCATAGTTGTTGAGCTGCTGCGGATTGGCGTCCACGCGCACGGCGGGCAGTGAACTGCCGGCGACCTGGACCTGGCCCACACCTTCGACCTGCGATAACTTCTGGGCAATGATGGAGGAGGCGGTGTCATAGAGAGCGCCCTTGCCGTGTATCGGAGAGGTGAGGTCGAGCACCATGACGGGGGCGAGGGAGGAATTGATTTTTCTATAGACCGGGTTGGTGGGCAGGTTAGCGGGCAGGTAAGTGCGGGCGGCGTTGATGGCAGCTTCCACATCGCGTGCGGCACCATCGACATCGCGAGTAAGGTCGAATTGCAGGGTGACCGAGCAGATGCCGAGGGTACTGGAGGAGGTCATCTGGCTGACGCCGGCGATGTGGCCGAATTGGCGCTCGAGTGGAGTGGCTACGGAAGAGGCCATGATCTCAGGACTGGCGCCAGGGAGATTGGTTGCCACCGTGATGGTAGCGAAATCGATCTGGGGCAGCGAAGACACAGGCAGGTTGAAAAAGGCGAGCATACCTGCGAGCGCGACCGCGATGGTGAGCAGGGTAGTGGCTACAGGGCGGCGGATGAAAGGGGCAGAAATGTTCATGCGCCGGTAGCTCCGGCGCCAGGGGTGGCGATGGTCGAGTGCGGGCGGCGCGAGAAACGGGTGGCAATACGGTCAAAGAAGATATAGATGATGGGCGTGGTGTAGAGGGTAAGGACCTGACTCACGAGCAGGCCACCGACCATTGCGATGCCCAGCGGGCGGCGCAGTTCAGAGCCGATGCCGGTGCCGAACGCCAGTGGAATGCCGGCAAAGAGCGCGGCCAGGGTGGTCATGAGGATGGGACGGAAACGAAGCAGCGAAGCCTCGTAGATAGCTTCGACTGAGTTTTTGCCGTGCACCCGTTCGGCTTCGAGGGCGAAGTCGACAATCATGATGCCATTTTTCTTCACGATACCAATCAGCAGGATGATGCCAATGACGGCGATGATGTCGAGGGACTGGCCGAAGAGGCGCAGGGCGAGCAGCGCGCCGACGCCGGCGGAGGGTAGGGTGGAGAGAATGGTGAGCGGGTGGATGAAACTTTCGTAAAGCACGCCGAGCACGATGTAGACCGCAAGCAGTGCCGCGATAATGAGAAGCGCTTCATTGCCGCCAATGGCGGTGTAGGCCGCAGCCGTTCCCTGAAAGCCCACGATTACGCTGGCCGGCATATTGAGGTGCGCCTGGACGCGCTTGACAGCGTCGACCGCCTGGCCGAGCGAGGAGCCTTCTGCAACATTAAAGGATACGGTTACCACCGGAAACTGACCCTGGTGAGAAATAGTAAGCGGGGACGGCAGCATCTCGAAGCGGGTGAAGGCTGAGAGCGGCACGGGAGTGGGCATGGTGCTGGTGGAGGCGGCGCCTCCGGATGAGACCTGACCCGAGGTTTGAATGCTGGACGCCGAAGACCCGTTGGTCGAAGACGACGATCCGGTTGCGGTCGACGAAGAGAAGGTATTGCCAGGGGTACTGGAGGAAAGATTGGAACCGGTAGGCGAAGCGTTACTGGAGGCATTGCTGACGGTGTTGGTCTGATTCGTCAACGTGGAAGACGAGGTGCCGCCGGCAACAGAGGAAAGTTGGGTGCCCTGAGTGGTGGAGGAGTTTGCCGTGGAGGAAGGGTTGAGGGTGGTAACCGAAGTGGCGCCAGCGGTATTTCTGCCTGAAGTAGAGGCGGCGGCGGCCGCACCAGTGCTGTTTGCAGATCCCTGGACGTAAAGATCGTCCAGCTTTCTGGGGTCTTTCTGGAACTCGGGTAGGGCTTCGAGAATGATGTGGTACTGGTTCGATTGGGTATAGAGGGTACTGATCTGCCGCTGGCCGAAGGCATCGTAGAGGGTGGAGTCGATGGTATCGGTGGTGATGTTCATGCGCGAGGCGGTGGCACGGTCGATGGCTAGCTGGGCGGTGACGCCGTTGGGCTGATCATCTGTAGCGACATCGCGGACCTGGGGAAGCTGGCGCATGGCGTCGACCAGCTTGCCGGTCCAAAGGCCAAGTTCTGCTGGGTCGGGGTCTTCCAGGGTGTACTGGTACTCGGTGCGGCTGGCGCGGTCGTCGACGGTAAGGTCCTGGACCGGCTGCATGTAGAGCTGAATGCCGGGGACGCTGGTGAGACGCCGTTCGAGGCGGCGGATGACTTCGCTTGCAGTGAGGCCGCGGATGGCGGGGTCTTTAAGGTTGATCTGGATGCGGCCGCTGTTGAGCGTGGTGTTGACGCCGTCGGCTCCGATGAACGACGAGAGGCTCTCGACGGCCGGGTCCTTCAGAATTTCATGAGCCAGTTGCTGCTGCTTCCTCGACATGGCGGGGAAGGAGATGGATTCGGGGGCCTGGGAAATGCCCTGAATGATGCCGGTGTCCTGGGTAGGAAAGAACCCTTTGGGGATTTCAATGTAGAGGACGATGGTGAGGACAAGCATCGCCGTGGCGACCAGCAGCATCGTTACTTCGTAGCGGAAGACCCAGCGCAAGCTGCGGCCGTAGGCGGCGATGACGCGATTAAAGAGTCCTTCCGTGTAGTGGTAGAAGCGGGTTTGCTGGGATTCCGGGGTATGTTTCAAGATGCGCGCAGCCATCATCGGGGTCAGGGTGAGCGACACAAAGGCCGAGATCAGGATGGTGACGCTGAGGGTGACGGCGAACTCGCGAAAGAGGCGCCCGACGATATCGCCCATAAAGAGCAGCGGGATCAAGACCGCGATCAGCGAGATGGTGAGCGAAATGATGGTGAAGCCGATCTGCTGCGCGCCGCGGAGGGCGGCTTCCATCGGGGGCAAGCCCTGTTCAAGGTAGCGGGAGATGTTCTCGATCATCACGATGGCATCGTCGACGACAAAGCCCGTCGAAATGGTAAAGGCCATCAGGGTGAGATTGTTGAGGCTGTAACCGAGCGCTTCCATGACGACGAAGGTGCCGATCAGCGAGAGTGGTACGGCAACGCTGGGGATGATGGTCGCGGAAAGACTGCGCAAGAAGAGAAAGATCACCATAACCACCAGGGCAATGGTGAGCATGAGCTCGAACTCGACGTCGCGGACAGAAGCACGAATGGTGTTGGTGCGGTCGGTGAGCACCGTGAGTTTCACCGCGGCGGGAAGCGTGGCCTGCAAATGGGGCAGCAGCTCTTCGATGGACTCGACGACTTCAATGGTATTGGCGCCGGGCTGACGCTGGATGTTGACAATGACCGCGGGGGTTTCGTTCATCCAGGCGGCAAGCTTAGTGTTTTCGATCCCGTCACTCACCTTCGCTACATCGGTGAGCATGATGGGGGCGCCATTTTTGTAGGCGACAACGAGGTCACGATAGCCGGCGCTCGAGAGTAGCTGGTCGTCGGCATTGATCTGAAAATTCTGTGCCGGGCCGTCGAAGCTGCCCTTGGCGGAGTTCACGCTGGCAGCGGTAAGCGCGTTGCGCAGGTCTTCAAGATTGACGCCGTAGGAAGCCAGCGCCATGGGGTTGGCCTGTACCCGGACAGCGGGCTTCTGTCCGCCGCTGATGGTGACCAGGCCGACGCCGCTCAGCTGCGAAATTTTGGGGGCAAGACGGGTGTCGACCAGGTCTTCGACGCGCGAGAGCGGCAAGGCTTTGGAGGTGAGGGCAAGAGTGAGGACGGGCGCATCGGCGGGATTGGACTTGCTGTAGACGGGGGGGACGGGAAGGTCGGTGGGCAGGTAGCCCTGGGAGGCGTTGATGGCCTGCTGCACTTCCTGCTCGGCAACGTCGATGTTGAGGTTGAGCGCAAACTGCAGCACGATCACGGAACTGCCGTCGGAGCTGGTGGAGGTCATTTGCGTGAGCCCGGCGACCTGGCCGAACTGGCGTTCAAGCGGCGCGGTAACGGCAGAAGACATGACCTGCGGGCTGGCCCCGGGATAAAAGGTCTGGACCTGGATGGTGGGGTAATCGGCTTCCGGCAGGGCGGAGACAGGCAGGGTGGTGTAAGAGGCCAGTCCGACGACCAGGATCGCGACCATCAGGAGTGCGGTTGCGACCGGCCGTAGTACGAAGGTGCGTGACGGATTCAACGTGTTTGCCCGGGCGCACGCTTTCCGGACAGAGTGCCTGCGGCATCGCCGTTGCCGGTTACGGGAGCTTGCGGAGACTCCTGGATCTCGACCTTGGTGCCGTCCTGCAGCTTATCAAAGCCGGTGATGGAGACGGTGTCGCCGGGGTTGAGGCCTTCGACCGCGGAGATGTTGCCGTCGTTGGTTTTCTCGACAATATTCTGGATGGAGGCAGTGTTGTTGTTGATCTTGTAGACAAACGCTTGTACGCCATTGCGCTGGACGGCCGCGCTGGGAATGAGGATGGCGTCATGCAGGGTACTCACCAGCAGACGGGCGTTGACGAACTGGTTGGGATAGAGAGCAAGATCGTGGTTATCAAACTCGGCGCGGAAGCGGATGGTGCCGGTGGTGGTATCGACCTGGTTGTCGATGGTGAGCAGATGGCCGGTGGCGAGTTTGTTCAACTGCGAGCGATCGAAGGCGTCGACGGAGAGGGCGGTTCGGTGCAGGATTTGCGACCGGACCTGGGAAAGATTGTCTTCCGCTACGTTGAAGACGACGGTAATGGGTTGCAATTGCGTAACCACGACAAGTGCATTCGAGCTGCCGGCGAAGATGGTGTTGCCAGGATCGACGAGGCGTAACCCCACACGGCCAGAGGCGGGTGCGGTGATGTGGCAGTAACTGAGTTGGACCTGCTGGTAGTCAACCTGCCCCTCATCGTTTTTCACCGAGCCTTTATATTGCTCTACCGCCTGCTCCTGGTCTTCGAGGGTCTGGCGCGCGATGGCGTTCATCGCGGCGGCCTTCTGATAGCGGGTTAAGTCGATCTGCGCCTGCTTCAGGAGGCCCTGGTCGTGTTCCAGGGTGCCTTGTGCCTGTTTGAGCTGGGCTTCGTAGGGCCGGGGATCGATTTCTATCAGCGATTGGCCTTTGCGAACCATTTGCCCCTCGCGATAGTTGACGGCGACGACCCTTCCCGTGACCTGGCTGTAGAGGCTGACAGTGGAGATAGGGGTGACGGTGCCAAGAGCGTCGACGTGGATGCCAATGTCTCCCTGGCGGACAGTAGCTGCCTTGATGGTTACGACGGTGGGCTGATAGAGTGCGGCGTCGTCGGGTTTGGGTTTGGGCTTGTGGGTAACAAGCATTACGACGACGAGTACCAGCAGGGCGATCAGAGCAAAGCCAAGCCAGGGACGGCGTTTTCTAATGGGAACGGGCGAGGGGCCAGCGAGGGGATCGGGATACGCGCTCGCTTCTGGACTCTCCATGGGTTCTGGACTCCGGCAGATGACTTGGTTTGTTGTGCAGCCTTATCAGTACTCTAACAGCCGACCGGTGATAGGGCGGCGTGCTTGGGGCGTGGAATTTTCGTGGAATGTAGCCGGTGCGGGAAGCGGCCCATTGCCAAAATGGAACCAGCCCGTGGGCCCAAAGAAGAAACAGCAGGCGGTTGGAGCCTTTGGCTTCCTGACGAGGGCTGGGTGCCCCACGAACGTTGACCCTCGAGGCATCTAGCGAATCGAGAGTCCGAGGGAAGGTGCAGTGGTATCCCACATCTCGCGAAAAACCAGCGAGATGTGGGGCACCCGGCCTTCGTCAGGGAACCAGGGCACTCGAACCGATACAATGGCCCCGATGTTCCCAGACTATCTTCGCCGCGCAGCTTTCCTTATCCTCGGCATGCCCGCCATGGCGATTTCCTTGCATGCGCAAAAGCCGCTCATCAATGGCTTTGAGACAAAGTGGTGGAAGGAAGCCGTGGTGTACCAGGTTTATCCGCGCTCATTCAAGGATTCAAACGGTGACGGGATCGGCGACCTCAACGGAGTTACCAGCAAGCTTGACTATCTGCAGCAACTGGGTGTCAGCGTAATCTGGCTCAGTCCTCACTACGACTCTCCTAATGCTGACAACGGATACGACATTCGCGACTACCGCAAGGTCATGACCGAGTTTGGCACCATGGCCGACTTCGACCACATGCTGTCGGAAATCAAGAAGCGGCATATGCGGCTCATCATTGACCTGGTGGTCAACCATACCTCTGACGAACACCGCTGGTTTGTAGAATCGCGCAAGAGTCTTAACAATCCATATCGCGACTTTTACATCTGGCGTTCCGGCAAGCCAGATTCCGGTGCACCAAATGGCTTCGATCCGCCCAATAACTACCCCAGCTACTTTTCTGGCTCTGCCTGGCAGTACGATCCGCCGACCAGGCAGTTTTACCTTCACCTGTTCGCTGTCAAGCAGCCTGATCTCAATTGGGACAATAGCAAGGTCCGCCGAGAAGTCTACGACCTGATGCGTTTTTGGCTGGACAAGGGAGTCGACGGATTCCGCATGGATGTCATCCCTCTGATCTCGAAGCAGCCAGGGCTGCCGGACCTGACCGCGGAACAGCTCAAGGATCCGACCCGGACGTTTGCGAATGGCCCCCGTCGCGACCAGTACCTGCAGGAAATGAACCGCGAGGTGCTGGCTCATTATGACGACATGACAGTAGGGGAGGCCTTCGGTATTACCCTGGCCGAAGAGCCCAACCTGGTCGCGGAAGACCGCCACGAACTCAACATGGTCTTCAACTTCGATGCCGTTCGCATCAATCGCGGGACGGGATACTCCGAACGCAAGTGGACGCTGCCGCAGCTCAAAGCCTTGTACGACGAACATGCGCGCGTGCTGGGCACAAAAGCGTGGGACACAGTGTTCCTGGCTAACCACGACAACCCGCGACTGGTCTCGACGTTTGGAGACGATTCTCCCGAGTTCCGCGCGCCTTCGGCCAAGCTGCTGCAAACCATGCTGCTGACCTTGCGAGGGACGCCGTTTCTTTACCAGGGCGATGAACTCGGCATGACCAACTATCCGTTCACCCTCGACGAGTTCAACGACATCGAAATCAAGAACGGTTACAAAGCCAAGGTTCTCACCGGTCAAATGCCAGAGTCAGAGTTTCTTGCCCAGGCCCGCCGGTTCGGGAGAGACAACGCGCGGACGCCAATGCAGTGGGATAGCTCCGCGAATGCCGGCTTCTGCTCCGAGAGTGCCACCCCGTGGCTTGTGGTCAATCCAAACTATAAGGAGATCAATGCCGCCAACGAGCTGGCCGACCCCAATTCGATTTTGAATTACACCAGGCAGATGGTCGCGCTTCACCGGGACAATCCGGCTTTCACCTATGGGGATTACCAGGATCTCGACCCTGACAATCCTCAGGTGTACGCCTACACACGTACCTTGGGCCAGGCTAGATTCCTGGTGGTTCTAAATTTTGGCCGAAAGCCTATCGAGTACGTCCTGCCGAATGGGCTGAAGCCAGGGAAACTTGTGCTGGGTAATCTTCTTCAAGTTGGGTCCGAGGCCGACGGCCTGTCGCTCAGGCCTTGGGAAGCGCGAGTGTATCGCTTTTAGAGAACCTTCTGGATAAGGAGGTCCCTCCGGGCCCTGAACTTTAGTTGTAGAATTTCCAGCAGTCACTGGATGCAAGTTACGTCGGGTTTGCTCATTCATCCAGGCGCAAACCGTTCCCAGGGCTAAAACGTAAGATTGGAGTAATGAATCACTTGCTGTTATGGAGACTTACCCAGTGCCTTGTATCCAAATGAAAGAACTTGAAGCAAGCTGCGGCCGGTATGCGGAACGCCGCCAGGAAATAGTTCCTCTGAGCGTTGAAAGGCGCCAAGCGTCTCCTGGCAAACGCCGGTTCGGCTTAGCCCAGATGGCGTACATCATGCAGATGCATCTGCAAAATTGCAGCGAATGCCGGGGTGAGATCTGATTTCCCGGTAAAGCTTCACTCTGGCAGCGGGCCGAGAAGATCGATGCCATACTTTGCGCATAGCCTGGTCAGCTTCTCCATATCAGGGGGAGCCGGCGTAGGCAGGACTCGTTCCGTCGCGGGCTCGCCCATCTCCTGCATCATGCCAACGAAGCCCGTGCCCGGCATGGCAAGAATCAGCATGGTTGTCGGCTTAGAGCCGGTGACGCAGATGCCATGCGGAATTCCCCGGGGAAGGAACAAATATTCTCCAGGACCTGCGATCGTCTTCTTGCCATCGCAGATAAAGGTGGATTCCCCTTCGAGGACGTAGAACGCCTCATCTTCAAAGTGGTGGAGATGATACGGGGTGGCCGAGCCCGGCGGCGATACCTGATGGCAAAGTGAGTAAGAACCACCGGTGGATTCTGTCGTCGCCTTAACGGTTGTCAGGTTATTCAGAAACCAGAATGGCGAGCCTTCCTCTTGAGACAAGGCCTGCGGTTGTAGGTTCGTAAGCACAGTTGCTCCTTTCAGATAAACCACTTGCCTGCCAGGCGTGGATTCTACCCCCTCTTTTGGGGGTTTCGTTTGGTGAGCGGCCTCGGTAAGTCTATATCGAAGGTCTGTTGCAATGCCAAGCGATTGCCAGAGGAGCGCACACCATTTGACCAGGCCGCCCACCCAGACACGACTTCATCGAACCTCCTTTTGCAGAGAAACATGTTGATCCTCAGGCGCTACGGCTTGGCGGCTCTTTCCGTGGTTCTTGCCGTGCTCCCTGCGCTCTTGCTGCAACATTACAAATTTCGCGACGTGGAGCTTCCGCTCTTACTGTTCGCCATCGCTTTCACCGCCTGGCATCTGGGACCGGGGCCGGCAGTGCTGTCCATTGTGCTCTCGAGCCTTTGTTTCGATTACTTTTTCGCGCCGCCCCTTTACGCCTTTGCTCTGACTCCGGCAGATATCCCTGCGGTTCTGGTCCTGATCTGTTTCGCGGTGCTCGTTACGCGCTTCGCCGCTGTACGCCGGCGCATTGAGGGGGAATTGATTCTAGCCCGCGACAAGCTTCAAGTGGAAGTGGCAGAGCGAACGCAACAGGCGAGCCTGCTGAATCTCACCCACGACACGATTTTTGTCCGCGACATGAACGACGTAATCACGTACTGGAATCGAGGAGCTGAGGAATTGTACGGGTGGCCAGCGGCGGAGGCGGTAGGAAAGTCCTCTCGCGATCTATTACGGACCGTCCTTCCGAAAATGATGGACGACATTAGCGCTGAGCTCCTGCAAACCGGGCGGTGGGAAGGCGAGGTCCGGCACGTAAAAGCGGACGGAAGCGAGGTGGTGGTCTCGAGCCGGTGGTCCCTCCGGCGAGACGAAGCAAATCAGCCGGCCGCTGTGCTCGAAACCAACAACGACATCACAGACCGCAAACGGCGCGAAGAGCAGATTCGCGGGCTCAATCAGGAACTCAGCAAACGATCCTTGGCTCTGGAAGCCAGTAACAAAGAACTGGAGGCGTTTGCCTACTCTGTTTCCCATGACCTGCGTGCCCCTCTCCGCCATATGGTCGGATTCGCCGAGCTGCTTCAGAAATCCTCGTTTTCCCGGCTGGACGACAAGGGGCATCGTTACATGCGGATCATATTGGACTCGGCTAAACGGATGGGCACCCTGATCGACGACCTGCTGGCATTTTCCCGCATAGGACGCACCGAGACGCAGAAGGTGCCAGTGAATCTGGACCTTCTGGTGAAAGAGGCCCTGAACGAGGTTCAGTTAGAGACAAATGGCCGCAATATTGCCTGGAAAATCGATAAGCTTCCGGTGTGCTATGGGGACCGGGCCATGCTCAGGCTGGTATTGGTCAACCTGCTTTCGAATGCGGTTAAGTTCACCCGTCCTCAATCCAAACCCGAAATCGAAGTCGGTTGTGCCGATGGAAACACGGATGAGGTAGTGGTATTCGTAAGGGATAACGGCGCGGGCTTTGATATGAAATATGTAGATAAACTGTTTGGAGTATTTCAACGCCTGCATCATGCAGACGCGTTTGAAGGCACCGGGATAGGATTGGCGACCGTTCAACGGATTATTCATCGTCACGGTGGCAAGGTGCGGGCTGAAGGCGTCATCGATAGAGGGGCTACCTTCTATTTCTCAGTTCCTAAAGTTTGAAAGAGGGGTAAAAAGTTGGAAAGATTGGGACGTATTTTGATGGTTGAGGACGACCCGAGAGATGTCGAGCTGTCGCTGACCGCGCTCGAGGACTACAACCTTGCCAATGAGGTGGTGGTGGTCCGGGATGGAGAAGAGGCTCTGGATTACCTTGCCTATCGAGGCAAATATGCATCTCGCCCCGGCGGCAATCCAGCGGTCATCATGTTGGACCTGAAATTACCCAAGGTAGATGGCCTGGAGGTATTGCGCCAAGTCAGGTTGGACGAGAAGCTAAGAATGATTCCGGTGGTGGTGCTTACCTCCTCTCATGAGGAGAAGGATCTGGTGGCAAGCTACACCTTGGGCGTAAACGCCTACGTGGTAAAGCCGGTCGATTTTCATCAGTTCGTGAATGCCATCAAGGAACTTGGTGTCTTTTGGGCCGTCATCAACGCGCCGCCGCCCGGGAGCTGAACGAGTGAGCTCTCCCCACCCCTTGCGGATTCTTTCGCTTGAAGACGATGCCCACGACGCGGAGCTTATCCAGGAGCTGCTCGAGGCCGAAGGTATGGCTTGCCAGCTGTTCCGGGTCGACAGCGAGGGTGCTTTTAGCGCCTCGCTGGAGCAGGGCGAAATCGATCTGATTCTGGCGGATTACACGCTTCCTGCTTTCGATGGCATGTCGGCCTTGAAGCAGGCGATGACTGTGCGCCCGGAAGTGCCATTCATTTTTGTCACGGGTACCCTGGGCGAAGAAGTGGCCATAGAAGCGCTCAAAGTCGGAGCCACCGACTATGTTCTCAAGACCCGATTGTCCCGGCTGGTACCGTCGGTGCTTCGGGCATTGCGGGAAGCCAAAGAAAGAACCGAAAGGAAGCAGACAGAGAAGGCCCTTCGCCGGAGCGAAGCTTATCTGGCGGAGGCCCAGCGCTTGAGCCGTACGGGCAGTTTCGGCTGGAACGTGTTGACGGCGGAGCATACCTGGTCTGACGAAACCTACAGGATATTCGGGTATAACCGATGGACCACGATCACCCTTGAGTTGGTATTGCAGCGAATTCACCCGGAAGATCGGGAGCGCGTCTGGGAAGTCATCGATCGTGCCTCGAACGGGGGGACCGGCTTCGATATCGAGCATCGCCTCCTGATGGATGACGGCTCCATTGAGTTTGTCCGTGTGGTCGCGCATCTGCTGGCAGGCGATGAACCGGACGGCTTGCTCTTTGTCGGCGCAGTAACCGACATTACCGATGCTAAGCGTGCGGAGGAGGCTCTGCGGCGGAGTGAAGGTTACTTAGCTGAAGCACAGAAGTTAACGCACACCGGCAGCTGGGCATGGAATGAAGTTGCCGGGCAGAGTGTCCACTGGTCCCGGGAGCACTTCCGCATGTTTGGGTTTGATCCTGAAAAGGGCATACCGTCAGACCAGATCTTTCACCAACGCGTCCATGCAGACGATCGGGACTGGGTCGTGCGCGCCTTTCACAAAGCTATGCTTCAGGAGCGGTCCGATTTTGACCTTGAGTACCGCATTGTTCTTCCGGAGGGGGCGATCAGACACGTCCGCTCCATAGGTCATCCTGTTTTCGATTCATCGGGGCAATTCTCTGAATACGTCGGTACGGTGATGGACGTGACCGAGCAGTATGAGGCGAGAACGTCTCTGGAGACTGCCTTTGGAGAAATTAAGACGCTCAAAGACCAGCTCTTTAAAGAGAACATGGCGCTGCGTGAAGAAATTGTCCAAACCTCGATGTTTGAAGAGATCATCGGCGAATCGCCGGCACTCCAGGCTGTGCTTGCGCGCGTCACCAAAGTGGCGCCGACTGATTCCACTGTGCTGGTGACTGGGGAGACGGGCACGGGCAAAGAGTTGATTGCTCGCGCCATCCATAAACGCTCGCAACGTGCAGCCCGGGCCTTCGTCTGCGTCAACTGCGCTGCCATCCCTACGTCATTGATCTCGTCGGAACTGTTTGGGCACGAGAAAGGAGCTTTCACCGGTGCAACGCAACGCCGGCTGGGCCGCTTCGAATTGGCCGAGGGAGGTACGATTTTTCTCGACGAGGTCGGAGAGTTGCCGCCCGAGACGCAAATTGCTCTGCTCCGCGTTCTGCAGGAGCGTGAATTCGAGCGCGTCGGAGGCAACAAGGTCATTGCGGCAGACGTGCGCGTCATCGCAGCGACCAATCGAGATTTGCAGGGCGCTATCGATGACGGCGCTTTTCGCGGCGATCTGTACTATCGTCTCAACGTTTTTCCGATAGAAATGCCGGCTCTTCGGCAAAGAAGAGAAGACATCCCTCTGCTGGTTGAATACTTTATCGACCGCTACTCCAGTAAGGCCGGCAAGAAGATACGCGGGATCGAGAAGTCGACCCTGGAGCGGCTTAAATCCTACCCGTGGCCGGGCAATATTCGCGAGCTGCAGAATGTGATTGAGCGTTCCGTCGTTCTTTGTGAATCGGAGACGTTCATGGTCGACGGAAGCTGGCTGTCTGTAAATTGCGATGAAACAGATCGAGCCCCACGGATGCTCTTGAGGATCCCGCCCTCCGATGAGAAGAAAGCGATTGAATCCGCACTCGCCGAGGCCCAAGGCCAGGTGTCGGGGCCTTCTGGAGCTGCGGCCAAGCTCGGCGTTCCTCCCTCGACGCTAGACTCGAAGATCCGAGCGCTCAAGATAAACAAACATCGGTTTAGGACAACCTAACTGGACCCGATCGGATCGCTCCTCGGTGGGCTAAAGCCGGATTCATCGCAAAGGAATTAGGACGAGCTGAAGAGTCTGCGTAAGAACCCGGACTCAGTCCCGTAGGGATGGCTGAAAACCACCGGGGCTGTTGTCCCCGGATATCTTTCAGTCGTCCCTACGGGACTTTTCGGTCTGAGTTGCACAAACCCAGGACTGTCGTCCTGGGCTACACTCAGCCGTCCCTGCGGGACTAAAGTCCGGGTTCTCACGCAGACTCTGAAGCCCGCACACATCAGGACTAGAGCCTGCTGAGGTGTTCTACCCTTCCCAAGTCACGATTTTCGTGAATTCCCGAGATTCGTGAGCTGTCCGTAGAGTCTAAGTCGTTAATTATGTGCGATTTTCATGTGGCCACTGAGTTGCTGTTGATTGGTCAATGTTTCAGATTCGCCGATCCGAAGACACGGGCCGGGTGACCTTCACTCTCAGTGGCCGAATCGAGGAGGAGGAATTAGCCGAGTTACAGAACCTGCTGGAGACTGAGGCCTGGGCACCCTTAAAGGCCATCGTTCTTGACTTGACAGACGTGAAGTTGCTACACCGCGATGCAGTGAAGTTCCTCGCGAACTGCGAGGCTGGTGGGATTGAGCTGCGAAATTGTCCGTCCTATGTCCGTGAGTGGATCGAAAAAGGGAGAGGTTGAGGTCATGATGATGAACCAAAACTTTGTGCCAGCTATGACAGGCGAATTACTGCGGGTGCAGTCGCCCGGTGGGCGCTCACCTGGCGACATCCAGGGTCTTCTTCGACGCGTTCTGGACGAAGGCCGGGCTGTGTTGCAAGGGCTCCGCACGCCCAATTTCTCGCCCGCGAGCATCGAAAAGGAACTAGCCGCTTTTTTAGAGGATTTCTCGACCGTCGGTGTACGCTGCGAAATCAGCATAACCGGACATGAAAAGCAGCTGAAGCCTGGGGTGCAAGAGCAGATCAATTTAATCGCCAAAGAAGCACTCGTCAATGCCTTGCTCCATTCCCAGGGGACACGCGTTGAAATTGAGGTCGAGTACTCAGCCCGCCGGTTGCGCGTAGTGGTGCGTGACAATGGCTGCGGCATCGACCCCGACCTAGCGCGGTCACGGAGAGATTCGCACTGGGGTCTGCCGGGAATGTGCGAACGGGCGGAAAATATCGGTGCGCGACTCACGGTATGGAGCAGACCCGGCGCCGGTACAGAAGTGGAAATCTCTGTTCCGAACCAGGTTTTCCAGGATGCTTGCGCCTGACGCAGCAGACCTACAACAGTGACAGGCCGGCGAGCAATCCGCAGATCACAGACGCAAGTCCGAGGCCAATGCTGACGACCAAGAAGAGCGGAAGATCTATGACCACCGAGATAGACGCCAGCACGATTGCGATCTGAAGTCCTCCACCTGCTATCTCCAAGATGTGTGTGCGGTGCATCTCGTGGTCCCGCAGATGCTCCTGAGAGTGAGCCTTTTCTGACAACTGCTCCATGCCGTCGGCGCCCGGCTCGGAACGCATACGGTCGGCATTCGCCCTGGCATCGGCAATGCGCTTCTGTATAGCTGGATCGGTAGTGGTGGAGAGGCTTTGCAGCAAATCTGCCTCAGACGACAGAACTGTACGACGAATGGACTTTGCCTGATATTGAGCCCAGGTGTCGCTGGCCGCAATATGATTGGTCAGAAAAGTTGTTTGCGCATCCTTTGCCGCAAATTCCGTAATGGCCAAAGCGGCGGCCATGATAGCAATGATGATGGCGGTTCGGGTGTGAGGAGCGCTTTTGTGTCCGTGAGCTGCATGTTCCAGGTCTTCGTGGAGTTCCTCGAATTCACTCATACGCGGTATTCTGCTTGGTTTTGCCTACGATGCGCTACCCGAAAGTGTGGTTCCAACTACTAGATATTCACCGTGCCCGCCTCGGTTCCAAGGGAGTTGTCATGAAGCTTTGCTGGCTTTACTCGCTCATTGTCGTGCTCGGCGCCGGCTGCTGCAGCGCGTGGGCTACGGAGGCGAGCGTGATCCTGGTCAATGGTAAGGTGTGGACCGAAAATCCGGCGCTGCCCACCGCCCAGGCGGTGGCGCTCGATGGTTCCAGGATCATCGCGGTCGGCGAGAACGCAGCCATTCGAAAATTCGCCGGCCCCGACACGCGCGTCATCGATCTCGGCGGCCGGCTTTTGTTGCCTGGCTTCAACGACTCCCACGTGCATCTTCTCGTCGGCGGAGGCTCGCTGATCAGCGTGCATCTTGGCACCGCCAACACCCAGGCGGAGTTGAAGGAGCGCGTCGCTGAGTTCGCCAAAACTCTGCCCAACGGGGCGTGGATTCGCAACGGCCTGTGGGATCACCAACGCTGGAATCCACCGGTTCTGCCCAACCACCAGTTGATTGACGATGTCTCCGGCGACCATCCTGCATACCTATGGCGGCTCGACGGCCATATGGCCCTGGTGAATGCGCAGGCTATGAAACTGGCCGGCATCGATCGAAACACCAAGGACGTGCCGGGCGGAGAAATCGAGCGCGACAAGGACGGCAACCCGACCGGCATTCTCAAAGACGCTGCCACCGCCCTGGTGGAGCGCGTCGTGCCTCCGCTGTCCTCGGAAGAGGAAGACCAAGCCATGCAAGCAGCCATGCGCGAAGCCGCTGCTCATGGAGTAACCAGCGTGCAGAACATGGCCGACAGCTCTGAGGACCGGAGCCAGCCGGATACTTTCCGCGAGTTCCAGAAGATCGAGCGGGCCGACAAGTTGACCGTCCGCATCTATGAGGCTTTTCCTGTCCGCGACTGGAAGAACCTGGCAGACGCCGGTATCGTTGCGCCCTTTGGGAGTTCTTATCTCCGCATCGGCAACTTGAAAGCTTTCGCCGATGGCGCTCTTGGTTCTGAAACTGCCTGGATGGATGAGCCGTTCACGAACAATCCGGCGAAGAGCGGCCTCGCCAGCCCCGATCTTCTCGACATCGAGCATTTCTATGAATCGATGCGCCAGGCCGACAAGGCCGGACTCCAGCTTACAATCCATGCCATCGGCGATCGCGCCAACCGCACCATACTCGATCTCTACGGCCGCCTGGAAAAAGACAATGGTCCTGCCGATCGGCGCCCTCGCATCGAGCACGCGCAGCACCTTCATCCGGAGGACTACGCCCGCTTCGCAAAGCTCGGCGTTATTGCTTCCATGCAGCCCTACCACGCAATCGACGACGGCCGGTGGGCTGAAACCATCATTGGCCCGCAGCGAATCAAGTCGAGCTATGCATGGAAATCCCTGCTGGATGCAGGCGTAACACTCGCTTTCGGTTCCGACTGGCCGGTCGCGCCACTGGATCCAGTAATGGGCATTTATGCTGCCACCACACGGCGGACGCTCGACGGGAAAAATCCAAGCGGCTGGATGCCTGAACAGCGCATCACGGTTGCGCAGGCTGTGCACGCTTACACTATGGGATCCGCTTTCGCCGAACACCAGGAAACGATCAAAGGATCCATCGAGCCTGGCAAGCTGGCAGACCTGGTGGTGCTCTCCGATGACATTTTCACAATTCCGCCAGAGGCGATCGAGAAGACCAAGGTCGACTTGACCATCTTCGACGGCAAGGTGATCTACCAGCGCTGAGCTATAACCGTCCTCAGTCGCGCGGTTTGGGAAGGAGCCGACCGGATTTGGGTTTCGTAACGCTCTTACCGCTTCGCTGCCTTAGTGCGGCCCTGTTTCGGTCTCGTCATTGTTGACGCTTTCCTGGAGACTTTCTTGCCCGGGCGCAGGCCCTCAGCCGTGCTGCGCAGAGCTTCGGTAAGAGCATTGGCTGAGAGCGCGCTCGCGGGATCGATGAGCCACTGGAGGATCAGCCCGGAGAGAAGCACATGCAAGAATGTGCCGATGGTGCGCGCAGTATGGTCGCTGATGGTGCTCTCTTCCTGATTGAGAAACATTGCGGCCAGCCCGGTGCGCGCGGTGTGCAGATTGCCGGCAAGAAACTCGCGAGTCGCCGGCTGGCTCACCATTTGCGTGAAAATCTCGAAGTTGGCGATCCATAGCGGACGGTGAGTTTCGAAGGTGGCGATGAGCTTTGTCCAGGTGGCTTCAAAGCGCTGGGCCGGCGTGACGTTAGGCGAAACGGTGGTCCGCAATGCCTGTTGAAGCTCTTGATCCCATTCACCAAACGCCAGCAGAAGGGCTTCCGTAAGCAGCGCGTCCTTGGAAGAGAAGTGGTAGCCAATGGCGGCTAGACTGACCCCGGCCGACGACGCTATGTCACGAGCGGTGGTGCGGTTGTAGCCTTTTTCCAGCAGACATTTCTTGGCTGCCGCCAGGAGAGCGTCGCGATTGCCCATAAGAAGAGTTTAGAGCACGGATAACACAGACGTCCGAGACGATCGTGTTGTACGTGCGTCCCACGCGTGCGCGCGTCGTCCATTGTTAACACAAGATGACTGGGATCGATTCTTTGCATTCACGTCTGCGCGAAGCGCGCTCCGTATAATTAGCTTCGCAACCATCCATGCAAACGATTGCGAGTAGCGGCCTGTGGTTCCTCGGTCTCGGCGTACTACTATTGGCCGGACGACGACTCTTGCTGCGACTGCAACTCTCTCGCGCCAAGCACCGCTCGCTTGCCGGCCACGCGCGGATTGGGCGTCTGCTGGCGCGGCTGGTGCCCCTGTACGAGTATGACGAAGCGCGGTTCTTTCGCACCGACGACGCGCCGGAGCACATCGGCGAACAACGCCGGGCAGCCTTCAGACGCCTGGCTGCGTTGTATGCGCAACGGTTCGCCAACACCGTGCGACAAACCAATGAAGTCCAGGGCGAAATCTCGGATCTACAGTTCACGTCGCGCTACCGGGTACCCTTCCAATTCAGCCGGATGGTCCGCCAGCACTTGAACTCGGGATCCTTTGTTGTTTCATCCAGTGGCCCAACCACAACCGATCTGGACGGCAACCAGCGCTACGACTTGACTGGTTCCTACGGGGTTAATGTGTTCGGCTATGACTTCTACAAGGAATGCATCGAAAAGGGCAGCGCGCGGGTCCGGGAGCTTGGCCCGGTGCTCGGTGCCTACCATCCGGTGGTTGCCGACAATGTGCATCGGCTGCGCGCGCTTTCCGGGCTGGAGGAAATCTCTTTCCATATGTCGGGCACTGAAGCCGTAATGCAGGCGGTGCGGCTGGCCCGCTATCACACCAAACGCCGCTACCTGGTGCGATTCTGCGGTGCCTACCACGGTTGGTGGGGCGAGGTGCAACCGGGAGTCGGCAACCCGGTGAGCGAGCGAGACACGCTGACGCTCAAGGATATGGATGAGCGAAGCCTGCGCGTGCTGCGCACCCGGCGCGACATCGCCTGCGTGCTGGTGAACCCGGTGCAGGCGCTGCATCCGAATGCCAGCGCTCCAGCGGATTCGACGTTGGTGGACGGCAACAAGGCGGCCAGCTTTGACCGTGCGGCCTACACAAGCTGGCTGCAGCGGCTCCGCCAGGTATGTTCAGACACCGGCATTGCGTTGATTTTCGATGAGGTGTTCCTTGGGTTTCGATTGGCCCGCGGAGGCGCCCAGGAATATTTCGGCGTTCGCGCCGACATTGTCACCTACGGCAAAACTGTAGCCGGCGGTCTGCCGATCGGCGTGGTGTGCGGGCGCTCTCACCTGATGAAGCGCTTTCGGGACGACCGGCCGGCAGACGTGTGCTTTGCGCGTGGCACCTTCAATTCCCACCCGTACGTGATGGGTGCGATGTCCGAGTTCCTGCAACGCCTGGACACGCCGGAGATTCTGAAGTGCTATCGCGATCTAGACGCGGTGTGGGACAGCCGGGCGGCCCAGCTGAATGAACGGCTGCGCGCAACCGCGGTCCCGGTGAGGGTGGCCAATCTCTCCTCGGTATGGACGGTCTGCTATCTGGAACCGTCGCGGTACCACTGGATGTTCCAGTACTATCTGCGCGCCGAAAACCTGGCGTTGAGTTGGGTTGGCACGGGGCGGCTCATCTTCAGCCTGGATTTTATGGACGCAGACTTTGCCGTGGTCGCCGACCGGTTCGTAGCGGCGGCGCGGCAAATGCGGGAAGACGGCTGGTGGTGGCGCGACGAGGCGCTCACCCACAAAGCGATCAGGCGTCGTGTACTGCTAGAAATGGTTCGCGCTCGCCTACATCGTCCATTGGATCAATCAGCTGACCCGCCATCAGGTAAAGCGGTGCTCGGTAGTAAAGCATGAAATCGTGAAACGGATCGGTCAGGATTTTCGTCATCCAGACCAGCCCCGTACGGACGTCCCTGATGAAGAAGAGTTGCACGGTGCGAAACAGCAGAGCGCCAAAACCGACTACCAGCCAGATTTGGCCTACGTGCTGGATAATGGTGCCGCGATCGGAATGCGCTAGATAGATTCCGAACAACGTCGGACTTAGCCAGAGCAGCGCCGGTGATAGCGCCCAGATAGATAGCAGGACAATCTTGCGCCGGAGGTTATAACCGACCTTGATGTCTTCTTTGTGCTCATGGGTGGCGTGATTTACCTGATCGTAACCTTTCGGCTCGAAGAAGAAGTGGCCGGCCTGGCGGCTGACCATCGCCACCAGCCAGCCAATGAGCGCAGAGGCCGCCGGATTTTTAAAGACGAGACCATACGCGGTTAGAAAGCTGAGAGCGCTCACCAAATGGAGCGACTGATTAATGCGGCTGTGATGATAGTAGCGGTGATCATCCCAACGCTGGATGCGCAGGGCTTCAAGAAAACCTTGCATGCTGTATTCTTCCCCCGGATGGCCATTGCCAGATGGCCTTGAAGAAGGAAATATAGCAATCTTGTTACAGAGATATGACAGTTTAGAAATCGTAGCCAATCTGCTCTTGGCGAGTCAGACACTCCGTGGGTCTGACAGCAGAAAAAGTCGGGCCAGACACCCGGCTCTTCCGGGCTCGGTGAGAACCTCGTGGATAAGACGATGGGTGCCCCAGGCCTCGATTTTGAGACCTGGGATCCCCCACGCAAATGCTGGCGGACCCTAGTTTTCGCGCACATTCCATCTGGGCTTTAGAGTGTGCGTGAGAATTCGATCGAGTGACATCAGTACCTGAGGCTTTCTCGAAGTTAGAGTTCTCCAATTTGGTCGTCCGGCCTTTGCGTGGAGGATCCCAGGTCTCAAAAGCGAGACCTGGGGCACCCATCATCTTATCCAAGAAGCTCTCACACAGACTCTTCCGGGCTGGGTTGATGTTTGGCCGCCCCCTCCGGGCCTCGACATACTGTTGATTCGCTTGAGAAGCAGCCACCAGGGCTAAAGCCCAGAAATTTATATAACGAGCGTTCCCGCGGGTTTGAAAACCCGCTCCCCCGGACTAAAAGTCCGGGGCTACACAGCGGACTGGCAGGAGATGTACACCTGTCCCAGACATTCGTGTAGTACATTTGTATGAGACGATTGTTCTATTCGTGCGGAAGCGAGGTTATTTCATGAAAAATCAAAGTGTTCTGATTTCAGGGGCGAGCATAGCCGGTCCGGCGTTGGCCTACTGGCTTAGCCGGTATGGATTTCAACCAACGATTGTGGAGCGTGCGCCCACGGTGCGTCCGGGCGGCTACGCGGTCGATTTTCGTGGAGCCTCCATTCGCGTGCTCGAACGCATGGGACTGCTGGCGGAAGTGCAGCGGATGCAAACTCGTATCGGCGCGATCACGATTGTCGATCGGGATAACAACAAGGTCGCGAGCATGCCGGATGGATTCACCAGTGGCGAGCTCGAGATCCTGCGCGGCGATCTGGCAGGAATCTTCCACCAGGCTACGCGGGCGACGACCGAGTACATCTTCGATGACAGCATCGCCGGCATGGAGGAGAAGGACGGAGGCGTGGATGTGCAGTTCCAGAGCGGTGGAAGGCGCAGGTTTGATCTTGTGGCCGGAGCCGATGGGTTGCATTCGAAGGTGCGGTCGCTCGCGTTCGGCGAAGAGGCCAACTTTGTTCGTTACCTCGGCTATTACGTTTCGATCTTTACGATTCCCAACTATCTGGACCTTGATCGCAGCGGATTGTATTACGGGACGCTAGGCAAGAAGGTCGGCATCTTCAGTGGTGGCGATCAACGGGACGCAAAAGCGTCGTTCTTTTTCGCCACGGAGCCGCTCAACTACGACCGCCGCGATACGGAGCAGCAAAAGAGAATATTGCGCGATCATCTGCAGCAGGAAGGTTGGGAGGTGCCGCGTCTGCTGGAGCTCATGGAAACCGCGCCAGACTTCTATTTCGACTCGGTCAGCCAGGTGAAGATGAAGCGATGGTCCTCGGGGCGTAGCGTTTTGCTCGGGGACGCGGCGTACTGCGCCTCACCACTGTCGGGAATGGGGACTGGCATGGCGGTGGTGGGAGCGTATGTTCTCGCCGGCGAGCTGGCAGAGGCCGAGGGAGACTACGCGTTGGCCTTCGAGAGATATGAAGGATTGATGCGGGATTTCGTGCAGAAATGCCAGGGGATCGCAGATGGGGGAACCGACTGGTTTGTGCCGCGCACACGCTTTAGGCTCTGGCTGAGCAACCAGATGTGGAAGATACTGCCTTACACGCCGTGGAAGAACATGATGATCGAAGTGCCGGTCAAGATTGGAAATTCGATCTGTCTCAAGGATTACTGATGAAGCGATGCCCCAGCTCTTCCATGTCTGCGGACTCAGTCCCGTAGGGACAGCTGAGAATCACCCAGGGCTGTTGTCCCCTGGGCAACTTTCAGTCGTCCCTACGGGACTTTTCGGTCTGAGTCGCACAAACCCAGGACTGTCGTCCTGGGCTACACTCAGCCGTCCCTGCGGGACTGAGTCCGGATCCCTCACGCAGACTCTTTAGCCCGTACCCTTCAATAGGGACGGTTTTTCCGTTTCTTTTTCGCCGGTTCTCACCCCGCCTTTTCCGATTCAACGGCGAACTATTCCGAACGCAGGGCTTCGACCGCGTTTACTCGCGCTGCTCGCGCCGCGGGTACAGCGGATGCGATCAGTGATGCGGCCAGAATAATCAGAGCCGAAGCGACAAAGGATAGCATTCCCGGCAGATGCACTTCTGCCACGTACTTGCTGATCCCACGCATGAAGACGATGCCAAACAGCACTCCAGCGCCTACGCCGATCCAGGCAATGGTCACGCCTTGTAAGAGCACATCTTTCAGAATGTCCCACCTCTGCGCGCCAAGCGACATGCGGATACCGAACTCGCGCGTGCGCCCACTTACCGAAAAGGCAAGGACACCCGCCACACCCACCACGGAAATCAGCAGGGCAACCCCTGCGAACCCACCAAACACAACCGCGTTCAGCCGGTCCGGCGTCAATACCTCGGCGCGTATGTCCTGAAGCGTGCTCGCGCGCTCCACAGGCTGTTCCGCCGAAATCTCGTGAATGGTGCGCGTGATGGCGGGAGCCAGTGTGTACGGATCCTGCTGCGTGCGCACCAGCAGACGCCCCTGCCATCCCTCCTGATCGGTCGGCTGGTACACCATCATGGAAGGCGACGGGATGATGTTCTCGTCGTCGACATCGGGCACCACGCCGACGATCCGGCGGGGCTCCTCGCTAATGCCGATAAACTTCATCACTCCGTCTGTCCAGCGCAGCTCGCGGTTCAGCGGATCCTGCCCGGGGAACAGCGTTTGCGCCAGGCTCTGGCTCACGATCACCACTCGTTCGGAGTTGCTCTTATCCAAGTCCCGGAAATCGCGCCCCTCTAAAATTGGCAGGCCCAGGGTTCCGAAATATCCAGGCGATACGGAGCGGAACTTCGCGCGCCAGTCGTCGAGCCCGTTCTTGCGCGCCGCTCCCGTAGCCGCAAACGCAAAGCTTATATCCAGCCCCTGGGCATCGCGCCAGGGAACACTGAAGCCGGTCGATACATGGGTCACCCCAGGCAGGGCGCTTACCCGGCGCTGTACCTGGCGGTAAAAATCCGATACCTGCTCCGGGGTTCGCCCATACGACATCACCGGGAGATTCACCGCGAGCACGTGCGACGTGTCAAACGGTGGACGGGTGTCTTCGAGCGTATACAGCGTTCGCATCAACACCGCCGCTCCGGTCAACAACAGGAACGAAGCGGTGATTTGCATAATGGCGAACATGTGCAGCCGCCGGCCGCTGCCTCCCGTCACCCGCGTTCCGCCACTGCTGAGCCCGGCGGAGAGAGGCGCGTCCCCCGTGGGCAGCCGCGGAATCAGCGCCAGGAACACCGCTGCCACCAACGCCAGCACGATGCCGAACCACACCAGGTTGAAATCGAGCTGCACCCCGTCGGCACGCACGGAAAAACGTGCCGCATACCTCCCCAGCACAGCCACCATCGGCCAGGCAAGGAGCAGCGCCGCCAACACTCCGCTGCCGCACAGTACCAGGCTTTCTGCCAACAGCGAACGTCGCAATGCCGGTGTAGTGGCTCCGAGCGCGGAACGCACGGCCAGCTCCGCGTCGCGGCGAACCGTTCGCGCCAGCACCAGGTTGGCCACGTTGGAGCACGCAATCACAAACAGCAACCCGGCGGCCGCAAACAGCACCCACAAAATCGCATTGGCCCGGGAATTGATTTGGTCGTGCATCCGCCTGGCATTGATCTGGTAGTGGTCGGCGGGCTTGTAAACCTCAGGATGTTGGGCGACGATGGCGGCGTACCGCGCGCGCAGCTCCGATCGCGCCGCGTCGAGGGTCGCTCCCGGGGCAAGCCGCGCGAACACTTCGGTCATACGGTGCTCACGACCGGTCACCATGGTGGCTGACAGGTGGTGCGGACTGGTCACGACATTGGCGATAATTTCGGTTGCCACCGGATACGGCACCGCTGGTTCCAGAACCCCCACGATGGTCGCCTGCCGGGCCCCGTTGAAGCTTTCGAGGCGCACGGTCTTTCCAATCACGCTCGGGTCAGACTTCAGCGCTGTGGTCCAAAATCGATAGGTCAGCACAATTGCGCCTGCCGCATTTGGCCCATCGTCGGAGTTCGTCAGCAGGCGTCCCAGCACCGGGCGCAGCCCCATCACTTCGAAGTAATGCCCGTCTACCACGCCCGCCGGAATTTCTCTCGGCGTGCCCAGTCCCACTACCGTGAAGTCGATCGCGGAAAAGGTTCCGAGCTCGGTGATCGTCTTCAATCCCTTGCCCAGGTCATCGATTTCAGGTATGGAGAACGTCGTGTTTTCGATCCCGAGGCCGGGAGCACTTTCTCGCAAATAGAGGAGGCGGTCTTCGTCGCGGTTGGCCAGCGGACGCAACAACACCGCGCGGACCACGCTGAAGATAGCGGCGTTGGCGCCGATACCCAGGGCCAGAGTGAAGGCGACGGTGAACCATAGCGCACGAACGCGCCACAGCGAGCGCAGGGCAATCTTCAAATCACGAAGGAATGACATGGCGGTCCTCCACTGCAGGCCCCGCAGCTTTGTAACCACCCCGGAGTGCATTCGACCTTGCTGGTTTTCCTGGTGGCTTCGCCCTAGGTTCTGATGGCCGCTGGGGCGGCGTGACAATGTATGTTGATATCAACATAGTGTCATCCTCCTGGGCAAGAAGATTCATGGAATCATCTTATGCAATCTGCGTGCCAAATGCCCAAGGTTCAGCGCGCAGTAACCAGAGGTTTTGCCGCCTTTATAATGAGTCTGCAAAATCAGAAGAGTCCGAAATCAAACAATGCTGTCCATTAGCGAACAGTCAATTGCATCGTAGCTGGCTATGTACTCGATAGAAGAGTTGGCAGAGGACTTCCGTAAGTTGGGCATCAGGTCTGCCGATACGATCATGCTGCATGCGTCAGTCCGAGCAGTTGGAGAAGTTGCCGGTGGTCCCGACCAGATACACCTTGCCCTCAAATCGGTGCTGACCGCGGAAGGCACTCTTATGATGTACGCGAGTTGCCCGCGCTATTACGACGAGCTGGGACGCGGGAACCTGACGGCGGAGCAAGAGCGGGACATTCGTGAGAGATTGCCGGTGTTCGATCCTGCTACGGCAAGATCGGATCGCGACAATGGGGCCCTGGTCGAATTCCTGAGGACCTATCCGGACTCTCGAGTTAATGAGCACGTTGCCCGTTTTGTGTTTTGGGGTAAGCAGACTGAGCACCTCATCTCTCACCAACCGTGGAATTACGCTCTCGGCTCAGACTCTCCGCTGGAACGATTTTTGAAGCTCGATGGCAAGATCGTATTGCTGGGGTCCGATCATGACGCCGTGACCTTCCTCCATTACGTTGAACATGTCGCTGACATTCCAGGAAAGAGGATCGCGCGTTATCAGGTTCCCTTAATGGAGAATGGATGCCGGATATGGCGCGCTATGGAAGAATTCGATACCTCGGGCGATGGCGCTCATGCCCACTGGCCAGATCGCTTTTTTGCGAAGATCGTCGACAGCTTGCTCGTCAAAACACGGAACAACGGCGCCCGCGTAGGCAATGCGAAGACTTACATTCTGAGCGCCAGGGAATTGGTTGATTTCGCTCTACCTCTGATGAAAGCGGTTGCGGCAGATCCTCTCGCCGCCGAGTCCCTGAAGGAATTAAGCGCGCATTCATAGGCCAGGGGTTTGGTCGATTAGATCGCAACCCCATGCGGGCGTGCGACTGGCACAGGCAAAAGCAAAACCCTACCAGGGTGAACTGATAGGGTCAGGGTAGTGCATCATTCGAGTGATTCAGTGACCGGAGCAAGATCGGAACTTAAACGAGAGAAACCTGGCAGATTCAATTTGTTCATTTGCTGCAAACCACAAAGTAAGGCTGCTACTACTATTACAGCGACTCTCTTTGTTTCCTCATCGAACCCATCCCCCGAAAGGATCGCTGAGAGAGTTGGGAGAGTCGCCGCTTGAAAAGAGCATACCGTTTCTGTTGGAATCCACCATGCGCCTTGGGTAGCAAAGGGAAAGATTGTAGTTGTAGCCGTCCAGCCTTCCTGGTGTAACCGTTGGGTCACTTCACCGATTTCGAGCGTTGAGCCCGGAAGGTCTATACTCCTGGCACTGGACGATTCGTCCAAAGGAGGAGATTGTCATGGTAAAGCCAATTCCCGACGGATACAGCTCTGTCACTCCGTATCTCATCTTCGAAGACGCCAAATCTGCAATTGATTTCTACACAAAGGCATTCGGCGCACAGGAACTCTTTCGTATGCCCATGGGGAATCGGATCGGTCACGCCGAGATACAGATCGGCAACTCTCGGATTATGCTGGCCGATGAAGCCCCGCAAATGGATGCGTACGGCCCCGAACATCACCATGGATCACCGGTCAGCCTGATGCTCTATGTCGACGACGTGGACAACTTCACAAAAGGGGCCGTCGCAGCGGGAGCCAAAGTACTGCGTCCGGTGAAAAATCAGTTCTATGGAGATCGCTCCGGAACTTTTCTCGATCCTTTCGGCTTCAAGTGGACGATCGGCACCCATGTTGAAGACGTTTCGCCGCAGGAAATGGAGTCGCGCATGGCGAGCGCGACTGTGGGCTAGTATCTAGCACCAAGGGCACGGCCTCAGCCGTGCCCAAATCCTCAAGGCGTGGTTTCCGAACCTGCCACGAATGCCGGGAGCCCGCTGCTCCCAATCGAGAGTGGTTCAGGATGCAAAAGATGGAAAACTGACCTTCGCGGTATCCCACATCTCGCGAAAAAACCAGCGAGATGTGGGGCACCCGGCATTCGTGGCAGCGTCCGGAAAAATGCGGTTCCAACTGTCGTCCTGCATTCCTGGTTCTCAAGAGGCGCTCCAAAGGCTTTAATGGGCAAAAGGAAAACCCTACCAGTGTGAACTGATAGGGTCAGAGTAATGCATCGTTCGAGTGATTCAGTGACCGTAGCAATATCTAAAAGGACGTAAACGAGAGAAACTTGGCAGACTCAATTATTCAGTTGTTGCAAACCACAAAGTAAGGCTACGACTACTACTTACAGCGACCCTCTTTGTTCCTCATCGAACCCATCCCCCGAAAGGATCGCTGAGAGAGTTTGGAGAGTCGCCGCTTGAAAAGAGCATACCTTTTCTGCCGGAATCCGCCATGCGCCTTGGGTAGCAAGAGGAAAGATTGTAGTTGTAGCCCTCCGGTCCTACCGGTGCATCCCTGGGGTCACCTTTTTGCGCGACCGTTTACACTGGGCTGACACCAAAACCGATGAACGCCGAACGCTTCGATGCTATTGAGAATCGCGAGAAGGGTCTGCACCGCGGGCTCAGCTCGGCGCAGCTCAGCATGATCGCTATCGGTGGCGCCATTGGTACCGGACTGTTTCTGGGCAGCAGTTTTGCCATTGGTTTTGCCGGGCCTTCGGTCATTGTCAGCTATTCCATCGGCGCGCTCATCACACTTATGTTGATGGGATGTCTCGCCGAAATGACGGTGGCGCATCCAACTTCGGGCTCCTTCGGCGCGTGGGCGGAGTTTTATATCGGGCCCCTGGCCGGGTTCATGGTCCGCTATGCCTATTGGTCATGCATGGTCTTGGCAGTAGGCACGGAGGTGAGTGCCATTGCGGTCTACATGCGCTATTGGTTCCCAATGGTGCCGGGCTGGATCTGGATCGCCGGATTCTCCTCCATCCTGATCATCGTGAACGCGTTCAACGTGAAAGTGTTCGGCGCTGTGGAGTATGCCTTCTCCAGCCTGAAGGTAACGGCGATCATAGTGTTCATCCTGCTCGGCGGATGGCTGCTGTGGGGCACCGGTTTTTCCAACTACACCACCCACGGGGGATTCTTTCCCAAGGGCGCATGGGGAATGTGGGTAGCTGTGGTTGTTTCCATCTTCAGCTACCTGAGCATTGAGATGATCGCGGTCGCGGCGGGAGAGGCGGAAGATCCGCAGCGGGCCATCGTCCGGGCTTTTCGCTCCACCGTCGCACGCCTGGTGATCTTCTATCTGCTGACCATGGCGATTATCCTGGCCCTGGTTCCCTGGACGGAGGCCGGAAAAGGCCAAAGCCCATTCGTAACCGTGATGGCGCGCTCCCACGTACCCCTCGCCGCGGCGGTGGTGAATTTCGTGATCCTGGTGGCGGCGCTCTCCGCCATGAACAGCCAGTTGTACATCACCACGCGGATGATGTTCAGCCTGGCGCGGGCGGGTTACGCGCCGCGGCGATTCGGTCGGCTGAGCGGGCGCGGAATTCCGCTTTCGGCTCTGCTTTTGTCGTCCCTTGGTATCGCGCTCGCCGCGGTGCTGAATGTGCTGTTCCCCGATACGGCATTCACCCTGATGGTGGCCATTTCCATCTTCGGCGCATTGTTCACCTGGATGATGATTTTCGTGACCCACCTTTACTTCCGCCGCGCGCACGGCGGCAAGCACCTGGCTTTCCGCATGTGGGGCTATCCGTATGCCAGCCTGTTGGGCGCCGGGTTGATGGCGGCGATTCTGCTCACCACCGCGTTCACGAGCGTGTTCCGCATGACACTGGTGTGCGGTGTACCGGCGCTGGCCCTGTTCTACGTAGCGTGGCGGGTGCGGAGGAACTCATTTTCATGAATGATCCATTACTTGTCTGGCGTAAGGAGTTTCCCATCCTTGACCACACCACCTACATGATCAGCCATTCACTGGGCGCAATGCCGCGGCGCGTGTCTGAGCGCCTGCAGCAGTTCGCCGACACCTGGGCTACGCGTGGCATTCGCGCCTGGGAAGAAGGCTGGTGGGAGATGCCGGTCACCGTAGGCGACCTGATCGGTTCCATTATTGGCGCTGGGCAGGGCGAGGTGGTGATGCACCAGAACGTCTCCATCTGCCAGTGGATTGTGGCCTCGTGCTTCGATTGGCGCGGGCCGCGCAATAAGCTGGTGAGCGATGGTCTGAACTTCCCTTCCAATGATTACATCTATTACGGCCTGGAACGGCAGGGTGCACGGGTTACGCGCGTGCCGTCGGCAGACGGCATGACGTTGCCGCTTGAAGCGATGCTGGCGGCAATTGACGAAGAGACGCGCCTGGTCTCAGTGTCGCAGGTCGCGTTTCGCAGTTCTTACGTGCAGGATCTGGCGGCCATCACCAAGCGAGCCCACGCAGTGGGAGCGATGGTGGTGGCCGATCTCTATCAATCCGCCGGCTGCCTGCCGGTAAATGTTCGCGAGCTGCAGGTGGATTTCGCTACCGGAGGGTCAGTGAAGTGGCTGTGCGGCGGCCCCGGCGCCGGGTACTTGTATGTGCGCCGCGATTTGTGGGGCCAGTTGGAACCCGCGGCAACAGGTTGGCAAGCCCACCGGGAGCCATTTGGATTTGAGAGCGGGCCCACCCAATTGGCGGACGACGCCATGCGCTTCTTGAATGGCACGCCGAATGTACCCGCGCTTTATTCGGCTCGATCGGGATACGAAATCATCCAGGAGGTGGGGGTAGAGAACATTCGCGCCAAGTCGCTGCGACAGACACAGTTGCTCATGGATCTGGCCGATGAATCGGGTATACCTGTGCGCACCTGCCGCGAAGCGGAAAAGCGTGCCGGCGTAGTCATTCTGGACGTGCCGAACGGCAAAGATGCGACCAAGGAGTTGGCCCGGCGCGAAATTCTTGTGGACTACCGGCCCCAGGCGGGCATTCGCATCGCGCCTCATTTCTATACCACTGACGAGGAGGTAGAGCACACCGTGAAGCAGCTTTGCCAGATCGCGTTTGCGGCTCGAACATGAGAGCCATGCCTGACCGTCAACGGACTCTTGCTATTCGCTGAGGTTGACTCTCTTTAGTATGTCCTTGAACCGGGGGTCGCCCCGGAGTGGGTCAAAGATGGGTTCCGTTTTCATGATTGAGAGCCAAAAACAGCCGTCGTTGAGAGCCCGGTTCAAGTTTTCCAGGGCCTTATCGTTCTCTCCGGCCAGTACATAGATTCTGGCTACTCCAGCCGCGCTACACGGTGAGTCTGGCTGGGCCCGAAGGGATTTGATTCTCGTTTCCCAATAAGCCTTTTGTCCGCCGCTGCGGTAGGCAGCATCCAGGCGATCGTGCCATCTCTTCCCATCGGGAGGGGTAAAGTTCCGCAGATCCGCCATCACAGCTTGTTCAGGCTTTCCTTTCATTTCGTAGTCATCGACCTCCCAGTCCACCGTCACGTTCACCAGGTTGGGCTCCATCTCTTCCGCCTTCCGAATGTATTCCAGTGATTCATCATACCGGCGTGACCAGTACAAAATAGAACCCATGTGCCGGACATTGTAGAAGGACAGTGGATCAAGTTGCAGGGCACGACGCATGTGGCTCACCGCTTCGTCGCGACGCCCAACTATGCTCAGATAATTCGCGTATCGCGATTCTGTTGTCGAATCGCTGGGACTGAGCACGATCGCCCGCTGCAAATCGTACTCCGCGGTCTTCCAGTCCCGCTCCTGGTTAAAAGCAATCTGACCCAGCGCCGACCAGGCTTCACCATTCTCAGGGTCGAGCTCGATGGCGTGCTTTGCAGCAGCTTTCGCCTCAGGTGTCAGCCCTTGAGCGGGATCAGTCCACATCGTCAGTTCTGCTAATCCCGCGGCAAGACCCGCCCAGGATCGCGCATACCCGGGGTCGATGACGACGGCGCGCCGAAACATCTTTACCGCTCCCTCAGAATCTCGCTTGCTGAGCAGGTAACGCCCTTGCAGATAACCGTCGTAAGCTGACGGATCCAGCGGCTTTGCACTGGCGAGTTTGGCCTGCTGCGACGGCGTAAGAAGCACACCGGTGTGCGAGCCAATCTCTGAGGCAATGTGCTTCTGCAGGGCCGACACGTTTGCCTCTGAGTCTTCAAACCTTGCCGTCCAGAGTTGGTGGTTCGACCGCGCATCAAACAAACGCACGTCGATCGAGACCTTGTTTCTTGATCGCAAAACCGATCCTTCAACGATGGCATCGACACCCAGCTTGCGCGCGATCTCCGTCAGTGATTGCGGGCTATCCTTCACCTGCGTCACCGAAGAATCAGAGATGACCTGCAATTCCGGAATGGCCGAGAGCTCCGAACTCAGTGCTTCCGTCATGCCATCGGCGAAATATTCAGTATTCGGCTCAGACGAAAGGTTCTGAAACGGAAGCACTGTCACGGAGTGAATCGGGGGCGGGGGCGATCGGTGCAAAGACACCGATACGGTGACGCCGACGATGCTTATGAGGATGAGTGCCCCGGCGCTGATCCAGATCCACCGCTTGGAGAACGTCTCCGCACTTTGGTCCCGAACCGCCGTTTCGGGACCGTCGCTCTCTCCCGGAACGGGGGGTGCGATTGCGCTCTCGCTGGGTTCAACCCGTTCCTCCACTGCCCCGATAAAGCGATAACCCACTGTTGGCACGGTTTCGATGTAACGCGGGCTGCGGATGTCATCTCCCAATACGCTGCGCAACAGCCAGATGCAACGCGACAGGGAACCCTCCGTGACAGCGGTATCGCCCCAGATAGCATTAAGCAGCTCGTCCTTCGTTATCAGTTTTTGCGGATTGTGCAGCAGAAATATGAGGACCCGAAAGGCTTTGGGCTCGATGTTCGACACCTTGCCCGCCTTCGTGAGCGAGAACTCCCGCTCACGAACTTCCACGTCGTCGAAGCGGAAAACAACGGACTTATTTGCCGCCATAAATCCCGCTCATTTCTCGTCCAGAGTGAGGCCGTAGATATCTTCCGTTCCAGTGTCGCGCAGTAACAGCGGGGCATCGGTAGGATCGAGACTCATCCAAGGATCGAGTTCCAGCCAATCGCCAACAGCCCGCCAATCCTTCAGGTCGGCGACAAGTTTCACTTCGCCTCCCTTGACAGGTATACGAAAGATGCCGGCGTCGCTTTTATGAGAGAACAGGACGTAAATGTAATAGATGTACTTACTATCCCTGGAAAAGGCGGGGTATCTCGCAAATCCCTTCACTGGAAGTTGCGACCATCGCTGCGTTTCAAGGTCGAAGACCTGCAGGATCGACGACTTCCAGGACAGCGCCACGATGTAACGGCCGTCCGGAGACCAGCGCGGCGACCATGTGCCAGCCGAGCCTGGGACAACTGTGACCCGACGAGCTTCGAGATCGAATATCCGCAGGTCTCCTGTCTTGGCGTCCTTTGCCGCCGCTGAATCAAAGACAATTTTCTTGCCGTCCGGGGACCAATCCGGATCGCTTGCCTCCCGGTGTCAGGCAGAATCCGTTTTGGGACACCGCCGTCCGAGGCCACAGTGTAGGCATAAACGTGATCGACAGAGGATGCGGAGAACAGGATCTGCGAGCCGTCGGGTGACCAGCGAGGACCCGTAACCTGCATGGGAGGGTCCGTCAGTTGCACAGGATTGCTTCCGTCCCGGTTGGCCTTCCATAGCACACCTTGTGGGAAGGAGACATAGGCTACGAACTGACCGTCCCCGGAGAAGGACACATTATCGGTGGAGATGCCTGCAAGAAACGGCTTGATTTCTTTGGTCACCGGGTCGATGCGGGAAAGCTCGCCGCGCAAGATCGAGCCGCATGCAAAGACTTTCTCATCGTTGCCGGGATAAGGTGGACCCCAGGAGGTGGGGCCCGTAGTCAATTGCACCGGTTCGGCGCGCGGCCTTCGTAATACGCCGCCCCGTTCGTCAAGAGCCCAAATCTGATATCCGGACGCCGGCGATTCATTCGACGTGAATACGAAGAATTTCCCATCATGGGTCCAACGCCCGCAGCATTGCGTGCCCGAGGTGTGCCAGCCGGGCAGCAACGGATGAAGATTCGACCCGTTCGACGAAATCTCCCAAATCCTGGTGTCTGTCGAAAACCGAATGGTTCGGCCGTCCGGCGACAATGCGGGCCACTCGGCTTTGGCGCCCGCCGGGCCCACGCCCACCTTGTGGGCTCCGGTTCCGTCGGCCTGAACCAGCCAGATGTCTCCTTCCAGAGTTGTATAGACCACGGAACTCCCGTCGGGTGAATAGGAAGCGTCGAGTCCATAACCCAGGCGCCGATACGAGCCATCCAGAATGCGGACATTCCAAATGGCAACGAACGGCTTCCCTTCTTCTGCGGTACCGGTAAGAAGGTGGGAACCGTCCGGCGATACGTCAATCAGCTCACCGGGCCCCCCCGGCACCGGAACCGGGATCTGCGTCAACTCGCCGCCCGCTATCGGAACCTGTTCAATGGAACTCAGGGTAACTTCGTTCGCATATAGCCTGCTCGCGTCGACTCCAGCGAGCCACTTCCTACGGCCGTCGTGGGTGATCTGGATATATCTCGAGATGCGGGGCGGGGGCAACGGGCGGCGCAGGTACCAGAAGGTGGCGACGAGGCACATGGCCAGGACGGCAGCGACAAACAGCCAACGTCGCCGAAAACTCCAGGTCGGACCGCCCGAGGGCTGAGTGTTGAGATCCGGCGGCTTGCTGCCGTCTCCGCCGTCCGGCAAGCCGGCGGGGGCCGGACCGCCCTGGATGTCCTCCGACACCTCGACCTTGCATACGAATCGGTATCCGACCGTGGCTACGGTCTTGATGTAACGCGGTTGGCGGATGTCATCTCCCAGCGCGCTACGCAATAGCCAGACGCAGCGCGTCAGGGAACCATCGGTAACGGCGGCGTCACCCCAGACGGTGTGGAGCAGTTCCTCTTTTGGGATCAACCTTTGTGGATTGTGCAGCAGGAAAAGAAGGGCGCGAAACGCCTTCGGTTCCACCGTCAACACCTTCCCGGCCTTGATGAGCGTGAACTCCCGCTCCCGAACCTCCACGTCGTCAAAGCGGAAAACAAAGGACTTACTCGGCATCATAAATTCATAATCCGCCCTAGGAAGATCCTGATCAGCGCGGAGAATTTAATAACCAGCCCATCAAGACCAAGTAGAACCACGCGCCCAGAGTTCCTTCAGCCAACCCGGCTGAGGAGCTCTGGCAATGTCAACCTTTCAGTGGTTCGCTTCCCTGGTTCTCGCCGCAACTACCCTTCCCGCGCTCGTAGCAGAAACCCATTGCCCCGGAAATGTCGCCAGTGTACCCCTCCGGTTCGTCGACCGCCACCGGATCGTCGTGGCCGTATCCATCAACCACACCGGCCCCTACAACTTCCTCCTGGATAGCGGTGCCCAGATCACGATGATCGATCCCACTCTCGCTACCGCACTTCATCTGGATACTCGGGGCGCTGCCGCGGTTTCAGGAGTCGGATCCGGCCGGTCTGCTTCCTACGCGCAACTCTCCCTGGTCGAAGCCGGCTCTAAAGGTGTTGCCAACCAAAAGGTCCTGGTTTATGACCTCCAGAACCTCCGTTCCGAAGATCAGCACCTGCGGGGCATTCTCGGAGAGGATTTCCTGCAGAAATTCGACGTGCTGATCGACAATGCACATCGCCTGCTCTGTCTCGACGACTCGGCGGCGATGCGCGCAGAGGTGAAGGGTCCGCATATCCCCCTGGTCGCTACGGCCGAGGCAGACGAGGCTGGTGCGATGACCGGTTTGCTGCTTATCATTGCCCGTCTATCTGATGGGCTGCGTCCCGTTCGCCTGCTGCTCGACTCCGGTGTGAACGAGCCCATCCTCTTCAACACCTCTGAATACATGTTGCTGCGGTCCTCCCACGACGTGCTTGTACGCGGGAGTGGGGTGGATGGAACGGAGCCGATCTTGTCCGCTTTGCCACCTCAGGTGGTGAAGATCGGCTCCCTCCAATTGTCGGGCGTATCCTTCTTCAGCACGACCGCCGAGGAGAACTCGTTTGCAAAGGGGTTCGATGGTGTTCTGACTACGGGACTCTTCAGCCGCGTTTTCATCGACCACGCCGATCGCTTTGCGGTCCTTGAGCCGAGATAGGATCGAAGACGGCGGCATGACAAAGGAGGAGGCGACGCGTCGGCTATTCTCGTTGCCAATCAAGAATCAAAGCTGCGCAAGAGAAAGTCTCTTGCGCTTGCCAGCACTTTCTCTCGCATTAGGGGCTCCGGCAGCATTCGCGCGATTTCAATGGCCCCGATCATGGTTGAAAAGATGGAAAAGAAGGCGCGCTCTTTGTCGGCGGGTCGCTGACCAGGCATAAACGGAAGCATTCGACTCTTGTATTTCTTCAGTTCCTCAAAGATCCAGGCCTTCATCGCCTTGTCGGACCGTGCCAATTCAGGTGCAAGAGCCGTCAACGGACATCCGTACTCGGCATGATCGCAGACCTCCGGGCTCAGGTATGCCTTCACAATCGCCTTCCACGCTGTTTTTGGTTGGGACTCCTCTGCGATCCGAGCAAGGCGATCGGCTGTTTCCCGGAATGCCTCGCTCAGCGACTCCATGAGCAACTCGTCCTTGCTTCCGAAATGCTTGTAAAAGCCTCCGTGGGTCAGACCGGCGTCGCGCATCACGGCTGAAACTGCGGCGCCGGTGATGCCCTCGGTGCGAACGCGGCGAGAAGCGTCTTTCACAATCTTCTGGTGGGTTTCGACTTTATGCTCGGGCCGGTAGCGCATAACTCATTATAGGATGCTGGCGATCATATTATGAATCCATAGGATTATTCTAATAATCCTATGGTGCAGTGGAGGTCAAATGTCACCGCAAACGCTTTTTCCAATACATCTGGTTTTAGGTTATGTCGCGTGCCTGCTTTGCTTCGGCGCGTATGCTTTGCCCAAACTCAAGTCGATGGAACGGATGGAAGCGCACCGCGCCATCGCCACTCTGCACAGCTTCCGCTTCTTCGGGCTGGTTTTTATCCTTCCAGGGGTTGTAGGCCCCAACCTGCCTGCCAGCTTCGCCACGTTCGCCGCTTACGGCGACTTTGCAGCCGGGATCCTGGCCATACTGGCCCTTCTCACGGTGAGGGTACGTCCGCTGTTTTGGTTGTTCGTCGTCGCCTTCAATGTCGTGGGGACGGCCGATATCATCATGGACTACTACCACGCCATTCAGGCTGGTCTCCCTGCGATCGCGGGACAGTTGGGCGCAGCGTATGCGATACCAGTCATCTACGTGCCAATGCTGATGATCACGCACTTAGTGGCTTTGTATTGGCTGGTGCGTCCGCAAACCAAGGCGGCTCCGGTCCTCAGCGCCAGGGCGATTGCATCCTAGCTGTTTTTTCTGAACCGCATTGGACAAAGGAGAAGAACATGTCTCAGACCATCCTCGTCACTGGCGCCGCCGGCGGCGCGCAAGGCTCCACAGGACGCCAGATAGCCGCCCTTCTGCTTAACAAGGGTGTTCCCGTTCGTGCTTTCGTTCATAAACTGGATGCAAGGTCCAATGCACTCCGGGAGCTCGGGGCGGAAGTTGTGCAAGGCGATTTGTTGGACCCACTCTCCGTCCGCGCTTCACTCATTGGGATCAGGCGCGCGTACTTTACCTACCCCGTCACGGATGGGCTGCTTGAGGCTACTACGATTTTTGCAATGGCCGCACGCGAAGCAGGGACCGAGCTTGTGGTAAACAATTCGCAAATCCAGGGGGCGCGCAAGGCGCCGAGCTTTCGCAATATGCAACATGGACTGGCGGATAGCATCTTCGATTGGGCAAAGGTAGGAGCGGTTCATCTGCACGCGCCCCCATATTATGAAAACGTGCGGGCTCTGGTTAGAAATAGCGTCTCCGAACAAAGCACGGTGTTTCTGCCGTGGGGCGACGGGAGCGCCACAATCCCGCTGGTAGGAGCGGAAGACGTGGCTCGGGTGGCGGCTACGCTGCTGGCTAATTCAGAGACGCCTTCCAAAAGCGCGTACGATCTGATCGCTGCGACACCCTCAGTGAAGGAAGTCGTCGACATACTGAGCGCCGTGCTGCAGCGTCCGATACGCTACGTCGACATCACGGACGAGCAATGGGCCGACGCCATGAAAGAGCGAATCAATCCTCACGCGCTCGACCATCTGTCGCATCTTTGGCGATACTTTCGGTCCTCTGAAAGAGGAGGCGATGCAGAGGCTCGCCGCGTTACCGATACAATCCGCACCGTCACGGGACGTCGTGCGCAGACTCTGGCAGACTTCTTCAGCGCTAACGCGAGCGAATTCGGTGGCGTTCCGGAAAAGGCGGTGTCCTCTTTCGCTACACGCGCTGGATGACTAGCGTGTCCACCGGAGGCGCCGATAAGTCCGACATAGGGTCACATGGATCTCTGCTGCGGGCGGATGCTGATCCGTACCAGGCCTCGACTATAGCCAAGGGGCTCCGCACGTAGCCTGACGCCACCTGGCTTCAGTGAATGTTCAGTTGAAGCGGAATGTCTCGTTTGCCACAACTCTGCGGGGGGCAAAAGTGCCAGAGGCTCCTGACGGAGGGATTTTGCGAGATATGCAGTGAGGGGGGCGGGGGCGGCTCGCAGTCTCTTCGTAGCAGGCGCGATCCTGGTGGCCGCTCACGCGACTCTACTCGTCTTTGCGCCGCGTGCGTTGTTCGTGTCTAACCTGTTCCTTCTCATGTATCCCCTTGTGGGCGTTACGGCCTGTCTGCTTGGCGCTTACGGTGGATCTACCGAGACCAGGCCATTGTGGCTCTTATTCGGGTGCGGTTTACTGGTCGCAGCGGTGGGCGAGCTTGGATTGACCTACTACGACTTTGGGACCCACATACACACGCAGACCCGGGCCCTCAACTCCGACTTCTTCTTCTTTGCGTACGCAATTCCCATCATGCTGGCTATCTGCTCCCGAAGTGCGGACGCCGGCCTGAAGAGTTTCGCATGGCTCGACGGGGCACAAGCACTCATAGCAGCGATGCTCGCATACTTGCAACTCTTCTCCGTATTGCCCTCTCATGCCCGTCCCGAGGCCATCTCCGCGAACAATCTCATGTATCTGAACAACGCGGAGAATTTGATTCTGGTTGGAGCTGTGACCTTGCGCTTCTTTTCCAACCCGAGCCAGGCAAGAAGACGCTTTTACCAGACACTCTCCCACTACCTTTGGGTCAATGGGATAGTAGGTCTTGTCGTGGGCTACATCGAGCTGAAGAACGGTTGGCATAACGGAGTGCAAGACGCCGGGTGGGGAATCCCTTACCTCGCTCTCGCGGGCTCGTTTGCCTTGCAACAACACAAAACGGCTACGGACAACAGTGAACGGAGCAGCGGCCAGCGGACCGCGGGACTGCTGATTGATAATCTCAGCCCGGTGGTATTCACGCTGGCTATCACCCTGATGGGGGTGGAGATTGCCCCGGAGCACCCATGGTTGGGATTTGTCTGCATTCTGGCGACGGTTGCGATTTATGGAGTGCGGGCAGCCATCTTGCAGGTAAGGTATGCCAGATCGCAAGAGGAGTTGACCAAGGCGATGATTGCGGCCGAGCAGGCGAGCCGTGCCAAGAGCCAATTCCTGGCAAACATGAGCCACGAAATACGGACGCCGATGAATGGCATTCTCGGCATGACGGAACTCGCTCTCAGCACAATTTTGACTGAAGAACAACGCGAATTCCTGCTGATCGTGAAGTCCTCAGCAGATCGCCTGCTGACCATCATTAATGAAATCCTCGACTACTCGAAGCTGGAAGCAGGCAGATCCGTTCTCGATGCAGTTGCCTTTTATTTACCAAAGGTGGTCAACGACGTGGTGAGGAGCCTCGCCCTGCCGGCCCACCAAAAGGACCTGGAACTCACCCTGCGCATCGCGCCGCATGTGCCCACCGACCTGAAGGGTGACCCAGTCCGTCTGGCTCAGATCCTGATCAATCTGGTTGGGAATGCGATCAAATTCACGGAGCATGGAGAAATCTGTGTCGACGTATCTGTGGAGGCGGTCACGAACGACCGCGCCTGTCTGCAGTTCTCTATCCGCGACACCGGCATCGGAATCGCACTTGACCAGCAGGGAGAGCTTTTCCAGGAGTTTCAGCAAGCGCACACTTCAGGCAACCGGCTATACGGTGGTACGGGACTGGGCCTGGCCGTCTCCAAGAGCATTGTGACTCTCATGGGAGGCGCGATCAGCCTCAAGAGTATGCCCGGGGAGGGCACAACCATAACTTTCAGTGCACGCTTTGACGTGTTGCCTGGATCGCAGCCAGTTGTACCCATCCCGCGTGAAGAAGATTTAGAGGGGATGTCTACCCTGATCGTTGATGACAACGCTACGAATCGCAGGATTCTCTCCGAGCTGACTCGTCAATGGAAGATGAAACCACACATGTGCGACTCCGGGGAATCCGGGCTTGCTGAACTCTTGAGAGCCGCCTCCGAGGGAAATCCCTATCGCTTGCTTCTGCTCGACGAACGAATGCCCGGGATGGATGGGATGGAAGTGCTCGACCATATGCGGCGGAATCCGGTGCTGCAAAGTGTAGTGATCATGATGTTGACCTCGTGCGACCAGGTCAAGAGCGCAGCGCGCTGCCGGCAAATGGGCGTGGAGACTTACCTGACCAAACCTTTAAGCGCTTCCGACCTGCTTGGAGCTATTCTGCTTGCCATCGGAACGCATACGCCCGCAAGCACGGTCAATCTGCCGGCGACCGGGATTTCCGCTTCGTCACAATCGCTAAGGATCCTGCTGGCGGAGGACAACCTGGTGAATCAAAAGGTTGCCATGACTATGCTGGGCAAGATGGGACATCGCGTCACGCTGGCAACGAATGGCCTGGAAGCACTGCAGCAATGGAGACAGGGCCATTTCGATCTGATTTTCATGGATGTTCAGATGCCTGAGATGACCGGCCTGCAGGCCACCACCGAAATCCGCCGGGAAGAGGGGGTAGGTGCTCACGTACCGATTGTCGCCATGACCGCATCTGCGATGAGCGAGGAACGAGATCGCTGCATGGCAGCCGGCATGGACGATTTTATTTCCAAACCAGTGAGCTACAAAATCATCGAACAACGGATCACGGCTACGTTCTCGCACCGAAAATAGTGATCGAACCCAAAGGTTTCCTCAGGCGTTATTCAGCACGCAGTGCGCGCATGGGATTGATCCGCGCGGCTCGCCACGCCGGAAGCAGGCAGGCTGCGGTCGCGGAGATCAGCAGCGTCCCGATCACCGAGAGGAAGACGCTGGCATCGAGGGGACTGGTTGCGTACAGCACGGAGCCAATCAAACGAGTCACCGCAAGGCTCGCCGCAATTCCAATGGCGAGACCCAGCAGCGCAGGCTTAAGCCCGTCAATGAGCACCAGCTGCAGTACTCGCTCACGCCTTGCACCCAGAGCCATACGGATGCCGATCTCTGCTGTTCGCTGCGTAACTAGAAAGGCGAGCACACCGTAGAGGCCAACATCCGCCAGCAGGAGAGACAATACCGCAAAACTCAACACCAGGGTCGCGCTCAAACTGGAATTCGCCGTAGACTCGCCCAGGATTTGCTCCATGGTGAGGATATTTTTGACCGGAAGATCAGCATCGAGAGAAGCGATCAGGCTCTGAATGGCTATCGCCTGGCCCATAACGTCTTGTGCCGACCGCACAACCAGCACAGAGTCACCCGAATTCCCAGGAATGCCCGAGAGAATCGGAAACCACATCATCGGGCGCATAGGCTCTCCAATTTGATAAATCGTGTTTCCCACCACACCGATAATTTCGTAGTCTTCTCCGTTGGAAGTCCGCCAATCTACGCGAAGATGCTTGCCGATCGGATCCTCGCCGGGAAAATATTGGCGTACCAGTTCCTGATTGACGATGATGAATTTATCGTGCTCGAGACGCTCATCGTCGGAAAAGAACCGGCCCCGCATTAAGGGGATCTCCATCGCAGAAAAATAGCCCGGGTCGGCCGTACGATACGCCGCAAAACGATGCACTCCCGGCGCTTCGGCCGGATGCTCTGGAATAGAGATCTCATGTTCGCCATAGTAGCCGTCGCCCGGAACCACATTGGTCAGTCCGGCGGCCTCGACTCCCGGAAGATGCCGTACCTTGTCCAGCAGCTGCGTGTCGAGGCCGACTATCTGTTCCGGCTTCGAGTACTTATCCCCGCGCAAGAAATAGGTCATGGTCAACACATTCCTGGTCGTGCAGCCGAGGTCAACAGTACGCATCCGCAGAAAGCTTTTGAAGAGCAGGCCCGCAGCAATCAGCAGGACTACTGTCAGGGCTACCTCGACGGTAAGCAAAGTCTTGCGCAAGGACGCACGCCCCACACCTCCTATCCCTCGCGAGCCCTCCTGCAGAGCCGCGAGGATGGTCCCGCCCGTCGAGGAAATGCCCGGCAACAAACCCGCCAGAAGTCCCGCGAGCAGCGTGATCCCGAGCGCGAACCCGATTGCCAGCGCATCAGGATGGACATCGTACCCGCGCGGTAATTCGGTCCAGTGACGGACCAGCCATTCCGTCGCGGCCAGGGAAAGCAGCACGCCAAGTGCTCCTCCACTCAGGCAAATCAGCAGGCTCTGCGTCAACTGCTGCCGGATCAGCGACAACCGGCTGCTTCCCAGCGCACTGCGGATGGCCATCTCCCGCCTGCGGGCCGCCGAGCGCGCCACCAACAGGTTGGAAAGATTGAGGCACGCTATCGACAGCAGGCAAAACACCGCCCCGAGCAACACGTAGAGCGGCATCTTCACATCGCCGACCACGTCATCGAGCAGCGGTCTTGCAATAACGTCCTGCTCCATCGGACCTGTTCCACGGTACCGGGTATAGAGCTGATGCTCAACGGCGCTGACCTCCTGCAGAGCCGCGGAGGCAGAAGTGCCCACTTTGAGTCGCGCCACAACATGAAAGATGTGGTCGTAGTGCGTCAGGACGTCGTCTGCCGGCGCGTTAATCTGCCACGGCACCCACAATTGGATCTTCGGATCGGGATATCGAAAGGAGTCCGGCAGCACTCCGATCACCGTATACATGCGGCTGTTCAAGCGGACCGCTTTGCCCAGAATTCCAGGATCGCCATTGAAACGCCGCTCGAAAAAACTCCAGGACAGAATCACCGTCGACCCGGCTCCTGCTTGGTCGTCGTCCCGTGTAAACGATCGCCCTAGCGCCGGATTGACGCCCAGTGTCGCGAACAAATTCCACGAACAGGTCCCGGCGTTGAGGAACTCAGGAAGATCTCCGCCGCTGCCGGACATGTTGTACCCACTCCACCGCCAGATCGCCATCTGCTGATAGCCGTGCGATGACTTCTGCCAGTCGAAAAAATCGCCCGGAGCGGTAAGGTTGCCGGATTCCGGGCGCGAGCGATTGTCATGGCTATAGAGCGCGACCAGGCGATCCGGGTCTGCAAACGGCAGCGGGCGCAGAACTACGGAGCGCACCACGGTGAACAACGCGACGCTTGCCCCAATGCCGAGCGCCATCACCAGCACCGCCACAATACTGAACCCGGGCGTCCGCACCAGGCCTCGTATCGCATACTTCACATCCCTTACCATTTCTTCCAACGATGGCAATCCGCGGCGATCGCGCACCGCCTGGCGAACTTGCTCGATACCACCCAGTTCAATCAGGGCCCGCCGGCGCGCCTCCTCCCTCCTCATTCCTTCGCCCAGATGGCTGTCCATATGCATCTGGACGACGCTTTCCAATTCTTCTCCAAGATCGCTATTCGCATCCCCACCCGCAACCCATGCTCGCAGCGTCTGCCACAACCCACGTAGCGTTCGCATCAGCCCTCCTCGGCTGGTGAGAGGAAGCGCGCCAGGATTGCCGTCGTTTCCTGCCAGTCGCGCGTTTCCCGCTCCAGGTGCTTCCGGCCAGCCGGGGTGACTTTGTAGAATTTCGCCTTGCGGCCGTTGTCGGAAATACCCCATTCCGAGCGGACGGCCCCATCCTGTTCCAACTTCAGAAGCGCCGGATAAAGAGTTCCGTAGTTGACGTTCAGCCGATCGCCGCTGATTTGCTCAATCCGCCTTGCCAGTCCATATCCATGCTGCGGCCCCATCGTCGACAAAGTGCGAAGCACCATAAGCGACAAGGTGCCGAGCCACACTTCCTTCTTATTTCCCATTCGCTTCCTCTTGGAGTCCAATAGATAACACACTCACCTGTTGGACTGCAATAGGTGAGGCTAAAGTGAACTGGATTCAATGACCTTTGTTCGTCCTTTCCCTGCAGGCACTAGCTGTACTAGACTTGCTGGACCTGTGAGAGGTGGCTTATGCCGCACCCCAGAAGCTTCGGCATTTCCGTATTGCTTCTATCCTGTTTGCTTGCAACTGCGAAGGACAAGAAGAAGGGTTTGCTGCCCACGGACGTTCTTCGGGCGCGATCTGTACTGGTGCTGGTCGACCCCAACTCTGGAGTGGACGTTCGGAATCCGAACGCCAACCGGACCGCCCAGGAGGACGTCGAGAAGGCTCTGATGAACTGGGGCCGGTTTTCACTGGCGACGGACGCCCAGTTTGCTGATCTGATCATTACCGTTCGCAAAGGTAGCGGCAAAATGGTGCAGCCGACGATTGGTGGCGTCCCGAATAACAATCGACCCGTGATACTGGAGCCAACAAATTCAGGGGGCCGGGTCGGTGTCCAACAGGGGAATCCCGCGGACGCCGGCAATCCCCCGGATCCCCAGCCGCAGGTAGAGGTCGGGCAGTCACAGGACACGTTTGTGGTATATCGCGGCAGCAAAGACGACCCGTACTGGACTCCGCTGGACGCTCCGCCGGTTTGGCGCTATACCGCCAAAGATGCGCTTGACTCTCCAGGGGTTCCAGCCGTCGAGGTGTTCCGGAAACTGATCGCAGGTTCGGAAAAACAGCTCGCCGGGACGCCTTGATTCCAATTTTGCCCTGAGTGTCGAACCAAACATGGCTTCATAAATGCACAGAAACGCGCCAGCTAGGGCCTTTAGAGTCTGCGTGAGAACTCCCGAACCGCCGAGATCAGGACGATAGATCAGTCCCGTAGGGACATCTTAGCCAGGGCGCAGCCCGCACGCGCTAATTGGTTTGGCAGACGATAGAAGTCCAAGAAGACGCTGATTGTTTGGATCTCCAACCTCGCCACAAAAACGTCATCCTGCCTGCCCCGGCTTGCCGTGGGAGCGAAGCGCCTCACGGATTTATCGCGTGACACAGCGCTTGTAGACGCGCAGTCGAAGGACCTCGAGGATGCTCATCTTAGCCCTGCTGCTCCGAGCTTTTCAACCGCCGAAGCCCGCATCAAGGGGGAGCGGCCACGGTCTTTCCCGGGGGGGGGCCGAGAACAAGAGCCGCTGAATCTTGCTGTGTTCCGTAGGCTACATCTACGTTGCGCAAATCCCGTTCTCTGGCTTCGGTGGTCGAAAAGGTACGCGCAGCATGGGTAAGATGAGCATCCTCAAGGTCCTTCGACTGCGCGCCCACAAGCCCTGTGTCACGCGATAAATCCGTGAGGCGCTTCGCTCCCACGGCAAGCCGGGGCAGGCAGGATGACGATTTTGTGGCGAGTTTGACGAAAAACACCCAAAACAAGGTAGCGCTTATGGGCGTAGTCCTGGGCAACTTCATGCGTCCCTGCGGGACTGAGGCGGGTAAATGCGAGTTCTCACGCAGACTCTTTAGCCTCTGAGGTACCCATTTCCGTGCTTCGGCCGGAACATACAAGGGGTTGAAAACCCGCTCCGCGGGGCCAGGGAGGCTGGGGAAAGAGTCTTTGAAGGGTACGGCCTTCAGGCCGTACATCCCCACCTTAAATGAAATCCGGCTTCAGCCGCTGAGGGGACGATTTGCACTTGATGGGGCCGCCCTCAGGGGCTAAAAGCCCGGTGTTCTTGGTCGCAATATGTGCGGGCTAAAGCCCATACCCTTCAAAATAGAGTCCGAAGCCTGTGAAGTCGTGCTTGAGAGCCTATCGTGCAACAACGTACCCCAGCGGCTAAAGCCGCTCATGCACAAAGGGCTTAAGGCACGGCTGAAGCCGTGCCCTTCGTGCAAAGATTCCCCGCCGTGCCCCCATCGTCCATCCACAGAGATGGTTAATCCACTTTGGACTGTTCGTGCGCAATCGGTATGGACTATATTGTCCACGTGCCAAATCGGGAAGAGTTCGATCGCGCCCCCGAACAGTCCGCAGATCCTGCTAGGCGGCACGCTATTTTGATAGGGATGCCGATAGGCGCGTTCTGTACCGATCCGAATACAGCCGTGCTACCGAGGGCGAGGAGGGTGTGATGCGAATCTCCGACACGATCGGACTGGTGCTGAAAAGCAAGGCCCAAAACAGGGTTCTGTCGATTGAACCCGACCAGACGGTCTACGAAGCGCTGGAGCAGATGGCCGAGCACGACGTCGGCGCCTTACTGGTCCTTTCGAACCGCCGGCTGGTGGGAATCATGTCGGAGCGTGACTACGCACGCAAAGGAATCCTGATCGGCCAGTTTTCCAAAGAAACCCGAGTTGACCAGATCATGAGCAGCCCGGTTTTTTTCGTAAGCCCGGAACAGACCGTGGACGAATGCATGACCATCATGACCCAACACCGCATTCGGCATCTCCCGGTACTGCTGGGCGAGACTGTAGTGGGCATGATTTCGATTGGTGACCTGGTGAAATGGGTGATCTCAGGTCAAGCGCAAACCATTCAGGAGCTGCAGGGGTATATTACCGGCACGTATCCTGGATAGGTTTCGAATAGTTTCGCAGCCGCACAGCTCCACGATCAGATGACTGCGATCAGATGATTGCGCGCAGGGCCACATTCACACTCTCACGTGCTGTTCTGAGCGCGTCAGCGACCGTTTCCCCTGCAGCCATCGTATGCGCGAGTGCCGATTTCCTTCGTGTTCCGCGGTGCTCGATTGCTACCGTCTCGATCTCACCACCGAAAAGTGTGTGCTTCTCCTCCAGCCGATCGAGGGCCGTGTTCAACTCCGCGACAACGGCATCGGCTTCATCAGCGACGACGATCAGTTCGACATTGATCTTCTTGTAAAGCATTTGAGTATCTCCCAGCCTTCATCTTATGCCTGCCCGGCTGTTGCGTCCTTCTTGCGACAACCGAAAGCTCGGTTGCAAGGATCCCAGGTCTCAAATGCGAGACCTGGGGCACCCTTCGATTTGGTGGGATAGTGGAGAGGATGACAAATTATTCTTGGGTGAAAAGCACGAGCGCGGCCGAGGCACAGAGAAGTGGTCCCGCAATGCTGAACAAAGCCCGGCCGATGGTTCCCGGACCACCTCCATAGTAGGCATCGGCGGCGAAGGCGGCAACGGCAGTGGCGGCGGTGGAAAGGCGCCAATTGAGCGGAAACCGCCTCAACCTGAAGAGCGATAGAGGCAGGAGCCAAAAGAATATGTACCAGAGGTTGCGGTCCCGGAACGATGAGAGAAAATGGGCCACATAGGCAGAGTTCTGGTGAAGATCCATGCCGAAGCGCAAGGGCGAGCGAAAGACGTGGGTAATTCTCCATTGGAGCGCCGTCAGGGAACCCAGCGCGGCCAGCCACGAACTGACCATCCAGACCGCCGCGATTGAGGGGTTGCGTAGCCCTTTTCTGGAACAGAGCCACCAGGAAAGCGTAAAGACCACGAGAAAGAGGACAAAAGACTCTTTGGCGGTGGCGCCGATGACTGCCCATATGGGCAGCGCCCAGTAGTCCTCTCGCAGGAGACTCCAGACGAGCACCATGAGAAAGAAGCCTTCTCCCGCATCTACCAATCCAGCGAGCCGGAGGTTAGGAACAGCAAAATTGAGCAGGTAGATCAAGGCCGCGCCGAGGGCCACAGCGTAGTTTCCGAGTTCACGATAAACCACCATGAGTAGAACCGTTACCGTGAGAGCTACAAAAAAGGAGTTGACCGCCAGCAATGCGAACATGATGGGATCCCACGTTCCGATGAGATTCTTTGCGATCCGGTAGATAGGCCTGGCAAGGTAGGGAACGAGAACCCGGAACTGCATATGTTGATTTAAATCTGGCGTCGGGGTCGTAGTGACCAGATCCGCGTAGGTGAGAACATCCTCCAGTCCCCCGGGGGCTTGCCGCCAATCGATACGATTCAGGATGGGGTAGCCGAGGCCGCAGCAAATGAAGTAGAAGATCAGGAACAACAACAACAGTCGCGAGCGCGGGACAGCCGGTGATGGATGGATCTTGCCCGGGAAGGTTGTTGGCAGGACACGATGTTGCATTCTGACCCTCAAGTTAATTTCCCAGGCTGATGGGCGAATCGGGGAGATGCCAATTTCCGTCAGGCAGATCCGTCGCGAACAACCCGAAAACCATAGTCCGCGTACTTGAATTCCGGCGGAATGCTGGAGCGCGCCGAACATCGTGAGATCTTGATCTGGTGCCGCCAGGAGCCTCCGCGGGAGGCTCTTCTGCTGGTTGCTTCGGGGCCCTGCGGATTTCGATCGGGTGAAATGCTGTAGTAGCCGGCCGCGAACCAATCGCTGCACCACTCGTGCACGTTCTCGCACATTTCAAATAAACCGAAAGCATTCGGCTCTGATTGTGCGACCAGTTCCGGTCCGCTGTGCCAACGAGCATGGTAGTCACGACGGGACATCGGTGGAGCATCTCCCCAGGGGAATAGCTTTTTCTCCGCACCGCCGCGTGCCGCGCGTTCCCACTCTGCTTCTGTCGGTAGCCGATAATACGATCCGGTAGCGGCAGAAAGCCATGCGCAGTAGGCGACGCTGTCGAACCAAGAGACCGCCACTACAGGCTGCTGCGGATGAGAGAAGTTGGCATCGCCCCAATAAGGGGGTGGAATGCTTCCGGTGGCGTCCAGAAAACGCGCATACTCCGCGACCGTGACCTGGGTTGCTGCCATAGCAAAGGAGTCTATCCAGACGCGGTGAACAGGTGCTTCCACTTCCTGGCCGGTGTCGGACCCCATGGAAAACCAGCCAGCCGCAATTTGGATTTGCGAGGGCTCAGTGATTGGCATGCGTAGCGAGGATAGACTCATGGCAGGAAACGGAACGGTCCATACGATGTTAGCGTGAGGCAGGGCGCAAGCGAATGGAATTCGACTGGAGCCAGGGCGCACTGGCCGAAGGCCTACAGCATTATGATGCCGGCGAGTTCTTCGCTGCCCATGAGTCCTGGGAAAGCCTTTGGCTGCTGGCAAAGGAGCCGGAGAAGACCTTCCTGCAAGGGCTGATTCAGGTGACCGCGGCGTTCCATCACTGGCAACGCAATAATCCCCTAGGAACTGCGCGGTTGTTGCAAGGAGCCCTCAGGCGACTTGAAGCTTATCCCGAGAGCTTCGGATCCATCTCCGTTGTCTTGCTCTGCAATGACATTCGCGCATGGTTAGAAGCGTTGGAAATGGGTGCAGCGCCGCCACAAGCCGGCTCCGCCAGAATACGTGCTTCGGCGTAGAAAGCAGCAGACCTATCGGTGCAGCAGCGACCGCTCGTCGCTGTTTTCCTTTGCCTGCTCGGCGATGGTAAGGTTTTCATGCTTGATTTCGAGTCGCAGATGGTTGAAAACACTCATGTAGATGTTGGCGATCCACACTAAGGCAAACTCCGCAATGAGGTAGCCACGCCAGCCTTGGTATAGAAGCTGAAAGCGCATCAGAAAAATAAAAACTAACGATACATAATGACTGAAGCAGTACTCACACGTGAATAGATAGAAAAATTTCCGAAGGTATGTTGGTCGACAAGTTTGACTTCTTTCCTTGCAGTATTCGCGTGGTTCACGAAAAACTTCCTCGTGGGTAACTGTCCAGGATATGCAAGCTACCGAGAGACCGAGCAATAGTAGATAGCCGAGTTGATGAGGTAGCGAATTGGGGAGAGTGTCAGGCGACATAGCATATCAAAAGGCTGAAGCGCAGCCCGTAAAAGCTCGGTTTTGTGATGCAATCCACAGCATCGAGGTTGGACTTCTGGTTCCATCGATGGCGGAGGTCCGGGCTCGACAAACCCGATCTCCTCGTTCTGGGAAAACAGAGCACTGGCTGGCCAGAAGAAAGAAAGGTATAAAGAGATCACCATCATGACTGAACAGGCGTTGCTCACATCGGCACTGAACTCGTGGAAGTCCACAGTGGAGAGAGCAGACCGGCTTTTTTCCCAAGCCAGCGAAGAACAGCTGCAAAAAGAGGTGGCAACGGGGAAAAACCGACTGATCTATCTTTGGGGACACCTGACCACGGTTCACGATCGGATGCTGCCTCTGTTGTCTCTGGGCGAGCGACTTCATCCGGAATTGGACGCTCCCTTTCTTACCAATCCCGATCGAGCTGTTCCCGAACTGCCGAAAGCTGAAGAGATAAAGAAATCCTGGATTGAAATCAACAGCCGATTGCTGGCCGGGTTTGAGAGTTTTTCGGCAACTGAATGGCTACAGAAGCACGCCTCGGTTTCTGATGAGGACTTTGCCAAGGATCCGTCACGCAACCGCTTTGCGATTCTCCTAAGCCGGACGAATCATCTTTCTTTCCATCTGGGGCAGACCGCGTTAGTTTCAAAATGAACTTGCAGACTCAGTACCTCCGGAAATAGTAGAAACCGCAGATTCATCCACGATCGCGTCTCCCCATGGCAGCATGGGCTTCCGCATAACTGGGCTTTTCGGAAAACTATGCGGCACGGACTAAGTTCACGTTGCCCGCAGTCATTTGTAATCGGTGGCCCTTGACTCTAGGTTAAGGTGCGTCCCCAGCCGGGTGATGAAGCCCAGTCTACAGACGAAAAACGCCACACCGCACCTGCCAATCCAGCAAATCGCAGATACAGAGGGGTTTACGCGGTTACCCAGACTTTAGATGGGGACAAAAATTTACACCGCCTCTATTGACTGACTCTTTAAGAGCAGCGATGATTGCAGCGACCTCTGCATCGATCTCCATTTTCTCGCGGCGGTCTCCCCCGGGCCAATTTACGCAACCATCTGCCTCTCCCCATACTCACGCCGGGCTACCCGTGTGTGCGTCCCATGGGGCAATCATTTGTCTCAGCACAAGAACTGCCTCCCTCGGGGGCGGAAGGAGCGATTTTCCATGGAAATGCTGCTATACATTTCTCCAATCGGAAGACGCCTTAGGCGCCCATCCTTATGGCTGGCAGCCGCCGTTTTGCTGGTTCCTGGAGCCCGAGCTCAGGGCCCTCTGGCGGCGAAGGTTACCGTCACTCCGCTTGCCGGGTATACCGGCGGCACCTCCTTGCCAAAGCCGGACAAGATTCTGGTCTATGATTTCGCCGTTAATGCAGACGACGTCCAAGTGGATAAAGTGCAGTCGATTCGTCCCCGACACCTGCTTAGGGGAGACGAGAGCCCAGAAGCCATCGCCGCCGGGGCTACCAAGAAGTTCTCTGAGGAGCTGGTAAAAGCCCTGGAGAAGACCGGCATCCCGGTGGAGCATGTAGCGGCAGGGCATACACCCTCTACCAACCAACTGGCAATCCAAGGATCGTTTACCTCTCTCAAGCAGGGGAGTAAGACGGAGCGGGAAACTGTCGGCATGGGCGCCGGCGGCGCGGACGTGCAGACCAAAGTTGATGTGCACCTAAAGACGCCAGCGGAGACGGTTCTGCTTTCGCAGTTTCAAACGGAGACGACAGCTGCCCAGAATCCGGGTGCAGCTGTGCCTGTAGCGGCCGGAATGAACCCAGCGTCTGCCGTTGCCAAGTCCACGGTTGGCGACCGCAAGAAAACGGTTGACGCCTACGCCTCAAAAACAGCGGATGCCACGGCAAAAGAGATCCTCAAGTCCATGGCTGCGCAGGGTTGGATCAAGACCAACGACAAGGGCGAGGTCGCCTCCGCCAAATAGTGGTTGAGTAGACGCAGCAGCCGGCGGGCGCGGTTGGTCCATTTTTATAGGAAGGCAGGAAATATGAGAAGAAGTCTACGTACCCTTTCGCTCTCCCTTATTCTTGTGGCGCAGATGCCTGTGGCTCTTGCGAATCCCCAGGAAAGTGCCTCGAATCCCGTAACCGACAAATTTCACCAGGACATGAAGGCAGCGGTCCTGAACGGCAGCATAACCATCCCCCAGCTCAAAGAGCTCCAGGAGAATGCCGAAGTTTTGAAAGCCTACAAAGCGGAACAGAGACCAGGCGCACCCGTCGATTTCGTCACGCCCTGGACTGCAGTTTCAAAGATGAAGGCTGTGATGGCCGCGGTAAAGCAACCGGATCGTCAAACGCTAGAGCAGGATCTTCAGTTGATGATGGCCATGAAACAGTCCACTACTGTTTCCACTGAACCTCCGAGCCCGGGCGCTAAACTCGGCAAAGATATATTCACCGCTGTCATGCACGGTAACCCGACCGAACCGCAAGTGAAAGCGCTGCAGGATAGTTTGAACTCGTTACAAAGTATCAAGTCCAGCGGGGCCGGAAAGCTGCAGCAGCTCATGACGCTCAAGCAGTCGAAGTCGAGCATTGAGCAAACCATGGATGCAGGGGACTTTCGTCCCCAGGACCGGCAAGAAGTATTGAATGACTTGAACAGCCTGGGCCCGCAAGGCGGAGGCGGAGGCTTCCGAAGCCATTCCTAAATAATTCGTTCGTCTTACCAACCGGCTCCTGGCTGCGCGAGTATGATGGCGATTTAACAACAATGATGCACGTAAGACACACAAAGCGCCTGGTTTTGGCGATTGCCGGGACTGCGTTGATGGCCGGGGTGTTATCGCTGGGAGAAGAACAACCAGGCGATCCCCCGGTCCTCTCTCTTTCTCAGGCCGTCCAGATTGCGATTGATAATAATCGGCTGTTGAGCATTGCCAAGCTCGACATAGTCAAGTCGAAATGGGAGGTGGCTCAAACTAAGACCAAGCGCTTTCCTGCAATCACCACCTACCTTTTTGCTTCGGGAGATATAACTTCGCCGATGTTCAGTTTTCCGGCGGGAAGCTTCAATCAGCCAACGCCGCAAAACTTCAAGCTATCGAATGGAATTACAGGGTATGCATCGGTGCAGGTGGCACAGCCGATCTCGCAGCTCTATCAAATCAATCTTGCCGTGCGGGAGTCGCAGTTGTCGGCCGATCTTGCCGGCGAGCAGTATAAGGGCAAGCGGCAGTCGACTGCAGCCAGCGTAAAGCAGGCCTATTACGCTGCGCTGCAAACCGAGAGTTCGCTCCAAGCCACGCAGGCCTTGGTCGAGCAGTACAAGGAGACAGACAGGGTCGCGACGCAATATCTTGACCAGAAGTCCGTCCTAAAGTCTGACAGCCTGCAGGCGAAGGCGAGCCTGGCCCAGGCGCGGTATCAGATTGTCCAGTTGAGTGACACGCTGGTCACACAAAAAGAGCAACTGAACGAACTGCTGGGGCGGGACCTCGATACCCCTTTTCGCACGGAGCCGGTACCCCCGATCACGCCCGCGGAAATGGACTTGAAGATGGCCCGGCAAACCGCGCTCGCGCAGCGCCCCGAGGTGACAGAGGCGGAGATCGATATACGCCGCGCTGATTACGATCGCAAGCTGGCCAAAGCCAAGTACATTCCAGACGTCGGGGCAGCGATACACTACCTCGATCCGATCAATACCGAGATTTTGCCGCAGAATATCCTCTCTGCCGGCATGGAGTTGAAATGGGACCCCTTCGATTGGGGAGGGCGCCGGGATGAGGTTAGACAAAAGGACGCTTCGGTGCAGCAAAGCCACTACCAGTTAGAGGAAACCAAAGCCCAGGTGCTGCTGGATGTGGACAACAACTTCCGCAAACTGGAAGAGAGCCGTTCGCTGCTCGACGTGGCCCAGGCGGGGCGCGACGCGGCCAATGAGAAGCTGCGCGAAACCAGCGATCAATTCAAACATTCCGCGGTGTTAATGCGCGACCTGCTGCAACAGGAGGCCGTGGTGGCAAATGCCGAACACGAATACGAACAAAGCCTGCTTTCTTTCTGGAATGCAAAGGCCGCATTTGAGAAAGCTCTGGGGGAAGAGTGAACCCTATGAATCCCATTGCCAATGGAATTTCGCTCGCCGTGCTGGGAAGCGCGCTCATGCTGGGCGGGACCGGTTGCAAGCAACAAAACGCTGCGGAGACTCTGCCGCTCCCTGTACGTACGGCGCTGGTGCAGCCCGTCGCAGTGGGCAACGGAGCGAAGTACTCTGCCAGCATAGTTCCCTACGCCCAGGTCACCCTGGCGTTTCAGTCCAGCGGTTACGTTGGCAGCATCCGCCAGGTGAAGAGCCCGAGTGGAGGCATGCGGAACATCGATCAGGGAGACTGGGTACAAAAAGGAACGGTGCTGGCAGTGGTGCGGCAACAGGACTATCTCGATAAAGTTCAACAAGCGCAAGCGCAGGTTGCCCGTTCGCAGGCAGAATTTGAAAAAGCAAAGCTCACTTTCGATCGTGTTTCTGCTCTTTACTCTTCGCAGAGCGCGACCAAGCCGGACTACGATTCCGCCCAGGCGCAGCTCACCAGCACTCAGGCTTCTGTTTCCGGAGCGCAGGCCCAGCTAAGTGAGGCCAACGTGGCGCTCGATTACTGCTCCCTGAAGGCTCCGTTCAGTGGCTGGATCGTTAGCCGCAACGTCGATCTGGGCACCCTGGTGGGGCCAGCTACGAATGGCTTCACCTTGGCCGATACCCAATCGGTGAAAGCGGTCTTCGGTGTTCCTGATACTTCGATCAGCCGGGTCCGGCTGGGCCAGCGTCTGGCCATCACTACGGATTCTTTGCCGCAGTCATTTGCGGGGAGAGTGAGCGCGATTTCGCCGGCAGCGGATCCGAAGAGTCGCGTGTTCTCAGTCGAGGTGACCATTGCCAATCCACACGACAGGCTGAAATCGGGAATGATCGCGTCCTTGGCGCTGGATGGGTCGCAGTTACAGCAATCGGTGCTGGCTGTTCCGCTGGCGGCCGTCATTCGTGATCCAGGGCGCGCGAGCGGTTTCGCGGTGATGATTGCGGAAGGGGGCGGAGATACGGAAACCGCACGTTTGCGTGCGGTTGAACTGGGCGATATCTATGGAAATATGATCGCCGCTAAAGGCGGGTTAACTGGTGGAGAATCCGTTATCACTACTGGCGTGGGCTTGATCAAGAACGGCGACAAGGTTCGCATTCTTCCTTGAGCAGGCTGGGGCCTTTGTGAGGGAGCTGGGGCGCACTGCAGATCCCTCGGCTGCGCTCGGGATGACAAAGGGAAAGGCGGCGCTTCCATGAAAGGTGGTTGCTAAATACGCGATGACCAAAACTCCGCCCCCAACCTCTGTCGAGCGTCCTTTTAGCAACAATACTATGGAAGCGCCGACTTCCCCTTTGTCATCCCGAGCGCAGCCGAGGGATCTGCAGTGCGCCCCGGCTCCCTCACAAAAGTTTGAGGCTCCGCTATTTCTCACACGTGCTCTAAAGCCTGATCAGTAATAGCCCTTCGTACAAACGGTTTTTTCGCAGCAGATAGGCGCATCAATGTCATGACACATAAAGCTGAATCCGAGTACGTAGCACACACGCACAACACGGCGCGTTTCTTCACGGAACATCGTCAGGTTTCACTGATTCTGTTGATCGCGGTATGCCTGTGGGGCTGGTACGGCTTTATGCACATGCCCAAACGTAAAGACCCGAGCATTCCTGTGCGGGTGGCGGTTGCTTCCATCGCATGGCCCGGGGCAACCGCGCAAGAGGTGGAGCAGTTGGTAACCCGGCCAGTGGAACAAATGATGGCGCAGAACGCTTTTATAAAACCGCCGTCCGCGTCTGACTTTGGCATCCGCTCCATGAGCTTCCCCGGGCTTTCTTTGGTTTACGTGCAACTGGACGATTCGGTAACCGATCCGAAGAAGCAGTTTTCCGACATTAACCTTAAGCTGAACGCGCTGAACAGCAAGCTGCCCCAGGGCGCGGGCCCGATCCAATTCAATAGTGATTTTGGCGACACTGCAGCTTTAATGCTGACCATCGCCAGTCCTAAGGCGAGCGAAATTGACATTGCTTTGCGCGCCCAGGCTATCCGTAAATCAATTGAAGAAACGCGGGGAGCAGAAGGTGCGCGCGCTCCGCAGCCACGGGTCAGCATCGTCTACGCTTTTCCGCTCTCCGTTTCACCGACGCTGGTCCGCGACGCTTTTGTTGCGGTCATGCAGGCCGGGAGACAGAACAAGTATGTCTCCGATCCACACTTTTTCGAAGGCAGCGGCTTCATCGGCGCCGATGTCAGTTCGCCATTGAGCGACGATGAGCTGCGAGCATTGGGCGACCGGTTGATGATGGAGAAGCTGCACAGCTCCGAGATCCATCCCGATAGTTGGCCCGCCGCGTTCATCCGTGACCCAGGCGAGACAGAAACGCGGCTGGCCGCGGTGGCGGGAGATAAGTACTCTTACCGGGAGTTGGATGACTTCACGGATCTGATCGGAAGAACCGTTCAGGGCGCTGCAGAGGTGGCCAAGATTGACCGCAAGGGCGTGCTGCCGGAGCAGATTTATCTGGATTACTCGCAGCAGCGCCTCGCCGCGTATGGCGTGACGCCCTCCAATCTCAAAGACATTCTGGGCGCGCGCAACATTACTCTTCCCGGCGGGCAGCTGGAGGTTGGCCCGCAGAACATCCAGATCAACCCTTCGGGGAAGTTCACCGATCCCCAGCAGATCGGCGATGTAATTATCAGCGCTTCTTCTTCTGCCGCTCAAAGCCCCGTTTATCTGCGCGACCTGGTGGACATTTCCCGCGGCTACCAAAGCCCGGCGAAGTATCTGAACTATCTGACCTGGGCCGACAAACAGGGCCACTGGCGGCGCAGCCGTGCCGTGACGCTGGCGGTGCAGATGAAGGATGGCGAGCAGATCGACGCTTTTGGCCGCAGCGTAGACGCCAAACTCGCCGCGGTGAAGCAATATCTGCCGGATGATCTGATCATCGCTCGCACTTCCGACCAGCCTTTGCAGGTGGAGGAGAACCTTAGCCTGTTCATGGATGCGCTCTATGAGGCCATCGCGCTGGTGGTGTTGGTATCGTGGCTCGGCTTTTGGGAATGGCGGTCCGCCTTGTTGATGGCCATTTCCATTCCCATCACCCTGGCGATGACTTTTGGGGTGCTGTACCTGCTCGGCATCGATATCCAGCAGGTTTCCGTCGCCACGTTGATCATCGCGCTTGGGCTGTTGGTGGATGACCCGGTGATTGCCGGCGATTCCATCAAGCGCGCGTTGGCCGAGGGACAACGGCGAGTCATTGCCGCCTGGCTCGGGCCTACTAAGCTGGCCACGGCGATCATGTACGCGACCGTCACCAACATCGTTGCCTACCTGCCGTTCTTATTGGTAACGGGCAACACGGGCGAGTTTCTCCACAGCCTGCCGATCGTCATGACGGTAGCGTTGATCGCCTCCCGGCTGGTTTCGATGTCGTTTCTTCCCTTGCTTGGCTACTATCTTCTTCGTCCGGAAAAGAAGGAAGAGAAAACATTGGAGCAGCGGCGTAACAGCGGCTTTTTCGGGTTGTACGCCCGAACGGCAAAATACTCGATCGAACATCGTTGGAAGTTCTTTGCCGGCTCGCTGGTCTTTCTGGTTGTGGGGGGATTCATCTTCTCCCGGTTGGGAAGTGCGTTCTTCCCCGAGGACGTCCAATATTGGTCCTATATCGATGTGTGGCTGCCCAACGATGCCACGCTCGAAGCCACCAATCAGACGGCCCGCAAGGTGGAACAGATCGTCCGCGAGCGCGCGGAGCAGTTCTCCAAAGAACACCCGTCGAAGGACCATCCGGGCGATGTCTTGCACTACATAACGACATTCGTAGGCGGAGGCGGCCCACGCTTCTGGTTCTCAGCCTCCCCTCAATTGCAACAACTGAATTATGCCCAGGTGTTGATTGAGGTCAACGATAAGGAAGTTACTCCGCAATTCATCAAAGAACTGCAGCCGGTACTCACCGCGCAAATACCGGGGGCGCGTTTGGACGCACGCCAGCTGCTCACGAACCCCATCGACTATCCTATTGAAGTTCGCATCTCGAGCACTGCCGATGTAAACGCAAAAGATGAAGCGGCGGATATACGAGGTCTGCGCGCGATTGCCGACAAGGTTGAAGATATTTTCCGTTCTATTCCAATGGCTCAACGCACCCGCAATGAATGGGGAGACGAGAATGCGCAAATCTCGTTAACCATCGATCCGGATCGTGCCAACCTGGCCGGCATTACCAATATGGACGTCGCCAACTCTTCAACCGCCGGCATGAGCGGGACCACGGTCAGCGTTTTGCAGGAAGGCCAGAAGCAGATACCGATTGTGGCTCGGCTGCGTATGGATGAGCGATCGCAGCTCTCCGATATCCAGAATATGTACGTATACGGGTCGCAGGATAATACCAAGATTCCCCTGGTGCAGATCTCGGATATCGATCACGAGCTGGTAGCGGGACGTATCGTGCGGCTGGAACAGTTCCGCACTATGAATGTGCGTAGCTTCCCTGCTCCCGGGCACATTAGCTCCGAAGTAATGAAGCAGGCCTTACCCAAGCTGCAGGCGCTGCAGGCATCCCTTCCTCCAGGATACGAGATGCGAATTGGCGGCGAGTACGACAAGACCAAGTCTGGTTTCAAGAACCTGGCCACCGTCATGTTGGTCTCTACGGCCGCCATCTACATTGCCCTGCTTTTTCAATTCAAGAATGCCATCAAACCGCTGCTGGTGCTGGCTGCCGCGCCCTATGGCATGATGGGGGCGTTCGCCGCGTTGTGGATAATGGGCGAGCCGTTCGGATTCATGGCGTTCCTGGGTGTGGCCAGCCTGATCGGCGTGATCGTGAGCCATTCGATCGTGTTGTTCGACTTTATTGAAGAACGGCACGCCGAGGGAGATGACTTTGAGCTGGCGCTGATCGATGCCGGGATCCTGCGTCTGCGCCCGGTCCTCATTACGGTGGGCGCCACCGTTCTGGCGCTGTTGCCGCTGGCGTTGCATGGAGGCCCATTGTGGAAGCCTCTCTGCTATGCACAGATCGGCGGATTGCTGGTGGCGACGGTAGTGACCAAGTTGCAAGTGCCGGTGATGTATGCCATCTTTGTCCTCGACTTCAAGATCCTCAAATGGGAAACAACCGAGAATGCGCTACCCGCACCGCCCATCGACGCGCCGTTCAAAAAGCCCAGCTTCAGCTAAAGGAATACGCCTAAGCATGAGAAGAACCCTCTATCTTGCACTGGCGTGCGTGGCCCTATTGCAGCCGCTCCATGGGCAAGAGCAAAGCCCAGCCATTTTGAAAGAATATGACCAGGCAATCGATCAGGTTGCCGAGCGAGCCATGCAATCGGTAGTAGAGATCGAGGTCACGGGCTACGGTGTGCCCGAGAGCGACAAGGACCAGGGACAACAGCAGACCGCCACCACCCTGGAAAGACAGCGTTCTCTGGGCTCGGGCGTTATTGTCGACCCCGACGGGTACATCATCACCAACAATCACGTTGTCGCCGGCGCGCTGCGCATCCGGGTGATCATTGCCCCAGCCACAGTTGAGCTGGTCACCGGGAATACACGCTTGCACAACCCCCAGCGGGTGTATGAAGCGAAGCTGATCGGATCGACTCGCTACGCGGACGTAGCCTTGATCAAGATTGAAGCCAAGGACCTGCCCTTTATCCCACTGCCGGAGATATTTCATTTCCGTTTAGGACAGACAGTGGTGGCGATTGGCGCTCCCGAGGGCCTGGACCACACCGTCACCAAAGGAATCATCAGCGCAGTGGGCAGACAGCCCGAAGTTGACCGGCCCATGGTCTATGTGCAAACCGATGCCCCGATCAACCCGGGTAATAGCGGCGGCCCATTGATCGATCGCGATGGCAATCTGGTCGGTATTAACACGTTCATTGTTTCATCCGGCGGAGGCAGCGAAGGCCTGGGTTTCGCTATTCCGGAGCCAATCGTGCGCTTTGTTTATCACGAACTCAAGGAGCACGGTGTCGTTGCAAATGTGACCATCGGCGCACACGCTCAATCCATTAAGCCGGCACTCGCCGCAGGCCTGAAGCTGCCACAGGATTGGGGCGTCATTCTTTCTGACATCGATCCAGGTAGTCCGGCTGAGGCGGCGGGCCTGAAGGCGAAAGATATCGTGACCACGATGGATGGCCTTAGGGTGGATGCGCTGCCGAAGTACACCGCATTCCTGTACGTGCACAAGCGAAACACTCCTATGAAGATGGAGGTGTTGCGGGATGGAAAGCCGGTTAAGGTCTCGGTCACACCCATCAATGCACCGCCGCAGATTGACAGTCTTTCGGACCTCATCAATCCCAGGAGGGACCTGATCGCCCCGTTGGGAATTTTCGTCATCGATCTCAAAAACTCTTCGGTGGGAGTCCTGCTCAGCCTGCGCTCCGATAGTGGCGCCCTGGTGGCTGGGCTGCTTGGAGGAGAACCTGCCACTGCAGCCGACCTTGCGGTGGGGGATGTGATTCGCGCGGTTAATGGACAGCCGATTAAAGACGCGCAGCAGTTGCGGCAGACCCTTGCTGGATTGAAAACGGGCGACGCGGTGGTGCTTGAAGTGGAGCGGCAGTCGGTGCTGCAGTATGTCGCCTTTGAGATGGAGTAAGGCCTTGGTTATTGGGTCTTGGGAATCACCACCGTCACGACTGTGCCGCGGCCGGGATCAGATTGCACTTGAAGCTGGCCGCCAAGCAGATTAGCGCGTTCTGCCATTCCTGTTAAACCAAAACCATTCTGACCAGACTGTGCGGGGCGACCTCCTGCAGCGAATCCTCGGCCATCGTCCTGGATGGTCAGCACCATTCGCTCGCTGGTTCGCTGGATACTAACGTTCACCTGGCTTGCGCCGGAATGCTTCACTATATTGTTCAGGCCTTCCTGCACGATGCGGTAGAAGTTGATTCGTAGTTCCTCGGGAAACAGATCATCGATATCATCAAGTTTCGTGGAAAAATTTATGCCCGCCGACTTAGCCACGGTTCGGATCATGGCTTCGATAGCCTTGTTCAACCCCAGGCGGTCTAACTGGAAAGGCCGGAGGTTGTAGGAGATTTCCCGAGTTTCCTGAATTGCTAATTTGGTTTCGGCACTTATCTCTTCCACGGCCGTTGCGTCCACCGTGTGACCCTCGGTGCCCTGCTGGCTGCCCTTACCTTTAGAACGAAGCGCAAATAGAGCGAGATTATTGATTACCACCAGCCTCTGCCCCAGGCTGTCGTGCAGCTCTGCAGCGATGCGCCTTCGCTCGTTCTCTTGGGAGGCGATCAGTTGCTGGGAGAACGCTTGCTGGGCAGCGCTGGCACGCTTGAGTTGCGCGACGCGATAGTTCCACCCCACAGCCGTGCCAGCTGCTGCAAGAACCAATACAAGCGACGCAAACCACCAGGTCTCATAAAAGGGCGCGAGCACAACGACCGCCAAAGTCGCTCCTTTGAGATTCCAGATTCCATCACTCGTCGCGGCAATGACTCGGAACGTATAATTACCGGCCGGCAGATGGGAGTAGTATGCTGTGCGCCGCGAACCGGCATCGACCCATTGCGACTCCTGGCCTTCGAGCTGATATTTGAAATTAATTTGAGCAGGCTTGATGAAAGCCGGAGCCGTGTACGAAATCTCCAGGTTTTCCTGGCCTGGACGAATGCGCAGCGGCGCCGTAACCAGCATAGGAGCGCGGTCGAGGAGAGCTGATTCGATGATTACGGGCGGCGGCTGCGAATCGGAGACGATCAATTCGGGGTCGATCACTGCTGCGCCATCCAATGTCGGAAACCACAGTTTGCCGTCCCTGGTCCTGGTGCCGGCAGGCCACACGCCTCCGTTGCACTCCACGTTCAGCATGCCGTCGATTTTTCCGAAGGCAACCGAGGTAATCGTGGAGCGGTCTCCCGCCGCAAACTCATTCAGCTCGCGTTTGCTCACGCGGTAGATACCACGATTGCAGCTAATCCAGAGATTGGAGCGTCGATCTTCCAGAGTTTGAAAGACGCCGTTGCTGAATAAGCCATCTTTGACGGTGTAGCGCGTGAACTTGCCATCCTTGAAGCGGGCAAGTCCACCATCGTAGGTGCCGATCCAGAGAACGCGATCACTGTCTTCGTAAATCGACCAGATCGTATTGCTCGGAAGTCCATCCTGTTCTGTCCAACGAGTGAACAGGCCATGGTGAAGCCGTGTGAGACCTCCATACCCGCCGATCCAAAGATCTCCCGAGCTGTCTTCGATAATTACGTGGACGTCTTCAGAGGCAAGGCCTTGTTTGGCCGAAAAAAGGGTGGTTACCCCGTCTTTGTAGCGCGCAAGACCGTTGTTCGTTCCGAACCAGAGAGTCCCTTCCCGGTCCTGACAGATCGCCTGAACGACGACTCCATCCGCGAGAGACGGTTGGGTGGCCTTATGAAAACGGCCTTTGTCGAAGATGCTCAATCCACCATAGGAACCTATCCAGAGCCGGTGATCGCGATCCTCCAGGATTGCTGTCACGTTTCGGCCGGGCAGACCGTCAGCCCTGCTGTAGTTGGTGAATTTTCCTGCAGCAAAGCGGCTGAGCCCCACGTGCCACGCTCCGATCCACACAGCGCCGGCGTGGTCCTGGTAGATCGCATAGTCATCACGATCGGCGAGCCCTTGCTCCTGGGAATAAACCTGGATGGACTGCTTTTGCAGGTGATAGAGTCCGTCCCCTTCAGTGCCCAACCAGAGGTTTCCTTGCCGGTCCTCGTACCAACGAGTTACTGGGATGGTCACGCTGCTGCCGGACGATAAGAAGTCAAGGTTGCGACTAAGGTGGTCTCCGACGCGCATGTTCCACGATTGCCGGTGGCTATCAACAAAACTCATACTGGGATGGTCGCTATCCTTAAACGCGTGACTGGTCCCGTCGCGATCGATTCTGGTCTGCTTTCCGACGGAGGTCTCGAGCCACAGGGCTCCGTGCCGGTCAACGGCCGCGCCCCAAAGCGATTCGTGCTCCAGCCACGGAGGCAGGGGATAGTCCACGAAGCGGCCGTTCGCGAAGCAGTGAATCTTCGCGCCGTCTCGTCCCCAGAAGCCGGGAATATCCCAGAGCAGCAAGGCATAGTTGACCTTGGTTTGCGGCGCCGTAATGTCGACGAACTTTCCAATTTCCTGATCCCAATGCAGAATCTTGTTATCAGAAAGAATCCACACATCTCCTGCTTCGTTCACGGTTAACGCATTCACCACACTGGCAGGAATGCCCCGCTCGACTCCATAACTAAAAAAAACTCCATCGTGGTAGCGAGTGACACCGCCAATTTCATTGGTCAGCCAGAGGTCCCCGCCACGGCCTCGATACATTTCGCGAAATCGGTTTGATATCAGGCCTGGGGTATCACCCTTGGCAAAGATGGTGAAGCGGACACCGTCAAACCTGACCAAACCATCCAACGTAGTTATCCAGAGATAACCATCCGGGGTCTGCGCGATGCCGCGAATAATGCCTTGCGGTAAACCGTCTTGAACGGTCCAGTGATCAATGCCGTACTGGGCGCGAGCAACGAGCCCAGGGCTCAGCATGATTAGCAGCAGAGCAAGGCGAAACAAAGGCCTGAATAGCGTGGGTAGGTCCATGGGACCAAGGTCTCGGAGGGGGCCGCCAGTCGTCTTCACGCTCATCTGGTGCTTACCATGCGTTAACGGCGCGCCGGACCCTGGTCGAACCTCGAGCCCACAATGCACTCTGAATCTACGAATCGCCTGGCTCAGAGTTTAGCGCGTGAAGCAGCTCTATCAATTCTGAAAGATCCTGCTTCAGCGTGTAGCCGCAAGCCCCCGCCTCTGACGCTGCGCGACGCATATCTTCATCATCATAATCAGTCACCACAACCACCTTGGCCAACGGGTCCGAGTGGCGAATCTGCCGGGTCGCCTGCAGCCCATCCATACCTGGCATGCGGAGGTCCATCAGTACGACATCCGGATGAAACTCCGCATAGGATTGCAGCGCATCTGCTCCGTCGCTGCACTCCCATACCCGGGTCGCTGTGCCGTGAAGCGCCCGCCGCAGCAGACTGCGGACCCCTGAATTATCTTCGACTATCAATACATTCATACTCTTCCTAAATAAATTTCGTCCAGGCTGGATCTGGGCCATGGGGCGGTAGATCCATCCCGGCTAAGCGAGTTTCCAGTTCAGCAAGGTAGATCGAGGGTTGGCCGTTTACGGGGAGACGGTCTTCCAGTAAGCCTGCGTGTAGCCCTGGGCATCCACTGCACTGCTGTTAATCACCGCCGGGTGATCACCGTGGCAAGCCCAGGAAATCGATGTGTCATGTCCGGTTACCACCATGGGGATGAAGCTGGAGTTGGGATTCTGGCGGCAGTAGTCGAGGATCGCCGATGTGGGCGTCTGGCTGGTGTTCGCCTTGGAGTCGCATGGTATGTTCGCGCCATAAACGCAGGCAAGCACAGCCTTATTCGCGCAACGCCATTCCATCAACGACGCCTGGTCAGGTTTCAGGTCTAGCTTCTGCGCCAGCCAGACCGGCAGCTTGGGACCGACATAGGCGGAGCCAGGCTTGTCAATCGTCCCTACCGCCCGGCAATAGGCTACCGGATCGTGATAGGTCTGGGCGAGCGACGGGATGCCCCAGAGAGCCCAAAGAAGAAAAGCGAAACGTAACCTGAAAACCATAGTGCTGATCACCTCGGTGCATTCGATAAGCAATGCCTTGGATTTAGAATACGAGTGCCAGCGGGGGACCAGAATAGGGGACACTACACGAACACCCGTGTGGTACCACACGCAGGCCGCAGTGCTTTTTGGGGAAGGAAGAAACGATGGAAGCAGACCCGATTCGCATCTTGATCGCCGATGACCATCCAGTATTGCGCAAGGGTCTACGCCTCACTATTGAGGAAGATTCGGGCTTAAAAGTTGTTGCGGAAGCTTCCGATGGTGAAGAAGCATTGGCGCTTATAAGCAAACTTCGCCCCGATATCGCTGTACTCGACATTGACATGCCAAAGTTGGACGGATTAGGCGTTGCCCGGGAAGCCCGGAGGCTCGGCCTGGCGGTAAAGACGATCTTTCTAACCCTGCACATGGATGAAGACATGTTTCGCACCGCGCTCGAACTTGGCTGCAAGGGCTACATTTTGAAGGATAGCGCTGGGCTGGAGATCGTGGCTGGAATACGTTCCGTGGCCGCCGGCCGGCCCTACTACAGCTCAGCCATCGCGATGCAGATGCTGGATCACCGCGAAACCCCGCGCAAAGCATCGACGGGAATCCCGGTAGACCAACTCTCTCCCACCGAACGGCGCATCATGCAATTGATCGGCAATGGCAAGTCAAGCAAAGAGATCGGGTCGGAGCTCTCCATTCACTACCGCACGGTCGAGAATCACCGCACCAATATTTGCCGTAAGCTCTCCCTTGAGGGCGAGGGCGCCAATGCGCTGCTGCGGTTCGCTTTGCAGAATAAAAGCAAGTTATAAAGTGGTGCTGAGCTCGGATCAAACAGCGATTCTGGACGGGTGCCCCATGTTCTCACCAGCGTACATGGGACGAACAAGACGGGGCGCAGCCATCTTCGAACGCTTCTGTTATGCGGGAAAAACTCCGTTGCCGGACCCAAGAATCGTTGCCCAAGGAGTGAAAGCATTGGAAAAAGCCGGTTTTCGGCCCATGTACGCTGGTGCGAACATGGGGCACCCGTCCAGCGATGTTAGGAAAAGAAATTCGCTCGTTTCCGTGTAGTACCACATGGGTGTTTGTGTAGTTCCCTCTATTTTTTCCCTTCAACAATCGCTCTACTCTCATCTTGCAAGAGATCAGAGCAATGCAGAGTTTGTAATGATTCATCACGAAGTTTCGCAGATTCCCTGGCAAGCCGGGATTGCGAAATGGAGTAATGTCCTCCTCTCTCATTGCTTTCACTTTAGACACGGGCTTGCACGCCATCTTGAAATGAGAGAGAGACAGAGATGATTTCCAGGAAAATATACCAGGCCCTTTCCATGCCGCTGTGCGCGATCCTGCTGGCGCAGGGAGTGACAGCCCAGACTTCCCTTCAGCCTGCATCGGCTCCCGCTGTGCCCGCCGTGGCGCCGCTGACAGCAGATCAACTCGACACTTTGGTTGCGCCCATCGCGCTTTACCCTGATGCCCTCGTGGCACAAGTGCTGGCTGCCGCCAGCTATCCCGATGAGGTCGCTTTCGCTGATGACTGGTTGGCCCAGAATCAAACCCTCACGGGAAGCGCGCTCGTCCAGCAAGTGGATCAACAGTCGTGGGATCCCAGCGTGAAAGCGTTAACGCAATTTCCATCTGTGCTGCACGATCTGGCGAAGAACTTGTCCTGGACGTCGAGCCTGGGGCAAGCATTCACCAATCAGCAATCAGACGTGTTGGCCGCGGTGCAGGTCATGCGCGCGAAGGCACAAGCGGCAGGCGCGCTCAAGTCTTCACCCCAGATCAAGGTGGTGCAACAGGGCCCGCAAACGATCGTCATCGAACCAGCAAACAGCAGCGTAGTTTATGTCCCGCAATACAATCCGGCAGTCGTCTACGGCACGCCCCTCTTTGTCCCCGCGTACACGCCACCGGTGGCGGTTGCAGCCGGGGTTTCTTTTGGCGCGGGCGTGGCAATTGGCGCAGCATTCGGCGGCGGCGGTTTTGTTGGTGGAGGCTTCGGCGGCGGAGCTGCATGGGGTTTCGGTGCGTGGGGGTGTAACTGGGGCGGAGGCGGTGGCGGTGGAAACATCAACTACAACCACAACACCTACATCAACCGAACCGTCATCAACAGAAACAGTAACAACAACAATGACAACGGGAACAGAAACAACAATAACGGCAACCGAAACAACTGGAACAATAACAACGCCAACAACCGGAACAACGGACCCAGGCCGGGCGAGCCCAATGGAGGCCGCAACGGAAATCACGGATTAATCGGTGGCAACGGCGGCGTTCAGCACCCACAGGAAAACAGCAATCGCGCTAATGCGATCGGTGCCGAACGGAACCGCTCCACCATGAGCGGCAATGGTAACCAGGCTCGCGCCGAAGCTGATCGTGGCCGATCCAGCATGCATCCAGCAGCCTCTCAACGCGCAGATCAGGGTCGCGGCGCCCAACCGCGTGGTGGCCAGCAGCATGCCGGAATGCAGCGTGGCGGCGGAGAGCGTGGCAGCGGAGAGCGTGGCGGACGTGGACGTTAGAAGCCGCTGTGCACAGATTGTCATTCGAGATCAACGTTAAGCAAAACAGAAAAGGAAGGTAGCAACATGAATTCGCAAAGCAAACGATGGACAGCGCGGAACTTCCAGCTGGCGGCCCTGATGGTTCTGTTAGTCTCCGTTTTTATTCTTGGCTGTTCAAAGAAAGAAGCCACACCGGCAGCGGCAGTTCCGCAGAAAACCTTCGCCACTCCCGCCGAAGCAGGCCAGGCGCTGCAGACGGCAGCAACGGCCAAGGACAATGATGGCATTGCGCGGATCCTGGGACCTAAGGGAAAGACGCTGGTAGGTTCTGGAGATCCAGCCGAGGATGAAGCTGCAGTCGATTCGTTCGCCAAACAATATGAGCGCATGAACCGATGGGTCGCAATGACGGATGGCAGCCGCATGCTCTACATCGGAGCATCCAACTACCCATTCCCCATTCCTCTTGCTCAAGATGCATCGTCGAAGTGGTACTTCAACTCCAATGCAGGGGAGGAAGAACTGCGAGCCCGCCGCATTGGAAGAAATGAACTCCTGGCGATGGAGGCATGCAGGGTGATCGCGAACGCCGAGGATCTATACCATCTGAGCACTCACCAATACACCGAGACGATCATCAGCACTCCGGGTAAGCAGGATGGCCTTTACTGGGAAGTTTCTGGAGAGCAGCCTCCGAGCCCCTTGGGGAAAATCACCGGGTTCGCTAAGGGCATCTTCGCCTCTGGAGCCCCCAGCAACACCCCCGAGTTCAACGGGTACACGTTCCGTGTTCTGGTTGAGCAAGGAAAGACGGGCGGATTCAGGGTCGTTGCCAGCCCCGTGCACTACCAAAAGTCCGGCATCATGACGTTCATCCTGGGCCGGGACGGTATTCTCTATCAGCGGGACTTGGGTCCTGAGACAGCAAACACGGTTGCGTCCTTAAAGGAATACAACCCCGGGAACGGGTGGGCGCAGGCGGAGTAGCTCAGCCTTGTAACTGGAGATTGCTATGAATAAGCACAAGCAGATGATTCTGTTGTTCTTTGCCTTGCTATTATTCGCCGCCGGCAATGCGGCTCTTGGTCAGCAGCTACCGCAAGAGCGTCCACCTGCGGATGTAGCCGGCAAGTGGACCATTTACTCGAAAAGCGATGATGGGAAAACGGCGACGCAATATATCGACCTCGTGCAAAATGGCAACACCCTCTCGGGCCATTTCAAGGGTCCCTATCAGTCGGGGGGGATAGAAGGCACGATGAACGTACGCCACATCCTTTTCCGAACTAAAACGCGCAACGTGCTTACGTTTCGGGGCATGGTGGATGGCAACACCATAGAGGGGACATTTGGAATCCACGGGCATCACGGAACGTGGGAGGCCAGACGCCCCGATTGATCGCGATTACCAGGAAGGAAGGAGACCAGAACTATGCAGGAGCAATTAAATAGACGTTGGTTGCTAAAGGGTTTGTTGGGCGCCGCTGCAGCTGGAGTGGTCCCCTTCCCGATGCAAGGACTCTGGCTTCCGCAAGGTAATCAGCTCACGGGCATGGAGCGCGGCGAAATGGGGCGCCTTGCAGCCGGGTTCAAAAGTCGTTTCAGGGTGCCCGCGCTTTCGGTTGCCATCTCACGCAATGGTGAGTTCGTTTTTGATCAGGGGTTCGGGTTCGACCAAGGCTTCGGGGCTGGGAAGGCCAAAGACCTGGGGCCGACAAACATGTCGAGTCTGTTCCGCATAGCAGACCTGACCATGCCCATCACCGCGGTGACTATTTTTACGCTGATCGAACGAGGCAAATTGAATCTTACCGACAAGGTCTTCGGGGGTTCGGGGGTCCTGGGTACCAAGTACGGAAAGAGTCCTTACAAGCAGTATGTTAGCGATATCACTGTCGACGATCTGTTAACCCATACCTGTGGTGGTTGGTCCGACGATGCCGGCGATCCCATGTTTCGGTCTGACTCGTGGGACCAGGCCAAGCTGATTGGCTGGACACTGGAGAACCTGCCGCTCAGTTATCCGCCTGGGCAGCACTGGGCGTACTCCAACTTCGGATATTGCGTGCTCGGCCGGGTCATCGAGCAGGTTACCGGTCAGGCCTATGCGGATTATGTACAGAGCAATATTCTGGCGCCGTGCGGGATCAGCGGCATGCGCATCGCGGGCAACACTCTCAGACAGCGTGCTCCGAATGAGGTGGTTTACGTCGGGCAATATAACGAGGACCCTTATAAGATGAACGTTGCTCGCATGGACTCAGACGCTGGATGGCTGGCCACCTCTTCCGCCCTGGTTCAGTTTCTGAATCACGTGGGCGGATCCGGCAACATCCCAAGCCTCCTGAAGCCAGAGACCATTCGCACGATGACGACTCCCAGCCCCGCATTCCCCGGATCCTCAGCGGCTAAGTACGCGAGAGGCTGGATGGTCGGCAGCGGAAACTGGTGGCATAACGGGAGCCTGCCGGGGTCGACCACCCTCATGGTACGGACAGCGACCGGGTTGTGCTGGGCAGCATTGGCGAATACGCGCACCGAACCGCACGATGAGATCGACAATGCGCTGGATGAAACGATGTGGGCTATGGCCCGCAGCGTACCCGGTTGGGGGGCCTGAGAAAGCGCGGTGGGCGCCTCCTTCAGAATCGGTTACTGGTTGAGAGACACCGCAGGTCCCTCGGCTACGCTCGGGATGACAAAGGGGAGAGTAGTTCTTATCTCAAGATCGGTTACTGGTTGAAAGCCCTTGCAACTCCCCTCGCCTTCAGCCGGGATAACAAGGACTAGGGTACTGCTTGCCTCAAAATCGGTGCTGGTTGAGAGAGCTTGATTCTCGTTTCTGCGGAACTTATCTGACATCGGCTGCGTAACCGTGATATGGATCAAGCGGTATCCAGAACCAGCGTTTGGCTGATCACCCTCGGCGGAGTTCTCTTCATTTTTGCGCTCTTTATCTCCGCCTATTGGGAAGCTGACATCCGGTGGTTACATTTCTTTCAGTCCTGGATGTACATCGCAACCATTGGCCTCGTCTGGACAAATCGTAAGTGGGGCCTTTTTATCGGTCTCAGCGCTGCCGCGTTCTGGAATTACACGACGCTTTTCGTGAACACTTTCTTTGTAAGCGGCCTGAAGCAGGCCCTCCTGCTTATGCAGTTCGGCCATCTGCCCCGCCCCGACCTTTTTATTTCTGTGCCGGCGTGGGTGGGCAACCTGCTCGTCATCGCAGGTTGCTGCTTGCTTTATGTGCAGAGACTGGACAAAAATTGGGCCGACAGTTTAAAGCTTCTGACTGCATTTGCTGGTACAACTGCATACTTCGCCCTGGCAATGGCAGTCTTCCAACCGCGTTACCTTCCGCTCTTCCGCGGGTGTTTGCATCCGCGACTTCCTCTCTGATTTCAGTCCGTCCAGGGATTGAATAAGGACACGCCTGTCTGCGCAACTTCCTTGGTGTTGCGGGTCACAAGGACTAGATCATGGTGGGATGCTGTCGCAGCCAACAATCCATCGATCACAGCCACTTTGGCGCCTCTAGCGCTCGCGATGCCGGAGAGTTGTCCCCAGCGATCGGCAACGTCCTGGTCGATGTCCAGTATCCGGCCGGAAAAGCGTAACGGCAGATCGCTCCGGAGCCACGCCTCCAAGGCGCTACGACGAGCATTGCGGGGCAATAGCACTACGCCCTTCCGGATCTCTCCCAACGTTAGGACACTCAGAAACAGAAGTTCCTCGTTGGTTGCATCGATCCATTTCGTCACCTTCGGGTCTGGATTTGACCTGATAAGTTCGGCGATAACATTCGTGTCCAGCAAGAATCCGCTCACAGTTTTATCGTCCGGCCATAATCGAGCTCCCGCCCTAAATCAATGGATGTGCGGGCCAGAGGTGACTCGGCAAAGAATCTAGATAGGTTCTTCGGCTGACTGGCCCGTCTGGTCAACCGCTCGAACTCTTCCAAGGCGACGATGACAACTGCTTCCTTGCCTTGCCTGGTTACCACCTGAGGAGCGCGCTCGCGGGCTCGACGGAACACTTCGCTGAACTGTGCCTTCGCAACCTGCAACTGCCAAGCTTGTGGGGCGGGCGACTCCCCACTGCTGCGAGTTTCACGCTTTCTGGATTTCCGGGATGTCATAGCTCTTCCTGACTAGTCAGACTAGTCTATCAGGAAATGTTGACAAGCATAGTCGGGTTCCGATATAGTCGGATTCCGATATGAAAGTTGAGAGAGTCAAAAGCGCACCACTGTCGTCTGCAACCCTGCATATTCTTTTGGCGCTCGCTGGGGGCAATTTGCACGGCTACGGGATCATTAAGGAAGTTGTGCGCAATTCGAATGGTCATTATAGGTTGGGCCCAGGTACGCTGTACGACAATCTAAAGAAGTTGATGGCCGCGGGCCTGGTCGCAGACGCCCCGCCGGCGAAAGGCAAGTCTGCTTCCATGAAAGAAGATGATCGGCGGTTGTACGTCCTCACCAGCGAAGGGAAGGACGCCTTGGCTGCAGAGGTGGAGCGCCTACAAAGCGTGGTGAGCAAAGCCAGACTGCGTCTTCAGGAAGCGAGGTCAGGAAAAGCATGAATAGAGTCGTTTCCCGGTTTGGTTATCGCCTTCTTCTCGGCCTGCATCCCGCGTCATTCAAAAACGAATTTGGCGCCGAGATGCTTTGGATCTTCGAGGAAGAATACCAACGTAACAATGCCTGCTACCTGTTCTTTGATGCCATAATTTCTCTGCTGCGACAGCGGTGCAGGATACAGAACGATCCTGGCCTGTTATCCATCACCTCCGGAGCGATTATTACGGGTCCTGCTATCGGGCCCGTTCGGCTGCTTCAGGCAGGAATTGCTTTCGCACTAATTTTCTTCAGCTTCATGCAGCTCTTGGGTCAGCACAACCCGTTTACCGTCTACGTTCGATGGTCAGACCGGATGCCATGCTATACGGTCACCCTGCAGGCGCCATCGCACGCTGAGATTGTCCTCGAGACGAGGCCGTAACATCGTTTTGGCTTTCCTTCCTCTGTGATAGGCTGAGCGGAACCTCATCGCATCGGGAGCCCGAAGTATGCCGAGCCGTCATCGGGTTCCTGTCTGGCTCATGGGCCTCACCAACCTGTCTTATGGTCTCTACGGGGGCGTGGTCGCCTTTGCCGTGCCACAGTTGCTGGGTGACCGTCACGTGCCCGAGTCGTCCATCGCCGGGCTGACCGCCATCGCCTTTTCACCCGGCTTCTGGGCTTTCCTCGTCAGCCCCATTCTGGACGTACGCTTCAGCCGCCGCTGGTACGCGACCGTGCTCGCGGTCATCGCGTCGCTCTCACTGGTGGTGGCGTTCCTAAACCTCCACCACCTCGGGCTGCTGGAAGTGCTGCTGACCGCCGGTTTCGCCGCCGCGTACCTCTATCAAAGCGCGATCGGCGGATGGCTGTCGGCCATCACCTCTCCCGTGGAGGAGAAGACCGTCAGCGTGTGGATGACGATCGGCAATGTCGGCGGATTCGGCCTCATGGCGATGGGCTGCAACCAACTCGTACGCTATGCTTCCCCGCTTGCAGTGGCGCTGTTGGTCGGGATCTCCATCCTGCTGCCGACGATGGCCTTTCCGTTCATGCAGGCGCCCGGACCGGATCGCCGGCTCGCCCGTGAGTCGTTTCCGCAGTTTTTCGGCGAACTTGTTTCGCTGGTCAAGCGGCGCGAGGTGCTGGTTGCCGTCATCATGTTCGCCGCCCCTGCCGGGACCTTTTCGCTAACCAATTTTCTCGGCGGGCGCGGCAATGACTTTCACGCCTCGCCCGGTTTCGTCGGGCTGGTGGGAGGACTCGGCGTAGCTGCCGGCGGGATCGTCGGCTGCCTGGTCTTTCCGCCGCTCAGCCGCTTCATGCCCCTGCGGCCGCTTTACCTGGCAGTGGGGTTGGCCGGAGCCTTATGCACGCTCGGCCTTATCCTGCTCCCGCACACTCCCGCAGCCTTCGCGATCATCCTGATCACGCAGAACCTGTTCCAATCGCTGGCCATCACAAACAGCATTGCAGTCATCCTGGAGACCATCGGCCGCGACAACCCGCTGGCGTCGACGACCTTCTGCTTCATTGGCTCGGCCTACGGCGTGCCGATCTCCTACATGCTCTACATCGACGCCTTCGGTTTTGCCCGCGGAGGGATCGGCGGCAGCATGGCACTGGACGCGATCACAGGCATGCTCGCGAGCCTGCTGCTGGGCGCTATGCTGGTCTGGCTGGCTCGACGGCCGAAGATGGTCGCAGTCTAGGGTCCGGCCTCGATCTCTCTGTTCATTTACGGACATCCTCCGTTGAATCCGGACAAGATTGGGTTTCGAGACAGGCGCAAGATTTCGCAAGCCGCTTTGTCCTGATAAAGTTGCGACCACGATACTTTGGGTCTCGAATTGCCAGTTTGGTGAGCACCCAGAGGCGCCTATTATGACCACCTTGCTGCAGGACCTGCGATTTTCCCTTCGCCAGTTGCGCAAATCTCCGGGATTCACCATCACCGCCGTTTTGACGCTGGCCATGGCGATCGGTGCGAACGCGGTGGTTTTTAGTGTCATGAACGGGCTGATCCTTCGGCCGCTGGATGTACCTGAGGCGCAGAGCCTTTACGGAATCGAGCGGGCAAGCGATAAGGATATGAGTCAGTCATATCCTGACTATCTCGAGATGCGCGACCGCAACCACAGCTTTGATGACCTGGCAGCTTTTAACATCCCCCAAGTCGGCCTGGATACAGGCGAAGGTCCTTCCGCAGCCTGGGGCGTAGAAGCGAGCGGAAACTACTTTGATGCGTTACGGATTAAGCCTTATCTCGGCCGTTTCTTCCACGCCTCCGATGAACATGGCGCAAACAGTGCTCCTTATATCGTGCTTAGCTACGCGTACTGGCACAGCCATTTCCACGATGATCGAGGAGTGGTTGGCCGCATCGTTCAGGTGAACAGACATCCGTTTACCATCCTCGGCGTTGCCCCGCCTGAGTTTCGCGGGACAATCGTGTTCGTCTCTCCCAATTTCTTTGTGCCGATGGTGAACCACGAACAGATAGATGGGGAGAATACTCTGGACGCCCGTGGCAGCCGCTGGGTTTTCATGGTGATGGGACACCTGAAGCCGGGAGTCACGGTGGCGCAGGCAACCGGCGATCTGAACTCGATTGGCGCTTATCTGGAAAAGACTTATCCCAAAGACGAACGCCAGGGGGGCTTCTTATTAGCACGTCCAAACCTCCTGGGGGACCAATTTGGCCAGCCTGTTCGGGCGTTTCTTGCGGGATTGTTGTTGCTGGCAGGATTGATTCTGCTGGCCGCATGCGCGAACCTGGGTAGCCTGTTTGCTGCACGCGCCGCTGACCGTTCCCGGGAGGTTGCTCTGCGACTCGCGCTCGGCTCGAGCCGCAAACGCATTCTGCGCGGGCTGTTTACTGAAGCGCTGTTGATTTCGCTCATCGGAGGCGCGATCGGGCTCGAGGGCAGTGTTGCGTTGTTGCGTTGGCTGAGCGATTGGCAGCCATTTGGGAATTTTCCCATGCATACCCCTGTGAACCCGGACGGAGTTGTTTATGGAGTGGCTTTGCTGCTCAGCTTAGTCAGCGGATTTCTCTTTGGAGCCGTCCCGGTAAGCCAGATGCTCCGCGCGAATCCGTATGAGGTCGTCAAATCGGGTTCGGCGGCGAGAGTTGCACGACGGGTTACTGCCCGGGACGTATTGCTCGCGGTGCAAATTGCGATCTGCGCCGTGCTGGTCACATCGTCGCTGGTTGCGGTGCGGGGGCTATTCTACGCGCTGCACAGCAACTTCGGTTTTGAACCGCGGAACGCCATGCTTGTAGGCGCCGATCTGCACATGGCGGGTTACACCGGCGATCGAGTGCCGGTCATGCAAAAGCGCATGATCGATGCAATCGCGACGGTTCCTGGTGTAGAGTCAGTGGGTTTGACCGATGAGGTGCTACTCAATGGCACGACCACCTCGAATGTGTTTAGCGATAGAAGCACAGATCTGCGGCCATCGAATGCCGCCTCCACCGCCTACATGTACCTGATATCTCCCCAATACCTTCAGGCGGAGGGCACTAAACTGCTTGCGGGCAGGACGTTCACATGGCATGACGACAAAGCTGCGCCACGCGTAGCCGTAGTGAATCGGCAATTTGCAAAGAAAATCTTCGGCTCGGTTACGAACGCGATCGGCGGATACTACAAGATGCCGGATGGAACGCGCATACAAGTCGTGGGTATCGCAGAAGACGGAAAGTATGGGGGCCTCAGCGAAGATCCAAAGCTGGCGATGTTTCTCCCCATCCTGCAGTTCCCCTCCAACTCCGCATGGCTGGTGGTGCGCTCGAGCCGCGATCCACAGCAAATGGGTCTAGCCATAAGGCGCACCCTAAGCCAATTGGATGCCGGGCTGCCGGTTGTGATTGAAATGCGCCTCGACGAAATAGGCGGGGTTTTGTTTCCCCCACATATGGCGGCGGTGTCGTTGGGCCTGATGGGCGTGATAGGCGCGATGCTCTCGATCACCGGCATCTTTGGAATGGCGGCGTACTCGGTCAGCAAACGACTGCGGGAATTGGGAATTCGTGTAGCCCTCGGCGCACAGCGGAAAGAGGTGTTAAAGGCGGCCCTGGGGCGGGCTTTCAAGTTGCTCGCGTTTGGTTCGACAGCAGGACTGCTCCTCGGAATGCTGGCCAGCCGGGTTCTGGCTTCGATCGTATATCAGGCCACTGCTCGCGATCCGATCGTTTTGACCGGTGTCGTTTTGGCAATGACGCTGGTAGGGTTGCTGGCTTCGTGGATTCCAGCGCGACGTGCGCTGGCGGTTGATCCCATGATGTTGCTGCGCGAGGAGTGAGGCCGTCAAGCCAGTTGCCGCGTTTGTAGGTTATGCTTCGATTCGATGAATCAAGTGCGGAATCAAACGGGGCTTGTTCGGTTACTAGCTGCTGCCTGCCTGGGTTTCACGTCTATTTTGGCCACTGCGCAACAGCACCAGACTGAGCCGCCTCTGCACACCAGCGGCCATGAGATTCTCGACACGGTGGGTCACCGGGTGCGGCTGACTTCGGTCAATTGGTACGGCTTTGATCAACAGGAATTTGTTGCTGGAGGCCTCGACCATGCTCCCTTGGCCACCATAGTGAAAGAGATTGTCGATCTGGGCATGAACTCTGTGCGCCTGCCCTGGGCCAATGAGACGCTGGAGCGCAATCCTGTGGTGCCCGATTATGCGGTGAAAGCCAACCCACAATTCAGAGGCAGACATGCTATGGAGGTTATGGACGCGGTCGTCCGCGCGCTGGCCGCCGCCCATATCATGGTGATCCTCGATAACCATGTAAGCAGAGCGGACTGGTGTTGTAACGAGACCGATGGCAATGGCCTTTGGTATAACGCTGAATATCCAGAGCCCAAGTGGCTTACGGATTGGCAGACGATTGCGCGCCGCTACAAGAACGAGCGCTGGGTGGTGGGCGCAGACCTGCGCAACGAACTGCGTAACAAGGCAACGTGGGGAGGAACGGATCCCAAGCTTGACTGGCATGCCGCCGCGGAACGCGGAGGCGACGCGGTGCTTACGGCTAATCCGCTGCTGCTGATCATGGTAGAGAGTCCGGACTACTCGACCAACTTCGCCGGGTTCGACAAACTTCCGGTGCGGCTCAAAATCGCTGACCGGCTGGTCTATTCGCCTCACGCATACAACATTGCCCAACATCCATTCGCAAGCTACGACGAGTTGAAGCAGGTTTATGACGCGCGGGCCGGATTTCTGCTGCATACCGAGCCTGGCGTTCCTCTATGGGTAGGTGAGTTTGGCACCTGCCAAACATTAGACTGTGGGGCGAACTCGGATTGGTTTGTGATGTATATCCGCTACATGAAAGAGAATGATCTTGCCTGGAGTTATTGGGCTCTCAACGGTACACAATCGAGCGGGGCCGGGCGCAAGTATGATGCGATTGAAGGCTATGGTTTGCTGTCGCCGGACTATCAGCACATTGCAGCACCCAAGCTGGTGGAGTTGTTGCGGACTGTCCAAAACTAAGTTGTCGGCAGGGATCATAAGGGGTTGCCGGAAGCAGTGAGCAAAAAGCGATTGTCGGGCTGAGCCCATCGTTTTCGGCCCACGTATCCGGATTTCCTGCACGGGGCATCACCAACAACCGCTTGTGCGGCTTTCATTAAGGAAAGCCGCAAGAACTTTGCCAACTCCCGCAAGCAGGACAGGAGATCCGGAGTACGCTTAGGCGAACGTGGGGCACCCCCTCTAGTCATGATCATTTTCAGATGCGGTTCCTCCATTCAAAGCTTCAGGGGCAAGCGCTCTAGCACGTATAACGCGGCCCACGCGGAACGTATGATCAAACGATGAAAAAGTTGTTGGCAGAAACGGCGGGTCGAGCGGCCGAATACCTTGCGGGGCTGGCGCATCGGAAGGTCGCACCCTCGCCGGAGGATGTGGCTCGACTTGAGATTCTCGGAGGGCCGCTGCCACCAGGGCCGTCGGATCCCTCAGATGTTTTGGCGTTGCTGGACGACATTGGATCGCCGGCGACCGTGGCGAGCGCAGGCGGCCGCTATTTCGGATTCGTCGTCGGCGGCTCGCTGCCTGCGGCGCTCGCCGCTAACTGGCTGGCCGGAGCATGGGACCAGAATGCGGCGATGCAAGTAATGTCTCCGGTGGCGGCGAAGCTGGAAGAGATTGTCCTCCAGTGGACGGTCGACTTGCTCGGTCTGCCGCCAGGAGCAGGCGCGGGATTTGTTACCGGCACAACGATGGCCAATTTTACCGCCCTGGCTGCTGCGCGGACGACACTGTTGCAGCATGCCGGATGGAATGTCGAGGAGGACGGATTATTTGCGGCGCCGCCGATCCAAGTGGTGGTGGGCGAGGAAGTTCACGTTTCACTGCTAAAAGCGATCTCCATGCTCGGGCTGGGACGTTCGCGAGTGACGCGCGTCCCGGCTGACGCTCAGGGACGAATGAGACCGGAAGAGCTTCCTCGGCTCGATGACCGCACCCTGGTCTGTGTGCAGGCAGGCAACGTGAATACGGGCGCGTTTGATCCTGCAGGAGAAATTTGCGCCCGGGCGCACCAGGCAGGCTCCTGGGTGCACGTGGATGGCGCCTTCGGTTACTGGGCAGCCCTCTCCCCGCAATACGCACCTTTGCTGGCGGGCGCCGGTGCGGCCGATTCCTGGGCGATTGATTGTCATAAATGGTTGAACGTGCCCTACGATTCCGCGGTTGCAGTGGTGCGGCGCCCGGATCATCTCAAAGCTGCCATGGCCATGACCGCTGCCTATCTGACACCGGGCAGCGGGCGCGAGCCATGGCACTTCGCACCGGAAGCGTCGCGGCGAGCGCGGGGGGTCGAGTTATGGGCGGCGATGCGCTCCCTGGGACGCAGGGGGCTGGCCGAGCTGGTCGAGCGAAACTGCCGCCAGGCGAAGACGTTTGCGGATCGTCTGCGCGGGGCGGGCTTCTCCATCCTGAACGATGTGGTCTTGAACCAGGTACTGGTCTCCTTTGGTAGTGAGCAGGACACGCGGCAAGTGATCGCCGGGGTGCAAAAAGACGGAACCTGCTGGTGCGGAGGAACGCAGTGGCACGGACTTGCGGCAATGCGTATCAGCGTGTCCAGTTGGGCCACTACTGATGAGGATGTCGAGCGTAGCGTGGCGGCAATGATCAGAATCGCAAGACAGGGAAATCAGGGCTGAATCTTGTACTGCTCATCACTGACTTGTTCCAACCAGTCGACGACTTTGCCGTCGAGTTTTTCCTGGATCGCGATGTGCGTCATTGCCATCGTCGGAGTGGCTCCGTGCCAGTGCTTCTCGCGAGGAGAGAACCAGACCACATCACCCGGCCTGATTTCCTCAACCGGGCCGCCTTCCCGCTGAACCCAGCCGCAGCCCGCCGTCACGATGAGAGTTTGCCCAAGGGGGTGGGTATGCCACGCCGTGCGAGCGCCGGGCTCGAATGTGACGCTTGCACCTTGTACCAGTGCCGGATCAGGCGCCTGAAATAGCGGATCGATGCGCACCGTGCCCGTGAACCACGCAGACGGTCCCTTTGCGGATGGTTGGGTGCCGACTCTCTTAATTTCCATGTGCTCTATCCCTCCGTGCTGTTTGATGCCTTTTGGTGTCTTCGCTCCCTGAGACTAGGAGTCTGGTGTGCATTTGGCTACGATCAGCGTGATGTCATCGTGCTGCTCATGGGGGCTGAACTTCTGAATTTCCTCCACCACGGACCCGAGGAGCCGATGAGCAGGCAATTCGCGGCGCCGGTGCAATGTCTCAATCAGGCGCTCCTCTCCGAACTCCTCTGCAGCAACATTGAATGATTCCGTAACGCCATCGGTGTAAAGCACGAGCGTGTCACCAGGATAGAGTTGGCATTCCTCTGTCGGGCTGTCCCAATCTTTGAATAGACCTAGAACGGTACCAGTAGAGTGGAGCCGTTCCAGAGTGCCGTCGTGACGCAGGAGAAGCGCGGGCAGATGGCCGCAATTGGCATAGCGCAAGCGCTGCGCACGGTCGTCGTAATCGACGAAAAAGAAGGTGGCATAGGCGCTGTCTGCCGTGTTCTCGTAGAAAAGCCGGTTCACCGATCGCAACAGGAGACGCGGCTGCTCGCGGGCCAGGGCAAACTGGCTGCGCAGGTTGGCCTGCAGATTTGCCATCAGCAGGGCGGCGGCGATTCCCTTGCCGGCGATGTCGCCGATCAAGAGCCCAAGCCGCTCTTGTCCCAGAGCAAGAAAGTCATAGTAGTCGCCGCCGACATGGCGAGCCTGGATACAAATGCCGGCGTAATCGAGGGATTGAAGGGAGGGGAGCGATTGCGGAAAAAGCCTGGCCTGCACCTGTTTGGCAATTTCCAACTCCTGGGCGGCGCGCCGCTCCGCTTCGAGTTTCTGGGCGATGGCGTGCCGCTGGCCCTCGATTTCACGGCTCATCTCATCGGAGCCGAGCAGTTCAAAGCAGTTGCCGTCGACGTCGTAAAAAGCGGCAGATGCTCCGCCGAAAAGTGACTTTTGTGGCGGATGAAGAAAGCGGACGCCGCGGCTCCTCCAGAGCTCGAACGTCGCGTTAATGTCCTCAGCAATGAAAGCAATCTGCGTATGTTGGCCGATGCGTTTGTAGTTCTCCGAGCCCCGTTTGGGAACGACGAGGGCGAGAATAGAACTGCCATCCGGAGGAGCAACGGCCACCCACCGTCCGCCAAACTCAAATTGGGCGTCAGCAACTACACTGAATCCCAATTGGCCCACATAGAACTGCACGCTTCGATCATGATCGCGAACGAAGACGGTGGACTTGAAGATTCGGAGATAGGGACTCTCCTGACCGGGACGAACTGCTGACAGATCCTCCGCGTTCCCTCGCGGAGAGCTGTTGACCGCAGAAATGAGTGGTTCCGAGTTCAAGTTGGATCTCCCTCGAGTGCACCCCGCCGGGGACCTGTTTGCAGTACTTGCGAACCGCCCCGACTGCTCAATTTTCTCGCATTTGGGCCGATATGATTATCTACCCCCATAAGCGATTCTGCTGGAGGGAGACTCCATCCCTCGGATAAGGCTGCGGACTCCGTACGAAGGGCACGGCTTCAGCCGTGCCCTAAATTTTTTGCGCAGGGGCGGCTTTAAAGAGGCTGCGTGAGAACTCCGCTCACGAACTCAATCGGCGGGGGGCTTCCCTCTGGTTCTCTGACAAAGGACGGGTGCCCCATATCTCGCTCGTTGTTCGCGAGATATGGGATACCACCGATGTTGACCGCTCAGTGCGTCGGATGAATCAAGAGTTAGAGGGAAGGTACAGTGGTATCCCACATCTCGCGAAAAACGAGCGAGATATGGGGCACCCGTCCTTCGTCTGGGAACCAGGGAAGTCGGACCGGCAGTACTCACGCACACTCTGTAGCCGCTTCAGGTTTCACGACAGACTCTAAAACTCTCATTGGCTGCAACTCTGTGCGTTACGGCTGATCTAGTTTGTTTTCCTGGTGAACTGGAGATTTTGAATGCGACCCGCATCGAGCATGAAACCAGAGACCTTCTGGTTGGCATCGCGTGTAAATCGGAGGGTGCCGATTTCGCCGACAAAAGCGTCCCGCATGGCCGGCCAAAGCGTGTCGGGTTTGTGCCTGAGACGGAGGAGTGTCAGCTTGCCATCTTGAAGAGAGATACGGTAGACGGGGTCGATCTCCTGGCTCACAAAAGCACCGGTGTACTCGGCCAGCTGTGCAGCGGTGGGATCGAAGACCGCGACGGCCTCGTAGGATTGCGGCTTTCCGCCCGGGAAGATCTGCTCGATGCGAGACGGCTTTCCCGCGTCCCCGGCGATGAAGTGGATATCTATTTTGTCGCCCCAGGGGACATTGGCAACGTGGAAGTGCTCCGGGGCAAACGGCTGCAGCTCGTGGAAATCGTCCCGGCCGATATCCATCTGCAGCTTGCCGTCCTTGACCTGGACCTTCTCGAAATCGTCCTCTTCCCTGCCCCAGTACATTCCTGCGATGGCGGACATCTGCGCCGCAGTCATTGCGGCGGCATTTGCCGTCTCTTTCACGGGCGCTGGTGCTGGGGCCCGGAGATCTTTGGCGAGAACGATATCGGCGACCTGGTGGGCCAACGAGCTGGGATCGGTGTCCGCAAAGTTGCAAAGTATGGCGACGGAAAAATGCTGTTCAGGGAATCGGATCATATCCGAGCGGTAGCCGGCATCGGCGCCTGCGTGGTCCACGATTGGCAGACCCTTGTATGTGCCGATCACCAGGCCGGACGCATAATCCTGCTGTTCGCCGCTATTGAGCTTGCCCCGCTCCAGCATCTGCTGAATCAGCGCCGGGCCGCCGACGCGCGGATGGTAGAAGTTTTCGTCCCAGAGCTGCAGGTCCTCTACCGTTGTGTGGAGGCTGGTGGCGCCGGCGGTGTCGAAGTTGGTGAGATCCATGCGGAAGGGCTTATCCTTACCGTCCTGTTCGTAGCCCAGCGCATCGTGCTTGATCACCTCCTCGTGGTCGTCGCGGAAATGAGTGTGTGTCATTCCCAGGGGCTGGAAGATGTTGGCGGTGGTGAATTCGCGAAAGGACATCCCGCTTACCCGCTTGACAATGATGGCCAGCAGCGTGAAGCCGGAGTTGCTGTACATATATTTGTCGCCCGGCTTGAAGTTCAGCGCCTGCTGACGCACGAGGACGGACATGACGTCGTCATCGGTGATGAGATCCTGCGAATAACGCCAACCAGCAAGTCCCAGCAGGGACCATTGATCGCGAATTCCGCTGGTGTGGTGGAGCAGGTGACGGAGGGTGATGGGCTCACCGAAATTGGGCAGCTCCGGAATGTATTTATGGACATCATCGTCGAGGGAAAGTTTTCCCTGCTGCGCAAGCAGAAGGATGGATGCGGCTGTGAATTGTTTGGACATCGAGGCCACGTGGAACACGGTGGCGGGAGTGATGGGTACGTCATCGTTCAAGTTGGCAATGCCGTAGCCCCGTTTGTAGACGATTTGCCCATCCTTATAAATGCCCAGTGCGCAGCCCGGCGAATCCGGCTTATTCCACTGCGCAAAGAGCTTGTCCACTTTTGTGGTGTCGTCCGGTGGCAGAGTCTGCACATGAGCGAGGGAGGAAATCAGAAGAATGCCGGTTGCAACTACACCCAATCGCATCAATTTCATTCCGTCTCCGGTGTATGCCTGAAATGTTGTAAGACACACATGTTAAGTCCCGTGGGGCTGACACGCGAATGCTCGATAGGTGGCGCAGAAGATCTTATTCGGCTAATTGTTGCGCAGGGTGATCATGGAACAGGCAGGTTGAGGCACGTTGGCGACCGTTCAGGGCAGCTAACTGACTGTTTAGAATCAGTAGATTGCGCCGGGTTCTAGAGTGTTTCGGGTGGAAGCAATGTCCAGATATAAAGCGGCGCGTCCGTAAGTGGACAGCAGAAACGAAAGCCATTCCGGAACTTGCCTTCCGGGAACCATACTTCCTCCCGACCGTGAGACCCGATCGAGTGTAGCCTAGTCAGACCAGACGATGAAAGTCTTCCAGGCTGTCTCCATCCTTGCGTTGCTTATTGGACCGGTCCTGTGTTCAGGACAGAACCAGCCTTTGAAGCCCGTGGCGTTGGAGATAGACCAGATTATGCGGGCTCGCAGCCGGGCCGGCGAATTCAATGGATCTGCGCTTGTGGCCCGGCAGGGACAGATCCTGTACCAGCGAGGGTTTGGGCTCGCAAACATGGAGTGGAACATCCCCAATGAGGTAAACACGAAATTTGAAATCGCATCAATGACGAAGCAATTCACCGCGCTGCTCATTCTGCAGTTCGTCAACGAAGGCAAAATCAAACTTGATGGGCATCTTTCGGAGTACCTGCCTTACTATCGCAAGGACACTGGAAACCGAGTCACCATCGCTGAACTCCTTTCACACACCTCTGGTATTCCAAATTTCCTGACTTTCCCAGGGTTTGTAGACGGTCCCCCAAGCCGGACACATTATGGAGTGATGGAATTCGTTCAGAAGTATTGCAGCAATGATTTGCAGTTTGAACCCGGAACCAAGTTTGAATACGGCAACTCCGGGTACTTTCTGTTAGGTGCAGTGCTCGAGCAAATATCAGGCAACTCGTACGAGCAGTTGTTACGAGATCGTATCTTCACCCCTTTGGGGATGAAGGACTCGGGGTATTTTAACTCGGAGACGGTAATTCCTCGTCTGGCCTCCGGATATGAACGCTCTGCTGCAGGCTTCGAGAATGCTCGCTACTATGACACGTCCATCCCATTTGCCGCTGGAGGGATGTATTCCACGGTTGACGACCTGTATCTATGGGATCAGGCCCTCTACGGCGAGCGTCTTCTCCCGGCGCGTCTGCGCGACCTGCTTTTCAAGCCTAACCTGGAAAACTACGGTTATGGTTGGAACATCCTGATTCCGAAAGCGGGTTCGCCGTATGCTGGTGAAGCCATTCCGATGCATACCGGAGTTGTTTTTGGATTCCAATCCCTTATAGCGCGTATGCCCAAACACGGGGAACTGATCGTCCTGCTCGACAACGCTGAAGACTCGACACTGCTGGGGATCGGATTGCAAATTCAGCAGGCGTTGTACAAGAATCCCTGATGCTGGGTGTTTGCCCAGTCTCCGTCGATCCCCTTCAAGTGCGGCGGTGGCACGACAGTAACCCGATTTTGGGCTGTTAGGTAACTTGGGACCCTTCAGGGTCTGTTGCCGTTGAACCTGTCCGCGTAGAATGAAGTGCACCCGAAAGTGATTACAAAACTTCGCGAAGTAAGCCTCAACTTCGCTTGAGCACAGGGCCAGTCCCTGTGCATGCTGTCGTGCCTTGGAGAACAAACTGGATGCGGAACCCAGGCGTACTTTGTAGCCCTTCACGTTTAAAGTGTCTGCGAACGAACAACGGTAGACGCGCATCCATCCAGCCGTGGTTGACGGTGCTGGGGATGATCCTGTCGCTTTATTGTGGTTGCGGCATCGCGGCCGCGCAGGCCATCACTCGCACGCCCGCGATTAACACCGTTGCAGGCAATGGCACGGCAGGCTTCAGCGGCGACAGCGGACTGGCAACCAGCGCAGAACTGAACGGTCCCTATGGCGTAGCGGTAGACAGTGGAGACAACCTTTATATTGCGGATCCCGGCAATAACCGGATTCGTAAAGTGGCGGCGGGCACCGGTGTTATCACCACGATTGCAGGCGACGGCACCGCGGGTTACAGCGGAGACAACGGTCCGGCAACCAGCGCGGAGCTTACTCTGCCCACCGGCGTGGCTGTCGACAGCGGGGCAACGTATATATCGCGGACACGGGCAACAATGTTATCCGCAAGATCAACAACTCCGGAAGCATAACCACCGTAGCCGGCAATAATGCTGAGGGTTACAGCGGAGACAATGGCGCGGCCACCAACGCAACCCTCTATACCCCGACCGGCGTGGCCATCGACAGCGCGGGCAATCTTTACATCGCAGATACAAATAACAATCGAATCCGTAAGGTGAGCACCTCGGGCACCATCACCACCATCGCCGGTACCGGGACCGCGGGCTACACCGGCGACAACGGTGCGGCAACCAGCGCTACCTTAGACAAACTCGCTGCCGTTGTCGTGGACAGCACAGGCAGTCTCTATATCGCCGAAACGGGCAACGATGTGGTCCGCATGATAGCGACCTCGGGCACCATCTCCACCATCGCGGGTAATGGCAGCGCCGGGTACAGCGGAGACGGCGGCCCGGCAACGAGCGCGAGGTTCAATAGCCCATACGGTTTGAATCTCGATAGCTCGGGCGACGTCTATGTTGCGGACTCGATGAACAACGTCGTCCGCATGGTCAATACGACCGCATCATCTCGACCCTAGCGGGCAACGACACCAATGGTTATAGCGGCGATGGCGGCCCGGCGACGAGCGCGGCTTTGAGCAGTCCCCGGGGTGTGGCTCTCGATAGCCAGGGTAATTTTTATTTCTCCGACCAAAACAATAACCGCGTCCGGGAGGTGAACACGCCCCTCGGAAGTGTGCTCTTTCCTACCACTGCCGTTGGTACAACCAGTGCGGCTGTGACCATTCCGCTGGTGATTAACGCGGGGGGAACTACGATCACGGGGATCAGCGCTGCAGTATCGCAGGGAGGAAAGCAGGAGTACGCCGCGACCACGACGGGATGCGACCTTAACACAGCGCTCTCCCTGAGCACCATTTGCAACGTGTCGGTGACTTTCAGCCCAGGTTACTCCGGCCAGCGGTCGGTGCCGTTGCAAGTAGTCAGCTCGGCCGGGACGTTTGCCTTTGCTATGACTGGAAGTTCCGCGTCCCAATCGACAGCGCCGACCACTCCGACCAGCCCTTCAAGTGTCACGCCGGCGGGAACTTCTACGGTACAGATTGCCGCTTCTAATTCGGGGACCAAGGTTCAATCCTTCACAGTGACTCTTACCGTGCAGTAACAGTGGGGCCCTGTAGTGAGTGCATCTCACAGCGACCTCCTCACTCTTCTCGCATGAGTTTGGATGGATCAACGGATAGTGCTCGCCGGGCTGGAATGGCTGACGCTGCAAGACCTAACAACGCCATCGTCAGCACCGCGCCGGCCACGACCACAGGATCCCGTGGATTCGCTTGATACACAATCTGCCCGAGCAACCGGCTGGCGAAGAAGCCCGACAGCAGACCCACCGCCGACCCCACTCCAAGCACCACCATGGGCCGGCCTACCGCTGCGTTCATCACTTGCGTCTTGCGCGCACCCAAGGCCACGCGGATGCCCAGCTCCTTCATCCGCCGGCTCACGCTGTAGGCCGCCATGCCGAAGATGCCCGTCACTGCCAGCATCGCCGCCAGCAGGCCCATGACGCCCAGGGCCACGGCCGCCGCCCTCGCCGGAAACAGTTCATCTGCCAGGTCCTCTGCCCAGCTATGCACCGCGATGGGCACATTGGGCTCGATACCGCTCAGAGCGCGTTCCAGCGCCGCCGCCATCTCACTCGGCGTCCGCCGCGAACGCACCACGAACACACGTTCCCCCGGCTGGCTCTGGGCAAACGGCAAATACACGACAGGCTGGGGGGACTCGTGCAGGTCGTGGTACTTGCCGTCTTCGGCCACCCCTACCACTTCCGTCAAGTGCCCCGACACGATAAAGTGCTGTCCAATCGGCTGCGTTTCGCCCCACATCTTGCGCGCGAAGGTTTGGTTCACTATGGCCACGTACGGTGTAATTGGGGTGTCCTGCCATGCAAAATCCCGGCCGTTCAGGAGCCGAGTGCCGGCAGCCTCCAGGTATTCCGGTGACGTCGAAAACACGTACGGCGCGAGCACAGAATTGTTCAGTTTGAAGTCGGTCGTCCCCGGCGAGAAGATCGGAATTCCATGCATGCCGCCGGTCATGGGCGTGCGGCTCACCGTACCCGCTGCCGTCACACCAGGGATACTCCGCACCACCTCCAGGATTGCTTTCTCCTTGTCGGACGTCACTTCGCCGGCTTGCTCCTCCTCGCTCAGGTCCAAATCGACCAGCATCGCGCCCTGCGGCTGGATGCCGAGCGGAACATGCAGCGTACGCACCAGGCCGCGCACCGCCACCAGCGTGGCCGTTATCAGCAGCGTGCAGACGGCAATCTGTACACCCAGCAGCAGGTCACGCAGGGCAAACCGGCGCAGGTGCATGACGTCCACTGCTCCGCTCTGCAGGCTCTGCAACGGATGGCTCTGCCAGGCTTGCCGCGCCGGAACCATGCCAAACAACAGAGCGCTTCCCAGGGTCAATGCGAAGCCTGCCATGTACACGGGCACATCCACGCTGACCACCACATGGCCATAGGAATACCACCGGTTCAACACGCCCAGCAGTAGGTAGGCGCCCACGAGGCCCGCGGCTCCGCCCAGCAGCGATACCATCACCGCCTCGGTCAGCAGTTGCCTTACCAGCCTCTGGCGGCTCGATCCAAGGGCCACACGCAGCGCCAGTTCCCGGCTGCGATCAGCGCCGCGCGCCGCAAACAGAGTTGCTAGGTTCGCGCATGCCGCCACCAGCACCAGCAGCGCCAACACGGTCACGCTCCAGAGAAATTCGCGGATAACATCCCCTTCGTCCCCCATGAGCCCTGGATGGATCAGTCGCAGTGACTGTCCGTCGTCGGTCAACGGGTACTCCTTTCCCAGCTCGGCCGCAATCGCATTCAGATCTTCCGTCGCCTGCGGCGGCGTCACGCCCGGCTTAAGCCTGCCAATGACTGTAACCGTTACAGATGTCCGGCTATGCAGATAATCCGACCCCTCCACCTGCTCTTCGTTTGCCATGGGCAGCCAGTAGTCCGGCCACCCAAACCGCTCTGTGCCGTGGAACAGTGCGGGCGCCACGCCCACCACCGTAAACGGATGCTTGTTGAGCTCCACGGTGGTGCCCACTACGCCTGGATCGGCATGAAACGCGCTTCGCCACAGAGTATCGCTCAGCACCACAAAGGGCGCAGAACCTGGTCCATGCTCGTCGGCTTCGTGGAAGAATCGTCCTGCTTCCGGCTGGACGCCAAGTAGATCGAAATAATTGCCTGTGACCTCATCGCCGGAGATGCTCGTCACCCTGTTATGCCAGCTTAGTTTGGCATGAGAATATCCATAGATCCCGGCTAACCCGCTGAAGGTGGTGTTTCGGCGCCGAAAATCTTCAAACGCGGGATACGACGTAGTCAGTAGCCGTCCGTTCATCCAGGGCTTGTGACGAATTTGATACAGGTTTTGTGGGTCGCTCACGGCGAGTGGCTGCAGCAGGACCGCGTTCAGCACGCCGAAGACGACGACGTTGGCCCCTATACCCAGCATCAGCGTGATTACGGCGACGACCGTAAACGCGGGAGACTTGCGCAGCACGCGCAGCGCATAACGAACATCCAGTAGGAGGACCTCAAGGAATGGGAGGCTCTCTTCGGCGTGCCAGTCTTCCCGCACCGCCTCCAGGGCCCCAAACTTCACGATCGCAAGCCGGCGGGCTTGCTCATCCGTCATGCCGGCGCGGATGTTGTCTTCCGTCTGGGCCGCTATATGCGATTCAATCTCTTCTCGCAGGCGCTCGTCGCCGCGGCGCCTGGTGATGAAGTTGAAAAGGCGCGTGAGGGCTCTCATGCCAGATCCTTCGCCTCAATCAAGGCGTTCATTTTGGTTAACAACAGGAGAATGCCACAGATCTATTGGGAAAGACAACCCGTCATCTCAAGTTGAGATTACTGGGTTCCCCCCACGGAAGCCGGGCGGGCAGACGGCCCCTTAGGGACAGGTTGCGCCGTTCGTAGCCCATTCGGTTACCTTGGCCAGGAACTCCTTCTGCGGCATCGGTATGGGCGTACGGCCATCGCCGGGGTGCCAGCCCCAGAGCACCAGCGGGGTGGACATATGCTCCACGATCTGCGCAACCGTACGGTTTCCGTTCTGCTTTGGATCCTTGAGCAGTTCGCAGAGCTGGCGGTCGGTCAAACCTTCCCAGATCATCGGCATGGCGGGTGACGGCAGATGCCAGTCAGGCGCACCCGGGGGCGTGTGCGCGCCCACCGTGTTGTGATCCTGATGACAGGTGCTGCATTTGACAGCGTTGACACCATCCCCGTCGGGTCCACGGCGAATGTCCATGGTGTGGCGATGGCTGTCGTTGCCCTGGCGAGGATAATCTCCGGTGGAGTGGCAATTCATACAGCGAGGGTTACGTAATGCCGGCGCCAGTGCTTCGAACGCGGCGGCGGCGGCCACGGGGTCGCGCTGAGCTACTGGACCTTCCGCGGGCGCGCGCATGGCCAGCAGAGACAACCAACCAGATGCCGCGACGACTGCGATGCGGGCCATGCTGATTTTTCGGCCGCTCATGTATTAGACCTCTCGCTACGCAAGGCGGCTTTGACGCGCTCAGGAGTAAAGGGGAGATCGCGCAGGCGAACACCCGTTGCATCGTAAATCGCATTGCCAATGGCAGCGGGAGTAACGGTAATTGCAGTCTCTCCCGCACCAGTCGCAGGCACGCCAGCCGGGGTCACGAAGACACTCTCAATCGTGGGTATCTCATAATCAAGGTGCAAGCTGTTATAGGTCTCCCAGTCGACCGAGGTGATGCGCCTTTCGTCCCAGGTAACTTCTTCCACCAGGGCGCGACTTGTGCCTTGCAGGATGCCTCCTTCGATCTGATTTCTAAGGCCATCAGGATTCGAGACAGGCCCACAATCCAAGGCCACCACGAAACGGGCCGGACGCACTAAGCCGCTTTCCATGTCCACAGTGACCTCGGCAACCAGCGCGGCATATCCGTTCTCTCCCTCATACGCTACGCAGGCAATGCCTCGTCCTCTCACCGGGCCGGCTTGCGTGGCCGCCGCGGTTGGGAATGGACGTGGCGCCCATCCGGCAGCCTTGGCCACAGCGTTGAGAACGCCGATAACCCGGCTATCGCGCAGATGCTGCAAGCGGAAGGACACTGGATCCGCTTTCGCATGCGCGCAGAGCTCATCCATGAAGCATTCGTTGGCAAAGGTATTCTGGATGCGCAAGGGAGAGCGCAACGGCCCGGTAAAAAACGGCGAACGCACAGTGTGGGTCAGCACGCGCTCGCTTTTGATCGTTCCTCCACCGCCGCACTTACCCGCGATACAGCCGGCGAAGTAAGAGGGCACGGTGTTGCTGCCGTTACTAAGCTCGCCGGCTGGTGGTTTGGCCGGGCCGAGCTTGAGCGGCTCCGGAGGGTAGCCGGCTAACATGCCGCTGATCACGTTTCCGGGCCGATCATAGCCTGGCCGGTTGCCCAGCGAAGCTACCCAATTCTCGCGGTCCCAGGCGAGAATGCGTCCGTCGGCCGCGATACCAGCCCGATGCTCGACCACGCAGGCGGAACCGAAGTTCTCCCACATCATTTCGTCCTGGCGGGAGAACTGCAGACGAACTGGTCTTCCGGCCGCCTGGGACAATATCGCGGCATCGAACGAAACCGCATCTGCGCCGTTCAGGCCATAGCATCCAGAGCCGCGGGTGTAGATCACGCGCACGCTGTCGACCGGCAGTCCGAGTAGTGTGGCCACGATGCTTCGGGTGGGATAAGCCGATTGAGTAGCAGACCATAACGTGGCGCCATCCGGCCTGACATCAGCCAGCGCACACGACGCCCCCACCGATCCGTGCATTTGATAAGGGTAGGTGTATCTCGCCCGCAGCACGCTTCGCGCAGCGGCGAGTTGCGTGTCAACGTCCTGGGAGTTCACGCTGAGAGCGTCGTGGGACGGCTGTTGCTGGAGATGCTCAAAAAAGGTTTTCTGCGCCGGGAGCGCCGGACCGGGGTTCCATCGCACCACCAGTTGGCGAGCCGCCAGCACAGCCTGGTACTGCGTCTCCGCAACGACGCCGACAAAGTTTTTGCGAACCACTACTTTTATGAGACCGGGAAGATCGCGCACTGAATGCTCGTCCACTGAGCCAACGGTGGCTCCCATCTCAGGGGGGCGAACCACGCGGCCGTGGAGCATGCCGGGCACACGAAGGTGATGCAGGAACTCAAACTGGCCGGTCATGAGGGCTACTCTGTCGAGCGAGGGAACAGGCTTGCCCAGCACGGTCCACTCGGCCGCAGATCGCCGCTTTGCGTTTGGATTGAGCGGGAGGTTGAACTGCTTGCTCCCGACAAGATCTTCATACGTGATTCGGCGCCCTAACCCGCCGATGACGACGCCGTTCTCTAGCTTGAGTTGATCCACTGGTTCGCCCAGCTGTTTGGCGGCCAAGCTCAGCAGAGCTTCGCGCGCGGTCGCGGCCGCGAGCGCGAGATTCTCGGTGTTGAAGTTCGTGGGTGTTGTCTGGCTTCCTGAGGTGGTGCCCTGGTCGGGAGTGATCGCGGTGTCGCACTCAGTCAGCTTCACGCGCTTGATGGACACGCATAGTTCCTCTGCAATGAGCTGGGTCTGCGCCGTAAAGACACCCTGACCGAAATCGCACTTGCCGGTATAGGCAGTGATGGCACCGTCGGCGCCTATGGCCAGCCAGGAATCGAGCCTGCCCGGATCAATATGTCCGGGATGGGTCTGGAACTGCCCCTGAGCGATAGCCGAGGATTCAGTGAACGGTGCGGCGCCAAAACTCACGATCAGGGCGCCACAACCCCGCAGGAAGTCACGGCGCGACGGAGTCATGCCTTTTGCCCTCAGCATATTTTCGAATGGCGCGGAGCATGCGCACGTGGGTAAAGCAGCGGCACAAAACTCCTCCAAGCGCGGTGCGGATTTCCTGGTCAGAGGCATTCGGGTTTACGTCAAGAACGGCCTTCGCCGTCAGGATGACGCCGCTGAGACAAAATCCGCATTGCGCGGCTCCTTCCTCGATAAACGCCTGCTGGATAGGATGCGGCTTCTCGGGGGTGCCGAGACCTTCCAGGGTCGTGACCTCAGACTGGCCAACCGCGCGCACCGGCATTACACAGGAACGCACGACCTGGCCGCGCATGATCACGGTGCAGGCCCCGCACTGTGCCATGCCGCAGCCAAATCGCGGTCCACGCAAGCCAAGCTCGTCGTTGAGGACAAAAAGCAACGGCGTATCGGGGTCGACTTCCACGGTGTGCTCACTGCCGTTTACTTTGAGAGCGATCTGCTTCATAAGACAAGTTTGCGCCTTTTTGGTCAGGGGACGAAGACACGGCGACGAGCATAACCCCCTGTGGCCTAATCAGCTCCCAAACCAGCGTTCGATTGATTTCTCAGCAGCGCTTACGTCTGGCTTCGATTCAGCTACCCACGCAACAAAGCCATCGGGTCTTACCAGCATTGCAGTGAGCCCTTTGCTGTCCTTCGGTCTGGAGGAGACACACTTCAGGCGGTCTTTCCGTTCTTGGCTCAGTGCACAGAGTTCTTTGTTTTCCGCGAAATCGAGCAGCAGGCCTTTGCCGTCGTGCAGAAGCTCGCCGAGCCGCGCGCCGTCCTCGAACTCGAAGTCAGGCGCGCTGCAGCCGACCAGAGGATGGTCGCCGCCGAGGTCATAGCGCATCGATATGCCGGAAATCTTCGTAACAAAGTAGGTTGCTCCCTGCTGCGTCTGCATCAGGTCGCGGATCACAGAAGCTATGGCGCGAGCATGAGGATCCGGTCGCATGATCGCGACCTGCGCGCGGGTCCAATTCAACGCCCAGGCTCCGATCGGATGACGCTCTTCGGTGTAGGTATCGAGAAGACTCTTAGGAGCCCAACCCCGAATGGTCGCGGCAAGTTTCCAGCCGAGATTCATCGCGTCGCCGATGCCTGTATTCAACCCCTGTCCTCCCAACGGCGAATGAACGTGCGCTGCATCCCCGGCGAGCAACACGCGGCCCTTGCGATAAGTTGTCGCCTGCCGCGCGCGGTCAGTATAGCTCGAGGCAACTTGCATGGCCGTGAGGGTGACATCCGTACCCGATACCCGGCGCAAGATAGCCTGCAAGCTTTCCAGCGTTATGGTCGTCGTGCGATCGAAGGCAGCGTCGTCAAACTCGAGCAAGCCAATGCGATCCGGCCCGGGGCCGTTGATGTACATCCCTGTTTCCGTTAGATTGAAGCCCGGTCGCAGCTTTTCCGGATCGGCGATCTTCACCGATGCGGTGTAGCCAGTGAACTCCGGCTCGGTCCCTGCAAATTCAAAGCCTGCGATCTTCCGAACGGTGCTGCGGCCTCCGTCGCAGCCGATGAGCCACCGTCCGGCAAATGATTCTTCCCTGGCATTCACCATGACGCCGTTCTGATCCTGCGTAAAGCTTGTGACTTCCACACCACGCTTCAAGTCCACGCCCAATTGCTGCGCATGCTCGGCCAGGAGCGATTCGATGGCTTCGAGACTTATCATGCCGCCGGAGGCAGAAGGTCCGGGAACGACATACTTCCGGTCGGAGAAGTCAACCTTTGCCATGTCCAGCATGATGCCGGCGAAGTGCCCGCCAAAGCGGGGAGCAGGTGCGCTGCCAGGAGCTTCCGTACCTCGTAGCTCCAGGCCTGCCCTGGTGTCCGCGTTCATCCAGCCGAGCGCGCACTCGCGGACGTCTTTCAGCAGTCCGCGACGATAGAAAGCTTCGACGGACGGAAAATTCAAGCCGCGCATTCCCATCCATCCAGCCTTCAAAGGCGAGCGATGGTCTTCCATCCGCTCCAGCACAAGTACCGACATCCCAGCCAATTGCAGTTCACAGGAAAGAAAGAGACCTACCGGCCCGCCACCTGCAATGACAACGTCATACACCATTCACACGCTCCCGGTCTGCAATTGCTCTGGTCTAATTTTACGTGTCACGTTCCCGCATTGACCTGTCATCCGAGCAAATAGTTGCGTGATGCACGCAATTATTATAGCCTGTGTGGGTGAAACCGAGTAAGCAAGATGTCGAACAGATGGTAGCGGCGCTCATGACAGCAGTACAACGCGCCGAACGGGCGCGCCGCAAGGGAGATGCCAGCCGGCTGGCGGCGTTATCTGCGATCGCCATGCGGCCGGACAGTGGCCCTAAAGCGATTAGCGAAGAACTTGGACTTCACCCGTCGTCGGTCACGCGTCAGATCCAGGCTCTGCAAGCGGAGGGGCACGTGAGCGTGAGGGCCGATGCAGCGGACGGCCGGTCATGCCGGGTGAATTTGACTGCCGAGGGACGAGCCGAAATCGAGCGGCTGAGAAAGGTTGGACTTGAACGGTTCGCCTCTTTTGTCGCGAAATGGGAGGCCGAGGAGGTACGCACCCTTGCCCGCCTCCTCATGAAGCTTGAATTATCGAAGTCCGAGATGAACGTGGGCTCAAAGCCAGCGGCTAACCGTTGGCGAAAACAGGGGAAGAAGTTATGAGCGAACGCAAGATCCTGCTCGGATACCTGGTTGATATTTTTGGCCCGCTGGCCGCGTGGTGGGTGACGCAACGGTTGGGATTCTCCGAACTCTGGGGGCTTGCCCTGGGCGTCGTGATCGCCGGCGTAAGTACGGGGGTCAATACGTTCAAGCGCAGGCGGGTGGATGCGGTGGGCGTGCTGGTGTTACTGGAGATGGCCGCGTCCATTGTGCTGCTCTTCTGGCTGCATAGTCCGCGGATGCTGCTAATCCGGCCCTCCTTCTATTCGGGGATTGCTGCTCTGTACCTGATGGGAAGCGCGTTCGCGGCGCGACCGCTCAGCCTGGAAGGGTCGAAACCGATGGCGACCAAGGGCGATCCGGTACGCACGGTCGCATGGGAGCGGGCGTGGGAGGAATCACCACAGTTCCGGCTGGCACATCGGGTGCTGACGTTTGGCAGCGGCGTAGCTTTCCTCGCTGACGCTGTCCTGCGGGTGGTGGTGGTGTTCCGGTTGCCGATAGATCGAGCGGCGTGGCTTTCGAATCTGCCACATATTGCGGCGGGCGCTATCCTTATCGTGTTGTGGGCGCTGTTCGGGCGATGGGCGGGCGGTTTGGTGGACGTTATACAGCAGAGACTCGCCCTACAATCCGTGAGCTCGTACGAAGGACACAGCTTCAGCCGTGCCGCACAAAGCCGCAGCCGGTGAGGCTTTTGAAGCTGAGGAAGAAAGAGGGTTTGGTAAAGAATACGGCCTTAGGCCGTACGAACCGCTATGAAATAGAACCGGCTTTATTCGACAGATGCTGTTCAGCATATATCAGTGATAAAGTGGTCGCCAGGGCGTAAAGCCCGATGTTCTTGGTTGTTCGTGTCTACGGGCTAAAGAATCCGCGTGAGAACTGGCCAAACCGCAGGTTCTCCACTACGCTTCCTTCCGGTCGGAGGCTGTGTCTTTTTTAATTTCCCTTGTAGTTTGTGGCCGGAAAGCTCCGAAGAGCATCTGCCAACAAACATCGCCGGGGCCTTCGACTTCGCGCCATAAAACTCTCTGATCTGCGATAGATCGGCGAGGCGCTTCGCTCAAGATGACGCCTTTCTGGGGGGATTGAAAAACATCTGGCCGGGTCAAAAAAACACGAATGGGTTTCCATACATCACTCCCGGCCTTCGGAACCGGTTCAAGATCCGAAAAGATACAGCCTATTTCTTAACGGCCTCGCCAAATACGCGCAGAAAATTTCCGCCGCCAATTTTTCCGATTTCATCTTTGGTGAAGCCAGTTTTTAACATCGCATCGACAACGACAAAATAGAACCCGGCTGTTTGATCCTGCCATGCCTGATTGGTACGTTCCCCAATTTGCGCATGCGGTGGACCGGGCCGCGGGCTGGGCGGGGTGAGCTTGGTATCCGTGCCGATGCACACATGATCGACCCCGATGACATCGACAAGCGCTTTGATATTCCGCGCATAGTCGAACGGCGTATCGGCAAGATGGGTCCAGACACCGACCAGTCCCCCGGCATTGGCGACCATTCTGGCCTGCTCTTTGCTGATGAGTCTTGGGCGCATCCTCTGCGCCATGGATGGATTGTTCCCCAACTGGGTATCAAGGCCGGTATGGGAGATGATGACCGGCCGGGTAGTAGTCTTGAGCGCGGTTTCGGTGGTTTGCACACTGGCATGCGCAAGGTCGATAAGAATGCCCAACCGATTGCATTCCTTGATGACGGTTGCCCCAAATGGCGTCAATCCGCCATAGCGCGGAGGATTGGTATAAACATCGCCCAGCGGCTCGGAGGCGTCGCTGTCGTGAAGCAGCCCAAATTGCCGCAAACCTCGGCTATGGGCTTCTTCCACCCGCTCAAGATGGCCTTGAAGGAAGTGGGCACCCTCGACCGCCTGGATGACCGTCGGTTGGTGATCCTTATGGGCGGCGCGGACGTCAGCCGGAGTGAAGGAACGCTTCATGCCGTTACGTTCCAACTGCCGATCCATAGAGGCCAGCCCTTTGAGAAAGCGATCGTAGGCATCGCCGGGTTGGTAGTCGGTGGCAAAGGCCATGCAGATGGCAGCGAGGCCCGACCGCTTCATCTCGCCCTTCAGGTCTATATCCGGGCCGGGCATTTCTGCCCCGGTGAGGGGAACGTCGACGTGATTATGCGTGTCGATCCCGATAGTCGCGGCTACGATGCCGGTTACTCGCGGATCGGTCATATCCGCCGCCGAGCCCAGGCGCGAAGGCAGCATAGCCGCTGCACCTAGCGTCTTAGCAACGGCCGTGAGAAATTGCCGCCTTGAGCCGCTTGTCCGAAATTCCATCAAAAGTCCCCCCTCGTTGGTTGGTGGTGTGTCTTATCGAGAATCCAAACAGCGCAAGCAAGAAGCATCAAGTATATCCACACAATGGTAACTATACGGGTTACACAGCGGTAACGGGCGCCTGTTCGAATGTGCCAGGATGAGGAACCAACTCCGTTGACTATGGCAAAGAGCGGCCTGTAGGATTTGGCCAATTCCAGAAGGTCTGCGCGCGGTTCTTCCGTCGGTGCTGCCTGAGGGCTTGCAACGCGATATGCCGATCAACTACCCCCAGTTGACGATCGAGACCTGGAGTTAGACAAACGGCATCAAGAGCGCTGCGCGCCTTGCAGCCATATTGCGACTGGAGGAGATGCACGGTGGCTGATGAGCGGGGGATAACAACAGCAACATTGAGCCGGCGAATTTTTCTCGGCGGATTGGCGTCCGTTGCAGCCCTGCGGCATACGGATGTGGTGTTCGCAATGCAAGACATTGCGGAAGATACCCCCGGCCGTGAACCCATATCCACGAAGGTCTGTGTGCGAGTAATCGCCCGTGACGGAAAGTTTCTGGGAGACGATGTTGGGGGCGCGTCTGTCATTATCCGAGACGCACGCACGGGGCAACTACTGGCGCAGGGAACGACCAGCGGCAGCTCCGGATTAGACGGCCCAGGCGGAGTGATGTGCGCGAGCCTTCGCCATGGTGAGGCAATCCCGACCACTGATGCGTCGAGCTATACGGCTGAGTTGAAGCTCGATCGACCCCGGCGGATTGAGATCACGGCGCATGGACCGCTGGGCATCCCGGAATCGGCAAACACCGTGACCGCGACCCAGTGGGTCTATCCAGGAAAGGATATCGTCGAGGGAGACGGGTTTCTACTCGAGGTCCCCGGATTGATCGTACAGATCGTCTCTCCGGCAACGAACTTCAACAAGCGAACGCTTTCCGCACTGCCCATTCAGGCGCACGTGGCCATGATGTGCGGCTGTCCGATCGATTCCAAGACTAGCGAGTCAACGATGATTTGTCCGGAGCTGCCGGCCGATCAACAACCATGGCTGCCGAACGAATTCGAAGTGTCAGCCGTGATCTGCGGAGCTAACGGGGAAATCGCTACCATCCCATTACAGTTTGCAGAAACTACCGACACACCTGGCCAGTTCGCCGGAGTATGGGACCAGCCCCTGCCGGGCAGCCACGAAATAACGGTATATGCCTACCAGAAAGTGACCGGCAACACCGGAGTGGATGTAACCAGAATCCACATTCCCGGGTAAAGAGTAGCCGATAGGTGCGTATGTTGTTACTCCTTATCTGCGGCAGCCAGGTACCGAGTTGGGGTGGTTCCGAGTTGCTTGCGGAACATGGAGATAAATGCGCTAGCCGTACTGTAGCCGGCATCGAGCGCGGCATTGGTGACCGATTGCCCCGCAGCCAGGCTCTGCATCGCGTGGATAAGCCGTGCCCGCTGCCGCCATCGACTGAACGACATGGCACTCTCCTCCGCGAAAAGGCGCTGCATCGTCCGCTTACTGGCGCCGCATTCCATAGATAGGGTCTCCAGCGGCCGTTGCTCTCGCGGATTCGCGCGCAGTATATCTGCGAGCTTTCTGGCGCGAGAATCGCGAGGGTTGGGCAGCTGGACGGGAACTGATTCAAAGAGCCTCAGTTGATCCAGGATCAGGTCAATCACGTGTCGCTCCGCAGCGACCCGCCTGCGCAGTCTTGAGAACTGGCAGGCGTGTAGTATGAGTTCCCTCAAGAGCGAGCAGGTATTAATCACGAGACTTCGTCGAGGAAGAGTCCTGCACAATCCTGGCAAGAGGTAGAGCGTTCTCATGGAGACTCGGCCCGACATGGTGACTCCATGTGCCGTCTCCGCTGGTATCCACACGGCACGCAACGGCGGCACAACCCAGGTGCCTTCGTTTGTCTCCAGGGTCATGACCCCTTCCGAGGCAAAGAGCAATTGGTCCTCAACGTGGGAATGCCGCCTGATTACATAGCCATGCCTGAAATCCCACGACCCGCCCGCCATCTCCGCGATGCGTCGGCCGCCTTCCCCAAAAAGAAACGTTTGGCGCCTTTGCGACATTTGTTGTCACGATAGCGGAAGTCAACACGCCTGAACAACTGCTATTCCTAGTTCAGTAATCCTGGAGGCGGCATGTTGACTACCAGCAAAATGGTTGGATTCCTTACAACAACGGATTATGAGAAGGCGCGGGCCTTCTACGAAGGCAAGCTCGGCTTCGAGTTTGTGAGCCTCGATCAATTCGCACTGGCGGTGCGGGCGGGCAAGAACATGATCCGCATCGGGAAGGTGGAAACGTTCCAGCCGGCCCAAGGCACTGTTCTAGGGTGGGAAGTGGAGGACATTCGCGCGGCCGTGTTGTGGCTAAGAACCCGGGACGTGGTGACCGAAAAATATTCATTCGTCGCGGATCAAGAGCTGGGGATTTGGACCGCACCCGACGGAGATCAGGTGGCATGGTTCAAGGATCCCGATGGGAACGTTCTTTCCCTCAGCCACCATGTCTAAACTGATTGTGTTCAGGGCCGGGCTATTCCGGGGCCGCCTACGGCAAAGATGCGGGGAGTGCGATCGTCCGTTTTTGGCAGCGCCGGGAAGGGTTTATGGGGCTCCGTCTGATACCAGTAGCCAACCGTGTAGAAGTTGTCCGAGCGATGATTCGCGTGCCCGTGTTCAATAGTCACGCGAATGTTCTTGCGAAATGGGATCGGGCCCTCGAGGTGCCATCGATAGAGGCAATAACGAGCTCCAACCTTTTCCGGATTTTGAATGTAGGGACATCCGATAAAAGGATAAGAATAGGGCTGAACCTTTCCGTTGGGTCCGCGAAAGTCCCAGGAGCCGTTGTAGTAGTCTTCGGTTCCGGTACCGGTGATGAACGGCAGCGCGCTATCGTCAATGAAAATCATTTCGTCGCCTTCACCAAACCAGTCATCCTGGTTTTGCAACACTGACTGGGTGACACCAACGAAATGTCCACGCCCTTCCGCTTCAAAGAATACATAGTTGTCTTTGCCGTCCAGATTCTTCTTTTGGTCGATGGCGGGCGCGTATTCCGAGGTCCACTGATCGGTCCAACCGTGGCACGGGGCCTGCTGGCGATACTGCGCGTGAAAGTAACCCACGTCTTCACGCGGACCGTCGAAAGATACCCAATCGATGTTGAAATAGTAGTTATCTACCTTGGTTGGGCCTTCATTTACCAGAGTAAGTCGAGCCGATTTGTTGAACGGCATGGGGAAGTAACAATTCATCGCATAACAAGGAGACACATTGATGAGCGCAGAGTCATAGGTAAAGAACTCACCAAGTCCCAGCCCGAAAAAGTCGCCTATCGGGACCTCGACGCTGGGGCTTTGCTCGTCATCCCAGTATGCGCGAAGCACAATTTGCTTCAGATAGAGGGAAGAATCGGGCAGCGGGTTTACGGCAAGCCAAATGTGGCCGATCTGACCGGGTCCCTTCACATCCATCAGCGTGATTGTTTCTCCCGCCTTGGACTCCGGCACAAAGTCCTGGTTTCCCCCGGTTCGATCCCAACTCCCAGCCCTGCGGGCCTGATAACTGCGCAGTGTGGCCAGGGAGGATAGATCAGAGACAGGGCCTGCAGTGGACACTGAGTGTGATCCGGCTTGTGCGAATGCAGCCGTTGGTACAGCCATTCCCAATAAACCGGCAGAGGCTACTGCACCACCGAGCATTTCTCTTCGGGAGACGTTGCGACTTCCGTATTTCATCTTAGAGCTCCTGCGCCCTTCCCGGGAACCTGGAAAACTAACTAGTCCCTACGCCCCTGCCTCAGACGGACCCCAGCACCGCGGCTTGCCATGCGGCGCCGTGAGGGAACTCATATTCGAGCCGCGATTCCGGCTTCATGGTGATGCTAAAGCCACGCGCACTGGGCGGCATGTAACAGCCATTCCGAGTGACGACGGGATCGAGAAAATGCTCATGGAGATGGTCGACATATTCCAGGATTCGGTTCTCGAGAGTAGCGGAAAGGCAGATATAGTCGAACATCGCGTAATGCTGAACGTATTCGCACAGTCCAACTCCGCCGGCGTGAAAACAAACGGGGACGCCGAACTTCGCAGCCATCAACATGACCGCGAGCACTTCATTTACCCCACCCAATCGGCAGGCGTCGGCCTGGCAAAACCGAATGGCTCGAGATTGGAAGAGTTGTTTGAAGATGACTCGGTTCTGGCCCTGTTCACCGGTCGCTACTCCTATGGGCGCGATCGCCCGCGCGATTTCAGCATGGCCGAGAACGTCATCGGGGCTCGTGGGTTCTTCAATCCACCATGGATCGAATCGGGCCAGGAGCTTCATATTCGCGATGGCCACGTTTACGTCCCAGGCCTGGTTGGCATCCATCATGAGCTTTCGATCCCAGCCAATTTCCTCACGAACGATGGTTGCGCGGCGAATGTCCTCTTGGATATCCGCTCCCACCTTCATTTTTATGTGGTTCCATCCCTGGGCCAGGGCCTGCCTGCATAAGTCCCGAAGTTTTTCCTCAGAGTATCCCAGCCACCCGGCAGAGGTGGTGTATGCCGGATATCCTTGCTTAAGGAGCTCGGCCTCACGCTGACTTCTGGTGGAAACATTTTTGCGCAAAATATCAATTGCTTCCTGCGGTGTCAGCACGTCGGTGATGTATCGGAAATCTATTACATCCACCAGTTCTTCAGGTGTCATGTCAACGAGCAGTTTCCAGAGAGGTTTGTTCGCGGCTTTGGCGCGGAGATCCCAAACCGCATTCACCAGCGCCGAAGTGGCAAGATGGATAACGCCCTTTTCAGGCCCGATCCAGCGTAGTTGGCCGTCACTGGTCAGCTTGCGCCAGAAGCCTCTCATGTCCGCCACTATGGATTCCAGGGACAGTCCAGCGACGAGCGGTTTCAGGGCATTGATGGCCGCCACCACAACTTCAGTTCCACGGCCGGCAGTGAAGGACAGTCCATGTCCTTCGAGACCACTTGAGCTATCCGTTGTGAGCAGCACATAGGCTGCTGAATAGTCTGGTGCAGGGTGCAGCGCATCGGAACCGTCAAGGGATCGCGAGGTTGGAAACCGTATGTCTTTGGCAACAACGCTGGTAATGATCGTAGGCTTATCCCCTTGTAGGCGTTGTTGAACGCAAGAGAAACGGGAACCGTTCAGATTACTCGGCGCGGCATCGCCGTTAGAGACTTCCGCCAGAACGGGATCATTTTTAGCATTGCACCTGTCGATCGGTCAAGAAGTTGATCAAACAAGGGTTTACAGCAGTTTTGCGCCAATTAGAGCTTGCGTTTTCCTGCCTTAGTCCGGTTGGTGTCCAAATTGTGGATTGACCGATTTTTATTGGACACACTGGCACCGCGACCTAGTATGGCGAAACCAGGTTGGGTAGCAGAGCGGCAGAATACGGCGTCGGTTCGAAGTGCCGCACCTACGGCGCTCGGTCCGTACCCATCGATACCCAACCCTTCCGGGTTTGGGCTATGTTTGGACGACCGGCCCTCCGGGCCTAGACGAATGATCGAGTCGCATATTTCATCGTTACCGACACTCTCGATACCCCGCGATCAGGGCGACCGTCAATAACGTCAGGACCACGGATACAAATGTGTATTCATCCCAGGCGGTCGTGGCGAACAAGAGGGACTCAATCAGGCGAACCGCTACCAGGGAAGCGGTTGAACCTAACAGGTGCCCAGCGGAAGCCCGACGATGAGTGCTCGCGAGCACGTTGCGCTGTACGTGGCCTGCATCCGGATAGGCCGAAACTTTAGGGTAGATCGCGCGCCCCACCGTAACCACCCCCGGTGATGTTTCGCGCTGCCCTGGCAGCAGATACGCTGTGACCACGATGCTGAGAATATCCGGGGTCTTTCTCGTATCCGTCGGCCTGCTCGCCCTCGTCGTTCTAGCGATCGTAATCGGCATCCATGCATTCCTCGCAGGCGTTGGCCACTATGCTCCCTGGGAGCAAATTTGGGCTGGGTGAGACCTAAGCATCGGCTTAGCAAAAACTTTCTTTTGAAGGGTACGGGCTTCAGCCCGTACATAAGCAACCGAGAACCCGGGTTTCAGAGTCTGCGTGAGAACCCGCAAGTTCAGTCCCGCAGGGACGGATGAATTTCAGACTTGTCCAAATTAGGTTTTCGGACAGGCCAATCTGTACGAAGGGCACGGCTTCAGCCGTGCCATAAACCTCTTGTGCATGGACCGCTTTAGCCGCTGAGGTACGGTTGTTACAGGTAAGCGCTGTTCGTGCCGATGCATGGAAACGCGTACCTCAGGGGCTAAAGCCCTCGCTGGCTCAGGCTCTGTGCGGCACGGCTTAAGCCGTGCCCTTCGTACGATGCCCTTCCTTCTCTGCGGAAGTGGTGCCGTACGTCCTACACTTCTCGACACCAACCTGATTTCGCAATCCCGGCTCGCAACACCAGCTTGACCAATAGAATCAACGCATCAAGGTCGACCAATCAGCTAACTTGGACAAGTCTGGATGAATTTAGCCCAGGACGATAGTCCTGGGTAAGTGTTGAACACACGAACAGTCCCGTAAGGGACGGCTGAAAGTCCGGTTATTTTCAGCCGTCCCTTACGGGACTAAATCATGTTTCTAGATCTACCCAAGACTGCGTCCTGGGCTACACTCAGCCGTCCCTTCGGGACTGATTCAGAAATTTTCAGCTCTCACGCAGACTCTTTTAACCCCTGAGGGCAGCTGGAATCCCCTCAGCGGCTAAAGCCGGATCCATTTCACACTGGTACGGGCTGAAGCCCGTACCCTTCACAAAACTGCGTTTTCCCCAGGCCTCTAATAAGTCCATGCCCTTTTGAGCCCATTTATCAAGGGTGGCCTGGTTTCGCGCCACATCCCTTTGTTAAGTGAATGGAGACACCATCCCCCCTTGACAGCTTAGGAGAGTCTTTAATAGACTCCTAATCAACTTAGGGGACAGAAAATGGTATCCGCTTTTGTTCGCTACTTGAGTGCTCTCTTCGGTGGTCGTTCCCGGATCAATAGGGAAATCAAGGAGGAGCTTCGTTCGCACGTACAACATCGCTCCGATGATCTTGAGCGCAGCGGACTTTCGCGCACAGAGGCCGAGCGCCGCGCGCGCATCGACCTGGGGAGCTACGAGAAGTTCAGGGCGGAATGCCAGGAAGCACAGGGCGGCCAAGGGCTGGAAACTTTCTGGCAAGATGCACGATTCGCTGTTCGCCTGCTGAGCAAGTCTCCCGGTTTTACCGCAACCGCCGTGATCACACTGGCGCTAGGAATCGGGGCAAATGCAGTCGCCTTCAGCCTCATGAACGCGATTATTCTCCGCCCCCTCAATGTGCCCCATGCACAGAATCTCTACACAATTGAGCAAGGCAAGGGAGATGATCCATCGCAGTCCTACCCTGATTATCGCGATCTGCGCGATCGAAACCAGACATTCCACGGCATCGCTGCCTACAGCATCACCCGGGCCGCTGTGGAAACAAATGGCAAAGCCTCTCCAGCTTGGCTCTACCAAGCGAGCGGAAACTACTTCGACGTATTGGACATTCAGCCCTATCTCGGCCGTTTCTTCCATAGGTCGGATGAGCACGGCCCCAACAGCGCTCCCTACCTGGTGCTCAGCTATCCATACTGGCGGAATCACTTCCAGAGCGATCCCGGCGTGGTCGGGCGCACGGTCCTGGTGAACAAACATCCCTTCACGATTCTGGGAGTAGCACCGGCGGAGTTCCACGGCACCGAAATGTACTTCACGCCGGATTTCTGGGTGCCGCTGGAGAGCGAAAATCAGTCGCTCGGGTGGAGCGACCTGAACGCACGCGGATCGCGCGGAGTCTGGCTGGTGGGACGCCTGAAGACGGGAGTGAGCCCGGCGCAGGCTACTGCCGACCTCAACTCCATTGCTCGTTACCTGGAGAAGACCTACCCAAAAGACGACCAGCAGATGAGCTTTTCACTCACGCGGCCCGGCTTGATAGGCGATACGCTGGGGCGGCCGGTACGAGCCTTCGTTACCGGGCTGATGCTGCTGGCAGGCCTGATTCTACTGGCTGCCTGCGCTAACCTGGGTAGCTTGTTTGCCGCTCGCGCGGCTGACCGCGGCAAAGAGGTAGCGCTGCGGTTGGCGCTCGGGTCGAGCCGCAGGCGCATATTGCGCCAACTTATGACCGAGGCGGTCATGGTCTCATTCATGGGCGGCGCAGCCGGGCTCGCAGGGGGCATGGTATTGCTACGCTGGCTGAATGCATGGCAGCCGGTGCCTAGTTTCCCGGTCCATTTGCCGGTGGAACCGGATGCCAGGACCTACGTCGCCGCACTCCTGCTGGCGCTGGCAAGCGGGCTTCTGTTTGGCGCCGTCCCATTGCGACAGGTGCTCCGCGCCAATCCTTACCAGGTTGTTAAATCGGGCACGATCGACATGGGCGGGCGACGGTTCACCATGCGAGAGCTGTTGCTCGTAGTACAGGTAGCAGTCTGCGCGATGTTGGTTACGGCATCCATGGTGGCGGCGCGGGGACTGGTACGGTCGCTGCATGCGAACTACGGTTTTGTGCCGCAAAACGCACTGCTGGTCGATACCGATTTGAACATGGCGGGGTATGAAGGCGACCAGGTGGCCGCGATGCAGCGTCGCATGCTCGATACGGTGGCGACGATTCCCGGGGTAACCGCGGCGGGGCTGACCGACCGGATGCCGCTGGATAACGAAAACCTGATGAACAGTAACCCGGTTTTCCGAGACGCCGCAACCGACCTGAAGACCGCGAACGCGGCTGCCGACACGGCGGTCGAAAACATCTCCCCAGGTTATTTTCAGGCTGCAGGCACGACCCTGCTGTGGGGGAGAACCTTCACTCTGCATGACGACGCTCGGGCACCGCGGGTGGCGGTGGTAAACCGAATATTTGCGCAGAAAGTCTTCGGCTCCATGGCAAACGCAATGGGGCATTACTTCAAAATCCAGGACGGCACTCGCATCCAGGTGGTGGGTATTGTGGAGGACGGGAAATATAAGACGGTTGCGGAAGATCCGCAGCCGGCGGCATTTCGACCGATCCTGCAATCGCCGAGTAGCGCGACATGGCTGGTAGTGCGCCACAACGCCGATGCGCATCAGATGCCAGAGGCGCTGGAAAGTTCGCTGCGGGGTCTCGACGGAGGATTACCCTTCACCATAAGAACGTGGAACAAGGAATTGGACGGGGCGCTGTTTGCCTCCCGTGTGACCACGGTATCGCTGGGGATCCTGGGTGGGCTAGGCGCCATGCTTGCGGTGACGGGGATTTTTGGTATGGCATCCTACTCCGTCGCCAAACGGCTGCGGGAATTCGGAATTCGCATTGCCCTGGGCGCGCAGCGCACAGAAGTGCTGCAGGCGGCACTGGGAAGGGCTTTGCGAGTATTGGGTCTGGGATCTGGTGTAGGCCTGGTACTGGGATTCATAACGGCTAAAACGATGGCCTTCATTGCTTACCAAGGGACGTCCGGCGATCCAGTGGTACTCGCTGGTGTGGTCCTGGTCATGGTGCTGCTTGGATTGCTGGCCACCTGGATTCCCGCTTCCCGAGCACTTGGAGCCGATCCCTTGATGCTGCTGCGCGAGGAGTGACGACGGGCGTTTGTATCGTTGTATCGTAAGAGGATGCGCTCCAGGACGTTGTTCCGCCTTCATGCTGTTGTCGTCCTTTGCTCCCTTACGGCCACTGCGCTTGCTGCTCCGGCACCCACTATGCAGCAGCTGAGCGGCTATTCCTTTGTAAGCGGGCTGGCTGCGTCTGAACAAGGTGACAAGTTCGCGTGGGTGGAGGACGTGGCCGGCGTACGCAATATCTGGTCGGCTTCCACGGCAGACAGCATACCGCGCCAGCTTACGCATTACACCACAGACGATGGACAGGAGCTGACACAGCTTACTTTTTCCGCGGATGGATCAGAGCTGCTGTATGTTCGCGGCGGGGATCACGACGAGAACTGGCCGGCCAAAGGTAATTTGGCGCCCAATCCGGACAATGATCCGGCGGAACCAAAAGTCACTATTTGGTCAGTATCTGTTACAGATTCCACTGCCGCCCCGGTGCAGGTGGCGATAGGAGATGAGCCGGCCTTATCAGCAAAGGGACAGCTGGCCTTTGTGAAGGATGGGCAGATTTGGACCGCGCCGCTCCCAGCAGCAACCGGCAGCACAGGCAAGGCACAACGACTGCTCTTCGATCACGGCAAGGACGACGCACCGGTATGGTCGCCGGATGGGACGCGGCTCGCCTTCGTATCCGGACGGGATGATCACAGCTTTGTCTGCATCTACACGTCTGCGGAACAACCGCTGCTTTATCTCGCCCCATCGACCAGCTTCGATAAGCAGCCACTCTGGTCGCCTGACGGCCGAACAATCGCCTTTCTGCGCCAGCCGAGCCATGGGGACGCACCGCGCAACTTCACGGTGCAGGAGCCACAGCCTTTTGCGTTCTGGACGGCGGATGCTACGACTGGGCAAGGGCGTAAAGTCTGGAGCTCGCCCGAGACACTGGAAGGCTCGCTGCCAGACATCGGCGAGAATGAGCCGCTATTCTGGATGGCGAACAACGAGCTGGTGTTCATGGCCGAGATAGACAACTGGCCGCACCTGTACGCAGTGGCTGCTACCGGCGGAGACGCGCGTCTGCTGACCCCCGGGCACTTCATGGTGGAGAGCGTGGTACTGAGCCCGGACCATCGCACCCTGGTATACAGCGCTAACTCGGGAGAAGGCGCTGGGGATGAGGATCGCCGTCACCTGTTTCGGGTGGGGACCGACGGGCATGCTCCGGAAGCGCTGACCAGTGGAGACGGGCTGGAGTGGTCGCCGGCTGCGCTGGCGGGTGGCAAGGTCGCCTACGTGGTCGCAGGCGCACAGCGGCCTGCTGCCGTGGCAGTTCTGGCGCGGTCTGGAGAAGGCCAAGTGCTCGATACCGGGAGTATGAAGAACTACCCTTCGAGCGAGCTCGTTGTTCCTAAGCTGGTCAGTTTTGAGTCTCCTGATGGACTCAAAATCCAGGGTCAGTTATTTCGCGGCGCTGGTGCGGAGCAGCAGCCGGGAGTGATCTTTGTCCATGGAGGACCCCCGCGGCAGATGCTGCTGGGCTGGCATTATATGGAGTACTACTCCAATGCGTATGCGGTGAATCAATACCTGGCGGCACATGGCTTCACGGTGCTATCGGTCAACTATCGGCTGGGGATCGGCTATGGCCGAGCGTTTCAACATCCCGCGCACGCCGGGCCAGCCGGTGCGTCAGAGTACCAGGATGTGCTCGCGGCAGCGCACTATCTCCAACACACCGAAGGCGTTGACGCGAACCGCATCGGGATTTGGGGCGGCTCCTATGGTGGGTACCTCACCGGCCTCGCTCTGGCGAGGAACTCTGATGTGTTCAAGGCCGGTGTGGACTTTCACGGTCTTTCGAACTGGGTTCCAGACTTAGCCAAGGATGGTGCTCTTCCTGAACACTGGTACGAGGCGAATGAGGATTGGAAAAAGGCAGTGGCGACGGCATTTGCCGCTTCGCCCATGGCAGATGTGGCCACGTGGAAATCTCCCGTGCTGCTAATCCATGGGGACGACGACCGCAATGTGCCCTTTGATCAGACAGTAGACCTGGCGCATCGCCTGCAACAGCAACATACGCCGTTTGAAGAGCTCATTATTCCCAACGAGATTCACGGTTTCCTCAGGCGCAGCAACTGGTTGCATGCCGATGAGGCTACTATCGAGTTTTTTTGTAAGCAGTTTGGGGTGAAGATGGACAATCGATAGTCCCGCAGGGACGGCTGAGGCTAGCCCAGGACGCAGTCCTGGGTAGGATTGGCGAGAAGAACCAGTCCCGCAGGGACGGCTGAAAATCACACCGGATGCAATCCGGGTGTCCTCACCAACTCTCCAAGGTCCAGCTCACCCAGGACTATCGTCCTGGGCCATTCGCACCCGTCCCTGCGGGACTCAGTTGGGAAAATTCAAATTCACTACGTTAGCGTTTCCTGGGAAGTGTCAGATCCAGGTCGGCTGCCTTGAGCTGCTTGGTCAACAGGATGATTTGCCCCTGATGCAGTTGCAGATGGCCTACGATGCGATAGATCGCCTCCAGGATGGTCATCGGCCCCCAGCCTCCTCCCGGCTGGGGGTCAATCATCTCTAATAGCCGGGCCGGCGGGAGCGACCCGATGACTTCTCGGCATTCGGCGAGGGTGGCGGCAAAACGGCTGCGAATCTCTCCCACCGGCTGCGACAGGGAGAGCGTGAATTCTGCGTCTCGTGTGCGTACGTCTGGCCGGCCGTCAATGCCGTGCAGAAACCACTGGCGAAGATTGCCCTCCAGATGAAGCAGGAGATTGGCAACGGAATTCTCGTGATCCCCGCCCCGATGCCGCATCTCCTCGTCAGAGAGCTTATCGAGACAGCGATTGATCTGGCCCTCGGAAAGCTGCATCCACTTCACCGAGGCAGAAAGAAATATAGTAGCGGTCTGGTCAGCCATGAGCCCACATTATAGGCGTCTACTGCAATACCAGATCAATTGCCTCCACCAAAGATGCAAAGTCATACGCGCCGTCGTGCCGTTGACCATTGATGAAGAAGGTGGGGGTTCCGTTCACACCGCTGCGCACTCCGCCGGTGAAATCAGATTTGACACGGGACTGAAACTGGTGCGATTCCAATGCCTGATTCAGCTCAGCGGGAGCAAGATGCAACTGCTGCGCCAACTCCAGCAGGAGGTCATCATCCAGACGATCCTGGTTCTCGTAGAGCAGGTCGTGCATCGGCCAAAACTTATCGTGGGAGGCCGCGAATTCTGCTGTCTCAGCAGCCGGCTCGGCATACGGATGCATCTGGGTCAAAGGAAAATTGCGGAAGACAAACGACAAGCGCTTGCCAAAATGCTTCTGCACCCTCTTGACGATCGGATAGGCCTGGCCACATGAGGGGCATTGATAATCGCCGTATTCCACCAGGGTGCAGGGCGCAGATGGGTCCCCCTGGCGATGGTCCTTCGCACTGACTGCAATTGAGAGCTTAGTCATACGGCAGCTCCCAACTCTTCCAATGCCTGCAGTATTCCGTCTGCGCCGGGATTGACTGCCACAGGCGAGCAGTAGCTCCAGGTGATCACCCCATCTTTGTCGATCACAAAGAGCGCCCGTTCGCAGAAACCTTCCTTCTCACGGTACGCACCATAGGCCCGGGCGACAGCACCCTTCGGCTCGAAGTCGGCTGCCAGTGGGAAGTGGAGATTGTGGTCCTTGGCGTATGCGGCGTGACACCAGGCGCCATCGACAGAAATGCCAATCAGCTCCGCTCCGTACTTCTGAAACTCGGGCAGAATCTCGTTGTACAGAGCCATCTGGTCGCCACAGACCGGGCTCCAGTCCGCAGGATAAAACGCCAGAATCACCGGCTTGCCGCGCAGCTCGCTGAGGGAGAGTTGCTGATCGGGGGTCACGTTAAGACGGAAATCCGGCGCCACAGTACCGGGGGGCAATATTAAAGCCATGAGAGATCCTCCCCCATTGAGATGCAGCGGAGGAGAATTAGCCTCGTTTGTTTGTGGCAGGAAGGTTCAGGCACAGAGGCTTTCGCCTCTGTGCCTGACACGGTTAGAAGAGTAGTTTGGCACCGAACTGCAACACACGGGGATCCTGAGTGCTGGTCACCTGCCCGAAGTTGCCGTCGTTGCTTCCGCCATCCACCTGGTTCCACTCCGTGTGGTTGAAGGTGTTGAACGACTCTGCCCGTAACTGGAAATGGAAGGACTCATGGATGGGGAAGTCCTTGAAGAGCGCAATGTTCCAGTTAAAGAGCCCGGGACCTTCGACTGCATCCTTACCGGCATTGCCGAATCCTGTGCCGCCCGCACCAGCAGCGGTCCAGGGCGCGGCCGGCGCCGCGAATGAGCCCTTAGAGAACCAGTTCTTCTGTTGATGTGCATACGATACCGGGCCGACTACATCCGGCCGGTTGGTGGTGTTGCCACCGAGGCCGAGAACATCAGGACCATTGTAGGTGAGGTTCGAGCCGCCCCCCTGAAGGTTCGACCCGGTCTCTGCAACGGTGACCCCGGATATCTGCCAGCCCCCAGCAACTGTCCGTTCAAGGAGGCTACCGGAATGGAGGAAGAATGGAAGATCGTAGACGTAGTTAACGTTGAAGATGTGGCGGCGGTCAAACGCACCGGAACCACGATCGTAGCGGAGGTCGTAGGGATTGGAGGCGGTATTAAGATCCTGGCTCTGTTGCTGTGAATCGATTTCGTGCGACCAGGTATAGGCAATCTGGAGAGACAAACCATGCCTCTTTTCCATGCGAAGCGCGGTCTGCAACGAGTTGTAGTTTGAATTCACCACATTCGACGATTGAAGTATGTTGGCGAACCCCAGGTAGGGCCGGTATAAGTTTGCGTTCCCTCCCGTTGCTACTGCCTGGCGATTGGCAAGCTGGCCCAGCCGCAGGTCGTTCTGCTCTACCCTGGAGTTTTGGTTCCAGCCGCCGGTACCGACATACTGCATGCCAAAGACGACGGATGGAGCCACCTCTCGCTGGATGCCTAAACTATATTGAGCAGTGGCTGGAGGCGGATAATAGTTGCCGATGGAATTGACAGCAGCCGGGGCCGCAGGCAGTGCCGTCGGAGGGGTAACCGCCCCTGTCCAGCTGGTCGTGGGACTGGAGAATCGAACGTTGCTTGCTGAAGGTTGGTAAGAAAATGGTGGATTGGTATCCGCGTCGTAGATGTCATTTCCCTGGACGCGTTCGTAGAATACTCCGATGCCCCCGCGCAAGATGGTCTTGCCGTTGCCATATAGGTCATAGGCAAAGCCCAAACGAGGCTGCCAGGTGAAGTAGTCGTTCTTGACCATGCCCCTGGGAACCCCGGCGGAACCGGCGATCTGAATACCATTCAAATAAAAGGGTGCGCTTATCCCCGCAGGTTGAGAAAACCCGGGACCGGTGGGAGACAGATTGCCAGTAGCCGGATCCGGCGCCTGTGAATTCGCGATGGAATAAGCGGTCGGATTGAAGTTAGCAACCTGGTTGTTCTTCTCGTAGACGCGCGGAAGTCCGTCATAACGAATACCCAGATTGAGGGTCAGCCGCGCTTTAACATGCCAATTATCCATGGCATATCCGGAATAAGTGTTGTTGAGCCAGTGGTCCGTTCTGAGCTCGTTCAGCTGCTGATAGTTGCTGGCATAGCCGAGCAGGAAGTTGATGTAGGGATCCTGGGAAGCAACGCCCGTACCACCGTTAAACGTATAGTCGCCTTGGGTGTCGGCCTGTTGTTGCTGGTTCTTATCTGAGCGCATGTAGGAGAAGCCGAACTTCAGGCCATGCCTACCCTTCGTCCAGGAGAAGTCGTCACGGAGTTGGTAATTCAGATACGAATTATGCCAGGGCCAGTAGTTGGTGCCCCAGGTAGTGTTGAGCTGACCATTCGCGAATTTGACCTGCGGCAGGCGGTTGAGATCGTTGTTCCCAGTGAAAAAGCTGCCCGCGCCCCAGCCGGAGGGCTCTTGATAGATGCCTTGAGGCGTGGTGGTAATGGTGTTTCCGTTTACGCAGAGGCAAATCTCATTGAGCATGGTGGGCGAAATCGTCTCGCTCAACTTAACTACGGCAGCCCATGACGGGTTGGCGAAGATATTGCCGACGGTGGTGTAGGTGGTGCCGCTCCAGAGCGGGGGGTAGTAAGTTTGCGACATCTGGTCGTGGATGTAGCTTCCCATCAAGTGGAACTTATCGTTGATGTTGTGGTCGATGCGAACCGTATCTTCCCGCACGTCCGTCGGCTGCTTCGGCGAGGCGATGAACTGCGGGGAGTTTCCGGTAGGATCAATGTTTGGCTTCGGGATGGCGCCTGTGCTCATGAAGAGCACCGCATTCGGATCCAGAGAGGCAGCCGGGATGGTGTACGTATTGGGCTGACCGGCTGCAGCGGGAGCGCCCACAATCGCGAATGGCTGTCCTGTGGCCGGGTTGAGCACGGCTGGACAAGTAGGAGCGCAATTCCATTGCGTATAGGTAAAGTCTCCCCCGGCTGTGGGAAAGTCTTGAGTCGGAATTGTGTTTTGGGCAGAAGCGTTCGCACCCTGGATGTACTTACGCCACTCTTCAGACCAGAAGAAAAACGTCTTATTCCTGGCGTTGTTGTAAAGATGCGGGATGATGACGGGGCCGCCGATATCTCCGCCGTAAATATTTAGCCGCAGCTCGGGGCTGGGAGTGTTTGCCTGCTTGTTGAAGTAATAGCCTGCATCCAGATCGTCGTTGCGGACAAATTCCCAAAGGCCGCCGTGGAAGGACTTGGTCCCACTTTTGAGTTGCATCAGGATAGTGCCACCGGAGTTAATGCCATAATCCGGCGGGTAGTTGCTGGCAAGCACCTGGAACTCCGAAATAACGTCCGGGGCCGGCATCACGTCCAGTTTGCCGCCCGAACCGCGGTCATACACCTCGCCGCCGTCGATGAGCCAGTTATTGTGATTTGGATTGGTGCCGTTGAAGCTAAGGTTGGCGTTGCTGCCTTGTGCGGTAACACCGTTAAACGACGGCAGGTTGCCAGAAACACCGGTTCCCAAAGAGACCAGGGAGGTTACGTTGCGGCCATTCATGGCCAGCTGGGAAATCTGCTGCCCGGTGATCAGGGTACTAACTTCACTTGACTCAGATTGGACCTGAAGGGCGTTCGACTGTACGACCACCTCTTGGGTGGATGTGCCGACCGCCAGGGTAATGTCTTCCCTAAGGTTGTCGGCCACGTTCAGCACGATCCCGTCTTTCCGGTAGGCCTGGAAGCCCGTGGAGCTCGCCGCAAGGTTGTAATCGCCATTGTCCAATCCGGGGAAGTCGAAGATGCCGGCACCGTTGGTTTTGGTTGCCTTCGAACTGCCCGTTTGCACTGAAGTGATCTTCACGTCGACGTTGGGAACAACCGCACCCGACGGATCGGTGACCGTTCCTGTGATCTCACCGGTGCTTTGGGCATGAGCGACCCCGCCGGTAAGCGGGCCGGCCAGCACGGTGGCCAGCATCATCAGGAGTGGAAGAGCGAAATGGTGTTTGTGGCGCTGGAAGATATTTGATCGGTTAGGCGAGGTAGTGCATCGACGTAGCGGCTTGATCATAGTGGTCCTCCCAAAATGTGTTTCTTCGCTGATCTTTCGACTTATCTAGTGCTCGGGCTCACGCGTAATAGCCTCCACCTAAAGATGGAGACTAGAGCCGTCAAACAAAATAGGGGGACGACATCATAATTAGATAGGTACTTCTGGTATAAAGCGGAAGGTAAAGAATGAATCGCCTGAAGATTCAATGATTTACGGGTCCCCTTACAGAGGGGTAAAGGAGCGGTAAAGAGCGGTTGTCAGGCTTGAGACCGCTGGAATATACTGATCCCCGGTATGGATGTACACACTTCATGGGTCCCAAAAACTGAGGAAGAGAAAGACCAGGTCAGACGGCAAATGGAACGTCTGCTGGCAACAGCTCACTTCAGGAACAGCCGGCGGTATCCCGCACTATTCAGATTTATCGTAGAAGAGACACTGGAAGGCCGCGGTGAGTTCCTAAAAGAACGCCTGCTTGGCATTCGTGTGTTCAACCGTGCTCCGGATTACGATACAGCGGATGATCCGATTGCCCGGGTCACCATTGCGGAGATTCGTAAGCGGATCGCGCAGTATTACCACGAGGAAGCACACGAATCGGAGATGCGGATCGAGTTGATGCCAGGCCGTTATGAGCCTGAATTCTGGCCTCGGAAAGCCAGGGCATCCCCGGCAAACGATCCTGTCAGCCCCAACGAAGGGGTAGCCTTGAAGCTGGCCCCGGAGACCGACACGGCAGCCGATCTTCCGGCACAAAAAACCAGCAAATGGCGGCTTTCGCACTTTCGTTTGTGGGGCGGGGTGATAACTGCGGTTCTTCTTTGCCTGGTATCCACTTTCCTTTGGCGCTTCACACGGCCTTCCGCCCTCGACCAGTTATGGAATCCGGTACTTAGGCCTCACCGTACCATCACCTTCTGCCTGCCTAGCGATGCTGCGGGTAAGCGAATCGCGGCTGCTGCCGGAATCCTGTCTTACTCTCAGCCTAAGAAGCCTGACGAGGCCGGACCGCCAACCGTACCGCCGAACCCAACGAGCAACACCTTTCTTTACCACGAGACGAATGGTGAGAACGTGGTGTTCTCGGACATGATTGCAACGTTCAGGATCTCCAACTGGATCGCTGCGCGTAATGGCGAACAAAAGCTGCGTTTGGATGACTCCACCACACTTGATGATCTGCAGCAAGGGCCGACCATCCTGGTCGGTGGGTTAGATAATGAGTGGACCTTGCGCGCGATCGGCCGCCTCCGGTATCGCTTCCGAGGCACAGATCAGGAGCAGTATTGGATTACAGACAGCAAAAAGCCTGGCGACAGGACATGGGAAGTCGATCTGAAATCTCAGTACCCAGCGGTCAAGCGCGATTTTGCAATCATCGCGCGCCTGCATGATGATTCGACCGGGCAAGTGCAGATAATTGTCGCCGGCATCGGGATGAGCGGAACAGCGGCCGCGGGCGAATTCATGGTTGATCCAAGTCGGATCGAAGAGCTGCGCAAGCGAGTAGGTCCCGGCTTCCGGGATCACGATTTTGAAGCGGTGCTCGGGACCGACGTGGTGAACGGTATTCCAGGCTCGGCAAAGATTTTGGCCGTTGAGGTGTGGTAGGGGGCCAGACATACCCGCAGGGACAGCTGAAAATATTTGAGGATGCTAGTCCTGAATATCGCCAGAGTCCACGACGCCCCATGACTACTTCCCGAAAGCGCTACCTTGTTTGGTAGAAAATAGAAATCCGAGAAACACGCTGGTTTTGCATCTCCAAGTCGCCACAAAATCGTCATCCTGAAGCGGAGCGCCTCACCGATTTATCGCGTGCCGCAGCGCTTGTAGCGCGGAGTCGAAGGACCCCGATTTTGTGGGAGTTTTGACGAAAAACATCCAAAGTAGGTTAGCGCTTAAGGACTATGTTCTGGGCTAGCGTGCGGCCCCTTCATCTGGGGGACCGAGCTTTAGGTGCTCTCTGCCTCGCAGGGCCGGTAGACTCGCGAACAATCAATTCGGGCTCCACTGCCATCTGGGAAGGGGTCTTTGCGCCGGAAGACTCCAGTTGCGGAAGGAGCAATTCCACCGCCAGTTCGCCCATCCGGTGCAGGGGCTGACGAATGGTGGTGAGACTCGGTGTCTGAAACGCCGCCTCTTTGATGTCATCGAAACCAACCACTGATACATCGGTCGGAACTTGTAGCCCCGAGTCGTGCAGGGCACGAATACAACCTATGGCTGCCACATCGTTGAAAGAAAGGATCGCCGTAAAGCTGCGGTGGTGATCCAGTAATTGCTTAACTACCGGATAGCCGAGCTCCGGCGATGTAAGGTCCTTCTCCAAGCGGATGGTCAACTCAGGCCGGATGGAGAGGCCGAGATCCTTTGCCACTTGGACAATTCCTCGCCACCTTGCATCAGAGTCAGAGCTGTAAGGCTGCCCGCGCATATATACAATCGTGCGGTGCCCAAGACCGTAAAGATGACAAAGCGAAAGCTCGGCGGCCCGATGATGATCGAGCACTACGTTGGTGACCCCGGTAAGACGGCGATGGCCGGCTACCGCGACGACCGGCAGCGGGATCTTGTGCAGCAAATTTGTATCGATCGCGATCAAACCTTCCGCACCACGGCTGATGAGCATGCGAGGGTACTGCTCGATAAGATCGGCCCGGTGGCGGTGGTGGGCGATAAAGTAGAAGTACTTCTCTTCGAGGAGCCTGTCTCCTATTCCTGTCATTACTTCGGCGTGATAGCCGTCGGCGAGGACAGGCACTAAAATGCCGACCGTCATGGTGCGGCGGTTTCTCAAGGAACGGGCCAGGAAGCTGGGCTCGTAATTGAACTTCCGTGCCGCCTTGCGGATCCGTTCCCGCGTGGCTTCGGGAATAGAGCGTCCAGGAACGTCGTTCAGGACGACCGAGATAGTCGTTGGATCAAGATGCAGATAAGCTGCGAGGGTCTTGAGACTGACGATTTTGCCGGGCTGGCTATCATCGCTCTTGCGCTTGGCCATCAGCCGCTGTGCCCCTCGTGTCCGATCTCCAAAGTATCAGCCGTAGGCCTTCTAAACAATAGTTTGTCTGAAGATCTTCCCGAGGGCCGGTTCGCTTGACCCGCTCATGTCCACATGTCAACTATTTTACTTGACAACGTCAACTAATTTAGCCAAGCATGTCTGGCATGGCCTTGTCGCAATGGTTGATATCGGACGTCAGCAGTGAAGTAGCGAAATTCCGCCACTTCAACCGGATGTACACGCAGTACATCGGAACCTTGAATCAAGGACTCCTCAACAGCGAGTACAGCTTGGCGGAAGCGCGTGTCCTCTACGAGTTAGCTAGCCGCACCGCGCCCAAAGCAAGCGAGATCGCGGAAGGCCTGGGATTGGACCCCGGCTACTTGAGTCGCATCCTAGGAAAGTTCGAGCATGATGGACTATTGCAGAGGAAGGCGTCGGAGCAAGACGGCCGGCACTCTGAGCTGATGCTCACCCCGCGAGGTAGGTCTGCATTCAAGAAGCTCAACGCTCTTTCCGACGAACAAGCGCGCGCCGTACTCCAGGATCTACCTCCCGCGGCTCGTACCGAGCTCATCGACTGCATGGGCTCCATCGAAAGCATCCTCAGTAAGGCTGACCGGAGCCGGACGCCATTCGTTCTGCGCCCGCATCGCGTCGGGGATATGGGCTGGATTGTCTATAGAGAAGGCCTCGGCTACGCGGAGCAGTACGGATGGGACGAGACGTTCGAAGCCCTGGTGGCAAACATCGTCTCTGAGTTCATCAAAAACTTCGAGCCTATTCGGGAACGGTGTTGGATTGCCGAAATCGACGGCCGGAGCGTAGGGCACGTGTTTCTGGTTAAGCACCCCAGCCAGCCGCAGACAGCGAAGCTTCGTCTCCTATTTGTCGAGCCAAGCGCCCGGGGCACCGGCCTGGGCCACGCCTTGGTGAACGAATGCATCCGTTTCGCTCGCGCAGCCGGGTATCGGAAAATTATTCTCTGGACGCAGAGTATTCTTACCGCCGCGCATCGCATTTACGAAAGCGCGGGCTTCCGGCTCATTAAAGAAGAACCTCATCATAGCTTCGGTCACGACTTGATTGGTCAGGAATGGGAATTGGATCTGATCTGACACTCTATTTAACTCAAAGCGCAGACTACAGACTGCGTTTGAACAAAGTAGTTGCGATCAACAGGGTAGCGATCCCAAAGCTAACCAGGAATAGCAGGTCCCAGCGGATGGCGATAAAGCCGCCATCCTTCAGAAGGACGGATTTGAAGCCGTGCACAGCGTAAGTGAAGGGATCGACGTGAGCAATGGCCTGCAGCCACTTAGGCAACCCGGAGACAGGAGAGATAGCTCCGCTGGGGAAAAAGAGCAGCGTGTTGAGCACGCCAAACATGGCTCGCGGCACCAGCGGATCCTCGACCCGCACCATCATCAGAAACATCATGCCATTGAACGCTATGGCGGTGGCGATGATGAGCAATAAGAGGAGCAAGGCCGTCATGGGGTTGAATATGACACCCAGGCCTGCAAACAACGTGCCGATGACAGTAATACAGACTCCCGACATCACCGCCTTGATGGCGCCGGCGAGGTTCAGCCCGAGGACCAGCTCCAGCCCGGTAATGGGAGTTACCAGGTAGCCCTCGTGCACACCTCGTGCTTTGTCGTCGATGTAGAGCATGCCTCCGCCGATCATCACCGCCACGAACATCGCGAGCGAGATGGAGCCAGCCAGCAGATATTTCATGTATTCCACGTATGGGTAGAGCTCGACGATCTGCAGCGCGATTTGCTGCACCACCTTTTGTTCAATGACGGGACCATTGAGGGCGTCCACCAGGGATTGCATTTCTGCTTCCAGACTACTGCTCATGGTTTGGTCGCTGTTATCGACTACCAGGCCGATCGCCGGAGAATCGCCGGCCAGCACGCGGCGTGAATACTGCGCCGGGATGATCACTGCTGCGTCAATTTTGCCGGTACGCACATCTTCTCGCGCCTTTTGCTCATCCTCATAGGCCACCGTGGTGAAGGTACGTATATTAACGGCGATGGAGTTGAAGGCCTCTTCGACTTTGAGCGCCTGGGAGCCTCGATCGTAATCCACCACACCCATCCGCGCGCCGCGAATCTTGCCGCCGAAGGCGTTGCCCAGAATAATCAGTTGGACCAGGGGCATGGTCAGCGACACCATCATCAACGCGGGCGAGCGAAAAAACTTTCGCATCTCCCGTTCCACGATTGCCATCATTCGCTTCATGGTTGCATCCCTGGACGCGGAGGCATAACAAAGCCCTGCGCCTTGACCTGTTCGTCACGCAGCTGACGCCCCGTGTAGTGCACGAAGACATCGTCGAGCGTGGTGTTCTGGACGGTGAGTGACTTGATCGCCTCGCCGTACTTGTTCACCATTTCTACTAACTGGGTGGTGGTGAGTGACCCGTTGGAGGTGAGCAGCCGGTACATGCCTGCGCTCTTGGCTTCAACTGCCGTCACGCCTGCCAGCTTTTCAAGGCGCGCGGGCCACTCGGTGGACTCGTGAGTAAAGTGGGCTTCCACGACATTGTCCCCGGGAACGCTTTCTTTGAGCGCCATGGGCGTATCGAGGGCTACCAGCTTGCCGTGATCAACGATGGCGATGCGGTCGCACAGCCGATCCGCTTCGTCCATGTAGTGGGTTGTAATCAGCATGGTGAGATCGCGGGTGTTCTTGAGGTGGTTGAGCATCTCCCACACCGCCACGCGCGAGACCGGATCGAGGCCAGTGGTGGGCTCGTCGAGGAAGAAGATGCGCGGGTTATGGACCAGGCCGCGCGCGATCTCGAGCCGACGCCGCATGCCGCCGGAGAGGGTCTTGGTCTGTGCATTACGCCACTTGAGCAGGTCCACAGCCACCAGCAAGTCATGGATGTTGCGCACCCGCTCCGCTTTGGGAACTTCGTAGAGCTTGGCGTAAATAGACAGATTCTCTTCCACCGTAAGATCGATGTCGCTGGTGAGCGCCTGGGGGATCACACCGATGATTCGTCTGACCGCGTCGGGTTCTTTGGCGACGTCATGGCCGCCGATGATGGCCTTTCCGCTGGTCACCGGGATGAGGGTGGTCATCATGCGGATGAGGGTGCTCTTGCCCGCGCCGTTGGGCCCCAGCAACCCGAAGATCTCCCCTTGGGCGACCTTAAAAGTGATGCCCTTGACGGCTTCGAAATCCCCGTAGCGCTTGATGATGTTATCGACTGCGATGGCCGCTTCCGGATCGTTCATCGGTTCACCAGCTTGCTCTTTGGTACGTAGACTTCGGCCAGCATTCCGGGTACATAACGCATGCCGGGGTTGTCGATGAGCAGCTTGAGGCGGATGGTCTTGATATCCCGTTTGCGGCGGCTCACGTCGCGCTGGGTGGCAAAGTCCGCTTCGGCCGATTTGGCAATGACCTTGCCCTGGATGGTGGCGCCGCTGGGCATCACGACTCGTAGGCTATCGCCCAGCTGAACGGAGTCGGCCTCGGTTTCAGGCAGGGGCGCATAGATCCAGGTCTGGGTCAGATCTGTAATGGTTACAATTGGCGTGGTGGCGGCAACCACTTCGCCTTGCCGCGCAGCTCGTACATTCACTTTGCCGGAGATGGGGGAGACGACGCGAGCGTACCCCAGCTGGATCTGCGCTTGACTCATCATGGCCTGCGCGTTCTGCATTTCGCCGCGGGTAGCAGCCACGGTCTTGGCTGCGGCCTGGGATTGAATGGTGTTCGCCATCGCGACCTTGAGAGATGCCTCGGCGGCGGCGACATTGGCCTTGGCGGAGTCCACCGTGGCCTGGGCGGCATTGAGAGCTGTGGTTGCTTCGTCGCGCGACTGGTAGCTCATGATTCCCTGCGCGGCTAAGGCAACGGTGCGCGAAGTATCGGCATTTTGATGTTCGTATTGCGCCTGCGCCTGGACCAGGGCGGCCTGCGCACTGCGTAGCTGGGCTTCCGCATTGATCACCTGGCTGGATGTGCCCCCTCGGGTCTGGCGTTCGGTATCGCTCGCTCCCTGCAGTTTGAATCGCTCGCTGTTCGCGGTGGCCTCGGCTGCCTGGTGCGCCGCAGCCAGGTCATCACTCTCGATGGTGGCGATCAGTTGACCGGCTTGCACGTCGTCGCCTTCATCGACCGCCAGGGTCTGAATCCTGCCCGGGATACGCGAGCTCACGACCACCTCGTTGGCATCTACCGTGCCGATCAACTGCAGATCATCCGTACGCCGAGTGGAAAAAAAGTACCAGCAGAGGGAGATGATGAACAGTATTCCGAGGATGATAAAGATTCGATTACGCGGGTTCATAGGCACTTTCTCCAAACTTGAGCGAGGGCTGCCTTAGGCATAGGCATCTCGGCAAGGACGCGCCTGGCGAGTCTCGCGCCATGAGTGCGGTCAACGAACAGGGCGTTGGCGAGGAATTGCACTGCGGCCTTGCGCCGGGATTCGATCGCAGCCGGTTTGAATGGATCGAACGGCAATAGCATGCGCATCATGGGCGCGCTCAGAAAATAGAGAACGTTTGCTCCCAGCGCGGAATAGCACACCTGGAGCCAGTCCATCTGACACAACTCGCCCTTTTCAATACCCTCATGGACGGCCTCCTGTAGCTTTCCGAGCAGGGGTTTGAAAACGTTCTTCACCAGCGCGGGCATTTCGTCGCTCTCGCCTCTACGCATGCGGACCATTTCTTGCTGCATGAGGCTTTGAAAATCGCGCTGGGTGAGTATGCGGTCGAAGTGACTTAGCGCCGTGCGCAGAAGGCGTTCCCCCGCGCTGTGTTTTGGGTCGAGGGCGGCGAACGCACGATCGGCCACGGCACCTGAAACCTCTTCAATGGCCGCCGCGTAGAGGCCGCTTTTGCTCTTGAAATAGTAGTAGAGGAGGGCTTTATTGACCTTGGCCGATTCCGCGATAGCATTGGTCCGGGCGCCAGCCAGGCCGTGCGCGCTAAATTCGCGCACGGCTGCGCGCAGGATCGCTCTTCGGGTTAGATCGGCACGATCTTTCATTGATTAACCAGTTAGTTAAAGTATATCAGCTGCTGCCTTCAACCTCTTAGCACGGCTGGACGCCAACTCTGGGCGTTTGTTACTGTCGCTAGTATTTGTGAAGGGTACGGCCTTTAGAGTCTGCGTGAGAACTTCCAAACTGCGGAAATCAGGACGATTAATCAGTCCCGTAGGGACGGCTGAAAACTACTCAAGACGCCAGTCCTGCTAGCCGCCAAAGTCCAGCAAAACCCAGGACTACGTCCTGGGTAATTTTCAGTCGTCCCTTCGGGACCGAATCACGTTTCTAGACTCTACCCAGGACTGCGTCCTGGGCTACACTCAGCCGTCCCTTCGGGACTAAGCTTGCTGGTATGTACGGGCTAAAGCCCCGTACCCTTCAACAGCCAGTGTTTTTTTGGGCAGCCTGCTTAGTCGAGCCGCTGCAGGCCAACAAAAATCTGGGCCCTTGAAGGGAGTATGCCTAGGTGCTGGCGAGGCTTTTGCATCGCTCATGATGGTACGAAAGCTGCATCTGAGGAATTCTATGGCTATGAGTCTGGAGGACGCTCTCATTTCTGTTTGGCAACAGGTGTTCACCGAAAATGTCAAAACAGTGACTTTGGAGGATAGGAGTTATCCGGTGAGCCGAACCAGCCGGGCGAAATTGCGCGAGGTTGTTTTCAAATTCGACGGTAAATCCTTTCGCGGCGTGGAACAAAACCCGAGCACCAGCTCACGATGGGCGAAACTCGCGCGCGAGGGCAAGAAGGTGATGCAGTTTCTCGAGGATCGCCGCTATGTCGCGGCCGTCGTAGACGGCAAAGCGATCCTTTATCACCATACGGAATAGATTCTTTGCACATATAGCCATCTTGCATATAGCATGCGGGAATGGCCGATGACATTAAATCCATGCTTCCGCTGCAACCAACTACCTTCCATATTCTTTTGTCTCTGGCCGATGAGGACCGGCACGGCTACGCCATCATTCTGGAAGTGGCCAGGCGCACACAGGGAGAACTCAAGCTGAGCGCAGGCACTCTTTACCGTTCCATGCAACGGATGCTCGAAACCGGCCTCATTGTTGAAACCAGGAAAAGACCTGCTCCTGAAATGGACGATGAACGCCGGCGATACTACCGCTTAACGCCTTTGGGCAAAGCAGTTGCAGAGGCTGAAGCAGGACGGCTGCGGGATTTGCTCAAGATGGCGCGCTTATGCGGCGTCTCGCCCAGGACAACCTGATGAACTTCTATCGACTGCTTCTCCACCTCTATCCGTGGTCGTTCCGGGCGGAATATGGAGACGAGATGAGCTCTATCTTTGCCCTCCAACTTCGTCGAAGAGGCGGATTGCGGGCAAGATGCGGTCTCTGGCTTTCTACAGTCGGCGAAGTGATTTTCAATGCAGCCCTGCTGCATTGGGAAATCACCAGAAGGGACTTGTTTCATTCCACGCGGTCCTTGCTTCGCTCCCCTGCCTTCACTCTGACCGCGATTTTGTTGGTTACCATCGGCATCGGCGCAAACGTGGCCGTCTTTACGCTGGCAAATTTTGTGTTGCTAAGGCCGCTGCCCTTTCCTGAGCCAGACCGGCTGATGAAAGTTTGGGAAGATCACGCCGGCTATTCGAGGATGGAGCTTTCTCCGGCCAACTATCGCGACATAAAGGCAGCAAGCAATTCGTTCTCGACTTTAGCGGCGTTCAACGCAAACTCGATGAGCCTGGTGGGCCAGGGCGAACCACAAAGAATCGACGGCGCCTCAGTGACTGCGAATCTCTTTTCGACCCTGAAGAGCCCGGTGCTCATCGGCCGCTATTTCAACGAAGAGGACGGCCGGGTGGGCGCGCCGGGCACCGTGGTGCTGAGCTACTCATTATGGCAAGGAGCGTTCGGCGGCGATCGAGACATTCTGGGGAAGCCGGTTTCTCTCGACAATCAGCCCTACACGGTGATTGGCGTGATGCCGCGCGACTTTCGTTTTCCCACTCGCGAAACGCAATTCTGGACGCCTTATCAATTTAAGGAAGAGGATTACCGGGACCGCGATGACAATTACCTGGTCGGGATCGGCCGGCTTAAGCCAAAGGTATCGCTCGCCCAGGCGCGTAGCGAACTGTTACTGATCGCCGCCCGGTTGCGGAGGCAATACACGAAGGAGAACGAAGGGGTCGACCTGTTGGTGGTCGCGTTACGCGATGAACTCTCTTCGGAGTATCGGCTTCTGCTGAAGGGATTATGCGGGGCCGCCCTGTGCGTGCTGGTGATCGCTTGCGGCAACCTGGCAAATCTGCTGCTGGCGCGCTCGGTGGCGCGACAAAGAGAACTGTCGATTCGCTTGTCGCTGGGCGCCGGCCGCCGTAATCTTCTGCGTCAATTGGTGTCGGAGAGTCTTCTGCTGGGGCTCGCCGGGGGCGCCACCGCAACCGGGGGCGCGATCGCGGCGCTGCCGCTGCTGTCGCGATTAGTGCCCAACCAGCTCCCGATCCAACAGGTCCCTCCCGTAGACCTGCAGATGTTGCTGTTCGCGCTGGGCCTGACCCTGGTTACGGTCGTCGGTTTTGGCGTCGCTCCCGCATTGCAGGCGTGCGGAAATGCGGGCTTCAGCGGGCTGCGCGTGGGCGTACGCAGTGGAGGAACCAACACTCAGCGCGCACGATCGGCGCTGGTGGTCGCGGAAGTTATGGCGTCCGTCGTGCTCCTGATTTTATCGGGGTTACTCTTGCGCGCGTTGTGGAGAGTGCAGTCCACGGACCCTGGATTCATAACCAGTGGCATCCTGTCGGTGCGCACACAGTTGCCGTTTCCGAAATACAACAAGACCAGCACGCGAGATCAGTTCTATGACAAGGTGCTGACGGATGTTCGCAGGCTGCCTGGGGTGACGGATGCCGCGTACATCACGGCTCTGCCCATGACGTGGGGCGGCGGCATTTGGCCGGTCGAAGTAAATGGGCGCAGCCTGATTCGTACCGAGGGCAATTCCGCAAGCCTGCGTTTTGTGACCCCGGGGTTATTTTCGACTCTGGGCATTCCCATTCGATCGGGTCGAGCCGTGAGCGACACCGACACAGCAGACAGGCCCTACGTCGCCGTGGTCAGCCAATCGTTCGTGCAGCGATACTGGCCTCATGAACAGCCGATTGGACAACATTTCAAGTTTGGAATGCATGATCACGAAGTCATCGGGATAGTTGGGGACATCCGGGTCCGGGGCCTGGAGAGAACGAGCGAACCCCAGGTGTATCTCAGCTCCAAGCAGGATCCCGATGATGGGCTTACTTTTTACGCACCCAAAGACCTGGTGATCCATTCCTCGCAACCGCCGGAGCGTCTGCTGCCGACGATCCGGCAGATTATTCACGCGGCCGATGCCGAGCAGCCTATTTCCAACATAAGAACGATGGATGAGGTGGTCGCAGGAGAGACTGAATCGCGAACCATCCAGATGCGAGTGCTGGTTATTTTTACCGGAGTTGCCATCGTGCTGGCCGCCTTAGGGATATACGGTCTGCTCGCATTCACGGTGTCGATGCGGCAGCAGGAGTTTGGCATCCGCATCGCTTTGGGTGCCGGCCAAGGCAATATCTTCGCCATGGTGTTACGGCAAGGTGCCGGGCTGGCTATTGCCGGATTGCTGCCGGGGCTGGCGCTTGCCTACCTTGCAGCAAGACTGCTCGAAAGCTTGCTTGCCGGCGTGCGGCCCGCCGATCCCCTCACCTTCTCGATCACAGCCGGGTTGTGTCTGATTACTACGCTGCTGGGAACGCTGTTCCCTGCGCTCCGCGCTGTCCGTGCTGATCCTACGGCCGTGATGCGTGCCGAGTAGGAGAAGCCACGGGCGGTTGTAATCCGCGATCCGGCATCCGAGCCATTCGCGCCGGAGACGCAACACAAATCTGTTATCCTGCGCCCCTGGATGTACGATCCTCTAGTTTCGCCTAGGCCCGTAGGGCCGTCTGCCAAACGTGAGCCCAGCCCGGAAGGGCTGGGACGTGTATCCGGGATCGTCCGAGCGCCGGAGGCGCGGCACTAAACCTGTGATCCTGCGCGAAATCCCAGGCACATGAGCCATTCCTATTCCAACATTTACGTCCACGCGATCTACAGCACCAGAAACAGAGAAAATCTGATTCCAATTGAATTGGAGAAACGAATATACCCGTTTGTTGCATCTATCGCCCGGGAACATAAGATCCCATTAATAGCTGCCGGAGGAATGCCGAACCACAGCCATCTTCTCTTTGTGTTACCCGCAACAATTTGGCTGGCATCCGCGATGAACACATTTAAAACAAACTCCTCGCGATTCATGCATGAGCGTTGCCTCGCATTTCAATGGCAGACCGGTTATGCGGCCTTCAGCGTGAGTCCTTCGCAAATCGATAAGGTAACCGCCTACATCCGCGAGCAGCCCGAGCACCATAGGAAGGTAACGTTCGAGGAGGAGTTCTTGGCGTTATTGAAAGAGGCTGGCGTACCCTACGATCCAAAATACGTATGGGGATGAAGAGAGTGCCGCGCCTCCGGCGCTCGGCCATTCTCGGACTGGGCCCCAGCCCTTCCGGGCTGGGCTCACGTTTAGCAATCGGCCCTCCGGGCCTCATTTTGGATGGTGCAACGGAACCGGTGGGATTGATCCCCCAACCCTGCCGGGCTGGGCTATGTTTGGCTGCCGGCCGGGCCTCGCGTTGGATGCAAAAGAGGGAAGTGGACAGAGGCGCACGCGGCATCTTGCTGGCTTAGGTGTCGTGCAGCGAAAACGATCCTCGCCCTGTTCAAACCCCAAGGCTAGCTAATTTGTGGCTTGCTCTACGTCGTTGTACGAGTGCCACGCCCATCCCAGGTAATGCGGGTTGGCGCCCAGCGTTTCCTGCACCACCCTCAACATGTTGGGCAGCTGTTGCCCGTAGTCCGGCGTACGAAGCCCTATGGCAAGCCGGGCGAGGTTCCCTCCGCTGAGTCCCTGGTAAGCCAGCTCCATGAACTTTGCACTAGCTTGGCGAAGCTTATTTGCGCTTTCTGCGTCGCCTGGGCTGCTGAGCTCGTAGAGCATCAGCGTCAGTCGCGGCACCGAGGTCATCAGCCCTCTACGCTGATTCAAGTCGCCCTTGAGGAGTTTGTTGGGGATGTCGGCGTTCACCGTCATCTGGTTCTGCTCCGCTAGGGCACGCACAGCACGATAGGTATCGAGCAGGTTCGGTAAGAAGCCCAGGTTTCCCGGCCCTTTGTTCTCCTGGCGTTGTTGCGGTTCTATGTCCAGGTGGATGCCATCGAAGCGCTGGTGCGGATGGGACCGATTAAAGGACAACACTTCGTTGACGTGAGCCATCAACTTGTCGCGGTGCTTGCCGGGTTCGTCGGCGTCGGTGCTCGATAGGAGGGCCTCTACCTGGATGTGCGATTTATGCAGCAATTCGATGAGCTTCTCTATCTCCTGTTCCTCCGCGGCACCGCCGTTTTGCGAGGAATACGATAGATAGACCTCATTAATTTGATGTGAGCGGCAGAAGTCGCGCAGAGCTTCGCCCCTGGAGGGAAGGTCGAGTAGGGTGGGGGTCTTCCACACCCAGAGGCCATGCACTGGCTGCTGGGCCAGCGCGCCAGGTATCAAGCCGATCAGGGCAGCAAGTACGCAGAACGCGGTCTTCATAATCTTCCTCCGGGGAGCCCCCACAGCATAGCGGATAACTGCAGCTGTGGAGGGTGCATCTATCAACAGACGGAGACTGAAAACTATGGGCAATGAAGCCGAAATCAAAACCCCAAAGCTGGAAGAGTTTCACACATCCAAGACTGGTGACGACAATCTGGTAGATCGCACGGCGGACGAAGCTGCCGAGAAAGCCACCCGAACAGAAAAGCGGTACGATCAGGACCACGATATTTTTACCAAGTAAACCTACGTCATGAGCCGCCGGCATTCCCCCGTCGGCGGCTGTTTACCTGCCTTCCCGCGCGGACTAGAATGACAATATGGTTAATATTGCCGCGCGGGCCTGCCGATGAACTTTCCTGAGCACGAACTCCACTTCTTCCAAAGGTTTGGACTGACTGGGCGCCTGATCGAACGGTGCCTGGGCGAGGCGCTCTCCGCCGGGGGCGATTTTGCCGACCTCTACTTCGAATCGATCGCGTCTACCTCCATTTCGGTCGACGAGTCCCTGGTTAAATCCGCTAGCCAAGGGGTTAGCGCCGGGTGCGGAATCCGGGTGTGCTCCGGCGATCGCACTGGTTATGCGTACACCGATGACCTTTCCGCTGAACGGCTGATGCGTGCCGCGCGCACCGCGGCCCTGATCGCCGACGGGCCCTCCAAGCAGGAGATTGCCGGCTTCCGTGACGCGCCCAAGACGAGCCTCTATCCCATCTCCGCAGCCGATGCGGATGCAGGCGTGGCCCCCAAACTGGAACTGGTGATGCGCGCCGACCGTGCCGCCCGGGCCTACGATCCGCGCATCGTGCAGGTGCGCGCGGGCTACAACGACGAGCTACGGCACATTCTCATCGCCGCTTCCGATGGGACGTTCGCTCATGACACGCAGCCCCTGGCCCGCTTGAACTGCTACGTCATCGCCCGCGATGGAGCGAAAAACTCCCGCGGCGGTTCCGGAGGGGGTGGGAGAGTCGAACTGAGCTTCTTTGAGGGCGACAAGTCTCCCGAGCACTTCGCCCGGGAAGCGGCCCGGCAGGCGATCCTGCAGCTGAATGCAGTTCCCGCTCCGGCCGGTGACATGGAAGTGGTTTTGGGCCCCGGGTGGCCGGGCGTTCTGCTGCACGAAGCCGTGGGCCACGGGCTGGAGGCGGACTTCAATCGCAAGAAGACCTCTGCTTTCTCCGGTCTTATCGGACAACAGGTTGCCAGCTCCAAGGTAACGGTGGTCGACAACGGCACCATGCCATCGCGCCGCGGGTCATTAAATGTTGATGATGAGGGTTCGCCCACACAGGAAACCGTGCTCATCGAAAACGGGATCCTCAAGGGCTATCTCAGCGATAAGCTTTCCGCCCGCCTAATGGGTATGGCTGACACCGGGAACGGGCGCCGCGAAAGCTACCAGCACATCCCCATGCCGCGCATGACGAATACCTACATGCTTTCGGGCGAAGATAGCCCGGAGGATATTGTGCGCAGCGTGAAGCGGGGACTTTACGCGGTGAACTTTGGCGGCGGGCAGGTGGATATCACCAGCGGCAAGTTCGTCTTCTCCGCCTCGGAAGCCTACCTGATCGAAGACGGTAAGATCACCGCTCCCGTGCGCGACGCCACGCTCATTGGCAACGGGCCGGAAGCCCTCAAGTATGTATCTATGGTCGGCAATGATTTGGCTCTGGACGAGGGCATCGGCACCTGCGGCAAAGACGGACAAAGCGTGCCCGTGGGCGTAGGCATGCCCACCATCAAACTCGACCGCATGACGGTGGGTGGCACAGGCCGATAATGTCTACAGCCACGCCTATCTCCGGGACAGAACGCAAGCTGGACATGCAGCAACTGGCGGCCGATGTGGTTGAGCGCGCGCTGCGCGCGGGGGCCGCAGAAGCCGAAGCGGTGATCCGCGAAGGTGACGAATTCTCCACCCTGGTGCGGCTTGGCCAGGTAGAAACGCTAAAGGAATCGGGTGCGCGGGGTATCGGGGTGCGCGTCTTTCTGGGGGCGAAGGAGGCTTATCGCACTGCCAACACCTCCACCAGCGACTTCTCTGAGGCCGGCCTGGTGCACCTGGTCCAGGGCGCTGTCGATCTGGCCAAGGTCACCTCCGAGGACCCCTTTGCCGGCTTGCCGGAGCCGGCCGCGATGGGACAGATTGCCGGCGAACTCGACCTGTACTACGAAGACGTCTATGGCCTGCCTGCGGCGCAGCGCATAGAGTATGCGCGGCGCGCCGAGGCTGCGGCCCTATCTGCCGACCCGCGGCTAAAAAAGAGCGACGGCGGCAGCTTCGACGCAGCCACCGGCCACAAAGTGATGGCCAACTCACGCGGCTTTGTGGGTGAGTATCGCCGTTCCTATTGCTCCCTATCCGTCATGCCCATTGCGGAGACAGAGCAGGGCGGCATGCAGCGGGACTACTGGTTTTCAAGTGCGCGCACGCTGGCTCGGCTCGATTCTCCGGAGAGTATCGGAGCCGAGGCGGCCCGGCGCACATTGCGGCGGCTGAACTCACGCCGGGTTGCGACCCAGCGGGTGCCCATTGTCTTTGCTCCCGAGATTGCGCGTTCGTTGATCGGCAACATTTTCGAGGCTGCCAACGGAGACAGTATCTATCGCGGCGCTTCCTTCTGGACCAACCAGCTAGGGCAGCAGGTGGCGAGTTCAAATGTAACCGTAATTGATGACGGCACCATGCCGGGGCTCTTCGGCACCGCACCCTTCGACGGCGAAGGCCTGCCCACGCGGCGCACCGTCATTGTGGAAAATGGCGTTCTCAAGAATTACCTGCTGAATACCTACACCGGACGCAAGCTCAAAATGGAGAGCACCGGGAACGCTTCCCGTGGGCTGGCCGGAACTCCCGGGATCGGCGCCGGGAACCTTTTTCTGGAGAACGGCACCATTACCCCGCAGCAGCTGCTTGCCGACGTCAAGGTTGGCTTTTATGTCACGGAGCTGATGGGATTCGGCGTCAACATGGTGACCGGCGACTACTCCCGTGGTGCGGCTGGTTTGTGGATCGAGAACGGCGAGCTGACGTTTGCGGTGGAGGAAGTGACGATTGCGGGCAATCTGAAAGAGATGCTCAACAACATCACCGCCATCGCCGACGACCTGGTGTTTCGGGGTGCGGTCGCCTCACCCACCCTACGTATCGACGGAATGACGATCGCCGGGGAATAATGATTCCGTCCTCTTATGAGAGCCGGTCTCGCTCATTCCATCCGCTTCGATCCGGCCGACCCGGGCGCGAGCCTAAGCGGTCTGCCGGAAGCTCCAGCCGTTTTTGCGCTTTGCGCGGCTGACCCTGCGGCCGAGCCCTACCTTAGTAAAACGCCCAACCTGCGCCGCCGCCTGATGCGCTTTTTGCGCGGTCCCCAGGGCGGCGCGGTCAGCCGAAGGCTCCAACTGGCGCACATGGTCGACCACATCGATTACAGTGTCACCGGCTCCGACTTCGAATCTTCCCTGTGCCTTTATGTAGCTTCTTTGCGCGCGTTCGGTGAGCGGGCACAGCGGCGGTTGCGTCTTCGCCCTCCAGCGTTTCTGCGCATGTCGCTCGAGAATCCGTATCCTCGCGTTTACGCCACAACCAAGGCCACAAAGGCGGCGGCGAACGCTCTCTTCGGCCCCTTCCCTTCCCGTGCGGCAGCCGAGCGCTACGCGGATGAGATGCTGAACCTGTTTTTGCTGCGCCGATGCTTCGAGGAGCTCAACCCCGACCCTGCATTTCCCGGCTGTGTCTATTCAGAGATGAAGATGTGCCTCGCCCCGTGCTACAAGGGGTGCTCCGATGAGAGGTACCAGCAGGAGTCGGCAGACGTCTTTGCCTTTCTTTCCACTCGCGGCGGGTCCATGCTTAGCAAGCTCGAAGGGGAGCGGAACGCTGCCTCGGAGGCGATGGAATTCGAGCAGGCCGCCGCCATCCACCAGCGGATGCAGAAGGTGCAAAGCGTAGCCCATCTGGCCAGCGAGGCGGTGCGGCCGCTGGACCAGCTTACCGGTGTCCTGGTGCAGCCTTCGGCCGAGGCTGGCCATGTGGCATTGTTTGCACTGCGGCGCGGGGTTTGGAGCGGACCCGCGCTGTATTCCATCGTCGGCATGCGGCTGGCAAATGAGCGCTCGGGGTCGACTTCCCTCTTTGCGCAGCCCTTTGCATTGGAGCCTGTGCCCCTGGAGGGTCCGGTCCTCTCCGCGAAAGACCTACTGGAATCGCGGCTGGAGGAGGCCTTGTCGGAGCTGCGGCGGTCCGCTCCGAAGTCCGTGTCATCGCAAACCTTATCGGATCACCTGGCATTGTTCACGCAATGGTTTTACCGGCCTGCGGTGCGCTCCACGGGGGAGATGGTTTTTGCTGGAGCGGATGGAGAGGTGGCCCGCAAGCCGCTGCTGCGCGCCATCTCCAGGGTCGCGGCGCGGGCTAATAGCGCGAATCCGGAAGAGCTGAGTAAACCGCCCATTCAGTGGCACGCTTGAGGGAACCGCAGGTTTGGATTTCCATTTGGGATCGGTTGCACGGATCCCAGGTCTCAAAAGCGAGACCTGGGGCACCCTTCGATTTTTCCCTAAAGATTTTTCCCTAAGATGTTGCTTCGATTTGTTCCTTCAACCTGTTCCTTAAATCCCTGCCTTCAATCTTTTGCTTCTTGTTGCTTCCATTTGTTGTCCGGTGGAGCTGCTACACTGGGGGCAATCGAGGGGTCATCATGGTTGAATTAGTGCCATCCATCCTCTCTGCCGACTTCTCGAAGCTGGCCGTTGAGATCGAGGCTGCCGAGCGCGGTGGTGGCTCTGTTATCCACATCGACATCATGGATGGTCACTTTGTGCCCAATCTCACCATGGGCCCACCGGTGGTTAAGTCGCTGCGCAAGGTCACCAATCTTCCGTTCGACTGCCACCTGATGATCGACAATCCTCAAGACTTCATAGAAGATTTTGCGGAGGCGGGTGCTAACTGGATCGGCGTCCACTACGAGGCCTGCCGCCACCTGCACCGCACCCTGCAACTCATAGCCCAACACGGCATGGAACCCGCTGTGGTGATTAACCCAGCTACCCGGGTCGATCTTCTGATCGAAGTTCTACCCATGGTTCATCACGTGCTGGTGATGAGCGTCAATCCGGGCTTTGGCGGGCAGAAATTCATCCCCTTCTCCCTGGACAAGATCCGGCAGCTGGCCGGGCTCCGGGCAGAAATGAATCTCAACTACAGAATCGAGGTCGACGGTGGAGTAGCCCACGATACGATCGCCTCGGTGGTGGAGGCGGGCGCCGATTTGCTGGTTGCCGGCAGCGCCGTATTCGACTCCGGGCACCCGGAAAAAGAGGCCCGGGTGCTACTCAAAATGGCCCAGGAAGCGGAAGAGCGGCGCCAAGGGCAAAATTTCCAATCCAGGCAGGCCGCCGCCATTTAACATTAAGTTAGCAAGTAGAATGGACCGGAGGCTCCCTGCCGGGGCCTCTGCCCATGAGGTGCTATGCAGCGTTTTCTATTCCGGCTTTCTACCCTGTGTCTTCTTTGCGCGCTTCCAGCGACCGCTCAGTTCGGCATCTTCAAGCCTTCCAAGCCATCGACCGTGCCCTCGCCCAACGACCCTCTGGCCGGCAATTCCTCCAGGCAGCCGGATAAGGAGCTCTTCGATAAGGCCCGGGTGGCCATGCAAAAGGGCAAGTTCGACGTCGCCAGGCTAGATCTGCAGACGCTCTTGAACACCTATCCGGAATCCGAGTACCAGATGCGCGCCAAGCTGATGGTCGGGGACAGCTGGTTCAAGGAAGGGGGCACAGCCGCCCTGACCCAGGCCGAGGCCGAATACAAAGATTTCATCACCTTCTTTCCCAATCAGCCGGAAGCGGCCGAAGCGCAGATGAAAGTCGCTGACATCTACTACATGCAGATGGAAAAGCCCGACCGGGATCCCAAGAACGCGGAGCAAGCCGAGCAGGAATACCGGATCATGATTCAGCAGTGGCCGGAGTCGAGCTTTGTGCCGCGCGCCAAGCAGCGGCTGCGGGAAGTGCAGGAAGTATTGGCCGAGCGCCAGTATCAGGTGGGCAGTTTCTATGCCTCACGGGAGAACTGGGCGGCGACCATTGCCCGCCTGCAGACCGTGACCGACAGCTACCCGCTCTATAGCCATAGCGACCTGGCGCTGATCGGCCTGGGAGATGCGTTCGCCGCCGAGGCGCGATACGTTCAGGGTCTGTCAGAGACCAAGATCTCCGCTAAGGCCAAGCAGGAATTGGAGAAGGCCTACGATGATCAGGCCGCGGACGCCTATGCCCGGGTGATCACGCACTACTCCATGACACCGCATGTGGAGGATGCCCGGGAGCGCCTGATTGCGCTCAATCGGCCGGTGCCCGAACCTACCAAGGAAGAACTCGCTGAGAGCGAGGCCGAAGAGCAGAGCCGGACCGGAATCACCTTCAAGGATCGCGCGATGTTGCTAGTCAAGCGTGGTCCGGTCACGGTGAATGCTGCCCGGGTCGGGGATCCGAGCCTGACCGATCCTCCACAGGTGACGGCGCCTGATGTCCGTAAGCGCGACACGGCACTGTTTACCGCGGCCCTGAGCGGTCAGCCATTGCCGCCTCAAGCTCCGGTTGGCACACCGCCAAACCCGGTTTCGAGCCAAGCCGCAGCGGCGCCCTCCGCAGGATCCAACGCACCTCTGCAACTGGAGAATGTGCCCGCCGCGGATAGTGGCCCATCGTCCGGCGGCGGACCGGCTATTGGCGCGAGCATCGTCAGTACCGGTGACAACAGCGCCGGCTCGGCTCCAGCGGGATCCGCACCGCCGGCAGGGACCCCGGTAGGCCCTCCCGTAACTCCGGAAGGTGCCGCCGCAGCAGCGGCAGCTGCAGGAGTTCCGGGAGCACAGAATACTGGCGGACTGCAAGCGGTAACCCCGCCCAATAACGCGCCCCTGCCGCCCGTGGAAAAACCGGCCGAAGCTCCCGCGCAGACCAACGATGTACCTAAAGGGGCAGCCGCCGCGCAAGTGCAGACCGGCACCGATGCTGGCGCCCCTGCCAATGCCAAGAAGAAAAAGCCTGTGGCCCCCAAGTGCAATACGAACGATGAGTCTTGCAGTAAAGAAAAGAAAAAGAAGGGGTTGGACAAACTTAATCCGTTTTAGCGGTCAGACAGAACAGGCTGCGGAAAAACGCTTTGTACGAAGGGCATGGCTTCAGCCGTGCCGCAAACGCCATGCTCTCGACGCGGCTTTAGCCACTGAGGTACGTCTTCAGGGATTTGAAAAGACGTACCCAGGGGCTAAAGCCCTCATTAGAACAACCCATGTGGCACGGCTGAAGCCGTGCCCTTCGTTCAGAGGCTTTTACCCGCTGAGCTGCATCTCTACGCAAGAACCTCATGCCTCGTGACCTGCCCAAAGCTTACGACCCCGCCGCGATCGAAGATCGCTGGGCAGCTTACTGGGTTGAGGAAGGGCTTTTCGATCAGCCTCACGATCCAGCCTCCACTACCTCCGCCCCGGTGTTCACGTTGCTGCTGCCGCCGCCGAATGTCACCGGCCGGTTGCACATGGGGCACATGCTGGAACACACCGAGATGGACATCCTCGCTCGCTGGCGGCGCATGTGCGGGGACCTGACGTTGTGGATTCCCGGCACCGACCACGCTGGAATCGCCACCCAGTTAATGGTCGAGCGCCAGCTTGCCGAAGAGCATAAGACCCGCCAGCAGCTGGGCCGCGAAGCCTTCATCGAGCGCGTCTGGCAATGGAAGCAGCATTACGGCGATGCCATTCTGGACCAGATGCGGCGGCTGGGCACCAGCGTCGACTGGTCGCGCGCATACTTCACCATGGACGGTCCGCGCTCCGCGGCCGTTCGCGAAGCCTTCGTCCGGTTGTATGAACAGGGCCTCATCTATCGCGGGGCCTATATCGTCAACTGGTGCCCTCGCTGCCAAACCGCTATCTCCGACCTGGAAGTTATTCACGAGGACCAGCAGGGCAAGCTATGGGAGATTCGTTACCCCATCGTCGGGGAGCCGGGCTTTGTCACGGTGGCGACTACGCGGCCTGAGACCATGGTGGGCGACGTCGCCGTGGCGGTTAACCCCGATGACGAACGCTATGCAGCCCTGCATGGAAAGATGCTTCAACTGCCGTTGACTGGACGGGAGATCCCAGTCGTGACCGACAGCTGGGTGAGCCGCGATTTTGGCACCGGCGCGGTCAAGATAACACCCGCGCACGATCCCAATGACTTTGCCCTGGGGCAGCGCCATGGCCTGCCTTCGATCAGCGTCCTGGACGAAACGGCACACATGAATGCCGCGGCCGGCGCTTATGCGGGGCTCGAGCGGCACCAGGCGCGGCAGCGGATTCTGGCCGATCTCGAAGCGCAAAACCTGGTGGCAGGAGCCCGGGATCATGTGAACTCGATCGGCAAGTGTGCCCGCTGCAGGACGGTGGTTGAACCGTTGCTTTCGACGCAATGGTTTATCAGGATCCAACCGCTGGCAGACACGGCCATCGCCGCGGTGGAACAGGGCCACATTCGCTTTACGCCGGAACAATACGCGAAGACGTATTTCGAGTGGATGCGCAACATTCATGACTGGTGCATCTCCCGCCAGCTGTGGTGGGGTCATCGCATACCGGCCTGGCACTGTGCCGAGTGCGGCAAAATTACCGTGGCCCGCTCCACCCCGGAAACCTGCGCGCACTGTGGCAGCAGCCGCATCGAGCAGGAGAAGGATGTTCTGGACACCTGGTTCTCTTCCGGCCTGCTCCCCTGCTCGTCGCTGGGCTGGCCAGAGCACACGCCTGATCTGGATGCTTTTTATCCCACCCGGCAGCTGGTTACCGGCTTCGACATCCTTTTCTTCTGGGTGGCGCGGATGATCATGCTGGGCTGTCATTTCATGCTCGAGGAGCCGCTGGCCGATGGGAGCAAGCGCAGCCTCGAGCAGGCTGTGCCTTTTCGCGAGGTGTATATCCATGCGCTGGTGCGGGACGCGGATCGGCAGAAGATGTCCAAGACCAAGGGCAACGTGATCGACCCCATCCAGATCGTGGAGCGCTTCGGCACCGATGCTGTGCGTTTCACGCTGGCCTCCATGGCTGCACCCGGAACCGACATCGCTTTCAATGAAGAGCGCACCGACGGCTATCGCGCCTTCGCCAACAAAATCTGGAATGCGGCCCGCTTCATCTTCATGCAAATGGAGCGAGCCGCTGAGGCCGGCATCGTCATCGATCTGAGCCCGCCTCTGCCAGTGGGGGCGCACCAGGATAACGGAGAGGTGAAACTCGAAACCGTCTGGATCATCTCGCGGTTGTTTGGCACCGCCGGCGAGGTCAATCGGGCTCTGAGCGAGTACCGCTTCGACGAGGCGGCCAACACGCTCTACAGCTTCTTCTGGGGCGATTTCTGCGACTGGTACCTGGAGATCGTCAAGCTTCGTCTCGACTTCACGGGCCCTGCTGCTCCTGCACATACGGCGCTGGCCACCCTGGTTGCCGTCTTTGAGCGAGCGCTGCGGCTGCTTTCTCCCATCATGCCCTTTCTTTGTGAGGAGATCTGGCACGCTCTTTACGAAAACCATCCTCCGCAGAGATCCATTGCGCTCTCCTCCTACCCTCAGAACCGGGATGGTGTTTGCATCGAGTTCGCTGAAGATCAAATGAAACGGCTACAGGAGTTAATCGCCGCGGTTCGCGATATGCGCCGGCAGCTGGGGGTGGAAGAAAAAGCTTTGGTGCCTATCCTGCTGCGCGTTGCTCCCGATGACCGGGCAGGCATCGAACAGAATAGGGACATCGTCGGCCGCCTGGCGAGGGTCTCGTCCATCGAGTTTGTCGACGGTATGCCCGAAGGCACCAGTGTGCGCTCCGCCCCCGGATTCGACGTGGCTGTCCTCTACGAGCGTACGATCGATGCTGCAGTGGAATGTGAACGCCTGAAGAAGGAGTTGGCACGTTTTGAAAAGGAAGTTTCCAATGCCGATCGCCAGCTGTCGAATGAGGGCTTTCTCGCCAAGGCTCCAGAGAGCGTGGTAGAAGGACTGCGCCGCCGCGCGACCGAGCTCAGCGTGCTGATTCCCAAAACCCGAGCCGCGCTGGACAGCCTCAACTGCGGCAGTTAGAGGGCTTACCCAATGGATTGGAAGAGCAGGCGCGTCGAAGCCACCCTCGAACAGGCCATGGTAGAAGATCGGGTGACCAACGACGTCACCACTGCCATGACCATTGAGCCCGGGCTGCGTGCTTCGGGGACCGTGTTCGCGCGGCAGGATTGCGTGATCTCCGGGCTGGGTTGTATTCCCCGCTTTCTGGAGATCTACATCCGGTTGGACAAAAGGAACCCCAGCCGCTTTGAAGTCATCAACCACCCCGAAATGTTCGACGGCGTGCGAGTCAAGAAGGGTCAGGCGGTAGCGGTTATCCGGAGCAACGCGCGGGCTATTCTGGCCTGTGAACGAGTCATCCTCAACCTGATGCAGCGGATGAGCGGCATCTCCACCACCACCCGGCAGTACGTAGACGCCGTCGCTGGCACCAGAGCCAAGGTGCTGGACACACGCAAGACGGTACCGGGACTGCGTTTGCTGGATAAATACGCTGTCCGCTGCGGTGGAGGCGAGAGCCACCGGTTCGATCTTTCCGACGGCATTCTGATCAAGAGCAATCACATCGCGCTGGGCGGCGGTATCCCCAAGGTGGTTGCCCGGGCCTTTGCCGCACGAACGCCGGGCCAGGTGGTCACCTGCGAAGTACGGAATCTGACGGAACTGGACCAGGCTTTGACGGCGGGTGTGGAGTCGCTGTTATTGGATGACATGAGCCCGGCCGAGACTAAGAAGGCGGTGGGGATTGTGCGCGGCCGCGGTCTGGCGATTGAACTTGAGGCCTCGGGCGGCATTACGCTTGAGAACATTCGTAAATACGCACTTGCCGGAGTTGACCACATCTCTGTGGGCGCCTTGACCCAGTCAGCGGTTGCCGTAGAGCTGAGCATGCGGGTCACCACGGACATTTTCTAACTCTCTTTCCTGCCAGCGGATCGTTGGGTGCCCCACATCTCGCTGGTTTTTCGCGAGATGTGGGATGCCACGGCGCTAAACCCTTTAGCTTCTCGGGCTGCAATGGGCAATGAGGTTAAGATTTGCGGTATCCCACATCTCGCGAAAAACCAGCGAGATGTGGGGCACCCAACGGTCGTGGAAGGTAAAGAGATCTCAGATCAGGTTTTCCCCATTGTCCGACACTGCCCAAGAAGACGACTACGATCTGCCCACGTTAAACACTGCCTTGGCCGGCACGCCCTTTGCCGGAAACATTCGCTATTTCCCTTCCATTCACTCCACCAATGCCCTGGCTATGCGTGAGGCGGAGGAAGGCGCTCCGGAAGGCATGGTCTACTTGGCCGACGAGCAGACCGCGGGGCGCGGACGCGGCGCGCATAGCTGGTATTCAGCTCGCGGCGCCGGCCTCTACGTCAGCATCCTGCTTAGGCCGCAGGTCGCACCCGCCGACATACTCTGGCTCTCGCTGGCCGCAGGTCTCGCGGTGCGGGAGACGGTGCGCCAAGTCACCTCGCTCGAGGCCGATATCCGATGGCCCAACGATCTGCTTCTCGGGAAGAAAAAATTTTGCGGCATTCTTACCGAGCTGAACGCAGAGGTCACCCGCGTACGCCACGCGGTGGTGGGCATCGGCATCAACGTGCATCAGGAGAGCTTCCCCGAGGGGCTCATCGCCGCCTCCCTGCGCAGCGAAACAGGCAGATCATGGTCGCGCCAGGACCTGCTGATCGCTTTGCTACAATCGCTGTACCGGGAAGCGCAAGCGCTCAGTGCGGATACAACCGGCGCGGCCCTGAACATCCTCCGCCGCCTGGAAGGCGCTTCTACCTGGATTCGGGGCAGGCAGGTGCATGTAGACGAGGGCTCAGGCTACTCTGGCGTCACCGCGGGGCTTGATCCACGAGGCTTTCTTTTGGTGCGCACAACCCAGGGCCGGCGCACTGTACACTCCGGCGGCGTCCGGGATGAATGACTCTATGCTGCTGACCCTCGATGTAGGCAATACCAACACCGTGCTCGGCCTTTACCGGCTGAACTCCGATGAGTTGATCACCCACTGGCGCATCAGCACGCTCCGGACCCAGACGGCGGATGAATATGGCGTGCTCTTTCTCAATCTCTTCTCCATGCGCAAGGTCGAAGCGAGCGGGGTCTCGAGCATCATCATCTCTTCCGTCGTGCCGCCGCTCGAGTCCACGCTGCGCCAGATGTGCGAGCGATACTTCAACCTCAAGCCCATGTTTGTGGAACCCGGCATCAAGACCGGCATGCCGATCCTGGTCGACAACCCGGCGGAGTTAGGAGCCGACCGCCTGGTGAATGGCGTCGCGGCGTTTGCGCGCTATGGTGGTCCGTGCATCGTGGTGGACTTCGGCACCGCGACCACGTTCGACGTAATTTCCGCCAAGGGCGAATACCTGGGCGGCGTAATTGCCCCGGGGCTGGCGATTTCTGCCGAAGCGCTTTTCGCCCGCGCGGCAAGACTTTCCAGGGTCGACGTGAAAAAGCCGGCTAAGGTGGTTGGCACCAATACCGTGGCGCACTTGCAAAGCGGCTTGTACTACGGCTACATCGGATTGGTGGATGGCATTCTGGAACGCATGCTGCAGGAAATTAAAACTCCGGACTCGCTCACGCCCAAGATCATTGCCACGGGCGGCCTGGCACGCCTGGTCGCCGACGATTCAAGATTTATCGAGACTATTGATGACATGCTCACGCTCGACGGCCTGCGCTTGATCTACGAACGTAACCGCGTGACCAAGGCAAAACACAGCCACAGCGAAGCAGCCGGAAAGCACGCCTGAAGCATCTTCGTGCAAAATTACTTCAACTACTTTACTGAAATTGAAGAACACTTTCAGCGCCGCCGCGGTTCGCTGCTTCTGCTTTCCAGCATCGATTGGGCGCTGATCGAGACCTGGCGCGAGGGCGGGATTCCGCTGGCAGCGGTGATTCAGGGAATTGACGCCGCTTTCGACAAATATGACGCCCGCAAGAACAAAGCCCGTGTGCGGCGGGTCAACGGCCTAGCTTATTGCGCCCAGGAAGTTGTCTCCGCCATGGAAGCGATGCAGGAAGCCGCCGTCGGCGCCGCTCCCGCCCGGCCCGGCACAGCGGAGCAAGGCTTCGACCAGGAAGGGATCGCAGCCCACCTGGAAGCGGCCGCGCAGCAACTCCGCGTCGCAGGCCAAAGCGAGATTGCCATGCGGGTCCAGGCGATTGCGAGCGATGTAAGAATCAAGCTGCCTCCTCTGGAGGAGCTGGAGCAATCCCTCTCTGTGCTTGAAGAAAAGCTCTTCGCCATTATCCTGACCACCACACCAGAAGCGGAGTTGCTCGCGTTGCGTCAACAGGCTGCTGCCGAATTGGCCCCTTACCGCAGCCGTATGCCAGTGGTGCAGATCCGCCAGGTGGAGCAGCAATTTCTGCACAAGCGGTTGCTGGAAAGATTCAACCTGCCGAGGCTCAGCCTGTTCTACATGAGCCAGGGATGAAGCTGCGCATCGAGAAGGCAATCTATGGCGGCGATGGACTGGCGCGCGACTCTGGTAAAGCGATCTTTGTTCCCGGCACGCTGCCCGGTGAACTGGTAGAGGCCACGGTTGCCGCGGATCGCCGCAGTTTCGCCAACAGCGAACTCGATGCCATCCTCGAGCCTTCTCCCGAGCGTGTCGTGCCCGGCTGTGAATATGTTCCCAGCTGCGGTGGCTGTCAGTACCAGCACGCAAACGCAGCCTTCCAGTTGCAGATGAAGGTGGACATTCTGAAGGAGACGCTGGCGCGTGCCCATCTCCCCTTGCCCGGCGAAATTGCGTGTCTGGCCGGGCCGCCCTGGGGCTATCGCAACCGCATCCGCCTGCATGTGGTGGGTCCCGGGCTAGGTTATCGCCAGCGCGGAACGCACAAACTGTTGCCGGTAACTCATTGTCCTATCGCCGCCCCTCTGCTCGAACAGGCTGTCGCCGCGGTGACACGCATTGCAGGCTTAGGGGCCCTCTGCGAGGAAGTGGAAATCTTTACCAACAGCGAGCAGGAGCAGATGCTTGTCTCCCTATGGCCGGGACCGCGACAGCGCCCACGGGAGCGTGACCTGGAAGCATTCGCCGAGCAGCTGCAGCGCGAGATTCCTGCGCTCATCGGTGTTGGACTCGGCTCGACGCTGCACTGGGGACAGCGCTCGCTCACCTACAAGGTCTGTGGAGTCCCGTACAAGGTAAGCCTGGGCAGCTTCTTCCAGGTCAACCGCTTTTTGCTCGCTTCATTGCTTCAACTGGCGATCGAAGGGCGGTCGGGCCGGGTGGCGTGGGACCTCTATTCCGGAGCCGGACTGTTCGCCCACGCACTGAACTTTGAAAACGTAACCGCAGTTGAGTCCGAAGGATGTTCCGCAGACGACCTAAAGAAAAATTTAGAAGGACGGCCGCATCGCGTCGTTCGTTCGAGCACTCTCGACTTTTTACGCAGCCGGACGAAGGTGCAGGAGAAACCGGAACTGATTTTGGTTGACCCACCGCGCGCCGGCCTGGGCAAGGAGATCTGTACTCTCCTGGCGACCGTAGCTGCCCGCGAAATTGTGTATGTTTCCTGTGATCCTGCCACCCTCGCCAGAGATTTGCAGTCACTGTTACATTCTGGATATTCGGTGCAGAAGATGAACCTCGTGGACCTGTTTCCCCAAACCTTCCATATGGAGACGGTCACTTTTCTCAAGCGGAATTAATGTGTCGCCACTCGAAAGACCTGTGGGATGATTGGCTACTCTCAGAAACCCCAGAGGAGACCGACGGGTAACCGCAGATCCCTCCACTCCGCTACGCTCCGGTCGGGATGACAATTTTGTTGTGGACCACTCTCCTAACCCAATGAATTGTCATCCCGACCGGAGCGTAGCGGAGTGGAGGGATCTGCGGTTACCCGTCGGTCTCCTCTGAGTTCGGACAGGAGTATCTGTGGCGAGAAGCCAAGTCCTCGAGCGGCTTTCATTTGCCACTGCGCCTGCGCTTTATGCGGCTCTTTGGCTCTCCGCCGGGATTCTAATTGCTCCGTACTGCTGGGTCGCACCCGGCGTGCTCATCATCGCGACCTTGCTGCTTGCTCTGATTTCGGCGGTGGCCGCGCGGACAGCCGTTCGTGTTGCCCTTCTTCCGCTGGCCTTCACTTGGCTGCTGCTGGGCGGCTTGCTCAGCGAAATCGAGCCCGCACCCAATCCGCAATCACAGCTCAGCCTGATTGCAGACGCCGGCGGCGCACCCGCTGTCGACGGCACGGTCACCCGCACCACACCCGTTCGGCTCACGCAGTCCACTTTGCCGTTCGGAAATACCACGCGCGAAGAGCAGAGCGAGAGCTTGGACCTGCGCATTGCGTCCGTGGACGGCCACCCTGTCGCCGGCGGCGTGCGGGCCACTATCTACAGTCCAGTGGATCAACCATTCCCCAACTTCCACTGCGGCGACCAAATCGACGCCCGGATCGCTATGCACCTCCCAGAGCGCTATCTCGACCCCGGGGTTTGGGATGCCACCGCGTGGCTGCGCCAGCAAGGCATCGGCGTAGTGGGCTCGCTCAAACTGTCTGCCCTCACGCTCACGCCGGCCCACTCACGCGGTGGCTTCACCTGCTGGCTTCATTCCATGCAACAGGCCGGAAGCCAGCGGCTGATCGACTTCGCCGCTTCCTCCACTGCATCGCGGTGGCCGCCATGGCTGCTTCTCAACCACCAGGACGCGGGCATGCTGAGCGCGATGATCCTGGGCGACCGCACCTACCTGAATCATGAAGCCCGCGTGGGCTTCGAACGCACCGGATCGTTTCATCTGATGGTGGTTTCGGGTATGCACTTGGCAATCTTCGCCGGTTGTATCTTCGCGCTGACCGCATGGCTGCGGCTGCCACGCGTCTGGTCAACGGCCGTGACGATCGTCTGCGGATTTGCGTATGCCTTGCTGGCTGGTTTCGGCGAGCCGGTGCAACGCTCATTCTGGATGGTGGCCCTCTACCTGCTCGCTCGCCTGCTCTTCCGGGAACGCAATAGCCTCAACGCCATCGGTTTTGCTGCCCTTTGCCTGCTCGCCCTGGACCCCCGGTCGCTCGCAGGCGCCAGCTTCCAAATGACGTTGCTCTCGGTGCTCATGGTTGCCGGGGTCGCGGTTCCTGTGGCGGAGCACACCTTTGGTCCCTACCTGCAGGCTGCGGGGAATCTGAGCCTGATCGCGATCGATCCAGAGCTGCCGCCCCGGTTGGCACAGTTTCGCGTGACGCTGCGCCTGATCGCCAGCCACCTGCAACTGTTTATCGGCCGCAGGCTGGCTTACTTCCTGCCTGCGGCTTTGACTCGTCTCACCTTGCGCATTACCGAGCTGCTGCTGGTCTCAGCGCTCATCGAGCTAGCCATGTCTCTCCCCATGGCCATCTATTTCCATCGCATCACTGCCCTCGGCCTGCCCGTCAATTTGCTGGTTGTCCCGCTCATCGGGCTGGCGCTGCCCTCCGCGTTGATCACCTTTGCCACCCTGCTCTTGTGGCCTTCGATTGCCATTGTTCCGGCAGCGATCACTGCCGCCCTGCTGCACGCTATCAGCGGCATCGTGCAGCTTTTCAGCGCCATGGGCGCAGGCGACATTCGCATCCCCGGCCCGGGGCCCTTGTCGATTGCCGCCGGCATTCTGCTCATCGGCCTGGCAGTTTGGGCAGCGCGCAATAGCCCGTTTACCGTAATGGGGCCGATCGTTGCTCTCGCCTGCTCTGCCGCTTTGGTCTTTTATCCTCGTCCGCTCGCGTACCATCCCGGCGTGCTCGAGGTCACAGCGATCGATGTGGGCCAAGGGGATTCTCTCCTGCTGGTCTCGCCCCAGGGAAAAACTTTGCTCATCGACGCCGGCGGCCCCATCGGCGGAGGTCAGGCCGCCAGCGGTAATTTTGAGATCGGAGAGGACGTGGTCTCGCCGGTATTATGGTCGCGCAATATTCACCGTCTCGACGCGGTCGCCCTCACTCACGCCCACAGCGATCACATGGGTGGAATGCTTGCGGTGCTACGGAACTTTCGTCCCCGCGAGCTGTGGGTGGGCAAGAACCCCAGCATCCCTGCCTATGTGGCGCTCCTCGACGAGGCTCACCGCCTTGGCATCGTGGTCAAGTCATGGAGCGCCGGCGACCACTTTGCCCTGGGTGGGGCGCAGATTGAAGTGCTTTCTCCATTCCCCACCTACGTTCCAGGGCAGACCGCGACCAACGACGATTCCCTGGTGCTCCATGTGTCCTACGGGGGCACCGCGGCACTGCTCGAAGGCGATGCTGAGACCCCCAGCGAGCGGCATATGCTTTCCGAGAACCTTCACTCCGACCTGCTCAAAGTCGGTCACCACGGCAGCAAGAGCTCAACCATTCCACCCTTTCTGGCAGCGGTCACTCCCCGTTATGCAATCATCTCGGTCGGACACCACAACCCGTTTGGACACCCAAGAAGGGAAATCCTCAACCGCCTGCAGGAGGGCCACATCCAGACCTTTCGCACCGATGCCGAGGGGGCTACGTCCTTCTATCTCGATGGCAGCTCGGTGAGCGCCCAGCCGCTAACCGCAAAGTAACCTACACCTTTTTGTGTTTCAACTGCCGCTGGTTCCGGTATACGATTCGGTAAAATCTGCAGGAAGGGTTATCAAAAATGGGGTCAAGCGAATTCGATCGCAACGAAGAATATCCCGGCCAGACGCTCAGTTCGCCACTTTCCGGCCAGTCCGCCCAGGAAAAGATGGAGGAGCAGCGTAAGATCCGGCGACTGCAGATGATGATGGACATGGTGATGTCGGTGATCAGCCAGGATGGAAGCCTTACCGTGGATCAGGCCGCAGAGCTGGTAGCCGACAGCAAAAAGGCGGCTCTGGCCATGTTTCCCGATAAGGAACTGGCTTACAACATCATCTACAAACCCAGGCTGCAGCGATTGATGCGCGAGCGGTACCGCATTCAATAGCAGGGTTATTTCGACGCCATGCTCACCAGGCGCATGGTGATGGTTCCCCAGAAAAGCCGGGCGCGCATTTGCACCGGCATACGACGATCGTCGTCCGTATACCAGATCCAGATATTGCCGCGGTTTTTGACGATGCCGGCATCGGCGATGGGTTGCACACGGATAGTTTGAAAGGTTCCGGCCAAGGTTACGATCTGCTCCCGCGCCTCGGCCTTCATGGTTACATCCACGACGCGCATGGCGTCGGCCACCGGCATGTGAAAGCTACCTCCCGGCTGCAGCGGTTGCGAACCGCCATAAAAAATTGCTGACATCAGATCAGTTACACAGGGCGGGATCGGTGATTCCTGAGTTTTGCTGGTCCCGGTCACCAGATTCTTTTCTTCCAGCACCTGTTTACCGGGAATAAATTTCAGAGTGCTGGTTAACTGCCGTCTGCCTTCCTGGAGCTGCTTGGCAAAGTTGACGGAGCAACCAGTCGTCCGATTGAAATAAGACTCAAAGCGATCGTTGACGCGAAAAAGCAGGTTAACGGCGCCGATGGACTCGCCGATGGCGGTTACGTGCTGCATGTTCCCCACCTGCTCGAGGTGGAAGGTGGCCGTGCCGGCGGGGAAAACGCGCCAATCCACCGCATAGGTAAGTGTCTGCTTGGCGGGAAAAGAGAAATTTGCCGCCGGCGGAAGCAAAGCAGGAGGAGTCTGCCCCATCGCGCTCAGGACCCAAAGGCAAACGGCCAGTCTCGGATACCTTATCACCGTCAACTCACCCCAAATGTATCAATGGCGGAGCCACAAAGCGGCAACCAACACAACGTAAACGGCGCAGACACCCAGAACTGAATTGTACTCGCGGTGCTGCCAGTAGAGGGTACTCGAGAAGCTGCCTTGGCCCTCGATTCCCGCAGGTGTCAACCGTGGCAACAGGCGGGGGACCAATTTGGCATAGCTTTCGAAGGCAGGAAAGGTGGACCGGAGAAACTGCTCTTCTCCGTAGATGGTGGGTGCGTAAATAATGAGGAAGAGGAGCGCCAGCAGCAAGGTGATCCACAGGCTGCGCGAGGCGGCAGCAAAACCGAATGCCATCAGGATCGAGCCCAGGTACAAGGGATTGCGAGTGTATGCGTATGGGCCAGTGACGGTGAGCTCGGCATTTTTCTTTACGTAGCCGGAGGCATAGCCGCGCAACAGGAGCCCAGGTACAACCAAGAGCAGGCTCCATGCCAGCGAGGCTGCGCTTGGACGGGCTCTCCACAGATAGAATGCCGCAAACAGAAACCCGGCGGGCACGCGGATCCGTCGCGCTATTCTGCTCCAGCTAGTCAGCATTGGTCTCCAAACTCTCTCTTTGCAACCAAGGTTGGGTTCCTGTTTCCGGTCAAAACTGTTCCCTCAACAGATCCTTTGCTGCTTCCGCCACCTGTTCCGGAGTGATGGTCAGTAGGCCGGCCTCCGGCTCCGCGTGCCGGGTGTGGTCACGCTTGCTTTCGGGGTGCCGCAGCACTCGAAAAGGCACTCCAAAGGGACCATTGCGCGCCGGGTCGGTGGGCCCATAAATTCCTACCACCGGTTTACCCAGGGCACAGGCCAGGTGCAAGGGTCCGGTGTCTCCGGCGATGACCAGGCACACGCGACGGGTAAGAGCGATCAGCCGTTCCAACGTGAAGTCCGGCGCGTGGGCAACCCCGCCACTGGCGCGCACCACCTCGGCGGCGATGCCCCGTTCCTCGGGGCCCGCATTCACCAGCACCATGCAGCCATGTTGATGCAGATCGCTGGCAACCGCTCCATACCGCTCTGCAGGCCAGCGTTTTGCGCCCCACCCGGCGCCGGGGCTGAGCAGAACCACCGGCCGATGGCCTGCTCCCTGCACCACTTCGTCCGCCCACAATTCCGCCTCGGGGTCCACCGGGAGCGAGGGAAGAATCGGGGAAAGCGGTTCGCCGGCAGCCGCGGCACAAACTTCCACCGCCTGCTCGATTACGTGTACACCGTGGGTTCGAACGCGCTCGTTGAACAGCCACCGTGCGGCCCATTCACGAGGCTGGTCTTCCCCAATCATCCGCGGAGCAGCGGCCAGTCGCCCGGCCAGGGCGGAACGGACCGCGCCCTGCAGATCGATGCAGACGTCGTAGCGCTCAGCCCGCAGTTCCTCACGCAAAGCACCGATCTCCCGCAGTGTCTGCAGATGGAAGGGAGAGCGGGCCCAGGCTTTCGCCTTTACCAGGTGGATGCGGTCGGCGCAGAGAAGAGCGCGCCAGCGGGGCTCAACCGCCCAGCCCAGGTACCACGTTGGGCGGGCCTGGCGTAGAGCAGCAACCGCCGGCAGGGCATGCAGAATATCGCCCATCGCGCCCAGCCTCACTATCAGGACGCGGGTTTGCTCATCGTGCGGTGACAATAAGTGATCTTCTCATAAGGTCAAGGACAGCCTGTTCGTCTTCCAGTTCGACGGTAAGCGCCGCGGTAGAGAGCGGGGCCACCGCGTTGAGGCGCGCGCGCATGGCAGCATCGAGCTTCACTTCGTCCTTGGCCGTAATCACAAACCCGTCACAACACAGACGGCGGCCGCGGGCTGCCAACCGGTCGATGTCTGCCGCAGTATAGCGATGATGATCACGGAAAGCGGATCCGCTCCAACAGCCCCGCCCCAGCCGCCGCCAAGCTGGCAAAAAACTCGTCCGGCCGGGCGATGGCGCAGAAAGCTACTGCTCGCTTCATCGGGCTCTGCAGCGCTAGCGAGCGGCGCACTCGCCAGAAGCAGCACTCCTTGCCTGCGTGAACACGCAGCGCAGGCTCGAGCTCCGCATCCTCATGGCGAAGCACGATCACGCCCGCCCGGCGCAGGGAGGAAAGCGGCTCTCGCAGCCTCCCGGCCGGCAGCAGCCGCTGCTGCAGATCGCTACGGTGAATCACCACGATGTCCAAGTCGCGAGCCAGTTGGCGATGCTGGAATCCATCGTCCAATAAATGGACGCCCGGGGCATCGCTTTCGCTTTCCGCCAGCACGCCAGCCTCATAGCGGCTGGCGCCTACGTACACGGGCAATCCGGTGGCGCGAGCGATCAGCAGGGGTTCATCCCCGAATCGCTCCGCACTCCCCGCGGTATCCACGCGCTCCACGCTCCGCGTTGCCCGGCCATAACCGCGAGACAAAACGTCGGGACTCCAGCCCTCTCGCTCCAGCAGCTTGGCCAGACAGATCACCAGCGGCGTCTTGCCCGCGCCGCCCAGGGAAAGGTTGCCGATGCTCACCACCGGCCAGCGCAGCCGCTGGGCGGGAATGCGGTCGAAGCGCGCATTTCTGGCCCGCACCACGGACCCATACACCAGCTCCAGCGGTGCCAGCAGAAGCGGGGTCATGCGGTGGGCAACAAGCCCAGCAGGGCATTGACGGCTCGACCGGTGGCCCCCGATTGATGATGAAATACTTCCAGCGCACGCACCCCAAGAATGTTCGCCGCATCGATATCGGTCAGCAGATTCTCGAGCATGGGCACCAAAGTTTCCGTGCTGGCTAACTTGAGCGCTTCGGCCTGCAGCAGGGTATCGATGATGGCGCGAAAGTTCGCATAATGCGTTCCCATCACCACGGGCACGGCAAATTGCGCCGGCTCCAGCGGATTATGGCCGCCGGCCGGGACCAGGCTCCCGCCAACGAAGGCGACCGAGGCCAGCGCATACACCGACGCCAGCTCGCCGATCGAATCCAGCAGAATCACGGTGCCAGGTTTTATTTTTGCCGGACGCTTCATCCAGTTGGAACGGCGCACACTGACCTGGTTCCGATTCTTAAGTATCTGGGCCACGCGCCCGAACCGTTCCGGATGGCGTGGGGCGAGAATCATTACGCAATCCGGGATGGTTTGAAGCAGTTGCTGAAAGGCATCGAGCAAGATCTCTTCTTCCCCCTCGAGCGTGCTGCCGCATACCAGCACTCGGGTTGCGGGTGCAAGCTTCTCGCGTAGGGTGGTGGTGATTGCTGCCGGCTCGGCGCTGCGTACATCGAACTTGAGGTTGCCGGCAAAAGAAACCCGGCTAGCGGGCGCGCCAATCGCCTTCATGCGCTTCACATCCTCCTCACTCTGCGCCAGCACGATCGAGACCCCCGCCAGTATTTTTTTCCAGGTGGAGCGGAGGTAGAGATAACGCCGCAGTGAGCGATCGGAAATCCTTCCGTTCACGATGGCAACGGGAATCGCGGCGCGACGGCAGGCGGAGAGGAGATTAGGCCACAACTCGGTCTCCACCAGCACCAGGAGTACAGGATCCAGTACCCGCAGGTAGCGGCGCACGATCCAGGGAAAATCCAGCGGAAAATAAAAGGTCTGATTGACGCCGGTACGTTCCCTGGCCAATCTCTGCCCGGTGCGGGTGGTGGTCGAAAGGAGCACACGGTATTGCGGGGCGCAGGCGCTCAGCTCATTCACCAGGCGGCTCGCCGCCAGCACTTCTCCCACCGATACGGCATGGACCCAGATGGTCTTTCTTGGATCGCCTTCGCGCAGGCGGCCGGGTACCCAACCCAGGCGCTCGCTGAGTCCCTCACGGTACTTGCCGTCGACAGCCATGGCTGTGAGCCAATAAGGCAGGCCCAGGGCGAGTACCAGGAACAACGCGAAGCTGTAGATGATGAGCGCCATGGCCGGGCTAGCCCTCTTTACTCGCAACGCTACGAAAGCTCATAATCGAGGACGGGAATGCTTCACCGATCCGTGGTTGCTGTCGGGCTTGTCGTCGCGCTGCTGTCGTGTCCGCTTTTGCTCCTCCGGGCCCGTGCCGCCGACCATGCAGCACCACCCGCAGGCGTGGCGACCAGCTATCCGGCATTTGACCTGCATCCTGCCGAACAGGTCGCGATTGCCGCCGACCCCTACAATACCCAGGAAAAAGCCTCGATCTTCCGCTTCAAATACCTGGACTACGGTTTCATGCCTATCCGCATCATTGTTACCAATAACGGGGACAAGCCCATCTCCCTGATTGACTCGCGCATCAACTTCATTACTGCCGAGGGTGACAAGATACCGGCGGCCACGCCGGAGGAGGTGCAGCGCCGCATCGGCGGCATCAAGCGCCCCGACGGCGGCTACAAGCTGCCCGGTCCCCTGCCTCGGATCGGTAACAAGTCCTCGACCAAGAACAAAGACGTGGATGAGGATTTTCATACCTTCGAGTACTCCGCGGTCGCGGTTGAGGCGCACACCACACGTGCCGGCTTTCTGTTTTACGACGTCCAGGGGCTCGCCAATCCGCTGGCCGGAGGCAAACTCAACCTGCGCATGCTGCGTAATTCCGAGGGCAAGGAGCTCTTCTACTTCGAGATTCCCTTCGACAAATACCTGACCCCGGCTACTGCGAAATAGAACTACTCGTAATAGGTTGCCGTGGTTGCATCCGTTTCCCAGATGGTGCAGTCTTTGACCGCAACCCGGCCGCCAGTCATCTGGTTGAGCTGGCGGTTGGTTTCTTCGTAGAAGTAGCGGGCCAGGTTTTCTGCCGAAGGATTGAGCTCGGTAAAAGGTTCCAGGTCATTGAGCATCTGGTGGTCGATACGATCGATCACCGGCCGCATCACTTGTTTTAGCAATTTGAAATCCAGGAGCAGCCCGGTCGGGTCCAGTTCCCCACCGCGCAGCGTCAGGCGAACCTTGTAGTTGTGGCCGTGGGGGTTCTCGCATTTGCCGTGGTAATTGCGCAGGTAGTGCCCGGAGGAGAATCCCGATTCGACCGTAACTTCATACATATCTTGTTCATTGTAGCTGGTTCACTTGCGGCGGTTGTGGCGGCCCAGGCGGGCGAGCCCTTCCTGCAACTCCCGCCGCATGCGCTCCTGGCTCCTGCGTTCTACCTGCTCGAACATGGCAGTTAACATCCCGGCGAGAGCGGAAACGAGGGAGATCAGCAACAAAGCCAGGCCGATCATCTTCCACAAGGAGCCGTTTGCCGGGAGGCCTGGCTGGAGAGGATTAGGCACCAGGCTCATAGCACAGGAAATGAGGGAAAACAGCAGGAGCGAGACCGCCAGCAGAAAGAGGTTCCGGGACACGCCTGTGTTCCTTTATTCCAAACCGATCGATGGGTGCCCCACATCTCGCTCGTTTTTTGCGAGATGTGGGATACCACGGCTGCTCACCGACGTTTTTGGAGCCTGAATGGACGCGAACATAAAGGTCTTTCGTTGCGGGGAAAAGTCCCAAAGTGGCATTTTCAACCTTCCACGAAGAAATTTTCTACTTCCGCGATGTCTCGGGTTAACCGGTAGGGTGGCAGACTCTCCAGAAAGACTTTCCCATACCGCTGGCGCTCGATGCGCGGATCCAGCAGCACCAGCACGCCCCGGTCCTCGAGCGACCGAATGAGACGGCCAAAGCCCTGCTTCAGGGTGATCACTGCCGCCGGCACTTGATAGTCGAAAAAGGGGTTGGCGCCAGTGGCCGCGACCGCTCGCATGCGCGCCGAAACCACCGGGTCTGTGGGGACAGAGAAGGGCAACCGGTCGACAATCACGCAGCTCAAGGCTTCCCCCTGCACATCCACTCCCTGCCAGAACGACGAAGTTCCGAATAGCACCGCGTTGGGAGTATTGCGAAACTCCTCCAACAGCGCTTTACGGGGCGCGGTGCCCTGCAGCAGGCAGGGATAATCCAGTTCCGGCAGCAGGCGCTCATAAAGATCGCGCATCTGCTGATAGCTGGTGAACAAACAAAAAGCCCGGCCGCGGGTGATATCCAGCACGCGCCGAATACAACGCGCGGCCTGAGCGCCAAAGGTGGGCTCTCGCGGATCGGGCATACCGGGCGGCAGATAAAGCAGCGCCTGCTCCTGATAGCGGAAGTGAGAAGGCACCACCAGCTCCCGCGCATCGCGCATACCAAGCCGTTTCCGCAAGTGAGCAAAACCGCCCTGCACCGTCAACGTTGCAGAAGTCAGTATCACGCTTGGGTATTGGTCGAAAAGCAGATCGGAAAGCAACTCCGAGACGTCGATCGGGGTCGCTTGCAGGTAGGTATTGCGCGCCCTGCGTTCGATCCAGAAGACGGTGTTGACGCTCTCCGCCTCGAGCAGAAAGCGCAGGTGTTCGCGAATATCGGCAACGCGCTTCTTCAGTCCCAGCGACTCTTCCACCCCGCGCAGCCTCTCCAGCTCCCCCTCCAGCCGGTGGAGCGCGTTGGTCACCGCCAGGTAAAGGTCGCCGTGCTCCTCCAGGAATTGCTCCCGATGCTCAAACGGCATGCGGCCGTCTCCCTGAAAACCACCGGCCCGCGGCAGGGCCGCGAAAAACATCCGCGCCCGCTCACGCAGCATGTCTCCACAGCCCTTCAGAGAGGTAGAGTGGGCTTGCCTGGCACGCAGCACCGTTTCCACATCGCGCACCAGCTCTTCCAGCCGCACATTGCTCAGGGTGATGCCGAAATAGCTGGACGCTATATCTTCGAGCTCGTGGGCTTCGTCGAAGACCACCGCCGCCGCTTCCGGCAGGACGCCGGCGTCGGGAGCCGCCCGAGCCTGTAGCTTGATGCCCAGGTCGGCAAAAAAGAGATGATGATTCACGATGATCACATCGCTTTCGAGCGCCCGCCTGCGCATCTCGGTGATGAAGCAGCGTTCATAATTGGGACAGCTTTGCCCCAGGCAGGCCTCGCTCCGCGCGTCCAGCTTGGACCATACCTGGCTCGCTTCGGGCAAGGCGTCGATTTCCACGCGGTCCCCGGTCTCGGTCGTCTTTTCCCAGGCGGCGATCTGTTGAAACTGATCGATCTCCTCGAGTCCGTTCAGAATCGGTTGGTCGCGCAACGCGTACAGCTTGTGGCGGCAGAGGTAGTTTGCCCGGCCCTTCATATAGCAGACGCGGAGCGGTCCCAGCAGCGATTCCAGGAAGGGCACGTCGCGGAAAAAAAGCTGCTCCTGCAGATTTTTAGTACCGGTGGAGATAATCACCCGCTGACCGGTGCGCAGCGCAGGCAGCAGGTAGGCGAGGGTCTTGCCCGTACCGGTGCCCGCTTCGACGATCAGGTGTTTGTTTTCCTGCAGGCTGCGTTCCACTGCCCGGGCCATATCCAATTGCCCTCGGCGGAACTCGTACGGAAGCGCAGAGCGAGACAGCATTCCTCCGGGAGAGAAGAAGTCCTGCAGCGAAGGCAGGGGCTGGGCGGAGATGGTAGCAGTCGACAAGGATAGGCCGTGAATCTCAAGTCTATACGGTCAATCGAGGTTGTATGAAAGACTGAAAGAGACCATGAAACCGCTTAAAGGAACCAAAGCGAGAAAGCCCAAGCCGCATTCCCTGGGAGGGAAGCGCGCTGCGGTGGCGAAAGCCGCACGCCGGGCCACGCCCGCTACCCGGGGCCAGCAATCGCGGGCCGAGGTGAAGCGCGCTGCAGCGGCCAGAGCTGCCGCCGAAGCCAACGCGACCGCGCGCTTGGGGAAGATCCAGAAGCGTCCGGTGCAGCGCCAGGGGCCTATGCCGCGCATTGATGCCGAGCTGCCCGAGGCCGCAGCGCCCATCCTTCGGCGGGAGGCGGCAGTCGATACTTCGAAGTGGCCGATCCTGGCCATCGTCGGCCGTCCCAATGTGGGCAAATCCACACTCTTCAACCGTCTTACCAGCTCGCGGCGTTCGATTGTCGGCGATGAGCCGGGCATCACCCGCGACCGGATCTACGGGGAGATCGAGTGGGCCGGCCAGTATGCTCGCGTGATCGATACCGGCGGCATCCTGCCTGACGACCCGGAGCTGATTCCATCGGAAATCTTTCGCCAGGCCCGGGTCGCACTCGACGAGGCCGACTCCATCGTGATGGTGGTCGATGGGCGCACCCCGCTTGCCGCACCAGACTATGACCTTGCCCGCCTGCTGCTGCGGGGTGGCAAGCCGTTGCTCCTCGCAGTCAACAAGATGGACACCGAACGCATGGAAGAGCAGACGGCCGAGTACCGCCGCCTGGGCATTCGCGAGGTGCTGCCTATCTCCGCCGAACATGGAGTGGGCATGGGCGAGCTTCTCGATCATGTCTTCGCCACCTTCACCTTTCCTGAGCAGGTGGAAGCAGAGCCGGAATTGGCTGAGGAAGCCGAAGGCGAGGCGAAGCACCGGACCCATGGCGAGTTCCAGCAGCACGAGACGTCGATTGCGATCATCGGCCGCCCGAATGTCGGCAAGAGCACACTGCTCAACGTCCTCACCGGCTCGTCGCGCGCGATTGTTTCTCCCATTCCGGGAACCACGCGCGATGCTGTCGATGAGGTGATGGAATACGACGGCGGCTTACTGCGCTTTGTCGATACTGCTGGCATCCGGCGCAAGGGCAAGACCAAAATGATGGCGGAGAAGCTCTCCGTCGTCATGGCTCGCCGCCATCTGGAAGCGGCCGATGTCGCACTTCTGGTCATCGACGCTACAGAGGGAGTTACGTCGTCCGACGCTACTATCGGCGGCTATGCGCATGAGAGCGGACGCTCGGTAATCCTGGTGGTCAACAAATGGGACCTGGTGACTACGGGACGAAAGGACGGCAAGCCGCCCGCCGACAAAGAGATCTTCGAAGAGCAGTTGCGCAAAGTGCTCAAATACCTGGCCTATGCGCCGGTGGTGTTCATCTCCGCTGCTGAGGGGAAGAACATTCATAGCGTGCTCAAGCTGGTAAAGGAGGTGGCGGCCGAGCGGCGCAAGCGCGTCTCCACCGGCCAGATGAACCGCTTTCTGGAGAAGATCGACTTTCAGCGCGCCACTGTGCCTGCTGCGAACAAAATGCGGATCTTCTACATGACGCAGGCTGCTGTTGCTCCGCCCACCTTCATCCTATTTACGAATCGGAAAGTGAAGTTGCACTTCGCCTTTCAGCGCTTCCTGGAAAACCAGATCCGTGCGGCCTTCGGATTCCGCGGTTCCCCAATTTGGTTCAAGGTGCGCGCGCGCGATTAGTGCACCTTTCTTGCTATTCCCCTACCTTTTTTTTCATGGGATCGTCTATGAATTCGGGTAAGGAGCAGTGCCATGTGGAACTCCATTGGTTGTTGGTTATGCATTTCGGGGCTAATTATCGGGCCTTTCTCTATCGGTGTGCTTTTTGAAGAGAAGCTGCAAAGGGCCAACCGTGAACTAGGGTCGCGGCTACTCCGCCGCTACTAACGCCTCCCGGCAGCCCGCCCTCGCGAAATAACATTAAACACTCACCTCCGCTGAGGCACGGCTAGCCAATTCGCCGGAACGCCGGTTCGAGTGCCCCGGCTCCCTGACGAAGGACGGGTCCTTCGTCGCGGAACCAGAGGCAGAACATCGTTGTGCCAGCCCCGGACTTTCACTCCGGGGAGCGGGTCTTAAAACCCGCGGGAAGCTCCCTACAAAGCTTCGGGGCTTTAGAGTCTGCGTGAGAACTGCCGCGATTTTGAAACTCAGTCCCGCAGGGACGGCTGAATGTAGCCCAGGACGACAGTCCTGGGTAGGATTTGAAAGCACGAGGAGTCCCGTAGGGACGGCTGAAAATCACCGGGGCTGTTATCCTGGGCAACTTTCAGTCGTCCCTACGGGACTTTTCGTCTGAGTTGCACATACCCAGGACTGTCGTCCTGGGCTACACTCAACCGTCCCTGCGGGACTGAGTCGAAATCTCGGCAGTTCTCACGCAGACGCTTTAGCCCCGGTGGACGCTTCAAGCGCCCCCAACTTTTCGCGGAAGTTTAGCTGCGCACCAACTTGTCCTAAACTCTTGTGAGGTACTGAAAAGAGGACTTCATGAGCGCACCAAAGTGTCCCCACGAAAAAGATCATGTGAAAAAAGTGAAGCCGCATACCAAGGGCTGTGAAGAATGTCTCAAGACCGGAGACACCTGGGTCCACCTGCGTATGTGCCTGGAGTGTGGAAAGGTTGGGTGCTGCGATTCATCCAAGAACCGGCATGCAACGGCTCACTTCCACGCCGAAGGGCACCCGATCATGCGCTCGGTCGAGCCCGGGGAAGACTGGCGTTGGTGCTACATCGACGAAATGTATGTCAACTAGCGTCCGCTTTGTCTTTGATGAGAATCAACGCAACACTGGAGACAATCAGCGCCGTGCCGATAAGCATCCGCGTGGTCACCACTTCCCCGGCGAAGAAATAGCCGAGGGCCACGGCAACCAGCGGATTGATGTAGGCATGGCTGGCGACACGGGTGGCCGGCATCCGGCCCAGCAGCCACACAAAGGCGCTGAAGCCTAACAGCGAGCCGGCAACCACCAGGTAAAGCAGAGCGCCCACGGCCTTGGCAGACAGGTGCGGAAAGGGGTGCATCTCTCCAATCGAAGCGGAGAGAATGAACAGGATCGCACCGCCCAACATCATCTCCGCCCCGGCAGTAATCCCCTTGGACTTCGGCAGAGGCAAAGAACGGGTGAGCACCGCGCCCAACGACCATGCGGTGCCTCCAACAAGGATGGCCACACAAGGGAGGATGGCAATGTGCTGCGCGTTCCGCAGCAGCAGCAGAAGGACACCGGCAAACCCGACCAAGATCGGGATCAGAAGGCTCCAGCGGAACCGCTGCTGGCGAAAAACGAAGACCTCAAGGGCAATGGTGATCAGCGGCAGCGTTGCCTCGAGCACAGAGGTGAAACCGGACGGCACGTACTTTTCCGCCCAGAACACCAAGCCATACGTCACCACGAACATCAGCGAACCAATCGCCAGCAGACTGCCCCACTCCTTTCTCGAGGGACGTGGACGTCCACAAAATCGCATCACAGCATAGAGCAACGTGCCGGCTAAAAGAAATCGGACGCCGGCCGCAAACAGCGGAGGCACCTGTTGCACCGCAATACGGATCGCCAGATAAGTCGAGCCCCACAAAATGTAAATGGCCGCAAACGCGAGCAGGACGCGGATGTCGATCATCTTTTTTGGCTTAGCTGGAATAACCGTTGTAGTTGCCATCACAGGTTACATCCTAACGCAGTCCGGATAACCCCTTAAACTATTTTTAAGAGTTATAATCGAACCATGGGGACCGCTGCCAAGCCGTTTAATTTGTTAGCTGGGCATCCGGCGCTGGAGTTGGTGAACACTCTCGACTCGCGCTTTTCCTCCGACGCCCAGGATCTCATTCCAACCTATGGAGATCTTCTCCGCTTAACCGCGCAGTTGCAGCTACTGTCCGATCAACAGGCACGGAAACTAATGCGTTCCGTCGAGGCCCAAGATGCGCGGCGTGTGCTGGCCGGCACGGTGGAACTGCGCGAAGCCCTGGCGGCGGTTTTCTACGGCCGGATTGAGGGCGGAAAGCCCCCGGCCCGACAGCTGGAAATACTGGAAAAGCACTTCCATACCGCGGCCCAGCATCTCAGCCTGAAAGCGGGCAAATCACACCTGATTTGGAGCTGGTCGAGCGTCGAGCAGTCCCCGGAAATTCCGCTGTGGAAGCTCGCCCAGGCAGCATCGGGCTTGCTGGTGTCGAGTGACGCAGAACTGGTGAAGGATTGCGGCGACCCAACCTGCCGCTGGCTCTTCCTCGACTTAAGCAAGAACCACACTCGCCGCTGGTGCGACATGAAGACCTGCGGCAACCGAATGAAGGCGCGACGACACCAGGCGCGCTATCAGGGCGGCGAAGCTTCTCTCTGACCGATGTAAACTGAAGTTCCAACGATGCACTCGATCCGCGCCGCTACTCCCGCCGATATCCCACTGATTTTGGACCTCATCCGCGCTCTCGCCACCTATGAGCGGGCGCCGGACGCGGTCGACGCCACCCCGGCAGACCTGCTGCGCGACGGCTTCGGCGAGCATCCCCGCTTCGAGTGCCTGATCGCCGAGACTGCTGCGGGCGAGGCTGCCGGCTTCGCACTCTATTTTTACAACTACTCCACCTGGCGGGGCCGAGCCGGCATTCATCTGGAAGATCTCTTTGTACTTCCCCAGTTTCGCGGAAGCGGAATCGGCAAAGCGTTGCTGGCGAGGGTGGCGGCGCGGGCCGCGGAGCAAGGCTGCGTGCGGCTGCAATGGGACGTTCTCGATTGGAACCAGACCGCCATCGACTTTTACCAGGGGCTGGGGGCGCAGTTTCTTGACGAGTGGCGCATCATGCGGGTGAACGACCAGGCGATTGGCTCACTGGCGAAGCTGGCGGAGGAGCCGGCCCCTTGAACCGGATTCGTGTCATCGGCGGTGGCTTGGCCGGCCCGGAAGCAGCGTTGACGGCGGCCCGCCGTGGCTGCGAGGTCGACCTCTACGAAATGCGCTCGCTGGTGGACGGCACGCTGCGCTCCACCCCCGCACACCAGACGGCCGACTTTGCGGAGTTGGTCTGTTCCAATTCGCTCAAGTCGGAAAGCGAGAACAGCGCTCCCTGGCTGCTCAAGCAGGAAATGCGCCGGGCCGGGTCCGCCCTGCTGGCTTGCGCGGATGCCAGCGCAGTGCCCGCCGGTCACGCCCTTGCTGTCGATCGGGTGGAATTCTCCCGGCTGGTGGCCCACGCTGTAGAGCAGGAAAGCCGCATTACCGTTCACCGGGAAGAGGTGACCGCCCTTGACCCGGACCAGCTCACCATAGTAGCCACCGGACCCCTGACCTCGGGCCCGCTCTGTGAAGAGATTGCCCGGCTCACCGGCAGCGGCCAGTTGGCCTTTTATGACTCCATCAGCCCCATCGTCGAAGCCGACTCCATCGACATGGAGCGGGTCTACTTTGCCGCCCGCTATGACAAAGGCACCGCCGATTACATCAACTGCCCCATGTCCAAAGAGGAATATGAGCGCTTCTACGAAGCCCTCGTTTCCGCCGAGGCCGTCGAGAGCCGGGAATGGGAGAAGCTGGAATACTTCGAAGGCTGCCTGCCCATTGAGGAACTGGCCCGCCGCGGCCGGGAAACACTTCGCTTCGGACCTATGAAGCCGGTCGGCCTGCGAGATCCGCGCACCGGCAAAGTGCCCTGGGCGGTGGTGCAGTTGCGCTGCGAGAACCTGCGCGCTGACTCCTACAACCTGGTCGGCCTGCAAAACCACCTGAAATTCGGCGAACAAGCCCGGGTTCTGCGCCTGATTCCCGGGCTGGAGCAAGCTAAATTCCTTCGCTACGGTCAAATTCATCGCAACACATATGTGAACGCGCCCCGGGTGCTGAGCGAGACGCTCGCGCTGCGCGACCATCCGCGCATTCTCATTGCCGGGCAGCTTTCGGGGGTGGAGGGTTATACCGAATCCATAGCCACCGGCCTGCTCGCCGGCCTGTATGCTGCCCAGCTTGCCCACGGCGAGCCAGCGATAGCCGTGCCACGGGGCAGCGCGATGGGGTCCCTGGTGCATTACATTACGCATGCCGGCGCGAAGGACTTCCAACCGGCAAACATCACCTTCGACCTGCTGTTGCCGCTGGAAGAGGCCCTGCGCAAGCAGATCCGCGATAAACGCGAACGGCACCGTTTGCAGTGCGAACGCGCCCTGGCGGTATTTGACGCCTGGTGGCAGTTTTTTTCGCCCGCTGTTGCGTAAAGGCACATCCAACAAAGAAGCGGCTGCCTTGCCCCGGCCTTGAATTGTTTTTGCCTTCCATTTAACTTGGTCGTGCTATACGGGCGAACTATCTGCTGCCCGCTGCGAGGAGATCTATCATGCGCTCGAAACTCACTTTATGGCTCGCACTCGTCATGCTTGTCCTCCTTCCGGGCTTTGCGGGTGCCCAGGAAATGGGAAAGATCCACGGGCACGTACAAGACCCGGCCAATGCACCCATTCCCAATGCCCAGGTGGTGCTGAGCAAAGACGGCAAGACCGCTCTGTACACCTTTACCACCGACCAGAACGGCGACTACAAGGGAGACGGCATCAAAGCCGACACCTATGTAGTGACGCTGTTCTCCGCTCCGGACAAGGCCGTCGACCGCTTTGAAAATGTGAAGGTTACCGGGGGCACGGATACCGCGCAGGACTTCGACCTGAGCCGCGCTGAATACATCAATAAGCTGCCTCCGGAACAGAAAAAGGCGCTCGAGGAAGCCAAAAAGAAGAACGCCGAAATCATGAAAGAGAACCAGAGCGTCGGCAAACTGAACGATCTTCTCAAGCAGGCGCGCGCGGACAACGCCGCTAAGAAATACGACGATGCCGCGACGGCGATGCAGCAGGCCACGGCCATGAAACCGGACGCTGCTGTTCTTTGGCTGGAGCTGGGCATTGCTCAAAGCGGGCAAAAGAAATGGGACGATGCCACAGTTTCGCTCAAGAAGGCGCTCGATCTCGACACGAATTCGAAGAAGCCCAATCCTGAAGTAGAAGCTGCTGACGACAACGCCTTGGGCGAAGTCTACGCCAGCTCCAACAAAATTCCCGACGCCACTGCGTCGTATGACGCCGCGGCCAAGCTTCAACCTGCGAATGCGGGCATGTACTACACCAATGAGACCATTGTTCTCAGCCGCGCCGGGCAAACCGACGCGACCATCGCGGCCGCGGATAAGGCGATCGCTGCAGACCCCACTAAACCCATTCCCTATTACCTGAAGGGACAGGCGCTGATTTCGAAAGCCACCGTGGATCCCAAGACGCAGAAAATTGTCGCCCCTCCAGGCACAGCCGAGGCCTACCATAAGTACCTCGAGCTTGCTCCCAACGGGCCTATGGCGCCGGAAGCGCAGTCGATCCTGGCGGAAATTGGGGAGAAGGTCAACACCAAGTACAACGCGGGCAAAAAGTAGTTTCGCCGGCGGCGAACAAGGTTTGCTGCTTTGTATCAGGGCCCGACTTTAGTCGGGCCGTAAAGGGCGAAAAAATGTGGGCTTTAGCCCCTGCGCAGGCTGAGTCAGAGCAGGGGCTAAAGCCCAATTCTCTTTCTTTACGACCCGACTAAAGTCGGGCCCTGATACGAAACCAAAACAAAGCTCGACCGGCGTCTGCCGATCGGTTGGTTTGTTTTCAGCCAGTCGGGGCTGGATCGGGACAACTTGAACAGTGTCGCTCCATCTCGGGTGGTCAGCTATACGGAGGCCAGCCGGATCGTTCGCGAGCATGCTGACCGGCTGGTCTCCCCCCATACACCGCAGTCCGTTGGGCTGCTTGATAGCTTGGGCATCGTACTGGCCGAGCCGGTTGTAGCCGATCGGGATCAACCTCCGTTTCCCCGCTCCACACGCGACGGATTTGCCTGCCGTGCCGCGGATCTCTCAGCCGGTTTGCCGCTCAAGATCCTTGGCTCAATTCGCGCCGGCGACGCGGAGACGATCGAGGTCAACCCGGGCGAGGCAGTAGAGATAATGACAGGCGCGCCGGTACCCGCCGGCGCCGATTGCGTGGTCATGGTGGAGCATGTGCAACGTGACCTTGACACGCTTCATCTTTCGCCCGGCCGCGGTATGGCACCCGGCGACAACATCGTTCCCAAGGGAGCCGAGGCTCGAGAGGGAGAAGTGATCGTGCCTCGAGGCATGCGCATTTTCTCCCGCCAGATCGCCGCCGCGGCAGCCTGTGGCATGGGAAAGCTTCGTCTCTTCTCCCGGCCCAAAGTCGCCATCGTCGCCACCGGCGACGAGCTGGTTGAAGTGGACCAGCAACCGATGACCCAGCAAATTCGTAACTCCAATAGTTACTCGGTCGCAGCCCAGGTTCTTGCTGCCGGCGCAGAGCCGGTGCGGCTCCCCATTGCGCGCGATGAGCGCGGGCATCTTGAAGCCATCATCCGCGACGCCCTGCAGAGCGATCTGCTGCTGCTTTCGGGCGGAGTCTCCATGGGCAAGTACGATCTGGTAGAGGAGGTTCTGCTCTCACTGGGGGCCGAGTTCTTCTTCACCGGCGCCCTCATCCAGCCCGGCAAGCCAATCGTCTTCGGCAGGCTGGGCCAGATTTACTTCTTCGGACTGCCTGGGAATCCTGTATCCACCATGGTTACGTTTACGTTGTTCGTCGAGCCGCTGCTGGGTGCGCTATGCGGCGATCCGTGCCGCGAACCCCGATTCGCGCAGGCCTGCCTGGCAAGGGACGTCAAGGTGCAGACCGGTCTGACGCGCTTTCTGCCGGCCATGCTGTCGGATGTGACCGTGGAACCGGTTGTCTGGCAAGGGTCCGGCGACCTGGCGAGTACCAGCCGCTCCAACTGTTTTCTTGTGGTACCGCCCGACCGGCCGCTGCTCACCGCTGGTGAGACGGTCAAGATATTGCTATAGCATATCGACACCATGGACAAGCTTTCCCATTACGACGCCGAAGGCAGCGCACATATGGTCGATGTAAGCGCCAAACCAGCCACGCGGCGGGAGGCGCAGGCTTCCGCCTTTGTCGTGCTGTCCGAGGCAGTGCTTTCCGCGTTACCGCAAAACCCCAAAGGCAACCCGCTTGAAGTGGCACGCTTCGCCGGGATCCAGGCGGCCAAGCGCACGGCAGACCTGATCCCGATGTGTCATCCGCTGCCCTTGAGCTACATCGATGTGTCCGCGACCGTTGTGGGCGGCGGCATCGAGATCCGCAGCACCGCCGCGACGGTCGCCGGCACCGGCGTCGAGATGGAGGCGTTGACAGCAGCAGCAGTGGCCGCGCTCACCATTTACGACATGTGCAAGGCTCTGGATAAATCAATCGCCATCCGGGAGATTGTCCTGGTAAGCAAATCCGGCGGCAAGACCGGAGATTACATCCGCAAGTGACCGCAGATCCCTCCACTACGCTCCCCCGGGAGCGTAGTGGAGGGACCTGCGGTTCTCTCAATGAGCCGCTGCAGCGGGAACTCTTCGCCGAAAACAACGGCGATCATGGTCGTTCACTATCCCCGAGGCTTGCATCCAGGCGTAGACAATTACGGGGCCTACAAACTTGAAGCCGCGCTTCTTGAGGGCCGCCGATATCTCCTCCGAAAGTACGGTCTTCGCGGGTACGTCGCCGGTTTTGTTTTTGATTGGCTTTCCCCCGGCCAGCTTCCAGACGAACTGAGAGAAGTCCTCGCCGCTGCGCCTCATCTCTTCATAAATGCGGGCGCCCGCGATGGTCGCCTCGATTTTGGCGCGGGAACGGATAATGCCAGGGTCGGCCAATAGCCGGATAACGTCTGGCTCGCCAAACTCTGCAACCTTGGCCGGATTAAAACCATGGAACGCTGCACGGAAGTTCTCACGCTTGCGCAACACCGTTATCCACGCCAAGCCGGCCTGGAAACCTTCCAGCATAAGTAGTTCCCAAAGGGCGCGGCTATCGTGCTCGGGAATACCCCATTCCTGGTCGTGATACTGGCGCAGGAGTGGGTCGCTTTCCGCCCACGCACAACGGTGCAGCTTGCTCATTTCGCGATAACCGAAAGTTCCTCACGCACCAGCGGAGCGACGCTTTGCCCAAGGATTTCGATGGCATGCATCATCTTTGAGTGAGGAAGCGTCGAAACGCCCATTTGGAAAGTGATACGGGAGACGCCACCCAACGCTTCATTGATGTAACGGATCTTCTCCGCAACGGTTTCGGCGTCACCAATAATCAGGGCGCCTTTCGGGCCCCGGGTGGCATCGAACTGCGCTCGCGTGGTTGGCGGCCATCCGCGCTCTTTGCCGATCTCTGTGAACGTATGCGCATAGCCGGGAAAAAAGTCGTCCGCAGCCTGCTGCGTGGTGTCGGCAAGAAAACCAATGCAGTGTAGCCCCACCCGCAACTGCTCAGGGGCGTGGCCCGCGCGGCGCCCGGCCTCGCGATAGAGTTCAATGTGGGGACGAAAGCGGTGAGGTTCGCCGCCGATGATGGCAACCATTAAAGGAAGTCCCAGCATACCGGCACGAGCGAAGGAAGCAGGGGTGCCTCCGACTCCCATCCAGATGGGCAGCGGATTTTGTACGGGGCGCGGATAGATGCTCTGTCCTGTAAGCGGGGCACGGTGCTTGCCCGACCAATAGACCTCTGTCTTTTCGCGAATCTGCAACAACAATTCCAGTTTCTCGGCGAAGAGCGAGTCGTAGTCGTTGAGGTCGAGGCCGAACAAGGGGAAAGACTCGATAAACGAACCGCGGCCGGCCACGATCTCTGCGCGGCCCTGCGAGATCAGATCGAGGGTGGCGAATTGCTGAAAAACGCGGACCGGGTCGGCTGCACTGAGCACCGTGACTGCGCTGGTGAGGCGGATACGTTTGGTAAGCGCAGCGGCCGCGCCCAGAATAACCGGAGGGGCAGAGTCGAGAAACTCGGGGCGGTGATGTTCGCCGATACCAAACACGTCTAAACCAACTTGGTCGGCAAGGGCGATCTCTTCCAGCAGATGTTGCATGCGCTCCACCGGGCTGAGGGCGGCACCGGTAATCGGATCTGGAATGGATGCCGCGAAACTGTCAACGCCGATTTGCAACGATAGCTCCTTGTCGACTCGGATTACGGACTTTGGATGATCTGGTAGGGCAATGGTTTCAATTCCGTTAACCCCAGGTTCAGCAATGCAAAGAAATTTTCGGTCAAGAATTCCTCTAAGCAGTTGTAATCGGACCAATTGTGTCGTATATTGTACATAGTGCGACCCAGTCGCAACTGGACGACCATGCTGAAGCGCTGCGAACTCTTAAATGAAGTGGAAGCCAAGGGCGTTCGACTGACCGCGCAGAGACGCGCTTTGATTGAGACCATCCAGCGGGCAGATTCCCATCTGGACGCTGCGACCCTGCTCTCTCGCGCTCGCCAAGTCGACCCCAAGATCGATCGCGCCACCGTATACCGGACCCTGGAGTTGCTTAAGCGCCTGGGGCTGATCGATGAGCTTGACCTGATGCACCTCAACGGAGAGAAGCATTATTACGAGGTCAAGACGCAAAAGGACCATCTGCATCTGGCGTGCTTCCATTGCGGCGAGATCGAGGAATTGGACAGTCCTACCTTTCAGCGTTTAAAGCGGGAAATCGCCGCACAGAACAATTTTACGATCCAGGTAATGCGTCTCGAGGTAGGAGGGGTTATGCCGGAGGTGCGCCGCGCAGCAAAAGGCTTCCTGATGAATGTTTGAATAAAAGACCCAGATCCCCGCGGGAATCTCTTGGCGGAGGCCGCGAGGACCTGGAGACCACAGTGTTTTAGACTGCGGGCTTCCTTCACTATAGGTCCCCCACCCGCAAGCTTTCAACTACTAGGACGGCCAGCGCGTAAATTCGCCGGACCCGACTACTACATGTGTGCCTGCTGAGGCAAGGGAGTCAATGTGAGTACGCTGGTTGATCTTCCGGGTGGACGCCTTCGTCTGCCGCTCCGAAATGCTCTTACCATTCTGATCTTGTTTTCCAGCCTCCTTTCCGCCTTTGCGCAGCATGCAAACGGGCGGGGCGCGATGTCCGCACAGGATATGGCGAAGATGTCGGCTGCTGCCGGAAGGGTAAGCTCAGCCGCGGCGAATGCTGCTGACCCGGCAGACCAGGTGTGCGCGCGTTTCCCCGCAGGTTCGACGACCACCGCGCCGCCAGAATTGAAAAGCCAGAACGGCGTGCTCGAGGTCACCTTCAAATTCCTGACCGCTACCGACTCCCAAGGACTTGTCCGCTACTGTTACGTCACAGACACCGGACTCCAATCGCCCACGCTTCGAGTGAACCCCGGCGATTTGCTCACCATTCATTTCCAGAACGACCTACCTGCTGCGGCCAGTGCCAGTGACAATATGGCCGGCATGAAGATGAGCCTCTCTCCGCAGACGGCCGCCACCAGCACCAGCAGCGCCTGCAATGGAACGATGACGGCCACCGCGACCAACATCCACTTCCACGGAACCAATACCGCGCCCGTCTGTGGGCAGGATGAGGTGGTCCACACCTTGATCCAGCCTGGCCAGAGCTTCGATTACAACGTTCAAATTCCGCAGAACGAACCCCCAGGGCTCTACTGGTACCATCCCCACCCGCATGGGTTTTCTGAGGGCCAGGTGCAGGGCGGGGCTACCGGCGCGCTGATCGTCGAGGGCCTGCAAAATGTCGACCCCGCACTCGCCGGCTTGACCGAGCGTACCTTTGTCATCCGCGACCAGGTGCTGCCGGCTTCCGAGAGCAACGACGCCAACATTCCTGCCTGGGATCTTTCCATCAATTACGTACCGGTGACCTATCCGAGCTACAAGCCGGCGGTCATCCAGACCAACCCAACGCAACAGGAGTTGTGGCGTGTGGCGAACACCGCCGCCGACACCATCCTGAACCTGCAGTACGTGGTCAACGGAACGCCGCAGCCCATGCAGGTGGTGGCGATTGATGGTTATCCCATTGCTTCCGGAAGCAGCGGGGAAACATCCGAGAGCGAGACCAGCATCCTCTTGCCGCCCGGCGCGCGTGCCGAGTTTGTAGTGACCACGCCGAAGACCAGCGATCAGGCACAATTGATTACCCAGAATTGGGATACCGGCCCCGACGGGGACTTCGATCCGACCCGGCCGATTGCCAACATCGAGAGCCAGAACGGAATCGAAAACGCGGCGACCGCGGTCAAGCTGCCATCGCATGCAGTCAGAACCAGGGTGACGCGGTTCGCAGCATTGGCTGCCGCGACCCCGGTCGCGCAACGCAATCTGTATTTCTCAGAAGTATTGCAAGACCCGACCAACCCCAACAGTCCGACCAATTTCTTCATTACCGAACAAGGCCAGCAGCCTGAATTGTTCGACATGAAGAACCCGCCTGCCATCGTAGTCCATTCGGGCACGGTCGAAGATTGGGTGGTACAGAATACTGCGCTCGAAGACCACATCTTTCACACCCATCAGATTCATTTTCAAGTGCTTGAGGTGAACGGCCAGCCAGTCAACGATCCGGCCATCCGCGACACTGTCGATCTGCCTTACTGGAGTGGCAGCGGACCCTATCCGAGCGTGAAGGTGCGCATGGATTTCCGCGATCCTAATATTGTCGGCACGTTCGTGTATCACTGCCACATTCTGCAACACGAAGACTCCGGCATGATGGCGGCGATCCAGGTGCTGCCTTCTGCTGGATTGGCCTCGACGACCACCGCCACAGCCTCGACCAGCAGCGTGACACCGAACGGAAAGATCTCGTTAACCGCGAATGTCGTCGATGCCACGAGCGGAGCGGCCACTCCAACGGGCACGGTTCAGTTCCAACTGAACGGCATCAACGTTGGCAACCCGGTAACTCTGCTCAACGGGCAAGCGGCGGTGACAACGACCATCAATGGAGACTCAGGCACCAGCAATCTGACTGCGTTTTATCAAGGCGACGCGACGTACCAGGAGTCGCTATCAGGAAACGTGCCCATCACCATTTCGAATTTCGCACTGGCTTCCGCTGGCGCGACCGCCGCTGTCGGTTCGGCCGCCATCGCACCGGTCATGGTGAATGTAGCCAACAACTACACCACGCCCATCAACCTCACATGCACAATGCCCTCCACGCTGGCGCAATCGGCCTGCTTTGTGAACCCTAAATCAATCACCGGCACCGGGCAGGCTTCGCTCACGGTCAATACCACCCCACCTCATCCCCAGGTCAGCACGCGCAGGGGACTCCCCGGATGGCTCGCCGGCGGTGGCGCCAGTCTCGCGTGTCTGTTTCTGATGGGCCTTCCCCGGAGGCGCTGGCGCGGCACTGCTGTGTTCCTGCTCGCGTTGATGGCCATCGTCTTTACCGTCATCGGCTGCGGCGGCACGGCGCAGACCAATCCGGGCACAACCAAGGGCACTTATACCGTTGTGGTTACAGCTACGGCTGGCAGCGGTTCATCGCCAGAACAGACCAGCGTCAACGTCCCGATCACCATTCAGTAATTTTCTGCCAGGAAGATTGAAAGCAAATGTTCATGAGAACGAATCATCCGCTGCTGCTAGCCCTACATGCTCTGTTGATCGTTTCCCTGCTCTCTGCTGCCGCGGCCTGGGCCAGCGTGGGCGGGAGTATTTCCGGCACCGTCAAGGACCCTGGGGGACGTGTCATTCCCAATGCAAGCGTAACTGCTCGTGAGTCCAGCACTGGGCTCCTCTACCAGACACACAGCGACAACAAGGGGCTATTACATATTCCCGGTTCTACCGGTTGGCCATTACGAATTGCAGGTGGAGGCGCCTGGCTTTCTCTGGCTATCAACGGACTGATATCGTGCTCGATACCAACGCAGCGCTTACGCTCGATGCTGTCGCTCGAGGTGGGCGGCGTCGCGCAAACCGTAAGCGTAGTTGACAACGCGTTGCACGTTGAGACCACCAGCACGCAGCTGGGCCAGGTGATCACCGGACGGCAGATGACCGCAGTTCCGCTCGACGGCCGCAGCTATACCGATCTGCTCTCTCTGCAGCCCGGCGTCGCTCCCCAAACATCGATCACCTCCACCACCGTGCAGGATGTGGGCGCGACCATCCTCAACCCTTCCGGGACGCTCAATCCCGGCACCATCTCCGTCAATGGGCAGCGCGAGTTCGCCAACTACTTCAGCGTGAACGGCAGCGACGCCGAAGAAGACGTCAACGCCGGCACCGCCATCATTCCCAACCTCGACGCCATCGCCGAGTTCCGCATCATCACCAGCAACTTCGACGCCGAGTATGGCGAGTTCAGCGGCGGCCAGATCAACGTCATCACCAAATCCGGCAGCAACGGCTTTCATGGCGGCGCCTTCGACTTTCTGCGCAACACCGATCTCGACGCGCGCAACTACTTCTCGCCCACGCGCGGAGCCTTCCGCCAAAACCAGTTTGGTGGAACCCTCGGCGGCCCCATCCGCCACGACAAGCTCTTCTTCTTCGCCGACTACCAGGGAACGCGTCAGACGCAGGGCATCGACACCGGCAACATCAGCGTGCCGTCGAACGCGGATCGCATCGGAATCTCGCCGATCTCTCGCAGCAGCCTGATCGGGGTCGGTCGGCGGCCCGTATTTCGCCAACCTGCTCACCCAGAAACTCGGCTACGGTGTAACGCCGGGCGAGCCGTATTACGTCGCCGGGTGCGCAACTCCGACCCAATGCGTCTTTCCCAACGCGCATCATTCCGCAGAGGCCTGGTCCGTTCCTGCGCAACGGATGCTGCAATACATTCCCGCGCCGAATACCGCCATCGGCTTCGCCACCTCCGCCTACAACCAGACGGTGCGCGACGACAAGGCGGGCCTGCGCCTGGATGCGAATACGCGCTGGGGCTGTTCTCCGCCTACTACTTCATCGACGACTTCAACCTCGATAATCCCTATCCGGTCGCGCAGAGCGGCGCCAGCGTTCCTGGCTTCAACGCCCTCACCACGGGCCGGGCGCAGCTCTTCGCTCTCGGCGACACCAAGACCTTCAGCACCACCATGTCAACGAATTCCACCTCAGCTATCATGCGCGACAACACCAACCTCGGCCAGCCGGTGGGCGGCAGCGGCGTCAGCCTGACTTCGCAGGGCTTCGAGAATGCGGACGGCACGCCCAGCATTGTCGCCCTCGATCCCAAGGGGCAGAGCGTCGAAAATCTCAACTTCAACGGCTACTCCACCGGCGCCGCAGCCAACCAACTCATCCAAGCCAACAACACCTATCAGGTGTCCGACACGTTCTCGAAGGTGCTCGGCAACCACACCATGAAGTTCGGCGCGGAGTTCCACGCCGATCAGGTCAATGCCCATCCCATCGCGCAGTTCAACGGCAGCTTTGTCTTCTCCGGACACGGAAACCGGCGTCGATTTTGCCGACTTCCTCATCGGCGTGCCCAGCCAATACAACCAGAGCCAGCTCAACCCCTTCTATGCGCGCAACAAATATGTTGGCCTCTTCGCGCAGGATAGCTGGCACGCGCGCGCGAACCTGACGCTGAACTACGGCCTGCGCTGGGACCGCATCGCGCCCTGGTCGGAAAAATACAACCAGATCTCCACCTTCGTCCCCGGCGCGCAGTCGGTGGTCTTTCCCGGCGCGCCGGCGGGCATCCTCTATCCCGGCGATCCCGGAGTTCCGAACACGCTCGCCCCCATCGGCAACCTGAGCTTCTCGCCGCGCGTCGGCCTGGCCTGGTCGCCGCAGGCCGAGACCGGCAGTTCCTCGGGCAAGATTCTGGGCCCGCCGGGAACGACCAGCATCCGCGCCAGCTTTGGCAATTTCTACACCGCGATCGATGCGCTCTCGATCAGCGTGCTCGCCGCCAACGCGCCGTATGGCACCACCTACACCAGCCCCGCGCCGCCGCTCTTCGCCACGCCGTTCATCACCGCAGCCGACGGACAGAACAACGGCCAGCCCTTTCCCTACACGTTTGCTCCGCTCAACTCTTCGCGCAGCAATCCCGACGCCAATATCGACTGGGGCACCTACGAGCCGATCAGCGGCATCCCGGGATACGACATCCACAACCGCACGCCCTATACCGAGGAATGGATGCTTTCGATCGAACGGCAGGCCGGGCCCGAACACCGTCTTCAGCGCGAGCTATGTCGGCACGTCGAGCCATCGCCAGCGCGTTCTGATCGAGCCGAATCCCGGCAATCCCGCGCTCTGCCTCAGCCTCAGCCAGCCCAGCGAGGTGCAGCCCGGAACGCTCACCTGCGGCCCCGGCGGCGAAGACACGGTCTATTATCCCATCGCCGGCGGACAGGTGAATGGAACGCGCGGACCGCTGGGCCCGAACTTCGGCAGCAATGCGCTGCAATCCAACATCGGCCACGCCAACTACAACGCGCTCGAACTCAGCGCCCGCCACACCAGCGGCCGGCTTGAGTTCTCCGCCGCCTACACCTACAGCAAGTCGCTGGACCAGTCGTCGAACATCGGCGAAGGAGGTCAACCCCTTCAATCCCGCGCTCAGCTACGCCATCTCCTCGTTCGATGTGAAGCACAACTTCGTCTCAGCTACGAATACCAGCTGCCCTTCGACCAGTTCTTCCGTCCCAACCGGCTGACCAGTGGCTGGTCGCTCTCCGGCATCACGCGCTTCTGCCAGCGGCTTCCCCGTCACCATGATCAACAATGGAGACAACTCGCTGATCGGCACCAATCCCAACGGGGTCAACAACAGCAGCATCGATGAGCCCGACTACAACGGCGGCCCGCTTCACCTGAACCAGAATCCCCGCACCAACGGGAACAACTACTTCGACACCGCGGCTTCAGCATGAATGCGCTCGGCACGCCGGGCAACGCCAAGCGGCGCTTCTTCTACGGCCCCGGCGCGGACAACTTCGACATGGCGGTGGCCAAGAATCTGGCGCTCACCGAATCGAAGTCGCTGCTCTTCCGCGTTGAGGCGTTCAACGTCTTCAACCACACGCAATTCAACGGCCCCAGCTCGGTCGATGGCGATATCGGCAGTTCGACCTTCGGCAACGCCATCAGCGCCGCGCCTCCGCGCATTCTGCAGGGAGCGCTCAAGTTCAACTTTTAGGCGCCTCTCCGATACTGGAGTGGATGGGTACTGATCTTCAGGGCCTCCGCTCTTCTATTGTGTGTGCTTCTGGCGTGCCAGCCTGCCGGAGCTTACTCGCTTCTTACTCACGAGCAGCTGATCGACCTGACCTGGCAAAGCTCTATCGTGCCGCTGCTGCGCAGCCGGTACCCCGGCATCACAGCAGAACAGCTGGAAGAGGCGCGCTCCTACGCCTACGGGGGCTGCGTTATTCAGGATATTGGCTACTATCCTTTCGGCGACCCCTTTGCCTCCGACCTGACCCATTACGTCCGCTCCGGCGACTTCATTGTTCATCTTTTTCGCGACGCCAAGGACGCTAACCAGCTCGCCTTCGCGGTGGGAGCTCTCTCCCATTACATCGGCGATAACATAGGCCACTCGATGGCCGTCAACCGTGCCGTGCCTGTCGAATTTCCCAAGCTAGGCGCAAAATATGGTCCCGTCGTTGCTTATGCTCAGGATAAGCATGCCCATGTGCAGACAGAGTTCGCCTTCGACATAAACGAGATTTCGCATCACCGCTTCGCGCCGGTTCATTACCTTCGCCACGTCGGGCTCAACGTTCCTACGCAGCAACTCGCAGCGGCCTATTATGAGACTTACGGTCTGAGTGAAGACTTCTCCAAGGCCAGAACCAGCCGCATCAATGTCAGGGGATTTCGCTTCGCCGTCCGCAGCTTCATTCCCCGGATCGCATATGCCATCACTCTTCTGCATCGCAGCCACATGCCTGCAGACCCCGTGGGTCCTGAATCCCAAAAATTGGACAGCGAGGTGGCGCAGATCGCGGTGGAAAATGACTGGGACAAGTACCGTAAGAAGGCGGGCATCGGAACCTATACGCTAGCCGGGTTCATCTATATCGTGCCTAAAGTTGGCCCGCTGAAACTAGCCGCGATCAAAGGTCCGACTGCCGCGACAGAAGAGGAATACGTTCGCAGCGTCAACCTATCCACCGATGCTCTTAGCTCCGCCATGGCCGGCTGGTCAAGCCGCATCAGACGCTTCCCAATCGGGACCTGGATACCGGTTTGCCGGTCCGTCCTGGCGGTTATCGCCTGACGGATGACACGTACGCCAAGCTGCTTCACCGTTTGGTTGAGGATCCCCACCACACGATACCTCCGGGCCTCAAGGCCGACATTCAGAATTACTACGCCGACCCGAATGCACCCATTCGCACCAAGAAGAATCCGACGCAGTGGGCCCAGGTTCAGAGCGAGTTGCAGACCCTCCAGACCATGCCAGTCAGCAACCAACCTATTGCGGCGGAGACAGAGTAAGTCGCCGCCTCTGGTTCCTTCACGGAGGCCTTCGTGAGGGAATGAGTTACATGTCGAGGAAACCGCGCTTCAGCGCGATCATGACTGCGTGGGTGCGATCGGTGGCGCCCAGCTTGGTGAGAATGCTCTTGAGGTGTCCTTTGACGGTGTGCTCGGAGATGCCCAGATGTTCGGCAATGATCTTGTTGGAGCTGCCGCTGGCCACGCCACGAAGCGTTTCGATCTCGCGGCCGGTGAGTGCGTCGTCGGCGACATGCTCGGCCATTTCCACGGCGATTTCCTGGGGAATACGGCGGTGGCCGGCATGCACCAGCCGTATGGTATCGATCAACTCCGTGCGCAGCATACTCTTGAGAAGGTACCCGGAAGCGCCCGCCTTGAATGCCCGCAACGCCTGTACGTCTCCTCCGTAAGTGGTCAGGACAATGATGCGCGCGGTCGGCCACTCCTTGCGAATCGCGGCGATCGCTTCGATTCCGTTCGTCTTGGGCATGCGCAGATCCATGAGCGTGATGTCGGGCCGGTGGGTTCGAAATAACGCGACCGCCTCGTCGCCATCGGTCGCCTCCGCCACCACGGTCATATCCGGCTGCGCCATAATCGCGCCCGAGATTCCGCCCCGCAAAAGCGGATGATCGTCTACCGTAAGCACCCGGATCGTCTGCCGACGCTCATGATGCTCTCTCGGGAAGTCATACTACCTGGTAACCTGGCGCACCCCCCTCAAAAGGGTCGCTTCTTCCGCCCTTTTCGCGGTGCAACGCGGCCGATTACTCATGTCTTACGTTTCCGCGCCGCCCGCGCGGGAATCACCTTCGTTCCCTTTTCTTTACTTCTTCCTCACCGTCTGCGGCGGGTGAGGTAACGCCCACCGCTCTACCATATTGGCGGTGCAAGCTATCCGCCAAGATTCACAATGCTCAGAGAACTCGTACGTGCCCATGATGTTTAGTCACCGTGCACGGCAGCGCGCTCTGCGCACGATCAGCCGTACCGGTCTTACTTTCTGGATGACATGAAGTTGGCTACTTCCTGGTTGAACCGCCGTCGGGCCACCAATCCTACACGGGACGGCATGCTTTCTCGCCAAAGCAACAGGCTTAGCGGCGGTGACCTGATAGGACTGGTATTCAATGGTCAGTGTCGCCACTCCGCCGAGCCGGACATTGGTCACTGTCTTGTTCTCTTTGGGCAGGTAGAACTCGTTGTCCACTTGTTGATACGTGTGATGGATCATCGATTTGGTGGTCCAGAACGATGGATTTCGGGCCGGCTGAGCCTCGATGCGAGTTACCGCGAAATCGTGCCCGTCCACCCAGATCTTGCCTCGATACAGAAATTGGCTCTCCACCTTGGGCTCGACGTTCAGCACATAGTTTGTGCCCTCGATGCCGGCGAGGGAAAGGTGTAATTTTCGGGGCCAAGCTCGGTGTGCTTCCGGTTGCTTGAGTCCCCGGCCTGCTCTTCAATTTCCAGCAGGCGGCGGAAAACGCGATTCTGGATCAGCTTCGACCCGGTGGAGCTCACGATGGTGAAGTGCTTGGAGGCGGGCGCGTCGAAGTTCACGTCTACTTCCATCGTCGCCTCGGCGGAGGCGGGGAATCCGTGATACTCCAGACGATAACTGCGTTTGCCTAATAGTGCTGCAGGGCCCCGCACGTTCTTTTCTTCTCCATCAGCCGCTGCACCACTTGGTCAGCGCTGAGCGAAGGCAGGCAGGCTCGGCCTTGTCACCAGGCTGCAGGGGCGCACGGATCAGTAGTGGCAACGCAGATCGGCAACCAGCGGGTCACAACCGTCCTATGAAGACATGGTTCTGCATTCGTCCGCCGACCCCGCCGGCGCGGGCACATTTGATGCGCCCTAAGCTGCCCTTGTTGGATGCAAAATGGTGGTCGCTTCTCGATCTTTCCGAGTTACGGATGGCACCACCTGGCATAACCGGGAGATAGGTGATTCTCGACCTCGGTATGCGGGTATCCGTGCGTAGGCTGCTTAAGCAAGTCGCGCATCTGCCCGGAGTATCGGCGTTGTCGCGGCCCGTCGCATTAAAAGTTGCCTAATAGTTCGGGCAGTGGCCAGTTGGCAATCGTGAGCCCGCTCCGGTATACAGCTACAGGGGGAAGTCATGGCGAAATTGGAATATCAATCGGGGTTTGGCAACGAGTTTGCGACAGAAGCGGTCGCGGGCGCTTTGCCCAAGGGGCAAAACGCACCCCAGAAATCCTGCCCTCGGACTTTACACCGAGCAATTCAGCGGGACCCCCTTCACCGCTCCCCGGGCCACCAACCGCCGCTCCTGGCTCTACCGCATTCGCCCCTCGGTAACCCATAGGCCCTTTGTCGAGCTGCCGGAGCAACGGGATGCGGAGCGGCCCCTTCGACGAGCTTTCTGCCACGCCCAACCAGCTCCGATGGGATCCTCTGCCTATTCCCTCCGCGCCCTGCGACTTCCTCGACGGCATCGTCACCATGGCCGGCAACGGCAACCCGGCAGGACAGACGGGGTGCGCGGTGCACATCTATGCCGCCAACCAAAGCATGTCCGGACGGTTCTTTTCGAACGCCGATGGAGAGATGCTGATCCTGCCCCAGCAGGGCAAGCTGCGCTTCTTCACCGAGCTGGGCATTCTGGAGGTGGCGCCGGGTGAACTTTGCGTGATCCCTCGCGGCCTCAAGATGCGGGTGGAGCTACTGGAAGACTCCGCCCGCGGTTATATCTGCGAGAATTTCGGCCTCCTTTCCGCTTGCCCGATCTGGGTCCGATCGGCGCCAACGGGCTGGCCAACCCACGCGATTTTCTTTCTCCCGTAGCTGCCTTCGAGGATGTGGACGGCGAATTTCAGAGCTTGTGCAAGTTCCAGGGCAAGCTGTGGTCGGCAGGCATCGATCACTCGCCTTTGGATGTGGTGGGCTGGCATGGCAACTACGCGCCTTACAAGTACGACATGGCAAATTTCAACTGCATTAACAGCGTCAGCTTCGATCATCCGGACCCCTCGATTTTCACCGTGTTGACGGCGCCGACCGCGGTTCCAGGCTCGGCGAACGTCGACTTTGCCATTTTCCCGCCGCGATGGATGGTGGCCGAGCATACGTTTCGTCCTCCCTGGTTCCACCGCAATGCGATGAACGAATTCATGGGCCTGATCTTCGGCCAATACGACGCCAAGGCGGAAGGGTTTGTTCCCGGCTCAGCCAGCCTGCATAGCTGTATGCAGGCACACGGGCCGGATGCTGAGACCTTCGAGAGAGCCGAGAAAGCCGAGCTAAAGCCTCATTATCTTGGCGACACGCTGGCTTTCATGTTTGAGACCCAGCTGGTGCTTCACCCCACGCGCTTCGCGCTGGAGACGGATTGCCTGCAGCGCGACTACTTCCAGGTTTGGCAGGCGCTGAAGAAGCATTTCACGGGAAAGCCCGTTCCGTTAATGCAACTATGAATGCTACGCATGATCCTCAGCGTCAAAGCTGGGTCCCTCGGCGAATCGCGCAGGCAACGCATTCCCTATTCAAAACCTGCCCTTTGGCGTTTTTGCGGGCGCGGGGCCTACGATTGGGGTCGCCATCGGAGATCAGATTCTGGACCTGCGCGGTTGCGCGGACCTGCTGCCGCTGCGGCGGTGCCAGGAGGCCTGTGCCGCAGCACGCTCAACCCTTTGATGGCGCTCGGCGGTGAGCGCTGGTCTGCTCTACGCGCGCCGCTCAGCGACCTGCTGCGTGCGGATCATCCTCAGGCTTCCGAAACCAGCGGGCACTGTCGCCGCATCTCTTGCCGATGGCGGAAGTCACCATGCTCAAGCCTGCCGTGATCGGCGATTACACCGATTTTTATGCCTCGATTCATCACGCTACGAATGTGGGCAGACTCTTCCGGCCGGATAATCCCCTGTTGCCCAATTACAAGTATGTTCCTATCGGATATCACGGCCGGGCGTCGTCGATCCTGCTCAGCGGAGCGACGGTGAAGCGGCCCGCGGGCCAGATCGTATCCTCGCCCGGGCAGCGCCCAGCTTTCGCGCCCAGCCAGGCGCTTGATTACGAGCTGGAAGCCGGATTTTTTGTTGGCCCGGGCAACCGCCTGGGAGAAACAATCGCGATCGAGAACGCCGCTTCACATCTGTTTGGCGTGTGCCTGCTGAATGATTGGTCGGCGCGCGATATTCAGGCGTGGGAGTACCAGCCGCTGGGCCCTTTCCTGGCCAAAAGCTTTGCCACCACCATCTCGCCCTGGATCGTCACCATGGAAGCGCTGGCTCCCTTTCGCACTCCGGCTTTTGCCCGGCCGCCGAGGATCCGCCGCCGCTGAATTATCTTGCGTCGGAACAGGACTTGCGAGAGGGTGGGCATCGATCTGATGCTGGAGGTTTATTTGCGCTCGGCCAGGATGGGTGAGGCGTGTTCCGGGCCTTAGCCGCAGCAACCTGCGGGATCTTTATTGGACAGCCGGCCCAGTTGCTGACCCATCATGCCAGCAATGGTTGCAACCTTCAGCCGGGGATCTGTTGGGCAGCGGTACTGTTTCCGGGCCTGGAGAGGACGCTCGTGGATGCCTGCTGGAGCTTACTCACAATGGCCGCGAGCCCTTCGCTTTGCCTGCGGTGAGCAGCGTAGCTTTCTTGAAGATGGCGATCAGGTGATCTTTCGCGGATATTGTGAGCGGGCGGGGTTCGTGAGCATTGGCCTGGGGGAGTGTTGCGGGACGGATCGTTAGGTGCTCAAGCTCAGGATTGCGGCACCGGCACCGTCCTGCCAACAGTTGTCGAATCCGGTATCATGAGCCCTCGTCAGCATGCGCTCAAGTGATCTCGTGGATGCCGGCATTTCGTCGAAGGCGTGCAGGCGATTCGTCGAACTTGCTCCGCGTTTGCTGCCCGGGAAAGTGGATCATCAGGACTGGACGTGGATCGAAACGACCGTGGCTCGCAATCTCATCTTCCTTCGTCCAGGTCGCAGTTGACCGCCACATGGCGACTCGCCAGGAATGGTCAGAGCAGACAATCACGGTTGTCTTTGCGGCCGTTGCGGTTGCGCCAGAGTCGCCAGCAATTCCCCCAGTGACTCTGTCGGTAAGCGCCAGGTTATCGATGTAGCTGCCGCCGGGCGTTCGCCTCCTTTGTTTTGCGATCGTACATGCCCGGGAGGATGCGGCACCGGCAGATGAATGAAGACGAAACTGATGCTCTGATCACGAATCAACGCCTCGGCCTGGGGCATGATCGCGGCCAGGTCCTGCGCCATGCTTTGTCTGGGCGAAGCCTGGCTCATGCTCGCAATCCCGCACCCTATCTCGACTAGCGGCGACATTGCATTTTGCCAGAGCAGAGTGATCCGGCAGCGCTCCATCGGATTGGCCGTCGCCCATGCGCCAGAAACAGTAGTTCGAGGGTGCCGGCGAGAATGCGGCAGTAGGGGTTGTACCAACCGACGACGCCGGTGGTCCAGCCGAGCCGCTGAGCATCCGCAAAGAGCGTCGCCTGGGCATCGAAGGCTTGCCAACGCCGGCTCCCGGCCAATCGGAGCACAGGTTCTCCATCCAGACTGCTGCGGATATTATCGACCGGCTTGCCGAGAAAAAAGGAGGGAATCACGCGATCGGTGTAATAGCCCGCCGGCTTGCAGGTCGCTGAACACCACGCTCTCGCTCTTGAACTCGTCAAAGGCCGGCATGGCGAGCCCGGGAAATCGATGATCGAAGGTCTGATCATAGGAAAGCTCATCAAAGAGCAGCCACACGATCCGGCCAGCCTCGGCCGCGGAGCTCTTCGATCGGAGACCAGCGCCGGCTGCATCACCGGGACTACCCTCGACCCGCTGCGCGCGCAGCCCCTGGTAGAAAAGCTCCGGGATCATCCAGACCATGCTGCAACCGACCAGCACGAGCAGTACGCCCAATCCGCGAACAGCGCGCCGATAGTCAAGCGGCCGAAGCCAACGCAAGGCCAGCGCGGCCAGCAGAGTCACGATGTACGCCCTGTCCGGGGTGAGATAAGGAATGGGTGCACGCCGCATGACCCGCAGGGCAGTCGACCGAGGCCGAGGCAAGCTCCGCGGCCACGAAGGCCCACAGCACAGTGCGCAATCCAGTCTCGCTCTTCTCCAGACAACGGAAGAGCAGGGCCGCCAGCAGAGTGACGACGCCGAGGTCAAGCAGGACGCCCCAGATCACGCTCTGCATCGGCAGGAAGCTGTGATAAATGACCGGATGGTAGCTGGACAGATGCGGCCAAACGCGAAGGATCAAGAGCAGTATGGCTGCTCCAAAGCCCTGCACGAAGGTCTTTAAGTTCATCTCTTCTCGAACAGAAAGAGCACTCGGCCGTTGCTCAATTGCTCACGCGTCATGATGTTGAAATGGCGGGTGAACTGCTCGACAAACAGATCTTCATCCAGATGCGCATAGAGTTCGTCCCGGCCGCGGCAGAGATCGATGTAGCGCACGTCGGTTTTCGGAACCCACTCCACGATGCTCCAGCGGCGGGTGAGCGATGCCAGCAGCACGGCCACGTCGGCCATGGGAATCTGATCGGCGAGCAGCAGATGATGGAGAATCCCCAGCATCATGACGCAATCGAAACGTTGGCGCGCGCGCTCCAGCAGAGTGAGCGATTCGGTGTTGCACCATCCAACCGCCGGAGTTGGCCGGGCCACATCAGCGACCAGGGGAAGTATGGGCAAGCCGGCCTTCCGGGCCTCTTTCCAGTTGCGATCGGAAGAGGCCACATCGGTGTCCCAGGCGACGACGCGAGCGCCGGCGCTGGCGGCAATGCGGGAGTATTGGCCGGTATTGCCGCCGATGTCGAGCACCGATTCGGGACGCAGCGTTTGCATGGCGCGGTCGACGAATTCCTGCTTGCGCCGCCGTTCCTCTTCGCTGTAGTGATCGGCAGCGGCCTGGTATTCGCTCCAGCGCGAATCGCGTTCCTTGGGCCCAGCGCACGCAGGGTTTTGCCGAATCCTCTGAGGTTTCGCTGCAAAACCGCGGCTGCGATTTCCGGCGCCTGCTGCAGCTGGCGGCGCCCCCGCACCACGCTTGCGGGTTTCGAGCAGGAAAGGAAGCGTGATGAGCGAACGAAGCGGAGCACTCCATCGTTCGACACTGGAAAGATACGGATAGAGGTCCGCGGGCTCGTAGCCATCGCGGCGATTGAGTGTGGCCGGCAACGGCCAACCGAGGTATTTATAGGCCGCCAGGGGCAAGAGAAAGGTGCGCGCAAATTGGCCATAGGCCAGCCACAACGGACTGCGAGGATCACGGCGTTCGATGGATAGCAGATCGACAAAGACCGGGCGCGAGCCTCGAAGAGGATGTTCAGCGGGGTCGCATCTTTGAGGATCCAGCCCTGATGGAGCAGCTGGCTGCAGAATTCGAGCGTCAGTTCTCCGGCCGCGACCCATTGCCCGGGAGTCCATTCCCAGGGGTAGGAAGGGAAAAAGATGCGCGGATGCTGGAGCAGCAGGGGCTGATCCTCTTCCGCAGACAGCACCTCGCTCGCGACCAGGTGGCCCTCATCGGTCCAGCGGCGGGCCAGTTCAGACTGCAGAAAGCGCAGAGCCTCGGCCGCGTAGCGAGGGTGGACGGTTCGCAACACTTGTTCGCCATGAATGCGCAGCGAGCCAGCAGGATCGCGAAACGTCGCAATCTCCTGCGACGTGCCCTGGCTCATGGTTGGTTCTCTACAACCTCTGTCTGCCTGCGGGCGAAGAAGCTGTGATGGTCTGCGCAGCGAATAAAGGATCCGCTTCACGCGATGGCGGAAATAATAAATTGCGCCGGCAAACATGGAACCGGCAACCTGGAGAAAAACAAAGCCGGAACCTGGATCGACATAGGCTTGAGCCGGCCGCTCAAATGCGACCAGCAGCGCGGCAATCTGCAAAACGCCGAGCAGAAAAGCCATGAACGCAGAACGCGGGGGGAGTAGACACGGTCTATTCACGAAGCTCCTCGAGGCGCGAGAATTACCTATACTCTGTAACGTTCGACTGACCTTAAAAGTTGCGACACCGTTAACTTTTTTGTCACCGTCCGTTCATAATCGCATAGACGACAGAAGTCAGCCAGGATTACCCTTTTTTTTGTGAAAAAAGCCCATGCTTCCCTCAGGCGACGCCAAATTGGTACAGATTCTCGATGCCGCGCTGGCCGACACCGCCCGCCGCAGCGGCGATTGGCTGGTGTGCAAGCCGGGATGCACGCAGTGCTGCGTGGGGGTCTTCGCCATCCATCAGCTCGATGCGGCCCGGCTCCAGCAGGGACTGCAGGAGCTTGCGTGCGAGCGATCCGGAACGAGCCCGTTCCGTTCGCGAGCGGGCGCGGAGATCGGTCGAGCGCCTGGCCGAGGATTTCCCTGGCGACCCGGCGACCGGCCTGCTGGATCCCTCGGAGGAGGCGAAGCGCGTTTTGAAGACTTTGCCAATGACGAGCCCTGTGCCGCACTCGATCCCGTCACCGGCCTTTGTGACCTGTATCTTTCCCGGCCCATGACCTGCCGCGTTTTTGGGCCCCCCGTGCGCTCGGAGCAGGGCCTCGGCGTCTGCGAGCTTTGCTATCACGGCGCCACGGAAGAGCAGATTGCCGCCTGCGAAATGCCTGTGGATCCCGAGGGCTGGAAGCCCAGCTGCTGGAGGAGTTTGAGCAATCGTCGGGCAGGCAGGCCGCACCCTGGTTGCCTTCGCGCTCGCCCGAAGGGTTCCGCCGGTACAATCAACTTATAGACTTCCGCAGGAAAGCAGAACCATGTCTGCCAATCCCGTGACCACCTTGAGTACCGCCGTCGGCACCGCCGCCGCAAACGCCGGCTTGACCGTCCTCTCCTCTGAAGAGGGGATCGATTTCAATGGCCGCCCGACCGCCATCTTCCGCATCGGCCTTTCCCCGGATGCTCCGGCCGAGCGCACGCTGCGGCTGGAGTTGAGTGAAGACTTCGACTTCAATCGCCCCGAGCTGTTGCCGGAGATGACGGCCCACTTGCGCGATGAGGCCAAGCGACTTGCGCAATCCGCGGCCGGATGCCTACGTGACGCATGGCCGGCATGCCGATCACCTTTGGCGACTTTCGTTGGCCCTTTCACCGTTCTGTTTCGGGCGCCGATACCTATATCGTGCACGGGGTGGTCCACGTGGCCGACGGCACCGATTCCCTGCTGCACGCCAAGGTTTCCGCCAGCATGACTGTGACCTTTGCGGAAATTGTCCCGGCTCCCGAGCAGCCGTATGCGGAATCCTTTATCTACAGCGCGATTCGCAAGACCCTGGACCAGGGTCAGCTGGAACTGCTGAAGAGCGGCAACCGCCAGCCGGTTCCGGTGACCACGCGCTATTACAGCCGCTGGCAAAAGAAGTTCTTCTTCACCGATACCGATGACGAAAGCCGGCAGCAGTTTTTGCTGGCCAAGGTCTTCTGGCTCTCGGGCGTGCTGGGCAACTCGCAGCCGGTATGGATCGCCGACCCGCGCGACGCGCAATACCTGAACACCACCCCGGAAGAGCTGATGCGCGCGGCCGCCGACTGGCCGCCGCCGGGCTGGTGACCTTGAGCGAGAAAAGGAGTTTGCTGCCGCGACCCCGGCGCTGCTGGCGCGCGAGGCCGAGTTCCGGGCACGCCTGCAGCAGGCTTTCGCGCTGACCAAGCCGACCTTCAACGAGGATATGCGCGCACGGCCACACCAATATGTAGGTTCTTGTAACTCTCGGCCCGCATGTGCGTCTCATGCGCACCGGAGAGATATGGACAGACGCAGGAGAAAAATCGCCGCTGGAATTACCATCGGTCTTACGCGGGCTCTGGGCCTGGAGGCACAGCGTACGGTGCACGGCCCAGAAGACGGTGCTGGTGGAGCTGTTTACCTCGGAAGGATGTTCCAGCTGCCCGCCTGCGGATGCGCTGCTCAGGCAGGTGAATGGAAGCCAGACAGCGCGGGGCAGTTGATGGTTGGCATCAGCGAGCATGTCACCTACTGGAATTCTCTGGGATGGTCCGACCCCTTCTCCTCTCCGGTCTACACGGAGCGGCAAAATGCCTATAGTGAGCGATTCCACCTGGAGGGCGTCTACACGCCACAGATGGTGATCAACGGCGCAGAGCAGATTGTCGGCAGCGACCGTGCAGCGTTTCTGCAGGCTGTGCAGGAGGAGCAGAGGAGCGTCCGCGGTCTCTCTCCGCATTCTTTCGGTGAGCGTGGCGGGGACAAACTGACGGTGAACTTTTCCACCAGCGGTGACTTGCCGGCCCACGGGGCCGACCTGATCGCGGTGCTGGCCGACGATTCCGATCGCTCCAACGTGCTTCACGGGGAGAACTCCGGTCAGACTCTGGCGCACGTCTCGGTAGCACGATCCATCTCCCGTGTGGCCAAGCTGAAGACCGCCGGCGAGCAGACGGTGCAGATCCCGATTCCATCTTCATTTCAGGCTGCGCAGGGCATCATCTGATCCTGTTTGCGCAATCGCCGGGAAACGGACGCGTGCTGGGAACCGATACCAGACCGCTTTAAGAGACGCATCGATTGCATGGCCAACCGGAGTACGGGATGAGGCGCGCATGATCGCTTCGATCCTTGCCGGCGACACGCATCTGTTTCACGAACTGATTCGCCCCTATGAGCGCAGGGTCTACGCCATGGCTCTGTCTTTTCTGCACAATGAGGCGGATGCGGAAGACGCGGCCCAGGAAGCCTTCCTCAAAGCCTTCCGCAACCTGGCCAACTTTCGCGGGGAAGCCAAATTTGGGACCTGGCTGATCAGCATCACATTGAACGAGGCAAGAAGCCGTATTCGCCGCCGGGATGCGATCAAGATGGAGTCGCTGGACGAGCCTCAGGAAGAGGAGGGACAGACTTCGCCGGCGTTGTTGCGGGACTGGAAGGAAATACCGTCTGAGGCACTGGAGCGAAAAGAGGTTAGGCGTTTGTTGCATCAGGCCATCACCGCTCTGCCGCTCATCTACCGCGAAGTCTTTCAGCTGAGAGACATTGAGCAGCTGAGTGTGCATGAGGCGGCGCAGGCGCTTGGCATCACGATATCTTCCGTCAAAGTCCGATTGCATCGGGCGCGCATGATGTTGCAGAAGAATCTGGCGCCGCAGTTGAAGGAAGTGGCTCCTAAACGGAGGTGGTGGGCATGGTATCGAGTGCAAACATGTTTGGGCGCACATCTCCGGCTACCTCGACCAGACCCTTCCTCCGGAGGTGCTGGAGCAGGTGCAGAAGCATCTGGAGCATTGCGAGATCTGCTCGGCCATCCTGGACTCGACGCGCAATATTCTGATCCTTACTGCGGACGAGCGGGTATTTGAGTTACCGCTTGGTTTCAGTGAACGATTGCATGCGCGGCTCGAGGAGGAGATCAAGGGCTTGGAGCCTGATGGCGGTTAGCCTCCACTATGGGTCAAGCTACGTTGTGAACGATGCGGTGGGTGATCCACTCGGCTATCACGAGGGCCAGGGTTACGATCGCGAGTACGATTTGGAAGGCTTCTGCTCGCTTTTGTTTAGGGGTCGGCGGTGTCTTGCGCGCCATTGCGAGGCGGGGCGGGAACGCAAGGTGCGAATTCGCCAGATCACAAACAGGTTGATCAAGGAGCCGATCACGGCGATGGCCATCATGGGAATGCGGATGGCGTCGGCGTGAAAACCGGTGGCAGGCCGATTGAGCCCGGCGGCCGCAGCTAACGCGCTCAGACCAATGATGACACGAACCCCGCTGATCGCCATGACTGCGGTGCAGGCGCTTTGCAACAGGATGAAGAAGAGGCTGGTGGTGCCGATAATCCACGGGCGGTGAGTGGAGTTTTGCGGTTGAGGGGACATCTCCCATTCACGGTACACCCAAAGTAATTAAATTCCGTTCTCATGTCGATTCGGCCACACCCCGTTCGACGTATCAGCAGAGAGCCAGTACGAAAGCGAGCAACAGCGATCCAACTGCGCTCTCAATCTGAGTTCACCGGTTAGCCAACAAATAGCTAAACCAGAAAAAAGCCACCCAACCATCGCTCAACCCAAAGGAGATTTCGCAATGCGATTCATGGTCATCGTCAAAGCAACCCCAGAGACAGAAAAAGAAGGCGCCCTCCCCGATCCACAGCTCTTGCTCGAGATGGGCAAGTACAACGAAGAGCTCATCAAGGCTGGCGTCCTGCTCGCCCTCGATGGCCTCCATCCCAGCTCCAAAGGCGCACGCGTCAAATTCTCCGGCAAGTCTCGTACCGTCGTCGACGGCCCCTTCACCGAGGCCAAGGAGCTCATCGCCGGCTTCTCGATCTTGCAGGTCAAGTCCCTCGAAGAGGCCATCGAGTGGGTCAAGCGTTGCCCCAACTGCAGCGCCGACGACTACGAAGTCGAAATCCGCCAGATCTTTGAGATGGAAGACTTCGCACCCATCCTGTCCGAAGAGCAGATCCAGCACAAAGTAGCGAAACGAGCTGAGCTGCCAAATCAGACCGCCAACAAATAGCCGCTCTTGCATCCACGGATCGAAAGCTGGTGTGATCGGTAGCAGTGTCCGCTACCGATCCACATCACGCATCAAGCCGATTTTGCCTTGCTCTTTTCCACAGAGCCCCGGAAGCCCATCTTGCCAAAATATCAACTTAGAGATAGTCTAAATCCGGTGGACGCCGAGGCGATCAAACGGTCATTGGAAAGTAGCGGATTGCGATGCACCCCGCAGCGGCACTGCGTGATGGCATTCCTGATGGAACATACCGGTCATCCCACGGCTGCAGAAATCTTCGAGGCCGTCAATCGTGTGGATCCGCGCTCGTCAAGGGCCACGACCTACAACAATTTGCGCGATCTGGTGGAAGCAGGCCTGGTGCGTGAAGTGGCCGTGGAAGGCCGCGCCGCGCGCTTCGATGCAAAAACAATGCGACATCATCACTTCATCTGCGACCGCTGCGGCAACGTAGAGGACGTGGAGTGGTACGACGTGCCTAAGCCCGCCTCGGGCTCACTCGGTAAGCGGATCCTACGCGAATGCGAACTCATTGCCCGCGGGCTATGCACCAAATGCGCTCGCGAAAAAGGGCCGCAGGAGCGTAGGCGCTGAATCGATTTTTCACAAAGAATTTGAACGGCGAAAATCCTTAGACCTAAACGCAGCACAACAGCGGGGCGCCTGTCCCCGCCAACAAGGAGACACTGAATGGCGAGCAAAGGAACAGAATTTACGTCCGAAGCGAAATCCGAATTGAACGCGCAGGGAGCGTCCGCAGCGAAATGCCCGGTCGACCACGGGCAGACCGCAGCCGGCCCGGGGGCTGCACCCAGCGGCCCGCGTACCAATCGTGACTGGTGGCCAAACCATCTCAGGTTGGAATTGCTCCATGCGCACTCCGAGCTTTCCGACCCCATGGGCGCAGAGTTCGACTATGCGAAGGAGTTTAAGACTCTCGACTACGAAGGCCTCAAGAAAGATCTGGCCTTTGTCATGACCGACTCGCAGGATTGGTGGCCCGCCGACTTCGGCCACTACGGTCCGCTGTTTATCCGTATGGCCTGGCACTCAGCCGGCACCTACCGCACGTACGACGGCCGTGGCGGCGGCGGACGCGGTCAGCAGCGCTTCGCTCCTCTCAACAGCTGGCCTGACAATGTCAACCTCGACCGCGCCCGCCGGCTGCTGTGGCCGGTGAAGCAAAAGTACGGCAAGAAAATTTCCTGGGCCGACCTGATGATCCTGGCCGGCAACGTCGCGCTGGAGACGATGGGCTTCAAGACCTTCGGCTTCGCCGGCGGCCGCCCAGACACCTGGGAGCCCGATCACGATGTCGACTTCGGCGCCGAAGCCACCTGGATGGGCACCGACAAGCGTTACTCCGGGGAGCGCGATCTGGCCGACCCGTACGGCGCCACCACCATGGGGCTCATCTATGTGAACCCTGAAGGCCCCGAGGGCAAGCCAAACCCCGCAGGTGCGGCCAAAGACATCCGTGTCACCTTCGGCCGCATGGCCATGAACGACGAAGAGACGGTCGCGCTGATCGCGGGCGGCCACACCTTCGGCAAGACCCACGGCGCCGGCCCGGGCACCCACCTCGCGCAAGAGCCCGAAGGAGCGCCGATTGAAAACCAGGGCCTCGGCTGGACCAGCGCTTACAAGACCGGCATCGCCGGGGACGCGATCACCAGCGGCCTGGAGGTTACCTGGACCACCAAGCCCACGCAATGGTCCAACGAATACTTCGACCACCTCTTCAAATTTGAATGGGAACTCACCCAGAGCCCCGGCGGCGCGAACCAGTGGAAACCCAAAGGGGACGCCGGCGCCAACACCGTGCCCGACGCCCACGACCCCAACAAGAAGAAGCAGCCGGCCATGCTGACCACCGATGTGGCGCTGCTCGCGGATCCGGCCTACGCGAAAATCTCGCGTGACTTCTACGAGCATCCAGAGAAGTTCGCCGACGCCTTCGCCCGCGCGTGGTTCAAACTGACCCACCGCGACATGGGTCCGCGCGCCCGTTATCTCGGGCCCGAGGTTCCGGCCGAGGAGCTTATCTGGCAGGATCCCCTTCCCAAGGTCGACCACCCGTTGGTCGATGATCAGGATGTCACCGCCCTCAAGGCGAAGGTGCTCGCGTCTGGCCTCTCCGTCTCCGAGCTCGTCTCGACCGCCTGGGCCTCGGCCTCGTCGTTCCGTGGCTCCGACAAGCGTGGCGGCGCCAACGGCGCCCGCATCCGTCTTGCCCCGCAAAAGGACTGGGAGGCCAACCAGCCGGCCCAGCTGGCCCGCGTGCTGAAGACGCTCGAGAAGATCCAGGGCGAGTTCAACGCGTCGGCCACCGGCGGTAAGAAGATCTCGCTGGCCGACCTGATCGTTCTCGCGGGTGCTGCGGGTGTCGAGAAGGCGGCCAAGGATGCCGGTATCGCGACCACCGTGCCCTTCCTCGCCGGCCGCACGGACGCCACGCAGCAACAAACGGACGCTGAGTCCTTCGAGCCGCTCGAGCCCAAGGTCGACGGTTTCCGCTCCTACGGCTACAAGAACTCGGAGCCTGCCGAGGTCGCCCTGCTGGACAAGGCTCAGCTACTGCGCTTGACTGCGCCGGAGCTGACCGTGCTGATCGGCGGTCTGCGCATGCTCAACACCAACTTCGGGGGCACGAAGTTTGGCGTCTTCACCGAACGTCCGGAGACACTGACCAACGACTTCTTCGTGAACCTGCTGGACATGAAGTACGAGTGGAAGCCCACCACGGACTCGAAGGACACCTTTGAGGGCCGCGACCGTAAGACCGGCGCGGTGAAGTGGAAGGCTACCCGCGCCGACCTCATCTTCGGCGCCAACTCCCAGCTACGCGGCACGGCGGAGGTCTACGCCTGTGCCGATTCACACGAGAAGTTCGTCAAGGATTTCGTCGCCGCCTGGAACAAGGTAATGAACCTGGATCGGTATGATCTCTTGCCGTCGGTCGTTTAACTTCACGTTCGTTCACACCGCAGCCCGGCCTAGCCTGAGATCTCTTGGGCTAGGCCGGCCGGCGTGTGGTGAAAGCCCCTATCCGGCAGCGATGCGTGTTGCTAGCCCGGATAGCCCTTAAAGCCAGATGACGAGCGAGATGATGGAAGCGAGAGTTGTCATCGACACAGTGGACGCGACCATCATTTCCTCGCAACGATACTCTCCTGCAAGAATGTAAGCTGCCTTAACATCGTGCAGGATTGGTTCCACGCCAATGCGCATCTGGAGGCAACGCAGTTGTTACTGCATGAGAAGCCGGTGCATGAGGCGGCGCTGAAGGCAGAATTCCAGGCGGCGCAGCCGCGGAAAAAGGCCAGCTGACCGGGGAGGAGCGCCGCAGTTCCCCGCACTCTGATGCTCTGTATCAGGGCCCGACTTTAGTCGGGCCGTTGAGGCAACAAAGATTTGGGCTTTAGCCCCTGCGGGAAATCGTCTCCACAAGCATTTTTCTGAAGGATGCGGCGTGGCAGGGGCTAAAGTAAATTTAGTTCATTCTTGCGGCCCGACTAAAGTCGGGGCCTGATATAGAACGCGACGCGGAGGAAAGCAGGACAGCCCGGAGATGGCCCCGGGTGAAGGGGATCTCTTGGCAATACTCCAATGCGTTAACATCAGGTCAATTCCATCTCACGCTACCACTTCACCAGCTCCACGCGCCGGTTCTTCGCTTTGCCATCCTCAGTATCGTTCGATGCGACGGGCGCGTAGAAACCGCAGCCAAACGAGCTCAACCGATCAGCCGCAATACCGTACTTCGAAGTCAGCTCGCGAACCACTGCCGCAGCTCTGCGGCGGCTCAGGTCGAGGTTGTAGTCCGGCTTTCCTTGATTGTCCGTATGCCCTACCACCGAAACTTTAAGGCCTCGATTGGCGGTGAGCAGCTTTGCAATCTCCTGCAAAGTAGCCTGCGAATCAGGCCGCACGGAATCTTTGTCTGTATCGAAATAGATTCCGTACAGTGCGATCTTGCCGGAATCCGCCAGCGAACGCGACATCTCTCCGGCATTCACGAACGCCATCTTCTGTTCCATCTGCTGAGGAGTTACCACCACTATCTCCGCAAGCGCGATATCCTTCGTCACCCTTGACTGAAGCCGATCCGGCATATTTCCGTCTCGATAGGAGGTGACAAAGACGTAGTAGTACGTAGGCGAAGCATCCTTCGACTTGCCCACCAGGACGCGTTCCTGCGTCTTGGTTATAGGCCAGAATGTCGCCAATCTTGTCTTCCACCGCTATCGGGCTCAGGGTCGGTCCAAACCAGCCCCCGTCGCCCGCACCTTTTTCGTAGAGTGTCACCAGGTCCAATCGCTGAAATTCGAGCTTGTAGTTACGAAGAAGTTCCGTTGGAGTTCTGCCCGCAGGAGCCACATAGGTGTACCTGCTGACCAAGCCCTCGATCTTCAGGCTCTTTGCATATTTCGGAGGATCTTGCGATGTAGGCGGACCCATCGGCAGCAGGAATTCGTCGAACCTTGGCTCTCTGTACCCGATAATTTCGCTACCCTCGTAGCGCTTCATTCCCGGCGGGTCTTTCGAGCCGGGAAGATCCGCAGCAAGAGCGGCGATTCTCAACGCCACCATAAGCGATAAAAGTGTGAGAGTTCGGTTGGACATAGGTCGTGCCTCCAAAGATTCGCATCAGTCTATACCCCGGGTGCCAAATCTACTTCCCCGCGAAACCCTGTCCACGAAACCGTTATCCGCTATGGCTCCGCCGGATGAAAGCTGGCGGCCTGGTTGGGATCGCCCGATGCGTGCCTGGCGAATTTCGGATAAGGATACATAGGGCGAGTAAAACTGATCGGAATTTTTGGATCAAGCGGAAACTGCAGCTTGCTTGTTGCCGCGGCAATGCGCTGCTCTCTTGATACATCCGCAGGGAGACCCTCTGGCAGCGGCAACGAGAGCAGATAGGCATCGCTGACACGCGCCCCGATCATCTCATCCGGCGCCTGATCGCGCTCTACCCAATTCTCCAGGTAGGTCAAGTAGTCGATCGAATAGGCTCCCACGCCGCCGCCGCAATGATTCATGCCCGGGATGACAAAGAGCCGGAAGAAGTCCTGCGTTGGTTTTGAACCGCCCATGACTTTCTCGACTGTCTCGTAGTAGTCGACGATGGCCGTGGGCATTTCTGTTGTGTCTGTCCCGCCCTGGTAGACAAGCAACTTGCCTCCCGCGGCTTTGAAGTGCCGAAGGTCGGGGTTCGTGTCAGTGTAGAGCGCGGCCAAGCCGAGCCGCTTGTAATCGCGATCAAAGTCATAGCTGGAGGAGGTCCAGCCCGCACTCGCTCCGTAAATCATTTCTTTAAACAGACTGTCGGCGTATCCCGTGTCTGTGCCGAAATCCCAAGTCAGCTCCGAACCTGCCAGTGCGCCGCGAACTGCTTTTTCCTCGGCATGCGGCGGGCCGGCATAGATGCGCTTTGCCGCCTCGACCTGTGCCGGAGTCAGGCATTGCTGCGATTGGCCTGCATTGCAGAGAAGCTTCGCAGGATCGGAAGAACAGCCGACCGGATTGCTGATAATGCCGTCTTTCACGCCATCATCCATGTCGCACTTTTCCAGGGCAGCGTGATGCAGAAGCTCTCTGGCGGGGGCGTCGAGAATCGGTTTGCCGGCTGCGTCGAGATCTGCTCTCTGGGCCCAAATCTCTCGCATGGTGAGATCGGCCTCGTCCATATCTGGTGCGCCTGCGATGATCCCATCGAAGTCCCAGGGAAAGCGCTGCGCTGCGACCAGCCCCTGATAGCCGCCAGTGGAACAGCCCATGAAGTAAGCGCGCTGCGCGGCTTTGCTGTAGTAACGGCTCACGACCGCTTTGGCCGCCAGCGTAGAAACATGGATGGCCCGGTAACCGAAGTCGACCTGTGGGGGAAGATTATTCACCGCCCACATCCCGTCACTGCCCCGATGCCCGGTATCGGTGGTCACGCATGCATAGCCGCGCTTCAGATGCGGATCGCAAGCCGTCGAGGAGATTGAGCCCGCCCAGCCGCCGTTGCCGGTAGTGATGAGTTTTCCGTTCCAGTCTTTCGCCAGAGGAAGATGAATCTCTATCCCGACCTGAGGATAGACATAGGCTTCCACCTTACAGAACGAGCCAGCGGCACCGGACGCCTCCACCATCTTCGCGCTCGTGATCTGGAGCGGAGCATCCTGAGTTTGGGAAAAGTCACTTTTCTCAAGCTCCGAGCAGGCAGCGGTTTCAGACGCGGCAGGCGTTGAGGCGGTAGACCAGGCAAACGCCGAGTGGGTCTGAGATGCAGCGAGTGCAAGGATCGCCAGCGTAATAACGATGGGGATAGGCCGCGGACCGGCCTGCCGGCGCGCAGAAACACAAGTTTCGATCATAGGCTGGTTGACTCGCCTCCTGTTCGTCTCATCTGGATTGGCATGGGACTGCGCTCTTAATCCTACGTTCACGCATTCGCACCTGCAATGTGTTGCGGTTCTTATTGCCCTGCAAAGTCAGCGTGCTTTAACTTCACGCTCGTTAACCCACAGGCCGGCCTAGCCTGAGATCTCTTGGGCTAGGCCGGCGTGGTAAGGGTCCTTACCACGGCCGGTGGGTGTGAACGTCGAGATCACTTAAGCAGCGCTACTCCAAGCGCGATGAGCGCGTGCTAACTGCTAGCGCTCCGCGGATGGACCGCTGGATTTGCCGTCGGCGTTGTATGCCGTCACGCGATAACGAGCACCGAAGGGATTCTGGGACGGCTTGGGATCAACCCAGGGTGTATCGTCATCACCGGCACACCTATCGCAAATCGTCTTCCAAGGGCTGGCGTCGCCGTCCTTGCGCTCGATAGAGTACTTCACCGCCCCCGCAGAGCCGTGCCATGCGAGCACGCCAAGCATTTTTATGGTGATCACCGGGGCCGGCGGAATGGCGTGAGGCGGTACAGTTTGTCCATTCATTCGATAAGCATGAGCGCGGAGCATTTCAGCCCGAGCTGCCATGTCTTCTTTCGAATTGATCAAGGTGTTGATACCTCCGTAATAGAGCGCCCACCATTGACCGGTTTCACCCATTTTGGCGTAAGCGAGATTGGGTACATTGTTAGGGATGGGTTGCCAACCAAAAGAATCGGCGTGGGCCTGGAGAGCCCAATAGAGATCTCCTGAAATTTTCGGATCGGATTCAATTGCTTTAAGCACGGTTTGGAGGTCATCCCTGGTGGACCAATTCGTGTTATCCCAGCCGAATTCGTCGACGATGTACACCTTACCTTTGGCAGTCACCGCAGCCGCGTGCTTCGAGAAAGTCTGCGGGGTGGTTTTCTCACCTAAGTCGAAGACCTTGTCCCAGTGAGGATAGTACTCGGAAGTGATGATATCCGTGGTCTTTGTATCCAGTGCCGCGCCACTCTTGTCCAGCAAGAAGAAGCCGCTGTCGTCCTGGTAAAGGTGTTTGGTATCGATTGATTTGACGTAGGAACCGATAGTGTCGACCCAGGAAACAAATGCGCTTGTGGGCTGGTCTGGGGCAAGAAATTTCACAACAAGTCCGCACATATTGCAGTTTTCCCATGCCAGGATGGTTGGGTCATCCTTGTACTTGATGCCGGTTATGGAATTGGTGTGATTAAGCAACTCGTTGATATGACGCTCGAATTGAGTGATGATCGCAGGATCGGTGAAGAAATCTTTGCTTCCGGCGGGGCCGCGGTTCTTGAAATACATTGATGCGCCAGACATGTCGCACCACTCGTCGCAGTCGCCAATTAGAGTGAAAACGAGCCGAAGACCGCGATCGTGCGCGGCCTTAACAACATAATCAATGCGCCTGAAGGCCTCGGGATTGAATTCACCAGGCTTCGGCTCGATGCAGAGCTCACAGCCGACGCTGTCTCCTAAGGTTTGCGAGCGAATAACACTAGCCCCCATGGCTTTGGCCGTATCGAGGGCATCGTCAATCTCAAGACGGCTTGGATAGCGTGTACCCGTAGGATCGTAAACACCATAGTTCACCAAGCCTAACCACTCGATATTGACTCCACCGTATCGAAATTGCTGACCGCCGAGCGTTAGTTCGTCGCCCGAGTGGTGAACGAACTCGTCATTGTGCGGGATCTGACCGCTCGCGCCAGGTGTGGCACAAAATAGAAAAGGCATAACGGCCAGGAATGCGGCTGCCAGCTGAATTGTCTTTCGCGGAATCATAGAGTTCTCCCAATGTTTGGCACGCCATCCGAGGAACAGGTAGATGTCCTTGGCAAGATTGCGGCGAGGTTGAATGGCAGCCCTAACTTAGAAGTGATTTGAGAGCGCGGTAATCGATTTCAGCAGCCTCCATGGCAGGAACGTCCTTGAACGGCGGTTCCTGCTCCACAAATATATGCGTCACTCCAGCCCTGCGCCCCGCTTCGACGATCGGTTTGAGATCAATGCTTCCGCGACCGAGTTCCGTTGGTGTCGGCATGTCTGGGGACATAAGCGACGCGAGTGTGGTGACCGGCTTTGTGATGTTCTTGAAATCCTTGATATGCAGCATGGCAAAGCGATCACCGTGCCGCGTGAGATAGTCGACTGGATCCTTGCCGGCTACCCTCATCCATCCGCAATCTGCCTCGAATTTCACAAGCGATGGGTCTGTCTCCAACAGTAGGATTTCATAACCTGTCTTACCGCCACCCAGATCCCGGAATTCAAAGTTGTGATTGTGATAGGCGTACTTCAGACCGACTGCCTTTGCCTTCTGTCCGAGTTCATTCGCCTTCGCAGCCGTGCGCTGGAAATCGTCGGCGGACATGCTATCCACGCTCTTGAAGAAATCCTGCATCTCCTTAGGATCCTGCAAACTCTTTGGCAGCCCATGGGGGGCAAGCACGGAACTGACAACATACTCCACTCCCAGTGTTTTGGCGTCATCCAGCAGTTTGCCGGTGTCCTGCATGCCAAACTCGAGATGAGCGCTGGGCGCCCGTAGTCCGGCATCCCGCAGCAGGTCACGGAATTGTGCGGGGGAAAGTGTTCCCCACCCCGCTGTCTCTACCTCGGCGTAGCCGATCTGCGCGATCTTCTTGAGGGTGCCGGCGGGGTCTTTCGTGAGTTCGGCATTCACCATGTAGAGCTGAATGCCAACGGGAAATCCGTGGGCTCCCCACGTCTGCCGGGGGAAGGCGGCTGCGGTAAGCACTCCGCCTACCAAAGGAACGAAACGGCGTCGAGAAATCCTCATATTGCTCTGCGTGCGCATCAAATTATCTCCATAGTCAATTGCATTGAGACTTGCGCCTTCGAGCTATCGCTCTGCCGAAGGTTCGCTTGCTTTGCCGTCGGCGTTGTAGGCGGTAACTCGATACCTGGCGTCGAAGAAGCCAGGTGCCGGTTTGGGATCTTCCCACGGGGTGTCCGCGTCGGTGGCGCACTTGTCGCAAATGACCTGCCAGGGAGCGGAGTTGTTATCCCTGCGCTCGACCGTGTACTTGATCGCGCCGGCAGAGCCACGCCAGGCAATGAGGCCCAGACCTTTGACGGTGATCACCGGGGCGGGCGGAATAGCGTGCGGAGGCACGGGCACGCCGGCAATTTCAAAGGCGTGGGTGCGCAGGAGCTCAGCACGGGCTGCCATGTCGTCATTCGTCATCAAGAGGGTGTTGATTCCGCCGTAATAGAGGGCCCACCACTGACCGCTCTCACTGCGGAGAGAGTATTCCTTGTGGGGGACGTTGGCCGGAATGGGCTGCCAACCGAATTTATCGTTGTGTGCCTGGAGCGCCCAGAAGAGGTCCCCGGAGACTTTGGGTTCGTTCTTCATGCTGGTGAGGACTTTTTCCAGGTCCGCCGGCGTGGCCCAATTCGTATTGTCCCAGCCGAATTCGTTGACGACATAAACCTTGCCATGGCTGGTGACCCGCTCAGCATGTTTCGGGAAGGTTTTGGCGGTAGTTTTGTCGCCACCCATCATTGCTCCAAAGACTGCCTCCCAGTGCGGATAGTACTCAGAGGTGATGATATCGGGGGTTTTTGCGTCGAGCACGGCGCCGCTCTTGTCGGAGGTTAAAAGGCCGCTGTTGTCCTCGTAGAGGTGTTTGTTGTCGATGGACTTGATGTACTCACCGATGACATCGACCCACTTGACGAAGGGAGTGGAGTTGCCCCCGGCGGTTAAAGCCACTACGGTGGCACAACCATTGCAGTCTTCCCAGGCCAGGATGGTGGGGTCGTCCTTGTACGCAATGCCGGTGAGCGAGTTCTTATGATTAAGCAGCGCGCCAATGTGCTCCTCGAAGCGGGCGATCACCTTGGGATCGGTGAAGAACGCTGTAAAACCGGCCTGACCGGCATCTTTGGAATACTCCCCTAGCCCGCCGAACGTGCAGTAGGCGCAGTCGCCGACCAAAGTAACGATCAGGCGCAGGCCGCGGTCGTGCGCAGCCTTGAGGGCATAGTCGATGTGTTTGAAAGCCTCGGGATTGAATTCGCCCAACGTGGGCTCAATGCAGAGATCGCAGCCGATGCTGTCGCCCATGGTTTGCGAACGGATGACGCGGGCCCCCATGGCCTTGGCGGTGTCCATGGCGTCGTCGACTTCAAAATGGCTGGCGTACCGGGGACCCATGGGATCGAAGGGGCCATAGGCTTCCAGGCCGAGCCATTCAATGTTGGGTCCGCTGAAGCGGAAGGTTTCGCCGCCAAGGGTCAGGCGGGTTCCGTCGCGATGGACAAATTCGTCGTTGTGCCCGGTTTGTGCCGAACTCCGAGCACACACTGCCATTGCGGCTAGGGCCACAAGGGTCACAGCAAATGCGCCCCTCAGCAAGCGTGTTTTTCCCATCTTCATCCTCCTCCAGGCATGTCTGTTATCCACGCCCTGAACTCCAAGAATCTTCCAGCGCTTCCGGCCATTCCCCGGTTTCAGGGAGGAGGAGGGTGGGGTCGATGAGTTCGACCGGACAATAATGAAAGTAACTATCATTTGTCAATGACTTTCTTTTGCATTTATATTCCATTTGACATTAACTGCCGCGGCGTAAGAGGATCTAGGGTAAAGTACAACGGCGCAAGAGGATATAGCGTGGGTTTGCGAGAAACAAAGGCCAGGAAAACGCGAAAGCAGATTTTTAGCGAGGCATTGCGGCTTTTCAAACTGGATGGCTACGAGCAGACCACCATGGAAGCGATCGCAGAAGCCGCCGAAGTCAGTCCCTCAACCCTATACCGCTACTTTCCCAGTAAAGATCTGATCCTTCTTGACTCGATATCCGGTTACGACGACTTTTCGGCGGCGTTTTCACGGCATGCGGCGAACCTTCCGGTGGAGGAGGCACTCGCGGAAGCAATCTTAGAATGGGCCAGATGTGAAGACGCGAATGCGGAGGAACTACGGCTGCTTTACTCACTCATCGATCAAGCCCCCATTGCACGTGCGAGGTTGTGGGATTTTGTTGACAAATGGACGCGTGATTTTACCGCACGTTTGGCGGAGAAACTGCATCTGCCCAAGGATGACCTGCGGGTTGAGCTTTCGGCGCGACTGGCTTTTATCGTTCTCGGTGCGGCGTCGGTACAATGGCGAGTAAACCCTGACAACAGATCTCCGCCCAGTGCGATTGCAAAACAGGCGTTGAGAATGTTCGAGAAGCAAAAAGTTCTCATACCACGAAAAGCACCTCGCCGCTGAGTGCGCCTTCATGACTGTGTGTGAACTCACCCGGTTTATCTCCGGAGCTTTCAGAAGTTGAATAGGGTCGTCAGATCTCCGACTGCGGGGCTGTTGCCCGGTATGTACGGCGTGGGCCCGGACGCGGGATTTGGCAGATTATCGCGGCTGGTCGCGGACAAGGGTTGGAGGCCCCAGTTGTATTCGATGAATTTCAGGAGTGATGCATGATCGGTGTAAGTGTGGTCGACCACACCGGTCTTGGCATATTTGGATACAACCAGAAGCATGATTCGCGGCCCATCGCCGAAGAAGTCGATGGGCTGAATGTAGCCGGAATCGTAAAGGCCGCCGGATTCATCGGTGGTGATGAGAATCGCGGTCGAATCCCACACGTCGGGGTTGGCCTGCACGGTCTGCACAATATTCCTGATAAATGCTTCAAACATTGCGGGCGTCGATGTACCCGGATGGCCGTCGACAATGTCGTCCGGCTTGACGTACGACACGGCAGGGAGGGTGTTGTTCTTTACGTCGGTAAAAAATGAGTTGAGGTCGACAATGTTGTTCTTGAGGTCCGAGGTCATGATGGACCTGGAGTACTGGAATGGGTTGCAAATGTCGCAGTAGTGCGTCAAGAGAAGCTGGCTACTGAAGCCATCGCCGTAGTAATGCCAGGTGATGTTGCTGGCGGACAGGGCGTCGCCGATCGTGGGCACAGAGGATGGGCCCACGGTGTGACTGAGATCACCGCTTGACTGTGCCCCGCCATCGCGCTTATACGACGGTAGCTGGTTATTGAGCAGGTAGTAGTAGCCGGACGTGTTACTGCCTGAGGGCGGCTGGCAGTTCCCGCCATGGAAGGGCTTATACGGCAGCGAGTTCAGGTAACTGATAATGGCGGCAACACCCGGCTGCGTGGTGTCGGCGCAGTTGGAATAAGAACCATTGCTGGCATTCCCGGTATTGGCGATCCAAAAACCATCGTTCCAATACCAGTTGTTGTTGTCGGGGTAATAGCCCTTGTCGTTGTAGGCGTTGGGGTTCTCTACCTGATCCGCGGGCGGGGTCGCAGGATTGCCATTTGCGTCGGTGTAGATGAGCGGCGCGGCTGTGCCCGTGGTGATGGAGTTTGGACCGGTGCCGCCAAACATAAACTGATGGTAGTTATCGCTCAGGGCGTACTGATCCGCGAGAGATTTCATGTAGGGCAGATCGCCACTCGCCATATTGTAAAAGCCCATCGCGGTTCCACCCTGGAAGGTGGTGTCCTGGTCAAAGGTTGCGGGGGGCGGAGTGTCGAGTGTGCCCCAACCTACGGTAACGGCAACCCAGGCATAGAGGTCATGCAGGCAGCCGCTGGGGTTGTTTTTTGTTGCGTGCGCTACAGCGCAGTCCGACTGCTGCCAGTTCTGATAGAAGCGGTGCATCGGATCGCCGGTGTTGTCTTTGGTGTTCAGCTTGCGATAACCAGGTTGGTAGTTTAGAAGATTGAAATCGTAACTGAAACTGGTTATGTCGTAAGGCCCATTGTTCGTTGCTGCGCTTAAACGCGGGTCAGGGGAGAAGCGCCCGAAGAATCCTCCCTGATGCAACAGGGGCTGGTCTTGTTCGGAAAGGCCCGGCTCCGACAGTATGTTGTACTCGAGGCTGTACGGCAGTAACAGCAGGTTCAGGCCCATGCTGGGCTGGGGCAATGTGGTAAACGAGCCGGTTTGCGGGGGGCTGAGCAGGAATTCGTCCGCGGGAGTGTCCATCGCCTGCTTCTGCGCGGCCTGCTGAAAATTGGGTCCGGGGCTGCCGTTTGTATTGACGATCCCTTCCGATAGCAAATTGAATACGCTCTGACCTTGGGCCGGCGGTTGATAGGTGGCGAAAAGATTGTCGAAACTGCGATTCTCGCCGATCACAATCACCACATGATGGATAGGGGTCATCGTGCTCATGCTATTGTCTGCCCCGGGCGGTGCAAATTTGGCGGAGGAGCCGCAACCAAGGAAAGGAAAGGCAGAAAGACAGAGGCAGGCCCATGCAGCCCGGTACACGGCAAAACAGCGGTTCATCTTCAACTCCGCAGCAGTTTTTGTTCAGAATGGGGAATTTCAATATAAAGCAGCGGCTGAGCCGGTCAAATGACCCAAAAGATTGCCCTCGTCTGGGACGGCGTGACAGTCACGCCTTCTCCTGGTTTTCCCAGCTTCAGTCCTGGAAAGACATCTCCAGATCCACGCCTGAGTAGTTCACTATCGGCGCGCGTTGCCGGTTTGGCCCTTCTTCAAAATGCACGAGCCCATAACGCTCCATCTTCTTTAGCGTTCTCGATAGATTAGATGTGGCTCTACCCGATCGTTCCGCTAGTTCACCAAGAGACTTGGGGTGCGTTTCCAGGATGAGAGCCAGCAATTTCCGATTGGGCTCTGACAACACTTGAGAGAGTGTTTCAATTGATTCAAACCAGACCTTAGGCCCATGTTTTGATGATTTGTACTCACCTCTCGCGATAGCCATCGTTCGTTTCTTGAACGCATCTCGATTGGCGATACCAACTTTCAAAGTCCTCATCCCTTTCCCTCCCTTTCCTGTAAAATCGCGTCCACATCCGCCCAAAAATCTGTGAGTAGGGTGGCCGCGTCCGTGTAGTCATAGAAACGCACACGCTGCCCCTTATGCTTATGGTCGTATTCAATACGGGTTCTTGCACCCGGCCCCGGGCCGTCCTGAATTCCATGTGCGTTGTCGTATCCCAGGAGCCGAGCGCCCCTGTCGTCATGGAGCGTCAAAGTGTAGTCGAGGCCATGCGGCTTTTCTGATGAGACGGAAACCCTCTTTGCCTCGAACTTCACCCAGTAAAGCCCGTCGAGAACATATGAATCGCCGTCCAGATCCAACAGGGTGTCGAGGCTGTGGTCCTTTGGCCTCACATCATGATGTTATCACCTGATGATAATATAGACAAGATCGACGATTCAGGGGGCTGGAGGAACCAGACGGGCTAAATTCCAGAGGCATTGGGTCAACGCGTCCTTGCGCTCCGACGCGTAGCAACCTCGGTTTTCGTAGGTCTCCGCCACCGATCCTTTTTCGCCGGGCGTGGGCCCGCAACTTGATCTTCTCAATCGTCCTGGATTCGTTCATCGGAGAACAATATCGAGCTTCGTGACGGACGCGGCGGGAATGCTCACGTTCAGCAGTCCGCCGCCCACCGCGACTGCGAGAGTTGAGGGCATTACTGCATTCGGCTGGTCGAAGGTGTTGTGCGCGTGCATATCACTGGCGGCCAAGACGGTTCCGGATGCACTAGCTACCGCGGCGCCTCCAAGGGCGACCTGGGTCTCGGTCGTCTTCGACAGTTCGGGATTGACTATGGTCAGCGTCACGACCTGATTTTTTCGCGATGCTGAGCCGTTGAGACCCCAGAAACGTGCCGGCCGTTCTTCGCGCATGTACTGCACATCCGGCGCCGAGAACTGGGCCCGCACAGCCTGCCCGCCCTGGTGTGCGGCGTACATGGCGAAGACATGATAGTTAGGTGTGGCGAAGAAGCGGTCCTCGTGCGCCATAAATAACGCATTGATGTTGTTGATGAGCTGTGCGCAGGCGGCCATGCTCACTTTCTCCGGATTGCGGTTAAAGGTGTCCAGAGTCAGCGCCGTGGCCAGTGCATCGCGCAACGTTATCTGCTGGCCGAAGATGTGGGTGGGGTCGAGTTCGGTTCCCTCGCGATACCACGGACCATACTCATCCACCACCAGCTTGACGCGGTGCTGCGTATCGTACTGCCCCATCACCGCCCACTGATCGTGAATGATCTGTTCTATGCCATCGCACTCGCGCAACAGCTCATACCAGTCTACGGAATCAAACTGCAGCGCGTCGCCTTTGCCGGCCAACCAGTCCTTCGTTTTGCCTCGGCTCAAGTTCCACGCGTAGTGATGCACCGACCAACCCGTAAAGGCCGGGTTGTTATAAGCCCGGTCGGAGTAGATCCGTTGGAAAAAGCGATGGGTCCAATCCATATCGTTATCGTTCGGACCGGACCCAATCAGTTGCAGGTCTATGCCGTATCGAGGTATCCAGTCCGAGTAGCGGCGGAACTCGGAGGCATATTCTTCAGGGGTAAAGTTCCCGCCGCAGCCCCAACTCTCGTTGCCTATACCCCAATAGCGCACATTAAACGGGTCCGGAAAACCAGCGGCCGCGCGCACCTCAGCCAGGGTTGTGCTCCCGGCGGGAGAGTTGCAGTACTCCACCCAATGATCAAAATCAAGCGCGGGAAGACTGCGCAGGTTCGCTGCGAGATACGGTTGCGCTCCGGTCAACCTGCAAAACCGCATGAACTCATTGGTGCCGAATTCATTGGTTTCGAAGAGCTGCGGCCCTTTGTCGTGGAGCCTGATCGCATCGTGATCAACCTCCCAGAAATTGGTACGGCGCGGCCGCTTCGATGCCTCACCGATCCCATCTTTCCAGTCGTAGCTATCCGCGAAGCAGCCTCCTGGCCAACGAATGACAGGAACATGAATCTGCTTCATCATGTCCACCAGTTGAGAACGGATGCCGTGTTGGTTTCTAATTTTCGATTTCTCTCCAACCCACACGCCGTCGTAGATCACGCCGCCGATGTGTTCTGTGAATTGGCCATAGATATTAGGCGAAATCTCCCCCAGCGGTTCGTCCAGAAGGACTTCAATGCGGGCGTCGGCGTCTCTTGCCCAGAGATGCGCACTGGAAAAAGCAAGCACAGTACCTGCGACCGCCGAATTCTTGAGAAACTGTCTCCGTTTCACGGTAACTCCCTTTCAGTGCACTACCATCCGAAATTTTCGAGTCGTCTCCGAGAATTCCTTTTCGATAGCATACGGGCATGGAAAGAATTGTGGTTGGCAGCAGGCAGAAGATCAACCTTGAGACATGGGAGCGCCGCGCGGCCTTTCAATTCTTCAAGGATTTTACTGAACCACATCACGGCGTTTGCCTCCGCGTCGACTGCACGGCGACCTACCGCTACGCTAAGCAGCATCGCCTCTCGGTCTTTCTGTCACTGCTGCACCGGTCCCTCGTCGCCGCACACCAGGTGGAGAACTTAAGGACGCGCATCGTCGACGGCACTGTCTGGCTCTACGAACAGATTAATGCCGGCAGCGCCGTCGGACGCGCGAACGGCACTATTGGTTTGGGACACTATCAGTTTCGTGCGCGGATTGCCGAGTTCGTGCGGGAGGCATCCGTCGAACTCGACCGGGTGCGTCAAAGGGACGACATCGAAGGGTACCCGGAGGCCAACCTGATCCGTTATTCGGTTCTTCCCTGGTTTGATTTCACGTCTATCTCGCATGCGCGGGACTTCTCCCGCGGCGACTCCGCGCCCCGGATCACTTTCGGCAAAATTACGGAGGCGGGCGGGCGCTGCACGATGCCAGTATCGATCCACGCGCACCACGCTCTAGCGGACGGCCTGCATGTGGCACAGTTCGTGGAGAAGTTCCAACATTTCCTGGATGCCCCAGACTCCGACGCTTTGTAGCGGTACCCTGCAATTGGGCTATAAGGCGGTTATTTCGTCTGCAGCTACTTTGGCCCTTTCGCGCACCGCTCGCATCTGGCAACTCGCCCGTCACTTGAACTGCGAATTCTTGAGTGCGTGCTCCATGAAGAGACTCGGAATCAGGTGATGCACGTTATCGTCGGTTAGAGGGACGACCAGGTACGAACTATCAGCTGCAGGTTTACCGTCCCCGCCTACCTCTGGGTTAAGCGCGGTCCAGAACGGCTTGAACGGCAGGAAGACGACGGAACTGTTGGGCCCGGCGCTCTCCCTCGCTCCGGCCGGGCCAACGATGGTGGTTGCCGTTCGATCCAGGTGTGCATGCGCGCTGAACCAGGAGTCAAAGTGTGTATAGATACGGAATTTGCGGGGTTCCGCACCTTTTTTGGCGTTGCGACCTCTCCAGGCAGCTACTGAATCGGCGAATACCGTCGGTTTGATCTGGGCCAGGTCGAAGGCGTAGATTTCGTGCAATACGTGCTCGTCAAAGAATGCGTTCTGGAACTGCATCGCTTGATTCACAAGCGGGCCAGCCGCACTAAAGCCTGAAACGGCGCACTTACCCACCTTTTGAAGTGGGACCGGGATACCATCCATGCGTTGCACGAAGAACGCCACCTCTTGCAGCAGCCGCAAAAGACTGCTCTGCCCCCCTAACTTACCGTTCCAATGCTTTGGGTGTCCGACTGGAAAGACAAAGATGGTATTGGCCCCGGCAGCGGCGTGTTGATTCACCATCGCTTTGTGGAAGACTTTGTAATAGAACAAGTATCGGCAGATGAGGTCAACGAACGCCCATGAAAAAGGATAGGGGCCTTTCAGCACGCGGGGATGGGGATGATAGAAGATGTGGAAATTAAGCGGTTTTGTAGCGGGGTCTACGTTATCATTGCGCTGCCTTGACACGAGAACGCCTTCCGGCACCCAAATAGCGATCAGTTCTGGAATCTCGATTCGTCGCGCATAAAACATCTTTCCCTTAGGAGTAACAGCTGGGAGCATGGTATGCGATAGCAACTGCCAGCCCGCGCTCGCGGCTTGATTCACAACTCTGAGGCCCTTAAAATCCATGACCGGCTGGGTTAACGGATCGAGAGTCAGGATGGGTCGCTCCGGATTGTTCACCTCCGCATTTTGCACCAGTTGTACTTGGGCTAGCCCGTCTGTTAGCTGCCCCAGGGCAAAGTAAATTTCGAGGTTGAAATTCCCCGCACCGCGCGAGTTTCCTCCCAGCTTGACGGTGTTCAATTCCTGCAACCCGTTGGGGGTAAAAATCAACGACGGATTTTGCGAACCGGCGCCACGAATAATCTTTACGTGTTGATTGGCAGCGAAGAAGTGGGGCGGCTTCTTCACGGTGACCAAGATGACATCGGCCTGGTTTGGAATCAGGACCTCAAAGATCCCATCCGAGCCCGCCGGCTTTGCCGTCTGAAGGCCGCCGCCGCTACCGAAATCTACGTCGATCGTGCAGTCCTTTAACGGGTTGTAATTTACGTCGGTGACCTTAACTACCAGGAAGATATTCATACGTTAATGTCCTGGATCGTGTCCTCATCTGGTTCAGGCGCGACGTTGTCCCCGTCGTCCGGGGGATCACCGGCAAATTCATCAGGAGGATTCAGCGGGATGACATTCAGCGGATCGTCGGGATTCATGATGCGGAAAAGCTCGGTAGGCGGGAACAGCGGAAGCAGGATGTCGCCGTCGCGGATCTCGCCTTTGTAGAGCACGCCAGCACGGCAGTGGCGGAAGGTAAACACCAGCAAGTCGTCGACCAGCTGTCCCTCGCCCATGGCAAAGATACGTTCCTGAGTTCCGTCTTCACTCACAATGCGAAGTTTTGCCTTGTCTGACCACGGCAGGTCCTCCCTTTTTTCCAGTGCGTAACGGAAGTCGAGCCCTGAAACCTGTTCACAGGGGGAGGTGTCCGACAGGCGCTGATAAAAGCGGCAGGCAAACGTGTCCTTGGTCTGGTCGAAGGCGCGATCCTTATCGGGCAGGCGGCCGCTGCGCCGCTTCTCGCCGTCGGAAAAGAAGCGCTTCCTGCACCCATCCACTCCTTCGTCAAAGCGAGGGCAGGGCCAGCGGGCAGGATCTACTTTGCTGCCCTTGCGAAAGATCAGCACCATGACCCTGCGGTTCTTTGCGTTCTCTTTATCGCGCTCGGCAAGCGTATCCGAATCTTTTTTCTGGTCTGCGGCCTCGAAGGTGTTCTGCTTGTCCTGAGAAAAAATCAGCAGCGGATTGAACTCGCTGCAGCCCTGGAAGTCCGCCTTGCCACGCTTGTCTGCTCCCTGGCCCAGAAAGGCCGTTCGCTCAAGTTTGAAACCGCCGGAGATTTTATCCATGTACGCCAGGAACAATTGTTGCCGCTTCTTAGCATCGTGGGCTGCGCCGTCGACTGGAGCCGCGGGCGGCGACTTGGACGGGCTCGAGGTGGAGGAACTGCCGCTGCTGGAGCCATCGGCGTTAAGCTTGCCGCTGCCAAACTTCAACCCCGAGGCCTTGGCGTCGTCATCCTCCGCCAACCGGCTGTTCATGGTGGCAATTGCGTCATCACCCCAAATGTCATTGCCGAACTTGTGGGAGAACAAATTCTCCCACCCTGCGGCGTCGCGCACCAGCAAACCGTAGATGGCTGCGGCCCGCCGGCCGCTGAGCGTCTTGTTGTAGTTGTCGTTGCCCACCGGATCGGCGTGCCCGAAGATGGAAATTGGGCAATCTTTGAACTGCTCCGAGGTCAGCATGTCCGCAAGGTGCTTGAACTCCGCCTCGACACCCGGCAGCACGAAGGAAGAATCGAACTTGAAGCGCACGTCCTCCACTCGCCAGCAGGCCAGCGGGAGCAACTTCAGGCGGGCAGTATTGAATTCATTTTGTGTCGCCGGTCCCACACGCATGGCGAAGGGTTCAGGGGAACGGTGAACACCGGCGGTACCAGCATCGAGCGATGAAAGCTTTTCAGTATTGCTCATGAATGTCATTCCTGCCAGGAGTACGGAAAGCGCTTAGCAGCCATGCACCTGCTTGAGCTTGGCCTGCGTCTTCGGGCCGATCTTACCGTCCACGGTCAGGTCGTGCTCGCACTGAAATTCTTCCACGGCGGACAGGAACGCAGGATCGTCATCCCGGTCGGATGATCCCGGAAAATAGCCGAGGTTGTCGAGTCGCGCCTGCTGGCCACTGAGTGTCTCAACCGGATCGAGCTCTCCGATGTGCAGACTGAAGAACTCGCCGTCATAGGGAGTGTCCTTGCTGTCGATCACCATAGCCCCGGTTTGCGCCTTGAGGGGAATGTTTAATTCAAACTTTCCCTTGCCGTCGGTAGTGAGGTCCTTGTCTTCGGCATCGATAGTGATTTTGCACTTCGCACCGGCGACTGGTTTCTCATACTGGTCTTCGAGCACCACGCGAAGTTTCAGCCGTTCGCGCTTGATGACGAAGGTGTGGTTGTTGCCCGTGGGACGAGGGAAAGCTTTTTGCTCTTTGTCGGGGATGAAGAGTACGTCGCCGGGAAAAAGCACGCTGGGATTCTGGCGCTTCTTCTTCAGTTCGGCGTTAGCGGGATGATTCCAGATCGTGGTGTGGTCAAAGAATCCATGTTCCGAGGCGATCTTCGAGAGATAGTCCCCTTGCTTGACGGTGTAGTTGTCTCCCAATGCGGCTTCCTCCCCGAAGGCAAACGATTCTATAGGGAAGGCGGAGTATACCATTTCCCCGGCCGCTTCAATCCCTGAAAAAAGGCGTACATAACACGCTGCGTCTAAGGGGTTTTTGGGCGAAATATAGGGCAAAGACTCTATAGGCAAAAGATCTTGTTTCGTAGGATCATTTTTCGTTGCGCCGATTTCCGGTGCTGGCTTTGTCAGCGCGAGCGCAACCTGGCGTGCCTTGAAGTCCATCACGCCGGGATGCTTTTTCTGTGCTCCATACTGTCCCCCGGCACTCAATCCTGCGGAGTGGTTTTGGATAGACCGGCTAAGCTCGCGAAACTGTGGTCTCGTCATCTGCCCCATCCGCGTTGCCCTGCGGCCAGGACGTTCGATTCGTCTTCCCTGTGTCTTCCGCATCCGAATTCCCCAGTGGCGCGGCATATCGAATGGAGTTCTGGAGTTTTGCCACACCCAAACTCGCCAGCGGGACGGGGTTATCTCTGGGACACCGGCGGGACTGGAATCAACAACTCCTCAGATGCGGAACTTACGCATAGCCGGCTGGTTGTGGAAACGAGTCTCGAGAAGTGTTCTTGCAGCTTGCGAGACACTCTGCCGGACACAGGGCTGCAGTTCATCTATGACCGTCAAATGGGCCTCCTGATGGAGGCCTTCCGTTTCATGATGTCATTCTCTATTGTCGATCCGGTCCGGGTGCTGCATGAGGTTCAGCGCCAGATCGGTTGGGTTCACTGCCATTTGGAAGGTACCTTAACCGCAAGTTATGAAACTGCTGTGGGCTCGATTCTCAACGAGCTTAACTTAGTGCCGGCCGAACCCGTTGACGGAGACAAAGCACAGCTACTGAGGCACATTCAAACTCTTTCCGAACGCTACTACCAGGCGGCCATCGAGAGCATTCAGGAACACCTGGCACAGGCGAGGAAAGCCGGCAAGCAGGAGGAATTGATTCAGAGATGGAGAGTGCAGATGCTTGCATGTGCCTCTGGAGGGGCTGCCAGCGGTGTTGAGTCCCCGCTTGAGGCGCCGTCGCAAGCGCCGCAAAAGAAGCCTCCCAGGGATTCTGAATCGAGCGACGCGGGAGTAAAAACCTGGATCGCCATTCGAGTGCTCGACGAAGATGGCAATCCGGTGCCCGATGTTGCGTACAGCGTGACTTTGCCGGACGGATCGATCATGACAGGCTCACTCGACGACCAGGGCCTCGCCCGCTTTGACGATATTGACCCGGGGCAATGCCAGGTTTCGTTTCCTGAGATCCATGCCAAGGAATGGAAGCGCGTTTGATTTGTGCGCTCATGGAATCCAGCAAAAGGGCACGGCCGCGGGCCTTGAAACGACGCTTACCCAGAGTCTGAAATGCCACGCTATGGAATGATAGCGAACCCGTAACAGTCAAGGATCGCTCCGAGCAAGGCGAGGTGTTGATGTTCAAGGAGCGAGCCCTTTGCATGCAGTTTGAAGACGGGAGGGAGACATTCGTAAATCGCGCAGGCGTTTCTTGCTGCATCGTGTCGCGCGGGATAGAGGATGCCGTCTGGCTTGATGGGATGTTCGCGAAAAGCAGCGGACCATCTTTGCGCGACGGCGTGAGAGCCGCTGAACAGACGGGAGTCTGCTCCGACGCGGGCGAGCCCTCCTGAATTGGACAGGTCGATTAGCTTCATCGGGCGCAGAAGTTCGAGGTGGACCAGGTTGCGTTCTTCGAGAGCGGTCGACGTTACGGTCCGGATCCCGGTTGTTTGGCCATACGTCTCAATAAACGAGCAATACTCGTCGAGACCTGCATAAAGAACACCGTAGGAACGATCCGGCGAATCGAAGCGATTGCCCCCTGTTCTGCCAAAGAACAGAGGACTTCTGCGCCGGTTATGCAGCCGCGAGAGGATAGCACCGATTGATAGTTCGGCAAGGAGCGGTTCACTGGTTTCGAGGTCTCGCGGCGGCTCCGGATGTTCGCCGGGAAAATCGGTCACGCCGCTCCCTGTTCGCCATATGCTTCGGCCGCGCGAACCACTGCTTCAGTCTTTCCCTGACGGAGCGCATCGAGTGGGGTTCTGCCGGTCAGCCTGTCATTGCCGTTAGCAAAGAAAATCGACTGCATCCACGGATCGTGCCCACTGAGCGCATGCAGCACTTCTTTGAGGCCATCGAGAGTCTTTCCGTCCTCGAATTGAAAAGCTGGATACGCATAGCCTCTTTTCCCCTGCGTCAGCCCGATCAGCTGGTTCTGGCTTCGCCGCCGATCTACCGCCTGTCGGCTGATACCGACGAGCTCGGACACTTGCTCGGCAGACAGTGTTCCTCCGAGCTTCTCGAGGATCCGTTTCCTGTGCTCGATGCCTCTAAGCTTCGCTCGAATCATGGGGTCGCCATCGGTAGAAGCCGCGGCTGTCGAAGTTGCGGAAACGGCATTCACCAGGAGTTCGAAGTCTGTGGGCGAAGCGATCAGCTCCTCGACGCTCTGCGAAGAGAGTTCATTCGTAATCGAGGAGAGCGCGTTGAAGGCCCGCGAAAAGAACACTGGATGCTCGGTTCGCGAGAGCGAGTCGATGACCCTTGTCAGAGGCCTGAGTCGGGGGCTGGTCTTGAGTTCAAAGATGACCAGGAATGTCGTTCCGTCCACCTCGGTTGTTAATACGAAGTCTGAAACCTCAAGCAAGAGTCTTCGGCTTTTTGCCTCGAGAGAGACCTTGCTCTGAGTCACCTCGCACTTCAAATTCTTATGAATTGCGGTTGACATGAGCAATCGCTTAGGTGTTCCGGACACGCGGGAGAGCCTGATACGGGCAGAGTCATGGGCCGGCAGAGTTTTGATCCAAAGATTGACGATCCTGTGGACGTCCTCCAAGGAAGCAGGTCGTTCAGTGTTCGATTGGCTCACCATGCTACAACCTCTGGTTGACGAGCAGATTATTGACTCGTAGATAATCGTTCGTCAACCATAATTATAGATGGAAATTCCTATGACGCGAGAAAGCTAGCTTAGGCCCTGGGGTAGACGACTCCAGTCGGAAGGAGAGTGACAGACTGAATGAACCTATCCGTCCACACGTCCGTTACTGAGGATTGAAGGCATTTCCGATGGGGGTTGAGCTATATGTTCCCGAAATGCCTGTGTTTTTTGTAAAGTTCGATAAAATTCGATCCTTTTTGGTCTTTTCGGGCATTGGTAGCGCGTCCGCTTCCTTCTAGAGTCTCAGGCGCCAGGTAGAGGGCTTCTTTTCTATCGAGGAAGGGGCTCGTTTGTCTGGTGCAGAACCGGGCACGCGGGCATAAGGCGACGATGGCGTCTCTCCAAGGGCTTGAAAGCGGTTGGCGAAGGCGGACTCGCTGGGGTCGAAGACAGGACCGGGTGTTTTGCAGGGCGGCGGAGGCACGTCTGCCGCCGAGCCGTGAGTGGGTTTCCACGGCACGCTCCGCGGCAAGCCGGGACTGGCGGGGCGGGCAGGCTCATCTTCCTCTTGGGCAAGTTCGGGGTCTGGCTGGGGGTTGGCGGTTTCCCTTTGCTGCCCGGCAAGCCCCACGGCAGGCCGGGGCGGGCAGGCGGCCTGATAGATTTGCGCGATGGGCAGAGGGGCGGTTTTGTTCTGCGCAGGGACAGCGCGGCGATCAGGGATCAGGCCTTCGATGGCCACGATCATTGCGAGGGCCTTGACCTGGCCGGTAATGCTGCCACGGGTCATCTCGGGGCTGAGGTTGGCGATTTCCCAGAGGCGGGCCAAGACTTGTTCGCGGTTCAGGTTCAGCCGGCGCTGTTCGTCCACGGCGCGCCGGGACAGGTCTGAATCTTGCTCGACGAGCTGTTGCTGCACGGCGGCGCGGTGCTCGAGCATGTAGGCGCGGACACGGGGCTTGGCTTTGGTGTAGGCGGCGGTGTCGGGGATGAGGCCGACGGCTTCGGCGGCACGACGGTCGGTCATGGTTCCAGATAGGATCAGGCGGGCAAAGGCAATTTCCTGATCGGTGATGAGGTCGGTGACTTTATTTTTGGGCATAGGTAGCTCCTTGGTGTTGAGATAGAGAAGTTAGGGACAGTGGTGTTTCGGCAACATTCGGCCTGCAGGGGTTCGCTCTGGCGCTTCGTCGCTTTGACCTGCACCCGTGGCGAAACTGGTTTACCGCGCAGAGAGGCACGGTGGGGATCCATAAAAATCCCGCCGCGGCGGGATGCTTGTGATTGCCTAATTTGTAACAGGGATCGGGTGAGACACCGGACAGTGGTAACACCGTCCTTCGCTCGCGTGTAGGCCGAAACTACCGGCAACTGCAGGCTAGGGAGCGGGGACGCGAGAGTCCGCTTCCGGCCGATATCGTCTTCTAACAGGATATACCGAGGCGAGGATCGGATATAAGTGCTGGGACGGCTTTCTAAGACGGGAAGATACCTTTTCGAAGGTTACTTTTGTTTATTAGTTGATTGCCTCGATCTTCACCAGGGTGGAGAATTCTGAAATCAGGCCCTGCCTGCCACGGCGGTGGCACCGGGGAATTCGAGAGGCGGAGCTGTGGCGCCAGAGCTGTCCAAATTAGCTGATTCGTCGATTCCGTTGCGTCGATTTCATTGGGCAAGATTGCGCCGCGACAGTGTATGTCGAAATCAAGTTGGAGTAGAGTGCCGCACCTACGGCGCTCGGTCGTCCTTCATCCATACCCCAGCCCTTCGGGACTGGGCTCACGTTTAGCCACCGGCCCTCCGGGCCTTGATCAAATATCAGGTCGCAGATTCGATTCTTATGAGAGATCACGTCGTCTTGCCCAATGCTACGAAATCGGGAAAGAGCTAATTTGGACAAGGCTGATGGGGCGTGGCCACTGGACGGCTACGGGTTGGCGGGAATACCTCGGGGCGGGGGAATGGGAAATCTCAAAGCGCAGACTGTAAGGGTTACGTTCTGCCCCGTCCCCGGGTTTCCCTCGTCCCGGTTTCCCCCTGTGTTCTCCCGGGATCTCCCGGTTGTTCCCTATTGAGATTGGGTGACGCTGGCTTTGACGACGGTGGCTTTCTGCTGCTTCTGGTCGTCGTCGAGGATCGTCATTTTGTTGCCCTGGACGGTGAACTTGACCTCCTCACCAAGGGCAATGTTGGCAGGCTTGGACCAGGGGAAGTTGAGTTTTTGGCGGACGACGTAGGTCTTGGTGGGGGTCTGGATGGTGAAGACCTGGTAGGTGTCGGTGTTGTCGACTTTGTTGGCGGTGGTGTTCTGGGAGTACTTGCCGTCTTTGGCCTGGGAGTCGGTGTTATAGGTGGTAGTGCTTCCGGTGGGGACTACTTGCTTTTCGGAGTCCATCAGTTTGCCGGTGTTCCAGTCGGCGGCGAGGGCGAGGGTAGAGGTCAGGAGAAGTGCGAGTAGGAGCGCGAAGGAGATGCTTCTCATGGGATTCCCTCTGTGGTGCATGATTTTTTTTGCGAGCCGTGCGCCCTGGAAGGCGGCGCAAGTAACATCCTAACTGAAATTTAGCCGTAAACTTAGCCATCTGGAAGCACACTGTTCGCGGTATTCGCAGGCGCGACAAGCCGACCTGGGTTGTTTGTAGACGTGTCTGCGCACCCCGTTCTTGTCGTTGTAGATGGCATGGTGCGTCAGCTTTTCCCCAACCGGACAGATATAGGTGTCTCGCTCGGCATCATAAGAAAAAGCACTCGCCATAGATGCAGGCCCGCGCCCACGGGCATCGTGCTGGCTTCTCCCCCTGATTTGTTTGCACGCAGCACGCGGTGCAACGTTCTGCGCGCGCCAACTGCGGTCCTGGGAATTTACTCGGAACCCGACCTTGCGGGAGGTACGATTTCGAGCACGTCCGGGGGTGATCTGTCTGAAACCGAAGCTATATCCACGAAACGAGGTGACCGTCCTGGGTCACCCCCCGCCCTTATCTCCCCCTCGGTCCGCGCACTCCTTGTGCCGCCCAGTCCGTTTAAAGGATCTCGGATTGGGCTGTCGAGCGAAGGAGCTATAATTACATCTGTAATAATTTGTCATATGCTTGTTTTCGACTCATCGACGCTGATCCTGACCGCCAAGATCGAATTGCTGGATCTGTTCCTGCGTGAAATCGGGATGGAAGTTGCGATTCCACGAGCTGTCGAAGAGGAATGTTGCGGCGGCGGCAAAAAGACTTTCGACGCTCTCATGATTCAAAAAGCGGTGGATAAGTCGAGAATCATCGTACGGGGCGTGAGAAACAGGAAGCTGGTGCAGAAATTGAAAGCGGACTTCAGCATGGGACGGGGAGAATCAGAAGCCATCGCTCTCGCTTTGCAGGAAAAGGCGCGACTGGTGGGCGTCGACGACAAATGCGGGATCAACGCCTGCAAGCTGACAGGAGTTCCTTTCATCACGGCAGTGGCTATTTTGTTGCGAAGCCGGCAGAAGGGCCTGATCGACAAAGACGATGCGCTGAATCGTCTCTCGTCACTCGCCAAACACGGACGTTACAAGAGTTCAATTCTGGAAGATGCGAAGCGAAGGCTGGAGGACCAATTATGACCAAGACGATGAGTATCCGCATGGACCGAGACAATTACGAGTTCCTCAATGCGATCAGCCGTGAAGAGCGGAGCGACCTGTCGAAGGCAGTCCGGGACTTGGTGACGCGCGGCAGAGTTCTGCTTGCCATTGAGAAGTACAGAAAGGGCGAAGCATCGCTCGGGAAGGCCGCCCAAGTAGCGGGTTTGCCTGTGGGGCAAATGATGACGTTGCTCGGAGAATTTGCGGTTCGGGCGAAAATTGACCCAGAGGATTACCGTCAAAGCCTGGAGAACCTAGCCAAGGTCTGGTAAGAAGCCCCGACAACAATGGTAAAAAGGTATCGGGCCGTAAAAATGTCTGCAACGCTGTCATGGATAGGTGCATGGCCGATTGCATGAACTGACCAGCTTCGTGTGTTGTTCCGTTTTCTGCGATTGATCTGCCTAATGAACCGACTGGAGATCTTGGTTCATCGCTCGCTCAGGAGATGAACAGCATTTCGATGAACAGGATTTCGCACGGGGGTTGAGCTAGCTGTTTGAATTGCATAGGTGTGGACGGATGAGTGAGTTGCGGAGAAGCACCTTTAGCAAGGAGTCGCCCGAGTTCAGCGGGACATGGTGACCAGACGGGAATAACCCATCATAGCTCTCTCGGCGCGGGTGAAGGTTCCGTCTCGCCACTAATTCCTGTCACCGAGTTGGAAACATGGTGACCGGAAGCTGTGAAGAAACCGGCAAAATGCACCCACTAAGGAACTGTCGCCGATTTACCCGTAAATCCTAAAATACGCGCTTCGCGAGCGCTTCTGGAGCGGCAATGAGAAACGAGTACAAGGCTAAGATTTTCTACTTGAGACGAGGCTACTTATGAATTCCGGGCAGCAGCAGATCAAGAGCCTCATGACCCGGCGCAGAGCATTACACCTGGCCAGCGCCGCGGCAACGAGCACAGCGCTCTCCCGGGCCATCCCCGCCTTTGCCATCGGCGGAAAAGTCACTTGGCCGAACGCGCGACTCAATTCATCATCCGCAGCGGTGCAGGTTGATCCCGTACAGTTCATGAACCCCGCCCAGATGCGTTCCTGGTATGAGGAACTCGACGACCGGGGCCTGCGTGCGACAGGTTCGAAACAGAACGAGTCGTATATAGATGTGTTGCACGAGAGGATGCTGCGTGCCGGTGTGTTGCAGGTGCGAGAGGAAGCCGTCCCCTTCGACCGATGGGTTCCATCCGATTGGGGCATCGACATCGTTACCGGCTCCGACGCAGGACCCGTCGCCACTGCTTCGTATGTTCCATACTCAGGATATCTGCCTGCGGAGGGTTCGGTTGCCCCGCTGGTGTATGTCGCGGCGGAGAGTACTCCCGTGCCCGGCTCGCTTAGAGGAAAGATCGCGCTTCTCGAAGTGAAGATTCCACCCAGTAAGATCAAGACGCTCGCCGCGTTGTCCTACGACCGTTACGATCCCTCGCATGTTCTCGCGGCCGACCGGGACTATGCACGCGTCTGGCTCAGCGATACCGGACGCCGTTTGACGGCCATTCGTTCCGCCAGTCCGCTCGCGGTCATCGCCGTGCTTCCGCTGGATGACAGCGCGGCTGCCGGCATGTACACACCATACGATGGTGTCATTCGTTCTACCCCCGGACTTTTCGTGGCCAAACGTGCCGGCGATCGATTGAAGAAGGCTGCGGCTGCGGGATGCTCCGTGCGCGTTCGGCTTACCGCCTCGACTGCTCCATTCCAGTCTCGTAACCTACTCGGTATCCTTCCCGGTCGCAGTAAGGAACTCATCATCCTGCAGAGCCACACCGATGGGACCAACGGAATCGAAGATAACGGACCAGACCTCATCATCTCTATGGCGCAGTATCTAAGCCGCATCCCAAGCGAATTACTTCCCAGAACAATTCTTGTGCTCCTGACCACGGGGCACTTTGTCGGCGGGGCGGGCTCAAGAGCATTTCTCCGCAAGCATCGGGAAGATATTCTTCCCCAGGTTGCGGCTTCGATCACGGTAGAGCATGTGGGTGCGAAAGATTGGGCCATCGCGCTTGACGGCTCAACTTCGTCGACCGGGCTTATGGAACCCGCTGTGGTATTCATGCCCCCGAAAGCCGACGTTCTCGCTGGGGAGGTTGTCCGCGGCCTTACTTCCGGAGAGTTGGAGGGTACGTTCCTGGCCGGCCCTACGAATCCACATCCAAAGAATATCGACACCGATTCGGCATGGCCAGGCGAGGGCGAGTATCTGTGGAACAACGGTGGGCTGCCAGAGGCAAACTACATTACCGGACCTAACTATTTATTTAACGGCGGATACCGAACCGTTCCGTGTGTCGATTTCACAAAAATGCGTCAGGGAGCCATTGGATTCACCGACATGGCATTAGCTCTTTCACGCGTGCCGGCGGAAAAACTCAAAGTTCCACCACCAGGAGATTAGAGAAAGAGGTGAGAGACAGGACGATTCTCTCGTGGTCATCACTCGTTGGTGATCGTCCTGTCTGTCACCGGGTTTAGACTTTAAATGTTCGCCCGCATGCGGCACATGACGGCGGACACGATGGTGAACACAGAGATGTTCTACGCGCCAGATGCTTCCGATCGCGTTGTCGCTCTATTTCGGAGCTTTGGCGCAGCGGAGGCAGTTCCGCCAGCCGCAGAAGCTTGATGCGAGCCGTTCATCTCGGGGTTTATTCTTCCGGTTTCGTAGGGTTTATTTATCTGCCCCTTCGCCAGACGCGCCAAGATGGAGCGAGGTTACAACCAAGATCACCAGAGCGGCGATGAGATCGTCCGGACTTTGCCTACATATTCTGCCAGTTGTAACCTTTTCTCTTCCCCTCAATCATATGAGGGCCTTCGCTCAATCGAGCCGATTCTCTGAAGATTGAGACTAGGGCCAGCAATGGACCGAAGAGGGCCAGAGAAAGTATCTCTGGTCCACACCACATGAACCAATAAATTGGGAGAAGACATGGACCTTTTTGCAATATCAGCCATACTGGAAGCACGACCGGGTAAAGAAGGTGAAGTCGAAGAGTTCCTGAAATCCGCGCAACCATTGGTTATGGAAGAAGCAGGAACGACGACATGGTTTGCCTTTCGCATCGGACAGGCCACGTTCGGTATCTTCGATACATTCGCGAATGAAGCAGGACTGCAAGCGCATCTGAACGGCGCGATTGCCAAGGCACTCTTCGCCAAAGCTGAAGACTTATTTGCTAAATCACCGCAGATTCAGCAGGTAGAGATCTTTGCGGCCAAGCCGCTTTAGGTCGTTTGGACGATCACCACAGCGCATCAGATCGCGCCCCGTCTTCAAGATCATCGGGGCGATGAAACAGAATTCATGCACGAGCCTGTAACCTTTCCTCCCGTGGCCTCTCGAATAGCTGCGCCCAAAGCGGATTGTGCTCCAGCGCTGCCTTCGCAGACAGCGTCTGGATCTTTTTTGGGCGCAAATCCTCGCCCTTCCAAGGAGTAGAAAATGTTGCAAGCAATTCGTGGCCTGTTGACCATCGCGCTCAGCGTTGGAGCAATTACCTCAACCATGTATGCCGCTGAGAACGTCGCCGGTTCCTCTTCAACCGTCTTCGTCATGACGAATGACACTGTCAAAAACGAGGTGCTCGCCTATCAGCGTCAACGGGATGGTAGTTTCGCTTTGAGGGGGAGCTTTGCCACTGGTGGCCGCGGGAGCGGAGGTACCACTGATCCATTGCAGTCGCAAGGTTCGCTCACTCTCAGCGGTAATCACAACCTGCTGTTCGCTATCAACGCAGGCAGCGGCACCATCTCCAGCTTCCATCTCCGCGGCGGTCTGCCCATCCTCGTCGATCAGGAGACCACTGGCGGCGCCTTTCCCGTCGCAGTCGCAGAACACAACGGCACAGTCTACGTTCTCAATGCGGGCGGAAATGGAGCCATCGTAGCCTTCCGCGCCGATGGGCTCGGTCACCTCTCCCAGATTTCCAACTCCACCACGCTTCTCACTGCCACGAACTCTGGCGGCTCTTCCATCTCCGTTAGCCCGAACGGCCAGACACTCGTCGTCATCGAAAAGGCTCCCGAAAACATCGACACATTTCCCATCAACCCAGACGGAACCCTTGGGACAGTGGTCACCAATCACAGCGTAACCGCCGGTATCTTTGCTACCGTCTTCACACCGGGTGGCCAGCTGATCGTCTCTGAAGACCAGCCTAACGGAACGGACGTTTCCAGCATCTCCTCCTACACCATCAACGCCAACGGCACCATTACCGCGATCAGCCAGAGCATTCCTTCTTTTGGTGACGGTAACTGCTGGAACGCCATCACTCCGAATGGCAAGTTCGTCTACGCTGACAACTCCGCCACTTCCTCGATCGCTGGCTTTTCTGTCGGCTCCAACGGTGCCCTCACTCCGATCGGCGGAACGATTGTCGCTTCCTACCCCGCAGGCACTATTAATCTCGATATTGTCGTCAGCGGCGACGGCCACTACCTCTACACGCTCAACTCCGGCACAGGTTCTGTCGGCATCTACAGCATCAATTCCAATGGCACCCTCAGCAACCCAGGTGAGATCGAAGGCTTACCAAAGACCGTAGGCTTCAACGGTATCGCTGCACTGTGATTGCAATGGGCTTTAGGCCCGTTGGCGGCCCACGCAGGTAAGTTCCCTTGCCTGCGTGGGCTGCGTCTCCTCAACGAGCGTCTCCCTGGATATTTCTATAGCGCTCAGGAAGAATCATGTATCCGGACTGACACAATCGAGTCCCGGAGTACAGGCGTTTTCGTTTACCTTCGGATAACTGCCCGGGGTTTCGGGGTTTATTCGTCAGACGGGACTGGGACTCCATTGTTCTTAGAGATGAGAGTGAAGATATCCGATCTCTGCTGTCCATGCGACACCCAAAGCGTGCAAGACGAGCTCATCTCCAAGACTCAACACACTGGGGTCTAGGACGGCTCGAAATGCGTAATGAACGTTAGCACTCTGTGTGGCACACCAGGATTCGTGACGAATGACTCCGTCACAATGGACACAGGCTGAATCCGCGCTGTAATGCTTGTCGTGGCGTAATGGAAGGTCATTTTGTAGCGGCATTTGTGACTCCTGCGGCCGCGGTTGATGGACTGGATGGGAAGACGCTCTCGCCTCTTGTACTGACGCTCTTACTTCTCATGCTACTGCCAGAGTTTTAGCTTCTTTCATCAGCCTTGCGGCCCCGATTCGATATCGGTTCTTACGTTCTTAGTAACACTTGCAACTGCAAGAAGAAAACTGCGCCCCGCCGGACTTGAGCAATGCGCACCTCTTGCTAAGTATGACGATAGATGCGGTCCTGAATGCAGTTGTCACGTTTATGTCAGTCGTTGGTAAAGTATTCCCGTTTTGCGAATCCGTGTACCTGCAGTTACGTCCAATGAGCGTGGCCCGGTATGGCGAGCTTGCTCGCTCTCTCCATACTAAACGTCATTCCTGTGGGCTCAAGGCTTGAGCACCCGCACGGATCAGCAACACAACTTAAACGTGAAGAGGATAATTTATGAAGAAGTATGCAAGGATTCTAGTTGCGACCACATTTCTGCTTGGGCTGAGTGTGGCCGCCAAGGCAGAGAGTAGGGCTGTGCTCGTTGTAACTCTGCCCTTCGAAGTTGTGGTTAGTGGAAAGATACTCCCCGCAGGCACGTACACCGCAAGTCGTTTGTCGGATAACGGATTCGACGGACTTATGCTCACTAGCCGTGCCAATGGGACCAGCGTATTTGTGCTTCCTAATGAGGTTGAAAGCTCTTATGCCTACAAGCCCAGTGTGAGTGTTAAACAAGTTGGGGCACAGCACTTTCTCAGCGCGATTCAGACAGCAGATGAAGTCTATAGCATCCCCGTATCCCGTTCGGTCACCCTAGAGGCCGCCGCGAAACCACGCGGCCCCGTCTCTGCTTCACGAAGTGCCGGAGGCAACTAGATCGTTGGTCGCTCTCTCGTGGGTTCCAACATGTTCTTGTATCATCGTTCCGCCGCCGAGGCTGCAGCGCTTCCGGCAAAGTTTCAATCCCGTTTGACAACCAAACCCTGCAGAACGATTGTGCCCAAAATGGGCGCATGATAATCTAACACATGCGCGTAATTTCCCGGAGGACGCTAAGGGAGTACATCTCCTCTAAAGCAGGTCACCGAGACCAGAAATCCCTGAAGAACGCTCTCGATGCATGGTTCTCCGAAGTGCAGAAGGCAAACTGGAAGAATACAAACGACGTTAAGCGAAACTACACATGGGCCAGCGTCATTTCATCGGACCGGATTGTTTTTGATGTCCTGACCAACCGCTATAGATTGGTGACCGCGGTGGACTTCGAAAAGGGCATCGTCTGGATCAAATGGATAGGGACGCACAAGGAATACGACAAGATTGACGTCAAGAGGGTGAAACATGACAGACCTTAGACCCATTCGTACCGAAGATGACTACGATGCCGCTCTGTCGGAAGTTGAGCGCCTGTGGGGCGCGAAGCTGGGTACACCAGAAGGGGACCGGCTCGACGTCCTCGCAACGCTGATCGATTCCTATGAACAGACACACCACGCGATGGACCCGCCGGACCCGATCGAGGCCATCAAGTTCAGAATGAGCCAGAAGAAGCTGACGCGCAAACAACTGGAGCCGATGATCGGGACGAGAACGCGGGTCGCCGAAGTTCTCAACCGCCGACGTAGCTTATCCATCAGCATGATTCGTCGTCTGCATGCAACGCTTGGCATTTCTGCCGATGTGCTTATTCGACCATCTCGCACTGTAGCGGCTGGGAAACGCCAGACAGCCCGGTAGAAGCTTCGAAGGGCCGCGGAGTAGTTGCCAGCCGCACAGCTATAGGTGCGAAACGGAATGGTAATTACAGGTTCCCCCAAAGTACCAGTCCCGTCAGGAAGCTGTGAAGAAAATTGGCCGCAGGATCAAGGTAGCGACTGTTGCGTAAATGGTGCAGCCGCTAGACTGCAAGCGTGAACCCATCCTCCGCTCTTCCACGTCTGGCATCGATTGATCGTTCCCAACTGATTCTGCGCACCGTCGATGTCGAAAAGCTAATTGACGAGGATCATAGTGCGCGTTCGATCTGGGAGGTAGTAGGCCGAATGGATCTTAGCCTGTACCATGCCGAGATCGCAGCAGTAGAAGGCAGTGCGGGTCGAAACCATACATCTCCACGGTTACTGATCAGTCTGTGGTTATACGGCTACGGTCGAGGGATCAGCTCGGCGCGGGAGTTGTCTCGGCAGTGTGAGTTCGAGCCTGGTTCGTTGTGGCTTTGTGGGTGCCAACCGATCAGCTATCGGACCCTATCCGGATTTCGCTCCGACCATCAAGTGGCACTCGATGATCTGTTTGCCCAGGTGCTTGGCATGTTAAGCGCTGAGGGGCTGATCACCATGGAGCGAGTTACGCTGGACGGCACCAAGATAAAGGCTAACGCCAGTGGCAACACTTTTCGGCGTAAAGAGAAGCTGGAGGCTCATCTGGCACTGGCGCGAGAACAAGTGCAGAAGATGAACGCGCAAGCAGAGGAAGAAGATAAACGAGCCAGCCGTCAGGTGGCTGCACAACGGCGTGCAGCCCGGCAACGAAAAAGCCGTTTGGAGTCTGCGGTGCGTGAGCTAGAGCGGCTGCAGCGAACAAGGAAGCGAGATCCCAAGGAGTTTGTAGCCAGAGCTTCCAGCACCGACCCGCAGGCGCACGTGATGAGAAACGGTGAAGGTGGAACGGTGCCGAGCTATAACGTGCAGTTGGTCACGGATACTACCCACGGGCTGGTGATAAACGTGGAGGCCACGACCGACGCGACGGACTATCGCCAGTTGGAGCCTGCCCTGGATCGCTGCCAGACGACGTTGGGGCGATTGCCGAAGCAGATTGTGGCCGATGGCGACTTTACCAATCATACTTCCGTAAAGGCGGCGGAGACTGCTGGAGTCAGCTTCTATGGCTCCTGGCAGGAGACTTGGCGGCCAAAGGATTACGATGCCTGCGGTCGCGGTCCAGCCTTTATGGCGAGTGCTTTTGTCTACGATGCTGACCGAGACATCTATCTTTGCCCGGCTGGAAAGGAGCTAACGTACTTCGCCATCTACAACGATGTGAACGGGGTGCGTCGCCACGCATACAGAACAGCCAAATCGGTCTGCCGCAGCTGCGCGTCTCGTGATCAGTGTGCTTCCAAAAAGGCGCCAGCCAGCTGGAGACGGAAGATTACACGCATCGAAGAACCCGCTGCGACGATTGCATTCAAAGCCAGGATGATGACAGAGGAGGCGAAACAGATCTATAAACAGCGATCGCAGATTGCGGAATTCCCACACGCCTGGATTAAGCAGCGTTGCGGGCTTCGACAGTTCCGATGCCGTGGACGATGGAAAGCGTCGATGGAAGCGACATGGGCGTGTCTCAGTTACAACATCACACGCTGGTTTTGCATACGACGCAAGCTCGGCGCTGCAGCAGTTGCGTAATGAAGCCATCGCACCATCCGCACCTGGCGGATGGCTTACGAAATCGTTGTAGAAGCACCTTGTGCCAATAAACCGCGTTTAAAACCGCGGTAAGTCTGCTTAAGATCTCTCGGGAGCCCTTCCAATAAACCACGCCCGGCAGCCGCTCCCTCTCAGAATTTTGGATTCTTTCTCAGCTTCCGGACGAGTAATCTCCAAAGCTGGAAGAGTTGGAGACCGGTGAGGCTGCGCGTCCCCCAGCGGCGGCGCCGGCCAGCAGCATGGCTCGCCGAAAACGGAAGCGTCGTCCACTGCCCGAGCATCTACCACGCGAAACCCACACGCATATGCCTGCTGAAGAAGCCTGCACAGCGTGTGGTGGTGAGCTGTGCAAGCTGGGCGAGGATGTCTCCGAGATGCTGGAATATATCCCGGCCAGCTTCAAGGTCATCCGCCACGTGCGTCCCAAGATGTGCTGCACACGCTGCGACGTGATTGTGCAGGCCCGGCGCCAAGTAGGCCGATCGATCGCGGACTTGCCGGACCCGGTTTGTTGGCCCATGTTCTGGTGTCCAAGTATGCAGATCATCTTCCCTTGTATCGCCAGTCAGAGATCTACGCTCGCGAAGGCGTTGACCTGGATCGCTCGACGCTGGCCGATTGGGTGGGAGCCGCCAGCTATTTACTCTCGCCTTTAGTAGATCAGCTGCGCAAGCATGTGCTTGCGGCTTCGAAGCTTCACGCCGATGACACGCCCGTTCCGGTGCTGGCTCCGGGAACAGGCAAGACCAAGACCGCGCGACTCTGGACCTATGTGCGCGATGATCGCCCGGCAGGCAGTGATGTGCCACCAGCGGTGTGGTTCACCTACTCGGAGGATCGCAAGGGAGAACATCCCAAGCAGCACCTGAGTCACTTCTCCGGTGTTTTGCAGGCTGATGGCTATGCTGGATTCCATCATCTCTACGAAGGCGGCAGGATCGTCGAAGCCGCTTGCTGGGCTCATGTACGGCGCAAGTTCTACGACATCCATGTGGCCCACGGTTCAGCCGTCGCTAACGAAACTATCCAGCGCATCGGGAAGCTTTACGATATCGAACGCGAGATTCGTGGCCAGGTGGCTCACCTGCGCTGTGAGATCCGCCAGACACGAGCGCGGCCCCTGATGGATGACCTGCATCACTGGTTTCATAAGACGCTCGCGGGACTCTCGCGCAAATCCGACACTGCGGCGGCCATCCGCTACGCGCTCTCTCGGTGGCGTGCGCTTGGCCGTTACCTCGACGATGGCACAATCGAAATAGACAACTCGGCAGCCGAGCGGGCACTGCGTGTGGTCGCTCTGGGACGCAAGAATTATCTCTTTGCCGGATCCGATGCCGGCGGCGAACGCGCGGCGGCCATTTACAGCTTGCTCGGCTCTGCTAAGCTCAACGATCTCGACCCCGAACTCTATCTTCGCCATGTCCTTGAGTGCATCGCTGATCACCCAGTCAACCGTATCCAAGAACTCCTGCCCTGGAACTTGGCCTCCGAGCTTCCAACTCATATCGCAGCGTCTCAAGTGTCCACCTAAAAATAGATGGACACTTGTACCCACCCTTAAACCACGCCGCTTATCAATACGGCCTTGAGACGACGCTTACAATACATATGCTGTCATCGGAATCCCAGGTGTCGAGGGAGATCGCCGGCCAGGTCCGACCGAACCTAAAGGTCGCGTGATTGCATTCCCGGGTGCCGGATGATATCCGGGGGCTGCCCTCACGTCATTAGCTAGTTGTCTGACCTATTGTGCGTCTGCGACGCCGCGGTGATCGCGCTTCGTTGGCATCTTCATTGCCTCCTGGAGGCTCGAAACGAATACCAAAAAGGCCCCCATCTTCCGTCGCATCCGTAAGGCGTTGCTGGACGATAAATCTATCAAGCCTGAGCTCTGTTTGCGGTAGTTCTGCCAATGCATCTGAGTTAAGCGTAACGATGTATTGAAAGCCAATTTTCTCAGCAAGACGTGCGCCAACAGCCAGGGCACGGGCCGTCTGACGGGGATCGACACCATCGAAGAGATGGCTGTCGTGTATGAGAAAGCGAGGCCCAATCTTCTGCCTTGCGCACATGCCCTGCAACATCATGTCGAAACAGAAGATCTCCATATTCCCAATTCCTCGGCTCCTGTCGCCAGGGATCGCAATGCGGATTTCGGGTCCATTGTGCGTGGCATGGAATTCGATGCGCCCGGATTCTCCGTAGAGTTCCTCAACAATGGCGTTAAATCCTCGAATTGCATCATCGAGAACTCCGCTTCTTTCAGCAAAGTCCTGGCGCAGTCTTTCCTGTAGATGCACACGTTCCGACTCTAGGGAGGAGCTGGTTGCTTCTAGTTGAGTTGCGGCTTCAAACCTGCGCCGAAGGGCCTCTACATCCCCATGTAGTCTTCCTTGTTCCGACTGGAGTGCCACGAATTGCTCTAAAGCACCGTGAGATCTCAACAACGTCATCAGTTCAGAGCGCCGGCGATCCAGCACCCCCCGTTCCGCTTCACGCTTCCTGATACGTTCCGCCGCTGCCGTATGCTCGCCTTGCAGGTAACTTCGGCGATTGCGGAGCACAGATTCGTGGAATCGGAGTACATCTTCGTATCGACGACGCACTAGGTCAGGCAGCACAATGCCCGCCTCCTCATAAACACGCGCTAGATCGTCTGGAGCGGGAGGCGCCTCGGATTGCATGGCCGATTCGAGCTCGCCCAGATAAGCTTTATCGAGTGTGTTTTCATCGGAGCGCTCGGAAATTTGTCTCGTGATAGACGAGGCTTCCTGCTCGAACCCGTGATACTGCTCGTGGACTCTGAATGATGACAAATTGTCGATAATGCGTCGCAGTTTATCTTCCGCAACCACCAGGCGAGAGCGAAGCGAAGCAGCCGTATCCAGTATGTCGGTCAAAACACCTTGCCCCACGATCCGCTTCAATTCCTTAATCTGCTTTTCTTTCTGCCTTATAGACTCCCATTGCTGAGCAATCGTCCAGTCAAAGCCGATGAGGAATGCCATGGTTATCTGCGCATCACCGATCTGTTGCATCCCTGTATTGCGAAGCGGATCCCGCATTCCTCCGCCGTTTTCCCGCCTAACAAAGTAAGAGAACAGGGATCGAAAAGACGGCCGACGCGAACTTCCTTCGTCGTCTTCAGCGTCTGATTCGTCCTCTATGCCAAAAAATGCACGGCCCAGAACGGTGCGCCACTCGATGTTTCTAATAACCCGCCGGGGAGGGTCTTCCTCTTCTCGTGGCTGATATGGCCATGCGACCGTTTCACCACGCTCTACAACAACTTTCGATGGCTCGGACCCGCTGCGCGATATTTTCACGACTTTGTTAAAGACGTCGAACTCAATCCCGAAGGCTTCCCGCTTGATTTCCGGAGCGCGGAACAGGGAGTCGGGGCCGCAATTGGATCCAGCAAGAAAGTGGATGAGTTCGATAAAACTTGTTTTCCCAGAGCGATTGCGGGTCTGCTGATCGGTCGCATCGGGTGTCTTATCCGAGAGAACGATGTTCAGGCCCGGTGCGAACTCTAAGGTCTTGAATGAGGCCAAAGAACTAAAGACGCGATAAATCATCGTTGTGATCTCGCGGGGATTCTACGAATCAAGCCGTCCTCAAATTCGATAGCGCCGCAAAGGTATAGCCAATCGAGCGAAAGCAAAAACCAGTCATATGCGATTGTCTCCAGCAGGCTGCTCTGTCTGTGGCGTATTTGATCCCATAGGCGCGAGACGGTCTTCGGACGGTCTAGCCGACGGAAGAATTTCCGCGCCAACAGATAAGAGCGCGCGGTCAAGCGCTAAACCTTTGGTAGGAAGGATCATGGGAGAACCGCCGCTCGCTCGGATGGCCGCTCGAAGATGTCACATGCTTCAAAGAAAAAAGCAAGAATCGCCAACGTCGCCGCCTGATGGCTGGGGCTCGCCCCGCCTTCACCCGAAACAAACGTTTGTAGTTCAGTAAAGATGTCATCCGGAGGGAGTCCCTGGCTTTTCAACTGCTGATACCGGAGTTGAAATGCGGCGGCTGTACGATCGAACCTGGTTTGGTCAGCGATTCCGCGCAGATACTTTTTTACGATCTCGGAGCGGGTCATACCTGCCTTAAGAAGCGTTCCTGCTGCTTGCGAAAGCTGATTGTATTCAAGCTTCTCTGCGGGAACCGGCCTGACATCGACTGTCAGTGGTTCGGGTTGTAAAGCGATATGCTCCAAGAGACGTTTGACGTCCTCCAGGCGCAGATCAACTACATCTTTACGGCCGGGAGCATGCCCCAACAGCATTGCCAAATCTGTTTGCTGAAGCTGCTTAAACTCTTGCATCAGTTCAGGGTACCCCCACTGCGAAACCGTAACGGGGGCGTGTGCGGCGCTGAGATCAAGCAGCAATTTCAGCAGATCCGCGGGGAGACCGTCGATATCGTTATGTGCAAAAAACCAATGGTCGAAGTAGCTCTTCCAGTACGGTAACGCCTCAGCGAAATCTTCCGATACCTTCGCCTTGCACGCGGCCATCCCCATATCTCGCGGCGCGTAGCACTGGAAGAGGTGCCGCTTCGACGTCAGATACCCGTCGTTCTTCCGATCCCCGAGCCTTCCCCATGGACGAACGCGAACGAAGTCGCCTGGATACCTCATCTCCATGACGGTGGAGAAAAAATCCTGAAAGCCCTCCCCCTTAGATTGAAAGTAGCGAAGCTTGAAGGCGATCTCGTAGTAGGCTGCCGTCAGTTCGTCCACTTTGCATTTCCCGCCGTTGCGCTAAACATTCACGATAGAACATAAACGCCCTTGTTGGGGAAGCTCGCTGATTCTCACTGCGTACCATCATGGTGCGTTTGTTCTTGAGAGCTTAACTGCTGGTTACTCTTTTCGGTCTTTTCGATTTCCATGTGCGGATAACAGTTTTATTTTGATAAACCTACGATCGTTCCGGCAGCCTTCGCGGTCCCTATCACCGTCCTTTGGCGTCGCAGGGCCCGTGACTGCGTGGCCCGAACAGGTTCCCGGGCGCTATCAGGCCATCGCCGCTATGCTGAGCTGATGGCGCATGGCCGCAAACCGCGCCTGACGCCCATGCGCTGAGATCGAGAGTGCTGGCGTCGAGAGCACATCGGCCAGCGTCCCTACCCTGTCCGCCATGCCAATACCAACCGCCTGTTTTGCGTCGAACACCCGCCCCTGGCCGAATTTTTTGTGAACGTCCTCTTGCTTGATACCGCGTCCGCGCGCAACGGCCCTCTCGAAGGCGTTTCCATAGGTATCCACCATCTCTTGCATGTGCGCCCGGGCGGAATCGGTCAGCGGGCCCAGATTGTTGCCCTCGGCCTTGTTCTCGCCAAACTTGATGAGCTCGAGTATAGGAAGCAAATCGAGCACGAGAAGTCGCTCTTCGGCGATGACTACAAGACGAGTGACCTGGTGTTCCCGACACCGGATGGCAGCTACTACAGCCCCGATCGCGTGACCGGTCGAATCAGTGAGTTCATGCAGAAGGCTGGCATCGACGCGTCCCTTCACTCGCTGCGCCATCTCCACGCGTCGATGATGTCGATGATGCTGAGTAAGCATGTCCCGATTCCGATCGTTAGTAAACGGCTGGGTCATGCCAATAGCTAGGTCACGCTCGACAATCTACGCGCACGCGATGAAAAACGATGAGGCAACCGCGGCCGATCTTTGGGATGAAGCGACCGCGGAAATCATCGGGCGCACGCAGGGACCGCGACGGAAAGAATCGCCAGGAAAACCTGCGGTTATCTTTGGTTATCCCAAGTCCGGCGGGAATGCTGTAAACGAATGAATTTAAAAGGCTTTAGATGGTCGGGGAGAGAGGATTCGAACCTCCGACCCCCTGGTCCCGAATTCACGGATCGAAAGAAGTCCAAATGATTCCGAATGAGCCCAAGTAACACCTAAACCTATTGTTTGTATGGGGGTAGGCTCCTTCCACTATCTGTGATGTGTGCTGGAGCGACACTGAGCGATATGGTCGGATGCCGGTAAGGATGGCAGGGTTACGACACAAACAACGACACAAAAAGCCTAGGTTCCTCTGCCGGCCAAACCGTGGTCGCCGACGCTGTGGTCTTGTGGCATCGCAGGTAATTCGGTAGTTCCACTGCGGGACACCCAAACTCCAACTCGATCTAGCATTGATCGACACACAGGCATACCGCGCGGTAGGGCGCAACTCCGCGTCAGACCAATGAGCCACCCGTCCACAAGAATTGGAAGTTGCCCGTCTCTTTATGGCGACTATGGGTTTATTCGTTTATTCCTCGCCGATAAAACCACCTTCGATCGGAGCGGCGTATCAGGGGACGCGGTTGGCAGATCGCACAACGTGAGAAATGCTACCTTATCGACGGAGGCAGTTGCGTTACTTCGGGTAAACTGTTTTGACAATTTAGCGCTTTGCGCTGAGGCCCACCTCATAAAAGGACTCAACTTGGTGCTGACTATAAAAAGCCTAAAACGGGCTTCACAAAAACCATCGATGACTGGTTCGAAGGTAAAGGGCCAGCCGTTGTAGTTGGGACCATAGTTGTGCTCGCTTTAGCCTTTGGGGAGAATTTAGACTCACTCAAAGCCATAAAAGAAAGCTTTGACTGGGTCATCACGCATGGATGCCATATGGAAGACCGCGGGCGATCCATCGTTTCATACCCCTGGCTGTTTGGTATCTACTTCTTTATCTTACTCACTTGGTTTGTCTGGGCCGGCCTTTTTGGATGGGCCGATTATAACCGTCGAAAAGCAACGAGGGTCAAGGACGAGCGGCAAACAACTGCGTTCAGAACTCTCACGGGGATGATGGAAGCCGCATCTCACATTCGAGATAAGCTTAATCCCGTCCAAGCAACACCTCAGAAGTCATTGAGGACCGTAAGAATGGTCTACTTGATTTACAAAGATTTAGCAGTTGAGGTCACCCGCGAATATGAGGTGGCCGCAGTGAACGACAATTTGCACTACTGGAACGGATCGAATAAGCCTACTTACCACTGTGATCCTGTCGATTATCTTTCAGACATTGACTTCAAGGTCCGAGAGGGCAGCGGTTTTGGCGAAATCGTGTATTTACCAACAAGAAATGAACCTCGCGATAAGCGGATAACCTACTATTTTCTTCCGCGGATTGAGCCTGGTTCACAGCCACGAAAGCTAATCATGTCATTCAGATGGCCAGGTTATCTCAGGCAAATGTACGTAGAGGGCAAGGAGGAGATTGCGATTTCGCTCGACTCAGCTGTAGGTATTGAAAAGGTTTCCATCGCGGTCTATCTGGAACCGGGGCTCGGGCGCAACTTGAAGGGGAGCATATCGGGGCCCGAATATGATGGGGGCAAGATAACACACATGAACCACCCGGATCGTGGATGGCCCGGTTTCGTTTACCAGGTCGAGAATACCCCTCCCGGCTTAAACCGCTATAAAGTCACGGGTGAACTTGTCGCGCCACTCTAACCCTCAAACTCGTCTTCGACATCATCTTTGTACACCGAACACCGATCTTTATCCACAAAGCACCTCTTTATTCCACCCACTATACCACGATCATCCTTTCTCCTAAAAACTTTAGTGCCGAGTAGGGTCCCGTCGCGTGGCACGAGCCAGAGCATACACTTACGGTGTCCCCAATCCAAACTGATTCCGCTGATAAAAAGGCCAAGGAACAGCTTCAAAAAATTGTGTTCTCCTTTTGTTTGCGGATTCCTGCTGAAGCCGATCATCATTCCTGGCTGAAGCCGATCACGATTCCTGTCTGATTGCGATCAAGATTCCTGGCGAAAGCGATCATCATTCCTGCGCGAAGCCGATCAGTGATCGAGGTGTGCAGGAACGGTGATCGGGATGGCAGGAATCAAGTGTGGAACGAGGCGTGGCGACGCTGGACATCAAAATCGCGGGTACCGTGACCCCGAGAGGGGAGACGGTGCCCGGAAAGCGAATGTCCATGCGCAAGACGCGAGAAGTCCTTCGGTTGTATTTCGAGTTGAAGCTGAGGCAACGCCAGATCGCCCGCAGCGCCAACGTCAGTCAGAGCACGGTGCACGAGTACGTGGATCGTTTCCGTGCGGCGGGATTGAGCTGGCCACTGCCGGCTGAAATGTCGGAGTCGGAGCTGGAAGAGAAGTTATTTCCCGCCGACTCCGGCGTCTCGAGGCCGGTGGTCAAGACCCCACCTGATTTCGCCTACATCCATCAGCAACTGCAACAGCACAAGCACGCCACCCTGCAGTTGCTGTGGGAAGAGTATCGGGCTGAGCATGCGGACGGTTATGGGTACAGCCGTTTCTGCCATCACTATCAGCGCTTCAAGCAGGGGCGCGATCTGGTGCTACGCCAGTCCCATCGGCCGGGCGAGAAGTTGTTTGTCGATTGGGCGGGAGCGACCATCCCCCTCTACGATCCAGCCACCGGCCAGCCACACCCCGCGCAGTTGTTCGTGGCTGTGCTGGGAGCCAGCAACTACACCTATGCCGAGGCTACGCTGGATCAGCAGATGGGCAGTTGGATCGGAGCCCACGTGCGGACGTTTGAGTTTTTCGGCGGCTGTCCAGAGTTAGTCGTCCCCGATAACACGCGCACCGGCGTTTCGCGGGCTTGCCGCTATGAGCCTGATCTGAATCCGACTTACCAGGAGATGGCCATGCACTACGCCATCGGTGTGCTGCCCACGCGCCCGCGCAAGCCGCGCGACAAGGCCAAGGTCGAGGTCGGAGTGCAGATCGCCGAGCGCTGGATCGTGGCTGCTCTGCGGCATCGCAAGTTCTTCTCTCTGGGCGAAATGAACCGCGCCATCGGCGAGCTGCTGGACAAGCTCAACCAGCGTCCGTTCAAGAAGCGCGAAGGCACGCGCCGCAGCCTGTTCGAGCAACTGGACCAGCCGGCGCTACGCCCGCTTCCGGTCCAGCGCTTCGATCTAGCCGAGTGGTCACAGGCCACGGTCAACATCGACTATCACATCCAGTTCGATAAGAGCTTTTACAGTGTGCCCTATCAGTTGACGCGACAAACGGTGGAGGTGCGGGCCACGCCCACGACCGTAGAGATCTTCCATCACGGCAAGCGTGTCGCCTCACACGTGCGCACGGCCAAACCATATGTAGCCGTGAGTGATCATGAGCATCGGCCCGCTGCGCACCGTGCCCACCTGGACTGGCCACCATCGCGGCTGGTCCAGTGGGCGGCCACGGTGGGCACGCGGACGCAAGAGGTGGTGGAGAAAATCCTTGAAGCGCAGCCGCATCCGGAGATGGGGTATCGATCATGCCTGGGGATCATCCGGCTGGGACAGCGTTATCCGGTAGCTCGCGTGGAAGCAGCCGCTGACCGCGCTTTGCTTACAGGCGCAGTCAGCTACAGAAGTATGGACTCGATCCTGCGCCACAACCTTGACCAGCAACCCATCAACCCACCGTCTGCGCCGCGTTCTGTTCCCGAACATGACAACATCCGCGGCGCGGCGTACTTCGAGTGAGAGGAGGCGAGCCATGTTACATCAACCCACCATCGAAAAACTCCTGGCCATGCATCTGGAACCCATGGTCGAAACCTGGCGCAACTTGGAACAGAACCAAGACGCCGACCAGCTCAGCTTCGAGGAAAAACTCTCCCTCATGGTCGATAGGTTGTGGACGTGGCGCCAGAACCTGGCGCTCGAACGGCGGCTGCGTTACGCCAAGTTAAAAGGCAACGCCTGCGTCGAAGACATCGACTATCGCGCTTCTCGCGGCCTCGATCGCACGCTAATACGCTCGCTGGTCAACGACTCCGGCTGGGTCAGCCGGCACGAGAATATCTTCCTTGTCGGTCCAACCGGAGTAGGCAAGAGCTGGCTGGCCTGCGCGTTGGCTCAGAAGGCCTGTCGCGACGGATATCTCGTGCTCTACACTCGCGCCACAGCGCTGTTCCGCGATCTGGCCCTGGCACGGGCTGACGGCAGCCAGCGCAATCTGCTGGCACGGCTCAGCCGTGTCGATGTTCTGGTGGTCGATGACTGGGCCATGGCACCCATGCAGGAATCAGAGCGGCGCGACTTCTGGGAAATCTGTGAGGAGCGTTATCAAACAAGATCCACGATCCTGACTTCACAAGTTCCCGTCGTGCAATGGCACGAGCAGATCGGCGACGCCACCATCGCCGACGGTATCCTCGACCGGCTCGTGCACAACGCTCATCGCATCGAGCTGCGTGGCGAGTCCATGCGCAAGGCAGGAGCCAGGAAAACGGAAAGCAAACAGGAAATGCAAACCTGACAACCCAGCGTTGCCGGCAACCGAAGCCGCTGCTGCTTCTGAAGGCGCTGGTGTGGGGAAAGGGGCTTCAATCGCCAGCCCCTTCCCCCACGCCCCCATCCCCGCTCCACAACAAAATAGCCTCGCTAACGCTCGGAAAATAACTCCTCCTGCTTGACGATCTCGATCACTTCTCGCGACAATCAATCTCGCCAGCGTCGCTGCGCTCCGACCTTGATCGGAATCGCAGGAACTCTGATCGCTTTCACCCTGAATCCCTGATCGACATCACTGGAATCCGCATTTGTTCGCCTAAACACGGAAGAATGAACAGTTTGTGGTGCAGCCAAGTCGCGATCATCCTAGTCATCACGAGTTATCAATTTGCCCCCAGGCCGCCATGGCGGGCAACAGCATTTCGGGTAAAGAGAGGTCTCATCCCGTCTCTCCTCTCATGCGTCGGTTATCCCTTAGGATACCGTCGTGATCCCTCCGCATGGCTCTAGCGAAGCCCTCGAATTCCGATCTCTATGGGGCGTTTTCATAAACCAAGAATGTTCACCCTAAACTGGTCTTCCAAACTCTTCATTTCCGCCTGCATTGATTCGCTTTTTGCTCGGCTCCACAATCCGACTCCATATTTACTGCAAACAAAACCTTCCAAGCCACCAATCGAACCATTGCTAATCTCTCCGGCAGATACCACAGCAAGAGCAGCTAGCCGTTCGATTTGATGACAGGATAATGGCCCCCGACGAAAGCGCATCACCCAAAAGAAGGCTGGATTGCCATGATCACCAATTGCGATTCCGCTCAGGATTTCTTCACATTTTCGTTTCCCGTCCTTAGCGTGAACGAAACGGTAAAGAGAGGGCCATGGATCAGAGAACGCTATAAGACATTCCGAATTTGTTCCAGATGCAAGGCGTCCTCCGATTTCTTCGATTGCACATCTCCGGTCTGCTCTTGGCTCTGAAAGGCGTTCAAAAATCTCCTCAACTATCGCAAAAGATGCGTCCATGTCATGGGCACAAGCCGCTGCAATACGTCCATTTTCAGAAACTCTTATCTTCGAGGAATTGTAGCCATACCAAGGTACGTCTTCCGGCTCAACGTACTGCCAAGTATCTCCAACTACTACGATTCCATCAGTTGCAAGAATTCCAATCTGTAAGGTCATTGGAGGCCATCCTGCTCCTACTCGCTTTTGTCAAGGTACGCGGTCCAACAAGCAGAACCGAAATTTATGCGTCAGACGTGACTGGTACTTTTAGAAAGCTGTTTCCGCAAAGTACCAGTCCCGTCCGGAAGCTGAGAAAGAATCCAAAATTCTGAGAGGGAGCGGCTGCCGGGCGTGGTTTATTGGAAGGGCTCCCGAGAGATCTTAAGCAGACTTACCGCGGTTTTAAACGCGGTTTATTGGCACAAGGTGCTTCTACAACGATTTCGTAAGCCATCCGCCAGGTGCGGATGGTGCGATGGCTTCATTACGCAACTGCTGCAGCGCCGAGCTTGCGTCGTATGCAAAACCAGCGTGTGATGTTGTAACTGAGACACGCCCATGTCGCTTCCATCGACGCTTTCCATCGTCCACGGCATCGGAACTGTCGAAGCCCGCAACGCTGCTTAATCCAGGCGTGTGGGAATTCCGCAATCTGCGATCGCTGTTTATAGATCTGTTTCGCCTCCTCTGTCATCATCCTGGCTTTGAATGCAATCGTCGCAGCGGGTTCTTCGATGCGTGTAATCTTCCGTCTCCAGCTGGCTGGCGCCTTTTTGGAAGCACACTGATCACGAGACGCGCAGCTGCGGCAGACCGATTTGGCTGTTCTGTATGCGTGGCGACGCACCCCGTTCACATCGTTGTAGATGGCGAAGTACGTTAGCTCCTTTCCAGCCGGGCAAAGATAGATGTCTCGGTCAGCATCGTAGACAAAAGCACTCGCCATAAAGGCTGGACCGCGACCGCAGGCATCGTAATCCTTTGGCCGCCAAGTCTCCTGCCAGGAGCCATAGAAGCTGACTCCAGCAGTCTCCGCCGCCTTTACGGAAGTATGATTGGTAAAGTCGCCATCGGCCACAATCTGCTTCGGCAATCGCCCCAACGTCGTCTGGCAGCGATCCAGGGCAGGCTCCAACTGGCGATAGTCCGTCGCGTCGGTCGTGGCCTCCACGTTTATCACCAGCCCGTGGGTAGTATCCGTGACCAACTGCACGTTATAGCTCGGCACCGTTCCACCTTCACCGTTTCTCATCACGTGCGCCTGCGGGTCGGTGCTGGAAGCTCTGGCTACAAACTCCTTGGGATCTCGCTTCCTTGTTCGCTGCAGCCGCTCTAGCTCACGCACCGCAGACTCCAAACGGCTTTTTCGTTGCCGGGCTGCACGCCGTTGTGCAGCCACCTGACGGCTGGCTCGTTTATCTTCTTCCTCTGCTTGCGCGTTCATCTTCTGCACTTGTTCTCGCGCCAGTGCCAGATGAGCCTCCAGCTTCTCTTTACGCCGAAAAGTGTTGCCACTGGCGTTAGCCTTTATCTTGGTGCCGTCCAGCGTAACTCGCTCCATGGTGATCAGCCCCTCAGCGCTTAACATGCCAAGCACCTGGGCAAACAGATCATCGAGTGCCACTTGATGGTCGGAGCGAAATCCGGATAGGGTCCGATAGCTGATCGGTTGGCACCCACAAAGCCACAACGAACCAGGCTCGAACTCACACTGCCGAGACAACTCCCGCGCCGAGCTGATCCCTCGACCGTAGCCGTATAACCACAGACTGATCAGTAACCGTGGAGATGTATGGTTTCGACCCGCACTGCCTTCTACTGCTGCGATCTCGGCATGGTACAGGCTAAGATCCATTCGGCCTACTACCTCCCAGATCGAACGCGCACTATGATCCTCGTCAATTAGCTTTTCGACATCGACGGTGCGCAGAATCAGTTGGGAACGATCAATCGATGCCAGACGTGGAAGAGCGGAGGATGGGTTCACGCTTGCAGTCTAGCGGCTGCACCATTTACGCAACAGTCGCTACCTTGATCCTGCGGCCAATTTTCTTCACAGCTTCCTGACGGGACTGGTACTTTGGCGGAGGAATTCTCAGAAATCCTCACATCGGATCGGCTGTTAACGTGCTGTGCGTATGGTAGAAGTTGGAGTCCGCCATGGAAGATAAAGGCGAAACCACGCAAGATGTTCAGAACCCCGGCGCAAGTGCACTTGGGCCCAATGAAATAAAGCCGAACAACTCCATTGCTGCAACCAATAGCGACCAGCAGCTCGCACAGGTCGAATAGGAGATGAGCGACTTTGAAAGGAGCACTCTGCGATGGGCTAGGACTGCCGTACTCATGTCTGCACTCGCGGCTATATTTGTCCGTGCCCAGTGGCGGGAAATGCACAGGTAGTGTCCAGAATTTTTCGCACTTTCGTTTTTGGTGGCATGGTTGTTAGGTCGTTCGGTTGAGGTTATTGTGCTCCGGAACAAATGACGCTTGGAAGCCCCGTAGAATTGGGACCCCGTTGAAATATCAGGTTCGTATTGTGGATCCAGGCAGAGAACCGGCTTTGATTGACTCGATAAAAGCCAACCGGAAGCCTACTAGCTATGCTGATTCCCCTTCGGTGGAAATCCGGTGACACTGATACCTATTCACTGTCAGGAGTGTTCATCTTTTTTTGCCGCAATAGGTGTGCTGTCACGGCATTAGATCCATACTGCCATGTGGGACCCATAGACGGGGGAAGTTTAAAACACGTCCGTGCTATCGACCCTTTTGAGAAGGTTGACCATCTTTTCTCTTTCCCGCACGTAGTAATCCATCGATTTATGCCAGTCTGGGGTGCGCTCGATTCTTTTAAGCCCCTCGATCTTTCGATCAAAGTCTTTCACCATCGCTTCCATTTCCGCACGGCTGAGTGCCGTTATTAGCCTGCATTGGTCTCGCAGAAGGCTGGCGGCATATTCGGCCTTTGCGGGCTCCTGCACATGATCAGGCAGGCCGACGATTACTGCATGCCCTGGGATCTCAGGGATTTCATCCGGTACGACATCAACATTTTGATCCAATGCCTTCCCCGCATCACGAACCCGACCCGCGTGGAGGGTGACAACCCCCTTCGGCTTGCTGAACTGCGCCTTAACCATCGCAAGCGAGACCAGTTCTTTTCTGAAAACCGACAGCATGCCTTCATCATCCGGCCGCAACAAAAACAGATCTACTTGCACCTGGCCATCGGGCGTGATGTGGCGTTTGTTGAGAGCCGCTCGATAGAGCACCTCGCGGCAAGGAATCTCAGGCTGCTGATTCTCTAATGTCTCGTCCATTCAACCAGCGCAACCGCGTGAATAAGGTAGCCGAACCGAAGTTGGGAATCGCCCCGTATTCTGGGCCGTCTTGCCAATAAAGGTATCTTTCCCGTTGGCGATCGGCCAAAAGAACGGCGCGCAGCTCCCTTGTGCCACGGCGCCAACTCAGCCGAAGTCCCCCGTTTCCGTCCGTCGTAATCCATGGTTGTGACCACTCCTGGGCCAGCAACGTCTTGGCAAACGGTGTGAGTTGCAAAAGCTGTTCCACTACGTGACCCGCGGGAGGTCTCTCCTCCTCGTCTAAGCTGAGGGAAAACACTTCATTCACAAAGTCTTGAAAGGTCTTATCGGTGTGAAACAGTCTGATCCATGGCAGTTCCTCCGTCAATTGGTCATGGACCGCGGAGGCCAAGTTCAACTCCTGCCCGCCACCTTCACCTGCTGGAATCGGAGAAACCCGACCAGAGGTGTACTCCAAGATTTCTGTGCTCTCGGCTACAAATGCCATTAACGAATCCCCTCTCGGACAACATCGGTGATACAACCCTCAAACACCGCGTTTTTCACGTCCCGAAGCTTTCGAAACACCATCCACATCTCTTCTTCATTAACATCAGCCGCAGATCGCTGAAGCGGCTTAAATGCCTGAATGCTCAACACGATGGTTGCGAAACCCTGTTTGATAACCGGCCCGATAGCTTGACTAACGAATATAAGGATTTGTTCCTCGCTTGGCCAGTTCGCCTGAAAGCTCAAGGAGAAGGTATTCAACCTCTGCGGCAACGCAGGTGAAACTTCTAGGTATGTCCTGAGATGCTTGGAAAAATCCGCTCCATCGGGTACCAAAATCTGATTTATATAATTAAGCCCCAAAAGCTCGATATATTCGGGATGGGCGAGTTCCTTGTATTTCTTCCAGAGCCTCCGCGCCTCGCTAGCGAACAAATCCCAGTTCTGGTACGGCGCCAACCTGTTCAGAGTAAAACCATCGGTCCTGACCTGAAAAACTTGCTTCCCATCTGCACTCTCGTACGTGAAGCCCAGCGGCTTGTTGATCGCTTCGGCGACAGGACCGATTAGGGTGCCGTCGGCAATTGGGCCAATCTTTATCTGTACCTGCACGGGACGCTGTTTTAGCTTGGGGTAACCTTCATCTTTTAAGGCCGTAAGTGAATCGGTCGTGATTTCCTTTGCGAGTCTGACCCTGATGTCGAGAGCTGCCTCGGTTATCGGTGCGTTCTTGTAGGTTTCAGTGCTCATCCGCGCTGTTAACAAATATTACGCTATTCGTCTTGCAGCGGTTCTCTTTCCGCTGACAGAACGCGACGGCCGAAACTCCAAAGTACCCCGCCTGCTGCGCCGGACGCCCGGGTACTCAAACAATCAACTTGTGGGCCAATCGTTAAATGTTAACGATTGGTAATGTAACCTGAATCTAAAAGGCTTAGCTCGTACGGATTTCGCGAGGCCTTCGTTCCTGCCAGGAACGGCGCTCCTAACTAAAGTCGTGCCGTGACGCCAAACGGAGGTCCGGCAGCTGTAGGGACTCAGCCTTCAAGAGCTTGGGGTTTTACTCTCGACACCCACGACAAAGGCCGCGATTGCTCGCGGCCTTTGTGGTTTGACGGATGAGGCTGAGTTACTCGGCTGCCATTTCTTCGGCTTCGCCTTCCTGCCGCATCAGTTCCAGTTCGCGCTCGGCTTCCTCGAAGGCGGCCGTGACTTCTTGCTGCACGCGGGCAGCGGCTTCTTCGAGTTCTTGCGAGAGCTGGATGTTGCGGTAGTACTCCATGCCCGTTCCTGCCGGGATGAGACGACCGACGATGACGTTTTCCTTGAGGCCGCGCAGGCTGTCGACCGAGCCGTTGATGCTGGCTTCGGTGAGAACACGCGTGGTCTCCTGGAAGGAGGCTGCGGAGATGAAGGAGTCGGTCGAGAGCGAGGCCTTGGTGATGCCCAGCAGCAGCGGACGGCCAATTGCCGGCCTGCCACCCTTGGCAATCACACGCTCGTTCTCTTCGCGGAAGCGGAACTTGTCGATCTGCTGTTCCAGCAGGAACGACGTGTCGCCGACTTCCTCGATCTTTACCCAACGCAGCATCTGACGGACGATGGTCTCAATGTGCTTATCTGAGATCGCCACGCCCTGCAAGCGGTAGACTTCCTGGATTTCGTTGACCAGATAGCCTTGCAGCTCCTTCTCGCCAAGTACCGCCAGGATGTCGTGCGGGTTCAGCGGACCGTCCATCAGCGGTTCGCCGGCCTTCAGGCGCTCGCCTTCCTGCACGTTTACGTGAACACCGCGCTGCACCGAGTATTCCTTCTCCTCGCCGTTGTCCGCGGTTACGTAGATCTTGCGCTGACCCTTGGCCACTTCGCCGAACTTCACCACACCATCGATCTCGCTGATGATTGCGGTTTCACGCGGCTTGCGGGCTTCGAACAGCTCGACCACGCGCGGCAGACCACCGGTGATGTCCTTGGTACGGGTGGTTTCACGCGGGATCTTGGCCAGCACGTCGCCAGGAAAGACCTCGTCCCCATCCTGAATCATGAGGTGAGCACGGCTGGGCATCAGGTAACGCTTGTTGCCCTTGGCGCCCTTGATGACGATGGCCGGCTGACGCTTCTCGTCGGCTGCTTCCGCAACCACCGAGACGCGACAGGCCTGTCACTTCATCCACTTCTTCGTTCAGGGTGATGCCTTCCTGCAGATCCTTGAACTGGATGGTGCCGCCGATTTCCGTCAGGATGGCAAAGGTGTAAGGATCCCACTCGACCAGTACCTGCCCGAGCTGCACCTGGGCGCCGTCTTCGACCTTGAGCTTGGCGCCGTAGACGACCTGGTAGTGCTCCTTCTCACGGCCACGCTCATCGACGACTGCGATGGCGCCCGAGCGGTTCATGGCCACCAGATCGCCCGACTTGGCGCGGACGGTGAGCATGTTGAGGAAGCGAACCGTACCGTGGTTCTTCGCTTCGAGCGAGGACTGCTGGGAAACACGCGAAGCGGTACCGCCGATGTGGAAGGTACGCATGGTCAGCTGCGTTCCCGGCTCACCGATCGATTGCGCCGCGATCACACCGACTGCTTCGCCCAACTCCACCATGCGGCCGGAAGCCAGATTGCGTCCGTAGCAGAGGATGCAGACGCCGCGCTTGGATTCGCAGGTCAGCACGGAGCGAATCTTCACCTTCTCGATTCCGGCTCCCTGGATGGCGTTGGCAAAGTCTTCGGTGATCTCCTCGTTCACCTCGACGATGACGCTGCCTTCGAAGTCCTTGATCTTCTCGAGCGAGACGCGGCCGATGATGCGGTCACGCAACGGCTCGATGATCTCGCCAGACTCGACGATGGGACCGACGTAGATGCCTTCGACGGTTCCGCAGTTCTGCTCGCTGACGATGACGTCTTGCGCCACGTCGACGAGACGGCGGGTGAGGTAACCCGAGTCTGCCGTCTTCAAGGCCGTATCCGCCAGGCCCTTGCGGGCGCCGTGGGTGGAGATGAAGTACTGCAGCACGGTGAGACCTTCACGGAAGTTGGCCGTGATCGGGGTTTCAATGATTTCGCCGGAAGGCTTGGCCATGAGGCCGCGCATGCCGGAGAGCTGACGGATCTGCTGCTTGGAACCACGAGCGCCGGAGTCGGCCATGATGTAAATCGGGTTCATCATGCCCTCCTTGTCGGCGTTCTTCATGTTGTCGAACATCTCGTCGGCAACCTTCTCGGTTACCGCTGACCAGATCTGGATGACCTTGTTGTTGCGCTCGCCGTTGGTGATGGCGCCGTCGAGGTATTGCTGCTGTACGGCAATCACCTGCTTCTCAGCGTCGCGCACCACGGTGTACTTGGTGTCGGGAATGACCATGTCATCCAGGCCGACTGAAAGTCCGCTGCGGGTGGCGTACTGGAAGCCGAGGTCCTTGATGCGGTCGAGCATCTTGACCGTCACTTCGAGACCCAGGTTCAGGTAGCAGTAGTTGACCAGCTGGCCAATGCCCTTCTTCTTCAGCAGGCCGTTGACGTAAGGCATGCCCTCGGAGAGTGCATCGTTCAGGATGGCGCGGCCGACGGTGGTCGAGATGTACTGCTTGTCGTACTGCACCGGCTCGGTGTGGGTCAGGTCCTGATCGTCGTAGGCGGTGGTCATGTCGAGCACCGGCCCGGTGTAGCGCAGGCGGATCGGGGTCAGGGTTTCGACCTCTTTCGCTTCGAGCGCCATCAGCACTTCTTCGGTGTTGGCGAAGACGCGGCCTTCACCCTTGCCACCCTTCTTGGCCTTGGTCAGGTAGTAGAGACCGAGAACCATGTCCTGCGTAGGCACGGTGATCGGCTGACCAGAGGCGGGCGACAGGATGTTGTGCGAGGCCAGCATCAGTACGCTGGCTTCCACCTGGGCTTCGGGCGATAGCGGGATGTGCACGGCCATCTGATCGCCATCGAAGTCTGCGTTGAAGGCGGTGCAGACGAGAGGGTGGATCTTGATTGCCTTGCCTTCTACCAGCACCGGCTCAAAGGCCTGGATACCCAGACGATGGAGCGTAGGGGCGCGGTTGAGCAGGACTGGGTGGTCCTTGATGACTTCTTCCAGGATGTCCCAGACGATGGGCTCCTGCATCTCGACCATTTCCTTGGCTTGCTTGATGGTGGTGCAGTGGCCGGTCTGTTCCAGCCGGTGATAGATGAAGGGCTTGAAGAGCTCGAGCGCCATCTTCTTGGGCAGACCGCACTGGTGCAGCTTGAGCTCGGGGCCGACTACGATGACCGAACGGCCGGAGTAGTCGACGCGCTTGCCTAAGAGGTTCTGACGGAAGCGTCCCTGCTTGCCCTTGAGGGTGTCAGAGAGCGACTTGAGCGGACGGTTGTTGGCGCCACGCAGGACGCGGCCGCGACGGCCGTTATCGAACAGGGCGTCGACTGCTTCCTGCAGCATGCGCTTTTCGTTGCGCACAATGACCTCAGGCGCATGGAGGTCCATGAGCTTCTTGAGGCGGTTGTTGCGGTTGATGACGCGGCGATACAGATCGTTCAGATCTGAGGTCGCGAAGCGGCCGCCATCCAGCGGCACCAGGGGACGCAGTTCCGGCGGAATGACCGGGATTACGTCAAGAATCATCCACTGTGGCTTATTGCCGGACTTGCGGAAGGCCTCGACTACCTTGAGACGCTTGGCGTACTTCAGCCGCTTCTGCAGCGAGGTTTCGGTCTTCATGCGCTCGCGGAGTTCGATGGCGAGCTCGTCGACGACGACGCGCTTGAGCAGTTCCTTGATGGCTTCGGCGCCCATCATGCCCTTGAATCCGGTGGGGCGATATTGGGTGTCGAGCTCGCGGAAACGGGCTTCGTCCTTGATGATCTCGCGTTCTTTCACCGGCGCGTCGCCGGGATCGACGACTACGTAGCTCTCGAAGTAGAGAACGCTTTCGAGGTCACGCAGGGAGATGTCGAGCAGGTGGCCAATGCGCGACGGCAGTCCCTTGAAGAACCACACGTGGGAGCAGGGGGAGGCCAGCTCGATGTGGCCCAGGCGCTCACGGCGAACCTTGGAGAGAGTGACTTCTACGCCGCACTTGTCGCAGATGACTCCGCGATGCTTCATGCGCTTGTATTTGCCGCACAGGCATTCCCAATCGGTGACGGGGCCAAAGATGCGGGCGCAGAAGAGTCCGTCGCGCTCCGGCTTGAAGGTGCGGTAGTTGATGGTTTCCGGCTTGGTCACTTCGCCGTGAGACCAGCTGCGGATCTTTTCGGGCGAGGCGAGTGAGATGCGTATGGCATCGAAATCTGTAATAGGGCTGGTCAGTTCAAATGGGCTGGAACGGTACAAGACGACCCTCCTTGGCACCTGGCCTCGGATTAATAACTCCAAAGCGTGCCGTTGCTATTGCATTTTCGCTATTACGTTGAACCATTGAGGTCCGCTAGGTGTGGCTGTTCTTTGACGGAACAGCCACGTCGAGCTCGGTTCCCTGGTTTAGACCAATAGCGAAAACGCTTTACGATCCCGGGATGATTTGCTCGGCCTGTCCTCCCCGGGAGCGATTCCTTGTGAGGACAGGCCTGGTTTTTGAAAACCTGGGGAAAAAGCCCAGGGGCTAAAGCCCTGAAATTTTGCACCTCTTGCGGCCCGACTAAAGTCGGGCCCTGATACAAAACCCAGTACGTCCGCAACCTTGAAAGCGTTTGAGGTTGCGGGATTCTATTCTTCTCCCCTAGTCCGCCGCTGCTACAGCCGGCGCCGGAAGTCTCTTTTCCGGTTGCTTGATCAACTCCACATCGAGACAGAGGGACTGCAGCTCACGAATCAGCACGTTGAATGATTCTGGGACCCCGGGCTCTATGGCCGCCTCACCCTTGACGATGGCCTCGTAGATCTTGGTTCGGCCATAGACGTCATCGGACTTGGCTGTCAGCAGCTCCTGCAGGATGTAGGCGGCGCCGTAGGCTTCGAGCGCCCAGACTTCCATCTCGCCGAAACGCTGCCCACCGAATTGCGCCTTGCCACCCAGCGGCTGCTGCGTGATAAGCGAATACGGTCCGATCGAACGAGCGTGAATCTTGTCGTCGACCAGGTGGGAGAGCTTCAGCATGTAGATGTAGCCCACAGTTGCCGGCTGCTCGAACTCTTCGCCCGTCATGCCGTCAAACAGCGGCGTCTTGCCGGAGCTGGGTAGTTCGGCTGCTGCCAGAAGCGCTTTCAACTCTGCTTCCTTGGCGCCGTCGAATACCGCGGTGCCGAACCAGATGCCACGCTTCATGCCCGCGGTTACGCGCAACAGCATTTCGTCATCGAGTTCCAACAGTTGGCGCAGCGTTGCCGTGTTGGCAAAGCGCTCCGTCACCAGGGCACGAACCTCGTTGGCGTCGCGATTGCGTTCCACCACCTCGGCGATTTTCTCGCCCAGCTGATGTGCGGCCCAGCCCAGATGCGTCTCCAGGATCTGACCCACGTTCATACGCGAAGGAACACCGAGCGGGTTGAGCACGATCTCGACCGGCGTGCCGTTGGGCAGATAAGGCATGTCTTCCTCGGGAAGAATGCGGGCAATGACGCCCTTGTTCCCGTGGCGGCCGGCCATCTTGTCGCCCACCGACAGCTTGCGCTTCATGGCGATGTAGACCTTGACCAGCTTGATCACGCCTGGCGCCAGTTCGTCGCCCTTCTGCAGCTTGCCGATCTTCTCGTTGGTGATCTTGCGCAGCACATCGATCTGACGCGAGGTCATTTCCTCGATCTCGTCGATCTGCTCATTCACGCGCGGATCCTTGTCGGCGTAACGAATACGCTTCAGGTTACGAGTGGAAATGCGCTCGATGGTGTCGCGATCGATGATCTGTTCCTTCACGATCAGTCGCTTGTTGGTGCGCTCGTCGTGCAGGTCAGCCAGCACTTCCTTGCCGCCCAGGATCGACTCCAACCGCTTCAACCGCTCGTCGGTCAAAATGCGGATTTCGTCGGCCAGGTTCTTTTCGAGCTTGGCAATCTGCTCGCCTTCGATCAGCTTGGCGCGCTCGTCCTTCTCCTGACCCTTGCGGGAGAAGATGCGAACGTCCACCACCGTGCCTTCGATGCCTGGAGGGCAGGTCAACGAGGCGTCGCGAACATCGCCGGCTTTTTCACCGAAGATGGCGCGCAGCAGCTTCTCTTCCGGGGTCAGCTGGGTTTCGCCCTTGGGCGTTACTTTGCCTACCAGGATGTCGTTGTGCTTGACCTTGGCGCCGATGCGGATGACTCCGCTCTCGTCGAGGTCGCGCAGCGCAGACTCGGAGACGTTGGGAATATCACGAGTGATTTCTTCCGGTCCCAGCTTGGTGTCGCGAGCTTCGATTTCAAACTCCTCGATATGCACCGAGGTGTAGTAATCGTCGCGGACCAGTTTCTCTGAGATCAGAATCGCGTCTTCGAAGTTGTAACCTCTCCACGGCATGAAGGCCACGAGCACGTTGCGGCCCAGGGCCAATTCGCCCTGCTCGGTGCATGGACCATCGGCGATCACCTGCCCCTTGATCACCCGGTCACCCTGGCGAACAATTGGTTTTTGATTGATGCAAGTGTTCTGGTTGGAACGCTTGAACTTGATCAGCTGATAGATGTCCGAACCAACTTCGCGGGACAACTGGGTGGGATGATGCTCACCCTCCACGCGCACGATGATGCGCTCGGAATCGACCGAATCGACGATGCCGTTGCGCTTGGCCAGGATCACTGCTCCGGAGTCGCGCGCGGTGACGCCTTCCATCCCGGTACCGACCAGCGGCGCTTCCGCCACCAGTAGAGGAACCGACTGGCGTTGCATGTTGGCGCCCATCAGAGCGCGGTTGGCGTCGTCGTGCTCGAGGAAGGGGACTAGTGAAGCAGCGACCGAGACCAACTGCTTGGGGCTGACGTCGATGTAATCCACTTCGGTCTTGTTCACCAGCACGAAGTTGCCTTGGCGGCGGGCGTTGACCAGGTCTTCCACGATCTCGCCCTGCGAGCCCAGCTCGATATTGGCCTGGGCAATGGTGTGGCGATCTTCCTCCCACGCGGAAAGATAGAAGGAGAAGGGATCGAACTCGATCGGCCTCTTGTGCTCTGCGACGAGTTTTTCGTTGAGCCGCAGGGCTTCCTTCTTCTCCAGCGGATCACCTACACGCAGACCACTCTCGCCGGCGTTGGTGACCTGCACGTAGTCGAGGATGTGGCCGTCGCGCACGCGGCGATACGGCGACTCGATGAATCCGTATTCGTTGATGCGCGCAAAGCACGAGAGAGAGCTGATCAGGCCGATGTTCGGACCTTCCGGCGTTTCAATCGGGCAGATGCGGCCGTAGTGCGTGGGGTGCACGTCGCGCACTTCAAACCCGGCACGCTCTCTGCTCAAACCGCCCGGCCCAAGAGCGGAAAGCCGCCGCTTGTGGGTGATCTCAGACAGAGGATTGGTCTGATCCATGAACTGCGACAGCTGCGAGGATCCGAAGAATTCGCGGATGGCCGCCATCACCGGCTTGGCGTTGATCAGGTCGTGCGGCATGGCCGTCGACATCTCCTGATACACGCTCATCTTTTCCTTGATGGCGCGCTCCATACGCACCAGGCCGATGCGGAACTGGTTCTCCATCAGCTCGCCGACGGCGCGCACCCGGCGGTTGCCGAGGTGATCGATGTCGTCCACTACGCCGATGTTCTTGCGCAGCTTGAGCAGGTAGCGAATCGTTCCGTAGAAGTCCTCCGGGGTCAGGGTGCGCTTGTCGAGCTGGGTCGCGTCCTGGTTCTCGTACAGCTTGATGTTGAACTTCAAACGGCCTACGCGAGAGAAGTCGTACTTACGCGGGTCGAAGAACATGCCTTCGAACAACGCAGTTGCGGTATCAAGCGTCGGCGGATCGCCCGGGCGCAGCTTGCGGTAGATCTCAATCAGCGCTTCCTCTGGCTTGCGCACGGAATCGCGGCGCAGAGTGTTGGTGATGATGTTGCCCACATCGTCGCGATCGGGGAAGAAGACCTGGAACGAGGTCACGCCGCTCTCGGTGATCTTGTGGATCTTATCCGCGGTCAGCTCATGGTTGGCCTCGAGCAGCACTTCGCCGGTCGAGGTGTCGACCACATCGGCCAGGGTCATGGCGCCATCGAGCTCCGCGGTTTCAATCTCGACCGAGGTGACTTTGTGATTGCGCAGCGACTTGAGGATGCTGGGCGTGATCTTGCGGCCGGAGTGAGCAATCTCTTCGCCCTTGACTACGACGGCGTGCGCCGGCTTGGCACCCAACAGGTGCGTTCCCTTTTCGGTATCCTCGGTGACCTGCCAGGCCAGCTTGCCGTTGTTGACCGTGATGGTATCGGCCAGGTAGAAGGTCTTGAGAATATCCTCGTCCGAACGCAGGCCCAGGGCGCGCAGGAAGATGGTGCCCAGGAACTTGCGCTTGCGGTCGATACGAACGTACAGCGTGTTCTTCTGGTCGTATTCAAACTCTACCCAGGAACCGCGGTAGGGGATGATCTTGCCCAGGAAGTAGGTGCGGTTGCTGGCGGTCTCAAAGAAGACGCCGGGCGAGCGGTGCAACTGGCTGACGATGACGCGCTCGGTACCGTTGACGATGAACGTGCCGTTCTGCGTCATCAAAGGAATATCGCCGAAGAACACTTCCTGCTCTTTGATGTCGCGAATTGATTTCGCGCCCGTCTCCGGATCTTTGTCGTAGATGGTGAGGCGAACCGTAACTTTAAGGGGCGCGGAGTAGGTCATGCCGCGCTCTTCGCACTCTGCCTGGTCGTACTTCAACTGCAGACCCACCGGGTCACCGCACTTGTTACAGAAGTCCGGCGTGTTCTTGTTGTAGGTGCCGCACTTCTGGCAAAGCACTTCGCCGGGATGAAAAGGGTCGGTGATCACCATGGCGCCGCAATTGACGCAGGCGGTGCGCAAGTGATGCAGCCCTTTGAGGTGACCGCACTTGCACTCCCAGTTGCCGATAGAGAAGTCGACGAAGTCGAGTTGGGAGATATTGCGGAAGTCAGTAATCGGGAAAACCGAGACAAATACAGACTGCAACCCGTTGTCTTCCCGTTCGGAAGGCAGTTTGTCCATCTGCAGAAAACGCTCGTAGGAGCGGCGCTGCACTTCGATCAGGTTAGGGATCTGGATGGCGGTTGGAATTTTTGAAAAATCGAGACGGCTACGAAGGGCGCGGTGCTCGTTCGGCATGCTTAAACTCCTGAGACTCGTTGGACGCGAGGTGGGGCAAAGTGGGGTACCGGCCGAGTCTCACGGGTTCCCCAGATGTTCTTACTTACGCGATTGCGTGTTTTCGCCGCCTCGTTTCGGCGAAGACACTGCGCTTTTACTTGCTAGGCAACATTGACTGACAAACGAACGTCAGTAGCCATTGCCGGGGTTTTTCGGGCGGCATGCGGGGGCCGAAACAGTGTTTGCGCAAACAGCGGAAGCCTGATAGGCAGGCAAGAGCGCAGCGCCCGGAGACGCCGGATGCTCGTGGACACGGGACTTCCCACGAGCGTCACAATCGAGTTGTGCACTTGACAAAATAAGAATTTCCGAATCCTATTGATTCCAATACGCCGCGTGTGCGCCGCCCTACAGCAGATCGTTCACCACACCCCGAAGTCCGCCGCCCTTTTCGCAGGTGTGTGCCGGCACAGAATGCGCCGGAATAGTAGATCGCATACAAACACCATCTCGAATGAGAATCGTATGCAAAGAACCGCTCAGTCAGGTAACAAGTCTAGGCCTGGCAGAGACGCGCTAAAAATAATGATAGCGCGTCCTGCTTTGGCACGCAACTTGCTAACCCAAAAAAGTTGATTTTTTTACTTGACTTCGACGGTGGCCACGCCCTCGAACTTCTTGCGCACCGTTTCCGCTTCTTCTTTGCTCACGTTCTCTTTCAGCGGCTTGGGGGCTCCGTCGACCAAGTCCTTGGCTTCCTTCAGCCCGAGCGAGGTCACTTCCCGTACCGCCTTGATGGTGTTGATCTTATTGGCACCTGCATCCTTGAGGATGACGGTGAACTCGGTTTTCTCTTCGACTGGGGCTGCAGCGGCAGCGCCGCCTCCGCCGCCAGCCACGGCCACCGGAGCTGCGGCTGCCGCCGAGACCCCGAGCCGCTCTTCGAGCTTCTTAACCAGAGCCGCTGCGTCTAATAGGCTCAAGCTCACAATCTGATCTTCCAACTGCTGTAAATCCGCCATTTTTCTCTCCACTTAAAAAACTTTTGGTAACCGCACTGTTTATATTCGCGGCAAGCCTACCGGCAGCCGCTTACCACATCCTGCTTAACCCTCAACCGGCGCTTCTGTCCCGGCCGCTGCTGTTTGCGAGTCTTCGGAGGTCCCAGCTGCCTCTGCCGCGGGAGAAACTGTCTCCGGCACGGAGGCGTCCACTGCTGGTTCGGGGGCTGCTGCGGCTTCCGCTTTGGGCGCTTCCGCTACTTCCGGCTGAGCCGGGGCCGCGGGTTCTGCTTTAGGCGCTTCCGGTACGGGCGCTGCTTCCACGGCGGCCGGCTTGGCCGGTTCCGCGGAGGCGGCGAACTTCCCTTGCTCTACTGCCTGGTTCACTACCACGGCTAGATCGCGACCGGCGGCGTTCATCACCGTGACCAGGCGCTGGGCCGGGGCATTGATCAGGAAGAGCAGCTTGGAGAAGATTTGCTCCTTGGACGGCATCGTCGCCAGCTGCTTTACTTCTTCCACCGTGATGAGCTGACCGTCGACAATACCCAGCTTGAAGGTGTACTCGGCGTTCTCCTGCATCCAGGTGGAAAGCGCCTTGGCCAGAACGACAGGATCTCCGCTGGTATAGGCCACGGACGAAACGCCCTTGAGCCCCTGCAGTGCCTGCTCTACCTTGGTTCCCTTGGCTGCCCGGGCCGCCAGCTTGTTCTTGAGCACCCGGTAGCGGCCGCCCGCGGTGCGGACTACTTTGCGCAGCTCGTAGTCCTGGGAGACGGTGAGCTTGGCAAAGGTGCCGACGATGGCGCTGGTCGAGCCTTCGAGCTCGTGCGCAAGTTTATCGATCTGTCCTGCTTTTTTCGCCTTGGTAAGAGCCATAAAAACCAACCTTCATTGCCTGTGCGCGGCTGGGCCAGCGCGACGGAGAGCATCAAGAAATCTGTATTAGGGTTTCGCGGCCGCCTCAGCGACCTCGTTGTCGAGCGGAATGCCAGGGCCCATGGTCGAGCTCAGCGTGATTCCGCGGATGTACTTGCCCTTAGCCGCAGAGGGCTTGGCCCGGACCACGCTGTTGATGACCGTGGTCGCGTTATCAATCAACTTCTGGGGAGGGAAGGAGAGCTTGCCCACGGGAACATGCACCAGGGCTGTTTTGTCGGTGCGAAATTCCACCTTGCCGGCCTTGATCTCGCGAATCGCCGCAGCCACGTCGTTGGTGACGGTGCCGGTCTTGGGATTGGGCATCAGACCGCGCGGGCCGAGGACCTTGCCCAAACGGCCGACGGATTTCATCATGTCCGGGGTGGCGATCAGGGCGTCGAAATCGGTCCAGCTTTCCTTTTGGATCCGCTCCACCATGTCTTCGCCGCCGACGATGTCGGCGCCGGCTGCTTCCGCCTCGCGCATCCGTTCTCCGGAGGCGATGACTGCTACCCGCTTGGTTTTGCCCAGGCCATGCGGCAGGACTACCGTTCCACGCACCATCTGGTCGGCGTGCTTGGGGTCTACGCCCAGGCGCAGGGTTAGATCGACGGTCTCGTCGAACTTGGCATATTGAACTTTTTTGAGTAGGGGAACTGCGTCCGCCAGGGAATAGGGGCGGTCTTCCACCTGGGCGCGCACCTTCGCCATGTTTTTGCTGATTTTCTTTGCCATGCTTCCTCTGTCTCCCACCGCCTGGACTTTGCTGCTGTCCCGCCGTGGTGTTGGCCGCTCAAATTAATGTCGCGGGCCGTTGACCTGCGTCTGGTTACTGCTCAAGACGCATTTTTGATTATCTCATAAATTTTCTGCAATCGCTTACGTGCAAAAAACTCAGCGGGTGAACAGGCTTACCGAAAATTCTGGTTTAGGGTGCCAGCCCCGGACTTTAGTCCGGGGAGCGGGCTTTAAGCCCGCGTGAATGTCTTGTTGCAATCACCGGGCTTTAGCCCTGGTGTGAACGCTTTTTCGCTGTCCGTCAGCACCGCTGGCACCAGGGCTAAAGCCCTCAATTCGCTACCGCGGCATTCCGGCGGGTTAGAACCCGCCTCCCCGGACTAAAAGTCCGGGGCTGGCACCAACCGCGTGGTGGAGATACGCCTAGGCCGTGACTTCGATGCCCATGGAGCGGGCGGTGCCCTTGATGCTCTTTACTGCTGACTCAACGGAGACGGTATTCAGATCGGGCATCTTCTGCTTGGCTATTTCCAGGACCTGGGCCTCGCTTACTTTTCCGACCTTGTCCTTGTTCGGGGTGCCTGAGCCCTTGGCCAGATTGGCGGCCTTCTTCAACAACACCGCCGCAGGCGGGGTCTTGGTGATAAAGGTGAAGGTCCGGTCCACATAAACAGTGATTACGACCGGAATGGTCAGACCCGCCATTTCCTTGTTTTGCGTACGCGCGTTGAATTGCTTGCAGAACTCCATGATGTTGACCTGGGCCTGGCCGAGCGCGGGGCCAACCGGAGGGGCTGGCGTCGCCTTGCCCGCTTCAATCTGCAGCTTTACCTGGGTCTGTACTTTCTTAACTGGGGGCATTGCAATTACCTTTCTGCCTTAAACTACTTTTTCTACTTTGCCAAACTCGAGTTCAACCGGGGTCGACCGGCCGAAGATCGTGACCATCACCTTCAGGGTCTCGCGGTCCTCGTTCACCTCGTCGACCACGCCGTTGAAGTTGGCAAAGGGCCCGTCGGTGATGCGCACCGATTCGTTCTTCTCGAACTTGATCTTCATCCGCGGCTTGTCTTTGGAAACATCGGTGCGGAAGAGGATCGAACTCACTTCTTGCTCACTCAGCGCAACCGGTTTGTCTCCCGTGCCCAGAAACCCTGTCACCCGCGGCGTGTTCTTCATCACGTGCCACAGATCGTTATCCAGATCCATTTCCACCAGGACATAGCCGGGCAAAAACACCCGCTCGACGGTACGCTTTTTCCCGTTGAAGACCTCGGTAACCGGCTCGGTCGGGATCATGACCCGGCCAATCCTGTTCTGTAGTCCAAAGGCCTCCACCCGTCCCTCGATCGACTCCTTCACTTTGCGCTCGAAGCCCGAATACGCGTGAATGATGTACCACTTGAAACGATCGTTGGCCGACGGTGGCAGCCCTTCCTCAGGGGTGCCATGCGGGATTTCGGCGTTCTCATCCGTCATCGTTTTCTCTTTCAACATTTACTGAACCCCGCCTAACCAGTGCAGCAGGGATTGGATCACCCGGCTCAGCACGGCATCGACAACATAGAAATACGCTGCAAACGCAAACACGGTCACGATAACCACCGTCGTCGTGGTGCGCACTTCTTCTCGCGACGGCGTGGTCACCTTGCGCATCTCGCTGCGCACATCGCGGAGAAAGTCCACGGTTCGGGTGAACATGCCGGTTAGCTGATTGGGGGAGGTGTCCTGCCCTCGTTCGGCTAGCTTGTCCGCGGCTTTCGCCTTGGTCATCGCTCTTTCCGGGCTCTGTTTCTCATCACGAACCACAGTGGTTGACTTCGCCATAACGTTCCTTCTTCCCGAGCCTCAGACTTGGGCCTCTTACACAACTCGCGAACTGGCAGGGGCGGAGGGATTCGAACCCCCAAGTTCGGTTTTGGAGACCGACAGTTTAACCGTTGAGCTTACGCCCCTCTAATCCAATGCAAACTCTCTGCCGACGCCAAAACGATCATTCGTATGACCCGCGAGCAAGTACCAAGGAGCCAAAGGCAGCAAAAAATATCAGTATTTAAGTCCAACTAACGCTGAACTACTTGGTCTCTTTGTGTGGGGTATGCTTACGGCAGCGATTGCAGAACTTCGAAAACTCAAGCCGGCCGGTAGTCGTCTTTTTGTTCTTCGTCGTCGAGTAATTCCGCTCTTTGCATTCCGGACACTGAAGGGTAATTATTTCACGCATAAGTCTATCCTAACCGATCCCGGGGCGGTTCAGGCCCCTGAAATTTGCCGTATTACTTGATGATTTCGGTAATAGTGCCCGCGCCGACGGTGCGGCCACCCTCGCGGATGGCAAAACGCAGGCCCTTTTCCATGGCCACCGGGGTGTGCAGCTCAATCTCCAGCGACACATTGTCCCCCGGCATTACCATCTCGGTGCCTTCCGGCAGCTTGGCCGTACCGGTCACGTCCGTGGTGCGGAAGTAAAATTGCGGCCGGTAGCCATTGAAAAACGGGGTGTGGCGGCCGCCCTCTTCCTTGCTCAGCACGTAAATCTCGCCCTTGAACTTGGTGTGCGGCGTAATTGACCCCGGCTTGGCCAGAACCATGCCCCGCTCCACGTCTTCCTTGGCAATACCGCGCAGCAACAGACCTGCGTTGTCTCCGGCAAGCCCTTCATCCAGCTGCTTCTTGAACATCTCGACGCCGGTAACTACCGTCTTGCGGGTATCGCGGAAGCCGACAATCTCGGCTTCTTCGCCTACCTTGATCTTGCCCCGCTCGATGCGGCCCGTTACCACTGTGCCACGGCCGGAAATGGAGAAGATGTCTTCGATCGGCATCAGGAACGGCTGGTCGATGGCACGTGCCGGCAGGGGCACGTTCTTGTCCACCGCGTCCATCAGCTCATCGATCTTGGCTTCCCACTGCGCTTCCCCATTCAAACCACCCAGGGCCGAGCCGCGAATCACCGGCACATCGTCGCCAGGGAAGTTGTACTTGGACAACAGCTCTCGCACTTCCATTTCAACCAGGTCGGTCAACTCCTCGTCTTCGACCGCATCGCACTTGTTCAGAAACACCACAATGTAGGGAACCCCTACCTGGCGGGCCAACAGCACGTGCTCCTTGGTTTGCGGCATGGGGCCGTCGGTGGCCGCCACTACCAGGATCGCTCCGTCCATCTGCGCCGCGCCGGTAATCATGTTCTTGATGTAGTCGGCGTGGCCGGGACAGTCCACATGGGCGTAGTGACGGTTCGCAGTCTCGTACTCCACGTGCGCGGTGGCAATGGTAATGCCCCGCTCCCGCTCCTCAGGCGCGTTGTCAATCGAATCAAACGAGCGAAACTGGATCTTCGGGTTGTGCTTCGACAGCACCTTGGTGATCGCCGCCGTCAACGTCGTCTTGCCGTGATCAATGTGCCCAATCGTCCCCACGTTCACATGCGGCTTGGACCGGTCAAACTTCTCCTTCGCCATCTCGTTACCCCTTCCAATAAAACAAACTTAAGCGTCGGTGGGAAAGCCGCCAATCCGCCGTTCCCACACTGTGAGCCCGCTGAACCGCCGATCCATCACGTCGTACGCGGTGGCGTTGGCGGCCAGAAACTCGTCCATTGCCGCAGCGGAACACCAGTGATCGAGGGTAAAGAAGCGGGCGGCGTTCCCCACACTGCCCAGCAGTTCGACGCAAATGAAATCCCTTGACCGGCCAAAGAAGCGCGCCCATTCCCCATCCGGTCCATATGCCGCCACAAATTCCGCTTCGCACTCTGCCTTGACCTGGTATTCCCACACCACGATATAGGTGCTTTCGAGCGCGGCGGGAAGAGCCAATTCAGTAGTAGGCATATAGCTTTAGAAACCTGCGTCGCAGCTCGAGAGGCACTTGCTCCACCAGCGACAGGTATAGTTCCCGCGTCTGGCCGCGGTCGGAATCACCCAGCGCGCGGTAAGCCTCGGCAGTGGTTGCACCCAACAGTCCACGCTCCAGCAGACCCTCAAAATTCCGCACCCGCAGTTTGCTCCGCTGTACCTTTTTCAGATACCCGGCAACATTGGCGGAAGCAAACAGGGGTTCCAGCGATGCCTTGACTGTGGCAAAACGGGCCTCATCTTCAATTGGTAAGACTGTCTGCACAAACATTTCGCAGCTCTCAGACACAAAATAGTTTGGAGCGGGAGACGGGAATCGAACCCGCGACCAACAGCTTGGAAGGCTGTGACTCTACCACTGAGTTACTCCCGCGGAACCCCGTCCACTCCAAAGACCCCGGTTAATTAAAACGTACCTCAGGGGCTAAAGCCCTCATCAGTCCAGTCTGTGCGGCCCGACTAAAGTCGGGCCCTGATACAAAGCATCAGAACGACCGTTGCGGATACGCTTCTGCTCGTCCCAACAAACTCTGGAGCTGATTCTTATCGTTTTCAGTCGCGGATAAGCCTCTGCTCTTCGCAACCACACACCTACTACAGATTCTGGAGCTGATGACCGGGATTGAACCGGTGACCTCTCCCTTACCAAGGGAGTGCTCTACCAACTGAGCTACATCAGCCCTCAAAAAAAATTCACTGCGGCCATGCTATCGCGAAGCGAAGCCGGTGAGCAGGATCCGCAGCGCGAAAAAGCCCAACAACAGCAAGACCACCGTGCGTACTTTGCCCGGGTCGATGGTTTTTACCGCCAAACCGCATAGGACCAGAAGCATTGCCAGCGACATCCACATGCGCCCGGGTGATCGCGGTCCCAAGTCCATCGTCCAATCCCATGGTGCACAGGGGAGGATTCGAACCTCCGTAGCTCCAAGGAGCGGCAGATTTACAGTCTGCTGCCATTAACCGCTCGGCCACCTGTGCACAACCAAAAATCCGAAAATCCAGACCACCCCATTCCGCAGACGCTTTCCCGCGCAGACAAGCTCAAAAGAAGCCAGGAACGTCAGGGTGGAATGATTGCGGCGGGGATACTCCGGGCCTAAACTCTGGAGCTGGCGAAGGGACTTGAACCCCCGACCGTCTGATTACAAATCAGATGCTCTACCAGCTGAGCTACGCCAGCCCGAATAGCCGTGCTCCCTGCCTTAACCGAGCAGGATCACAATTGCCAAGGTTACCACAGAATCCTGGCAAATTGTGCAACCGGCTGCCTCCGAGCCGGGTGCTATCATTCCTCGACTGATGAGGGTGGTAAACCGGACCTTGCATGCCCAGGCGCACTAAGGCGACCATCATCATTGTTTTGCTTCTTCTGCTGCTGGTGGCGCTGGCCGCCTACCTGCGGCGTAAGGCCCCGCCCGAGGCCGCTCGGCTGCTTCCGGAATCAGACTGCATTCTCTATTTCAATCTTCGGCCGCTGCGCGCGTATACCCACTTTGACCGGAACCAGATTCCGCGGGACCCCCAATATCAAGCCTTCATTGACGCCACCGGGTTCGAATTTGAGCGCGACCTCGACGAGGCGGCGTTCGGGCTGCACCGCATGGCGAACCCGTTGGGCCCCAACGGAGCGGTCGCCTACTCAGAGGTATTTCTCGGCCATATCGATGGCAAGCGTCTGGCCAGGTATCTGGGCTCGATCGCCGCGCAGACCGAGGAGTATGCCGGACACACCATTTACGACATCCCCAGCCAGGGCCGGACTGTCCGGGTCGCTTTGCTGGGTTATGACATGGTGGCCGCCTCGAACACGCCCACGCCGGAGCAGATTCATTCGATGCTGGACCGCTATCGCACCTCGGCGCTGCCTTTTTCGGGATCTTCCCTGCTGACCGATCACTACTCTGAGGTTCCGCTGCTGTCGGTCGCGTGGGGTATCGGCAAGATCACGGTGCCGCTCAAGAGCGACGGCATCCGGATCATGGGGTTTCACTTTCCCATTGCGCTCGATACCACGTTCATTGGCTCGCTGCACTGGGCGGGGGCGCTGCGCCTCAAGATTGAGGAAATCGCGCCCACGGAATTGGCTGCCACCGTCTCCTCCGACGCTCTGAGTACCATGGTGGCCATCGGCCGGGCGGCTGAAAATAACCTGCCATCGGCCATGACCAATGCCGATATACGCGACTTGCTGAATTCCACTGACATTGAGCATAAGAACGACCGCGCGGTGGTGACGGCTACGCTGCCGGTATCTCTACTGCAGAAGTTGGTAAGCGCGCCGAATTCCTTACGCTCCCTGCCCCAGCCGTCCACGCGGCAGCCGACGCAGTAGAGATCGTCTTCATAGCCGCAGCAGTCGTCCAAAGATCAACCGGAAGTAGCCTTCCGCGTCGATCGTGCGCAGCACCAGGGCATTCGGGGACCTGCCACTCACACCCCACCAATCCACTACGCTGGCGCCTAAGGTCAAAGGACTGTTGCATTCGACATCTACGCGGACTGTGCGGCCGGAGAAAAATTCGGGCGACAGGAGATAAGCGGTCACGGTCGGATCGTGGAGCGGACCGCCGACCCATCCGTACTTGGCGCGATCAAAGCGCTTGTTCCACTCCAGCAGATGATAGAAGGCCGTTCCTACCGGGGTTTTTGCCGAGCGCAGGATTTCCAAACGCCGGTCGGTGAGCAGCGCCTGGTGCGTGCAGTCCAGCGGGATCATGGTGATGGCCGCGCCGCTCAAGAAGACCCGGGCGGCGGCTTCCGGATCGACGTAGAAATTAAATTCCGCGGCCGGGGTGATGTTGCCCCCTTCCCACACGGAGCCCCCCATGAGCACAATGCCGGCGAGGTGGCTGGCCAATCGGGGTTCTCGCGCCATGGCCAACGCTACGTTGGTCAAGGGCGCCAGGCAGCACAGGGTCACCGCTTTGGCCGGGCGCGACATGACCAGGTCGACGATCACATCGGGGGCAAACCCGTCCCCGAGCAACGTTGTGGGTTCGGGCAGGTCATAGCCGTCGAAACCTGTGCGGCCGTGTACATGCTCGGCCGTCACCAAGGGCCGCACCAGTGGAGCGGTCGCCCCGGCATAGACGGGGATGTCAGGCCGGTGGGCCAGTTCAAGGGCTTTGCGAGCGTTTTTGGCGGTAAGCTCGACGGGAACGTTCCCGGCTACGGTGGTGATTGCCAACACTTCCAGTTCGTCAGGCGAGGCAATGGCGGTCAGGAAGGCCATTGCATCATCCGGCGAGGGGTCGGCATCGAAGATGACCTGCCGTCTCATGCGAGCGCCCGCAGCAGGGCCTGCTTCCACTCCGGAACGTCCATCTCCCAGATGACCTTGTGCTTGCGTCCCCGCTCTACAACCTCTCTCCAGGCAGCGCGATTTCTTGCGTCCTCCGCTACGCCCAGCTTGTCTACGACGCTCATCCCCCGGGTAATTCCGCTATCGATCTGTACATCCATAAAGTGATCGGAAGCAACCTGTGCCAGGGCCGGATCGAGCAGGATGGCCATGGCGATGGGATCGGGGAGGGCAATTCCCTCTTCCCTGGTTTGCGTCCAATAGGCCTGTGCGGCGGTGTCGTTGGCGCGGATGGCGAAGTCGGCAAAGCTGGTGCCGAGAGCGAGAATTTTTTCGATTTCATGCCCTTTTACGACCGCCGCTCCTCGGGATAGCTGCCAGCCGACCAGCTCAATGGGCAATGGCGAGCGGAGCACTACCCGGGCCGCTTCCGGATCCACCCAAAAGTTATATTCGGCCGCCGGGATCACATTGCCCTCACAACAGGGCGCCCCGCCCATCACCACGCAGCGGCTTACGTTTTCGGCCAGTTGGGGCGATTGGCGCAGGGCGAGGGCCAGGTTGGTTAGGGGTCCGAGGGTGATCAGTTCGATCCCTGGATTGGCCTGGATGACACGGACCATGGCGTTCACTGCGAATTCGTTTTCGGCCAGCTGCGCGGACGGTTGATAGCCGTGATCTCCGAGGCCATCGCGGCCGTGGAACCACGCGGCATCTTCTAACGGGCGCACCAACGGCGCGGCGGCTCCGGAGAATATGGGAACTGCGGAGTCACAAAGCTCCGCGGTGAAGAGTGCGTTGCGCGTGCCCTGCTCGACAGACACATCGCCGGCCACCACGGTGATCGCCAGCACCTTCACGTCCGGAGAACGCAGCGCCATGATGAGGGCCACCGCATCATCCGAGGCGGTGTCGGTGTCGATCAGGATTTTTCTCGGGGCGTCTGGATTCATTGCTGTAGAGGCTAGCGCATTTTCCTTTGCAAGACCTATGGAGCGGGAAGAGCCTCAAATGCAGCGGCTGACCTAGCAGTTCAAATAGGAATGTCTCTGCCGCCGCAACCACGGCCGCATTGCGGCTTCGGAGGTATCATCAGGTAGACGCCCAGGTGCTGCCACTTCGGCGCAATCGAGAGGAAACACACATGGCTACAGTCGCCACCACGGAACACAAAACGGACGCTTCCCAATCGTTGGAAAGCGTTCCCCACTGGATTGGCGGCAAAGCCGTTCGGGGTGCAGCAAAATCGTTTGCCGACGTTTTTAATCCGGCCACCGGCGAGGTCAAGCGCCGCGTCCCGCTGGATTCGACCGCGGAACTAGAGCAGGCCGTCGCCGCGGCTACGGCCGCTTTCCCGGAATGGTCAAGCATGCCGCCGCTGCGCCGCGCACGGGTACTTTTTCGTTTCCGCGATCTGCTGGAGAAAAATACTGACCGGCTCGCCGCGATCCTCACCTCCGAACACGGCAAGGTGCTCGACGACGCTCGCGGAGAAGTCACGCGCGGCCTCGAAGTCGTAGAATTTGCCACCGGCATTCCTCACCTGCTCAAAGGTGAGTTTACCGAGCAGGTCGGCACCGGGATCGACAGCTGGTCCTTCCGCCAACCGCTGGGCGTGGTCGCCGGCATCACTCCCTTCAACTTCCCCGCGATGGTTCCGCTGTGGATGCTGCCGATCGCCCTCGCTACCGGTAACTGTTTCATTCTCAAACCGAGTGAGCGCGATCCGTCGGCATCGCTGGTGCTCGCGGAACTGCTGCAGCAAGCTGGACTGCCCGACGGCGTCTTCAATGTCGTGCAGGGCGACAAGCGGGTGGTGGATGCCATCCTCGACCATCCTGGCATTTCCGCGGTCAGCTTTGTCGGCTCAACTGCGGTGGCGGAGTATGTCTACCGCCGCGGCACCGGCGCCGGCAAGCGGGTGCAGGCGCTGGGCGGCGCAAAAAATCACATGGTCGTCATGCCTGATGCGGACATGGACCAGGCGGCCGACGCGCTTACCGGCGCCGCCTTCGGATCCGCAGGCGAGCGCTGCATGGCGATCTCGGCCGCTATTGCCGTGGGAGACGGAACCGCCGAGGCCCTGCTGGCGCGCATGAGAGAACGCATGGCAAAACTCAAAGTGGCCGACGGCACCGAGGCCGGGGCTGAGATGGGTCCCCTGATCACTGGGGTACACCGCGATAAAGTCGCGGGCTACGTCGAGCTCGGAGTCAAGGAAGGTGCGGAGCTCTACGTCGATCCCCATAGCAAGGAGACCCTGCCCAAGGGCAACGGCTTCTTCCTTGCGCCGAGCCTCTTCGACAAGGTCACTGCCGATATGCGTATTTATCGCGAGGAGATCTTTGGTCCCGTGCTCTCCGTATTGCGCGTGCCACGCTTCCAGGACGCTCTCGACCTGGTCAACAAGCACGAGTACGGCAACGGCACCGCCATCTTCACCCGGGACGGAGACACGGCGCGCGCCTTCGCCAACCAGGTGCAGGCGGGCATGGTTGGCATCAACGTGCCCATCCCTGTGCCCATGGCCTTCCACAGTTTTGGCGGCTGGAAGCGTTCGCTCTTTGGCGACCATAACGTGCATGGCATGGAAGGTGTTCGCTTCTACACCCGCGTCAAGACCGTGACCGGCCGTTGGCCGACAGGGATTCGCGCCGGGGTAAGCACCTCCATGCCTACCCATGGCTGAGGCCATCAGCGATCTGTGCTTTCTGGTCCAGGATCTGGACCGGGCCATCGAGTTCTATCGCGACCGGGTAGGGTTCAAACTGCGCAGGCTCGCCCCTGGGTTCGCTGACTTCTTTACCACCGGAGTCACCCTGGCCTTGTGGCAGGTGGATCACATGCAGAGTCACCTGGGGCTGGCGCCGGGTTCTGCAAAGAGCAGCGGCAGGGGCACCATGGCCGCCATCCAGGTGGAAAGCAGCGAGCGGGTGCAGGCGATGCACCAGGAGCTTTCGGCTCGGGGTGTGCCCTTCTTAGTCGAGCCAAAAGCGTATCCGTGGAACGCATACGCATGCTATTTCACCGACCCGGAAGACAACTTGTGGGAAATCTATACCTGGCAGGAAGGCGGCCATGCGAATCTGATCTTCAGTGGTGAATCCGATGACCATCAACGACCCGGACTTCCTGCCACGTTACATAAGACAAGACAGCGTGTGCGCCTTTCTGTAAAGAAAGGCGCATAAATTTGGCCAGCGCCATCAAGCTCCACAGGAAGTCCGGGGTCGATGACCATCCGTAATTGAGACAGAATGGAGCGACGCTGAATGGAAACCACTCCCGCGACTCATCTCCACTCCCCCGCCATCGAGGCCTTCGGCATCGAGCCGATTCCGGAAGCGCTCAAGACGGTGCGCTGGCCGGACCTGTTTCTGCTGGTGAGCAATTTCCTGGTGAATCCGGGGACGATCCTGATCGGCGGCCTGGCGGTAGCGTCCGGGCTTTCGTTCTGGGCCACGATTGTTACCAGCACGCTGGGCATCCTCATTGCGTTTTCGGCGTACATCGTGATGGCCACGGTTGGGGTGGACTATGGAATCACGGGGCAGGTCGCCTGTCGCATGGTCTTCGGCATCCGGGGAGCCAAGTGGTTGCCTTCCATCATGCGCACTATCGCTTCCGCGTATTGGTTCGCCATGCAGACCATTGTGGGGGCGACGGTGTTTGTCGCCCTGGCGCACCAGTGGACAGGGCGCCACTATTCGGTGGTGCGGACGGGCATGATCCTCGCCGGCGTGCAGGTTGGTCTGGCCCTGGTTGGTTATCAATGGTTGAAGGTGATTTCCCGGTTCAGCCTTCCGGTCAAAGTGGCCGGCATCGTTTATTTGTTTTGGGTATTGGAGCACGGCCCGGGCGCAAATTATCGCCCCGCCGCGGTGCTCCATTTCCATGCGCACACTGGCTGGGCTTACCTGGTGGCCGCTGTCTGGCTCAACAGCTTGACCGCGTCGTGGCTCACGATGATCACCGATGCGGCCGATTTTTGCCGCTACACGCGCAGCCGCAAAGATATGTGGTGGGGCACCATGCTGGCGGGTGGCCTGGCCACGGCTTTGTCGGTATCGCTCGGCGCCTATGGGGCCGCCGCCTCGTTGGGACAGCAACCGAATCCCTTTTCGCTCGCCGCCGCCGTTGACCCCCATTGGTTCACCATGCTGGTTTTGCTGGTCGTGATCGCGCTCGACGAATCCACCATCAATGTCATGAACCTTTACACCGGCGGCCTTTCCCTCACCAACATGTTCGAAGGGCCGGGAAGATTCTGGAACACGCTCCTGGTTGGCGTCGTCAGCACTGGCCTCTCGGCATTGCCTGTGCTGCTGGAACGCCTGGTGCCGTTGACCACTGCGTTGGGCAATTTGTTTGCCCCGGTCGCAGGCGTGCTGCTCTCTCACTATCTGTTTGTCGAGCGGATGCGCATCGACGTGGCAGCACTCTTCGACCCCAAGGGTATTTACCATTACTGGCATGGCGTGAATGTGAACGCCGTTCTCTGGTGCTTCCTGGGTGGAGGCGTCTATTACATCCTGCCCGTTGCCGCGCTTCCGGCTGTGATCGTGCCCCTGATCACCGGCGCCGGCTATTTGCTTACGGTGCGGCTGCTGGAGCGGTTTCAGCCTAATGCCAGTAAACCGGACTATGAGCTGCAGGCCTCTTCGCCTGGCGAATAGGAAGTTTCAGCAACCTCTGTCCTGACAACTTAATGCTGGGTGCCCCATATCCCCGATTTCCTGTGGAGCTCGGCGACGTACGGGATCTTCATGCGCCTTTCCTTAGAGAAAGGCGCACTCGTGGCCCTGTCCTGTGCTGCGAACAGGAAATGCGGGGTATCTCGCTCGTTTTTCGCGAGATGTGGGATTCCGCGGCGTTATACCGCCAGATTTGATTTCCTGTCGGCAACGCCGGTTAAGCTTCGCGGAATCCCATATCTCGCGAAAAACGAGCGAGATATGGGGCACCCATGGTCCAGTTACAAGGGAATATCCCCGACCTATGGCAGCCGCGCATATAGCTCGCAGATAAGGTCGTAGTAGCCGTCCGAGTTTCCATCTCGAATGTAATTGACGTTGCGCGGCCGATCGGTAATTTGCCACCAATCAGCGACCGAGGCACCGGTGGTGAGCCCATCCCCGCATTGGATGCTCACGTTGATCGTCTTTCCCGAGAACAACTGCGGCCGCAACAGGTAGGCGGGCACGCAGGGACCGTGCAAGGGCGCGCCATCCCATCCGTATTTCTTCAAGTCGAATGCCTGGGAGTAGGTCAGCATGTCGGCGATAGCAATGGCGCACCTGGTGCCCACCGAGCGCATGCGGTTGAGCCGCTCCGGAGTACTGAGCATCTTGTGGGTCACATCGAGCGGCAGCATGATGATGGGCGCACCGCACCGGAGCACAATGTCCGCCGCCTCGGGGTCCACGTACACATTGAACTCCGCCGCAGGGGTAATATTTCCGCACTCGGAATACGCCCCTGCCATCATGACGATGCTGCCGATCCGGGACGCGATGTCGGGCGCTTCGACCAGGGCCAGGGCGAGATTGGTCATCGGGGACAGGGAAACGATGTGCACTTCCCCCGGCTGCGCGGAGCGCAGCGTCTCTACCACCCAGTCCACTCCAAGTTGCTTCTGCGGCTTGGCCACGGGCGGAGGCAGCTCGTGCCCATCGAGACCGGTGGGTCCGTGAACGTGCTCGGCAGTCACCAGCTTTCTCAGAATAGGGCGCGGACACCCGGCAAACACCGGGATATCGGCGCGCCCGGCAAGCTCCAGGATCTTGAGCGCGTTGATTACGGCATGATCGAGTTCCACATTGCCTGCGGTGGCTACCAGGCCGAGGATCTCAAAAGACTCCGGCGCGGCGAGCATCATCATGATGGCCGCTGCTTCATCCTGCCCGGGGTCGGTGGTGACAATAACTTTCACTGGCTGCAAAGAACGTTCTCCGTGACATCTGAGGAAGCAAATCCGCTCTAAACTAAAAGAACTGCGGGCCCCGGAGGATTTTATTCCATGAACTTGAAGTATTTGTTTCGAGCCCTCGTCCTCGTGCTTTTGAGCCTTGGCGCGCTTCCTGCTTTCGCCCAACAGGTACTGACTGGCGATGCGGCCTTCACCGACTACACCAAAGAGCAGCCCGGCGTTCGCCGCAAGGTCACGGTGGACGCCCTTCCCCAGCCCTATGCCACGCCTTCGGCAAACAACGCGCCCGTCGTTAGCCCTCGTCCCGACGGAGCCATGCTCCATACCCTCCCCGGCTTCAAGGTGGAGCAGTTCGCCACCGGCTTGAACAATCCACGGCTGATGCGGTTGGCGCCCAATGGCGACATTTTCCTGGCGGAGAGCGAGCCCGGAAAGATCATCGTGATTCGCGGTATCGGCGCCGACGGTAAAGCCGGGCAGATGGAAACGTTTGCCACCGACCAGAAAGGCGCGTTCGGTATTAATTTCTATCCTGCGGGGCCGAATCCGCAATGGGTTTATGTTGGCAACACCGCCTCCGTGGTTCGGTTTCCCTACCAGGTTGGAGACCTGAAGGCGCGCGGCCCGGCACAAACTTTGGCTACACTCCCAGGCGGCGGTGGTCACCGCACCCGGGACATTGTCTTTACCCCGGACGGAAAGCATATGCTGGTCTCGGTGGGATCGCATTCCAATGTCGACGATCCCGACACCACTCCAGCGGAGTTTCATCGCGCCGATGTGCTGGAGTTCACGCCTGAAGGAAAATTCGAGAAAGTGTATGCCTCCGGCATCCGCAATTGTGTGGGGGAAGCGATTCAGCCGGACACCGGTGAGCTTTGGTGCTCCGTCAACGAGCGGGACGGCCTGGGGAACAACCTGGTTCCCGACTACATTACCCACGTTCAGGAGGACGGCTTCTACGGTTGGCCGTGGTACTACATGGGAGGCCATCAGGACCCGCGTCACATGGGCAAGCATCCCGAGCTGCAATCCAAGGTCATTACCCCGGACGTCCCGGTCAATCCGCACATGGCTTCGCTTGAAGTTCAATTCTACGAGGGGTCACAGTTCCCGGCCGAATATCATGGTTGGGCTTTCGCCGCCGAGCACGGGTCCTGGAACCGGGATCCGCGCGGTGGCTACGAGGTGATCACCGTCCCCATGGTGGGCGGCAAGGCTACCGGAGAGTACGAAGACTTCCTCACCGGCTTCGTAACTCCTGACGGGAAGGTATGGGGTCGTCCGGTAGGCATCGTGGTGGCCAAGGATGGATCCCTGTTAGTTTCCGACGACGGCTCCAACTCGATTTGGCGCGTGACCTATACCGGCGACAAGACAGGCGCGGGCGGCCAGTAAGGTTCACCTCCCAGCCACATAGGCCGGGATACCACGAGTCTCGACCTTCGCTGCAGTTGGTGCCCGGGGACCTTACGGATATAACGCTGTGGTATCCCACATCTCGCGAAAAACGAGCGAGATATGGGGCACCCGGCATTCGCTACTCATAGAGAATGGGGAATGCGCACTTCGGAGTGGATCCAGATTGGGTTTGCCCTCCTCCTGGCAGCGGCAGCCTGGATCCAGGCGCTCTCCGCACATCCCCTGCCCTGGCGGCGACGATGGAACATCACTTTGCTGGCTTTGGTCCCCATCACAGCTGTGATGTTGGTTCGTTCCACGGTATTGTTCCTCCCTTCGGCCCATGCTTCTATCATTCGCGACTGGCTTACCGTCGCTCTTTTCCTGGTGCCCTATTGGCAAACCGGCCAATTCTTCCAGGGTCCGAACCACCGCATCGAGGAGCGCCTTCTGGCCTTCGACCGCTGGTTGATGCCACAAACGGCGGCCACCTCCGGCACCTCCCGCACTGGTTTCGGCTTGGCTTTGGAAGTGGCCTACCTCTTCTGCTATCCGCTGGTGCCGCTCGGCCTGGCTGTCCTTTATGCTGCCGGCCAACGCGGCCACGTGGCCGGCTTTTGGCTGGTGGTGCTGGTGGCGACCTATCTCTGTTATCTGATCACGCCGTTTGTGCCCGCATACCCGCCGCGGGACCTTGCCGGCAGCCGGCCCGGCCCGGCACAAACGGGCAAGGCGCGGGTGTTCAATCGCTGGATTCTCAAGCATGGCAGCATCCATGCCATCTCGTTTCCCAGCGCCCACGTGGCGTCTGCGTTCGCTGTCGCGTTGGCTCTGCTGCGTTTCGCGCCGGCGTTCGGGCTGATTTTTCTATTTGTATCCATCTGGATTGCATTAGGCGCCGTGGTCGGGCGCTACCACTATGCCCTGGACGTGCTGCTGGGAGCAGCGACCGCACTGGGGGTCTTCGTGGTGTGCTACCACTCGCTCATTTAACGCGGAAAAGTTTCATGGCTGCTCCGGCTACCATCTTCTGCGCCGGACTTGGCGCTTGACCGTCGGCCGGGGGCAGAAAAATGGTTGTCAACACCTGAACGCCCGCAGGCAGCTGCGGCGGCCCGTCCGGCGTCGCAGGGGGGAAAAAGCGGGTGAGTGCTTCGCGCGGCTGATTACGAACCAGGTCGAGCATGGCCACCCGGTGCACGCAGGAGACGGTGCAGAACGGGGCACACGGCTTTACGGTCGAGTATTCGCGGTCCACATCGGCCTGGGTGTACTTTTCCAGTGGGATCGCCGGATATCCCCGTTGCTGCGAGCAGTAGTGCACCAACCCCTGTTCACATACATAGAGGTAGCGGCTGCCAGCGCGGCACTGCCAGTCGTTTGCCTGGCCGAGCGCCAGGTTCTTGTGAAAGAGATTGTCGTAGGCGAACGTGAACATCGCAGGTTTTCGTTCCTGCAGGATCTGGTCGTAAACAGCGCGTTCGTTCTCTTTCAACGGGGACAGCTGGCCGTCGTGATCATGGATGATGCCCACCGAGGTTTCGAACCCTAGCTCCAACGCCCGGCGAGTGATGGTGAGGGCATCTTCGGGATGGGAAACACCCCCGCCGAGCACGGAATTGATGTTGACATCGAATTCGGCGTGTTCCGCAAGCCAAGTCAGCTTGCGATCGAGCACCTTCAGGCTTTTCTTGGAAACCTCGTCCGGCATCACGTTGTCGATCGAGATCTGCAGGTGTTCAAGGCCGGCGCGATTCAGCCGCTCGATCCGTTCCGGTGTTAACAGGTAGCCGTTGGTGATGATGGTGGCGATGGCCCCGTGGCTGCGGATGGCGCGAATGATCTGGTCGAGCTCGGGGTGGAGTAAGGGCTCGCCGCCGCTGATGGTGATGATGCCGGTGCCTAGGCCGGCCAGCAATTCGACCCGGCGAAGTATCTCGGCGGTAGGCACGGGATCGGAAACCTTGTCGTACTCGTTGCAATAAGCGCAGGAAAGATTGCAGCGCCGCATGGGAATGATATGAGCCAGGATGGGATGGTGTTTGGACTTGATCGCCCGGGCCACCATGCGCGATTGGCGAATGCGCCGTTGGTAGGAGCGGAGCTTGCGCTTGATTGGAGTGAGAGTCACTGAGAAGCAGCCTGCCGAGTCTCAAGTTTACTCCTCGGTGCACGGGCCGCGTTTCCGCAGCGGCGGGCGAAACAAAGACCTTGACAACTCTGCGCTTCACTTGTTTACTCTAGGGGTGTTCGAGACTAGCCTGGGAGGCATCGTGACCTGGCTCAAGCAGGTTTTTGGGCGACAGCAAATGTACGCGGATCTGTCTCAGGAAATCGCGCAGCATCTGGAACAGAAGATTGCCGAACTCGTAGCCGCCGGCACGCCTCCCGCCGAGGCGGAGCGCCAGGCGCGGCGGGAGTTTGGCAACGTAGCCCTGATCGAAGAACGCGGCCGCGAAGCCTGGCAGTGGCCCACGATCGAAAGCATCTGCACCGACGTCGGGCTGGCGCTGCGGCAACTTCGTAAGCAGCCGGTGACCGCGGCGATCATCGTGCTTACCTTTGGATTGGGTATTGGCGCCAGCACGGCGACCTTCAGCGTAGCCAATGCTTTTCTCTTCAGCCCCCTGGGGCTGCCTGACTCCCGGAGTCTGGTCACGATCAACGAGTGGCAGGGATCGCATCCCCTGAATGCATCCTTCGCCGACTTTTCCAGCTGGCAGCAGGAAAGCCTCTCGTTTACGGAGATGGCCGCCAGGACGTGGGCCTATCTCAGCCTCACTGGAAATGGGGAACCGGAGCGTTTGAGCGTGGCCCGGGTGTCTCCCAATTTCTTCCACCTGGTGGGCGTGGGCCCGGCGATGGGGCGCGGGTTTCTGGCCTCGGAAAGCCATGCCGGCAACGACCGTGAGGTGATCTTGAGCTTCGCCTTATGGCAGCATCGTTTCGCTGCTAACCCGAATATTGTGGGCCAACAGATTACTCTCAACCAGCAGGCATACACAGTAGCCGGGATTATGCCCAATGGCTTTCATTTTCCCCAGGCGGTCGATCTGTGGCAGCCTTTGGCACTGACCGATGCGGAGAAAAATGATCGCTCGAGTCATGACTTCGCGGTGTATGGGCGCTTGAAACCCGGTGTCTCCCGGGAACAGGCCGGGGCAGAAATGAGCGGGATCGCTGGCCGACTGGCCAGGCAACATCCGGCGACCAACACCGGACTCCAGGTGCGGGTCGCTCCTCTCGCCCAGTCGGTTAATGGTGATTTGACCCAGGACTACACCAGGATGGTGCTGGGGGGCACGTTCTTCGTGATGCTGGTGGTGTGTGCGAATGTCGCCAATCTAAGCCTGGCGCGGATGATGGCGCGCCGCCACGAGATTGCCGTACGCATTACGCTGGGGGCGCTGCGGCGGCGTATTCTGCGCCAGTTGCTTACCGAAATCACGGTGCTGAGTTTGCTGGGCGCGGCAGCCGGCATTGCGTTCGCCGCAGTTTACCTGCATTGGATCCTCATCTCCATGCCACCCGAGGTGGCGCGCTATCTTTACAGTTGGAACCAGATCGGCCTCAACCTGCCGGTGCTTGGCGCCGCGATCGTGCTGGCGCTCTTGAGTGGACTCGTGGCCGGGTTGACGCCGGCCCTGCTGGCCACCGGCCAGCCGGCAGCGGGAATGGCTTCCCTTTCTGCAACCCGCACGGCGACAGATACGCGTCAATCCCATCGCCTGCGCAATTTATTTGCGGTGGCCCAAGTTGCCCTGGCACTCGTGCTGGTCTTAGGAGCAGGGCTGCTGGTCCAGGGTATGCGGCACATGGTCGCCGCACAGAAGGATTATTCGCCGAAAACTCTGCTGACGTTCATGATCAATTTGCCTTCCTCGCGTTATGCCGATGCGCAACAACGCCGGGGGTTCTACGAACAGGCCCTGGAACGGCTTGGTCAGCTCGGCGGTGTCTCGGCCGCGGGAACGACCGAGAGCCTTCCCTATTCCGATTATTTTGTGCCGTGGAAAGATTTCAGTGTGGAGAATCGGCCCAGGACTCCAGGGAATTTCCAATCCGCTCAGACGCTGACGATCAGCCCGGGCTATCTCCGCTTGATGGGGATTCCCCTGGTGCGCGGGCGTTTTTTCGCTGCTTCGGACGGGCCGGATGCGCCGCCAGCAATCCTTATCAATGAGCGCCTCGCTGCTTTACTCTGGCCGAACGAAAATCCTTTAGGACGGCGGCTACGGCTGGATGCGTGGGGAGAAAATGCCCCCTGGGCGACGGTCGCGGGCGTGGTGGGCGACGTGGTGAATGGATGGACTGACTCGAGCGCGCAGCCGACGATCTATGTGCCTGATAGCCAGCATCCCGCCGATAGCACCTACTTCGCCTTGAGGACTTCTGGAGAGGCACTGGCGCTGGCGCCGGCCGTGCGACAGGCGATTCACGCGGTGGATGCCGATCTACCGGTTGAGGAGGTGAAGAGCTATGAGCGTTTTCTGCACGAGTCGCTCATTGGCCTCACCTATATCGTGGTGATGATGGCCGGGATGGGTGGGATCACCTTGCTACTGGGGGCGCTGGGAATCTATGGCGTGCTGGCCAGCGGGGTGCAGGAGCGCAGCCGCGAAATTGGCGTGCGCATGGCGCTGGGAGCGAACCGCGGAGACATTGGCCGCCAGACCCTTTGGTCCGGGGCGCGCCTCTTTAGCGCCGGAGCACTGATTGGGTTACCCTGCGCAGTGTTGCTCGCCCACCTTATGTCAGGCTTGTTTTACGGCGTGCGATCCAGCGATCTTACTACCCTGATGGCGACCATCCTGCTGGCCGCGGCCATGGCGGTGTTGGCCTCGTTGCTACCTGCCCTGCGGGCTTCTTCGGTTGATCCCATGAGCGCGCTGCGCGGGGAGTAGAGCGCTTCGAATCTACGTGAGAGCTGAATCTGTAATTTAGTCCCGGAGGGACGGCTGAGTGTAGCCCAGGACGCAGTCCTGGGTAGAGTTGAAGGCACGAACCGAGTCCCGTAGGGACGACTGAAAATCGCCGCGGAATTCTCAGTCGTCCCTACGGGACTTTTCGACCGCATCGCATACAACCCCAGGACTAGCGTCCTGGGCTACATTCAGCCGTCCCTGCGGGACTCGATTTGGAATTCCGGATCTCACTCACACTCTGGGCTACACTCAATCACGCTTCCCAAAGCCTGGAGGAAACATGAAGATCTTCTCGCTCCGCCGAGTTGCCTTGGCGGTCCTGCTGTTGGTTGCCGTCGCGATCGTGCGTTCCCAGACGCAGCGGTTTCCGCAGTTCGAGAATGAAGACGTGAAGGTGTGGAAGTCAGTGGTGATGCCGAACGCGCCGCTGACTATGCACCGGCACGATCATCCTCGCGTGATTATTGCCTTGAGCGGCGGCACCATGAAGATTGTGGACCAACAAGGCAAGGCCGAAGCGCATGTATGGGAAACCGGCAAGGCCTATCGGCTGCCCGCAAATCCGCCCGGCACCATGCACGCTGACGTCAATGCGGGCGATAAGCCGATTGAAGTCATGGTCGTGGAGTTGGAAAAGGAACAGTAACTGTACTCAACGATAAGCGGCGGCCTGGATGCCGTATAGCTCTGCGTACTGACCGCCCTTGGCCATCAGCTCTTCATGCGTGCCCACCTCCACCAGGCGAGCGCCGTCGAGCACCACGATCAGGTCGGCCATGCGTACGGTGGAGAAGCGGTGGGAGACCAGCAGGGTGATACGGCCGCTGCTGTCACCGCCGCGTGCAGCGGCAGCATAGCGCTCGAACAACGCGTGTTCCGTCTCCGCATCGAGCGCGGCCGTCGGTTCGTCCAGGATCAGCAACAGCGGCTGATCGCGCATGAAGCCGCGCGCCAGGGCCAGCTTCTGCCATTGGCCAAACGACAGCTCCACCCCGTTCGGCCAGGTGGGACCAAGCTGGGTGTCCAAGCCCATCGCCAGCCGGTCGACTACATCGGCTGCGCCGGCACGGTCAATCGCGGCGGCCACCGCCGGATCGTGGTCCATGCGCGGGACGTCGCCTAGCCCTACCGTGTGTCCGGCGCGGAATTCGAAGCGGAAGAAGTCCTGAAACGCGCCCGCCAGGCGTGAACGCCACTCCCCAGCATCCAGGCGAGACAAGGGCACATCGTCGACCAGGATTTCCCCCGTCGTGGGCTCGTACATCTTGGCCAGCAGCTTGACCAGGGTGGTCTTGCCGGCGCCGTTCTCGCCCACGACCGCCACCACGGCTCCTGCCGGCAAGAAGAGCGATACATCCTCCAGCACCACCCGTGGCGTGCCCGGGTAAGCGAAGGAAACATGCTCCAGGCGTACTCCTTGATGCAGTTCCTGCGGAACCGGCTGATCTCCCAAAGCAGCGACCCATGCGGCATAGTCTTCCAGCCACGCCAAGCGCCGCGACCCATCCATCCAGAAGCCGCGCAGAAACCCAATCTCGCCCACGGTGGCGCCGATATATCCGGACAGCCGCGCTCCTGCGGCCAGAACCAGCAGCACCGAGCTGGCGGGTGCGCGCAGGAATCTGGAGACGAATACCACCGCACCCACGTACGCCAGGCCGAAGACCGCCCAGCCCAGCGCCAGCCACCATGCGGAACCCCAGCGGGCCGCCGCCACGGGCCCATACCAGCGCTGCCAGGCCGCCCGGCGGTCGGTGATCAGGCGTTCGCCAATGCCGGTCACGCGCACTTCCTTGCCCGGCGCGGCGGTCGTGGCCATGGTGAACAGATGGCGCGAGAGGCGGCTGCTTTGCGCCCCCTTCTCCTGCGCGGCTCGCTCCACCGCCGGCCGCCATCCCGAGGTAAGCACGGTGGGGATGGCGAACACGGCCAGCAGCAGGAGCGCGGGATGAATCGAAGCCAGCAGCGCCATGGTCACGCCCAGGCGCAGGATCCACCCCAGGGTAGAGAACAGCGACACGTACATGTGGTCCAGCACGAACACCTGGTTGCGCAACATGGACAAGCGATCGAGGTACTCGGGCCGCTCATGGTGGGCCACCGTGATCACCGTGGCCTGCAGCCGGGCCACATGCGCCTCAAGCGCGATGGTCACCTTGTCGCGGAATCGGCGCTGTACGCGGGTGCTGATGGTGCGCAGAAACCAGGTCGCCGTCGTCGACACGCCCAGGCCTACAGCCGCGATCTCGATCCAGGCGATGCGATGTTGCAGCACGCCTTTGCCCAGCAGCCATAGCCACAGCGCGAGCAGCGCGTCGGGCAGCGCGGCCAGCTGAGAGAGCACGAAGGATACGATCATCAGCCGGGGCTCATGACGGTATCCCAGCTTGCACAGCCGCCACATGGAGCTGAGCGCCGGCGGCAGGGGCTCGAGTCCAGGGTCTGCTTTAGGAGAGGGCATCATAGGTCACGCCCTCCTGTTCGGGAAGATGGAAGCGCTGGGCCTGGAGATCGAACATGGTGCGGTAGCGGCCGCCAAGGGCCATCAGTTCCTCGTGGGTGCCGAGCTCGATCACCCGGCCCTGCTCCAGCACGCAAATACGATCGGCGTGGCGGACGGTGGAAAAGCGATGCGAGATCAGGATGGTGGTGCAATGCCGAGTGGCGGCCAACAAGCGATCGAAGATCTCCGCTTCCCCGCGCACGTCGAGCTGGGCCGTGGGCTCATCGAGCAGCACCACCCCGGCGCCGAGCGTGACGGCTGCCAGAGCCCGGGCGAGCGCCACGCGCTGCCACTGGCCACCGGACAAGTCGGTTCCGCCGCTGTAACCGCGGGCCAGGATGGTGTCGAGCGCGGCCAGGCCGGACGCTCCGGCAGAGGTGAGCGCGGCTTCGACCACCTCGTCGGGTGCTCCGCCAGGGGCCACGTTTTCGCGCAGCGGCAGCTCCAGGCGGATAAAGTCCTGGAACACGGCCGTGACGCGCGCGCGCCAGGACGCAAGATCGAACTCTCGCAGATCAACGCCGTCGATGGTGATGGCGCCGGATTGCGGATCGTAGAGGCGGCACAGCAGCTTGGCGATGGTGGTCTTGCCGGCGCCGTTCTGCCCACAATGGCCAGGGACGTTCCGGCGGGGATGGTCAAATCAAAATGCTCGAGTACGGGGCTGGCCGCTGGGTAGGCGAAGGTGACGTCGCGCAGGCGAATTTCTGTTTGCGGCGCTTGATCGGCGCGGCGAACACCAGAGCGCAGAGCGCCGGTGGGACGCATGGCCGGTTCCAGGCGCAGCACCGCGGCCACCGGGGCAGCCGATCCGTCGAGCGCCCAGCTGAGGCCGCCGAAGGCGATCATCGACACGCCGATGGCGCTTTGCACGTAGACCACAGCTTCGCCCAGACTAATGTGCCCATGGGAGACGGAGAAGGCCAACATCCAAAAGACGAGCACGTTGGCCGAAACCACCAGCAGCAGGCTCCACAGCACCGGGCGCTCGCGCAGGCGAGTGGCGGCATATTGCAACTCGTGCAGCCGGGTGCGCCGGGCCACAAAGCGATCGATGGTCCAGCCGGCAAGCCCGAATAAACGCAGCTCCTTGCTTGCCGGCGGATCGACCGCCAGCCGGTAGGCGTAATCGGCGTCTCGCTGCGCAGCGCGCACTTCCGGGTTTTGCCGGTCGTACCAAACTCCGCTTTCGCGCAACAGCCAATGGGTGGCCAACCAGGCGCCGGCCAGCAGCAGTGGAGCCCACCACGCATAGCGCACCAGGATCACCGCGGAGGCGAGCCCGCCCACCATCTCCACCATCCCGGCGGCAATGAAATCCATGGAGATGGAGAGGGGCGGCCCGGTCATGCCTAGGTCGAAGTCGCGGGCCACGGTGAGGTCCGAAGTCAGGGCCGGATCCTCCAGGTGCCCAATCCCCGGCGGGCGCACGCAGGCTTCGGTGAGCCGGTCGTAGAGCCAGGCGGCGGTGCTGTCGCCCAGGTTGGCGCTGAGCGCCTGGTGGATGGGGCTCAGCACCTGCAACAGCACAAAGATGGCGCCGGCAAAGGTCAACGGTCCGGCTAACGAATGGCTGTGTTGCACGGCGCCCACCAGCACGCCCATGGCAATGGCGAAGGCGGCCGGCAATATGCCCCGCAGCAGGAGCACAGTCCACCAGGCAGCAGCCAGCCCAGGCGCCGCCTGGGGAAGGACGGCGAAGAACTTCCATTCTTTGCGGGCCCGCAATCGGTCGAGCACAATCCACCGCCCAGAAGGTTCAACCTATAATACGGAAACTCGCATCATGAGAGACATTCTGGAGCGGCGGATCGATCAAGCTTTGGGCCGGTTGCCCGCAGACCTGGTGGTGCGCAACGTCCGTATCCTGAACCTGGTCACGGGTGAGTTGCAGGGCGGCGACATCGCCGTGTGCGGCGGCACCATCGTGGGCACCCTTGACACCTACCGCGGAGTCGAGGAAATCGACGCCCAGGGCCGGTTCGCCGTTCCCGGTTTCATCGACAGCCACGTGCATTGCGAGAGCACGCTGGTAACGCCGGGAGAGTTCGACCGCTGCGTGCTGCCGCATGGCGTCACCACCGCCGTCTGTGATCCACACGAGATCGCCAATGTTCTGGGCCAGGAGGGATTGCAATATTTCCTCAATTGCGCCCAGCAAACCGTACTCGATCTGCGGGTGCAGCTTTCTTCCTGTGTGCCGGCAACCAACCTGGAAACTTCCGGCGCCCGGCTTACCGCCGCCGACCTGCTGCCCCACCGCCATCATCCCCAGGTGATTGGGCTGGCCGAGTTCATGAACGTGCCCGGCGTGCTGAACAAGGATCCGGAGTGCATGGAGAAGCTGGCCGCCTTCTCCGGCCAGCACATTGATGGGCATGCTCCGCTGCTTTCCAATCATGCGCTGAACGCCTATCTCTCCTGCGGCATTCGTAACTGTCACGAGACCACAAACCTGGCCGAGGGCCGGGAAAAGCTGGCCAAGGGCATGCAGGTGTTTATCCGGGAAGGCTCGGTTTCGAAAGATCTGGCAGCGCTGGCGCCATTGATCAATGAATTCAGCTCCCCCTTTCTCGGCTTCTGTACCGATGACCGCAATCCGTTGGACATCCGCGAAGAGGGCCACCTGGATTACCTGGTGCGGCGGGCGATTTCGTTGGGTGCGCCGATGGCGGCCGTTTATCGCACCGCCAGCTGGTCTGCGGCCCGAGGCTTCGGCTTGACCGACCGGGGGCTGATCGCGCCCGGATATCTGGCCGACTTCCTGCTGCTGGATGATTTGGAGGGCTGCGCCGTGCATACTGTTTTCCGCCGCGGCCAGCGGGTGGATGCGGAAACCTTTGCCGGGCGCGTATCGCCCCCGCCTCCGGGCGGGAACACCATGCGCCTCCAGCCGGTCACGGCAGAAACCTTTCGCGTGCCGGCCGCGGGCCCGGCGACAGCGGTCATCGGCATCATCCCGGGAAAGATCCTGACCAGCCATTTAGAGGCCAGTCTTCCCTTCCACGACGGCAGGCGGCACGCCGACCCGGAGCACGATCTGCTCAAGATCTGCGTGCTCGAGCGCCACGGCCGAAACGGCAATGTTGGCCGCGGCTTCGTCAAGGGCTTTGGCTTTCGCCAGGGCGCGCTGGCCTCCTCGGTCGGCCATGACAGCCACAACATCTGCGTGGTCGGCGCCGGGGATGAGGATATGGCGGTTGCCGTCAATCACCTGCTGGCGCTCGGCGGAGGCTTTGTTGCCGTCCAGGGAGGGCGAGTCTTAGCCGAGCTGGCGCTGCCCTTCGCCGGCCTCATGAGCCTGGAGCCTTTTGAAACCGTGGCTAAGCATCTTTATGCCCTGCGGGCCGCCGTCGAAGCCATGGGGTGTCTGCTCCCCGAGCCCTTCCTGCATTTGGCCTTTCTCCCGCTCCCGGTCATTCCTCACCTGAAGATCACCGACTTCGGGCTGGTGGACGTGGATCGCTTCCAATTGGTCCCGTCCTAACTGCCTGCGGAAAAAGCTTCCGGCGCGCCCATAAGAGTGGGCGTGAGTCCGGTTCCCTGAAGAAGGCCGGGTGCCCCACATCTCGCTCGTTTTTCGAGATGTGGGATACCACTGCGCCTTCCCTCTAACTCTCGATTCATCCGATACATTGAGCGGGCGACATTGGTGGTATCCCACATCTCGCGAAAAACGAGCGAGATGTGGGGCACCCGGCCTTCGTCAGGGGTTTCTGGCGGTTCCCTTGCCCGAAGGTGTTACCTCCATGTACCCGGAGGCGCAGGCTTCGGCTGCTTTCGTAAGGGTGGGGGTCGGATGTTTCCTTGCCAGGGGCCATGGGGCACTGCGATGCTTTGCTTGCTGCTCCAGAAGGGCAGCCGGAGTGACGCTTCTTTTTCGTCCTAACGGGGGTTTATGAGATTCTGCCATGTCGTTCTCCTGATGACGCTGAGCATGACCGCGGGAATGGTGCTGGAAGCCCAAACCCTGCCGGCCGGCCCGGTGCTGGTCGCGAGCGACACCATGCCGGAAGCTGGACTATTTTCCCCCGATCTGCTTGGTGTCTCCGACTCTCTATTGCGTGGTCTAACCCCCGAAGTCAGCCAAGCCACCGCGAAACCGCCTGCCACGTCCGCTCCGCGGCTCACCCGGCAGGATCGGCTGACTCTTTTCTGGAACGATACCTATGCGTCCCCGGGAGCCTTTGTTGGGCTATCCGCCGGGGCCCTGATCGACCAGGTGCGCCATACGCCGGCAAAATGGGATCAGGATGGCAGCGGCTATACCCGGCGTTTTGCCAGCGAATATGGCCAGCTGGCCGCCCGCAATGTCATCCACGAGGGCTTAGCCGGCGTCACCGGGCTCGATCCGCGCTATCCCGTCTGCAAGTGTGACGGCGTGCTTCATCGCAGTGCCCATGCCCTCAAGATGACCTTCACCACCTATCGCCAGGACGGGCGCCTCACCCTCGACGTACCGCAAATTGCCGGCGCTTACGGTTCCGGCATGCTCTCCACCTACTGGTATCCCCATCAGCAGTACAGTCCTCTGGTGCAGGGGGTTCAGTTCGGTCATGAGCAGATGGGTGAAGTGCTGATCAGCAACCTGATCCAGGAGTTTGCTCCGGATATCAAGCGCGGCTTGCATCTGCACTCCTTGACCGCTCGCAGCCACTCTCGTTCCACAAACGACGACTAGGGTTCCGCTCCCCCGCAATTGGGTGTCTTATATTCCGACGCTCGTGGTTAACCAGCCCTGTTCCATCCCCAACAACCAGACAGCACAAGTGCTCTAATGGAGTCACAGCAACTCAGCCCGCAACCGGAGCAGAGGAGGTCCTATGCGACCCGGACGATTTTTATCGGCTACCCTGTGGCTTTTCCTTACCGTGGCCGCGGCCTCCACGGCGGTAGCGCAAAGCCCCTTCGCCGGAACCTGGAAACTCAATCAGGAAAAGAGTCAACTAGCCGGCGACACCATGAAGTTTGGTCCGGCGGAAGGGCAGGCCATGGTGCTGACGGCCGGGGGGGTTACCTACTCCTTTCGCGCGGACGGCAAGAACTACGCTTTGCCGTCGGGCGACTTCGCCATATGGAGACAGAGCAGCGCGAATAGCTGGACCACCGAGTATCGCAAGCCGGATGGCAAGCTGCTGAGCAGCGACGATTGGAAGCTCTCGGCGGACGGCAAGAATCTCTCCGTGACCACCAGCGGAGTCAAGGCCAACGGAGATCTCTATACCGACAAGGTCGCGTATGTCCGCACCGAGGGCACGAGCGGGCTGTTGGGCTCCTGGAAAAGCACCGAGGTGAAGCTGAGCTCCCCCAATGAACTCATCATGCAGGAATCCGGCCTGGATCAGATGATCCTGAAAATCCCCGCCCTGAACGCCTCCGGCGAGGTCAATTTCGACGGCAAAGAAGTTGCTTTCCAGGGCCCGGACATTCCGCCTGGATTTCGCGTGGGGCTCACCCGCACCGGGCCTTACAGCTTTCGCCTGGTGCAGAAATTGAATGGCACCGTGATTTCTTCCTCGGTATACACCGTTTCCGACGATGGCAAGACGATGACCGAGGTAGGCGGAGCCCCCGGAGATCCGCCCTCAACTGGGGTCTGGGAGAAGCAATAACGAGAGTACAATGGCTATAGTGCACTTTAGTTTCCTCGCCTATAGCCTGTTCCTGCTCCAGACGAGCCACTTTTATAAGTAACGGCACCCACGGAGCGAAAATGAGTTTGATCAAGTCAGTGGATGTACCCAAGCATATGGCCGACCGCTTACGGTCTCGCCGTCTTGCTGCGCGCCTTTCCGGCGGCGCGGCCAAGCAGCCGGTCTCAGGCGCCAAGGATTCCCTGGTATCCCCCGTCGATCCACCCAGCGCACCGATTGAGACTCCCGCAACATAGATTTCCCCCGCCTTTTGGTCAAAGCTGGAATCCTCCCGATCATTTCTTTTGATCGCGCCTTGAAGGGGACGGGCTACCTCGCCGCGGCGAGCTTTAGTCCGTCCGTGGGGTCAATCAAGCTTGAGGGCTGTAGAGGCCGCGGAAAAAGTCTCGGTGCGATAAAAATCGCTCCCTCAGCGGCTAAAGCCGCATTGATTGCAAAAGAATTACGTACGGCCTGAAGGCCGTACCCTTCAACCACGCGATGACGTGTTAGGGACAAGTTGTTCAGGGCGCCATTCAAGCTCCCTCCTCTCCTCCTAAAGTACTAGCGAAAATCCGTACCGTGGGTCCAAGACACTTGGGGGGCAGTGAACCTATGGTGGTAATCGCAATCACATACCAATCCTCCATGCGCCCTTGACTCAGGGGCGCATTTTTTTGCTTACCCTGGGTTCATACTGGAAGCCATCATGATCAGGCTGGCATGGACGGGCGTGGGGGTTTTGCTGCTGGCGATCACACATTCCGCGTTCGCGCTTGATCCCCAACGGGCGCTCGATCACTTCGGTCATCAGGCGTGGGGAACCGATGCCGGCCTGCCCCAGAACACCGTCCACTCCATCCTGCAAACGCGCGACGGCTATCTATGGCTGGGTACGGATGGAGGCTTAGTGCGCTTTGATGGAACCGACTTTGTCACCTTCGACACTGAGAAGGCGCCCCAATTCCGCAGCGATACCGTTTATGACCTGCTCCAGGATGATTCCGGCATCTTGTGGATCTCGACCGCGGCCGGGCTGGTGAGCTACCGCGGGGGCGCGTTTACCGCCTACACCACCGCCCAAGGCTTGCCCACCGACACGGTGTGGTTCACCCACCAGGACCGCCGTCACCGCGTCTGGGCCATCACCTCGGCCGGGCCGGCATGGTTCAACGGCAATCGCTTTGTCCCAGTGGCAGCAGCCCAATTGGCGGCCCCTCTCAAACGCCAGGGGTTGGCGGAAGACGCGGCAGGAAGGCTCTGGCTGGGGGGAAGCAGCGGCGTCTTCGCCCTCTCGGTCACCCCTGGCACTCCGCGGGTGGTCTTGCACCTGCTCAGCGGCATAACGACGGAAGCGGTGGAGCTTGATCACCGCGGCCATCTCTGGATCGGCACCAGTGACGGACTGGAGCGCTATGCCGGCTGGACGCTGGTGGCTCTCCCCGGCAAGCAAGCGGTGACCGCTCTCCATCCCGATGCGCACGACGGCATGTGGGTAGGCACGGCAAGGGGCATGCAGCACGTGAGCAGCGAGGGCGCTCCGCTCCCCCTGCAGGCGAATGGCGCCGAGGTAGATCACGTGGATCAGCTTTTCGAAGATCGGCAACACGTGCTCTGGATCTCGACCGAGCGCGGGGTCTTTCGCCTCCAGGACGATCAGCTTCAGTCCTTCGCCGCCAGCTCCCCTTTATCTGCCAGCCGGATGCTTTCCACCTACGAGGACCGGGAAGGCGACTTGTGGCTGGGCACCGATTCTGCCGGCTTGCATGTGCTGCGCGATCAGAAGTTCACCACCTACACCACCAGCGACGGGCTCTCCGGCAATTTTGTGCGTTGTGTGTTCGAAAGCGCCAAGGGCGAGCTGTGGATCGGCACCGATGGGGCGGGGTTGAACCGCCGCACCAGCTCGGGCTTCGTGCATTACTCGACCACAGATGGTCTGTCCAGCAACGTCATCCTTTCGCTGGCCGATGGCGCCAACGGCGGCCTATGGGTGGGCACGCCCAACGGGCTTAATCTGCTGCAACAGAACCGGGTGCAGCAGCGATTGACGACAGCCGACGGCCTGCCTGACGATTTCATCCGCTCCTTATACAGCGACCGGGACGGCAGCCTGTGGATCGGAACCCGGCACGGGCTAGCCCACCTCGTAGGGGGCAGGTTCACCAGCTATTCCAGCATGGATGGGCTGGGCAGCGACTTCATCGGCGCCATCCTGCGCAGCGGCCCTCTCTGGGTTGGGACGTCCGGGGGCCTGAGCCGCCTGCTGCCGGACGAGCTCTTTACCAACTACACGGTGATGCAAGGGCTTTCGAACAACACCGTCACCGCCATCGCCCAGGACACAACAGGAACTCTTTGGCTGGGCACCAATGGCGGCGGCCTCAACCGCCTGCGCCGGGGCATTATCAAGGGTTATCCCTGGGGTTCCCAGGGATTGCCGGGGACCATCTACGGCATGCTGGAGGATGGAAGCCGGCACCTGTGGCTCAGTTCGAAGACCGGGATCTACCGCGTCTCCATCCCGCAGTTAAACGCCTACTCTTCGGGAGCGGCGATCCCGGTGACGTCCTACGGCACTGCGGACGGCATGAACATCCGCGAATGCAGCGGAGAGAGCCATCCGGCGGCCTGGAAGCTGAGTGACGGAAGCCTATGGTTCGCCACCCTGGATGGGGTGAGTTTCATCGATCCGGCGCATATGCCGGAAAACCGCGTGCCCCCGCCGGTAGCGATCGAGAAGATTCTGGTGGACGACCACGCTCGTCCTTTGGCGCAGGAGCTGCGTATCCAGCCCGGCGCTAACCGGATCGAGTTCCAATACGCGGGGCTGAGCTTTGTGGCCCCGCAGAAGGTGCAGTACCGGTATCAACTGCAGGGCTTTGACCACGACTGGATCGACGCCGGCAACCGGCGGGCCGCCTTTTACACCAACCTGCCCCCCGGCAACTACCGTTTCCAGGTGCTGGCAGCCAACAATGACGGGGTGTGGAATACCGCCGGCGCCTCCTTCGGCTTGCGCATGCTGCCGCATTATTACCAAACCTGGTGGTTTTATTCGGCCGTGGCTCTGGGCTGCCTGCTGTTGGGATACCTGGCTTATCGCTGGCGGGTGCTGCAGGTGGAGGCGCAGTGGGGTGCGGTGTTGCGGGAACGGGGACGCATCGCCCGGGAGATTCACGATACCCTGGCCCAGGGCTTTGTGGGGATCTCGGTGCAGCTGGAACTGCTCGCCCGGCTGCTTGCCGGCTCGCGCGAGGCGGCTCCGCCCAAGTCGGCACTGGACCAGCTCGACCAGGCCCGCGCCTTGGTGCGCGCCAGCCTGGCCGATGCGCGCACCTCAATCTGGGACCTGCGGTCGGAAGCCGGCGGGGCGCAAAAACAACCGGAAGACTTTCCCTCGCGCCTGAGCCGAAGCTGTACCCGCATTGCCGGTAGCTCCTCCACCAAGGTGTACCTTCAGGTAAAGGGGACCTACCGCCCGGTGGAGCGCAAGATCGAAGAGGAATTGCTGCGCATCGGCCAGGAGGCGGTGGCGAATGCCGTCCGCCATGCAGCCGCCACGCGCATCGATGTGCAACTGATTTACGAGTCGGCACAGGTATTTTTGCGGGTGGAAGATGATGGCCGTGGATTCGCCAACCCGCCCGGCTCGAGCGGTCCCGAAGGACACTATGGGATCAGGGGCATGCGGGAACGGGCCGGCGAAATCGACGCCTCGCTGGTGCTCGAAAGCACGCCCGGCGAGGGCACGCGGGTTCTGGTCGCCGCGCCGCTCGCATGAAGGCGGAGAAAGTGGGCAATATGAGCGATCCCATCCGGATCATGGTTGTCGAGGACCACGCAGTGGTACGCCAGGGACTGGTTGCCCTGCTGCGGACGGTGCCGGAGTTCGTCATCGTTGCCGAAGCAGCGGATGGACACGAGGCCATCGAGCTGTTTCGCCGCCACCAACCCGACGTCACCTTGATGGATCTGCGCCTGCCACGGATGAACGGGGTGGAGGCGATCGCTGCCATCCGGGTTGATTTTCCTCAGGCGCGGATTATTGTGCTGACCACCTTCGATGGGGACGAGGACATTTACCGCGCTCTGCAGGCGGGCGCCCGGGGTTACCTGTTGAAAGGGATGACGGGGGACGAATTGATGGAGGCTATCCGCTCTGTTTACGGCGGCAAGTCGCGCATCCCGGCGTCGGTGGCGGAACGGTTGGCGGAGCGGATGAGCGCGCCCTCGCTGACCGGGCGGGAGACCGAGGTGCTGCAATTGATTGTGGGCGGGAACAGCAACAAAGAGATTGCCGCCGCGCTCTATATTTCCGAGGCCACGGTGAAAACCCATATCAATAGTTTGCTCAGCAAGCTGGGGGTGAGCGATCGCACCCAGGCCGCGACCACCGCGCTGCAGAGGGGAATCGTCCACCTTGACTAACTGCTTCTGCCGTCTGCTCGCCGTGGTGCTGCTACTGGCGGCCCTGGGACCGGATGCGCGTGCGGCCAGTGTCAATTTCCGTGCGGCTTTGGCTGGGGAAACCGGCGACAGGAAATCCGGGGTCTGGCATAGCGCCAGCGAAGCCGAGCTGAAGTCTCTCATTCCGGCACGCGCGCCGGTCATAAGCGAACGCATCGAAACCGAGTTTCGCACCGCCTCCGGCATCAGCGATGACCAGGGTCACGGCATCGCGGGCGTGGTGCTGATCACCGCCGGCTACTCCGCCGACGGCAAGTATTCCCATTACTTTGTCTCCCAGGTCCCGCTCAAAGTGGGCGACTTCCTGCTCCCCCCGGGACAATACCTGATCGGCTGGGTGCGCCAACAGGACTCGCTCCAGGTGACGTTTTACCAGGCGCAGAGTGGCAAGCCCGTGGGACAGGTGGTAGCCACACGTAATGTCTCCATCACCCGGGTGGAATCCTTTCGCATCTGGCCACCGGCGGACAGGTCGCTGATCCAACTGGGACGCTTCACCTTCAGCTACTCGGTGGCCGCGCCCTGAACCCGCTTTCCATTCGCAACCGCGAATGTTTCCGAGGCTAAAGCCCGGTAGCCCCGTTGTGATAGCGGACGGGCTAAGGCCCTGCGCCGGAATGGGTGAAAAGAGGCCAACGAAGGGCACGGCTTCAGCCGTGCCAAAATGGCGCGTTTCGAACACGGCTTTAGCCGCTGAGGTACGCGTTCCGGGTGGTCAAAGGGCAGTTCAGAGGACGAATGGAAAAAGCGTACCTCAGGGGCTAAAGCCCTCATCAACCCTAGCGGAGTTGGCACGGCTGAAGCCGTGCCCTTCGTTGGCCTCTTTTCGCCATCTCACGGACGGGCTAAAGCCCGTCCCCTTCAGGCCAAGCACCGTGCCCTGCGGGACTGCGCCGCGGCGCTACCAGGCGCTGTTCCGATATATGATTCCTAAGACAAGGTCCCGATGCCCGCACGATCGAAATCGATCGCTCTCGCCGCAGTCGCCTGCTTACTGCTGCTGAGCGCCGGCTGCCGCCAGGCCCCGGTCGAAACGCCCGAAACCGAGGAGCCGGGCCGGGCGGTCATTTATCCCGATGGCGCCCAGGCCCAGCAGGATATTGCTGCCGCCCTGGCCCGGGCGGCGCGAGAAAAAAAACGCGTCCTGCTCGACTTCGGGGGCAATTGGTGCGGGGACTGCCAGGTGCTCGAAATCTATTTCCACGATCCTTCCAACCGCGGCTTGCTCGAAGCCAACTACGTGCTGGTCCCGGTCAATATCGGCCGCTACGATGAAAATCTGGACATCGCCGCCAAGTATGGCGTGCCGGTGTCCAAAGGAGTGCCTGCGCTGGCCGTGCTCGCGCCCGACGGACAGCTGGTTTACAGCCAGCGCAACGCCGAGTTCGAGGCTATGCGCAAAATGGATTCGGCTTCGGTGACGGCCTTCCTCTTGCAGTGGAAGGGCTAGGCATGCCCCGGGCGCTCGAAAGATTCCGCCTCGCCCTGATGACTTCGCTCTCCCACGACGTATTCGGCGCCGCCAAGGCGGCGGCGTACTCCGCCATCCTCTGCCTGTTCCCCACCATCCTGGTGCTCACCACCCTGCTGGCCCTGACCCCGGAATCCGATACCCTACGCGGGGAGATGCGGGCCGCCTTCTCTGAAGTGCTGCCCGCCGATACCATGACCCTGCTGCACGCCTACTTCACCAACCAGAAGGTGCGCTCGGAACAAGTGGTTTCCTCCGCTCTGCTGGTCAGCCTGGCGGCCGCGATGGGCATGATGCTCTCGCTCATGGGAGGCTTTCGCCGCGCCTATGATCTGCCTCGCCATGAATGGAACTTCTGGGTGGAGCGCGGGGTGGCCCTGGCCATGGTTCCCTTGTGCCTGGTGCCGCTGGCGTTTGCCACCGTATTAGTGGCGTTTGGCCACCAGATCGAACAGTGGGTGGTGAGCAATAGCTATCACGTGCTCGGTCCCCTGGTGCTGGTGGTTTGGCGCATCGTGCGCTGGTCGATCGGACTGTTCACCACCATCGTGGTGCTGGCCCTGATCTACCAGTTCGGCACCCCCCGGCGACGGGAGTGGAAACATGTCCTGCCGGGTGCATCGGGCGCCGCCATCATCTGGTTTTTGGCCACCCTGGGGTTTGGCTTTTATCTCACCCGTTTCGCCGACTACTCCGTGGTCTACGGTCCGCTGGGAGCCGTGGTGGCTACGCTGGTGTGGCTCTACATCTCGACCGTGAGCGTGCTGATCGGCGCCGAGTTCAACGCTCATATCTTTCCCAAGCCGCAGCGGCCGCTGCCCCAGGATGTCCCGGCAGAGGAAGAAAAGATGGTGGCGGCTGGGGGGAAGCGTCCCCCGGTAGAACATTAAATGCGCGGGCGAATCGTTTGTCCCGCAGTACGCGTAGAATTGAACCTGCTGGAAGCCGTCACCGCCTCCGGCGAGCCAGTGAGAGGGACGAATGAGTTTTAGCCTAATGGCAGCCAACGATACACAAGGTGCGGAACCGCGCCGCCGGGCCAAGATTGTAGCCACCCTGGGTCCATCCTGTAATACCGAAACGGTTTTCCGGGAGCTGGTCCGGGCCGGGCTCGATGTGGCCCGGCTCAACTTTTCCCACGGCACCCATGCGGAAAAACTGAAGCTCATTGAAATGGTGCGCAAGGTATCGAGCGAAGAGGGGAAACCGATCTGTATCCTGGGCGATTTGCAGGGGCCGAAGATACGCACCGGACGGCTCAAGAACCGCATCCCGGTGCAGCTCAAGGCCGGCCAGCGACTGACCATTACGCCGCGCGATATCGCCGGGACCTCGACCCTGATCGCCACTACGTTTCCTACACTGGCAGAAAATCTGGAGCCGGGCGCGCGCATCCTGCTCTCGGACGGCCTGATTGAGCTCTACGTCGTGGCCGTACATGGACTGGACACGGAGTGCGAGGTAGTCAACGGCGGCATGCTGGGCGAACACAAGGGCATCAATCTGCCCGGTATCCCGGTGCGGGTGCCGTCGCTCACCGCCAAGGACGAAGAAGATCTGCAGTTCGCTATCCGCAGCGGGGTGGATGCCATCGCGGTATCTTTTGTGCGCACGGCGGAAGATATTCGCCTGGTGCGGCATCGCGTGGCGGCTCTGGGAGCCGAGACGTGGATCATTGCCAAGCTCGAAAAGCCGCAGGCCATCCAACATCTGGAAAGCATTCTTGAAGCCGCCGACGGGGTCATGGTCGCGCGCGGAGACCTGGGCGTCGAAATGCCGCCGGAGAAGGTGCCGGCCATTCAGAAGCATGTGATTCGCCGCGCCGGCGATTATCGCAAGCCCGTCATTACCGCCACCCAGATGCTGGAGTCGATGATCGAGAACCCTCGCCCGACACGGGCCGAGGCGTCCGACGTGGCCAACGCCATCTATGACGGCACCGATGCGGTGATGCTTTCGGCTGAGACCGCGGCCGGGAAATATCCCGTGGAAGCGGTCAAGATGATGGCCAAGATCGTGCTCGAAACCGAGAGCCAGGAGCCGCTGGAGCGAGGCAACGAACGCGGCCACGGGCGGGTGCGGCTGTCGGTGGCTGAGACCATTTGCGAATCCATGGCTCACGCTGCGGAGGATCTGGACATCAGCGCCATCGCGGTGTTCACCGAGACCGGGACCACGGCCCGCCAGCTCTCGAAGTACCGGCCCAAGTCGCCGATCTTCGGGCTGAGCAGCGTGGAGCGGGTGATCCATCGCATGACGCTTCTCTGGGGCGTGCACCCCATTCTCTGCAACAAGCTAGCCACCGCGGAACAGATGGTGGAGACCGCCGAACGCCTGCTCGAAAAGGGCGGCCATGTGCAACCGCGGCAGATCCTGGGCATCGTTGCCGGCACGCGCACCAAGTCCGGCTCCACTAATTTTCTCCGCCTGCACGTGCTGGGGGACACCCTGTCGGAGCCGGTCTCGGCCCGCGAAGAGGCGCTGGCCCATCCTCGCGGCAAGCGGCTAGGCAAGACGAAACGACCGGCCCAGGCACTGCCGCGGCGGGTGCGCACTGGCCGCTAGCCACGACTGCTTTCCCGCGCCGTACATGACGCCCTGAGCTTCTCTTTCGTTTTGGGCAGTTTCGTTTTGGGAAGATTTTCCCATCCCTTGCCTCAATTCACATACGCGAGCACAGGGAAAAGTGCGGGTAGTCGCGGGAAGCGTGTTCCCTGCTATTTTGGGTAAAGGTAAAACAGGCAATGGGCCGCATCCGCATTCTCTCCGACCAGGTGGCCAATCAGATCGCCGCCGGCGAGGTCGTCGACCGGCCGGCATCGGTGGTCAAGGAGTTGCTGGAGAATGCGCTCGATGCCGGCGCGACCCGGATCGTGATCACGGTCGAGGGCGGCGGCCGCAAGCTCATTCGCATTGCCGATGACGGCTGCGGCATGATGCGCGACGATGCGCTGCTGGCGTTCGAACGGCACGCCACCTCCAAGCTCCGCTCGTCGGACGACCTGCTCTCGATTGCTACCCTGGGTTTCCGTGGAGAAGCGCTGCCCTCGATCGCCTCCATCGCCAGAGTGGACCTGCTGACCCGGGCGGCGGAGGAAAGCTCCGCCACGCGCATCGAAATTGCCGGCGGCAAGCTGCTCGTTTGCGAGCACGCCGGGGCACCCGTGGGAACCACGCTCACCGTGCGTGACCTGTTTTTCAACACCCCGGCGCGGAGAAAATTCCTCAAGTCCGAAAACACCGAACTGGGTCACGTAACCGCGCTGGTTACTCATTACGCGCTGGCTCATCCGGACAAGCATTTTGAGCTGCACTCGGCCACCCATGCTTTGCTGGTGGCGCCCCCGGTCGAGCGCGCGGCAGAGCGTATTTTTCAAATTTTTGGCCAGGACACGCTGGATCAGCTTCTTCCGCTGGCAGCCGAAATCGAGTTGGCCCGCGCCGGGCTGCCGGAGCCACCGCCGTGGAGGCGCCCCGAGGACTACCAGGCGCCCACACCGGGATGGCTGCGCATCACCGGCTTTGCCTCCAAGCCCGAGCTCGAGAAGCTCAACCGCAACTCTATCTACTGCTTCGTCAATCGCCGCCTGGTGCGCGACCGCTTGCTGATGCACGCGGTGAGCGAGGCCTATCGCAATATTCTTCCCCCGACGTCCTTTCCCGTGGTGCTGCTGTTTGTCGAGATGCCGCCCGAAGAGGTAGACGTCAACGTGCACCCGGCGAAAACGGAAGTCCGTTTTCGCCAGGCCAACTGGCTGCACGACTTCGTGCGCGACACCATTCGCCACAAACTGACCCTGGGACGGCCGGCGGCCGGGTTTCTGCAGGCTCTTACGTCCCACCCCAGCAGCACGGCCGCGCTGGTGGCTGACTCCTCGCCCAAAGTGGACGCACCGGAAACGCCCACCTCCGATGGTTGGCTCTCCGCCAGTTGGCCTGCTGATGAGGAACAAGCGAACGATAGTTTCACCCTAGCCCCGCCGCCTGAGATCGCCGCTTCGGGCGTCCTTCCCTTCGCTCCTGCAGCGCCGGTCGAACGACAAGCGAACGGCCAGCACCGGCCTTCGCCTGGCTGTGTCTCGGCGGCCGAAGCTCGCTCCCAGGAGGAAGAACTCGAGGCGGGCGCCGGACCCTCCTTGCATGGGCTGGCATCGCTGCGGCCGCTGGGGCAGCTCAGGGAATCCTTCATCCTGGCAGTGAACCAGGAGGGTCTGTGGATCATCGATCAGCACGTCGCCCACGAGCGAGTGTTGTTTGAGCGGGTATTGCGCCAGCGCCGGGTGGAGCAGGTGGAGCGCCAGCGGCTGCTCATGCCCATGCTGCTCGATCTGCTTCCGGCGCAGATGGTCACGTTTGCCGCGATCGCCCGGGAACTGGAGGCAAATGGCTTTGAAGCGGAGCCTTTTGGGCCGCGTACCATTGCCATCAAGGCGGCGCCGGCCGGGCTAGAGGGCGCCGCACTCGAGCGCATGCTGGTCGAAGTGCTGGAGCAGGCGGAGAGCCCGGAACAGGCAGAGAATCTGGAAGCGGCGCGCACCCGGATCGCAGCCTCGATCGCCTGTCACGCGGCCATCAAGGTCAACACCCCGCTCGATCCCGCGCGCATGGAATGGCTGCTGGGGGAGCTGGCGCAAACCGAGCATCCCACCAGCTGCCCCCACGGGCGTCCGATCGTCCTGCGGTATGCTTGGAAGGAAATCCAGCGGGCATTTCATCGCATCTAGGCCGGTCTCTGATCGAGAGGCCCGATCAAGATTGCAACAAGTGTTCCCGGCGTGCCGGGACTACGAAGAGATTCCTGGCTTCGGTCCACCCAAGGGTGAAGCCGGGGCACCTCTTCTCCAAATCTCGAAGGGGCATCGAAAGCGCGGAAACATCTTGACAGCAGAGCAGCTCCAGGCAGCACGGGCGGCGCACTGGCGCCAGAACCAACGCCCCATCCTCACCCTCGACGACGCACAGAGCTGGCTCGACCAGCATCCCTTATGCCTTTATCTGCCGCGACGGGCGCAATTGCCGACGCCCGCGCCTTCCTTTGTCGAAGCTTGCATGGGGAGCGCACAGGCTACCCCCGGCCCGGCCGCACTGGAGCAGGCGCAAGCACTGCTGACCAGGCTGATTGCCTCCGGCAAGGTGCTAGCGCTGAATCTGCTCGGCGGGGTAAGTGAGCAGCCGGATTTTCTGGCCCAACAACAGGCCTTGCCCTACGTTCTTTGTTTGCGCGCCGATTCTGATTGGAAGCATGCTCCGCAGAAATCGTCCGGCCATAAGGTCTCGCCCCTGGTACTCGAGTTGTGGAAGGCCCTGGACAAGGATGGCGTGCTCACCGCCGCCGAGGCTCGGGAAACCCTGGGCCGGGAGCTGACGGAAGCGGCGGTCTTGCGCGCTCTCTGCGAACTCTGGCAGGCCTTGCGCATCACCCCGGGGTTTACGGAACCGGGGCAGCCGGCGCGCTGGGAAATGCTGCACGTGCGCCACCGCGAGGCCCTCGCCACCGCCGGCACTACGTCTCAGGTGACCTCGCTATCGCTGCTGGTCTCTATGTATCTGCAGTCGGTGTACGCCGCCTCCAGCGAAGAGATCGAGATTTTTCTGTCCCCGGTTGCCTCCCGCTCGCGGGTGCGTGAGGCGGTGCGTGGCTTGGCCGCCACGCGGCAGATCCAGTCGCTTTCGATGGATGCCCAAACCTACTACTTTCTTGAGGAAGGATTGCCGGAGTTCGCCGAGCCGGTGGCTACACCCGCCGCTAAGGCAGAGCGGCCACGCCCGGTGGCTAGAGTCGAGCTCCCGCGGCGATCGTTTCCCGCGCCCCGTCCCGCAACCCGACCGGTGCCTCGGCCCGCGCCGGGAAACAACCAAGCCGCAAGGCCGGCAGCCGCAACCGGGTGGAAGACCCCTCACCGGGCGGAAAAGGCTGGCGGTTCGCGGCCTCCCTTCCGGCCAACGCGCAGCTTGTCGTCCGCGGATGAAGCGGGCAGAGGGGCTGGTGCTTCACGTCCGGAAAAACGGCCGGATACCCGCGGCGCAGCGCCGGAGAAAAGACAAAGCGCGCCGCTTGGGGGGCAAAAGCGGCCCCAAGCTGGCCCCCAAAACGAACGCGGACCTGCGCCTTGGGCGCGAACCGGGCAGGGATCGCGTTCTGGGCCACGTTCCGCTGCAGGGGGCCGCGGTAACTTCCCCTACCGCCCGGGTGCGGGTCCATCGCGTCCGCCCGGATCTCCGCCGCCGGCTGCCAGCGGTCAACGTCCGGCCAAGGCACGCCCGGATACTCGGGCCGGAGCGCGGCCGGAGTTTAGACAAACCGCGCCGCCTGGGGCGCAAAAACGCCCGCAAACGGGGCCCAGAAACGAAAGACGGCCTGCGCCCTGGGCGCGAACTGGGCCGGCATCGCGCGCTGGGTCTCGTCCTGCGTCTGCCGCAGGCCGCGGTAATTTCCCCCGCCGCCCGGGCGCAAGCCCAGCTCGTCCTGCAGGATCTACGCCGCCGGCTGGGGGCCAACGTCCCCCCCAAAAAAAATGGGTTCCTGGCGGAGCACGGCCTACGGCCTCCTTTGCTCCTAAAGAAGGGCGTAGCCCTAACCCTGGCGCGGGCCCCAGGCGGCCTCACGATCGGCCCCGCGCCGGCGGTCAAAAATCCGCCGCTAACCCGGCGTTCTCCCGGGATGAAAGAAAACCACGACCGCCGTTTGTCCCCGGTTCCCGGACTCCCGGGTCGTGGCCACGAGCAACCTCCGGCAAACCTCAAGGAAAACGCGGGAAGCCGCCGGGGAAGAAACCGCGAGTATGACTGCCAAGGACAGCGCGCCGCTGGTAGTCGCCATCGATGGACCAGCCGGCGCCGGCAAGAGCACGGTCGCGGCGCGCATCGCCGCTCGTTTCGGCTTGCTGAACCTGGAGACGGGCGCCATGTATCGCGCGTTCGCGCTCAAGGCCATCCAGACCGACAGCGATCTCGACGATCGGGATGAGCTAGACCGTCTGGCGGCGAGGACCCGCATCCGGCTGCTGCCCGCTCCGCTGGGCAACCGCGTTTTTCTGGACGAGGTCGACGTCACCAAGCGCATCCGTGAGGCGGACGTCACTGCCGCCGCTTCCCGTGTCAGCGTTCATCCGGCTATCCGGGAGTGGTTGGTTTCCATGCAGCGCCAGTTGGGCGCAAGCAGCGGCATCGTGATGGAGGGGAGGGATATCGGCACCAAGGTTTTCCCCCACGCCCAGGTGAAGATTTTCCTCGACGCCGCGGCTGAGGTGAGAGGACAACGCCGCTATCAGCAGAATGGCCCCAGCCCGGCACAGGCGCCCGAATCCGTGCTGCAGGAACTGCGCGAACGAGATAAGCGGGACCGCACGCGCGCTGAATCTCCCCTGCAACCAGCCTCCGACGCGGTGATTATCGATTCCACTGACCTTTCGCTCGACCAGGTAGTGGCCCAGGTCGAAGCCATCATCAGCGAACGGCTGGGGCAAGGATAGCTCGTGTTTTGCGGCTGGTTCAGTCCCGCAAGGACGGTTGTGTGTAGCCCAGGACGCAGTCCTGGGTTGCTCTAGAAACATCATGAGTCGTGCGCTCAACACTTACCCAGGACTACGTCCTGGGCTGCACTCAGCCAGGCTTGTCCAAATTAGCTCTTTTGCTGTTTCGCTGCACCGGTCACGACGAAGTGCGGGGCGCCGATTATTTCGGAAGAATGCAATGTGCGACCTAATACTTTCGTCGAGGCCAGGAGGGCCGGTGGCTAAACGTGAGACCAGCCCGGAAGGGCCTGTGTGAGAACCGGGGAAAAGAAACAGCCTACCCTGCACTCCGTCCTCCGGCTTTGTATCAGGGCCCGACTTTAGTCGGGCCGTCGAGGCCCACAAAGATTTGGGCTTTAGCCTCTGCCTGAATTGTCTCCCGAAGCATTTTCTGTTGGACGCGCGATGGCAGGGGCTGCAGCCCGACCTCTTCCGATTCCTTTGCAGCCCGACTAAAGTCGGGCCCTGATACAAAGCCGGAGGACGGAGTGGAAGGTAGGTCGTTTTCTTTTCCCCGGTTCTCACACAAACTCGGAAGGGGCTGGGCTATTGAGGAAGGACGACTGTACCGCGCCGCTACCCTGACCTGACTTCACCATACCCAGTCCCGGCACAATCTCGTCTAATAAAACTACGCAACGGAATCGACCAATCAGCTGATTTGGACAGCTCTGACACTCAGCCGTCCCTGCGGGACTGCGAAGACAGCGCTTTGTCACTGCACGATTGGTTGCGCAGTGCTGTTCGCGTCCTTGGGGGGACGCAGATGGCGCAGCGATTTTGCTCCCGGCCCAGGGGGCGCAGGCGGCGCCTGTGGAGCGGGAGAACCAGGGGCAGCGGGCGGCGCGGGCGGCTCCGGCACCACGTCCATGGCGGTGATCGCAATATCGCCGTGATCGGACACCAAGGCAATGCGTGGTCCCCCTTTGCCTACCTGCCCGGAAAGGCTCTGGCTTTCCCCGGCACTCGTTACCGACAGGTCCAGTTTGGACTCGATGTTCCCGTTCCTGGCGTTCGCCTGCAACTGGAAACTTGCGTCCCGAGGCACGGTGAGATTGATCGCCCCATTCCGGTTGTGAATGTCGAGCTCGCCCAGGGGCGCGACCACGCCCAGCGAAATGTCCCCGTCTCCGTCTTCCACTCGCAGATCGCCGGTGATCTGGGAGCACTCGACATCCTTAGCGCTGGTCGAAATTCTCACCGGACCAGTGGCGTTATTGAGCTGCAGATCTCCACTGTCGATCGAAAGGTCTCCGGGGATCATGCTTGCTTCCACGTTGGTCCGGCTGGAGTGAAAATGAACGGCGGAGGCAATGTGGGCAAGGTTGGTGTCCCCGAAGAAGTCGCCTTCCAGGCCCACTTTGCCCTGCACGTCGGAGATGGAAACATCGTCCAGCCGCCCCTGAAGCGACAAATCTCCCGTGATCGCGTGGGCGCTGAAATCGCCTTTGCCCATGCGCACATGCACTTCGCCGGTGATGTTGTCGGCTTTGACATCGCCCCGGTCGGCGTTCACGTTCGCCGGGCCAACCAGACCTTCCAGGGTCACATCGCCATGCCCCGCCGTGATCGAGGGCACGGCGCCGTTGGGAATCTCAATGGTCAGATCGGCGTGACCATCGCTCACATCCGCGGCCCGCAGGGTCACATTTCCGCCGTCGACGAGCAACTGCGGAGTTAACGCATCCAGGTTGCGCCGGGCGGATCGATCGTTAGCCGCATAGACCACCAGGTGGGCCTGCACGTGGATCTGATCGTCCCCGGACGGGGTGACGGTGACGTCGCCGTGCGGTACCTGGATGTCAATTGGTGCGCGCGCCGGGATCTGGCGGTTGAGGCTGCGATCGTCACTGTGCTCCTGACCCAGGAGATGGGAGAACAGATCGTCTTGTCCGTGCCCAAACACGTGCATGCCGTGCAGGCCGTGAGTAGTGGCGCTTGCCATGTAGGCCAGGATGGCAAGACAAACGATGAGCGTGACCAGTCCTGCGTGCGAACGGCCGCGCCAGCGATAGCCAGCACCGGCATGCCTGCGATCCAGCCACCATTCGCCCAGGGAGAGCAATCCCACACCAATCAGCAGCAGGGGCCACCAGCGGATATACCAGTCCCACAGGCGGACGGGGTTCAACTGGTTGGTCTCGACCAGCAGCGCGATCACCCCCACCACGATCAGCACTGTTGGCCCGAGCATGGACGGGCGGCGGAGCGAGCGCTGATAGTAGCGCTGCGCCTGGGCAGCGTCGCGCTGCGAATAGGGTGGGGGTAGGGTGGCCATTAGGGCCTCCTGCCGGGGTCGGAGAAAGGGTCGCTCGCGCTGCCCGGCGGCGTCTCGGGAGCGGGCCCGGTATAGGCCGCAGCGGCGCCGGGAGAATACGTCTGCGGCGCGTAAGCGGCAGGGTAAAGCGGGGCCTGAGGCGCGTTGGCCAGGGCCGCCCGCTCTGCCAGCCCGATCATCCCCGCCAGGATCAGGTAAAGCGGCCAGCTGCGGCTAAAGCTGAGCACGCCCCACTGATTGAGCAGGGCGGTTATGCCCACCAGGATAATAAAAGCCGGCCCGCGCAGCCGGCGGATGAGCAGCCAGGTATTCATCGCGCGCCTCCCCGGGGGATATCCTGGGTTCTGCGGTAAAGCAGCCAGGCGCCTACCCCGATGAGGACGATCGGCCAAGCGCGGCCGATCCATTCATCCTCGAAGACCCCCAGGGTATGCAGGAGCAGTACCAGGCCGATGACGATCAGCACCACGGCCCCCACCGGGGTCTTGGTTCCATGAGCTTCGATGGCCGGCGGCGCGCTATACGGCGGCATCCCCGCCGTTCCCGGTGGTGGGGGGGGAGGCACGGCATAGGACGCAGGATAGACAGGGGGCTGGGGGAAAGGATTCTCACCAGGATGCTGGCTCGGATTTTGGCCGGTTAGGGGATCAGTGGCCGGCGCGCTCCCGGCCGAGGGAGCGAAACCGCCTACGAAGGGCGCTGGCGCGGGGGTCATCCCCAGCCTGACCCCCAGGTCATTCAGGCCGAAGGGATTGGGCAGGGGCAATCCATCGCGCCGCGCCTTGGCCGTCTGGGCGGCGTCAAAGACCTGGTAAAAGACCCAGGCCGCGACCAGCAAACCAAAAACTACGCTCTTATCAGAAAGGCTTACGAACACGGCAAAGATGAGCACATGGGCCAGCGCCTTCACGAATTGCCCGTTGTACATGGCGCCGACCCCGGGAATGAAGCCTAAAAGGCCAGCCAGAACGGGGTGCGCATGCAGACCGGTCAAGCCCGTGGTGCCGGGAGCAGAAGACAGGCGCGCCGCCAGGCAGGGCTCGCAGTAGATGCTGCCCCCGACCGAACGCGTGCAGGCAGGACACAGCGGCTTGCCACAACTCTGACAATAAGCGGTGGCCACAACATCGGGATGGTTAAGGCAGTTCATACCAAGCTCCTTTGCGCGACCCCGGATTTCCTGAGGAACTCGGTGGCGTTGGCGAACCTGATGCGGCTTTCCTTAACGAAAGCCGCACACGTGGTCATGTCCGGCGCTGCGTGGCAGGCAATCCGGGTTTGGTCTTCAGTTGAATAAGGCAGAGACCTGAAAACCTCTTTCTTGAATTTCCCTCTTGTCTCACCGTTCCAGCCGGCGGGCACCATCGCCGCAGGCAGCACCGGGTCGCCTCTTCTGGGGCTAGGTCTTCCTTGGGGCAGGGGAGGGATCTGCTGCCCTGCGGGGACGGTCGAGCTGGGGCTGCCAGTGCCATCGCGCGCCGGCGGCTTGGGCGTCTCCCGGGGCGACGGAGCCGGTTCGGCCTCGGTCGAGCGTCTCAATTCCCGCACCCGGGATTCCATTTCGTAAACCAGGCGAAGATTCTCGTAATACTTGGTCACCTGTTCGTTGGTGGAATAGTACTGCCGCGTGAGAGTGGCGCGCAGGCGCGAGGGCTGGAAGTCCGCGGCGCGAAGTTGGGTCACCTTGATGCCGGTCAGGTTGAGGGTCAAGGCGATGGAAAAGAAGGCCATGGCCGCGGTCATCATCAGCCTTGGCTCGAATATCTGGCGAACCGCGGGCAGTCCTACCCGGCGCCACGTGGGGCGCGCGGGCAGCGACATGGCCGGCGCCGCTACTCCCGGCTGCTGGGCCCCGCTGGTGCGGGCCAGGATCTTCTGCAGCAGATCGGCAGGGACCTCCGGTTCCGCGCTCAGATACCCCATCCAGGCCTTACCCTGCTGGGTTTCTTTGAGTATCTGGGCACAGAGCGGGCATTCGTTCTGATGGCGAGTGAAGGCGGCCGCGTCGGCGGCGCTCAAGGTTCCATCCAGCGCATCGGCGATGAGGTTTTCGCACTCGTCGCACCGTATTCCCCGGCCTAACGGGCCTAACGGCTTATTTTGCTCGCGCTCAGACATTTACATCACCTGCCCTTTAGTACGTTCCAGCAACCGCGCTAGTTCCGCGCGGCCGCGACTGATCCGGGACTTCACCGTTCCCTGGGGAATGGCCAAAACCTCTGCAATCTCTTTGTAATCCAAATCCTGCAAATCGCGTAGGATTACCGCTTCCCGTAACTCCGGCGACACCTTGGCCAGCGCGTTCTGCACCATGCGTTGCAGCTGGTTTTCGACCGCATGCTGCAAGGGGGTGGTGCGCGGATCGACCAGGGGTTCGGCGTGGGGGGCGTCGTGGCCCTGATCCCAGCCAGCGTCAATCGAATCGGTCGCCCTTTGCTGGCGGGAGCGGCGAAAGTGATCGACCAGCAGGTTGCGCGTCAGGGTGGTGATCCAGGTGTGGAAACTGCCCTTGGCGGCATCGAAACTGCGCAGGTTGCCGTAGAGCTTGACGAAGACGTCCTGAGTCAGATCCTCCGCATCGTGGGAGGAAGCGGTAAAGCGATAGCAGAGCGCGTAGACCCTTCGCTGCTGGCCGGTCACCAACTCCGTCCAGGCTGAGGAATCCCCGTCGAGGCAGCGCCGCACCAGGGCGGGCCAATCAGTCTCCGGCGACTCCGCCCGGCGTTCGCCGGAAACCTGGCGGCGCGCACCACCCTCCCGATCATGCGGCGTGTTCGAAGAGGGATTCAACGCGGGCGTTCCTCGGCCAGTAGAATACCGTCTCTCCGAATCTCCCTGAAAGCGCCCACCTCGTGCTCCCGTTCCACCGGTGTTCAAAGTAAGCGCGACGGCCACACTCATAGGTGCGAATACGCAGCGGTCAGAGGTTAAGTTCCATCGAGGTGGCGAGCCCGGGGTCTCTCGTTGGAAGGATACGTGCTGGAAGCCCGTAGAGAGGCCGATCCACTTCCTTGGTTTTGTATCAGGGCCCGACTTTAGTCGGGCCGTAAAAAGACGCAAAGAGAATTGGGCTTTACAGGCTGCGGAAAAAGTCTTTGTACGAAGGGCACGGCTTCAGCGTGCCGTATCGAGCTACTCTGATGAGGGCTTTAGCCCCTGGGGGACGTCTTTTTCAACCGTTAATGTCCCTGAAAGCGTACCTCAGCGGCTAAAGCCGCGTCGCGAGCATGGTCTTGCGGCACGGCTGAAGCCGTGCCCTGATACAAAGCATCGCAGCGTATCGCCCAGACTCTTTACCCATCCCCTTCCGCAGGCGGGAGTTCGTTTAGTGCCACAGCTCCAGGAAGTAACGCTCCAGCAACCAGGCGAGGGCGAAGAGCAAGGCGATGGTTCCAGCGCCCCACCAGAAAATCAGCATGGGCAAAGATGTGGCCACACTGCCACCCTGCTTGCCTCCCTTCTGCTCCCAGGCGCGGAATATGTATCCGCTTCCCAGGCAAACAGCGGCAGATACCAGCAGTAGGTCGAGCGAGGGCAGCAATCGCTGTTGCACATTGCTTCCGGGCTCAAGAAAAGCCGAGTGAAGGACAGCATCGAGCGACAAGATGCTCAGCAGCAGAGAAGCGAATTTGGCGAGTTCCAGTAACACGACCGGCTCTCAGGGCGAGATCCATTGAGTCTTGTGACGCTCCAGCCACCAGCAAGGTGACTCCGACTGATGGGGAAAAAGCGAGGACACACAAGGTTGCGCCACGGTTCCCATGTAGTCGAATTCCTCCTTCTGGCCCTTCAGAGGCGTGCGCAAGAATTGTTCCACTTGCACGCTATGCGAATCCGCGCTGCCGGTTCTGACGCGCAGCACGATCCAATCCCCGGCATAGAGGATGGCCAAAACAACCAGTAAACCGGAGAGGATCCGCCCCCACAGCCGCTTCATATTGACTGCCATCCTACTCTGAAGGACGACTACGACTGTTGCATGAAGTCGGGCGACACCGGATTTTCGTAGAGGGAGTAGTCGCGCGTAACCACCGTCAGGCCGCTTTGGGTCACAAAGTAGTTGCGCCGGTCCTCTTCCCGGTCGTAGCCGATCACCGTGCCTTCGGGCAAGTGCACGTCGCGGTCGATGATGGCCCTCCGGATACGGCAGTGGCGGCCAATGTCGACGTGGGTGAAGATGATGCTCGATTCCACCTCGGCGTAGGAGTTCACACGGACATCCTGTGAAAGCACGCTGTTGCGCACCACCGCGCCCGAGACGATGCAACCGGCCGAGATCACGGAGTTGATGGCCATGCCGGTGCGCCCCGGTTCGCCAAAGACGAACTTGGCCGGCGGATATTGCCGCTGGCGGGTGCGCATGGGCCACGCCTTGTCATACAGGTTGAAGATAGGGGAAACCGAGGCCACGTCCATGTTGGCATCGAAGTACGCCTCAAGCGTGCCTACATCGCGCCAGTAGAGCGCGTTCTGCTTGTTCTCATCGACGAAGTTGTAGGCGGAAATTTTGTAGCGGCCGAGAATCCCGGGCAGGATGTTGTGGCCGAAGTCGTGCTTGGAATTGGGATCCTCCGCGTCTTTCATCAGCGCCGGCAACAGCACGTCGGTATTAAACAAGTAAATGCCCATGGAGGCATCGACCATGGAGGGATTAAAGGGCGAGCGCAGGTTGGTGGTCTTGGGCTTTTCCTGAAAGCCGATCACCTCGCCCGTCCGGCTCACTTCCACTACCCCAAAACGGGATACCTCATCGGGCCGGATAGGAAGAGTGGCCAGGGTCACGTCCGCGCCGGAATCATTGTGGTGCTCCAGCATCAGGCCGTAGTTCATCTTGTAGATGTGGTCGCCGGAGAGAATGAGCACATGTTTTGGCTGCTCGGCGCCGATGGAGTAGATGTTCTGGTAAACCGCGTCGGCAGTGCCCATGTACCAATTGGCGCTGACCCGCTGCATGGGCGGCAGGATCTCAATGAACTCGCCTAATTCCTGGGCTACAATGCCGGTCCAGCCTTCGCGGATGTGGCGATTGAGGGAAAGCGCTTTGTATTGGGTGAGGATATAGACCCGGCGAAGGTCGGAGTTGATGCAGTTGGACAGCGTGATGTCGATAATCCGGTAGTTGCCGCCGAAAGGAACCGCTGGCTTGGCTCGATCACGTGTCAGAGGGAAAAGCCGCTCGCCCGCCCCACCGGCTAGCAGTACTCCTAATGTGTCTTTCATTCGTTCACCGCAGTGCCCGTGCCAACTCTATACCTTGCGTTCACCCCTCTTCGACCGAGATGCGCAGGGAGCGCAGAAAGTGTACATCCTGAGCATTAAAAGTCTCGTCTCCCTGGGCATTTTCGTCCGCGGGCGCCTCTAGTTCGGAGCTCGGTTGCTGCTCTACCTCGTTCAACCCGATCGTCGCTTCCAGCATTAGCAGTACATCGAACCCCTGCTTTCGGATGTCCTGCACGACCTCGGAGATCTGCTCGGACTCGGAAACCGACTCATGAATGGCTTCCCCCAGTTGCTGGATAAGACGACGAAGTCGTTGATTCAAAGAAGTACCCCCAATCGCCACCTGCGGGCGCGGTTTTACCTACCTTACTTGTGATGTTAAACCGGAGCAATCTGAATCAACCGGCTGCTAAACTTTTACCATGGAGCCAAAGAAAGTAGGCCGCACGCTCGGCATCGGCGTCCGCGTGGCCTCGAATATGCTCCGCGAACGGGTCGAACGGGCTGCCACAGCCCATCCACCACCCGCCCAGGCTGGGAATGGCCGGCCGGCTGCGGCGGCGCCAGCAATTCCAATATCCAACCGGGTCGCCGGCGTCAAGCGGGGCGCCAAGGCCTTTGGACAGGCTTTCCTGGGCCCGTTTACCCATGCCGGCAGCGTGTTGTGGCTGGAGATCACCGGCCTGTTTTTCGCCTTATTCGCAGTCTTTTTTGCCCAAAGCGTCTATCGCCTGCACGCCGCCTGGAGGCAGGGCCCGGAACATACCCACTTATTGCTCTATTGCGCCCTGACCGTAGCCTTCGCCTGGTTCTCGGTGAGCTCGTTTCTTCGCGCCTATCGCAAGAGCAAGCAGGGCCCCGGGTGGCGAAAATAGACCAACGGGCAGTCTACCGGGCAGAGGACCTGGCTGGCTTAGACCCCGATCTGGGCCTTCCGGGGGAGTATCCCTTCACCCGGGGCATCCGGTCCACCATGTACCGGGGCCGCGTGTGGGGCATGCGCCAATACTCCGGGATGGGGGACGCGGAACAGTCGAATCAGCGCTATAAATTTCTACTGTCCCAAGGCGGTGATGGGCTTTCGGTCGCGTTCGACCTTCCTACCCAGATTGGCTACGATTCCGATTCCCCCTGGGCGGCCGGCGAGGTGGGCAGGGCCGGGGTGGCGATCGACTCCATCGAAGACATGGAACGGCTCTTTGCCGGCATCCCGCTCGAGGAGGTTTCGACCTCCATGACCATCAATACCACGGCCACCATCCTTCTTGCCTTATATGTCACCGCGGCCCGGCGTTCCGGCTGCGAAACAGCCAGGCTCACCGGCACAGTGCAAAATGACATCCTGAAGGAGTACATCGCACGCGGCACCTACCTCTACCCTTTGCGGCACAGCCTTCGCCTGGCAGGTGACCTGTTCGCCTGGGCGAGTCAATATCTGCCGGCGTGGAATCCCATCTCCGTTTCCGGCTACCACATGCGCGAGGCGGGGGCGACTGCGGTGCAGGAAGTCGCCTTTACCCTGGCCAACGGCCGCGCCTACCTAGAAGCGCTGCGCGAGGCCAGCCTCGATGTGGACCACTCAGCCGCACGCTTCTCCTTCTTTTTCGCCGCGCATAATGACTTCTTTGCCGAAGTGGCCAAGTTCCGCGCAGCGCGGCGCCTCTGGTCCCGGCTGCTCCAGGAGCACTTCGGCGTCTGCCAGCCGCTTCGCTTTCATACCCAGACTGCGGGCTCTACCCTGACCCCGCAGCAACCGGAAAACAACCTGGCCCGCTCCGCCCTGCAGGCACTTTCTGCCGTCCTCGGCGGCACCCAGTCGCTGCACGTGAACGGCTACGATGAGGCGCTCGCACTCCCCAGCGAGGAATCTGCCCGCCTGGCCTTGCGCACGCAGCAGATTCTAGCTAAGGAGTCCGGGGTCGCCAACACGGTTGATCCGCTTGGCGGTTCCTTCTATGTCGAAGCGCTCACCACAGCTATGGAGCAGGAGGCACGCAGCTATCTCGACCGTATCGACTCCTTGGGCGGCATGATAGCCGCCATCGAACGAGGTTGGGTGCAGCGGGAGATTGAAGACGCTGCCTACCGGCACCAACAAGCCGTCGATTCCGGAGAAACCGTCGTAGTGGGCGTAAACCGCTTCGCCGGCGCCGTTGAGGACGTGCCTTCTCCCAATGTCGAGGACACCGTGGAACGGACCCAAATCGAGCGGGTACGCGCCCTGCGCAGCCGCCGGGATCCCCTGCGCTGGCGAGCGGCGGTCGATCGGGTCACGGAGCAGGCCCGCTCCTCAGGAAACGTAATGCCGGCGATCCTTGAGGCGGTCGAGAGCAATGCTACCGTGGGTGAGATCGCGGCGAGTATGGGCAAGGTTTTCGGCGAATATCGCGCGTGCGAGAACTAAGAACCGCAGAGCTTTGTGAGGGAGCCGGGGCGCTCTGCAGATCCCTCGGCTGCGCTCGGGATGACAAAGGGGAGGGCGGCGCTTTCATAGATGGTGGTTGCTAAACAGATGGTGGTTGCTAAACAGATGGTGGTTGCTAAACAGATGGTGGTTGCTAGACAGACGCTGGGCAGAGGTGAAGGGGGCCGTTTCGGTCAGCACTTTTTTAGCAATCATCTATGGAAGCGCCGCCCTCCCCTTTGTCATCCCGAGCGCAGCCGAGGGATCTGCAGTGCGCCCCGGCTCCCTCACAAAGCTCTGCGATTAAAGCTCCAATCGTTCTGATTGGCCTCTGACCGCTACCGGAACAGGTTGGTCTTGGCTAAGTCGATCACCTCGTCGCCTCGTCCGCTCAGCACAGCGCGCACCATGTACAGGCTGAATCCCTTGACCTGCTCGGCGGTGATGGAGGGCGGCATCGAGAGCTCCTGGCGGTTGACGATCACTTCCACCATCGCCGGGCCGTCGTGGCGCAGTGCTTCCTGGAGGGCCGGTTTCAGTTCTTCCGGTTTCTCCACTCGCCGGCCCAAAAGGCCAGCCGCCTCGGCGAGTTGGGCAAAGTTGGGATTGACCAGGTCCGTGGCAAAATCAAGCAGCCCGGCGGCTTTCATCTCCAGCTCTACAAATCCCAGGGCGCTGTTGTTGAACACCACCAGCTTGACCGGAAGCTTGAGCTGGCGCAAGCTCAGCAACTCGCCCATCAGCATGGCCAAGCCTCCATCACCAGAGAGGCTGATGACCTGGCGACCCGGGAAGGCAGCCTGGGCCCCGATGGCCTGGGGCAGCGCATTAGCCATCGAGCCATGGGTAAAGGAGCCCAGAAGACGGCGCCGTCCATTCATGTGCAGATAGCGGGCCGCCCAAATGGTGGGCGTACCGACGTCACAGGTGAAGACCGCATCCTCGGCGGCCAACTCATCCAACACCTTAGTAACGAATTGGGGATGAATCGGGGTGCTACCGGGCTCGCCGACGGCCAGGTCGTCCAGGCCTTTGCGGGCCTTCTTGTAATGCTCGAGACAAGTATCAAGGAATGTCCGGTCCTGCTTGTCCGCCAGCAGCGGTACCAGCTCATCGAGGGTGTCATCGACCTTGCCGATCAGGCCCAGGTCGACCGGAGTGCGGCGCCCAATTTGCTCCCCGCGCAGGTCCACCTGAATAATCTTTGCTTCTCTGGGAAAGAACTGCGGGTAGGGAAAATCCGTGCCCAGCATCAGGAGCGCGTCGCAGTTCATCATGGCGTGGTAGCCGGAAGAAAAGCCCAGCAAGCCGGTCATGCCGACGTCGTACGGGTTGTCGTGCTCGATAAACTCCTTGCCCCGCATCGCGTGCACCACCGGCGCCTTCAGCTTTGCCGCCAGCGCCATCAATTGCGTACGGGCGCCCTCGCACCCCGCACCGCCCAGGATGGTAACCTTCTGCGCCCGGTTGAGATAGTCCGCCGCCAGGGCGAGCTCTGGCAACGAGGGGCAGACCACCGAGGCAGGATGATGGATCCCGAGCGCCAGCGGAGGATCGGGACACTCCCGTTGCAAAACGTCTCCGGGAATGACAACCACCGCGACTCCCCGCTGGGCGATGGCCGTGCGCATGGCGATCCCCAGCACGCGCGGCATCTGCTCCGCTTGCGAGATCATTTCGCAGTAGTGGCTGCAATCCTTGAACAGGTGCTCGGGATGGGTCTCCTGGAAGTAGCCGCTGCCTATCTCCTGGCTGGGCACCTGGGCGGCAATCGCGAGCACCGGCACACGGCTGCGGTGGCAGTCATAAAGGCCATTGATCAGGTGCAGATTGCCCGGCCCACAGCTCCCGGCACAGACCGCAATCTCCCCCGTGAGCTGGCTCTCTGCACCGGCCGCGAAGGCCGCGGCCTCCTCATGACGCATGTGCATCCATTCGATCGATTTGTTCCTGCGAATCGCGTCCGTTATACCGTTCAGCGAGTCGCCGGTGACGCCATACACGCGCTTTACGCCGGCCTCGGCCAGCGTTTCGATGAACACCTCAGAAACCTTCATAGCTGCTTGGATTCCCCGGATCGAACTTGGTTTTGCACGGTTACAAGATATTCACCGCGCGCGCAGCCAGCAGGGCCAGGGTGGCGAGAGAGATGGAGGATTGGATCATCATCAGCACCTTGGCCCAGCGGGAGAGTACGGGCGAATCAGTGGGGGAGAAGGCGGTGCTGGTATTGAACGCCAGAAACAGGTAATCCACAAAGCCTGGAGTCCAGGCGGGATCGATCGGTTTCTGCGTGGATGGCGACAGCGTCATCTGGGGAAACAGGAAGTCTCCTTTGCAGTGGCTGCCGCGGAGATGGCGCTCATTCGGTCCACCCGCATCGAGACGCCAGTACCACGAAGCGAAGACCAGGATGTTGGTGATCCAGAGGAAAGCAGCAGAACGCAGCAGCGCCAAAGGCGGCAGCGTGTGTTTGGGGAGAGAGCGAACCAGCAGGTTAAGCGACCACAGCATGGCCGCCGTGACCACCCCCAGCAGGAGGTAACCGAGCACCTGGTTGAGTGCAAAGGAGCCCCGCACGCGAGCAATGACAACCGGTATCAGGAGCACGAGCACCACCACCAGCAGAAGCCAGGATGGGCCAAAAGTCAGCGGCTCCGGCAGGGCAAGATACAGGCCGCCCACCGCCAGAACAGCAAGCGCCGCCGGCCAGGCAGGTTGGGCGGGAGTCTTTGCTTTGGCAGGCGCTTGGGTCATGCGGTCATGAGACAGCTTATTCTTTCATCCCGGCGCTGCCCCAAGTAGCGACTCGGGGATATAATTCAGGCGCCATGAATAAGCTTACCTACGTGTATCTTTTCTTCGCATTCTGCTTGGCGCTGCCCGTTACACTGCTGATTATCGACGCCAACGCAATTCCCGAAACGCCGGTAAAGCCGATGTTGGTGGCCGCCAACCAGGGTGACCGCGACGTCAGCATCATCGACCCGGTGGCTGCCAAGCAGCTCGCCACCGTGCCCGAAGGGGGCATCACGGGCCATGAAGTAGCCACATCCCCGGATGGCCGGACCGCCTACGTGCCCATTTACGGCAGCGCGGGTGTGGGTAAGCCGGGAACCGACGGCGACGAAATGGTGGTGATCGATATTCCCAGCCGTACCGTCACCGGCAAGGTGGATTTTGGCCACGGCGTGCGGCCCCACTGCCCGGTTTACGATCTGGCCAGTGGCAAGCTCTATGTCACCACAGAGCTTGACCAGACGGTGACCATCATCGATCCCAAAACGCTCAAGATTGTGGGCACCGTGCCCACGGGGCAAAAGGAATCGCACATGCTGGTGATCTCTCGCGACGGGCGCCGCGGTTACACCTCGAACGTGGGCCCAGGTACCGTCTCGGTACTGGATTTGCCGGGCCGCAAAACTATCGCCATCATTCCCATATCATCCGAATCCCAACGCATCGCCATATCGAACGATGACAAGATGGTCTTTACTTCCGACCAGACCAAGCCGCAACTGGCAGTGATCGACACCGCTACCAACAAGATCAAGACCTGGGTGCCTTTGCCGGCAGTCGGGTACGGAACGTCTCCCACGCCGGATGGGCGCTACCTGCTGGTGACGCTCCCCAAGGCCAACCAGCTCGCGGTGGTCGATCTCTCCAGCCTCAAGGTGGTCCGGACTGTGGATGTTCCCGCTGGTCCGGTCAAGGTACTCGCCCGGCCTGACGGCAAGGTCGCTTACGTTTCCTGCTCCAAGGCTCAACAGGTCGCAGTGGTCGATCTCTCGCAGTGGAAGGTCGACTCGCTGATTGATGCCGGCAAGGGTGTCGATGGCCTGGCCTGGGCGGCGCCGGTCAACCCTGCAGGGGTGCACTTCAACCACCAGAAGGCGCTCGGGACGCATATCTGAGGGGGCCCGGTCCCCTGACGAAGGCCGGGTGCCCCACATCTCGCTCGTTTTTCGCGATATGTGGGATTCCACTGCACCTTCCCCCTGACTCTCGATTCGTCCGATACACTTAGCGGTCAACATTGGTGGAATCCCACATATCGCGAAAAACGAGCGAGATGTGGGGCACCCGGCCTTCGTTAGGGAACCAGAGGCGTGCTTAAAAGTCACTTCTTCTGCTGAACGCGCTCATCTAGAAAGTTGAGCCTCCTCAAGACAACTTCCCAGAGACACGGAACCGTCCCAGTGTCCGTGCTACCGTTGAAGGTAAGCCATTTCTTCGTAAAGGAATTTGCCGTGTCCACTGGCTCTGTTTCCACTCCCACTCTGCGCAAAACCGCGCTGTACGGTGTCCACCGCCGGCTCGGAGCCAAAATGGTCGATTTCGGTGGCTGGGACATGCCCGTCGAGTACTCCGGCATTACCGCCGAGCACATGGCGGTCCGCACCGCCGTAGGGCTCTTTGACGTCAGCCATATGGGTGATATTCAGTTTCGCGGCCCGGGCTCGCTGGCTGCCATCCAGGCCCTCTCGATGAACGATGCCTCGAAGCTCGCCGTCGGCCAGGCGCAATACTCGGCCATGCTTTATCCCCAGGGAACCTTCGTCGACGACGTCCTGGTACACAAGTTCAGCGACAACGACTACCTGCTGGTCATCAACGCCGGCACGCGGGAGAAGGATTACCAATGGATTCGCTCCCAGGTAGGAATGTTCGCCGGCGTTCATATCAGTGACTATAGTGACTACTACACCCAGCTCGCCATCCAGGGACCGCGGGCGCTGGATACTCTGGCCAAGCTAACCAAAACCAACCTGAGCGCGATCAAAAATTATTGGTTCACCTGGGGTACTGTATGCGGCGTCCCTAACGTGCTGATCGCGCGCACGGGCTACACCGGAGAAGATGGTTTCGAAATTTACCTGCCCTCCGATGAGCCCACCAGCACGCGCGTATGGCATGAGATCGTCGAAGCCGGCAAGGAGTTTGGTTTGCTGCCCTGCGGCCTGGGAGCACGCAACACTTTACGTCTGGAAGCCGCCATGGCCCTCTACGGCCACGAAATTTCGGAGGAGATCAATCTTCTCGAAGCCGGGCTGGAACGCTTCTCGAAGCTGGGCAAGAGCGACTTTCTGGGCGCGCAGGCCTTGTCACAGGCCGGCCCCCCTAAGCGCAAGCTGGTGGGCCTGGAGATGATCGAGCGCGGCATTGCGCGTGACGGCTACAAAGTCTGCAGCCTCGAGGGCGAAGCGATCGGCTACGTCACCAGCGGCTCCCCATCGCCTTTCCTGAAAAAAAACATTGCCTTGGCCTATGTACCGGTGGACCGGATCGCGCCCGGCACGGAGATGGCAGTCGAGGTACGCGGCAACCTGGTCAAGGCCAAAGTAGTGCCTACCCCGTTCTACCGCAGGCCCAAAACGGTTTCCGGAAAGCCTGCTTAACCTTTGCCATACAGGCATATACGAGCAGGTGGACTAAGATGAAGGAGGAGATCAGTAGGGATGGCGTATCCAGCAACGTACCACTACACGAAAGAACATGAGTGGGTTGAAGTAGGTGGCAAAACGGGAAAAGTGGGGATTACCGATTACGCTCAGAGCACTTTGGGAGACATTGTGTTCGTCGATTTGCCCAAGCCCGGTTCCAAGGTCGAGAAGGGTAAAGTTTTTGGCAGCGTGGAGTCGGTGAAGGCGGTCTCTGATCTCTACTCACCGGTAACCGGCACGGTGTTGGAAGTAAACGAGGAGCTGGCAACGTCTCCGGAAAAAATCAATGCCGACGCCCACGGGGCGTGGCTGCTCAAAGTGGAGATGGCCGAGCCTGCGGAAGTGGACCAGCTGCTCGATGCCGCGGATTACGAAAAGTTCATCAAAGAAGAAACCCACTGAAGCGAGGGATAGGACGCAGCATGCGCTATTTGCCAAAATCGCCGGCGGAACGGATCGAGATGTTGAAGCAGATCGGAGCCGGCTCGATCGACGACTTGTTTTCCACTATCCCCGAGGAGTACCGCCTGGGACGGGACCTGGCGGTTCCCCGGCAGATGGGCGAGTCGGAGATTGTTGAATATTTTCGCAACGCGGCGGCCCGGAACGCGGTGGGCTACAGCAGTTTTCTCGGCGCCGGCGCTTATCGCCACTACCGCCCGGTGATTATCGATTCGCTGGTGCAGCGGGGCGAGTTCCTCACCTCCTACACGCCCTACCAGGCGGAGATTACCCAGGGAACCTTGCAGGCCATCTTCGAATTCCAGACCATGATGTGCGAGCTTACCGGCATGGACATCGCCAATGCCTCCATGTACGAGGGCTCAACGGGCGCCGCCGAATGTGTATCCATGGCTGTGCGCATTGCCCGGCGCCGTGGAGTATTGGTCGCCAGAACCGTGCATCCCGAGTATCGCGATGTGATGCGAACCTATGCTCAGCACCAGGGGCTGATTGCCAAGACGATCGGCTTCGCCGAGGACGGGCGGCTTGACCTGGTTGCCCTGGAACAGGCGGTCACCGAAGAGACTGCCTGCGTGCAGATCCAGTCGCCGAACTTTTTCGGCGTCATTGAAGACGTCCCCGCCATTGCCGAGATCGTGCACAAGAAAGGCGCGCTGCTGATCGTGTCGATCGCGGAGGCTGTCTCACTGGGCGTGGTGCGGCCGCCCGTCGAAGCCGATATCGTCTCGCTTGAAGCGCAATCTTTCGGGGTCGCGCTCAGCTTCGGCGGTCCCTATTGCGGCGTGATCGCCGCCAAGGAAAAATACCTGCGGCAAATGCCCGGCCGGCTGGTGGGCGAAACCGTAGACACGGAAGGTCACCGCGGTTTTGTGCTCACCCTTTCCACCCGCGAACAGCATATCCGGCGGGAGAAGGCTACCTCCAACATCTGCACCAACCAGGGATTGGTCGCACTGATGGCGACAATCTTCCTCACCGTTTACGGCAAAGAAGGCCTGCGCGAACTAGCGCTGCACAACCTGGCCAAAGCCGATTATGCAGCCAAGGAGTTCTCCAGCGTGGGTGGCGCCCGGTTGCTGTTCGCCGGTTCTCCTCGATTCAACGAATTTGTGCTCGAGACCACCGAACTACCGGAACAGTTGAACGCCAAGCTGCTCAAGCAGAAGGTGATTGGCGGCTTGCCCCTCAGCGGATGGTACCCAGAACTCGACCACGCCAGCTTGTGGTGCACCACCGAGCTCAATACCCGGGAGCAGATCGATCACGCGGCCTCCCAACTGCAACACGACTCAGAAGAGATCCTGACTCGGGCCTGAAAGGACAATACTCATTGGCAACTATCCCTCAGGACGCCGCAGCCATTAAGCCGTTCGAAGGTGTTCGCCGCAAGGTGCGATCGCACCTGAGCCAGAACGAAGCGCTGATCTTTGAAAAATCCGGGCCGGGCAAGAAGGCTTACAAGATGCCGCCGCTCGACGTGCCCGAGGTGAACCCGGAAACGTTGCTGGGCGAAGCCGCGCGCGCCGACCTGGGCCTGATGCCCGAGGTGAGCGAAATAGAAATCATCCGCCATTTCACCCGCCTCTCCACCTGGAATTACGCCATCGATCTCGGCATGTACCCGCTGGGCAGCTGCACCATGAAGTACAACCCCCGAGTCAACGAATTTGTCTCCCGCCTGGAGGGCATTGCCGAAGCCCATCCGTACCAGCCGGAATCGCTTTCCCAGGGTGTGCTCGAAATCATGCACCTGCTGAAATGCTGCCTGCTCGACATCACGGGCATGGACACCATCACCCTGATGCCCTCGGCGGGCGCGCATGGGGAGTTCACCGGCATCATGCTGGTGCGCGCTTACCACCAGTCGAGGGGGAATCCGCGCAGCAAGATCATCATCCCCGACTCCGCCCACGGAACCAACCCCGCTACTGCCGCATCCTGCGGCTACCAAGTAGAGAATCTCCGCTCCAATGCATTGGGGATGGTCGATGTGGCCGCGTTGGAACAGATGGTCACGGAAGACACGGCGGCGCTGATGCTGACCAACCCCAGCACCATCGGCGGGTTCGAGAGCGAGATCCACAAGATTTCCGACATTCTCCACGCCAAGGGCGCCCTGCTCTACATGGACGGCGCCAATATGAATGCCCTGGTAGGTAAGACTCGTCCCGGGGACTTCGGCGTGGACGTAATGCACCTAAACCTGCACAAGACTTTCTCCACCCCGCATGGCGGCGGTGGTCCTGGCTCTGGCCCGGTCGCGGCGAAGAAGATCCTGGATCCGTTTCTGCCCACGCCCGTGGTAGTCCCGGCCGAGCCTGACCAGTACGGCCGCCCCAGACTGCGCCTGGCCTATGACCGCCCGCAGACCATCGGCCGGGTGCGCAGTTTCTACGGCAACTTCGGCATGTTCGTCCGCGCCCTTGCCTACATCATGGCCAACGGCCCGGACGGCCTGCGGCAAACCACCGAGGACGCAGTGTTGAACGCGAACTACATCCGCAAGAACCTCGAGGATGTTTACGAATTGCCCTACCGGACGCCCACCCTGCATGAGGTAGTCTTCAGCGACCGCCGGCAGACACAGAAGGGAGTCAAGACCGGGGACATTGCGAAACGGCTGATTGATTATGGGTTCCACCCCTACACCACTTCATTCCCGCTGATTGTGCCTGGCGCCCTGATGATCGAGCCGACGGAGAGCGAATCGAAGGAAGAGCTCGATCTCTTCATCGACGCCATGCGCCAGATCGCGCGGGAGGCGGACGAGAACCCGGAGCTGGTACTCACAGCACCGCACGAAACCCGGATTTCCCGCCTGGATGAGGTGTTGGCAGCGCGCAAGCCGGTGCTACGGTATACGCGACCGGAGGACAAATAGTAAAGGCTTGCAGGCTGCGGAAAAAGCCGGGATTGCTTGAGAGGCAGGCACCATGCCTTAGAGCAGCTCCTCGATCCGCTTCGCTGGCTTTGTATCAGGGCACGACTTTAGTCGGGCCGTCAAAGGATGGAAAAGGACTTGGGCTTCAGCCCCTGCTATGGCGCGTCCTGCAAAGAAAAGCGCAGGGGCTAAAGCCCAGATGTTTTGTTGAATTATCGGCCCGACTAAAGTCGGGCCCTGATACAAAGCTTCGGAGCGGTTTTTCAATCAGACTCGTAAAGAGTCATACCCTTCATAGCCGCCTGGGGGAAATCTTGAGCTTCACCAATGCGAGTCCAGCGATAACGCAACGGCGCGAAGAGCTGGAGCGCTTCGAATTCATGATGGGGGCCGAGCGAGGCCGTCTGGCCGTCACCCTCGACATGCTCACCGACGCGCTGATCCTGATCGGCCAGCACGGGGTCTACTGTGCGTCCACGCGTAATCCTTCGAAGCCCGCGCTCGACCTGGAAGTGATTCTGGGAGAGATAGGCGGAGCTAAAGAGCTAATCCAGTCTGTTATGGAGCAACTTCGGCTGAAGAGTGAGCAAGCGGCACAACCCTGATTCGCCGCAACTGTCCCAAACCGCCTGCTGAGCAGGCTGTCGTGTTGTATCCTTAACTTGCGCGCCCGTAGCTCAGCTGGATAGAGCGAACGCCTCCGGAGCGTTAGGTCGGGAGTTCGAATCTCTCCGGGCGCACCACAACACGACAATTTCATCCAGAAACCGGCTAACACGGCCGTGCCCCGTTCAATTCCGGGTGAGGTCAGGGCTACCCATCAGCGCCAGGTATTGGTGAATGAAGGCGATCGCCATACTGCCTTCTCCCACGCCGCTGGCTACCCGCTTGATTGAACCGTGACGGACGTCGCCGGCACAAAATATGCCGGGAAGGCTCGTCTCCAGCGGAAACGGCTCGCGATCAAGAGGCCAGGCAGTCAGATCTCTGCCGGTGCAAATATAGCCTTTGGCATCACGCTGCAGAGTTGGTGGAAGCCATGACGTGTTCGCGGTTGCGCCGATCATCAGCAAGAGAGCATCGGCATCGCGCGTGCTGGAAAGTTTGCCGCCCTCGGGGTTACGAGTGGTGGTTACGATCTGCTGCAGATGCTCGTCACCGTACACGCCCGTCACTTCCGTAGATGTTTCAATGCGAATGTTGCCCTTCTCCGCAATCTGATCGATCAGATATTGCGACATGCTCAGGGCAAGACCAGGACCACGCACCAACATGATCACCTCAGCCGCATAGTTCGCAAAAAAGACTGCCGCCTGGCCAGCGGAGTTCCCTCCCCCAACCATGAATATCTTTTTCCCGGCGACACTGGAGGCCTCCTGACGAGAGGCGCCATACAGCACTCCACGGCCAAGCAGGCGGTCCAGCCCGGGAACTTCGATTCGATGCCAATCGACTCCGGTCGCCAGCAAAACAGCGCGGGCCCCTATGCAATCTCCGCCATCCAGTTGCACCCGATAGCCCATGCTGCTGGTGAGAACCGCCTCGATGCTACGGGTCACGGCAATCTCCGAGCCGAACCGGTGCGCTTGCTTGACGGCACGCTCGGTGAGCTCATCGCCGGATATGCCGGAGGGGAACCCCAGATAATTCTCAATGCGGGACGATGTTCCTGCCTGCCCGCCCGCAGCGGAGCGTTCGACGATCAGGACTTTCAACCCTTCGGATGCTCCATAGACTCCGGCTGCCATCCCGGCTGGCCCCGCTCCGGCGACGACAACGTCGTAGTGCTTTTCCCTGGGCATGGTTTGGAGACCCAATGCATCTGCGACCGCGCGGACGGTTGGAGTCAGCAGACAAACCGTGCCGTCCACCACCGCAGCGATTCCGGCGTGGTCCGGCGGAAGGCAGGCGGAAGCGCGCTCCGGCTCCAGTTCGCTATCCAGCCACTCGTACTGCACGCGATTGGCGGAAAGAAAACTGCGGATACCGCGGCAAGCCGCGTCATACGGCGACCCCACTAGAAGAACGCGCGAGATGGGAGCATCCTCGGCATAGTGCCGCGCAGTTAAGAGACGATCCCTCATGGTTTGAAAAATGGTCGCGCTGGCGGAGGAGTCTCGAATCAATTCCTGCAGCTGCTGGCGATCGAAACGGGCCAGCCGGCAGCGGGATTTCGCTTGCACCGACACCAGGTTGCCCGTGCCCAGAAAAATGGGAATCTCGCCAAAGAACTCGCCCGCCTGCATTTGCTCGAGCTCCCGGGGCTGCCCCACAATGTCCTTCACTACTTGGAGCGCGCCCTCGATAACGACGAAAAATCGCGGCTCTTCGCCCTCACGTATGACCCAATCTCCGCTTTCCACGCGGATATCAGCAGCCTTTTGCGCGAGTCTTTGGCGCAGGGATTCATCCAGGCCCGCGAAGACGGATATTTGTGTCAGTTCTGCCGCAGTGATCACGCAGTGGTTCCCCGGAGTTATAGGGTAGCCCCGGCTCATAAACAATGCACCTCTGTACCGGGGCAAAGAGAACCTCCTGGATAGGATGATGGGTGCCCCAGGTACCTATCCTCTTATCCTGGAAATTCTTTGTCAGGTTGACATCCGACCCGAGCGGTGACATCCTTAGGTCGGATGGCTACCCAAAAGAATGTCGATGACCGTATAGCGCTGTTGCAGGGTACGCTGGACCTGCTCATTCTCAAGACGCTGGTGCTGGGACCGTGCCATGGCCAGGGAGTGGCGCGGCTGATTCAACGCCAGTCCGAAGAAGTATTTTTCGTGGACCATGGTTCGCTCTACCTGGCCTTGCAGAGGCTCGAGGACAAGAAGTGGATCCGCGCCAAGTGGGGCGTGAGCGAGAACAACCGCAAGGCCCGGTTCTATTCGTTGACGGCGAAAGGTCGAGAGCAGCTAGCGGAGAAGACGAGTGAGTGGGAGCGGCTGACCAGAGCAATGGGGTTGATTTTGGGCGGGAACGCGGGGCCGAGCAGCGAGGAGGCTTAGGCATGTTCAAGCGCAAGCGGAGCAAAGATGATTTTGCCGAAGAGATCAAGGCGCATTTGCAACTGGAAGCCGATGATCTCAAGGACGAAGGTCTGAGCGAAGATGAGGCGCGCCGGAAAGCCAGGGTGGCGTTCGGCAGCGTGCCTGCGGCCCAGGAGCGCTTCTATCTCAGAAACCGCCTGGTGTGGTTCGACAATCTGCTGGGCGATATCAAGTTCGCGGTTCGTCAACTGCTGAAGAATCCCGGATTCGCCATCACCGCGATCTTTGTGCTGGCTCTCGGCATGGGCGCGAGCGTGGCCATCTTTGGTTTTGTGGATGCAGCTTTGCTTGAACCGCTGCCCTATGCCAACGTGGACCGGCTCATGTCGGTGAACGAAAGCAACCCCGAAGCTCCCCGCTGGCCGCTCTCCTATCCGGACTATCTTGACTGGCAGCGCCTCAACAAATCCTTCAGCTCGCTCGATGTGTACAACGGGGCCGGCTATATCCTGAATGCTTCCTCCGGAGCCGAGCCGGTGCAGGCCGAGCGCGTGAGCGGCGGCTTCTTTCGCACCCTGGGGGTGCATCCCATGCTCGGCCGCGACTTTAATCCGGGCGAGAATCGGCCAGGCGGGCCCAATGTCCTGCTCCTAAGCTACGGAGCCTGGCTGCATCGTTTCGGAGCCCGGCGCGATGCCGTGGGCCAGACGGTCGACCTGGATGGGAACGCCTACACCATCATCGGGGTCTTGCCCCGCGCCTTTGTCTTCGCTCCGGGCGGCAACGCCGAGTTCTGGGTACCTCTCAACCGCTTCAGCACTCACGAGACGATGCGGGGCTTCTATAACTTTTGGGGAATAGGAAGGCTGCGTGACGGCGTCAGCCCGCATGCAGCGCAAGCGGAAATGACTGCCATCGCTAAGCAACTGCAGAAAGAAAATGGCATAACCGGGCGTGACCTGACCGCTCAGGTTGTTTCCCTCTCTGAAGTTATCGTCGGCGATGTACAGCCCATCCTCCTGGCCCTCTTGGGCGGGGCCGTGCTGCTCTTGCTGATCGCTTGCGTCAACGTGGGCAGCCTGGTGCTGGTGCGTGCGGAGAGCCGGCGGCGGGAGGCGGCGGTGAGGGGCGCATTGGGCGCGACTCGCGGGCGCCTGGCGGGGCAGTTCGTTACCGAAGGGCTCCTGCTTGGATTGCTCGGCAGCGTGGCTGGCGTGATCGTTGCTGCTGGCGTCATGAGGCTCCTCGGTCTCATGGTCACCAAGGACATGATGTCGAACATGCCGTTCCTGGGAGGCGTTGGCCTTAATGCGCGCACCGGCACGTTTGCCGCGATGGTCGCTTTGCTGGCTGCTCTCTTGTTGGCCGCAGTGCCCACATTCCGGCTGTCGTTTCAGAAGGTATCGGACGGACTGGCCGACGGGAACCACGGCGCCGTCAGCGGGTTCTGGCGAAGGTTGGGAGCGAACATGGTGGTGGTTGAACTGGTGATCGCGTTCGTTCTGCTGGCTGGCGCGGGGCTGCTCGGACGCAGCCTCTATCGTCTGCTGCACGTGCCACTGGGCTTTGATCCAAACCATCTCGCGACCCTCAGCGTGATGGCTCCCAGCACTGTGTATCCAGCCGGGGACCAACTAGTGGGGCTCTACCGCGAAATTGTGCGCCGTGTTTCAAGCCTGCCGGGAGTAAAGGCAGCCGGTATGACCAGCGTGCTGCCGGTTCAATGTGACTGCGCCACCGACAGGATCCACTTCCCGGGAAGGCCAGACAACGGCGAACACAACGAGGTGGACGAGCGTCACGTGAGCCCCGATTATCTGCGCGCACTCAATGCGACGTTGGTGCGCGGACGCTTCTTCACCGAGGCAGACGATGCTTCCCGGCCAGGAATTGCCGTCATTAATCAGGGACTGGCGGAGAAGTATTTCCCCGGCCAGGATCCGGTTGGACAAAGGATCGAGAACGATGAGGGCGGGCGTCCGTCCGAGTGGGAGATTGTTGGCGTCGTGGATGATGTTCGCGAGGGACCACTCGATGTCGCGATCTCGCCGGTAGAGTATTTCCCCATCGCGCAAGCGCAGCAGAATGGGTTCAGCCTGGCGGTGCGCACTTCGCAAGACGCGGGAACGCTCTTGCCGTTGCTGGTGACTACGTTGCACCAGATCGACCCCAACCTGGCGCTATCCGACGAAGCCACCATGACGGAGAAGATCGACGCCACACAGGCGGCGCTGCTGCATCGTTTTTCTGCGTGGCTGATGGGCGGATTTGCCGCCATTGCCCTGGTGTTGGGCGGAGTGGGGCTTTACGGTGTGATTGCCTACTCGGTGAGCCAGCGGACGCGGGAAATTGGCGTGCGCATGGCGCTCGGGGCCCAGCGCAGCTCGGTGTACAAGCTCATCATGCAACAGGCGGGATGGCTGACTGGAATGGGGCTGGCAATCGGGTTGGTCTTTTCGGTGGGAGCATCACTGTTGATACGCAGCCTGTTGTTCGGGGTACAAGCCTGGGACGCTGCAACCCTGGGTTGCGTCGCTGTATTGCTGCTACTGGTGTCGATGGCGGCGAGTTTCCTGCCCGCACGCCGCGCGGCCTCGGTCAACCCGGTCGAAGCCTTGCGCGCCGAGTAGCGCGCACGCCGGTGCGAGCTCGGCTTGACAGTAAATCTGCTTCCAGTCTACGCTGGCATAGTCTACCTATGTCAGCCTAGATCGGAGCCGCATGAATCGCGACGAAATCCCACCGGGCACGCTCTACCTGCTTATCCTCAAGACGCTCTCCGTGGGCAAGAAACTTCACGGTTACGAGATCGCCGAGAATATTCAGCACACCACCGACGATGTGCTCCAGGTAGAGGAAGGCTCGCTCTACCCCGCGCTGCAGCGCATGTTACTCAAAGGGTGGGTCACTGCCGAGTGGGGAGTGACGGCCGGCAACCGCCGCGCCCGCTACTACTCCCTTACCTCCGCCGGCCAAAAACAACTGCGCCTCGAGGTCTCCCAATTCCAACGCGTGATGGGCGCAATCACGCGCGTTATCCAGACAGCCTGAAGCAGGGCGGTCACAGTGAGGACACTTCATGAGCATGCCCGGCGAAATCCTGCGACGTCTGCAAATGCTGCTGCACCGTGGCCGATTCCAGGACGACCTTGAAGAGGAGATGCAGCTCCATCTGGATCTGCGGCAGCAGCAGCACATCGCTGCCGGATCTGCGCCCGATACGGCCCGCTTCGCCGCGCAGCGAAAATTTGGCAATGCCACTCGTCTCAAGGAGAAAAGCCACACGGCCTGGGGATGGGAATGGATGGAAAGCTTTGCCCAGGACATCGCGTACGGCGCCCGCGCCATGCTGCGCAGTCCCGGAGTCACGCTGATCGCGCTGCTCTCGCTGGCCCTCGGTATTGGGGCCAACACGGCTATCTTCAGCCTGATGGACGCGGTCATGCTGCGCTCCCTGCCGGTCAAGGATCCGCAGCAGCTCGTCCTTCTCGGCGACGGAAGGCCGTCCGGCATCGGCTTGGGTTTCGTGGACACTGAGCTTTACTCCTACCCTTTCTTCCGCCAACTGCGGCAGAAAAACGCCGTCTTCTCTGACACTGCCGCCATCTTCAGCATGACGAATGCCGTCCACGGCTTCGTGGTAGGCAGAACTGACGCCGAGCCTATGAACGTACAGCTCGTCTCCGGCACCTACTTCTCCACCCTCGGGGTTCCGGCTGCGATGGGCCGCGTACTTACTGACGCGGACGACAACTCGGAAGGCGGCCACGCCGTAGCCGTGGTTAGCTACTCCTGGTGGAAACGCGCTCTGGCCCGTGACCCCGCCGTGCTCAATCGCAAGGTCAAACTTGGTGACACCATTTTCGACATCGTGGGCGTGGCTGCGCCGGAGTTCTTCGGCACCAAGGTTGGCGAAGCGCCGGACATCTGGGTGCCCACGTCGATGATGAAATGGGTCCCGCCTGCGTGGGGAGCATACAAAGAAAACTTCACCCAATACCTCTACCTGGTCGGGCGGCTCAAACCCGGAATCTCCATCGTCCAAGCCACCGCGAATGTGAACCTGCTCTTACAGCAAATCACGCGCGGATTCTCTGACGCAGACTTGAGCCAAAAGAATCTTGACGCGCTCGCCAAGGCTCATGTCCAGCTAACCCCAATGGCCACCGGCCTTTCTTCGCTTCGTCGCGAGTTTTCAGAACCCCTGCAGATCCTTATGGCCATCGTGGCGCTCGTCCTGCTCATCGCCTGCGCCAACATTGCCAACCTTCTGCTCGCGCGCTCGACCGTGCGCGCCCGCGAACTCGCCGTCCGCCAAGCGCTCGGAGCGCGTCGCACTCGCCTCGTCCGCCAGCTCCTTACGGAGAGCCTCTTCCTCGCGTTCGCCGGCGGAGCCCTCGGTGTGGGCTTGGCTGTCGTCGCCAATCGCATGCTACTACGCATGGTTTCCGGCGGCCTCGAACCCGTTCCCCTCAATCTCGGATTGGATCTACGCCTGCTGGCTTTCACCTTTGGCGTTACAGTTCTCACCGCCGCTGTGTTTGGCACCATTCCTGCGATCCGCGCCACCCGGATCCACCTGACCGACGCTCTCAAAGACGGACGCGGGCCCAGCAGCGGAGGTACAAGGAACCCTTTGGGGAAAACTCTGGTGGTCGCTCAGGTCGCTATCTCGCTGGTTCTCATGGTGGGCGCGGGCGTTTTTCTCCGCAGCCTCATCAATCTCAACAACGTCGACCCCGGCTTCAATCGCGAAAACGTACTACGCCTGCAGATCGACTCTGACTCCGCCGGTTACAAACCTGAACGGCTCAACGAAATCTTTGAGGAAATCGAGTCGCGCGTGAGCACCCTGCCGGGCGTGAAAGCGGCCAGCTTCTCGGCGTTCACATTTCACGAAGGAAGTTGGACTAATGACATCCACGTCCCTGGCATCAAGATCGATGAGAGCATCAACATTCACCACAACATCGTCGGCAACGGCTACTTTGCCACCATGGGGATTCCCATCCTCGCCGGCCGCGCTTTTGGTCCCCAGGACACGGCTTCCTCACAGCACGTCGCCGTTATCAGCGAACGCATTGCCAGGACTATGTTTTCTCCGGGAAACCCCATCGGCCGACACTTCAGCATTAGCGATGATAGGCCCCAAGTAGGCGAAAAAGACGTGGAGGTCATCGGGGTCGCGAAAGACGTAAAGTTCGGCGATCTCGAGGAAAATAAGGAATACATCAACTATCTCTCCTACGCCCAGCACCCATGGGGCTTCGGCGACTTTGAAGTTCGCTACAGCGGGGACTTCAAAGCCGTCTCCAAAGAAGTGCAGCAGACCATTCACAGCGTTGACCGCACTCTGCCCATCACACTCGTCACCACGCTGGACGAACAGGTCGCGCGTACCATCACCAACGAACGGCTCGTGGCCCAGCTTTCAACGTTTTTTGGATTGCTCGCTGTTTTTCTCTCCTGCATCGGTATCTATGGTCTTATGTCCTACGTAGTCAGCCGGCGCACGAACGAAATCGGCATCCGCATGGCTCTAGGCGCAGCACGCCTGAACGTCAGCTGGCTGGTCATGCGCGAGATCATCTTGCTCGTAACCGCCGGCATTGCGATTGGAGTTCCCCTCACCCTCGCCGCTAGCCGCCTGGTCGCAAACATGCTTTATGGGATTCACGGGACAGATCGAATCAGCCTTGCCGGGGCCGTCTTGCTGCTGCTGCTTGTAGCCGTGTTCGCAGGTTACTTCCCGGCGCGTCGCGCCTCCAGGGTCGACCCGATGGTGGCGCTGCGCTACGAATGAGCATTACGCGTTCGATGCGAATCCTAATGAATCAGCACCCGATGTTCCCTGACGAAGGCCGGGTGCCCCACATCTCGCTCGTTTTTCGCGAGATGTGGGATACCACTGCGCCGTCCCTTTGACTCTCGATTCATCCGATGCACTGAGCGGTCAACATCGGTGGTATCCCACATCTCGCGAAAAACGAGCGAGATGTGGGGCACCCGGCCTTCGTCAGGGAACGGAATCCGAATTTGGGCTAGCTATTCCCCGCGCAACGCTTGCATGGGATCAATCGAGGCGGCACGGAGCGCCGGAAACGTAGATGCACCCAGCGCCAACAACAGCACGCCGGCTGCGGCTATGGTCAACACCAGCGGGTCGAACGGGCTCACTCCGAAGAGCAGCGAGCGCAGCAGGCTGGAGGCCGCGGCAGCTCCCGCCAACCCTAGAACGCAGCCCACGGCGGCGAGTTTCGCACCAGATTCCAGAATCAGGCGTATGATCCCGGAGCGCTGCGAACCTAGCGCCATGCGGATGGCCATCTCCTGCACCCGCGAGGCGACCGTAAAGGCGATCACGCTGTAGATGCCAAGCACCGCGAGCAACACTGCGGCAAAGGCAAAGGTAGTGATCAGAACAGTATTGAACCGGCGCGGCGCTTCGCTCTCCGAGACGGCCTGCACCATGGTCTGCACCTGCGTCAGGGGTAATTGGGGATCGATCGATGCCACAGTAGCGCGAACAGCGTTTTCCATCTGTTCCGGCGGCACCGCCGAGCGCAAGACAATATAGCCTCCGTCGCCACTCAGATCGTCGGGTTGAGCGAGCGAGCCGGCCGCCCCTATCGCCTGGTCCGATGGAATAAAGTATTGCTCCTTTGTAGGATCGTCCGGGGAACTTAGCTTAACGTCCGCTACCTCACCCACAATCGTCAGCCACGGGGTCTGCATCTCCGCCGCTCCAATGCGCAACCGCTTGCCAATCGGATCCTGGTTGGGCCAGTAGTGCTGCGCGAGCTTCCGGTTAACAATCAACACCAGTTGCCCGCGCGCATTGTCCGCCTCTCTGAAATAACGTCCGCGCAGAAGCGGGATCCCCATCGCACCGAAGTAGTCGCCCATCACCTGCGCTGACGTCGCCAGGTTCATACTCGCGCCCCGCGGCGCTACGTAGCCTTCGACCACGAAGGTCTGGTTGTTGTTGTCGCCCAAGGCGGGCGGTGAGGTAGTAATGCCCGCGCTCTCAACTCCTGGAAGTTGCCTCAGACGGAGTAGCACTTCTTTATTGAAGGTGTCTACGGCTGGCTGCGTCGCGTATTGCTTTTTGGGCAGCGAATAGGCCGCGAGAGTCGCCTGCTCGGGCCGGAATCCGAGATCGACCGAGCGCATCTTTTCGAAGCTGCGGAGTAGCAGCCCGGAGGCAGTCAGCAGAACCAGTGCAATCGCAATCTCCGCCACCACCAGGGTCGAGCGCAAACGCGCATGACTTCCGCCTGCGGAACCACTGCGGCCGCCTTCTTTCAGGGTGCCATTGACATTGGTGCGGAGCGCGGCAAATGCCGGCGCCAGCCCGCACAACAGTCCCGTGATCACCGCCAGCAATAGGGCAAATCCGACTACATGCAAGTTCAGAGCTATTTCACTAATGCGGGGCAAGCTTTCCGGCAGCAGATTTCTACCCACGCGCAACGCCAACGCGGCAAGCGCCAACCCCAGCAGACCGCCGCTCACGCTCAACACCAGGCTCTCCAGCAGTGTCTGCCGGAGCAGTGCTGCAGCGCGCGCTCCTAACGCCAGGCGCACGGCAATTTCCCTCTGCCTGCGAATGGCACGCACTAGCATCAGCCCTGCCAGGTTGACACAGGCAATCAGCAGCACCACCGCCACTGCCAGGAAGAGCGTCCGTAACAACGGACGCGATTGCTCGACCGTTTCCTCTTGAAGGGGCCGCACCACCGAGTTGATATGGAAGCTCGCCATTTCCGCTGGATAGTTGCGCATGATGTCCTGCGCCACTCGGTCCGCATCGCTCTGTGCCTGCGCAGGAGAGATGCCCGGCTTCAGGCGGCCCACCATTTGGTAGCTCCAGTTCCCCGCTGCGGGGCTGGAGAGTTCCTGTGGCGTAAAGCTCATCGGAACCCACAACGCGGTGCGATTCAGTTGCCCCGCAACCAGCGGAAATTCGAAGTTCCGCGGCATGACTCCGATGACTACATAGGGCTTGCGATCCAGCAGGATCTTAGAGCCCAGAATCTGTTTGTCGCCATGAAAGCGTTGCTGCCAGATCGCGTAGCTCAGAACCGCGACCTGCTGGCTGTGCTCGGTTTCGTCCGCGGTGAACACGCGGCCAAGATGCGGCTCAACGGCAAGCGCCGAAAACACGCCGGCGGTCAGGCGGGCGGCGTTCACTTGAGTTGGCTCACCGTCGCCGGATAGTTCATAGGCGGCGAACCCATATCCTCCCAGGGCGGAAAAGCCTTTTGTATCTCGCGTATATGCGCGAATATCCGGCACCGTAACTCCCACCTCGCCATGGCCACCCACATCCACCCCTTGAAGATGATCCCCTAACACCACCAGGCGATCGGGATTCGGGAAAGGTAACGGACGAAGCAGAACGCCTTCTACGATGGAGAAAATCGCCGTGGTTGCTCCAATGCCAAAGGCCAGCATCAGCACCGCGGTGGCCGTGAATCCTGGCGATTTGCGCAGTTGCCGCATCGCGAATCTGAGGTCGAACAAAAACTTCTCCATAAGGCTCCTTACAGACACCGTGGTAGGCTATGTGGCACTTTGCGCGCCTATGCGGCACTCACCATGTATATCGAATTCATTACGCTTCCTCAATCGGGTCTCCCGGCGTCAAATAACGTGCTATACCACGAAGAGCGATTGGTCTGCCCGAAGCGAGAAGACTCACAACAGACATAAATTTGACGACTCTGGCAACGTTGACGTCACATGGGACAAGAACAGACAGCCCATGAGAAGGAGCATCCCTGGGTCATGCACAAGCTTGCCCAAGTATTTGAAGGGTGGGACGGTTATCAGACAAGCCTCTTGCACGCCACCGCACCTTTAACGAACGAGCAGTTGTCCTGGCGGCCGGCACCGGGGCGCCGGTCGCTCGGCGAATTGGCTCGCCATATCAGTATGGGTCGCATTACCTGGCTTGCCCGCATGGGCGCGCCCGGGACCGACACGGTATCCCAGCGCGTTCCGCGGTGGCATGTCGACGATGACGGTACTCGTCGGGTGGCGGAAGAGTCTGTGCCTTACGATGACGCATCTTCGCTGGCGGAATGGCTTGCGTTATCCTGGCAACCCATTCAGCGGGTTCTGGAGGAATGGACAGTCGACGATCTATTTCAAACCTATCCCCTGGCTGAATACGTCGTTTCGAGGCAGTGGACTATCTGGAGAATCATGTCCCATGACATTCACCATGGGGGTCAAATGGCCACCTTGCTGGCTCTTCAAGGCATCGAAGCTTTCGAATTAAGGGACCTTGGTGGCCACGTCATATTGCCCGTGGCCGCGAACCCGGCGCGCTAGCCGGGTGCAAGCCTCTCATCAAGGTCGACACGCCGTCTCCTGGTATGGTTCAGGGGATGAAGCGGCGGAACGTCTTCAGAGAGGCGTCCAAATCCGTAGATGTCATCCGGACTTCATTGTAGTGCTGCGTCTGGTGGGGTGTGGTTGTTGCATTCATCCGCGTGGCGAGCCCCTTGAGTTCCCCTTCGGCTTTGTCGTCGAAATCCACCCCGTTCTTCTTCAGCACCATTTTCTGCCGCTTAAAAAGTGCGATGTAGCCCTGTGGTCCGAGCATGGCCTGGCCTAGCTCGCTCGTGTTTCGCTTGAGTCTATCGGGTATTCCATGGGTGAAGCCGGCCTTGCGATGGAGCGCATCCACCACCTGGTCCACAGAGACCTTTGTGCCGGACAAGCCAAGCTGCTTCAGGAGTTTCTTGTAGTCGTTGCTGAAGTTCTCGGCGGCTCGCCCTTCGACGGTGGGTGAGAACGATGCCCATTTCTTTAATGCTTCCGAAGCCGTCGCGCCGGAACCGGTGACCTCTTTCATCACCCAGCTCGCTCCGTGCAGGATCGTGCTTAGACTCAAGCCGCTCTCCAGCGCGTGCCCCTCGCATTTCAGGAACAAATAGGGCGCACTGTTCGCTTCCCCTTCGACTTGCACTAGCAATTCTCCGTATCCCTTGAGGAAATTCCAGCCCTCGTGGGCGGACGCTCCTTTTTTTGACAGATGCGACGATATCCGCGCCTGCAAACCGCCGCTCTTTAAGAGCTGTAGGTAAGCATCTTTCACAACGAGATATTGCTCCGGAGCGAGTTGGAGCATGTAACTGCCCTTTTCAACCGGGTGATGAATCCAGCATGCAACGTACAACGCCTGGAAGCAATCGCGCGTCCACCAGGCCCCTCTGCGCTTGAGCAACCCATCAACGCTCTTGCCCGGCATATTATCCAGCATCCGGCTCCAGCCTGGAGGCGTCTGGAAATCGTCGCAAAATACTTCCCGGAGGTGTCTCTGCGCCGTCGGTACTCCCAATTGTGCTCCATAGATATAGCTGCCAACCTCGCCGTTCATGCCTCTACTCTCCTATCTGTCTCTCGCCGAATAGTCTGGCGAGCTCGGGAATAGTTCCGGAAACTCTTTCTTAGTATCCTAAGCGCCCACCAGTATACACACCGTCGGCCGGTCGGTTATCGGAGTGTGAACGTCCCGCTGTCGGAGGGCTGAGAAGGAACAGATCGAGAAAATGCACGCAGCTGATGTGATTTACGAAGAACCGTGGCTTCCTCTCTGAGGTTCAGCGATTCCCGATCAAGGATCTTGGCGGGCCCAAGCTACGGGTGGATTGCCGGCGGAACTTGTTGGTTTTCGAAACCAGACACCCTCAACAGGTTTATCGTGTCTCTGTAAGATCTGGAGCGAGGCCCGCTGCTGTGCCGCCAAACGATAATACGCTGCCAAGAACCGGATGGCTCACGGACAGAATCGTGTCTGTTGAGCACGGAACTAAGTACTCTTTCCGGCACGAGGGCACGGGACCGCGCTCCGACCGGAAGAGCCCCTATCTTAGCGTGCATTTCGCGAACGTTTACGTGCGCGACCAGGAGCGAAGCAAGAAGTTCTTTCTTGAGCAAATGGGCTTTGACCTGGTTGCGGACGTGCGCTTTGCTTCGGGTAATCGCTGGGTCGAAGTCGCGCCGCCCGATGGGACCGCGTCGTTGGCGCTCGTGGCCCCAACCGCCGGGTCCGATGAGGAGCACATGGTGGGCCACTCCGGCATGATTACGTTCATCACCGAAGATTTCGAGTCACAGTATCGGGAATGGTCAGAGCGCGGGGTGAAATTTTCCATTCCGCCGCAAACTCCGCAGTGGGGCGGCGTATTTTCTCGTTTTGAAGATCTGGATGGCAACCCCTTCGTGTTGGCCGGCTTCGACGACGTAACCCGATCGATTGAAGAACGCCGCCAGGCCGAGGCCGAGCGGCTCGAAGAGGAGCGGCGGGCGGCCCAGGAGCTGGAGATCGCCAAGCAGGTGCAAGCGCGACTGTTTCCGCAAACGTTGCCGGTGATCCCTGGGCTCGACTACGCCGGCATTTGCCTTCAGGCGAGGGCAGTAGGCGGAGACTACTATGATTTCCTCGATCTCGGCAGAGAACGCATTGCCCTGGTTATCGGAGACATTGCCGGCAAAGGGATCGCAGCCGCGCTGCTGATGGCCAATCTGCAGGCATGCTTGCGCAGCCATTCCACGTTGGCCGCCGACCAGCTGGATAAATTCCTGCTTTCTGTGAACCGGTTGTTGTTTGAAAATACCGCTCCGCACGCCTACGCAACACTTCTCTATGCGGAATACGACCCGGCCGCGCGGCGCCTGCGATGGGCAAACTGCGGGCATTTGCCCGGCCTGCTCTTGCGCGCCAACGGTACCCTCGAAAGCCTCCATGCCGGATGCACAGTCGTCGGCATGTTTAACGACTGGCAATGTTCCATCTCCGAAACTGAACTGTACCCGGACGATGTGCTCGTCTTCTATACCGACGGCGTGATCGAGGCTTTCAACCATCACGGTGAAGAGTTTGGCGAGGAGCGCCTCGTCGATGCCCTACGCCGTTTTCGCGGGCTGCCCGCGCAAGCGTTGGCCGACGCGGTCGTCGACCAGGTGCAAACGTTCAGCGCACGCGAACAGTACGACGACATCACGCTGATTATCGCCAAGAGAACTTCTGCTACCACTTGACAATCCAGAGGAGCGAAGCGTACCTCTAGATAAGCAAGAGGAGAGCAGATGGACGATCGCCCAAGTGACCTGGTTCAGGGCACGCTCGAAATGCTGGTGCTGAAAACGCTGGCATTGGAGCCGATCCATGGTTATGGCATCGCTCTGCGCATTGATCAGATGAGTGGCGGCGTCTTTCATGTCAACCCGGGATCGTTGTTCCCTGCCCTCAGCCGCATGGAGCGCGGCGGCAGAATCAAGGCGGAGTGGCGGGCAACCGAGAACAATCGCCGGGCCAAGTATTACCTGCTTACGGCCGCGGGGAGAAAAGCGCTCAAAGAAGAAACTCATGAATGGGGAAAACAGTTGGCTGCGATCAACAGGATCATGGAAGCCTGAGAAAAACACATGGCGATATTGAGAAACTTGGTCAACGGCATGCAAGCTCTCCTGCGCAAGGAGCCGCGAAACCATGAAATCAAGGAAGAGCTGCAGAACTATCTCGATGCCTCGGTCGAAGAGAAATTGCGCCGTGGAATGGATCGCGAAGCAGCTCTGCGCGCGGCAAAAATCGAGATAGGCAGCGCGGAGATGGTAAGGCAGAAAGTCTGGGCGTCAGGCTGGGAATCGACTGCCGAATCGCTCTGGCAAGATGTCCGCTACGGAATTCGTCAACTGTTTAAGTCTGCAGGATTTTCAATCGTGGCCGTTCTGTCGCTTGCCCTGGGCATCGGAGCAAACACGGCAATCTTTACCCTCATCAACGACCTGCTGCTCAAATCGTTGCCCGTGCGAGCTCCCGAACAATTAGTTTCCTTCGGCAAGGCCGATGGCGGAGGCATCCTCGGAGCAGTGAGTCCCGGATCCGTCGACATGTTCTCTTACGACTTCTACCGCAGCCTGGAGAAAGGGCAAGTGCAAGGCGAGAAGGACGCCCACTTCCAGGGCGTTTGCGCATTTGCGAGCTTTCCCGTCATGGTAAGCGTGCGCTCTGGTTCGACGAGCGGCGGTCCGGCGACTCAGGCCACGAGTCATCTGGTTTCCGGCACTTTTTTCTCCGTCCTCGGGGCGGATCCCGTGCTCGGCAGAGCAATCGGGCCGGAAGATACTGAAACGTCCGGCCGCAATGCCGTTGCCGTGATCAGTCATCGCTATTGGCAGCAGGACCTGGCCGCCGATCCTAATGTCATCGGCCGGACACTTGCCATCAACGGCACGCTCTTCACCATCGCCGGCGTCATGCCTGCAAGTTTCTATGGCGTTGCCCTCAACGAACAGGCTCCGGACATGTGGCTGCCCATTACCATGCAGCCGCAGGTGATGATGCAACCGGAAATGCTTGATTCCTCCGACCTCTATTGGTTGCACATCATGGCCCGGCGCGCCCCGGGCGTCAGTGTGGCGTCAGCGCAAGCCTGGGTCAGCGCTCAGTGGCAGCAATTTACGACGGAGCGTGAGGGAGCGCGGATCTCCCCGACGCGGCGCCAGGAGATCAGCCGCAATTTCATCGAGCTTCTCCCCGGCGGCGCCGGCATTTCACATCTGCGCTCCGAGTACCAGGGCCCATTGGCGATCCTTATGGGGATAGTCGCGATTGTGCTTCTGATCGCGTGCGCGAATCTCGCTAATTTCCTTCTTGCCAAGGCTGCCTCGCGGGAGCGTGAGTTTTCCACCCGCCTGGCGCTGGGATCGAGCCACACACGCATCGTTCGCCAGGTACTCACTGAAACCCTTCTGCTCGCGTTTACCGGAGGAGCCCTCGGGCTGGCGCTCGCTTTTTGGGGAACACGAGTCATGATCAAATTTATCGTCGGGCCGGACTCGCATACTGCCCTGGCTGCCACGCCCGATTTGCGCGTGCTGGCCTTCACCTCTGCCGTATGCGTTCTTACCGGCCTCCTCTTCGGTGTTGGTCCCTGTTTGCGAGTTTCCCGCACCAACGCTGCCAGGGCGCTCAACGCCAGCGCGCGGACTGCGGGTGGATCGGGCGCACGCTCAGCCGGACTGCTTCCCAAGGCTCTGGTCACCGCGCAGATTACGCTCTCGCTTGTTTTGCTCGTGGTAGCAGGTCTTCTTCTGCGGACGCTGCATAATCTCCACAGCCAGGACCTGGGCTTTAACCGAACCAACATTCTGTTGCTACAAACCAATCCCAAATTCGCCGGATACAAGCCGGAACAACTCAACGCCCTCTACGAAAGAATTCTCACCCGGGTTGACGCGCTGCCGGGTGTCCGTTCGGCCACCTTATCCGGCGGAGCGCCGATGTGGCATGGCAACTGGGGATCGCCTATTACCATTTTGGGCCGTCCGTCCGCGCCCAATGAAGATGTGAGCACTCTGCTCAACCGTGTCGCGCCTGATTACTTCGAAACGCTGGGCATCCCGCTACTCCGGGGAAGAACCATTGGAATTGAGGACACCGCCACCTCGCTCAAAGCCGTGGTCGTCAACCAGACCCTGGCGAACCGGTATTTTCCCCATGGAGACGCGATTGGGCACAGCTTTACGGTTGCCGACCCCAGCGTAAAAGGCACATGGCAAATCGTCGGGATCGTCGGCAATGCCACCTATAGTCATGCCGGTGAAGAGCCCGAGGCGATGGCGTATTTAGCCGTGATGCAACTTACAGAAAACGACCAATATGCCTACTGGCTGCAGGTGCGAACAGCCGGCGATCCGCAAGCCATCGCAGGCGAACTGCGGGCCGCTCTCGCGGACATCGACCCGAACTTGCCGGTCCTTGACATCCAGACCATCAGCGAACATCTCGATCATCTGATCGACGAGGAAAGGTTGGTCTCCCAACTTTCAGGTTTCTTCTCGCTGCTCGCCCTATTGCTTTGCGCCATCGGCCTGTACGGCATCATCACTTATAACGTTGTCCAGCGGACGAATGAAATCGGTGTTCGCATGGCCCTGGGTGCGTCCAGGGAAAACGTACAGTGGCTGATACTTAAAGAATCGCTGGCGCTGCTCGCGATTGGCGTCTTCCTCGGAGTTCCCGCAACGTTGGCAGCAGGGCGCGCCATCCGGGCGGGGCTATTTGGTTTGGGTCCCTCGGATCCCTCTACGTTGCTTGCCGCAGTTTGTGTGATCGCCATCATCACATTTGCCGCCGCTTACTTCCCCGCCCGTCGCGCAACCAGGATTGATCCCATCGTCGCCCTTCGCTACGAGTAGCACGTTCTCACACGGAGGCCGGGGGCCCCACATCTCGCTCGTTTTTCGCGAGATGTGGGATACCACCAATGTTGACCGCTCAGTGCATCGGACGAATCGAGAGTCAGAGGGAAGGTGCAGTGGCATCCCACATCTCGCGAAAAACGAGCGAGATATGGGGCTCCCGGCCTTCGTCAGAGAACCAACGACTGGAACCGAGTAGTACCACTTCGCTGGTCCTGAGTCCCTGCGCCGGTTCAATCGAAGCTGCCCGGCGCGCCGGAATTAACCCGGCTAGCGACGCGGCCAGCGCTAGCGCCACGATCGCTGTTAAAAGCACGGCGCCATCGACGGCTTTCACCTCGTAAAGCTGCGTCACCACAAAGCGCATGCAGAGCAGCGCGATGGGAATACCGATCACCAATCCCAGCCCCGCCTGGGTGAATGCACCGCGCATCACCATGGCAATCGCCCCCCTGCGCTTGGCGCCCAGCGCCATGCGAATGCCGATCTCCGATGTCCGGCACGCGACTGCGTATGCGGTCACCCCGTAGAGTCCGAGAGTCGCCAACAGCAGCGCCAGTACTCCGAACAGCAGCGTTAGCCGTGCCAGCATTCGGTCTTCAGTAAAACGGTCGGAAATTTGCGCAGTGAAGGTCTGAAACTTCACCACGCTGAGATTCGGATTGATGGCGGAAAGCGTCTCCCGCGCGATAGATTCCATGCCATCGATGGGGCGATCGGTTTTGAGCACAACCGCGCCGGCATACATCATCTCGTCCTGCTCGATGGGCTCCATTGCGCTCGCCGGCCTTTGCATCATCGGCACAAAAAACATCGCATGTTCTTTCCAGCGCGCGTCTGTGTAAACCGTATCTTCCACCACACCGACGATGTCATAATCCCCGGCCGATTTGGCACCCGTACCAAAGTGGTGACCAATCGGATTCTCGCCTGGCTTGAACAGCTTGTTCACAAACGACCGGTTAACAACCGCCACGGCCGGGGAGGCCGAGGTATCCTGCGCACCGATGCCCCGCCCCATCAGCACCCGCGTTCCTACTGAATCGAAGTACTCCGCATTCACCTTCAGGTCGGACGCCTGAACGTTCAGATCTGGCTGTCCCTGTACCTGGACGCCCCACCCATCGTTGTTGTCCTCCATCGGCGTATAGGTGCTAATGCCCACTTTTTCCACGGCAGGGAGCGCGTGGAACCGCTGTTCGATCGTCCGATAGAGATCTCCACCTGGCGCTGCGAATAACCCGCCGCCTGGGGATTGATGTGCACGATGAAGCGATTCTGAGAGTCGAGCTTCAGGTCAGTGCTTTGCAGTCTGTCCAGGCTCCGGGCAAACAATCCTGCGCCCACCAGCAGCACCAGCGAGAGAGCGGCCTGCACCACAACCACCCCGCGCTGCAATAGGGTAGCCCTACCCGCTGCCGTCCGCATGCCGCTGCGTAGCGCTTCGACCGGCTGGGCCCGCGCGGCGATCCATGCCGGCGCGGCGCCGAAGAGGACTCCGGTGAGCAGCGAAAGTCCACACGCAAAGCCCAGCACCGCGAGCGAAGGGCTGGCATGAATGGGAATACTCTGCGCCCCAGGGAACACAAGCGCCAGAAGCAGGCGCGTCCCCCCGTACGCCACAGCCAGCCCCTGCGATCCCGCTCATGAGCGCCAAGATGAGGCTTTCCGTCAATAGTTGCCGGGCGATCCTGCCCCGCGCGGCTGCCAGCGCCGTGCGCACACACATCTCCGCTCTCCGCGCCATGCCGCGCACCAGGAGAAGATTCGCGATATTGGCGCACGCAATCAGCAACACCAGCCCGGAGATCCACATCAGCAAGTGCAAATGCGAAGCATATTCATTCTGCATGGCCTCGATACCGGCGCCCCCCGGCGCAGGACCAGGTGTACAGTCGGCAACTTTGCTTTATCTTCCGCCGAGGAATAGGTGCGGATGGGCGCGAGCGCCTGGCGCAGCAGCCCGCTCAGCTTCGCCTGTAGTAGCGGTTGCGACACTCCCGGCTTCACGCGGCCAATCATGTAAAGCCATTTGGCGTTTGGGTCGTGTACGTAGGGAACATTCGCCAGTACCGGCATCGACTCAATCGCGAGATAAAAATCCGGAGGCGTGCTCGACATCCGGTCGCCATAGAAACCTTCTGGCGCGATTCCCGTGATCGTCACCGGCCTGGTATTGACGAAGAACGTGGCGCCCACGACAGCCGGGTCGCTGGCATAGTTGTTGGTCCACGTCTCATAGCTCATCACCGCGGCGATCGGGGCACCTTCTATATCGTCCGCATCGGAGAGCAGCCGCCCCGCCTGCGCCTTGAGCCCAAAAGTCCGGAAGTAGTTGCCGGACACGAATTCGCCTATCATCGACCGGGCGCTTTCCCCGTTCCGGCGCGCAATGACAGGGCGATACTCGAACCCAGCCTGCATCGCCGCCAAATCCTCAAACTCTGGAGTGTTCTTCCTCAACTGTTCATAGGAGTCTGTGGAGAAGGCTGAGTAGTCGCCCCCATCGGGCACACCGTATCCCACGCAGCAGTCGTTCGTATCGCCCAGACGCAGCAGGGACCTGGCGTCGGCAACGGGCAGGTTCCTCATCAGGACAGCGTTCACCAGGGTGAAGATGGCGGCGTTGGCGCCGATCCCCAAGGCCAACGTAACCACCGCGGTTGCAGTAAATCCGGGTGTCTTCCGTAGCTGCCGCAGCGCGTAGCGGACATCCTGGGCGGTGATTTCAAGAAAGGTTATGCCGTGTGATTCGCGACAATCCTCCTTCACCTGGCCAACTCCGCCGAATTCAAGACGCGTTCGCCGCCAAGCCTCCTCCCGCGTAAAGCCGGCACGAACATGCTTCTCCACCTGCTGCTCAAGATGAAATCGCAGCTCGTCGTCCAATTCGTTCTCCACCGCTCTACGCCGGAGGAGAGAGCGAAGACGGAATAACAGATCGTTCAACATTCCGCGCCTCCCCTTTCCCTTCTACATGAGAAAATACAGAACTTCTTGTAGAAGTGCAAGGGAAG
>CAWCCT010000007.1:0-859318 GCA_963794165.1 uncultured Acidobacteriaceae bacterium | reverse complement strand
CTTCAGGTGGGCCGTCTGCTTCTCTTCAACTTTCAGGATGTGATATCCGAACTGCGTCTTGATGACATCGGAGATCTGGCCCGGCTGTAAATCGAACGCCGCTTTTTCAAATGCGGGCACAGTCACGCCGCGCTGAATCATACCCAGTTCGCCGCCCTGTTCCTTGCTGCCCGGGTCATCGGAGTTGGCCTTGGCCAGTGCCGCGAAGTCCGCACCGCCCTTGATCTGCTTCAACAAATCCTCTGCCTTTTGTTTGGCGGCCGCATCAGTTTTTGCATCGGCGCCGGTCGGCACCTTGATCAGGATGTGGCTTACTTTTACTTCCTCCGGCACCTGGAAATCTTTTTGGTGGGCCTGGTAGTACTGCTGCACCTGCTGGTCAGACACCGGTGGTGCGCCGCCAGGCACGTCATTCTGGTTCAAAGCAATGTAGGCGAGCTTGCGGGTCTCAGGGACCGCGTCTTTGTATCTGGCGGCATTCTGTTTAAAAAATGCCTGCAGTTCGGCATCCGTGGGGTTGATCTGTTTACGCAGGTCCTCGGAGTTGATCACGGCGTAATCAAACTTGATCTTGGTTCCCTGCTCCCGGTAGGCGTTGCGAACGTCCTGGTCCGACACCGTGACGCCGCCGGTCACCATGGATTCCAGCCGGTTGATCTCGATCTCCTTCTTGACCTGGGATTCAAAGTCCTGAATCGAGGTGTGGAAGTAGTTCGACACAAAATCCGCGTAGCGGTCCTCGCCAATGAATTGTCCGTTGGGGAACAGCGCTTGCGAGAAGGGGCCGGTTTGCATGGCCCGCCGCAAATCCGCATCTCCCACCTGGAGGCCGAGGCGGTTCGCTTCCTGCAATAGCACTTCGCGTTGGATCAGCGCCTGCGCCGCCTGCGGCATGATGTAGGGCAGCACCATATCGGGGTAATGCTTTTGCTGCAGGATTCTTTCCGCCACCTGCTGCACCTCGGGCGTGGTGATGGTGGTGGAGGTGCCGAAGTAGCGGCCCATGAAGCCTCCGCTGTGCACGGTGGCGTAGCTATCAGAAGAGGTATCAGTATCGGCAAAGATCCCAGGCACCAGCGTGATCACCATGGTGACTACGGCGACTGCGATGATAACGATGAAGATGATCTTGACGACGCGGTTGTCTTTTTGCAGGAAACGAATCATGAGATGGGGCGACCTTGAGAGCAGCTTACTAAGTATAGATCAGGCTGGTGGTGAGCTTATCTCTGGACGGGCGGCACTCGGTCCGGAAAAAGGAGGAAGGCTCTTTTGAAGGGTACGGGCTTTAGCCCGTACATATAAGCAACAAAAACACCGGGCTTTAGCCCCTGAGGGTAGTGCCATTTGACTGGCATCGTCCCCTCAGCGGCTAAAGCCCCATTTATTTGACATCTTTGCGTACGGCCTAAAGGCCGTACCCTTCACAAAAGTTTATGGCCCGACAAAGTCGGGCCATAGATCCAACGGCTATCTCCAGCGGCGGTAGTAGTACGGATAGCCGTATACGTACGGGTAGGGGTAAGCATAGGCGTAGGGGTAGGGATAGCCATACGCATACGGATAAGGGGCGTATCCCGGAGGTGGCGGTGCATAGGCTGCCGGACCTGGATAACCTGGGCCTCCGTAGCCATAGGGCTGGGGAGGATAACGGCGGCCTTGCGGACCAGGGGCACTCGCCTCGATACGAGAAGCGTCCTGATAGCTCACAGGCTGTACCGTGGCCGGGGCGGTCAAATGGAACGTAAGCAGAGATTCGGGAGGAACGATGCTCCGCGGACCCGGGGTAGCCGCAGAAGCGCCCAATCCTATGCCAGTACCGGCTACCGCGCCTATGGCAGCGCCCGGACCACCGCCGGCGACGGCCCCAATCGCCGCACCCAGTGCAGCAGCGCCGACCGTGTTGCCGGCGGTGTAACCACCCTTGCCGGGGCTGTTGGTGTTGAATACATCGGTCGCCAGCGAGTAGGAGTTGCCGCCTAGGTTAAGGTTGGTCAGTTGTAACGAGATGCTGGCTCCGCCCTTTAGCTCACCCGGCTTCTTGACGTCCACCACGCGGCCGGTGACCTGAGCACCCCGGGGAATCGCCAGCACGTTGCCAACATACACGCTCTGAGCCACCGTTCCCTGGAAGTAGTCCCCTGGCTTCACTTTTTTCGAATCCAGCGGCTCACTGGTGCGAATCGGCAAGAGCAAGCCGTTCGACAACGTGACCGGGCCGGAGGGAGGAGGCGCCGGAGCCGCACCCTGAGGACCCTGGTACGCGTTGGATTGGTTCTGGCCAGGCTGATAAGCGGGCCGAGGCGGCTGTCCGTAGCCTACCCCTGGGCCGGAAGCTGCCGGCGGAGGTGGGGGCGGGGGCTGGTTTGGGTCCTGATTCTGGTCAGCCGTCTGGCCAGGATATTGTGGCGGGCCCTGATCCGCATTCTGATTTTGATCCTGCGCCGCACTATCGGGCGGGGGAATTTGTCCATTTTGCACATCGGGCGGCGGTCCTGCCTGGCCCCAGTCACCCTGTTGGCCCGGCGTTGGTGTCTGTTGTGTAGTCTGCTGCCCAGACGCGGCCAAGGCTGGAGCTAGCGCGATACTCGCGCCCAGCGCTCCGGAAAGTATCCATTGCAAACGATTTCTACTCTTCAAATCCATTTTTTTAACCCCCTCGTCCAGGCGGGACGCCCGATCCGTTCGCCGGAACTTACTGCATAGACGGTAACGAGCACAGTCCGTCACTGTTCCTAAACCCTGTTTTACGGCAAAAGTTCCCATTCGACGCTTGGCATGGTGCTATTTCTTGCCCGCGGTAACGCCCACGTTCGGGCAGTTGACTAAGTGGCAGGGTTGGTTTCATTGATTCTCAGCTTCCCTCTTTACAGGATCCCCCGTTGGCGTGGTAGACATGCTTTCATGCCTGCTGTCACGGAGAAACGCCTTCACCTGAGCGAAATTGCTCCTCGCATCATTCAGTCGGAAATCCGCTCCATGACCGTAGAGTGCGATGCGGTCGGGGGCGTGAACCTGGCCCAGGGAGTTTGCGATACTCCGCTCCCCGAGGTGGTGATCGAAGCCGCCATCCAGGCGATCTATGACGGCCATAACATCTACACCCGGCTGGACGGCGTTGCCGTGCTGCGCCAAGCGATCGCGGAGAAGCTGGAGCGCCATAACGGGCTGGTGGCCGATCCGGAAAAGGAGATCCTGGTGACCTCGGGAGCCACCGGCGCCATGTACTCCGCTTGCCTGGCGCTGTTCGATCCCGGCGACCAGGTAATTCTGTTCGAGCCGTTTTATGGATACCACCGCAGTACGCTGCTTTCCATGCGCGTGGAGCCGGTACTGGTGCCCATGGAAGACGCTACCTGGGAGATCGATTTCGATCGTTTGCGAGCGGCCATCACCCCCCGCACCCGCGGCACTGGTTATCAATAGTCCCGGCAATCCCTGCGGCAAGGTATTCACCCGGCCGGAGCTGGAGGCCATTGCCGCCCTGGCAATCGAATTCGACCTCTTCGTTCTCACCGACGAGATTTACGAGTACTTCATCTATGAGGGCCAGTCGCATGTCAGCCCAGCGACAATTCCCGGCATGGCGGAACGGACGATCTCGATTTCCGGCCTCTCCAAGACCTTCAGCATGACCGGATGGCGGGTCGGGTACCTCTCCGCCAGCAGCAAGTGGATTCCCGCCATCGGATACTTCCACGACCTTAATTATGTATGCACTCCTTCCCCGTTCCAGTACGGGGCGGCAGCCGGACTGCGCGCTTTGCCCGATAGCTTCTACCAGGGCTTAGCGACCGAGTACCAGGACAAGCGGGACCAGATCTGTGACGCCCTGACCGCCGCCGGTCTCACCCCGGCGGTGCCTGACGGCGCCTATTACGTGCTTGCCGATGCCAGCCGTATTGAAGGGGATCGGGCCAGTGTCAAGGCTCGGAACCTGCTTCGGGCGACAGGGGTGGGCGCAGTCGCCGGGTCGGCGTTCTATGGCGCTGGCCGGGGAGAAAACCTCCTCCGCTACTGTTTTGCCAAGCAGACAGCTGATCTCGACCGGGCCTGCACCGCACTGCGCAACTTTGGCGTCTAGAAGCTTGCCTGTCTAGAGCTGTGGTATCCCAGTATCTCGCAGAAAACAAGCGAGATACTGGGGCACCCGAGATTGATTGCACGGACGAATCCCACCCCAGCGGTTCGCGTTGACTGGCTTGAGGTTAGCCCCCTCAAACAAAACGCCCCACCATGAATCTTATTGGTGAGTCTGGGGCATCAGATAGCTTGACAACAGAAGACTCAAGTGCGAGGCTAAGTCCAGACTCGCACGAGCGCTGTGCGTGCAGGAGCGAAGTGAATGGCAAAGATTATAGGTATTGATTTAGGCACCACAAACTCAGTGGTGGCAGTGATGGAAGGCGGCGAGCCCAAGGTCATACCCAATGAAGAGGGTGGCCGGACTACCCCGTCCGTCGTCGGCTTCACCAAGAGCGGCGAGCGGTTGGTAGGCCAGGTCGCAAAGCGCCAGGCGATCACCAACCCGGAAAACACGATTTATTCGATCAAGCGCTTCATGGGCCGCCGGGCCAATGAAGTGAACGACGAAATGAAGATGGTGCCCTACAAGGTAAAACAGCAGGGCGACCATGTCGTCATTGTGGCTCAGGGGAAGGAATATACCCCACCTGAGATCTCGGCAATGATTCTGCAGAAGCTGAAGAAGGCTGCAGAAGATTATCTCGGGACCACGGTCACGGAGGCAGTTATCACCGTGCCGGCGTACTTCAACGATGCCCAGCGCCAGGCGACCAAGGATGCGGGCAAAATTGCCGGCCTTGATGTTAAGCGCATCGTCAACGAGCCCACCGCGGCGGCGTTGGCTTACGGGCTGGACAAGAAGAAGGACGAAACGATCATCGTCTATGACTTCGGCGGCGGAACCTTCGATGTTTCCGTGCTCGAAGTAGGCGAAGGCGTGATCGAGGTGAAATCGACCAACGGTGATACCCACCTGGGCGGCGACAACCTCGACCAGCGCATCGTGGACTGGTTGATCGATGAGTTCAAGAAAGATGAGCAACTGGATCTGCGGGCAAAGGGCAACGAAATGGCCCTGCAACGGCTGAAAGACGCGGCGGAAAAGGCCAAGATCGAGCTCTCGACCACGGTGGAGACGGAGATCAACCTGCCCTTCATCACGGCGGATGCGACCGGACCGAAGCACCTGGTCAAGAAGCTGACCCGAGCCAAGCTGGAGCAGCTGGTCGAAGACCTGTTGCAGCGCTCGATTGAACCCTGCAAGAAGGCTTTGGCCGATGCGCAGGTCGACACCAGCAAGATCGACGAAGTAGTGCTGGTAGGCGGACAGACGCGCATGCCGCGCATCCAGCAGCTGGTTAAGGACCTGTTCGGCAAGGAGCCCCACAAGGGCGTCAATCCGGACGAGGTTGTAGCCATCGGCGCTGCGGTTCAGGCAGGCGTACTGGCGGGAGAAGTAACCGACCTGTTGCTGCTCGATGTCACGCCGCTGACCCTGGCCATTGAAACACTGGGTGGAGTAGCGACAAAGATGATCGGGCGCAACACCACTATCCCGACCAAGAAGACGGAGACGTTTTCGACGGCGGCTGACAACCAGACGGAAGTTGAGGTTCACGTGTTGCAAGGCGAGCGTCCCATGGCATCACAGAACCGCACCCTGGGCAAGTTCAAGCTGAGCGGAATTCCTCCCGCTCCGCGTGGCGTGCCGCAGGTGGAAGTGACCTTCGACATCGATGCCAACGGCATCCTGAACGTGACGGCGAAAGACAACGCCACGGGCAAAGATCAGAAGATCACGATCACTTCCTCTTCGGGTCTAAGTAAGGAAGAAGTGGATCGCATGGCAAAAGAAGCCGATGCGCACGCTTCTGAGGACCAGGCGAAGCGGGACGAGGTAGAAGCGCGGAACTCGCTCGACAACATGGTCTACAACGTCGAGAAGATGCTGAAGGACAACGGCGACAAGGTTTCCGGCAGCGATAAGACCGATGTTGAGATCTGCGCTCAGCCAGGCGAAGACTACGCTCCAGGGCAGCTCCAACGCGGCTGACCTGAATAGCGCGCGGGAGAAACTGACCGCGGCTTCGCATAAGCTGGCCGAGGCCATGTACAAGGCGAACGCGTCCGGATCTTCGGCCCCGAGCGACGGCGGCACAGCTGCCGGCGGCACGACCGAGGAGAAGAAGGAAGAGGGCGTGATTGACGCCGAGTACGTGGACGTGGCTGACAAGAAGTAAGGACAAAGGAAAAGCAACGCAAGTTTGTTTGCTGCTCTCAGTCAGAGGTGGCATGGGGCGCTCAACCGCTGGGAGCGCCCCGTGCTGTATAGCAACAGGGCACAGGCGGAAGGTAGGGCGAAATGACTGAGACGATGTGGAAATATGAACAACTGCGAGCGGGACAAATCTATAACCAGGTCATGTTCAACACGCGCGAAGAAGCGGAAAGCTTTGCCGCGCAGATGACCCGGGTGGAACCCGATCTGTTTTGGCGAATCGAGCCGGTAGAAGCCCGGTTGTGGTGGAACTGAAGTAAAGCGCGGGCCGCCGTTATTGGCGGCCCGTCAACCATTTGAAAACCAGGAATTGAACGAATGGCCAACGACACCGACCAAAGATTATTACTCTCTTCTGGGAGTGAAGAAAACGGCCACGGCAGACGATATCCGCAAAGCATTTCGCAAGCTTGCGCGTAAATATCATCCTGACGTAAACCCCGGGGATAAGAAGGCAGAAGAGCGGTTCAAGGAAATTTCGGAAGCCAATGATGTCTTAAGCGATGAGAAAAAGCGCAAGGTCTACGACGCGCTAGGGTATTACTCCGATCAGATTGATCCCGCGGCGGCAGAGGCTGCGGCACGCGGAGGCTATGGTGGCTTTCCGGGCGGAGGCCATGCTGGGGGTTCGACGCGTTCGTCCGGCGGAGGGCGAGGCGTCCCCATTGACTTCGGGGGATTCGACTTCTCCGACTACGCCGCAGGACCCGGGGAAGCCAGTGGCGCCTCGGGCTCAAGCTGGGGCGGGTTCCGGGATATTTTCTCCAGCGTCTTTTCCCAGGGACAGAAGAACCACGGGCCGCAGCCAGGAACCGATCTGGAATATCAGGTCACGGTAGATTTTTGGACAGCGATCCGCGGCGGTGTAGCGCGTATTCAGGTAGTGCGACAGGAAGCCTGTCCTACGTGCAAAGGGAAACCCAACACCGGCGGCGGTCCTTGTCCGGAATGTCAAGGCAGCGGCCAAGTCACCCAGATGGGTGGACGAATGAAATTCAAGATTGCCTGCCCGCGGTGTGGCGGCAGCGGCAAGCTGGAGGACGAATGCTCGACTTGCCACGGCGAAGGAACCGTAACGCGGACGGAGACGGTGGAAGTCCGCATAAAGGCCGGTACGCGCGATGGACAGCGGATCCGGCTGGCGGGTAAGGGCAATGCCGGCGTCAATGGCGGCCCAGCCGGAGACCTTTACCTCATTATCAAGATCGATAGCCATCCCGTCTTCGTCCGCTCAGGGGACGATATTCAGGTTACGATTCCGGTGACAGTTCCGGAGGCGGCCCTGGGGGCCAAGGTTGAGGTGCCTACCATCGATGGCCGCGCTCAATTAAGGATCCCGCCGGGGACACAGAGTGGGCAGAAGCTGCGCATGCGCGGGAAGGGCGTTCCCTCAGCAACCCACGAGGGCGCTCGCGGCGACCAGATTGTCACCGTGGAGATGGTTGTGCCTCCATTGCGCGATGAGCGATCGAAAGAGATTTTGCGGGAGTTTGCGAAATTGAACCCAGAAGACCCGCGAGAGGCGACTTTCGCCGGAGTATGAACCAGTACTGATGATGCAAAGGCGTGGGAACGAAAATGCCTACGAAACGTAAATCCAAGGGCGCATACATGATCTCGGCGGTTGCCGAGATGTACGAGATCCACCCGCAGACGCTGCGGCTTTATGAGCGCGAAGGGCTGCTGCAGCCCTCCCGCACGGTAGGAAACACGCGTCTGTACACGGATGAAGACCTGGAGCGGCTGGAGTTTATTCTCAACCTGGCGCGGGAGCTGGGCGTCAATATCGCCGGCATTGCCATCATCCTGCAGATGCGGGAGCGTATGGAGGAGATGAATCGCCAGATGCAGGACTTCGTTGACTATGTACGCACCGAGATGCTTTCCAAGATGCAGCAGGGCATGCCGGCCAGCGAGGGCGCCATTGTTGCCCTGCACCGGCCTATGGTCGTGCCGGCGGTTACGCGCAAGCGCTAAGTCGGCTTGACTGTAGACTTAAAGGGGGTTCAGGGTCGGCTGCCAGCATGATGAACTTTCTCCTTGTACTCGCCATTACCGGCATCATTACGTCGACGATGTATGCCCTCCTGGTGGCTGTTGGCGCCCTGCGTCTGGCCCAACGCCGGCGCACGGCGGCACCCGGCCCGTTCGCCCCGCGGGTGAGCCTGCTTAAGCCGTTGCACGGATCGGAACCAGACCTCGAATCTCATCTGCAAAGCTTCTTTGAACAGGATTACCCGGAATTCGAGATCATTTTTTGCGCGCGCAGCGACCAGGATCCGGGGTTGGAGATTGCCCGTCGGGTGGCCGCGCGTTATCCGAAGATTCGCTCCAGGTTCGTCTGCAGCGGCATGGCTCCTTATGCCAATGCCAAGGTCTGGTCCCTGGAGCGCATGCAGAGTGCCGCGGCGCACGGTTTTTTTGTGGTCAGCGACAGCGATGTTTCCGTCACGCCCGGATATTTGCGGGCGGTCGTGGCACCATTCGCGGATGAGCGTGTTGGCCTGGTCACTTGCCTTTACCGCGGAGTAGGCGGCAGTTTCTGGTCTAAGCTCGAAGCCGTCGGTATGTCGATCGAGATGTCCGCCGGGGTGCTGGTGGCGGAGATGCTCGAAGGCATGAAGTTTGCTTTGGGGCCGACCATGGTGGTGCGACGCGACTGCCTGCAGAGGGCCGGTGGCTTCCGTGCGCTCGGGCAGTATCATGCAGACGACTTCATGCTGGGAAACCTGGTCGCCGCCAGTGGGTATCAGGTGGTTCTTTCCGCGCACACGATTGATCATCATGTATTAAATTCGGCGTTTATCCCTTCCGTACTGCACCAGATCCGGTGGATGAAGAGCACCCGTTTTTCCCGTCCCAAGGGGCATATAGGAACCGGGCTGACCTTCAGCTTGCCCTACGGGTTGTTGGCGGCCTGCGTTGCAGCGGCGTTGCATCGTCCTTTGCTGGGTGCGCTGCTGTTGTTCTGGAGCTGGGCCTCACGGGTCGCACTTGGTGCCATGGTGGGTAGGCTGGTGGTCGCCGAGCCCAGGTGGGTGCGCAGCGCGCTGCTCTATCCTTTGCGCGACCTGCTGGGGTTTGGCTACTGGATCGCCAGTTACGTGAGCAACCAGGTTCAGTGGCGCGGGGAAGTGTATAACCTGCAGCAGGACGGCTCCATGAGAAATGATTCCGCCGACCGCGACCCAGAAGCCATTCTTACGGCGTAGTTGTTAGTCGTCTGCAGAGATCCGTCCGCTCCCATGCTTTGTATCAGGGCCCGACTTTAGTCGGGCCGTTGACGGCCAAAAAAGATCTGGGCTTTAGCCCCTGCATGAACTCTCTCCAAGAGGCATTTTCGGCAGGATCCGCCGTAGCAGGGGCTGAAGCCCAATCTAATTCGATTCTTTACGGCCCGGTCGGGTAGGAGGATGGCGCGGACCGGGCTTCGTATGATGCCGACGTTTCCATCATCCCCCCTAAAATTCCGTACGGCGGGTTTTCCCCAGTACGGCTTCAAGGCTGGCGTATCAGCGGGCGCCTTCCCGCGAATGGCGCCCACGTGTCGCGCCCTCTCGGTTTGCTTCCTGCCTTCGTGCCCACCGCTGCAAGCGTGACTTTTCTCCGCTCAGTGTCGGAGTACGCTGTGCGCTCAAGCACCGCCATTCAAGCGGCTACGCCGCTCTACCCCAGGGGCCCTCGCTCCGGTCCGGGTTATGCTGTCCCGATCCATCCACACTTTTGCGGCCCCATCCGACCCACTCGCAGGCACAGTGCGATTTCACTGCTCTGCAGCTTATACGCCCTGCCTTCGCTGTGCGTTGCCGCCTAGGCGACCCACGACTGGTTCCGTGCTTTCACTGCGCATTCTTTCTCAACATGTCGCCCTCTGCGACTCCGGGGAGTCCGGCGGTTGTGTACACCCAGTTCCTTCACCGCCAACGCTGGCCTTCGTCCCTTTAGTACAGACTCGGCACTCCCATCCTTCCCGCAAATCCGTTTCACGCGGGGGGCACCTTTCGGAGCTTCACTACGGTTCGCTTGCGCTACAACCTGCTGATTTGTTCACCCTCCTGACGGATCGAACCGGATTTACACCCAGCCCGCGAGGATTTTTACTACCGGGCTTTCGACGGGTTGGTCACCCGCCCCGTCGCCGGTTATTGCTACGGTGGCAACTGGGTAATTTCCACCGGCGGGACTTACACCCGCAAGAATGGCAGCTAGCATCGCTGCACACTAAAGTCGTGCCCTGATACAAACTAAAAATCAGCGGCCCTACTAAGGCGTGGCCCGAACACAAAACAACTCAGCGGCCAAAGAGCTTCTTTTGCGTAATAGAATACGCTTCATCCCTGAATTGTAGACAGCTTAAAGCGGGCGATCGGTGTAGAGGGTTTTGTCGGAGAGCTCCTGCAGCATGTAAGCGCGGTTTCCCAATAAGGCGGCTACGTGGGCGTGAACGTCTCCGGGAACGAAAAGAAATCGGCGCGGGCCAGTGCCCCACAACGCAAGCAGATCCGCATCGCTGATCAGTACATGCGGAGCGTCAGGATAGTTCGAGCCCCAAAGGACCGAGCTGAGCCGCCCGTTGACCAACAAAGCCTGTCGCTGCGTGTAGAAAAGCAGCGATGAGCCGTCGGCCACATCGCCATAGAGGATGAGCGTGGCATCGGTTCCGCGCGGGGCAATGTGGTTGATGGTGACAGCCATGGCGCGAGAGGAAAGCATGGGCTCAAAACGCACCAGGGCTATATGCGCTGCAATCAGAAATACAGCGGAGGTAAAGGCTACGCTGACCGTGGCCTCGAAATGGTGCCTATGCCGTCGCAGTACCCAGGCGACCATGGGGCCGAGCAGCAAACCAACGGCAGCCAACCCCGCAGGCAGACGCAGCGCAGCAAAGGATGGCCCGGTAAGGTCGAACAAATGGGACATCGAAAGCGTGTACCCGGCCACGTCCCGATGAGCAAGAAGCGCGCCAATGTCGCTGCCGGAAGGCAGACCGCGCGAGGACCACAGGCCGTAGCCGAGAGCCGCGGCAGCAACCAAACCTATGAAGGCGAGTGCCACGTGACCGGCGACAAGCCAGTTGCTCACAGCCCGCACTTCTTCGCTCGCAAGCGCGGCGGCGGTCAGCAGCAACAGAGGGAAATAGACCGGGAAGGTGTAGTACTCCTGATTGGTGGAGAGGGAGAAAAATAGCAGGATGACCGCCGCGTAGATGGTGAGCAGCCAGGTGGTTCGGGCACGGAAGAGCGCAGAGCGGGCGGCCGCAGCATAGCGGGCTCCCTGCAGCTCCCGAAGCCAACGGGTGCGCGCGCTCCACGTCTGGCGCAGAACCACCGGCAGGTAGATGCTCCAGGGAAAAAGCCAGACCAGATGCAGACTCCAGTAGAGAAGAAAGGGGAGTTTGTTGTAGTCGACTGGATAACGCTTGCCCAGGAAGCGAAGCACTTGCTCGTTGATGAAGTAGAAATAGAAGAAGCCGTGGACATTGCCTGGAGTGGGAATATTTCCTACCGGGTGCCCGGCGCCCGGGTTGCGCAGGCCGGCGAGAATATGCCAGGGCGCGGCGATGGCGAGGAAGAGCAGAATGCCGGAGGGCAGGCGGAAATCACGCCAGCGGCGCCAATCTCCGGTGAGCAGCAGGTAGGGTACGATGGCGAATAAAAAGAAGACTGGGGCCACCATTCCCTTGGCCAGCATGGCCAAAGCGAGTGCGGCCCAGGCCAGGTAAAAGCGAGAGGGTTTCCTGTCTTCCAGTGCGATGAGAAAATTGTAAAGAGCAAAGGCCAGCAGCAGGGTAAGGAGGACTTCGGGAATGAAGATACGGGTGAAGAGAAAAACCCCGACGCTGGTCAGAATGCTGAGGGCTGCATAGAACGCTGTCCGCTCGCCGTAGGCACGACGGCCCCACACCCAGGCCAGAATGGCGAGGCCAAGCACCCCCAGGCTCAGAGGCAGATGAGTCGCGAATACGTTGAATCCGAAGATACGGTAATCGGCGGCGGCCAGCCAATACGGCAGCGGCGGCTTCTCCAGGTAACGGATGCCATCCACTTTCAGTGTCACCCAGTCTCCGCTGCGAGCCATATACTGTGCAGCAGTGGCGTGGGTGGCATCTGCGTCATCCAGCAACGGGGGTGCCCAAAGCGCCGCCACGTGCACCGCGGCGAAGACCAGCAGCAGCAGCGTCCAGGCTCGCACCGGAGAGAGGGCAAAGCTATTTTCGGCAGGCACCTCGAGGGAAAGAGTGAAGTGATTCGACATGGCTCAAAAAAGCGCGGAACGTAAGCAGCAGAATACCAGCCAGCCAGCATTGGCTCATCTCGCCGCGACAGCGGACGCGTTCAACGCCGCAGTCACGCAATGTGCCCAGGATGCGGCCCCTGACGCGGTACATCGGGTAAGGACAGGATCACGCCGTCTGCAGGCCATGCTTGAGGCCAAGCTGCGCGAAACGCCGGGGCCGTTGGAGCAACCGGCTCGGGCCTGGCTGCGGCAACTGAAGCAGATTCGCCGCGCCGCCGGCGCGGTGCGCGATCTGGATGTGCACCGCAAGCTACTGCAAGACTGGGTGGGTAAGGATTCTGGGCCGCTTTCCAAACAGGCGGAAATGCTCGACGCCTGGCTCAAAGGTGAACGCAAGCGCCAGGCCCAAGGTATGCAGAAGAAAACCAGAAAGCGGCAGACGGCATTGGCGGAAGGGCAAGCCGGATTCCTGGCTGCCTTGAGCCATGCACCTCTAAACAGTATGAAGAACTCGCGGCCGGCTGATGCTGTGGCGCTGGAGGACTTCGTACGCGCATCGGACACCATGCCCGTGTTGGATGGGGAGAACCTACACGATTTTCGCAAAGCGACCAAGAAGGCGCGGTACGTGGCCGAATCCGCAGTCGACGGCCAAACATCCAGCGTCGCCATTGCACTGAAACGGATACAGGATGCTATCGGCGACTGGCACGACTGGCTATGCCTCAGTGAGGAGGCCAGTGCGGCTCTGGGAGCTGAAGCGCCAGATCTGACCGCATTTCTCGAGCGCGAGGTCGAACGCCATTTTGCCGCGGCGATGAAGACCACCCAATCCACGCGCGGACGCCTTTTGGGAGAGTGGATGGCCAACCAACTTCCCGCCAAGCGACCTCCGGGCGTTGTAGAGGTCGACCAAAAGGGCCTCGCTTTCGGCTTCTAAAGCCAACATCGCTCTGGGTTTTCCACGAAGAGCACGGCTTCAGCCGTGCCGCAAATGCGAGACTCATGATTTGGCTTTAGCCGCCGAGGTACGTTTTCGGGGACATTAAGTGCTAGACGTACCTCAGGGGCTAAAGCCCTCATGAGTCCTAGTGCAGTGCGGCACGGCTGAAGCCGTGCCCTTCCTACACAGAGTCTTCGCGCGGCCAGGTTAGGCCATAGTCGGGCTTCATGAAAATGTAAGAAGAAGTGTTGTATCTTGAGGTGAAACTTCCCCACACGATGCAGACGTACGCAGCGATTGACATTGGTTCCAACTCCTGCCGATTGAAAATCGCGCGAGTTCAGCACCACCAACTGAAACTGCTCCATGAGGACCGCGAGGTGACGCGGCTGGGAGTGAGCGTTTTTGAAACCGGCGTGATCTCTCCGGAAACGATGGGCGGCACCCTGGTGGCGCTGAAGCGTTTCTATCGCGCGGTCAAAATGCATAGCGCCGACGGGGTCCGCGCCGTAGCCACTTCGGCCCTGCGCGACGCCCGCAATGCCCAGGCTTTTCTAGCCTGGGTCAAATCCGAAACTGGTTGGGAAGTAGAGATCATTTCCGGTCTGGAGGAGGCGCGCCTCATCCACCGCGGAGTGATGGGGGAACCGGACACGCAAGGCAGATGCCTGCTGATCGACGTCGGCGGCGGTAGTTGCGAGATCACGCTCTCCGAGCGCAAACGCATTAAGGAAACAGTGAGCCTGCCGCTGGGCGCGGTTCGCTTGACCAGTGAATTCCTTCCCGGCGATCCTCCCTCGGAAGAAGAGCTTGCCCGTATGAAGCAATTTATCGCCCGCGAACTGCGCAAGGCAGAGCGCCGTTTGGGTGCGCCGCGGGTTTCGATGGTGATTGCTACTTCAGGAACGGCGGCCGCGCTATCACAGGCCAGCATGGCGATGCGCGGAACCTCCAACAAAAATGGCCGAGCCAGAAGGAAGCCGTTGGCGGAGACACGAAATGTCCGCCGGCTGACTGCCCGCCTGACGGCCATGAACAGCGCCGAGCGCAGCAGCGTCCCGGGCATCGGGCCCAAGCGGAGCGAGATCATCGTCGCCGGGGCCCACGTCTATACCTCGCTGCTGGAGCATTTCGCTCTGCCCGGGTTCATCTACTCGGAGCTGGGCTTGCGCGACGGCATCCTGGCCCAGATGCTGGCCGAGCAGGATGCCAAGACTACGGCCCATCAGCAGTTCGAGCGGGAGCGTTGGCAGGGCGTACTGGCCACGTGCAAACGCTACGGCGTCGACCCCCGGCAAGCGGACGCCGTGCGCCAACATGCGCTGCAGCTCTTCCGCGATATGCAGGCAGTGCACGAACTACCCCGGGAGTATTGCTCCTGGCTGGAAGCGGCAGCCATGATGCGGGACGTGGGCAAGTTCATGAATTACCAGGGACACCACCGGCACGCGCAGTACATCATCGCCAACTCTGAGTTATTCGGGTTCACTCCGCAGCAAAGAGCCATTATGTCGGCCATTGCGCGCTATCTGGGCAAGTCTCGTCCCGACCCGGCGGATCGTACTATGCGGCCCATTCCTCCGGAGGAATTCACCCGGGTGCAACGCGCGGTAGTGCTGCTGCGCCTGGCGGTCGCGCTGAACCAGGACCGGGCGAGCGATGTGCTGAAAGTGACGCTGCGCGTCTATCCCAAGCGGGTTTTGATGGAGCTAAGCCCGGGCCGGACCGGCGCGGAGCTGGAACTCTGGTCGCTGCGCAAAGAAGGCGACTATTTCCGCGAGGTGTTCCGGCGCGAGCTTTTTGCCGCGCTGGCGTAGATCTGCCGCAGCATCCGCGGATCCATCAGAGAGATCAACTGCCCCGGCCGGCGGGTGACGTCCACGCGGGCAATCGCTCCTTTGCGCATCCGTATGCTTGCAGGTCTGGGTGCGCAGATGAGCGAACCGAGAAATTCGGGCAGATTGGGGTTGTGACCCACTATCAACACATTTTCATACCCATTCAGTGTCGTTACGAGGGCCTGGAAGCTAGCCAAATTCCCTGAGGGCGCAACGGCATCCGTGATTTGGATCTTGCTGTCATAGGCGACCTCGGTGCCCACCAGAGAGGCAGTTTGCAGGGCTCGCTTGAGCGGACTGGATACGATCAGATCGAACTGAATCTTCAATGCGTTCAGGTACCTGGCGACCAACAAGCACTGCTCTTTGCCTTCTTTGTCCAGTGGCCGCTTGACATCAACGGCCGGGGACGCGCGGCGGACGCCAGCGCTGGCATGACGAAGGATGTAAAGGTTCATGGGTTGGGACTTCTCTTCTCACGCGGGACGACTGCGGGCGCGGGCTCTATCGATTCATGCGATTGTAACATTCCCCATGGTTAAGCCAAGACCTTCCTCAATAGACCGGAGCGGGTGTCAGCGGATCCGTAGGCAGGCCCGGGGCGGGATCAGGGTCCGCCGGTGGAAGAGGCACGGGAATAGGATCGGGATCTGGAGAAGGGTCGGGACCGGGTTGGGGGAAAACGTCAGGATCGGAGGAGCTCATTCCCATAGGAGGGGCGACGGAGGACGACGGTTGCCCTGTGCTTTCCTCGTTCTTTGGGGGCCGGCGCTTAGGGCAGGGGCTTCTTATCCGAATGGGGCGTTTTTTCGTGAATATCGGCGACTTTCGGCGGCTCAAGCGGGTCGGCCGGAGCTGCTTCCGGGACGGGGCTCACACCGCCGAGCGGAAATTTGTTTTCGTGGCGGTCAAGGACCGAGATCGATGGGTCGTTGACCTCCACCGGTTTTTGAGGCGCCGGCGGCAATGGCAACCCCACCTCCGCGCGTGCCAGGGGCGCCGGCGGAACATCCGGATTGCCCCAGGGCTCGGTGCGAAGCTTCTGCACCAGATCGCGCAGGGTGGGTTCGGTGAGCCCAGGTGAAACTCCAATCTTCGCTACCGATGGGCTGCCCTCCTCAACCACTTCGTCCAATTCGTACGTCTCCATTTCTTCTGTGCCTATCTCTTCCCGAATTATGCTGGGCGGATCCACAGCGATGACCAGGGTAGCCTCCAAACCGCGCTGCCAGAACCGGCCGGCGAGCAGAAGAAAGAGTCCAACCTGCGCCAGAAGAAAAGCCGGCCAGACCTGGTGCGCGGGAAGCACTTTCCAAAGAGCGAGGCACAAGCCTAGAGCGGTTACCCCGGCCAAACCAGCTACCAGGAAACTGCCAAAGGTGCGGAAGAAGTATTGACGAAGCAGGCGGAGTGCCGGTAGCAGCGCCCGGCGGACGCTGCGTTCGCCGTCCATGGCGTTGCGCACGATATAGACCTCAACCAGGTCCCACCAGAGACGTATGAACAGGGCGACGAGCAAAACCACGGCCAGGCTGGTGGCCGAGAAAAGAAACATCCGCGCCCCGACGTAGACGTCGCCGAGGCGAGCCAGCAACGCAGCCCGTAGGCCAAGCAGAACCCCGACGACCAAAACGCTAATGCAAACAGCCACAATCGCTGCACGCACAAAGCGCCAGAAGTACGCGACGCCACCGCGCAGCAGCACCGAAAGCCGTGGCGGCTCGGCCGAAACATAGATAAACACGCTGCCGGTAAAAAAAACGAACAGTACCAGCAGCTGAAGCAGATTCAGCGAGCCTGCGGCCCGAAACGCCATGGGAGCAAAGCCGCCGTCGCGGAGGTGGATGAACAGCTCCAGGAGAGCGGCACCATCGAGAGTGCCTGCGATCCTTTGCGCTGCCAGGCTATGGTCGAGAGTGGAGGCCAGTCCGGCGGTAAATGGGATGCTGCCCAGCAAGCTAAAGAGCAGATTGATGGCGTAAGCCCAAACCACACAGGGCCAATTGCGCAGACCAAGTTGAAATCCCCGGGCCAGAAGGTTGGGTAGCGGGCGCTTCATGCGAAGTTGTAGCTCCCCTGGAGATGGTGATTGGATCGTCATGTCAGACCAGGAACGATAACCATTGCACCAGCAGTTGCTGGGTGAACAGCCAATAATTGGTCAGTTTAAAACGAGCGGTCCGGTCGGGTCGCAGGCTGTAACTATTATTGAACGAATTAGCGTCCAGCAGGACATTCCTATCCGGATCCAGCTGGGCGTAAACCGCCCGTACGGGTTTGTCCCAGGAGAAGCGGGCCCAGCGGTCTAGGCCATCCCAGTTGACTTGTTCCGTGGAGCCGTCGGCGAATCCCACTTCGAGTTTCACCGGGAAAAGGAAACTGCCTTTACGCCCCACCACCACGCTGGTGTGGTAGGGCGGTCCCGCATTCTCCTTCCACCATTCACTGGGGCCGGAGGTGAGCGACTCGACGGAGTAATCGAGCACCTGGGTGCCCTGGAACGCCTGGGCGAAGAAAGGCTCAAGATCCGTGCGCCCGGATACTTCTTTCACGGTGTTGAGAAAATCGGTACCGGTGGGATGCTGAAAGCGGTAGCGCAGGAAATAGGCGCGCAGCGCCTGGCGCATTGTGGCTTCTCCGAGAACCGCCTCCAGAGTATTAAGCACGGTGTCGGTTTTGCCATAGACAATGCCACCGTAACTGGCTTCGTTAATGAATTTCCAACCCGGGCGCACGATCGGGTCGTGGTCCGGATCGAGGAGATAGAAATCGCGGTAGAACCCGGTGATGCTGGCATAGAGCGTGCGGCCATTTACGGCAGAATTATTGCTGCCGTAAAGTGAACTCGCCACTTTGGTTTCACTGTAGCTGTTAATGCCTTCATCGAGCCATGGGTCTTCAAATTCATTGGTAGCAACCATGCCGTACCAATACTGGTGCCCGTACTCGTGGGCCACGGTCGTATCCAGGAGGTAGTGGCTCCACGAAGGCTCCCACCATTCCGCGTCCCCAGTGATCAACGTCGGATATTCCATGCCCCCGATCGCCGAGCCAGGTTCGGGATCGATCAACGTGATCTGCTTGTAAGGATACGGTCCGTACCATTCATCATATTTCTGCATGGTGTCTTTGAGGACGGCGAGATAGCGTTGCCGCTGGGCAGCATGGGACGCAAGGACCAGCGCATGCAGATTTACCGGGCCATAGCTGTTCACGAAAACATCGTCGACGGCCACAAAGTGAGGGGAGGCCGCCCAGGCGAAGTCGTGAATATCTTCACCGCGAAAGCTGAGGGTGGTGGTGCCATCGGAGTTGGCCTGCTCACCTGTCTGGATGCCGCTGGCGCCCACGATGTAACGCTGGGGAAGCGTGAGGTTGACGTTGTAGGTACCAAAATCGGAAAAGAATTCTGTGTCGGCGTGGTACTGATGGCAATTCCAGGCGCCGTGCCACAGCACGCCCACCTTGGGAAACCATTGCGCTCCCATGATGAAGTCGCGCTTGTACCCGTTTCTGGCAACAGAAAGCGGAAATTTGTCGTGAAAGGCAATGTGGAAGCGAATCGCCTCACCCGGTCCAAGCGGTTGGGGGAGGGTGATTTCCATCACCGTATGGTCGTCTTGGTTGCCGTCGTCGGGGGCCGCAAATCGAGCGCTTTGGGAGAGGTCACCATACCCCTCGGCGGCGATGCTCTTGATGTCGATGGAGCCTTGCTCCCCCTTCTTGTAGGACAGATCCACGCCGCTCTGATGGGACTCCTGGGAAAAGGTGGATTGAGGACGGAAAGCGTTGAGGTAGAGGTGAAAGGGCACCGTAGAAACAGGCTGGTCGGAGGGATTGCGATATTCGAGGATCTCAGTTGCGTCCAGGGTCTTGGCATCGGTGTTAAGACTAGCGTCGATCCAGTAAGCCACGACCCGCTTCGAGAGCGGTTTGCCGTCAGGAGAATACACCGCCGACACCTGTCCCCATGCGGTGAGGGAAATCAGAAAAGCGAATAACGATAGCCAGCGCATTTGCAGGGAGGGCATGCGGCATTCTAGTTCATTTTTGCGGCGGAGTGGGCAGGGTCCAGACCTGGGAAGTCAACAGGCCAGCCAGGAAGAACCGGTGGTGGGTGAGGACCAATCCATGGTGCAGCAGCGCGGTTTCGTAATCAGGCAGGGTGCGCACGCGGAGTCCGGTAAGCAGACCGAAAGCACGATAGAGCAAGCTGATGATCGCGCGGGCAAGATGAGCGGCGACTGTGTTGCGGGGGAAGGCGAACTCCGAGATGACCCACTGCGCACCCGGCAGGGCATGAGGAAGGACACGATGGAAAAGCTGCTCCAGTTGGTCAGGAAAAAAGCAGTCGAGGAAGAAGTGAGAAACGATCAGGTCGTAGCTTCCCCTGGGGTCCCACTCCAGGGCGTCAGCGTGGTACAGGCAAATTTGCGGGGCGACCAGCGGGCCGCACCGGCGAACGCGGCGGTCGAGAATGCACAGCATGGAATGGCTGGAATCGACCACATCTGCACGAAGCAGAGGATTGGCTTTCAGCAGACGCGCCAGAAAGCGCCCGTCCCCATCTCCCAATAGCAAGGCGTGGCGTGCGGCCGTCAGCTGCGCCAGTTGAGCGTTACGACAACGCTCGAGCCACGGCCCGAAGCTCATGTATTCCAGCCACCTGTAGGGGCGGGCAACGCGATCAAAGTTGACGCTGCTCAGTGCATTTTCGTTTCTTGATGTGCGGAAAATGCTCACCGGGCAAAAGGCAATAAGGCCAGCGGTGTCAGCAGAGCTGCATCCGCGGCGATGCGCAGGTGCAAGGGGGCCCAGTGTGCGCTGCACGCGTCGAGGGCATAGAGCAGTCCACAGCTGAGAAGGGCCGCCAGATAAACCGCCATAAGCCCGCGCGAAGGGGTGAGGAGCGCCGCGGCCAGCGAAAACAGTGCAGTCATGGTTACGATCGACCGCAAGTGCAGGCTGGCCCAGCGTGTAATCGCATGAGGTTTACCGCCTTCCCATTTCTCGATGCCCACGCAGTTGATCCAGCAGAGCAGGGCAAAGAAGATGATGGCGGGCGCCAGCTGTCCTCTGCCGGCGCTGAGGCGGGACCAGGCGGGAACGGCGGTGGCCGCGGCGAAGAGGATAGCTACGGCAAGCTCTTTGGGCAACCGAGGCGTGGTCCGGCGGTGCACCGCGAACAGGTAAAGAAGCGCCAGCCCGCCAATCCAGGAGTCATCCCGGAACGCCGCCGGCAGCATGCGGGTAAGCACGAACCAGGTCAACAGCACGAACAGAAATGAGGCCGCCAACAGGAAGGCAGTGCGATGGCGGGCGTGGAAGTGATGGCGTTCGCGAAGCAGTTCACCCTGGCGAAGTCCATCGAGGATGCGGTCGGCAACGTAGAGCAGCCACGTACCCAACGGGAGGAGCAAGGCCTGGATGAGCGACACGTGAAGATGCATTGCACGGACGAAGAACCACGACCAGAGAGCGGCGACGGTCGGCGCATCCAGGCTAAGCAGATGCCACCAAGCGGCAAGGTTGTAGAGGCGCTGGGCCAAGCTTCAGTTTACTTCCCTTCAGTAGCTAAGACGCACTTCCACCTCGTCGGTCGAGTTTGGTTATCAGGGCACGACTTTAGTCGGGCCGTAAAGAATCGAAACAGAACTGGGCTTTAGCCCGCGAGGAAACGTTCCTCGTCCCATCTCCATCCAAAAAGGCGGCTGTCTCGAAGTCAGGGCTCCCAAATCGGTCTGCCGGCATTTGCGTGGAGGATCCCAGGTCTCAAAAGCGAGACCTGGGGCACCCATCATCCTATCCAGGAGGCTCCCACGCAGGGGCTAGTACCCTTCGAACGACCTAGCCTCTTCGCCCCGGCCTTGGGGACTAAGAGGCGGCTGGCTGGGAATGCCTCCGCGGCGCTCTGCGGCGGTGCGGCTTGGCGGGGGCTGAGAGCTGCTCAACACCAACCTCCGCCGCGGCAACTTTCTCCGGCTCTGAAGCCGGCTGCGGAATGTTGTCAATGCTGTCTCGTCCTTCGGCCACGCGGATCAAAAAGTCCTGGGCACTGAATCGTTTGCCCTCGGGAGCGCGGACGCGGGGATAATCGCCGGAGGCCGTCTCCATGCGTGACTTTGCTGTGTCGGCCATGTAGGCGGCCAGGATCTCGTGGCGGATGCGATTCCGGACCTGTGCATCGCGAATGGGAAAAACGACTTCACACCGTTCAAACAGGTTGCGCGGCATCCAGTCGGCGCTGCCGCAATAGATCTCGTCCTGGCCCCCATTGGCAAAATAGAAGATACGGCTGTGCTCGAGAAAACGGCCCACCACCGAGCGCACGCGAATATTCTCGCTTACCCCGGCGATCCCCGGGCGAAGGGAACAAATGCCGCGCACGATGAGATCTATCTGCACCCCGGCCTTCGAAGCTTCATAAAGCGCTTCGATCACCGCCTCTTCGAGCAGCGAGTTCATCTTGGCAATAATGTGGGCTGGGCGCCCAGCCGCAGCGTGCTCCCCCTCGCGATGGATCATGCGGATGGTGCTCTCCGCCAGGGTGAGCGGCGCCACCAGCAGAGGAGCGTAATCATCGGATTCGGAGTGGGCGGTGAGGTAGTTGAAAACACTGTGCACGCTGGCCGTGATCTCCGGGTCGGCGGTCAGCAGGCTGATGTCGGTGTAGAAGCGCGCCGTGTTGGGGTTGTAGTTGCCGGTGCCGAGATGCACATAACGACGGGTGACGCCGTCCGGGTCATGGCGTATGAGCATGGCCAGCTTACAGTGCGTCTTGAGCCCCACGATGCCATGAAAAACCTGCACCCCGGCGTCTTCCAGATTGCGCGCCCAGCGGATGTTCGATGCCTCATCGAAACGAGCCATCAGTTCCACCACCACCGTCACCTCTTTCGTTTGCGCCGCTTCGGTGAGCGCATGAAACATGGGCGAGTCGGAACTGGTGCGGTAAAGCGTCTGTTTCATCGAGACGACCCTTGGATCCTGCGCACCCAACTGAATGAAGTTGACGATGGCGTCGTAGGAATCGAAGGGGTGATGCAGCAGCAGGTCGTGATGACGGAGCTCATCGAAAAGATCTTCTGAGCGGCGGTTCAAGCGCAGTTCCCGGGGCAGAAAGTCTTTGAATTTGAGGTCCGGGCGGGGAGTGTCGGTGTACAGATTCATCAGGCGCGACAGGTTGACCGGCCCGTCCGTGGTGAAGACCTGAGTATCCTCAAGCTCGAAATTCATGCGCAGGCGGTCGACCACCTCGGCATCCGCGCCTTCTTCAATTTCCAGCCTTACGGCATCGCCTTTGCGCCGGTTGTGCAACTCGGAGCGCACGCTGTCCAGAAGACTGCGCGATTCTTCCTCCTGGAAGTACAGGTTGCTGTTGCGGGTGACGCGAAAGGCGGCGGTGGAAAGAATCTCGTAGCCACGGTACATGCCCATGGCGTTCTGCTCGATCAGGTCAGCGAGAAAGACAAAGTCATGGGTTCCGGAGCTAGAGGGCACGGGCACCAGTCGGGGCAGTGCGCGGGGCACGGTGAGCACGCCCAACAACGCACCTGAGGAACCCTTACGTTTGCGGCGTAACAGCAGCGCCAGGCACAGCGCCTTGTTCAAGACCCGGGGAAAAGGGTGGGCTGGGTCGATGGTGATGGGCGTCAGCAACGGGTCGACTTCGCGCTGGTAGTAATTGAGGGCATGGGCGCGCGCCGCCTCGTCGACTTCGCCCCATTGCAGCACCCGAACGCCATTATCGTAAAGCGCCGGACGAAGACTCTCGGTCCAGCAGCGGTATTGATCGCGGACAAAGGTGTGCATATCCTGGACCACGATGTCCAGGGTCTGCTGCGGAGTCAGGCCATCAAAGCCCGGTTCGGTATACCCGTCTTCAATGCGCTGCATGATGCCGGCAACGCGAATCTCGACAAATTCATCCAGGTTGCTGGCGGTAATGGCCAGAAACTTAACCCTTTCGAGCAAAGGATTGTCAGGATCCTGGGCTTCTTCGAGCACGCGCTGGTTAAAGCTCAACCACGATTCATCACGGCCGATAAACAGACTTTGCCGAACCTTGCCTACATTGTCCATAGAGAGGATTGGGGACGACCCAACGATAGTACTCACACTGTCTACCTTACTAAAAGACTGGGAAGGTGAATGGGTGTTGAAAAGCACACCAGGTGGAAGAGGATTTGACGCCCGGAGAGGGGTTGCGGGAGGATGGAAGATGACAATGCTAAGGGACCAGGCGACAGTTTTCAAGGAGAGGCGTATGAAGGAGCAGGATTTGGGGCAGGCGCCCATGCAATGGATGGCCGAAGATACGGCTTTACATCTTTTTCAGATCGCGGCCCTGATGTTGGGAGACGAGCAGGAGGCTGTTTCCCTGGTCGAGGAGAGCGTGGCCCAGGTCGAGGCCGACCCCTGCGCCGAGGGGACGCTGGCCTATGCCGAGGCGCGCACTGTGCTGGCGCACACCGCCGTGCAGCGGATGGCCGGGCTGTACCCGGAAGCGTTCGCGGTTCCTTCGCCGCAGCCGGCCGACGCCAGCTGCATTGAAACTGACGACCTTGGCGCAGCGGGCCTGGACTCCGAGCAGTTCGGTGCCCTGATGTCGGGCGCCGGCCGGGCCGGAATGCGCGAATGGCTGGAACGATTGGCGCCCGCTCTGAGGGCAATTTTTGTGCTCCGTGCTGTCGCAGGACAAGACAGTGAGCAGACTGCTGAGAGCCTTCGCCAGAGCGGCGCTACCGGAGCGCAGGCCTGGCGACGGGACCAGGTTGGGACCGCCTATCGCCAGGCGTTGTGCTCGTTGGCCACCTGCCTGATGACTGCGCAGACCGCCCTGACGCCGGCTTGAACCCGGGTAGCTAGCCCTCTGGTTTGACCGCCGCCATTGTGTTCCTCTATTGCCTGCCGTCCGTCGCGGAATCGCAGGTTCCAGTCCACCTGCGGGCTTTCTTTTTGAATTGTTCACAAGCGATTTGGCATCGAAGTTGGTGCTGCCTTTGTTTGGGCCACTGGTTGCGTAGCCGAGGTTGACTGCAGGATGAGACGAAAGGGGGGTGCTTTGCGGGGTAAGGGCTGGCGTTCACTGGTGACGCTCCTCAGTTTGCCCTTTCTCCCTTTGGCATCGCCCGCACAGTTCGTCACGTCGGGTGGTGGATCCAGTGGCAGCTCAAGCGGTGGGTCGTCGGCCGGTACAGCGGTGCAGGCTATGCCGGCACAGGTAAATAGCAACACCTACCAGGGCAGCATCGTCAAGCAGACCCCGGTGCCGGGGGTTCTTCCCCTGTCACTGGATCTGGCGATCCACATGGGGCTGCAGTACAACCTGGGCCTGGTGCTTTCCGGCGTGAACGCAGGCTCGGCCGGCGCGCAACAATTGCAGCAACTGCAGGCATTGCTGCCCACCGTCTCTGCTTCGGCCAAAGAAGCAGACCAACAGACGAACTTGCAAGCCGAAGGCCTCGTTATCCCCGGCTTCCCTGCTGTCATTGGCCCCTACGCCTACACGGACATTCGCGGTTCGGTGCAGTGGTCACTGTTAAATTTGTCATCACTTGACAACTATTTGGCCTCTAAACATAACTTTCAGGGATCCAGGCTCTCGATCGAGGACGCGAAAGACATGGTGGTGCTTACGGTCGGCAATGCGTACTTGCTCTGCATCGCCGATGCGTCGCGGGTGCAATCAGCCCAGTCCCAGGTAGACACCTCGAAGGTTTCGCTGGATCAGGCAGTGGCCAATCACCAGGCCGGTACCTCTCCGCTGCTGGACGAGCTACGCGCCCGGGTGGACTATCAAACCCAACAACAGACCTTGATCACGGCGCAAAACCAGTATCAGAAAGACAAGATCGCTTTGGCGCGCGCCATCGGACTTCCCCTGGAACAAAGCTACGAGTTGAGCGATCAGGCGCCTTTTAAGGCGCTGGACAACGTAGACCCAAATGCCGCGGTGCAGCAAGGACTTGCACACCGCCGTGACTTGCAGGCATTGCAGCAGCAGGTGGAGAGCGCCAAGGCTTCGCGATCCGCGGCAACCGCTGAGCGTTATCCCACCATCGCCTTTTCCGGAGATTACGGAGTAATTGGGCCGACCCTGGGACATTCGCACGGCACTTTCGACGTGCTCGGCACGGCTAGCGTGCCGCTCTTCGAGGAGGCCAAGTTGCGTGGAGATGCGCGGAACGCGCAAGCGCAACTGGAGCAGAAGCAAGCACAGTTGAACGACCTGCAGGGGCAGATCAGCGCCGATGTGCGCAACAGTATCCTCGACATTGAGGCAGCAGCGAAGCAGGTTTCTGTAGCCCGCAGCAACGTAGAATTGGCGACCGAGGCTTTGAGCGAAGCGCAACAGCGGTACGCGGCCGGGGTGGCCGATAATCTTGCCGTATCGCAAGCCCAGACATCAATGGCTCAGGCCGACGACCAGCTGGTCTCGAGCCTTTACCAGCACAACGTAGCGAAACTGTCGCTGGCTCGGGCTATGGGCGTCGCGCAAACAAATTACAAGGATTATGTGGGAGGTAAGTAGCGGTGGCGGAACAGAATGCGGAATCAGGCCGTGCAACTACCGTCGAAGAAGAGGGTCCTCAAGCCGGCAACAATGACCAGCAGGACCTCGACAGTCCTCCGCGCAAAAAGGGCCGGCGCCGCTTCATCGTCATTGGTGTGGTCGCTGTGCTTGTCGTGGGCGCACTGCTCTTCTGGTGGCACTCCACGTACTACGAAGACACCGACGATGCGCAGGTGGATGGGCACCTGATACAGATCAGCGCCCGGGTTGCCGGGCAAGTGATCAGGGTGAACGTGGAACAAAATCAGTTTGTACAAGCCGGTACCCTGATTGCCGAGATCGACCCGAAGGATTTTGAGGTGGCGGTGCAGCAGGATGAGGCCAGCCTGGAAAGCGCCGAAGCCAATTATGAAGCGGTACGGGTGAACGTCCCCGTCATCGGAATCAACACCACCTCTACCTTGCAGTCGGCCTCCTCCGGGGTGAGGAGTTCGGACGCGAGCGTGCAGCAAGCGCAGCGGCAGCTGGAAGCGGCCCAGGCGCAGGTGCAGCAGGCGGACGCCAACAACATCAAAGCTCAACTGGATCTGAAGCGATACACGCCGCTGGTTGAAAAAGACGTTATTTCGAAACAGCAGTTCGACGCCACCGTAGCCACCGCGGATGCATCCAAGGCAGCCTTGCTGGGAGCGAAGGCCAGCGAGATTGCCGCCGAGGACGCGGTGCGCATTGCCCGCGACCGCGTGATTCAATCTCAGGCCGAGTTAAAGACCGCGCAAACGGCGCCCGACCAGGTGAAGATTCAGAAGGCCAAGGCAGACCAGGCGGCCGCGCAGGTGGAGCAGGCGCGCGCCGAGCTGGCGCAAGCCAAGCTGAACCTGGGCTACGCCAGGATTGTTGCCCCGGTCAATGGCATCATCACCAAGAAGAGCCTGGAAGTGATGCAGAACGTCAGCGTGGGGCAAAATTTAATGACTCTGGTTTCGCTGGACGACATATGGATCACGGCAAACTTCAAGGAGACGCAACTACGGCTGATGCGTCCCGGGCAACATGTCAAAATTCACGTGGATGCTTACGGGCGGGACTACGATGGCACGGTAACGCAGATTGGGGGCGCGACCGGCTCGGTGCTAAGCCTGTTTCCCCCGGAGAACGCGACCGGCAACTACGTTAAGGTCGTGCAGCGAATCCCGGTCCGCATTGACCTGACGGATCGAAACGAGGACAAGGATCATTTGTTGCGTCCGGGCTTGTCGGTGGAACCTACAGTTCGGGTCAAGTGACCTGCAACGGACGCTGAGTGCCCCACATCTCGCTCGTTTTTTGCGAGATGTGGGATACCACAGATCTAAACCGCAAGTTTTTCGACACAATGAGCAGGCGTAGTTAAGAGTCGTGGTATCCCACATCTCGCGAAAAACGAGCGAGATGTGGGGCACCCGGCTGCTGTTGCGGGTCGAAAAATAAATCAAGACTTTTTCAGCTGACGGCCAACGCGACTAGTTCGCCTAGATCAGCTACTGTGGCTGATTCTGTTCCGCGCGGAATAGAGGGTCCAATGACAACCGCCTGGCTGTGGCCCTCAAACCAGACCAGGAAGGCAGATTGTTCTGCTCCCGGCAGCCGCTGCTGGTTGAGCCAGTTGTAGTAGGCGCCCATGTCCGCATCGACCACAGAACCAGCCAGGTCGAGTTCGGCATTGCCATGACCACTGCTCAGCAACTCATTCATTGGCCTCTGCCGTTGCCGGGGGGCGAAGCGTACCAACAATGTGAGCGGCTGGGCGCGGCGCAGAGCCTCGCGGGCTGTCCACTGGGCAAAGGTGGTGCTGAAGATTTGGGTTCCCGATCCCTCTGTGAGCAGCTTGACTTGAAAACGATCGAGCACCTCGTCTCCCGCCTTGTCCATGCCAAGGTCTGATGGCGCCAGCCGTGCCAAATGCGTGCGCAGTTCTTCCGGTCCCATACCTGGACGCTTAATTTCGGTCTGAATGTTCTCCAGCAAGGCCGCGCGCGCCGGCCCCAGACCCTGATACGACACACAGGTAAGCGAGGGGCTGTGATCCGCCGGCTGCCCACCGTCGACGTACCAATGGCTGTAAGGGACCGGATGCGCCTTGGCCCGGGCAGCGACCGCGTTCAGCAACAGTGGCAGTCCGTTGTCGGGCTTTAAACCCGCAAAATACGCGCCGTGCGGGCGCAGATTTCGAAACAGCGGCGCATCATACGTGGCCACGCCCTGCCCGATCACGGCAATGCCGAGTCTGCGCAGGGGCAACGCTTCAGGAGGAGTCGCCGCGCGCAAACGATCTCCGTAGACGGTCGCGGCCTTGCGAAATTCATCCAGCTGCTGCGTGGTCCACAAGTATGCCGATAGCTGTTCTACAAACTGTGCCGGCTGATTGATCCAATCGAAATGCTCGAGTTTAGTCGAGAGAGACAATTGCGAGAAGGCCTGGAACCAATCCTTCCTCTGCGCCGGCGAAAGAGAACTGATGTTGGCGAGTTCCCTATCAATGGCCGCGCGCTCGGCCGGGAACTTGTAATCGTAATCGATGACCTCACGTAACAGGCTGGGGACGAAGCTGAGCGGAAGCTGCTGCAGCGCGTCGAGGTGGGCTACGGCCAGCGCCCTCGCCTGGGGCGGATACCCAGCGAACTGCTCAGCTTTGAGATCCTGCGGAAGCATATTGCTACACCAGCTCTTTGATCGGCCTGCCTTGAGAAAGTGAAGGGGAGAACCCCATCATCGCTCCCAGCGTCGGCACCAGATCGATCGACTGCATGGGACGGTCATAGACCACACCTTGCCGTACACCCTCACCCAGCGCCAACATCCACGTGGTGCGCGATGCTGCATCGCCAGTGCGATGATGCTGAAAGCCGTTACCGCCTGCATCCTGATCGCCGTCGCGGCCAAAATCCGGCAGGATAAACAGCGTTGTGTTGCCCGCGTACTCGGGCTCGCTTTGCACGGTTTTCCATAGCTCCGCACAAAGACGATCCGTGCGCCGGATGGCATCGATGTAAAGCGAGTAGGCACCGGCGTGCGCAATATCGATATCGTGCATCGTGATCCAAAGCAGACTGGGCGACTCCTGCTGCATCAGCCGCCGGACAATGTACATGGAGAGCTCATCCGGGCTGGACACCGTGAGGGCGTGGGCCTTGAAATCATCGACCGAGAGCTTGAGGATCATTTCCAGCTGCTGCAGCTCAAACTCGCCGCCTGCCAGTTGTGGTGTGTAAAGTGGGGTCTCGTAGTTGTCACGCAGCAAGTGTTCGTAATCGGTGGCGCTCCCAGACATCGCCGCCCCTAGCAAATGCTTGGGCAAGACCACCCGCGCCCCCATGCCAGGCCCAAACGAACGGTAGTCGCTCTCGCCAATCCGGTTGAATCCATTGCTGGGCGCGACCACCCACGCGTCGGAGAGCGGCCGATTTAAATCCTTGCGAAAATATTCGAAGACTGTCGGATGCTCCGGCGGGACGGCAGAGAAGTTATTGAGGGTTTCGTAAACTCCGGTTGCCAGGCTGGCAGTCGCTACATAATGGCCCAGGATGCCCTGATTCACCACCTGGGTAAAAAAGCTCGACTGCGGTATCAATTCGTGGAGCATGTTAGGGATATTTTCCTGCCCCTCGGGCGCGAAGGTCTCCTGGTCCCGGGCGCCTCCGCCGAAGGTGATGACAATTATCTTCCGCTTCCTGGCCGCGGCCGCTCCACGCACAAACGGACTCGCGCCCATCAGCGTAGTCCCTAATGCCACGCCCGCCGCGCTGCGTAAGAAGTCGCGCCTGCTGCGGCCAAGATGGTTAGAGAGTTCGTCGATCATGGCTTGGTTGCCGGCCCTGTCTTGGCTGAATAGACGAATTGCTGAACTTCTGCCCTTTCCTTGTCGACTTCAGCCATATGCTCTGCGCGTTGCCGCTGGTAGATCTCGAATTCCCCCTGGGCGCGATCCTTCTGTCCCACATGAACGTAGTCCTGGCCGAGGCGGTAATGGGCGTCGGGCAGATTCGGATTCAATTCGAGTGCTCGCACATATTCCGGAATGGACTTCGTATATTCATGCTGATCTGCGTAGAGATTGCCCAGCTGCACATGTGCTTCTGAAAGCTTCGGATCGAGTACTACCGACTTTTGCAGCAAGGATTCGACTTGCCCAAGATCGAAGCCGCGATCTTCCGCCCGCTTTCCCTTCCACAAACTCATGGCGTAATAATAAAGCGCCCGCGCGTTGCCCGGCTGGAGCTCAGAGTAGCGGCGGAATCTCTGAATCACTTCTTCCGCCTGGTTAGGAGAGCTGTCGTAGGCCTTGGAGAGAAAAAGATAACAACGAGGATCAGATGGGTTAAGATCAGCAGCCGCGATCAGGGCCTTGACCGCCTCGTCATATTTGCCCCGCGAGTATAGCGCCATGCCCAGCCCGATGAATAAGCGGGGTGAATTCGGGTAACGTTGGATCGCGTTCTCAAATACTTCGATGGATGGTTCGTACGTCCTGTGGAGAAGGAACTCGCTTCCCCAGGCAAACAGGTTTTCCTCGCTCGGATCCATTTGCGCGGCGATCTTAAAATCGTTCGCCGCTTCCACGAATTTGCCGTCCTTCTCCTCGATCTGGCCCAGCAGGTTATGCAGTTCCGCGGTATTTTTTTGTTGCAGCAGGGTTTGCACCATTTCTCTCGCCGGGCCAAGCCGCCCGGTGAGCAAATAAGCCTGTGCCAAATCGTAGCCATTGTCGTAAGAAGCCGCGATGCGCTGCGCCTGTTCCAGCAAAGGGATCGCGTCGGCGATCTTTCCCGTCTGGATATAGAACTCACCCAGGTTGTGGTTGGCGTCATAGTCGTGCGGCTCCAGCTCGAGCGCCTTGCGGAACTCCTGGCCGGCTAACTCAATTTTTCCTGAATGTACCAGGGCCGCCGCGAGATTGGTCCGGGCAGCTGCCGAGTCCGGCTTCAAACGCGCCGCCGCTTGCAGCTGCTCAACAGCCTTCGCATCCTGTGACTGCGCGGCGTAGACCAGCCCAAGAAGCTCATGAACCTCAAAGCTTTTTGGAACCTGGGGTAGGAGATTCTCCAGTTGGGCGGCCGCCTCTGGAAGTTGTCCGGCGTGGTAGTGGGCTACCGCAGACTGAAACTCCTGGTCCAGCTTAGGGTTCTGATTGTTTTCGGCCAGGGTGAACGAGCCGCAGGCCAACAGACAAACAATCGCCAACCGAAGCTGGGGCCTTTTGCTCACGGAGCACCTCTAACGATCACCGCGTGAGCCTGGCGCTACGCAGAAAACACCCCGAACCGGCCGCTGGTTGGCAGACCCTTTTCGGGGTGTTTTCATCTTAACTTAGTAGTACAGCTTTAGAGCAAATTGGATCTGCCTCGGATCGTATGGAGCAAACCGAGTGGATCCAATCTCACCGAAGTTAGTACTGGTAAAGTTGCCCGAGTTCGAAACCGAAGTGACCCCGTTGCCACCGAAATTAGGTGCATTGAAGGTCGGGTGATTGAGGATGTTAAAGAACTCAGCCCGGAACTGCATGGAGAAGCGTTCGTTAATCGGGATGGACTTGAACGCCGAGAAGTCGAACTTGGCTATTCCCGGTGTCACCGACGTTCCCTGGCTGCCACCCAGAATCGGCACACTCGTTTCGCAACCGGGGGTTGGAGCAGCTCCCAACGGGCAAGGTTGCTGGAAGGCCAGCGGATTGCCAATCCAATTCAGCTTTCCATTGGAGTCAGTGTGCAGCCCCAGCTTCGCGCTCTGGCCCGGAACTTTCACGTCGTAGCAGCTTGTTCCCGAGGTGGTGCTAGTTGGACAGGAGTACGTAATCGGCTGGCCGCCCTGAAGCCCACTGATCACATTGACACTCCACCCGCCGACCATGCCATTCTCGAGTTTGCTGGCGCTGGAAAAGTATTTCTTACCCGTGCCGAAGGGGAGCTCGTAACCGCCACTGGCATGAAATACGTTGCGGATATCATAGTTGAGCGGACCGTAATCGTACTCGACTCCGTAACCCGGCACGTCCGGCGCGCGATACCCCGCCACACTGCCTCCATTCAACTGGTCTTGATCATCGCCCAAGGTCTTTGACCAGGTATAGGTGACAAGGAATTGCAACCCATTCCCGAACTGTTGTTCAAGCTTGGTTTGCAATGAGTTGTAGTTGCTGGTTCCGGCGGTGATCACATAACTCGAACCATGTCCGAAGTCTGGGAATGGGACCGCGTTGTTAGTGCTTGCGCCGGCGGGCAAGATCGCCGTCACGTTATTGTCGCCAGGACCTATCTGAATATGGTTGCCCCGGGTATAAACGTATGCCATCTGCGCAGACAATGTACGCGTGAGCGAATACTGTAACGAGAGATTCGCGCTTATGGTCGTGGGGGTGTGGTAGTCGAACTGCATTCCCTGGAACCCCAAGCCCTGCGCGTTCACATCCAGAGGCGTAAATGCAACGCAGGAGAGTCCGGAACTGAGGGTTGCGGTTCCCCCCGGGCCACCCGTGGCGCATCCGGACCACGGCGAACCACCACTGATGGGTGTGACACTGGGAGTACCCAGGTTCTGTTGTTGATAGTTGAAGTTAAAGACAAACGGGTAATTCTCGCCGATGTTAGGTCCATATCCCTGATTGTCAAATGAGTTGTAAAAGAGGCCAAAGCCGGCTCGCGCTACCAATTTCTGGTTGGCTTGATATGCGAAGCCTATGCGCGGCGCAAAATTGGTCTTTTGGACCTGCACCAGACCCTGCCCGTATTTGTTGGTCTCCTCGAGCGCGATGCCGTCCTTAGCCAGCAGATCGAGAAAACCGTGGCCGTTAAGGGCGGGATTGTTAGCCGTTGAAGACAATTGCCGGTTGTCCTTGCCCGTTGCGGCGAGCAAGAAGGCAGGGCCGGCGAAAGGATTGGGCCCGGGAATGAAGTTGGCCTGTCCGCCATTGGTCTCGTTAATCGGGCCGAAGTAGTCATAACGCAGGCCCAGGTTGAGGGTCAGCGTGGGAGTTATCTTCCAGTCGTCCTGGAAATACGCCGCGAAATACTTCTTCTCGTCGTAAGTCTTGTTAATGTTAGAGGCTTGTACCTGGTCGGCGCCTCCCACGTAATTCACTCCACCCGGAACGGTCGTGGGGGTCGGATCCAGCAAAAACTGTGCTCGCCCCGTCGCGCCTCCACCTACACTCGGAATATCCGTGAAACTGACAGAACTGCTGTTGGCGTTGTAACCGAACTGACCGCGTGAATAGGCCGGCTGCAACGTGGAAAACTTTACGTTCTGGTATTCAATGCCCATCTTGAAGCTATGAGCGCCGTAAACTTTGGTTAAGTCATCGGTGATCTGGAGAGTGTCGCTCACCTCGTCTGAAGGCAGAAAAGAGTTGCTGCCCAGTTGATTCAGTCCGCTGATATTGATGGTGGGAAGTCCGCCGTTTTCACTGCTCTGCGGAATACCCGCAATTCCGTACTGCGCCGGAAGGCCAGAAGTGGTGCCCTCCGGACCATACCGAGAGGTAAGAAGGTGGTTTACCCCCACGCGCGCTACGTTGACCAAGCTGGGTGAAAACACGTGCGTATATGCCGAGGCAGACTGATAGGATTTCGCACTCTGGTCGCCCTGCTCGAAGCCACCGCCGTCTGCTACGCCCCCGAAAGGACCCGGGATAAATTGCGGGTCATCGACCCAACTAAAGCGGGAGAATATCTGGTCTTTTTGGCTGATATCGTAGTCGACTCGAACGTCAAAGGCGTTGCGATGCTCGTAGAGAGCGGGACTTGATCCAAAGTTAGAAGAGAGGCCGCCGCTGGTTGGCAATGGGAAGAGATTCAAAAGCTTGACGGCGTTCGCATCGACGCGGCCTGCGGGCAGTTGATTCAGGCCGCAGCCGGCGAGAGTGAAGTTGGCAGTGGAAGCTGGACACGTTCCGAAGGGATCGCGAACATATACGGTGTTGCCGGAGGTATTGGCAATCCCGGAGACAGGATCCACCGACCCCGCGGCGACTGCGCGGGTAGTCGCCGGATCGAGGACTGTCCCCAGCGGTATCTGGCGGCCGAGGGCGTCAGGCCGGGAACTGGTGCCCTGGCCGGTAATGAGGTCAGCGAGATTGGTGAAATTGCTGTTGCGTTCAGCCACCGTCGGCACAGAAACGCCCGACTGGGTATTGCCCTGCACGCGCCGCAGACCCTCGTAATCGCCGAAATAGAACAGCTTATTCTTGACAATCGGTCCGCCAATAGCGCCACCGAACTGATTCTGGCGCAATTCGCCTTTCTTGATGCCGGCATTGTCTTCAAACCAGTCCGCAGAGTCGAGCACATCGTTGCGGAAAAATTCCCAGACCGCGCCGTGGATTCCGTTTGTACCGGACTTGACCGTGGCGTTCAGGACGGCGCCCGCGGCGCGACCGAGCTCGGCGCTAAAGTCAGCGGTCTGCACTTTGAATTCGGCGATCGCATCGAGCGGGGGCAGAACGATATAGTTTGTTCCGTTCAGGAAGTCGACGGCGTTGGAATTGTTGTCAATGCCATCGAGCAGGTAGTTGTTTTGCGCGGGTTTGAGGCCATTGGCGGTAAAGGCGCCGGAGGCCGCATTGCCTCGGGTGTCTGCCTGGGGTGTATTCGCGCCCGCGCCCAGCTGCGCCAGGAACGTAAAGTTGCGCCCATTGAGGGGCAGATTATTAATGGTTTGACCGGTGACTGTTTGCCCAACCGACGATTCTGAGGTTTGCAGCTCGGCTGGTGCAGTCGTTACCTGAACTGTCTCGGAGGCCGTACCAGTCTTGAGTTGCACGTTTACCTGAAGGGCCAGACCGACCGTCACCTGCAAATTCTGTTGGGTCGTGGTCGAGAAACCGGGAGCGGTGACGGTTATGGAGTAGTGCCCAATTCTGACCGGCGAGAAAGTGTATTCGCCCCCGCCGTTGGTGGTGGTGGTCAGGGTTATTCCTTGGTCTGTGTTGAGGAGGGTCACTTGCGCGTTAGGGACAACGGCGCCGGTGGGATCTTGAACTAATCCGGAAATCGACCCTTCATCGACCTGGCCGAACACGCGTTGGCTTTGCATCAGGAACAAGAACAAAGCGGTAAGGGTTACGTAGCCAACGGACTTAAACAAACGAATGGCGAGGCGATTACGGCTCATTCACAACCTCCAAAATTACTGACCCTCGGTCACTTGCGCTGCTTGGGCGCGCGGACTCGATGGAAGAACAACCGGTGTAACGCTGCAAAGTAACCGGTTACATCATCCCGCAGAGGAATCTATTCCTCGCAAACTACGGTTGTCAACCAAAAGTTGGAGGTGGTCATCCACCCAAGCACCCGCCCCCCACCGCGGCACTAGTTTGCCTGGAAGGCACTCCCCGATAAGTGCATCCTCCTATGCGCGCACTTACCGCTTTAGAGGTGGGGAAAAAACGCGGGGAGACCAGCCACGCCACCAGGGCTAAAGCCCCGAAATTTAAATACCGAACGTTTCCGCGGGTTTGAAAACCCGCTCCCCGGACTAAAGTCCGGGGCTGGCACGACAGGAAGGGCGCAGCCCTCAAAACTCAGTTTTTCGCGGCCTGTTTGGACTTGCTGCTAGCACGCAGACACTTGCTGGCTCGGCTCCCTCGGGCTAAAGTCCGGGGCTGGCACGACAGGTAGGGCGAAGCACTCAGAAACTTGGTTTTTAAGCCGCCTGTTTGGCCTTGGTGCTAGCATGCAGACACTTGCTGGCTCGGTGCGGAATACCTGAGGATGTCGCGTCACAAAAACGAAGACCCATTCCTTTCCCGGCGGTCGCTGCTCAAGACCCTGGGGTTGGCGCCCTTGATACTCCGTATTGCACCCCTTCACGGATCGTCCTTTCTGTTCCCGTTTCCCCCGGCCGCGGTAAGTGAAAAGCCCGCTTTCCCACTGTCCGACGTTCGGCTTACACCCCACTACCCTGCACGATCTCCGCTGGAGGACGTCCTCCGCCTGGTGGCTCCCGGGTCAGACGAATATGTAACCGAGAAGTATGCCTTTGAAATCGAGGCACTTCTGGAACAATGGGGCCATTCCCTAAGAGCGTCGCCTTCCGACCTTTCAGCCTTAGCCAAGCTGCTGGACCCCTCGATCGAAGCGACCGCAATGGTTCCCGAAACGGAACTCAGGCTGCGGGCGGGAAACGGGATCGAGTGCAGCAGAAGACGCTTTAGCAGCCATATGGCCTCGGGGCAGGAGCGATTCCTGGACCATGTTCGGGCGTGGCTGGGACCAGTCTCCCGCGTGGAAACTGCGGAATTTGAGATCACCACTATCGAGGAAATAAGCAGAACCCCGTTGGCGGTTCGTCTCGACATTCGCTATGACCTGGTCTTGCAGCGAAACAAGGAACAGCGTGAGGAGCGGGTTGGATCCTGGCACACCGAGTGGTTGCTCGATCAGTCGGCGGCATGGAAAGTCCGCAGATGGGAGGCCGGCGAAGAAACGGTAAGCATCACTCGGGGTGCGGGGTTCACTGATGTAACCGCCCGGGCTCTCGGCGGCGTGGCGTCCTACAGCAGCCAGATGCTTCATGGCTCCGATTACTGGCGAACGATTCTGGACGGCGCATGCGGTATTGACGTTTACGGTAACAACGGGGTGGCTGTTGGTGATTTCGATAACGACGGCTTCGATGATCTCTATATCTGCCAACCATCAGGGCTGCCCAACCGGCTCTACCGTAATCGCGGCGACGGAACCCTGGAAGACGTAACCGAAAAAGCCGGAGTGGGCGTCCTGGACAATACCCCCTGCGCCCTGTTCGCCGACTTTAGCAACCAGGGGCGACAGGACCTGCTGGTGGTTTGCGGCAGCGGTCCCCTGCTCTTCCTGAATCAGGGAGACGGGACCTTCTCCCTCAAGCGCGATGCCTTCAAGTTTGCGCAGCCTCCGCAGGGCACTTTCACCCATGCAGCCTTGGCCGATTACGATGGCGATGGACGTCTTGATGTTTACTTCTGCTTGTACAGCTACTACCTGGGCCTCGATCAGTATCACTATCCAGTGCCCTATTTCGATGCGCGGAATGGTCCGCCAAATTTTCTCCTGCACAACGAGGGCAACGGGACGTTTGTCGACACCACCAAAGCAGCCGGTCTGGACAGAGATAATGATCGCTACAGTTTCGCCTGCGCCTGGGGCCACTCCGATGCCGGCGGCCCGCCTGACCTGTATGTAGCCAACGATTTCGGCCGCGCTAACCTGTATCGCAACAACGGCAATGGAACCTTCACCGCAGTCTCAGGCGAAGCCCATGTGGAGGACGTGGGGGCGGGCATGAGTGCCTGCTGGTCTGACTACGATAACCGTGGAAGGCAGGACATCTATGCTGCCAACATGTGGTCCGCCGCCGGTCAGCGCGTTGCAGAACAAAAGAGCTTTCATGAAAAAGCAACGGACGAGATCCGCGGCCTCTACCAGCGCCACGCGCGCGGCAATTCCCTATACCGAAACCAGGGGAACGGGACCTTCCAAAATGTCAGCCGGCAGGCCGGAGTGGAGATGGGGCGATGGTCCTGGTGCTCCGACTTCTGGGATTTCGATCATGACGGCTACCCTGACCTGTACGTTGCCAATGGGTACATCTCCGCACCGCAGCAGAGCGACCTCTCCAGCTTCTTCTGGCGGCAGGTGGTCGCGAAATCGCCCGACGACAGTACGCCTTCGTTGGCTTACGAGCACGGTTGGAATGCCCTGAATGAATTGATTCGATCCGATAGCTCCTGGAACGGGTATGAGCGCAACGTCATGTTCGCGAACAACCGCGATGGCACGTTTAGCGAGGTCTCGGGGGCAGTGGGATTGGACTTTCCTGAGGACAGCCGTTCTTTCGCGTTGGCTGATCTCGACCATGATGGACGGTTAGAGGTCATCCTCAAGAACCGGAATGCGCCACAACTGAGGATTTTGCACAACGGGATGAAGGACCTCGGCGCCTCGGTCGCGTTTCGCCTGCGGGCGAAAAAAAGTAATCGCGACGCCATTGGAGCTGCCATCACGGTCGAGGTTGGGACTTTACGGCAGACAAAGTTTCTGCAGGCTGGGTCCGGGTTCCTGGCCCAGCACTCGAAAGAAGTTTTCTTTGGAGTTGGCAAACCGGACGGAGTTATCCGGGCCACGGTCCGGTGGCCAAGCGGGCTTTCGCAGACATTCGAACGCATACCGGCCGACCAGCGGATTGAGATTGAAGAGGGTTCCGCTGAATTTGTGGCCAAGCCCTTTGCCGCGCCGCCCCCCGCGTGGGCTCAGCCTGGACCGCCACCGAAGGCAGAATCGTTACCCACGAAGGTAGACACCTGGCTGCTTGAACCCTTAAAGGCGCCGGAGTTTTCCCTGCCCGACCTTACGGGAAATTTGCGCGAACTTAAAAGTTTGCGAGGTGGATTTGCGTTGCTCAATTTTTGGGCGACGACAGGGCCGCTTTGCGGCGAGCAATTGAGACTTCTCGAACAGCACAGGACAACGGTGGCCATTCTGGCGGTCAACGTCGATGACGCGGGCGATAGGCCAAAAGCGCGGTCGCTCGCTGCCCAAGAGAGACTATCCTTTCCGGTGGTATTCGCGACCGATGATGTGGCCGGCGTATATAACATCATTTACCGTTACCTATTCGACCGCCGCCGAAATCTCGCCATTCCCACCTCTTTCCTGCTGGACAAAGAGGGCATGATCGTCAAGGTGTACCAGGGGGCGATCGACCCTCGACGCCTGGCGGAGGATGTGCGGTCTGCCCCCACTACGGCCGCGGATCGTACGCAAAGAGCTCTTCCCTTAGGAGGAGTGCTCTACCAGGGCCGGTTTCAGCGCAATGATTTTACTTATGGGGTTGCGCTGTTCCAGCACGGTTACCTGGATCAAGCGGCAGAATCCTTCACGCAGGTGATTGCCAACAAGCCGGACGACCCCGAAGGCTATTACAACCTGGGCACTCTCAACCTGAGAAGAAATGACTTCGTGCAGGCACGCTACTATCTTGAGCAAACTTTGAAGCTGCGGCCGAACTACCCTGAGGCTTGGAACAACCTGGGAATGATTGCAGCGCAGGAAGGTCATGCGGAAGAGGCGGTCAAAAACTTTCAGCAGTCGCTGCTGTTGAGACCGGGCTACGGGACCGCACTGCTGAACCTGGGGAATATCTACCGTAGGCAACACTCTTTTGATAAGGCACAGGAATTTCTGGATCAGGCGCTGACGATTCAACCCGATGATCCTGAAGTTAACTACAGTCTGGGCATGCTATACGCGCAACAGGGTCAAATGCAGCGCGCGTCGGATTATCTGCAGAAAGCGATCGATTTGCGTCCGGACTACCCCGAAGCGTTGAATAATTTGGGTGTTCTCCTGGTGCGGGAGCAGGATTACGCCAAGGCGGAGGAACAATTCAAGACTTGCATTCGCCTCGCCCCGAACTTTGATCAGTCCTATCTGAATCTTGCCCGTCTTTATGTGCTGCGCAACAACAAGGAGCAAGCCAGAGAAGTGCTGCAGGAGTTGTTGGCGCTGCAGCCCCAGAACCCGGCGGCGAAGCAGGCGCTGGAAATGCTACAGTGAAGCTCATGCTGCGGTCATGTCAGTGGCCAACCGCGGTCAGGAAAGAAACCGCAGGTCCCTCGGCTGCGCTCGGGATGACAAAGGAGGGGACGGCGCTTCCAGCCAATATCCGATGGTGGCTGAAGCAGTGCCGTGCCCTTCGATTCTCGCCGATTTCCAGCCACCGCTCTCCACGGAAGCGCCGCCCCCTCCTTTGTCGTCCCGACCCGGATTTCCTGCCACGCGATGCTGGACAAAGCCGCGTCTGCGCCTTTCTCTTAAGGAAAGGCGCATGGAGTGCGCGAAAGCCGCCAACCCCAACAGGAAATCCGGGGGAGCGCAGCCGAGGGATCTGCGGTTCAGCAGACCCTACTTGGAAATGTTCGTCGGTTTGTCTTCTCGCCTTATCGGTTCTTCTCTTTGCCTACCCGACGCACGCGGCTGAGCAAACGGGTCTCCGTCAGGTAGAGGTATTGGTTCAGCAGGGTCATCTTGCCGAAGCAGAAACTCGAATGCGGAAGGAGCTCCAGCAGCATCCCAGCGCGGAAGGTTTCAACCTGCTAGGAGTCATCGAGAGCGATAAACAGGACTTCCGGAGCGCCGTTGGCGCATTCCAGCACGCCGACGCGTTAAAGCCGGGGACCTTCGAAATCCTTTTCAACCTCGGGCAGGCCTTACTCCGCAATGGTCAATATCCCAAGGCAGAGCTCGCGTTGAACCGTGCCCTCCAATTAAAGCCTGATTCCCTCGACACCCTCTACCTGCTGGGACAGGTGCTCGCACGTGAATCGCGTCCAATGGACGCGCTTGCGCTGCTGGTTCGCGCACACAAGATCGCCCCAGAGAATACGGACGTCATCCTCCTCATGGCGCGGATCAGCATTTCCCAGAACTATTTTGAGGATGCGATCCCGCTTCTCGAATCCGGCGTTGCCATTGCTCCGGAACGCGCTGATCTCCATGCTGCCCTGGGCCAGAGCTATCTGGTGACAGACCGGATCGAGAAGGCGATCGAAGAGCTCAAGAAAGCAATCGCCATCAAACCTTCGGCGCAGTCCTACGCCTTACTGGGAGCCGCTTACCAGCGCCAGGGAAAGTTCGATGAGGCCAAGCAAAGCCTCGACCAGGGGCTTAAGCTCGACCCTCACCATCAGGGCTGCTTGTTCAACCTGGGGTTGATCGCGGAACGGCAGGGTGATTCCGCCGCCGCGCAAGCCAGGTTTCAGCAGGTTTTGCAGTTAAATCCTGACGATGCCGATGCGCTGCTTGAGTTGGCCAACCTCCACATCGCCGCGAAGAAGTTTCCTGAGGCGGCTGACGTGCTGAGGAGATACGTGAAAGTCAGCCGTCACCCCGCTACCGGATACTACAAGCTGGCAATGGTGGAACGAAGTTTGCATGATACGGCTGCCGCCGATCGTGACCTGAGCCAATTCCAAACGCTCTCCAAAAACGACAACGACGGTGAATTTCCTAACGAACATCTGTTCGACTATCTCGACAATCGCTCCAAGCTTGCTCCGCAAGCCCGCACTCAAATGGACATCGCCGAGATCACCGGACAGCTCAAAAATCACCCTGATCAGCCACAAGGTTTATACCTGCTGGCCGAGGCTTATCTGAAATCAGGCAAAGTGGATGAGGCGAAAAGCACCATCGCGCAGCTCGACAAGGTAAGCGCCGACGATTACCGCACCGTGGCTGGGGTTGGAGTATTGCTCGCTCGCTACCATCTTTACGACGATGCTATCCAGCACTTTCGGGCAGCGCTTGCAGCCAATCCAAACTCGGACGAAATAAAATTCGATCTTGCAGATGCTTACTTCCGCAAACGTCTTTATCCTCAGGCGCTCGATGCTGCGGGGCAGGTTTCAGAGCAGGGGCGCAAAGACGATGCCTATCTGGCTCTGCTGGGGGATATCTACGGGCATCTGGGCGACACGGCCCATGCGGAAGAAATTTACCGCAATGCCATCACTCGTAATCCAGACAACGATCAGGACTATCTTGGGCTGGCACTGATCGAGTTTCGCGAGCACAACTTCGCCGGCGCGAGGAAGACTCTGCTGGAAGGCCAGGCCCGCCTCCCGGGCTCGGGAAAGATTATTTGGGGCCTGGGAATTGCATCCGCTCTGGAAGGAAATACTGCGCAAGCCGGAGAGTATTTCGAGCACGCGGTGGACTTGCTTCCAGAGTGGCCCGGCAGCTATTCCACCCTGGGAATTTTTTATTTTCAGACGGGACAGATTGCGAAAGCCAAAGAAGTCCTGAACCGTTTCAAGAACACCAGCGGAAGTGGCGCGCTGGACATAAGCCGGATTGAACAGGTGCTGGCACAAGCGCCGGAGACTTCCGCGAAGGGCGACGAACCCATGACCATGGCTAACCGGGAGCACCTGCTATTGTTCGCGCTATCGCTCGCAGATAGGACGCTCTGATGGCAAACCGCCTCTGGCTTGGTGTGCTGACGGCCATCGTCGCCGCATCCGGCCAGGCGGCCTCTCAGCAGGCTGGGAACACTCCCATCACTGTCCGCTACACGGACGTTCGCAAAACCGCGGGCATAACCTTTCTTCAGGACTCAACACAAACCGAGCAGAAGTACTATCTGGAAACCATGGGCACCGGCGTGGGATGGATTGACTACGATCAGGACGGGCTCATGGATCTTTATTTCGTCCAATCTGCCGCCACCGACATCTACAAACCTCCGGCGCCCTTGCGCTCCGCGCTCTACCACAACAACGGCGATGGGACCTTTACCGACGTCACGGAAAAAGCCGGCGTTGGGGGCGAAGGGCATTATGGCCAGGGTGTTGCTGTGGGAGACTTCGACAATGACGGCTTTCCCGATCTCTACGTAACTGGCTATGGACGCGCCATTCTCTATCACAACAATCGCAATGGCACCTTTACCGACGTCACAGCCAAGGCCGGCCTCGCAGACGAAGGGAAATGGTCAACCAGCGCGGGATGGTTCGATTACGATAAAGATGGGTGGCTCGACCTGGTGGTCACCAATTACATTGACTGGACTCCGAAGAACAACCTCTGGTGCGGAGAACGCGCTCCTGGTTATCGTTCTTACTGCAACCCCGGCAACTACAAAGGACAGAAGACCAAGCTCTACCACAATAATCATGATGGAACGTTTACAGACGTGAGCGAGAAGTCGGGCGTCGGCCTGCCTGAATCAAAAGGGATGGGGGTGGTGCTGGCCGACTTCGATAATGACGGTTGGCCGGATATCGCAATTGCGAATGACACCTGGCCGAATTTCCTATTCCTCAATAATCACGACGGCACTTTCAAAGATGTCTCGCTGATTTCCGGACTGGCGGTGAGCGAAGATGGCAAGTACGAGGCAGGAATGGGCATCGATGCGGCCGATGTAACTGGCAACGGTTTGCTGGACGTGTACATCACCCATTTGGATTTTGAATTGAACCGGCTGTACCTGAACAACGGCGATGGAACCTTTACGGATGACACCTACAGCTCCGGTATCGGCGCCAAGGCGAGGTTGATGAGCGGGGTTGCGGCCAAGTTCCTGGACTACGACAACGACGGCTGGGTTGACATCCTGCAGTTGAATGGTGCGATGTTGGACAACGTGGCTCTTTACCATAGCGAGGTCGCCTATAAAGAGCCGCTGCTGATGTTCCGTAACCTGGGGCGTGGGCATTTCGCGATGACGTCTGCGGCTCTCGGCCCTGATTTTCTTCGTCCGGTCGCGGGTCGCGGTCTCGCTGTCGCGGACTTCGACAACGATGGTGATGTCGACATTGCTATCAACAATCGCGGCGACTACCCGGAGCTGCTGCGCAATGACGGAGGCAATGCCAATCATTGGCTGGAGGTTCTGTTGGTGGGGACAAAATCCAACCGGGATGGTATTGGTTCTGTACTGAAACTGACATCAGAGGGATTTGTGCACGTGGAGCAAGCAGAGGGTGGTACAAGCTATATGTCGGCCAGCGATCCGCGCATTCAATTTGGCCTGGGCAATCGGTCAAAAATAGATTCGCTGGTGATCACCTGGCCCAGCGGGCAGGTGGACAAGCTAACCAACGTGCCGATCGATTCGATCATCGCCGTCAAAGAAGGCGTGGGTATTGTTCCCCACCCGTTCCCCAAGGTGCCGACCCGATGATTTTTCCCCGCAGGCGATTTCTAGGCTCTTCTCTCTTCATGATCGGCAGTACGCTGACAGAAGCTCTGACCACTCCCCTATGGAAATGGAGCGACCAGGGTGTGGCCGCAACTTCCCCGGTCCAGTTTGTCGATGTGGCGCAACAAGCCGGGCTCACCAGCCCCAACGTGTGGGGCGGCATCGACCATAAACGGTCCATCATCGAGGCCAAGGGAAGCGGACTGGCCTTTTTCGATTACGACCAAGACGGATGGCTGGACATCTACCTCACCAACGGAGATCGTTTCGATTCCCAGTGGCCTCAAGGAAAAGCGCCTACGTCTCACCTTTACAAAAACAACCGCGATGGCACGTTTACCGATGTCACGGAAAAATCGGGATTGGGGCGCACTGGTTGGCAAACCGGGGTCTGCGTAGGCGATTACAACAATGACGGCTGGGACGATTTGTTTTGCTGCTTCTGGGGACACAACATTCTCTTTCGCAACAATGGAGACGGCACGTTTACCGATGTAACGCATAAGGCCGGCCTGGACCAGGCAAAGCTTCGTTGGGGGGCAGGCTGTACTTTTCTCGATTATGACCGCGACAGTCACCTCGATCTTTTTGTCTGCAATTACCTCAAGCTGGATCCGCAAACGATCCCTCCCGCCAACGACCCCGGCCACTGCCAGTGGAAAGGCGTTCCGATCATGTGCGGTCCCCGGGGGCTTGAGGGCGACACGAACATTCTGTATCACAACAACGGAGACGGCACCTTCACCGACGTTTCTGAGAAGTCGGGCATTCTGAAGCCCGGCCCACGATACTCGATCACCGCGGTCTCCTATGACTTCGATAATGACGGGTGGCCGGACATTTATGTCGCGGTGGACTCCGAGCCCAGCATCCTGTTCAAGAACAACCATGACGGCACGTTCACCGACATCGCTGTCATGGCAGGTTGTGCCTACAGCGACAATGGGCACGAGCAGGCCGGGATGGGCGTCGCCGTGGCGGACTATGACTGTGACGGTTGGTTCGATATCTTCAAGACCAACTTCGCCGATGACACCTGCAACCTGTACCACAACAACGGCGATGGCACTTTCAGCGACGTTACCTTTGCTGCCGGTGTGGGCGTCAACAACCGGTATGTAGCCTGGGGCTGCGGATTTGTTGATTACGACAATGACGGATGGGCAGACATTATCCAGATCAACGGCCACGTCTATCCTGAAATTGACAAATACAATTTCGACCAGACTTTCAAGAATCCGCGGCTGGTTTACAGGAACCTCGGCAACGGCCGCTTCAAAGACGTGTCATCGGAGATGGGGCCCGGAATCAGCGAGCACTTTTCCAGCCGGGGTGCAGCCTTTGGGGATTACAACAACGACGGTGACATGGATGCGCTGATTTTGAACATGAACGACCTTCCCTCGCTGCTTCGCAATGAGGGGGGCAACAAGCAGAACTGGATCAAGATCAAGCTGGTGGGCACCAAGTGCAATCGAACGGCCATTGGAGCGCGGGTAAAGGTCACCACGGGAAAGCATACCCAGATGGATGAAGTTCACAGTGGAACAAGCGTCATGTCACAAAGTGATTTGCGCCTTCATTTCGGACTGGGCAAAGTTGGGACTGTGGACTTGATTGAAGTAAAGTGGCCGACGACACAAAAGATCGAGCGCTTCACCGCGGTCAAGGCAAATCAAATCATTACGATTCGCGAAGGTGAGGGCCTGGTTAAGCCGAAAGCTTAACCTGCAGCTGCAGCCGGGTGCCCCACATCTCGCTCGTTTTTCGCGAGATGTGGGATTCCACGGATGTTTACCGGTCAATCTGTCGGGTGAGTCGAGAATCAGAGGGAAAGTGCAGTGGTATCCCAAGCTTCTGTTGTCAGGATGTTATTGTTCTGGGCGGATCGCCGCGGTGGACTTACGAATTACCAGCTCCGCACGCACGATGTGGGTAACGCCCTCACTCTCTCCCCGCTGGGTGGCGGCATAAAGGGAATTGAAGGCGAATTCGGCGATTTCCGGGCGCGATAGGCGGATCGTCGTCAGCGGTGGTGGCATAAAGCTGCTAAGCGCGATGTCGTCAAAGCCCACAACCGAGATGTCTTCCGGAACACGCAGCCCAGCGGCGTAAACGGCACCCATGATTCCGATGGCAGTTAGATCGTTGGAGGCCAACACAGCTGTCGGGCGCACAGGCAGCTTCAATATCTCTAACATCGCCGCGTAGCCCCCATCGAAGCGATGGTTGGCCACACGAATGAAATCCTCACTGCATTCCAGATTCTTGCGCCGCAGCGACGCTAAAAACGCCTCGTACCGTGTTCTGGCGGAAGCGAGGTTGGCTGGCCCGCTCACGAAACCAATCCTTCGGTGACCCAGCGAAGTCAGGTGGTCAATGGCCTGATCAACCCCGCTGTCATAGTCCAGGGAAATATTGCTGATTCCCGGCCCAACAGATCCCGTATCCAGAAAAATTATGGGGATTCCCCGGCCGTTTAGCATCTGGATTAGAGCGGGATCCATCTCTGAGGTCATGATTGCGACCCCATCGACCTTGCGCTCCAACATTCGGCGGACACAAATCTCCATGCGCGCCGCCTGGTAGTCGGTATTGGCGATCAGGACCTCGTGGTCATGCTCAACCGCAAGCCGCTCGAAGCACTTCACCAGCTCGGGAAAGAATGGATTCTCAATGTCGGAGATGATCAGGCCATAAATATGGCTTTTGCCCGTTCCCAGGGTACGCGCATGGGTGTTGGGGTAATAACCGGTTCGCTGGATCGCCAACCGGACGCGTTTTTCTGTCCGCGCGTCCACGGGGGCCGTGCCGTTGACCACGCGAGAAACGGTGGCCGTGGAAACCCCGGCTTTCTTTGCTACTTCCCTGATGTTCATGGCTGTTGCCTGACGGCACGGGCGGCTCACGGAGCTTGTTGCTGGAATTTACTGTCGCTTTAATAGTCACGCAGTAATTTTTTTCATAATACACCGCACCATTCAAGGTGAGGACATTAGCATACAGTACCTTCGAGAGTAACCTGAGTTCGCTAATTTTTTAGGAGCGCATCGAGCCCGGCTTGAGCAATTTGCTCATCAATTTCAGATTTCGCGCCGCTTGCCGCGATTCCGCCCAGAACCTGGCCATCCACTTTAATCGGTAGACCGCCCTGGTTGGGAAAGAAGTTAGGAAAAGCCATGTCTTCCACATTGCCTTTCTTGACCGCGTCCGCTGCTTCTCTGGAAGGGCTGCCGTAGGCTGCAGCATCCCGCGCCTTCTTTTGCGCAAACTGCAAGGTGTTGAGCGAGGCGCCGTCTCCCTTTTCAAGAAAAAGCAGGTTTCCGCTCTCATCGACGATACAAATCGTCACTCCAACGTTCAGTTCCTTTGCTTTTGCTTCCGAGGCAGCCACCATGGTCTTGATGGCGGCCATATTTAAATATTTCTTGCTGGGCAGGTCCGCGGCAGACATCGTCACGGCCGAAACCAGCACTATCACCACTAACTTGAGCATGGGACCCTCTCTTTCTCCGTCTACCTGGCAGGCGCCGGATAGCCCGGTTGCCCCTCGAGAACAACCAGGAACTGCTTCACTTCTCGCCGCTGCCGCTCGACCGTAGCTGCCTGCAACTTTTCAATTTCATCATGCTGCTGAAATTCCTGCGTAGCCTTTTCCGTCATTCCGAGCCGATCATAGACCACACCGAGGCGATAATGGGCTTCCCCAAGCTGTGGATCCGCCTCGATTGCCTTAGTGTAAAAATCGATCGCCTTTTCAAGATGGTCCTGAGAAAAATAGAGGATCCCTAGTTGCAGGTAAGCGTCGCCACATTTAGGGTCGATGGCCACCGCTTTGGTAAGCAGGCTTTCCACCTGTTGCCGGGCCTTCTCGTCCGGCGCCTGTTCCTGGCGCTTCCAGATGGCCATGGCGTAGAGGTAGTTGGCGAGCGCGTTGGCGGGCTGCTGCTGCACAAAGCGCGCCAGCCTCGGCTCCACGCAGGGCAACGGTTTGGGCGCGGCCATTTCGATCCGGCCCATAAAGATGTAGGGCTCGGGGTCTGCCGGGTTCAGGTCTGAAGCCGAGCAAAGACTGGCTGCCGCCTCATCATAGCGAGCTCCGGAAAACAAGGCCGTGCCCAATGCGGCCAGCATTCGGGCCGAACTCGGATGGGCTTTGGCCCCGTTTCTGAAAACCTCTACCGCTTCCCAGACGGCCCGGTGTAGCAATAACTCTGAGCCCCAGGCGAAAAAATTCTCTTCGCTGGGATCCAGGCGGACTGCCTGCTCATCCTCGTGGACCGAGGCCAAAGGATCGCCCATGCTCTCGTCAAGCGCACCCAAGGAGCGATGCCAGTCCGCATTGTCTTGCTGTGCCAACAATTTCCGGACGTGTTCACGGGCCGGAGGGAAATCTCCAGCTTGCTGGAGGGCCAAGGCCAGATCGTACTCATTGCCATGATTGGCCGGTTCGATCTGGTAGGCGGCCTGCAGCAGCGGAATCGACTCTCGATATCGGCCGCCATGCAGATAGAACGCGCCGAGTTGATGGTTTGCTGCAAAACTGCCGGGAGCGCCGGCCAGATCGGCGCGCAGCCGGCTTTCGGATTCGTTCCCTGGCTTAGCGTCGCCTGAACCCTCCGCTTTGAGGGTCAGGGCTTCCCGGGTGAGAGCTTCACTGGTGCGCAAACTGGAATCCGAGCCGTGACCGCCCACAGCGGTCCAATCGGTTACGCCCGCGACGGCAAAATCGGGCTTATCGGCGAATTCCATCCCCTGCCCGTTGTCTAAGGGCTTGTCTATGGACTTGTCTGGTGCTTTGCCCCCGTTTGCCTGCTGCTGGGCGAGAGCCATGGGAATAAGCACGCTCATCAAGACCGCGGCGGCGACCAAAATAGCCCCTAGATACCGCCAATACCTGGTTCCAAACGCCATGCGACCTGACTTCACTTCCCGAAAATTCTACTAGGTTGTCTACCCATATTACGTTCGGCCGTGCTCCGCGTACTCGAAGCCACCCCTTTGGGTCGCGTTACCGTAAGCTGGAGCCATCTGGGGTTCGGCAGCGCTGCTTGCGAACCGTTTCCCGGCCAGCCATCATCTATAGTGCAGACCACTCAGGGGCCGCCTTGTTATGCCGTTAGCGTTCGATTTTTTCCTGCATTTCGCTTACGTGATCCTTTTTCTTTGGGTCCTGGCGGAGCAGCTTGGCGTCCCGGTGCCCAGCCTGCCTCTGCTGTTGGCGGCAGGAACCTTAACGGCGACCCACAAATTATCTCTTCCGCTGGTCCTGTTGGCGACCGTGGCCGGCTGCTTTGTCAGCGACTCGCTTTGGTACCTGTTGGGCAAGCGGTTTGGCAGCACCATGGTGAAACTGGTCTGCCGGCTCTCCTTTGAGCGGACGACCTGCGTTCGCAAAACCGAAGATTATTTCACCAAGTATGGAGAGCAAGCGTTGCTGGTGGCCAAGTTTGTGCCCGGGTTGGGCACGATGGCGGCGCCGATCGCCGGCCAGACGGGAATGAGATATCGCGTATTCCTGGCTTACGACATGGCGGGAGCGTTGTTTTGGGCGGGAACCATTACCCTGATCGGTCGCTCTTTCGGTGACGTTCTGCGCCATCACCCCGGGGCGCTCTCCTGGATGGGTCATTTCGCAGGCGCGTTGTTTGTGCTCGCCGTCGCCGGCCTGCTGGGCTACCGGATCTGGAAGCAACAGGCTTTTCTCAAGCAGGTTCGGACTTCCCGGCTGGACCCGGTTGAACTGAAGCGGATGTTGGACGGAGGCCAAAACCCCTATATTGTGGACTTGCGCCATCCGCTCGACTACCTGCCAGATCCACGAGTACTCCCGGGAGCCGTCCGGCTGTCACCCGAGTCCCTGATGCAACGCAGCGGGGAGATCCCGCGCGATCGCGACGTAATCCTCTACTGCACCTGCCCCAGCGAAGCCACGGCAGCCAAGATGGCCATGAAGCTCCGGCAAAATGGAATCTACCGCGTTCGTCCACTACTGGGCGGGTTCGATCAGTGGAAGAAGCTCGGTTACCCGCTGGAACAGTACGAGGACCAGCCGGCAAGTATCGCCTGACACTCCTCTACCTGCCCGATGTAACGAAGTCGATACGCCCGCGGAGAGAACTCCTGCGATGGCCGGGCATTTGTCAGACGGATCGATGACAATTCGGAGGAACGAAGGACATCCCCACTTCCGGGGATGGCCCCCCAGGCGATGCTCCTGCTAGTTTTCCCTTGGTTTTGAGGCTACGGAGAGATGTATGGCGTTTACAGAGACTTACCACTGCGATGTTTGCGGTAATCCGAGAGGCGACGCAGAGGACTGGTGGCTCGCGCTAACCGAGCCGGCCTCCCTCATTCCCACCGCCCCTGAGCAGCCAATGCTGAGGTTGACGGCATGGAATCTCCTGCTCGCCCATGCCGCCAAGGTTCGCCATTTATGCGGCGCGCGCTGCGCCCAGACCCTAATGGACCGCTGGATGCGGGGCGAGTAGCCCGAATAGCAATCCTTCTATGCAAAATCAGTCCCGCAAGGGACGGCTGAAAAAGTCTGCCCTCACCCATTCTTCAAAAAGTCTGTCAGGTCCCAGGACTGCGTCCTGGGTAATCTTCAGCCGTCCCTTCGGGACTGATCTTGACTTCGGTACTAACCCAGGACTCCGTCCTGGGCTACGTTCAGCCGTCCCTGCGGGACTAAGTTCTGAATCCGCCGAAGTTGCAGCGTGGGTAGTATGGGATGTGGGGGCGAGAGAACCGCATTGGCATACGACGACCTTAGGGCTTGGATCAAGGCACTCGATAAAGCAGGCGAGCTAAAGCATATCCACGAGCCCGTAGACCCCATTCTCGAGATCGCCGAAATTACTGACAGGGTGTCGAAAACAAAAGGTGGGCCGGCGCTGCTGTTTGAGAACGTCAAGGGGTACCCAGGAAGCCGGGTGCTCATGAACCAGTTCGGCAGCGAACGGCGCATGAAACTGGCGCTCGAAGTAGATAGCCTCGATGATGTGGCGGGACGTATCGAGGGCCTGCTCCAACTCAAGTCGCCAGAAGGTCTGCTGGAGAAATTGAAGATGCTCCCCATGCTGGCCGAGGTGGGCCGGTTTTTTCCCCGCACTGTGAGCGCAAAAGACGCGCCCTGCAAGCAGGTCATTCTGCGAGAAAACTTTAGCGTCCTGGACTTTCCCGTACTCAAATGCTGGCCGCTGGATGGCGGACGCTTTATTACCCTACCCTGCGTGATTACCCGAGACCCCAAGAGCGGAAAGCGCAACCTGGGCATGTACCGCATGCAGGTCTATGACCACCAAACCACGGGTATGCACTGGCAGCGGCAGAAGGTCGCCGCAGAGCACCTGCGTGAGCGGCTGCGGACAGCAGCTGTTGCCGATGCTTCCGGAGATGTACGTGCCGCCCGCGTGCGGGTCATGGCAGAGACCGCTGGTGGTACTACCGCCATTGCCCTGACCCAGGCCAAGGATCACCGCCTCGAAGTGGCAGTGGTCATCGGTACCGACCCCGCAACCACTTTCTCTGCTATCGTGCCTGCGCCTCCCGAGGTGGAAGAGTTCGTGATTGCGGGCTTCCTCCGCCAGTCCCCGCTCGAGCTGGTCAAGTGCGAGACCGTCGACCTGGAAGTGCCGGCAAACGCGGAAATTGTCCTCGAGGGCTACGTGGAGCTGGGCGAACTGCGCCAGGAAGGGCCTTTCGGCGATCACACCGGCTTCTACACCCTGGAAGAGGAGTACCCCGTCTTTCATATCACCTGCATCACCCATCGCCGGGAGCCGGTCTATGCCGCGACCATCGTGGGCAAGCCGCCTATGGAAGATGCCTGGATGGGTAAGGCGGTGGAGCGTATCTTCCTGCCCCTGATGCGACTGACGCTACCAGAAATCGTGGACGTGAATCTGCCTGTGGAAGGCGTGTTTCACAACCTGATGATCGTTTCCATCCGCAAGAGCTATGCCGGGCAAGCGCGCAAAGTGATGCATGGTATCTGGTCTCTGGGCCAGGCGATGTTTACCAAGTGCATCATGGTGGTCGACGAGGATTGCGACGTGCAGGACCTGGCTGAAGTAACGCTGCGCGTGACCAATAATATCGATCCCGAGCGGGACATCCAGTTCACGCTGGGACCCATCGACTCACTCGATCATGCCTCCCGGCTTCCCAATTACGGCAGCAAGATGGGCATTGACGCCACCCGCAAATGGAACGCAGAAGGCTTTACCCGGCCGTGGCCGCAGATGATCGCCATGGATTCAGTCACCCGGGCGCACGTGGATTCAATCTGGAAGAAGCTGGGATTCGACTAAGTGGTGGGGCGACTGTGGCGAAAGCTGCGCAGGAAACAGCAAGCCGTCTGGCCCAGCGTAGAGCATGGCAAATACCGCAGCTATCGCGCCGTGCACCCGTTTGATGAGCGCTTCGGCGTAGACACCAGCGGGCTGATCTACGAGCTGCCAACCGGCCACCAGCACGATCTCTACAACAACGGTTACTTTGCCGTAGCGCCATCCGTGTTTCACGCCGTCATGCATGCGATGGAAGAGCGGCTGCATCTGGATTTTCAGCGCTTCACCTTCGCGGATATGGGTTCAGGCAAAGGCCGCGCACTGCTGCTTGCTTCCGACTATCCCTTCCGCGAGATTATTGGAATCGAACTCTCTCCTGAACTGGACCGCGTCGCGCGGGCGAATATCGCGCGTTATCGCGGGGCACGCCATCACCCGCCGGTAACCTCCCTCCAAGGCGATGCGGCCGAGTTCGCCTGGCCAGCCGGTCCGTTGATCGTCTACATGTGGAATGCATTTACCCGGCCCGTGATGGAGCGGGTATTTCAAAACCTGGAAGCTTCCCTGGCGCAACAGCCGCGCGAGTTGTACCTGGTGTACATGCACCCGGAGCTGGAGTCGATGCTTGCCGAGGTTCCCTGGCTGGTCAGGCTTTGGCAGGACGAGTTCGCGATGAACGAAGAAGACTATGCGGCGTGGGCCTTTCCCAACCGGGCAGAGATATGCGCTGTCTACTCCGGACGAACCACACCAAAGTTTTAAAAACCTGGTGACTATTTACCGCCAGCTCCGCAAATCGAAGCACAGAAGAGTGTGCCCTGGGTGCTAGGATTGGCTTGAATTCGACGCGGCTTGGCTGAACAAAAGCCCGCGCGGAGCCGATATTACCAATGTCACAGTAATTGCGTTCTTTTAAGAATTGACTGCCAAATACCGTCCTCTTCTGTACGGGTCCAACACAGGAGAATGCCCGGCCCCCCTCCCCGCCGCGCAGATTTCGTAAGCAACGGACATCTGGCGCAGCGGTGCGTTTCACCGCATGAGGAGAAGGATCGGATGCTGCAATTGAAGTGCCCCCAACTGTGGCTGCGTAAGGCCGGCCTGTGCCTGCTGATGGCATTCGCCGCCAGTGCCGCGACCTGGGCTCAGGATGTGGGAGGCTATTATTCCAACCGCAAGGCTCTCAGTGGCTTCGTTGAGTATTCCGACGACTCCAGTCATATGCTGCTTGGCTACGCGGAAGGACGCACCATCACCGCGGTGGGAGCAGGTTTCGAAAGGCGGAGTTTTCTCCGCTCCAGCTTCACCGGTTCGTGGGTCGCCGAGGTGCGCCCGTACATGACCGTAACCGATCCTACGATGAAAGGGTTCACGTTAGCATTTCCGCAAGCAGCCTGCCTATTCGGGAATTGTAGAATTTAGCTCGCCGGTGCCGGTGGATAACCCAGTGAAGAGCACTCCCTTCAACGTGATCCTGGTGACGCCAAACCAGGTGTACCCCGGCACCGCAACCTACATTGCCGGAACGCGATCGACGTACGTGAGCGCATTCAGCCCGCTAGGGTATAAGCTCAGCGCTTTTCCGCGCCGGCGGCTGCAGCCATTCGTGACTGGACTGGGCGGCTTCGCGGTCTCTCCCAGGGACATACCGGTATTCAACAGCTCCTCGTTCAACTACACGTTTGAGGTCGGCGCCGGGGTGGAAATTTATCAAACCCACAGCCGCTCCTGCCAGCTAGAGTATCGCTACCACCATCTTGCCAACACGGCCAGTGGCGCCGCGAACCCGGGTATCGACTCAGGGGTTTTCAAAGTAAGCTATTCCTTCGGCTGGTAGGCAACTCCTGCGTTTTGGCTTTGTATCAGGGCACGACTTTAGTCGGGCCGAAAAAGTTTGCAAGAGAATTGGGCTTTAGCCCCTGCCACACTTACCGCGCAAAGAAAAAGCGCAGGCGGCTAAAGCCCAGATGTTGGTTGGACCTCAACGGCCCGACTAAAGTCGGGCCCTGATACAAAGCCAAACCTGGGAGTCAAGCGTTAGCAGAAGCGCCTGCGGTTTCTTTTCCCCACCTCTCAGGCATGCTCCAAGGCTTATCGCTATTACTATTGCCACATGCCCAATGGATCCGTGCGCTCGGGCGAACGCGACTTGCGTCTTCTTATCCTGGCCGCTACGGCCGGATCCGCGGATGGCTGGAGCTATTTCGGACTGGGACATGCGTTCGTCGCAAATATGACCGGCAACACTGTCTTGCTGGGGATCGCTGTGTTCCAAAATCATGGCGATATGCTTCATCCTGCGCTCTCTCTCGGCTGTTATGCCGCAGGAGCGGTGATCGGCTCGCTTTTGACAGGAGACGTTCCCGCAGGCGCCGTGGAGTCAAAGACGATCTCGTGGACGCTCTTGCTGGAAGCTCTCCTGCTGCTCAGCGCTGAGGCCGGATGGATCATGATTCACCTGAACACCGGCCACGCGCCCAACCTTGATCTGTTACTGGGCACGCTGGCACTGGCAATCGGGATCCAGAGCGCCGCCATGGTGCAGGTGAACATCCCAGGCATCGTCACTACTTACATCACAGGCACTTGGACGACCATGCTGACCGGACTGGCCCGGCTGGCGAGACGGGGGCAGCCACGGCCAAATCCGGAGCTCGAAGAGCGCCTGCTGATGCAGGCCGCTGTCTTAACCGTGTATTTCTTAGCTGCCGTGCTGACGGGATGGCTCTTCCGCCACTTGCCGCTCGCCGTAGGGGCGCTCCCGGGATTAAGCTTGCTGCTGGTTGCGGTTCTCGGCTTCCTGCGACCGCAGAAGCCTTAGTGCCCGATATCCAGCCCGAATTTGGGAGCGGTGTTGGTTCCCGTGATCTTGACCGGTATTTCTGCCCCGGCGCCGTGCTTGTGAAAAAACGGATCCGCGACTTTCAGCATCCAGCTCTTCCATCGGGAAGAAACCATCTGCGACAGTTTCGCGTCCGTCCTCACCTTGCCGGTGAAGTCAAACTTTTTGCCGTCGAGTGTATAAACACCTGCCAGCCGTACCGTCGCCCCAGGCATGACGAAGTTCAGGTCTTGTAAATTGAGTTTTCCGTCGGCCATTTGGAATGTTCCCGGACATGTGGGAGTTAACGTCCTCTGCTCCAGGCTTGGCTTCCTTGGGGTCACCTTGCGCTCGCAGACTCATCATATCCACTTTGTCCTGCATATCGGGGTTCGTAAAATGCATTTGCCGCAGCTTGAATTCGCCGTTCAAGGCTAATTTCTGGGTTACGCTTTCCTTGCCCGGACGTATATGCAGCTTGGTCTTCATCTCCAGCACTCCGGTCATCACCACCGGCTGGGTCTTGACGGCGAGTTGCAGAAAATCTTCTATGCGCCCAGCGGGTACATCGACATCGAGGTCGATGGTGTGTCCTTTCCCTTTGATATTGACCACTGCACCGCTACAAGAAAACTGCGAGGCGCCCAGCTTCGCATTGACCGGCTGCAGATAGGTGTCGCCGCTGGTTCCATCGACGATCGCTGAAAACTGCGTATGCAGGGGCACGGGATGATTCGCGGTATCGAGAGAAAAATTCGGTACATCCGCGGTTCCCTTCACTTCTATCCGGTTGAGGCGGCCGGTGAAGTCTCCCACAGAATGCAGCATGCCACCAATTCCCTTGATGGTGTTCAGGTCAGCATGGTCGAAGGTGTACTTCCCAGTGACCGACGAGTCGCCCGGGGACTCGGTATTCCAGGGGCCGAACGTGCCCACCGCGTGAATATCCCCTCTGGGTACTGCATTGGTCAGGGTTGCGTCATAGGGAGAAGCAGATTGCGACCCAACGTCGCGCAATACAATATGCTTCAATTCAAAAATCTTTGGATCCTTGTCCGGCTTGTCCGTGCCAATCACGAGTTGCGAATCGTCGAACACGATCTCGTCCACGACAATTTTGATCTTGCCCGGGCGCCGCGAATTACTCGCACCTTGCTCCCGAACGGACTTCGGCGGGATATGGATAGCCAGTCCCTGCACATGCGCCGCACGTACATGCGTCGGCTTGATAAATAGGCCGACCAGGCCGATATGAAAGTCGAATTGCTGGACTGCGATGATGGGGTCCTTCGCGCCTGCGGCCACTAAATCGTCGGGGGCGAAGATCCGCAGACCTTTGCCCGAGACCGCCAAACCTTTGATGATAGAAACCTGTAAATCGTCCAGCTCCACGTGGCTGTTGAAGTGGGTGCTGAGGGTTTCGATGACCCGCCCTTTGAGGATAGGCTCCGCGCGCTTGAGCACTACTTCACCCACCACCAGCAGCACCGCGAGCGCGGCGAGCGCGATCCAGCCAGCCAAGCGCCAGCCTTTGTGCTTTGCGGATTTGCGTGTTGTGATCGTGCAGCCCGTAATTTTTGACGGTACCCAAAAAGTAACCTTGCTAGAGTGATGCCGTTCTGTTCGTTTTAGTTTCCGGAAAGCCCAAACCAGCTTCCTTTCGCATGAATAAGCTGATACCAGCCGCGTGCGCGGCTTTAACTTACATGAACAATGGGTCGCTGGGAAGGATCTTTAATAGCCCGGCGGAGGACTTCATGGGTCAGGGGGGCGGTATCGCCCTCACCGAGGAAGATAAACCGGATGACGTTCACCACCGGACTGACGTCCGTCCAGTGAAAGTAGACGTGGGGGATGCACCCGGTCGTTTCCTTGAGGTGGATGAGCAAAGCCGCGATGGAATTGGCAACCGCGGCGCTCCTGGCGTGGAAGATCGCGACTATCGCCTTCGCGCCAGCCGTGGATACGAAGAGTATTCGGTAAAGTCGGATGTATCTCCACGCTCCACTTCGACGAAGTAGATACAGGCTTCGTGCGAAAGCCCGTGGAGCTCGCGCAGATCAATTTTGGCTTGTTCGCGGTTTTTGCCGGAAGCGTTGCGCGGATTCCAGGCGATGAGACGGATTGTCTTATGAGCGCTTTCGGCCAGGAGAGCCTCCGCCTGGGGATCAAGTTCGATCCCGGTGATGCGCAGCTCAGTGGAACGGAAGGCGCGCGACACCAATGACGAGAAGATCATGCAGAAAATGAAGATGCAGGAAATCTTGAGCCCTTCGGGCCGCTCGTAGATATTCACCAGCGTGGTGTAAATGAAGATGAGGGATACGAAGCCGAGAGCAGCGCGAGCAAGCCAGTGTGCGCGCCGCGATGGTGACCGCGCAGGAAGCGGAGGTAATAAGAACCAGAACGCCGGTAGCGTAGGCCCCGCCCTGGGCATCCACGTTCGCATGAAAGAGCCGGGTAACCATAAATGCGACAGAAACAAAGACCAGAACGAGTGGGCGCGAGGCGCGAGCCCACTCCGGCGCCATACCGAAGCCGGGAAGGTAGCGCGGGATGAGATTCAGAAGGCCGGCCATGGCCGAGGCTCCCGCGAAGGCGAGTATGAGAATAGTGCTTATGTCGTAAAGAGAGCCGAAGGCGCCGCCGAGATATTGGTGGGCCAGGTAAGCCACGGCCCTGCCGTTGGCCGGTCCTCCTTCTTTGAAGTAGACCGCCGGGATGAGCAGGGTGGTGATGAAGCTGGTGGCCATCAGGAAAAAACTCATGATCAGGGCGGCGGTCGCAAGCAGGCGGCGGGTGTTGCGGATGCGGAGGTCGAGATTGTCGCACTTGATCAGAGGCATGACCGCGACGCCGGTTTCGAAACCCGACAGGCCGAGGGCGAGACGGGGAAAGAGCAGGCATGACAGGCCGAGGATGGAGAGCAGGCTGCCATGCTGGGTGAAGAGAGCACGTTTCCAATCGAGTAGGACCCGAGGCTGCTCCAGCACATGAAAGATGCCGACGGCGGAAACGATCAGATTGAGCGCCAGATAGATACCGACGAGAATGACGGCGATGTTGATTGCTTCTTTAAAGCCCTTGAGGAAGATGGCGCCCAGGATGGCAAGCAGAACGAGGGTGACAGCCATCTGGTTTTGCAGCGAATGCGGTGTGTAGGGATTGTGGATAAAATGGGCCGCCGCGTCTGCGGCGGAGAGCGTCATGGTGATGACGAAATCGGTGGTGGCAAAGCCCAGCAGGACGAGCACAAATACTTTGCCGGTCCACCCCGGGAACAGCTTCTCCAGCATCGCTATACTGCCTTGGCCGTAGGGGCTGGCGGCAGCCACCCGATTGTAGACGGGCAAGGCTGCGAAGAGCGTCACCATCACCAGGACCAGGGTCGCGACAGGAGACAGGACACCAGCGGCCAGGAAAGCGATGCCCGATTGATAGCCGAGGGTGGAGAAATAGTCCACGCCGGTAAGGCACATCACGTGCCACCACGGATGTTTGCTCTTATCACCACTGCCCGTGAGCGCTCTCAGGGCGTTCGACATCAGAGAACAGCCAATCAGAAAAAGACACGAGGTACTCCTTAATAGATGGGATTACCTGGATATGCCAGGGCCTTTGCACGGAATAGCTGGGGGTCGCGGTGAAGCCCGCTTTGTTGACAGACGATGAGCTTTCTCCTGGCAAGCCATCCCGCGGCCGCCTGGGCGGAGCTTTTCGATATCCCGATCGACTCCGCCAGTTGCTGATAGCTGATGGTCACTGCTTTACCCTGGCGCTGCTGCTCCGCGGCAAGCCAGAGGTACACCAGAAAACTCACCGGCCTGCGGTCGTGTCCGACCAGGTCGCGCATCAAGACGTCCACTACGTAATCATCCACAGTCAGCATCGCTATACCAATCGGTCAATATAGCATCGAGTACCTGATTGCACCCTTTGATGATGCAGGTTATGTTGCGAACGAGAATGATTCTTGCGTGGAGGCAAACGTCATGATTCGCGGCGTCAAAATCGTCAGTATTCCCGTGCGCAACCAGGATGTTGCGTTGAAGTTCTACACCGAGAAGATCGGATTCAAGGTTGCCACCGATCAGCCCTTTGGGCAGGGGCAACGCTGGATTGAACTGCTCATTCCGGGCGCTGATACTTCGCCTCGCGCTCTTTACGCCCCAGGGTCATGAAAACCGGATTGGCGGTTTTCAGCCGCTCACTTTCTGGTGCGACGACGTCTTTGCCACGGCAAAAGCTCCTCAAATCCAAAGGCGTGGAATTGACGGCTGAACCGAAGAAGGAGGTGTGGGGAACCATGGCGAAATTCAAGGATCCCGATGGCAACGAATTCGTATTTTCAAGCAGGTAAACTCTGATACCGTGCTCTAGATGAGCATGTCAAACGACTTTGATGCGATCGTGATCGGCACTGGGGCGGGTGGCGGAACCCTGGCCCTGCACCTCGCCCAGGCCGGCAAGAATATCCTCATTTTGGAGCGCGGCCCCTTCATGCCGCAGGAAAAGCTTAATTGGGACACGTCCGCGGTCTTCCTGGACAACCGCTACCACACCAAAGAAACCTGGCAGGATAAGGACGGCAAACCACTGCATCCCGCAGCAGGCGTATTTCGTGGGCGGCCAGACCAAAGTCTACGGCGCCGCGATGTTCCGCATGCGGGCCGAAGACTTTGGCGTGATCCAGCACAAGGGAGGCATCTCTCCGGCATGGCCCATCACCTACGCGGATATGGAGCCGTTTTATTGCCGGGCCGAGGATCTTTTTCATGTCCACGGCGACCTGGGCTCTGCACCTGCTGTCCCCGGCGGCTACGGATCATCGTTTGACCCCACAGAGCCCTTTCACTCCATCAAGTATCCCTATCCGGCATTCACCAACGAGCCACGCATGCAGACCATTGAAGACGATGTGCGTAAGCTCGGCATCCATACCTTTCCCATTCCTCTTGGGCTCAAGCGAAACGCCGCCGACCCGCTGGCCTCGAAGTGCGTCCGCTGCGACACCTGCGACGGCTACCCGTGCCTGGTGCACGCTAAGTCCGATGCGGATATCAACTGCATCCGGCAGATCATGCACTGGCCAAACGTCACCCTGATGACCAATTCCCGCGTGACCCGCCTGCTGACCAACAGCACCGGCACCGCTGTGAGTGCGGTTGAGGTGATTCATTCCGGCACGGACAGCTGCATCCAAAGACGGTAATCCCGCAACCTACCGTGCCGGATTTTTCGCCGTATGCGCGGGCGCGATCAACTCCGCAGTCATTCTTCTGGCATCTGCCAACGACAAGCATCCGAACGGGCTCGCCAACCGATCCGATCAGGTGGGCCGAAACTTCATGTATCACCAGGCAGACGCGTTGCTCGCGCTTGGCCCTGAGGGCAACGAGGACAGCTATACCAAGACGTGGGGCACAAACGACTTTTACTTTAAGGATTCCGATCCGGCTTATCCGTTCCCGCTGGGGCAGGTGCAGCCGGTGGGCAGCTTCCATTACGAGATGATGAAGGGCGACGCCCCTCCTCTTACGCCGGGCTTTGTGCTGGAGACGCTGAAGCACCACGCCGTGCCCTGGTGGCTCACCACGGAAGATCTTCCCGATCCCGGACAACCGGGTCACCTTGCACAACACCACGCCGCTCTCGGTGGAGAACCGGCAGCCTGGAGTGGGCGGGACCGCATCCCGCCGGGGACACCGGCCATACCAACGAGTCTGAGCCGGTCACGGACTCCGCACCCGGACGCATTCAGCTCTCGTACACGCCGAATAATGTGGAATCGTTCAATCGCCTCAAAGATCGCTGGGTGGACGTACTCAAGCAGGCCGGGCATGCGACGACTTCTGTGCCGCTGCACGCGTATTTCAAGAAGCGGATTCCGCTTGAGGGGGTCGGCCACCAGAACGGCACTTGTCGCATGGGGTCGGATCCGGCGGCCAGTGTGCTCGATCCGCTTTTGCAAGGCGCATGATCTGGACAATCTTTATGTTGTGGATGCTTCCTGTTTTGTTTCGGCAAGTGCGGTTAATCCATCGCTGACGATCATCGCCAATGCCATTCGCGTTGCGGACCATTTGCTGGCGGAACGGCTCAAGTAAGGTGCATCCAACCTGCAGGTTGTTTATGCCGTTAATCTTTTTGCTTGCGAATACCGCTTGCGCAAACCCATTCAACTGACGACAACGCCGCTGCAGCCAGCAGCGGTTCTTGCGGTTTTCGTCTATGCATCGGAAATGCAGTTCCATTGATCGTTCCGCTGCTACGGCATCAAGCCCTCCGGCACCGCTTCGCGATGGTGAATTGGTGGGCGTGGCTGGGGGGATTCATCAGTATCATCTCCACCATGGTGGGCCTGACAATGGCCCAACAAATGGGGTCGGGTTTGTTCACCGGATGCGCCTCACTGCCTCGCTGATCACCTCTGTCGTACTCGATCAATTTGGGTTGGTGGGTTTTCGCCAACACACGGCTTCGCCTGGCAGGCTGGCGGGTTGCTGTTTTCTTGCCGCAGGTATTTGGCTGGTGGCGCGCTTTTAGAGCAGTACTGAGATTGGCTGCCACTGGGGCTCGAGATTGTGAAGCCTGGTTTGGAGGCGCAGCCCATAAGCGCCAACTCGTTTTGGATGTTTTTTTCAAAACTCCCACGATTGTCATCCCGAGCGGAGCGCGGTACAGGATGACGCTCTTGTGGCCAGTTAGACATGGCCCATGTACGCTGGCTTTCTTCCGGCTCTACGCGTAGCGGAATAGAGCTTTGAAGCCGTAATCCATGTGTTGCTGGATGTGGCAATGGAAGAGAGACAAGCCTGGCTGGTCGGCGACAAAGTCCACTACGGCACGGCCGTAATACGGAACTACAACCGTGTCTTTTAAGATGCCGCCGGTTTTAGTGCCATTCATTTCCACCAGCTCGAACTGGTGGCGATGCAGGTGCAGAGGATGTGCGTCATCGGTGCGATTGCGAAAGACCAGGCGATAACGAGTTCCCTGCTTCAGCACGAACTCTTTTTCGTGCGGATAGGGCTTTCCGTTTACCAGCCAGGTGTTGAACTTGCCCGATCCGCCGGGAATCTTTTCAAAAACCATCTCTATGGTTTGGTCCGGGGGCACAGGAGTATCACTGATTTTGCCGAAAATGGTGTAGTCCCAGGCGGTTCGCGGCGCTACCCATTGCGGCTGCCGGTGCTGGTTTTCATATTCCACGATGATGCCCAAGCCCGGTATTGCGAATCCTCTCCTCGGTGGCGCCCAGGATCCACACTCCCGGCTGGTTCATCTCCACGATCGCATCCACTCGCTCCCCGGCGCCGAGCAGAATCCCATCCACCTTTTGCGGAACCGGTACCGGGTTGCCATCCATCGCAATCACTTGAAACTGATGTCCCGCGAACGCAATGCGCCGGTTTTCAATGGCGCTCGCGTTGAGCAAGTGCATCAGCACCCTCTGGCCCTGCTTCACCCGAATCGGTTCCCCGGCGCCTAACGCCTTATCGTTGATGGAGTAGGTCATGGAGTTGACCTCAAGACCGTTGGGATCAGTGTTCAGAACTGCCGGCTTCTCGGGCTGCGGTCCACGATGACCATCGTCATCATCGTCGTCCATATTGCTGGTGAAGAACGGCTCCCAGTCGCGCAAGGAGAGAAATATCTCCTGGTCATATTGGCCCGGATCCTTTGCCTCCATCCACGTAGACGAAGCCGAACTGCCCGGTATAGCTTCCGCGATGCAGATCGGCTTCGGCCATGGCGTGCGAGTGGTACCAGCGAGATCCCGCTGGACGCGGCGTAAGCTGATAGCGGCGCCGGCCACGTGCAGGCACGACAGGCGTGCCCTGCTCCTCCACACCATCAACGTCGGATGGAATCAACATGCCATGCCAGTGCACCAACTCTGGTACATCTGTGTCGTTGATGACATCCACGCTTACGGTCTTGCCTTCGCGCATGCGCAGCAGCGGACCCGGCGATGTGTCGTTGTATCCGGTAGTACTCAGGATGTGGTCGGGTGCGAGCTCTACGGTGACGGGAGCAATGCGCAGGGTGTAGTCCGCCTTCGGGCCGGTTTCGTTGCCGGGCGCCCATCTGCATTTGCGGCGCCTGGCCGAGCAACCTGGCGGCACCCGCCTGCGCAAAGGCTGCGCCGCCAATCTTCAAGAAGTCGCGCCGCTTCAACAGACTGCCCCCTCGGCCTGACCTGGAGAAATCGTCTCATACATTTGCATGGGGCCACAAACTACTCCGCCTCCCGGTGCGTCTATCAGTCGAAAGCCCAAAACATTCTGATAATCTCAAGGCACGCGCGGTGAAGCCCATGAAGCTCCTGCAGGCAGGTTCGGCGGCGCTGGTTGGAATGGCGTTATGCTCGGTGCTCTATGCCTACCAGCGCACGGCGGACTTCGGCTTCAGCGATGATGCGGAAACCAATACCAAGGCTGAGTTCTATTGGTCGCGGCTCAGTTATACCTCGAGCGTAGGCAGCAGCTTCGCTGGGGGCTATGGAGGATACTTACGGATGGGGCCGCACCTGGTCGCGCGATTATCCCAAGGCCGATCGTCAGGTTTTACTTGCGTTAAAGCGCCTGACCCGGATCCAGGGCCGTTCCACGGAGCAAGTCGTTAACCTCGACTCCGATGACATCTTTAACTATCCCTGGGTTTATGCAGTCCAAGTACAAACGTGGTCCTTTACCGATGAGGAAGCGAAACGTCTGCGCGAATACCTGCTGAAGGGCGGATTCCTGATGGTGGACGACTTTCACGGCACGGCGGATTGGGAGGACTTCATGAACGGGATGCGCCAGGTCTTTCCCGATCGCCCGATAGAAGACCTGGGCAACAAAGACGAGATCTTTCACGTGCTTTACGACCTCGATGAGCGCATGCAAGTGCCCGGGGAGCAATATATACGCACCGGCAGGACCTACGAAAAGGATGGCTACGTACCGAAGTGGCGGGCCATCCGCGATGATAAAGGCCGCATCATCGTTGCCATCTGTCACAACATGCACCTCGGCGATGCCTGGGAGTGGGCGGACGATCCGGATTATCCGGAACCATTCGCTTCCATGGCTTTCCGGGTGGGCTTGAACTACATCGTTTACGGCATGACGCATTGAGGTTGACAGACCGCGGGAACCCCGGTTTCGTTACATGTTTTCATTCTTCTTCAAGTACCCGATGCCGGTGTTTTCCAAAGGCAAGTTTGTCCTGTTGGGCGCGTGGCCCAGCTGGGTGCTGCTGCTGCTGATTGTCGCGTGCGCGGCCGGACTGGCGTTCATTATTTGGTCGCGGCTGCCCCAAGCGGCGGCGCAAATCACCAAGTGGCGTGCAGGGGCGGTATGGTTTTTGCAGACTTTGCTTATCGCCACGGTGCTGGTGTTGCTGTGGCAGCCGGCGATCACCGTCGCCGAACTGGCATCCCAGCAAAACGTAATCGCGGTTGTCGTCGATGACTCAAGGAGCATGGCGATTGCCGATAGCGGCAGCGACGGCAAGTTTAGCCGCGAGGCGGCGGCGCAAGAGGCTTTGGAGAACGGCGTGCTGGCAGGATTGCAAAAAAAGTTTCAAACCCGGCTCTACCGCCTTGACAGTCGAGTAGCCCAGGCCGCCACGCTCAGGGAGATCCAGCCTGTAGCGCCAGCCACGCACATCAACGACGGCCTGCGCCAACTAGCAACCGAGACGTCCGATCTGCCGGTCGGCGCAATCGTGCTGCTCAGTGATGGCTCCGAGAACGGCTCGGGAGACCTCGCTCCCGAAACCATCAGCGCTCTGCGTAACCGCCGTTTACCCGTGCACACCATCGGCTTTGGTAAAGAGCAGCTGGCACACGATGTGGAGTTGAACGACGTAAAGGTGGCCTCCCGCGCCATGGCCGATTCGCGCATCCCGGCCACGGTCACACTCCACCAGCGAGGCTACGCGGGAAGTAAGGCGCTGCTGGTGGTTCGGGACGGCGATAAGACGCTGGGCTCCCGCGAAATCACGCTGAACGCCGACGGCGCAACCCAAGTGGAGACGCTCTTCTTTAGCCCGGGAGGCGCCGGGGTCAAGAGCCTGCAGTTTTCGCTCGGCCCACTGGCCGGTGAAGAAAACCTGGTCAACAATGCAGCCACCCGAATGGTGGGCGTGAGCGACGATAAGCGCCGCATTCTCTATGTCGAGGGCGAACCACGATGGGAGTACAAGTTCATACGGCGAGCCGAAGACGACGACAAGATCGTGCAGGTTGCCTCCATGCTGCGCACCACCGAGAACAAGATTTACCGCCAGGGCATCAGCGATCCCAAGGAACTTGAGAGTGGCTTCCCGGTGCGTCCCGAAGACCTGTTTGCCTACCAGGGCATCATCCTGGGCTCGGTCGAGGCCGGTTACTTCACTCCCTTGCAGCAGGAATTGCTGCGCGAGTTCGTGGACCGCCGCGGCGGCGGATTGCTGTTCCTGGGTGGCCGCTTCGCGCTGGGTGACGGAGGATGGAGCGGTTCGAGCCTGGTCGATTTGTTGCCCACCGTACTTCCTAACAGCAGGAGCACGTTCCACCGCGATCCGGCCACGGTTGAACTCACCGCCGCTGGATCGGATAGCCCGATCACCCGCCTGATGGATGATCCGGCAAAGAATATCGATCGCTGGAAGAAACTCACCTACCTGATGGACTATCAGGACGCGGGTACTCCCAAGCCTGGCGCCACAGTCCTGGCCCAGATGAACGCCGGCGCGCGCAAACTGCCCTTGCTGGTCACGCAGAATTACGGCCGTGGCCGCACCGCGGTCATGGCCACCTCGGGCACTTGGCGATGGCAGATGAGTCAGCCCCTGGGTGATCCTGCGCACGATCTCTTCTGGCAGCAACTGTTGCGCTGGCTGGTGCTGGAGTCACCCGGACCGGTGGTGGTAACAGCGCCCACCCAGACGCTGATGGACGACGGCCATATCCAGATTTCTGCGAGCGTGCGTGACAAGCAGTACCTCCCTGCGTCCAATGCCCGGGTGACCGCGCACTTCATGGGACCGGACGGCATCTCGGCCATGGTGGACATGGCCCCCGAGGCTAACAACCCCGGTGTCTTCCACGCTGCGTGGACGGCAGAAAAGCCCGGCTCCTATTTGGCTGAGGTCACGGCATCCGATGGACTGGGAACGGACACGCTTCCCTTTCAACGAATTGACGGCGTGGCCGAGAACTTTCACACCGTGCAAAACCGTGAGCTGCTGGAGAAGCTGTCGTCAGAAACCGGCGGCCGCTATTGGAAACCGGACGAGCTGACGCGGCTGCCCAATGAGATTTCCTATTCCGATGCAGGCATCTCGGTGCGAGATATTAAAGAATTATGGAACATGCCGGTGGTGTTCCTGTGGCTGCTACTGCTCATGGCAGCGGAATGGTTGCTGCGGCGCAAGTGGGGTGTGGTATGAGAACAACCCTGCTCTGCGTGCTGATGACAGCGCTCTCCGCGCATGCCAGCGTCTACTACGTTACGGTCGCTGGACTGGGCGGCGAACCGGACTACGAGCAGCGCTTTACTGCCAACGCCAAAGACCTGGATAAGTTGTTCAAGGACTCCGGCAACAGCGCGCACGTTTATACCCTGACCGGTACGCAGGCGACCAAGGCTCAGCTCACGGAAACGCTTGCCTCGGTAGCCCACGAGGCGAAGCCGGAGGATGATTTCGTGCTTATGCTGATTGGGCACGGATCTTTCGATGGGACGGACTACAAATTCAACCTGGTTGGCCCCGACATTACGGCGGAGGAACTCGCCGGCCTGTGCGACCGCATTCCCGCCAGGCGGCAGCTGATTGTCAACGCCACCAGCGCCAGCGGCGGATCGGTGGCCGCCCTGGAAAAGCCTGGGCGAGGCGTGATTGCCGCAACCAAGAGCGGCACGGAGAAAAATGCGACCGTGTTCGCGCGCTACTGGGTTGAGGCGCTGCAGGACCCCACTGCCGACCTGGATAAGAGCGACTCGATCAGTGCCATGGAAGCCTTTGAATATGCCCAGCGAAAGACGGCGGCGTTCTATGAATCGCAAAAGCGGCTGGCGACGGAACACCCCGTCTTTGAGGACACAGGTAAGAACGAACCCGTTCGTGAGCCGTCAAAGAGTGAAGGCGTAATGCTGGCGAACTTCACTGTTCTGCGCATCGGGGCGGCTCAGAAGCAAGCGAATGATCCTGCCAAGCAGGCGCTGCTCAAGAAGAAAGAGGACCTGGAACAGAAGATCGACGCGCTCAAGTACCAGAAAGCGGCTATGGACCCAGCCGATTATAAGCAGCAGCTTACGGCGGCGCTGGTGGAGCTGGCCCAGGTCCAGCAGGAACTCGACAAATGAACTGGTGGCAAAAATCGGCGGCGTTGCTGGTCCTACTGGCGGGGAGCCAATGCCTCGCGGCGAACTCGCCTGACGCATGCCACGCTCTCCGCATGCACGGTCAAGTGGCGGAAGCAAAGGCCTGCTATGAGTCACTGGTGCGCACCAACTCTCCCTATTTGCGCGCCGAAGGCTATTGGGGGCTGGAGCAGTATGACCAGGCAAACGAGGAGTTTCGCATCGCCACAGCAGCGCCCGACAGCGACCCTCTCTACAAGATTCGTTGGGGAATGCTGCTACACCAGCGGTTCAATAACACCGATGCGGTGGCCCTCTTCCAGGAAGCGCTGCAGAAGGATCCCAAAAATGCGCGAGCCTATTTAGGGCTGTCCATTGTCAGCGCGGACGGATTTGACGGTAAAGCCACGGATTACGTCAGCCGGGCCCTGGTCCTAGACCCCAAGCTGGTGGAAGCTCATGAATTCGCCGCCAACCTTGCCTTGGAAGACGCGGATACACAACACGCCATCGCTGAGGCTGATGAAGCCCTCCGTTTGTCCCCTGACGCGCTGAACGCAATGGCGATCCACGCGGCGGTCGAGCTGCTGGCGGACCGCTCTCCCGACCCGTGGTTAGACAAGATACGCAAAGTAAACCCCGGTTACGCGGAGGGCTATGCCCACGTGGCCCACTATCTTGAGCTCAACTACCGGTTTGAAGATGCGATTGTTTATTACCGTAAGGCGATCGAGGCCGATCCCCGGTATTGGCCCGCTCGCTCTCAACTCGGCGTCGGGCTGATGCGCCTGGGCCAGGAAGATGAGCCGTTCAAGCAACTGGAGATGTGCTACAACAACGGTTACCGTGACGCTGAAACGGTGAACAGCCTGCGGCTTCTGGACAGCTACAAAAACTTCGTCACCTATAAAGAGAACGGCACTATCCTGCGACTGAACAAGAGCGAAGCGGAGTTGTTGCACCCTTACTTTGAAACTGAGCTGCAACGTATTATTTCCACCTACAACAAGAAATACCAGATGAAGCTCACGGGCCCAGTCCAGGTTGAGGTCTATCCCAATCATGAGGACTTCGCCGTGCGGACCATGGGAATGCCTGGACTCGGCGCGCTGGGGGTCACGTTCGGCCAGGTTGTGGCGATGGATAGCCCCTCTGCACGCCAGCCGGGCGACTTTAATTGGGGCAGCACGCTGTGGCATGAGATGAGCCATGTCTATATCCTCACAGCCACCAACCGCCGGGTACCGCGCTGGTTCACCGAAGGCCTTGCAGTCCACGAGGAGACCCAGGTATCTCCGGAGTGGGGTGACCGCGTGTCGCCGGAAATTCTGGTTGCCATCCGCGATAAAAAGCTGCTGCCGGTAGCCAAGTTGGACCGCGGATTTATTTTTCCGGAATATCCGGCGCAGGTCGTCGTGTCTTATTTCGAAGCCGGCAGCATTTGCGACTACATCCAGAGCCGTTGGGGCGAAGGTAAGTTGCTCGACATGGTCCATTCGTATGCGCAACGCAAAACCACCCTGGAAGTCATTCAGGCAGACCTCGGCGTTTCACCAGAAGAGTTCGATAAGCAATACTTGCAATGGCTAGAGAAGAACTATGGAGCTCAGGCTGCCAACTTTGACCAGTCCCGTAAAGCGCTGGAACAAATGGTAGAGACGGCCAAACAGAAGCAGTACGACGCCGTAATCCAAGAGGGCGAAGTCGTCCGCCGCATGTATCCCGAATACGTCGGGGCCGCCAACCCATATGAACTCATTGCTGTTGCAGACTTGGCCAAGGGTGACAAGAAGGCCGCGGAAACCGTCCTGATTGAGTATGAAAAGGTCGGCGGTGACGACCCGGCCACTCTCAAGAAGCTTGCCTCGCTCGAAGAGGAGTTGGGCCAGCCTAAGGAAGCGGCCGCGACCCTGGACCGCATCAACTATATCTACCCGGTCCATGATGAAGATTTGCATCGCCACCTCGGTGATTTGTGGTTTGCGCAGGCAAATTATCCGGGCGCGATCCGCGAGTACACTGCGTTGGTGGCGCTGAACCCGTTGGATAAAGCCGGAGCGCATTTTAAGCTGGCCCAGGCGTACTACGCAGCAGGCCAGCGCGAAAAAGCCGAGGAGAGCGTGCTTGCCTCATTGGAAGCTGCGCCGGGCTATCGGCCGGCGCAGAAGTTGCTATTGGAAATTGAACACCCGGACCAGAAGGACGCACCTAAAACTAACTAGGGGATCGTTGTGAAAGCATGGGGCCAACAGTCGTGGAATCCCACATCTCGCGAAAAACGAGCGAGATGTGGGGCACCCGTGGCTTGGTTGCGCGTCCTGCTTCTCAAAGCCGAAGGACGTCCCGAACCTTTCGTTCTTTCGCCGTCGCAGAAATGTCGAAGCTTAGTTCTTTCCCTGTCGCAGAACATGGGTGCCCCACATCTCGCTCGTTTTTTGCGAGATGTGGGATTCCACGAAGGTACGTCGGGCCAGTCTTCATAACAGCGTCGTTGAGAGGAAGGAAATTGCCGATGGTAACGACCCCTGAACTTAGCCAGGACGCAGCCCAGCTGCAACACCGCATCGAACGGTTCCATGCAGTCCGTGACGGCATCCTTGCCCAGGTGCATCAAGTCATCGTTGGTCAGGAGGAGGTGCTGGATCAGATCCTTACCGCGCTGTTTGTCGGTGGACACTGCCTCATCACCGGCCTGCCGGGCACGGCCAAGACGCTGATGGTGCGCAGCATCGCGGAAACCCTCGGCCTGAGCTTCCGGCGGATCCAGTTCACTCCCGACTTGATGCCCTCCGATATCACGGGCACCGACATCATTGAGGAAGATCTCACTACCGGACATCGCAAGTGGACCTTCGTCCATGGGCCGATTTTCGGGAACGTGCTGCTCGCCGACGAAATCAACCGTACTCCACCCAAGACCCAGTCGGCGTTGCTCGAAGCCATGCAGGAGCGCTCCTGCACCGTCCGCGGCCACGTGTATTCGTTGCCTGCGCCCTTCTTCGTGCTGGCAACGCAAAACCCGATTGAGCTGGAAGGTACCTACCCGCTGCCCGAGGCACAGCTCGACCGCTTCCTGTTCAACACCATCCTCGACTATCTCAGTGCCAGCGACGAGCTCAAAGTCGTGGACCTTACTACAACCACGAAGGTGGCCAAAGTGGAGCCCGTCACCACTGCCCAGGAGCTGCTCGACTTCCAGCAACTGGTCCGCATGGTGCCCATCGGGGAACCGGTCGCGAAGTATGTCGTCAACCTGGTGCGCGCGACGAGATACAAGAACGAAAATGCACCCGACTTTGTAAAGAAGTATGTCAACTACGGCGGTAGCATTCGCGCCGCGCAGTATATCGTGCTGGCGGCCAAAGCGCGGGCGCTCTCTCGCCGCCGCTATCACGTCACCTACGACGACGTGACTTCACTCGCTATTCCCGTACTGCGCCATCGCATCCTGCTCAACTTTCATGCTGAGTCGGAGCGCGTGGACGCGGATGAAATTCTCCGCCGCCTGATCGAACACATGCCGCCCCCGAAGGAGGCCTGATGCTGCAGCGCTTTCTCGATCCCGGCGTGCTCGCCAGTATCAGCAGCCTCGATCTGCTGGCCAAGACGGTTGTGGATGGCTTCGTTGCCGGTCTCCATCGCTCTCCCGACTTTGGCTTCAGTTCGGAGTTTGCCGAGTACCGAGCCTATACTCCCGGGGACGACCTGCGCCATGTCGATTGGAATCTATTTGCCCGCACCGAGCGCTGCTACCTGAAACGTTATCGCGGCGAGACCAACAGCCAGCTCACCATCCTGCTCGACGCCAGCAATTCGATGGACTACACCGCGTCCCCAACCAGGCCGAGCAAGATGGACTACACCCGCTTTGCTGCCGCCTCGCTTTTCTACCTTGCCATTCACAATCAACGGGACGCAGCCGGGCTGATTGTTTTTGACGATGAGGTCCGCAACTACATCCGGCCCTCTACGCGACAAGGCCAGCTGCACCGGCTGTTAGCCGGCTTAGAACAGGCGGAGCCGCGCGCCCGCACCGACTTTAACAAGCCGCTGATGCACTTCCAGGAGCTGTTGCATCGCCGCGGCATCGTGATCATGTTCTCCGATTTCTACCAGGACCCTGCCACCATCGTGCGCACAATTGAACCCTTGCGCTACCACGGCAATGAGGTGGTGCTGTTCCATGTGCTCGATCCCAGGGAGATCCGCCCGGAGCTGCGCGGGCCGGCCATCCTGGTAGATCTGGAAACAGACCAACGCCTGGAAGTGATTCCGGAATACACGCGCACCGAGTACAGCAGGAAGATCGACGACCACATCGAGCAGTTGCGTAGCCGCACCCGCGGCGCGGGAATGGACTACCACCTGCTGGTGACCGACCAGCCCCTCGACACCACGTTGCGCGAATACCTCGCCATTCGCCAGGGAGGACGCTGATGGGATTTCTCAATCCATGGTTTCTGCTCGGCCTGGCAGCGATAGGGCTGCCCATCTACGTTCATCTTCTGCGCCGTCACGTGACCACGCCGTTGCCGTTTAGCTCCTTGATGTTCTTCGAGCGGGGCACGCAGAGCTCCACCCGCCACCGGCGTCTGCGTTACCTGCTGCTGTTCTCGCTGCGCGCCGCATTGCTGCTGTTGCTGGTGTTGGCATTCGCCAATCCTTTTATCCGGCGGGCAAGCGCGGGAGTGAACGACAAGCTGCTGCTGCTGGTGGTCGACAACTCATTCAGCATGAAGGCGGGCTCGCGCTTTGCCGATGCGAAGCAGGCGGCTTTGCAGGTGCTGGCATCGCGGCCCCGATCCCAGCGCGGCGAAGTGATGGCCCTGGGTGGGCGGCTGGCAGTGTTGACCCAGCCGGTTCAAGATGCGGGGGCGCTGCGCTCGGCGGTGGAGAGCATACAGCCCACAGACTCGCGGGCCAACATGGGCGAGCTGGCCCATGGAGTACGCGCTTTAGTAGAGACGGTGCGCACCCCGGTTGAACTTCACCTGTTCAGCGATATGCAGAAAACCGGCATGCCGGCAAACTTCGCCGACATGGAACTGCCCGCGAATGTATCGGTCGTGCTGCACCCGGTAGAAACCGCCGCTACGCCTAACTGGACGGTCGAAAGTATCCAAGCTCCCGCTCAGCTTGCTGACCCGAAGGATCCGAAAAAATCACGCGTGCAGGCGGTGATTGCCGGGTACGGAACTCCGGCCGCTTCCAGAAATGTCTCGCTCATCGTCAACGGCAAGACCATTGCCACGCGCAAGGTGGAGGTTCCGGCAGGCGGCCGGGCAACGGTTGAGTTTCAACCGCTCGATGTGCCTTACGGGCTAAACCGCTGCGCCGTCAGGATCGACTCGGCCGATCGCTTTCCCGCGGACGATAGCAGCGTGTTTGCGGTAAAGCGATCCGATCCGGAAAGGGTGTTATTTGTACATCCATCCAGTGATACTCGCTCGGCGGTCTACTTCGGCGCGGCGTTGGCGGCGGCCAACCAGGCGGCCTTCACTTTGCAGTCTATCGATAGCGAGAAGTCGGCCGACATCGATCCCTCAAAGTACGCCTTTGTGGTGCTTTCCGATGCGATGGCTCTGCCTTCGATCTTTGAAAATGCCCTGTTGCGCGACGTGCGCGGCGGTGGCAGCGTCCTGATCGCCGCAGGAACTTCCGCCGCGCACCATGCCCGCATTCCCATCTACGGCGGATCGTCTTCTGATCCACACTTCTATACGCGCGACGGATACGCGACGGTGGGCCAGACCGACCTTACCCACGCGGTGATGAACGAAGCTGGTTGGGCCGATGTGAAGGTTTATTACGCCGCCGGTGTGGATACGGCCCAGGCCCGTGTGATCGTGCGGCTGAACGACTCCACTCCGCTGTTGTTGGAAAAGCAAATTGGCGAGGGTCACGTGCTCCTGTTCACTTCCGGATTAGACAATCTGACAAACGACTTTCCCCTTCGTCCTGCATTCGTACCGTTTGTGGACAGGACAGCACGTTATCTTTCCGGCAACGACAACGCCGATAGCAGCAAGCTAGTGGATTCCTTTGTGCCGTTGCGCACGAGCGGTGCCGGCAATCCGTCCGCGGGGGTGGAGATCCTCGATCCGGATGGCCGTCGTGCTTTGTCGCTGGCGGAAGCGGCCGCAGCGCAATCGTTCCAATTGACGCGCGCCGGTTTCTACCACATCCGCTTTGCCAACGGCAGGGATGCGGTGATCGCGGTGAATCCCGATCGCCGCGAGTCTAATCTCGAGCCTATTCCGGAGGATCTTCTGCAACTGTGGGGCAAGAACCCGGGCGCAACAGCGGTGAGCACCGGTTACGTGGCGGAAAGAAATACCGCCCACAGCATCTGGTGGTACGTTATGCTGCTTGTATTGGTGGCGGCGGTTGCCGAGTCCATCGTTGCCAGCCGCTACCTCGGCACAGAGAGGGAGGAGGCATGAGCAACCCCAACTCTAATCAAGACAAGCTCAATCTCTATATCCACCAATTGCACCAGCGATTGCGTCTGGGGGTGTCGCTGCGTGGAGTGGCCATCCTCACTGCGACTGCGCTGATCACAACTGTGCTGGTTGTACTTATCCTGAACGCATTTGCCTTCCCGTTGCGCGGCCTAATCGGCGCTCGCTCGCTGCTGCTGCTCGCTATCGCTTTGGCGGGAGCCTTCGCAATCGCGCTTCCCTTGCTGCGTCTCACGCGCCGCCGCGCCACCGCGGTCGCCGAGTCAGTCCATCCTGAGTTCCAGCAGCGGCTGCTTACCTTCGATGACCGGGAAAAGAAAGGGAATGATCCTTTCCTCGAGCTGCTGGCCGCGGACACACTTTCCGTAGCCCGCGATGCACAGCCGACAAACCTGGTCCCCAACAATAAACTGTATTTCCTCGCCGGCGTGGGCGCTGCCTGCGTGGCCGTGCTGGTCTGGCTGGTTGCGGCGGGACCCGGCTATCTCGGCTATGGAGCATCGCTGCTCTGGACCGGGCCGAAGGCTACGCCGCTGTATGACATCCGGGTTACACCCGGAGACGTTGCCGTGCGCCGCAACAGCGACCAACTGGTCACGGCGCAAATCATTGGTCTGAAGCCGGAAAAAGTGCGGTTGTTTGCGCACTACAAGAGCTCCGGCAAGGCCGGTTGGGAACCGGTGGCTATGCAGTCCACCGATGCCTCCAACTTTCAGTTTCTATTTGCCGGCCTTCCTGAAGATGTTGAGTACTACGTAGAGGCCGGGCCGCTCAGCTCCCGTCACTACAAGGTCCGCGTGGTTGATTTGCCCACGGTCAAGCAGCTGCGGGTGACCTACCACTACCCGAAATGGACGGGCATGCCGCAGGTCACCGAGGATCACGGTGGCGACCTGCGCGCCATCGAGGGCACAAATGCGGAGTTGACAGTACGGATGGACCGGCCGCTGCGCAACGGCCAGCTGACTCTTGATGATGGAAAACAGATCACCCTCAGCGGCGGCGAAGGGAATGTCTACAAGGGTTCCATACTGATGCAAAAGGATGGGGCCTACCATGTTGCCGCACTCGACCAGGGCCAGCCAGTGCGCTTGTCGGAGGACTACTTCATTGCTACCGATAAAGCCAACCCGCCTGAAGTTGCTATCGACCGTCCAACCGGCGATTATCGCGCCAGCCCGATCGAGGAAGTAACCGTCGGCGTGAAGGCGTCGGATCAGTTTGGGTTGAATAAGGTTAGCCTCCACTACTCCGTTAATGGTGGACCGGAAAAGACGGTTGAGCTGCCACAGCAAGCGGGCGCCAAGAATGTGAGTGGCTCGACGACCCTGAGCCTGGAAGATTTCAAGCTGGTTCCAGGGGACCTGGTGAGCCTTTATGCAACGGCCAAGGATGGACATGCGGAAGCGCGCACTGACATGGCTTTTATCCAGGCAGACCCGTTCGAGCGTGAGTTCTCACAATCACAGCAAATGGGTGGTGGCGGCGGGGGCGGAGGCGGCATGGGAAACCAGACCGACATCTCCAAGCGCGAGAAAGAGCTGATCGCCGCTACGTGGAAACGGCAGAACGACAAGGGCGCCACGCCCAAAGACGCGGCCGAGGCGGGTAAGTTCCTCTCCGGGGTTCAGAGCAAGTTGCAGGAACAGTCGTTGGCCTTGGCAGCGCGCATGGACAGCAGGGATCTATCGTCGGCCAATGAGGAATTCAACAGCTTTGGGCATGACATGCAAGCCGCTGCGGCAGCGATGACGCCGTCGTCTGACAAGCTGAAGCAAATGCAATGGCACGATGCTATCCCCGCGGAACAGAAAGCCCTGCAATATTTGCTGCGGGCGGAGGCCACCTTCCGTAAGATCCAGGTGGCGTTTGGCCAGCAGCGCGGCGGCGGTGGTGGCGGGGGCGGCGGTGCAGGCCGTGACCTTGCCAGCCTCTTCGATCTGGAACTGGACACCGAGAAGAATCAGTACGAGACGGCGCAGACCGGATCCGCGGCAGACCAGCGCGCCAAAGCAGTCGATGATGCTTTGGCCAAGCTCGATGCACTGGCCCGCCGACAAGAGGAGTTGGCGCAGCAGCAACGCAACCGCCCGCAGACGATGCAGGAGCGGTGGCAGCAGGAGATGCTGCGGCGTGAGGCCGAACAGCTGCAGCAGCAGATGGAACAGATGGCGCAGAAGTCCCAGAGCGGACAGCAAGGTCAGGACGGACAGCAGGGGCAGCAAGGACAGCAGAGAGGGGCAACAGGGCCAGCAAAGCGCTAGCGGATCATCGAGCGGATCGTCTTCGGGGGGCTCCTCCGGCCAGTCGCAATCTGCGCAGTCCCGGGGAGCCAATGGCAATGCGGACGCGAGCGACCCGCGTGTGACCCAGGCACTGAACCGGCTGCGCAATGCGGATGAGGCGATGAAGCGCAGCGCCGGCCAGCAACAGAGCAGCGAGGCAGCAAAACAGGCGGCCGACCAGCTCCGCCAAGCCGCAAGCTTGATGAGCAGTACGCAGCAGCAACAGGCCACCGGCAAGCTTGATTCGCTCTCTCGCGAAACTGATCGGCTGAGCAAGGAAGAGCACGCGCAAGCAGATCGCATTCATGGATTGACCGGGCAACCGGGCGCGTCCAACCAGGAGCAATACCAGGCCAGGCTGCAGCAACGCAACAAGCTGGCCGAGGACCGGCAGCAACTATCCGACGATCTGTCACAACTGCAAAACAATTTGCGCAACACGGCACGTGAGCTGGCGCCCACGCAACCGCAGTCTGCCTCGAAGTTGCGCGATGCGCTGGGGGGTATGGATCAGACCGACCTGACGAACCGCGTGCAGCGGACTGCGGATTGGTTACGGCGAGGGGTGAACCCCAACACAAATGGAACGGAAGAGGGCATCGGCAAAGGTCTCGACCAATTAAGCCAGCAGGTGCACGAGGCACAACAAGGGCTGGGTCCGGGCAAACCCGGACAGGGTCAGCAGCAAGGCGGCGACCAAACGGCTGCGCTGGACCATGTCGAACGGTTCCGTAGCCAGGTTGAATCGTTGACCGGGCGCGGACAAAACCCATCGGGCCGGCAGCCGGGCCAACAGGGACAACCGGGGCAACAGAAGGGACAGGGTGGTCAGCCCGGCCAACCCGGGCAAGGAGCTTGGAGCAGTCAGGGTGGCCCTGGCGCACAGATTGGCAACCAGGTCGCCCAGGATAACTTGAGCGGCGACCTGGGCGATCGGCGCTCAGGGGGCGGCGCCGTCGGCACTGCCTGGAACAACATCAACACCGGGAATAACCATTTCGATCGCTCGGGACGGGCCGCTGCGCCTGACAATTCGCCGGTATCCGGCGACCCTGAACGTACCTTCCAACAGGGACTGGCGGAGTTGAACCAGCTTCACCATCTGGCCCAGAATGATCCGGCGGCCTTGAAAGAAGTCCAGGAGTTGGCACGGGAGATGCAGCGACTTGACCCGCGGCGATTCCCGGGCAATCCGGCAATGGTCGAGCAACTGCACACCGAGGTGCTCAGCGGAGTCGACAAACTGGAACTGCAGCTACGGCACGATGCTGAGGACCAGACTCCAGGGCAGGTCCGCACGACCAAAGATTCGGCTGTCCCGCCGGGGTACGAGGAAGCTGTAGCCGACTACTACCGCCGGCTCAGCAAAGGCCAGTAGACGCAGTGCCGCGCCTACAGCGCTCAGATCATCCTTCACCTATTCCCAGCCCTTCCTGGCTGGGCTGACGTTTTGGCGGGTCGGCCCTCCGGGCCTTGAGGAACTCTCAGGGCGCACGTTCCATTTGGGCTCTTAGAATGTGCGTGTGAGGTCGGGTGCGCCGGCATTTGCGTGAAGGATCCCAGGTCTCAAGTGCGGGACCTGGGGCACCCATCAGCGTATCCAGGAAGTTCTCTCACAGACTTTTTTGTGAGGTTACTTGCCCTTGTAGTCCTTGAAGAGGTCTGGGTATTGCTGTTTGAGGGCTTCTACCTTCGGACGATCGCAGACCATGATGTAGGGATTGTTGGGGTTGTGTAAGGCGTAGTCCTGGTGGTAGGACTCGGCATCGTAAAAGCCCTTCAGCGGCACTACCTGAGTCACGATCGGCTTCGGAAATACCTTGGCGGCGTCCAGTTGCGCGATGTAGGCCTTGCTGATTTTCTGCTGGTCGTCGTTGGCATAAAAGATGACGGAGCGATAAGACTCGCCCACATCCGGACCCTGACGATTCAGCTGGGTCGGGTCATGGACCACGGAAAAGAAGATCTGCAGGAGCGTGCCATACGTGATCTGCGAAGGGTCGTAGACAACCTTGACGGATTCGGCGTGCCCAGTGTTCTCCTGGCCAACCTGTTCGTAGGTCGCCGTGGCAGCTGAACCACCTGAGTAGCCCGCAGTGGTTTTCAGCACGCCCTTAACCCGCTCAAAGACCGATTGCGTTCCCCAGAAGCAGCCACCGGCAAAGACGGCAGTCTGTTTTCCCGGCGCCTGGGCCAGTGGGCTATCGCTTGCGGGAGCGGGTATCGGGGCCTTGGTGGCCGCAGTGCACCCAACAGAGGCAGCAAAGGCTATCAGCAGAGCAACTACGGCGTGACGCGGCGCAGCGGAACGTAACATACGAGTCTCCTGAGGGTCTGACGTCGATACGATCCGGAAGTTACAACCGGATTGGAGTCTGCTCTAGAATAGCCCTGTGATGCGCAGATACTGCTCCGCTCTTTTTATCCCGGTTCTCGCCTTAACGCTCTGTGGCGCTGCCCAGCAGATGGAGCACTCTGCGCCTTCCACCCCGTCCACGCACCTAACCATAAAGACCTACGATGGCAAGACGCTGACGTTAAGCCCCGAGGACTTGGCCGCTCTGCCACACAAATCCGTGAGCGTCTTCAATGCCCATAGCAAGACCAACGAGACCTATTCGGGGGTGGTACTCGCAGATCTTTTGAGCAAGGTTGGTGTGCCGCTGGGAGAAAACGTCCGCGGTAAGCTCTTCATGATCGGGGTGGTCGCTGAAGGGATGGACGACTATAGCGTCTTATACTCCCTGGCTGAGGTCGATCCGTCTATCCACACCGGTGACGTGATTGTTGCCGATACGCTCGACGGCAAGAAACTGGATAAAGACGGGGCGTTCAAGATGGTCTCAAGCGAAGAGCGCCGCCCGGCACGCTGGGTGCGTAACCTGACCTCAATTTCGGTGGTCAAGGTAGCACCTTAGCTTCATTGCGGCGGCGGTACGAGACGCTATAATTAAGAAAGTATTGGAATTAGGCCCCATGACTCTTGCCAAATTTATCGTCTGCCTTAGTTTGCTGGGCGTACTCCCCTGCGGAGCGGCCAACTCGAGCGCCTCCTACCGGCTGCGGCTCTATCACCTGCATACCGGCGAGCATATTGATGTGGTCTACCGCGTCGGCGATCAATACCTGCCGGAGGGTGTTGCGGAGTTAGACCATTTTCTGCGCGATCACCGCACCGGTGACGTGAAAGAGTACGACCTGAAGGAGTTCGATCTTCTCCACGATCTGCTGGTCAAGCTGGGCCGTCCGGATGGAGAGATCGACATCGTCTGCGGATACCGCACCCCGTGGAGCAACAACTACCTTCGAGAACACGGACATGGCGTTGCCGAACACAGCCAGCACATGGAAGCCAAGGCCATCGATATTCGGATCCCGGGAGTTTCCAGCGCAGAGGTCCGCGATGCAGCACTGTCACTTGGCCGCGGCGGCGTGGGCTACTATGAGCAGTCGAATTTTGTTCACGTGGATGTAGGCCGGGTTCGCCGCTGGTAGCAGTTCCCTTCCTCAGGGATAAGGCGGCCCCTTGGCCAGCACGGCATTGAGCGTGCGATCGTGGCCGTAGATGTCATCGAAGAAAAAGACCTCGCCATCCTCTTCCACTACCGCGGTGAGATAGATGATGACCACCGGGACTGGCCGGTCCAGGTTCACCTGCTGATTGTCCGGACCTGATTGCATCGCGGCCTTCACCGCGTCGAGGGTCCATTTCGGCTGGCCCTGTAACAACCAGGCGGCAAGCTCCGCCGGTTTTTCCACGCGTATGCAGCCATGGCTGAAATCACGCCGCGACTGGGAAAACAGTTGCTGCGCCGGCGTGCTGTGCAGATATACATTGTGCTCGTTGGGGAACATGAACTTGACTAATCCGAGTGAATTCGTTGGTCCCGGCCTCTGGCGCACGAGCAGCTTGCCCGACCGCAACTGGGCCAGAACATCGGCGCTTACCGCTCCGCTGGTTACGATGCGCCCGCTCTGGTCAGTTATTTCAAAGTTCTTGGCTGCCAGGTAGCCGCTGTTCTTCTCAAGCGCGGGAATGATCTCAGAGCGCGTAATGCTGTAAGGCACATTCCAGTAGGGCCGGAAGACTATGTACTTCATGTCCTTTCCGAAGACCGGAGTTTCGTTCCGCACCGCTTTGCCCACCACGACATTCATGCGCAGGGCAATGCGGTGATCGGGCGAGAACACACGCAAGACAAACTCAGGGATATTTACGGCCACGGGCAGCGGGGAAAAGTCGACCGGCAGCCATCTCCACCTTTCCAAAGCATCGTCCAGCTGCTGAACTCGAAAACTTAGAGGCACGTTCAGCTGGCGCAGCGTATCTTTGCCCAGTCTGCCATCCGCACCCAAGCCGTGCCGGTTTTGAAAGTGCTTCACTCCGTCGACTAACGCGCCCTCATAGATCCCGGGCTTGATACCGGCGGCCGCTCCCTGGGGCAGATCACCCAGCAGTTGCAGGCGCTGCGCCAGAGCGTCGGCTCCAGCATAAGCATCGCCTGGCGCGAGGGTCTTTTGTGCCTCAGGCAGGGGCGCGCTATGATCCTGATCGGCAAGGGCCAGATAGGTTTGGAGCGCATCCTCGTTGCGCCGGTAACCGTAGTAGGGCGGTTCTACTCCGTTCAATGTCTGCTGTAGGTCGCTGGCTTGAACGACTTTCTGCAGCAGAAACTGCGACAGATCGTAGGTCTTTTGGGAGATGTCGATACCGAACTTGAAGTGCTTTGGGTTCACCCGCCCGACGCGCAAGTCAGATATATAACGCATCGCACTCACGGTGAGCGCAGCATCAAAATGCGCGACTGTGGTTGGATCGCCGGGCGCATTCTTCAGCGCGTTCAGACGCTGGGGCCAGCGCGATGCATCGTACTCTTCCGGGTTAAGCCCTTTTGTGCGGCTCGCCTCGAACGCGGTGATGATGGCCTGGGCCTGGGTGGTCGCTTGTCCATCGCGCACCCACACGGGCGCATAGCCAACCGCCTGGTAGAGCTCTTGAACCGGTTGGCTGTAATTCGGGAAACCGGGCCAGGTGAGGTCCGCCAGAGTTCCGGCGGCGGCAATGGTTCGCAGCTGGCCGGCGACCGCTTCCTGGTTCGGTGTATTGGCCGCCGGCGGCAAAGAAGGCGTACTTTGCGAATGGCATCCGAGTGCCATGAACCACAACAGACAAACAGGAAGGCGCAACACTACGGAGTGTCTTACAGAAATCATGAGCTATTAAAGCACCGGCGACCGAGTCAGGTCAGTCCGAGCCTGCAGCGCAATGGGCGGTAAGATGACGAACGCCGGTGGCCATAAGCTCTTCGATAACCGCGACCGACCGGATGCCGCCCCTGGCTCCGACCGTAGTGCAATTCAACGCGGCCGCGGCGCAAGCAAAGTCGAGCTGCCGTTCGAGTGGCCAATTCTGCAGGAGGCCATAGATAAACCCGGCGTGGAAAATATCTCCTGCGCCGGTGGTATCGAGCACGGGAACAGTGTAGGCAGAGACATGGTGCAACTGCTTACCGTTCCAGGCCAGCACGCCATTTTCCCCCAAAGTTGCGGCCGCCAGACGGGAACCATAGCGGCGTTGCATTTGACGCAATGCCATCTCGAGATCAGGCTCCCCTGTCAGCCGGCCGGGGATATCCCTGCTTACGATGAGATAGTCCACATTTTGCAGAAGCTCCTCAACGCCCGGATAGAGCTCATCCAGATCGGCGATTACGGGGATGCCGGCAGCACGGGCCCAGCCAGCGGCTAGCGTCGCCGCCGCGGTGTCGAATCCATCGACGTGAAGGGCTCGCGCATTCACAATCCATTGGCGGTCGAGATGCTCGGGCCGCAGGGCAACCCGCGGGTCCCGCCGGTACAGGATGGTCCGCTCGCCACCGTCGTCGACCATGATCAGCGACTGCGGGCTTGTACCTCCGGCGACGGTGGTGATCTGCGCCTCCACCCCTGCGCGAGTGAAGGCCTGGCGGTGAAGATCGGCAGCGGAATCATCGCCCAATATTCCCACGTAGCGGGTCGACATGCCCCAGTTTTGACAAGCCACTACCGTAGTCGCGACCTGCCCTCCCGGCAGCACCGTGGCCCCGCTATATTCCACTTTAGAGCCGCGTTGTGGGTAGTCTGCCAGCGGGATCAGGGTATCTGTCGCATTCAGGCCCACGCCGACAAGGTCGACTTTTGCCGATTTCGTCATCTTGCCAGTGTAACCGCGCCGACGGCGAAACCCCCGGCCGCGAACATCTCCTCGACTTTTGGCCACGAATAAGACTGCAAACGTTTGAGCACGAAGCGAAATAAGCGAAATAAGCGAGATAAGCGAGTTAAGTTACTTTTGGTTACCACGTGCACAGGCCTGGCCAGTATTTCTCGCTCCGATAAAATGATCGCCTCGTTGCAGGGAGAGAAATGCACACCTCATTAGATACAGATTCAGCATATTTTCTCTCGATAGGAACGATATTTATTTTGCCCAAAAGCCTTCGTGTACTTTGCCGGCTTCCTCCTCGAGTAAGGGCCCGGCGACGATAATCTGCTTTTGCCCCCGGGCAAAAACCTCTCGGCAGGGGAGGTCGAGGGTGGGATTTTGCTGGTGACTGCCGGTGTAACGCAGCAGGCCGGTTTCCGCCAAGGCAAAGACCACGCGGCCCAACCCGGTCCAGTAGATCGCTCCGGCACACATGGCGCAGGGTTCGGTGCTGGTGTAGAGGGTGCAGCGAGCGAGTTCGGCTTCGCTCAGCAATCGGGCAGCCTGGCCACAGGCCAGCATCTCAGCATGCTGTGTAGGGTCTCCGTTGGGCCGCACCGCGTTGTTGCGGGCGGCCACCACCGTCTCACCTCGTTGGTTGACGATCAACGCGCCAAATGGATGGCGGCCGTCGTTACGCGCTTTGCGCGCCAGCTCTATCGCTTGTCTCAGAAGAGCCAAGTCCTGTTCCGTTACGTGTTCCACTGTTTAGCTCTCCGTTTTCGAGGAAAAGAAAAGGTTGAGTAGGACCGCGGTCGCAGCGGTGAGGAAAATGCCGCTGTTCAGAAAGAGGCGGGCGGCATCGGGAGCGTGGGCAAAAAGCTGAGGGGAAGCAATGGGCAACACACCCATGCTCACAGAGACGGCTACGATGATCGCATTGTTGGTGCCGTGGTAGCGGACCCGGGTCAGTTCCTCTATGCCGGCCATCATGGTCATACCAAACATCACGATCGAGGCCCCGCCCAGGACCGGCCGTGGGATGCCGGCAATCACGGCTGCAAGCTTGGGGAGCAATCCCAGTAGAACCAGCAATCCGCCTCCTGCGGCTACCGCAAAGCGGCTCTTGATTTTGGAGAGGGCAAGCAGGCCAGTGTTTTGGGAATAGACATTGTAAGGAAAACTGTTGAATAGGCCGCCGAGCATGGTTGATAGCCCATCGGCGCGAAAGGCCGCGGTCAGGGTTTCAGGGCCTATCTTGCGGCCGGTAATTTCGCCGATGGCCAGACAGTTGCCGGTGGTCTCGGTCATGACTACCAACATGGAAAGACTCATCACCAAGGCGGGCAGGAGCACAAAATGGGGCCGCCCAAAGAGTAGGGGATGTGCCATGGCAAACCACGGCGTTACCGGTACCTGGCGGAAGCTGGCTTGGCCGGCCAAGGCGGCTAACGCGGTGCCACCTACCAGCCCCAGCAATACGCTCAGATTGGCAACCATGCCGCGGCCGAAGCGCTGGATGGCTACGATCAGCGTGATCGTGGTCAGCCCCAAGAGGAGATGGACGAAGCTGCCGAAGTCCGGAGCGGAGGGGTCTCCTCCGCCGAGCCAACCGCCGGCCACCGGCAGCAGGGACAGACCGATCACGGTGATCACAGAGCCAATCACCACTGGAGGGAAAAAACGCAGCATACGGCTGAACCAGGGTCCGACCAGGATGGTGAATAACCCGCAACTGATCACTGCTCCGTAGAGGGTTGGGATGCCGTAGTGAGTGCCGATCAAAATCATGGGGGCCACGCAAATGAAGGAGCAGCCCTGAATAAGAGGGAGACGCGCTCCGAATTTCCACCAGCCCAGGGTTTGTAGCACGGTTGCGAGACCTGAGGTAAATAGATCTGCGCTGATCAGCGCGATTACTTGCCTGGGGGTGAATTGCAGCGCGCTGCCAAGGATCAAGGGCACCGCAACCGTGCCGGCATACATCACCAGCACATGCTGCAGGCCGTAACAAAGCAGGCGGGGAAGGCTCTCCGTATGATCGATCGAGTCAGCCTTCGCGTTTGCTGTCATGGGAGGTTACATGATAGCGCCCTCCGGTTAACGATTCCCCACGAGCAAAAAACGTCGAGGTTCGCTGTATCCCACATCTCGCGAAAAACGAGCGAGATGTGGGGCACCCGGAGTTTTTGGAAGGGAGAGACAACTGGAGTCTCTGGAAGGGAGAGGAAGGAATGGTTTTTTGTTGTTGTGCGTTGCGGTCTCGGTTAGTAATGACCAATGACGACGAAGGCGCTTAGGACATTTTGTTTGTTGGCGATGCTGGCCTGCGCATCACTGATGTTCGCGCAGGCCCCGGCGAAGCTGGTGGTCAAGAATGCCTTTATTTTGACCATGGCGAACGGTCAACGCGAACCAGTGAAGGGCTACCTGGTGGTTGGAGCAGATGGCCGGCTCTCCGCAGTCGGCGCGGGCGATCCCCCGCCCGGGTTGCAGGCAAAGGACAGCCTGGATGCGGGTGGACACTGGGTTATCCCTGGCTTTATCTCCGCCCATAGCCATTTGTGGCAAAGCGCCTTTCGCGGGCTTGCAGCAGACAAGACCCTGATGGCATGGATCGATGCGCTCTACCTCCCCGCAGCCAAAGCCAAGCCGGAAGATATGTACTGGTTCACCCTGGATGGGGCGCTCGATCATCTGCAGCATGGCATCACCGGGGCTTACAACTTTAATTTTGAGGCGAGGACACGGGGGAAAAATGCTGTCACCGCGGATGAGTATGACCAGAGCGGGTTTCGCGCGGAGATGGAGTCCGGCATCCGCTTCGTTCACGGCATGTCAGTGGGCCGCGCTACTCCGCTGGGAGTGCAGCCCAGCTATGGGGCGGAGCAGGCGCGTTTGCCGTTGAAGGACTTTCTGGACTGGACAAGCAAGCAGCCAAAGTCGAGCAATTTTCTTTCAGTGATGATCAGCGGATTAACAGCGTTCAACAATACTTATCAACAAGCGCTGATGGAGAAGCAGCTGGGGGATGAATTCCACCTGGGCAATCAAACCCACTACCTGGAGCCGCCCGAGACGCAATATGAGCAGCAGAGCAAGTTCCGCTGGTTTATGGAAAGCGGTCTGCTGTCGAAACAGCTTATCTTCGGGCACTTCATCCACACCAACAGCTTCATTCTTGCGGAGAGCGGAAAAGCGGGCGTAGCGATGTCATGGAATCCGCTGTCGAATGGGCGGCTGGCGTCGGGAGTGGCGGATATTCCCGCCTGCCTGAAGGCCGGCATCCGGGTGGGCATGGGGGTCGATGGCGAGGCCAGCGCGGACGTCGCAGATCCCTTTGAAAATATGCGTACCGGGCTTTACGCCATCCGCGACAAGTATGAGGATGCGACCATCATGAGCCCCTACGACGTGCTGCGGCTGCACACCATGGGCAGCGCGGACGTGCTCGGCGTGGCTGACCGGCTGGGTAGCCTGGAGCCAGGGAAATTTGCCGACTTCCTGGTGATTGATCCGACGCGCTTCCGGACCGTCTTCGATCCTTATGCTTCACTGGTGTTTGTGGCCGGGGAGCGCGACCTGGAACGCGTTTACGTGGGCGGCGATTTGCTGGTGCAGAACGGAGCGTTGCTGAAGCAGGATATCTCGAAGGTGAGAACAGAAGTGAACCAGCGGGTCGCTGCTTTGCATTGAGAATTTACGGCGTTGTGCGAGAATCGGAATCCAGCCGCAAAATCCGAAATGAGACCAGGGAAAGTTGATGCCTGAAAAAGCCAGTCCTCTCACGCTCGAATTCACCCGTAAAGGCAGCACTGTCATTGTGAAATGCAACGGCAGGCTGGTGTCGGGGGTGAACGATATTCTCTACACCAAGGTCCACGAGTTGTTCCCGGACACGAAGCGAATCATTCTTGATTTAACCGAACTTACCCGCGTCGACAGCATGGGGTTGGGCACGTTGGTTCGCCTGTCGGTCTCGGCGCGATCCGCAGGGTGCAGTTTAGAACTCATCAATCTTGGTAAACAGGTTCGCCAGCTGCTGGGAATGACCAACCTTATGTCGGTATTCCAGATCATCGGAGAACACGGCATCAAGATGGGCTGAGGTCGAAGGTCTTCTCAGCGAACACTCGGCTGCGGCGCAAATCCTCTTCCAGCGAGCGCGTGACCGTGGTCCCTTCGGCATAGGCGAGCTCCACTATTATCAGGGGTTTTAGCCGCTCTTGCTGGAGGTAGGCGGCAATCGGCGCGTAGTCAACATCACCACCCGGCTCGACGGATTCCTGCCACACAAGATTGCGGGAACTCCTGACATGAATCTCGGATACCCGGGATCCAGCCTCGCGTAAAAGGTCCATTGGCTGGTATCCGGCCTGACGGACCCAATCGATATCAAGACAAACAGATACAAACTTTGGATTGGTGTGGCGCAGCATATAGCGCCATTCCCTTTCGCCGGATTTCAGTTCCGGCGTGTGATTGTGAAAGCGCAAATCCGCACCCTGTGCCGCCAGTTTTTGCCCTAGTTGATTCACCAACATCACCTGGGTGGCGAGTTCCGCATCCGTCTTCTCTCCGTCAGGCTTGGGGTTGGGATCACAAACGATGGCTTTGCAACCCGCTGCCTTGGCGATGGCAAAGACGTTCAGGGCTCGCTGCTCCGTCTCCTCACCGGCGGCCGTGTCATGCATGGCCCCGCCCACGTAAATCGACGGAGTACGAAGCTGATTGGCTTCGAGGAGTGATAGGGTACGAGCGCTGAGTTCAGGGGTAAAGAAGTCGGCATTCAACTCGATGTTGTGGAAACCCGCAGCTCTGGCGGTCGAAAATATGTCCGGCAGAGCTTCGCTCAAAGGCCGATGTTGACGAGCCAGAAGCTCGAGCCAAATGTACACTTCGACCGAAAGACGAGACGAATCTCCCGCGGCAAAGAGGATCCGGGAATGATCAAGAAGCAAGTATGGAATGGTAATCAGCGACGCCTTCAGAACGTCGCGACGCGATTGGTCCGGGATCCTTTTCATTCCAGCGGAGGGTTTCATGGAAGCAATCACCGTGTCAAGACGCGGCGCTTGAGTCCGCTGGGGAACTTCTCAGAAAACAAATCTTATTCCGAACTGTATCTCCCGTTCTGAGGATGGGGTGGCGGGTTGGGTGGTGGTCGCAGCCGGAAGTCCGAAGCTGGTAGAGCCGACAGGGCCGCCACTGGGGTTGCTGATCGTTCCGTTGGGCGTGCCTATGGTGGGGTGATTGAAGATGTTAAAGAACTCCGCGCGAAATTCCATGTTGAGCCATTCCAGCAGCTGCGTCTGCTTGACCACCGAGAAGTCAAAGTTCCACCACGCGGGCCCAGTGTAGGTGTTACGTCCCAGATTTCCCGGCTCTGACTGCACAGTGCCAAGGCCGTTCACCGTGCTGGTGGTGGTGGGAATACCGAAATAGTTGCCAGGATTCTCAATTACATCGTCAGTGAAGAATTGGCGCCGATGCTGCGGGTCTCTGGGAGCTTCTTTGATAAAGAAGGGACGCGCGCCTACTCCGTTGAAGGTGTCATATCCATATTGATAGGTACCGTAGGGCCCGACGACGGTGAAGGGGAACCCAGACTGAACGTTATAGATCCCCAATGCCTGCCAACCGCTGCTGAGGGGCGTGGGTACAAAGCCCCAGCGGCCGGGAACATGGTAGGCAAAGTTAGCTGCAAAACGTTGCGAGACGTTGTAACTCGCTCGCGAATACTCACAGCGGATGCAGGTCGGATTATTCTGTGTGACTCCACCGCTGCTACCGGGGGCCGCCCCACTCCATATCGCGTCCGCATCGGTAAGATCTTTGCCCCAGGTGTAGTTGGCTTGAAAAGTGATGCCATGCGCGGGAGAGATTTTTCGCAGCTGGACTTGCAAGGCGTTATAACGAGATATCGCATTGTTATAGAACAGCTCAGTTTCACCCAAACCCGGGGTTATGTTGGTGAAAGGCGTGTTCGCAGGCTGGGCGCTGGTAAATGCGTTGGGATAGCTGCTCTGGTTGACGCTGTACCCATTGTTGAGCAGATATGACAACTGCAGCGCCACGTCTCCCGGCAGCTGCTGCTCAACAGTGAGGTTGCCGGTAAGGTTGTAGCCGTTCTTTAACTTGTCCGATGCCCAGTCACCAATGATGTCTCCCACGACTGCCGCAATGGGCGCCAGGTTCACCGGGGTGTTGGGAGGGATATTTTTGGTTCCTCCACTAGGGGGCAAAACAGCGCCGGTGGTGCTGGTGAGAGTAGGCAGGGTTACCGGGAGCGGGGTGAGTGAGTACGGGGGGTTGGTAAGCGCACTGTAGCTGGCAAGAGGAAAGTTGACCGCCGACTGGTCGGGCTCGACCAAGGGGATTACGGTGGTGAAGACAGAGAGTCCACCACGCACCACAGTATTGGGCGCGGCCCTGTAGGCGAAGCCAAAACGCGGAGCAAAGCTGGTCTTGTCCGGTTGATAGAGGGGTTTCGGGTTGAGTAGGAACTGACCGTAGGTAGCGCCGGTGTCGGAGACTCCTCCCAGGCGGTTTTGAACTTCATAGGGCACGGAGTTGTATTCGTAACGCAAGCCGAGATTAAGAGTGAGCTTTGGATTTACTTTGAAGTCGTCCTGGATGTAAGGAGCGACATGCCAAATGCGCAATCCCCACCAGACACCGCCACCGCCAACAGGCCCGTAACCCGGCATGGTGGTGGCACGTTTGTAGCTTGCCGGATCTCCAGCCATGATGCTGACCAACCCACTTGGGCTGCCCGACCCGGCCAGAAGCGGCGGCCCGCCATCGGTTGACGGGATATCAGTGGTCAGTGGCGTGCCGGAATTAAATGTGTACTGTCCGTTCGGTCCGGCGCTGGTTACGCCGAAGCCATTGTCCTGGCCATAGCGGTAGTCCGCGCCGATGGTGAACACGTGCCGCCCGTGCGTCCAGTCAACCTTGTCGCTGGTGATGTAGTAGGTCTCGACATACTTGGTAATGAAGGTGTCTGGCCCGTAGTTGGCCAGCGAGCCATCCGCGGTGGTGGTTTGCGTAAGGGACTGCGAAGGCGGCACATCACCTTCGACCTGGCGATTGCCCGTGAAGATCAAATTGTTGATCAAGTCCGAGGAGAAGATGTGGGTCTCGCTGACGGCGAAGTTCCGCGGGTTGTTAAAGAGTTCCGGAGACCACAATGCGTTTTCAGCGGCGGCGACAGGATCGGTTTCCAATTGCGAATTGTTGATCACCGAGGCCCGCCCAAAGATGCTGTCCTTCTCTGAGATTTTGTGATCGATGCGCACGGAGTACTGATTGTCGGTTGTGGGTTCTTTCAAGATGATGTTGAAGGTGTTCGCTCCGTAGATGCCATTAGGTTGATTGGGCATCGGGTAGCCACTCAACACTTGCTGCGACACTGAGCTGACCGGCACCTGGTACTGGTAGGAGCCGATCGTCACCAGTCCTGTTCTCTGTGCCGCAGTGGGCACTAACATGAGCGTCGGCGTGCCCGTCAGCTGGCGGAAGCCGGCATATTCGCCAAAGAAGAAAGTGCGATCGCGGATGATTGGGCCTCCGATAGTGGCTCCAAACTCGTTCCTCTGCAGGGGCGAGACACCGGTCGAAGAAAAATAGTTGGCGGCGTCGAAGTAGCTGTTGCGGATGTACTCAAACGCGCTGCCATGGAAGCGGTTGGTGCCCGACTTGCTTACGATCTGGGTGATGGTGCCGCCGCCTTGCCCGAATTCGGCCGAGTAGTTCGCTTGCTGCACCTTGAATTCAGCGATGGCGTCGAGATTGAAGTTCCAGAATTGCACCGTGCCCATCTCGGCATCCGTTGCGTCGGATCCATCCAAGGTGGCAACTTCTGTCTCGCCGCGATTCCCGTTGCTTATCCATTGTGGCGCAAGCCAGCCCATGTTTCCCTGGTCTTGAGCCATGCCCGGCTGCAACATCACCAGGTTCTGGATGCTGCGTCCATTCAGGGGCAGCGACTCCACTTGTTGCTGGGAGACGAGACCGGCGAGCGACCCGTTGGTGGTGTTGATCAACGGCGGGGCTGCGGTGACGCCGACGGTCTGCACTACTCCAGCGGCCGACAACTTGAAGTCAAGGTTACGCTGCTGGCTCACATCCAAGGTGATGCCGGTAATGCTCTGCGGCGCGAAGCCGGCAGCCTCCACCTTCACGGTGTAACTGCCCACATCGAGATGAGGGATGGCGAATGTACCAGCGCTGCCTGTGAAGGTGGACTGTGCAACTTGTGTAGCATCACGAATCGCTGTGACCTTTGCCTGAGGAATTACTGCTCCACTGGAGTCAGTAACTGTGCCCTCGATGGTGCCAACTGCCTGGCTCCAAAGCGGAGCTGGAAGCAGGCTCAGAAACAGAAGCATACAAAAGCATTTAACCCGCCCTACGCATGTCTTTCCTGGCATGCAGTTCTCCTTATTGGGAAGGCAATCCGACTTACCAGCCGCTCCCGTGACACTCCGGTGAAGGTCCCAGAAAATCGAATATTTTAGTGAAAATATACTTTGGCCCGCGAGTTATAGACGCCGTTCTGTTGAAGAAGGAGAAGGCGAAGGCGAACAAAGGTTCTAACGTGTAGGAACCCGATAGCCGCTATCGGATGAAAAGATTTTGAACGGGGGCCTGTCTGTTGTCAACTTTTTTCGTTGGATTACGGAAGCTTTCAGACCGCGACGCGATCGGCTTGCGAATGCGGCAACGGTAAAATTACGGCGCGGTTCCCCACTAAACGGATCCGGACCCTGGGTTAAACCCTTCCGTACAAGAGGAGGATGATATCGTACGAGTCGAGCAAAGCTTTTGATGCCGGCGTAGCAACCCGGCAGACCTCTCGGGAACTCCGACTCTCCAGTGCCCGGTATCTGGAGCTACTGAAAACTCGGACCTTCACGCGGTTCGAGCACTGACAGGAACGATCGATGCATATGGAAAGGAAATTCCGATGAAGAATCGAAGGGTCTGCGTTCATTTGTTTTGGGTTCTTGCAGCCTCGTTTTTGTTCTCAGCGTCCGCTTGGGCACAGTACCAAAATGGTGTGCAGCCTGGACCCGGTTGGCAGGTAATGAAAGCGGATTGGGGCGCGGGCAACCGATGGCAGGACGTCACGAATCGGGTGCGCGCGCTGCTCTCGGGGAACGGTCGAATCATGATAACCACCACTAATATGGGGGGCGATCCCGCATATGGCGTGATAAAGACCCTGAGAATTCAGGCGCGAAACTCCCGGGGGCAATCGCAACAATTCAACATCAGGGAAAACAACTTTCTTGACGCCAGCCAGTTCTACAACTATGGCGGGGGCCCGGGATACCCAGGGAACCCAGGTTATCGGCCGCCTCCCGGTCCCGGTTATCCTGGAGGCGGGGGTGGCGGCGGTAACGGCAACCTGCAAATCGTCCGCGCCTACTACGGGTTAAACAACCGGACCAACGACGTAACGCAACTAATACGCGGGATGGCGCGGAACGGAAGCGTCAACGTGCAGGTCACCAATAACAATATGGGCGGTGATCCTGCACAAGGCGCAGACAAAGTGCTTACGGTCATCTATCGCTACGGCGGGCGGGAGCAAACTTCCACGGTCAAAGAGGGAAACACCCTCAGAATTCCGTGAAGGCTTGACCTGGATCCTACCGCGGCCGGCGATTGGATGATATGGCCGGTGCCGGTACGAACCTCGTAGATAATCCAAGCACCTGTGGCGTCCCTTTCAAGGGAGAGCGCCCGGCAGAACAAGCGAGTAGTTAGAGTGCCGCACCTACGGCGCTCGGATCCGTCGTCTGAATTCCCAGCCCTTCCGGGCTGGGCTATGTTTGGCAGGCGGCCCTCCGGGCCTTGAGCCCGGTTGCACATTCCATCGTTCCAGGTAAGCCGAGACCGACGAGGTCATCATGACGGCGAAGCGACGCAGCTAAGAACTAGTTTGATGTCCCAGCCCATCCGGGCAGGGCTATGTTTGGCGGCCGGCTCTCCGGGCCTTGAGCCGGTTGCTCATTCCATCGTTCCAGCTAAACCAGGTCTGAAAATGTCTTTTCCTGATTACTGCACCACGATCTGAAGAGTGACCGAGTGCGAGAGTTTGCCGGTCGAGTCGTTCGCCGACACCGTGATTGTTTGCGTGCCTGTGGGCGTACCGGGCGTGTTCGGCGCGCTGGATGTCGTGTCCCCGCTCGATGAAGTGTTGGACCCGCCGCAACCGGAGAGCGAGATCAAAAACAGCAGCAGCCACAGGGAATAGATGCGATGCCGACAACGTTTCAACCTTCGCCCGGGTAAGAATAGGAGGAATGCGACGCTGGCCCACGCGATTGGTTTTAGAGATCTAACGGCTCCTCGCTGAGTTTCGGCAGAAGGCGCCGTGGTCGTAATCGTAAGCTTGGTAGTGGCTGCCGTCCCGTTGCTGGGAGCGATCGAAGATGGCGCGAATGCGCAGGACGCTAAACTCGGCAGCGTACCGCAGGAGAAACTCACGGTCCCGGTATATCCTGCAACCGGAGTAATGGTGAGCGTAGCCGCTACTGATTGACCCGGAGTAATGGTTGCCGTCGCCGGCGAAACAGCGACGGTAAAGTCCGGTGCGCCCACGGCGATCGAAACGGCATTGGAAATGCTCGGCTGGTTTTCGCTGTCTCCGGTGTAGCTGGCGGTGACAGCATGCGCGCCGGCGGCGGCAAACGAGGTTGAGAGAGTGGCGGTACCGTCCGTGACCGGTGCCGTTCCCAGCGTCGTAGCACCGGAGGTAAACGACACGTTGCCGGTAGGAGAGAATCCCGTGACCGTGGCAGTGAAGGTGAGTTGCTGATTTTCGTTGGCAGTGTTCGCAGAGGCGGCAAGGACGGTATTTGAGGTCGCTAGCGCTGGAGGCGCGGGCTTGGGATTGTTCTGGTTGAGCAGGGGAATGACGGCCCCGACAGAAAAGCTCAGATAATCCAAGGCGTCATCATTAGGCAACTTGGGAGCCTGATTATTCAGGCGCCCAAGCACGCCACCCGTTGATTGATCACTGAAGAAGCTGGAATGGTAGGTATTGCTATCGAGAGTGAAGTTTCCTGCTCCATCCCCGAAAAGAACGGTGATCACGTTGATGTTTTCGGCGGTCAAGTACTGCAAAACGATGTCCGGGTGGCCATCCGCATTCACATCACCAAGGGAGGCCGAGGCTGCGGTCAAATATTGATCCGGCAAAGGAACGGTATAGAACGGCGTCGGCTGGAAGGTACCGTTGCTGTTCCCCGCATAGATACTGGCACTTGCGGGACCAGTGGATCCCATCAGTAAGTCGGGTATTCCATCTGCATTGAAATCAGCAACGGCCAAGGGCGTACCAGCCAGGCCGAGCGGGGCCTGCTGAAAGGTTCCGTCTCCATTGCCAAGATAAACGGCGCCATTCCAGATCAGATCCAGCTTCTTATCGTTGTTCAGGTCGGCAACGAGCACTCGCTGGGTGATGGAGGTATTCTGCTGAGAGAACAAAACGGGGCTGCCGAAGGTGCCATTTCCTTTGCCGGGCAGAAAGATCAGTCCGCTACCCGTCGCAGGAAAGCTGAGGCTATACGGAAGCACGACATCGAGATTGTTGTCACCGTTGAAATCGCCGGTCACGGGGACCTGCGCTCCGGGGGCCTTCAGGTCAACTGCAGGAAGGCTTGGTTGAAAGGCGCCATTGCCGTTTCCCGCATAAAAAAAGAGTGCTGAATCCTGGTTGCTTTCAGAGATGGCTACCACGTCGACTTTCCCATCTCCGTTGAAATCTCCCGTGGCAAGGCTCCCGAGAGAGCTACCGGTGATGGTATAGGGCGAAGAAAAGGTTCCATCGCCGCGTCCCAGCGCACTGACAAGGTTGCCGGTGGCATCTATGCCGATCACGTCGGTGAGGCCGTCGCCATTCAGGTCTGCAGTTGCAAATTCAACATTGGTGCTGGTGGTGGAGAAGTTGCCCTGCCCCAGAAGGATTCGCAAAGTGCCTTGAAATGTGCCGTCGCCATTGCCTTCAAGGACAGAAAAGCCGGGTGAAGCACTCACGACCAGGTCCGTCTTTCCACCGGTTCCAGTTTCTGTCCCAGAAGGAAATCCCGCCAGGTCGTAGGAGTTACCGTAGGTAAACCCGCCGTTGCCGTCACCGAGAAGAATCGAGGTGTAGTTGCCAATGAGTGCCAGATCCACGTTGCTGCTGCCATTGGTGGTTCCCACAACGAGGGGGACCGGGTTCCCTAGCCAGGAATCGAGTGGCAGATTCATGCCACTCGTGAACTTTCCGCTGGAAGTACCGAGCAGCACCTGCAAGGAGATGAGTCCTATTTCGGGTTGGCCCCCGAGGTAGGCTATGTCGGTAAGGCCATCATGGTTGAAGTCCGCGGTAACCAGGGTCGGACCACCGGGAGTGGTTTGCGCGGTTTGCAGCGTGCCGTCACCGTTGCCGTAGTAAACGGCGAGTGTGGAACCGCCGACAACGATGTCCTGCTTGCCATCGCCATTGAAGTCGCCCGCAGCTGTTAGTCCAGGATTTCCATCGGTCGGACCAGGGTAGGCTTTGGCTGTCGAAAGAATTCCCGGCGCTGTGCTGCCTTGATTCAGGAGCACAGAGACTCCTGAAGCATTATTGAGCAACGTCGAGACAGCAACGTCGAAATAGCCGTCTCCATTCAGATCAACCGGAGGAGCCAGCGCTACCGGCCCTGACACAGCATAATAAGCCGGGCTCTGAAAGCTACCGTCGCCGTTGCCGATTAAAACCACAACGTATCCGGTGGGACAGGTGAGCACCAGGTCGAGCTTGTTGTCTTTGTTCATGTCGGCCGCAACCAACGAGTAACGCTGTGAAGAGGGCGAGCAACCGGTCAATGAATTGGTTGTAATCGCTACAGGAGATTTGGCCGCCCCTTGATTGAGGAGCACGGTCAGCGTTGGGGACGGGGTTCCGGATCCGGGCACAGAAAGGTATGCGAGGTCTGGCTGACCATCTCCGTTGAAGTCGCCGGTGGCTAAGGTCGAGACCAGTACACCCACCTGGGGAGTGAAGGTTTCAGTTGGAAAGACCGGGGTTTGAGCCAGTGCCGCACGAGCGACAAGCAGCAGGAGTGAGATCAACAGGGCGGCTCGCAGGTTCCCAGGAATGTTTCGGGGAATTGCAGACATTTAAACAGTCCTTCAGGCCGCAGCAGTCCTTTGGGTAACAGCTAAAAAAGTCTACTGAAGATAGCCCCGGCTTGCTACAGATTCAACTGCGGAGCATACACCAAAGAGTATTACCCGGCGCGTGCCGGTGGGGACGGTTATCTCCTTGACGACGTGACTGTTGGTTGCGGTGACTCCGTGGGATCTGGCCCCAGAGGATTGCGAAAGAGATTGTTGAGGAACGTGGCCTGAACATCGGCCTTTCGTGTTAGGGTTCCGGATCCTACCAGGTTGAGGCTCGCGGTATCCCACATCTCGCGAAAAACGAGCGAGATGCCCCTAATTTCCTGTACGCGGCCCTGGACATGGCAGCGTGTGCGCCTTTCTCTAAGGAAAGGCGCATGGAGTTCGCGGAACCAATTAAGTTTCACAGGAAATCGGGGATGTGGGGCACCCGGGATTTGTTTCGGGTTGATGGAGTGAAAGCGAACTTGGAGCACCTGTCCACCGCGGCCGGATTCCCCATGTTTACTATGTACCGGCAGAGATTGGACCTGAGGGTGCTAACAATAGCGCCCCAAGCCGATAAGCAAGTCGAGACCGCAAGATTGAGTTATGAGACCAGGAACTCTGGCAGCAGCCGAGGATAAGAGAGCCTTGCCATCCAGTCGATAAGAGCGGCCGTTAGGAGTAACCGATGCCGGAACAAGACCAACAGCCGCTATCCCACTGCAATAAATATGCCGCCGATTCCGCCTGTGTGCATTGTGAAGGGATTATTCGTCACGAATCCTGGTGCGCCACACAGAATATATCCGTTCATTACGCGTATCAAGCGATCCAGGACCCTAATTACCTGAGCCTTGGAGACTACTTCGTGTTGCACGCTCTAGGCGTCGCTTGGGCGAAGGATTTCGTCAGACTTCCGGATCTTTAGCCCGGTTGGAGCCAACAGGAAGGCTCGTACATTGGCTGGGAAACGTGGCCTATCGTGGTTAGCCTTTCTTGCACTAGACTTGTTGGCATCTGAGGAGGCCCCTCATGCTTCACCGCAGTGGTCTTGCCGCTTCCGTTCTCTTAGTTTCCTGCCTGGTAGCTAATGGCAAGGACAAGAAGAAGGTGGTGCTGCCAGCAGATGTTCTTAGAGCTCATACGGTTCTGGTAATGGTCGACCCCCAAGCCGGAGTCGACGTCCAGAACCCGAATACAAACAACGACGCCCAGCGAGATGTCGAGAATGCCCTGGTAAAGTGGGGAAGACTGGACCCGGTCAAAGATGCCTATACCGCCGATTTGATCATCACCGTTCGGAAGGGCCACGGCAAGATCGCTGATCCTTCGATTGGCGGTACGCCCATCAACAACATCCCACCGGTTATGGGGCAGGCCAGCCAAACGGGGATCAGTGTTGCTGGTCGATCAGGAAATCCTGGTTTTCCTGGCGAGGCCTCCAATGGCCAATCTCCATCTTCGAGGCCTTCCCCGCAGACAGAGCTCGGACCCGCGCAAGACACGTTTGCCGTTTATCGTGGCACTCCACTCAATCCGCTGGATGCGCCAGCGGTTTGGCACTATACCGCAAAGGGCGCTCTTGCCTCACCGGATATTCCGGCGGTGGAGGCATTTCGAAAGCTGGTTGCCGAATCGGAGAAACAACTCGCTACCAATCCGTGATCGTTTCTGTGGCTTATGTTTTGCTGCGTGCTTGCTAAGGCGAATCATCGTCCGCTTCCTCGGAATGCCCAAGGTGGTCTTGAGTGAGCAGGCGCTGGCTATTTGCCGCTCTCGTTGAGCTGGCTCTTGCGTTGACAGGTTGCGGGGGCAGCCGGACTACCTCTGCTCCACCTCAACCACCAACCGTGTCATTGAGCAGTGTCGTAGATCCGCTGGTGAACGCCGCAATGAAGCAAGAGGGCATTCCGGGAATGATGGTGGCTCTGGCAAAGAACGGAACCCTGCTATACGCCCAGGCTTACGGCAACTCCGATATCGCTACGCACTCGGCCACACAGACGAGCACTATTTTTGAAATCGGTTCGATCACCAAGCAGTTCACGGCCGCCTTGATCATGAAACTGCAGGAACAGGGTGAATTGCATGTGGATGACTCACTTTCGGCGTATCTGCCGGAATATAAATTTCCATCTGCGATTACCCTTCGGATGTTATTGACCCACACCTCGGGTTTGGCGAATTACACAACTTTCGCTCAGTATCCAGGTTGGGCCACTGACGGTGTTTCAGAAGCAACAATTCTGTCAGCTGTGAGCCAGATGCCAGTGTTATTCACACCGGGAACGCAGTGGTCGTATTCCAATAGCAACTATTTCGCCCTTGGGGCGATCATCGAAAAGCTTACCGGCCAATCGTATGCAGCGAATCTCCAGCAGTCCATCTTCCAGCCGCTGGGTTTGACGAATACGTATTTCACTCTCCCTCCGCCGGCGCAGTCCGCAGTCGGCTACACATGGAACGGGACAAGCGCGGTACCTGCGCTGGTGGCAGATCGCTCGACGGCATTCGCCGCGGGAGCCTTGAGTTCGAACGTCTCCGATCTGGTTGCGTGGGATAACGCGCTGATTAATGGAAAAGTGGTTTCTCCTGCGTCCTTCACAGATATGACAACCTCGGACGGCTTTGGGGTTCCAGAAGGCGGGTCATATGGGTTCGGATTATTTCTACGCTCGTTCGATAACCACCCGACGATTTGGCACGGCGGTCTGATCAATGGCTTCACGGGAGAAACCAATGTGTTCCTTGATAGCGGCCTGGCCGTGGTGGTGCTCACAAATTTGGATACTGCTGACCCCGACTCCATCGCAACGGAGATCATGGGTTCGGTCTGCACCTCTGCCCAGTTCTCGAGTAATTGTTGAGTGCACGCCCTTCCTGGAGACAGTTCCCGCAGGGGAGAAAGAGTCTGCGTGAGAACTCGCATCTGCAACTGAGTCCCGCAGGGACGACTGAATGTAGCCCAGGACGACAGTCCTGGGCTTGTGCAACTCAGCACGAAAAGTCCCGTAGGGACGACTAAAATTACCCAGGGACAGAGCCTCGGCGATTTTCAGCCGTCCCTACGGGACTCTTCGTGCTTTCAAGGTTTACCCAGGACTGGCGTCCTGGGCTACACTCAACCGTCCCTGCGGGACTGTGTCTGGTTTCTCACGGTGACTCTAAAAAGCCCAGGTCTTTTGTTGCCCTTGACGGCCCGACTAAAGTCGGGCCCTGATACAAAGCATCGATATGGTGCACCTGTCGTCAGCCTGGGACAACGTCGCTGCTGCGCCGGTGAGTGTATTCGGCTAAGAGATCGTCAAGTTGCTGCAGATCTATTGGTTTGGAGAGATAACCATCCATACCAGCCGCCAGGCAACGTTCGCGATCACCTTTCATCGCCAAGGCTGTCATGGCAATGACGGGTTGATGAAGTCCGGTTGATTTTTCCTTCTCACGGATAGCGATGGTTGCTTCGATGCCGTCCATGTCAGGCATATGCACGTCCATCAGCACCAAATCGAACGAAGCTTGAGCCAAAGCCTCAAGCGCTTCTTTGCCGTTTACGGCCAAAACCGCATGATGGCCACGTTTTTCGAGCAAGCGAAGTGCGATCTTTTGATTAACGCGATTATCTTCAGCCAATAAGATGCTAAGGCTCTTCAAGAAATCGACCTTATCGCCCAACGAGTAACGAGTGACCAACGGCACGGCCACTCCTTCCTGCCTGGCGTACAACACGCAAATGACGGCTTCGCGCAGCTCTGCCTGGCGTACCGGCTTAGTCAGATATGCAGCGATTCCCAGCTCTTCGCAACGTGCTGCATCGCCCCGCTGGCCACCGGAAGTGAGCATCATGATGGTCGGCGTCGAGAAGACCCCACTCTCCTTCAAGTGACCGGCAAGTCCGAAGCCATCCATCCTGGGCATATGCATGTCCGTCAGGATCAACCTGAAGGCATCGTTCGCATTCTGCGCTGCCGAAAGCTTCTCTAAAGCTTGCTCGGCGCCTGAAACCACGGTCGGGTTCATTCCCCAACTCTTGACCATGTTGTGAAGGATTAGCCGGTTGACGCCATTGTCATCGACGATCAGGACCTTCACTCCTTGAAGTATCGCCGGAGAGGCCATGGTCTCTGTCACAGCAGCGCTGTTCGTCTCTGTGAGCAACCGCACTGTGAAGTGAAAGCGTGACCCCACGCCCAATTCGCTCTCCACCCACAAACCTCCGCCCATCATCCCAACCAGGCGCTTTGAAATGGTCAAACCCAACCCTGTTCCTCCATAATGCCGGGTGGTTGAGGCATCGGCCTGGTTGAAGGAATCGAAAATCATATTGATTTTCTCCGGAGCAATGCCTACTCCGGAATCGGAAACAATAAAGTGCAAGGTCGAGGCCTTCTCTTCGATGACATCAGCCACCACCTTCAGGCGCACGTCACCTTCATTGGTGAACTTAATGGCATTCCCTACCAGGTTGAGGAGGACCTGGCGAAGACGTCCCGGGTCGCCTCTGACCGCATGCGGCACTTCGGCTCCTATATCGCTCACCAGCTCAAGTCCCTTTTCATTCGCACGAAACTTGATTGTCTTCAAAGCGCCTTCAATGCAATCGGCCGGCGAAAAGACTATTTCTTCCAGTTCGATCTTGCCCGCTTCGATCTTGGAAAAATCAAGTATGTCGTTGATCACGTTCAGTAAAGCGTCTGCGGAGAACTTGGCCGTCTCCAAATAGTCCCTCTGCTCCAACGTGAGGTCGGTCTCCAGCGCGAGGTCAGTCATCCCGATGATGCCATTCAGAGGAGTACGAATTTCATGACTCATATTGGCCAGGAACTCACTCTTTGCGGCGTTCGCCAGGTCTGCCACCGCTGTCATCTCGTTGGCCCGTTGGTTCGCCTCCAACAGCCGGGCATTCGTCTCCTGCAGTTTTACGGCGGCTTCAGTTTCAGCGTCGAAAGCCCGCAATGTCTCGTCATGAGTCGATTTCAGCTGTTTTATGGCATCCTTCAGTTCCTTTGTTCTATGGCTCACGGCTTCTTCCAAAAGATCATTCTGTAGCCGCAATGCTCGCTGGAGATGGTGGAGCTTGAGATGGGTCAGAACACGGGCCTGCACTTCTTCCAACTGGAATGGCTTGGTTATGTAATCCGCGCCGCCGGCCTGAAATGCTTTGACCTTGTCTTCAGTGGCGCTGAGCGCGCTGAGGAAAATCACGGGCGCAGCCGATACCGCTGGATCAGACTTCAAACGTTCGCACAGTTCGTAGCCATTCATTTCCGGCATATTGATATCAAGCAAAAAAAGATCAGGCGGATTTTGTACAGCGGCCGCAAGTGCGAGCCGGCCCCGGGGAAAAGAGCGCACTTTATAGCCGCGCACCTTCAGCATATCTTCCAATAGCTTTAGATTGGCAGGTTGGTCGTCCACCACCATGATGCTGGCATTTTCGCTAGGCGTCATTCGGTGTGCTTCATGGGAGCAATTCTCGTTTTGAGTCTTCCAACAGACGAGTCAAAGCATCGTACTCATAGTTTTCCGCGAGCTGCTTCAATGCTGCGCCTGCTTGTCTGTCCAAATCGCCGACACCACGTATCAGTTGGTCCAAACGGTCCTTCTCGCCTTTCTGAACCGCGTCGTGCAATTCGTTAATCAATTCCACCGGCATTTGCATAAGCTTCAGTGGACTGAAGGCGGGAGGTATCGCGGCCATTTCAGCGCGCAAGCCGGGTGCATTGATGAGTGAGGGCGCCCCCGGATCGATTTTTAAATCATCAGACTTTATTGGAATGTCGAACCGGAACGTCGAGCCCTGGCCAAGGATGCTAGCAACTGTGATATCCCCTTCCATCAGGCGTGCGTAACTGCGGGCAATAGCCAACCCCAGACCCGTTCCCTCCTGGGCCTTCACACCTCGCTTTATTTGACTAAACGGCTTGAATAACCTTCCTTGCTCCTCGTCCGTAATGCCTGGACCGGTATCCTTTATTTGCGCTGAGAGCCAGAGTTGACTGCCGCTTTTTCGGTACAAAGTGAGGTGCAGGGTGATTAACCCAGTGGCAGTAAACTTGATTGCGTTGCCCAGCAGGTTGATAAGCACCTGGCGCACCTTGCCCTCATCCGCGACTACGTGCACCACGGATTCCCCGTCAACCAAAACTTCGAATCGCAGCGCCTTCGCCTGGGCAGATAGCCTGAACATCGACGCGAGATTGTCTACAAGCCGGGGGAGGTTGAATCTGACCGTATTGAGCTCGGTGCGGCCGGCCTCGATTTTGGACATATCCAATATGTCGGTGATGAGGCCTACGAGATGCTCGCCGCTCTGGCAGATGATGTCGAGATTTGCTTTCGCGGCGGTTCCCAATCCCGGGTCCTGCGACATTAGCTGTGCGTAACCAAGGATGGCGTTCATCGGGGTTCGTATTTCGTGGGACACGGTGGAGAGAAACATGCTCTTAGCGCGGTTGGCAGCCTCAGCCTCCTCGGCCGCTACTTCAAGGCGCCGATCAATTTGCTTGCGTTTGGTGATGTCGCGGACGGCGGAGACAACCAGGGCTCCCTCATCTGTTTCCAGCGGGCTAAGGCTTATCTCAACCGGAAATTCGGTGCCGTCTTTCCGCAACCCATAGAGTTCCGCGCCTGCCCCCATGGGCCGAAGGTGTGGATCGGAGAAAAAGCCTGTCCGGTGGCCCGAGTGCTCGCGACGAAAGCGTTCCGGCATCAGCATTTCCATTGCCCGCCCCAGCAACTCTTCTCGCCCATATCCGAATATGGTCTTCACTTGTGCATTGACCAAAACGATCCTGCCCCGCGAGTCCACCACCACCATGGCGTCTGGAGCTGCCTCCAGCAGCTTCCGGAACTTGAGCTCCATGGCGAGCGTTTTGGTACGGTCCGCGACTTGTCCAAGCTGATTTCCGACAAGTGTCATTATTTCCAAAAGCGCATCGTTGCGGCTGGAGTAGTCAGAGGAAAAAAACTCCAAGACAGCAATGACCTCATTTCCACTCAGCACAGGAAAAGCGAATGCTGACTTTATCCCGGCTTGCCGGGCCGCCGATTGGCGAGCGAAGTGTGGATCGTTCGCTACGTCTTTTACCCAAATCGCGCGCGCACTGGTAAAAACTTTGACCGGCAGATCAGACGCTATGGAAAATCCGCCGGCCTCGGAAACCGCACGGAATGCATCGAAACGGGGTTCTTTGATTGAATTCCAGATGTGCCACGAGGCCAGACGCGATTGATTAACGGTGGGCATACAGGCGTGCCCCAGCGGCCAAGCAGTAAACTCACAAACTCGATCTACTGCGAACTGCATTGCCTGGGCAATGGTGGCCGCCTGGTTAGCTGTTGTGGCAACGTCCTTCAGCAGCTCGAGCTGCCCATTCTTGTCAAATAAGGATTGTTCGTTTTCTTTCAGGTTGGTGATATCAAAACCTACTCCTTGAATGGCCCACGGCCTGCCATCTTCCCCGCGGAGCATGCTTGCTTCGCATTGAAACCACACCACCCTGCCATCACGCGAAATAACGCGGTATACAGATTTCAAAGGAGTGCCGGAAAGAAACATTTCCGCCGCTTCGACGCTCCATCTTTCTTTGTCTTCTGGATGTATGTGCTGGTACCAGCGTATGGGGTCTCGCAGCCATTCGTCCTGGGAGAACCCAAGTGCTACCTCGATTTGCGGACTGACGTAGGCATCCCCTATGCCACCCTCCAGAGGAGCCATAAACACCACCGCGGGGAGCCGGTCGACAAGGGAGCGATACTTGAATTCCTCACTGAATGGACTTAAGGATTCCGATTGGTTAAGTAGGGAGTTCAATGCCGGCGGACCATGCGGACTGAACACATCGGCCAGGATTTTTAGAGTGGCCTCTGCACTGACCAGATCGAGCACCGATTGGGCGGATGACGACGGCAAATCAAGCTCTTGCTGGGGGTCAAACTTTGTTGAATTTTCACGCATCGTAGCTTGCCAACTAATCGTTGCGCCGAGTACTACGTTATGCCCATGCCACCGTTCATCTGTGCCGCCAGGGCGGCTCTTTGTTTAGCGACGACTGGGTGAACCTGCGAAGTGCGTGAATGGCTTTTCCATATGTGGCCACTGCGCTGGCGGAAAGCAAGGAACCAGGTGGCTGGTTCATGAATGGCATAAATTTGTCAGGAAAACCGGGCATGGTGCAACCGATACAGATGCCGCCAATATTGGGGCACCCACCGATACCGGCCATCCAACCACGCTTGCCAACATTACACTGGACAACCGGTCCCCAACAGCCCAATTTGACGATGCATTGAATATCGCCGTACCTGGCGGCGAATTCGGCCTGTTCGTAGTAGCCGCCGCGATCACACCCTTCGTGGACGGTTTGACCAAATAGCCAGGTAGGGCGAAGAGCTTCGTCCAGAGGGATCATGGGAGCCCGCCCGGTGGCCATATGAAGCAAATAGAGTAGTGTCTCCATGAAATTATCGGGTTGAACGGGACACCCGGGAACGCAGACGATAGGAATATCCGAGCTCGATCTCCATTCCCATCCCAGATAATCGGGGAGCCCCATGCATCCCGTCGGATTGCCCTCCATGGCATGTATACCGCCGTAGGTTGCGCAGGTTCCAGCAGCCACGACGGCCCACGCCTTGGGCGCCAAGCGATCGATCCAATCGCAGGTGAGGATAGGCTGGCCGGTTTTTTGATCAGTCCCAAATGACGCCCAGTAGCCCTCAGTTTTATTGTGTTCGTTGGGAATGGAACCTTCGATGACCAGAATGAATGGTGATAAGGCCCCCGCGGCGGCGCGATGAAACGGTTCCAAGAAGTCTTCACCGTTGGCATAGGCCAAGCATGGATTGTGGAGTTTTACATTGGGAATCCAGGGTATGCCGCCGAGGAGGATATCCTCGAGACTTGGCTGCGTAGCCGCAGTCATTGAAATTGTGTCGCCATCACAGCCGAGGCCTGCCGTAATCCATAGGACATCGATTTCGGGGAAAGGCGGAGTGTCGCGCCCGGTCGGTTGGGTCATCATTCAGCCGGTTCCTGTTCTTGACCCGCGCCGGGGTCAATTTGCCCGGAACTAAGACAAACAGTGATCGGGGGTTTCGACACGGGATTTGTTCCCAATGGCCACCTCGTCACTCAGGCCTACGCCCAACCCGCCGAAGCTTCGTTATACAGAGAGATAATCGGCCGAAATGGCGCAGGCTTTAGATCCGACTCCTGTTCGGTACACGGCTGGTCTTAATCGCCGCAGAGGTGATGGAATCGATTCTAGGTCGGCCCCTTCGTCTGCCAAGTAGGATTTTATCCGTTCCATCGCCTCTGGGAGGGAAGGTAAAGATTCTTTAACTGTGAGTTCAGAATTTTTAGCTGCGCCGGTGGCCGATTCTGTTGCGTTGAATTCACGAGGTTTTGCCGCGTTCCGGGCTGCGTGAGAACCTCCTGGATTAGATGATGGGTGCCCCAGGTCTCGCTTTTGAGACCTGGGATCCTTCACGCAGGGCCCTGGGCAGACCAATTGGAGAACTCTAACTGCTAGAAGGCCTGGGTACTGGTACCACTCGATGAATTCTCACGCACACTGAGAACTTGGTTCCGCCGGCATTTGCGTGGCGGATCCCAGGTCTCAAAAGCGAGACCTGGGGCACCCATCTTCTTGTCCAGGAAGTTGTCACATAGACCCTTCCGAGCTCGGCTCAGGTTTAGCCACCGGCCATCCGGGCCTCAACTCGAATGCAGATTCGTCGTTCGCAGCCAAAAGTAACGCACACCAACTCACAGGGGAACAAAGGCCATAACTTCCTTGTCGATGGCTCCCGCGCGGGCATGGTTTTCGAGCCTCATGATCAACGCGCTGGTCAACTCCTGACCCTTGGCTACCAGAAGCACGCCCTGAGCATTCTTGATCTCCTGATCGAGGACCATGCCCGCCCGCAGTCTGGCAGTTGATACCTTGCGCAACTGCTTGGTTGCCTCAAGGGGTCGAAAGTCGGAGAGAGTGTCGATCATGCCGGGATCGAACTCCTTACTTCGCTCTCGCAGGCGCGATGAGGCCGCACCCTTGGCGGGAAACTTCTCTCTTAGTTGCTCGAAGGCGACTGCGAGTTTGAGAACTTTGGCGGCGCTCATCAATTCCGCCGCGGAGAAGGGCGAAAACGGTGGTTCAGCTTGTGGGATGTCGCGTTTGAGTTGCTGGCCAATGATCCATGCGGTCGATTCCAGCCTTGGAATATTTTTCAGAAGTTCCATCGCCGCGTTTGGGTGCGCGTTGAAGCCAGCTTGTTCTTCCTCAGTAAGGGCCGCGCCCGCAAACGCGCGCTGCATGAGGTCCGATTCCAGAGTAATGCATCCGAGTTGCGAGAGGGTGGACGCAGCTTCGATACACCAAGGTGAAGGTAGTTTAGTTTTTGCCAGGATGTGACGGACGCAGTGCGCAATCCTCATCGATCGTCCGAAAGTTTCGGGGCTCGCGGCACTCAAGACATCGGCTAACACCTTAATGCTCCCGACCAAAGTCTTTTCAAGAAGTTCTTTTTCGGCGGTGATGAGCCGGTAGAGCTCGATTCCGGCGGTGATTGCGTGCGCAAGCACTTCCGTCTCGCATGGCTTGGTAAGAAAGCGAAAGATGTTTCCCTGGTTAACCGCCTCGATCGCAGCGTTCAGGTCGGTGTAGCCAGTCAACAACATGCGTACAGTGTCAGGAGAGCTTTGACGAACTTTCCCGAGAAACTCGGCCCCATTCATTACGGGCATTCGCATGTCCGAGATCACCACCGCATAAGGTCCATTTTTCTCCATGACAGCGAACGCGTTAGCGGCGCCTTCGGCTATATCGATCGGAAACTCGGGGTACAGGATGCGTTTGTATCCTTCGAGCACCGCGGGTTCGTCGTCCACAAACAGGATTCTGTCGGCCATGATGCTCCTTGGGTCATACGGGGAGCCGCCCCGGTAACTTATCGGCGCAACTTTGCCAATTGGTTACCGTTTGAACGTGCCTTTTAGCGACACAGGACCAGAATCGAACTTCTGAGGCTCTCCGCCGCCGATAGATCACTCATGAGCACCCCTTCCTTTGCAGGAGCCAAATCAAGATGAGCCAGCCATTCGTCCTTGAAGGTTCCTATGACTATCGCTTGGTGGCACTCTCGCTGGTCATTGCCTTCGTCGCTTCGTACACTGCCATCGATATGGCGGGGCGCGTCACGGTGACTCGAGGCTTTGCCCGGGTGCGGTGGCTGCTCGGCGGCTCCTTCGCGATGGGCAGCGGCATCTGGTGCATGCACTTTACGGGCATGCTGGCGTTTCGCTTGCCTATCCCCGTCTACTATGACCTTTCCACGATGGTGGTCTCCCTGCTGGCAGCCATCGTGGCCTCGGGGATAGCGCTGTATGTCGTCAGCCGTCCACGCATGACGCGCGTGCACTTGCTCGTGGGAAGCCTGCTGATGGGAGCCGGCATCGCAACCATGCATTACACCGGCATGGCGGCCATGCGCCTGCGCGCGATGCACTACTATGACCCCACGCTATGGACCTTGTCCATCGTCCTTGCAGTGGTCATCTCCTTCGTTGGTCTGTTGATTATCTTCGATACCGAGAGGAAGGATCGTGGCTGGCAGCACAAACTCGCAGCCGCATCGGCGCTGGCAATCGCCATCCCCACGATGCACTACTTGGGAATGGCGGCAGTCCACTTTGTGCCTTCAGGCATGCCGGTGGATTTCTCCCACTCGCTGGACCTATCGGGCGACTCCAGTTCGAGCATATTCGGCATGACCCTTCTGGTCTCAGGCTTCGCCCTGTTTGCCTCGCTGGTGGACCGGCGGCTCTCCAGCCAGTTAGCCATGCTGGAAAGCGAGCGCGAGATGCTGCGCGCGCTCATCGACAACATACCCGACTTGATGTATGTGAAGGATGTCGAAAGCCGCTTTGTTGTCGCTAATCGTCAGGTCGCGCGAAGCCTCGGAGCTGGTAGTCCCGAAGAGTTGATCGGAAAGAGGGAGTCTGACTTCCTTCCATCCGCGCGGGCGAATAATTCCTACGAGAATGAGCAGAGGGTCGTGTGCTCCGGGCAGGCGATGTTCAACCGTGAAGAAATGATGTTGGACGGCCAGGGGAATCAAATACCTGTCCTCACAACCGTCGTACCGCTGCAGGACAGCAGAGGTTACATCAACGGTATCGTGGGCGTGGGACGCAATCTCAGCGAACGAAAACTGGGGGAAGAGGCGCTTGCAGCGGCAGAAAGAAAGTACCGGGGCATGTTCGATCAGGCCCTGTTCGGCATATTTCAGGTTGATATCGAAGGCCATCTCCTGAACCTGAACCAGGCAATGGCTAATATCCTTATGTATGCAACGCCGGATGAGATGCTCGAGAGCCATAGAGCTCCGCTGTGGACCACCGCAGTATCGCCGGAACGGAACGCGGAGTTCCTGGCGGCAATGACCGAGTTCGGACAGGTGAGAGCTTTCGAGTTGGAAGTCTATCGCAAGGACGGAAGCAAGATTTGGATTTCCGCCACCGTACGAACAATGGTGGACAAGGGTGTTTTTGCCGGCTTCGAAGGAATGTTCGAGGACATCACCGAGCGGAGGCTGCTACGGGAACAGTTGTTGCAGGCGCAGAAGCTGGAATCTGTGGGTCAACTCGCCGCCGGCATTGCGCACGAGATAAATACTCCGACACAGTACATCGGGGATAACATCCGCTTCCTCAAGAAATCTTTTGCCAAACTGACTTCCGTTCTCAGTATCTCTGTCAGGTTGTGGAAGGAGACCTGTCGCGATACCGTGACTTCCAAAGAGGAGATGGCCGCGGCTTTACAGAAAATCGATGTGGAGTTTTTGATCGAAGAGATTCCCAAATCGATCAATGACGCCTTGGAGGGAGTCACACGCGTTTCCTCCCTGGTAAGTGCAATGAAGGAGTTCTCTCATCCTGGCACCAAGGAGAAAGTCGCTCTCGATTTGAATCACGCGATCCAAAGCACCATTACGATGGCCCAGAACGAATGGAAGTACGTTGCCGAGATGGAGACTAACTTTGAACCCACTTTGCCACTTGTCTCTTGCATGCCGGGGGAGTTCAACCAGGTGATCCTTAACCTGATCGTCAACGCGGCCCACGCAATTGGTGATCGCAGCAAAGAGAGGAACGGCGAAAGGGGCAAGATCACGGTGCAGACGGCCAGGATCTCGACCGGGGTCGAGATCCGGATTGGAGATACGGGAGGGGGGATTCCGGTGCAGGCGAGGGCCAAGATATTCGACCCCTTCTTCACTACCAAGGAAATAGGAAAAGGCACTGGTCAGGGACTCGCCATTGCGCGGTCCGTAATTGTGGACAAGCACAGTGGCAGCATCGAATTCGAAACTGTGTTGGGGGAAGGTACTACGTTCATTATTCGTCTTCCGCACAAGGGTAGCCCGTCGGTGGGGAAGCTGGTTAGTGCATGAAGCGCGTTCTGTTCGTGGATGATGAAAAGCAGATTCTGGACGGCATTCGACGCCTGTTGAGCGATCAGGGTGATGTTTGGGAGATGCGGTTTGCTCAAAGCGGTGAAGAGGCGCTCAAGTTCTGTCAGGCATCCAGGTTCGATGTAGTGGTTTCCGATATGAGGATGCCTGGGATGGACGGGGCGGTGCTGCTGGGCCACGTTCGAGATCTCTTTCCCGATACGGCTCGCCTTATCTTGTCGGGTTACTCGGATGTCGCTCTCTCTACCCGTGCTATTCCTGTGGCACACCGCGTCCTGTCGAAGCCTTGTGACGGAATCGAACTGCAAACAGCTATTGAAAGCATCTGCGCGCTACAAGACCTTGTTTGCTCATCGGACTTACGTCGAGTGATCGGGACGATTGGCGAATTGCCCTCGTTATCGCGCACCTATATGGAGCTCGCACAAGCGGCCCAGGATCCCAATACCTCATTGACAGCGGTGGCCGAAATTATGGGCAAGGATGTCGCCATGGCAGCCAAGGTTTTGCAACTGGCTAACAGTGGATTCTTCGGATTGGCGCATACGGTCACCAGCCTGAAGGCGGCTGTAGCTTACCTGGGAATGGAGACGATTAAAAATCTTGCGCTGGCGACAGACACGTTCAAAGTCTTCACTCCAGCGCCTTGCATTGCGCCTACTTTTTGCGAAGACGTGCAGCGCCGTGCACAGCGGGCGGCCCTAATCGTGGGGACACTTCCCCTGCCCGCCAGGCTGCGTGACGTTTGCATTGTCTCCGCACTTCTTCACGATATTGGAGAACTGGTCCTGGTTTGTAAATTGCCACATGAGTTTTGCGCGGCGCTTGCCTTGACGAGAACCACTGGTTGTAGCCAAGTAGAAGCCGAGGAGCAAATCATCGGAACATCCCACGCGGAAATCGGAGCCTACTTGCTCGGACTATGGAGCATCGACAGTCTGGTTGTTGAAGCGGTTGCCCATCATCATCGGCCCGACCGCATACCGCATACGTCTTTTAACGCTTCGACGGCCCTGTATGTTGCAGATCGTCTCGCTCGCGAACTGGACGAGCACCCGGATAATGCAAAAGGCATTCCTTGGCGTGAGTCTGAGGATGCGCTCATAGGAGCTCTGGGACTGTCGCAGCAGTATCCTGCGCTCCGAGAGCGGGCAATGGAACTCTTCACGTAGCTTGCCGCCATCCGGCTTTTTGATCGGGCCTTTCTTGCGCGTTCTCAGCCTCCTTGGTATTGGCGTCGTCCAGGGCCTTTCGTTGCAGCCTATCTGCCTCACTTAAATAGAACATTAAACGAATGGTATGCTACCGAGGCCTCACCTGCTTTGGCAGATATGAGCACGCCCTGTAAGGTTATAGAAGATTGATGTGAACGAGGATTTTTAATGCTGACTGCGTTCATAACATTTAGCGACGGCCACACGATGCGCACCACCGATTCAGATCAGCTCTCAGTCGCATTTAACGACCCGGCTGCTCAATTCTGGGCAGACTTATGCGCTCCGACTCAAGCTGAGTACGCGCTCCTCAAGGACCTCTTCGGCTTCCATCCGCTCGCGGTGGAGGATGCCGTCCAAGAGGTACAAAGGCCGAAGCTTGAGAGCTATGCGCTGGTGGGGGATAAACTCAAGACCGATTATTTTTTCCTGGTGATTCACGGTCCCGACCTTGATCCGGATCCCGACCATTTATTCCGTACCACTGAACTGGACATCTTCTTTTCGAAGAGATATCTGGTCACGATACACGACGATCCGATGGCGTCTGTCAGCGAGATGTTTACGCGGGTTCAGACGTATCCCGAGGGCACACCGACGTTGGAAGTTGATATATTGCTCTACGAGTTGCTCGACCGCCTGGTCGACAAATATATACCGATACTTGATGATTTCCAGGAACTACTCGATAAGCTTGAGGAACTCGCAATTGACGATCCGCCGGCCGAATTCCTGGTGACCGTTTCCGATCGAAAAACGGAGTTGCTCAACCTTCGCCGCATTATGACACAACAGCGAGATATCCTGGGCCAACTAACCCGCGGGGAAGTGCCTTTTATGGGACAGACGTCACGTATTTATTTCCGAGACGTTCTCGATCATTTGAACCGAGAGGTTGAGACCATCGACATCTATCGGGACTTGCTGATGGGCTGCCGCGATATTTATATGTCGAGTATCAATAATCGACTGAACAGGATTATGAAGACGCTGGCAATCATCAGCATTGTCACCTTGCCCCTGACGGTGATCACAAGCTTCTTTGGAATGAACTTCGCGGAAACGATCCCGGGATTCACGAAGCCACTTACGTTCGCCGCCGCGATGCTGCTCATGATCTGTCTTCCGTTTCTTTTTCTTTTTCTTTTCAGCAAGAAGGGGTGGCTCTAAGCATCGAATCAATGGAAGGACTTTTGAAACAGGAGGTGGTTCCGGCATGACAGATGAAATTCTGCATACAACCTGTTGCGTGGTAGGTGGTGGGCCTGCGGGCATGATGCTCGGATACCTTCTGGCACGCAGGGGGGTCCAGGTCACGGTGCTGGAAAAGCATCAGGACTTCTTTCGCGATTTTCGCGGCGACACGGTGCACCCATCTACGCTCGAGGTTCTGGCGGAGCTTGGCTTGCTGGAGGAGTTCCTCCGTTTGCCGCATGAGGAGGTGACGTCCCTTGGTGTGATCATCGGAGGTTCCTTCTTCGATGCGGCCGACTTCCGGCATGTGCCCGTGACGTGCAAGTTCGTGGCACTCATGCCGCAATGGGATTTCCTGAACTTTCTTTCCGACCACGCGAGAAAGTTCCCTTCGTTCCGGCTCCTGCTGCAACACGAGGCTACGGATCTATTAAGAGATGGCGAACGCATCACTGGAGTGGTAGCGCAGCACGAAGGACAAACGGTGCGGGTGCAAACGGATCTCGTGGTGGGCTGCGATGGCCGCCATTCCGTTACGCGCAGAGCGGCCGGAATGGAAGTGATCGAGCATGGAGTGCCCATCGACGTGTTGTGGTTCCGGCTCAGTCGCAAGCCGGACGATCCGGCGCAGGTGCTCGGAAACGTGAATTATGGAAAGGGGCTGATCCTGATCAATCGATCGGATTATTTTCAGGCAGGCCTCATCATCGCAAAAGGCTCATATGAAGAGATCAGAGCGCGCGGCCTGGATGCATTCCGCGCGGGCATTCGCGAGCTCGCTCCGTACCTGGGCGAACGAGTGAACGAAGTGCACGATTGGGAGCTGGTCAAGATCCTGACCGTGCAGATCAACCGGCTTCGGCGTTGGTACCGGCCCGGCCTGCTGTGCATCGGAGATGCGGCTCATGCGATGTCGCCTGCTGGCGGGGTGGGCATAAATCTTGCGATTCAGGATGCCGTTGCGACTGCGAACTTATTGACCGGACCACTTCAGGAGCGATGCATTCCAGAGGGGACGTTGGCATCAGTGCAAAAGCGGCGCGAGCTTCCAACACGTGTTACGCAGGCGATCCAGATATTTGCTCATCGAGGCTTGGCTCGTGTGTTTGAAAACCCGGGGCCAATCCAACCGCCCTGGCAAGTGAAGGTGGGTTCGCGAATTCCCGGCATTCATCGCGCAATGGGATACGCGGTGGGGATCGGTATGCGCCCCGAGCATGTACGCGAGAAAGCTTGGGCGAGGCCGCGGTGCCCCCGCCTGACCAGGGCAATCTTCGCCGGGATCGGGATCGCGGCCGTGACAGCTGCGTTCAGTTGGGCCGCCTGGAAGGCGTGCCGCAGAGTCGCCTAAGGAGCAAGCCGGGATCGACCTCGTAAACTTGCAAAAGCATGCGTCTCGCGCAGTAAGAAATGTCTTCTGAGCCTTATCAGGAGCTCTCGATCGAAGTTTCGTTGAAGAGTGCTCCTCTGCAACGCCCGAACCCAAGTCCGAGTCAAAATGATCGGAGGGCGTCGTGATCGATCCTCTTGATCACATGCGGCTCATCGGGAAAATCCTAGAATCGGATACCTGCGTTCCCGTTCATTCTTAGTTCCTTCGAATTGCTCATCAGGCACCATTGCAATCCTCCTTGCTCTGGCGCAACGAACCTCGATCGTCTCAATGCTATATCTGCTTGTTGCAGCTCCTATGGGCTGACTGAGCTTGGCCGGGATCGCTTGTCTGGAGAGTTCCGCAGCTTGGGAAAAGCAGGAATCGCGGGAGAAGAATTTGACATGGTTCACCACGCTTTCATCATGTTTCTCTACGGAATGATTGCATATGCCTTGATGAGCGCCATCGTAGTCGGCTTTTGGGGCATACGCGCGCTCCGTTTCAGTCAACCTGAAGTAACTTCCAGCAACCTGGAAGGGACGATTCTAGGTTGGCTCAAAGATTTTGGAATGCGCACGAAACCCGACTCCGATCCGACTTGGAATTTTGGAGTGCTGACTGCGTTGCCGTACGGCGGGTCAGTTCACATCATCCAGATGAAAGAGCGTCCCGGCTTCGTCACCTTTCAAGCTAATCTAGCCATATCCGCCGAACATCAAGCAGTTCTCAAAGCGATGCCAATCGCGTATTTCGAGAAATTGGCGCAAGAGGTAGTGCTAGGGGTTTTTCTGGCTAACATGGTGCTTGCAATTCGAACGCGACTGAGCGATGTCTCCTTCTTTTCCCAACTCGCGATACGTGAGCTCACAAAAGGGGATCTTCTTAGACATCTTAATGATATGGACGATGCCATCCTCTTGGCTCGCGAAGCGATATTGCTTGGCGTGGAACGCGCGCCGCGGCTGGTAGGTCCCCGAAATATCCGAATGGATAAGCTCCGCTGAGGACGGATGGTCGCAATACGCGCCTGAAGACAAGCTATAGAGAGCAGCGGGTTGATACGATCTATACTGAAAGTCCCCGCTATTGGTTCGATCGTCCGGAGGCTGCATGGACCCGCTCTCAGATGTGCTGTCGCTGCTGAAACCACGTAGTTACATATCGGGCGGCTTCGAGGTGGATGGCGACATGGCCATTCAATTTCCAAGACATCAAGGCATCAAGTGCTATGCCGTGCTCGCAGGCCAGTGCTGGTTGTCTGTGGAAGGTGTTCCCGATGCCGTGCTCCTCAGCGCCGGGGACTGTTTCCTTTTGCCGCGTGGGCTGCCCTTTTGCCTCGCAACCGATCTGTCACTCGCCCCGGTCGACTTCCAGACGCTTCTCGCCACACGTAGGGGAGGTAGCACTTTCTCCAACCATGAAAGCGGCGGGCGCTATATTGCCGGCGGGCACTTCCTTCTTAGCGGCAGTCATGCGGACATGCTGCTGGGATCTTTGCCGCCCATCGTGCATATACGGAAAGAGTCGGATAAGGCGGCGATGCGATGGTCACTGGAACGTATGAGGGAGGAGCTGCGCGATCCGCAGCCGGGCGGCTCTCTGATCACACAACAACTCGCCTACATGATGCTCATTCAGGCTCTTCGACTCCATTTGGCAGATGAGGCAAGACGTGGCGTTGGTTGGCTGTTCGCCCTGGCCGATAAACAGATGGGCACGGCGATCACCTGTATGCACGACAGTCCAGGGCACCCATGGACACTCCAAAAACTGGCGGAACGCGCCGGTATGTCGCGATCGATCTTTTCTTTAAGGTTCAAAGAGACGGTTGGAACCACCCCCATGGAGTACCTGACCCGTTGGCGAATGCTGCTGGCCGGTGACAGGCTGAAGAATTCAGACGATTCTATTTCCGTAATCGCCTTATCGCTCGGCTACGAGTCCGAGAGCGCCTTCGGTAAGGCCTTCAAAAGGGTCATGGGCCGTTCGCCGAGACAATACAGCCACAGAAGTGGTTCTACTCAGCGTTCTTTAGACGGCGATGAATCTAACTACGACCAACAACTGGAACTGACCGCGGCCCGGTAGATACTCTTCCTGATATGTGCGGGCTAAAGAGTCTGCGTGAGAACTGCTCCGATGCTTTGTATCAGGGCCCGACTTTAGTCGGGCCGTAAGAGCACGGAAAGAGAATTGGGCTTCAGCCCCTGCTATGGCGCATCCTGTAAAAAAGCGCAGGGGCTAAAGCCCAGATTTTTGCTGGGCCTCAACGGCCCGACTGAAGTCGGGCCCTGATACAAAGCATCGGAGCATTTCTCACGCAGAATTTCAGCCCGTACCTTTCACCCGATTGGGTCTTCCGAGCTGGTTACGCTATCGTAAAGCTACTTGGACAGGTCTGAATCCTCAATAGCCATTTTTAGCGTTGCCATTCAGGCTTGCCGAGCCATCGCAAGGTCCACTATCTCGCCGATCATTTGGGTATAGGAGAGGCCTGATTTCTTCGCGGCCATGAAAAACTCCTGCCCGCTCGAGAGCCATGGGTTCGGATTCGCTTCGATGACGTAGACCTCGCCCTTACTCGATATGCGCATGTCAATGCGCCCATAATCGCGAAGCCTGACGGCACGATAGGCCTTGACCGCGATCTCAGTGAGTCTGGTTGCGGTTTCTTCATCAAGGTCTTCGGCGATCGCCGATTTGGTCAGCTTATAGGCTTCCGAGTCTTTCTCGAATTTCACATCCGAGCTGGCGATCCTGGGCACGCCCTTGGGAAGCTTCGAAAGATCAAGTTCTACCAGCGGAAGCGGATATGGGTTCTCGTAATTGCCCAGAACGGCGGCGTAGATCTCGCGTCCTTCGATGTACTCCTCAATCAACGCGGGAGAATCGAATTCCGTCTGTATGTAGGAGAGGCGCTCCATCAATTCCTTCACGCTGTTAACTACGGCAGCGGCGTCGATGCCGATGGATCCATCTTCGGAGGTGGGTTTCACGATGAGTGGGAACGAGATGTCATGTGCGTGGTCAAGGGTTCCGCGATAGGCCGTCGCGAAGTAGGGGGACTGGATCCCATAAAAAGCGAACATCTTCTTGGCAATCGACTTGTCCTGCGCAAGGATGTTCGCATGCGGTCCCGAGCCGGTGTAAGGGATATCGAGCATATCCAGGAATGCAGTGACCTGCATCTCCTTGGTGTTATCCCCCGCATAGGATTCGGTGAGGTTGAAAATAAGATCGGCGCCACATTTGGCGAGTCCGACCAGTGATTGCGTACGGCCGTTGAGAACATAGTACGACGGTTCATGACCGAGCTTCTCCAAGGCCTCGAAGACCTCTTCGCGATCGTGCTTTACCGGCTTCTTCTTGCGTTTCTTTTGGGCCGTTCGCTTGCGTGGCGCGGGAACTTCTTCGGGCACTTCCGCAGGTTCTTCTTCCCACAAGTCGTACAGCACGGTCACTTTCAACTTCGTTCCATTCATGCAACCTCCAATCGGAGCGACGGCAGCTTGCGGAGCACACTTCAGGGATGAAAGAACTTCCCACGGATCAGGTAATTCATGGAGAGTGCGGTGGTGTACACCGTGAACTCCGTAAGATACTCGGACTCGCGCCGAACGTCCACGTGCAGACCCAGGTCCTCAACACGCTTGCAGATGGCTTCCACCAGGCGCTTGACGATCGGACGTTGCACGCCGCTCCAATACGCGACCTTGTCGACAATGAGCTTGCGATGCTGATGCAGCATCTCGTGGGCGGGGCGCACGCCCTTACGCCGCTTGGGGGAGATATTGAAGATATCCGCCAGGTCGGTATCCAGCGCGAGTTCTTGCAACGGAACCTCTTCCGGCACGCTGAGATGGTAGAACTCGCCAACCGTCGATTCCATCTCATCGACGGTAATGTCGGTGAGACCGCGACGCCGGATGGGTTCGACGTCTCCTAGTTTTCGCGCCGCGCGATCTACGTAATGGAGCTTCTCGAGCGCGCCCCAACCTTCGTAGCGCTTTCGCCATTGCGAGCGAGGCGTGAGCCAGACTGCAAACGTTTCAGCAAAATCTTCATCCGGATGCTTCTGCGCGTACCAGCCGGCCATGTGGCGAACAAACTTCCGCGAGAAGGGTATGGGACGGTAATTATCGCGATATGCGCGGCGAAACGGACCGAACAGATCGCGCCACTCGGCCGATTTGTGTAGCTGGTAGGCGTAATTAAATGCGTGACCGGCCTCATGACGCATGTACATCATGATCTCGCGAGCGTCTTCCAGGTCGTTCATATCGCGCTCAAGCTGTGCGAGCTCCGGATTGGCTAGATAGAACGGAATGCCGATGACGGGTTCGCCGGAAGGACATCCCCATTCATCGGTGAGATAACAAAGCGGGCGGAACTTGTGGATGCCCTTGGCGTTCAGTTCGCGGTAAAGCTGCTGAACAAATCGTTCGAGCGGAGAACCCTCGAGCTTGAGCCCGAGTTCTCGAATGGGCTTGGCGAGGATCTCCTTGAATTCCGTCCGGGTTTTCTCAAAATTGCGCACGGGGGCTATTCAGAGTTCTATACCAAGGAACCAGATTTGGCACGGTAAGGCGTATCGCTTATGCACATAGTATTGTGGGCACGCCTGGTTCTGGAACACGAATGTCATACACGCTGTTGTCTCAACGGTCAGTGTTATGAAATCTCCGTTCGCGTTTTATGCCTCACCGGCGTCGGCCTGCCTGAGCGGTCTGGAAGCCCTGCCGGTCCTCCAAATCCCGATCTGGTTGATGCCAATGTTTCTGGATCGTTGGTCACCAGGGGCAATCCTAACGGGGTAAAGCTTTGAGAACGGAGAGAACTATTCTGCTGGGTTTCCTCCTTTGCTTTTTGCCTTTCGTTCGTGTGCCCCGTGCTGATGGTCAAGCCGAAACCTCGCAATCTCCAGTGCAAGCCGTCGTGTCGTCTGAAGCACCCGTGATGCTGGCGAACGCTCCACCGGCAGGCCTTATCCACCTTGATGCAGATGCCACACGGGGTAACAACAAGGTGATTTGGAGCCATTGGTTGCAAGGCGAACAGGGAAAGGAGGCAGTCTTTCGCTACATTGTGCGCGAGAACCCTCATTATGACGTCGTGCATTGCTGCCTTGTTGGTGGAAACACCTTCCGGACGCCGGCGAAATACCGCGGAGAATTGGTGATCGATCCGGGAACGGGAGCGATTCTGCGACTGACGATAGAGTCGGAACCGGGGTGGATTCGTGAAGCGAACTTGAATCCCCTGCTTCCCGTAAAAGAAGCGGCGGTGATGATCGAATATGGGCCGGTCGAGATCGGCGGAAGGAAGTATGTCTGCCCGCAGCGCAGCGTCGTCATTATGCGGGCCCGGACCGTAAGGACGGTGATATTTTGGGGTCAGAAATTCGATATCTACGGCCCCTACGAAACACTGTTGAACGACATCGTGTATACGGATTACCACAAATTCGGGGCGGAGGCTCGCATGCTTCCTGGTTATGACGTTGTACCGGACGCAACAACTTCTCCTGCGGACAACGGTCAGTCTCCGGCGAAGCCGCCGCCCGAACACTGAACTATAGCTAGACAATAATCCCGCCAAAACTTCTGCCGCGCGCCCGACGAACTTCGCTTTTTAAGCGAAACCGGATCAATGGTAGATGGCGAGACCGGTGTCTACGGCATGTTCTTCGGGGGCCAAACACAAAGCTACTTCAGGAGGGCGATCAATCTTTAAAGCCGTCGAAATAGTGGCTTTCGCCTATATCCTCATATTCCTCTGCGATCGTTATGCCAGCGGCTTCAAGCAGCTTTCTGTACTCTTCGGCCCCCACGGATATTGATTCCAACCCTGTCATCGCATCGTTCCAAACGTTAGGTTTGGCGGTCGAGGTGAATAACAGACGGCCACCCGGCACCAAAGTATCGGCGAACCTGCGGATCAGGTGATGCTGCTCTTCTACCTTGAGAAGGAACATCAGGCCGATTGACAAGACAGCATCGAAGGTTTGATCAAAAAATGTGGACTCTAGAACGGATTCGCAAACAATAGGCGTGCCGGGCAGGTTGCGTTGGAAGGCCGAAACAAACGAAGGCGCTGCGTCCACCCCGAAGACTTGAAGTCCTTCTTCAACCAGCACCACCGTGATGGGAAAGCCGGGCCCGCAACCCAAATCAATCACTCTGCTGCCGTGCGGCAGTGTTTTCGCCCACTTCCGCACTTCCTTCACGCCGATTGCAGTAGAGCGAGCCCTACTATTGCCACGACGCGCAAGAAATTCTTCCGAGACTGATTCATATCCGTTGGATAGATCCATAGGAGTTAGCTCCGCTACGGCGTATCCTTGGTTAGCTCTGATCGCAGCCGCGCAGTCTCCAGCTCCAAACGATTCAAAGCTTCGACTTCGACGTTGCGCTTGTCTTTGGGATTGCGCATTTTTCGAGCATATCCGTGCCGCTCGGCCGGTTCAACACACTTGTAATGCCATAACTTGTTTGAAGATGCGATCACAGCAATATCTAACAATCCAAACGCTATGCGTTTGCGTTACAGTCGGCCTACCCGATTGGAGCGGGTTAGTCTTGCCACACAAGGCCAGGTTCCGGAGGACCGCGATCGGTGTACTCATCCTGCAGATGTGGTTCGTGTGGCAGGCCCTGGCGCTTGATCCGCAGGCAAGCAGCTATCTGACCCGAGATTTCACCGTCGAAGAGGGTTTGCCCGACAACGAAGTAAATGCCATTACGCAAACCCGGAATGGATTCCTTTGGGTGGGAACGGATGGCGGACTGGCCAGGTTTGATGGAGAGCACTTCACCCAGATTCGTCTGCGGGCCGGAAAGCGAAAGGAAATTCCGGTAAGTTTTTTGGTGACTGCGGAGGACGGCGCTCTCTGGGTTGGCACCGAATCCGGGCTTGCCCACATACCTGGCGCAGCCCTGGACCACTTCGATCGCTCGCTGGTGACCATGTATCACCCGGGCGTGGGCCCGAGCGACCGGATCGCATGCTTGCTGATCCGCAACGGCATTCTGTGGGTGGGAACCTCCCACGGGCTTTATCGGTTTGATCGCGGACACTTCGTGACCGTAATCCCAGACGAGCCGATCAGCACGATGGACCAAACCTCAGATGGCCACGTGCTCATCATCACCGAACACGGATTCGTGGAATGGGACGGTGCGCACATCCTACGGTATCCCGAACTTCCCCGGCAACTTGGTGTGCAAAGCGATGGAATCTTTCAAGTGCACGAAGATCGCAACCGGGTTCGGTGGTTCTGCACCAGCGCCGGTGTTGCACGCCTGGTGAACGGTTCGCTCCAAAAGCTTGCACCGTATGGCAATTCGGGGGGAAGGGCCGCCTTTCGGATTTACGAGGACCCACAGGGGAGTTTGTGGACCAACAAAAGCTTAGGACTCTTTCGAATTAGCAACAAGGACGTGAAAGGTCTGGAGTTGGGCGTGCATGCGAGGTACATGTACTCGGATACGAATGGCGATCTATGGGTGGCTACCGCCAGCGAGGGACTTTATCGCTTCACAGACCGCACCTTCAAGATGTATACCGCGGCCGATGGACTACCCTCCTCCAATATTCCTATGGCCGTCCTGGCGGCGCACGACGGGACGCTTTGGGTGGGCAGCAACTGCGGGGGCCTTTCGCGTTTTGACGGCAAACGCTTCAAGACCTACAGCGAGAAGGATGGGCTGCTGAATTCCTGTGTTTGGAGCCTGGCGGAAGACGCTAACCACGATCTTTGGATTGGCACCTGGGGTGGCGGACTCTTCCGTTTTCGCAACGGCCACTTCACCCAGTATTCGACTCCACAAGGGCTGCCCAGTGTAGTGGTGCTGAGCCTGGCGGCGGCGCAGGACGGATCGCTCTGGATTGCGACCAGCAACGGCTTAAGCCACATGCAAAATGAGCATTTGCATAATTACACTCGGGCTGACGGGCTCTCCGGCGACCGCGTCATTACCGTGATCGAAGATCGCGGTGGAGGCATCTGGGCTGCGACCGATGTGGGGGTCAATCACCTCGTGGGTGACCACTTTGTGGCGGTTCGGGGAGCGCCGGAGGAGGGAGACGTCCCCTACGGTCCACTCACGGAAGACTCCTTCGGCAACCTCTACGCGTTTTCGGTGGTGAACGGCATCAGCCGCGTCGAAGACAATCGGCTTGTCAGCGTCGTTGGCGGGCTGCAACCGTCGGGCATGGTCGAATCCCACGATCATGACTTCTGGTTTGGCGGGAGAGACGGCGTCTATCGGGTGGCCGCCGGTGACCTCAAACGCGCCGAACTGGACCCTGATTCACCGGTCGATTACACCTCTTACGGCCCCGCCGACGGGTTGAGCACCAGGGAGTGCACCACGGGTCAGCCCAACATTGCGATCACCCCGGACGATAAGCTTTGGGTGGGAACCCTGAAAGGGCTGGCGATGATGGACCTGCGGCGGCAGCGCAAGAGGAATCGCAAGCCCGCGATCTTTATGGAAGAGATCGAGGTGGGAAAAACAAAGAAAAACCCCGGCAGCGACTTGGTGCTAGAGCCGGGCAAGGCCCACGTAGCGCTGCACTTTACGGCAGTCGACTTGGCATCGCCGGAAAACGTCCGCATGCAGTATCGGCTCGACGGAGTAGACACGGCGTGGTTCGATGCCGACTCAACGCGCACCGCAACCTACACCGACATTCCCGTCGGGATTCATTCCTTTCATCTCCGCGCGACGAACGGTGATGGCGTTTGGGACCGCGAGGGCATCGTATACGACGTCACCCAGAAACCCTTTTTCTACCAAACCACTACTTTTTGGGTGATAGCCGCGGTGACGGGAATTTTGCTGCTGGCTGGTTTGTACCAACTCCGGCTGCGCGAGGCCGCAGCGCGGTTGAACGCGCGGCTGGAAGAGCGGCTGGCGGAACGGGAGCGCATTGCCCGCGACCTGCACGACACGCTTTTGCAGGGCTTCCAGGGTCTCATCCTGCGCTTTCACGACGCGATGATGGCTATCCCAGAACGCGAGCCCGCGCGGCAGCTGATGGAAACCGCGCTCGACCGTGCCGATGAGGTTCTGGCGGAGGGCCGGGACCGGGTGGTCAACTTACATGCATGCTTCGACGAAGCGGGCGACCTCGCGAAATCGCTGGCCCTCGCCGGCGACGAGATTGCAAACGGAAGCGAAGTGAAGGTCTCTGTGACGGCGGAAGGCCAGGCGCAAACGCTGGATCCTATGGCTTTGGACGAAATCTACTGTATCGGGCGGGAGGCAATGATTAACGCCGTTCGCCATTCGAAGGGACGGAGTGTTGAGGTTGAAGTAGACTATGCCGCCTGGGAATTGCGCCTGAGGATTCGCGATGATGGGGGCGGCATTGACCCGAACATTCTGCAATCGGGCCGGGCCGGACATATCGGGCTAGCCGTGATGCGGGAGCGCGCGGAGAGAATCGGCGGCCAACTGGATATCATCAGCGGCCCAGGTGCGGGGACGGAAATTGAATTGAAAGTCCCAGCCGCGAGAGCCTACCGGGGGATTCTGGGTGAGTCAGCGTGGCGACGTTTCTGGAATGCGGCTTTTAACGGACACTAGACCGGGAACGCTCGCTATCAGGCCCCTCGAAAGGACTAGCCAAAGTTGGCTCAAGATGAGGTTGGCAACTTCTTGGTGATGCCTCAATATCGGACCATCCCGGAGGCTTCCCGATGGCAACTGTTCATTCCCAGGCATGGCGCTTAAGGTCTGCGCGCGGCTCTGCAAGTGTGACCCCAGCCATGATGAGGCGTCTGCAGGGCTACGGTTCGGCTGAGTCTGTCAAACCGGGAGCTCACCTCTTCCAGCAGGGCGAGCGGTTGGTGGATTTTTTTGTCGTCGTGCAGGGCGAACTGGAACTGTACGAACGAAAAGGACGAACCTCGTGCGAGGTGGCATCCACCCTGGCCAAGCTTCAGTTCAGTGGTGAACTGGACTTGTTGAACGACCGGCCAACGCTGCTCAACTGTCGCGCGGTCAAAAATAGCACGGTGCTGCGCGTGAGCCGGGAGTCGGTCCGGAAGTTGATGCGCACCGAACTCGACATCGCTGAATTGATTCTTACCGAGTGGATTATTCGCCGTGCTCACCTGGTCGACCATCGGCAAGGGGGCATCATCGTGGTGGGAGACAGCCATGCGGCCGAAACCATGCGCATCGAGCGATTTTTAATCGGCAATGGCCATCCGCACCAGTTGATCGACTCTAACCTGAACCTGGAAGCAGAAGTTCTGCTGCGGGCTTTGGAGGTGGAGCCAGACGAGTTGCCAGTGGTATTTTTCTCCGATGGCACGACGCTGCGTAAGCCTGAAAATACCGTGCTGGCCAACAAACTGGGATTCGATCAGGACCTGGGTGAGCATACGGATTATGACCTTGCGGTTGTAGGCGGCGGCCCCGCTGGACTGGCCGCAGCGGTGTACGGTGCTTCGGAGGGCCTCACGACTCTGGTGATCGAGGGAACAGCCCCTGGAGGGCAAGCGGGCACCAGTTCGAAGATCGAGAACTATCTTGGCTTCCCTACCGGTGTGTCGGGTCACGAGCTGGCACAAAACGCCACCGTGCAGGCGCAGAAGTTTGGCGCGCGCTTCGCCATATCGCGCGAGGTAACCGATATTCAACCGGCCGGCGGCGGGTACTCTCTTGCGCTCGAAGGAGGCAAGACGATCTTTGCCCGTGCAATCGTTGTCGCTACGGGCGCTCGCTACAGGCGCCTGGATGTGCCTAACTACAGGAAGTTCGAATATCAGGGTGTGCACTATGCCGCCACCGCCATGGAAGCAGCCCGATGCGTGGGGAAGGAAGTTGTGGTGGTAGGGGGCGGTAACTCCGCCGGCCAGGCTGCACTCCATCTTGCTCTCTCGGCCAGCCATGTTCACCTGCTCATTCGGGGCGATGGTCTCAAGGCTACGATGTCAGCCTATCTCATCCAACGCATCGCCTCCTCCAATCGCATTACACTTCACCCCAACAGCGAAGTGGTTTCGCTCGACGGAGACACCCATCTGCGCAGCGTGACCTGGTGCAACCGCAAAACTCACAAAGCGCGGAGCTGCCAGACCGGCAACATGTTTGTCATGATCGGAGCGTTGCCCAACACCGAATGGCTGCACGGCCGGCTGGAACTCGATGTGAATGGCTTTGTGATCACTATGCCCAGCGATGGGGACGGCTGTGTTTTTCAGACGAGTCTTCCCGGGATTTATGCTGTGGGCGATGTGCGGGCGGGCTCTGTAAAACGCGTTGCCAATGCGGTGGGAGAAGGATCCGTCGTGGTTTCGTACGTGCATCGCTATATTGCGGCGCAAAAGGCACAGGAGATTGAGAGCCAGGCGATCCTCGCGTAGGTGCCTCCGGTTCCGTCACGAAGGCCGGGTGCCCCACATCTCGCTGGTTTTTCGCGAGATGTGAGGCACCACCAGTGTTGACCGCTCAGAGTCAGGGGGAAGGTGCAGTGGTATCCCACATCTCGCGAAAAACCAGCGAGATGTGGGGCACCCGGCCTTCGTGAGGGAGCCAGAGGTGCCGTTCGGATCAGCCCTCGATGAAGCCGCGTTTTACGGCGATCATCACTGCGTGCGTGCGGTCGTTCGCGTTCAGCTTGGAAAGAATGCTGCGCATGTGCCCTTTGACGGTGTCCTCAGAGATTTTGAGATGGTCGGCGACCACTTTGTTGGAGCTGCCCTCTCCAACCATGCGCAGCACCTCGATTTCCCGGGCCGATAGCGCATCTGAAGTGAGGTGGCTGGCTAGCTCAGAAGCGATCTCGGCGGGGATGCGGCTCTTGCCGGAGTGAACCGTGCGTATGGTATCTATCAGATCTTTGCGCAACATGCTCTTAAGCAAATAGCCTTTGGCGCCGGCCTTTAGAGCCCGCGTCGCTTGCACATCACCGGCATAGGTGGTGAGCACTACGCAACGTGCACCAGGCCACTTTTCAAGAATCGCGATAATTGTGTCGATCCCGTTCATGCCCGGCATCTGCAAGTCGATCAACACTACATCGGGCCTGAGTTTGCCGAACGCCTCAATCGCCTGGTAGCCATCCGAAGCTTCACCCACCACCTCCATATCGGGTTGCCGCTGCAAGACGTTGGCAATGCCTTCGAGAATCAAGGGATGATCGTCTACGGTCAGAATCCGAATTCTTTTTGCGGGGACGGGTGTTGTGCTCATGGCGTCCTACTCTCTTCCAACTTACCTCGCGGGCCGGCCGACTACCAACCTGCGCCTTCCATAGAGCCTGGCATCGATCGAATAGGCACCCGCACCTAACAATCCGATGGCAACCAGTATAGCGATCATGAGCACGTTGAACCCGAGTTCGCGCCATACCCAGAAAGAGCACAGCGAAACCAGCGCCGCCGATACCGCCGCCAAGGGCGTGTACCAACCCACCACGATCAGAACTGCAGCGATGCGCGAAAGGGCCAACAGTACTTCTGCCTCCGGTCCGGGACTAAACCGAGCCCCCGACACCAGGGCCGCGGCCACCGCGAGGCGCAAAATGAGGAGCGCCAAACCCGCGCCCCGATTGGGAAACGTCCCAAAAAGCCGTTGCATATCCCACTCCAAAAGAAATGCTACGAGCATTGCAATGGAAGTGGTAACTGCTTTCGGACTCCTGTGCGGTAGTCATTTCGTGTAGTCGTGGCGGGTTCCCGGGGGGAATGTGGAACAAATCGTGCCGTCCCTACGACTCTATGAAGTGTGTGACGCAGTTAACGGCTTTCGCCACACGCGGTCGTCATCGACGCGGTCCCCCAGTTTGAAGGTGCAACGTCCGACTTCAGCGAAACCATGACGAGTGTAGAAGCGTTTTGCGCGTATATTCTGATCGAAGACGGCCAGATAGATTTCGGGTGCGCCTTCAGTACGTGCGGTGTCAATCGCCCAGTTCATGAGTTCGTCTGCTACTCCTCTTCCGTGCCACAGTCTAAGGACGTAGATTTGTCGCAATTCGATCGCCCCTGGCTGCGGTGCCGGGGCGGGCACTACCAGCGGAGATAGTTTGACATAGCCGATTGGCTGTCCGCCGATTGCCGCAACTCTCCAGCGAATGGAAGGATCCGCGAAATCGTGCTCCATCTTGCCGGATGGCCCAAAGGCTTCTTCTAAGAATTGCGCGAATTGCACCGGATCATAGAGGTGTGCAAAGGCTTCGGAGAACGCCTGACGTGCCATCAAGCCGAGGGCAGAGGCAAAGCCTCTGGACGGTGCGAAAAACTGAATGGTCTCGTTCATCATTGCCTCTGTCCATCCTAAATCGGCAAAGTAATGGATTTTATGGATCTGGCGGCGACCGCCGCAAACTATACAGAGGTTCGTGGTGGTGGAATACTTCTTCGACAAGTAAAACGGGCGGAACCTAGAACTACATTCCTGAAACTTAGAGGGCAGCGAGTTGCTGAGCTACTGGTCTGGACCGGATGAGCCGCTCTGGGAGAAGACGATTGGGCAAGTGCTCGATCAGACTGTGGAACACTCGGGCGATTGTCTGGCCCTCGTGTCCCGTCATCAATCGAAACAATACAACTGGTGCGAATTGCGCGAGTTGGCGGATTGCGTTGCGCGCGGGTTGTGGGGCCTAGGCATCAAGCCCGGAGAGCGCGTGGGTCTGTGGTCGACAAACTGCGTGGAATGGGTGATGGTCCACTTGGGTTGCGCCCGCGCGGGAGCGATCCTGGTAAATGTGAACCCTGCCTTTCGCGCACATGAGGTGGCATTCACGCTTCGCAAGTCAGGAATTAAGGCTCTATTTCTTTGGGAACGCGACAACCGTGCAGAGTATGCCCAGATCCTCGAAGCGGCGCGATACGGTCAAGCGCTGCCACTCGAACACGTGGTCCTATTCGGGTCGGCGGCGTGGCAGGAGTTTCTGCAATCCAAGTTGGAGGTTCCCGTATCGATCCAGCCCGAGGACGTCGCCAATATCCAGTACACGTCGGGTACCACGGGCATGCCCAAGGGAGTGATGCTGACGCATCGGAATCAGGTCAACAACGGCAAACTGATCGCAATCGGTTTGCGTTACACGAATCGCGATCGCATCTGCATCCCGGTTCCGATGTATCACTGCTTCGGATGCGTAATCGGCACGATGTCGGCGCTGGCAAGCGGAGCTGCGATGATCCTCCCTAACTGTACCTTTGATGCACGCGCTACCCTTGAGGCAATCCAGGCGGAAGGTGCCACATCGCTCTATGGCGTGCCCGCCATGTTCATTTCTGAGCTGGGCCACGCCGAGTTCAGCGACTTCGATCTGACGAGTCTGCGCACGGGGGTGATGGCGGGTGCGCCGTGTCCCATAGAGGTGATGAAACGGGTAGTGACCGAGATGCACTGCCCGGAGTTGACCATCTGCTACGGTCAGACGGAGAGCTCGCCTGTGGTAACGATGTCGGCAGTCGATGATCCGGTGGAAATCCGAGTGTCAACGATTGGCAAGGCGCTCCCATGCACGGAGATGAAGATCGCGTCGATACCCGGTAACCGCACTTTGCCCACTGGAGAATGCGGTGAAGTCTGCGCCCGTGGATATATGGTCATGAAGGGTTACGACGACGAGCCTGAGGCAACGGCAAGAGCGGTGGATGGCGAAGGGTGGCTGCATACGGGGGATCTCGGCATGATGCGCGAGGATGGATACATTCACCTCACAGGCCGGGCGAATGACATGATCATTCGCGGCGGAGAAAATGTTTATCCGCGGGAAGTAGAAGAATTCTTGTACACGCATCCAAAGGTGGCCGAAGTGCAGGTGGTTGGAATCCCCCACGAGCGGCTGGGTGAGGTCGTGGTCGCGTGGATACGGTTGAAAACCGGCGAGACTACCACAGAGGACGAGGTACGCGAGTTCTGTAGAGGCCAGATTGCGTACTTCAAGGTTCCTGAGCATGTCCGGTTTGTGGATGCATTTCCGATGACGGTAACTGGGAAAATCCAGAAGTTCAAGATGCGGGAACTTGAGACCAAAGAGCGCGGATTGGAGCGCTTGGCGAAGCGGGAGACGGCGTAGGACGCGATCAGAGCGTATCAGCCGAAAAGGGACTTTATGAACTGGCGAACGGTGCTCATTCAAGCTGCCGGCAGCGCGTTGCTGGCAAGCGCTCATCTGGGAATCGCTCAGAACAACTGCGATGCTCTTAAGAACATGACGCTCGATGGTGAGGAGATTGTCTCTGCCAAATGGGTCGAGGCCGGGACAACCCAGGTCCAGCTTGGCACGCCACCGAAGTCAGTGACTGTTCCGGTGAAGCGGCATTGTGAGATCACCGCGGTGTCGCGGCCAACCACGGATTCGGTGATTAACCTTACGTTATGGTTGCCGCCACTGGAGGACTGGAATGGAAAGTATCTCCAGCTCGGTAGCGGCGGCTGGGGAGGCGCTATTCCTGCGTCGGAGTTGATTGAACCTCTGGCGAGAGGATACGCGGTTGCTGCAACCGATGACGGACACCACAACCAGGACCCTTTGGGGGCGGTAACTCCGAACTGGGCCACAGGGCATCCCGAAAAGGTGATCGATTTCGGTTATCGAGCGGTGCATGAGACGGCGACCCAGTCGAAGACGACCTTGCAGAGGTACTTCAACAAGCCCGCATCACGCGCCTACTTCAAGGGATGTTCAGACGGGGGCCGCGAAGCTCTGATGGAAGCGGAGCGCTATCCCGAGGACTTTGACGGCATCATTGCCGGGGCGCCTGCCAATTACTGGACGCACCAATTTGCAGGATTTCTGTGGAACGAGTCGGCTCTCAATGCAAAGCCGGAGAGCCAGATCACTGCAGAACAACTCCCTGCGATCGAGCACGCTGCGCTCGCGGCCTGCGACGCGCTGGATGGGGTCAAGGATGGCCTTATTGAAGACCCGCGGATGTGCCACTTTGATCCTACGATTCTGTTATGCCGAGACGCCTCTGGTCCGGATTGCCTGACGCAGCCGCAGATCGACACCCTGAAACAGATCTACGCGGGCCCGAAGAACCCTAGGACAGGCGAGCAGATCTATCCCGGATATGAACCGGGCGCCGAGGGCGAACCTGGCGCATGGCTGGGATGGATCCTCCCGTCGCCTCAGCTTTCCCGGAGCTCAATTCAGAGCCTTTTCGGGAACGGGTACTTCTCTCTGGTGGTCTTCGAAGATCCCAAATGGGATTGGCACACGATGGACTTTGACCACGACGTAAAGGCCGCGGAAGAGAAGACAGGATCGATCATCAATGCATACAATCCCGATCTGCGGACCTTCCGGGACCACGGGGGGAAACTGATTCAATATCACGGCTGGGGCGATGCTGCTGTTGCACCTCGGGACTCGATCGACTTCTACGAGAAGGTGACAGCTTTCCTGTCGCGCTACCCTGATCCGCGGGCTACAGATGCCAAGGATGTGCAGACGTTTTACCGGCTATTCATGGTTCCGGGCATGGGACACTGCACTGGTGGTCCCGGACCAACGAATTTCGGGAACAGTGCCTCTGAACCGGGAACTCCCGTCGATGCCGAACATGACTTGCTTTTGGCCTTGGACAAATGGGTCATGCAAGGTACGCCCCCGGACAAACTCATTGGAACTGGCAAGATCGGCGCCGATCCCAAGAGCGGCTCGGGAGGAGTTACGCTCACGCGTCCCTTGTGTCCATATCCAAAAGTGGCTCGCTACAAAGGCCGCGGTGATACGAACCTGGCCGATAATTTCGAGTGTGTAGAGGACAGCGCAGCCGGGCAAGCAGCCAAAGACTAGTCGGACAGGTGTTGGTGCCGGGAGGGGGGGTCGAACCCCCACGAGGTTGCCCTCGGCGGATTTTGAGTCCGCTGCGTCTGCCAGTTCCGCCATCCCGGCTCGGCACGTGCATTTTAGTTTAAACCGGACGCCGATATCCCGCACCTCTTCGCCTGTATCTGCGGGCGGCGCGTCGGTTTCTGCAACCAGGCATGTCTTCGCGCGGGACGACTTCAGCCCACTTGGATATTAGGTCTCGTTCCTAATCCGAGGCGAGGCGGCGGTACTTTGCTCTGTACGCGAGATTAAATATAGTAGGATTTAATAGGATTCCATCCTGTCGACAGAGGCACTCATGCGTTCAACCCAGCAACTCAGTATCACGCTGCCCAATGAGATGGCTGATCTGGTGCGAGCCAAGGTTGCTAGCGGCGAGTACGCTTCTGAAAGCGAAGTGATCCGCGACGGACTACGCACCTTACTAGCGCGTGATCGTGCCGTGGAAGATTGGCTACGAGATAAGGTGGCGCCCGCATACGACGCGCTTAAAGCCGATCCGGCTCGTGCGGTATCCGTGGACCGTGTGCGCGCAGCATTATTGGCCGAGCACCGGAAAGCCACCGCCAAGAAGCGGTAATGCGCGACATTGTCTTCACTCCCGAGGCAGAAGCACAACTCATCGAGCTCTACGGCTACATCGCTTTCGCAGCATCTCCAGGGATTGCTGCACGGTTCACCGATGCCATCCTGACATACTGCGAAAGCCTACGGACTTTTCATGCGCGAGGCATACGGCGCGACGATATCCGGCCCGGTCTACGAATTACGAGCTATCGAAAGCGCGTGGTCATCGCCTTTCATGTAAATGCCAGCCGGGTAAACATAATCGGAATCTTCTACGGCGGTCAGGACTACGAAACGGCCTTGCAGGAAGATGAAGATGAGGTGTGAGATTCACGTTTTGCGCTTTGGCGTGCCGGGTAGCTGCGGGGACTCATGGCGCACGGGTCGAAAAAGGTTGTCGAAAAGGTTTATCTTGGACAGGCGTTCCGGAGGAGCCTTCCATGGGACATAAATACGCCAGCATTCTTGAGACCGTCGGCAACACACCCGTGGTCAAGATCAACAATCTCGCCCCGGCGGGAATTAACCTGTTTGTCAAAATCGAAGCTTTCAACCCACTTGGTTCGGTCAAGGATCGCCTTGCCCTGGCAGTCATCGAGGACGCAGAGCGGAAAGGGCAACTAAAGCCAGGCCAGACCGTGATCGAGGCCACCAGCGGTAATACGGGTATCGGACTGGCTATGGTGTGCGCCCAGAAAGGCTATCCACTGGTTGTCACTATGGCCGAAACCTTCAGCGTCGAGCGACGTAAGCTGATGCGGTTCCTGGGGGCGAAAGTGGTGCTTACCCCCGCGGCCGGCAGAGGTTTGGGCATGGTCGCTAAAGCCAAAGAACTGGAAGAGACCCATGGATGGTTTCGCACTCGGCAATTTGAGAATGAAGCCAATGCCGATATGCACTCGCGCACAACAGCGCAGGAGATACTGGAAGCTTTTCAGGGGGAACGACTGGATTACTGGGTCACCGGGTTCGGTACCGGGGGCACGCTCAAAGGCGTCGGACGGGTGCTGGCTAAGGAACGGCCGGAGACGAAAATCGTCGTGTGCGAACCGGACGACGCGGCCATGCTCTCCAGCGGGATTGCGCAGGAACGCAACCCGGACGGGTCAGCTGCTTCGAGCCACCCCGCATGGCACCCCCACCCACAACAGGGTTGGAGTCCGGATTTCATTCCGAAGCTTACCGGGGACGCGGTCGACATGAAGGTCGTTAGCGAGGTCCTGCGTATCAGCAATGCGGAAGCAATGCGTCATAGCAAGGAGCTGGCACGCAAGGAAGGGATCTTTGTGGGCATTAGCTCGGGCGCGACGTTTGCCGGCGCGCTGCAGGTCGGCGCTAAAGCTGCCCAGGGATCGACGATTCTGTGCATGCTGCCGGATACAGGAGAACGCTACCTGAGCACTCCGCTGTTCGCGGATGTTTCGGTCGACATGACCGCAGAGGAACTGGAGATCGCGCAGTCCACTCCCAGTTTTCAGCTGCAGCCGGCATAGTAAAACGGGAAAGGATGGAGAAGCAGCCACCAGGGCTAAAGCCCCAAAAGTTTTATACCGAGCGTTTTCGCGGGTTTGAAACCCGCTTCCCCGGACTGAAGTCCGGGGCTGGCACAATTTATGTTGAAAACCGGTGCTCTCAGCGGCTAAAGCCGGATTGATTCGGTTGGGGGAACGGCAGGGGTGCTTCCAGGGACCAATGCATTCTCGGCCACGGAAACAATGGAGTGTTGCAAGGTTCCTGATTCGCCGGGGGTGAAGGTCTCCGTCAAAAGCACTTCCGGTCTCTCAATGTCGTGGTACTCAATGGTTAGCTTCTCGTCCTCGAAGAGGAGGACGACGTGGCCGTTGTATCCGACCATCGTTTTAAGGTCCCGGTCATCGATAGGGTGCACTCTTGGGTCGTAATAGAGTATGTCCGGGTTGGGCCGCGTGAGCTTGGTTACTTTCACCGGCATGCCCGCGTGGCCAATGCAGCGCGGATAGACTGCCATCGAACCGGCAAGGCGTTGCCTGTTGTAGATAGTCAGACGATGCTCGTGTCCAAAGAGCCATATGAATTCCCGTCCGTCTGAAAAGCCCGCTTCTGCCAGCTGTTTCACGGGCTTGCCAAAAAAAGGTTCAAACCCACTGAACGGTTGGTGGTGGGTGAGCACGAGAACGGGCTTCTTTTCCAGCGTCAGCAGCGTCTGCTGCAGCCAACCCATCATGATGTCGTCGAAGCGGGCATTGACGTTCAGAAATGGGATGGAGTTTATCCCTGGAATGTCGGATAGCGCCGGGATTCCCCCCGCGTGATACCCAGTGTCCAGCCCCAGGATCACCCAGTGGTCTGTCTCCAGGCAGAAGAAGCTTGCACTTTGCGGGCTGATTACTTTCTTATCGGCGTCGAACAGCCCTAGCTTGGGGAGGAAGGTTTTGAAATAGCTGCGTCCTCCGGAATACATCTCGTGATTGCCCATCAGGGCAAAGCTTCCGAGACAGTCCATGGGCCAATTCACCCCCTGGTAGCTCCCTCGCTGCTTTCCAAAGCAGTTCTCCTCTATCTCCGGAGCTTCCCCCATGTGATACACATCGCCGAGATGCAGAGTGTAATGGGGATGGCACGCTTTCATATTGTTTGCGACCCGATTCGCTTCCATCGTGCCCGTGGCCCAGTCCGAGGCGATGGCGATTTTCAACGGACCATCCTCCGCTGCGGCAAGCTTGAAGATGCCGGTCTGGCCTGCGGAGTAGGACTGATAGGGAGCATTCCTGTGAAAGAAGTTTCGCAGGTAAGGGACCAGCCATTTATCCACCTGGAGAAAAGCCTTCGGTCCCGGGAAGCTTACGTCCGGCGGCGCCTGAGCCGCGACCTGCTGCACGCGGGCCATCCAGACACTGCGTCCGATGATGGGAAGGTTGCTCAGTTGCGCGATGTGACGGGATCTGTGTCCTGCCTTACGAGACCGGGGAGGCGCTGAAAAATCGATCGGCGACATAGTGTTGGGTCCTTTATCTTACCCGCTGTGCGACAATCTGCGGAATGAGCAGCAACTCGATGAGCCGGTTCGAGGTGGAGGAAAACGGCGAGACCGCATACCTGGAATTTGAACTCGATAATGCTGGATGGATCACGCTCTGGCATACCGAAGTGCCGCAAGCGTTGCGCGGCCGCGGTATCGCTGGGATGCTGGCACGAACGGCGCTCGAATACGCTCGGGATAACAAATTGAAAGTGGATGTGGTGTGTCCGCTGGTGGCGAATTACCTGTCTAAAAATCCGGAGTTCCAGGGTTTGGTGGGGAAATAAGGTTAGCTCGGGAAGCCCCTGGACACAGGGGCTAAAGCCCATTCTTTTTGGGCGTCAACGGCCCGACTAAAGTCGGGCCCTGATACAAAGCGAAAGAGATTCTCACACGGAACTCTAAAGAGGCTGCGAAAAAGTCGTCGCGAGGAACGCGGCCCCCAGCGGCTAAAGCCGGACCTCCTTTGATCAGATACGTACGGGCTAATGCTCGCTGCGGCGAGGTAGCCCGTACCCTTCAACAGCAAGGCCGGATGTGATTTGGTGCTCAGGGGATGACCAGATATTGCTCCAGCTTTCCGTCGGGCATCTCGTAGATGGTGACCTTGAGCTCGCGCTCGGGAAAGGTAACGGTGAAGACACGGAATGTCATGCCGCCACGACCTTCCTCCCTCGTCTGCTTGAAGCTTAGAGGCGGTCCCAGCGGTTTCAGACTGGAGGCGTAATCCTCCAACGTTTGCTGGTTGAAGTAGGCGTTGCAATAGTTGGTGAAAAGGCTGCGGTCGATGTGTCCGTCCGCTAGCTGATTAAAGATTGCGAGCGCCCGGGCTTCCGCCGTGGTCGGAGCAGAGGCTGGAAGGTTCAGCACCTCCGGTTTGATGCGATCTGCAATCAGGCTGGCAGCGTTGGTGGCCATCTCATTGGTCAACACGACAATCGCCGCCTTGTCGTCCGGATATACCTTGTTTTCCGAGACAAAGCCTGAGACTTCGCCAGAGTGCTCAATGTAGGCGCGGCCATCGCTCTTGCCCAGGAAAACTCCCAATCCGTAACCGCTACTGACACCATTCTTGAGCAGCACCGGCTTGAACATCTGCGCATAAGAAGCCGCGGAGAGCAGCGAACGATTCATCACGCTGATGTCCCAAAGGGCCAGATCGTGAGGCGGCATGGCGAGCTCTCCGGCTGCAAACATCCAGCCCGCGCCTTCCAGGGGCGATGGGCGCTGGGGACCGAGGGCGTGGCGCTCATAGCCGGTAGGATCCGTGGCAGGCAACCTGGCGGCGTCCGCGTCGTAGACGTTGTCCATGCCCAGCGGCAGGAAGATACGTTTCTTCAACAAGTCGATCAGAGGAATGCCGCTTACCTGCTCGACGATTCGACCCGCAATCACAAAGTTGGTGTTGGAATATTGCCACTGCGTGCCGGGGTCGAAATCCAAGGGTCTTTTTGCCCATACATCCAGGATGTGCTGGGACGTTGCCGGAACCATCATGGAGGTCATGACGTAGTCCTCCGGCCAATAGTCCTGATATCCCGAAGTGTGCGAAAGCAGCATGCGGATGGTGACTTCGCGGGACCGCGTGAGCTCGGGGAAATATTTCGAGACGGGGTCGTCCAGGGTCAACTTGCCTTCCTGCGCCAACAGCAGGACCGCGGCCGCGGTGAACTGCTTGCTGATCGAGCCGACCGGGTACTGCATCTGCGGTGTGGCCTCCATGGGCGGAGACAGCCGCGCCAGACCATATGCCTGGAGATAGGCGATGCGGCCATCCTGGACGATGGCAATCGAGGCGCTGGGCACTTTGGTCGAGGCCAAGACCTGGTTTACGGCGGTGTCGATCTTGGCTTTCGCGTCTTCGGTGAGCTCAGCACGGAGGGTGAGCGAGAACAAGGCTAGGAAGAATAGTAATTTGCGCATGCCAGCTTCGATTGTAAGAGGAGAAGCAGGCGTCTACACTACTCCGGGATGCTTACACGCAGAGAGTTCACTCGCCTGGCTGTGGCCGGGGCAGCGTCACAGGCGGTTTCGCCGCTGTTGGCGCAAGGCGGCGATCGCAAGGTCGGCTATTGCATTATTGGCCTGGGCCGCATTTCCATGGATCACTTTATGCCCGGGACGCTGACCAGCAGAAACTCGCGGGTTACCGGAATTGTCAGCGGACATCGCGAGAAGGCGCTGGCCCAGGCGGCAAAGTATGGAGTGCCGGAGAGCTCCATCTACAGCTACGAAAACATGGATCAGTTCAAGAACAACCCGGCCATCGAAGCCGTGTACGTGGCATTGCCCAATAGCATGCATGCCGAGTACACCATCCGCTCGGCGCGGGCGGGCAAGCACGTGCTGTGCGAGAAGCCGATGGCGACCACGGTCTCGGATTCGATGGCAATGATCAAGGCCTGCAAGGAGGCGAACAAGAAGCTGATGATCGCCTATCGCTGCCACTACGAACCGACCAATTTGCGTGCCATGCAGCTTATTCGCGATGGCAAGCTGGGGAAGATCCAGGCGATCGAGAGCGCCAACGGGTTCAAAGAAAGGGCCGGCGAATGGCGGCTTGACCGCAAATTGGCCGGCGGGGGACCGTTGATGGATATGGGCGTGTATTCACTCAACGCCTGCCGCTATCTCACGGGCGAGGAACCCGTCGACCTCAAGGGCTATTCGTCGGTCATCGACCACGACGGACGATTCGACACCGTCGAGGAGAATTTGTCCTGGACGATGAAATTTCCTTCCGGAGTGGTAGCCAGTTGTAACACCAGCTATGGCGCAGAAATGAACGGTTTTTACCGGGTGCATGGGTCGCTGGGGTTCTTGTATGCAGAGCCGGCGTTTCCCTACCAGGGACTTCACCTTACGGCCGAGTTCACCGACCCGGGTGGGGGCAAGCCTACCGTGCTCGATGAGCTTAATCCGGCTGTTGATCCTTCGCAGTTCACCCTGGAAGCGAACTACTTCTCCGACTGCATTCTGCAAGACAAGACACCTAAGACGGCGGGGGAAGAAGGACTGCTCGACATGCAATATATGTCGAAGATTTACGAGTCTTGCGGCTTGCCCGCGCTGTAACCTGCGGGGCGTGGCTGTTGATCGGCAATTAAAGCTGATCTAGTATTGAGCCTCCCCCCGCAGACGACCCAGGCAACGATCCCGGTGCTATATCTTACCTCTGGGGATGAGACCTAATGGTCACGGGCAGCGCCAGTCCCAATACCGCAAAAGTAGGGCCGCCCGGGCCCTTGGATAACGCCGGTTACAACTTTTTGCCACCGCGGCTAAGGGCGCAGATTGTCGTTCTTCCAAGTTTGATGCGCAATCCGCCGGATTACTTTGCGAAGACCGCCGGGAAATTTGGAGGGGTGGTCACGCTGAGCCCTAACCGCGCGTATCTGGTTACGGATCTGGACGGGATCAAGCATGTTCTGCAAGACAACCATACAAACTACATCAAAGGCCCCTGGTACCAGGTGCTGCGACCCTTGATGGGGGATGGATTATTCTCCATCGACGGCGAACATTGGAAGCGGCAGCGGCGGCTGGTTCAGCCCGCGTTTCAACGGAAGCATCACGCCAAGATGGCCGGCATTATGGTCGATTCCACGTCTCGAATGCTCCAGCGCTGGGAGGGGAATGCATCGCGTGCCGAAGCACTGGATGGGCGCGCCGAGGTCATTCTGCTCACGCTCGAAATCCTCTTACGCAACATGTTCAGCGGGGATTTGATCGGTTCGGAGCAAGTCATACGAGATGCCATCCTCGATTGCTCCCGTCACATGGACCTGATTGGCGCGGTGAAGTTGGTCAAATTCCTGACGTGGTTTCGCTTTGCCAGGAGGCGTCGCTTCGAGCGGGCCGTCCGTATCCTGGATCAGTTCGTTCTTCGCGTTATCGAGGAGCGAAGGCGAAATCAGGTCGACAACGGTGACCTGGTGTCGCTGCTTCTCTGGGCCCGCGATGAGCAGACTGGGGAGTCAATGAGCGATGGCCAGCTCCGCGACGAACTCAAGACCATGCTGCAGGCGGGGAACGACACCGTCGCCGATGTTATTGCGTGGACGTGGTATCTCCTGGCCAAGCACCCCGAGGTACGGGAACGGGTCGAACTGGAGGTCGATGCGACGCTGAAAGGCCGGTCGCCCGGGTTCGAAGATTTGCCCGCTCTCGAGTACACCCGCCGCGTGATCATGGAGGTGATGCGGCTTTACCCGCCGGGCTGGGTTTTTGCCCGGAGCGCGGTGAAGGACGATGTGATTGGCGGATACCGAATTCCTGCCGAGGCACTCGTCATCATCAGCCCGTACGTGATGCAACGGCTACCGGGCTTATGGGAAGATCCGGAGGAGTTCGATCCCGATCGCTTCCTGCCGGAGAGGTCGCAAGGGCGGCCTCGTTTTGCCTACTTCCCTTTCAGTGCGGGGCCACGCCAGTGTATCGGGGCCGATATCGCGATGATGGAGGCGCAAATGATCGTGGCCATGGCCGCGCAGCGGTACCGGCTTTCGGTGCCGGCAGACTTTTCTCCCGGGCTCAAAGCCCGCATCAGCCTGACTGCGGATTGTGCCATCGCGCTGACGCCCATTGCTCGCCAACCCCACCTGGCCACTCAGATTCCAAGCGGGACTGTTTAGCCATGTGCGGAATTGCCGGCGAGTTCATCTTCGATCCAAAGGGACGAGTAGACGAGTCGAGCATCGTGCCCATGGTTTCGGCGATCCGCCATCGTGGTCCCGATCAATGGGGGTACTATCTCGGCTGCTCGGGCTCGGTTCTGCTCATCAACACGCGGTTGTCCATTGTCGATCTCTCAAATGGCCGTCAGCCGCTCTCGAACGAGGATGGCTCGGTCTGGGTAGTCCTGAATGGCGAACTCTACGGATTCCAGGACATTGCCAAAGATCTCGAGTCGAGAGGCCATCGCTTTCGCACCCGCAGCGACACCGAAATCATCGTTCACCTGTACGAAGAATACGGTGAAGATTTTGTATCTCACCTGCGTGGCGAATTTGCTGTTGCCCTTTTGGACCAGAGGAATGAGGTCTTGTATCTCGTCCGTGACCGTTTCGGCATCAAGCCGCTGTTCTATTCCCGGCTGAACGACTCGCTGGTGTTCGGCTCGGAAATCAAGGCAATCCTGGGGCATGGGAAGGCTCGAGCGCGGCTGGATCACATCACTCTTTTCCATATGCTGCACGGGCTAGTGCTGCCGGAAGCAACGTGTTTTGAAAACATTCGGACGGTTGAGCCCGGTTGCATGTTGCGCATCTCGCGGTCCGCGGTCACGCGGCGCGCTTACTGGGATCTACCCCTTGGCGGCCAGGTGGTACCTGGCAGCGAGGAAGAGGCCGTTGAAGAGTTCCGGCGATTATTCGATGAAGCAGTACGTTTGCGGTTGCATGGCGATGTAGAAGTCGGGGCCTATGTCTCAGGGGGTCTGGATTCGACTTCGGTCGCCGCGACGGCCGCCGAGATCGGTGGGCGGCCGGTCAAAGCCTTCACTATAGAGTTTGACGACAAAAAACTGAATGAGGGAGAGGCAGCGGCCGAATTCGCGCAAGCCAGAGGTCTTGCGCACCACACGATCCGGATCGGTCCCGGAGATCTGGCGCCTCACTTCGAGCGCTCCTTGTGGCACAGCGAAATCGCGGTGAGCAACAGCCACGGAACAGCCAAGATGATGCTGTCAGAGCTGGCTCGGCGCCATGTGAAGGTTGTGCTTACCGGCGAGGGCGCTGACGAAGCGCTCGGAGGCTATAACGTTTTTCACCACATTGCTCTGCTCGAGGAAGTTCGCGCCCATCCTCAAGACCGGGAACGGCGTGCCGCGCTCGAGACCCTCCTCAGCAAAGAACATTCAGGGATCGCGCTCCTCAACACCGGGATCTTACCGATACGAGCGTTGCCAGAATACGATCGCATCACTGGCTTGTTTGGCGCCTACCCCTATTCCATGGCTCGCGCGCTGCGAACCGCGAAAAAAGCTCGATTTGTCATGTCCGGCGATTTCCGCCGGGAGGTCGCCGGGATCGATCCCATCGCCGAAATGGCGGAGCGGATCGGCCGTGGCAAGATGAAGTCCCTCTCGGCGGTCGCCGCGCACCAATACTATCTTTTCAAGGCCGACATGCCGTCCTACAACCTCAACTTCCTTGGCGACCGGGTTGAAATGGCCCACTCCATCGAGGGCCGAGTGCCATTTCTCGATCACAAACTGATTGAGTTTGCGTTCTCGCTTCCGGTGTCGTTCAAGCTGCGGAACGGGCGCGGCAAGTACATCCTGCGCCGCGCCCTTGAAGAAAGGCTGCCCTCCGCGTTCCAGGTGAAGAAGCGGCCGTTCGTAGCAGGGTCGAGCGAGACGCTGGGACTGGACCGGAACTCTGACCTTTCTGCGCGATATCTAAATAGCCGCGCCATTCGTGAAACCGGCTTGTTCAACCCCCAGGTCCTGGGAGGACTGCGCCGGAGTCTTCCCTACCTTCCCCGTGGCTCCCGGCTCTTAAGCCTGACGGAGACGCTGTTAACCGCCGTGGTCTCCATTAACGCTATCAACGAAATGTTTTGCGAGCGTTTTGAGGATTCAGCGGCTCGTTTTAATCTTGCCCGGCCCGACTCTGCTTTGGCGGACGGGCGGATCTGATGTTTTCTGGGGAAGGATGAGATTTTTCGGTTTTGATCGACTAATATAAGCCGATTCACTAATATCTCTCTGTCTACCGATCCTATGCTGCAACGTTGGGAGCACCCTCCGCTAAGGCGTTAGCCGTTGCAGGCGTGAGGGTGGAGGATGAGATGACGAGAACGACCAGCACCGAAACTCCTCCGTCGGTGACATCAACTTCAGAAACAAACGGGGCCGACGGCAACGCCCCGCAGCGACGCAATCCATTACCCGTTATCGCCAAGGTGGGCATTGTGGCGGCGGTCGTATTGGCTGGTTACTTGATCTGGAGTAACTTCGTCGCCCCGCCGAAGATCCCTCGCAGCATGGTGGCGCTGAGCGGGCGCATCGAGGGAGACGATTCGGCGGTTGCGCCCAAGACGACAGGACGCATCCTGGAAATCCGGTTCCGGGAGGGAGACTCGGTCAAGGCCGGAGAAACGATCGCGGTGCTCGACGACGAGCAAGTTTTCGCCCGGGCAGATCAGGCTCGTGCGGCGGTGACGGTGGCCGAGGCACGCTTGAGATCGTCACGCGATCAGGTTGAAGTGCTTCAGGCGCAACTGCAACAGAACGACTTGCAGACGGAGCAATCGAAACTGGATGCGAGCGGCCGGGTGCGGCAGGCGGAGGCGGACGTTGCCGCTGCGGAGGCGGACCTGGCGAACCAGGAAGCTGCCTTCCAAATCGCCGACTTTGACCGAACCGCTTATAACAAGCTACGCAAGTCGGACGCGGTGTCGGAACGCCAGGCCAGGCAGGCCAATGCCACGGCGGAGCAGCAGGCGGCGGCAGTGGCTGCGGCTAAGCGTAGGTTGGAGTCGGCGCGGGGTTTGTTGAATATGGCCCAGGCGACGCTTTCGAATCCCGGCATTCGCGGGTTCCAGGCGGCTACCGTACGCAAGCAGCTGGCACAGCAAGTATCGGAGATTGCCTACTCCAAGGCGTTGGCGGACCAGGCGCGCTACCAGCTTGTTGAAGCACAGGCGACGCGCAGCGACCTAACGGTCAAGGCACCCTTCGATGGCACGGTGATGACACGGGCGGCGGAGCCGGGCGAGGTGGTGCAGGCGGGCACGGCTATCGTGACGCTGCTGGATTTGAGCAAGGTCTATCTAAGGGGTTTTATCCCCGAAGGGCAGATCGGCAAAGTCAAGGTTGGTCAGCCGGCACGAATCTACCTGGACTCCGACCCGGCAAGACCCCTCGACGCGTACGTGGAGCGAATCGATCCGCAGGCCACATTTACTCCGGAAAATACCTACTTTCGCGACGACCGCGTAAAGCAAGTGGTGGGCGTGAAGCTGCGGCTGAAGAGCGGCATCGGGTTCGCCAAGCCGGGCATGCCGGCCGATGGAGAGGTTCTGGTTGAAGGCAGCACCTGGCCGTCCGGCCGGTTCAACCGATGAGACGCACGTGGTGACCTCAGCGCCTCCGGTGCCCTTCGAACCCGCGATTGCCCTGGGGTCCGTCGCGATCCGGATCCGTGACCTGGTAAAGCGATACGGTGCGGTGGAGGCGGTGCGGGGCATCTGCCTGGACGTGCACGAGGGCGAAATCTTTGGCCTGATCGGGCCGGATGGAGCGGGCAAGACCTCAACCTTCCAGATCGCCGCCGGAGTCATGGAATCCACCTCCGGCGGGGTTGAAATTTTCGGCGTGCCGGCGCGCGAAGCTCGTGCGCAAACGGGCTATCTCACCCAGAATTTCAGCCTGTATCCGGATCTTACGGTTGAGGAGAACATTCGCTATATCGGGGATTTGCGTCGCGTGCCGCGGGCAGATATTGCGTCGCGCGGGCATCGCTATCTGCAGATGTTCGACATGGATCGTTTTGCCTCTCGGCTGGCCGGAAAGCTGAGCGGCGGGATGAAGCAGAAACTTGCCCTGGCGTGCGCCCTGGTGCCGGAGCCGCGCGTGCTGCTGCTGGATGAGCCGACAACCGGCGTCGACCCGGTCTCACGGCGTGAGTTCTGGGACACTCTGGCGCACCTGGCCGCCGACGGCCTTACGATTTTGCTGGCGACGCCGTATCTGGACGAGGCGGAGCGATGCCACCGGGTCGCGCTCATGCATCAGGGGGAAATCCACGACCTCGGGACTCCACAGGAATTGCGCGAGAAACTGGGCGCACGGCGGATGGAGCTGCGGGTGTCGAATCTTGCACTGGCGGAAGAGATTCTTTCACCGCTGGCAGAAAGCGACGGCGAAATTATTGATGTGCAGCGCTTTGGCGACCGGCTGGATCTGCTGGTGCCGCATCCGGATTTGGCGCGGGCGATCGCCGAACGCAGTCTGAAGAGCGCGGGGCTGGAGATTCAAGAAATCCTGTTGGATGAGCCAACGCTCGAGAACACATTCGTGGCGCGGCTGCGGGCGCTGGGGGAGCAGGTGCACGACGAGTCTTTCCCTGCGCGCCATAGTCATGCGGAGCATATGGGTCAGGTGGCAATTGGAGCCTCGCAACTGAGCAAACAGTTCGGCTCCTTCACGGCTGTGCGGCAGTTGAGCCTCGAGGTTCACTACGGTGAGATCTATGGATTGCTGGGCGCGAATGGCGCGGGCAAGACCACGACGATCAAGATGCTGTGCGGCTTGGTCGAACCGAGTGGTGGAGGAGTTCAACTCGCTGGATGGACGAAACATCTGCGCTCGGGCGAAGTGCGCCAGCGCATTGGATACATGTCGCAGAAGTTCTCGCTCTATGACGACCTCTCACTCGAAGAAAACCTGGAATTCTTTGCCGGGGTCTACGGCGTGCCACGCGAGGAACGCGACGAAAAGAAGCGGTGGGTGCTGGAGTTTTCTGGACTGCTAGGGCGCGAAGAGCAGCTGACGGGCAGCCTGCCGCAGGGCTGGAAGCAGCGAGTGGCCTTCGGCGCGGCGATCATGCATGAGCCCAGCGTGCTGTTTCTCGACGAGCCGACGTCGGGCGTGGATCCGCTGGCGCGGCGATCTTTCTGGAAGATGATCAACCGGCTGGCGGATGCGGGCACAGCGATTCTGGTGACCACCCATTATCTAGAGGAGGCCGAGCAGTGCAACCGGCTGGGGCTGATGGTGGCCGGGGAACTGGTGGCCGAAGGTACGCCAAGCGCAATCAAAGCAGCGCAGCCAGGACAGCTGATGGAATTCACCACCGATCAGCCGCAACGAGCGCTCGACCTTTTAAAAAATGACCAGGAGCGTTGGGCGGTTTCGCTATTTGGAAACCGGCTGCACATTATCTTCAACGAAGACCAGGCCACCGGGGAGAGGTTTTATCGCGACAAGCTGGCGGCGGCCGGGATCAGGGTCATCTCTGCTAAACCGGGGCGCTTCTCGCTGGAAGACGTGTTCATCAGCGTGGTGGAAAAGGCCCGATTGAAGGGCAAGGTGGGTTCGGAGGACTGACGCCGTGCGACGGATTTTCGCCCAGGCCCGGAAAGAATTAATCCAGATTCTGCGCGATAAGCGTGCGGTCGCCCTGGCGCTCATTCTGCCTCTGACCCAGTTGATTCTGATGGGAACATCCATTTCGCTGGACGTGAAAGATCTGCCCCTGGCAGTGCAGGATTTCGACAATTCACCGGCATCGCGGCAGCTGATTGATGCGTTCCGCGGATCGATTTCCTTCAAAATCATCCCCTCTGCTGTGGACCAGCGTCCGGAACAATCGTTTCTGAGCAACGAAGCGCGTGCGGTTCTGATTATCCCGGAAAGGTTTGGCAGGGACGTGGCGCGCGGCGCGAACACCCCGATACAGGTCCTGGTGGACGCCTCGGATTCCAACACTGCGCGCTTGATCGACGGGTACGCATCGCAGATCACGAACGCGTTCAACACGGCAAACGGAGGGGCGGCGAAGCCGGTTCCGGTGCAGGCCGCGATTCGCTTCTGGTACAACCCCGGCCTCTCCTCGATGAAATTTTACGGGCCGGGAGTCTTTGTGCTGGCGCTGTCACTGTTCCCGCCCATGCTGGCCACATTGGCCATGGCGCGCGAAGGAGAGCAATTAACTATTTTGCAGGTCTACGTCTCCAGTATCTCGGCGCATGAGTTCCTGCTGGGAAAGATCATCGCTTTTATGGTGGTGGCCGTGGTGGACAGCGTTCTTCTACTGGCGCTGCTGTTCACTTATTTTGGACTTGGGATCGCCGGCGACCCGACGCCCTTTGTGGTGGCAACGGTGCTGTACGCGTTTTGCGTGGCGGCGTTTGGAACCATGATCGGCGTTCTCATTCCGAATCAGGCGGCGGCCATGCAGGCAGTTGCGCTGGGCGGGTTCCTGCTTGTGTTCATGCTGGCCGGTCTTATTTTTCCCATTCAGAATATTCCGATCCAGATTCGCTGGATTTCGAACTTAGTCTGGGGCCGCTATTACATCGACATTGTGCGTGACTTTCTGTTGCAGGGGGGCGGCTGGCCGGCAGTGTGGTGGAAGGTGATCATCATTGGTATTTTGGGGTCCGTTTTCTACCTCCTGGCGTGGCGCAAACTCCGCCGCATGCAGCTGGCGGTGTAACCATGAAAGCAAGCTTCCAGGTGTTTTCGAGTCGCCGGCTTGGTGCGCTGCTGCGCAAGGAGTTCGCGCAGATCCGGCGCGACCGGCGGCTGGCGATGTCGCTGATACTGCCACCGATTTTGCAACTGTTGCTGTTCAGTGTAGTGTTGAACGCCACGGTGTCCGATCTGAGGCTGGGCGTCATAGACGAAAGCCGGACCGCACAGAGCCGCGACCTGACTTCTACACTGACGGAGAGCCGCAGCTTTCGCCTGGCCGGCTATTACAACTCGGTGGATCAACTGGGCGATGCCATCAGCCGGGGAGATATCGATGCGGGAGTCGTCATCCCGCGGAATTTTGCCCGTGACCTGGAGCGCGGAAGGCCGGTAACGGTGCAGTTCCTTCTGAACGCAATGAATGCCAACACGGCAACGATCGCTCGCTCCTATGCGCTAGGGGTGATCAGCACCTGGAACGAGGGGCTGTCGGGGAACGGACTGCACGCGCGTTTTTCTCAGGTCGACGCGTCACCGGGGAGCCGCCGCGGGCTGGTCATCGTGACGCGAGCGTTTCTTTTCAATCCGGGCCTGGTCAACAGTTGGTTCGTAGTTACCGGAGTTCTTGGGCTGCTGCTCATCCTGAATGGCTCCATTGTTGCCTCCGCCGCCATGGTGAAGGAACGAGAAGCAGGCACGATCGAACAACTCGTTATGTCGCCAGCGGAGACATCAGAGATCATCGTGGCCAAAATTGCACCGCTATTCTTGCTGTTGATGCTCATGACGATTTTCGCCACCGGCTTTATGAAACTGCTCTTCGACGTTCCGTTCAACGGAAATCTCTTCGTCGTTTTCTGCGGGGCGTCGTTATGTATATTGTCCGGAATATCGCTAGGAACTGTGATTGCGACGTTTTCGAGGTCTGCACAGCAGGCACAGCTGACCAGCTTTTTTGTTAATCCATTGCTCACGACGGCGTCGGGCGCGGTCACGCCGGCGGAAGCTGTTCCGCATTGGCTACAGCCGCTGGTGTGGATCAATCCGATTCGCCATTTCAGCGTGATCGCCCGCTCCAACATGATCAAGGGCACGGGTTTCGCTGGGCTGTGGTCGAATTTTTTGGTCCTGGGCGTATTCACGCTGATTCTGGTGGTGCTCAGCGTCTGGCGGTTTCGTAAAATGCTCAGCTAAGCTGCTGTTCCGGCGAGGGTACATCTTTCCAGTGGGCACGCTTGACGCCCGTTGAGATGCGCTTTCGAGACATCTAGTGCGATGCCATGTCTTTTCGCGTGGAGTCTGCCACAGACGATGGAAAAACGTACCTCAGGGGCTAAAGCCCGGTTTTTTGTTGGGCCTTTACGGCCCGACTAAAGTCGGGCCCTGATACAAAGCAAACCCGGTTTTGTCTGGCCAACCTCAATCGAATGAAATCAACAAATTGCATTTGCCAAAAGCTGGATTTCTTCGCTAATTTGGACAGCTCTGACACTCAACCGTGCTTGCGGGACTCGGTTTCCAGATGAGATTCTCACGCAGACTCTAAGGTCTTGCCCTATACAAAGCATCAAAGACGTGACGCGGGAAATACCCGCGCGTTCCGGAGAATGAATCTAGACAGCAGCAACAAGTTGGATGCTTCGCTAAGTTTGGACAGTTCTGCCGAGAATATACTCCGACGAAATCAGGCGCCGGGTGTCTTTCCAGTATTGGGAGGAAAGTCCAGGCCATAGGATGGTGCCCTTGCCGCTTTCGTCCAGGTACCAGCTTTTGCAGCCGGAGGCGTAGACGGTGCGCCCCATGCGCTGCTGCAGCCGCGCGTTGAAGCGCGCCTGTTCTTCGGGCCGAGCCTCGATGGAGTGGGCCCCGTTGCGCCGCATCAGCTTCAGGCACTCGAGGATGTACCGGGTCTGGGCTTCAATCATAAAGACGATAGAGTTGTAGCCTACCCGGCTGTTGGGCCCGATGAGCATAAAGAGGTTGGGAAATCCAGCGACGGTAACGCCGCGAAAGGCCTCCGCACCGGATTGCCAAGCCTGGTTGAGCGAAACGCCGTTACGGCCACGGAAGAGCACTGGGGAAAGAAGGTCGGTGGTGCGGAAGCCGGTACAGAAGATTAATGCGTCCACTTCCCTTTCCTGCCCATCCGCCGTCAGCACACTCGCTTCACGCACCTCGGCTATGCCCTCTGAAACAACTTCGACGTTGGGCCGGCAGAGCGTTTTCAGGTAATCGTTGGAGAGAAGCACACGCTTGCAGCCGATCTGATACTTAGGGGTAAGCTTTTCCCGCAAGCCGGAGTCGCTTACGCTCTTCCGCAAGTGCCGCCGGGCATATTGCTCGAGCAGCCGCATGTATTTCGGCTTCACTGTGTAGCCCAGACCGACGACTTCCTGTCGCAGGTAGAGGCGGGTGCGGAACAGGCGCATGTAGCCTGGGAACCGGCGGAACAGGAAACGTTCCCAGCCGTGGATGCTCCGGTCCAATTTGGGAACGATCCAGGGCGGAGTTCTCTGGAAAACGTGAAGACGGCCTACCTCCGGCGCAATCCTGGGCACGATCTGGATGGAACTGGCGCCGGTGCCGATCAAGGCGACCCTTCTGCCCTTTAGCTCCACTTCGTGGTTCCATTCCGCCGAATGAAAAACGCCGCCGCGGAATCGCTCCAAACCCTTGATCTTCGGGTAACTGACGCGGCTGAGCCCGCCCATCGCAGAGACAACAATTCGCGCGGTATAGGCTTCTCCGGTTTGGGTGCGGACCCGCCAGAGCTGAGCGGCCTCGTCGTAGCAGGCCTCGCGGACTTCTGAGTTGAAGCGGATCTTAGGGAGGACGCGATACTTCTTCGCGCAATGCTGCAGATACTTCCAAATCTCCGGCTGTGTCGGGTACATGCGTGACCAGTCGGGGTTGAGTTCGAAGGAGTAGGAGTAAAGATGGGAGGGGATGTCGCATGCGCAGCCGGGATAAGTGTTCACACGCCAGGTGCCACCGACGTCAGAGCCACTTTCCAAAACCACGTACGAGCCCAATCCGGCCTGCTCCAGGCGAATGGCTACGCAAAGACCGCCGAAGCCGCTGCCGATGATCAGACATTCAAAGTCAGGAGTCATGGTAGACATCAATTTAATGCGATGGCACTGGCTCAACGCCGTCCGGGGCAGTGCGCATCAGGGAGTACGATTCTCGCAAGACTCTCAACCAAAGTATGGGGAAACCAATTACTGGAGTGATGAGGAATTGCTTGCGTTGGCGAGGCGTCAGCAGGCTAACGACATGGCGGTGCAAGATAAGCTGCTGATACCAGGGGATGCTGGCAACTAAGTGGTGCTCCCAGTGACAGGGGGTTCCCCAGGGGCCTCCACCGACGAGCATTCCCCAGAACCCGAAGCCGAAGCTTCGCGAGCCGTTCAGATTGTCCAGCGGCATCAGGTTATGCTCGGTGAACTGCCGCAACCGATCGAGGTAGAACCCGAGCTGGGTGAACAACAGAAGCACCAGGATTGTGAACCAACCTCCCCACAACCTGTAAATCAGATACATGTAGGGCACGTGATACATAAGTGCCACTACCAGGCTGATCCGGCGGCTCCTGGTGTAATTGAACGGACGGTGGAGCACGAAGTCCGAGAAATTGATTACTACCGCAAAGGGAAGAAACGTCATCCAGTAGCGTCGTGGGGTAACGAAGTTCAGGAACTCCGCATCTTCCACAGTGCCAAATTTGGAGTGGTGGATCATGTGCTTTTCGGAGTAGAAGTCGGGAACTCCACCGGTGATCCGAGCAAGATGATAGGTAGCGAAGTTGCCGAAACGGCTCAGCGGGCCGCGGGGCGGAAAGATGTTTTTGTGAGCGGCGCCTTCGTGCATGGTGAAAACGCCGAGCGAATACATAAGCCAGCAATGGAGCAGCCCGCAGACTAGGCCGGCAACCACGATTGGACCAGCGGCGTTATGGCTCCTCTCTGTCAGCCATACGCCAGGAAGCTTGAGCAATGCCAGGAAGTCACCGCCCAGCAGAAAAATCAAGACCAACAAGTTAATCAGGCTGTGGATGGCGTGATGAGATTTGTACCAGCGGTGCAGCTCCCTGCCCCGTTCCATGATGGAGCGGACCTGGTCTTTGGTGAGGGGCTCGAACGGCAGCTGTCTTTCGTTGACCTGCGCCCAGCGGACTTCTTCCAGATGAATATGCATCGGCGTCTCCCCTCAGGCTTTGCCTGTCAGCTTGGCAAACCACCAGCTCAGGCCGACAAACAGAAAGCGCCAGTCTTTGAGGAACTCAGGCGGTTTGCCCTCAAAGGCGTGGCCAACAATCTGGAACACCCAGCCGACCACGAACAACCCAGCCACCCACCACCAAGTTTGCGACCACCAGATCGTGAGAGGAATCATGAGCATGGAAACCGCGATCATGGGGATGCCGACGGTGTGGCATGCGCGATTCACCGAATTCTGATGGCTGGTCGAATACTGCCTGATCCATTCGTCCCGACTTTTGCCCAGCATGGTGTATCCCTCGCTATGTTGTTCTCCCGGTAGCTTTGGAGAATGCGTTCGCGTCCCGCACAACGCGCCACAGCAACTGCGGAAAACCCAGCCCCGGTGGCAGCAGGAACTGCCGTCTTTGTTTCTCTGTAAGCAGCCCCACCATGTAACGATGCAACGCGATTTGCTGATACCAGGGAATGCTCGCGACCAGATGGTGGACCATATGGCACGGCTGCCCCCAGGGCCCGCCGCCCACCAGCAGCCCCGAGAAACCGGCGCCGAAACTCCGCGCGCCGATCTTGTTTTCCAGAGGCATCAGGTTGTGCTCGGTGAACTGCCGCATGCGGTCGAAATAGAACCCTACGTGCGGCAGCAACAGGAGCACGACGACGGTAAACAACCCACCAAAGCGGCGGTAGAGCAAGTAGGCGTAAATTCCGTTGTAGAGCGCGGCAACCAGCCCGGAAATCACCCGGCCGCGGGTGTAGTCGAGCGGGCGGTGGATGACGAAATCACTGTAGTTGAGAAAGCTGCCCAAAGGCAATAACATGCGCCAAAAACGGCGAGGCTGGACGAAGTTGAGAAACTCCGAATCCTGCTCGGTGCCGAACTTGGCATGATGCGCCATGTGGCAGGCTGCATAGTAATTTGGCTCGGCAGCCGAAAGGCGACACAGATTCACGGCCAGGAATTGCGCTACCTGGCTCAATCGGCCATTTCCCGGGAAGATGAGCTTGTGCGCGGCGCCCTCGTGCAAGGTGAAGATGGCCAACGAGTAGAGGAGCCAACTATGGAGAGCGCCGGTTATTACCGCCACCGCCACCAGCAAGCCCGATCCCGGCCGCCCGCTCGAGGACAGAACCCAACGGGGAAGCTGCAGCAGGACCACCCAATCCATACCCAAAACAAATGCGATCACCAGCCCATTGATCATCGCGTGGGTGCGCGGGTGGGCTTTAAACCACTTATACAGCTCTCGCCCACGGTTCAGGATGAGCCGCACTTGTTCGCTGCTCAGATCCTCAAACGTATGCCCTTGGGTGTAAGCCCGCGCCATTCCCAACTCTTCGAGATGGATTTTCATGGCCGCCTCACGACTGTACTGCCCTGATTTCGCGAATTCTTTCGCCCAGGGCTCCGTTCAGACCTTCAATTTTCTCCATGGTGTGGCGGTAGCTTTGGGCGACAATTTCATCCGCGAGGTGCCAATCGGTGCGCTTGAACCCGAGCATTTCCGGCTGCAACATTAGATCGGCCGAGCCCTCGCGTGTCATGCGATAAGAGATCCCGCCAAATTCGAGCGTGCGCATCAGGATCAGGGGGATGCTGGGCATGAAAGACTTCTTCGAGCCCCACAATCCGAAACGGCTGCGCAGCGCCTGAAGACCGCTTACGGTGTAGCCGTAGTCTTCCACGTCTTCCAACTCGTGGGGAGGCGAAACATCCACTCCGATGGTGATTCCATTTCCGCAGAAGACCCGCATCAGATCCACGGGCACGTTGTTGATGGAGCCGCCGTCGACGTGCAGTTCACCGCCGTAGACGATGGGCGGAAAAATTCCTGGCGCCCTGCTACTGGCTAACGTCGCCTTGGTCACGCCGCCGCTTTTATGCATCGTGAGCTCGGCGCGATTCAGATTGGCCGAGACGCAGAAGAACGGGTGCCACAGGTCTTCAATACGAGCTTCGCCGAAGAAGCGTGTGACCAGATCGCTGAATTTCCGGCCGCTTTTGAAGGCGATGAACGGCAACGTCATGTCGTTGAAAGAATCGCGGCATCCGGTTCGGATCTCTTCGATGATGCGCTCGTTCGACCAACCGCTGGCCCACAGGGCGCCGATCAATCCGCCCATGCTGGCTCCTCCCACCGCATCCAGTGGGATATTGCAATCCGCCAGTGCACGGAAGACGCCTATGTGCGCCAAGCCACGGGCAAAGCCACCACCCAAGGTGAGCCCGACGGCACGACCGGTCAGGAATCTTGCCACCCGAGCGAAGTCACCCCGGTTGCCGAGCCGCACGTGATGGTGACGGTCTACATTTCGCGAGGCCAGCCAGCGCTGGGTGCCGGAGGGCTTGTCATTCTCCTGGATCAGGACCAGGGTTTTCGATTGGGTTGCGTCGGCGGGCAGGCGGGCAATCAGTTCTGTTTCAATTTCGCCCGGCGCGGGATCCTGACCGGCATGCCCGACGATCACCCCTCGGTCAGCCTGGCGCACGCAACGCTCTGTCCAGGGGGTAAGAGTGTCGTCGGCTTCGTAAACCACATAATTGTGGTTGTTTTCCAAACCGCTTAGCCAATCGATGAAAAGAATGCGGTTGCCATCCCAGTCTGACGTTTGCGCGAAGCCCGGCACGCCAAAGGCCTCATCCACGCGGGTACTGGACACCCGGGCGACCGAACCATAGACGGCTAGAGCTTCACAGAACTGGTCGCAGAAGGTTTGGAAGGCCGCACCCGGGGAGGCCGGAATGAGGGCAATATTATCAATGCGGGACGACGCCCTAACCGTGCCCGCGGTGATCTGCTGCACTCTTCGCGCCACCCGGGAAACAAAAAGGCGCATCACTTCCTGGGGAAATCTGGTCAACAGCTGGTCGTACGCGGAAGAGGACAATCGGCCCAGGTAGGTATCGCGGACGGCGCAGATGGATCTCGATCGTGGGTCGCCGGTAGCCAGCCCGAGCTCACCAACCGTTTCACCTCGGCCCAGTTCGACCGGCAATGTTTCCTGTGCACGATCTTCCGGCAACACCCGAATTCGACCGCTGAGAATGATGTAAAGGGCGTCGCTCGCGTCTCCCTTCAGGAACAGGAACTCGCCACTGTAGAGCGTCATGGGCTCAAGGGCCACTTCCAACGCCTGGCGAAATGCGTCACTGAGTGGACCGAGGAGTTCTCCGTCGTTGAGGGAAGCGTGGAGCGTCTCGCGCTCCAAAGTCGAGTGGATCAGGTCGGCAAAGGTAAGGCGCGCGTCCTGATATTGATCCGCAATTTCACCCAGCGCTTTCCTTGAGATGACGCCTACCAGGGCGTTTCCGCGACTCGCAAGGTGAACGGGATGCGCCTCGGCCCGGGGATCCCGGTTCAAGAACACAGTCGCCTGCGGTTCCAGTTCTCGAACTGTTTCTCCGGTCGTGCCGGAGATCGACACTTTTCCCGACAAAACAATCAAAATTGCGGGTTCGGTTGTTTCCGGAAGAACGAGGGAATCACTGTTAAGGCTGGTCACCGAAAGTTGGTCGACGAATTGTTCCAGGGCAGGTCCCGCGATCCCTCTGAGAACCGGCAGAAGGGAGATAGTCTGAGCAATCTCTAAGCGGTTCGGAAACATTGGTAGAGATGCTACCACTCCGCTCGCCCAGGGCAGTACCCAATTAAAGATGACCATAAGCCCGGCGAGGCCGAGATTCCCCGCGGGTTAGTCCGCACTCTTAAAGCACAGTGCCGCGCCTACGGCGCTCGTCTTTTGGATTGATATCCCAGGCCTTCCGGGCTGGGCTAGGTTTGGCAGTCGCCCTCGAAGCCTTTGACTCCAGAGCGATTCCTAGGGGGTCATTTCTTCCTCAACTTGCCGTTAGATCCCTCGGCTACCCTCGGAGGCTGAGACTTTTTTAGTTTCCCTTATAGTTTGTGGCCGGAAAGCTCCGAAGAGCATCTGCCAACAAGCATTGCCGGGGTCCTTCGACTTCGCGCCATAAAACTCTCTGGTATGCGTTAGATCGACGAGGCGCTTCGCTCAGGATGACGCCTTTTTGGGAGGAATTGAAAAACATCTGGCCGAGTCAAAAAACACGAGAAGGTCGAAAAAGTCACATGCTCTCGGGATGAGAGTGGGGAGAGTGGGTTTCCATTTTTGCTTTGGTTGCAAGGATCCCAGGTCTCAAAAGCGAGACCTGGGCACCCATCGATTAATCACCTTTACTTGCCGGGTATGCCTCCGGCGATGGAGGGGATTACCAAGACTTCGTCGCCATCCTTGAAGGCGTAGTTCTCGTTGCCCAGGAAGCGGATGTCTTCTTCGTTGACATAGAAATTGATGAAGCGGCGCAGCTTGCCATCGCTGTCGCGCAGGTGAGGCTTGAGCGCGGGGAAGCTGGTTTCTATCTCGGCAATCAGCTGGGGCAGATTTTGTGCCGTGGATTGTATCTCCCGCGCACCATTGGTGTGTTTCTGGAAGGCGTTCGGCAACACTACTTTAACGGACATAAACTTCCTCTCTCTCCTCGACCATGGCCTCGAAGTCAGCCAAACGAGGACGAATCGCCTGCTGCGCTTCGAAGCTGCCCCGCAGCACATCCATGGTCTTCAGGCCGTTGCCGGTAATCGCAACCACGGTCAGATCGCCGGGATCAATACGGCCATGAGCATACAGCCGGGCAGTCACCGCCGTGGTCACTCCCCCCGCCGTTTCTGTAAAGACGCCCTCGGTCTCGGCCAGTTCCTGAATTGCCGAAACAATCTCTACGTCGGAAACATCTTCAGCCCAACCACCACTTTCGTTGATCGCGCGGATGGCGTAGGGTCCGTCGGCGGGATTTCCGATGGCCAGCGAGCGCGCAATGGTATTTGGCCGCTGCGGCTCGTGGTGCGCCAAACCATTTTTGACCGCATGGACGATGGGAGAGCAGCCAGTGGCCTGGGCTCCGAAAAAGCGCACCGGCTTGTCTTCCACCAGGCCGAGCTCGATCAGCTCGCCAAATGCCTTGCGGATCTTGGAAATCAGGGCGCCTCCCGCCATAGGAACCACTACGTTATCGGGAAGACGCCAGCCGAGCTGCTCGGCGATCTCATAGCCTACGGTTTTTGAGCCCTCAGCATAGTAGGGACGAAGATTCACGTTCACAAAGCCCCAGTTGTAGCGCTCCGCAATCTGGGAGCACAGCCGGTTCACCTGGTCGTAGTTACCATCGATCCGCACCAGGTTCGCGCCGTACACCTGGGTGTTCAGAATTTTGGCCGGCTCGAGGTCCGTCGGTACCAGGATGTAGGTCTTCAGTCCCAGGCGGGCTGCGTGCGCGGCCACGGCATTGGCCAGGTTTCCTGTCGAAGAGCAGCCAACGGTATCAAAGCCAAAGATCTTGGCTGCCGCCAGGGCCACCGCGACCACGCGATCCTTGAAGCTGAGCGTGGGCAGGCAGACAGCATCATTTTTAATGTAGAGATTGGTTGCGCCGATCCGCTTGCCCAACCGCGGTGCGGCCATCAGGGGCGTCATGCCAGAAGGGGTGGTGGGCACATAGTGGTCGGGCAGCGGCAGCAAGGCCTGGTAGCGCCACATGCTTTGCGGCCCGCGGGCGATCGCGTCGCGGGTAAACGTCTCTTTGGCCGCAGCCAGGTCGTAGGCTACTTCGAGCGAGGAAAAACACTCATCGCAGACAGAAAGCGGCTGGTTGGGGAAGCGTTTGTCACACTCCCGACAGCGCAATTCGTAGAAAGATGCCATCATGCCCTCAATTTGAGAGCGACAAATGCACGGGCACTACGTGACGAACTCAAAACTGCCGTATTGCATGGAATTAGCGAGATGCGCTTACAGCTGCACCCCGAATCTCATGTTCCCCGTTTCTTTTCAGAACGCAGGAGAGAGTTGACACCATACTCCTGGTTTGCCCAGGCAGGTTGTCGTGGCGTCACAGGGCCCGTCCCTCAGCCACTCTTCATGAAATTCAGGCCCGCTCACAAGGAGCAAACTTGAATACTCGATTTCTAGCACAGTCAGCTTCGAGCCGCAAGTAGCACTTCTACCAACGCAGCCGCCGGCCTCTTAACCGTGGACCCAGCCAACAAGGCAAGCGGGAAGTGCATCTGATTGGTAACATTAGTAAGTATCGGAATCCAAGCACCGAGCCTGCGGAGGGTCTGGTCCGCGATAAGAACGGAAATCCATGACCGAAGTCAGTCCACAGTCCGCCCGCAATGCGTGGCGCGAGCGGGTGCAAGCTCTGAAGAACGTCCCGCCGGTGCTCGGCATTCTGTGGGACTCAGGCCCGGCCGTCGTGACGTGGGGAATCATCCTGCGCGTCTTCGTGGCTGCCCTGCCCACGGCAATTGCCTACATCGCGTCGAAGATCATCGACGGCGTCCAGCACTACTTCACGCATAAATCTCTACTACCCCACTTTTGGTGGCTGGTGGGGATTGAGGCAGGCCTCAACGTACTTAACGGGCTGCTGGTGCGGGGGGTCGATTACAGCGATAGTCTTCTAGCCGACCGGTACACGCACTTCGTCAGCGTCCGGGTGATGCGCCAGGCGGCGGCGCTGGACCTGACGACGTATGAAGATCCCGTCTTCTACGACCGCCTGGAACGGGCGAGGGTGCAGGCCACCGACAGGCTGGCCATGATCCAGCAGATGGGCCGGCTGTTTCAGCAGACCCTGACTACGCTGATCTGGACCTCCATCCTGCTGTGGTACTCGCCGTGGCTGGTGCTTCTGCTGGCCCTGGGCGTGCTCCCCACGTTCCTGGGCGAGACCCATTTCGCATTCCTGGGATATGCCAAGAACTTCCGTCAGACCCCGGCCAAGCGGCAGATGGATTATCTGCGCCAGGTGGCCGGCAGCCGCGAGGGGGCCAAAGAGCTCAAGCTGTTCAACCTGAGCCCTTTTCTGTCCAACCGTTTCACTCAACTTTCCCAAGGTATCTACGAGGAGAATGTTGCCCTCTCGCGCAAGAAGCTGATAGCCGGCGGGCTGCTGGGCGTGATCGCCACCCTGGGATACTACGGCGCCTATGCTTTCGTGATCTGGCGCGCGGTCACCGGCAACTACAACAGCATTGGCACGTTCTACTACCTGACGAACGCGATCATCCAGGCGTCCAGCAACCTGCAGCAGGTGTTTTCTACCGCTTCCGGCATCGCGGACCAAGCGCTTTTCCTGACGGATTTGCTGGCCTTCTTCGAGATGAAGCCGACGGTAGTCTCGAAGCCGGATGGGTTGCCGATGCCGCGCCCCATTCGCCGCGGGTTTGAGTTCCGGAACGTCAGCTTTGCTTATCCCGGCACGACTCGGAGGGTGCTGAGCAACTTCAATTTCACCCTGGAGCCGGGGGAGCGGATCGCGCTGATCGGGGAAAACGGTCAGGGTAAGACGACCGTGGTCAAGCTGATCACCCGGCTGTACGACCCGACCGAGGGGCAGATTCTGCTCGATGGCGTCGATTTGCGGGAGTACAAACTGGAGGATCTGCACCACGAGATCGGTGTCATCTTCCAGGACTTCATGCGCTACGAGATGACCGCCCGGGAAAACATCGGTGTAGGACGGGTGGAAAGCGAACACTCGCAACAGGAAATCGAAGACGCGGCGCACAAGAGCCTGGCGGAAAGCGTGATCGCCAAGCTGCCCGGCGGGTACGACCAGATGCTGGGCCGCCGGTTTGAGAGCGGAGTGGAGCTCTCCGGCGGGGAATGGCAACGGGTGGCCCTGGCCAGAGCTTACCTGCGCGACGCCCAGTTGCTGGTGCTGGACGAGCCTACAGCCGCATTGGACGCGCGCAGTGAGCTGGAAGTGTTTGAACGCTTCGCTGAACTGACTACGGGAAAAATGGCGCTGTTGATTTCCCATCGATTTTCTACCGTACGCATGGCAGATCGAATCGTTGTACTCGAGGGTGGACGGCTGGTAGAAGAAGGGACGCACCCGCAGCTGATGGCGCTGGGCGGGCGCTACGCAAGTATGTTCGAAATGCAGGCGGCAAGTTACCGCTAGATGTCGAAAAACATTTCCAAGGATGCTCCGCTGAACCGCAGATCCCTCGGCTTCGCTCGGGATGACAAAGGGGAGAGCGGTTGGTAAACGAAAGCCGTTTTGCGCTTTGCAGAAGTGTAAGAGCATGAAGAGAGAGAAATATGACTGATACAGATTTGGCGGTGCACTCATGGTCCGCCGATTCTTTGCGCGCCTATGCGGATCGGGTCGCCCCCGGCTGGCACGTTGCGCATAAACCGGAAGGGGCCGGCAGTTTTGGCCGCCGCATCGAAGCGACGGGGCAGTCGCTCGACCAGCTTTATGTGATCCTCGACGCCAGGCCGGTGCCAACTTACCTGCCGGGAGAGAAACTCGACCCGTTGCTCGAGTTACGGCAAAATCCGCGGCTGCTGCGCGCCGTGGTGGCCGAAGTTTATACCATCAGGAAAAAGCTTGGCCGTTTGCCTCGTGTCGTCCGCGAGCAGGAAAACGACGAGCCCCGAATTGTAACCGTGGCGGACGCCTACCTGCAGGCGACCGGCTCGGAATACCACGCCGATGCGATCAAGATCTTTATCATGCAGGTGCAGCAATACGATGCACTGGAACTCGAAGAGTTATGGGCGCTGGCTTCGGTGATGAAATTCCTGCTGCTGGAAGAGATCATCATGCAGGCGAATGGTGTGATCCAGGATGAGGCATCGCACACCGAAGCGGGCGCGGAACTGCTCAAGACGCGCATGAGAAGCCTGCGCGATGTAGGCTACGCCGACTGGTTCTCGATGATCGAGCCGCTGGTGATGTACGACCCTATCCTGCAGCAGGATCCGGCCAACGCTTACAAGTTTATGGACTTCGATAGCCGCGAGTCCTATCGCAAGCGTGTGGCGCAGATTGCCCGCTATTCTGATTGCACTGAAACGGAAGTGGCACAAGCGGCGCTTACGCTGGCGCTGGAATCGAAGGAAAAGCACCGGGTGGAAGACCCGCGTCTGCGCGCTCGCCGCGCCCATGTTGGCTATTACCTCATCGACCGCGGGTTTCCCCTGCTCGCGCCGCGGGTTGGCTATCGGCCGCGGTTTATAGACCGTCTGCGGCAATCGGTCTGGAACAACGCGGATGACTTTTATATTGGCGGCATTCAGATCATCACGGTAGTACTGATCGGCTTGATCCTGGCTCCCCTGGTGCCTACCTATCCCATCTTCGGCGGCCTCACCCTCGCATTCCTGCTCTTGTTGCTGCCGGTCACCCAGGGTGCAGTGGACCTGGTTAACAACACGATCACCGTGCTCTTCAAGGCGTATGCCCTACCTAAGCTCGACTTCTCCAAAGGAGTGCCACAGCCGTTCACTACCCTGGTGGTGGTGCCTACCTTGCTGATGAAGGAAAAGCAGGTGCGCGAACTATTCGACGATCTTGAGGTTCGCTATCTGGCCAACCAGGATCGCAACATACACTTCGGCCTGCTTACGGATCTTCCCGACTCGGTCACACGCCCCAGGCAAAACGACACCGATCCCCTGGTCGAGCTGGCCATTCAGCTGACGGATGAATTAAATGAACGCTATGCCGATGCCGGCGCAGGATCTTTCTTTCTGCTGCACCGTCACCGCATCTTCAATGCGCGCCAGGGCGTGTGGATGGGCTGGGAGCGCAAACGCGGCAAGCTGCTGGACCTGAACAAGCTGCTCAAGGGCCAGTTCGATCCTTTCCCGGTGAAGGCCGGCAACCTCAGCGCGCTGACCCACGCGCAATATGTCATCACCCTGGATTCGGATACGCAGCTTCCGCGGGGTACGGCTCACACCATGATCGGCGCCATGGCGCATCCGCTGAATCGGGCCATCATCGATCCCGAACTACGCATCGTCACGGAAGGGTACGGAATTCTGCAGCCGCGGGTCGGCGTCAGCGTGCAGTCGGCCTCGCGCTCTCGCCTGGCGTCCATCTACTCCGGGCAAACGGGCTTCGACATTTATACCCGCGCAATTTCCGACGCCTACCAGGATTTGTTTGGCGAGGGCATTTTTACCGGCAAGGGCATTTACGAGATCAATGCCCTGCACGCGGTTCTGGATCGCCGCTTTCCGCGCAATTCCCTACTCAGCCATGACCTTATTGAAGGATCGTACGCCCGGGTCGGGTTGACCACCGACATTGAGGTCATCGACGATTACCCGTCGCACTACAGTGCCTACACCCGGCGCAAACACCGCTGGCTGCGCGGCGACTGGCAGATTGCGCAATGGCTCTTCGGCAAGGTTCCGGATGAATCCGGCCGCTATGTGCGCAATCCTATCTCAACTATCTCGCGCTGGAAGATCTTCGACAATCTGCGCCGGTCGCTGGTAGAAACCTCTACCTTTGCCCTGCTGCTCGCCGGATGGCTGGGCCTGCCCGGTGGTGCCCTCTACTGGACAGTGGTCACGCTGTTCCTGATGTTCGTGCCCACCATGGTGCAGCTGGTCTTCAGCGTGGGCCGAGCCTACGTCACCAAATTGCCCGGCGCCATGCGGGATGCGGTCAGCGGCTTTTGGCAGGGCACGTTTATCGCCCTGTTGAACCTGGTCTACCTGCCCCACCAGACGCTGCTGGCCCTGGACGCCATTATCCGCTCGCTGGTGCGCAGCTTTATTACTGGACAGCGATTGCTGGAGTGGGAAACGGCGGCGGAAGCCGAAGCGGCGGGGAAAAAGCGGACGCCGGTCGACCGCTACCTGGCGATGTCTCCGCTGGTCGCACTGATCGTAGGGGTGCTGGTGTTCTTGCGCCATCCGGAGTCTGTGTTTGTTGCGCTGCCGATCCTCATCCTGTGGGCGCTGGCCGGGGGGATCACGGCGTGGCTTAACAATCCGCCTCAGCGGACCAGGGCGGAGCTCACGGCCGAGGAAGATACTTTCCTGCGCCAGCTGGCGCTGAGGACGTGGCGCTACTTCAACCAGTTTGGAGGCGAGAGCCACAACTACCTGATCCCGGACAATGTCGAGGAAGAGGGCCTGTTCGAGGCCGGCCGAGTCTCGCCTACGAATTTTGGGCTGTTGCTCAATGCCCGGCAGGCTGCCAGTACTTTCGGATATTTGACCATTCCGGAGTTTATTGAGCTGACCGAGCACAGCTTGCAAACTTACGACAAGCTGGAGAAGTTCCGCGGACACATCTACAACTGGTACGACACGCGCACTCTGGTGCCTATTCGCCCCATCACCATTTCTTCGGTCGATAGCGGCAACCTGGCGGCGTCGTTCTATACCCTACGCACGGGTTGCCGGGGCCTTCTGCGCGAACCGCTGCTCGATCCGGGCCTGTTCTCTGGTATTCGCGACCACTGGCAAATGCTCACCGGTATGCCGGATGCTCCCGCCGGCCTGAAGCGCGCTGGCGCCGCCTGCGTTAAAGGCGGGCGCTGATAAGTGGATTGCCTGGGCGCTGGCGACTGCCGACGCGCCGGAGTTTGCGGTAGCGGCGGCCGGGGAGACGGCCTGGTGGCTGGGGGAGACCCAGCGCCGGATCGGCGCCCTGGCGGGTCTGGTTCGCGACTACATGCCGTGGTTGTTGCCTCAGTTTGCGCCGCTGCTCGCCTTGCCTCAGTTGCAGGGTGTGGCGGAAGCGGCAGCAACGATCCAGACCGGGGCCGCGAGTGGACTCGCCGCCGATCTGGATGCACGCATCGCCCGGGCAGCCACCAGTCTGCCGGCCGATTCACCGCTGGTGGTGCTGGCCGAAGAGCTGCGGCTTGCTTTAGGCGTCAGCCCGGGATGGGCTGAAGGCAATAGCCAGCGCACTGAAGGACCTTTCGTCGGAGTCGATGCGCTTCGCCACCGAGATGGACTTCGGCTTCCTCATGGACAAGTCACGCCTGCTGCTGTCAATCGGGTATGAGATCGAGCGCCAGCATTTGCATCAGGCCTGCTATGACCTGTTATGCAGCGAAGCCCGCATTGCGGCGTTCATTACCGTGGCCAAAGGAGAAGCACCGCAGCAAAGCTGGTTTAAACTGGGCCGCATTCACACCATGGCCTATGGGCAGCCGGTGCTCATTTCCTGGACAGGGACCATGTTCGAGTACATGATGCCGTCGATCTGGATGCGCAGTTATCCTGACACGCTGGTCTCGCGGACCCTGAGCGGGGTAGTGGAGATCCAACGGGCGTTCGGCAAGGAACACGGCATCCCGTGGGGTATCTCGGAATCCGGCTGGGCGGGTATGGACGACCACGGTCATTACCATTACCAGGCGTTCGGGATCCCTCAGATTGCACTGAAATGGGACGCGGTGGCCGGACCTGTGATTTCGCCGTACTCCACCTGCCTGGCGTTGGGCATCGACCCGGTCGAGGCGCTGAAAAACCTGAAGCGCATGGCCAAGATGGGCTGGACGGGGGCTTACGGTTTCTACGAGGCGGCGGATTACCAGGAGTCGCTGAAATCGCCCAAGCTGGTCAAGGAATGGATGGCTCACCACCAGGGAATGTCGCTGTTGGCCGTGCTCAATTTGCTCTACGACAACATCGTGCAGGATTGGTTCCACGCCAATGCGCATCTGGAAGCAACGCAGTTGTTACTGCATGAGAAGCCGGTGCATGAGGCGGCGCTGAAGGCGGAGTTCCAGGCGGCGCAGCCGCGGAAGAAGGCGAGCTGACGGGAAGGATGCGCCGCAGTTCCCTGCGCGCTCTGATGTTCTGTATCAGGGCACGACTTTAGTCGGGCCGTTGAGGCAACAAAGATCTGGGCTTTAGCCCCTGCGGAAATTATTTCCACAAGCATTTTCTGAAGGATGCGCCGTGGCAAGGGCTAAAGCCCAATTTCTTTCAATTCTTGCGGCCCGACTAAAGTCGGGCCCTGATACAAAGCACCGGAGCGCGGAGTGAAGGTGACTGTACGGATCCCCGGCTAAAGTCCGTCCCCTTCGTGGTTTTTTTCGTTGGTTCCCAGGGCGTCTTTTACGCCTCGGACCAAGGCCTCAGGGTTGAATTCGGCGCGGATGATCTCGTCGGGACAGTCGCTTTCGATGGCTACGCGGTAGTTGCAGACAAAAGCAACATGTTGGCCCGGCTGAACTTTCTTGATCTCGTCGCAGAGTTCCTGGGCACTCTGCACCTTGGCGTCCGCCTCAACATCGATCAACACCAGGTCGTAGTCCTTCTGGGCAATCACATCTGCCGCCTGGTTCGAATAGACGGTCGAGTCCACGTCAAAACCGTGCAGCCGCAGGATCTCGTCGCGCAGTCCCATGATGTTCACACGGCTGCTGACGTGAAAAATACGTTTCGGTCTAGTCTTACCTGTTTCGGAGACGGGCATCAGCCGATGCTATCGTACCGCGGAGGTTTTCACCACAAAATGGTTACTTCACCGAATCGGAGTGCGCGTCGGTTCGACCCGGAAGCCCGATGGAGGGAACCAGCATGTCTTCCTTGCGATGGATCAGGGTCGTCGCGTTGAGAGAAGCCAACTCAAATCCGTGCCCATGGGTGATGGCATCGGTGGGGCAAGCTTCTACGCAGTAGCCGCAAAAGATGCACCGGTTGTAGTCGATGTTGTAGACCTTGGCATAGCGTTCGGCACTGGAGATTCTTTGCTCGGCCGTGTTCTCGGCCGCCTCGATGTAAATGCAGTTGGCGGGACAGGCCGCCGCGCACAAGAAGCAGGCAACACACTTCTCCAGACCGTTTTCATCACGCTGCAGCACATGCGCGCCGCGGAAGCGATCCTGAAAGTGAGCGCCACGGTTGGGACCCGGTCCATCCGGGTAGTTTTCCACCTCGGTCGGGTTCAGCATCTCGCGAAACGTGATGCTCATTCCCTTCGCCACTCCGGCTATGTTGCGCACAATGGACATAGGACAAGTATAGCGGCTATTTGCGGAGCCTGGAGGCGAAGAGGATCCAGGTGATTCCAGTGAATAGCTCGAAGGCTGCAAGGGCCTGGGTTGTGGGACGAGCGGGTTGGTTGAAGTGAGTCAGAAACAAAACCCCCACTACCAGAGAGACGGCTCCGGCTACAGCGAGCAGGAATAAGCGATACCGGTCGCCTCTCATGGCAACCGCCAATCCCCCCTGAAAGCAGCCTAACCCGCAGGCGTGGATCCCAGCCAGGAAAGCGAGGGACTGGGGAGTGAGCCAAAGAGAGACGCCGATGTAAACACCCAGCAGCAAGGCGAAACAACTCTCACACAGCATCAGCCACCAGCAATGCAATTGATGCTCGAAGGAGAAACCAGCGGCCACGGCCAAGAGCAAGCCGTTGCCCAAAACGAAAGAGCCGAGCAGCAGGCTGAGATAGATGAGGGTGACCCGGTCGAAGAAGAATAAGCCGAGGAAACTACTGGCGAAAAAGAGGACGGCGGCGAACACAACCGCGAGGCCTCCCCTCACGGCAAACACCCACCAGAAAATTCTCATGGGATTCATGGGAGCGCTTCCAAAGCATACCTGGCAGGGCGGTCAGGACGGCTGCTTCGAAAGAAGAAGTAGATGACAACGCTCACGACGGCGGCGTAGGCACACCAGAGGGAAGTGAACTCGTAGCGCCGCACCACCATCACGGTAAGAAGACCGATGAAGTTGAGCCAAGCGAGAACAACCAGAGCACGAAATCCCGAGAAGAACAACGCACCGCAGGTCGCGGTCACATAGAGCATCGCGACCAGGGTAGTGGTAGTTATGCGGTTGAGATAGACAATGCCGTTATCACCCGCGGAAACCTGCAGGGGATAGGCGATAAGCCCCCACAGAAGGTACACGGCGAGGCCCCCTCCCAAGAGCGCGAAACCCAGCATTCGCCGCCGCCGGTCCCGCGTTGGCTCGATCAGGAGAACGCTCAGCGGCAAGAGAAACGGCAGCAAGCCCTGGGCATATAAGACGAAGGCTGCCCCCGCGTCGTGGGCCACGATGGGCGGCAGCTTGTGATCGAGGCCCAACCACACAAAACCCTCGGTGAACTGGTGCAGTGCGAAGAGCAATGGCATGGCCGCAAACAGCAACTCTCGCCTGTGCTTCACCTCGGTCAGCGTCGCCACGCCGATGACTCCAAGTACCGCACTGCCGACAAAGTTGGCGCTCGCGGAAAAACACACTTAAGCCTCCACCGGATATCAAACGAATCATACGTGAGCGTACGCGCAGGAATGGTGGGATATGATTTGTTTCGCGTCCCGAGGAGCCATAGTTGGTGTTTGCAGAAGGCCACAGCCGGAAGAGATTTCTGCTCGCATTCTGGCTTTTCGTTCTGAGCGCGATCTCCTTCCTGGACCGCACGAATATTTCGATTGCGGGACTCCAGATTAGTTCTGAATATGGTCTGGGAAACCAGCGGCTGGGATGGATCTTCAGCGCGTTCCTTATTGGCTATGCAGGTTTTCAAGTGCCTGCCGGATGGCTGGCGTCGCGCTTCGGTCCGCGGCTGGTGATTTCGCTGGGCGTGGTGTGGTGGGGAGTGGCCACTGCGCTGACTACGGTGATTCCGGTAGGCGTCTCACAGGCAGTGTTGCTGCTCATCGCGGTCCGCTTCACACTGGGCGCCGGAGAAGCCGTTATTTACCCATCGGCCAACCAGCTCGTCGCCCGTTGGGTGCCGGAGCAGGAACGCGGGTTCATCAACGGACTTATCTTCGCCGGGGTGGGCGCCGGCAGCGGGCTTACGCCGCCAGTGCTGACGTGGTTCATTCTTCGCTATGGCTGGCGTTCCGCCTTTTGGTTCAGCGCCGTGATCGGAGTGATCGCGGGAGCGGTGTGGTGGTGGTTGGCGCGGGATACTCCGGAAGAAGATCCCCACGTCTCGCCATCCGAACTGCGTATTATTCGCGCGGGCCTGGTTGAGGATGCGGCCGCCGGCTCCGCTCCTATGGGCATCTCGTGGCGCGCCATCCTGACCCGCCGTGACCTGGCGGCGATGAGCTTCAGCTATTTCGCCTACGGTTATACCGCGTGGATCTTCTTTAGCTGGTTCTTCGTGTATTTGGCCCAGGTGCGCGGTTTGAATCTGAAGGCCAGTGCGCTGTTTACCATGCTGCCGTTTTTGTCGATGACCATCGGCTCTCTGGGCGGCGGCGTCCTCAGTGATCGCCTTACGCGACGCTATGGGCTCTGGGTAGGGCGTTGCGGCTTGGCTTCGGTCGCGTTCTTCTTTACCGCCGTTTTTCTGGTACTGGGCTCGCGCGCGCAGAGCCCTCAGGTTGCAGGCGTGATTCTCGCCGGCGGTGCGGGCGCGCTGTATATCTCACAGAGCTCATTCTGGTCAGTTTCCGCGGACATCGCGGGACGCAGTTCGGGCGTTTTCTCCAGCATCGTTAACATGGTGGGGCAGATTGGGGGAGCGGTGACTGCGTCGCTCACGCCCTGGGTAGCCCAGCGGTTCGGATGGACTACGTCGTTCGCCATAGCAGCTGCACTCGCGGTGGCCGGCGGGGTGGTGTGGGTGACGGTGCATCCTGAGCGCCCACTCAGCACTTGAGGACGAATATGAAAATGCGCTACGCCCTGATTGGGCTCTTTCTCACCGCAGCTGCATTGGCTGCAGACCTGCGCACGCCGACCCAGGAAGGCATCGTCTACGGCGTGGCGGACGGCCAGCAATTGACCATGGACTACTACGCCCCCAAAGGACCAGGACCGCATCCGATGGCCATCATCATTCATGGCGGCGGCTACCAGAGGGGCAACAGCAAGAGCGGCAGCGAAGCTTATTGCGCAGACTTTCTCGCCCCTGCGGGATACGCGGTCTTCTCCATCAACTATCGCCTGGCACCAAAGTATCCGTACCCCTACATGGTCTATGACGTGGAGCGGGCGATTCGTTTTATCCGCCACAATGCGAGCCGTTGGGATGGACAACCGAATCGTATAGCGCTGATCGGTGGCTCTGCTGGCGGGTTTCTGAGCAACATGGTGGGATTGTTGAATTTGCCCGGCGATCCTAAGGCGGCCGATGCGGTGGATCGGGAAAGCGCGCAGGTGCAAGCGGTGGTGACGTTGTTTGCACAGAGCAGCTTCGCCACCGTGCCGCTGAATGCGGACGTACACGCCCTGCTGGATCCGCTGATTAAGGAAAAGGGTAAGGCCGAGGCGCTGAAGGAGGCGTCGCCGATTACGTATGTTGCGAAAGGGGACCCTCCGTTTCTGCAGATTATTGGGGATAAGGATGAGTACATCCCGTTTAGCGAGGCGACCAATCTGGATGCGGCGCTGCGTAAGGTTGGCGTGCAGAGCGAGATCATCCGGATTCCCGGCGGGATGCATGGAACTGGGGGGTGGAATAAGCTTCCCGGGGTGCCGGACTGGGAGGTGCAGATGACGGAGTGGCTCAATCGTACGCTTGGACACCAGGGGCCGGTTGGGGAGGGTGTGCGTCCACGGGAAGTTCCACCGGCGTGACCCCTCTTTTCCTCCTACGCTTGCGGCGTATTCGGGGACGCACTGTTAAGGTTCGTGGTATCCCACATCTCGCAAAATACGAGCGAGATGTGGGGCACCCGGGATTCGTTACAACCGTTAAACCCGGATCTTAAAACGTTTTGCTTAGATTCCTGGGTGTCGTGTGCGTACGGCATAGAGCGAGTGGTCGGTGAGGAGGTAGAGAGTGCGGCGATCTTTGCCCCCGAAGAGGATGTCGTGCGGACGCTCGGGCACTTCTATGGTGCCTAGAAAGTTGGCTCCGGGCGAATAAGTAAATATTTGACCGGCGGCTAGATAGACGTTGCCTCCGTCGTCCTGCGCCAGGCTTTCTCCTCCCTGCTCTACAAACGTGGTGATGTGGGATAAGGAGCCGTCGGGATTGAGCAGCCCTCGATAAGTGCGCTGCTCCGCTTCATTGGTGGCGTAAAAGGGTTTTCCTTCCACTCCTTTCACTAGACCATAGGCTTCGAGGATGGGCGCCCATTTGGTGCCGAAATAGGGTTCGCCCTGGACCAGGGGCGCGTCCGTCGGGATGAAAAGACTCTTGTCCGGAGAGACGAACTGAAAGGTGGTGCGACTGCCCAGGCCCTTCTCAAACATCTGTCGCAGCGATGTATACGTATACGGTTGAGTGGCAGACAGGGTTTCGGCGAAATCTCCGTTGAACCAGTAATCAACCGGCAACGCTGCGATCAGCCCCGGGCGATCGACGGCAGGTTCGGGGCGCAGCAATGTTACTTGTCCTGAATCGGGGCGCAGGGCGAAGGCAGTCAGGTCCTTGCCACCGGAAGACAGAACAATGAGATCGCCGGCCTTATCGAACACAAGATTGACCGGATCGAGTGGAGCGTCACTCACCACCACTGCCCGTTGCGACTCAGGCGACCAACGGTAGATACGCTGGAAATGGGCGTCGACGAAATAGAGTTGGCCTGCCGCATCGATGGCGGCGCCGGAAATGTTGTAGAAGCCGGTGGCGAGGCGCTCGACCTGCGCTCCTTTCTCGGTGAGGTTGGAAACCAGGCGGTTTGCAGGGATAGGCTTGTCGTCCGAAATATCGAGCCAGGCGAATTCGCGGTCACGCACCTCGGCGTGCAGGGTCTCATCTACGATGGCGTCCTCATAAGGCACCTTGTTGGAACGCACTGCCTGGCGGCAGGCGCCGGAGGCATCGCAAAGCGCGATGGAGCTGTTTCCATCCACATGCACATTGCGGAAATGGATGTTGGTGGAATCAGCCACTCGCACCGCGTGGGGAAATGGCTTCTCCATGTGGGTCACGCGATAGCCGTGATAGTTGGCAATGGTCAGGTTGCTGGAATTGTCAATTTCAAGCGAGGATGCATTCTGGCTTTCGCCGCTTTCCTCTTCTGTCTGCAGCGCGTAGAGTTCCCAGTTCGCTACATGCTTCAGCTTGATTTCCGCGCGCACGTGGTGCTCGCTCGAGAGCTCGTAAACAAAGCCGGGGACGGTGGTGTTGGACACCAGGATGCCGGCCTGCGCGAAGGTGTCGGGAGTCCAGATATTGGCGAAGGTGCCGCCTCCTCCATCTACCCACAGGCTGGGGTATTGCGAGTCCCACGGGCGATGCGGGTTAGGGTCAGCAGAGTGAGTGGCGTTGTAGGGATTGAGGCGGGTGCCGTCGGGAGCGTTCGTACCGTGACCGCCTAGAAAGCGGACGTCGTCCACACGCGAGTCTTTTCCTGAATGCCAGAGCAGGCCGACTGCGCGGGGGTTGAAGCCGCCGGTAAAGATGCCAAGACCGGTGATGATGTTGGCGCCGCCGGAAGGCGCCAGCAGCAGCGGCCTGGGCGCATCCGGACCCTCAAACGCAATCGCGCCGTCAGGGAGATCGAATTGCGTGGTGCTGGGGTGCAGCCCGATCAATACTGTATCGGAACGAAGGGTGAGCGTGTCCTGAAGCAGATAGCGACCGCTGGGAAAGTAAAGCACCGGATGCTGATCAATTGCTTTCTGGATGGCGAGCGTGTCATCGGTATGGCCGTCGCCTTTGACGCCGAGGGTATGAACGTTGACCCAGGTGGCAGGCTCAGGCAGCGGGCTGATCGCAGGCGGTGTCGAGGTTGGGAAAACGGCAAGCGGCGAAGACTCATAGCGCGTCTGAATTGCGGCCGGAGCGCCCGGATACGCCAGGCTTAAGCCGTGGGAGAAGACGTTGACCTGATAAGTATCAGCGACCTGGCGGAATTCGCGGCCGCTCTCGCGCAATTTCGCAAATATGGGTACGTGGCTGCAGAGCACATTCTCGAAATTGATTTCCGTCATGCGGCTGGAGTCATTGCCGATTGCGACGGCGGGGCCGGAGATGTTCTCAAAGCGGCTATCCTTGATCCAAAGCTGATCGGAGTAGTTAGGATCGATGGAGACGGCAGTGGGGACGTTGCGGAACTCGTCGTGCACCAGGGTGAGGCCGGCTTCGTTTTCGCGGATAGCCGCCTCCCGCTGACCGTCGAAGGTGGAGTCGATGAGCGTGAACTGCCACGCCGGCGAGGGTTTGCGCGCCATAATGCCGAACTGGCCGCCGTGGAAGTGCAGGTCCTCAGCTTCGTTGGCAACCTCATGCACGCCGGCGAATCCGGAGCCGATAGAAAAGTCTATGTGGCTGAGAAAAGAATGCTGTGCGGCATGAAAGCGAATGGCGACCGCGCCCGCATTGCCGGGGCCGATTTCGAAGTCGACGTTGCTGATGGCGGAGTAGAAAGTACCCGGGTTGGCGTCGGGGACATTGCGGCTGGGAGGCACGACTCCCCGCGGAGTAGGCGGAGGATAATACGGTGACGTGCCGCCGCGCCGGGGGCGGCCGCCGGCGAAAAAGAACATGTAAGCAATGCCATCCTGGTAACCGGGGGTGTTTTCGCCCAGCACGAAGACGGGCCGTTGAGAACCGTAACCAATCACACGTACGCCAGGCCAGAGATAGATGGTGCGGCTGATGCGGTAGCGCCCCGGTGGGATAAAAACGACGCCTTCCCCTTTGCTGGACTGCAACTTGTCGATTGCTGCCTGAATGGCTGCGCTATCGTCTTCTTTGCCGTCGCCATGGGCGTGGAATTCCTCTGCGGTGAGGTACACCGCCGCGGGGTCATCCAGGCGCGTGGGATAGATCGAAGCGCCGAAGCAGGTCGCCGCGATGAAAAGACTTAGAAGCGGCAGGAGAAACACTTTCATCGGGTTAGTTTATAGCCCTATTAGGATTTCTAGTTTGTCCCATGCTACCTGCCGGGTAAATGCGTTATCCTTCTCCTTCCCGTTAGGGCGATGTGGCCGCGTGAAAGCGGAGAAACCAAAAGGGAGAAACGTAACCATGTCAGATCTTTTTCGATCCAAATTCAATCGGCGCGGGATGCTAAAGTCCTCGATGGCCGCGATGGCCGGCGGACTTCTGAGCCGTTACGGGATGGAAAAAGCCGCGGCCGAGTCGGAGCCGGCGGTCAAGAACGTGAATCTAAACTCCAGCCCGTCGACGTTGAAGATCACGGACATGCGCTACGCGATCATCGTCAAGCCCGGCCCCAGCCCCTGTCCGATTATTCGCATCGACACCAACCAGGGTGTTTATGGATTAGGCGAAGTACGCGATGGAGCGGGGTTTCAATACGCCATGGTGCTGAAGAGCCGCATTGTCGGCGAGAACCCGTTGAAGGTCGATTTTCTGTTTCAGAAGATTCAACAGTTTGGCGGCATCTCCCGCCAGGCTGGTGGCGTCTGCGCCGTCGAGATGGCGCTGTGGGACATCGCGGGCAAGGTTTACAACTGCCCGGTGTACCAGATGTTGGGCGGACAATGGCGCGATAAGGTCCGCATCTATGCCGATACAACCGAGTCGATGGACCCCAAGGAGTACGGGGTTCGAGCCAAGGAACGTAAGGCGATGGGCCTTACCTGGATGAAGATGGATTTAGGTATCAATGTGCTTGAGGGAATCCCGGGCACGGTTATGCAGCCCTCGGGTCTCAGCGAGTGGGAGCTGCACGACCAGCCTCATCCTTTCCTGGCTACCGAGGTCACCGATAAAGGCGTTGACCGGTTATGCGAGTATGTGGCCGCGGTGCGGGACGGCATCGGCTACGACATGCCGCTGTCGATGGATCACCTGGGACACATCGGGGTAAAGTCCTGCATCAAGCTGGGCAAGGCATACGAGAAGTTCAACCTGGAGTGGATCGAGGATGTAATTCCCTGGTACTACACGGATCTGCTGAAGCAGATCACCGATGCCAGCCCAACACCGACCCTTACGGGTGAGGACATCTACGAGGTAGCGGACTTTGAGACGCTGTGCAAGAACCACGCGGTGTCGAAGATCCATCCGGATCTGGCTACATCGGGCGGTATTTTGCGGACGCACAAGATCGGCGATATGGCGTTTGGGTATGGGGTGCCTATGGCGATGCACTTTGCCGGGACACCAGTGAGCTGCATGGCCAACGTGCACTGCGCGGCCGCGACGCGGAATTTTCTGGCGCTGGAGAACCATTCGCTCGATGTGCCATGGTGGCAGGATCTGGTCACCGGGCTTGAGAAACCCATCATTAACCAGGGCTACATCAAGGTTCCGGTCACTCCAGGGTTGGGGGTGACGTTGAATGATGAGGAGTTGAAGAAGCACGTGAAGCCCGGGACGGGGTACTTTGAGCCAACGCCGATGTGGGACGAACCTCAGTCCCGGGACGACGCGATCTTCAGCTGACGGTGAAACGTGCGACCCAATAATTCGTCAAGGCCCGGAGGGCCGGTGGCCCAAATTTAGCCCAGCCCGGAAGGGCTGGGTATCGAATGGAAGATGATGAGAGCGCCGTAGGTGCGGCACTCCAGGTTGAGGTAGAGTGCCGCACCTACGGTGCTCGATCATCCTCCATCAATACCCCAGCCCTCCCGGGCTGGGCTACATTTGGACCACCGGCCCTCCGGGCCTTGACGAATTATTAGGTCGCAGATTCCATTCTTCCGAGATATCGCGTCGTCGTGCCCGATGCTACGAAATTGGGAAAGAGCTAATTTGGATAGCTCTGACTCTCGACCTCCCTACGGGACCAATCGAGATGTTGGGCACTCGGGCTTCTTTTGCTATTCGTCGGTTACGCAGCCTAGCGCGGCGCTCTTCACGGAGCGGATGTACTTGGCTAGTGTTCCCCGCTCCGCTTTGTAGGGGGGCATACGCCATTCCTTACGGCGGGCTGCGAGTTCGGCCTCGGGCAGGGCGACGGACAGCTCGTTCGCCTTGGCATCGATGGTGATCACGTCGCCGTTGCGAACCAGTGCGATTGGTCCGCCCTCCTGGGCCTCGGGCGTGACGTGGCCGACGATAAACCCGTGGGAGCCGCCGGAAAAACGGCCATCCGTAATCAAGGCCACGTCCTTCCCCAAGCCCGCGCCCATGATCGCCGAGGTTGGTGTCAACATCTCGGGCATGCCCGGGCCGCCTTTGGGGCCCTCGTAGCGAATGACGAGAACTTGACCTTTGGCAATCTTGCCTTCTTCCAGGGCCTTCAACATCAGCTCTTCGGAGTCAAAGACATTGGCCGGACCGGAAAACCTGAGCCCTTCCTTACCCGTGATCTTCGCCACCGCACCCTCGGGCGCGAGGTTGCCCTTGAGTATCTGCAGGTGGCTGGTCGGCTTGAGCGGGTTGCCAACCGGCCGCACGATCTCCTGTCCCGCTCGCAAACCGGGAAGATCCTTCAGGTTCTCCGCAAGTGTTTTCCCGGTGACGGTGAGGCAGTCGCCGTGCAACAGGCCTGCTTCCAGCAGCATCTTCAGAACCGCCGGCAGCCCTCCGACAGATTGCAGGTCTTCCATGACATAGGAGCCGCTGGGCTTGAAATCGGACAGCAGCGGTGTTTTGTCGCTGACTTTCTGAAAATCATCAATGGTGAGAGGTACGTTGACCGACCGCGCCATGGCAATCAGATGAAGCACAGCGTTGGTCGAACCACCCAACGCGGCGACAATGACCATGGCGTTTTCAAAAGCCTCGCGGGTCATGATGTCGCGGGGTTTTAAATCGAGTTCCAGCAGGTTGAGAATGGCAGCTCCCGAGCGAAAGCACTCGTCGAGCTTTAAGGGATCTTCGGCCGGAGTTGATGAGCTGTAGGGCAGACTCATGCCCATGGTTTCAATAGCAGAGGCCATGGTATTCGCGGTATACATGCCGCCACATGCACCGGCTCCAGGACACGAATGCCGGACAATTGCCTGGCGCTGCTCTTCGGTGATGGCGTGAGTGATGAATTGACCGTAACTCTGGAAGGCCGAGATGATATCCAGCTTCTGGCCATTTTGATGACCGGCGCGGATCGTGCCTCCGTAGACCATCAAGCTGGGCCGGTTTAGTCTGCCCATCGCGATCAGGCAGCCGGGCATGTTCTTGTCACAACCCGGAATCGAGATGTTCGCGTCATACCATTGCGCGGCCATCACGGTTTCTATGGAGTCGGCGATCAGGTCGCGCGATTGCAGGGAATAGCTCATTCCATCGGTGCCCATGGAGATTCCGTCGCTGACCCCGATGGTGTTGAAGCGCAGACCCACCATGCCGGCGGCGATTACACCTTGCTTCACTTTTTCGGCAAGATGGAGAAGATGCATGTTGCACGAATTGCCTTCATACCAAACACTGGCGATGCCGACCTGCGGCTTGGCCATATCGGGCTCGCGAAGCCCCGTCGCATAAAGCATCGCCTGGGAGGCGCCTTGAGACTTTGGCTGCGTGATCTGAGAGCTGTACTTGTTCAACGGTTGGGCGGGTTTACTCATAACGACCAGTGTATCGTCTGATTATGCCTTCGGCAGCCTGGTGGCAGTACGGCATTTTGTATGAGGTTTATCCGCGGTCGTTCCAGGACTCGAACGGCGATGGCATCGGCGATCTTCAGGGTATCCTGCAGAGACTTGATTACCTGACAAACCTGGGCATCGAGGCGGTGTGGATTGCCCCCTTTTATCCCTCGCCCATGGCGGATTTCGGCTACGACATCGCTGATTATTGCAACGTCGATCCCCTCTTTGGAAAATTGGACGACTTTGACAAACTGCTCCGAGCTATCCACGAGCGTGGTCTCAAGTTGATCGTCGACTTTGTGCCTAACCACACCTCCGACCAGCATCCATGGTTCCTGGAAAGCCGCTCCTCGACTACCAACCCGAAACGTGATTGGTACCTCTGGCACGATCCGGGCCCGGATGGCGGCCCACCTAACAACTGGCTGAGCAACTTTGGCGGTCCCGCATGGACTAAGGACGGCAGCCAGTACTACTACCATTCGTTTCTCAAGCAGCAACCGGATGTTAATTGGCGCAATCCGGAGCTGCGGGAAGCGATGTATAACGTGCTTCGATTCTGGCTGGACCGCGGGGTGGACGGATTTCGCGTTGACGTGATGTGGATGCTCATCAAGGACGATCAGTATCGCGATAACCCGGTCAATCCTGCGAGCGCGCCGGACAGCCCCGCATCGGTGCGGCTACTTCCCGTGTACAACACGAATCGGCCTGAGGTGCACGCGATCGTCGCGGATATGCGCGCTTTGCTCGACTCGTATGGCGGCCGATTGCTGATCGGTGAGACGTATCTCCCTTTCGATCAGCTTGCGACCTACTACGGAAAGGATCTTAAGGGCGCACAATTACCTTTTAATTTTCATCTTATGCAGTGCGCGTGGACCGCGGATGCGATTGCCGGGATTATCAAGGAGTATGAGGCTGCGTTGCCGGTGGGCGCATGGCCCAACTGGGTGGTCGGTAACCACGATCAACCCCGCATCGCGACACGCATCGGCCGGGCCAAGTCGCGCATCGCGGCAATGTTGCTACTGACGCTGCGCGGCACGCCGACGATGTATTACGGCGATGAGATTGGAATGGCAGACGTGGTCATTCCTGCGGCGGAAGTGCAGGACCCGGCGGAAAAGAATGAACCCGGCAAAGGCCAGGGGCGGGACCCGGAGCGGACGCCCATGCAATGGGATAGCTCGAGGATGGCGGGATTTACGGAGGGCACACCGTGGCTTCGCCTGGCGGCCGACCATGAGACGGTCAACGTGGCTACACTGTCCAGTCAGGATGATTCGATGCTCAGCTTGTATCGCACGCTTATTGGGTTGCGCAACTCTCATGCGGCTCTCAATACTGGCGGGGTTGAAAATGTGTCCAGCGACGGCAAGGTTCTTCGTTATGACAGGTTTGACGAGAAGGAGCGTTTTGCGATCCTGCTCAATCTGAGCGATGGACAGGAAGAGGCTGCCACCGCTGGAGGCTACATTCTTGTGTCGACCCACATGGATCGCTCCGGCGAAGGGGTTGGGTCAAGTGCCTCGCTGCGCGCCTTTGAAGGGGTCATCGTGCAGCTCCAGTGAAAGCTTCAAACCTGCAACAGTGCCCGGGTGCCCCACATCTCGCTCGTATTTTGCGAGATGTGGGGCACCCAGGATTGCTTGCACGGACGGGGTTAGCATCAGAGGTGCCATGTCGAAATCACGCAGGCAGTTCCTGGCCAGTGGCTCTCTTGGTGTTTTGGGAATCGCTGTCAGTTCTTGCAAAGAGGAGGAGCAGAAGGCCGCAACTCCTGCCGTTGCGACGAGTCCTCCGGTCGGGCCTGAGATATCCCCGCTGACCTTCGCAGAAGCGGAGAAGCTGGTGCAGGTGGAATTAAGTGATGGCGAGCGCAGAGAAGCGATCGCCAACTGGCGCAGCGCGATGGCGCCGCTGTATGAACGCCGCGTCGGACCGCGCAAGGTCGCGCTCGAACCCACATTGGCCCCCTGGTCGCATGGCGAAGCGGCTTTGCCCGGGCAGGCGGCCGGGCCCGCGCGCAACCTGTTCCTGCGCAGCAAGACCGATCCCGGTCCGCTCCCCAGCAATGACGAGGACATTGCCTTCGCCCCCGTCACCCGGCTTTCGCGCTGGATCGAAAAACGCCAGCTTACCTCGGAGCGGCTTACCAACATCTACCTGCAGCGAATCGAACGCTTCAATCCCAAGCTGCTGTGTGTGATCACGCCCACGCGCGAGTTGGCCATCAGCCAGGCCAAACAGGCAGACCAGGAAATCTCCGCAGGACACTATCGGGGACCACTGCACGGCATTCCGTGGGGTGGCAAGGATCTGCTCGATACGGCGGGGATTCCAACCACCTACGGTGCTGAACCTTTCCGAAACCGCGTGCCACCGGAGGATGCCACCGTGGTCAAACGCCTGCACCAGGCCGGAGCGGTGCTGATTGCCAAGCTGAGCATGGGCGCTCTCGCGATGAACGACGTGTGGTTTGGCGGCCAGACAAGAAATCCCTGGCTGCTCGACGAAGGCTCGTCGGGCTCAAGCGCGGGACCCGGATCAGCAACGGCCGCCGGGTTGGTGGGCTTTTCCATTGGCAGCGAGACTGGCGGCAGCATCGTAAGCCCCACCATGCGCTGCGGAATCACCGGCCTGCGGCCCACCTATGGGCGAGTCCCGCGGACCGGCGCCATGACCCTGTGCTGGTCGCTCGATAAGCTAGGCCCGATGACACGAAGTGTCGAGGACTCCTTGCTGGTGCTGGAGGCGATCACCGGGCCGGACGCAGGCGACGTTTCGAGCGTATCCAGCAAACTAGACTACGATGCCGCAGCCAACGTAGAGGGTCTGCGCGTCGGCTATTTCCCTAAATGGCTGCACGAAAGCCCGGCCACCGACGTGGATCGCGCGGCTCTCGACACGGTGAAGAAGGTGGGCATGATTCCGGTCGAGGTAACCATCCCCGACTGGCCTTATAAGTCGCTGCAGTTGATCGTCGCCGCCGAAGCAGCTGCCGCCTTTGAGGACCTGACGCTCACCCATGGCGTGGATCAACTGAAGATGCAGACGCCTGACGCGTGGCCCAACGCTTTTCGTGAGGCACGCTTCCTTTCCGCGGTTGACTTTGTGCAAACCGACCGCTTCCGGCGCAAGGTGGCGGAGGAGATGAGCCGCGTGTTCTCCCAGGTGGACATGCTCCTGGTTCCCTCTCTGCGCGACGAAATGCTCGACATCACCAACGCTACCGGTCATCCCTCGCTCACTCTGCGCGCAGGCTTCATCGAAGTCTCGCAGGCGCGCAGCGATTGGGATCCCGACCCGGCCCACCCAGCGGCTAAATTTTCACCGCCCAGGCGCGTGCCCGACGGGATTACCCTGATCGGCAGGCTGTTCGACGAGGGCAGGTTGGGAAACGCGGGTTTGGCACTGGAACGAAGCTTTGGCGTTGCTGAGGAAAGGCCGCCGGGATTTTAGTGGGTGTTCTCGACTCCATCCGCGTGATTGAACTTACCGAGGCGCTGGCCGGGCCTTATTGCGCCATGATGATGGGCGACTTTGGCGCCGATGTCATCAAAGTCGAGCGGCTGCAGAACGGGGATCAGTCGCGGGGCTGGGGACCTCCGTTTGTGGGAACAGAGTCGGCTTATTTTCTAGCCACCAATCGCAACAAGCGTTCGCTCTCACTGGACTATGATCAGCCGCTTGGCTCCGAGATTCTGCACCGCCTGTTGGCGACGGCAGATGTGTTCCTGATCAACCAGCGCAACGTGGCTTCTCTGCATCGCCGCGGGCTTGACGCGGAAACAATCTGCGCGCGGTATCCGCGGCTCGTCTATTGCGCCATCTCCGGCTATGGACACTCAGGGCCGAGGTCAGGACTCGCGGGATACGACATCATCGCCCAGGCCCAGGCAGGGATCATGAGTTTTACCGGCGAACCGGAGGGCCAACCAGTTCGCTATCCGATCGCGATTGCGGACATAACGTGCGGCCTCTATTCCGCATTAGGGATCCTTGCCGCTTTGCTGTCACGGGAGAAAACCGGGACCGGACAGGCCCTCGACATGGCATTGTTCGACTCTCAACTGAGCTTGCTTGTCAATGTCGGCAGCAATTACCTGAACGCCGGCAGATCTCCCGAGCGCTGGGGCAATACGCATCCCAGCATTGTTCCTTACCAGGTATTCCGGGCTGGAGACGGCCGTCATTTTGTCGCCGGAATTGCCAATGAAACCCTGTGGCAGCGGTTTCTTCGCGTCGTCGATAAGGAGGGGACATTGGGGGCGGATCCGCGCTTCCGCACCAATTCACTACGCACAGAGCATCGGCAGGTGTTGATTCCCGCCCTTTGCACAATCTTTGATCAGGCTCCCGCGGACGTGTGGCTGAGCCGCCTCATTGCGGAGGATATCCCAGCCTCGGCAATCCAAACGGCCGGCGAAGCACTGAACGACCCGCAGACATTGGCGCGTGGGCTGATCGTGGAGATCAAACACCCGAGTCTCGATATGGTGCGGAGTATCGCTAACCCGGTGCGTCTTTCCTCGACGCCTGTTTTGTACCGGCTGCCGCCGCCATTGCTGGGGGAGCACAGCCGCGAGATTCTCGAGAGTCTTGACTATTCCAGCGAGCAGATTGCCGCTGCCGTGCGCGAGCGCGCGATTCAAGCGAGCTAGACGGGCGCATGCAGCAGTATTCGCTGCGATAATGGTTCTTAGAAGATGGCCATCGAGGTTACAGACCGGGACGTTCTGCTGCTGGTCGACGTACAGAATGACTTCTGCGACGGAGGTGCGCTGGCAGTGCCGGGTGGCCAGGAGGTGGTGCCGGTGATTAATCGGATTTCCGGCGCCTTCGAGCACGTTATTCTCACCCAGGATTGGCACCCGCGTAGTCATCATTCCTTCGCTTCCCATCATCCGGGACGAGTTCCATTCGACCTGCTGGAGACGAGTTTTGGAAAACATGTGCTCTGGCCCGATCATTGCGTTCAAGGAACCACGGGCGCGGCTTTCCATCCTGATTTGCGTTATGAAAACGCGGAGCTGATTCTCAGAAAAGGCTTTCACACAAACATTGATTCGTACTCCGCGTTCACCGAGAACGATCGCTTGACGCGTACCGGTCTCACCGGTTATCTGCGCGAGCGCGGGTTAGGGCGCATCTTTGTTGCCGGATTAGCTTATGACTATTGTGTGCGCTACTCGGCCATCGACAGCATGCGAGCAGGTTTCGAGACCTACGTGGTAGAGGACGCTTGCAGGGCCATCGCTGTAGGCAATTCCGTCGCTGACACAAACTATGATTTCCACGAAGCCGGCGCGCGTCGCATCACCAGCGCAATGCTGGCGTGAAAGCCCCCGGCCTCTGCCTAATCAAGTTTCGACAGCCTAATCTTTCTACGAAGGGCACGGCTTCAGCCGTGCCATAGAACTCTTGTGCATGGACGGCTTTAGCCGCTGAGGTACGGTTGTTGCAGGGAAGGTTCTTCTTCAGGCTGAAACATGAAAACGCGTACCTCAGGGGCTAAAGCCCTCACTGGTCGCGGCTCTTACGGCACGGCTGAAGCCGTGCCCTTCGTGCGAGCCTGCACGCTTCTCTTCGCACGTGGTGCCGTTCGTCCTACTCAGCGCGTCCGGAGTCGGCCGAGCCCTCGACTGGCCGGCTCGGTTATAGTGGATTTCTTGAAGCCCTCAGTCATTATTCTTGCCTATAACTCTGTCGATACTCTAGGAGCAACGCTGGAGCAGGCGCAGCAGGTTTCGGATGACTTGTATGTCATCGACTCCTTCAGCACGGACGACACGGTCGCACTCAGCCGGCAACACGGAGCCCAGGTCCTACAGCATGCGTTCGAGAACTACGGCGCACAGAGAAACTGGGCCATCGATAACGTGGCGCCTCGTTATTCCTGGCAACTGCACCTGGATGCCGATGAGCGGCTGACGCCCGAACTGATCGCGTCGGTGCGATCGCTCAAGGAGAACCCCGACCAAGCGGGATTTCTTATCGCCCGCCTGGTGATGTTTCTGGGGCGGCAGTTGCGGCACGGCGGTATGTCCCCCACCTGGCACCTAAGGCTTTTCCGCAATGGCGCGGCCCGCTGCGAAGAACGTAAGTACGACCAGCACTTTTATCTCATTCAGGGCTCGGCCGGCCAGCTCCAGGGGTTCATGATCGATGAAATTCGCATGTCGCTTTCGGAGTGGACAATGCGGCATAACCGCTGGTCGGATGCCGAGGTGATGGAGCAGACCAGCACCATGGAGGGGGCCCGCATCCGGCCTCGCTTCTGGGGAAACCCCGTGGAACGAAAGCGCTTCCTGCGCGGCCTCTACAATGATGCACCGCTGTTCGTTCGCCCCTACGCACTTTTCTTCTACCGCTATGTTCTTCGCCTGGGCTTCCTCGATGGCCGGGAAGGGTTCATCTTCTGGACCCTGCAGACATTCTGGTTCCGCTTTCTTATCGACGCCAAGCTCTTCGAGCAGCGAAAAAACAAAAGGATTTAGAATGGAGCCATTATGCTCGAAGTTACAGTAATCATTGGCGGCGCACTGGTCGCGTTCATCGCGATGGTGTTATGGGCAAATAGCGGACGGCTCAAGAGCGACAACGACACCGATATCGTTTAAGCATTTTTCCTATTTACGGTGTTCTTTGTAGAGGAGCGATGTGCGGCTTTTATTGATAAAAAGCCGCGTTTATACCCTCTCTTCGGACTACACCTATAGGAAAATGCTCTAGCGCCCGTAACCTTTCTCGTATCCGCGGATGTATGCTTCGCGATAAATATTCTTGTACTCGTCCCGTCCGATCGGCGGATGACCATACTCCGGTGCATGTTTGTAGGCGCTGTCGTGGGTGGGGCGAAAGCTATGGCCGGTTGCGCGGTCATGGCCGCCGTCGGCAAGACCATCCTGGTAACCCCAATGAGCGGCAGAATCCGCTGACTCGCTCTGCTGCTGGTAGGCAGCGCCATAGCCTTGTCCGTACTGAGCAGAGGCAATTGCACCAGTCCCGCCCAAAAGCAGAAACGCGATAGCTGTAGGCCAATTCTTCCTGATGTTCATTTCTTCCCCCTGGCAGACAAAACGCAAGTCTGCGGGGAAGGTTGCAGCATCTTTTTGAGGAGATTGGGGTTCAGGAGACGACGGGAAGTTTGATGATGAATTCGGTGTTGCCCGGCAGGGAGTTTACCTCGATTTCTCCGCCAAACTTGTCCACCACGATGTGGCGAACAATGTCCAGGCCCAGGCCTGTGCCCTGGCCCGTAGGCTTGGTCGTAAAGAAGGGCTCGAAAATGAGCTTCTTGTTTTCCTCAGGGATGCCCTCGCCCACGTCGGCAATGGTGACGCTCACATTGTCGCCATTCACCCCGGTGCGAACGGTCACAGTTCCCTTTTGCGGTGAGGCATCAATCGCGTTGTCAAGCAGGTTGGTCCACACCTGGCTCAGACCGACTCCGCACGTGGAGAGCGGCGGAAGGCCCGGGGCGAAGTCCTTTACCACCGTCAACTCCTTTTGGCGGAACTTATGGCCCAGGATGACCAGGGTGCTTTGAATGCTGTCATGCACATCGAGCTGATGGCGCTGCGGCTTGTCTTCGTAGGCGTATTTCTTTACCGCTGAGACCAGGTCGGTAACCCGGGAAACGCTTTCTTCAATGGTGCCTACCAGCTGCACACTGGAGATGAGGGCCTCCATCCAGTTGAGCGGATCGGATAGGGTGTTGCCAGGAAATTCGTGCTGCGCACATTCCAGGGTCTCGGCGTCAAACCCGATGGCGGAAAGCGTGGCGGCCAATTTCCACGAATTCTCAATGCCGTGGGTTTCCAGCCATGACGACAGTTCGTCTTCGGCGTCAGCCTGGTCCAGGGAGCTCATCGCGGTCGGCTTCGTGGGTTGCAAGGCCTGCTCCTGCAGAACGCGCAGGCAATTGGTCTGGCCCGGTGTCAAGTCGTTATCGCACATGCGCAGGCTGATTTTTTGCAGACGGCTCAGGTTTTCTCGCATCTGGGAGGCAGCGCGCCGCGCAGCCGCTCCAGGATTATTCAACTCATGCATCAGGCCGGCTGCCATGGTTCCCAGTGAAATCAGCTTTTCACGATGCAGCTCCTGCGATTGAAACACCTGCAGCCTGCGAGCCATATTTCCCAACACACTCGTGCGCACTTGGGGGCAAGAAAACATGAGATTCCAAAAAACCTCTTCACGCAGGAAGACGACGCTAGAGGCCTTGAGGACGGTGATGACAGCCTCGCTGCTCTTACCCATCAACAACGGAATTTCGCCAAAGGTCTCACCGGGACTGATGGTGCCAATCAGTATGAGGTCGCCATCTTCCTTGCGCTTTTGCAGTCGCAGCTCGCCGGAGAGAAGAATCCAGAATCCGCGGTGGGTTTGACCTATATCGGAGAGGTCAGCGCCTTGTTCCGCGTGGATCAACTCGACCTCGCCCAGGCAGCGAAGGTCGTCTTCCGTGGCCCCGGAGAAGACCGGGACCTGTTGCAATTGTGCGGTCAGGGTGACCGCCTGAACTTGCTCTATGCTCGAACCTTGCTGTACATCGGTCATAAGTTTTAGAACCGCGCCAGGTATTGATGGATAAATTGCACTGAAATCGATCCCTCACCGACCGCGGATGCCACCCGCTTGATGGAACCGTGGCGCACATCCCCGGCAACGAATATCCCGGGCACGCTGGTTTCCAGCAAGTATGGTTCGCGATCCTGGTTCCAACCCTTAGCCATTTTCCCGTCTACCTTCAGATCGCGACCGGACAGCAAAAACCCGTTTGCGTCGCGCATAATCGTGTCCGGAAGCCAATCCGTATTCGGTGCGGCCCCAATAAATATATACAGGCCACTCGCGGGTACGGTCTCCTCACCACCAGGGCCACAGAGGCGCAAGCATTCGAGGTGAGTCTCCCCCAAGGCTTCCACCACCTGGCAACATGCCCTGACCTCTATATTCGATGTGGCTTCGATCTGATCGATTAAATATTTCGACATGCTGCTTTTAAGGGATTCGCCCCTTACCAGCATGGTTACCTTTTTGGCGTATTTGGAGAAGTACATGGCTGCCTGTCCGGCCGAGTTTGCGCCCCCGACGACGAAAACATTCTCGTTGAGGCAGGACTTGGCTTCGGTCATAGTGGCGCCGTAATAGACACCGGCGCCGGTCAGGCGCTCCACTCCGGGAGTGGTTAAGTACCGGTAAAAGACCCCGGTAGCGATCAGGCAGGCGTGGCACGACACCTCCCGACCGTCTTCCAGCTGCACGATGTTGTAGTTATTGTCGGTGCGGATGCCGGTGGATTTGTTGGTCATGAGCTCCGCTCCGAGGCGCTGGGCCTGGATCAGGGCCCGCTCCGCCAGCAGTTGCCCGCTGATGCCCTCGGGAAAGCCGAGATAGTTCTCAATCCTGGAGCTGGAGCCAGCCTGCCCTCCAGGGGTTCCGTTGTCGATGACCAAGGTCCGTAGACCCTCCGATGCTCCGTAGACCGCTGCCGCCAGCCCTGCAGGCCCGGCGCCGATGATCGCCAGGTCATAAAAGTCTTTCTCTGCCTGGGTGCGCAAGCCAATTTTGCTGGCCAGCTCCATTTGGCCGGGTTGCACCAGGTAGGAGCCATCCCCAAAAAGCACCACCGGCAGCTTGTGGTCATCCAACTTGAAACGGGTGAGCAGGTCGACACCCTCGGCGTTTTGTTCGGGATCGAGCCACACATAGGGCACCCGATTGCGAGACAGAAAGTCGCGCACTTGATGGTCGCGCAGGGTGTATCGCGGTCCCAGAACACGCAAACCTTCAAAGGGAGGCCGGTAGCCTTCTTTCCAGGTTTCCAGCAGATCGTTGAGCACCGGGTACAGGCGCTCTTCCGGCGGGTCCCATGGCTTGGTCAGGTAGTAGTTGATCTTGGCAGTGTTGATGGCCTGGATGGCCGCCTCGGTATCGGCATACGCGGTCAGCAAAGCGCGCTTCGCGTCGGGGTAAATTTCCATCGCCTTACCCAGAAATTCCACCCCGGACATTCCGGGCATCCGCTGATCGGAAACGAACAGGGCGACGACGTCGCCCCGCTTTTTCAACTGGTCACAGGTGTCGAGCGCCGCCTGTCCGGAGGCGGCGCGCTGGATGCGATAGTTCGCACCGTATTGGCGGCGCAGATCCTGGACCACCACCTCCAGGACACTCACATCGTCGTCTACCGCGAGAATAACTGGCTTGCCCATGCTTCTTTAGTGTATTGCCTGGGCATTACGTTCGTCGCGCCCCGCACTACTTTCGCTGCACTCAAATCCAGTCACGACAGCAACTTGAGAGCGCCATCCTGCCACTTTCGTGGGGTTTCATTTCCTGCCTAAGCCGCTAGGCTTGAGAACACCGGACACCTCAAAACTCTCGGCAGCAAGAGCGGAGAGAAACGTACCGGAGGTGTTCGAAAACAACACATTTTAGAACGACCGATGGCCGTTGGTCGATAGCTCGAGTACGCGGCCAGTAAAGATTGCGAATAAAAAGCGACACGAGGCACAAGGCAGCACGATGAATAAAATTATTCTGGCTGACAACCAAGCAATCTTTCGCGCTGGCATTGCCAAGGTTCTGGCGAGCGAAGAAGACTTTCGGGTCGCCGCACAATGTGCGGACCTGGAGCGTCTGCTGCTCTCCGTCGATGCGTATCGCTCTTCCATTGTTCTATTTGCGTCTGCTTTGCGGCCCGAGTACCAGGATCTGATGTCGCACGTAAAAGCCGCTGGGAGCCGCGCAGTGGTGATCGCAGAGAACGGCGAGCCGGCGCAGATTTTCACTGCCCACGACATTCGTGGAGTGGTCTACCGCAACACCACCGGCCAAGCGCTGGTGGAGTGCGTGCATCGTGTCATCAAGGGCTTCTCGTCGATCCAGCGGCCCGCTGAGGCGATTGGGTCGGAGGAAGAAGACTCTGTAGGCGCACGGGTTCGCGACCGGCTTACGCCCAAAGAGATGAAGATCGTTGCCCTGATCGTGCAAGGCTGCAAGAACAAAGAGATTGCCCTGCGCCTGGGCACCACCGAACAGGTAATCAAGAATTACCTGCGCAGTGTGTATGACAAGACGGGCGTTTCCGATCGCCTCGAACTTGCCCTGTTTACTATTCACCATCGGATCCTTGCCGCAGCCGCGGCAGAGGCGGGCAACTCGGTCCAGATGCGCACGGCCTAACCGGACCGTGCTTCAGGGGTGAGCACAGACCCAGGACTGGCGTCCTGGGCTACACTCAGCCGTCCCTCCGGGACTCCTGCAGACTCTTTGGGTCATCCTCTCCAAAGAATCCTCCACCAGCCTGTCGGGTGGATCCAGTCCAGGATTCTATCCAGGGTCGCTGTGTTACTGTTGCCATAGAGTACACTGGGGTGCTCCAGCGTCCGACCCCGGCCTAAGGAAAATGCCGCAACAGTCGAACCTGTTTTCGTCGAATTCTTCAAACGGCTCGACCGTGCAAGAGCGACAACGTGCGCCTCAGCGCCCATCGCGGCTGCCCCTCTGGCTTCGCCGAATGGAGCTGTTTCTCTATGTCATCATCCGCATCTATATCGGGATCATCGTGCTCGTGCTCCCCTGGTACGCGCCGCTGTGGGCGGATAACCAACTGCTCAATCATTTCCCGCGCCTGGCCACGTTTCTCATGTACGGAGCGGTACGCGGCATGGTCTCAGGCCTCGGGCTCTTGAACCTGTGGATCGCGATCGTTGAGGCCGCCAACTTTCGCGGGTCTACCTCCTGAAAGCATGAAGCACCCAACCGGCAAGCCGCCCGACCTGCATCGCGCTCCCCTCTCCTATCAGAACCCTGCCTTCATCAATAGTCCCGACGGCCGCCTGGTGCGCATCCTGTCGGAATATTCGGAGCCGCTGGCGCGTTTTCGCCGGGAACGCATTCAGGACACAATCGTGTTTTTTGGCTCGGCGCGCTTCCGTGAGCACGCTGACGCCAGCCAGGAACTCGAACTGCTAGACAAGCCCGGATCGGCGACCCCGGCACCCGACGAAGAGCAACCGGCGACCGATGAGGAGATCGCCAAGGGTACGGCAACCGAGCTGCAACGCCGCCGCGCCGAAGCAGGTGTGGAGATGGCGCGCTATTACGAAGACGCCCGCCGGCTCGCCTCCATGGTGACAAAGTGGACCCAGACCCTGAAAGGGCGGCGGCACCGCTTCGTCGTCACCTCCGGCGGTGGCCCGGGGATCATGGAAGCCGCTAACCGCGGCGCCTATGAGGCTGGCGGCAAGTCGGTGGGACTCAACATCCGGCTACCTTTTGAACAGGCTCCCAACCCTTACATCACCCCTTCGCTCAATTTTGAGTTTCATTATTTCTTCATGCGCAAATATTGGTTTGCGTACCTGGCCAAAGCGCTGGTGGTTTTCCCTGGCGGCTTCGGCACTCTCGACGAAATGTTTGAAGTGCTCACCCTGGTGCAGACCGAAAAGCTGGCTAAGAAGATCACCATCGTGGTTTACGGTTCCGCTTACTGGAACAGCATCCTCAACCTGGATGTGCTGGTCGATAAGGGCACAATTTCTGCGCGGGATCGTGCGCTCTTTCAAATGGCCGATACTCCAGAAGAGGCCTTTGAAATCCTCAAGAGAGATTTGACCAAGTATCACCTCGAACCCGAAGCCCGCCGCCAGGGACAGCCGAATGTGGAAGAGGAACCCCTCCTCAATCCCGACATTAGTGGCACACGATAAGTAGAAACTGGTTACCTTCGTCGTAAGTATCGTGTTACCCAGCATGGTTCCAGTCAAATTTTGACGTTAATTCGCGTGCCAGTAACTCGCCGTTCATCACTTGCACTAGATACTGGGCACACGAGAGCGATCACACATTTACTGTGTGGCAGCAAGGGCCAGGTGCGGTTGCTCCAAGCGGGAGGAAGAGATGACAGGTTCTCGTATCTCGTATCTCTGGAACAACCAGCGTGCCGCGAAGGGCTTCGCTTCCGGTGTTTCGCTCCATAGCCATACCAATCGGTCTAAAGAAACTCTCGACTTCATCGCAAAACTGGCGCACGAGCACCGCTGCTTTAAAGGAATTATGGCGCGGGAAGAAAAGCGCTGCCAGAAAAAGCATCGCCTGCAGATTGACTACGCCCGGAGTTACTGGACACCTCCGCTCACACCGCGGCTCGCATTTGACCTGGAAAGCCGTCAGATCGCGGAGTCGCTGCAGGCGGAGCCCCTGGTTTCGATTACCGATCACGATGACATCCAGGCGCCCATGCTACTGCGCACCGTTGCCAGCGCGCGCCACATCCCGGTTTCTGTGGAGTGGACAACGCCGTTCGGTAAGGATCAGGCTTTTCATCTCGGCATCCATAATTTGCCCAGCGCGAGCGGCGCCGAGTGGATGCGCGAGTTTGAAGCATTCACCGCCAACCCGAGCGACGCGCGCTTGACCGAGATGCTCTCCGCACTGCACCAGCTTCCCAACGTGTTGATCGTCTTCAATCACCCGCTGTGGGATCTGTACAAGATTGGCTACGACCTGCACCAGCAGCGGGTGGAAGAATTTCTCTCCCAGAACAGCCGCTCGATCCACGCGGTGGAACTGAATGGTTTGCGCAACTGGGAAGAGAATCGACTGGTGAAAAGGCTCGCGGCGCGCTGGAACAAATTGCTGATCTCCGGGGGCGACCGGCATGGTCTCGAACCGAACGCCAACGTTAACCTGACGCAGGCGACCAGCTTCAACGAGTTCGTGGATGAGATTCGCCGCGAGAATCGCAGCCATGTTCTCTTTATGCCGCAATATGCGGAGCCGTGGAAACACCGCATCATGAAATCTACCCTGGATGCGATTCGTGACTATCCTGATTTCCCTGAAGGATCGCGGCGTTGGGATGAACGGGTTTATCACCCGGACGTGAACGGTGTGGATCGCCCGCTCAGCCAACTTTGGCCTTATGGTGGGCCGCCGGCTTACATGCGCATGATTATCCAGTTCGTCAGGATGCTGGGCAGCGATCCGGTCAGCCACGGTTTGCGCTTCGCCTGGAATGAATCGCACGAGCTGCAGTTCGCGCTGGGCGAGCAGGAAGCGTTCTAAGGCAGCTGAATACTTCTCCCTTGGCCCCAGCGCAGATACACTTGCCTATGCGCGCGGCGACCCCAAGGGTGGCGTATCTTCCCGATACGTTTTACGAGATCAACGGCGTGGCCCACACCAGCCGGCACTTTGAGGCCTTTGCGCAACGACGAGGCCTGCCTTTTTTTTGTCTCCACCCGGGTAAGCGAGAGACCGCAGTTCAGGAGCAACACCAAGGCGAGCTGACCACGCTGGAGATTCCGCGCGGCAGTCCTATTTCCTTTCGCCTCGAAAAAGATCTCACGTTTGATCCCGCCTTCGTGCGGCACAAGAATTTCCTCGAGGATCGCCTGCGCGCATTCCGCCCGGATATTATTCACGTCACCGGGCCCAGCGAGCCGGGCATGCTGGGGGCCTGGCTGGCGAAGAATCTCAAGATTCCCCTGGTTGCCTCCTGGCACACCAATCTGCACGAATATGCTGCGCAGCGTTCGGGGTGGTTCTTGCGCGTGCTTCCCAAGAGCAACAGGGCGGTTGCGGGAAAAAAAATTGAAAACGCCGCGCTGCTGGCATGTGCTCGTTTTTATCGCCTGGCAGAGGTGCTGTTCGCACCCAATATCGATTTGTGCCAATTGCTGGAGCGGGTTACCGACCGTCACTGCGCCCTGATGCCCCGCGGGGTTGATACGATTTCCTTCTCACCGGAGTATCGCGATCGCAGCGGCACGGAGGACGCATTCGTGCTGGGGTTTTGCGGCCGGCTTTCGATTGAGAAGAATGTGTTTCTGCTGGCGCGTATAAGAACCGAGCTGATGGCGCGTGGCATCACGAATTTTCGCTTTCTCATCGTTGGGCATGGCAAGGAGGAAGGCTGGTTGCGGCAACACTTACCGAACGCGCAGTTCACTGGTGTGCTTCGCGGGCACGACCTGGCGCGGGCTTACGCGAATATGGATCTTTTTGTGTTTCCTTCTCACACCGATACTTTCGGCAATGTGGTGTTGGAGGCGCTGGCTTCGGGGGTTCCGGCGATTGTCACGCCGGATGGCGGCCCGCGGTATATTGTGCGCGACGGTGAGACTGGTTCGATTGCCTCGGATGAATTATTTTCGAGTGCGATTGCGCGGATTATCCTCGATCCGGAACTTCATGCGCAGATGCGGGTTGCGGCTCGGGTGTATGCGCAGTCGGCATCCTGGGATTCGGTGTTCGAGGGAGTTTACAGCACTTACGATGAGGTGCTGGCGAGCCATCGTGATTAGGGATTTTTCTAGCAACTGAACCGCGGGTGCCCCACATCTCGCTCGTTTTTCGCGAGATGTGGGATACCACTGCCTTAAACCTCGAGCTTTCAATTCCAAACAGGCCATAACGATAAACATCCGTGGCATCCCACATCTCGCGAAAAACGAGCGAGATGTGGGGCACCCGCGGTTCAGTTGCTGGGAAAAATCCCTATTGCAGTTGGCCTATGTAGACTCCGTAGGGCGGCAGCTTGATGGTGGCTGGAGATTCAGGGTCCTCACTGCCGGGTGTCTTTAGCACCGTCTTGAGCTTCTGTCCGCTTACGTCCTTATCGAAGGCTACGGTTTGCGGTTTGGCGGTGAAGTTACAGGCGATAAGAACGGATTGCCCATCCTGGGTTTTACGCAACCATGACAGAACGTTGTTGTCGTTTACGTTCAGCATGGTCAAGGTACCATCGCGCAGCGCCGGGTTCTCGCGGCGCAACCGTATCAGCTGTTGATACCAGCTCAAGAGAGAATCATCTTCGCGCGACTCGATGGCTACATTCACCGTCTTGTAGGACGGCGGAACCGGCAGCCAGGGGGTGGCCGAAGCCGTGGTAAAACCGGCGTTGGGCGAACCATCCCATTGCATCGGCGTACGCTCGCCATCCCGGCCCTTGTCCTTAGGCCAGCCAACCTTGCCGACAGGGTCCTTCACATCCTCGACCCGGGTGGGCGGGGTTGTCGTCATGCCCAGCTCTTCGCCGTAATACATCATGGCGGTGGCACGGGTACCTAGCAAGAGGGTCGCGATCACACGGGCGATATCCAGGTTGTGCACGCCGTCGCCATAACGGTTCCAACTGCGGGCGTTGTCGTGATTATCAAAAACAAACAGCGGTTGGTCGTGATCAAGATCATGCTCGGCCTGATCAATGCGGGTGCGAAATTCCCCAGCATCCATGCGGTTGAGGAAGCCCACCATCATGTCCATGGGCAATTGCAACTCGTCGTGGTCAGCACCGTACCACTTGCGCAACTCCGCGATGTCAGGCAGATAGGTCTCACCAATCAGGACCCGGTGGCCCGGATAGGTGTTGGTCACTTTGCGCAGATCGCGCATCACCTGGTGCACTTCAGGCAGATTGTTGGTTCGCGCGTCATCGAGGCTCTGGTCACCGTAGGCATTGGTGCCGGGCAACTCCTTCTCGTCCCGCAACTGCTCGTCCTCGAATAAGGTCGGTATGGCATCCAGACGGAAGCCCACCACCCCCTTGTTCAACCAGAATCGACACGCTCCAAACACGGCTCGCTCGACCGCCGGATTCCTCCAGTTCAGATCGGGCTGCTCGGCGTAAAACTTGTGGTAGTACCACTGTGACGTTTTTGGATCGAACTTCCAGGCGGAATGGCCGAAGTCCGATTGCCAGTTGTTTGGCGGCACCCCAGGCCCTTTGCCGTCACGCCAGATGTACCAGTCACGCTTGGGGTTGGTTTTGGAGCTGGCGGATTCAATGAACCAGGGATGCTTGTCCGAGGTGTGGTTGGCCACGATGTCCATGATGATGCCGATTTTTCGCTTTTTCGCCTCGGCCACCAGCCGGTCGAAATCAGCCATGGTGCCGTACTGGGGATCGATCGCTTCGTAGTCGGAGATGTCGTAGCCAAAGTCAACCTGCGGCGAGGGATAGATGGGCGACAGCCAGATGGCGTCGACTCCCAGCCCCTTAATGTAGTCAAGCCGCTGGGTTATGCCGTTGAGATCGCCAACGCCGTCGCTGTTTGAATCCTGGAAGCTACGGGGATATATCTCGTAAATGAGCGCATGCTTCCACCATGGATCACTTTTATCCGGAACGGCCTGCGTCCAGGCAGTCGACAGGCTTAGGATTAGCCCGGCAAATATCGACAAGTAGATTGATGTTCTGCGCATAGGCAGATAAATGTACGCCTCATTTCTTTTTGTTGCGATCGAAGTCCAGGCCGAAATGAGGGTCTGACTTGGTGCCATCAATTTTGAACGGCACCTCGGTACCAGCGCCGTTCTTCTGCAGCACCTTATCGAAGGGCATCAGCAGCACCCCCTTCCAACCCCCGACCATGCGAGACACGGTGGTTTGCATATCGGCTGTTCCGGCGAAGTTGAATCTAGCGCCATCCAGCGTATAAACGCCGGCAAGCTTGATGCCTACTCCAGGGATGTCCCAATGCAGACTGGGCAGATTCAAGCTGGCATCCGCCAGCGTGAAGTCGCCACGCAGCTGGGAGCGCACCAGCGCCAATTTCCCGTCCCGCTGCTCCTGGGTGAGCAGTTCCACCTGGCCCTGGCTCCGCAAACTGAGCTCGTCAATACGGTTTTGAATCTTGTCGCTGCTGAAGCGGCCGTTGACGATGGCAAAGTTGCCTTGCAGCCGCAGCCTGTGAGCCACATCCTGAGGCCCAGGGGGCAGATCCAGGCTGGTATGCAGCTTGACCTGACCTTCCAGCACCGGGGGATCGGTGCGCACCCCCAGGCGTAGCAGATCTTCGATCCGCGCCTGATCCATGGCTACATCGAGGTAGACGTGCTTTCCCGGTTCTCCCGAGACACGTACCACGTACCCGCGCGCGGTCAGGAAGGAATGGAGGAAGTGCGCCTTGACCGGCTGCAGGTAGGTGTCCCCATCGGTGCCGTCCACAATGGCGTGAAATTCCGTATGCAGCGGTACCTTGTGGCCGCTGACCTTTACCTGGAAGTCCGGCGTGTCCGTCTTGCCATCGACGACGATTTTGTCCAGCGTTCCCTCGTATCCCCCCTGGGAGGAGAGGATGCCGCCAATGCCCTTGATGGTGCTTAGATCAGCGTCGTGGAAGCTGTAAGTGCCTCCCAATGCGGTGGCGCCCGGGCGGTCGGCGTTCCAAGGACCGAAGTGGCCGCGGGTCTCGATCTGGCCTACAGGTTTGGGATTGGTAAGCATGGCGGTAAAGTCCAAGGGCTGGCCGGCCCCGATGGAGCGAAGAGAAAGGCTTTGGATGACAAAGCGGAGCGGAAGCTTACCCGGTTTGTCCGTGCCCAGGATAAGCACGGTATCACTGCAGTCCATCTCGCCGACAAAAATGCTTACCTTGCTGCTGATACGAGGTTCGTTGCTCGACTGGGGCAGCTCTTTGCGATGGCTTTTGGGCGGCAGGTTGATACGCAGCCCCTCGACCTCAACGTGACTGATGTGCATGGGAGAGTGCAGAAGGCTGGAATAGCCAGTACGGAAGGCGAATCGCCGTACGGAGAAGGTTGGCGTGCTGGACTGGACGTTGTAGGGGTAGATGGCCAGGTCCTTGCCCGAGACCTCGAAGCCGCGCAGCAGAGAAACGTCCAATGGCCCCATCTCCACCCGGCTATGGAAACGGGCGGAGAGGCTTTGCAGCAAACGCGCGCGCAGGATCGGCTCCGCCCGGGAAAGGAGGATTTCGAAGGTAGCGACCGCAACAACCGCAACTACCAGGGCGCCGAGCCCAACCCAAAACAATGCCCGATGCTTTTGGCCCGCCACGTGAAAATGCCTTAACCCGATGCTACAACGAGGCGTTCGCGCCATGTATCCTCTCCACGGAGGAGACAAGCCTGTGGTGACTGCCCGTATTTTTGCCCTGTTGCTGCTCCAGTTCGCGGTGCAACAAGTTTGGCCCCAGGCCGAGCCCGCGCCTGCACCCAACATCGATGCCTACATTCACAACGGATGGGACAGCCTCTCGCGCTCTATGTCTGAGTGCCAATCCCTGATCGACCCCAAAGTGACCACTCCGCCGGTGCTCTTTCTTCCCTACGGCGCGCCCACTCCAATCGATTTAGTGCGATTGCAGTCAAAATGCAAGATCCAGATTGACCACTTGCCGCATCGCATCGTGCACCTGGGTGACGTCAGGTATGCGGAGCTTCCGCAGCAGGGGTTGCTCTACCTGCCCAACCGCTACGTGGTGCCGGGGGGACGGTTCAACGAGATGTTCGGCTGGGACAGCTACTTCATCATCCTGGGCCTGCTGCAGGACGGGAAGGTCGACCTGGCGCGGGGGATGGTGGAGAACTTCTTTTATGAGATTGAGAACTACGGAGCCATACTCAACGCTAACCGCACTTACTTCCTCACCCGTTCGCAGCCGCCTTTCTTGAGCTCGATGATTCGCGCCGTGTATGACGCGGAGATGGCGCGTGATTCCTCGCCCGCCAACGCCGCCAAGCAAAAGGAGTGGCTGGCGCGCGCGTATCCCTTCGCCCGCCGCGATCACGATTTCTGGCTGAGCAGCATGCACCAGGCGGGAAAAACCGGCCTGGCCCGGTATTTTGATATCGGCGAGGGGCCCGTGCCCGATATTGCCGACCACAGCAGCTATTACATCGATGTGATCGAATGGCTGGTGGCGCACCCCGAGGTCCATACCAACTACCTGATTGCCGCGCCAGAACACCCTTCGCCCGCGGAGCAAGCGGTGCTGGCCAAGACCAGCTGCGATGCGACCCATTCCGTCGTCTGTGCGCTCGCCTGGTCTCACGGATATCGGCTTACCCGCGACTTCTACAAGGGCGATCGCGCGGTGCGCGAGTCCGGCTTCGACATCTCTAATCGTTTCGGCCCCTTCAGCGGCTCCACCCATCACTACGCCGCTGTGTGCCTGAACAGCCTGCTCTACAAGTACGAACGCGACCTGGCAGACCTTGCGACTATGCTTGGACAGCCGGCTCAAGCGGCCCAGTGGAAGCGAGAAGCGGATGACCGCCAACGGGCCATCAACAAATACCTGTGGAACCCCCAAAAAGGGATGTTCTTCGATTACGAATTCACTACCGGCGAGCAATCCAGCTACGTTTACGCGACGATCTTTTATCCTCTTTGGAGCGGCCTGGCAACCAAGGAGCAAGCAGCGGCAGTCGATAGTCACCTGGCCCTGCTCGATCGCCCCGGGGGCCTGGCTACCAGTACAACCTCGACCGGCCTGCAGTGGGATTTGCCCTTTGGCTGGGCTCCGCTGAACTGGTTGGCCGTCGACGGGATGAAGAAGTATGGCTATGTCGATGATGCCCGCAAGGTTGCGGGAGAATTCAGCAACACCATCCTCAAAAGCTTCAAGAAGGAAGGCACCATCCACGAAAAATATAACGTTGAGACCGAATCCTCGAACGTGGAGCTGATTGCCGGCTATCAGAATGTGATTGGCTTCGGCTGGACGAATGCGTTCTACGTGGCGATGGAGCCCCTGCTGCATGGCCATTAAGCACGTGCTGCCCCCGCCGGAACGCCGCGCCTTTGGCCAATCGCGGCGCAAGCAGGTACCCCGTCAGGAGCAGAACCGCTGGCGTTCCGCCGACCGGCAAACCGATCCTATTGACGCGTTGGCCGTCTCTGCGGTGGGGCGGATACCGGCGCTGCTGGCGATCAGGTGGGAGCGAATGGCCGCTTCTCCCTTTGGGTTTTTTCGCGGCGCTGTTTCAGTCATGGCTGCGGACCTGGCGGTGCTGCCCCATACCGGCATCTTTACCCAGCTCTGCGGCGACGCTCATGTGCGCAACCTGGGCGCCTACGCGGCGCCCGATGGCCGGCTGGTGTTTGACATCAACGACTTCGATGAAACCATCCGAGGGCCCTTTGAGTGGGACCTGAAGCGTTTGGCAACCAGCATTATCCTGGCCGGGCGGGAAGCCGGCAGCAAGAGCGCTGCGTGCGGGGAGGCGGCGGCTCTCTTCCTCAAGAGCTATCGGCGATCGATGCACGCTTTCGCGCACATGACGGTGATGGATGTAGCCCACTATCAGGTACATCGGCTGCAGCGTATCGCGCCGGTTTCGCAGGTTCTGCGGAAAGCCGAGCAGGCTACGCCGCAATATAACGCGGAGCGTCTGCTGCAACCTCCCAAGAAGAACGCGGCCGGGCACCGCATCTTTGTCGAAAACAAGCCTCTGCAATACCGCGTTCCAGCCGCCAAGGCGCAGATCATCCTGGAGTCGCTCAGCTCGTACCGCGAATCTTTGCTGCCCGAGCGGCAGCACTTTTTCGATCAGTACCGCCCGCTGGATGTCGCTTTTCGGGTGGTGGGGACGGGCAGCGTCGGGCTGCGTGATTACATCGTCTATCTGGAAGGCAATGGCAGCAACGACCCTCTGTTCCTGCAGATTAAGGAGGAGCCTGGGTCGGCATATGCCCCGTACCTGGGAGAGATGGGGGAGCCGCAACACCAGGGCCGCCGGGTTGCGCAGGGCCAGCGAATGATGCAGTTTCTCTCTGACCTGCTTCTGGGCTGGACCACGATTCACAATCGCCAGTACCTGGTTCGCCAGTTGAATGACCATAAAGGGTCCATCGCGATAGAGGACCTGAAAGGGGAGGGCCTGACGCAATACGCTGAGATTTGCGGCGAACTCCTGGCCCGCGGCCATGCTCGCGCGGGTGACCCGGTCGCCCTCAACGGCTACATCGGTACCTCGGATCGACTTGTGGAGGCCGTAGCGGACTTTGCGGTGGATTATGCCGACCAGACGGAGCTGGACTACAAGACGTTTCTGCATTCGCGGTTTGCTCCGCGCACCGCACGCCAGAAGGTAACGCCGGCGAAGGCTCCCAGGCGGCGCAAGGCGAAACAGAAAACTGTGATCAAGGAAGCTGCTCCTAAGGCCTGAGCTGCGAACCGCAGGTCCCTCCACTACGCTACGCTCCGGTCGGGATGACAAGGGGGTGCGGTTTGTGTCCTGAGATCAGCCGCTTGTTGAGAAAACTGCGATGAATTGTCATCCCGACCGGAGCGTAGCGTAGTGGAGGGACCTGCGGTTTATTTTTCTTCACCCACAAATGCGACAATGAGAGCAGCGCCTTGGCGCTGCTTTTCTTATGCTCCAACTCTCTGCTGCCGGCAAAAGATTCGGCCCCCGCGTTTTATTCGAGAATGCCGACTGGCTCGTTACGCCCAATGAGCGCACCGCGCTGGTGGGCGCCAACGGCACCGGCAAGTCGACCCTGCTCAAGGTTCTCGCCGGTTCCGAATCGCTCGATTACGGCACCCTGCAGCGCACACGCGGCATGACCATCGGTTATCTTCCCCAGGAAGGTCTTGCGCTGTGCGGCCGCAGCGTTTTTGCCGAGTGCCTCTCAGTCTTTGCCGAGCTGCGCAGCATGGAGCAGGAACTGGAAACCCTCTCCACCAAGCTGGCGGAGTATGACCCGGCAACGCCGGAGTACGCTGCGACCGCGGATCGCTTCTCTCACCTCGACTCCCACTTTCGCGCCCACAACGGCTACGCACTCGACGCCCAGGTGGGCACGGTGTTAGGCGGACTGGGCTTCAGCAAGCACGACTGGGCCCGGCAGACGGAGGAGTTTTCAGGCGGCTGGCAGATGCGTATCGCGCTGGCCAAGCTGCTGCTGCAAAAGCCCAGCCTGCTGCTGCTCGACGAGCCCACCAACCACCTGGACCTCGAAACCCGTAACTGGCTGGAGGGCTACCTCCATAACTACCCCAACGGCTACATCCTCATCTCACACGATCGCTACTTTCTCGACGTGACTGTGGACAAGACCATCGAGATTTGGAACAAGGCTCTGCACTTCTACCATGGGAATTACGAGAAGTACCTGACGCAGAAGGAAGAGCGGCGAGCTCAGCTAGCCGCGGCGTACAAGAACCAACGTGAGCATATCGAGCATCTTGAAGCCTTCATCAGCCGCTTTCGCTACCAGGCCACCAAGGCTAAGCAGGTGCAGAGCCGCATCAAGGAGCTGGAAAAAATCGAGCGGATCGAAATTCCTGTCGAGGAACAGGCCATCCACTTTACCTTTCCCCAGCCGCAGCCTTCGGGCCGTACGGTGGTGGAGGTGGCAGACCTGGCCAAAAGCTATGGCCCCAAGCAGGTTCTCGAAGACGTAAGCTTTACCATCGATCGCGGCGATCGCATTGCTCTGGTGGGCGTGAACGGGGCGGGTAAATCTACTCTGATCCGCATGCTCTCCGGCATGGAGCCGCCGACCAGCGGCAGCTTGCGCCTGGGCCACAATGTCACCGCGGAATATTTCGCTCAGGACCAGTACAAAGTGCTGGACGGCGACGCGCGCATGCTGGACGACATCAGCAACACTGCACCGCGCGTGTCGACAACCGATCTGCGCAGCCTGCTTGGTTGCTTCCTGTTCTCCGGCGACGACGTGTTTAAACCACTGGGGGTGCTTTCCGGAGGAGAGCGCAATCGCTATGCGCTAGCCCGCATCCTGGTGAGCCCGGCAAACTTCCTGTTACTGGACGAGCCCACCAACCACCTCGACCTGCGGGCAAAGGACGTTCTGCTGGAGGCCATCGCTCGCTTTAACGGAACCGTAGTCATGGTCTCGCATGATCGTTATTTTATCGATCGGCTCGCGACCCGGATTTTCGAAGTTGAGGGCGGCCACGTGCATGTCTATCCCGGCAACTACGAAGACTACTTGTACCGTAAGCAGGCAGCGGAGACACAAGGGAGCCGGTCGAACGGTTCGGCCCCGGCGGCGGAGCCGGATAAGCCATCACCCGAGGTTGCTTCCGCCAAAGTGCGCCGGCTGAACCCTATCAAGCTGCGCCAGATGCAGGAGCGCTGCAGCTTTGTCGAAGAAGAGATTCCGCGGGTTGAGAGCTCCATTGCCGCGGCGGAAGAATCGCTGGGCGTGTACGAGAGCGCGGAGGAGACGCAGCGCCTGACCCAAATGCTCGAAGACCTGCGCGCGCAACACGAATCGCTCACCGCCGAGTGGGAAGAGCTGGTGCTGCAACTGGAGCAGCAGGCCCTTGACTAAACGCGCTTCGCGCTCCTCGGCAGTGGCCGTCAGCGCAGGCATCCTGCTCAGTCGACTTATTGGGCTGGTGCGCGAACGGGTGTTTGCGCACTATTTCGGCAATTCAGATGCGGCGGATGCTTTCCGCGGTGCTTTCCGCATCCCCAACTTTTTGCAAACTCTTTTCGGGGAAGGGGTTCTCTCCGCGTCGTTTATTCCGGTGTATGCGCGTCTGCGCGCGGAGGAGAGGCATGAAGAGGCCACGCAGTTGGCCGAAGCAATCTTCGCCATCCTCTTTTTGATCGCGTCGCTGGTGACCCTCGCCGGAGTCTTCGCTGCCCCCTGGTTGATCGATGCAATCGTGCCCGGATTCCACGGGGAGACCCGCCTGCTCACCATTCGCCTGGTGCAGATTTTGTTTCCCGGGGCAGCCCTACTGGTTATTTCCGCCTGGTGCCTCGGCATTCTGAACAGCCACCGCAAGTTTTTTCTCTCCTATTCCGCACCCGTGATCTGGAATGTGGCGATCATCACAGCGCTGCTATGGAAGGGTGGGCGAGTGACAGAATCTCGACTCGCCATCGTGATTTCCTTTGCCTCGGTGATCGGCAGCGGACTGCAGTTTGCGGTGCAAGTGCCGACGGTCATGCGCTTTCTACGGCCACTGAACCTGAAGCTGAGGCTGGGCAGCGAACACGTGCACACCGTGGTGCGAAACTTCTTTCCCGTGTTTGTCAGCCGCGGGGTGGTGCAGATTAGCGCGTATGTCGATTCACTGCTGGCTAGCTATCTGCCTACGGGCGCGGTTTCTGCACTGGCCTACGCGCAGACTTTGAACTCCCTGCCGGTGAGCTTATTCGGCATGGCCATCTCTGCATCTGAATTGCCCACCATGTCGAGCGCGTTAGGCACCCATGAGGAAATCGGGACAGTGCTGCGGCAACGCCTGGAGTCTGGTCTCAAAAACATTTCTTTCTTTGTGGTGCCTTCGGCGGTGGCGTTTGTAGTTCTCGGCGATGTGATCGTTGCCACGATCTACCGAGGAGGCAACTTTACCGGGCACGATGTGACGTTTGTGTGGAGTGTGCTGGCCGGCTCGGGTGTGGGCCTGCTGGCTACCACATCGGGCAGACTCTATTCCTCCGCGTTCTATGCGCTGCGGGATACCCGGACACCGCTGAACTTCGCTATCATTCGCGTGGCGTTGACGGTAGTGCTGGGATATTTCTTTGCTCTGCCACTCCCCAGGCTGCTGGGGATTGATCACCGATGGGGTGTAGCCGGGCTTACGCTTTCGGCTGGAATGGCGGGATGGGTGGAGTTTGCACTCCTGCGCCGCGCGCTCCAGGCACGCATTGGTGAGGTTGTAGCTTCGGTTGCGCGCGTCGCCCGGCTTTGGGTGGGTGCGCTGATTTCCGCCGCTTTTGCTTATGGGGTGAAGCGGGCGCTGCCGTTTCATCGTCCCGAGTTGGTTGGATTGTGCGTGCTTTCGACGTTTGGTATTGGCTATCTTGTGTGCACCCGGGCGCTGGGGGTTGCGGCCCCGGGTAGTTTAACCCGCTTGCTCGGTAGACGAGCTTAACGACCCGCATCTGCCAGGTGCCCCACATCTCGCTCGTTTTTCGCGAGATGTGGGATACCACGGACCTTAACTTGAGTGCTCGTCGGGGTCCAAAGCCTGAAAGTTTAGCGCTGTGGTATCCCACATCTCGCGAAAAACGAGCGAGATGTGGGGCACCCGGCAGATGATGCGACCGACGGTTTAAGGAAAAAACGATGATTGGGGCTTCGCCCGTCGTTTTCGGCCGCGTAACTTGTGCGACAAATTTGCAACCTAATCCGGCAGGCCGAAGGCGATGATGCTGGGACCCATAGCGACGGCAATGTATTGTTGGTTGTCGAACAGATAGGTCATGGGCGAAGCATGAGGCGGCTCGCTGCCCTGGAAGCGCCACAGCGGCTTGCCGGTTTTCGCATCCGCGGCAGCAAATGCACCGTCATCGGCCCCGTACATAACCACGTCCCCCGCAGTGCTGAGCACGCCGCCGAAGGAGCTCCCATCACCGGTCTGGGGAAGCTCCCAAATCGCCTTTCCTGTCTGAATGTCAAATGCTCGCAGCACTCGCCGGCCGGGGTCGGCCGGATCGCCGCTGAAGGAGCCGCCCATATAGCCGTGGCCCAGCTGAAACGTTTCGTCGGTGCGAGTGTAAATGCCGCACTTGTCGTTGGTCTGCACGTAGTAGAGCGAGGTCAACGGATTCCAGGAAGCGGAATACCAATTGGACGCACCATTCAGCCACGGGCAAACCATGGTGCCCTGGGGCGTCGCCTCATGACCGGGAGCCACGATGGGCCGGCCCTCCGGGGTCAGCCCGGTGGCCCAGGTCAACTTGGTGGTGTAGGGCTTGCCCAGTAGAAACTTGCCGTCAGTTCGATCCAGGACATAGAGAAACCCGTTGCGATTGGCCTGGACCATCAGCTGGCGCGGTTTACCCTGCCAGTCGGTATCGACGAGCGACGGCGGAGCCATGGCGTCGTAGTCATGCACGTCGTGCGGCGTGAACTGGAAATACCACTTCAGCTTGCCGGTCTTTGGGTCGAGCGCGATGACGGAATCGGTGTAGAGATTGTCGCCCAGCCGGTTGTCTCCAATCATGTCGTCGCCCGGGTTGCCGACTGGCCAGTAAAGGGTATCCAACTCCTGGTCGTAGGTGCCGGTCATCCAGGTAGCGCCCCCCGGATGATCGATGCCACTGCCCTGCCACGTCTCCGAACCCGGCTCACCGCGCTTCGGCGTGGTCCAAAAGCGCCACATCTCTTTGCCGGAGGCCTGGTCGTAAGCGACCACAAAGCCGCGCGCGCCGTCATCTCCGCCGGCGATACCAGAAACCACCATGGTACCCACTACCAGCGGCGCGCCAGTGGCGCTGTAGTTGTCGTGCCAGTCAACCATGGCCGTCTCCCACAAGAGGGCGCCGGTGGTTCGATCAAGCGCAATGAGGTGGGCAGTGTCAGTGACCATGAACACACGATCTCCCGCGACCGCCACTCCGCGATTCACGCCCTGCGCGGAGCCGCCCTGGACCCCTGGGGTCCGCCCGCGCTCGTAGTGCCAGATTTGCCTTCCACTGCCCGCGTCGAGAGCAAAGCACTCATTCGCTTTGGTCACATACATGACCCCATTGACTACTACCGGAGTGGTCTGCGCTTCCTTGATATCGGGCAGGGTAAAGATCCACTTGGCCTGTAGCTGGGAAACATTGGCATTCGTTATTTTCTTAAGGCCGCTATAACGGCTGCCGACGGTCTCCCCGTTGTAGCTGGGCCAGTCGGCCTGGGAAGTCACGCTACGGTACACGCCGGGACCAGTCTGGCGCAGCAGATACAGCTTATGGTCATCCCCCAGCAGCTGCATATCGACCGCGGAACGGTTCAGCGCGGTGCCCTGCAGAGTTTTTCCGCCCTCCAGCTTGACCGTGGTGCGCGCCGCGGCAGCTCCCTCACGCGGCTTCAAGGTGCGTAGGTAGCTGATCAAGTTGGCCCGCTCCTGGTCAACGATATCCGGGAACGGCGGCATGCCCGAAGAGGGCAGCCCATTGTGCAGCAGCCTTATCAGTTCGTCGTCGGAACGCAGGGGTACCCGCTCCACAATCGAGGGCGCAAATTCGCCCCCCATCGCGTTGGTGCCATGGCACGATGCGCAGCGGGTGGCGAAGACATGCTGGCCCGCGGCCTCGGGTGAACTTGCCGCGGGAGCAGGACCCTGCCCGGCTGCGGCCGATACGAAAAACCCCAAAAGGTAGCTCAACAGTACAGCTCGCAAATTCCCCGGCACTCCCCGCATTCGTTTCCATCCCCCCCTCTAGAATAATTTGCTGGCGCGGCCCACATGACAAATGTCAGCGAATCGTTTTGACAAAAGACACTAGGCCGCCGCGCCAAGCCCCTGCATGATGGTTGCAGTCAGCACATGGAGGAATTATGGCCGCGAGCGTCCTGATTGAGCCTTGGCCCAACGCAGTCAAGGAAAGTTCTGCTATTGCGTCGTTGGAGAACGTTAGCAAGAAGTTTGGCCGGCAAATAGCGCTCGATTCTTTCTCACTGGAGCTTCGGGCAGGAGAAGTGGTCGCACTGCTGGGCCCGAATGGCGCGGGGAAGACCACCGCCGTGCGGTTGTTGCTGGGATTGAGCCAGGCGACATCGGGCAAGGTAACGATCTTTGACGGCAACCCGAGAGACCGTGCCAGCCGGCTGCGGCTGGGCGCCATGCTGCAGGTAGGCCGCATGCCAGAGATGCTGCGGGTGCGCGAGCATCTGCAAGTCTTCAGCAGCTATTACGCCCAACCGCGTCCCCTCGATGAGTTGCTGGCGATCGCCGGCCTGGAGGGTTTGGCAGAGCGGTTCTTTGGCACCCTCTCTGGCGGCCAAAAACAGCGCGTGCTTTTTGCGCTCGCGCTGTGCGGTGATCCCGACCTCATCTGCCTCGATGAACCCACGCTGGGCATGGATGTGGAGGCACGGCGGGCAATGTGGGAGCAGGTGCGCAAGCTGACTGCAAGGGGAAAGACCATTCTGCTCACCACCCATTACCTGGAAGAGGCAGATGCCCTGGCGAGCAGAATTGTGGTTATCCAAAGGGGCAAGATGGTTGCGCAAGGCACCCCTCAAGAACTTAAGACCGCGGATGGTTCGCGCTCCATCCGCTGCACCACTTCGCTCCCGGCTTCACTTGTTTCCGCCTTACCGGGGGTTACAAGCGTGGAGCAGGATGGAGACGCGATGCTGGTGCGAACGCGCACGCCGGAGGCGGTGCTGCGTACCATGTTGATGCAGGACGCAACACTGAGCGGCCTCGAAGTACGAGCCGCTGCGCTGGAAGACGCCTTTCTTGCTCTCACCAACCAGAGTGTAACCGCCACTGAATAGGAGGCATCATGGCCACTGCAATTGCCATCCATCGGACGCATCCGTCGCTGCCGCGCATCTACTTCAACGAAGCGCGCTTTGAGTTGCTCAAGCTGTCGCGCAATCGCAGTTACCTTTTTTCCATGATTGGTTTCCCGGTTATTTTTTATCTTCTGTTCGGGGTTACCAACAAGAATTCTGTCTTTCACGGCCATACTATTGCCCGTTACCTTCTCGCGGGGTATTCGTGTTTTGGCGCCATGGGTTCTTCCCTATTCGGCATCGGCGCCGGCCTGGCGTTTGAGCGGGGGCACGGATGGCTGGAAATGAAACGGGCAAGCCCTATGCCCGCGGCCGCCTACCTGCTGGCGAAACTGTGCGTCAGCATCACCTTCGCGGTGGGGATCACGATTCTGCTGATCATCCTGGGAACGGCGTTGGCCGGGGTGCAAATTAGTGTTATCGAAGGTTTGCGGCTGCTGTCGGTGATCGCGGCCGGCGTGCTGCCGTTTGCCAGCCTGGGATTGGTCATCGGACTGCTGATGCCATCCAATGCAGCACCGGGAGTGATCAACCTGATCTACCTACCTCTCTCGTTTTGCGGAGGCTTGTGGATGCCGATCGAAGCGTTACCCCATTGGTTGCAATTGATCGCGCATGGGTTACCATCGTTCTGGTTCGCCCGCCTCGCGCTCGGAAGTTTAGGCTACAGTGATAGTTCCGCTGTCCTGGCCTGGGCGCTGCTTGCCTCCTATACAGTAATATTTCTGCTAGCCGCGGCATTTATCTTCCGCAGGCAGGAGGCTCAGGCCTAAGCATGACGCGACGATCGCATCTGCGCTGGAGTAGTGGGTTTGGCAAATGGTTCGAAACAGATTGCCAGAACGCAGGCGCAGACCCCGCAGATCGGTTTCCACTACAAAGCTGGAGACATTGGATCGACTTTGACAACACCATTTGGCTGCTGTTTTTAGGCTTTTGGTTTATTGAGCCCGCGGCGGGTCACCAACCGCTCAGCAAATGGGTCTGGCTGGCCGTTGTTATTGCGCTCTTCATTCCTTTTTGGCTGTTAGCGCATCGTGGACCCCGCAAATTCCGCTGGGTTTGGGTGCTCGCCATGTTTGTCCTGGCCCTGGTCTATGTTCCGGTCAACGACACCGCGTGGGGAATTTATATCTATATAGCGATCTCGATCGCGGAGATATTCGAGTCGACCAACACGGTGATCGGCCTTCTCCTTCTGCAATGCGCAGCGATCCTCGCAGAGAGCTGGTTGTTTCATATCTCTGCCTGGGTGTGGACCATGGGCGTGGGGTTCACCCTATTCTGGGGGATGAATCGGCTCCGCACCAGGCAGAAGGAGCGAACTGACGCCAAGCTGCGCATGGCTCATGAAGAGATTGAGCGACTGGCGAAGACCGCCGAACGGGAGCGTATCGCTCGCGATATGCACGATGTGCTCGGCCATTCTCTTTCTCTGATTGTGCTCAAGAGCGAGTTAGCCCGCCGCCTGCTGGCCAGCGAACCGGCGCGGGCCGCGCTGGAGATCGCGGAGATTGAGGCCGCCGCCAGGCAGGCTCTGGGTGAGGTACGCAAGACACTTACCGGCTACCGAAGCGAAGGCTTCGCTTCGGAGCTGACCCGCGCGGCCCAGTTACTGGAGACAGCCGGAGTGCGCTTCAACGGACCGATTCAGGCGCCCTATCTGACGCCGCGCCATGAGGCCACGCTTTCGCTCGTCTTACGGGAGGCAGTCACCAACATTGTGCGCCATGCAGGCGCGAGCGAGTGTTCGATCGAGCTCTCCACGGCAAAAGATAGCACGCGACTGGTGATCGCCGATGACGGGAGAGGAGACATCCGGCAGGAGGGGAATGGATTGCGCGGCATGCGGGAGCGGGTGCGGGAGCTGGGCGGCAGTCTCTCGCTGGAGTCGCATCGCGGCACGCGCCTGCACATAGAATTGCCGCAATTCAGTGGAACCGCGGGGGCGGCTGAGCCGTGAGCAAACAGATTCGTGTCGTGCTGGCAGAGGACCAGGCAATGGTGCTGGGGGCGCTTGCTGCTTTGCTGGAGATCGAGAAAGACATTTGTGTGGTGGCGCGGGCACGCAACGGGCGAGAGGCTATGACGTTGGTCGCGGAGCACGGGCCCGATGTGTTGATTACCGATATTGAAATGCCGGAAATGAGCGGGCTTACGCTGGCAGCAGAAGTCCATGGACGTTATCCGCGCGTGCATATTGTGATTCTTACTACGTTTGCTCGCGCGGGATATTTGCGCCGGGCGATGGATGCCGGCGCCCAGGGGTACATGCTCAAGGATCGTCCCGCGGCGGAATTGGCGGATTGCGTGCGGCGCGTGTGTCGTGGTCTGCGTGTCGTCGACCCTGAGCTGGCAGCGGAGGCGTGGACGCAGGAGCCGGATCCGTTGAGCGAACGAGAGCGCCAGATTCTTTGGCGTGCCGGGGAAGGAAAATCAGGTGCTGAGATTGCGGTGGATCTCCATTTGTCTGAGGGCACCGTCCGCAATTATTTATCCGAGGCGATTAACAAGCTCGGGGCCGCGAACCGCATCGAGGCTGCGCGCCTGGCACGCAGCAAAGGGTGGTTGTAACGCCCGAAAGAAACCGCAGGTCCCTCGGCTCCGCTCGGGATGACAAAGGGGAGGCTGGAGATTCCCTGGACCTTTGATGATGGTTGAGAGAACCGCAGTTCCCTCCACTGCGTTATGGTGCTTTGTATCAGGGCACGACTTTAGTCGGGCCGCGAAGGATTGAAAGAGATTGGGCTTTAGCCCCTGCCACGGCGCATCCTGCAGAAAATGCTCGTGGGAACATTTCCCGAAGGGGCTAAAGAGTCTGCACGAGAACCGCAAACTCAGTCCCGCAGGGACGATTGAATGTAATTGAATGTAGCCCAGGACGACAGTCCTGGGTAGGATTTGAATGCAGGAAGAGTCCCGCAGGGACGGCTGAAAATCACCAGGAGACTCTTGTCCTCGGGAACTTTCAGTCGTCCCTACGGGACTCTACGGTCTGAGTTGCACAGACCCAGGACTATCGTCCTGGGCTACACTCAGCCGTCCCTGCGGGACTGAGTCTAAAACCTCGAGGTTCTCACGCATACGGTCTTCAGCCGAAGCGGGGGCTAAAGCCCAGATCGTTGTTGCCTCAACGGCCCGGTCGGGTAGGAGGATGGCGCGGACCGGGCTTCGTATGATGCCGACGTTTCCATCATCCCCCCTAAAATTCCGTACGGCGGGTTTTCCCCAGTACGGCTTCAAGGCTGGCGTATCAGCGGGCGCCTTCCCGCGAATGGCGCCCACGTGTCGCGCCCTCTCGGTTTGCTTCCTGCCTTCGTGCCCACCGCTGCAAGCGTGACTTTTCTCCGCTCAGTGTCGGAGTACGCTGTGCGCTCAAGCACCGCCATTCAAGCGGCTACGCCGCTCTACCCCAGGGGCCCTCGCTCCGGTCCGGGTTATGCTGTCCCGATCCATCCACACTTTTGCGGCCCCATCCGACCCACTCGCAGGCACAGTGCGATTTCACTGCTCTGCAGCTTATACGCCCTGCCTTCGCTGTGCGTTGCCGCCTAGGCGACCCACGACTGGTTCCGTGCTTTCACTGCGCATTCTTTCTCAACATGTCGCCCTCTGCGACTCCGGGGAGTCCGGCGGTTGTGTACACCCAGTTCCTTCACCGCCAACGCTGGCCTTCGTCCCTTTAGTACAGACTCGGCACTCCCATCCTTCCCGCAAATCCGTTTCACGCGGGGGGCACCTTTCGGAGCTTCACTACGGTTCGCTTGCGCTACAACCTGCTGATTTGTTCACCCTCCTGACGGATCGAACCGGATTTACACCCAGCCCGCGAGGATTTTTACTACCGGGCTTTCGACGGGTTGGTCACCCGCCCCGTCGCCGGTTATTGCTACGGTGGCAACTGGGTAATTTCCACCGGCGGGACTTACACCCGCAAGAATGGCAGCTAGCATCGCTGCACACTAAAGTCGTGCCCTGATACAAAACACCGTAACGTAGCGGAGGGAACTGCGGTTTCTTCCTGGCCCCATGACAGTTGTCATCCGATTCCGATGACAACCTGCACTGTTTAGTTATTACTCCAGATGCGATTCTCAGCTTGTAAGTCGAGGCTGAGATATGAATCGATTGACTCGCATATTCCTTTGCGCAGCACTAAGCGCAGGCGGAGAGATTGCCGCGCAAACCTGCGCGGTTAGCGGTACGGTGCTCGACCCCTCAGGCGCCGCCATCGTTGGCGCTAACGTCCAGTTGCAGGCCACTTCTCCGGAACAAACAACAACCGACCAGCACGGCGGATTTGTCTTCCACTGCGTCTTCAATAATCCTTACCAACTGATCGTCCACGCCGAGGGCTTCGCCGAAAGCAAGATGAGCGGCAAGGGCCCCGCGAACCTCACGGTTCATCTGCGCATTGCTGATGTTCACACCGACATCGAGGTAGGAGAAAACAGTGGAGTCTCGGTCGATGCCGACCACGGCGCGGGCACACACACCCTGACCGCCCAGGACATTCAAGGTATGGCCGATGATCCCGATGACTTCAAACGCCAACTCCAGGTGCTCGCCGCCAGCAGCGGCGGTGCTCCCGGGCAGGCCATCATGACCGTGGATGGCTTTCAGAACGGCAGCACGCTGCCGCCTAAGTCTTCCATCGCTTCTATCCGCGTGAACCCAGACATGTTCTCAGCCGAATACGACCGCCCGCCTTACCAGGGAGGCCGGGTTGAGATCTTCACCAAGCCAGGCCGGGACGCGCTGCACGGAGCACTCTTCTTCACTGACAGTGACTCTGTGTTCAACGCCACCGATCCCCTCGCGTTGAGTGCCACTCCGGCCGGCAAGCGGCGATATGGATTTGAGTTGGGCGGCCCTGTTCGCAAACAAAAGAGCGACTTCTTTCTGGCCCTCGAAAGGCGCGACATCAACGAGTTCAATGTCGTGAACGCCGTCGTGCTCAATAGCCAGGGAGAGGAGACGCCGCTCAACGAAAATGTTTCGGCGCCGCAGCGTTTGTGGATCGGCAGTGTCCGGACCGACTGGCAGTTGACTCCAAAAAATATGCTGGCGGCCACGTATTCCGCCAACGTAAACAATTCCGACAACGTCGGCAGCGGTGGACTTGTCCTTCCTGAAGCGGGTTATAACAACACCGTAAGCGAGCAGGACCTGCGGCTGACCGATGTATTCACGCTAAGCCCGACACTTCTTCACGAAACCCACCTCGGCTTCACTTGGAAAAGCACCGCTGACGTACCGCTCTCGACCACGCCCAGCCTGCAGGTGGCCGGCGCCTTTACTGGAGGGGGCGCCACCGCGGGCTACCTGCAGAATCGGGAGCGTGATCTCGAAGTGGACGATGACGTCCTTTGGACCCACCACAAGCACTCGGTGAAGATTGGCGTGGCCTCGCTGGGCATCATGGTTCACGACTTTGATCCAGACACTTTCAATGGCGCCTTCGTCTTTGGCGGCGGTCTCGCTCCGGCTCTGGACAATAGCGGGCAGCAGACCGCGATCTCAGGACTTGAACAATACCGGCGAACCCTCCTCAGCCTGCCCGGCGGTGTTCCGACAACATACAACATCACCCAGGGTGAGCCACTGGTGCCCTTCACGCAGTGGCGGGTAGCGTTGTTTGCGCAGGACCAATGGAGTGTCAGAGCGAACCTCTCGCTGGCATTGGGATTGCGCTATGCCCTCCAAACCTCGCCCGACAGCTTCGGAAACCTGGTTCCGAGAGTCGGCATCGCATGGTCGCCCGACCGCAAACAACGCTGGGTCATTCATGCTCGTGGCGGACTGTTTTCGAGTCCTGTCATGCCGGATGTAACCACCGAAGCGTATCGCCTGAATGGTGTGCGCCAGACCGAAACGCTACTGTACTCCCCATCGTTCACCCAACCGCTGGTGCCCACGCCTTCCACCATCGCCGTGTCCACGACGCGCCAATTCGCCGCCAACCTCGGACAAACATGGTCGTTCCAGTCTCAGCTGGGTGTGGAGCACGAATTGCCGCAACACTGGCATGCGCAAGCGAACTTGTTTGATGCGCAAGCCTGGAGCACACTTCGTTCCCGTAACATCAATGCCCCCCTGGTGAATGACAGCACAACCAACCCCCTGCTTGCTCCGCGACCGCTCGCACCCGGCAGGAACATCTTCCAGTTTCAACAGTCGGGCCACCTTCATGGCCAGGTGGTTTTTGTAGGCGTAGACCAACACAGCTACAAGCGCTTTGGTATCTTTGTCGGTTACTTGTATTTCAACCTGAAGACGGATGCGGACACGGCCACACTCTTCCCCCAGTCCAGCTACTCGGATCGCGGAGAAACGGCTCGGGCTTCGTGGGAGTCGACCCATCGGCTGTTCGCGATTGGGCAGCTAAACCTTCCGGCGAAGCTATCACTTACCAGCCAGTTCGATGCATCTTCCGGCGACCCTTATAACCCCATCACCGGCATGGATAACAATGGCGACGGCGTCTTCAACGACCGGCCGTCGCTTACTACACAGCAGGGCACTGGCACATACCAAACTCCCTTCGGGCTGCTCAACACCACCGGCATCAATGGGTCGCTGGAACGGAACGCAGGAACCATGCCCGCGCTCATTCACCTGGATAGTAACCTGAGCCGCACCTTTGAGCTCCATTCGCACGGACTCTCTGCCGACCGGCACCAGACCATCACCCTGAACGCGCGCTCGGCTAACCTTCTCAATCACACCAATGTAACGACCGTGGGTAGCGTGGTCGGCTCGCCCACCTTTGCGCAACCGCTAGCCGCGGAAGCCGCACGGCGGGTGGAATTCGGTATCCGCTACACCTTCTAATCCGAAGTTCTGAAAGGACACATTATGTTCAAAGCTCTTGCCGCTTCACTCCTTCTCGGCGGTGCGGTCACCGTGTTCGCCCAGCTTCCCGCGCCGATCGCTCCAGAACAGATCGTCTACCGGCACTGGCCGGAACAGTTCGTTCAGTGGGTTGGCCCGGAGCTGCCCTATACGATGATTGAACTTTATGTCGATCCGGCCGGCGCTACGCCTCTCTATGAAGCGGTGCTTACCGAGCGCGCGACCGGCAAGCGCGTGCACTACACGAACCAGCAACAGATGGTGGACATCGACCAGCGCTCGGGCGCCGCAGCCTACCTGACAACGATCCAACTTGACCGCCCGGCTAACGCGGACAAGGGGGCTACCTACCTGCTGCGATTTGTCGATCACGCGGGCGAGCCGGTGTCGTGGCAGTTCGTCCAGGGCTCTGACATCAGTGAGCGCGGCGGTGGCAGCTCGCCGGCCGGTCTCGATCCGCCCGTGCTGATGTATCGCGAACTCGGCGGGGTTGCCGGTGAAGGCACCGCGCTCAAGATCGGCAATACAGTCAGCACTGCCGATGTTTGGACCGAGATTAGCGTGCCGCCCTTTTTTGTCGCCTATCGTGGCGCGCACTCAGAGAACGTCGATATCGCTGTGTTTGCCGGGGCGGGACAGCAATGGACTACCATCGGTGCCCCGTCCGCTCTAGCCACTGGCGCGGAATGGAAACTTAAGGCGCAGGATGGCCTGGGATGCACTTTGCGCGTGCAGGCGCTGGCCGGCGATCATGCGACGATACTCGACACGGACGAACATCTCCCGGGCCGAACTGTAGCTATCGAAGCCGCGTGGACGAACGGAGCTTGGTCCATTGAGAGGTTGCACTACTCAGCGGTGGGGGAAGACGCAAACCAGGGATTGACGATCTCACTTGCTCCCGGTGGGAAATTTGATGTTACCGCCGGGAAAAAGACCCGCATCGCCGGCGGTACAGTGCATGCAGACGAATCGCAAAAGCGCGTCGGCTGGGAATTCAAGGATCCCCAATGGCTACGCGGTAAAACGGCATGGGTGGGCAGTCCTGTCGTGAGCCCAGGTCCAGCGGTCGCGCAAACGGCGTCCAAGTGAGGTTGAGCCGAAAGAAACCGCAGATCCCGACCGGAGCGTAGCGTAGTGGAGGGACCTGCGGTTTCTTTCGGCTCTCAGCTGCGTGACTCGGCCTCTGCCAGCCAGCCTCTGCGCAACGTCTCCGCAGGAATGCTCGATAGGTACGGCTTGAGGTCGAGTATGGGCGTTCCATCGAGCATGTCGACGCCTCGCACGTGCAGCACTCCTTGTTCACGGCGAAGCAACGTCACAACCGTGAGGCCGATGGGGTTGGGACGACGAGGAGATCGAGTCGCAAACACTCCGTGCGGTCTGTCGTCGAAAGGCGGGGTGCCGATCAAATCGAAGCTCTGGGCTCGATGAAACTCCCAAATAACGAACAGATGCGAAAAGCCCTCGATGTCAGTGAGCCCTATCTCGAATTCCGGCAAGATCCTAAGCTCACCCTCTGCCTCGTGTTTGGCATGAGGACCTTTGGGAATTTCAGATGTAATTTCGTACGGGCTGCTGACAAAACCAATCGGCTGGGAAACAAACATATACACTGGTGCCTTTCGTCCTCATCATAGCTTCGCAGCGCCTGGTTGATGGCGCTCAAGGATCATGAGACGGTGGTATTGATGAAAATCGCCAGCTGGAATGTAAATTCGATTCATGCCCGGATGGATCACGTCACGGAGTGGCTGAAACTTCACCAGCCGGATGTTCTCCTGATGCAGGAGCTGAAGGCAACAGAGTTTCCAGCCTTAGTGTTCCAGGCGCTGGGCTATGAGAGCGCGGCTGTGACCCAAAAGGCTTACAACGGGGTCGCGGTGCTTATCGCGCCATCCGATCGAGACTCTGAATACGACGCTGGCCGGCGATGAAGCCGACAGCCATGCGCGATATCTTGAGCTGACCATCGAGGGCATCCGTGTGGTCAACATTTATCTGCCCAACGGCAACCCCGTGGGAAGCGAAAAATTTGCCTACAAGCTGGCCTGGATGGATAGGCTGATCACGCAAATGAGCGCGTGGCGCGAGCAAGAGCTACCGGTGGTGGTTGGCGGCGACTTCAATGTTATTCCCGAAGACATCGATTGCCACAAGCCCTCCTCCTGGATCCGCGACGCGTTGTTCCAGCCCGAGTCGCGAGCGCGCTATCGCACGCTGCTCGGTCTCGGTTATACCGACGCGTTCCGGTCGCTGCACCCTGACGAGGCGGGGCAGTTCACTTTCTGGGATTACTTCCGGCAAGCCTTCGAGCACAATCGCGGCATTCGTATCGACCATTTCCTGTTGTCGCCCAAGCTCGCCGATCGCCTGCAAAGCTGCGAGATCGATCGCGGGCCGCGAGCCCAGCCGAGGCCGTCCGATCACACGCCGATCATCGTGGAGCTGCGCTCTTGAGCTCAGCTGGTCAGGTTGTAAATTAATCCGAAAGAATCCTTGATGTAGCATCGCGGAAAATCCGGCTCATCCTTGACGATCTTGCAGCCTTGCTTCACCAGCCGGAACCTGGCTTCCGCGACATTATCCACCGTGACTTCGAGCACCGGCCCCAGCGCCGGGCCTGGCTCAATAAACAGGTTGATGCGTTGGCCGCATAAGCTAATCATCTGCGGAGTTTCTTCGGTTATCTCGAATCCGAGATACTCAACGTAGAAAGCTGCCGCGCTCCTCGGGTCTGGCGCTTGAATCAGGATGTCTGTGCCAAAGCTGTTTGCCATGAGGCTCCTTTCTCAATCGCTTTCAACAAACTTCTTCAACCTCTCGAGCGCCCCATCCCACTGCTTTGAGACCAGCTCAAGATACTCCTTCATCTCAATCACCGGCCGCGGATCGAATGCAAATAGACTCTCCCGCCCCGCGCGTGTCCCATGCACCATCCTTACCCGCTCCAGCACTCGCAGGTGCTTGGTCACCGCCTGCCGGGTCAGCTTCGTCCCTTCCGTCAGTTCGGCAATCGAATATTGCTTCCCAGTACACAGCTTGGCGAGCAAGGATAATCGGGTCTCGTCCCCCAGCGCAGCAAAGACTGCCGCCTTTGCTCGCGTGCTGCTATGGTGTTTTGCTGACATAGGCCTGAATATTCTTCATCTGCTGCGCCCACCCGCTGTCATTGCGGAGCAGCGCCTCTGCCCGACGTGCGGCAGGAATCTTGTCAAAGCCGGTCTCCGTTACCGTCAACAAAGTGCCGCCCGCGTTTGGCTGCAGCCGAAACTCGATCAGCGTGGACTCTTCCTGCGAGTAATCCACTTTTGGGTCGACTGCGTAGGGATGCCAGGTGAATGAGAAAAGCGTCTCCGGCTCGATGGCCTTCACTACGATCTGCATCCGCACATGCTCGTATCCTGGGTGAGTAATCTGGCCAGCTGCCGGCTGCCCGGCCACAAAGGGTCCATCCATCTTGACCAGGAACCAATCGCCGAACTGGCGGGAATCCGTCAAGGCGCGCCACACCCGCGACACCGGCGACGCAATCTCAATCCGCTTTTCAATCTGGTTTTCCATTTACGCAACCTCCTGGTTGCAGGTTAAATCAGGCGGCGGCAAACATGCAACCATTAAGTTGCCCTTTTCTCGGGAAGCAATTCTCCGTCGAAATAGAGGATATGCGTGGCGTCCGGGCTAGCGATGGGAGCAAAGCCCATGCTCTCGTAGAGGCGCGCGGCGCCGGCGTTTTCAGCGCGTAGGCGCACACAGCGGAAGTGGGTGCCTGCCTGATCGATGAGAGCGGTCATCAGCGCTCTTCCAATACCCTGGTTACGCCACGCAGCCATGACGTAAACCCGGCGGATACGGCCCATGTCCGGACGCCCGGCAAAGGGATCACAGTTAAGGCCTCCCACTGCGACCAGCAGACCCTCCTCCAGATGGCCGCACAAGGCTTCGCCCGGAGCATCAAAGCGGTTCCTGGCGCTCGCCCACTCGTCCACCAGGGTGTCAATAAACTCGTAGCCCTCTTCCCGCGCCTCCGACTGCAGACGCTCCAGGCCCCGGACAGGCAGCTCAATTTTCCGGATCGAAATCATCTCTATCCCCGCATACTTATGAGGTTGAGTCGCTTTTTGGGCAGGTTCATCTAATTCAACATGGGTAAAAGATTAGCTGTTTCGGTACTGGATCTGGTGGGTATGCGGCCAGGCGAGCCCGCGGGCAGCGCCATCGCAAGGTCGGTGGAATTGGCGCAACACGTAGAGCAGTTGGGCTACCAGCGCTACTGGCTGGCGGAACACCACTCCATTCCGGGACTCGCCTGCTCCGCCACGGCGGTGCTGATCGGGCATGTGGCAGAGGCCACCAAGACGATCCGTGTGGGCAGCGGCGGAGTCATGCTGCCCAATCATGCACCGCTGGTGGTGGCGGAACAATTTGGAACGTTAGAGGCCATGTACCCGGGACGCATCGACCTGGGCCTGGGACGGGCTCCGGGCGGCGATTTCGCCACTATGCGGGCACTGCGCCGGGATCTGCACCAGAGCGGAGATGATTTCCCGGCCCTGCTGGAGGAGCTGCGCACCTACCTGGGGCCAGAAAAGCCGGGACAAGCGGTCAGAGCCATTCCCGGGCAGGGGAGTAACGTGCCGATCACCCTGCTGGGCTCCAGCGGGTTTAGCGCACAACTGGCTGCAATGTTGGGTCTGCCCTTTGCGTTCGCGGCCCATTTTGCTCCTGAATATCTTTACACTGCGGCGCAGATGTATCGCGACCGGTTTCAGCCGAGTGCGGTGCTGAGCCAGCCTCATCTCATGGTGGGTGTGCAGGTGATTGCCGCGGAGACGGATGCCGCAGCCCGGCGGCTATTCACCACCCCGCAGCAGCGTTTTCTGCAATTGATCCGCAATCGGCCGGTGGAGTTGTTGCCCCCCGTGGATTCCATGGAGCCGCTGTGGCAGGATTATGAGCGCGCGGCAGTCGAGAGCAAGCTGGGCGCGGCAATTGTTGGATCGAACGCAACCGTGAAGGCGGGAATGGAAAAGCTGATCGCGGACACCGGCGCCGAGGAGTTGATCGTTGTTACCGACACCTACGAGCCTGCCGACCGGTTGGAGTCTTACCAGCGCGTAGCCCGCATCGCCAAGACGATCGAGCTCAAGTCAGGAGTACAGGTGAACGCTTAAGAGGCTTTGTATCAGGGCCCGACTTTAGTCGGGCCGCAAAGAGTACAAAGAGATTGGGCTTTAGCCCCTGCCATGGCGCATCCTTCAGAGAATGTTCTTGGAGACAATTCCCGCAGGGGCTCTTACCCTCTAAAGCCCAGATCTGTGGTACCTCAACGGCCCGACTAAAGTCGAGCCCTGATACAAAGCCTCGGAGCGCGGACAGTGCACCGGGGCGCAGCTTTCCAACAGGTACGCTTTGGCGAACCTGGGACACCCGTCGTTACTGATTATCAATAACAACGACCACTTTCCCGTATCCACGTTTGTGTGGGACAGCTCCGCTGTAGGCCTTCGCCGCCTCTGCCAGGGGAACGGCAGCATTCACATAAGTCTTGAGTCGCCCGGCATCAAGCAACTTCGCTACTTCGCTCAATTGTTTCTGATTTGGCTCGACGATAAAGAAGTCTGGGCTACGGCCGTCTACGATCGTCACTATCCTGCCGCCGGATTTGAGGATGCTGGCCGACCTGTCGAGAGTCTCACCCCCGACCCCGTCAAAAACCACATCGACTTTCTCCGTCCGATCCTCAAAGCGCGACGCCCGATAGTCGATCACTTCCTCCGCGCCAAGTTCCGCGACCAGTTTCAGGTTGTGTGCCGAGGCGGTCCCAATCACATGCGCTCCATGAAGGGCCGCGAGTTGTACGGCGAATATGCCCACGGAACCCGCAGCGGCATGCACCAGCACTCGCTCGCCCGGCTGTATCCTGGCGCGATCCAGTAGACCCTGCCACGCAGTCAAAGCTCCGATCGGCACCGTGGCCGCGTCTTCGTGGGTCAGTGATGCTGGTTTGGGCGCAATGCTCTCCGGCTGGGTCACACAAAACTCCGCCAATGCACCGTCGGCAAACCAGTCGTTCATTCCGTATATTTCCTGCCCCACCTGGAAGCCTTTCACATCCCGGCCGAGCGCAGCGATCATCCCTGAGAACTCGTGAACGGGTACAGCTCCCAGGCGCGGAGTTCCGTCTTTTGCATGGCTCGTGGGATCCCAATGCAACTCGGTGGGAGTTACGCCGGCAGCACGGACACGAATCAAAACCTCGCCGACGCCGGGTATCGGCTGAGGGAGCTCGGCCGGGATGAGCGCGGGTTCCCGGCCCGAATCGTTTACCTGCATGGCTCTCATATCAAGAGAAAAGATGATCGAAAGAGGAGAGGAGTATCAGAGATTTTTTTGGGGAGCTTGCGTCCCCCGACCGGACGCCACCGCCTTGACGACGCTTCCTGCATAATCAAAGGCAATGACTTTGCTTTGGAAACCGGAGAACTGGTCTCTTCGGCTGGCTGAACTGGAAGCCCGCACGAGCGACATCAAAGAGGCTCCGCTGCGGCGCGACGTGCGCTCGCTGGGCATGCTTCTCGGCCAGGTCCTGCGCGAGCAGGCGGGCGATGAGCTCTTTGCGGAAGTCGAAGAGTTGCGCCAGATCGCGATCCGCCGTCGCGAAGCCGATCCGCAAAAAGGAGGCAGCGAGCCGTTCGTCGCCGCGCTGGGCAGCGCGCATTCGCTGGACCTGGTGCAAGCCTATCGCCTGGCGCGGGCCTTTGCCTTCTACTTTGAGCTCATTAACCTGGCCGAGACCAACCATCGCAAGCGCCGGCGACTCTCCCTGCAGCTTTCCGGTGAAGCGCAGCGCGGTTCGCTGCGGGGAACGCTGCGGACCATGCGCGCTGCAGGCATCTCGGGTGAGGAAGCGCTCAATTGGCTTGGCTCCATTTCCATCATTCCAGTATTTACGGCGCACCCCACCGAAGTGGCGCGGCGGGTAGTGATGTTCAAACGGCGGCGCATCGCAGATCTGCTGGAGCAGCTCGATCGCATCCCGCTCTCGGACGAGCAGTTGGAACTGTTCGAAGAAAGCCTTGCCGCGGAAATCACTGCGTTATGGGAAACCGACGAGGTAAGAACCCGCAGGCCCACGGTACGCGACGAAGTGAATATGGGCCTCGACTACTACGACGCTTCCATCTATGCCACCCTGCCCGGTCTTTATGCGGAGGTAGCGGCGGCCTTCGAGGCAGAGTATGGGTTGTGCCTAAGCTTGGCCGAGATGCCGATCCTGGTTTCCTTCGGATCGTGGATCGGCGGCGACCGTGACGGTAATCCTTACGTCACGCCGCAGGTCACACGGGAAGCTTTGCAAATGGCTCGTGAACATCTGCTCAGGCACTATCAAAAGCAGCTGGGCCTGGTTCTCGATTTGCTCACGACTTCGGCCCAACAGGCGCCTATCAGCGTGGCTTTGGAGGCGCGGCTGCAAAGCTATCTTGACTCACTCCACACCGTCGGCTCGCAAGTCTTCGGAGAGCAATATGAGCATGAATCGTACCGGCGATTCGTGAGCTGCGTCCGGGTGCGCCTGGCTGGGGTTGGCAAATCCTCCAGGGCTCACGACACCGCGCTGGCGGGCTTGCCTGCATACAAATCCGCGCAGGAGTTCCTGGCGGACCTGGAGATTCTGCGCACCAGCCTGGTAGAGAACCGCGGTCCGCGCGTGGCGCATGCCCTGATTGATCCGTTGATACTCGAGGTGCGCACCTTCGGTCTTCATCTACAGACACTCGACGTCCGCCAGCATGCGCGATTGCATGCCGCTGCGCTCCAAGAAGCATCTTCCTGGAAGGACGACCCGGAACGCGCATCGTCGGTGCCGGCGCCGCTGAGCGCGCCCTCCGCGGACGTGATCGATACCTTCCGCGCCATTGCCGAGTTGAAAGCATCGAGCACGCCCGAAGCCATACGTCATTACGTGATCAGCGGCGCTGCCAGCACCGAAGATGTACTGAATGTGATCTGGCTTGCCCGCCTGGGTGGCGTGCGCGTGGAGGGCAGCGGGGCCGACCCTGGCCTGATGCCGGTTCCGCTGTTTGAATCCATTGAAGACCTGCGCAATGCACCCGCCATATGCCGCGAGCTATGGCAATCGCCCAGCTATCGAAAGCTGGTCGAGTCATGGGATAACACGCAGGAGATCATGCTGGGATATTCCGACTCCAACAAAGACGGGGGCATGCTGACCAGCACGTGGGAGATCTTCCGCGCCCATCGCGCCCTGCACCAGGTAGCGGCCGAGGCCGGCTTGCAGCTGCGGTTGTTTCATGGCCGGGGTGGAACTGTCGGCCGCGGCGGCGGCCCTACGCATCGCGCCATCTATGCCCAGCCGGCCGGCGCCTTCACCGGCCAGATCCGCATAACCGAACAAGGCGAAGTGCTCAACTGGAAGTACTCCGACGTCATCCTCGCCGAGCGCAACCTGGAGCTTATGATCGCGGCCTCTCTCGATGCCCTGGCGCGTCCCAATGCTCGCAACCCCGAGGGCCACTTCACCGGGGTCCTGGCGCCTGAGTGGGAGGCCGCCTTTGCAGAGATGTCGAGCACGGCGTTCTCTTTCTACCGCGAACACATTCTGGACGATCCGGACGTGCCGCAGTATTTCGAGGAGGCGACGCCGGTAGCTGAATTGGAGCACGCAAAAATTGGGTCCCGCCCATCGCGCCGCGGAGGCCGCCGCGCCTTGGCCGATCTGCGCGCCATTCCCTGGGTCTTCGGCTGGACGCAGAGCCGGCAGCTGGTTCCCGCGTGGTTTGCTGTCGGACACGCTCTGGATTCGTACAGTCAGAAACCCGGAGGCGCTGCCATCCTGGCGACCATGGCGCGCGAGTTCCCTCTGTTCATCGACCTGATCAGGAATGTAGAGACGGCGCTCGCCAAATCCGATTTCGGCATTGCTCAGCTGTACGCTTCGCTGGTTACCGACGCCGGGGTTCGCGATCGGGTATTTGCCAAGCTCGAAGCTGAGTTTCATCGCACCCGGCGAAGCATTCTTTCGATTACTGGACAAACCGAACTACTGCAAAATAATCAGGTACTCGCCCGCTCTATTCGCCTGCGCAATCCTTACGTGGATCCTATTAGTCTGATCCAGGTTGACTTGCTGCGGCGCAAACGTGCAGGTGACGACTCCGACGCCATCAACCGAGCTCTTTCCGCAACCATCAACGGGATTGCCGCTGGTTTGCGAAATACGGGTTGAACAGGACCATCCCTCGTTGAAGGGTACGGGCTTCAGCCCGTACAAATTACCAACCAAGATCCCGGGCTTTAGCCCCTGAGGGCAGCTTTATCACCGGAAGATGCTGAACCGCATGATCGAGGGCTGAGACAGTCAAGGAAAGTGTTGCCAAATCGACGGGAATCGTCCGCTCAGCGGCTAAAGCCGCATTCATTCACATCGGTACGTACGGCCTAAAGGCCGTACCCTTCAAACCCGCTAAGCAACACAGATTTATACCCGGTTATTGGTTTCCGAGCATAAGCTTGGCGATCGTCGCGAGCTGCATGTTCGACGTGCCTTCGTAGATCTTGCCGATCTTGGCGTCGCGATAATACTTCTCCACCGGGTAATCCTTCACAAAACCGTAGCCGCCAAAGACCTCCACCGCTTGGCTGGCAACACGCTCCGCTACCTGGGAGGAAAAGTACTTGCACATGGCCGCTTCCTTTAAGAAGGCGAGGCCGTTGTCCTTGAGGCGGGCACAGTTATAAACCATGAGCCGAGTGGCTTCGATCTCGGTGGCCATCTCGGCCAAGTTGAATTGGACCGCCTGAAACTCTCCAATGGCCTTGCCGAACTGCTTGCGTTCGAAAGCGTAGCGGGCAGCATGGGACCAGGCGCCCTGGGCCAAACCGAGCATCTGTGCACCTATGCCGATACGGCCCTCATTCAGGGTTTCGATGGCAATCTTATAGCCTTTACCCGGCTCGCCCAGCACGTTTGCCGCCGGGACTTTGCAGTCTTCCAGGATGATTTCGCAAGTGGAAGAAGCGCGAATGCCGAGCTTGTCCTCTTTCTTGCCAATGGAAAACCCGGGTGTGCGCTTGTCCACTAGAAAGGCGGTGATCCCTTTGTATCCGGCGTTTGGATCAAGGGTCGCGAACACGATGAAAAGGCCGGCCTCGCGCGCGTTGGTGATCCAGAGCTTCTGGCCGTTCAGCAAGTAAGAGTCGCCTCGCTTTTCGGCCCGCATCTGCAGGGCAAACGCGTCGGAGCCGGAACCGGCTTCGCTCAGAGCGTAGGCGCCGACAGTGTCGCTCGCGAGGCGCGGAAGAAAGACCTTCTTTTGCTCCGGCGTGGCCCAACGCAACAGGGCATTGATGCAAAGCGTGTTCTGCACGTCGATCAGAACGCCCACCGATGGGTCGACTGCGGAGATCTCTTCCACGGCCAGGATGGCCTCGAAAAAAGTTCCCCCGGAACCACCGTATTCGATGGGGATTTCAATGCCCATCAGGCCAAGATTAAAGAGCTGGGGAATCAGCTCGGGGTGGAAATGCTGCTGCTCATCCATGGTACGGACCATGGGAGCGATATTTTCCTGGGCAAACTGGCGCACGGTTGCGCGAAAGAGTTGTTCGTCTTCCGAAAGCAGGGTGAGCGGAGGAGCGGATTGCGAAGCGAGAACGGAATCTGCCACGGGAATAAGCTATCGGTTGCAGTGCCTGCCTGTCCAATGGGCGGCCCGAATGGCCCGATGATACCTCCCGAGTCACCTCTTTGTATCAGGGCACGATTTTAGTCGGGCTTTAAAGATCGGAAGAGAATTGGGCTTTAGAGCCGGCGTGAGACCTGGAAAGAAACCGCAGGTCCCTCCACTACGCTGCGCTCCGGTCGAGATGACAAGGGGAGGGTGGTTACCCAATTCGATTTACCGCTTTTGACTCGGCCTCCCAACCCCCTTGTCATCCCGACCGGAGCGTACCCAGATTTCCTACCTCGCTCTACTCGCAACGATCACGTATGCGACTTTCCATAGAGAAAGGCGCAAGAAGCCTGCCAACGCCACCGCCTTCCACAGGAAATCTGGGGGAGCGTAGCGGAGGGACCTGCGGTTTCTTTCTTAGGGCACAGACCAATGTTCCCGGACAAGCTCGAGTGCCTGCTCGCGGGTGTGCACAACTCCTTCCAACTGTGCGTCCTCCGCCAAAGCAAGCATCTTTGAGAACTGCGGTCCGGGACGATATCCAGCTTCGATCAGATCCTTGCCACTCAGCAATAAGTGCGGCCGAACCTGCTCCTCTGGCAGGGTCTCGAAACGCTGCCGGGCAAAGTCGTACAACTCGAGAGATCCGTGACTGGCAAGGCAATCGAGGCGGTGCAGGGCGAGGTGCTGATCAAAATGCTGCAGGCGGAAGAAACGCTTCAGAGTCGATTCCTTCATTTTTTGCACGTCGGCAAAACGCATGTGGTTGGCGATCAGCGCCAGGATTTGCTCCGTCTCGTAATTGGGAAATCGCAGACGGCGGCAAATCTCTTCCGCAATACGCACCCCAACGTCCACGTGCCCGTCGAAGCGTATGCGGTCAGGCGCCACTCGAAAAGTGGCCGGCTTGCCAACGTCGTGCAGTAACGCCGCCCACGCGAGGGCCATGGGGCAACCGGCAGGCAGCCCGTCAAGTAATAACAGCGTGTGGACCCACACATCGCCCTCAGGATGGTATTGCGGAGGTTGCGCTACGCCCTTCATCTTGACCACTTCCGGGAGCACCTGGGCCAGCAGCCCAGTCGCATCCAGCAACTCGAAGGCCCGGCGCGCGTGACCCTCGGTGAGCATCCGGGTCAATTCTTCACGCACCCGCTCGCGGCTGACCTGGTCCACCGCCGGCGCCAATTGCTCCATTGCCCTGGCCGTAGAGGGCTCCAACTCGAAAGCGAAGCGCGCCGCAAAACGTACACCGCGCAGCAGGCGTAGTTTGTCTTCGGTAAACCGCTCGACGGGGTCCCCAATCGCACGTATGAGTCCAGCGTCTAAGTCTTTCTTGCCGCCCACGAAGTCCAGCACGGAATTGTCGACGGGATCGAGCATCATGCCGTTGATAGTGAAGTCCCGGCGTTTCACATCCTCTTCCGGGCTGGCGGAAAATTGCACCGCATCCGGCCGCCTGCCGTCGGAGTAAGCGCCATCGCTTCGAAAGGTAGCCACCTCGGTCACAATTTCTCCGCTGCAGACCAGGACGACGCCAAAGTGCGCCCCTACGGCAAAGGTCTTCTCGAACAGGGTGAGCACCTGATCCGGCGGGGCGCTGGTGGCGACATCAAAGTCCTTGGGCTGGCGCCCAAGCAGCAAGTCGCGCACGCAACCGCCGACGAAGTAAGCCAGGGATCCGGCGGCGCGCAACCGGGTCACGATCTCCACTGCCGCGTCCTGTGCTGCGCTGGCTGCCATGTCTACTACTATAGAAACGTGAGTCAATCCAGTGGCCTGATTCTCGCCATCGAAAGTTCCTGCGATGAAACTGCAGCGGCGGTGGTGGAGCGCGGGAGGCGCGTCCTCTCAAGCATTGTGGCCTCGCAGTTTGCAATCCACGCACCTTATGGAGGCGTCGTTCCGGAACTCGCCTCCCGCGAACATCTGCGCAATATCGTTCCCGTAGTCCGCGCAGCGGTAGCCCAGGCCGGCGTCAGCTTCTCCGATCTCGACGCGATTGCGGTCACCGAGGGCCCTGGCCTGGCGGGTGCCCTCCTGGTCGGAGTGGCCTACGCCAAGTCACTGGCCTTCGCCTTGAACAAGCCCCTCATTGCTGTCAACCACCTCGAGGGCCATATCCACGCCGTTCTGTTGGCGCACAGCGAAACGCGTGATCTGGGTAATCACCGATCTCTGGCCCTGGTGGTTTCCGGCGGTCACACCCACCTCTATCTCGTTCGCCACCAGGGCGAGAGCTTTGCTTACCAGAACGTTGGCGCCACCCTCGACGATGCGGCCGGCGAGGCGTTCGACAAGGTCGCCAAGCTGCTGGGACTGGGCTACCCGGGTGGTCCCTGGATCGACGCGCTGGCCCCGCACGGGGACCCTACCGCTGTCGCCTTTACACTGACCCAGGTCAAGCAAAAGGCTCATCGCCCGGATTCTCCAGTAGCGCGATTTCCCTTCTCCTTCAGCGGCATCAAAACTGCCGTGCTTCGTTATGTGCAGATCCACGACCTTTACCCTTCGATTGAGCGAAGGCGTAAAGCCCTTGCCAACCTTTCCCACGCCGGACCCGCTGATGTACTCCCGCTGTGCGATGCCAGGACGCTGGGGCTGATCGCGTCGTTTCAGCGTGCCGTGGTCGACGATCTCAAGCGAAAGACCTTTCAGGCTGCGGAGGCGCTGGGGGCGGAAAGTATTCTGGTTTCGGGCGGCGTCGCGGCGAACCGTGAACTACGGGCGCGCTTCACCCAGGAAGCCGAACGGCGCGGACTGCCGATTGCCTTCCCCTCGGTTGCCCTCTCGACCGACAACGCGGCCATGATCGCGGCTGCCGCCTGGCCGAGGTTGCTAGCGGGCGAGTTCGCACCGCTGGATCTGACCGCCGAGGCCTCCCTGGCCCTGGGGACGAAATGATCCTGAAGATCAGAGCGGCCGGTGAACCCGTGCTGCGGGGACGGGCGCGGCCGCTGCGGCCCGAGGAAATTCTGCTGCCCAGCACCCAGGAACTGATCGTCTCCATGCGCGAGACCATGCACGACGCGCCGGGAGTGGGCCTGGCCGCGCCTCAGGTAGGGCTGCCATTGCAGCTGGCGGTCATCGAAGACCGCGAGGAATACATGAAAGACCTTAGCGCGGAGATGCTGGCCGAGCGGGAGCGTAAGCCGGTACCGTTCCAGGTCGTCATCAACCCCGTCCTTACGCTTGAATCACCGCTGGAGCTCGAGTTTTTCGAGGGCTGCCTGAGCCTGCCTGGGCTGGTGGCCCTGGTGCCCCGCGCGCGCAAGGTGAAGGTCGAGTGCCTCGATGCCCAGGGAAAGGCAAAAGTGATCCGGGCTAGCGGCTGGCACGCCCGCATCCTGCAGCACGAGATCGATCATCTGTCGGGCGTGCTTTATGTGGACCGCATGCGCAGCGTGAGTCTCTGTACGGTCGAGAACTTCACCCGCCATTGGAAAGGGAAGTCTATTCCCGAGGTTCGGCGGCTGCTCCCTTAGCCCAACAGCATATGGACGCTGATCGCCTGAGAAGTTACCATGAGGGTCAGGCAAGCTCTGCAACCGGATGACCATCCGTCTCTTCAACACACTCTCCAACACTGTCGAAGACCTCGAGCCCTCTGATGGCGAGACGCTGCGCATTTATGTGTGCGGGCCCACGGTCTACGATTACGGCCACATCGGCAACTTTCGCACCTTCCTGCAGCTGGATGTATTGCGCCGCTTTCTCAAGCAACAGGGGCGCAAGCTATTGCAGGTCATGAACATAACGGACGTTGACGACAAGATCATCCGCAACGCCGCGGCGGCAAACCTGCCCATAGAGAAATACACCGAGAAGTACGAGCGCGCGTTCTTCCAGGATCTGGACGCACTCAGCTGCGAGCGCCCGGAGATCGTGGCCCGGGCTACGGAGAATATCCCGCAGATGGTGGCCCTCATCCAGCGGCTGGCGGCCAAAGACCTTGCCTACCAGACCCCGGACGGGTCCTGGTATTTCCGCATTGCGGGCTTTCCGGAATACGGGAAGCTGGCTAAAAAGGATTTTTCCGCCATCAACGACGGGGCACGCGTCGACGTGGACGAATACGACAAGGATTCAGCCCGCGATTTTGCTCTATGGAAAGCAGCCAAGCCCGGGGAACACCACTGGGATACGCCGCTTGGTTCAGGACGCCCAGGCTGGCATATTGAGTGTTCTGCCATGGCGCTGAGGTACCTGGGGGAGAGCTTCGACCTCCATGCCGGGGGTGAGGATCTGATGTTTCCCCACCATGAGAACGAAATAGCGCAGTCAGAATCAGCCACCGGCAAGACCCTGGCCTACCACTGGATGCACGTGCGTTTTCTGCTGGTGGATGGACGCAAGATGTCCAAGTCCGAGGGTAACTTTTTCACTTTGCGCGACTTATTGCTCAAGGGCTACAAACCATCGGCGATCCGCTTTCTGCTGATCTCGGTTCCCTACCGGCACCCCTTGAACTTCACCCTCGAAGGTTTGACGGAATCAGCCAGCGCGGTGGAGCGGGTACGAACCTTTGCCCAACGAGTTCGGGGAGGCACTTGGCCGGAGGGCCTCAATTCTGAGTTGGAAGCACAGACGGCAAAGGCGCAGCAGAACTTCTGCGCGGCCATGGCGGACGATCTGAATACCTCGGAGGCCCGAGCTGCGATTTTTGACCTGGTGCGCGCGGGGAATATCGCTGCCGACTCGGGCCGGCTGCATACCGGCAACGTCGCGGCCATCATGGAGGCACTCCGCCGCTTCGATGAGGTCTTCGCCGTTCTGGAAGATCGCGACGCGGAGATCGCTCGTGGCGCTCTCCAATGGGCGCAGGAGGAAGGGCGGAGCGAGCAGGCGGCGCCCGAACTGGTGGCTGCCTATTCGTTGAGCGACCAACAGATCGACGCCCTGCTGGCAGAGCGGGAGCAGGCTCGTCGCAGCCGCAATTTCGCCCGGGCTGACAGCATTCGTAACCAGCTGGCTGCGCTGGGGATCCTGATCGAGGATTCCAAAGACGGCGCCCGTTGGAAACGAAAATAAGGGACTCCCCTAAGTTAAACAGGGGGTACCCCGGCCTCTCAGTAATGGAGAATCAACCTGGGGGCGTGCTAACCTTGTGGTGCAAGAGGATGCATGCAATGAGGGTTGAAAACCAGAGACCGCGTCGTCCGTATACCGGCTCTTACCCCATGCCTCGCCCCGCCGGCACCCGACCTAGTCTCTTCGGCGGCGACTAGCTTCCCTCCGCCGAAGCTCTGCCCTGACTCCGACCGCCCTGCGGTCGATCGACTCGTTGAAGTACTTCCGAGAAAGCAGAGAAGCCTAATGCAAAAGAACGGTCACAAAGACGGCACTATCCTTGCCCAGTACGGCCCGAAACTCCAGGGCCCGGTACCGGGTCCGAACGCGCGCGCGATTATAGAGGGTGATGATCGCTACGTCTCCCCCAGCTACACCCGTTCCTATCCCATGGTGGCCAAGCGCGGCCGCGGGGTGCGCGTAGAAGATGTAGATGGAAATGAGTTTCTCGACTTTGCCGCCGGCATTGCGGTGGTTTCGACCGGACATTGCCACCCCGAGGTAGTCGCCGCCATACAGAAACAGGCCGCCGAGCTGATCCACATCTCCGGCACCGATTTTTATTACGAGCATATGGTGACGCTGGCCGAACGGCTCTCGGCAATCGCGCCCATGCCCGGACCGCACCGCTTCTACTATGGAAATTCCGGAGCGGAAGCCATCGAGTGCGCACTGAAGCTAGCCCGCTATCACACTGGCCGGCAAAACATCATCGCCTTCTTTGGCGCCTTCCATGGACGCACCATGGGTGCTCTTTCGCTCACGGCTTCCAAGCCCCAGCAACGGCGGCGCTTTGCCCCGCTGGTTCCGGGGGTGACGCACGTGCGCTATCCCTATGCCTATCGCGGCTGCAGCGGTGGACCGCAGGACGAAGAACGCTTTGCGCTGGGCTGTGCCCGCTACATCGAAGAAAAGCTTTTCAAGACCACCCTACCCCCCGAGGAGGTCGCAGCTATTTTCGTGGAGCCTATCCAGGGAGAAGGCGGCTACGTGGTGGCGCCCGATATCTTCATGCAGGAGCTGCGCCGCATCTGCGACAAGCATGGCATTCTGCTGGTGGTCGATGAGGTGCAGTCGGGAGCCGGGCGCACGGGCAAATGGTGGGCGGTCGAACACTCCGGGGTACAGCCGGACATGGTTTGTATGGCCAAAGGCATCGCCTCGGGCATGCCGTTGGGCATCTGCATGACACGGGCGGAGCTGATGGATTGGATCCCCGGTTCGCATGCCTCGACGTTTGGCGGCAATCCGATTTGCATCGCGGCCGCCCTGGCGACCATGGATGTGCTCCAACGCGAAGGCATCGCCAACGCGGCTACGATGGGCGAGGCCTTCTTCTCTCGCTTGCGTGACTGGCCCACGAAGCATCCCATCGTGGGCGACGTCCGCGGCCGGGGACTGATGATTGGCCTCGAAATCGTCAAGAGCCAGCAGACTCGCGAGCCCGCCCCGGCACTCCGGGACCGCATCGTTACCCTGGCCTTCGAGCAGGGCCTTCTGCTCCTCGGCTGCGGAGAAACCTCCCTTCGCCTGGCGCCGCCGCTGATCGTAAACCAGCACGAGGCTACCATTGGCCTCGATATCCTCGAGCAATGCGTAGCGCAAGCCGAGCAGGAGCATGCGCAAGCCGCAAGCTTTGCCTCGGCAACTGTTTAATGCATGAGCGGGTGCCTCATCTGAGGTGGGGCACCCGCTATCTCTGGGTTAATCTGGAATCTCTGGAGACCGCCCCGTGCAGGCCGCAGGCATTCACCACCTTGAGCTGACACTCCTCTTTCTGGTGCTCCTGGTCGCTGGGCTAACTACGCTCGCGCAACGTTTCAAAATTCCTTATCCGATCGTACTGTTCATCGGCGGCGTGGTCCTCTCTCTCCTGCCGCATCTGCCCCGGATCGCGCTGGATCCCGATGTTGTCTTTCTGGTGGTTCTGCCCCCGTTGCTCTACGTCGGCGGGTTCAACACCTCATGGCGTGACTTCCAGCACAACATTGTCAGCATTCTTATGCTGGCTTTTGGCCTGGTCGGATTTACCGTGCTCGGCATTGCCCTGGGCACGTCGTGGCTGATTCCCGGCTTTGACTATCGCTTGGGCGCGGTGCTCGGAGCAGTAGTCTCCACCACCGATGCCATTGCCGCTACCGCGATCGCCAAGCGGCTTGGCCTTCCCCGCCGGGTGGTTGACATCTTGGAAGGGGAAAGCCTGGTTAACGACGCCAGCGGATTGCTCGCCCTGCAATTTGCTGTGGCATTGGTGGTCGCCGGGCGCCGGCCCGGACCGGGGCTGGCCATGCTGGAGCTCTTGTGGTTGATAGCTGGAGGAATATCAATAGGCCTTTTTGCCGCCTTTGTCATCCACAAAGTCTCGCTCGAGATTGAGGACTCTCCGGTTGAAATAACTCTGTCCCTCGCTACCCCTTACCTGGCGTATCTCGCGGCCGAAGGGATTCACGCATCGGGCGTGCTCTCAGTCGTGGTTTGCGGTCTGTACCTGGGCCGCAAGAATTCCGAGATAATGTCGATCAACGCACGCCTGGAGAGCACGGCGGTATGGAAGACGCTCGAGTTCGGGCTCAACGGCCTCGTTTTTATCCTCATGGGCCTGCAGCTCCGTCTCATTCTCGGCGGTATCCACAACCTTTCCATGGGGCAGCTGGCGAGATATGGGGCGACGTTCGCAATCCTGGTTGTGGCGCTGAGGATTATCTGGGTATATCCCGGCGCTGTGATCGCGTACTGGATCCGCCGCAACCTGATGCACCAACCAGAGCCCTATCCCAGCAACAAGCAGGTCTTTATCGTAGCCTGGACCGGAATGCGCGGGGTGCTGGCGCTGGCCGCTGCCATCTCTTTGCCCACGATGCTGCAGAATGGTGACCCTTTCCCCCAGCGTAACGTCATCATCTTTCTCACTTTTTGCGTGATCTTCGTGACCCTGGTTTTGCAGGGGCTCACTCTACCGGCGGTTATCAGGAAACTCGGACTCGCCATCGACGGCACCCACAACATGGAGGAGCAACAGGCCCGGTTGCTGATCGCGAACACAGTTTTGGAATATCTCAAGGATCTGTCGCGGCAGGCGAAGTCAGAACACGCAGCCATTTACGAAGACAAGATCCGCCACTACCAGGCGCGGGCCACCCTGATTGAAGGCGGAGGCGAAGAGATGAAGCCGGAACGAGAGATCGCGCTGGCCCGCTATGAGCGCAATCTTACCCAGGAACTACGCGCACTCGAACGCTCGACGGCGATCATCTTGCGCAATGAAGACAAAATTAATGACGAGCTGCTGAGAACCATCGAGCGCGAACTGGACCTCGGCGAGGCTCGGTTTCAGAACATCTGAGAGGGATTGTGAAACGTTCCGCCTTCGCGGTGCGCGTGTCTTATGGAGTCACCGCTCTGATGCTCTGTATCAGGGCACGACTTCAGTCGGGCCGCAAAGAATTGAAAGAGATAGGGGCTCTAGAGTCTGCGTGAGTACCGATAACCCCGAACTTAGTCCCGCAGGGACGGCTGAATGTAGCCCAGGACGCAGTCCTGGGTAGGTATTCGAGACTACGTCAGTCCCGAAGGGACGGCTGGAAATTGCCCAGGACGTAGTCCTGGGGGTTTGCGGGGGTTGCTGGACTTTAGCTGGAACTCAGGACTAGCGTCCCGAGTAGTTTTCAGCCGTCCCTGCGGGACTTTGATCGTCCTGATCTTGGCGGTTTGGAAGTTCTCACGCAGACTCTTTAGCCCTGCCAGGCACATCCTGCACAAAATGCTGGTGGAGTTGTTGCCTGAACGCCCAGGCTAGAGTCGTACCCTGATACAACACCAAAGATTCGCGTGGGGCTCTAGCGCTTTTCGGTGCTCTTTACCCACATGATTCCGGCGGCGAAGAAAACACAGGCGACGGCTAGCGCCAGAACGGCGTGCGGCGTGTTGCCGTAGTGGACCGCGACAGCGGCATCAATCCACCAAACCACCGCTCCCACGAACCAGATGAAGGAAAGTTTCCTCATTCGCATCGAGGCTACCTCAAAGACACCTGTTCACAATGCGACAACTCCTCGACTTTCCGTTACTTTGGGAATCGCAACGCAAACCAGAGTTCCCACTCCTGATTAATTCTAAAACTAATTCACCTGCTCATGTTTTTCCAGCAGATCGCCGCTTGACCCAGACCTTCTCCGCCGCCGGATGCCCCAAGGTGGAGCGGCCGGCGCCAGTCTCGATCGAAATTGTCCGGTCGTAGTTCTTCTTGAGGACACTCACGCGGCCACCAGGAGCAATGCCCGCCTGGTGCAGAAAAAGCAGAAGCTTCGGATCGCGCTCATAAAGGCTTACCACGGTGTAGCCGGTATCCTCCCGGGCCTCAGAAAGCAACATCATCCCCCGTTTAGCGCGCTGTTCAGGACTCTCTGGCAGCACCCAATTGCCATGCGGGCAGGTTCCTTTGGCGCCCAGCCGCTCCAGCAGCTTGGCTTCAAAGGCTGGGGACACTGCGTGCTCCAGGCGTTCTGCTTCATCGTGAACCTCATACCACTCCATGCCAAACACCTCCGCCAGCATGCGTTCGATGAGGTGGTGGCGCAACGCCGTCCGGTAAGCTGTCTCCTTGCCTTTGGGCGTGAGCCGCACGATCCCGTCCGGCTTGACTTCGAGATATCCGTCACGCCGCAAACGCTTGAGCGCCATGGTGACCGCGGGAGGCGACACGGAAAGCCAGTGGGCCAAGGTTGCAGGGATGACCTCCTGCCCTTCGCTCTCTGCTTCGAGAACGGCCTTCAGATAGTCTTCCTTCGAGATGGTGATCGGAGATTTCACGTTCGCTTTCAGTAGTCTAGCCCGAGCGGGATTTCCTGCACGCTGCATCAGCCAGGTCCGCGTGTGCGGGTTCTGTCAGGAAATCCGTACGAAGTTCGCCAGCGCAATCAACCCGGAAATGCCGGATTGCGCATCTTAGCAAGTAGTGTCGCATTACCTGCGCGAGTGCGCTCGTAAGTTGCGGCGAGAGTTTGCCCGTGTTATTCATAGCCCTGCAGCAACAAGCGCGATGGATAGGCGCAGACTTTCCTCTTTATTCTGACCCACCGTCCGAGGTGGGGAAGAGCCTTGATCAATTGAAAAAGCGGCGGCGAAATGCCGATGTTGATCGTGCGCCTTTGCATGATGCGCCGTGATCGTTTTTCCAACTGGAGCCTATCGTGAGTTCTCTCCTTGCCTTGCCGTTTTCGGGTGCACTAGCAAGGCCGCTGCCTGATTCAGCGTTTGAAGTCGATCGGTCTCATCACAGCGCAAGGCCGGTGGATGAAGATTCGCTGGTCTCGATTATCATTCCCTGCTACAACGGCGAAGCCTACCTTCAGGAGGCGATCGAGAGCGCCCTGGCGCAAACCTACTGGCCAGTCGAAGTCATTGTTGTGGACGATGGGTCGACGGACCGCAGCCCCGAAATTGCGCAAAGGTTTCCCGTGCGATACATACGCCAGCCCAATCGCGGCCTGACGAAAAGCCGCAATTTGGGGGTTCGGAAGAGCCGAGGCAGCTACGTTGTGTTTCTGGATGCGGACGACCGTTTAAAGCCGAACGCGATCAAAGCCGGATTTCGCGTTCTCGCCGAACACCCGGAATGTGCCATGGCTGTTGGGGATCACATTTTCGTCTCTCATGAAGGCCGCCGACTGGCTGGTTCGCATAAGGAATGCTTGCCTGCATCGCATTACGAGGCGTTGCTAAAGAGCAACTTCATCGAAATGATTTCTACGGTACTCTTTCGCCGAAGTGTGCTCGAGGATGTGGGGGGATTTGATACCGGGCTTCGCGTGGCAGAGGATTACGAGCTCTACCTGCGCATTGCCAGGGACTACACCATCTGCTGCCACCCTGCGGTGATCGCGGAATACCGCATGCACCAGGCAAATGTCTCCCACAATTCAGCACTCATGCTGGCGACGACGCTGAAGGTGTTGAGCAGCCAGCAGCGATATGTGCGTGGAAATGCGCGCCGCTTGTTTGCATTTCTGGAGGGCATTCGCTCCTGGCGCAAACAGTACGGTCGCCAGCTTGCATCGGAGCTGGCGCGTTCCTATCGCACGTTGCCGCTGGATGATCTGCGACGCAAACTTTTGCTCCTGGTCACGCACTACCCGCAGGGATTGCTGGTGTTTCTTCTTTTGCGGCTGGCGCCGGCGCTGGACAAGCGCTACGCCGGCAGCCATGGCGGCTACACGCTGTCACAAAGGCTCCAGGCATGGACAGATGCGCCCAGGCCGCAGTCTTCGAACCAGCTCGGCTAAAGCTCCAGAGGAAACGCCGATCAACGTTCCGCAGAACATTCCGTTTCGAAAGAATCTTAAGCAGGCGGCGAAAGGCTTGCATCGTTGGCGGACTTTCTTTCAAAAGAAGACGATGATCCTGGTTTACCACCGGGTGGCCGAAGCCAATGTAGACCCCTGGGCGCTGGGGGTGAGCCCCGCGCACTTTGCGCAGCAGTTGCAAGTTCTCAAGACCATTGCCAACCCAGTTTCGCTGCGCGATCTGATAAGCGCGAAGGCGGACGGCGATCTTCCGCCGAGGCCTGTCTGTATCACCTTCGACGATGGCTACGCCGACAACCTGCTCGCCGCCAAACCTGCTTTGGAGACTTATCGCGTACCGGGAACCGTGTTTGTCACACCGGGATATCTCGATGTTCCGGAGAATTTATGGTGGGATGAGCTGGCAAAGCTTGTCCTCGACCCGGCTACCAGGAAAGATGAAGTAAGTTTCAGCCTGAACGGCAATCAGTATACCTACACGTTTCAGCCACAAGCCGGGCCTGATACCAATAGCAAATGGAGAGCCTGGGAGCCCGCGCCTGGGGCTCCGCAGATTGGCTACCTGGAAATTTACAACCTGCTGGTTAAGCTGCCGGACAGCAAACGGGAACAGGCTCTGGAACAAATACGCAGAGGGGCTACTTACAGCGACCGGCGCCAACATCGGTGCCTAACCCGGACCGAACTGTGTGAGCTGGCCCAAGGGGATTTGGTGGAGATCGGCGCGCACACGCTGACTCACCCTGTACTCGCAGAGCTGCCGGCTGAACAGCAGCAGCATGAAATCGGCGGCAGCAAGCAGCAGCTGGAAGCACTTACCGGAAGAGAGATCACCAGCTTTGCCTATCCCTACGGGAAGAAGAATCATTACACCCGGCAGACGGTCCAGACGGTGCGGGATCATGGATTCGCGTGTGCCTGCTCCAACTTCGGCGGACTGGTGAGCCGTTCCTCTAATCGCTTTACTCTGCCACGGTTCCAGCCTATGGATTGGGACGGGGATAAATTTGCCGATGTAGTGGAGGGCTGGTACCGGGAATAGAATGAAGCCATGCTTGCGGTCCGCCTGCTCGAAAAATGTGTACATGCCAGCGACTATCTCGCTGCTCGCCTGGGGAGAGGCCAGGCAGCCCACCTCGAGGTGGGGCGCCGTGGAGAGGAAGCGGCTTTTTTTTATCTGCGCCGGCACGGGTATACGGTTGTGGCCCGCGATTGGCGCAGCGGGAAGGTGCGTGGTGATCTCGACTTGGTGGCCTGGGAAGGCACCACGCTCTGCTTTATCGAAGTAAAAGCACGCAGCAGCCGGAATGTTGCTACCGCCGAGTTCGCAGTTGATGAGGAAAAGACCCGGGTTCTCCGCCGGCTAGCGCGTCAATACCTTCTGGCGCTGCCTATCGATCCCGATCACGTTCGATTCGACGTCTTATCCATCTACTACAACGCCCAGAAGCATACGGAGATTGAACTCTTTCGCGACGCTTTCAGCTGGCGGGGCCATTGAGCAGACATTTGTTTAATATCGAGGGAAACCGCAGGTCCCTCGGCTTCGCTCGGGATGACAAAGGGGGAGAAGGGCTTCCATCAAGGTCATCAATCGGGCGAGAACCCCCCATGGGGGCGTTACCCTCACTTTGTCATCCCGAGCGAAGCCGAGGGACCTGCGGTTCAGCGGAGTTTTCTTGGGAATGTTTTAGGAACTCTGCGCGTCTTTGTACTCGTCGTGCCAGGCCATTTGGATAGCCTCAAGCTTGGACTCGTTTGACTTCGCCGGATCATCGGCAAAGCCCTCCAGCTCGGTTACGTATTTGTGCAGATCGGTGAAGCGCACGGTTAATGGGTCCAGGTCAGGAAACTTCTCCTGCAGCTGAATACCTATCTCTTCCGCATCATTCCAGGTAATCTCGCGCGCCATCGTTGACTCCTACTTCTCTTCCGCCAGGCTTAACGGCTTGCCCTCGGATACATAGTTGCGATTCCACTTGGGGATCTCCACCACGTAGTTCCCCGGCCCGGTGATCACGGCCTGGCAGCCCAGGCGTGAATTGAGTTGCAAATCCGCCGCCATATCCAGCCGGTCCAACTCATCGTCATCCGCCGGCGTCAGCGCGTCGCTGCCGTCCTTCGTCCATAAATGACAGGTGGTGCAGGCGCAGGCTCCGCCACAGGCATGATCGAGAAATATGTCAAAATGCTCCGCCACGTCGAGGAACGACATGGGCTTTCCATGGTGCCCATAGGGCAATGTGCCGTATTCGAACTCAACCGTGCGGCCCTCGGGAAGAAATGTTACGCGGACCATATTGTCATTCATCGCTTTGCCATTACTTTCTTTCCATGAACTCCGCTTGCGCAATCGGGTGTGGCGCAGCGGGACCCTGGCCCACTTTGTCATCCGCGGAATCCATCGTTTGACCCTTGATTGCGCTGGTTACCGCCGCGTCCATCATGAGCTCGGCAAAACGGTGGGTTGCCTTGTCCAGCGCTTCGGTCCCCGCCCGCAGAGCCTGCAGATCATCTCCCTGCTTGAGCACGCTTAGCTCCGCACTCAGCGAGTTGATCTCAGCCCGCTCATCGGACTCGAGCAGCTGCCACGCTGGACTCGAAGGAGCTTTTTCCAACGCATTCAGGATAGTGTCGGCTTCGTTCCTGGCTTCGACCAATTGGCGCAGATGAATATCCTCTTCCGCATGATCGAAGGACTCGAGAATCATCGACTCCACCTGTTCGTCCGTCAGCCCATAAGCCGGCTTTACCGAGACTTCCGCCTGCTTGCCACTGCGCTGCTCCAACGCGGAAACATGCAGGATACCGTTGGCGTCGATGAGGAACTTGACCTCGATGCGCGGCAATCCCGCGCTCATCGGCGGAATTCCCTTAAGATCAAAGCGCGCCAACGAGCGGCAATCTGCAGCCATCTCGCGCTCACCCTGAAGCACGTGGATGGCAACGTTGGTCTGGCCGTCGACCCCAGTGGTAAACGACTCTGAAGCTGAGGCTGGGATGGTCGAGTTGCGCTGAATGATCCTGGCAACCACTCCACCCAGGGCCTCGATGCCCAGCGATAACGGGGTGACATCGAGCAGCAGCATGTCCTCGGTGGCTTTCGATCCACCGCCCAGGATATTGGCCTGCACCGCAGCGCCGAGGGCAACCACCTCATCCGGGTTCAGCTCGGTCCGCGGCTGCTTGCCGCGGCGCGGCAACTCGAAGACGTCACTGACCAGCCGCTGCACGAGAGGAATCCGCGTTGAGCCGCCCACCAGCACTACCTCGTCAATCTGATCCGGGGTAAGCTGCGCATCGCGCATCGCATCGCGACAGGGGGCGATGGTGCGAGCCACGATCGGTTGGACCAGCTGTTCGAATTGTTCCCTGGTCAGTTCCCTGCGGTAGCTTTCTCCGCCGGGGAGCCTGATATCCATTTGCACCAGCGGCTGCGACGAAAGCGCGATCTTAGCCTCGATCACCGCCTTGCGTATGGCTTGAATGGCTTCCGGCCGCTGGCTCAGATCGGTCCCCGCATCACCGGCAATATCGTCCAACGCAATGGCAATCAAGAGATTGTCAATGTCGTCGCCGCCCAAATGGGTATCGCCATTGGTGGCGATCACCTCAAAAATACCCTCATGGAGCTTGAGAATGGAGACGTCGAAAGTTCCGCCGCCAAAGTCATAGACAGCGATGATGCCTTCTTTTTGCCGATCAAGACCGTAGGCCAGGGCTGCGGCCGTAGGCTCGTTGACCAGGCGCAGAACCTCAAGGCCAGCCATGCGTCCTGCATCCTTGGTGGCCTGCCGCTGAGCATCATTGAAATAAGCCGGCACGGTGATCACGGCCTGGGTAACAGGCGCGCCGAAGTAACGCTCCGCGTTCCGCTTGAGTTGGCGCAGGATGTGCGCGGAAATTTCCGGCGGGGTGAACTCGGTGTCCCCCAGGCGAACACGTAATACTTCGCCAGGCTCGATTCCCTCCGCCAAGCGGAAGGGAAAGAACTTCAGCTCCTCGACAACGTCCTCTACCCCGCGGCCCATCAGCCGCTTCACCGAGTAAATGGCCCGCTCCGGTGACTGCAATAGAGTTTGCCGCGCTGCGTTACCCACTAGCATGGCCGGCCGGCTGCCATCACGAGCCGGCCCCAGAGCCACCACTGAGGGCACCAGGTTCAGGCCATCTTCTCCGGGAATGACAACAGGCTTCTCCCCTTGCATAAAAGCGACCAACGAATTGGTCGTGCCCAAGTCAATGCCGACTACGCGCTCATCCGCCATAATTCTCAGGACCCTCCCAGGGTCTCCTCCACATCGCGCACCAGGTTCTGCAGGTAACTCCGACGCTGCAGCAGCGCGGTCATCGCTTCTTTGGCCGCAGTTTTCTTTGCTTCGTCGCTTTGCTCCCAGGCGGCATCCCAGGCCGACCATCGGGATCGTACTTGTTCGTCGAGCGCGCTGAGCTGCTCGGCAAACTGCCTCTTCGCCGCTTCCAGATCGCGGCGCAGTTGCGGATCGTCTTCGCCCAACTTCTGGTTCTGGCGCATCTCCTCCAGTTGCATATTGAGCTCGAAGACCTCTTCCAATAAATCAGCCGGAACCTTCGACGGATTCGCGCCGCGTGGCTCCTCGAACTGCACCCCTTCGAGCTTCAGAAGATATTTAGTCCTCTCCAGGGGATTTTTCAGCGTGCGGTAAGCATCGTTCAGCAGCGAGGCCTGCGCCAGGCTCCACTCCTGCTCCTGCTGCGTTGCCCGCGCGTATACATCGGGGTGCAGCTTACGGCTGTAGCGGTAGAACTGCTTCTCCAGCGCCTGCACATCGAGATCGAGCTTCGGCGGTAAGCCAAAGATGCGAAAATAATCCGCCTGCTGCGGCGGTTGTACCTTACCGCAACCAGTGCAGAACGGCTGTCCGTCCGTGACCTCGAGGGCGCAGGACCAGCACTTCGCCGGGGCACTGACGTTTTCAATGATTTGCATAGAGCGGAGCACGACCCGGGCCGGTTCAGGCCGAAAACGACGAACCGCAACCGCACGACTTAGTCGAATGGGGATTGATGAAGTTGAATCCCTGCCGCATCAGCGTCTCTTCGTAGTCGAGGATCATACCGTGCAGGTAGATAAACGACTTGGGATCGACGAAGACGCGAACATCTTCAAAGTTGTAAACGCGGTCGCGTTCCCGCGGCTGAGAGTCGAAGCGAATGTTGTAGGAGAGACCGGAACAGCCGCCGCCCTGAATGCCCAGACGGAGTCCCCCCTCTTCAGGGGAAACCCCTTCTTTGGCCATAGCCACGCGAATCCGTTTGAGGGCGCGCTCCGTGACCTGGATGCCCTTCTGATTCGGCGCAGCATTTTCCGCGTTGAGTACGGCTGATTCCATTTTGCCTTCTTGTTTAGTGGACCATGGAGGCGGTGGTTTCGGCCGCCGTCTCGGTCACGCCGTTCTTCTTCTTCCAATCGCCAATGGCCGCGCGGATCGCGTCTTCCGCGAGCACCGAGCAGTGAATCTTAACCGGCGGCAACGCCAATTCCTTCACGATGTCGGTGTTCTTGATCTGCATTGCTTCCGCAACGGTCTTGCCCTTGACCCACTCGGTAGCCAACGAAGAAGACGCAATCGCCGAACCACAGCCAAAGGTCTTGAACTTTGCCTCTTCAATCACATGGGTTTCGGGGTTGACCCTGATTTGCAGGCGCATCACGTCGCCGCATTCCGGGGCGCCGACCAGCCCTGTACCTACCTCGGACTGGCTCTTGTCCATCTGGCCCACGTTCCGCGGGTTGTTGTAGTGGTCAATTACCTTGTCGCTATATGCCATTTAAATCTCCCTTGCTTCGTATCCAGCGCCATCCTGCGTGTACACCAAAACTGAAGCGTCTTAGTGCGCCTGCCACTCGATTTTCGAAATATCGATGCCTTCTTTCACCATTTCGTAAAGCGGTGAAAGCTCGCGAAGTTTCTGCACCACGTCGATCACTTTGTCCGCAACATAATCAACTTCAGCTTCCGTGTTGAAACGCCCTAAACCGAAACGGATCGAACTGTGAGCCACATCGTCGCCCAGTCCCAAAGCCTTCAATACATAAGATGGCTCAAGCGACGCAGAGGTGCAGGCCGAACCACTGGAAACCGCTACGTCGTTAATGCCCATCAGCAGCGACTCGCCCTCGACATAAACAAAGCTCACATTCAGGTTCGCCGGCAGCCGGTGTTCCATGGAGCCGTTCACGTGGACATAATCCAGATTCGACTCCAGCTTGTTCTTCAGCTTGTCCCGCAGCTTGCCCAATCGCTCAGCCTCAGCGGCCATTTCCTCACCGGCAATCTCGCAAGCCTTGCCCAAGCCCACGATGCCGGGCACATTGAGCGTTCCCGAGCGCATACCGCGTTCGTGGCCGCCACCGTCAATCTGTCCCGAAATCTGTACCCGGGGATTGCGCCGGCGAACATAAAGGGCGCCACACCCCTTCGGGCCATAAATCTTATGCCCGGTCAGTGACAGGCAGTCGATGTTCATGGCGTTGACGTCCACCGGAATCTTGCCTACCGCCTGCACCGCGTCGGTGTGGAAGATCACATTGTGCTGGTGACAGATTTTTCCGATCTCAGCAACCGGCTGTATCACGCCTATCTCGTTGTTGGCGAACATGATACTGACCAGAATGGTCTTGTCATCGATGGCCCGCTTCAAGTCTTCCAGGTCGATCAGCCCGTCCGCCTTCACCGGCAAATAGGTGATGCGATAGCCGTACTTTTCCAACCGCTTACAGGCATCGAGTACCGCTTTGTGCTCCGTTACCTGGGTAATGATATGGTTGCCGCGTTCCCGGTACATTTCGGCAATACCCTTGATGGCCAGGTTGTTACTCTCGGTCGCGCCAGAAGTGAAGATAATTTCCTTCGCGGTGGCGCCGATCAGCTTCGCTACCTGCTCACGGGCACGTTCTACGCCCTGCTCCGCCTCCCATCCGAAGGAGTGGTTGCGGCTGGCCGCATTTCCAAACTTGTCGCTGAAGTAGGGCAACATCGCCTCAAGCACGCGAGGATCCATCGCTGTGGTCGCGTGGTCGTCCATGTAAATTGGCAGCTTCACGTTAGCCGGCGCCTTCACTGCATTTTCAACGGTGCTCATCAAGCTCTCCTGCTCCTAAACATTCCTTTAAATTCTTCTTTAGCCGCCCAGACTTACCAACATGGATTCCATCGGCCTGCCGTGGTATCTCCGCCCCGGTTCGGGCTCACAAAGGTCCGAAACCCGAATCGCCTTCAGCACATCCCCGATACTCTGGTTGACCTTGCGCAAGGGCTCGCGGATGGTGCAACTATCTGTCAGGTCACAAGCATGGGGCCCGGTCTCGCAAGAGGTAATGAAAAGCGGGCCATCAATGGCGCCGATTACCTCAAAGGCCGTAATCTCCTCAGGCGGCCTCGACAACGCATACCCGCCGTTGGTGCCGGCGTGGGAGCGAAGCAGCCCTGCCTTCGTGAGCCGCTGCAGAATCTTGGCCAGCAACTGTGGCGGTATACCGTAGGCCTCGGCAATATCCTTTGCACTCAGAGAGGGCATGTCGGGTCGTTCGGCGAGGAACTTCAACGCCATCAGACCGTAATCCGCCTTCTTCGTTAGCCTTAGCATTCCCGCTTACCTTGAGATGCAATTACGACCTTCAAGGTCGCATATTCAGTATACGACCGATTTCCCAACAATCACAACCTCCAAACGGCGAATCCGAAACCGAGGTATTACGCAACTCTTACACCACCCCCGGCGTGCCCCAACTAGCCTATTGAGAAGGATTTGGAGTGTTAAGAATGGCAACGGTCACGGTTCCGGCGAGCGGGGCGACAGAAGCAGCCGAATTGCAGGCTGCCCTGGAGCCGCATCAGGGTAAATTTCAGTGGGATTTTGCACTCATCATAGGCGCCTTCCACCTATTAGCGTTGGCGGCTTTGTTCGACGTTCAGTGGTCCGCCTTGGCGGTCTTTGCGGTTACCTGGGTTCTTACCCAGAATGTAGGGATCGGTCTGTCCTACCACCGCCTGTTGACCCACCGCGGCTATGTGGTTCCCAAGTGGCTGGAGTACGCCATGGCGATTTTTGGCACCATGGCTCTGCAGGGGAGCCCGGTCTATTGGGTCGCCGTGCATCGGCTGCACCATCAATTCACCGACAAACCGGGCGACCCCCACTCCCCCAGAGACGGCAAGTGGTGGTCCCATATGGGCTGGATCCTGAATGGCTCGTTGCACAACAGCAGCGGCATCCTCAAACGCTATGCCCCCGACCTGATGAAGCAAGGCTTCTACCGCTGGCTCAATCGCTTCCACTGGTTACCGGTAACTGTCCTGGGCTTTGCGCTTTTGGCAATGGGCGGTTGGTCGTGGGTACTTTGGGGTATTTTCTTTCGAGTAACGGTTGGGCTTCATGTGACCTGGCTGGTGAACTCCGCCACCCATATCTGGGGATCGCGGCGGTTTGAAACCCGGGATGATTCGCGCAACAACTGGTGGGTCGCCCTCTTGACGGGCGGCGAAGGCTGGCACAACAACCATCACGCGCACCCGGTTTCGGCTCGCCACGGGATGGCTTGGTACGAGCTTGATGTGAACTACCTGGGAATATGGATGCTCGAGAAACTGGGCCTCGCTACCAAAGTGAACGCCAAGCGCGTTTGATAATGAACTGTCAAGTGCAGAACTGACCACAAAAGGGAAATCCGATTCGTATTTCGATTCACATGTCGCCAGTTTTATTAGCGAAGCGGGCAGGCGGCTGCATCTGGCTCCCTCACGAAGGCCGGGTGCCCCACATCTCGCTCGTTTTTCGCGAGATGTGGGATACCACCCATGTTGACCGCTCACTGCATCGGATCACTCGAGAGTTAGAGGGAAGGTGCAGTGGCATCCCACATCTCGCGAAAAACGAGCGAGATGTGGGGCACCCAAGCCTTCGTGAGGAAACCAGGGTGACCATCTAATTCCTTCAAAACCTCCATCTGAAGAAAACCTAATACGGACAAGACTGACACGCAGTCGTCCCCGCGGGACTCAGGTCCGATACAACCTAGGCTAAAAGGCATTCCACCCCGTTATCCTTCAACATCTGCCGGCTTTCCTGGTCGAGATCTTTATCGGTGACCACCTGATCGATGTCGGCCAGATCGGCGACGTGGATCATGGCGTCGCGGCCGAACTTTGAGCGATCCGCGACGATGACCACTTTGCGCGCGCATTGGATCATCGCCCGAATCGACTCGACAATCAGGCTGTTGGAATCGCTGAGACCAGATTTGGTCACGCCCATGATGCCCATGATGAGGATGTCGGCGGAAACACTGTGCAGCATCCGTTCGCAGATCGGACCGAGCTGCACCCCAAGCCGGGGATAGACGTAGCCCCCGGTGAGCGTAACCTCAACCTGCTTGGACTCCCAGAACACTTGAGCAACAGGTACGGAATTCGTCACTACCTGAATTGGCTTTTCAGTCAGGTTCCTGGCTACTTCGACAACACTCGAACCACCACCCAGGATGACAGTTTCCCGGTCTTGAACCAGCGATGCCGCCATCCTTCCGATGCGCGCCTTCTCGTCGTGATAGCTGACCGACAGACGATTAAAGTCCAACCCCTCGTCTCGTACCTGGAGAGAAATTGCTCCGCCGTGAACCCGGCGGAGGACGCCCTTTGCCTCCAGCTCAATCAGATCCCGTCGAATACTCGATTTGGAGGCACTGAACTTCTCGCACAGGTCTTCAAAGTTCACGAACTCTTCCCTGGCGAAGAGCTCCTGGACTTTGTGGATGCGTTGGGCCTGCCTCATTGCAGGCGATCATATAACAGCGACGGATCCGGGGTCCTGAAGTTTAGTGGTTGATCATGAATCGAGATGCATTTATAGTGGTCCGCGCGGGAGGGGCTTGTGGCGCGGACACATCGATGGCAACCGCCCGAGCCGGCATCCGTACCCGTCCGCACATCGCCACCGCGTATGCCGAGTCTGGCATCGTACGGGTGGTGACCCGATCCCCCGAGCAAGAGGTCTTTGTGGGGCCGCTTGCCTTGGCCTCTTACAGGCGCGCCGGCGCTTAGAGTAGGGTCCCGGCCAAGGAGAATTGCAGATGTCATCCTATGCTGTCCCGGTTCTGGAATCGCCCGCGCCCGTCGCCCCTGGCGAGATTCTTCTCGTCGCCAGCGGCGATCTGCGCCAGTCCGCAAATAAAGTCTGCTGGGCCGCCCAGGCCGAGATGGAAAAGCAACTGACGGAAGCCTTGCGGGAGGAGGGCTTTACTCTACGTCGCGCGCACCCATACCGCGAGGATCTCGAGCACGGCTTCATCTATAACCAGCGCATGGGCATGGATGTTTTCACGAAAATCCACCCCGACGCGCCGATCATTGTCGCCGAAGCCGTATGGCAGTACAGCCACAACGTGTTCTCTGGCCTCGAACATCATCGCGGCCCAATCCTCACCGTGGCGAACTGGTCAGGCCAGTGGCCCGGCCTGGTAGGCATGCTGAATCTGAATGGCTGCCTGCACAAGGCTGGCGTGACCTTCAGCACCCTGTGGAGCAAGGATTTCAAAGACGATTTCTTTCGCCGCGGCCTGCGGCAATGGCTTAAGCAACACACGATCGATCAGGATTCGAGCCAAGTACACGAACTCGACCTCTCTGTTCTGCCGCGAGCGGAAAGAGAGTTGGGCGCCGCGCTGGCCCGCGATCTCAAGTCGCACAAGGCAATCCTCGGCGTCTTCGATGAGGGCTGCATGGGAATGTATAACGCCATCGTCGAGGATTATCTTCTCAACCCCACGGGGGTGTACAAGGAACGGCTCAGCCAATCAGCTCTGGTTGCCGCCATCGGAGCAGTGACCGACGCGGAAGCGCAAGCAATTCGCAGCTGGCTGGACGGCCGCGGATTCACCTTCGTCACCGGCGCTAAAGAGGAAACCGATCTTACCGATCGGCAAATTTTGCAACAGTGCAAGATGTATATTGCCGCCATGCGGATTGCCGACGAATTCGGCTGCGACGCCATCGGGATCCAATACCAGCAAGGATTGAAAGATTCTGCCCCAGCCTCTGATCTGGTCGAGGGGCTGCTCAATAACGTGGAGCGTCCGCCCGTCTTTGACGCCAGTGGACGGGAGCTGTACCCCGGAAGACCGCTGCCCCACTTTAATGAAGTAGATGAGTGCGCGGGCCTGGACGCGCTGGTTACCAACCGCGTGTGGAGCGCGATGCGACTCGACCCGGCTACAACCTTGCATGATGTTCGCTGGGGAGAACATTACAGCGGGGGCGATATCGACGAATTCGTCTGGGTCTTTCAGATCTCGGGCGCCGTTCCCGCTTCCCACATTGCAGGCGGTTATGCCAAAGCTCGCAGCGAACGGCAACCGCCGATGTATTTCCGCCTGGGCGGCGGCACGCTCAGCGGCGTGTGCAAGCCCGGACACGTAGTATGGAGCCGCGTGTTTGTGGAGGGCGGTGCGCTGCATGCTGACATAGGCCGGGCGACCGCGATCGAACTGCCCGCCGAAGAGACTGCGCGCCGGCTGAAGTCGGTCACCTCGCAGTGGCCGATTATGCACACCCTGCTGCACGGCGTTACCCGTGACCAACTTATGGCCAGGCATCGGGCCAACCACCTCAACGTGGCTTACGCGCCAACCAGCCAAGTAGCCGACCAGGCGCTCGCAGCCAAGGCGGCGATGATGGCGGAGTTGGGTATCCGCGTACACCTTTGTGGAGATTAAGATGCTGGTGCCTCTTTCTACCGAATCGAAAGAAGCCAACACGCCACAGTCACTGGTGCCTAAAGGGCTGGCCGTACCTTTCTTCCTGGTAACAGCACTCTTTTTCCTCTGGGGTGTTCCCAGCAATCTGAACGACGTGCTCATTCGGCAGTTCATGAAGTCGTTCGCCATCTCCCGTTTCCAGGCTGGTTTGGTGCAATCGGCCTTCTACATGGGCTATTTCATGCTGGCCACGCCCGCAGCACTGATCATGCGCAAACGCGGTTACAAATTCGGCATCGTGGTGGGACTGCTCCTTTTTGCCAGCGGAGCTTTCCTCTTCTGGCCGGCCGCTGTCATCGGTCGATACGGCTTCTTCCTCCTGGCGCTTTTCGTAATTGCCAGCGGACTTTCCTTTCTGGAGACAGCCTCCAACCCTTTTATCGCCCAGTTGGGGGCGCCCGAGGGTGCGGCCCGCCGCCTGAATTTCTCTCAGGCCTTCAACCCCTTGGGTGCGATTTCGGGCGTATTCATGGGCACGGTGTTCATCTTCTCCGGCATTGAGCTCACACCGCAGCAAGTGCTGGCCATGCAGGCAGCCAACACCTACGACACGTATCTCAAGCACGAGACCATGCGCGTGGTCGTGCCTTATCTGGTGGTTGGACTGATCGCTCTTGTGTGGGCCTTCCTGATCGCAAGAACCAAATTCCCTACCATCGCCCGGGAACACGAGAGCCCGCAGGAGGAACACGGCAGCTTCAGGCAGCTGTTGGGTTATCCCAGTTTTCTCTTTGCCATCGTGGCGCAATTTCTCTACGTGGGCGCCCAGGTCGGCAGCTGGAGCTACTTTATTCAATACGTGCAGGACGGAACCCAGGAGCCGGAGAAGATCGCGGGGTATTTTCTTACCGGCACGCTGGTTGCTTTTGGTGTGGGCAGGTTTAGCTCCGCTGCTCTGATGCAGTATGTGAAGCCGGCAACCCTGATGGGCGCTTACAGCCTGGTCAATATCTGCCTGGTGGCGGTTGGTGTTGCCTTTCCCGGCTGGGTGGGTCTTTGGGCCATCTTCGTCACCAGCTTCTTCATGTCGGTGATGTTCCCGACCATCTTCGCCCTGGGCATCGAAGGTCTGGATCAAAACACGAAGATTGGTGGATCGTTGATCGTGATGGCGATTGTCGGTGGCGCTGTGCTCACGCCTATCATGGGCTGGATTTCTCAGACCCAGCACAGCATTGCCAGAGCCTACCTGGTGCCGCTCTTCTGTTATTGCGGTATCGCTTTGTACTCCTTTGTTGGAGTCCGCATCAAGCGGAGAGAGGTAACGCCATGACGAGAGCAATGCTGGTCACGTCGCTGCTCCTGATGACCGGCCTGGTCGCCGTCGCGCAGCAGTCCACGCCAGATTGGCAAACCAGGTTGGGGCAAGTGATGCCCCTGCTCGGTCATCGCAACTGGATCATGATCGTAGACTCGGCGTACCCGTTGCAAAGCTCCGCCGGCGTCGAAACGATCGAAACCAATACCGACCAGATGGAAGTGATCCGCAAGGTGCTGGGCGTAATCGACAGCTCCATCCAAGTGAGGCCGATTGTCTACATGGATGCGGAGCTTCCGTTCGTGCCCGAAAAAGATGCTCCCGGGGTGAAGAAGTACCGCGAAGAGATTAAGGCTGTTCTCGCGGGAAGGCCCATAACCTCTCTGCCCCACGAGCAAATTATCGCCAAAGTAGACGAGGTAGGGAAGACATTCCACATCCTTATCTTAAAGACAACCATGACTGTTCCTTATACTTCGGTCTTCCTGCAGTTGAATTGCAAATACTGGAGCGACGATGCGGAAGCGCAGCTACGCAAAGCAATGAGCGCCGGCGCGAAGTAGGTTTCAGAACTCTTCCCTTAGGATGAACCCTGGGTGCCCCACAGTTGCCCGTTTTTTGCGAGATGTGGGATACAGCGGATTTTAACCTTGACTTCCAATAGTGAATTAGCACTTAGGGGACAGGGCAGTGGTATCCCACATCTCGCGAAAAACGAGCGAGATGTGGGGCACCCAGGGGTTTGTTTGACAAGAAAGAACTCTGAGTTTGTTTGAGAAGTAAAAACTCCGAGTTTGTTCGACAAGAAAGAACTAAACTTCGAGCAAGGATACTTCGCGTAGTTTCCCGCCAGGCGAAACCAGAAGGGTTTTTATTTCCCAGGGCGCTAGCTCTACGGTGCGATTAAGACCGAGAACCGCACTTTGCAGCGTCGCCTGGGTAGCTTTTCCCGATCGCTCCTGCAGGCGAATGATTGTCTGATCCGGGGCCGCCTCGGCGCGCTTAATCGCTAACACCCATACATTTCCAGGCATGATCTCGAGGAAGGACTGCTCCCATGCCTGGGTTCCGTGGTGGGCGGAGTCCATCACATATTCAGCGGGCGTCTGAAGTTCCTCGGCGCGGCGATCGAGCGCAAACTCTGTATAGCTACCGCGGCCACCAAGCAGCCAGAATCTTCGCTCCTGCCGCCCCTGATCCTGCCAGGCATTATTGTCGTCGTGCGGCACCTGGTTTGGGTTGTGGCGGGCGAAAGGCGCTGATCGGATCAGGACCGTGCGAAACAGTCCACTCAGGCAGTCATAGCTATAAGTAGAATTATTAATCAAAGCAAGCGTGTAGTCGGCATTACTGATTTTCCCCTGCACCGCTGCCCAATCCTGATAAGGCTCTTCCTCCCCATTGGCGTGGCGTTCCAACACCTGCCCCGGCACTTTGGCGTAGATCTTCGGCTGGTTCAGCGCGGTAGGAATTTCCAGCATGAGTATTTGCTCATGCTCACGCCAGTCAATTACAAAACGAAGCTCAACAAAATCGAGACCGGCGAATTCTGCGATGTCGAGAATTATTTCCGAATTCTGCCACGAGGCACGGTGACGGGTAACTCGCGTCACGGGCCCACTCTCCACCACCGCCGAGGAAACCAGCATCGGCCGGCCCATCTCCTGCCGGAATTGGTTGATGCCGTGGGCCCAGGTGTCGCTGGTATCACTGATGGCTACCAGGCCAATGGGCCCCGCCAGCAACTCTGTGCCATCCTTCGCCTTCAAGGAGGAAATACCGAAGCCAGAATCCGACACCGAGATGGAGTCTTGATAGGCCTCAGGGACGGGTGGATCGCCATGCGCCAATGCAAACACCTTGTAGCCACAAGGGGGCAATTCAACCCACGCCGACAAACGCGGGAAGAAGTTGGTCATGCTCGCGGAAGGCCGCCACTGCACCGCGATTCTGGCCCCATCTTTGGACGAGAGGCAGGTGATGGGGGACTTATTGGCCGGATCGCGATCGGTGTAGTACTCGACCAGGGCCTTTCTTTTCCAGGGAAGCGGATTGAACAGAAATACCGCGCCCTCTTCGACGGCGCTCAGGTCCACCCGCTTGGCCATCATTTCCAGCGCCTCTACTTTTGCAGTTTGCGCAACTTCGCAAGCGTAACCGACACTGTCTCGAACGTCCTGGTAATCGGAGTAGAGCGAGGTTCCAGCCATCATGTCGTGGAACTGGCAAAACAGCACCTTCCACCAGGCCTCGGCATATTGCTCCCCCGGATAGTCTCGACCCGCGCTTAGATTGGCAACCAGGGAAATTGTCTCGGCCTCAACCAGCCATCGTTCAGCGCGCCGGTTAAGAAACTTTCCTTCGCCATAGGCCGAGTAGCAACCGCGCGCGTGGTGCTGCAATTCACTTCGAACCACGGGTAATGCTGCGAACCCAGGTGAATTTTCTACACTCGAGAAAAAGTCTTGCAGGGTGCTGAAGCGCAGTTGGGGTAAACCGGTGTCTTTCTGTAAGACGAGAATCTGCCGAATCTGTTCTTTGGTAACAGCGCCACCATGATCGCCGACTCCAAGGAAGAACGCCGCGTGATCGAAGCCGGGTGCGAACGCTGCGGTGGCTGCAGGTTGGATCAAGTTGGGGCCCCCGTCATAGGTGTGCCAGATCCTCAAGGTAAGAATCCGCGATCCGTCCGCGCTCTCCCACCAGAAAAGAAGGGGCAAGCTCATCTCGTGTTCCTGGGGACGCATGAAGACGTAATAGCCGTAGCCCGCATGCTTCAGGATGGCAGGCAGACCCGCCGCATGACCGAACGAATCGGGATTGAAACCGATCTTCACCTCCGTTCCCAGCGCGCGCTGGCAATAGGCTTTCCCGTACAGCGCATGGCGAACGAAACTTTCGGTCGCTGGAATGTTGCAGTCCGGCTCGACCGGCCAACCGCCTACCACTTCCCAGCGGCCCTCGCGAATGCGCTGCTTGATTTCGCTGAACATCTCCGGGTCGGCGCGTTCTACCCAACGATAGTGGGCCGAAGACGAATGGGTGTAGCAGAACCCCGGGGTTTCCTGGATCCGATTCAAAGCGCTGCGAAAGGTGGTGAGCACAGTGTCGGAACCGTCGCGCCACGGCCACAGCCAGGCTGCGTCGATGTGCGAGTAGCCGATGATGTGGATGACTTTCTTGTTCGCGGCAGGGTCGAGCGCGAACGGAGGGCTTAGCGCTGCCAGCGATGCACTCGCACCTTTGAGAAAGTCTCGCCGGGAAAGGGCGTTGCCCTGCTTATCCATGCTTTATAAGGCTATCCGAATTCAAGAGGTGCAGGTGCTAACAACCCCAGGTCCATCTAAACTCTCTTCTCGAACAACCGCCGAAGCGCTAGAACACCACTTTCCCCATCAGCACTACAAAGCGATTTCCAGAGATGAACCCGGTTCCCGAAGGCACGCTGCCTGAGTTATTGAAGGTGGTTTGGGTGAAATCCGAGGCATTCACCGCCGCGTCTCCAGTGCCCAAATACATCTGATTCAGTGCGTTATAGGCGGTCATCGAAAGTTGAATTTGGACGCGCTCGGTTATAGGAATGGACTTGAGGATGGTGGCGTCCAACTCACTGTAGGTCTGCCCGCGAAAAGGACTTCTTGACGAACCGGGATACGGATTATTAACCGACACTGCGTAAGCTTGGTTGTCGATGATCCAGCGCGTCGAGCTGGGGTCGACTGGAATCCCGGGGTTGTAGGTTATGAGATTGCCGTTCGGGTCGTAGGTTGCGCTATCGCTGTTGTAGACGACGTATTGCGGGTTACCTGGGGTCGGTGCTCCGTTAACTACGGGCCCAGTGTAAGGATTCAGGTAAGCTACGCTATTCATGGCTGCTTTGCGGTTGGAGCTGACCAATCTGCAGGTATCCGCTCCGACAGTTTGGGCATTGAAATCGCCGTCGCAAAAACTTGTGTCGCCGGTGATGGAATCCAAAGTGAGCGGCTGGTAGGGGGTATATACCTGACCCGAGTTAAACCGATAGATGCCAAAGAGGTCGAACCCGTTGGCGAGGCGAGAGAGAAAGCCGCTATGAACAAGGTCAGGGAACTTGTAATCGAAGGAGAGGCCCACCACGTTGGGGAAGTCGTTGCCGCTTAGCCCGCGCTCTCCCTGGCTCGTATTCAATGGGTTCTGTGGGTAGGCGATCGTAATACCGGCGCCCCCGGTGCTGCGGAAGCCATCGGTCGTATTGTTCATCCCTTTACTAAAGGTATAAGAGGCGGTGGTGGTCAAGCCGTGAAAGTTGCGCGTGGTCAGATTCAGAAGTAGACCGTTGTAGTTTGCCCAGCCGCCGTTGGTTACAAAAGACTGGTTGTTAAAATTGCAGTTTGGACGGCCGAACCCATTGGCAGTAGGGTCCTGGCAAATCGATTGCGGAGAGACATAGCTGGGGAACGCCGCGGCAACATCTGCCAGGTAGGGATTGTAATCGACCGACTGAAAGTCGTGGGTGCTCTTCGAGCCGACGTAGCGCATTGAGCCGACCGCCGCCGATCCCAACTGATGCTCAAGTGCCAGGGTATATGTCTGCACATAAGGGGGACGGAAGTTGGTAGGGAAATACTGTTCAAAACCGGCTCGAGGATCCCCGCCCGTAGGCAAAGCGGGCAGATTGAGTGCGCGAACGTCCGAGCCCAGCAGGGAACCATTGTTGGGTATGCACGGAGTGGACGGCGTACAACCGATTTCCCCGAAGTTGACCACGGGTGCCGCATCGGAGGCAAGGGTAATCAAGTTATAGTAGGCGGGATTCTCGTTGATCGCATACCCCCCCCGCACCACCAGTTTCTTGTCGAAGTCCGGATTGTAAGCAAACCCGATGCGCGGTTGAAATCCCTTGTTGAAATTATTCACAGAAGGATCTGTAGTCGCGGAAAGCGGCAACGTCGGGTCCCAAAAGGCGGTAGCGGGATTTGATTGCCGCGCGACGGTTTCCCTGTTTAGCAGATTGACCGCCTGGCTAAAGAACTCCCAGCGCAAACCGAGATGCGCGGTGAAGGACGGGGTGACCTTCCAGTCATCCTGAACGTAGCCTGCGGCATCAACCTCAGTGAAAGGAGTGACAGCCGGCCCGTTGGCGATCAGGCCAAACGCATTCCCGCTGCTCCCTTGCTGTAGGTAGTCAGTAAACGTTTGATAAAACAGATCGGCGTTGTAATAAAACAGCCCATAAAAGGGCGAGTTTTGATAGTCCAGTTCACCGCCAAACAGAATCGTGTGTTTCCCTCCGGTCCAGATGGCATTGTCCTGGACTTGGGTAACCTTTACTGTGCTGCCCTGGGGGAATACGACGTTCACGCCGAAACCTACATCGTCGTTGCCACCCAGGAAGCTGATCTGCGTGGGGCAATCCGTGATCTGCGTGGTGAGACAGTTAGGATACGAACCGCCTTCGAATGACACCTTGGATTCCTGAAAGCTGTAGCGGAGCTGATCCACCCAATGCGTGGAAAAGGTATGCGTCCAATCTGCGCCAACGGAGTGCGCGGTCGATGGCACGTTGACAAAGTCCCCGTTAGCGATTTCGCCGTTTTCGCCACCGCCTTCTCCGGTTTCAAACTGCTTCTGATAAAAATAGCGCACGAAGAGATGATCGCGTGTGGTGGGTTGAAAATCGAGGCGGCCCAGATTCTCCTCGTCGTTGAAAATGTTGGGGATGCTCCGCTGCACGCCGGCGAACGGAACGTTGACTGCGGCGCCGTTCGGCCCGGTGATTGTTTCCAGGCAAGTACCACCCGCGAAAGTGCTGTTGCCAGGACATGAGGCCGCCGACGGAACCGGACCCACCACCGGGTTGCCTGCGGTTACGCTGTAGGGACCATAGTTGCTAAGGGCTGTGACCGAAGGGCTTCCCGGGAAAGCGGACTGGAGCTGTTGCAGGCCGGCGGGAGTTGGAGAGAGATAGGGCAAGGTGGAGTCAGGCGAGGCGCCGACCCGGACGTGATCCCAAAAGGTGCTGCCAAAGAAGAACAACTTATCCTTCAGAATTGGCCCGCCGATCGTGCCCCCATAGCGATTCTCAACAAAGCGTGCCAGGGACGGGGGAATACAGCCGCTGGAGGGGCTTTGACCGGGACCACAAAAGCCGAATGCGGTACTCTTTTGCTGGTTTTCAAACGAGCTTAGAAACTGGCTCTGGTAATATTCGAAGCCGCTTCCGTGGAATGAGTTGGTACCCGCCTTGGTGATGTAATTGATGATCGCGCCCGCATTGCGTCCGTATTGGGCACTGAAGTTGTTGGAAATAACCTGGATCTCCTGGATCGCGTCCTGGTTACTGAAAAAAACCTGCGGGCCACCGATACCGTTGTCGTTGTTCGCCTGACCGTCTATCTGAGAGTTGTTGTACCGGCCGCTTTGCCCGTTGACCGAATAGTTGTCCCCGTTGGTGTTGGAAAAGCCATCGCCATGGGTGCTGACGACACCGGGTACAACTTCCGCAACGGTATCAAATCCATTGTTGAGTGGCAGGTTCGAGAGCTGCTCTGTGGAGAAGGTCGTGGTGACCTGGGAATCTGTTGTTTGCAGCAGGGACGAAGCCGCACCGTTTACTTCGACCTGAGTGCTGGCCGTCGGCAATGCCAGCTTGATGGCGTTGATACTCGACGTCGCGCCTGCATTCACCTGGACAGCATTCACGGTCGCATTCGCGAATCCTGTCGCCGAGATACTAAGGGTGTATTGGCCGATCGGTACCGCGAAGAACGCAAACTCTCCGTTCGATTTCGATACCGTCGCGCGATTCGTACCCTGGCTGCTGTTGGCCGCGGTGATCGTCGCGCCGGGCACAGCCGCGCCGCTGCCATCGACAATCGTCCCGCTGATCGTCCCGGTTGTGATGCCCTGTCCGTACGCAAGGGGCACTAGCGAGACACCACTCATAACGGCGGCGACTATCAAAGCAGCTGCTGAGAACCATGGGCGACCGACAAGCGTTTTCACCTTGTGCACTTTAACTCCGATTCCGCTGGATGCGGCTTGAAGTGCTTTGCCAAAAAAAGGACCACTTAGTGCCCAGTTGCACGTAATCCACCAAAACTCCGCGACCTCGTGATTCGGTCAAAAGCGGTTACGATCTTGTTAACAACTAAGTAATCTTCAGGCATATTTTCCGACTCGAGCCACAATAAAAGCATCCTCGATGGTTACTGATGCGGTATCTCGTACGCTGGGCCCGTTCTGACCCCACCCAAGGGGAAGTAAATCTCTGGAAATTCGGACGGGTTGGAGTAGGTCTACAACATTTCATATATAGCTGGAACCCCGGTCATGACAGACAGACCATGGACAACCGGTCTGGTTGGTTCTCGTCGATAGCTTCGACTCGTCCACCATCTAGGAAGGACGGACGGCAAAGAAGTGCAGACGCAACAAGCTAAAAAGAAATCGGCACCAGGGCCGTGGTGAGACCCTGATGCCGAAGATGGTCGAAACGATAAGTCTCTACGCTTAGAAGGTTAACCTCAGCGCAAACTGACCGAAGCGGCGTTCGTCGTGGTTGCCCCCAAGAGCGAGGGATCCCAGTCCGCCTTTTAGTTCTGTGACGTTCACCGGAGCGGTTGTCGGGCCCCCGGCATAGTAGAGGTTGGTTTCGTTCGCGTAGTAGTTGTGGTGGTTGAAGATGTCAAATCCCTCGGCGCGGAACTCCAAACCGAAACGTTCAGTCACCTTGAATATCTTGCTGGCGGCCAAATCGGTGTTCCATGCTCCAGGCCCAGTGAAGGTATTGCGGCGGGTCATGGTCCCCGGAAACGGCCCAAGATCCGAAATCCCCAAGTCAGAGTTAAGGGGGTCGAAACTAGACGGAAGAGGAACCGACAAAGAATTGAACAGATTCGGACCTACTGCCTGCGGAGAGGCTGCAACCTTCTTATTTGTAACAGGGGTTGCCGGCGTCAGACGCGGGAAGGTGTACCCAATTAGGATGTTGTTTAAGTCGAATACTGAGAAAGGAGTTCCCTGTCGAGCACTAATAATGCTCGAGATGGTCCAGCCACCCAGTGCCTCACGATAAAGAAGACTACCCCCGCTCTTAAACCAAGGTGTTTCCCAAATTGGAGCCACCACGAGTCGATTGCCTACGTTGAAGTCGGAGGTGCCCCAGTCGAGCCCCGGGTTTGTAAAGTCTGTGTATCCGAGAGGGCCGATGTACCCGGAGCCGCCCTGCGTGTCCGATCCGAAGGTGGTACTCAAATCATCGAATGAGTGCGACCAGGTGTAGTTGGCAAGCAGGCTGAGACCGGTATTGTGGAGGTTTTGTGTCTGAAACTTGGCGTTGAAAGAATTGTAGCTGCTTGAGCCCAGACTGCCGCGCATGTTGATGGCCGCATATTGCTGGTTTGGCCGGGTAAGGCAGGTCGCCGCCCCCGTGGTGTAGTTTGCATAGCCAGTGTTGACACACTGGGGACCCTGCACCAGTGGATCGCCAAGATTATATTGACCGGCACCGACCTGGTTAATGTTCTCAATGTCATACAGGTGAGTACCCTTTGCGCCACTGTAAGACAACTCGATCACAGTGTTTCGCATGACCGAGTGCTGCAGCGCCAAACTCCAGAACTGAGTTTGCGCTGTTTTGATGTTGGGATCGGGCATGCGTAGCTCAACCGGGCCGAGGTAGCTTGTAGGGCCAGGAAGACCCAGAGGGCCAAGATTGTTGTTCGTAACCAGCGTCGTGCAACTAGCCGTGGCGGCGCCGCAATTAGAACTCAACACAGCGCTCGCAGGAGGATTGAAGCTGGCATTGTAGGTGACATTGCCAAAGTTGCGCTCGTAACTGATGCCGTATCCGGCGCGAATGCTGCTCATGCCGTCGCCAACCGGGTCAAACGCGAACCCGATTCTGGGTGCCACCGTACCCCAGGACGGCGCCCAGAAGCCCCCGACGGAACTCTGATTTGCGATTTGGACACCGCCGGTTCGCGTCTGCTCCTCAGTGTTCGCGCCGGGACCAAAGTAGAAGTTGGAATCCAGTTGTGGCTTGTTGTTGTGCTGTACGCCATAGTGCTCGTAGCGCACACCATAATTCACCGTGAGGCGCGGAGTCGCACGGAAACTGTCCTGGGCATAGGTCGCCCAATCCTGGTAGCGGTAACTACGCCCGTAGCTGGCCGAAGACAGCGGCGGAGTCACCGCGCAGGATGCGCTCGTTGTCTGATTACCATAGATATCGAGGGGGCAAGGCAGCTTGCCTTGCGGATTCACCCTGGCTTGAAAAGAGATTAGCTGGCTGCCGCCTGGATTTCCCGCAATATTGGTTAAATCGTTGAAGCTGTCCTGCGTCCCTGCACCAAGCTGCTCGACTGCTTGCGCGTAAGCACCGTACGCCACGTTCAGCTGTATATAAGTAAACTGGCCGCCGAACCTCATAGCATGCCTGCCCTTGGTCCAACTCAAGTCGTCCTGGGGCTGGATGGTGTTTTGCGGTCCACCATAGGGCACGCCGCCCGTGCCGGGCTGGCTTGCGTTCTGCAGCCCTGGCATTTGAATAACGCCGCCCGTCACCGGATCCGAAGGGCTAACAAGCATCAGGTTCGGGGTATTCGTCAGAGATGTGTCAAATGAGGTGTTGTTATTGAAGCGGGTGTAGCTGAACTTAGCGCTGTCTAACAAGTTAGCGTTAAAAACGTGGTTCACAGCGTACTGGTAACTCGAGTTTACCGTGGTGCTGCCGCTATCGTATTCCGGATAAGCGCTGTAGGTGTCGGAGCCCTGGAACTCGTCCAGGTTTTGCCGCGCGACACGGACATACATGGTGGTTTTATCGGTCGGATTGAAGTCGACTCGTCCTACGAGGCTGTACGTGTTCTGGGGGACATCCCCGCCCGCGTCGAACGGCACCTTGAAATTGACAACATCAAACACCGGCTGTCCAGAGGAAACCACCGTAGTGCCGTTGATCGGGCCAACAGTAAGGCCAGCGTTGGTCAGCTGCCCAGCGGTCACGACGGCACCGGAAGGCGCCACAGCGCCCTTTCCATACGTACCGAAATAACTCTGCGCATTGGCCGGCAGCATAGCAATGAAGGACGGATCAAAAATCTCCTGGGTTTCGGAGGCCTGGCTCCGGACTCGCGTCCATTCCGTGCTCTCGTAGATAAACAGCTTGTTCTTCATGATCGGTCCGCCGGCCCCAAAGCCGAACACGTTGCGCGTGTACTGCCCTTTAGGAGCAACGATCGAACCAGCAGCGTTGTTTGCAGCGTCGTTTGCGTAAGTGTTCGCAGTGTAGGCAGCAAGTCGATTGAATTCCCATGCAGAACCGTGAATCTGATTGGTGCCCGACTTAGTGACCAGATTCACCACGCCGCCGGATGCGCGCCCATACTCTGCCGAGAAATTATTGGTAATAACGCTATACTCCTGCACGGAGTCGATCGGAGTCTGGTTACCGATGTTGACACTGAAGACCGACACATTTTCGGCGCCGTCCAATAGGATCTCGGTGCCTGTTTCCCGTTGTCCATTCATGGCGACGCCCACGCCGGCGTTGGCGACATTCTGACCGCTGTTACCACCGCTGGAAGACATACCGCCCTGGGTATTGTCTCCGGCGCTGACATTCCCGGACAACGCGACGAAGTCGTAGGGATTGCGAGTGAGACTCGGCAGATGTGCGAGCTGTGTCGTGTCGATAACCTGTGCAAGTTCCTGCGACTGGGTATTCACGGCAACGCCGCCCTCCCCGACCACCTGCACTTCTGTGGTTTCCGCGCTGACGGAGAGCTTTGCGTCAACCGTCGTGTGGCCGCCGACCGTGACCTCGACATTCGCGCTGAACGGTTTGAAGCTGCCGGAATTTACGGTGATTTGATAGGAAGCAGGCTCCAGCCCGCTTACCAGGTAGGCGCCAGTCGAGGTCGACTGCGTTGTACGCTCAGCACCTGTGGCCACGTTCTTGACAGTCACAGTTGCACCCGTGATGACTGCACCGGACTGATCTGTAACAGTTCCGGCAATCTGTCCGCTCTCTACCTGGGCTGAGGCGACTGCGCCGGAGAATGCCATGATGGCGAGGATGCCGATGAGGTTACGCCAAAGTGATTTCAAAATATTCCTCCCTTAGTGGGTTGGCTAGGTAATCTGCAATAAGGGCCGGTACAGCAGGATGAGCGGTAGGGTCGGCAATGTCTGCTACGTGGCAGGGCTTACGATGCAGTATTCCTAAATCGGGTTTAGCAATCGCATCGCCAAAGCAGCCGAGGTGGCGGAAGTCTTTTGGTTGCAGGAATCTAGCCACTCAATGAAAGCGCCATTCCCGACCTACAACTCTCGTGGGATATGGGTTTTCATAGGGTCTTCTATGGGATATGGCAAAATTTTGACAAAAATTTGACAACTCATGAAATACATCAGAGCTGGCGCTCTGATGTCTCTTGCTCAAGCGGTGCGCGGAGACGTTATTTATCCTCCTCTGGTCCGGGGTTCTTACCCAGGAACGGCGAGCAGCAAGGTTCCTTCGATGGCGCGAATTCCATGTACTCCACCCGCGTCAGGTCCGGATCGAAGAGATTGAGCTGCACTTTGCCATCTCGCCCGACCTTGGCATTCGTACAGTTGGGTCCGTCGCACTTGTTTTTCTGGAGCGCGGCTATGGCATCCGACATGTGGGCTACACCCAGAGAGAAGTGGTCCTGCACGCCAGCCTGCTTCAGAGTCGGCGTAGGGGGAATGTTCAACATGTACTCCAGCCAGTCCGTGCCATCAGGTACCTGGACGCTTGACCAGTCCGTGGTGGTATCGGTCATGCCGCCATGCCAGTTGGGGCGAAAGCCAAGCACGTCGCGCCAGAACGTATCCTCTTTTGCCGCATCCCGAACGATGAAGCCGACGTGGATGATGCGTCTGCTGGCGGCATCCGGGGAAGGCGGGGCCTGGGCAACCTGCTTATTGGATCCGCTCTGCACAAAAATCACCAGGTTGCCCTCAGGATCATGCACCCCGAATTCGCCCGCTTTCAACGGCAGATCGGCCTTGATCCCGTGGGCGGCCAGGTAACGTTCCAGGGCGGCTGCATCCCGGGTGGTAAACGCGACGGCCGCCATGCGGACGTTAGGCTTCGGGGGTGGCGGCGAGGTGAGTATCTCTATCCATTGAGAACTGTTCACGGGATAGACCCACACGCCGTTCTCCTCCAGGCGTTTGTAACCCAGGGTGTCTCCGTAGAATTTCTGGGCTCCCGCCGGGTCCGTGGTGTAGAAGCGAGCAAAAGCAATGCCAGTGATCGCGGGACGCGTGGTTGTCTGCGCCCCCAAAGGAGAGGTGATTGCAATCACAAGACCAAGGAGTGCGGCTCGTTTCATGAACCGAAACTCTAGTGCATTTGTTAGTTGCGGTCAAAGCCCCCCGAGCTGAAAACCGAATCCCGCAGGACGGCTGAGAACAGCCCAGGACGTTAGAGTCTGTGTGAGAACCTCCTGGGGAGACGATGGGTGCCCCAGCGTCTTATCCAGGAGGTTCTCACGCAGACTCTGAAGCCGGTTCCCTTCGAAAGCCGGTCTGTTCCAATCCGGAACGATTGCGTCCCCGGGCAATCCTCAATAAACTTCTCCCCGAACCATATGCGGCTGCGCTGAACCACTTTGACGTCGTCATCATTCGCCAGCACCACCGGCGAACTGGACATGGACGCCAGCCAGAAGCAGGATTTAATGTCGTTGATCAAGGAAGATGGCAAGGGCTGTGTGGCCGGTGGCGACCAAATGACCGGCGAAGGTGGTGTTTAAAAGATGAAAACGTTTCGGAAGTTGGCGTTGCTCGCGGCCATAGCAGGGCTGGCCGCCTACCAGGGGCGGCAATTGCACATCTACGCTGCCACCGGCCAGGCGCCGGCTACAACGCAAAATGCAGGACCTAGCCATGGGGGTGACACAGCCCACCCTGCCGATGCGGCGGCTGCCGCCGGCGGTTCCCTCTTCCAGCAGAATTGCGCGTTTTGTCACGGCCGTGACGCCGGGGGCGGGGAAACAGGTCCGGACCTTACCCGGTCCAAGCTGGTCACCACAGACGTAGGCGGAGACAAGATCGGGGATGTCGTGCTGCATGGGCGCCCCGACAAGGGGATGCCGGCCTTCCAATTCTCCAGTGAGCAGATCACGAACCTGGCCGCCTTCATTCACTTGCAACAGACCAAAGCCATGGCGCAAAACGGCAAGCGCAAAGGGGTGGATGTGTCGGATCTCCAAACCGGAAATGCGGAGGCAGGAAAGGCCTACTTCAACGGTCCGGGCGGCTGCGCCACTTGCCATTCCCCTACCGGCGACCTGGCCGGTATCGCCAGCCGTTACGAGGGGCTGCAGCTGGAGGAGCGGATGCTGTACCCCAAAGATGTGAAGAATAAGGTGACGGTGACCCTGCCTTCGGGAGAAACGGTTGCCGGGACGCTCGAGTATCTGGACGAATTCACGGTGGGATTGCGGGACGCCACAGGGACTTACCGGTCCTGGAGGGTGAGCGATGTGAAAGTCAAAGTCGATGCCCCGGTCGAAGCCCACGTGGCCCTGTTCAGCAAATACACCGATGCCGATATCCACAACCTGATGGCTTATATCCAAACGCTGCGCTAGGGGTCCAGATCATGAAGTGGTTGAAGAGTAGTTTGCTTCTTGCCGTGAGCGCAGCAGTGGCGATTGCGAGTCCGCATTCCCTGCAGGCCCAGAATGTCGATGCAGCCATGCTTCTGCACCCGCCGGCAGATAGTTGGCCGGGATACCAGGGCGACTACTCCGGGCAACGCCATAGCCGCCTCACACAGATTACGCCGCAAAATGTTGCCGATCTGAGCCTGGCCTGGGCCTTTCAGACAAATCAGCCGGCAGAGATTAAATCGACGCCCATATTGGTCGATGGCGTGCTGTACTTCACCGTGCCGGACAATGTCTGGGCGATCGACGCGCGTTCAAGCCATCTGCTTTGGCACTACACCTACCAGCCAAACAAAGGCGACCATATCGGCCAGCGTGGCGTTGCCATCTATAAGGATTGGATCTTTTTCATCTCCCCGGACGCACACCTGATCTCTCTCAACGCCAAAGACGGCAAGGTTCGCTGGATTATCGAGCTGGCCGATGTGGAGAAGGGCTACTGGGCGACCGAGGCCCCTTTCATCGTGGGCAATCACGTCATCGTGGGCGTGGGCGGCGATATGGACAACCTGCCCATGTTCCTCAAGTCGGTGGATCCGGAGACCGGCACAATTCAATGGCAATGGAACGTCACTCCTCCGCCAGGCCCCGGCGTGACTACCGGAGGCACAACCTGGATGGCGGGGACCTATGACCCCACCCTCAACCTCATTTACTGGGGAACCGGGAATCCCACGCCAGTATTGGACGGCAGCGCGCGTCCGGGCGATGACCAAAACACCTGCAGCATCGTGGCCCTGAACCCCGACACCGGCAAGCTGGTGTGGGCCTTTCAGCCTTCCCCGCATGACACTCACGATTGGGATGCAGTCGAGATACCTGTTCTCGTGGATGGAACTTTCCACGGTCAACCGCACAAGATGCTGCTGCAAGCTTCGCGCAACGGATATTTTTTCGTCCTCGATCGCACCAATGGCAAGAGCCTGCTGACCGTTCCCTTCGGACCTGTGAACTGGACCAAGGGAATAGATAAGGAAGGCCGTCCGATTCCAGACCCGGCCAAGGAGCCCGCGCCCGACGGCCGCCTGATTGCGCCGGACGAGGGTGGTTTGACCAACTACCGGTCGCCCAGTTTTGACCCCAAGACTGGGCTGTTCATCGTGAGTGCCCATCCCAGCTACAGCGTCTATTTCCACAAACACGCGGATGGCGCGTATGGCTGGGCGGGCGCGGATTATGGGCTCTGGGGCAAGGGTGTGCTGGAGGCGATCGACTACAAGACGGGCAAGATTCGTTGGAGCCACGAACTCGGCCCCGGAAGCTCGGGCTCTGGCGTGTTGACTACAGACTCCGGGGTAACCTTTACCGGGGATTCCACGGGAAATTTTCTCGCGCTCGAAACCAGCACCGGCAAGACACTTTGGCATGCCGGCTCGGGAGCGCGTATCGGGAGCTCTCCGATCACCTACGAGATTGATGGCCACCAGTATCTACTGACTAGCGGCGGCAGCGTGCTGTTTGCGTGGGCACTGCCGGAAAACGAAGTCACGCCGAAAAATGCGGTCGCGAAGGGCCGCTAAAAGGCCGGCGACTAGAACATAATGTTTTTCTAGCTTTATCTTTCAACTGAGTCAGACTCCGGGCAATTAGTAAAAGCAAGGGAGGGGCTTCGCCCCTTCTTTTTCAGCCCATGTGCGCTTTGGCGAACATGGGGCACTCGTCTTTTCGCTAAGAAAGGCACTCTATGCGATTGTCTAGAACTCTGCTGCCTGTTTTGACCGCGGTTGGCGCCTTGTGCATATGCACGTCGCTGGCGACAGATCAATCGACCGCCCAAACGAAAAGCCAGGAGTGCCCGAGCGATAGCGGATTGAAATTACCCGCAGGTTTTTGCGCCACCATATTCGCCGATAAGATCGGTCACGCCCGGCAGATGGTGGTGGCCCCAAACGGAGTGGTGTACGTCAATACGTGGTCCGGCGATTACTATCCGCCGGGAGATAAGCCGCCTGCCGGCGGATTTCTGGTCGCCCTCCAGGACAAGACGGGCTCGGGCAAAGCTGACGTCATCGAGCGTTTCGGCGACAGTATTGAAACCGGCGGAGCCGGCGGTAGCGGCATCGGTCTCTACAAAGGGGCGATCTACGCGGAGATCAACGATCGCATTGTGCGCTATGAGTTGACTGCGGGATCCATCGTGCCTCACGGTTCTGTTTCTCCTACCGTGGTTTCCGGATTGCCCCTGGGGGGCGACCACCCCATGCATCCCTTCGCTATCACCGCGGACGGTTCCATGTACGTCGATGTGGGCACGGCCACCAACTCCTGCCAACTGAAAAATCGTACCCTCAAGTCGCCCGGGGCAGACCCTTGCACCGAACTGGAAACCCGGGGCGGTATCTGGCGCTATGACGCCAACAAGACGAACCAGCCGTTCACGCCGGCCGATCGCTACGCGACCGGTATCCGCAATGGCGAGGGGTTCGCCATCGACTCCGCCGGCAAGCGCTTGTTTGTGACCCAACACGGGCGAGACCAGCTGCATGCGAATTGGCCGGACCTCTACAAGCTGGAACAAGAAGCCACGTTGCCGGCGGAAGAGCTGCTGCTTTTGAAGCAGGGCGGAGACTACGGCTGGCCGGAGTGCTACTACGACGCGGTGCAACAGAAGCTGGTACTGGCGCCTGAATACGGCGGAGACGGTGGACGTAAGATAGGCGTTTGCGCCAACAAGATTCCCCCGGTGGCGGCTTTTCCGGCGCACTGGGCACCGAATGCAGCGGTGTTCTACGACCAGAAACAGTTCCCGGCCCACTACCGCAACGGCGTGTTCATCGCCTTCCATGGTTCATGGGATAGGGCACCTTTTGCCCAGAGTGGCTACAACGTGGTCTTTCAGCCGCTCGCCGGTGCCAAGGCATCGGGTGCATGTGAAGTATTTGCCGACGGATTTGCAGGAGCGGTGGAGACCCCGGAGAAGGCGGTATATCGTCCCAGTGGCCTCGCGGTCGGACCGGACGGCTCGCTCTACATCTCCGACGATTTGAAAGGACGGATTTATCGGGTGGTTTATGTGGGTGGCGCCGCTGGTGGCGGGCCGAAGACAACTCCCTGCCCGAGCGCCTCGGCTTCCCCCGGACCTATCGACACGGCCAACGCCAAACCGCCCGAGGGCACGAATCCGGATGCCGGGCTTAAAGTCCCGCCGGGTGCAACCTCAGAGATGGTGGCGCTGGGGGATCAGATTTACCACGGTCAAGTGGGCGGAGCGTCGTGCACTGGCTGCCACGGGTCAAGCGGCAAAGGAAGTCCCCTGGGTCCCGACTTAACCGACAGCAAGTGGCTGTGGAGCGATGGCAGCTCTGCCGGAATCGCCAAGACGATCACCGAGGGCGTGATGCAGCCAAAAGAATATCGCAGCCCAATGCCACCCATGGGAGGAGCACAGCTTACGCCTGACCAGGTAAACGCCCTGGCTGCGTACATCTGGGCTCTGAGTCATCCCTGATGAAGCCTTGGATCCTGTATGCAGTCTTTACCCTGACGGCATGGGGCGTGTGGGGAGTTTTCAGCAAGCTGGCGTCAGGCTACACACGTCCCCGGCAGACGCTGCTTTTCCAGGCGGTCGGTGTCATGGCCTTTGGACTGGTGGTGCTGACGATGGAGCGATTCCACGTCGAGTGGTCGCCGCAGGGATTCGGCTGGTCGGCCGCGGCCGGCTTTGTTAATTTCATTGGTTTTCTGTGCTTCTTTTGGGCGATCGAAAAAGGCAAAGTTTCGACGGTGATCGCCATGTCGTCCCTGTACCCGGTGGTCACCATTGTTTTGAGCGTCCTCTTTCTCGAGGAGAAGATCACCCCACGTGAAGGACTCGGCATTGCCTGTGCGTTGCTGGCCGGGTTTCTGTTAGCAGGGTGATGCGAGATTATCGGAGCTACAGCTTCTGGCTGGAGGATTCGGGCGAGCCCTTAACGCCGCGTCCGGCGCTGGCGCGTTCAGCGGATGTAGATGTAGCCATCCTCGGAGCCGGCTTCTCCGGGTTGTGGACGGCTTATTACTTGCTCCGTCACGAGCCCGCATTACGCGTCGCGGTGGTCGATAAGCAGATCGCCGGCTTCGGCGCCTCGGGACGCAACGGAGGCTGGTGTTCCCCAAACTTTCCCCTGAGCGCGGGCGTTTTGCAGAAGCGCTTCGGGGCGGTAGCGGCGCGAAATCTGCTGCTGGCCATGCGCGACTCGGTGGATGAGGTGGGCCGCGTCTGTAACGAAGAGCAAATCGATGCGCGGTTCCATAAGGGCGGCGTCCTGACGCTGGCGCGCGGTCAACATCAGTTACCAGGTCTCCGGTCGACCTACGCGGCCCATGAACGATTGGGGCTTGCGGATCGCTACCAAATGCTCAGCGGCGAAGAGGCCGCGGAACGCATTCGTGTAACCAATGTCCATGGTGGACTGTTTACCCGTGATGGAGCAAGCCTGCATCCGGCGCGCCTGGTGCGCGGCCTGGCGCGAGCGGTCGAGGCGCGCGGAGGGGTCATCTATGAGCAGACGCCGGTGACCGAGTTCAAGCCTGGGAGCCTGGTCACGCCTGGTGGAGAGCTGCGCGCTCAACGTGCGATCGTGCTCGCCGGAGAGGCTTATCTGACACGCTTTCCGCGCCTGCACCGGACGCTCCTCCCGGTTTATTCCCTGATCTCGCTGACGGAACCGTTGACTGCCGGCCAGTGGTCGCAGATCGGATGGAAGGGCGGAGAAAGCGTCTCCTCCACCCGCAACACCGTCGTATATCTGACCAAGACTGCGGATGGGCGGGTTCTGTTTGGCAGCCGCGGCGCTCCGTACGCCTTCGGCTCGAAAATCACCGATCAGCAGGACACCCATGATGCGACGGTAAAGATGATCCAGCACTCGTTGGTGGAGTGGTTTCCCGCGCTGGCGGGTATCGGTTTCACGCATGCGTGGGGCGGCCCGGTGGCGATGCCGCGGGATTGGATGCCGGCGGTACGCTTTGACCCGAGCACCCGCATCGGCGCGATCATGGGCTACACCGGACAAGGGGTTTCCACCAGCAACCTCGCCGGACGGCTGCTCGCCGGCCTGATCAACGGGCAACAGACTGGCCTGGAGACGCTTCCGCTGGCCCAAAGACGGTCTCCAAACTGGGAAATGGAACCACTGCGTTGGCTGGTTGTGCGCTATATGCAGGGCGCATTTCTGCGCATCGATGAAGCCGCTGAGGCCGGCCGCCCGCGTCCGATCGATGCCCGGCTGGCCGAATACCTGGGCAGGCACTAACAAAAAGGGGGATCTGCATCTCGTTCCCACACGTAAACCGCAGATCCCGAAAAACATTCCCAAGAAAGATCCGCTGAACTGCAGATCCCTCGGCTGCGCTCGGGATGACAAAGGGGAGAGTAAAGCTTCCAAGGAAAGCGATTGCCGAAGAAGCCTTTCACAACCAGCATCCGGCGCTGATCGAAGCGCCACTCCCCCCTTTGTCATCCCGAGCGCACTCGAGAGATCTGCAGTTCGCTCAACCAGCATCAGACGCTGACCCAAGCGCAACTCCCCCCTTTGTCATCCCGAGCGCACTCGAGAGATCTGCAGTTCGCTCAACCAGCATCAGACGCTGACCCAAGCGCAACTCTCCCCTTTGTCATCCCGAGCGCAGCCGAGGGATCTGCAGTTCAGCGGATCTTTCTTGGGAATGTTTTTCGGGACCTGCGGTTTACGCGTGGAAACGAGGGCACTCGTCCTTCCCTGGCCGCACTCTATAATCCGCAGATGGCACAGCGGCTCTCCCGGCTGATTTTGACCGGTTTCATGGGCGCGGGGAAATCTACAGTCGGCGAAATCCTCGCCCGAGACCTGGGCTGGAGGTTCGTCGACCTGGACCGGGTTATTGAGAAATCCAGCCAACGTACGGTAGCGGAGATATTCCACGAATACGGCGAAGCAGAGTTCCGGCGGCGAGAGCAGGATGCGGTTCAGCAACTGAACCACGAAGAACAGATCGTGCTGGCGCTCGGAGGCGGCACGGTGGAAGACGAATCCACACGATCGCTCCTCGTCCATTCGCCAGGAAACTGCGTGGTTTTCCTCCACGCCGAACTGCCCGAGCTGCTGGCGCGGTGCACGGCTGAGGGAAAAACGCGGCCCTTGCTGGCCGCGCCAGAGGCGGTGGAAGCCCGTCATGCCCGACGCCTGCCCCATTACCGCGCGGCCCACGTCACGGTGACAACCTCAGGCCTGGCGCCACAGGAAGTAGCCGATCGAGTACTTGCGCAGGTCTCGCTCCTGCGGCTAATCGAGATAAGGTAGTAACTCATGGTGAGTCCTGAAGTACGCGTGGAACCGGTCGTCGTCCCCACCCAGGCGACGCGAGCGCGCTCGGTGCGCGGGTATATCGTCTTCGCCTTTGCCCTCGGCCTGATCTTGGCGATCGCCTACCTGATGCGCGAAATACTGTTGTTGCTCTACGTCAGCGCGCTTTTCGCCGTCGTCTTCACCCCCGTGATTCGTGGCATTATGCGCATCAACATCCGGGGATGGCATCCCGGCCGTGGCCTGGCCATCCTCTTCCTTTTGGTCAGCATAGGGACTGCGACCACCCTGTTTATTGCCTTCGCCCTGCCGCCGGTCCTGCACGACGTGCAAGCGCTGATCAGGGAGCTGCCCACGCGCGGGCCCCAATTGCTCGACCGGCTGCACAGATTCCCATTTGTTTCTCACATCAACCTTTCCGGTATCTATGCCAAGCTGCAGGGATTCGCCTCCAACTTCGCGGAATACCTTTTCCTCTCTATCAGCGGCTGGGCGGGGCAACTTGCCGACATCGGGGCAATCATCTTTCTCACCGTCTATTTCATGCTGGAAGGAGATGAGGCCTATCACTGGGTGCTGTCCTTTATCCCCATGCCCGCCAGAGGGAGGCTGAACAGTACCCTGCTGCGCGCCGACGTGCGCATGGGTAAATGGCTCTTGGGGCAAGGCGGACTCATGCTTATCCTCGGGCTGTGCAGCCTTATCGTGTTTGTGCTGCTTAAGGTCCGTTACGCTTACGCGCTGGCGGTGCTGATGGGCGCTTTGAACATCATCCCCATTGTTGGCGCCATGGTCTCGATGGCCCTGGTTTTGCTGGCGGCAGCCATTGATTCCTGGGAGAAAGTAGCAGGGGTGGCAATTTTTTATGCCATTTATGCCCAGGTTGAGACCTCTTACCTGACTCCGCGCATCATGAAGAGCAGCGTAGACCTTCCCGCGCTGGGCGTGCTGGTCGCGCTGCTGATGGGCTCCAAGCTGGCCGGCGTGGTGGGAGCAATGATCGCGGTGCCGACGGCAGTGCTGGTGTCGGTGCTAATCCGGGAATACCTGATTCAGGACGATGTGAAAGAAGGGGACTTGGCCGCTAACAGAGTCGCACCATAGAACACGCATCATGCATGGATGACACCAAACCGCCGGCCTGCCGCCGCAGTTCTGGCTTGCTATCATGAAGAAAGCCGCGTTGATGAATCATAACCAGCCGCAAATCAGGACTTCGCTCTCGTGACCCCGGCCGCCCACGCCGTTGATCCCCTGCCGTCTGGGGCAATGCCCGGTCTGGCCCTGACTCAATCCCGGACGCGGCATTCCCGTTGGGCGGATTACCAGGAGATCTTCAAGGTCCGCGTGACCTCGATGGTGATGATCACGGCGTGGGCCGGCTTTTACCTGGGATCGATGCGCTCCGGCATCACCAGCGTGCACTGGGGGCTAGTGGAAGCGCTTTTCGGCATCACCCTGGTTTCCTGCGGAGCCAGCGCGATGAACCAGGTGATCGAACGCAAGGTTGACGCCAAGATGGTGCGGACGGCACAACGTCCGCTGGCCGCCGGCCGTTTTGGGTTGTTGCACGGCTTGGCCCTGGGCCTGGCTTGTTTCGCCGCCGGCGCATGGGTGCTGGCGTGGTTTACAAACCCGGTCACCGTGATGCTGACGCTGCTGACGGGGTTTACCTATGTTGCGGTCTACACTCCGCTTAAGCGCTATACCACGCTGGCGACCTTCATCGGGGCTTTTCCTGGCGCCATGCCTCCCTTGCTGGGCTGGACTGCCGCCCGGGGTGTGATTGAGTGGCCGGCCGTGGCCCTGTTCGCCATTCTTTTCGTGTGGCAGTTTCCGCATTTCATGGCCATTGCATGGCTGTACCGCGACGATTACGCCAAAGCCGGCATCCGCATGCTTCCGGTGGTGCAGCCGGATGGCTGGTCGACGGCGTTCGAAGCCCTGATTTATGCCGTGCTTATGATCCCGGTGAGCATGGTTCCCTTCTATCTGCATCTGACGGGGCGGATCTACCTGGTTTCAGCAGTGCTGTTGGGCCTGGTTTACCTGGTCTACACCATTCGCTTTGCACGCATCACGCGTGCGGTCGGTACGGCTGAGTCGCGCGGGTATGCGCGCGACCTGCTGCGGGCCAGTGTCATCTACCTGCCGCTTCTGCTCTGTGTGATGATGCTGAACGCAACGGGAAGGAGATAAACCATGGCGACCCTGAGCGAACATCCGGCGGCGAACATCCGGGCCGGCGACAACGTGGAAGGGATGCCGATTGAGCTCGACCGCCTCTCTCACAGTTATGGCGATCGGCTGGCGATTAATAACCTTAGTCTTGCCGTTCAACCGGCAGAGATTTTTGGCCTGCTGGGTCCCAACGGCAGCGGCAAGACAACGCTGTTCCGCATTCTTTCGACCCTGATGGTGCCCAGTGGAGGAGTAGCCCGGATTCAGGGCTTCGATGTAGCCCGGGAACCAAACCGGGCGCGCCAGCAGACGGGCATTGTCTTTCAGGCGCGGAGCCTGGACCTGAAGTTGACTGTCGCCGAGAATCTGAAGCACCAAGGCCACCTGTACGGCCTGCGCGGCCAGGAGTTGAAGACCCGGAGCGAAGAAGTGCTGCGCCGGGTAGGCCTGAGCGACCGGGCCAGGGAATTTGTCGAAACACTCTCCGGCGGGATGCAGAGGCGGGTGGAGCTGGCCAAAGGCCTGATCCATTCGCCGGCCGTGCTACTGCTCGACGAACCATCGACCGGCCTTGATCCCGGCGCACGACGGGACATGTGGCAGTATCTGGAAACATTACGCGACCAGGAGGGTGTTTCCATCCTGGTGACCACCCACCTGATGGAAGAAGCCGAGCATTGCGATCGGTTGGCTATTTTGAACCAGGGCAACCTGGTGGCGCTAGGGTCACCGGCGCAGTTGAAGTCGGCCATCGGGGGCGATGTCGTGCTCTTCGAAACCGCCAGCGCGGAGGCTGCGCGCTCGCTGGCAGAACGCATGGGCGCCCGGTTCGGCGTACAACCAAGCGTGTTGGGCAGCACTGTCCGCCTGGAGCGCCCTGAAGGGCATCGCATGGTGACGGCAGTGGTCGAGGCTTTTCCTGGCGAAGTGGATGGCATCTCAGTGGCTCGCCCCTCGCTTGAGGACGTATTTATTCAACGCACCGGGCATCGCTTTTGGACCGATGCCGAGGAGAAGGAGACATGATGGCAACCCTGGCCGCAACCGCGCCGCGCACGCGGCAGGCCGTATCGCCGGGCATCTGGCTGCCGGCCTATAGCTTGTGGCAGCGCGAGATTGTCCGTTTCTATCGCCAGAAGGCCCGGGTGGCAGGCGTGATTGCTTCGCCGCTGATCTTCTGGGTGGTATTGGGCGCGGGCTTTGCGCATAGCTTCAGCGCCGGAGAAGGAAGCTCTTCTCGCTACCTGGCCTACTTCTTCCCGGGATCGGTAGCCATGATTGTGCTCTTTACCGCGATTTTCAGCATGATGTCGCTGATCCAGGACCGGAATGAGGGCTTCCTTTTATCGGTGCTCGCGGCGCCGGTAAGCAGGTCGTCGGTGGTTCTGGGCAAGGTGCTGGGCGGGGCGACCCTGGCTGCGATTCAAGGAATCATCTTCCTGGTGTTTGCGCCGCTGGTGGGCGTGCACCTGACGCCGGCAGCGATCGGCTTGAGCATTCTTGCGGTGGTGATGATCAGCTTCGAGCTGACCGCGCTGGGCTTTGCCATTGCGTGGCCGATGGATTCAACCCAGGCTTTCCACGCCATTGTGAACATGCTCCTGATTCCGCTGTGGCTGCTTTCCGGCTCTCTGTTTCCGCTCAGCAAGGCGGCGGGTTGGATGCGCTTCTGCATGATGCTGAATCCCCTGACCTATGGTGTGGAGGCGTTGCGTGGTGCCTTGTTTCCCGATGCGGCCACGCAATTTTCTCTTCCCGTCAACCTGGCGGTGACAGCCGGCTTTTGCCTGCTGACGTTTGCCGCGGCCTGGGCCATTGTGAACCGCCGTACCACCCGCCCGTCCGCCTGAAGGAGAATCGTAGATGCTAGTGGCGGAAACCAACCGTCGCCCTTCTGTTGCACTACCGGTGGCCCTGATTGTCGCCGTCAGCGCCGCGGCGGTCTGCTTTTTGCTATGGCTGCTTTACCTTCATCATCCTCTCGATGCTTCGGCCGCGCGGTTTCGCTTCTTGCCGGCGTTGAATGCAGTGCTCAATGGGCTGTGCACTGTGGCTTTGCTGACTGGCTTTTATTTCATTCGCCAACGGAATATTCCTGCCCATCGCGTGTCGATGATCGATAGCGTTTGTTTTCTCTTCCCTGTTTTTGGTTAGCTACATCACCAATCATGCATTGCATGGCGAGACGCACTTTCCGGGATTTGGTGCGGTGAGGACCGTTTACCTGAGCATTCTGGCCAGTCACATTGTGTTGTCGGTGGTAGCACTGCCGATGGTGCTAACCACGTTCTTCTTCGCGCTCAGCGGGCGCTTCCGGCAGCATCGCAAGATTGCGCGCTTCACGCTGCCCATCTGGCTGTACGTCTCCGTCACCGGGGTGGTGGTGTATGCCATGCTGGCTGCGTGGCGTTGAACGCAGCTCCGTTTGTGATGCACCAGGCGGGACCGCGGCAGGTAAAGCCGATGCCGGACGACGGCACAGCACAACTACTGCGTGCGGGCATCTGGACCCTGTTGGTTGGCGGTCGTCGCTGCGCTCTTGACCGCAACCGTGTTCGGCGGCATTGGGCCCCACGGTCCGCATACCAACTCCGGCTGGCTTGCGCTGTTGCTGGCCATGATGTGCCTGCCCTTCGGTAGCATGCTGACGGTGCTGGGGGCGGCCAAGTGGCTGCGCAACCGCCGTATGGCGCGCGTGAGAAAAACTTAATCTGATCTGTACACCGAAATAGCAAAACTGATCGCCGGCAACTCGGCCGGCTGAGTTCTGCTATCCTTCAGCCTTACCCAAAACAGAGGGAGCATCATGCCAAAGAGCGTCAACAAAGTCATTCTCGTGGGCAACGTAGGCAAAGACCCGGAAGTCAAATTCTTACCCAGCGGTTTGCCGGTCGCCAACCTCACCCTGGCCACATCCGATCGGTTCAAGGACAAAGCCGGCGAGTGGCAGGATCGCACCGAGTGGCACAACCTGACCGCCTACCAAAGAGTGGCGGAAATCATTCGCGACTACGTGAAGAAGGGCAACAAGCTTTACGTCGAAGGCCGCATCCAGACCCGCTCCTGGGACGATCAGGCGTCGGGTCAAAAGAAGTACCGCACCGAGATTATCGTCAACGATATCGTGCTGTTGTCAGGCCGGGGCGAAGGAGAGAGTGGCGGCGGCGGCTCGCGTTCGAATACCACCTCCTTCGATCAACGGGCACCGGTGCACCATGAGGAGTTCGCCGGCACCGAAATCACGGACGACGATATTCCTTTCTGATCGGGTAACGGGGGGGAGTCAGTATGGTCATGACTCTTTCCCCTTTTTTGGCTTTGTCAGCGCGCGGCTACAAGGGCCGAAGGAAAATGCGCTAAAAGCGCTATAAGCGCTAAAAGGTCGATTCTCGCTAGCACCCGGCTTAGCGGCTGACGAACCACACGTAATTAGATACAGGCCGTAGACATTTATTACGGTCTCGAATCCGCTAAATTTTTCTACTTGCTCAGTTCCACGGAGAGAATCTGGCCGGCAATGGTTTTGTCTGAAACCTCGGCGTATGCAACCTTGGCTTTCAGACCTTCAATATCCGTGCAGGGATTGAGATCGCTTTTGGGAGTGAAATTCGTAGCGCTAAAGTCGATCTGGTTGAAGTCGTTTCGATACAGAGAGACGGCCGGGGCTTTCCCGTCCTGGTCGACTCTGAGGGTAAGGATGGTTGGATACTCACAGTGCACACCGCGCAGAACGCCTCTCGCCGTGTGACGCAGACCCGTGGGCGCTTCTGTCGGGTATCTTCGGGTTTGCTGCGCCGAGTCCGGCCTGATGACAAATTTGCGACCGTCACTGCTTGTAATCGTCATGGTACGCGTATCTGTAACAATTATAGACCCAGTGCCTTTCTCCGTCTGCGAGTTCGCTCGACGGCAGCATCGTGTTGCTCGACCTTTTCCGTACGAGCCTGGATGGTGGAATTGTATAGCTCGATCTGTTCCATACGCGCCTCGACGGTGGCAACCTGTTCCGGAGTCTTGGCGACGTGAGCCGCCTCCTTCAGCACCCCCATGGCGTTGGCGTATTGCTGCTCGTTCATCAAAACGGCGGCCGCATTCAAGCGATAGTCGAGATTGCCGGGCTCGAGCGAGATCGCCTTAAGATTCAACAGGTGCGCTTCATTGGCCTTTGCCGGGTCCGTGGAGTAGTACATGGCAAGTGCATCATAGGCGGGCGCAAATCCAGGATTCAGCTTCATGCAAGTACGAAGGCTGGACTCAATCACGGGATCGTGAACGTCCGCCTCCGTTCCCATGGAGAGGGTAGCGTAATAGTAGTGCGCCAGATAGCTCTTTGAATCCAGTTCTACCGCCTCGCCGTACCACTTTTTTGCGGCCTGCTTATCCCCTTCGCGAAACTTGAGATAGCCCATGGTTTCGTGGGCAGGGCGCTGTTTGGATCGTCGCGCAGGGTGGAGTCAATCAGCGTTTGTCCATCCTTGATGCGATCATTGTAGACAAGCACATCAGCACGGATGGCATCGGCATCGGATGTTGGAATGGCGCGAACTTGAAAGGTGGACTCGTCCACAGTGAACACCTTGTTTGCCTTGAACATCGTGAACTGGCCTTGAGAGATATAGCTAAGCAGGGCGTTCTGTAACTGGTTCAGATCGCCGAAGGCCTGCTGCGCAAGCGACAACTCGATCTTCTTTTTTGACCAGGAAGTTGGCGTAATCCTGAAGGCGATCTGTGCCCTTCTGCCGATCGGTAATCTCAAGGTAATGGGTAAGCGCCCACGACTCGGCATAAAATACCGAAGCCTTTTGCTCCTGGTGATAGTCGGGCGAAGTGGAATCGACTTTGAGCAGCGTGGTCAGCGGGAGGAGCCGGTTCTGCCGGAGATACAGGATGTCGTCCGAGTTTGCCTGCCCGAGCAGGACATCCTTCTCCTGAATGTCAGTGTTCTGGTAGAACTCCGCTAACCCCTCGTTCAGCCACAAGGGCAGCCATTCGGTGGCGTTGCGCAGCATGAAGTGGGTGTACTCGTGGTACACGGTGCGAACGGATGCTCGCCCTGGGCATCCAGACGAAGGGATGTAGTCCTTGTCCGGCGCGCGCATGAACAATCCGGCCCGGTTGTCCTCGTCTTTGGCGCGATAGGCTGGCTCTACCGCCTGGCTTTCCTGTCCTAAGGAAAGGCAATGAAGGGCGATCCAGGGCCGCCGGAAGCGTCGGCAGCAGAAATGAAATACAGAGCGCTCCGTCCAGTTGAGCGGCAACGCTGCGGCCCTGCTTCTCGTTGGTGTCTGTGAGCACAACAAAGTGTTGCGTGCGGACTTCCAGCCAGTGATCCACCTGGTCCCGGGCGGAGGCGGACAGAGCCCCTGCTAGCAGGAACACCAAAGTAATGGTTCAACGCATCAGTCGGTAAGGTCACATCTATTGATAAATGCGAGGGAAGAAAAATCCGCTCCCTAGTACCTCCGGCGGAGCATCCATCGGTACCTGCGAGTAGTAAGAATAAAGGCATTATGACAACACGGTCAGGGTTTCAACTGCCATCAGGGTATCCGCCTCAGACTCAACCGCGTCGATTTTCATCTGACCTGCCTCGGAATTGCATGCAATCCAATTACCCAGGACTCTGCGTCCTGGGTAATTGTCAGCCGTCCCTGCGGGACTGAACCTGATGGGGATCGTAACCCAGCACTGCGTGCTGGGCTATTTTCAGCCGTCCCTTCGGGACTTGGCCCGATACACCTTGATGGCGGTTTTGTTTTCAATTAGTGCTGACGGAAAACCTGGTGCTTCCTCAGCCTCAGGACTGGGCCTTGCGTTCCGGGCCGACGGTGAGGGTTATGTCATTCTCCTCGCACCAGTCTCGAAGTATTTCCGCAAACGCCTGGCGACGATACCGGTTCCATTCGTCCCACAGATTGTGGTTTGCGATCTGATCCTTGAATCGACGAAACGCATGGCCACCGTGGATCGCTCCCAGAAGCGTCTCGCGAATGTCTTGCCGCTTCTGCTCATGGCAGAAGTCGTTCATGATGTTCCATTCGTGCACGTCGAATTGACTGGGCAGTGCTAGATACCGATCCGTGCTTTGAATGCGGATCGCAAGCTCGGCTACTTCTTTTTGCCAATCCGGAAGCAAGTCGATCTCGTCCGGTTCAGCTTCAGCGAGCGAGAGAAACTCCTCAGAGATCTCTTCGACTTCGCCAGTCTCGCGATCCAGGAAGGCATACAAGGAGTCAGACTGCATTTCGAGCGCATCGATAAGGTCGTCGAGGACAGCAGAGGTTGGCATGGGCGCCTCTATTACTGAGAATTGCGTGATGGCCGCACCACCGGGGATGGTGCGCGCATCAGATTCTGTATGTTACCAAGACGAAAATTGGGAAGCCAAGGCCTGGAGGTTTCTGCTCTTGGTTTGGGCTGTATGGGCATGAGCCAGTCCTATGGCTCGGCAGACGACAACGAGTCCATCGCCACTATCCATCGTGCACTGGAGTTAGGGCTGAATTTCTTTGATACGGCCGAGGTTTACGGTCCCTTCATCAATGAGGAGCTTGTGGGGCGGGCACTCAAGGGCCGGCGAGAACAGGCTGTCATTGCTACAAAGTTCGGCTTCCGGATTGAGAATGGCAAGAACGTGGGAACCGATAGCCGTCCCGAGCACATCCGTGAGGTGGTTGAGGCTTCGCTGCGCCGCTTGCAGGTGGATTACATTGACCTGCTCTACCAGCACCGCGTTGATCCTGATGTGCCCATCGAAGAAGTTGCAGGAACGGTTGGGGAGCTGGTTCGGGCCGGGAAAGTGGGTTATTTCGGGCTCTCGGAGGCCGGTGCGAAAACGATTCGGCGGGCTCACGCCGCCTTCCCGGTGACTGCACTGCAAAGCGAATACTCTCTCTGGGAGCGCAACCTGGAGCCAGAAATCATTCCTCTACTGCGTGAGCTTGGAATCGGCCTGGTGCCCTTCAGCCCCTTGGGCCGCGGCTTCCTGACAGGGACCACGAAACGTGCGGAAGAATATCCCGAAGGGGATTTCCGGCGCGGCGATCCACGGTTTCAGGGCGAAAACTACGATGCGAATGTGCGCGCTGCGTCGCTGGTAAAGACAATCGCCGAACGAAAGAACGCCAAGCCGGGCCAGGTTGCGTTGGCGTGGCTATTGCACAAGGGTGACGACATAGTCCCCATCCCGGGCACGAAGCGACTGACGTTTCTCGAAGAGAACATCGCTGCTGTGTCGCTCCGCCTCGATCCGGAGGAAGTGGCGGAGCTGGATTACGCATTACCCCCCGAAGCCATTTCCGGGCCGCGCTACAACGAAAAATTGATGGCGATGGTCGACCGGTAAGCATTGCCCCTCAAGGGTAGAGGCGGGTTATCAGCCATTGACCGGCCTCACGGGTAAACAGGAACCGGTCGTGCAGGCGGTTCTCCCCGTTGATCCAGAACTCGATTTGCTCTGCGTAGACACAGAACCCGCGCCAGTAGGGGGGCCGCGGCACCTCTCCCGGATGCTCCTCAGAAAACTCTCGGAAGCGGGTTTCCAACTCTTCCCGGCTCCCCAGCGGCCTGCTCTGTTGGGAAACGGCCGCACCGATCTGGCTGTCGCGCGACCGGGTGTGGAAATAAGCGTCTACGTCGGCCGCGTCCAGCTCCGTTACCAGGCCCTCCACTCGTACCTGGCGGCGCAGCGTCTTCCAGTGGAAACAGAGAGAGGCCCGAGGATTTGACAGCAGCTCCATCCCCTTCTTGCTTTCCGCATTGGTAAAGAAGCAAAAACCGCGCTCATCCGCCCGCTTCACCAGGACCATGCGCACACTGGGATGGCCGTCCGCAGTCGAGGTGGCCAGGGCAGCGGCATTGGCATCGTTCGGTTCGCTCGCCTCTGCCTCTTTAAGCCATAAGCCGAACAGTTCGACAGGATCATTAACGTCCAGGGTGTGCTTAGCATCCATGTTTCGATGTTAGCTTCCGATCGCGGCCCATGGCGTCGATAATGAGGTTTCCATGTTGACCGAAGAACAAGTGCGAGCGGTGCTTTTCTATGAGGACTTGATCCCGGCAATTCGAAAAGCGCTGATGGATTTTTCCGCCGGCCGGGTGCGGCAGCCGGTGCGCACCATCCTGCCCGTGGGCGGCGGCTGGTTTGGTGTCATGCCGGCGGCCTACGGGACCGTCATGGGCGCCAAGATGGTCACCTTCTATCCCGGCAATGCGGAGCTCGAAAAGCATACGCATATGGCGATGATCCAACTCTTCCGCTCCGACACAGGAGAGCCCCTGGTTACCATGGACGGGCGATTGATCACCGAGATGCGCACGGCAGCGGTGTCCGCGGTGGCCATTGACCACCTTGCTCCCGCGGAGGCGAAAGTGCTCGCCATCCTGGGGAGTGGGGTGCAGGCGCGCTCCCACATCCGGGCCCTGGCCGGTATCCGCCGCTTTACGGAGATCAGGGTCTGGAGCCGATCGCCGGATCACGCACAGCAATTCGCGAGCGAGATCGGAGCCAAGGTGAAGGCCACGGCGGAGCAAGCTGTCGTCGGCGCCGATGTGGCTCTGGCCCTGACCAGCTCACCGCAGCCGATTCTCAAAGGAGAATGGCTCAGCCCGCAGGCCATGGTGTGCGCCATCGGCGCCGCCACTCCGGACCGCCGCGAACTGGATGAAGAGGCGATGCGCGGGGCAGTTGTGGTCGAGTCGCGCGAGGCTGCGATGAAAGAGGCGGGAGACATAGTTCTGGCGCGGGCGCCGGTGAGGGCCGAAATTGGCGAGCTGTTGAACGGCGCTGTACTTGATCGCGGGGACCGGGCGGTGGTGTTCAAGTCTGTCGGTATCGCGGTGGAGGACATCGCTGCCGCTAAACTTGTTTACGACAAGTTGAGCGAGGGGCGATAGTGTTCACGCAGGCGATTGTTCGTGTTCCAGGAAGCAATTTTGCCCAGGGACTCAGCACCGGTCAACTGGGAGTTCCGCGGTTTGAGCACGTGCTGCAGCAGCACGCCCGCTATTGCGAAGCCTTGCGGGAATGCGGGCTCAGCATTACGACCCTGGAGGCGGACCTCGCGCATCCCGACTCGACGTTCGTCGAGGATACAGCTGTGCTGACTCCGCGCATTGCCATCCTGGCCCGCCCCGGCGCGCGCAGCCGTGAAGATGAAGTGGCTGCGATGCGCTCCGCCTTGCGCAGCTTCTTTCCTGACACAGTGGAGATTGAGGCGCCCGGGATGCTGGATGGCGGAGACATCTGCGAGGCGGAGGATCACTTCTTCATAGGGCTATCGCATCGCACGAATGAAGAGGGCGCCCGGCAGTTGGCAATGCATCTGGCGCGCGTGGGGTTCAGCTCGGCGATGGTCGATGTGCGCGGAATGAACAGCATTCTCCACCTGAAGAGCGGGATTGCTTATGCCGGCAACAACACCCTGGTGGTGATTGACGAGTTGGCCGGCCATGAGCTGTTTGCGGGCTATGACCTGCTTCGCGCCGCGAGCCAGGAGAGTTATGCCGCGAATTGTGTTCGTGTGAATGAGCGAGTGCTGGTGGCAGCCGGGTATCCCCGGTTTACGGCGGAGCTAACCGCGCGCGGGTTCCATCCGCTGGAACTCGAGATGTCAGAGTTTCAAAAGATGGATGGCGGATTGAGCTGCCTTTCGCTGCGGTTTTGAAGACAGACTTGTGCTAGTTAACTCCTCTTCTGCTTCGCTTCACCGGTTACCAGGTGTGCGGTAACGATGGAATGTGCGACCCAATAATCCGTCTAGGCCCGGAGGGCCGGTCGCCCAAATGTCAGCCCAGCCCGGAAGGGCTGGGATTGAGGGAGAATGATCTCGAGCGCCGTAGGTGCGGCACTCCAAAAATGACGCTGAACTCTGCCGCTCTGCGACTCAGCCCGGTTTCCCATATATGTCGCGTCGCAAGCGTGCAGCTCTGTTTTGAAGAGGCCGCGAGAAGAGATCCCATTCCACCAAAATCGCTCTCTCAGCGGCTAAAGCCACATTCATGCAAAGGAATTACCCACGGCCTGAAGGCCGTACCCTTCAGCCTCAGTCCAGGAGCGACGGCTTCTTCCAGGAGAAGTGACGGCCGAGGATTCCTTTGATGATCAGGTGATCGGTGCTCGCTGTTGGACCTATACCCACACCGATGTTGATCTCCCACTTGGGAGAAACATTCAGGTCGGTGACCACAAAGATCTGCTGCTGTTGGTCATGCAAGGAATAAAAGTCTCCCCAACGGCCGTAGTCGGCGTAGTACTCGATGCCGCCACTGATCTTCCGGTTGAAGTCATAGCTTACCTTCACCGCTGGAGAAAAACCGAGGCCCTGGTTGACGTCGGGACCATGCAAGGTTCGTTCCAGCGCGGGGTTGAAAGCCAGGTACCAACGGCCCAAGATATTTGTCCACGATCGGTCTTATTTCCCAGGTCCAGGTATCGGGTGAATAGACCGCCCGCTGATACCCGATCTCCGTTGACAGGCTGACCCCTACGGGCCAATGCCAGGAATCCGGCACCCGTACCCGCGGCCGGATATGGTCCCCCACCCATTGCACGCCATGCCCGTTCTGCCAGCTGGTAAAGACGTAGAAGCCCACTTCAGACCAACTGGTCAAACCCTGCGTAATCTCGAGCGTCTCGTGTTCCTGATGGTTGGTGGGATACACGCCGTCGATCACGTTCTTCTGTCCTTCCACCGTGTAATTGGAATGAAGCTCAACCATGGTGCTCTTTGGCTCTACGGTGTCCGCGCCATAGACCTGGATCTCGTAATTGCCCTGGGCATGCGCTTTCTGCGCGCTCAGAAGAGCGGTCAACACCGCGAGCACCCACAGCCAACTACGCATAGCGAAAGAGCATCATGAAGCCCGCATCCATGTGGTTTTGCTGGTGACAGTGAAAGAGCGTCAGGCCGGGATCGTTGGCCGTGAACTCCACCTCGACCTGGGTGCGCGGCATCGACCAGGATGGTGTCTTTGACGATGCCGTGGGTTTCCGGATGGCCGGGCAGGCGGCGCAACTCAAAGCTGTGACGGTGCAGGTGAACGGGATGATCATTAGTGCTGCGATTGATGAACGCCAGGCGATAGCGCTGGCCTGCGGTCAGCACGGGGCTCGCTGTATCCGGGATATGACTTGCCGTTGATGGTCCAACGATCCATGGCGCCGTGACCCGCGAACTTGGATTCAAAAACCAGTGGAATCGACACCGCGTTCGACTGCTGCGAGGACGGCGGCCCTGCCGCAGCAAACGGCAGATAGTCCCAGATAAGCTGGTTGGGTTGATCCCATTGCGGCTTTCCGCTACTGCCGCCATACTCCACCACAATACCCATGCCGGCCGCCATGATGTGCTTGCGCACTTCGCCCAGCACCCAGACACCGGGATGATTCATCTCCACCAGCGCCGTGACTCTCTCGGCGGGAGCGAGGCGGAGCATAGACACAACCTGGGGCTGAGGAACCTGGTTGCCATCGAGCGCGATCACCTTGAACTGATGCCCGGAAAAAGCGATCCAGTGGACCTCGGTTGGGCTGGAGTTAAGAACCTGGAAAAGCACCCGCTGGCCGGTCTTTACCCGCAACGGCTCGCCGAAGCCAAAGACACGGCCGTTGATGGTCGACGCACCGTAGACCGGGTCCATGGAACCGTCCGGGCTCGCGAGCAGATCGCCATCCCAATCATGCAGTGCCAGAAAGATCTCCTGGTCATAGCGCGCCGGATTGTCGCGCGGTTCAATAAGAAGAAATCCGTGCTCACCGGTGTATTGCCCCTTGTGCAGGTCTTTCCCGGCAAAGACATGGGTGTGATACCAACGGAAGCCTGACGGCCGAGGAATAAAGGTGTAGCGCGCCCGGCCACCGGCAGGGATGGCCGGAGTTCCCTCTTCGATGGCGCCGTCCACTAGCGGCGGCAAAAAGAGGCCGTGAAAGTGAACGACTTCGCTGTCGCCGGTCTGGTTGGTAACATCAATGGAGACGGCCCGGCCTTCTTTCAGGCGCAGCAGCGGGCCGGGCACCTGGCCGTTGTACGCAATCGTCTTGATTTTGCGGCGCGGGCCGGCTTCGAGCTCGTAGGCCGCGATGTCAAGGGTGTAGTCGGCAGGTGCGAGTTGCTGGGCGTGCACGGGCAGCGCCGCGGAAGCGACGGTCATGCCGGATAGCCTGAGCATCTGTCGCCGTGTAACCAATGCCTAAGCTTAACAAATTAAGAGAGCGCCGGATCATCTCCGGCCGAAAGGCGATATTGCCAACCATGTTGTTCATCGGCAAACGAAAATACCGGGCCAACACTTTCATCTGGCGCAAGCAGGCTTTCCTTAAGCTGGCCATCGCGGTTGCGATCGGCGCCGTCCCTGCCATGCTGGCCCAGGCTCCAGGGGGCCTGAGCGGAGATGCCATCCTGGATCATCTGAATTCCGTGATTGACTGGTACCGGCATGCCCTGACCCGGGTTCCAACCGTGGGATTGCCCAGCGACGCCGTGTACCAGACCAATGCGCAAAACATGGCCGCTCAGGTTGTCCAACTGGCCTTTCAGTCTGCCCAGGCGGAAGGATCGCTCATTCCTGCGGCCAACCCTGGCAGTGCCCCGGGAGCGGAGAACCACCTCGCAGCAGAACCTGGCGAAGATGCAGAACGATGTGAATGCCCGCATCAGCGCACTTCAGGCGCAGATCAGCGATCTGAACCAGCAGATAGCGCGCGCTCCTAAAGCAAAGCGGGAACAGCTCATGGCGCAGAAAGAGAGCGCGCAGGGAGAGTTGGATCTGCGCACTGCCATGCACCAGACCCTCGAACAGGTGACCCAGTTCATCAGCACCAATGGCGAGGCCGGCAAAGGCGGCCTGGAGGGCAGCATTAGTGAGCTGCGGCGTTCGGTTCCGGAGCTGTCGAGTACGGGCGCCGGCAAGACGGTCGCCAAGCCACCCACGACAACAGGATCGACGCCCACCTCGAGCGGCGGCTTGATTGGCGAAGTGGTCGGGCTTTACGACCAGCTCCAGGGCATGCACCAGATCAGCCAGATGATTCAGGAGACGGCCCACGTGCGGGACGCGGCGAACAGGCTGCACAATCCGCTTGTGGCGACGCTGCGCGCGACCATTCAGCAAGGGCAGCAGCTGGCAGATCAAGCCGCCAAGGGGCCAGCCCAGGCGGGTCAGCCGGATCAGCAACGGCACCAATTCGATGCGCTGGCGGCCCGATTCAAGCAAATCGCCGCGGCCTCGGTTCCCTTGAGCCAGGAAGTCATCTTGCTCGACCAGAGCAACTCCAATTTTGTGGAGTGGCGACAGTCGGTGGTTCATGAATCGAACCGTATTCTGCGGTCGATTGTCTTCCGTGTTTTCGGGATTGCCCTGGCGATGGGTGTCATCCTGCTGCTGTCGGAAATCTGGCGCAGGATTACCTTCCGCTATATCTCCGATGTGCGCCGGCGGCGGCAGTTTCTCCTGCTGCGCCGCATCGTGATCACCTTCTGCATGGGGATTGTGCTCATCCTGGGGTTTGTCAGCGAGTTCAGCTCACTGGCTACCTTTGCCGGCTTCATTACCGCAGGCCTGGCGGTTGGCCTGCAGACCATTCTTCTGTCAGTAGCTGCCTACTTCTTCCTGGTCGGCCGGTGGGGAATCCGGGTGGGCGATCGCATCAGCGTTGCTGGAGTGACCGGCGATGTCGTCGATGTGGGACTGGTCCGCTTGTACTTGATGGAGCTGGCGGGCACAGGGGTGGACCTCTACCCGACTGGGCGTATTGTGGTGTTCTCCAATTCCGTTCTGTTTCAGGCGACGACCCCGCTATTCAAGCAACTGCCAGGGGCGGATTATGCCTGGCACGAGGTAGCCGTGACGGTGAGCCCTACGGGAAAGTTCAACCTGGTAGAGGCGCAACTGCTCGAAGCCGTGAGCAGTGTGCATTCGGCCTATAGCGGCGAACTGCAGCGGCAATTGGGGGCCACGGAACGGCGTATCGATATTCCATTGCAGGTGCCGGAACCCCACGGCCAGCTGCAATACAGCGATGCCGGGTTGGAGTATGTGGTGCGCTACCCGGTGGGCTTGCAACAGGCTTCGGAAGTAGACGGGAAGATCACACGCAAGCTGCTGGAGATGCTGCAGAAAGAGCCGGAGCTACAGGCGAGTATGTCGGGGTTGCCTAAAATTCGGGCTGCGGTCAAGGGGTAACCTCTGGTTCCCTCACCAAGGCCGGGTGCCCCACATCTCGCTCGTTTTTCGCGAGATGTGGGATACCACCGATGTTGATCGCTCAGGTCATCGGATGAATCAAGACTCAGAGGGAAGGTGCCGTGGTATCCCACATCTCGCGAAAAACGAGCGAGATGTGGGGCACCCGGCCTTGGTGAGGGAACCGGAGGCGTGGCCTTCGCTGAAGACTTTAGGGCGTGGTTGGCGTAGTCAGCAGCAGGGCGACGGCGTTCTGCACGGTGGTGTTGGAGGGGACCGGCTGGAAAGCAGAACGTAACACGCGCTCCTCTTTGCTGATGGCTCTGAAGAAGACGACGCGCCCTGAGATGTGGACGACCAGCAGGTTGGTTTTCCAACGGCCGTCGCCGACCTTCTCTCGCCCAATTTGAAAGGTGCCCCCCTTTTCGATTCTGCCGAGCAGCCCGTACCCGAAGTCAATCTGGTTCACGATGTGGGCGTCAATCTTTACCAGCCGCTTGAGCTGGGGTTGAATCAAGATCTCTCCCGATAGGGCGTGGTATACGCGAGCCTCGTAGGTCGTCGGAATGTAGGTGGGATTGGGCTCAAAGGAAAGCCGCAGGTTGCCGTCTGCGGTGCCGTTGTAGGTGTAGAGGAAGGCGTCAGGCATGGCAGAAATGAGCCGCTGCAGGCGCTGCTCGTCAGCCTGTTGTTCCTGCTTCATTCGCGCCTGCTCGGCGGGATTCCGCTGCAGGTTATTCAGGCGGTCGGTTTCTTTCTTCTGCGCCGCCTCGTCGAGTGGCTTGCCTTGGCGCGCAAGCACGCGGCTTACAGTTCCGCCGACAGTTTCCACCTCCTGCTCGAGGGTGGTCTGCGAGGCCACCCGTTTGTCTACCCGGTATTGCCACAAGCTGATGTGGCGGCGTTCCTGAAGTTCGTTGTAAACCACATCTTTGACCAAATCATGCGCGGATTCGGCAGGGTTTTGCGCCTGGAGAGTAGGCACAGCACACAACAGCAGCGCCCCGGCAAGGGGGAAGATGGCTCTCTTCATGTGCCTTGTTACACTCAATCCATGCTAGATGAGACTACATTCCGCCGCCACTGCGATGCCGCGATCGAGGCTCTGAAGAAGAGCCTGATCGAGCAGGAAGAAGAGGGCGGGTTTGAAGTGGAAGAGCAGAATGGGGTGCTCAATATCCTCTTTGAGGAGCCGCCCGGCAAGTTTGTGATTACTCCCAATACGCCCCCACGCCAGGTATGGATTTCCGCCCTTTCGACCAGCTTCAAACTGGACTGGTCAGAGACGGCCAAGAATTTTGTGCTTCCCAAAACCGGTGAAACGCTGCCCCAGGTGGTGGCACGGGTGATTCAAGAGCACCTGCAGTAAGAACACAGGAATGCGCAAAACGCTCTCCGTAACCATCATTACACGCGATGAAGAAGCCAACCTCGCACGCACCCTGGGCAGTGTGGCCTGGGCAGATGAGATGGTGGTGGTGGACTGCGGGTCGAAGGATCGCACGGAGGAGATTGCGCGCAGCTTTCGTGCCCGCTTTTTCCTGGAAGAGTGGAAGGGGTTTGCCGCGCAGAAGAACTCCGCGCTCGAGAAATGCTCTTGTGACTGGATACTTTCGCTCGATGCCGACGAGTCGTTAAGCGATGAGTTAGCCAAGGAAATCTGGGAATTGCTGGAGAACGATCCGCCCTTCGACGGCTACGCGCTATCCCGGAGGAATCTTTTCCTCGGGCGGTGGATTCGGTACGGCGGGTTTTATCCCGACCCCAAGCTCAGGCTTTTTCGCCGCGGCGCAGCGGAGTTCGAGGCGCGTCCGGTGCATGAGACGCTTCACTTTGTAGGTAAGGCTGGCCGGCTGAAAGGCGACATGGTGCACGATGCCTATCCCAGCCTGGAGGCCTACATCGCACACATGGACCGATACAGCACGCTGGGAGCAGAGCAGGAGGCGCGCGAGGGCAAGCGCCGCGTGTTCGCCGTCGATGTTGTCCTGAACCCGATCGCTACGTTTGTCTACAACTATTTTTTTCGGTTGGGATTTCTCGATGGTCGTGAAGGATTGTTGTTGCACCTGTATCACTCGGTCTACGTCAGCTGGAAGTATGCCAAAACGTGGGAGCAGTCGCGCGGGGGATAGCGGGAGAGGCAATGGCTCGGGCTTCACCCGTCTTTTCGTCGCTCCTGGTTCTGTTCCTTCGGCCTACGGGTTTGCTTGCTATGCTGGTCAGTCGAGGTAGGGCCGTGGGGAACAGAGACGACGCTAAAGAGGCTCGATTTACCAGCATCTCTGGCGTGCCTGTGCGCCAGCTCTATACGCAAGCCGATCTGCCTGCGGACTGGACGCTTGGCCTTCCCGGTGAGCCGCCGTATACGCGCGGCATCCATAGCACCGGGTACCGCGGCAAACTCTGGACCATGCGCCAGTTCTCCGGCTTTGCCACGCCGGAAGAGACCAACGCGCGCTACCGCTACCTGCTGGCTAACGGCGGAGGAGGACTGTCCGTAGCCTTTGACCTCCCCACCCTGATGGGATACGACTCCGACGACGCGGAGAGCGAAGGGGAAGTGGGCAAGTGCGGGGTGGCCATCGATTCGCTGGAAGATATGGAGGTTCTCTTCTCCGGCATCGAGCTGGACAAGACCAGCGTTTCCATGACCATTAACTCCCCCGCCAACGTACTGTGGGCCATGTACCTGGTAGCGGTCGAGAAGCAGGGCGGAGCTTGGGAAAAAGCTGCAGGCACGCTGCAGAATGACATCCTGAAGGAATATATCGCGCAGAAGGAATTCATCTTCCCTCCCGCGCCCTCCATGCGGCTGGTGATCGATACCATCGAGTTCGGGTCGCTCTTCACTCCACGCTTCAACCCCATCTCCATCAGTGGCTATCACATTCGCGAGGCGGGATCGACAGCGCTTCAGGAACTGGCCTTCACCCTTTACGATGGGGTGGAGTATGTGGAGTGGGCCCTGCGCCGCGGACTTCAGATCGATGATTTCGCGCCTCGGCTGAGCTTTTTCTTCAATGCCCACAATGATTTTTTTGAAGAGATAAGCAAATTCCGGGCCGCGCGCAAAATCTGGTACCGGCTGATGACCGAGCGTTTTGGCGCCCAGGATGTCCGCTCCCACCGCTTGCGCTTTCATACGCAGACTGCGGGCGTCTCGCTCACCGCACAGCAGCCCAAAAACAATATCGCGCGGGTAGCGATCCAGGCCCTGGCCGCGGTACTGGGGGGCACGCAGAGCCTGCACACGGACGGATTTGACGAAGCCCTGGCCTTGCCCACCGAAGAGGCGGCGCGCATCGCCTTGCGTACGCAGCAAATCCTGGCCTACGAATCGGGGGTTGCCAATACCGTCGACCCGTTGGGCGGATCCTATTTCGTGGAACGGCTCACCCTCGATATGGAGCAGGGCGCCTTCGACTACTTCAACAAACTAGACGCCATGGGGGGTATGGTGCAGGCCATTGAACGCGGCTTTCCGCAAAAAGAAATTGCCGATGCCAGCTACGCCTACCAGCGGGCGGTGGAAAACCGGGAGAAGATCATCGTCGGCGTGAATGAATACGTGGTGGAGGAGGAGCCGCAGGAAATTCTCCGTATTGGAGAGTCGGTCCGCGGCTGGCAGAGCGGCAAACTGGAGCGGCTGCGCGCCCGTCGCTCCGGCGAGGCCGTGGCGCAAAGCCTGGACGCGCTCAAGCGTGCGCTCGAGCTTCCACCCCGCGCCAGCCGGGGCACCCTCTCGGCCGCGAACACCATGCCCTACCTGCTGGATTGCGTGCGCGCCTACGCCACCCTGGGCGAAATCTGCGCTGCCATGCGTAGCGTGTTAGGAACCTACCAAGAGGTCAGCATCTCCTGAGCCGCGTTACCAAGAGGCGAAAAGGGAGGTGACTCAAACCCGGCGGGAATACCACCGACGGGTAAAGCGAATACAACTCCTGCTTCACTCCAGGGCCGGAGCGTGTTTAGCTATTTCCAGACAGAAAAACTATATGAACAACCAAGAAGCAACTTTCTATTCCTTGCAGTTGAGGCTGGTGAACGGCCTTTCCGGCGATCCTGCCAGCCAGAAAGTCGAATTGATTGCCTTGCCGGAGGGACCGGGGGAGCCACGCCGGGCGCACTTCGAGCAATGGGAGCCGTTGTCGCACCGCTTGTCCGCGTTGACCAGCAGCACTCCGTTTCACCTCAAAGTGATTCAACGGACCCTGCATGCCGGTTTAACCGCTTCTTTGATCGACCGGGTCACCGGCAACCGGCAAATCTTCTCTCTCCATCAATTAAGAGACCTTGGTTTAGCTAGCTAGTCACGGCGTTCTCCCTGGAGTAGCCATAGGAAATCCCAAAACCTGCTTTACGCCGGGTTCAGGACAGATTATGGTGGCACAATTAATGTGCTCCACAGGGAAGCAGATGCCAGAGAAGCAGCAAAGAATGCTGGAGTACGAGGCAGCGGGTGCGTCCGACCAGGGACGGACCCGAAAGAGCAATGAAGACTTCTATGGTCTAAACCTCAATAACCGCGAAGGCGCCTGCAACTTTGTGGTCTGCGACGGCATGGGTGGCGCGGCCGCGGGCGAAGTGGCCAGCCGGATGGCGGTTGAGGCCATGCTTCATGCCATGAGCCAGGGCCCGCTAACCCGGGAAACATTCCAAAAGGCGGTCGACCTGGCCAACCACAGCGTGCATTGCAGCGCGGAGGAGGACCCGGCCCGTGCGGGCATGGGAACCACCCTGGTGGCGATGGCCACCCGTGACCATCGGGCATGGGTAGCGCACGTGGGAGACAGCCGCTGCTATCGCCTGCGCGACGGCAGGCTGGAACGCCTGACCCATGATCATTCGCTGGTGGATGAGCAGGTTCGGCTGGGGCAGCTGACCCAGGCGCAAGCCGAGACCTCTCCCATGCGCAATGTCATCACCCGGGCCGTGGGCACCCAGGACGAGGTGGACGCCGACGTGATCGAGTTTGCCGTGGCTCCTGGAGACGTGTATCTGCTGGCCTCCGATGGGCTGATGCGCGAAGTGGATGACGAGCGTATCGCGGGGATACTGCGCGCTTCCGAAGGGCTGGAGGAGACGTGCGCCAAGCTGATTCGGGCGGCCAACGAGGCCGGAGGACGGGATAACATCACCTGCGTGCTGGCCCGGGCACGATAGCCTATTCAAGAATGATCGAAATCAAAGCAGTTGGAGTGGTAGGCGCCGGGACCATGGGCAATGGCATCGCGCATGTCTTTGCCCGGAGCGGTTTTCAGGTAGTGCTGTGCGAGGTGGAACAGCGTTTCCTCGATCGTGGCCTGGAGACGATTCGAAAGAACCTGGAGCGCGAGACGGCCAAGGGCAAATTAACCCAAGCCGAGGCGGAAAAGGCCCTGGGATTGATCCGTGGCACCCTGGAAGGACAGGATTTCTCCGTCTGCGATTTCGTCATCGAGGCCGCGCCCGAGCGTTTTGCTATCAAGCAGGAACTCTTCTCGGAGCTGGATTCGGTGCTCAAGCCGGAAGCGATTCTGGCTTCCAATACTTCTTCCATCTCCATCACTCGCCTGGCGGCACAGACGCAAAGGCCAAGCCAGGTCATCGGGATGCACTTCTTCAACCCGGTCCCGGTGATGAAGCTGGTGGAGGTGGTTCGGGGTCTCGAGACCAGCGACGAAACGTTTGCCCAGGTCAAGGCGCTGGCCGAGAAGCTGGGCAAGTCCCCGGTGGAGGTCAACGACGCACCTGGCTTTGTCTCCAACCGGGTGCTTATGCCGCTGCTCAATGAGGCGATGTACGCGGTGATGGAGGGGGTAGCCACCCCTGCCGCAGTGGACCAGGTGTTTCAGTTGGGCATGGCCCATCCCATGGGGCCGCTGGCACTGGCCGACTTTATCGGCCTGGATGTCTGCCTGGACATCATGCGGGTGATGGTGGAGGGTCTGGGTGATCCCAAGTACCGGCCCTGCCCGCTGCTGATCCGCATGGTGGATGCGGGCTGGCTGGGGCGCAAGTCGGGCCGCGGATTTTACCAATATTGAACCACGGGTTGGCGTGGGTGGCACCTTTGCTGCGACAGGCCTTGTGTTGAGGGCGAGCGAGCGTATGCTTTTTGAATGATGCGGATGACTGTGCTGGCCTCAGGCTCCAAGGGGAACAGCACGTTAGTGTCGAGCAGCCGGACGCGCATCCTGGTCGACGCTGGGCTCTCCTGCCGCGAACTGCTGAAACGCATGCGTATGGCAGACGAAGATCCAGCGGCCATCGACGCTTTGCTGATCACCCACGAACATCAGGACCATGTGCAGGGTGTAGCCGTGCTGGCTCGCAAGTTGGGCGTGCCGGTCTACTTTACCCAGGCCACCCATCGGGCGTGGATGCGCTGGATGATGCCTCACAAACGGATGACCTATGCCGCGTGGCTGGCTCTGCGGCAGCAAAACCCCGCGGAGCGTGAACAGGAGACCCGGTGCGCAGACGAGCCTGCCACAACCAGGCGGGAAGATCCATGCAACCTTCCTGGGGTGGAGTACTTCGCCGCCGGTAGTGGATTCTGGATTGGGGACATTGCGATCACTCCATTCACCATTCCCCACGATGCGGCCGACCCGGTAGGTTTTGTCTTCGAAGCGGATGGGGTGCGCATGGCCATCGCTACCGATCTGGGATACATGCCCCCTAACGTGAAGATGGCAATCCGAAACTGCGACGTTCTTATGCTCGAAAGTAACCACGACCTGGAAATGTTGCGGGACGGGCCCTATCCCTGGTCCGTCAAGCAGCGGGTCATGTCGCGGGTGGGCCACTTATCGAATGAAGCGGCCTCCGATTTTCTGGAGAAGAATTACGATGGAAACGCGTCTTATGTCGTCCTGGCGCATCTATCTGAATGTAACAACCTGCCCGAGCTGGCGCGGGTTACGGCGGAGAGAGCATTGCGCGACCGTATGAGTCTGCTGGCCAATAAGCTGCTCCTGGCCCAGCAGAATGTACCTCTCGAGCCGATATGCTTATAATCGAGTAAGTTCTGCCAGACTTGTGTAAAATGTTACTATGGTACTACGCGGCTAAATATAACAATGCAAACGACAGCATGCACAGATCGAGTGGTAGGCGACATACTTTCCAGCTGGAGATATGACATCTCGGGTATTACTCCTGAGATGCGCCGTGATTACGAACAGCACCTGGTGGAGTGTGCGCATTGCCTCTCCCGGCAGCGGCTGCATCGCACCATCGATGTGGTTTTGATTGGCTTGAGCACGGTGTCGATTGCCGCTTTTCTGCTGGCGTTGGCGGTCATACACCGGGTGCACCCTCTGCAGCATTGGGCGCTGGTCGATCTTCATGTGTGGCAGATGTCGATTGTGTTGAGCCTGCAGGCGGCGGCTATCGCGGGTCTACTGATTTCCTTGACGACGTGGGTGCTGGTTGCGGTGGCTACCCCGGCCCCGGTTTATCTTGCCGAAGTGGCACTGGCGCAAGCGCGGGTGCTCCAAGACCGCATCCCCGAGGAATTGCGGGAGAGATTGATGAGGAACGTGGCCTGAACGGTTTTGAATTGAAAGAAAAAGCCCCTGGAAACAGGGGCTTTTTCTTTTGCATGGAGGTGCGTCGATTACGTTCTCTGCCGGAGAGAGTGCCGCGCCTACGGCGCTCATCCTCTTCCCTAGACACCCTCAGCCCTCCTGGATAAGGTGATGGAAGGATCTCTCCTCACCACGGACCCCGGGTGCCCCACATCTCGCTCGTTTTTCGCGAGATGTGGGATACCACGAATCTCGACCCTTGACTGTTCATGTCGAATAAAAGCTTGGAGCGATCAGTTGCGGTATCCCACATCTCGCGAAAAACGAGCGAGATGTGGGGCACCCGGGGTCCGTGGTGAGGAGAGATCCTTCCATCACCTTATCCAGGAGGTTCTGACACAGACTCTTCCGGGCCGGCTATCCGTTTACCTGCACGGCGCCTATCAGATCTTTAACGCGGGAGATGCGATGGCGAGCACACCAGCGCTCCAGCGATTCTGCGATACGCTGCACCGCTCGCGGGTCGGCATAGCTGGCAGTGCCAATCTGGACGGCAGTCGCCCCCGCTAGCAGAAACTCAATAGCGTCTTCCGCGGTGGCGATGCCACCGAGGCCGCAGATCGGAATCGTGACCGCGCGAGCAGCTTCGTAGACCATGCGCACGGCGATGGGCTTGATCGCTGGGCCGGAAAGGCCTCCCGTGTTATTCGCTATGCGCGGGCGGCGGCTCTCTACGTCGATGGAGAGAGATAAGAAGGTGTTGACCAGCGAGATTGCGTCCGCACCGGCATTTTCGGCACATTTCGCCATTTGGGCGATGGACGTAACGTTGGGCGATAACTTCACAATCAGCGGGCGTCGCGCAACTGCCTTGGCTCGCGTGACCAGTTGATCGAGAATCCCGGTGTCGGTACCAAAAACCATTCCCCCGTGCTGGGTGTTGGGACAAGAAGCGTTCAACTCGTAAGCGGCAATCCCGGGCGCGGAGTTGAGCGCTTCAATCACTCCTACGTAGTCGCGTATCTCGTAGCCAAACACATTCGCAATGCAGGCAGTGCCGGTGTGCGGCCGGAGCAGGGGAAGCTTCTTCTCGATGAACGCCTTCACTCCGATGTTCTGTAATCCAATGGCGTTGATCATGCCACCCGGGGTTTCAATCAGCCGCGGGGCCTGGTTGCCGGCCATGGGCTCAAGCGACAGGCCTTTGGTGATGAAGCCCCCAATACGGTCGATAGAGACCACGTCTTCAAATTCGACTCCATAGCCGAACGTCCCGCTGGCAGCAATGACTGGGTTGCGGAGCACAAGACCGGCGAAGCGAACGCTCATGTCGGGCTTCACGGGCTGGGCGTTCTCGCCGACCGCGGGGTGGGAAGAGAGGGCACAGTATGGATAGCCTGGGTCAAGACGTTCCCCACCGAGGCGGATGGTTGATTGACGCCCAGCAGGGATGCCAGCGTGGCGGCCAGATCTACCGGCTGGACCCGGCCGTGGTAGATGCCGGGAGTGAAGGGCGCGCCGTAAAAACCCAGGGGGACATGGCGGTCATAGGACCAGGGGCTGAAATGCGTGGTGCCGCCGTTCCTCAGGGTCTGCATCTGGTAAGCCTCGGGGATCACCATGACGTACCACCCGCCATTGGGGCTGTAACTGTGGGCCAAGAGAAGTCCCCACTCCGAAGGAGGCAGCAAACCCGAGGCCAGCTGATCGCGGGTGTAAGTGTGCACAACGGCGGGGATGGTCGGTTGGCGGGCAGGCGGCGCCGGCGGCGGGGTAATGGGAGCGGCAGTGATGGAGCGCTGTTTAGAGGAGCGCTGTCTGGAGCCGGCTGGAGGTAGCGTGCGCGCCAACGGTGGGGTTGTTGGGGCTGCGGGCGGAGTAGGGATCGGCGTGGCAGGTGGGGGTGGTGTCGGCGGCAACGCAGCGATGGCAGCCGGAACTGCTTGCTGAATGGCCTGCTCCGCTTCCTGTTCGTTGATGCCTGCGACGTCAAAGGACGGACGGTTGAGCGACAGGTAGGGCAGCTCCTGCTGCGACAGCAGGTATTCGACTTTTTCTCCGGGAGAGAATTTGGCATTCATGGCGTCGTTGAGGTTGGCGACGAATTTGCCCATATCGATGGTGGCCGCAGGCATACCCAAGGCCTGGGCGGCGACGGGTACGGGCGCCACTCCATGATCGGCAGAGAGGGTGATCCACATGTTCGCCAGTCCGCCAGGAACGTTCTTGTCCAGCCAGGAGAAGAAGCTGTCCAGCTGCAGGTCGAGAGTATCCACCATCTGCCGGGCCTGGGGTGAGTCCGGCCCGAATCGATGGCCGACCAAGTCATTGGCGGAGAGACTGATGACCAGCATGTCGGTCACCGGATGGCTGCCGAGTTGCTCGTTGGTGATCAGCGCGCGCGCGAAATCGAGCTCGTAGGCGTTGCCCGCGGGGGTGGATCCCACCGCGTCAAAGAAGGGACGGTTACCCGGGTCGTTGGCTTCCTGTTGGGCTTGTGCAGCGCGATCGCCGGAGTTAAAGGTGGTTACCCAGTCCGGCAGCGCGTCCATGTAGTAGCTGGAAGTGATGAAGGCGCCGGAAGCCGGTTCGATCCAGTAGGCGCCATTGGCCGAATAGCCGGTGGGCAGAATGGCAGCCCGATCCTTGAGGGAGATGCCGAAGACTTTGGCCTGGCCTGCCGTCGCCAGGCGCAACGAATCGCCGACGGTGGAGGCGCGAAGATTGAGCGGCGAGGCGCCCGGCTCCTTGCCGGGATGAATCGCGCCCAAGATGCGATAACGATCGTCCTCAACCGAGGAAACAGGGCGAGTCTTGTTGCGGGTTAAGTCCCACCATTCGTTGGAAGAGATGCCATGACCGTCGGTGTAAGCCCCGGTTCCCAGGGTGGCGTGGCCGGGAGCAGTCTTGGTGTTGGCGTAGTCGTAGTAGCAATCTTCGAAGTAGGCGCCATGGTCGAGGAAAAGGCGGAAGCCCCGGCCTTTGAAGTCCGCACGGTAGCGGTCAAGGTAGTCCGCACGGAACTGATCGACGACCAGGATGACGACAAGTTTGGGATGCCCATCGTAGGCGCTGCCCCAGGCCAGTGGCGGAACAACCAGGAAAGCAACGAGCAACTTGCAGATACTACGCGGGAAGATGGACATAGCGACCTGACTAGTATCGCAAAACAAGCGGGCGACGGGAGGAGGCGCAGCTAGTTCGATACGGTGCAGCAGTCTCGGAAAGAGAACCTGAGGAGCTTGAGAACCTGCGTGGAACTGGCTGAAAGAAACCGCAGGTCCCTCCACTACACTGCGCTCACAGACTTTCGACGACAGGTACGGCTTTAAAAACCCCAAAATTTAGTACCGCGTTGTTTCAGCTGTTTCAAAAGGCTGCTCCCCCGGACTTGGAGAGTGTTTTTCAGCAACGAGCGAAGCTCCAGTAAAGTAGAGACTTATGCTCGATTTGAACTTTGTGCGGGCCAACCTGGAGCTGGTGGAAGAGAAGCTTCGCGCCCGGGGCATGGATCCGGCCGCCCTGCTGGGCAACTTTCGCGAGCTCGACCAGGAGCGGCGTGCCCGCATCACCCAGGCCGAAATCCTCCAGGCGCAGCGCAACCAGCTGAGCCAGGAGGTAGCGCGCAGCCGCAAGGCAGGCGCGGAGCACCCAGCCGACAGCGGTGATGGACCAGACCCGGGAGCTGAAGCAGGAAACGGAAGAGCTGGAGCGAGCGCTGCCCAAGCGGAAGAGGCCATGCGCGCGGTTTTGGTGGCCATCCCTAACCTGACCCAGGACAGCGTCCCCCCAGGAAAGAGCGAAGCGGAAAACGTAGAAGTGATGCGCTGGGGACAGCAGCCGGCTTTTGATTTTGCGCCCAAGCCGCATTGGGAGCTGGGCGAGAGCCTGGGCATCCTTGACCTCGCAGCGGGCGGCGAAGATTTCGGGCGCGCGGTTTGCTGTCTACTGGGGCCAGGGCGCCCGGCTGGAACGGGCGCTGGCCAGCTTCATGCTGGATATCCACACCCGGGAGCACGGCTATCTCGAAGTGCTGCCTCCCTTCCTGGTCAATAGCGACTCGTTGTTTGGCACCGGACAGCTGCCCAAGTTCGCCGCCGATCTCTTCAAGTGCGAGGGCAGCGACCATTGGCTGATCCCTACCGCGGAAGTGCCGGTCACCAACCTGTATCGCGACGAGGTGCTGGAGGAAGCGCAATTGCCCCTGAGCCTGGTGGCTTACACGCCTTGCTTCCGTTCCGAGGCCGGCTCTTACGGCAAGGATGTGCGGGGAATCATCCGCCAGCACCAGTTTCAAAAGGTGGAGCTGGTGAAGTTTGCCCGCCCGGATCAGTCGAACGAGGAGCATGAGCGGCTTACCGGCCACGCGGAGGAGATTCTGCAGCGGCTGGAGCTGCCCTATCGCAAGATGCTGCTGTGCGCCGGGGACACCGGCGCGGCCTCGTCCAAGACCTATGACCTCGAAGTCTGGCTGCCCGGGCAGGGGCTGTACCGGGAGATCTCTTCCTGCTCCAACTTCGAGGCTTACCAGGCGCGGCGGGCGAATATCCGCTACAAGCCTCAGGGCAAGAACAAGACTGAGCTGGTGCACACGCTCAACGGCAGCGGCCTGGCGATCGGGCGCACCTGGCTGGCCATTCTGGAGAATTATCAGCAAGCCGACGGTTCGGTGCGGATCCCAAAAGCACTGCAGCCGTATATGGGCGGCGAAGAAGTGATCGAGCGAAGATAGAATTGCAGGCGAATGCAGCGCATTCTAAAGAGTTATCTGTTCTGGACCTATCCTCGCGGCAGTTTCCATTACGACGTGATGGTGACGCTGATCCTGGTTTTCTTTTTGTTTCGCCGCGGCTGATCAATTACCGCGATCGGCCGCAGGAAACGCTGACCTCCACCAAAGACATCCTGGTGCGGGCCAATGGCCCCAACGCGTGGACCTACCAGATTGGCGCCGACCAGCTAGCCGATACCAGCAACGACGAGAAACTCAAGGCGGAGTTGCTGCAGCGCATCCAGGCCATTTCCGGCAATGTGCAGATCGACCGCTATCGGGAGCAGAAGGATGCCAGCGGGCAAGTGACCCAGTATCGGGTTTGGGCGCATCGCTAACGCATCAGAAAGAAACCCGGAGCCGGCTCCGCCACGTCCAACAGCGTAAAGGAGAACCATGGTGCAAGCAGGAAAAAGATGGCGCTGCTCTGCCTGGGGTGGATGGTTTCGCTTGCCATCGAGCGCCCAGTGCCGCCCGGCGCAAGCAGCGCAGACTTGCAGAAGGTGATTGCCCAACTGGATGCCGCGGCGGCGAAGTTTTTGAGCGCGCAGGCGGATTTCACCTGGGACCAGTCCAGGCTGTGGTGCAGGAACACGATGTGCAGACGGGCACGATCTATTTTGAGCGCAAAAAGGGCGGGACCCGGGTGGCCGCCTACCTCAAGCAGGACAACGGGAAGGACTGCGCCCAAAACGGTGCTTTTCGACGGCGGCGAGGCTGAGTTTTATGAGCCCACGATCAAGCAGTTGACCGTCATTCGGGCGGGAGCCAATCGCAGCCAGTGGGAGAGCTTTCTGACCCTGGGCTTCGGCGGCAGCGGCACCGACCTCGAGGCAAACTGGAAAGTAGCCTGCTGGGCACGGAGAAGATGGATGGAGTCTCGGTGGCCAAGCTGGACCTGGTGCCGATGGAACAGAAAGTCGCGAACATGTTCACCCACGTGACCATCTGGGTCGATCCCACCCGCGGCTCAGCTAAAGCAGGTTTTCTACCAGCCTTCGGGCGATATGCGCACGGCTACCTACAAGAACATTCGCTACAACTTGCCGATTGCCGGCGATGTCTTCCAGCTCAAGCCGCCGCCCGGCACCACCACCGTAGTAAAGTAGCAGGCGGCCAGCACGATCAGCAGCGGAAAACACTCCAGGGTGTAGCGCGATTCGGGCGCCTCCAGGGTGGCCAGCAACAGGCTGCGCAGAGGCGATCAGCGCCACCATGGAGCCCGCCATGCGCGGCCAGCGGAGCACTCCCAGAAAAGCCGCCACCAGATAGGCCAGGTTGAGCAGCCCGTAGAAGATCGCCAGCCGGGTCTCCGCCGGATGCTGGGCATATTGCCACCAGCGCAGGTGGCCTGTTCAGGGTCTCCACCCGAGGGCGCAGCCACATGTCGGCCAGGCGCAGCAGGGGCAGGGTGACGTAATAGCGGAAGGGATGGGCGCGGATGCGCTCCTGGGCGAGCTGGGCGAAGCGGGCGTCGAGTTCGGGGGTCAGGGTGGTGGTGGCGTTGTAATCCTGCAGCAGGCGCTGGGTCTCCTGGGATTGCGCGGCGTTGTCGATGGCGCGCGCGGGCAGGTTGCCGGGATCGATACGGTCGCTGTTGCCGTTCCAGTAGATTTCGCTGGTGGTGGTGAAGTCCGCAGCGAAGGTTCTGACCCAGCGGACAAAGCCGGGAGCGGCGAATTCTCCGGGATCGTTGGCGTAGCGCGGCGCGAGCGGCTGAAAGACATGGAAGGTGCGCCAGTTGCGCACGGTCCAGGCCACAAAGGGGAGCAGCGAGAGCAGAGCCGGTAATGACCGCGAGGCGCAGGGCGGTGGCGAGCCCCAGTGAGTGGCGGCCGTAGACGATGAGCGCCGCCCACAGCACCACTGCCAGCAAGGCGCCATCGGGACGCAGCAGGGCGGCATAGCTCCAGGAGAAGATGAGCAGGGCCGTCCATACGCAGGCGCGGGCGCTTCGAGCATCTCCGCCAGGGCGAGAAAGCCCAGGGCGACGCAGAAGATGGAGAGGGTTTCGGTGAGCGGGGAGGCGACGTAACTTGCGGTAAAGGGACAGAGGGCTGCCAGCAGCAGCGCGATCCGGCCGGCGCGTGGGCCGCAGATCTTCGCTGCCAAGCCGGCAATGAGCAGGCAAGTGCCGAGGTCGATAAGCGCCTGCAGATACACCACGGCGCGATAATTTGCTATGCCGAAGAGCGGCAAAGCAGAGCGCCAGAAATGCCGGATAGCCGGGCAGGCGCACCAGGGTGGGTTCCATCGTGGTTAGGCCCGATGCGTGGCCCACGGAGTGGCCGTAGATGCCGTGAGTGAGCCAGTTGGCGGCAATGTCTCCGTAGAGCAGCGAATCGCCCTGGACTTGGGGTGGGCGTGGATGAACCACAGGCGCAGAGCGGCTCCGGCGGCGAGCACGACCAAGGTAAAGCATGCGCCAGGCGCATGGCAACAGCATCCCATAGCAGGAGCAGTCCGGAGCAAAACATTGCTAGGGATACAGCGACCGGCATCGATAGCCGCAGTCTCAGTCCGGGACTGTGCTCCGAGCGTAGCGGGCTCAAGCTGTACAAGTGCCTGGGTCAGCCCTGGATGAACGTCCTCGGACGCGGCCGAGTTCCTGTAAGCTTTCTGCAGGCATGAATCGCCAGATCTTCTTCGATCCGCAGCGGAAACGATGGAAACGCCTCCGGCGCATTCTGGACGCGGTGGCGGTGTTCTCCACCGTGATTCTGGTGCTGTTTTTCCTCAACGTGGTGAAGAATCAGCATCTGCCGGAGCTGCTGCTGCCCACTCCCAAGCGGAATTACCGGGCCATCCAGGAACAGGCCGCCGCCATCAAGGCCAAGTACCTGAAGCCGGCGCGGCGCAAGACCAGCCGCAAGCCTTCGGAGATTCCTTTCAACTCCGGCGAAGGCCTGCGCGCGGCCTACTACGTCGATGATGACGCCGGCAGCTACGCCTCGCTGAAGAAGCCACATCCACCAGATCGATATCCTCTTCCCGGTGTGGCTGTACGTGACCAAGGCGGACGGCACGCTGCAGGGCGCCTCGACGGCCGAAGCGCCGCTGCGGGTCTTCAACGTGGTGGATGCGCACGGGGTGCACAGCGTCGACCCGCAGAACAAAGTTCATGACCTGATCGCCGCCGCCCACGAGGATACGGAAATCTTTCCCCTGATCAAGAACTACGACGTGCTCACGCAGCAATGGGATCAGGGTGTGGCTGCCATGCTGAAGGATCCGGCGGCGCGGAAAAACCTGGAGCGCCAGTTGGGTATCTTTCTGGCCGCTAACCCCAGCTACCGCGGACTCAGCCTTGACCTTGAGGACCTTCCCGACGATGCGCAGGCCGACTACAACTCCCTGATCGACGAGTTGTATAGCCAGATGCACCCGAAGAATCTGCGCCTCTTCGTCAATGAGAGCGTGGGCGCGGACGACAGCGAATTCGCCGAACTGGCCAAGAACACCGACGGCATCGTGTTGATGAACTATGACCAGCACGAGGAGACGAGCGATCCCGGGCCGATCGCGGCGCAGGACTGGTTTGAAAACAATCTCAAGCGCGTGCTCAAGGTCGTGCCCAAAGAGAAGCTGATCTGCGCCATCGGCAATTACGGATACAACTGGACGATGTCGCTGGCGAAAGGCAAACACCACCCGGCGAAGGTGCTGGATACCGAAGACATCTCGGTGCAGGACGGATGGCAGGCGGCCTCGGATGCCAATGCGGATGTGCGCCTGGCGGGCGATGAGCTGAATCCGCATTTTACCTACGATGATGAAGACGCCCATGTGCGCCACCAGGTGTGGATGCTGGATGCGGTGACGGCATTGAACGAGCTGCGCGCCGCGCGGCAGATGGGCCTGCAGACCTTTGCGCTGTGGTGGCTGGGCGAAGAGGATCCTTCGCTGTGGTCGATCTGGGATCACCCCAGCAACATGGCTGCGCCGCAGTCGCTCAAGCAGATACCGCCCGGCGACGATGTGGTTACCGACGGCGAGGGCGACATCCTGCGCATCACCGGAGAACCGCATCCGGGCTCGCGCACCATCGACATGGACTCCTACAACTGGACCGTGACCGATGAGCACATGCTGACCTATCCCTCGCCCTACACCATTGAGTACTACGGGTATAAGCCGGGAGTGGTGGCGATGAGCTTCGATGACGGGCCCGATCCGAAGTGGACACCGAAGATCCTGGACATCCTGAAAGAAAAGGGTGTCAACGCCACCTTCATGATGATCGGCGAGCAGGCCCAGGACAATGTGAGCCTGATGAAGCGGGTGATGGCCGAGGGACACGAGATCGGCAACCACACCTGGACGCATCCCGACATCAGCGAGATCTCCCCGGCCAAGTGCAGTTGCAGCTGAACCTTACGGAACGGCTGTTTGGCAGCAAGCTGGGCATCAAGCCGCTGTTTTTCCGGCCTCCTTATTCTATCGATCAGGAACCGGATACCAACGACCAGGCAGCGCCCGCGTATCTGATCCAGAAGATGGGCTACACCATCATCGGCAACAAGATCGACACCGGCGATTGGGACGAGCGGCAGCGGAAGACTCCGCAAGGCATTCTCGAGGACGTGCTCGATCAATTGCAGCTGATGAAGACCAAGCCGCAGTTCCGCGGCAGCATCATCCTGATGCACGATGGCGGCGGCAACCGCAGCGTGACCGTGGCGGCGCTGCCGGTGCTGATCGACGGGCTGCGCGCGCATGGCTATGCCATCGAGCAGGTCTCCGACCTGATGGGCAAGACGCGAGCGGAAGTGATGCCGCCGCTGAACTCCCAAGAGCGATGGCAGGCGCGGGTGGATTCGGTGGCCTTCTTCGCCTGGGCCTTCTTCAACCACTTTGTGGTCACCCTGTTCTTTCTGGGCGATATTCTGATGAGCGCGCGGCTGATCCTGGTGGGCATTTTTGCCCTGATCGACCGGCTGCGCAAACGTCATGTTCCGGAAGTAGCGGGCGGATTTCTGCCGCGGGTGGCGGTGTTGATCCCCGCCTATAACGAAGAGAAAGTGATCGTGCGCACCATCCGCTCGGTGCTGAACTCGGACTATCCTCATCTGCGCATTATCGTGATCGACGATGGATCTCCGGATCGAACCTCCGAGGTGGCGCGCGAAGCCTATCCGGAAGAGATTGCGGCCGGAATGCTCACCGTGCTGCGCAAGCCGAATGGAGGCAAGGCGGAGGCGCTCAACTTCGCGGTCGAGCGACCTGGAAGAAGAGTTCTATGTGGGCATCGATGCCGATACGGTGATCGCGGCCGATGCGGTATCGAAGCTGGTTTGCCATTTCGCCGACCCGCAGATCGGCGCGGTGGCGGGCAACGCCAAGGTGGGCAACCGCGTCAACCTCTGGACCCGCTGGCAGGCGCTCGAGTACATCACCAGCCAGAACTTCGAGCGCCGCGCATTGGACCTGTTCAATGTCGTCACCGTGGTTCCCGGCGCCATCGGCGCGTGGCGGACCGAGGCCGTGCGCCAGGGCGGATGCTATCCGGTCAATACGGTGGCCGAGGATGCCGACCTGACGATGAATCTGCTGGAGCAGGGCTACAAAGTGATCTACGAAGATCGTGCGCTGGCGTTTACCGAGGCGCCGACGACGGCGCGCGGGCTGATGCGGCAGCGCTTCCGCTGGTCCTTCGGCACTCTGCAGGCGGTGTACAAGCACCAGGCCGCGTTCCTCAAGAACAAGGCGATGGGGTTGTTTGCCCTGCCCAACATCCTGGTCTTCCAGATCCTGCTGCCGCTGGTCTCGCCGTTTATCGACCTGATGTTTGTCGCCGGGGTGGTTCATTACCTGCTCGACCGCCACTTCCACCCGGAGGCGGCCAACGCCGCTAACTTCGAGAAACTGCTGACCTTCTTCCTGGCCTTCCTGATCATCGACTTCGTCACTTCGGCGCTGGCCTTCAGCCTGGAGCGGAGGCACGCGGCGAACAAGGGAGATGGCTGGCTGCTGTTCCATATCTGGCTGCAGCGCTTTGCTTATCGCCAGCTGTTTTCGCTGGTGCTGTTCAAGACGGTGAAGCGGGCGATTGATGGACGGCCCTTCAACTGGGACAAGCTGGAGCGGACGGCGCAAGATGTCAGCCCAGACGGAGCGGCTCACTGCCACGCGATAAGCATTTTCACGATTGGTGTAAACCGAAGTCGCAGTGCCGGACGCCGGCTTTCCGCCAAGAAAGCCTGCACATCGCTACACTCACCAGGCACAGTCATCGTGAAAATGCCTTAGAGAGTAAAATTGGGGTGTTATGCCAACCGCTCAGATCAGCACCGTCATCCAGCCAGTTGCCCCTCGCGGAGCTTTCCACAACGAACCTTTCATCGATTTCCACGATCCGGAAAACGTGCATGCCATGCAGGCTGCGCTGACCCGGGTGGGAGACATGCTCGGCCACGAGTATGAGCTGGTCATTGGCGGGGAGCGATCGCGCACGGCGGAAAAGATCCAGTCACTGAACCCGGCGCGGCCGGCGCAGGTGGTGGGCGTGCATCAGAAGGCCGGCCTGGAACACGCCGAACGGGCGATGAAGGCGGCGCTGGAAGCGTTTGCGACCTGGCAATATGTGGCAGTAGAAGAACGCGCGGCGTTGCTGCTGCAGACGGCAGAGCTGATTCGCAAGCGCAAATTCGAGTTCTGCGCGTGGCTGACTTACGAGGTGGGGAAGAATTGGGCCGAGGCCGATGCCGATGTCGCCGAGACCATCGACTTTCTGGAGTTTTATGCGCGCGAGGCGCTGCGGCTGGCGGGGGCGACGACGCCGATCCAGTATCCCGGCGAGCGCGAATCAACTGGTGTATATTCCGCTGGGCGTGTGCGCGGTGATTCCGCCGTGGAATTTTCCCTTTGCCATTATGGCGGGCATGACTGCGGCGGCGATCGTCACCGGCAATACCGTGATCCTGAAGCCTTCGAGCGATTCTCCGACCATTGCGGCGCGGTTTCTCGATGTGCTGGAAGAGGCGGGTATGCCGCCGGGGGTGGTGAATTTCTGCCCTGGCTCGGGCAGCACGTTCGGCAACGCGATCGTGGAGCATCCCGAAGACGCGCCTGATTGCCTTTACCGGCTCCAAGGAAGTGGGCCTGGATATCCATGCGCGCGCGGCGCAGACCAAACCGGGACAGATCTGGATCAAGCGCACCATCCTCGAGATGGGGGGCAAGGATTCGATCATCGTGAGCACGGACTGCGATCTGGACGCCGCGGTCGAGGGCGTGGTGGCTGTCGGCGTTTGGTTTCAACGGACAGAAGTGCTCGGCGTGTTCGCGGGCCATTGTGGAAGATGCCGATCTATGATGTTTTTGTGGAGCGGGTGCGGGAGAAGGTGCAAGCTTGCGGGTGGGCGATCCGGCGAGCAACGCGAACATGGGCCCGGTGGTAAACCGCTCAGCGATGGATACGATTCTTTCCTACATTGAGATTGGTAAGGGCGAAGGACGGCTGTTGACGGGTGGCCATGCGGTTGCGAACGCGGAGGGCGGCTACTATCTGGAGCCGACCGTGATTGCGGATGTGGCGCCGACGGCGCGCATTGCCCAGGAAGAGATTTTTGGGCCGGTGCTGGCGGTGATCCGGGCGAGTGATTTTGATCATGCGCTGGAGATTGCGAACAATACGGAGTATGGGCTGACCGGGGCGGTGTATTCCAGTTCGCGGGAAAAGCTGGAGCACGCGCGGCGGGTGTTTCATGTGGGGAATTTGTATTTCAACCGCAAGTGCACGGGCGCCATGGTGGGGGCGCATCCGTTTGGCGGGTTCAATATGTCGGGAACCGATTCCAAGGCGGGCGGACCGGATTATCTGTTGCTGTTTACCCAGGCCAAATCGATCGCGGAGAAGATTTCGTAAACATTTGGAAGAACCGCGGGACCGCAGATCTCCACTCCGCGAACTGTTTTTCCTTTCACTTGATGGGGACATCGGGCGGGGGCGGGAGATTGCGGTTTTTGAGCCACTCTTTGCTGATGCTTTGCGGGGCGTGCTGCGGCGGAAGTTCGTCGAGATCGGGCATGAAGATTTCCAAGCCCGCTTGTGGGGTCATTCGGGTGTAGCCATTCACCACCTGCGCCTGGTAGTTGACCAGGTCCAGATCAAACCAGGCATCTTTCGATGCGTCGATCATGATGAGATCGACGTTGTGCATGGTCAGCTTGCCGAAATCCAACGTGCCGCCCTTGAGGGCCAGAAAGTTGTGCCATTGTTCGGTACGGGCAACATCGTTCTGCGCGTCGCCGTACATAACTTCGATATCCGGATTCTTGACGCGGATCCTGGTGAGGATCCCGTGGATGTGGGGCGCCGGCAGTAGCTTTTGCGTGTCGAAGTAAAGATCGTTCTGTGAAGCTTCGATGCCGGCAACGCTGGTTTTGCCCATCAGGTCGGCGATGCTGACGTGAAAATCACCTAACAATCCTTTGACCGGAAGCTTCAACACGGACAGCCGGTCCACATGCAGATGGATGCGGCCACCCGGCGCAGGAGAGATTGTTCCATCCAATCCGATGGGAGCGGAATATGCAGCTTGTGAATGGTGCCGTGAACGGAGATCTGGTTCCCATTCCCGCTGAGCGAGATGTTTGTGAGCGGAGAACCTGCAACCGCACCGGTGTTGAGGTAGTGGCTGATGTCGCCGATGTTGGCGTGAATGATGCCTCGCTGCACCTCAAGAACGAAGGACTCCGGCTCATCAAAAGACGGATTGACGTTCTTGTTTGGTCCGCCGCATCTCTCCATTCAGCCAGCGAACGTAGATGCGGAAATCGGGGCCCTTCCGCAGCATCAGGTTGTGCGCATAAATGCGGGTTGGAGTTAGATCGTCTGTTCCGTCGGAGACCTCGGGCGGCTTGATTGGATGCTAGCGGCCGCGGCTTGCGCCGCCGGCTGACCATGTTTGACTCTCGCATACCAGGCAATGCCGGCGGCCAGTATCACCAGCCACGACGGCACTGCCCAGCAGAGCGTGACGAACGCTTCACGCCGGGGTCGGATTACGCCGGGGACGGCGATTCGCCTGGAGAATTTTCTTGCGCAGGCGCAAGGACTTCGGCGTTACCTCCACCAGCTCATCTTCCGCAATAAATTCAATTGCCTGCTCCAGGTTCATCGGCTTGAAGGGCACCAGGCGGATGGCGTCGTCCGCACTCGAGGCACGCATGTTGGTGAGCTTCTTTTCGCGCACCACATTCACGTCCAGGTCGTTGTCGCGCGAATGCTCGCCAATGACCATGCCCTCGTAGACCTCCACGCCGGCGGTGATGAAAAGCACTCCACGATCCTGCAGTCCGTTGAGCGCGTACGCGGTGGTGGCGCCGTTGCGGTCGGAAATGAGCGCTCCGCTGGGCCGCTGCGGTATCTCTCCCTGGTAAGGCATGTAACCGTCAAAGAGCGAATTCATCACGATGGTGCCGCGAGTCTCCGTCAGCATTTCGCTGCGCAGGCCGATGAGGCCGCGGCTGGGCACGCGGAACTCCAGACGCACGCGACCGTAACCGTGATTGTGCATCTTCAGCATCTCGCCGCGCCTGGGTCCGAGACGCTCGATCACGGTGCCGACAAAGGCGTCGGGAACGTCGATGGTGAGGTGTTCCACCGGCTCCATGACTTTGCCATCCACCGTCTTGGTAACAATCTCGGGCCGGCCCACCATCAACTCAAAGCCTTCGCGGCGCATCATCTCGATCAGGATGGCAAGCTGCAACTCTCCGCGGCCGAGAACCTTGAAGCTGTCAGGACTTCCCGTCTCTTCCACGCGAATGGAGACGTTGGTGAGCAGTTCCCTGTCCAGGCGCTCGCGCAGATTGCGCGAGGTGACGAACTGCCCTTCCCTTCCCGCCATGGGCGAGTTGTTGACCGAAAATTGCATGGCGATGGTCGGCTCGTCGATGACGATCAGAGGCAGCGGCGCGGGATTTTCGATGCCGGTGATGGTCTCGCCAATGGTGATGCCGGTGACCCCGGCGATGGCGACGATGTCGCCGACCTGGGTCTCTTCGGTGTCGGTACGCTTTAATCCGTTAAACGTGAACAGCTTGGTGATCTTGGTCTTGAGCAGCGATCCGTCGCGCTTGGAGATGTTCACTTCTTCCCCGTTGCGCAGGGTTCCGTTAAACACGCGCGCGATCGCCAGGCGGCCCAGGTAGTCGGAGTAATCGAGGTTGGTGACCAGGATCTGCAGCGGCCCGTCCGGGTCTCCGCTGGCCGGCGGAATGGTGGAGATGATGGTTTCAAAGAGCGGTTGCAGGTTTTCTCCGGGCGTCGTCCAGCGAGGTGCTGGCCGTGCCCAGCTTGGCGTTGGTGTAGAGCACGGGAAAATCCAGCTGGTCTTCGTGCGGCGTCCAGATCGATGAAGAGGTCGTATACCTCGTCGAGAACTTCTTTGGGGCGCGCGTCGGGACGATCGATCTTGTTGATCACCAGGATGGGCAGCAGCTTGGCTTCCAGGGCCTTGGAGAGCACGTAACGGGTCTGCGGCAGGGGGCCTTCCGAGGCATCCACCAGGAGCATGACCCCGTCCACCATCTTGAGCGCGCGCTCGACCTCGCCTCCGAAGTCGGCGTGGCCGGGGGTGTCGACGATGTTGATCTTGGTGTCCTCGAACTGGATGGCGGTGTTCTTGGCCAGAATGGTGATGCCGCGCTCTTTTTCCAGTTCGTTCGAGTCCATGACCCGCTCGGTCAGGGCTTCATTGGCACGGAAGGTGCCGGCCTGGCGCAACATTGCATCCACGAGGGTCGTTTTGCCATGGTCGACGTGGGCGATGATGGCGATGTTTCGAATGGGCGTGCTCACGGGCGAGGAATTCCTATTCTTCCGGGTCGCGGAAAGGCTTTGGTTGAGATTGACTAGCCTTGCTTTGAGCTGGCTGGGTATAACAGGCAGGACAACCGGGCGATGCCTTCCTATAGTCTATCAGCCTGGGGTTTGGGTTGGGTCATACGAAAGTCCCAGTGCCCTCGTTCCACACCAAGGCCGATTACCTTGGGCTGGGGCGAGAGGCAACTGTCCATTCGCTGCGATTGGATTGCGGGGTCCGGACCTACTGGGGGGCGGGGCCTCTGACTACCTGGACGAAGTCGTCGAGCCGGAGATGGCGGGCGAAGGCTGCCTTGACCTGGTCGGCGTTGAGTTCGTAGTACTTCTTCGCCGCCACGATGGGCTCGTCCAGAGGGCAGGCCGATGACTGCCCGGCGGAGCAGACCCTGGGCCACCCCCTCTTCGCTTGACTCGCCCAGGGGAATGGACCGCAGAAGCATGGCCTTGGCCAGGTGCAGTTCGTCGGGCGAAACGTCCTGGGTGCGCATCTGGTCCAGATCGCGCTGGACCAAAGCCCTGGCTTTCGAGACGTTCTGCGGATCGCAGCCGTAGGTCACGGTGTAGCTGGCCCGGGTCTTCGATGCCTCCATGCTGACGTCCACGTTGTAGACGTAGCCGGCTACCTGGCGCAGATCATGGTAGAGGCGGGTGGCGTAGAAGCCGCCGCCGAGGACGTGATTGCCCAACTGAATCGGATAGTAGTCGGGATCGAAGCGGTTGAGGTTCAGCTGCTGCGCCAAGACCACGGAATCCTGCACCGCCTGCGGATCGGGTACGTTGGCTGCCGAAGCCTTGTTTACCGGGATCGCGGGCAGAGTGGTCTCCGGCTTCGGGCCTTCGGCCTTCCAGTCGCCAAACCACTTGGTGATGACGGCCTTGGCTTCTTCCGGCGTGATGTCGCCGATGACCACGATGGTGGTCAGATCGGGACGCACGGTGGTGGCGTGATATTGCTTCACGTCGTCCAGGGTGACGGTGCCCAGGGTGGCCGGCGTCGCCTCGCGCAGCACCGGGTCGCCGGCCGGCAGCAAGGCAATATCCAGCGCGCGCGAGGTGCGGTAGCCGGGACTCTTCAGATTGCCGGCAACGAACTGCGTGGTCTGGTCCTTGACGACGGCGAAGGCTTCTGCCGGCAGCGCGGGATGGAGTTCGTTGTCGGCCAGCAATTCCACGCCGCGGGAGAAGTTCTCCTTCAATACCTGCACGGAAAAGTCGAAACCCGCGGTCTCGTTGGCGGCGATGTCGTCCAGCGCCTTCTGGAAGGCCAGGCGGTCCAGCGTCGTGGTGCCGTAGGAGTAGAGGCCGTCGAGCACATCGGAGACGCCCTCCTTGCCCTTGGGTGTCTGCAGATCGGCGTTGTTCTTGACCGTGCCGACCACGGTTACGGTGGGGCTGGTGTGATCGGTCTTGACGATCAGGCGAAGGCCGTTGGGCAGGGTGGTGTCCGAGGCGACAATGTAGTCGGCCGGGACCTTCAGCTGCGAGAGCGAGCCCGCGGCCCAGGCCGGCAACACGACCGGCTTGGTGGGAGCGGAGGTCATCTTCTCTCCCCCGCCAAAGCCCTTGGCGGCGACGGCCTCGCCGGAGGGCGACGGCTTCAAAGTGGCGGTGATGGAGTTGGTGGCTGACCAGGTATTGTTTGGCCACCCGGTTCACGTCCGCCAGGGTCACGGCCTGATCGCCTGGAGGTCGTCATCGGGAGAGTTGCGGCCTTCGGCGGCGAGCGCTTCCGACCAGACGGAAGCCAGTCCAGGAATGGAATTGCGCTGAAACTCGGCGGAGGCAATCTCGCTCGCGCTTGGCAGCGTCGAAAAGGTCCTGCGGCAGGCCCTTCTGGGCGTAGCTTTCGATGATCTGGCGCATCTCGTTGATGGGGCCGGCGGCATCGGCGCCGGCAGGGAGAGCGATCTCGCCATAGCCAACGCTGGCCTTGGGATAGTTCTCGGCAATGCCGAACCCGGCATAAAGGGCCTTGCCCGCGGGCACCATGCCGTAAACGTCGCCACGCTGGCTGGCCAGGATATCCGCCAGGATCTGGGCCGCAGCGTAATCGGGCGAATCGGTGCCCGGCATGCGATAGGCGATGAAGCCCAGGACATAGGGCAGATTGCTGTCGAGGGTGAAGGTTTCCGGCTTGACCGGGGTAAGATTGACGGCCGGGTGCTCGGGCACGGGATGGTTGGGAATGTCCCCGTACAGCTGCTTGACCTTGGCGATGGTGGCCGCTGGATCCACGTCGCCGACGATCACCAGGATGGCGTTGCCGGGGGTGTACCACTTCTTGTAAAAGTCCTGCAGCATGGCGCCGGTGGTGGCGTCGAAGGAGGGCCTGGTGCCCAGGGGATCGTGCGCGTAGGGCGTGCCGGCAAACATATCGCCGTTCAGGCGATCGATGAACTTTGTAAGTGGGATTGGAGAGGTCGCGGGATACTTCCTGTTCGATGGCGCCTCGTTCGTGGGCCCACTCTGCTTCGGAGTCATCGACGCCGCGCAGGCAGGCGGCCTGCGCCTGCAGGGCCACATCCAGGTCGGCGGCGGGAACGGTGGTGAAGTATTGGGTGATATTTTGCTGGGTGTCGGCATTGTCCCGGCCGCCCAGCTGGGCGTAGATGGCGGCGGTTTGATCGGCGGTCATGCCGGTGCAGCCGCGAAAGGCCATGTGTTCTTCGGCGTGGGCCGAGCCGGGAAAGCCGGGAGGGGTTTCGTCTCCGCCGACTTTGAAGTTCAGCTCCACCGTGACCACGGGCGCCAGCGTATTGCGCACGATGACTACCTGCAAACCGTTGGAAAGGGTGGCGCGGGTGACGTTGCTGGGATCCGCAGCGTAGCACACGATAGAGCGGAAAGCAGGAAAGCAGAGCAGCAGAGCTTTTAACTTCACTATCAATTCTCCAGGGCGAATTCTCGCCAGGCAATTTTCTTTAGACGCGTCATACCAGTTTGGCACGGCACGGTCACTCCAGCGGCATGACGTCCACGCCGACCTTCAGGCTGTGTTTGGCGCCGCCGAGCAGAACTCCGCGGATGGGGCTGACGTCGCTGTAATCCCTGCCCCAGGCCAGGGTGATGTGGCCGTCGGAGGGAACGCAGTTGTTGGTGGGGTCGAAATCCACCCAGCCAAAGCCGGGGCACCAGGCCGAACACCAGGCGTGAGAGGCGTCGGCTCCCACCAGGCGCGGACGGCCCGGAGGAGGAAGGGTGCGCAGATATCCGCTGACGTAACGCGCCGGAAGTCCCAGCGAGCGCATGCAGGCGATCTGCAGATGGGAGAAGTCCTGGCAAACTCCGCGGCGCTTTTCAAAGAAGGTTTCGACCGGCGTGGTCACCTCGGTCGCCTTGGGGTCAAAGCGGAAATCCTGATGGATGCGGGCGGTGAGATCGAAGACCGCCTCCAGCAGCGGACGGTCCCGGGGAAATGATTCGCTGGCGTAGGCCGCCAGCTCCGGCTTGGCAGAGACGCGGAGGGAGTCGAAGACGAACTGATAGGCCTCCAGGCCCTCCTGGCTATAGTCGCCTGGCACGGTGTCGCGGACGGTTTCCCAGGCTGGGGATTCCGAGAAGACGGGGTGCGCGAGTGCATCCACTTCCAATTCGCTGATCGCCTCCACGCTCATCCGGCTGTGCGATTCGGGCAGGGTGAAGGAGGTGACGGTGTTGCCGAAGTAGTCGATATGAGTGGTGGCGTGGAAAAGGCGGCACAGGCCAGACGGATAGTTCCATGATGCGGCGTCTCTGTCCGCGAAGGTCGCGCGGGGTGAGGCGGACGACGTGATGGGAAACCGATACCGGCTGTACGTAGTCGTAGATGGTTTGGTGGCGCACGCGGTAGAGCATGTTTCATGAGCCTTTCCTTTGACGTCAAGCTAGGAAGGGAGATGAAACCGCAGAGTCCCTCCACTCACGACTGCGCTCCGCAGATCGGGATGACAATTTGCTTTGCAGGCAGACTAGAGATCTGCGGTTCATCCTCATGTGGCGCGCTCCATTTCGGCGTGGCTGAAGTAGGTGTTGGCGATGGCTTCTGAGAATGCCGGCAAAGCGGCCCCCAGGTCCTCGAGCAGGCTATCCAGTCGGGTGCGGTTGCTTCCGGTTCGCCCGTCGCAGAGTAGTTCCACGTCCGCATGGAGCAGCCTGGCCGCTGCGGCCTCCATTTGCCTCTGCTTCAAAACCGGCCAACCCGATCCGGAGGGCATGCCGGAGAGCGCAGCACAGTGACGAGCCAGATCTTTAAGCTGGAAAGCGAGAGAGCGCGGATTGGCCTCGTCATTCATCAGCAGATCGACCACCGGCGCAGCCTGCAAGACGGTGAAATAGCGCGAGCGATAGGTGATGGAGCTGTCAGCCACCTCCAGCAGCATCTCCAGCGACGGCCAGTTCTCGGGATCCATGGGAACCACGATCGAGCGCAGCAACTCCACCATCTGGACGGAGCGCTCAATACGTCTGCCAATGTTGAGGAAGTGCCAGCCGGGACCGCGGGTGATGTTCCCGGCTTCGATCCCGCGCAGAGCGGCAAGGGTCAGGATGCAGCTGTTCAGGACCGCCAGCGCGTCCGCTGCCGACACGTAGCCCCAGGCGACGCGGTCGGAGGCCCGGGCAAGGCTGCCCAGCTGGCTCACAATGCGCAGCAGGTCGGTCGAAAGACGATCCCGGACCTGGGCCACAGCGCGCGTGGCACGGCTGAGATTGGCATTGAGACTGTCGCTGCGCTGTTCTTCAAAAATCAGCGAGAGTATTTCCTTTTCCAGGTCTCCCTGCTGATCCAGATGGCCCTGGGGATCGTCTTTTGCCAGCCGGGAATAGGGAGACTCCAGGCACTCGTACAACTTCATCATGGATTGCCAGCCTGGGGTGTCGGGCGCCCAGGATTCGCCGGTCATGCGCGACCAGGATGCAACGCAGCACGCGGGCCAGGTGCTCGCATCGCTCGGCATAGCGGCCTAACCAGAAGAGATGTTCGGCGGCGCGGCTGGGCAAATCGCTGCTCACCCCGCGATGCAGTTCAACCGGCAAATCGCGAGGACGGCGGAGGGTGAAATTGTCTACCGGCTGGGAGGAGAGAACCCAGGTGTCCTTGCTGCCGCCGCCGTGCTGCATGGAGACCACCGGGGTGTCGGGAGACGGGGAAACGCGGGTCAGTCCTCCCGGCATCACGATCCAGCTATCGCCCGCGGCGGCGATATAGACGCGCAAAACCACCCGGCGGGGCATGAGGGCGCCCTCCGACCAGACCGGGACGCTGGACAGGTTGAGCAGTTCCTGGCCAACAAAGTCGTTAGGCTGGTGCTCCAACTGGGCCAGCAGGCGCGAACGTTCGGCAGGTTCGAGCCGGCCCCCGAACACCGGCTCCATGCCTTTCGCGGGGAAAGCCGGCTTGATGACCAGAAAATCCAGATTCTGGCGCACATACCGATTCGCTGCCGGCTGCCCGCACCACCAGGTGGCGACCGATGGCAGCGCCAGGCGCTCACCGAGCAAGCTGCGGCTGAGGCCGGGGAGAAAGGGAATGAAGGCCGAGGTTTCCAGCAGTCCGCTGCCCAGAGCATTGGCCACCGCGACGTTTCCGCTGCGGACAGCCTCAACCAGGCCGGGCACTCCAAGGTAGGAGTCGGACCGCAACTCCAGCGGATCGCAGAAGCCATCATCCATGCGTCGCAAGATCACGTCCACCGGCCTGAGACCCTTCGAGAGACTTGAGAAAGACCCGATTCTCCCGCACCGTCAGGTCTCCCCCCTGGACCAGGGTGAAGCCGAGATAACGGGCCAGGTAGGAGTGCTCGAAATAGGTCTCGTTCAGCGGACCGGGGGTGAGGAGTACGACCCGCGGATGGGTGCGTGCCGCGGGCGAAAGCCGCAGCAGGGTTTCGCGAAAGTCGCGAAAGAAAGACGCCAGCCGGTGCACCTGGGACTCGCGAAAGAGGTCAGGGAATGTCTCCGCCATGACGATGCGGTTTTCTAAAGCGTAGCCGGCCCCGGAGGGGGCTTGGGTACGATCGGAAATCACCCACCATTGCCCATCGGGGGAGCGCGCCAGGTCGACCGCTAGCAGGTGAAGGTAGTTAGAGCCGGGAACTGGGACGTCGTGGCAGGCCCGCCAGAAGGCGGGGTTGGCAAATACCAGGGCGGCGGGAAGATCCCCGTTCAGAAGCAGCTTCTGCGGGCCGTAAAGATCGGCGAGGATCGTGTTCAGCAGGCGCGCGCGTTGGATCAGGCCCGCTTCCAGGTAGCTCCATTCCGTCAGGAGGGATGAGCAGCGGAATGGCGTCCAGGCTCCAGGGGCGGTCGGTCCCCAGCGGATCGCCGTATACGTTGTAGGTGACGCCGTTTTCCCGGATGCGCTGCCGTGCGATCTGCCAGCGGTGAGCCAGTTCCTTGCCGCCGAGGGACGACAAGGAAGCGATGTAGCGGTCCCAGTGAGGACGAAGAATGCCGGGCTCCACGACACATCTCGTCGTAAACGCCAGGGGCCTGGCGATAGTCGGCGGTCAGTAACGGGTCATCCAGTATCTCGGGCATAGCTTGCGTTTGAAGCAGTCTTACGTACCCTCAACGGCCAAAGCCGCTTTCATTACAGAGCTGTTATGTACGGCCTAAAGCTCGCTGCGGCGATGCAGGCCGTACCCTTCACAGAATCTATCTTCCGCAGATTGTGAAGGCCGTACTAATTCAAACGAAGTGGCACGCCTTCAGCCGTGCCACTCTGAGCTAGGACAAAAGAGGGCTTTAGCCCCTGAGGTACGCTCTTTCCGACGGTTGATCTACATGTTCAGGAAGAGCGTACCTCAGCGGCTAAAGCCGCACTGCACCTATGTTATTTTCGGCACGGCCAAAGCCGTGCCCTTCGTTCAAAGACTTCTCTGCTACTTAGGACTTCGGCGCAAATCCAGTGTTAGGGGGAACTCCAAGTTAGGCCTTTCGCTGGGCACAGAAATGGGGCCGGGGGTGTGACCAAAACCGGTGAACCGGGCCAGGCGACGGCTCTCCGCCTCGTAGGCGTTAACCGGGTATTGCTCGTTGGCTCGTCCGCCGGGGTGCACCACGTGGTAGGTGCAGCCTCCCACTGCGTGGCCCGACCAGGTGTCCACGACGTCAAAGATCAGCGGGCTGTGAATGGGAATGTCAGGATGAAGGCAGGAGGTTGGCTGCCAGGCGCGGTAGCGAACGCCAGCCACGAACTCGCCCTCCTTCCCGGTGGGATGCAGCGGCACCGGGCGGCCATTGCATAGCACTGCGAAGCGACCAGCGACCATCCCAGTCACCTTGACTTGCAACCGTTCAACGGAGGAATCCACACTGCGGGCGGTGCCGCCGCTGGAAGCTTCCTCACCCAGAACATTCCAGGGTTCCAGCGCATGGCGCAACTCCAGGTGCATACCGCGAACGTCCACCGAACCGATAGGAGGAAAGCGAAACTCGAAGTGAGGAGCGAACCAATCACTGTGGAAGGAATATCCAGCGCGGTTGAGGTCGGCCACCACGTCCTCCCAGTCAAGCTGCACAAAGTGCGGCAGCATGAAACGGTCGTGCAAGCTGTTTCCCCAGGAAACCAGCTTCTGCCGGTAAGGCTTACGCCAGAACTGCGCGATCAGTGCCCGCACCAGCAGTTGCTGGGTCAGGCTCATGCGGGCGTGGGGCGGCATTTCGAAAGCCCGCAGCTCGAGTAGCCCGAGGCGCGTTCCCGCGCCCTCCGGCGGATCGAGCTTGTCGATGCAGAATTCGGCGCGATGGGTGCTCCCCGTCACGTCAGTAAGCAGGTGACGGAAGAGGCGATCCGCCATCCGAGATGACACCGGAGCCGCGCCTCTCTCGGGGATCTGGTCGAAGGCAATCTCCAGCTCATAGAGCGATTCGACACGCCCCTCGTCAACCCGGGGATGCTGGCTAGTGGGACCAATAAACAGCCCGGAGAGCAAATAAGAGAGCGCAGGATGGTTTTGCCAGTAATTGACCATGCTGCGCAACAGGTCGGGACGGCGCAGAAATCCGCTGTCATCCGCGGTGGGCCCGCCAATCACCAGGTGGTTGCCGCCGCCGGTTCCGGTGTGCTGCCCATCGAGCATGAATTTTTCGGTGCCCAGGCGGGTTTCGCGGGCTAGCTCGTAGACCGCCGTGGTGTTTTCAACCAGTGCGTCCCAGTTGGCGGCGGGCTGGATATTAACCTCGATCACTCCCGGATCGGGGGTCACTTTGAAGACTGAGATACGAGTGTCGTTGGGCGGGGTATAGCCTTCGATCACCACCGGCATGGAGAGATGTGCGGCGGTGTCTTCGATGGCGGCGACCAGGTCAATATAGTCCGCGAGGTAGTCGACCGGGGGCATGAAGATATAGAGCTTCCCCTCGCGCGCCTGCACACAGAGCGCGGGCCGGGTCTGGGTCAACGTCGCCTTGTCTTCCTCTTTTGGTTTGCCCTTGTCGGCGTCCGGCACAGGCGGATCGTCAGCGACAGGGGTCGAGAACAGGACCATGCGGCGGTCCGGGCGCGGGGGCAGTTTGTCGCGGCGGCGGAACGGGTCGGTTTCGAAGGAATAGGTGACATCTTCGGGCTTGGTCCAGGGCATTGCTTCCAGCGGTAGCCGGTAGCCCATAGGCGAGTCGCCAGGAGTAAGGAACATGCGTTCTGCCAAAGCAAACCAGGGCTGACTGGTCCACCGGGGCGTACCGGACCGGGTGGGGACTCTGCGCAAAGGGAGAACAAAGCCGATGGGCTGCTCCGCGGCATGTTCAAAAATTTGCGCCAGGCGGGCGCGCTCGGAAAATTCTTTGAGCTTAGGGTCAAGCGGATCAGTGAGCTCGGGGAGCCGCCGCTCCTTCCACAGGTGAAAGAAGATGTCTTCGTAGGCGGTGATGGTGAACCCGGGACTCACTTGCAGACGCCGGGTTAGGGCCTCGAGAAACCTACGCGCATCGGCCGCGCCGTAGCCGTAGTCTTTGCCGTCCTCGGCGAACAGGCTTTGGTTCTCCCAGATAGCGACTTCATCTTTACGCCAATAGCAGCCCAAAGCCCAACGAGGGAGTTCCTCGCCGGGGTACCACTTGCCCTGCCCGATGTGAAGCAAAGCGCCAGTGGAGAAGCGGTCGCGCATCCGGAGCAGCAGTTCCACTGCGAGCTTGCGCTTGGCCGGGCTCATGGCGGTGGTCGACCATTCGCTGCCGTTGCGGTCGTCCAGCGAAATGAAGGTCGGCTCGCCGCCCATGGTGAGGCGCACGTCTCCCACCTGCAGATCGACATCCACCTGGTGGCCAAGAGCCTGGATCTGCTCCCATTGCTGGTCGGTGTAAGGCTTGGTGACGCGCGGGGATTCATAGATCCGCTGCACGGTCATGGAGTAGCTGAAGTCTGTCTTGCAGAATTCGAGCGGGCCGGAGATGGGAGCAGCACTGCCGACGTCGGGCGTGCAGGCGAGAGGGATATGCCCCTCTCCTGCTAGCAAACCTGACGTGGGATCAAAGCCCACCCAGCCGGCCCCGGGAAGATAGACCTCAGCCCATGCATGCAGGTCGGTAAAGTCGCTGGAGGCGCCGGAAGGGCCTTCCAGCGATTTAACGTCGGCGGTGAGTTGAATCAGATAACCGGAGACGAATCGGGCGGCCAGGCCCAAGTTTCGCAGGATCTGCACCAGCAGCCAGGCAGAGTCGCGGCAGGAACCGGTTCCCAGGGTGAGCGTCTGGTCGCAGGTTTGTACTCCGTGCTCCATGCGGATGACATAACCAATGTCGCGCTGGACGCGTTGATTGAGGTTGACCAGGAAATTGAGCGTGGGGGTGGTGACCCGGGGAACCTGGGCTAGAAAAGCAGCCAGCTTAGCGCCCGGCACCTCGGCCTCAAGAAAGGGCCGGAGTTCACGGGCAAGAGAGGTCTCGTAGGCAAAGGGAATCTGCTCCGCATAGGGTTCGAGGAAGAAGTCAAAGGGATTGAAGATCGCCATTTCGGCAACCAGGTCAACCTCGACTGAGAACTCCGTTGTCCTTTCCGGGAATACCAGGCGGGCGAGGTAGTTAGCCTGGGGGTCCTGTTGCCAGTTGATGAAGTGATTTTTGGGAAGCACTTTCAGCGAGTAGGCAAGGATGGGGGTGCGGCAATGAGGGGCAGGACGCAGGCGGATGGTCTGCGGCCCGAGCATCACCGGACGGTCGTACCGATAGTGGGTCTTGTGATTCAGTGCTATGTGAATTGCCATAGGCCGGAGTTCCTATAGATTACATGCGCATACGGAACTGGCCATGGAAGATGCTGGTGGGGTCATTGGGCGCGCGACGAGTGAGGGGCGCCGGCCGTCTGTGTGGAACCCCCTGGATAAGCTGATGGGTGCCCCAGCCCCCCGAATTTCCTGTACTTAGTGCTGGACAGGACCGCTCGTGCGCCTTTCTACACGGAAAGGCGCATAGAGTGCGAGGAACCCACTAAACTTCGCAGGAAATCGGGGACCTGGGGCACCCATCACCTTATCCAGGTTGTCCTCACGCAGACTCGGGAGGGCTGGCTCTGCTACCCATTAACCGTCACTCAAAGGGCCGCCGGTATGATGTTTGCATGTCACCTAGTCCCGAAGTTCTTGAGCGCGCCAAAAAGATCAAACTGTTTTTAATGGATGTCGACGGCACCATCACCGATGGCAGCGTCAACCTCATTTCCCTCCCCGGCGGTGGCGGCGTGGCCGAGATGAAGGCCTTTAACTCGCAGGATGGGGCGGGGCTGAAACTTGCACACATTATGGGAATACGCACAGGCTTTATTACGGGAAGAAAATCTCCCGCGGTTTCTCAGCGCGCCCAGGAGTTAGGAGTGGAATTTGTTTACCTGGGGCAGGAAACAAAGATGGCCGCATTCAACGAGTGCCTGCAGAAAGCCGGCGTGCGGGAAGAGGAAGTAGCTTATATGGGTGACGATCTGCCCGATATGCCGGTGGCCAAGCGGGCTGGCCTGGCAGTTGCCGTTGCCAACGCAGCTCCAGAATTAAAGGCGATCAGCCACTATGTCACCAATGCCAAGGGCGGAGACGGCTCAGGACGCGAAGTAGTGGAACTTATCCTGAAGGCCCAGGGGAGATGGGAAGAGGCAGTTCCTAGGGCCCTGGCGTAATTTCTTCCCGGTCAAACCTATTCCCAAAGTAAATCGTCTCAGTAACAGAAGTTAGTTGAAGGTACGTTATAGTTAGGGTGATGCACGATATGCAAGGTAAAGAGCACGCGAGACATCCCTGGCGGATCGCCCTGGCTCTTTTCTGCGCTCTTCTTCTGATCTTCGGCGCGACCATTCAGGTGGCGCACGTGCATACTGCGGCCGAGGTATCTCACGCCGGCTGCGCCCTATGTGCAACTGCGCACGTGGTGATTTCTCCAGCTGCGCCGGTGGCGGCACCGCTCGTTGTGAGACAAAGGGTAACGCAGGTCGTCGATCTGCAAACTACTCTTCCCCATCGATTCCTGGATTTCTCCCTATACACAAGACCCCCGCCCGCGGATATTGCTTTTTCCTAAAGCATTTTCCGCTCCAAATCACAAGGATGCCCCGGGGGTTGGTGTATGTACTCGTTTCCAAGACGTTTCGTCTTTCTTTTTTTTCCATTTCTCCTGCTATCGCCAGCGATAAATCTGCACGCCCAGACTGCGGCCGGCACCATTAGCGGAACGGTCACGGATGCGTCGGGCGCGGTGATCCCCGCCGCTACTGTCACTATCGAGAATCCAGTGAGCGGGCTCAAACGGAGTGTCAAAACGGACGCGGCGGGGCAATATAAATTTACCAATCTGCCGTTCAACCCCTATCACCTGGTGGCGGAAGCGCCTGGGTTTTCACCGTTCACCGCCGATGTCGAGGTGCGATCCTCCGTCGCCGTTAGCCCAATCATCAAGTTGCAGGTGGGAGGGGCCTCGACAACTGTCACTGTCACGGGAGACGACCTGGTCGAGAATGACACCTCACTCCACACGGACATCGACCGCAATCTGATCGAGAAGCTGCCGCTCGAAAGCTCGTCCTCCTCGGTGAGCTCGCTGGTCACGCTCTCGACTCCTGGAGTAGCCGCGGACTCCAACGGCCTCTTTCATGGATTGGGCGACCACGCCTCCAATTCGTTTTCTGTAGACGGCCAGCCGATCACTGATCAGCAAAGCAAGGTTTTCTCCAACCAGATCCCTTCCAATTCCATTCAGTCGATCCAGGTGATCGCAGGGGCGCCCCCCGCCGAGTATGGAGACAAGACCAGCCTGGTGATCCAGGTAACGACGCGATCCGGCCAGGGTGTTACGAGACCCACAGGAAGCATTACCTCGTCTTACGGGTCATTCGGCTCCGCAACCGGAGGCGTTGATATTGGCTATGGTTCGCAAACCTGGGGCAACTTCTTCGAGCTCGATGGCTTGAATACGGGTCGTTTTCTGGACACCCCGGAGTTTGCCGTCTTTCACGACAAAGGAAATGAACAAAATGTTTTTGACCGGGTGGATTATCAGTTCACTCCGCTGGATGCGATCCACACCAACCTGAACTACAGCCGCTCCTGGTTTCAGACCCCTAACGCCTATGACAACCTGAATGTGCTCGACCAATTTGGCAACGACGTCGGCAATACCGACCAGAAATCAAAAATCGAGACGTTTGATATTGCGCCTACCTACACCCGGATCATTGGGAAGACTTCGGTTTTTAACTTTGGTCCTTACATCCGGAAAGACAGCTATCAGTACTTTCCCAGCGAGAACCCACTGGCGGATCTTGGGCCGCCAAATCTACAGAACCAAACCATCGCTCAGTATCGAACGCTCACCAATGCCGGAGCCCATGCCGATCTGAGTTACACCAAGGGGATCCAGAGCATCAAGGGCGGCGTGTTTTACACCCAGACCTTTCTAAGGGAGCGGGACAGTCTCGGCATCGTGAACCCAACCTTTAACTCGCCCTGTGTGGATGCGAGCGGAAACTCCGTTGACGGGTTCACTAACCCTGCTGAATGCGCGGCGGCGGGATATCAGGTCAACACCAAGTTCAACCCGGTCTTATTGCCTTACGACCTCACCCGGGCGGGCACCAATTACAACTACTTTGGCCATGCTGATATCAAGGAGCTGGCGCTCTATATCGAAGACGCGATCAAAGCCGGCAACTGGCTATTCAATCTAGGCATACGCGGAGACATGTACAACGGTCTGGCGACCGCCTCTCAGGCAGAGCCTCGCCTGGGTACTTCCTACAGCATCAAGCGGACCAACACAGTGCTGCGCATCTCGTATGCTCGCACGCTGGAGACGCCGTTCAACGAAAATCTTGTGCTCTCCAGCCAAGGTTGCGCGAATGCAGTATTGTCTCCGCTGCTTTCTTGCACCGCCGGCGTGCAGGGCACGCTGCAGCCCGGCTTTCGTAACGAGTTCCATGCCGGCCTGCAGCAGGCATTCGGGAAAAACCTCGTATTTAGCGGCGAATACATCTGGAAATACACCCATAATGCCTTCGACTTCAGCGTGCTAGGCAACACCCCGATCACCTTTCCCATCGATTGGCACAATTCCAAGGTGCCCGGCTTCGCGTTACGCGCCGATGTGCCTAACTTTCATAGCATCTCGGCGTTCGTCGTGATGTCCTCCGTGGCCGCTCGCTTCTTTCCGCCGCAGGTCGCCGGCGCCGGGGCGACCGTGGGTCAGCCTGGATTACCCTTCCGCATCGATCATGATGAAAGGTTCAACCAGACGACGCACGTGCAATATCAACTGCCCTTCCACTGGAGTCCATGGGTCGGCTTTAACTGGCGCTTTGACAGCGGCCTGGTTGCCGGATCAGCGCCCTGCTACAACCCGCTCTCCAACGATCCAAACAGTGCGTGCGTCGACACATCAACTACACTCAACGGCCAGCCGGCAGTGGACCTTAGCGGCTTGACCGCGGACCAGCAGTTCGAAGCAGGACTGACGTGCGGAGGGCTCAAGGCCACGCCGACGACGCCTCTGCCTTCTCCTTGCCTGGCATCGGAGTACGGCTCGACGCTGCTGAGGATTCCCGCCCCGGGCACCGGCGATAATGACCACAACCCCTCCCGCATTCAGCAGCGGAGTTTGTTTGACGCTTCGATTGGGGACGACAACCTGTTTAATGGCGACCGCTTCAAGTGGAGTCTGCAAGTGACGGGTGTCAATATGGCGAACAAGACTGCACTTTATAACTTTCTCTCCACCTTCAGCGGTACGCACTATGTCACGCCGCGTTCCCTGACGGCGGAACTCGGTTTTCACTTCTAAGCGGTCTGCGTTCAACCGTCTGCGTGAGAACGCAGACCTTTGTATGGGAGCCGGGGCGCACTGCAGATCCCTCCACGGCACGCCGGGACAGGTCGGCTGCGCTCGGGATGACAAAAGAGAAGGTAACGCTTCCATAGATAGTGGTTGCTGAATAGGCCGCGACCAAAACGCCGCACTCCTCGCTGTCCAGCGTCTGTTTAGCAACCGCACATGAAAGCGTTACCCTCCCCTTTTGTCATCCCGAGCGCAGCCGACCTGTCCCGGCGTGCCGTGGAGGGATCTGCAGTGCGCCCCGGCTCCCACGACAAAGGTCCGCGTTCTCGCACGGACTCCTCCCGGGCTGGGGTTGATCGAGGATGGCTGAAAATAGCCCAGGCACTCGCCTCTTCACGAAGCCAGGACCTCGTCGGCGCGCAGCGCCAGGCCGCGGGCGACGGATATGAATTCGTTGCCGGTTCGAATGCGCTGCTCACCAAAGCGCACCTCGAAAATGCGACGCACTGCGGGAACAAGCGAAGTGCCGCCCGTCAGGAAGACGCGGTCCACCTGGCGACGGCTTACGCCTGAAGTTTCGAGGAGCGAATCGACGCACTTCTCAATGGTCTGCAGATCTTCGGCAATCCAGCTTTCGAAAGCGTCACGGGTGACAGTGATGTTTATGTTCATGCTGCCGTCGCGGAATTGGAATTGCGCCACGTCGGCATGAGACAGCTCGAATTTCACTCGCTGCACCGCCTGATGCAGGTGATAACCGAGGTCCTCGTCGATCAGCGTAATCAGGGCTTCGATCTTCTCCGGCTCCAAAGCGCGAAGGCGAGCGGTCTTCAAAATTTCCATGACGTTCGCCGTCCGCAAGAACGACAGATAATGCCAGCGCTCCAGGTTGGCGTAGATCCAAGCGGGCACGGCAGGCAGCAGCTTGTTGAGCGAGCGCGCGAAGGACTCCGATCCAAGTGCGGGGGAGACGAGCTTGCGCACGATCCTGGCGTCGAAAGCATCACCTGCTAAACCAACGCCACTGTTGCCGAGCAAATCCTGCGGCCTGCGGCCGCGCTTGCGCACACCGGGACCAACGTGAAGCAGGGAAAAGTCGCTGGTGCCGCCTCCAAAATCGCCGATGAGGATGAGCTCGTCGTGATCGAGGGTTGATTCGTACGCGTACGCCGCCGCGACCGGCTCCATTTCGAAGTCAATGCGCTCAAAGCCGGCTTCAGTAAATGCCTGGCGAAGGCGGCCGAGGGCAAACGTCTCGTCCTCTTCGGTCTCCGCACCCACGAAACGCACTGGCCGGCCAACCATGGCGTAGCGGATAGGAGTATGAAACTGCCGTTCCGCGTGCTGGCGCAGATCGGCAAGGATGCGGGAAATCAAATCCTCGAGCGTGCAGTGGCGGCCGAACACCGCCGTTCCCGTCAGTGTGCGATCGGACAAATAAGACTTGAGGGACTGAATCAGCCGTCCCTTGCTCTCCGCCGCCAGGTAGTGCTCGATGGCATAGGGGCCTGTCCAGGTATGCGTTTTGCTGCGGCCGGCTTGTTTAACCTGCTGCAGGTAGAGGAGGGATCGAAAGGAAAAGGTTTCCCCCGCGCGGGTGGGGAAGGCGACAAGTTCGACTTGTGATTTGCCGGTGGCGCAGGCAACCGTGCTGTTGGTAGTGCCGAAGTCGATACCGATGGACGGGACCTGAGTTTGCGGTTGCCGCATGCTCATTCATTATTCCGCACATGCGAAAATGACATCATGCAAAGATCATGTAGAAGCGCGGCAAGCCTCATCGCCGCCGGTATTATTCTGCTGGGTAGTGCCGCGGCCCAGCAGACACCGGCCACCAATACCACACCACCGGCCAAGCCGCGGTCGAGCACAACCACGGCGACCCAGCACAAGAGTACGGCGGCGGCCAAACCCCTGGTACTCACGACAGAAAAAGACAAGCAAAGCTATGCCATCGGTTTAAACGTGGGGAAGAACCTGCACCGGGATGGCATTGATGTCGATCCGAAAATTGTGCTGCGAGGTTTGCAGGATGAGCTGGCCGGCGGCAAGATCCTGCTGACGGATGATCAGATTAAGAGCGTGTTGACCGACCTGCAGACTCAAGTGCGGCAAAAGCAGGAAGAAAAGACGCAGGCCCTGGCCGAGAGTAACAAGAAGGATGGCGCAGCATTCCTGACTGCCAACAGCACAAAAGCGGGCGTGGTTACCCTGCCCAGTGGGTTGGAATATAAGGTCCTGGTTGCCGGGACAGGGCCCAAGCCCTCCGCCACAGACACCGTGGTTTGCAACTACCGGGGAACTCTGCTCGACAATACGGAATTCGATGACTCCTACAAGCGCGGGCAACCGGTCACTTTCCCGGTCAGCGGGGTGATCAAAGGATGGACGGAGGCGTTGCAACTGATGCCAGTGGGATCGAAGTGGCAGCTGTTCATTCCATCGGATCTAGCCTATGGGGAACGCGGCAAACCACCCATTGGGCCTAACGCCACGCTTGTCTTCGAGGTGGAGTTGCTTTCCATTCAGCAGCCCAAGGCGCCAGCGAATCCGTAACAGCTTCCGATGCAGATGGAGCTGACAGGAGGAGAACCATGCGAAGAAAAGACGTGACCATCGCCTTGTTGTTGATCATCGCGGTTGCATTGGTAACCATCGCCGTGCAACCGATTTTTGCGCCCCGCACCGTGGCAGCACAATCCACTGTTTATCCGTTTTACATTGAGCCCGGTTACGAAATGCTGCGGGCCCCTGATGGCACCAGCCAGGTCTATGGAAAGGTAGTGGTGGATATGCGTACGGGAAAGGTCTGGGGTTTCCCGACGCTTGCGCCACAGTCCTACCCGACCGCCGGATTGCAGAATAAGTTGCCGACCTCGCGACCCTTCGAACTGGGACGGTTCGCGTTTGAAGACACTAATAAATAGCAGGTAGCGGCAAGCGGAGCAGCACTGCGGGGTCAACGTACTCTCCTTGCCAACGGGCAGCCAGATGGAGGTGCGGTCCGGTCACGCGGCCGGTCGCGCCGCTAAGACCGAGGCGCTGGCCCTTGGTGACGTGTTCCCCGGCCTTCACCTCAATCTTGGACAGGTGCATGTAAAGCGTGCTGAACTGCTGGCCGTGATCGATCACCACCAGGTTGCCTTCATAGAACATCCCCTGAGCAATAATCACCACTCCGTCGTTGGCGGCGACCACGGGCGTTCCAGAAGGAGCGTGAAAGTCGGTTCCACGATGGATGCTGGCCAGCTGGCCATTGAACATGCGGCGGGTGCCGAAGGAATCGGTGGGGGCAAAAGGCACTGGTGAGCGAAAGCTGCCCTGCCACAAGGGTTGGCTAATCAGGTGAGCGAAGGCCGCATCCTTCACCGCCTTGTCCGCGGCGATGCGCTGCTGGGTTGCGGCATCGGGTTGCACGTATTTTTCTTCTACATGCAAGGTGGTGGTCTTATAGCGTCCCGGCAGCACGGCCACGTCCTGTTTGGCGTGCTGCTCGCTGCCATCAGCCGGGGTCGCGACTAATTCCAGCGCGTAGGTCCCTGGCGCCTGCTCGACGTCGATACCGGCAAGCGCATACCAGGTGTGGCCCTGGTGGGATTTGGTGAACACCAGCGGGTGGTTGAGCCATGTGCCACGCAGTGCTTCGACGGGCTTATCCGGCTCAACCGTGAAGAGCACAGGTGAGCCGCTTTCGAGGTGCTGCGGAGACCAGCTTATGACGCGAAAGCCAGAACTTTTCTGCGCTTGTACAGACAGAGGCAGCAAAAGCAAAGCGACCCAGGACAGAATTCTCACCCTTTGAGCATAGAACCTGTTTCGCTCGCGGGGAAAAGGATCCATCAGGGATGCACCTTGAAGGCAACCGGCCGCCGGCTACAACTATCGTTGTAGCGAATTGCGGCAGGATGCAAATTCAGCAACTTTCACTGGCGGGTTAGGGTCTACTCGGTCGACTGCGGATGCCCGCAGCCGTATTTGAAACCACCCACCTCCCTAACCAGAAAGAAGGTACGAAAATCGTGCGCATTCAAATGGCAGCTTTCACCACCTTTCTCGCGCTTCTGGGAATCATAGGCATAAGTCCCAAAGCAGCCTCGGCCCAGCAAGTTCCTGGACCACACCCCGCATACCTTCACGCGCTGTCCGATTTACGTTTGGCGCGGGCTTATCTGAACCAGATCGCCTGGCCGCCCGTACAGAAGGATGAAGAACATGCAATTCGTGAGATCGATGCAGCAATCGCCGAGATCAAGCGGGCGTCGATCGATGACGGCAAGGATCTCGCCGATCATCCTGCTATCGATGTACGCATGGCTCCCGATGGCCGCTTCCGCAAGGCTTTAGAGCTGCTGGATAAGGCGCATAACGATACCGCTCGGGCAGAAGACGTGCCTCAGGCGAGGGGTATGCGGGATCGCGCCATAGGCCATATCGACCAGGCCCACGGCACGGTCGACGACGCCATCCGCAGGGTCCATTGGGAAGAATGGCATGGCATGTAAGCAATCTCTCCTGCTGCAGCCAGCACTGAATCCTACGGCGCTTTGTATCAGGGCACGACTTTAGTCGGGCCGTTTACACGCAACAAGTTCTGGGCTTTAGCCCCTGCGCGAATCACCATGGCAGGGGCTAAAGCCCAATCTCTTTTTAATCCTCTGCGGCCCGACTAAAGTCGGGCCCTGATACAAAGCATTCGAGCTCAGAGTGGAGAGGAATTGCCTATTTCCCCATGGTGAGAACTACACGGAATCTTGCTTTGCCCTGCTGCATGCGCGCGTAGGCTTCTTCGACCTGCTGGAGCGGATAGATTTCGTTCATCGACCGCACACCGGAGAGCACGCTGAAAGCCAGCGTGTCCTGCGAATCGAGCGACGTTCCCGAATACCATCCCTTCACTTGCTGTGATTTAAGCAGCATCTGCAGTGCAGGAATCTCCAAGGCGGGAACAGCCCCGACGATCATGAATGTCCCCGTAGGCGCAAGGCCCCCCAGTACCGCCTTCATCGCGTCCGCGCTGGTTGCGGTGGCGAGAATCACCTTGGCTCCGCCAAGCTTGAGCAGTTCCGCTGCCGGATCCTGCGCCGCGTTATCGATGTAGTGGGAAGCACCCAGCTTTTTGGCCAGCGCTTCCTTGTCGTTTCCACGGCCGATGGCGACTGTGTTGAATCCGCTCCTGGCCGCGAATTGAATACCCAGATGGCCCAGTCCACCCAGGCCGATCACCGCCACCAGATCCCCCGGCCTTGCACCGCTGTTGCGGAGGCAATTAAATGTGGTGACTCCGGCACACATGAGAGGAGCGCCCTCTTCGGGCGACAACTCCTCAGGCATCACAGCAAGAGCGGAGAAAGGGGTAACCATGTACTCGGCATAGCCCCCATCCCGCGTGACCCCAGTGACTTGGGTGCTGGTTTCGCATGCGAAAAAGTTCCCCCGCCGACAACTGTCACAGTATCCGCAGTAGCCGCCGTTCCAGCCCACGCCCACGCGCTCGCCAACCACCCATCGGGGTGGAACATTGGCTCCAACCGCGTCAATCACCCCGACAACTTCATGGCCGGGTACGCGCGGATACTGAATCCCCGGAAACAGTCCCAGCCTGGTTACTTCATCGCTGTGACAGATGCCGCAGGCGTGGACCTTGATGCGCACCATTCCTGACTCGGGCTCAGGGATCTCCCGCTCCACAATTTCAAACGGTCCTCCTGCTTTGACAACTTGCACTGCTCGCATCTTTGCCATGAAATGCTCTCCCTCCTAAAGCGGCTTGAAAGTAGATGTATGTTTAAGCGAAAAAGTTCCGTGGTTTTCCTCGATGGAGCGGCCTTCATCCTACTTGGCGGGCTTGCAGGTGCTGGCGATGAAGGCGGCAACGTTGTCGTGCAACTCCTTGAGCGATTCTTCATGGAGGTAAACCATGTGGCCGGACTTGTACCACGAGAACTGGATGTTCTGCCTCAGATTGGCCTGGAGCGGCAAGTGAGACATCTCGTAGCGGGCGGCAAAGTACGGTGTGGCGAGGTCGAAATAACCGCCGTTCAGCATGACCTTGAGGCGCGGGTTGTACTTCATCGCCGTGGCCAGATCGGGCATGACATTGGTGCCATAGATTTCCCCGGGGGCTCCGGGCGCCTTGTGCTTGAGTACCCAGGCCTCGTCGATGGCGTCCCACTCCGGCAGGTAGGTGAGGCCTTCGCCAAACTTGAGCTGACGCCGGACATAGTCATTGAACGCAGCAATGTAGGCCGATGCAATCGAGGTGGCCTGAGGATCGTAGGCAGCCTCTTCGGCGAGCGGGTCGATGGTTGGGCCGGAGAAACGGCTGTCGAGGCGGCCGGTGGTGAGGTCTTCATTGCCTTGCAGGGTATGGTTGAACTGCCCGGTGTTGACCCGTAGGTCCGCCTTGAGTACGTAGGCCACGGATAGGCCGGTGTACTGGTGCAGCTTTTCCGCAATGGCCTGGCGGGTTGCCTCCGGCAACTGAGAGCCCTGAGCCAGGGCGGCCGCGTAGTCAGTCATTGCAAATTGCTCTACTTCGGCAAGGAAAGGCTCGAGCGCGGCGGGTTGCGTGGGCAGGCGCTTGTGGTAATAAGCGGTGGCGGCGAAGGTGGGCAGCGCCAGTTCATAAGGAACATCAATGCCCGGGTTCCATTGCGGTTGATCGGCACTGTCGTCGAAATTCAGGACTTGCGAAAGCAGGATTACGCCGTTCAGGTCTATGTGGCTTTCCGTCTCCAGAATGCCGGCCACGACTGCCGAGCGGGTGGTGCCGTAACTTTCTCCGAAAAGGTACTTTGGCGAGTTCCAGCGCTGGTAGTTGGAAAGGAAGCGGGCGATAAAGCGGGCGAAGGCGTGGGCATCTGGATCGACGCCCCAGAATGCTTTTTCCTTGTCTTTGCCGAAGATGCGGCCGAAGCCGGTTCCGGGCGCGTCAATAAAGACCAGATCGCTCGCGTCGAGCAGACTGTCCGTATTGTCAACCAGCTCATAAGGCGCGGGAGGGGTGTGCTGGTCATCGGCAGTAATGACGCGCCGGGGACCGAATGCGCCCATGTGCAGCCACATCGTGGAACTGCCGGGGCCGCCGTTGTAGATGAAAGTGACGGGACGCGATTCCGCTGGGACGTCCTTCTTAAAATAAGCGACGTAAAAGATGCGCGCCGTGGGCGGTGCGTCGGGAGTTTCCTTGGGCAACTGCACAGTGGTGCCCAGGGCGGCGTCGGCATCCTTGGAAGCCGCCACCAGGATAGTTCCGGCGACAGCCTGGTAATTGATGGTGTGGCCGGCGACGCTGACTGAGCCTTGCGTCGTCGAGTCCTTGGGGATTACAGGCTCACCGGATTTTGCATCGTCCTTTGCCGGGGCATCCTTGCCGGCATCCTGTCCGACGGCAAAGCAAAAAGATGCGACGAGCAGAAGCAGGAGGCAGGAGCCGACGGGAGGGACAATTGATTTCAGCACAGGGACGGGTTCCTTTGGGGGGAATGCATTCAGCCGATCCTTCGAGTTTAGACCTAGCCGCCGTCACTGGGGCACGGCCGCAATCACCGGCTCAAAGGCGATTACCTTTCCTGTTTGCGGATCGAGATCACAGGTAAACCTAAAATCCGTCCATCCCTTGGGCGTACGAAATTCGCCGGTGCCGGTCAGGCGGCTGTTGCTTTCGAGGGTCAGCGTCTTAGGATCGTCAGTGCCCAGAAAAACCCGGTCGACCGCTGCGGTTTGTTTCTTCAACACGGGGAGCGCAGCCGGCCGGCACAACAGTTCGGCAACCTTTTTTGTGTTGCTCCAACCTTGTGCCATGCGGCGATCCCCTGATGTTTTCAAGGTAGCGATCTGACGGTTGACGGCGGTAGTTTCGGCAACCGAAAGGTTAGGCTCGATTGCGCTCAGGGTGCGAGGCATCGCTGCCGTCACCAATAACACTGTAATCATCACTGTTCGTGGTTTCACCTGCGTCCTCACGGGCCAAATAGTTGCGCTAAGCTGAGCACAAACTAAGTTACCAAAGATGGGGCAACTGCTTTTCTCACATGGTGTCTATGTGGAGCGAGCGGCAAGAATGTGATTTCGAAATCCAGCCGCCAGAAAAAGGAGAATCACATGAAAGTTTTCACGGCTGTTCTTGCTTCCGCACTCTTCATCGCACCGGCGGCGATGTTTGCCCAAACACCCACCCCTGGCGCGCACGACTATAACATTAACCAGCGCAAGGTCGACCAACAGGGTCGCATTGCTAACGGGGTCAAGAGCGGCCAGCTGACCGCGGGCGAGACGTCGCGCCTGGAACACCAGGAATCGGGTATCAATAAGGAAGAGCGCGGTATGCGTGCGCAAGATAATGGACACCTGACGAAGCAGGATCGCCAAACGATCCACGCGCAGCAGAACCAGGAATCCCGCCGCATCTATCGCGACAAACACAACGCTGCCGTTCGTTAGCCCGAAATGGGTGGCTGTTCCGCCAGGAATGGCCGCCCGTTTTGACGTAGAGTTCGAACGTTCGGGGCCCCTTCGGAGTGCCGCACCTACGGCGCTCGGCATTTTGCCCATCGTTCCCAGCCCGGAAGAGTCTGTGTGAGGACCTCCTGGATAAGGTGAGGGGTGCCCCAGGTCTCGCTTTTGAGACCTGGGATCCTACACGCAAATGCCGGCGGACCCGAGTTCTCACGCACAATCCATCCCGGCTTTAGAGTGCTGGCATCTTTCTCGAAGGTAGAGTTCTAAATTTTGGTCTTCCGGCATCTGCGTGGAGGCCCAGGTCTCAAAAGCGAGACCTGGGGCACCCATCACCTTATCCAGGAGGTCCTCACAAGACTCGGAAGGGCTGGGCTATGTTTGGCGGCCGGTCCTCCGGGCCTTGACGCAGTATCAGGCCGCACATCCATCTTTACCGCACATCAATGTTAAGGCGAGATTGCCGGGCCTCTGGTGGACGTCTGCCGTGACACAACCGGGTGTTTGGCGTAGACTCAATCCCACTGCGCCTCAAACTAATTGGCTCGCCGCCGGTTGCCCAGAGTCGTGGGTCTGCCATCGCGGCTAACCTCCTGGCTGGTGTCGTGTTACGGGCCCTCTAACTGAACGAGAAAGGGGCTCCATGCCCTCTATCCAAGATCCTCGACTGAACGTCCTACCCAACCAACCGTCAGCGACATCGACTGCACCGGTATTCGTTCCCTCTCCTGAGCCTAGGTTGTCCGTTGAGCCAAGCCGCGATTCCTTCCCGCCGCTGGGGCCGAATCTCAAGGTTTTGATGGTGTGGCCAAGTTTTCCGCCGTCTTTTTGGGGCTTTGAAGGCGCGCTGGCGATGATCCCCGAGTGCGGGATGAACCCGCCGCTGGGCCTCATCACGGTCGCGGCGCTTTGTCCATCGACCTGGGAGATACGCCTCATCGATCACGCCTTTCAGGAGTTGCGGGATGAGGATCTCGCATGGGCTGACCTGGTGATGGTGAGCGCCATGCACGCGCAGCGCGCCGACGCATTGGAGACCCTGGCCCGCGCTCGCGCCATGGGCCGGCGGACTTTCGTGGGCGGCCCCTGGGCGAGTACACAGCCCGAGGTCGTGGCGCTGGTGGCCGATCACGTGATGGTGGGCGAGGCGGACGAGGTCTTTGCTGGAATTGCCACCGCACTCGAACAAGGCACCGCACACGCGTTGTACCACGTTATCGACAAGCCAGACATGACCCAGAGCCCCGTGCCTCGGTTCGATCTGTTGAAGCGGGAGAAGTATGTTTCGATGTCCATCCAGTTTTCCCGCGGATGCCCGTTCCAGTGTGAATTCTGCGACATCATTACTATCTACGGTCGCCGGCCCCGCGCCAAAACGCCGCAGCAAGTCCTGCGTGAGCTCGATGTGTTGTACAGCATGGGTTGGCACCAGGAAGTGTTTATTGTTGATGACAACTTCATCGGCAACCATCAAAAAGCTCTCGCGCTATCGCGTGAGCTGGTCGAGTGGCAAAAGGCACGTAACTACCCATTCTCATTCTGCACCGAGGCTTCGATCGACCTGGCATCTCGCGAGGAACTTTTGGAGGCCATGGTCGACGCGAATTTCATGACCGTTTTCATCGGCATCGAGACCCCCTCTGCCGAAGCCCTGAAGGAGTCGCACAAGTTTCAGAATCTGCGCAAGAATAATGTCGATCAGGTGCGCTACATCCAGGAAAAAGGGCTGTGGGTGCTGGCTGGTTTTATTGTCGGTTTCGACTCCGACGACGAGACCATCTTTGCGCGGCAGCTGGAGTTTATCGACAAGACCGCGATCCCCTGGGCCATGGCCGGTATCCTGATGGCACCGCCGACTACCGCCCTGTTCGAGCGATTGAAAAAGGAAGGGCGCCTGATCGAGGACAGTCAATCGATAACCAACTTTGGCGTGCCTAATTTCCGCACTGTTCTGCCGCTGCCCATCCTGCTGCGCGGGCTTTGCACCCTGCTCGAGGGCCTCTACCAACCGGATGCATTTTTTGAGCGTGCTTTCAACTCACTGAAAGTGTGGAAGCCCATAGCGACGCAGAAGCCACCGAATATGGGTGCGGTCTACAACACGCGTATCCTTTTGTCTTCCATATGGACGCAGGGGATCGGCTCCAATTACCGCGGCAGCTACTGGAAGTTTCTCTTTAGGACCCTGCTCACCTTTGGCCGCTCGCCGGCAAAATTGTCACTCGGCTTATCGCTGTTGCTCTCCGCCGAGCATTTCGTCGTCTACACCAAAGTGGTGATCGATCACCTGCAGGCAGAGGCGGAGAATGCTGACCGAATTGCGCACGCCGCGGCAAAGTCCACAACGAACGAATTTGTTGGGGTACAAGCGGTTAGCTGACGGGTTTGGCCCCTCCGAGTTTTGAAAAACTCCTGGATAAGCTGATGGGTGCCCCAGGTCTCGCTTTTGAGACCTGGGATCCTCCACGCGAATGCCGGCGGACCCGGGTTCTCACGCTCATTCCATCTTGGCTTTAGAGTGTGCTTGAGAATAGGGCTTTCTCGAACGTAGAGTTCTCTAATCTGGCATTTGCTTGGAGGATCCCAGGTCTCAAAAGCGAGACCTGGGGCACCCATCAGCTTATCCAGGAGGTTCTCACACAGACTTTCGGGCGACTCAAGCTTTCGCAGCGGTGACTTCTACTCCCGCCGTCTCTTCTAGAACACGGATGGAGCCGCAGATATCTTCTTCGCCATAGCCTTTTGCCATCGCGGTTTGAAAGAGCTGCTGCGTCAGGCCGGTAAGAAGAAGCGGCACTCCAATCTCCGAACCCAGGTCCAGGGCGAGCCCTACATCCTTCTCCAGCCATTTCACGGAGAAGTTGGTGGAGAAGTCACGCTTGAAGACCATGGGCGCCTTGGCGGATATTAATCCAGAACGTGCCGCGCTGTTGTTCAGGATGTCGAGCATCAGCTCGGGATCAACACCGGCCTTGGTGCTCAATACCAATCCCTCGTTGAAAGCCTGCAGCAGGTTGCCCAGGATCAGGTTCTGGGTCAGCTTGGCGCGAAGACCCATGCCCGATTTGCCACAATAATAGAGAACTTTACCCATCGCTTCGAAGAACGGCTTGGCATGGGAAAAGACCTCCTGCTTGCCGCCGATCATAAACGTGAGCGTTCCCCCCTCCGCACCGGCTTTGGAGCCGGTACAGGGAGCATCCAGAAAGTCCATGCCCAGGGCTTCGAGTTCCTGCGCGATGCGGCTGCTCTCCGAAGGAGAGACGGTGCTGCAATCGGCGATGACGTACCCCTTCTTTGCCCCTTTTACCAGGCCGTTTTCACCCAGAATTACCTCACGGGACATGGCTGTATCACCGACACAGAGAAAAGCGCATTCACTGTTCTTCGCAACCTCGGCCGGCGTGGCACAGAACAGCGCGCCTGCGGAATCTGCCAGCTTCTTTGCCTTTTCCTGGTTATGCGACCACACGGCCACGTTGTGGCCGCCCGAAACTAGATGACGGGCCATGGGGCCACCCATAATGCCGAGTCCTAAAAATCCTAACTTTGCCACGAGATTCGCTCCTAGTGAATTTGATGGAAGAGGTAGGCATACAGCATGACTTCGACCGCGATGGCAGTCGCCATCACCATGCTGTGCCGGAGAGTAAAGCGAAAGAGTTTTGCCTGGTCGGCGACGGTCATAGCGGTGGCTGCGGCCGCGACGGCGATGTTCTGTACGCTGATCATCTTACCCACCACGCCGCCGACGGTATTGGCTGCCGCCATCAGCGTGGGGTCAAAGCCCAAACGGCCGGCGGTAACCACCTGCAAGTTGCCGAAAAGCGCGTTGGCCGAAGTGTCTGAGCCGGTCAGGAAAACGCCCATCCAACCCAGCAGCGGGCTGAAGAACGGAAAGAGCCTGCCGGATGCAGCGAATGCCAGCCCGAGAGTGGCGGTTGCCCCGCAATAATTCATGACGAACGCCATCGCGAGCACGGCAGCGACGGTCAAGGTGGGCAGAAAGAGCTGACGGCATACGGAGAGCAACAGGCGGCCGAAAGCCGCGGGGGACATGCGCAGCAGACCCGCGGCCAGCAAGGTCGCGAACATGCAGGCGGTGCCGGATGCGGTAAGAAAATTCAACTGGTAAACCGCCTTGTAAAGCGTGGGCCTGGCAACCACCGGCGGCATCATCAGCACCTGGTTGTGGAGGAGCGGCCACCCGAAACTGATGGTGGCGTGATTCAGCAGAGCCTGGAACGGCTTAAAACCCCAGAGGAGGACGAGGGTTACAAGCAAGCCGTAAGGAATCCAGGCACCAAGAATATGGGCCGTGGCATGCTTCTGCTGGCCGGGGGCGAGGGCAGAGAATTTTTTCTCTTTTCCCACCGGAACTACCTGCTCCAGTTCCCTATCCCACATCTTGGCCGGACGCCAGAAACGCAGCAACAACAGCAGCGCACTGAGAGCGCAAAGCGAAGCCATAATATCGGTGAGCTGCGGGCCCACGTAGTTCGACATCAGGAACTGCACGGACGAGAATACTACGCCGACAACCACCACAGCGGGCCACACCTCCAACATACCGCGCCACCCTACCATGATGCAGACCAGATAACAGGGAACGAACAAGGATAGCGGTGCACACAGCCGCCCAACCGCACCGCTTAGTTTATCGAGCGGCAAGCCGGTGATCCCGGCCAGGGTGACCACCGGTATTCCGATCGAGCCGAAGGCTACCGGGGCGGTGTTAGCCACCAGGCAAAGCGCGGCAGCGTAAAAAGGAGAGAAGCCGAGGCCAACCAGCATGGCGGCGGCAACTGCAACGGGGGATCCAAAACCTGCGGCGCCCTCCACAAATGCGCCAAAGGCAAAGGCAATCAGCAGGGCCTGCAGACGGGCATCGCTGGTAAGGTTCCCCATCGATGACTTGATGATTTCGAATTTGCCCGTCTCCACCGTGACCTGATAAAGGGCGATGGCCCAAAACACAATCCAGGAGATGGGGAACAAGCCAAAGCAAGCTCCGTAGCCGGCGGAGCTGAAGGTAAGAGTGGGCGGCAGCTTGAAAACAAAAAGGGCAACCAGCAGCGCCACCAATAAGGCGAAAAGCGCGGCGAACCACGCCGGCTTGCGCCGGACACCCAGCAGAAAGAGCAAGGTAATGATCGGAAGGGAGGCAAGTGCCGCGGAAAGTGCAAGGCCGCGCCCGAAGAGGGTGTAGCTTTGGGGCCAGACTGGGCTCATCAGCGGGCGGCTCTTTCCTGGAATCAGCAGTGGACTAAAATAATAGCAATGCTCTCTGCCCCTATCGTTGCCGAGTTACGAGATGCCGTGGGCGCCGACGGCCTGATTATCGACCGCAATCAACTGCAGACCTACGAGTGCGATGGCCTGGCAGTGCTGCGAAGCCTGCCGGCGGCGGTGGTTCTTCCTCGCTCCACAGGCCAGTTGCAAGCGATCGTCCGCATATGCGCCCGCCATCGCATACCCTTTGTCGGGCGCGGCGCCGGCACCGGGCTTTCAGGGGGAGCGCTGCCCGATGATCGAGGCATCGTGATCAGCTTTGCGCGCATGACGCGCTTCCTGGCCACCGACATTCCCAACCAGCGCATCACGGTGGAAGCGGGCGTGATCAATGCCCATGTTACCCAGCGGGTGACGCCGGCAGGCCACTTCTATGCGCCTGATCCGTCTTCGCAGACAGTGTGCACGATCGGAGGCAATGTTGCGGAGAACTCCGGCGGGGCGCACTGCCTCAAGTATGGCTTCACCACCAACCACGTGCTGGCACTCGAAGTGGTGTTGCCTACTGGAGAGCTGGTTCACCTTGGATCACCCACGCTTGATGCCCCCGGTTACGATTTGACCGGCGTCTTCGTGGGCTCTGAGGGGACACTCGGCGTGGCTAGCTCCATGACACTGCGCATTGTGCGCCGCCCGGAGACGGTGCAGGTGTTGCTCGCTGCCTTCGACTCCATCTCGGCTGCGGGGCAGACCGTTTCCGACATTATTGCCGCCTGCATTCTGCCTGCGGCCATGGAAATTATGGATCGCCTCTCCATTCAGGCCGCCGAGGCTGCAGTGCATCCGCATTACCCGGAATGCGATGCGCTGCTGCTGGTGGAGGTGGATGGCCCGGCGGCCGAGGTCGATCTGCATATGAAGCAGGTGCGGGAGCTATGCAAAGCAAATGGCGCGTGGGAGGATCGGCTGGCACAGAGTGAGCAGGAGCGGTTGCTGGTGTGGAAGGGCCGCAAAGCAGCGTTTGCCGCCGCCGGGCGCCTTTCGCCCGACTACATCGTGCAGGATGGAGTGATCCCGCGCACCAAACTCCCCATGGTGCTGGAGCAGATTGCGGAAATGGCTGCGGCCGCTGGCCTGCGGGTCTCCAATGTGTTCCATGCGGGCGACGGCAACCTGCATCCCCTGGTGCTGTATGACCGGTCGATCCCGGGCCAGGAGGAGATCGCCATCGACCTTTCGATACGCATCCTGCACCTCTGCGTCGACCATGGCGGGTCGATTACCGGAGAACACGGAGTGGGCAGAGAGAAGCAGCAGGCTATGGGGTATATGTACTCCGAGCCCGACCTCGATACCATGCAGCGGGTGCGCTGCAGCTTCGACCCGGAAAATATTTCCAACCCCGATAAGCTCTTCCCTCGCCCCCGGCTATGCGGGGAGAAAACCGGCAAGTACACTCCTCACCCACTGGAGACAGCAGGCGTCGCAGAGTTCTTTTGATCTGCCACCCGATACGGTTACCTATGCCAGACATGACTGCTGCTCTGGCGAGCCATTGCCGGTCCGGAACACGTGCGGACTTTAGGAGAGGCCATCGCCGTCGCTCCGGCCAATAGCGAAGAGGTGGCGGCCGTTCTTCGCCTGGCGCAGGAAAATCATCTCGCTGTGGTTCCGTATGGCGGGGGCACGAAACAAGGATGGGGCTACCCGGTGGCGCCGGCGCTGGTGCTGGAGATGCATCGGCTGAATATGCTGCGGGAACATACCTGGCAGGATATGACCTGCACCGTGGAAGCGGGCTGCACCTGGTCGGCCATGCAGTCCGGGCTGGCGCAACATGGACAGTATGTGGCGCTGGATCCGCTTTGGCCTGAGCGCGCCACGGTTGGCGGCATCGTGGCCACGAATGACTCGGGAGCGCTCCGGCTGCGGTATGGAGGGCTGCGCGACCTGGTTATCGGGATGACGATTGTGCTGGCTGATGGGACCATCGCCCACACCGGCGGTAAGGTGGTGAAAAATGTCGCCGGCTATGACTTGCACAAGCTGATGATCGGGGCGCTTCGGCACGCTCGGGTGTGGTTACTTCTGTTAATTTCCGCTTGCACTCGATGGCCTCATTCCACACAGAGTTTTAGCGTGTCTGCGCACAGGGTGCCGAGGCGGTGGGCAAGCTGATGCTCAAGGTGCTCCACGCGCAGCTGAGCACGGTGGCGATCCAGTTGCGGGGCGGAGCGGATGGGTTTGAGCTCGATATCCAGCTCGCGTCGCTTGCCTGAAGTGCTGCATACACAGGCTGCGGCGCTGGAGGCAGATGGCGCAGAGCGAAGGCCTTGGTTCGCGGGAAAGCGGCGGATGAGGTTTGGAATGCGCGGCAGCAGCAGATGGACGCGGGAGATTGTGTGCAAAGGCACGATGCTTCCTGTCGGAAGTCGCGCGGTTTGCGGAACGTGTTCGGGGATTGGGTGGTGAGTCGGTGACACAGGCTACCGGGATTATGATTGCGGGCTTTCCTGCGGCGGCTGGGCAGGGTTGCTGTTGTTGCGGAGAGAGCTGGAGGACGCGGGTGGATCGCTGATGGTCCTCAAGCAGCCGGCGGAGGAGCTTGATTGCTGGGGAACTCTGCCGGATAGCCTTGCCTCTGATGAGCGAGATCAAGCGCCGGTTTGATCCGGACAGGTATTCTCAATCCCGGACGCTTCCTGGGACAGATTTGAGAGGAGACTAAAGGCGCACCGCAGCATCCCTCGGCTTCGCTCGGGATGACAACCGGGAGGATGTGGTTTCCATTCTATATTCGTTGCACGGATCCCAGGTCTCAAAAGCGAGACCTGTGGGCGACCCTTCGATTTGTTGCCGCGAACGTGAGCACAGCGGATGTAATCTACTGGAACGCAGCCATGGCTCAACTCACCCAGCTCGAACCAGCTAAGCCTTCCAACTTCGACGCGCATAAGCCGCCGGAAATGGCGCTGATCGACGATTGCGTGCACTGCGGCTTCTGCCTTCCCGCGTGCCCCACGTACGTGCTGTGGGGTGAAGAGATGGATTCGCCCCGCGGCCGCATTTACATGATGAAGAAGTCTGCGCAGGGGGAGGCTCCGCTCGATCAGCGGTTTCGGCTTGCACATGGACAATTGCCTGGGGTGCATGGCCTGCATGACCGCATGCCCCTCAGGCGTGCAATACAACAAGCTCATCGAAGATACCCGCGCCCAGGTGGAACGCAATATCCCACGCACCACCAGCGATAGCCTGTTCCGCAGGCTCCTGTTCGCCACCTTTCCTTACGTGAAACGCCTGCGCCTGCTGGCACTCCCCATGCTGCTCTATCAACGCTCCGGACTGCAGAGGCTGCTGCGCGCCACTGGCCTGCTGCGGCTGTTGCCTAAACGACTGGCCCAGATGGAGTCCCTGCTACCCCGCGTGCCTACAGGCTTTTTGCATGGCCTGCCAGCTCAGGTCTCACCCCTGTCGGAGCGGCGACGACGGGTTGGCATGCTCTCCGGGTGCGTGCAACAGGTTTTCTTCCAACACGTAAACCAGGCCACTGCCCGAGTGCTGGCCGCAGAAGGCTGCGAGGTGATCATTCCCCGGGCGCAACAGTGCTGCGGCGCCCTCATGCTGCACTCCGGCCTGGACGAGCAAGCCGCAACCCTCGCGCGCCGGATGATCGCGACCTTCGAGGCAGCCAACGTGGACACGATCGTGATCAACGCCGCGGGCTGCGGATCAACGATGAAGGAGTATGGTCACCTGCTGCGCGACGATCCTGCGTGGGCCGCGCGCGCCGCTGCCTTCAGCGCCAAGTGCAAAGACATTTCAGAGATCCTGTGCGAACTGCCCGCACGCGCGCCGCGGCACGCTCTGCCCATGCGGGTGGCCTACCACGACGCTTGCCACCTGCGCCACGCGCAAGGCATCCATGCTGAGCCGCGGCTTCTGCTGGCCGGAATCCCGAACCTCGAGGTCGCGGAGATCGATGAGGCAACCCTGTGCTGCGGCTCGGCCGGCGTCTACAACCTGCTTAACCCCGAGCCGGCAAATCAACTGGGCGACCGCAAGGTAGAAAATCTACTGGCAACCAAAGCAGACGCGGTCATCTCTGCTAATCCTGGTTGCCTGTTGCAACTGATGAGTGGGCTGCGCCGCCGCGGGCTCAACGCCATGCCGGCCTTCCACATGGTGGAGTTGCTGGACGCGTCCATCCGCAACGTTCCCCTCGCCAGAGAGTAAAATGTGCTATGGCCAACCCTACGGTAACCGTTCCCTCAGTCACGATTAAAGGATCACAGGGAGCCGCGGAAGCGGAGATCCTTACCCCGCAAGCGCTCGAGTTCCTTGCCGCCCTGTCGAGCAATTTCGAGGCCGAGCGTCAGCGATTGCTGGCGGCGCGGGTGACCAGGGGAGAAGCGTTACGCAATGGGCAACTCTACGATTTCCTGCCGGAAACGGCATCGGTTCGCGGGGGTGAGTGGCGTGTCGCTCCGATTCCGGCCGACCTCGAGGACCGCCGGGTTGAGATTACCGGTCCGGTCGATCGCAAGATGGTCATCAACGCGCTTAATTCCGGCGCCAATGTCTTTATGGCCGATTTTGAGGACTCGACCGCGCCCACCTGGCGCAATGTGATCGATGGCCAGGTGAACCTGCGCGATGCGGTGCGGCGCGAGATCAGCTTCGTCAGTCCAGAAGGAAAGCAGTACCGGCTGAACGATAAGACGGCTACCCTGTTCGTGCGGGCACGCGGCTGGCATTTGCCGGAGAAACATCTTCTCGTTCAGGGCCAACCTATTTCCGGCTCGCTGTTCGATTTTGGTCTTTACTTCTTTCACAACGCCGCGGAGCTCAAGGCGCGCGGGACCGGTCCTTACTTCTATCTGCCCAAGATGGAGAGCCACCTCGAAGCACGCCTGTGGAACAACGTCTTCAACTTCGCCCAGGATGCGTTGGGCATTCCCCGGGGCACGATTCGCGCCACGGTGCTCATCGAGACATTGCCCGCCGCGTTTGAGATGGATGAGATTCTTTTTGAGCTGAAGGACCACTCCGCCGGGTTGAACTGTGGGCGATGGGATTACATTTTCAGCTTTATCAAGAAGTTCAGCTACCGCGAAGATCTGGCGCTGCCTGACCGCTCGACCATCACCATGGACCGGCATTTCCTGAAGTCCTATGTCGAGTTGCTGATCGAGACCTGTCACCGCCGCGGTATCCACGCCATGGGCGGCATGGCGGCGCAGATTCCCATCAAGCGGGATCCGGTTGCGAATGACGCCGCAATGGAACGCGTCCGCCAGGACAAGCTGCGCGAGGTAAGGGCTGGGCACGACGGAACCTGGGTGGCCCATCCTGGATTGGTGCCTGTGGCCAAGGCTGTCTTTGATGAGTACATGCCGTCCGCGAACCAGATTGCGACGCCGCAACCCTGGCATCCATGTCCAAGCGTCCGACCTGCTTGCCGTGCCTGAGGGCGACATCACCCGCAAGGGTTTGGAAATGAATATCGACATTGGCTTACGCTACTTAGCGGCGTGGCTTGATGGCCTGGGATGTGTTCCGATCTACGACCTGATGGAAGATGCGGCGACAGCGGAGATTTCGCGCGCGCAGCTTTGGCAATGGGCGCACCACTTCGGCCGCATGACTGATGGAATAACCCTGGATGTTCCCGTGGTGCTCTCGACGATTCCAGTGGTTCTGGATCGAATCAAGCAGGAACTCGGCCCAGAACGCTTTGCGGCGAGCAAGTTTACTGCGGCCGGCAAACTCTTTGAGCAGATGACCGAGGCCAAGCAAATGCCGGAATTTCTAACGTCCATCGCTTACGCGTCTATCGATTGAGCTTATGCTGGATGCTTTCAGGATGCTTGCTCGCTACAATCGGATTGCGAATGAGCGACTATACGAACAGTGCGCCAAGCTGGAGCTTGCCGAGTATCGGCGGGAGCGGCGCGGGTCTTTCGGCAGCATCCATGCCTTGCTGAATCACACCCTTCTTGGCGATCGGATTTGGATGTCGAGGTTTGCCGGGGGCGGCAATACGACACCGCCACTGAATACTATCCTGTTCGAGACCTTCGCTGAACTTAGCGCTGCGCGAAGCCAGGAAGACGCGAGCATCGAGGCGTTCTTCGAAAAAGCCGACGATGGCTTTCTCACCAGGCCGATGCACTACACCAACAGCCGAGCGAAGGATTGCGTGGATGCAGCGCCTATCGCCGTGCTGCATTTCTTTAACCACCAGACGCACCACCGCGGCCAGGTGCATGTAATGCTCAGTCAAACGGATGTGCCGCCGCCCGCACTTGATTTGCATCGCATTTTTAATCCGTAGTCGATGCTGCGGAAAGAACGAAGAAGAGCCCCTTCATCTGGTTCCCTCACCAAGGTCGGGTGCCCCACATCTCGCTCGTTTTTCGCGAGATGTGGGATACCACCGATGTTGACCGTTAAGTGCATCGGATGACTCGAGAGTTAGAGGGAAGGTGCAGTGGTATCCCACATCTCGCGAAAAACGAGCGAGATGTGGGGCACGGTGGGTTCAAGGTACAAGTGCAACATTTCGCTTTAGGGGATAGTTGCATATGGGAAAGAGTTTTCAACATCTGGATTTGGGTGATCGAGCCACGATTCAGGCGCAGTTGACGTCGGGGATGTGCCCTGGGGCAATCGCCATCGTATTGAAGCGAGCTCGGTCGACCATCACCCGCGAGATGCACCGTAATGGCTGGATGGCCAAGCCGCGGATGGGCACCATTGCGGGCGGTTACCGGTCTTCGACGGCTGATCGCCGAGCGCGGGTTTTGGCAGCGAAACCACGACGCAGGCGCATGCTTGAACCTGGCAATGGACTCTGGGGCAAGATGCTGGAGCGCCTTCAGCAAGGCTTCAGCCCGGTGCAGATTGCGAGCATACTGGGACGTATGGCGAATCCGGTGCAGATCTCTCACGAAACCATCTACACCGCACTGTATGCCATGCCACGTGGGCAACTGCGTGCCAACGTGCTGGACCTGTTGCGCCGCCATCACAAGGCGCGCAAGGTCGAAGCTAAGAACAGGCGCAGCCGATCCATTCCCGATATGACCCTGATCGATGACAGGCCGCTCGAAGTGAGCGAGCGGCTGGTCCCCGGTCATTGGGAGGGAGACCTGATCATTGGCAAGGGAAACCTATCTCAAGTGGGCACCCTGGTGGAACGAACCACTCTGTTCGTTGCTTTAGTAAAGCTGTCGGACGCAAGGGCAGACACGGTCGCCAAAGGTTTTAGCACCATCCTCAAACGCTTTAAAGGCCAAATGCGACTTTCCATGACGTACGACCAGGGCAGCGAGATGAGCCTCCACAAAACACTGACAAAAACAGCAAACATCGCCGTCTACTTCGCTCATCCCCACTCTCCCTGGGAGAGGGGGATTAGCGAAAACACCAATGGACTGCTCCGCGACTACCTGCCAAAGGGAACCGACCTCTCCCTGTACTCGCAGAAGCAGCTCGATGCCATTGCATGGCAACTGAATACCAGGGTTAGAAAAAGTCTCGCCTGGAAATCTCCTGCTGAACTCTTTCTCCCCAAAGGAGCCTTTAACTTTGATAAATACTGGACGGCGATTCACACCTCCAAGAAACGCCCAGCTCGTATATACCGGGTAGCTGGAAAGTGGAAAGCAAAGCATGCTTCCCACCTTCAAACAAACCCATCCGCCAAAATCCCTACCCGTGACCGCGGCCATTGAAAAGTGGAAAGCAAACTACGCTTCCCACTTTCCAACAGCCCCTGCTGCTGGAAAACCTTTATCTTAAAAAGAAAGAAAAAGATAGATTTGTTGCATTTGGAGTCTGAATCTGCCCACCCGGCCTTCGCGGGGAGTCGAATTCCGCTTGGCTACTTGGCGGACATTGAATTGTCGGCACGATCGTCATCCGGCAGGACGTGATCGGGATCTACGGTCACCGACGCGACCGGCTTATCGCCTTGCCAGACAGCCTCCGATTTGGATTCCCAGGTCTCGACCGGCAGACGGAATCTTGTCGTCGTGCCATCCGTGTACCGCACCTCTACGGTTGCCGGCAGCACAAGCTGTCCCTTGTTCACGAACGTTACCTTGTCGCCTTCGATCTTGGTCACGGCCAGGTTAAAACGCCAGTTGTGCATGTACCAGCCGCGCCAGAACCAATCCAGGTCCTCTCCCCCTTCGCTGCTCATCTCGCGGAAAAAGTCCGAAGGCGAAGGATGCTTGAACGCCCAGTCGCGTATGTACTTGCGAAAGGCCCAGTCGAAACGTTCCTTGCCCAGGATTTGCTCGCGCAGCAACACCATTCCGTACGCTCCCTTGAAGTAGCTCACCGGATGGGTGATCGGCCAGGTATACGCATCCGCCGGCATCAACAGGACGGGAGCAGCCGGATCGTCCAGCACTTTCAGGATAGTGTCAGGCGGCTCGCCTCCGGCTGAGTATTCCGAATCTCGCTTGGGCCCGTAGACGCCGCCCTGAAACGCGGCGGACTCATCGATATCAATGAAAGTGTTAAATCCTTCATCCATGAAGGCATTCCGGCGCTCGTTCGATCCCACAATCATGGGAAACCAGGTGTGCCCGATCTCGTGCGCCGAAATCCAGAACAGCGTCTTTCCCTTGTCATCAATGCCGTCAAAGATGATGCCTGGATACTCCATGCCGGTAGAGAAGCCGGCCACGTTGATGGCTGCAGGGTATGGATAGGGAAACCACTGCGCCGAAAATCGCTCCACCGCATCCTTCACGTACTCGGTCGATCGCCCCCATGCCCCATCGCCCGCGCTCTCCGGCGGGTAGACGCTTTCCGCGAGGCTCTTCTTCCCGTCCGGCAGGTTGATGCGGGCCGCATCCCAGACAAAGACCGGGCTCGCGCTCCAGGCCACGTCCCGGGTGTGGTCCATATGAAAGTGCCAGGTCAGCGTGCCCCCTGCCTTCGGCCGGCTTGCAGGATCGTTCACCTCGTCCGCAGTGCGGATCATCACGGTCTTGTCGCTGTTCCGCGCCTGCTCCAGGCGCGCGATCTGCGTTTTGGTCAGCACGTCTTTCGGGTTGACCAGTTCGCCCGATCCGGCAACGATCATCTCGCTGGGCACGGTAACGTAATAGTCAAAGTGTCCATACTCCAGATAGAACTCGCTGCCGAGATAGGGCAGCGTGTCCCACCCGCGAAGATCGTCGTAAACACACATGCGCGGATACCACTGCGCGATGTCGTAGATGTCCCCCTGCTTCGACGATCCCCAGGAGGTGCGGCCGCCCCACACGCCGGGTATCTGGTAGTGATACTTGATGTGGATCTTGAGCACGCTGCCTTTGGGCGCCATGCGGCTGCGGCAGCCGGATCTGCATCCGCGTATCGTTCACCAGGTAGTCGGCTTTGAGCATTTCCTTGCCGTGCTCGATCTCGACTGATTCCAGCACAAATCCTTCGGTGGTGCGCCCGTTGGGGTTGTCCTCGCTGTCGGGTACCGGGTTCTTCCGCCGCAGTCCTCCGTTCACTATGCGCGCGCGCGAATCCTGCCGATAGATGTTCTGGTCCAGCTGGATCCAAAGGCTGGTCAGCGAGTCGGGGCTGTTGTTGGTGTAGGTGATTACTTCGTCGTTGCGCAAGACCTTCGCCGTGGTGTCGAGCGCTGCGTGCATCTCGTAGTCCGCTTCGTTTTGCCAGTAGGCCGGCCCGGGCGCCCCGTTGCTCGAGCGATACGCGTTCACCGGATCGGGCAGAGTGAGCGGCGCGAAGGTGAGCCGCGGGTCATAAGATGCTGCCTGCGGCAGGCGCCTGCGGCCACGTAGCCGGAACCAGTAAGAGAACAGAAACAGCCATCAACAGACGGTCAAAGCGCATCGATTCGAAGCTCCTGGCTTAGCAGACTGTTCTCGATAGTTTCCTGCGAATAGCGCTGATCACCAGCTGAAGCCTCCGGAGGGCGGCGGCCATGCTTGAGAGAGCTGGCGAAGCAGAACGATGCGTCCGAAATGATACGCATTGTGGGCTGCCAGGCTCTCCAGTTGCTCGCGCACGGTCATGATGCGGACGGGATTGCCCGGTCGAGAGGGGCAACGCACCGATTGTCTGAATCGCGCGTCATCATCGGCCACGGCAGCGGCCTGCTCGAAGACCGTCGGAAGAAGCGTTGGCGTAATTTATCCCAGGGCTCGACGCCGGCATCGCTCTTATTGTGGGAACCCGGCCGAAGGATGAGCGGGAAAGGGCGTCTCAATACCGCTCACCCAATCCAGGGTGACCTGCTGCCAGAACGTGATATGCCACAGCTCCTCATAGATCGTGTGGGGAGCAAATTGCAAAGCTTGATGCGCGAGCTCGCTCGGCAACGCCCTCAAGGATGTGGGCCGGGGGTGCTGCCGCGCTGTCGCCAATAAGGGCCTGCTGCTAGTTCGTTCACCATGTTCCTGGTTCCCTCTTCATGGATGTATTTTCTCGTGCCTTTCGAGCATGGCAACAAATTCAGTAATTTTTCGCGCTCGGGTCTCCGCTTTCTTGACCGTTTGTATGCGAAACAAAATCGCATAACGGTTGCGGCTCTCCAGCTTCTCAAAAAATGCCTTTGCTTTCGGGCTTTTATCCAACGCTACCTGGAAATCCTGAGGAACAGCCGCATTGCGGGGAGAATCATAAGCTCTTTCCCAGCGTCCATCCTGTTGGGCGCGCAGCATCTCCTGGCGCCCGCTTTCTTTCATCCGGCCGCATTCCACCAGCGCGGTCGCCTTCTGCCGGTTGATCTTCGACCAGATGCTTTTTTTGCCGCGCGGGGTAAACCTCTGCAGCCAGGCTTCGGCGCTTTCCGGCTTCTTTTGTGCGTCAATCCATCCGTAGCAGAGCGCACAATCCAGTGCCTCAGCATAGGTCATCGAGGTTAGCTTCGATTTTTTCTTCGCCAGCCTAACCCAGACTCCAGAGACCCGATTGTGATTTCGCGATAACCACTTTTCCCATGCATCTTGGTGCTGGAAAAAGAGAATTGGCGGATCCTCATCCGCAGCCTGTTTAGACTTCATAGGCTTCCAGCTCGGATATGCGGCGGCGGAGATAGCGCAGTTCGACGGCATTGGTGGTGAGCGCCATCGCGCGATGGTAACTCTCCAGTGCTTGCTGGTTGCGGCCCATGCGGCGGAGCAGGTCGGCACGGGCGGCATGATAAAGATGATAAGAGTCGAGTTCGCCGCCAGCACCCAGGTCATCGATCATAGCTAAGCCCTGCTCCAGGCTTTCGCTCATGGCGATGGCGACAGCGTGGTTGAGCGAGATGATGGGTGAGGTCTGGCTCGGCCTTGAGGATGACTGTAAAGAGCGGCAATCTGTTTCCAATCGGTTTCCCGGGCGGTCCTGGCTTCGGCGTGGACGGCGGCGATGGCTGCCTGCAGTTGATAAGGACCGAGATTACGGCGGCCCAATGCCCGCTCCACCAGGCGGATACCTTCAACGATCTGCTCCTGATGCCACAGACGTGCGATCCTGCTCTTCGAGCAGGACCAGTTGGCCCTCAGGAGTGCAGCGAGCGTCGCGGCGAGAATCATGCAGCAGCATGAGGGCCAGCAGCGCCATGTTTTCAGGGTTGTTCGGCATGAGCTCGAGCAGCGTGCGCGCCAGGCGAATGGCTTCGGCACAGAGTTCCCGGCGCACGAGACTGTCCCCAGAGCTAGCCGAATAGCCTTCGTTGAAGACCAGATAGAGAACCGCCTGCACGGCCGAAAGGCGTTCAGGCAAGGACTCGGGTCCGGGGACTTGATAAGGAATACGCGCCTGCTGAATCTTGCGCTGGGCACGTACCAGCCGCTGCGCAAGCGTGGTCTCGGGAAGCAGAAAAGCGCGCGCGATTTCGGGAGTGGTGAGTCCGCCGAGCGTACGAAGCGTGAGCGCAACCTGCGCTTGCATGTTGATGGCGGGATGGCAACAGGTGAAGATGAGACTCAGGCGGTCGTCTTCGAAAGGGCGGCTCATTTCTTCGTCGAGTACGTTGCTGCGCGATTCGTACTCGTACAGCAGCTGGTCTTCGTTATTGCGGCGGGTCTGTTCACGGCGTGCGTAGTCGATGAGCTTGCGGCGAGCGGTGGCCGTGATCCAGGCGGCGGGATTATCTGGTACACCCTGGGCCTGCCAACTTACGACCGCGGCAGCAAAGGCGTCTTGCATCGCTTCTTCGGCCAGGTCGAAGGAGCGGGAGACGCGAATGAGGCCGGCGATAATGCGCCCCGACTCGGCGCGGAAAACTGCTTCGACGGTGGCGCAGTGGTCATGCATTCACGGGCTGAGGGAATTCGCGGAGGGGCCGGATCTCGACGCATCCGGCCCCGCCCGCGCAAGCGGTGGGGATTTTGGCGGCCCAGGCCAGAGCTTCGTCCAGATCCTGACAGTCGAGGATGTAGTATCCGGCTAACTGCTCTTTGGTTTCCGCGTAAGGGCCATCGGTGACCAGCGCTTTGCCATCCTGCAGGCGAACGGTGGTGGCAGTGGAGCTGGCTTGGAGCGGATCGGCCGCGCGAAAGATGCCGCGGCGGCGGGTCTCGTCCATGAGCGCTTTGTGGGCCATGGCGACCGCGCCCATATCCTCGGGCGTCGGCTGCCTCCTCTTCATGGGAGTAAATCAACATCATGTAACGCATGGCGGCCTCAATCTTGAGTTTGCGGGAAAGTTGGGTTAGCCTTCACTTCGCGAATTTGATCGGCGTGCCTGGCTCCGTGCGATGCGCTTGCCAATAGCCATTGGTAGCCGTCCCAGGGGCCGAAGAGCGGGTGTGGAAAAACGTGCGCGCGAAGCCGCCGGGTGAGCAACAGGCGCTGGCTCTGTTCCCGGCACTGCACGAATAACTGCAATGCTTCGGGGCCAGTCCAGCGGCCAGTCGGGCATGCATGAGCGGGAGATTTACCCTTCCTGGATCGAAGTGGAATTTGGTTCAGGATGAATTCATCCATTTCGTTTCGGTTGCCTTCCGGGGTTGTCTCGGGGCTGTTGCTCATGCCTTCGATAATCCCATGAACGCCGCTTTCGATATGCACGACGTGTTCCAGGATCTCGGCGATCGACCAGATGTCATCGGCGGGTTTGAAATCCCACTGTGCCGCGGACAGCCCGCTCACTGATTCGAGCATAAAGCCGCGCGTGACCGAGAGGTGGCGTGAGGCCGTGGTGATCTCTTCCGGGGTCAGTCCGGTGTCTGCAATGATGGTGGACGAAGTATTGTTCACGGTGCCTCCTTGGAAGCAGGTGCAGGTTGAACTTGGCAACGCCGGAGGGTGATCCGGCGTCGCGCGAGAGCTAGGAAAAGACCATGATAGGCCGTACTTCGATGCTGCCGTAACGAACAGCAGGTATGCCGGTGCTATGGAAGCTGCTTCGTCGATGCTTGGGGCTTCGATCAGGTAGTAGCCGCCAAGCTGTTCTTTGGTTTCCGCGAAAGGACCGTCGCTGGTAAGGACCTTTTTGTCGCGTACGCGGACCGTCTTGGCGGTGGGAGTGGGCTGGAGCGCGTTCCCCCCCTTGATGGCGCCGGCGTGCTTTTTGCCGAAAGCGCCGTACTCGGCGAATTCGTCTTCGGGATATCCATTGGCGAAACGCTTCTCGTCTTCGTAGATCAGGACTAGATATTGCATGATTTTCTTCCTCCTGCGAGTACGACGCGCGGGTTGGTTGGAATCGACAATTGGGGAAAATAATTTTTCTGGGTTTAGCTTCGGTGGGAAACCAGCTTAAACCGCAGGTCTCTCCACTCCGCTACGCTCCGGTCGGGATGACAAAGGGAAAGATAGTTTCGTAACACAGCTCTTGTTCAGCGGCCGGAGTACTGCAGGTGCCTCCGCTCCCCTCGGAATGACAAAGGGGAGGGCGGCTGGGTTTCCCTATTTGGCCTGGAGTTTTTGCATCATGGCCTGAAGGTCCATTTGATTCCAGCCCTCCATGACCTGGTTATCCTTGACGATTAAAAAGGACGAGCCGTCCAGAATCGTCTTCTTGCCCGAGGCGGGGAAGCCGAGGTGATCGCCCAGATGCGTCGAGGAAACCCGCCAGCGAACCGCTACACGATCACCCTCGGCGAGTATGTCCTTAAGGTCAATGTGCAGGTCAGGAAAGGCTCCGCAGAAGATGCGATGGACGGCCTTGAAGGCTTCGGGTCCGACAAGAACCGTGTCCGCGTCAGGGAAACCATGGGACTTGCCCTGCTGGTTAAACATTTCGTCTATCGCCGCTTCACTCTTCTGGTTCCAGACCTGCTCGAACCAACGCTTCAGGAGAAGTTTGTTCGCTTCCGACATAGCTGCCCTCCAATGTGCGGAGAAGCTTAGAGCATTTCTACGGAACAGGCCAGGGTTTCATAAGGAAAGGTGACCTGGGCCTTGCCGGCAAGCTCGGGATAGGTAGCGATGATTTCCTTTAACTGGGATGTAACCTGCTCCTGCTCCCCAGGCGGAAGAGCCGCCATGAAGCTCACCGACAAGATGCGGTCGATAATCACCTTTTCGGGCGGACCTGTGTGGGCATTCCGAAAGCGCTTCTCGCGCAGCGGGCCAAAACCCTCAGCAGGAAAGACGCTGCGCCATTTTTGGGAGTGGAAACGGGGAGCATCGCCCTCATAGGGCTGCATGATCCGGCTAAGTGCCGCGACCCATGGCACGCTATCGTCGCGGACGTTCCAAACCAAACCCAAGGCGCCGCCTGGCTTCAAAACGCGATGAATTTCCTTGAGCGCTTCAGGGGTGGCAAACCAGTGAAACGATTGCGCGCAAACGACCGCATCTACCGACGCGTCGTCCAACGGTATGTGCTCGGCAGAACCACTCCTGGCATCGATCTCGGGATATTGGCGGATCAGTTCATTGAGCATCGCCCGCACCGGCTCCACGGCGATCACGGCCGCGCCCGTCGCCACCAGCCGGGGGGAGAATTTGCCCGTACCTGCGGCAAGATCCAGGGCGGTCTTGCCCTTGCTCAACACGAGGTCCTGGGTGAGCCACGCTTCTATTTCAGGCGGATAATCCGGCCGCCCGGCTACGTAGGCAGCCGCACCAGCCTGAAACCCACCGGCCGCCACGGGATGAATGTCGGTCACGGTTTGCCGGTGTAGAAGCTGTAGTTTGCCTTGTAGGGCACTCGCTGTTCGCCGCTGGTGCACGGCTTGCTGTCCGCAGCACCCCCATGCGTGTCCGTCCGCCCGATGTACGTGACGTTGGCCAGCTTGCCTGTTCCACTCCCAGGGACAGCTTGTAACAGCAACGATGGCACAGAGGAACCATCGGACGCAGGCCGGCTCGCGATCACTTTGCCTTTTACTTCGCTGCCATCGTTCAGCCGCCAGGTTGGCCCCGCAAAATGTGTGCCGATGACCTGGCCGTGTTCGTCCAGCAGCTTGGCATCCGGAGCCTTGAGGGTCCAATGTCCCTCGGTGCAGGTGTAAACCTGCGCGCCATCTCCACTCGCTGCGAGAAGCAAGGTCACCCCCGCGGGGGGTTCCACCGACATGGCTGCTGGTTGGCTTAGATAAAACGCGATGTCTTTAGCTGCCTTCGTTTCCACGCCGGGCGGCTCGAGAAAACCAAGATCGTGGAACCAATCGATGAAGCGGAATTGCCAGGTGCCGAATGGTATTCCGCGGCGATCGGTGAGGCCGCCGCTCATATGGCTGCCATCGCGCAACAGGTCGCCGGGGTGGCTTCCGTTGGCGTAGATGTGCATTTCGAGGTTGGGCACACGAACCGCCAGCATGGCAGCAAAGTATTCATCGGCCCAGATGGCGTGGATCTGATCGTCGGAGCCGCCGGAGGCAATAAACGAGGGCGGGACGTTGCGCGGAATAGGCGGAGCCACGCGGTTGCGGGCAAAAGGCGTGGGGCCGGGATAAATGACGCCGACAAAGTCCGGGCGCGAGGAAACGCCGGCCAGAGGATCGCCGGGAGCGCTGTTCTTTTTGTCAAAGTCGTCATACAGCACCGCCGCCGCGGAGGCTAGTTCGGCGCCCGCGGAGAAGCCCATGATGCCGATCTTGTTGGGATCAATGTTCCATTCCTTGGCATGCGCGCGCACCAGCCGGATGGACTGCTGGGCGTCGTAGACCTCGTCTGTGCGCGGATTGTATCCATCGCGACGCAGCCGGCTGCGCAGGATGATGGTATTGACACCGTAATTGTAGAAAAAGGGAACAAAGTCCGCGCCTTCAGAACCGACGTTCAGGAAGTTGTGCCCGCCTCCAGGCACCAGAATTACGGCGGCGCCAGTGTTCAGCCCGTGATCGACCGTGTGCACCTCGATGGATGGGTTGTGTATGTTGACGATGTTGTTGATTCGGCCTGGCACGGCCTGGTTCATGTTGTATTGCTCAGCCTGACGAACCTTCTCCATGTTGAGAAAGGGCGAGCCCGGCGGGTACAGAGTGACTACGATGCCGCCCGGCAGGATAGGCAATGGAGCATAGGGTGCGTCGGTGGATGGGCCAGGTGCGGGCACCCCGAGAGGAGCAGGGACTGGAGGAAGCGCGCTTTGCGCGGCGCAAAAGGAAGTCGCCAAAAGCGCCAGAGTGGATGCTCTTTTTATCATTCTCGCCAGCTCACTTAGCCTCAGGCAACATTTGAATGGTGTGCAGCCATATTTCTACAAGCTGCGGCCATGTCGTTACGGGAAGAGCAGTACGCCGCAAGCCATAACCGTGCCCGCCTTCGGCATAAATGTGCAACTCCGCCGGTACCTTGGCATTCTTGAGCGCGAGGAAATACACGACGGCGTTTTCTACGTGGACCGGATCGTCCTCTGCCTGAACGATAAACGAAGGTGGAGTCTGAGCGGTGGGATGAATGTCGGCATTGAGTGCAAAGTTCTGGTCTGCGAGCGCGAGATAGCCAGGATAAACGATGACGGCAAAGTCGGGACGGCAACTCAACTTGTCGGCCGCGTCTACCGGATCGTAGAGTCTTTGATCGAAGTGGGTGCTGAGAGCAGCGGCCAGGTGCGCCCCGGCGGAAAAGCCGAGCACCCCGACACGGTTTGGATCAATGTGCCACTCGGCGGCGTGGGCGCGCACCATGCCAAAAGCACGCTGCGCGTCTTGCAACGGGGCGGAGGATTTAGGGTAAGGACCAGGCTCGGGCACCCGGTATTTAACCAGAATGCAGCTGATACCTGCCGAGTTCAGCCAATCGCATACTTCGGTGCCTTCCAAATCGATAGCCAGGATGCGGTAAGCACCCCCGGGAAACACCACCACGGCGGCGCCGGTGTTATTGGTCTTCGGCGTGTACAGCGTGAGCGTCGGATTGGAGACGTTACCGAGACGGATCACACGCTTTCCGCCGGTGCGGTTATCTTTATCGGTTGTAGTGTCCCCCTCCGGTTGCGGATTAGGCTGCGCGCCAGGCGCCCCGCTGGGCCATAGGTTGAGGGTCAGATGATCAGGGCTGGGCGGCCACGCGGGCGTTTGCGCGAAGAGACTGGTGGAAGCCGCCAGCAGGGCAGAGAGAATCAGCAAGCGCATTCAGGGAACCTTTCGAACCGCAGTCATGATCGCAGCCAAACGGGCCGTCTGCAAGGCCATGTCCGGATCTGCAACGGATCTCGGGTGCCCCACATCTCGCTCGTTTTTCGCGAGATGTGGGATACCACGAATCTCCACCTTAATTGCCCATGGGGAGCCGAAAGCTTGCGGATCTAGAGCTGTGGTATCCCACATCTCGCGAAAAACGAGCGAGATGCCCCGAATTTCCTGCACGCTGCACTAAACAGGACCGCGTGTGCGCCTTTCTTTAAGGAAAGGCGCATGAGGCGCGGAACCCACTAAGCTTTACAGGAAATCGGGGATGTGGGGCACCCGAAGTCCGTTGCATGTACGGCTTCAGACCAGCAGGTCTTCGATGCGGACTGGCAGTTCGCGCACACGCACGCCGGTCGCGTGGTGGACGGCGGAGGTGATGGCTGCGGCAATTCCGGCAAGACCAATCTCTCCTACGCCACGCGCACCCAGAGGGTTCACCACCTTATCTGGGTAGTCAAGGAAAGTGACGTCAATTTCCGGCGCATCGGCGTTGGTAGCGACAATGTAGTCGGCGAGGTTGTTATTGATGGGAGCGCCGAAGCGTGGATCGTACACCGTCTGTTCGAAGAGGGCCATGCCTACACCCATGACCACCGCGCCCTCAATCTGGTTGCGGGCGGGCTTGGGGTTGATGATGTGGCCGGCATCGATCACGGTAACCACGCGAGAGACACGAAGGCGCGCGGTCTCAGGCTGCCAGGTGACCTCAGCAAATTGCGCTCCAAAGGAGTGGGTAGAAAACTCGCGCTTGGGATTACCAAAGGTGCCCTCGGACTTTCCACTGCCGGAAGCGGCGCGGATGTTGCCCGCACGGAGAATCTGCTCGAAGCGCACACCGCTGTCGGGAGACTTGTCCTTGAGGTGAACACACCCATCGGTAAAGGCCATCGCCTCCGGCTTCTGCCCCGCGAACGCGGGGTCTTTGCTTTGGCTGGCCACCATAAAGAGAGTCTGCTGCGCTTTTTCAACGGCTTCGAGGACGGGCGGGATGGACGACGCTGTCGCCCAGGATCCGCCGGAGATAGCCCCCGGCGGCAGAGCACTGTCGCCGAGAACGACCTCGATTTTATCGAGGGGAATGCCGGTCTTCTGGCTAACGATCTGGGAAAGGACGGTGTAAGTGCCGGTGCCAATATCCTGCGTGGCGCTGGAGACGCGGGCGGTGCCGTCGTCGCGCAGGTCCACCGTGGCTTCGCTGCCCATGCGCTCGGCGATCCAGGAGCAGCCGGCAACTCCCCAGCCCAGAATCAAGCCGTCTTTCTTCATCGATCCAATCTGGGGCGTGCGCCGTGACCAGCCAAACTTTTCCGCACCGACGTTAAGACACTCCACCATGTGGCGCGAGGAGAAAGGCAGGTTGATGCCCTCGTCCTTCTGGGGCTCGTTGAGGATTCGTATCTTGATCGGGTCCATGTTGAGCTTGACCGCCAGCTCATCCATTGCCGACTCAAGCGCGAACAAGCCGGGAACGGCGCCCGGCCCACGCATGGAAGTGGGAGTGCCAACGTTGCGGCGCACGATGCCCGAGGTGGCGCGAAGATTGGGCGTGCTGTAGCTGTATGCGGTCGCCTCACTGCAACCCTCGGAGTAGTCGTCGAGGATGGAGGTGTGATTGAGCGAGTCATGCATCATGGACACAAGTTTGCCGTCGGGCGTGGCGCCGAGGCGCACGCGCTGCTGGGTCCGCGGGCGATGGCCCACGCTCTGAAACATCATGTCGCGGGTCAATACCAGCTTGACCGGACGATTGAGATCGCGCGCTGCAGAGGCGGCGATCATGCAGTGCGTCCAGGGCCACAGTTTGCCGCCGAAGCCGGAGCCGAGAAAGCGAGAGATGACACGGACGTTCTCTGGTTGAACTCCCAACACCTGGGCCATCACATCGCGATGGTTGACCACCGCCTGCGAGGTTTCATAGAGGGTGAAGTTTTGTCCATCCCAGGCGGCAACGCTCGAGTGCAGCTCGATCGGGTTGTGGGTCTCGGTGGGGGTGACATAGGTCTCGTCTACCTTGACGGCAGCTGAGCCAAAGGCTTTATCGGGATCGCCGCGCTGGCTGTCCACCTTGGGCTTTTCATCGCTTTCGAGGTGCGTGCGAACGTCGGGCTTCTCGCTTTGATAGGTCACCTTAACCGCATTGGCTGCGGCGACGGCCTGTTCGAATGTACTTGCCACCACGGCGGCGACGTATTGTCCGTAGTAGCGTATCGTGTCGTCCTCGAAGGGAGGCCGGCGTTCATCCAGTATTCCGGAAAAATCTGAGGCAGGCACGGTTCGAAAAAGCTTGCCTATGTTCTGGCGGGTATAGACGGCTTTTACACCGGGCATGGACTGGGCGCGGTTGCTCTCGATGGCAGTGATGGTGCCTTTCGCGATGGTGGCGCATACCGGTACGGCATAGAGCATGCCGGGCAGATTGTGGTCCGACGTGTACTTAGCTGAGCCGGTCACTTTGAGCGGGCCATCGACCCGGGGCAGGCCGAAATTAGTTCTGGGAGGAAGGTGGAGTATCGATGCCATGGATCTGTCTCCTCATTACACGGTTGCGAGGGTGAGAGCGTGGGTAATGCAGCGCTTGGCCAGGGAAACCTTAAAACCGTTTTCGCTTTGCGGCTGTGCGCCGCGAAGAGCCGCTTCGGCGGCCTCACGGTATGTCTTTTCGTCAGGCGTTTTCCCATGCAAAACCTTCTCCGCCTCGAAGGAGCGCCAGGGCTTGGTGCCCACACCTCCCAGAGCGACACGGACATAGTCCAGCTTGCCGCCGTTAATCACGGCCACGATCGCCGCGGAAGAGAGGGCGAATTCGTAGGAAGCGCGGTCGCGCAGCTTTAGATAAACCTGCTTGCTGCCGGCCTTCGGCGCAGGAAGGGTGACAAAAGTGATGAGCTCGCCCGGTTCGAGCACAGTTTCGCGCTGCGGCGTGCTGCCGGGAAGCAGGAAGAAGTCGCTGATCGGCACCGCACGCTCGCCTTTTGCGCCCTGGATATGAATAGTGGCTTCGAGCGCGGTGAGGGCCACGTTCATGTCGGAGGGGTTGGTGGCGATGCACGCTTTGCTGGTGCCCAGGATGGCAAGGGTGCGGTTGTCGCCCTCGATGGCGGAACAGCCGGACCCGGGCGCGCGCTTGTTGCAGGCCATAGCATCGTTGCGGAAATACATGCAGCGCGTGCGTTGCAGAAGATTGCCACCGGTGGTGGCCATGTTGCGCAGCTGCGCGGAAGCTCCGGAGAGCAAAGCCTGGGAGAGGACAGAGTAGTCGCTCTGGACCGTGGGATCATGAGCCAGATCGGAGTTACGGACCAGCGCTCCGATTTTGAGGCCACCCCCGGGAAGCTTCTCCACCTGGTTGAGCGGCAGCAGATTGATGTCGACCAGTTGGTGGGGGCGCTCGACATTCAGCTTCATCAGATCAAGCAGAGTTGTTCCGCCGGCGATGAATTTGGCTTGTGGCTGAGCTGCGGCCTGAAGTGCCTGTGGTACTTCGGCAGCCTTGGTATACGTAAACATCTCCATGATGCAACTCCTATGCCTGCTGACGAACGTCCTGGATGGCCGCGACGATGTTGGGATATGCCCCACAGCGGCAGATGTTGCCGCTCATGAGCTCCTTCACGTCGGCGTCGGAGGGGCCACACTTCTCTTTGAGAAGTGCGACGGCGGACATGATCTGGCCCGAGGTACAGTAACCGCATTGGTAGCCATCATGCTTGACGAAGGATGCCTGCATAGGGTGCATGTTGCCGGGTTGTCCAAGTCCTTCGATGGTAGTGATCTCGTCGCCTTCGTGCATCACTGCAAGAGTCAGGCAGGAGTTGATGCGGCGGCCGTTTACGTGCACCGTGCAGGCTCCGCACTGGCCGTGATCGCAGCCTTTCTTGGTGCCGGTCAGGCTGATAGTTTCGCGCAGGCAATCGAGGAGCGAAGTGCGTGGATCGACGTGAAGGTCGAGTTGCTTGCCGTTGACCCGAAGGCTGACAGGGACTGCTCCTTCAATGGTCTCAGTGGGAGTGGCGTCCGAGGAGGTCATGGGCGGGGCTGTTTGTGCCGCGGCGATCGCCGGGCCGGCCGTAGCCACCACCCCGGCGGCGCCGAGCGAGGAAAGGAAGGAGCGACGGCTGACTTGGGCTGCTAAGATTTTCCTCTTGTTCATCTTGTGGGTCTCCAATTTGCCCTCGACTTTCATGATAACGTTCTCCCGAACTCTCTGTATCGATCGCGGTGAGGTCTCAGAATGCATATTCCTCTTCTTGGGCGGATATCGGTAGCGTGTTGCCTGACGATTGCGCCGGCGGCCAGGGCCGCCACTCCCTCTCTGGGCATATTTCAAGATCACCAGGACGTGGGCATTATTTTGCATCCGGGGTCGGCGGAGTACGACCCGGCCCAGCAGACCTACACCATAGGCGGCAGCGGCTGGGACATGTGGTACGCAGAGGACGACTTCCATTATCTCTGGACGAAAGTCTCGGGGGATGTATCGCTCACGTCGGATATTGCCTTTGCCGACAAGACCGGAGTCAACCATCGCAAAGCCGTGTTGATGATCAGGCAAAGCCTGGACAAAGGTTCAGCAAGCGTGGATGTCGCCTTGCACGCGGATGGCCTTGTCGCGCTGCAATACCGGGAGTCGGCCGGCGCCAATCTCCAAGACATCGAGCCCAATGTTTCCGCGCCGCGAACGCTTCGTATTGAAAAGCGGGGCGACTATTTCTATGCCTTCGCCACCGGAAGCGATGGGAAGCCGCAGGTCCTTGGGGCGTCCGCCAAAGTCTCCCTCACGGGGCCGTTCTATATAGGTATCGGCTTTTGCTCACACGATAAGGACGTGGTGAAGAAGGCGGTGTTTTCCAACGTGAAACTGGTGTCGCTTCCAGCGGCAACGGGGAAGCCGGTCTTGTACAGCGCGCTCGAAACCATCGACGTCGCTTCGACGGTTAGGAGCGTGGCCTATGTAGCGCCGGTTCATTTTGAAGCACCAAACTGGTCTCGCGACGGCGAGTTCTTTATCTTTAACGGCGACGGCAAAATACACCGTTTGGCGGTCAAGGGGACCGAACCTGCAACCATTGACACCGGCCCGCAAAACCGCTGCAACAACGATCACGGTATTTCCCCTGACGGCCAGTCGCTGGCCATCAGCGATTCCTCAGGAAGCGATCAGAAGTCATCCATTTACATTGTGCCGATTACCGGTGGAACCCCGCGACAGGTAACAAAATCTTCGCCGTCCTACTGGCATGGATGGTCGCCCGATGGGAAAACGCTCGCCTACGCTGGCCAGCGCGATGGGGAGTTCGATATCTACACCATTCCCGTTGCCGGCGGCCAGGAAACGCGGCTGACCACGGCCAAGGGCCTGGACGACGGCCCGGAATATTCCCCGGACGGCGCGTACATTTACTTCAACTCAGAGCGCAGTGGATGGATGCAGATATGGCGCATGAAGGCAGACGGAAGCGGGCAGGAGCAGGTTCTCTCCGATGAAACCAACGATTGGTTCCCGCACATTTCTCCGGATGGAAAATGGATGGTCTTTCTCTCCTACGACAAGAGCGTAAGCGGCCACCCAGGGGAGAAGGACGTGGCGATTAACCTGATGTCGATGAGCGATAAGAAGGTGCAGGTGCTGGCCAGACTATTTGGCGGCCAGGGGACCATCAATGTTCCCTCGTGGTCGCCGGACAGCAAGAAGCTGGCCTTCGTGAGCTACGAACTGCTGCCGGAAGAAAGTGTGAATGGAAATTAGGAGGCGATGCTCATGATTCCACGTCGTGCCTTTGTCTTTGCCGCCGCAGTCTTGTTTGTTGCCGGCACATCCGGATCCAGCGCGGCAGATAAGAAGGCCGGCACGGTAGCCGATGCACCGGGCTGGAACGATGCCCAAATGCAACAGCCTGCTACCGAGTCGCTTGACCTGAATACTTACAACTTGATCCGCGACGAGGGACTGCAGCACTCGCACGTGATGGATTACGCCGGAGGCCTGGCCGACGGAATCGGGCCTCGCCTGACCGGCTCGCCCAACATGGCGAAGGCCAATGCGTGGACGCGAGACCAGCTTACGAAGATGGGCTGCACCAACGCGCACCTGGAAGATTGGGGCGAGTTTGGCATGGGATGGCAACAGCTCAACACCTGGGTTCGTATGACAGAACCGGATACGGCTGTCTTCGTGGCACAAGCCACGCCGTGGTCGCCCTCCACCAACGGACCAGTGACTGCGCAGGCCGTCTCCGCGGTGATCGAGGAAGAGAGCGACATCGCCAAGTACAAGGGAAAACTTTCCGGCAAGATTGTCTTGCTCGGCGCAATGCGCGATGTGCCGGTACCTGACAAGCCATTCTTTGAGCGGTATAGCGATAAGGAGCTGAAGGATCTCGAGTCCCTCCCGCTGGAGGCCGCGGATGTCAAGGCGCGCAATGAGCGCTATGCCAAACGCACCAAACTTAAGAAGGATATTCTTTCGTTCCTGGCCACGGAGAAGGTTGCCGGCGTTATTGTTCCCAGCCGTGACGGCCTAAACGGCGGAGGTACCGGGATTATCTTCGACGATAACGGCGCAGCGCTGGGCATGACACCTTATCACCGCGATACTGCCGTCCCGTTCCCCGTGGTGGTAACGCAGATAGAAAGCTTCGGCCGGGTGTTCCGGTTGCTCGAACACCACGTTCCCGTCTCCATTGAGATGGACGTTGAGACCAAGTTCACGGGAGACCACGAGCATGGCTTCGACACCGTGGCCGAAATCCCTGGAACCGATCCCAAGCTGAAAGAGGAAGTGGTGATGGTGGGGGGCCATCTGGACAGCTGGATTGCGGCTACAGGGGCGACGGACAATGGGGCAGGCTCGGTGGTTGCCCTGGAGGTTATGCGCATTTTGAATGCGCTCCAGGTCAAGCCGCGGCGAACGATCCGCATCGCCTTGTGGTCGGGCGAAGAACAAGGCTTGTTCGGCAGCAAGGGATACGTGGATCAACATTTTGGTAGCTTCCCGACTTCCACCGCGGCCGATCAGATGGAGCTGCCGGAATTCCTGAGGAAGCCGGGAGGACCGCTCACTCTCAAGCCCGAACAGAAACTCATTTCAGCTTATTTCAACGTTGATTATGGACCGGGCAGGATTCGCGGCGTCTACACCCAGGGAAACGCGGCGGTGGATCACATCTTCGAGCAGTGGATCGCGCCGCTGAAGGACCTCGGCGTAACCACGATTAGCAACCGGAGTGTGGGTGGTACAGACCATCTATCGTTTGATGCCGTCGGGATTCCGGGTTTTCAGTTCATTCAGGATCCGATGGATTACGCGACACGCACTCACCATTCCGATATGGATACCTATGAGCATCTACAGCCTGCGGACCTGAAACAGATTGCGGTTGTGGAAGCCATCTTCGTCTACAACGCCGCGATGCGCGACCAGATGATTCCACGCAAGCCATTGCCTCACCCCGAACGTCTCGAACAACAGGACCAGCCGCTGCCGGACTTGTACCCTACGGCGGTTCCTCCCGATGCGACGAAGTAGTCTATCTTCGCCCTGTTACTTTCCGGACGTGCCACCAATGACGGGTGCCCCACATCTCGCTGGTTTTTCGCGAGATGTGGGATACCACTGCTCTTAACCGGGAGTGCTTCAGGATGCAAAGGGTGGAAACTGACCTTCGTGGAATCCCACATCTCGCGAAAAACGAGCGAGATGTGGGGCACGGTGGGTTCAAGGTACAAGTGCAACATTTCGCTTTAGGGGATAGTTGCATATGGGAAAGAGTTTTCAACATCTGGATTTGGGTGATCGAGCCACGATTCAGGCGCAGTTGACGTCGGGGATGTGCCCTGGGGCAATCGCCATCGTATTGAAGCGAGCTCGGTCGACCATCACCCGCGAGATGCACCGTAATGGCTGGATGGCCAAGCCGCGGATGGGCACCATTGCGGGCGGTTACCGGTCTTCGACGGCTGATCGCCGAGCGCGGGTTTTGGCAGCGAAACCACGACGCAGGCGCATGCTTGAACCTGGCAATGGACTCTGGGGCAAGATGCTGGAGCGCCTTCAGCAAGGCTTCAGCCCGGTGCAGATTGCGAGCATACTGGGACGTATGGCGAATCCGGTGCAGATCTCTCACGAAACCATCTACACCGCACTGTATGCCATGCCACGTGGGCAACTGCGTGCCAACGTGCTGGACCTGTTGCGCCGCCATCACAAGGCGCGCAAGGTCGAAGCTAAGAACAGGCGCAGCCGATCCATTCCCGATATGACCCTGATCGATGACAGGCCGCTCGAAGTGAGCGAGCGGCTGGTCCCCGGTCATTGGGAGGGAGACCTGATCATTGGCAAGGGAAACCTATCTCAAGTGGGCACCCTGGTGGAACGAACCACTCTGTTCGTTGCTTTAGTAAAGCTGTCGGACGCAAGGGCAGACACGGTCGCCAAAGGTTTTAGCACCATCCTCAAACGCTTTAAAGGCCAAATGCGACTTTCCATGACGTACGACCAGGGCAGCGAGATGAGCCTCCACAAAACACTGACAAAAACAGCAAACATCGCCGTCTACTTCGCTCATCCCCACTCTCCCTGGGAGAGGGGGATTAGCGAAAACACCAATGGACTGCTCCGCGATTACCTGCCAAAGGGAACCGACCTCTCCCTGTACTCGCAGAAGCAGCTCGATGCCATTGCATGGCAACTGAATACCAGGGTTAGAAAAAGTCTCGCCTGGAAATCTCCTGCTGAACTCTTTCTCCCCAAAGGAGCCTTTAACTTTGATAAATACTGGACGGCGATTCACACCTCCAAGAAACGCCCAGCTCGTATATACCGGGTAGCTGGAAAGTGGAAAGCAAAGCATGCTTCCCACCTTCAAACAAACCCATCCGCCAAAATCCCTACCCGTGACCGCGGCCATTGAAAAGTGGAAAGCAAACTACGCTTCCCACTTTCCAACAGCCCCTGCTGCTGGAAAACCTTTATCTTAAAAAGAAAGAAAAAGATAGATTTGTTGCATTTGGAGTCTGAATCTGCCCACCCGTCATTGGTGGTAGGTCCGGAATCCCCCTCAAGACAAAAGATGATTAAATAGCCTGCGTGCAGTTACAGCAGTCCGAAAGGTATTTCAAGATGTCCATGTCCCGTCGCAGTATGCTCAAGAACACCCTTGCAGGCACCGCGCTCGCTTCCAGCTCTCCTATGGCATGGAGCCAGGAAAAAACCGAGAGGAAGGGACGCATTCACCAGTCTGTCAGCCGCTGGTGCTATCCCGGAATGACCCTGGACGAATTGTGCATCTATTCGGCACAGATTGGATTGAAGGGAGTCGACCTTCTGAAGCCGGAAGAGTTTGAGGTACCTAAGAAGTATGGATTGATCTGTACCATGGGCTACGTTGACGCCGGTACCATCCCCGATGCACTCAACGTGGTAGCAAACCACGACAAGATCGAGGAAGGAATGCGCCGCAATGTTCCATTGGCCGCAAAGGCCGGAGTGCCCAATGTCATTACGTTTTCCGGAAACCGGCACGGCATGTCCGACGAAGAGGGCGCTAAGAACGTAATCATTGGACTGAACCGGGTGAAGAAAATTGCGGAAGACAATAACGTCATCCTTTGCCTGGAACTGCTCAACAGCAAGGTCAACCACAAGGACTATATGGCGGACCATACCGCCTGGGGAGTCGCGGTGATGAAGGAAGTAAATTCTCCCCATGTCAAACTGCTCTACGACATTTACCACATGCAAATCATGGAAGGGGATCTAATCGCCACCATCCAGGCAAACATTCAATGGCTCGGCCACTTCCACACCGGCGGCGTGCCCGGACGCCATGAGCTCAACAATACGCAAGAGGTGCAATGGGATGGCGTGATGCGGGGCATCGTGGACACCGGGTTTAAAGGATATGTGGCGCACGAATTCGTGCCGACCGGTGACCCTCGCGCCTCACTCTTGCAAGCCGTGGACCTTTGCGACGTGTAACAGCCGCTGGCGCTCAATTTTTAGCCCCACGCAGGCAAGCAGGAAGATCAACGAGCCAAGATGCTTGGGGTCAAAGAGAAAGCTTTCGTCAAGGTTGTAAATGAGCGTCAGAACGACGATGGTGAGATACCACTCCACCGCCCTGAGATGGATGTCGTCACGAGCGCGAAGAAGGCAGACCACAGCATCGCGGAAGGCAAAGCCGAAGACCAGGAGTACAATCACCAGGCCCAGCATGCCCATCTCCAGCGTGACATCAAGAAAGCCGTTCTGCGCCTGCGCCAGTACCCACGATACCGCGAGAATGACACGATAGGATTCGCCTTCGAGGCCAAGCCAAAACGCCTGGTAACCATAGCCAAACAGCGGGCGCTTGGCAATTGAATCAGTGACCGCGCTCCATATGCCGGTGCGCCCGGTCAGAGTCAGGTCCTTTCCCAACATGGTAACCAGGAAATCCGGCCAAATCACGATGGTCCCCACGACGGCGGAAAAGAGCACTAGCAACACAAGGCAGACCACAAAGTAGTCTTTCCTTCTGAAGCCGTGGAGCGCCTTCATGACAGCAAGAAGGACAATGTAAATTGCGGTCAGCAACCAGGCCGTCGCTGCTCGCGAAAAGGCTATCGCGATAAGGCAAAACATGATTTGGGAAAGGCGAAGGGAACGCCAAAATGGAGTGCGCCCACGATAGGACACTGCCACAGTCAGAAAGAACAATCCCATGTTGCCCAGGTAATTCTTGGCGCTAAATATACCCTTCCACGCTTCAGAATGCTCCCCCATCTGATCCAGGCCATACTGCGGCAGGGCAAGAGCAAACATGATACTGGCCACAATCGTAACCGTGCCCAGAACAAGCAACAGCTCCAGCACCTGGTCGAGGCTATATCGCGACATGATGTAGTAGAGAAGCAGAACGCCGGCCAGAAGCAGGGCGCCGGAGCTGATCGTCCGGGTTGGTTGTTGCGACACGGGAAAGAGCAGCAGGGCGAGGACGGGGAAACTGGTTACCAGCTTCATCTGCATGCTCATGCGGCGAACCGATTGATGGCGCTGAAGGACAAACATCATGCAGGCCGCGATGATGAACAGCTTGATCAGGCGATCCACTAGAGCGGCGCCGGCAGAGCCGGTTTGGACCGCCCGGGTGGCCGTAGGTTCATTGACAAACGGAGACACACCGGCCAGAGCAAAATAGAGCAGCAGCAATAACAGGCCCCAGGTGGAAGCATGTCCCCAGACATTTACTGACTCTTCGGTCTCAGGCATTAGTGGGTGTAGATCACGGCGGAAGCAGCGGAAGCCAGAATCCCCTGGCTATTGACGCCGAGGTTACGCGCGAAGCTGAAAGGGACATAGATCACGTCGTCGGGCAGCAACGCAACATCGGCCTTCTTGCCCTTCTGCATCTCAGTTACCGGCAGGTCGATTTCTTTTACGCCCGCAGGAGTCTCGCGCACCAGCTTTGATTTGCCCACGGATGCGGTGTGATTGGCGTAGCCGGCCAGGGCGATCGCCTGCAGCACCGTCATCCTCGAATTGTTGGTGCTTATGGGATAGCCGCCGGGCTTTGAGACGTCGCCCAGAACATAAACCACCGCGGCTTTAGGCACAATCACTGTATCGCCGGGGTAGACCATGGGGTCTTCGGAGAAGGCCGCCGCGGCCGCATTGGAAAAGTAATACTCCACCTTTTGTTTCGCGGCGCCAAAGCGTTCAATCGTAATGTGGCGATCCGCCATGTCCGTGAGTCCGCCGGCCATGGCAAGCACCTCCACTACTTTGCGGGCGGTATCGATTTCGTAGATCCCCGGTTTCTGTACCTGGCCCATCACCGATGCGTTCTGGGTGGCGTAGGCTTCCACGCGCACTGTCACCTGCGGATGCAGCATGATACCGGCAGCGATCAGCCGCTGCTCAATCTGCGCCGCCGCCTGCGCCGGCGTCAAGCCGGATACGCTGACGCTGCCCAGAAAGCTGAAAGGTATAGTGCCGGCATCGGTCACCCGGGCGCGCTGTTCCATCTCTGGTGTGTCGTAGACCTGAAGGTGCAGCAGATCGCCGGGCCCGATCAACAGGGTCTCATTCTGCGCCAGCAAACCGGCTGCGGTGCTGAACATGAGGAGCAACAGGATGCAGACTCTTGGTTGATTTGTCATGATGCGTTCGCTGCCTCCATCGCGCGTTTCTGGTAGGAGAGAAATCCTTGATCAGGCTGCTCTTTCACACCGTTGATCACGATATTGATTTTGCGGTCGTGGATCGATTGCACCTCTTCGAGCATCCGGTAGCTCTTCCCGAGCGCCGATAAAGGCGTCTGCTGGTGCCGCGCCACGAGCAAAACCGAGTTGACGATGGAGCTTAGAACCACCGAGTCAGTAAAGTGCATCAGCGGTGGAGCGTCTAATATCACGAGATCATATTGACCTTCCCAAGCCTTCACCAGGTTCGCCATTTCAACCGATGCTAAAAGTTCTGCAGGGTACGGAGGCAGTGGGCCTGCTGGCAAGAGAAACAGGCCGGGAACCTCCAGCACAGGGATGATTGCGGAAGCGCCAAGGTCTGGTGAGAGGCCAGCTAACAAGTTGCTTAACCCAACCTCTGGGCTCGCCTCAAGGCTGCGATGCAGCCACGGGTGGCGTAAGTCTGCATCGCACAACAACACTTGCTTACCTTGTTGGGCAAAGAGGATAGCAAGGTTCCAGCTCAAAAAACTTTTTCCCTCTCCCTCAAAGGGACTGGTCACCAGGAGCGAACGCGGGGGCGCCCCGCTGCGAGACAACAGTAGAGAAGTTCGGAGCGAGCGAAGCGACTCAACAAACAGAGAGCGCGGGCTGGTCAGTGCGGGCAGCGGCGATTTGTCCTGCAAGCGGACCCCCATGCTGAGGGCAGGCTGTTCCCGCTCATATGGCAGCACGCAGAGCGGTGTCGGGCCGAGTTCATGTGATATCTCGCGCAAGTCATGGATTCTCGTATCCGTCACGTCCCGTAGCAGCGCGGCCACGGAACCAATTACCAATCCCACTAAAATCGAACCTCCCAGGTAAAGCGGGATGACAGGCTTTGCCGGAGTATCGCCGGCTCTTGCCCAATCGACGATGGAAATGTTGGTGGAATGCAGTCCTGCGAGAAGGCCGGATTCCTTGAGGCGGCGCGACATATCGTCATAGAGCGCCCGGGTCTGGTCGGCTTCCTGCCGCGCCATTTGGTATTCGATCGTTTTATTGTTGAGGGCCTCCGCTTCGCTCTTATCCACAAGGAAGTCCCGACGCGTTTTTTCCTCGGTCTGCTGGGCAACCGTGAAGTCGTTTTGGGCGCGCTTCGCGACCCGGTCCACCTCCGCCAGGATCGCTTGCTGCATGGCATTTAGGTTGCCCTGCATCTCGGCCAGCTTGGGATAGGCTGGACCGAACTTAGCGGAGACTTCCTGCAGTTGCCCCTGCAGAGTTGCCTCTTGCAAACGAAGGTTCTGAATCAAATTGAGAGAAGTGCCGATCGCAGTGGAAGAAGCCCCGGTGAGACTATTTCCAGCTAGCCCCGAGATCAGCTCGGGGTTGCCGCCTTTCACCACTTCGTTGATCGCACCCTTCAGGATGCGGTTCGACTGCGCTTGCGCTTCGGCCTGCGTTGCCATTTGAAGCTTCTCAAGTGTCGGGCTATAGACCTGGTCCCTGCCCTCGCGATCGACCTCCCCGAGAGCAAAGACACCCGACTCTTGTTGAAGCTTTACCACTTTTGCTTGCAGTTGCTGCGTCTTGTTGCGCAGATCGTTCAGCTGCGAGCCCAGCCACGACGACGCCTGGATGGTTGCGTCATAACGCGCCTGGAAACCCTTCTCGATCAGGCCTTGCAGCAGGTGGTTCACTACCGCCGCCGTGAGCTGCGGATCAGGATTGAGAAACTCCACGTCGATCAGCCGCGTTCCGGCCACCGGTTTCACGGTCAGCTTGCGGTGAAATACTTTCAGCACCCGCGCCCGCCGGTGAGGCGAGTCCTCCAGAGATGCGCCCTTGGGATCAGGCTTGGAAGCGGGATTGAAAAGCCCGAGAACCCAACCAACAGGAGACCATTTCTGCTTATAATCCTCCGTTTGCTCGAGGTGAAGCTCTTCGATGACTCGCAGTGCAAGCGAGTCAGACTGCAGGATCTTCGCCTGGGTCTGGATGATCATGTTGACTTCGAGTGCATCGGAGGGAGCGTCTGCACTATCCGTCTGGATGCCCAGGGAATTATTGGACTCCTTCTGGACTTCGATCTCACCCACCGACTTGTAGCGCCGAGTGGAAAAAAGGAGAGCCAGAATCGCGAACAGAAAGAACGCGGCAAGACTCGTGTAGATGATCGCACGGCGGCGCACCAGCATCGTTCCAACTTCCCGTAGAGTAAGTTCGGGGCGCGATGGGCTTGGCGCAATCACAACACGCGAAGGTTGGAACGCTAGCTTATCCAAGGTAGACCTCCACTTATGTTCAAACTGGGCGGCTAAGTACGGTGGCGAAATGGTCTTTGAGGCGCAGGAAGGGCGACTCGACCCAGCGATACGACGCAAACGCGAGGATTACTGTCATGACTAACGCGAGTGCCTTGGTGACCAGTAGTTGCCAACCCCAGACCGGATGAAGCAGGTTTTCCAGCAGGAGAATCGCGGTCAGGTGCAGCAGGTAAAGCCCGTAACTTCTTTTGCCCAGTTCCACCACCCACCGGCCTCTCAGTAAAGGGTTGCGGCTGTAGAGGCATCCGCAGAGAATCGCGCCCGATGCCAGCGAGATAATCAGGCGCCCCAACGGCATAGCCATGGTGACCGGTCCGGGCCGGTCGGCAAGCCATGCCGAGGCGGCGATCCACCCCAGCACTCCGGTGCCCACCAGCAGCCAACGCCGCCTAGTGGTCAGCCGGGGCAGACGTTGCGCAAACAACGCCAGCAGGACACCGAGCGCGAGCGAGCCGCAACGCGAGGCACTGCCGTAATAGATATAGCCCCCGCTCAAGCCTGCGAGCACGATACCGACCTGGCTTAGGGTTGAAAGCAGGACTGTAACAATTGCAGCGACGATCATGCCGCGACGGTCGAGCATTCTCATCAGCGCAGGCCATAGCAGGTAGAACTGCTCCTCGATGGAGACCGTCCATAAGGGAGAGCAGATGGAGTGCAGATGTCCGAAAACAGCATTGACCCAGTTACCAACGAAGAGCAAATAGCCGGCAACGTAGTACCAGGGAAGATGTTGGCCGGGCACCGTATGGGCCAGCACGACGCCCAGAGCAACCACGGCAAAATAGAGCGGCCATATACGCAGGATGCGCCGGGTGTAGAACAGGCGGAGCGAGATGCCACCCGTGCCTTGGCGTTCCCGGAGCAGGAGCGAGGTAATCAGGAAAGCGCTCAAGGCGAAAAACAAATCGACGCCTGCCGCACCTGACTTGGAAATCGCTGCCCACAGCGACGGCAGCGGTAGATGCAACCTGACATAGAATCCCGGCTGCGAGGGTAAGTGTGACACACGAATACGCCCAGGAAGGCGTAGAAGCGCAACCCGTCGAGTTCCGGCTGATAGAAGCGTCGCCCGGCATGCGACGTCTCCGGCAGTGTGGCGGGCAGTGCTTGAGCTAATTGCGCCATCGGTCAGCCTTCTGCCAGCAGCCGCTCGAAAACGTCTTCGAGACGCGCGGTTTGGTGCACCAGGTTGAATTGGTCCACGACCCGTTTGCGGCCGGCAACGCTCAAGCGCTTCCATAGTTCTTCGTTCTGCATCAACTGCAGAATGGCCTCCGCAAGGGCGGCGGGGTTACGCTCGGTGACCAGCAAGCCCGTCTCACCGTGCTTGACGGCCTCCGGGATTCCGCCGCTCACAGTGCTTACCACCGGCAGGCCCATCGCCTGGGCCTCGATAAAAACCATGCCGAAGCCCTCGGCATCACCGTTCGCGGCAACCACACTGGGCACACAGAAAACAGCAGCCCGAGCCATCCACTCGCGCACGACAGCCGTTGGCTGGGTGCCAAGAAAGCGGCAGCGAACCTGTAGCGCTAGCGCCTGCGCCTGATACGTCGGGCGCAAGGGGCCACCGCCAATCACCACCAGCTGAGCGGCGGGATTTTGACGCTGCACCGCGACCATGGCTTCAATCAGGCTTCCACAACCTTTCTTCTCTACCAGGCGCCCGACAAACAAGACGACTTTCTCTCGCGGCCCGGTCAGGGGCGGTTGGAATCGCTCGACGTCCACACCAATCGAATGCACGATCGTACGTTCTTCCGGATACCCAATCTCGAGGCCGCGCCGGCGGATATAGGCGGAGCAGGTCAGGAAGAGGGCGCCCTTCTTCTGCAGTCTGCTGCGTCCTCGCAGATACTCCCTGCCCAATCGAGTTGCCGCGATTGCCTGGTCGCCCATGGTTACGTCGAATCCATGTAAGGCCGTCACCAGCGGCACCCCAAGCTGTTCCGCAAGCTGCATCGCCGCGTAGCCATCAGGTGCGAAATGGGCATAGACCAGGCGCGGAGCTCGCGCCCGTAAGCGCGCAACCTGTTCCCGGGTGGGACCTATATAGCGAAAGCGAAGTTCGCGCAGTTTTCCCCGCACGCCGCCGCCATCGACTGTCCAGCTGGTGGCGGGGCAGCTCGATGCCAGCGGTCCTGCGCCAGCCGACAAAAAAGGGCGAAAACCTGCGCATAGCGGCTGCTTGCGCCGTAATGAACGTCTCTGAAGGCGGTAACAACTGGATGCGGAAGACCACGATCGTTCCCTGGTTTGCTGTTTGGTTCATGAGGCCTGCGCCGCTCCGTTGCTTAGAACCTCGCGATAGAGTTGCTCGTAACGGGGCGCGATCTGCATCCAGGAGAAACGTCTGGTCGCCTCGCGCGCCGCCTCGCCGATCTGCGCCAGTTTCTCTGGCGGCAGCGTGAGAACGTGTTCCATGTGGGCGGAAAATGCCGAGGCGTCCTGGTCCATGAGGAAGCCGCTCACTCCGTCGCGAATCACGTCAGCATGCGCTCCCACGGCGGTGACCAGAACCACGGTTGCCGCGCTCATGGCCTCGATGGTCGCGAGGCCGAAGCCCTCGTAGCTGGAAGCGGACACAAAGAGGTGAGCGCGCTCCAGCAGCCGGCACAGCTCTTCGCGGCTGACGGAGCCATGAAAGTGTACCCGGCCGGCTAAGCCAAGCTCGACCACGCGGCGCTCGAGGCCGGGACGCAGCGATTCGAAATCCGCCCCTACCCACTCCAGGCGCAGTTGCGGATGGCGATACTTGAGCAGGGCCATGGCCTCCAGCACTTTGTAGACTCACTTGTTCTCGGCCAGGCGCGAGATGCCCAGCATCAGGCCAGGCTCTATCATTTTCTGCAAACTCCAGAAGCGATCGATATCGGCTCCGTTCTCGATTACACGGATGCGCCCGGAGGGCACAATCCTCGAGAACATTTCGCTATCGTGCCGGCTCACGCAAACCACCGCTCGCACGCCGCCAGGGAGCTACGAGTGACGGTTTTGAAATAGATTCTTTTCAAGGCCCGTGGCCCACTCGGTATGAAAGAACCCCCCGTGCGTACTTACCACCAGAGGGGTGCGGTGCAGTAAGCGCAGTAAGCTTAAGTAATCGACGAAAAAGTCTATGGCATGAATGTGCACCAGATCGTAACCGCGAATGAGCTGGAGCGCGGCCGGCGCTACCGGGTAGCGGCGGGGGCCCCAGTGGCGCATGCGGTGCACCGTCAGGCCGGCTTCGACTGACTCCGCCGGGCGCCAGGGCACCGCTCGAAAAAACCAGGCGCAGGGTTGCCACCTGCACCGTATGGCCGTTGCTGCTGCAGCGCTTCACTCAGCCCTTCCACGACGCTCTCAATGCCGCCCTGTGCGGGCAAGAAACTGCCTGGTCAGCTGAAGGATCTTCATACCGGCTGCACCAGCCCGCGTAGCCGCAGGCGTCGCGCCATCCAATCGCGCAAGCGGCGGCGGCGGCGGCGGGGCAGCAACCACATGGCGAGAAAGATCGCATAGTCGAGCGGTGAGCTCTTGCCGTAGCGCAGGGATTCCAGCAGTAACAAGGGAAGGCACGCCACTCGCCCTGATCTGAAGCCTCAGAGGCGATCTGGTGCAAGACAAAGCCGGACGAGGCACGCGGTGTGAACAGGTGGCGATCGCGCCGTACCCAATCGAGCGAGTAGCGCCAATTGGACTTGCTGCTTACCGTGGCGCGGTCTTCTTCTATATTGTGGATCGCCAAAAGTTGGTCGACGATGATTACCTGGACCCCGGGCAGACGGCCCAGGCGCAGGACCCACTCCGTGTCCTGATGCTTTTTTTGGCCGCTCTTGAATGGCTGCGCCTGCATGAACGCGCGACGGACAAAAAGGTCGAAGTCTGGATGTAGCCTTCACCGCGGGTGAGTGAATGCCGTGCCAACAGATACTCGCCCAGCTGTTCATCCCTGGCCCGGGATGCGGCGCGGCCACACATAGTCTCTCCCCGGAGTGCGCGCTATCATCTTGCAGGTTCCAATCAAAGCGGGCGCCGTCGATGCTTTCATCGCGTCGAGCTGGGCCTCCAGCTTGCCGGGAAGCCACTCGTCGTCGTCATCGAGAAACGCGATCCATTCGCCACGCGCCGCATCCACGCCGCGGTTACGCGCGTCCGATCCGCCGACGCTGAAGGTTAGCGCGACCACACGCACACGATCCGTCCTCGAACGTCATTTCGTCGAGGATGTGACGGGTGGCCGAGATCCTTGCCATCGATCACCACCACCACTTCGATCTCTCGTAATGTCTGCGCCAGGGCGCTGCGTACGGCCCGCTCAAGAGCTCAGGCCGTCCACGGGTGGGGATTACGGCAGAGACAATAACCATGGTCTGACCCTTCGTGAACGTGTCGTTAGCTTTCTGCGCGTACCCGGCGCGGACTGCAACGTTTCCGCGATGGCGTAATTCGCGGCTTTGGGCTGGAAGTTGGCGTCGAATGGTAGCGGCCGTACCGGCAAACCATCTTTGCGGGGGCGGTAACCCGCAATCCACGTGAATGAATCCGCAAGCCCCCAGGTGACGATTGCTTTTACCGCCGGTTGGCGCAGGCTCGCGCGTGAGAAATTTGCTGTACAGGGCGGCCACTGCCTGGTCGCGCGCTCCCGTATCCGCGGGCAAGGTCGCATCCTGCACGTCCAGCTCGGTGATGATGATCTTTATGCCGCGGTGCGCCAGCTCGCCCAGAAAGGTTTGATAACTCGCATCGCCCAACACCGCCGCCTGGTCGCCGCGAAGATGGGCTTCAATTCCGATGCCGTGGATGGGAACGCCGCGAGCGAGAATGCCGTCGAGCAGGGTAAGCATTGCCTTACGCTTTGCCTGGCCAAAGCCGTTCGACACCTCGAGATAGTTTTCGTTCCATACCAGCAGAGCGTTGGGATCGGCCGCGGCTGTCGCGCGGAAAGCCTGCTCGATGTAATCAACGCCGCAGCCCGCAACCAGGGACTATCCCGCAAACCGTCCGGCCGATTGCTGCCCGGATCCAGCACCTCGTTCACGACGTCCCAGGAGTGCAACTTGCCGGCGAAGTGCCCGGCTACCGTGCGGATATGGTCAATCATCATGCGCTTGCCATTGCCCGCCGTAAGCTGGGGAGTTACCCAAGCGGGGAGAGCCTGGTGCCAGATCAGCGTATGGCCTCGTACCGCAGATGGTTGGTGGCACAAAAGGCGACAAACTTGTCGGCATTGCTGAAGTCGTAGACTCCAGGTTGGCTGCTCAAGGAGTTCCACTTCATATGCACTTCCGGAGTGGAGATGTTGCACTGCGCCAGAAATAGTTGCTGATAGGCCGGCGATTGAACGAAATACTTCAGCGCCAGGCAGGAACCGAATAAAAGCCCCTTTTCCGCGGCCAGCCGCTGGAGGGGAACTGCTGCAGCTTGCGCCAAGAGGCTGCCGCCGCCCATGGGGCCAAGCCCAGCGCGCCCAGTTCCCGGATGAAGTCTCTGCGATTGATATGGATCCTGTCTGTTCCTGGTGTGATTGCCGGTTTCGGATGAGTGGGTTCGCTGTCTCAGTCCCCGGTAACTTCCCCGGCGCGCTGCTCTAAACTTTCCGTCATTGCGGTGGCGCGGATAATCCGAGCACCAGGAGCAGCAGAATGTACCAAGGCTCGACGAAATAACGGCTGAACAGCCGAGCCGGATTATGCGCCAGGCGGAAAGCCCATTCCAAGCCCAAACGGCCCGACCAGCGCGGCGGCGTTGGTACTGCGCCCGCAACATAGTCGAAGGCAGCGCCAACGGAAGACAGGATCACATCCGCCTTCAGCCGGGGAAAATTCTCGTGAGTCCATAGTTCCTGCCGGGGCATGCCCATTCCCACCATCAACAGGGCTGGCGCATAAGCATTGATGCGCTCTAACATGGCCTCATTTTCAGAACTTCCGTAGCGCGCATCAAAGTACCCCCCGCTCACTTCTATCTGCAGGGCTGGGATAGAGCTTTCGCAACTGGGCTGCTCCCTTTTCGGCCGCACCTTCTGATGACCCAAGATGGAACACACGCCACCCATTGTTGGCCGCAAGCTCCATCAGGGGATAGGTCCAGTCCACCAGGGTCACACGATGCTGACGTTCGAGTGGATAGCCATAGAGGCGTCCCAGAGCTACGAGCGGCATACCGTCAATATGGGTCCAGCGCACGTTCGCATAAAATTCCCGCAGCTTAGGGTGGCGATGAAGAAGGTAGAGGCTATGCAGGTTATGGTTGGCAATGATCCAGTTGCGATGGTCGCGAATTCCCTGTTCCACCAGCAGATTAATTTCAGGCAACGACCTGGGCTGGAGCGTCATCCCTAAGAACGACACGGTGTCGGTGCTATAAAGCGGGACCGCAATTGGCACTTTCATTTCAGACAATTCTCCCTAATAGCCGCAGAGCTACAGTGCTGCTTCTTACTTCAAACAAAGGCGGAGAGTCCAAAGCAGGAGTGGTTCAGAAACTATTAGCACTATCGGGTCATTACGTTTGTTACTCACCCTAGGCAAAAGGTGACAGAGCGGCGGACGCAAAGCAACATCGGTCTCGCGGTAGATACTGTACTAGCAATGTTCCATGTACTAAGTTGGCGTCGGGACGTGTCATTTTGAGGCAGCATAAGTTACCGCTGGCACAAAAGCGGGCGATTGCCGCCACTATCCATCGCAGTTACTTGTTTACGCGAGCCTTGATTTAGCTGGAGGCGATTGGCGAAATGTTCCGACTACGGCAGATGCAAATAGCTTAAGATGGCTAACGAAAGCGGAGACTCTCTGCTACTGAAATCCCCTTTACAGCGTTGGTGGAGCTCGATGCACGGCACTACTTATCACCTTCTTACCGAATCTGAGCCATTCTCCGAATTCCACGGCGGCGCGATTTCACGCTGGGCCGCCAACGTACTTCGCGACGCAACGCACTCCGTGGTTGTCTGTCCCTCCGCGGATAACACGTGGAATGCTCCGCCGGAATCCATCCAGCTGCTCCCCGGCATGAAACTGCTGAAACGCCTGCGAAGATACCTTCCTCACTTGCCTTGGTTTCTTCACTGCCGGGTCATACGGAGCATCTTCCGTCCTCTGGTCCAGCGGCTTCGACCTGGGGACATCGTGTGGATTCACAATCGACCGGAGTTCGCAATCGCTCTCACCGCGCAGATTCATCGCGCCGGCGGTTACGTTGTTCTTCATTTGCATAACTCCCACCTGGCGAATGGGCCCGAGCGGCTGATGCGCCAGGTTGGCGTGGATCGCTTGATCTTCATCAGCGAGTTTTTACTCGAAGAGGCACGGCAGAAGTTTCCTTCGCTCGGCGCCGCGTCGGTACTTTATAACGGCGCGGATGAAGCGATCTTTTATCCGGCCACAGGCGGACGAAAGAATGCAGTCCCTACCGTTCTTTTCGCCGGGCGGTTGGTCGAAGAGAAGGGGGTTCACATCCTGCTCGAGGCGATGAAGCTGTTGGAACAACAGGCTGTTCCCCATGCAGGCCCAAATCGTGGGGTCTTCGCATTTTGGCAACGGTAAGGAGACGAACTACATCAGGCGCCTCAAGGCCGACTCACCCGCGTCGGTTCGATTCCGTGCCTATTGCAGCGGCGCTCCATTGGGCGATCTCTTCCGGGAGGCTGACATATTTTGCTCACCCTCCGTTTGGGAGGAGCCCTTCGGCCTGGTGAACGTCGAGGCGCTGGCATCAGGCCTCCCGGTAGTTAGCACTCGCGGTGGCGGCACGAAGGAAATATTTTCCGGCGGGGGAGGCATCCTGGTGGAGCGCGGTTCTGTTGAGCAGCTTGCCAATGCGCTGCGGCGGCTAGCCGAGGATCAACAGCTTCGGACACGGCTTGGACAGCAGGGCTACGCTGCATTTCTCGAACGATTCACATGGTCGAACGCCCGCGCCCAGGTGCGGCAGGTGCAGAAGGCGCTCTCCGCATAATTTGCGTGGATAAAGGATGCCTGGAAACAAACCTCAGGCGCCCTGGTGCCCTGAGAGTCTGACCCCTCGCTGCTGAGTTCTTAAGTCGGTTCTCTTACACCGGACATAATGTCGGGCCGTGATACGACGCAGTGGAGGTGACTGCGGTTTCTTTTCTCTAGTTCTCACACAGGCTTATCCCGTTGCCAATCAAGCTATCCCCTATTGCGGCGACTCCAGAAATTAAGGACTCATTTCGATCCGTGCTTAGTACCGAAGGTCGCTGGGGCAACCAATTAAATCAGGTAGAGAGAATTTCTAAGAGAACATCAAACTCTGGCCATTCGTGACGCATGCTGACAGCACGAGCTTAATCCTCACCCGGCGTGAGCTCCTCCAAGGAGCGGCGTCTTTAGCTGTTTGCTCCGCGCTACCTGGTTGCGGCTACGCCTCCAATCACAATTTAGCTTTTCCGGAAACTCCGCCTTCCGCACCTATCGGCCTCACGACGCAAGGCGCGCTTAAGGTGACGAACACACCCATCGGGATTATTCCGCCGCGCTTCATGGGTTTGAGCTATGAGAAGCTGGCAATGACCTATGGTTATTTTCATCCCTCAAACCACAATCTCATTGCCATGTTCCGGCGGCTCAGCGCCGGCGTTCTACGGGTCGGAGGAGGGTCCGTCGACCAGCTGCTGTGGACCTCAAGCAGCACTGGCACCCACGCGGAGATCTCTTCTACAAACATCAAAAATCTCGCCGGCTTTCTGCAGGCGACCGGCTGGTTGTGCATCTACGGTGTCAACCTGGCTACCTCCACCCCTGCTTTGGCAGCGGAAGAGGTTGCCTTTGCAGTGTCGGCGTTGGGCGAGAATCTTCTGGGAATTGAGATCGGCAACGAGCCTGACGAATACGGCGTGGCCGGCCACTTTTTCGCCGGTAACTGGACCTTTCAGGAATTTCTCAGCCGCTGGGTTTTGTTTCGCGCGGCTATCCTGCAGTCTGCGCCCCATGCCCCCATCACAGGCCCGGCTACCGGCGGTGGCAACCACATCTCCAGCTGGACTTTGCTGTTTGCCCAGTCGGTTACGCCTGCTGAGCTCAAGCTGCTGACTCAGCATTACTATCGCGCCAGCGGAGCCAGCCCTATCTCCACGGCCGCTTTCCTAATCAGCCCCGACCCACAACTCACAGGCGAGCTGGCAGGACTGCAAACAGGAACCCGGCTGCTGGGCCTCCCTTATCGCATCAGTGAATGCAATTCTTTCGCCAACGGCGGGGCTGCCGGCGTCAGCAACAGTTACGCTTCCTCGCTATGGGTGATCGACTTTCTCTTTGATGTGGCTCTCGGTGGCGGTACTGGAGTCAACATGCATAGCGGCGGTCAGGCGCCTGGGTATACTCCGATCTCAGACGACTCAGGTGCGGTGATCGCAGCGCGACCTGAATACTATGGCCTGCTGTTATTCGCGTTGGCCGGTTCCGGCACTTTGTCGAAACCCAGCTCTCGGTGGGCAGTGTCGACGCCACAGCTTACGCTGTGAGGACCGCGAGCGGAGGCCTGAACCTGATCGTGGTGAATAAAGACGAGGTGCAGAATCTGAGCCTGACGATTCAAACCGGCCAGAAAATTGCGACAGCAAATTTGCAATCTGATGACCGGAGGAAGCCTGGCAGCCACCTCCGGAGTCACTATACAGAGCGCGGCGGTGAACCAGAACGGCAGTTTTTCCCCAGCAACCCCCGAGATCCTGATTCCCTCTGCAAATCTGACCACTTGCCATATTCCGACGCTGAGCGCGGCGCTTATCAGCCTTACCTGATTGTTGAGTCAGAGCCCCTTCATAGCAAAAAACAAGGTGTGAAGAAGGATCGCGAAATCGAGAAATATGCCGCGATTCTCAATGTAATAAAAGTCATACTCAATGGCTTTATGGATAGTGAACTTGCGGTCTCCGCTGAGTTGCCAGAGGCCGGTTAGACCCTGAGGAACGGACAGCCGCCGGCGCTCGAGCGGTGTGTAGGTGTCTGTGATGTAGGGCATTTCAGGACGAGGGCCAACCAGAGACATGTCTCCCATCAAAACGTTGAAGAGCTGCGGAAGCTCATCCAGGCTGGTTCTTCTTAGAAACCTTCCCGCCGGTGTAACGCGCCTGTCTTTTGGGCTTTCCGGAGAGCGCCCATACTTTGGAGTATCCACATACATGCTGCGGAATTTGAGCATAACGAAGTGCTTGCCGGATTGGCCTGTGCGCTCGTGGCGGAAGAACACGGGTCCCCGCGAAGTAGTCTTGACCATGACGGCGGCGGCCAGCCACATGGGCAACGTCAGCAGGATGAGCAGAGAAGACAGGAGCAGGTCAGAGCAGCGCTTGAATGCGATGTAGGAGAGGGGGTGGTCGCCTTCCGCGTCGAGGGTGGTGACCATGAGCCCGTCGATCATTTGCACCGACGCGGAATGCTCGGCAAAGTACGGATGACCCGCACCCACAAGAGAGACCCTGACACCCGCCGCGGCGGCCAAGGCGAGGAGTTGCTCCATGCGCGGCTGCGAAACCGTCGAGGGGACGAAGATCTCTGTACCTTAAGAGACCTTAAAAGAGATTCTGAGAGCGGTTCGGAAATGACCGGGACATGGTGTTTGAGGTTGTAATCGTGGCTGTAGATAACGCGGCGATTCTCGAAGCCGCTTTCATCGACAAATCCAACCGGAATCTGGCCCAGTTGGGGGGAGTGAAGCAGGTAAGAGAACAGGCGCCTGGTTTCGCAAGTCGTGCCGCAGATGAGCACCCTGCGCTGGCGCGCGGTAGACGGCCTCCAATCGCGAATGAGTCTGCTGGTTGAGTACTTCTGTATGACCAGGAGAAGGGTTGCGAACACCCAGAAATAAGCGAGCAGCAAGCGTGGCATCTGCGCTTTGGTTAAGTAATTGCCAACCGAGAGAATGGTCAGGCCGCAAGTGGACGCGCTCAGGATCCTTGCCGTGTCGGCTACCTGGAGCAGCGACGCGCGTTGGGTATAAAGCTGATGGGCCTGGGCGAGGATGACGAAAGCCGCCCCATACTTGAGGGAAATTTCCGTCCACAGCAGCCAAGCGCTGCGGCCATCGAGCGGCCTATGCAGTTCATAAAGCAGGATACCGGCAATACACGCAACAGCAATGCAGCAGAAATCGAGCAACGCGGGAATTGCCAATCCCGTCGCGCTCCTCAGGATCTTAACGGGATGGGTCAGGACCGAGGGAGAACGGAACTGAATCGGTTCTGCAGTTGGTAACGGAAAATCGCTCGCCATGAACTACCGCCTGTGGTTGCAATAGGTTTTGATTAGATTGCCGGTTGCACGAGTATCCGCTGTCTTCCGCGATTGCGTATCAACAGGATCTACTTAGATAAGATCGCTTGTCATCGTCTTGCCAAAAGGTGACAGAAGGAACGGTGGAAATCAAACTCAGTTTTTTAGAAGTTAGATAAAGCAATCAACACTGTGCCGATTTGGACCGAGCGTTGTCCTACTATGCGACGCTTCCATGACCGCTTAGCGTCAACGCTCGTTCTTTTAGGGAGACGCGTTCCTCTTGGGGAAGAACGGATTGGCGCAATCGCCATTCCCGCCGATGGGATTTGCATCTGGGTTTCTGGGAAGGTTGGATGCGCAATCAGCTGCGAGGCAGACTGGCGAAGAACGCCATCTGGATGTTCCTCGGCCAGGGAGTCAGTTTCGGGGTGCAGGCGTGTTACTTCATCCTGCTGGCTCGTTTGCTCGGCGCCGACCAATATGGAATTTTTGTCGGAGCCGCGGCCGCCGTCTCGCTGCTGAGCCAGTACAGCACCCTCGGCTCAGGCTTGGTGCTGGTGCGCCAGGTAAGCCGCCACAACAGCGAATTCCCGCAGTATTGGGGGAACGTGCTGGTCACCACCCTTGGTGCCGGTTTACTGGTGATATTGGTTCTCGCGCGGCTCGGTAGTTGGATGGTCGGTCCAGCGAGCGCATCGGTCATTGTGCTGGTCGCCGTGGGGGAGTGTACCTGCGTGCGTCTCGCCGAGGTGGGGGGCAGGCTTTTCAGGCCTTTGAGCAGCTCAAGCTCACCGCCCTGCTCACTTCGCTGACCAATATCGCCCGCATGCTGACCGCCGCGGGCATGGTGCTCGTCCTTCGGCATGCTAGCGTGCGTCAGTGGGTCATCGCTTCACTGTGTGTTTCTGGTCTTTCCGCTGCTGTGGCGTTGGTGCTGGTTACCACCCGTCTGGGCTGGCCGAAGTTCGACCTGCGCCTACTTCGGGATCGAATGCTGGAGGGCATCGGCTTCTCCATCGCGGCCAGTACTACTTCCGTTTACAACGACATCGATAAGGCCATGCTCAGCCGCTACGGCATGCTCGCCGCAGATGGAACTTACAGCATGGCCTATCGGGTCGTCGACATGAGCTGCACACCCATCCGCTCGCTACAGTCGGCCGCCTTCCCCAGGTTTTGTCAGACCGGCCGGAACGGCGCCCGGGGCTCCATCGCATTCACCCGCAAATTGTTGAGTAAGACGTTGCCCTTCGGTGTGGTGGCTGCGGCAGCTATGTTTCTTGCGGCGCCCGTCATTCCTCACCTTGCGGGCCGCAGCTTCGCCGATAGCGTTGCCGCGCTCAGATGGCTGTGCCTGTTGCCTGTGTTTCGCAGTCTGCACCTCGGCGCCGGCGACACACTCACCGGCGCCGGCTACCAGCGTTATCGCACCGGGGCGCAGCTCGGCGCCGCTGGGCTGAACTTCGGCCTCAATCTGTGGTTGATCCCAGCCTATTCATGGCACGGCGCGGCCTGGGCAAGTCTGCTCACCGATGGTAGCTTGGCGGCCGGCAACTGGATCGTTCTTGGGTGGGTAATTCGCCGGGAGAATAGTCTTCGTCTGGAGCAGCAGATCGCTGCGGTGTAGGGGGCTAGAAAGGTCAGCTGAAACCCTTGCGGGATCGCAGCCACCAGGGCTAAAGCCCGAAATTTGTCTAGCGAGAGTTCCGCGGGTTTGAAAACCCGCTCCCCCGGACTGAAAGTCCGGGGCTGGCACCTTCAACCGGGCTTGTTTTCCGCAGCCTGAGAATTCTACTGCCGTCCTACTGGAGACTGAGTTTGTGCCCAGGGTTAGGAACAGACCTGCAAGTATGATATGGGGATGCTTTTGAAGAACAGGTTGCATCGGATGCGGACACCCTTGATCACGGCGGCATTGCTCCTCCCTGTTGTGTGTGCCAGCGGACAGAGCGGGCAGAGCGTGCAGCAGAAGGCGGCGGGGAAGACTTTGGCGCGCAAGGCGCAAGCCGATTGCGATGCACAAACCGCCAGGGTCGCGAGGACGTTTACGGCGTTGGTTAAGGAAACCCGCGTATATTCTGTTTTTTATTCGCCTAAATATACGAAGTGTCTGGCAGCAGTCTACCTTCCGATCAGTAAGGAACTTATCGCGGCCAGTGTGATCAATCTGGACAGTTCTGGCGGAGCGCAACACATAGTTTGGGAAAACCTGTTTGGGAAACCGTTCGATGCGATCTCGGAACTCGATCGGCAGATCGATAGGTTGAGCAAATGAAGGCTGTGGCCCGAGTTTCGATAAGGGCCGGCTGCCTGGTTGGGCTTGCAGTAGGCATCGCCTGGAACGCGCTTTATAGCACCGCGGACCTTTTGGCACGCCGGAATCAGCCGGAAAGCACTCGTTTGGCCATGCGCCTGATGCCTGGAAATGGGGCGTACCCAGCACAACTTGCCGACCAAGTCTATGCCATTGATCCGGCGGCGGCGAAATCGCTGCTGGAGAGAGCAGTGAAACTTAACCCCTATGACGCAGCGAGCTGGATCCAGTTGGGGCTCCTGTGCGAGGCGGCGAACGATCTTCCCCAGGCTGAAGAGGCTCTGTCACGAGCAGCGAACGTGGATGCTACCTTTCTTCCCAGCTGGTCACTGGCAAACTTTTATTTTCGCCGGGAGAATGCTGGCCGCTTTTGGCACTGGGCGCAAAAGGCCGCCCAGATGGATCCGGATGACGCGACGCCCCTATTTCGCCTGGCCTGGTACGTCGATCCAAACGCTCAAGAGATAGAAAACCAGCTGCACATGACAAGGCCGTTCATCGAAGGCCAATTCGTAAATTTTCTGATGACTCAAGGCGATCCGGCGCAGGTGACGGCGGCGGCAACGCATCTGTTGGCGAGCGGCAATCAGGAGGGCACTGAGACCTTGCTGCAAGCGTGCGACTGGCTCCTGCAACGGAAGCGTCCCGATCTGGCTTTAGCGCTCTGGAATGGCCTCGCGCCGCGAATGTCTTACCCTCCACTGGACGCCGATTCCCCTGTCACCAACGGCAGTTTTGGCAGATCGCCCACTTCCCACGGCTTTGATTGGCACCTCATGACGGTAGGGGGAATGAGTTCCTTCCTCAACGTTCATCCGAATGCGCTGGGCTTCGAGTTTTCAGGAGAGGAGCCGGACAGCTTTACACTCATGTCTCAGGTGGTTCCAGTTCAAAGCCAGAAGCACTATGTCTTCGCTGTCGATTATGAAACGTCCGGCATTGCTCCAGGCAGCGGGATTGAGTGGCTGGTGACCGACGAGCGGACGGGCGCGCTGTTGGGCAGGACAGGAAGCCTTTCCGCCGAGCAAGGCGGCGAAGCCTACGCTTGCTTCGCGTCTCCCGCTGGAGCGGCGTTTGTAAATCTATCGCTGCTGTACCAGCGGCAACTGGGTACGGTGCGTCCGGAGGGCAAGCTTGCACTAAAAGGAGTGCGGCTTTCCGTGGGCACTTGCGCGGACGCGAAAAACTCTAGTTCCGGGGCTGATTCTCCGGCGATCTGAGGCTACACTCGATAAACGGCGAGCAAGGTACTCGATCGCCAGTCTGGCGGAAGGACGCGAGATGACATTGGGGGCTATTAGGCGTATAACTGCGCCAACCGGTATCCCCCCAGCGGCCACCAAAGACTAGACTTAGACGTTCTTCCGCACCCGTCATGACGCACCTCAAGAAGATTGCTGCAATCCAATTGTTGATATCTCGGAAAACAGTCGATCCCTCGCGCCATTGGGGCCGGGCAGTAGCGCTCGTTACCGCGTGTTGGATGGTAATGGCCGCATCTGCTTATGGCCAGCAGCCGGAACGGTCCGTTGCTTCGGCATCGAATTTTGATTACGCCTACTCGAATCTGCCGACGCAGCCGGTTGGGCCCGACGATTTGCTGGCGCTCTCCGTCTACGATTCGCCCGAACTAACCCGCACCGTGCGTGTGGATGCCGATGGCAATATCCGCCTGCCGATGCTCAAAGATCCTATTCAGGTGCGGGGCATGGTTCCGCCGCAGCTGGAATCGGCGATTGCCAGGGCGCTGACCAAGGGAAATGTGCTGGTCGATCCGGTAGTAACCGTGACCATCGTGGAGTACCAGAGCCGGCCAGTCAACGTGGTTGGAGCCGTCAAGAATCCGTTGGTTTTTCAGGCGACGCGGCCTATTCCGCTGTTGGATGCGATTGCGCGGGCGGGCGGGATCCGAGAGGATGCCGGTTCCGATATTGTGGTCAGCAAGGAAGCGATGCAGGATGGAAAACCGACCAGGATCACGCAGACCATTCCGGTGCGGAAACTGATCGACAACGCCGATCCGAGCCTTAACGTGATGCTGCACGGCGGCGAGGAGGTTCTGGTTCCCGAGGCGCTTAAGATTTACGTGGTGGGCAATGTCAGGAAACCGGGAGCGTACCCGGTGCGAAGCGATGAAGAGACCACAATTTTGCAGCTACTGGCTCTCTCAGAGGGGCTGGCGCCATACTCCGCAAAGGTGGCCTACGTGTATCGCCGAGCGCCCGGGGGAACCAAGACGGAATTACCCGTCGAGCTGGGAAAGATCATGAAGCGCAAGGCGCCGGACGTGGCCCTGCAGGCTAACGACATACTGTACATTCCAGATAACAAGGGACAGCGTTTGACCGCACAAACGATCGACCGGCTCGCCGGGTTAGGGACTGCTACCGCTACCGACTACATCATCTGGCACTGAGACCGCTCTATGCGTAAAGAGATTGCGATCCCGGAAGAGAGCGTGAACGGCTTCGAACAGAGGCCGATCTCGCCGAGTGTTCTTTTTCCGGCAATGGAGAGGGATTCGCCGCTCAATGGCCCATCGCTTTCTCAATATCTCTGGATAGTCAAGCGTCACCGCTGGAAGCTGCTTGGATTTGTAGTTTTCTCGGTAATTGCCACAGTCATCGTTTCCAAGCGATTGACCCCGCTCTACGAGTCGACGGCGGTGATCGATATCGATCGCCAAACGCCGGCTGCGGTTTTGGGCGCTGAGAGCACGAACGCGGTCAACTCGACCGATGTGGAGAACTATCTCACTACTCAGGAACAGATCGTGCAATCAGACGCCGTGCTGCGCCCGGTGGTCGAGAAGTACCATCTTCTAACGCCCGCGATGCGCAAGCTGGCGAACGATAAGCTCCTGTCCTCCCGGCTCAAGGACGCGCCCATAGAGCTGCACGGCCTGAAAATCACTCGTCCTCTGCATACGTTTTTGCTTCTCATCAGCTATCGGTCTCCAGACCCCCAGCTTTCCGCTGACGTGGTCAACGAAATCGCCCGCAGCTACATACGGCATACGTATGACATCCGCTACCAGGCGGCTTCGCAGATGACGGGCTACATGGAGAAACAGCTGGAAGAACTGAAGGCAAAGATGGAGCGGTCGGCGGGCGCGTTGGCCAACCTGGAGAGAGATCTCGATGTGATCAATCCCGAGGAGAAGACGAACGTCTTTTCCGCCCGGCTGCTGCACCTGGACAATGACCTCACCGCGGCCCAGGTGGACCGGGCAACGAAGGAGGCTGCATACAACGCGGTCAAGAGCGGGTCCTTGCCCGCGGCGGAAGCATCCGAGCAGGGGGAGCAACTGCGCGAGTTGGAAGGCAAGCTGAACGAGTCGACAGAGAGGTTTGCTGAGGTCAAGACGCAGTTCGGCTCATCCCATCCCGTGTACAAAAAGGCAGCCAGCCAGGTAAGCGAACTGCAGTTGGAGGTCGACCTTCTGCGACGACGGATCGTGGAACGCGTGGACATCGATTATCAGCAGGCTGTGAATCGGGAGAGCCTGCTTCGCCAGGACATGACCCGGGCCAAGGCCGAGTTTGACCAGATGAACGCGCGGTCGTTTGAGTACAAGGCGCTCAAGCAGGAAGCGGATACGGATAAAGCGCTTTACGAGGAGCTTATCCGCAAGATTCGGGAAGCCGGCATCAACGCCAGCTTTGAAGGCAGCTCGATTCGGCTGGCGGATGTCGCTCGCCCGGCACTCTATCCCTCTTTCCCTAAGACGACGCTGAACGCTTTACTGGCCCTACTGGGGTCTACCCTCATCGGCCTGAGCATTATTCTCCTGATGGATGCTTTGGATACGACGGTGCTGGACAGCGAGCACCTTCAACGTGAATTGCGTGTTCCGCTGCTTCCTTCACTCCCCATTGGGAAATTTACGGTGGGGATCTTGCCCTTGCAGGATCTGCCTGCGGACCCGGAGGCAAGTTTCAATGGAGTCCCGGCAAAGGAATCGATGACGGTGGCCAATGGCGCCTTCGATGAAGCTATTCGTACCTTAAGAAGTTCCATTTTGCTGTCTGCGGGCCTGGAACACCATCCCAGAAGCATCCTGGTGACCTCGGCATCCCCTGCTGAAGGAAAGTCGACGATTGCGGTTTACCTAGCGGCAGCGCATAGCCTGCAGCAGCGGAGGACGCTGCTCATCGATGGCGATATGCGGCGGCCGGTCATCAAACTGGGCGTTTCCAACGACCGTGGCCTTTCCGACGTGGTCAATGGCACAATGCACTGGCGTGAAGCCGTGCAGACTCCTTACGCCTATCCGGATCTGGATATTCTTTCGGCTGGTCCGTCCTCGCGCCGGGTCGCTGACCGCATCGGCATGGTGCTGAGGTCAATTCTCGATGAGGCTGAAAGGGAGTACGACCTGGTGGTGATTGATTCTCCTCCGCTGCTGGGGTTTGCTGAGCCCCTGGAAATTGCTGCCCTGGCAGACGGCGTCATCATCGTTGCGCGCGCAGGGCGCACCAATCGCAGCGCGGTGGCCAGCGTGGTAGAACAACTGAAACGGGTGCGCGCCAATGTTATCGGCATCGTTCTCAACGGGGTCCGGGCAGATATGAGCGCGCAGTATTACTATTACAGCCCTCGCTATTACAGTCATTACACGACCCCCGATCGCTAGAGATCGAACCCTTAGCCGAGGCACGGTTCAGGTAAGATACGTCCATTCGAACAGTCTGCAGGGTACAAAGTGAAACCGATGGCACAGGGTGATGTCGTTTATCTATGTATCTGGTCGGGAGACGCGAAATACGCGCACGATCTGGTGCTTAAGCGATATCCAGGAATCGAGATTGCGGAATTGCCCCATCGAAGGCTGCGAGTAGGCAGCTTCGGGGAACGGATTCGTCTGCTTCGCAGCTTGCGGGGCCGCGCCGTTGTGCTTTATTTCGAATCCGTCGCGGACTTCAAGCACAGGCAGATTCTGGAGTGCATTCATTTCTTGCACCGATGCCCGGCAACGGTCTTGTGCGACAGCAGCGGCCGTTGGGACTTGATTCGAAATACCGATATCTTCCGATCGGCTCCTCGAGTGCTGATCAGCATTCTGTTCGATGCCGGGACACTGGCCTTCTGGTGGTGTTATCTCAACTTCTGGCTTATGCGCGGAATGCGCGCTCCTGTCTGTAACGGCAGTGGTGATCCCGAGATCGCTTATCTGATTCCTAACCCGGCGAACATAGGGTCGGGCGGCGGAGCGATCAGTCACATTCGTGGTTTTCTATACGGACTGAAAAGCGCTGAAATAACCTGCCGGGTCTTCAGCGGTACCGCGCTGGCGCAGGACGCCTTCGAAAACGAGCTCATACCTGCGCAAAGACGCCCCGGCTTCTTCTTTGGCGCCGCCATGCTTGCCTATAATTTCGTTTTTGCCCAGGGAGTACAAAGACTTCTTTCAGCGAACGTTCCGCGGTTTTTGTATCAGCGGCATGTGCCGTTTTCGATTGCCGGCGCGCTCCTCTCGAGGCGTCTGCGAGTACCGTTGATTCTCGAATACAACGGCTCAGAAGTGTGGATTGCGGATCACTGGGATCCCAATCCCTTGCGGAACTGGATCAGATTATGCGAGGCAGTAACGCTGCGCTGCGCGGCCAGAATCATCGTCGTATCTGAAGTGCTCAAGGCGGATTTGTTGAAGCGAGGGATACCGGCAGAGCGCATTCGGGTGAATCCGAATGCGGTCGATCCGGATTATTTCTACCCGGGATGCGGGAGAGAACTGGGACGCAAACAGCTCCAAATAGACCCCGACGAGGTGCTGATCGGCTTTGTGGGATCTTTCAGCCTGTGGCACGGAATGGAAGTGCTGCAGCAGGCGATCCTCAGGTTGTTGAGTCATTCTCTGCCCTGCCGGCTCCGCTTTGTTTTGATGGGTGATGGTTTGCTCCACGCAGAAATGCGTTCCGCCTTGGCGGCCTACGCAGATACCGGAGAGGTGATATTTACTGGACTATTGCCGCGCAATAAGGTTGCCGAATACCTGGACGCTTCCGACATCCTGCTTTCACCGCATATTCCGATGCCGGACGGCAGCAGATTCTTCGGGTCGCCTACCAAGCTTTTTGAGTACATGGCCATGGGCAAAGGCATCGTGGCCAGCCGTCTAGATCAGCTGGCCGAGGTTCTGGAGCATGACCGGACTGCGTGGCTGATAACGCCCGGCAATGTCGAGGAGTTGGCGGAGGCGATTTTACGGCTCGCCCTGGATCAACCGAAACGCGAGGCACTTGGCCTGGCAGCGCGGCAGGCAGCGGTCGAGCGCCATTGCTGGTCGCATAACGTTGCGTGCGCTCTGGGCGATTTCAACGTGGGGCCGCAAAGAATATGAAACCGCGCTCTCTCTACAGGTATATGCGCAAGGAGCCCGACGCGCTAGTGAGGGAGGCAACATGGCGGGGGATTAAAGCGCTTCGCCAATGGCGCTTGCGAAATGGTGCTCAGGGGGACAACTGCCCGGTTCGCTTTCAACCTATCGGGTATTACCGGAGCCAGAACGAGCTTGATTCTGAGCAGGCCAGGGAAAGCATTGTGAGTTATGCCGATGCGATCCTAAGCGGGGAGTATCCGTTGATGGGATACGACACCCCCAGTCTGGGAGCCCACCCCGACTGGCATTGTGACTGGGTTTCCGGGAAAGGCTGGCCCCTCGAGCCATCTAGAAATCTGCGCATCATTCGCCACGATGGGTCGGATGTGAAAGCCCCCTGGGAACTCTCGCGCCTGCAATTCGCTCCGGTGGTGACAAAGGCGCATTCGTTGACCGGAGAAAATAAATACAGGGTCGCGATCCAATCTCTACTTAAAGATTGGATTCTGCGCAATCCGCTGGGTGTTGGAGTGAACTGGACGGTCGCGATGGAGGCAGCGCTCCGGGCAATCAGCCTCTGTCTCACCATGGAGTTATTGTGGCCTTTTACGAGCGAAGAACGGCCATTGCTCGATCTGCTGACTCGATCGCTGTGGCAGCACCTTCGTTTCATAGAGGCGCACAGTGAGTTTTCCTACTTATTGCGGAGTAATCATTATCTAAGCAACATTGTTGGGTTGACGACTTTGTCTGCCTATCTCCGCGGTCCTGGAATGCAGCGACGGCTGGAAAGATATGCAGGCTTGGTCAACAGCGAAATTCTGCTTCAGACGTACCCGGATGGCGGGGGCTACGAGGCTTCGACTGGTTATCACGTTCTGGCTGCACAGATGTTCCTGCACTCGCTTGTGGTGCAGCAATGCCGCGCAACCACTGTCGATCCAGGGTTTGAGAGCCGCCTGGGGCTGATGTTCCAATGGATCTCCACCCTGGCCGATACAGAGTGGAAGCTACCCCACATCGGCGACTGCGACAATGGGCGGGCTGAGTTGCTTTGCGATGACATAGTGCAACCGGCGCTTCCTTTGTTCCAGCGCCATTCGCTGCGAGTTGGCAGCCTCTTTCGGCAGGCATCGCGTCTCCTCAAGCTCCCGGCCGGCAGTGGGGAGGATAAACCCATCTCGCTGATGCGGGATTCGGGAGTGGCCGTTGCGCGCGCGCGCGAGGCAGTCGCGGTTTTTTGCGCAATGCCGAATGGTATTGGGGGGAAAGGAAGTCATACCCATTGCGACAAGCTATCCGTCATCCTACGCCTGGGTGTTGACGAGGTTTTCTGTGATGGCGGCAGCCGATGCTATACGCGTTCGGCAGAACTTCGCAATCAGTATCGCTCGACGAAAGCGCACAATACTTTGGCTATCGACGAGGTTGACCAAAATCTCATTTCCCCCGACCCTCAATCTCTCTTCCAATGTGGCAATGAAGCTGCCGTGTCGCCGATTGAAGTAAGCCACGACGCGGAGAAAGGAATCCGGCTGCAAGCTTCGCATCGCGGCTATTCCCGCTTTGGTATCGAGCACAAGAGAACCGTCCAACTGAGCGAGACCGCTTTGCTGCTCCTCGACGAGGTGAGCGGCACGGGAGAGCGCTTGCTTGGTCTGCGATTTCTGTTAGGTCCGGAATGGCAGGTTTCTCCTGAGATCACTCTTGGACCGGCGGTGAGTTGTGTTATCCGTGGACCCCGGCAAATCCGGTTGCGATGTGAGGCCGAGAGCTCACTGACGCTCCAGGTACTGCCTGCTGAGATCTCACGTGAATATGGCTCCTATCTACCGGCCAGTTGTATCCAGATCCGAACCATGGCCTGCTTGCCCGCAAGCTTGCAGACCCAGGTGAGATGGGACTGAAAGCATGAGCTACGGGTTAAAGCATGAAAGCATTATTTGCTTTGCGGGTGAGGATTGGTGGTATCACCATCCTCATTCGAAGAACCATCTGCTCAAGCGCTACGCAGCGGAGAACAAGGTACTTTTCGTGAATTCAATCACGATGGGGCTGCCGTCGATTTCGAATCCTGATTTTTTCCTCAAGATCAGGCGGAAGCTGAAGAGCTACCTGCGGTGGCTGCGGAAGGTTCCCGAAGGTCTGTGGGTGATGACGCCGGTCAATGTACCTTTATACGGATCCAAGATAGGCAGATGGCTCAATCGAATCCTGTTGCTGGCCCAGGTGCGGCTGGCCATGCTCCTGCTCAAAATGTCGCGCCCGATCCTGTGGATCGCAATTCCCACCGCGGCTGAGATGGCAGGATGCCTGCGTGAGAAAATACTGCTCTACCAGGTATCTGACAAATACGAGGCCAACGAGGATAGCGCGCTATCCAAGCAAGTGATCCGGGACCTTGATCTTCAGCTCAAAAGTTCGGCCGACGTGGTGATGTATTCAGGGCGCAAGTTGTTTGAGGAAGCGACGGAGGCGAACCGGTTTTTTCTGGAGCAGGCCGTGGATTTCGATCACTTCTCGAATCTGAATGTTCGGGCTGCGCCGGATTTGGCCGGCATTCCCCACCCGATCCTGGGCTATTTCGGCGCAATGGATCACGTGATGGATAGCGACCTGATGGCTGAGGTTGCCCGGCTGCGTCCGCAGTGGCATTGGGTGCTGCTTGGTTTTAAATCCAACCGGTTGCAGGTCTCAGCCCCGAATATTCACTTCCTGGGTTCGAAACCGTATCGAGATCTACCCCGCTATGTTCAGCACTTCGATGTATGCGTACTGCCATGGCGCCAGAACAACACATTCACCAGCTATGGAAGCGCCATCAAGGTGCGCGAGTACCTGGCAACCGGCAAGCCTGTGGTCATCGCGCCGCTCTATGAATATCTAAATACCCCGGGGCTGCGAATCTATCACAGCATGGAGGAGTTCATCGGCCTAATCGAAAACGCGCTTGCCGGGGACACTGCGGAATTGGCGGCACAGCGGCAGGCGGTGGTAAAGGATGGCACCTGGGACGTAAGAGTACGAGAATTAGCGGCGCTGATCGATTCCGTTCTGCGCGGCCGGCGGTACACCTATCAAGCCACAGCTTCCCTCCCGGCGATGATTGTGGAGGGCCATTGATGCGTGCCTTACTGGAAGATATGAAGTCGGGTGAAATCTCTACTTATGATGTGCCTGCCCCGGAGATTCAGGCTGGAGGCATTCTTGTGCGCACGGCATTTTCGGCGATCAGTGCGGGCACAGAGAAAGCAACGGTGGAGGCCGGGCGAAAGTCTTTGCTCGGGAAAGCAATGGCTCGGCCCGATGTGGTAAAGCAGATACTCGCCTACGCTCAATCAAATGGGATCAAGGCTGCGCATCTCAAAGTAAGGTCGCGCCTGGACACACTTTCCCCCCTGGGTTACTCCTGCTCCGGATATGTGCTTGAAGCGGGCGCGGGGGTTACTGAGTTCAAGCCGGGCGACCGCGTCGCATGCGGAGGGGGCGGCTATGCCAGCCATTGCGAGGTTAACTTCGTGCCCTGCAACCTGGCGGTTACTGTTCCAGGGAATGTCGGCCTGGAGGCAGCGGCGTTGACGACCATCGGCGCGATCGCCATGCAAGGGGTGCGCCAGGCAGCGGTCACGGTTGGGGAAACGGTAGCAGTCATTGGTGCCGGCCTGGTGGGCGTTCTGGCAATGCAGATCCTGCGTGCTGCAGGCTGCAGAGTAATTGCCATCGATCTTTCGAGCGACCGGGCGGCGAACGCGGTAACGCTTGGCGCGCACCTTGGCCTGGGCACCAACGATATGGGCCTCGACAGCGCCGTTAGGGCCTTTTCGCGGTATGGAGTGGATGCAGCACTGATTACGGCGGCCAGCAAGTCGGCGGAACCGCTTGAGCTTGCGGCCAGGTTGCTACGGGACCGGGGGCGTATTGCCGTTATTGGCGACGTCGGTATGGGCGTATCCCGCAGCAACATGTACGGGAAAGAGATCTCGTTGTCGATGTCTCGATCCTATGGACCGGGGCGCTACGATCCGGAATACGAAGAAGGGGGCCAGGATTATCCGATCGGTTTCGTTCGCTGGACAGAAAGGCGGAACATGGAGGCCTTTCTGGATCTACTCGCATCCGGCGCCATTCGAGTCGAGCCGCTGCTTGCGCATCGCTATCCGGTGGAAGAAGGCGGTAAGGCGTATGCCGGCCTCGAGACCGGCGCCTATACCGGGATCATTGATTACCACGCTGCTGACGATTTCCGTATTCCGGATAAAACACCCGTTGCGCCGCGCTCGGCGCAGCCGCGGTCAGCGGGTCATCTGCGGGTTGGATGTGTTGGTGCAGGAGCATTCGCACGGAGCATCATCTTCCCGCATCTCCGCTCCTCGGCCGGACTGATTCTCGAGTCCATCGCCACCAGATCCGGCGCCGCTGCCGAATCTGCGCGGAAGGGATTCGGTTTCAGGATTGCGGAGTCGCCCTCGGAACTGTTGGCTAATCCCAATGTAGACGCGGCCTTTATTCTTACCCGGCATGACAGCCATGCAGCCTACGTGAAAAGCGCGCTGGAGCAGGGTAAGGCCGTGTTTGTCGAGAAGCCGCTTGCGGTGGACCCGGATCAGCTGGAGATGGTGCGGGTGGCCTATGCGGGAGCATTGGCCGGAAATCGAACTGCTTTCCTCATGGTGGGATTCAATCGCCGCTTCTCACCCTTGACGGAGAGGCTGATCAAGTTTTTTGCCGGCCGCAGAGAGCCAATGCTGGTGCATGTTCGCTGCAACGGAGGGTTCGTCCCACGTACGAGCTGGATTCAGGATCCGGGGAACGGTGGACGCATCGTTGGTGAGTTGTGCCATTTCATTGATTGGGCTCGGGCTGTTGTCGGCTGTCCAATGCGAGCGATTACCGCCGCGGCTCTGCCAGACGCCGGACGCTACAACCGCGATAACGTCACCGTCACCATCTCCTTTGAGGACGGGTCGTTGGCCAACCTGCTGTATCTTGCAAATGGAGATCGGGCCGTGGCCAAGGAGTATTTCGAGGTTTTCTGCGAAGGAGGCATCGCGCGTATCGACGACTTCAAAAACTTGTTTTTATCCCGCAACGGCAAATCGGAGACATACAAGAGCGGCCGGGACAAAGGTCATCAGCGTGAAATGGAACTAACGATCGAGGCGATGGAGAAAGGTAAGGAGGCTCCAATTCCCTTCGCAGAGCTCATCGAGGTGACAGAGGCGACGTTCGCTATCGAAGAGGCGATCAGGACGCAAAGAACCGTGCCTTTGCATGCCCGGCCAGAGCATACGACGGCGCCGGCGGAAGCGATCAAGGCGGGCGGTTGAGAGAGTTTGCAATGAGCAGAATTGGTGTGTATCTCGATGGAATTGTTTAGAAACCATTCCGGAGCGCTGGAAGCAGAGTCGTCAAGCGCGACAAGTCCGCTGTATTGGGTGCTCGGCCTGCTCTCTTTGCTCCCGCTCGCTATTGTGCTTCCGATGGCTCCCACGAGAATCGGCATCGGCGCTATTGCGGGGTGGATCGCGCTGATCTGGATCACTACCAGCTTTATACGCGGCCAATTCCATTATGTGGTCCCGATGTGGGTGGCGGTATACCCATACTGCTACTACTTCTTCTCATTCCCGTCGGAGCGGCCCATCTTCACCATTGATCGCGCATTTATCGCACTGCTGGTCATTGAGATGCTGGTCGTTTCCCGGAAAGCCATTGCGGCGCCGCTGACGCGCGACGTGCGTATCAGCGCGTCGTTTTGGGGTCTCTATCTACTGGTCTGCTTTCTCTCTTTTGCGGGCAACGCGCTGTCAGAAGCATTGCCGTTCTATCGCTTGCTGATAGAGGGACTGCTGATGCCCGCCCTGCTTGGCCTGTATGGGATGCGTTACTTCCCCCTGGTCAAGGATCTGCAGAAACTGCATATATGTGCTTGTATCCTGGGTCTCGGCCTCTGCATCACCGGGCTGATTGAATTGACGACGCAGATAGACCTATTTCCCTGGAACGGATCAGAGCCGCAATTCACCGACACCCATGTGCGGCGAGCCGATGGGCCTTTCGAGCAGCAGATCGTCTTATCCATGGTGGCCATCCTTACCTTCTTCTTCGTGCTCTATTTGCGGCGGCTTATGCCCCATCAAATCTCCCCCTGGCGGTCGATGGTGCACAAGGTGGGCGCCGTGACCTCGTTCGTGGCAGCCCTGCTCCCCCTGAATCGCGGCCTAGTGCTTGTTTTAGTGCCGATTGCCGTAGTTGACTCTTGTTCGAAGGACCGGTTGCTCTCGCGCCGAACATGGGCGGTCTTTTTCGCGATGGTGGTGATCGCGGCCGCGGCCACAAAGCTGGACGATCCTCGCCTTTACGACGATCGCGTTGCCAGGCCGGATAATCTCTATCAGCGGCTGGCGCAGCATCGGGAAACGCTGCGGGTTGTCCGTGACTATCCGTTCTTCGGCGTCGGTTTCGATTTATACCACGATGTTGCCGCCCAGAATCCGCGATATAAGGCGACGTGGAACGGCATCGAGTCGATGAATTTCCCGCACAATGTTCTGATGACTGTGCTTTCGGAAGAGGGCTCCGTCGGCTTTCTCTTTTATGTTTTGGCGCAGGTTTTTTTGGTTCGATCCATGTGGAAGATGCGCAAAGCCTACCCGGTTGGCTGGCTGGCTTTTCTTTATTGCTTCCTGGTTTACGTGCTGATCGGCCTGGACTACGGCACTGTGTACTTCTCTGATATCAATTTGTTTTATATGTTTGTTCTGGGCGTGCTTTACCAGGGGCAGGTAAGAATGGCGCGCGAACAAGAGTTGGCTGTGCTGGTTTCGCCAAGTTCGCGTCCATCGCAAGCCTTATCTTTGGAACGCTAAAGCTCAAACTATGAAGACCTATTCCATGTTTACAGCGTACGCATTAGCTCGAAATGGGAATGCGATTCGTTCTAACCATGAAATTTGTCAGGCTCACTTGAATGAGGTGCTCAGCGATTTCGCCGGGAAAACTGTGCTCGATGTCGCCTGTGGTCATGAAAATCCGTTCTTCGCAGAGCGTCTTCGCCTGGCGAAACATGTGATCGGCTTGGACCGAGACTCGCGGGAAGTAGAAAAGAACGGGTTGATTCACGAGGGGCACGTCGGAGATATTCATGCCATGCCGCTGCCCGGCGGGAGTGTCGACTTAGTTGTGTCCGTCGATACCATTGAGCACTCGGCTGAGCCGGATCTTTTTCTGAAGGAATGCCAACGTGTTCTCCGCACCGGTGGTGAGGCGGTTTTTGCTACACCGAATTTGCTCGGTTATAAGAATGCTTTTGCAAAGTGTATCGGTAGGCGGGTATTTGATTTTATCTGGAGAACCTCTCATGACCGGGTACCGGAGTATGGCACTTATTACAGATGCAACACGGCTCGAGCGTTCCGCAAGAAGGCGCAACAAATAGGATTTCGGGTACTCGCGATAAGCTATGTTCCCGAAATAAGTTGGTTCTTAGCCAAACACCCTACTGCGTTTACGTTGGCTCATTTCTACAATCGTGCTGTGGGCGCTGTCGGATTAGATCTGCTTTGGGGCTATATGGTAGTTACCGTGGTGAAGATTTAGCGCGCGGCGTCCCTTGCGAGGCGGGTTTTCCGGACCTGCAACAGATCATGGGTGGGCAGATTCAGACTCCAAAATGCCCCGGGGCAATCGCCATCGTATTGAAGCGAGCTCGGTCGACCATCACCCGCGAGATGCACCGTAATGGCTGGATGGCCAAGCCGCGGATGGGCACCATTGCGGGCGGTTACCGGTCTTCGACGGCTGATCGCCGAGCGCGGGTTTTGGCAGCGAAACCACGACGCAGGCGCATGCTTGAACCTGGCAATGGACTCTGGGGGAAGATGCTGGAGCGCCTTCAGCAAGGTTTCAGCCCGGTACAGATTGCGAGCATACTGGGACGTATGGCGAATCCGGTGCAGATCTCTCACGAAACCATCTACACCGCACTGTATGCCATGCCACGTGGGCAACTGCGTGCCAACGTGCTGGACCTGTTGCGCCGCCATCACAAGGCGCGCAAGGTCGAAGCTAAGAACAGGCGCAGCCGATCCATTCCCGATATGACCTTGATCGATGACAGGCCGCTCGAAGTGAGCGAGCGGCTGGTCCCCGGTCATTGGGAGGGAGACCTGATCATTGGCAAGGGAAACCTATCTCAAGTGGGCACCCTGGTGGAACGAACCACTCTGTTCGTTGCTTTAGTAAAGCTGTCGGACGCAAGGGCAGACACGGTCGCTAAAGGATTTAGCACCATCCTCAAACGCTTTAAAAGCCAAATGCGACTTTCCATGACGTACGACCAGGGCAGCGAGATGAGTCTCCACAAAACACTGACAAAAACAGCAAACATCGCCGTCTACTTCGCTCATCCCCACTCTCCCTGGGAGAGGGGGATTAGCGAAAACACCAATGGATTGCTCCGCGATTACCTGCCAAAGGGAACCGACCTCTCCCTGTACTCGCAGAAGCAGCTCGATGCCATTGCATGGCAACTGAATACCAGGGTTAGAAAAAGTCTCGCCTGGAAATCTCCTGCTGAACTGTTTCTCCCCAAAGGAGCCTTTCACTTTGATAAATACTGGACGGCGATTCACACCTCCAAGAAACGCCCAGCTCGTATTTACCGGGTAGCTGGAAAGTGGAAAGCAAAGCATGCTTCCCACCTCCAAACAAATCCATCCGCCAGAATCCCTACCCGTGACCGCGGCCATTGAAAAGTGGAAAGAAACTACGCTTCCCACTTTCCAACAGCCCCAGCTGCTGGAAAACCTTTATCTTAAAAAAGAAAGAAAAAGATAGATTTGTTGCATTTGGAGTCTGAATCTGCCCACCCATGATCTGTTGCAGGTCCGGTCAAAAAACACCGACTAACGAGCGAGCCTCAGGGAAAACATCCAGCCAGCTGCCAGGGACAATGGAAAGCGGTCAGCCAAGGCTGCGTTCAGATGGATAAAGGTCTCAGATCTGCCAAAAAGATGGAGTATGAAGGGGCCCGAAAGCAGGGAGGTCCCGCGCCCGTCGATCAGAAGCAGGTTGCTTTGAGCGAACATCTTGCGCAGGCGGGAAAGAGTAAACCGCTGTACATGTGGGCTCTCCTCATCAGATCCCGCCAGCGGTTCCCTAGTTTGGTTGGTCTTTAGTGCGGTGCAAAGCCACGCTACCAGCTTGTCAACATGCAACGCCTGATAGGACCGCCGATCCAGCTCAAACTCTCCATAGCCGTTCGGAACGGTGATGATGAGTATTCCACGTTCGGCTAGATAGGGTAGCGCCATGCTTAGCAGTTCTTCGGGCACTTCAAGATGCTCGAGGACTTCGGAGATGATGACACAGTCGAACTTGCCCGGTGGGAGATCGCGAACCACTCCCTGAAAGAACTTAACGGCAGACGTCAACTTTCGGCCGTGCCGGATCGATGGCTCGTGCGGATCCACTGCCGTCACTTGATACCCGGCTTCGGCCAGGGGAATCGCTAGTTGCGACCCGTTTCCACACCCAATATCCAGGACCCTAAGGTCGCAGCGCTTCCTCCCGCAAAACTCCCGCTGCAGGACACCGTCCACAAAAGACAGACGCTTCCCGTATCCCCACAGATTTTCCTGCAGGTATGGCGCTTCGGCGTTCCTCTCTGATGTGCGACGCAAACCTTTTTATCTTAGCGCAGGCTCATTTCGCCGCAGAGTCTAGCGGCTACAATGCTGGTCATGATTGAAAGCAGATTGACGGCTGCGAACGAAGCCGCCATCGAGCAGTGGACCAATCGCCCGTGCGGAGCCGTCGACGGCCTCGACGAGTATAGCCTCGCTTACTTTGAGGCGGTCGAGCGCGAGCGTTATGAGAACTACGCTCCGTGGATGCGCGAGTTCGTCAATTTCGGCTCGTACGAAGGGAAAAAAGTCCTGGAGGTCGGCGTCGGCCAGGGTACCGACCTGGTGCAGTTTGCCAACGGCGGAGCAGATGTTTACGGGATCGACATCACGCCGCGGCATCTCGAACTTGCGGCGCGTAACTTCGAGGTGCGCGGCTTGCGCGCCACACTGAAAGACGCCACCGCCGCCGCCATTCCATTCGAGAGCGGCTCCTTCGATGTGGTCTACTGCTTTGGCGTCCTTCACCATACCGACAACACTGTGCGTTGTCTCTCCGAATGCTATCGCGTCCTCAAGCCCGGAGGATTGCTGATTCTTGGGCTTTACCATACATTCAGTTTTTTTCACGCCTACACGATTTTTGTTAACGGCATTCTTCGGGGTGAGCTTCGGCGACTTGGATACCGGGGCCTCATGTCCTTGATCGAATCTGGAGCCGATGGCGTAACAATCAAACCGCTGGTAAAGACATATTCCAGAAGGCAGCTGCGCAATAGATTGAAGGATTTCAGCGAGGTCCGATTTGACGTAAGACACCTTACGCCGGGCGATTTCGGCGCATTGCGGCATTTTGTCCCTGCATCCCTCGCTGAACGTGCAGGAAGGCATGTTGGCTGGTACATTTTCGCCCACGCGATCAAATAAGCCAATCATGAACGCCATTGCGAACATCCTGGTCCCGGGGATAGACTTGCTTTCGGAAGGCGCACATGCTCATCAAGCTACAATCCGCAATTGCGTTGCTTACCTGCGGTTGTCTGGTCAGTGTAGCTGCGTCTCCCTCGAGCGTCGGCTTCGTCGTAACCAACGGACAGGTAGAGGTTGACGGCTCAGTCGTCCACGGCAACTCTACCCTCTTTCAAGGGAGCTTGATCCAGGCAGGGAGTGCAACCTCGGATCTGATGTTCCCAGGAGGCTCCAACCTCCTTCTCCAGCCTGACTCCGTGGTTAAGGTTTACCGTGAATACTCCCTTCTGCAGAGGGGAGCGGTGATCCAGCGCGGGTCCTATGAATTGGTCGCGGATGGGCTAAGGATCTTCTCTCTATCCCCCCAGGGCGCAATTGTTGTTGGGATGAAAGACCAGTCACATCTCGAGGTAGCAGCCCAGGGAGGAGCCGCGGAGGTTCGCACCGCCGCAGGGGTCTTGTTAGCGCGGCTGGAGACCGGCAAGGCGATGGGCTTTACCGTACAGGATTCACCGCAGGCCCCAGCAGGTTCCCCGACCACTCCGGGACAGGCCGCCCCTGCACCGGGGACGCAGTTAACCCTGCATGGCATTGTTCGCAAGGACCATGCCGGGCGTTACGGGCATTATCTTTTGACCGACGTAGCGACGAAGGTTACCTACGAACTCCAAGGACCAGGGCTTGATGAGATGGTCGGTGCGCAGGTAGAGGTTATAGGTAGTATTTTCGATGAGCCGGCGGCGGCGGGGGCCTCCAGTGTGGTATCCGTCTCCGACATCCACCAGATGCCATTGTCCGAGTTGCCGGGAGCTACTACGGCCACAGCCCCAGCGACAACTCCTCCCCCAACGAGTGTTCCCACGCCAACCGGTGACACCCCGGCTCCTCCAAGTACTCCAGCGCCAGAGGTCGCGGCCAGTCCTGAAGCGCCACCTGCTCCGGATGCGAGCACTGCCCCCGCGATTCCACCCCTGCAAACGCATAGTGCGACTCCGAAGATCCTACTCATCGTGGCCCTGGCGGCTGGAGCTGTAGTCGGGGTGGCTTTGGGCTTGGGTGGCGGAAAGTCATCAACTGTCAGCCCTGCATAGAGGCGGTAGAAGTTGATTCGGCGCCTCGGCTGGCTGCTGCCATAGAAAGCATCAGAATCGGCCACGCACCCACCGCCGGGCGTGAGAACGGGTAATCAAACCCGGCGTGGATGAGGACGGCGATCACGCCAATTCCCCAGATGGTTCGCATCGCCGGCCGTACAGCCCAGATTGCAAGAGAGAGCATGGTGAACCCTACGGGTAAGCCTCCCTCCGCAGTCCACTGTAACCATTCGCAATGCGCCTGGTTGACGATGGGTCCGGGATCGAAGGTGGCGAAGGCGGGATAAGCCGCCGGCCAACAACCGAGCCCCCAGCCAATCCAGGGGTGCACCGGAATCATGTGCAGGGTGGAGATGGCGAACTGGACTCGTCCCAGCATCCAGGACTCGGCATAAAAGCGCTGCCACACGGTTGCGAAACCCACAACAGCCAGCAGGACGGCCGTCACGCCGGCCAGCACCAATGCCAGAGATGTGATTTTCCGGCCTGCTGCGGGCTTCTGCAAATGCGATAGGATCAACACGCAAATAATCTCAGCAGAGGCGATGACAAGGCCTCCGCGCGAAGCGCTGACTACGACCGCCGCGAGCAGCACAGCAGAAATTCCGAGATAGGTGTACGAGCTCCTGGCTTCACTGATAGCCCGGAAGAGGGAAATGGGGAGAAGCGTCTCAACGAAGGCGGCAAAGTGAGTGTGATAGACAATGGGCCCCATTACAAAATCGTGGTAGCCAGTAGGAAATATACCCACCACTTTGCCCGGAGACAGGTAGGCCTGAAGAATGGCTTCTACGGCAACCGCGAAGCCAAACCACACCATAACAGTGCGAACCAACTGGGCAAGACGTTCCTCCTTCAAGGTAGAAACACCGATGTAATAAACGGCAGTCCAGGTCATCCACTGCAAAATTGCCCGTTGCGTCTCAAAGGGATCGATGGACCGGCCAGTAATCAGTTGAACGCATCCCCATATGACCACGAAGCTCAGGGCAAACATTGGGTAGTGGGTTCCGCGTGAAGGCGCTTTTCCAAGAACAAGGGCGGTCCCGGCAATCAAAAAGACGCCTATCTCGAACAGACCGACGGGCCAGTACGCAGAAACCCAAAGGGTGAGTGTTGCCAAAAATAGCGCCGTCACCAGCAGCAGCGGCAGGGGCGAACTCCTCAGCGAGGACCACGTGCGGTCAATGACATGTTCTGTGGCTGCCATCGTTTGGGTTAAAACCGCTGTGCGGCCACCAGCGGCTCTACTTGATTCGCTGAAGAAAGACCCTCGCCCGCAATAAATTGCTTCCACCAGAGGGCAAAGTTCAACAGGAACCAGGCATCGGTGCCCCGCCCCGATTGGATCAGCTTCATTACCGCGGACCGGTCGAGGAAGTCAGTCTGGTCACAAAACTCCGTCAGCTCGCGCTGGGCAAATGCCCCGGATTGCCCGAGGAACCAATCCTGTATGGGTACACCGAACCCCTGCTTTCGCCGATTGATAATTTCATCGGGAATAAGTCCGCTGACCGCCTTTTTCAGGATGTGCTTTGATTCGCCTCCCCGGGTTATGACGTGCTCCGGAATGCTCATCGCAAGCTGCACAAATTTGTGGTCAAGAAAGGGGACCCGGGTCTCCAGGCTTGCGCCCATCCCCATTTTGTCGAGCCGCATAAGAAGCAGTTCCGGCAGGCGCAAGTTCAGATCGAGGTAGGTCATCCACTTGACTGGGGTCTTCTCCCAGGCATGGCGCATGAATCGCTCATGGATGGGGCGTATCGCCTGCCAGGATGTCTCATTCCGGAAGCGGCGCCGTAGGCGAGGGGAAAGCACATTCAGTTTGGCGCGCTGCGAGAAAGCATCCGCGCCACCCCAGAAAACCGGAAGCCCCGCGCTTGCACGGGATAGTAATTCGTAGCCCGGTCCATGGGACTTGCCGAGCATGCTCAGCGCCACCAGGCCAAGCCTCCTGGTCGCAGGCGGCATAGGAAACCGGTTCCAGCGAATTAAATTCAGGATTCGTTTCCAGTGCTCATAACCCCAAAAGAGCTCGTCGGATCCTTCGCCCGCCTGCGCGACAATAACACCGCTATCGCGGGCCAGCCTGGAAAGGAAATACACCGGCATACAGACCGGATCGGCGATGGGTTCATCCTGCAGATAAACCATGCGCGGCAAAAAGTCGAGGAAGTCCTGCTGGGTGAGGACCCGCTCGTGGTGGGCCGCTCCGATGCGCGCTGCCATTTGACTGGCTAGCGGTAATTCGCTCTGGCATCCGGGATAGTTCTTGTCGTACCCGACCGAGAATGTTTTTACCTTCTCCGTAGCGCATTCAGAAAACAGCGCGGCGTTGGTACTGGAATCAATTCCACCGGATAGAAAAACTCCGACAGGCACGTCGCTTACGGTACGCAGTGCCACGCTGGTACGTAGTTCCGCGAGCAGTCGCTCGGCAATCTCTCCTTCAGCCACACCGGTCAGCGGGGTGGTGTGTTCAAGAACATCCCAGTACCGCTCCTGGTGGAGTTGCCCATCCGCGTTGACGGTCAGGAATGAGCCGGGCGGTAGCTTATGAATTCCTTCAAACAGTGTGTCTGGCGCGGGGGCGGTCAGGAAAGAGAGATAGTGAAACAAAGCTTCTTCATTAACTGCACGAGCTTGATCCGGATCCTGAAGCAGCGCTTTGATCTCTGAGGCAAACGTGATTCGCCCATGGTGAACGCTGTAATAGAGCGGCTTTACGCCTAGCCGGTCGCGAACGAGGCGAAGGCGGCGTGCTTTCGCATCCCACAGAGCAAAAGCGAACATGCCACGAAATTTGTGCAGACAATCGATGCCCCATTTCTCATAAGCATGCAGAATGACCTCGGTGTCCGAGTGATCTGTTCTCCAGCGGTGGTGCCCCAGATGTTCGAGCTCGCGTCGGATCTCCGCGTGATTGTAGATCTCACCATTAAAGACGATCGCGAGCGAGCCATCCCCATTGCTCATCGGCTGAGAAGCGGCTTGGGAAAGGTCGATGATGGAAAGCCGGCGATGCGCCAGGCCCACCCGGCGGTCCGGTGACATCCACGAACCAGCGCCATCGGGCCCGCGATGGACCATGGTGTCCCGCATGCGGGCAAGATAATCCGCCGTCACCTCGAAATTGCTGTTTTTAAATGCCAGTACGCCGGAAATTCCGCACATTTGCCGATACCAAGTGGGATCATTAGAACAGATCAGGGTGCGGCGGCGGCGCTATGTGCTTGGCCGAGGGGCTTTGCGTGAGAACTTCCAAATCGCCAAAATCGAGACGATCAATGAGTCCCGTAGGGACGGTTGAATGTAGCCCAGGACGCAGTCCTGGGTGGGATTGGCAAGAGCGACTAGTCCCGCAGGGACGAATGAAAACAACTGAGGACGCTAGTCCGGAGCATGCGCCAAAGTCCAGCAAAGCCCCAGGACTACGTCCTGGGCAATTTTCAGCCGTCCCTGCGGGACTGAGGCCGGTAAATGTGAGCTCTCACGCAGACACTAAAACCACTAAGCGCTTGAGAATAATGAGCATCGTCGGCGCCCGGCCGAACATGATGAAGGTGGCCCCGTTGATGGCGGAGTTGCGCCAGCACAAGGAGATTGAGCCGGTCCTGGTCCATACCGGCCAGCATTACGATTACTCCATGTCTCAGGTTTTCTTCCACCAGTTGCGGGTGCCGCCTCCTGACTACAACCTGGGGGTCGGTTCCGGCGCACAGCACGCGCAGACGGCTGAAATTATTCGTAGATTTGGCGAGCTGCTCCAGCGGGATCGGCCGGATATGGTGGTGGTTGTAGGGGATGTGAACTCGACCATGGCCTGTGCATTGGTGGCAGCAAAGGAAAATATTCCAGTCGCCCACATCGAAGCAGGATTGCGCAGCTTCGACCGTACCATGCCGGAGGAGATCAACCGCATCGTGACTGATGCCCTCTCAAACCTCCTTTTTACAACCGAGGAGAGCGCCAACCTCAATCTGGCGAACGAAGGAATCGACCCCGGCAAGGTATTTTTCGTCGGCAACCTCATGATTGATTCCTTGGTACGGGCTCTCAAAGTCGACCCGAGATCCAGGTTGCGCTCCGAGTTGGGACTTGAGGGGAGACCTTATGCCGTGCTCACGCTTCATCGCCCTTCCAACGTGGATGATGGAGACCAGTTGAAACGAACGCTTGAAGCCATAGCGGAGATTGCGTTGTGCATTCCTGTGGTTTTTCCAGCTCATCCAAGAACCGCACAGAATATTGCCGGGGCCGGGATCAAAGCGGTAAGAAACTGGGACGGCCGCCGTGTTCCTGGTTCGGGTCTCTGGATGATGCCACCGGCTTCCTATCTGGATTTTCTTGACCTCATCCAGCATGCCGTGGTGGTCATCACCGACTCTGGTGGAGTGCAGGAAGAGACCACTTTCCTCGGCGTACCGTGCCTAACCTATCGTGACAACACGGAACGGCCGGTCACTGTTTCCATGGGCACAAATCGATTGGTGGGATCCGATCCTCACCGCTTGCTGCTGAGTACTCTGGAAGTCCTGGAGAGGGCAAGGCGAGGACAGGCCAGATCTACCCCTCTGCGCCCTCCTCTATGGGATGGGCAGGCAGCCCCGAGGATCGTGAGTATACTCAAAGAGGTTTGGCAGAGCGGTCTCGCCCATTCTGCGGAGCGTGTGCCTCTGTGACGCAAAGTGAATCTTCTGAGCTGGTTCAGGCGATTCAAGCATTGCGCACATGGATCGAAAGCAGGCACTTCGCGGGATACGACCCCTATGACCTGCTGAACTCGCCCTATCTGAGCGCAACCTGGGCGCGGAAGGCGCCGCTTGGTCTATTGCTTATCCAATCCGGAAAGCGATTGGGCGGTCTTCAATTTCGTCGATTCCTGGAGATTCCCCCCGGGCTTAATCCCAAGGCGTTGGGACTTTGCCTCTCGGCATATTGTGATCTTGCGCAGACGGGCTACGACGTGTCGGCAGAGACCGCATGGCTCAAGACTGAGCTGATCCGACTTCGTTCGCCGGGTGAACCCGAATACTGCTGGGGCTACGATTGGGATTACGCGTCGCTTCGGGGTACGTGCATGCCGGCGTTCACGCCCAACAGCATTGCCTCTTATTTTTGCGCGACGGCGATGATGGACGCGAGCGAAGTTGAAATCGCCGAATCGGTTGCGCGCTTCGTGACTACTCGTTTGCAACGCTCATATGAGTCCGCTGACGAGGTTTGTTTTAGCTACACGCCCAATGACAAAACCCTGATTTACAACAGCAGTGTACTAACCGGCGCTTATCTGGCACGGATAGCGCGCCTGAGCGGCAATGACGAATACCTTTCTCTGGCGCGCAAAGCCATGGTTTTTCTACAAAAGGCGCAACTGCCAACGGGCGCATGGTACTACGGAGGGCTTCGCCGGCAACGCTGGATCGACAGTTTTCATAGCTCGTACAACGTCTGCGCGCTGCTCGATTACCAGACGATCACGGGCGACTCAAGCTTTGAAGGTGCCATGCTTCTGGGGCATCAGTACTATCAGAGCAGCTTTTTTACCGTGGAAGGAGCCCCGAAGTATTTTCACAACCGCACATTTCCGATCGACATTCACGCATGCTCTCAGGCGATACTGCACTTCGCCGCTTTTTCTGCGATCGACCCGACCGCTTTGGAACGCGCCTGGAAGACCTTTCATTGGACGATAAGAAACATGGCGGCGGCGGACGGGTCCTTCTACTATCAGCGTCATCGCCTGTGGACCAACCGCACGCCTTACATGCGGTGGGGGCAAGCGTGGATGCTGCGCGCACTGGCCAAACTGCTGCTCGCGACCACCCAACACAAGGCTGGATGAGACCCCCATGTGCGGCATAGCCGGGATGGCTGGCGCCAGCGATGCGGAGCTGCTCGAGGGGATGCTGAGCATCACGCGCCACCGCGGCCCGGATGATCGGGGCACCTACATGAACGGCAGAATAGCCATCGGATGCAACCGGCTCAAAGTCCTTGATCTCAGCTCTGCCGGACACCAACCCATGTCCAGCCCCGACGGTGCAGTGTGGGTTGTTTACAACGGAGAGATCTTCAATTTCGCAGCTCTCAGGGAGGAGCTGCGCGCGGATGGCTGCAGCTTCCGATCCCAATCGGACACCGAGGTATTGCCGCTCCTTTACCTCAAGTATGGAGTCAGGATGGTCGAGCGGCTGAATGGGATGTTCGCCTTCGCGATCTGGGATGAAAGGGAACAAAAGCTCCTGGTTGCGCGGGACCGGATGGGGGTGAAACCCCTCTACTACGCGACGGCCGGAGACCGATTGTACTTTGCTTCAGAGGTCAAGTCCCTGCTGCTTGCGCCCCCACTGCGGCCGGAAATAGACCCGGCCGCGCTCTCTGAATTTCTGGCTTTGCTCTATGTGCCAAACCCCGGGACGATGTTCAGGAACATCCTCAAGCTGCAGCCCGGCTGTCTGCTCACCTGGCAGGACGGAAAGATTGCGATTGATCGCTATTGGGATGGCTCCGGGCGAATGCCGTGGTTCCAGAGCAATGAGAAGGAGCTTCAACAACAATGCCGTGCGGTTCTCAAGGATGCGGTTCGGCGGCAATTGGTCAGCGATGTGCCTATAGGTTTTTTCCTTTCAGGAGGTCTGGATTCGAGCGCGCTGGTGGCGTGTGCCGCAGAGATCCATAGTGGTCCGCTGCGCTGCTACACGATCGCATTTCAGAAGGAGCATGCGCGCATGGAACAGTCAGGCGACGATCGCTCATATGCCAGGCTCGTCGCGGAGAGATTCGGTGCCGAATGGCACGAGCTGGTAGTGGATCCGGACGTTACCAGCCTCCTCCCCAAAGTGACCTGGCACCTGGATGACCCGATCGCCGACCCCGCAGCGATAGCCACGTACCTCATTTGCCGGGAAGCAAAGGCCAGCGCGACAGTCTTGCTGACCGGCCAGGGAGCCGATGAACTGTTCGCTGGATACCGTGTCCACCTGATCCAAAAGATCGCTCACCGGCTTCGCCTGCTGCCGGCCACTCTTCGTGAAAAGCTCACGCCGGCGGTGCTTCAGGGAGTTTCCCGTTATGGAGCCCGCATCCCTGGCCTTAGTCCCGGGCTCATCATGGCCGGATGCCGCTTTGGCGCGAAACTCCTCCGGACGTCAGGCCTGGCTCCGCAGGACCAGTACATCGGAATGCGCTCATATCTGGATACCGCGGACTTGCGCAGTCTGCTTAACCCCGAGGTACTCGCCGAAACGCGGCCGCCCGATAGCATGCTTAGAAAGCACTTCAGCGCGGCAGCCTCGCTGGACTTCCTCGACCAGCTGCTCTATGTGGACCAGCAGACTTTCCTGCCTGACCTGAACCTGGAGTATACCGACAAGCTGAGCATGGCGGCCTCGATCGAAGCGCGTGTCCCCTTCCTCGACCATGTTCTTATCGATTTCATGCGCCAGGTTCCGCCCGAGTTCAAGTTGCATGGATACACGCAAAAATACATTCTGAAAAGAGCGATGCAAGGTGTTCTCCCGCGAGAAGTGATCTCTCGCAGAAAAGCTGGGTTTGGGTTGCCGGTGCGGAGTTGGTTGCAAAACGAGTTGCGAGAGATGGTGGGCGACCTGCTCTCGGAAAAGCGGGTGCGAGAGCGCGGTCTGTTTCAGCCTGGTGCGGTGGCAAAAATGGTTCGGGATAACGGAAGGAGCCGAGACTACACCTTGCAACTGTGGTCCCTGCTGACGCTGGAACTCTGGCAGCAAGCGTTTTTGGACAAGAGCCGCTAAACATGCGCATCTGGATCGATCTCGATAACTCTCCTCACGCCCACTTCTTCGCCCCTATTGTGCGGCGACTCGAAGAGGCTGGTTATGGAGTTTTCATCACAGTCAGGCGCTTTGGCCAGGTGGAAGAGATTGCTCAGTCTCATGGTCTTCACTACGTCGTGATCGGCCGGCACCGTACGCCTCGTTTCTTTCTCACACGAGCGCTGGCCACGATCGTCCGTGCCCTGCGCCTTGCGGTGTACGGGCTTCGACACCGGCCCAGCATCGCAGTGAATCACGGCTCCCGTGCGCATGTACTCGCCGCGTGGCTGTTGCGTATTCCGGTCATGACGATTTACGACTACGAATTCGTTTCCTCAGGGCTGTTCTCGAGAATGGCAATAAAAATCCTTTTGCCGGAAGCGATTCCCTCAATCACCCTGGAGCGCCAAGGCATAAACATGAACAAGGTGATCCGCTACCCAGGCTTCAAGGAAAGCGTCTACTTGAGTGGCCTGCGCTTCTCGGCTTCCATCCTCGACGAACTGCAACTGGACCCCAGGCGCTTGATTGTCACCCTCCGGCCTCCTGCTACGTGGGCTCATTACCACGATGCTCTTTCGGAGGTTCTTTTCCGAGCGGCGGTTGAGCGCCTGCGTTCAGAACAAGATTTACAAGTCATCGTGCTCCCCCGAACCCGGGTACAGGGAGAAGAGCTGAAGAGTTCGTATGGATTGCAGTCGCCCCCTTTCCGGGTCCCCGAGAAAGCCCTGGACACGCTTAGCTTGATGGCGCATTCCGATGCGGTATTGGGCGGAGGCGGCACCATGACCCGTGAAGCCGCGATCATGGGAACACCCGCATACAGCTTGTTCGCGGGGCCACAGGGCGCGATCGATGCTGCTCTCGAGCGTCAGGGGAAGCTGACTACCTTGCGAACCGTCGAACAAATAAGAGATCTGCGCTTCAGGAAACACGTCCGCTCTATTGACTCCAACAGCGCAGATGCCCGAACGGGAGAAGTTATCCTAGAGCACATCGTTACCCTGGCAAAGGGCTGAAACTCATGCCGAAGCAAATTGTTCCCTTCCTTGACCTCAAAACGCAGTATGCGAATCTGCGCGAAGAACTTGTTCCTGAAATTCTCCGTTGTCTGGATCAAGCGGTGTACATCGACGGCGAAGTAGTAAGGGAATTCGAGAAAAGTTTTGCCGCTTACTGTGAGACCCCTTATTGCGTGGCACTCGCCTCAGGGACGGCAGCGCTGCACCTGAGTTTATTGGCACTGGACATCGGACCGGGCGATGAGGTCATAGTCCCGGCCAATACCTTCATTGCGACTGCGGCGGCTGTAGCGATGACCGGTGCGCGCGTGGTGCCGGCAGATTCTTCTCCGGCCACCTGGTTGCTGGATCCCAATGATCTTGAGGAAAGGATCACTTCACGCACCCGCGCGGTCATTGCGGTGCATCTTTACGGGTCTCCGGTGGATATGGGTGCAGTCTCTGAGATCTGCACACGAAAGAACATCCTGCTGATCGAGGATGCGGCGCAGGCACAGGGCGCCCGCTATCGTGGCCGTCGGATTGGAAGCTTGGGGGAGATCGCGTGTTTCAGCTTCTACCCGGCCAAGAATCTGGGCGCCTTTGGCGATGCAGGCGCAATCACTACCCATAACCTGGCCCTGGCCGAACGGATACGCAGCCTGAGCAACCATGGGAGTTCTCAATGCAAGTACGAACACGATCAGGTGGGCTACAACTACCGGATGGATGAGCTACAAGGCGTCGTTCTCCGCGCCAAATTAAAGAGCCTGGAAGGTTGGAATGCGAAACGGCGCTACCTGGCCGAGGCTTATCGCGCACGGCTCGCCGGGTCACCGATTGAATTTTACGAGGTCTCGCCGGGGGGTGAAGCTGTTTACCATCTGATGGCGATCTGTTGCGATGAAAATCAGGCGTTGGCGCAACACCTGAAAATGCACCATATCGAGTGCGGTTTCCACTACCCGATCCCCGTACATTTGCAGGCTGCGTTCCAGCACCTTGGCCTTGGCCCGGGAAGCTTCCCGGTGGCGGAACGCATTGCTCGCCGCACCTTGTCTCTGCCCATTTTCCCGGAAATGACTGGGGATCAGCTCGAACACGTTTGCGCGTGTATCAGAAGTTTTTATTCTTGAGTGCGTCCGATCTGCCCTAATCTCGGTGCATCGCGGCAACAGAGCTATTTGTAGGCAAGCCAGTTGCCAATGCGCGCACTCTCCGTGTACGGTTGCAGTGATAACCGCCTTCGGGCGCAACCTGTCTCGAGCGCATTAGCTTTGACCGCAAAATAGTCCGGTACGGTATTCTTGCTATTTCCATAAGCCGGAAGGCGGGGGCATGCATCAGAGGTCAGAGTCCGCTATGAATGTCGGTGTGATCGGATTGGGCTATTGGGGGCCTAATCTCATCAGGAATCTGCTGGAATCGCAGCGGGCCGACGTCCATTGCTTCGACACCAACCCTCTGGCAATGGTTCGCCTGAAGAGCCGGTTCCCTTCCGTGACCTTCTGCTCATCGTCAAAATCCCTGCTACAGCAGTGCGATGCGGTGATGATCGCAACCCCGGTCCTGACCCACTACAGCCTGGTCAAGGAGGCTCTCGAAGCAGGCAAAGGTGTTTTTGTGGAGAAGCCTCTTTCCTCCTCCTCTGCCGAGGCGCTGGAGCTCATCCAGCTGGCCGAGCAGAGGGGTTGCGTACTGATGGTAGGCCACACATTCCTCTACAGTCCTGCCGTGAACCGAGCGCGCGAATACATTCGCAGCGGAGTGATTGGAGATTTGTATTTCCTGAGCTCGTCCCGGGTGAACCTGGGAATTCATCGTTCTGATGTCGACGTGATCATGGACCTGGCGCCCCATGACCTCTCCACATTCATTTACCTGTTGGGCGAGTACCCGATCAGAGTTTCCGCGTTTGGCAGAGCGTGTTTTGGAAAGATGCTAGATGTAGCATCCTTGCGGCTTGAGTTCCCGTCGGGGATTTTCGCGAATCTCGAAGTAAGCTGGCTTGCCCCGCGGAAGCTGCGGCGCATGGTTGTTGTCGGGAGCAAGAGCATGCTGGTCTACGATGACACGGCCGTGGATAAGATTCAGCTCTACGACCGGGGGGTCGCTATGGGGGCTCCCAATTCATTCGGCGAATATCAGCTTACTTACCGCACGGGCGACATTACCTCTCCGAATCTCGACGTGACGGAGCCGCTGCTGATCCAAACCAATCATTTCCTTAACTGCGTGGAGCAGGGACAAAAGCCCCTGAGCGATGGGGAAATGGGACTGGCCATCGTCCGCGTGTTGGAGGCCGCTGAAGTATCGGCGCATGGTAACGGAGAATTTGTGCCTGTCAGTTGCGCCGAGGGCAGGGTGGTAACAACTACGGGAAACAATGCCCGTGAAGAGGCCGTGCAAAGGTAGGTTATGCTGGCGAATACGCAGAAAGATTACCGCGTCTGTGTTGTAGTCGCGGATCAGTGTGCGCTGCTGGCATCTATTGTTCTTGCGATTATCCTCCGCTCCTATCTTCCCCAGCGAAACCCTTTTGAGTGGCCGAACGTTGTGCATGCGGCGGTTGCGTTCAGGCACGTCGGCTTTGCCGCGCTCTGGTACTTCAGCATGCGCAGCGTCGGGGCATACGAGTTGCGTGCGGACGAGGGTTGGGGCATATGGCGGGCGTTGAAGGGGGTTGTGATCTTCACCCTGGTAGCCCTCGCCATCGCCTTCTTTCAGGTTTCATTTTTCTCCCGCGGCGCCATCCTGATCTTCATCGGCCTGGCAACGGCATTGACGGTCGTCTTCCGGCACGTGGTTCCGGCTGCGTACCGTCTGCTATTCCCGGTGACCATACACACCCGGGTGCTGTTGATTGGGGGAGCGCATGGAGCGCTTAACTTAAGCGGTATCTTCGAGAAGTTCTTAAAATGCCATCTCGTCCGACGGCCCCTTGCTGAGGAATTGCGTTCGGAATTGCTACGGGGAGAATTTGAGAATCTTCTAGAGGAAGTGGCTCCGGATGAAGTGATTCTCGATATCGCGAACCTCGACGCGCTCGCCGTGGTATTGAATGTCTGCAATGAGCGGCGGATCCCATGGCACTTTGTTCCCTCGTTGGATCAATTGGTGTTCGGAAACTCCCGCACCCACTTGATTGCGGGCATACCGTTAGTCAGCATCAAGCAGGTTAATCTTTCGGGCTTCAATCTGCTTATCAAACGGTTCATTGATGTCAGTGTGGCAACTTTCATGATGCTCTTAACGGCGCCGGCTATGGCAGCCATCTGGCTCGCCGTCAAGCTCACTTCCCCGGGCCCGGCAATCTTTGTGCAACGAAGAATTGGCCGGAAAGGAAATCTGTTCGATTTATATAAGTTCCGAACCATGACGATCGGCCAGGACCAGAGCGCCCATCGGGAATACGCAAAGCGATGGATTGCCAATCAGCCTTATGCGGCCGGTCCGGAACAGAACACCTATAAGATTTTGGGAGATAAGCGTCTAACGCCAATCGGGGCTTTTCTGCGCAAGTACAGCCTGGATGAATTACCGCAGATTGTGAACGTGCTCAAGGGGGACATGAGCCTCGTCGGGCCGAGGCCAGCCATCGGTTATGAGGTTGAGATGTACCAGGAGTGGCATAAAGAGCGACTCGAAGGCCTGCCTGGTCTCACGGGAGAATGGCAAGTGGGTGGGCGTTACAATCTTTCTTTCGAAGAGATGGTGAAACTCGATCTTGAGTACCTGAGAAACTGGACCCCATCCCGGGATTTCAAGGTTCTTCTCAAGACCGTTCCTGCCGTTCTGCACGGAACGGGGAAATGATTCCGAGTCATACAGACGTCTTTATCCACCCGCATGCGCTTGTTGAGTCGGACTCGATCGGCCGGGGCACCCGCATTTGGGCTTTCGCCCACGTGATGCATGGCGCGGTTGTTGGAAGCCAGTGTAATATCTGCGATCATTCCTTTGTCGAGTCGAAGGTAAAGATCGGCGACGGCGTGACCATCAAGAACGGCGTTGCTCTGTGGGACTTGGTTACGATCGAGGATCGCGTTTTTATCGGACCCTACGCGGTTTTTACCAACGATAGAAGACCACGGGCAGAGGTTAAAAAGGGACCCGGGCACCTGGTCGCCACCCTGGTTAGGGAAGGCGCCACGGTAGGGGCAAATGCAACCATCGTTGCCGGAGTTACTATCGGACGATATGCAATGATAGGAGCGGGCACGGTCGTTCTCGAGAACGTTCCAGAGCAGGCAATGGTTGCCGGCAACCCTGCGCGTCTTATCGGCTATGTCTGCATCTGCGGCGAAGTGCTCGATAAGGATTTCCGCTGCGGTTGCGGTCAGCAGTTCGGCCACCTGGGTAGTGCTTGAAGTCGAAGGATGAGGAAGCTATAGTGAGGCGATTTATCGGGTTGGTATTCCTGGCGGCTAGTGTTTCGCTCCTAGCTCAAGATCAGAACTCTGGATGGCAACCGGATCTTACTCGCCTGCAGACTTACACTTCGCACCGCGCTTCAAGTTCAGACCCAACCGGCGCCAACGCGGATGCCCGCAGGATTGAGCCCGGCGCATCGCTGACCCTGTTGGATACCGACGGGCCGGGCAACGTTTCGCATCTCTGGTTCACGATCGCGAGCGACGAGCCCTACCACCTTAAACGCATCGTGCTGCGCATCTATTGGGACGGCGAGGCCACGCCCAGCGTGGAAGCACCCATTGGTGACTTCTTTGGACTGGGCCTGGGAGATTACTATTCCTGGCAGTCTGAGCTGCTGTCGGTAGGCAGCGAAAACAGCCTAAACAGTTTCTTCCCCATGCCCTTCCAGCGGCATGTTCGCATTACAGTCTCGAACGAAGGCAAACAGCCGGTCGGCAGTTTCTACTACAACATCGATTACCAGACGGATTCTCATCCCTTACCCCCCGGCACCCTGTACTTTCACGCCCAGTATCGCCAGGCTCAGCCCAATCATGGATGGACGAACAACTGGACGTCTAATGGCGACCCTCTGGTGGATGACAAGCGAAACCTCAACGGCCAGGATAATTACGTATGGATGGAAGCCAAGGGGAGCGGGCAGTTTGTAGGCGTGACTATGTCCGTCATGCAAAACCAGGACGGCTGGTGGGGGGAAGGGGATGACATGTTCTTCGTCGACGATGACACAACCCCGGCCATTTCCGGCACTGGTTCGGAGGACTACTTCCTGGGTGCATGGGATTTTGGTGGCAAGCCTTTCTCCTATCAGCTTTATGGGGCACCGGTCGTAGGCGCGGAATTGGCGGGAAGCAGGTCGAGTGTCTACCGCTTCCATCTGGACGCGCCCATCCCTTTCCGCAAGTCTTTCAAGGCCACCATTGAGCACGGAAACGCTAACCATCGCTCCGATAACTTCTACTCGGTAGCGTACTGGTATCAAACCGAGCCGCACGCTCCTTTTCCCCCTCTGCCGCCGGTTGAACAAAGATTGCCGGTTGTGCAGCAGACGGGAGGGCCTGGAAACGCCCACGCTGTTGGCAACTCCACTCCGGCACCCGCGCCACGGTAGAGCCTGGGCTCCCTCACGAAGGCCGGGTGCCCCATATCTCGCTCGTTTTTCGCGAGATGTGGGATACCACTGCACCTTCCCTCTGACTCTCGATTCACCCGATGGACTTAGCGGCCGACATCGGTGGTATCCCACATCTCGCGAAAAACGAGCGAGATATGGGGCACCCGGCCTTCGTGAGGGAGCCAGAGGCGAAGTAGAAAGCGGCTAAAGCCCGTACCCTTCAACCCTCGTTCGCTCTTTTCGCGTGTTGACAGCGGCAAGTAAATGTTTTCTGATGTGGCCGGTATTTACTCTCACTTTATTCGAGGGCGGCCATGCAACGACGCAACTTTCTAAAAACCGGCGCGCTGGCCGGGTCAGCTTTTCTTTTCTCCCGCAACCTGCCTGCAGCAGATGCATCCGACCAGGCGGTTATCGAGGTCATGCTCAACGAACCACTCGGGACGATCTCCCCCATGATCTACAGCCACTTCACAGAAGAACTGGGCGCGGTCATCTATGACGGCGTGTGGGTGGGTGAGAAGTCGAAGATCGCGAATACCGGCGGCATTCGCACGGCACTGATCGAGAAGATGCGTCAGATCAAAGCCCCCGGGGTGCGCTGGCCGGGTGGCTGCTTCGCCGACAGCTACGACTGGCGTGACGGCGTTGGCCCAAAGGATAAACGCCCCCGCCGTACCGACTTCTGGGTAGACGATCCGGACTCGAAGAACCTTCCTAGAAAAGGTTTACCAGGCTACGATCCCAATCAATTTGGCACTGACGAGTTTGTTCGCTTCTGCAAACTATGCGGCGCCGAGCCGTATCTTGCGGCCAATGTTCGCAGCCTGAATGCATACGTTTTTGACCAGTGGGTTGAATATTGCAACTCCCCCGCCGGCAGCACTACCTGGTCTGATGTGCGCGCGGCGGACGGGTCGCCCGAACCGTATAACGTGCAGTACTGGGGCGTAGGCAACGAGAGTTGGGGATGCGGCGGCAACTTCACGCCCGCGGAATACGCCAGTGAATATCGCCGCTATCAGTCGTGGCTGCCACGTTATGGGGTTGACCTGAAGCTGATTGCCTCGGGGCCAAACCAGGATGATGTGGACTGGACAACTCGCTTTTTTGAAAACATCTTCAGCCCGGAGCGCCCCATCAAACCGCCCTTTGGCTGGTCCATGCACTACTACACAGACCTGCCGGAGGCGCTCAAATTCACTGCCGAGGATGTGTATCCAGGCTATGAGCTCGCAGACCGGATGGAGAAGATTATGCTCGACCACTGGACCGCCATGGGCGTCTACGATCGAAGCCATCGCGTGAAGCTGGTGGTCGACGAATACGGACCGTGGTACCGCTTCAGCGATTCAAAGCTTGACCCCACCCACGTGCTCGGGCAGCAATTAACGGTCCGCGATGCGATTATGACTGCGTTGACCCTGGATACCTTTAATCGCCATCCCGACAAAGTTGCCATAGCAGCCTGCGCCCAGCTGATCAATTGCATCGATTCGCTCTTCCTCTCCCATGAGGAGCACTTCATCACCACGCCGGTTTTTCATGTCTTCGATATGTACAAGGGGCACCAGGGTGGACAGGCTGTGCGCCTCCAGTTCTCCGTGCCGGAGATCACCTTCCCCCGCAAAGCCATCAAGAAGCAGCTCAGCTCTACCGGAGACGAGGCTGTCGTGGGCGGCCCCAGCTCGCGCTTGTGGGGGCTAAACGGCTCCGCCTCGCTCACCGGGAAAGTGTTGACCCTGACGGTTGTCAACCCCCACTTGACGGAGTCTCATCCTACCCAGATCATGCTGAGAGGGGACGCTACCGCCGCTTCCGCTGAGATGGAACTGCTGGGGGGCGAAGATGTACACGACCACAACACGTTTGAGCAGCCGGATGTGGTCACAACCAAGAGGGCGACGGCGACGGTTTCAGGCAAAGCGGTGCAGTTCACCTTGCCGCCGTCCTCGGTGAGCCGATTGACGATTACGTTGACGTAGGATGGTCGTTGGTAGAGATTTCACTCCCGAGACTGAATTTGCGCTGGATTTTGCTGGTCCTGCTTTGGACGGGCATCCCTCTGCACGGACAGGACGATGCCGCCAGCCAGGCTGTCACACTCATGCAAGCAGGGAAATTCCAAGATGCGGAAGTGATCTTGCGTCAATTGGAAAAGAAATTTCCGAACAGCCCCGACATACATAGCAAATTGGGCGTGGCTCTCGCGCAACAGGGACAATTAGAGCCGGCGACGGTGGAGTACCGCAAGTCGCTGGCCTTGAGCCCCCGGCAACCGGAAGTAGCATTCAATCTAGGCTTGGCCGAGTTCAAGCAAGGACATTTCACCCAGGCGATCCCGGCATTCAAGACGGTAGTCAAGCTAAAGCCGGAGGACGCCCGCAGCAAACTATTGCTGGGCATGAGCTACTACGGCTCGCGGCAGTACGCCCTGGCAATTCCATACCTTCAGCAGGCGAGCCAGAATGACCCGTCCAATCTCGAACTGCACAATGTGCTTGCCCACAGTTGCTTATGGGGCCATCAATATGACTGCGCTTTGACAGAATACAAGACCATTCTTGTCGCCAATCCCGACGCGGCACAAGCGCACATGCTGCTGGCTGAGGCGTTGGATGGTACGGGCAAGACAGAGGATGCCATCAAGGAGCTCGAAGCCGCCGCAGCTATTTCTCCCAAAGAACCGGTTCTTCACTTCGAGCTCGGCTATCTCTATTTCAAAAAAGGCGATTATGACAAGGCGCTGCCCGAGTTGCAGCAGGAGATCAAGAACAATCCCGGCTACGCCCAGGCCTATCTTTATTTGGGGGATATCGCGCTGCGTTCCAATGACGATGCGAACGCCGAGCCGCTCTTGAATAAGGCCATGCAGTTGGAAAATGACCTTCGCCTTGCCTACTTCGATCTCGGTCGCATCTATGCCGACCAGAATAAGAATCAGGAGGCAATCGCTGCGTTCGAACGAGCCGTCAAGCTCGATCCCACGCAGCCCGACGCTCACTACCGGCTGGCGCGACTCTACACTCAGACTGGTCAAAAGCAAAAGGCTGCTGAGGAGTTCGCGAAAACGAAGGAACTGCACAGCAAGACGGATGATTCGCTGATTCAGAAAGTGTCCGGCGAGGCTGCTCCCGCTCCGCAGCAGCAGCAATAATGAGTAAAGCCATCATCACGCGCCGCGATTTCTTGTGGATGACAGCCGCGTCGACCCTGGCTTTGGGCCAGGGGATCACCACTCGCAATGTAAAGCCTTTGCCCCGGGGAAAGCCCTCCGGCATACCGTTCCTTGCCCACTTTACAGACGTGGCAGCGGTCGCCGGACTCACGGCCCCAACTATCTACGGCGGCCTCACGCATAAGAACTATATCGTCGAGACGGTGGGTTGCGGGGTCGCCTTCCTGGACTATGACAACGATGGATGGTTGGATATTTTCGTGCTCTGCGGTACGCGGATGGACCAACCCGTTCCTGGCTCCAGCAACCGCCTGTACAAGAATAATCGTGACGGAACGTTTACCGATGTCACGGAAAAGGCCGGGTTGCTGCGTACCGGTTGGGCGAGTGGAGTTACCGTCGGCGACTATAACAACGATGGTTACGAAGATATTTTCATCACCTACTACGGCCAAAATGTTCTCTACCGCAACAATGGAGACGGTTCATTTACCGATGTCACCAAGCAGGCAGGGCTGCTCTACGAAGGCAATACCCGGTGGGGGTCGGGATGCACCTTCCTGGATTATGATCGCGATGGCTACCTCGATCTTTTCGTGGCCAATTACGTCGAACTGCATGTGGAGCGACTGCCTAAGCCTGGCGCAAACCCCTACTGCAATTTCAAGGGTGTAGGGGTCAACTGTGGCCCGCGCGGACTGCCTATGCCCCGCAATTACTTGTACCGCAATCAGGGCGACGGGACGTTCCGCGATGTATCCCAGGAAAGCGGAATCACCAAAGCACAACACACCTATGCCATGACCAGTGTCGCAGCGGACTTCAGCAACGACGGCTGGACAGATATCTACGTAGCTTCCGATTCCACTCCCAGCCTTTTCTTTCGCAACCAACATAACGGAACGTTTAGCGAGGATGGCGCGGAGCAGGGCATAGCCTTCAGCGCGGATGGAGCGGAGCAGGCGGGAATGGGAGTCGCGGTTGGCGACTACAACCTGGACGGCAAGCTCGACATATTCAAGACGCACTTTGCCGACGACACCAATGTGCTGTATCGCAATGACGGCGCCGGCGGCTTCACGGATGTAACCATTGCCGCGGGATTTGGCGTGGAAACTCGCTACATTTGCTGGGGGACCGGATTCGCCGATTTCGACAACGATGGCTGGCCAGATCTCGCAGTCGTCACCGGCTCCGTTTATCCCGAGGTGGAGGCCCAGTTCCCCGAGTACCCGTTGAAAACCCCGCGATTCATTTTCCGCAATCTTGGCAATGGAAAATTTGAAGAGTTGCTTGACGAAGCCGGTCCTGGGATCGCCGCACTCCATTGCAGCCGTGGCTGTGCTTTTGGAGATTTTGACAACGACGGCGATGTCGATATGGTGATCGTCAACCTGAATGAGCCTCCTTCCCTTCTCCGGAACGATGTCACGGGTAAACGCAACTGGCTCAAGGTGTTTCTAGTTGGGACCAAATCCAACCGCAGCGCGATTGGGTCTACCGTGCTGGCCAGATATGGTGGCAAGCTCCAGGCCCAGGCGGTTACGGCGCAATCGAGCTTTTATTCAGTGAATGATCGCCGGCTGCACTTCGGCCTGGGATCCAATAGCCATGCCGATCTGGAGATTCACTGGACCAACGGATTGATCGAGCGCTTCCCTGGCGTCGAGGCGAATCAGCTGGTGACCATCAAGGAAGGACACGGCATCTCAAAGTCGGCTTTGCGAAGTGCCGCGCCTACGGTGCACCGATCTTCTTCCGGATGATTCCACAGCCGTTTCGGCAGTGTGCGAACCAGAAACAACAAACCGCGCCTCCTTTACTGCGCGCTCCGGTGCTTTGTATCAGGGCACGACTTTAGTCGGGCCGTAAAGGATTGAAAGAGACTGTGCTTCAGCCCCTGCTATGGCGTTTTCCGCGGAAAATGCTTCAAAAGACAATTCACGCAGAGGCTAAGGAATCTGCGTGAGAATTCGATCTGGTCAACGCTCTCCAAGTTGGTCCACCAGCATTTGCGTGAAGGATCCCAGGTCTCAAAATCGAGACCTGGGGCACCCATCATCGCCGTTGATTTTCAACTGCCTTAGCCCTCGAAGTTTGGCAGGGGCTAAAGCCCAGATTCTTTGCTGGGTCTCAACGGCCCGACTAAAGTCGGGCCCTGATACAAAGCGCTAGAGCGCGGAGTGGAAGGAGAGCGGTGAGCTTCTCGGGGTGACAATTTTGTTCTAGGAAAAATAGCGCCAGGACCAACAGCCCTGGCGCCTTCCATCGTTGAAGAGGTTAGAAGTGGAACTTCCCGCCAAGCTGTATGGTGCGAGGATCGTAGGCGGAAGTCACCTGTCCGAAGTTCGTGTCGGTAAAGTTCGTATCGATATTGTTGAATTCCGTGTGGTTGAAGACGTTGAAGGACTCGAATCGCAGTTCCAGGCTGGGACCTTCGTGGGAAGTAAGTGGAATGGTCTTGAACAGGGACCAATTGAAATTGAAGAGCCCCGGTCCGACGACCACACCTTTTGCAGAGTTGCCGAAGCCTTGATTCCCACCGCCGTCCCAGGGAGCAACGGGTGCGGCTAAGGCACTCGTGTTAAACCAGGCGCCGACTTTTTTGGGGTAAGAGATCGTTCCCACCTGGTCTGGCCGATTGGTGGTGTTGCCGCCAAGTCCAAGAACATCGGGACTGTAGCGGATACCATTATTTCCTGAATCCAGAGCAGGTGCTCCCGTTTGCGCAACCGTCACGCCAGAGAACTGCCAACCTCCCAGGATCGTACGCTCCAGCGCGTTTCCATTGTGCTCGAAAAATGGGAAGTTGTAGATGTAGTTCAGGTTGAGAATATGACGCCGATCGAACCCTCCTGGCCCGTAGTCATAGGACGGGTTAAACGGGTTGGAGAGTGAGTTGAGATCGTTGGTCACCTCATCGAGCTCATGAGAGTAGGTATAGGCCACCTGAAGGGTCAGCCCATGCCGATTTTCCACGCGTAGACCTATCTGCAGCGAGTTGTAGTTGAAATTGGTCGTGTTCTCCTCCTGGGTAATTCCGGAATAGCCAGGGAAGATTCGATAAAGGTTCGCGTTCAGCGTACCGTTGGCAACCCCCTCCCTGAGGTCGTACGGATTTGCCGCGTTGTTCGGATCAGTCAAGGGCAAGGTGTTGATACCACGATCGTCGTTCTGGTCCCAACCTACAGAACCGGCATACTGAACCACTGCGACGACGGATGGAGCGAGCTGGCGCTGCACTCCGAAACTGAAATCCGCAGTCCCAGGAGGTGTGTAGTTGTATGCCAGATTGGTCAAAGCAGAGGGAAAGGTCTGGGACGTTGTCTGACCGGTCAAGGCGCTGGTATTCGGATTGGAGAAATAAACGTTGGTGGCGGTGGGTATATAGGCAAAGGGTGGATTCAAGGCAGCGTTATATACATCGTTGCCCTGAACACGCTCAAAGAACATTCCAAAGCCGCCCCGGACGACCGTCTTTCCATCTCCGGTGGCATCGTAGGCAAAGCCGATTCTAGGTTGCCAGGTGTTGTATTTGTTCTGCACATTGCCGCGGGGAAATCCATCGACCCCGGCCAACCTTATGCCGTTGAGATAGAAGGGCGTGCCGTTGTAAGGGGTCAGCTGACGGGGATCCAACGTGCCGGCCGCAGTCACCGGATTGCCGAGGGACGCGTTATAGTCCGCCGGCACGAAATTCGAAAATTGGTTATACCGTTCGAAGGCATGGGGCAAGCCGTCGAAACGAATACCGAGGTTGAGCGTCAACCTGGGTTGGACGTGCCAGTTGTCCTGGACGTAGAAACTATAGTTGTTGTTGACCCAGTGCTTGCCAAACAGATAGTTGAGTTGTTCAAAGGTGCTGGCGTCGCCGAGCAGGAAATTGACGTACGAGTCCTTGGAAAACTGGCTGGAGTTGAAGATTGCCGTTCCCTGGGTGTTGTACTGCAGTTGCTGGTTCTTGTAATCGTGCAGCCAGCTGAACCCAAACTTGAACTGGTGTAGTCCTTTGGTCCAGGATAGGTCGTCCCGATACTGGAACCCTTCGTAGCCGTTCTTCCACGGATAGTAGCTCGAGCTCCAGTTTGTGTTCAACGGTGTGCCCTGCAGATCGATCTCGGGCATGCGCGCGCCTATGTTGTTGGCTACCGGGAAGAAGCTGGTAGCGGTCCACCCGCTGGGCTGCACAAACGATCCGCCTACACCGGCAATCGGGGTAAGGGTGATCTTATTGCCGCTGTAAAGGACTGCGGTTTCGTTGAGCAAGGAGGGTGAAATCGTCTGCGTAAGCTTGATCACCGAAGACCAGGCAGGATTTTGCATGGCCGTCCCCACAGTGGGATAACTGCTGTCTCCCCATAACGGTGGGAAAAAGTTCACCGACACTGGCTCATGGAGTAAATGGCCCATCAGCTGAAGCTTGCTGTTGATGGCGTGGTCGATGCGAACCACATCTTCTCGTACGTTGGTGGGCTGCGGAATAGATGAAATGTACTGATTGGCGCCCAGGTTCGGGTGGGGGAAAGTGCCCGCGTTCAGTTCGAGGACAGCGTTTTGGTCTATCAGGTTGGCCGGGATGATATTGCCCGGGAATGGTTGTCCGATAGTCAAACCGTCGGTCGCGTAAAGCAGAAGTTTGTTTGGATCCGTGGTGGCGGGAACTATTGGGGTGGCCCCACCAGAGGGGACGGTATATGCCAAGGCGGCCCCGGCCGTGGGGAAATTGTTGGCTGCAATGGTATTCACCGTGTTAGGCGAACTGCCTTGAATCAGCCTGCGCCACTCTTCATTCACAAAGAAGAACGTTCTCCTGCGGGAGTTGTTGTAGATGTGGGGGATAAAGAGCGGTCCGCCGATATTACCGCCGGGTTCGTTCAGTCGAAACTCGGGCCGCGGCTGGCCGGCCATCTTGGTGAAGTAGTTGTTGGCGTCGTAGTCTTCGTTGCGGTTGAAATAATAGAGCGATCCGTGGAAGTCGTGGGTGCCGGACTTGATCACCATGAGGATGGTCCCGCCCGAACCTACGCCGTAATCGGGCGAGTAGTTGCTGTCGAGAGTCTGGAATTCGGCCAACGCATCGATCGAAGGTAGGGAGCTAAAGCAGCCTCCGCAGCCGCGATCGTTGAGTTCGCCGCCATCCAGCATGTAGATGTTGTGGGTCGAGCGGGTGCCATTGAAGCTGATGCCGTTCGCGGATGTCAGCCCAGCCACGCCGCTAAAGGCCGGCAAGGTATTGGACACGCCCAGGCCCAGCGCCGCAAGCGCGGTAACGTTGCGCCCGTTGGTCGCCAACTGGGTGACCTGCTTGCCGGTGATCAGAGTACTCAGCTCGCTGGTTTCCGATTGGACCTGCAGGGCGTTCGCCTGCACGGTGACCGTCTGTGCCGCGTTCCCGACGGTCAGGTTTACATCCTCCTTCAGGGTCTGAGCGGTGTTGACAACAATCCCTGTCCTGGAGAACTTCTCAAATCCCGGCGCCGTGGCGTCCAGATTGAAGTTGCCCACGCCCACGTTTGAGAACGTATAGATGCCTGAGCTGTTAGACGTGGTTTCTCTGACCTGGCCAGTCGCGACGTTGGTAAGAGTGATGGCTACGTTAGGAATCACCGCCCCGGTGGGATCCAATACCGATCCAGTAATGGTTGCGTTTTCCTGCGCCCAGGCAAGGGGGGCAAGAAGAACAACCAGACAGAATGCGGCAGCCAATAGGAAACGGGAACGACTCATGAGTGACCTCCTGAAAATGGAACATCTGCTGTAAGGGAATTCCGGCTGCGCGCCAATTAACAATCAAGCATCGCGATCGAGAACGCCCCTGGGAAACGTTTTCTTGAAGCAAAGCAAGCCAGCCCTTTACCTGTCTTTGGAGCCCTGTCTCGCACTCTTTGCTCGGACCGGTGGGCAAAAAAACAAATCCGCAGAGGCTGGATCCACCGGCTTAATTTTTCCCGCAGACGGTATATCCCATGGAATGTAAGCCTGTCAACCGCTCCGCAGAGGGATTTTTATTGAAGTCTTATTTCCGGGGGAAACGGCATCATCGGAAGGCGGCGATGGCGCAATTTGGCATGGGCACAAAACCCTCCAATAATTGCACTTAACTGAAAACGTTTCCTACTCGATCTATCGACTGATAGTCCCATCGGAAGCAGATTTTGCCGAACGGGGAGCAGCCGAACTTCGCTTTGCACCGGCCCCGGCTTTCCGCAACTTGAGCATGGTGCCCGGCGGGAAGCCAGTAGACTCGCGTACTACGAGGTGGGTGGGGATCTTATAGTTGCGTTTGGGTTCTCCGCCTTCTTCCACGTGCGCGCGGAGAGCCGTCACCGCCGCTCGCGCCAGCTCAAAGCATGACATTTGAATCGTCGTGAGAGGTGGAATCGTAACCTGCGCGATGCGAATGTCATCGAAGCCGATGACCGACAGATCGTCGGGCACTCTCAGCCCCGCGCGGTAAAGCTTATGCAGCACGCCGATGGCCGTCATATCGTTCGAGCACATCACCGCCGTGGGCCTCTGCCTGGACTTCAGCAGGAAATCCATGGCCTCAATACCGCCCTCCATGGTGTGGTCGCCTTCGACGATCCGCGCCGCATCGGCCACGATGCCGCACTCCTCGAGCGATTTGGAAAAAGCCGCCAGCCGCGACTGCGCAGAGTGCAGCCGTCTGGGCCCGCTGATAAACGCTATGTCCCGATGCCCCAACGCAGCCAGGTGCTGCACGCCCTGGCGGATGCCGTGGTGGTAGTCCACCCGTAGCAGGCTGATGCCCGGCCTCTCCGGGCCTATGTCGACAAAGACCAGCGGCACCTTGCGCTCGGCTAACTGCTCCAGGAGCGGTCTCTCGACTCCGAAGGTCATCACCGCTACTCCTTCCGCCCTGCGCTCCAGCATGCGCCGTATACAAAGTGACATGCGCCTGGGATCGTAGTTTGTCGAGCTGATGAGAATCTCGTAGCCGTGCTCCACGGCGATATCTTCAAACCCCTGTATCAGCTCGGGGAAGAAGGGGTTGGTGATCTCGGAAACGATCAGCCCCAGCAGCCGGCTGCGCCCAGAGACCAGCGAGCGCGCCTGGGTGTTGGGGAAGTAATCCAACTTCTCGATCGCCTCCCACACCCGTTTGGCCATCTTGGGGTTCACTGTCGACACCCGGTTGATAGTCCGGGATACAGTGGCGATGGACACGTTGGCCAACTGCGCCACGGTCCGGATGTCCATCTTGCCAGGCGTCTCTGCCGTCGGCGGCTTTGCCTTTTTCCCTGCTCGCTTCGTCATGTCCCCGCCCGCTCGGATTTCGATTAAAGCATATCGCAGCCCATGCTGCGCTTCCTTGAGCCGGAGGTAGTATGGGGGTTAAGGGGTTGAGAAATCTCATGGCAGACAAACAAAGCTACCAGCGTTTCCATCTGAATCAGGTCGCCCAATCCTTCCCCGAAACTGCGGAGACGATGTTGTTGGATACCTACCTGACGGACGAAGAGGCGGCGAGCGCGCGAGTGTTTCGGGTTTACCGGGATACGCCGCCGCACTATCATGCGGGCTCCGACGAATATCTTTATGTTCTGTCGGGAAGAGGGACGTTCTGGATGAGCGACCCTTCGAACGGAGCAGAGTTTGCTGTCGGCGACTTGCTTTTCTTCAAGCGCCGCATTGTTCATGCCCTGCCCCAGATCCTGGAGGGGCCGGTCGTCTTTCTTGCCCTGGACACGCCGAGACGCGACCCGAAGGACATCATCTTCGTCAATCCTGCGGATGGGACACCGGAAAGTTTCATTCGCCAGCGTTAAGAACTGTCTAAACCGGCAGCTTTTCGGGATTCCTCGGGCTAGGACGTCGAGCTTCGTGGTATCCCACATCTCGCGAAAAACGAGCGAGATGTGGGGCACCCGGCAGTTGCTTGGGAGCTAACGTGATCGAGTGGAAAGCACGCGCGACGACGCCGTCTCGAGCGCCAGTTGAATGGCTCCGCTCACCTGCGCGTCAGGTCCAAGATTGCTCCGTACCAGCTTCGGCTGCAGTCGGCGGTCCCTTTGGGTGAGAATCTCCTGCGTCAAATTGCATAAGGCCGGGTGCATACCTACGCTGCCACCCAAAACAAAAAGCGGGCAGTTGAGAACGACCGCGAGGTTGTAGATTGCGTACGCCAGGGTTTGCGCAGACTGGTGGAGAACTTTTCGGGCAAGCTCGTCGCCCGCAATTGCTTGATCGAATATCTGGGTGGCGACGAGGTCTCTTGGAAGGTGGGTGACGTCTGCGCACCACAAGCTCTGCCATTGCGCCTTGATCCCTTCGCCGCCCACAACACTCTCGAGTGCTCCCGGCTCCCCCTTTTCCACCGGTGCCACCGAGGTCCCGGGAACCAACATGTACCCAATCTCACCCGCAGACCAATTCATCCCGTGGAAGAGGCGTCCGTTGAGCACGATGCCCGCGCCGATCCCGGTGCCGATGGCTAGAAAAACAAAGTCCCGTATTCCGCGACCGGCGCCGATCTGGCTTTCTGCAAGGGCCGCCATGTTTACATCGTTTTCCACTGCCGCAGGAACACCGAGGCTTGCTTCCAGCAATGCGCGCAGCGGAACGTCGCGCCAACCCATGAGGTAGGAGGTGGCAAGCACAACGCCTTCGTCCACATCCGTAATGCCCGGCGCCCCTGCCGCAATTGCGCGAAGCAAGCTGCGCGACAGGAGATTTTGCTGCAACAGATGTTCCACTCCTTCCTGGATCAGGCGCACCACTACCTGCGGGTCCCGAATGTTCTCGGTCGAGACCTTCCACTTGGCCAGAACCTCACCATCCATGCCTGCCAAAGCAAGGCGAAGGCTGGTGCCTCCGATGTCGACTCCTACAACAAAGCCTGTGTCAGGCGCCATTCATTAACCTCGAGTGGGGAGGGCTGTGGTGGGCCGCGCGCTAATACTCTCTAACTCACGCCCTTTGGTTTCTGGAATCACAAAGCGCACGAACAATAGCGTCAGGATGCAGAAAGCTCCGTAAATAGCGAAAGTGAGTGAATTACCAGCGGCTTTCAGGAGAGAGAGGAAGGTAAGCGAGATGAGAAAGTTTGAAGTGCCGAAAGCCAGCGTGGCTGCAGCCACACCGCGGCCGCGCACGCGCAGAGGAAATACTTCAGCAACCAATATCCATGCGATCGGGCCCATGCTGAAAGCGTAGCAAGCGATGAAAAACATCAGGCAAGCGGTGGCAATGATGCCCAGCGAGTGCCCCAGCGCGGCCTGCTGGTGAAAGCAAACAGATAGGACAAACAGCGCGGCCGTCATGCCGCCCAGCCCTGCATAGAGAAGAGGCTTTCGCCCTGCACGGTCGACCAGCACCAGCGCAATCACTGTTGCCAATACATTGGTAATGGCAACCAGAAGGGTAGCGAAGATTGCACTCTTATCGGAACCGATCCCGGCGAGCGAAAATATCTGTGGACCGTAATAGACGATGGCGTTGATACCGGTAGCCGGCGTCAACACCATGAAGCCAACGGCGATGAAGAGCGAGCCGCGCACTGCCGGACTCCAAAGCGCGCTCCAACGCCGTTCCATCTTTGTCATCAAGCTGACGCGAATGTCTTCCAGCAGCGCTCTCGTGCCCGCCTCATCGGTGTAGGACTTCAGCACGGATTCCGCCTCAGCCTCCCGATTCTGTGCGAATAGCCAGCGTGGACTTTCCGGCACTGTAAGTACCATGAAGAGAAAGATCAACGCGGGGATGAGTCCGCAAGCAAACATCCACCTCCATCCCTGCTGCCCGGCGAACCAGTAACCCACCAGGTCCGCCAGGGCAATCCCTGAAGTAAGGGCAAACTGGTACAAGCCGATCAGCATCCCGCGCGATTTAGGGGGAGCGAGCTCGGAGACGTATACCGGCGCCGTAACAGAAGTAAAGCCAACAGCGACCCCAAGCAGCGCGCGGGCAACGAACAACACGGCTACATTTGGAGATAACGGCGCAAGTATCGACCCCACGATAAAAAGGATTGCTCCCCAGATCAGCGTTTTACGTCTGCCGACGCGATCGGCTACAGTTCCCCCGACCAGCGCGCCAATCATCACTCCGATCAACACCGCAATGACCAGAACTTCTTGCATCATCGTGGAGAGATGGAACGAGTCGCGCACGTAGATCAAAGCGGCGGCGATGACACCCATGTCGAAGCCGTAAAGGATACCGCCCAATCCAGCGATGAAAGAGACTCTGCGAATGAACGCATGGTTCACCTGCGGCTGGATTGCGGCTGGGTCATTCACTTCCGTTTCCCCTAACGAATGATACCTTTATCTACGGGAGTTTTTGACCGTCTTTTTAACGAAACCTTTCTAACAAAGTGGAGTCGCGTTCATGGCGGATAGCAACACGGGAACGCCGCGCTGGGTGGGCGGCATAGAACCAGCTAAGGAACTGCTCACGGCAACCGGAACCGAGATTCTGGAGATTGAGTGCCGGCAGCAGCCGGAAAAGCTTCGCCAATTGCTCAAGGCATACGCCGGCGATTCTGCCATTCAAGCCGAGCTAAAAAAATTCCTCGAGCAGGCTACGAAACCAGGACCAGTTCTGTTTATCGGCATGGGTGCCTCTTACTGTTCTTCCATTAGCGGCTCAACTTTTTTGCAGCTACACGGGCGCCCGGCATTCTCGGTGGATGCCGGAGAATGGCTGCATTATGCCTCCTCGGTGTGGGATGATGCCGCGCTGTCTATCCTGCTTACTACTTCCGGGGAAAGTGCGGAGCTGGTCGAACTCTTCAAGCGAGGCGGCAATCGTCCGCTCGGCCTGATCTCAAACAACGCTGCGAGCACCTGTTGGCGTTTGGCCGAAAATAAACTCCCCATCCTGGCCGGCCCGGAGTACGGCAACGCCACCAAAACGTACACCAATGCGACGGCGGCCGCCATCATCGTGGCGTCTGAGATTGTCGGCCGCCCGTGGAAGCAGGAGGCAGAGCGCGCCGCCGAGGTTTTCTCCGCCCACCTCGATGCCGTCTTCGCCATCCGCAGCGAGCTGGAGATGTTCTGCCGGGACGCAGCCAATATCGAAGTGATCGGCCGCGGCGCGGCCTACGGCGGCGCCATCATGAGCGCGCTGTGCATCCGCGAAATGACCGGCCACCGTGCTGCGGCGCACACCGGTGCCGGGTTCAAACACGGGCCCAATCTTGACGTGGACGCAACCCATCTCGCCATTATCCTGGCGCTCGGCAGGACCGCCGAACTCGGCGTCAAATTGGCCCAGGAATGTAACCGCCGCGGCGGCAAAGTGGTACTGGTTTCAAGCCTGGATCAGAACGCAACAGACAAGTTATTCCCAGTGAAGATCGAGGCCGTACCGGAAACGTGGGAGGGCATCACGTCCCTGCTGGTACCGCAGGCGCTTACGCTGGCCATGGTCGAGCGGACTGGAAGCCGGCTGCCTCCACGCTTTCAATATGGAGTCATGGAACAGTAGAGAGCGGTATGCCACCGCAGCTTCTTAAACTTTAGTTACAATTCTTGGGCTTTTAAAAGTCGGTTTTGATTGAAGAACGAAACTACTACTGTCGGCAGGCCTTCTCTTCTTCGCCATACGAACGCGCTTCGGGTCCTCAAACTTTTGCGCGAGAGCGGTTCTTGTTCAAAAGCAGACCTGGTGCGCGCGTCGGGCCTGAGCGCTCCAACGATCACCAACGTGGTTCGTGATCTGTTGTCCGCCGGACTGGTTAAGGCTCTCGGCGAGGGTGAATCAAGCGGAGGCCGGCCTCCTGACATGATCGCGTTCAGGGCAGAGCGTGGCTGCGTACTCGCGGTCAAGATTACTGCGGGCTGTCTTTCGTTCCTGCTGGCCGACCTGAACGGGCACACCCTTGACACCCAGGAAATACTGCTTGCCCACAGAAAAACTACACCCGACGCCATTTGTATCTACATCGGCGAGGAAGTGCGGCGTCTGCTGCGAAAGCACAGGAAGAAGCAAGACCAGCTGCTCGCGCTGGTGGTGGGTGTACCTGCGATCACCAATGTGGATGAGGGCATCGTGCTGTCGATCAGCACCCTGGAAAACTGGCGATCCGTTCCTCTGCGCGCCAAGCTAAACAAGATCGTAGACTGCCTGATCATCATTGAAAACGATATCAACCTGGGCGCGCTGGGCGAACGGCACTGCGGCGCCGCCCAGACAGAAGAATCATTCATTCTGATTCACATCGGCCCCAATGTTGCCGCGGGAATTGTGCTGAACGGGCAGATCTACCACGGATCACAGTGGTCGGCGGGGGAAATCGGATATCTTCGTTTACCGAACACCTCGCGCCGGCGCCCCACCCTGCATGAGTTTGGCGAGCTTGAAACGGTACTCAGCAGCGATGGAATTCTTGAAAGCTGGCGCGAAGCAGGAAGGAAACCTGCGCGGGATGCGACCCAGGGTGACGAAAACCTGGACGCCCTGGGAGTCCTTAACCTGGCGCAGGCGGGGAATGCGCGGGCCGAGAAGATCGTCCAGCACCGCGCCGGCATGGTGGCGGACATCATTGTGAATCTGTCACTCATACTGAATCCAGGCCTGATCTTGCTAGAGGGAGAAGTAGGCAGCCATCCCGTGCTCATCAGTGCGGTGCAAAAGCAGCTTCAAGAAAGCGAGTTTGCCGTCACCAGGATCGCCGCCGGTAAGCTCGGCAACACATCTGTGCTTTGGGGTGGGGTTGCGATCGCGCTCGAGAGGATCCCTTCTGTTTTGCTTCCCAGCCCGTAGAGCTACAAGGGGCCTTCAGAGTCTGCGTGAGAACTCACGAATTGCCGAGATCAGGACGATCAATCAGTCCCGTAGGGAAATCTGAGCCCAGGGCGCAGCCCCACGCGCTAATTGGTTTGGCAGACGATAGAAATCCAAGAAGACGCTGATTGTTTGGATCTCCAACTCGCCACAACAACGTCATCCTGAGCGAAGCGCCTCACAGATTTATCGCGTGACACAGGGGCTTGGGGGCGTAGCCCTGGACAATTTCATAAGTCCCTGCGGGACTGAGGCGGCTAAATGCGAGCTCTCACGCAGACGCTTTAGCCCGTCAGAGCAAGGGAGGCACATCAACCCAGCGACGTTCGGCCCAGCTCTTCATTCCAAGCTCCGCCAATTGCACTCCCTTAGCTCCTTCGATCAGGTTGAAACGGAAGGGCTTGTTCTCCACCACGTGACGGATGAATTCTTCCCACTGGAGTTTGAAGCCGTTCTCGTAGACCTGTGTGTCGGGCACCTCTTCCCATTGCTGCGTGAACTGCATGGTCTGCGGCACGTCAGGATTCCAAACGGGCCGTGGAGTGTTTACGCGATGCTGGGTGTAGCAGCGGGTTAAACCGGCAACGGCTGAACCATGCGTTCCGTCCACCTGAAATGTCACCAGGTCATCGCGCCGCACCCGCACTGCCCAGGATGAATTGATGGTTGCGATCACGCCGCCTGCCAATTGGAAGGTCGCATAAGCCGCATCTTCTGCGTCGGCTTTGTAGGAGGCTCCGCCCTCGTCGATGCGTTCGGCAATGTGTGTAGCCCCAATGCAGCTGATTGCCTGCACCGCGCCGAACAGGTTGTCGAGCACATACCGCCAGTGAGGAAGCATATCGAGGATGATGCCGCCACCATCTGCTTTTCGGTAATTCCACGAGGGCCGCTGAGCCGGCTGCAGATCACCCTCGAATACCCAGTACCCGAACTCCCCGCGCACCGAGAGGATGCGACCGAAAAACCCGGCGTCCTTCAGCATGCGGAGTTTGCGCAGGCCTGGCAGGTAAAGCTTGTCCTGCACCACGCCGCTCTTCACACCCTTGGCTTTGGCGAGGCGCACCAGCGAGAGCGATTCCTCCAGGGTTTCTGAGAGCGGCTTCTCGCAGTAAACATGTTTGCCCGCTTCGATAGCGCGGGTCAGCAGAGGAACGCGCATTTGGGTGGAGCCTGCGTCAAAAAAGATGGTGTCTTCAGGATCGGCCAGCGCGGAAGCAATATCTTTCGCTACCCTGTTGATGCCATGGCGCGCCGCAATTGAGGAGACCTTCTCCAGGTTACGGCCTACCAGGATCGGGTCCGGCATGACCCGGTCGCCGTTGGATAACGCCACCCCTCCCTGCTCGCGGATAGCCACAATCGAGCGGACAAGATGCTGGTTGTAACCCATTCTTCCGGTAGTGCCATGCATGATGATGCCAATGCGTTGACTAGACACGGTTCGATCTGCCCTTCCACTCTCACATTTGTTTTTACCCGAAATGGGTATCTCGGCGCCGGAGTAGTCAATGCCGATGTAGCGCTCGAATGCCATCATGAGAGCAATTGGTCCACCGCGCGATTCGACTCGGCGATGGAAGCGCGGTGATCCATGATTCCGGAAAGATCGGAGTTGGCGAAAGCAATTTTTCCGAAGGGTGCGCGGCGAATAATTTCGCGCGGCGCAGGCTTGCCCTCCGTGCCAAAGAAAAATCCCGGCTGGGCACAGAGATACGCGTGTCCCCAGCGATTGAGGATGATGCCCGCGATATCCCGACGTGCATCAAAGCCACTGCGCGCGAACATCAGCGTAAATTGCTCGCGAATCATCCGTTCGTACTCCGCATACGAGGTGTTCAACAGGCGCATCCTTCCCTGCGCGGCCTGCTGCGCTAGAGGAACACCCGGCTGGGTGAAAGATATCTTGATGCGCACAACAGTTGGATCATCGGGAGAAATGGTCGGTGGAACGCCTCCGAACGTCGCGATCTTGCGCACTGCGAACGAATTGCTCAGCCCCTCGAACCATTGGCACTCGGTGATGCCCATCTTGGCCAGGAAGCGCCAGTTGCGCAGCGCAACATTCATGACAATGCAAGGCATGCGGTAGAACTGCTGGTACGCAACGCGATAGCTTTCCGGCAAATCGGGAATGGTGCGCCAGGTGGTCCACCCGCCGGCCATGACCACTGATCGTGCGTGTACCGTGTAGAGCCGTCCTTCAACCGCATAGCTCACGCGCACGCCGTCCGTTTCGTGGCGCACGTCAGCCACCGTAGCTCCGAGCCGTATGCGCACCGGCTGACCTGCCTGATCAAGCTTGGGGAAGTCCACTGTCTCGCTACACACCCCACTCAAAGTAGCCGGGCCGGGTAGCGCCTGCGGGATCATTGCTTTCACGATCAGGCGCGCGATGCCGGTATTGCCACCGGGAAAAGTCTGCTCTCCGGCGGCGTTGTTCCAGGGAAAAAGCACTTCCGGCGCGTAGCTCGCATATGCGGAAATTTCATCAGCAGAAGACCCGGCGCCATCCGCGGCATTTGGCATGTACTCGCGGATGAACTCCCGGCTGAGGCCGTCGCGCTGCATAAGATGCTCTTCAAGGCTCATCTTGTCCAGCGCGCGGGCAACCGCATCGCCGTCGGTCTTGGGGGGAACAAAGGACGGATTGCCTTTACGCGCCTGCAGTAGTTGCTGCTTGATGTGTTCGGGAAGAGGAGCTCCCGCTAAATTCTTGCCCCACGGATCGATCAACCACAGTCCCTCCGGATGGCCGAAGCGCGCGCCGAAGAACATTCCTGCATTGGGCCCGCCCCACGCATAGGGGACGTTAGTCAACTTCAGCTCCGGCTGGCCTCCGCCCCACTGTTGATACTCAAACGGCTTGCCGTCGAAGCCGATCGACTCGTAAAACTTTTGCGTGAGCGATAGCGGCATGGAGGGAAAGAACATGGCCGACCCCTGGTTTGCGATCAGGCGATGCCCATCGACCAGGAATTCATTGCGGCGCGCTTCTCCACCGAAAATCGGATGATCTTCGAGCACCAGGCAGCGCTTCGCGCGGCCGGTTTTTTCCGTGTACAGGTGGGCGGCCGCTAATCCGCTGATGCCTCCGCCAACCACCACACAGTCGAATGTCTCTCCTGTCGGCTGCGCGCTTTTAAGCTCGCCCCTATACAGCGCATCGCGAATGCCGTGGCCAGCAGTCATTACGGCATAGGTGTTGCCGTTTGCGCTGCTGTAGTCTCCCACACCGCCGTAGCCGTCCCAGTCTGCCTGCGTCGCGGCAGCCGGCGCTCCATTGAGGAAATCGCCGCGGGTAATGTTTGTGTCCATTCCCAGCGCGCGATCGCTTTGTGAGACAACACCACTGCTTGCCAACGATGCTGCTGCGATCTTCAGAAATTCCCGTCGCCGCATCCAACCTCCTGGCTGTAAGAACAACCGACAGGAGTAGTATCTACATCGGCATGCCCATTCAGGACAGAATTTTTGGCAAACCACTGGCAACGAGCCAGGAGCGCGCCGAGCAAATTGGCGTCGGCGCCGGCATTCCCATCTTCGGGCTTGATGCGCTCACCAGCGCAGCATACGGCCCGGAGGCCGCACTGTCTCTCTTGATCCCGTTGGGAATCCTGGGAACACAGTACCTTCTGCCCATCATCACGGCCATTCTGATCCTGCTGGTGATCGTTTATTTCAGTTACCGGCAAACCATTGCTGCCTACCCCAGCGGTGGTGGAAGCTATACCGTGGCGACCGAGAACCTGGGTGAAAAAGCGGGCTTGCTGGCGGCAGCGGCGCTGATGATCGACTACATCCTGACAGCGGCGGTGGGGATCTCGGCCGGCGTGACCGCGATGACTTCTGCGCTGCCCAAATTTCAACCACACACTCTGGCCCTGTGTCTGCTGATCCTGGCAATCCTGGCGGTGGTGAATCTGCGCGGAGTCAAGGACACTGGCACGGCATTTATCGTGCCCACGTTTCTGTTCATTGGCACGTTGCTGACCCTGATTGCGGTAGGCGTCTTCAAGACGTTCGCTGCCGGCGGCCATCCGCTTCCGGTGGAACCAATGCCGCAACCTTTGCCGCAAACGGTGCAGTTTCTGGGCCTATGGATGTTGATGAAGGCCTTCTCCAGCGGCTGTGCCGCCATGACTGGCGTGGAGGCAGTCTCCAACGGTGTGATGGCTTTCCGGGAGCCGCGAGCCAAAAACGCACAGTATGCGCTCACCGTCATCATCGGGATTCTGATTGTGTTGCTGTACGGCACGGCGTGGCTGACCAAGCACTATCAAATTACAGCTATGGACCCTGACGCAGCAGGGTATCAGAGCCTTCTGAGCCTGCTGGTGACCGCTGTGTTCGGGCGCGGATGGTTCTATTTCCTGACCATGGGAAGCGTGCTGCTGGCACTCGCTCTGAGCGCGAACACAGCGTTTGCGGATTTCCCCCGCCTGACGCGGGCCATCGCACTGCACGACTATCTGCCGCACGTCTTCACGCTTAGAGGACGCCGCCTGCTGTTCTCCCACGGCATCTATGCGCTGACCGGCTTGACGGCAGTGATTTTGATCTTGTTCAAGGGGGTTACAGACAGGCTCATTCCGCTCTATGCCATCGGAGCGTTTCTCGCCTTCACCCTCTCCCAGGCGGGCATGGTCATGCACTGGAAGAAGGCGGACAAGGAAAAGGGGCGGGCCTGGCATATGTTGGTGAACGGCACCGGGGCAGTTGCGACAGGCCTTACAACACTGGTGGTTCTGGCCTCAAAGTTCAAATCGGGGGCGTGGGTCACTGCCCTGTTGATTCCGACATTGATCCTGCTCATGTATTCCGTCAAGAAGCACTACATACGTGTACAGGGTGAGACCAGGGACACGGACCGGCTGAAGGTAACTAACCTGGAGCAGCCTCTGGTGGTGATACCGATGGCGGGATGGAACCGGATTTCTGAAAAGGCTTTGCGGTTTGGCCTGCTCCTCTCAAAACAAATTAAGGTGGTCCACGTTCACTCCTCGGATGAAGCTCACGGAATCGACCAGGATTGGGACGAAAAGATCGTTGCTCCCATCCGCGAAGCAGGTTTTCCCGACCCAGAATTGGTAACCATCCCTTCGAACTATCGCTTCGTCGTCTCGCCTCTCATGGATTACATCCTGCATCTGGAGGAAGAAAACCCAGGCAGAAAAGTCGCGGTTTTACTGCCGGAACTGGTGGTGCGGCACTGGTGGGAAAACCTGCTGCACAATCAACGTGTCCAGTTGTTGAAGATATTGCTGCTGGTCAAGGGTAATCAGCGCATCGTGGTGGTCAACATCCCGTGGTACCTGTAGCCGCCAGGCGTGTACACTCAAGAATCAACAAGGGTTGAATCCAAACGCCGCGGACGCCAATGATCGCTACTGGCACTGTTTTTGGGCCCTACAGAGTCGTCGAAAAGATCGGCGCCGGCGGTATGGGTGACGTATATCGCGCCCTGGACACACGCCTCGAACGCGAAGTTGCTCTGAAGCTCATATCCGACGGCTTTCTCGTGTCTGAACAGCGCACCGGCAGTCCTTCGCCCACCGGCACTCCCCACTCGCGTGTGCACCTCTCCCATGAGCGTTTCCTGCGCGAAGCCCGGGCAGCGGCAACCTTGAACCACCCCAACATCTGCGCCATTCACGATGTGGGCGAACAGGACGGCCAACCGTACCTGGTCATGGAGTTGCTTCGCGGCGAGACGCTCAAGCTGTACCTCACTCACCACAGCCTCGCCCCATCCGAAGTATTGGCCCTCGGCCAACAGGCAGCTAGCGCTCTGGCCGCAGCCCACGCCAGGGGTATCGTGCATCGGGATATCAAGCCGGCCAACCTGTTCGTAGTCGACAGCGGCCGCGACCGCAAACAGCTCAAGATTCTCGATTTCGGCCTGGCCAAGAAGCAGGGCCTCGAAGCCTCCCCCGATTCGCGCTACTTCGACACCCGCAACGAGACTGCGGGGGCTACCGGGACAATGGATCTCACCACCCCCGGCTCGACCGTAGGCACTGCGGCCTACATGTCTCCGGAGCAAGCCAAGGGTGACCCGCTCGATGCGCGCACCGATCTCTTCAGCCTGGGCAGCGTGCTGTACGAGATGGCGACCGGGCAGGCCCCGTTTGCGGGGCGCAGCACGGCGGAAGTGTTTGCCGCCTTGCTGATGAAAGATCCGCCCCCGGTCAGCAGCGTGAATCCGGAGATGCCCAAGGCCCTCGATCCGGTGGTTGCCAAGCTGCTGGCTAAGGATCGCGAGCAGCGTTACCGCAGCGCTGAGGAACTCCTCGCAGACCTTGAAGCCATTTCAGGCTCGGCTTCACAACCCTCGACCACCGCTCCCATTGCACCGGCCTCGGCCACGCTGCCTGTGCCGGATACAGACCGGCGCCGCCCGCGCAACCGCATGATTGTTGTCGGTGCCCTGGTCCTGGTGGCGTGCGCAGCGGCAGCTTTTCTGTTTCGCCACCAACTGGGTTCTAATCCGTCCCCCGCAACCAGCTCCACACCAGCGCCGGCCGCGAGTCTGGGGGCAAAACCGGCAGCCTTGAAAGACAGCATCATCGTCGCCGATTTCATCAACAAGACGGGCGATCCTGTTTTTGATACCACCCTGAACCAGGCCCTTCGAGTGCAGCTTGGCCAGTCTCCGGTGCTCGACATCATCAGCCAGCAGCACCTGCGGCAGAGCCTGCAATACCTTGGCCGCAAGCAGGACGAGATCATTACGCCGCAGATTGCGCGTGAGATCGGCGAGCGGGAAGGGGTTAAGGCGATCCTCACCGGCAGCATCGCTCCCATCGGGAAAGCTTACGTTCTTACCCTCAACGCCCAGAACACTGCCAGCGGCGACGATATCGCCAGCGAAGAAGCGACCGCGCCCGACAAGGAGCATGTGCTCGATGCGCTCAACCAGGTCGCCACGGGCATGCGCGCCAAACTGGGGGAGACTCTTTCCAGTATCCAGAGACTCAATGCTCCCTTCGGCCAGGCCACCACTCCGTCGCTGGAAGCCTTCCGTGCCTACGCCCTGGGCGACGAAGCCCACCAAAAGGGCAACGACATCCCGGAAGCAGAGGACCACTACAAACGCGCCCTGGAGCTTGATCCCAAGCTGGCCATGGCGTGGGCCCGCCGCGGCGTCCTTCGCCTGAACACCGGCGCGGTCAGCGAGGCATCCGATTACTTCACCCGGGCATATCAGCTCAGCGGCAATGTGAGCGAGCGAGAGAAGCTCTACATTGCCGGTCACTACTACTCCACTGTCATAGGAGATCTGAACAAGAGCATCGAGACGCTTCAGGTCGCCACCCAGGAGTATCCGCTGCAGGTCGATAACTTCATCAACCTTGGGGTTTTCTACTTGCAGAACGGCGACATTGAGAAGAGCGACGCGGCCACCCGCAAGGCCCTCAAGCTGCAGCCGGATGAGGCCTACGCGGTGGAGAACGCGATCTCGAGCGCGACCAACCTGGATGAAACATCCGAAGCAACAGAACATATCGCGCAAGCAGCGCATCTGGGCTTGAACGGGACTTCCCTGCTAGCCGTCCAACTTCAGTTTTACGCAGTCCAGGGTGACTGGAACAACGTGCAGAAAATGTTGGCAGACACGGCTGGACGTCCCGACCAATATTCCGTCACTTCCAGTTGGGCTAATATCCTTCCGCAGCTGGGGCAGTTTCAGCTGGCGAAGGCCACCTTTCTCCGCGCAGCGGATCAGGCGGCGAGCGTGAAGGAACACGACGCGCAGGCTGGGGATCTGCTGGGCGCATCCATGGCCGGCTGGATGGTCGACCGCTGCTTCGATCCGGAGCAAGCCGTAAAACAGGCTTTGCAGTTGGATAAAGGCAAGGTCACACTGATTGCCGCAGCCAACGCACTGGCGGCCTGCAATGAAGAGAAGCACGCCACGCAGATGCTTTCTGACCTGGAGAAGCGCTTTCCGCAAGACACGCTGGTTCAGGAGCTGGTCGTACCCCAATCCCGGGCTTGGCTTGCACTCAAGGCCGGCGATGGGCAGCGTGCTCTTGCTTTGCTGGAAAGGGTCCGATCCCACGACGCGGCTTCCTTTGCGCCCTACCTGCGAGGTCTCGCCAACCTGCAGGTGAAGGATCCCCGCAATGCGATCGTCTCCTTCAAGGAGGCGACCCGTCTCAAAGGCGCCGCTTATTACGTCGGCAGCCCGTATGCCTTGTCGTTTCTCGGGCTGGGGCGGGCGTATGTCATGGCCGGCGATAAGGCAAGCGCGAAAAAAGCCTACGATGTCTTCTTTTCCCAATGGAAGAACGCCGACGCCGACCTGCCTGTCATTGCTGAAGCCAAAAAGGAATACGCTCAGCTCTAGAGGACATAGTGAAAAAGTCTGGCCGTTGAAGGTTACGGGCTTTAGCCCCTACGTCCCTGATTGGAAGAGGTCCGGCTTTAGCCCCTACGTCCCTGATTGGAAGAGGTCCGGCTTTAGCCCCTACGTCCCTGATTGGAAGAGGTCCGGCTTTAGCCGCTGCCCTCCAAGGCTAAAGAGTCTGTGTGAAAACCTCCTGGACAAGATGATGGGTGCCCCAGGTCTCGCTTTTGAGACCTGGGATCCTCCACGCGAGTGCCGGAAGAGCAAGTTGGAGAACTCTGACTTCGAGAAAGCCTAGATACTGATGCCACTAGTCGAGTTCTCATGGAATGTGCGTGAGAACTCGGGCCCGCCGGCATTTGCGTGAAGGATCCCAGGTCTCAAAAGCGAGACCTGGGCACCCATCAGCTTATCCAGGAGGTTCTCACACTGACTCTAAAAGCCCAGATGTTGCTGGACCACTTGCCCAGTTCGTACCATAAAACATCAGAGCCGTGACTGCGGACGGCTGACTAGCATCTAGCCCAGCTCTTCCAGCGCCATGTGTGACTCGGGCAGCACTTGGCCCCCATCCACAACAATCGTCTGCCCCGTTATGAACGCCGCTTCATCGCTGGCCAGAAAGAGCGCCGCATAGGCGACATCTTCCACCGATCCGAGTCTGCGCGACGGAATCGCTGCGGTCATCTTCGCTATGTATTCGGGGCCTAACGCCTTGACCCCTTCGGTGAGGATGTTGCCGGGAAGTACAGCGTTGACCGTTATGTTGAGGGCAGCCAGCTCAATGGCCGCGGTGCGGATGAAGCCGAGCTGCCCAGCCTTGCTGGCTCCGTAGTGGCTCCAGCCAGGATAGCCCGTGATCGGACCGGTGATCGAAGACGTAACCACAATGCGCCCCTTTCCTCGAGCCTTGAGCGCAGGCAGACATGCCTGCACCGAGAGAAAGGTTCCCTTAAGGTTGACATCCAGCACCTGATCCCATTCGGCCAAACTCATAGCGAAGAGTTTCGCGGCGGGAAAAATGCCTGCGTTGCAGCACAGGATGTCGATGCCGCCGTGCCGCTCCATCGCAGTTTGCGCCATGCGGACATTGTCTTCCACCCGCGAAACGTCGGCCGCGATGGCACTCGCGCCTCCCCCAATTTCGGCAGCGGCTGCTTCGGCCTGGGAAAGGTCCCTCGCGACAAGGAGCACGCGAGCTCCTTTGGCGGCAAATACACGAGCTATACCCTTCCCGATTCCCTTGCTTGCTCCGGTCACGATGACGGAACGCCCTTCAATCGATTTCAGCATGTGGGATCCATTCCCTTACTTCGTTGCATCTACCAGCTCCTTGCTGGGGCAGCTGGCTCGTTCATCGTGATCCTATCAGCGAGACCGGCCAGCTCGCGTCCGGGCGATTCCTCCCACTTCCGTAATCAGGCTCCTCCAGAAAAGCACCCTGGCCTTTCACTGACCAGCCGATTAGAGAGTACGCGCAAAGTGCGCTGTTGCGTGGAGGGACATAATGCTGCACCAAGGGAAAGCCTGCTCTTCTTTTCTTGCCTTATTGTTGGTCTCGGGGTGGTACCCATTTGCCCTCGCGCAAGCACCGGCCAATCGGATAAGCGGCCGGATTGACGAAGCGCAGGTTACTACGTTACTGGGGAACGTACACCCGATGGCGCGGGGGGAATTTGACGAAGGGGTCATTAATGGGGAGACGCCGCTGGGACAGATGATGCTTCAGCTCCAGCCGTCGGCAGCACAGCAAGCAGCGCTGGAGACGCTGATGGAAGCGCAGCACGATCCCAACTCGACTCTCTACCACCAGTGGCTTACGCCGGCCCAGTACGGAGCGCGCTTCGGCGCGAGCGAGCAGGATCTGGCCACGATTACCGGCTGGCTGGCCGAGCACGGGTTTAGAGTCGACGAAATTCCGGCCAACCATCGACAGATCATTTTTTCCGGAACGGAAGCGCAGGTGGAGGATACGTTCCACAGCGAGATCCATCACTACCTGGTGGGTGGGGTGAGCCACCTAGCGAATTCCCAGGATCCGCAGATTCCGACGGCGCTGGCGGGTGTGGTGGGCGGAATTGTGTCGCTCAACGATTTCCGCCACGTGTCCGACATCGGATCACGAGAGGCTCTTGTCCGGCCGCAGTACACCGGCGGGAGCGCGCACTACCTGTTCCCGGCCGATTGGGCAACGGCCTATGACATGAACCCTCTCTACAAAGCGGGAACCAACGGCGCCGGAATCTCAATCGCGATTGTAGGCCGCAGCAACATCAACCTGAGCGACGTTTCCATGTTTCGTTCGGCCTCTGGACTTCCAGCGAATAACCCCACGGTGATCCTGGTGAATACCAATCCTGGACTGGTCGCAGGCGATCAGGATGAATCCACGCTGGATGTGGAGTGGTCTGGCGGAGTGGCTCCTGCAGCGACAGTGAAATTTGTGGTGAGCGCCTCAACGGCGACCACCGACGGCATCGATTTGGCTGCGCAATACATCGTCAACCATGCCACCGCACAAGTGATGAGCACCAGCTATGGAAGCTGCGAAGCAGATATGGGCTCCGCTGAGCGCGCTTTCTATAACAGCCTGTGGCAGCAGGCGGCGAGCGAGGGCATCAGTTCGTTTGTATCTTCGGGAGATTCGGGCGCCGCCGGCTGTTATAGCGGCGCGGCGACCTCCGCCTCGGGTACGGGCGTGAATGGCCTGTGCAGTTCGCCGTATTCAACCTGCGTCGGGGGAACAGAATTCAATGAAGGCTCAAATTCCGCCGCTTACTGGTCTTCGACCAACGGGGCAGGCAATGGCTCGGCATTAAGCTACATTCCGGAAGAGGTATGGAACGAGAGCGGATCAAAGGGCGGTTCGGGACTGTGGGCTTCGGGCGGCGGCGCGAGCCTCTACTATACCCAGCCGGCCTGGCAAAAGGCAGTGAGCGGTACTGGCGGAGCCAATGGGATGAGGGCAGTTCCGGACGTGGCAATGTCAGCATCCGCCCATGACGGTTATATGATCGTTGAGAATGGCAGCTATTACGTAATCTCGGGCACATCGGCGGCATCTCCATCCTTCGCCGGCGTCATGGCGCTGGTGGCCGAAACGCACGGCAAAGTAGGACAGGGCAATCCCAATCCGTCGCTCTATGCGCTACTAAACGCGAACAAAAATCCCTTCCATACAACTCCTTCCGGCAACAACAGCGTACCGGGCGTAACTGGCTTCACGGCTAGCGGCGCGTCGTATAACCTGGCCACCGGCCTGGGCTCGGTGGACGGCACGGTACTGGCAGCGGAGTGGGGTAGCGGATCGAGCACCCCTAAACCGGCGATAGACTTTGCGCTGGCGTCCTCAGCCAGTAACGGGACGATAGCGGCCGGCAAGACGATCACCTTCACGCTGAGCGTGACGGAAAGCGGTACCGCCAAGAACAAGGTCTCCCTAACGGCGGCGGCGCCAAGCGGAGTGACGGGAAACATTAGTCCAGCGTCCATCCTGCCTGGCACAACTGCTACCGTGACTGTGACCACAGGCTCCGCAACTCCAAGCGGCGCAAAGAACATCGTCATCACGGCGGCAGACAGCACGGGAATACAAACAGTGACTTACGCGCTCACGGTGACGCCATTGCCCACTCTGACCCTGAACACGGCATCGATATCGATCGCCGTTGTGCGCGGTTCTTCCGTTAAGGTCGGCTTCACGGCGGCCACCGGTGGGTCCTTCAACGGCAGCATCCGCTATTCGGTAAATGGCCTCCCGGCGGGGGTCACGGCGCAATGGTCCGCCAATCCACAAACACCTTCTGCAAGCGTAAGCACAAGCAGCCAGATGCTGACGCTCACGGCTTCTTCCGCAGGAGCAGCAGCTTCCGGGACGGTGGTGGTTTCAGCAGCAGGTGACGGTCTTACCACAAGCAAAAGCCTCTCGCTGCAAGTGCAGACCGAGCCGGGGGTTCTGTTGACCGTGTCACCACAGGAAATCTGGATGCCGTCGCGTTCTACGGCGACAGCAACGGTGACAGAAACACCCCAGGGTGGAGTCATTGCAGAGGCCGGCGCAAGCGGATCGAGCCTCAGCATAACGTCGGGATTGCCCAAGGGCATTACGGCTTTATGGAGCGCGCCGATTACAACCTCCACCGGAGCCGTGGTCAGGACGCTCACCCTGACGGGCAGCCCCAGCGCGATCACCAGCGCATCTACCCTGGACCTGAGTGCGACACTAGCCTCGCGGACGGGCAGCTTCTACAAGACCAGCGGGAATCTCCCTGTGACCATAACTATGACGCGCCAGGCACCCAGGCAAGAGGGTCGATGACGCGGCGGAGACGATTCTCCTTGGCCCCGTGAAATCGGTGACTAGCCGATGTGAGATTTTGCATCGTAAGCTAAGCCTTTGACGGCAAGCTGCGTTTCCCGAATCATCAGGACACAGCCGCAGACCAGCGCGATGACCGCTGATGCTCCAGACACGACGCCAATTCCAGCTGCTATCTGGAATGCCGATGGCAGGCCGTAAAACACCACGATAGAACCGGCGATCGAGATGAGAGCCGAACTGGCGAACAGTCCTAAACCCAAGTAAAAGCACCGCAGCGCTCCTAACAGCAGTTGAGCCCGCGTTTGCAGCGTAGCGAGCTCGGCGGCCCAAAGCTCATGGTCACGGGCGCCCGGCTCGAGCTTTGCTAATTGCGCGGTGACGGCGTGAGAACGGTCGGCCACGCGGGCAAGGCGATTGTTCGTGCCCAGCGCTAAAACGGACGACGCATTGGTGAGCACTGCCGGGGCTACCACGACAGTGAGGATCGAAAACGGATCGGCGGCGACCGAACTATAAACCATCATTTCGTCCTTAGCACTTGAAACTCTTCGCTGATTTTCTCCCGCAAACTAGGTAGCCCGCGACAAATCCCAGGGCGACGGACACGATTATCTTTTTGGCCGCCGAGAACTCTACATACCGCGACCCCGCTTCCGTAATTTCGATGTAACCGACGGGTCGCGCGCCGACTCCACCACCTCCGCTACCCCCTCCGACAGTTTCGCCATTTCGTCCGCCAGAAGTGGCTCCCAGCAGGTATCCGACCTTGGCGACAGGGATGATCGTTCTGCTGCCCGCATGGGTCGGTTCTCCGTAGACGCTCTTGGCGTTTGCCTTGGCGGCGAAATTATCGCTGAGGTTCAAAACAGTATCTTCGGCCCTTGTGAAGTCGCTGCTGCCGCCCTGGGGAGTTTCTGCCATATCGATGTCCTCTCATTTGACTGACGCTTTCTCGTGACTCGGCAGCGCAAAAGCAATGTAAGACCGCTTCACGGGGCCCGCAGTGGTCTGCGACGGCCCGTCGTGCGGGATCGCCGCATCCTTCTCCGTGGTCGCGCATATGACAATGTATTCCTGACCGTCCACTTCGTAGACGGCGGGAACACCTTCGGCGGCGGCCGGCAAATCTACAGACCAGACTTCCTTTCCTGTCTGCTGATCGTACGCATGCAATTTGCCCTCATACTTGGTCGCAATGAAAATCAGGCCGCCTGCGGTCACCACCGGCCCGTTCCTGGGCATCATGACTCCCGCCCCCTTGATGCCTGCCAAGGCAGCCGCTGGAGCATCGCCCACAGGGATCTGCCACTTGATGTTCCCTCCGTTCATGTCGTAGGCCGTCAGAGTTGAAAAGGGCGGCTTGATGATGGCGGTCTCAAGATTGTAGCCAGACCAGTAGCGAACCGGGGCTGCGGACGACTTTGCTGCAGAGACGGCAGGTGCAGGATCCACGAAAGGCTCGGGCGCGGATTCTGGTTTGGCGAGATACAGCATCAGGTTCTGGATGTGCAGGTCGCTCAGATCACCGAACGCCGGCATTTCCTGCCTTCCGTTCCTTACCACTGTCTTGATCGTATCCTCGCCGTAAATCGCCGGAGCGTTTACCAGCGAGGGTATGGCGGGCGGCGAGCCGGCGCGGTCCGCACCATGGCATCGTTCGCAATACAGGTGATAAATTGCTTTACCCTGTTGCGGCGGAGTTACGTCCATCGGAATGTCCCACAGATTGGGCGGCAGGCGGTGCTCGTTCTTGAGAAAGGCTGGTATGTCCATAGACATGACAAACAGGGTGCCGTCGGTCGGATTAACTGCCGTCATTCCCCAGTTGGCGCCGCCGTGGTTGCCGGGCATCTCCACCGTGTCTGTCTGCTCCGGCGGAGTGAAGAGTCCCTTATTCACCGCGTTCTCGAGTGTCTTTTTCCACTTGGCGTGCTGCTCCGGAGTCAAAATATCCGAATTCAGGTCTTCCACCGTGAAGGATTGACGCGCAAATGGCGGAGGTTTCGTCGGGAACGGCTGCGTGGGTGAGGTCACTTCGTTCGGCATGTTGGATTTTGGAACAGCACGCTCCTCAATCGGCCAGATTGGCTTGCCGGTCACGCGATTGAACACGTAGACGAACCCGTACTTGGTGGCCTCCGCCACCACCGGAACCTGCTCACCGTTTTGTTGCACAGTGAGCAGTTGCGGTGCGGCGGTCGAGTCGTAGTCCCACAAATCGTGATGGATAAGTTGGTAGTACCACACTAATTTTCCGGTGCGGGCATCGAGCGCTAGCAGCGAGTCAGCAAAAAGATTATTCCCAGGCCGATCGGCGCCGTAAAAGTCATACGTTGGAGCGCCGGTCGGTATATAGACGATGCCGCGCTTCTCGTCGAGACTCATCTCGCCCCAGCAATTGGTGCCGCCTGCGTATTTCCACGCATCTTTCGGCCATGTGTCATAGCCAAACTCACCGGGATGCGGCACGGTGTGAAAGATCCACACCATTTTTCCGGTGCGCACGTCGTAGGCGCGAATGTCTCCGGGAGGCGATTCGTACTCTTCGCCGGTGGATGAACCTAGAATCAGCAAATCTTCGAAAACCCGCCCTGGGGTCCCTGACTGGATCCCAAGCATCGTGCCTGGATCGCGGCCGAGGCCTTCCCTAAGGTCAACTCGACCATTGTCACCAAACGAAGTGATCAATTGGCCGGTGCGGGCGTCGATTGCTTCGAGATGGTCGGCGAAGGGAATTAAAAGCCGCTGTTCCGACCCGTTCTTGCTCTGCCAGAAATTGATGCCGCGATGCATCTCAATGGTCGGTGCGTATTTGGAGTGGTAGGTCCATAGCTCCTTGCCGGTCTGGGCATCGAGCGCAACCACCGAAGTGTGCTTGGCCAAAACATACATTGTCTTGCCAACGATGATTGGGCTGAACTCGTAGGAGCGCTTATTTTCTGTTTCGTAGGACCAGGCGATCTGGAGCTTATCGACGTTGGACCGGTTGATCTGGGTCAAAGCGGAATAGTGTGACGAGTCCGGACTGCCGAGATACGTGCTCCAGGTGGTGTACGGCTTACCATCTTGCGAACCCGCCCAGGCGGCTGCCCCAGAAATGAGAGCCGCCGTTCCAGCAAGCGCCCAGAGACTTGTAGCCCTTTTTTCAAAACGATGCATAGAATGTGGCTCCCTGTCTCTGAAGTACCTGGTTCGATTGTTCATATTACCCAGAAACGGGCAATCTCTCTACAAAAGGACCAGAAGCACGGGCTTTCTGAATTTCAACACCTTATGGATTTTTGCGTGAGGGAAGAGCGAAGGCGTAGTAGCCCTGGGTGACGTTTTTGCCGGAGACGGCTGCGGGAGATGCCCCTGCACTCGTGGAATGCAACTCCTCCTCTTTGGCGCAAATGACGACATATTCACGTCCCGCTACCTCAAAAACAGCAGGAACACCGTTGGGAACAGCGGGAAGCTCTTTCTCCCACAAGACTGCACCCGTATCTTTGTCGTACGCCCGGAGCTTGCGATCACCCTGTGTACCGGCGAAGATCAGGCCTCCAGCGGTTACCACCACTCCTCCGCGCATGCCACCTCCCGTGTTGCGAATGCCCTTCGCTGCCAACTGCGACATCTCCCCCAGCGGAATTTGCCACCTTATCTTTCCTTCATCCAGATTGTAGGCAGTCAGAGTAGTCCAGGGCGGACTGATATCCGGAAGGCCATCGGTCGAAAACAGGTATCCATAACCAGACCAATACCGTTCTGAGCCGGGGGTCTTCACACCGTTTCCCGAGGTTGCCCATGCCAGGCTTTGTTTGGAAAGCTGAACGGCTCCGGGATTGGCCAGGTAGGTAAGCAGTGCTTCCTCTTCGGAAGCAGGAAGACTGGCGAACGATGGCATCGGCGGGGCGCCAACTTTCAAGATCTGGCGGATGTGATCGGCTCCAAGTTGCCCCATGGCATTCTTCAGGGAAGGAACCGCGGGGGGATGGCCTGCAAGATCTTCGCCATGACAGGTTTTGCAGTTCAGGGCGTACACCACTCCACCCTCCTCTGCCGGCGAGGCAAAGTCGGACGGGTTAAGAGAAGGCGGCTTGGATTCCAGGCGAAGGAGAGTAGGAGCATCCTTCGACTGCACGTAGAGAGTGCCGGTGCTCAAATCCACAGCGGCTCCGCCCCAGTTGGCTCCGCCGGCATTGCCGGGCATCTCAACCGTGTCGCGCAGCCCGGGGGGCGTGAACAGACCCTGATTACGCGCACTTTGAATCGTTTCGTGGAGCCGGGAGCGTTCCTGCGGATCGGCTATGTAGGGATCGATGTCGTCCGCTGTGAATTTTTGCCGGGCGAACGGCGGCGGCATGGTGGGAAACGGTTGGGTGGGCGAAGACTCTTCCCCAGGCATATCGGTCTGCGGCACGGGACGCTCCTCAATCGGCCACAACGGCTTGCCGCTGACCCGATCAAATACAAACAGGAAACCTTGCTTGGTAGCTTCTGCAACCGCATCGATTACCTTTCCGTTGTGGTGTACGGTAATCAGGCTTGGACCTGTGGCAGCATCGTAATCCCATAAGTCGTGATGCACGAACTGGTAGTACCAAATCAATTTACCCGTGCTTGCATCGAGTGCCAGCAGGCAATCAGCGTACAGATTCGCACCCTTGCGGTCGGCGCCATAGAAATCGTAGGTAGGGGCACCGGTGGGCACATAAACAATACCCCGCTTGCTATCGAGCGTCATCGTGCCCCAGTTGTTGGTACCACCGACGTATTTCCACGCATCCGGCGGCCAGGTGGCATAACCTGGATCCCCAGGACGCGGTACGGTGTGGAAACTCCATGCTTGACGGCCGGTGAGCACATCGTAGGCGCGGATGTCGCCGGGGGGCGAACCGTACTCCTCACCTGTGGCCGAGCCGACAATGATCAGGTTCTTGAAGACCCGGCCGGGCGAGAACGATTGGATGAGATTGATGCTGTTCGAATCACGGCCGAGACCCTGGCGCAAGTCAACACACCCTTGATCGCCGAATGTCTTGATCTCACTTCCAGTGCGGGCATCGAGCTCTCGGATGCAGTTATCCGCGTTGTAGATTATCCTGCGGTCACTGCCGTCCTGGCTGCTCCAATAGTTGAATCCGCGGCCGATGATTAGATCTGTGTTGGTTTCATGTACCCAGACGGGCTGATGAGTGTTGACATCCACCGCCGTGACAGCATCCTTCTTCCCCAAGACATACATAAGGTGATCCACGACGATCGGATTGAACCCGAACTCGGGGTTGTTGTTGCCTGCGGGAAAGAACCACGCCTGTTCCAGACTGCTGACATTCGATTTGTTGATTTGCGTCAACGCAGAATACTGGGCCGAGTCAGATCCGCCGAGGAAATCGGACCACGTCGTGTGAGGGTCGGCCGACGCGCCCGTTTGAGCAGGTGCGATCTGAAATGAGCCGACGGCCGCCAATGCCAACGCAATCAATAAAGCAGTGATGCGACCAGCATTGCCACAAAGCCCACGACTCCCGGATAAAGACATTTCAAACCTCGATGCAATTGTTATTCAGTGCTTTGTTTGACAGTTAAAAAGGCCGGGTCGCGCCTCAGCCGATCATCTCCTGCGGCGCGCTACCTGGGGGAATTCAAGAACACGAATGTACCCTTTCGTGCAGAAGTCAGGACATCGGGCTTGCCATCCCCATCGATGTCAGTGACGAGTATTTGAGTTCCTACGCCCGAGTTGTTGTTGATCAAATGGGGAATCCATTGCACGGCTCCGCCGGGCTTGCGAACGAGTTGAAACCAATAGAGCACGGGAGGCGCCTGAGCATCGGGACCGCTGAAGTTATCTCCATGAGACCACCATCGCTTGCCGGTGACGATATCCTTTAGCCCGTCGCCGTTGATATCGGCCAGTCCAACCGCGTGAAGTTCGCTAAAGGCGACGGATTTATCTGTTTCCTCCCACTCTTGACGATCCGGCGCCCAGGGATTGCCCATGATCAGGTGACGTTTCCAGGAGATGGAGCCTGCTGCATCCCGCTTTTGTTCAAACCAGGCTAATCCCCATGCGTGGGCACCGAGGCTGGCGACGATATCCGGAAGCCCGTCGCCGTTTACGTCATAGACGAACATGTCAGAACCCGCTGCCCAGGTGCCTTCCATTTCGGCCCATGGTCCGGCACCGAAGTTTGCGGCGTGATGTTTCCAGGGCTCCTTGCTGCCGCGAAGGGGCTGCTCCCACCAGCCGGTCGCCAACACCACGTCCAAGCGTCCGTCGCCGTTGATATCTCCGATTCCCATGCCATGGACGCCCCAGTCCCCTGCTTTCGAGATGGGATGAATTGCCCATGGTTTTGTAGGATTGGACCAGTCAGGCTCGGCGAAACTCAGAACCAGGCTGAGATCTTTGCCCTGGCTTATGAGAAGCTCGGGATGTCCATCGCCATCGATGTCCATGAATTTTGTTGTCTCCGCACTGATGCCTTTGACAACTTGATAGACCTCCCAGTGACGCCTTTCTCCCCGTGGATTGATATATAGATAGGCGCCGTCGAAGTTCACCTTGAGGACATCGGGCCAGCCGTCCCCGTTGAAGTCGTAGACGTATTGCATGAAGCTGTCTGTATAAGGAGGCGTGTCCACGTTATAAGTTTTGGAGGGATAGATCTCTCGAGCAGTCTTGAAATCGGGGCCCAGGTAGTAGAAGGGACCAGCTACTACATCCTGATGACCGTCGCGGTTCAGGTCGCCTGCGGCAATTCCTTCACCGTAAAAAAGATCGGTGAGCTTCTTTTCGCGAAACGGGCTTTCGGTGACCTCAGGCGGAAGGGACGATCTTTGCGTAAGATCTTCGATGGAAAAGCCGCGGATGTTAATTTGGGCGCCCGCGCCGGATAGGCCGAGCGCAATCAGCCCAAACCTTGCCTCTCCCGCCGGGGCTGCTTCTTTCAGTTTAAGAGGCCGGACGCGGTAGCCGTTGAACACCTCGACCAAATCGTCTCCGCGCAGGTCGAGTTCAACGACGTTCCAGCCATCCGGCTGCACAGGAAACTGGACTTTCAGGTCGTCGGCGTCATTATGGGGGATTCCGAGCAGGCGCCGGTCGACCTCCCGTCCGCCGGCGTCGAGCTGCACCCGGTATACGCCGCCGACATTCGCGCCACTGAAGGAGACATAGATTCCCTGGGTGCCGGTGGCAGACTTCTTGCTGCGGAGGAGCACTCCGCCCTCGCAGGGATGGCACTTAAACTGAAATCGAAGCAGAAAATCCTCATAGCCCTCGTCCCGCACCAGCCATCCGCTGCCAACGGCTTTTGCCGGCAGCGCCCCTGAGATCTCTGTATTTTCAGCGCGCCAAACCGCAGGTCCCTGAACATGCCACCCAGCAAGAGGGGCGCCCCCGGAGGGCGGCTTTGCCAGCAAAAAGTGAATGGAAAAAAGAGCGAGCGCCACGCCCGGTAAAGACGCGACCCCCCAGAACATCCTCCGCTTGGTCTCCGTTGCCATTACCTGCCTTGTCTCAAATCGCGTGAATCCGTTTGCCTGCCTTGATTAAGAGCAGAATTCCAGATTTTACCGGAGCCGACCGGCGCCATTGTTTCAGTTTCATTCGTCTGCCTGAGATTTGGGATTTGGCAAGGTTGCCAAATAAGTCGTTTGTTTTATGAAGATGCTCAAGGTGATCAGGTAATAAATTTGAGCATCTTGCCTGGTTGACCGGAGGATACTAATCCTCCTGAGGCGGCAAAGTCCACCACCAGGCGCCTGATTTTCCGTCTTTGGAGCTACGAACGCCGATATCGAATTTGGCGCGGCGCAGGGTGGTGATGCAGACACCATCGCGCTCGGCGGCTACCTCGATAGAGCCCTGGGTCTGCCTGCCAAGTTGTAGGCATTCGCGCAGCCATTGGGCGGCAAACTTGCGCTTGGGCAGACCGGCGCCGGTGGGACGAGCGGCGAGGAGATCCTGCGGGGTGAGATTGCTGAGCCCAGTCCAGTGGAAATTGCCGGCTTCTCCAATCCGGTAGTCGAGCGGCGGAGCCAGGGGCCCAAGGTTCGATTTGACGTGCAGCAGAGCGGCTTGCGTGGGTGCGTCGGGCGAGCTGCCGACGAGAAACTCGGTGCGGATGGCGGCGGAGTAGTCGATGGATGACCGACCTCGATGGGCAGGCCTGCCGGCGGCCGGTTTGGCGAGGTGGCGAATGAGGAGAATGCAGCAGTGGTGAAGCTCGGCCAGGCGGGCGAGACGATCGAGAAGAGGGCGTGTTTGCGAAGCGCGATCGAGGTCTGCCTCGCAGAGTTCGTCCCAGGGATCGAGGATCACGAGGTGGGGCTGGGTTTTCTGGAGCGCGTTCTCAAGGGCGCGGAGAGCGGAGTCAGGCGAGGGAGTGGAACTCGCAGAGACGGCTCTACGCAGGATGACCAGGCGTGCAGGATTTCCCTTGAGGCCGGCAAAGCGAGGTTGAATGACTTGCGCGGCAGGGTGCTCCGCAGAGGCATAGAGGACGGTGGCTGGTTTGAGCTCTTCGGCGGTGAACGGGTCGCGGCCGCGGGTGAGTGCCGCCGCGATGGCCAGGGCGACCCAGGTCTTTCCTGATCCTGGCTTCCCGGAAAGCGTCGCTAACGTACCGGCGGCGAGCCTGTGCTGCCAAAGCCATTCCACGGGTTGGGGCTGGAGGTCGGCGAGAGAAATGATATCTGTGGCGGTTATGTTTGGGTCTGCGTCGGCGGGGAACGGCGGCGGCGTGTGAGACGAGAGTGCATCGTTGATCAGGGCTTGCTGTGGGATCATCGGTTGCTCCAGGCAGGAAGGGTCCGTTTGGCATAAGAATCTTGTCTTATGGTTGACAGTAATATGCCTGAGAGCCGCCGTCCATGGGCCTGGAGAAGAATCATGAGGAAGAACGGGTAGTAAACTGGTGGTTACTAACTACTAGTTTAGGGGTTAGTAAGCAGTTAAGGCTGCTCTTGGACGACGATGCATCCGAACGGCCGATTACATTAACAATCGACAGTAGCGGAACTTTTGTTTTCCGGCCTGCGCCGTCTGGTTATGATTGGGATGGTTTGACAACTCGAATTCCTAACAGAGAACCAACCGACATCTGCAGGGCCGCCTCCGGATTCTGCCTCCTAGGTCCGTGTCAGTGCGCCAAGTCCATACCGAGTAAATACTCTTTCTACGGGGGGTTGCTTCCGAAACGAGGTGACCCGTCCCCGGGTTACCTTAAACCAAACTTCCGGGTGGTAATTGGTCCGTCTGTTTAAGGGTATAGGCGTTTTAGGAAGGATTTGCGGCCCAATGGAAAAGGAGAGGGAGACAGGACGTTGGCTAACTTTATATGATCATTGAAAGTTCGATAACATTCCCTCCGTCCCCGCCAAAGTCCCAGCAGGAAGCTCGCCGCTGGCCGTCGGAACGATAGGGCGGAACGGTAACCTTGGAGAGGAAGGAACTCCCATGGCTCAGGCCATAACCAACCCGAAGCAGCAGGCCCACGAACTCATCGATCGCATATCCGCCGCGCAGGCTTCCGCCGTCGTCGGCCTGATTACGTCCATGCTCGATCCAGTGGACCGCGCCATTGCCAACGCGCCTTTTGAGGACGAAGAGATCAGCGAAGAAGAGACCCGCGCCGTCGCCGCTTCCAAGGCTTGGCTGGCCGAGCATCCCGGCGAAGGCATCCCCCACGAAGAGATTCTCCGCGAGTTCGGGCTCAGCCCTGAAGACCGCCAACCCTGACAGACCCCGGCGTGAAAGAGATCATCTTCACCCCGCCCGCGCGCGCCGATGTGCGCCGCATCGACCGCGACACCGCCATGCGCATCCTCACTGCCCTGGACCGCTTCGCCCGCACCGGCGAGGGCGACATCAAGAAGCTCGAAGGCAACACAGGCGAACTGCGCCTACGCGTCGGCGACTACCGCGTCCGCTTCATCGAAAATCCGCCCGGCACGCTCTACATTCACGCCGTCCTGCACCGTTCAGAAGCCTACCGCTAACCTCGAACACTCACCGGACGACACGGCTCATCTCAGCCTCGCCACCGCCGCTGTTGCATTTGTCTTGGCGTGCGTTCTTGTGCACCAAGGCCTTCGCCCGAAACTACGCCAGCATCAACTGAATAGCCTTGCAAATCCATCACAGTCGCTGCGGGGGGTTGCTTCCGAGACGAGGTGACCGTCCCCGGGTTACCCTACATCTTCACTTCTCAGCAACTTCCTGCCTTTCCATGAGCTTTCCGATGATTGAAAGAACCCAGAGCATTATGTATAAATCGGCTATGCCGATTGGGATTATCGCTAAGGCGGGAACCCACTTGGTCGTCCACGGAACGAACAAGATCAACGGGACATGAAGAGCCGCGAGAACGATCACCGTGATCCAAAACCACACATGCCGTTTCAGCCTCCACCTCATTGCGATTGTGATAGTCACCATCCCTGCCGAAATCATGGTCGGACGAGCGATAGCCAACTGTCCAAAATGATCGAAGAAGACCAACACTGCCAGGGCACCCAATATTACGCAGAGCACTCCCCACCACGGTAAGCGCAGCTTCCGGTCTTCTGCGGTAATTACTTTGTTTAGGGGTGACATCCGGCCACCGCCTTATAGGTTCCGTACAAATCTTCAGCTACTGAGATACCGGAAATAACTTGACCAACAATCGGCGCAGCCTCTGCAAGACCAACCCCAATCACCCCTGCCCCGGTGAGTACCTGAAGACCACTAAGCGAAAAGGCACCTTCCCCCACTGAGACATCCGAGCCAGCATTGGCGGTAGAGATCAGTGCAGCTCCAAATTGGACCCGCTCAAGAATCTTCGTCCCGTTAGAAACGCCGGCGGCTCCATTCCAAAGGCTAAACGCTGCGGAAACAGCACCACCTTCGGGTAGCAGTCCCACCGCATCAAGAGCCGTACTGGCAGCGCCTTTGGCGAGTGCGCTCTGGATGCACTGATTCCCGTACCAGGACGTCGTTTTACGTGGGTCACGTTGGGGGCCGATGCCGGGTGCTCTAACAGGCATTGGCGTCGTGCGAGTGGGGTTGTCCCAGCCGATACCATCAGAGCCGTCGTCGCAGCTGTTGTCCTGAGAACATGGCAGCGAAAATAGCCCTGTCGGATCGATGAAGCTGAGCGGATTGTTCAGCACGTAAGCATAGCGATTCATGCTCTGCGGGTTGGTCGGGTCGTAGCTGCCCATATACGGGTCCGGAGCCAGCCATCGTCCCTGCAAGAAAGAGTATTGCCTGAACTGGGCATGCTCCGACATGGGAACGTTGCTGGTGTTTTCGTCCTGCTCCATGCCGGCAAAGTGCTCGTTGTCCTGATCGGCTCCAGCAAGACCGATGGTCGCCGAGTAGCCGTCACCCCAGGGAAGCGAGGCGTAACTCGAGCCTGCTCCAGCGCCGAAGTCGGTCCGCATCCGCTCGGTGCCTAGCGTATCCTAATGGTCGAAATAGGTTGTGCCGTCGGAAGACCGATACCCGAACTGCTGGCCGTCCAGTAGATCCTGCCCTCAACACCGGTGTTGTTGGGTGACAACCAGCTTGAAATCCGCCGCCCGGCGTAGTCATAGGTGTATTCCGTCGTTGTACTGGCCGTCTGCACATGGATCCGCCGGTTGAACACGTCGTAGGCGTATTGCGCGGTGCTGCCGCCGTCCACTTTGGTGATGTTTCCTTCTGCGTCGTACGTGTAGCTGTGGACGGTGTCATTGGTCATGTTGCCTGCGGCATCATAGGTGAAGCCACTGGTGGTGATGTGATTGTTCGCCGGGTTAATCGTTGGATTGAAACTATATCCTCCCTGCAGTGGCGTCTGCGTCACACGGTTGCGGAAATATCGGTGTTGCGTGAGAGCAGCCACGAGGGCTAAACAGGCTGCTGGAAAAAGTCTTCGTTTCGAGTAGAAAGCGGCCCTCAGCGGCTAAAGCCGGACCTGGTTTCGATTAGATACGTACGGGCTAAAGCCCGTACCCTTCCACAACAAGCGTTTTTCCGAAGCCTGTAAAGCCCCGAATTTTTATGCTGAGCTGTTTATGCGGGTTAAAACCGGCTCCCCGGACCTGAAGTCCGGCCCAGATACAGGGCATCGAAATCGGAGCTGTCCGCCGGCATTTGCGTGGAGGATCCCAGGTCTCAAACGCGAGAATCCCCCGAATTTCCTGTACGTGGTGCTGGACAGGACCGCGTGTGCGCCTTCTACGCGGAAAGGCGCATAGAGTGCGGGGAACCCACTAAACTTCGCAGGAAATCGGGGACCTGGGGCACCCCATCACCTTATCCAAGAGGTTCTCACGCAGACTCTAAAGCCGTGGGGAGAATGATCTGCGCTCACTAAACATCAAAGGCGAATTAGGGCGAGCACGCCACCAGGGCTAAAGCCCCGAATTTTTTGGATGAGCTGTTTACGCGGGTTAAAACCCGCTCCCCCGGACTGAAAGTCCGGGGCTGGCACAATAGGTAGGGCGTAGCCTTCGGAAACTGAGTTTTTCCGCAGCCTGTTCAGCCGCTGGCGGCACGCACTCAAAGAAACTAAAAGATCCAAGTGAGAAGACTCTTTAGCCCTTAGGGTACGTCTTTTCAATACCTGTGCCTCAAGCCGTACCTCAGCGGCTAAAGCCGCATCGCGAGCATGGCATTTGCGGCACGGCTGAAGCCGTGCCCTTCGTACAAGGGGGCGTCCGCTTCATCGAAAACCCGCCCGGCACGCTCTACATTCACGCCGTCCTGCACCGTTCCGAAGCCTACCGCTAACCTCGAACACTCATCGGACGACACGGCTCATCTCAGCCTCGCCACCGCCGCTGTTCCATTTGTCTTGGCATGTGTTTTTGGACACATGAGAAGAAGACATTACTCTCATAGCTGACAAACACCCGCAGCGAGGACGGCGGTCATGGGCGCGCGCCTGTTGCGCGTCGCGCCAGCGAGCGAAGCCCCTTGACGGCCACCGCAGCGAAGGGTACTGCACGCGAACGACACCAGGACGACCATTCCGCCTCGATCCTTTGCTCTCAACAAGTTCGCAACAAGGAACTTCGGGTATCTCGTCAGAGACCGGATTTGGTTAACTCGCATCCTTTCAACGAGTCTCTAACGAGATACCAAGGTTCCTAGGCAGTTACCTGGAAGGGGTGGAGTGTCACCTTAATTCCCATGCGCAGCATGGCGCTCTTCTTCCCGGTCGGAACGGCTCTCGATGGAGGCCACAGACGAACTCTACTGGGGCGTATCGAACCAGCGGCGATCTTCGGCGGTCTGGATGAGGTCTCTAATTCGCAGCTCCGCGCGCTCCTCGGTGCTCTGAGTATTCTTGCGGCTGAAGGCATAGAGGATGTGATTCAGTATTCCGCTCCCTTCAGGCCCAACGTACTTGCTCAGATTGATCTTCTCCGTAGGCACTTCGTACCGCTTGCAAAGCTCAGCGATTAACTCAACCGCATCGTCGCCGTCTATGCCGAGCTGATAGAAGGTCTTCTCCGGCGTTATGCTGCTAGCCGGTCTCCCGGACTTTTTGGCAACCAACGCGATTACTTCCTGATCAGTTGTCATGTTCCTTTCCTCTACCAGAAGCCATCCCCGTTCGCGCTCACGCAGTTCAAGAAATCAACACCACTCTTAATGAGCAGGCCCTCACCGACTACAGGTACCCATCTACCGACGACCCCACCTAAGACACTGGAAGTCGCTAAAGGATTCAACAGCGTGGGAGCCCAAGTTGCCTCGATTGTCTGTGGCAATACCGCTCGGAAAAACTGCGATGCTACAGAGGTTCCAGGTGTAAAGTTACCGATTTTGGTTCCGGTAGAGAGAATGTTAGAACCAGCGGCCAATAAACCCGCACCTGCGCCGGCGGTACCAGCCGATCCGGTGGCGCATGTCTTCAGAGCGTTCAGGTCTTTTTGCGAGTTTTGCTGCAGCGTCGTGTTATTTGGGGCAATAGAGCCCCTTTCAGCTTTTTAGAGCAGCGAAGCGATACCCGACCAAATGAACACGCCACAGATGCAACTAATTCCGATCGTCACCCAGATGTTCACCCGCTTGCGCTGATCGGATCTAAAGTATTGGAGCCACGTTGCAATCAAAAATGCGAAGCCGATAAGCAAATCGAATGCCGGATTGCCATGTCCGCCATGAGAGGCCTCCGCAACCGGCCCATAAATCATCGCCATTAGTGACATCCCCCCGTAGAAGAAAGATCAAGATAGAGGCCGATCCCAAACTCGGCGCCACCGATGGAAACGTCCGCAAAGAACCCGCCACCAGAGCTAAACCCGACCACGCCGGCTGCAGCATGCGCACCAAGAACCCCACCACCGACGCCGCCATAAGCTAGGTTGGAACTTCCGAGGCCCCCCGGACTGGAAGACACGATTTTGCCGACCCCACCGATGAGGCCTTCTCCTCCGCCCAGCTCGAAGAGGACCCCCTTGCTGACGCCTGAGCTCGTGTCCGCTTCTACGATTCCACCGGCAAATCCGTTGATGGGACCAGCGTCTAACGAACGTCCCCCATAGGCAAACGCGCCCGCGCCGCAAACCTGAACACCTTTCAACGGTGACGGGTTTGAGCGGTTGTTTGGGGCACCGCCCCCTCCCCCACCACTTGGTACAGGGAAGACGCCCTGGTCCAAGAGGGCCAGTTGGAGTTGAAAATTGCGGAGCCAAATCAAATATGCATTGCGCTTGAAGACAAAGGGGTGCCCCGGGTTGACGGGATTGCCCCCGCCCCCGCCGCCACCACCGCCGGTATATCCACCTCCACCTTCACTGCCGCCGTAGCAAAATAGGGGAATGAGATCGCAGATATCCGTGCCGGGGCCACCGCAGCTGTTACAGGTGTAGAGGCCGCTCGGGTCCATCTGGCTCGTCGGATTGTTCAACACATACGCGTATCGATTTAAGCTCTGCGGGTTGCTGAGGTCGTAGCTGCCCATAGACGGGTCCGGAGCCAGCCATCGTCCCTGCAAGAAAGAGTATTGCCTGAACTGGGCATGCTCCGACATGGGAACATTGCTGGTGTTTTCGTCCTGCTCCATGCCGGCAAAGTGCTCGTTGTCCTGATCGGCTCCAGCAAGACCGATGGTCGCCGAGTAGCCGTCACCCCAGGGAAGCGAGGCGTAACTCGAGCCTGCTCCCGCGCCGAAGTCGGTCCGCATCCGCTCCGTGCCCAGCGTATCCTGATGGTCGAAATAGGTTGTGCCGTCGGAAGACCGATACCCGAACTGCTGTCCGTCCCAGTAGATCCTGCCCTCAACACCGGTGTTGTTGGGTGACAACCAGCTTGAAATCCGACGCCCGGCGTAGTCATAGGTATATTCCGTCGTCGCGCTGGGGGTCTGCACATGGATCCGCCGGTTGAACACGTCGTAGACGTATTGCGCGGTGCTGCCGCCATCCACCTGAGTGATGTTGCCCTCAGCATCGTAGGTGTAGGTGTGGAAGCTGTCGTTGGTCATATTGCCGGCCGCGTCGTAAGTGTAACCGCTGGTCGTGATGTGGTTGTTGGCCGGGTTAATCGTTGGATTGAAACTATACCCTCCCTGCAGTGGCGTCTGCGTCACACGGTTGCCATAGCGATCGTAGCTGTAGGTGTAATTTTGCTGCGTGCCCGCAGTCACGGTGCGCGAGGTCAGGCGATTGAAGCCGTCCCCGTAGCCATAGGCGATCTGTTGGTTGAGGACCGTATCGGCCTGGGCTTGCATCTGCGTCCCCTTCCAGGTAGCCAGTGTGCCATAGATCTGCGTTCCTCCGCTGCAATTTAAGGCCGCAGGCCCGTTGCACACCCACTGACCTGCAGGCCGCCCTAACGTGTCGTAGGATCGGTAAACATTCAGCCCATTGCCAAGTGTATAGCTCACAGGACCGTCCGGGCCGTTGACCACGCTCGATGCCAGATTTGGCGGGTTATAGGGGAGATTCTGGTAGGTGTCGTTGGTGATGGAAGTGACCTCGCCGGCAATGGAACGGGTGTAGGCAATCGTCCCTGTCACGCCGTCAGATTCCTGGATCAAATTGCCAGCCCAGTCGTAGGCAAAGGTGAGCGGCCGGCCAGCTGGACTGGTGCCGCAGGTTGCAGGCCCGCATTGCCAAAAGCTGACGACACGGCCCATGGCGTCGTAGCTGGATAAGGAGCCGTTCCAGGTAGAAGCTGTGCCGCCCCCGGTGACGGCGAGACGGCCCTTTATGTTGGTCGCGGTTTGCTGCCAGCAGCAGTTGACGTCGTACCCATAGCCCTTGCTCGGCGTCCCGTCGCTGTAATTAACGCTGACTACCCGGCCGATGGAATCGTACTGCGTGGTGGTCGTTGTCTGGGCGCTACCGGTTTGATTGGCTTGCGGGCGTACCCGCGTGACTGTTAAGCCTTCTACGGGCGTAGTACTGTACGCATAGCTGTAGGTGGTGGTGCCGGATTCTGGTTGAATGGCCAGGGTGGTTCTGCCGAGCCAATCCGTTTCAAAGGTGCGCGTCTGGGATCCCTGAGTGACCATCGTTTCAAGGGCATTCGCGTGGCTCGTATCTGTCGAGTAGGCGTAGGTGGTCTTGAACCCGCTCGCGCTGGTGATGTCCAGACCGCAGTTGGCCGGGGCTACCCCCAACAGCGTAGAGCCGGAGATTTCGCAAACCGCAGTGGGCCGCCCGAGGCCGTCCAGCTGGACGACGCGGCTGACGCCGTTCTCGTCCGTCACCTGGGTTGCCCTGCCGTTATAGCTATAGGTCACCGTGGAGTTATCGCCGTGCGTGATCGTCAAAACGCGTCCCAGCCCGTCGTAGGTGTAAGTGTCACCGCCGGCGCCCGAGCAAACAAGGCCCCCGGACGCAAACCGATAGGCCGCGAACTGGAGATTGCCATTACCATCGTAGCAATAGTTGTTCCAGTAATAGCCTCCTGATGCGTTCTGCAGGGCAACGTAGTTGAGGCGGCCATAACCGTCAAAGTTGGTCTGAGTATTGGTGTGCGTGCTGCTATTCATGTAGTGGAACACACCTGTTTGATTGGCGGTGTAGCTGGCGACCATCTTGCCGCCATCCGGGTAGTCAATTTCAGTGGGCCGGAAGAGCGAATCGTAACTCTTGTAGGTCACGGTCTGATTGTTGGGATCAACTGTGGTTAGAGGCAAGGTGGAATTTGGATCGTAGGTTGCCGAAGACGGCAGCGAGACCCCACTGGATGGGGTGGGCGGTGTGGCGGTCACCATAAATGCGTGCGTGGACGCATCGTATACGTAGGTTGACTCGCCTGTGGGCCCCGTAACATTCAGAGCGTTGCCGGTATCTTCGTAGGCCGAGGCCGTGCTCAGATCATTCGCAGTATTGAAGAACTGGTTGAGGGTGGTGAGATTGCCGCGCTGCCCGCTCTCCGGCAGGTGTTCCGGAAGGCCAGACGTAGCCACGAGCGCTGCATGGCCGGTGCCTGAGGTTTCATCGTAGCTGTAAGTGGTTAGGCCGATCTGGTTGTTCGATCCGTCGCTCACCGCGTCGGACGATACGAGGTTGACGATGCCAGACGAAGGGTACGTCCAGACCTCCTTTCGCAGGGCGGAGCCACGAGTGGAGGCTCCTCCAAAATCGTAGTCTGTCTCGGCTGTCTGCAAACCGTTGGAGTTGTAGGTGAGAGTAGAGCCATGCTGCTGAACGCTGTTTAAAGTTTCATACGTATCGATCTGCGAGATGGGCAACCCGATCGCTGTGGTGGTGCATGGATTCGAAGATGCGTTGTAGCAGGTCTGCCGCGAAAGCAGTACGGGTCCGCTGGAGGAACCCTGGTGGACTGCGCGATTGGTTTCGTAAAAGGCCTCCGGAGAACTCGCAATTTCAAAGTCGAAACCGGAATCGTTGCTCAGCCCATCCGTGATATCGGTATGGCTACTAGTGGCGGTGATAGAACTGCGGACATACTTTCGGGTGCTTCCGGTCATTGTTCTTGTCAAGCCAGCGGGCGTTCCGTCGGCGCATACGATGCCGTTGTTCGCGCCTGTGTATTGGTAGGAGATTACGCCTCCCTGTGGTAGTGTGACGGAGGCAAGCCGCCCGGTCACGCTGGAGGAATACCCTGGCGTTACCTCATACGTGAATTTATAGAAGGTTCCATCGCCCAGGGTGATGGTGTCCACCAGGTCTTGCGATTGATCGTACTGACTAGCACTGCAAGTGAAGTTCGTCTGCACAGTATAAGTCTTGTAGGAGATGGTGACGTTGGCGCTGCCGGTGGGTGTGCTTTAAGTGAAGACTCTTGGCGAGGCGGCGGTGCCGCTGCCGGTAATGTTCAAAGCAGTAAGACCAAGTGTGTCCGTGAACGTTCCATTGCCGTTATTGCTGATTTGGTTCCCATTGGTATCCGTGACTGTGCCGCTGCCAGTCTGGGAGTTCCCTGGAGCGTTGATTTGTTTTCCGTCCGCGGAGGTTACGATGCTTCCATTGTAGGAATAGCCGGAGCCATCATTCGATGGACCCGTTCCTGTGATCGTGTTCGTACATTGGTTGTCCGAGTACCTAAAAGGGTGAGATACCCCGAATTCGTCGTGGTAAACGTAATTACTTGCCAAAATTCCATAATTGTTGGTGCCGGAGCATTTGATCACGGTGACACTATAGGACAAATACCCTTGAAAACCTTCGTTGAGCTGGCCATGCAGCCCCCAGCCCGTTGATGGAGTCCAAACCTGCGTGCCAGTGGAGCTGACCGGAGCCCAGATTAGGGAGTCATAGACCAGCTGGTATTGGAATGGCACTCCTCTGCCCTGCTTGCTGACCACAGGAATGGAAAGATGCACGTTAAGGCTGCCGCGGTCGATCGTATCGACACTCGGGGTATCGAAGGAGCCATAAGGATAGAGGCCGGTCTCTACTTGTGCTGAAGCGGATAGCGCAACAAGCGCCAACAGAAACGCGAAGTGCTCTTTGTAAACACAAGTCCCCCTACGTAGTGACTGCGTAAACGCTGAATCATGTAAACGTTGAATTAATTGACTTGAGCAGTGGTGACATCGATCTCAAGCTGGAGAGAACCGTTGATATAGCGCTGAATCGTGAACGGTATTTGCACTCCGTTGATTGCCCGATAGTTCGAATAATGAATCTCAATGGCAATTGGGATTGGAGCGTCATTGTCTGGCCGTATGGAATAGGCCAGCACAGCAGGCAAGAGCGTGGCGGGATCCAGGCCCAGATCGGCGGTACTGCGCTGCATGATGTCGCTGGTGAGTGAGCCCAGCAGATTCGGTAGGACCAACTCGCCCTGAAGATGGCGGTAGCTGGTGGTGGTAAAGCCAACCGTGCCGGAGCCGAGATCGAGGGCTCCCAGATAGCTGGGCAGCAACGAGGGCTGCAGGGAGAGCGGTGGCAGAAACCAAATGACGGGCCGCCAGCAGTTTCCGGGATCGATCGCGTGCACTATCCCGTCTTCACCGGACCAGGTACATGCCAGATCCGTGCCCTGTCCTGATTGTGTCTCTGTTCTTGTGCCGCTCGAGGAAAGCGAAAGCTGGAGCTGCGATGATCCAGTTGATGCAGCGGAAAGCGTCGCTGAGCCGGTGTCGTTCAAGCTGCCAACTTGCCAGGTGGCGCTCCCGGTCAGCTGAACCTGATGAACAATGTTTCCACCGGAGAAAGCGGTCGATAGCTGGTTGAGAAGAGTAGCAGCGCTGGCCCCAGCTGCTCCAGTGGTTGTTGTGGCGGAGGTAGCACCGGACAGCAGGGCGGGCGCCGTGAGTAGGTAACCACACGCAGTTAGAAGAATAGCTTTTCTCACACAACCTCCGCTCGCTAGTTCTGCAGGACTAAGATCCGGCGAGCGAGTTAGTGGACAGTAACGGGGTGGTCGATGTTTGTGCCAGAGTGCGAAGGTGGAATGACGGAAGGGTTCGGGGTTACCGGCTTAGTGGTCAACAACCACCTAGACCGGTTGGCCAGTCTCAGACAGGGAACATCGCCAGGTAAGCGATACGGCCAGTGCGGGTTTCCAACCCTTGCGGGTAAAGCAGTGGTCACTTCGTCCGGCATGCTAAATTTTGGGAGAGCGCATTCTTCGATCGGCCAGATTGGCTTCCGGCCACGCGGTTGAACACACAGACGAACCGGTTCTTGATGGCCTTCCACCACCACTGGGATCTGCTCACCTTTGTGGTGCACAGTGAGCAGTTGCGGTACGGCGGTCACAAGTTGAGGAGGGATTGAGCTACGCAGCAGCGGCGGGGCGATTGCATTACTACATGCAGGAAGCTTCGCAGCGACATTTGAGCGGATCGGGGATTAAAGATCCTGCCGCGGATTTGGCCGGTTGCTGTAGGTGATTTTAGGTGCGGGCTGGCCGACAAACCTCGGGTGCCCCACAGTTCTAGATCCGCAAGCTTTCGACTTCCAGTGGGGAATTAAGGTCGAGATTTGTGGTATCCCACATCTCGCGAAAAACGAGCGAGATGTGGGGCACCCGAGGTTTGTTGCAGATGTAGGGCCTCAAGGCCGTTATTCGGCGCGCTTTGGCAGGCTTGCCCATAGATAGGTTCGGAAGAATTAACTATGGGAACCGGCTTGTCCTGCTCGCCATGCAAGATGAGGAGCGGAGGCTCCCAGGCCCAGTCCGATAAGGGCGTTTTCCTTCACACCATGGGTGAGCCCGTTTGCGCTGCACTCTTGCGCAAAAGCTCGTCCAGGTCATCTACTCCAATTGGCTTGCTTAAGTAACCATCCATGCCGCTACTAACGTATCGCTCGCGGTCGCCTTTCATCGCGTTTGCAGTCAGAATTTATGCGTCTGACACGTAAACCCAAGATCAACTTTCCGACGGTGAACTCTGAAAATAGGCCTCCCGCCACCGCGCCCAACACCAAGGCCCATGGTCGAGAAGGCTGCAAACGGTTATACGATCCCGTGGGCCAGGAACGGCACGCGAAATTGATAAGTGCCTGAACCGTACCGTTGATCTTAATGTCGTTTTTGGTTGTAGCAACGTTGTTGGCTATAGTTGCGCAGGTCTTTTTCTTTGAGGCGTTAAATCAAGATCCGCGAATTGCAATAACGATGCGAGCCCAAATGATCATGAGCCAGACCATGTAGGCTCCCCCGACAAGGAAGGCCAATGCATAACTTCCGAAGAGCCGGTGCCCTCCATACCCCGCAATGAAAACAGCTGGGACGTATGTCGTAAGAGCCCAAATGAGGGTACGGCGGTTTCGCCGGAGGGCATCCATGAATTTCATGAAATTTCCCGCCATCAACATCCGCCTTTCCCGGTCCCTTTTACGACCGTGTTAGTGGTGATGTTGTGATAGAGCCCACCGCCTCCGACGCCCAGCGTAAAGCTAAAGGTCCATATCGTGTTGCCAACGGAATCGGTCCCAGCAGCAAATTGTGCGGCTCCGTTAGCCAACCAACCTAAATCAACGTTCCATGTCGCAAAAGGGCCTGACAATTGGCTCGCCTGACTGGCATTAGTTAAAAATATTCCGGCCCCGACGCCCCCTCCGGCGCCAACAAAGTTTCGTCCGTTTAGATTCGCACTTGGAGCAGACGCGCCTTGGCTTCCAAAGTTTCCGCCTACGCCGCCAGAGGCAAATGCACCTGCATTAATTCCATTTCCACCGAAGAGGCCTACCCCGGCGCCTACGTTTCCTCCTGCTCCAACAAATCCAAGTCCAGTGCCAGCATCCGCACCGACAAGGATTCCAGCCCCGAAACCGGTCTTACAAGTCGTTTTCTTTGGGGGACGTACGGGGCCGACGTTGGGTGGCCTGAGAGGCATTGACGTTGTGCGGGTAGGGCCGTCGAAGTTGACGGGATCGTCGGTTGTTCCCTCAACACCGACGCAGTTGTCCCCGCAATCGAATCCGTAATCCAGCCCTGTCGGATCGATGAAACTGAGCGGATTGTTCAGCACGTAAGCATAGCGATTCATGCTCTGCGGGTTGGTGGGGTCGTAGCTGCCCATATACGGGTCCGGAGCCAGCCATCGTCCCTGCAAGAAGGAGTATTGCCTGAACTGGGCATGCTCCGACATGGGAACATTGCTGGTGTTTTCGTCCTGCTCCATGCCGGCAAAGTGCTCGTTGTCCTGATCGGCTCCAGCAAGACCGATGGTCGCCGTATAGCCGTCACCCCAGGGAAGCGAGGCGTAACTCGAGCCTGCTCCAGCGCCGAAGTCGGTCCGCATCCGCTCCGTTCCCAGCGTATCCTGATGGTCGAAATAGGTTGTTCCGTCGGAAGAACGATACCCGAACTGCTGTCCTTCCCAGTAGATCCTGCCCTCAACACCGGTGTTGTTGGGTGACAACCAGCTTGAAATCCGCCGCCCGGCGTAGTCATAGGTGTATTCCGTCGTCGCGCTGGGGGTCTGCACATGGATCCTCCGGTTGAACACGTCGTAGACGTATTGCGCGGTGCTGCCGCCATCCACCTGGGTGACGTTGCCCTCCGCATCGTAGGTGTAGGTGTGGAAGCTGTCGTTGGTCATATTGCCGGCCGCGTCGTAAGTGTAACCGCTGGTCGTGATGTGGTTGTTGGCCGGGTTAATCGTTGGATTGAAACTATACCCTCCCTGCAGTGGCGTCTGCGTCACACGGTTGCGGAAATATCGGTGTTGCGTGAGAGCAGCCACCCGGGCTAAACAGGCTGCGGAAAAAGTCTTTGTTGCGAGTAGAAAGCGGCCCTCAGCGGCTAAAGCCGGATTTGGTTTCGATTAGATACGTACGGGCTAAATCGTTTTTCCGCCGCCCGGAAAGCCCCGATTTTTATGCTGAGCTGTTTATGCGGGTTAAAACTTGCTCCCCCGGACTTGAGGTCGAGCCCTGATACAGGGCATCGAAATCGGAGCTGTCCGCCGGCATTTGCGTGGAGGATCCCAGGTCTCAAACGCGAGACCTGGGGCACCCATCATCTTATCCAGGAGGTTCTCACGCGGACTCTAACGCCGTGGTGAGAAATGATCTGCGCTCACTAAACATCAAAGGTGAATTCGGGCGAGCACGCCACCAGGGCTAAAGCCCCGAATTTTTATGCTGAGCTGTTTATGCGGGTTAAAACCCGCTCCCCCGGACTGAAAGTCCGGGGCTGGCACAATAGGTCGGGCCGTAGATTTCGGGAACTGAGTTTTTCCGCAACCTGTTCAGCCGCTGACAGCACGCAGTCAAACGAAATAAAAGATCCGCGTGAGAAGACTCTTTAGCCCTTAGGGTACGTCTTTCAATACCTTTCCCTGAAGCCGTACCTCAGCGGCTAAAGCCTCGTCGCGAGCATGGCATTTGCGGCACGGCTGAAGCCATGCCCTTCGTACAAAGCCGTTTGTCACGGAGGGTTGCGGAATTATCGCTGTTGCGTGAGAGCAGCCACCCGGGCTAAACAGGCTGCGGAAAAAGTCTCTGTTGCGAGTAGAAAGCGGCCCTCAGCGGCTAAAGCCGGACTTGGTTTCCATTAGATACGTACGGGCTAAAGCCCGTACCCTTCAACAACAAGCGTTTTTCCGCAGCCTGTTTAGCCCCGAATTTTTATGCTGAGCTGTTTATGCGGGTTAAAACTTGCTCCCCCGGACTAAAAGTCGGGCCATGATACAGGGCATCGAAATCGGAGCTGTCCGCCGGCATTTGCGTGGAGGATCCCAGGTCTCAAACGCGAGACCTGGGGCACCCATCATCTTATCCAGGAGGTTCTCACACAGACTCTAAAGCCGTGGTAAGAATGATCTGCGCTCACTAAACATCAAGGGTGAATTAGGGCGAGCACGCCACCAGGGCTAAAGCCCCGAATTTTTATGATGAGCTGTTTACGCGGGTTAAAACCCGCTCCCCCGGACTAAAAGTCCGGGGCTGGCACGTCAGGCCGTAGCCTTCGGAAAGTGAAAGCACTAGAAGTCCCGTAGGGACGGGTAGAGAGAGTGCCGCACCTACGGCGCTCCTCATCGGCCCTTCCATATCCCAGCCCTTCCGGGCTGGGCTCACGTTTAGCAACCGGCCCTCCGGGCCTCGCTTTGGCTGCCGTGCCATCGATCCTCAGCCTGCAATGGCGCAGCGAATTTTTCCGCAGCCTGAAAGTCCGGGGCTGGCACAATAGGTCGCGCCGTAGATTTCGGAAACTGACTTTTTCCGCAGTCCTTAAAGCTCAATCTTTTTCATTCTCGGGCACTCACGCAGACTCTGGAGCCCGAGATTTCTAGAACGAGCCCACTCGCTGTGGCTAGGTAGTCCGGGGCCGGCACTGTAGATAGCGCCTTCAGAAACTGAGTTTTGGCCTCTGGCGCCCGGATGGCGGAGGGAGAGGGATTCGAACCCCCGTTACCCTTTCGGGTAAAGCGGTTTTCAAGACCGCCTGTTTCAACCGCTCACACATCCCTCCGCGCGATTGGTATGAATAGCTTAGCAGCTAAGGAATGATCACGGCGCCAGGGCATTTACCATGAGGTAGCGACGGTCGCCAGCATGACAGCCCGCACTGCCAGCCGCAGATCTTTCGAACGCACGCTCGCCAGCGCCAAGAGAACCATGGTGCTGAGCGAGATCATAAGCCTGGCCATCGACAGCTTCCGCACCAACAAAGTGCGCGTGATGCTTACCTCACTGGGCATGGTCATCGGATCGGCCTCGCTCATCCTGGTGGTGACCGTGGGGCTTACGGGTAAGCAGTACATCCTGCACCTGATTCAGGCTATCGGGAGCAACATGGTGGAGGTGGAATACTCCGGCGGCGGGCCCGGGTCGAGTGCGCAACACGACTTCCGCAACGATTACCTGACGCGGGAAGACGAGACGGCCGTCATTGAGCAAGTCCCGGCAATCGCTTATTCCTCACCCATGCTGCAGATGCATGACCGCATCGGCTTCGGCAATGGGGTGGTGAAAGACATTCTGGTGCTTGGGGTCTCGCCCCAGTACAGGCAGGTTCGCAACCTGGTCCTGATCGCCGGCCGGTTCTTCGACGATGAGGACGATATAACTCATGCCAAGGTCGCGGTGGTGACGGAGCCTTTCGCCAGGCAGAAGTTCGGGACCCCCAACGCCGTCAATCAGACTTTCGAAATCAAAGGCATCCCGTTCACCGTCATCGGCACTTTCAAAGAGGCGGTGGATACGCTGGGAGAAACCGAAGTTGCCGATCAAACTATCCTGATTCCCTATTCAGTCGCTCGCTACTTTACCGGGACCGACAACGTCAAGCAGATATTCTTTTCCATCCGCGACACTGGCGATGTCGAGCTGGCGACGAAACAAATCCTCAAGGTGATCCAGTCTCGGCACCAGCGCAACTCGGTCTACCAGGCACAGACGCTCACCGAGCTGCTGAGTACGGCGGCGGCGATCGCCAACGCGCTGACCCTGGTCCTGCTGCTGGTCTCATCAGTAACGCTCGCCGTGGGCGGCATCGGCATCATGAACATCATGCTGTCGAATGTCCGCTCGCGCATCCGCGAAATCGGCATTCGCAAGGCGCTGGGGGCGACCTACCGGGAAATCAAGCTGCAGTTCCTGATCGAGGCGGTATTCATTTCGTTGAGCGGCGGCGTCATTGGCACGATCCTGGGCTTAGCCCTTCCCTACTCAGTCAGGCTCTTCACCTCGTACCGCATTCCGATCTCAGGTATATCTGCGGTGATTGCCCTGACAGCGGCGACGCTGGTGGGGGTCGTTTTTGGCACTCTCCCCGCTACCCGCGCGGCGCAGCTGGATCCGGTCGAGTCCCTCAAGTATGAGTGACTCAAACGGTCGCAATCAGTCCCGCAAGGACGGCTGAGTGTAGCCCCGGACGTTAGAGTCTGTGGGAGAGCCTCCTGGATAAGCTGACGGGTGCCCCAGGTCTCGCTTTTGAGACCTGGGTCCTCCACGCGAACGCCGACGGGACCCTAGTTTTCGCGCACATTCCCTCTGGGCTTTAGAGTGTGCGTGAGAATTCGATCGAGTGACATCAGTACCTGAGGCTTTCTCGAAGTTATAGTTCTCCAATTTGGTCTTCCGGCCTTTGCGTGGAGGATCCCAGGTCTCAAAAGCGAGACCTGGGGCACCCCATCATCTTTATCCAGGAAGCTCTCACACGGACTCTGACATCGCGGGCTACTCTCGGACGTCCCTGCGGGACTGAAATCCTTCAAAACCTGAGGGGCCGGCTGATTCGCTTCGGCAGTTTCTATAGCCAGGCGCTGAGAAGACGGCCGGCGGCGCCCCGCATGGCGAGTTGATCGCCACGTTCCTCGAAGTAGCGCGCATTGATCTCGGCGGCGCCCAGATCCTCAAGGCTGTGGAAGGCAGAGAGCTCGGCAGCGATCTCCGCCGGGGTAAAGAAAAGTTGAAAGGGCTCGCCCGCTTTCTCTACCCGGGAAGCGAGCGAGTCGTGAGCCAGCTGTTCGAGGAACGGAAGAACCGCGCGTGGTTGCCCGTAGTCCAAAGCTAGTCCGCTTCCCGGCCGCTGGGTCGCGATGAAGCTTAGAGTGGACCGGAAGGCCTCCAGTGTCAGGTAGGGCACTACCCCCAGCCAGGCGAAAAACGCCGGCGCCTGCGAGTTGAAACCAGCATCAACCAGCTGCGTGGAGAGCGACTGGCGTTCAAAGTCCACCGGGGCGTAGGTGACGGTCTCGGGAATGGCGATGTGGTTGTGTTGCAGCAGCTCGCGCTTCCATTGTTGGGTAGCAGGGTGATCTACCTCAAATACGCGCAGCTCTGCATAAGGATTCCGATAGGCGAAGGTGTCGAGTCCGGCGCCGAGCAAAACGTATTGATGGACGCCGGACTCAACCGCCCGCTTCAGGTTATCTTCGGCATAACGGCTGCGGGCAACGAGAAACGCTCGCAGCCCGATGGAGAAGGGCCGATCTGGCCGCAATGGGGTTCGCCGCAATTCCTCCGCATAAGCTTCCCCGAGAATGGCAACCGCAAGTGGATCCTTGAACACAACCGGCGAGTCGTGAATCTGATGGGCCGCGCGGCGCAACGCCACGCGGAGTGCGGTTTGCGATGCGATGGACTGCTCCATCTACTGTTGCGAGGATCCTCGACGGAGGATCTTGTAGCCGGATGGAATCTCAAAGATGGCGGGATCGGGCTCGCTGCGATCGACTTGCGTGACCGTGGTGGTTTGTTCTCCGGTGCGTGGATCTTTGTGGATGACAAGCATGTTCAGCCGAAGGTCTTCGGAATACCAGTATTCGTCGACGACCGTGATTTCCTTTCCGCCGTTTGCTTCCGCGGGGATCGTCTGGGTATTGCGGATACCATGGACCTCCACGCCTTCCATCTTTCGGTTACCCAGGTCCTCTTCTTTGACGTAGGGGCTGGCGGCCGAGCTCGCGGCCAATGGCGGCACTGCTGATGGCGGCCGGTTCAGCGTGCTTTGCCACGCAATCCGCTGCTGCGGATCAATGAACGTACTCGTCCGGGTCTGCGGGTCGTAGATATGGATGGATAGGATCGGAGGCGTTGCCGTTTCCGAGGCTGGGATGAGCGGACGCCGCTCGTTAAAAATTCGTCCCCGCCGGTCCCGCGCGATTGCGCTCAAGGTCTTCTGGTTCGACGTGGTTCCGTCCGGGAGTATTTGACTGCTCTGCGTGTTCACCACGGCGAGCAGCGGAGCATTCGGAATCGGGGTGACAAAAACGCCCCGCGTCTGCGCGACAGCGGCGGGAGACAGGGCTACGGCGATGCAAATAACCGCGAAGAAACGCAAGCGGTTTACTCTCCAATCCAACCTAAGTGGATCAAGTTTATCCAATTTGCAGGAAGCAGGGGAGCTGGGTTGGGATGCTGAGTTTTGGTTTTGTATCAGGGCACGACTTTTTAGAGGCTGCGGAAAAAGTCTGGCCGTTGAAGGGTCCGGGCTTCAGCCTGTACATATTGCAACCAAGGACACCGGGCTTTAGCCCCTGAGGGCAGCGTCATCAAATGCAAATCGTCCCCCTCAGCGGCTGAAGCCGGATTTCATTCAAGGTCGGTATGTACGGCCTGAAGGCCGTACCCTTCAAAAACTGAATTTTCCGCAGCCTCTTTAACCGGGCCGTAGAGGATCGAAAAAGAGCTGGGCTTTAACCCCTGCTGATATCCCTCCTGCATGAAAGGCCCAGGGGCTAAAGCCCAAATATTGCGGATTTTAACGGCCCGACTAAAGTCGTGCCCAAATACAAAACAGACCCGACACTGCGGAAGGTTGACGCTTGGACAAGTTGGTCCAGCTACATGGGGAGAAGTGGCTTGGATACGGCTAGAAGGCTGGGTACCGGACGGCTTCGCCGCAAATGGTGGTCATGCCGGGCAACTGAGCCGCGATAAACGATGGATAACTTTTCCCGTTCGAGGATCTTGCGCGCCTGAATGCGGGCGTGATTGGACCAGGGGCCGACGGGATCGAGCTTGATGTAAGTGGTCCAGTGGCGCAGCGCCGCCCGCCGATCGCCGATCCGTTCGTAGGCTAAAGCGACGTTGTAGTGTGCGTCACCGTAGTGTGGCACCAGGCGAATGGCAGTGCTGTAGGCCTCAACGGCCTCGGGAAGACGCTGCAACTCATCCAGCACATTTCCGAGATCGAAGAAGGCCAGCGCGTACTTCGGGTCCGCTTCGGTAGCGCGGCGGTACAGTCTCTCCGCCTCGATGAACCGCCGCTGGTTGTATTGAATCGTGCCCAGGTTGATACAGGCGGGGGCGTGACAACCGTCGAGCTCAAGAATGCTTTCGTAGTGTTGCGCTGCTTCCTGCGTCTTGCCGCGCTCTTCCATGCGTACGGCTTCGAAAAAGAGGGCTTGCACGCGAGCCTCCCGAGCAGCCTGGTGGCCGGCGGCTGAACTTACTTCGGCGAGCTGACTCTGTCGCGGAGAGTCGAAGTCGAAAACGAATTGGCGCGCGATCGGCTCCATCATGGCACCGCTAAGACGAAAAGCGAGCCGCGTTCCGTTGCGCACAGCACTTGCCTCGAGCAGGGGGTTGGCTACACCCGAGACTTGACGCATAGCATGAATCGAGGCCCGGATGTTGGCGACAGAAAGGCGTGTGGCCCGCAGATCCCTTAACTTGCGCAGCTGGACCAGATCTTGAAAAGAATACGTCTCGCTGTGGTTGATGAGCCCGGAACGCTCCCAGGCGCAAAGCTGCTTAAGACGAATGCGCAGAATGCGAAGAACATCTTGCCGGCTGTAATGGGAAACAGTGATGTGCTCGTTGGAGGCCGGCACCCTCATACCTCAGCTTCTGAGGCGATTATGCGGAGCGGGTCCCTTTCACCGCAAGCAATACAGCAAAAAAACAGTGGATAAGGTGGTACCAAACTCGGTACAGGAATAAGGAAAGGAAATGCTTGCGCAGTCGAATGGAGCCGTTGTAGGCATTCACAGATATAGATTCGTTAAGACCTTAATCTCCTTGGAAGCCCCGCTCACGCTGCGCCGCGCATGATCGAGCACATGCAGCAAGTAAACCTGGTCGATCCACGACGTATGCTTGAATAGCCGCTTGTGACGCAGGCCTTCGAATGAATGAATTTTGCGCATCTCGTTTTCTTCGTTGAACTCCCGCACGGCTAGAAGCTCTCCGGCCCACGGGTTTGCACTCTCAAATCCAATGTCATCCAGATAGACCAGCGTCCATGGCAAGTAGTTATCTGGCGCTCCGAGAAAGACGTTGAGACACTCTTTCGCCGACCAATAGTAATCAACATCGATAACCACAAAGCCCACAGGGCTGATGGCGGAGAGCCCAGCTATGAAAGGCGGCAGCGTCTCCTGAATGTCGCCGAGTATGAGCTTGGCATTATGGGGCAGGGCTCGAATTAACGCACTGCGGTCGATGAGCGGATACGAACCTTCGCTGAAGATTTCGGGGTGATCGCGATGATCGCGAGGGGGAGGCATCCCCTGGCCCGAATCGAATCCAACGATGTTGAACTCGACTCCAGTTAACTTCGTGACATTTCGGGATATGTTGCAGATATTCACGAGCCCCGCGCCGGCAGCGACGCCGAACTCGATGACGGTTACTGATTTCAGCCCCCGAACCATGGCGAGCTCTGCCGTCTTGAGGAGGCTGAACGCGTATTGTTGGCGCACAACCAAGTCGAAGGCAATTTTCATTTTGTAATTGCCGAACAGGGCAACAAAGATCGAGAGAAGGTTAAGGTGGAGTGGCTCCGGGAGTCGTTCGTAAAGGACCCTACCCAGTCGTCTCGGTACCTTGTGCAGCAAGAAATTTAATTTCATGCGTTCCTCCGGCGTGACGCCAGCCGGCTTATTTAGCTCGATGCCACTATTCGGGCACCGTGCTCGAGCTTGCTCGATTGCAGGCGTGGCGCGAGTTTATGACCCAATCGTATGAAGGGCTTTTCGATCACGTAGTAGCTGCAGGTAGCGCATACCAGGAGAGCGACAAGGTTGATCGGGGGCTTACGCAATACCGCAAGCCCCCGTGGGCTGCCAACAAAGTTGACGCCCAAAAAAAGCTGCTGCCATAGGTACAGGCTGTATGAGATCAAGCCAATCCAGCGTAGAGGCCTGGTTTCCAGGATTCTCCCTTGCATCGTGTTGGGGTGAAGCACGGTGGAAAGAATGAGCAACGGAATAACCAGCGCTTGCAGGGTGAAGAAGAATGGAACCCTGGTAGTAAGAAGACCTATTTCGATAGCGATCCATAGCGGAAAGGACCAGGCGGGGATATATCTTCTGGCCGCTTGACGGCGCATTAAGGGGTAGAGCGCCAAAGCGATCATCGCCGGGATCAGAAGGGCGTCAACGTGTGTGTCTGTACGGAAATTAAATTCATATTGGCGATGCAGGATGTGCGCCAAAAACGATCTCCAGATTGCGACGGCAGCGGCCAATCCCGCGAGAACCCAGAGACGCAACCCTCTGAAGATGACGAGCACACCTGGAAGTACCAGGTAGAAATGCTCTTCCATCGATAACGACCAAAAGTGACCGGTATACCAATGCAGGGCCAGGGGGCTATGGTGCAGGTATTCGAACAGCATGGCGTAGTTGCGGAAGAACAGGAGAGCCCCGAACCAATCGAGCGCGAAGAGGGGAATGACATGAAACATCGCCAGGATGGCAACTACCAGCAGGTAGAAAATCGCTGCGGGCAGAATGCGAAAGAAGCGGCGGGTATAGAAGCCTTTCACGCTGATGCGCCCTAACCTCGACTCCTCATCCAGCAGCCTGGAGCAGATCAGGAGTCCGCTGATGGCAAAGAACAGCTCGACTCCCACCTCACCCAAGTTGGCGAGAGCCTGCAGCAGTGGCCCAAGAATCGGAACCGTATCCGGCACCCGGGAATGATGCAGAATCACCAATCCGATGGACAGCGCGCGCCAACCATCCAACGTCGGCATATAGGCGGACTGTTTTAAGGCGGGGTTAGATAACAAACGGTTGGGCCCTCAGAAGAGCTATCGCCCAGGTGTTTCACGGAGGCGATTGCTTTCATCGAGGGGCGGGGGTGCAGAACAAAATTTGTTCCAAAGTGGAACGCAAAGACTATTTGCGGAATCATGCCAAACAAGAAGCACCGTTCCACGACGGGCCACAGGCGGGAGGGGAGAAGATAGTTGCGGGTGAATGCCTTCTGGAGCCGACGATCGGACTTGAACCGATGACCTGCTGATTACGAATCAGCTGCTCTACCAACTGAGCTACGTCGGCGCGCCCCGGTTGCACGTACCTTGTCGGATTGTATCTACGCCTTTGCGCGGCGTAAAGATGGGTTGGAAGGGTGTCGCCGGGAAAACGAAAAGGCCACCCGGCAACAGGGCGGCCTCTTCTCTAGGGAGAATAGTTCCAACGGAGGCAAAGCCATCAGAACTTTCTGGCGAAATCTTATGGTTGGCTCCCGAGGGTGTCAAGGCAAAATCAAGATGCAACTAAGTCTCTTGTTTTTATACATTTACCGATTAGCATGTTGCGATCCGGCGCAAGCTGAGGGTAGCTGAAGGCACTCGGAAAGAGGGTCCAACCCGCTGCAATCTGAGCACTTAAGGGTTTGGCTGCCCTGCAATTGGTTCAAATTGCTGGAAGCGAAAGTCTGCTGCGAAGGGGTAACCCCTCAGTCAGACCCCGCCGCTTTCAGTCCTCCAGGTTGAGGCGGATGAACTCGGTCTCTTCCTGAAAGGCAGAGGCCGGTTTGCCGCGAAGAACCCGGTACAGGGCGCGTCCACCGCCGAGAAATAGGCCCAGCAGGATCGCAGCGGCTCCCAGGATGCCTGTGAGGGCAAAGATACCCAGGATGAGCCGCGCGACCTTGGAACCGTCGCTTATGTAGCCCTGCGGGTTGTTCCAGACGACGTCGGCCTGGTAATTGACCTGGTTAATGAGCTTGTGCGCGGTGGCGGCGGGAAGCGATCCGCTGGTAATGGCGACTATGGGACCGCTGCGGCGGGTAAGCAGCGAGTCAGGCCGGCTCTCGGCCAACGGTTGCGGCCAAGCGGATTTGGTGTTTCCTGCCTTGAGGAAGGCGTCAATGTCCCGTAGGCGTGCTGCTGCCATTTGCGGCGTGGGGTAGATCAAGAGGGTCATCTGCCCGTCGCCGTCGCGGCTCGAATAGTTGGCGGTAACCGCCTCGGCACTGGAAGCAAAGTCCACCAGCGGCGGCGGCAGAACGCCTCCCCCGCGGGTATATGCCTCCGGGCCCAGGGAGTAGTGGGTTTGGTTAACTTCGAGGTCCTGACGGGGAAGATAGCCGGGTAAGGGAGGAGCAACATTCGCCGAGCCTGGAGGCTGTGGCAGATCCTTGGCCAGCTCTCGCAGCTCTGAGGCTGTCATGGGGGTGACTTTATCGAGCGTGGCATCCACCAGGGTGGCGCCGTTCCAGAACAAGACGTGGCTGCCATCCCAGGCCGCGCTGCGACCGATCTGCTCGGGGATGCTGCCGGCACGCCGGAAGAAGGTGAATGCGCCGAAAGCGCCACTCGCGTCCTGAAAACGAATGGCACGCACGCTGAGCTTGTTATCCGCATTTGCGTAGTGTGCGGCTGAGAACTGCTGGAATCCAAATTCCTTCAAAACGGAGGCGTTGGCAGCATCGGCGGCCTCAGGCGCGGCGCTTTCCTGCGCGGGTCCGCTCAGGCTCCAGCCGGCAAAGTCGGTGGGCAACAGGGGCGGAGCGGCGGGTGCGGCGGGGGCTGGTTTGGCCAGCGCCGGCGGCACCAGCAAAGATAGGAACAGAAACGAGGCCGGTAGGGCACGAAGCATACGCACCTAATCAGAGACTAGAGCATTTCTCCTATGGGTGTCGAATCGCAAACCTTAGTTGCCGACGGGGTGGCCGGCACTCTGCGCCAGGCGAACTCCGCTCAGACCGCTGATGTATCTCTCGACTCCGCGGTAAAGCGACTCGGCGATGCGCTGGCGGTACGCTGGCTGCTGCAGTTCGCGTGCATCGTCAGAGTTGGTGAGGAAGGATATCTCCGCCAGGATGGAGGGCATGTTGGCCCCGATCAGCACCACGAACGGAGCCTTCTTGACGCCCCGATCCCGTAGTCCCCGATTGCCGTCTTCCAGGTCGCTATAAAGCGACTTCTGCACATCGGCGGCAAACTCGCGCGATTCGTCGATCTTATCCTTGAGGGTAATTTTCTTTACCAGGTCAGAGAGCTCATGGATGGACTCGTCAGAAACAGCGTTTTCGCGGGCGGCTACTTCCAGGGCATCGGGTGAGGTGGTGAAGTTGAGGTAGTAGGTCTCGACTCCGCGCGCAGATGGGTCGGGGCTGGAGTTGGCGTGTATGGAAAGGAAGAGGTCGGCCTGCGCCTTGTTGGCGATGGCCGTCCGCGTCTCCAGCGGAATGAAGGTGTCGTTGTCGCGGGTATAGATCACGTCGGCGCCCAGGCGCTGCTTGAGCAACTTACCCAGACGCAGTGCTACATCAAGAACCACCTGCTTTTCTTCGATCCCGCCCGGTCCCACGGTGCCGGAGTCATGGCCGCCATGGCCAGCGTCGATGACGATGCGGCCGATTTTGAGGCCCAGGGTCCGGACCAGGGAGCGCTCACCGTCCGCGGTCGGCTCCGCTGCGCGCGTGGGCACAGAAAGATTGTCATCGGTCTCCGCAGGGGTGGGGGTTGCGGGGGTGGTTGCCTTCTTACGGCTGCGACCAGTGACCGGCGCTGGTGGAGTAGGGGACGCCGCGACGGTGGAAGCCGCCGCGACGGGGCCCGCACTCGTGGGTGGCGCCGTAGTAGCAGCCGCCGCCGTGGGGGAAGCCAACGACCCGTCGTCTGGCTGGGGAGCGGGAACCGTTCCCGCGACCGAGGCTACGATGGGCCGGGTGGTGGGATGGTCCGTGGCCTGGACCCGATTTGGCTGCTGCCCCAGCGCCGCGATCTCCTGCTTGCCGGAGCGCGGCCCGGCAGCCACGCTGGCCACGGCTTTGGGTTGGGGCGAGTTGTTGACCGGTGGCTTGGCATCGGCTGGGGGCGTAGTTGGGGGAGCGCTGGCCAGGTTGGTGGTCTGGGTTTCGCCCGGCTTGAGGCCATGGATGTCAATGATCAAGCGCCAAGGATTGGGAAGCAGAAAGGCTGAGTAATCGGAGACGGAACTGACGTCGAGCACAATCCGGGTGACGTTGTTGGAGAATTGCGCCGCACGAATGCGTTTGAGAAAGCCGTCGTCGATCACTTCCACCGACTTGCCGTTCAACCCTGGTTCCAGACGCGCGCCATAGAGGTCGAAATAGATGCGATCCGGACCGGGGACCCTTGCAGCCTGATAGGCCACCTGGTCTCCGAGATCGATGGCGATGCGGGTGTACACAGGAGTGGACCAGTGACGGATTCCAGTGACCAGCGAGACCTGGCCGGGATGCAGCGCGGGGGGTGCGCTGGGCGGGGCCTCTTGCGAGGGACCTGGCTGGATGGCCGCAGGCGTCATGGCAGGAGGGGGACGCGACGGCGGTACAACCTGCTGCGGTTGGATGACAGGCGGTGTGGTCGCAACCGCGGGGCGAGGTTGCTGCGAATCAATGGCCGCGGCCAGAACAGCGTTATGCTTTTCGCGCGACGGGGAAGGCGGCCGTGCCGGGGCATGATTCATAGCGATCAGGTCGAGGCGGGCCTGCTTCTCACCCTCAACGATCATGTCGCGGAAGGGGTTGGCGGGATATTGCACACGAAGGAATTCATATTGAATCAGGGCGTCGTGCAGCAGCTTTTCGTCAGAGAACAGCTGACCTTCTTCCGTCAGCAGTTGGGCGACCGCGAGCACACTGGCATCTGCTTTGGGCGACGCGGGGTCGTGGTGATAGATGGCACGATAGGCATCGAGCACAAATTCGTAGTCTGGCCGGTTACGACGAGATTCAGGACGGGCTTCGAGCGCCTGGCGGAGGTGCTGCGCCTGCTCATAAGGGGTCAAATGTTGAGATGGGCGCGCGTAAAGAGAAATAGAGGCGAGCAGAAGCGATGCGGCGCACACCTGCAAAGCCGGCGTCATGCGGCTTCGAGTACAAAACCCACGGAGCAAACGCGCGGCATGGAGCATAGATGCTGTAGCGGACCCGAAACCCGCACGCCAGAGCTAACCCGATTATAGGTGGGCAAGTTGCGAGCAGCAACGAAGGATGATTGTGGTACAGGAAAGGAAACCGCAGGTCCCTCCCTAATCCTGGTTTCCTCGCTAAGGCCGGCCGGGTGCCCCACATCTCGCTCGTTTTTCGCGAGATGTGGGATACCACTGCACCTATCCTCTAGCTCTCGAGTCATCCGATGCACTGAGCGGTCAACATCGGTGGTATCCCACATCTCGCGAAAAACGAGCGAGATGTGGGGCACCCGGCCGGCCTTAGCGAGGAAACCAGGATTAAGGGAGGGACATGGGGTTTCCTTTCTCAGGCTTTAAAGCCATTCTTCCCAAGCAGTTCGCGAATTACTTCGGGCGCACTGGCCAGGGCGGCGTTGAGTGCTGACACGTCTTTGCCGCCGGCTTCCGCCATGTCTGGGCGGCCGCCACCGGAGCCGCCTACCTTCTGCGCCAGGGGCGCGATGATTTTCCCGGCGGAAAGGCGGGCGGTGAGATCGCGTGTAACTCCCGTAATAAGAGCAACTTTTCCATCCTCTTGCGCCGAACCTAAAATCACCACCCCCGAGCCGAGCTTGTTACGGAGATTGTCGACCAGCGTGCGCAACTGGCCGCGGTCCAGCGAATCGACCCGCTGCGCCAGCACCTGTATTCCATCCACCACAACCGCCTGGCTGGCGGCTGACGAAACCGAGGAGGCAGCGGATTTCATTCTTGCCTGGTCAAGCTCGCGACGCAGCTTCTTGATCTCTTCTTCCTGGGACGAGAGCTTGCTGTGCAGCGCCTCCGCCTGCTGCTCGCGCCGGAACTCACCCAGTGCGCCGAGGCCCGTCACCGCTTCCACTCGGCGGACGCCAGAAGATACCCCGCCTTCACTCAGCAGCTTGACCATGCCGATTTCCCCGCTGGCACCGGTGTGGGTGCCTCCACAGAGCTCGGTCGAGAAGTCGCCGATTTTTACCACCCGAACTTTCTCGCCGTACTTTTCTCCGAACAGCGCCATGGCGTGATATTCGTTCACTGCCACATCGATGGGCACGTCTTCCAGCGTCTCTACTTTGGTGTTGTCCAACACCTGACGGTTGATCATCTCTTCTACGTCGGCGAGCTCTTCCTCGGCAACGCCGGTGAAGTGAGAAAAATCGAAGCGCAGATGCTCAGGGTCGACGCGCGAACCCGCCTGCTTAACATGCTTGCCCAGAACCTCGCGCAAGGCAGCATGCAGCAGGTGCGTGCCGGTATGATTGCGGCGAATTGCCGACCGGGTTTCTGTATCCACCACGGTGTCGACATAGGCGCCCAGCTCGATCGGCTGGCGCACATAGACTTTGTGCGCCCGAACCCCCTGTACCGGCTGTACGCAACCCAGAACATCGGCAACGATGACGTTGTGGTCGTCAGAGTAGAGCCAGCCGGTATCACCTACCTGGCCGCCGGAGTCGGCATAGAAAGAGGTGTGATCGAGCACGACCTCGACACTCTCACCGGGATTAGCCTGGGGCACACCGACGCCATCCTTGACGATGGCGAGCACTTCGCAGTGTTTCGAAGTGAGCTGGCGGTAACCTTCGAAAATGGTCTTCGGCAGGGCGCGGAAGGCAGGGCTTGCAGACGCCTTCGCTCCCCCTTTCCAGGAGGCGCGGGCCCGCACCTGCTCTTCGCTGCGTGCCAGTTCGAAGCCGGTCAGATCGAAGGCGATGCCTTGATCGCGGGCGGCATCCAGCATGAAGTCCAGGGGCAAGCCGTAGGTCTCGTAGAGATGGAAGGCAGTCGCACCTGGCAATAAAGGAACGCTGTCTCCCGCATCCTTGCGGACCCGTTCGATGGCGGAGTCAAGCTGCTTCGACCCCAGGGCGAGTGTCCGTCCAAAGCGCTCTTCTTCCGCACGCACTACTTTGGCGACGCGGCCGGCGGTCTCCACCAGCTCCGGGTAGGCCGTCTGCATTTCGTCACGAACCGCGTCGACCATGCGATACATGAATGCATCTTCCTGGCCCAACATTCGGCCATGACGGATGCCGCGGCGCAGGATCTTACGCAGGACATAGCCGCGGCCTTCGTTAGCCGGGAGGACGCCATCTGAGATAAGAAACGTTGCCGCGCGCGAATGATCGGCAATGATGCGCAGCGAAGCATCGCTTTCGGCGAGGCCATCCCGGTACCGAGTTTGGGTAAGCTCAGAGGCGCGAGCGATCAGCGGGGTAAACAGATCGGTTTCGAAATTTGAGATCTTGTCCTGCAGCACGGCGGACATGCGCTCCAGTCCGGCCCCGGTGTCGATAGAGGGTTTGGGCAACAGGTGGAGTTCCCCCTGCTGATCGCGGTCGAACTGCATGAAGACCAGGTTCCAGATTTCTACGTAGCGCGCTTCGTCCAGTGGGAAAGGCTTGTCTTCGCCTGTTTCTGACGCGGCCAGGCCCATGTCATAGAAAATCTCGGAGCATGGCCCGCAAGGGCCAGTGTCACCCATAGCCCAGAAGTTGTCCTTCATCCCCAGCTCGTGAATTCGGTCTGCAGGAATGCCCTGACCGCGCCAAAGCTCGTAGGCCTCTTCGTCTCGTGGAACGCCCTCCTCGCCCTTGAAGATGGTGACGTAAAGCTTATCTTTGGGAATACCCAACCACTCCGGCGACGTAACCAGCTCCCACGCAAACGCAATTGCATCGCGCTTGAAATAATCGCCGAAGCTGAAGTTGCCCATCATCTCGAAAAAGGTGTGGTGCCGGCGGGTGAAGCCGACGTTTTCCAGATCGTTGTGCTTGCCGCCGGCGCGCACACACTTCTGTGAAGTAGTGGCGCGGTTATAGTCACGGCGCTCGACTCCGAGAAATACGTCTTTGAACTGGTTCATGCCCGCGTTGGTGAACAGCAAGGTGGGGTCGTTCGCCGGCACTAACGAGGAGGAGTGCACACGGCGGTGCCCCTTCGAGGCAAAGAATTGCAGGAAGGTTTCGCGGATTTCAGAACCAGAGCGGTACTGCATACTTTTGAGTTTAGAGCATCACTGGCTGCGGTACACCACCTCACCTGGTAAATGGGTTAAGGCCGAAAGAAACCGCAGGTCCCTCGGCTGCGCTCGGGATGACAACTTCGTGGGAACACTGAAATGCGATCCTCCAACAGAATTGTCATCCCGAGCGCAGCCGAGGGACCTGCGGTTTCTTCCCTTCACTCGGAGCTGTCCTCCGGCAAGGCCAGGTCGGCTTCGGTGCAATCGATGTCCCAGGTCTTGAGCAGCCTGGAGATGACGGCAAAGGAAAAGCCTGCTCCCACCAGGCGGCGAATCAGTCTCGCCGTTTGTTTTTCGTCCTGCGGCTTTATCAGACGCTTGCGGGCGACGTATTGCCGAACCAAGTCGTCTTCGCTTACCTGCGCGTAGGCGTTCTCGATGGTACTCGCGACCAGCTCTGCCTGGAGACCCTTGCGGGTAAGCTCCTGTTGCACGCGGCGCTTGCCGAAGCTCTGGTTTTCCTGGCGCAGGCGGGTGTATGTGGACGCGAAGGTGGGATCGTCAAGATAGTGCTGGTCGAGGAGGCGCGCGACGACCGCCGCTACCTTGCTCTCTCCCACCTCGCCTGTTTCAACCCGGCGGCTCATGAGGCGTTTAAGCTCAGCCACGGTGCGCATTTGCCGCGCCAGCGCTGCGACGGCGTACTGATACAGCGCGGCCTCGTCGAGCGGTTGCGGCTTTTTGCGCGCCTGGAAAGGCATACCAGCCTCAAAGGCCGAGCAACCGCCGATTCGTCTCCCGGTCAGCCTGCCCACCGGCGAAGTCATCGAAGGCGTGCTCGGTCACCCGGATAATGTGATCGCGGATGAAAGGCGCACCCTCGCGAGCTCCGTCTTCAGGATGCTTTAGAGCGCATTCCCACTCCATAACGGCCCAGCCAGGAAAGTCATACTGCGCCAACTTGCTGAAGATGCCACCGAAGTCGACCTGCCCGTCACCCAGGGAGCGAAAGCGCCCAGGACGGTCGATCCAGTTTTGATAGCCGCCGTAAACTCCGGATCGCCCGCTGGGATTGAACTCCGCATCCTTTACATGGAAGGCCCGGATGCGTTCGTGGTAGATGTCGAGGAAGGCCAGATAGTCCAGCTGCTGCAGCACGAAATGGCTGGGATCGTACAAAATCTTCGCCCGCGGATGCCCACCGACCGCAGCCAGAAAACGTTCGAAGGTGACTCCATCGTGCAGGTCTTCTCCGGGATGGATTTCAAAACACAGATCAATCCCTGACTCCTCAAAAGCATCGAGGATAGGACGCCACCGGCGCCCCAGCTCAGCAAAGGCCTCGTCGACCAATCCTGCCGGCCGCTGGGGCCACGGATACATGTATGGCCAAGCCAGCGCTCCGGAGAAGGTCGCGTGTGCGGTCAGCTTCAAATTTCGGCTGGCCTTTGCGCCCATGAGCACTTGCTGGACTGCCCACTCCTGCCGGGCTTTCGGATTGCCCGCCACCTCCGGCGCCGCAAAGCCGTCGAACTGAAGATCGTAGGCAGGATGGACCGCGACCAACTGCCCCTGCAGGTGAGTCGAGAGTTCAGTCAACTCCAGGCCCAGACCTTTCAGCATGCCGAGGATCTGATCGCAATAGTCCTGGCTTTCGGCGGCCAGCTTGAGATTGAAGAGCCGCTGATCCCAGGAGGGAATTTGTATGCCCTTGAAACCCAGTCCTGCAGCCCACTTGGCAATGGTTTCCAATTTATTGAAAGGTTGTTGGTCGCCGGCAAACTGGGCCAGGAAGATAGCGGGCCCCTTAACGGTTTTCATAATTGGACCCATCCCGCACGGTTTTTGGTCACGGCTCGCTCAACAAAGGTCATGCTGCGCAACCCTTCTTCGATGCCGGGCACCAACTCGCTCAAGGGGGCAGCCGGATTCGTAAAGCGGGCGCGAACTGCGTTGCCGAAGTCGCGATAAATATTGGCAAAGGCTTCCAACACCCCCTCAGGGTGACCCGGAGGGAAGCGGAATTCAGCGCGCGTAGCGGGCGACAGATAGGCCTCACCCGCGTGCAGGACTTCGCCCGGTTTTCCTACCCAATTGATGTCCAGGTGATTGGGGTCCTCATGCCTCCAATGGAGGCCGCCCTTATCGCCATAGAGATGAAGCTGGATGTCGTTGCGGTCTCCGGCTGCGATCTGAGAAACAAACAGGACCCCCGGAGCTCCGTTGTCAAGCTTGAGCAAGACATTGCAGTCGTCGTCAAGGGTGCGGCCGGGAACGACCGAGGTGAGGTCGGGGCAGATTTCGGCTACCTGACGGCCACTCACGTACTCCAGCAAATTGAAAGCGTGCACGCCGATATCGCCAATCGCTCCGCCCAGGCCCGCCTGCTTCGGGTCGGCTCGCCACACCGCTTGCTTTTGACCCGTACTCTCGATCGCATTGCTCAGCCAGCCTTGCGAGTACTGCACCACCGCCTTGCGGATTGTTCCCAGCGCACCGCCACGGGCCATTCGGCGAGCTTCGCGTACGAATGGATAGCCGGTGTAGGTGAAGGTCAAGCCATAGAGCAGGCCGGTACGCCGGATCACAGCCTCCAAAGTCTGCGCCTCTTTGAGAGTAGCGGTCGCCGGCTTGTCGCTCATTACATGGAAGCCATGCTCCAGAGCGGCGACTGCAATCGGCAGGTGAAGATGATTGGGAGTGACGATGCAGACAAAGTCGATGGGGTCTGCTCGCTTGCTCTCCTTTTCCATCATCTCTTCATAGTTTGCGTAGGCCCGGTCAGCGCTTATGTGGTAGCTTTCGCCTGCCTGGCGTGAACGCGCCGCGTCCTGACTAAACGCGCCCGCGACCAATTGGATGGCTCCATCCAACTCGGCCCCCATGCGATGCACGGGACCAATGAAGGAGCCCGCACCTCCGCCTACCATCCCCATACGAAGACGTCTCGTTTGCTGGTCCATCTTTACCTTTCCTGAATAAATCCGCGCTGGGCGACGGCAATGTTGCCGCGCGAGGAGTTTTTCACCAGGTACATCATCTCGTCCGCAGCGCCGATGATTTCCTGGATCGTGCTGCCGTCTTCCGGATAACTGGCAATTCCGAAACTGGCCAAAATTTGCAACTCCAATCCTTCCGATAACAGATATCGCGTATCGCGCAAGGAGTGCAAGAGCCGCTGGGTCACTTCAAGCGCCGCATCTTTGCCTGTCTGCGGCAACAAAACAATAAACTCATCTCCGCCATAGCGAAAGGCCGAATCGATCCCCCGGACATTGTGCTTGATGGTCCGGGCAATTTCCGCCAGCAGCCGGCTGCCAGTCAGATGGCCATACTCGTCATTGACGCGCTTGAAATGGTCCAGGTCGATGAAGATCAGGCTGAAAGGAAGATTGAAGCGGCGGGAGCGCTCGAGCTCGCTCTCGGTGACGGAAAACAAGTGCCGGGAATTGAACAAGCCGGTGCAGTCATCGGTGATAGTCAATTCCTGGATACGCTCGACCGAACGCACATTCTGAATGGCGATGGCGGCGTAATCGCACAACACGCGCAGAAACGCCATGGTTTCATCGGTTAGAGTGGACGCGCGATAGTTCAGCAGCTCGATCACTCCCAGGGTGCGATCCCGCGAACGGAGTGGTATGCAGATCGCGCATCGTACCAGTGAGGCCGGCGCAGAGTTGGGATGCACAGCAAAACGGGGATCGGTGCCGGGTTCCGATACGATCACCGTCTCGCCATATTGAGCTACCCAGCCGACGATACCCTCGCCCATCTCGAGCCGCAGGTTGCGGTCGCCGGACGATTTGCCGGCGGCAACCGCGTAATAGAGGTTTCCCTGGTCTTCGTCGACGATCAGCAGCGACCAGGATTCTGGCTTGAAGAACTGTTCCATCTGCTGCATGATGGCGCGCAGAATCGAATCCAGGTCGAGCGAAGAAGTCAGCGCACGTGCTACGTCGTGAAAGACCCTCAGGTCTTCAGGCAATGGCGGACGCTCTGGGAAGGAACTATCGACCATCTCAGGACCGAGCCGCAGTTGTGGCGCCTCTAAAATATTTCCCTTCTACTCCGCACGGAAGAGTGTAGTGACGAGCAGTCTTTTCTTAGGCGTGGCGGCAAATCGGCTAGCCTCCGATGTGGACCATGCTGCGTGAAGGTTTCAGGAAACCCGGCTCGCCAATGTGATGGCGTGCCTCCTTGGTTTCGACGGTCTTGTAAATGAAGTTCGTAAGATCCTCATCTGATCCGCCGCGCGCCAGCACGGCGTAAAGATCGTGATCGAAGTGGGAAAAAAGGCAGGTACGAATTTTGCCATCGGAGGTGAGCCGGATTCGGCTGCAGGCGCCGCAAAATGCTTGCGATACGGGCGCGATGATGCCAATTTCTCCTACCCCGTCGTCGAAGGTATAGCGGCACGCGGTTTCACCGGGGTGGTTGGCGGGCAGTGCTACCAGCGGACGAAAGCTGTTGAGCTTACCGACCACCTCACGAAGTGGAACCACAACCTCAGGAGTCCACAAGCGGTCTTCTTCTAGCGGCATGAACTCGATAAACCGGACAATCACACCTTCGTCGCGGGAGAAGCGCGCAAAAGGGACGATCTGGTCCTCGTTGAATCCTCGCAGCAGCACGCAGTTCACCTTGACGGGGCCAAGGCCGGCACTCTGCGCGGCACGCACTCCGGCTAAGACTTTTTCGAAGCTGCCTGGGACCCGGGTGATGCGGGCAAAGGTTGCTGAGTCTACCGCGTCCATGCTCACCGTGATCCGGCTAAGCCCGGCACGCGCGAGCGGCTCTGCCATTTCTGCCAGGAGGTGTCCATTGGTGGTAATGGCCAGGTCCAAAGAGTCGCCGGCCGGGGTGCGCAGTTGGGCAAGCTGTTCCAATAAAGACAGGATGCCTTTGCGCAGCAGCGGCTCGCCCCCGGTCAGACGGACCTTCTGAATACCCAAGCCGACAAATACGCGGATCATTCGCAGGTAATCTTCCATCGCCAACTCGGCAAACTGAGCACCCTCGGAGCCGGTGCGGCAGTACACGCACTTGTAGTTGCAGCGGTCGGTGATGGAAACACGCAAGTCAGTGATGGTGCGTCCGTACTTGTCCCTTAGGCTAGCCGCCGGCGGCGGGCTGAGGGAAGCAACCGGAATGTGCAGATCAAGCGACGACATGTGAACTACTCCGGCTACTTGGATGCGGATAACGCGCCGGTTCCGATGCAGCGGGTTTCCGTATCCCTATGACAATTAGAGCATTTTTGCGTCATGATGGTGCATGTGGGGCAGGCAAAAAAACGCCCCTACGAAGGAAGAAAATGCCCTAAACCGTGCCGGGACAGCAACTCCAGGCTTCCCAAGGCTCCCGTCCTGCACTATAGTCAGTTAAATAAATGGATACTCCGACAGAGACGAAATCACAAGTTCGCCACGGAACAGCAGGATTTCCTTCTTCCTCCGGTAAGTCATTTAACGGATATTTCAGCCCAGATAAGCGCTGGAACTTCCGTAAAAACGACCTCATCGACGCCCGTGCACGGCGCCTCTTTGAGACCACCGCCCTTGCCTGCTGCCACGATGCCTATCCTTTTCAGATTCCATTAGAAGGACGAACCGGCCCGCAGGTGAAGGCGGACGGTCACTCCATGCTGATGCTGTCTTCTTACGACTACCTGGGCCTTATCGGCGACCCACGTATCGACGCGGCCGCCATTGAAGCCATCAGGAAATATGGCACCGGCACCGGCGGAGCCCGGCTGCTTACCGGAACCACCGATCAGCATATCCAAATGGAGCGCGACCTCGCCGCTTACAAAGGTACTGAAGCGGCCATCACATTCAGCTCAGGCTATTTAGCAAATGTGGCCGTGCTGGGCGCGTTGTTGGGTCCGGCGGACCGGGTGATTATGGATTCGCTCTGCCATCGCAGCCTGACGGACGCGTGCCGTTTCGCTGGGGTGCAGTTACAACGCTTCCGCCATAATGACGCGTCCTCCTTGCGCCAGGAGTTGCAAAACGGATCCTCGGCGAACCGCACTCTGGTCATCTCGGACGGCGTTTTTTCTATGGACGGAGATGTCTGCCATCTGCCTGAGATCCTCGAAGTGAAGAAGGAGTTTGGATTTTTTCTGCTGGTAGACGAATCGCATGCGTCGGGTGTGCTCGGCGCCTGCGGCCGGGGCACCGATGAGCATTTTGGCATCCCCACGGATGAGGTAGACATTTGGACTGGCTCGCTGGCCAAGTCCATTCCTTCGACCGGTGGTTTTGCCGCTGTTTCGCAGGAACTCGCCATCTACCTTCAGCATGGAGCATCGCCGTTTATTTTTTCCGCGGCCTTGAGCCCGGCTGCGGTAGCCGCGATCCGTGAGGGTCTGGCGATTTTGAAGGAAGAACCTGAGCGGGTAGCGAAGATCAAGCACAACGCGGATTTTCTGCGCAGCGGTCTCTGCTCCCTCGGCTATGACACGGGATTATCAGAGACGGCGGTCATTCCGGTGATTCTCAACGACGAGACAACTACCGGCCTTTTCGCCAGGCGGCTGCGCGATCATGGCATTCTAGCCACGCCCGTGCTGTTTCCAGCGGTTCCCCAGGATTCCGCGAGGCTTCGGCTGTGCGTGACCGCCGCGCACACCCAAGCCGACCTGGAATATGCGCTGGATGTGTTTGAAAAGATGGCGCGCAACTAAGGACGTGACAAAGGCCGGGGGCCCCACATCTCGCTTGTTTTTCGCGAGATGTGGGATACCACTGCCCTTCCCTCCGACTCTCAATTCGTCAGATACATTAAGCGGTCAACATTGGTGGAATCCCACATCTCGCGAAAAACAAGCGAGATGTGGGGCCCCCGGCCTTCGTCACGGAAACAGCGGACTTGCGGCGTTATCGCTGCCAGGCGCGAAAGGCCAGCACGGCATTCAGCCCGCCGAAGGCGAAGGATTGCGACAGAGCTACTTCTGCCTGCGCGGCGCGGGCGTGGTTCGGAACGACGTCCAGGTTGCATTCCGGATCCGGCTGGGTGAAGTTGATGGTGGGCGGCAGCAGCCCGTTGCACAATGCCAACACCGTGGCCGCCGCTTCAATCGCACCCGCCGCGCCCAGAGTATGGCCGTGCATCGACTTGGTCGAACTCACCGGCAAGGCGGCAGCGTGGCTGCCGAAGACTGCATGGATGGCCGCCGACTCCATCCGGTCATTGGCCTCAGTCGCAGTTCCGTGGGCATTGATGTAGCCAACTTGCTCAGGAGCCAACCCACCATCGCGAAGCGCGGCACGAATCGCGCGAGCGGCGCCCTCAGCCGACGGCTGGGTGACGTGGCACGCATCCGCCGACATGCCGAAACCCACAATCTCAGCCAGCGGTTTGACCCCGCGCGCCAGAGCACGCTCCAGCGGCTCCAGAACCAACATGGCGGCGCCTTCCCCTAGAATCATGCCGGAGCGGTTCAGCGAGAAGGGGCGGCAGGTGTCCGGGCTGACCACACGCATCGCCTCCCAAGCCTTCAATCCTCCCAAAAAAAGAGGCGCTTCACTGCCCCCGGCGATGGCCAGAGGAGCCGCACCGGAGCGCACCATCCACAGTGCGTTTCCGATGGCGTGAGCGGACGAGGAACAGGCGGTGGAGAAGGTATACGCCGGCCCATGCAGACCAAACTCCATAGAAATGTGGCTGGCGCCGGCGTTACTCATTCCCAGAGGGATGGTCAGCGGGTGAACGCGATTCCTTCCATGGTGGAAGAGTTCCCAATAGCCAATTTCGTCTGTAAATCTGCCGCCCATGCAGGAACCGGTGATGACCGCCGCGCTGTCGCGCAACTCCTCGGTCCATTCAATTCCGGCGTTGGTCACGGCCTCGCGGGCGGCAATGACGGAGAATTGCGCGAAGCGGTCCATAAAACTTAGGGTCTTGCGAGGAAAGTACGTCTCCGCGTCATACCCAAGCACCGCGCCTCCGTTTTTGAAACGGACCTGATTCATGCCCATTTCCGGAACGGGCCCTACAGCTTCTGGTATTGGTCCGATTCCCGTCTGACCGTTGGCGAGCGACTGCCAGAAGACTTGCTGGTCGAGGCCCAGAGCGCTGATAACGCCCATTCCTGATATGACAACTCGCATCTACACCATTTTCATAGAGGACTGTTGCTGGACCGAGGGTAACAAACTCCACCTTGTTCCCGATAGATGGGCTTATTCGGTTGCGGTTTGGGGAGAGGGATTCTGTTTGGAATTGACCAGGTAGGTGACACCGTCGATCATTTCGCGAATGGTCTGGATTTTCTTTGCGTCTTCGTCTCTGATCTCGATGTCGAACTCACTTTCAAGGTCGAAGAGGATGTTGATACTGTCCATCGAATCGATGCCCAACTCTTCGAAGGTGCTGTCGGGCTTGACCTTCTCGAGGGGAATTCTTTGGGTGGTAGCAATCACTCGAAGAACTCGTGCTTGGATCGTCTCAGACATTAAGGGCCTTCGTAGAAACTGCGGTTCTGCCCGAGCGTGCAATCCAGGCCCGGGTAAAAAACTGTTTCAGTAAAGTTAAACCGCGAGCCAAGTGCTGGCAATAGTTTGTCATTGAAAGCGAATTTTTCAAACCTTTCCTGCGCACTAGTTCAAGGCGCTTCGGCGACAGCCAGGCGCCGGGCAGTACGCCAGGCGTAATTAAAGGCAGAGACGATGGTGAGCAGCGCGGTGGCATCCAGGGCCAGGGTGCGCAGCATGATCAGTGGTACAGGCGAATAGATTTGGCAGAGCAGGACCACGAGCAAGGCCAGGATCTGTGCGCAGGTACTTGTCTTGCCGTAAATACTGGGACGGAAATCGCGCATTCCCAGGCTGATGTAGAGAAGCGAGGCAACGATAAGGATGCCCAGGTCGCGGCTAAAGACCAGGACGGTGACGCGCCGCGGGACCAGCCCCTGGTGCATGAGAACCAGGAAGAGGGTGCTGAGCAGGAGTTTGTCGGTCACGGGATCGAGGTACTGGCCGATCTGGGTTTGCTGCTTGAGCAACCGTGCGGCCAGGCCGTCGAGGCCGTCGCTAAGCCCTGCGACCACGAAGAGACAAAGCGCGGTTCGGTAGTGCGACTCGAGAACCGCGATGACCAGAAAGGGTATAAGGCAGAGGCGCAGGAAAGTGAGCAGGTTGGGCGCTGCGCGCAGTTCTTTGAGCAAGGGTTTCCGATCTTGGTGGCTGCAGCCCGAGAATCTTGATGGTACATGAGCTTTTGATATGATAGCGAGATGCTCGGCGCAGGCGCGTAGCTCAGTTGGTTAGAGCGTCCGGCAAAGCCGGGAAGGTCAGATGTCGATGGCGGTTCAATGCACAGGCGCGTAGCTCAGTTGGTTAGAGCGTCCCGGCAAAGCCGGGAAGGTCAGATGTCGATGGCGGTTCAATGCGCAGGCGCGTAGCTCAGTTGGTTAGAGCGTCCCGGCAAAGCCGGGAAGGTCAGATGTCGATGGCGGTTCAATGCACAGGCGCGTAGCTCAGTTGGTTAGAGCGTCCCGGCAAAGCCAGGAAGGTCAGATGTCGATGGCGGTTCAATGCACAGGCGCGTAGCTCAGTTGGTTAGAGCGTCCCGGCAAAGCCGGGAAGGTCAGATGTCGATGGCGGTTCAATGCACAGGCGCGTAGCTCAGTTGGTTAGAGCGTCCCGGCAAAGCCGGGAAGGTCAGATGTCGATGGCGGTTCAATGCACAGGCGCGTAGCTCAGTTGGTTAGAGCGTCCCGGCAAAGCCGGGAAGGTCAGATGTCGATGGCGGTTCAATGCACAGGCGCGTAGCTCAGTTGGTTAGAGCGTCCCGGCAAAGCCGGGAAGGTCAGATGTCGATGGCGGTTCAATGCACAGGCGCGTAGCTCAGTTGGTTAGAGCGTCCCGGCAAAGCCGGGAAGGTCAGATGTCGATGGCGGTTCAATGCACAGGCGCGTAGCTCAGTTGGTTAGAGCGTCCCGGCAAAGCCGGGAAGGTCAGATGTCGATGGCGGTTCAATGCACAGGCGCGTAGCTCAGTTGGTTAGAGCGCTACCTTGACACGGTAGAGGTCAGGAGTTCGAGTCTCCTCGTGCCTACCATATTTTCTAAACGCGACCGAGGCAGTGAATGCCAGCCGCCTACATTCTGCAGAGCAAGTCGACCGGAAAGTTTTATATCGGATCAGCTGAGGATCTGCCCTCGCGCTTGGCTGAGCATATGCGCGGACACAGCCCGTACACTCGTAACCGCGGGCCTTGGGTTCTAGTGTACTCTGAGCAGCACTCTTTATTGGGCGAGGCGCGGCGCCGTGAGCGGCAGATCAAATCCTGGAAATCTCATAGGTCAGTGCAGGACCTGATCGACCAATACCGTGGCTAAAGCGTCCCGGCTGCGCCGGGAAGGTCAGGAGTTCGAGTCTCCTCGTGCCTACGATCCATTCTTGACCTTCCACCTTGGGCGGCAAAGAACGGCTTTTCGAGAAAACCGAAACCCCGAGCCGGCGATAAGCATCAAAGTGCCGTAACTTTCAATCGGTTAAGGCAGCCAATAATGGCCACGGTAAAGGCCCACATTTTCTGGGCGGGTATCCTCGCGTTCTCTGTCTCTCCATTGCTTGCCCAAAGTCCTCAGCAGATCATTCAGCAGGCGGTAAATGCTGAACGCACTGCTGACCAGAACGACCACTCGAACTGGATTTACCTGGAAGAGAGCGACAAGCCGAAGGAGCATATTCTTCAGTGGGTCGCCTCCACCCAACAAGGCAGCGTCGAGCGCGTTCTGGAGAAGGATGCCCAGTCACTCCCCGAGGCTCGGCAGCGTGAAATCATGGAAAAGTTTCTGCACGACCCGAAGGCTCAGAACAAACAGGTCGCAGAGGCGAATCACGACAATCAGCAAATCGATGTCCTGCTCAAGCTTCTACCCGAGGCCTTCGTCTGGACACAAACGGGAGCAACCGCAACCACCACTTCACTCCATTTTGACCCCGCGCCAGGTTTCCACCCGCCTACCCGTGAGGCGCGTGTATTCAGCAGCATGACCGGCGATCTCGTGGTCGATAACCAGCAACACCGTATCTGCAAAGTAAAAGGTCACCTCATGCACGACGTCACCTTCGGGGGAGGCCTGCTGGGAAGATTGAAAGAACGCAGCTCGTTTTCTCTGGACCAGCAGCAGGTCGGCCCATCAGTTTGGGAATTGACTGCGATCCACGTCCACCTGGAAGGAAACGCCTTGCTCTTCAAAAGTGTTTCGCTGCAGCAAGACGACAAACGCTCCCGGTTTCAGCCCGAACCGGCAAACGTGACCCTGGAGCAAGCCGCCACTTCTGTCATGGGCCAGCCAGAGTTATTCGCCTGTAGCGACTCTGCCAAGGCAGAGACCGGTTGCGTCGAGAAGCTCACTCAAGGCACGGGACTGAAGCCTTGAACGAGGGGATGACTTCACTTTGGCTGCGAAAAGACGCTTTGTACGAAGGGCACTGCTTCAGGCGTGCCGCAAATACCCATGCGCTCTAAGTATTGGAAGGGGTAGCCTAGGTGCTAATGTCCTGATTCCGCCACCAAGGCCGGGTGCCCCACATCTCGCTCGTTTTTCGCGAGATGTGGGATACCGCCGATGTTGACAGCCAAGTGCATCGGATGAATCGAGAGCCAGAGGGAAGGTGCTGTGGTATCCCACATCTCGCAAAAAACGAGCGAGATGTGGGGCACCCGGCCTTGGCGAGGGAACCAGAGGCAGCGTAGAGTTCTCACGCGGGGGCTAAAGCATCAGTCCTGGCGACTACCAGAAAGCTCAGTGGCCTTTAAGATGGTTCGGCTTCCCGCTACTTCTGCACAGGCGGCTCCGGTTCCAGCTCCGCGGAGTTGTTGGCAGCTGCATGCGCCTGCTGCAGGCGGTATCCAGCGCGGGTACGCACGTGGTACTTCTGCAAGTCCTTTCCTACCAGCTTGACGGTGATCGTCCGCCATCCCTGGCTGGGGTTGGGTTGCGGATAGTAGCTGAGCGAGTAGAGGTGAGCCAAGTCCTCCTGAATGAAGGCGAAAGCCTTCTTTTCGTCTCCCCAGCTGCGGGCGAAATACGCTTTGCCGCCGGTCGCCTTACTCATGCGCTCGAAGACGGCAGTCGAGATCGGTTCCAGCTGCGCTTCCCGGGTGCTGATCATGTAAATGATCGTGCCTGTCGATTGGGCCAATTCCGCGACATCCTCCGGCGGCACCAAGCTGGCGTTGTCTGGACCATTGGAAAAGACCACCACAACTTTTCGGCCCGTGTACCGGGCGGCATCTTCTACCGTTAACAGCAGGCAGTTGTAAAGTGCGGCGTCGTCTCCGGCGACCGTGCTACGCACCCCGCGCAGAACCTGCTGCCGATCGGTGGTAAGCGCCGAATTGCGCGACAGATCGCGACTGTACGAATAAAAAGCCACCTTGCTCGCGTCCCCTAACGAGCGGACAAAATCGCTGATGGCATCCTGCGCGAACACAAAGCCCCGATACATGTAGTTGCTGGTATCGAAAAGTACAAAAACATTGGCGCCGGGAACCTTGGAGGGTAGGGTCGAAATATCCTCGCCAACTGTCGCGGCGGGATGGCTTTTCTCAACCATCTTCGCTTCGACTACGGGTGAACCTGACTTCGCCGCCGCCGGTTGCGGGCTCGCCGCCACTGGTTTGCCGGGAGGCGCCGGCTGACTTACCTGACGGGCCGGTTCGTTGCCCTCTTCAAAGGTCGCGATTCGTTCCGGGATCTTGTCCTCGCTGATGGCAAAGTTTTCCGGGCCGAGACCGGAAATGTAGTTTCCCTTGTTATCAGTCACAGCTACGTTTAACTGCACCAGGTCCACGTTCACTCGAATGTTGGTCGAATCATCCTGGGCTGGCGTCAAGCGGTCGCCGATGAAAAACAAAGCAACTAGAGTCGGAAGGAAGAGAAGATATCGCTTTGCCATAATGTGTCCTGTATCGTTTTATTTGTGGCCACCGGCCGACGAGATTACTTGAGACTGTGTACCACTCTCCTGGCCGGGGGAAGAGACTTCCGCCACCTGCTGAGGTAAAGCAATCTTGCCTTGGCGGAATTCCTCGCCGGTTTCTCGCATGGCACGTATCAGTGCCGGCCAGTCCTCAATGTCAGTGGCGAAAATATTTGCCACCATGTGCCGGGTCAGCTCAGGAACCAGGCGATTCAACACGACCGGCGGGTAACCCTTCTCATCCGCGAGCCGTGCCCAATATAGGTTGCTTGCGTCCCACGACTCACCCAGCAGGCGGCTGGAATTGCCGCCAAAGGCCGGGAACGGCTGCAGGTTCAAGAGCTCACAGGTGAAATTTTGCGCCAGCACTGGATGAGGCGTGCCAAAGTCCCGGGAGAGACGCTGCAGATTGACTTCGGCCGGAAATTGAACGGTGAGGGTATCCAATTCCGCGCTCGCTGTTCCCCCAGCCGCTCCAAACGACGCGGTGTCCTGGGGAAAGTTATGGCGGAACTCCGCCGCCAGATGAAAGGTGTCCGCGGGCGTCAACTGCGCGAGACTGGCGGCAGCATCGCCCGACTGTAAGGCCTGCTCCAGGCGGCCCAGCCGTTGCGGCGACAGGCGCTCGGAGAGAATAACGATCACTTTGGCCCGCATTTGCTCATTTGCCGCCGCTGCAGTTACGAGTTCTTCGCCGGTGACCTGATAAAGAGTTACCGCATGGAGTTCGTTCCTGGTCACATTCCACCAGCGCGGCAGCGTCGCTGAGACCAGAAGATTGGCCGCGACCTCCTTCCATATCAGAGCCTGAACGTTCTTGGGGGCAATAAAGTCTTCCTCTGTGCTCGCCAGCACATAAGGCAGCTCGGCCAGGGAGCCAACCAGATAAGCGCCTCCGCCGGCAGGTGATCCCTGATTGAATAATTCGGAGGCCTGCCAGAGCTGGGTCACGCCCATGATGGTTTCTCCCGAGAAGTCATGGGAGCGCACGAAGAGTGGATTGTTGTGCAGCAGCTGAGCTCCCGGCGGTTCGTAATAGGCGTAGTTCAGACCCACCAGCGCGTCGCGGAGAAATGGTGTAAGTTGCGCCCGGGCCGCTTCTAATTGAGCAGGCGAGCCGGGTGTCTTGATCACTTTGGTGATGTCGACATGCACTTGCAGCTCGGCATGACGGTTGGCGTAGACTCCAGGCGCCCACTCCGTCTTTTCGCTCTCGGTAAAGATGGGCCGGGGCAGTTCAAATTCGCGCAGTTCGTTGGCCAGCGGGAGTAAATTGGCTCCCGCAGGCTTTCCCGCCGCCATCCGGTTGAGTCCGTCGCCGAGAGTAAACAACGTATCGAGCGATACCAGGCGCTGGTCATCGAGCACCGCCCGCATTTTGGCGGCCATCTCCTGGCGCATGCGCTGGCCTTCCGCGGATTCCTGAGGAGGCCCCGCGAGCAGTTCAATCAGTTCACCTTGCGATAGATCGGCTTTGCCGCTCGCCGCAAGAGTCACTGTTTTCAGCGAGGCATGGCCTGCGTCAAACAGCTGAGCCAAGGAGTTGATGGCAGCAAAAGGCTCAATAGCCTGCTGCCAGGTTGGGTTGAGATCAGCGCTGCGGATCTCGCCCTGGCGAGCGAGAATCTGCCAGATTCCCAGGTTAGCTTGAAACATGCCCATCGCGTTTCCACGCAGGCTATGGTTGGAGATGGCGTCAACAGAGTCAGCCACCTTCACAAAGCGGGCGATGGATTCATCATTGAGGCCGGGAAATTCGGAGAACACCAGGTACCAGTCACTCAGTTGGGAGAACTTGCTGGCCAGCAGAAGCACCGTTGCTGGGGTCAGACGCTTATCGGAAGCGCGTCCACTATCTACCTCGGTGAGCATGAGGTAGATTTGCAGGGGCCCCAGATCGGTATCGATGCGGGACAACGCGGCCATAGCTTCCAACAGTTGTTCGGGCCGCTTCCATCCCCGCGCGCGCTTAGCGTATTCATGAACGATCTTTGAATCCGATTTTTCGGACAGGACCTGCTGCCAGACCTCCAGGTTGCCGGGGATGCGTGGTTCGCCATCCGGCCCCCACTGCAGGCGTGTAAAGAGCATCAGCAAAGCCGGCGCTTTGCGAAACACCGCCCTGGCCGGATACGCCTTGGGATCGGGCTCGCGAAAAGAATCGTAAAGACGACGGAGCCGAGGATTTGCCGTTAAATATGCCTGCTGCTGCGAGTTCACCCGCGCCAAGGTGTCAAAGTAGACCGCCAACCATCCGTTGTCTGTATCCACCAGGCGAAGGACAAAGTCTCCAGGCGACTTGGGGCTGGCGCCCACCAGATTGCTCCAACCCGATTCGGCGGCGCTTCCCCCGGGCACGACCACGCGGCCAGCGCGAATGTAGATCTGGGTTCCATAGAAATCGAGAATCGGCCCATAGGGCAGAAGTCTTACCAGGCCTGGCGAGCGCTCGAGCGCATTCCTGGTTTCGGCATCGGTATTGGAAAGCGCCCAATAAAGGCGGTCAATCGCGGGCTCATGCAGCAGGATGTCAACCAGGTTCTGCGAGCCCCGGTTCTTGGCGGCGCTGAGCCCCTTCCACTCATTCTCGTTGAAGAGCACGGGAACGCGGGATTCGGGAAAAGCGTAGGTAAAGGTCTCACCCTTTTCCAGCGCCTCTTCCAATGCGGTCAGCGGGAAGCCCGAATCCGTGGTGAGGAAGGCCCGTTCCGGGTCTGCTGTCGCCAGGGTGGAGCCCTTTTGTCCACAAGCCGGCCGGGCGCGGTAGCCCAGAATACTCAGCAACGGCTCCGCCTCCGCGCAGTTGGAGACACGAATAGTGCCGCTCGACCCGGCCAGCATCTGCAGTTCCCTGGCCTGGTGAAGGTAACGATCGAGGAGACGCAGATATTCCGTTGGCACGCCGTTCAAGTAGCCGGTTGCGTATGCATTGCGCGCAACCAGGGGCAATACATCGTCAGCAGATATCTGCTGGCTGATACCGGCCATGCGCAGGAAAGACCGCAAGGGCCCGGGGATGACCACTGTGTTTTCGGGGGGTGAGGCGTGGCTTACCGTGTGTGGCCGGGAAGAAGTTGGACGAACCGTGCTGCCCGCCTGCGCCCAGCCGAGTGAGCACTGGGAGAACAAGCCAGCGGCAAGAAGAGCGGACAAGCAGATAACAGGCTTCACAGCGGATGCCTCTTCGAGAAACTTCGCGACCTGCGGCTAATACGAATTTGGGAGAAAGTTTACATCTGGTAACTGGCCCGCGCGCAATTAGAACCCGGAGAATTGTCACAACTTGCCGGTCAGATCACATCCTGTTTTGCGACGTCCCTCTGGTCTATTGTTTTCGTGTGAGAAAAGATACACCACCTACTTCTCCAAAGGGTGAATATCTACTTAGAGCAATCAAAACTGTGCAGTCCCCTGCGACCCAAATGGGAATTGCATTTCCAGTGGTGCAGTTAGTTCTCTCCTGATGTTTTGCAGAGAGTAACTCAGCAAAAACGAGCCTAAACCTGCCCAACGTCAGCCGATATTAGCTCCCGATTCCCTCAGGTATTCCACTCCAAGAGGCTTCCCCGAGCACAGAGAAATCGGGGATCGTGGGAGAGGTTTATTTCATGTCATCGAAGATCCGGACGCTTTTTGCACGCGCGGCTTTCCTGACTCGCCATCCCCAAACGCCAATCATTAACTACTCTGCAAACAGTGCTCTCGAAGATCACCCACTCGCCTCTGTCAATCTTTAGTGAATCGAACTGCCGCAGATTGACGCCGTTGGTACGCTGCCATACATTCACTGCAACATGCAAGATTTCGATCAACTTCTGAAGGATTACCGGCAGGCTATCGATAACTGGGTAACTGCCATTCGAGCCGAGGAGGGTCTGGCTAACGATGACCATTCCATGGTGGAGATGGAGAAGTGGGACGCAGCTGGATTTGTTGCCCACGATGCCGAAGCCTTAGCAAAAAAGGCACGCGACCGGTATAAGAATGCACTACGGAAGAAGAACTACGGCTTTTAGCCTATCTAACTTCCACATCGAACGGCTGTTGCGTATGGTTACCGAAAACGTCGATCACGTGTACCAGAATGCGGTGCGAGCCTGCCTTTTCGTACGCGTGCAAGCCGGAGATCAGCGGCAGCTTCGTCTCCCTGCGGGTGCGGTACGCCGTCCATCCGTGGGTGAAAGCATGGTGCTCAAAGTCCCAGTCTACGGCCCAGTAGTCGATCAGGTCTGACCAGTGGTCGATCCGGCCGCGCACGTGGTCAGAAATCAGCTCGGGATTCAGAATCGCAAAATTCTTAAGCACCACGCGGGCGGTGAGATTGCCCGGCTGCTTGACCTCCGCTTCCAGGTAGCCCAGTGGTAAAAAGCTCACATCTCCTTCTTGGGCGGCGTGCGGCTCCATCACTTCCCGTGGAATCTGCAGCAGCAGAAGTTTGATCTCCTTCTGCCTTGCGATCCCGGCCACCACGTCGCACCGCCCGATCACCCAGTCCCAGCCGAGGACGTGCAGTTCCCGTTTCCTCAACTTTGCGCATTCCTCCACGGCGGCTTCGATCGCTTCTGTCGTCATCGGCACATCCACCGCTGCCACGTGGACCAGGGCCTCGCTCTTCCGACCGTGAATATGTGCGCGGCCCGCGACCGGCTCGGCGCCGTAGAGCTTCAGCATGAAGGCGATGTACTCCCCTGGGGCACCGAAAGTCAGTGCCTGCCAGTACTGCCGCTCATCCTTGCCCAAGGTCAACACGGCAAAGGGTCTGCATCCCTTGATCCCCAGTAAGCGCTTCCGCGAAGTATGAATACCCCAGCGGCCGAGATCACAGCCAATCCAGCGGCGATTGAGCTTTTCAGCCACTGAGAGCGTGGTGCCGGAACCGCAAAAAAAATCGGCAACCAGATCGCCTTCGGATGAGGCGGCTTGCACGATCCGCTGCAGCAGGGCCTCGGGCTTCTGCGTGGGAAACCCACAATTCTCAGTGCGATCCGCGGGTTGAAGCATCGAGATCCGCCATACGTCGTCCACCGTTCGTTCATCAGTCTCGCGATACATCACCTTCCCGTCTGCACCTTTAGCGTTCACAATAGAGGCCTTCTCCTTGTCCCACAGGCGCACCAGCTGCTTCACCTTCCCTTCCGCTCGCTTCTCCTGTTGGGGTTTGAACTGGTAAGACGCGCCTTTTCGATACCAGAGGACAACATCGTGGTTGGACGCGAAGCGCTTCACATTGCCTTGGAATTTGTTGTAGTAGTACCACACGATTTCGTTCAGGAAGTTGTCGGCGCCGAACACTTCATCGGCGGTCGCTCGCAGCAGGTGACTCACATGCCAGTCGCAGTGCAGAAATAAACTTCCGGCAGGCGAGAGCAGGTCCCGCATCAGTCGCAAACGTTCAGCCATCATTGCCAGGTACCCGCCCGCGCCAAGCCTCCACGTATCCCGGTAAGCCACTTGCTGGTGTCCAATCGAGAAATCTGCTCCCGTGGCAAAGGGCGGGTCGATGTAAATCAGGTCGATTTTTCCGGCAAATTTTTCCCGCAGCGATCCCATCACGAGCAGGTTGTCACCCCATATGAGCTTGTTCCGCCATTCCGTCTCGGGTCCGAAGAGTTCCAGGTTTTCGAGGGGCAGGTTCGAGGGTGGAGTCTCTGCGAGGATGCCGTCCTCGCGGTACTTGCCCGGCCAGACCAATTCTGTTTTAGTGATTTGAATCTTCGCCATTGCTTAACGTTAACCCGCGGCGGGTTAAAGGGGCCGGCGGTCAGGCGTAGCGGTACCCTATATCTCAAAAACGAGCGACGAATGGGCCACGGAGTTTTGTTGCCCTCAGCGGCTGAAGCCGGAGCCGTTTTCCGTGAGAACTGCCGGTTCGGAAGGACAAGAAAAAAGGAATGAGACGAGGGCCCTGGTTCCGTCACCAAGGCCGGGTGCCCCACATCTCGCTCGTTTTTCGCGAGATGTGGGATACCACAGCTCTTTCCCTCTAACTCTCAATTCAACTGATGCACTTAGCGGTCAGCATCGGTGGTATCCCACATCTCGCGAAAAACGAGCGAGATGTGGGGCACCCGGCCTTGGTGACGGAACCAGTTCGTAAGTGGGGTTCTCACGCAGACTCTAAAGGCCGTACCCTTCCTATTGCTCGGCATTCTCCGCGCGGTCTTCTGCAAACCACGTTAGGTGAGCATGGAGAAGCGAAACGGCGTGCTCAACATATTCATCCGCAGGCCGGTGGTCACTGCACACCGTATCGTACCTGATCAAGTCTTCGAGTTCGGGCCGGTTTTGAAGATCCATACCTCGAGGCTACCTGAATTTCATGGATGCGCGACCCAAAACTGACAGCCCCGTACCAGCTTGACAAATGGCAGTCAGATCAATGGAATCGTAATCATGACGGAGACATTATGCCGCCGACTGTCGGAGATTATGACTTCAGGGACAATGGATCGATGGTCGCTTGATCCGGTACTCCGTCGAAATATTTCGTTAGGGCCGCGGTGAAAAGCTGATTGCCCGGCGGATCGGCGGCGCGTGCGAAGAGAGTAATGGAGGATCGGAACTTCAGGTCGTCCGGATATCCAAAAATGTCGCTTATGCTACGCCCAACAACAGCATTGACCAAGGCCGTACAGTCACGCAGGCGGTCGCCCAGGATGGAGTGATGGAGGTATGCCCTCGCCTCTTCGAGGCCGGAGATGGCAAAGCGCTGAGCCATAGGACTTCCACCCAGGCCCTTCAATTGCGGAAACACGAACCACATCCAGTGAGACCGCTTTCGTCCTGCCGCAAGCTCCGACCGCACCTGTGCGAAACAAGAGGCCTGCGCATCGACAAAACGCTGCAGATGGTAAGGATCGTCCATTTCCATTCCGAGCACTATGATCGTTGAGGGTAATGAAAGGTTGCACTCCATCGAACAGTCCAAGAATCTGATAAGTGTGGCCATGATTGAGAAAGCGCGCCGGAATGGCAAGCAGTATATGAATCCGGTACCAACCTCGGTTGGGGCATGGTCGACATTCTTCAAAGTGATGTGGCTGTTTCTCACGAACAGGGAAGAGCGCACGCCGAAGCAAGCCCTGGGACCGTTCCGGACCGACCCGCGAGTGTATGAGAAGCCACCGGCGAGCGGGCTGCGCGTGACCTGGATGGGCCACTCAACCACGTTGTTGGAGATCGACGGAGTACGGGTATTAGTGGATCCCGTGTGGGAACAGCGGACGGCTCCTGTCGAGTGGTTCGGACCGAAGCGATTCTTCGCCCCTCCTCTCCGTCTGGAGGACCTGCCGCGGATCGATGTCGTGCTCCTATCCCATGACCACTACGACCATCTTGGGGCTCGCACCGTGCGACGCCTGGCGCAGATCGAAGCAGGCGCTCAAGCACAGTGGGTGACAGCGCTCGGAGTCGGAAAGATCCTGAACAAGTTGGGCGTGAAGGATGTGCGCGAGTTGGATTGGACAGAGAGCCTGCAGGTGGGGCAACTGGAGTTGACCGCGCTGCCCACACGCCACTTCTCGGGGCGGAGTTTCTCAAGCAGATTTGAGACGCTGTGGACTTCATTTGTTCTCGCCGGCCCCAAGCACCGGGTCTATTACGGGGCAGACTCAGGCGAATGGGAAGGTTTCAGGGAGATCGGACAGACCTACGGGCCATTCGATCTGACCATGCTGGAGATCGGCGCGTTTCATCCCTTGTGGGCGGATATTCATATGGGCCCGGACGGAGCGGTGAGAACGTTTCGCGCCATGGGCGCCAGCGGCATGATGATGCCTATTCACTGGGGACTGTTTAGTCTTGCTCTACACGCCTGGCGGCAGCCCATCGAGCGCGTGTTTAGTGCAGATGGCCTGAAGATCTGGGCGCCGGAGCCGGGGGTGCCGACCGAGGTGATCCCAGGAATCCCATTACGGTCGGAATGGTGGCGGCAAGAAACTCCCCTGCTGCCGAAGTAGAAGGTTCTCTGCTACCATCCACCGCATGTTCACTCGCAGAACCTTTGTAAGCATGACCGCGGCGTCGCTTGCGGCGCATTCCTTAAAAGCCCAGGACGCCCCAGGACAGAGCAGCGCCCAATTTTCCGTCATGATGTGGACGTTGAAAAAGCTGGGTACGTTCGACGAAAATCTGGAGCGCGTCGCGCAGGCGGGTTATCACCATGTGGAATTGACGGGAGAGTTCAAGAAATGGTCGGATGATGATTATCGTCGCATCCTTGCTCGCATGGATGCGTTGAAGATCTCGGTCGACACAACCTCCGGGGTGGACCCCGGCTTTGCAGATCCATCGGGCGGGGATACGTTCCTATCGGCCCTGAAGAATCTGATTCCGGCAGCCAAACGCCTCCAATGCAATCGGATCATTCTGCTCTCCGGCAAGCGCCTCGACGGAGCCACTCCCGGCCGTCAGCATGCTGCCTCCATCGAGTCATTAAAGCGCGCCGCGGATGTGCTGAGCACTGCCGGTATAGTCGCGGTGATTGAACCGATCGATCGCATTGAGAATCCGCCCATCTACCTCAACGGGGTGAGCGAAGCCTTCGAGATCGCCAACTCTGTGGGTAGCCCTAACATCCGCGTGCTCTATGACGTCTACCATGAGCAACGGGAGTTCGGAAACCTGATTGAGAAGTTCGAGAAGAACATGGACCAGGTTGGATTGATACACATCGCTGACGTTCCGGGCCGGCACGAGCCGGGAACGGGCGAAATAAACTATCTCAACATCTATCGCAAGCTCGCGGAGTTGAACTATAGAGGGACACTCGCCATGGAGTTCTACCCCACCGGTGACATCGTGGAAACGCTGCGCCGCGCACGAGACCAGGCGCGCGCACTGCTGACCTAAACTTTTTTGCATCGAGTCAAGTTCCCATTGCGCGTTGTTTACCAGGGGAAAAACCTACGCGACAATGCTGGTGAAAGCACCGAGTGTGCTCGCATCTCAATGCTTAAGACGAGGAACACCGATGCCCACAAAGAAGAGCGCCTACGCAAAGTCATCGCGCTGTTGGCCGGATTATGAGCCGGTCCCCGGCAAAACTGAACATGAAGAGGGAAGCTGCCGCAAAAAGCCGGCCAGTCGAAACGGCGGCCAGGAAGTATCGCGCGAAACAGCGCGCAAGAAACAGATCGCACTGGGCGGTAAACGCGCGCAACAAGCTAGAGCCAAATCTTGAGCACTCAGGGCATCAACAGATCGAGCGCGGTCTGGTCGGGCTGTTGTTTCCATTCGAGATCGATTGCGCGGATCCCAGGTCTCAAAAGCGAGACCTGGGGCACCCTTCGGTTTGTTGGCGCCTATCTCGGTTTGCGTGTCTTCTTCTTGCCCGCGGTGGTCGGTGTTTCCTTACGTTTCCCGGATTTTTCGTTCTTCTCCACGCGTAGCTTCCAGGCTGTGTGCAGTGCACCGGCAAGCATGTCTTCATTCGCAGCCGCCAAGCGTATGTGGGTCGCTCCATTTCTGCCCCACCCGCCGGCAACCGGTAAGAATAAAGTCGGCTGCTCCTCCACAAATATGGCTTGCTGCTCCGGAGACAGCATCAGGTTGCCATATCCCTGGTTCACTGAAGCGAGCGTGGCGAAGATTCTGCCACCTACTCGAAAATCCGCCGCTCCCATGTGCGAACCTTCTTCCGCGCCTTCCAGAAGCAGCGCCAATCGCCGGAAATCATTTGCGGTCATGTCAACGAACCAAAGTGAGATAGAAAGCCATGGCGATCCCGCCCGCCGCGAGCAACAGTCCCAGAATCACAGCATCGGTGGACACTTGCCCAGCCCTCCATGTGCCGGAACGAAGCTCGCGTACCAACTGAAAATGGCGCAGCACCGCAGAGAGAGTGACGACGACGCCCAAGGCGACTAACATCACTCCGGACCAGAGAGACAGACCAGTGGTTTGGGCCGGAAGATGAGACGTACTTGCACTTAGTTCGCGAAGAAACAGTCCAAAGCGGCTGACGGCAAAGCCTACACCCATCAAGCCGAGCCCGGTGCGGATCCACGCGAGAAAAGTTCTCTCGGCGGCGAAGTACACTCTCGGATCTTGTTCCGCAGGCTTTTCCATGGAGGGATTGTATCCGCACCTAGTGTTTACGCGCCGGTGGAGACGCGTTCTCCTGGTTGTATTGCTGGATGGGGCCGTCCCCAAAGCGCTCCATGATCGCCGGAAGGGAACCGCGAAATGCTTTGCCCGCCTGCGAGCGATCCGCCTGCCAAAAATCAGGACTACCGATGTCAGGAGGGTCAGGTAAGAAGCTATTGGCGAGCGCGAGCAGATCCGCCGTCAACTCGGGGGCGAGGTTAGAAGTCCGAGCTGCGGCGATGGCCTGTAAGCCAATAGAAACTTCCGCTGCCCCTGTGGCAAGGGCCCTCACCACTTTTTGGGCGGCGGCGCGCGCACTGACCGCCGTTCCGGGGAAGCTGGCCGCGGCGGCGAACCAGCGATACTCCTTTTCTGCCTGGCCAGTAAAACGCGCCTGAATGTGGGAGCCGGTACGCATGATGCCCGGCGCCACCGTGGTTACGCGAATGTGCTTCGCGACGAGCTCCGCGCGAAGCCCTTGCGACCAACCGGTCAGCGCGAACTTGCTGGCGACATAAGGCAGTAGATGAGGAAAGGCTACCTTTCCGCCGATGGAGGCGATGTTGACAATCGCTCCCTCACCGCGCGCCAGCATCTGCGGCAAAACCGCGAGCGTAGTATGCAGCGCTCCGAAGAAATTGATGTTCATGGCTTCCTGAAAGCTGGCCAGGGTTTGGCTCTCCACCGGCCCTACCATGATGATCCCCGCATTGTTCACCACCGCATCAATGCGGCCGAAGTGGGCAGTTGCTGCCGTGACGACCTCCTGGATCTGGGATGGCACACTTACATCAGAAGCTTGCACCCATACATTTTCCGGCGCTATCTGGCCAGTAGCTACCAAGCCAGCTTTTGCGGCCTCAAGATCGTTGTAGTTTCTGGAAGTAAGCGCCAGCCGTGCGCCCAACGAAGCTAACTCCATGGCGATGGCGAAGCCCAGACCTCGCGACCCGCCCGTGATCAGGACTACCTTGCCCTTCAATTCCCGAACTGCATCTGATTCCCGCTGCTTGCGGACAAGCGCGAACGCCAAGCCGGCAGCACCTATCAGCGCAGCGGACAATCCTACCGAACGTCGATCCATATTCATAGGCTAGTTGGATGCGCAAGCAGCCTGGTGACGCGATCCCGAAGCTGGGCGGCATCAAACGGTGCGCGGACCTTCATGTCGTTGTCAAAATAGACATACACGTCGCGACGCTGGCGTTTGCTGGCATTGCGTTTGCTTGCTTTCCGGCCGTCATCGACTTCGCCTCCGGCAGCCCATGCGACCACGCGCCGAGCCCATACATCAAGGTCCCCGGCTTCGTAGCCACTCGCGTATAACTCCTTGCTGCCATGAAGACGGCAATAGACGAAGCTGGAAGTCACGTCCATCAACAGCGGCCACGCCACCGTATCCGCCACCACCAGACCCACCCCGTAGCGTCTCAGAAGCCGGATGAACCTTTCACTGACAAAACTTTCATGGCGAATTTCCATCGCGTGACGCACGGCTGCATCTTTGCTCACCTTAAACCAGGATCGGTCGATCAGACGTTCATCGTGTTTTCGCGCTAGCTCCGCCGCCTGTTTGTGGGTCCTGGGCAGCAAGGCAAGGAAGTGCTCAAGCCGCTCGGGCTCGAAGCTGAAATTGGGCGGAAACTGCCACAGAATGGGTCCAAGCTTCGCTCCAAAGCACAGCAGACCCTGGGCAAAGAAGTTTGCCAGCGCCCCTTCGGCATTCCGCAGGCGAAGCATGTGGGTTATATAGCGGGAGCCCTTGACGGAAAAAATGAAGTCGTCTGGCGTCTCTGCGTGCCATTGAGAAAAGCTCTGCGGCCTTTGCAGTGAGTAGAACGATCCATTCAGCTCGATGGTGTCGAACCTTCGAGAGGCAAATTCAAGCTCTCGCCTCTGCGGCAGGTTGTCAGGGTAAAAGACCCCGCGCCAGCCTTTATATCTCCAGCCGGAGATGCCGATGTGTATCTTGCCATGCGACATCGCTAACGCGGCGACGTGTCGTGGGTGGCCTTGTGGCGCTCCTGGGCGCTGATGCGGATTTTTTCGTAGGTTCTGGCCAGCTCGTCAAGCTCGAATTCGGACAGATTCTCTACATCGATCATTTTGTTCTTTGCTTTGTCTACCGCATGGATCAGCTCGTTCAGCTTCAGATGAATCGCTCTTGCGTCACGGTTCTGCGTATTCTGGATCAGGAAGACCATCAAAAATGTGACGATCGTTGTGCCGGTATTAATAACCAGCTGCCAGGTATCCGAGTAGTGGAAGATGGGTCCGGTGACAGCCCAAGCCACGATGACGCCGATGGCAGCGGCAAAGGACCATCGAGAGCCCAGATAATGCGAGCATCGGCCAGCAAACCACGCGAACCAATCAGAACGGGTCAACGGTTCTTTCGCTACTTTTACTGTAACTGTGGCCGTTTTCATGGAGCCCTCCGTGCTGTGGCGTGTCCTGCGGCAAATCTCAGATCAGCCACCAGGCTCGCTATCTCCGCTTCTCTGGCGTCAGGCTCAGGCATGCGAAGAATGGCGGAGGGATGAATGGTTGCCGTGACCGGGCCGTACCTGGTTGGAAATACTTCTCCGCGGTGCTTGGTCAGGCGAAACTGGGTACCCAATAAAGCCTGGGCTGCGGTTGCACCCAGGCAGACGACGATTTGTGGGCCAACGGCGGAGATCTCCGCCTCGAGCCATGGGCGACAGGCTGAAATTTCCAGAGAATTTGGCTTCTTGTGGAGTCTGATTTTGCCCCGCGGTTCCCACTTGAAATGCTTCACCGCATTCGTGACATAAACCTCAGCGCGGTTTATGCCCGCGGACTCCAGGCATTTATCCAGCAATTGGCCGGCGGGCCCAACGAATGGCTTTCCTTGTTGATCTTCGCGATCACCAGGCTGTTCGCCCACCAAAAGAATCGGAGCATGGGCTCGGCCTTCGCCAAAAACAACCTGAGTCGCATGTTGATATAGATCGCATCCCTGGCAGCGTGTGGCCGCTTCTTTCAGGCTCGAGAGGTCGTGCCGCGGAGGCAGGAACTCCAAGGCAGACCTCGGGCTCGGGTCAAACAGGTTCATTGCACATCTATGATGCAGTTTTCGCGCAAAACGAAACCGCAGTTTTTACCACCCGGGATGCCGTGGAGAAAAGCTGCGGTTTCTTTTTAAACTTGAGAGCTAAGTAGACTTCTTCTTGGGTACTTTAGCCCCCTTCTTGCGCGCCTCGGACAAGCCGATCGCAATTGCCTGTTTCCGGCTCTTCACCGTTCCGGCTTTACCGCCCTTGCCTGATTTCAACGTCCCGCTCTTTTCCCGGTGCACGGCGCTCTTAACGCTCTTACCGGCTGCCTTTCCGTACTTTGCCATAGAGTTCTCTTTCAGTCGCCGCTTTCGCGGACGATAATGAGATGCTCGGGTTGCGGTGGTGAAGCTACCCTGAGGGGCTAAAGAGTATGAACTGGTTCCCTCACCAAGGCCGGGTGCCCCACATCTCGCTCGTTTTTCGCGAGATGTGGGATACCACTGCACCTTCCCTCTGACTCTCGACTTAATGGTCAACATCAGTGGCATCCCACATCTCGCGAAAAACGAGCGAGATGTGGGGCACCCGGCCTTTGGTGAGGGAACCAGTGAGGAAATTGAGTTCTCACGCAGACTCTAAAGCCCGTACCCTTTCAAGAGATCAACTAAGCAGCAGCCTGGTAGTTGACCCGCTCAGCGATTTCGCTGAGCAGTTCATCGGCGTGCCCTTCTTCTTCTTCGATCGATTCAAGGACGGCTGCGTCCTCGGTAAGACCCAGTATCTCGGCCCACCGCCGCAACGTTCCGTAAACAGCTATCTCATGGTGTTCCACTTGCTGCGCCGCACCGATGAGGGCGATGTCTCTGATGGATGCATCTGTGACGTCCTTGATGGTGTCGGAAGCCTCGGTTGTAAGCCCCCCGATAACCTTGCAGGTTTCGGTCGCGGTTTCACCGATATTGCGCTGCAATAGCCGCTCCACCTTGGCCACATGGCCGTTGGTTTCTTGCAGGTGAATTTCAAAAGCCGAAATCAGCTCGGGATCGGAAGCCTTCTCGATAAGGTTCGGAAGGGCTTTTGTGATCTTCTGCTCCATATCCAGCGCTTTTTTCAGATTGCTGAAGTAAAGGGTACGTAGATCCTGAATGTTCGCGGAAAAAACCTTCATCGCACTGCTCCTTGACGTCTTGGTTGTGTTGGATGGTGTGTCGTGCGCTCGGATTGCCAGAAATGGCTAGCACTAAAAGCTTCGATGCGTTACGCAAGAGCCGGGGTTGCCGTTTTTCCGAACTCGCCCTGCACCGTAACAGTGACAATTCTAGACAACGCATACAAGCTGCATGCACATCGTAATGGAGTTGGGGCAAAAGGTCGCCAGCCCGGAGCAAACACATGCTGACCGAATGCTTTAATCCCGCTTGTCGCAGGAGGCTTGACTATCTCCGCGATGGAAGAGTCATCAGAACAGTTCACACCACTCATTCACCTGCGTCTCTGGAGCATTACTGGCTCTGCGGAAGCTGCTACGGTGAGTTCGACTTTGAGTTTGAACCCAATGGTGCGGTCACGCTGTGCCACAGGAGGCGCACAGTGTCTTCCACCATGGGTCCTGTCATCGATTACCTCGCTGGATGAACAGCAGCCGTTGCTTAAACCCTGCTCTCCGGGGTTTCCTCAAGGGAGTGGGGTGCATCGTCGGGATCAACGGTTTCCGCGGTATTCACCCGTAACAGGAACTCGCGCAAAATTCTCGAGTTAGCTTCGGTATTTGAAGCACGCTCCTGGTACAGCTGCGCTGGAATCGGGTGATGGGACCTGGTCGCCCGTCCAGCCATCCGCCGGTATAATGAGGCACTTTCCTCCAACGCCCGTAGCGCCTCCCAAAGCGCGGTTTCTACCGTATGCCTTTGTTCCGCGCCAAGATACTGGGCGGTGAGAGCGTGGCCCACTCGACAGCGAAAGCGGAGAAAACCCTCCTGCTCAATTTCCCAAAGCACTCCGCCGCAATCGGGACATCCGAAAGGGGAAGGGCTCCCCAAACGCTCCTCACTGCTTATTTCTTTCATGTCGAGCTCCACAATCCGAGTCTCTTTCGCCGCTCCTAACGGGGTGCTCCCGAGACGGCTTGTTGCAGCCGGCAGCGGGCTGCTGATCTGCTGCCAGAGCAGTATCGGAATGTCCTGGAGATTCGCAATCTGGGCATCCGGTACATGGTGGTGGGCGCTGCTGGGCATTCCTGAATAGAGGGCGGTCTCAGGGTTCTGGATAATCGCTTTGCCGCCGCTCGCGCTTACCACCATTAGCCCGGCAGTTCCGTCATCTAACAGACCGGTTAAGATAACCCCGATAACCCGCGGGCCATAAGCTGCTGCGGCCGACCGGAAAAGAGGATCAATCGCCGGGCGATGCAGGTTCTCGCGGGGCCCTTGCAGCACCCGCAAGACACCGCTCTCAACAATCATATGGAAGCCGGGAGGAGCGATGTACACCCGCCCACGCTCGATCGCCTCACCATCGCTGGGATGAGACACGGGCAGGTTCCCGGCTCTTTCGAGAATCTGGGGCAAGAGGCTTCTCGCATGGCTCGACGTGTGCAGGACAATCATGACTGCTGCCTCCAGATCAGATGGCAGCCCGCCAAGTATTTTTTTTAGAGCCTCCAGCCCGCCGGCAGAGGCTCCCATGACGACGATGTCGCGATGTTCCACCCGGATATGTACCCTCTTGTCTGCTCTGATGTGCACCCTGCGTCTCCGGGATACTTGTCAAGCAACTTTTTGCGCAGCAAATCGTCTATATTTATCGTCGTTTCGGTTGGTTTTCATGGCAACGGAAAGGCTTGAGCTTTGCCGCGATGATCCTGCCCACGGCGACGAAAAACATCCGGGTTTATAATGACTTAGCTCGGGGAGGATGAGATGAATATCTCAGAGGATTCCACCGTACTGTCGTCCTGGAAGGATATTGCCAAGTATCTGGGAAAGGGTGTTCGGACAGTACAGCGGTGGGAACGCCACCTTGGACTTCCGGTCCGCCGTCCAAACGGTGCTTCACAAAAAAGTGCGGTCCTGCTCTATCGCGGCGATGTGGATGCGTGGCTGGCGACTCGTTTCTCGGCCCGCAGCCTGGAAACCAATGGATCCCAGCGTAGCCAGTCTTCCCGCGCGGCCCGTTCCACGCTCAGAGAAGGCATTCGTACGGCACGCGCATTGAGAAGTGCAAACCAAGCGCTCACCGAACAGATTACTGCCTCCATTCGATTGCTCACGCAGCGATGTGACCTGTTAACCACCCAGGGTTTGCGGGATCCCTGGACTTCTGCAGATCTTGATCACCCGCCAGGATTGGTCACGCCGGAGATGACTGCCATTCCATCCTCGAGCATGGTGGCTTCCGAACGGCTGGCCTGAGGCTCAAGGCTTCCCACTGAGTCGATATTCAGTCCCTTAGGAGTCCGTGTCATAGCAGGATTTGATCAACAACAGGACCGGACGGGTGCCCCACGTTCGCCCCAGCGTACGTGGGACGATCATGATATTTTTCGAATGCTTTCCAAATCCCAGCAATGGACTTCAGGCTTGATAGAACAGAAAGCAATTGTGGGCTTTGCCCATCGTTTTCGTCCCACGTACGCTAGGGCGACCCGGATTTCCTGCACGCTGCACCAGACAGGTTCGCGTGTGCGGCTTTCTGTAAGGAAAGCCGCATGAAGTTCGCCAGAGCCAACAAGCTCGACAGGAAATCCGGGGGAACGTGGGGCACCCGTCCGTTGCTGTTGTTGGTCAAACCCTGCTATGACACGGACTCCTTAGGGACTGAGGCCGGTAAATTCGAGTCTCGCGCAGACTCTTTACCGGCTAATAGGCCTGCTGCCAACGAAACCCCTTGCGCCCCGCCCGGGCTCCTTGCTCAGGAGGAGTATTCTCTCAAACAAGACAGCCCCCGCGGCCAGGGTGCAGTGAAGGAGCATCATGCCGGCCAAAAAGCCCTCCTCTCAAGAGATCGAAGCTTCAGAGCCGGCCAGTGCTGCCCAAAATATCTCTGCTCGCTTCCCGATCGTAGGAATTGGCGCTTCCGCCGGCGGCCTGGAAGCAGCGACCATCTTTCTCAAGGAGCTATCGCCACATCTGGGCATGGCTTATGTCGTGGTGCTCCATCTGGACCCCGCCCGGGAGAGCAAAGTCGCTGAGATACTGGCCCGCACCACCGTCCTGCCGGTCGTGCAGGCCACAGACGGGATGCGGGTGGCCCCGGATCACGTTTACGTCATTCCTCCCAACTGCGAAATGACCATAGAACACTGGGTGCTGCACCTGCGCAACCGGGATCCGCAAAGAGTCTGCGAATACCACCATCGATACTTTCCTGCGATCGCTGGCTGTCGCCCACGGAAGCGACGCTATTGCAGTTATTCTCTCCGGGACCGCGTCCGACGGCACCCTGGGTGTGGAGGCCATCAAAGGCGAATCCGGCATTACCTTCGCCCAGGAACCAATCTCCGCCAAGTACGATGGCATGCCGGCGAGCGCCATCGCCTCTGGTTGTATCGACTTTATCCTGACGCCCGCGGGAATAGCTAAGGAGATTGCGCGTATTCGTCATCATCCTTACATCGCGGATCGTCTCAACCCTGAGGCCCATCCGGTGGGCGACGACAGCGATTTGGAGCAGATATTCCGTTTGCTGCGACGCACCACCACGGTCGATTTCTCCGGCTACAAATCGCCCACGATTGGCCGCCGCATCCAACGCCGCATGGCTCTGCAGAAGATTGATGCAATGAAGGATTATGCCAACCTTCTGCATCGCGACCGCGGCGAACTGGACTCCCTGTACCAGGATCTACTGATCAATGTGACCAGTTTCTTTCGCAATCCAGAAGCGTTCGCCGCCCTCAGGCAAATTGTCTATCCTCCCATTCTGCAGGCGAGAACCTCGGGGTCCGGACCCATCCGCATCTGGGTTCCGGGGTGCTCGACGGGCGAAGAGGCTTACTCGCATGCGATCTCCATCGTAGAGTTTCTGGGTGATGAACGAGCAGATATTCCCATCCAGATCTTCGGCACCGACTTGAGCGAGAGCGCCATCCAACGCGCCAGGGCCGGAGTTTATAAGGAGAATATCGAAGCCGATGTAACGCCGGCACGCCTGCGGCGCTTTTTTTATAAGGCGGACGGCGGCTATCAGATCAAGAAGAACATCCGCGATCACTGCATTTTTTCCACGCAAAATGTCTTCAATGATCCGCCCTTCTCCCGCATGGATCTGGTAAGTTGCCGCAATGTGATGATTTACTTAAGTCAACCATTGCAAAAAAGGGTAATACCGATCTTTCATTACGCATTGAATCCGACCGGGTTCCTCATGCTGGGAAGCACCGAGGGCCTGCTGGGTGCGGGTTCGGAGCTCTTCGAAATGACCGACAAGAAACAGAAGATTTTTCGTAAGCGGTTGGTGTCGGCTCCTGTTGCCTTCGGGTTTTCTGTGGGCAAGCCGGAGCACGTGGCCATGGACGCTAAAACAACGGCACCATCCAAGTCGCCCGAAATACAAAAAATCCCCATGGAGTTGCAGCGAGAGGCCGACCGCCTGTTGTTGGCAAGGTACGTGCCGCCTGCGGTGCTCATCAACGAACATTTGGAGATCCTGCAAACCAGGGGGCGGACCGCGTCCTTTCTCGAGCTTCCTTCCGGAAAAGCTAGCCTGAATCTGCTCAAAATGGCTCGCCCCGGTTTGCTATTCGAGTTGCAGGGCGCGATCGACGAAGCGCGCAAACAAGGCTTTGAAGCCATAAGACAGCACGTGCGCGTAGAAGATGAAAAGACGAAGACCGTAACTATCCGGGTAGTTCCCTTCAAGGTTCCTACCCAGGTGCAGCATAGCTTCCTGATCATTTTTGAGAGCGATCTTCCGGCGGAGGATGGGCTCTCCTCGAGCGCACCGCGGACCTCGCTCGTGGTTGACCCGGTTCATACCGACGAACACTCCTCCCTGGGAAGACAAATTGTCCAGTTACGGCAGGAGCTGGCCGCCACAAGGGAATACCTGCAGTCCATCATCGAGTCGCAGGAAGGCACAAACGAGGAACTGCAGTCAGCCAATGAAGAGATTCAATCGGGCAACGAAGAGCTGCAAAGTACAAACGAAGAGTTGCAGACCTCAAAAGAGGAACTGGAATCCGCCAACGAAGAACTACATACAGTCAACGAGGAGATGCAGCATCGCAACGAGCTCCTCACCCAGCTAAACAACGACCTCACCAACCTGCTGTATAGCGTCAGTTTGCCTATTGTCATGGTGGGGGCAGATCTCAGCGTTCGCCGCTTCACCCCGCAGGCAGGCGCTATGCTCGGTCTCACTTCAAGCGACATCGGACGGCCCATGCCGAGACTAAGGCTAAAGCTCGATATGAGCAGTCTGGAGCAGAATATGCTGGAGGTGATCCAGCAAGTTCAGTCCCAGCAATTGCATGTTCAGGACAGCGATGGAAAGTGGTACGTTCTGCGTATCGTGCCCTACCGGACGATGGATAACCGCATCGATGGTGTTGTTCTCAGTGTGATGAACGAAGTAGGAAGCTTCCCCGGAACAACGGATGGAGTAGACGGAAAAGCTGCGGGAAAAGGGAAAAAAGGGAGCCCAGCTCCCGAAGCAAAAGCCGGAAAATCGTCCCGGCGAAAGTAATTGTTGACTGGGGCAAACCATGGCTCCGCACAGTCAAAACCCTGGCGAGCGCAAGTGTCTTGAACTTTTACATAAAGGCCATTTTGCCTTTGCACGGCAACCCGCGGCTCGATGAGCCCCTCACACTTAGCGTGACGCAAAAAGGCCTGACGATGATGAAGGAAACCGGTCCCGTCGTTCCACCTCGCGAACTGCGTGGAGACGAACGAACCCTCCGGCTGGAAACGGCGCTTCGCCGGTCGGAAAAGCTCGCGATGGCGGGCCGGCTCGCGGCGTCGGTCATGCATGAAATCAACAATCCTTCGCAGGCCATTGCCGACCTTGTCTACCTCATCGCCAAAGAGGCAGACCATCCCGAACTCGTGCGAGCCCATGCTGCGCAGATTGAAGAGCAGCTCGTGCGCATCCAGTACATCGCCCGGCAGACCCTTTCCTATTTTCGGGACACTCCGCGGAGACAGACGAAAGATTTAGTTCCACTGGTGGAAGCGGCTTTGCGCTATCAAGCGGGATTGCTGGAAGAGAAGAAGATCCATCTGCGCAAAGAACTGCCGGATATCCTTCTCGCTTCGGTTTATCCGGGTGACTTGCTGCAACTGGTATCGAACCTTGTGCGCAACGCCGCAGAGGCTCTGCCCACGGGCGGGACGCTATGCGTACGTTTGCGGGCGTCCAAAGCAAACGGCAATGCGCGGCTAACCATTGCGGACAATGGCCGAGGCATCCCCGCACCCCTACGGACAAGATTGTTCGAAGCTTTCCAGAGCGATAAAGCGGAAGCTGGCAATGGGCTAGGACTATGGATTTGCAAAACTATCGCCGAAAAACATGGTGGGAAAATCCTTTGGCATAGTTGTACGCACGGGGAAAACCGGGGAACCACTTTTTCGGTGTCGCTCCCGTTGGAAATTCCCGTCGAACAGGAGGGATTTACCTCGCAGGCCTGACCGATGAGAGCTAGGCTGAGTGCATAGCCAGTTCACCCACTGTGCGCAACAAATCGTCCACGCTCCTGACTGGCTCAAGCAGACCATCGAAAAGGCCGGGCATTTGCGTAATGTCGTCGAGGCCGGTTAACCGCAGCAGCTTATCGCCGGGCCGGCTACTGCGAATGGCGACTGCGAGTAGTGCCAGCTCATAAAACTCAAGCGTATGGCAAAAAACCCACACTTGAGGTTCCCGTTCCTTGCGCACCTCTCCCACCGCCTGGTCCGGGGTCATGGAGTGAACGGTATAGCCGGCAGCACCGATGATCTGCGCCCGCAGACGCAACAGCTCGTCATCACGGCCAATTTGCACGACGATTTGAGGCCGTTCCAGGATCCTCGAGTGGCGTTCAGTGGGTTCTGCGAATGGAATCAACCTTCCTGACACCATGTGAGCCCTCCTTACCGTAGGGAAAGACGGACGCCTGACAGGACGTTCACCCAGCGAATGCTGCCTTTTGAAGATCGATGCCTACAAGGCCGAGACTACCGGAGGGCTTCAGAGGATGGAAAGCGCCATATGATGCCAATCACGATGCCTGACTGCATTCGTGCGCGATCTGCAGTCCTTCTTCGGTGAGAACGACGAGGGCCTGGAGCGGAGAACTGCCGATTGACAGTTTTCCCTCGACATCATCGGGTGAACCGAGAGTCAGAGGGAAGACGCAGTGGTATCCCACATCTCGCGAAAAACGAGCGAGATGTGGGGCACCCGGCCTTCGTGAGGGAACCAGGGTCTCGTCCGGCTCATTCCTTCTTGATGCCGTAAACGCCACATATACCGCCGGTGGCGCCAGATCGCGAGTGAACTTGCATCTACTTACGTGTGACCTCAATGATCCCCCTTCGCAACTTCGGCAAGACCGATGTAAAGATTTCCGCGCTCGGCCTCGGTGGCCACCACCTGGGTGCTGCTAAGGACGAGGCAACCGCAGTCGAAATCGTCCATCGCGCAATGGACGGCGGCATCACTTTCTACGATTGCTGCTGGGAATACAACCGGGGAAAGTCAGAAGACTGGCTGGGGAAAGGCCTTCGCGGTATACGCGATCGCGCTTTCCTTATGACCAAGGTCTGCACCCATGGCCGGGATGCTTCGCTAGCTATGCAGATGCTGGAACAGTCACTGCGGCGGTTGCAGACCGACCACCTGGATCTGTGGCAGATTCACGGTGTGACTTTCCAGAATGATCCTGAGCTCTTTATTCGCCCCAATGGCGCGGCCGAAGCCCTGCACAAAGCCAAACAGCAAGGCAAGGTGCGGTTCGTAGGGTTTAGCGGACACAAGGATCCGGACATTCATCTCGCCATGCTGAACACCGGGTTTCCTTTCGACGCGGTGCAGATGCCGCTCAACCCATTCGACGCCAACTTCTTTTCTTTTGAGAAGAAAGTGCTGCCAGTGCTGACCAACCGTGGCATTGCTCCCTTGGGCATGAAACCCATTGGGGGTCACGGCGAGCCGGTGCAACGGGGGGTCTTCACCGCGGAAGAATTACTGCGTTATGCAATGAGCTTGCCGGTGGCCACCACCATCTCCGGGGTTTCGGAATTACCAATCCTCGAACAAAATCTACACATCGCGCAAAACCTTACCCCGCTTTCAGCAGCAGAGATGAAGGCTTTGTGCGACCGCGCAAAACCATACGCCGGCGATGGCCACTTTGAGCTTTACAAAACCTCGATCAAATTCGACAACCCCGAGGCGCGCCTGGCCCATGAATTTCCTCTTGATATGGAGCAGGTCGAAGTGAAGCAAATGGTTTACGCCACGCAAAATTCGGGCAGGCCTTTCCCGCAGGTATCGCAATAATTCCGCACGAAAGAAGAAGGAATAGCTGAAGTGAAGGACAATAACGAAGGCGTCGAAAGCCGCCGAGCGTTCCTGAAGGGTGCCGCTATGACTGGTGCAATCTCCGTGATTTCTGCGGCCTCCGCCAAGGGTGCCGAGCCCAGTGGACAATCAAACCCCGTTGTGCCCAACGCGTCGGGAGAAAGCGGAGGAGCGGTTGCGGAGTTCCGGGTGCCGCAGCGGGCGATGGGCAAGACAGGCCTCCAGGTCTCAATCCTCGGCATGGGCGGCTACCACCTTGGCGCCGCGGCCGGACAGCCGGAAGTGAACAACATGGTCGCAAAAGCTCTCGACCACGGAATCAATTTCTTCGACAACGCGTGGGAGTATTACAAGGGCGCGAGCGAAGAGCGCGTAGGTACGGCGCTCAAAGGCAAGCGGGACAAAGCGATCGTGATGACCAAGGTCTGCACCCACGGGCGCAAAAAAGATGTCGCCATGCGGATGCTGGAAGAGTCACTGACTCGCCTGCAGACCGATCACCTGGATGTTTGGCAAGTGCACGAAGTGGTTTATTACAACGATCCCGAGAGGTGTTACGCGCAGGACGGCGTTCTTGAAGCCCTAGCTGCCGCCAAGCAGCAGGGAAAGGTGCGCTTTGTCGGTTTTACGGGACACAAAAATCCTTCTATCCATCTCGCAATGCTCAATGGCGGATTCCCCTTCGACACGGTGCAAATGCCGTTGAACCCATTCGACTATAGCTATCGCAGCTTTCAGCGGGAAGTATTGCCGGTGGCCGCGGAGCGCGGTATAGCCGTGTTTGGGATGAAAAGCATGGGCGGTTCCGGTGAGATGATCTCGCATGGCGCGCTCACCCCCACCGAAGCTCTGACGTTCGCCATGAGCCTCCCAGGCGTTTCCACTACCATCAGCGGAATGGATTCCATGGGGGTTCTGGATCAGAATCTGCAGATCCTACGCGATTTCAAGCCACTCTCCGAGGAGCAGATTTCCGCGTTACGCGCCTACGGCAAGCAGTTCGAGGATGGCCGGTATGAACTGTTCAAGAGCACTGTGAAGTACGATGGCGACCTTGGCCGGCAGCAGCACGAGTTTCCTCCCGCGGCAGATCTACCTGCCTAAAGGGGCCCGCTTACTTTGCACTTTGCAGGGGCGACGAGATGGTTTCCAGGGACTTCCCGGCGGCTTCTACTCCGATGAAGTATTCGCACACTGCTCCCGTCAGCATAAGCAGCCCGCCTAGCAGATAACCGAAGCCCACGTGCATGCGAGAGCCGCTGGCAATGAGGAAACCGAAGAGGAGCGGTGCGCCCACTCCACCCACTAAAGTTCCCATGGAGTAAAAGACGGCGATTGCGAAGGCGCGCATCTCCAGCGGGAAATATCTCGCTGACTGTCAGGTAAGCGGCGCTGGCCGCGGAGGAGGCGATGAAGAAAATCAACGTGAAACATATTCCCAGACCGCGCGTGCCCAACGTTCCGTGCACGAAGGGATATATCGTTCCGAGCAGGAGCAGCGCGGCGGTGCCGTAGGTGGCGGTTATCATCGGCTTGCGCCCGATCTTGTCGAAAAGCGGGCCTAACACCATCGGGCCGAGAAAGCTCCCAACGGCGAAGGGCAACAGGTAGCGCGGCAGATCATCATTGCTTACGTGGAAAAACTTTTTGATCACCAGCGCATAGGTGAAAAACACGGCATTGAAAAAGAACGCTTGCCCGATCATGAGGGTCAAAGCGAGAAAAGACCGCTGGCGATTGTCGCCCATCATGTTGCGGAAAATTTCTTTGAGCGGGGTATGGTCGCGGACCGTGATTTTGAGCTTCTTCCCCTCGGGCGCCGGCAATCTGCCGGGATTGCCCTTTGACACCTTGTCTTCGATATCCTTGACCACCTTCTCTGCCTGCTCCTCGTAACCGCGAAGCATCAGCCAGCGTGGACTTTCCGGGACGTAAAGGCGAAGGACCAGGACCGCAATCCCCAGGCTGCCGCCAACGCCGAAAGCATAGCGCCAGCTTCTGGCGGGTGATAAACCATGGCCATGAAGCAGGAACATCGCCGCAAGTGAGCCTAGGGTGGCGCCCACCCAAAAGGTCCCATTCACGACCAGGTCTACGGTACCGCGCACCTTGCCCGGGATAAGCTCGTCCACCGCCGAGTTGATGGCGGAGTATTCTCCCCCGATCCCACAACCGGTCAAAAGACGAAAGATAGAGAAGCTTAGAAAATTCCAGGAGAATGCACTCGCAATGGTGGCGAGAGAGTACGTGGCCAGCGTGACCAGAAACAGCTTCTTGCGCCCCAGCCGATCGGTCAGGTAGCCGAAAAGGATTGCGCCCGTGACCGCGCCGGCAAGATAAAAAGTGGCAGCCGCGGTCACCTGCGGGTCGGTCAAGGAAAGTCCGTTCTTGCTTTCCAGCACTCCGGAAAGCGAACCGACCAGCGTCACCTCCAGACCATCCAGCAGCCAGGACGTACCTAGCGCAGCGATGATGCGGGCATGCCAGCGGCTCCACGGGAGGCGATCGAGACGAGCAGGTACATCTGTTTCTATTGTCTGATTCTCGGCGACTCGAGGACTTGCGTTGGACATGGAGGCCCTGCGGCGTAAGAGCAGCTATTTATCTCTCTTTATGATGCTGATGGCCCCGTTGCGCTCGAGGATGGCATAAGACACGTCGAAGATGGACTCGGCTCCCTTTGTCCGGGCAGCCGCCATTACATCCTCGCGATCGATGCGCATACCCTTCATGACCTCCAGCTGCCACTCGCCATTCTTCAGCAAAGTGAGTGGGGTGCCATCGACAATAGCTCCGAAGCGCGGAAACTTGCCTTTGATGCTGGACACGAGATAGTGCATAAGGCCGACGGCGAGAATCGCAGTTGCGCAATTGGTGATCGAGCGATCCTTCCCGACCGTGCTCAGGATAATGACGCCGCCAATCAGGAATACGATGACAAACTCAAAGAGTGTCAGCTGCCCGCCTGGCCGCCGGCTAAGCAAGCGGACGATGATAAGCAGGAAAAGATATCCGAAAATCGCGTGGATGATGGTGGACACGTTCAAGCCTCAGGGAACGACGACGATTTTCGCGTGCACTTGCTCTGCACCTACGACGCCGAGAGTGAAGTCATAAATGCCTGGACCGGAGGGCTGCAGGGCAAGATCTACGCTGGCTGGCGGTTTGGTAGCAGGAAAGGTGTAAGTGAGCCCGCCGTCACCGAGGACAGTCTCTTGCGGGGCAGGAATGACCCGCTGTGTTCCCAGCGGCTTAACCAGGCTGTTGCTGACGTAAAGGTGAATTTTTCCGTCTTGAATTGCCGACTGTCCGAACGAAATGCTAAGGATGGATGGGGAATCGGTGCGCTCAATCCGTTCATATTTGACGTCGAGGGTTCCATCCGCCGCATGTCGCTCCGCCTTGGCGATAGGGCCTCGTCCAAATAGTCCACATAGGTCGAGAATGATGATCAAGGTGAAAAACACCCAGGCAGCATTCTCGAAGCGCCACCACTTCCGCTGAAAGTCGAGGTCTTCGCCGACCGCGACCTCGTCATTGACTTTGGCGACCGAGTCCTCGACCGGCTTGGTAAGAGTTTTTGTGGCCATAAATACTGATTGTCCCTAGGGCTTGTTACGAGTTTGATTGCGACTGAGCAACGCTGATCTCGCCATTGCGCTCAAGAACCGCACAGTCAATTTCTTGCAACGTCTTGATTCCCGAGTCGCGCGCTGAAGCAATTACGTCGTCGTCTTTGATACGCATATGCTTCATGGTGTCCCAGCGCCAGGTCTGATTTTCGAGAAGAATAAGCGGCGTGCCATCCACCAGCCTGGCAAATCGCCGTGACTTAGATCGCGCCCAGGCGAGGATGTAATGTCCCAGCGCCACCGTAATGATCTGGCAGAGTGCGTTGGTATAGGAGACTTCGTCCCCTACAATGGCGGTAAGCGCAAGTCCGCCTATGAAGAAGATCAGCACGAACTCAAAAGGCGTCATCTGTTTGCCCGGGCGCCGCCCTACGATCCGGACAACCATGACCAGAAATAAGTAGCCCACGAAGGCCCGCACCACTGCAGTCATTGAAAAATCAATCCTTAGATGGGAGGCACGCCGGGCCGCACGGCGATTGGCCAATGCATTGTCGGAGGACCTGCGTAGTTAAATGGTTGCCAAAAACAAATTGCTTGCTAAGAAGGAAAAAGGCCGGTTCGACACCGGCCTCTCTTTTTCCCCACCTCTCCGCAATTCAAGAGGTCCAACCTCGTGGAGCGAACGGGAAGAGTCCGTCGGTTGCTGCGATTCTCCTTGGCCGACGGCAAGCGGAGGAAATCGCGAAAACCCGCGCCCCTCCCCGCCCATTGTTCGTTACCAACGGTGCGCCTGCTCCGTATGGCTACTGTAAGAGAGATGCTGATCGAAGCGCTGCGGTGGCCTGAAATCCAGTCCAACCCGGAACGCGGTGCTGTACAAAGTCAAAGCTGCGGGCTGTTTTGGCGACAGGCCTAAATCGACTTCGTCCAGCTCCCCGGCCGCCATTTCCAAGCCTTGCACCTTGTTCTATAGTCGAGGATGGATTCCCTACAACCGGAGCAGAATGCGTCTCCCAGCCTTCGTATCGTCGTTTCTACTCGCCGCACTCCTGGTAGCCGTGGCCTCCGGGCGCGCCGACATCTCGCCAGCCAAACAGGCAGAAGCAGCGAAGATGAACAACCTGGGGACGGCCTTGATGAACCAGCAATTGCTGGATAAGGCGGCGGCCAAATTTGCCGACGCCTACCAGCTTGACCCGGCACTGGCCCAGGCAGAGGTGAACCGCGGCATCGCCCTGGTCTATCTGCAGAAAATGCCGGAGGCCCAGCAAGCCCTGGAGCACGCCGCGGCGCAGAATCCCAAAGATCCCCATGTCTGGTACGCGTTGGGGATCATGTACCGCATCGGAGCGCAATATCCGCAAGCACTGGAAAGCTTTCAAAAAGTGGCGGCACTCGACCCGGGTGATGCCGACACGCGTTACTTCCTGGGTTCTGTCCTGCTGGAGTTGCATGAACCGGAGAAGGCTCTGGCCGAGTTCCAGACCGCTCTGCAGATAAACCCCATCCACGCCTCGGCCCAGTTTGGCTTGGCTAAGGTTTTGCAGCGCCTGGGCCGGCGCGAAGAAGCGGCCACCGCTTTCCACCGTTTCGAAACCCTGAACCAGGAGAAGATCGGCTTTCCACTCGCCCACACGTACGGAGATGAGGGTCACTATTCCTTAGTGGAGAATGCTCTGAACCTGAACACACAGGTGGGCGCGATGATTCCGCTTACCTTTGTTCCTCAGGCCATAGACCACATCGCGTCTGCCGCTAACAAGCCAAGCGCCCTGCCCCGCGGGGGAGCATGCCTCATCGCGCCTGCAGGCGAACATTCGTATCTCCTGGTGATGGGGTCAGGAGACGAAGCGATCCGCACCTACGCACAATCTGGCAGCGGCAGCTTCGTGCTGGTGCCTGGCGCCCAGACGGGCCTGGTAGCCAGCGGTACTGGAGTAGCGTGCACCGTGGGCGACTTCGACAACGACGGCTTACCCGATGTCGCCGTGGCCATGAGCGACCGGGTGCTGTTGTTCAAGAACCATGGCGGTGGCAAATTTAGTGATGTGACTGCGGCCACTGGCGTGCAGCCGGCCAATCACCCAGCGGGCATCACCTTCGTCGATTACGACCATGATGGAGACCTGGACCTGTTTGTTACCGGCCAGCCTTCTGCTGCCGGGGCGAAGCCCAACGTTCTATGGCGCAACAACGGCAACGGCACCTTTACCAATTGGACGGACCAGGCGGGTCTTGGCGGAGAAGGCACCACGGTGAGCGCGACCCTGTCTGACCTCAACAACGATCGCGCGGTCGATCTTCTGGTGACCGGCTCGGGCCCAGCGCCCACATTCTTTGCCAACCCGCGCGAGGGCCTGTTCAAGTCTTCTCCGCTTTTCGCCGACACCACCCTGCCCCCGACAGTCGGCGCCGTAGTGCTCGACTTCAATAAAGATGGGTGGATGGATGTAGCGCTCACCCACTCTGGTAGTCCGGGCATCACGCTGTGGCGCAATGTGCAGGGGAAGCGTTTTGAACGCGTGCCATTACCGGTGGAGAACGCGACTGCCGGCTGGGGGCTGACTGCTATCGATATCGACAACGATGGATGGCTCGACCTCGTCGCAGCACTGCAGACCGAGCATGGACCGGAGTTGCGCGCACTGCGCAATCTGGGCCCCGCAGGGTTTGAGGATGTGACCGCGAAGGTGAAGCTCGATCAGGTAAAGCTGGTGGAACCACGCGCCCTGATTGCCGCGGACGTGGATGGCGATGGCGCTGCTGATCTGATCGTCACCCAGTTGGATGGAGACTCTATGCTCTTGCACAACCAGGGTGGGAATAAAAATCACTCATTGCTGATCGCGATGAAGGGGGTTGCCGACAACAAATCGGCCATTGGCGCGAAGGTGGAGGTTTTTGCCGACGGCGTTTGGCAGAAGTTCGAGATTGCCGGCGCCTCCGGCTATCTCAGTCAGGGAGCGCAGCAGCTTCTTGCCGGCCTGGGAACCGCGGAGCACGCCGACCTGGTGAGGATCCTGTGGCCCACAGGTGTTCCCCAGGATGAAACCGAGGTAGGCACGAAAAGCTCGCTTAACATCACCGAGCTCGATCGCCGGGGAAGCTCTTGTCCCACCCTGTTTGCCTGGAACGGAGAAAAATACGAATTTATCTCCGACGTGATCGGCGCTGCGGTCGTGGGCCATTGGGTTTCGCCCACGGCAAAAAACAACGCCGATCCGGATGAATGGATCAAGGTGGAAGGCTCGCAACTCCAGCCGCGTGGAGGCTATCTCAGCCTGCGCTTTGGCGAACCGATGGAAGAGGTCAACTACATCGACCAGGTTCGCCTGCTGGCGATCGACCACCCAGCAGCCGCCGAGGTGTACCCCAATGAACGCTTTCTGAATGAACCTCCGTTTGCTTCCGGCAGCCCCGTCATCAGCACCGCCGCGCACCCTCTGGCTGGAGCGTGGGATGCCAAAGGCCGCGACGTGAGCGAACTGCTGCGGGCGCGCGATCATCAGTACGTGCGAGACTTTACCAATTTGTCTTTTGCCGGCTTTGCCAACCAGCATGCGCTCACCCTTGATCTGGGCGAGTGGACGCCCGCAAACCCCTTGCGCCTGCTGCTGCACGGCTTCATCGAATACTTCTCCGCAAGTTCCATGTACGCCGCATGGCAGGCGGGGCTTACGCCCATGCCTCCTTACGTCGAAGCACAGTTGCCCGATGGCAGCTGGAAGCGCGTCATCGATGACATGGGCTTTCCCGCGGGGCTGCCGCGAACCATCGTAGTGGATCTTAGCGGCAAACTACCGCCGGGTACGCGGCGTATTCGGTTGGTCACCAACCTGCAGATCTATTGGGATCAGGCCTTGATCGACAACGGCCCGGAAGCAACCCAGCTTATGCGCCAGACTGAGCTGCCGCTCGCTTCTGCGCATCTGGCGTTTCGCGGCTACCCCGAACAGATAGACGGCAAGACCCCCGGTGACCTGACGTATAACTACCAACACATCAGCCAGACGGGGCCTTTCATTCGTTCCCGCGGCAGTTACACTCGCTACGGAGAAGTCACACCGTTGCTGAAGTCAGTGGACGAATCCTTCGTCATCTTCGGCAGCGGCGAAGATATCGATGTCGAATTCAGCACCGCATCGCTGCCTCCCCTGGCACCGGGCTGGAAGCGCGACTACTTCTTCTACGCCAACGGTTTTGTCAAAGATATGGACTTCTACGAGGCTAGCCCGTTCACCGTCGCCGACATGCCATTTCATGGCATGAGCACCTATCCTTATCCAGCGAGCGAGCATTATCCTCAGGATGACCAGCGCATGCAGTACGAGCTGGAGTGGAATGACCGCTTCGACTCCGGGCGCGGAGCGCAGCACTACGGGTTTCGTTACGTAGACACGACGCAATGAACGGCCTCACCGTAATGCCCGCGGTGGAGCTTCTTTCCATGCTGCGGCGGGGGCAAATTTCTCCGCTGGAGCTGGCCGGCGAATACATCCAGCAGATCGAACGCTTGAATCCGCAACTGCGCGCGCTGGTTGATTTCGACGCCGAGCGGGTGCGTGAGCAGGCCCGCGCGCTCGAAAATTCCACCGGCGTCCGCGGTCCTCTCTACGGCTTGCCGATGACCATCAAGGCATCGATTGCGACGGCAGGATACCGTTGCGAGGTCGGCAGCCTGCTGCACCGGGGCAACATTCCCCACGAGAACGCAACCGTGGTTGATCGTCTTAAGCAAGCGGGCGCGCTCGTTCTGGCGACCACCAACTGTCCTGAATTTCTGATGGCCTACGAGAGCGACAATCGCCTCTACGGGCGCACAGCCAATCCCTGGGATTTGGAGCGGACCGCGGGGGGATCGAGCGGCGGTGAATCAGCAGCTGTCGCTGCCGGGCTTTCCGCCGCGGGATTGGGCAGCGACAGTGGCGGATCGGTACGCCAGCCTGCCCACTTCACCGGCATATGCTCGCTGAAGCCCACACCGGGCCGGATACCCGCGCGAGGTCATCTGGGATCCTGCGATGGGCCTTTTGCAGTTCTTGGGGCCGTCGGGCCGATGGCGCGTACGGTGCGCGATCTCACGCTGCTGTTCATCACTCTCTCCGGACATGATGCTCTGGATCCGGTTAGCCCACCCATCGGAGTCAGGAATGAGTCACTGGAAGATCTAAAACGGGTGCCTATTGCCTTCTTCGAAGACGATGGGCCGGTCACGGCGGAGACTCGCCAGGCGGTGCGCGATGCAGCCCGGGCGCTCGAACACCAGGGCTTCAGCGTGAGGCCCTTTCGCCCGAAGGCGCTCGAGGAAGCGCGGCAGTTGTGGTGGAAATTTTTTGTCCGCGGCGGCGCCATGCTTCTCGATCCGCTGGTACGGGGAAGACACGACCAGCTGAGCCCGACTTTCCTGGACTTTCTTTCGATTGCCCACCGGGAGCCGCCGCTTACCGCTACGGAAATGCTTTCGGCGTGGATGGACTGCGATCACGTGCGCCGCAAGCTACTGGCAGAGATGGGGAATTTTCCGATACTACTTTGCCCGGTTTGTGCCATCCCCGCGTTTCGCCATGGCGAACGCGAGTGGATTGTCGATGGGCAGCGGCTCGAATATCTGGATGCCATGCGCTACACGCAATGGTTCAATCTGCTGGGCGCGCCGGCCGCTGTTGTGCCGGTGGGTTGGTCGCCTGAGGGTTTGCCGATTGGGGTGCAGATTGTGGGGCGCCCATTTGAGGATGAACGGGTATTGGGCATCGCCGCCGCAGTCGAAGCAAGTTTTGGCTACAAGCCGCCACTGTTGAGTGTCACCTAGGAGATACTGCTTGCCGGCTTCACATTTTGTGAAGTATTATAGGACTGATGACAGATGTATATCGTTACCCGACGGTATCTGAAGGAAGCCTTCGATCGCTATCCGGATGCGGCGAACGAAATCAAGGCTTGGGCTGTCATCGTCCAGGCTGTGCGCTGGCACAATTTTGCGGAAGTTCGCTGCATGTTTGCGGATGCCGATTTTGTCCGCGGGTATGTAGTTTTTAACTTCCGGCAAAATCGCTACAGGCTTATCACTGTCATCCACTATGCGAAGACTAAAGTAGGCAGGCAGACCGGAGGACACGTATACATTCGGTCCTTTCTGACGCATAAGCAGTACAACAACCCCGCAAACTGGGATAGGAAGTTCGGAACGCAATGAGGCCAGTTCTCGCAAACCCGGTGGAGATGATTGCCCAGGGCGCTCCTCGCGTCATACACAATGATCGTGAGCTTGCAACGTATACGGAAGCTCTTTTTCAGCTGACCTCGATCAAGAACCCTTCACCTTCTGAAGCGCAGGCAATCGAACTCCTGAGCCTACTCGTCGATCAGTATGAGCAGGCACATTACTCTGTGCCGGCCGCAGATGCGGTTTCAGTGTTGCGGTTCCTTATTGAACGGCAAGGTCTCACACAACGTGATTTGATCCCGCAATTCGGATCGGAGAGCGCGGTCTCGATGTTTCTTCGGGGCCAACGAAAGCTAACACTGGAACAGGTACGAAAATTGAGCGCCCGGTTCAAGATTCCAGCCGACGTTTTCCTCGTAGGGGAATAACGCAGTCGCTTCGCTTCGGTCGGTGACAAAGGGGAGAGTGCTATTCGAGATCGGTTGCTCGGATCCCAGGTCTCAAAAGCGAGACCTGGGGCACCCTTCGGATTTTTCAAAGGGAGAGAGTGGCGCCCATTTTAGGATGAATGAGTATCCGACATCGCCACCGATGTGTTTGGCTTAAGCAACTTGGCGGGTGAACTCTAGAAACCTCTGGTGTGCAGGTAGAAGACACAACCTGAAGCGAGTAGGCAGTAGATCCCAAACAAATACCAGCGGCCGCTCTCCAGCCAACTGCTTAGCCATTTGAGTGCTACCAGACCCGCCAGAAAAGAAAATCCCATCCCGAGCACGCTGAACATCAATGAGGCTCTCAGATCAATGGGAGCGCCCGCAAGCAGAGCAGCTTGGGAAGCCTTTTGAAGCCGCAGAGCCTCCAGTCCCACCACCGCGGGTGTCAGTATCACTGCCAATGCGAAGCTGAAACGCTCCGCACGCTCCTTGGTTGCACCCGCCAACATGCCGGTGGAAATGGTCGAGCCAGAGCGGGAGAAACCTCGAAAGGGCAGTGCCAAACCTTGTACAACGCCCATCCAGCCAGCTTGGGAGAAGGTTAGAGAATCTGAGGTAACGGTGCTCTGCTGCCGTTTCTCAAGCAGGCCGGCGATAAGGATCAGTATTCCGGCGGCGGCGAGGGCGGGCGCGATTAGTTCAAGATGGCTAAAAAGCTGCTCGATTTCGGCCCTTGGTGCATCGCGGAATAAAGTCTTCTCGATTATCTTTTTGAGCGCTTCTCCGACGATCCCGGTAAGCACTGTTGCCCAGAGCACGAGAACCGCGAAACGCCTGAACGCATCGGTGCTCGAAAAATAAGCGTTCTTCCACGTCTTCCAAAAGTATGCGATGACAGCAAACATGGTCCCGGTATGCAGCATGACGAGAAGCAGGGTCATTTGCGGGGATGAAGGATCAAGCCCCATAAGTTTCTCGGCCACGACCACATGCGCCGAGCTTGAAACGGGCAGAAGTTCAGCCAGACCTTGCACTATGGCCAGGACGATTACTTGCAGAAGGGACATGTCGCTAGTCTAGAGAAGGGGCTTAGTTTTTGTGCGTTAAGCTTTGACCCATTTCTGGGCAGTTGCGGGAGAAAAGGCTATGGTGGGCTTCGCCCTTCGTTTTCGTCCCACGTACGCTGGTGCGAACGTGGGGCACCCGTGTAGATCCCTCCGGCCCGCGGTATCCCGTCATCTGTGGTAAGGACAGATTCCAGGAACAAGCTTTAGGTACTGATGTGGTGGCGGACGTCGGCGCCGCGGACCCAGAAGATTACATCTTCCGCGATGTTGGTCGCGTGGTCACCAACCCGCTCCAGGTTGCGGGCGATCATCAGCGCATGCAGCGCCTGCGGAGTGTAGTGGGGCTGCTCTTTGATCAGATTGGAAAGCGCAAAAAAGGCAGTGTCGTTAAGTTTGTCCACACTGTCGTCCATGGTCAGCACCGACGTGGCTAATTCCGCATCCGCCTCAATAAAAGCTTGCAGGGCTTTACGCACCATGGCCGATGCCAAGGACGCCATGCGCGGGATGTCCACCGGGAGATCAATCACAGGAAAGGCCTGAAGGTCCCGCACCCGGTCGCTGATGCTCACCGCCTGGTCGCCCACTCGTTCCAGATCGGCATTGATCTTGATCACCGCCAGAATGAAGCGAAGGTCGATAGCCATCGGCTGCTCCATTGCCAGCAAATCGAGCGCCATCTGGTCGATTTCCCGCTCAAAGCTGTTGATGGAAATCTCGCTGCGCTCCACCAGGTCGCACAGAGAAATATCGCGCACCCGGTACGCCTCAACGGCTCGCTGGATTGCCTGCTCCGCCATACCAGCCATGACCAGAAGGCGTTCTTTCAAATCATCGAGTTTCCTGTGAAAGCGAATCCGCGTCATCCGAACCTGCCTGTAATGTAATCCTCAGTTCGCTTATCGGTAGGATTTGTAAAGATCTTGTGCGTGGCGTCAAACTCCACCAGCTTCCCATTCAAAAAGAAGCCGGTATTCTCCGCGACCCGCGCCGCCTGCTGCATATTGTGAGTCACAATCACAATCGTGTATTGCGACTTAAGCTGAAAAATCAAATCTTCAATCTTCGCCGTGGAAACCGGATCCAGCGCCGACGCCGGCTCATCCATCAGCATCACTTCCGGATCCACCGCCAGGGCGCGCGCAATGCAGAGCCGCTGCTGCTGGCCTCCCGAAAGGCTGGCGCCAGACTTCTTCTTGAGATCGTCCTTCACTTCTTCCCACAGCGCGGCCTGCTGCAGCGACCGCTCCACCACCTCATCCAGAACCCGGCGGTTTCGGAATCCGTTCAAGCGTAGCCCCGACGCCACGTTGTCGTAGATTGACATGGTTGGGAACGGGTTCGGCCGCTGAAAGACCATGCCGATGCGGCGGCGAATCTCAACCGGTGAGGATTGACCGTAGATATCCGTGGGGCCGACGCGCACCGTGCCCGTGACGCGGGCTATGGGGTTGGTCTCATGCATTCGGTTCAGGCAGCGTACGAAGGTAGACTTGCCGCAACCGGAAGGGCCAATCAGAGCCGTGGCATGGTTCGCCGGGATCTTCAGGCTGATGCTCTGCAAAGTGTGGTTGGTGCCATACCAGGCATTCAGATCAGATACCTCAATTGCGACACCCACTAGCTTGCCCCTTTCAGAACACCGCGGCCGGCTACGTACCTGACCAGTGAGACCGATACGACAATGAGGACGATCAGCACGAGGGCGCCTGCCCAGGCAAGACGGTGCCACTCGTCGTAAGGGGAAAGCGCATACACAAAAATTTGTAGTGGAAGGGCCGCGATCGGTTCGTTCACGCTGGTACTCCAGAACTGATTTCCGAAGGCGGTAAAAAGCAGCGGCGCAGTCTCTCCCGCGACGCGGGCGAAGGCCAGCATGCAGCCGGTAATCACCCCGGGGGATGCGGTCCGCAAAGTAATGGACAGGACGGAACGCCAGTTGGGGACACCCAGCCCGAGAGCGGCCTCCCGTACATTGAGAGGCACCATCAATAGCATCTCTTCGGTTGTGCGGGTGATGGTCGGAATCATCATGATGCCCAGGGCTACGCCGCCGGCGATTGCGGAGAAATGTTTCTGGGGCACAACAATGAGGGTGTAAACGGCGATGCCCATCACAATCGAAGGCACACCGTTCAGGACATCGGCGGTGAAGCGGACCATGTTGGCCAAACGTTTGTTGCGGCCGAACTCCGCAATGTAGATGCCGCCGGCAATGCCGATAGGGACGCCCATGAGGCTGGCAATGGCCAGCAGGATGCCGGAACCGAGGATCGAATTGGCCATACCCCCGCCCACTTCACCCACCGGTTTCGGTACCTGAGTAAAAAAAGCGAGATTGAGGGAACTGGCGCCCTTGATGAGGAGATAGAAGAAGATGGCAATCAGCGGCGCCATCACCAGGATAGTGCTGCCAATGGCAGCGGCCGTTGCCAGGTGATTAACCAGGACGCGCATGAACCGGTTGGAAGCACGGGCACGGAGCGGAGGCGGCATAACGGTGCTAACCATTCGCTAAGTCCCTCTGACCGGTGCGCCGCGGGTTACCGCCCACACCAGCACCCTGGCCAATGCGTTGACAATGATGGTGACGATAAAGAGCGCCAGCCCGATCTCGATGAGGGCGCTGAGGTAAAGCGGATCCGAGGCCTCGCTGAATTCGTTGGCGATGACACTGGCCATGCTGTAGGCCGGAGCCAGCAAAGAACGCGCGATCTCCGGCCGGTTGCCAATCACCATGGTGACCGCCATAGTTTCGCCGAGAGCTCGGCCCAAACCGAGAATCACAGCTCCGACGATGCCAATGCGCGCGTTGCGCAGCACCCCCATGCGGATCATCTCCCAGCGGGTCGCACCCAAAGCCAGCACCGCTTCCCGCTGGGCATGGGGAACCGCCGACATCACTTCGCGGGTAAGAGACGAAATGATGGGAAGAATCATGATGGAGAGGATCACGCCCGCGGCCAACATACCAATCCCGTAGTTGGGACCGGCAAAGATGCCTGACCAGCCCATGGTCTTGATGAGGAAGGGGTTTACATACTGGCGGAGGAGGGGAATCAGGACAAAAATCCCCCACAGACCATAAACCACGCTGGGAATGGCGGCCAGCAATTCAGTAAAGAAGGCGAGGAACCCACGCAGCCAGGCGGGGCACATCTCGGTGAGGAAGATGGCGACTCCCACGGCCAGGGGTACGGCAATAATCAGGGAAACGATTGACGAGACGACGGTGCCATAGATAAAGGGGAACGCACCAAAGTTGCCATTGACCGGATCCCAGGCGGAGCCGAAGAAAAACGGTATGCCGAATTTCTGAATGGAAAGTTTGGAGCCCGAGATCAACTCGACGAGGATCAACAGCACAATCGCAAAGATGCTGAGGGCGCAGACCAACATGAGGAGGCTGAAGGTGCGATCGGCGAACGAGGAACTGCCGCAATTGAGAAGATACTGACGGACGACCGAGCCCTCAGCGGCGGAGGATGAACTATCTCCTGTCGGCGGGTCTACGTTTGCCTGGCCAGCCACGCGCGGCACCTGAGTGTCTGATTTCACCATTCATACCGTAGTGGGCTTTAGTGAATTTTAGATTAAACCGGCTTATCGCCAGGATTAAGGGTCCGTTTCGACATCCAGTCTCGAACAGGCTGCGGACAGACATTTGTACGAAGGGCACGGCTTCAGCCGTGCCGGACAGCGCAATCACCGATGAGGGCTTTAGCCCCTGGGGTACGTCTTTTTCGCTACTTGGTATGCCGAAAGCGTACCGCAGCGGCTAAAGCCGGGTCACGATCGTGGCATTTGCGGCACGGCTGAAGCCGTGCCCTTCGTGCAAAGCGTTTCGGCATCCAGCCCGGGAACCCCTATTTCAACGTGTTGATGGTGGCGGCTACCTTCTGCGCCACCGGCGCAGGCAGCGGAGCGTAGTAGAGCGAGGCCGCCTCGTTCTCATGTTGCAGCATCCACTTTAGGAAATCGACCAGGACCTTCCCGTTGCCGGGGTCCTTGGCTGGATTGGGAATCAGCAGCCAGGTGAAGCTGGCGATGGGGTAGGAGGTCCCAGGCGCGTTGGTGATGGAGACGCGATAATCGTTGGGTATGCTCTTCACACTCGCCGCCGCTTCCGAAACTCCTTCGATGGAAGCCTTTACCCAGGTTCCTCCGCCGCTTTTCACCGAGGCAAACGGGATTTTGTTCTGCATGGCGTAAATCAGCTCGACGTATCCGATGGAGCCGGGCGATTGACGCACAAAGCCAGCCACGCCCTCGTTCCCTTTCGCGCCAATCCCTTTGGGCCAACTGGGCGCCGCGCCCCTGCCGGGACCGCTTGCCCAATCCTTGCTCACCTTGGAGAGATAGTCGGTGAATATGAAGCTGGTGCCGCTGCCGTCGGAGCGGTGCACGACAAAAATGTCGACAGACGGAAGCTTGACCCCGGGATTGTCTTTGGCGATGCGAGCATCGTCCCACTTGCTGATTTTGCCCAGGTAGATATCGGCCATAACGTCAGGCCCAATGCGCAGGTCATTGACGCCCTGCAGGTTGAAAATTGGCACCACAGCCCCGAGCACCGTCGGGATGGGCTGTATCTTTACCTTGGAGGCGGACAATTGCTCGTCCGTCATGGGCACGTCGCTGGCGCCGAAATCGACCGTACCCGCCGTAACTTGGCGGATACCGCCACCGCTGCCGATTGATTGGTAGTTGATCTGGACCCCGGGATGGGTCGCGCTGTATTCACTAAACCACTTGGAATAGATCGGATAGGGGAAGGTCGCTCCTGCTCCATTGAGCTTTTGCGCGTGCCCTGCGCAGACCGTTGCACTCATGGCTACGGCTAACAACCAGATCGTCTTTCTCACGTTCCACCTCAGAAATTAGATTTTGGGGTTCGCCCGTGAATGGTTCTTTACAGGACCATGAATATGGCAAGAAAAGCCGTCCCTGGGGAGGCCACAAGCCTATTACTTTTCAATAGTTTGCGTAGATTCAAGCGGAAGAGTCACGGGCGCGGTAGCGACCACCTGGGGCAGGCGAAAGAGAAAGGTCGCCCCAAAACCGAGTTCGCTCTCACAGCGAATATCCCCACCGTGGGCATGAACGATGTGCTTGGCAATCGCCAGCCCCAGCCCGGTACCCCCCGATTCCCGCGACCGCGCCTTATCGACCCGGTAGAAGCGCTCAAAGATACGCGGCAGGTGCTCATACGCGATGCCCGGGCCGAAGTCCTGGACGTAGAACTCGATCATCCCCTCCTGCTTGCGTGCCCCCACCCGTACGCGGCCTCCTGCCTTGCCGTATTTCATAGCGTTCTCGACCAGGTTCCCGAAAACCTGGCTGAGCGCGTCAAGATCGGCCATGACCGATTCATCCGTGGTCTCGCCCACCTCGAGTGTCAGCTCGGAATCCAGTACCAGCCCCGCCAGCGACGCGACGGCCTCTTCGACCAGCGTGGACGCCTGGGTCTTGTGAAGATTCAGCTTGTAATCTCCGGATTCCACGCTGGCCAGGGCCAGCAGGTCTTCCGTTAACCGGTTCATGCGCGATGCGTTCTTGAGAATGATCATCAGAAACTCGCGCGCCTGGCTGCTGAGGCTGCGGTCATCCAGCAGCGTCTCGACATATCCGGTGATGCAAGTGAGCGGCGTGCGCAGTTCGTGAGACACATTGGCGACGAAATCCCGGCGCGTCGTATCCGAGCGCTCTTTTTCAGAGACGTCGTGTAACACCGCGACCGCGCCTCCCCCAGGCATGGGTGCCGTATTGACCTCAAAGACTTTTCCCGGCGAAACCGAGATGGCGCGCCGCCGGCTGGCCTGGCGTTGGGTCAGGGCCGCGGCCACCGAGGAGAGCACCTCAGGATCGCGGATAGAATGCACCAGCGCTCGCCCCTCCTGAACCGGACTGAGCGCGATACGCTGCATCACGGCATTACACCAACTCACCTGCCCCTGCGGGTTGATGGCAATGACCGCCTCCTGCATGCTGTCGAGCAGCGCCGTCAGTTCGCTACGGCTGCTCTCGAGCGCGTGGAAGCTTTGCTCCAGGCGGCTCGCCGTCACGTCGAGCGCGTGGGCAACGGCCGAAATCTCATCCAGATTGCCCTCTTCCACACGGGCCGTCAGATCCCCGGAAGCGATGCGATTGGCGAAAACCACGATGCGAGCCAGTCGCTTGGCAACTCGCTGCGCCAGGAAAGCCGCCAGCAGCGTGGCGACCACCAGCGAGAGCAACGAGGCCAGCACAATACCGCGGCGCAACACATGCACCGGGGCAGAAAGATCGGTTGGGGAATACGCCCCCAGTCGCACTACGAGGGGGCCTGCGGGAACGGCAACATAGAAAGTCTGCCCGCGCCGGGCGCGGCCCAGGGATTGATGTTGTTTGAGTACCTCAGCGACCTCGGGGGGCAGCGGAGAATCGATTCCCGCATTCTCTTGCCACTCGGCCACCAGCCTGCCCTGGCCATTGAAGATAGCGATCTCTGTGCCGGCAGCGGCCCCATCCAGACTGGCGATCTGTTGCAAGCCGGTGAGGTCTTGGGGGTTGGCACCCTTTAGATGGGCCGCCAGAAGCCGGGCTTCGCTGGCCAGGGACTCCTCGGCTTGGGCACGAAGCGACTGCTCCACTACTTGACGCAAGGAAAAGTCGAGCAGCGCCATACCCACGAACAGCACCACCACGAACGAGAAGAACAGCTTGGTGAAGACTCTGCCCGTCACGCGGCTATTCTCTGTCATAGGAGCTTAGGAGGCGGTTTTGCGGGGTTCCTCCGCCAGCCGGGGTACCTCGAACCGGTAGCCCGCGCCACGAACGGTCTTGAGATAACGAGGACTCTCGGGATCGGTCTCAATTTTCTCACGGATACGCCGCACATAGACATCGACCGACCGGGGGGTCACGAAGCGGGCATCTCCCCACACCGCATCGAGCAGGTGATCGCGGCTGAAAACACGGCCGGGATGCCGGGCCAGGTAGTCCAGTAGGCGAAACTCGGTAGCCGTGGTGGTGGTCAGTTCTCCCCGCACCTTTAATTGCATGGCGCCGGCGTCGATGACCACCTCCTCGAAGGAGATGATGGAAGGCGCTGTTGGCCGCTCAAAGCGCCGCAGCACTGCCTTAACTCTGGCCACCAGTTCACGGGTAGCGAAGGGTTTGGTGATGTAGTCGTCGGCGCCCAGTTCCAGGCCTAGAACGCGGTCGTTTTCACCTGCTCGGGCGGTAAGAAAGATGATCGGTATGGTGCTCAGCGCGGGATTGCTGCGCAGACGGCGGCAAACGTCAAGGCCGTCCCCTCCGGGAACCATGATGTCCAGTAGAAAAAGCACTGGCGCCTGGCGTTCGGAGTCGGGTACCAGGTTGGTGGGGGTGCTATAGACGCGAACCCCAAAACCAGCGGCTTCCAAATGATGCTGTACCAGGCGGGATATATCAGGATCATCTTCGAGGACGCATATGGTCTGACTCAACTGGTTCTCCCTCACGTTCGAGCCGCTCTTGATACGGCCACGCTCAGGTGGCAGGCCAGCCGGCACTGCGTGGTTGCGTTTAGCGTAACCTACTGGGAGCAGAGAGAATGCAAAACTACGGTAAATCGTTGGTCACCAGGCGAAATCCGGACATCCCCCGTAGGGGCAAGTTCCTAACACACCTCTCACCGGCTACATTATGGCGGTAGAGTAGAGTTTTGCCGCAAGGACGGTACTTGTGTCACGTCCAATCATCTTGTGCATCGACGATGAAGACCTCGGGCTGGAGATCCGGAAGATGGTTCTGGAGCGGGAGGGATTCACAGTGCTGACCGCCCGCGATGGAGTCACCGGCATCTCCGTCTTCGATCACGAGCCGGTGGACGCAGTTGTGCTGGATTACGCCATGCCCGGGATGGATGGCGGCCAGGTAGCCGCGATTCTGCGCCAGCGCAGGCCGGACCTGCCCATCCTGATGCTCTCCGCCTATGTGGCTCTCCCTGACGAGGTAATGCGGGTGGTTAGCGTCTCCGCTACCAAAGGGGACGGAGCATTCACCCTGGTAGACAAATTGAAGGAACTCCTGCAGTCGAATGCTCCCGACGCACGAGGCGGTGGACGATGAATCTCCATCAGTTTCGGCATATTTTGATCATTACCGTGCTGCTTCCCCTGGTCCTGTTACTGCTGCTGGCCCTGGTCCTGGCCTGGCAGATCCAGCGGACACTGCGGGAGCAGCGCCGCATCGACCATACCGACCGCATCACCGCCCAACTCATCGAGCTGGAACGGCTGGTCGTGGATCAGGAGACCGGGCTGAGGGGGTATCAGCTCACCCGCGATCCGACCACCCTCGCGCCTTATCAGGATGCGGAAGGCGCGCTGCACCAGACCCTGGACCGCCTGCTGCTCCTGGTCCGGGAGGACCCCGATCAGCTACGGCGGCTGCGGCAGATCCGCGACAGCCACGAACTATGGATCGGCTTCGCGGGCAAGGCGCTGGACAATTTGCGCGCCGGGAAACTTTTTGGGGACACGGGGCTCGATCTGAACGGGGCCCAGCTCATGGCGGCCTTGCGCACCCAGTTGGGGGCTATGACCAAGGTCGAGGTGAAACGGCGCGACCAGGAGGTACAGTCCACCAATTCGCAGGTTCGCACCCTAATGACGGTCCTGATTGCGTCCTCAATCGGGGTGGGCATTGTCCTGGGCATTTTCACTTACAGAAACATGAAGAAAGTCTCGGCTGCGTTCCGCGGATCGCTGGAAGAAGCGCACCAGCGGGCGGATGAGCTGGTAGAGAGCCGGCAATGGCTTCAGACCACGCTGGAGTCAGTGGGCGATGGCTTGATTGCTTGCAACCAGCAGCACCGGGTGGAGTTGATGAACCCGGTGGCGCAGCGGCTGACCGGCTGGTCGCTCGATGAGGCGAAGGGGAGGCGGCTTGAATCCATCTTCCGCAGTGTCGATGAGGAGACGCGGGAGGCGACGACAAAAACTCACTCGCTGCTACTGGCGAAAGACGGCGCAGAGTACTTGATTGACCAAAGCGCGGCCCCGATTCGGGATGCGAAGGGCGAAGTCGCGGGCCTGGTGCTGGTCTTTCGCGACGTAACCGATATACGAAAAAGAGAAACGGCCCTGATGGCGCACGAGAAGCTGGCGGTCGCGGGCCGCCTTTCGGCAAGTATTGCCCACGAGATTCATAATCCCCTCGATTCTGTTGCCAATTTGCACTACCTGATGGAGAAGGAGTCCGATCCTACTCTGCAGCAGAGGTACCTCGGGATGGCGCAGCAGGAGTTGAACCGCACGCTGCAGATCAGCCGCGCCATGCTCGGTCTTTATCGCGAACCCAAGGCTCCGGTGGCAGTTGATCTGCGCGAGTTGCTGGAAAGCGTGTTGTTGCTTCTCGACCGGCAGTTGAAGGACCAGTCGGTTGCGGTTGAACGGAAACTCCAGGAAGGTGTTTCCATTCAGGGGTTCCCAGGGGAATTGCGGCAGGTATTCACCAACCTGATCACGAATGCAGCCGAAGCGGCCGGGCCGGGCGGCCGGGTGCAGGTTCTACTCGAGGCCTCGCTGCCCGCTGATAACCGGGCCGGCGCGGTGGTGACGATTACTGATAGCGGTCCCGGCGTTCCGGAGAGCTATCAAGCCAAGCTCTTCAAGCCCTTCTTCACCACCAAGGGGGAGTTGGGAACCGGCCTTGGGCTGTGGGTCAGCCGGGGCATCGTGGAGAAGCACGGAGGCAACGTAGAACTCACCAACAGCACCGAGTCCGCGCTTCCGGGGGCGGTCGTGCGGGTCTATCTTCCCTCCCTTGGGCCGGCCTCGGCGACGATCAGGTCCGCCGCGCCAGAAAACGGAGCCGCACGTAGTCTGCGAACCAGTTACCCTCTTGGTCGCATAGAACAGGTTTGAGCAGGGCGACGATTTGTTCGATGGCCTCCGGCCGCTCCTCGGCGGGCAGAGGTGCAAGCATGCTGGAGCGAAAGGTTTCGAGCCACCCGGCCATTCCGAACGGCAGCGGCGTTGGACGCGGGATCAGGCTTATTTCGTCCACCAGGAAGCCATGACTTTGCAAGCGGGCGCGATACTCCGCAGGGCTGAAAAAATAGTTGCTTTCAATGCGTTTCGGGGGGATTCCGCGAGGAGTTAAAACCGCTAGCAGGGCCACGCGAATGGCGGCAATGTTGCCCTGGCCTCCGCATTCGGCCACGAAGCGGCCGCCCGGTTTCAGCGCCCTATGCACGCCCTGGAGAACGGCATCGTGATCGCTCATCCAATGCAGGGCAGCATTGGAAAAGACGGCATCGAATTGCTGTTCGAAGGGCAGCGCTTCCCCGCTCATACAGCGGGCATCGACTCCTCTTTCTTTGGCCGCGGCGACCATCTGCGGTGAGCTGTCGACGCCGAGGACGATTGCTCCTGATGCAGTTAGGCGCTGGGTAAGATAGCCGTCGCCGCATCCCAGATCGAGGATGCTTTCGCCCGCCTTTGGGTTCAGCGCCTGAACCAGCGGTTCGGCGAGGAGAGCCACGAACCTTCCCTTTTCGGCGTACTGGGATGCATCCCACGTCTGCTGCATGGATTCATTCTAGTGAAGGTCGGTTGCGAGGATCCCAGGTCTCAAAAGCGAGACCTGGGGCACCCATCACCTTTTCCAAAAGGTTGGCACACAGACTGTTCCGGCACGGCTGCGGAAAAACTTTGCGTGAGTCCCGGAGGGACGACTGAACTTAGCCCAGGACTAACGAGTCTGTGTGAGAACCTCCTGGATAAGCCGATGGGTGCCCCAGGTCTCGCTTTTGAGACCTGGGACCCTTCACGCAAATGCCGGAACGTCGTGGGCTAAGCTCAGTCCATCAGATGGAGGAGACCGGAAGTAGTGTCAGGTCATCTACCAAACTGACTTCCTTCTGCACGATAGGGTTCGGCATAGCGGACGCCACCCAACAAGCCGTAATGCCGGGCCACAGAAAACGTCCGCTCGCGGATCTCATCGTGGGGCACAAAAAGAGCGCCACCCGAAGGCTGATCGGCATACTGGGAGCGATACGCGAGCAAAGCTCGGAAGCGTTCCTCAATAAAGGGTGTTATGTCGACGACAAAACTTGGCCGGACATCCGCGTACAAGCTGGCATAGACGATCTTGAAGGGCCGGAAAGGAGACTCGCCGGTCTCGATCTTCGCCAGGCCAGATAAAAAGCAGGCCTCATACCCAAGAGCCGCGCTGTTGTAGTGGTCAGGATGCCGCCCCTGCCAATAAGGCAGGATCACTACCCGCGGCCGCAACTGCCGCAGTTTGCGAACAATCTTGATCCGGTTCTCCCAGGTGTTTTCTACCCGGCCGTCAGGAATGTCGAGCGCTTCCCGCCATGCGACGCCAAGAATGCGCGCGGCTTCCTCTGCTTCACTGGCCCGCTCCTGAGCCGAACCGCGAGTGCCGGCTTCGCCCTGGGTGAGGTCGAGAATGGCCGTGCGCAGCTGGAGCGAATGCATGCGTAGGAGGGTGCCACCGCAGGTTTGCTCCACGTCATCCCGGTGGGCGGCGATGGCGAGAACATCAATAGGTGGTGTTGTCGACATCGCTGGCCGCGTCCATGTAGGCCACGTCGTAAGCCGTACCCACCACCGTCACCTGCGAGTTGTCGAGTGACGCGCCATTCGTCGTGTTGTAGATGTACACCTGGCCGCCCTCGGCGGTGTAGACCTTGTGCAGAGTGAGCACCGAGGCGATTCCGGTCGCATCGCCTTTGTAGGAATCAATCATGGTCACCGAGTTGGTGGATGTATTGAACATGGTCAGGCAGCCCAGGTTGGTGGTGGCGCCCAGATGGTAGCGTTCCCCTTGCGTACAGAGCTGGGACCCGATCCACAGCGTATTGTCGTCGGCGAAGCTCATTTTCTGATGGGTTCCATCGGCGATGGAGTAAGCGCCGGTGACCTGCTTGGCGCCGGTGTCGAGAATAGAAAGGAAGCCGGCGAAATAACCATCGGGTTGCAGTTGCTGCCCGGCAAGGTAGAGGAGACTCCCATTTTGAATAGCGTTGGTAGCCCCGCCGGGAACCGGGACGGTTGCGGTCACAGCGGTCGGAGCCCCCGGCGGCACCGGGGCGCCGCTCTGGATAATGATCCCCGCCACGGGCAGGAAGCTGACGCTGGCCTGAACACCGCCGCACTCCGGACCGCAGTTCAGCACAAATGCCGTGGTGCCGTCGGCGGAAAAGACGGCCTTGATGGGCCGGTCAAACTTGCCCGGAACAGGCAGGACGCAATATACAGGCAGGTTTTGCGGCTCGCAATCCACAGCATTCGCGGGCGTCGGTTGATTCGTCTGCAGCTTGTAAACGCTATAGACCGAATTGCTGTCCTGCACGAAAGCCAACGCTGCCGTCCCACTGGGATTGATCGACACGCGGTAGATGTTAGGCACATTCAACCCATAGCTCGAACCAAGCACGCGGTCCTGCACCGTGAGCGTGTGGGCCGTCTGGCTGGCGGCAAAAACATACCTCTGGTCGCGGGAGATAAAGACACTGGAGGACTGACCGGGCAAGCTGACGGAACTGGACTGTTTTTCGCTCGCGTAACTTACTATGGAAAAGCTCCCGTCCCCCGATCCGTAGACCGCGCCCGCCTGCTCTTCGGGCATGTTCTGGATTGTCTCCGGCTGGGCCCCCGCATATCCAGCAATGGCGAAAGCGGGAGTTTTGTTGTTAAAGCTATGACGGATATCGTAGTAGGCGTCGACGATCTGGAGCGTACCCTTGGTCAGAGCGCCGGGGTTCTGGACGGCAATCAATACGCGGTTGAGGATTCCGCTGGGGGGCAAAGCCCGGCCGCCAAAATAATAGCTCTGCCCGCATCCGGCCAGAACAAGGAATACAAAGCAAGCTGGCACAGAGAGGGCACACAAGGACCGGAGACTTCTTTTCTTCAACTAATACCTCACCTGAATCACCACGCGGCGGACATGCGGGAAAGGCCAAGTATAACAAAGCGGCGGCTGGCGTTCGCGCGCTGACTGGCTTAGCATAATTAGACTTACCTTATGACGAACCGGCTCACGGAGATCTTCGGGACACGCAATGTGCTCTGCGATGGGGCAATGGGCACCAGTCTGTATGCTCGCGGCATCTTCATCAACCGCTGCTACGACGAACTAAACCTCTCCCAGCCGGAACTGGTGCGAAACGTCCACGAGGAATACCTGCAGGCGGGCGCGGAGATCATCGAGACCAATACCTTTGGCGCCAATTCCCTGCGTTTGCAGCGCTATGGTTTCGCCGACAAGGTGCTGGAGATCAACCGTGCCGGAGCCGAGGTGGCACGTAAGGCGGTGAATCAGCGGGCCGATAAGCAAAGCGGAAAATTATGGGTAGCGGGGGCTGTCGGTCCCCTGGGCGCGCGCCTGGAGCCGCTGGGGAAGATCAGCCTGGACGAGGCGCGCGCAGCCTTCGAGCAGCAGATCCGCGGCTTGGTCGAGGGCGGCGTCGATATGCTGCTGATCGAGACGGTTTCCGCGTTAAACGAGGCCGAACAGGCCATTCTTGCGGCCAAATCCGTAGCCCCGTCGCTGCCGGTCCTGGTGATGGTGACGGTCGACGAGGATGCCAATTGCCTGGACGGCTCTTCCCCGGAAACAGCCGCCGCGCGATTGACCGAGTGGGGCGCGGACGCCGTCGGATGCAACTGCAGCGTAGGCCCGGCGACCGTACTCACCGCCATTGAGTGCATGGTGAACGCCACGAATCTGCCCTTGATCGCCATGCCCAATGCGGGTATGCCGCGCGCCGTGGACGGGCGAAACATCTATCTCTGCTCGCCGGAATACATGGCCAGCTTCGCCCGCAAGCTGGTCAAGGCCGGCGTGCAATTTGTTGGCGGCTGCTGCGGCACCACTCCTGCCCATATCCGCTCCATGAAGTCATCGCTGCGCGCCATGGGAGCGCAGGAAGTCTCCCACACCCAGGTGAAACACGCGCAGGCCGCATCCGAAATCCAGCCCGCGCCCCTGGGCGAGCGATCGCGCCTCGGCAGCCTGATTGCCGGGGGAACATTTGTCACCATGGTGGAGATGGTTCCCCCCAAAGGCATCACCTGCGAGCGCGAGCTCGAGGGGGCCCGGATGCTGCTGCAGAATGGGGTCCACGTTATCAATGTCCCGGACCTGTCCCGGGCGGCGCCGCGCATGAGCGCGCAGAGCCTGTGTATCCAGATTCAGCAGACGGGCATGGAAGCCCTGCTGCATTACACCTGTCGCGACCGCAACCTGCTGAGCATCCAGTCCGACCTGCTGGGAGCTTCTGCCATCGGACTGAAGAATATCCTCTGCCTGACCGGGGACCCGCCCAAGCTCGGCAATTACCCTGATGCCACGGCAGTTTTCGATGTCGATGCCATTGGCCTGGTGAACATTGTCCGCCGTTTGAACCACGGGTTGGATCTTGGAAGTAATCCAGTCGGTGTCTCCAGCGGCTTAACCATAGGCGTGGCCGCGAATCCGGGCTTGCCGGATCTGGACAACGAAGTTCGCCGTTTTGCTTACAAAGTAGAGGCGGGAGCCGAGTATGCCATCACCCAGCCAGTATTTGACCTGAAGCTGCTGGAGGTTTTCCTCAAGCGCATTGAGGGTTTTCGCATTCCCGTCATTGCGGGCATCTGGCCGCTGACCAGCCTGCGCAACGCGGAATTCATGAAGAACGATCTGCGTGTCTCCATGCCTGACGAGATCATGGTGCGCATGCAAAAGGCGGACACTCCGGATCGAGCGCGGGCGGAGGGAATTCAAATTGCGCGAGAGATGCTGGCTGCGGCGCGTCCGATGATCCAGGGGGTGCAGGTCAGCGCGCCTTTTGGGCGCTATCCTGGTGCTGTAGAAATTCTTGAAGCGGTACTACCCGAGGGGTCGCGCGTTGGCAACGTTTGAGGAATCGTTAAAACAGCTGGAGGGCATTGTCGCTCAACTTGAGCGCGGTGATCTGCCGCTGGAAGATTCGATCAAAATGTTTGAGGAAGGCATGCGCCTCTCGGCGCAATGCAAGCAAGAGCTGGACAGCGCCGAGAGCAAAGTGCAAATTCTGCTCAAGCAGCGCGATGGATCGCTCAAGCCCGAGCCTTTCCCGTTGAAATAGAGAGGCAGATTTCGTTTCCCGACCGCCCTGGACGGTGAGGAGACGAAATCCGCTGGTGGGGGGATATGTGCGCCATAAGCCTGCGCCCTAAGTCAGCTTCTGCTCCACAAAAGCAACCAGATCGTCCCCGATCAGGTCAGGCGGGGTGACTAAGAAGCGGGGCTTCCCGGCGAGTAGGCGCAGGGAAACACTGCTCCATTGCGGGGTTAGTTCCTTTCCGGAGGCACGCAGAAGCACCGCATCGGCGCGGTCCAAAAACAGCCGTGCCGAGTCTTTGAAGTCAGCCGTGGAATGGTCCAGAACGGTCAGATATAGATCCGGACGCAGAAACTGCAGCAGGCTGTTGGACTCGAAAATCATGTTTTCAGCGGCATCGATCTCCTGCCGAATACGCGGCATGGCGTCGGCGAGACGGCCGATTCGAGTACGTACCCAGAGCGACCGCCGGGCGCCCGCAGCGAGGAAACGAGCGCTGTCAGTGCCGGTGGTCGGATCCCGTTCGGCGCTGATGGCTATGGTGTGCTCGTCCGTCTGGCAATCGCAAGGCTCGCCGTTCGCGCTACAGAACCCGTGGCCAAACTGGGTGATCTTGCAGGCGGTCCAGTTGCGCTGCGGCAGACGCGCGATCAAATTCGCCACCACCGAGGTCTTCCCGACACTACGCGAGTGCCCACCCACCACCACGACGGCCATTACTCTTCCCTCTTTAGCCGGGCCAGCATCGCCAATTCCTTGAGGTACTGCCTGACTGGTTTGGCCGGCGTTCCCCAGAAGACAATTCCCGGGCCAAGAAGCTTTTTCTTGGGCAGGATTCCTGCCTGCCCCCCGAGGATGACCCCCGGGCCGACCAGCGCATGATCGCCCATGCCGACTTGACCGCCCAGGATGGCACCGTCCCCTACCGTACTTGAACCGGAAATGCCGGTTTGCGCGGCAATGACGACGTTGCTCCCGATGCTGCAGTTGTGACCGATGTGAATCAAATTGTCGAGCTTGGTGCCACGTGCGATGCGGGTTTCTTCGAGAGCCCCACGGTCGATGGTGGTGTTGGCTCCAATCTCAACGTCATCCTCAATGACCAACGTTCCCTGCTGGGGAAACTGGGTGTACTCCCCGGTGGTTCGGTCGCGAACGTAGCCGAAGCCATCGGCTCCCAGAACTGCCCCGGCGTGGACCACCACCCGGTCCCCCAGGGTCGCGCCCGGATAGATCACGACGCGGGGATAGATGCGGCAGTTGCTGCCAATGCGGACCCCGGCGCCGATCACCGATCCGCTGCCGATGATCGTGGCCGCGCCAATGATGGCCCCTTCATCGACAGAGGCGTGGGCGCCAATGGAGACGTCACTGCCAATCTGCACCCCAGGCGCAAGTACGGCGGTGGGATGGATAGACGGAGCGGGCTGCGGTCCACGCAGCAACACCGCGGCGCGGGCAAATGCCAGGCGCGGCTGCGGAGTACGCAGAGCTGGTTTGCCCGGTGCCGGCTGATCTGCGGCCCCACCAGAACCGCGGCGGCCAGGGAGGCAAGCGCGGCCGCGAACGAGGTCTCTTCCTCCGCAAACACCAGGCACCCGGGATACGCAGCCGCGATGCTGGATACCCCGATAATCATGGTGTCGAACGGGTGACCATCGACTTCCGCGCCAAGCCGTTCAGCCAATTGACTCAGAGGGATGGGCATGACTCAAGTGTAGATGGCAGCTTCGCCCTGCGGGCGGGTCTTCCAGCGGCGATGCACCCAAAGCCACTGATCCGGGTACTGGCGAATGTAGTCCTCGATCACCTTGGTGAACAAGGCGGTATGGGCAAGCACATCGGCCTCCGCATTTTCGCTGGCCGGCAGGTTGAGGGGGGCGCCGAAGCGCAGTACGTATTGCTGCGTTGCTTCTTCCCAGAGCAGAAAGCCGGGCAGCACGCTGGCCCCGGTCTTCCTCGCGACCCGCGCCAGGCCGGATCCGGTGCAAGCGGAGTGGCCAAAGAAATCGACGAACGCCCCTTGCGGAGGGGTCATGTTGGTATCCATCAGAATGCCGACCGTTTCACCGCGGCGCATGGAGCCCAGCAGGCCGCGGGCGAAGTCGTCCTTGTGCAGCACCTGATTGCCGTGCAAACAGCGGATGTGGTTGACCAGGTTGTCGACCAGCGGATTGTCCAGGCGGCGGATCACGATGCTCATGGGATAGCCCATCAGCGAGTGGTAGAAGCTCGACAGCTCCCACGCGCCCAGATGGCCGGTCAGGATCAGGACTCCTTTGCCCTGATCGCGAGCCGCCAGGTAGTGCTCCAGCCCCTCATAACGAATGAAGCTTTGCGTCTGCTGCGCGGTGTAACCCGGCATCTGGCAGAACTCAGCCAGCAACCAGCCGAGATTGCGGTAGAGCTTGCGCAGAATCTGGCGGCGCTCGGTTGCGGTCTTCTGGGGAAAAGCCAGGCGAAGATTAAGATCACCGGCCCGCCGCAAGCGTGGGGTGAGCAACAATGCGATACGGCCGATCAGCGCGCCTATCCCGCGAGCGACCCTTCTCGGCGGCCAGCCGAGAAGCTTCACCACAGTCCAAACCAGCATGAATTCCAGTCGTCGCCGCATCCGCCAGCACAGCTGTCCCCTGGCAGCAGTCTAAATCGTGCGCGCACGCAAAACTGCCCGGCAACGTTCGCCGGGCAGCCTCGAACAGCAATTGGATGGTGCTACTTGCGTACTTCGGAGAAGTATTTGGCCACCGTGCGTACGAACGGCCGGGCGTCCGTCGGGCGTGGCAACCTCGCCCTTCAGGATCTGTGCGCTGGGGTGGGCCTCGCCGTAGAACGTGCGCGTGGCGTCTACATTCTCATCCACTACAGCTCCGGTGAGGTCGACACCGGCAAACAGCCCTTTGGCACGCGAATAGGTAAGCAACTCAGCGTTCAGTTTCCAGTCGGTCGCAGCCTGGGAGTCGCGGCCTACCGGGCCTGCCGCAGCCGAAGCATCGCCGCCGATCTTGAATTTGCTCTTCAACAGGTCCTGAAACCCTTTGTCATTGACCGCAACCAGCACCAGGTCAGTGGCCTGGCCGCCTATTTGAAACCCGAAGCTGCCGCCCGCGATCCTGATGAAGGCGGGAGCGCTCCAGCCGTGGCCGGTGCGGCAGGTAACGACGCCCTGGCCATATTCCGCGCCGACCAGGAAGGCGCCCTTCTTCACGCTGGGGACAACACCGACGCAAGTGGCCTGCGACATGATCTGATTGGGAATTGCTTTGTCCGGGGTCGCCATGATGTCGTCCAGGACATCTTTCGCGCTTTGGATGCGCGCATCCAGAGTGGCCTTGTCGTCCGCTGCATAGGCAGACAATGTTGTGAGAGAGATCCCAACAACGCAAAGTATTGCAAAAATCTGTTTCATGGTCTTTCAAATCTCCAGGTGGGGGGACACATGTCCCCACGGTAACCGAATACGCTGAGGTTTACGCAGCTTTTCCACAAAGCCGGTATCGCAAAAGGTAGGATGTGCGCAGTTGCTAAGATGCAGGATTATCAACAGGAGTTGGGAGCGAAGTGAGCCGGGCGGCCCCAAAAAAAGGGGGCTGGTGATTGCAAACCTCGCCATCAGAAGCCCCGTCCCCAGATCTGCGTTGTTTCTAAAGTAACTTTCGGCTAAGTAAGGTAACCTAGCAATGTCACCAAGGTACCATGCACAAAAGTAATGCCTCTATTCCTTGTTGGGGGCGACGATCGAGTTGGTCACCGCGTAGATGGAGAGGGCGATCCGGTTCTCCACACCCACCTTGCGCATAAGCTTGGCTACGTGAGCTTTCACGGTCCGCTCTTCAATACCCAGGGTGCGGGCAATTTCACGGTTGGACCGGGCGGCAACCAACAGTTTGAGCACCTCGGTCTCGCGGGGAGTGAAATGAGCTGAAGCTGGAGCTGGGGACCGCGACGGCTTGGTCGCGCGATCGACAAAGATGGACAACACTCGGCGCGGAGCCCAGATCGACCCCTGACTTACGGTCATGATCGCCTGTTCGACCTGTTGGGGCGTGGCATTGGCTTCGAGATATGCTTTGGCACCGGCGCTGATGGCCTGCAGGATGACCTCGTCGTCTGCATCCGAGCCCATGACGACCAGCCGGACATCGGGCCGCAGTCCATGGATGGTGCCGACCAGCTGCAGCGGGAGCCCTTGTCCGTGAAGGCCAACCAAGGCCAGCTTGAACTCATGATCGGCCAGGAATGTTGCCAGCTCAGTCACCACGAATTCGATACGGGGATGATCCTGAAAAATTGTGACGAAGCCTTGTACGCGGATGGGCTCCGGTTCAAGCAGCGCCACGCGCAATCGGGGAAGGGATTTCGCCGGCTCGGCCATCACAGTTTGGGAAGCACGATACCCTGTTGCTTTTGGTATTTACCCTTGCGATCGGCATAGCTGATCTCGCACGGCTCGTCAGAACGGAAGAAGAGAATCTGGCAGAGGCCCTCATTGGCATAGACCCGGGCCGGCAGGGGGGTAGTGTTTGAAATTTCGAGAGTCACAAAGCCTTCCCACTCCGGTTCGAACGGAGTGACGTTGACGATGATGCCGCAGCGGGCGTACGTCGATTTCCCAACACAGATGGTGAGCACGTCGCGGGGAATTTTAAAATATTCCACTGAGCGGGCAAGAGCAAAGGAATTCGGAGGAATAAGCACTGAGGGGGCAGTGACTGTGACGAAAGACCGCTCGTCAAAGTCTTTGGGGTCGATGACGGCGCTGTTTACGTTGGTGAAGATCTTGAACTCATCGGAGACGCGAAGGTCGTAGCCGTAAGAGGAAAGGCCATAGGAGATGACACCCTCCCGCACCTGCTTTTCGCTGAACGGGACAATCATGCCCTTTTGCGACTGCTCCCGAATCCAACGGTCGGACTGAATGGACATGCAACTCCTTTGGGGTGATGATGCGGATAAATAATCCTTTTGCAGGAAACTGCATCTTACGGTAGGCCGGGTTCGTTGACAATCTTCATCACGCCGAACTGCCGGATGCTATACGATGAGGACGTAGCTCCGGCCATTGCAGTTACCTATTCATCCCTCGGGGTAAAGGCATTGATTAAACAGGACATCATCCATCAAGTGATCGCGAAGACCGGACTACCGCGCAACAAAGCGGAAGCGGCTGTAGATACGGTTTTTGAGAGCCTGAAAAAAGCGCTCGCTTCGGGCGACCGCATCGAACTGCGAGGCTTCGGGGTGTTCAATGTCCGCCCGCGCAAGACGGGGATCGGCCGCAATCCAAGAACCGGTGCGGAAGTCACCATCACTCCGGGCAAGGCTGTTCGTTTCAAGCCGGGCAAGGAACTTCATCTGCTGGATTCATAGCATCCTCCCTTGACAGACGTAGAAATGCCGGCCGCGGATCGTCCGCTTTTCCATAGCCCCAGCGATCTGGACCTTCCCCCCAGGGCAGCGCCATCCATAGCCTGGGTCCCGGTCTGCCTGCTGGTAGTGAGCATTTTCACTACCGCGAGCACTGGTGCGCTGCTGATGCAGAATTTCCGCCTGGGCCAGCCCCCGCTGGTGAATGACGGAGATCTTTTCCCTTTGCACTGGATCTGGCAACATCCCGCAGCACTGGCCAGCGGCTGGTCCTTCTCGCTGGCTCTGCTGGGGATCTTGCTGGCCCACGAGGCGGGGCACTATTTTTTCTGCCGCCACCATGGCATTCGGGTTTCGTGGCCTTACGTTCTGCCGGCACCTACCTTGAGCGGAACGGCCGGAGCCGTGATCCGCATCCGTTCTCGCATCCCTTCCCGCCGGGCGCTGATCGAAGTAGGCATCGCGGGGCCGATCGCCGGATACCTGGTGGCGCTGCCCACCACCATCCTGGGCATCCTACTTTCGCGGCCCGCTGGCCCCGGAACCGCGCCCGCGCTGGTGCAGTTTCACTGGCCCTTAACCATCACGTTGCTGGGCCGGTTGCTCGCGGTCCCGGCGATGTATAGGGAGATTCCCCACCCCATCCTGATTGCGAGTTGGGTAGGACTGTTTGTCACTTCTCTCAACCTTATTCCCGCGGGTCAGCTGGACGGCGGCCATATTTTGTATGCGATTTCGCCCCGCTGGCATCGACGGATGACGTTTGTTGTGCCGGTGGTCCTGCTGGTGATGGGCTTAACGCTGTGGACCGGATGGGTACTGTGGGGGTTGATCCTGCTGGTGCCGGCGATGCGCCATCCCCATGTTCCGTATTTTCCACTCATGCCGTATAAGCATCGCTGGCTCTGTTGGGTGGCGCTCGCCATCCTGGTGCTGACGTTGTTGCCCGCTCCGTTTGTTGGCACCAGCGTGCTGGACCTGTTTCGCTAAGGTGTACTTCCCAAGGAGAAAGCGCGCCCTCAGGTGCCAAAGAGTCTGCGTGAGAGCCGAGATTTTGAACTCAGTCCCGCAGGGACGACTGAGTGTAGCCCAGGACGACAGTCCTGGGTTTGTGCAACTCAGACCGAAAAGTCCCGTAGGGACGGCTGACTGTAGCCCAGGACTTTATTGAGTTTCAGCGGCCCGACTAGGGTCGGGCCTGATACAAAGCACTAGAGCAGTGACTCCCGGAGAATTCGTTTTGCTAGATCCCAGCCACTCTCATCAGATCGTTAGAACCTTGTGCCGAGCATCTGCATCAGGATGGCGCCGCCAATAGAGGCGAGGAGAGCCAGCGGCATGGCGATGGCGCCTACCTTGAGGAAGTCCCAGCCGCTCACATCCAGCTTCTCTTTGCGAAGCGCGATCAACCACAGGATGGTGGCCAGAGAGCCAGTTGCAGAGAGATTTGGCCCCAGATCGACGCCGATCATTACGGCATTGGCAATCAGTCCCCTGGCATGCTCCGCTTGCAATGTTCCACCGGCGATTAATCCCAGCGGCAGATTGTTCACCAGGTTGTTGGCGACACCGACAACGAAGCCTGTGATCAGGGCGGCGAGAGCTGGAGCGAGTTTTTGTACCTCCTGCAGAGCCGCTTGGGTCAGCTTGAGAGCGCCAACGTTCTGTACGGCGTCAACCATGATGAACAGACCGGCTACCAACGCGATGGTTGCCCAACTGATTTCTTTCAACAGGCTCCAGGGATTACTGCGCGCCTTGATGCAGACCGTGGCGGTGATCGCAAGGGCCGCAAGGCAGGTGGGCAGGCCAAGATCCTGGTCGAGAGCAGAAGCGATTAACAAAACGGCCACCGTGGAGGCGATGCCCCCCAGCACAATTTTTCCGTTGGTCGAAAGCGAATTCGCGGCCTCGCCGTCTTTCGTGCTACGGGCGAGTTCTTTGCGGAAAACATAGCGCAAGACAAAATAGGTCGCGGCGATGGAGAGGATGGATGGCAGACCGAACGACATGAGCCATCGCCCCAATGGGGGCATGTTCACGTGAAAGACGACGAGGTTTGCCGGATTGGAAATCGGCAGGACAAAGGAGGCAGCATTGGCGACCATTGCGCAGGCGAACAGATAGGGCAGGGGCGGCACTTTGGCTTTGCGAATGGCGGCGAGAATCGCCGGGGTTAACACGACGGCGGTGGCATCGTTCGACATGAATATGGTGACCAGCGTTCCCACTCCGTAAACCAGAGTGAAAAGATGAACGCAGGAACCGTGCGCCCCCTTGACCGCCGCGGAGGATAGCCAATCGAAGACGCCCTGCTCACGAGCTAGTTCCGACAGCAGCATCATGCCGATGAGAAAAAAATAGACATCGGAGCCTCGGGCGGCGGCTCTGCCTGCCAACTGGAGCGGAATCAGCCGGAAAATTATCAGCAGAAGCGCGCCGCCACCGACCCAGTAGACCTCTGGAATATTGCGCGGACGAATCAGCATCAGCAGAATGCTGACGGCGACAATCAGAAGTAAGAGGATGTGAGGGAAAGTGGCTGAGGTCATCTACCACTTTCTCCCGCTCGTATCAGGGCTGAGGTTGTGCATACGATGCTCAACTATTTCATGGCATCTCCCTACATCTGTGGGGGAGGCGGAAGAGGGGCGCAGGATGCTGCACCATCTGCCTGCGGCGGGGGTTCGCCAGGGCCACGCTTGGCAGCGGTTCCCCTGGGACCCGGAGGCGGACCCGGGGGGGGTTGGAGCAGCAGGGGGTCCGCTATCGGGAGGCGGAGGTTGGATGGCTACTATTGTCTGACCGTTCGCCGTGAGACTTAGCGCGAGCAAGCTGGTTTGCCCGGCTATCACTCTCTGCGTTCCGCTCACCTGAACCCGGGCACCTTTGACGAGGGTAGCCTGCAGCTGCGCACCCAGATCGGGCGGCAGACTAACCGCGACTCCGTTTCGCAGCGCAAGTGCCTGAACCTCACCCTGCGGTCCATACACAACAGCGCTTATCCGGCTGCTGTAAGTAGCGGGAATGCCCATGGGTGATGCTCCATGAGCGGCTGAAGGAGGGGCGGGCGAGATTTGTGCACGCGCAGCCAGGATCGGCAGCGGACTGAGCGCGGTAATCAGTAATACGTGATGTGGTTTCATAAGATCTCCTGCGTGCACAGCGGAGAAGAGCAATCGATGCGCCAAACGGGGGGCATTCGCAACGTGCACAAGGCGCTGGATTCCTGTTCTACCTCTCTCGCAAATGGCGGTCCGATGTGTACGCCCGGCGCTCATTGTGTGAGCGGAAAGCGAACGCTGTTCATGTTGGAAAAGTCGGGATCGCTCGAGAAACAACCACCAGTGCTAAAGCCCGGAAATCGATGTACGGAGCGTTTCCGCGGGTTTGAAAACCCGCTCCCGGGAACCGAAGTCCGGGGCCGGCACAACATGGTGCACGACGTGCTTCTGCTTATTGCATGGTTGTGGCCCAGCAGGCGGAGAAGACCTACAAATCACCATCGCGGCAAAGCAGGTTCGGGCTCAATGCGGCGAACTTCTTTCAGGCAGAAGCGGTCGGTGTTGTGCTGCCTGTACTCAATACTTTTCTCAGGGAAGCGCATTGGCGGTACGACCAGATTGGTGTAGCAACAGCGCTGCTGGGTCTGGGGACCCTCCTCTTCCAGACTCCCGCCGGGATTCTGGTGGATCGCGTTCGCAACCGCCGCTTGCTCTTCTTCCTCGCTTCCATCGTTGTCGGGATTTGTTTCGGTGTCGTTCCTTTCGTCCCTCACACGGCGGTTTGGGTCGATTCTTTATTGTTCCTCTCTGGCGTAGCCCAAAGCCTCTTCATCCCTGTGCTTGGCGCTCTGGCTCTCGCCCTGGTCGGCTACCAGGCCCTGAATCGTACGCTGGGTGAAAACCAGGGCTAGAACCATGCCGGCAACATCGTTGCCGCATTGCTGGCCGTCGTCGCTGTCAAACATTTTGGCAGCGCCTCCATTTTTTACTCCGTAGCAATCGCATCGCTGGTGGGCGCCTTCTCCGTTTACTGGATACGTCCGCAGGAACTGGATGAACACGTCGCGTCTGGCAGCGGGAATCAAGCTGAAGCAAAATGGAGTGTCCTGCTACACAATCATTCGGTCCTCTTCCTGCTCGCAGCGGTTGCGGTCTTCCATCTGGCGAACGCTCCGATACTGCCGGTCACCGCGCTCTACATCAAGCAGCTGGGCGGGTCGAGCGCACTCACCACATTTACCGTTCTTTCCGCCCAGATGGTGATGGTTCCGGTCGCGTGGCCGTCCTGCGGAGCGGAGGCCGTGTGATTACTCCCGACCTCGTCCTGACAGAGGGCTCGGCTAGGACGAGCGAAGTCGAAAAGCTTCTTGATCTACCTTTCCGCGAGTCTGTTCTAGCGTGGGAACGGATGTTGATCGATCATGCCCTAGAGGCTGCCAATGGCAATAAGGCAGAGGCGGCGCGCAGATTGGGGATTCATCGCAGATTGCTTTATGAGAAGCTCGGCACGGAAGAATCTTAGCTCGAGGAGAAGGCGGGGGCACGAGCGCGGCAGAGTGCCGCACCTACGGTGCTCGTCATCCTTCCCCAATACCCCAGCCCTTCCGGGCTGGGCTCACATTTAGCCGACGGCCCTCCGGGCCTTGACGCAGTCTTAGTAGCGCATTCCATTCTCCCCAATAAACCGGCTCACGCAGGCTCTGAAAGTGCTGTGAGGCGCAGGTTCGGTTTACATGAGGTTCACGGCGTCTACATCGATGATTAGATTGCGGCGGGGAATGCCCAGGGTCTCCGCTTGCGCCAGGCCGGCACGCAGTGTCCGGGCCAGAGCCTGACGCTGGGCTGCCTTAAGCAGAAGGTGAAAACGATAGATACGCTTGATGCGCACGATCGGCGCACTCGCCGGCCCCAAGACGCGCACCTGTTCGAGCGGCATGGCGGTGAAGCACTTTCCCAGGCTGGTGGCCCAGGCGGCCGCCTCCTCCAGCCGAGGGCTCTGGATGATGATGTTGGCCAACACCGCATGGGGCGGGTAATGCATCCACTTGCGGTATTGCATCTCCTTCTTCGCAAAAGCCCTGAAGTCATGCGCAGCCGCGCACTGGATGGCATAGTGTTCCGGGTAGTAGCTTTGCACCAAAACGTTGCCGGGCAGATCTCCGCGGCCGGCACGGCCGGAGACCTGGGTGAGCAACTGGAAGACGCGCTCGGCGGCACGGAAGTCCGGGAGACCGAGAGCATGATCCGCTCCCACCACGCCAACGAACGTGACACCGTGAATATCGTGACCCTTGGCAATCATCTGCGTGCCGACCAGCAGGTTGATGTGCCCGCTGTGCAGCCGCGCGAGCAGATGCTCCATGTCAAAGCGGTTTCGGATGGTGTCGCGATCCATGCGTCCGATGCGCGCCTGGGGAAACAATTCCTGCAAACGCTCTTCGCCTTGCTGGGAACCGGCGCCCAGGTAAAACAGGTGCTCGCTCTCGCACTTTGGGCATCGTTTGGGGACGGTTTTCATGTATCCGCAATAGTGACATTTAAGCCGCTGGCCTGAAGGGCTGCCGACCGTATCCCCTGGAATAATCGGCTTGTGGTGGGTCAGGGCGATCGCGCAGTTCTCGCATTGCATCTTCTCCCCGCAGGCCCGGCATAGCACTGCAAAGGAGTAGCCGCGGCGGTTGAGCAGGATGATGGCCTGCTCTCCGCGATCCAAGGCGGTTTTGGCCCGCTCCAGCAGTTCACGCGAAAATATTTTCTCCTGCCCCGTCTGTTGGAATTCAAGGCGCATGTCCACCAGATCCACGACCGGTAACGGGCGCTGGTTGACGCGCTCCTTCATCTCGATCAAGACGTACTTTCCCGTCTCGGCATTGCGCCAGGACTCGAGGGACGGGGTGGCTGAACCCAGAACGACGGTGGCGCCGCCAATTTTGGCGCGCATGACGGCGACATCGCGGGCGTGGTAGCGGGGAATCTCCTCCTGCTTGTAGGACGAATCATGCTCTTCGTCGACGATGATGAGGCCCAGGTTGAGCGCCGGGGCGAAGATGGCCGAACGGGTGCCGACCACGATGCGCGCTTCGCCCCGGCGAATGCGATACCACTGCTCAGCACGTTCGTCGGGCGTGAGCGCGGAGTGCAACAGGGCCACACTGTCGCCAAAGGATCCGTACAACTGGGCGGCCATGGCCGGCGTAAGACCGATCTCGGGGACCAGCAGAATAGCCGAGCGGCCGGCCAGGCGCGCGCGCTCCATGGCGGCCAGATACACTGCCGTCTTGCCGGAACCGGTGACGCCGTGCAACAGGCAGGCACCAAAAGCGTTGCCGTCAAGGTGGGCCAAAATTTGGCCGAGTGCCGCCTGCTGATCATGATTCAGCACATGCTGAGGATGGGGTCCGGCCGCGGAAAGGTGAAACGCCGCCGGCCGCTCTTCAATGGTCACTAAGCCACGCTTAACCAGGGTTTGCAATGTACTCGCGGGAACTTCCATCCGGCGCAAAGCGGGGACGGGCAGGGACCCGCCCCCGCCGGCGAGTTCGGCCAGAATCGCCAGCTGATTTTCATTCAGTTTGGGTGGGCGCGCATCGGCCACCAGCACCGCATAGCGCACCATGCGGCGGGCATCGCGAGGTGCGGCCTCGGTTTCCCGCAGCAGCCACTTCTTACGCTGCATGTTGGTGAGCAGCTCCGCGGTCGCACCGGTGGCATGGCGTAGAGTTGCGCTCTTCGCCGGTTGTCCGTCTGACAAATAATCCAACACCGTGTACTCAATGTTCTGTTCGTCCGGAGTGCGGCGGGAGCGGCGCGAAGAACCTTGCTGGGCGCCGTCGAACAGGATGGCCTGACCGGTTTCGCTGATGCGATAAGTGACGGAGCGGCGAACCTCCGCCGTGAGCGGAAGCATGCTGCGCAGCACTTCTCCTAACGGCGCCAGGTAGTATTGCGCGATCCAGGCTGCCAGCTCCATGAGCTCGGGGTTCAGGATCGGTTCCTGGTCAAGCACGGCTTCAATCAGCCTTGCCTCCACTGGAGGAGGTTCGTCGTGCAGGCGGGTGACCACGCCAATCATCTTTTCCTGGCGGAAGGGCACGACTACGCGGCCGCCGACGGGCGGGTCGTCGTCTCCCTTCAGCTTGTAGGTAAAGGCCCGGTCGAGCGGTACCGGCAGGACCACGTCACAGAAGATCGACATCAGCGGGTGGGGATGGACAATCCGAGCTCTGCCATGGCGAGTTTCAAATCCTGCCATGCTTCTTTTTTCTGTCGCGGATCGCGCAGCAGGTAGGCTGGATGATAGGTGACGATGAGCTTGGTGTTACGGCAATTGTGGACGCGCCCGCGAAGACCGCTGAGCGAAGTCTTGGCGCCAAGCAGGTAAGTCGCAGCCGTCGAACCCAGGGCTACGATGACTTCCGGCCGGACCACGTCGATTTGCTGGAAGAGGAAGGGCGAACAGGTGTTGGCCTCCTCCGGCTCGGGTGTCCGGTTCTGGGGTGGCCGGCACTTTACGATGTTGGCGATGTAGACTTGTTCCCGCTTCAGTCCGGTGGCGGCGATCATGTTGTTGAGTAGCTGGCCGGCACGGCCGACAAAGGGGAGCCCTTGGGCATCCTCGTCCGCTCCTGGCCCCTCGCCCACAAACATAAGACGGGCGTTGGGGTCGCCGTCGCCAAAGACGATCTTGTTCCGGCCGGCACTTAGCGCGCAACGTGTGCAGTCACCGATTTCATACTGAATCGCGCGCAGTGCTTCGGTGCGGCTCGGCGGTGCTACGAAGGAACCGATGCTCGGCTGGATAGGGATGGGGTTACGTGGGGGAATGAGTGGCTCCTGTGGTGCGGGCTCGATCGCATCGGTGTCGCGACGGTACAAGTCGTAGATGCCAAGATCGCGCAGGAATTGCAGGTGCGCAGCGATGGCTTGTTGCATTTGGGAGTCGAACTGCATTGTTGTCCTATAGGTTACATGCCGGAAGGGAGAAGTGCTGAGTGCCGCGCTCCGCTTCACTTCGGTCTGGATGACAAAGGGAAGGGCGGTTGCTCGACTTGAGGTCAGTCCTGCGGATAGGCCCCTCCGCGCCTGTTGAGTTGTGGCGGGAGCCTGGGCGCACTGCAGATCCCTCCACGGCACGCCGGGACAGGTCGGCTACGCTCGGGATGACAAAGGGTACGGTTAGCTTTTTGGTCAGCATCCATTTCGCAACCACTCTCCATGGAAGCGTCGCACCTCCCTTTTGTCATCCCGAGCGTAGCCGACCTGTCCCGGCGTGCCGTGGAGGGATCTGCAGTGCGCCCAGGCTCCCGCCACAACTCAACAGGCGTCGAGGGATCTGCAGTTTCGCTAGTCCTGCAGTTTGGAGTTGCTGGAGACCAGGCCGGTCTCGGCGACTACCGATGCCGGGCGGCGTAGGGCCATCACTTCGTCGAGGATGCGACTCGCCAACTGGTGCTTGGTCATCTCCGGCAGTTCGATCGCGGTCCGCGGGGTCAGAAAGGTGGCTGCATTGCGATCCGAATCGAAGCCCAGGCCGGGACGCGAAACATCGTTCAATACGATCGCATCCGCTCCCTTGCGCAAAAGCTTGTCTCGGCCATGCTCGAGCAGGTTTTCCGTTTCCGCAGCAAAGCCTATCACCAGCGTACCCGGCCGCCTGGATACCACCACTTCGCGCAGAATGTCCTCAGTGGGCTCAAACTCGATGGTGATGGGCCCGGTACGCTTCATCTTCTGTTCGGCCAATTTTCGCGGACGGTAGTCCGCAACCGCGGCAGCTTTGATGATGATCGTCACCTGATCGAGACGACTGAGAACGGCGCGGCGCATGTCCTCCGCACTGACCACCGGAACCAACTCGCAGTTAGCAGGAGGCCGCAGCGCCGAAGGGCCGCTCACCAAAACCACGCGCGCACCCCGCCGCTGCGCTTCCTCCGCCAAGGCGTAGCCCATTTTCCCGCTGGAACGATTGCCCAGAAAACGAACCGGATCGATCGCTTCCCGGGTTCCGGCGGCAGTCACCAGAACAGTCTCGCCCAACAAATCGTTGCGGCCCTGAAGCTGCCCCAGGACGGCCTCGACAATGGCCTCCGGCTCAGCCAACCGGCCGCTCCCGATCATGCCACAGGCCAGCGGGCCTTTGTCGGGGGGCACAATCCTGACCCCACGGCCTTCAAGGATCTCCATGTTGGCCCGCGTGGCCGGATGCTCCCACATATTAACGTTCATCGCCGGAGCAACAATGACCGGCGCGCGCGTGGCCAGAAACAGGGTGGTGAGAAAGTCATCCGCCAACCCGTGTGCGAATTTTGCCAAAATGTTCGCCGTCGCCGGGGCCACGATCAACGCTTCGGTGGTCTGCGCTTCCCCAATGTGCTCAATCGATGAGTCCAGATCGCCTTCACCAGGAGAAGAGGGCCATAGGCCGGTGATGACTTTATGACCGGTAAGGGAGGCAAACGTCAGCGGGGTGATGAAACGCTGGGCCGCTTCGGTCATCACCACGTGTACATCCAGGGCTTGGCGCTGCAACGCTCGCACCAGTTCAGCCGCTTTATACGCAGCAATCCCGCCAGAGACGCCAACCGTGACCTTCATAGGGATGATTGTACGCGTTAGGATTCAGTGTCCTGAGGTGTCTCCGGGTCCAAAACGACGTCGTGAGCAACCTCGTCAACAACCTCGACACTGGGCCGCGCGGCCGCCTTGACCTTGCCTGCGGCAATCTCCTCCTGGGCTACGCGACAGGCCTTATTGGAGCGCGAATCAATCAACGGCTGAGAGCCATTCTGAAGTTGCCGGGCGCGGCGTGCTGCCATGACCACGTAGCGAAAATTGCTGTCGAGTCCATGTTCTGGCGTCATCTTGCCTCCTGTCGAAAGTTGGTCGCCGGACGTTCAGGCGCGGGTGGCGTGCATGTCGAGCAGACCGAACGAAGCAAGTACCGGGTACAAACGATCACTCGCGTTCGCCTGACGGCACTTATCGGCGAGCTGCAGCATGCGCGCAGTCTCAGGGTCTTGCGGCGCTCCGTCGCGCCTGGCCCTTTCCGTGATCACGATCGCGGTCAGCGCTTCCACCGCGTCTTCAAGAATATCGTTAACCAAAATATAGTCGTACTGGCGGTAATTTTCGATCTCACCCCTGGCCTTCGCCAACCGCCTCTCAATCTCAGCGTCGAGCAAGCTCCCTTCCTTGCGGCTGCGCTCACGCAAGCGCATGGCCAGGATTTCCGGGTTGGGCGGAAGAACAAAGATACTCACCGCGTCCGGCATCTTCTCCCGTACCTGGGCCGCTCCCTGCACATCAATGTCGAGCAGCAGATCCTTGCCGGCTGCCTGGGCGTCAGTGAGGGATCGGCAGGCCGTTCCGTAGTCGTTGCCGAAGACGGTAGCCCACTCCAGGAATTCTCCCTGCTCCACCATCTGCCTGAACGTGGCGCGCGAAGTGTAGTGATATTCGCGATCCTGCTGTTCGGAACCGCGGGGAGCCCGGGTGGTGTACGAGACGGAGAAGTCCAGACCCGTCACCCGCGAACGCAGGTGCTTAACCAACGTCGATTTACCAGAACCGGAAGGAGCCGAGATAATGAACAGAATTCCTGCCAAAGTGTGTGTCCTGATGATACAGCGGTCTTTTACGAGCGCAGTCCCGCACAAGTGTTATTCAAGATTCTGCACCTGTTCGCGGGCTTTTTCGATCTCCGATTTCATTCCAAGGCCCAAATCAGTAATTCGTGACCCATTCCCGCTCACCCCGCCGGTCTTGGAAAGCAGTGTATTGGCCTCGCGGTTCATCTCCTGAAGCAGGAAATCAAGCTTCTTGCCCATCTCCCCTCCGGCCTTCAGCAGGGAATGAAAATGCTGGATATGGGTTCGCAGGCGGGTGACCTCTTCTTCCACATCACTGCGCTCGGCCAGCATGGCCGCTTCCTGCAGCACGCGGTCGCGGTCAATGACCGCATTGCCGTTGAGCAGAGCGGCAATACGCTGGCTAATCCGTTCAAAGTAGGCTCTTTGCACCTCCTGCCGCATGTGCGCGACCTGGGAGACGGAGAGGTCCAGGCGCTCCATGGTGGTGGCCAGATCCAGGGCCAGCGCTGAGCCCTCCTGGGCCCGCATGCGGTTCAAGGCCTGCACCAAGGGGTCGATGTGCGCGGCCACATCTTCCTCCAGTGCCTGCACCTCCTGATCGGAGAAGCGGGTTTCCCCGGTCAACACGCCCGGCAGGCGAAAGATGGCGTTCAGGTCCGGCTGCTGAACTAGTCCGTTTTCCGCCGCTGCAGTATGAAAGGCAGCAATATAACCCTGCAGCAGATCACGGTCGAAGTGCGCGCTGGGGCGGAGGCCGCGCTCGACGGTCAAAGTGACTTCGAGGTGGCCACGCAGCACTTTTTCCTTGAGCAGCCGGCGCAGACGCATCTCCAGCGCCTCGGCTCCGGCCGGCATGCGCATGTGCAAATCAAGAAAGCGATGATTGACGCTCTTGAGTGAAAGGTTCCAGGAAAGAAGATCGCTGATGCGGTTGCTGGCCCGGGCGAAGCCGGTCATTGAGTACACGGGACGGGAGTGCACGGGGGCGCTCAAAGCTTCACCTCAGCGGTCAACAGCGGTTCAGAAGGGGTCGGTTCGAGTACTTCTTTGGGCAGCACATTGCCGGGGAACTCCGCGGGATCCATAAACTGCAATTGGTAAAGACGCTGGTAGGTGGCAGAAACGCGGAGCAACTCTTCATGAGGGCCAATGGCGGTGATGCGGCCATCTTCGATGACCGCGATGCGCGAGGCACGGCGAACGGTTGACAAACGATGGGCGATGACGAAGACGGTGCGCCCGGCAATCAGATTGGAAAGCGCGATCTGCACCAGCGACTCGCTTTCCGAGTCGAGCGCGGAAGTTGCTTCGTCGAGGATGAGGATAGGCGCGTTCTTGAGCAAGGCGCGGGCGATGGCGATGCGCTGCCGCTCTCCGCCGGAAAGGCGAAAGCCCTTTTCGCCGATCACCGTATCGTACTTTTCAGGCAGGCGTTCGATAAATTCGTGTGCCAGCGCCGCCTGTGCGGACGCGACTACCCGGCTCATGGGGATGCCGGCCTCGCCGTAGGCAATGTTGTTACGCACCGTATCGTTGAAGAGGATCGTCTCCTGGGTGACGTTTCCGATCTGGCCGCGGAGGGAGGCCAGACTGACGTCGCGCAGGTCATGTCCGTCGATGAGAATACTGCCTGCGGTGACGTCGAAGAAGCGCGGGATCAGGTTAACCAGCGTAGACTTGCCGGCGCCGCTGGGCCCTACCAGCGCGACTACCTCGCCGCGCGGAACCACCAGGTTGATTTCTCTCAGCACCTGGCGTTCGCCTTCTTCATTGTGGTAGTCGAAGCAGACATTCTGGAAGCGAATTTCCTGACGGAATTCTTTGATCGCGTGGGCGCCGGCCTTCTCCCGTACCTCGTCCTGGGTGTCCATAAAGCGAAATATTTCCGAGGATGCGCCTAACGCCTGTTGGAAGTTGTTGTAGAAGAGAGCGAACTTGCGCACCGGCTCGTACAACTTGAACACAGCGATGATAAAGGCAAAGAAAGTTCCGGCGGTGAGAGTGTGATTGCGGATGCTGTTGCGGCCCACCCAGAGCAGCAAGGCGATGGCCACCGCGCCAATGGTATCCATCAGCGGAGAGCTGATGGCCTGGGCGCGCACCGAACGAAGGTTGGCATCGAACAGGCGACGGGCGGCCTGTTTGAACCGCATCATCTCCCACAGCTCCATGTTGAAGGCTTTGACGATGCGGTTGCCGGTGATGGTCTCGTGGAGGATGTTCTGGATTTCGGCCAGTTTGTCCTGGCCCCGGCGGGTGGTCTGCCGCACCTTGCGGCCGATGCGGCGAGCGGAGGCCAGAACCACGGGGACAAAGAGCAGCAGCACCCACGCCAGCTTGCCGCCCAGGGCGACCACTACGCCGGCAGTGAAAATCAGGGTGAAGAACTGCTGCAGCAGTTCCGCCAGCACCGAAGACATGGCAAACTGCACGCGCTCGATATCGTTGATCAGCGTGGAAACGATGGTGCCGGTAGCGTGTTGCTGAAAGAAGGAGACGGAGCGGCGGAGAATGGCGTCGTAGAGATCGTCGCGGAGGTCGGTGATCATGCCGAAGCCGGCGTAGTTCACCAGGTAGGTTCCGCAATAATCGAAGATCCCTTTCAACAGTGTGGAAGCAACCAGGGCGAAGGCCACGATGTCCCACGCGTTGTGGAAGTGGGAGGGGACAATCTGCTGCAGACTTATGCCGAATCTGGGGCCTAGAAGCGGGATGGTCCGGTCGGGCGCGTTGGGGTTGAGTACGCGATCGAAAATGGGACCGACCAGCAAGAGGCGGAAGGCGTCCAGTAGGCCGACCATGGCCATCAGGATGACCGACGAAAAGGCCTGCAACCAATACGGGCGCACATAACCGAACAGGCGCAACAGCTTGTTCACGCGGGAACACCTGGGGCGCGGCGCTGCACGGAACGCATCCTCCTATTGTAATCGTGTCTGCGGGACCTAGCCCCAATCCCAACGGCCCGTTTCCAAATTGAGTCCCGCAGGGACGGCTGAGCGTAGCCCAGGACGTGGTCCTGGGTGGCTACCGAAGCTAAAAACAGTCCCGCGAGGGACGGCTGACAATTACCCAGGACTACGTCCTGGGCTACACTCAGCCGTCCCTGCGGGACTCAGTTGACCAGCAGGTTCAAGCCAAACTCTGGCTTCATGCGTTAACTTCAACCATCCCGGGAGAGCAATTAGTGGGGCATGTCGCGGTGGACGGCCTTCACCCGGTAGCCTTCCTTGGATAGCCGCTTGCGGACTTCTTCCGCGATCATTACCGAACGATGCTGGCCGCCTGTACAGCCAAAGGCCACGGTCAAATAGCTCTTCCCCTCCTCAATGTAGTGAGGCAGCAAGAAGAGCAGGAGCTGGGTGATGCGGTCCAGAAATTCAGCCGTCTGGGGAAACTCGCGGATGTATTTTGCCACCTTGGGATGACGCCCGGTCAGGTGACGGAACTCAGGCACAAAATGCGGGTTGGGCAAGAACCTGACATCGAAGACCAGATCAGCTTCGAGAGGCACCCCGTTCTTGTAGCCAAAACTGATGGTCGAGACCAGCAGGTTCTTGTCCGTATCGCCGCGCTCGAACTTCTGCAGGATGTAGGCGCGCAACTCATGCACGTTGTAGCTCGACGTATCAACGCTGATGTCGGCCAGATTGCGGATGGGATCAAGAAGCTTTCTCTCCGCATGAATCGCGCGCACCACCGTCTCCGTGCGCCCCAACGGATGAGGACGCCGGGTTTCGGAAAAACGACGCACGAGAGAAGGGTCGGAAGCATCGAGAAAAACAACCGTGGTCGAAAGTACTTTTCTGACCTGGCGAAGAATAGCCGGAAAACGGTCGAGATGCTGCCCCTCGCGCACATCGACTACCAGTGCCGCGCGGTTGATCTCCGCCGACTGCCGCACCAGGTCGGCAAATGCAGGGAGCAGCTCCAGCGGCATATTGTCGACCGCATAAAAACCTAAATCTTCAAATGCTTTTAAAGCAGATGCCTTGCCGGATCCGGAAAGGCCTGTCAGGATGACCAGCTCAGAAGCCACCACGGGCACCACTGCAGCCGCCTTCTTGGCAGCCTTAGCGGGAGTGGATTTCGGCTCGCGTCTGCGTGGCATGGGGCCATCGTAGCATCCAACGCAGAGTTAAATGCGCCAATGGCCGCTCTCGAGTAACGCCTGCGCCTTTTCCTGCGAAACTGGAGCGGAAAACAAATGCCCCTGGCCGAGATCGCAGCCTAATTTGCGCAGCGCCTCCAACTGTTCCCTGCTCTCAATACCCTCCGCCAGCATACGCACATCGAGCATGCGTCCAAGATCAAAGATGGTTTGCAGGATCGCCGCCTGCTTACCCGGAATTGGCAGGTATGCAATCAGACGGCGGTCGACTTTCACCAGATCAATGGGCAAGCGGATGAAGTGGTTCATGGAGGCCAAACCGGCGCCGAAATTATCCAGGGCGGCGCTGATCTTTAGATCCGCCATGCCCTTGAAAACCGCCACGGCGCCTTCAGGATCCTGATTCACCGCCGCCTCGGAGACTTCGAGACGCAGCTGTCCAGGAGAAATTTTCCACTTGGCCACCAACTCCGCCAACCGGGCCAATAGATTGGAATCGCGAAACTGCCGTGACGACAGATTTACGTCAATGGTGGGTTTTGCGTCGGGCAGGGCCTCCGCCCAACGGCTCAACTGCCGGCAAGCCTGCTCCAACACGAACTGACCGATCGGCACAATGAGCCCTGTCTCCTCTGCCGTGGGCAGAAAATCCTGCGGCGCTGTCCACTCCCCGTTGGAGCGACGCCACCGCAGCAACGCCTCGAAGCCTTCGATCTCGCCATCTTCCAGCCGGTAGATCGGCTGGTACCAGACTTCGAACTCTTTGTTTTCGAGCGCAGTTTTGAGGTCTTGCTCTTTTCTCATCTGCGCTGCCACGTGCACATGCATGGAGCCGTCAAAGACCTCATGGCGCGCCTGACCGTTGGTCTTGGCCTGGTACATCGCGTAGTCTGCATCGCGCAGGATCTGTTCCGGACTGGTGTGATCCAACGTGCCAAAGGCGATACCGATACTGGCGGAGACGAAGATCTCATGGCCGTTCAGCTCAACGGGCAGGGAAATGTCGTGCTGTGCCCGTTCGGCGATCCTGGTTACATCAGAGATATTTGTGACGTCTTCGAGCAGGATGGCGAATTCGTCTCCGGCAAAGCGGGAGACGGTATCTTCCGGCCGAACGCAGGCTCGCAGGCGGGCGGCTACGCGCACCAGCAGTTCATCCCCGGAGGCATGGCCCAGGTTATCGTTCACTGCCTTGAAACGGTCCAGGTCAAGAAACATGACGGCAAAGTTGAGCTGGGAATGCCGTTGCTGCCGGGCCATGGTGAGCTGCAGTCGATCGAGAAACAAGGCCCGATTCGCCAAGCCGGTCAGAGGATCGCGCAAAGCATCGTGATGCAGGCGGGTGTCGGATTGCTTCCTGTCCCGGATGTCACGATAGCTTACAAAATTCCCTATTTCCACGCCCGAGATGGTGATCGGAGCCGCCAGGATAGAGACATCGATCAACTGGCCTGACTTATGCAGACGCACCGTCTCCATCGACGCCCGGCCATGAAGTTGCATGGTGTGTTCCAGGATGTCGAACTCATGCCGCCGGGTCTCGGGAATGAGAAGGTCGTAGACGTTCTGTCCCAGCGCTTCATCTTCACTAAAGCCAAAGAGCGATTCAAACTCTCGATTGATGTGCAGAATTTTCGAGCCGCGCGTGATCAGGATGGCTTCAGGCGCAGCGTTCAATAAATGCTCCAGGAAGTTCGATGGCGAATCTTGCCCGGAAACAAAATCTGCCCCGTTCTCCTGGTCCTGCGTGGCATCATTCTCCGCATTTCGCCGTGATCGCAGGGCGACGATCAGCAGCTCGGGTTCCGGTTCCACGCGCAACATGCGGAAGCTTCCGCGAACAGGCACCGACTCATCCAGAGGCGTGCGCATCTGGCAATTGAATTCTGAGGAATACGCCTGGCCACCGGAGCCGAAAACATTTGCGGACGATCGCGGCGTTTTTCCGGGATGCGCGTAGACGGCACCGGGAAACTGTCCGCTAAAGAGATCGTCGACGGGAAGGGACGCTCCTTCGTCCAAATGCAGGATTTCGCGCGCCGCGCGATTGGCGTAAACCACATTTCTGCCGCGCTGCACAAAGACGTAGCACGGCAAGGCTTCAAGGAGAGATCGTTGCTGGGTCGTAAGTACGGAAACATCAGCTTCTAAATTCATAATTGGTCGACGCAGCGGACAGAGCCCCTACTGGGTTGAGTATCAAGGCCGGTTTCCAAGCAGGAATATCCCCTGAAAGAAGTACCGGCAAACTCCGAGGTCGCAGTTACTTAGGTCCTTAAGAAAAATTCAAGCAGGCGGTTGAGCTGGGGTTGAATGTGGGGGAGACGCCGGGGTAATTTATCACTGCGTTTGCGACAAATGAGCCGAGGTGATTCAGCAGCTAAAGGCGCACACCTTAGTAATGCGCAACGGTACCTGAGGCACGGGCTTCAGCCTGTGTAAAACTTTCTGAACGAAGGGCACGGCTTTAGCCACTGAGGTACGCATTTCGAGCCATGTCAGTGCGGCCAACTTTAGGAAAGATGTACCCAGGGGCTAAAGCCCTTATCAACTCGGCCCACTACGGCACGGCTGAAGCCGTGCCCTTCGTTCAGAGAGTTTTCCGTCAGCCTGTTCGGCCTGCACTTCAGGGAGCTTCGATCAGTTCCATTTTGCCATCACGCTTGCGGTGCAAAACTTTCACGTTACCTTCGTTATCGCGGAAGACAAAAACATCGCGATCGCGGAACTCCGCTTCCTTCACCGCCTCTTCGAGCGTCATCGGGCGCAACGCCACGGAGTCAAGGGAACGAACGACGTGGGGCTCGGCGATCGCCGCGCGGGTGGGAAAGGAGTGTACGGTGACAGGAATCGCAGGCGCGGCGTGGTTCTTGCCATTGGCGGTTCCGTTGCCATTTCCAGCTTTGGCAGATTTGCTCTCGGCATCACCGCCCCGGCCGCTGCGCGCAACCGCCGTCTCCTCCAGCTGTTTCTCCTGCTTGGGCTGGCGCTTGCGCGTGCGTTGCCTGTCTTTATGCCGTGTGGCTTGGGTCTCGGCTTTCACCAGCGCGTCGCGCAACGCGGACTCCATGCTGGCGCTGGACTCGCAGAGAGCGACCAGCGTGCAGGCACGCGTCTTGATGGTGACCTCAGCGATCTGCCGGTATTTTTCCGCGGTTAGAACTACATGGGCGCTGGTGATCTTGCCTAAAACTCTGGCTATCCGTTCGATCCCCTCTTCCGCTAACGTACGAAGTGGCTGGGTAATGGCCACCTGCCTGCCCGTGCATTCAACCGGCATGCTGATGCTCCTGAGATGCCCGATTCTATAGCATTTTGACTATCAAGTGGATCTGGAGGCTTTCGCGAGGTGCGACCTTCTTCGGCGGAAGGTCGCGTTTAATGCAGTTTCCTCCTATGCACCTGTAGTCAAAATGCTAACTCAATCGCGAACGCGGCGCTGATGGGTGCTGGGAATGCGCAGATCTTCACGGTATTTGGCGACCGTGCGGCGGGTCACGTCAATGCCCTGGGCCTCGAGCATGCTGGCAATCAAATCATCAGTCAGTGGCTTGCGCGGATCCTCTTCATCGATTAGTTTCTTGACCTTGCGCTTGAGCAGCATCAACGGAGTGCTGCCTCCCTCTGGTCCATGAACACCTTCAGAGAAAAAGAAGCGAAGTTCAAAAACGCCCTGCGACGTGTGCACATATTTGCTGGACACCGCCCGGCTGACGGTTGATGGATGAACCCCGATTTCTTCGGCAACTTCCTTGATCATCATCGGCTTGAGGGCGTCCACGCCACGCTCGAGGAAGTCGCCCTGGCGGCGCACAATTGCCTCGCAGGTCCGCAAAATGGTGTTCTTGCGCTGCTCAATGTTGCGCATCAGCTGCAGCGCGGAGCGGTAGCGCTCCTTGACATATTCCTTTACGTCCCTCTCTGTCCCTTCCTGGGACAGCAGCTTGCGATAGCCGTGGTTGAGGCGCAGGGTGGGTAGATCCTCCTCATTCATGACCACGACAAACTCGCCGCCGCGCTTGACAAACGCCACGTCCGGTTCGATCAGGCGGGCATCGGAGCGATTAAATCGCTGGCCGGGACGAGGATCGAGACTACGAATCAAGTCGATGGCGTGCTGAATGACCTCAGGCTGCGCACTCAGCGCCTTGGACATCTCGCGCAGGTCTCGCTTCTGCAACAACAGCAGATGCTGATCGACAATGCGGGCGGCGAGCGAAAACAGCTGGGAGCGGAGCTCGTGCTCGCCCAACGCGTGGGCGGGCTCTCCTTCTGCCGCCAGGGTCTCGGCTGGAGGATGCCACGAGGACGCCCGCTGACGACCCAGCTGGAGGTGAAATTCACGCTTCTGGGCCTCGATCTGCACCAGCAGGCATTCGCGCAAGCTGCGCGTGGCCACGCCCACCGGATCCAGATTCTGCACCAGGTGCACCGCCGCGGCCAAGAGTTCCGCAGGGGCCTGGGTCGCGCCGGGCGCTGGTTCATACTCACGCACAAAGCCGGCTAACAACTCCTCGTCTTCGGCCAACAGGTAGCCATCCTCGTCCAGGTTGCCCACGACATATTCGGCGGCGGAGCGAAGGTCCTCGCTAAGGTTCAGCGAACCCAGCTGCCAGAAGAGGTGATCCGTAAGGGTGCTGGGCTGGGAAAGAAAATTCTCAAAGGACGGCTTGTCGGTTTGCTCAAACCCGTTGGGCGTACGGAAGCCCGGATCGAGATAATCCTGGAAGTAAGACCCAAAGTCTATCTCGTCGAAGGGGTCACGCTTGTCGCGCTCCGCCTGGGCTGCAATCTCTTCTACGCTACGATCGCGCTCCGCCTCTTTCAGGGCGACATCATCGATGAGGGGAACACTTTCCTCCAACTCTTCCAACACTGGATTTTCCACAATCTCAGTGTTGATCAACTCCTTGAGCTCCAGCTTGTTGAGCGCCAGCACGCTGACCATCTGCATCAGGCCAGGCGTCAGGATTTGACGCTGCGCAACTTTCAAGCTGAGCTTTGGTTGTAGAAGAGCCATGCTTTCACCGCATCAATAGCTAGCGGCCTTAGTTTACCTTTTCTGAGCCCGGATCGTTTAAGCGTTTTTCCTGGTCATCGGCAGGTGTTACCAAAAGCCGCAGTTTAGCTACTCATAAAATTTAGTTTAGCGAAAAGCCCTCGCCCAGATAAACCCGGCGCACTTCAGGATCTTTGCCCAATTGCTCCGGCGTTCCGGTACGGAAGATTCGCCCTTCATTGATGATGTAGGCGCGATCGGTGACGGAGAGTGTTTCGCGCACATTGTGATCGGTGATCAGGACCCCGATGCCGCTTGCTTTGAGGTCGAAGATGATCTCCTGCAAGTCCAGTACGGCGATCGGATCGATGCCCGAAAATGGCTCGTCGAGGAGGATGAACGAGGGCTGAATGCACAAACAACGGGCGATCTCCACCCGGCGCCGCTCGCCGCCGGAAAGCGCGTAGCCACGAGTCTTGCGTATATGTCCCAAATTGAGTTGATCCAGCAGCTTTTCCGTGCGGGCGCGCCTGACTTCGAGCGAAATCGATTGCACCTCAAGCACAGCGAGAATGTTCTCTTCCACCGTCAGCTTACGAAAAACGCTTGGCTCCTGGGGCAGATAGCTGATCCCAAACTGCCGCGCCCGGAGGTACATAGGGACGCGCGTGATATCGACTTGATCGACAAAGACCTGGCCCGTATCGGGAACGATCAGACCGACAATCATGTAAAAGCTTGTGGTCTTGCCGGCGCCATTGGGCCCGAGCAGGCCTACTACTTCGCCCTGGCAGACTTCGAGGTTTACCCCCCGAACCACCTGACGACCCTTATAAGACTTGCCGATTTCGTCTGTACTAAGCTTCTGCATTCATTTCGCAACGCGGGTCTGGGTTACGACCTTGGAAGTGCCGCCGGTAACCATGACGCTATCATCGCGATCATTGAAAATCAACGCGTTGCCGGTTACTGTTCCGTGGACCTGATCACTCAACCGCGGAGGCGCGGCGCTGCTCCCGGTAAGCAAGAACTTGCCATCCGCCGTGGTGTACGTGAGCTCCTCACCGGTTCCTTTGCGTCCGGGTTGCTGCAATTCCACCGCACCCCGGGCGACGATCCTTGACACCTGATTGCTCTGAGAGCCCTGACCGTTTTGGGAAAGCTGGCCCCCCTGGGAAGCTTGGCTGCCCTGGGCAGTCTGGTGCGGCGGCTGGCCGGCCGGCGGCGGGGTGAAATAGACATCGATAAAGCTCGAATGCAGAACCCCGGTCGACGTCTGGGCGACCGCTCCACCGCTGAAAACCGCCTTGTGGTCGTTCTCGGCGTAGAAGAGAGTACGGCTCTGCACCCGGACAACAGAAGACTGAGGCACTTGGGCGGGAGGCTTGGCGGGGGTGGCCGCATTGCTTGGGGAGCCGGTAAAGACGGCGTTCACCGCAGCGGCATCCCCGGCCGGCCCGTGGGCGGCCAGTGTCCCACGTGACCGGGAGAGCTCCAGCACCGGCGCCGCAATCGAATCGCTTCCCTGCCACAAACGGGCTGGCTCGGCTGCCTTTCCGTAGAAAGTGGTTAGATCTGTGGCATGGTCCAAATGTGCGTGGTCAGAGATCACGTGCACCGGGCCGTTTCCGCCAAGGGCCATGCCTGGTTGCCCGTTGGCTTGCCGATAGGTGGCCTTGACCCCACCCGTCGCATCGGCATTTCCAGTGGTGCGCATGAGTTCGACGGAAGCCGCGCTCAAGTCTCCATTGCTTTCCTGGACGCGGGGGTTTCCCGACAGCTGCATGACTTGGGTGGCGGCATCATACGATGCCCGCTCCGCGGTGGCCGTCGTCACCGGCGGAGTTTGCCCGGCGGCGTTGGGAGCGCCTTGCTGAACCAATGTAACGTTTCCCAGCTGCACCGCAGACTGTAGCTGGGCGGCCGGCTGCGGCGTGGGATTATCAGGCTTTCCTTCGCCCGCCTTGCCCGCCGGCGTTGCCGTGGGATGAGGGGGAACGAAGGTGAGCAGGAGGTTGTCGCCCTTGCTGCTCTGGGTTACCCCGTCGGGGCTTACGGTGACCAGGCTGGTGTGGCCTGTCCCACGCAAGCTGGAAAGAACTTCCCCGTCCACCAGGGTGGCAAAGAGCTGATCGCCCTGAACCGTGGTGTCCTCGGGCGGCGTTTTGGCATAGATGGTGTGCACGTTGACCCGCGCGCTGCCGGTAGCCAAAATGTGCTCGGCCTGCGGGCTGCCGTCCGGCGTCGGCGCGAAGTCGACGTCCACCTGCGAGCCCTGCACCTGGCGGGTGGTCGATTCGGGCGCATTTTGCTTGGACTTAGCGGCATTCGCTGGAGGCAGCTTCTCCTCATCGACCATGGAAACCGCATTGCGCAGCTGCGCGTGGCGGATGGTTAGCTGAGGGCCGAACAACAAAGTGCCGGCGGCCGCCGATCCATGCAGCAGGCGAGCGGGATTATTGGCGGTGTACAGCAGACCGCCATCCGCCGTGACTTGTTGCGGTTCGCTCTTGGGGCCCAGCTCTATTTGCGCGATCCGGGTGTTGAGCTGCTGCCCGCCGGTGCCGGTAAGGACCACGTTTCCCTGCGCTTCGGCGTGGTAGGCGGATCCATCCGCGCGAAAGGAGACGGTCGCCTGGTCCGATGAGCTGTGACTATCGGAATAGTCAACCACGTCCTGAAGAAGATAGAGCAGCTTGCTCGAGCGATCGAACTGCGCATGATGGGCACGCACCGCGAGCGGGCTTCCCCCAATGCTGGAGTTAAAGGCCACATCGGCATTCAGGATCATGATCCCCGTCTGGGAGTCAAAGCTGGCGCCGGTTGCGCTGCCGGCGGCCTCGGCCAGCCGGAATTCGATCTTTTCCGTGGTGCTGGCAAGACCCGTCTGCTTGTTGAACTCCAGCCCGGACGTTTTGACGTGAACAGTACTCCGGCTCTCGCCATCCTCCGTTGAGGCCTTACCAGCTTGCGAGGCAGGAGTAGCGGTTCCCTGGAAATCAATCTGCACTTCACCCATGGCGCGAGCAATGCCATGCACTGGATCCCAATCGAAGTTGCTGCCATAGATGCGGTTGGCTGGAGCACCCTGCGCACCATAGAGAGTGATGCTTACGTCGTGCAGCTCGGCGTGGCCGCCGCTTTTGAACTGCACTGCCTTGGAGGCGTGCAGCGTGTAAATGGTGTGGCCGCCCCGCGACTCCGAATAGGTGAAGCCGTTGGTGGACTGCTGAATACTCGTTCCCAGTAAGTCCGGCAGGTCATGGCCGAAACGGACCCGTTGCCACCGCCCATAAACGAAAAACACTGTGATGGCAGCAACCAGGACCCCGGCGAACACCAGGATCCAGGTGCGCAAGGTTGATGGCGTCATCCGGATTTCCTGTCACGCGGCTCTGGATACTGCGGAAGGGCAGGTGGAGTTCGCGATGTTACCGGGATCGACAAGAAATCCGGAAGGCCCATACTCTCCTCATCTTCTCACTAACGGCGTTGACCGAACGCTGGGAGACGCTCAAGAAGCTTTAAGATGAAGAGATGGCTGACCGGTTGTATCTGAGTCTATGGTTTCCCAATTTCCGCCTGGCCGCGCTAGCTCCCGCGATCGTCTCGGTCCTGAAGCAGTTTGGCGCGGCAGGGCATACGCCGCGGGTGCATGCTGCCTCCGCTTACCCTATCTCCTGGAATGAGGCACCCGTCTACCAGCGAATTTATGAGGAAGAGGAAGTGCAGGAATCAGCGCCGGAGCAGGCAGTGGCGGAAACCACACAAATACTGCATGACGACTTCGCTTACGAATTTGAGGTCAAGTGGGATTTGTGGGCACCGGAAACCGTAGGCGGACTCGATCCAACCTGGAAGCAGGAACCCGCGGTGGTGCGAGTGGTTGGGTTTGGGCCGCAATTCGACGAAGGGGCCTACGAGCAGAATGGGCAGGTGCGGGTGGATTTTGGCCTGGACACCCCTTTTCTCCTGGAAGAAGTCGAATTGGATCAAATAGGTGCTGAGTATATAAAGCGCAATATCCAGAAGCTGGTAGAAATCACCAACGCAATCCAGGAAAACTGCGGAATCAGCAGCCGTCTTTTATGGTCCGATTCGGGCGAGAACCTGGCGCAAAAGCTGATTGCCCGGCTGCAAAGAGTGAATTGAGGTCTCCAAACCTTAGTCCGCAGGGACGGCTGAATGTAGCCCAGGACTAGCGGGTTAGGGGTACCACAGGTTGAAAGGTCCCTGCGGGACCGATGGCGTTCATTCGCAGGCTTTTTTCGAGCCTCTATTGCACATGAAAAACGTTGCCATGACGAACGTCCGCGCCCCGCACCCAGAAGATAACGTCTTCGGCCATGTTGGTGGCGTGATCGGCGATGCGCTCAAGGCTGCGGGAAATGAACAGCAGGTTGACGGCAGACCGGGCTGCACTCGAATCTTTCGCTATGCAGTCGAGGAGCACGGCCTTGGCCCTGCGGTTCATCTCATCAACAGCATCATCCATGGCCAGCACGCTGGTCGCCAGTTCGGCGTCTCGATCGGTTAGCGCCTGAAGGGCCTTCCGGACCATGGTCATGGACAACTCAGCCATGCGGGGAATGTCGATGGGAAAATCGCATGGTTGGCTCCCCGCGAGCTCCTCGGCCAGCAAGGCAATCGTCATCGACTGATCGCCGACCCGCTCTAGGTCAGAGTTGATTTTGATAGCCGCGAGAACGAAGCGCAGGTCCACAGCCATGGGCTGCTCCATGGCCAAAAGGTCGAGCGCCATCTGATCGATCTCCCGCTCTGAGCGATTGATGATGGCCTCGTTCAAACGCACGTTCGCGCACGCTGAAAGCTCTCCATTGCAGTGCGCGTCCAGTGCCAGTCTTAGTGTGTGTTCCGCTACACCCGCCATTTGGAGAAGGCGTTCACGAAGGCTTTCGAGTTTCTGGTGAAAAGATATCCGGGTCATAATCAAGCCTCCTGAATGAATTCTCCCTTTTGCCGTTGTCAAGTCTTCGTTCTGCTGCTGGGACGAGCAAAAAGCGGAGGGTCCGTATCTGAGTTGCACCGTTAATGGGTGACAAAACTCACGATCCGTTGGCATACTATACATCGATTAACACTCTATTAACATAAATGTTTTATTGTGCTGAACCGAATTGCACCTACGTGCTATGTAGCCAAACTTTCGCTAGCCGGGAACGATCTCGGAGAAATCTGCGATGCGGGAAAAATCGCTGAGCAAAGAGGCAATCAGTGCCAGCCGGTTTCTGCGCAGATGAGCCTCGGGGGCCATGACCATTACATGGTCAAAAAAGCTGTCGATAGCCGGACGTAGCGTAGCGATGCGTTCCAGCGCCTCCGGATACTGCTGCCGGGCGCGCAGAGCCTCGACCGCCGGCGCGACCCTTTTCGCCTCTGCGTATAGATGCTGCTCAGCGGCCTCGGTAAGATCCTGGCTGGCGATGGTGTTGCCGTAGTCATCCTGTTTCTCTTCTGCCTGGCGAAGGATGTTCTTGATGCGCTTAAACGCGGTGGAGATGGCAAGCAGATCGTCTGACCCGCGCACCTGGGTGAGAGCCCGCGCCCGAGCCACGGCATCCGCTACGGTGGTCATTCCGGTCGAGAGCACCGCGTTCACCACATCATAGGCAAAGCCGCAGACTTCGCGCAGATAGTAGCCGAGGCGTTCTTTCAGAAACATCCCCACAGTGGCGGCACGCGGCGAGCACTCCAGGACCATCATTTCCAGTGCTGCGAGGGTTAGCGGCAGGGCCGACTCAGCGAGAATCTTTATTACTCCGTTGGCCGCGCGCCGCAAGGCAAAGGGGTCTTTGGATCCGCTCGGCTCGAGGCCGATCGCAAACATCTCCGCGATGGTTGCCAAGCGATCCGCCAGCCCCAGGATCTGACCCTCCACGGTGGGAGGAATAGAACCTTCCACCCCGGCCGGCAGGTATTGCCAGTAAATGGCCTGCGCTACCGTCTCTCCCAGTCCTTGAGCCCGGGCGTAGACGCCTCCGACAATGCCCTGCAGTTCGGTAAATTCCTTCACCAACTCGGTGGTCAGATCGGTTTTGGCGAGCTGGACTGCTTGTTCGAGCGCTGCATGGTCAAGCGGAATGGACTGGGCAGCGACCGCCGCGGCCACCGCCTTGGCCATGCGCAAGTTGCTGTCTGTTTTATTGAAGTAGCTGCCGAGGTCCCTTTGAAAAGTTACGGTCTTAAGCTTTTCAAGCCGGTCGTGGAGAGGAATCTTCTGATCGTAATCCCAAAAGAAGCGGGCATCGTTGAAGCGGGAGCGCAAAACTCGCTCGTTGCCGTGGCGAATGATGGCCATGCCTTCCGCGTCGACCTGGGTATTTAGAACCGCGAGAAAATGGGGCGCCAGGGCGTGCTGGTGATCCTCGAGCGCGAAGTATTTCTGATGGTCACGCATGACCGTGACCAGAACTTCTTCCGGCAACGACAGGTACTCGGGCTGAAAGTTGCCGAGAAGCACGCCTGGCCACTCGGTAAGGTGGGTGACCTGCTCCACCAGGGCCTCGTCCTCACGCCAGCGGATCCCGGGGAGAGTGCGGGTAACAGCATCCAGGGCTTTGCGGATGCGATGGCGGCGCGCGGCGACATCGGCAACCACAAAGGCTGCCTCGAGCGCCGGGAGATAGTCCACGGGACGGGCAATGGGTACGGGCTGTTCTCCGTGGAGGACGCGGTGACCATAGCTCAGGTTGGCGGCGCGGATGCCGGCAAACTCCAGCGGAACCACGCTTTCATCCAACAGGCAAAGCAGCCAGCGGAGCGGACGAACAAAACGCTCCGGCTTATTGGGCCGCCAGTACATGGTCTTGGGCCAGGAGAGCGCGCCTATTTCCTGGGCCAGGGGTCGCCCCAGAACCTCGAGCGCGCTGAGCCCGGGCCGCTGCATGGTGGCCGCGGCGTATTCGCCCTTGGGCGTGGTGATCTTTTCCAGGGCACTGACTAGGACGCCGGCTTTCTTGGCGAAGGCTTGGGCCGCCGGACCTGGCTCCCCGCCGGGGAAGGCCGCCTTCCACGAGGGACCAGTAAGCTGCTCCTGCGTGTCCAGCTGCTGCACCAGTACGCCCGTGGCGCGCACTGCCAGGCGGCGTGGGGTGGAGTAGCTGCTCACTGCTACCGTTGATCCCAGCAAGCGCTCGCGGGTGAGCGACGCCTCGACACGGCGCGCCAGCTCGGCTTCGGCAGCCGCGATCATGCGCGCAGGAATCTCTTCCAGTCCTATTTCCAACAACAGCTCAGCCATGCGACTCCCGGGCGATCATCCGTGCGTAGACCTTGGCAATGCCGACGGCCAGGAACCGGATGCGAGCGATGATGCCGACGCGCTCGGTGACAGAAATCGCACCCCGGGCATCCAGCAGGTTAAACAGGTGCGAGCATTTCAGGCAGAGGTCGTAAGCAGCCAGAATGGGAAAGCGGCGCTGCTCGGCCAGGCTAAGATCTTCCGGCTGCTGGGCGGCACGGCTCAGCAACTGCTGGCACTCGGACTCGTAAAGCCGCAGATGTTCCCATAGCTTCTCTACATCGGCGTCCTCGAAGTTGTACACGGAGAACTGGACCTCCTCCAGGTGGCGTACCTCACCGTAGGTGACGGCATGAGGGTTGCGCGTCCAAACCACGTCGTAGACGGAGTCGACATCCTGCAGAAAAGCCGCGATGCGTTCCAAGCCGTAGGTGATTTCGGCGGAGATGGGATCGAGATCGAGCCCGCCGCACTGCTGAAAGTAGGTGAACTGGGTAATTTCCTGACCATCCAGCATCACCTGCCAGCCAATCCCCCAGGCTCCGAGGGTGGGCGCTTCCCAGTTGTCTTCTTCAAATTTGAGGTCGTGCTGGCGGAGGTCAACGCCGATAGCGCTCAGGGATTCCAGGTAGACCTCCTGTACATTGGCCGGCGGGGGCTTCAGGACCACCTGAAATTGGGTGTGCTTAAAAAGGCGGTTGGGGTTCTCCCCATAACGCCCGTCCGCAGGACGGCGGGACGGCTGGGCATAGGCCACAGAGAACGGCCGAGGGTCAAGCACGCGCAGGAAGGTTTCCGGCGACATGGTGCCGGCGCCTACCTCCACGTCATAAGACTGCTGCAAAACGCATCCGCGCTCGGCCCAAAAGGTTTGCAGACGAAAGAGGAGATCCTGAAAGGTTAGAGCGGTGGTTACTTGCGATGCCACGGTTGGATTCTAAATCAAGCGTTCAGTTAAACTGGTTGCCCATAACTTCAAGGAGGAGTCTGCCATGCAAAGCCGTATTGTCGGGACTACCATGCCGGTTCTTGAGTTCACGCTGGATCCGAACGAATCCGTAGTTTCGGAAGCCGGTGAGCTTTCCTGGATGAGCAACTCCATCCAGATGCAGACGCACACCCAGTTTGGCGGCGGAGGCGGCATCTTCGGCGCGTTGAAAAGAGTAGCGGGCGGCGGAAGCCTGTTCATGACCGAATACCGCGCCATCGGCTACCCCGGTGAGATCGCCTTTGCGACCAGGGTTCCTGGGCATATCCAGGTGGTTCAGGTAGGCCCCGGATTGGAGTATCTGATCCACCGGCATGGGTTTCTTTGCGCCACGTCCCAGGTTCAGCTTGGGGTAGGCTTCCAGCAATCGCTAGGAGCGGGGGTATTTGGGGGAGACGGCTTCCTGCTACAGAAGGTGACTGGGCAGGGCGCGGCCTGGATCGAGTTGTCAGGAGAGCTGATTGTGAAGGATCTCGGTGCAGGGGAGACTTTGCGGGTCCATCCTGGCCATGTGGGAGCTTTCCAATCCAGCGTTTCTTTCCAGATCACCCGTGTCCCGGGGATCAAGAACATGATCTTCGGCGGAGACGGGATTTTTCTTGCCGCGCTGACCGGCCCGGGACGAGTTTGGCTGCAGACACTGCCCATCTCCAAATTGGCGCACCAGCTGATGCAGTACATGCCTTCCGCTGCTCGGGAGCGAACCGAGGGCGGAGTGGTAGGCGGGATTGTGGGCTCGCTGTTGAACGGGTGAGAGCGACCTCTGGTTCCCTCGCTAATGCCGGGTGCCCCACATCTCGCTCGTTTTTCGCGAGATGTGGGATACCACTGCACCTTCCCTCTGACTCTCGATTCCTCCGATGCACTTAGCGGTCAACAGCAGTGGTATCCCACATCTCGCAAAAAACGAGCGAGATGTGGGGCACCCGGCATTAGCGAGGGAACTAGGGCACTCGTGTGCGGCCGGTTAGGAACCGCCCAGGCGGGAGAGGGCGGCGGCGGTGGTGAGTTTTCGCTCCAGGTGACGCTCGAGACTCTGAATGGCGAAGCGGCGAAGGTCGGCGCCGCGGGCGCGGGGCCAGGATTCGGCCGCAAAGGCAGAGGCAGGCGAGCGGAAAATTCGTACCGCCAAGAGCTGCGAGTCAGGGGTCAAGGTGACTCCGTGAGAACCGTTCTCTCCCACGTGCCGGTGCTCAACGCAGACGAGACCATCCGAGAAAAAATGAAAATAGGCAGCCTGGCCCGCGAGCGATGCGCCGCATTGCAAACAGCGGTTCAGATCCGGGAGCCAACCCATGAGACGAGTCGTCCAAAGAGCAAAGTAGGTAATCGGCATCCAGATGTGATCGACGCGGGTCTGCTCCAGCACCGAAAGCAGCAGGCGGAAAACAACATCGTGTGGATCGTGATCGGGGAGCGTCTGCTCCAGTACCTCGGCGAAAAAGGCGAGAGCCGCGGCCCGCGCGTAATCTACAGGCTCGGCCAGCGGCGAGTGCAGGATGTCAAACGAGTCGAGACGTACCAACTCCTGGCTGGGCTTCTCGGCATAGTGGGCACGAACATGGGTCATGGGCTCAAGGGCGCCGCCAAAACGGCGCCGAGACCTGGCCGCCGACTTGGCTACACCCTTGATCTTCCCGTAGTCGCGGGTAAACAGAGAAACGATTTGGTCGGCTTCATGAATGGGCCAGGTTCGCAGGACGACAGCTTCCACCTGGTGAACAATCATGGCCGCCCGGCCTAGCGGCCGTAGTGGGCGGAGTTCTTCTCAGTAAAGCTCGACCACTTCTCCGGCAGGTCGTCTCCCGCGAAAATAGCCGACACTGGGCAGACTGGAACACAGGCGCCACAGTCGATACATTCCACCGGATCGATGAAGAGTTGATCGACCTCACCATACTTCGATTCGTCTTTTTTGGGATGAATGCAGTCTACCGGACAGGCATCGACGCAGGCTGTGTCCTTGGTTCCGATGCAGGGTTCTGCGATCACATATGTCATAAGATACCGATCTCCCGAAGCGAATAAGTGAAAACAAATTGTACAGCAGGCTTGCGCTTAACGCAGTTTCGCAATTACGTGGTCTGAAAAAGTTCGCGAGGTGTGGTCCCGGCGCGCCGGGACCACGTAAAGACCAATGGCTTCGGTCGACACCAATTGCGAAACTGCTTAGCGCGCTGATCGCCGTGCGGCGAATTCGGCGGGCGTAGGGATGGGCTCAATACCGCGGCCGGCGAACATGTCCTCGAACAGGCGCAAAATCTCATCTGTGATCAAACCGTTGGTGGCCAGAACCTCCTGGCTATCGAGCCGAAAGGGCGTGCCGTCGAAGCGGAGCATGGATCCACCTGCCTCCACCACCAGCAGAGCGCCCGCGGCCGTATCCCAGGGGTTCAGATTGAATTCCCAAAAGGCCTCTACACGGCCGGCGGCAGTATATGCCAAATCGAGAGCCGCCGCCCCTGCCCTCCGAACACCATGCGAGCGCAACGTCAGTTGTTGATAGAAGTGGATGTTGGGGCTCAGGTGGCGCTTGTGACTGGGAAAACCGGTGGAGAGCAAACTCTCCTGCAAGAGCCTGGTGCGCGAGACATGCAGAGGGCGGGCAGCCCCTGAAGGCTTCAGTAACCAGGCTCCTCGTGCCTTCTCTGCAGCGAAGAGTTCGCCTCGAACTGGATCGTAAACCACGCCGGCTACGATTTCCCCGTCCTGATGCGGTGCCAGCCCTGGCGGGCGATGCTCCAGGCCCAGCGAAATATTGAAGAACGGGAAGCCGTGGGAGAAGTTAGTGGTGCCGTCGAGCGGGTCAACATACCAACGGTACGATCGTTCAAGCCCGGAGCGAGTTCCCTCTTCGCCATAAATGCCATGATCGGAAAAGCGCTCGTTCAGGCGGCCTACGATGAGTTTTTCCGATGCCCGATCGGCTTCGGTCACCAGGTCCACATCGCCTTTGTATTCCGTGGCGACGCCGCGCTCGAAGTAGCCACGCAGGAGCTCGCCGGCCTCCATCGCAATATCTGCTGCGCCGGCGGCAAAACCAAGATCAAGTTGCGCGGGGAAATCTTTCAAGGCACACTTCTCTCCACGCCGTTGGGGCGGCGGCTGCGTTCGCTGATGGTCCGGATCTGGTGCTTGTAGATAAACAGGTTGGGCAACCCTTCACGGGTGAGACGGATCATGGTGTCGTCGAAATATTCAATCCACCCGGAAACACTCTCGCCGTCCCGAAGCTTGACGTTGACTTTGACCTGCTTCTCACTCAAGAACCGCAGGTAAAGCGTCTCCTGGCCGGTTTCGCCAAGAGGCGCCTCTTTCCTACCCCGCCGGGATGGTTTCTGGGTTGTCATGGGTGCAGATACAGAGATGCCGGAATCAGCGCTGGCGGATGCACCTAAAAATCCATATGCGCCCGCACTCCGGGAACGATCACGGGACCTCGGTCTCGATTGTAGCCGGGATTGTTTATGAACGAGAGCTGCACCCCCATATAGAGACCACTCAGCAGGTGCACGTTGTAATAAGTCTCGCTGACCGCTTCGTGGCCGTAGTTCAAATGGCCGTCGCCCAAAATGAATCCCAGGCCGCCCAGGGCCAGGTATTGCTGGTGCTTGCTGCTGATGCCGCCAATTTCAAAGGCGCTGCCGATCTGGTCTTCTTTCCTGCCCCACGCGTCTCCGGGTAGTTCGAAGCCGAACGCGAGGGTGCTGTTCATTTCCGTATAGGCGAACGACTCTTTATGGCCCTCGTTCCATCCCGCACGGAGAAAGACGCGGAAATTTGCGGGCAGCTCCTGCTCGAGATTGAGACCGAAGCCCTGCTTCAACGAATCCTGGTGTCGGTACAGGGTGATGTCAGGAACCTTGTTGGCGCCCTGCAGATAACCCGCAATGGCCTGGCCATAGTCGCCCATGTTGGCGTGGTTCAGATAAGCCAGGGGACGGATATGTGTTTCCAGGCCCTGAAACCATTGCGGTTTCCATTCCAACTCCAGGTTGTCAGCGCGGGCTTTGCGCAAATCGGCCTCGAGGTCAATGCCATTGGCCACTGTTGGCATCAGTGCTTCCCCATAACGGACTTCGAATTTCGGTCCGGCATAACTGAGAATGGCAGCGATGGTATAGCCACGCGTGTTGGCGGCGTAATCGTAAGCGCCATTGTTATCGATGGCCCAATTGGTGAACTGCAGGTGGCTGTCGCTGCCAACGGAGTTAAGGTCGAAAAAGTCGACCAATCCCATCTTGCCGATGGTGAACTCGATGCGCTGCCGAGGAATCGAGTCTTGCAGATAGAAGGGGTTGGGCTGTTCCTCGACGCGGTCCGGGGTCAGGGGGACGGTGTAGTGGACGAAATAGCGGGCGGCATACACACCCTGTCCCAGGGTTGGATTGCGCACCACGTCGAGGTTGGGAAACGCCGCAATTCCGAGAGCATTGCTCAACCCCTTGCCTCCCGCCTCCTCCGCATTGAAGATGAATTCGGTCCAGCGGGTGAGCTTGATTCCCGTATAGAGCGTAAGCACACGCGAGAGCGCGGTTGTTCCCACCCGGCTTTGGAAGCTGTTGGTCCCAGAGTAGGGCGAGTGAAACGGTTCGTGGGCCTGAAAGATGAAGTTGGCCTGCCCCGAGACCCAAATACGGTCGGCGATGAGGTGATGGGAGAAGACGGCGGGATTCGCCTGGTCGTCGGATTGATCCCTCTCGCGCTGGTTAATCTGGGGCAGCGATTCGTGTCCAGTAGGCCGCGGCTGGGGAGCAGGGATTTGCGGCCCCGTGACCTGTGGCAGTGGAGCGTCGGGCAGCTCCGCTCTTGCTGCCGGGGCAGGCAGGCACAGGATCAAGGCAGCAAGTGACAGCCAGGAACGCATCAAAACTCCGCTAGGAATCGACAACCTCGCAAGAGCTTAATTGACAAGACCGTAACAAATGTCACGGGCCCTTGAATTCTTTCGAGCCGGTTCTGCTAATGCGTTGCGGTTGGATAATACCCAGGGCGATTACGAACTACGTAACCCGCGGCCGGGCCACGCAGCTTGACCGAGATGCGCCGAAAGTCGCTCCCGGAATGGTTGGAGGGATAGTAGCCGAGCAGGTATTGCGTCCGCAGGTCTTCCGAGAGCTGGGCGAAGGTCTTTTCCAGGGATGAGGAATCCGCATAGTAGTACTTGCCCCCGGTCTCCTGGGCCAGGGTGATCAGGGCGTGTTCCCCGGCAAGGTCGCGGCCGGCGCTGGCGTAGATGGGAACATCGATGATGGGGTAGACCATCACCTCGCCCCGCAGCGCTTGTTCGAGCGCCATGTCATAGGTTGTGCCTTTGACGGTATTCCCGCCGTCGGAGATGATCACCAGCACCTTCCGCCCGAATCGAGGGGCCAGGCTTTGCGAGGCAAGATAGACGCCGCTGTAGAGCGCTGTGGCCGCGCCTCGCCCCATGTCGTTCAGCCCGCGGTCGATGCGGCCGGCATTGTTGGTGAAGAAGACGACCTCGCGCACATTGTCGGCAAACTCCATCAAGTCGAGGTGATCGACGGGACGCAGCAGCGAGCGCACAAAATGTCTTGCCGCCTCCTGTTCCAGACCAAGGTCCTTGTGCACACTGCCGCTGGTGTCAATGGCCAGGACAATCTCCAACGGCAATTCGGACTGGCGTTCGAAGACAGCGATTTTCTGCGCATGTTCATCTTCGGAAAGGACGAAATCGTCCCGAGTGAGGCCTGGGACCGGAGCTCCTTTGTTATCGGTAACATTCACGAAGACATTCACCAGCCGGACATTAACGCTAATGGTGGGCGCCTGGGCGAAGGCGCAAAGGGTAAAGGCGCAGCAGACTGCCGCGCAAAAAGCCTTCACTTCTGCACCAGGTCTGAAGGAAACGGTTCGCCGTCGGCCCAAACTGCTCCATCCTCGAAGTGTTCCTTTTTCCAGATGGGCACGGTTTTCTTAAGCGTATCGATGAGCCAACGGCAGGCTTCGAATGCCTGCGCCCGGTGGGCGGAAGATACAGCAATCAGAACACTGGTTTCGCCTACTTCCAGCCGGCCGAGGCGGTGCACCATGGCCACCTGCCGCACGCCGTGGACCGCGATAGCCTGCGCGGCCAGGTCCTGCATCTGGCGCAGCGCCATCTCCGGGTAAGCCTCGTAGACCAGGCAAAGAGTCCGCCGGCCTCGGGTGTTATTGCGGACGATGCCGTCAAAGACCACCACGGCGCCGTCCTCGCCCTGCTTAATGTCTCTTACCAGCGACTCTGCATCGATAGGCTCGGTGACCAAGGCTATGGCCGGGGCGCAACCACCGCTGACCGGTGGCAGCAGGGCGACTTCATCTCCGTCGCGTAGCAAGCAGCTACCTCGGGCGTAGCTCTGGTTCACAGCGACAGCCAGCGTTGACCATAGTTTTGGCTGCTGCGGCATCAGTTCGCGGAAGTGTCCCAGCACCGCGTCCACTGTCGCGCCCTGGGGTAGATCCAGCGTCTGGCTTTCGCTCGCCAGCATCTCCTTCAGCACTCCAAAGAACAGGACCGTGACGCGCATGGAAAGAGAATATCCGAAGGCCATGGGGCTTGAGGTTAGACGCGGCCAGGGATGAAATGGCGCGGTACGTGCCACCAATCCCGGGTGCCCCACATCTCGCTGGTTTTTCGCGAGATGTGGGATACCACTGCTCTTGACCGGAAGTGGTTCAGGATCTAAAGGCTTAAATCTGACCTTCGTGGTATCCCACATCTCGCGAAAAACCAGCGAGATGTGGGGCACCCGGCCACGGATTGCAGGTCCGGAGAACCGACCTCGCAAATAGCGCTCTCATGCACACTCATCAGACCAGGACGGGTATGTTGGCTACTCCGGCAGTGCCAAAGACTCGGCGGTAGCGCGCTATTTCTGCTGGAAGCCCGGTCGCCTTGGAAAAATTATCCGAGAGTTTCACCGCCGGCCGTCCGTCGGCTTCGGTCATCTTGCAGATCAGGCTGGCGGGATGGAATCCGTTTCTGCCATTGGGGTGGCAACCGCGAAAATCATTGGTCAACAACGTGCCCCACCCGGCGCTGAAACGAATGCGCCGGCCGGGGGTCCATTTGCCGGGGTCATTGAGGTCAGCCGCGCTCTGAAAATCCCTGGGAGTCAGGCCGGGCCCCATGGTCCCCATAAAATAGGCGTGCAGGCCGATTATGTCTTCGACGTCCATGGCATCCGAAGCGATAATCAGCTTCTGCTTTGGGTCCCGGCCGCGCTGTTTCAGCCAATCGATGTACTCGTCACCAGCAGCGTAGGGATCCTTGCTGTCGATACGCTGCCCGGTCCAATCCGCTGTCCACTCCGGAGCATCGGCCAGGAACTGCGTCGTACCGTACGTATCGGGCAGCATAATGCGAATCTCGCGCCCGTAGGTGCTTTGCCAAAGTTCGAGAATGCGGTACTGCGAGCTTTTCAAATCTGCATCGCTGGAGGCCATAGCAGCCAGTGCCATGGGCAGCTCGTGGGCGTTGGTGCCCACCGCTTCGAGGTTGTGTTTGTAGGCCAGGTAGGTGTTGGACGTGCCGGTAAAGTGATCGCCCAGCGCGGTATTCATGGCCATGACGACGTATTCCTGCCACAGGAAGCTGTGCCGCCGGCGGGTGCCGAAATCTGCCACCCTTAGCTCTGGAATGCCGGTCAGCCGCTCTATCTTGCCCCACAGCTTGGCCTTGGCCTGCGCGTAAAGAATGTCCAGTTCGAATTCGCTCATGCCCTTGAAAGCGGTGCGGGACTTCAGCTCGTTGAGGATGGAGAGCGCGTAAATCTCCCACATCGTGGCTTCGGTCCAAAGCCCGTCGAACTCCAGGTGGAATTCTCCATCTCTCACGGTGAGGCGATAGCTGGAGAGACGAAAATCATGGTCCAGCCACTCCAGGAATTCAGGCTCGAAGATTCCGCGGCGCCCGAAGAAGGTATTGCCGGCCAGCCAGATCAGCTCCGACTTCAAAAAGCGCAGGCTGCGCACATGCTCCAGCTGTTGCAACACCTCTTCGCGCGCAATCACGTCCGCAAGCCGCAGGGAGGAAGACCGGTTGCTCACCGAGAACGATACCTGCGTAGTGGGGAAATGCTTCCAGATGAACTGAAGCATTAACAGCTTGTAGAAGTCGGTATCCAGCAAGGACCGCACCACTGGGTCCAGATCCCAGTTGTGGTTGTGCGCTCGCTCGGCAAAATCAATGATCATCGATGTCCTTGGAGATAGACTCTCTATAAAGAGATGCGCATCTCAAACTTTTGCGCCGCAGGCTCGACGATCTGCACCACCCCATGCCCCGGATTGACCTCTTCACGCAGACGCAGCAGGCCCAACTTTTTGAGCTTATTCACATCTCTGGTCACCGAGCCCCGGTTGCGCCCCAATTCTTCTGCCAGCGCGGAAATGCTTAGCCGCTTTTTCCGAACCACCTGGCAAAGCCGGATGCGTTGCACTGTCAAGCACTCGATCATTAGCAGCGGATCTTCGAAGGTGATGATTCTCTGCGCTGTTAGTCGCTCACCGTTCTGCCGTCTCCTGGCGCGATCCAGGGAACGCCGCACGTGACCTTCGAATCCGTCGAAGAAAACCTTAGTCTTCATAGCTTCTCCTGATCTCCCCAACCTCTCTGTAAAACAGCTCCGCTGTCGTCACGTAATCTTTAAAGAAGGCGGGCGTCACTTTGCCCATGTAATGGCGCTCGTGAGTACCGTGTGCGTTATCGAAGCCGAGCACACGCCCATTATCGATTCCCAACAGGTGGGGCAAAAGGAAGGCCAGATTGTAGCGAACGACCTCGTCTTTCGGGTTGACCCAGACTTCTTCTCGGATCATACCGACTCCACCGGCACACCAAAATTCGTTCTGCAGGTCGGTGTCCTTGCGAAGCCGAACCTTTCTGGCCACGCCCTAATTCTAGTTCAGGTGATGCATCTAACGCAACAGCTGGAGCTGGCCCGCGCGCACACAAAAAAGGCCCGCTGTTTGGCGGGCCTTTCCTGTCAGTCAGCTGCGATCTCAGACACCGGCGTGTTCGATAATGTTCTCTCGAACGGCCTCATCCTTCTTCTCTTCGCTGACCGACTTGGGCAGCGCTACAGACAGCACGTCTTCGATACGGCTGGCGTAGTGAATGCGCACATTCTCGATCTGATCCGCGGTTAGATCCTCCTCCACGCTCTGCCGATTTTCCGCGGGTAGGATGACATCCAGCACCCCGGCCCGTTTGGCAGCCAGAAACTTCTCTTTAATGCCGCCTACCGGCAGAACATTGCCGCTGAGCGTGATCTCGCCCGTCATTGCCGTGAGCGGACGAACTGGCGTATCGGTCATGAGTGAAACCAGGGTGGTTGCCATGGTCACACCAGCAGAAGGGCCGTCCTTCGGGATAGCTCCAGCGGGAACATGGATGTGAATATCCAGATCCTTGGTGAAGTCCTCCTCCAAGCCTAAAGAGGCCGCGTTGGATCGTACCCAGGTTAGCGCTGCCTGCATGGATTCCTGCATGACCTCACCGATCTGCCCCGTCATCTTGAAGCCGCCCTTGCCCTTCATCCGGTTGGCTTCGATGAACAGCACATCGCCACCCGCCGGCGTCCAGGCCAGGCCGACCGCCACGCCGGCACGCCGTGTGCGCTCCGCCAACTCGGTGTCGACCCGCACCTTGATGCCGCCCAGGAACTCCTGGATCACCGCCTTATCGACAACGAGCGTGCCTGTCTTCCCTTCCGCTATGCGCCGCGCCTGCTTGCGGCACACTGTGCTGATCAGCTGTTCCAGTTTGCGCACGCCTGCTTCCCGGGTGTAATGGCGCACGATGTAGCGAACGCCTTCTTCGGGAAACTCGATATGGGCTTCGCCGCCTTCTTTGGACTCGATGCCGTTCTCCTTGATCTGCCGCGGTATCAGATAACGGAACGCAATATGCGTTTTCTCGTCCTCGGTGTAGCCCGACAGGTCGATGATCTCCATGCGGTCGCGCAACGGCTCCGGGATGGGGTCGAGCATGTTCGCGGTGCAGATGAATAGCACCTTGGACAGATCGAAAGGAACATCCAGGTAGTTATCCCGAAACGTGTTGTTCTGTTCGGGATCCAAAGTTTCCAGCAGCGCCGATGCCGGATCGCCGCGGAAGTCGCGCCCCAGTTTGTCGATCTCGTCCAGCATAAAGACCGGGTCGTTGGCATCCGCGCGGCGCAGAGCCTGCATGATCTGCCCCGGAAGGGCGCCGATGTAAGTACGCCGGTGGCCGCGAATCTCGGCCTCGTCATGCATGCCGCCCAGCGAGATGCGCTGGAACTTGCGTCCCAGAGCACGCGCGATGCTGCGGCCCAGCGAAGTCTTGCCGACCCCTGGAGGTCCCACAAAGCAAAGGATGGGCCCCTTCATATCCGGCTTGAGACGGCGCACGCTCAAATAATCGAGAATGCGATCCTTCACCCGCTTCAAGTCGTAATGGTCGAGGTCGAGGATCTCCTTTGCCTTGGCAATGTCTACCTCGCCGCCCGTTGACTTGGCCCACGGCAGCACCGCCAGCCACTCCACGTAGTTGCGGGTGAGCGAGTAGTCGGCGGCCATGGGAGACATCCGCGACAAGCGGCTGAGCTCCTTGGTAGCTTCCTTCTTCACCTCGTCAGGCATGCCAGCGGCTTCGATCTTCTGCCGCAGTTCTTCTATGTCCTTTTGGCCCTCGTCCAGCTCGCCGATCTCCTTCTGGATAGCCTTGAGCTGTTCGCGCAGGTAGTAATCGCGCTGCGATTGCTGCACCTGGTCCTGCACTTCGGTCTGGATCTTGTTGCGTAGCTGCTGTACCTCGGCTTCCTTGGCCAGATGCTTGTTGATACGCTCCATGCGCAACATCACATCGGGGGTTTCCAGCAGTTCCTGCTTGTCGGTGGTGGCCAGGAAGGGCAGCGAAGAAGCAATGAAGTCAACCAGGCGTCCTGGATCTTCAATATTCAGCGCGATGGTCTGCAGTTCGTCGGAAAGAGTAGGCGAAGTAGTGACAATTTGCTGAAATTGCGCAATGACATTGCGTTGCAACGCTTCCAGCTCGGCGCTCTTGCCCGCATCCACTTCCGGCAAATGATCGACTGCCGCCATCATGAAGGGCTCAAGTTGGGCAAATTCCCCCAGCTTGACCCGTTCCGTTCCCTCGGTAAAGACAAACAGGCTCTGGTTAGGCATTTTGACGACTTTGTGTACCGTCGCCATGGTTCCCACGGAATACAAGTCGCTGGGCTGGGGACTGTCCATCCGTTCGTCGCGCTGCGCGACCACCACGATGGTCTTCACGTCTCCCAGCGATTGAATGAGTTGGATAGAGCTCTCGCGACCCACGGTCAAGGGCAGAACGGCATGAGGAAACAAAACCGTGCTGCGGACCGGGAGAATGGGTAAAACCCTGCCCTGAGAGTTGCTCTGCTCGCGCCGACTGGGGTCGGTAGGATTGATGATGCTTAAAAAATCGCTAGCCATGAGTTACCTTCTATCAGATTATCGACTATAAGATGCAGCAGGTCTCGTAAAGTCGCAAAAGGGTCCTCTTCTTACTATCGACGCGGCCTGTACCTTTCAGGAGAGCACCAAACCCCGTCAGGTAGGCAATGGCGCAGCCGGGTAATGCCCCAACTCTTTAACTAGCAGGCATTGCCGGCGAAGTTGGTCGAGCGCCGCCCTGGTCGCGGACGGATCGGACACCTGGTAGTCCAAGTAGAAGACGTACTGCCAGGGCTGGCCGTGCACCGGACGAGATTCAATCTTGCACAGATTGGTGTCATGCTCGGCGAACGCCTGCAGGGCCGAGACCAGGCTGCCGGGGCGATTTTCGACCGTAAATGCAATGCTGACCTTGTCTGGATCCGAAACCGGACGAACCTCGCCGCTCCTGCGAATTAAGAAAAAGCGGGTATAGTTGGCCGGATTGTCCTCGATGCCGGAAGCCAGCACCTCTCCCCCGTAAGCCAGGGCGGCTTGCTCGCTGGCGATGGAGCCGATCTTCTTGTCTTTCAGGGAGGTAACGTGCTTGACGCTGCCCGCGGTGTCGTAGAAGGCAGTGGGCGTCATGCCCGGGTGCTGGGCGAAAAAGCGACGGCACTGGGCCAGCGCAACAGGATGGGACAGGACTTGGTGTATGTCTTCGACCCGGCTGCCAGGAACACCAATGAGATTGTGACGAATGCGCAGCAGGGATTCGCGCTCAATTTGAACCTCGGACTGAAAGAGGAGGTCAAAGTGTTCCACTACGGAACCGGCAAGAGAATTCTCAATCGGGATGACCGCGGCACAAACCTGGCCGTCCTCGATCAGTTTGAAAACCTCTGCTGAGAAGGCACACGGTACAAAGGTTGCTTCTGGTTCCATCTGTAATGCGGCTTGGTGGCTGAAAGAGCCAAGCTCTCCCTGGATTGCGATCCGCATCTGAAGCCCCAACGACCTAATTTTTGATGGTACGGCAACCCACTTCCATGCAGACGCACCAAAGTACAGCGTAGCAAGACTTTGCGGTAAGGAGAAATACACGATGCTTTGGACGATTTTCCTGGTATTGCTGGTACTTTGGCTGGTCGGCTTCATTGGATTCCACGTGGTTGCGTGGTACATCCACATCCTGCTGATCATTGCGCTGGTGGTTTTGGTCATCCAGCTGATAGGTGGCAGGCGAGCAATTTGAATCGGCTGCCTCTTTTTTGCTCCCGCCAGGTATGCGGGGAGCGAGGCCGGGGCATCTCATTTATGGTGCATGCGGAGTTGGCAGGCATAAGGAGACAAACAATGAACAAGGACCAAGTGACCGGCAAGGTGGAACAGGCAACAGGACGTGTGAAGCAGGGGGTGGGTGAGACTTTTGGTAATCAAAAGTTGGCCAATCAGGGCGTAGCCGACCAGGTAAAGGGCGCCGCCAGGGAAACCTGGGGCAACGCTAAGGATGCTGCAGCAGTGACCGCCGATCGCCATCACAACGAAGCGGAACGGCATGCAAACGAAGCGCGCGCGGGTGTCCGGCAGAAGGTCGACGATGTTCGTGACACCGTCAATGAAAAGATCGACGCCCACAAAGCAAACGAAAGTCACAAAGCCAAAGCCGTCTAAGAAGTCTTGTTCTAAAGAGATTAAGACGCACCCGCTGCTCCTAGCGGGTGCGTTTCTCTTTTGTTGAACGATCGATGCCCCTTAGGTTGTCCGCAGCGTTTGAGATGAAGGCATCTGAACGGGACACCCGTCTAGCGTGGTCAGGAAACGAAATCCGCTTTAGAACCGGATCTTTCAGTGAAATGTGTGGTGGGGGATCAGAAGGGCCGCCGCTACAAAGACGAAGAAGACCATCGAGATAATGCCGTTCATGGTAAAAAAGGCGGCATTCAGGCGTCTTAGATCAGTGGGCGAGATGATGAGATGCTCATAGAGGAGCAGAAGCGCGACCGCCGCCACTCCCACCCAGGCGATCCCATTGAGTGCAAATAACTTCAACAGCCAGCACAACAGGCCCAGCATAGTCAGGTGCATAGCGCGCGCGATCCAGAAGGCTGCCGGAATTCCCCAGGTTTCGGGGATGCTGTTCAAGCCGGCCTCCCGATCGTGGGCCATATCCTGGCAGGCGTAGAGCACGTCAAATCCCCCCACCCAGAACAAGACAGCGGCCGTAAGCACGACAATGCGAGGATCCAGGGTGCCGCGGATCGCGATCCAGGCTGCGGCGGGGGCGATTCCTAGGGCCAGGCCAAGCACCAGGTGTGACCAGCGGGTGAAACGCTTGGTGTAGGAGTAAAGGAAAAGCACCACCAGAACCAAGGGGGAAAGCAACAAAGTCTCCCGGTTCAACTGGGCTGCCGCCAGAACAAAGGCCAGCGACATAAGCACAGTAAATCCCGCGACAAAACGGCGGCTTAGCAAGCCTGCCGGAATAGCGCGCGCTGCGGTTCGTGGATTAGCAGCGTCGAGACGGGCATCGGCCCAGCGGTTGAAGGCCATGGCAGCCGAACGTGCGCTGACCATGCAGACCACAATCCAGAAAACCTTGGACCATGCCGGCCAGCCCGCAGCAGCCAGCATAGCGCCGCATAGGGCAAAAGGGAGGGCGAAGACCGAATGCTCCCACTTGATCATTTCGAGCGTAGTGCCGACATTGCGCAGCAAGGCCATGCGTATAGTGTATCGGCCTGTCCTGAAAGGAAGGCCGAGGGTGCGTGGAGATGTTGGGCTGTAACGAAGGGCACGGCTCAAGCCATGCCACACAAAGCCACAGCCATTGACGGCTAAAGAGTCTGCGTGAGAACTGAAAATTTCTGAATCAGTCCCGAAGGGACGGCTGAGTGTAGCCCAGGACGCAGTCCTGGGTAGATCTAGAAACATGATTTAAGTCCCGTAAGGGACGGCTGAAAATAACCGGACTTTCAGCCGTCCCTTACGGGACTGTTCGTGTGTTCAACACTTACCCAGGACTATCGTCCTGGGCTACATTCATCCGTCCCTGCGGGACTGAACTTGCGGGTTCTCACGCAGACTCTGAAGCCCGGGTTCTCGGTTGCGGGCTAAAGCCGCTCCATCACCAGAGATTCATGGCACGGCTCAAGCCGTGCCCTTCGTACAAAACCTACTTCTCATTCGACGGGTTAGCTACCTGCAGATCGTTGGTTACCTTGAAAACGCCCGGCACGCTGTTAGCGCGAATGCCGGCTGTATCTTTGTCGGCCTGGCTTAGGACCACTCCATTCAGGGTCACGTTGCCATTCACCACCGTAATGCGGATTGGCTGCGCAGGATCGATGGCATATTTATTCAGGCTGGGAAACCCGTAAACAGCCCGATATACCGCCATGCGGGTCTGATTATCCATGGGCGAGAGCGGATCGACCGTGATGTTATCGATTACGTCCTGCACCCCGGGTGTATGGCTCACCAGAGACACCGCGGAATCAGCGGCGACCGGCCCCAGCGCATTGCCGGCCAGAGTGACCACACCATCCTGAACGTTGACGCTGATCGCGTTGAATGCATTGCCATAGCCCACGCGATCATATTGCAGCTTGCCCACAATCTTCTGCTGCAGCTGAGCGTCGGAGATCTCGCCGGCACCGGCAATCTTCAGATTGTTACGAACCGCGACTACGTTCTTGGCGCGGTGCGCTCTTTTGTCGATCTCTTCTTTGGTGGCGAAGTCGGCAACGGTGCCTTCAAGATCGACGATGCCATTCGAAACCGATACCTGTACGCCCTTAAATTTCTTTAAATTATTGGTGAGTTGAGCCTGAATGTTGTTATCGGTTTGCGCGTCGAACCCCGAGGCATACGAAGCCCGGGGCGCCACGACCTGAGAACCTAGTACCAGAACAGCAGCCAGTGCCAAAGTTAGAAAATGTGTTGCCCTTTTCATTCCTATCTCCTGTTTTTGTCGCGTGCGTAACTGGTTTCGCGAAAAATGCACTTATATAGACTCAAACCCGGGCCGTGGGTTGCTCACCTTGTTTACTACGACTCCTTGATGCCGTCAACGATAGCGCTTGTGAACTTTCAGCACCATGCTGAAGACGCCCGCTTCATCACGAAGGGCAACCACGGAGACGGTTGGCGTGAGATCTACCTGGGCCTGGATAAGCTGTTGCGCGGTGGCGTTGACGTTCGTGGCGTAGGTGAGCTGAACGTTGCGCGAAATGTTCTGCTGCACCGTGATGCGAGCGCTCGAGGAGCCGATGCTGCCGACATAAGTCGGATCGATCTTAACGCTGCCTCCGCCAAAGAGCCTTTCCACCCGGCTGCTGACCGCAGCGTTGAGAGCGCCTCCCAGCAGAGCATTGGTGGTGGAGTTAGCGCCGATGGATTGCTCCTGTTGCGAATTCAGCGCCTGTTCTTCCTGGGTGCGGCCTAGGGCCAGCAGGGAAATGACGTCGGCCTGGGGTAGCGGGGGCTCGGAACGAAAAGTCGGCGTTAGCTGGTTGAGGTTGCCGTGCAGGCCGATGGTCACGTCGTATTCCTCTACCCGCGTGGTGGCGTCGATATCGATGATGGGCTCGATCATGACCGGGTTGGTGAAGAAGATTTCGCCGTGCTGCAAACGGTAGGTGGTCCCGGCAAAGTTGGCAGTGCCATCGGTGATGTTGATGCGCCCCAGAATGGCCAACTGGGCCACGGTTCCACGCAAGCGCAGATCGACGCTGCCCGCCAACTGCGCGTAGGAGTTCTGAAAATCAAGTTGGGGCGCGGAAAAGATGTGAACATCCAGCCGCACGTGGCTGGACGGTGCAGTGGGATCCGGCGGCACGTTGGCTGCTGGACTGGGGGCAAAGCTGGCAAAGTCCACATTCCGGCCGATGATAAAACGGGTGATCTGCACGCTACCGCTAAGCAGCATGTTCTTCTCAGAGCCTTGCAAATGCAGGGTGGTGTCGGCGGTAGCGCTGATGCCGCCGTAGCGAACCCGGATATCTTTGCCGACAGCGGTAAAGTCTCCGAATAGGCCGTGCTGGTAAGTTAAGAAACCAGCGAATTTAAGCTGGCCGCCTCCGGTCGTCCCCACCAAATCCTGTACCTGGAGACGGTTCTGATCGAAGATCAGATTTCCGTTCAACTTGCTGATGCCGTTAGGCAGGTCATTGAGCGCCAGAGCGACATTGGTGAGGTGCACGCGGCCGGAGAACGACGGCTGAGGGAGTGTGCCGCTGACTTCGACGTTGAAATCCATTTGGCCCGAGGATGTAATGTCGGGATCGAACGTCTGCGCCAGCTTCATATTAATGGAGCCGCTGCCGGTGACCGCCACCGCCTGCGTGCCCGTCAAAGCCGCCGAACCCGTAACCTGCAAATTGGTATCTTGTCCGGTGATGTGCGCCTGGGTCAGATGCAGGACCCCTTCATGCAGCGATGCGCGCAAGGGTCCCATTCCCTGCAGCGCGACGCTCTGCAGAGTGACGCTGAACTGGTTGAGATCCACATCTCCGCTAAACTGCTTTGGCTGCCGCAGCGGCCCGGCCACATTGATCGTCCCCCCGATGGCGGAATTGCCGCTCACACTCTGCACTTTGAAGGCGCGCAGAAAGGGCGCGATATTGAGGTTGGTCAACACCATATTGGCCTGGGTATCAAAGTTGCCCTTGAGGGCGGTCTGGCCTTTGATCTGTAGCCCCGTCGCCGCCATGCTGTTCTGGGCGGTGAAATAGGCAGTGCTCCCCTGGGTGTGCGCGATGAATTCCAGTGCGCCGGCGGGTTGGCCTCCCAGGACCAGGCTACGCAGATGAACCCCAGCCAGAATGGAAGGGGAATCGATGGTGCCTGAGGCATGTGCATCAAACTTCAACGCACCCGCTACCGAGAGCCGGGGATCTTTGGATTGTGGGAAGTGAGCAAGCTCAAAGTTGCTGCCGTCGAGATTAGCGAGGAAGCTTTGCGTCTGCAGGTTATAGGTTCCGTTGCCCTCGACCGTACCTCCATCCTGAAGCAGGGTGAGTTTTGTTAGGTTGACGTTCTGCCCTGATAAGCTCACGGCGGCATTCAGGCTGTGATATGCCTGACCCTCAATCGCACCGCCCTGCAGGTTCAGCGTTCCGCCTCCGGTCAGATCGCCCAACATCCCAGCAGCATGGGCCTCGAGGTTCAGGGTGCCGGTGACGGGCAGGTCCTGGCCAATGCCGGCTAATAGATCCGTCAAGGACGCGTTCTGCACCTGGGCAGTGGCCTGGATGGTGGCCTGGTCATCGAAAGCCTGGCGCCGCCGGCTGATGCGATGCGCCTGCAGTTGACCCGAGGCGTGAATCACCGTTTTGCCCCGGGCGAGCGTCGCCCGCTCGACCGAGATCATGCTCGAGGAGTAGCTGGCATTGGTGTCCAAACTGTCCCAGGAAACAGTGGTGGGAGCATTTGGCGGCTTGCCGGCCGCAGCCGGAATGGTAAAGACGGTGGAGAACTGAGTGGCTGTCAGATGACCCTGAAACGCAGGATCGACCAGGGAACCAGTAGCCGACCCGTCGAAGGTTGCCTCTCCATGGAGCTGAACGGGAAGGCCGGAAATCCCGGGCTTGCCGCCAACACCCAAATCCAGAACCTTCAGCACGCGATCGAATTCAGCCAGATTGTGGTTGATCAGATGGACGGTAAGATTGGAAGGCTCCTCCACTGGATAAACCCCGAGCAACCCGGTGACGTCGAGAGTAGTCGCCAGGCTATGCGCCTCCAACTGATTGATCTGCACCCTGCCCCCACGCTGGAAGTACTTGGCATCGAGGTTTCCGCTGAGCGGAACCTTGCCCGGGGCATTCGTCGGGGGAGCGCTCATGGCAAGCACCGCTGCGACGGTAAGATCATCCGGCGATCCGGTCCAATCAACACTCACGTTGCCTTGCCCGGCGGAATCGAAGCCCAAATCCCGGTAGTGGCTGGGAACCACGCTCTCAAGAACGGTGGTCAGGCGGACGCCGTTGACCCGGGCGCGAATGTTCATGACCTGAGCCCCCGGCGCCTTCGCCGGGCCGAACGGAGCGCGGTAGTTAAGGTACCGAACGGCGGCGTTGACGATGCCGCCCTGCGGCGGGCGTGCGGCGAGGTCAGGGAGAGTGATCTCTTGTGGAGTAACGTGCAGGCTAGTGGTCGCGTTCACTCCATCAATCCAGAAGTATTCCATGGCATAGCTGGCGTTCAGTACCTTTGCCCTGCCGTCCAATACATATTGATTGGCGCCGGTTCCCTGGCCCGTCAGCGCTAGGTCCACGCTTCCGCGGCGGAAGCCATCGACTACGCCCAACGCCGTTACTTCCCCCAGGTCCACGTTGCCGTCCGCAGTCCCTGTCCACTGCGGGTGAGCAAAGTGGACCAGGCGCCCGGAAGCGTGGAGGCCGCTCTTGCCTGTAGTCCAGTGCAACATCGTGAGATCGACCGCATCCGGGGCCAGCTCAACGCTCAGATCCAGTTGGCTGTGCACGGCCGCGATCTTTGCTTGCTGGATGGCGATATCGGAGCAAGCGACGTGGCCCAGATAATGACCGCTGGACGGCGCATAGGTAACCTCAACCCCCAGGTTGTTAGCGGCCAGCTGGAAGGGGATAGAGCGCTCATTGACCAGCGCCACACCATCGTGAACTTCTACGCGGCGGGCCTGAAGATCAAAGATGGTCTTGAGCGCCGCCCCACTGGCGTTCTGTTTCGCCTTAGGCGTGGGCTGATTGGTTCGCCCATCGGGATAGATGATGAGATGGATCGCCGGGTGACTGACCTCGAGAAAGTCGAGGCCCAGCCTGGCCTCGAAAAAGGAAAGGATTTTGGCGCGCGCGTAAAGGCGGTCGATCTGAACATAGGGCGCTTCACCCCGGCCCTCCAGGCCATGAATGGTCAGTCCATCCACCTCCACGGCGAGATGGCGCAGGCTCCAGTGCAAAGACTGCAGCTCCACGCGGCCGCCGGTGGCGTCTTCGAGAACGGTGATCACCCGCAGCCGTACCAGGTTCAAAAAGTGCGGGGTGGAAGCATAGAACATCAGCCCGGCAACCACCAGAAACAGCAACAGCACCAGGACCCCGCCAACCCTCCACACCCAACCCCAGGCGCTCATGGTTGTCCTCCGGAACCCGATTCATCCCCGTCGCCGGTTGTGCCGACCTTCCCATAAGCGGGGTCGAGAATGCTCACGCTGCCTTCGGTCTTCAAGCTCTGCAGCCACTCGAGCAGCAGAGAGCTCACCCGTTGTTGCAGCAGGATCTCCTCGATCCGGCTGGAGACCCCTGCCAGAGGCGGCGGCTTCATACCCTTAGCCTGCAACTGGGGAACCAAGGTATTGTTGTAATAGTCGGCGATCTCGGGATCGGTAATGCGCACCCCGTTGCCGAAGCGGGACTGGATGAACGAAAGGATCAACATGCGCTGGCTCCAGTGCGCCTCCACCTCCTTTTCGGTCAAGCCTTTTGCTTTGAGGAAGGCTTGCCAGCCGGCTTCAGTTTCGCATTGATACTGCTCGCACTCCGGAATCACGGCGCGCAGTTGGGTAATTCGCGCCTGCACCTCCTCAGGGGTGGGAGGATCCACCGTTTGCGCGGTGCGCATTTGTTGCAGGATAAGATCCCGGTCAATCAGGCGCTGCAGCGCACGTTGCGGGGTATTGCGCCCGCTATCGCTGAATGGCTGCAAGACAGCGTACCCCATCTCTTCCGTCACATCGCTCTGGAGGATAACGCTGCCATTGATGACCGCCACCACGTGATCGAGGACCACGGCGCCCTTGGGTACGGGCGCAGGGGTTTGCTGTCCCCAGGCAGCGAGCGACATGATCCCAAGCAAAACCAGTCGCACTGCTGCAACCTGCGCAGTTTTTTGCGCAGGTCGCAGCAGTGCCCGAGTTCTCGCTCTTAACATCAGAAGCTCTGTCCGATACTAAAGAAAAAGTTGAAGTGCCCGGCCTGGCCGACGTGCGGGTTCGGAGACGTAGCGGCGGTGGTGTAGTCGTAAATGATGGGATAGATCGGCGGGTTGAGGTTATAGCTGAAGTCTGCGCGTATTGGCCCAATCGGCGTGTGGTAACGCAATCCCAGACCCAAGGCATGGGAAAAGTCGTTGAAATCGCAGGTATCCGGCGTGTTGTAGGTGGTGTAGGGGACGCTCAAATTGCGGCAGGTATAGCTATGCGGTTGCTTGTTTCGTATTGCACTGGGCCAAACCTGGGAGGACTTCTGAAAGGCGTTGCCCATGTCATAGAACAGGACGAAACTGAGATCGTTGCCAACCCAACGCAAAGTTGGCGGCGGAGTGCGCAGCTCCACGGTGTTGACGAAGACGGCGTATCCGCCAACCGGATAGCCGGTCTGTGGATCGCGCGGGCCGGCCGAGTTGATAGGAAAGCCACGATGAGAAGTGGCGCCGCCGGCATAAAGCCGCTCGGGGAGAGGAATCAATTGGGCATCGCCGTTGCCGAAGGAGCGCTCCTGGCCATAGCGAGTCTGCCGCGCAAACACCCAGTGATCCCGGCCAAAGGCGTAATAGGTGGAATTGCTCAGGTCGACACGGGCGAAATTGGCTTGCGAGCCGAATTTGCCATCCGATAGAAAAACTTCCCCGGTGTTGAAGCTGCCATGGTGCGCATCGAGCGCCACGTCGCGGGTGTCACGAATATAAGTTATCCCCGGCCCCCCCACTCGCACCGGCTGCGCCAGCAGCGGAATCTCCGCCAGGCTGACCTGCAGGGTGGCCGAATTGACGACAACACGGCGGTAGGAAAAGGAGTAGATCAAAGTGGTGGGCTTGGTCAGGCGCTGGGAGAGGCGCAAGGCGCCGGAAAGAATCGAGGCCTTATAAGTGGTGATCACAGCGCTGTTGTTGTAGCCGCCGGAAAGAGTCAGGTTGAGCGATGGCTTATCGAGTAAATGGGGATCCTGGTAGCTGAGCATCGCTATCTGCTCCAGCGTTCCATAATTGGTGCGCAGCGTAATCGACTGGTCGGTCCCGCGAAGATTGGTGCGGCTGATATTGAACAGCACGCGTGGACTGGCCCCGGTCACTCCGTTGGGATTGCATTTGTAACTGTTCTGAATTCCCAACTGAATCTGGTCCGCCAGGGAGAGACAGCCCTCCGAGGGCGCGCCGGTCTGTACTTCGAAGCCGAAGCCATAGCTGATGTCCCAACGCTTGGCTTCGGTCAGGTTTAACAGTATGTTCTTATAGGTTTCGTCGCCGTTGGGATTCTGGATTGCTGTATTGACCTCGTTGAACAGGGCCAGATCATAGAGCCTGCGCTGCGTCTGCAGCAGGGCGGTTTGATTGAGCGGGTCCCCAGGGTGCAGCGTAACTCGCTGCTGAACTACCGACGGCTTGGTTCGTTCTACCCCGGAGACGATGACCTTGCGCACGAAGAATTGCTTGCCGGCATCCACGTTCATGGTGAAGTCCACGCCATCCGGGTGATCCGGTTCGGCTTGCTGGAACAGGTTTACCTGGGCGTTGTCATAGCCTTTGCTGTAGAAGTAGGTCTGCACCAGGTTACGGTCCTGATTGATATTCACCGCGGAGTAGGGTTGTCCCACCTGGGTATTCAGAAAAGGCCGTATATCAATGAGCTGCTCGGCTGTGACTCCCTGAATGTCATATTTGCCGATGCGGCGCTGTGTCCCTTCGTCGATTACATAGGCGATCTTGAAATGAGAGATCTTTGTGGGATTGCCCCCGCCGGTGTCGCTATCGGTAAATTTTGGCGTGACCGTGACCGCGCTGAAGCCGTTGCTCATATAAAGCGCCTTGATGCTGGAGACATCCTGCGCCACCAGCTGTTGGCTAAAGGCACCGTAGCGGTCAAGGAAACTGTTGGGCCGTACGCTGAGACGTTCACTAATCAATTGGGTGCTGAAGTACTTATTGCCTGAGATGGTCACGCTATCGACTACGTGCCGCTTGCCAAGCTCCACCGTGTAGAGCGCAGTCACATGTTGAGGATCAGTATGCACCGGCGCGTGGGTGACCTTTACATCGAAGTAGCCGTGGCCCTCATAGTAGTTGCGCAGGTTCTGCCCACCTTCGTTCAGCAGGTCCTGGTCGACCGTACCCTCCTCATAGACCGGTACCAGTTTTTCCAGCTGGCTGCGGCTGATTTTTGCCCCTTGCACCCTAACCAAAACGATTGGTCCCTGATGGGCAAGAAAGGTGTAGTTCAGGCGGTTGGAGGGAGGCACATATTCGCTGGAGGTAAGGCTGATGGTTGCGGCCAGGCGTTCTCTCTTGTTGTAGTGCTTGCGCAAGTTACGCAGCGCGCGGCTGACCGTGTTGCGATTGACCTTGGAATTGCGTTTGAGCTTTCCCTGCTTGCGGAACTGTGCTTCCGTGAGGCCGCTCTCGCCCGTCAAATCTACGTCGCCGACGCGGGCTGGATTGCCCGTAGTGGTGAAGAAATCGATGTCCACCAACGAGTTCTCATGGTCGATGACCTTGGTGGAGGCAATCTGTCCCCGATAGTAGCCGTTGTTTTGCAGGGTTGCCCTGACGGCCGGCTCCGCCTGGGCCGCCTTGCTTTCGGAGTAGGCCGTTCCCGCCTGCAGTTGGGTGGCGCTATCCAGCACCGCGTCGAGGCGTTCGTCTTTGACGCCCACCACATTCACCCGGCCCAGGAAAAGGCGTGGGATGCCGGAGAAAATGAGAGAGACATTGTTCCCATCGCGTATCCCGGCCACCTCGATGGTTTGGTAAAGGCCGGTGGCGTATAGGCTGCGCAGGCTTTCCCGCACCTTGTCCGGGTCCAGCGGAACACCAATCTGCTGCGGCAGCTGAGCGGGTAGCGGCTTGAGCAAGTCTTCGCGGACGCCGTCGTAGGCAATGCTCACCACCTGTAAGCCCGCCCACTCGGGCAGCAAACCCTGGGGCGGATCCTGGGCCGCAAGAGGAGCGGCGGTGGGCGCTGCCTGGGCAAATGCAACCGGGGAAGCAATGAGGCCCAGGATAAGCGAACCGTAGAAGACGAGAGCACAGACGGGAAGCCGTAGTAGGGAGCGGCCTGGTGGAACGCTACCGTGTTTCTGTTGGAGGCACGCCAATGGAAGCAATGGTGTCAAAACCAACAAAGACCCTCTCAGGTGGGCAAGGCCACCGCGGCAGCTCTCTCTATGCGCGAATCTCTATACTAAGACGTGATCCGCATTCTGGATGTTACGGGAGAGCGCAGTGGAGGGGATTGAGGAGCGTTATTCACGCCAGGTGCTTTACCCCGGTATTGGGGAGCGCGGCCAGAGGCGGCTCGCTCAGGGCCATGTGGCGGTGGTGGGCTGTGGGGCCACAGGGGCGGCGGCGGCAGCGCTTCTGGCAAGGGCCGGGGTAGGCGCCCTGACCTTGGTCGACCGCGACTTTGTGGAAGAGAGCAATTTGCAGCGGCAGGTTCTTTTCGACGAGGCCGATGCCCGCGAAGCGCTGCCCAAGGCCGAAGCCGCCCGGCGCAAGATAGCGCAATTCAATAGCAGGACGGAGGTGCACGCGCACGTGGCCGACCTGGTGCCCTCGAATATTCACCACCTGCTCGGCGGGGCCGCCATCCTGCTCGACGCCACGGATAATTTCGAGACCCGCTACCTGCTGAACGATTACGCCATCGAACAGAGCCGGCCCTGGATCTACGCAGCGGCCGTCGGGGCCTATGCGGCCACTATGAACATCCTGCCGGGCGAGACTGCTTGCCTGGCGTGCGTCTTTCCCACGCCGCCGGCGGGAATGGTCGAAACCTGCGACACCGCGGGCATTTTGAACACCGCGGTCAACTTCGCAGCGTCGGTGGAAGTGACGGAAGCGTTGAAGTTCCTGGTGGGCGCGCAGGACAAAATGCGCCGTACCCTGTTGGGACGAGATCTATGGACCAATGACCAGGCGGAGATCAGCGCCGCCAAGCCCAGGGCCCAGTGTACGGTCTGCCAGCAGAGGGATTTTGCCCACCTGCGAGGAGAAGACCGTCCTCAGATCACGCTGTGCGGGCGAAATTCGGTGCAAATCCACGAACATCATCGGCCGGTTGACTTTGCCGAGATGCAGCGGCGGCTGGAACCGCATGGGAAGGTGAATTTCAATCGGCTGCTGCTGCGTTTCGAGCGTGGTGACTATACGGTCACCTTATTCGCGGATGGCCGGGCGCTGGTACAGGGCACCACGGACATCAGCATTGCACGTACTCTATATGCACGCTTTATTGGCAGTTAGGAGACCCTGGCAAGCAACTTTAACCGCCTATTCTGCTTCCTACACGTTGGTCCCCTTTTTCCAATGAGCGGTTTCCAATGCAGCAAGCCAACATTCACCGGCAAAGCGATCTTAGCGGTGATGGAACTTCTCTTCTTGAGGTAGCAATGTCTCTATCCAGTAAGGACTTGGCGACCACACCCGGACCGACGGCTCCGGCCAAGGCGCCCAACCAGCATCTGCGCCGCAACCCACCGATCGCCGGGGAAGCCGAGGCCATTCAGAAAGCCCAGGCCGGCGACGGCGCATCCTTCGAAATGCTCTATGCCCTGCACAAACGGCGTGTATATTCTCTTTGCCTGCGCATGTTGGGCAACGTGGCGGAAGCCGAGGACCTGACCCAGGAAGCGTTTCTCCAGTTGTACCGCAAGATTGGCACCTTCCGCGGTGACTCGGCATTTTCCACCTGGTTACATCGCCTGGCGGTGAACGTTGTGCTGATGCACCTTCGCAAGAAGGGGCTACCGCAGGTTTCGCTGGAAGAGACGCTGGAGCCATCGCAGGAAGACGGTCCGCGGAAAGACATCGGCGCTCGCGACCTGACGCTTTCCGGTTCTGTCGACCGGGTGACGTTGGAGCGGGCGATTGAAAATCTGCCTCCTGGCTATCGCCTGGTGTTTGTATTGCACGATGTGGAAGGGTACGAACACAATGAGATTGCCGGGATGTTGGAGTGTTCCATCGGGAACAGCAAATCGCAGCTACACAAGGCACGTATGAAGCTTCGCGACCTTTTGAAGTCGGGACAAAGGAAAGAGGCGGTTCTATGAACAACTCCCGCAAAGCCGCGAACGGGACCACGGCGGAGTGCGCCGTTTTTCAGGAGCAGCTTCCCAGCTTGTTCGAGTCCAATGAAGATCTGAGTGCGCAAGAGCATCTGAAGACCTGCGAGAACTGCAGCGCGCTGGTGCGTGATCTGGAGTACATTGCGCAACAAGCCAAGCTGCTGCTGCCCATCCATGACCCCAGCCCCGAGGTGTGGGAAAACATTCAGACTGCGCTCAGGAAAGAGCCGACGCGCGCCAAGTAAAAAACCCCTGAACGAAGGGCACCGTCAGCGGTGCGAAGACGCTGGTTTTTTGCATCTCCGACTCGCCACAAAATCGTCATCCTGAGCGGAGCGCCTAACGGCTTTATCGCGTAAACACAGTGCTTGTGGCGCCCAGTCGAAGGACCCCGGCGGTGCTTATCTTAACCCATGCTGCTCCGAGCTTTTCAACACAGCAGCCCGCACCGGGCGGACCTGCCACGGTCTTTCTCTGAGGCCGTGAACATTCCCACGAAGGGCACGGCTTTAGCACGGCTTCGGTAGCCGAAAAGCTTCCAGCAGCATGGGTTAAGATAAGCACCGCCGGGGTCCTTCGACTCCGCGCCACAGGCGCTGTGTCACGCGATTGACCTGTTAGGCGCTCCGCTCAGGATGACGATTTTGTGTAGTCAAGAGGACGTCCGGATTTGTGCTAAAAGCAAGCCCCGGGTTGCAGCCAACGGTCTCTTTCGTAAGCCCCTCTCGTAACATGATTGAGAATTGTTCGGATGCTACAATCTTTTCCGATAATCAGTTTTTGCGCACCGCTTCCTGTGCTGCGCCCCTAACCGACGTTTCTCCCCCCTCCCCTGGGCCATTTCTCTGCAAGCCTTTTAGCTTCCCTAGAATGTATCCATTATTGATGCGATCTACTTGACCGTCTCGAGCTTGGGTTGGGCATCGGCCTGAATCTGCTCGGCCACCTGGAATTCATGCGATGCCTGGGCGGTTTGCCCCAGTGAGCGGTAGGCCTGACCCAGCAGCGTATGGGTGATGTAATTTCCCGGGTCCATGCCTAATGCCTTGTCCAGGTACAATTTCGCCATCAAGGGGTTTTGTTGCTTCAACAGGACCTTACCCAACAAAATGTATGGCACAGAAGAATTGGGTTCGAGCAGCACGGCGCGATCAAGAAACTCTTGCGCTTTGTTGTAGTCCCCTTGACGGATGTACGTATCGCCCAGCCGGTCATAGACTTCGCCATAGAGCGGGTTCAATTCGCTCTCGCGCGTGAACTCCGCGATCGCTTCCGGCAATTGTGACTGGGCGAGCTTGATCTGTCCGATCAACAGATGAGCCAACGGCAGGTTGGGATTAAGCGAGAGCGCCTTCTCGGCGGACGAGAGAGCCACCGGCAGAAAGTCCCGGCGCAACATCATCCTCGCGGCGAGCAGATAGGCCGCAGGGGAGTCGGGCGGAAAGCCATATTGAGTGGCAAAGGCTTTGCGCGCATCATCGTAGCGCCGCGTGTCCAGATAACACAGGGCCAGCACGTAGTTGTTGTCGATATTGGTGCGAGCAATCGAAAGGTGCGCCTTTTCGAGCAATGGAATGGCCTCAGCCGGTTTGCCGCTGCGGAAGAGCACGACGCCCTGCATCTGCATCGCTTCGCGATCGCCCGGGTCCTGGGCTATCGCACGGGCGAAGGCTGCGTTTGCAGGCTCGATCTGGCCCTTCTCGTAGAATGCTATCCCGCGCATCCGCTCCACGCCGGCGGGTTCCGGTTGCTGCTGCGCAAGCACATCCAGGGCTTTCAAAGCTTCATCGAGACGTCCGGCATCCAGAAGCTTTTGCGCTTCTGCGGTCGGCTGGGCAGGGGGAGTGACGGGACCGGCGGGAGTCTGCGCGGCAAGGCCGGGCACTAGCAAGACGAGAAAAAACAAAACACGAAAATTCCCCATAGAACTACCGCGCACAGTTTATCTCAGTCAGCGGCTGGCAGCGGTTGCGGGCAGAATCTCGGCGACGTCGACCCATTGTGTCGGGTAGTCACCGGTGTAACAGGCAGTGCAATAGTGATTGCCCTCCCCTCCGTCGCAAGCCTGCTCCAGTCCCTCGAGCGAAAGATAGCTAAGCGAGTCGGCTTCGATGAATTGTCGAATCTCCTCGACCGACGCGTTGGCGGCGATCAACTCTTGCTTGTTTGGAGTGTCCACTCCGTAGTAGCAGGGCGAGATGGTCGGCGGGCAGCTGATGCGAAGATGCACTTCTCTCGCTCCCGCCGAGCGCACCATGCGCACGATCTTGCGGCTAGTGGTGCCGCGAATGATGGAGTCGTCGATCAGGATGATGCGCTTGCCCTCGAGCAGATTGCGCACTGGATTCAGCTTGAGTTTTACCCCGAAATCACGCACCCGCTGCTCCGGCTCAATAAACGTGCGCCCCACATAGTGGTTGCGGATGAGGCCGAAGTTGAAGGGGATCCCGCTCTGCGCCGCGTATCCCAGGGCCGCCGTGACCCCGGAGTCGGGAACGGGCACGACCAGGTCGGCATCCACCGGCGATTCGAGCGCCAGACGACGCCCCATTTGCTCGCGGCTGGCCTGGACCCATCGGCCGAAAATTCGGCTGTCTGGCCGGGCAAAATACACGTGCTCGAATATGCAGCTTGCCTGGCGCGCGCCGGTTGCGTATTGCACCGAAGTGACGCCCTCGCGCGTGACCATCACTACTTCGCCCGGCCGCACATCGCGCTCGTATTTGGCGCGGAGCAGATCAAACGCACAGGTCTCCGAGGCGAACACCACGGTATCCGGACCACCTGGATTGCTGATGCGGCCCATGGAGAGCGGCCGAAATCCATAAGGATCGCGGGCGGCAAAGATGCGATCGCGCGTCATCATGACGATCGAGAAAGCGCCCGACACCTGGCGCAGGGAGTCGGCGATGGCCTCGATGAGCGAGTTGGCGTTGGAGTGCGCAATCAGCTGCACAATAATCTCTGAGTCGCTGGTGGTCTGGAAATAGGCGCCCTCCCGCTCCAGATGGGTGCGCAGGTTGCCCAGATTTACCAGGTTGCCATTGTGCGCGATGGCGATCAGGCCGCGGGTCGAATCCACCCGGATGGGCTGCGCATTCAAGAGCGCCGAGTCGCCCGTGGTCGAATAACGGGTATGACCAATGGCCAAATCACCGGGAAGTTTGGAGAGCACATCATCGGTAAAAATGTCCGCCACCAAACCCATTCCCTTGATGTTGTAAAGGTTGGTGTAATCGGCGGTGGCGATGCCCGCGGACTCCTGCCCGCGATGCTGTAGCGCGTAGAGGGCCAGATATGCCTGGCGCGCCGCATCGGGGTGGCCGAACACTGCGACTACCCCACATTCTTCCCTCAACTTATCCAGATTATCCATCCCCTAGTTTCCTGCCGGCGGCCCGTTGCGCAGCAGCGCTCCCAGCGCCGTTGACCAGACATTCCGCAGGCCCGAAACCTTCTCCCGGATCAGCACCCGGCCGTCGACCGCAAGCTCAAAGAGATCAGTCACGGTTTCTCCAAGCGTAGCCACCATCAGGCCCTGGTACTGTGCAACCACCGATTCCACCTGCGCCACGGATTCTTTGGGACAACTGATGACACACTGGCTAGCGGTCTCTCCAAAAAGATCCCACTCCGCCGGTAGATCAGGAGCCTTCGGCAGATTTGCGCGCAGGCCAATCCCGTGGCAAAAACATGCTTCCGCCAAGGCAACGGCAATTCCCCCATCGGAGATATCACGAGCTGAATGAAGCAGACTGCGCTGCGCCAGCTCGGCCAGGCAGCGGTGCAGTCCAGCTTCCACTTGCAGATCCAGGCTCGGTGGCGTGCCCCAAAGTGCGGCGAGAACCTTTCTGGCGTACTCCGAGGAGCCAAATTCCTGCATCCGCTCCTCGAGCGGGGGAACCGATGCGGGGGCGATCAGCAGGACAGCGTCCCCAGGGCGGCGAAAATCCGCCCCTACCGCCAGGCTGACTTGATCGAGGATGCCCACGATCCCGATCACGGGCGTGGGATAGATGCCCTGCCCGCGGGTTTCGTTATAGAGCGACACATTGCCCCCGGTAATGGGCGTTCCGAGAGCGATGCAGGCCGCGGAGATGCCGTCGATGGCCAGCGAAAGCTGCGCCATGATCTCCGGCTTTTCAGGGTTGCCGAAATTGAGACAGTTGGTTGCCGCCACCGGCGTCGCGCCGCTGCAGGCGACCTTACGCGCCGCCTCGGCGACGGCATGCGAAGCCCCTAGTTTGGGATCCAGGTAGCACCAGCGTTCGTTGCCATCGAGCGCCATGGCCAAGCCACGGCTGGTGCCCTTGATGCGCATGACGCCGGCCTCACCGCCCGGGCCCTGCACCGTATTGGTCTGCACCATCGACTCGTACTGTTCGTGGATCCAGTTCTTGGAACAGATATTCGAGGAGGAGAGCAGGGTGCGCAATTCGTCCGCATAGTTGATGGCGGAAGCGGTGGCATCGTCTAGAGTCTCCTCAAAGAAGGTAAGTTCGTCCAGCACCGCCCGGGGAGGACTGAGGTTCACCGGGGCTTTCCACTCCCCGACCGGCCGGTGGTAGAGCGGCGCGTCATCGGTAAGCGACTGGTTGGGAATATCCGCGACCAGCTGGCCGTGGTGCAGGATGCGCAGCCTGGGCTCGGCGATCACCTCGCCCACAATGACCGCATCCAGACCCCATTTTTCGAAGACCCTAATCACTTCGTCGTCGCGGTCCTTGTCGGCTACCAGCAGCATGCGCTCCTGGCTCTCGCTGAGCATGATCTCGTAGGCAGACATCCCTGTTTCCCGCTGCGGTACGTGGTCGAGTTCCACTTGCAACCCGACGCACCCGCGCGCGCCCATTTCGCAGGTCGAACAGGTGAGGCCGGCGGCGCCCATATCCTGAATGCCTACCACGGCCCCGGTGCGCATAGCCTCGATGCAGGCCTCCAGCAGCAGCTTCTCCATGAAGGGATCGCCTACCTGCACGTTGGGCCGCTTCTGCTCCGCGCCTTCCTTGAACTCTTCGCTGGCCATGGTGGCTCCGTGGATCCCGTCGCGGCCGGTCTTAGCGCCTACGTAGATCACCGGATTGCCGATGCCGGATGCCTTGGCATAGAAAATTTCGTCGCGCCGCACCAGGCCTAAGGCAAAGGCGTTGACCAGGGGATTTCCTGAATAGCAAGATGCGAAGCGCGTTTCCCCGCCCAGATTGGGCACGCCGAAGCAGTTGCCGTAGGCGGCGATGCCGCTGACCACTCCTTCGAGCAGGGAGTGGTTCTTGTGGACGATGGCGGAGGCAGACCGGTTTTTTCCCAATTCCTCTTCGCAGATGGGCCCGAAACGTAGCGAGTCCATGACGGCCAGCGGCCGGGCGCCCATGGTAAAGATGTCGCGCAGGATGCCGCCGACGCCGGTAGCCGCGCCCTGGAATGGCTCGATGAAGGAGGGATGATTATGGGACTCGATTTTGAAGGCGCAGGCCCACCCGTCGCCCACATCGATAATGCCGGCATTCTCCCCTGGCCCCTGCACCACCCGCGGACTGCGCGTGGGCAGCCGTTTGAGGTGCACCCGGGAGGATTTATAGGAGCAGTGCTCGCTCCACATGACGCTGTAGATTCCCAGCTCGGTCAACCCCGGAGGGCGGCCCAAGGCGGCCACGATACGCTGGTACTCTTCGGGTGTAATGCTGTGCTGAGCCAGAAGTTCCGGCGTCAACGAAACCGATTCCAGGTCCACGGAGAGCGACTCAGGTTTCATGGGGTAAATCCATTGTCGCATGTTGCAGGAATGTGACGGCGAGAAAGGGGCTATAGAGCCTTCATTAGTCCGAGCGCAGTGCAGCACCGCCAAAAAGGCCGTTCCCTTCACGAAAAAGCGTGGCGCGGGGATTTAAAGCGTGATAACCACCCGTTGCTTTGTATCAGGGCACGACTTTAGCCGGGCCGTAATGGATAGAAAGAGATTGGGCTTCAGCCCCTGCGATGGCGAATCGTGCCGCGTGAGAACTGGAAAGAAACCGCAGGTCCCTCCACTACGCTGCGCTCCGGTCGGAGGCTGTGACTTTTTTAATCTCCCTTGTAGTATGTGGCCGGAAAGCTCTGAAGAGCATCTGCCAACAAGCATTGCCGGGGTCCTTCGACTTCGCGACATAAGACTCTCTGGCATGGATAGATCGGCGAGGCGCTTCGCTCATGATGACGCCTTTCTGGGGGGATTGAAAAACATCTGGCCGGGTCAAAAAACACGAGAAGATCGAAAAAGTCACGTGCTCTCGGGATGACAAGGGTGGGTGGTTACTCAATTTGATTTACCGCTTTTAACTCGGCCCCACCCCCACCCTTGTCATCCCGACCGGAGCGCAGCGTAGTGGAGGGACCTGCGGTTTCTTTCCGGGTTCTCACGCGACCCCTTCAGCCGCGCCAGACGCCGGCCACGGCCCGCACGTGCTCTGGCCCGGTGCGGCAACAGCCCCCGATCCACTGCGCCCCGGCGCCTCTCCATCTCCGCGCCAGTTCACCAAATTGCTGAACCCGCCCATCGCCTTGCCAGCAGCGATGCACCGCATCCCACTGCTCGCCGGAGTTGGGATAAACCAGGATGGGTTTGCGGGTGGCCTGTTCCAGCTGGCTGACGAGGCTGTCGATCAGCTCGGGCGAGGTGCAATTGACTCCGACGGCGATGATTTGAGGCTCCCTATCCAGCAATTCTGCGCATGCTTGCAGGCTCTCTCCATGAGAAACGTGGGACTCATCCCGGCAGGTGAAGCTGATATAAGCCGCCACGTCAGGATAGGGGTGAAGCGCGGCCAGAAAGGCCCTGGCTTCTTCTAGTGAGGGAACGCTTTCGAAGGCCAGGAAGTCGGCATTGGTTTGGGCGAGCACCGCGATTCGCCTGCTGTGGAACGCCACCAGCTCATCGAAGCCGCAGGCGTAATTGCCGTGATACTCCGCTCCGTTGTGCAGCATGGCGCCGTAGGGGCCGAGCGAAGCTGCAATCCAGATCCTGCGCGGTGAACTGGCTTGGTACTCACTTCTTACCTTTTCAGCGAGGACGACTGAGGCACGAAGCGCGTTGGCCGCGGCATCGGCTGCATTCGGAGCATCGCACACGATTTTCTGAAAGCCTTCCGCGGAAACCTGGTAGCTGGCGGTCAGCAGGCAATCGGCGCCGGCCTCGAGATAAGCCCGATGCACATCGGCAATGGCCTCGGGTGAGCTTTCCAGCACGTGCGCAGACCAGAGCGGTCCGGAGAGGTCGAAACCTTTGCGCTCCAGCTCCGTGGCCATACCACCGTCAAGAACGTGCAGGCCGCTAAGGTCGAGTTGTTGCAAGGGTGTCATTGGGGGGTGAGCTCGGGCGCGCTCTTCTCCGCAGTGTACGCCCGCTTGTCAGAGGGGTGAACCGAAGGTTCTGATACACTCTGAGGTAGTTCACGGGCGTTAACAAAGGGATCTGCCAGGAACTTTTGGCCCGTAAATCCTTCCAATTACCAAGTTCGGGGAGTGGCTCAGCCTGGTAGAGCACCTGGTTCGGGACCAGGGGGTCGGAGGTTCGAATCCTCTCTCCCCGACCATCTACATCTCTCTAGAATCAATCGGTTACAAAGCCTTTTTCAAATCCGGGATAACGAAAGATAACGGCGCGTTCGGAGGCCGTTTTTTCTGTGCGTTCGATAATGCCTGCGGTCGCATCATCCCAAAGCTCTGCTGCGCTGGCCTCGTCGTTCCGCATCGCGGGCGAGTAGATATAACCCCGTTTCACGGGCTCCTCGATGAGCGCTTTGGCCTGTTAACCGGCCAATCTCTGCCCAGTCTGACTTTGGGCTCGTGAGGGCCGGAATCACGGCCGCTCAGTCGCCTTTAGAACCGCACCAGCCTTGCGCTCATGCGCTCAGGCGATTCCTCGGTTGAGAGCAATCATGCTCTGCCAAGCGGGTCCGAAGGCATCAGAATTCCGGCTGAAAGATAATACAACGCGTCTTCCACGCGCGCCAGATCAGGCTTTCGCGATATTGCTTCATATGCCTTTTGGCCGGTTATCGTACTAAGTCGCCGGTCGAGTTCAAGAAGCGTTCACTTGGCTCGAGCGTTGCCGATTCAGGCTTCTCTGACAGACCCCGAACCGGAGTTGCATCAGATCGAGAATTCCATGGATCCAATACTTGCCAGAAGGGGTCTATGCTTATAGTTTCTGCGCAGGACGAAACTTGATGCCCATGAAATGCTTCGGAACGCCATTTTCAGCGGGAGTCTTTTTTAGAAACCCCTTCGCCGCAGCCGTCGTGTTTCAAGTAGGCATCCAGAAAGTTCAGAGTATAGAGCGCAACCCAGGCATAACTCGTATTGGCGTCCTCCCGTCCGTAGTCGGCTACCTGATTCTCCGCAAAGCGTTGCGCACTCTCCCTCCGTTGAAACATGGAACTGAACTCCGGGTGTGCCATGCCCAGCATATTCACGGTGAGGAGATCACCATGTATCCAGGCGTTGAGGACGTTTGGACCAACTTTGTCTGCGGGAGGGACGTCGTCATTTTCCAGATCTTCAAGACTCACATTTCGAGTAAAGCAAAGAAGCGGTATGGTCATTCGCTCTGGATGAATGTCCCCGGCTCCTTTCACGAGCCCGGGATAATAGCGCATGCTGCCGTCCATCTCCACCAGGGCATCGATGCGAGGGTCTCGTGCTGAGGCAAACAGGCTCGAGATTCCTCCCCAGCTCCAGCTCACCACGGCAACCTCAGATAGATCTGTGTCGGGAAGCGACCTGGCATAGGTGATCAGAAAAGAGATGTCGCGGGCCTGTGCGTTGATCCCGTCCAGATCATCCGTCATGTCGCGCGTCGACAGCCCCTATAGACGGGCTTGCAAGAACGACGTAGCCATGACTGGCAAGATATTCGCACAGATCGGCGTTCTCCCACGAAACGGAAGAATCGCTGGGAGCATAGATAAGAACGGGATAACGCCCTTCTGCAGGCTTCGCCTCCCGCATCGCCCACAGCGGGACATCGAAGGACGTCTTCAGCAGCGAACGCCACCGATTCTCTTTCTCATCTGGCGCGTTGAAGTGGATCTCCGTGTCCGCCAGTTGGGCATAATCGCCAACCGTCATCGGTTCGCCCGCGCTCTTCAACGATGGATACCAGATCAGTGTCTGCAAGGGACGGGCGTTCTCGCCCAAATAGGACTTTGACGGGTCCTTTCGGCGAAGCGGGATATCTGCGTGAGCGATCATACTGATCGACGACCTTCAACCCTACCGGATACGGGCCGGGCTTTTCCAGGAATCGGAATGAGGATGTTTGTGAAACCGCGAATACTGAGCCAAAGCACATACATAATGCAAGAACGGCAGTTAAGATTCGTGTTTTCAACTCGGCATTTCTCCCGATCTGATATACGGCTCGCGAAGCTAAGAAGTTCGAAACGCCAAACAACATTCCGTAGCAATCACTTTATCAATCTCGGAACAGGCTTCACTTCGGCGATCGCCGGTTGAAACTTTCGGGCCTGAAGCTACTCATCAGGTCCCGCCTTTGTTCCCGGGTTCTCGAACCTCTGAGCGTACCCTTAAATGGGGTTTCAACTGCTGTCCTCCCCTCGTGGTGTGCCCAATCTGCAGGCGTGCCTTGCCACATGACATCTTTGATATCGAGCCTCGCTTCGCGTTCAACGAGCAATTTGACAACACCAAGATGTCCGGCCAGTGCTGCCTGATGAAGAGGTGTGGAATGGCTGTGTGCCCCGGGCGGGTTGTAGCGGTTGGGGTCTTCTCCCGCGTCGAGCAGGGCGCGCGCGATTTCGGCGTGACCATACTGTGCAGCGAGCGCCAACGCCAAATGACGCGCCTAATCTCGCTATGGCTATTGTCTACGATGCCTTCCCCGACCGGGGAACTCTGAAGCTCAACGCCTGAAAAGTCGCATTATCGGTAAGTTCCCCAGGTGGAGTGTCGCGGCGGCCAATTTACCGAGAACCGCGCTTTCCGTGCTAGCAATCAAAAATCACATTTTCCTGTGGTACAACCACAGAAAAAATGCGATATTGATGTGGCGTTACCACAGGAGAGGCAAGTGGGCGAATCCAAACTCGATCTCTTGCAGGGAACCTTGGACGTGATGGTCTTGCGGACACTGGACGCAATGGGTGCGCTCCATGGATACGGCATTGCTCGCCGCATTGAACAGGTCAGCGGAAACGCAGTACTCCTGAACCAGGGCACGATCTACGCATCGCTCGTGCGCTTGCAGCAGCGCGGTTGGATCGCGGCCAAATGGGGCACCTCCGACAACAATCGCAAGGCCAAGTTCTACTCCATCACAAAGTCCGGCCGGAAGCAGCTGGCTCAGGACGCCGCTTATTGGCAGCGACTGACGGAGGTGATAGGGAGAGTTCTCGCCATGCAGACGGAAGGTAAGTGAACAATGAAATATTCCCTCCGGGAAGCCCTCAACCGCATCCGCTCATTCTTCCGTAAAACTCCGCTCGATCAAGAGCTCAACGAAGAGGTGGCTCAGCATCTTGCAATGGCCGTCGAAGAAAACATGCGTAGCGGCATGTCTCAGGAAGATGCGAGCCGTCAGGCCTTCATTCAATTTGGCGGTGTACAGCAGGCCCGTGAGCGGCATAGCGAATCGCGCGGACTGCCTTGGCTCGACGTCCTGATGCAGGACTTGCGCTTTACCTTCCGCACACTGAGGCGCAACCTCGGCTTCACGATCGTTGCCGTGCTCGTTCTCGCGCTCGGAATCGGTGCCAATATCGCCGTCTTCAGCGTCGTGAATACCATCCTTCTGCGCCCACTGCCTTTCCGCGACTCGCAGCAGCTGGTGCGGATTGTGGAGAAGGATCCCAAAGCCGGCGAATCCGGTAAGACCTACACCGCGGACGCGACACAGGACTTCCAGCAGCAAAACCGCTCTTTCCAATCGGTCAGCGGCTACTTCGCCTTCACCGGCCCTAACAATTTCAAGCTCTCCGGGAACAGCCAGCCGCTGCCAGCCACGGGAATGCTCGTCGCGCAGGGATTCTTTGAAACACTTGGCGTCGCGCCTTCCGTCGGGCGCCTGTTCAGGCCAGAGGAATTCGCCCATCACGCGCAACCCGCAGCCTTGTTAAGCTACCCATTCTGGAAACGCCGGTTTGGTGGCGATCGCAGCATCATCGGACGAACGGTTGATTTGAGCGACAGAGTTGACCTCAACAACAAGTCCGTCACCGTTATCGGGGTCCTGCCAGAGACATTCGATTTCGGCTCAGTCTTTTCGCCGGGAGCCAAAGTCGATCTCTTCGTCCCCTACATCATGGATGACTATCGCGATGATGGAAATGACCTCGCATTAGTTGGCCGCCTCAAACCGGGCGTAACCTTGGCGCAAGCGCAGAGCGAGGCCGATCTGCTCTTTCCGCAGTTCTACTACGAGCACAAGCACCCGGAATATGGAAAGGGCTACACAGCCCAGCTCACCGAACTGAAGGAGTACATCAGCGGCACGCTGCGCCGCTCGCTGATTGTGCTGTGGTGTGCGGTGGGGCTCATTTTACTGATCGTCTGCGTGAATCTCTCCAACCTGCTGCTTGCTCGGGCAGCAGCGCGCAGTAAGGAATTTGCGACGCGCAACGCATTGGGAGCAAGACGCCTGCGGATTGTGCGTCAATTGCTTACCGAGAGCCTTGTGCTGGCTGCTGCCGGAGCATTGCTGGGCCTCGGCCTTGCCTGGGCCATTCTTGCTTACCTGGTCCAGCAGGGATCGATTGCGCTGCCGCTGCTGAGCATGGTACGCATCGACGGAGCAGCGCTGGCATGGACGCTGCTGATCACAGTCGGAGCCGCCATTCTCTTCGGACCGGCTCCCGCGCTGCGAATGTCGGCTGGCAATCTTCAGGAGGCTCTGAAGGACAGCGGACATGGAACCAGCGAGGGCCGAAAGCATGATCGCTTGCGATCGATATTGGTGATCACGGAGATTGCCCTTGCTTGTGTGCTGCTCGTCGGCGCCGGCCTGCTGTTGCGCAGCTTCCTTCACATCCTGGACGTCGACCTGGGCTTTGAGCCAAGCCGCGCAGCTGCTGTCACTGTCGACTACGACGACGGCGGAAATGTAGCCAAACGCGCAGCCATATGGCAGGAAGTCGTGCGCCGGGCAGCGATGATTCCCGGCGTTGAGGCAGCCGGCATATCGGATAACCTGCCCATGAGCCGGAACCGGAGCTGGGGAATCGCGGCAAAGGGTGAACAGAAACCCAAAAACGACGATTTTCTTGGCGTTTTCGTCTACATCGTTTCGCCCAGCTATCTCAAGGCAATGGGCATGCGCCTGATTGCGGGCCGCGACATCACCTGGGACGACCTTGTAAATAACCGCAGCGTAGCCGTCATCAACGAGACCGTCGCGCGAAAACTGTGGCCGGGACAGAATCCCATTGGCCGCCATGCCATAGCGGGCGGACAGGAGTCGGAGGTAATCGGCGTGATTGCCGATGTTCGTGAAAGCAGCGCTGAGGACAATGCGGGAGCACAGATGTACCTGCCGGCGACCAAGCAGTTCGGGCCGGAAGGCTCATATCTGGTGTTGCGTTCCAAGCTTCCTCCTGCCTCACTGGCCTTGACCGTGATGCGAACGCTGCGGGACATCAACCCAGAACAATCTGCGGCCGAGTTCCAGCCCATTCAGGGTCTGGTAGACCACGCCACGTCTCCGCGTCGCTTCTTTGTGCTGCTGGTGGGAATCTTTGCCGGATTGGGATTGCTTCTTGCTTCGCTGGGAATCTATGGCGTCATCTCCTATGCCGTAACGCGGCAGACTCAGGAGATAGGCATCCGCATGGCTCTCGGCGCAACGCAAACCCGCGTGCAACTCGATGTGATCCGGAGAACCCTGCAGCTTGCCCTTATTGGCATCGCCGTCGGAGTCATCACGTCGCTCGCCGTCGCTCGCCTGATTACTTCTCTCCTGTTCCACACTGCGCCGGCTGATCCGCTTACCTTTGTTGGGATGGTGGTTCTGTTGTGTGCGGTCGCGCTGCTGGCGGGATATATTCCTGCACGAAGAGCTTCAAAGATCGACCCAATGGTTGCTCTCCGGACAAATTAAAACCGGAATGCCCCTGCTTCCCTTCAGGCCCTGCCACCCTGGTTCCCTCACGAAGGCTGGGTGCCCCACACCCCCGATTTCCTGTGAAGCTTAGTTGGTTCCGCGAACTTTATGCGCCTTTCCTTACAGAAAGGCGCACACGCTGCCATGTCCAGCGGCACGTACAGGAAATTCGGGGCATCTCGCTCGTTTTTCGCGAGATGTGGGATACCACTGCTCCTACCCTCTCACTCTCGAGTCATCCGGTGCACTGAGCGGTCAGCATCGGTGGTATCCCACATCTCGCGAAAAACGAGCGAGATGTGGGGCACCCGGCCTTCGTGAGAGAACCAGATGCCTCCCCCTGCGGAACTGAGTTCGTAACTGGGGTTCTCACGCAGACTCTTCAGGCCCCTATGATCGCCTGACGCCAAATCGCCATGCACTCGTTGTACGATCTGATTTAGCGCTTTTCGCGCTTCGGACCGGTAAACGTTATGGCAAGCAAACTGGAACAGTATCTGGCCGCAAACGTAAGCGCCCACGACACAAGTTTTACGAAGCTCACCGACAGGCAACTCAACTTACTGCGCCACACTTTCATTGACTTTCAGGCAACTTCACAATTCCTCGACCATCCTCTGGTGATTGAACGAGCAGAAGGCCTCTACTACTGGGATACTTCCGGGAAGCGATACTTCGATGCCATCGGGGGCATTTTCGTCGCCGTTCTAGGCCATCGCCACCCACGGGTTATGCAGGCCATGCGCGATCAAATGGAGAAGGCTACCTTTGCTCCGCCGCTGCATAGTGTCACTAATATTCTGCTCGATTTCGTGGAAAAGGTAGGAAGCGTTGCGCCTGGTTCTTTGAAGTTTGTAAAGCCATACAGCGGCGGCTCGGAAGCGGTGGAATCCGCGCTTAAGTTTGCCCGGCAATACTTCAAGCAAACGTCTCGGCCCAATAAGTATAAGTTCATTAGCCGCTACTACGCTTACCACGGAGCCACGTTTGGCGGCATGGGCGCCAGCGGAAATGGAGCGCGCAAATCCAAATTCGAACCGCAGATGGATGGATTTCTGAAGATATTTCCACCCAGCTACTATCGCGACCGGTTTGCAACCTGGGAAGAAGCGAATCGTTTCGCTGCCAGAAGCCTGGAAGACGTTATCCTGCATGAGGATCCATCTACCGTCGCTGCCTTTCTCGTCGAACCCATCGGCAACACCGGCGGGATCATCACCCCTACCGAAGAATACTTTCAGATGCTGCGGGACATCTGCGATCGGTATGACGTGCTTCTGATTTTCGACGAGGTGATTACGGGGTTTGCCAAGACCGGCAACATGTTTGCCTCCCAGACCTTCGGGGTCACGCCAGACATCATCTGCGCGGGCAAAGGGATCTCCAGTGGCGCCATGCCACTGGGGGCTATGATTGCCCGGCAAGATATGGCGGAGGCTTTCGCGGGCAGGCCCGATGAAAATCTGCACTTCGCGCATGGGCATACGTTTGCCGGCAATCCGCTGGCCTGCGCCGCTGGTTTGGCCGTGCTCGATGAAATTGTAGAGCAGGATTTGTGTGCCAAGGCGCAACGTCTCGGCGAATACTTGCGCCGCCGGCTGGACAATCTAAAGAAATACGGAGTGGTTCGCGAGATTCGTGGCAGGGGCGTTTTGCTCGGAGTCGAACTGGTGAAGGACACCAACTCCATGGAGCCGTTTCCTGCACTCGGGATGGAACTCAAGCGAACCGCTCTCGAGCAGGCGATTATTCTACGCGTGGACCCCAGCTGGTTCGCAGTGGCTCCGCCGCTCATAGCGGAAGAGAAGGATCTGGATGAAATGTGCGATTTGATTGAGATGAGTCTTTGCACTGCATTGGACCGTGTGAAGGTTCGCGACCGTTAGTCTCGCCCACTTGTGAGCTAGGGAGTGCTGGTGTTTTCTACTGAACGTTTTCGTGACTGGATCCTGCTGTTGCTTTGCAACCTGATATGGGCGAGCCAATTTGTGCTGGTCAAAATTGTCCAGGAGCAGATGGGTCCGGTCGCTGCTACCTCATTCCCGATGCTGATCGCGACGGTCCTCCTGATACCCATCGTGCGTTGGGAAGCTCGCTCGCAACAGGCCCGGCTCCCGTCAATACCGGGTGCAGACTGGCTTCGCTTCCTGCTCATCGGAGTTCTCGGCCAGGTCGTCGCCCAGCTCTTCATCACCTGGGGGCTTCGCTTTTCTTTGGCTTCCAATGCCGCCCTGCTGACGTTGACGCTGCCCATCGCAACCACTGTCATGGCCTACTTTTTGTTGGGCGAAACCATGTCGCGCATGCGCTGGATCAGCTTTGCCCTGGCCATCGCCGGCGTCGTGGAATGCTCGGGGGTGGATTGGAAGGCGCTGGACTTTACTGGCAAAGGCTATCTGCTTGGCAACGTGCTCATCTTCATTAGCGTCTGCGGAAGCGCTTTTTACAACGTCTATAGCAAGAAGTTACTGGAGCGATATACTCCGCTCCAGGTTCTTCTCTACAGCTATTATTTCGTGATTGCCTTTCTCATACCGATTACGCTTTATGCCGAGCCTGGCGCTTTTCACCAAATACCTTCCTACACTACGAAGACCTGGCTCGGGATTGCTCTGCTCGCGGTGTTTCAGTACTGTCTCTCGATGGTGATTTTCCTTTCGGTGTTAACCCGTCTCGATGCGACCCAGGCCAGCTTGTCCAATTACATGATCCCGTTCTTTGGCCTCGTCATTGCTGCCCTGGTGCTGCATGAGAAACTTACTGTCTACATGGTCCTGGGTGGAATTCTGGTGCTGCTCAGTACGCTGCTGATCACCGTCTATGAAGAGCACCAGAAGAAGCAGTCCGTTAGCGTTCCCGTTTCCTAGGTCGAGGTTTACTCGATTCCGGGCAGAACCTTCTCGGGTAACGGTGCGGTGCACCGTGTATCAGCAGCCGGAGACGCATAGCGATGGTCTCCGGCTGCGTGCGGCTACTTAGGCGGCAGACCCGCGCTGAAGCCACCATCGACGACCAGTGCTGAGCCGGTCATGAATGAGCTGTCATCGCTGGCGAGGAAGACGGCCGCGCGGGCTACTTCTTCCGGCTGTCCGATTCTTCCTAATGCATGGAGCAGGCCCGCTTCTTCCCTGGCTCGGGCGGGATCGCCCTGTGACTCGAAGTAACCCTCCGCGAGCCCGGCGTTGATGTAGCCGGGACAGATGGCGTGCACCCGAATCCCCTCGCGCCCATGATCGATGGCCAGCGCCTTGGTGAAAGCCAGAATCGCTCCCTTAGTGGCACAGTAGCCGGCACAATACGGCTCTACGAAGAACCCATTGACAGAGGACATGTTGAGGATGACACCCCGCGTCTGCCGGAGAGCGGGCAGAAAGGCGCGCGAACATAGAAACACGCCGCCCACGTTAACCGCCATCTGCCGATTCCACTCTTCAGGAGACGTATCTTCAATCTTCTTGTTCACCTGAATCGCGGCGTTGTTCACCAGGATGTCGAGCGGACCGAGCTCCTTGTGGACGAACTCCTTCAAGCTGCTTACCGATTTAGGGTCGGCAACATCGGCCTTGAAGGCACGTGCATCTCTGCCAAGCGAAGCGAGGGCCGCAGCGGCAACTTCTGCCTTGGCTCCATCTACGTCGACAAGCACCACGCGCGATCCTTCCCTACTGAGGGCATCCGCGACTGCCCGGCCAATTCCAGAGCCCGCTCCAGTGACAACAGCAATCCGTTCCTTAAGCTTCACGTCTTTCTCTCCTCATTGTTCGTACAACCATAGAGTCAATCTGTTTCTAAAAGAGAGTAAGACAAAGAAGCCGTGAAGAGATTCAAAAACAAATGTTGAGCGGGTTTGCGCTTAAAAAATCGCACCAATGCGGATGCACCTGAAGTCTCTGCTCGATTTGCCAGACGATGAAGACGACGACCCAGAAGACCCGGACCTAATCGACGAAGACACTCCTAAGTCACTCCTAGCGGAGCTCCAGGAGCTGACGGTGTTGGCTACTGCCTAGGGCAACGGGGCATGGCTGGGCCGTTATTAGTGAATTATTAGCGCGAGTCCAATACCTGTCTGTTGTGACAGTTGTTTCGCGAAAGGCGGCAATCCTAGACTTTGGCCGGAACCGGGGGGTCTGTACCTATTCTCCTGGAAGCGGCAAGCTAACCCGCCAAGAGTCTTCAAAAGGAAAACCGCCATGGCACTTAAAGAGTACAAACCAGGTACTGCCTTCAGTGGTGTTATTGGACGTACATTCGATGTCTCGAGCCCGGCCTGGCCTGAACCATTGCGTGCGAAAGAAGGCGCACCCAACGTCATATTCATCGTGCAGGACGATACAGGCTTCGGCCAAATGGGCTGTTACGGAAGCCCCATCGCGACGCCGAACATCGACAAGCTCGCGGCAGGGGGGCTGCTCTTCAACAACATGCACACAACGGCGCTTTGTTCGCCCTCACGCTCTTGCATCCTGACCGGGCGCAACCACCACTCAAACGCCATGTCCTGCATCACCGAGGGTTCCACTGGCTATCCAGGTGGAAATGGAAACATCCCCTTTGAAAATGGGATGCTCTCCGAAATGCTGCTCCAGCATGGCTACAACACCTATGCCATTGGCAAGTGGCACCTGACGCCGGCGGATCAGGCCTCTGCGGCGGGTCCATACGACCGCTGGCCGTTGGGCCGAGGCTTCGAGCGTTATTATGGCTTTCTCGGCGGCGACACACACCAGTACTATCCGGAACTTGTGTACGATACCCATTCGGTTGAACCCGAGAAGACACCGGCAGAGGGTTACCACCTGACCGAAGATCTGACGAACCGGGCTATCAGCTTCATCGCCGACTCTAAACAGGTCGCGCCTACTAAACCTTTCTTCATGTATTTCTGCCTGGGCGCTGGACATGCGCCACATCACGTGCCGAAGGAGTGGGCAGACAAGTACAAGGGCAAGTTCGACGACGGCTGGGATGCATATCGCGAAAAGACGTTTGCGCGGCAAAAGGAGCTTGGCATCATACCCAAAGATTCCGAACTCTCTCGACACGATCCTGACGTGCAGGACTGGAACACTCTCTCAGCCGACGAGAAAAAGCTGTACTCCCGCATGATGGAGGTCTTTGCCGGGTTCCTGACTCACGCGGACTATCACTACGGCCTCCTGTTTGACTTCTTGAAGTCGATTGGCGAGTGGGAGAACACGCTCATCATGTTCATTTCAGACAACGGCGCGAGCGCGGAAGGCGGACCGCACGGATCGGTGAACGAAAACAAGTTCTTCAACAACGTACCGGATTCGCTGCAAGAGAACTTGCAGAAGATCGACGAGCTAGGCGGACCGAATACCTTCAATCACTACGCATGGGGCTGGGCGTTTGCAGGCGATACGCCCTTCCGCCGCTGGAAGCGCGAGACCTACCGTGGCGGCGTCAACGATCCGTTCATCGTTCATTGGCCGAAGGGAATCAAGGCGAAGGGCGAAATCCGCACCCAGTATGCTCACGCCATTGACATGGTTCCAACAGTGCTCGATGCACTGGGTATCGAGCCTCCCATGTCCGTCAAAGGTGTAACCCAGTCGCCGATCCAAGGGCTCAGCTTTGCCCATGCGCTGGACGACGCAAAGGCGCCCACGAAGCACATTACCCAGTACTTCGAAATGTTCGGACATCGTTCCATCTATCACGATGGCTGGCGCGCGGTGTGCCCGTGGCCGGGGACCTCCTTCAAGGAGGCAGGCATCCCGTTTGGCGCGCCGATCGACAAGGACAAGCTCACGGAGCTGGATGCCAAGAATTGGGAGCTTTATCACATCGAGACAGACTTTGCTGAGAACCATAATCTTGCCTCTGAGAATCGCGAAAAACTAATCGAGATGATTGGCACCTGGTATGTCGAAGCTGGTAAATACGATGTCCTGCCCGTCGATTCGCGGGGCCAGATGAGAGCGCTGGATCCGCGTCCGCAGATCGCCGAGGCTCGCAGCAGCTACACCTTGTATCCCGACACACAGATGGTGCCGAGTAACGCCGGACCCAATGTGATGAACCGGCCATTCAGCATTACGGCGGACGTTCAAATTCCCCAAGGCGGCGCAGAGGGAGTTCTACTCTCCGCTGGCGATGTGCAGGGCGGTCTTTCTTTCTACATTCAGAATGGCAATCTCCACTACGTGTACTCCTACGTCGGCAGCCAGTTCTTTCACATTGAATCGAACGTCCCTGTGCCCGTAGGACGCCATAAGCTACGCTTCGAATTCGAGACAACAGGTCCAATGGACTACAAGAGCGGCAAGGGCGCTCCGGGTCACGGTCAGATGTTTATCGACGGCAAGCTGGTCGGTGAGGGAGAAATTCCTCTCACCATGCCCGTCATGATCGGTCTGGCCGGGGGAATGGTGTGCGGCGCCGACACCGGCTCACCGGTTTGGGACAAGTACCAGCCGCCATTCAGGTTCACCGGCACGCTTTATAACGTGACCGTAGACTTGAGCGGCGAAATGATCAAAGACAAAGAAGCCGAAATGCGCGTAGCCTTGGCGCGGCAGTAGGCAATCTTCATTCGTATCATGATCGTCTGCAGCTTCTGCGCAGTCCTTGCATCGGCGCAAGAACAGCGCTCGATATCAGACAAGTTTCCCGTTCGCGCCGATTTACCGGCGCAGAACTGGCCGACCTACGGCGGAAATGACTCTGCGTGGCGCTACAGCAAGCTGGATCAAATCAACCAAACAAATGTTCATAAATTGGTCCCGGTTTGGGCTTTCCAGACGGGAAAGGTCGACGGTGGATTCTCCTGCACGCCTATTGTGGTTGACGGCGTAATGTATATCACCTCGCCGGGCAATCGAGTCTTTGCCATAGATGCCGCCACCGGAACAGAACTCTGGCATTACTATTATCAACTCCCAAAGGCGCTGGGCCTGGGTTATGGACCTCTCAACCGCGGCGTTGCTGTCGGAGGGGGATTAGTGCTGATGGGTACTCTCGACAATCACCTCGTCGCGCTCGACCAGAACACAGGAAAAGAAGTTTGGAATGTCGATGTCGAGGACGTGCAAATGTGCGGCTGCAACATTACGGGCGCGCCGTTAATTGTGAAAGACAAGGTGCTGGTCGGCGTAACCGGAGGAGATTCGGCGCATAGGGGATATATCAACGCATTCTTCCTCAAGAACGGACATCAGGCCTGGCATTTTTGGACCATTCCCGGCCCGGGTCAAAAGGGTCACGAAACCTGGGCGGGAGATAGTTGGAAGGTGGGCGGGGGCGCCACTTGGCTCACTGGCTCTTACGATCCGGATCTGAACCTCGTCTATTGGGGCGTCGGCAATCCGGCTGCCGATTTCTACGGTGGTAACCGAGAGGGATCGAACCTCTATACGGATTCGGTGTTGGCTCTCAACCCAGACACTGGTGAGTTGAAGTGGTACTACCAGGAGATACCTCATGACGTCTGGGATTGGGACAGCGCTTACGAGTGTGTGCTGATCGACGCTGTAATCCAGGGCAGCCTACGCAAGTTGATCATTCATCCCAACAAAGGTGGCTACGTCTGGGTGCTCGATCGCACCAATGGCCAATTTGTAACCGCCTGGCCCTTTGTCGAAAATCTCAATTGGATCACCGGCATTGACGCCAAGGGTAATCTACTGGGCCGGAAGAAATCTATCCCCGGCGAGTCTGAACTAATCTGCCCAAGTGTCAGTGGCGGTCGAAGCTGGAACCATGGAGCCTACAACCCGCAGACCGGCTTTTTCTATACCGTGGGCATGGAATGGTGCCAGACCATTACGCCCAGAAGGGAAGAAGGCCACACCGGGGCGCCTTATTTCGGCGGAGAATTTTTGTTCAAACCGCCGCTCAAAGGTCCGGCAGGTGGACATCTGGATGCCTATGATCCGATTACCGGCAAGCGGCAATGGTCATATCGTTCAAAGTATCCATTGCTGGCGTCGGTTCTCGCCACCGGCGGGAATCTTATCTTCTCAGGAGATCCGCAAGGAAATTTCTTTGCTCTCGACGCTCGATCTGGCACCAAACTTTGGAGCTTTCAGACCGGTTCGGGAAATCGCGGATCGCCCGTGACTTTTTCCGTTGCCGGAAAGCAGTATGTGGCCGTGCCCACGGGATGGGGCTCCGCCGTAGCCGGCGCTCTTCCCCAACTATGGCCTGAAACCGAGGACTTTCCCGGCGGATCCACTCTCTTCGTTTTTGCGCTTCCGGATTCGAAATGATGAACCGTTACCTGGCTTACATGGGGATGATTGTTGTCCTCAGTGCTATTGTTTTCGGCGCGGCTCGATCAATCGGACAGACGTCTGCGTCAGATAACGAGTCGAGCAACGGCTCGAAGACTCGTGAGACCACGACCGGGCATCATTTGTTCCTGACCAACTGTGCCAATAGCTTTTGTCATGGATCTGATGGAGGCCCGGGACGGGGGCCAACACTGCGGGACCGGCATTGGGATAAAAGTTACCTGTACAAAACGATTGAGGAGGGCATTCCCGGTTCTCCTATGCCGAGTTGGAAAGGCAGACTCTCTGACCAGCAAATTTCCGCGCTTGTTCTGTACATCCTGAGCCTCTCGCACGAAGCGCTTGAGAACGCGAAAACCCAGCCCGCCGCTTTCGAAACGTCGGCTCCTGTAACCAGCGTCGCAGAGCAAACCGCCGCTCGGGGGAAGGAACTCTTCTTCAACCTCAGCAACGAACGCAACTGCGGCGTCTGCCACCGCATTCGCGGCGTAGGCTCAACTGTTGGTCCGGCATTGGACACGCTGTGGAACAGTTCGCACTCGGAGATTCTAGCCTCGATTCTGGCGCCAAATGCTAAATCGGCTTTGGAAATCCGTACAACTTCCGGTGAAACGATCTGTGGGGTTGAGGCCGGAGGTGACGCCACAGTTCTGCGACTTTATGATCTCCCGTCAGCAGGTCTCCCTGTTCTTCGCACTTTTCCGCTCCAGGAAATTGCGCAACGTGGAAACTGCAACAATTTGAACGTACATGCTGACTTTGCTCACCGCTTCACCCGGCAACAGCTTTCTGATATCGTTGCCTTCCTAAAATCGACCGAGTAAGTCAGGGAGATTTAAACGTGACTCACTACCCACGTCACTGCGACCGCCACGGCATATCGAACCGCTCCCAGTGGCACAACTCTTGGGCGAGGGATTCGGTGACAGACGAGGGATTCGGTAACAGACGAACTGATCCCCAATCCTCGCACGCAGAGGTCAGTCCTCTTTAGGGCTCTCTCCAATCTAGGGCGTAGATATTCTGCGTCCCAATATCTTTGAGTAGAAGCGGAGAATCGTCTGGATCGAGACCCAGCCATGGCCCGATGTTGCCGGTAGTCGGAAGGTGCGTCAGGTCCGAAACCTGCTCCACCTCGCGGTCACTGATCCTGACTCTCAGCACAGCCGGGTTGTCGAGCCAACGTAGGAAGTAAACATACTGTCCGTCCCTTGACCAGTTCGGAAATGCAGCTCTTGCACTCGCGAGTTGTGACCACTTCTGGGATTTGGAGTCGAAGAGCACCAGGCTCAGCGAGTCCGCCGGCATGGCCACGATGTACCTGCCATCCGGTGACCAGCGGGGCGAGAACAGGCCTCGAGAACCGGGCAGTGCAGAAACACGGTGGGTATTCAGATCGAGCACACGCAGGGCCGAATCTTTGTCGGCCGGTACGCTGCCAAAAATAATTTTGTCGCCGTCCGGCGACCAGTCCGGATCCTGCTTAGGCTCAGGATCTGCCGGCAGTAGTTCCTGGGGACTGCCGCCGTCAGCTGAAACCTCGTAGATCCTTCCCGGTTCGCCGGCTGAGTAGTTATAAAAGACAATTTGTTTGCCGTCCGGCGACCACCGCGGCAGCGCGGCAAACAATGGAGCGGAGCTGAGCTGCATTTTCTGGGTACCATCGGGCTTGCTGCGCCAGAGAATGCCTTCGGGGTAGGATACGTAGGCCAACCACTCGCCGTCTTTTGAAAACACCACGTCCTCAGCGGAGATGCCCGAGAGAAAGGGCGTGAACGAGCCCGGCTTGGATTCACCGCGCTGCAGTTCGCCGCGGTAAGTCCGGCCCACCACGAAAAGTTTCTTGCCGTCTTTGCTCGGAAGAGGAGTGAACAAGCCGAGCGGGCTCGAAGTTAGTTCGATGGGCTTGTCGGTGGACCGATGAAGAAATGTTCCCGCTTCGGAAAGTGCCCAGATTTGGCCCCGCGATTCGAACACGAAGTATTTCCCGTCCGTCGTCCATTTCCCGCAGCATTCGTCTGCAGGATTGTGCCATCCGGAAAACAACGGGTGCAGATTCGTCCCCTGTGCCGAAACCTCCCACAGCGAATTACCGCGGGTCTTGTCATCGATCACCGTAAACCTGAGCCTGCTTCCGTCAGGTGACCATGCTGGATAAAAGCCTCGGCCGGTTAAAGAAACTAACTTTCGCGGTTGCGTCCCCTCATTCGTAGCCAGAAACAATCCGCTCCCGTCGGCGTAAACCAGGGTCCTGCCATCAGGCGACCAAGCGGCGTCCTGTCCGACAAGACCGCCTAATCGGCGGGGCGAACCCCCTAGTATCGGGAGTCCCCAAAGCTCACCCCTATAGTCCGTGCCTTGGTTGTCTTTGACCAGAATTTCGGCTCCATCCGGCGAGACGTTCAACGGGAGAATGGCGGTGGAAGCCGCCGTAATCCGGACCGGCTCGCCCCCCGAAGCAGACATCTGCATGATGCCGGTGGCTGCACTGTAGGTGATGGTTCTGGCAAAACCAAGATACAGCCGTGAACCATCGGTACCGACCAGCGCCTTTGGCTGATTGTCGTGGGTGAGCTGCACATAATTTGCCACTTCCGGCACGGGTTGGGGGCGTATCAGAAAAAACACCAGCAGCCCCACGGCCGCCATCAGCAGCCCTGAAAAGGTCAGCAGCCATCGTCGCCGTACGGATTGTCCTGGGGGTTTAGTCGGCGTCGCCGCGGATACGGAGCTCGCGCCGTCGCCGGGAGCGCCTGCAAACGTCTTTGACCCTGAAGATGCACGGACCGATGACCGTATTCCAGATGCCGGAGAGGAAGTGGCAATCTCTGCGGACGGGTTGCGTTCCACTGCCTTCAAGTCCGCGCGGATCTCGCCCGCATCCTGGTAGCGGAGTTCCCGGTCCTTCTCCAGACATCGATCGATGATTTGGGCTAATTCAAACGGAACGTCGGGATTGAGTCGCGCTGGAGTGGTCTGGACCTGCTGGACGATGGCGATCAGAAGCTCGCCGGTGGTTTCCCCGGCGAAGGGCGAGCAGCCGGTGCACATCTCGTAAAGCGTGATGCCGAAAGAAAAAAGATCGGTGCGCGTATCGACCTGGTGGCCGAGCGCTTGCTCCGGAGACATGTAGGCCGCCGTTCCTAGTGCGCCGCCAAGACCGTCAGTAAGCTGCTGTCTTTCGAGGTCTGCGCCGGCGGCCGCGAGTTCCTTAACGGGTGCCATCTTTGCCAGACCGAAGTCCAGAACCTTGGCCGTGCCGCGCTTGGTGATAAAGACGTTTGCCGGCTTGATATCGCGATGAATGATGCCCTTCTCATGCGCTGCTTCAAGCGCATCCGTAATGTCGATCGCGATTTGGATCACCCGATCGATGGCTAGCGGACCTTGCTCAATCAACCGCTTCAGCGTTTCGCCATCCAGGAACTCCATGGCGATGAAGGTGCGGCCGTCCTCTTCGGCGATCTCATAGATGGTGCAGATGTTGGGATGATTGAGCGCAGAAGCGGCACGCGCCTCACGCCGAAAGCGCTCCAGAACCGCCCTGTCGTGGGCAAAGTGATCGGGTAGGAATTTGAGTGCGACAAAGCGTCCAAGGAGCGTGTCTTCTGCCTTGTAGACGACGCCCATGCCACCGCCGCCGATCCTCTCTAATCCACGGTAATGGGAGATGCTTTGCATAGGCCATCGAGATATGTGGCAATTCTATCGAATGCGCCCCGATGCGAAGGAAGACAACCTCCTGACAGCGACCACGCAAACGAAGCCAACCCTCGAAGTAGCAAAACCTCTCCTTCTCACACCCCTAGGTCATCGAAGTGAGAAGTGCAATGTGTGGGGATGCGCGATTATGTGGGTCGAGGATAAACCGGGATGCACGATAGACCGAAGAGTTGAAAAGGTTCTCGGAGACTGATCGTCTTCCACGCCCAAAGCTTTAAGCATCCCAAGATTCAAGGGGGTTACCACGCGTCTCGGGTCGCGTTAAATGCGCAGGGCAGGGTTACCGGATTCTCTCTCCAATGACAACTCATCGATAGTTTCTATCACCTGATACATTTCGTTCTCCAGCGCCATCAGCTTGGGACCGGCAAACTCAAGATTGCCGGATCTTCCCATCGACTCAAGTTCGGCAGCAAAGCTCGAAGCGCTTGTCGCCGAAAGATTGTCCAATGCCCCTTTGAGCGCATGTCCAACCCGTTCCAATCCCTGGGCATCTCCCCGCGCAATTGATTCCCGTGCGCCGCGAAGCTGCCCTGGGTAGTCCTTACGCAGGATCTCGACTAACTCTGCAAGCAGGGCTCGATCTCCATCGATGCGCTGCAGCAGCTCAGCTGCATTCACGACGGGGACGGGCGAGTGATTGCTGTTCGTCTTCAATCGAATATCATCGCTGCGCCGGTTCACATAGCTGTCTAAAGCCCCGTCCAGCTGTTCGGGAGAGATCGGCTTCGAGAGATAACCATCCGTGCCGGCCGCGATACACCGTTCCTGGTCGCCCTTCATCGCCAGCGCGGTCATGGCAATAATCGGTTGATGGACTCCCGTGACCTTTTCTTGCTCGCGGATCGCGATAGTTGCCTGCAGTCCATCCATCTCCGGCATCTGCACATCCATGAACACCAGGTCGAAGATACCTCCAGCTAATACGGCGAGGGCTTCTTTGCCGTTATTTGCCACGACCACGCGGTGACCGCGCTTTTCTAGCAGGCTTGTCGCAACTTTTTGGTTAACTCGGTTATCTTCCGCCAGCAGAATGCGCAAGCCTCTCGCGGGATTGCGGTCTTTTCGAAAAGAAGATCGAGTGACCATCGGTTGGGAGCCCGGTTGCTGCTTGGCGTGCAATATGCTAAGGATCGCTTCGCGAAGCTCCGCTTCGCGTACGGGCTTGATCAGGTAGGCTGCGATCCCCAGCTCTCTGCAGCGGGCGGCATCGCCCTTCCGCCCTCCGGAAGTCAGCATCATGATCGTCGCAGGTACGTTTTCCGGCGTCAGCTTGATCTGTTCCACGAGCCCGAAGCCATCCATTCTGGGCATATGCATGTCGGTCAGAATCAGGTCGTACGCAGCGTCCGCTTTCCTGGCGGTTGAAAGCTCTACCAACGCTTGCTCGCCATCGCAAACCCCGGTTGGTTTCATCCCCCATCGCTCCACCATGCCTAGCAGGATGCGACGGTTGGTGAGATTATCATCGACGATCAAAACTCTCAGGCCGTGAAGTGTCGCCTGGGCGCCGGCAGTCACCACCGTCCGGTTCGCCGAAATCCCGAGCTTTGCCGTGAAATGAAAGCGTGATCCAGCTCCGGGCTCGCTCTCCACCCATATGCGGCCCCCCATCATCTCCACCAGGCGTCTTGAAATCGTCAGCCCGAGCCCTGTTCCTCCAAATTCCCGCGTAGTGGACGCATCGGCTTGGCTGAACGAGTCGAAAATCAGATTCAACTTCGCAGCCGCGATGCCAACTCCCGTATCCGAAACGACAAAGTGCAGGATGCAGGTCTGCCCTTCGATTGCGCTTGCCTGGACCCTTAGCCCGACCTCTCCTCGTGCCGTAAACTTCAACGCGTTTCCAAGAAGATTGAGCAGCACTTGTCCAATGCGTCCGGCATCTCCCACCACCGTCTTTGGCACTTCATGGGTCACCTCGCACAATAATTCAAGCCCCTTTTCGTGCGCGCGCAGGGCAAGCGTCTTCAAAGCGCTTTCGACGCATTCCCGCAGGTCGAAGTCCGTTTCTTCCAACTCCACCTTGCCGGCCTCGATCTTGGAGAAATCGAGTATGTCATTAATCACATTCAACAATGAGTCCGCGGAAAGCTTGACTGTTTCCAGGTAATCTCTCTGCTCTGGCGTAAGCTCCGTAGCCAGGGCCAGGTCGGTCATCCCGATGATGCCATTCAGCGGCGTGCGAATCTCGTGGCTCATATTCGCCAGAAATTCTCCCTTTGCCTTACTGCCGGCCTCTGCCGCGCTTGATTTTGCCTGCTCTTCGATCAGCTTGAGTTGCAACTCCTGGAGAGAGTAGTGCCGATCGAGCGAAGCGGTTACAAAGACCATTCCCAATATCAGAAGGGTGACCAGCGCTATGCTCGTGATGCCGAGATTGGAGATGCTGATTGCGTGTGTTAGATCGCCATCCTGAAGGGGGCGCGGAATGAATTGGACGGCGGCCATGCCGACATAGTGCACGACCGGTATAGCTAAACCCATCAGCAGTGCGCTGCGGGACTTCTGCCAGCTCCAGGTGGAGGTTTGTTCTCTTCCCGCGAACGTCAATTTAATGGCCACCAGCGAGATCACGATGCCAAGCAGTATGGACAACGCCACAACTTTGTAGGAGTAGACGCACATAGCAGCCACTCGCATGGCATCCATGCCGATGTAGTGCATCGTTGCGATGCCGCCGCCCATTAGCACGCTGCCGGTGATGGTTCCCGCAGTGGTGAGTGTCTTTCGGCTCACCACGAAGAGAGCCACGGCAGAGGCCAGGATCGCGGCGGCCATCGAAAGCAAGACCGTCGGCCAGTCATATCGCGCCGCAACGGGCAGTTGGAAGGCTGCCATACCCATGTAGTGCATCGACCAGATGCCGATTCCCATGGCGAACGCGCCCCCGCAGAGCCACGCGACCCGCGCTCGCCCGTGGGCGGCTGTCACTCGTCCTGAAAGGTCGAGAGCTGCATAGGCAGCCAGGTTTGCAATGACGATGGACAGAAAGACGAGCGGATAAGAATAGGTGCCGGCCAGAGTTGAGTTTGGAGCTGTCACTATCTGCTACTTCGGCTGATTTCCATTTTCAGACATAGCACATTAGAGCTATAGCGACCCATGCGAGTAGGCGTCCTCAGAGTCGTTGGGTTCAGAATTGACGACCTTCGCTTGGCGGCATTGCGAACCCTGACCACTAGGTCTCCAGTCGACCAAAGTAACCTACGAAACGATAACCGGCGGCTCAAGGAAAGAGTCTCGGCAGCCAAATCCGATTCCGTAGCGCTGTATACTGTTGGGAGATGATTTCGGCAGCAAGCGGACTCTCGCGTCACCGCTCGCTGGCGGGTAGTTGCCGGTAGTTTCGGCCTTAGGCGCGAGCGAAGGACAGCTTTACCGCTGTCCGGTGTCCCACCCGATCCCTGTCCACAAATAAGCCTAATCCAACCACCCCGCCACCGCGGGATTTTTTGTGCACCCACCGCGCCTCCAAGCGCGTTAGAAACCCCTGCCCCTGACTTCTCTCAAATTCCCGGAGCCACCTATGCCCAAAAATAAAGTGAACGACCCCATCACCGATCAGGAAATAGCCTTTGCCCGCCTGGTCCTCGCTGGCGCCATGACCGACCGTCAAGCCGCTGAAGCCGTCGGCCTCAACCCCGACTCCGCCGCCTACACCAAAGCCAAGCCCCGTGTCCGCGCCTTCATGCTCGAGCACCGCGCCGCCGTGCAGCAACAGCTCGTCCAGCAGGAGGCTGACCTGTCCCGGCGTACCGTGGAAGGACAGCGCCGGCTGAACCTGGACCGCGAACAAGTACTGGCCCGCCTCTGGGAAATCGCCAATCTCAGCCCCGAGATGACCCGAGGCAGCATTACCGGCCAAGTCAAGGCCCTCTCCATGATCGTGGCCATGCAAAACCTCATCCCCGACCGTCCCGCCGTTGACCGTCTCGCCACCTCTTCGGAAAAGAAATCCTCTCCTGCTCCCGATCAGCCGCCAATCTATGCCGCCGCCTGGCGTCGCGGGCCGCAGCAGGCCACAACCATCCAGCCGCCTCCAGACCCCCCTACCCCGCAAGAGCAAGAAGGTGGGCTTGGCGTCCCCGCCAGTCTCGCCAGCCCCGCCAGTCCCGGCGTGCCGCGGAGCGTGGCGCCGAGCGTGCCGTGGAAACCCAATCTCGCTCCCGCCTCCGTGGGAGATCAGCCTCCGGCCCCCTCGATCCAGCCGGTCCCCCCTGCCCAAGGGATTTACCCCTCGGAGACACCGACCCCTTCTGTTCCCCTGTTCACTTCTGTTCCAGATCTCAGAATTCCTCTCGCTATAAAAAAGAACCCATTTAATCCCTTCGTCCGCCCCCGCTGAGCTCCCAATTCTAAAAAGGACCCAAAAATATCAAATTTTACAAATCGCCGAACAAGCCGGAAGTGAGGACTCCATCCGAAGCGACTGGCGACCAAACCGTCAGTTTCTCCTACCGTCTTTTTCGCGACAATCGGCGCAACCGAGGCCAGTTTGAAATCGAAACCGGCCTTGTCAGCAAGCTCCTTTCGAAGTGAAAAATCCTCTTTGATCTTGTCGTTGTGAGCGCGCTCGTCATCTATCGCACACCCTCCTGCTGCCGATGCAGGGTTCAGCACCGTACCAGTGTCCGCAGGGTCTGCGATTTTCATGGAACATTTGTCCGAGGATGAAATACGGGAATGGCTAGCCGCGATCGTCGACTCGTCGGATGACGCTATTATCAGCAAGACCCTCGACGGAACGATCTCCGCCTGGAATCGTGGCGCTGAGAAGGTATTCGGTTACTCCGCAGCAGAGATCGTAAACAAGCCAATGCTGGTTCTATTACCGCCCGAGCGCCTTGACGAAGAGTCAGACATCCTGGCCCGCATCAAGCGTGGCGAGCGCGTTGATCATTTCGAAACCGTACGGGTGAGGAAGGACGGCACCCACATTGACGTCTCGGTCACCATTTCACCGATTCGAGATCGCAGGGGTGTCATTGTGGGCGCTTCAAAAATTGCCCGCGACATTACCCAGCGCAAACGGGCGGATGAATTGCTCCGACAGCAAACCGAAAATGAACGGCAGTTGATCAAAGGAGTCAAAGATTATGCAATTTTGATGCTCGACCCGCAAGGCCTTATCACCACCTGGAACGAGGGCGCGGAGAGGATCAAGGGTTATCGCGCGGAGGAGATCGTCGGGACTCACTTTTCGAAGTTCTATACAGCGGAGGCCATTGCGCAAGGCAAACCTGCGAGGGAACTGCAGCAAGCCGCCGAAAAGGGACGCTATGAGGAAGAGGGCTGGAGGGTACGGAAGGATGGCTCCCGGTTTTGGGCCAACGTCATCGTTACGGCGCTCTTCAATGACAACGGCACACTGCGGGGCTTCGGTAGGGTGACGCGGGATATCAGCGAGCGATTAGCGATGGAGGGGGAGCGTCAAAAGGCTGCGGTGGAATTAGCCCGCTATACCCAGGCTCTGGAGCGCAGCAATCTGGAACTGGACGCCTTCGCCTATGCGGCTTCACATGATCTAAAGGCACCGCTAAGGGTCATCCACAATGCCTCTACCTGGATTGAAGAGGATCTGGCAGGGAAATTGAGCACTGAAATACAGGAAAACATGACTTTGTTGCGGAGCCGCGTTCGGCGGATGGACAGGCTGCTCGACGATCTGCTTGAATACTCCCGCATTGGCCGCGAGACCGTCGACAGCCCAGCAGATGCCATCTCTGGATGTGTGCTGATGGAAAATATCCTGGGACTGCTTTCACCACCAGAAGGCTTCATCGTCCATGCAACCTCCACCTTCGCCGGCATTAAGGTTTTCCGTATGCCGTTGCAGCAAATTCTGATCAACCTGATTTCCAACGCCATCAAGCACCACGACAAAAAGGTGGGACGGATCGCGGTTTCCGTCGAAGATCTTGGGGCCGCGTACCGTTTCCGCGTCAAAGACGACGGTCCGGGCATCCCGGCGCAGTACCACGAGCAGATTTTTAGAATGTTCCAGACCCTCAAACCGAGGGACCAGGTGGAGGGCAGCGGCATGGGGCTGGCTATGGTGCGCAAATATATTGACGTGGCGGGCGGCGAACTCAATCTGGAATCCGCCGTTGGTCAGGGAAGCACATTCGACTTCACCTGGCCCAAACAGGACATAAAGTGCAAAACACCAAAATTTAGCTTCGCGAGTGTTGAAGAGAGATGACGACATGGCGCACAACCGAAGCTCCTAACCCAATCCGCATCCTGCTTGTCGATGACGACGACGGCGATGCCAAGGCGGTCGAGCGCACTTTCTTGAAGGCCCGCATCGCCAATCCAATCGTGCGCGCACGGGATGGGGTCGAGGCGCTGGAGATACTGAAGGGAACCGATCAGCAGCTTCGGATCCAGCCGCCCTATATGCTGCTCGTGGACCTGAACCTGCCCCGCATGAATGGCATTCAACTGGTGACGGCTATCCGTGAAGACCCCGGCCTGCGCGAGACCATCATCTTCATGCTCACTACGTCCAACCGGGCGGAGGACAAGCAGTCCGCCTACTCCATGAACGTGACCGGCTACATCCTTAAGGAGAAAGCGGGTGAGGACTTCCTCAAACTCTTCAGCCTGGTGGACAGCTACTGGCGCATCGTTGAGATGCCGTGAGCGCGCTCGCCGCGGTCAGTGTGCCGGTCTCCGCCGCGGCGGTGTCTTCGCCCAATCAGGCTGCGGCACGCTGTCGACTAACTGGCTCCGTGTAAAGTGAAGCAGAACGTCGTGCCTTGGCCCTTCTTCGATGTGCAAGAAATAGTCCCGCCGTGCCGCTCGACAATTTTCTTGCAGGTAGCCAGGCCGAGGCCGGTGCCTTGGTATTTCCCCACGCCATGCAAACGATGAAATGGCTCGAAAATCTTCTGGGCGTGTTCCTCCGGGATTCCGATGCCGTTGTCTTCCACTAAGAAGAGACAAACGTTATTCTCTTGCAGCTTAGCGGAGATGTGAACGCGAGGGATTTCTTCTTCGCAATACTTGATGCTGTTGCCGATCAAATTCTGCATGAGCTGCGTCAACTGCGGCGTTCCGGAAACGGCGGGTAACTCGCCGTACGTGACACGCGCACGCCGCTTCTGGACCACATGCTCCAGATTGCTGAGCGCGTCAATAATCACCTGGCGCATTTCGAGCGGCTCAAACCCTACCTGTTCATCCGCAGTGGTGTACTGGTGCAAGGTCTCGATCAGCGAATTCATGCGCGTCGTGGCCCTGACCAGAGCGCCGCAGTACCCTGCGGCTTCTTCAGTGTTACCTCCCTGAATGCTCTGCTCGATAAAACCAACGTACGTCAATAAGTTCTGAATGGGTCCCTTAAGATCATGCACCAGTATCTGGCCAAAGACCTCCATCTCCTCCCTTTGCTGTCCAACCTTCCTCAGCAAAGTTGCTTGCTTTACAGAGTTTTCGACGCTGCGCCCGATCGACTGCGCCGAAATTTGCGTCTTACGAATGTAGTCCGAGGCACCGCATCTCATAGCTTCCGTGGCGATTGCCTCATCGCCCTGGCCGGTTACCATGATGAGGGCCATGTGTGGAAACCGCTCGCGCAGAAGAGCAACTCCCGCCAATCCATCCTGGCCCGGTAGCCGGTAGTCGACGATGGCGCAGTCGAAGTCAAGCTTTTCGCATGCCTCTAGCGCGCCGTCGATGCTGCATGTTTCGGTGCACGTACACGGCATCCCGGTCTGCTTCAGAACCCGCTTGAGCAATCCTCGGTCGCCGCGATCATCATCCACCACGAGGATATTCATCAGCTTTTGTGGCAAGCCTTCTGCCAGCTCAGCTACACTTATGCAACTACGCTCATCGGTTGGTCCGCTCGTGGTGTTCAGGTTCGCGTTCATTCTGCCCTCGGGCCTTCGGCGGCAGAAACTTCCGCAGTGCTTGGAAACTGAAGCGTAGGATCCATCGTGTCGTCTAAGGCTGAGCCAAGCGTCGCTGTCATTTGCCGATTCTCCAAAGAGTTTCGATCGCGTAGCAAACCATTCAACGACACTAATCCCACTTGAATTAATAGCGCTTTCGCATCAAGCCTCCTACCTGATCGCTAAACTGATCGCTACAGACGCTTCGGCCTGTCACTAAAGCGGGATCACGTTTCAACTTCAAGGCTATGAACTTAGGGCAGCGCCCGCGCGGAGTGCGGGCACAAAGCAAACGACATGAAACAGCTACGCGTCCAATACCTATAACAACGATGTCTTTGTAGCCCAGACTCGACCTGGCTCAGCGAGAGAGATCAATTACATTTGTAATACTCCCGGGGTGTCATTTCCCCAGCCACCACGACAGACGATAGAGGACCAGACACAAAAACGCCACCGCTCATCGTGTTGGCGAGCATCTGTGAGGAGCTAGTATCAATGGGTACAAAACATTCAAGGCGTCTCTGTGCACTTATTTGCGTGTTAGCCAGTATTTCGTCTGCGTACGCTGCAGAGGATGACGCGCCGGTCCCCAAGGCTCCGGGAGCACCAGTTTCCAGCAGCTTCCTCGGCCCCTTGTGGCAGGTTGTTGCCCCTGCCGGAGGATCGGCGGCGATCTCAGGCGGCCATCTTTTCCTCGGTGTTCCGGGTGGCAGCAATCATGACACGATGCTTCCAACGAACCAGTCGGTTCGAGTGGAGCAGCCAATCGGTAACAACAACTTCGATGTCTCTGTCAAAATTGATTCCGTACTCGTAGCGAATGAGGCGAATACTAGCCAGGGCATCATTGCGCTTTCTGATAGCGAGAACTTCATTACCTTTGCACTGACCACGGACGGAAGCAGGATCGGCCTCAACCTGAGCGCTCATGTTGTCACGGACGGCGTAGCTACATCGACGGTCGTGGGCGATACCGAGTTCAGCCCATATCAGAATCCAATGTACCTGCGACTTAACCGAACGGGCAACACCTACCGGGCTTTCTATTCGACGGACGGAGTCGATTGGACGATGGCGTCCGGGTTCAATGACACTAAGGTGCCGACTTCGGTTGGGCTATTCGCGAGCAACTACAACCGCATTCCCGCCGACGCGGTTCCCGTGGTGATGTCGGTCAACTGGTTCCACAGCCGTTGATGGGGGCTAGTGTGAAAAGCGTACCAGGCCCAAGGTGGCCGTCATCGCAGACGGCATCCGGGCTTCTTCACTACATACGGCGGATGCTCTGACCATTCGGGCCTCCGTCTGCGTATTTAGGCAGGCGTGACTTTGAAGGCCACTCTGAGCGAATCGCTCAACCCGCCGGAAACGCCTGCCACAGTTACAAATCCCTCTGTTATCTGAAAGTGCTGCACGCCCATCGGACGCGCTGCAGTTCCGGCTTCGAGCAATGCCCCCGTGTATATTCGCGACCATACCACTTAGAAATTCTCCTTCCCTAAAACCTGCATCATGCCCGTAGTCGTGCTGCGTTGGCGTTCATGGCACATTGGCAGCATGCAAAGAATGCTCGAAAGGTCGTTCTTCTCTTTAGGCAAGTGAAGTCGGTGAGGGCATTTGAAAAACCTCTCGAGCCACCTGCCAAAGAGGGTCTTCCATGTTGCCGTCCCGCTTAGTCGCTGCTGTGTTTCTTTTATCCTCCCTCCTGTCTGCACAATCGGTCGATACGAGCAAAGTTGGCGTGGTCCATGCGTACCGCGAGGGCAGACTCTTGGTGGGAGTTTCGTTATCTGTCGATGGGAACGACGTTGTGTCCCTGACCCCAAATAAGATCGCGACGTTCTATTTGTTCCCCGGATATCATGAGTTGACCCTGCGATCCGGTGAGATTAGCCCCACCGCCTCATTCACAGTCGAACCGGGAGAGGAGTATTTCTTCAAAGTGGACTACGAGCACGTCGTCTCTGCTACGTCCCTCCGAGATCTGAGAGTCAGCCTCAGTTTGCAACCCGACACTGGAGATGCAGAGGACCTTAGGGAAGTGCCGATCGATTTAAGCAAACTGATGCAGATTCTTGCGCTGAGCAACCCGCATGGACGCGAGCCAGCCATTCCGCCAACGCGTGATTCTGACAGCCAGGCGACAGAGTAAAATCCAGTCTGCCTCGGCAATTCATTTCCTCAGATCAACTGATCGCAAACTGGTTGAGGTCGAGTGTCGCCAGAAGCACTGTTTACTTTTAAACATTCTGCCACGGCGGGCCGATTAGTTACCTGGAGCACCATGGCCAACAAGATCCTGTTTGTGGACGACGACCCCGACACGCTCGATGGCTACAAACGCACCTTGGCCCCTGAGTTTAGGATCGATATAGCCGATGGAGTCGTCAACGGGTTCGCTGCCGTCGAGGGAAATGGGCCTTATTCCGTAGTGATCTCGGACATGCGGATGCCCGTAATGACCGGAGCGGAGTTCCTCGGCCAAATCCGTCAGCGTGCTCCGGACACCGTGCGAATGCTCTTAACCAGCGCCACCGACCTGAGCACTGCGATAGAAGCGATCGACCAGGGAAATATCTTCCGCTTTCTCACCAAGCCCTGCAAACCGGAAGTGCTTGCAAACGCGATCACCGCTGGGATCAAGCAGTACCGCCTCATCACAGGCGAAAGAGAGCTTCTCGAAAAGACGCTCCTGGGCAGCATTAAGGCTTTGACAGACGTTTTGAGTGCCGCGAGTCCCGAAGCATTTGGACGCTCAACTCGAATTGCCCACTACGTTCGCCACATCATGGGAAAAATCTCACTCCCTTCGCAATGGTGTATCGAAGCGGCAGCCACACTCTCCCAACTCGGATGCATAACGCTTGAACCTGACATTGTGCAACGGGTTTACGCAGGCGCGAAGCTTACGACGGAAGAACAAGCTCGTTTCGACGCGCATCCACAGGCGGCGATGGAGCTGTTAAAAAACATCCCCAGACTTGAGTCCGCCTCATGGATGATTGGGCAACAACTCAAGCGCGACATCCCGAAGCCTGGAGACTTTCCGGATTTCTCCCCGACGGAGTTATCGCTCGGCGCAAAAATCCTAAAACTCGCGGTCGCCTTTGAAGAACAACGATTCAAATCCCCGTCGAAGAGTTTGGCTTTAGCGAGCCTTCGAGACCGCAGTGTTGAGTTCGAGCCCGGCCTGGTCAATACCCTGCGGGATCTCCCAGCAGACCATGCGGACAAACAGTTATCTAGGGTATCAACATCCAGACTGCGTGCCGGTATGATCCTGGATCAGGAGATCAAAAACAGTCAGGGCGTCCTTCTGGTGGCTAAGGGTCAGGAATTGACCAGTGCTTTAATCATGAGGCTCACGAACTACTCCCGGGCAACCGCGATCGACAAGGAAGTTATGGCCTTCATTCCCACGTGAAGAGTCTCGGCAGCCAAACCCGATCCCGCAGCGCTGTATACTGTTAGGAGAGGATTTCGGCAGCCGGCGGACTCTCGCGTCCCGCTCGCCGGTCGGTAGTTGCCGGTAGGTTCGGCCTTAGGCGCGAGCGAAGGACAGCTTCACCGCTATCCGGTGTTCCATCTGATCCCTGTCCACAAATAAGGCAATCCAACCCTCCCGCGGCCGCGGGATTTTTTGTGCACCCCACCGCGCCTCCATGCACCTTAGAAACCTCTGCCCTGACTTCTCTCAAATTCCCGGAGCCACCTATGCCCAAAAATAAAGTCAGCGACCCCATCACCGATCAGGAAATAGCCTTTGCCCGCCAGGTCCTCTCTGGCGCCATGACCGACCGTCAAGCCGCCGAAGCCGTCGGCCTCAACCCCGACTCCGCCGCCTACACCAAAGCCAAGCCTCGGTGGGTTCAAGGTACAAGTGCAACATTTCGCTTTAGGGGATAGTTGCATATGGGAAAGAGTTTTCAACATCTGGATTTGGGTGATCGAGCCACGATTCAGGCGCAGTTGACGTCGGGGATGTGCCCTGGGGCAATCGCCATCGTATTGAAGCGAGCTCGGTCGACCATCACCCGAATGACGTCTTGACTACGAAACATCGCAAGTACGACCTGCTAAAAAGGGCCTCTACTTGCGTCCGCCCGGCTGATCGAGGGACTCGAGAGCGAACGCACGGTTGTCTTATCGTTCCAGTTATAAAGTGTGCCATTTGACGCCAAAGCTGGCCAATCTCCGGACGATAAGATAGGCTCTGGGAGCCCGGATGCATTTCTCCATAAGAATTCAAATTCGTGAGTAGCGCCGCGATCCCCCACCGACAAATCACCCCGCCTGAAGGAAACAGGCAAATCTGGGCAAGTCCGTTGCGATTGCCAGAATGAATCCCATGCCGCGCGATATCACTGAACCCGAGAGCAAAAACCCGGTTGCCACCGGGGTGTCCGGCTCACCGCCGGATATGGCCAGCCTGGTTAGCACATTCGACTGGGGCACGACACCATTGGGGCCTGCCGCGCAATGGCCCGAGAGCCTCAAGATGGTGGTTCGCATCCTGCTGACCTCCCGCTTCGCCATGTGGATGGGATGGGGACCGGAGCTCACATTTATCTATAACGATGCATACGCTCGCATGACCTTGGGCAAGAAGCACCCTTGGGCACTGGGCCGGCCGGCATCCGAGGTATGGTCGGAAATCTGGGCTGACATCGGTCCGCGCGTCCAGCGGGTTTTTGAGACACAGGAGGCCTCCTGGGATGAGGAACTGCTCCTCTTTCTGGAACGGAATGACTACACCGAGGAGACCTACCACACCTTCTCCTACAGCCCGCTGACTCCGCCAGATGGAGAGATCGCGGGGCTGCTTTGTGTAGTCATCGAAGAGACCGCACGAGTGATCGGCGAGCGGCAGGTGATGTTGCTGCGGACACTCGCATCCATCCTTGGAGAAACGATTACCGGACAGTTGTCGCTTTTGATCAAACGCGGACTTGAGGCCGACGAAAGGGATCTCCCATTCACGCTGACGTATCTACTGGATGAAAGCGGAGAACGTCTGCACCTGGTTTGTTGTACCGGTGTCGAGGCAGGCCACCCGGCTGCGGCCCAAGTGATCGCTCTCGATGAAGAGCCAGCGGTGTGGCCGGTCAAAGAGGTTCTGGAGAAAAAGTCCGCAGTCACAATAGAGGGACTATCCAGGCACTTCGGCGACCTGCCGGTGGGCGTATGGGGGGTGGCGCCCACCAAGGCGCGTCTGGTTCCTATCGTCAGGCAAGGACTAGAGAAGCCCGCAGGAATCCTGATCGCCGCGCTGAATCCCTACCGGCAGCTCGACGAGGGCTATGCCGGTTTTTTGGACCTTGTTGCCGGACAGATCGCCGCGAGCTTTGCCAGCTCGCGCGCATTTGAAGAAGAGAGAGAGCGAGCCGCAGCACTAGCCCAACTAGACCGCGCAAAAACCACCTTCTTCAGCAATGTGAGCCATGAACTAAGGACCCCTCTCACGCTGATGCTGGGCCCGTTGGAAGATGCTCTGCAAAGTGGAACAGCTCCTACGGCTGCCTCAGTGGAGCTGCTCCACCGCAACGCGATGCGATTACTGAAATTAGTGAACGCGCTGCTGGATTTCTCCCGCTTCGAGGCCGGGCGTCTCCGTGCAACCTACCAGGCGACGGATCTTTCCTTGTTGACAATGGAGCTGGCCAGCGTCTTTCGCGCGGCCGTGGAGCGAGCCGGGTTAAAACTGACCGTGGATTGTCCGCCGCTGCCGGAGCTGGTTTACGTGGACCAGGAGAAGTGGGAGAAGGTGATTCTCAATCTCCTCTCCAACGCTCTGAAGTCGACCTTCGAAGGAGAGATTCGTGTGCGCCTGCGTGCCCGCGGAGCAGGCGCAGAACTTTCTGTGACGGATACCGGGACAGGAATCTCCGCCGAGGATCTTCCCCATATATTTGATCGATTCAGCCGGATCGAGAACGCACGCCGGCGGAGCCATGAAGGCAGCGGTATCGGCCTCGCACTGGCGCGGGAATTGGTGGAGATGCATGGCGGTTCGATCGGGGTGGAGAGTGCGCTCGGCAAGGGAACCACTTTCACTGTATTCGTGCCCTTCGGACAGACACACTTGAAGCACGACTCTATTTTCACCAGTTCGGCAAACCCTGTTGCGGTTGCCGAATCTGCGATCGAATATGTGCAGGAGGCGCTGAGCTGGCTGCCGCAGCAGCATTCAGCAAATGAGATACACGCTCACACCGATGGCCATCGTGCTAACCCCGCTGACGCCGTTGCGGCGCTGAGACCCAGAATCCTGCTGGTAGACGATAACTCCGATATGCGGGAGTATGTTGGCGGACTGCTCAGCCGGCACTTCCAGGTAGTGACAGCGGAAAATGGCAAGGTAGCTCTGGAGCAGGCTATCCACTGCCACCCGGATCTGGTGTTGACCGACTTGATGATGCCGGAGATGGATGGTTTTGCGCTGCTCTCCGCGCTGCGGCATCATCCCGCAACCAGGACACTCCCCGTGATCATGCTGTCGGCGCGTGCAGGCGAGGAGGCGGTCATCGAAGGCCTGAAGGCGAGTCCGGATGATTATCTGACCAAGCCGTTCACTGCGCGTGAGCTCATCGCCAGGGTGGAGACGCACCTCAAACTGGCCCGCCTGCGGCGGAAGGCCTTTGAGCAGGAAGTCGAGCTGACCAAAGCAATGAGGAAGGCTCAGCAACTCGCACTGGAGGTTTTGGAGCATACTCCCGAAGCGTTCTTCTTATTCGACGCGACCTTTCACATCACTTACATGAATCCGGCCGCGCACGAAATGACCAGGCTTCGTGGAGTAGAGCAATTGGGGAAACAATTATGGCAGCTGTATCCCCAGGTCGTGGGCTCGCTCCTGGAGACCAGTTACCGCCGCGCCATGGAGCAGCGGGTTGCTGTGGAGTTTGAGTACTACTTTGAGCCGTGGGCGCGATGGTACCGGCACCGCGCATTCCCGCAACCGGGCGAGGGACTCGCGGTCTATGTACAGGATTCGACTGACAGCCGGAAAGCAGAACAAGTACTGCGGCGGTCGGAGCAACTGGCCGCTGCGGGGCGCCTTGCGGTGAGCATCTCGCACGAGATCAACAATCCGCTGGAAGCAGTCACGAATGTGCTTTATCTAGCCAGAATGGACGATGGGTTGACGGGAAAAGCGCGAGATCTGTTGACCATCGCGGATAAGGAGTTGCAGCGCCTATCGCATATTGCCGCACGAAGCCTCAAATTTTACCGCCAGCGAACTTCTCCCATATACACGCCGCTGGAAGAAGTTCTGGAGTCGGTGCTCTTCTTTCACGAGACACGCATCAAGACCGGCGAAATCCGGCTGGAGCGTCGCTATAGAACGGCGCCCCCGGTATTGTGCATGCCAGGGGAAATACAACAAGTGTTCACCAATCTAATCGGCAATGCGATTGACGCATTGTCGGCCCACGGCCGCCTGATCGTAACGATACGACCGTCACAGAACCCCGGAGGCGCTGAGAGAGTCCGTGTCACGATTGCCGATACGGGGACGGGCATGGATAAGGAGACTTTAAATAAGCTCTTCCGTCCTTTCTTTACCACCAAAGGGGAGGTGGGAACGGGCCTGGGCTTGTGGGTGTCAAAGGGTATTCTTGACAATCACCGGGCGGTCTTAGCGGTGCGCAGCAAGCCTGGCTGCGGAACGGTCTTTCAGCTCTTCTTTCCGGTGAACTCCGCGCCGAACACAACCGAAGCGACCGAGGCTTCGATATACCGTTCCCGCACGGCAGATACCGGACAAAATGCGTAGTCACGCCTGACTCCGTTGCTCCGGCCATGGAGACTGCTCACCACGCTCGAACTGTTGGACACACTCAACCAGCATCGTGGCCGTGCAGGACTCGCCCATCTCGGTATTGAACATTGCGTGGTATAGGTGGGGTTCCTGCCATTGCAGCCCGAGATACTCCCGGACGAACGCGGCGCGCGCTTTGTCCGTTGTGTCGACCAGCTCGATTGCCTTGTCCTGAGTTTCTCCTTTGGCGATCAGTCTGCGGATCTTTTGATCGCGAGATGCATAGAGAAATACATGAAAGACGTCCTTGCGATTACGGAGAAAAAACTGCGAACCTCGGCCGACAATCACCGACGGAGCGTTGGAAAGCGCGGTCTTGACCGCTGTTTCTGAAACGGCGGCGATCCGGCGCGCATCGAGGAAATGCAGCCGGTTGGTGGGCGGCAAGCCTCCTTCAAACCCGCCCCGTAGAAAGGCCTGGAAAACCCTGTACACGACAGGATCGCTTCGCCACTCTCTCCGCTCGACCGCCTCTGGTGTACTCTCGGTCAGTCGCGCAATTTCCTGTGTCAACCGTTCGTCCCACAGATTCCATCCGAGGCGGCTGGCGACCAAACTGGCAATTTCGGATGCTCCGCAGCCGAACTCGCGCTCAATTGTTATGGCGTTAATCATTGCGTTCATCCTCAACCCACCGCAACATCCCCGCCCGCTCCTGGATCATTCTTCTTCAAGAAAAACGCAAGAACAAACATGATGGAGCAGAGCACGCCCAGGACCCAAAAGATATCCATATAGGACAGCGCGCCGCCTTGTCGATGCACCAATTCGTAGAATCTCGCAATTGCCTGGTCGTGGGCGTCCGCGGCTCGAAGGCCGGAGTGCGCGATTTTTGAGCTCAGCGCACGGAGTGCGGACCGATAAGCAGGTGAATCGGGAGTGATGTGGGCGATGAGGATTTGCTGGTGATATTGAGCCCGCCGGGCAATCATGGTGGTCACAACGGAAGTTCCAATACTGCCGCCGATGTTGCGCATGAAATTGATCATGCCGGAGACGCTATTGCCTTTCTCTGGAGGAACTCCGATGTAACCCGCTGCCGTGATCGGGACAAATAGAAATCCGATTCCTACCACCTGGGCGACGCGCAGCCACATGGCGAACTTGAAGCTGACGAACAAATCAATTTTGTGCGCGCAATAGAACAGCCCAATGGCCATGCACAGCCATCCCGTCGCGATCAACCATCGGGCTTGAATCTTTGAGGTAAGCCGGCCGACGATGGGCATCATCACCAGCAAGATGACCCCGCCGCCGGACAGGACGAGTCCCGCAAGCTCTGCGGTGTAACCCATGAGTGTCTGCAGAAACTCCGGGATCAAGACCAGGGTGCTGAAGAGCATGAAGCCCATCATGAACATCATCAGGTTCGCCGCCGCGAAGTTGAAGCTCTTGAACATGCGGACGTCGATGATCGGGTCTTTGCGAAACCATTCCCAGATGACCAACGAGATCAGGCAAACCGTTGCGGTTATCGCCAGGGTGGTGATGAAATGCGAGCCGAACCAATCGTCTTCCTGCCCCTTGTCCAGAACCACTTGCAGTGAACCGACTCCCAGCGTCAGCATGGATATTCCGATGTAGTCCACCCGGATACCCCCGCTCTTTATGCGACGGAGGAACGGCGGATCTTCGACCAGGGTGTAAGTCAAATAAAGAGCGAGCAGGACCACGGGCAGGGTGATGAAAAATATCCAGCGCCAGGAATAGCTGTCAGTGATCCAGCCTCCCAACATCGGGCCGACGGTGGGGGCGAGAACTGCAGTAATGCCGTAAACAGCAAACGCCGAGCCGCGCTGCTCCGGAGGAAACGTATCGTTGAGAATGGCTTGTGCCATCGGTTGCAGCCCGCCGCCACCGACGCCTTGAAAAGCCCGAAACAACAGCAACATCGGCAGATTGGGCGCTAGCCCGCAAAGCAGCGAACTTATCGTGAAAATCGCCAGCGACATCATGAAGTACCGCTTGCGGCCAATCAACTCCGCGAGCCATCCGCTGATGGGTAGGACGATCGCGTTCGCAGCCAGGTACGAGGTAAGCACCCAGGTGCTGTCGTCGTAGCTCGCCCCCAGACCTCCGGCGATGTAAGGCAAGGCAACGTTGGCAACGCTGGTGTCCAGGACTTCGATAAACGCCGCCATCGACACGGTGGCGGCAATCGCCCAGGGATTTACCTTGGGGCGCCAAACGGCCTGCTCCGACGGAAGAGTCAGCGCCGTCGCGCTCATCGCAGATACACTTTCGCTTCGACATTCATACCTGGCCGAAGCGCGCGGTCCTGGTTTTCGCCCGGCTCCAGAACAATCTTTACCGGTACCCGCTGAACGATTTTCACGTAGTTGCCGGTCGCGTTTTCGGGCGGCAGCAAGCTGAAGATGGGCCCCGTTGCTCCCGCAATGCTATCGACATGACCGCGGTACGAGCGGCCGTTCGAGTCGAGCTTGATCTTTGCTTTCTGGCCCACGCGCATGTGTTTGAGTTGGGTCTCTTTGAAGTTTGCGGTGATCCACACCTGATCCAGGGGAACCACAGTGAGCATCTGCTCCCCCGGTTCGACGTTCAATCCGACGACAACCTTTTTCGTGACCTCTCCGGCGACAGGCGCATATATTTTCGTGTATCCCAGATTCAACTCCGCTTGTTCGACCGCCGCTCTTTTCTGGTGTACGTCCGCCATCGCGGAAAGAGCTTTGGCGCGCGTTGAGGCGACGCGTTGTGGCCCGGCTTGGGCATCTTCGTAGTGTGCCTCAGCCTCAGTCAGGCGGCTGTGCGCTTCCTGAACGGCTTGTTGCGCTGTGGCCTCATCTGCTTCTGCTGCAGCTACGGCGGCAACATCGGTCGCTGCGGCGGCATAAGCATGGTCGTAAACTTGCTTTGGTACCTCCTCCTTGGCGAGCAGCAAGCGATAGCGTGTTACGTCATCTTGAGTCTTTACACCTTGCGCTTGCGCTTCCAAAACGCGGGCGTGGGCGGCGGCGACTTGCTTTTCTGCTGCCTGGATCGCTGCTTCCGCATTCTTAATATCCGAGGACGTGGATTTCAATCGGCTTGAGGTATCGACGGATGATATGGGCACATCGATATTCGAGCTTTTCGCGGCCGCCTCTGAAGTATCGAGAGTTGCCTGGGCTCTTGCGAGTGCGACTTCATAGTCTTTGGGATCGATTTTCACCAGTGTGGAACCGGCTTCGACCCATTGGTTGTCCTCGACGTTGACGTCCTGGATATATCCGGAAATGCGAGCGCTGACAGGATAAAGATGGACGTCCACCTGCGCATCGTCGGTGGATTCGAAGCCGGAAAGATAGTGCCAGAGGAAAGCACCGGCAACGACCAGAACAACGAGCGCAGCAAGAAATATAAAACGCTTGTAAGAGCGCCTTTTCGGATAAGCCGAAATCAGCGGGTCAGCTGCGGCGGCGCTGCTGCCTGGTATGTTTGGCCCTTGCGGTGGGTTCGTTGCTTGGTTTTGTTCAGCCATACTCATTTGCCCTCCATGTATTCCGCAAAGCCTGATTCCGCGACGCCGATCGCCCTTGCCAGAGATATTTTGGCCACGTTGTGGCTGTAAAGACTGGCAATGTAGCCGTCGGAAGCGACTGCCAGCGCATCTTGTGCTTGAACCACTTCAATGTTGTCGGTAACTCCTGAAACGAATCGATCGCGCGACTGTTGCAGGTTTTGAGTGGCTAGCGCTACCGCGCTTTTCTCGACAGAAACTTCTTGTGCAGCCGATTCCAGATCCAGATAAGCGTCGCGAACCTCCTGGTCGATCTTGGCCCGCAAGTCTTCCAGCCGCTGCCTTTCCCTGTTTAGCGAAGCATCGGCCCGGAGAACATCCCCATGAACTCTTCCCCCCTGAAAGATGGGAATGCGGAGCGTAGCCGCCGCATCCACGGTGCCGTGCGACGAGCCCGGGTTCACCCCCGAGAGACCATAGTCGGTCTCCACCCCTACCGACGGATACCGCTCGGCAGAAGCAGCTTTTCTCGCAAGCTCAGCGGACCGGACCTGATTCATCTGGCTCTGAAAATCAGGGCGAGTCCTGTAGGCACTTTGGATCGCGTCATCGAGATTCGACGGCGTCAGCTCCCGGTAAGGGACGCGGGAGGTAGTCTCGAACTTTTGCCCCAGAGGGAGGCCGATAGCTCGCGCCAAAACCAATTTCTGCTTGGCTAAATTATTTTGCGCGACAATCAGTTTCTGTTCGCGTGACTGCAGTTGCACCTGTGATCGGAGAACGTCCACCGCCGGGGCCAGCCCTGCGGTCTTCTGGTCGGAGGTCTGTTGAAAGAGTGCCTTGGCGGTGTCCCGTTGCGATGTGGCTGACTCAACTTCCGATTGGTCGGCGATGACCAGCAAATAGTTGGAGACAATCACCAGCACGACAATCTCACGTGCATCTTTGGAGCTGAACTCCGCCGAGCTCACCTGCGCCCTTGAAGATCGCGCTCGCTCGATGGATCCCCAATCAAAAGCGGATTGCGTGAGGTAAGCCCGCGAGTCGAAATAGCCAAATGGCCCAATGATCGGAGGTTCTCCGTGGATGGTCAGACCGAAGTCCGCCTTTACGTTGATTTGATGAACTCCGAAGCCGGTATCGGTGACTACGTTGGGTAGCAGTTCACTCAGCGCTTGCCAGCGCTGTCCCCGCGCGTCGGTCACGACATCCGTAGCCAAAACGCCGCCGAGATTTTGCTTGAGTCCACGGGCGACGGCGTCTTCGAGGGAAAGTTCCACTGGCGTCGCGCTGAGTGTTCCCGCCGGAACTCCTCCGAGGTACGGATTTTGCGACAGGGTTTGATAGTTGTTCTGCCCGGCTTGGACGGCTGCCCTTGGCGCTCCAGTTACATCGGCCAGAGCAATCGGGTTGTACGGCGCAGGCGTGGCTGGTGGGTTGTACTGTGCGAAGGCCACTGTTCCGCCGAGAAGGGTGCAGCCAAGCAGGAGTAGCTCATTCCGGGGTCTCGGTCGCATGTCGTGTCCTTAGCCAGAGAAGAATGAATTGAAAGAATCTGGCGAATCAATATTCCGAATTTTTCCTCAACGGCGATTGAGAATGCGTATCTTAGAGCAGCGAAGCCAAGGTGATGTGGAGGCACCTTGGCTGGCGCAGTGGATGCCCTGCACGGCTAAGCGGTTTCGCAATTGGCGTAGACCGAAGCCAACGACCTTTTCGTGGTTTTCTCCCAATGAAAACCACTCCTCGCGATCTTTATCAGCCCACGTAATTGCGAAACCGCTCTAAGCGGCTTTTCGAGCGAGCAGATTGATGAGGTTCTGGGCTGCAGTGGTTGAGGACGCTGGATTCTGCCCTGTGACGAGGCGGCCATCAACGACTGAAAACGGCTGCCAGTCCGCAACCTTCTCAAAGATCGCTCCCAGCCGTAGCAGTTCGTCCTCCACTAGAAACGGCACAACATGTGTCAGTTGGACCGCTGCTTCCTCTCCGTTCGTGAAGCCAGTGACACGCTTACCTTTTACAAGGGGCTCACCCTTATATGTGACATGACGGAGTACACCTGGGGAGTGGCACACCAGCGCAATCGGCTTGCCCGAGTTGTAGAAGGACTCTAATAAGGCGATCGAAACGGCGCTCTCTGCCAAGTCCCACATTGGACCGTGTCCTCCAACATAGAAGACCGTGTCGAAGTCGGCTGCCTTCATATCCTCAAGCTTGACGGTGTGGGCAAGTGCCGCCTTCGCTGTTTCATCCTGCTTGAATCGTGACATCGCGGATGTTTGATTTTCGGGCAGATCGCTCTTGGGATCGACAGGGGGTTGGCCGCCTTTAGGGGAGGCGAGGGCCAGCTGAACACCGGCGTCCCGGAAAACAAAGTAAGGGGCGGCAAATTCTTCAAGCCAGAAGCCTGTCTTGCGGCCGGTGTTGCCCAATTGATCGTGGGATGTTAACACCATCAGTATTTTCATGGTCATTCTCCTTTTTCTCCGTCGTGGATTTTCCGACCGAATCGGGTCGCAATGAGGCAATCACAACAGAAGGGCAAGCGACAAACAATTGGACGAAGGTATCGGCAATACTTTGGTGTAGTGCCGCGAACGGGTATGACCAAACCAGATGGGATGTAGCAGCGATAGAGTGCCGCACCTACGGCGCTCGAGACCCTTCTAATATCCCAGCGCTTCCGAGTCTGTGTGAGAATCCCCTGGCTTTGTATCAGGGCCCGAATTTAGTCGGGCCGCTGAGGCAACAAAGATCTGGGCTTTAGCCCCTGCCGAAATTGTCTCCAGGAGCATCTTCTGCAAGAAGCGCGGTAGCAGGGGCTAAAGCCCAATCTTTTTTCAATTCTTTACGGCCCGACTAAATTCGGGCCCTGATACAAAGCCAGGAGGTTCTCACACAGACTCTTCCGGGCTGGGCTCACGTTTAGCCACCGGCCCCCCGGGCATTGATACGTCATTCGCTTGCGCATTCCATCTTTACCGCACCGTGATGAGCGGTGAAGCGGAAAAGAGGTAATTTGGACGATCCGCGTTGTCAGCCGGCCTGGGCGACCAGGCGGAAATCTTCCTGATCTGATGTGATTGGGTTGTGCCAGCCTCCGGCGGGCGAAACTCTCTGCTCGACCTCGCTCGGACCCCAGGTGCCTTTCTCGTACTCGAAGACGGGAGTACTGGCTTTCAGCACGGGATCGACGATTCGCCAGGCCTCTTCCACATAATCCTGGCGTGCAAACAGAGTGGCATCCCCCGACATCGCATCGCCCAAGAGGAGCTCGTACGCGTCCATTTCGTCTGGACGGGGATGACGACTCGCCACCATCTCGATGTCCTCGACTTTGAATTCCTCACCCTCAGCCATGACAGCCGTGCCGATGGCTATCGTCATCTCGGGACTGATCCGGAACCGCAAATGGTTCTGAGACAGTGCACTCTCTTTGATAACCGTCGGAGGCTTTCGAAACCGGGCGAGAACCTCGGTGCAGGTCACAGGTAAATTCTTTCCTGCGCGGATGTAGAAGGGCACGTTTTTCCAACGCCAGGAATCAATCTCCAGCCGCAGTGCGCCAAAGGTTTCCATCTTCGAATCGGAGCGAACGCCCCCTTCCTGGCGGTAACCGCGAAATTGCCCCCGGACGAGATTATCCACCTCCAACGGCGGAATCGCCTTCAGTACCTTCACCTTCTCATCACGAATGGTTTCACTGTCAATGCGGACCGGAGGCTCCATCGTGAGATTGCACAGGATTTGAAACAGATGGTTTTGGATTACGTCGCGAATGGTGCCGGTTTGATCGTAGAAAGCGCCGCGCCCCTCCACACCGAAATCTTCTGCCATGGTGATCTGCACGCTTTCGACGTAGTTGCGATTCCAGAACGGCTCCATGAACGCATTGACGAACCGGAAAACTACCACGTTGTTCACAGGACGCTTGCCCAGATAGTGGTCAATGCGAAAGATGCCGGATTCGGGAAAGGCCGTATGAAGAATCCGGTTGAGCTCCTGCGCTGAGGCAAGGTCGGTTCCGAAGGGCTTCTCGACAATGACGCGAGCGCCCTCGGCGGAACCGGATTTCGCTAATTGCTCCACCACCGCTCCGAACAGAAGGGGAGGAATGGCCAGGTAATGCGCCGGCCTTTTCGCTCCGTTGAGTTCTTTGCGGAGCGCCTGAAAAGTGGCAGGGTCTGCGTAGTCGCCATCTACATAACGCAACAAGCCGGTCAACTTGTTGAAAGCTGCAGCGTCGATTCCGCCGTGTTTCTCGAGGCTGTCTTGTGCCCGCGCGCGAAGCTGGTCGAGGTTCCAACCGGCTTTTGCTACCCCGATCACCGGCACGTTGAGGTGACCGCGTTTGATCATCGCCTGTAGCGCGGGAAAAATCTTTTTGTAGGCCAGATCGCCTGTGGCACCAAAAAATACCAGGGCGTCAGAATGCGAATCGCTCATTGCAAATCTCCTTTTCTAGGGCGTCACCCCGACCCGGTGTTGTCGGAGGCTACGAAGGCATTAAGCTAGAGATGCGAGAAACGGAAGAAGGTATCGAGGATTCCTTTGCCCCGGATGAGTTGCACTGCCGTCCGGGGCAAAAACCATTAGTGTCCGTCCTGAGACTGAAGCCTGGTCGCTGGCGGTTGATTCCTCAGCAGGTTTCCGGTGGCGAATTCAAGGTTGACTGCCTCTAGAAACAATTCTGATCGGGCGGAGACACTGGATAGTCGAGCCTGGGCCAGTTGCTTCTCCGCGGTAACAACATCGACTAGGTTCTTGACTCCATATTGGTATGCGTCGAGCGATGCCGAGTAAGACTCGTTGCCGGATGCGAGAAGCGCCACTGCAGCCTCGTGCTTTCGCAACGCCGTCCGGAAAGCTATGTAAGCGGTCCAGACCTCGCGCGTCGTCTCATCATTGATCGTCGTAAGTTCGTCCTCTGCCTCGCGGCGTTTCGATTCGGCGATCAACACTTCGTTCTTGCGCACACCTCCGTCAAAGATGCGCCAATGGATGCCGAGTTCGGCGGTCCAGGTAGGCTCGCTCGCGGAGCCGAGCTGGCCGTAATCCGCCGAGGGCCAGATGGAGGTCTGCGCGACCGATCCCGAGAGAACGATCTGCGGTTTGTACTCTGCCTTGGCTGCACGAATGCGAGCCTCGGCGGAGCGAATGCGCAGAGTTTGCGCCATGAGTTCGGGACGATTCGCCATCGCGCGGTCGATCAGTTTCTCGATGGACATGGTCAGGCTCTCCGGCAGCGGCGCACTCCTCTCGCTGTCGATCGTTATGTTGGGAGATGGATCAGCCCCGACCGCCTCAGTCAGCGTCACCCGCGCAATCTTTTCGTCCCCATCCGCGGATTCCTCGTCGAAGACAGCCTGTGAGGTTTCGGCCCGGGCCTGGAGGACATCGGGAAGAGTGGCAAGTCCGTTGTTCAGTCTGTTTTCAGCCGCATCCTGGGTGGTTTGTGCAGTCCGCAATATGTCCTGGGTGGCCTGCAATCTTTCCTGTGCGGTTACCAGCTGGTAATACGCACTGGCGACGCGAAACGCCAGTGCTTGATTTACCTGAATGAAGTCTGCACCCGCAACGAGCTTCTCCTGATTCGCCGAGTCCACCGTCGCTCCGCGTTTACCAAAGTCGAAGATGAGATATTCGAGCGCGACTTCAGGCTCGACGACGGGCACCTCAACCATGACGTAGCCGCGAGGGGCCAGGGGTTTCGGGAATGGATTTATCAATCTCCGGTCGCCGAAAACAGCTGAACCCTCTAACTCGGGATAATAAGCGGCTTTTGCCAAACCAAGTTCGCGTGCCTTCTGTTTTGCGCGCTCCCAGATCGTGCGCGTGCTGGGATTGTGATGCTCGGCAACATCAATCAGTTCGGCAAGGCTATACGGGTGGACTGGATCGAGTACCGCTCTTCCCTCGCCAGGGGTTTCGCGAGAGGCGCAGTCGGCGACCGCTGCTGGAGAAGACACTTTGCCCGCGCATTGCGCCAGAGCTCCCGCCGCGGACAAGGCGAGAAGCGAGGACAAAAATAGAACATTCAAGGATGGGATGTACTCGATCAATCGAAACCTCTTCCGGTTCATTCCCAGCAACACCTTCCGGCATGCGCGCCGTCGCCCAGTTCTTGCAATTCCTCGGATGCGTTTGCCGCTTGACTCTGGGACGAACTACCTCCTCACTGCGTTGACAAACGCGTTTAACTCGCTGTCATGCGCATCTTGTCCGCTTACGCAGAACTGGAAAAGGATTATTTCGCGTTCAGCAGCCATTAGGTCAGAAGTGCGGAGCTGAGTCTATTGGACGAACGTATTGATCGATACCAAAGTATCGGTAACCTTCAACTGCCTTAGCTCTCTGGTTCCCTCGCCAAGGCCGGGTGCCCCACATCTCGCTCGTTCTTCGCGAGATGTGGGATACCGCCGATGTTGACCGTCAAGCGTATCGGATGAATCGAGAGTCAGAGGGAAGGTGCTGTGGTATCCCACATCTCGCGAAGAACGAGCGAGATGTGGGGCACCCGGCCTTGGCGAGGGAACCAGAGGCAGCCCTGACACGAAGGTATTGATCGATACCTTCGTCCAATAGATTCGGTTCTTGGCTCTGTGGCCTAATCGAAAAATAGAATGAGGCTGTCGAGTGATGGGCCTGCTATATCGAGGCTTTGAGGTCTGCCTGATATGAATACCGAACCAACAGAGCGCTTTCGGCGCCGCATGGGATCACTCGGCCCGCTCGCCGGTTTATTTCTGGCGGGGCTGATGTCGGTCGGCTGCTCTCACGCGCCCGAATACAGCATCTTCGGCTCCTTCTTCCCGGCGTGGATCTTCTGCTCAGTCGGTGGTCTCGTGCTGATGACGGGCGGACGCGCCCTGATTGCTCGCACTGCTGTCGCTGAACATGTGGCTGCACCTGTACTTTTCTATCTCGCCATGGCGACCTTCCTCGCTTGCATGTTGTGGCTCCTGTTTTACAGCTAGGTAAACACGATGTCTACCCAAGACGCTGGCCAACTCGAGCAAGACGATCGCCTCGCAAAACTTCAGTGGTACGGTCGCGTTCTCACGGCAGGCATGGTTCTGCTGGCGATCATCGGCTTGATCATCGTCTACGCGGTCACAACTCGGCATCCCCAGACCGATGACGCCGAAATCTTTGCCAATTACATCGGCATCGCCCCCGTTGTCGCGGGGCCCATACTGCACCTGAACGTCGCCGACAATCAGCACGTTAAACAGGGCGATCTACTTTTCGAAATCGATGATCGACCCTATAAGTACGCCCTTGACCACGCGGTTTCGGACCAAGCCGCCCTGGAAGGCCAGGTGGTCGACGAGCAGCGGCGCATTGGAGCCGAAGTGCACGCCGTCACCGCCTCCGGGGCAGCAACCCGCAGCGCCGGCGCCAACGTCGAGCGGTCGCAAGCCTTGATCCGCGAAGCGGAGGCTGATGTCGCCCACTCTGAGGCCGCGCTGGATCGGGCCAAGGCTGAGTCCGCATACGCGGAGAATAACCTGCACCGGGTCGAGCCCCTGCTCGCCAAAAAGTACGTTACCGTCGACCAGGTGGACCAGGCACGAACGACAGAGCAGGCCAGCGCGCAGTCCGTGCATGAAGCCGAATCGCAATTGGCTCTCAATCGGGCCCACCTCAACACCATGGTGGCCGCCCTGGCGGAGGCCAAGGCATCCGCAGAGCAGAGCACAGCACAACTCCACCAGTCGCAGTCCAGCGTACTCACCCTCGATCCCCTGGTCGCGCAACGGCAGGGACGGGCTGCCGCAATCGCCGACGCCGAATACAACTACAACCATTGCCGCGTCTACGCTCCCTTCGACGCGCGCGTGACCAGCCTCGTCATTTCCGAGGGTGCTTACGCTCACATAGGACAGGAGATCTTCACTCTTATCGATACTCGCGTCTGGTGGGTGGTTGCGAATTTCCGCGAGACGCAGCTGAAGCATATCCAACCGGGTATGACTGCGGACGTGTACATTATGTCTGACTCGGGATTGCGATTTACGGGCGTCGTCGAGAGCACCGGGTACGGTGTTGTAGCCGATCCTTCGCTCCTGGGCCACATAACGACCGGCCTGCCCGACGTACAACGCACTCTGAGCTGGGTACACCTGGCCAGCCGCTACCCCGTCCGCATACGGATTCAGTCACCGCCCGCTGACGGCATTCGTCTCGGGGAATCTGCAGTAGTCGTTATCCGCGGATACAAACGGAAGCCTTGATATGGCGACCCGAGCCGCTCAGCTCCCCCGCCAGCCAGCCCGTCGAAGCATCTCCTGGCTTTGGCTTCGCGAATTCATACGGTGGGAAGTTGCTCCCTATCCAGGACGCCTGAACACCGTCATCCGCATGACGATCGCGGCGACGCTGGTCATGATCATTGTCGTGACCTTCCGCATTCCTAACGCGGCCCTGGCTGGTTTGTTTTCAATTCTCCTGGCTCGCGAAAATCTCACCGCTACCTGGCGTGGGGGACAATTCATCGTCATCGGATTCGTGGGCGCGAGCCTCTACACCCTGCTCGGTATGATGTTGTTCCGCGGTTACCCCATTACTCATTTCTTCTGGGTGATCGGAAGCCTGTATCTGATTTTTTTCGTTATACGCACGACGACTAACTACGCAGCCGCACTGGCTTTCGTCATTCCGATTGGCGTCGCCCTGCCGGTATGGGACCGCTACGTGCCCAGCGAAGTCCAGGTGGAGGGGACTCTCTGGCCTATTGTGATCATCGCCGTGGGTACTGGCGCCACGGTGGCAACCGAGGCGCTCTACCGCATCTTCGATCGCTCCGATCCGCTCATCACGTTCGTCGACGATCTGCTGCTCGCGGTGCAGCAGGTAGCGGAAAGCATTTCCGCTCACCGCGCTCCAGCGAAATCGGTCCTCGCCAGAGTACATAAATACGAAATGATCGGCACTGGCCGGCTCAGGGTGACGTTGCAGCGCCAAGGTCTGGACCCGACCCGGCGGGCACAGCGCGCTGCCCTTATTTCGCTGGCCGGCCGGCTCATTGGTCTTGCCGCGGATCTCGAGCGCACTTTCCCCCAGCCTGGCGACGACGACGCGATCCGCCTGCACGCACTCTCTTCGAGGCTCGGAGCAATCCGAGCGGAGCTACGCAAATCAGGGGCCATTTCCGCATCTCCTCCTGCGCTCGATGGGCAGCCCTCCTCTGGCTCTCCCATCCTTCAAGAGATGGAACGAACCGTCGCACTCATTCCCGAAGTCTTTCAACCCGATGAGATCGTCGATGCTTCCCGGAACGCGCCAAGGCAGGACTGGTGGCGCGGTCTGTTGGTGCCTGACGCATTCCAGAACCCTGAATATCTACACTTCGCCTTTGCCGGATGCCTGGCTGCCAGCGTTTGTTACGTCCTCTACAACGCGCTCGACTGGCCCGGCATTTTCCCGTCCGTCCTGACTTGCATCGTTACCGCGCTGGGCACTACCGGCACTTCGCTCCAGGCGCAGCTTCTCCGCCTTGCCGGATTTGTTGTCGGAGGGTTGGTCCTGGGAATTTCGGCGCAGATTCTGATCCTACCCGGTATCGACACCATCTTCGGGTTTGCTCTCTTCTTTGCTGCGGGGACCGCGATCGCCGCGTGGTTCGCGACCTCCAGCCCGCGGCTTTCCTTTTTTGGCGTGCAGATTGCGCTCGCCTTTTACTTCGTCAACCTGCAGGATTTCAAGTTCGAGACCGATCTCACGGTCGCGCGCGATAAGGTAGTTGGCGTGTTCCTGGGCATTCTCGCCATGAGCCTTATCTTTGACCGCTTGGGGACGAAGAGCGATGCGGAGCAGCTACAAAAACTGTTGGTGCGGAACGTACGGATGCTGGCAGATCTCGCAGTTTGTCCCGTGGTAAGCGATAGGGCCATCGCCGTTTCACAGCTTAGGCGTCTCCGCACTCAGATCAATGATAACTTTGCCAGTTTGGAATCGCAGGCGGATGCCGCGCGGTTTGAGTTTGAGTTTCGCCATCGGCGCGAGGAAGACGTTGCGGAGTGTGATCGGATTGAGAGGGCTCAGCCGGCGTTGCGCTCGGTCTACCTGCTGGAGCTCAGTCTTCTCTCACATCGTGGGCGGCGAGAGATCGACTCCGTATTGACAGTGCGCCAAAATCAGGCGCTGGACCATTTTCTCAATGAATATAGCGATAAACTCAAGCACATTGCCGCATGGCTCGCACGCGAAGAGGACGCGCCTGCGCGCATCAGCGATGATTCCATCCGGCTATTACAGCAGCGCTTCGAGGACCACAGCTCGCCGAACTCGCAGGCTATCCTTGATATCTGTCAGAAGATGGTCTCCTCTCTCCTCATGCTGCGGAACGAGTGCTAACCTTAATTTCTCACCCTTGGGCAAGACTTTAATCGGGCCGTGAAGGCGCAACAGGGGCTGGATCTAGTTCCCTCACCAAGGCCGGGTGCCCCACATCTCGCTGGTTTTTCGCGAGATGTGGGATTCCACGGATGTTGACCGCTCAGTGCATCGGATGAATCGAGAGTTAGAGGGGAAAGTTCAGTGGTATCCCACATCTCGCGAAAAACGAGCGAGATGTGGGGCACCCGGCCTTGGTGAGGGAATAATTCCGCTGGGCAAGCTGGCCAGTGATAGCCCTCGGACTTCGTGAGTCAGTCGGCAGCCTGTTGTGCAATCCGCTGCACTTCTTGCAGCAGACCGGTCTCTACGTCGAAAATGAAGCCGCGCACAGGGACATCTTTTGCGATCCAAGGATGCGATCTGACTTTTTTGATCTGATCCTGGGTATTTTCCACGGGGTCCTTAAAGGAGAAGAGCCGCATCGGAGCCGGCGAAGCATCTCCGGTTGAAGCGCTCAACTTCGCGTTCAACTCTTCATCTGTAAATGTCGTGAACCCGCAACCGGTATGGTTCAGAAGCAGGATCTCTGATGTTCCGAGTACACGGGTAGAAACAACAAGCTCCCCGAGAACATCTTCTGTTACCGCGGGTCCGCCGGTTCGGATAACGTCAAGATCGGCCTGCGGTAGACCCAAGATTCCGGAGAGGTCTGAGAGCCGCGGATCCATGCAGGTTACCACTGCATTTTTGGGGGCGGGACGCTTTCCCAGCGCCGGATCGTATTTTTTTGCATAATCGCGGTTTGCTGCTACTGCCTTATCGATAATACTCATCGCTATTCTCCTTGATGCAGTCTGACCACATGGGCCATCACACCACGAGGGCGAAAAGAAACCTATTGGACCAAGGTATCGTTCGATACCTTGGTCCAATGAAGCTACTTCTGCGGGCCGAAGAGCTCGCGTAACGCCACATCGAGGTCATCAAGAGCACGGGCACAATCACCCGTGAAGCTAGAGCCATGCATGATGGCGAGCGTTTTGGGATTTAGGTCGGCGAGCTTTTTCAAGTTCTGCGCGGTGAGCGGTGTGTAGGGCATATAGGCCGCGAGAATGCCCGCCTGATATTCCTTCAACGCCTGATGCGAGCGGCCGACGACATCGGCGGAGGTGAGCGGTTCGACATCGCCAGCCTGATGGAACAGGTCCGAACAGAGCAGCGTTTTCTGCGTGTCTTCGAAGAGCACACCAGCGTCCCAGCCGTGGGGCAGATGGGGAGTCTGGCAATAGCGAAAACGGTAGTTCCCGGTCGCAAAGGTCCCGCCATCCGCGAGGGCGCGTGACTCTCGGCCGATGAAGTCGTTCACGTTCACGCGGGCGCCCACCTGGCTGCATATCACGTCGGCATTGGGCGCAGCGGCCAGCCACTCATTGAGCGAGCCGCACTCGTCTGACTCGAAATGGCTGAAGCCGATGTGGCGCAACTCGGAAACGTTGATGAGCGTTGAGACGGCTTCGCGAATTTCTGCGTGCATTCCGCGCAGCCCGGTATGGAAAAGCAAGGGCTCGTCGTCTTTCAACAGAAAATGGTTGAACTGCAAATTGCCCCGTTGAGCAAAGATCGAGATGCGAAAGATATTCGGCGCGATTTCCGAGATGACCGCCATGTGTTGTGATTAGGCCATAGACTTGGAGGCCGTTCAATTGGACGAAAGTATCGGTCGATACCATCGTCCAATTGCCCTTCTTCCGCACTTGCGGTTCAATCGGGAGAAGGGTTGCTCCGCATGAAAATCGAATAGTCCCTGGAGCTGCCTTCAAAGGAGTTGGCAGCATAATTGTTGCGAGGAGCAATATACATCAGGAAGAAAGGCGCCGCGAGGCGAAGATGAACAGGAGGAGCGATGAAGGCGACGAAGGAACTGCATGATCTCGGGCAAAGCTTGTGGCTCGACAACATTACGCGTGACCTGCTGGACAACGGAACACTCAAGCGCTATATCGATGAGCTTTCCGTCACAGGGCTAACCTCGAACCCAACCATCTTTGAACATGCTATTTCAAAGAGCAAATCTTATGACGCGGAGATCGGCCGTCTTCTGTCAAACGGGCTTTCGGGCGAGGAGTTGTTCTTTGAACTGGCCGTGCAGGATCTGACCCGCGCCGCCGACCTCTTTGCTTCAGTTCACGAGCGAACGGCAGGGAACGATGGTTTCGTTTCTCTCGAGGTGTCGCCTCTTTTGGCCTATGACACCAAGGGATCGGTAGCTGCAGCAAATAAATTGCACAAGAGGGCAAACCGTTCAAACCTCTTCATCAAGATTCCGGGGACGAAGGAGGGGAATCCAGCGATTGAGGAAGCGATCGCCTCTGGTGTCGCCATCAACGTCACGCTTCTTTTTTCTCGTGAGCACTATCTGGCGTCGGCGGACGCCTACATGCGTGGGCTTGAACGGCGCGTTGCAGCGAGCCTCAGCCCGGATGTTCGATCCGTAGCCTCAGTATTCCTGAGTCGATGGGACGGCGCAACGATGGAAAAGGTACCCGACCAATTAAAGGACAAGCTTGGCATCGCCGTCGGACAACAGGTGTACAAAGCCTACCGCGATGTCCTAGCCTCCGACCGCTGGCAGCGTTTAGCCAACTTTGGCGCTCGTCCCCAGAGACTCCTGTTTGCCAGTACCGGCACGAAGGACCCAAAGGCCTCCGACGTCCTTTACATCTCGGCTCTGGCGGCGCCAAACACGGTCAACACAATGCCCGAGAAAACTCTGCTGGCCTTCGGTGATCACGGCAAGCTGGCCGGAAGTCTCCCACGAGACGGAGGAGACTGCGAGAGCGTTCTAAGCAATTTTCAAAAGGCCGGAATTAATTTGGAACAACTGGCGGCAGACCTGCAATCGCAGGGTGCCAAGTCCTTCGATGAATCGTGGCAAAACTTACTCAGCGCGATCGCGTCGAAGGGCAAAGAGTTGCAGCCCGTTTCCTAATCAGCGCGGCTCTTGGCATTTCGAGGGGTATGGTCAACCGTCTTGCAGAAGCAATTGGCTGCAAGTCTCAAGAATGAGATCGACTGACCCCTCGGACGCGTCAGATACAACCCCACGACTTCTCGGCATTAGGCGGTTTTCGACGCCCGCATCGCCAAATACTGCCTCTCGTGCACACGTCGAACCAATATCACATGGAAGGGCTACTTACCCGAAAGATAGGCTTGCGCTGGCTAGTTGGCCAAGAGTGGGTTCGCGCTTGAGAGCCTGAACGGTAGTTGGCAATTATCGATTTTCGCTCCAAATTCGATGCACAGGTCTGGATGGCCACGCAGCAGGCCATGAAGCAACTGGACACGGTATTGGCAATACCTTAGTATCGGTGTGCGCAAACAGTGCATTCACCCGGCAAACTTTGCCGTCAGGATAGATAGGGATCATCGCTGCTTGACTTCGCTTTTCCTGACTGCCAGCTCTATTTGCTTGGGCCGACATGCGAAAGTGGAGGGCAAGCGTCCTGGGGTTTTCAAAGTACATACTAGAACCGCTTCGGAAAGATGAGGAAATCATCTTGTATCGGGCAGCAGGTGGACCCTGCGCACGTGAGGCGGTCATCCATTGTTGTAGGGGCACCCCTGTTGTCTCATCCCTCGCCCTCAAGCCCCAGGCAGATTCAACACGATTATCCGGGCAGCACTAACGTTACACGCCATGACGGGTCAAACATTGGTGTAGACCGAACCCGGATTTCCTGGGAGATCGGTGGTTCCACCAAACTGCATGCGGCTTTCCATAAAAAGAGCCGCGCATAACTGCTCTCGGCTGGTGCCGCGCTGCAGCAAATCCGGGAATCCATGAACCTTTTTGTGGTTTTCCTTCAAGGAAAGCTACTCCTCGTGATTTTAAGGGCTCACAGTAATTGCTAAACCTTTTTAACCGCGTTGCAAGATATCCATAGGGGAAGGAAAGGACCATGAAGAGCGTGTCAGCACCCATTTCCCTTGCCGGCTCCCAACTGGGTGAAACGCGTCACGTCTGCGCGTTTTTTAACAACGACGAGGAAGAATATCGTACCCTGCTTCCGTTCATCAAGGACGGGTTAAGATCGGGTGACAAAGCCGTTCACGTGCTAAACCCCGAGCAGCGCCAAGACCATCTGCAGCGCCTGATTGCCGCCGGCATCAACCCGGAGGACGCGCAGCAGAGCGGGCAGCTCGAGCTTCGGACCAACACCGAAGTCTACCTTCCAGATGGCCGCTTCGATCAGGATCGGATGCTGGAGGTATTTGAGCAATTGGCCAGCGGAAACGCCAAGGGAGGATTTCCTCTGAGCCGCATCTGTTGTCGCATGGACTGGGCGGTTGCAGATCGGTCTCATGTCGATGACGTGATCGAGTTCGAGTCGCGTGTAAACGACGTATGGCTTCGGCACGACGACGCGGTCATCTGCACTTACCATCTCGGTCGTTTTGGGGGTGACGCGGTGATTGACATCATGCGAACGCATCCCATGGTTATCATCGGCGGCATCCTTCAGCAGAATCCTTTCTTTGTACCGCCGGATGAGTTCCTGCGAGAATTTCGCCAACGGCGAGCCGGCCGGAGTAGTTCGCCTGCAACGGCCTGAGCCATGGATTTGCAAGCCAGAGATCCTGCAGAGGAAATCAAGCGCCTTCAGCGCTGCGTTAATGATCTGATTAGCGTCGTTGCTCTTCCCGCCGTGTGGAGCGGCGGTGAGCCATCCCAGATTGTTCATACCTTGCTCGACGCGCTGCTGCGTATGCTCCAGCTGGATCTCGTCTATGTACGGTTGGAGGAAACGGGCGGTCAGGCTCCAATCGAGTTGGTTCGGTTCGCTCAGTCGCAAAAATACATAGCCCAGCCGCACCAGATCGGCGAGGTACTTAAACACTGGTTGGGGAAAGACCCTCAGCAATGGCCGCCGCTGATGCGGAACCGTTTAGGAGACCGGGACATTTCGATTGTGCCCTTGGGACTAGGGCTGCAGAGTGAAATTGGCGTAATTGTAGCAGGGTCAGAGCGAGATGATTTTCCGCAGCAAACCGAGAGACTTCTTCTAAGCGTAGCAGCGAATCAGGCTTCCATCGGGTTGCAGGAGGCTTGGCTCCGGAGCGAACAGAAGCGGGTCGCGAGCGAACTCGATCTACGCGTCGCGCAACGAACTACAGAACTTGCCGCGGCCAACGAGGAGCTTCGCAAAGAGATTGCCGACCGCAAGCACGCCGAGGATGATCTGAGAAGTAGCGAAGAAAAGCATCGCGTGATTGTTGAAGCAGCCCACGACGTAGTAGTCAGCATGGATGAAAATGGCGCTATCCTGCTTGCGAATCCCGCCACGAGTCGCATCTTTGGCTATGACCCGGTCGAGATTGTCGGTAAACCTATGACCATGCTCATGCCGGAAATGATGCAGAAACTACATGTAAATGGGTTCAGACGATATTTGGCGACTGGAAAGCGGCAACTCAACTGGCAGGGAGTCGAAGTTACCGCGCAACGCAAGAATGGCCAGGAGTTCCCGGCGGAGGTTTCGTTTGGGGAACAGACGAGCGATGGGCATAAAGTATTTACTGGCTTCATCCGGGATATCAGTGAAAGAAAGCAGGCCGAGGAACGGCTTCGCGCGAGCGAGCGTAACCTGCAGATGACGCAAGCGGAGCTTGCCCGGGTTTCGAGGCTCACAACCATGGGTGAACTAACAGCGTCGATAGCCCATGAAGTCAACCAACCCTTGACCGCGGTCGTCAATAACAGCAGCGCGTGCCTGAGACTGCTCGCCAATAATAATCTTGAGCCTAAGGTTCTGCGTGGGGCTCTCGAAGGAATCATTGCCGACGCTGCTCGGGCGAGCACCGTTTTAGGTCGAATTCGCGCGTTCATAAAGAAGGAACCTGCTCAAAAGAGCGAATTGGACATAAATGAAGTGATTCAGGAGGTGCTCGTGCTGGCGGCCCGTGAGCTTTATGAGAATCAAGTCTTTCCGGACCAGCAATTGAAAACAGATCTCCCGTCTGTGTTGGCTGACCGCGTTCAGTTGCAGCAGGTCCTGCTGAACTTGATCATGAACGGCATCGAGGCCATGGCCCCGGTGACAGATCGACCTCGTTTACTCGGGGTACAATCGCGGCTCGACAAATCTGGAGACGTACTCGTTGCGGTGAGCGATTGCGGCACTGGCTTTGGTTTAGAGTTGGATAACGTCTTCAATCCCTTCTTTACAACGAAAGCGAACGGTATGGGAATGGGTTTGTCGATCAGCCGCACACTTGTTGAAAGTCATGGCGGTCGACTCTGGGCGGCTCCCAACTCTCCCCACGGCGCTGTGTTCTGCTTCACGCTAACGGCAACCGGCGGGAGCCCCTCGTGACTGGTGCCCCCATTGTCTTTGTCGTCGATGATGATCCATCGGTACGTTCTTCGCTGAAGTTCCTCTTGAGCACTGTGGGCCTTCAAGTTGAAAGTTTCGCAACGGCGGATGCCTTCCTGCATAAAAAGCCGCTGGACACGCCCAGTTGCCTGGTGCTTGACGTCAGACTTCCTGGGTTGAGTGGGCTCGATTTTCAAGGCGAGCTGGCGGCGAGAAACAGTCGTATTCCGATCATCTTTCTCACCGGCCACGGTGACATTCCCATGAGTGTCCGCGCTATGAAAGCCGGAGCGGTCGAATTTCTCACCAAGCCCTTCCGCGACCAAGATCTGCTGGATGCCGTTCGCATCGCACTGGAGCGGGATCGTGCCAGACGGGAACAGGATAAAGATGTAACGATCCTCCAACAGCGCTTCGACTCATTGACTTCGCGCGAGCAGGAGGTAATCTCCATGGTCGTCTCGGGCATGCTGAACAAACAAATTGCCGACCAGCTTGGAACTGCGGAGAGCACCGTGAAAGTGCAGCGCAGCCGGGCAATGGAGAAGATGCACGCGGAATCTCTTGTCGACCTCATAAGAATGATCGAGAAGCTCAAAGGCCCCTCGGGAAAAACCCGGTAAACTAAAGCTTATTCGCCTACTCCTTTTTGACACACCAGATATCCCAACATCCAATTGATCCCTGTTCCGCCCGGGAATAGCTTTGGTGTTAGCGGGAGCTCAAATGACAAGCGGTCTGATCTCGGTAGTTGACGACGACGAGTCCATCCGCCGGACTACCACGTTTCTCATCGAGTCTTTCGGCTTTCGAGCGGCAGCCTTTGAGTCTGCCGAAAGCTTCCTGAAGTCCGGCCGACTGCACGATACATCGTGTCTCATCGTTGACGTTCAGATGCCGGGCATGAATGGGCTCGAGCTCCAAAGCCAGTTGGCTGCCGCAGGTTACGACATTCCTATCATTTTCATCACCGCTTACGACAACCAACTTTCGCGTCAGCAAGCGATGCAGGCCGGTGCTGTTGCATTCTTAGGCAAACCTTTTCGCGACGAGGAGTTACTCCAGACCATTCGCTCAGCCTCGCGAAGGGAACTCAAAGCGCCCAAGGATCTGGTTTCGGTGGTTGACGACGATGAGTCCATTCGACTGACCACCATACTGCTCATCGAGTCTTTCGGTTTTCGAGCAGCGGCCTTTGCATCTGCCGGGAGTTTCCTGAAGTCCGACCAACTGCACGATACTTCATGTCTCATCCTCGACGTACGGATGCCGGATATGAATGGATTCGAGCTGCAAAGCAAACTCGCTGCCGCAGGCTACAGCATTCCTATCATCTTCGTCACAGCTTACGACGATCAAGAATCCCGCGGGCGAGCGATGCAAGCCGGTGCTGTCGCATTTTTAGGCAAGCCTTTTAGTGACGAACAATTGCTCCACACCGTCCGTTCAGCTTTAGGTCACGATAACGGCGGTAACAAAACTCTGGAGATAGAGAGATAAACACATCAAGTTTTTCACCTGCAGCATGCCCCGTTTCGCGGCGCAAAGAAACGCTGGGCAAAAGCGCAACATTGAAACGAGCGTGTAGTACACGATGTCGAAATGACAAAAGATGTTTGCTTAAGCAAAAGCTGGCCTCAGGAGATTAGTTTCGTCGCTGGGCGACTTAATATCTCCTGATTGCCGACTCCATGTTCCAAGTACGACCTACGCAGGGTGGAGGGCAATCGTCGTGGACCTTTCTGAGTACATACTTGAACCGCTTTCCGTGCAGCCGATCGTGTTCGTTGTCCACAACGACACCTCTGTACGTGAATCCCTGGAATCTTTGATTCGCTGCGAAAGCTGGCAGTCCGAGACATTCGCATTCGCCAGAGAATTCCTTGCCCGGCCCCGAGCACTGGGTCCAACCTGCCTGGTGCTTGACGTCTCTCTCCGGGACATCAATGGACTTGATCTACAAAGAAGGGTTGTCGTCGAACGCCCCGACACGCCGGTTATCTTTGTCACCGGCCACGGCGATGTGCCCACATCGGTTCAAGCCATGAAGGCGGGAGCTATTGAATTCTTGATGAGCCCATTCAGGGATGAGGTTCTCCTAAGTGCCATCCGGGAAGGATTCAAACGTAGCTCCATTGCCCTCAACCGCGAGGCAGGAATGCGGTCGCTGCGCGATCGCTATGCGGCGCTCAGCCACCGTGAACGGCAGGTCATGGCATTGGTGGCGTCCGGACTTTTGAATAAAGAGGTCGGTGCGGAACTAGCTATCAGCGAGATCACGGTAAAGGCTCACCGAGGCCAGGTGATGCGAAAGATGAAGGCTGATTCTTTCGCGGATTTGGTAAGAATGGCCGCGCGGCTTCGTTCCGAGCTCGCCCTTCTCGCACCAGGTTCGGTTCCGTCACCGCCTAGCGCTGAAAGGACTTGTGGCCTCATTTCCATAGACTCCCGCCAGGGTGGGAGCGTTGCGGTCGGACACGGCTGGGATGAGGCCGCGAAACATGCGGGACGATGCATGAAAACGGTGCGGCAAGAGAATCGTCAGGGCAGTCTTGGGCTGACTTCGCGAAAAAGGCCTTTAGCGCCGTCGACGGTGGCGTACTGATACATCGCTGATGGTTGATGTGAAACTTCGCATCCTCGGCAGCTTTTCGAGTGGACAGGTTTCGATCATGGAACACACGCCGCTTAAATCGGCGAACGCCGGGATACCAAGGTATCGCCTATACCATCGTCTAATAGATTTGCCTTCATACCTCTGGCGTAATAGCACCCATGGAACGTATCTCGAAAGATTGGAGACGTATATGACACAGGAGGTCATGATGAGTCTATCCATGTCAGTGGCGAATAGTGTTGCTATTGAATACAGCTGTACGGATATGAGCGATGAGATGCTGGCGTGCAGAGCCAAATCTGGAGACACGGACGCGTTTGTCGAACTCAGTAAACGCCATGCGAACAGGGTATTTCAAGCCACTTATCGAGTCACCAGGAATCGGCAGGATGCTGAGGATGCGCTCCAGGAGGCCTTTCTGAACGCATTCACTCACATGAAGAATTTCGAGGGGAGGTCCAGTTTCTCCACCTGGCTTACACGAATTGCGATCAACTCTGCGCTCATGATCCTGCGCAAGAAGCGCAATTGCTACGAGATTCCGATCGATGGTGGCGACGGTAGTGTGGGAAGCTTCGCGACCTGGGAGCCGCGGTCCCCTATCGACGACCCTGAAAGCCAATACGTCCGAAGAGAGAGACATAAATTGTTGCGGAAAGCCATCCACCAGCTGCCACCGGTCTATCGCGAGGTAATCCACCTCCGGCAGGCAAAGGAGCGCTCCGTGCGAGAGATCGCGCAATCTCTTGACATCACTGTTCCGGCGGTCAAGTCAAGACTGGCGCGTGCAAAGCGCGCGCTGCGTACATCTATGATTCAACCGGATTGGCAATTTCCTTCTTACTCACTTTCTTGCAAACGCCAGGGCCGTTAATTTGGAGCGCACAAATGGCTGTTGTGGCGCTTGCTGGGAGTGGAAATGCAGAAGACGAGCAGTCCTATAGCAGGCCCTCACCGATACTTTCGTCTAATGGAATTGAACTGACTTCTCTGGCCTAATTTCTATTTAGGCGTCCTGATGAATCAGATGTCGATCGCGAACATCTACCCTAGAGACGTTGACTCAATTCCGTTGAGGCGTTCATCATGATCGAATCTTCCGATTTTCGGATTAGGAAAGTGGCGCTCAGCCACGGAGCCGGGCAGATGCCCGTACTCGGATTTGGCACCCTGGTCCTCGATGCAGCCGCCACGTTAAGTGCCACTACAAACGCGTTGGTGGCCGGATTTCGCCATATCGACTGTGCGGAACGATACCGGAACGAGCGTGAGGTGGGCGAGGCCTTGCAGGCAGGACTTGCCGCTTTAGAGATTGCGCGCGAGGAGATCTTTGTCACAACAAAATTGTGGAATACCAATCATCGGCCCGAGCGCGTGGGGCCGGCTTTTGAGGCGAGTCTTGACAGACTCCGGCTCAACTACCTGGATCTCTACCTCATTCACACTCCGTTTGCGTTTCAGCCGGGGGAGGAGCTGGATCCGCGGGATCAAAACGGCAATGTCCTTTACGACCGCGATGTGACTTTGCTCGACACCTGGAGGGCGATGGAGAGTCTTGTGGACCGTGGCAGATGCCGGGCTATTGGACTGTCTGACCTCACCCTGGAAGGGCTTTTGCCCATCTACGAATCGGCGAGGATCAAGCCGGCTGTGGTCCAAGTCGAATCGCATCCGTATCTGCCGCAAACGGACCTTTTGGAATTCTGCAAGGAGAAAGGGATCGTGTTTTTGGCTGGCGCGCCTTTGGGGCATGCAATGAGTCCGGGGCCGCTCGAAGATCCAGTGGTTTTGGCAATCGCTGCGCGGGTTGGAAAAACTCCGGCACAGGTGCTGCTGGCATGGGCGGCGCAACGCGGGACGGCTTTGCTGGTCACGACCAGGAATGCGGACCGGGCAAAAGAGAATTTCAACATCTCCGCCCTCCCTGAGGACGCATTTGACGAAATCAGTCGCATCCAGAGCAGACAAAGGCTCAATGACGTTGTGAATACCGGCATCCCGGGTTTCATTCCACGAGTTATCTCAGCATGACAGCCAACAACACCTGGAGGGGTCAATGCAAGAAGAACAAATACGTGACGCGCTGAATGCGCATTGGCATGCGTCTGCAACCGGCGATGTAAACGCTGAGCACGATATTTACGCTGACGATGCGATCTGCGATTATCCCCAATCAGGCGAACGAATCCTCGGACGAAGCAATTTGCAGGCGTTGCGGAGTCATCATCCGGGCAAGCCGTCGGGGTTTAACGTCAAACGAATTCTCGGGAAAGATGATCTCTGGATCACGGAATACACAATCACCTACCAGGGGCGGCCAGCTTTTACAGTAAGCATTATGGAGTTCCGCAACGGCAAGGTCGTGCACGAGACACAGTATTTCGCGGATCCCTTCGAGGCGCCGTCCTGGCGAAGCCAATGGGTTCAGCGGATGCCGTGACGCGGCGTTGAAGCTGCCGCAGGTGGCTCGCGGTTGCGGACCGGCAGAATGGATGTAATGAAATCCACCATATTGGTAGCCATGCGCGGGTCCCGGTTAACGAGAGCTACAAGCACATAATCACGATGTGGCAATATGTGCAGTTCTCCGTTGATTCCCGGGGCGCCGCCGCCGTGACCATACCCTCCATCTGGCAGGGCATAGAAGCCCATGCCGTAATCCCTGCGCATCGGACTCCCTTGGGTCGCCTCTCGCAGAAGCCCGAGGCTTAGGAGCTTACCGGATTGAAGAGCTTCGGCGAAAACAAGGAGATCGCGGACCGTGGAGTAGCCCCCTCCGGCAGACGTCCCCGACCAGGGCATCGTGTCTGTATTGGGCGTGAGACCATTCGACCCGTGCGTGTAGCCGATCGCACGACCGCTGACATGATCGCTCTCCGGACGCGAGTCGGTATGGAGCATCCCCGCGGGTAGAAAGACGTGCTCATGAATGTAGTTCTGATAGGGCTCGCGACTGACGAGTTCGATGATTCGCCCCAGGAGGATGAAGCCGTAATTGGAGTACTCCATGCGCGTACCGGGCTCGAAGGCGACAGGCCGGGTGCCAAATAGCTTAATGTAGTCCGCTAGCGTTCGCGTTTCCTGGCGATGCGCTTCGTACTCTGGAGTGAAAATATCTCCTGTGCCACCGGTATGGTTGAGCAGTTCTCGAATCGTCACCCGCGCGGCGAGGTCTCGATTCGGATAATCCGGCCAATAAGTGGCGATCGGTTGATCGAGCGCGAGCTTTCCCGCTCCAACAAGCTGAAGAATAGCCACCGCGGTGAACATCTTGTTCATTGAGCCGATGCAGAATTGAGTGTCCGTCGTATTCCTGACGCGGTTGGTTTCATCCGCCATACCCCATGCCTGGTCGAGAACGGTTTTGCCGTTGTGAGCCACAAGGATGGCGCCTGAAAACGCGCCCGGTCCACTCGTCTCTGCCACATGCTTTTGCACTTGCCCGGCAAGCTCTTCATCACTGGAAACCGGTTTCTCGGCACCCTCAGGCGGCGGCACCGGATGTCCCATCAATCCTGCAACAACGGGAGGATTCACTGACGCCAGATCCATCGTGGATTCCGAATACGCGCCTCGATTTTCCTTCATGACCGCCACGAGATGTGTGCCGGTGTCTTCCGCGACTCGGTAGATGGTCATCCCTGCGGTCAGGTTGCGCAGCCGCAGATCGCCGGCAACGCGATCGTCGATCTTATTTCTTCCATACTTCTGCCAAAACGCCGAAATGCGGGACGCGTCGCTTGAGTTGAAGGCCTCCAACCATTGCTTGAAGACCTGAAGAACAGGCGTTTCGGAAGCAGGAGCAGCCGCCCCACGCAGAACCGCCGCGAGCATGAAGAACGCAAGGAGCCTGGCCGTGGGATTGAACATACTGCTGGTATAAGCTAGCTGGGCTGTATTTGTGAAGTGGATGTTCGTGATATGGCATATTCAAGGCATGAATATCAGCGGCATCGATCTCAACCTCCTGCTGGCCTTTGAAGCGCTCATCGATGAACGGCATGTCAGTCGAGCCGCAAAACGGGTAGGGCTCAGTCAGCCAGCGTTCAGTAACGCCATCGCGCGGCTGCGATTTCGCCTCGCAGATCCGCTGTTTATGCGTACAGCTCACGGCATGATGCCGACTCCTCGCGCCGAGCAGCTCGCCGGGCCGATACGATCCGCCCTTGCCCAGCTTCGGCAAACCTTTGAAGCACCGCAATCCTTCGATCCCTCGGTGAGTGCGCGCCTGTTCCGCATCGGGCTGAGCGATGACGTGGAATTGCGGCTGGCTCCTCTCTTTGCCCGTTCTATGCTTTCAGGCGAACTGCAAATGCAAACCCGCCGGCTGGACTGGTTGTTCACGATCCCGGAGAGCGAGCTTCGCAACGGAACGCTCGACTGCGCCATCGGTTATTTCCCTGATGCGCGTTATCTCGCCCCTGATCTCATCATGGAGCCGCTTTCCGAGGAGAACAGCGTTGTGATTTCGCGCCGCGGTCATTCCATGTGGAAACGCAAGCTAACACTTCACAGATTTACGATGCTAGACCACGCCGCAGTCATCTATCGCAACCAGTTATGGGGGCTGATCGATAACGAGCTGGCCGCAAGGGGGCTTCGGCGCAGGCTCAGATTGGCCCTTCCGCATTGTCTTTCGGTGTTGCACGCCGTGGCATCGAGCAATCTGGTGGCATGTATCCAGGAATCGGTCGTCGAGGAGTTCGGCAAAAGCCTCAACCTGATGTCCTGCCCCGAGCCCCTGGGACTACCGCCCTTTGTCCTGCGGATGGTCTGGCATCGCCACAGGGACAACGACCCCGCACATATCTGGCTGCGCAAACTCATCGCAACCCAACTTGGCGCTCAGAAGACGAGGCATCCGACACCTGGAAATTTGTGATGCCGGCCAGGCGATCTCGACGGACCGGGTCATTCCTTCTTCCCCACCAGGTTGCCTAACCATCGCGGCCACCATGATGCGGGTATGGCGTGCACGAAAATGCCGACTACAAAACCGGCCAGACCATTGCCCAGTACCAACCACTTATCCATCGCGCTACACGGCTCCTGTGACTGACACTATGATTCTCGGCAGATTGAGAATGATCACAAGCCCACCTTGCCTAAAATAATTCACCGGCAAACGGGCCCCTGCGATGGTTAGCAGTTAAACCGGGCGTGACAGAATCACAGTGAAGCGCTTTTTCAACTGCAGAAACGGGCTCTCAAGATAGCGGTAAGAAAGTGAGCCGGTGGCAATTGTGGCGGGGAGTGCAATCAACATCGCACACAGATGGGAAGTGAAGGGACTTAGGCGGCCCGCCGCGAAGCGCTCCGTCAGATGCCCGGCGACACCCAGCCATAGCACGTGATAGACGTACAGCCCGTACGATATTTTTCCCAAATAGGTCAGTGGTTTTTGCATTCTGCCGGCGGGCAACTGCAACAGACTGAAAAAGACGCAGAGACATCCAGGAAGAACGAGGAGGAATGGCGGAGCAATTTGCTTGAAATCGTGCGGCCGGGTCAGGTCGCCGTTGTAGACAGCGGGTTGCGCAGCCCGCATACAAAGCAGTCCAACCAGAAAGAGTGCCCAGCGCATAACTTTGGGAATGTTTGGAACGCGCCCGCGAAGCACAATCGCCGCCATCGTTCCCAGGGCGAAAAACTGAAATTGCACCAGGCTATTGGCCCATATCGCCGGATCAAGCGCTTGCCCCGTATGCAGGAGGAGAGCCAGCGTCAGGTATGCCGCGATCATCAGCAAGGAAGCAATCCCCAGGAGTGCGCCCGGGCTTAGGTATTTCACGATCAACGGCCAGGCGAGGTAGAACTGTTCCTCTACCGAGATACTCCACAAGGGAAAGAGAAAGCCGGGCGGATAGCCATGTCCTACGGTGTACCAGTTGGTGAATAGCAGCAAGAGAGATGCGCCCCAAGCGAAGGAGAGGGCATGGCTGGGGAGGAATAGACCACAAAGCCAGCCCGCGGCGATCATGGCGAAATAGAGCGGCCAGATGCGAAGTATCCGCCGCACGTAAAACGCTGGAACGTGGATGGTACCGGTGTCCCGCTTTTCCCGCAGCAGGAGCTCGGTAATGAGGTACGAGCTAAGAAAGAAAAAGATGGAGACGCCAAATTCCCCCATGCGCGCGATCGCACCGGCCTGGGTGGGCTTGTTGATCTCAGACACCAGGCCATGAGCAACGAACACCAGCAGAAAAGCAAGGGCCCGGAGAATATCGAGCCCTGGCCGGTAGAAACTGTCTACCCGCGTGCGGCTCGTCTTTTCATCGAGCACAGCTGCGGAGGACCTGGAGATCAGAATTCCCAATGTGACGCCTGCGGAATAAGGGTCCGGAGCGACAACGGCTGCCCGGCAAATTTATTCTGCGTCACAAATATCCACGCACCCTGTGGATGTATCTGCTTAGTAGGCAGAATTGCGACTCACATCGGGAATGTGGCCCGTCTGGCGACAGGTAGATTACTTGGGGCGTTCGGTTAAGTGACTACTGTGTACGAGTTTCATTCACCTGTTCGCGCTGGCAACGCGATCATGCACGGGCTCCCCCTAAATCTAGAATGTACTGTTCCAATAGGCGTGCTGCCCGAGGTAGTAATCATCGGCAACGTTCTTGAGAATAGCGCGCCGCAGGTCCAACACATTCAGTTCTCCCTCTGTTCTGTAAAGCACTTCACCTTTAGTTCCAATCAGAACCGTGTAGGGAGCACCGCCTGCCCAACCAGAACCGAGAGCCGCCACAGCGTCCGCTGTATCGTTGCCGTTAAAGAGCACATTCTTGTTGAACGCGTGCTGCTTCTGAAGAAATGAGAGGACCATACTTTTCTCGTCTGGATTATTGATACTGACGGTCACGATATCTATGGGTCTCTGTCCATACATGCGGAGCATGGTTTGCAATTCCGGAAACTCTTCGACGCAGGGCCCACACCAGGTAGCCCAGATGTTAAGCAAGAGAAGCTTGCCCGTGCCGGCATTCTGGCGCAGAGCCTTGAGCTGAGCTGCGGAGACCAGATCCACAGTTACCGGCTTCTCGTTAAAGCGTGCGAGCTCTGCATCGACAGTAGGAGCTTTGAAAGCCCACTTGGTAGAGCAGCCAACCGCCGGCGTGTTGGCCACGGCGACTGGTTTACCGGCGAGCAGTGCCTCGATCGCATCTCTGGCTTCATGCTTGGTGGCCAGCGCCTCGCGCTGATTGCTGTCAATACGCCCCTGGTAGCGGAGGATACGCTGCTGATCGAAGATGAACGCGTGCGGCGTGGCAGTCGGCCCGTACTTGATCGCAACAGCTTGGGTGTCGCCATCATATAAATAGGGGTAGTCTAAATTTCTGTATTTTGCCCTTATTTTCATGTCCGCAAAGGAATCACCAACATCGGTGTAACCTAACTCGCTCGGCCTCTCCGCCTTCGGATCATTTCCCATGATCACAACCACGGCCACTCCTCGGTTCTTGTAGTCGGCTGCCAATTGCTTGATTCGCTTTTCATACATCTCAGCTACCGGGCAATGATCGCAACTGAAGATAACCACCAGAACCTTGCTCGATGCATAATCCTTAAGACTATGGGTTTGCCCGTCTACCCCCGGAAGACGGAAATCCGGGGCTTGCGCACCGATTTTCAGAATGGGCGGAGCATCGGCGTCATGATGCACCGCATCGTCCTGCCCCCATCCAACACCAAAAAAGACCAGGACCATGCTTAGAGCGATCATCGAGATTCGAAATCTCGAGGAGCCGGACAGAGTGAAAATAAAACTGCGTAAGTTCATGGTTCCTCCCTGCTGAAACTTGCCGCGTTCAGCATGATACCAGCGGGTCGCTGATCGATGTTCTTGCATACGATGGAGATTAGCTTTCTTGCGGAGGGTAAAGATGAAAGTAGGCATTGACAGTTATTGCTACCACCGCTTTTTCGGAGAAGTCTATCCTCAGCAGCCGCCGCCGGAAAGGCGCCTTTCGCTCGAAGATTTTCTTTCCCGGGCCAAGGAACTTGACGTTGACGGTGTGTCTCTGGAGTCCTGTTTCTTTCCCCGCCTTGACTCAAGTTACCTGGCCGGCATTAAGCGGCTGCTGGACGAGTTCAGGTTCGACCGGGTTTATGCGTGGGGACATCCGGACGGCCTCGAAGGGGGGCTGAACGAACGCGCTTACGATGACATGGTAAGTAGTATTGAGCGCGCCAGGGCGATTGGAGCGGATGTGATGCGGGTGGTTGGCAGCAGCCTCATGTTTCGCAATCAGCCCCATCAGCCCCAGCTGGAACGGTTGACCCGTATGTTCTCCAACGCGGTTAAGGTCGCCGAGAAGCACGGCGTCCGGCTGGCGGTCGAAAACCACATTGATTTCAATTCCGATGAAATGGTGAGCCTGATCAAGGCGGTCGATTCCCCCTTGTTGGGGATTAACTTCGATACCGGCAATTTTGTGCGATTGCTCGATGATCCAATCAAGGGAATGGAGAAGCTGGCAAAGCATGTCTTCGCAACTCATATCAAGGATCTGAAGCCGCAAAAAGGCGTAGCCGCGGACGAGTGGTATTTCTTCTCCTGCACGCCGGTTGGAGACGGCATTGTTGACAACTTGCAACTGGCCAGACTGCTCACAAGCGCCGGATATAAGGGTTTTCTGGCGGTTGAAATCGACTTTCTCCATCCCGACTATCTGGGGGATGAGGATGGGGCGGTCGCACAAAGCATCCACGAGTTGAAGAGGATTGCAGCCGTAGTAGAAATGGAACGGACAACAGGGGCTGCGGAAAAACTAACTTCGTGAAGGGTACGGCCTTTAGGCCGTATGTAAAGTCGTGAAAATGAATCCGGCTTTAGCCACTGAGGGGACGATTCTAGTCGAATGGCAACTGCCTTTGGCAGACGATAGAAATCCAAGAAGACGCTGATTGTTTGGATCTCCAACTCACCACAAAATCGTCATCCTGCCTGCCCCGGCTTGCCGTGGGAGCGAAGCGCCTCACGGATTTATCGCGTAACACCGGGCTTTTTGGCGCGCAGTCGAAGGACCTCGAGGATGCTCATCTTGGCATTGCTGCTCCGAGCTTTTCAACCGCCGAAGCCCGCATCCAGGGGCTGCGCCACGGTCTTTCGCCGGGGCCGAGAACAAGAACCGCTGCTTGCTGTGTTCCGTAGGCTACATCTACGTTGCGCAAATCCCGCTCTCTGGCTTCGGTGGTCGAAAAGGTACGAGCAGCATGGGTAAGATGAGCATCCTCGAGGTCCTTCGACTGCGCGCCCACAAGCCCTGTGTCACGCGATAAATCTGTGAGGCGCTTCGCTCCCACGGCAAGCCGGGGCAGGCAGGATGACGATTTTGTGGCGAGTTGGACGAAAAACACCCAAACAAGGTAGCGCGTATGGGCGTAGTCCTGAGCAATTTCATGCGTCCCTGCGGGTAAATGCGAGTTCTCACGCAGACCCTAAAGCCCGGTGTTCTTGGTTGCCGATAGGTACGGGCTAAAGCCCGTACCCTTCAAATAGAGTTTTCCGCAGCCTCTAAAGTCCGGCCCTGAGAGGGCTCGGTTCGGCTAACTGAATGTGATTCCCGCCTTTTGAGCTACCTGCTGGATGTACTGCCTGCCCTCGTCGTACTCTTCTGAGGTCGCTAGATGTTCGAGCATCAGCGGAGCCTTGGGCGCATAGGTGGCAATCGAATTGAGGTACGCTGTGTAATCCAGGCCACCTCGCCCCGGTATCGTCTCCGCAAAATGGACCCGGTATCCCCATATATCCTTCGCGTGGCAGGAAATCACCCACCTTCCCAGCTTCTTGAAGGTGTCGTTGATAAGTTGACCGTTCTTATAGAACTGTTCCGGGGTGTTGATGAGATTGCACATGTCGACATGAGCCCCAAACATCGGCCGGTCTATGGCGCGAATCAGCCGCAAATATCCCTCGGCCCCATCAGGAGGCGCCCAGGGCATCATCTCCAGGGTGAACCTGGCTCGCTTCGGCTTAACGGAATCGATAATCTTGCGGCTATTCTCGACCGTGGCTTCAAAAAACTCTGCCGAATCATTCCGTGGATCCGGCCCGTCCCATTGCTTCGGGTTCATCGAGCCGGAGATAGTTACGCAATTGAGAGCTCCTATTTCTTCGGCCAGTGCCATGCGGTCAATGACGTACGCCAGGTTTGCCTTCCGTGTGGCTTCATCCGAATCCATGATGTTCTTCCACGCGCCGACTTCCGCGATAACGACATCCTGGGCTGCGAATGCCGCCGCGATAGCCGCTATTTTCGCGTGATCATCCGTGGTTACAGGCGGGACATACGCTGCTCGATAGCCGAGGCGCCGATGCTCGCGCGCGAGTTCGACCGGATCTTCCGACTTGAGAAAGATCGGGCCGCCGAGACGCAGGCGGACGGCGGTGAGGGCATCAGCCGCTGTTGCCAGAGCCGCGAAACTTGCCGCCCCCACCAGAAATTCCCGCCGCGATGTTGCTTCGCTGTGTTCCACGAAAAGTCTCCTCCGGCTACGCTCTCTCCGGTGTCGCAGCCGTGAGCGTGAAGCTTACTTTCTGTTCGCCGAGGCGCGGATGCCGGGCAGTGAGCTGCACAGTTCCGGCCTGTTGCCGGGACCGGATCCACACCGCTCCCGTGCCTCCCACCACGCTGAAAGGATTGTCGCCGATGAGCTCGGCCGGCCCTTCGAGGGTGAGGACAATCGGGTCGCCCGCGTAGGGGCGGATGTTGTCGAATTCATCGGTTACCCGGAGGACCACACGGGTCGTGTCAGCGCCGTCGGCGACGAGGGAGGTATCGTCGGGCAGCAAGCTGAACTTCTGGTCGATACCTCTTCCGGAGTAGTTGCGGGAGATGACCTGCTTGCCGCCAATGTAACCGTCGATGCGCAGATTGCCCCAGAGTTTGTCGAGCGGCTGCTTGCCCAGGTCGGGGAAGAACGGCGGGTACTTCAAATGGGCGAACTGTTCGCGATCGGGCTGAGCGTCGGCGATGAGTTTGCCCCCCAGGTAGAACTTCAAATTGTCGCAGTTGGAGCAGACCAGGGCCTTGGTAAAGCCGATAGATTCATCATTACGCGCCCAGTGGAACGAGGGCTCGAGAACCACCTCTTCTTCAGGGTCGCACTGCGACTTGTAGAAACCGCCGGCGGGCTTGCGCTCACGGAACATGTCCGCGACCCCGTGATAGCAGACGCGATCGCCGGAACCGAAGTCACCGTGCGTGTTGTAGTCGAAAGCGCACCAGCCAATGCCGCCGGCGTATTGCGGATTGGAGGCCAGCTGGTCGTGTATCCGGGCGTGGCGGATAGTATGCTCGGTCAGCCGCTCCATGTTGTCGATGGATTTCGCCGGGAAGGTGTGGCCCACAAACTCCGTGTTCAGATACGCGGGATGATTCGGCGGCATGAGCGGAAAGCCGAAGTCATTCATGGTGAACACGTCTTCGAGGAACTCGGAAGATTGGAAGTTGCGGATACCGCAAGTGGGACGGCTGGGATCGAGCTTGTGGGCCAGCGCGTTAGTGCGGGTGTAGAAGTCGTGGTTGTCAGGCGACTCGTTAATGCGCACGCCCCAAAGGATTACCGAAGGCCGGTTCCAATCGCGGCGGACCATGCGGCCGACGTTGTCGACGGCAATATCCTGCCAGGCGAGCGGGCCGATGTGCTGCCAGCCGGGAATCTCTTCCAGCACTAGCAATCCCAATTCATCGCAGGCGTCATGAAAATGCCGTGACTGCGGATAATGCGACGTGCGGACGATGTTGCAGCGCAGGGTTTCGCGCACGATCTGGGCGTCGCGCCGCTGGACGCGGGCAGGCATCGCTTGTCCTACGAAGGGGAACGTCTGATGGCGATCGAGGCCGCGGAGCTTGATGACCTTACCGTTCAGATGGAAGCCTTCCTGGGTGAAGACCGCTTCGCGGAAGCCGCAGCGGCGGGTGTCCTGATCGAGTGCGACCCGGCCTTGCTGAAGGGTCACCCGGGTGAGATAAAGCTTAGGGTGCGTCAGGTCCCACAGCTCTATGCCCTGCAGTTTGTCGAGAGCCACGGTGTACTCGACCGGCTCGTCCGCGGGAGTGGCTTTCGCTATCCGCTCCGTTCCGTGGGCGATAACCTTGTCTCCATCGAGCAGCTCCACTGCTAGTGTGAGCGGCTGCTTGGGCGTCTCAGAAATTTGCAGGTAACAGTGAACATCGATTGCCGGCGCAGCGCTGAGCACGTTTTTGGGCTGAGCGAAGATGTTCTCGATGAAGTTTCGCGGAACGATGCGCAGTGAAACCTCGCGGTAAATGCCGCCGAAGGTGAGGTAGTCGATCTGGTAGCCGAAGGGTGGGATATCGGCGCGCTCGGTCGAATCCACGTCGACCGCGAGTAGGTTCTCTCCATCGAAATCGAGATGCGGCGTCAGCTCGAAGGAGAACGGAGTGTACCCGCCTTTGTATTCACCCAGGCGCTTGCCATTGATCCAGACAGTCGAGGCGGTCATCACTCCTTCGAAGTCGACAAAGACTCGTTTGCCGCGAGCTTCCTGAGGCAGCTTGAAGCGGCGCCGGTAGATAGAGATGAATTCGTAGGATTTGTCGTCGAAGCTATGCCAGGGCAGCTTGATGTTGGTGTGAGGGATGACCACCTGGTCGAATCCTGAGTCGTCAAAATCTTTGCCGTGAGCGGCTTCGGTGTTCGTAGGGCTATAGCGCCAGTTACGGTTGATGGGCAGGATGATGCGGCCACTCTCCACAGAAGGACTGTCCTGGCTGAATGCATCGGGTACGAGCGCGCCTGCCGCCGCGGCGCTTCCGGTCTTGAGAAAATCGCGACGATCCATGGACTCTCCCTGTTAACCTTGCTGCCGCAATCCAGGACTGAGGCAGAAACAGTAAATGATTCTACGCTGACGCTCGGTGGCCGATCACCCTCCTTTGATCCTCCGGTCATTTTCCTTTGCCTGTCGTTACCTGATGAATTTCCTGCCCTACAAGCTCGTATTGGTCTGAAGCCAGGTAATCGACATGCGCGGCGATCGCTGCGCGCCAGCGCACCCGCGCAACGTCCAGCGAGCCGAAGTTGTAATTATGGAACCACCCATTGCAGCTGAGCTGCGCCTTGGTTGCTCCGTCGAGGGTATAGAAGCGTATCCACAAGCCGTTGGCGTGCGCTCGCTCGACCAGCGCGCGCAGCCGGTCCATCTTTGCCGGGGTCCATTCTCCTGCGTTCGGCTGGCCGCCGGCCTCGACCACCTTCCACGGATTGTTCCACCAGCGCCGGTAGTTCGTGGCTTTGCCTGGATCCAGGACATCCGGACTCGAAGAAGGCTCCTTACCCTCAGTGTGAATAGCGCCGAAGAGCAATACTCGATCGCCCGTTTGCAGCTGATCGTAGAAGACGGTTTGCTGCGCGTCTGGTTCGCCGGTTAGTACCAGAATGGGTTTCACATCCAGCGGTTGGACGTTCGCTTCGCCGGTTGCCTTTACTGTTGTAGTCAGCCAGGATTGATATTTCCGCAGCAGGGTCAAAACGGCGGCCAGGTGCTCCGGCTTATTGTCCTTGAAGTCGAGATTGAGGGTGATGAGCGGCCAATCACCGTGGTTACCCTCCCGCAAAGCCTTCTCTACAATGGGCCGAACGCGCGCGAAAAAGTACTGCTCCATGGTGGGCTCGCTGCCGTCGGTCGGCTCTCCGTGAGTCACAACAGACCAGCTGCGACCGGTCTGGGGATCGGTGTGCCACGCCAGGTCCTGTTCGATCGCCAACGGAGTGCCTGCGGAAAGAGCACGATCGATGCGGTCACCCCACCATTCGAAGTAGGGATAACAATTATGTGCATCCATGACTGTACGCGAGCCCGGACGCGCTTGCTGTGCGCCTAGCGATGAAGCACAGAGCAGAAGAGCCAGGACAGTTTTGAATATTGGCATCGAGGGTCTTCCTGGGCCGCCGATCGCTGCTCTAAGCAAGCGACGGCGATAGCAAGGTCTGCGGGGCGGAGGTTTGCTTGCCAACCGGCACCCGGGTGAGGGTCAGGACGGTGATGTCATCATCCTGGCCGAACTCCTTGGCCGTTGTTGCAATAGACTCGGCGGATTGAGCGGCTATGGCCGCGGTGCGCTCAAAGCCGAAGAGTTCGCCTGATCCAGCGCGCGCTTCTACCACGCCGTCGGTGACAAGCGTGATCTGCTCGTCTTCTTGCTGGTGAAAGGTCGACTCGGGGTAGGAGGACTCTGCCACGAGGCCCAGCGGCAGCCCGTTTTCAAGCGAAAGCTCGCGGCCTTTGAGGTAGGGAGAGATGTGGCCGGCATTCGCCACTGTCACCGTTCCGTCTGCGGCAGCAAGGAGAACCAGGCAGGTCGTGAAGCCACCCCGGGAACGGCCCAGCATGCGATGGTTCATGGCAGTAAGGATTTCCCCGGGGCTTTGCGAGTAGTGAGCAAGCGTGCGGAGGGTTCCGACCAGCAGAGAAACGGTCATGGCCGCCGGCATACCCTTGCCGCTTACGTCTCCGATGCAAACCAACACCCCACCCTGCTTGGCGGGGAGAATCTGAAAGAAGTCGCCGCCGACCTGGCCCGCAGGCTGGTAGACGGACTGGATGGAGAAGCCGGGGATTTGCGCCACGGCCTCGGGGATCAGGACCTGCTGCACCTCCTGCGCCTGCTTCATCTCCAGCGCCATCTGCCGCTGTGCCAGTGCGGAACGTACCCAGCGCCGCACCAGGAGCAAACACAGTGCCACTACCAGGAGAAATCCCGTAGTCTGCTGCAGGCTCAGGGATAGGCCGAAGGGGGAAAATCGTCTGGGGATGTGGAGGAAGGTGAGCTGAGTTGCCAGCCAATCACTCCATGACAAGACAAGCGGCGGCAACAGAAGCCAACCCTCCAGCCCGAACTTACGAATACCTCGAAAGATGATCCAGAACATCAGCAGGCCAAAGGCCGCACTCTGTATCTCCGTAAGGACAGAGAACAGAGGAGCGAACGTAGATGGGACGAGAGGAAACAACAGATCGAGTACGCCCGCAAAGGCAAATGCCTGCGCCAGCGAGAGCAAAGCCACAGCCCAGGGCAGCCAAAGGGGACGATCCAGACCGAACCAGGTCCGCAACATCATGAACCAGGAGAAATTAACCAGCGGAATCACGAGGACGTAACAAACCCACAATTCTGCTGGAACGGTGATGGCCTGCGTCCAGGCAGCCAATGCGGTTTCCCCACCGCCCAGACCGATCATCAGGAGCAACAACCCCATCCAGAAATAGACCCGGTCGGAGCGGTTAAACAGAAACAACGCGAACGCGATGACGGCCATCAGGGAAGATACCAACGCCGTCACCGCCCAAAGCGCGTTTTCGCGCACCAGGTCCAGCCAGCGAAGCTGATACTCTGCCGCCACTGCGTCCGGGGTTCCCACCTGTGGAGCAAAGTGAAATCCGCCAGCGTCAGTTCGTCCCAGCAGGCTTGTAGGCGACATCCACATGCGAAACGCAATCACCCGCGTTGCATCCTCTTCCCCTCCCTGCTTGGGCAGCGGAAAGATCATCGGCTTAACGTAGTAAAAAGCCGGCCGTTTCCCGTTGAACTGTCCAAAGCTCCCCAACAAGGCCCCGTTCAGGAAGACCTGGTAGGCATCATCGAAATTCGCCGGTCCTGCCAGCGCAAGCTGTTCCCCGGGCTGCGCATTTACCCGCACTCGAATGCGATACCAGGCATAGCCTATGTAGCCTGGATGACCCCTCTGTTCCCAGCCCGGCACGTAGCCGGACGATCCTCGAAAAGGGTTTACCGGTTCCTTGGGCGTCAGGTCCACCGTCTCCCACTTCGAATCGTCAAATCCCGGCTCTGCCCAGACTGGCTGGTTGGTCGCCGCATTGATAGGCGAATCCCCCACCTGGAACTTCCACGGCCCATACAGCGGAAAAATGGACTGGCCGAGGGTGAGAGGTACAGTTGCGCCGGGCTGCCCCGTTTGCGCCATGGTCGGCATGCCGCAGGCCAACAAAAACAACAGAATCGAGGTCAAGCGTAGTGCCACGGTCATCCCTCACTTAAAGACCCGTTGCTGGAACTATACCCAGTCGACGCCACAATCGGAACTGCTGACCATGGGAAACGGTCACCGGATTGAAAGCAACCCGCTCAACGTGAGGCGTATACTCCGGCGTGCCCTGGGAGGGGCAAACTTATGCGCATGTTGCTGAAAGTTTCGATCCCAGTCGAAGCAGGGAATGCAGCAGTTCGAAATGGCAGCCTGGGTTCGACTATCCAGGCCATCCTGGCTGACTTAAAGCCCGAGGCGGCCTACTTCTCCGAAGAGGATGGCGAACGAACCGGATTGGTGTTTTTCGATATGAAGGATTCATCCCAGTTACCCGCCATCGCCGAGCCGTGGTTTCTGGCATTCAATGCGCGTCTCACCGTCCGGCCGGCTATGAATCCTCAGGATCTTATGGCGGGCATCCCGGGTATGACTCAAGCCGTCGAAAAATTCGGCAAAGCGCGCGCCTAAGACGTCAGCTTCAGGATTACGAGATGGGGGGCGTTATGGCCGCTCCGGCCAGGAGTGCCTTGGATAACGGCGCATCAGCTCGCGGCGGACTTGCGGATAGAGTCGCTCCCAAAACCCGGCGAGGTCCGCGGTTGTTTGCACGGCTCGCTGATTAGGCGCCAGCAGGTGGGCCACCAGCGGTGTCTGCTCCGGGCCGATCCGGGGCGTTTCCCGCATGCCGAAAAAGTCCTGCAGACGGGATGCAATCCAGGGAGGCTTGCCGGGTTCATAGTGGACTTTGGTCTGGCGTCCATTCGGTAACCGGATGCGCGCCGGAGCTACCTCATCCAACCGCCGGGCAGCCATCTTCCGCTCGAGGATTGAGAGGAGGTTCGCTGCTGCGCTCTTTAACTCGGAGAAGCTTCGCAGTCCGAGGGACAAGTCGCGCAGCTCCCGCGGAATATCCGGCGCCTCAAGGCCAGCGAAACTAACGCGCGCCACGAACTCGTTCAAAAGGTCTTGGTCAACGAAGCGCTCGACGCCAGCTTCCAGCGCTTTCTGTGCCAGCAGTTCGGCTGCGGCCTCCGCATCTGGCACAGCGCCTCGCGATTCCTGAATGACCAATTCGTCGTACAACAGCGCACTGACTGCCTCCACGCGCTCGGTCAGCCGGTTCCACTCTACGCTGGAATGCTCCCGCACACGATCCGGAAACAGCTCGATCAACCACTCCGGCTCGATGCGTGCGGTCATCCGAATAAGCGGCAGCGGTTTATCTTTGCGATCTTCGGCGTCGACCGCAACCATGAATTCGTAGGCAGCAGGTGGTCCATCCACTTCTGCCGAACCGCCAGCCGAGAGCAGCACCTGGTTGCCTGCGCGCCGCCGCGCCACACGATCTGGAAACCCTGCCAATACCGACATCAGCAAAGCATCGTCATGGTGTACGGTCTGCTTGACAGGGCGCGCGATTCTGCGCAGCTGCTCGATTTGCTGCAGGGTGCGGTAATCCTGTTGCGCATCGATGGCTGCAAGCAGATCATTTTTGTCGAAGCGAGCGCCCGACCCCAGCACCGCCGCGGCAATACAGCCGTCTTCGCCCACACCACGCTCCATAGCCGTGGTGAGGATGCGGGACAAACGAGGATGCAGCGGATATCGCGCCAGTTGCTGGGCCCCTGCTTCGGTGGCGCCCAGACGATCAAGCAGCGACTCGGCAGTTTGCACAGCCGCCTCCGGCGGGGTATCTAACCATTCGATTTCGCTAATGCGCATAGCTCGCAGTGCAAGGAGCAGCTGGGATAGGTCGCTGCGCGCGATCTCCGGCGCGTCGTGCTCCGGGCGGCGCAGGTAATCTTCCACCGAGTACAGACGCAGTACGCGGCCCGGCCCGGTGCGTCCTGCTCGCCCGGCTCTTTGCTTGGCGGATGCCTTGCTCACCCGGCCGAGGTGCAGCGTCGGCAAGCCGGTCCACTGGGAATAGCTGGCAATGCGGGCCAATCCGCTATCGATAACCGCGGTTACACCCTCCACCGTCACGGAGCTCTCCGCAACATTCGTTGCCAGGATGACTTTTCGTTGTTGGGCCGGTGCGATGGCGCGATCTTGCTCTGCAAGCGGCAGGTCGCCATAGAGCGGTAGCACCAGTAACCCGGCACGCTGTGCGATGGACTGGCTTTCGCGCATGGCGCGCCGTATCTCCGCGGCTCCAGGCAAAAAGGCCAACACGTCGCCGGAGGGCTCCTCGGCGATCAGCAGCTCAAGGGCATCGGCAAACTGCGCTTCCAGTGGTTTAGGGGAGTACGGCAGATGTGTAATCGAGAGCTCGAACTGCCGGCCCTCTGAGCGCAAGATCGGACAGCCGTTGAGGTATTGCGCGACGTGAGCCGTATCGAGGGTGGCCGACATGACCACGATCCGTAGGTCGGGCCGGGTCCGCTGGAGGCGTTTTAACAGTGCGAGTGCCAGGTCGCTTTCCAGGTGCCGCTCATGGAACTCGTCCAGCACTACTGCCGCCACATTTTTTAACATCGAATCGGAGAGCAGGCGCCGGGTCAGGACGCCCTCGGTGACAAACCGCAGCCGGGTGCGGGGGCTGATGGCTTCTTCAAACCGCACCTGGTAGCCGACGGTCTGGCCGACTGCTTCGCCCATCTCCCCGGCGATTCGCCGCGCGGCCAGTCGAGCTGCAATCCGGCGCGGTTCCAGCACCACCACTTCACCGCTGACAATTTCAAGCAGCGCCGGAGGCACGCGGGTCGTCTTGCCCGCGCCCGGCGGGGCTTCGATCACAAGGTTAGGAGAGCGCTTGAGAGACGCGATGATCTCCGGCAGAATCGCGTTCACCGGAAGAACGGGTTTGCTTTTCACCAATTTTCATCGAAACACGGCCACCCCCACCCGTCAACGCGGTATGCTTTCTCCCCGCAACAGATCCCCGGGTGCCCCACATCTCGCTCGTTTTTCGCGAGATGTGGGATGCCACAGTCCTAAACCTGGCAGTTCCCCGCTCTACTGGCAGACAACGTCAAGATTCGTGGTATCCCACATCTCGCGAACAACGAGCGAGATGTGGGGCACCCGGGGTTTGTTGCGGGGTAGAATTCCCAACCGATTTGTGGTGGGGTAGGGTTCCCCAACTGATTTGTTATGAGAGAAGAAATTCCTGAGTGGGAGGATGCCCCAAATCCAGGCGGCTTGCCGCAGTTGCTTCTTAGTGACTAAACTCCTCCCCATGACATTCTCGTTGCCTCGAGCACTCAAACTTGCTGCCACTGCTGTGCTTCTTTCTGTGGCAACGGCTCCTATCCACGCGCAGGAATGGGCGAAGGCGCGCCTGGATGCATCGCCCCGCCACCATGAGTACGTGGCTCTCAAACACGGCGATCGCACCGTCCAGGCCTTCGTGGTCTACCCGGAGGTTAAGAAGAAAGTTCCCGTAGTCATCCTCATTCACGAGATCTTCGGCCTTACCGACTGGGCCAAAGAGATGGCCGATGAACTCGCGGCCCAAGGCTTTATCGTGGTTGCCCCGGACCTGCTCTCCGGTTTCGGGCCCAATGGCGGCGGAACGAGTGAATTCCCTGGGCAGGACGCGGCGGTAAAAGCCGTCTCCGGCCTGAATCCGGATGGCGTGAATGCCGATTTGGATGCCGCCGCTGACTATGGCAAACACCTCCCCGCAGGCAACGGCAAAATTGCCTCGATCGGCTTCTGCTGGGGCGGAGGCAAGTCCTTCGCCTTTGCCGCCCATCGCAAAGATCTCTCCATAGCGTTCGTTTTCTACGGTTCCGCCCCGGCGGACGTGACCACCATTACCGCGCCGGTTTACGGCTTTTACGGTGGCAACGACGCGCGCATCGACGCCACCATCCCAGGCACAGTCGCAGCCATGAAGGCCGCCGGCAAGACCTATGAGCCGGTTACGTACGATGGCGCCGGCCACGGCTTCATGCGCGCCGGCGAGGATCCCACCAACACGGTCCCGGGAAACAAGGCTGCGCGGGAACAGGCATTCCCGCGGGTGGTCAAGCTTCTGCAAGGTCTATAGCGCAATGGCCCGAATCGTTTCCGTCGAAGCGCGTACTGTCCATATTCCGCTGCGGCAGGCGACCGCCTTCGCGCGTCGCCAAGTCACCGCGCGTGATTACAGTCTGGTAAAAATCCGTACTGATGACGGAGTCGAAGGCATTGGCCATTGCTATGCCGGGCATTCCGGGGGCAATGTCGTAACCACTGCGGTACGCGAGATGCTGGCCCCTATGCTGCTCGGTGCCGAGTCTACGGCCACGGAATTGCTATGGAAGAACATGTATCAGGAAGTGTTGCTGCACGGCCGCGTGGGGTCGGTGATGCGGGCGCTCAGTATTCTTGATACCGCTCTGTGGGATAGAAACGCCAGGGCGGCCAATCTGCCGCTGTACCGATATCTTGGCGCCGCGTACGAGGACACGGTCCCAGCCTACGCCAGCGGCGGTTATTACCTGGACGGCAAAACGCCCGAGATGCTGGGCGAAGAAATGGCGGGCTATGTAGCGCTTGGCTTCGACGCCGTAAAAATGAAGGTCGGGCGCGGTGACCTGAGGTCAGAGGAAACAAGGATCGCCGCGGCGCGCAAGGCCATCGGTCCGGATGTGCTGCTCATGCTCGACGCCAATAACGCCTGGTACGATGTGCCGACTGCCTTGCGGTACATGGAGCGTTTCGCACCCTATGATCCGTATTGGATTGAAGAGCCGTTCAGCCCCGACCAGATCGACAGTCACGCCAAACTGGCGGCAGCCATCAGCATTCCTGTCGCCACCGGCGAAATAGAAGCGGGACGCTGGCGATTCAAGGAATTGCTTGACCAGCAAGCAGCGTCGATCCTGCAGCCGGATGCCGCGGTCTGCGGTGGCATTACGGAATTTCGGCGCATCGCAGCCTTGGCCGATTGCTACGGGGTAACCGTGTGCCCGCATTGGTTCCATGACTTGCACGCGCACCTGGTGGCGGCTTCGCCCAATGGCCAGTTCGTCGAGTACTTCCCTGACGGCAAGGTATTCAACTTCCGCGACATCATCGACCGACAACTGCAAGTGCGTAAGGGCGGCCTTGCGCTACCGGCTGAGCCCGGTCTCGGCTATCTTTTCGACGAAAAAGCGATCGCGGGTTTTCAGGCGGATGCCTGGAAATAAGACGGGACATGATCACGAGTATCTAGCTATGACCATGGGATTAGACGAAAAAACGACAGCCATCCTGCGCTTGACAGCGACGGCAACGCTTACCACGGTGCTACTAAGGAAGGGACTGCGTAATGTCTGGCTGCGCGGCGCCAAACCCTTGCGTCCTGGCGCCAAGCGCCTGGCCGGCCCGGCTTTCACGCTGCGTTTTGTGCCCGCCCGCGAAGACCTGGCAACGCCGGAATCCTGGAATTCGCCGCTCTCGACCCGCGCCGCGATCGAAGCCATGCCACCTGGCTGCATTGCCGTCGTCGACGCGATGGGAATCACCGACGCCGGCATTTTCGGAGACATTCTGTGCGCGCGCATGAAGGTGCGTGGCGTTGCCGCCCTGGTCACCGATGGCGTGGTGCGTGATGTCGCCGGCGTGCTCGGCACCGGTCTGCCGGTGTGGTGCATGGGCGCCGCGGCGCCGCCCTCGGTCGCCGGTCTTACCTTTGTCAATTGGCAGGAGCCGATTGGCTGTGGTGGGGTGGCGGTCTTTCCCGATGATGTGATCGTGGTCGATGAAGATGGCGCGGTCGTGATTCCCCGTGCGCTGGTTGACGAGGTGGCACAAGCGGCAACCGAGCAGGAGAAGCTGGAGGCTTGGATCATGGGTGAGGTGCAAGCGGGTGCTTCCCTGCCCGGCTTATATCCGCCAAACGCGGAAAATAAAGCTCGCTATGAAGCGTTCCGCAAGAACGGTTGAAGGAGAAACACACGAAGGGCACGGCTTTAGCCGTGCCGCTAAACGCCACGATCACTACGCGGCTTCAGCCGCTGAGGTACACTTTCCCTCCAGGATTGAGAAGACGTACCCCAGGGGCTAAAGCCCCCACCGCGCATCGCGCATTGCGGCACGGCTGAAGCCATGCCCTTCGTGCAGTTCTGTTCCCCGGCTTTCACGCAGACTCTAAATGCCCCAGTCCGAGCGTTGGATTATTGCGGGCTGCGCTTCGATTAGCGCTTCCTTGCGCTGAACGAGGGTTCTACATGCGTTGCTCCGTTTGGGTCGCGCATTGGAGAGAGCCGTTCAGGTTTGAGTTCCGGCTTGTTGTGTGAGGCTGCTGGTGTGAGCGTGGTGGCGCTATGGATTACACCCCAGGTCGCGATCACGCTGGCAGCCGAAGTGAGGCCGCCATACTTGGCGTAGATCTGAGCCGCCTGCTGGTCAGCTTTCTCAATGTTGTTTTCGGGGTTCGGTATCTGCGGATCAGAGGCGTTGCGGATAGCGTGCCAAGAGAGACCTGAAATACCCCCGAGTGCTTTCGCTACCATCGCGTCGCCCATCTCGCATACGCGTCCGAGCCCTTCAAGCTTGTAGTAATCCGTAGAGTCGTCGAAGGCGAAGACATCCGTGGTCACAATCGCATCGGTGGGCGCATGCCATGGGGGGGGGGGGGGGGGGGCGGGGGGGGGAGGGGGAGAGGAGGGGGGGGTTGGGGGGGGGCCGACAACAACATCCCCCAGCAGTACTCCGCCGTCGCCCCAGAGTGCCGGTGGTGATGAAGAGCGGCGGCGGACCGCCTGCCTACCTCGTCATCAGTTTGCTCACCGGGGTCGCCGGCCCGTCGTACGCGAAATGCAACCCACTCTTGAAAAGCAGAACTTTCGCTTTTCCTATCTCGCAGGGAAAGTAAAGCCCCAAACTGTGATAGTAACGGGCCATCTCACTGGATTTGTCGTTGAAGGGAGCCCTGGCGCCGGTCACCAGTGGGATGTAGGCGTCTATTCCGTGCCGGTATTCATACCATGTGCTGGTGGGATGATCGGGAGTAAGCAGCGCGGCCAGGGCGGCGGCCTCTGCGGCGGTCCAAGTAACCACTACGGCATCGTAACCTTTGAATCGCGAAAGGTCGTCGGTCTCTGCAGGCGGCGGTACCAGCGGGATCGCTTTCGGAACACCGTCGGCTGGCCACGCGGGCTGCGACGGAAGCTGCGCCAATGGCTTGGCGAATGCCGCTTCCAACCCGGCAGCGCGAAAACGCTGTTGAGGCGCAGATGGATCGTAATTCAATCTCACGTCAGAAAAGCTGAGGTTGGGCATGCTTCGTATCCTTCGGTTGCGGCGGGGTGGGGTGCAGTTAGCCTTACAAAAGGTAGTGCCGTAAAAGCGCGGATCGTTGCATTACTTTGGTAAAAATTGCAGGTTAGCTGCGGCACGAACTTCTATATGTAACGTTTATCCTTTCGCTACCACTACTCGACATGAATAACCGGTCATCGCTCGCGCCAAGTCTTCGAGGCAAAGCTGCCCGGTATCCTGGACGATGCAAAGGGTTTGCTCCAGATAGACCAATCCACGACCGAATCGTACTCTTAGCGAGGTCACCCGGCAGTGTAAACTTGAACGCGCCCGTTGTCGCCGGGGAGGAATCGCGCTTGGAATTTTTTGCGTTCGACGCGTCCTACGTCGAAAGACTTCGCTCCAGAGACGCGCGTATCGAAGGGCATTTCGTTAACTACTTTAGCGAACTGATCCGGATTAAACTGCGCTCGCGATTAAATTCCAAAGAAGCTATCGAAGATGTAAGGCAGGAAACCTTCATGCGCGTGCTGATGCTGCTGCGCGGCGAAGGCGGCCTGAGGCAGCCCGATCGACTGGGGGCTTTCGTGAATTCTGTTTGCAACCATGTGCTCCAGGAGCATTACCGTTCCAAGAAAAGAGCAGAATCAACCATCGACGATGAAACTGAAGCTACCGTCGCCGGCCGGGAGCCAAGCGCGCTTAGCCTGCTTGAGGCCAAGGATACGGAGCGAGTGGTGCGACAAATTCTTAGCGCGTTGACGGAACGAGACCGGCGTCTGCTGCAAGCAGTGCTACTGGAAGAGCGCGACAAGGATGAGGTTTGCGCCGAGTTTGGCATTAGCCGCGAATATCTGAGAGTGTTGGTACACCGCGCTAAGCAATCGTTCAAGTCGTTCTATATCGAGCAGTTGGGGTTGCATTAGAAAATACGAGGCGCCTCAAATTTATGGATCATCAACAAGCCACACAGAGCACGGCGGTCGAGAAATATCTTCTGGATGAACTAACAGGAGAAGAACGCGACCAGTTTGAGGAGCATTTCTTCGATTGCCAGGAATGCGCGACCGATCTCCGTGCAACTGCCGGGTTCATGGACGCGGCTAAGAACGAATTCAAGGCTAATCCAGTCCCAAAGCCTGGCAGCGTCCGGAAAGGCAAATCGTTTTTCGCCTCGTTCTCGCCGGTGCTGGCGTGGTCTGCTCTCGCGGCATGTCTCCTGGTCATCGCCTATCAGTACGCGGTCGTTTATCCGGGCTTCAAGAGCGAGATTTCACAGTTGACGGCTCCCGAGATCCTGCCCACTGTCTCCCTGGTTGGAGGCAACAGCCGCGGAGGCGAGGTTCCGGCGGCGGCGTTCGAGGCGTCCCACGGTTTTCTTTTGCAGGTTGATATTCCCACCCAGGACCGCTTTTCCAGCTACACCTGTCTGCTGTATTCACCCTCAGGTTCACTTTCCTGGCGGGTTGAAGTCCCGGGCCAGTTGGCGAGAGACACGGTTTCTATACGCGTCCCGTCGGCCGGCAGTCCCTCAGGAGAGTACACCTTGGCGGTGCAAGGCAATGTGGACGCCAAAATTCAGCCTAAGATTCAACCAGGCGGAGCTCCCATCGAGCTGGCCCGCTACCGGTTTACGTTGAACACCCATAATTAAAAATTCTGAGGTGCGCCATGCGATCCAATGCCAAAAAGACCTTTTACTTCCATGGAGATGCGAGCTCGCTTGGCGGGTTCATCGACAAACCTTTTCATAAGGCGATTCCGTCCCAGGCGGCGGCTTCGCTGCCGCCCACCGGCGGCCACGTAACCGCACGCTCGGAGGCCTTCAACTTCGAGGAAATCATCTCTTGCCGTTCGGCGTACACCAAAGTTTCCGGCAGGCTGGTTGCCGAGGATGGCCCAGGCTCGGCGCTGGTCACCTCGGTGGTGGAAGGGTTGAACATCCTGGAAGTCGTGAAGGCGGAGCGAATTGTCGCTCAGATCACGGTGGAACATTCCGGGGGCGACGATTTCTCCCAAATTCATTTCACCGGCTCTACCTGCGAGGGACTCACAATAGGTGGCTATGACGCACGTCCCACATTCAATGCCGACCTGTTGGAGAGTGTAGCCGGAACAACCCGGAAGCCTATCAACGGGGCTCTTTTTCAGCAGACTGGGCGGCAACAAGCTGCCAAACTGAAAAAGAGCGTTGAGGGTGGAGACGACCCGGACGCCTTCCGCTGGCTGATTGACCGGTATGGTTGGATGAACGCCAAGCGAGAACTGGGGAAAGACGGATTTCTTCTATGTTCGTTGGTGGATGGCGTGAATCAGGAAATCCCCGGCAGGTCGTTTGCCCACGTCCTGGATATTCCGGAATTTGGCCGGATCTTTCTCGGAGAGGTGATGATCTTTCCGGCTCGGCTCCAGCTCTCGATGATTCGCGCCGAACTAGGATGCAACACGGGTGGCGGGGGCAACGGTCCGGTCGTTGGGGTCGGCATTCACACCATTCCACCATAGGCTTGGTGCTGGTCTTTTTGACCGGCGCGAACCTCGCCGGATGCCGTTCTGCAGTGGTCGCTGATCCGGCAGCGGTGTATCAAACGATCAGTAGCGATCTCATCCACGGAAATCTTGACACCGCGAAACAAGAGGCGGAAAAGGCGCGCAAGGACTTCTCTGCCAGCCCGGATTGGGCGATGAAGTTCCGTGTCCTTGAGGCTGACATCCTTACTTATCAGGGCCGGCGCCCTGATGTGCTTGCGCTGCTCAACGATCCGAAGGTCTCCTATCCTGTAACGGGCGACCTGGCCATCAAGAAGAACTTACTTTGCGGATTGGCGGATGCCCGGTTGGGGCAGGGGCAGAAGGCGGATATGGAGTTGCAGGCGGCGCAGCAGTTGTCTGACGCGACCCATTCCGTGTTGAGCGGCGAGGTTCTCCGGACAGAAGCTGTGGTGCAAAACTCTCGCGGCCACTTGGACGAGGCCGCTGACCTGTTCAGAAAAAGCCTGAAGATTGCCCGTGAACAACGAGACTCGTTCCTTGAGGCCACCGATCTTTTTAATCTTGGGGCGATGGCGTTCGAGATGGAGCACTACGACGAAGCACTCGCTTCGTTGAACCAGGCAGTACTTTTTGCCCAGCCCATTCAGGCGCGGCCGGTGCTTGAAGCCGCCCTGGGAAATATTGGGGCGGCCTATTACCACCTGGGAGATTTCGAGAAAGCTCTCGCCAATTTTCAGCACGCGGAACAAGAAGCAAAAGAGATTGGGACAACCAGCGCGCAGACCGACTGGCTGTGGGATGAAGGTTCGTCTTACTACCGGCTAGGCAACCTGCAGCAGGCGAAGACCTGCTACGAACAAGCGCTGGAGACGGCAAAGGCAATCGATAACCGGGAAGAAATTGTGCATATTGATTCGGACCTGGCGTTTCTGCTCTTCAGCCAAGGTCAATTCGATGCCGCAAAAACGCAGAGCGACGAGGCGCTCCACGCCGCGCGCCTCTCGGGTGACCAGGCCGCAGAGTTGGAGCCATTGTTCCTGCAAGCACTACTGGCTACGCGGCAAGAAAATAGCCAGGGCGCTGAACGGATGTTGATGCAGGTCTACGGGAAATCAACCGCCAACCCCTCGGTGCGGGGACAGATCGAGAACGCCCTGGCGAATTTTTACGCGGCCAGAAAACAGTCAAAGCAAGCGGATCTTTGGTATCGCAAATCCATCCGCTCCTTCGAAGACCAACGTTCAACGGTCAAGGATGAAGAGCTTCGGCTGCCTTTTTTTGCTAATGGCGATGCGCTCTACCGCGATTACGCAAATTTTCTTATCACGTCGCAAAAACAGGAACAAGCTCTGCAGTTACTCGACATCGGACGGGCGAGAACATTGGCCGAGGGCCTGGAGTTGGCGAAGCCGAAACAAGGCGCGCTGCCCGAGCAGCCTTTGGATGAACAGGCGGTTGCGGGCAAGCTCAATGGTGTGATTCTCTTCTATTCGCTGGGGCCGGATAAATCCTGGCTGTGGGCAATCACCGCTCACCATACCCGCCTCTTCCCGCTTCCCGGACGGGCGGGGATTGAAACCCAAGTCCAGGGCTACCAGAATGCGATCCTCAAATCGAGTGACCCACTGCGGGATTCAAACCAGGCCGCGAAGAATCTTTATGCGACTCTCGTGGCGCCAGCCGCTGCAATGATCCCGAAGGACTCCAAGGTGTATATCATCCCGGATGGAATCCTGAACGGATTGAATTTTGAGACGCTGCTTACTCCGGAGGCTAACAGCTCGCACTACTGGATTGAAGATGTAACCATCAGCAGTGCAAACTCCATTGGCATGCTTTCCCGGCTCGAGCCCGGCTCTCTTGCAGCGGAGGGAAAGACCCTGTTGTTGATTGGTAACCCGATTGCAACCGGGACTGGATATGACAGCCTGGTGAATGCTTTCGCAGAAATACGGGGGATTGAAAAGTACTTCCCTCCGGATCGCCGGACAGTGGTGACGCAGTCTGATGCGGTGCCCGCGGCCTACGCGGAAGACAAGCCGGATGAATTTTCATACATCCACTTTGTGGCTCATGGCACGGCAAGCCGGTCGGATCCGTTGGATTCTGCAATCGTGCTTTCGCCACCACCTGGCGACCCCGACGACTTCAAGCTCTATGCCCGGGACATCATGCGTTATCCGCTGCACGCCCGGCTGGTGACCATCTCGGCGTGCTATGGATCGGGCCTGCGGTCCTACGCCGGCGAGGGTTTGGTGGGCTTGTCCTGGGCGTTCCTCCGCGCCGGAGCTCACAACGTGATTGGTGCACTATGGGAGGTAAATGATGCTTCGACGCCGCTGCTGATGGACCAGCTTTACGGCAACCTTGAGAACGGCAGCAGTCCTGACGCAGCCTTGCGCGCGGCAAAGTTGTCACTGATTCATTCCCCGGCTGTATACCGTAAGCCTCTGTACTGGGCAGGATTTCAACTTTATACAGGTTCTTGAGAAACCAATGGCACCCGCCGAGCGTCTTTTGATTAACCATCCACTGCCATTCAAATAAATCTGACCAGGGCCGATACGAAAATGACCCTCGCGTCACTACATTGTCGTTGATGCAAACGGGTCGTCATGGACAGGAGAAAGTACGTGGCAAGTGTTGGAAAGTCAAAGCCTGCGGCCTCTGCGGACCAGGTTCAACGCTTCGAGCGGAGACTCCGCGAGGTGAAACAGGCAATCGCCGGCCTTCCCGGCGAAGAGTACCATGCTGAGCTGACCAACATCGTTCGCCGCGCAGGTTGGACCACGCAGGCCGAAGGAATCTTCTTCGAGGCCGTGGTCGAATCGATGCTGGCGCACACTCGTGATCTCACCCAGCTTCATCAGAAGCTTAAGGCGGCGTTCCAGGAAGTTCAGGGAGAATAGCGGCAGTATAGTATGGCGGGATGGACGATCCGCCGGCACGAGAAGCCACCAGCGGCCTGCGCAAAGGGCTCACCAGCTATGGTGACGCGGGCTTCTCGTTGTTCCTGCGCAAAGCCTTCATCAAGGCTGCAGGTTATTCCGACGACGCGCTCGATCGCCCGATCGTCGGCGTAACCAATACTTTCAGTGATTTCAATCCATGCCATGGCAATGTTCCCGACCTGATCGAGAGCATAAAGCGCGGCGTTATGCTCGCAGGCGGCTTGCCGATGGTTTTTCCCACCATCTCGATCGGCGAGAGTTTTGCTCACCCCACCTCGATGTTCCTGCGCAACCTGATGGCGATGGACACCGAGGAAATGATTCGTGCCCAGCCCATGGACGCGGTGGTGTTGATCGGCGGCTGCGATAAGACCCTTCCGGCCCAGGTTATGGCTGCTGCCAGCACCGATCTGCCCGCTATCGTCGTACCCACCGGGCCGATGGTGGTGGGTCATCATAAGGGTGAAGTTTTGGGGGCTTGCACGGATTGCCGCAGGCTTTGGGGGCAGTACCGCGCCGGCGTCATCGACGTTGCTGAGATCGAGCTGATCAGCGGCCGCCTTGCTCCCTCTGTCGGCACCTGCATGGTGATGGGGACCGCGAGCACCATGGCCTGCATCGTCGAAGCCCTGGGCCTGTCGCTGCCGATAAGCGCCACGGCGCCCGCCACCCACGCCGACCGGCGTCGCATCGCCGAGGCCAGCGGCCGGCGCGCGGCTGAGATGGCGATTTCCGGCGAGCCCAAGCCGAGCGAACTGATCACCGAGGCCTCGGTGCGTAACGCAATGATTGTGTTGCAGGCCATTGGCGGATCCACCAATGGCCTGATTCACCTGACGGCGATTGCCGGCCGCGCCGGGGTGAGAATCGACCTGGAAGCTTTCGACAAGCTAGGCCGGCAGGTTCCGGTGCTGCTCGACCTCAAGCCATCGGGCGCACATTACATGGAGCATTTCCACCATGCCGGAGGGCTGCCGGCTCTCATGCGCGAGCTTACTGCGCTGCTTGATCTCGATGCGCCCACCGTCGCCGGCGGTAGCATTGGGGACATGATTGCGAGGGCAGAACAGGTGCCAGGACAGGATGTGATCCGTAGTATGGCTGCGCCTCTCAAGAAGGAGGGAGCGATGGCCGTGATCTACGGCAACCTGGCGCCGAGAAGCGCAGTGATCAAGCAGTCAGCCGCTTCGCCGAACCTGATGCGCCACACCGGCCGCGCGGTAGTATTCGACGGGATTGAAGACATGACCACGCGCGTGGATCGGGAGGACCTTGATGTGCATGCGGACGACATTCTGGTACTGCGCGATGCTGGACCGAAGGGCGCGCCGGGCATGCCGGAGGCGGGCTACCTGCCCATCCCGATGAAGTTGGCGCGCCAGGGTGTGAAGGATATGGTTCGTATTTCCGATGCGCGGATGAGCGGCACTGCCTTCGGCACCATCGTGTTGCATATCACTCCCGAATCCGCTGTTGGAGGCCCGCTGGCGATCGTAAAGACCGGAGACCGCATTATGCTCGATGTGGAAGCACGCCGGATTGAATTGTTGATTGACGACGCGGAACTGCAAAGCCGTCTCGCTGCGTGGAAAGCCTTGCCCCCGAAACGCAAAACTGCTACCCGAGGCTATGCCAGACTATTTGAGGACTGCGTGCTGCAGGCCGACCAGGGCTGTGATTTCGATTTTCTCCAGCGGAGATCATTAGCAACTAAGGTTCAAGCTTCTACCTCTGTTGCGTTTTGACACGAAAATACCGGTCCGGGTGAGAAATCCGGGTCAGGCCCTTACCACCAACGGGCAGCATTGGCATCCTTTGTAGTATTTCGAGCGCGCTCATCAGGATGCATGATGAAGGCGTGAAAGAAATAAACCCAGACTTCGACGCACTGCTCGTTTTCCTGTCCAACTGGGAAGCGATCGAGCGCTCCGCGCTAGGCAGGATCCTAACCGCCGGCCAACTGGCCGACGTGCAGGAATTAGAGCGCCTCTTCGCGCTACCTTCTACGCCAGAAAATCTTCCGAAAAAATAGATCGGCTGGGCGGATCCTGCCCGCTGCTGACCTTCAAGAGAAACGGCGGATCCCTGCAGGTCCCCTCCACTCCGCGCTCTGGTGCTTTGTATCAGGGCCCGACTTTTAGTCGGGCCGTAAAGACACAACAACAATCTTGGCTTTAGCCCCTGCGCGGACTGTCTCCAAGAGCCATTTTCGGAAGGTCGGCCATAGCAGGGGCTGAAGCCCAATTTCTTTCAATTCTTTACGGCCCGACTAAAGTCGGGCCCTGATACAAAGCACCAGAGCGCGTAGTGAAGGGACCTGCGGTTTCTATTCAGGTTTCCACACCTCACTTATCCTGCGTAGACTTGGACGCATCGGAAACCTTTCATGAATCGCCGGAAGTTCATCAAGTCGCTCAGCCGCACGGCCCTGGTTTTACCCTTAAGTGAAGTGCTGATGATGGCGGCGCCGCCATGGACACAAAGTCAAAGCCAGAGCGGCATGACGCGCTCCTACGACACCAAGCCGGTAGCGCCGCCTCCCGGGCCTGCCTCGCCGATTGCGGGCACGCCCCTCGGCGTGAGCTTTGTTGATGTGGCAAACACGGCGGGCCTGAACGCAAAAACCATTTACGGCGGGGTCGGCAGCAACAAGTACCTGTTGGAGACAACCGGCTGCGGCGCCGCCTTCTATGACTACGACCACGATGGATGGATAGACATTTTTCTGGTCAATGGGTGGCGCCTCGAGGGCTTCGCAAAAAACAGCGAACCCACCTGCCATCTGTTCAAGAACAATCGTGACGGAACCTTCACCGACGTCACGGCGAAAGCCGGGCTCATACGCAGCGGCTGGGGACAAGCATGTTGCGTGGGCGACTACGACAACGATGGATACGATGATCTGTTCGTCAGCTACTACGGCCAGAACGCGCTCTTTCACAACAACGGCAACGGCACATTTACCGATGTCACCGTTAAGGCCGGGCTGCGACAAGCCAGCGACTCGATGGAACAGCGGCTGCGCGTTTCTCGACTACGATCGCGACGGCCACCTGGATCTGTTTGTCGGCAACTACATCGATCTCGATCTGAAGACCGCACCGCTGCCGGAATCCGGCCCCTGCACCTACAAGGGAATCATGGTGGCGTGCGGGCCTCCCGGGCTTCCTGCCGGAAAGAACCTGCTCTACCACAACAACGGGGATGGCACCTTCACCGACGTATCAGAAAAAAGCGGCATGTGGGAGACCACCGGAAACTATGCTCTGAGTGTCGCGGTTGCCGATCTTGACGATGATGGCTGGCCCGATATCTATGTAGCCAACGACTCGACTTCGGCCACGCTTTATCAGAATCAGAAAAACGGGACCTTCAAAGACGTTGGCATCGAGGCAGGCGCCGCGCTCTCACCCGATGGCAAGCCGCAGGCAGGCATGGGTGTCTCGATTGGAGATTACAACCGCGATGGCAAGCTCGACATTGTGAAAACCAATTTTGCCGGCGACACCGATTCGCTCTATGCCAATCTTGGCGACGGCAACTTCCAGGATCGTACCTATGCTGCTGGACTAGGCCTCAACACGCGCCTCCTGGGATGGGGCGTGGGCTTTTTCGATATGGATAATGATGGTTGGTTAGACATTCTCATGACGAACGGACACGTATATCCCGAGGTCAGCACTTCCAAGTCAGAGGCTCCCTACGCAGAGCACAAATACCTTTATCGCAACCTGCACAATGGCCGCTTCGAAGATGTGACGGAGAAAGGCGGTCCGGGCATCACCGCTGCTGTGGCTGGCCGCGGCTGCGCCTTTGGCGACTATGACAACGATGGCATCATCGATGTGGTCGTCAACTGCGTGAACTCACTGCCGCAACTTTTGCGCTGCGACTCGCAGTGGAAGCGCTCGTGGATCAAGGTGAAAGCCATCGGGGTCAAGTCGAACCGCACCGGCATCGGAGCCAGGGTGCGGGTGGTGGCCAAAACGCAAAAGGGATCTTCGGATCCGCTGTTGCAGGTGGATGAGGTGCGCAGCGGCGGCAGCTACTATTCTCAGAATGACCTGCGGCTGCACTTCGGGCTGGACCAGGCGCAGGTGGTGGATTCGCTCGAGATACGCTGGCCTTCCGGCCAGGTTGATACGTTTAGAAATCTCGAAGTGAATCGTTTGTATGTGGTTGAAGAGGGCGCGAAAAGTCCGCGGCCGGTGGGGCTAGGTCGTTGAGGTCTTGATGCGGTGCTTACTGTTCTTTTCGCTCTTGTTGGCCGCTGTCTTCACGGCGGCAGCAGAGAACCCCGATGCGGCCTGTGCCGGGTGCCATCAAAAAATCGTCGACAGCTACCGCAAAACTCCCATGGCCCAAGCAAGCGGAGTGGCCACCGACGGCCTGCTGCCGGGTGAGTTCACTCATGCAGCCTCTGGCGTTCACTACCGGCTTTTCCTGCGCGATGGCCGGGCGTGGCTAAGCTATGATCGGCCCAACCCACCGCCGGGACGGAGCCTCAAAGGGGAGCAGGAGCTCAGCTATTTTGTTGGCTCCGGCCTCCGGGGCCGCACGTATTTGTTCGGGAGAGATGGGTATTGGTTTGAAAGCCCGGTCAACTGGTACGGCAAGCAGCGGGTATGGGATATGAATCCCAAATCGATCGATGCGCGGGAAATGCCCTTTACCCTGAAGGTGGATCCGGGCTGCCTGCACTGTCACTCAACCGGCGTGCAGCCGACGGTTGGCGCCAATAATCACTTTGGCGCGCGACCGTTTCTTGAGGGCGGCGTTACCTGCCAGTCGTGTCACGGAGATGCTGCGGCCCACGTGGCCAGCGGCGGGACAGCCCAGATTCTGAACCCGGCGAAATTGCCGCCCAGCAGGAGGGACTCGATTTGTTTGCAATGCCACCTGGAAGGTGAGACCGCAGTCAGTGCCCCGGGGCGATCACTCTCCGCGTTCATGCCGGGCGACGATCTGTCCGAATTTGTAACTCACTTTGTTCGTTCCGGCGAGTTGGGGCCGCAGGGCAGAGCCACGAGTCAGTGGGAAGCGCTGCTGCAGAGCGCGTGCAAGAGAAAGAGTGGAGACCGGCTTACCTGCACCACTTGCCATGACCCACACAGTAGACCTTCCGCCGAAGAGCGGGTGAGTTACTTCAGAAGCCGATGCCTCACCTGCCATGGAGCGCCGGCCTTTGTCAGCAAGCACCATCCTGATCAGCCAGACTGCAGCGGGTGCCACATGCCCCGGGAAAAGTCCGAGGACGTGGCCCATGAGCAGGTTACCGATCATCGCATCCAGCGTCCTTCTGCGTCATCGGCCACGGCAGACACCTTCCGGTGGCATCGATCTGACCTTAGTCGGTGGAGGACACGCGAGCGATCGCGACCTGGGGCTCGCTTACTTTGACTTTGCGAAACACGGAGACCAGGAGTCAGGACATAAAGCGATGTCGTTGCTGCAGCAGGCAGAGCGCAAGAGCGGCGCGCAGGCGGATCCGGACCTACACACAGCACTCGGCGTTCTCGCGCAATTTTCGGGAGACCGTCAGATGGCTATGCACGAATATGAAACGGCGCTCCGCGAGAGGCCGGCGGATTCTGCTGCAGCGGGAGACCTGGCGATTCTGGAGGCTCGTACCGGCGACACGAAAGGCGCGATCACTTTGTTGCAGGGCGTAAGCGAGAATGATCCGGGAGAAACGACGGCGACCATGGATCTGGCGATGGTCGAATGCACAATTGGCAATGCGCAGGCCGCCACCATGGCGCTGCAACATCTGTTGGAGTTCTCTCCTGATGATGGAAAGGCGCGGCAGGCGCTAGCTGCGATCCAGAGTAAGCCTGAGACCTGCCGGCATTAGAACTGTGATCCGGGTGAGTTGTGTGCGGGTCCGGGGCGCACTGCAGATCCCTCGGCTGCGCTCGGGATGACAAAGGGGAGGGCGGCGCTTCCATAGGACGGTGGTTGCCAAACAGACGTTGACCAAGGACGGTGGTTACCAAACAGACGCTGAGGAAGGACGGTGGTTGCCAAACAGACGCTGAGGAAAACCTCACCCTCCCCTTTGTCATCCCGAGCGCAGCCGAGGGATCTGCGGTGCGCCCCGGCTCCCTACGCAACAGCCTAGGGAAGCGAACTGGAGGAGGGCTTCACCTGTCCTGAGCCTTCTTTGAGAGAGATGATTTGGTCCCCTGTGACGCCGGGAAATATTTCGTTGCGCCCGCTTGGCCAACGCACTTCGATCGACTCCACACTCGTAGCGTGCCCCAGCCCAAAGTGCAACCGCATGTCGTTATTGGAGCTGTAACTCGAACCGCTCCGTACTTCGTCCACCCACACGCGTGCAGAACCGTGCACCGTGACGCGCGCTCCGATTGCATCGCGATTGGAGGTGACGCCGATCAAATGGATGCCCAGCCAGTGGTTGTTGTTCGGGGCCAGGTTCACCAACAGGAGTGGATAGTCACTCACGTTGTTGATAACCGCCTCCAATCGCCCGTCATTCCACAGATCGCCTATGGCTAGACCTCTGCTCGACTCGGGATGGGTGATGCCCGGGCCTGAGTCTTTCGAGATGTCTTTGAACTTTCCGTTACCCAGATTTGAATAAAGCACTCGCGGCTCCCGATAGGCCGAACCCATATTGCCGCTATCCACCTCGGGATAAACGTGTCCATTCACCAGCAGCAAGTCGGGCCATCCGTCATTGTCGACATCCATAAACATTGAGCCCCAGCCGAGGTACTCGGTGTTCACACCAAGACCGGAAGCAAAGGTCACATCGCTGAAGGAATGATCGGCATTCTGGTGGTAGAGGGTAGAGGTATCGTCGGAGAAGTTGGTCTTGACAATGTCCAGGCGACCGTCGCCGTCGTAATCCGCAATTGAGGATCCCATGCCGGCCTGTTCGCGCCCATCGTCGTTAAACGCAACGCCGGTATCGGCCGCCGTATCAGTGAAAGTGCCATCGTGGTTGTTACGATAAAGAATGGCGGGAGTCGAATCGCAGGCAATGAAGATGTCAGGCCATCCGTCCTCGTCGTAATCGATGGTGGAAACGCTGAAGCAATAGTGGCCCAAGGTCTTCTCGAAGCCGCTCGCCTTGCTCACGTCAGCGAATTTGCCGTTGCCCAGGTTATGGTAGAGAAGGTTCGGGGAACTAGCCAATCCCCTGGGACCGCACATCACCGGCACCCCTTTCCACGTACAACTGGCGGACGATCCGGGGGCGGGCGTGGTGGACAAATCGAAGCTGACGTAGTTGGCCACCGCAAGGTCCAGCTTGCCATCGCGGTCGTAATCGACAAAGGCGCACCCTGTGCCCCACAGCTTGCCTGTACCGGCAACTCCGGCTGCCTCCGCGACTTCGGTGAAGGTGCCGTTACCTTGATTGTGATAGAGGCGATTCTTGCCATAAGCAGTCACAAAGAGGTCTTCGTAACCGTCATTGTCGTAATCGCCTACACATGCGCCTTGCCCCCAGGCAGTGTCAACCAGGCCCGCATGGGCAGTTACATCGGTAAAGGTCCCGTCGTGATTGTTATGAAAAAGATGGCTGGTGGGATGCTGGTTTTTCTGATCCTGCGCAGGCAGCAGATCTCCATTCACGACAAAAATATCCGGCCAGCCGTCGTTGTCGTAATCGAAGATGGCGACGCCGCTGCCCGTGGCCTCGACAATGTAATGCTTGGATTCTGTGCCCCCGTTGGCGTTGAGCACCCGGATGCCTGCCTTGCCGGCATAATCTTCAAACCATGCCGGGCCGGTGTGCTTCGGCGACGGGGGATAAATGGGGGTCTCCCCCCGGCTATTGACCGCCCCAACCAATAGGAAAAAGAGCACGGCCCGGACGATTCTTCTTGCCGTCTCGCGCTTGATTTCTAATCGCATAGCTGCCAATCGGGCGAAGCCGATGCTTCGCTTACTCCGATTTTGTGGTTGACGCAGGCGCGGCCGGAGTGGAGGTGCTTTCTGTCTTCGCGGCTGCTCCCTTATCGGATCCACCCTTATCCGAAGCAGCGGCATTGCCGTCCGAGCTGCTGTTTCCATCCTGCGACTTGCTCGTGGCAGCGGGCTTGGCGGCATAGTCCGTGGAGTAGAAGCCAGAGCCCTTGAAATGCGGCCGGGCCGGCGTCGAAATCAGCCGCTCCACTTCGCCCTGGCAAACCGGGCATTCCTTGGCATCTTCGGCAGAAAAGGACTGAATCAGTTCAAATCGATGTCCGCACTTTTTGCACTGGTATTCGTATAGCGGCATCCGTACTCCTTCAACTTTGCAGGTTCTTCATTCGATGGCTGCAGGTGCGGGCTGGCGATCGGCCAGCTCGATGAGGCGAACCTCGGTAATTGCTTCCGTGGCCTGCAATGCGACCAAGGCCGAAGGCACTACCCGGCCGTCGATCTGGACCACAGCCAGCGCATTGTGCTGGGCTGTGCGCACACTTCGTCCCAGGGCGAAGTTCGCGATATTCATTTTATGCTCGCCCAGAATAGTCCCGATACGGCCAATCACGCCCGGCACATCCAGGTTGCGGATGAACAGCAGCGTTCCGTGCAGAGGGGCTTCGATATCGATGCCGTCGCAGGCGAGCAACCGCGGCGAAACACCATGAAGTACCGTCGCGCTCGCGGTGGTATCTCCAGCAGCGGTATGCAGGATCAGCTTAAGCACCGTTCCCGCACCGCCCGACCCCTCCTCTTTCTTCTCTTCGTGCACCCGGATGCCGCGCTCGGCGGCCACCGAATGCGCGTTGATGCGATTGACTATTTCCGAGTGCCCCAGCACCCCCTGGATGGCAGCGTTGCGCACCAACTCGGTCTTGCCCTGCGCCAGGCGCCCGCTATAGGAAATATGAATGCTTTCCAGGTTCCCCACGGCCAGCGGGGAGAGAAACGCGCCCAGGCGCTCAGCCATCAGGATGTACGGCGAAAGCTCCTGATACTCCTCGAAGGTCATGGAGGGCAGATTGACCGCGTTCTGAACCACCCCGAGCTTGAGGTAGTCCTTCACTTGCACGGCAATCTGTACCCCAACCGCCTCTTGCGCTTCGCCGGTGGAACCGGCAATGTGCGGGGTCAGGATCACGTTGTCGAGGTTGAAATAAGGCGAATCCTTCAATGGCTCCTGGCTGAAGACATCGAGTGCGGCCCCGGCCACCTGCCCGGAACGCAAGCCTTCCACCAAGGCTGCATCGTCGATCAGCTCGCCGCGGGCGCAGTTAACGATCCGCACGTTCTTCTTCATCGTGGCCAGCGTGCTGGAGTTGATAATCCCCGTGGTCTGCGGGGTAAGCCCCACATGCAGGGTTAGAAAATCCGCTGCCCGAAATAACTCCTCCACCGAGCAGAGGCGCACGCCGTTCTCCCGGGCGACGGCGGGCGCTACGAAAGGATCATGGCCCAGCAACTCCATACCGAAGGCTTTGGCGCGTCGCGCCACCTCCAGCCCTACGCGGCCCAAGCCAAGGATGCCCAGCTGTTTGCCCCGCAGCTCAGCGCCCTGCAACGACTTCTTCTCCCATTTGCCGGCATGCAAGAGGGTGTTGGCACGCGGGAGTTGGCGGGCTAACGCCAGCATCAGCCCGATAGTCAGCTCGGCGACGGCGATGGCGTTGGCGCCCGGCGTATTCATCACCACAATGCCTCGCCGGGTCGCTGCATCAGCGTCAATGTTGTCGACTCCCACGCCGGCGCGTCCGATGACCCGTAGCTTGGGAGCTGCCTCCAGCAGTGCTTCATCCACCTGCACCGCGGAACGAACCACGAGCCCGTCGGCGTCCGCCAGTTCCTTGGCCAACCCGTTCTTTATCTGATCGTGGGTTACGATCTGCCAACTGCCCTCGCTTGCAAACACAGCCAAGGTTGCAGGCGAGACTTTCTCTGCCAATACGATCTTCATCGAGCTCCTACGGATCTTGTCTAACGTGTTGGGAGGGAGGCGCCTGCCATGGCAAGTCCAGCCTGGCGCGCCGCCTCATCGGGTGCTCGCGTGGCAAAGACATTTTGTGCCGCGACCAAAGCCTTTCCGAAAGCAAAGCCGGGAAGCTTGAGGGTGTGAGCCACCTGTTCCAGGGCGCCGATCAAGGCGATGGTGTCCATGTAGTCGAAGAATCCCAAGTGCGCAATGCGGAAAATTTGTCCCTTCATCTCGCCTTGCCCGTTGGTGATGACGGCAGCGAAACGGCTCTTCAGCTCCTTGACGATGGCGCCGGAGTCGAGGCCTTCCGGGGGCAGAACCGCGGTCACTGCGGCCGCCGGAGCCTCCGGGGCGAAGAGCCGCATACCCAACGCCTGGACCGCGGCCCGTGTCATGGCGGCGCAGCTTTCCGCGTTTTCTACCAGCTTGGCGCGACCCTGCGCCAGATCGCCATCCGCCTGACCAGCGATGTAGTCGAACGCCGCACCCAGCGCCGCAATCAACGCTACCGCAGGGGTGTAGGCGGATTCGCCCTTGGCCGCATTCTTTCGCTCTTTGCGCAGATCGAAGTAGTAGCGCGGATTGAGGCTGATCTCCATCAGATCCCAGGCACGGTCACTGACCGCGAGATAGGAGAGGCCGGGCGGAATCATCACCGCCTTTTGCGAGCCGCCGATCAGAATATCAACGCCCCAAGCGTCCATATCGATGTGCGTGGTTCCGAGGCCGGTGATGGCGTCCACCACCAGTGCCGCGTCCTTGCCGCTCTGCTTCAATACTTCCGCCACTCCGGGAACATTGTGGCGTACTCCCGTGGATGTCTCCGTAGCCTGCATAAAGACGGCACGGGTTTCGATCCTGAGCGCTTTGCGCACTTCTTCCAGGTCGAAGGTTTGCCCGTAGGGCACGCTGACTACATCGACGTCGCAGCCAAATGCTTTGGCCAGGCTCACCCACCGTTCGCCGAACTTTCCCGCAGTCAGGACCAGCACCCGGTCCCCGGGCGAAGTAAGGTTGGAGACGGATGCCTCCATCGCGCCGGTACCTGAGGAGGCGAGCAGGATGACGTCGTTCTTGGTTCCAACAAAAGTCTTCAGGTCGCGGAGCACCTTCTGGTAGAGGGCGCGGAACTCCGGGGTGCGGTGGTGGATATCGGCTGCGGCCATGGCGAACTGGGCTGCAGGGAGAAGCGGCGTGGGGCCTGGGGTAAATAGCCTGGTCTTACGGATCATGCTCCCATTGTAATAAAGTCGGAGTTCTGGAGGCGTATGAGCCTGGTAGACAAAATCCATCAAGACATGGTTGGGGCCATGAAGCAGCGGGCGGTGGAGCGGTTGTCGACTCTGCGCATGGTCAAAGCCGCATTGAAAAACAAGGAGATAGACCAGCGCTCACCGGTAACCGACGAGCAGGCGGTGCAGGTATTAACTACCTTGATTAAGCAGCGAAGGGATTCGATCGAGCAATTCACCAAGGGGAACCGCCCGGAGCTGGCGGAAAAGGAAGCAGCTGAAATTACGGTCATTGAGGAGTACATGCCCAAGGCGGCCGGGGACGATGAGCTGCGCCAGCTGGTTACCTCAACCCTGGCTGAGTTGCGGGCGCAGGGAGCCCAGTTGGGAGCGAAGGACATGGGGACGGTAATGAAGGCAGTTCAGGTGCGGATCAAGGCCGACGGCCTCAGGGCTGATGGCCGGGTGGTGAGTGAAATGGTAAAGGCCGCGCTGGCCTAGTTAACCCGGAGGCTCTTCCAAATTCAGTCCCGCAGGGACGGTTGAATGTAGCCCATCACTCGGGAATCACTTTGACGAAGATGCCGTCGGGCAGCTCCCCACCAAGAACGTGTACCACCCCGCCCTTCACCAAGCCGCGAAGCATGACCGGGCCGGCGGACGGGGCAGGCGCGGCCTTGGGGGCAGGGCTCGCAGCCGGCGCCCTGCCCATGCCGCGATCCATGGCCAGGTTTGCCAGCCGGTCGGCATGGCGGTTCTTCTCCCGCAGGACGTGTTGGATCTGAAAGTGCTCGAGCTGCGGGACCCGCTGGCGAGCCTGCTCGTACAGCGGGCGGAGCTCGGGGCTGTTTACCCGATATTGGCCCTTCATCTGCTTGACCATGAGTTCCGAGTCGGAGATAACGCGCAAGCTTCTGTGCCCATTGACAATGGCAAAGTCGAGAGCGGCCAGAAGTGCCGAATATTCCGCGAAGTTGTTGGTGTGCACTCCCAGATATTCGCTCAATTCGGCCAGCACCCGCCCAGCCGAGTCCTGGATGTATACGCCGAAGCCGGCTGGGCCTGGGTTGCCGCGAGACCCGCCATCGCAGTAGGCGACAATTCCATCGAATACCGGAGCACGAAAGCTGCCATCGGGAGTGTTGGCTTGAGGAGGCATAGGCTGAGATTAACTTGCCCCCGGCGTGCTCACCAAACGTGCACCCCGACGTCTTAGGGACAGCGGTTACGTGTGTACCTGGGAGCGATCATGCCGGCGGACGCGCTTCGCTTTACTTCACAAGGATCAATCAAGGCTGGGAGCTCTGCCTGGGCTCCTAAGCGAACGTTACAATCCTCCTCAGGCATGGCAAGCGAAGCGTGGGGTCGGGCCACCGAAACCGAGCTGATCCGCGAAGCCCAAAAAGGCTCGCGGACTGCCTTCGAAGCCTTGGTGCGCCAGTACGACCAGCCCGTTCTGCGGCTGGCCCTGCGCTTGACCGGCTCCGAACAGGATGCGCAGGACATCCACCAGGAAGCCTTCCTCAAGGCCTATCGCTACCTGGCAAATTTTCGCTTTGAATGTTCCTTCTACACCTGGATCTACCGCATCGTGACCAACCTGTGTCTCGATCATCTGCGCCGGCGCAAGTCCCGCCGCGAAGAGCAATCGGTCGTGGTTGATTCGAGCGGCGGGGAGATGGACCTGCTGAGCAATATCTCCGACGATCGCTCGATGGCGAATCCCGAGCGCGAGTTGGAGCGCAAGCTGCTGGGGGAGCGGATCCAGGAGGCACTGAGCCACCTGACCCCGCGGGAACGCATGGTTTTCGAGCTCAAGCACTACCAAGGCTTGAGATTAAGAACAATCGGTGAAATGTTGAACACCACGGAAGAGACCGCCAAGAACACTCTCTTTCGCGCGACGAGAAAATTAAGAGCAAATCTGGCGGCAATTCGGTGAGGCGAGGTTTCAAATGGACTGCGAACTGGCCCAACAGCAGATAGCTCTCTTTGCGTATGGAGAGCTTCCTGACGATCAGTGTCATGCGTTGGAAGGTCATCTAGCGGCCTGCAAGCGCTGTCAGGAAGAGTTTGCAGCCGTACAGGCGCTCCAGCAGGCAATGGCGCTGGCGCCCGCCCTGGAGCCTTCAGCCAACATGCTGACCCAGGCGCGCATGCGGCTGGAAGAAGCATTGGACAGCATGCCGCGCAGTGGCTGGCTGATGCGGGTGCAGCAATCTATTTTCCGAGGCGTCCACATGCTCGGGCGGGCACCGGTCGCGGCCTCTGCGCTGCTAGTCCTGGGCTTAGGCGCCGGGAGCTTTGGCGGCTACCAGTTCGCAGCCCGCAGCCATCGTCCGATGGACAGCGTAATCGAGGCCGAAGGCAAGATCGCCAACGTCACCGGCATTGTCCGCGAGCCGCACACCGAGAATGTAGAAGTGCACTTCAATCGCCTGGTCCCGGAAACAGCCCAGGGATCTCTCGATGACAAGCGGATACGGGAGCTCCTCCTGCTGGGCGCGCAAAGCCCGGTGAACCCTGGGGTGCAGCAAAATTCGGTTAGCCTGCTGGCGGAAGAATGTGGGGCTGGGCACCAATGTGACGGCGGCCCGATTCGCCAGAGCTTGCTAGTGGCCTTACGATACGACAAAAGCAACGAGGTGCGGCTGAAAGCCCTGGATGGCCTTCAACCTTACGTCGCCCAAGACATGCGAGTGCGTGACGCGGTGCTGGAAGCACTCATGGCTGATCCTGACGCCACGGTACGTTCGCGGGCCATTGAGGTGCTGCAACCGGTCGAGGCCGATAGCAGCGTCCGCGAAGTATTGCACACCGTGGCCTCGCAGGACGACAATCCTCACATTCGAACCGTCTCCCAGGAAGCTTTGGACGAATTCCCTCAGATACAGTAGCTTGGGAGTTATTTTTGATACGGCAAGTCTCAGCTTGGTAGCCCTGGGAGATCTCCGATGAAGTACTTTCCGATGATGGGTTCGCTGGCGATGGTTGGTTTTCTGAGCGCTTATCCCGGCTGCGCGCTGGGCAGCTCGATGAGTGTGACAGTGTTTGCCGGCCCCGAATTTCTGCTGTACAGCGCGCAAGGCTACCTGGGAGTGGATTTAAAAGAGATCGACCCCGACCGGATCAGTGCGCTGCGCCTGAAGGATGCTCACGGCGCCGAAGTGACCATGGTGGACCATGACGCTCCCGCGGGCAAGTCTGGCCTTCTGAAGGTCCACGACGTGATTCTTCAGCTCGATGGCCAGTCGTTTGACAACGTCGAGCAACTGCGCCGCCGGCTGCGAGAGATGCCATCAGGACGCACCATCAGTTTACTCGTCAGCCGCGATGGCAACCCGATCAACGTCACCGTACAGCTTTGCGACGGCGCAGCGCTGGGGGCGAAAGCATGGTCCGAGCACTGGACCGTTCCCGATCCAACTCCACCGCCGCAGAGCGCACCGCCCAAGAGCTCATCGCCTCGCAGCGGGATAGCCTCGACCTTTGTCCCTAGCCGTCCACCCGTCCCCGGCTTTCTGGACTTGAGTTCAAAGAATCTGTATGTGGGCGCGGATGTGAACCCGGTCCAAAAGCAGTTAGCTGACTACTTCGGGGTGCGCAGCGGCACGGGGTTGCTGGTAGAAAATGTGGATTTTCAAAGCCCCGCGGCACGAGCTGGCCTGAAGGCCGGAGATGTGGTGGTGAAGGTGGAGTCAGCGCAGATGACGAGCCGCAACGACTGGCTCAAGGCGATCCATAGCCATCGTGGGCAAATGGTACAGGTCACGGTCATGCGCAATAAGCAGGAGCAGGTCCTGACCATGAGCGCCGGAAAGCCGAAGAATAAGTAAAGCGTCGTCCACCCGCGTTAAGACACCGCTCAGGCGAAGATAATCCCCGTTCCTTCCCGATGACTCGCGGCCCCGCGCGCGCTGTGATTGAATATCAGCAGATGCTACAGAAGCAAACACCCCCCTGGAAAACAAGGGTCACGGCGGCGCGGCGCAAAGTGCGCGAGTTGGCGGTGGTGGGGCATGCTCTCGCTTCGACGCGGCACGTTGTAATGGCGCAAATTGTGCCCATGCGCTTCTGCAATCTCTCCTGCGCCTATTGCAACGAGTACGACAAGGTTTCCAAGCCCGTGCCGCTGGAAGAGATGGTGCGGCGCATCGATCATTTGGCCGCTCTGGGCTCCAGCATCATTACCATCTCCGGGGGCGAGCCGCTCACCCACCCCGAACTGGACGGGATCATCGCTCGTATCCGCCGCCATGGGCGGGTCGCCGGCATGATCACCAACGGATACCTGCTCATGCCGGAGCGGATCGAGCGCTTGAACCGCGCCGGTCTTGATCACATGCAGATCTCCATCGACAACATTGAGCCGGATGAGATTTCCAAGAAAAGCCTCAAGGTTCTGGACAAGAAATTGGAGTTTCTCTCTCGCTATGCCCGGTTCCACGTGAATATCAACTCCGTGGTTGGCGGAGGCATCAAGAATCCCCAGGACGCACTGGTGATTGGCAAACGCGCTTTGCAACTGGGGTTTACTTCGACCATCGGCATTATCCATGACGGGGAAGGCCAGCTGAAAGCCCTGAAAGACGAAGAGCGGCGGGTCTATTACGAGATGGCCGCCATGGCCAAGAAAAACTACTCCCGCTTCAACAAGTTTCAGGAAGCAATTGCCAATGCGGAGCCAAATGACTGGCGCTGCCGAGCCGGCTCACGTTTCCTATATGTCTGTGAAGAAGGTCTGGTGCATTATTGCTCCCAGCAGCGCGGATATCCTGGGGTCCCGCTGGCGCAATACACCAAAGCCGACCTAAAACGGGAATACCTGACCGAAAAGAGCTGTGCCCCGCACTGCACTGTTTCCTGCGTGCACCAAATTTCCTACATCGACCACTGGCGCGCTCCTCAGACCCGCCAAACCACGCCGGAACAACTGATTAAAATTCAGACCTGAGGCCGCCAGGTTTGGTGAGACGAAAGACGCTTTGTACGAAGGGCATGGCTTCAGCCGTGCCGTAGGTGCCCCTGCTCGAGGCTCGGCTTTAGCCGCTGAGGTACGCTTTTGGGGGCTTAAAGCTTTGAAAAAGACGTACCTCAGGGGCTAAAGCCCTCATCTGTCCTAGCACGGTGCGGCACGGCTGAAGCCGTGCCCTTCGTCCAAAGCGTTTTTCGTAGTCTATTTAGCCCGGACCCGTCACTCGCCTGTACCGTGGTGGGCGGGCGCGGTCTGGCCCTTGGTTTCGGCCAGCGCCTGGTCGATGATCTGATAGAGTCGCTGACGGTCCACTACCTCAACAAAAGGAACTCCGTTCGTCTTGTTAGTGACTACCCAAATAGTCGGCGTGTGCTCGATGCCAATGCGCTTGCCGAGATCGATATCCGCCTGGACCTCTGCCGCCAGCTTCTTTTGCGGGTCCACCACGAAGGGAAGCGCCAAGCCGTGTTCCTGGGCGAATTTTTCGGCAAAATTGTGGATCGCGGCTGCGGCGGCCGTAGTCGGCCCAGCCGGAGTCTCCGGAGAAGTCTCGCCCGCTGCATCAATCAGGTTCTGATTGGAAAAAACAGCATCGCGAAACTCGTCGCCAATCTTCTTCGACTTGGTGTCGAACCAGCGCGCATACACCGCAGCGTCAAAACTCCAGGCGTGAAAAGGCAACGGAAAATCATGACGCACCCAGGGAATATGGTACTGAGCCGCGGCATCCTTAAGCAGAGGATTGGCGCGGGCACAATCAGGGCACTCCATGTCTTCAAACTCAACGATTGCCACGTGAGCGCCGGCTGGGGGCTTGAGAGCCGCGGGATCATGGACCGTCGTTGCGTTCTGCCCCCCGGCAAATTGCGCCGTAAGAGCACCTACCAGCAGCAACGCCGCCATAGGGAGCCGCTTCGGGTGCGGATTTGGATCTGCGTACATGGTTTCTTTGCCCTTCACTCTTCCAACCTTCATTCCTATTAATTGTAATGGTTGGCGGCTGATATGATGCTGGCTTCCGGTGGGCGATGCAACGCGCAACGTTGAAGATCGCAGTCAGCCTGATTGGAGCGGGCCTGGCTGGCTTGGCCGCCTTTGTTTTGCTGGAAGCCGTGCTACCTGGCGCGCACCCACCAAGCGCAGGGACCGTGCTCTTTCGCTTTCAGCTAAGCGCCATGGTCGCCATGGGAGTTTTCGCCGGACTTGCCATTGTCATCTACGTGCGGCTGTCGCGGAGAGACTAAGGGAGTGATATGAAGAATCGCGCGGAGTGGCTAACGTTTGGGGTCTTCGTGATCGCCGTCCTGGGAGCGCTGGCTTTCCTGCTACGCCGCGGAATACACGGCCAATCGGCAGCCTTGGCCGTAGCCCTGCTGGTGATCCTGATATTGCGGGTGGGGATCTTTGCCTGGAACCTGCGCCGGCAACGAGCGGAGCTCAATCGCCGATAAGCAAAGTAAGATGCGTGATCACTGTGCTACACTCGGTTCCCGCAAACGAAGCAGGCCGCTCGTATGCATGGAAAATCAGGTCTGCGTCTTGCCTTCTTCTCGGACTCGGGGGGCGATGGCCTACCGAAGCGCTCCCTGGCAGCGTACCGACCGTAATTGGAGATGTCCGGAATGGTTCGTGCATTGAAAGTCTATCAAGGACAGGACATTCGCAACGTGGCCTTGGTGGGTCATGCCCACTGCGGCAAAACAACTTTGATCTCCGCTCTTCTGCAAGCCGCCAAAATGACCGAGAGACTGGGCCGGGTGGATGACGGCAGCGCCGTAACCGCATACGACGAAGAGGATGTAGCCCGGCGGACAACCATGCAGAATGCCTTGGCATTCGCTGAGTGGCACAACGTAAAGATTAATTTTGTAGATACTCCAGGCTTTCCCATGTTCGTGCATGAGGCACGAGCAGCATTGCTGCCGGTAGAAGCGGCCCTGCTCGTGGTCAACGCAGCTTGTGGCGTCGAGGCCATGACCCGGCGGGTATGGAAGTTCGGCGAAGAATTTAACCTGCCGCGGGCCATCGTGGTCAACCAGATGGATCATCCTCGCGCCGATCGCGAACGCACCATGAACGCGTTGCGCGAAGCTTTTGGGCGCCAGGTAGTTCCGGTGCAGCTGCCCATTCTCGAAGGTACTGGACAAAATCCGATCTTCCGCGGAGTGGTGGACCTGGTGACCATGGAGGCCTTCGTCTACGAGCCGGACGGTACCGGGTGCGGACGCCTTTCCGAGATCCCAGTACGTCTTCGCGAGGAAGCCACAGCCGCCCACCAGGACCTGGTCGAGTTGGTAGCCGAGGGCAAAGACGAATTGATGGAGGAGTATTTCCGCGAAGGCACCATCCCTCAAGAACACCTCATCGTCGCTCTCCACGAGGCCATTCGCGAAGACCGCATCTTCCCCGTGCTCTTTGCGAGCGGCCTGAGGAACGTTGGCAGCGACCACCTGCTGGATTTCCTCGAAGTTTACGCGCCGGCGCCGGTGGAGCGCGTTCCTGTAGCTGCCCGGGGAGCGGTGGAATCCGCAGGCCGCCGCACCAAGCCGTCCGTTGCCGGGAAGCAGCCGGCTACAGATGGGCTCAACGGGGACATTGCTCCGCCCAGCGACGCCGATCCGGTGGCAGAGATGGTGTTGCGCAAGGTGGATGATCGCGAACCGCTGTCGATGTACGTCTTCAAGACCATGTCTGATCCTTTTGCTGGGAGGATCTCTTTCTTCAAGGTTTTTTCCGGGATCGGCAAAAGCGACGTCACCGTCACCAATTACACCCACCGCAACGCGGAGCGTCTGGCTCACCTGACGGTCATGCAAGGGCGGACCGCAATGCCCATCGCCGAGCTGCACGCCGGCGATATTGGCGCCGTGGCCAAGTTGCGTGAGACCTTTACCGGCGACACGCTAGGGGATGCAGGCCACGAGATTTACTTTGACCCGGTGACGATGCCTGAGCCAGCCGTCACTTACGCCATCGAGCCTAAAACCCGAGCCGATGAGGAGAAGTTGGCGCCGGCGGTGCACAAGCTGATGGAGGAGGACCTGATGGTCCGCTTCTATCGCGATGATGCTACTCATGAATTCCTGCTGGCCGGTTCGGGCCAGCCGCACATCGAGTCCATCGTGCACAAGCTGCGTCGCCGCTACCACACCGAGGTGACGCTCAAGGCCCCCAAGGTGCCTTACCGGGAAACGATCCGGGCCAAGGCTGACGCCCAGGGCAGGCATAAAAAGCAGAGCGGAGGCCACGGACAGTTTGGCGACTGCTGGATCCGCCTGGAACCCCTGCCGCTCGGCTCAGGCTTTGAATTCGTGAACGAGATTTTCGGCGGAGCGATTCCCAAGACCTTTATTCCCGCGGTGGAGAAGGGTATTCAGGAAGCGGCGGCCCATGGCTGGCTGGCCGGGTTTCCCATGGTCGATTTCCGGGCTGTGCTTTACGACGGCAGCTACCATGACGTGGATTCGAATGAGCTCTCCTTCCGCCTGGCCGGGCGGCGTGCCTTCCGCAACTGCATGGAGCAATCCAGGCCGGTTTTGCTGGAACCGCTTATGCGGGTGGAGATTGAGGCGCCGGAGGGCTTTACCGGTGTCCTCATGGGAGATCTGACGGGACGGCGAGGCCGGGTTCAAGGTATGGGCAGCGGCCGAGGCACTGCGGTTATCCGGGCCGAAGTCCCGATGGCCGAAATGCTAAGTTACGGCGCCACGCTCACTTCCCTTACCCAGGGGCTGGGCAGTTTCCACATGGAAATGGCCCGCTATGAAGTGGTTCCCCCAGCAGCGGCAGACAAGGTCATCGCTTCAGCCCATAAGCACGTGCAGGTCGACGAAGAATCCTGAAGCGCGCCGGAGCTAAAATTAGGCAACCTCAAGCCCCTGATTCAATCTAAAGGACTAATGACGATCCCAGCGCGGACCCTTATGGCAGCGGCATTGCTCTTCTCCGCCGGGATGCTGCCAGCGCAGACTGCCAATCAGAGCTCCGCGCAGAGTCCCTATTACGGCAGCGTCACCATCGTGCAGCCGACCGACGGGGTGAAGCCCTTGACCCTCGACGAGGCCGTGGGGATGGGCATCGAGCATAACCTGGCGTTGGTCGAGGCGCGACAGCAGGAGCAGAGCGCCAAGGCGCAATCCCTCGAAAGCCTGCAACCTCTTTTGCCGACAGTGACGGCCCAGGCCGATTCGGGCGCGCACCAGATCAACTTGGCAGCTCTAGGCTTCTCCAGCAGCCTCCTCGCGAAATCCGCGGCCCTTTTTCCTCAATTTAACTTAGCCTCGTTCCAGACGGTGGTGAAGGTCAACGTCACCGACGCCTTGGTGAATTACTCCCAGACCCTCTTCAGCCTGTCCAACATTGACCTTTACCGGGCCTCGAAGGAAAGCGTGGTCGCCGCCTTTTACAACAAGCAGTCCTCGCGCGGGCTGGTCGTACTGACCGTAGGGAATGCTTATTTGCAGGCACTCGCACTGGGCGCGCAGGTAGATAACGCCAAGGCGCTGCTCCAGGCCGACCAGGTGCTGCTCAACCAGGCCGTCGCTGAACATCAGGCCGGTACGGCGGCGAATCTGGACGAACTAAGGGCCCGGGTGCAATTCCAAACCCAGCAGCAGGCCGTCATCTCCGCCGAAGTGAACTTCAGAAAAGCAAAGATCGCGCTCAACCGCGAGATAGGCCTCCCGGCGCAACAGGAAATCCAGCTCACCGATGCCCAACCCTATGCCGACCTGGCAACGATGAATATCGACCAAGCCAAAGAGATCGCTTACCGTAGCCGGCAGGATTACCAGGGACTGCAGGCGCAGATCCGGGCTGCCCGGCTGCAGAAGAAAGCAGCAAAATGGGAGCGGCTTCCGACCCTGGATTTTCAGGGCAACTATGGCGTCACCGGGGTGACCGGCGGCCTCTACCATGGAACCTTTGTGGCTGCGGGATCGCTGAACCTGCCTCTTTTCGAAGAGGCCAAGTTTCGCGGAGACAGTGGCGTAGCTAACGCCAACCTGACCAACCTCACCCAGCAACTGGCCGCCCTTAAAGAGCAGATCAACCAGCAGTTGAGGGATAGCATCCTGGATGTACAGTCAGCCGCTGAACTAGTGTGGGTGGCGCAAAGCAACGTAGAGTTGGCCCGCAAGGAACTGGAACAGACCACAGATCGTTTTCAAGCAGGTGTCGACGATAACCTGCCCGTGGTGCAGGCGCAGGCTACCCTGGCCGACGCCGAGACCACGCTGATCAATACCACGAGTCAACATAACCAGGCTAAGCTGGGGCTGGCACGCAACCTGGGCATCGTCGACACCCAATACGCAACCTTTCTGCACGGCAACTAGCGCGAATCTCGTGACAGTCTTGTCCAAATAAGCGTCAACCTGCAGCCGTCATGGCTCTGATTCCCTCACCAAGGCCGGGTGCCCCACATCTCGCTCGTTTTTCGCGAGATGTGGGATACCACAGCACCTTCCCTTTGACTCTCGACCATCCGATACACTTGACGGTCAACATCGGTGGTATCCCACATCTCGCGAAAAACGAGCGAGATGTGGGGCACCCGGCCTTGGTGAGGGAATCAGAGCACTCGAACCGAGCCGTGACTCTGCAAAGATCAACGGGGTATTTGGACAGGTCTGGTCTCGGGGCCACCTGGATTTGTCACCGGTCCAGCACCGTAACCGCTCCACTGCGGATATCGAAATATCCTACCGCGACCTTCAACTTGCCATCTTCGATCATGGGTGACAACAGCGGCGATTCCCGCAGGCGCGCAGCCTGCAGCAGCGCGTTGGCGCGGATGGTCGCTTCCAGGTCAGGACCGGCTTGTTGCACCGCAGGCTCGATATAGGGGAACAGCGCACTGATCTGTCCTGGAACCGGAGGACCCGGGTTGGCAGCTTGAGGCGAAGCCTGGATTGCGGCCGTAACTGCACCACACCTGCTATGACCCATCACCAGGATCATATTGGTTCCCAGGACGGCGACGGCATACTCCAGACTCGCGATAATCTCCGGGGTGACGATGTTGCCCGCCACCCGGGTGACAAAAAGTTGGCCGATGGTCTGGTCAAAGACCACCTCCACCGGCACGCGCGAGTCGGCGCAGGAAAGAACTGCGGCAAACGGTTCCTGCTTCTCCATCATCTGTTGCAGGATTGCCAGATCGCGTCGATAGGAGGACGGCCGGCCGCTGGTGAACCTGAGGTTGCCGGCGATTAACTCGTCCAGCGCAGCCTCGGGACTGCTGCGCTTGCTCTCGCTTTCATTGGGCGTGACGATGGGCGCGGGGGAACCTGAAGACATGCCAGCATCCTATCGCATTCGCCGCTTGCGATATGCTTTCGAAGGTTGCTGAGAGTGCAGCTTTTCTTGAGCGGAAATTAAAGACCAGCCTATGGCCTTACCGACAGCGGGTACAGCAGCGTTTGCCTATCGGGACTTTCGCCGCTATCAGATGGCCCGGATAATGGTCATTATGGGCGCAGAAGCTCAGGCGGTGGCTGTGGCCTGGCAGGTCTATGAGATCACCCACCGGGCGATCGATCTCGGGTATACCGGGCTGGTGTTGTTTTTGCCCGGGCTCTTATTCCTGCTTCCTGCAGGCCACGTCGCGGACCGCTACGATCGCCGGATGGTAGTCCTGGTCTGCTACTCCCTGCAGATTTTGTGTACCCTGACGCTGCTGATTTTCGCCCTACGAGGATTGCATCGCGTCGAGCCGATTTTCGCTGTGCTGTTCCTCATTGGTTTTGGGCGCGCATTCAGCGGCCCGGCTAGTTCAGCCCTGCTGCCCCACCTCGTGCCCACAGAACACTTCGTGAACGCCATCACCTGGGGAGCCACAGTTTTCCAGATCGCCAACATCACCGGGCCAGCCGTGGGTGGGCTGCTCTACACCCTGCCCCTACCGGGCAGACTAGACGGCGCCCCCCTGGTGTTTCTGTTTGCCCTGCTCACCGGCATTGGCTTCGTGACGTTGATCGGTTCCCTGCATGTACGCCCCGGACGCATGGAGCATCGAGCTATTTCCACCCATGTGATCCTGGCCGGCTTTCGCTATGTCTGGAGTTCCAAGCTGTTGCTGGGATCGATCTCGCTGGATCTTTTTGTCGTGCTTTTAGGCGGTGCGACCGCGCTGCTACCCATTTATGCCCATGATCTGTTGCATACCGGGCCGCAGGGTCTGGGAGCCCTGCGCTCCGCTCCCGCGATTGGCGCGCTGGCGGTTTCCGTTTGGTTGACCTTCCGGCCGGTCCTGCGGCGTCCGGGCGCGCTCATGTTCCTGGGCGTTGCTATTTACGGTTGTGCAACCATCGTTTTCGGCATTTCCCGCAGCTTGCCCTTGTCCCTTGGCGCTCTCATGGTAGTAGGAGCTTCGGACATGATCAGCGTCGTGATCCGCTCGTCGATGCTGCAATTGGCTACCCCCGCCTCCATGAGGGGCAGAGTGAGCGCGGTGAATTCACTTTTTGTCGGAGCCTCCAATGAGCTGGGTGAATTTGAGAGCGGGGTGACCGCCCAGTGGTGGGGAGCGGTTCGTGCAGTGGTAGCTGGGGGCATAGGAGCACTGGCTATTACCGGGATTTGGAGCGTTCTGTTTCCCGCGCTCCGAAGCGCCGAGCAGCTGACGGAAGAATCCCTTTTGCAGGTCGAAGAAGAAGCCAGCGCTAAGTTTTAGTTGACAGAAAACGCGGCTAATTGCACAATCCCTAAGGCTTTTGTAGTAATTCTGGACACCACCCCCCTGGTCCATAACGTTCGTTTCTGTCGCAGTCGTGTGTTCGACCTGCGCGCCAAGTCTGATCGCTAAAAACGGAATAGGGGTAAGCACATCCATGAAGAGTTCAAGTTTCCTTGCCGGCCTTGCGGCCGTATGCTTCGCTGTCACTGCCTCAGTCGCTTCCGCCCAGAATGCCATCCAGCTTTTCAATCCGGTAAGCGTCAGACCGTCGACCCAGGGCACTGGATATGGGGCCCAGGCAAACAAATTCAACACCACGACTCTGAACCTGAGCTGCCCCGCGTCCATCCAGGCCGTGATTTCATCTTCGCCAAATGGCTTAAACAATGTGTTGGTGGACAACTACATCGCGCTCGGTGTAGGCGGAGCGACCCCGGTTGACATCTGCAAAAATGGCACCGTCGAAAATGGCGGCCAGCAGCAGAACTGCTTCACCACCGGCTATTCTTCCCTGGCGAACGGCGGAGGCCTCAATGGGCAGGACCCGGATGGTTATGTGAGCTCAGGCGGAGTGCCACCCCTCGACGTCCACGCCATGCTCACCCCCGGCACGAGCCAGACTCAATTCAGCCTCGTCGATACGGGCGGCTATCTCGCCAGTTCCACCTTCTACCTGGTGACCAACTGCACCTCACTAGGGGTTGTGGGTCCCGGCCTGGTGACCGGCAGCCCGATTTCGAACAGCAACCCTACCTCCTCGCAGCTAACCCAGAATTATCCCTTTAATTCCAACACTAATCAGCTGGTCCAGTTCACCTACGATCTCTCCGAGGCGCACAACGCAGGAACTTTATCGATTCAGGATCAGTCGACGCCTTCGACGGCGGATACCCCTCTCAGTCCATCAACCTTCTCCACCACCTACCTGCGCGGTACCTCGTTTGCGACTGGGAATTGCCTTACCCACACAGGTGAGCTGTACAACGGCTCACCAGCCTGCAAGCTCTACACCCTGACCTGCCAGGTCGGTACCAATGCCGACCAGAGTGGAGTTTTGTGTCCGGCGTCCTTAGAACGCAACGAGATTTTTGAGGAAGTTTTCGACGGCCCCAAATTTACGCTTCCCGACGTTCTCGGAACGAATCTCTTGATCTACCACCAGGGGGTAGGCCTTCTTGAGGCCAAAGAAGGCTGGAGCGGAGGATCTTGCGTGTTCGACCCGACATCCGGCATCGCCGGCGAGCTTTGCCCGCAAAACCTGTTGACCAGCTTTTCCGGTCCTGGTCAATACAAGAGCGGAGGCCGCGGCCAGAGCTCTAACTCCACATTTATTACCGTGGCTCCGGTGCCCGAAGATCTAACCATCCCCAGCGTGACCGGGCAGCGACTCGGGTTCTGGGTCAACAGTCACAGCTTCAAAGTAAATTTCCTTAGCGTGCCCCCTGCCGTAGCTTCGAAAAACAACTTCGTAGCCGCGCCGATCCAGAGCATCACCTACGGTATTTCCCTCGCTTCGAGCGTGCCTCAACCCGGTCCGCCTGTTCCTGACGATGTGACCGTACCCAATAGCGCCTGCCCTACCCCCGGATCCACTCCACCGAAAGCCACCCCGTTCACTGCTCAGGGAGAAGGTGTCAGCGTCCCCGAGGATGGCCAATACCTGCTGCATTACTTTGCCCAGGATTGCGCCGGCACCGAAGAACTGAAGTTCACCTTTACTGGAGGGAGTTGGTCGACCTCGTTCTACACTTTTCCCATCAATGTAGACACCGTCGCTCCCGTAATATCGACGGGGCCGACGTTGTCTCCCGCGCCCACAAGCAGTGGCTATAAATACGGTCAGAAGGTCACCGCGACCTACAGCTGCACTGACGACCGTTCCGGAGTCGTGCTGTGCGGCACGGCCATTTACCTGGTGGGCAGGCTGAACACCGGCACGATCACCACGCTTGTCAATACGCTCAAGGCAGGCCAGCAAACCTTCACGGTAACCGCAATCGACGCCGCGGGAAACACCACAACCTCCGCCCCCGTCAGTTATGTCGTGCAGCCGCGCTAACGTGACCTCCACAAGAATAGGATTCCCATCCTTCGCAGAGACCGCGAAGGATGGGAACCTCAGCTATTTCTTCCAACGATTCGATTCGTCATACATGGTCTTGAAGTCGGTCCGGCGCATGATATTCTCCGCGCCTGCATCACTGCGAATTACGTCCAGCAGTTGGGCCGCCTCACGATAGTTGTCAGCTGCGATCCCGGCACTCCCGCTCAGCCGTGCGGACGTTCCCAGCAAATAATAAATTCTGGCCAGACCGAAACGGACCCCTGCGCGCTGCGCGCCTGGTAGCTCCTGTTGCAGATCGTGATTGGCGCGGGCGTAATCCTTGAGGCCAATCTCCGCCTCTGCCAACTCTAGATTTATCTCCAAAGAGAGGTGCGCGGCGATCGAGCCCTTGTCATTGAGAAGCGTGTGCAAGCCGCGTGACGCTTCTTGAAAACGGCCCTCAGAAACAGCGACCCTCGCCACATTAACCTTCGATTGCAGCAACACTTCGTTGTACTTGGTTTGGGATGCGAGCCGGAGCGCTGACTGATAAAACCCTGCGGCGCCCTTGATGTCGCCCCGGTAAAAGGCGATGTCGCCCCGAGTGATCAGAATTTCAGCTTGGAGAGCATTGTTTTTCAAGGCCTGCTGAATTTTTTGGGATTCCTCGAGCGGTGCGGCTGCTTCATCGCTCCTGCCTGCGCGAACCAGAGCGCCCGAGAGGCCATTGAGAAATTCGGCCATATCGAGTCCCGTCTCCCCTTGCTGGCGAAAACTCTTTACCGCATCCTGCATCGACTTCACTGCTGCGCCAAACCTCCCCTGGTACTCAAAGACCAAGCCGATCTGGTGAGAGACCACTGCAACGATGTGTGCATCCCCGGCGGTTCGGGCGAGTTGCAGCGCTCGCATCAAGCCTGTCATTGACTGCTCGTACTGGCCCGTCGCCGTGTAGGCTTCGCTTAGGCCCTCGAGCGTATCTGCGATATCGACCGGTACACCCAGCTTTTCCCGCAACTGCAAGGCCTGCTGGTAATACGTGAAGGCGTTATCGTTGTCCCCGATGGTCAGATACACGTTGGCAATATTGTTGAGGCATTGCGCCTCGTAACCCTGATCGCCCGTCTCGCGCTGGATCTGTAAGGCTTGCTTGTAAACGTCGAGCGCCTGATCGAATTTTCCCAGATCATGGTAGATCGTGCCCATGTTAGTGAGGGTGTCGGCGACGCCACCCTTCATGCCGATCTCACGTAACAGAACCAGTGACTTGTTATAACTAGCCAGCGCCGCGTCCGGTTTACCTTCCGTCGCCTGAACATCAGCCATCTCGTTCAGGGCAGCAGAGATGCCCCACTTTTGGCCGATCTTCTCGTTGATCGCGATGGACTGCTGATAGTTCTCGAGAGCGTCATCCAGCTTGTTCAGCAGACGGTACGATGTCCCCATGGAGAGCAGGATCAGCGCCCTTTGCTCCTGGTTATTAAACTGAATGGTGAGCGTGAGGCCCTGAGTTAACGCATCCAAAGCTGCCTGCGGATTGCCGGTCAGGTTATCGACGACACCCGTCTGCCAGAGTGCCTTGATGTTCTTCGGATCAGACTGCAAGACCTTGGCAAACGTGGCGCGCGCCTTGTCGTACTCTCCACTTTGCAGATAAAGAACACCCAACTCGTACTGAACATCGACATCGCCGGGTAAGCTTTTAGAAAGATTTTCGTAAGCTTCTATCGCTTTCTTGTTGTCCTTCATGATGCGCGCATTGCTGGCGCTGATCAGGTATTTCTCCGGCAGGGGCAGATTCTGATTCTGGGCGAGATTGAGGGCGCGTATGGACGACTGCTCGGCATCGTTTTGAAAGCCTAGTTCGGCCTGCGCATCGGCAAGCTTAGAAAACGCCAGCGCGAAATCCGGATCCTCATTCGTCGCCAGCTGCAGCTGCTTGAGAGCATCCAGATTCTTGCCCGCGCGCATGAGGACGGAACCTTCATTGAATTCTCGCAGCGCGTCGACCGATTTTGTGTTGGGCTTGAACGACTGAGCCTTCAATTCCTCGACCACGCTGGCCGAGAGCGAAAGGTTTTTGCGGACTGAGTCGGCCAGGCTGTCGATGGCAGCCGGCAGATCTTTGACCAGCGCCTGCGCTTTCACAGGGACAGTCTGGTCATGCGCGAGATCCCGTATGGTCGCATCGATCACGATCTGATCGCCGAAGCGTGCATATTGACCCGAAACAAGAACGTCCGCATTGCTGAACTGGGCGACGCGGCGCAACATATCCGGATCGACCGCGGTCTCCGGGCCGACATGAAGATCGGAAAGCACCTGGTGGAGTCTGTCGGTAGAGACCGGATGCAGATGGGCGGACTGACCTATATCAGTGCTGAGCATGTCCGCTACGCTGGAGCCGATCCAGTCGTCCTTGGCATCGCCGGAGGAATTGCGAAAGGGCAAAATCGCCAGCGATCTCGGCCGGGCCGCTGACGCGTCCTGTTTGGCCTCAGGAATAGCCGCGGTCTGGGGCCGGGTAAGGAAATAACCGATGACAGCGACCAGAAGCAACAGCAGGACAGCCGCGCCGGCAAGCAGCCGCTTGTTCTCGTCCGCCCACCTGCGGGGACCCGGCCGCAGCCGGGCGGCGATGATGCCGGACTTACCGGTGCCCGACCACAGCTCCAGATCTGCCAGCAGTTCTGAAGCGGACTGATACCTGAGGGCAACATCCCGCTCCAGGCATCGACTCACGATCTGGCTCAGCTGAGGGGGGACGCTCTTATCGAACTCCGAGACGGGGACGACCCGCTCCTGGGTACGTTTGATCAGGCTGGCTAGTGCGCTATCGGCGCGGAACGGCGTTTGCCCGGTCAACAACTCATAAAAAATCAGTCCCAGGGAAAAGATGTCGGAGCGTTGGTCCAGATTCCCGGCCAGCGCCTGCTCGGGCGACATGTATTCCATGGTGCCAACCATGGCGCCGGTCTGGGTCATGCGATCGCCTTCGAGCGTCTTGGCCAACCCAAAATCCATGACCAGGATGCGGCCGCTGGCCGTTTCCCACATGATGTTCTGCGGCTTCAGGTCACGGTGGATGACGCCCACGTTGTGCGCGGCCTCAAGCGCCCGGCACACCTGCTCAATGATCGCCACTGCCTCCCGTGGAGGAAGCTTGGTCCGCTGATGGAGGATGGTGGCGAGATCTTCGCCCTCCACAAACTCCATGGTGATGAACTTTATCCCCTCCGCTTCGCCCAGGTCATAGATACGGACGACATTGCGGTGGGTAACCTGGGTGGCGAGGATCAGTTCCTGCTTGAAGCGGTCGAGAATGGCCCGGTTACGGGCCAGGTCCGGACGAATTACCTTAAGGGCGACCATGCGCCCAAGCTCAACATCCTTGGCTTTGTAGACGGCCCCCATGCCGCCTTCGCCCAGCAGGCTCAATACCTCATACCTCTGCGCCAGCAGGTGACCGGAGGTGAGGACGTGTTGCCCCGCCTCGCTATAGTCTCCGGGAAGTATCTGCGAAGCGGAGGTTCCTACTATGGTCGGGCTGTCACTGGGGTTGGGACTGGGATTTTTGCTTGGCGGGAAGCCGAATATGGTGTCGGCATCGCTGGGCACATGTGCATTGGCGGACGAGCTTTCCCCTTTCACAGGGGCGCGTATGCCTCCGTTGCCCGGCTTTGAGACGTCGTGTCCGGGAGGATTGCCTCCTTCTTCGCGCATGACTCAGCGGCCCCAGCCCGCAATCGTTGGATACCCGCAGTATATAGCGGGCCAAGTTCGGAGCCGGTTTCATTACCGTCGGCATGGGATCCATGCGCGCGAGAGATCGCGGCAACGGCGATCAGAATCCGTTGGCGAAAAGGTTAGATTCCGGTTCCGTAGTCTGCTGCGCAGACGCTATCCCCGGCATGGGAGAAGAAGTCATACTGCGTGCGGTGATTGAATTTATATCGCGCACGCAACTCCCGTCCGACGTAGAGACCCAAAGCGGCAATACCCAGAGCAATCGAAGTCCAGCCAACAATCCACATTGCAGACCCTTCTTCCTGGGGGGAAGAGATTTCCGACGATTGGCCGGAATGTTGAAGCCCGAAAATAGCGTTACCATCCATGTACATCATGCCGAAATAATAGCGCAGCTTGGTAGCAATTACGTAGTTACGGCGGGCGACACCAAAGGGCTATTTCACCTGCTCAATTTGATGCAGCAGTGCGACCTTTCGTGCCGGTGGAAGGAAACTGGCTTCAATAGAATTAGCCGCTAATTCACGTAGATGCTCCTCGGTGAAGCCAAACACCTCCTGGGCCAGTCGATATTCATCCTGCAAGTCGCTCAGAAACATCGCCGGATCGTCGGAATTGAGGGTGACCATGAGACCGGCGTCGAAATAGCGGCGGACTGGGTGCTCAGCGAGCGTGGGGCAACAGCCGGTGCGCAAGTTCGAGGTAACACAGATCTCGAGCGGGACCTGGCGTTCGGCCAGTATCTCTATCAGGTCGGGATCCAGTTGAGCGGATAGGGCATGGCCGATGCGTTCCGCACCGATATTGAGCGCGGCCCAGATGCTCTCCGGCCCCATGGTTTCGCCGGCATGCGCCGTCAGGCGAAGACCCGCATCCTGGGCCTCCTGAAAAAGCCCGCGAAAGGGCTCGGCGCCGGCACGGCGCTCGTCTCCGCCAATCCCAATGCCAATGATGCTGGGGGACTCGCGGCGTAACTCTGCGGCCTTGCGGAAGACGCGCGCCGCCTCCTCCGGGCCAAAGTGACGGACGGCGTCGAAAATCCAATAGAGCGTGATCCCGAATTGGCGCTCGGCGCGCACCCGGGCCGCTTCCATCCCATAAAAAAGTCCCTCAAACTCGATCCGCCGCCAGTAGTACACAACGCCAACCGAGACAAACACCTCGGCATGCACCACACCCTGGCCCGCCAATCGTTCCAGCATGCGAAATGTGATCAGCTCGTAGTCTGCGGCGGTCCGCAGCCGTTCGCTGACGGCTTTGAACGCTAATAGGAAACCGGTGAAATCCTTGTAACGATAAAGGGCTCGTGCTTCTGCGAGGGTTAGCCGCCCGTTATCGTGCCGCTGGCTCAATTCGACCAGGGTCTCAGGGGAAACAGTTCCCTCCAGGTGCAGATGGAGTTCCGCTTTGGGGAGCGCCCGCAACCACGAGGCCGCGTTCCGGCGCGAGGTAGCAGGCCGTTTCATGAAAGGGAGGAAAATTCGCTGTGCTTGCGGCTATACAGAAAATAAATGACCAGCCCAATGATAAGCCAAGCGAAGAAGCGTAGCCAGGTGATGACCGGGAGGCCCGACATGAGAAGCGTGCAAAAGAAGAGACTGAGGATAGGTACGGAGATCCCGCCGGGGGCGCGAAAGCCACGACGCCGTTCCGGTTCACGAAAGCGCAGGATCAGGACGCCGATCGATACCAGCACGAAGGCGAAGAGGGTTCCGATGTTCGACAGGTCGGCGAGGGTGCCGATATCCAACAGACCACTGGGAATGGCTACCAGAAAGCCGGCCACCCAGGTGGCTACCGCGGGAGTGCGATAGCGCGGGTGCACCTTGCCGAACCAACGGGGGAAGAGCCGGTCTCGGGACATGGCAAACCAGACCCGCGCCTGGCCGAGCTGGAAAACCAGGATGGAGGAGATCATGCCCATCATGGCCCCGCAAAGCACGATCAACCGCACCCAATTCAGCGACGCTGAACCCGTTTCGTGGCTCAACTTCTTGAGGGTATTGACCACCGGGGCAGCATCATCGACCAGCGTCTGCCAGGGGATAAGACCAGTGAGCACCACGGCCACGCCGATATAGAGCAGAGTACAGACGACCAGGGTAGCCAGGATACCGATGGGGACATCGCGTTGCGGCCGATGGCACTCCTCCGCCGCCGTTGAGACTGAATCGAAGCCGATGTAGGTAAAGAAAATGATGCTGCCCCCGGTGAGCACGCCCGACCAGCCGTTGGGGAAAAACGGATGCCAGTGACCGGGGTGGATGAAGCGGGAGCCTATGAAGATGAACACCAGGATTGCGGTGATCTTGAGCAGAACCATGATGTTGTTGGTTCCGGCCGATTCGCGGATGCCCCTTACCAGCACAATGGTGAGGATCAGCACGATGAGGAAGGCGGGGAAATTAAACCCCATGTGCCAGCCCGGGTGGTAGATCGTGTTGCCTTGCAAGTCGGTCAGACCGGAGGGCAGAAATGCGGGCGAAATCCAGCGCGCGCTGGGGCGTACGCCGAACCAATCCATGAAATCGACGATATGGGCCGCGAAGCCGACACACACCGCCATGTTGCTGACGGCGTATTCCAGGATCAGGTCCCAACCGATGATCCAGGCGACGAGTTCTCCCATGGTGGCGTAGGTGTAGGTATAGGCGCTCCCGGCGATGGGAATCATGGACGCCAGCTCGGCGTAGCAGAGCCCGGTGAAGGCGCAGACGACCGCCACCAGCACAATCGAAAAGGCCAGTGCCGGACCAGCCCCCGGGCGGCCCGCCAGGGCATGGTGGTTTACCAGGTAATCCAGTAAAGGGGTGTTCAGGATCGAGGAGGTGTCAAATTTCTCGCCCGCGATCGCGGTGCCGATCACGGTGAAAATTCCCGAACCAATAACCGCGCCGATGCCCAGCGCGGTAAGTGACCAGGGGCCGAGCGTTTTCTTCAGACAGTGCTCGGGAAGTTCCGAGTCGCTGATCAGCTTGTCGATCGATTTTGTTGCGAACAGTTGCTTTCGCAGCGTCTCGGCTCCTTAGCTATGCCAATGCAGAGAGTCCCGAAGGGACGACTGAAATTAGCCCAGGACGTCAGTCCTGGGTTAAGTCCGAACAACACGACAAGTCCCGCAGGGACGGCTGAAAATGGCCTCCCAGGACGCGAGTCCTGGGTGACCTCGCGCTCAACTCAAAAATTACGGGTAGGGACGGACCCTACCCAGCACTGCGTACCGGGAAATTTTCAGCCGTCCCTTCGGGACTGGTCATGTTTACGAACCTACCCAGGACTAACGTCCTGGGTTAATTTCAGTCGTCCCTTCGGGACTTTGTTATACCTTGCCGCGGACCTCTGCGCGGACCCTAACGCTTGCTTTGACCTCGCGTCAGCTTCTTGGCCTTCTTCTTGTTGGAACCTCTGGGCGTGGTGCGCGCAGCCTTGGGTGCGGCTTTCTTCCGCGCCGCGCGCTTGATCTTCTTGCGTTCCAACTTATCTTCTACGTTCTTGGTATTGGGCATTATTTTCCTTGTCTACATTTTTTCCAGCTGGGCAAATTTCTCCACCAGCTTCTTCACGCCGAATTCTGCAAATTGTACCGTAATCTTCGCATCATCACCGTCGCCCTCGCGGCGGAAGACCACGCCTTCCCCGTATTTAGGGTGGCGTACACGCTGGCCGCTGCGAAATCCTGTCGCTCCCCCGGGGAGAGGGATTTCGAGCTTCGGCCTGCTCCCACCACTCTTCCGCGAAGAGAAAAACTGGGCGATGTTGTCCAGGGAAGCGGCCGGCCGCGAGGCTGGGGGCCGGGAGACGACGCTGGGACGCTGGTCCTCGTCTTCATAGCTATAGTGCCGGGACGATTCCGATTCGTCGCGGCCGGAGCGATAACGCCCGGCGTAGGCTCCGCTTGCAGGCCGTTGGTTTCGAGTCAGATCCTGCAACAGATGCGCCGGGATCTCTTCCAGGAACCGCGAGGGCTGGCTGGCTTCCGGCATATCGTTCCCGTACCTGCGGCGATAGCGCGCTCGTGTCACCACCAGCGCATCCATAGCCCGTGTCATGCCAACGTAGCAAAGCCGCCGCTCCTCTTCGAGCTCCATCGGTTGATTGAGCGTTCTCGAGTGAGGAAACAGACCCTCTTCCATGCCCGCCAGGAGCACCAGGGGGAACTCCAGCCCTTTGGCCGAGTGCAGGCTCATCAGAGTCACCCGGCTCTCGGGATTGTAACGGTCGGTGTCACTAACCAGGGCTGCGTGGTCGAGAAACTCAGACAGCGTCTCGCCCCGCTGTTGCGCATCCTGGGCGGCATTGGCGAGTTCCTTCAGGTTTTCAATGCGGGAAAACGATTCCGGAGTCCCTTCCTCCTCGAGCGAGCGGATGTAACCGGTACGATCGATCAAGAAGCGAATCAGTTCCGGGAGGGTAGCCGCGTCCCCGGGCTTGCGGAACCCTTCGTTGGCCACTGGATCGACCGGGGGCAACGGTACTTTCTCCGCTTCATCGAACGTCAGCAGCGGGAGCGGCTGCTCTTCTGCGTCTTCCTCCGGCTCCAGATCGCCAAAGTCGAACCCGACATCCTCCCACTCGCTCGAATCTGGTTCGGCAGCGTCCACCGCGCACGGCTCCTCCTCGGGAACGACGTCCTGGGTGAGCTTCTCGGCAAATCCTGGTTCGAGCAGGGCGCGGGCGTCTTCAATCAGACGGCGGAAGGTCGCGAGCGCCACGCACGCGCGCGCCGGCAACAGGCGTTCCTTTAAAGCCTGTTCGATGGCTCCCCAAGTGCTCATGCCGGTCTCCACGCTCAGCCGGTCCAGAATTTCGAGCGTAGTCTTCCCGATACCGCGCGCCGGCGTATTGATGACTCGCGCCAGGGCAATGGAATCATCGGGGTTTTGCACCAATTTGAGATAACTCAGCAGATCCTTGATCTCGGAGCGGTCATAGAAAGAGAAACCGCCCACCATGGTGTAAGCGATTCCGTAGCGGCGCAGCGCCTCTTCCACCAGCCGCGATTGCGAGTTGGTACGGTAGAGCACTGCGGCCCGCGGCAGGTCCTGTTCCTCGCCCGCTCGGCGCATGTACTTCTGGATGTAGTCGGCAATAAAGAGCGCTTCGTTTTCCCCATCAGGCGCTTCGTAGTAGCCGATCATCGCCCCGCCCTCGCGCGAGGTCCATAGATTCTTTCCCTTGCGCTGCAGGTTACGCGCCACAACTGCGGAAGCGCCTTCGAGAATCACCTGCGTGGAACGATAGTTTTGTTCCAGGCGGATGGTCTTTGCTTCCGGAAAGTCCTTCTCGAACTCCAGGATGTTGCGGATATCGGCTCCGCGCCAGGAGTAAATGCTCTGGTCCTCATCTCCCACCACGCAGACGTTGTGTTCTGCGCCGGCCAGCAGCTTCATCAGCTCGTACTGCGGCCGGTTGGTGTCTTGATACTCATCAATCAGCAGGTAGCGATAGCGGCGGTTGTAGCGTTCCCGCACTTCGGCGGAGGAGCGCAGCAAGCGCACCGCTTCGAGCAGCAGGTCATCGAAATCCAGCGCATTCGCCTTGCGCAGTTCCTTGCGATAGATCTCGTAAATGTGGGCTATCCGTTCGGCCACCGGGTCGGTGGATTGAAGGTAAATCTCCTGCGGATCGAGCATATGGTTCTTAGCCCAGGAGATGCGGGAGAGAACGGTTCGCGGCGTCAACTGTTTGGTGTCCAGGCCCATGCGCCGCATCGCCTGCTTGACGATGGCCTGCTGGTCGGCTTCATCGTAGATGACAAAACTGCGGGTAAGCCCTTCATTGCCAATGCGCAGCGCTTCGATATCGCGGCGCAAAACGCGCACGCAAAAGGAGTGAAAGGTGGCCAGCAGCGGCTTCGCCAGAGACCGGTGCTGGAGCAGGTGGTCGACCCGCTCCGCCATCTCTGCCGACGCTTTGTTGGTAAACGTGACCGCCAGGATGGAATCGGGCGCAACGTTCCGCACCTCAATCAGATACGCGATGCGATGGGTGATCACCCGGGTCTTGCCGGAGCCCGCTCCGGCGAGAATGAGCAGTGGGCCATCCACGGCTTCGACGGCGGCACGTTGCTGCGGGTTTAATTTATCGAGCAGATGTTGCAATGGATGGTCTCTGGAGGATGGTGGGGCGATGAATTCTCTTCTACCAGTGTATCGCCCGGTGCGAGTTGTGTTGCAATTCGGATATGAACAGAAGGGTTTGTGTGTTTTGTGGGTCCAATCTCGGGACCAAACCGGCATACCGTGAGGAAGCAGTGGCGTTAGGCCGCCTGATGGGAAAAGCCGGATTGAGCCTGGTGTACGGCGGGGCACAAGTGGGGCTGATGGGTGTGCTGGCCGACTCCGCGCTCGAGCACGGCTGCGAAGTAATCGGAGTGATTCCACGATCGCTGGCCGCAGTCGAGGTGGCCCACCAGGGTCTGAGCAGGCTGGTGGTGGTAGACACCATGCATCAGCGCAAAGCCATCATGGCCCAGGAGGCGGATGCTTTTGTCGCGTTGCCGGGCGGTTTCGGTACTCTCGATGAATTTTTCGAGATCCTCACCTGGGCGCAGCTCGGGATCCATGCAAAACCGTGCGTGCTGGTAAACACAGCCGGTTATTACGATCGACTGCTGAGCTTTCTCGAGGGCACGATCGATCAGGGCTTCCTCAAGCGGGAATATTATGCCTCGATCCACGTAGTGGCTGACGCCACTGAAGCGCTCAACTGTATGCAGAAGCTCTGGAAGACCTTACCCATCGACCACGCTGCCCCGGCCGAACCTGCTCCCTAAGGTAATTGTGGTATCCGGCTCCGCGTCGCAGATTCTGCGGCGCAGCGCGTTGTCCTTTCCAAACACGTGAGATCAAGTCGGTTCGTGGCTCGTACGGACCCGCGATCTTTCCGGGTGGCACAGGTCGCATTGGCAGTGGCGCCGCAGGTAGTCCCAGGAATAGATTCCACTCTGGTGTCCGTCGTTCCAGTGAAAGCTGATGGCGTAGCGCCCTACCGGAGCCACAGACTCTGGGCGCGCCGGAGGCTTGTACATCTGGAGCAGCGCCACCGGTTGTGCCTTCCGCTCGCCTGGTTTGCGGCCGGTCGCTCCCCGCTCTTCATGGCATGTGGCGCAAGGGCAGGCATCCCGCAGCCAGGTAAAGGTCCAACTACTCTGGTGGCCGTCCTTCCAGTCAATCTCCATGCCCGTACCGGACGTCTTCTGCACCCGGACCCGAGCCGGCTCAATCGCCTCCCGGGGAAGATCACGATGGGCACTCTCCTGCTCCAGCTTCTGCGCTTCTTGCTCGCTGATAAATCGAATGCCTTCGTGGCTCATCGCGATCCCTCTTCAAGCATACTGTTTCCAGAAAAAGTACGCAGCCATTCCCAGCCCGATCGCCACCACCAATATGCGCATGAACTGCGGGTTCATCCGGCGCGAATACCGTGCCCCCAGATAACCGCCCAACGCCGCGGCGATCATCATGAGCAGGCAGTACTTCCACAAAATCTGCTTCTCCACGACAAACGTCACCACCGCGATGCCGTTGGCCGTGGTGGTAGCGATCACCTTAAGCGCATTAACCTGGTTGATGTTCTGGATGCCAAAAACCGAAAGCACCGACATGAGTAGAAAGCCGGCGCCGGCGCCGAAATATCCGATGTAAAAACACACCACCACCAGACCAATCCATAGCGGGACGAGGCTGGGCCTGGGGTTGGGCTCGGAGCCGGCAACCATTGCCCGGTTCCTTAACCAACCGGAAACCGGACCGCTGGCGGCAAAGAGTCCCGACGCCAGCAGCAAGAGCCACGGCACCAGCGCCATAAAGGTCACTTGGCCGGTGCGGAGCAAAATGATGGCGCCCGTCACTCCGCCCAACAGGGCCGCGGAACAGACCGGAATCACCAGCCGCAGGTTGGCCTTCAAATCCTGCCAGTAGGCGGCAATCGAAGTGAATTGACCCGGCCAAAGGGCAACGGTATTGGTTGCATTTGCCTGGATAGGCAGAACGCCCACGCCCAGCAGCGCTGGAAACGACAGAAAGGAACCGCCACCCGCCATCGCGTTGAGCGCGCCGGCAAGAAAAGAAGCGATGACCAGCCAAGTATGTTGCCAGTGGGGACCAAATGCCATGTCAGTCGACCTGCAGAATCATGCACTTCAGATACTCGGTCTCGGCGATATTCAGCAACACAGGATGGTCCGGACCCGCCCCCCGGCGTTCCAGCAAACGAACTCGTCGCTGGGCGTCTCCAGCGGCGGCTGCCACTACGCCATGAAACTCATCCCAGGAAACGTGGTGGGAGCAGGAGCAAGTCACCAGCGTCCCACCCGGACGCAACATCTTCAGAGCGCGCAGATTGAGCTCCTTGTAACCGCGCAAGGCGCCCGGCACGGCGCGCTTGGACTTGGCAAAAGCGGGGGGATCGAGCACCACCGTGTCAAAAGTAGTGCCCGCCGTACTCCAATCGCGAAGAAGATCGAATGCGTTAGCCTCGATCCATTCGACCGATGCTTGGATCCAGGGACGGTTAACCTCAAGGTTCTCTTCGGCCACCTCGAGCGCCGCCCGGGAAGCATCGATCCCGGTGACGTGGGAACAGGTGCGTGCCAGGTGCAGCGCAAAACCGCCCTGATAGGTGCAGACATCCAGAGCTTCGCCATGGGCATAGCGTGATGCGGCCGCATAGTTCAGGCGCTGATCCAGGAAAGCTCCCGTCTTCTGTCCGGCGTTCGCGTCGTAGTGAAAAGCCAGCCCGTTCAGGTGGAAGATGGTCCTTAGCTGCGCAATGGGCTCGGCGGAGTAGAGCGGCGCCTCTGACGGTTCGCTTAGCTGCTCCAGTTCCCGGATGCGCGCATCGGACCGCTCCACAATCGTGACCGGCGCGAGTTCCGATTGCAGAACTTGAACTATCAGCTCACGAATGTCCTCCCGATCCAGTGCCTTCGCCAGAATTTCAAAGAGGATCAGGTCCCCATATCGATCAACGATCAGGCCGGGAAGTTGATCGGCTTCACTGAAGACGAGGCGGCAGGCGTCGGTGCCCTCTTCCAACATGCCTGCGCGAAGCTGAATGGCTTGGCGGAGCCGTAGGTCGAACAACGCGATCCACTCCGGGTGCGTGAGATGAGGGTCGGAGGTGAGCAGGCGAAGGGCGATCTGCGAGGATGGGCTCCACAACGCCGTGCCCAGGGGAAATCCGCGATGGTCCGCAACCGCGATGAGGCCGGCATCCATTTCCACCAAATGCTCGATATCCGAACGGTAGACCCACACGTGGCCGGCACGCAGACGGTCGGCAGCCCGGCGGGAGATCACCGCGACATTGCCGGCTGGCGCAGAGATGGGTTCACGGGGCACAAATCATCTTCGCACAGGCCTCACGGGCCACGGGAAAGCGAACGAAGGGCACGGCTTCAGCCATGCCAAAAGACATGCTCCGTACATGGCTTCAGCCGCTGAGGTACGCTTTCCGGCTTGTCAAAGAGCAGTTGGGAGGAAGAACGGAACAGACGTACCTCAGGGGCTAAAGCCCTCATCAATCCTACGGAGTTTGGCACGGCTGAACCCGTGCCCTTCGTTCGGAAACCTTCTCAGGTCTCTCTCAGCAGTTATGCCGGTAGCAAGGCCAATGCAAGCAGCCTATAATCAGGTATGGCGACAGTACATTCCACGCCAATCGAGCCTCCTGCAGAGCCAGACATTCTGACAGCGAAGTTCGCTGAGCTGCTCGCGACGGTCGGCAAGAATCGGCCGACCGACGACACCAGCGTCATTCGCAAAGCGTGGGATTTTTGTGTGCAGCACCACAGTGGGCAACTCCGGGCCTCCGGCGAGCCCTATTCCCTGCACCCGCTCGAAGTAGCCCAGGTTCTGGCCGAAATGAAGCTGGACTCGACCGCCATAGCAGCCGGCCTGCTGCACGACGCCGTCGAAGACACCCCCGTCACCACCGAAGACATCACCGAACAATTCGGAGAGCAGGTCGCGCACATTGTCGAGGGCGTGACCAAGATCGACAAAATCCAGTTCGCCAACCGCGAAGACCGCCAAGCCGAGAACGTGCGCAAAATGCTGCTGGCCATGGTGAGCGACGTTCGTGTGGTCCTGATCAAGATGGCGGACCGGCTGCACAACATGCGGACCCTGCAACACCTTACACCCGATCGCCAGGAATCGATCGCCCGCGAAACCCTCGATATCTATGCACCCTTGGCCCACCGGTTGGGCATGGGCAAGGTTCGCGGCGAGTTGGAAGACCTGGCCTTCCGGTACGTCGATCCCTTCGGTTATGAACAAGTGAAGACCGCGCTCGATGCGGCGCGCGACGAGGATGAGCAGTTTCTGAACTCGGTCGAATCCCTGCTCAACGAACGGCTGCGGGAAAACAATATCCACGCCCGGGTGGAATGGCGCATCAAGCGCCTGTATAGCATTTATCAGAAACTGCAAAAGCAGAAAGTAAACGTCGACCAGGTATACGATCTGCTGGCCGTCCGCGTGATCACCTTGACCGTACAGGATTGTTACGCCGCCTTTGGGTTGATCCACTCCATCTGGCGCCCGGTGCCGGGGCGGATCAAGGACTTCATCGCCATGCCCCGGCCTAATCTGTACCAATCCCTGCACACTACGGTCATGGGGGAGGGTGGACATCAGTTCGAGGTTCAGATCAGGACCGAAGAGATGCACCGCATTGCCGAAGAGGGGATCGCGGCGCACTGGAAATACAAGGCGGCCGGCTCGCCCACGAGCGCGCGGGATGAACAGCGGTTAGCCTGGGTCCGGCAGCTGGTCGAGTGGCAGCGGGAGATGTCCGATCCCAACGAATTTCTGTCCACGCTGAAGATCGATCTTTACCCCGAAGAGGTTTACACCTTCACCCCCAAAGGCAAGGTGGTGGTGTTGCCCAAGGATGCGACGCCCATCGACTTTGCCTACTCCATCCACACCGAGGTGGGCAATACCTGCGTGGGCGCGAAAGTCAACGGCAGAATGGCCCAACTGCGGACCAAGCTGCACAACGGCGACATCGTGGAAGTGGTGACCCAGAATGGCCACACCCCCAGTCGCGACTGGCTCACCTTCGCCAAGAGCTCACGGGCGCGGAACAAGATCAAGCACTGGCTCAACGAGCACCAGCGCGAACGGGCGGTCGAAATCGGCAAAAAGCTGCTCGATCGGGAAGCGCGCAAGTACAAAGTGTCCCTCAGTAAACTTACCGACACGGATTATGCCCGCGCGGCCGCCGAGTGTGGCCTAGCGACTGCCGGCGATTTGATGGCGGCCATCGGCTTCGGCAAGTATTCCTCGCGCCAGGTGCTGAACAAGCTCTCCCCGGGTGTAACCTCGCAGACCAGTCTCGAAGTCGAGCCGGGCAAAGACGCCGCCGCCGGCACCATGTCAGAAGCGGTAAGGCGCGTCCACATGCACGGGTCCGATTCCCTGCAGGTGGAAGGTCAGGACGACTTGCTGGTTTATCGCGCCCGATGTTGCAATCCGATTCGCGGCGAAGAGATCGTAGGCTACGTAACCCGCGGCAAAGGCGTAGCGGTGCATGCGCGGAGCTGCCCCAACGTACAGAATCTGCTTTACGAGAGCGACCGCCGCATCTCTGTGGAATGGGCGCGGATGGCGGAGGAAAATGGCGGCCGCAAGATGACCTACCCGGTGAAGCTGACCATATTCTGCGACGATCGCGCCGGCATGCTGAAGGAAATGACCGCGGTCATCAGCGACGATGGCACCAACATCCGCGGTGTCGATTCCAAGCCGACCGGGGATTCGGAAGCGGTTGTCGAATTTGTTTTGGAAGCGGAAGACATGCGCCACCTGACCCGCCTGGTGAGCGGCCTGCGAAGGGTGCCCGGCGTGCGCGACGTGCAGCGCGCACACAAGGTTTAGGTGAGTGTACGGGCTAATGCCGCAGAGAGAAGCGCTTTTCCGCAGCCTGTAAAGGCCCAACCATCAAAATCGTAATCGCGTGGATGTCCGTTGAAACGTGGGAAAATCACCTCATGACCCCTCCAGGTAAATCTGCGGTTTCTACGCCTCATGCTCCGGCGGCCATCGGCCCTTACTCCCAGGCGGTACAAATCGCCGGGCTGATCTACACCTCGGGGCAGATTCCACTCGATCCGGCCCTCGGGCAATTGGTCGAAGGGGGCATCCGGGAGCAAACCACTCGTGTACTGGAGAACCTGAAGGCAGTGCTGGCTGCCGCCGGAAGCGACATGCAACACGTCATCAAGACCACCGTCTTTCTCAAGAATATGAGCGATTTTGCTGCGATGAATGAGATTTACGCCAGTTATCTGGCACCCGAGGGCGGGGTTGCGCCGGCACGGTCAACGATCGAAGTGGCGCGACTCCCCAAAGACGCGCTGGTCGAAATCGAAGTGATTGCGCTACGCTAGGCCTCGCGTCATCCATCAGCTACCCTGCATCGAATCACCCAGGAGCAAGATTCATTATGGAAAAAGAGCAAGTTTCCAAACTGGACAAGGTCGTGAAGACGGACGCCGAGTGGCGTGCCGAGCTCACTCCGGAGCAGTACTACGTAATGCGCAAAAAGGGGACGGAGCCCGCTTTCTCCGGCGCCCTCTACCGAAATCATGCAGATGGGACCTACCGCTGTGGCGCCTGCGGAGCAGAGCTCTTCAGCTCCGACACCAAGTTCGAGTCCGGTACAGGCTGGCCTAGCTTTTCCCTGCCGGCCAATGCCGAAGCGGTGGAGCTACATGACGACAATACCTACGGCATGACGCGAACGGAGGTCACCTGCGCACGCTGTGGGGCCCACCTGGGGCATGTGTTCCCGGATGGCCCGGGGCCTGGCGGGCTGCGCTACTGCATTAATTCTTTGTCGCTTGGTTTTGACCCCAAACATGCTGGGGAAAAGGAATAATCGCTACGCCTTGACGATCTTGCCTGCTTTAATACAGCGGGTGCAAACACGAATGCGTTTGCTCCCGCCAGGAACCTCAGCCTTTACGGGACGAAGATTGACATTCCAGCGGCGCTTGGAAACGTTGTGCGCGTGCGAAATCTTGTTACCGAACTGCGGACCCTTGCCGCAGATTTTGCAAACCTGAGCCATAACAAACTCCAGAAAATTAAGCTTTTCGCAGAGACATGCGGCAGTCACACGCACTTACCGGCGAACCTTCAGTATAGCCGTACGCGCACCCGGCGACAACCACAGGAGCCGGAATGGTCCTTGAACCAGATAGACTATTCGTTAGACTATTCGTCGAACCCTGTAAGCGCCCCTCCATGACAAGCCCCTTGAGCACCCGCCAACCGGGAACGCAATTCCGTGCACCGTGGTCGGTCTTCTGGGTAGCCTTCGTGGTGCGCGTGCTTTACCTCACCTTGGCGCATACCTACCGCGTCCGGCCCTACGACGACCACATGCTGTTTGGCGAGGAAATGGGGCGGATCGCTCGCGCGCTGGCCACCGGCTTCGGCTTCGCTGATCCTTTTCGCGGCCACACCGGACCGACCGCGTGGGTGGGACCATTGTTCCCCCTGCTTCTGGGCGGGGTCTTTAAGCTGTTCGGCGTCTTCACCCCGCAGTCGGCGTGGGTGATTCTGACCATCGACAGCCTGTTTTCCGCCCTCACGACACGTACCACCTGGGAGATTGCGGCGCGCTGTTTCAATCGCAACGTGGCCTTGTGGTCGGCGTGGATCTGGGCCCTCTATCCCGCCGCTATGCAGTATGCCGTCCGCTGGGTATGGGATACATCGCTCAGTACCTTCCTGTTTTCCTGGATGCTGGTGGTGGCTCTACGCTTGCGTGCTGAACGCACTCCTCCGCGTTGGGCAATGCTGGGGCTGCTTTGGGGTTTGACTGGCCTCAGCAACCCTGCGCTCCTGATCTTTCTGCCCGCCTGCGCTATCTGGGTGTTTGCCGGTGTGCCCAGGGCACAAGCTGGCGGAGTCCTGGTGGCAGCCCTGCTCTTCACTGCCTGCCTCGGACCGTGGATCTGGAGGAACTGGGAAACCTTCCACCATTTCGTGCCGGCCCGGGGAAATTTCGGCGCCGAGCTCTATCTGGGAAATGGGCCAGGATCGACTGGGCTGTTGATGGAGCACGACCATCCTATCCAGGCGCCCGATCAACTTCGCTTATACAAAAGCATGGGTGAAATTGCCTACTCCAGGATGCGAGGGGAACAGGCCCTGGCAGCCATTCGTGCCGACCCGATGCACTTTGCCCGCAACACGCTGCGCCGTGTGTTCTTCTTCTGGGCCGGGGTTCCCCATCCCGACAGCAAGACGCCGTGGGTGGAGTATGCACGCAGCCTGAATTTCATATTCGGCAGTGTGTGCGGTTTGCTCGGACTAGTACTTGCTCTTCAGCGGAGGGCTCCAGCCGCGGGGCTGTTCGCGTGGGCTTTCCTGCTGCTACCGCTGGTGTATTACGGCGTGGCCGCCCACGCCCGTTTTCGTCACCCACTGGAGCCATTGATGGTGGTGCTCGGGGTTTACCTCCTCCAATCCGCCGAGTTGACCAAAGCAGATGGAAACCGTAAACTTTAAAAGCTTGGGATCTTAAGCCTACGGTCTGCTCACCCCAGGGTTTGAGCACATTTGGCAATCCATTCAGCTAGGTTTATAACGCCGGTGTCCCTCGGCGTGTCGGAGGTCTTATGTACGCGGTGATCCGCACAGGTGGTAAGCAGTATCGCGTCGCTCCCGGCGACGTGGTGAAGATTGAAAAGGCCGTGGGCGGCACCGAAAATGCGGTGGAGTTCAACGACGTTCTGGCTTTCTCAGACGGAATCTCGCCCCTCGCCAAGCCGGCTGAAGCCAAGGTGCTGGGCACCGTAATCAGCGAGGGACGAGGGGATAAGATCCTGGTCTTTCATTTCAAGCGCAAGAAGCAATATAAGAAACTGCAGGGTCATCGGCAGGCCTATACCGCGGTGCGAATCAACACCATCGAGGTCAATGGATTCAGCTATGGCAGCGACAAGACTGCTCAGTAGGCAACTTGTGATTTATCGAGGATAGGCAATGGCACACAAAAAAGGGTTAGGCAGTTCCAAAAATGGTCGCGATTCCAATGCTCAGCGACTAGGCGTGAAGATCTTCGCTGGCCAGGTAGTCACCGGTGGTTCTATCATCGTCCGCCAGCGCGGAACCAGGTTGAAGCCCGGTCTGAATGTCGGCCGGGGAAAAGACGACACCCTCTACGCCGAGATTGCAGGCCGCGTGAACTTCATCGACCGCGGCAAGACCGGCCGTTTCGTGTCGGTTGAACCTGTAGAGACGCCGGCTAGCAAGTAACAGATCGTCGGCAAAGTTAGTCCCGTAGGGACGGTTGAATGTAGCCCAGGACGCAGTCCTGGGTACGCTTTGAAAGTGCGAAAAGTCCCGCAGGGACGGCTGAAAAATCGCCAGGAGACGGTATCCTGGGCAACTTTCAGTCGTCCCTGCGGGACTTTTCGGGTCTGAGTTAAATTAACCCAGGACTGTCGTCCTGGGCTACATTCAACCGTCCCTGCGGGACTGAGCGGTACCCTTCCTTCGGAGACTTTAAGCAAAGTCAAAAGGCCATAACGGAAGCTCCGTTATGGCCCTTTTATTCGGGTGCTGAGGTTTAGCTTGCTACGTTGAGCGAGTTCTTGATGAGAATACGGTCAACCACCTTTTCGACATCCTGGAGGAAGAAGTCGCTGGCCGGAACGGCGACCGGCGTCCGGGACCCGCTCTGACCGAGGGTGGTTGCGATTTCGTTCCAACGCGCCAGGGGTGAGGAGGGGTCGAGGGCGGCAGCCTGACGAGCCGGTTCACGCTGCAGGAAATAGGCGGACCAGATACCCAGCATTAACAGGCTGGCGCTCGTGGTGACTATGCTGACGGTAGATGTCATGAAGTTGTGTCCTAACAGGAAGCCGGCGGAGGCAATCAGGTCGCTGGCCGCCATGATGCCAAAACCGAAGCTGATACCGAAAACCCGGCTGCGATACGACAGGCCGAGCTTTCCCGCCGCAAGCATGAGGAAGAGCAGAAGGCTGAGGATGAAGATGCTCTCGCAGCGCATTACTTGAGCGACCATGGCGAGAAGAAACTTGTCACCCTTGGTACCCGGGGTTAGCAAAGCAGCCCCCGCGGCAACAAACGAAATGCATGCAACCCAGCGGAAGGATATGGTACCCAGCCATTTCAAGCCGGGAAATGGATCCATCGACAACTTGAACATCTCCTGGATTACCAGGAAGACGACGACCGCGCCCGCCACATAGGTTAACCAGTAGGTGTAGAAGTACCAGGCATAAGCCATCTTCTGGCTGATTGCGATTACCCGGTGCACTTGCAACAACAGAAAGAGGACTACCGAAGAGCCGAGGCGAAGAGATATGTAAGCAAACAGTGCTGGGAAGCGGCGCCGTTCCCGAGACCGAAGCAGAGCAATCATGGCTAGAACCATGAGGAACGGCTCTGCTGCGTACAAGATTGTGAGGGCTACGCTCGTCATCACAACACCCCTTCCGAGTCTTGAGAATAGCTCGAAAAGGGATGGTGCTCAACTCAAGAAAGCCTTTGCAGGTGGCACTTTTGTGTTACTGGTGCATCGTTTAGGTACTACGGGGACACCCGCTAGTACCTTCTAACGACTTTAGAACGCACAAACAGGATAAGTCCGTGGATCGCAGGTCGGCACCGGCATAGCATGGGACAGGACAAGGCTGTGATGCGCGGTCAATCGGGGCATAGGCTTGGTAGTAACTGCGCTGGCTACGAATCCTGTGAAAACAACGGAGAAGATGAACGCGTTAACTAGAAGCTTCATGATACTGGTTACCTCCGGGGGACTTTCCACCTTTTTTTGGTGGAAGAGGGGAACTGCTTAGAGTATCGTTCGCCTGCCTTAAAAAGCTTTGCTTTTAGGGCATATAGACGCTATTTACTCTTTCCATTACTAGAGTACCCTACTTCGATAGCCCTAGAGTACCCTAATTTGTGGTTACTTAATCCCCCGCAAAAGATGTAAAGTGGTCACTGAAGTACCGGCTACAGTATTCTGTCAGCCGCGAGCGCCGTGCTCTCCAGCTAACCAATTGGCCGCCGTTTTCCACCCCTGGCGAGCACTCGTCAGCCCGGCAATTGGCCCTTGGAACGTGGTAAACTTGGAGCAGTCAAGTGCAGCCAAACCCTGCACTTTCAAGATGTTATTTCCACTCGGTCCTTCGCGCCGAGAGCCGCTACTGAGCTTTGCCGTTCGGAGTTGCATGTCCACCAAAGAACTTCCAGTTTCCGCCACTCTTCCTCCCGCAGCCATTCGTGAGACCTTGCTCCCGGAACGCACCTACACCGGCGACAACATCAAGATTCTCGAAGGCTTAGAAGCTGTTCGCCTGCGTCCTGCGATGTACATCGGGTCCACGGGCGACCAGGGTCTCCATCATCTGGTCTACGAGGTGGTGGATAATTCCGTCGACGAGGCCCTGGCTGGCTATGCATCCCACGTGGACGTAATCATCCATATCGACAACTCGATCACTGTGACCGACGACGGGCGCGGCATTCCTATCGACGAGATGGATGTGCCGGGAGGTGAGCGCATGCCTGCCCTGCAGGTGGTGCTCACCAAGCTGCATGCCGGGGGCAAGTTTGATTCCTCCACCTACAAGGTCTCAGGTGGCCTGCACGGCGTTGGCGTCTCCTGCGTGAACGCTCTCAGCGAAGAACTCGACGTCGAGGTCTGGAAAGATCTGCATACCTACGAACAGACCTATGCCAAAGGAGCTCCGGTTACCAAGTTGCGCCAGACCGGCAATACCAAGAAGCGGGGAACAAAGATCCACTTCCTGCCCGACCGGTCTATTTTTACAGTGACCGAATACAACTTCGACACCCTGGCCCAGAGACTGCGCGAGCTTGCCTTCCTCAATAAGGGCCTGGAGATCAAGTTGGTGGATGAACGTACGACCGATCCGAAGACTGGAGAGGCCAAGCGTTCGGAATTCAAGTATGCCGGCGGCATCGCCGAGTTCATCAAGCACCTGAATCGCGGCAAGCAGGTGCTGCATGAAAAGCCCATCGTCATGGAATCGTCCCGCGATGGGATTGAGCTGGACATCGCTCTGCAGTACAACGACAGCTATTCCGAGTCGGTATTCAGCTTTGCCAACAACATCAACACGGTCGACGGCGGCACGCATTTGTCCGGCTTTCGCACCGCGCTGACCCGCACCATCAACACTGCCGGGCAGCAGATGGGCCTGTTTAAGGACGTCAAGGAGAATCTCTCCGGAGACGATGTGCGTGAGGGATTGGTAGCGGTCGTCAGCGTGAAACTGCCGCAGCCGCAATTTGAAGGACAGACCAAGGGCAAGCTCAACTCCGATATCGCCGGGAGTGTGCAGGCCTTCGTCAATGAGCGCCTGGGCATGTTCTTCGAACAGAATCCTCCCATCGCCAAGCGGATCATCAACAAGGCGATCGAAGCTGCCCGCGCCCGCGAGGCGGCCAGGAAGGCTCGCGATCTGACCCGGCGCAAAGGCGCGCTTGACGGCGGCGGTCTGCCCGGCAAGCTGGCCGACTGCAGCGAGCGCCAGCCCGACCGCTGCGAACTGTATCTGGTCGAGGGCGAATCCGCCGGTGGCACCGCCAAGCAGGGGCGGGACCGGAAATTTCAGGCGGTGCTTCCGCTGAAGGGCAAGATCCTGAACGTGGAGAAGGCTCGCTACGACAAGATGTTGGGCCATGAGGAAATTCGGGCAATGATTACGGCCCTGGGCTGCGGCATTGGCAAGGATGACTTCGATCCGGCCAAGCTGCGCTACGGCAAGATCATTCTGATGACCGACGCCGACGTGGATGGCTCCCACATCCGTACTCTGCTTTTGACTTTCTTTTTCCGCCACATGGTCGATCTCATCCGCCGCGGACATGTGTACATTGCTCAGCCCCCGCTCTACCGCATCAAGAAGGGCAAGTTCGAGCAGTACATCAAAGACGATCGGGAGTTTGTCCGGGTGATGATCAAGCGTGCCTCCGAAGGCATGAGTTTGCGTTATGGCTCGGCAGGCAAGCGGCTCGAGGGCGGTGCGTTGACCAAGTTCATGGGCCAACTCAACGACTACCTTTCGGTTTTTGAGAAGGCCAACAAGCACATGCGGAACGAAGAGGTCACGGAGCTGCTGCCCAAGTTCGAGCTCATGCGGCGCACAGACTTCGAAGGTGACGGTTCTGTGCCGCCAAAGCTAGCCAAGTTGCACGCCGAACTGCAGACCATGGCCAAGCGTTTCCAGTTCAAAGCTGTGGCCGCGCCTCGCTACGAAGAAGAGCACCGCACCTGGTCGGTGAGCTTTACCGACAGCCAGGGCGCTGAGCGCAGGGTGGACTGGACCCTGGCTTCCTCCCCGGAATACCGGCAAATGATGGCTAAGTACTCCTTGATTCGCGAGGAGCTGCAGCCGCCATTTGTTATCGAGTATGCGAAGGCTGCTGAACCCGAGGAGACGGAAGCAGAAGCGCCGGCATCCGAGACCGCGGCTAAGCCAAAGAAGGCAAAGCGGGTCGCTGCTGACCCGGTAACTAAGCAATCGGCTCGCGAGGTATTCGAGCACGTGATCGAGGCGGGGCGACGCGACTATGATGTTCAGCGCTATAAAGGCCTGGGCGAAATGACCTCGACGCAGCTCTGGGAAACAACCATGGATCCCGACCGCCGTACGCTGCTTTCGGTCAAGTTGGAGGATCTGGCGGAAACCGAGTCCATCTTCAGCACGCTCATGGGCGAAGACGTCGAGGCACGGCGCAAGTTCATTGAAGACAACGCTTTGGACGTGAAGAACCTGGACATCTAAACATTCCCAGGAAAGGTCCGCTGAACCGCAGGTCCCTCGGCTACGCTCGGGATGACAAAGGGGGGTGCGGCGTTTCCAGGTCACAACGCAACGCTCCAGTTGGGATCTAGTAGCCAACTCTTATGGAACGCCACCCTCCCCTTTGTCATCCCGAGCGCAGCCGAGGGACCTGCGGTTCAGCGGACCTTTCCTGGGAATGTTTTAGGGTTTGTTTGTAGGCCATGGCCCTGCTTGAGGTAAACCAGCTAACCAAGAATTATGCGCGGCGGGCCGGCGGATGGTGGGGCGCGCAGCAGCAAAAGTGCGTCGTGGACCGGGTCTCCTTCTCCATCGCCCGCGGAGAGACCTTGGGACTGGTGGGCGAATCGGGTTCCGGCAAGAGCACGGTCGCGCGAATGATCCTGGGCCTCATCCCACCCTCCTCTGGAACGGTCAGTTTCGATAACCAGGAAGTTATCTGCGGCGCATCGAGCGCCCGGCTGCGCACCTTGCGGCGTCGAATGCAACCTGTGTTCCAGGACCCCTTTGCGGCCCTGAACCCGCGCATGACCGTAGCCGAGATCATCGCTGAGCCCTTTCGCATCCATCACCAGGATGCCACCAGGAATGTTCGGGAACTGCTGGCCGAGGTCGGCCTGGATGAGTCGGCCCTACCCCGCTACCCCCATGAATTCTCCGGAGGCCAGCGGCAGCGGATCAATATCGCCCGAGCTCTCGCCCTGCGGCCGGAATTACTCCTGCTCGATGAGCCGGTATCGGCCCTGGACGTCAGCGTGGGCGCCCAGATCATGAACCTGCTGCGGCACCTACAGCAAACATTCCATTTGACTTATCTCTTCATTTCCCACTCCATGCCGCTGGTACGTTACCTCTCCACCCACATTGTGGTCATGCAGGCTGGGCGGGTCGTGGAGATGGGACCGTGCGAGCAGATTTGCCACTCCCCCGCGGAGGCGTATACCAAGGCCCTCCTGGAAGCCACTCCAGAGCTACCCTAAATGTGATGCGTTTACACTCACATTTTATGATTCCTCCGTGCTATGATTAGCATCAAACCAACAGCTGGCCAGAACAGGCCCGCTTCAGGAGGAAAATAATGACGTTAACCCGGTTTGAAACCTATCGCGACGTCTTGGCTTTGCAGAATCGCATGAACAGTCTTTTTCAGGACTTCTCTCGTAACGGAGAGAACGAGCTCGTGACCGCTGCCGGCTTTGTGCCCCCGGTCGACATTTATGAAGACGAGCACAAGCTGGTGCTCAAAATCGAAATCCCAGGCATGCGCCAGGAGGATCTCGATGTCCGCATGGAGAACAACACCCTGTCGGTAAAGGGCGAGCGCAGCTTCCAGAGTGAGGGGAAGGAAGAGAACTTCCATCGCGTGGAGCGTCGCTACGGTAGCTTTTATCGTGCGTTCACGGTTCCCAACACCATCGACCCGGAGAGCATCAAGGCTGACTATGACGCCGGCGTTCTGCACCTCGAGTTGCAGAAGAAGCCGGAAAGCAAGCCCAAGCAGATCAAGGTCAATGTAGGTTCAACCAAGCAGCTGAACCAAAACCAACCAGCAGCAGGCGAAACCGTCAAGACAGCGTAACCAGCCGCTCAAGTTTGTGCGCTCTGGTGGCGCGCTCAGTTGCGTTCACCCCGGCGGGTTTCACTCTCCGGGGTGAACGCACATGTATTTCTCTTCTCGGCATTATTAAGTTCAAACAGAAAGAAACGACCAGGCTTTGCGGCATCCAGGCGATGCCCCCTTGCTTTCGCAACGCAAGCGATTCAGGATGATCTGGTCAGTGAAGGATGACACTCATATGGCAATGCGTTGGGATAAGTTCACATTGAAATCACAGGAGGCGATCCAGAGGGCAAGTTCGCTGGCAAACGAGAATGGACAGCCAGAAGTGCTTCCCCTTCACCTGTTGACTGCCCTGGTGGAAGACAAGGAAGGCATCATCCTTCCCTTGCTGCAAAAGATTGGCGTGTCCACTGACCAATTATTGGCCAGTACGCAACAGGCCATCGCCGGCCTTCCCAAGGTGACAGGCGCAGCCTCTGAGGCCGGCCTCTCTGCGGCCATGCAGAAGGTGTTGAACGAGGCCTCCAAAGAAGCACACGACTTTAAGGACGAGTACGTATCGACGGAACATCTGCTGTTGGCGCTGGCGCAGATCAAGAAAGACCCGGCGCAGCTGCTGTTGACCTCTGCGGGAGCCACGCGTGAGGCAATCCTGCAGGCGCTTACCTCCGTCCGTGGCAATCAGCGAGTTACCGATCAAAACCCCGAAGGCAAGTACCAGGCACTTGATCGTTATGCCAAGGACCTGACAGAGCTGGCCCGGAGAGGCAAATTGGACCCGGTGATCGGACGCGACGAGGAAATTCGTCGGGTGATCCAGGTGCTCTCCCGCCGCACCAAGAACAACCCGGTGCTGATCGGAGAACCAGGCGTGGGCAAGACGGCCATCGTTGAAGGCCTGGCCCGGCGCATTGTTTCCGGCGATGTGCCCGAACTGTTGCGCGACAAGCGCGTGATTTCGCTCGATCTTGGCTCCATGCTGGCAGGGGCAAAGTATCGCGGCGAGTTTGAAGACCGGCTCAAGGCGGTGCTCAAGGATATTGAAGAGTCCAATGGCCAGATCATCCTCTTCATCGATGAACTGCACACCCTGGTCGGGGCGGGCGCGGCAGAAGGCGCCATTGACGCTTCGAATATGCTGAAGCCGCCGCTGGCCCGAGGCGAGCTGCGAGCCATCGGCGCAACCACGCTGAATGAATATCGCAAATATATCGAGAAGGATGCCGCGCTGGAGCGGCGCTTCCAGATTGTGTTCGTAGGCGAACCCAACGTGGAAGACACGATTGCCATCCTGCGCGGGCTGAAGGAGCGTTACGAGGCTCACCACAACGTCCGTATCAAGGACTCGGCCATCGTGGCCGCGGCCACGCTCTCGCACCGCTATATCTCTGATCGCTTTCTGCCTGATAAGGCCATCGACCTGGTGGACGAGGCGGCAGCATCGCTGGCCATCCAGATTGGCTCGGTGCCGATGGCGATCGACGAGCTCGAGCGGCATATGATTTCGCTCGAGATTGAGCGCACGGCGCTGAAAAGGGAGACGGATAAGAATTCCAAGGAACGGATGGAGGCTGTCGTACGCGAGCTGGCGTCGCTGAAGGAAGCGGCCACCGGATTGCGTGCGCGCTGGCAAACAGAGCGCGATGCCATAACCCGGCTCACCGACGTGAAGAAGAAGATTGAGGCGCTGCGCTTTGAAATGGAAGAGCAGACACGGCGCGGCAATCTGGAGCGCTCCGCGGCCATCCAGTACGGTGAACTTCCCCAGCTCGAAGCCGAGCTGAAACGGTTGAACGCCAAACAGGACGGCGGCGAAGCTCGCTTGCTCAAGGAAGAAGTCGACGAGGAAGACATTGCCAAGATTGTGAGCAAGTGGACCGGCATCCCGGTGGACAAGATGCTGGAAGGCGAGGTGCGCAAGCTGGTAGAGATGGAAGGCCGTTTGCGCGAACGGGTGGTGGGGCAGGAGGAGGCGCTGGAAACGGTTGCCAACGCGATTCGCAGGTCACGCGCCGGCCTGAGCGATCCTAAACGGCCCATCGGCTCGTTTCTCTTCCTGGGGCCAACGGGCGTGGGCAAAACGGAAACCGCGCGTGCTTTGGCGGAGTTCCTCTTCGATGACGAGCAGGCCATGGTTCGTATCGACATGTCGGAGTACATGGAAAAGCATGCGGTGGCCCGGCTCATTGGCGCACCGCCTGGATATGTGGGTTATGACGAAGGCGGACAACTCACGGAGGCGGTGCGCAGGCGTCCCTATTGCGTGATTCTCTTCGACGAGATTGAGAAGGCACATCCGGATGTCTTCAACATCCTCTTGCAGGTGCTCGATGATGGGCGGCTGACGGACTCCAAAGGCCGCACGGTGGACTTCAAGAACACGGTGCTGATCATGACATCGAACCTGGGAGCGCATTTGCTGCAGTCAGAGAACCTGGAAAGCGAAGCGGCGTTTGACGCGGCGCGGGAGCAGGTGATGCAACTGCTGCGGCAGAGCTTCCGGCCCGAGTTTCTCAACCGCGTGGACGATGTTGTTATCTTCCGCCCGCTGGGCGAAGAGCAACTGGAGCACATTGTCGATCTGCGTCTGACCGATCTGCGCAAGCTGTTGGAACCGCGCAAGATCACTCTGGAATTGACTCCGGGCGCCCGTCATCAGCTGCTGCTGACCGGATACGACCGGCAGTATGGGGCTCGTCCGTTGAAGCGAGCGATTCAACGCCTGATCCAGGATCCGTTGGCCATCAAGATTCTGGATGGCGAGGTGCTTCACGGCGACCACATTCGCATCGATGCCGACCCACTGAAGAATCGTTTGCTGTTCGAGGTGGCCGGGAGAACTGTCGAAGCCTGATCGTCAGGAGTGGAGCGCTGTGGATCAGTGCTCCACTCTGAATTTTATTAAACCCATTCCCCTTTGCGCATCAGCGGCTCCACAGTGCCCGTTGCCGTGATGCCATCCAGATCCATCTCGCTCGATCCAATCATCCAGTCCACATGAATCAGGCTCTCGTTTGCGCCCTTGGCCGCAAGCTCTTCTGGAGTCAGCTGGTCCCCATTTTTTAGACAGGTGCTGTAGGCCTGTCCCAGCGCAATGTGGCTGGCTGCATTTTCGTCGAACAGGGTATTCAGAAACAGCAATCCGCTACTGGCGATGGGCGAGGAGTGCGGCACCAGGGCTACCTCGCCTAGCCGCCGAGCTCCTTCGTCGGTATCGATCATGCGCTGCAGCACTTCCTGCCCTCGGGAGGCTTTCGCGTCGACGACGCGGCCGGCCTCAAAACGTACCGCGATCTTCTCAATCATCGTGCCCTGGTGGGAGAGGGGCTTGGTGCTGGTCACCGTGCCTTCCACGCGATCTTTGTGCGGGGTGGTAAACACCTCTTCCGTCGGCATGTTCGGAATGCAATAGGCTCCGTTGCCGGCCCGCGTGCCTCCGCCCATCCATCGGTGATCGTCCGCCAAGCCGATGCGTAGATCGGTCCCCGGTGCGCGATAGTGGAGCGTAGCGTAGCGCTTCTCATTGAGAAGATCCGCACGGCGATGCAACTCCGCGTCATGCTGCTTCCAGCGCGCGACAGGATCGTCTACATCTACCCGCGATGCAGCAAAGATTGCGTCCCACAGCTTGGTAATCGCCTGATCGGGCGGCAGATCAGGAAACACTGCGGCCGCCCACGCCGGCGTGGCGCTGGCAACGATGGTCCAGTTAATGTCATGCCGGGTAATGAGCTCGATAGCGGGACGATAGGCCTTGGAAACTGCGCGATTCGCGCGGCCAACTTTCTCCGGGTCTTCCTGCGAAAGCAGGGAAGGATTGCCGCCGGTAATCGCCAGCCGCGCCGCGCCGCTGCGGAATGCCTGCGCCATTCCCTCAAAGAGCCATCCGGCGGCCTTATCGAAGCCCGCATCCTCGGCGTAGCGGTAGCGCAGAAGGGTCGACTGCTCATCGGTGAAGAGTGTGGTCACGAGTGAGGCGCCGGCTTTGTAGGCCTGTTCAGTAATCAAGCGGGCCAGCGGCAAGGCATCGAGTGTTGCCGTCATGACCAGTTCCTGGCCGCGCTCGAGTCCCAAGCCCGCGTTCACTGCAACCTGGGCCAGGCGATCGAGTTTCTGATCAAAAGTAAGCGATAGTTTCGGAAGCTCGGTGATGGTAGCCATAGATCCCTCGTATTTCTCCATTATCAACCAGGCGGTTGCCTTGAATGGGAAGGTCTGCCCCTTGTTCCCTGACGAAGGCCGGGTGCCCCACATCTCGCTCGTTTTTCGCGAGATGTGGGATACCACCGATGTTGACCGCTAAGTAAATCGGATGACTCGAGAGTTAGAGGGAAGGTGCTGCGGTATCCCACATCTCGCGAAAAACGAGCGAGATGTGGGATACCCGGCCTTCGTCAGGGAACCAGAGGAAGTTAGGGCGTTTGCGCCAGAACCACTCGCGGGATTCCCTGTAAATCGGGAACAAAGGTAAGGGTTTGCCAGCCACTGAGTAGCGGCGCCATGGCCGGTTGCTGTCCATAACCGATCTCCATGATCAGCCAGCCCTGGGGCTTGAGTACCATACGAGCTTGCGGAATCAGGCGCTGGTAGACCTCCAGGCCGGTCGGCCCGGCGTAGAGCGCGGAGCGGGGCTCGTAGTCAGCTACTTGCGGCTCCAACACTTCTCCTTCGGCAATATACGGAGGATTCGATACAACAACGTCAAACTCCGCACTACCGACCTTCGCCAGCAAGTCCGACTGCAAAAAGCTCACCCGTTCAGCCACTCCATGACGCTGCGCATTGCGGCGAGCGACCTCTAGCGCCGCCGGGTAGAGATCCACCGCGGTCACCAAGGATCGGGGCAGGGCATGCGCAAGGGCAACAGCGATCGCTCCCGATCCGGTGCCCACGTCGACGATGCGCGCCTCAGGGCCGATGCGCTCCAGCGCTGCTTCCACCAGATGCTCAGTCTCGGGACGCGGGATCAGAACATCGGGCGTGACCTCGAACAGCAGGCCGAAGAACTCCTGCACGCCGGTGATGTACTGCACCGGCTCCGAGGCCAGGCGGCGCCGGAGTAAGCTCTCAAACTGATCTGATTCCATGGGGGAGAGCCGACGTTCGGGATGAGTGAGCAGGGCCGCCTGGTCGCACCCAAGCAGGTGCGCCAGAAGCACCTCGGCGTCGCGCCGCGGATTTTGCGAGGTGCCAATCAGGCGAGCGCGCGCTGCTTGCAGTGCCTCACCGGCGGTGGCCGGCATTCATGCCACAGTAGCGGTTTCAGTCTTGAGACGCTCGGCCTGGTAGTGTGCAGTGAGCGCGTCGATCGTCGGCTGAAGCCTGCCTTCCATCACCTCGGCAAGCTGGTGGTTGGTCAGGCCGATGCGGTGGTCCGTAAGGCGGTTCTGGGGAAAATTGTAGGTGCGGATCTTTTCGCTGCGATCGCCGCTTCCCACCTGCTGCTTGCGTTCTTTGGCCAGTGCTTCCTGCTGCTTTTCCATTTCAACTTCATAAAGCCGGGCGCGCAGCACGCGCATCGCCTTCTCCCGGTTCTTGATCTGCGATTTCTCGTCCTGGCAGCTGACCACAGTGTTGGTCGGAAGGTGGGTAATGCGCACGGCGGAATAAGTGGTGTTCACCGATTGGCCGCCGGGTCCGGAAGAGCAAAACGTATCAATGCGAATATCTTTTGCTTCAACTTTTACGTCGACCTCTTCGGCCTCCGGCAAAACCGCGACGGTGATGGCTGAAGTGTGAACGCGGCCCTGGGTCTCGGTGGCGGGCACGCGCTGCACCCGGTGCACTCCACTCTCGTATTTCAACTGCGAGTACACCCTCTTGCCCTCAATAATGGCGATTACTTCCTTGAGCCCGCCAACCCCGGATTCAGACTGAGAAAGAATCTCGACTTTCCAACGATGCTGTTCGGCAAAGCGCGAGTACATGCGGAAAATCTCCGCCACAAACAGCGAGGCTTCGTCCCCACCGGTGCCGGCACGGATCTCGAGGATGACGTTCTTCTCGTCGTTGGGATCCTTGGGCAGCAGCATTACTTTGATCTCTTCTTCCAGCGCGCTGGCTTGGGACTCCAGCCGCGTCAGTTCTTCCTGCGCCATGGCCGCAAGTTCGGGGTCGCTCTCGTTCAACATGCTGGTGGCGTCGGCAATGCCCTGTTGAGCCTGCTTCAGCTCACGGTACTTGCTGACCACTGGTTCCAGGTCGCGATGCGCTTTGGCGGTCTTGTGGTATTTTTGCTGGTCGGTAACCAGCTGCGGGTCGGCTAGCTGGCGTCCAAGGTCTTCATAACGGGTTTCAATCTGTTGCAAACGATCCAACATGGTAAGGTTCCTTTCCGCGGGCGAAACAACAAAGGCGCAATCGGCGGCGGGAGCCGCTAGGAAAGAGCGTGCCGGACAGGAACCGTGTTGGCGACGCGATGAACCATTTGTCTGATTTTATCAGGTTTCAACAATTCGCAGAGCTGTGCCAGCGTCTGGCCGAGACCGGCAGCAAGCTGCAGAAGCGCGCGCTGATGGCCGAGTATCTGCGCGCGCTTCCGGTCCACGAGGCCGGGCTGGCGGCCCTGTACCTCGCCGGAGTGCCATTTCCAGAAACCGACGGACGCGATTTGAACGTGGGCGGCGCGCTCCTGAGCCGCGTCCTTGCCCAGCTTTCCGGCGCCAGCCAGGCTGCGATGCATGCAGCCTACTTGCGCCATGGCGATCTGGGGGGCGCCGCACAGGATCTCTTGCAAGCGCGAATTGTTACGCCGACGCTCCTGCTGGAGAACGTCGCCGAAGCGTTCGCGGCCATTGCCGGGACCGGCAAACCGGCCGCCAAACAGCACATCACCCTGACCCTGCTCGAGAGGGCCACCCCGCTCGAAGCCAAGTACCTGATCAAGATCATCCTGGGAGACATGCGCACCGGCATCAAGGTCAGCCTGGTGGAGGAGGCGATTGCCGCATCCTACGGCGCCCCCATCGCCGAGGTTCGTCACGCCAGGATGCTGAACGGCAGTCTGCCAGAGGTGCTGGAGTTGGCCGCTACCGGCCGTCTGGCAGAGGCGCGGATGAAGCTGTTTCATCCGCTCGGTTTCATGCTCGCCAGCCCGGTGGAGACGGTCGAAGAGGCGTTGCAGCGCTTCTCAAGCAAGGTGGCCGAGGAGGGAATCGAGGGACCAGTTATCAAAGAAGCGCAATTGGAAGACAAATATGACGGTATCCGGGCACAGATTCATTGTGGCTCGCCTGAGCACCCCGGGCGGGTGGCGCTTTTCTCCCGATCGCGGGAGGACATGACCGCTAGTTTTCCTGAAATCGTGGAGGCTTTTGCCGGCTTTGACCAACCGCTGGTGCTGGACGGGGAAATCCTGGCCTGGAAGGCAGATCGAGCACTGCCCTTCTCCTCCCTGCAAGCGCGGCTCGGACGGAAGCGGGTTACGGCGGAGATGCGCACAGCAGTCCCTGTGGTTTTTATGGCTTTTGATGTGCTCTTCGCCGACGGCGAAATGACCATGGAGAAGCCGCTGCAGCAGCGCCGGCAGGTGCTCGAGGAGCTGGTGGAGCGGGAGCAGTCGCGAACCAGGGTGGGCAGCCGCTCGACCGCAAGCGGGCAGCAGACCGAGCTGCTCTTTGAATCCAAGGAGAACGGCTTTGCACGGCTGGTACTTGCCCCAGCGGTCCAACTCCAGAGTGTGGCCCAACTGGAGCAAGCCTACGTCGACGCCAGGGCGCGGGGAAATGAAGGCGTCATGCTGAAGGCTCGGCACAGTATCTACCAGCCCGGACGGCGTGGTCTGGCCTGGCTCAAGCTGAAACGGGAGCTGGCCACCCTCGATGTGGTGGTGACGGCTGCCGAGTATGGTCATGGAAGGCGAGCCGGCTGGCTCAGCGACTACACGTTCGCGGTTCGCGATGGCGACGTATTGCGCAATGTAGGCAAGGCCTACTCCGGCGTAACCGATGCGGAGATTGCACGGCTAACCCAGTTTTTTCTGGAACATACGCTGGGGGACTTCGGCAGCATCCGCGCCGTGGAACCGCTGATAGTGCTCGAAGTCGCCTTTAATAACGTGATGCGGTCGGAGCGGCACGACAGCGGCTTCGCCCTGCGGTTCCCACGCATTCTACGCATTCGCGACGACAAACCTGTAAGCGAGATCGACACCCTGGAGCGAGTGGCGGAAATTTATCAATCCCAACCGGACAAACCGGTCGACATTGCGGAGGATATTTAGCGGTTGATAAAGCTTGAATCCGTTGCTGATATATAGCACGATATACAGCAGAGGGTCCGCCAGATGAAGCAAGCTACGAAGGCGAAGGTCTTCATGAGTGGGAGGAGCCAAGCCGTCCGAATTCCGGCGGAATATCGCTTCGCGACAGATGAGGTCTACATTCGTAAAGACCCTCAAAGCGGAGACCTGATCCTGTCCGAGGCACCGGGCGGATGGGACGAGATTTTTGCCGCGCTCGATCATGCCGGTATTCCGGATGATTTTCTGGCTGACCGCGGTCAGGGTCCTCCCCAAGAGCGCGGTGAACTGTGATCCGCTTGTACATGCTCGATACAAATACGGTTAGCTACGTCATCAGAGGTAAATCTCCAGCGCCGCGTGCAAAGCTGGCAAGTCTCCAGCACGGGGAGGTCGCGTGTATCTCGGCGATCACCGAGGCAGAACTCCAATATGGATTGGCCAAGAGTCCGAAGGCTACAGTTGTCCGCTCGGCTGTTGAAGCATTTTTCGCTAGAATTCAAGTTCTTCCCTGGGGAAGAGAAGAGGCCCAGGCATATGGAGCGCTTCGAGCAAAGCAGGAGGCAGCGGGCAAGACGCTTGGCAATTTCGATATGTTGATTGCCGCCCATGCCATTTCGGTCGGAGCAATCCTTGTCACCAACGACAAAGCGTTTCTACATGTGACGGACTTGCCGGCGACCGTGAATTGGGTAACAGAGCCCTAGTGGGAGTGGGCGTGCGCGTGACTGGAATGGTCATGCTCGTCGACTTCGGGCGGAGCGCAACCGTGGGCGACTTCACATTCGGCATGCTCGAATTGGATAGTGGAGTGGTAAATGCGAAACTTCTGCCGTAGCGTCCCGTTTACTTGCTCCAGGATGCGCGTGCTCTCCGAGGGCGGGATGTCAGCGATCGTAATGTGCGTGCACAGGGCGTGGGTCTGTGACCCCAGGCTCCACACGTGCAGGTCATGAACGTCTTCGACCCCCTCGATGGCTTGAAGCGAAACCCGTATCTCCGCCAGAGAGCAACCGCGAGGCGTGCCCTCCAACAGGATGTTGAGCGTCTCGCGGACAATGGACAGCGAACTCCATAGAATCAGCGCCGCGATAAAGAGGGATAGCACCGGATCAATCCAATTGTGCCCGGTGAGCAGGATAGCCAAGCCTCCGACAATCACCGCTGCAGTTGAAAGCGTGTCCCCCAGCATGTGGATGAAAGTGCTGCGGATGTTGACGTCGCGGGAGGTGGTCCAAAGCAGGGCGGCAATGACACCGTTCATCAGCACCCCGGCGGCAGCGACAATCATCATGAGCCGCGGTTGTACCTGAACCGGCTCGCTTAGGCGGTGGATGGCCGCGATGGCGATCCAGATAGCGATCACCACCAGGGTGAGCGCGTTGAGAAACGCGGCCAGGACCCCGGCGCGCTGATAACCAAAGGTCTTTTGATCGGTTGGCGGACGGGTTTGAAAGTACACCGCGACAAACGAAAGCAACAGCGCCAGAAAGTCTGATACGTTATGGCCCGCCTCGGAGATCAGGGCAAGAGAATGAGCCCGTATGCCGGCTACGAAGGTCAGCGCGACGTAGGCCAGGGTCGCCAACAGCGAGATGCGTAAGATCCGCTTCGTCTTCTCCGACGCCCCGCCATGAACGTGCATATAACTATTGTACTCGGGCAGTTCTACGATTGCGTTGCCCGAGCCAGCCTTTACGAAGTGGGCTTTTCTTGATGAAAAGCCCTGTTTGAAGCATCTTCCCCAGCTAAACCAATCGTGGAACCGCCTTAGCGCAGAGATGGAGCCGGAGCGCTGGAGCGGCCATGCAGAGGGACGGAGTTGGCCGTATCGCGCAGCCCGCTCCAGGTCTCGGCCACGATCAGGGAGTTGCCAGGATTATGGGGGTCGTAACGCACCGACGCGGGGAAACCCAGGCGACAGTCATAGATGTTGACCAGGTGACGCAACATGGTCACGTCCTGAGAGCACTCGTAGACCACCCCCGCCGCCTCATACTTGTAAAGGATCAACTGCATCCCGTTGGGTCGTCCGCTTTCTTCGGCGGTGAGGTCGGAGATGTCGATCACCGTGGCATCGATGATGCGACCCTGCTGAACCAGCAGGTCGCGGCGCTGCCGCTCGAGCTCGTCGGGGCTTTGCCGCCGTCGCAGCAAAGCATAGGCGGCCACGCCCCCAAGGCACACACCAAACGCTGTAAGCGTGCCAAAAATCTGGGAATCGCGCAGGGCCAAACCGTTCATTGGGGCTCCAGCAAGGAATGGGATTACACCATTGCAGGATATCGCAGCCCGGAGCCTCCTGCGGGGCGTGGTGCAACCGCTGGACCCCTTTCGGCAACAGCGGGATGCCCGAGCGCCGGCCCTTTCGTACCGCCTGGCCTGCGTTATACTTAGAGAAGATGTCCAATCGTTCGTCTGTTGTTCGAGGCTCGACGGCGACCGCCGCTTCGAGGTCCGCCCTTAATCTAAATTCTCGCTCCACAACCCCGCGTATTCGGTCCACAACCGTTTTGTGCGTGCGCAGAGATGCCAATGTGGTGATGGCTGCCGACGGCCAGGTTACGCTGGGCGAAAGCGTGATCAAGCATTCGGCACGGAAGATCCGGCGCCTGTATCAGGATAAGATTCTGGCTGGCTTTGCCGGTTCAACAGCGGACGCATTCTCGCTTTTTAGCCGCTTTGAGGCCAAGCTGGAACAATACGCTGGTAACCTGGGGCGCTCTGCCGTGGAGCTGGCTAAGGACTGGCGCACGGATAAGATGCTGCGTAACCTGGAGGCTCTCCTGGTGGTGGCGGACCTGAAGCAGACCTTCCTCATCAGTGGCTCAGGCGACGTGATCGAGCCAGACGAAGGGATCGCTGCGATTGGCAGCGGTGGAAGCTTTGCCTTGGCGGCGGCTCGCGCCCTGGTCGAGAATTCTGATCTCCCGGCGCGCGCCATTGCAGAGAAGTCGTTGCGCATCGCCGGCCAGATCTGCATTTACACCAACGATCAGATCACCATTGAGGAATTGCACGGCTGACTGGAGGGGCGGCCTTTGAGGGCGTGAGAACCGCTCCGATGCTTTGTATCAGGGCACGACTTTAGTCGGGCCGTAAGGATGGAAAGGGCTTTGGGCTTCAGCCCCTGCTATTGCTCCACTGCAAGAAAAGCGCAGGGGCTAAAGCCCAGATGTTTTGTTGGGTTTCAACGGCCCGACTAAAGTCGGGCCCTGATACAAAGCATCGGGGCGGTTCTCACGCAGACTCGAAAGGCCATACCCTTAACAAAAGGAGTACTCCCATGGCGATCTTTTTACCCGGTACCGCGGAAGAACTGGAACTGTCCCTGGAAGACCTGACGCCGCGGGAAATTGTGGCTGAATTAGACAAGCATGTCGTAGGCCAACGCGCCGCCAAGCGGGCAGTGGCTATCGCGCTCAGAAATCGTATGCGCCGGCAGAAGCTGCCGCCCGATCTCGCCGAAGAGATCATGCCCAAGAACATCATCATGATTGGCCCTACGGGCGTGGGCAAAACAGAGATCGCTCGCCGTCTGGCAAAGCTTACCAATTCGCCTTTCTTGAAGGTAGAAGCCTCCAAGTTTACCGAGGTCGGTTATGTAGGGCGGGACGTGGAATCGATGATCCGCGACCTGGTTGAAATCGCCGTGGACATGGTGCGGGAAGAAAAACTGGAAGAGGTGGAAGACAGGGCCGAACTTAACGCGGAAGAGCGCTTGCTCGACTTGTTGCTTCCCCCCTCCCCGGCGGCTCCAGCTTCCCCCGGCCCGGTGGTGGTGGATGGCAACAGCTACCCCCCGGGCAGCCAGGAGAGCCACAACCGCACCCGGGAAAAGCTGCGGCAACAGTTCCGCGAAAGCAAACTGGACGAACGCACCGTCGAAATCGATGTGCGCGAGCGCAGCACGCCGTCGTTTGAAATCATCTCCAACCAGGGTATCGAGGAGATGGATATCAACCTCAAGGATGTGCTACCCAACCTGTTCGGCCAGCGCACCAAGAAGCGCAAAATGAAGGTCGGCGAAGCCTTCGAGTACCTGGTGCAGGAAGAAGAGACTCGGCTGGTCGACATGGATCAGGTCACCCGGCTGGCGGTCGAGCGGGTAGAGAACTCAGGCATCATTTTCCTGGACGAGATCGACAAGATTGCCGGCCGGGAAGGGGGCCACGGTCCCGATGTATCGCGCGAAGGAGTGCAGAGAGATATTCTCCCCATCGTCGAAGGGACCACCGTCAATACCCGGTACGGCATGGTGCGGACCGACCACATCCTCTTCATTGCTGCGGGTGCGTTTCATGTATCCAAGCCAAGCGATCTGATACCAGAGCTGCAGGGCCGGTTTCCCATCCGGGTAGAACTGCAATCGCTGACAGTGGAGGATTTTGTCCGGATACTTACCGAGCCGAAGTCATCGCTTACCAAGCAGTACACGGCGTTGCTCGAAACGGAAGGTCTGAAACTGCGCTTTACCAAAGACTCGCTGGAAGAAATGGCGCGGTTCGCATTCCGCGTGAATGAGACCACGGAAAACATCGGCGCCAGGCGGTTGCATACCATTATGGAGCGGGTGCTGGACGAGATCAGCTTTATGGCGCCGGACATGATGAAAGGCCATTCGGCTGAGGGAGCCTTGTTGGAGATCGCCGCCTCGGCGGCGGAGAACGGCGCCACCGTACCTCTTCCCGTTAGCGAAGTGGAAACGGCGGAGGGCCGGGAGCGGGTGGTCCTGATCGATCCGGAATATGTGCGCGCCATGGTGGCGTCGATCGTCAAAGACCAGGATTTGTCCCGCTACATTCTGTAGAGTCATCGCGCTTTAGAAGCGCGCCGGCTTCTCCCAGTCGGAAAACACAAATTCTTCCACCGGCTTCCTTTGCCGCGGAGATACTTCGATCTTGTGCAGATGCTCGGGCAAGCCGCCAGGGTCGCCAAAATAACCAATGGCCACAACCGCACCAATCTCGTAATCAGAGGGAATGGCGAACGATGCCCGCAGCTGCTCCGGATCGAAGCCAGCCATGGAATGGGTGTGCAAGCCGATGGCGGTCGCCTGCAGGAATAGATTCGCTGTGGCCGCGCCGGTATCGTGCAAAGCATGGCGATTGGGCGTGCCTTTTTCCGTAAAAGTCTTCTTGGCGACGGAGAGAACCAGCACCGGAGCGCTCTTGGCCCACGACTGGTTGAAAGGCACCAGCGCGTTAAAGATTTTTTGGTAGGTTTCGTCCCCTCGGCGGCCCACCAGGAATCGCCAGGGTTGCTCATTGGACGAGGAGGCGGCCCAGCGTGCGGCCTCGAAGAGCGTCTTGAGATCAGCCGCCGGTATCTCCTTGTCGGAGAAGGCGCGGGGGCTCCACCGTTGGCGGATTAATTCCTGCACGCCGCTCACATCCGGCGCGTGTTTCAGCTTATCGATCACTTCGGGTGAGGTTTGAAGGGACACGGGATTACTCCTGAACCACTGTGCTGATTAGATAAACCGGGAACAGGAACGACGCAAAAACGCCTGCTCCCAATGAGAGAAGGAAGCAGGCGTTTTCTTTATTCGCGGACGCCTTCGACGAAGGCTTTTAGCTTGCGCGAGCGTGACGGATGACGCAGCTTGCGCAGCGCCTTGGCTTCGATCTGCCGGATACGTTCGCGGGTCACCTGGAAGCTCTGACCCACTTCTTCCAGTGTGTGCTCGGATCCATCCTCCAGGCCAAAGCGCATCTTGATCACACGCTCTTCGCGCGGAGTCAACGTACGCAGCACCTGCGAGGTGTATTCCTTCAGGTTCACGCTGATGACCGCTTCGGAAGGCGAAACCGCCTGGCGATCTTCGATAAAGTCGCCCAGATGCGAATCTTCTTCTTCGCCGATCGGCGTTTCGAGCGAAATCGGTTCCTGTGCGATCTTGAGCACTTTACGGACCTTGGCCACCGGGATGTCCATCCGGCGGGCGATCTCTTCCGAAGTAGGCTCGCGCCCCAACTCCTGCACCAACTGCCGCGAAGTACGAATCAGCTTGTTGATGGTCTCGATCATGTGCACCGGAATACGAATCGTCCGGGCCTGATCGGCAATGGCACGGGTAATCGCCTGCCGGATCCACCACGTCGCATAGGTGGAGAACTTGTAACCGCGACGGTACTCGAATTTATCCACCGCCTTCATCAAACCGATATTGCCTTCCTGGATCAGGTCGAGGAATTGCAAACCGCGGTTGGTGTACTTCTTGGCAATGGAAACCACCAGGCGCAGGTTAGCCTCGATCAGCTCGCGCTTAGCCTGCTCGGCATCCATGTCGCCCTGGATCATCTCGCGCTGGGTGCGCTTGAGCTCGGCGATGGAGACGCCGGCCTCTTGCTCCAGTTTTTCCAGGTCGGTCTTGCAGTTCTTCTGCTGGCGGCGATACTCCTTGCGCAGCTCTTCGCTCTTTGACTGGTCGTGCTTCTGCTCGAGCGACTTGACCTGCCGCTCCAGCATGCGCATGGCGTCTACGGTCTTGTTGACCTTGTCCAGCAGCCGCTTGCGTTCCGCGTTGGTGTACTTGAGTTCACGGACGATGCGCGAGACTTCGACCCGCTCGCGGTTCATCATCCAGCGCGTTTTGCGATGCTCCCTGGCCTTCGCCTTGGGATTGATCGTCTCCAGTTTTTCGAGGAGAAGAGACGCTTTTTTCTGGTGTTTGAGCAGAGTGTCGACGCGGCCGATGGTTACCCGAATGCGCGCCTGCAGGATCTCTTCGGTGATTTCTTCTTCATCGAAGATCACCACTTCCTTGATGTTGCGTACGCCTCGCTTGAGGTCTTCGCCCAGGGCGACGATCTCGCGAATGACGATCGGCGAACGGGAGATAGCTTTAAGTACCCGCAATTGCCCGCGTTCGATGCGCTTGGCAATCTCAACTTCGCCTTCTCTGGTCAGCAGTGGAACAGTTCCCATTTCGCGCAGGTACATGCGAACGGGGTCATTGGTTTTCTCGAGTGTGCCCGGTGTGAGGTCGAGTTCTACATCCTCGCCCTCCTCACCCTCGCTCTCGAACTTATCCGCGCCAAACTTCGGGCCGCCCTCGAGCACATCGATGCCCTGGGTCCCGATCGTGGTCAGCAGATCGTCGAGATCGTCCGGTGAATGCAGGTCACCAGGAATAAGGTCGTTGACCTCGTTGTAGGTCAAGTAACCTTTTTCCTTACCCGCATCAATCAGTTTCTGAATGTCTTCTTCGTACTTGTCTTCAATAGCCAAGCAAATCCTATCCCGTGCCTTATTTTTCGGATCGGTCCGTGCTCAGAAAGGACAGGGTGCTATGCGAGCCGCTAAGGGCATATTCCGGACGGTTAATAAACCGTTTGGGCAAGTAGACGCACGTCCTTCAAAGAGTTATAGAATATCATGGAATGGAGTGTGCTCCCGGGCAGCTCCCGGAACGACACCCCTCCAGGCCTTTCCTGTTACAGCCTCATTACCGCGCTAAAGCCTACTTTCTTAGATGTAAAAACCCCCATTCGGTTTCACCTCTAGGGCAGCTCCAATCCGCAAAACATTCCCAGGTAAGGTCCGCGGAACTGCAGATCCCTCGGCTTCGCTCGGGATGACAAAGGATAGAGTGGGGGCGTCCACCGGGCATTCGGGTAGCGTTGAAAGGCGGTTCTGTCCGGCTGACGCCCTCAATAGAAGCACTACCTCTTCCTTTTGTCATCCCGAGCGAAGCCGAGGGATCTGCAGTTCCGCGGACCTTACCCGGGAATGTTTTGGTACTTACGCGTCCACATCGCGCATTTCCCGGTCCACTTTTAGCTTTTCGGCCATAAAGACCGCCAGCTGTGCCAAATCGCCGCGACGCTCGGCCTCGGCGATATCCGCTCGTACCCGCCGCTGCAGGGCTTCCAAATGGCGGTATTTCAGTGAATCCAGCGCGGCCTCGAGCTCATCCAGCTCCACCTCGGCTGACTCTTTGAGCAAGGCCTGGGCTAGCAACGCTCGCTGGCTCGGATTGGTTAAGGCTGCCATAGGCTCGAGCGCTCCGCGGTCGCGCAAGAGCGCCAGCATGGGAGTGACCTGAAGTCCTTCGAAGCATTGGGGCTGGTCTTGGAAAGCCTCAAATGCACGCAGAAAAACACGACTCCCAGACCGGGAGGCCGCCGCCCGCAAAAGCACCCTCTCGGCCTCGTTCCAGGCGTCCACAGCGGATCGGTGGACCCCGTCCCGGCGCTTGCGGGCCGCCTGCCGCAGTTCTTCCCGGACCAAGGCGGAGTCAATGCCCAGCTTCTGCGCCGCGTCGGAGGCAAACTCATCGCGCACGATGCTATCTGGCATGCGCCGGATATGCGGCAGCAGGTAGTTGAGAGCCTTGCTCTTGCCTTCCGCCGTCCGGGACGGAAAAAGCTGCATCGCCCGATCGATCAGGTGGTCTGAATGGCGCCGGGCCCCCTTGACGGCGGCTACGTAGTCCTTGATGCCGCGCTCGCGTATAAACCGGTCAGGATCGAGCCCTCCCTCGAGGGTCACCACCTTAACTTCGAAATCCTCTTCCGTGAGCAGGGCGATGGACTTTTCCGCTGCATTGGCTCCGGCCGCGTCCGGGTCAAAATTAATGAAAAGCCGCTTGGTGTAGCGGCTGAGCAGCCGCACCTGCATCTCGGTGAAAGCCGTTCCACTGGTCGCCAAAACATTCTGGATTCCCGCCATGTACGCGGTAATGCAGTCCATCTGGCCTTCCACCAGCAGGGCGAAGTCCTGTTGCCGGATCGCCTGGCGCGCCTTGTCGAGATTGAACAGCACCTGACCCTTCGAATAAAGCGGCGTCTCGGGTGAGTTCAGGTACTTGGGGCCGGATTTCTCCTCGCTGTCCAGGGCTCTCGCCGTGAACGCAATCACTCGCCCGGACTCGTTATGAATGGGAAAGGTGATCCGTTTGCGAAAGCGAGCGTACAGCGGCCCGGCAGAGCCATCCGGCTGCTCCTTGGAAGAAAAAAGGCCAGAAAGCCGCAATATCTCAGGAGACGCCACCCCCTGCACGCGGTCGCGCAATGCATTGAATGAATCCACAGCGTAGCCAATGCGAAACTTGGCGATTGCATCTGCAGTCACGCCGCGGCCGGTGAGATATTCGCGGGCGCGGGAGCCCTCCGCAGAGCGTAACTGCTCTTCGAACCAGGTAGTCGCCAACTCATGCAAATCGAGTAGCTTGGCCCGCTGCCGGTTCTCCTCCGCCTCTTCCGGGGTGGCGAACTCCCGCTTGGGTAGAGGGATGCCGCATTTTTTTGCGACGATTTTGACCGCTTCCGTAAAACCGGCATTCTCAATCTTCTGCACAAAGGAGAAGACATCTCCCGACTCATTGCAACCGAAACAATGGTAGAACTGGCGCACCGCGTGCACGGAAAAGGACGCCGTTTTCTCTCCGTGAAATGGACAAAGGCCGGCATAGTTCTGCGCTCCGGATTTCTTCAGCGTGATGTATTCGCCGATGATCCGAACGATGTCCGCCTGCTGCTTTACGAGTTGGGCAAAGTCTGATGCCACTGGATGGTTACAGCTTATTGTCGTACATCAGGAGCACTGGAAAAATCACCGCTTGTGTGGAAGGCCAGCAACAACTCCTGCGGGTGCTTTCCCTGCTGCCGCAGATTGCGCAGGCTCAGCGCGTCGTGCCGTTTGGCCAGGCGCTGCCCCTGCTCATCACACAACAACGCGCAGTGATACCAGCCGGGGGACGGAATGCTGAGTGCCTTGGCCAACAGAATCTGCCGCGCCGTCGACTTGAGCAGATCGGCGCCGCGGACCACCTCGGTGATCCTCATCGCTGCGTCATCTACCACTACGGCGAGTTGGTAGGAAGGAAGATTATCTCGCCGCCATACCAGGAAGTCGCCAAAGTCTTTTCCCGCCACAAAACGCTGCGGACCGAAGAGCCCGTCCTCAAACTCAACTACCTCTCCCTCCGGGATGCGAAAACGCCAGTTGGCAGCGGACTGCGGCCCTCCGGTGTGGGCTGCGGCGGGGCGGCAGGTTCCGGGATAGATCCCTTCGTCGTCATGCGGGGCCTGCATGGCCAGTGCAAGGTCTTTGCGGGAGCAGTGGCAAGGGTAGAGCCAGCCCCCGGCAAGCAGCCGCCGCCAGGCGTCGCGATAGAGGCTGTGCCGCTGGCTTTGCGTGTAGGGCCCGAACGGGCCACCCACGTCCGGTCCCTCCTGCCACTCGAGTCCAAGCCAACGCAGGTCTTCGAGCATGGCTTCAAGAAAATGCGGCCGCGAGCGCTCCGGGTCAAGATCCTCGTTGCGCAGAATCAGTGTGCCCTTGGCCGCCAGGGCACGCTGCTGCGCCATCCAGAAAGTGCGCGCGTGGCCCAGGTGCAGATATCCGGTAGGAGATGGCGCCAGGCGGCCGCGGTAAGTAGTACTCAAAACAGATCCGGAATACTGGAAAAGGCAATGCGCGTGGGTGCGGCCGCGCCCGCCAGCAGCATGCTGGCAAAGCACAGAGTATGGGTCCCGTATTTGTAGTTCACCCGGTCCATGGTGGTGGACAGCCGCGTCCGTTTTCCCTCTTCTTCAAGGCCGGAGAAGAGACTCAGCGTATGCAGATGGTCTGGAACCAGGTTGCCGAGTGAGACCCCCACGAAAAACGGTTTCTTGTGTCCTTTCTCCGCAGGACTTTGACTCCACAATCGCTGCAAGCCCTTCCAACAGCGTCTGGTTATCCTGGCATTCGAGCAGCGGACAGCTTTGCGCCCACGGCTTTGCGCCCCCACCACCTGCCGAAAACCGCATGGTCAAGGTCATAGTCGCCGCCCACAGCTGGGCTTTGCGCAGCCGCATCGCGGCTTTGTGTAGCAGCTTGTTGGCTACCGCATAAGCGCCGGCGGGCGTTCGCAACTCCGGCGGCAAAACGTGGGAGTGCCCAATGGATTTCTGGTGCTCCAACTCCTGGTCGCCAAAGTCTTCTCCGCGCAGCCAGTGCCATAGCTTTTCGCCGCCTATCCCGCCCCAAGCCGTGTGCAGCTGCTCCCGATCGAGTGCCAGCAGTTGCTCCATGGTGCTGATCCCGGCCTGGTCCAACCGCTTCTCCATCCGTGCACCCACACCCGGCAGGTCACGCGGGGTTAACGCGGACAAAGCATCGTGCAGCAAGTCAGGCGTCAGGGCCACCAGGCCATCAGGCTTTTCCATATCGGAAGCCACTTTGGACAAGTACCGGTTGGTCGCCAGGCCAACCGAGCAGCGAAGTGTTGCTCCCGCCTTGCGGCGAACCGCGGCTTTGACCTCGCGGGCCAGCTCAAGCGCCGCCAGCAGAGGCTGCTCCCGGCCCAAAAGCCGGCAGGCCATCTCGTCGATGGACATGACCGATGTGACGGGAAGGCAAGATTCGACCGCTTCTACTACCCGATGGTGGTAGTCCACATACAGCTCGTGCCGGGCCTCTACCAGCAGAATGCCGGGGCACATACGCTTGGCCTCGGCGACCTGGGTGCCGGTGCGCACTCCGTATTGCTTAGCCTCGTAACTGGCGGCGATACAACAGGTGGTGTCCGCCATCAGCGGCACCACGGCCATGGGACGGTCTCGTAATTCAGGCCGCAACTCCTGCTCCACCGACGCAAAGTAGGAGTTGAGATCCAAAAAGAGCCACTGCAGCCGGGGATCCCCCGTTCGGAACGTATTGGCAGGCGCTGCGGTCACGTGTCCCTAGTTTTGCTCATATCGAATTTTCTCCAGCGATGCTAAGCTTTCTCCCATCGGTGGTTTTCGGAAAGTGGACGAACCTGTTCCCAAAACGGAAGCCATCTGGAACAATATTTTGTTCCATGGAAAACCATCACCCCGGGATAGGGTTTCCTAAAGCGTGGGAGTACTAAGATGCACTCGCTACATTTTCACAACCTCGCGCACTGGTTTTTCCAGTTCGAGTCTTATGGCCCGGCAATTCTGGTCACCATCGGCGCGGCGCTCCTAATGGCTTGTGGTATCGGCGCAGCATGTTCGCCGTGTGAGGAAAAAGACGAGGTCTTTCACCGCCAGGTGTTCTAAAGACTCCACATTTCTCGCGTTTGCCGTACACCCCAGTTCGGCCAACTGTCCTATTGTCCTAAAACTTGAAGGGTGCCAAAAAAACACCAGCTCCGCGCTCCGCTTATGGGCTTTGTATCAGGGCCGACTTTAGTCGGGCCGTTAACGGAGAAAAGAATTGGGAATCAGCCCCTGCCGTCCTCATCAGGCAAAAAAAACAGGGGCTAAAGCCCAATCTTTTTCATTCCTTTGCGGCCCGACTAAAGTCGGGCCCTGATACAAAGCCCATAAGCGCGGAGTAGAGGAACAGCGGTTTGTTTCGCTAGTTCCGACGCGGGGGCTAAAGAGTCTGCGTGAGAACCTCCCTCCAGCTTTTCAATCCTTCAAGCTCCCGCGACTCACAGAGCCGGCTTCAGCTGCGGCTTGCCCTTCGCTCCCCATTCCACGTATCCCATCGGATGAAAATGATCATGGGTAAAGAGAACCAGCCATTGCTCCGGGATGGCCCGGCTCAGAAAGCGTTTGCGCTGCTCAATGCAGGTGAGGGGATAGAGGTCGTAACCTATCACCCAGGTCACGTCGAGGTGCGCGCTGGTGGGAATGAGGTCGGAGATATAACACGCACGGCGTCCGCCGGAATCGAGCATCACTGCCATCATCTGCGCCGTATGCCCCGGATATACCTCGACGGAAACTCCGGGAACAATCTCCATCCCCCCGGCTGGGGGCTCGATCAGAGTCATCTGCCCGCTGGCGATGAGGGGATCGTAGTTATCGCTGACGTAGCTGATGGCATCGCGCTCCAGTTGCAGGCGGCCGTGCTCCACTTCTCCGCGATGGGCAAAGTATTGAGCGTTAGGAAACGTAGCCTCTACACCGCCATCCTCTTTTCGCACCGTGTTCCATCCGCAATGATCGAAGTGCAGGTGGGTGTTAATCACTACATCCACCTCCTCCGGCCTTATCCCGGCGGCGTGAAAGCTCTGCAATAAAAGCTGTTTGGCGTCGTAGATGCCGCGTAGTTTTTCCGGAAGCTTATTGCCGATCCCAGTCTCGATCACCACCGTATGTTTGCCGGTGCGCACAACGATTGTGTTGGTTCCCAACACAATCTGGTTCCGCTCATTGGCCGGAGTGCGCTTCTCCCACAACGGCTTCGGGACTACGCCGAACATGGCGCCGCCATCCAGCAGATAAGTGCCGTCGGTCAGAACGGTAAGGTCAAGATCGCCCACCGTGGTGCGGGCGCGCACCAAATCACCGCTCATGGCTGTATCACCGCTCACGGCTGTGGCGCCAAAAGATACATCTGGAAATGTGCCAGGATGCGGTTGAACAAATGGGTGGTAGCTTCAGCACCATCGATGCCATGGGTTTTTCGCGGGTAGAGCTGCACATCGTAGGGCAAATCAGCCTCGATCAATTGTTGAATGAACTGGATGGAATTCTCAAAGTGAACATTGTCGTCTCCCGTTCCCTGCACCAGCAGCAGGCGCCCCTTGAGGTTGGCGGCGGCGTTCACCACCGAATCGTCGCGATAGACGTCGGCGTTCGCGGACGGCAGGCCCAGATAACGTTCGGTGTAGATCGAATCGTAATTCTGCCAGTCGGTAACCGGTGCTACCGACACACCGGCGCGAAAGCGGTCGCTATGGGTCATGGCGTACAAAGTGAAGGTGCCGCCCCAACTCCAGCCCCACCAACCCAGGCGGCTGGGGTTCAACTGAGGATAGGTGCGCAGCGCTTGATCGACGGCCGCGATCTGGTCGCCCAACTGCACCGGGCCGAAGTCGTGATAGGCCGCTTGAGCGAAGTCGCGCCCCCGGCCTCCCATTCCACGGTTGTCGACACGCAGCACGGCGAAGCCACTCTGCACCAGCACCTGGTCGAATAACCGCTGGCGAGTAGACCATCTCCCGCTGACGTCCTGTGCGTGCGGTCCGCCATACGGATTCACAATCAAGGGAACACTCGCCGGCGCCGTCTTGTCCGGGGGCAGCATGAGCTGCCCGTAAAGCGTGGTGGCGCCATCGGCGGCCTTGAATTCAACGGCCAGCGGCGGGGTAAGAGCTACATCGGCCGGGGGCGCCTTCCAGATTGTCTGGCAGGAGAACCGGCGGCGGCAAAGATCCATGCTCGGAGGCGTGCTGGTAGAAGAAACGACATCGGCAAAGAAGTTGGTGTTGGGCGAGAAGACGGGTTCATGCCACTCTCCGGAGCGGCTCACCTGCTGCTTGCCCTCTCCATTCAAACCAATGACCCAGATCTGCTGCTGGCGCGGATCCCCCTCGTTGGAAAGGTAATAGACACTGTGCGCGACCTGGTCCACTCCTGCGATATCTCCCACTTCCCAATCGCCGGCCGTTAACTGCTTTACCAGGCTGGCTGGCGAGCTCAACGGGTTGCCGCCGTCATAACTGTAGAGGTAAAGATGGTTATGCCCATCCCGCCAACCCGTCAGCAGGAAGTTTGAAGCGAAGAAGGTCAAGTCATAGGATTCATCCAGGAACTTGTCGTCGGTCCTGGTGAGCACCGGTTTCAAGACATCGTTGGAGAGGTCGGCAAAATATAAAACCAGCTTCTTGTGATCGCGGGTGAGCGTCTCTATCCACAGAGTCTTGCTGTTCAGCCAGCCGAAGCGGGGGATGTAATCACTTCCGTTCTCGATGGGCAGGTTGATCCACTTAGTTCGTCCGCCGCCGGCGCTTACCACTCCTAACCGCACCGCGGGGTTGAGGTCTCCGGGCTGCGGATAACGCTGACGTTCAACCGTAGCGTGGGTGGGTATCCAGTCCTCGATGGGGTATTCCGGAACGGCGGATTCATTCATCTGCAGATAGGCCACCCGGCGCGAGTCTGGCGACCAGAAGTAATTGCTGCGGACCCCAAGTTCTTCTTCGTACACCCAGTCCACTTCGCCATCGAGCACCGTGTCCGCTTGCGAGTCAGTGAGCCGGTTCGCGGTAGCGCTGTCGTGCATTTTGCGCACATACAGATTGTGGTCCCGCAGGTAAGAAAGGTAGGCTCCATCGGGAGAAAATTTGGGGTCGTCACCGCTGCCGGCGCCGGTCGTCGCGATCTGTAGGCCGGTCTTGGTCCCCAAGTCGAAGAACCAGAGCTGCCCGCTGGAATCGAAGAGCAGGTGTTTTGAGTCGGGCACCCAAAAGTAGCTGGCCTCTTTGTAGCGAATACGATTGTTCTGGTCATGCTCGGTAGTGGCCGGCGGGCTGAGGGCCTTCATCTTATCGTGGTCCACCAGCACCTGCTGAGTACCGGTCGAGCCTTCGACCGCTACCAGGTCGCCGTTGTCGGCGATGTAGCTGACTCGAGTGCCGTCGGGGCTCCACGCGATGCCGTCCGGCGGCCGGTTCGCCTGCTCCTGGCGGTAGATCTGGTCGATGGAAACTGGGGTCACTGGGTTAGCAGTGGAATCGACCGCCAGAGCGGGCAGGTGACAGCAAAAGGCAATCACCATGGCAACGGGAAACAGTCTCAAGCAGGGCTCCGGCGGCAGGGCTTAGAGCCTGCAGTGTATCGCACGTGAGCTGTATGCCGTGCTAGACTCCAGACCACGACATGGATGTTCAATTAGAGTTGCTGATCCGTTTGCAGCAGGTCGATATCAAGATCACCCAACTGCAGGAAACCATCACTGCGCTACCCCAGAATCTGCGGTCGGTCGAAGAAAAGCTGCAACAGCAGAAGCTGGTTCTGGAACAGGCGGACAAGGCCGTTCCCGGAGAAGAAGCGCGGCGCCGAAGACTGGAAAGCGACCGCAAGGACCAGCAGCAAAAGCTGATCAAATACCGCGAGCAGTCGAGCAGTGTCAAAACCAACGAGCAATTTCATGCTTTGCAACATGAGATTGGGTTTGTGGAAGCGGAGATTCGCCGCATTGAAGACGAAGAGCTCACCAGCATGATCAAAAGTGAGGGGCTCGAGAGCCACCGTGCTGAGGCGCGCAAGGCGTCTGCCCTGCAGGCGAAGCTGGTGGAGGATGAAAAGGAGCGAACCCGCATCGCCTCCGAGGGCTACCAGAAGGAGCTCGCTCTTTTGCAGCAGGAACGGACCAAGCTGCGCAAGGGAGTGAACGAGCCGTTGTTGGCTCAATATGACCGCATTGCTTCTTCCTCGCGCAAGACCGCGCTTGCCCGTGCGGCGGGGCAGCGCTGCCTCTCCTGCCAAATGTCGCTGCGTCCTCAGTTTTGGAACCAAGTGCGCGAAGGCACGCTGTTAAACTGCGAGAGCTGTGGGCGGTTGCTGTACTTTGATCCCGGCCCGATCGCCATGCCATCCTCCCCGTCAGCCGAGGCGTAGCGGGTAGCTTTACCATTCAGGAATGAAACGAATCGCAGTCGACATGGACGAGGTGCTGGCGGACGCCCTTAGCGAACACCTCACCCGCTACAACCGTGACCACGGCGAAGCCATCACCAAAGGCCAGCTGCACGGCAAGTGGCTATGGGACATTGTCTCCGCCGACCGGCATGAGCGGTTGGAAGGCTACCTCCGCAGTGAGGACTTTTTCGAGAATCTGCCGGTTCTCGAGGACAGCCAGGAGGTTCTTGCCAAGCTGGTTGAACACTACGAGATTTTTATCGCCACGGCGGCCATGGAGTTTCCCAACTCTTTCGGCCCTAAATACCGATGGTTACGACGTCATTTCCCTTTTATTCCGCCGGCCAATTTTGTCTTCTGCGGAGATAAGAGCATTTTGCTCGCTGATTACCTGATTGACGATACCTACCGTCACTTTAAGGGCTTCAGGGGCCAAGGCATCCTATTTTCCGCTCCCCACAATGCGGAAGTCACCGGTTTTCACCGTGTTGCCGGCTGGCGAGAAATCGAGAAGTTCTTCTTGCCGGTGGGCAGGGCTTGATTTCCTCCACGGCACACTCCTGACGAAGGCCGGGTGCCCCACATCTCGCTGGTTTTTCGCGAGATGTGGGATACCAAGGCACCTTCCCTCTAACTCTCGAGTCATCCGATGCACTGACCGGTCGACATCGGTGGTATCCCACATCTCGCGAAAAACCAGCGAGATGTGGGGCACCCGGCACCCGGCCTTCGTCAAGGAGCGAAACTACTGTTGCGCCGGCAGGCTCTCCTTCACCCGGGTCGAAGTTGGCAGGTTGGCCGATGCCGGTTTTCCCGGCGAAACTGCCGTACCCCTCCCTGGCATTGCCGCGCCCAGAGGGCGCAAGTTCATCGCCGGCTGCGGCGATTGCAACTGGTGCATCGTCACGATGATGGCCTGCGCCGCCACCTTGCCCGCGCAACGGTATCCGTGGGGCGTGCTCGCATCGAAGTAAACGCCGTCGCCCGCCGTTAAAACATGTGTCTTATCGGCGTGACGGATCTCCAAATCGCCCTCCAGGATGTAGAGGAACTCATATCCAGGATGTACATGGGGCCGGATCTCGATGTTCTTTTTCAGCGGCACAAATTCCGCAAAGTATGGGTCCAATTGGCGGTCCGGAACCATGTAACCGAGGCTCTCAAAGTAATAGGTGGGATCATCTACCCCTGTCTGGGGCAGACGAACGCGCTCCTTCTTGCGATGAATGCGGAACAGGGTATGCGGTTCTGTTTCAAAGAAGTAAGAAAGATCCTTGCTGAAAACCATGGCCACCCGGGCCAGGTTGCGCAGAGTTGGCACCACGCGGCCAGTCTCCAATTGCGACAGGAAGCTAGCCGATAAGCCGGTGTGGCGGCCAAGTTCGACCAACCCCATCGACTTCTTCAGGCGAAGCCGCTTGATGCGTTCACCGATACGCTTCTCGGCAATGAAGGATTCTGCGCTGACTGGGTCGATTTGCGAATTTGTAGCGACCTCTTTGCTATCCACGGGAGCGGCTCCTGCATTCATACTTTGTTCTGATGAGCCTGTTGCCTTAAATGTTGCTAAGAAGAAAATAGTTTTGTTTTCTATGAATATTATTGCAAGGCCCGCGGACAAAGCCAGGAATCAATGGAAGGCTAAGTTGGATGAGCACTGACCGAATTCTGTTGACTGGATCATCGGGACTTATCGGTACTTCAGTAGTACGTTTCTTGAGACGCAAACGGATTTCAATAGTTACCCTGCACCGCCGCTCCCTGCCCGGCGCCGGCGACACTGAATTGTGGGACCCCTACGCGGCCAATCCGGTAAGCCGTCCCGAGACCCTTGCAGGGGTAACCGCCGCGGTCCACCTCTCGGGCGCGAATCTTGCTGGACGGCGATGGACCTCGTCGTACAAACGTGAAATCTTCGCCAGCCGGATCACGCCTACTCACGCGCTCGCCACATTGCTGGCCGGGCTGGAACCCAAGCCCGCTGTGCTGGTGTGTGCGTCGGCGGTTGGCATCTATGGCGGCGGTGGCGATGAGGTCTTGACCGAGGACTCTGTGCCGGGAACTGGATTTATAGCCGAGCTATGTCGGGCGTGGGAAAAAGCCACCCAGCCGGCCGCGGAAGCGGGGATCCGGGTTGTGCACCTACGCTTTGGGGTAGTGCTTTCGCCCCAGGGGGGCGCTCTGGCGCAGATGCTGCCCGTCTTCCGCGCCGGACTGGGCGGTCGGCTCGGGACCGGCCGGCAGTGGATTAGCTGGATTTTGCTGTCCGATGCGACGCGGGTAATCGAGTTTGCCCTGCAAACGCCGGGCCTTTCCGGACCAGTGAATCTAGTCGCGCCCAACCCGGTCACCAATCTGGAGTTCACCCGTGCGCTGGGCCGCGCCCTTCACCGCCCGGCGCTGCTGCGCGTCCCTGCTTTTGCCTTGCGACTGGCTTTCGGCGAAATGGCTAGGGCCACCATCCTCGAGAGCCAACGCGTCCTACCGGCCCGGTTGAGTGCCGCCGGCTTCCACTTCGAATATCCTGAACTGGAAGCTGGTCTGCGTGCGGTTCTGGCACCGTCGGAAGAATGATTTACGTTGGGAGAGCATGAATCGCAGGCTCCTGGTGATGGCTTTCGCGCTTTTGCTCGCGCGCACGATGATTGGCTGCGGCGCACCCGCCGCGCCGCAACCCCCCAGTCTCGACCTGCCCACACCGGTCCTGGATCTCTCCGCAGCGCGAGTCGGCAACTCCGTTCGTCTGGCCTGGACCATGCCGAAACGGACCACGGACCGCCTTCCGCTCAAACACCCAGTCACGGTTCAGGTTTGCCGCTCGGTCGAGGGTGCCCCGTGCGCAAACATCACCAGCCTCACCTTGGCGCCTGGCGCGGCGGGAGCATACTCCGACGCCCTACCGTCCGGCCTTGCCCAGGGTGGGGACCGCCTGCTGCGCTATGAGGTTGGCTTGCAAAACCACGCGGGTAAGTCCGCCGGCCCATCGAATGCCGCTTACAGTGCTGCCGGGACGGCTCCGCCCGCGCTTACCGGGCTGACCGGCCAGATGCGGCCAGACGGGGTCCTGCTTAGCTGGATGCCGGCTCCTGAACCGGAAAAATCCGTTACCTTCCGCATCGAACGCCTGCAATTGACCGCCCCACCACCGGAGGAGACTCCCAGATCTCCGCTGGCCCCCGCTGTGCCAGCTCCAGCCCAAACCCTCGCCGTCCACGGCCGGGACGGCGTCGACCCGGGCCATGCGGTCGATAACTCCGCCCTCTTTAATCAGCGATACCGCTACGTGCTCGAACGAGTGGCAGCCCTCCAGCTCTCCGGTCACTCAGTGGAAGTACAGGGCGCGCCCAGCGAGGCGGTCGAGGTTTCGACAAAAGACGAATTTCCCCCTGCCGTTCCCCAGGGATTGGTTGCGATTGCCGATGCCGATGCCGGCGCGATCGACCTCTCCTGGTCGCCCGATAGCGACAGCGATCTGGCGGCTTACAACATCTACCGCCGCGATGTTCAGGGAGGCTCGCCGGCCAAGCGGATCGCCTCTGTGGGTGCGGAGACTTCCTTCAGGGACACCGGAGTCGAAGCCGGGCATGCCTACGCCTATTCCGTATCTGCCATCGATCAAAGTGGCAATGAAAGCAAGCCATCCCCTGAAATCCAGGAGACTCTGCCAAACAGGAGTGCCGCCCAATGAAATACTGCCGCCTTCAAACCATCCATGGAGCGCAATACGCCGAGGTCGCCGACCGCGACGGCCGGCTGTGGATTGAGCGTCTCATCCCGCCTTTCGAGGAAGGCCCGGTCAGCGACTATGTCGACCGTGCGGCAGGCCGCTTTGATCCCACTGCCGCTAGATGAGGCTCGAACGCTTGCCCCCGTCCATCCTTCGAAGATTGTCTGCGTTGGCCGCAATTATCGCGAGCACGCCGCCGAGTTAGGCAATGAGGTACCTGCCGAGCCGCTCCTCTTCCTCAAAGCTCCGTCGGCACTCCTCTCCCCGGGAGAGGCGATCCGCATTCCTGAGCTCTCCAAGCGGGTTGATTTCGAAGGGGAGATCGCCATCGTCATTGGAAGTCGATGCAGCAAAATCGGTCCTGACGAGGATCCGCGCGACTATATTCGCGGTTACACCGTTGCCAACGATGTGACCGCGAGAGATTTGCAGAAGAAGGACGGGCAGTGGTCTCGCGCCAAGGGATTCGATACTTTTTGTCCCGTCGGGCCGCTGGTTACCGACGAAGTGGACCCCACCGCAGGGATCGGCATCACCACTCGGCTCAACGGGGAGCTGTGCCAGGACGGCAATACGCGCGACTTTATCTTCTCCATCGACCATCTGCTGCGCTACATCACGGCGGCCATGACTCTATTTCCCGGGGACTTGATCCTGACCGGCACTCCGGCTGGAGTGGCTGCCATGCAGCCCGGCGACCGGGTGGAGGTGAGCGTGGCCGGAATTGGAACGCTGATGAATCCCATCTTGTGATGAACCCTAACCGTGATTTTAAGAATCTCAATACCATGAAGCCTTACACTAGAGGTGTAAGCAAGGAGATCTCGCATGGCCAAGACACTGCTCGAACAGCTTAAGGAAATGACGGTAGTCGTCGCTGACAGCGGGGATTTTGAATCGATCGAACAGTTCAAACCCCAGGACACCACGACTAATCCCTCCCTTCTCACCGCGGCCGCCGGGATGCCACAGTATCAGCCGATTGTGGACGGCGTGCTCCTCGAGGCAAGAAAACAGCTGGGCGCCCAAGCCAAAGACAAGGATGTCGCCAATCTCGCCTTCCGTCACCTGGCTGTCGCTTTTGGAAAGAAAATTCTCGCCATCGTTCCCGGCCGGGTTTCGACTGAGGTGGATGCGCGGCTCTCTTTTGACACCGCTGCAACCATGAAGCAAGCGAGGGAGATCATTCAGCAGTATGACGAGGCGGGCATTTCGCGCGAGCGTGTATTGATCAAGATCGCTTCCACTTGGCCTGGCATCAAGGCCGCGGAGCAGCTGGAAAAGGAAGGCATTCATTGCAACCTGACGCTGCTGTTCGGGATGCACCAGGCAATCGCCTGTGCCGAGGCGAAGGTAACGCTCATTTCTCCCTTTGTCGGCCGCATCCTCGATTGGTACAAGAAAGACACGGGCAAGGACTACCAGGGCGCGGACGATCCAGGCGTGCAGTCGGTGACCAGAATCTACAACTACTTCAAGAAGTTCGGCTACAAGACTGTGGTGATGGGCGCAAGTTTCCGCAATATTGGGGAGATTCGTGAGCTGGCCGGGTGCGATCTGCTCACCATCGCTCCGAAGCTGCTGGAAGAACTACAGGACACGCAGGGCGATCTGCCTCGCAAGCTTGATCCAAAGAACGCCGCGAACCTCAAGATCGAAAAGATCCCGATGGATGAAGCTACATTCGAGAAGATGCACGCTGAAGATCGAATGGCTCACGACAAGCTGAAGGAAGGCATCGAAGGCTTCAGCGAAGCGCTGGAGAAACTGGAAAAGCTTTTGGCCGACCGCCTGGCCAAGATGGGCGCCGGCGAAGCAGTCGCCGCTCGATAAACCGCATAACTGAGAGCGGGGCTGGCGATTCGCCAGCCCCGCTTTTTCTTTGCGCCGGAAAGAGATGGCGGTTTGCGGTGATGAAGGGTACGGGCTTTAGCCCGTACATATTTGCTTACCAATGAATGCGGCTTCAGCCGCTGAGGTGACGATTCCCGTCGACTTGGGACTTTCTTTTGAAGCGCACACAGCATATTTCGTTTGATAAAGCTGCCCTCAGGGGCTAAAGCCCGGTGTTCTTGGTTGCAATATGTACGGGCTGAAGCCCGTACCCTTCAAAATTAGAGCTTTCCACTCCGATTAACGAGCTCCGGCGGCCAATCCTACGAACGGGTTAGCGGTGTTACCCGAAGAGGTTCTTATTCGCACTTGCTTCTCCAGAGTGCCAATAATTTTGTGCAGTATCAAATTCATCTATTTGTAATCTGCACCATCTCGCTTATTCTTCGTGTCATAACGTAAGTAATCAGCCCGGCTTCGGAGGCAATCAGCTCCGCGGTGTTAGCAAGGAACATCCCCGACCTTCATTGGAGGTGGACTTGATCCCGCTAGAGAATTCCTTACGCCAGCTCTTCCACGAAGTTGTCTCCGAATGCTACGACTCGCGCCTGGGCATGCGAGACGCGGAGATCTCAAGCTACGTCGCCGACCTGCTCACCGAGTTCTGCCGTGCGGAGAACATTTATCGCATTCGCGATGCAGCCGGTAATCCGGTACGCGAGGTGGGCGAGATGTTGCTTGCCGCCGATCCCGTTCACGGCACCGCGTCGTCCTTCATAGAAGAACGGGAGCGCCGGAAGCATATCGGTGACTACACCCTGTTCTTTACGGGCATGTATCCGGAGTCGATGCATCGCTGGGGGCAGCAGCAGCGCGACAGCTTTTTCCAGATGGTCCAGGCGGGCAAAGAGAGCTACTACATCGTTTCCCAATTTGATCTCTTTGAATACGCACGAGAGGCGCCCTTTTTCGCGCGCCTTTCCGGCTCCTTCGAGGCCTGCATCTACGGGCTGAATATGGTGCGCGGCGAACTCGACCGGCTTAAGGCGATCTCGCCGACACGCTCCGGTCCCACCTCCGGCCAGTCAACGCAAATCATGTGAGCGTTCGCATTCCAACAATGCGTGATATAGCATTGCGCTGCGACCACCATGAGATTGAAGGAGATCCGATGAAGTTGACGACAAAGTTCAGGGGCCTGTCTCAAAAAAGTCTGACCATTTTGCTGACCCTGGGGCTTCTGGGCGGTGCGGCCGCGGCGCAGTTGGGCGCCAGGCAGCCGGTCCCTCACGCCATCATGGCGCAGACCACGCCTGCGCCTGCCGGCAACCTGGTAGATATCAACTCGGCCAGCAAAGCCGATCTAAGTGCGTTGCCCGGGATCGGCGACGTTTATTCGCAAAAGATCATCGACGGCAGGCCGTACAAGACGAAGACGGATCTTGTGAACCGCAAGATTATTCCCCAAGCGACCTACAACAAGATTCGCAGCTTGATCATCGCTACTCAACCCAAGAAATAGACTGAGTCGAGCAACAAAAAGGGAAGCCCCAAGAGGCTTCCCTTTTTTGTTGAGCCCGCTGGATTAGACAGCGAGCGGCAGAGCATCCTTTACCCGAAAGCGCTGCATGTTGATGCGTAACGCCCGCTCGATCTTCCGCAGGTCGCCCTTCTCTTCCGGAGAGGCAAACGTGGAAGCAACGCCGCTGCGCGAAGCGCGGCCAGTGCGGCCGACACGATGCACAAAATCCTCCGCGACCTTGGGCATGTCGTAATTGACGACGTGCGCCACGTGATCTACGTCGATACCGCGGGCAGCGACATCCGTGGCCACCAGCACTCGATGACCACCCTGGGCGAAGCTGCGTAGTGCGGCATTGCGCTGGGACTGGCTACGGTCGCCATGAATGCTGGTCGCTTTCCATCCGGCATGGGCAAGTTTCTTGGCCACGCGCTCCGCGCCATGCTTGGTGCGGACAAATACCAGAAAGCTTCCCGCTTCTGAACGAAGCAGGTGTTCCAGGAGTGGCAATTTACGATCCGCGGTGACTTCAAACGTTTGTAGCTTGACGTTTTCCGCCGGCTTGAGCACGGAGCCGATTTCTACCCTTACCGGGGTCTTGAGGTAGTCGCCGGCGACTTCACGCACCGAGCCCTCCAGAGTAGCGGAGTAGCAGAGCGTCTGATGCACGGGTGGTATGGCCGCGACGATGCGTCGAATGGCTGGCTTGAAACCCATGTCGAGCATGCGATCAACCTCGTCCAGCACCAGGATCTCAACCTGGTTGAGCTTGACCAGCTTGCGCCCGAGAAAATCTTCCAGACGGCCGGGAGTGGCAACGATCAACCTCGCTCCGCGACGGATGCTATCCAGTTGCGGACCCTCGGCCATGCCGCCAACCACCAGCGCGGTGGGGAAACTGATGAGTTGCGCGCAAGCCTGTTGTACCTGCATCGCCAGTTCGCGCGTGGGCAGCAGAATCAACGCACTCGCGGCTTTGACTTGCGATTTCTGCAGCTGCTCAATGATAGGAATGAGAAAGCTGAGCGTCTTGCCGGTGCCGGTTTGCGCGGTAGCCAATACGTCCCGGCCTTCGAGCGCCGGAGGAATCGCTCCCACCTGTACGGGGGTGAGCGTAATAAAGTTTGCCTTGGCGAGTCGCTGCTTGAGCGTCGCCGAAATGGGTAATGCTGAAAATTCGTTCAAAATGTAATCCCTTGCTTCCGGTCTCTTGCTAAGACCTGGAGTGCTGTTCGTTTCCGCGCGGCTTCGTCCGCCCGGCGATCCCAATGAAAGCCCGAGCGTCCGCGCACCGATCACAGTCGGCTCCGGCCTTCAGGCTGCTGATATTGATCTGGCGTTATGGACCGCACCACTCTGTGTGCAGTTTCGTCGGGCTGTGGAGGGGGCTTTGGCGTTGCCGCCAAGCATATGCCCGTACACCGCACCATGCCAGGGAAGCGCGTGCTTCCTTTCGTCGCCGCAAATTCCCAGCGACTACGCTCAAAAGGCTTGGGCGGTATCGGACCGGCTTTCTCTATGAAAAGAAAGAGGTCAAGTGCAGGCAGTCTAGCTCATGGATACGAGAAAGGCTGACAACCAAACAGTTAAGCGCAGGTTAAGAATAACACAAGTCACGCGCAAGAGCCGCTGTGTGCCAGGAACCGCCCGGGCTTCCCGGACCGGCGGGCTTTGTTTGCCCTCACACGGTCATTTCCAATTTTGTGCCCCGTGGTATATCCGCGGAATCTCGATCAGCTGATCTCCGGTGCGCAAGACGATTACATAAGGCAGGCCGGTCAGGATTAATTCGCGGGTGCCAGTTTCACGCCCCGGACGACCTCGTGACGGGAAATGGCTGAGCTCACGGATTTCCGCGTACAGACGGCGGACGGTAGGCTGTGCAAACTGTGGGTGTGATGGTGCAGATAATCAGAGATATTTCGAGATCATTGGCGGCTGCGAGAGTCCAACGAAGGCGCATTCAACGCCGGAGCATCCGTTCGACCCGGGCATCCATCTCGGCCTCATCGATGAACTCTCCCCGGTCTGCCTCTTCGATACCTTTGCGCACTCCGGCAAGAAAGCGATCATCTTCTTCGATTAGACGCAGTGCAGCATCCATCACGAGTTGATGAGGGTCCTTCTGCATATGCGCCGCTATCTGCGCCAGTTGCGCTTCTTGCTCCGGAGTTATCTGGATTTCCATATCTTCACGCTAGAGACGAGGCCCAGGCGGAGTCAAGCATTACCTGTCGTTGTCGCTTGACCGCTGCAGGGGCATGATCGCGTTCTTGTTGTCCGGCCCTTGCGGGTCGATGCGGAAGTCCCATACCGAAAGGTTGACTTCCCCCGGTCCCAACAACTCCATCAACGCGTAGTCGCCGATGGTCAGCGGTTGCTGTGGCGTCAACCTGATCCACCGTTTCCCGGGCAGAATCTGGGCGTTGGTCGGTATCACATCTTCGGTCTGCGTCACCTTGCCGACCCCGCCGATTTTGAGGCCGCTCACCACCCGGTAATCTTTCTTGAAATTACTCTTCACCCGCACGATGGCGTACTGGCTATTGATCGAACTGGCCGCATTCTTGTCCTTAACCGAGCCCGCGCCGCCGGTATTCACCGTCACCGCAGAGGTATCGGCTTCGGCGTCCTCCGACCCCGGGATGCTGACGTACAGAGCCGGATCATTGACGTGCAACTTGACCTTGGATTGCGCACCGGAGATCTGGATGTTCTGCTGCATTCCACCGAGAGGGTTGAGGGCTGACTTTAATACGTTGTGGCTACTCTGGCCCGCCACATCACCTGTGTTCTGGGCGAGCGACACCAGCTCGGGCTGGTCATGGAAGGTATCGAGCGCCCACACTCCATCCTGATCGGGCAGCCTCAAACCAGGGGAGACATCGGGAGTACGCGCCCGCGCATGCTGCTCCTCTTTATCGATCTCCGCCGCCTCTGGTATGGCCGGCGAGACCGCCGGAGGCCTTGCGCCCGGCGCATGATCTTTGGCCCACTGCTCGGTTGCCGCCCAATCCACGAGGGCTTCCGGAATTTCCTCCCATTGCCCGCGTTCGGCGCTGAAATAGCGCACCCGGTCGCCCACCTTCTGGTACTTCGTAACCACCTGATAGGTCCCGTCTTTCAGCACCAAACGCTGGTTGGGAGCCTGGGCCCGGGCCGGAAGGCAAGCGGCCAGGCTCGACAGGAACAGCACGAAGAACAGCAGGATGCGCGTGGGCGACATAACCTTCCAATTACTTTAGACGAATCCCGTTACGGTTCTCTCACTTCTATCTTCCCTTCGTTTTCACTTCCTGCGATACTTGAACGTGCCCACCCGGTGCGCCAATTCCATCCACAATAAAAAAATGAGGAAGCAATGTCAGCAAAGTACATCTTTGTGACCGGCGGAGTCGTGTCCAGCCTGGGCAAGGGCCTGGCGGCCGCCTCGATTGGCTGCCTGCTTGAGAGCCGCGGCTTGCGCGTTAACCTGATGAAGTTCGATCCCTACCTCAACGTGGATCCAGGAACGCTTTCCCCTTTTCAGCACGGCGAGGTGTTCGTAACCGACGACGGCGCAGAGACCGATCTGGATCTGGGTCATTATGAGCGCTTTACTCATGCCCGCCTGAGCCGGGACAACAACCTGACCACCGGCCGGATCTACGAGCAGATCATCACCAAGGAGCGCCGCGGCGACTATTTGGGTAAGACGGTGCAGGTCATTCCCCACGTAACCAATGAAATCAAAAATGCCATGCGCAAGGTGGCCACCGACGCCGACGTGACCATTGTCGAGATCGGCGGCACGGTGGGCGACATCGAGTCCCTGCCCTTTTTGGAAGCAATCCGGCAAATGCGGCAGGAGTTCGGCCGGGAAAACACCGTCTTCGTGCACGTCACCTTAGTCCCCTGGATCGGCGCTGCCCAGGAGCTGAAAACCAAGCCCACCCAGCACTCAGTCAAAGAGCTGCTCTCCATTGGAATCCAGCCCGACATTCTGTTGTGCCGCACCGACCGTTTTCTCTCGCATGAGATCAAAAGCAAAATTGCGCTCTTCTGTAATCTCGAAGAGCGGGCGGTGATCGCCGCCAAAGACGTGGCGTCGATCTACGAGGTGCCCTTGACGTTTGCCCAGGAAGGGGTCGACAAGCTGGCGTTGAAGTATCTGCATATCGAAGCCAAAGAACCAGAGCTGGGGCCCTGGAAAGAGCTGGTGGAACGTTGCTATAACCCCCGCGATGAGGTTTCGATCGGCATCGTGGGCAAGTATGTCGAATACGAAGACAGTTACAAATCGCTCAAGGAGGCGCTGGTGCATGGCGCCCTGGCCTACGACCTGAAGCTGCGTGTTACCTGGATCGAAGCCGAAGGCCTGGAGAGCAAGCATCCCGGGGACCGTGACTACGAAGAGCAGCTCGCCGGCTTCGACGGCATCCTGGTTCCAGGCGGCTTTGGCAAGCGTGGCATTGAAGGCATGCTCAACGCCATTCGCTATGCGCGGGAGAATGCCATTCCCTACTTTGGCATTTGCCTAGGCATGCAGACAGCCTGCATCGAGTACGCCCGCAACGTCTGCGGCCTGGCGGGAGCCAGTTCCAGCGAATTCGATCCCGCCACTCCCCATCGCATCATCTTCAAGCTGCGCGAACTCACCGGCGTGGAAGAGATGGGCGGCACCATGCGTCTCGGTGCATGGCCATGCGTTTTGGCGGAGGACTCGATCGCCGCCCGGTCCTACGAGGTTACCCAGATCAGCGAACGGCACCGTCATCGTTACGAGTTCAATCGTGAATACGAGGCCTTGCTGACCGGCGCCGGCTTGCGTATCACCGGCACGACGCCGGATGCGACCTATGTGGAGATTGTGGAGATTCCAGGCCACCCCTTCTTCCTGGGCTGCCAGTTTCACCCTGAATTCAAGTCCAAGCCGCTGGAGCCTCATCCGCTGTTCCGTGCCTTTATCGCAGCGTCCTATCAGAATCGCCTTCGCTCACAAGCGGATTCCGTGACCCACGATTTGACTCAGTCCCTGCAATGACGGAAGGTCCTACGCGAACGCTTTCGGGAGCTCATCACGAAGGGCACGGCTTCAGCCGTGCCGCAAATCTCATGCTCGCGGCGCGGCTTTAGCCGCTGAGGTACGCTTTTAGAGATATCCAAGAGGAGCTGGCCATTTCTGCAGCCATGAAGGATGGGAAAAACGTACCTCAGGGGCTAAAGCCCTCATTGATCGTCTCGCCCTACGGCACGGCTGAAGCCGTGCCCTTCGTGCGGCTGATTTTCGCTTTTCTAACGCGGATCGTATATGAACTATGAACGACTTTGAAATCGGCGCTGTGCGTGTCGGCTCTCCTTCGCTCTTCTTGATCGCAGGCCCCTGCGTGATCGAAAGCGAAACGCACGCGCGTTTTATGGCGGACTCAATCCAGCGAATTACCAGCGATCTGAATGTTCCCTATATCTTCAAGGCTTCGTACGACAAGGCGAATCGCACTTCGGCTGCGGGCTTTCGCGGGCCGGGATTGGAGCAGGGCGCTAACATCCTGCGGCGGATCGCAGAGGCTACAGGTCTTCCGGTAATTACTGACGTGCACCAGCCGGACGACTGCGAGCGCGTAGCCGAAGCGGTCGATGTGCTGCAGATCCCGGCCTTTCTTTGCCGGCAGACTGACTTATTGGTCGCGGCCGCGCGAACCGGGCGCGCAGTCAACATCAAGAAAGGCCAGTTTGTTGCGCCGTGGGATATGAGCTACGCAGTCGATAAGGTGACCGGCGCCGGCAATCCGCGCGTCCTTCTCACCGAGCGCGGCTTTTGCTTTGGGTACAACAACCTGGTCGTGGACATGCGGTCACTCGCCGTCATGCGCAAGATTGCCCCTGTCGTTTTCGATGGAACTCATTCAGTGCAGACCCCTTCATCGGCTGGCGGTCAATCGGGCGGTCAGCCGGAGTTCATCCCCGTGCTGGCTCGTGCGGCAGTGGCAGCGGGTGTGGACGGCATCTTCCTGGAAGTGCATGACGACCCTGCTCATGCCAAATCTGATGGAGCCAACGCACTGAATTTAAAGGATCTCAGGCCGCTGTTGGAGAGGCTGCTGGCGATTCATGCGGCAGCACAAACCACCGTCTAAGCGAAGGATGTGGACGTTTAGATGGAAATATGGCGTAATATGGCCTGATCTAAAGTAATGGATTCGTCCTACACTGGCTCAAAGTTTAGAAAGTCAGTACAAAAAAAAGGGCCCCTCGGGTGAGGGGCCAATCTGCCTTGGTTCTCTCGTTGTGTGAGAGCTTTTATGCGGCCGTTAGTTCTGGGGCTGCGACGCAGCATTCCGGGGGGAGGGCTGCGGGTTCGACTGCTGCGTCGCGCCTATTGGTGAACCGCCGTTATTTTGATTTGTTGGCGAGTTCAAAGCCGCAAGACTGTTGTGCATCAGCGTTACGTGAACAACCGTGCCGCTGTTGCCGGATTCTGTGGTTTCCTCGCGAGGAGCGTTGCCCATCGCCAGGCGATAAATTCTGTACACCGGGATATGGTGGTCGACCACTAAGTAGCGTACGACCGCATCTGCCATATTTTGGGACTTCTGAATCCCGACCTGCCCGTGCGCTTGCGAATAGCCCTGCACTTCAACGATATAGCCCTTCTGTCCCTCTAACTGCGTCGCCACTTGGTCCAAAGCCTCTTTGGCCTTGGCGTTCAGCGCAACCTGGCTGGAACGGAAGTGAAGTTCGGTATCCGTAATCTGTTGGTACTGGTCAAGGTTAGTGACCGTCGTATTCAGTTGCGCCGTCTGCGTGTTCGCCTGTTGCGCCATCTGCTGCGCTTGACCGGCTTGGGTAGAAGCTTGCTGGGCCTGTTGGTTGGCCGCGTCTGCCGTGCTTTGCGCCTGATGGATACCAGCCTGGGCGCGGCTATCAACGTCCTTGATATCGTTCGCGTTCTTCGCGGTAAGCTGGTCGAGCTCGTTCAGGCGATCTTTTACCGGGGCTACCTGACGATTAACCCACTTCTTCCGGGCCAATGGGTTCATTTTTCCCCAGAAACCCTCGTTTGACTTCTCTGGCAAAGGCTGGCCGGTAGCGTAGGTCGTGGAATCCGTCGCGGCACCAGAAGTGCTTGTGCTGGTGGTGCTGGCCTGCGGAGCGCTGGTCTGCGGAGCGCTACTCGCAGCCGGGGTATTTTGGGCAAACACTGGCGAACCTAGACTGGCGGCCAGTAGAATTGCTGCGATTGATCCCGGGGTAACCGTATTCTTATTCACGACAAGTCCCTTTTTCGGCCTAAACTCACTTCTGGGGAAGATGCGCACACCGCTCGCTTCCTTCCTTGCTCTCCTCTATTGCAAGTGACTGGCCAAATAGCTACCTTCTCGGAGTAATATATGCATGTGACTCATATATATAAGCTTGCAGGCAATAAACTGGCCGATTGTGGATATTTTCGAGCTCAACCATGCAGTGGAAAACGTGCACTTTTCTCTAGTCGGTACGAAAAAAATGCTCAGCGGTGGGGCAGCTGGATTACCTGCGTACTGCGAACGCTGCCGGACTCCTACTTGCTATGGACACTGATCACGCGGATCTCCGGAAATTGTAGGTTCCAGTCTGGAGGTACAGTGTCAAAGATTAGGCGGAAATCACGGCTCTGCCCTGGCTCTATCGGCGCCGCAGAGACCGGCTCGGTATCAACGTAAGGTTGGCGAGTCCGTATCAAGCTGAGTGGGAGGGCCACTCGCTGGGCAAACTGACCTACATCACTGTGAAAGCCAACCTGGACGGTAATCGCGGTCAGTGTTCGGTCCCCGCTATTAGCGATCTGGCCATCGATGTAGGTGACTTTGGCCCCGGAAAAGCTGGTGGCCTCGCTCATCTGCAAGCCGCTGATGGACAGCTTGGCGGCATAGGGGTCGGCAGGAGCCATGCCGGTACCGGAAGCGGCTGTCTCCGGGTTGGTGCGGCCGCCAACCACAATCAAAATGCCCAGGCCCAGGATGATCACTACAGCCGCAATAATCCATGGTAGCCACGAGATAGATTCGCGACTCTGGTGCGAAGCAAGGAAACCCGGATCTTCGTCTTGAGCCGGCATCAATCGAGATTGTACCTGCCGTCGCTTACGTCCGTCAGTGGAGACGAACCGGGGAAACAACGTCAGCCGAAGCGGGCCTTTTTGACCGATTGGCGTAGGTCATTGCCGCGCATCTCGACCTCCACGCACATTTCCGCCAGGCGCGAGCGCATCCGCTCTCCGATGCGGTCGCCGAGGGTCTCTTCACGAATGGCCTTATCCGCATTGCGCGCCAACGCTGCCGGAGCGTTGGGGTAATTGGTGGTAATCAAGGTGGTCCGTTTGTCGTTGTACCGGGTGTTGAGGATGAGCGCCACGGTGTCCCAAACCCAATCGGTTGGCTTTTGCGCACCCAATTCGTCCAGGATCAGCACCTCCGCTTCAAATATAGGCTCCAGGATCTGCAGCTCAGTGGTTGCCACCGCGGGGTTATAAGACTCCTGAATCCGCTTGAGCAGTTCGCGATAATCGCAGAAGAGAGCACGCACGCCCTTTTCGAAAATCAAAGCCTGGACGATTCCCACTGCCAGGTGGGTCTTTCCCACGCCTACGGTTCCCGTAAGCAGAAGCCCACGCCCTTCGGTGGTCACGGGATACCCGGTGACAAACTGGCGCGCTCTCATGTAGGCCGCCGCCAGCGACTGATCTGCCTGGCCGTAGCCGGGTTCAAACGTATCCAGGGTGCAATGTTCGTATCGCTTGGGAATTCCAGCCCGTTTCAGCAGCCGGGCCGCTTGCAGTTGCAAGCGGCATTCGCACGGCTGGGCATAGCGCTCTCCATCGGGGTGAACAATCAAACGCAGGCCGGAGTCTTCACAAAGGGAACAAAATTCAGTCATGGGACTATGCCCAACTTACCTCAAGCGCGCAGCCCTCGCCAGCTCAGCGGAAGGTGGAAGAGTGGAAAGAAAGTCCCAAATGACTTAAAATCAAGTTTCGAGCCTTGGGTTGTGGGCTTGCAGGAAGGGTTCTTCAGATGCCAAAAGAGGGAATACATCCAAATTATAAGCAGATCCGGGTGCAGTGTGCATGCGGCACCGGGTTTGAAACGCGCTCGACGCACAAGGGCGATATCCACGTGGAAATTTGTTCTGCCTGCCACCCGTTTTTCACCGGCAAGCAAAAGCTGGTCGATACGGCAGGCCGGGTGGAGCGTTTCCGCCGCAAGTACGCCAAGTCCGATGCCGGCAAGGCGGCGCCCGCGTCCAAGTAGGCGCAGTTGGTCTTTCCAGCAAGGCCTCCGGCGACGGAGGCCTTTGTTGTGTGGGTGTGGATGAAAAAAGTCTCCATGAAGAAGAGCTGGGACAACCCGCGCGAGAACAGCATGCCGGCCTCGGCACGAGTGCCGGCGTCGGTCGAAATCGGCGGCGTGGTGGTGGCTCCGGCTACGGTGTTGGCACCCATGGCCGGGGTGACTGACACGGTTTTCCGCCGCTTCATCCGCAATGCCAGCGTCTTTAGCGGGCAACAGAGTGGAGGCGCCCGGCACCTGGTGGAAACGCCCATCAGCAATCAGCAATCCGGCTGCGGGTTGATTATGACCGAGTTCACTTCGGCAGACGGCCTGTCTCGGATGCGTGAATCGAAGCGCAAACGCTATCTTTCCTATGACGAGGACGAGCATCCGATTTCTGCTCAGCTCTTCGGCTCCGATCCCGCGACCCTGGCCGAGGCGGCGAGAATCGTCGAAGATGCCGGCTTTGACATGGTCGATCTCAATCTCGGCTGCCCGGCGAAGCGCGTGGTCAGTTGTAACGGCGGTAGTGGCTTGTTGCGCGACCTGCCCCATATTGCAACCATTTTTGAGCGTGTTCGCGCCGCGGTGCGTATTCCTTTCACCGTCAAGTTCCGCATGGGCTGGAGTGACCAGCACATTGTTTGTGTTCCCCTGGCTCGCCTTGCTGAGGAGAGCGGTCTGAATGCAGTCGCGCTGCATGCGCGCACACGGGAGCAAGGCTACTCGGGTCAGGCGCGCTGGGAATATATCGCCGCAGTGAAAGACGCCATTCGTATTCCGGTTATTGGGAACGGAGACATCCGCTCCCCGGAAGATGCCTGCACCATGATCGCGGAAACCGGATGCGATGCGGTGATGATTGGCCGCGCCGCGCCCGCCAACCCATGGATCTTTCGCCAGATCGCGCAATACACGGCCTTCGGCAGCTACGACCAGCCGGCGCCGATGGATCGTTACCGCATGATTCGCGATTACTTCATCATGCTGATGGAGGAGACCGAGGAACCCGCCGCGATCAGCGGCAGGATGAAGCAGTTCGCCTCCTGGTTCACCCACGGAGTGCCCGGCGGAGCCATTTTGCGCAAGAGCATCTATGAGGCAAAGAGCGGTGACGCAGTGCTCGCCGCGGTTGACGCCTTCTTCAGTGCCCAACCGGAGCCGCTGGTCGCCGCCGCTGTTTAGCACTGCCGAAAAACATTTCCAGGAAAGGTCCGTAGAACTGCAGATCCCTCCACGGCACGCCGGGACAGGTCGGCTGCGCTCGGGATGACAAAGGGGAGGGCGGCGCTTCCATGGAGGTTAGTGGCTGCAGGAATGCAGGCGCTGCGTTCCCTTGTCTCTGTCGCTCAGCAATTGCTCTCCCGCCAGCAATCGCTCTCCATGGAAGCGCCGCCCTCCCCTTTGTCATCCCGAGCGCAGCCGACCTGTCCCGGCGTGCCGTGGAGGGATCTGCAGTTCTGCGGACCTTTCCTGGAAATGTTTTCCCAAGCGCTATGCAAAACCGCCGCGTTTGCGATAGATGACCTTTGGCTCGGTGCGCCAGGCTTCATTCAACGCGATCAGCGTCCACGCTATCGCCGGGGAAACGTGGCTGCAGTACTGTTTCCATTGAAGGATGCACGCGCAACGCAGGCACTACGTAATACATCAACGGCGACTGGGTTTGCAGCTGTACTGCAGGGAAGTATCCATTCTGTTGCAACTCTCCCGCTCCGCTGGCGTTCCGCTGCTGCTGTAACCAATGCACGCGAATCCAGTAGTCCAATCCCTGCAGCGGAAAGTGCAGATCCTCGTCCGCTTTCAATTCCAGGATTGCTAACCGCCCCGCGCGTGTAACCGTAAGCAAATCGAGCATGGCGCGGTCCGCTCCCGCAAAGGCGGGCACCTGGTGGTAGATAACGTGCCCACCCAGGCCGTCATCAATCCGGCTTAGGTCGCCGGCCAGAACCGCCTGCAGCCATGATTCCGGCTGCAAGCGAAAGAGCGGGTTGCGCGCGCTGCCCTCCGGATAACGGCTCGCAAAGAGCCTCTGCATCAGTTCCGCAAAGAGAGCTTCGGTCTCTTCGAGCAGCGGCGTTTCGCTCGCCCCGGCGCCAAAGGTCACGTTGGCCTGCCGGTCAAACGATCCGGCTACAAAACCCTGGCGCACACGGGCGAATTCCAAACCATAAAGCGCCAGCCCCACCTCGTTGGCGCTGCGTGCGGTGATGGTCACGCGGCTTTGCATGTCCGGGGATAACAAGCGCATGATGTGGGCCACTCCGTCCTGCGCCCGCTCGACCGCTGCCTGCGGGTTGAAGGCATGCACCAGGCGCATCTTCAGGTTGCCCTGGTCTGCAGTGTCGATGCTCTCCAGCTCGTCGCTTCCCGCGCCTACTTCGTAGAGCTCCCATTGCGCCAGCTCGCGGTTGAGCCACGCCATGCGTGCCCGCGTGGTGCCGGCGCATCCGGCAGGCAAAAGAACCTTGAGGCCCTGGCATACTCTCTTTCCCGCGTGATGTTCCCGGCAATAAGCCAGCCATAGAATCCCCAGCGTGAGCACTCCATCGATGGTTGCCTGGCTCTCTTCGGCGTTCACCCCGATGAGCGCCCAACATTGTTGCCCGCGCACCAGCAGCCCTCGCGCATACGCGGGACCAAAGCTGTGTTCCAGGTCCATGGCCGAGCGCAGGCTCTCTACTTTGTATTCATTGAAGTGACGGCTGAGCAGCCGCTCCAACAACTGCAAATACCTGGACCTGGAGAGAGCGCGGGTAGCGGGCGTCCTGAGGTCGCGATCTCTTACCACCTCGAGCGATTGCGGCCGCTGCGTACCCAGGCGGCGCACGCGAATGCGCAGTGTCTCTTTGCGCGCTTCCATGCCCACCACAGTGCGAACCATATTCCGCTCTTCGGACCACAGGTGCAGCACGCAGCGGCCATGCTCGGCCGAGATCGAGTAGTGGGCATTCGCCATCTCGAAGAGCACACGGCCATCCTCAAGCAGGGCGGCACGAGGATAGTCTGAGAAAAATTGTTCCAGCAGGCACGCGAGTTCCGTTGCAGAGAATTCAGACTTCTCGCGGATTTCCACTGGCGTTGCTACCAGCCCATACGCGCAGACAACTGGGTGACGTGGGCGGTGTGGTGGCGGCCATGCCAGTCATAGATAACGACCGCCTGCTCGACGGATTGGCGTCCGTTCTCCGGATGCATGTAGCCACGCTTCCAGTCCGTCTCATCGAGGGACAGAGAAGAGCTGCGCCCAGCGGAGGTGCAGCGCCTGCAACAAATCGAGCGAGATCGACACATCCGCTTCGCGAGCATCTTCGAGCTTGGCCCAGCGGCTCTCCTGGTAAGGCAAAAATTGTCGGCCAGTCTTCCGTCAGTGCGAGACGCACACGGCTATAGGCGTTCATGTGACTGTCGGCGACATGGTGAACCAACTGGCGTACTGTCCAACCGCCCGGCCGATAGGGTGTATCGAGCTGCTCCTCGGACAGAGGCGCAACGGCGGATCGCAGGTTCTGCGGCAGCTGCCGTATGCCCTCGATGGCCGCGCTACGCTCCTGCGGGGTAAAGGACTCCGCACGCTTGGAAGCGCCGATGGGAAAGCGGAGAGCATGGTCCGATGTCATGCCGACATCTTAGAGCAAATCTCAGTCCGCAGGCGCTATGGCGTAGTAGCCTTTGCGCGATTGCACCTTCAGCCCGTCCCCTTTGCACTCGACATCGATCTTGCGGTAAGACCCGTCCAGCTTGTCATTGGTGGGTGTATAGCTGGCAACATACTGGGTACGCAGTTCTTCCTCGATCTGCGCGAAAGCGCCTTCCAGCTTCTTGCCGTTGTTGCCCACGTCGATCACCCGGCCGCCGGTATCTTCCGCCAGTTTCCTCATGGCCTGGTCACCGGTGTAGCCCATGGTGTAAACGCCGCGCCCGTAGAAGCCACGATCTGCGATCAGCAGAACGTAGACGATGGTATTGGCCTTCTGCGCGGCTTCGACGGCTCCCTGGAGCTTCTCCATGCTGCCCTGATCTTCGCCATCGGAAAGAATGATGATGGCCTTGCGGCCGGTCTCCTGCGTCAGCTTGTCATGGGTGGCCAGATAAACCGCATCGTAAAGCAGCGTCCCCCGGGGTGTACCCGATGTGGGCATTGGCCCCTGGCCGGCGCCGGGGATTCCGCCGCCGCCGGTGCCCACATTAATCTCCGCCTTGTCCATGGCGTGAGCCAGCGCATGGGCGTTGCTGGTGTAGTCGGAGAGAAGATCAACGTTCACATCGAAGGAGATTAAAAAGGCTTCATCTTTGGAGCGCAGAACGCGGCTGAGGAATGCTGCGCCGGCTTGCTGCTCCAAAGGAAGAACATTCTGCTGGCTTCCGCTGGTGTCGAGCAGAATGCCCAAAGTCAGCGGCTGATCGGTCTCGGCGGTGAAGTTTTTGATCTTCTGCGGCGCCTTATCTTCGAGGATCGTGAAGTCATCCTTGGTGAGGTGGGGAATCAGCGCGCCGTGCTTGTCGTGAACGGTGAAATAAAGGCTTACCAGGTTGACGTTGACTTTGAGGGTCGCTACCGGCTGCTGCTGGTCATCCTGATTGGGGTCTCCGGCGGGTCCCTGGGGCGGGGCGTCAGGGGATGGCGCAACCTGGGCCATCGCAGGATACGGTAGCGACGCACAGCAAGACTGACCAGAGCAACCGCGGAAGGCGAAAATTCATGGAGGTTAGACGGTGGAACATGGCGGAACGATACCTCGCAAGCCTTACAACGCCGACAGCGCGTCTGGTAATCTTATGTTTCTAATAGTAAGTCACAACGAGTGAGCGCGACTGAGGATGACCATGAACCAAGTCGTCCGCCTGGGGGATCGTTTGGTGAGGCAGGGTGTCTTGGCATTGGTGCTAGTTGTGCTCTCCTCTGGGCTATGGGGTCAGCAGCAAAAGACGCAGGATCAGAGCGTGCCGGATGCTCCGACACCGCAGGAACCTGACAGTCTGGGCAAAATCACCTCCGGCATGACTCCGGGCAAAGGATCTCAGGAAGGCCCGCCGGACCAGGGAACGAACACCACCCAGGTACCGCCCTCCTCGGGCCAGCCGTCCGGCCAGGACCAGATTCAACAAAAGCCACCCGAAATTCCCGCGCCCGGAGAAATCCAAAAGGGTCTTTCGGTGTTTCGCACCACGGTCAATTACGTCATTGTGCCGGTAACAGTACTGGACAAGAAACACCAACAAGTGGCCGGATTGACCTGGCGGGATTTCCAAATATTCGAAAACGGTCAACGGCAAGCGATTGCTTTTTTCAGCGCCGATGCCGTTCCGCTCTCCGTTGCCCTGGTAATCGACCAGAGCCTGCCCCGGGACACCATGAAGAAGGTGAACGACAGCCTGGCGGCCATCCAGGGAGGATTCACTGCCTCCGATGAAATTGCGGTGTTCACCTACGCCGATGGGGTGACTAACCCGACAGACTTTACCGCGGCTTTGAGTGCCCGGATACCAGCCGTCCTGGAGAAATCGAAAAAGGAAGGCGACTACATGGGGGTTCCGATCAATGGCGGTCCGCTCTATGGCGGTCCGACCATCAACGGCAGGTCAGTGGACCCGAATCTGGATCCGCAGCGGGGAAACTCCGGCGTGGGTGTGATTCCCAAAGAAATCCACACCCTGAACGACGCCATCCTGGCTGCGGGTAAATCTCTTTCCACCCGGCCCCAGGGAAGCCGTCGCATCGTCTACGTGATCAGCGACGGCAAGGAATCGCGCAGCAAAGCCAATTTCCGCGAGGTGGTGAAGTATCTGGAGAGCAACCAGGTCGCCGTCTACGGCACCCTGGTGGGCGATTCGGCCACCTGGGGCTTGGGCTATCTGGACAAGATCAAGCTGCCGCTGCTGCCGCTGTCTCCGGACAACATTCTGCCCCGGTACACGATTGCCACCGGCGGTCATCTCTCCTCTGAATTCTCAGAAAATGGAATCCAGCGCAGCTTCCAGGAACTCGCATCCCTGGCGCGTACCCAGTACACGCTCGGCTACTACAGCCACCTTCCAGTCATGGATGGGAGATACCGTGTCCTCGACATTCGCGTCCTGCGGCCCAATCTGGATGTAGTAGCCAAGAAGGGGTATTACCCTACGGCGACAAACCAGTCGCGATGACCGCCGCCATCAGCGGGCATCCAGGCTTGGAATTTATCGGCCTCGGACTGGCGGCTTCGGCCTTCTGGGGCGCAAGCGATTTTCTCGGCGGCCTCGCCACCCGCAAAGCCCACGTTACCTTGGTGGTCGCCATCGCCCACAGCCTCAGCCTGGGCTTGTTGCTGCTGATGGCGTTGTCCACACATTCTGCTCTTCCCCCCGAACGCTTTGCCCTGATGGGCCTACTGGCCGGAGCCTTCGGCGGAGTGGCGCTCATCCTCTACTACCAAGCCTTGTCGCTGGGAGAGATGGGACTGACCACGGCCCTCACCGGCTTGCTCACGGCGCTGGTTCCGGTCGTCTATTCGTTTTTTACCCAGGGTGCGCCGAAATTCAGCCAGATAGCAGGATTCGTGCTGGCCGCAGCCGCCATTGCGCTCATTGCCTACGCGCCGGCGGGCAAACCTCGCCCTCTGGCCCTTGGCCTTGCGGCCTTGGCAGGTATGGGTTTTGGTGTTTTTCTCGTGGTTTTGAAAGTCGGCAGCACCCACGGCCTGATCTGGCAACTCATCTTTTCCCGCACGGCCAGCAGCACACTGGCAGTGGCCGTCGTGATTTGGTTGCAGTTGCGTGCAGGCAAAGATGGGGCGACGTGGCGCAAACAAGCGCACGAAAATCGCTTCCTTTGGCTTGCTGGATCGGCTGGTGTGCTGGAGGCAACAGGAAGTTTGCTTTATATGAAATCGGCCAGCGAGGGCCGCCTCGATGTGGCGGCGGTGCTGGCCTCACTCTACCCGGTGGTCACGATTGTGCTGGCGGCGTGGTTTTTAAAGGAACGAACGACGTCGAGTCAGGCTCTGGGAATGGCACTGGCGTTGGGCGCCGTAGTGCTCGTCTCCCTCTAAGCCCGAGGGTTACTTGACCTCGGTGGTGACCTCAGACTTGGGTGCGGGTGCGTCCTGCTTGACCGGATCCGGCGTGCCCTTGATGGCGTCCTTAAAGCCACGCATTCCCTCGCCCAAGCCTTTGCCGAGTTCAGGAAGCTTGCGCGGGCCAAAGATCAGAAGTGCGACCACCAGAACGACAATAAGGTGTGTAGGTGTAAGTAGTTCGCCCATGGAATTTCTCCGCTTGATCTATTGTCGCACAGTAGACACGTGTCTGCGGGCGCGCTAGCGTGCCCAATCATAGTACGCCTTCAACGCCTATTTGGATGGGTTCTCCAGGCGTCCCGACACCATCTTGTAGAACGCGGAAACATCTTCCGCCTGGCCCATGGTCAAGCGGCGATATACCTTAATGAGCGGATAAAGCCGGGCGCCCTGGATCAGCAACGTGGGGACGGGGGCAACGCCCCCGCCGGGATACTGCGTAAGATCCCACTCTCCGGCAAAGCGTCTGCGGATTACTTCCCCGAAGTAGCTGCCCCAAACCCGCGTTTGGAACTCCAAGTCTTCCGCTGACTGACCGGCGAGAATCTGCTCCAACACATCGACCGAGGACTCACTCAGGTCCAGGCGCTGGCGATGATCTGCCCAGGCGAGGCGAACGGCCTCCTCCGCGTATGCGCTCATCATCTCCGCGAGGGATGCGTAGTTGCTTTCGGCCAAATTCGCTTTCGCGGTCATAGCCTCAGCCTAACCCTTCTGCTCTCTGACAGGAAGTGAACTGCAATGTATCTTAAAGTTACGGTTTGCGGAGGTTTGGTTGAAGGCAATTGGTGTTCTGGGTGTGGGTCTGTTGAATATGGGGTTGATGCTGGGCAGCATCGCGGGCGCGCAGGTAGTTCCCCCGGCGCAGACAATACCTGAAGCGCCCACGCTGGGAAACGAGACGCTGAAACCTCTGAATTATCGAAATAAGTACGATCTCTATGGTGGGGTCGCCTCCTCCCACTTCAACGCCGGGCCGGCGTTGATCCCCGGAGCAAACCTGGGCGGTTTTGACCTCCAGGGCACGATGTGGTTCGGCATGCGCCTGGGCGCGACAGCCAACGTTCGCGGCTACTACGGAACCACGGGCGTGGTTCCCAACCCGTACAACATTCACGGTCCATTCATCATGGAGCACCTGTTCATGGCAGGGCCTTCGATACGTGGTCCCAAAAACGAACACGCCGCGATAACCTTCCATGGTTTGGTTGGGGGCTCGTACGGCGTGTTCAACTCCGCCTTAAACCAGGGACTGACCGGACCGAATCTGGGGCTCTTCAACAACGGCGTGACGTTCGCAACAGCGCTAGGCGGGTCCCTGGACTTGAATCGTTCCCCCCGGCTGTCAGTGCGCCTTTCCCCGGACTACATTCTGACTCGCTTTGGCGGAGTGTCGCAGAACGAGTTCGCGATTTCCATCGGCATCCTGTATCGCCTAAGGAAGATGCGCACCAATTGAGTTGGAGAGTGCCGAAACGCTCTTAAGCTCCGGAAGGTGTTGCGTGAGGCCGGGGCGCACCGCAGATCCCTCGTAACACCTTCCGGAGCTTAAGTGATGCCGCTTCAACAGGCTTCTCGGCACGGTTGAATCTTTCTCATGGTTTTCCGTTGGCAAGCCATCGCGGTTTCCACGAGGTCTGGGCCAGCCACTCGATCGGATCCACCATAGAACCGATGGCTCGCGCCATATGAGGAAAGTCGATGCGGCTGAGTTCGTCGCTCGGCTCATGGTAGTCCGCATGAAGCCCGAAGCTGGAGACGGTTTGGGCGATGACTCCCCGTCGCGCAAGACTGTAGTTGTCGGAACGGCGAAAGAAATCCTGTTCGGGATGAGGGTCGGCTACCAAGTTGGCGCCGTGGCGTACCAGTTCCGGGCCCAGGTCGCTGCGATCGAAACCGGTAAGCCATAGACCGTCCTGCGGCAAGGCCGAGTCGCGGCGGCCGATCATTTCAAACTCCAGATTCGCAACCAGCCGATCCAGGGGTACGGGCGGATGATCGAGAAAATATCGATTGCCATAGCCTCCAATTTCTTCTGAGCCAAAGAGAACGAAGAGTATGGTGCGCGCGGGACGAGCGGCGCCGGAAAACACCCGCGCCAATTCAAGCACCGCGGTTGTTCCAGAAGCATCATCATCGGCCCCGTTGTAAATCCGGTCACCATTTTTTTGCGGACCTATCCCCAGGTGGTCGAGATGCGCGGTGAGCAAAATCGCGTCTTTACTCGCAACTGGATCCGAGCCACGAAGAATACCCACAACGTTCCACGTACTTGTTCTAGGCACCTGGGCAAACCCCGCGAGCCGGCTGGCGATATTGGGCGGCAGTGGAGAGGGTAACGGGGCTTTTTGCAGGAAGGTGCCATGGTCGCCGCCCGGCTCCAGGCCGAAGCCCGCAAAGAGCGAAGCGGCATAGAGCGCCGCCAGATGCTCATCTCGGGTTCCGCTACCCCTTCCCTGGAGCTCGTTGGAAGCAAGAAAGCTCATATCTCCGTGAATGCATGGAGTGCAGAGTGCGGCGCGGGTGGGTTTCGATATCTGGCACTGGCAGGCGGTCACGCCCAACAACAACGCGCACAGAACTGCTTTGGGTAAGGGACGCATCGGGAAAGTATAATGGAGCTCTTCGAGTCGTTTGCTGAGCGGATGCCTGCGCCTCATCGTCTGTGCTATGAGGCTCGCGGGTAAGGGACATTAATGCGCCGAATACTGGGTCTGTGTTGTTTGTTGCTGCTCGGCGTAGCCGGTTGCGGTGGTTTTTTCAGTAGTCAAACTACCCCGGTCACAACCACGGGCGATTACCTTTACGTCGGCAACGCAAATAATACTTATCTTGCCGGATTCGGCATCAGCAGCAGTGGAACCCTGTCGGTTCTCAACAACTCGCCTTACAACAATGGGGTGGCTGCGGTATCGCTTGCGGTGACGCCGGCCAACTCGTACCTCTATGCCGGAACCACCAACGGAATCTACGGCTACACCATCAACAGCGACGGATCGATTACGGTTTTGAATAGCGGCAATCCACTAGCGCAGGATTTGGTTTCCACGGCCATGCAGGTCGATAGCACCGGGGGCTTTCTGCTCGCAGTAGGTATTTCCACCTCGACACAGACCCAGTCTATTGGCATCTACCAGATCGGCTCGGCCGGATTACTGACGGCGCTCACCGGTTCCCCGCTGGCCCTCTACACCGGCAAGGGTTCCACCGCGACCGTGGTCGCGCCTACCGCGATCCTGATTACGCCCAACAACTCTTACGTGTACGCCTCGCTCGGCACGCTGGGGGTGCAGGTGCTGACCCTGGGAACGGGAGGCGCTCTCAGTACAGGCTCGGCGGCCACGATTCTGCCGCCCCTGAGCACCTCCACCAGCCCGGCCGACGCTGGGGTGGCCAGTGATCCGAACTCCTTATTTCTGTTTGTGGCCGAGCTCAACACCGGCCTGAGAGAGTTTAGTATCGGGACCGGTGGGTCGCTCAAGGAAGTCTCCGGTTCGCCTTATGCCGTTGGAACAGGACCGACCAGCGTGATCATGGATGCTACAGGCAGCTATCTCTATGTCGCCAATAAAGGCAGCAACAACATCAGCGCCTATACCCTCACTGCGGCCTCAGGCAAGCTGACCGCGGTTGCCGGACAGCCCTTCTCTTCGGGAGGACTACTGCCGATCGGCTTGGCCAAAGATAATTCGAAGAAATACATCGCCGTCATCAATTCCGGCTCGAACGGCTCTGGCGGAAACAGCGATGTGCAGATGTTCAAGTTCGACGCCACCACGGATGGGAAGCTGGACCCGGTCGCGACTGCCACCACTGGGACTGACCCTACCAATCCGAGCACAATTGTAGCCTCTCACTGAAGTGCCTGCAGAGCCTGCAAACGATAGCGTCTTTGTTTCCATCGCTGCCTATCGCGATGCCCAGCTGAATGCAACCGTCGCGGATTGCATTCACAAGGCATCGCACTCCTCTTAGCTAAAGAGTCCGTTGAGACCGTTGGGAAAGAAGACACCGGTGTATTTGGCGCCTGACGCGGGCGTATTAGCGCTGCCGGTAACGATCTTGAGGACTTGTGTTGTGCTGCGGCTGTACGTCTTGGAGTAATTGGGCGAGCCGGTCTGCGCATCAACGATGCTTGCAGCACCATTCATCGTGCCTGTGGGCTCGACGGAAACAGTCTGAAATCCAACGCCGATGTCATCTACGGTCGAACTGCCATCGAGCGCCATGCGGGTGGCGGAGATTTGCTGGGTATAGCCCTGCAGTCCAGCCTTGCCATCCGGATCTGCGATAAAGATCGAAGTTCGGACAAGACCGGCGTGGTAGGCTTCTACCGCGAGTATGCCCGCCGCCGCACCAAGATACGGCGCATAGGTGAGCAGAGGGGCAGCCCCGCTGTAAGCAGTCACCCCAACATCCTCAAAGATGTAGGCGCCGACGAGGAAATCGAGATCGTTGGCGAACGGGTCGAAGGTGCTGGCGATACCTGCCGCGCTGGCCAGTGTATTAAAGCTGTTGTACAGGTCCAGATTCGGTTGGGCCACGCAAAGCGGTCCCAGCGCATCGCGCAGGAAGAGAACGTGATGGCGTTCTTCTAGCGCAGTTTCCGTGGCATAGGCCTGAATCGCGGGAAGCGTCCAGGGTACGAGACAGCTAGCCGGACCACCAGGCTTCGTGACTACCGACCCACCAACCGCCGATCCGTTGCCGGCGACAATCGGAATTCCTTCGTAATCGATGGTTGTTCCGGCCGTGGCAAGGGTATAAAAGTTTGCCTCGAGATACTCCAGGTTGAGCGCGAAGTTGAGGATGTCGTTGTCAGTATAAGCAGGAGCAGACTGGCCCTCGGCTAGTTTGACGCCTGCAAAGGCAAGACCGGCAAGGGCAGCACCACCAAGGGCGAGCATCTTCCGGCGACTGTTGACGATGACTTCATCGAGTTGCTGCGTTTCTATAGTTGCCATGGGTCCCCATCCTTAACTAGCGGTTACGCTGATGTTGCCGTTCATTCCGTTGGGGAAAAAGCCGCCCCCCTTGACGCCGGCGCCTGGAGGCGCGGCATAGACGATATGCAGCACCTGGTCCGTGGTGCGGGCATATCCAATTGAGTACGTGGGATCGGCAGCAACGATGGTGCTGGCCGGCATGTACGCGGTGGGAACAAACGGAACAGCGTAAGGTGGAAGCGCGGTGAGTGTGGTTTCGTTGCCGCCGCCGAGAGTCGCGCGCAATTTGCTTATCATCTGCGCGTAGGTCACGTAGGTGTTGTTGGGCGAGACCAGAGTCGCGGTCTTCGCCGCGGTCGCGACTGAGTCCGCGATCAACAGCGTGCGTATCTCGGCAGCATGGTAAGCCTCTACTGCGAGAATGGACGCAGCCGCTGCGAGGTAGGTCTTCCCTGTCATGGTGTTGCTCAGAAGGCCGGCCGCCCCGTGGTATGCGGTTACGCCAACATCCTCAAACACGAAAGCTCCGACCAGAAATGCCTCATAGCTAGCAAAGGGATTGAAGCTGGAACCGATGCCGGCCGCGGAGGCCGCGGCATTGAAGCTGTTCATCAGGTCTATGCTGGGCTCCGCCACCGCGCTCGAGCCGAGAGCGGAGCGAAGAAAACGGACGTGGTCCAACTCATTCTGCGCAATTTCGTAAATGTAGTTCTGTTGCGCAGTGGTTAAACCGGGAACCATGGTAGTGGAAGGAACGGTCACCGTGCTGGTGGTATTGCCTGTGTCGGCCGCCGCAAGTCCGCTGCCGGTTGCGGCACGCAGGTAAAACTCAGCTTCCAGATATTCAAGGTTCAGGGCAAAGTTCAAGTAATCGGAATCACCGAGAGCGGCCGGTGCGGGTGTAGGAGTCAGGAGTGGGGGTTGGTGTCGGGGCCGGGGTCGAGCTGCCGCCGCAGCCGGCGACGACTACTGCCGCAGCTGCTGCGCTGGAGCGAGCCATAAAGCTTCGACGAGTCAGAGCCTTATCGATCAGCTCAGTTAATTTCTTTTCCATTGCGTGCCTCTCCTGCTTAAAGGATCAAGCGATAACAGTGCAGAGGACCCGCATCACTCGCTGTCTTGAGTAACGCGCCGAGGCCATGTATCGGATTGCGGCAAAAGACTTATTTGGGTAAAAGAACTGACGAATACAACGAAAGTTGCATGAATCCGCCTAACGTTTCGCCAGCAGATACATTTCACCCTTGATACCACCACGGCGTTATTCCGCGGATCGGTGGCCCATGATCAGCATAAGAAGCACGATCCCTTGGAGTTTTCTCCCACTCGATGGTGCATCGCGATAGGAAATCCGGTCTAATGCTGATAGGGAGACTTCACCCCTCATATGTTTGCTGTTTTGTCGCTCCTCCGCCGAATTGGCTCGCGCTGGCTCCTTTGCTCCGCAATATGCGTCGCTCTGATGACCACGCTGAGTGGTTGCAGGCATCTGCGCGAGCACCTCAAGCCAGAAATGGTCTACGTGGTAGCCAAGCAAACCTATTTGAGGGATAGGGTTGCCGCTGTATCGAATCGGGTCGCCCTGGTGAACAATGGGGAGCCGCTGCAGGTCGTCGAGCATGGACGCCGCTTCCTCAAAGTAAAGACCAGCAAGGGCGAGGTAGGCTGGATTGAAGATCATATGGTCATCGACCAGGCGGCGTATGACCAATTTGCCGCCCTCCAACAACAGCACGCGCATGATCCGGTGGTGGCCACTGGCGTTCTGCGCGACGACCTATACCTGCACGTGAAACCTGGCCGCGAAACGGACCGCTTTTACCTGCTCCCGGAAAACGAAAAGCTTCAGTTATTGATACGTGCCTCGGTGCCGAAGCCGGCACCACCTCAGGGCTTTTTGCCCGCGCCCCATCCTGCGGCAGGAAGCGCTAAGGGAAAAAAGCCGAGCCGTTGCTGCCGATCCTGCTGTTCCAATGGAAGACTGGTGGCTGGTGCGGGACAGCCATGGCCAAGTGGGCTGGATGCTCTCACGGCGGCTCGATGTAGATGTTCCGGACGAAATTGCCGGATATTCCGAGGGGCAGAAAATCGTGGGCGCTTATGTGCTGACAAAGGTCTACGACCCTGAATCTTCGCTGCCCGACAAGCTGGTGCCGGAGTACGTCTCGGTAACGAATGCCTATAAGGACGGGCTTCCCTACGATTTTGACCAGGTCCGGGTCTTTACCTGGAACGTCAAGAAGCATCGCTACGAGACCGCCTACCGGCAGCGCAACCTAGAGGGGTATTTGCCGGTGGCGGTGAGCCAGAAAAAAAATCCCCAGGGGCAGCCCGCCCCTGAATTCTCGATAACCGTTGCCACCAGCGATGCGGTGGCGGTCGATCCACGCACCGGCGCGGCCCGCCCCGCCCAAACCGCCGTTTTGAATTACCAGCTTGAGTCCGGCATGGTAAAGCGGGTCGTGCCACCCGGGCCGCAAGGCCCTGCCCCGGTTTCCGCTAATCCAAAGCCGGTGGGAGCCCATGCGCATCGCCATCATGGCAAGGGGGCGGCTGGCGGCTAGTTCCCTCACCAAGGCCGGGTGCCCCATATCTCGCTGGTTTTTCGCGAGATGTGGGATACCGCTGCGCCTTCACTCTGACTCTAGATTTACCCGATGCACTTAGCGGCCAACATCGGTGGAATCCCACATCTCGCGAAAAACGAGCGAGATGTGGGGCACCCGGCCTTTGGTGGGGGAACCAGAGGTCGGAGCCGTAGGGCGATTCAGCTCAGGAAGTCTGCGATCGCGGCCACTACGATTTCCTGCTCCTCGAAGGTGAGTTGGGGAAAGATAGGGAGCGCCAAGACTTCCGCCGCCGCACGCTCACTCTCCGGAAAGGCCCCGGGGGCATATCCCAGGCTGAGCAACGCGGGCTGCTGATGTAGGGCCAGAGGGTAGTAAATCTCTGATTCCACTCCCCTCTGACGGAGAAAGGCCTTCAATTCGTCGCGCCGGCGAACCCGGATCACGTATTGGTGGAACACGTGAGTGGCCCTGGACCTGGTCTTGGGCAGGACCACGCCATTCTCCGGATAAGGCCCAGGCTCAATCAACCCGGCGCGATCGAAAAGCACCCGGTAGTGCTCGGCACGAAGCCGCCGTTCGGCGTTCCATTCGTCGATGAACCCGAGTTTCACCAGCAGAACCGCCGCCTGCAGGGTGTCCATACGGCTGTTCCAACCGACTTCATCGTGGTAATAGCGCCGCCGCATTCCATGCATCCGCATCAAGCGGACGCGGTCGGCGATTGTCTCGGTCCCGGTGGTTACCATACCGGCATCGCCGCTGGCGCTGAGGTTCTTGGTGGGGTAAAAGCTGAAAGCAGCCGCGTCGCCAAGGGCGCCCGCCTGGCGGCCATCCCACTTGGCACCAAAGGCCTGGGCCGCGTCTTCGATCAGCATCACCCCGTGCTCCTGCCGCAGTAGCTCGAAGCACTCCCAGTCGGCGGTTTGACCGTAGAGATGAACCGGCATAACCGCCCGGATGGCTGGTTCAGTCCGCAGGCATGCTCTGGCCGCTGCGGGATCCAGGTTGAAGGTTTCCCGATCGATGTCCGCCAGCACCGGCCGAGCTCCGCAACGCAAAATGGCGCTTACCGTGGCGAAAAAGCTGAAAGCGGTGGTGACGACGGCATCGCCGGGACCGATGTCCGCCCCTTCCAGCGCCAGCCACACAGCATCCGTGCCAGATGAGCAGCCAATGGCGTGGGCTACCCCGCATTTTTCCTCAGCGGCGCGTTCAAACTCCGCCACCTGGGCGCCCATGATGAAATTTTGCGCGGAAAAGACACCTTCGACGGCCTTGAGGAGCATCGGCCCGATGGCCCGATATTCACGCGAAAGGTCCAGGTTCGGTACCCTCAGGGGGCTACCGTCTGGTCTTTTTTTGAGTCTGCCACGTCGGTAATGTTAGCACCGCACGATCCGTAGCCTGTATGCACCCGGAATGCATCCAAGTTAGCGTCGTGGCGGAGAATTATTGGCATCATTGCAGGGTTTTTTGGCCAAACACCTTCTGGACTCAGGCACCATCAGGGAAGGCGTGTAAACTTTCAGTAGCAGGACTTGAGCGTATCGGCTCAACGCCCAACTTTGTGGTAGCTGCACATACTTGAGCATTTTCCATAACGCAATTCGACCATATTGAAATTGGAGATCGGCACATGGACAATAAGCCGGCACAGAACATTCAGGACACGTTTCTTAATACGGTCCGCAAAGACAAGACTCCGATCACGATATACCTGGTCAGCGGGGTCAAACTCACAGGCAAAATACGCTCGTTCGACAAGTACTCCGTGTTGCTTGAAAACAATAGCCAGGAGCAATTGATCTTCAAGCATGCCATCTCGACGGTGGTAAGCACGCGCTCTGTGCTGCACACTGATCATCGTCCGAGTACTGGCGTCGGCCATCCTCCTGCGAGTGCTCCGGGTCTTGGTGGAGTGCGTCCGGAAGGTGCGGTCGCCGAAGGCTAACAGCCTGCGGCGCGGATGAGGGTCTGCTGAAAATCACTGGCGTTCAGACGGACCGGGCGCTTGTGGTCGGAGTCGAATTCGTCTCCCGGCCTCAGGCATTGCCACGTTCCGCTGCCCTTGCGCGCGAAGCCGCCAAACTCGCCCGGAGCGAGGGCGATGCAACAGGCCATCACGCTCCACCCATCGATAACGCAGCATCCTTCATAGAGTTTCGCGAGCTGGTTGCCGGCGCGGGCGCGGAAATTGTTGCCGAAGTGCTGCAGCGCAGGCCCCGGCCTGACCCTGCCACGCTGGTGGGCAAAGGCAAAGTGGAAGAGATTGCTGCGGTCGCGGAATCGGCCCAGGCCACTCTGATCCTCTTCGACCACGACCTGACCCCCACCCAGCTCAGAAACCTTGAGCACGCACTGCCCGTGCGCGTGGTGGATCGCACCCAACTTATTCTCGACATTTTTGCCCGCCACGCGCGCAGTCGCGAGGGCCAGCTGCAGGTAGAGCTGGCACAACTGGAGTACATGCTTCCCCGGCTGGCCGGAAGAGGAGCAGCGATGTCCCAACTGGGCGGAGGTATCGGAACCCGGGGACCGGGCGAAACGCAGCTGGAGACCGATCGGCGCAAAATTCAGCGGCGGCTCTTGCAGCTCAAGGGCGAGCTCGAAGACGTGCGCCGCGTGCGCGGGCAACAGCGTCACCGGCGGGCGACCGTCCCAGTACCCACAATTGCCCTGGTCGGCTATACCAACGCGGGCAAGAGCACGTTGTTCAATCGGCTTACCGACGCAGGCGTCCTGGCGTCATCGCGGATGTTCTCCACTCTCGACCCCAAACTGCGCGCGCTGGTGCTGCCCTCGAAGAGAAAAGTTCTCTTGTCCGACACCGTCGGCTTCATCAGCAACTTACCTCACACCCTGATTACTTCGTTTCGCGCGACGCTGGAAGAGGTAGAAAAGGCGGAAGTGCTTCTCCACGTGCAGGACTGCTCCAGCCCGCAGCGCGCACAGCAGAAAGAGGATGTGGAAAAGGTGCTGGCCGAGCTGGGCTCGCTGAACAAGCCCATTCTCCCGGTTTTGAACAAGATGGACTTATTGCCGCCTGCGGAACAAGCGGCATGGGCCGCCGATAAAGCGGTAGCGGCCGTTTCGGCGCAAACGGGCGAAGGCATCCCTCACCTGCTCGAGTTGATGGATCGGGCTCTCACTGCGGATCCGATTGTGGAAGCCCGGTTCATGGTTCCGCAGCGCGAAGGGGCCGTTTTGGCGGCGCTGGACGCGGGAGCATTGATCCTAAAGCGAGAGTTTTCAGGCGATTTTGTCGATCTGGCAGTCGCGGGGCCGGCTTCGTTGCTGGGACGATATCGCCAGTATGGACAGGAAAACGCCAAGCTTAAAGTAAGGACGGGCCGGGGGGGTGGGAGCGGAGCGACTTCCCACGAGACCGGCCCTGTCTGACCCTGATCTGGGTCTAGGAAGTAACAAAAGTATACGCCTTCGTCATAGACGCAACAACGAAAAGCTCCCGCCAGAAGACGCTGACCCTTTGGCAGCAACAGGAGGCCACGGCTTAAATTGCCTGGTCCTGAACTTTGCCAGAAACTCAGGACTGGCGTCCTGAGTTGTTTTCAGCCGTCCCATACGCCGAGAAGGCAGGGCTTCGTACGAAGGGCACGGCTTCAGCCGTGCCGCAGAGCACCGGAGCCAGTGGGGGCTTTAGCCCCTGTTTCCATGCTTCAGCCTGAACAGAACCCACCGTGTAACAACCGTACCTCAGCGGCTAAAGCCGCACACGCCCAAGAGGTTTATGGCACGCCTGAAGACGTGCCCTTCGTGCAAAGATTAGCCTGTCAAAATCTAATTTCGGCAAGTTTGACACTCAGCCATCCCGTACGGGATTCATGGATCGTCTTGATTTCGGACAGCTAAGAGTTCTCACGCAGGGGCTCAAGCCCGCCCCAGTGCGGCACGGATGAAGCCGTGCCCTTCGTCCGGAGCGTTCCATAGCCCGTTAGTTGCGCTGCAGAGGTTTGACAGCGAAATTTCGCCTCTGTTAAAAACAAAGGTCCCGGCTGTCACATCGACTCTCCGCACGCAATCTACCCATATACTGAATATTTGGCATGGATGAGACCTTACATCAACTCGGCGGATTACTGCTCGGCTCCGTACCGACCATTTTTTTGTTCCTTCTGCTCGTAATTCTTTACCGGTTTCTGGTCTACGGGCCCTTGACGCGGGTGCTGGCCGAGCGACGGGCGCGAACCGAGGGGGCGATTGAGCAGGCCAATGCCGCTGCCGCTGCCGCGGAGGCAAAAACCCAGGAATACGAGGCCCAACTGCGGGCAGCGCGCTCCAGAATTTTCCAGGCGCGGCAAAAGAAGCAGGAGCAGTGGAATCGTGAGCGAGACGCCGCGATCGCGGAAGCTCATGAGGCTGCCCAGCGGCAAGTCCAAGGGGCGAAATCGGCCTTACAGGAGCAGACCAAAGCTGCCCATCGCACCATCGAAGACTCGATCGAGGAGTTGGCCAGCGAGATTCTCCGCGCCATCCTTCCCAAGAGTGCAGCTCTGGAGAAAGTCCGTTGAACTTCTCACGCTTTTTCTTCTTCTTATCAGTTCTTCTGCTGTGCTTTGGGGCTGCAGTTGGCTCGCCCGCGCGAGCCTTTCAGGTTGACTCAGGAACCGCCGCCAAGAGCGCGCAGCCGCCTGCCGACAGCCCGGAGCAGGAAACCGGCGACGATGTTTATCGCCATTCGGGCTCGGTGAAGCTCATAGCGCGTCTGCTGCATGTTGATAAAGAGACCGCGGCCAAGCTGTTCGAATACTTTAACTTCGCCATCGTTGCAGGCGCCATCCTGTTTGCCCTGTGGAAGTACCTGCCCAAGACCTTCCGGGCGAACCGGGAAGACATTCAGCATCGGCTGGCGGATGCACGGACCGCCACCGAGCAGTCACATCAGCGCCTGGCTGCCATCGAGCAGAGACTTGCGCGGCTGGACGACGAAATCGCAGCCATCAGTAAGCAGGCGGAGAAAGATAGCGTCGAAGACGAGGCCCGCATCAAGGCCTCGATCGAAGCCGAACGGCAACGAATCACCGAGGCGGTGAGCAGAGATATCGCCGCAGCGTCGGGTGCCGCGCAGCGGGAACTGAAGCGATTTACCGCGGGGTTGGCAGTGGATCGCGCGGCGCAGAGGATCGCTCTGACTGACGACGATGACCGCGCCCTGGTGCGGGAGTTCTCACAGAGCCTTGGCCAGCAAGCCCGCAACGGAGGCAAACACTAATGTCTGTCTTTGCTGCCCGCTATGCCCGGGCCTTCGCCGACGTGGTGTTGGGCGCGAAGTTGAATCCTTCAGAGGTCTGGCAGCAGCTCAGCGATTTTGCCGCCACCTTCGCCGGCAGTAAGGACTTGAGGGAGGTTCTCCTGAATCCTTCCATTCCTACTGCGAACAGGGTCGCCATCCTTGATAAGGTCAATGGGCGAGTTGGCTGCGGACCCAAGGTAAGAAATTTCCTGGCAGTTCTGATCAGGCACGAACGGCTGGCCGCGCTCAACGAGATTTTGGAGGAGTACCGGTTGGAGATGAACCGGCGCTTGTCGATCTCCGATGCTGACGTGATCACGGCGCGCCCGCTGGAAGTGCAGGAGCGGGCAAAGCTGGAAGCTGAGGTCGCTGAATTGGCTGGAACCAGGGTCAAGGCAACCTTCCGCCAGGACAAGTCACTGATCGGCGGAGCGATTGTACGCATTGGTAGCACGATCTATGACGGTTCCGTTCGAGGCCGTTTGGAACGATTGAAAGAACGCCTGGTGTCCAGCTAAGCGGATCCGCATTACAACTACAACAGAATTGACGGAAGACGAATGGCTCAGATCAACGCAGATGAGATTACGCAGCTCCTCAAGGAGCAAATTCAGAACTACGACGCAGAGATTCGCGTCGATGAGACCGGGACCATCATTTCGCTAGGCGACGGCATCGCCCGCATCCATGGGCTAGATAAGGCCATGGCAGGCGAGATGCTGAAGTTTCCCCACGGGGTGGAAGGCCTGGCCATGAACCTGGATGAGGATCAGGTCGGCTGCGTCATTCTGGGAGACTATACCGAGCTGCGGGAAGGAGATGAGGTCAAGCGCAGCGGCGAGATCATGAGCGTGCCGGTGGGCGATGGAATGATTGGCCGCGTGGTCAACGCCCTGGGCCAGCCGATCGACGACCGCGGCCCAATCGAGGGGACAGAGCTCGCGCCGATTGAGCGGATCGCTCCTGGCGTGGTCGACCGGCAGGGCGTGCGTGAGCCGATGTCGACGGGACTCAAGGCCATCGACAGCATGATTCCGATTGGCCGCGGGCAGCGCGAATTGATTATCGGTGACCGCCAAACGGGAAAAACGGCCATCGCGCTCGACACCATCATCAATAGCGCCAAGAACAACCTCATCTGTATCTACTGCGCTATCGGACAGAAGCGGTCTTCCGTGGCCCAGGTGGTGCAAACGCTGACCGAGCACGGGGCCATGGACTACACAATCGTGGTGGCCGCCACGGCTTCAGAGCCGGCGCCGATGCAGTACCTGGCTCCCTATGCCGCTACCAGCATGGGTGAGTTCTTCCGCGATAGCGGGCGTGCCGCGCTGATCATCTACGACGACCTCTCCAAGCACGCGGTGGCATATCGCGAGATTTCGCTGCTGCTGCGCCGCCCTCCGGGCCGTGAGGCGTATCCCGGCGATGTGTTTTATCTTCATTCGCGGCTGCTGGAGCGCTCGGCCAAGCTGAGCGATGCAAAAGGCGGCGGCTCGCTGACTGCGCTGCCCATCATCGAGACCCAGGCGGGAGACGTCTCCGCCTACATTCCAACCAACGTTATCTCCATCACCGACGGACAGATCTACCTGGAAGGGGACTTGTTCAATTCCGGTGTTCGCCCGGCGGTGAACGTCGGCCTTTCGGTAAGCCGCGTGGGCGGCAGCGCGCAGATCAAGGCCATGCGGCAGGTGGCGGGAACCTTGAAGCTCGACCTGGCGCAGTTTCGCGAGCTCGCCGCCTTCGCCCAGTTCGGGAGCGATCTGGACAAGGTCACACAGAATCAGCTCAACCGCGGGCAGCGGCTTACGGAGATTTTGAAACAGCCGCAGTTCTCGCCGCTCTCGACGGAGAAGCAGATCATCGTCATCTTCGCCGGAACGAATGGCTTCCTCGATGATTTGAAAGTGGAGGAGATCCACGCGTTCGAAGCTGGTCTTTATCCCTACCTCGATTCGGCGCAGTCAGGTTTACTGAAGGACATCGTGAGCAAGAAAGCGCTGGACGATGACCTGAGGAACCGGATCAAGGATGCGTTGAAGGAGTACAAGGAGAACTTCCTCTCCGAGCATCGCGACGCAGCCCTCAAAGAGTCTTCGGTGAAGGAGCTCACCGAAGAAGAGAAAAAGAAGCAGGAAGAAACCAAGAAGGCCTGACCCCGGCATGGCAAACGTTCTCGATTTACGACGGCGCATTCGCAGCGTAAAAAGCACGCGCCAGATCACCAAGGCGATGAAGATGATCGCGGCAGCGAAGCTGCGGCGGGCGCAGGAGCGAGCCATATCCGGCCGGCCCTATGCCAACATGCTGGCCAGTGTCATCGGTTCGGTCATGCGCCATATCGAGCTCTACGATCCTTTGACCGGAGATGTTCGTCATCCGTTGTTGCTGGCGCGGGAGGAGAAGGAGTCGCTGCTGATCGTGGTCTCCGGGGATAAGGGCTTTGCCGGCGGATTTAATGCCAACATCACCAAGGCAGCCTTTCGTTACATTGGGGAGCACAGCGAACAGCAGATTGACATCGCTGCCATCGGGCGCAAAGGACGGGATCTTTTTCGCCGCCGTTATGGGGTGGCCGAGTTTGTCGAGAACAAGGGAGGCCAGGGCGACGCCAACGATCGTGCCGCGGACACTGGCGATCGAGATCCCGGCGAGGCTGCTCCGGCGCCGGAAGAGAAGCGCCGCGGGGAGCGTAAAAACCAGATCGAAGTAGCAGGCGATTATCCCGGCATGCTGGATAAGCCCAGCTTTGACCATGTGGCGCTGTTGGGCCGCGAAGTGGTTCACCGCTACATGGAAGAAGAGCTCGACGCGGTTTACCTGGTCTACAACGAGTTCAAATCGGTGTTGGCGCAGCGGGTGGTGGTGGAGCGCATTCTGCCCATCATGGAAGTGGGGCGGCCGGATATCAAACAGGCCGAAGAAATGACTCAGGAGGAGCGCGAAGAAATGGCACGGGCCGCCGCTTCCTCCGGGGTGACCTTGCGGGAGGCGGACCAAAGCGAAGCCGAACGGGAGGCAAAGAAATTCGGCACTGCGGAAGTGGACTACATCTATGACCAGCCTCCGCGTGAGCTGCTGGATGGCCTGCTGCGGCAGTACGTCACTTCGCAGATTTATCACGCATTGCTGGAGTCCAGCGCCGCCGAGCAGGCCGCGCGCATGACCGCCATGGATGCGGCTACCAGTAATGCCTCGGAGATGATCGACTCGCTTACGCTCACCATGAACCGGGTGCGCCAGGCAGCCATCACCAAGGAGATTATCGAGATTGTCAGCGGTGCGGCAGCGCTTTAGGGGAAAGAGAAGTTATGGCAGAAAACATAGGCAAAGTTATTCAGATTTCCGGGCCGGCCGTCGATGTGCAATTTGAGGAGGCGACCATGCCTCCCATCTATCAGGCATTGCGCGTCACCAGCGAAGGCTTCGATGTGCCGCTACCCATCAACGTGGTTTTGGAAGTGGAGCAGCACATTGGCGAAGGCCGAGTTCGCTGCGTGGCGATGGAATCGACCGAAGGCATGGTGCGGGGTATGCAGTGCCTCGACCTGGGGTCGCAGATCTCAGTCCCCGTGGGCGTCGCGACGCTGGGGCGCATCCTGAACGTCATTGGTGAACCGGTGGACGAGCTGGGACCGGTCAATGCGAAGGAACGGTGGCCAATCCACAGAGCCGCGCCCTCGTTTGAACAACAGGCAACCGGGGAGGAGATGTTCGAGACCGGGGTAAAGGTCATCGATCTGATCCAGCCGTTTTTGAAAGGCGGCAAGATTGGTCTGTTCGGCGGCGCCGGCGTGGGCAAGACGGTCATCATCCAGGAATTGATCAACAATGTGGCCAGCAGCCACGGCGGCGTTTCCGTGTTTGCCGGAGTGGGCGAACGCACGCGTGAAGGCACCGACTTGTGGAATGAGTTTGAAGAATCCGGCGTCATTAACTCGAAGGACCGCGAGAAATCGAAGGCCGCGCTGGTTTATGGCCAGATGACGGAGCCGCCCGGAGCCCGCCTGCGCGTTGCTCTCACCGCCCTGACTATCGCGGAGTATTTTCGCGATGAGCAAGGTGGCGATACGCTGCTGTTCATCGACAACATCTTCCGTTTCACCCAGGCGGGCTCCGAGGTTTCCACCTTGTTGGGCCGCATGCCGTCGGCTGTGGGATATCAGCCCAACCTGGCAACAGAAATGGGCGAGCTGCAGGAGAGAATTACGTCCACCAAGACAGGCTCCGTCACTTCGGTGCAAGCGATTTATGTGCCCGCGGATGACTTTACGGATCCAGCGCCGGCGACTACCTTCGCCCACCTGGACGCGACTACCGTGCTTTCTCGCGCGCTGACTGAGATCGGGATCTACCCGGCGGTAGATCCGCTGGCCTCGACTTCACGCATTCTCACTCCTCGCGTGGTGGGTGAGGAACATTACGCGGTTGCCCAGGGCGTTAAGCGCATCCTGCAGCGGTTCAAGGATCTGCAGGATATTATTGCCATCCTGGGCATTGACGAGCTTTCGGAAGAGGACAAGCTGACCGTAAGCCGCGCTCGCAAAGTGCAGCGCTTCCTTTCACAGCCCTTCCATGTGGCTGAAGTATTTACCGGAGCCCCGGGAAAGTACGTCAAGGTTGCGGATACGGTGCGCAGCTTCAAAGAGATCATCGAAGGGAAGCACGATGATATTCCGGAGCAGGCCTTCTACATGAAGGGCACCATCGAAGAAGTACTTGAAGCGGCCAAGGGCATGAAGGACAAGTAGGCTTAATGGCAGACTCAGGCAATCAACTGCAAGTCCGGCTGGTGACGCCGGATAAGGTACTGGTCGACGAAGACGCGGATGCGGTCGAGCTTCCATCGAAGTCGGGCTATATGGAGGTGCTTTACGGGCATGCTCCGTTGCTTGCTGAGCTTGGCGTAGGCGAAGTGAGATTGCACGGCGGCAGCAGTGGAGATCAGAAGTACTTCGTGGTGTGGGGTTTTGTAGAAGTGCTGCCCGACCGGGTGACGATCCTGGCGCAAAACGCAATCAAGCCGGAAGAGATCGATGCCGGCGCGGCGCAGCGGCAGCTCGAAAGCGGCCAGAAGTTGTGGAATGAGGCTGGTGAGGATCCGGAGAAGTACGCGCAGGCCAACGAAGTAATCCACGAGGCCGAGGTGAAGCTGGCCAGCGCCCATAGCGGTCACTCCTAGCAGGCTGCCCTCAGCGGCTAAAGCCGGGACTCTTTTCAATTGATACGTACGGGCTAAAGCCCGTACCCTTCACCAACCCGTATCGAAGCATGGCCCGCTCAGTTTCTGCCTGACCTTCTGCTCGCTACAATTAGCTATCATGAACTGGTTTGAGACCGCAGAAAAATCGCAACCATCAGTTCGACCTGCTGCGCATCCTCTTCGCGACGTTGGTGCTGCTGTCGCATGCTCCGGAGATTACTGACGGCAATAGGTCGCGTGAGCTTTTCAGTCGTTTAACGGGTTCGCCTATCACGTTCGGCGCCTTGGGTGTTGATGGGTTCTTTGTGCTGAGCGGCTATCTTATTGTTCAGAGCTGGCTCGGTGATCCCGAGTTTCTCAATTTCCTACGCAAACGTTTTTTGCGCATCGTCCCGGGCTATTTAGTTGCAGTCGTTCTCAGCACCTTGGCCGTCGGGCTCTTCGCTCCTGGTACGGCTCATTTCTTCCGCGGCATCGACATCCATTTCGTCCACAGCGTCGTTCTTCTGAGCGCGCCCTTGACACCCCCGGTTTTCCCGGGGTTCCAGTATGCGGATGTGAATGGCTCGATGTGGACAATTGCTTACGAATTCCGATGCTACCTTCTGGTTGCGCTTGTTGGGCTGTGCGGCCTACTGCGCCGGCCAAGCGTGGTGCTGACAGCTACCATTCTTCTGCTCTCTTCGCTTCTCTACCCTGCGCCTCTTGAGCGTATACACTGGCCCAGGCACGTTGAATCTGTGGTCGGTCAACCCGCCTTATCCGCGCACTTAACGGGGATCTACCTGGTGGGTTGTTGCTTCTACCTGTTTCGCGACCGGGTAGTTTTTCGGCCGTTGTTCGCCTGGGCCGCAGTTGCCGTGCTTGCCGGGTTCTTTGTCTTCTCGGCCGCCATTGCAGAGTTTGCCTTGGTGCTGTGCGGCAGCTACCTGATTTTTTATCTCGGCCAGATGCATCTGCCGTGGTTGTCGTGGATGAGCAGGTTCCCGGACATCTCCTATGGAGTCTATCTCTACGGATGGCCCGTGGAGGCGCTGTGGATCTGGTTCCACCGAGGCTCGCCCTGGATCACGTTCTTCGCGTCGACAGTGATCTGTTTTGGTCTCGGATGGTTGAGCTGGCACTTCATCGAACGGCCGGCGCTTACCTTGAAGCGGAAGGCCACAGCGCCGCTGCCTGTTGGATGACATCGGAAAATGAGCACAACGCGCAATGCACGATTCCTCTTCGCCGGGCTGGTCTGCATCTTTTGCGTCTGGGCGCTTTCGCTACCACTCTTCCCCACCCAGGACGGTCCCATGCACAAGTACTATGTGCACGCGATCGCATCGCTACTTTCAGGCTCGCACGCATATAGTGCTTATGAAATCCGGCACCCGTTTCCACCCTATGCGACGCACTATGCGGTGTTGCTCGGTTTGACTCGGTTTTTGTCGTATGACCTCGCCGAGAGGATTCTTATCTGCATCATTTTCGTTTGCACGGCCTATGGCTTTCGCTACTGTGCTCGGTCCATGGGCCCGAGCGGCGATTTGCTCTCGCTCTGCATGGTCCCGCTGGTTCTTCACTGGTCACTGGTGATGGGCTTTCTGAATTATTCACTCGCTGTGGGACTGTTCTTTCTTGCGGTGGGGCTCTGGTGCCGGGCAGCCGACCAGGCGAGTCTCTGGCTGTTTTTTGCTTTGGTCAGCTTTCTGCTTGCGTTGACCCATCCCATACCGCTGCTGTTGCTGATCTTCTTCTGTGCGTTGGATCTACTCATCCGGTTGTTCCAGCGGTTTGTACTCAAGGATTACCGCTGGCAGTTCGTTGGCTTGGCCGTCGCATGCGTCAGTTTTCTTTATCCGTTGGCCAGCGTCGACCGGTCGCGTTCGGCTTCTAACCTGCGCGGGTTTGGACTGCACAAAGATGCCCTGATCAGCAGCCTGGCGCTGTTCGGTATCTCGCCTTTTGACACTCGAGCAAAGAACCTGTTCATCAACTGTTATCGCCTGGGGCTGTTCGCGCTCTTGCTTGGCTGCCTGGCGCTGGCAGCGGAGGGATTTCTCAGGCGTTGGCGGGAACGTCAGCTGCGGCCGAGCGACAGCATGCTGATTTTGACCGTTGCCATTTTGCTGGCTATTCCGATACTGCCTGCCTCGATGAACGGCTCCGACTTCTTTTCCCAACGGCTTATGATTTTCCCGTGGCTGGGAGCCATTGCCGCCGCCAGCACTACCGAGCGGCGATTAGCGCGCGTCGCGCCCGTGTTTGCAGTTGTTCTTACGTTCATGACCTTGCTGCCGGGTGAGATTTTCTTTCGCCCGGTATCACGTCAATTGTTTGCTCTGGAGCACCAGGTGCTGCCGGAACACAGCGAAGGATTGGCCGTTTTGGATCCCGCAATGCTGAAGGCGGTGCGGGTACAACATCAGCTGGGCTTCAACCCTTACGTGTGGAGTGGGGCCCTTCCCTTTCTACACGCTGACGACGTAATGCTGAATAGCCCCTTCATGGACCAGAAGATTACTCCGCTGATGCCGGCTCCTGGGGGCGATCTTCTGATCGACCGAATGAGCTCCCCCGACCAAGCAGAGCGCTTGATTAATGGCAATGTCGACTTGCCGGCTCTGCCCCCGGCGATCCGTTCTCCACTCCTTGACTCCACGCGGTTCGTCATATTTGTCGGGGTTCCGGCAGACCTGGAGCACGGATTGACGCCGTTAATCGGCCAGGGCCTTGCCGCGAAGTACGCCTGTACCAGTCACAACTGGTACCTGGTGTGTGCTGCGGGCGGGTAGATTCCGCCAAAGGCTGTGCAGACAAAGCAAGGCGATGAAGAGCTCCACCGGCGCGCCGGAAGGGAATGGTCCCAGTCCGTGAATCGTGAGGCCGTGAAATTGGCTGAAGTGATAGACGAATAATGCCGCGACAAAGAGGAGAAAGCCGGATCTGCTTCTTTGCTTGATCTCATACAGGCCCGGGATTGCCGCGAGCATAAAGGCGTGATCGTAGAGGCGATGGTAGCTCACCAGTAACTGGAGCATGACCAGTACCGCGAGAATGGTGTACGGCCGCGTAGCCAGGTTTTTCTTTTGCCAGCAAACGAAAGCCAGCAGGCCGGCGATGGCTAAGAACACCGCATAGGTCAGGGCGTTGCAGAGGTGCGGATTGTCAATTACGCGAGCCAGGAATGCCTGCAGATTAAGAAAACTGGCTGAGTCTGCGTTCAGCCGGGAGAAGTCCGCGTCTCTTCCGGGCGCCATGGCGAGTTTGAGATTCGCCGAGAGATGGCCGAGGTAAGCGAAAGAGGAGAGTCGGAAATAGAACAGCAGGATGCCGCCGGCGGCCGCGGCCGCGGTGAATATGTACGCCGCCAGGGCCGGCAACGCGGGTGCGGGCTTTGAGCAGGAAGTAGAAGGCGCAAAGATACGCTCCTTGCGGCTTCAGGCACAAACTGATCGCTAATAGCAGCCCTCCCACCGCGGGCATGGAGCCGGACTCCAGAGCGACAATCGCCAGGGTCAAGGACGAAGCAGCGATAAGGGCCGGTTGCCCCAACTGCACCGCCCAGCCGATTGAACCGTCGGCAAGCAGGAGGACGAAGGGCAAAACGGACAGCAGATCGCGATAGGCCTGGAAGCGTAAAAAAAGCACGACGAAGGCAGCGGACAAGAACCCGAAGGAAAGAAGCATCCATACAGCGGAGAGGACGGGCCAGGGCAGAAGAGAAAACGGCAGGAGAAGAAGAAAAGTGCTGGGCGGGTAGACGGGCCATTCGGGCTTGAAATGCGAGGTCGGGATGTAACCGCCCATCTTGGGGAATTCCCGTTCCAGGGTGGGCGAGTCATAGGGGTCGCAACGATCGATGGCGCAGTGCACCCCCGCGATGACGGTTACGAAATCGTGCTCCGGGCCGAAGCCGTTTCTGGAAGGACGGGAGTAGACGTAGAAGATCGCTGCCAGGCACCCAACGACGACGATTGAGGCCACCCCGGCCTGCAGCTGCATTCGACTCAAAGGAAACCTCTCCCACTTGTGGCAGAGACAAGTTCCCGGGCTTGTTTCCGATGGGGGCTCGGAGTGATCACGCATGCGCATGAAAGGCACCTCGATGAGCCGGTAGGAAGCAACCGCCATCAGAGGGACCAGCAACGCCGAAGCTATCCCGTTGTGGGGAATGTGCAGGAGATAAATGATCTTGCTGCCTAAGGGATGATAAAGGTACAGGGAATAGGAGAGCAGGGCGACCATCCGCACTATCCGGTTGCGGCAGAATGTCCAGGAACGCGCTCCCCAATAGGCAGTCTGCAACAGCATGGCTGCGATGATCAGCGGCTGCACGGACCAGAGCAACAGAAAGAGCGCGCGGTTGGCCGAGGGAACCAGGACCGCCCAAACCAGAAACAGCGGCGGCAGCAAACTCAACCACTGCCAGCGGAGGAGGCCTGCAGCCGAGCAGGCGTGCCCTGTCGTCTCGAAGCAGGATGGCCAACAGGCAGCCTGCCAAAAGCGCATCCGCTCTCATTTCAAACGCGCAATAAACATAATTCCAGCGGACGCCCAACCCCAGGTAAAGGAAGGGCACGGTAGATCCAAAGGCCGAGGATGATCAAAGACATCGTCCGCAGCATCATGGATCGCTTGTTCTTTAGCAGAAAAAGCAGCAGCAGCGGCCAAAGGAGATAGAACTTTTCTTCGATGGCGAGCGACCAGCTGATCCACATATGGCTGTAAGCCAGCTCGCCGACATGGAACGCCCTGCCGTAATCCATCATGTAGAAGAAAGAAACCAGGGCGCCCTTCCAGTTGAACTCGTGAAAGGCGACGTCGACCACGGTGGCCACGAGCCAGCATACGTAGAAAGCCGGGAAGATCCGGAATACACGCCGGCGGTAGAAGTTGCGTAGAGAGATGTTACCGGTGGCATCGTGCTCCCGGAGCAGGATGGAAGTGATGAGGAAGCCGCTGAGCACGAAGAAAATCATGACTCCCAGCCTGCCCAATTCCGGATGCGTGTGGAAGAGATGATCGGTGACCTTGTAGTGGTCGACGAGCACCAGGGTGACTGCCAGGCGCTTAAAGCATGAGTCCGCTGATCACCCGGGTGCCTAGCTCCTGCACGGTTCCGATCGATGGCACTCAGCGCTTCCGCCTGGGCCGGGGGATAAGCCATAAAGAATCCTAAGTATTTCAGCTCTACTCGAAAGAGCAAGCAGATTCCTAAATGCACCCGCTCCCGTAGTAACCCCCTCGCTACTGCGTTCAGGAGGGCCGGTGCGGCGATCTTCTGTTTCCAACGGATCTCCCAGCCATCCTTAGACGATAGGCCGTTCGACTAACCAGTACGAGAGTTCAGCGCATGCCAATATGGCGAGCAAATTCCAGGGAAAAACCTCATAATTTGAACGAGTGAACATATGTTGCCAGAGATATAAACCGTACGAGATGACGCCCAGGTGGCGCAGCACGGAGTGTTCAATAAACGGCCGACAGGTGAGTTGGGAATGCGCACCACGTAGAGCAGGATCTGCGAAAGACAAAGTGCGTTGAGAGTAAACCCGAAAACCAGGATGTAAGAACCGCGGAACCGAGCGCCCAAATAAACAGGGCCGAAGACGAGAATGAATGCAGCGGCCAAGGCCGCGATCCAGCCGCGAAGAAAGGGCTGGATCAACTGGTTAAACCGCGGGCTACGCCAAAGTATCGCCAATAGACAGCCGAACATGATGCTGTCCAGGCCGGTATGGAGCATGGCGTTGAGCAGCGCGCGATGGATGGGGCGCAAGGTAATAGGTGACCACCCGTGAAACAGGGGATAGCAGAATCACCCAAACGGCCAACTTGATGCTCTTTCTCGTGCCCAGGAAGACGAGCGCGGCCGGCCATAAGAGATAGAACTGTTCCTCCAGGCTGAGCGACCAGGTATGTTCCAGCAGTTCACTGCCCACCCCCAGGTAGTTCCACGTATAGGTGGCGGCGACAATAAAGGCACGCAGATGGCCGGTCGAATCCCCCATAACGTCAGCGCGAGCGGCAACCGCCAGGTATGCATAGAAAGGCGGAAAAATGCGGAAGGCCCTGCTCAAATAGAAGCTCTTCAGGCTGATCGTCCCGGTCGCATTTAGTTCTTTCAACAGGATATGAGTGATCAGAAAGCCGCTGATGACAAAGAAGGTTTGTACCCCGAGAGCTCCCCAAACAAGATATATCCAGAAGGGAACATAGGGAATGAGGCCGACCAGGGCCCGTTCATGTGGGCCGCGACCACCATAAGAACAGAGATCGCTCGTAAGCCATCGAGCGAAGGTATGTTCCTTGAACCCGTCTCCATCCTGAAAATCCTTCCTCCAGAAAAAAAAGAGCTAAAAGCGCTATAAGCGCTATAAGTCGGTTTCTTCGACAAGCGCCAGGACGACGGGTTCGCCCGGATGCCTCTGATACAGATACACCGTGCTTGGTTCTAATTCAGGGGAATGATTGTGGCGGCCGGGAGGGGAGAAGCGGATGAAGTGCCTGGTTAGTTAATGACCGCTGAAGGATTCCTGGTCTCGCAGGGGACGCTGGGCAGCGCCTTATAATCAAAGCGGCATGTTGAACAACAAAAAAGTGGTCGTGGTTTTGCCCGCCTACAATGCGGCCAGAACTTTGCGCCGCACGGTGGAGGAGATTCCCCGCGAGATCGTCGATGAGGTGATCCTGACGGATGATGCCAGCCGCGACAACACCTCCGAGCTTGCCCTGGAACTCGGTCTTATCACCATCCGGCACGATCACAACCGGGGCTATGGGGGGAACCAGAAGACCTGCTACACGGCGGCCCTGGCGCGGGGCGCGGACATCGTGGTCATGCTGCACCCCGACTACCAGTACACGCCGAAGCTGGTTTCTGCCATGGCCTCGATGATTGCCTACGGGGAATACGACGCCGTGCTGGCCTCGCGCATCCTCGGCCGGGGTGCGCTGCAGGGGGGCATGCCCCTGTACAAATACGTTGCCAATCGTGGGCTCACGTTCATTGAAAACATATTGATTGGGCACAAGATGTCGGAGTATCACACCGGCTACCGGGCGTGGAGCCGCGAGGTTCTACAACGACTGCCGCTGCTGAGTTGTTCCGAAGATTTTGTTTTCGACAATCAGATGATCGTGCAGGCCCTTTATTTTGGCTTCCACGTGGGCGAGATATCTTGCCCGACCAAGTATTTCAAAGAAGCCTCCTCCATCAACTTCCGGCGAAGCGTGACCTACGGTTTCGGAGTCCTTGGCACCGCCCTGGATTTGCGATTCAAACGATGGGGTTTGGCGAAACCCGCGTTCCTCGCCGATGCGCCTAAGGAGAGGCTGCCGGTCGAAGAATCGGTTGAATCCATTCCGGGCATCCTGGGCTAAGCGGAGCATTCTTGCAAGCTTCCAACACGATTTCAGAGGCTCGAATGGAAGCAAGCGCCGGGTTCCGGCCCAATGCGGAACGCTGGCAGTACGCGATCTACGCGCTGGCTCTTGCTGTCTCTCTTTCCACCTGGTTCATTGTCATCCGCGCTCCGCTTTGGCTGGATGAGACTGTCTCGATGTTCCTGATCAAAGGGGGTTGGGCCGGGATCATGTCTCGCCAGGTTTGGCCCGACGCGCCGGCGTACTCGTGCCTGCTGTGGCTCTGGACCAAGGTGATGGGGACGGGCGAGATCATGCTCAGGATCTCGTCGGTACTCCCCATGCTGGGGGCGGTGTATCTGCTGTATCGCGCGGCTCGGGAATTGTTTGACTGGGATGTTGCCGTCATTGCCGCGATTGTCTTTTGCCTCCACCCGATCATCATTTTCGCGGCCATTGACGTTCGCCCCTATGCCTTCGCGGCCCTGGCCATCAACGCGACAATCTTTGTTCTGGTTCGCCTGCGGTACAGCAAGTCGAACTGGCTGGCCGCTCTTTTTGGACTTCTGGCGGCTGGTATCGTCGAGTTCCAATTGCTGTTTGCGGCCATTCTGCCGGCGCTTGTTGTCTGCTTTATCGCGAGTAAGGTTGGCGACCGTAAGACCCTTTGGCGGCAGCTCGGTATCGCGCTGGCGGTGTTTGCTTTGGCGTGTCTGCCGGCCATTCCCCGGGTGCAATACATGATGCACACGCAGGGCACGCATGTGTTTTCAGAGGCTCCGAAGCTGCTGCAACTGGTTTCGACAATCACCATCAGAGGGCTGGTGATCGTGCTGATTGTTTTTGTGCTGATTGCGGCCGCCAGACGGCAATTGGATCTTAAAAAGCATTCGGATGGGTGGCCTGTTTTGGTCTGCACATCCCTGGCGCTGGTTCCGATTTTTATCCTGTATTTCTTGAGCGTGGGAACATCCGTGCATGTTTTCGTGCCGCGCTACCGGCTGGTGGCTGTTCCCGGGATCGCGCTCTGCTGGGGTTTGGTGGTCAGCCGGATCGATTCCCGGGCCCTGCGATTGCTGTTCTGCACCGCCCTGGTGGTGGTGGCGGCGTGCGTCTGCTTCACCGCGGCATCGTTCCATCACCACATGTATAGCTGGAAAGAGGCCCTGGCCTTCGTGGAGAAGAATGCTTCGGCTGATAATGCTCCGGTGGTGATCTGCAGCGATATCCCGGAGGCCGATTACATGCGGATGCCGGTGGGTTCGGCCATCGAGGATAGCGGGATTCTGCCGCCGCTTAGCTATTACAAACTGAGCGTACCGGTGGCGCCGCTACCACGGACTCTCAACGAGGAGACGGTCCGCGCGGGCTCGGAGTTTTTGGCAGAGCATCGCCACCAACGGTTTCTGGCCATGGCGTTTCGGGAGTCTTATGCGACCCTCAACTGGCTTCAAGAACAAGCCGCGAGTACGGACTACGTACGCGAGCTGGGAGCATTCGATGGGGTCAAGGTGCTGGAGTTTGTGCCGCGTGACGAGGCAGGCTTGTGATGATTTTCTGCCAGGAAAATCTATTAGGCCGCAGATTCCCTCCCTTGATGCCTTGGGTGGAAGTTGCGCCCTAAGCGCCCTATGCGCCATAAGCCCCCCATGTCAGTCATTGGACAAGGCCGCGCCGCGACAGGGCATGTCGAGATCAGGCTGGAGAGAGTGCCGCGCCGTGATTTTCTAAAGAGGCTCTGGTTGAGTTTTTTGTCCAAGACTGTGGCTAAGTCCTTTGTTTTATCAAGATGGTCATTTTTTTATTTCCCGCTCTCCTAAGTTAATTAAGTGGGCGCGAGCGTGGAATTGCGGTGCTCGAGTGAATAGATGCGATTGATAAGGGTTATGTCGCGGTTACCGGCAAAATAAAGTGTGGGAGGCGGCACTTTTCCGGGGTATTTGGAAAGCTCTGGTTGCGAAACGCCGTTACCATCTGTTTGTATCGAACATGTCAGGCCATGACGCTGCGGGGACAACGTGAAGCATCTGCGGCACTCGCTCGCTGGGAACATTCTCTTGAAAGCCTACGATCTTTCAGAGAAGAAGGCGCACGCGTCCAGAGCGAGCTGGGCCCAGCTTGACGGTTTCGGGTCCGTTCCGGATGGGGTGCTTTATGCACTCTACGGCGTCGCTCTCGCGGTATCCATTTCCACCTGGTTTCTTGCCATCCGTGCGCCGCTTTGGCTGGATGAGACAGTCTCGTTCTTCATCATCAAAGGGGGGTTCTCAGAGATCATTTCCCGGCAGGGGTGGCCGGGTGTTCCGGCTTACCCTTACCTTCTTTGGCTGTGGGTCAAAGCGGTGGGGACGGGGGAGGTTGCGCTCCGGATTTCCTCTGTCTTAGCCATGCTTGGAGCGGTTTACCTGCTGTACCGCTCTGCACGCGAACTGTTCGAGTGGGATGTTGCCTTTATTGCCGCCACGATCTTCTGCCTTCATCCGATCGTTAATTCCGAGTCGATCGACGTGCGGCCCTATGCGTTTGCCGCCGTAGCAATTACTTCGTCGATTTACGCCCTAGTTCGGTTACGGCAAAACAATTCCTATTGGCTGGCGGCCCTGTTCGGCTTATCGGCAGCGTGCATTGTTTATTTTCAATTCCTCTTCGCCGTCATACTTCCGGCGCTTTTGATTGGTTTTTTCGCGATGAAAGTTGGTGACCGTAAGACCCTTTGGCGGCAATTTGGAGTTGCGCTGGTTGCGTTTGCCTTAGCGTTCCTGCCAGTTATTCCAGGAATGCGGTTTATGTTCCGCACCAGTGGCATGCACGTTTTCGCCCAAGCCCCGGTGCCGCTCGAATTGCGCCAGACGCTCACGCTCATGCAACCAGAGCTTGGACTTGTGCAGCCTACGTTTATCTTAGCGGGCACCTTCCTCATCGCCGGCGTGACCCGGCGGATCCATCTGCGGAGCCGCCCGGAGGGCAGGACTATTTTGCTTTGCGCGGCTTTGGCGCTGGTGCCGATTCTGATCCTTTACGGCGTAAGCGCGAGCACATCGACCCACATTTTCGTGACTCGCTACCGGCTGGTGGCGATTCCAGGGATTGCGCTGTGCTGGGCCCTGGTTGTCAGCTGGATTGATTCCCGCGCTCTGCGATGCCTGTTTTGCATCTCGCTCGTCGCCGTTATGGCCTACCAGTCCTTCAGCTCCCCAACTTCCAGGCGGCACAATTACACGTGGAAGTATGCTCTGGATGTGGTGGAAAAAAATGCTTCTGTCGACGGCGCACCGGTGCTGATGTGTAGTGATCTCCCGGAGTCCAACGATGTGCCGATGCCCGTGGGTGCGGCAGTCAAAGACAGCGCCCTGTTCGCCCCGCTCACCTATTACCAGCTCAGCGTGCCGGTAGTGGGGCTGCCGCGGGCGCTCAACCAAGAGGCGATGCAGGCCGGTTCCCAGTTCCTGCTTCAGGCCGGCCAGCACCATACACGGTTTCTGGCCCTCGCGTGGGAGGCGTCGGACGATACGCTTGATTGGCTGGCAGACGCCGCGGATAAGACACATACTGTTCGCGAGCTCGGGACATTCGACTTAGTAAGGGTTGTGGAATTCGTGCCACGGGACCGGGCGCCGGCCACGCACTAGCGGCATACGCTGTTTATCGTTTGATAAGTTCCATTTTGCGGCCGCCCGGATCGTAGATCGAAAAAAACATGTGGTCCCCGGTTTTGAGATTCTTGAAATCTTCTGCTTCGGCACGGAAGTTACTTTCCGGCCACGGCGGGTAGGTCCATTTTCGGGTGACGCCAATTGTCGTCAGCAGCAAAACGGCGACGCCCGCATACCGCACCGCTCTCGGTCTTCCCCTCCAAGCGCACCATGCCGCGGACCAAAGAAACATCAGCGAAGGTAAAAACCAGTAGCGGATTCCAGCGTTCCTCGCGAGCATCTCCCAACGCGGCATAGCGCTCGCGAGGAGCAGAGGATCTCTCAGGGATGCCATCAGAACCAAAACCGCAAAGGCGATATACAGGCGCCCCGCAAGGGGCGCGCTGCGCCAACCCCAAACCGGGATTGCCAGGCCGGCGATGGCAACAAACGACGAGAAACCCAACCCGTAAGTACGCGCCGCCGCTTCCCACCATGCTATTGAAAAAGATGTTGCCGGCGATAATTCGCAAGAGACGGACAGCGTTCACGCCAAGAGGCGCTCCGGCGCTTCTTACCGAGTGCAGAAGAGTGAACCCCTGGACAATGAATCCCAGAAACAACACGCCTAGCACGGTAAGCGTCCAGCGCTGCCGCCGAATCCACCAGTAGGCTGCGACCAGGGGCAACAGAAGAATGCAAAAGGGGCCGGTGATAGCGCCGATTCCGAATACGATAAGGTCCGATACACGTCCTCGCCAGCCGAGCGGCGGAGCAGAGAAGGCAAGCAGAGCCTGCAGCAAAGCGAGATGCCACATAGCGTTGGTTACTACAATGTGGACCTCCGGCGCGTCCGGAATGGCAATGTAGATCACCGCCATCAATATGCGGAGCGGCAAAGGGCCCCAAGGCGCGCAGCGGCGAGAAAGCAGCGCCGTAACCGGAAGAACCTGGACAACGGCCCCGCACCAATTCATGAGCGTAGGCGCCCACTGCATCGGGAAAAGCAGCGTCACGCCTGCCACCAACCGTGGCAGCATCTGGATATATCCCGCCTGCGGGATACTCAGCGACCGAAGCCAGTGCAGATTGTAAGCTTGCTGGTACCAGACCCAACCGTCCTCGGCAAAGAACTGGGGGTGCAGGAAAGCCCCGGGAAGGCGGCTGAATACGGCGAGAAGCGCCGCCAGAAAAGCCGCCACCTGCCATCCGAAACTAACACCTTCCGTCGCTTCGATCGTCCGCCAGATGCGCATTGCCCTGGCTTGCGACGGCGAGTCATTTTGCATGACTTTGCTCACCACGCTCGCCCTTCACGGAAGATCGTCAACTGCATTCCATTTGGCAATCGACTGGAGAATTATTTGAAACTCTGGGGTTGGCGATGAGCGCAGATTACCACATGCGGTAAAGCTTCAGATACGTGGCCCTGCAGAGCAGATGGAAGACTTCGATAAGCAACACAAGCATGTCCTTATAATCAAAGCTGCTTCAACCCGTGGTCTTGCCGTTGGCAACGCGCTTAAGGAGATCGGAAGATGAAGGTACTGGTGACCGGGGGCGCTGGATATGTCGGGTCTCACACCGTACGCGAGCTTCTCGCGGCGCGCCACGACGTAGTTGTCTATGACAACCTCTCTACCGGCCATCGCGAAGCCGTCGAGGGCGTTCCCTTGATTGTCGCCGACATCGCGGACCATGCCCCTTTGCTCAAGGCTCTTCGCGGAGTGGATGCGGTGATGCATTTCGCGGGATCCGCCTACGTGGGCGAGTCGATCGAGAATCCGCGCAAATACTTTCGCAACAACGTCGAGTCTGCTCTTCAGCTGATCGACACTGTGTTGGCCAGCGATGTGCGGCTCTTTGTCTTCTCCTCGAGCTGCGCAACCTACGGAGTGCCGCAGCGCCTGCCGGTCGAGGAGTCGTCGCCCAAGGACCCCATCAACCCTTATGGCGTGACGAAGTTGTTTCTGGAACAGGTTCTTTCCGCCTATCGCTACGCGCATGGACTGCAGCACGTGTGCCTGCGCTATTTCAATGCCGCCGGCGCTCACCCCAGTGGTGAAATCGGCGAGTACCATGATCCGGAAACACACCTGATCCCGCTTGCGTTGAAGGCAGTCCTGGGCACCGCGCCTGCTCTCAAAGTTTTTGGTAGAGATCTGCCCACACCCGATGGAACCTGCATCCGCGATTTTGTCCATGTTTCGGATCTTGGCAGGGCACACGTCAAGGCGTTGGACTACCTGGCGAACGGAGGCGAATCTATCGCTTTGAACCTGGGGGCGGGCAGGGGAACTTCGATCGGCTGCTTACTTGATGCGGTGAAAAAATTCACCGGCCGAGAGGTACCGCACGAGTTTGCCGGCAGCCGGCGGGGAGATCCCCCGGCGCTCTATGCTGACACCAGCCTCGCGCGCCGGGTGCTTGACTGGGCACCTGAATTTGATCTGGAATTTATCCTGCGCACCGCCTGGGAATGGGAGACCCAAGGCTTACCGCGTCTTCTTCCTGCTGTTAGCCGCCGATAGGATTTCTCGCTCGGCTCAAGAGAACCTCGGGCGTCGTTGCTTAGGCTCTTTTAGAGGGTGAAGGTCCATACTGTGACGGCATGGTAGCTTGATAGGGTTTCTAGACTGGCCACCGTCTGCGGACCAAGCAATCAGCGACGCACGACGGGCGTCAGGCCTCTTACAGGTGCTCCCAGGAATTGCGTGGAGGGTTCAGGATAGGAGGGAAAAAGAGAGGGGTTATGGGGAGGAGAGAGAGGAGGGTAGTGGGGGGGGGAGGGTGGAAGGGCGGCGGGGAGGAGGGGAGGGGGGGGGAGGAAAGGGGAGGGGGAAAAAAGCTTTGGTAAAACGAAGGGCTTGGGAGAAACACGATTAGATCCCGGGCCAGTATGATTTTTCGTATGTGGATATACGTAGAGGTTTTCTGAAGTTATGCGGGTGTCCCGTTAGGTCGAGAATAGCTTTACGTAATGGCGATGGGGTTTTGGTCGGTCCAGAGAGAAAACTCCAGAGCAAGGAGTCCTCTCCCTTGCTGGTAAAGTCGTGATGTTTCCGACTTAAAGGAGACCGTAGGGAAGTCTTTGGTTTGTGGGGCTGCTTTTGGTAAACCTAGGAGGGGCGTTGCTCGTGGGAGTACCGTCTCGACGTTCGAGTCGGGCCGGCCGGGAAGTTCCTGGCCAGCATGTTCATTACGGCCTCGCTGTCTGCTCGTTGCGTACTTGGTCGACCATCGATCGACCGCCGTATATACATATCCCCCAAACCGGTCTATGTCGGTATTGAACGCGTCGATGTTTCTCTCAAGGACTTCTTTTGAAGTTTCCATGATCCATGGATCGCAGTCTGAGCAGCACTTTGCCGTTGAGAGGTTTGGCAACCTCCACAAAAGCAATACAAGCGCATGATACCGGAAAGCCGGCGGGTCTTTCGGAATGAATTCGCATTGGGTGTCGCAACCACGCGGTTCGTCGTGTAAACTCTGTACGCATGGATGGCAGATCCCCCGGTGTCATCGTGCAGGCAGATGCAGCAGGGCTGATGCAGCGAGCCAAGCTACGCTTACTGGAAATGCACTACCATAGTAAGGTCGGGCACATCGGTGGCAATCTCAGCGCGCTCGATATCCTGATCAGCCTTTACCACTTCCGTCTTGGACCCGAGGACAAATTTGTGTTGGCTAAGGGTCATTCGGCTGGCGCGCTGTACGTAACGCTATGGACATTGGGAGTTTTGAGCGACGAGGATCTGCGCCAGTTTCATGGTGAGGGGACCCGGCTCAGCGGCCATCCGCCTTTACAGGGAATCCCAGAGATTACCTTCGCGACGGGGAGCCTGGGGCATGGGCTAAGTCTCGCCGCGGGCCTGGCACTGGGTATGAAACTGCGTGGAGAAGATGGCAGGGTGTTTTGCCTGACTTCCGATGGCGAATGGAACGAAGGCTCGTGCTGGGAGGCACTCATATTCCTGGCCCATCAGAACCTCCACAACCTTACTTTCATCGTCGATTTGAATGGCATGCAGGGCTTCGGTTCCACCAGGCAGGTGGCTAACCTCGACTCGCTTGCAGATAAGTTTCGCGCCTTCGGCGTGTCCACCCTCGAAGTGGATGGTCACGACGTAGCCAGCATCTGTTCCGCCCTCACTTCCGGCCATGGTCCGCTGGCTATCGTAGCCAATACCAAAAAAGGCTGCGGGGTGTCTTTCATGGAAAACCAGATGGCTTGGCATTACCTTCCGATGAATGAGGAACAGTATCAGCAGGCAGTGCGAGAGGTGACAGAATGCGGCAAGCTTTCTGCAACGGTCTAGTGCAGCAGGCTCTTGTGCCGGAATTCGTCTTCCTCACCGGGGACCTCGGATTCAAAGCGCTCGAGCCACTACGCGATGCCCTGGGACCGCGCTTCATCAATGCCGGCGTCTCGGAGCAAAACATGATCTCGGTCGCCGCGGGCCTGGCGCGCAGTGGCTTGCGGCCGTGGACCTATAGCATCGCGCCGTTTCTCTACGCACGTCCCTTTGAGCAGATTCGCAATGATGTCTGTTTCCATGATCTACCTGTGATACTGGTAGGCAACGGCGGCGGATACGGGTACGGCGTGATGGGTAGTTCGCATCATGCATTGGAGGACTACGGTTGCCTGCTCACCTTACCGCACATGCGTGCGTTCGTTCCCGCTTTCGACTCGGATGTAAGCACGATGATTCCGGCGCTGATGCGTAGTGATGGACCGGTTTACTTGCGGCTGGGGTTATCGGAAGAGCCCAAGGGATGGCCGGCTCCGGCTTACGCTCCGTGGCGTAAGCTGCTTAGCGGCAACGGTTCGGTCCTGGCTGGAGTGGGGCCATTACTGGGTGGTATGTTGACTGCATTGCAACAATTATCGGAAGCGTGCGCCCTGAAGTGTGGCTGGTAACGGAGTTGCCGATCAACTGGTTCCTGCAGCATTCATGGATAGCCTCCGGCGCACTCGGCGGCTGGTGGTGGTCGAAGAGCACACCGTGCATGGCGGCTTTGGCGATATGCTGGCCCATTACCTGGCATTGGCCGGCGAGTCTCTCGACTCCTTCACTCACAAACATGCGCTGGGCTACGTCTCCGGCTTATACGGTTCGCAAAAGTTCCATCGTGCGGAGTGCGGACTGGATCCGGCGTCCATTGTCGCTGCAGTCCTGCAATGAGCCCATCAGCGACGATTCGCAGCTGAACGACAGTGGCTTCGGCAACATCCGTCAGCTACAAGGTCCGATCTTGGTACTGGGGGCGAGCGGCTTCATCGGCGCTAACCTGATGCGCATGCTCCTGCAGCATCGCGAAGACGTTTATGGGACAGCAACGCAGCTTCCGGCCTGGCGACTGGAAGGTTTGCCGCGCGATCACGTACTGGTCACTGACCTGCTTATCGATTCAAACCTGGATGCGATGCTCCAGGGTGTGAAGCCTCGGACAGTCTTCGACTGTGTTGCCTATGGGGCTTACTCGTTTGAAACGGACCGGGAGCTGATCTACCGCACCAACTTCAACTTGATTTCCCGGCTGCTGGGCCGCCTCGACCCGCGCAATCTTTCGTGTTACGTGCATGCAGGCAGTTCCTCGGAATATGGGGACAACTCCTCCGGGCCGCATGAGGATGAGCCGCCCGCTCCGAACAGTCACTATTCCGTCTCCAAAGTCGCGGCTGCCAGCCTGATTCACTACCTGGGCAAAAGAAGGGCTTGCCGTGCGCTAACCTTCGTTTGTATTCGGCGTATGGGCCGCTGGAGGATTCTTCCCGGTTGATCCCCAATATCGTGCACTTTGGCGCTTCCGGCGGATATCCGGAGCTGGTCGACCCGCGGGTGTCGCGGGATTTTATCTACGTCGACGATGTTGCCCAGGCGTTCGTGGACGTCGGCCTCAAGCTGAGGAGTCCGACTACGGCGAATCCTTCAATATAGGCACTGGACGCAAGACGACCATCGGAGACATCGTCACCGTTTCGCAGAAGCTCTTTGATATCCGCCAGGATCCTGTCTTCACCATGCCCAATCGAGAATGGGACCTGACCGATTGGTTTTCTGACATCAGCAAAGTGCGCGAACGGTTTGGATGGGCGCCCCGGGTTGAGCTGGAAGAGGGGCTGGAGCGCACTGCGGTGTGGTATCGATCCCTGCCGGACAAGACCGCGTACCTACAATCGTCAAAGCGGTTTGGACTCGATACCAAGCACAGTGTTTCGGCGATCATCGCCTGCTACAAGGATGGCCAGGCGATACCGATCATGTACGAACGTTGAAAAAGACCTTTACCGACCTGAATGTCGATCACGAGATCATCTTCGTTAACGATTGCAGCCCAGACGATTCGGAAGAAGTGATCCGGTCCATCTCGCGCAACGATCGGCGGGTTTTGGGTATTTCTCACTCGCGGAACTTTGGATCCCAGGCGGCTTTTCGCAGCGGGATGGAGATTGCCACCAAGAATTCCTGTGTTCTGCTGGACGGAGATCTGCAGGATCCGCCGGAGTTGATCGAGCAATTTGTCGCGAAATGGCGCGAGGGCTTTGACGTTGTCTACGGGCGCCGGGTGAAGCGGGAGGCGCCTCTTCCGATGCAAATCGGCTACAAGCTTTTCTATCGTCTTTTTGACACGTTTTCGTATATCAAGATTCCGCGCGATGCCGGCGACTTCTCGCTGGTCGACCGCAGGGTCGTGGAAGCGATGCTTCGTTTTCCGGAGCGCGATCTTTTTTTGCGGGGGGTTCGCGCCTATGCTGGATTTCGCCAGGTCGGTGTCGACTACGTGCGGCCGGAACGAATGTTCGGACGTACGACGAACAGCCTTCTGAAAAATCTCGGTTGGGCAAAGAAGGGAATCCTCTCCTTCAGCTATGTTCCGCTGGATATCATGAGCAGCTCGGCCATCATTTTATGCGCCATCTCGTTTTGATGATCCTGGGACAATTGCTGGCCAAGCTGCTTTTTCCCGAACTTGGCTCCCAAGGGCTTCGCCACGCTCATCATTTTGATCGTCTTCTTCGGATCGCTGAACGTGCTGGCGATCAGCGTAGCCGGTGAATACATTGCCAAGATCTTTGAAGAGGTCAAGCAGCGGCCTCATTACATTCGCCGCAGCATCATTCGGGATGGAGAAGTACGATTGGCGGCGAAAGAGAGTTGATGAAGAGGTAGTCCGTGCACCTTTGTTCCCAGAACAAGAACAGGCGGCATTCAAACAGCCGTAGCAATATGGTGGAAGCCACCTCGGAGACCTGGCGGCCGCAGCTCTTTTCGCGCAACGACTACCCGGCTTTTCTCTGTTTCTGGCCGCAGTTCGCAGATTCTTCGACATTCAGGCGGGCTCGGCGTGGCGTGATCTGAGCGCCGTGCTTCCATCGCTGGAGGGACTGTTCTCGACGTCGGCTGCGGAGCGCAACCCTTCCGGTCGCTGGTCAATCCGCACGCGACCTACCTGGGTATCGATACCGATGCGGCCAAGGCGCATTTCGGGTATGAGATGCCGAATACAACTTACTTTTCCGGCGATGTCTGGCCGGTCGCAGACTCATCAGTGAACGTGGTGTTGTGTACCGAAACCCTGGAGCACGTGCTGGAGACTCGCCGTTTTCTTACTGAAGCTGAGCGCTGCCTTGCGCCTGGCGGAACGCTGCTACTGACTATTCCCTTTGCGGCACGATGGCACTTCATTCCTTACGACTATTGGCGCTTTACGCCTTCCAGCCTCAATCATCTGCTGACGACAACGGGCTTTCACAACGTGCGCGTCTACGCCCGGGGTAATGCTTGTACGGTCGCGTGCTACAAGGTTATGACGCTTATCCTGCTGCTCCTGATGCCACAGACTGCCTCGAAGTTTGCGGGCTGCTGCTGCGGTTAGCGGGCCTGGTATTTCTGCCCTTGTTCTATCGTCTGGCTATGATCGCGAATCTTTCTCTCTGGGCCGCGGAGGAGATGACTGTCTTGGCTATACCGTATTTGCAATTCGCGAGAGAGAATGAGTCAGCCTGAAGCACTCAATCGGTTTTCTGTCCTACCACAGCTAAGTTTCCGGCTGGAAGAGACAGAATAGCTTGCCTATCCCAGAGGTCTCTGCCAGGCGTCTGACGGCAGACTTTACCGGCATGGGAATGGGAAACAGCTTGAGCCAGTAGTCGACTGGATATCGGTTTTGCACCGAACTCACCTTGATCGAATCGAATCCGGCGTTTCGCAGCAGTGCTGTGCTCGTTGGCCTATCGAAGAGTTGCAGGTGCTCGATGTCGAAGATGGGTGACTTTGTGCCCATGATGCGGGCAGAGAATGCCCGGCGGTCGTGCGCGACAATGAAGAACAGGCCGCCCGGCTTCAACAGTGCAAGCGCATCCCTGGCTATCTTCACCGGATCCCAGACATGCTCGATCACCTGAAAGCAAGTGATGAGATCGAGGCTCTCCGGAGCGAATTGCTCCGCAGCGAAAGATCCCGCATTTGAGATAGCCGCGAATGGCCGGCTTGGCAGCTTCGATGGGGGCAATCGACGGTTCCACGCCGATGACCTCGGTAAACCCCAACGCCAACAGTTCCTCGACAAAGGCGCCGTCGCCTGCCCCAATATCAAGGGCACTTCTCCGGCTCGGCAGTGCGGTTAAGTGAGGCTCAAGCAGCGCGCGATAAGTTACAGCAGCTAACAGACTCCGCTCCGCTGTCAAAAGACGCTTCTTTGTAGGCTCCGGCAAGGCCTCCGGCCGCAGCACCGGGTTGGCGTAGAGCATTCCGCACAAATTGCATTCGACCATCCTGGAATGCATGTATTCGGGAAGCTTGCGAGAGGCGAACGCCGACGCTGTCAGCTTGCCCTCATCAATCGTCGCTTCCACCAGGACCCTGGCGTCATCGCCGCCGCAGAGAGGGCATGCCCGGGGAATAAAATCCAGCTTCATTTGCATCCTCTCTGCCAAGCCCCTCAGATAATAACCGCCTACTCGGAGTCTACTTGAGGCTGAAATCGCAATGAACATGGGATGATACCAGGATTCCTGGGAACTAGGCTCATCCGAGACGTAAAAGTCGCCCGGTTTTCCGCAGCCTTATACTCGAAGCACGATGGCGGCAGGGCGGACAATAACCAATTTATTTCTCACAAATTGAGTTGGAGGACATTGCCGGCATTGCCTTATTCTCGGTCTTATATTTCGCAGATATTTTTCTTAAAGCCAGCCAAAAGTGCTTTTGGTTCGATGAGCTGTTTACTGTCTATCTTTGCCGTTTGTCCGACTTCAAGAGTACCTGGACAGCGGTCACTCACGGTGCGGACTTTAACCCGCCGCTTTTCTACCTGCTTATACGGTTCGCCCAGCGGCTGTTTGGGGAAGGCCTGATTGCGACCAGACTGCCGGCGATTTTCGGCGTCTGGGTTTTCTGCATTTGTCTTTTTTTCTTCGTTGCAAGGCGGGCTGGCGTATTCTCTGGGTTTATCGCAGGCGCTTTCCCTTTTTTTACCCTGGCTCAGTATTACGCCTATGAGGCCAGGGCGCATGGAATCGTCTTAGGTTGGTGTGGGTTGGCACTCCTCTGCTGGCAAAGAACTGACGAGGGAGAGCAAAGTATCTGTGGCTGGCGGGATTTGGACTCAGTTCTTAGGCGCTTTGCTAACCCACGTATACGCGGTATATCTGTTGGTTCCGTTTGCCCTGGTCGAACTTTACGACCTGATTCAGTAGGCGGCCAACTGGGGCATCGTGGCCGTTATGGCGTTAGCCTTTACTTCCGTGACCTTGGCCGTGTATCTGCCGCTGTTTCGGATGTATCGGGCGACCGTGCCTGTAACGTTCTCTCCGGCTCCCACGACGTGTTTCAACGCTTCCTGGTCAATGTGATTGGGCCAGCCATTAATGTTTTTTACTCTGGTTCTGCTATTCGCTCCTGGATGGGATGCGAGTGCCATCACCGCTGGGACTGCCTCGTCGCCATTCCGCCGCGGGAGATGTTATTGGCTATAGGCTTCGCCTGCATCCCTTTAGTGGGCTTGATCGGATGCAAGGTTAGCCATGGCCCATTTTTCGACAGATACTTTCTATCGAGTATTGCCGGTTACGCTATCTTCCTGGGCTTTGCCACTTCCCGCGAGCAGGTCGGCTCCTGGGCCGCACAGGCGTTGGCAGGATGCATGTTCCTTCTGATGCTTGGGGATCTGGGAACAACCATCTATTTAGCAAGAAGCAACGGATCGTGCTCGCTGAACCCAGCAGCAGCTTTGCTCCAGCACGACGCCGTCGGCACCGATGAGGTTGTACGGGACCCTTTTGACGAATAGTGAAGGTCTCGACATCCTGGTCCTTACTGGCCACGAATATCTCTATTTTTTCAACTATGCTCCACCCTCCGTCGTTTCCCATCTCTACTTCGGAGCCCCGGAAAGACGATCTTTTTCTTACGGGGTACGAGAGACTCGGAAGGGCGCACAGATCGATTTGAAGACGACGACGTTCGGTCCATTTCTCGCTACCCATAAGCGGTTCCTGGTCTATGAAAGCGAACAAAACGTACAAGATCAGTTAGGATGCAGTGCAAACCATCGCGAAAGCGGGCTATCGATTGACTTCAGCTCGAGGCGATGCTCTTGGCACCATGTATGAATACGCGAAATGAGACTGGCCGCGTGACAGCTGTCTAACGAGAAGGGGCTTGCGCAGTTACGATGCGGCCACGTATTTTCCCTCGGGGCCGGGGAGTGCCACAAGGCGGATCGTGTTGCCTCAAGAGACAAAGCCTAAGTCGGAATGCGCCGCCGCAGTTTCAATTGACCATTCTCCGCGCTCATCCAAATTGAGCGATCAGGAGTTCATGCAGAAACTGAAAAAGATTGTCATTATCGGCGGATGCGGCCATGTGGGTCTCCCCCTGGGCATCGTCTTCGCCAATTGCGGACTGGATGTCGTTCTTCTCGATCGCGATCAAGCCAAAATAGAGACGGTCAACGCAGGCCAAATGCCCTTTATGGAGACGAATGCCCTGGAACAGCTGGGGCGCGTGGTGGGCAAGAAGTTGATCGCTACCGCAGATCCTTCCTGCCTGCGCGATTCGGATGCCGCGATCGCGGTTCTCGGCACCCCGGTCGATGAACATCTCAATCCCACCGTCACCGACCTTTATCACAGCATCGATGAAGTTATTGCCCGCATGCCGGAGAATGCTCTCCTGGTCCTGCGCAGCACCGTCTATCCAGGGGTCACCAAGCTGGTCTACGAGCGCTTGCAGGCTTCCGGGCGCAAGATTCTCTTGTCCTTTTGCCCGGAAAGAATCGCCGAGGGCAAAGCCATGGAAGAGATCCGGACCTTGCCGCAGATTATCTCCGCGTTCGATCCGGATTCCCTGGCTCGCGTGCGCGAGCTGTTCTCCATCATCAATGAAGATCTGATCGAGCTCTCCCCGCTGGAAGCAGAGCTGGCCAAGCTGTTCACGAATAGCTGGCGCTATATGAATTTCGCCATTTCCAACCAGTTCTATGTGCTCGCCGAGACTTACGGCCTGGACTTCCAGCGCATCTACGGCGCGGTGACCCATCGCTATCCGCGCATGAAAAGTTTCGCCAAGGCGGGCTTTGCGGCCGGACCTTGCCTGTTGAAAGATACGCTGCAGCTATCGGCATTTTCCGGCAACAATTTCTTCCTGGGACATTCGGCCATGCTGGTCAACGAGGGCTTGCCCAACTTCATCGTGAACCAACTACGCCAACAGCAGAAGCTTCGCGATAAAGTGGTCGCCGTGCTGGGCATGGCGTTCAAAGTCGGAATCCGACGACAAGCGCGAGAGCCTTTCCTACAAGCTGCGAAAGCTGCTTATGGTGGAAGCGAAGGAAGTGCTCTGCACCGACCCCTACGTGCGTCGATCGAAAGCTGGTCCCGCTGGAGGAGGCCTTGCGAGCGGGCGGACGTTATCATTTTGGGAGCCCCTCACGCGGCTTACCGCGATCTTCCTATTCCCGACGATAAGGTGGTTGTGGATGTCTGGGGTTTCTGGCCCAACCGGCATCAAACTGCAACAGGGGGAAAGCTCGCATCGTGAAAGTACTGGTTACTGGCGCTTCCGGCTTTATCTGTGGATATCTGATCCAGGAGCTGCTGGATAACGGATACGAAGTGGTCGGTCTCGACAACTTCAGCAAGTACGGGCGGCTGCAGAAGTCCTACGATTCCCACCCGCGCTACAAGCTGGTCGAAGGAGACGCAAAAGATGTCGCATTGATGAAGGAGCTGCTCTCCGACTGCGACCACTTCATCGCGGCAGCGGCCATGATCGGAGGCATCTCGTACTTTCACGAGTTTGCCTACGACCTGCTGGCGGAGAACGAGCGCATTATCGCCTCTTCGTTCGACGCGGCTATCTGGGCCCACAAGGAACGCAAGCTCAAAAAGATCGTGGTGCTCTCTTCCAGCATGGTTTTCGAGAGCACGACCGAATACCCCACGCCGGAAGGGGCGGAGCGGCGCAGCCCGCCGCCTCGCTCGACCTACGGCTTCCAAAAGCTCGCGGTCGAGTATTTCGTTCAAGGCGCCTACGAACAGTACAAGCTTCCTTACACCATCGTGCGGCCTTTCAATTGCGTCGGCATCGGCGAAAAGCGCGCCTTGTCTGACCGCGACATCATGAGCGGCAATGTGCGCCTGGCCATGTCTCACGTGGTTCCCGACCTGGTACAGAAACTGGTCAAGGGCCAGGATCCTCTGCACATCCTGGGCGACGGGAAGCAGGTACGTCACTACACCTATGGCGGCGATCTTGCGCGCGGAATCCGGGTTTGCGTCGAGCATCCGGCCGCCCTGAACCAGGATTTCAACCTTTCCACCCCGGTACGCACCACTGTGCTGGAGCTGGCGGAGTTGATCTGGAAAAAGATCCACGGCTCAGCCAAGCCATTCCGCTACGTGAGCGACCCCGCTTACGAGTACGATGTTCAGGAGCGAGCGCCGGCAGTCGGCAAGGCGCGGGATTTGCTCGGGTTCGAGGCAACCACTCCCCTCTCGGACATCCTGGACGAGGTCATTCCGTGGATCGCGGAGCAGGTAGAAATAGGCCAGATGTGAGCGAACGGTTACCGCACACAGTTTCGACAGGAGATGCAATGGACAGGCCGCTGACCATAGTCATTCCGGTCTACAACGAGGGAGCCAATTTTCCGGCGCTCTGGTCGGAGATGACCGAGCACCTCGACTTTCCCTTTACCGCCTTGGTCGCCTACGACTTTGACGGAGACGACACGCTTCCTGTGGCGCAGCAGATTATCGCCCAGGGCGAGACCCGGTTGAGGTTGGTCAAGAACACCTACGGCCGTGGAGTCGTGGGCGCAATCCGCACCGGCTTCGATGCGGCGCCTGCCGGACCGGTGCTGGTGGTCATGGCCGACCTGTCCGATGACCTGGGGCAGGTTCGCAAGATGCTCGAACTTTATCGGCAAGGCAGCCACATTGTTGTCGGCAGCCGCTATATGAAGGGTGGCCGGCTGATCGGGGGCCCGTGGTTCAAGCAACTGCTCTCACGCCTGTCCGGGCTTTCCTTGTGCTGGTTCCGCGGGATTCCGACGCATGATGCGACCAACGCCTTCAAAATCTATGATCGCGCCATGTTGGGCGCCATCCACATCGAGAGCAAGGGCGGATTTGAATTGAGCCTGGAGATCACGGTGAAGGCTTTTCTTGCCGGCTATACGATCACCGAAACCCCCTCTACCTGGCGCGACCGGACCGCGGGAACCTCCCGCTTCAGGCTTTGGAAGTGGCTGCCACATTATCTCAAGTGGTATTTCATGGCCTTTCAGCCGAAGTCGAGGAACCGCGGCGCAAGGAAAGAACTTCGGCCCACGTGAAGTGGGGTACGATGAGCCTCGACTATTCCATTCCTGGTCCCAGGGTACTCGAGCAGGGCGCGGTGGAAACACTGGTTGAGTTATCTGTCGTAATGCCGTGCCTTAATGAACAGGAAACAGTCGGGATTTGCGTACGTAAGGCGATGGCCAGCCTGCGCGAGGCCGGTATACGATCGGAGGTGATCGTGGCTGATAATGGCAGCACGGACGGTTCGCAGGAAATTGCCACTGGCGTTGGCGCGCGAGTCGTTCCCCTAGTCGAGACGCGCGGCTACGGGAGCGCATTGCGAGGCGGCATCGCGGCCGCGCGCGGGCAGTTCGTGCTGATGGGCGACGCGGATGATAGTTACAACTTCCGCGCAGCTCGATGCCCGTTTTCAGTAGAAGCAAATTGCGCGAAGGATACGACCTGGTGATGGGGAACCGGTTCCAGGGCGGGATCTTGCCGGGCGCGATGCCGCCGCTGCATCGTTACGTCGGGAATCCGGTGCTCACCGGCATTGGAAGATTGTTCTTCAAAAGAGCCCGGTGAGGCGATTTTCACTGCGGCCTGCGCGCGTTTCGCAAGGGTGCCATCGAGAAGCTTCGATCTGCGGACTCTTTCAGGGAATGGAATTCGCCAGCGAAATGGTGGTGAAGGCCACCACGTTCGGTTTGCGCGTCACGGAAATCCCGACGACTCTTTCGCCGGACGGGCGCGATCGGGCGCCCCACCTGCGCACCTGGCGCGATGGCTGGCGGCACCTGCGTTTCCTACTCTTGTATAGCCCGCGCTGGTTTTCCTGTACCCCGGAATCGGGTTGTTGGTGCTTGGACTAGTAGGAGCCCTGTTATTGCTGCCGGGGAGACTGATGTTCCGCGGCATCGGATTCGATGTGGATACGCTCTTGTATGCATTCGTTTCCATGTTATTGGGCTTTCAACCATCGCTTTTGCGATCTTCACCAAGGTCTTCGCGATCACCGAAAGGTTGCCGCCGGAAGACCCCCGCCTGACCCGTGCTTTTCGTTGGATCACGCTGGAGACAGGCTTGGTTGTGGGCGGCTTGCTGATGCTGCTCGGCATTGGTGGCTCGATTTTTGCCGTGTCGGGATGGGCCAAAGAAAGCTTCGGCGACTCCATACCGAGCACACCCTCCGCATCGTGATGCCTTCCGTCTTTTCTCTGACTATGGGTGTTCAGATCGTGTTCAGCAGCTTCTTCCTGAGCATTCTCGGTCTTAGTCGACGCTAATGACTATGCGGCGCTTTTCTCTTGTAATTTCCTCCGCCGCGTTGACCATTTTCATTGCCCTCTCGTTGGTCGTGATCGCGCGGACTATCAAGGGTCATGGAGCAGAAGCTTTTGCAGTAGCGGTTAAAAGATAGGAATTTGAAACCCAATCTCCGGATTTGATGGGTTGACCGATCGATCCGCCACGACCGGCAAGGCGCAAGTGAACCTAGGCACGCGAGGAACAATCGTTTGGAAGCTTCCGAAAAGGTTTCTGAGGCGCAAATCGGATCGACCTTGCCTAGGAACGTGCCCCGATCGTTGCCCAACCGATTGATGTGGGCGATGTACGCCGTGGCTCTTGCGGCGTCGATTTCGGTTTGGTTCATTGCCATCCGTGAGCCGCTTTGGTTGGATGAGACGGTCTCATACTTCCAGATCAAAGGGAGCCTTCTCAGCAGATTCTCGCTCGACAGGGATGGCCCGACGTTCCAGTGTACTTCTGCATCCTTTGGATATGGAGCAGGGTGGCGGGAACGGGCGAGATCATGCTCAGAATTCCTTCCATCCTCGCGATGCTGGGTGCGGTTTATCTCCTGTACTGCTCGGCGCGGGAATTGTTCGACCGTGATCTTGCTGTCATCGCGGCGGTTGTCTTCTGCCTCCATCCAATTGTCGTTTTCCGCGGCCATTGACGTTCGCCCGTATGCTTTCGGAGCCTTGGCAATCACCGCGTCCATTCTTGCCCTGGTTCACTTACGGCATAACGGCTCGAACTGGCTGGCCGCTCTCTTCGGCCTGTCGGCAGCCTGCATTGTTTATTTCCAATTCCTGTTTGCGGTCATCTTGCCAGCCCTGGTCATTTGCTTTTTGGCCATCAAAATTGGCGATAAGGCCTTTTGGCGCCAGTTCGGTGTAGCGCTCATTGCATTCGCGGTCGCGTTCCTGCCGGTGATTCCCGGTTTACGATACATGTTTCACACCAGCGGCATCCACGTTTTCTCGCCTGCTGCTACGTGGGGAGAACTTGGCCAAACACTCGCGACGAAGCGGATGGCGCTCATCCTCGCAGGCATTGTTCTGCTTGCCGCCGCGAGCCGGAAGGCTTGACCTGCGAAGGCATCTCGAGGGCCCGCGAGTTTTGTTTTGCGGAACATCGGGGCTTATCCCGATCCTGATCTTATTTGTGGTAAGCCTGCGGACATCGGTGCACATATTTGTACTCCGCTACCGGCTAGTCGCGATCCCCGGGATTGCGCTCTGTTGGGGTCTCTATCGTCAGCCGGATCAATTCCCGCATTCTAAGATTGCTGTTCTGCGTGCTTGTCGTTGCCACTACCGTTTATCACTACCTGACGTTCCCCGCAGCCAAGCGCCATGGTTTCTACACCTGGAAATACGCGCTGCAGTTTGTCGAAAAGAATGCTTCCGCCGACAATGCTCCGGTGCTGATTTGCAGCGACCTGCCTGAGGCGGATCACCTGCCTATGCCGGTTGGAGCAGCAGTTAAGGACAGCGCCATTTTTGCGCCGCTAACTTATTACCAACTGAGCGTACCCGTGGTGGCACTTGCCCCGGTCGCTCAATGACGAGGCAATCCGGCATCGCTTCACAATTTCTGCGAGATGCGACGCGACGCCATGAACGCTTTCTGGCGGTGGCGTTTGAACCGTCATACAAGACTCTGGATTGGATCGACGAGAACGTGCCGCAAACGTACATTGTGAATGAATTAGGAGTATTCGACGGGATCAAGGTCCTGGAATTTGTACCGGGCAGCCAGGCCAATGCTTCGCATTGAGCCAGCCACGCACTCGACGTGGCCGCATCGTTAGCCTCTTCTTTGTCTTTTTGCTTTCTTATTGCATTTTGTTTCTTGGCATGTCGAGGCGTCCCCACATCTACGATGAGGGACTCGTACTGACAGCTGCGATGCGTGTCGCAGGGAACAGATTCCGCATCGAGACTTTTACGCTAATTATGGCCCGGCGCAATTCTACCTTCTCGTAGGACTTTTCAAACTATTTGGAGAATCCATCCTGGTCGAGCGCCTCTTCGACCTGCTTATCAAAGCGCTGCTGGTAACAGCCGTATACCGTATTGCTTTAGACTATTGCCGTCAATTGGTTGCTGCGGTCACAGCCATTGTTACCGTCCTGTGGCTCATCGGCCTGTATGACCTTCCGGGAACGCCCGTAATACCAGTATCTTTGCTCAATCTAATCAGCTCCTTCCTGATTCTGCCGGTCTTTACCGGAAGAGTGTCAACCCGGCGTATGTTGACCGCGGGCGCTTTGGTGGGAGTTGCGGCGATGTTTCGCTATGACACCGGCGTGGCGCTTCTCGGAATTCACATGCTCGCCCTTTCGGTGGCTATCTGGCTAAAGCCTGGAACTAACAGGTTGCGCGTCTTCGCATCTTCTTGTTGGCCTCACTTGCTTGGCTTTGCAGCTGTGACCTTGCCACCCGCGCTCTACTATCTATCGGTCGCGCCCTTTCGCTTCTTTGTCCACGATATGATCCTTTATCCCAGCAGGTACTATCATCGCGGCCGCAATCTGCCATTTGCTGGGCATTCACCTCAAATGGCTCGAAAACTTCGAGCTTTACCTGCCCATCGTAGTCGCTCTCATTTCGCTTTACGTCGCCCTCGCTCCTCGCCTTAAAGATCGCGCGAAAACTCCAGCCTGGATCGAGAAATGGCAGGCCTTTCTCGTGGTATTCGGACTGCTCGCCGCGGTCATGTACCTCAAAGGAATCGTACGGGTATCCCTAGGGCAGATGTATCTTTCCATCGTTCCATCCCGCTGCTGACCGCAGTGTTGTTTGAACACAGGTTGACCCTCCGCCGTCTGGGGCGAATCTCGATCATGCTTCTCGCCGCCCTCTCTGTCGTCGCCGCGACATGGGCTGGGCTCCACGCGGCCTTGGGTCTCTACCGCTATCACGCATCGGTGCTGAACTTCCCTGCACAAGGCACGCCGGACATCCAGACTTGGTGCAAGTCAAAAAATCCTCTCGCCCGGGGGTTTTGCTTTGTGCCCGAACCGCAGCGCCGGCAGACCATCGACTTCATCGATGCTCATACCAGGCCGGATCAGAAGATATATGTCGGCGTGACCAAACACGATAGGATCTTCGCCAACGACAACATCATCTATTTTGGCGCCCAGCGCCTGCCCGCGACAAAGTGGTCCCACTTCGATCCCGGCTTGCAGAACAGCTACGAAATCCAGGTGGAAATGGTCCATGAGCTGGAGATCAATGTTCCTCCCTATATTGTTCTGGATTCAGAGTTCGATCATTATCGCGAGCCGAATGAAAGCTCGAGAAGCAGCGGAGTAACGGTGCTGGACGACTACATCCACAAGGCGTATCAACCCACCCAAAACTTCGGGAGCATGTCTATATGGCAGCGGATAAATTGAGATGGTTATTCTTTGGCGCTGCCAAGATACCGGTCAGATACGACGCGCATTCTGATTGATGTGTTACAGGGAATCGCTCCGCAGACAGCATGTCCCGCGTCGTTGTTATTCCTTCTGCGAGTCTGGAGACGGCATCGTGACCAGGAACAGAGTAGTTTCGGAATAGGGCATAGCGTCGCCATAGTCACGCACGTATGCCATCGAAGCTCCATTAGATAGGAGCTTTGGGAAGACCCAATCTCCTGGGCCGCCGAGCAGCAAGAATCGCTTGTGGTGCCGGACAAATCCGGAAAAAGGCGCGACATTGGCGGTGAATGGAAAACCCGCCTTCTGCAGAACATCCGGGGCTCCGAAATCTTGAAAATAGTTGGTATGCGCGATAATGCAAGGAAGCCTGCTGATCTTTCAGGAAATAGAGTCGGGATCAAGAAACGCTGAGTTTTCCGTTGATTCATCTCCATAAATACCTCGCCCTTCGCCAACGACGATCGGGAGGTCGGGCTGAACGGATGCCAGGACCCCGATTCTCTGCGGTGGCGGGATAGAGCAACGGATGCCAGAATTGAATCTTGAGGATAGCCAGTAGCAAGACCGCCGCAGGCAGCATATGCCGCCACACGATTCATGCCCACACGGTAAGCAAGAAAGACAGCGAGAGCCTGTCAGGATCGCCACTTGCGATGGCACGACAGTATCGGTTGTAAAACACTCCGTGACGATGCATCAGGACGAAATTCAATAAGAAGCGGGCTCAAAAACATGCCAGGAGTAGAGCGCAATCTCTTCCGCTGAGAAACGCATTTGCCTGTTTGAGCGTCTCTGGCGCAAAGGAACCAGACAGACGCCGGCCAGCAGGACGAATGCCATGATTGGGGCGCCAAAGGTTTCTGCAAAGAAGATAATGAGCGTGTTGTAGGAAGTGGATGCGCGAAAAATGACTCCTCCATACGACCGGACCAGCGGTATATAGAGGAGCATGCTCAGCATGGGCACGAGCAGTGCAGCCCACAGCGGGTAGTCTGGCTTTCGCCGGCGGCGAAAACGCACGGCCTCTGCCAAAACGAATGCGAAAAGGGTAAACGGAGCAAAAACATGCGCTCCCGCCAAAGCCAGCGTTGACACTGACACGGCAAATAAAGCCAGCCGCCGGGGTCTGGGCGTGACTCGCCGTATCCCACGACGAGCAAGAGACAGGCGAACGACAGGAAGAATCAAAGCATAAGGCCTGGCTTCGACGGCATAGTATAAGGTGGGAGCGACGGCCCACAACATAAGTACAGCCATAGCGGCAAATGCAGTCTCGGCCTTTCGTCTGACATACAGCAGTATCGCCACGCTCCCGAAGTAAAACTCCAGCATCGATGGGAAGCGAAGGCCGAACGGAGTCGAGCCGAAAATCGACATGGAAATCCGGCTCAATAAATAGACTAGTGGGCGGGTTGCAATCGAACCTTACCACCCGATACCAAAGTTCGCTGAAGCGACGCGGATCTGGCGATATCCAAGGTGAAAGCTCATCAAACCACACATAACGGCGGTTCCCGACGCGACGGCCATTGCATATAAGAGCCGTGAGCGCAGCAAGCGTCAGCCAAAACTCGCGCTTCGCGCTTGGCTGCCCTGAGCAAATTGTAACGGGTGTTATCTCTCGCTGGCCCAAGGCGGGGGACATCATCGACGTCTCTGCTCCTGATGCTGTCATGGTCATCCGGCTGTTCCCTATTGTGCTATAGGCTAGCATTTTGACCTGTTTGCTACTGTGGCCAGTCCAACGTTGGAGTTCAAAAGCCCTGAAACCGCGGCGTCCCCACCCGAGCAGGAAATCGAGACGCAAAGGCGCTCTCAGCCCGGATACCATAGAACAGCATCACCAACATGCGCCCGGACGCAAACAACTAATAATCATTTATGCACCTCTGCGATCGGAATTAACCCGGAGGGCATTTCGCCTTTCTCACGCCTTCCGGCAAGCTGTAATACGCCCCTGACTTATGCGCCACTAATGGCGGCCTAAATATCGCGATTCCTCGAGGCACAAATCGGGCATAATGCGTATCAACAGATTTGTTTGCGTGACAGAAAAAGAGCCGTGACAAACACGTTAGGAGCTGATCTCATGCAATCGCGTATCGCTTTTCTAGGCGCAATCTCTCTGCTTACAGTTTTGACCGGATGCGGTGGTGGTGGGAGCTCAAAACCGACCGCAGACTTTACTCTGGCTATCGCTCCCTCGTCGGTTACGGTCACTCCAGGCGGCGCTGCGCAGACGATCACGGTAACCGCATCACCAGTGAACGGCTTTACCGGGAACGTGAGCGTAGCGGTCGGTGCGTTGCCCAGCGGCGTGACGGCCACACCGATGACCCTGTCCATAGCTCCCGGTGGGCTGCAGCAGATTAGTGTGACTGCGAGTCCGGCTGCGGCAGCGGGAAGCGCCAGCTATCTCGCTCCAGGGCACATCTGGTTCGCTCAGTCATAGCATTACCGCAGCTGTGACGGTCAACGCAGCGCCGCCATTGTCGACGACTGCTTCATTGAGTGCTGCCTCTTTCAACTTCGGTAACAACCTGGTCAACAATACTCTTACTCAGTCTGTGGTTACGGTTACAAATACCGGCACGGCGGCATTGACTCTGAGCCCTAGCTCTCAGCGGCGATCCAGGCTACGCGCTTGTGAGTACCGGCTCCTGCGGCGCACAGCTGGCGGCGGCAGCCAATTGTGCGGTGATGGTCAGCTACACCCCCAGCACAGCTTCTGCTCCTGCCACGCAGAACGCAGTCTTGAACCTTGGCTTCGGTGATGTTCCTGCCGGAACAGCCCAGACGCGTCGCTCTCTCCGGAACCTCGGCCGCCTTGCCGGTAGGCAGGTCACCGCGACGAACAACCCGCAGGTGGCGCTGTACACGATGACGCTGCCCTTTCCCGGAAGCATGACCGTGAGCTTTGGCAAAGACACGACTTATGGAACAGAAGACATGGGCGCAGTCGACGACGGACAGCGGCGGCCAAGTAAGCATTTTTGTCGCCGGCATGAAGGCGAGCACCACTTACCATATGCAGGCCGCGGTGCAGTTCACCAACGGCATCAATGCTCACCGACGTCGACCATACGTTTACTACGCAGGCGGTGCCGGCCAACATGCAGCCCAAGCTGACGGTCACCACCGCAGCAGGAATGACGCCACAACCCGGGAGTCGAGTTGCTTAACCTGGTTAGCGGCACTCCGTCCGGAGTGGTGGCGACCGATCTCGCAGGGAACGTCCTCTGGACCTATGCGAACCCGGGCAGTGCACCGAATATCATTCAGGGTGTCAAGTTGCTGCCAAACGGGGACTTCCTGATGGCGATCGGTCCTAGTTCGGGCGCTCCGCTCACTGGGCCAGTTCCCGCCGGGGACCATCAACGAAATTCGGGAAGTGAATCTGGCGGGCGACACCGTGCGCGAGATCACCATCAACGATCTGAATGCGCGAGCTTGCGAGCGCCACTTGCGCTGAATGCAAGGTGACGCTGCAAGTCTTCCACCATGACGTGGAGCCGCTGCCAAACGGTCACTGGCTGGTGCTTGCCAACACGACTCATGAACCTGTCCAGCACCACTACCCCTGCCCTGACCAACACCCCACCTACCACCGTGCTGGGCGACGTGATCGTGGACCTGGATGAAAATCTGCAGCCAGTATGGGCCTGGAACGAGTTCAACCACCTGGATCCCAACCGGCATCCCTACCTGTTCCCCGACTGGACCCATACCAACGCAGTGCTTTATTCGCCAGACGATGGCAATATCCTGGTTTCCATGCGCCACCAGAATTGGGTTGTGAAAGTGGACTACGAAGACGGCAAGGGCTCAGGCGCCGTCCTCTGGCGGTTGGGTGAGGGCGGCGACTTCACGCTGAAGAATGGCGTCGACCCGACTGATTGGCAATACGCGCAGCACATGCCGAATTTCTTCAGCTCCAACACGACCGGCGTGTTTCTCCCTGGGATTGATGGACAACGGCGACGACCGCATCTTTGCCGCCGGCGTCACTTGTGGCGCCCCCGGAATCCGCCTTGCCTCTACTCCACGATCCCCGTCTTCCAGATCGATGAGAACGCGAAAACGGCAACGCTCACCTTTCACCAGATACTGCCTGCCAACCTCTACAGCTTTTTTGGTGGCAGCGTCGATCTGCTCGCAAACGGCAATGTGGAGTACGATCTTTGCGGGTGTAGCGAACAGCCAGCTCGTATATCTTATGAAGTGACGCCACCAGAGCACGCCGCAAACCGTGTGGACTATGCAGATCTCAGGAACGCAATGCCTACCGCGGATTCCGCATGCCCAGCCTGTATCCAGGAGTGCAGTGGTAGGCGCTGATCGGGTGTGGCCGCCGATGATTGAAGGGGCATACGCTTAAATGCCGGAGAAGATATGTAAGGGCGGGAGAAGCAGCCACCAGGGCTAAAGCCCCGAAATTCTCAACGGAGCGCTTCCGCGGGTTTGAAAACCCGCTCCCCGGACTGAAAGTCCGGGGCTGGCACAGGTAGGCCGTGCCCTTCGTACAAAGCATGTCCCCGCGTGATCTGTTGTCCTCAGGTTCTCGCACAGGCTCTGACGGTCGCTTTCGGCGTACTCCTCTAAAGCTACAAACTGGTCGACCTGGTGTCGACCAGCCCCCGCGCCCGGGTGACGAAGTCTTCCAAGGGCATGCTGCCTTTGTCTCCCTCGCTCCGAACCCTCAGGCTGACAGCTCCCGTCTCGGATTCTTTGTCACCTACGACAAGGATGTAGGGAAGCTTCTGCAAGGTGAAGTCGCGGATCTTGGCTCCCATTTTTTCGTTGCGGTGATCGACCTCCACGCGCAAGCCGGCGTTCTGTAACGTCGTCTGTACCTTTTTTGCATAGTCCAAATGACGCTCGCTGATGGGCACAATGCCCACCTGCACCGGGGCCAGCCAGAGGGGGAAGGCCCCGGCATAGTGCTCCACCAGCACGCCAAAAAAGCGCTCCACTGAGCCAAATAGTGCACGATGGACCATCAGCGGTTGATGGCGCTCCCCGTCTTCCCCCACATACTCCATCTCAAAGCGCGCCGGCATGTTGAAGTCGAATTGCACCGTTGACAGTTGCCATAAGCGTCCCAACACGTCCACCAGCTTGATGTCGATCTTCGGGCCGTAAAACGCGGCTTCCCCAAGGATGGTCTTATACGGAATTCCCTTGCGCGCCAGGGCGCTTTCGAGCGAATGAATGGCCAAGGCCCAGTTCTCATCCGAGCCGGTGTAGCTCTTGCGGTCTTTTGGATCCCAGGTGGAAAGCTCCACCTTGAATTCCGCAAAACCAAACGTGTTCAACACCAGCTGGGCAAATTCAATGCAGCCCACCACTTCATCCTCAATCTGCGCCGGGGTGCAGAAGATGTGGGCGTCGTCCTGCGTAAAGCCTCGCACCCGCAACAGCCCATGCATGGTGCCAGAGCGCTCGTAGCGGTATACGTTCCCCAGCTCCGCATAGCGCACCGGCAGGTCCCGGTAGCTCTTGGGCGAATTTTTATAGATAAGAATGTGGAAGGGACAGTTCATCGGCTTCATCCGGTAGTCGGCGTCGTCCAGCTCCATCGGCGTAAACATGTTCTGCGAATAGAAACCTTCGTGACCGCTGATCTGCCACAGATTTACCCGCGCCACGTGCGGCGTATAGACCAGCTCGTAGCCGTGCCTCAGGCACTCGTCCCGCATCCAGTCTTCCATGATCCTGCGCACCATCGCGCCTTTGGGATGCCAGAAGATCAAGCCCGGCCCGGCCACTTCCTGGATGGAGAACAGGTCGAGCTGCTTGCCCAGGACGCGATGATCCCGGCGTTGCGCCTCCTCCAGGCGCGCAAAGTGCTGCTCCATCTCTTTGGCGGAGAAAAAGGCGGTGCCGTAAATGCGCTGCAGTTGGGGATTGTGCTCATCCCCCAGCCAGTAGGCTCCGGCAAGGTTCGTTACTTTGTAGGCCTTGACCCTGCCGGTCGAAGGCACGTGCGGCCCACGGCAAAAATCTTCAAAGGCTCCGTTGCGGTAAAAAGAAATTTCCTCGCCGGGCTTGGTGAAGCGCTCGACAAAGTGGGCCTTCATGAAATCGTTGCCGGCCTGGAAGCGGGCCAGGCTCTGGTCGCGAGGCTCCCATTCGCGCACGAAAGGCTCGTTGCGCTTCACCACTTCCGCCATCCTGGTTTCGATGGCCTTGAGGTCTTCAGGAGTAAAAGGCGTTGGCCGGTAGAAATCGTAAAAGAAGCCGGCATCCGTGGCCGGGCCGTGACCAAGCTTGGTCTCGGGGTACAGCTCGAGCACCGCGGTCGCCATCACGTGCGCGGCGGAATGGCGCACCACTTTCAGTGCTTCCTCATCTTTCTCGGTCAGGAGCTGCAGCGACAGGTCCTCCTGGAGCGGTGTGGTCAGATCCACAAGCCGTTCGGCGTTTGCTTCCTCAGCGGCATACATGCTGGCTTCACCCGTCTCGGGCTGAGCGTCGTTGGTTTTTGCCGGCCCTGCACCGTTCAGTGGTCGAATGCGGGCCACGATGGCGGCGGCTGCCAGCCGCGGTGAGATGCTGTTGGCCACGTCGAGGGGTGTTGATCCGGCGGGGAATTCTTTGATGGAGCCGTCGGGGAGATGAACCTTTATCGAGTCTGCGATCGCTGTCATTTTCCTGCTGGGTAATACCCAAGGATATTGTCTCTACCCTCTTCCGTCGAGAGCCGAGGCTACACCAGAGCGGTGTGAGTCATGGCCTCAAGCACAGAGAGAGGCGATGATTCCGGGGAAACCATGGCCTGGTGATCCACCAGGAAGGTTTGCTCCAGTGCGTATTGGCCGGAGAGAACCGCGTGCGGAACCATGTCGGTGTACACCATCCAACTGGAGCCGGGGGGAAACTGCAGGTATTCCTTGCGGCACTCGGCCTGGAAAGAGGCGTTTTCCTTGAGGAAGTTGTGGAAGCGCATCATGAAGTCGTCATAAGGCGATCGCTTCAGGCTGGGGATCGCCAAGCCCAGGCCGGCGGTGTTGGCCAACGACTTCAGTGCACGGCCGGCAGAATTGCCGGGGCTGGGGAGCGAAATTTGTTGCGGCGCATATTTGAGCGCAAGCACTGGAAACGGGTCACTGACCACCCAGTCGCGCGTGCGCGTTGGATGAATGTTGTTAAAGAAACGCAGGATGCGCGCTCCCCGGGTTGGACGCGTAGGGAAGGCGTCGGTGTGCAGCAGGTCGTTGCGCCGGCGCAGCGGCAGGTCGCGGCCTTCTTCCTCCTGCGGGCGAAAGCTGGCGTAATCCAACTGCCAGCGCTGCTGGTAGGGGGATAAGAAGCGGGTGAGGAAACGAGTTACATCCTGCGAGTACTGGCGCATGATCGCGCGCAGTTGATTGAGCTCCGCGGCGCCGGTGGTGCCGGCATCGAGGCCGCTCACGCTGTCCTGATTTGGCTTGTAGGCGATGTTCTTGTGCAAGGTGCTGCCCGTCTGCTGCTGGCCGAGCAGAAAAGACAGGTCCTGGGGAGGAATCTGAATGGGCGTTTGCGGAAAAAAGAGAATGTCGCCTGCTTCCAACTGCCGGCACCAGGCTCGCGCCTGAATCTCCGAGGGTGGCGCGAGATCGATGGTGATGAGAGCCATGACTTCTTCTAACCGCCGGAAACCTTCCGGCGCAGCCACAGCGTGGCAAAAAAGATGAGGCTTGCGGCCAGCACAAGGCAGGCGGCGGGAAAGGAGATGTACCTGTAGCTGTCAGCGAAGTCCACGTGGTGGCCCATGCCGTTGTAGATCATGATGCCTACGATGGCGAGGAAGGTGAACAGGAAGAAGCTCAGAAATCCTACAGTAAAGGCCATGAGAACACTGGTAACGAGGCCGAGATCGCCAAGCGGCACACCGAAAAAGCTTCCCCTCGTGTGCGAGGGACGAACCTGGTGCAGGTTCTGCTGCTGCGTATCCATAATGAGCCTCGGAAAGGGGAAATGCACCCCCCTCCACTCAGCTAGAATACTAGGTTATGGCTGAAGTCGCCCAAATGGAGTTATTGCCGGCATCGCTTGTCGCGCAGCAGACACCCGTGCGTCAGGCGGAGAACCACCTGTCTTACGCGATCTTTGCCGACACGCACATCACCGAACAGGAGCTGGCGCCGATCGTGCAGGCAGTGCCCAACGCAATCGCCGCCGCGCTGAGCCGGCATGCATATTATTTTGTGCCTCTCACCATTGGTGAAACCGAAGAGACGATGGTGGCGCCCGGCTACACCATCGACCTGGGCGATCGCGCAATGTGTCACCGCAATGTGCAATTCGACGGGGCTGATTGCATCTTCATTTCCACCCGGCTGATGCAGGACCGGTTTGCTCTGGCTTTCGAATTTTTCATCAATGTCGGGCACCACTTTGTCGAAGCGGCTGGGGTGCCGCAAACTTTCTGCGACCTGGCGTGGTCGCAGGCCCTGGCGGAGGTGCGCGGAGAAACCAGCCAGGACAGCTACGAAAGCCGGCGGCGGGCACTGGACCGCGGCCGCAACGAAGGCCCTACGCGTGGGGCGGAGAGAAGTTTTTCTCGTCTGGAACAGCCTGTCATAGGCCGTGGAGTGGAGAAGGGACGAATCGACGAGAAGGCAAAGAGCAGCTTCTTTGAGTCCGCGTTTTCAGATGCTCTCGCCATCTATATGCTTTCTCTCACGCTCGACTTCAACTACACCGATCTTCGAGAGCGCGAGTATCCGCTGCTCGCCGCGCCCGCGCTGGCCGAGCGTTTGCGGCACGTCGCAGCGCTGTTTCCTCCCAACGCCGGCTACGATTTTCAAATTTCCTATCGCCACAAATTCTAGAAAGCGCTAACGGTACAATCAGCGCATGATTGCGCACCTGCGGGGACGGTTGCTGGCGAAGTATCCTCAGCAGGCGATCATCGAAGCTGGAGGAGTCGGCTACGACGTCGTGATCAGCGTGCCCACTTTTAGCGCGCTGCCGCCGGAGGGAACCGAGGTGGCTCTCTTCATCCACACCCACGTGCGCGAAGATGCCCTGGCCCTCTACGGCTTTCTCGACAGAGAAGAGAAACGCGTGTTCGAGCGCTTGATCACGGTGAGCGGCGTGGGCCCGAAGCTCGCAGTTACCATCCAGAGCGGCTTGAGCAGCGAGCGGTTAGTAAGCGCCATCCGCGGCCAGGATCATGCCACGCTTTCTCAAATTCCCGGCATCGGTAAACGAATGGCCGAGCGGCTGGTGGTGGATCTGAAGGACAAACTCGAAGATATGGCGGCCGCACCGCGCGAGATCGCCACCGGACCATCCACAGACGATGTGCTTTCCGCTCTGGTGAACCTGGGTTATCAACGCCCGTTGGCGCAAAAAGCAATCGCCGCCGCAGTGGCCAAGGATAAGACGGTAGGTGACAATTTTGAGACGCTTTTTAGGGCCGCTTTGGCTGGAATGCGCAATTAAAATGTCGCTATCTGACAGGTAGATTTTTCCCAGCAATGCGTAGATTGAGCTTGCTGTTTGGCGTACCAAATATCCACAGGCCGGTAAAGTGCTGAAACCACAATGCTCTTACGCTTGGCTGTTTGGCACGGCAAATGCAGTAACCAGAGAGTAACACCACAGATGAAAAGAGAGCCGTTCCCCCGGCGGTTCTTGAGTTTGCAGCTCACTCCGGTGATGCCGCGGAGAAGAAGCCCATGCCAGGGAGGCGTGGGCTTCTTCTTTTTGCACCAAAAAGGTTACTCCGACGCCGGCTCCAGCTGTCCTTTATCAACACAGCCAATTGCCTTGGGCATATCGGCATCGTCACCGGAACGTGCTCCGGTCTCGTGCATAATGTCGTGCTGAAATTTCTGCAGTTCGGGAAACGAGTAATGCGTGCAAAGATTGAGCTCCCAAGTGTCGGCGGTCTTCTTGGAAACTACATACATGCGAATCGTTTCATCAGGCTTGGAGGGCGAGTCGCTTTCCCGAACGATGAGAAAGCTATAGTACCCGCGGATGAAGCCGGTGTCTGTCCGAGTATCCATCGAGTTCATCACGATCGTGCGATCATCCACCGTGATGTTGTCGTGCTTGGCGACGATAAGCGCAACCTGGCGAGCCTGGTCGAACTCCATCTCATGCACACGCGCACGCGCGCACAGCGTCGAAGTGGCCAAAATTAAGCAAAAAAAGGCAAGTTGTCTCATGTAGGTAAGCAGCCGGACAGCCTTGTCAGATTGAGGGAGGCAAGCAAAGTCTATTTCACATTCATCAAAACAGGTTCTATTGTGGCCTAATAAGTCCATTACCTTTGTACCTGAATGCGAATTTTTAAGTATATCCTTCGAAGTTACTGTCTCGGTTACCTGCGTTGACACCAAGCTTTCTTATGGCTTCAGCCCGCGGGAGCCGCGTCTTTCGATCTATTCGTGATCATGATCTCTCCCTTTCCCCACATTGACGGTGAACCGTACTTCCGTGAAGCCGGACTGAGATTCCTGCGCAGCCTGCGGCGAAATAATCGCCGGGAGTGGTTCGAGACTCATAAACCAGAGTTCGAGCGCGAGCTGAAGCAGCCGATGCTTGCGCTCATAGAAACCGTGAACCGAGCCATGGAAGGGTTCGCTCCCGCCCACGTGCGCCCAGCTCAAAAATGTATGATGCGCATTTATCGCGACATACGATTTTCTTCTGACAAACGGCCTTACAAAAGCCACATCTCCGCTTGGTGGTCGCGGGAAGGTTTGGAAAAGACTTCCGGGGGCGGCTACTACATGCATATCTCCCCGGATGAGGTGCTGATTGCGGCCGGCGTTTATATGCCAGAGCGCGAGCAGCTGCTGGCAATCAGGGAGTACCTATTGCGGCACCATGCGGAGGTGCGCCAGCTGCTCGCCGATCGCAAGCTCAAGCGCACCATGGACTCGTTTACTGGGATGCCGCTCAGCCGGGCGCCAAAAGGTTTTCCTAAAGAGCACCCGGCGATGGATTTGCTGCTATGCCGGCAGTGGGGCGTTGAGGCCAAGCTGGAGCCGGCGGCGTCACTCAAGAAGGATTTTGCCGGCCAGATAATCCGGCGTTTCCGCCTCGCCACGCCCCTGGTGAATGCTCTCAATACGCCGCTGTTAGCGAGTATGCAGAAGAAGCGACGGCCGTTGTTCGGCTTGTAGTCTTCTTTGAAAAGCAGGGCTTATTCCAAGGAAATCCCAACAAATTGCGGGAAATGTGGCAAAAACAAGCCAAAAACGGAACAAATCTCGGTTTTTCGGTTGACAAACGCGGGCCAAAGCCGCATCGTAAACGGCGGTGGGGTGGTTTTACCCGCATAAACACTGGGGTTCCTGATGATCGATGCGCGTTATTGACGGGCGTCAGATTTACGGAGACCGGTCAAGACATGGATTCTCAAGGGTGCGGAAGACCGTGACCATGAGTCCATGAAATAACACACAGGAAAGAAGGACACAATATGGCAACAGGCATGACCAAGACAGCACTGGTCCGAACGATGGCAGAAAGACTTGAGTTGACCAACAAGCAATCGGCTGCATTTCTCGATCTGCTGGCAGAGACGGCGGTGAAGGAAACGAAGAAGAATGGCGTGTTCGTCATCCCCGGGCTTGGCCGGTTGGTAAAGGCCGAGCGGAAGGCCCGCATGGGTCGCAATCCTCAAACTGGCGAAACCATCAAGATCAAGGCCAAGACCGTCGTTAAGTTCCGTGTGGCCAAGGCTGCTAAAGATACCATCGCGCCGCCAAGGAAGTAGCACACCGGCAGCATGGTACGGCTATCCAAGGAGGGCAGGCGACCTGCCTCGCCCTCTGTACCCCTCATGTTTCCGTAGGCCGCGTCAGCACGCTCGAGTTTGCGTGCGGAACAATGAGTGTGACTGAAGTCAGGGTCGCTCGAGAAGCAGCCACCAGGGCTAAAGCCCCCGAAATTGATATACCGAGCGTTTCCGCGGGTTTGAAAACCCGCTCCCCCGGACTGATGCTCGCTGCGGCGAGGAAGTCCGGGGCTGGCACAACAGGTCAGCAGCTAGGGGCTTAGCCCGTCTTTTTCTAATAAGGCTATCTAAGGTGTGGAGGCAACCTGCCTCGCCCTCTGAACCCCTCATGTTCCCGTAAACCACATCACCAGGCTCGAATTTGCGTACGGAGCAATGAGTCTGACTGAAAGGTCAGGATCGCTTCACGTCTGTGTGAGAACCCGGAAGCGGCAGGTCCCCCTACAAGCTTTCCAAATTGAGTCCGCCGGCATTTGCGTGACGAATCCCAGGTCTCAAAATCGAGACCTGGGGCACCCATCATCGCATCCATGAGGTTCGCACGGGAACTAAAAGCCGGTAACCTTCAACTGCCCTAGCCCTCGTCCCACTCGCTCTTTTCGGCACGACTGAAGTCGTGCTCTGATACAAAGCGCGCTTTGAAGTTGACCCCTGCCCTTAAACAACCAGGGTTTCACTGCGGGCTCGCTTCCGCCGCAGGCCGCTTTGTCATTGCGCGAACCACGAGAGAAAGGCCATAGCAGATAAGCACACATCGGATCAGGATGTGCGCGTTGTAGCGCCAGGCGAACAGCGCAAAACAAAACGTGATGGCTATTGGATAAGTCTCGTTCAAAAAAGCTGACATCCACCGCGGACTGCCGGATGAGGTGATATCGCCGGCGGTCAGACGAGGCAACAGACGGGGAACACGGCGGCGGTACTGCAGGTAAACATCCCCCTGCCTCTTCATTAGGAAGCGCTCCTCCACACCGATGAGCAGCAGGGTGTAGATGCTGAAGGCCGGCAGAAAAAAGGCGGCTCCGCTGGGCGGCATCAGGATGCAGACTCCAATGGCGAGCAGCCACGATCCGAGATAGAGGGGATTGCGTACATAATGGTACGGTCCGGCGGCGACGACTTGGTCGCCTGCGAGCGAAGCACCGCGCATCACGCCGGAACCCAGATAGGCGGTGCCCCAGACCCGCAGAAGAGCTCCCGCAACCAGGCACAAGAGGGCAGCCAGTGTCACTCCAATGGTGGCGGCGGCGAGGCCCATCCCGCCCACACGCGCCACCCAGGCCGATGCTGCAAGCCAGAGCGTGCCGCGGCTGCCGGCTAGAAAGTCCCAGGGCGGGAAAAAACCTAGCAGATAAAGCAGGATAAAGAGGAAGACGCGGAAGCGAAATGCCAGCTCCGCCGCACTCATGACTGGCCGGATCGCCGCACTCTCATTGACGGAGATGCGTAATGTAACTGTGTTGGTTTCATAAACAGGGCATTGCCCGAGCCCTATTTGCCGGCAATGGTCTCGAGCAGGGCATCGAAATCTTCCAAGCGTGAATATTCGATGATCACTCGTCCGCGGCCATTCTTGTCCTCGATCGAGACCTTCAGGCCAAGGGCCCGCTGCAACAGATCGCGTGCCTCGCGGACATTCGGATCCAGCGGCTCCTTCTCTTTTTGTTCGCCCTGCGGCTTCTTTTCAGGGTTCAGCAATCCCTGCACATAGCTTTCGGTCTGGCGCACTGACATGGATAGGGCAGTCACCTTTTGCGCCGCCTTCAGAATGGCCTCGGGGGACTCCAGCGATAACAACGTGCGCGCGTGGCCAAAGCTGAGAGCTCCGGTCTCTACTTTTTGCTGCACTTCGATGGGCAAGCGAAGGAGGCGGAGGAAGTTGGCCACAGAGGCTCGGTCCTTGCCTGTTCGCTGGGCCATTTGCTCTTGCGTCATTTTGAAGTGGTGGCTCAGGCGATCGTACGCACGAGCCTGTTCCATGGGGTTGAGATCAGTACGCTGCAGATTTTCGACGATGGTTATTTCCATCGCCTGCTCGTCGGACACATGGCGCAGAATGGCAGGCACCGTGGCTTTGCCGGCCATCTTGGAGGCGAGCCAGCGGCGCTCGCCGGCGATCAGTTGAAAACGATCGTCCGCCAGCGGCCGGACCAGGATTGGTTGCACTACGCCCGTAGACGCAATTGAGGCAGCCAGTTCTCTCAGAGCGTTTTCATCGACGGTCGCTCGCGTCTGAAAAGGGTTCCGCTCAATCTGGTCGACGGGTATCTCTCTGGGCTTGCCCTCATCGTTGAGAGGAGGAGCGGAGGAGGAGGAAGAGGCAGGAGTGGGAGTGAATCCAGATCGTCCAGGCAGCAGGGATTCGAGACCTTTGCCGAGGGCGCGGCGTTTTGGTATTTCAACGGATGGAGTCATTGTTGCGTCCTAAAAGCCGGAGGTTGAGAACTGCGAACTCGGTTGCGGCCATGTTCCACAGTTGGCCGGAATTCTGGAGAACACCACTCTGGGGAGAGGAAATCAAGCATAGGGCCAGAAACGCACTTTCGTTTCCGCACGCGGCGCTGACTGCGCCTGCAAGGCTGCTTTTCGCTCCAGTGCGCGCGGGCTCTCGATGTTGTTACGAGCAAGGATTTCTGCGGCAAGGTCTCTATACGCCTCTGCTCCGCGGGATCGTGGGTCATAGAGGACGACAGGCTTGCCATAGCTTGGGGCCTCCGCCAGACGTACGTTGCGGGGAATGGCAGTCTTGAGCAGTTTTGCTCCGAAAAAGCGGCGCAGATTTTCGGTGACCTGCTGGGCCAGGTTGGTCCGCTCGTCGTACATGGTGAGGATTACGCCCTCAATGTCGAGGGTGGGGTTGAAGGCCGCTTGAATGCGGCCGAGGGTCGTGAGCAGCTCTGAAATGCCTTCCAGGGCGAAGTATTCCGCCTGCATCGGGACCAGCAAGCGGTCAGCGGCAACGAGGGCGTTCAGGGTAAGAAGATCAAGCGCCGGCGGGCAGTCGAGGAAGATGAAGTTGTAAAGGCTGCGGACGGGCTCCAGAGCCTGGCGGAGACGATACTCCCGGCGTTCGGCTTGGATCAATTCAACGGTGGCGCCAATCAGGTGGTTGCTGCCCGGAACTAACTTCAGGCCTTCAATTTCCGTTGGTAGGGTTGCTTCAGCGATGGTCGCGTTGCCAGTCAGGATGTCGTAGGTTGAATTGCGGTTTTCGTCTCGGGGCACTCCCAATCCCCCGGAGGAATTGGCCTGTGGATCGCAATCGACGAGGAGGCAAGTCAATCCTTCAAGAGCCAGTGCTGCGGAGAGGTTGATTGCGGTAGTAGTTTTTCCAACCCCGCCCTTTTGATTGACGACCGCGATTACTTTACCCATGACGTATTGGAAGAGTATCGGGGGATGAGGAGGAGAGCAAGAATTGCGATGTGCAGAACTGGGAGCGAAATGTGGAGAACCCACGACTTGGGAAAGAGGGGTGCTGGAACTGCCAGATTTATAAGGAGATAGAGTGGCAGCAAATGGCGTTTACTGGGAGGGCTCCTTCGGGGGCCGGTGGAAATCGCGGTACGTTCCACGTGGAACAAAAGCGGCTTCCGGCCCATAACCGGGTCCGTGTTCCACGTGGAACACAGGCCGCGTTGGTCAAGCGCGTTGCCCGATTGCGAGGACCATCTGCTCGGTGTTCGGGATAGCAAGTGGAGCCAGCCATCTCAGCTCAGGAGCCTGACCTAGATATGCGCCCGCCGATTCCTGGGTTGTGAACAGGACCAGACAGTGCTTGGCGTGCTGAATTGCGAAGGGCATTGCCAAGGCCATCTTTTCTACCGCTCGCATCGTGACCGCGTCGAAGACCAGCTTTGCAGGCATTGTTTCTACGCGGGCACCGAAGAGTTCTCCCGCAAGGCGGAGAACCCGGAGCGCCTCAGACAAAAAGGCGATCTTTTTACCTTGGGCTTCGGCGAGAGTGACTTGAATTTCCGGCCGACAGATCGCGATGGGTATCCCGGGCAGCCCTGCGCCCGAGCCGTAATCCAGCAGAGTCGTTATCTCCCTAGGCAGATGCTGGGCAGCGAATGCGCACTCCACAAAATGGCGGCGGATGATTGCTTCCGGCTCGCGAACCGCGGTCAGATTCATCCGCAGATTCCATCGCAGCAATAATTCCAGGTAGGTCTCGAACTGATCGTAGGCTACTGGGGGCAGTTCGTTAATACCAGCTTCAGCGAACGCGCTTCTAATTTGCGTTGCCGCTCCACCAGAGGCGTGCATGGGTCACTTGGCCAGGACTGACGATCGAGTCAACCAGGACCGGGCGGCCTCAAGAAACGCCGCGAACAGGGCGCGCGACACGCCACTGTTCTCGTAAGTCCGCTCCGGATGCCATTGCACAGCGACAACAAATCGCTCTGGTTCTGCGCTCTCCAGTGCTTCGATGACGCCATCTTCCGGGCAAATTGCGGCGACAACTAGCTCCTGTCCCGGGCGGTCGACAGCCTGATGATGGCTCGAATTGACAAAAAGCTCCGGGGTTTCCTCACTCATCCCACTCGCCAACTTCGAAAGACGCGACCCGGGAGTGACCAAAACCGGGTGAGCCTTCTGTACTTGTCTTCCTGGCTGATGATCAACCGCGCCCGTATCTGCGTGCGGCAGATCTTGTATGAGCGAGCCGCGGCGCCATACATTTAACGATTGCAGGCCGTAGCAAATTCCCAGGATCGGCTTCCCTTGAGCAAAGGCATCCTGCAACAGCAGGTCGTCGGCTGCTTCGCGCGGCTGGTCCTTGGCCGCGCATTCCTTTTCGGCCTGTTGTCCGTAGCGCCCTGGGTCCACATCCGCCGGGCTGCCCGGAAGCAGGATGGCGGCGCACGAGGCCAGAATGCCGGCTTGAGCGGCGGGTGACTCACGCAACGGAATGGGCACCGCTGTACCTCCCGCTGCTTCTACGGCGCGAATGTACTGCGGCATGCTGCGCTGGTTGTAAGCCTCGTCAGTAGAAGTAGGCTCCGGGATGGCGATGCGGGGATTGAGTGATGTCATTGATCTTCTTTAGCGAGCTCCGCTCGGCTGTCCAACATTTCGCCCTCGGCCGGCGCCGCCAGAACGGGTGCGAGGTCGCCAGGCGCGGCGTGACTTTGATAGAGCTCGAGGATCTCATTGCGCAGCCTGGCGGTGAGCTCGTCCACTTGCCGGATGGTGTATCCCGACGAATCGATTGGTTTGCCAATCACGAGTTTGATCGGCCGCGGCCGAAAGTGATGGGTGTGAATCGGTAACAGCTCATAGGTGCCGATCAGCGCCATTGGCACCAGGGGCACCCGGCCGCGGATCGCCATGTACGCCGGGCCCTTCATGAAGGGCTGAATCTCGCCATCTTTGGTTCGGCCGCCTTCAGGAAAGATAAAAAGCGGCATCCCAGATTTCAGCACCCGGATAGCCCGGTTGAGTCCGGCAATGGAGCCGCTGCCGCTTTCCTCGTCGACCGGTATCTGGCCGGAGCGCTGCAGATGCCATCCGATGAATGGCCACCGCCAGAGGCTCTGTTTGGCCAGAATTCGAAACTGAAAGGGTAGGCTGCTGAAGACCAGTGGCGTATCCATAAATGAAGTGTGATTGGAGGTATAGATAGCTACCGGGAGGAAATTTTCACGTCCGATAACGGAGACCGGGGCCCCCACAATTCGCAATGAAGTCCGTGCCCATTGCCGAGCAATATTGTGCTGCCAACGGCCGTCCTTTTCCAGGCAAGACGCCGCCAGCGACATGCAGCCAAAAAGCCCCGTGAAGAAAAAGAAGAGCGGGCTTCTGACCAGGTTCGAGCACACGCGGCTGCCCAACGAAAGTTCCGGGTGCGCGGCAGGCTTGGAACTCATACTTTCAGCGGCTCCGTCGTTGCACCCTGCGCGGCCACCAGCTGGGATCGGACTTGACCCACCAGGTAGACTGAGCCGGTGACGACGACGAGGCCATTCGCCGGGGTCAGCTGCAGCGCACGCTCAACCGCTTTGACTGCGCCCGCAGCCGGCTCGACATCGCTGCCCGTGGTCTGCGCGGCCGCCAGCAATTCCTCGATCGATGTGCTGCGCGGAGAATCGACCGGCGTCACCACCACCTTGCCAAACAGCGGAAAGAGAATCTGCGCCAGCTCCTCCACTGGCTTGTCTTTGAGGCAGCCAAAAACAAGCGTCAAGGGTTGACCCCGGTCCAGATGCGAAACCGCAGCCCGCAGGGCCCAAGCCCCAGCAGGGTTATGGCCGACGTCCAGCAGCACATCTGCCCGGCCGGCACTGCCCACGAGATACTCCAGGCGCGCCAGCCAAACCGTATCCCGAATGCCCGCCTGGATATCGATCGGGGTAATATTGTAACCGTGATTGTTTCTTAACTCCACAGCGGCGGCAATCGCCAGAGCCAGGTTGCGCTGTTGATGGGCGCCCGCCAGAGGGGAATCGATCCCGATAAGTTCTCCCATAACGGACAACGGGTAGCGGTTGCGCGTGTACTGTTCGGGATGGTTGTGCACGGGAATATAGCTCGCTGCATTAACTCCCCTGACTCCCAGTAATGTTGCGACTTCTCCCAGCGCCTGGTTGGCCTCAGGATGTTGGGGCAATGTAATCATTACGCCCTGGCTGCGCAGGATGCCGGCCTTTTCACGCGCTATCTGATCGATGGTGGTGCCGAGCCACTCAGTATGGTCGAGCGAAATATCGGTAATCACCGAGACCGCGGGCTCGACAATATTGGTCGCATCCAAGCGGCCGCCCATGCCCACTTCCAGCACGGCGGTGTGTACCTGAGAGGAAGCAAAATGCAGAAAGCCCATCGCAGTGACCGTCTCAAAAAAACTAGGCGGCCCGGGCAGCCGGCCATCCCGCACCAGGGTTTCCGCAACCTCCTCGACATGGGAAAAGAGGGCGGCGAAATCGTCGTCGCCAATCTGGGAGCCATTCACCTGGATCCGTTCATTGACGCGGCTGAGGTGAGGGGAGGTGTAAAGGCCGGTCTTGTAGCCGGCGCGGGCCAGGATGCTGGCCAGAGTGGACGCAGTTGAACCTTTGCCGTTAGTGCCGGCGACCAGCACCGCAGTAAAGTTGCGCTCGGCGTTGCCCAGGGAAGCCATGAGCGTGCGCATGTGCGCCAGCTCGAATTTGCGGCGTGGCGTACCGGGGGCAGTGTGCAATTCCTGACCGAGAGCATAAAGACGGTCAAGTGCCGATGCATAAGACATGGTCTTATTCTAGAGGGAATTCCCTGCTGCTACGCGTGAGCAGGCGCGGGCACCATAAAGTCGAGCGCGCGGATCAGGTAGCTTTTCAGGTCGCGTCGGGCGACGATCGCGTCCAACATACCGTGCTCCAGCAGAAACTCCGACCGCTGAAATCCTTCCGGGAGCTTCTGTCGAATCGTCTGCTCGATGACGCGCGGGCCAGCGAAGCCTATCAGTGCGCCGGGTTCGGCAATATTGAGGTCCCCCAGCATGCCAAAGCTCGCGGTCACGCCGCCCGTGGTGGGGTTGGTAAGGACTGATATATACGGCACACCGGCGTCTTCCAGTTGAGCGAGGCCGGCAGAGACCTTCGCCAATTGCATCAGGCTCGCGACCCCTTCCATCATGCGTGCGCCGCCCGACGAGGCAACGATGATGAGTGGCTGGCGGGCCGCCATTGCGCGGTCGATGGCACGCGCGATGGTTTCCCCGACCACGCAGCCCATGCTTCCGCCGATGAAGGCGAATTCCATCACGCTGAGAATGACGGCGTACGGACCAAGATTTCCCAGGGCATTCATCACCGCGTCGTTGAGGCCGGTTTCCTGGCGAGCCTTTTCCAGACGATCGCGATAGGATTTTATGTCGACGAATTCCAGCGGGTCGGTGGATACAAGTTCCAGGTCCACTAACTGGTAACCCGGCTCGAGCAAGCTGGCAATGCGGCTTCGGGCGTCCAGGCGGAGGTGGTGCCCACACTTAGGGCACACCTGCAGGTTAGCCTCGAGATCGGCCTTGAAGACGTATTGGCCACAGCCTTCGCATTTTTGCCATAATCCCTCGGTTCTCACACTCTTTTCTGCCGTATTCGGTTCGATCTCATTTTCCTGCCGCTTAAACCAGGACATGTATTCCTTCCGCTATGCGCCCCCGCGGCGCCCGTGCCGCCGCCTCCGAGCATTCTTACAGCTACTGAGCTTATTTGCCTCTTATTTTGTGCAGCTTTTGATTGTGAAGCTGCAGAAATACCGCAGGCATCAATGCCCGGTGTGGTAGGGATGCCCTGCGAGTATTGTAAATGCCCGGTAGAGCTGTTCCGCCAGCACCAGGCGGGCAAGCTCGTGGGGCAGCGTCATCCGTCCTAGGGACAGGGTGGTCTGCGCGCTCCGCAACGATCCGCCCGACCAGCCGCTCGGCGGTCCGACGGCGAAGACGATCGTCTGCTGGCCTGAGTCGCGGCGCGCGCCCAGCCATGCGGCGAGTTCTTCCGAGGAGAAAGCTTCTCCCCGGCTATCAAGAAGCATCAGCCACGCTTGGGTGCGGGCACGCTGCCGGGTGACGAAGGCGAACAACGCGTCCTCGTCACGGAAAGCAACGGTTTCAATGCTGGCGTAAAGCGATATGCGATCTAAATAGAACTTCGTCGCCGGCCCGAAGAGCTCGCTCCTGTTACGCTGGGCGACAAAAGCAAGGGTGAGGTTCAGGCTCGGTATGGCATTTCTCCGCGGGGCGGAACAATTTCCTGACCTGCGACGGACCTTGGGATCCCACTGCTCTTAACCGGGAGTGGTTCAGAATGCCAGGGCTGGAAACCAACCTTCGTGGAATCCCACATCTCGCGAAAAACCAGCGAGATGTGGGGCACCCGGCGTCCGTGGGAGGTCCAGGACCAACAAACCAGCATCCGGAGGTTATTCCCGGCCGGTGCGGCCGGCGCCTACTTGCTCGCGGACCGCTCGCATGCCCGCCCCGTCAAGCACAGCTTCGATCATGGCGTCACAGCCCATGCAGGAGTTGATCATCATGTGATAGAGACGGCGATCGGTCCACTCCCGGTCGTAGTAGCGACGGATGTAACCTTCGCGCCGGCTGTCGGTGGCCTCAATCTCTGCCCGGGCGTTTGCTGCCTGTTCCGGAAAGTGTTCTTCAAACCAGCGAATCTTCCTCGACATGGACGCGTACACGAAAATGTTGAAGACCCCGGGAAGACTCGCCATCGCACACGCCGCGCCGCGGCCAACGATCACACACTGCCCGTCCGCCAGGCATTGCTTCAGGTAGTTGCGCACGAACTCGACCATGCGCTCACTGTCGAAAACCTGGTCCTTCGGCGGTGCAGGCAGGCGGTCCACACTGCCATGCATGAACGATTTACCCATCCGGTAGTACCACGGGTCAAGACGCTCATCGCACTGTTCCGCCATGCTTTTTGGCACGCCGGCTTTACGGGCGATCTCCTCGATGAGGCAATTATCGATGAGCTTCCAGTTCAGCCGGTTGGCCAGGCGATGAGCAAACTCCGCTCCCTGGCTGCCGTACTCCCGTTCCACCGTGATCACCCTGACCATAGAGTCTCTCTGGCCGGAATGCTAGCACCAGCAGGTTGAATAATCCATACCTTCACGGTTCGGCAAGGACCGGGTTTCTTAAGCTGCCAATGCCGGAAATCTTCACCACCACATCGTCGCCCGGCCGGAGCCAGCGCTGCGGAGTGCGACCCATGCCCACGCCCGCGGGAGTACCGGTGCTGATAATGTCTCCCGGCACCAGGGGCATCATGGTCGAAATGTAAGAGATAAGACGGGGCACCTTAAAGATGAGTTCGCGGGTATTGGAACTCTGCAGGGTCTCCCCGTTGATGGAGAGTGAAATATCCAGTTGGTGCGGGTCCGGCACCTCGTCCTTGGATACGATCCAGGGACCGAGGGGCGCGAAAGTAGGGAAGTTTTTGCCCAGCGTCCATTGGGAAGTAGCCAATTGCACGTCGCGAGCGCTTACATCATTAAGGATGGTGTAGCCGAAGACGTGATTTTCCCACTCGGCTTCGGGGATATTGCGGCCGCCCTGGCCAATCACGACTGCCAGCTCGGCTTCATAGTCTGGTTGTTGGCTGGCACGCGGCAACAGGATGGGCTGGCCATTCCCGATCAGCGCCAGGGGGTACTTGGAAAACACCGTAGGAAACTTGGGCGGCTCCATTTTTGATTCCGTGGCGTGGTCGCGGTAGTTGAGGCCGATACAGAGAATTTTGGAAGGCCGCACCACCGGTGGCTCCAGAATGACGGAAGACAAGGGTGCAAGCAGATTCAGACCGGTTTCTTCCAGCTGAGTATTGACCGCTGCCCATCGACTGGGCCCCGCGGCAATGAACGACAAGGTGTCCTGGTATCCGAGTTGGGTGAGAGGGAAGACATGGCCGTCCTTGAGGAGTGCCGGGGCAATAGTTGCGTCGCGACGGTAGGTGATGAGGCGCATCTATCGATTGTCCATCGGCCAGGGATGGAATGGGTAAAAATTGTGGGATGCGACTCCCAAATCAGGAGCCGGCGGCACCTGGTAAATTCCAATGGTGGTAGACGGCCAACATGCGCAGCGTGAAGCAACCGGCGATGCCGCTGCTGCTGGCCACCACCGCGTTGACTTTTAGCTTGAGACAAAGAACTGTGATGGCAGCGCCGAATAGTGCGGCAGCCGCATAGACGTCTGCGCGAAGCACCTTTGGCACCTGACCGATCAACAGGTCGCGGATGGTGCCCCCGCCCACTCCTGTGATACCGCCCATCATGGTGGCTAGCAGCGGATGCAGTTTGAATTCCAGCGCCTTGGTCGCCCCCGCGATGGCAAAGAAGCTGAGCCCCGCCGCATCCAGAGTCGTGATCAGCCAGCTATTCACCGTGGAGGTGTAAGTGTGCAGAACAAACACCGCCGCTCCGGAGGCCAGGGCGACGGCGGCATAGTTCCAATTTCGGATGGAACTCGGCGGTACGTCGCCTATCAAAAGGTCGCGAACGATGCCGCCTCCCAACGCGGTAACGAAGGCCAGGACCAGTAGACCGAGCAAATCAAGCCTGGCTTGCATGGCTGCCGACGCGCCCTCGGCGGCAAAGAGAGCAGTTCCCACCAGGTCAATCGCGAGCAGCAGATGGGCGGCCTTGGGGCGCAGAGCAAATTTCATCTCTCGACTATAGAGGGAATGCCTGCTCTGGAACCGGAACCCAACCGCAGGAAACTGCATCTGCCTACAATGGAGCTACTGATTATGGGGGGTTGATGGCGAAGCCGAACGAGGGACGATGCCGGGTAGTTATTGAAAACGTAAAACCACAACTGAATTGTGGCCTCTTTCCAATCAAGCGAATCGTCGGCGACCTGGTCGCTGTAGAGGCGGACGTCTTCGGAGACGGGCACGACCACGTTCGAGCGCGACTGCTGTGGAAGCAAGAGGGCGGCAGCAGTTGGCAGTCCGTGGAAATGCTGGCCCTGGGAAATGACCGCTGGCGAGCTGAGTTTCCAGTAACGCAGGTCGGCCGCTACCGGTACACCCTGGTGGGAGAAGAAGATCATTTCGAGACGTGGCAGAGTGACCTCAAGAAGCGGGTGGAGGCGAAACAGGATCTCGCCGTGCCGTTTGCTACCGGCGCCCTGCTTCTCGAACAAGTTCGGCCCCGGGCAACGAAAGAAGACAGCGCAAAGCTGGCCGCCTGGGCCACCAAGCTCCGAAGCGGTGATTCCACAACGGTCGAATTCGCATTGCAGGACGAGCTCACGGTTATGGTCCGTCGTTACCCCGACCCCGCGCTCGAGACCTGGTTCGAGCGAGAGCTGGAGGTCGTGGTTGACCGGGAGCGAGCCGGCTTTTCGGCATGGTATGAACTCTTCCCGCGTTCCTGGTCAACCACCCCAGGAAAGCACGGGACCCTTCGCGACGTAACCAAACGAATGGACTACGTAGCGGAAATGGGCTTTGACGTCCTCTACTTCCCTCCCATCTCTCCCATCGGAAGAAGTTTTCGCAAGGGCAAGAACAACTCCGTTGAAGCTGCCGCGGGCGATGAAGGGAGTCCGTGGGCGATCGGCTCCGCCGAAGGAGGCCATACGGCGATCCTTCCCGCCCTCGGAACACTGAAGGACTTCGCAGACCTGGTGAAGCGAGCCAAGCAGCTCAAGATGGAAGTCGCGCTCGACATTGCTTTCCAATGCGCGCCCGATCATCCATGGGTGACCGAGCATCCTGAATTCTTCAAGAAGCGCCCCGACGGGTCGATTCAGTATGCGGAAAATCCCCCGAAGAAATATCAGGACATTTACCCGCTGGACTTTGAATCGTCCAACTGGCAGGGATTGTGGGATGCCCTTAAGGATGTCTTCAGCTTCTGGATGGATCAGGGGGTGAAGATCTTCCGCGTGGATAATCCGCACACCAAGGCATTCCCTTTCTGGCAATGGGTGATCCCCGAGCTCAAAGCGAAAGATCCCGATGTTCTGTTCCTGGCCGAGGCTTTCACCCGGCCTCGGGTTATGGAGCGGTTGGCCAAGCTTGGCTTTTCTCAGTCCTATACCTACTTCACCTGGCGCGACACCAAGGAAGAGCTCACGCAATATTTGCTGGAACTCACCACCACTGAAGTCAAGGAGTACTTCCGGCCGAATTTCTGGCCTAATACCCCCGACATTTTGCCTGGACACCTGCAAACGGGTGGCCTGCCCGCGTTTCGCAGCAGGCTGGTGATGGCCACGACCA
>CAWCCT010000006.1:0-683889 GCA_963794165.1 uncultured Acidobacteriaceae bacterium | reverse complement strand
ATCCGTCTTGGAATCTAGCCGGGATTCCACGCTGGCCAACCATGTCCCAAACCGCCTTCTCTGATCTCTCGATCTGTTCGGCGATCTCCCGCACGCTCATGTGGTTCAAGGATTCGATAACGAAACGGTACTCTACCATCGTCCAGCGCCGGCGAGCGCCCAAAGGTCGGGTGGGGAGCCCCAATTTATGGGCCCGCCGCAAGATGGCCTTTCGTGGCCAGCCGGTTAGGCTCTGAACACCCGACACGGCTGCGCTTAAACCCGCTTCTTCGTGAATGTGGATCAGCCGTTCATCCAATTCATCTGTCCATCGAAACGGTGGGCCTGTGTGTCCGTTTTCTTTTCGTTGTTCCTGTAGGCGTCGAAGACGCGCCCAAATTGTGCCGATCCGCAGTTCGGAAAACTTACGCAGGACCCTGTCAACTGTTTCGCGCTCTAATCGGTTCGCAGTTCGAATTCCGCTGAGCAAGATCGGGTCGACCTCGGTGCGCCAGAACCGTCGCTCGATTCCTGACGGCAGCACCATCCGGTCCACTTGGGCTGTCGCACTCGAATCGGCTTGTCCGCCACCGGCCTCGACCCGGTCGTTGCAACCGTTCGCCACCGCAAATGCCGTCACTACTGCTTGCAAGTCCGCTGTCCGTTGTTTTCGCAATCGTCGGAGACGATCCCAGATCATGCCGACGTGGAGTTGCGGGAATGCGTGCAGGACCGTCTCAACCGCTTCGCTTTGACATTGGCTGGCATTCCGGAGACCGCTAAGCAGAATCGGGTCGATCTCGGTCGCCCAGAACGCCTGGTCCATCCAGCGGGGGAGCCCTGTCCGAGCGACTTCCTCCATGCGGGCGCCGAGCCATGAGATCGAAAGCTTCGGCCAGACCGAGCGGACCCGCTGTACCACTTCATCTTGCGTCACATTCCGTGCGAAAATTCCCTGGATCAGCACCTTGTCAACTTCGTGCTGCCAGAATTCCAAGGACAGCCAGGGAGCTACCCCATCCTCAGATGGTTTCTCAAACACCTTGGTCAGCCACTTCTCAAAATCCTTGGGGTAGCGATCCTTTCCCTGCGGGAGAGGATGCAAAGCTTTCACTCGCTCGTGTGCCAGATCCTTCCCTTGCCTGTTGTCCTCGATGCCATCCAGCAGGATGACGTCGAGTTCCCTTGTCCAGGCGGCACTTTCCTTTGCGCCGTGTTTCGCGCTCATGTAGACCCCTCAACAGCGATACCTCCAGGGCTCTCAACGCGGGTACCACGCGCACGCGGGAAAAAAGGCCCCTATATAAATAGGCATTCTCGAGAGGCGGATTTCCCCGCTCGGATTGAAGTTTTTTTGAGCGGCGTCGGAGCGGCTTTTGGCGTCTCGCGTTTCAAAGCGCTGCACCTCTTTCGAGCGGAACCACTTTTCCTCATTCCCTTCAGTGCACGTCACGTCCATGGCGCCCGGCCAGCCGGTAGTATATCGGCGGTAATAAGGCCCCTTGTGACGTCACAATTTGCAAATTCGCCTGCTCGAATAACGTTATTTTGGCAGTATAATAAGGGCATTCTGATCGGGGCCGTAAATGCCGGTCAAGCCTCCCCCAATAGTGGCTCCCGACTCGTTCGGGAAGCCGTCCGAAGGGTTTTCGCGCATCTCTGCGCAGGCGAAGGATACCGTTCGGCGCGTACGGGCTTATCTCCGTGGCCGCGGCTCCGCCGATCTCGAATCTCTCACCAACGAAACAAAGGCACTGACTCCGACCCAATGGTCTGCCGCCCTTCCCGAGCAGCGACGCAATGGCAAACTCGTTTACCTTGACCGGCCCTCATTGGAGCGAATTGCCGACCCGCGGGGAGATCCCTTCGAGACCGTCTATCGCCAAGAACTCGTGGCGCTTTTGGAGGCCCAGCTTCCACCGGAGCAGGTTCCGTACCTGGACGCGTTCCTCGCTGACGACGATCCCAAGAGACATCGCTCCGCGCTTGGGCATCAGCGCAAAAGCTGCTTCGGCACGAATGAGGCGGTTCAAGGCGAAGCTCGGGGTAATATACTCGGGCCTTACGACGCGGATTAAGGCGCCACCCTGACTGAGACTAAGGCATAATATGCTATCGAATGAACATCGACCGCGTCCGCAAAGAACTGCAGGAGTCTGCGCTTAGGGAGTTTCCCAACCCCGAACGTGTGGGGTGTCCCGACGCCGAGACCTTAGCAGGTATGTCTCGGCGAATCATACAGATGACGCAGGACCAACTGCACCACGTCACTCATTGTTCGCCTTGCTTCCAGACGTTTCTGGCGATCCGCCAGGAGATGCGCCAAAGGCGAGTCATGAGGATTCGAATCGCGGCCGTTGCGTGCGCCGCCGCGATTGTTCTGGGGGCCGTTATTTACTGGACGGGCTTTGCCCGACCAACTCCCACCGTCCAAATCGCCAGCGTCACAACTCCGGCCACTCTCGACCTTCGACCGTTAACCGAGAATCGTGGCGTGGAGCAGGGACGCACGAACCCGCCAAAGCCTCCACTGATCCTTCCGAGAAAACATCTGCGGCTCACCCTCTACTTCCCGGTCGGCGCAGACGAAGGCCAGTACGCGCTGCAGTTGCTCGATGGCCAGTTGCGCACGCTTCTCAAGGAGCATGTGACCGCAACGCTCCAGGATCACGTCGTAACGGCTGTCGCTGAACTCGACCTCAGTTCTTTATCGCCCGGTCTCCACACCCTCGCCATCAGAAAGAGCGGCGATGAGTGGCGAACCTATTCCGTTGTCCTCCAATAGTGGGTCACAGTTCGTTTGCCACTTCGATTGCCCGCTGCAACTGAGCATCTCGGCCATTGCGTATCGCTGCCACGGAGAACGGCTCCTCTATGTCGGGCTTTACGCCCCTTCCCTCCAGAAAAGTCCCGTTCCACGTGTAGTAGGCGGCTACTGGCAGGGCAATCCGGTATCCGTTCCCGACGCGGAAAGAATGCCCGCCGAGAAGCCGGCCCGGCGTTTTTGTCCCGACAATGGTGGCAAGCTTGTTTTCCGACGCGAACGCGGCAACCATTTCGCACGAGCTCGCGGAATGCTCATTCACCAACAGAACAACCTTGCCATGAAAGCGCTGTTTTCCAAGCCTCTCGGTGGCTATGGCTACCGACTGGTCGCGACGCGCAAATTTCAGCAGCAGGCCGATGAGGCCGATTTTCTTCGACGGAATGCGGTCGAACACGGGCAGTTTCTCTTTCGAGAACGATTGCTCCGCCCGCCGCCGCGTAACACTGTAGCCAACGGGAACTCGATCTGGCGTCAGATAGCTCATCAGCCGCAGACAGCCGATTCCCCCGCCAGTATTGCCTCGGAGATCGATGATCAGTCGCTCGCAATCCAGGCTCTTGATTGCCTTGTCGATATCGCGCGCGACATCGATACCGATTGCGCCCGGGAACATGCAGACCTTCAACCAACCGACTTCGCCGTGCTTCATAGACGAGACTGGTTGCAGCTCAATCAGCGGCCGCTCTTTCGTCTTCGACTTCGGCACCTCGATCCGCAGTCTCACGTGGGCGCAGTCCCGCCTCTTGATATCAACCGGAGTCGTTTCCCCCAACGGAAACAACGGAAGGTCCGGGGGTGCAATCTCGTTCTCTCCGACTCGCAACAGAATATCGCCCGGCTGAACGCCAGCCTTGAAGGCGGCGCCACCGGGATGAACGTCTTGGAAAACCCAACAGCTTCGACCGTCGTCTTCCGCCTTGAAAAGGGTAGCGCTGATGGCCATCTTTCCCGCCGCGCGAGGCCGCTTCTCGTGATAGAAACCCGCGTGACTGACCTTCAATTCCTTGATCAGCTCATTGAACTCCCGCTCGAGTTCCTCGTCGCTGGCAGCAGCGAGGATTCGCTCCTTCCGTGCTTCGGCCAGGTGGCGCCAATTGACGCCATTCAGCTTGGGATCGTAGAGCTTCTTCTCACACGTGTCCACGACCTTGTGGAACATCAAACCTAGCTGGTCCCTCGTTAGCGAGTTCATTGATCTTCCGAATCCTTATTCGGATTGGAGGCTCCGCCGGCTCTCACCAACCATGATGAAGCCCGCCCAAAGACGCGGCGAAGAAGCATCCTGTCCATATTTTCGAATCATCTCCAGCTTTGCCTGCTGCAACGCGCGTCCCTTGTCCATACCCGCCGCCAATCTGGTATAGAATTCGCGCATCAGGCCGCGGCTGAAATCATCGTTGGACTCCCATAGGTTCGCGACCACGGTGCGAGCACCCGCGATCAGGAACGGGCGCACCAGGTTCGAGATACTTTCTTCTCCCACAATCAACCCGGAGCCAACATCACACGCAGACAATGTCACAAGCTCAGCATTCAATTGCGTTCGTGCAATCTCCCGCGCCTGCCAAAAACCGTCTTCGTTGCTCGCTGGATCCGCGTTCAGAAGCAGCGCCGATCGGTCAGGAAAGTTCGTGCTCACAAGGCCATGGACAGCAAAATGAAGCACGCGGAACTGTCCGAGCGGTTGCTTTTTCAAGGCGCTTTCCGTTGCAGCATCCGCTAACAGCATCACAGAGTCCGAGCCCATCATTCCGGCTACCATCCGAGCCTCGCCGTTGGCGGCCGGCAGAGGTTTGAGCTGAGATGACCCGGCGTCGAAGATCTCGCGGTTAATGTTCCCAAGACGCTGTTGTTGATCCGCCATTCGAGCACGCGCCTCGGCCAAAGAATCAGTTCCAGTTGCTACCGCAAGCAGAGGAAGGGATGGCCGGCTCCCCTTCTTTTCCGACAAAAGCGTGAATACTGTCCCCGATGGGGCGTACGTCACAACGTGAGAGGCCAACAAGCGCTGGTCCGGTCGAGGTCCGAGCATCTCCAACGGAAGTTGGTAAAGCGGGCCGTCAGGAACGATGGTCAATCTGGTCTTGGAAGAGACCACACTCGCCATGGGGCCAACCACCGTCGCATATAGAGCCGCCTCTGCTCCTGCGTCCGTGCCTCCCTTTCGGAGCGCAGTCAGAACCGCTTCAACCTGTTTGCCAATCTGACTACGTCCAGCCAAGTGGAGCACCTCGATATGGTCTCGGGTGATCGCCAAACAATATGAAACCGGGTCGGTCAGCACATATTCTAGGAAAGCCTCATCTCCTCCCAGAGCTCTTTGCAAGCGTGCGAGCGGGATCGGTTGCACTTGCTGGCGCAGCCACGGCGGATCTTGTCCGGCTTCAATTTCAATGGCTCGCTGCTCGAGGCTGAGCAAATCCGTCAGCAATCGCTTTCTCTCCCGGGTGCTGGCCCTAAGAAACCGAAGCTGAAGCTGGGAGATCTCCTTTTCGGTGCGCGTGAGCGATGCTGGCTCGGGCTCACGGCTCACTCTCCTGAACCGCAAGCTGTCGGCTATCGACCTGCCCCGTACTCCTTCAATTACCATAAACGCTTTGCTGGGGCTATTCAGGTGCATTGCGGCCAGCTCGAAGTGGCCCAGGAAGATCCCGTCCATAGATCCCGCCACGGAGCTTTTCGCGTTTGCGGTAGTCGTCGTTGAGAGGATGGCCTCTACGACATCTGTCGCCTCAGTGAACAGCTGATCCGCGATGTGATATTTGCCTCTTGATTCCTCCACCGCAGCAAGCTGCGCCAGGGATCGAGGCACTAAGAGCTTGTCGCCGATCGCCCGGCTTGCCTCTACACTTTCCTTCGCCGCCAATTCTGCCTCGCCGTAGCGTTTCTCCTTCGCCAACACCTTCGACAATTCCAGGTCCGCTTCACTGATGAGGTTATGCCCGTCAACTTTCGTCGCAGCAGCAACGGCTTGTCTAAAGTGATCGATCGCCTGCGTGTCTTGGCCCGTCCTCTCTTCGAGCTTCGCCAACTCCAGCAAAGCTTCGCTTTCGTAACCAAGAGCGGCTCTCTTGTGGGAGATTTCCAAGACGCTTTCCAGCAGTTTTTTCGCTTCCGAGGTCCGGCCGAGAGCGGCCAAGGCCTGCGCCTTTCCGGCATACGTCATCACAGGTTGCCCGAGTTCTGGAATAGTCTGCGCTACCGCCAGCGCCTGATCGAACATGGAAATTGCTTGCTCGTTCCGCTGAAGCTGAATCAGACCAACGCCGACCAGAGTGAGATATCGAATCTGGGCCCCTATGTCATTCAGTTTCGTGGCCTGTGACAGGGCGCCCATGACTCTCACGGTTCCGGTCCGATAATCGCCCTGAACGAAGCTGATGATTCCGAGTTCGCCATTCGCGCGATTGACCCACGCTGCATCCTCGAGGCGCTTCGCAATTGACAACACTTCCGTCCAATCGCGCGCAGCGAGAGCTGTATCGAAATCCAAATCGACATCCCCCTTCACGGTCAGGCATCGAAGCCGAAGGCGAGCGTCATCTTTTGTGAGGGGGTCGTCCAGGACGGACGCCAGATAGGTTGAGGTCTCGAAAAGCCCGCGGCTTGGCAACTGGCCTCGCATGCGGCTGATCCGGGCGTACAACTCGTTGCGCTTGTCGCCGCGCTCTCGGAACAGGACTTCCGCCTTCTCGAAGAATGGCTCCGCTGCCTGCCAGTTCTTCAACCACGCAAGCTTATCGCCATCGGCGATCAGCCGCTCGGCTTCCCCGTCTTGCCCGAACGCCGAATGCCCGAGTCACAAAGCATTACGGCGTAAACTGCGAGGACCTCGAATACGTACAGCTTTCATAGGCAGCTAGCCTCGAAAGACGGGAACGACCTTTCTTTAGGTAAACCGTCTCATTAACCGAAAGTTGCGGCCCAACGAACGTAACCGAATTGCAATAATCTGAGCCTCGAATCTGGCGTCGGTCCAGCGGCCATTCTCGTAAATATACTCGCATGTGGCGCCTGCTATTCTACTTAGCCTAAATATTTTGGCCGCATTTGTGCTCGTCTTCTTCACGGAATAGACGCGCTCGGACGTTGAACCGGGTACTCCGTCGTCACCTTAGTCGCAGCGTACTGAGCCGCCGTACTCCTTCTCACATACATTCCAAAATCCGCAGAATCGTCTTGAACACAATGGACTGCTGCGCCGAGGCAGGAAAATCCCTTCACGGATTGAATCCTGGACCATCGGATAGATCGTTTCTGCGTAGTGCCTGTCCTTCTCGTTGATAAAGAAGCTCTTTTGAATCAGGCTGACCGTCTTCCCTTTTGTCACGGTGTCCAACCGGCAGGCCCCGCTTGCGGCCGGCGTGATCATCACATAGCTCGTAAGCTGCAGGCGATGATCGTGCGCGATCCCCTTGAGCGGCTTGAGCGCACTTTTGGAGTCGATGATCCGTCCTTCGATATCGAGCAGATCCACGTAGCCCGACACCTTGACGCCGCCAATCACGCCGGAGACTCTGGATTCGACAGCGGCCGGCCGGATTAACGGAGCGGCATCTTCGATGTATTTTGTGACCATGGTCTCTCCCAATTCGAGCAGTTCCATGGGATGTTCGCCCTTCTGTAGCTTGGCTTCTTCCAGTTGCGGTCCTAAAACCTTCCGGAAGCAGTCCAGGCATTCCGCGACTGGGAGATCGTGCGCCGTCTCCGCCTTCTGGCGGAAATTGTGGGCAATGGTCTCATGGAACGCTCTACCCAATGCGGTGGCCGCAGTACCTGGCTCCTTGAGATCGAGAAGGTATCGAAACATCCACTTGGCTGGACAATTCAAGAACTGCGAGACCTGGCTCGGAGAGAGTACCTCGGCGAGGAGCATTTCCTGTCCAGCTTCCATACGACACCTACTTCGCGCCGGTCGTGTAAATGCTCAGCCCGATCTCGCGCAGATCTTCGCTGGTGAACTGCAGCTCCAGACCGCACGCGGTCGCATAGCGTTCGGTCGCAGCCGCTACGTCCACCGCTGCTGCCAAGGCCTGTAGCAGGAACTGCCCTTGGCCGCGTTACCAGAAAGCCTTTGGCCTCGCTGAGTGAACTCGGCCTGTGACCATTTCCGTTTGCCGGCGCCGATCCGGCTCCGCCGCGGCGCTGAGCCGGCGCTGTGCCGTTCGGCTGCTGATCGCGCCTTTGAGGGTTTCGATCTCCGCTTCCGTCTGTCGCAACCACCCACTCGATGGTGCGCCGTGTTCCGTTCTTCTTCTCCGCCTTCGTGATCGTAAACAGTTCGCCACGTCCGATTCCGAGCTCGTCAATCTTCTTCTTGACGATGGGTGGGACGTACATGACGCGGCCATCGGTGAGCGTGTAGAGGACTTGATCACCGTACTGCCCAGTCACTTCCTTGCCATCGTTGTACTTCAATGCGACGTCGATCGGGACGTTGGTTTGAAATTGAACTTTCTCGCTCATCTCACACTTCTCCTTCCTTCACCGCGGCGGACGGACGCTCGCGACGAAGCACTTCATCGATCGGGCCGGGCTTGAACCACAGGTCCCGTTCTACCGGCAGGCCCAGCGGGCCGCGCGCGCTCGCAATTTCGCTCAGCAGAGAATATCCCCACTCCTCTTCGAGTCCGATCACCAATCCGAACAGGAGCCAATCCCCGTCTTCCTGTTCTGCTCCCTCGGTAACGTACCAGGTGAATGACGAGTCGGGTGTGAACAACTTGACGTGCACGATCGGGGTCGGGCACGACTCTTGTGAATACAGCGGTGGCAGAGTCTTCCTCAGTTCCACAGGAAGCAGTTCCATGGGCTCCTTCTCCTTTGTTGAGCGCTCGCCACCGGAAATGGCGGCGAGCGTTCCGTTGTGTTCGGGTTCGATCTCAGAACAGCGAGAGTTGACAGTCCGGTTCGACGACGAGGGGCCTTCGTCGAGGCGACTCCTTTTCGAGCCGCGCCCCAAAAACCAAGGCCGTAGCCGTGCCATCGACTGCGACCACTTCGTCGAATGGTCCGGCGACCAGTTCCTCTCTGAGCTCCTCATCGAGCACAGATGAGGCCGGCAGTAGCCGAGCGTGCTGCTCTTGAACAGCCTTCCAAACGGCGGACGCCGACTCCCCTACTCCCCTTTGGGTTACCAGCTCGCGCGCCATCGCAGTGAGCACGTCATCATCGTCTTCGATGCCCTGAAGACCCTCATTCGAGAACTTCCCTTCCATGGCCAGCGAGACGAGTAGCTTCTTGCCCATCAACCGCAGGCAAGATGTCTGCATGGTCTCGTTGTACGTCAGGAAGCGCACGACGACGTTGGACCGCTGTCCGATCCGCCACGAGCGGCGGCTCGCCTGGCGCAAAGTGTAAATCGAATATCCCGTCTGCACGAAATAGATGGAGGGCGCCCAAAGCAAGTCCATCCCAACAGAAACGAGGCGAGGGTGAGCCACGCACACTTGCATTCCGTTGCGAAGCTCGCGCTCATACCAGGCCTCGCGCTGATCGGGAGGCACCTGAGCCGTGAGTATGGAGACGCGGATGCCTTCTTGCGACAGAACTCGTTCGAGCCGACGCGTTACGTCCCTCTTTGCCGTGTATACGGCATAAATTTGGCATTTTCTGCCGCGGGAGAGGTCCGCCTTGACGCACTCCACCAGTTGGCGCTCCTTCGCGTAGGCGAAGTCCTCGCTGAGGTCCTGTGTTTGAGCGATCAGAAATGGCACGCGTCGATGCAACTCCGGGTCGTACTCGGTTCCGATCAGATCACCGAAGCCGTAAGGCCGATCCGGATAGGCGAGCAATGCATTGAGGGCCGTGCTGATCACGGAATGGTTTCCTCGATGCTCTTCGAGCGCCTCTTTGATCTGCTTTTCGAGATCCGCATATGCTTTCGCCAGCGGTTCGTCCATGTCCACGCCGATGACTTCTTCGCGATAGGCTGGCAATTCACTGGAGATGTCTTCCAGTGAGACGAACGCGCCGAGTTCCATGAGAAACTTGCCGAACAGCAGTGGCGATGCGCCCGGTTTGCGTTTGACCTGCTTGGTCACCTTCGCTTTCGAGCAGGCATTCTCTTCGGGCGCAATGATCGTCACTCGCTCGAGGACGCCGTAGCTCTCCGCGAAGTTGCGGACCCCCGACTCGCCCCACTCGTAGCCTTCTGTCACCATCTTGTGTGGTTCCAGGCGATAAAGCACATTGAAAAGGTCGTCGGCGTAACCGCCCATGAGGGTCCCGGTAAGTACGGCGATTCTGTCCACCGACCTCGCCATGGTCCCTAGCGCGTTGCCCTGTGCCGTGTCTCCCTTTAGTTCATGCACTTCATCCGCGATGCCGTAATCGAAGAAATCCGGCATGTAGCGCCCGATAAACTCCAGCGGCGCGAAGCGGCGGATGCGCCCACCATCGGCCTGCCAAAGAGGGCTGTACATCGCACGCCGATTCTTCCCTCGGTCGTCGGCGGCGTCGCCGATGATCTCGCTCCGCCGTATCTTTTCAAATTCGCTCGCGAGCACGCGCTCATCGTTCACTATTAGCGGCGCGCCCGTGTCAGGATTGATCACGGTCCCCAGGCATGGGCCGGACTTCGCCACCGCGTAACAATGCTTCCAAAAGAAGGAAAGCTTTGCCCTGTCTCGGCCAACGATAAAGAACGACGGACCTGGGCAGATCTTTTGCCAGCGATCGCGCGCCGATTTCGAGTTCTTCCGAAGGCGGAGATCCGTGAGCGTTGTGTGCAGGCCTTCGCGCACGATCCGGCCATTTCGATAGCGAACTTCATTCACCCCGTGCGGATTTGCGCCCGATTGTCCCGGTGTTCGCAAGCCGTCGATGATGAAGACACGCGCCCCGGGGACGGTGATTAGAACCTCTCGGCACCACTTCCCGACGATGTTTGGCGGCGCCATCACCAGAGCGGTATACGGTCGACCAGCAGAACGCACATGGATCGCGGAAAGCGCCATGAGTGTCTTGCCGGTGCCGCATTCCGCAATGACCGCAGCGGCCTTGGCACGATGCCAGCGCTTCACGATGCCCATCACCGCCAGACGTTGAGCTGCGAAGGGGCTTCGCAACAACGTCTTGAACCGCTCCGACACGGGATCCTGGGGAGCCTGAAGCGCCGGGTAAATTTGCAGAATGCGGTCGCCCAATTCCTGCGAGAAGCAGCTCAAATATTCGGCGATGGTTGAAGGGATACTCATGTGCGATTTTTCCTCCTGTGGTGGATCTGTTTTGATGGCGAACAAAAGGCGAATCTAGCTGGTATACTTTGAGGCGTGGTGGGGACCCGCTGCCGCGTCAGCTACCTGGATTCCAGAAACATCGAGCACGCCGTGGATGTCACAGCGGACTCATTGTTTGAGGCTGCGGCGGTTGCTGTACGAGCGTTCCGGGAAGGTGCCTTAGTAGATGAGTTGCCCGTGGCCGGCACGGAGTTGCGGATCGCGGTCTTTCCGCTGCCGGTCGAGCACAGAGTTCGCTTACAACGGGTGGAACAGTGGGCTCAAACCGGTACGGTGAAAAGCCCTGTGGAGATGCTGCGGCGGGAGCGCGTACGCGAGCTGTTGGGGCTCAAGAACGAAGCTGTCAGGTGAGCCGGGCCGCGCTGAACGACTGCCAGGGAATCGAGCCGCCGTCATCAGGAATCTCGATTGTCTTGTCCTTCACGGCCTCCCCGATCCACTCCAAAAACTCCTCTTTGCTTCCGACGACGGCGATTGGCCGGTATCCGAGACCATCCAACGGCTGAATGCGTTGTTTTTGTTGCAGCACGCTCCAAAACCAACTCGCCCAGGAAGGATGAACCGGCAGGCCGAGCCGTTGCGAAATCCGGTACAGGACAAAGTCCGGATCGTCATCGGACAAGATGATCCGTCCGACATCGCCTTCATCGGCTACCTGAGCGGAGAGGGCGACCAGGTGACGCACGCTGCGGCTCCGTCCGGCCACGGCTATGGTGCCGCGGAAGACCCGTGGATCCTTTCCCAGCGTCACCCTTCGTTGAGCGAGGTCTGGGCCGGAAACGGTCACCCACTCCTGGCCCGCAAGTCCAGCCCAGATGGCGCCGATATCGACGTCGTTCCCGAACACTGAAACGAGATGGCAAGTACCCGAGGCTTCCTTATTCTCGGCAGGTTCGCTGATGAACCGGTCTAGTGCAACGCGGAGTCGCGTTCTCGTGTCTTTCAGCTGCTTTTCAAACTCCAACCAGCCAAAGCGTTCGTGTGCGTTCTTCATCGGCGGACTCCTTTCAAAGACGAGCGCGAGGGTCCCTGTCAAACCCGCTATTCAAGCGTGCCCGTTTCCCCGGTCGCGAAGACGACGGAAAGCTCCTGGACAAAGCGTTCCCGCTCGCGGATCACGGTTGTGCCATCCTCCTCTTCCTCGGTGAGTTTCGTCGTAACCTTTTTGCTCTTCCACGCCGCGATGTGGCGCTCTTCGCCCGAGCCAAAAATTCCGTTGATGAGACCAGAGCAAGCGACCAGGCCAACTTGGCCCGCATGCAGCGGTGTGAGTGGCCTTCCTCCGATAACGGTTGGTTCCGGGGCGAGAATTCGCGTGGTTTGCCGGTAGGCCGGCGAGTTCGCAACGAGATCCTCCAATTCATCGAGAGGCAGGCCCTTGAACGTCAGTGCTGCCGGCCCACTGGTCGGCACGGCGTATGGGTCGTCGCACGAGTCTGCCAGCTCCGGCAAGCTCTCGTACTCGCGTCCGAGCGTGGTGAAGCGATAACGGCACTCGCTGATCTCGCGGTCACGAAGTTGTTCGCGCTCACGGCGCGTCCGCCGAACGCCGGCAATGAGGACCTGGCGATAGCGAACCGACTCCGGATCGGACAGGCGAAACACCCGCGCACGTTTGAAGTGGGAAGCGAGGATCTGCGCGCAGTCGGTCGCGCGCTCGGCCGGAATCACCAGCAGGAGTACCCCACCGGGGATCAGCCACCGGAAGATGTGATTCAAGAACACCGTCTCAAGTCGTTCCCGAGCGTTACCTGCGAGCGCCCAGTCGTACGGGGGATTGCAAAAGCAGAGCGAGAACGACTCGACGGCGCAATGGGTTTCCAGACAGTTTCCCTGAACAATCTTGGTAAGTGAGGGCCCGGCTTGTTCGGCGCGATAGGCATCCAATTCAATTCCGTAGCGTCTTGCGCTGGAATCCCCGGTAATCGCAGCGAACGCCGCGCCGTCTCCGACGCAAGGATCCAAGGCCGAAAACGGCTCGATCGGAAACCGCAAGAGATTTCGGATTCTTTCCGCTTCTCTGAGCGGCAGAGGGTAGTAGTTGCAGCGAACTTTGGCGTTGAGGCGGGACACGCGAAAACTCCTCTCGTTTGATTGTTGGGTGCGACTTGAAACATAGAGTGAATGCCACTGTATGCTTCCATTTCTGATCTGGCGATCGGCATCGCGTGGGTGCAAAGCCTCAAATCAGTTGATTACAATGCTTGGTGCGGCAACCTCCGGAAGGCGCCGCTCACAAACTGGCGTTGGAGAGACGCCAAGCTTTAAACTACAGCCGTGCCGGAATCGAAGACAAAAGCCGCCTTCATCAAGCCCATGTTGCTTCTCCGAACTGAGCGACTGCCAGAGGGAAGCAAGTGGGCATACGAACTGAAGCTGGACGGCTACAGGGCATTGGCCATCAAGACGGGCGGCAAGGTGCATCTCCGATCCCGAAACGACAATGACTTCAACCTCCGATATCCTGCCGTCGTACAGGCGCTTGGGGCGCTGCCAGATGAGACGGTCATCGACGGTGAGGTAGTGGCCCTGGACGAATCCGGGCGGCCATCGTTCAACACGCTGCAAAATTATGGATCGGCGAAAGCGCCGGTATTCTATTACGTGTTTGACGTCCTGGTCCATGGCGGCCGGAACGTAATGTCGGAACCGCTTTCCGTGAGACGGGAATTGCTGCGGCAGCGTGTTCTTCCAAAACTGGGCGAGCCCATTCGCCATTCTCCCGAATTGAATGCCGGTCTCCCGCACCTGATTGATTCAGTACGCGCTCAGGGACTGGAAGGACTGGTGGCAAAGCGACTGGACAGCCCGTACGAACCCGGTCAGCGCTCCGGCGCATGGCAGAAGATGCGGCTCAATCAGGGGCAGGAGTTCGTGATCGCAGGATATACACCGAGCGCCAAGAACTTCGACGCCTTGGTCTTTGGCTACTACCGTGGCACCGATCTCATCTATGTGGCAAGGACGCGCAATGGCTTTACGCCGGCATCGAGAGAGCAACTGTATAGACGATTCCGGGGGCTCGAGCTAGCCGATTGCCCCTTCGTGAACCTTCCGGAGGCCAAAAGTGGTCGGTGGGGACAAGGCCTGACCGCCGAGAAGATGAAGGAATGCCGGTGGTTGAAGCCCCAGTTGGTCGGGCAATTTGAGTACGTTGAGTGGACGCCTGATGACCATCTGCGGCACTCCCGATTCATTGGGCTGAGGGAGGATAAGAACGCTCGTGAAGTGCGGCGCGAAAACTAGCAGAGTTTAGCTGCAACGCGAATAAACAGACACTGAATACATTTGTTGACCCGCAACCGGCAAGGAGCTATTTGTTTAGGCGCAGGACCCTTCTCGGCGGCACCGGCTGCCCCAGAGAATGCATCAGGCCTTGGGACGCGAACTTATTGCATCTGCACGACATCCGTCGCGCGGCCCCGCGTCGTTTGAGACAATGAGGGGCTATGGTGTTGGTGCGACAGAATGTATCCACCGGAACGGGGCCCGCAGGAAGATCTAGCGCCGTGATGAAGATCGACCTGGTGGACCGTCCCAATCCGATTCAATCTCTGGAATTGGCATTCCGACAGCGACGACAAGTGTATCAACTCACGCAAGTTTTTCAATCGCGCGGAAGTGGACTTGATCCCCCAGCGCCTTGGTTGCAGCATCCTCAAGGGGTGACGCTGATCAAATATGTCATTTTCTTCGTATGTTCAAGGGCGCGAGGCAACGCCAGGGGAGCTCCCACTGGTGCACACAACTACGTGCTTCCGCTTGAATTCGATTCGCCCGAGCCATTCGATCCAGCCTAGTCCTTTAAAGTGTTCGATGAAAATCTGACCTACTTTTTCTATGGACGGCCTGCCTATCGAGATAGTTCTGCGAGTAAACCCGTCCGCGATATTGGCTTTTATCCGATATGTTTCGTCTTCAAGCCTGGTGCGATCTCCGTCCCCCCAGAAGGCTTTATCCTTTCGATTCCGGTGCATTTCAGAAGGGCCTCTATGAACCGGCGATTCCCGCCAGCCAGGCGCTTTTAACGTTTGAGGTTCTTGCCACCATCGAGAGTGCCCGCCGGATTGTTCGCGGGTTTTTCGATCCGACGAGCCTTATCTCGCGAACCAGCCCAAGGCTGGGCTGCTATTTGAGGCTGGCGAGATCGAAGCAGACTCCTACTATCACCTTATTAGCGGAGGCGGGCATCCCGACTGCGATGACCGATATTCGGCCATCGAGGTGCAATTTGACGTTGAACTAGATCTGTCTGCTCGTGTTCTCATGGCGGTAGTGCTCCCGAACAGCTTTCTTGAGGACGCCCCTCTACGGGAGGCGCTTCTAAAGGTGTGGCGAGCGGTGCCGCTCACCTACGATGCGGATCTGGGAATGCGGCCGCTTGAATTCCACGGCTATGTTCGCAACTGTGCGGTCCTTCTACCGCCGGCTGAGGCTGATATGAACGCACCGACGGAGCTTCGGCTGTACGGTTTTGCCAACCCCCTTGGCCGCACACCGATGTTCCTTGTGCCTCTTTTCGGAGCCCCGCCTGAATTCTGGATTCAGGACGGCAAATCCGACGGGCGCGTCACTCGGTTCTTCCTTGCTCTGTGCCTCAGGAGGCGATTATTCAATACAGCGGCCCGAATACGGTCCTGCGTGTCGGTGACGAGTTGATATACGCGTTCGCGTTTCCGGACGAGGAGATTCAGGTCGGCACCAGGTTAACAGTGCAACGTCTGCTCTCGTCGAGATTAGCAGAGTTCAATCGTTCCCGTTCCTTCTCATGGACGTTTTCAAATTTCTCAATCGCTGGGACGCTTTGCCCGACACCATACGTAAGGCCAGAGACGTACTAGCTATGGAGGACCCCGGCATCTCGCGCGAATGGGCTGAAATCATGGAATCGACTCTCCCTGACGTTCCCCCTGGAGCTTCCGCGAACCCAAAGCCGGAGGCCGACTCTGCCGTCCCCCGCCAACGGCCCTTGATCTCTATCAATTGACGTTCCAGGCGCCGCGGAGAACAACGCTCGCCTTGCTTTCCGAAACACTGTGCAGCACCCGCTTTTTGGCGACACCGTGCGACGGCGCCTCGTCAACCTTGCGCGGCTCTACGACCCGCGTGTTCCACTCTCGCTCGATGTCGGCACCGAAGGTCGGCTTTGAGACTGAGCGGATAGCCAACCCCTTTGAGTGGGTATTGGCTGAGGGTACGGACCAGATCCGAAGTACTGCCTTCAGCGACTGCGAGCTCTCTGGCTAGTCGTCGAAATCGGAGCGGTCAGCTCAAGCAATACGTAGTCGCTCGAAGGTGTGCGCCGGCCACGTATTGCTACAGCTTCGCCTGCGAGTTGCACGGCGTGGCACAGCCTGCCTCACCATGCGTAGGCTGATGGCGGAAACCGGCCTGACGCAAGAGGCGCTTCATCGGCTCACGGAGCCGCTCGTAAGCCGCAATCGTCTGCTGCGTATTCCTGAGGATATCCTGCTCACCGATGAAGCCTTCGTGTCAGCCACAGAAGCGATCATTGACCGGTTGAAGAACGAGACCAAGTCCTCTGGGCTTAGTCGATCCGAGTTGAAGGACCAAGCCGGTTTGAGCAAGGCGGTGTTCGATTTTCTGCTGGAGAAACTCGTACGCGAGCGACGACTCCGGCTTCACGACGCGCTGGTCTACGCCTCTGAATCGGACCCGGGGTTCCCCGGCCCGGACCTCAAGTCGCTCTCCGCGATCGCAACTGTTTATGAGTCGGCTGGGCTCACCGCTTCCTCAACCTCTGAAGTTGCGGCCAGGCTCAATCTCAAGGACGACGAGATGCGCAGGCTTATGACTCTGCTGCTCCGCGCAAGATCCTCGTCAAGTTAGGCACGGACGGGTTGTATATCCACCAAGGAGCGCTCGAGGTATTGCGGGGACGGATGCGCGAATTGGCTGGCCAGACGCTTGATGTTGCCAGCTTCAAGCAGATGACAGGCCTGTCGAGAAAATACGCTATCCCTCTCCTGGAATACCTTGATCGCCAGAGGGTGACCCGTAAAGACGGAGATCTGCGACTGGTGCTCTAATCGGAGCGTTTGTGAAATGTGCTAATCTCTTGGCGTTGGCGGACTTTTGGTGCGGACCTTGACCGATCATCAGACGAAAATCAAAGTAGTTGAAGACGCAGACGCGACCGGCGAGATTGCCGTTGTTTACGACGAATGGCGCGCTCAGTCCGGTCGCCAAAAGATGCCCGGCATCCTGGAGTGTTTCAGCCATCGGCCTGATTTTCTGCGCGAGGTAATGAGCTTCAGCAACACCGTGCACTTTTCTGAAGGCCACCTTACCCGCCGCACCAAGGAAGCGATTGCCAGCTGGGTCTCCTGGCTTAATCGTTGTCCTTATTGACTGGACTCACATGCATACTTCCTGCGGGTTCAGGGAGCAGACGAAAAAACGGTGCAGGCGATCGCCGAGGGGAGTCTCGACCAAGCTGAGCTCACCCCATCTGAGCGAGTTCTCCTGGAATACGTCGGCAGGGTAACAGAGGCCGCCTACCGCACGACCGCTGAAGACGTACAAGTTCTCCGTGACCATGGCTGGAGCGAGCCACAGATTGCAGAGGCTGTATATATTACGGCAATGTTTGCTTTCTTCAATCGTGTAGCCGATGCCTTTGGGATTGCGCCGCAGGGCTATCTCGAAATGAATGCCATTACCAAGTGAGCTTGAACTGAATGGCGATCTGCGGGGGGGGGGAGTGAGCGGGAGGGAAAAAAATGTTACTTATTGGACTACGACCGCATTTGTAGCTTTTTTTATTGGAAGGGGGGGCGGTGCGGAGGTGGCTCAATATCGGGGAACCCCCTGGGGTAGGGCCCCGTTTTTGGCTATCCAATGTATTTCTTTGCCATCCTGGGATTTTGGAAGGGGCTTGGAGCCATTGCCATTTTCGTGCCGCGGTTTCCGCGGCTTAAGGGAATGGGCCTATGCCGGCATCATCTTTGACCTGACGGGCGCGGCTGCATCCTGCGCCGCGGTCGGTGGCTATGGTGTTTACGCCTTTCACGTCCTGGCACCTCTCGTCCTTGCTGTTCTTGCGATGGCCTCGTGGGCCCTTGACCGGAAAGCCGTGTCATCGGTATCCTCATTCCGGTGAGTGGCGCGCCGGGTGTAAACGGGCGAGCAGCGAAGATTGCCTGAAGACGATTACCGGTCGATCATCAAATCGCTCTCCTAGTTTGACGGGGCAAGGAAGCGTGCCATGGTGGCGGCGATGCGCTCCCAGTTTTCGGTCTCCTGCTCAATCTGCTTCCGCCCGCTGCGGGTCAGAGAGTAGAACTTCGCGCGCCGTCCAGTTTCCGAAATGCCCCATTCGGCCTTGACCCAGCCCCGCTGTTCCAAGCGAAGGAGAGCTGGATAGATGGTTCCCTGGTTGAGACTGACCGTGTCTCCACTGACTTGTTCGATTCGCCGTGCTATGCCATAGCCGTGCAGCGGACCCATCGACTCAAGCGTCTTCAGCACCATCAGATCAAGGGTTCCCTGCAATACCTCTGATTTGCTTCCTGGCACGCCAGCCCCCCTGTCGATGGTCCACCTATAGACTGCCGCGTGACAGGTAGAATGTCAACAGGTTAGGCTGGCCATGAAAAGCGGTCGCGCGATCGGTCTTGCTTAAATCGAATTTGAGGCCCAAAATTAACCGGTCAAATCTGCTAATGGCTGAGAAGGCGAACGAGTAAGTGCCTTCCTCCGTTACACGAACCGATCGAAATCCGAAGAGTGGCGGAAGTCTGCTGGCAGGGCCGCCGGATATCGCCGAAGCGGAAGCTGTCCTTCTCGATCTCGCCAGAGTTTTTGCTGAGCCGGCCTTAAATCCGACTCCTGTCCTGGCCCACTTCACTCGAAATGGGCTGGAACCGGTTCCGGATGCGCGAGAGCCAAACCCTGAGGCCAAATACCGTGCTCTGTTAGAGCAGATACCAGCCGTGGTCTTCATGGCTTATCTGGACCGGGGTATCAGCGAGGCATTTGTGAGCCCGCAGATTGAAGCCGCCCTCGGATACTCGCGAGAAGAGTGGCTGGAAGATCCGGTACGCTGGTATCAACACATTCACCCCGATGACAAGCAACGTTGGAGCCTGGAAGCGGCGGAGATGTTCCTTTCCGGCAAGCCGCTGCGATCCGCCTACCGAGTCATCGCGCGTGACGGCCACGTTATCTGGTTTCACTGCGACGCCAGAATGATGCGATGGGAAGATGGCCGCCCCTGGTGTATTCACGGCGTCGCCTTTGACATCTCTGATATCAAACGCATCGAAGAGGAGCTCCAGGAAGAGCGTAACTTTGTCTCCGCAATCTTAGACACTGTGGGCGCACTGGTCGTCGTCCTCGACGGGGAAGGAAAAATCCTGCGGTTTAACCCCGCCTGTGAACTTACGACGGGATATTCGATGGAGGAGGTTCAGGGCAAATGTATCTGGGACCTGTTTCTCCCTCCTGAAGAGAAAGATCGCTTCAGGGCACTGTTTGACGTGCTGCGTACGGATCTTCTTCCTCACGACTATCAGACCTGTTGGCTCACGCGTCACGGAGACCAACGCCTCATTGCCTGGTCAAGTACGCTGCTTCCGGGCAATGGAGAAAGCGCCCAGTACATCATTGCCACAGGTATAGACATCACAGAACGAAAGCACCTGGAAAAGGCGATCCTGGAGATAAGTGCGAGAGAACAGCGGAGAATCGGGCAGGACCTGCATGATGGTCTCGGCCAACATCTGACTGGAATCGCATTCATGGCCAAGGTGCACGAGGCGAAGCTGGCCGAGCAACAGAGGCCAGATACTGAGGATGCTGCGAAGATTGTCAAGTTGGTGAACGAAGCCATTCACAAGACTCGCGAATTAGCCAGGGGGCTCCTTCCAGTAGTTTCTGATTCCCACGGCCTGATGTCTGCCTTGCAGCTATGGGCGGCTGAAATAGAAGACCTTTTTGGAGTATTATGCCGCTTTCAGTGTGAAACGCCCGTCCTGATTCACGATGACACAATGGCCACGCATCTCTACCACATCGCTCAAGAGGCGGTGAACAATGCGATCAAGCATGGCGATCCAGGGAAAGTCCTGATTCAGTTGACGGCCGAACAGGGCCGCGGCACATTGCTGATAGAAGATGATGGTAAGGGAGTTGCCGGCAATCCTGCGAATACCCAGGGTATGGGCTTGCACATCATGAATTACCGGGCAGGAATGATCGGCGGAGTTCTCGAAGTACGGCCAGCCACTCCCAGGGGAACAGTCGTGACCTGTACCTTTCCGGTAGAAAACGGTGACTAGCATTGGTATGGCTCCAGCCTCCGAGTCGCAAAGTGTCGCCCAAGTTAAGAAGAAGACTGTCTTCGTAGTGGATGACCATCCCTTGTTGCGTCAAGGTTTGGCGTTACTAATTAACCGGGAGCAGGATCTTGTAGTCTCCGGTGAGGCAGAAGAAGCGCAGACAGCCATGAGAGAGATCTCGACAAAAAAGCCGAATATCCTGATCGCAGACATCTCGCTGAATGGTCCGGACGGCCTGGACCTGTTGAAGAACATCCGCTCCTTGTATTCCAGCCTTCCTGTGTTGATCCTCTCCATGCATGACGAGTCAATTTATGCAGAGCGCGCGCTGCGAGCTCGGGCCAACGGCTACATCATGAAGCAGGAGGCCACTGAGAAAGTCCTGGTTGCCGTTCGGCGAATTCTCGGCGGAGACATTTACCTTAGCGATCGAATGGCAAATAAGCTGCTTCATCAATACATCAGTGGTGGGTCCGCTGACATGAATTCCCGCCTCTCCGCTCTTTCCGATCGGGAGCTGGAGGTATTCCGCCTGATAGGCGAAGGCCGCAGTACACGCCAGATTGCTGAGAAACTGCACCTCAGCGTAAAAACAGTCGAAACCTACCAGGCTCATATCAAAGACAAGTTGTCTCTGCACAGCGGTCGCGAGTTCGTCCAACACGCCATCCAGTCGAGCATCACCGAAAAGACCACCTAAGACTGATTTTCCATGTGCCAGCCCCGGACTGAAAGAGGCTGCGGAAAAGTACCGTTCGGACGAAAATCGCTCACTCAGCGACTGTAAATTGATTCGTGCCAGCCCCGGACTTTACTCCGGGGAAGCGGGTTTCAACCCGCGAAAAGCGCTCCAGTAAGTAAATTCAGGGCTTTAGCCCTGGTGGCGGGCCTTCTCACCAGCGCTAAAGCCCGATAGTTTGCAAGCCAAAGCCTTCCCGCGGGTTTGAAAACCCGCTCCCCCGGACTGAAGTCCGGGGCTAGCACCGATCAAGCTGCCGACTGTTACAAAATCCTGCACCCCATCAGGGAATCCCCGACCCAATCGCGAGTATTTGTATGAGAAAAAAATGGGGCCCATCCCGCTTGTTAGGAGAAGCCGGCTTCTGTTTTTATGGTTCGTCCGCTTGTAGCCCGAAAAGCGGCAGACATTCGAGAGGAGCGTCCAGCATATGGCAGAGCAAGAAGCGCCTTACGGTCGAGTCACGCAGAAGAAACCCGCCGTGGCGGAAATACACATACTCTGGATCACCGCTGGCCTGGGTTGTGACGGAGATTCCGTATCGATTACCGCGGCGACGCAGCCCAGCGTTGAAGATGTTCTGTTAGGCGCAATTCCTGGTTTGCCCACAGTCCATCTGCACAATCCCGTCCTCGCTTACGAGAACGGCGACGACTTTCTCAAGTACTGGTACATGGCCGAGCAGGGGAAACTTGAACCGTTTGTCCTCGTCGTAGAAGGTTCCATTCCCAACGAGAAGATCAAGAAAGAAGGCTACTGGGCGGGACTGGGAACCAATCCCAACACAGGCCAACCGATCACCACCAACGAGTGGATCGATCGCCTGACTCCGAAGGCGCTGGCTGTCGTAGCCTGCGGCACCTGTGCCACCTATGGCGGCATTCACGCCATGGAGGGCAACCCCACAGGGTGCATGGGACTGGCCGATTATCTGGGCTGGGACTGGAAGTCCAAGGCGGGACTACCTATCGTGAATGTTCCTGGTTGCCCTGTCCAGCCGGACAATTTCATGGAAACGGTTCTATACCTCCTCTATCAAGTCGCAGGTCTCGCTCCAATGATCCCGCTGGACAACCAACTGCGGCCTAAATGGCTGTTCGAGAAGACCGTGCACGATGGTTGCGACCGCGCCGGTTACTACGAAGAGGGCGATTTCGCCACCTCGTACGGCTCTCCCAAGTGCATTGTGAAGCTCGGCTGTTGGGGACCTGTGGTGAACTGCAATGTCCCCAAGCGAGGCTGGATGGCCGGAATCGGCGGCTGCCCCAACGTGGGCGGCATCTGCATCGGGTGCACGATGCCCGGCTTCCCGGATAAATTTATGCCCTTTATGGACGAGCCCCCCGGCGCGAAGGTCTCGAGCGCAGCAATCGGGATTTACGGCCAGGCGATCCGCGCACTGCGCTCGATGACCAATGACACTGTGAATCAAGAGCCTAAGTGGCGGCACCCGCGTGCTGAACTTACCACCGGCTATCACCCAAGTTCCTACTAACCACAGACTGATAAGGAGCCACTGAGATGGGCACGATTACCGCAGAGCACCAGCAAGAAGCCATTCAAAAAGGCCAGTTGGTAGAGATGAATTGGGATCCGATTACCAGGATCGTGGGCAGCCTCGGCATCTTTACCAAGATCGACTTCGGCAAACGAAAGGTTGCTGAATGTCACAGTACCTCCTCCATCTTTCGCGGATACAGCATTTTCATGAAGGGAAAGGATCCCCGCGACGCCCACTTCATTACCAGCCGCATCTGCGGTATCTGCGGCGACAACCATGCCACCTGCGCCACCTACGCGCAGAACATGGCGTTCGGGGTGAAGCCGCCACCGATTGCTGAATGGATTGTCAACCTGGGTGAAGCCGCCGAGTACATGTTCGACCACAACATCTTCCAGGACAACCTGGTTGGCGTTGATTTCTGCGAGCAGATGGTGAAGGAGACCAACCCCGGCGTCTGGGAAAAGGCGGTGAAAACCGCTGCGCCCCACGCTGAACTGCACGGTTACCGCACCATCGGCGACATTATGACCGCGCTCAATCCATTTAGAGGAGCGTTCTATCTTGAAGCGCTGCAGATGAGCCGCATGACCCGGGAGATGTTCTGCCTCATGGAGGGACGTCACGTTCATCCGTCTACGCTGTATCCGGGTGGAGTGGGCACGGTGCCGACGATTCAATTGTTCACGGACTACATCGTACGGCTGATGAAGTACGTGGAATTCATGAAGAAGGTTGTGCCGTTGCATGACGATCTGTTCGATTTCTTTTATGAAGCTCTCCCCGGCTATGAAGAGGTCGGAAGACGGCGCATCCTTCTGGGTTGCTGGGGTTCGTTCAACAATCCTGATGTATGCGACTACACCTACGCGAAAATGACCGATTGGGGCCGCGGCATGTTCGTAACTCCAGGCGTAGTGGTGGATGGCGAGCTGGTTACGACAGACCTGGTGGACATCAACCTGAATATTCGCATTTTGCTGGGCAGCTCGTACTATGACGATTGGCAGAATTCAGAATCTTTTGTAAAACAAGACCCGCTGGGAAATCCTGTGGATCAACGGCATCCCTGGAACCAGAGCACGTTCCCAAGGCCGCAGAAGCGCAACTTTGCCGGCAACTACACGTGGGTCATGTCCCCCCGTTGGTACGACAAGCGCTCGGGAGACTATCTGGCGCTCGATACCGGCGGCGGCCCGATTGCGCGTTTCTGGGCGACCGCACTGGCCGGCATCGTGGACATCGGCTACATCAAAGCCACCGGCCACAGCGTAAAGATTTACCTTCCCAAGACGATGTCAAAGCCCGAAGTTGAATTTGAGTGGAAGATTCCCAAATGGAGTAACGCGATTGAACGGGATCGCGCTCGCACTTACTTCCAGGCCTATTCTGCTGCGGCCGCTCTGCACTTCGCCGAACAGGCACTGGCCGAGTTGCATGCCGGCAGAACAAAAACATGGAATGACTTCAAGGTTCCCGAAGAAGGCATAGGGTGCGGCTTCCACGAGGCGGTTCGCGGTGTGTTGTCGCATCACGTGGTGATCAAAAACCACAAGATCGCCAACTATCATCCTTATCCGCCAACTCCCTGGAACGCAAACCCGCGCGACAGCTTTGGCACTCCCGGTCCCTATGAAGACGCGGTGCAGAACACACCGATCTTCGAGGAAAACGGTCCGGAGAACTTCAAAGGCATCGACATCATGCGGGCGGTCAGGAGCTTCGATCCATGCTTGCCTTGCGGTGTGCACATGTATCTGGGGAATGGCAAGGTGCTTGAGACACATCACTCTCCCATGTTTGGGCAGATCTCTTGAGGGGGTGGCGTGGATAGCGAAAAAGAATTCCAGGAAAAGATGCGGCGGCTCGGCACGCTGGTCGGGGAACTCGACCAGTTGCCGGGCGCCGGTTCAAAAGTAGCGTTAGTCCAGCTGCTTATGGAAGTCCATCGCTCAGCACTGGAGCGAATCATGGAGCTGATCTTTGAATCAGGAAGGGAAGTGGGAGCGCCGGGCAGGATCATGATCGACAAGCTTGGTCAGGATCCGATCGTCCGCAACCTGCTTCTTCTCTATTCTCTGCACCCCGATAACCTGGAAACCCGGGTTTTGCAGGCGCTCGACACCCTGAGAGGGCGTCTGCGAAAACTCGACAGCAGAGTGGAGCTGGTCCACATTCAAGAAGGGGACGTTCAACTGCGGGTGCACACTTCCGGTCATGCAGCGGTTCCATGGTCAAGGATCTGCGTTCTATCGTGGAAGGCGGCATTTATGATCTTGCGCCGGATGTCACGTCGTTAACGATCCTCGGATTGGAAGAAGAGTCTTCTTCCAGCTTTGTTCCCCTGGAAAGTTTGCTCAAGCAATCGCCGGTTGGGAGAGAGGCTAAGGATGCCTTCTGCTGAAACACCCTCCTTCGATCAGGCGTTTGCTACGCTTCGCCAGTTTGCCCGGTCGCGGCGGCCGGCCGAGCGCTGCGAACTGTGCAGCGCCGGCTTAACCCATGAACATCCGCATCTGGTTGAGATTTCACTGAGACAGATCGTGTGTGCCTGCGAAGCCTGTGCCACCTTGTTTGATGGCATGGCCAACGGGAAGTACCGCCGTGTGTCCAGGCGCGCTCAATTTCTGGCCAATTTCCAGATGACAGACGCGCAGTGGGAAAATCTCTTGATCCCCATCAATATGGCGTTCTTCTTCCACTCGAGCATAGAAGGGAAAGTGGTTGCGCTCTACCCCAGTCCGGCCGGAGCTGTCGAATCGCTGCTGCCATTGGATGCCTGGAACGAGATTGTGCAGGAGAATCCAATCCTGAATCAATTGCAGCCCGACATCGAGGCGTTGCTTGTCAACCGGGTGGGTCACGCGCGCGAATTGTCTCCGGCCGAGTACTACATCGCCCCTATCGATGAGTGTTATAGGCTCGTCGGTCTCATTCGGGGTAACTGGAAAGGGCTCTCCGGAGGCTCTGAGGTCTGGGCGGAGATTGTGCATTTCTTCTCCCAGTTAAGGTCTCTCGCAGACCCGGCTTAGTTGAATCGCAAGCGAAAGGAGAAATGCCATGGCTCTGGAACTGTTAGAAACTACTGTCAATGGGAGTGACAAGGATACTCTTTACGCTCTTGGGGCGTGGTGATGATCGTGTTTGGGGCGGGATTGATTCTTTCCAATCCGTTTGTCCGCCGGTACATGTCGCAATTGGGAGTCGGCAATTTAGCCAGCGCTGCCATCCCTGATATCGAGCGCTATTTCAAAATGCGTGCCATGTCGGGGCCGAAGCGGAATAACTGCATGGACGGCTATGTCATCGATAGCCGGTCAAGCCGGTTCACGGTGCAAGCCTTTGCCACTGGACTGCTGGCCAAGATGGGTCATAACCCGACCATTGGCATTCGTGACTTCAGTGGCGAGATGAAGTTCAACCCTGAGAAGCTCGAAGCCGGCGGGTTCCGAATGGTGATCAAATCGGCTTCCTTGAGCGTGCAGGATGACATCAGCGACAAAGATCTCCGTGAAATCGAACGCCTTATGAATGCGGAAGTTCTGGAAACGGAAAGATTTCCGGAGATCCTCTACGAGGCTCCCAGCATCTCGGTTACGAAGATGGCCGATATGCTTTGTTCGGCCACGCTCAACGGAAGGCTGACCATGCATGGCGTCACGCGCAATCAGCCGATTGTCGTGCGAGTCGCAGTACTAGGGAATATGCTACGGGCTTCCGGTGATTTTTCCTTGGAGCAGACCGATTACAACATCAAACTGGTCTCTGTGGCCGGGGGCGCGCTCAGGTTAAAGAGCGAGCTTAAATTTTCCTTTGAGATCGTGGCTCGGAAACAAGGATGATCGGCCCCTTTCCCTGCCACAGACCTTGGGTGCCCCACATCTCGCTCGTTTTTTGCGAGATGTGGGATACCACAAATGCCGGATCCTAGACCTCTAAACTTCAAATCAAAATTCGTGGAATCCCACATCTCGCGAAAAACGAGCACCCAAGATTCCGTGGTTAATCGATCGCTTAAAACGTCAGTCTTGCGCCCAGCTGTATTTCACGTTTCGCATTAGCGGCGGTGAAGCCCAGCGGTTGGCTGGGGGAAAGAGCAGCAGTACCGTGAACATTGAACGAAGGAGCAAACGTCGCTCCGACGATGTTGTTCACGCTGGCGTAGTTGGTGCGATTTGCGATGTTGAATCCTTCCGCTGTCAAGTTCAGGCTGGACTCGCCGCGGAAACGGAATGCCCGGCTCAGACGCATATCGAAATCCGCATAATTCGGCCCCAAACCGGAGTTGCGCGGCGCCGATGGCGGACGATCGTTAGTAAAGTGACCGTCGCCATTGATGTCAGATCCGGCCAGCAGATTGAAAGGGTGCCCGCTGTTGTAGCTGAAAATAGGCGCAAGCTCGAACCCCGAAAGCCACCGTGAATTGTTCCACGGGCTCTGCAGCATGGCCGCGAACACGACTTTATTACGTTGATCGAAATCCGATACGGCCCGCTCCGCGTGCAGATTTACCTGGTCAAACGCTGAGTAATCGCTATTGAAGTCTGTCGTGTCGTCGATGGCTTTGCTGTAGGTGTAGTTGCCGATCAGAGTAAAGTTTTGGCCGAAGCGCTTTCTCACCTCTAAAATACCGCCGTTGTAAACCGCTTCGGCGATCGATTGATATTGGTTGTTTTGAAGAATCGTATGGGTTGGATCGGCGAAGCAGAGGCCAGGATCGGCAACGCATTGCGCCGCACCCCAGTCCTGAAAAGGCAGGCCGTTGGTAGGAAGGCCATCCGCCCCTGTGCCGGTGACGATCGGAGCCCCAGGCAACAGATTGGTGTCCACCGCCCACGGCAGGTGGGTAGTATGCACGTAGATGTAGTTCGCAGAGATCGATGTCGTCCACCAATTTCCCGCTCGATACCAAATGAGACCTGCTGCGCCTGCGGCGGCCGGTAATGCGGCGATCCGGAAAAGAGCACAGTCCCCGGCGGAAGAGGGCCAGAATTGGAGACATTCAGACCGAATTGCGCCAGGTCAGCCGGCCCAATGCATGCAGCCTGCCCTGCTGGAGGTACGCCACAGGAAATTTTTCCTTCCGCGGCCAGGGTCTGGTAAATGGTCGCCGAGTTCAGCGCAGGCTTTCCGGGAACGCCCAGGATGGATACCAGGGTGTTGGCAATCTGCCTGTTTCCATTAAGATTGCCCAACGTTTTTACGACTGCCGGAATCTGCGCATAGACCTGCCCGTAGAAGATCCCATAAGCTCCGCGCACCACCGTCTTGCCATCGTTGAACGGATCCCAGGCAAAAGAAAAACGAGGAGCAAGATCCAGATTATAAGTATTCAAAACGCCAGGTTGTGAATCCACCTCGTAGCGCAGACCGGCGTTCAATGTCAGGCCGGGACGAAGGTGAAACGCATCCTGGAAATATATGGCAGTGAACGGCCGGTTGAGGATGTAGTTTGGCTCGCCGAAACCCTGTTCGTAGAAAGAGGGCAAGCCCAGGCTCCACGATTGCAGAGTGCTGATCGGGGCAGACGCAGTGGTTGCGGAAAGCCCGCAAGCGGCGGGAACCTGCAGACATGGACTGACCAGGCCTCCGGGAAGCTGCAGGAATTCAAACCGTCCGCCAAAGAAAGTGGCAGACGCACTGTTATCTCCGCGAAGCAATTCGCTAAACCCATCTGCAGAGTGTGGCGCCCGCGATTAAGCGTGAAATTGTCCGCGAACTCGTACCGGCGAATCATGTTGTAGCTGGGAAGAAAGATGTTGCGGCCAAAGAAGCCAAACCCTGAACATCGAGACCCGGACCGCCGGGTCGTTCGTGTTCACGTTGAATTTGTACATGTTCCACTGCACTCGGGCCTCGTTGATAGCGCCAGAATTGAACTGATGGAACCAGGAGCCTTGTAGCGTGCTATCCCAGTTCAATATCGAGGTTCCTCGCGAGAACCCCACTAGCGCCTGCAGGGTCGGGTCAGATTCAGTAAGGTGTGCGGCGCTGTAGCGCAGAAAGGCTGAGTCGTTCTGGCTGAAGCGATGATCAAGACGCGTGGACCCCTCATACTCGCGAATCGGAAAAGGAAAGACTCCACCGTTCTGCTCAAATTGATTGACGACGAAAGCCCTGGAAGCCAGCGCGGCCGGGCTCACGAAAGGGTTTCCAGCGGCAGTCGGATCGACCGTGAGGATGCTCTGCAAGCCAAAGGCGCAGGTGGCGGCCGGCAGCAACGTGATCGTAGGTGCCTGCCCCAGGCAGGGCACCGGCGTTTGTCCTTCCGCCGCCAGCCCGGCAAGGATCGGCCCCTGCGCGGCCGTGGGAGCGAAAATGCTGCTGGTGGTCAGCAGGGGAACCGAGTCCTGCGCGTCCGAACGCAGGCCTTCGAAGGCAAAGAACAGAAAAGTCCGATCCTTCTTTACCGGCATTCCAACGGTCCCTCCGAACTGTTGCCGGCTGAGGGAATTTTTGATTGGCTGGCCTCGTGCGTCGAGCGAGAATGGATCACCGGCAGTCAGGGCTGGACTGAAGGCAAACGGGTCCCGCGCATCCATGGCATCGTTGCGGAAGAAAGCAAACAAACCGCCATGCAGCGTGTTCGTTCCGGATTTAGTGAGGATGTTAATGGAGGCGCCGCTGGCCCCACCCAATTGAGCGGAATAGTTGCTGCGGTTGATCTGGAATTCCTGCACTGCGTCCTGGCTGACATTCAGGCGCACGCCCCCTGATTCATCGTTGGCCTCGCCACCGTCGACCGTCACGCTGTTCCCGCGTCCATTGCTGCCATAAAGCGATAACCCGCTTTGCGGCGTCTGCTGCACCCGGTAGTCGGCGTTGCTGGCGATGATGTTGGAATTGCTGACTCCAGGCATAAGCAGGGAAAAGGAGAGGTAGTCGCGGCGGTCAATGGGCAGATTGGTAATGGCCTGTTCGCCGATGCTGTCGGCCTGGCTGCCGCGTGTGACCTCAATCACAGGCGGCGCTTCGTTCACCACTACTTCCGCACTCACCGTGGACACTTTCAAGTGGAAGTCGGTGATCACGGTTTCTCCGATAGGGACCAGCACTCCGTTGCTGATCTCCGTGGCGAAACCGGCTGTCCGGACGGCCACACTGTAAGTCGTAGGCGGGAGCCCACTAAATTGATACTGGCCGCTGGAATCCGTCACTGCCGTGCGCTGCAGGCCATTCTGCGCGTCTGCCACGGTTACATTCGCGTTAGGAATGACTCCGCCGGTTGGATCTGTGACCGTTCCGCGGATAACGCCGGAAGCGCCGACGCCCTGCGCGTAGGTCAAGGGTACCCACAGCAGCCAGGCCGCGAGCAACCAACAACTTTTCTTTGGCCACCCTAAGGAAGATAGGCGCGCACGGGTGAGAGTGGGGATGAGCCGGCAAATTGGAGCTGCTGTGCTAATGGATTGAGTCGCCACGATTGGTCCTCGCAAGGTAGGTACTACCCCGTTGTGCTATTTCTTATAAGTCGCTATTTGCGAACGGTTTAGAATCCATGTTTTCGGTCGATCCCTTGGACTACAGGTGATGCCGAACTTTGATTTCTAACCGACGGGTAAGATAAGCGCAAGACACGACGTCTGTCAAAAACCATGCCTGGTCTTAGAGAAAAAACCGTTTTCATCACTGGGGCCAGCCGCGGCATCGGGCTCGCCATCGCCTTACACGCCGCGCGCGAGGGCGCCAACGTTGTTGTGGCCGCCAAAACGGCGGTCCCACACCCGAAGTTGCCGGGCACCGTGTACACGGCCGCATCGGCCATCGAGGCTGCGGGCGGAAAAGCTCTTCCACTGCTCGTCGATATTCGGTTTGAGGATCAGGTACAAGACGCGGTTCGGAAAGCAGTGGAACGCTTCGGCGGGATCGATGTCCTGGTGAACAACGCCAGTGCCATCAGCCTCGCGGCCACGGCAGACACCCCTCTGAAGCGGTTCGACCTGATGATGGACGTCAATCTACGCGGCACCTACGTGTGTTCACAAGCCTGTTTGCCGCACCTTTCCAAGGCGGCAAATCCCCACATCCTGACCTTGTCCCCGCCGCTCGATATGCGGGCCAAATGGTTCGCTCCCCATGTGGCCTACACCATTGCCAAATACGGAATGAGCATGTGTGTCCTGGGAATGGCCGAGGAGTTTCGCCCCTTGGGAATCGCCGTTAATGCCCTTTGGCCGCGTACCATCATTGCCACCGCCGCTTTGCAGGTGATCCCAGGTGCCGAAGCGGAACGCGCACGTACGCCGGAGATTGTCGCGGACGCAGCGGCACACATCCTCACGCAAGAGAGCCGAATAACGACCGGCAATTTCTTCATCGATGAAGAAGTACTGGCTGAGGCAGGCATCACCGACTTTTCAGCCTACTCTGTAAGCCCCGGACTGCCGCTCAGGACAGACCTCTTTCTCGATTGACAGGAGTTTGCCAAACATGGAACAGATACACACAATTCGAGAATGCCTGCTCGCCTTCATGGATGCGCATGTATATCCGAGTGAAGTGCAATTTGATGAAGAGGTCGCGAGCCAGCGATGGCAGCCTTCCCGCGTTATCGAAGCGCTCAAGAAGAAGGCGCGCGCTGAGGGTTTGTGGAATCTGTTTCTGTCAGGCGATGGCGGCCTCACTCATCAGGAATACGCGTCACTCTGCGAGATCATGGGCCGCAGCCCCATCGCACCCGAAGTTTTTAATTGTTCCGCCCCTGACACCGGCAATATGGAAGTGCTGGCGCGTTATGGTACTGCCGAGCAAAAAAAGCGATGGCTCGATCCGCTGCTGGCCGGCGAAATTCGGTCCTGCTTCGCCATGACGGAGCCGGATGTCGCTTCTTCCGACGCCACCAATATACAAGCGAGCATCCTCCGCGATGGGGATGCTTACATCATCAATGGGCGAAAATGGTGGTCCTCCGGCGCCGGCGATCCGCGCTGCAAGATCGCTATCTTTATGGGCAAGAGCGACCACTCGGCGCCACGCCATAAACAGCAATCGATGATCCTCGTTCCCATGGACACACCGGGGGTCAAGATTGTGCGCATGCTGAGCGTATTCGGTTACGACCATGCGCCGCATGGCCACGGAGAAATACTCTTTGAGGACGTGCGTGTGCCGGCAGGAAACATATTACTCGGCGAAGGCCGCGGATTCGAGATTGCCCAGGAACGTCTGGGGCCGGGGCGAATACATCATTGCATGCGCTGCATCGGAGTTGCGGAGCGCGCCCTGGAGGCAATGTGTCAAAGGGTAAAAACCCGCGTCGCCTTTCAAAAATCTTTGGCCGAACAGGGAACCATTCGCGCCGATATCGCTGCCTCACGTATTGAGATCGAACAGGCGCGGCTGCTCACCCTGAAGGCTGCCCACATGATGGACACGGTGGGCAACAAAGCCGCGCGTGCTGAGATTGCCATGATCAAAGTGGTAGCGCCGAACATGGCGCTACGGGTGCTGGACCGAGCGATACAAGCCCACGGGGGACTTGGCGTTTCGCAAGACACCTTCCTGGCCAGCGCGTGGGCGTTGGTGCGCACGCTGCGCATTGCTGATGGCCCGGATGAGGTACATCTGGAATCTATTGCAAAATGGGAGCTGAAGAAGTGAAGCGCTTGTCGGCGATTGGAGTTCTCACGCAGAACTAAAGCCCAGATCTTTTTGCCTTAACGGCCCGACTAGAGTCGGGCCCTTATACAAAGCGTGGAAATGGCATCACCCACGATCGTGGCAAGGTACAGACTACAAACGCCCTGTCTGCGCGCAATCGAGCGCGCTCCGGAGCAGAGCATGAATTGTCCCGGGCATCGACACGAACCGCTCATCTCTGGTGATGCCCTGGTGATAACGGAAATAGATTTGCTGCAAAATAACGGCCAGCTTAAAACGGGCAAACGTGAGATAGAAGCCAATCTGCGAGACGTCGCATCCGGTCTTGCGAGCGTAGTATTCCACGACCTCCGATCGTCCAAAGCTCCCAGACAAAGCAGTCGGTCCGTAGCTGTTCTGCTGCAGCTCCTCAGGATCGCTAGCATCGACCCAATACGCAAGCGTGGTGCCAAGGTCGGCGAGTGAGTCGCCGATAGTACACATCTCCCAGTCCAGCACACCTATGATCCTGGTGACCTGGTTCACATCAAGAATGACGTTGTCGTATTTGTAATCATTGTGAATCAGCGAGACTGCGGAGGTCGAGGGCATGTTCTGCTCCATCCACGCTGAGAGTTTAGCCACCTCCGCGTAGTCGTTCGTTTTGGAGCCGTAGTAGCGCTCGGTCCAGCCGCGGACCTGGCGTTCCAGGTAGCCGTTTGGTCTGCCCAGATCGGCGAGACCGGCCGCTGCATAGTCCACATGATGCAGAGACACCAGGTTCTCGAGGAACGCCTCGCTCAACTGCCGGGCGGTCTCTGCGGAAAGATTCAACCCGGGGGGCAGTCGCCGGCGGAGGATGATGCCGTGAATAGGCTTCATCACGTAGAACGGCGCGCCGAGCACGGAGCTGTCCTCGCAATAAAGAAGCACTTCAGGAGCCGGCGAGTAAACAGCGTGGAGCCGCGATAGCACGCGAACCTCGCGGCCCATGTCGTGGGCCGACTTTACCGTGCTTCCGAAAGGAGGACGACGCAGCACCAACTCCCTGCCACCAAGGTTGAGAGCATAGGTCAGGTTGGAGTGCCCGCTAGGATATTGGCGGACCTCAAGAGGACCCTTCTCATCAACCAAATGGCTGTGCAAGTACTCTTCGAGCCTGGCGGTATCAACCTCTTCTCCCGGTCGAATCGCGGTGGGTTGGTCGAACAAACTGGTCATCAGGATCCTCGGGCTATCTGTAAGTGATGTGAGAAGGCTCGTTGAGATGCCCATGAGCGTTGAAGCTGCTGAGTGAGAATCTCTTCGCAGAGTAGAGAAATTCGGCCCAGGAAGAGTTCCTTACCATCCAGCTGGATAGCAAAGTCTGTTTCGGAGAAATCTCAAGAGCACGCTGCAAGGCAACTGCGCAAGGGCCGCCAGAGGTGAAGATTGCTGTGCGTTCCCCACGATTGCCGGCGGAGAGAAATTGGTCGAAACCGGCATTCACCCGGGAACAGAACTCCCGCCAGGTCTCCACGCCGTCAAGCCGCAGCGTTCCATCGGCCCACTCCGCGACTACGACTTCAAACAGACGCTGAAACCTGGCGTGCTGCTCATCTGGCTGGGCAGAACGCAGGAAGGATTCGTGCAGTTCCCTAACTCGAGGGTCAACTTCGAGCAAGCGAGGAAGGCCGCGCTTCATCACAGCTTCTGCCGGATACTCATCAAACTCAGGGATGATTTGCACTTCGGGAAAGTCTAGACCGCCGAGTTCATAGGCCTCACGCACCAACTCGACTGTGTCGATGTGGCGCACTCGAGGACCAGCGCAGACGCGATCGAAGCGAAGGTTTTGCGCCGCCCAGTATTTGCCAAGCAACCCTGCCTGAGCTTCTCCAACCGGCGATAACACGTCATAGTTTTCCGCCAGGAAGGAAGCCTGTGCGTGGCGCACGATGAATACGCTACTCGTAAAAGCTTCTTTCCTGCTCCCCTAATTTTTTGAGCAGTGGTGCGGGCTGCCAGATTGCGCCAAAGTCGCGGTAAAAATCCGAGACCTGGCCGTAGACGGTTTTCAGCCCGACCGTGTCGGCATACTTCATGGGACCGCCACGCGAGGCAGGGAACCCGTAGCCGTTGACGAAGATGGTGTCAATGTCCGACACGCAGGTCGCGTAGCCTTCTTCCAGGATCCGCGCGCCTTCGTTCACCAACGACCAGAGACAACGATCCAGAATCTCCTGGCTCGAGATTGGTCGCTGAACAAGTCCTTCTTCGGCAGCCCACTTGCCAACCAGTTCGCCCACCTCGGGGTCGGCCCGTCTTTGCGGGTCGTATTTGTACCAGCCGGCGCCGGTCTTGCGGCCGTAGCGGCCAAGCGTGCACAGGCGATCTTCCACGAAGGGCTGGCGCATGCCGGCTTTCCCTGGGTGTTCCTGGCGAATGCGCCACCCCACGTCAAGACCTACCATGTCCATGGTGGCAAGTGGTCCGAGGCCCATCCCAAAGCCGGTCAAAGCCCCGTCCACTGCTTCAACGGTCGCGCCTTCCTCGATCAGGAATTGGACCTGCTGATGATAAGGAATAAACATACGGTTGCCCACGAAGCCCATGCAGTTGCCGACCACCACCCCGACTTTCCCCAGCTTCTGCGCAAGGCGCATACAAGTGGCAATCACTTCGGGCGAAGTCTGCTTGCCGCGCACCACCTCGAGCAACCGCGTTACGTTGGCAGGGCTGAAGAAATGTGTGCCAACCACGAACTGGGGCCGAGAAACGGCAGAGGCGATCTCGTCGATGTTCAGGGTGGATGTGTTGCTGGCGAGAATGGCGTCCGGCTTACAGACTTGATCCAGTTGGCCGAAAACCTGCTTTTTGAGCTGCATCCCTTCGAACACAGCCTCGATTACCAAATCCACTTGGCCGAAGCCTTCGTAAGAAAGGGTGGGAGCAATCAGCGCCACACGCTCATCGACGAACTGCTGAGTAAACCGCCCATGCTTTACTGAGTTTGCGTAATGCATCCGGACGTTGTCCAGGCCGCGGTCAAGTGCTGCCGGATCGGCCTCTTTAAGCAGCACCGGGATGTCTGCATTGGCGAGAGCCATCGCGATGCCGGCGCCCATGGTGCCCGCGCCCACCACCGCTGCGGAGCGAATGGAAATCGGCAAAGTCTGGAGGTCGGTCATACCAAGCCTTAACTCAGCGTCGTGGCATGCGAGGGCGACGGAGTGCGTTCATACTGCTTTCGCAGGTCCTTCTTAAGCACTTTCCCCGTACCCGTTTTGGGCAGGTTATCTACGACCTCTACGCTGTGCGGACACTTGTAATGCGCCAGCTGCGAACGGCAGAACTCAATGAGCTGCGATTCTGAAACCGAGGCGCCGACCCTGAGAACGACCAGTGCCTTGGGCACTTCGCCCCACTTCTGGTCGGAGACAGGGATCACCGCGGCTTCGAGGATCGCTGGGTGCGCCAGGATGACACGTTCCACTTCGAGCGACGAGATATTTTCTCCGCCGCTAATGATAATGTCCTTCTTGCGATCGACAATCTGGACGTAGCCGTCCTGGTTGAGCGTGGCCATGTCTCCGGTATGGAACCACCCGCCGCGAAAAACTTCGGCTGTGGCCTCGGGCTGATTCCAATAGCCCTTCATCACGCAGTCTCCGCGCACCACGAGCTCACCAAAAGCGATTCCATCCTGCGGCAGATCCTGATCCTGCGAGCCGACGATTTTGAATTCGACTCCCGGCATGGCATATCCCGCCATTGCCCGGCCTAAATAGCGCTGTTCGCCTTCCCACTGCAGCTCGGGCTTCATTTGAGCCGACGATAAAGCTGGAGATGTTTCCGTCAACCCATATCCCGAGAAGCACTCGCAGCCAAGCTTCTCTTCCACCTCGCGGATCAACGTGGGTGAAGAGGCAGCCCCGCCGATCACGATGCGGCGCAGGCTGCTTAGATCGTAATTCGTACGCTCCGGGTGATTGACCAGCACGGTCGCCATGATCGGAACCACGCTGAAATGGTTGACCCGCTCCGCTTCAATCAGGCGGAATACTTCCTTAGGGTCAAAGCTGTGAACCATTACGTGCTTTCCTCCCATCATGGTGAGGAAATGCGCCACGCCCCAGCCGTTGGCGTGGAAGAGAGGAATGGTGTGAAGTTCTACCGCCCCATTTTCGGCCACGAAAGCTACGCACACTTGTAGCGCGTGAAGATGCACGTTGCGGTGCGTCAGCATCACTCCCTTGGGCCGGGCGCTGGTGCCACTGGTGTAGAAGATCTCGGCGACTGCATCTTCGTCGATGAGGGCGATGTCCGCGCGATGAGGCGTAGCTTTACCAAGCAAGGCTTCGTAATTGTCCCGCAGCAGCCAATCGGCTTCCGGAGCTCCCTCAAGCTGGATGTACGTTTTTACCGTGGACAGAGACTGTCGAAACGAGTCAACCAACGGAATAAACGGTTGTTCGATAAACAGAACCGTTGCCCCAGCGTCGTTGAGAACATAACTTAGCTCGGCGGGCGCGAGCCGGATATTTAATGGCAGGAGAATAGCGCCCGCCTCCAACACGCCGTAATAGGCTTCCATCAGCCGGTGGGTGTTGACGCCGAGGTAAGCGACACGATCGCCCGGCTTTACGCCCGCCTCTAGCAGGGCGCCGGCAAGCAGCCCCACCCGCTCACCGAATTGCTTGTAGGTGAATCTTTTGGCCGCGCAGACGATGGCTGTTCTGCCCGCATACTGCCGCTCTGCATGACGCAAAAAACGCAAGGGTGTGAGTGGAATGTTCATGAGCGTTGTGACCGCCGGTCTTTAGGCGGATTGTCCTCCATCGACTACGAGAATGTGTCCGGTGACGAAATTGGACGCGTCGGAAGCGAGAAAAATAGCCGCACCTTTCAGGTCTTGAGAGTTGCCGAAGCGGCCCAATGGGATCGAGGCCAGGAGCTTTTCCCTATGCCGCTCAATAACCTTTTGCGACATGTCGCTGGGGAACCATCCCGGAGCAATCGCGTTCACCTGAATGCCGTGCATACCCCACTCCCACGCCAGATCCCTGGTGAATGCAATGAGGCCGCCTTTGCTGGAGCTGTAACCAATCGCGGGCAATTCAGCGGAATGGCCTCGCAAGCCGGCAATCGAGGCAATGTTGATAATCTTGCCGCGGCGCTGCGCGAGCATCACTTTACCGGCAGCCTGCGAAAAAAGGAAGGCACCGGTGAGATTCGTTTCTACCACTTTGTTCCATTGCGCCAAGGTCATATCTTCAGCTGGCGCGCCCCATGCCGTGCCGGCGTTGTTGATGAGAACATCGATGCGGCCAAAACGCTTCATTGCAGCATCGACCACCTCGCCAATGCTGGCCTGATCTCTCACATCGCAACCCATGGCCAACACTTCCACGCCGAGTTGTTGCAGTTCTTCCGCGGCCTGCAAACATCGTTCCTTTTTGCGCGCGCAGAGCACCAGGTTGGCGCCCATCCCAGCCAAGCCTTCCGCCATCTGACGGCCTAAGCCAACGGAGCCGCCGCTGACGATGGCCACACGGCCGGCGAGATCGAAGATCTGTCCCATCTTCACCTTGATTCCTGGAGCTTGGCGTCGCTGGCAAGGAAGCGGCTGACCCGTTCGAGCACAGCGTCCGTCTGTTGGCGATGAGGAAGATGTCCGGCGTCCGCGAAGATCTCGTACTGAGCGTTGGGCAACACGGCGAGGATCGCATCCAGGTGCCGTTTGGTTCCGAATTCGTCGTTCACACCCTGGAGCACAAGCACCGGACAGGAAATACGGGCGATGAAATCCCCGAAGGGAGATTCTCCGTCGGTAAATTCTCCGACACCCGATACCCAGGAGGAGAAGACCGTATCCGGATCCTGATGGTATTGGGCCAGGCGCTGCTGCAGATGGCTGCCGCTGTAGTTTGAGGCCATATTCTGGATATGGCGGTACGAGCTCTCCTGAGCAATCACAAAGGGGCTCTCGAGAATAACCATCTTCGCCCGTTGCGAGACGGCAGCGTAGAGCATCGCCAGGCCGGCGCCTTCGCTGTGCCCGTATATCACCGGCCGGTCCACCTGGAAATGCGCCAGCAAGGCGGGAGTGACCTCACTGATCTCACGAAAATAGGAGTCACGGTTGCGCGGAGCAATAGGGCCTTCTGAGTTTCCTTGTCCTGCACGGGAGTACAACAGTACATTAGCCCCTGTGGCCATTGCCAGCCTCTCAGGAAAATCTTTCCAATAGGCAACCGAGCCCAGCGCTTCATGCAGCAGCAGGATGGTCTCTGAAGCCGAAGGATGCTGGTGCAGCGCAACTTCAACGGATTGACCAAGAATGGGCACCAGCATGCGCTGAGATTGAAGTTCTGTGTTCATCAATACTTACCGATGGGTAAGATAACGAATTGGAGGTGCATTTGTCACCTGGGAGTTACCAAAACTCAGCGGATGGTCACTTCCGTCCGAAACATAGACGCAAGGTGAGAGCAATAGCACTTGTACAATGAAAAAATCCTCAATGCAAAGCATAGAGACAAGAAACGCGACCGGACGGACGCGCGAGCCCTGGAAAGCCTTTCAGGCGCGGCAGCGGAGTATGGTCGTCAAGCGGGATGCCGTGTTGAGGACGGCGGCGCACCTGTTTCTTGAGCATGGGTATCAGAAGTCTTCCATGAGCCTGCTGGCCGCGCAGCTAAAGATCACCAAGCCTGCGCTGTATTACTACTTCCGTAATAAGGAAGAGATTCTCGTCGAATGCTACCGGAACGGGATCGCCCATATCGAGAAACTGCTCAAAGAGACCAGCGCAAACCAGGGGACCGGGGTGCGCAAGCTCTTCATGTATGTGGAGACCTATGCGGAGGCGATCGTTTCGTCCGATTTTGGGCGTTGTGTGCCGATGCTGGATGAGTCAGAACTCTCGCCCGCGACGCGACGCGAGGTTCGAACCATGAAGCGGCGGTTGGATTCGACCCTCCGAGGCTACGTTGAAGAGGGAATCGCCGACGGATCGATCCGCCCGTGCAATCCAAAGCTGGTCTCCTTTGCCATCGCCGGGGCAATCAACTGGATAGGCACCTGGTATCACCCCGACGGTCAACTGACCCCGCACGAAATTGCCACGGAATACGCCCGCATCCTGACCGGCGGCCTGGGAACGAATCAAACCGGCAATTGACTTTCTGACCCATCGTTCAGTATTCTTCAGGGGCAATTGATAATAGGAGCAAGGCATGCCGCCGCTTTCCGATTCTGCGGTCCAAGACACACCCGCCTCCGAGCAGGAAAAACTTCCCAAACGAAAATTCAACATCCGGCGTGCAGCGGTGCTGGGTGCAGGCACCATGGGCGCCCGGATCGCCGCCCATATTGCCAACGCGGGCTGCCGGTACTTCTGCTGGATATCGTGCCGGAAAAAGGCGACCGCAACAGCCTGGCGGCGCAAGCGCTCACCAACCTTAAAAGCGCAAAGCCCGCAGCGTTTGCCGCTCCCTCCATCGCCGACCACATCACCATAGGCAATTTCGAAGATGACCTGCCCAGGCTGCATGATTGCGATTGGGTCGTCGAGGCTGTCGCCGAAAATCTTGAGATCAAGCGCACTTTGCTCAGCAAAGTCGCCCCGCACCTGCGTCCCGAAGCCATCCTTACCACCAACACCAGCGGCCTTCCTATTGCTTCGATTGGCGCGCAGCTTCCCGAGCCGTTACGGCGGCACTGGTTTGGAACCCACTTCTTTAATCCGCCGCGTTACATGCGCCTGCTGGAAGTCATCGCGACGCCGGAAACAGATCCGGCCGCCATAGCCGCAATCGCAGACTTTGCCGACCGTCAGCTGGGCAAGACAGTCGTTCCCGCCAACGATGTGGCGAACTTCATCGCCAACCGCGTGGGAACCTTTTTGATGCTAAACACTTTCAAGATCATGCAGGAGCAAGGGCTGAGCGTGGAGGAGATCGATGTCCTCACCGGCCCGGCAGTCGGCTGGCCCAAAACCGGTACTTTCCGCCTGGCCGACCTGGTGGGCGTGGATGTCTTAGCCAGCGTAGCGAAAAACTTCTCCAAGGCTGCGACCGACGAGAGGTCAGACGTGAAGCTGCCCGATTTCATTGAGCAGCTCATCGCCCGCAAATGGCTGGGGGACAAGACCAAGCAAGGCTTCTACAAAAAAGAACGCGGCCGCGGATGGAAAAGAAACTCGATCCGTCCTCAACCTGGAAACTCTCGAGTATCAACCGGCCTCTAAGCCCTCGTTCCCGACGGTGGACCTGGCGAAAAACAATGATTCGCTTTCCGGCCGACTGAAGGCCCTGCTGAGTGGCGACCCCGCAAAGGACCGTGCCGCGAAGTTCTATTGGCGGGCGCTTCCGGATCTTTGGGCCTACTCGGCCAATCGCATCGGGGAGGTCACGGAAACGATCGTGGATATCGATCGCGCGATCACCTCTGGCTTCAACTGGGAGCTGGGGCCATTTGCGCTTTGGGATGCTGCGGGCGTCCCCAATACGGTAGAGAAGATGCGCGCCGCGGGAGCAGCCATCCCCCCGGCGGTCGAAAAGCTCCTGGCGTCCGGCGGTGACTCCTGGTATCGCGCCGGCGGCACCGAGTACTTTGATGTGAAAGCGGGTGCCTACCGGCCTGTTCAGCAGAACCCGGAACTGGCCTCAGTGGCCAGCTACAAGCGGTCCAATGGAGTTTTTGCAGGGAACCCCGGCATCTCCCTGGTTGATGTCGGCGATGGAATCGGCTGCTTTGAATTCCATTCCAAGATGAATTCGCTGGGAGAAGACATTGTTTCGTTCCTCCTGAAAAAACTGCAGCCGGGCAGCGATGCGGTGCGGAACTTCGACGGCTTTATCATCACCAACGATGCGCTGAATTTCACTGTCGGCGCCAACCTCATGCAGCTGCTGCTGGCCATCCAGGACGAGGAATGGGATGAGATCGAGCTGAGCGTGCGGCAGTTCCAGGGAATGACGCAGGCCATCAAGTTTTGCGAGCGACCGGTGGTTGCCGCTCCTTTCGGCTTGTGCCTGGGTGGGGGCACCGAGGTCTGCATGCACGCGGCTCTGCGCCAGCCGCATCTTGAGTTGTATACCGGGCTGGTGGAGACCGGCGTAGGATTGATCCCTGGCGGTGGCGGATGCAAGGAGATGCTGCTGCGAGCCCTGGCGGCCGCGGCATGCGGTGCGCAGCGATGTCCGCGGGGAGTCGGTCGAAGTGGTGGAGACCGTCAAGAACGTATTTGAGACCATCGCCATGGCCAAAGTATCAACCTCTGCCATCGATGCGCGCTCCTTGCGAATCATCGAAGACATCGACTCCATCTCCATGAATCGCAGCCGGCTTGGTGAGCGACGCCAAGGCCCAGGCGCTCCGGTTGGCGCGATCCGGATACTCGGCGCCGGTGATGAGAACGAATATTCCCGCGCCGGGCGAGACCATTCAGGCCACGCTCAAGCTTGGCATCTACCTGATGCGCGAGGGCGCCTACATCAGCGAGCATGACGCGAAGATTGCCACCCACGTGGCGCGCATACTCACCGGCGGCAGTATCACCCCTGGAACCCTGCTCACTGAACAGGCGCTGCTCGATCTGGAGCGCGAGGCCTTTCTCTCTCTTTGCGGAGAGGCCAAGACCGTTGAGCGCATCGGCTTCACCCTCAAGACGGGCAAGCCGCTCAGAAACTAGGAAGGCAGATTTATGAAGGAAGCAGTTGTAGTAAGCGCGGTTCGCACCGCGGTGGGGAAAGCGCCCAAAGGTACACTCCGTTACACGCGCCCCGATGATCTGGGCGCGGTTGCCGTGAAAGGCGCCGTCGATCGCGTGCCGGGGCTTGACCCCAAAGAAATTGAGGACGTGATTATCGGCTGCGCCATGCCTGAAGGCGAGCAGGGAATGAACGTGGCGCGGCTGATCTCGCTGCGCGCGGGCCTTCCTATTGAAGCGGCCGCGATGACGGTAAACCGCTACTGCGCCTCCGGATTGCAGACCATCGCGCTGGCAGCGGAACGGATTCGCGGGGGCGGGGCCGACGTGATTGTTGCCGGCGGCGCGGAATCGATGTCCTACCTTCCCATGGGAGGCAATAAGATCGCCGTCAATCCCTGGCTGATGGATAACCACCCTGCCGCGTATATGTCTATGGGGCTTACCGCGGAACGGGTGGCGAAACATTACAACATCTCCCGCGAAGAGGCAGATCAGTTCGCTCACGGTAGTCACCAGAAAGCGCTGGCAGCCATAGAGGCCGGCCGATTTGAAGACGAGATTGTGCCCGTGCCTGTGTCCAACACCGTCATGACCACGGCCGGGAAGCCGGAGAAGAAGGAGAAGCCCTTCAGCGTGGACGAAGGCCCGCGGGCCGACACCTCGATCGAGGCACTGGCCAAGCTGCGCGCCGTATTCCACGCCAACGGCGTGGTTACCGCGGGCAACAGCTCCCAGATGTCGGATGGCGCAGCCGCAGCGGTGGTTATGTCCGACAGTCGGGCCAAGGAAATTGGAGCCAAGCCACTGGCGCGGTTTGTCTCCTTTGCTTATGCCGGCTGTCTCCCTGAAGAGATGGGCATGGGTCCCGTCTATGCAATCCCCAAAGCTCTCAAGATGGCCGGCCTTACGCTCGATCAGATTGATGTCATCGAGCTGAACGAGGCTTTCGCCGCGCAGGCCTTGGCGGTGATTAAGATGCTGGGTCTCGACCCGGCGCGGGTGAACGTTAACGGCGGTGCGATCGCACTCGGCCATCCTTTAGGCTGCACCGGCACCAAGCTCACTGCTAGCCTTATCCGCGAGATGAAACGGCGCGGCGCCAGGTATGGGCTTGTGACCATGTGCGTCGGTGGCGGCCAGGGAGCCGCCGGAATCTTCGAGAATTTGCAAAATTAGCAACAATTCAACCTGGAGGACACAATGGTCGTAGAGACTCAAGTCAAGACGGCGAAACGAGTGACCGGGGGCAGTTTCCTGATCGAAGATTTGACTCCCGAGGATATCTTCACCCTTGAAGACCTATCTCCAGAACAGAAACAGATTGCTGACGTGGCGGCCAAGTTCGCGGAAGAGAAAATCTCCACCCAGATGCAAGAGATCGAAGCCAAAAACTTCGACTTAAGCCGCAAACTGATGCGCGAGCTGGGCGATCTGGGGCTGCTCGGCATTGATGTGCCGGAGCAATACGGCGGCATGGATTTGGACAAGATCACCTCCTCGCTGGTCTCACAAAACCTCAGCGCTTCGGGTAGCTTCTCCGTTACCTTCAGTGCCCATGTGACCATCGGGACTTTGCCGCTTGTTTGGTATGGAACGCCGGAGCAGAAAGAGAAGTATCTCCCCCGCTTGGTGAGCGGCGAATGGATCGCTGCCTACGCCTTGTCAGAAGCCTCCGCGGGCTCTGATGCAATGAACATCCGCACCCGCGCTACCCTGACGCCGGATGGCAAGCACTACCTGCTCAATGGCGAAAAGATGTGGATTTCGAATGCCGGCATGGCCAGCCTCTTTACCATCTTTGCCAAGATCGATGGAGAACAGTTTTCCGCTTTCCTGGTGGAGGCGGGCACACCGGGTCTCACCGTAGGCGCTGAGGAGCATAAGCTGGGCATCCGCGGTTCCTCCACCTGCGCGCTCGTTCTTAAGGACTGCAAGGTGCCGGTCGAGAATTTGCTGGGGACGGCCGGCAAGGGCCACCACATCGCCTTCAACATCCTCAACGTGGGCCGGTACAAGCTTGCTTCGGCTGCCGTGGGCGGGGCGCGTCTCTCGCTGCGCGATGGCATTCGCTACGCCAAGGAACGCAACGCCTTTGGCAAACCGATCAGCTCCTTCGGCTTGGTGCAGGAGAAGATCGCCGAAAGCGCGGCAGGCATTTATGCAACCGAAGCGGTTCTGTATCGGGTTGTGGGGGCCATAGACGCGGCGCTTGCCGAGCTCGACAAGAACTCCCCCACCTTGTCCGCCGAGGTGCAGAAGCGGATCGAAGAATTTGCTGTCGAATGCTCGATTTTGAAATTCTTCGGGTCGGAAATGGTGGAGAAAGTTGTCGACAACACGCTCCAGATTCATGGCGGCTACGGCTACGTGGAAGAGTACGGGGCGGAGAGAGCCTATCGTGATGCCCGTATAAACCGGATCTTCGAAGGCACTAATGAGATCAACCGTCTGATCACCACCGGCTGGATGATCAAGCGCGCTCTCCAGGGAACCCTGCCGTTGCTGCCCGCCATTAAGAAGGTGATGGACGAGGTCATGGCTGGGCCAACCGCGAAGGTGAGCTACGACGGTCCGCTGGCGGAAGAGCACGCTTTGCTTTCGAGCGCCAAAAAGATTTCCCTCTTCTGCTCTGGCGCCGCTTCGCAGAAGTTTGGCACCGATCTCGGCGAACAACAGGAGGTTATGGGCGCCCTGGCCGACATTCTGAGCGAAGTGCTCGCGCTCGAATCGATCGTGTTGCGCACAGAAAAAATGAACAAACCCAATTCGATCGCGGTGAAGCTGACGAAGTACTATGCGGCGCACTCTTTCCGTATTATCGAGAACTCCGCTGAGCGTGTTCTGGCCGCCGTTGCGGAAGGCGACATGCTGCGCACCCAGATGACCATTTTCCGCCGGCTGTCCAAGCATGAGCCGGTCAACACCATAGCTCTAGGGCGTGAGATTTCAGCTGCGATGGTCGAAGCGGGTCGCTATCGGCTCTAATCGGGGACGTCGCGGCGCAACCAATGTCGGGTGCCCCACATCTCGCTCGTTTTTCGCGAGATGTGGGATACCACAAATCTTCACGTACACCTGTTGAGGGTGATCCAATGCGAATGTTGACAATCATCCGCCAGGTTCTGGATGCGGAAGAGACCGTAAGTATTCAGGACGGGACCGTGGCGCTGGATGGCCGCAAACTAGTCTTGGATACCATGGATGAATACGGTGTCGAAGAAGCTCTGCGCCTGCGTGAAGCCGGAGCAGCTGGCGCGGAAGTGGTAGCTCTCGCCATCGGACCCCCTCGAACCGAGGAGGCTCTGCGCTCCGCCCTGGCGATGGGGGCCGATCGCGCCATCTTAGTTGAGACCGACGCGCCTCTGGACGTAATTGCCGTGAGCAGTGTTGTCGCCCAGGTGGCACGCAGCGAACAAGTCGACCTGATCTTCTGCGGAGGACAACAGGCGGACTGGGACAGTCACGCGCTGGGTGCGGCCACCGCCGAACGGCTGGGATGGCCGCAGACAACCTGGACCAGTGCTCTCGCCCTGCAGGATGGCCTCCTCACCGGAAAACACGATGTAGATGCGGGCAGCGAATCCTTCACCGTCCCCCTGCCGGCAGTAGTCACCACGCAGCAGGGCCTGAACGAACCGCGCTACCCGACTCTGCCCAATATCATGAAGGCCAAAAAGAAGGAGCTGCGCCGGGTGCCACTAGGCGACTACGGAGTAAGCCCCAAACTCAAGATTGTGGGCGTCGAAGTACAGGTGAAGGAGCGGCGCAGGAATATCATTGACGGCAAGGACGCAAGTGCCGCCGCGGCCCGGCTGGTCGATCTCTTGCGCCACGATGCCGGAGTGATCGGATGATTCTGCTGGTAGTCGAATACTCCCAGGGCAAAGTAAGCAAGAGCACGAAGGAAATGGCGACTGCGGCTCGCGGGATAGGCCGTGAGGGGCCGATCACCCTGCTCGTTTTGGGCAGCGGCGTCGCTTCTGTCGCCGAGGACGCCGCCCTCTTCGCCGACCAGGTTCTGGTGGCAGACAAGCCCGAGCTGGCGCAGTACGATCCCGAGGTTTGGGCCAGCGCCGTTGCCCAGATCGCAAAGCAGGGAGAGGCCCATACGGTACTGATCGGGGGCAGTCGTAGCGGGCGCGAATACAGCCCTCGCGTTGCCGTCAAGCTGGACGCGCCTTTGATCGAGGATGCGATCAGCCTGGCCGACCGCCACGGCGCCCTGGTCGCTGCGCATTACACTTTTCTTTCCCGGGTAACCGAGACCGTTGAAGCGGAAGGTCCGGTCGCCGTGGTAACGATAAAGCCGGGGGCGTTTGCCGCAGCCCAGCCCCTAAGTGCTGCCGCAGAGCAGTACGATGCCGAGCTCGAGTTGCCACAGCCGCGCCTGACCGTTACGGGCAAAACTGCCGAGAAGAGTGAACGCATCTCCCTGGCCGATGCCGATCTGGTCGTCTCCGGTGGTCGAGGCGTGGAGAGCCCCGAGGGTTTCCAACAACTGGTGGTGGCTTTGGCGGATCAGCTGGGCGCGGCCGTGGGCGCGACGCGGGCCCTGGTCGATGCCGGATGGCGTCCGTACTCGGAGCAGGTAGGGCAGACCGGCAAAACAGTCCAGCCCAAGGCCTATATCGCGGTCGGAATATCGGGCGCGGTGCAGCATCTCTCCGGAATGAACAAGAGCAAGTTCATCGTGGCCATCAATAAGGATGCCAACGCGCCCATCTTTAAAATCGCGGACTATGGCATCGTCGGCGACGTCCATCAAATCATCCCGGCAATGATCACCGAGTTGCGCAAGTAACGCGCTAGACAATATGCTGCCGCTCGCGCACAAAATCGCCTTCCTATTGTTTGCGGCAGTAACCCTGGCCATTGGACTGCGCGGCTTCTATCGCGTATACCGCCGCATCCGCCGCGGCAGCCACGACTCCGATGCACGCTTCGATCATCTACCGCAAAGAGCGTGGGCTGCCCTGGTCACCACCTTGACCCAGAGCCGAACGTTCCGCCGGCGTCCGGCGATCAGCTTTTTTCACTCCTTTATCTTCTACGGGTTCGTCTTCTACATCCTGGTGAACATGGTGGACGCAGTGGAGGGATTCGTTCCCTTCACCATTCGATCGGTCACCTGGCCAGGCGTCGTTTACAACCTGCTGGCCGATCTGCTCAGCGCGCTCGTCCTTATCGGGGTGGTCGCGCTGGTGATTCGCCGTTTTCTTTTGCCCAGCCGCCGCGACTTTACCTTCAATCAGCGAACCATGCTGCACCCGGATGTGAAGCACAACCGCATTCGCATCGACTCGCTTATCGTCTCAGTCTTCATTCTCTTCCATGTCGGCAGCCGCGCGGTGGGCGCAGGAGCAAAGCTTGCTGCCGAAGGTCCGGATCGCTTTCAACCCTTTGCGACGCTGCTCTCGCACGCCTTCACACCCGGCAATGCCGAAGCCTGGCGCATCTTCGGTTTCTGGGGCGCGCTCGGCAGCGTGCTGGCATTCCTGATGTACTTTCCTTTTTCGAAGCACATCCATATCTTCGCCGCTCCCGCCAAATACCTGCTTGCGCGCAGGCCTTCCTCTGGAGTCTTGCCGGCGCAAGAACTGGATCTCGAATCGGAAAACCTGAAGGCGGGCGCAAACAAGCTGGAGGACCTGGCCTGGCCGCGTCTCCTCGATGCCTACGCCTGCATCCAGTGCAATCGCTGCCAGGATGTTTGTCCCGCAACCGCAACCGGCAAAGCGCTCAGCCCCTCAGCCCTCGAGATCAACAAGCGCATGGAGCTGAACTCGCTCGCGAGCCATCAGCCGGGCTTCGAAGCCGGAGAATCAAGTCCCCGCCCGCTGCTCACCTTCGCCCTCTCTCCCGAAGCCGCGTGGGCCTGCACCACCTGCGGCGCATGCATTGAAGTCTGTCCCGTGCAGGATGAGCCCATGCTCGACATCATCGACATTCGCCGCCACCAGGTGATGATCCAGGGCGAATTTCCTGCTCAGCTGCAAACCGCATTTCGCGGCATGGAGCGGACCAACAATCCCTGGGGCATCAATCACGACAAGCGCATGGATTGGGCTGAGGGACTGAGCGTAAAAACGATCGACGAGAATCCCCAGCCCGACGTGCTCTATTGGGTTGGATGCGCAGCGAGCTACGATCCCCAATCGCAAAGAACCGCGCGCGCGTTTGTTCAATTGCTCGATCATGCGGGAGTGAATTTTGCGGTTCTCGGCAAGAAGGAATGCTGTACCGGCGACAGCGCACGGCGATCGGGAAATGAGCTCTTGTATCAGCAACTCGCAGGCCAGAATGTCTCCACCCTCAACCAGGTAAAGCCGAAACTGATAGTCGCCACCTGCCCCCATTGCATGAACGCGGTGGGCAAGGAATACCGTCAGCTCGGTGGCAACTTCAAAGTAATGCACCACACGGAGTATCTGGAAACGCTGGTTGCGCAAGGCAAACTCCATGCCGGTGCGGCGCCCGCCACCGTCGCCTATCACGACCCTTGTTATCTTGGCCGTCACAACGGCGTCTACGATGCTCCGCGTAATCTGCTCAATATTCTCAGCAACAACCTGGTCGAACTTGGCCGCAATCGTGAAAACTCGTTCTGCTGCGGGGCCGGCGGCGCGCAGTTCTGGAAGGAAGAAGAGCCCGGGACGCAGAAGATTTCAGACAATCGCTATCGCGAAGCCCAGCACGCGCTCGCGGGCGGGGAAGACAGAGTTCTCGCTGTCGGCTGTCCCTTCTGCAAGAGCATGTTGGATAGCACTGCTGCCAGGGGCAAAGCAGACGCCATCGCGGTGAAAGATGTGGCGGAGTTGCTGCTCGAAAGCGTGGAGAAGAAGCTGGGAAAGGTCGCGGTGGCCGCGCCTGTCAGTCTTCCCGAGCCACAACCGTCAGCAAGCTCTCCGGTGACAGTAAAAACTGAAGCAGCGGGACCAATCGCCCCGGAACCGGCGAAGGCCATTGAACCAGCTCTTCCTGTGACGGAACGCAAGAAATGGGAGCCCAAGGCTACGACAACAACACCCCCAATACCCACAGACCCACAGCCACCCAAACGAAAGGCCTGGACGCCCAAGCCAGCCGCGGCCAAAGAAGCGGAAGAGAAACCTCCCGATGCCTGATGCGCGCGAGCACTACAAGCATTTCCAGCGGATCGCCACCCGCTGGAACGACAACGATGTCTACGGCCATATCAACAACGTCGAGTACTATGGCTACTTCGACACTGTCATCAACACCTACCTGATCAAAGAGGGAGGGTTGGATTTTCTCGCTGGCCCGGTCATTGGCATTTGCGCCGAGTCACACTGCCGCTTTCTGCACGAGCTGGCATTTCCCGAGACCGTCGAAGCAGGCTTGCGTGTGGAGCATATCGGAAGGTCGAGCGTGCGTTATGGAATAGGCCTCTTTCGCAATGGGGAAAGCCCGGCGGCCGAGGGCTGGTTCGTGCACGTGTTTGTGGATCGCGCGACACGGCGGCCAACTCCGCTGCCGGCTCCACTACGCACAGCTCTTGAGCTGATATTTACAGAGGTCAAATCATGAAGGTGAAAGCAGCCGTTCTGCGTCAGCCGGGGCGCCCGGCTCCCTACGCTCAATCACAGCCGCTGCCCATCGAAACCGTCGAGCTCGCGCCTCCCGGTCCTGGAGAGCTGTGCGTTCGTATACTCGCGGCAGGTTTGTGCCACTCCGATCTGTCGGTCATCGACGGATCTCGACCCCGTCCAATGCCCATGGTGCTGGGTCACGAAGCCGCCGGCGAGATCGTCGAGCTGGGAGCCGATGTACAGGACTTCCAAGTCGGCGATCGTGTGGTCTTCTCTTTCATCCCGAACTGCGGACGTTGCGGACCTTGTGCCAGCGGCCGCGCACCGCTTTGCGAGCAAGGAGCGGCCGCCAATGCTGCAGGCACGTTGCTTGGCGGCGGAAGACGCTGGCTTGACGCCGATGGTATGACGCTGCACCATCTTCTCGGTGTTTCAGGATTTGCCCAGTACACCGTGGTATCGGCGCGCTCGGCGGTGCGCATCGATCGCGATCTTCCCCCGGAGATCGCGGCCTTGTTCGGTTGTGCCGTGATGACGGGGGTCGGCGCAGTCGTCAACACGGCGAGGGTCGCTGCCGGGGAAAGCGTCGCCATATTCGGGCTTGGAGGCGTCGGATTAGCTGCTCTCCTAGGAGCACGCGCCGCGAGCGCCAATCCGCTCATCGTGCTCGATGTGGCAGCGCACAAGTTCTCCCTTGCCCGTGAGCTGGGCGCGACTCACTGCATCGACGCCGGCGATGCCAATGCGATCGACCATTTGCGCGAGCTCTCCCACGGTGGAGTGCAATTCGCGATCGAATCAGTGGGCAGTGAGCGCGTTCTGGCCCAGGCCTATGCAGCCACACGCCGCGGCGGAACGACGATCACTGTCGGCCTCCCGGCGCCCCATCGTATGTTGAGTATTCCCGCATTGAGCCTGGTGAACGAAGAACGCACCATCAAAGGATCGTATATGGGCTCGTCTGTGCCATCACGAGACGTGCCGCGCTTTATCGCGCTCTATCGCGCCGGCCTGTTGCCGGTGGACCGCATGCTCACCCACCGCCTGCGGCTAGACGAGATCAACACCGGCTTCGATCGCCTCGCGAAGGCGGAAGCAATCCGTCAGGTTGTTCTCTTATAATCAGGGGCGATTTCGCCCGTAACGATCGTGGCTTGAGACCCAATCTCCGCGCAAAATTGCGCTGGTGAGCGAGGTCTCACCCGCGAGCACCACCGCCGCGCATATCTCGGCAAACTTGTTTGCCTTTCCGGACCCGTAACAGCCCAGCATCTCCAGGCATTCCTTCTGCGTGGCAAGCCCGGTGCCGCCCCCGTAGGTCGCCACAATCAGCGAGGGAATAGTAATCGACCAGTAGTAGTCACCGTTTCCGAGCAGTTGCGCGTAGACGATCGCCGCATGCGATTCGACGACATTGGCCACGTCTTGCCCGGTCGCGATAAACATTGCCGTCAACCCATTCGCCGAATGTGCGCCGCTATTTGCCGACCCAGTGAGAAAAGCCCCAGCCTGCGAAATCTGCCGCATGCGAAACACCTCAGCGGTATCCACGCCCATCAACCTTTGCAGCGGCTCGCGTTGCACCACCACTTCCGCCACCACCCGTTTGCCGCGGGTCATGATGGTATTCATCTGGGAATGTTTTTTGTCGGTGTCCACGTTGCCGGAGAGCAAAAAGCGTGGCCGGTCCGGGTGATTCGCCTGTATCCATTGGCAGGCAGCAAGTGTCGCCTTTCCCACCATGTTCTGCCCGGCCGCGTCGCCGGTCGTATAGTCGTAGCGAAGGTAGAGCAGAGGGCCTACAGCGTACTGCGTAATGCGCGTCAGCTTTCCGACCGAGGTCGTAGATTCCGCCGCACGCTTGATCTCCTCGAAATGCGTTTCGATCCATTCTCCAAAATTGCGTGCTTCCAACGCATCATGAAACTCGAAGACCGGAGAGCGTTGCATTGCCTGCTTTACCACCGTGGTCTTCACCCCGCCGCATTCCGTCAGCAGCCGCATGCCGCGGTTATAGCTCGCCACCAGCGTGCCTTCTGTCGTAGCCAGGGGAACGTAGAAGTCTCCGCGCGCGTGTTCGCCATTGATGCGAAGCGGGCCAGTGAGGCCGATCGGCACCTGGGCAACACCGGTAAAGTTTTCTATATTCCCAGGTAACAGACCAGGATCGAAGGAGTACTGAGCAACGTGTTCCAGGCGAACACCCGTGTGCTCCATAGCAAACGCGCGCCGCTGCTCGGCTGCCTCTCGCGTGTAATCGTTTTGCTGGTCGCGCGGAACGCGTGCCCGTTGGCTTTCGATCATGGGGAAAGAGTACCATCGCCGGAATCGAGGCTAGAACCCCATAAGCCGCTAACTTGCTTTGGACGGAGCCCCTGGTCCCCTTGATGCCAGGTTCTCAATACGCTTCCGTGGAGAGCCACCATCCCGACCCCGCAAACCAACAAGTCGAGTCGGGAGTGCCCTCGCGACGCAATGAACATACCGTCTCCCATCCACCCTCACGGAAAGCCTGCGTGAGCCTGAGGCCCTCGTCTTCAGTCCTTGCGCCGAGGCAACCCACAAACTGTGCGGGAAACAGAAACCGGGCGGAATAGCCGCCACTCTCCAGTCTTGTGATCAGAAGCATTGCTCCCGCACCTTCCTCGGGAGTCAGCGGAAACAGTAGTCTGCCACCGGGGTTCAGGGCATCGAGCCACACAGGTATAGGGGAAGTGGCGCCTGCGCTTACATACAACACGTCGCATAAAGGTAAGGGGCCCTCCGCTCCGGATTTCCCGTGCACCGTTACTTGTGGCAGCTCCCGGAGGTTTTTGATGGCGCGAAGTATCAGGCTCGGCTCAACCTCGTACGCGTCAACACATCCCTCTTCTCCGACCAATTTGGCGAGAATCGTTGTGTAATATCCCGTACCTGCACCCACATGAACGACTTTCTCACCCTTTCGCACATGCAACGTTGCCAGGCAAAATGCGTGTAACGATGGCTCTCCGTTGTTGAGTGGACCTTCCGCCCCCAGGGAGACAACCACGTCCTGGTAAAGCAATCCTGGATCGTCAGAAGAGGCCGCTATATAGCCGGTGCGCGTAAATATCTTCCATGGCGGCGCGCCCACAAACCGCTCGCGAGGCGTTGAGGCAAAGGCGGCACAGAGTGCGCTATCGCCGGGAACACCGGCCTTGGCTGTGATTACCCTCGCGAAGAATGATCGTTGGGCCTCGACACGATCCATTTGCAAGGCTCTCTCATGAATGCCCAATCATTGCGAACGCGTTTCGCGTTTCTTACCTTCCGTCAGGTTGTGGCTGTCCGCCGCTCGCAAGGTCAATCCATAAATGGTTTTGAACTCGCCAATCTGCTTGAGCGTCTCCGGACTAAATGCTGCCTTTCCCTCGAAAGCGTGCAGCACAATACCCTCAAGCAAATCGCCCACCGACAAGTCTTTCAACTCGGCGGTTGCCTTAAGTACCTTCAGGATTCTCCGTTCGATCCGAATACCGGTTTGCACTCGCTCCACGACGACTTCGGCGCCACGATTTGCCATGCGAATCAGCGTACCACGGTACGAAAATAGAAGGGTCCTACCGTGATTTTTCGTCAGCCACGGGAGTAATCGGCGCATCGGCTCCTTTTTCGCTGGTCAGTCGTACCCACAGGATGCGCAGCGTAGCGACGGCCGGGACCGAGATCAGGGCGCCGACGACGCCCCCGATTTCTCCTCCCGACAGCACCGCCAATATCTGCATCAAAGGCGAGATCTCAAGAGATTTCCCCATGATGCGGGGGGCATTTACGTAGTCCTGAAGCAAACGCCATATTCCCAGAAACACCAACAGCCAAATCATGTGAGAGTAGCTGGTCAGAACTGCGATCACGAAGACAATGATCGCGGCAATCGCCGGTCCCACCACGGGAACAAACTCGAAGATACCCGCGAGAGGGCCGAGAACAAAAGCGTACCGCAAGTGCAGGATGCTCAGTCCTAAGGTGTAAACAACGAGGGTAAGGGAAGCAAGAATGAGCTGTGCGCGGATGTAGCTTCCTAGCATGACATTGACGTCACCAATGATTCCGCGCAAGGTCTTACTCTCCTCTGGTGCCCGTCCGAAAGCGATAAGGTTCTCCCCGATGGATCGGCCATCTTTGAGGAAGAAGATGGCGAGTATTGGAATGAGGATCAGCCACCAGATGTGCTGCGCGGGTGCCGCCACCTTCTGCCCGATTGTCTGGCCATAGCCAAGGATGGTGTCTTTATGCGAGACGAAGAAATTCTGGATCTGGGCTTGCCGGGCTTCGCTCCATCCGTGCTTCTGACCCACCTGAGACACAAGCTGGCCGGAACCTGCCTCGTTCAGCAGTGATGGCAGGCTGGTCGCAAGCGCGTTACCTTCACTGGCGATCTTCGGTCCAACCAGAAACCCAAGGCCGACCAGAAGAGCAATCAAAATAAGGTAGACCACAACAATCGCTTTCACGCGGCCACGCAACGGCTTTTCCAGTGCGGAGACCAGAGGAGCAACGAAGTACGCAAATAGAATCGCAAACAGGAAGAGCGTGAGCGTTTCACGCGCGCCGTGTAGAAAAGCCAATCCCAGGGCAAAGATCAACGCCGTACACAGGATTCGGGCGGTCTTCGGGTCCCAAACCTTATTGAGCATGTCTCATCTTAGACCCTCCGATTCTCCGCGCCAGATTGCTGAATCTTCCTCTAGACTGTCTGCGCGGCTTACTTGGAGGTACCTGCACGATGATTTCCCGGCCCGCTCTCCTCGCCCTTCTTAGCATTCTCATCGCGGTCCCAGGCTTGGCAGCTACGGACCCCGCGCCTACTCCTCCGATGGGGTGGAACAGCTGGGATTCGTACGGGCTCACCGTCACCGAGGCGGAGTACCGGGCAAATGTTTCCTGGTTGCATGAGCACCTGCAGCGGCTGGGATGGCAGTATGTGGTCGTGGATGAAGGCTGGTACCTGCGGCAGCCAGACCAGAAGGGCGCGGCACAGGGATTTGTCATGGATGCAGATGGCCGCTACCTGGTGGCCGACAATCGCTTTCCCTCGGCCGCCAATGGAGCAGGTTTCAAGCCGCTTGCGGATTGGGTTCACTCCCTGGGGCTCAAGTTCGGCCTGCACATCATTCGCGGAATTCCCCGCGAAGCCGTGGAGAAGAACCTTCCTATTGCGGGATCCGACTTTCACGCCAAGGACGCGGCCAACACCGCCGATACATGCAGATGGAATTCAGATAACTATGGATTGAAGGCAAATGCGGCTGCACAGGCTTATTACGATTCCATCATCAAGCTTTATGCGGGATGGGGCGTGGATTACATCAAAGTCGACTGCATTTCCCAGCCCTACAAGGCGGATGAGATTCACATGATGAGTTCCGCGATCGGCAAGTCAGGGAGGGGCAATGGTATTGAGCCTTTCCCCCGGCCCCACGCCAATCGAGGAGGCGGACGATGTCCGGAAATACGCGCAGCTGTGGCGGATATCCGACGACATGTGGGACACGTGGTTAGCTCCCGAGGGGCAGACATTCCCCGCCGGGCTGAAGCGCCAATTCGACCGCACAGCTCAATGGGCGCCTCACATCGTGGTTGGCCACTGGCCCGACGCCGACATGCTGCCGCTGGGGTACCTTGGCCCCAGGCCAGGTTGGCAAGATGCGCGTGCTTCGCGGCTGACGGCGGATGAGTCGAGGACGGTCATGACCCTTTGGTCGATGGCCCGTTCGCCACTCGTTGCGGGAACGAACCTCACCAGGATGGATCCGGCAACCGAAGCTCTTTATAGCAACCCGGAGGTGATTGCGGTCGATCAGCACTCGAGGGAAAATCGCGAGCTTTTGCGAAGCGGGTCGTTGGTAGTGTGGAAAGCGAAGCCCGAATCGGGGAGCGGATATTATCTGGCGGTTTTCAATCTGGGTGACTCATCGCAGACCGTGGACTACTCCTGGAAAGATCTAGGTATAACGGAAGGCAGCCATAGTGTGCGCGATTTGTGGGCCCGCAACAACCTGGGCGCAGCAGTGTCGCTGAAGGCGATGCTGAACGCACACGCGGCGATACTCTACCGGGTGAATTGATTGGAGATAGAGTGAACCGCAGGTCCCTCCACTCCGCTACGCTCCGGTCGGGATGACAAGGGTGGTACGGGAGCGACCGAGAGCTTTCGTCCAGCGGCCACCCCCACCTTGTCATCCCGACCGGAGCGTAGCGGAGTGGAGGGACCTACGGTTCACTCTTATTGCAACGGAGCTCAGCAATGGGCAAGAGAGATCATCATTATTTCGTTTACATCGTCGCCAGTAGAACTCACGTCATCTATTGCGGAATGACCGACAGCCTAACACGTAGGGTTGAAGAACATCGACTGTCTGCGATCCCGGGGTTTACCGAGAGGTACCAATGCAATCGCCTCGTCTGGTACGAATGCTATCAGTACGTACTCAATGCGATTAGCCGGGAGAAGCAGATTAAACGATGGACAAGAGCGAAGAAACTACGGATCATCGAACAGATGAATCCGACGTGGGCTGACTTAAGCGAGGAGTGGCGGAAAGAAACCGCAGGTCCCTCCACTCCGCTGCGCTCCGGTCGGGATGACAAAGGTTAGTGAAGCGGCCAAAGAGAGGTGGTGCAACTTCCGAAGCATCCGATCTAAACAAAAGCTAAACCTTTGGCCACCCAAGGTGATGACGAAACGCCTTCTGTCCAGCAGCTGCTCTCCGTGAAAGCACCGCCCTCCCCTTTGTCATCCCGAGCGAAGCCGAGGGACCTGCGGTTGCGCGGACCTTTCCTGGGAATGTTTTTCGATCGGCACCCGAATCCGCCGCCTTAGAAATTCAAAGCAAACGCATACAACGAATCGCCAGAAGCCGCCAAAATATACTGGCGCCCGTCAAGCATGTACGTTTCCACTGCATTCGACACCCGGCCGAGGTGAGTATGCCATAGCGGCTTTCCATCCGCGGGGTCGTAAGCCACCAGGTTGCCATTAGCATCACCGCCAAAAAGCAATTTCCCCGCGGTCGTGGTTAACCCGGTACTAGTTTCGCCCTCTCCGGCTGATACCTGCAGATGCCGCCACGCGATCTTGCCCGTCTTGTAATCGATCGCGGTTATGTATTTCCCTACCTGCCCGACTCGCTGCTCCAGGACACCATTCAACCCCTGCATGGCCCTGACATCCGGCTCCGTGCGGTAATATTCCTCATAAACCTCGTCCGTGGCCACGTAAAAAAGCCCGGTTTGCGGATCAAAAGTCGGCGGCTGCCAGTTTACGATGCCATCGCTATCAGGCAATACCAGGGAACCACCCGGTGATGCGTCCTTCTCCGGGTTCCGGATAGGCCGACCCGACTTATCAAATCCCGTCGACCAATTAAGTGAATCCGCAAAAGGCACAGTAAGCAAATGCTCGCCGGTAACGCGATCCAGCACGAAGAAATAGCCGTTCCGGCTGGCATCGAGCAACAGCTTGCGTGGCTTCCCGTGGAACTCTCCGTCAACAATGATCGGCGTTTGGGCTGCGTCCCAATCATGGGTATCATGCGGTGATGGCTGGAAAGCCCAAGCCAGCTTTCCTGTATCCACGTTCAAAGCGACAATGCAGGAGGTATAAAGGTCGTCTCCTTCGCGAGTCACACCAGAGAAGGCCGGGGTTGGGTTGGCGGTTCCAAAATAGTAGAGGTGCAAGTTAGGATCATAGCTTCCTGGAACCCACGTGCCTGCTCCGCCATGGCGCATCGCGTCCAGATTCGGCCATGTCTTCGATCCGGGGTCACCCATCTTTTCCGGCTCGCTATACCACTTCCACTGCAGGTCGCCGGTTTCCGGATCAAAGGATTGCAGAAAACCTGGCGCATCCAAATCGTCGGCAGTCCCAACGATCAAGTGATTGCCGATAACAATAGGCGCTATGGTTGAAAAGTATTGCTCATTGAAATCCGAGATCACCTTGTGCCAGCGCTCTTTCCCCGTTTTGGCATCGAGAGAAACCAGGTAATCGTCCGGCGTCTCAAAGTAGAGCCAATCGCGGTACATTCCCATGCCGCGATTCCCAATGTGCGTACCACCCTTGGTCTTCCAGAAGTAGTGCCATAACACCCTTCCATCGCGAGCGTCGACGGCCCATGCATTGTCAGGCACAGACACATAGAGGATCCCGTTGACTTGCAGGACCGCGCCAGAGATGCGCCCAGCGCCGCGCACCGGAACAGGTTCCGCAATTTCACCGCCAATGATGGTAGGCGGCCCCACGGGGCCGCGCCCAAAACCCGATCCGGCAGCGCCTGCTCCGGGTTCCAGGTTGCTTACCCAGGCAAGCCCCAGGTTCTTCACATTGCTCTGATTGATTTGCGTGAGCGAACTGAAACGGCGGCCCGAATAGTCTCCGGAATAAGTCGGCCAGGAATCGGTCGCTGGTTTGGTCAGCAACACCGGATCAAGCCCCTGCGCAGACGCTGCACCAGCCATAGAAATGATTGAAATCAGGATAAGGAGACTTCGTGTCTGCTTCATTTCAGCGTCACCAGGTAGGCAGTTAAATTGTGGATGTCATCATCCTTGAAAGTTCGCAACATATCCAGGTGCGGCTGCAATGGATCTTTCACCACCACCTTCGGATCATCACCATGACGAGGATAACTGTGATAGTTGCCGTCCGCATCGGTGAAAGAAACGATGAAATCATCGATCTGATCCAGCCTTCCCTCCATCGTTTGCCCGTTACGAAGGGTGACGGTCACCGTTTTTCTGCTCACCTCCGATATCTCGCCTCTCCTTTCCCCGGACAGCATTGCACCTTGCAGAATCTTTACGTCGGGGTACTTTGCGCCGATCCCCGCCAGGTCTCCAGACACGGAGTGACAAGTGGCACATTTTCCCGGCCCATTGAAGTAGGCCTCACCGGCCTTGGCGTTGCCCACTAACGCATCGACAGTGCCGGTCGTTGCTGCGCGGCCGCCCACCGGCATGCTGTGAATAAAAGCTGCGATAGTCGCAATGTCTTGGCTGGAGAGATCAAACTTTGGCATGCCCTTATCGGGGCGGCCGTTCTGAACGACGGTGGTTATCAGTTCGCCGTCGTGATCGTTCAACACCAACTCGCTGCGGATCAAATTGGGACCTCCTTCGCCGCCCCGAGCATCCGATCCGTGGCAAAAACTGCAATTTGCGCTGAAGATCTGGCGTCCGCGCGCAACCATCGCGGGGTCGGCAGGCGGCCTGACTGGATAAGCCGGAGGACGGGCTGGTTGGGCCGGGGTTGGAGGAGTTGCTTGGTTGGCGCCGGGTTCCTGCGTTGGAGCGGGAGCGGGGGCCTGCTGTGCGATGAGGGCCGCCGCGCCTAGCCCCAGTAGCGTAATAAAGACAATTTTTACCCGACGCAAAATGACCCCCAACCTGAAGTGGCAATGAACCCGTGCTAACTTTCCAATTTATTCTATCGCCTCGGAGCAGGTGCGCCTCGAGCCGAGTCAGGCCGGCCGGAATGAATCCGCTACCACTGATGCGTCAAGGCCCGGGGGGCTGGCCGCCAAAATAGCCCAGCCCGGAAGAGTCTATGTGAGAACCGGGAAGCCGCAGATCCCTTTACTACGCTCTATGGTGCTTTGTATCAGGGCCCGACTTTAGTCGGGCCGCAAAGAATCGAAAGAGATTGGGCTTTAGCCCCTGTTATGGCGCATTACGCAGAGAATGTCCGTGGAGACAATCCCCCCAGGGGCTAAAGCCCAGATCTTGTTGCCTCAACAGCCCGACTAAAGTCGGGCCCTGATACAAAGCACATAGAGCGGAGTGGAGGGATCTGCGGCTTCCCTAGTCCTCACACAGACTCGGAAGGGCCGGGAGTCGGAGCACGGTAGGTGCGGCACTCTACCGCTCTTCTTGCCCAAGCCCTGCCTGAATCGTAGCTGCTCGCAAAAAATCGTAGTTTCCAGAACCCGATATCTGAATGTTTTCGAGCCTTCTGGTGTGTACCAGGACCGCATCCAGATACCACAGGTTGATCGACGGCAACTCGGCGGCAAGAATCTGCTGCACTCTCACATAATCCTTGCGACGCTGTGCCTGGTCGCCGGATCCCCCTGCTTCCTTGATCAACGCATCCAGCTCGGTGTTCACATAGTGGCCGCGGTTGGCCCCGTGGGGTGGAAACATGTGGCTGTCATAAGCGTAGCGGAAAATATCCGGATCCTCATTCCCGCCCAGCCAGCGCAAGGTATACATCTGGAACGCACCCTTGGTGATGTCAGAGTAGAAAGTGGCAAACTCGAAACTCCGTACCTCCAGAGCAATACCCACGTCGCGCAATTGCTGCTGCAAAATCATCGCCAGCAGGCGGCTGCTTTCGTCAGTGGAGGTCTTCATCGCCAGACGGAAACGAAGGCCGTCGGACCCTCGCTTCCAACCGGCCTCATCCAGCAGCGCGTTCGCCTTCGCTGGATCATGGGGATACTGCTGCACGTCTCCTGTCCACGCCCAATGTTCCGGGGGCAGCAGACTTTCCGCCAATCGGGCGCGATCCCTCCACAACGAGTGAATGATCAGCGGCCGATTCATCGCATAAGCAATGGCCTGGCGCACGCGAACATCGCGCAGCACGCGGTCCTGGGCATTGAACGTGATGTAATTAAGAACCGTGCCCGGGGCGCTCTGCACCTGCAGATTGGAGCGCTTGGCGAGAGCATAGATCATGTCCGCCGTGAGGCAGTTTATGCACACATCCGCCGACCCTTTCTCCAACTCGAGCGCCCGGGTAATGGCGTCGGGCACCACCGCGAACCGAACCCGCGCGATCGCCGGGCGAGGCTGCCAGGAATTGTCATTGCGTTCGAGAATCACCTCATCGTCCTGCAGCTGGCTCACGAATCGGAAGGGGCCGCTGCCGATAGGATGAAGCCCGAAATCCCGGCCACTGCCAACGGGAACTACACCAATGGCGCCGTCGGAAAGGTTCCACAACAGCGCGGCATCCGGTTGCTTCAAGTGGATGACAATCGTCGCGGCATCGGGTGCGTCGACGTGATCGATTCGCGCCAGCGCTTGCCCCTTGGCGGTGATCACCGTGCCGTTGCGCATGGAGTCGAGCGTGTATTTCACATCGCTGGCGGTCAGAGGCTTTCCATTATGGAAATGCACATCGGTGCGCAGGTGAAAGCGATAGGTAAGTGGATCGGGTGTTTCCCAGCTGGTGGCGAGCCAGGGTTCGAGGGTAAAGTTTGCCGTCTTGTGCACCAGGCTGTCGAAGATCAGGCTTCCGATATGTTCCGATTGCGCGTCGACGCCTATCCTTAGGTCGAGACTGGTCGGGCTGCTCTCAATCAGCATGGTCACCGTCTGCGGCGACTGCCGCCTGGCGCCGCATCCGCCAAGACTCACCAACACACATAGGACGAACAGCAAGCGGACTCGACTCGCTTCAAACATAGGTGATCTGGCCCAGGATTGCCGGCCGCGCCGCGCCGGTCGCCGAAGGAATATTTCCCGGCCGCCGATGCCACGTCTCATAGGCCAGCAACGCAAAGGCGGCCGCCTCCTTGGCCTCCGCCGGCAGTCCAACGTCATCGCTCGCTTGGACCGTACAGCCCAGCGGCTCCAGTTCGTCGCGCAGCATTTGCATCAGGGTCAGGTTGCGCGCTCCGCCTCCGGAGACGATAAAGTCCACCGCCGACTCATGCATGTTCTTGTGCAGGAAGTTCGCATAAGCCAGGCGAACGCTTTGTGCCGTAAGCGCGGTGGCAGTTGCGATGGTATCTTCTGCGCTGCCGCCCGCGTTGCGGCAGGCCTCCAGAAAATGTGCGGTGTAAGCGCGGCCGAATTGCTCCCGGCCCGCACTCTTGGGCGGACGCACTTGAAAAAAAGCCGCGCGTAGCAGCGCGCTCACCACCTGCCTGATCACCCTGCCCCGTGCGCCTGTCTTTCCTCCGCGATCGAATGGCTTGCCGAACAACTCTTGCATCGATTGATCGATTACCATGTTGCCCGGTCCGGTATCAAAGGCCACCACCTGCGAGGGTGTAGCCTTCGGCGGCAAGGCGGTCAGGTTGCCAATGCCTCCCAGGTTCTGCAGCACCCGGCCCCGGGTTGGGTGGCGAAACAGCACGTAGTCGAGCAGAGGAACCAGAGGAGCGCCCTGTCCTCCAATCACCATGTCGGCGGGACGGAAGTTGGAGACCACAGGAACCCCACTCTGCTGCGCCAGCATGGCCATCTCACCGATCTGCCAGGTGCAGGCTGCATCGCGGCCCAAATAGCGTGTGGCCGTGGCTTGGTGATAAATGGTTTGACCATGGCAGCCGATCAGATCCAGCTGACAGGGATGCCTCTGCAGCGCCACCGCAAGCGCCTCGGAATAAGCCTGCCCAAGCCGCCAGTTAAGGCGGGCCAGCTCCGCCGTCGCAATGGACTCGGCATTCATGGCCGCCAGCACCGCGCGGCGCAAGGCCGGCGGGAAAGGGAATCCGGCGTGCGCGAGAAGCTGCAGCGCAGGAGCCTGCGGATCCTCTGGGTCTGGCGTGATCCGGGTGAAGGCGACGTCCATGCCGTCCGCAGATGTTCCACTCATGATGCCGGCCACGGTCATTGAGGTAAGCGCCGCGCTCATGCCGCGCCTTTCGCCACTTGCTCTGCAAACCGTGCCACCGCAGTTTGCATCTTCTTCACCGCGGTGCTGGTAGGGGACCGCGGCAGCCGTTTAGGAAGTGCCACTGCGCTCACTTTGGCCGCGGCGCGCCGCAGCACGCGGGCGAACGAGGGTGAACTCTCTGCTTCCCGCAACAGCGCCTCATAAGCAGCAAACACCAGGGCGGGGTCGCGGCAGATTTCTACCACGTGCATACCCGCCGCCACCGATTGAACCGCTGCTTCTGCCATGCCGGTGTAGTTGAGGATGCCGCCCATCTCCATGTCATCCGAGACAATGAGGCCGTTGTAGCCCATCTCCTGCATCAGGACCTCGCGAATCCAGTAGCTGGAGATGGATGCCGGCTCCGGAACCGAAGCGGAATATGCGGCGTGCGAAACCATCACCATCGGCAGCTGCCTGGCCAGCCGCCGGTAAGGCAGCAGGTCTTCCTTCCATAGGAGGTTGAGAGGCTTATCAATCGATGGAGTGATATGGTGCGAGTCAACCTGGCCGCCGCCCAACCCGGGGAAATGCTTTCCGCACCCCAGCACTGCGTGCCGCGCCAGTCCCTTCAGAAAGAGCCCGGCGTAGCGCGTGACCTGCACGGGATCGCCCGAGACCACCCGGGTCGTCATCACCGTCTCGGAGGCAGGCGTTCGCAGATCGAGCACCGGGGCAAAGGTAGTATTCAACCCCAGCATCCGCACCTCCTGACCGATGAGGCTGCCGTGCTTTTCGAACAATGCCGGCTTGTTGGTGGCCGCAACCGCAAAGGGCGAGGGCATAGGCGCAATCAAATCGCGCAGACGATCGACCGTGCCCCCCTCGACATCAATGCAGCGCAGCAGCGGACCATCCACCGATTGCAGCAGGGCATGGGTCTGCGCGGCGGTCTCGATGTTGCGGCGAAAGAGGATCACTCCTCCGGGCTGCAACAGGCGCAACCAGGCAGCTTCCATGTTGCTCAGTTGCGTGCCTTCCAACCCCACCACTAGAACTTGACCGGCTGCCTGCCGCAATGGGATGGAGCTCACGAAGTCCCCCGAATCTCTTGCTTCAGCTCCTCGAGAAGATTCAGTGCCTGCAGCGGTGTCAGGGAGTTGGTATCGGTCTGCTCCAGGCGGTCTAGAATGCGCTGTGAGAGCGGCGTAAACATGGTCAGTTGCAGGGGCGCTTCAGTTTCGTGGGCGACATTCCTCTTCTCTGATTGCTCGTGCTGCAGCAGCACCTGGCGCGCGCGTTCAATCACCGAGAGTGGTAACCCGGCCAGCCGCGCCACCTCAATGCCATAGCTCTTGTTCGCCGCGCCGGGCTCGATGGCGTGTAGAAAGACAATGCCTTTGGGCGTTTCCTTGACGGCAACGCGCAGGTTCTTCAATCCGGGCAACTGCTCCGCCAGCAGCGTGAGCTCATGGTAGTGCGTTGCGAAAAGGGTTCTCGCGCCCACCTGCGCATGCAGGTATTCAAGCGTTGCCCAGGCCAGCGACAGTCCATCGAAAGTAGCTGTTCCGCGGCCCATTTCGTCCAGCAGAATGAGCGACTGCGGCGTCGCAGTGTTGAGAATGGTGGCGGTCTCCGTCATTTCGACCATGAAGGTCGACCGTCCGCGGGCCACGTTGTCGCTGGCGCCGATGCGGGTATAGATTCGGTCCACAATGCCCAGACGCATGCTCTTGGCGGGAACGAAGCAGCCCATCTGCGCCATGATGACCAATAAAGCCGCCTGGCGAAGATAGGTGGATTTGCCGCCCATATTCGGTCCCGTAATCAGCAGCAGGCTGGGGCCGCCAGTCTCGACATAAAGGTCATTGGCGACGAACTTGGTCTGCCCAACCGCGTCCAGCAGGCACTCCACCACCGGATGCCTGGCGCTTACAGTTTCCAGCACCGCCGACGGCGCGAGCTGGGGCCGGACGTAATTGCGCAGCGCCGCCAGGTGGGCGAAGTTGGCCAGCAAGTCAACCTCGGCGATCACTCCGCTGCTGAGGCGAATGCGGCCCGCTGCCTGCAGGATGGTCTGCCGCAGCTCGCTAAAGATACGTTTTTCAATCTCGATCGAGCGCTCGTGCGCGCTCAGCACGCTGACCTCGTAGCGCTTCAGCTCCGGTGTTGTGAAGCGCTCGGCGTTGGCCAGGGTTTGCTTGCGTTCGTAATCCGCCGGAACTAGCGCGAGGTTGGAACGCGTAACTTCGATTGCATATCCGAACACATTGTTAAAGCGAACTTTTAAGGAATGGATGCCGGTCCGCTTGCGCTCTCGCTCTTCAATGGTGGTTATCGATTGCCGGGCATTAGCGCCGAGTGACCGCAGCTCGTCCAGCTCCGGGTCAACGCCGGCCGCGATCGCGCCCCCGTCTGCCATGTTCACGGGAGGTTCGGGTAAGAGCGTCCGCTGCAGCTTCTCCCGCAGGTCCTCGAGCAGATCGAGCCGGGCAGCGCACTCGAGCCAGCGCGGGGCGGCAAGGCGCTGTAAACCTGTATGCAGATCTGGCAGCCGGCCGAGCGAAGCTCCCAGGCCCGCCGCATCCCGGGGGCCTGCGCTATCAAGCGAAATGCGGGAGAGCATGCGCTCCATATCCTGGATAGCGCTCAGGGTTTTGCGCAGATGCTCGCGGTCGATCAAGCTGTGGGCGGCGATGGATACAGCCTCCAGCCGCGACTCGATCTCCGTCTTGTCGATCAGCGGCCGCACTAACGACGCCCGCAGCAGCCGTTTGCCCATCGGGGTCATGCAGCAGTCAAGGTTGGAATAGAGTGTGGCCTCCGTGGCGCCGCCTGTCCAGAGCGGCTCGATCAACTCCAGGTTGCGCACCGTCACAGCGTCCAACTGCAGGTTCTCTGCCCGCTCGTAGTACCGGATGTGATTTACGTGCTGCAGTTCGATCTGCTGAGTGCTGCGCGCATAGTGGACCACGGCGCCGGCGGCAATTGCAGCCGCCCGGGCGCTGCCTAAACCAAAGCCTTCCAGTCCATTGGCCCCCAACTGCCTCTCCAGCAGGGGAATGGCGTAATCGGCGGTATAAATCCACTCTTCCAGGCGCGTTTTGGTGCCGATCTTCTCGATTTCTGCTTCCAAAAGCGGGTCGAGTTGTGGCATTTCCGCGGAAAGCAGCAGCTCGCTGGGCTGGGCCTTGATCAACTCATCGACGCAGAAGCCCATACTCCCCTGGCCAGTGAACTCCGTCGCGCGGAAGTCGCCGGTGGACAGATCCAGCAGCGCTAGAGCAGCCACCGGACCGGCAATGTGCAGAGCCGCCAGGTAATTGTTCCGTTCCGATGCTAGCGAAGGATCGACGGCCGTGCCCGGAGTGAGCACGCGCGTGACCTCGCGGCGCACGATCTTCTTGGTGAGCTTGGGGTCTTCCATCTGTTCGCAAATGGCAACCCGGTAGCCCTTGCGCAGCAGGCGGGAGAGGTAATTGTCGGCGGCGTGGTAGGGCACCCCGCACATCGGCACAGAGCGCTCTTTATCTCGCGCCGTGAGCGTGATTTGCAGTTCCCGCGAGGCAACTTGCGCGTCTTCGAAAAACAGCTCGTAGAAGTCGCCCATGCGGAAAAACAGCAGGGCATCGGGATTTTGCCGCTTGGCAGCCGAGTACTGGCGCATAAGCGGCGTAGTGGCTGCTTCGGCCGCTGGAGTTGGGGGAAGAGTAGACACGGAAAACGCCAGCATATCGTGAATGACATGCCGGCGTTCAAAGATAAGGAAAAAGGCCTTGCTTTAGGGCTGGGTGAGAGCGCAAGAGGGGCCCGGCCGGCAGTCATTTTTAAAATTTGATATTTTTGGGTCGTTTTTGGGATTGTTAGCTCAGCGGGGGTGGGCAAAGGGGTTCTTTTTCATGGAGAGACCCATTCTCATAGCCGGGACATAAGGGGCCGCTGGCGGTATTTCCGTCGGGTTAAAGGGGTCGGTGAAGGTGGATTGGCAGGGGTCAGGGTTCGGAGGCGCCTCTTCCGCCGAACTGGGAGCGGACTTGCACGGCACGCCAGGACTGGCGGGGCGGGCAGGCTCGTCTTCTTCCTGAGCAAGTGCGGGACCTGGCTGGGGGTCGATGGGATCTTCCGGCTCCTCGCGAAGCCACGCGGCGCGATAGATTTGCGGAGGGGTGGGTGGAGGGACGGATTTCTTCTCCGAAGAGGTGGCGAGACGGTCGCCGGCGCGACGGTCAGGGATGAAGTTTTGCATGGCCACGATCATGGAGAGGGCCTTGACCTGTCCGGTGATGCTGCCTCGGGTCATCTCGGGGCTGAGGTTGGCGATTTCCCAGAGGCGGGCGAGTACTTGTTCGCGGTCCAGGTTCAGCCGGCGCCGTCCCTCCGCCTCTTGCTGGACGAGCTCTTGCTGCACGGCGGCGCGGTGCTCGATCATGTAGTCGCGGACACGAGGCTTGGATTTGGTGTAGGCGGCGGAGTCCGGGTTGAGGCCGACGGCTTCGGCGGCTTGACGGTCGGTCATGGTTCCAGAGAGGACCAGGCGGGCAAAGGCTATTTCTTGATCGGTGATGGGGTCATTGACTCTATTTTTGGGCATAGGTGGCTCCGGGAAGCATAAAAATCCGCGGCGGCGGGATGGTTGAGATTGCCTTATTTGTGGACAGGGATCGGGTGGGACACCGGACAGCGGTGAAGCTGTCCTTCGCTCGCGCCTAAGGCCGAAACTACCGGCAACTGCCGACTAGCAGGCGGGACGCGAGAGTCCGCCGGCTGCCGAAATCGTCTGCTAACAGGATATAACGCTTGAGGATCGGATTGGCCGCTGCGAGGCGCTTTTGGCTCCGCCGGTCATCGTTTCGGAGGTTACTTTTGGTGGGCTAAACAGCCGTCCCGTTGTGGCCGCTCTGGACGGGTGCCCCATGTTCGCACCAGCGTACATGGGCCAGGAAAGATGGGGCGTAGCCCTTGCAATGCTACTGTCTTGCGGACGATAGAGTGTCGCAGACCTGGAGCAAAAGCATTTGAAAAAATCGTTATCGGCCCATGTACGCTGGTGCGAACATGGGGCACCCGTACAGAGCGGTCTCGGCAATTGTACCCAGGACGACTCCTGTGTTTACTTCCCAGTGAGAGCACCCCGAAGGGACGACTGAGAAATAACCCAGGAAGTCAGTCCTGGGTGGAATCAGGATCCAAGTTCTTCGGGACCAACGCGGACCCTGGTAACTCAGGCGACCAAGCTCGGTTCCTGGTTTACGTGGGCATCTGAGCCGTGCTGCTTGACCATCTTGTTGTAGATTCCCAACAACAGGAACGGGGCAGCCCATTGCCCAACGAACAGGGCATGATGGTCCTTGCCAGTGGTCTTGAGGATGAGGGAGCCAACGATAGCGGTGAGGGCCGCGCCCAGGAAAAAACTGCTGGGCAGCTTGGCGGAATAGCTCTCCATCATGGCGGTAGTTTGATCTTCCGGTATTTCTCCGGCGCGTACGCGATAATCCATTTTGAAATCTCCTGTCTAGCAAATACGGGTTTTGATGGGGAACTCTGGCCGCCGCAAGGAGCGGATCAAAATGCCTCTTAAGCGCTGGGATGCAGGTTTCCAGAGCTGGAGGAGGGCTTTTAAATTTCCAAATTGAACAGGGTCAAATTTCCAGCACTTTTTGTTCGCTTGACTCCCTGGTGTGTTTGCCGGCATCGAAGATTAGCCGACACAGGACGGCTCCGTCACCATGGCTCTTGCTATAGCACTGGGAAAAGCGGGCCGAATGGGGATTCACACGGATCAGGACCGATATCAAACCCGGCCGGTCCAAGTATCTACACGGTTATACTTAGAGGTTGCGGGAATTGGCATGTTTCTACTGTGGTTGAGAGTTGCGGCGGCCCTGTACGCTGTTGCAAGCATTTCTGCACTACCGGCGGTGCTTTATGACCGGCCCGGGTGGAAGAAGATTTGCGTCCCGGCGGCCGTTTCTGCCTTCTTCTTTCACTTTGTCTCCCTGATTGAGATGCTTTCCACCTCCCACCACTCCCTCCCAGTCGGGATGCACGAGGTGCAATCGCTCCTGGCGCTGCTGATTTGCGCTGCCTTTTTGCTGGTTTCCGTGCTCTACCGCACTGTATCCTTCGGCATTTTTGCTCTACCCCTCTCCCTGCTTCTGGTACTGGGGCCCGCCATGGGCCCGGACCACTGGACCTTTCACTCGCCTGAGATTCGCAGTGGATGGTTATTCGTGCACATCATCGCGCTGCTGGCAGCCTACGCCGCGCTCATCTTCAGCCTGATCGCTAATTTCCTTTACCTGGTGCAGGAGCGGCGTCTCAAGAGCAAGAGCAACGTGGATTTCCTGGCTTGGCTGCCCCCGCTCGAAACCATGGAGCGCATCGCTTCCGGCATGCTGCTCATTGGCTTTCCCTTTATGACGCTGGGACTGCTGGCCGGATCGCTGATTGCCCAGGAGAGTGTCGGCCCGGCGTATTTCAAAGATCCCAAAGTGCTGCTCTCTTTTGCCATGTGGGCCCTCTACCTGGCTATGCTTTTCGTTCGCCGCCAGGCAGGCCTGCGGGGCCGGCGCGCTGTCTACCTTTCCAGCCTCACCTTTCTGGTTGTGATCAGCGTCTGGGCGGCCAACCAGCTCAGCTCCGTACATCGGTTCACCGCGCCATGAACATAGTCCTGCTGGGGCTGAATCATAAAACCGCGCCCATCGAGCTGCGCGAGCGGTTGGCCATTGGCCCGCAACAACTGGAAGAAGCGACGCGTTCCCTGGTACAGGCGCCGGGAGTTCTGGAGGGAATGATCCTCTCCACCTGCAACCGGGTCGAGCTGCTTACCAGCCAGGAACCGGACGCGCCTCACCTGCTGGATTTTCTCGGGAACTACTTCGGCATCGAGCGCCAGGTGCTGGCTCCGCACCTTTACGAGTACCGGCAACAAGATGCCGTGCGCCATCTATTCCGAGTCGCCTGCAGTCTGGACTCCATGGTTATCGGTGAGCCCCAGATCCTGGGACAGGTAAAGAGCAGCTATCTGACAGCGCGCTCTGCTGGAGCGATCCGCGGCCACCTCGACAAGGTGTTGCAGCGCGCCTTTGTGGTGGCCAAGCGGGTCCGGAGCGAGACCCAGATCGGCAGCTCCTCGGTATCCATTGCCTCGGTCGCGGTGGAGCTGGCGCGGAAAATATTTGGCTCGCTCCAGGACAAAAAGGTTCTGCTGGTAGGCGCGGGCAAGATGAGCGAACAGGCCGCTCGCCATTTAATGGATCAGGGAGCCGGAACGGTCCTGGTAGCTAACCGGAGCCACGACCGTGCGGAGCAGTTGGCCCAGCGCTTCCGGGGAAAGGCCATCCGCTTTGACGACATCTACACCAGCACGGACCAGGCCGATATCATCATTACCTCCACCGGCTCGGCCCAGCCAATTTTTCGCCGTGAGCATGCGCAGCACTTTCTGCAGCAGCGCCGGGGGCGGCCCATGTTCTTTATCGACATCGCGGTACCCCGCGACGTAGACCCTGAGGTCAACAAGCTGGATGGTATCTTCCTGTACGACATCGACGACCTGCAATCGGTCGCCGGATCGCACCTCAGAGAGCGGGTGAAAGAAGCGGAGTTGGCTGAGGCCATGATTCTGGCCGAAGTGGATAAGTATCAGCGCCGGTTGCATACGCTGAACGTGGGGCCGGAAATTGTGCAGTTCCAGCAATCCGCTGAGCAGATGCGCCAAGGGGAATTGCGCCGCCTGGCGAGCCGCTTGAACAGCCTTTCCCCGGAGCAGCAAGCCGCTGTCGAAGCCCTGACGCGTGGGCTGCTAAACAAGTTTCTCCACCAGCCGGTGCAGGCGATCAAGGCCGCCGCCAGCGAAGGAAACTCGGCCGCGGTGGATGCCATCCGCGAGGCCTTCGGGGTCACTCCATCACGCGAAAACGCGGTGGAGGAAGAGACCTTCGAAGATCAGGAGTAACAATTGATCCGCATCGGTTCCCGGGGATCGCAGCTGGCATTGTGGCAAGCCAATCACATTGCCGCAGAGCTGCGTTATCTTGGCCACGAAGTCTCTATTGAGATCATCCGCACCACCGGCGACCGCATGCAGACCATCGCCTTTGCCTCGGTCGGCGCCAAAGGCATGTTCACCAAAGAAATTGAAGATGCTCTGCTGGCCGATACGATTGACCTGGCGGTCCACAGCCTGAAAGATTTACCCACCGATCTGGGCGAACAGTTCACGCTCGCGGCGATTCCCAGACGAGAGGACGCTCGCGACGTGCTGGTGTCGGAACGGCACGGCAGTTTCGATGGGCTGCCGTCCGGTGCAGTCGTAGGCACCAGCAGCCTGCGCCGCCAGGCGCAGCTGCGGGCGCGGCGTGCTGATCTCGAGTACATCGAATTCCGCGGCAATGTGGACACTCGCCTCGCTAAGTTGGCGCAGGGGAAAGCCGATGCGATCATCCTGGCTGCAGCGGGGCTTGAGCGATTGGAGAAGACCGCCGCCATTCGCGAACGATTTGCGCCCGAAGTGCTATGCCCCGCGCCCGGCCAGGGAGCATTGGCGATCGAGTGCAGGGCAGGGGATCAGCCGATGCTCGCTGCTTTGCAGCCGCTCGAGGACCGCGACACCCGCCTGGCCATCACCTCTGAACGCAGATGCCTTGCCGCCCTGGGCGGCGGATGCCTGGTGCCCATCGGCGCGTACTGTCACCGCAGCGGAGACGAATTATCGCTGCGTGCCGTGGTCGCTTCCGTTGATGGCCGTGAGATAGTCTGCGCTACCGCGCGGCACACCGATCCAGAGGTACTGGGAGAGCAGTTAGCGCGGCAGTTGCTGGATCAGGGCGCCGGCTCCATTCTCAAGCTCGAGGAGAAGCGGGCATGAGCAGCAGCCGGCCACTTGCCGGCCGGCGCATCCTGATTACGCGTGCGCGTCACCAGGCCGGACGCCTGGCAGAAGCTCTGGAAGCGCAAGGCGCCGAGGTCTTGCGCCTGCCGACGATCGAGATTGTTCCTCCTGAAACCTATGCCCACCTGGACGCAGTCCTCGAAGTAATCAGCGGCTTCGATTGGCTGATCGTTACGAGCGCCAACGGAGCGGCGGCGATCGCCGACCGGATGCAGTTTCTTGGCCTCCGGCCGCAGCGGTTGCAGCATTTGCGGGTTGCAGCCATTGGTCCCGCGACTGCATCAGCTGTCGGCCGCATTGGTTTAAAGGTCTCAGCGATGCCCGAAGAGTATGTGGCGGAGGCAGTCGTCGCCATGCTCAAGGAAAAGGTTCGCGGAAAGCGAATCTTGCTGGCGCGCGCCGCCGTGGCTCGCGACGTCATCCCCGAGCAATTGCGGCAATGTGGAGCGGATATTCACGTAGTCGAGGCCTACCGGACGATCATCCCCCAGGATTCGATCGCGCAAGTGCGCGAGTTGTTCGCCCAGGGAAAGCCGCTGCCGGACGCAGTGACCTTCACCAGCTCCTCCACGGTGACTAATTTCCTGGCTCTTCTCACTGCCGCTAACATGGAGCTGCCACAAGGACTACGAGCAGTATCAATCGGTCCAGTGACTACGCAGACTCTGCGCCACCACCACTGGGAACCATCTGGCGAGGCTTTGCACTACGACATCCCGGGTGTGGTGGATGCATGTAAGCGATTGTTTGCATTGGGCGTCGGCTGAGGGAGGAAGCTTCTTTGAGAATTGTTTTTGCCATTTTTCTATTGCTGACGCTGAACGGCGTTGCCGGTGGACAGCGCCTGCCCAGCAGTGTGGTTCCCAGCCATTACAAGCTGTTCCTTGATCCCAGTATCGAAAGCCAGCGATTTTCGGGCGAAGAAACCATTGACGTACAGCTCACGCACGCGACCAAAGAGATCTTTCTGAACTCGCTGGACCTCGAGATAAGTGCCGCCGAGGTCGTTGCAGGCGGCAAGTCACAGCCGGCGCAGGTGAGTTACGAGCCGGCGAATGAAATGATCCGGCTGGCGGTGGCGGCAGAGCTTCCTTCGGGGCCGGCGGTGCTACACCTTAAATTTTCCGGCCCACTCACATCCGGTCTTCGCGGCCTATACCTCAGCAAGACTGCGCGGCGGTCCTACCTGGTCACCCAATTCGAGGGTACTTATGCCCGCATGATGTTCCCTGGTTTCGACGAACCCGGGTTCAAAGCTACCTTCGACCTTACCGTGGTAGCCGACAAACAAGACACGGCAATCTCCAATGGCCGCATCATCCGCGACGCCCCCACAGCCGACCCAAACCGCCACGCCCTGACTTTCTCCACTTCACCCAGGATGTCTACCTACCTGGTGGCGGTTGCGATTGGCGATTGGCAGTGCCTGGGCAGCACCGTCGATGGAGTGCCCATCCGCGTTTGTGCAGTCCCGGAGAACAAAGATAAGGGACAATTTGCTCTCGAAGTGGCTAGCCGCTCCATTCAGTTCTACGACCAGTGGTACGGAATCAAATATCCCTTTGGCAAGCTGGATATGGTGGCCATCCCCGATTATGAGTGGGGCGGAATGGAGAACACCGCGTCCATCTTTTATCGTGACACTGCTTTGCTGCTGAACGAGGCAACAGCTTCGGTATTCAGCCGGCGGGGTCACGCCACAGTCATTGCGCATGAGATAGCGCATCAATGGTTTGGTGATTTGGTCACGGCCGCCTGGTGGGATGACATCTGGCTGAACGAAGGCTTCGCCAGCTGGATGCAATTCAAACCTATCGAAGCGTGGCACCCGGAGTGGCATCTCGAGGACGATCAGGCCGAAACCGCACAGCAGATCATCGGTCTCGATTCGTTAAGCGCCACCCGCGCCATTCATGGCGACCCTAAGACCTCAGCAGAAATCAAGGAGATGTTCGACGGCATTACCTATGAGAAAGGCGCAGCAGTGCTCAGTATGCTGGAGTCGTACGTCGGCCCGGAGGTATTTCGCCAGGGCGTAAATGCCTATCTGCGGGCACATGCCAACGGGAATGCCACGTCCGCCGATTTCTGGAAAGCGGAAGCCCAGGTCTCAGGCAAGCCAATCGATCAGTTGATGCCAACGTTTGTGCTGCAGCCAGGAGTTCCCATGTTGACCGTGGCTGCTTCTTGCGACGAGGGTAAGGCGCAGGTTGAGTTCACGCAGCGGAGATTTTTCCTGAGCCCGGAGCGGCTGAACGCCGGTTCCCCGGAACAGTGGCAGATTCCAGTCTGCATGAAGTCAGGAGCGAACACCACGTGCTCCTTGGTTGCTGCTAAGACACAAAAGGTTCCAATCGCCCAGTGTGCTTCATGGCTGTTTGCGAATCGGGACGCCAAAGGTTATTACCGCGTGGCTTATACCAAGGCGAACCTGAATGCAGTAGGCGCCGTGGCAGAAAGCGAGCTGAATGCGCCCGAGCGAATTGCTCTCATTGAAGACGCGTGGGCTATGACGCGTGTTGGAAAGACTTCAATAGGCGACTTTCTAGGCCTCGCGCAAGCACTCCGATCGGAGCGAGATTTGGCAGCCATCAATTTACTCTCTGGTGATCTTGCGGACGTCGGCGATTTGTTGGTGCCGGAGAACGAGTCCAGGGACTATCGTGACTTCGTTCACAAGCAGTTCGCCCCCCGCGCAAAGGAGCTGGGATGGGTTCCACGCGCGAACGATAGCGATGAGCAGAAGGCAATGCGCGCCAGCCTCTTGGGAATTCTGGGCCGCACCGGTGATCCGGAGGCAGTTGCCACCGCGCGCGCATTGGTACAGAGCTATTTATACAACCCGGCATCCGTCGAGGGGACCCTGGTTGCCCCAGCATTCTCGACCGCTGCCGCGCACGGGGATGCAGCCCTGTACGAGCAGATCAGTGCGGCGCTGCCGAAAGCGAACTCCACGGACGAGTTCAACACCTATCTGCTTGCCCTGGCCCAATTCAGAGAATCCGGGCTGGCAGAGCGAACGATCACCCTGATTGATGGGGGCAAGGTGCGGCAACAATTGTATCCGCAACTATTTTCTGCCTTGTTGGCGAATCCGGCCGGCCAGGGCGTGGCATGGGCCTACCTGAAAACGCATTGGAGCGACCTGGCGGAAAAGGTCACGTCGTTCGGCGGAAGGGGAGCGGTCTCCGCGCTGGGGAACTTCTGCTCCGCAGAGAGGCGCGCAGATGTTGAGCAATTCTTTAAGCAGCATCCGGCTCCCGGCGCGGAGCGTACCGTAAGTCAAAGCCTGGAGCGAATCGACAACTGTATCGAATTCAAAGCGTCGCAGCAACAAAGCATGGAGTCATGGCTCAAGCTCCAGAAGTAGCGGATCAAAGCGTAGGTACTGGCGCAGAGGACCTATTTCGTCAGCGATAACAGAACCCGCGCGGCGGAGATGGAATCATCCCAGTTTTCTCCACCGTCCTCAATTGTCCACCATGAGGCCAGAACCGCATGAAAGAAAGCCCACCTCGCAATCCTCTGCTTATCCATATTGAGGTGTTCAGCAAGGATGGCGATCCTGGCCTGCTGTATCGCCCGATCGAGAAATACCGTGGGATTGGGATTGAGAAGGAATGACGCAGGCTCGTACGACGGGTCTCCGATGACTCCCTTGGGATCGATAGCGACCCAGCCTGACCCGCTTCCGTAAAGGATATTGAAATGATGTAAATCGGCATGCAGCAGACACGAAGGCTGCGCGCCCTGAACAAGCTCTGCTCTTATATTCTCCGCGACATCGACCAGGCCGGAGTCAAGCGGCCCAGTGGCTCCAGAGAAGCGCGCGCGAAGTTTAACCAGCCCTCCAGTCCAGCTCTCCAGGTTTCTAAACTCCAAATTGGCGGGAGCAGCCTGCCACAGCTTGAGCATCGTTTGGGCGGCAACCTCTGTCGACCGAACATGGTCATCCAACGTTGCAAGAGTACTTCCCGGATCCACTCGTTCGAGCAGGAGAGCGCCCAGAGACTCATCACTTTCAATCAGACCGACCGCCCCATGCCCGCCGAACTCACGTAGTGCGCGAGCTTCCGACATGAATTCGGGGGTTGGCACACCCAGCTTGAGAACCCTGGCGCACTTCTCAGCCTGCAAGACCGGCACGACATAGTTGAATGAGAGCTCAAAGGGGTCTCCGGCCAGCGAGAGGTTCCACTTCTGACTGCAAGCGGCCACGGTTGCGGGCAGGTTGTCGAGCCATCTGGCTCCGTCAGCAAAAGCTCCCGTGACATTGCGGACGAAAGATCCTGGCAGGTCTCGGTCTGACATCAAAACATCCTTGGTTGTTTACCATCGTCCATAGCCGGCGGATAGAACAGGCGACCATCTTCCACTCGGGCGAAGGGAGTCATGCTGTGCGGTTTGCGCGACGACCTGCCGTCGGGCAGCACAAAGATATCTTCAACAACGCCGTTGCGGGCGAGGATGGCATCGCCTATCAGGCTTCGGTGACAACGCCAGGGAACAGCTTCGGCGCACATGATCACGACGCTGCTTAACTCCGGCTGATCCATCAGCCAGTCGATCTGATCAGCGAATTCCCGGGTTTGCATGTAATCCGCATAGCCGCGAAAGCTCAGGTTTTTCCAGCCGAGGTTAATGGAGTTATTGTCTGCGGCACGCCTACCACCGAGTTCCTCACGCCACACGGCTCGTATACCCTCCTGCTCAAGAAAAGAGAAAAGCTGCTTCTGACCATACTGCGGGTACCTCCGCGAACCAGGGTGACGGCGCACATCAACCAGAAGGCTGCATCCGTTCTCTTTGAGGGCACGCAAGAAGGAGCCAATCGGAAGCGTCGAGTGTCCAATCGTCATCATGTTGAAGGTCGATATAGCCGAGGCGTCTTCGCTCCGGTCCTGCTATGGGGCGGCGTTGACTAGCTCCCATATTCGCGCCAGATGATGGTCGTCGTGTTCGGCGACAAAGCACAAATGATCGACAAGTCGCATGGGCGTCTTTAAACGCGGGTGGGGAATGGCTTGAGCAAAGAGCGATGGGTTCAACTCGTCTACACGTTTAAGCAGTATCCCTCTTGCCGCGCGGAACTCAGCCAGAATCTGTTGCAATGGGCGCGCATTGTGGTTCGCGTCATCGGTTTTTCGATTGGCGAGGTCGGTCGCGGTCAGCTGATGGTTGGCCGCGACGTAATCTTCTACCCGCGCCAGCCACAGCGGTTCGAGGTCAAGCAAGTGACCGGCGTGTTCCTGCGCCGACCATTTGCCTTGCGCTTTCAGAGTCAGGATCGGATGAGAACGGCCCGCCAACACCTCTTCCAGTCTCGCCGGAGTTCCGCGCAGCCGTGCACAAAGATTCGGATGCAGTTCCACAGGAAATGAAAACTCAAACCTGCGTTCAAACCAGACGGTCAGTTGACTCATGGACTCAAGCCCCTGCGATTTGCGTAGCCAGGCTCAACTTGGCTTGGTGCGCGGGTGCGGACTGCGCCAGCCTGGTAACCCGGAAAATCGTAATGTCGTCCTGCTGCCCGAAACTGCATGCTTCCTCTACCATCTGCTCGACCGTAGGATCGGACCGCACCAGTGCAGCCAGGCGTTCGAAACCATACAGCTCGCCGGTCGAATTCCGCGCCTCCAAAATGCCATCCGTATAGAAAGTGAGTGTCTCCCCCTCGTGCAGTACGAACACCAGCTCGTCATAAGCCGCATCCGGGGCCAGGCCGAGTGGTAGCGATCCGCTTACGGGCAGTTCTTCCTTGTCCCGGAAGGGCGCCAGGTGCCCGGCATTGGCCATCGTCGTGGCGCCGTTGGCTTCGATGAGCGCGATCAAACAAGTAACGAAGCCGCCGTCTGTGCGCCCCATCAGCCGCCGGTTCAAACCCTGCAAAATTCCCGCCGGATTCTGGGTGAAGTCGGCCAGCGTGCGCAAGCTTCCCACAATGAGCGAAACCGTCATGGCCGCTTTCAGTCCCTTGCCGCTCACGTCACCTAAGGCAATCAGCGCGCCGCCACCTTCCAGGGCGATCACCTGGAAGAAATCGCCGCCCACCTCTTCCGCGGGGCGGTACACGCTGGCGATCGCAAAGCCGGGAATTGCCGGCGTCTCTTCGGGGACGAGAATCTGCTGCACTTCGCGGGCTGACTTTACTTCAAGTTCGATCCGCGCCTGCCGTTCCCGCTGCAAAAACTGCTCCCGCGCGATGGTGAAAATCAAAGCCAGGAACAACAGCGTGTTAAAGATAAATATCAGGTTGAAAAAGTAGCCCCCGAAGTGGAAGCCGAGACTCGCAAGACGAGGCACCAGCGTCCAATGGGTGAATCGAACGCCTTGCCCAGCCAGGTTGATGATGACGGAAAAGAGGCCGTTGACACACACAGCTACGATCAAGGGCCAGAGCGAAAGCCGGCTTCGCCGCATCAAGCCGAAAGCGATGATGACGAAGACGTATAAAGGAGTAATGGAATAGACGCCAGTGGTGATTCCATCGATCCAGGGGAGCACGCCGCCCTTCTCCCATAAGAAGATAGTCACTATGTCGGTAAGCTGCGCGGTTAGGTAGATGGCGATGATCCATCCGGTCGCACGCCTCCAGCGCCGCTCCTGCGCCATTCCGAACAGGGACAGCAGAATCAGCCACAAAGAAATATCTTGAGAGCTAATCAGCAGTTGGGTTATCAGCTGGTAGGTTTTAAACGTCATCCCTAGGCGGAAAGCCGACAATCCGTGCAGCCCCGTCAACCCGGAGGCGACCAGGTAAAGCGCCAGCCAGAGGTATAAACCCTGTTTGCGGTCGCGCAGGTAAAGCAGAAAGCTCAACACCCCGATGACCAGGCTGACGGCTGAGATAAGCGCGTTGGGCAGTCTTCGCGCATCGTTGACGTAGGCGATGGACCGCGCCCGAGCAGCCAGCACAGAGGCGTCGCCTAACAGGGGTGGTTCGTCAAAGCCGCCCTGCTCGATTGGATCGACCGACGAAAGCGGGGCCTTCCAAATGCGCAGCGCCAGCACTCCACTCGTAGTTGGGAGCGGAAAGATGCCGTCATGGCCAAAGGGCCACCACTGCGCATGCGGTGGGAGGCTGCCGTAGGTCCCCAGCTTCTGTCCATTCCAGTAGATTTCATAAGCATCCTGGGCGGGCGGGATCAGCAGCGCCAGGTTCCTGGTTCCCGCGGGATTCGAGTTATCAATCTCAATCCGCTGCCGGTACCACGCGGAGCCGGTATAGCCCGGATGGCTCTGCTCTCCCCAGGTTTGATCGATATGGATCGGCTCCCACCCCGAATCGTCCAGCGCCGGATCGGCCCAAGCCGGGTCGTCGCCCAGGTGAAAACGCCAGCCCTGGTCGAGAGGAACCAAGCCGGTGCCCGGATTCGCCACCTTCAGGGTTTGGGCTATGACCGGGCCAGCCAGGCAGAAAGCCGTCAGAATCAGTGCGAAATAGGCCCGCAATCCACGGCAACCAGAACCCCCCGAAACCATTCTGACGCTCCTTTATTCAAGATACGACCTACTTATGGAGTAACATCCTACTCCCTAGCTCTCCTGCTCCAAGACATGGTCGAGGACAGAGGCTCCTTGATCCAGCGGTGTTTCGGGCCCAAGCGTGGATAAACTAAGCTGCCGGCTTTCCGCTAGATCGTCGAAAAAGTCCTCTTCGATGGTTGCTGCAAGCTGTGCATCCAGGACAGCAAGGTTCACTTCATCGTTCAGGGCAAAGGAGCGGTGGTCGAAGTTGGTTGACCCGACCACGTTCCATAGGCCATCCACGGTCATTAGTTTGGCGTGAATCATGGAGGGCAAATACTCGAATATCTCTGCCTCGGCCTCTAATAGGTGGCGGATGCTGCGATGACTCAACCTGCGGATGACAGGGTGATCGATGCGCGGACCGGCGGTTAAGATCTGCACCGCCACGCCGCGCTCAATGGCCTCAATCAAAGCCTGGCGGGCGCTTCGGTCGGGGATGAAGTAAGGGGTAGTAATGCGGATGGTTTTGCGCGCGCTGTTGATCAAGGCCTGAAAGAGGATGCGTGCCTGTGTGCCTCCGCCGTGAGGGGTACTGGAAACGACGAAGCTTTCCACGCCCCCGGGCGTAGAGCGGAAGCCGAATTGTTTGGAGCTGGAGAGAATTTCCCCGGAGGCCTCGAGCCAGTTTTCGCAGAAGGCCGAGATCAGGCCGGCCACGGCCTCTCCTTCTACGCAAAACACGGTGTCCCGCCATACCGGCACCGAGGTTTCGTACCGCCAGTGATCGGCAATGCCGGCGCCGCCGATGAAACCTGTCTCGCCATCCACGATCAGCAGCTTACGGTGGGTGCGGTTGTTGGCCTTGGGCCAGGTATTCCAGCGCAAGGGGTGATACCAACACATCTGCCCGCCGGCCGCCCTTAGGCCGTCAAAGTAGGCCGAACGCGTGCCGAAGCTACCCAGCGCATCGACGATAACCCGAACTTCGACTCCGGCGGCGGCCCGTTCCGTGAGTGCGGCCAGGATTTCATCGCCGACCCGGCCCTCGGTAAACTCGTAGAACTCGAGATTGATGGCGTATTTCGCGCGGCGGATAGATTGCTGGTAGGCCGGGTAAAACTCGACTCCGTTTTTAAGACGCGTGATCCGGGAGTGCCGCCTGGTGCCGTCCGTTACCAGGCTTAGGAACTGAATGAAGTCTTCCGAATCGAGGGCCGCGGTGTTCCTGTCCGGCATGGAATACGGCACGGCAGAGCCGAAGAAATCTATCAGGAAGCGTGCTCCAAAGAAGGCCACTGCGCCGACACCAACGCCGGCAAGCGCCCGGGTGGCCATCTTTGACTTGCTATTGCTAGCCCTTTCCGTCATGGCATGGCAAGCATACAGGCAGAGCGAGAGCTCAAGCGGGGAATCTCATTGCGCTGCGAGCTTTTGCTTTCGCAGCCTCTTCTTCGCGACTTCTTGGGGCCGCATTGGTTTCGAGAGTGTGGAGAAGGCGGCTTGAGATAGCGGCAACCTCATCAACCGCGGCCAGGAAGGCCTCCTCGTTTGCCTTTGAGGGCTTATTAAAACCGCTGATTTTTCGCACGTACTGGAGCGAAGCGGCGCGCACTTCTTCCGGAGTTACCGGAGGATCAAAGTTGAACAGCATCTTGATATTGCGGCACATTCCCAAGCCCTCACTTCAAAGAAATTCCAGCCCTCTCATTTTAACGGTTGAGAACCAGGACTAATCAGAGCTTTAGAGTCGCGTGAGAATCAGTCCCGCAGGGACGGTTGAGTGTCAGACTTGTCCAAATTAGCTGATTGGTCGACCTTGATGCGTTGATTCTATTGGTCAAGCTGGTGTTGCGAGCCGGGAATGCGAAATCAGGTTGGTGTCGAGAAGTGTAGGACGTACGGCACCACTTCCGCAGAGAAGGAAGGGCACCGTACGAAGGGCACGGCTTCAGCCGTGCCGCACAGAGCCTGAGCCAGCGAGGGCTTTAGCCCCTGAGGTACGCGTTTCCATGCATCGGCACGAACAGCACCTACCTGTAACAACCGTACCTCAGCGGCTAAAGCCGTCCATGCACAAGAGGTTTATGGCACGGCTGAAGCCGTGCCCTTCGTACAGATTGGCCTGTCCGAAAACCTAATTTGGACAAGTCTGGTTGAGTGTAGCCCAGGACGCAGTCCTGGGTAGAGCCTAGAAAAGTGATTCAGTCCCGCAGGGCTGAAAATTTCCCAGGGCTAGTTTGGCGTTGGGCTGGCATCCGGAGTAGTTTTCAGGCGTCCCTGCGGGACTGGTCGCTCTCGCCAATCCTACCCAGGACTGCGTCCTGGGCTACACTCAGTCGTCCCTGCGGGACTGTGATGGTCCAGCCTTCAACGATTTGGAAGTTCTCACGCAGGTTCTTTAGCCCTGAGGTTCAACTTTTTGCCGTTAAGGCGCGTAAAGAACTTTCTTCACCGATATTTCGTACCCTCGATAGGGGGCTCCATGCAGACACTGCTTGATGACCTGCGCTATGCAGCGCGTCAGTTGCGTAATTCGCCTGGCTTTAGCATCACCGCCGTCTTGACGCTGGCATTGGGGATCGGGGCGACAACCGCGATCTTTACCTTGGTATACGACGTGCTTTTGAAGCCGCTGCCCTACAGCCATCCGGAGCGATTGTTGGTGATGGAAGAGCAGGTGGCGGAGTTCCGTGACATTTACCCCACCCTGCCGATGAACGCCAACCATTTCGTTTTCTGGCAGCAGCACAGTCAGAGCTTCCAGGCGATGGCTGTGATGCAGGAAGAACGTATGCCGTTAGGGTTGGGCGGGCATCCATTGCAAATAGGTGTATTGAACTCGACCCCCGGCATCTTTTCTGTACTCGACTCCATGCCGCGGCTGGGCCGGGGTTTCTCGCTCCAGGAGGCCCAACCCGGCCACGAACGTGTTGCGCTGCTGATGGACAATCTTTGGCGGCAGCAATTTCAAAGTGATCCGGCAATCCTGGGAAAAACCATTACCCTCAATGGGTTTCCTTATACCGTGATTGGCGTGATGCCGCCTTCGTTCCACCTGCCCCATATCCAGAACTTCTCCAGCCAGGACAGCAATCATCCGCAGCCGGTCGAGGCGCTGCTACCGATGGCCTTCTCCAAGGACTTGCTGCAGGAAGCGATGGGCGAATTCAATTATTTTGGATTGGCCCGGTTGAAACCGGGTGTTTCCCTGGCCCAGGCAAACGCAGAAATCAATGCGCTGCAACACACCATCACGGGCAGTCTGACTGGGGAAGAGAAAGCCACTCTTTCCGCGACCCTGACGCCTTTCCAGCAGTCGTTGGTTGGCAACAATCAAAAACCGCTGATGATTCTCCTCGCCGCGGTGGCGGGGCTGTTATTGGTTGGCTGCGTCAACATCACCAATCTCCTATTGGCGCGAGCGGTAGGTAAGCGGCAGCAGATGGCCGTGGCTGCGGCCCTGGGCGCGAGCCGAGGCGAGATGCTGCGCCTGGCCATGCGGGAGACGACAGTCCTGGCCGCCCTGGGTGGTGCGCTCGGCATTCTGCTGGCAGCAATCATCATGCCGGCCATGCAGCGCTACCTGCCTCCCGCGCTCGACTTCCGAGGGCCACTGCACCTCGACTGGGCCGGCGCCGGCTGCGCACTCCTGCTGGCAGTGATGGCAACTCTGCTGGCGGGTGCAGCACCGGCATGGATGGCCGCCCGCACCCCACCTCAGGAGGTATTGCACAGCGAGTCAAGATTGGCGACCGAGTCGCGCAGCAGCAAGCGGATGCGGCGGATACTGGTGGCAGTAGAAGTTGCGGTAAGCGTGGCCCTGGTCCTGATGACGGGACTATTGACCACCAGCCTGCTTCGACTGCTGCACGTAGACCGGGGCTTTGAGGCCGCACGCATAGCGACCGCAATGGTCGATCTGCCGAGCAATTCCTATTCGGACTCAGGAGCCCGGGAAAGGTTCTATAAGCAGGTACTCGATCGGTTGTCGCTGCTGCCCGGGGTGGAGCACGCAGCCGCGGTCAGCGAGTTGCCGCTGTCCGGTGATCGCTGGCTGGATATGATCCGCGTTCCGGGCGACGCCAGACCGGTCATGCAGATGCCTACCGAGCACTTTCGCTGGATTACCCCGGGATATTTTGAGACCATTCACTTGCCCCTGATCGCCGGTCGCCTGTTGAGCTCGAGCGACGAGGGCAAACACTACGCCGTCATTTCTGAACTTACCGCCAGAACACTCTGGCCAGGTAAGAATCCCCTCGGTCAACAATTCAGCCGCGCCGGCCTGAATGAAAACCCATTTACCGTGATCGGCGTGGTGGGCAATGCACGCACAGTCTCGTTGGCTGCGCCGGACCCGATGATGGTGTACATGCCGTACTGGTATCGCTCCGACTCAACCGCGGGGCTGCTGATACGGACCCATCAAGATCCGGCGTCGATGGCGGATGCGATGCGCCGAGCCATCTGGAGCGTCGATCCTGAAGTCCCTGTGCCTGTCATACGCATGCTTGGTGGGGTGGTCGAAGACTCGGTGGCAAACCGGCGCTTTGAGATGCAGTTGCTGCTCTTGTTCGCCATCAGCGCCCTGCTGTTGGCCGCCCTGGGTGTCTACGGTGTGGTGACCTATTCGGTGGTGCAGCGGCGGCGGGAGATAGGTTTGCGGCTGGCGCTTGGCGCGCAACGGCAAAATATTTATCGACTTGTTCTGCGCGATGGCCTGGCGCCCGTGCTGGCAGGATCGATCGCCGGGCTCGCGGTGGCCTTCGCTTCCGCCCGCGTAGTGGGTAGTTTGTTGTTCCAGGTAAGCCCGTACAACTCCGCCATCGCCGGCAGTGCTGTCATTGTGCTGGTGGGCTTGGGAACCGCTGCATGCCTGATCCCTGCACGCCGTGCTGCTGCGGTCGATCCCATGCAGGCGCTACGAAGAGAATAAGTGGCTACTGAACGTTGACTGTGACCGCCATGGTTGAGCGTCCATACTGATTGGTTGAATTCAGGGTATAGGTGGTGGTGGCGGCCGGGGTCACGGTTTGCGTGCCGCCGCGCACTGGGCCAACTACATCAATGTAATCATAGGAGTCATTGCTCACGTTCCAGCTCAAGGTGACCGGAGTGCCGGCGGCTACCGTGGTCTGCGAGGCAGTGAAGCTGCTGATGGTGGGTGCAGCGCCGGTTGGGGCAGTGTTCGCGTCATATGCGGTGCCCATTTGCACCACGTCGAAATTTGATGCGTCTATCGCTTTCAAGGCGTCCAGATCGTTATCATCCCAGCGTGCATCCGGCGCTCCCTGAAAGAACATGTTGCTGCCGTTATCGGCGACGATCATGCCGTAGTTCTTCATGGCGGTGAGGATCGCCTGGTTGGCGGCGCTGAAGCTGGAGATATCGAAGCTAGCCTTGAGCCGCAGCCGCATGCCCATGATGTTGCCGGTGCTGGAACTGTTCCCCGCAGCGTGCGTGGCCGGCGCTACAAAGTAGCCGCCATTGGCATCGCTTTTGGTTTGCGCCAGGGTCATACGGAACGCGTGATTGATGGCTCCCGCTGCCACCTCGTCGTAGCGCACCAGGCCAGGAAAGATGGGTAGTCCGGCCGCGTCGGCTGAGGTCCATCCATAGGGACGGTGTTCCGTGCTGGTAAGGTCCCAGATGGCCCCATTCGCCGCGCTCCAGGCACCATTGCAGAGTTGCGTTTGCCAGGTTTCATAAATCCAGCACTTGTTTTTGTCGATGACGATCAGGTGATTGTCTCCCGTAGTGGTGCAGGTTGCCGGGAAACCCTCGATCGGGGCGGTGATGGGGATCGGGTACAGGGTGATGTCACTCTCGCTTTGATAGGTGGTCATGGTGACCGGAACTCCCGGGGTGGTGCTGGAATCCACGACAACATAGGGGATGCCGTAGTTTCCGTCGACCACGTTGGAGAAGTCCGGATGCAGATTGCTTCCTGTAAGCGCCGCGATAATGGCTGCCGAGTTGGGATCGACCGCCGCCGAGGCAATGTTTGTGTTCCAGGCATTCGAGGATGGGAAAGGCACGTAGCCGTTGAGACTCGCTCCGTTGCCCGTGCTCATGTTGCCGCATGATTGAGCGGTGGATGCGTTTACCGTGATGCTCAGGTTGCCCGTCTGCATGAGAGCAGGTGTGCTCGAATCTGTCACATCCACTGAGAAGGAAGTGCTTCCTGCCTTGGTAGGCGTGCCGCTGATCGCGCCGCCGGAGGAAAGGGCTAATCCCGCGGGCAGGGAAGTACCATTCGCCAGGCTGAAGGTATACGGGAGAACTCCGCCCGCCGCCGTCAAGGTCGCCGAATAGGCGGTGTTCACCGTGGCGTCTGCCAGGCTAGTTGTGGTCAGCGTCAGGTTCGGGGCCTGGGTCTGACTTCCCGCAATGGTGAGTGTGAGCGATGCCTTCGCGGTTTCCGGACTGGAATACGAGTCTGTGACCACGAAGGTCAATGGATACGTTCCGCCGCTGGACGGCGTTCCAGCAAGGGCTCCCGCTGCAGATAGAGTCAATCCAGCAGGTAAGTTACCTGAGCTCAACGCCCAGCTATACGGCGGAACACCGCCAGATGCCTGCAGCGTGGTGGATGGATAAGGCGATCCAGCAGTGCCGCCAGGAACAGAAGAGGTAGTCACGGCTAGGGAAGTCGGGCTGATCTTAATGCTGAGAGTGGAAGTGGCCGACTGTGGAGAAGGTTTACTTGAATCCGTCACTTTGATAGTTGCTGACGCTGTGCCGACGGAGCCCTGCGTTGGTGTACCAGTGATCATGCCCGTAGTGCTGCTCATGGTCAGCCCGCTGGGCAAGCTGCCTGCGCTGTAGGTATACGGTGTGGTGCCGCCGGATGCTGCCACGGCGCCGCTATAGGCGGCACCCACGGTGCCGCCGGGCAGCGAAGTGGTCGTAACCGTGAGATTGCTGGACTGGCCTGGGTTGGGTGGGGAGTTACCACCCGAACTGCTACATCCGGCAAGAAGCGCTGTCGTCCCAAGAATCAGACTTCTGCCGAATTGCCGCATGGCCCTACTTCCTCTTGCTAGTTCGATCGAAGTAGCACCGCAGCTGGGGAAAGTACTTCAGTTATGCATCAACAACAATTTTCTATGCCACCGATGCTACCCCAGAAATCTGTAATAAGTGAAGACAGTAAGACCGAGGACGAAACGCCAAAGTTGTAGTCAAAACTTAAGTAATGGCCGAAAACATTCCCAGGAAAGGTCCGCTGGTTCCCTCGCCAAGGCCGGGTGCCCCACATCTCGCTCGTTTTTCGCGAGATGTGGGATACCACCGATGTTGACCGTTAAGTGCGTCGGATGAATCGAGAGTCAGAGGGAAGGTGCAGTGGTATCCCACATCTCGCGAAAAACGAGCGAGATGTGGGGCACCCGGCCTTGGCGAGGGAACCAGCGGACCTTTCTTGGGAATGTTTTCGGCCTGGGCTACCTTCGAACGCGCCGAGCGCTCTTCTTTTTAGCCGGGCGCATCCGGACCGGCTTCTTCCCCCCGCCCTTTTTCTTGGTCGCTGTACCAGCACCGAGAAGCGTAATAAGTTTGCCGCCGATGGGCGACCCGAGCCCGGTGCATGCATCCCAACCTGGACCAGCAGAGAACGCGCCATTGTTCCCCGACACAATGTCGTGAAACGCGGACGCCCCTTTGGCGGCATAAATCTGAGGCTGAATAAACCCGGCGCTCTTTCCGTTCTGCTGATTGTTCAACGCGATCAGCCCAGCCCAAAGCGGGGCCACGGCGCTGGTGCCGCCGATGACCATGTTTTGCCCATCGACGCGGACCTGGTAGCCCGTCACCGGATCGGCATCGCCGCTCACATCGGGAACGCCTCGTCCCCCTCTACTGGACGAAGGCGCCGGCACCTTCGCATTCGCCTGCCATGAAGGCAGCGCGAACACGTTGCTCACTCCGCCGCCGGTTGCGCCCTCACCGCTAGCCTGCTCGTTCCACACCACCTCGGACGTAATACTGCTGCCGTTGCCGACGAGCTTGGTTCCACCGCAGGCGAGTACGTGTGGACTGGAAGCAGGGAAGTCGACGTTGTTGCCGGTTGCCCCATCAGAGGATCCGTTATCACCCGCGGCCACCGTCACCGTGATGCCGAGCGCGGCTGCGGACTGGCAAGCCGCATCGAGGGCATTCATCGCCTGCGCTGTCCAACTGGACTCCGGCCCACCCCAGCTGATCGAAATCACGCTCGGATTATTGCTCGTATCGTGCACCGCGCTACCGATGGCATCGATAAACCCCTGGTCGGTATTGGGCGCAAAATAGACAGCAATCTTTGCCCCTTGCGCAACCGCCGCCGACACTTCGATATCGAGCATGACCTCGCCATCGGCGCCATTGGCCTTGCCCGGAGTGTTCTTGCCGCCGTCCACCGACACAGCGGTCACCTGAGGCGCCTTTAGACCCAGTCCTTTGAAGTATGCACTCAGATCCGCGGTACGGTAGCCGCCGCCGAGCTCGATGATGCCGATCGTCTGTCCAGCAGCGGTAGCGCCGTGGGGAAATTGATAAAGCTGCGCAACCTGCAGCGGAGTATAAGAGGTGTTGGCTGCGCCGGCATGGGCGCGGAAGTGCGGTTGCGCCTGGGGACGATTATCGAGCCCCAGAACCGCCTCCACCGCATCGCCTAGTTCGGCGGGCACACGAATGCTGCCTTCACGGACGCGATAGATGTTGCCGTCGAGCACCTTCTGCGTGAGGGTGACATCAAACGCCTTCTGCATCGCAGCGACGGTCCCGGTGAGCTTGATCGTGCGCCGCTCGGGTTTAGGCGAGTCTTTATCGACAGTAAGTCCAAACTCTTTCGCAAAGGCACGCACCAGCTTGATCGCGGCCGGATCAGCCGCATGCTGTTGGCGATACTGGGCACGGGTGAGGCGGTCTTTGCCCAAGCGCTTGGTATTCAGCCGTCTCTTGCGCCGGACGATGACGGAAACGGTGAAGACGCTGGCGGCACGCGCCGGTTTTTCGCCAGTTGCCGCGGAAAGGGGTGCTTTCTCACTCCCGGGCAGAACAACGCGCTGCTGGGAAGAAAAGCGGGCGGATTTTTTAGAAGGCATGGGGGAACTCTCCGATGAGTACGACGCCCATATTATTCCGGTGTGCCGTTCCAGGGAAGTTTCACAGATCATCGCAGCTGTTACTAATGCTTCTGCGAAGCCGCTGTAGAATGAAGGGTAGCAATGCCCACATCGATAGACTGGCCGCTGAAGCACCCGCCGCGGCGCCGCCGCCGCTTCCTTTTCCTCCTCGTAGCCCTCGCCATAATCTTCTTCGGCTTTCGCACCGCAGTCTCGTATTTTGTCGACTTGTTGTGGTTCAGGTCGCTCGGCTACGGAAGCATTTTTACCAAAACCCTGGGCCTCGAGTGGAGCATCTTTGCCGTCTTTGCAACCCTCACTTTTCTCATTCTCTACGGAACCTTTGCCGCTCTTAAGCGCACCCATCTGCCGGATCTACCCAGCAGTCACACTATTTTCTTCGGAGGGCAGCCAGTAAGGCTGCCGGTCGAGCCTGTCCTGCGCCTCTTCGCTTTCAGCGGATCGATCGCCATCGCCCTGGCCACGGGCGCCGGCATGATGTCCGAATGGCCAACCCTGGCTCTCTTCTGGTACGCGCCGGCCGCCATGGGCAATGTGGTGGACCCGATCTTCGGCCGGCCCCTGAACTTTTTTCTCTTTACCCTGCCCGCATGGCACCTCATCTCCGGTTGGTTGCTTACGCTTGCCGTCATCACCTGCATCCTGGCTGTTTTCTTCATCCTCATCACCGGCGGTGCGGGTGCGTTCGCCGGCCGCCGCAGCTACCTCACCATTCCTTGGCGTGGGCTCTCCATCACGTTCGCCTTCCTTCTGCTGATCCTGGCCGTGCGTGTCTATCTCGACCGCTACGATCTGTTGCTCGATGACCATACCGTCTTCGGTGGTGTGACCTACACTGACGCCCATATCACGCTCGCGGGCTTGCTCCTGGTCTCCGTGGCCCTCATCGCCGGGGCTATCGCATCCGCAGCAAACGCCATGACTGTGGCTCGCGGACGCTGGCTGGTGGCGGCGATTCTGCCCGCAGTTCTCTGCTTTGCCGGCGTTCGCGTGGCTGGCTGGTGGATGAGCAGCTTTATCGTCAAACCCAATGAGCTGGTGCGCGAGCAGCCCTACATTGCGCACAACATCCTCATGACCCGCCAGGCCTACGGGCTCGATCGCTTTTCCCAGCGCGAGTTTCCCGCGGAAACCACCGTCGGCGCTGCGGATCCAGCCAATAATCAACCCACATTGCAGAACATCCGTTTGTGGGATTGGCAGGCGCTGCAGGACACCCTGCGGCAGATTCAGGAAATCCGCACCTACTATGACTTCCCTGATATTGATATCGATCGCTATCAAATCGAGGGCAATCTGCGCCAGGTGATGCTGGCCGCGCGCGAGCTGAATGTCGAGAAGCTTCCCGAGAGCAGCCGCAACTGGATCAATGAAAAGCTGATTTACACCCACGGCTATGGGATCACCATGAACCCGGTCAACGGGTTCACCACGGAAGGTCTGCCCACTCTCTACCTGAGCAACATGCCGGTGCAGAGCACCGTTCCTGGCCTTACTGTGACCCGGCCGGAGATCTATTTTGGCGAGCTGACGAACACGGATGTGTACGTCAAGACGCGGCAACAGGAATTCAATTACCCGCAAGGCCAAAGCAACAACCTTACCTCCTATCAAGGCGACGGCGGCATCGTGCTGGGCGGCTTCCTGCGTCGCGTGGTGCTCGCGTTTGACCGCGGCGATCTGGGAAAGTTGCCTTTCAGCGACGACGTGAACCCGCAGAGCCGCCTGCTGATGCGGCGCAACTTACGCGATCGAGTAAACGCCCTGGCGCCGTTCCTCACCTACGATCCGGATCCCTACATTGTGGTCGGCGACGATGGCAGGCTGTCGTGGGTGATGGATGGGTTTACCACCTCAGATCAGTATCCCTACTCCAGTCATTACCGCCTGGGTGACGATTTCATCAATTACATGCGCAACAGCGTCAAGGTAGTCATCGACGCCTACGATGGCTCCACTACGTTTTATGTATTTGATAATCAGGATCCGGTGCTCGCGGCTTACCGGCGCATTTTTCCCAGCCTTTTTAAAGACGGGGCGCTGATGCCGCCGGGGCTGCGCACGCACATGCGCTACCCCGAGTTGCTGCTCAAATTGCAGGGAGAAGTCTACGGCCTGTACCACATGACCAATCCGGAGGTGTTCTACAACCGCGAAGATCTGTGGACAGTCGCAACCGAAGTCGGCATGAGCGAGGGAGGTGGCCAGACCACCCAGCCGATGCAGCCCAATTTTGTGCTGATGAAGCTGCCGGGCGAAACCGGTATGGAGTTCGTGGAGATCCTGCCCTTCACGCCCGCCAACCGTAACAACCTCATTGGCTGGATCGGCGGACGCAGCGATGGCGACCACTACGGCACCGCGGTGGTCTACAACTTCCCCAAGAACAAGCTGGTGGACGGACCCTTGCAGATCGAGGCGCGCATCGATCAAAACGCGCAACTTTCCGGACAATTGACACTGTGGAATCAGCAAGGGTCGCACGTGCGGCGAGGGACCTTGCTGGTCATCCCGACCGGGCGCGCGCTCTTGTATGCCGAGCCCATCTACCTGCAGGCGGAGCGAAGCCCGATGCCGGAGCTGCGCCTGGTAGTGCTTGCGCTGCAAGACCGATTAGCCTACGGATCCACCTTCGAGTCCGCCCTGGCGGCGCTCTTTGGGGGAGCGGGCTCGTCCCTTACCGCAGCCGAGCCGCAGCGGACGGCGCAGCCATCAACCGCCTCAGCAAGCCAGCCCGCAGCCGATCTCAATCCAACCATCGCCGAAGCCGCCAAGGACCTTGCCGATTACCAGCGCTTGACCGCAGAAGGCAAGCTAGGTGAGGCGGGACAGAAGCTGGAGCAGTTGAAGCAAGCCATCGACAAACTAAACACGCGCCCACGATTGTGACGCAACGCTGAGGTTCAATCCAGCGATGAGGACCAGAGCCCAGCCGTAAAGATTTGCTGGTTTCACACTCGGTCTGGTAAAGATTCGCCTAGCAGCTCGGTGTCAATGATATGGACCCAGTGAAATGACCAGAATCTCCGCCATGCCATCCGACTCGTTGCGCCATTGGCGGCCGGTTCCTGCCACGATGGTTACCGAGTCTCCGCGTTCGAGAGTCTGCTCGCTTTCCTGCAGCTTCAACACGACTCGGCCTTCAAACACCATCGCGAACTCGTCAGAAATGGACGGCGTCGCATGCTTTCCCGTTAGGCCGTCGGGTTTAATGATGAGCATGGAAGCTCGGAATTGCGAAGCGCTGGAAAGCGATCCCAGCGAAGCAATTTCAGCACGCGACCAATCGAGCGCCATATGGGTGCGATCGCTGGCGCGCACAATATTGACCACTTGCTGATTCGCGGAAAGAAAAAACTGTCCCAGCGTGACGCCCAACGCGTTCGCGATCTTCTCCATCGAAGAGATCGAAGGGGAACACTGCCCATTCTCAATTTGGGACAAAAAGCTGGCGGAGAAATCCGTCCGCTCGGCAAGGGCCCGTAGTGAAATACCTTGTTGTTCTCTTAAAAAGCGAAGCGAGTTCCCGAGAGTCTGTTCGATCATCTGGTAGCCAACTGGATAAGGCGTTCGGTACATAACTAGCTCCTCAGTATACAGAGGACGCCTCGTAAAAGACCTTTAGATTCAGCGTATCTAATGGCCATATCGGATGGACACCGGTAACAAAGTAACCACAAGCATTACTAGCTTTGTAAATACCAGCGATCAGTCGTGGCTACTCCAGGTCTTATCGCCCGAGTAACACAAGGGTTCCAGGGTGCAATCGACACAGCGCGGCTTGCGGGCAATGCAAATTTGCCGTCCGTGATGGATCAGCTCATGGGAAAACGCGATCCAGTGGTCCTGGGGAATAATCTTCATCAGGTCCTTCTCCACCAGGATCGGTTCCGTAGCCTTGGTAAGTTCCAGACGTCTCGTCAGCCGGAGCACGTGTGTGTCCACCACCACGCCTACTGCTTTGTGGAAGGCCACACCGAGCACCACGTTGGCCGTCTTGCGCGCCACGCCCGGCAGGGTGAGCAGCTCCTCCATGGTTTGCGGAACCTTGCCCGCATATTCTGCAGTGAGCTTGCGCGCTGCTCCGTTTAGCGACTTGGCTTTATTGTGATAAAAACCAGTCGATCGGATCTCCTCTTCGATCTCCACCAGCGGAGCGTGCGCAAAATCAGTGGGCGTAGGAAATTTCTTGAACAGCGCCGGGGTCACCATATTTACCCGCGCATCGGTACACTGCGCGGAGAGGATGGTGGCCACCAGAAGCTCCCACGCGTTGCGATGGTGCAAGGCGCACTCCGCGTTGGGATACGCTTGCGCCAGGCGATCCAGCAGCGCAGAAATACGCTCGGGAGCCAGTGGATTACGCCGCGGCTTCCTGGGCTTCGCCGCCTTCTTCGTCGCCGCAGCCTTCATCGGCGGCTAGCCCAGCCGGGCCAGCATATCTTCCGCCGTCATGCGAATGCAGGTGAAGATGGGCGTGTCTTTCAGCGTGTATGGGCTGATCTCGGTTTCCCGCAACTGCTGCACCAGGTCGAGAAAATCCTCCGGATAATTCGTTTCGAATGCCACTACGAATTCCTGGTCGTCGATGCCGAAGGAGTAGGTGGTGTTGAGTTTGACCCGAGGATAAAGATGGCCCACCCGGATGTGCTCATTCATCAGCCGCTGCCGCTCCTCGGCCGGCAGCAGATACCAGGCGCGCGTCTTCCAGAAGGGATAGATGAAAATATATTTCTGCCCACCGGGCCGGATGCTGCCCCGCGAATCGTGTTGGCCTTCATGCTCGTGCCCGATCAAATATTGTGATCGCTTGGTCATGGAGAGAAAGCTGTACGCGGTCTGCAAATATCCACCCATGGGGGTTGCCATCAGCTCCGCCGTCATCTCATTCAGATCTTCCGGGCTATAGCAAATGCGCCACAACACCATGTCGCAATCGCCGCGAAGTCCCACCGTGGAATAGGTCAGCGTCAGCAGCCGTCCGGGTTGATTCCAGCGTTTGATTACATCGGCAAAGGCTGCACGGTGGGCATCTTTTTCCGCTAGCGGCAGCCGGCGCCATTCGGGAAGAACCTTGAAAAAAGTGAAGCCAATCGTCTGCCGCTTCACGGCCTTGGCCGGCGTAGCCTGCGGCTCCGTGGCGGTCTGTTCCAGAACTTCCGGGATAAGGGCTTCTGCCATGATGTACTCCTCGTAAACTCCATGGTAACAAAGCGGGCACCAGCCTACACCGTTTCACCGGTTGCGAAAATTCGTGTCGCGAAACCGCATATACTGCCTGCGGATGACCGAAAAAATAATCGCTCTACTTGCTCACTTCATCATTGCCGTCATTTCGGCCACAGGTTATCTGGGAGTCGCGTTGCTGATGGGCATTGAATCGGCCTGCATTCCCTTGCCCTCCGAGATCATCATGCCTTTCTCCGGCTACCTGGTTTACACCGGCCGGTTTCAGCTTTTCTGGGTCGCTACGGCGGGCGCGATTGGCTGTAATTTGGGTTCCGCCGTAGCCTACTGGGTCGGCGCGCATGGTGGCCGCCCGCTGGTGGAGCGTTTTGGCAGCTACATTCTGCTCAGCCGGCGCGACCTCGACCGCACCACCAATTTCTTTCTCAAGTACGGATCGATTACCGTCTTCCTGGCCCGTCTGCTTCCGGTGGTGCGAACCTTCATCGCCCTCCCGGCCGGCATTGCGAAGATGCCGCTGTGGCGCTTCCACATCTACACCTTCCTGGGCTCATGGCCGTGGTGTTTTGTGCTGGCGTATGTGGGCATGAGGTTGGGCCGCTCGTGGGAAACCGATCCCCGTTTTAAGGAGGTGTTTCACCGCTTCCACCTCGGCGTAGAGGCCGTCCTGCTAGCGGCGATTATCTGGTTCGTCTGGTCGCACTGGAAGCAACGCACGCAAGCCGCCATCTAAGCTACCCGTGGCTACCGTTAACCCGTGCTTTCTCTCCTTTGGGCGGCTGCGATTTGCCAAAGCCAAAACGAAAGGTGAGACTGACAACAAAGACGCGAGAGGACGGACACGCTAGAAAATGTCGACCCCCGAGAGCAGCAGCCAACAGTCTGCTGCCACTTCACCGATTCAGCCCGCCACAGGAAAATTAGGAATCATGATCCCCGGAATGGGGTCAGTCGCCACCACCCTGGTCGCTGGCGTCGAAGCCGTGCGCAAGGGAATTGCCAAGCCCATCGGCTCTCTTACCCAGATGGGAACCGTGCGCCTGGGCAAACGCACTGATGCGCGCAGCCCCTTGATCAAGGATTTCGTTCCCCTGGCCAAGCTCGATAACCTCTGCTTCACCGGCTGGGATATTTTCGCCGACAATATGTTCGAGGCGGCCAAGACGGCGCGCGTGCTCGACCGGGACCAACTGGAAACCGTTCGCCCCTTTCTCGAGGGCATCCGGCCCATGCCGGCAGTGTTCGATCAGTATTACGTCAAGCGTCTGAACGGCACCAACGTCAAGAAGGGCAAGAACAAGCGGGATCTCGCGGAGCAGCTGCGAGCCGATATCCAGGCCTATAAAAAAGTGACCCAGCGCCAGGCGATGATCTGGTGCGGCTCTACTGAAATATTTCTTAAACCGGCCGCGGTCCACCAATCTCTGGCGGCATTCGAAAAGGGACTGGAAGAGAACGACATCAACATCGCGCCCTCCATGATCTACGCCTACGCGTCGTTGCAGGAGGGAGTTCCCTTCGCCATGGGAGCGCCGAATTTGACCGTCGATCTGCCGGTGATGCAGGAGCTTTCCCGCAAGAACAGTGCGCCGATCACCGGTAAGGATTTCAAGACCGGGCAAACCTTCATGAAAACTGTTTTGGCGCCGGCCTTCAAGGCAAGGATGTTAGGCGTGAGCGGTTGGTACTCCACCAACATCCTGGGCAATCGCGACGGAGAAGTGCTCGACGATCCGGAGTCATTCAAGACCAAGGAAGAGTCCAAGCTGAGCGTGCTTGATTTCATCCTGCAGCCTGACCTATATCCCGATCTTTACAAGGATATTTATCACAAGGTGCGGATTAACTATTACCCGCCGCGTGGTGATAACAAGGAGGGTTGGGACAACATCGATATCTTTGGCTGGCTCGGCTATCCGATGCAGATCAAGGTCGACTTCCTTTGCCGCGATTCGATTCTGGCGGCGCCCATCGCTCTTGATCTCGTGCTCTTTCTCGACCTTGCTGCGCGTACGCCAGAGCTCAAGGATTTGGGCATTCAGGAGTGGTTGAGTTTTTACTGGAAGTCACCCATGACGGCGCCCGGGCTCTATCCGGAGCACGATCTGTTCATTCAGTTGATGAAGCTCAAAAACACCCTGCGTCATATCCAAAACGAGTCTCTAATTACCCATCTCGGCTTGGAGTACTACGATTAAGCGCCTGTTTGGCCTGCTGCTCCTCTTGCCGGTCGCCTTCGCGCAACAGGTCAGCTACCGAATTACGCCTCTGCGCCCAGTGCCGGAATTACGCGCAGAGGCGCTCAAAGAGTCGCCACCGCAAGAGAAATCCACTTTCCGCAAACCCGATCTGGTGGAACTGGTGAAGCTCGATCCCACCATCAAGCTCGACATCCGCTACGCCACGACGAACAATTTTCTGGGCACACCTTTGTATACGCAGGCGCGTGCCTTTCTTCAGCGGCCGGCTGCGGAAGCGTTGGTTCGCGCGAATCGCGAGCTAAAGGCTCGCGGCTACGGCTTGATCATTCATGATGGCTATCGCCCGTGGTACGTCACGGAAATCTTCTGGAAGGCCACGCCCGACGACAAGAAGATTTTCGTTGCCAATCCAGCGCTAGGCTCCCGGCACAACCGCGGATGCGCCGTGGACCTGTCCCTCTACGATTTGCAAACCGGAAAAGAAGTGAAAATGCCCAGCGGCTACGACGAGATGACCGATCGCGCCTATGCCGACTATCCCGGCGGCACCACCGAGGAGCGGGCTCGCCGCGCCCTTCTACGTCAAGCCATGGAAAAGCAGGGATTCGTGGTCAACCCCGACGAGTGGTGGCACTTCGACTACCAGGATTGGAAGCTGTATCCAATCCTGAACGTGAAGTTTGAAGACCTGGGACTTTAAAAAATAAATCGGTAACAAACCGAAGGGTGCCCCAGGTCTCGCCTTTGAGACCTGGGATCCGCGCAACCAATCTCGATTGGAAGCGCCACTCTCCCCTTTGTCATCCCGACCCGGATTTCCTGCCACGCAGCTCTGGACAAAGTCGCGTATGCGCCTCTCTCGCAAGGAAAGGCGCATGCAGTGCGCCAACGCCACCAAGCTCCACAGGAAATCCGGGGGAGCGAAGCCGCGGGATCTGCGGTTTCCCACCACCCAAACCAATGCTGTCAGAATAATCCAACTACATATCCAGCTCTGCCCGTGAAGGGAGAAACCCTGCCAGTAATCCAATCGCCGGCAGAAACGCACACACTTTGTAGACAAAGACAATGCTGGTTGCATCCGCAATTCTCCCCAGGATCGCTGCACCGATACCACCCATCCCAAAAGCAAACCCGAAAAACAGCCCGGAGATCATTCCCACTCTGCCGGGAACCAATTCCTGCGCATAAACAATAATTGCCGGGAAAGCAGATGCCAGCACCAGGCCGACGATCACGCTTAGCACCCCAGTCCAGAAGAGGCTGGCGTAGGGCAGCAGCAACGTGAGCGGCAATACGCCGAGGATCGAGCACCAGATCACCGTCTTACGGCCTATGCGATCGCCGATCGGTCCTCCGATCAAGGTCCCGGCAGCAACCGCGCCCAGGAACGCAAACAGGTGGATCTGCGAACTGCGCACTCCAACATGAAACCGGGTCATCAGGTAGAAGGTGTAGTAGCTGGTGAAGCTGGCAAGATAAAAATACTTTGAGAAGACCAGCGCGATCAGAACGGTGATGGCCGAGACCACACGCCTTTTGGGCAGGCCTGTTGCCCGATCGGTAGCCTTCACTGTCCGGGTTCGCAAAAGCCGCAAGTGGGCTTTGTACCAGCGGCTTACCCAGAACAGCAGTATGATCGCGGCGAGCGCCGCGAGCGAAAACCACGCCACGCTGCGTTGCCCGTGCGGCAGCACAATAAAAGCAGCGAGCAGCGGCCCGATCGCCGCTCCAGTATTACCGCCTATCTGGAAGACCGACTGAGCCAGGCCGAAGCGGCCGCCTGAAGCCAGACGCGCCACGCGGGACGATTCCGGATGGAATACCGCCGAGCCCATACCAATCAAAGAAGCGGCCAGCAATAACAGCGGGAAGCTGGGCGCAATGGCCAGCAGTAGCAGACCGGCCAAGGTAAAGACCATGCCCGCCGGAAGAGAATAGGGCAGGGACTTGCGGTCGGTAGTGAGTCCGACAAATGGCTGCAGGATAGAGGCGGTCATTTGGAAGGTCAGCGTCAGCAAACCGATCTGACCAAAGTCCAGATGGAATGCGGTCTTCAAAATGGGATAGATGGAGGGCAGCAGAGACTGCATGGTGTCGTTCAGCAGGTGGCCAAAGCTCACCGCGATCAGCACCCGAAAAACAGTGCCATCCGTCCCCAAGCCGGGGCTCTGGATCTTGTTGCCACCAACAATCTGCGTATTCATGCCAGAGGCGTGTGTATCTCCTCCAGCTATGCTACCGGATGGCGATTCAGCAACCGGGAGCGGCGTTCCTCTGGTAGCGGGACCGAGCCTCGGCGAGCTGTTCCAGATGATCGCAGGATAGGGGTTGGGGGCAACCCAGCTGGCGGGCGACCAGGCAGATGTGGGCGAAATGCTCCACCGTTTCCATGCGCATAAAGGCGTCCTGCAGCGTGTCCCCGGCGGTCACCACACCGTGGTTGGCGAGCAGTATCGCGTCATGATCGATGATCAACGGCTTGATGCTGGAGCCAACGTCCGCCGTTCCAGTGGTCGCATACGGCGCCAGGGGAATGGACCCGAGCGCCATCACGATCTCCGAGCACAGGGGCTCCTCGAGCGCCAGTCCGCAGGAGGCGAACCCGGTCGCGATCGGAGGATGGGCATGGACCACGGCCTGCACATCTGGCCGCTGCTGGTAGATGGCCAGGTGCATGCCGATTTCGCTGGTTACGTTTCGGCTTTCGCCGACCCGGCGCCCTTCCATATCGACCAGGACCATATCCGAGGCCTTGATCAGGAATTTACTCATCCCTGTCGGCGTTGCCAGGATCCGGTCGGGGCCCAGGCGAACCGAGAGATTCCCCGCGGTACCGGGGACATATCCCAATCGATACAACCACTTACCGAAACGGGCGAGCTGTTTGCGATGGAAAGTCTCAGCCGACCGCTCGGGTGCGGTGGAGCTTAGGGCCATGTTCAGAGTTGTCTTGAAACCACTCTTCTCCAAAGCCGATGGATGCATAGTCACCAATATCCCCGTTTTGAGCTCTTCCTCGCAGTTTCCGACGGATAGACAGGAAACGCAACAGGGAAAACGCCGATGCCGAGAATTTGACCTTACGACGAGCGAATCATGAGTAATACCCAGTAATAAACATCCCATGTTGTCTAGGGCCAGCCTGGCACCCCTCGCGTTCAATGAGGCACATTTTCGCGCCGTTTCAGGGATAAAATGGCCCATGGACTGGACAGGCTGCCCTCTTGTCGAAATCAATCCCAAAAAGGTGAGCGGTGCGGCAATCCTGAAAGGGACGCGAGTGCAGGCCGATTCTAGCGTAGAAAATTATGAGGGTGGATCTTCGGTGGAGGAAATTTCGGAGAACTTCGCTATCCCTGAAAGTACGATTCGAGAGCTGCTCGCCGTCGCGGCTCGCCAGTAGAGATCTCTCGTCCCAGCGGAACCCCGGTTCCCTCACCAAGGCCGTGTGCCCCACATCTCGCTCGTTTTTCGCGAGATGTGGGATACCACCGATGTTGCACGATAAGTCCATCGGATGAGTTGAGAGTCAGAGGGAAGGTGCAGTGGTATCCCACATCTCGCGAAAAACGAGCGAGATGTGGGGCACCCGGCCTGGGCGAGGGAACCAGAAGCAGCGTGGAGTTCTCACGCAGACTCTTCAGCCCTGGCTGAGAAAGCCCGCCATCACTGGCCTAGTTGTGCTCAAGCTCTTACGATGGTCAGCATGAGAACGGGTCCGATCTCCGGCGTCCTGGAACTAAACGGGCAGCCACTGTCCCTCGAACAGGTCCACCAGATCGCCGCCGGCTCGATCGACGCAGCCATTGCGCCCGCAGCGCGGCAGGGAATCCTTGCATCGCAAGCCGTAGTTGAGCGCATCGTCACCAGCGATGAAACCGCGTACGGCATCAACACCGGCTTCGGCAAATTATCTGACGTCCGCATCAGCACCGGAGATCTGCAGCAGTTGCAGCGCAACCTGGTACGCAGCCATGCCTGTGGCCTTGGCGAACCGCTGGAAGAGGCCGAGGTCCGCGCCATGCTGTTGCTGCGCGCCAATGTCCTTACCAAAGGCTTGAGCGGCGTTCGCTACCAGCTGATCGAATTGCTCGTGGCGCTGCTCAACTCCCGGGTACATCCCGTCATCCCCGCCAGGGGATCGGTGGGCGCCAGCGGAGATCTAGCCCCCCTGGCACATCTTGCCCTGGTGCTCATCGGCGAGGGAGAAGCGTTTTTCCAGGGTGCGCGGATGCCTGCCGGCGAGGCGCTCGAGAAAGCCGCTCTCGCCCCCCTGGTGCTCAAAGCCAAGGAGGGCTTGGCGCTGCTCAACGGAACCCAGGCTATGTCTGCCGTGGGCGGGCTCGCCGTCCTGCGCGCCGTGCGCGTAAACCACCTCTTCGATCTGGCCGGCGCCATGGCCCTCGAGGCCTTGCGCGGCACCCCGGTGGCCTTCGATGAACGCATTCACCAGGCGCGCCCGCACCCGGGCCAGATACAGGCTGCCGAACACCTGCGTACGCTGCTGCGCGACAGCGAAATTCGCGAGTCTCACCTGCACAATGATCCCCGCGTGCAGGACGCTTATTGCCTCCGCTGCATGCCCCAGGTACACGGAGCCGCCCGGGGCGCCTTGCAACACGTGCGCGAGGTGATCGAGATTGAAACCGGATCGGCCACCGACAACCCGCTCATTTTCACCGACCAGATACTCTCCGGGGGCAATTTCCATGGCGCGCCCTTAGCCCTGGCTCTGGACTATGCCGCCATCGCAGTGACCGACCTGATGAGCATCAGCGAGCGCAGGATCGACCGCCTCATCAATCCCGACGTCAATGAAGGCCTGCCCCCCTTTCTCTCCCAGCGCGCCGGCCTCTCTTCCGGCCTTATGATTGCTCATGTCACCGCGGCTGCCTTGTTGAACGAAGCCAAGGTGCTGGCCCACCCCGCGAGCGTGGACAGCGTGCCCACCTCCGGGGGCAAAGAGGACCACGTCTCCATGGGCATGACGGCTGCGCTCAAGCTGAAGCAGATCGTCGATAATGCGGAGAAAGTTTTAGCCATTGAGCTGATGACCGCCGCGCAGGGGCTCGAGTACCGCCATCCGCTCAAGGCCGCAACGGAGATCGAGCGGGCACGCCAGTTCGTGCGCACGCTGGTTCCGCGGTTGGAAGAAGACCGCGTCATTGCAGGAGATATCGAACGCCTGGCAAAGGGGATTCGCGATGGAGACTTTGATAGCTGGTCCGCATAAAGGCGCGATTCGCGCCCCGCGAGGAACACGGCTCAACACCAAAGGCTGGCAGCAGGAAGCTGCCCTGCGCATGCTGATGAACAACCTGGACCCGGAAGTAGCCGAGGCTCCCGAAGAGCTGGTGGTCTACGGCGGCACCGGGAAAGCGGCTCGCGACTGGCCATCCTTCTATGCCATCGTGCGCGCGCTCGAGAGCCTGGAGAACGATGAGACGCTGCTCATCCAATCCGGCAAGCCGGTCGGCATTCTGCGCACCCACTCCATGGCGCCCCGGGTATTGATTGCCAACGCCAACCTGGTAGGCAAGTGGTCAAGCTGGGAAGTATTTCGCGAGCTCGAACAAAAAGGACTCATGATGTACGGCCAGATGACCGCAGGCTCATGGATCTACATTGGGAGCCAGGGAATCGTGCAAGGCACGTACGTAACCTTTGCCGAAGCCGGACGCAAACACTTCGGGGGCAGCCTGGAAGGGAAACTGATTGTCTCCGGAGGCATGGGCGGAATGGGTGGCGCGCAGCCTTTGGCGGCCACCATGACGGGCGCGCGCTTTCTCGGCATCGACGTGGACCCGAAGCGCATTCAGAAACGGGTCGAAAGCGGCTATTGCGACTTTATAGCCGATACCCTCGACGAGGCTATGCGCATTCTGGCAGGCGCGCCCGCTCGTTCTGTAGGCCTGGTAGGCAATGCAGCCGATGTTTTGCCTGAGCTGCTGCGTCGCAACATAATTCCTGAAATCGTGACCGATCAGACCAGCGCCCACGATCCGTTAAACGGATACGTCCCCAACGGCATGAGCCTCGAGGAGGCGCTCGCGCTCCGGCAGCAAAACCGCGACAAGTATGTTGCCCTCTCAATGGCAACCATGGGCAAGCATGTCGAGGCGATGCTGGAGCTGAAGCGCCGCGGTGCGGTGGTTTTCGACTACGGCAACAATCTCAGAACCAACGCCAAGTTAGCCGGGGTAGCGGACGCGTTTGATATTCCGGGCTTCGTGCCGGAATACATCCGCCCGCTGTTTTGCGAAGGCAAGGGACCTTTCCGCTGGGTGGCGCTCTCCGGCGATCCTGAAGACATCCGCAAGACCGACCGGTTAGTGCTTTCGCTCTTCCCTGAAGACGAAGCGCTCAAACGCTGGATCAAGCTAGCCGGCGAACGCATTCACTTTCAGGGTTTGCCCGCGCGCATCTGCTGGCTGGGCTACGGGCAAAGGGCGAAGCTCGGACTTGCCATGAATGAACTGGTGCGTTCTGGCGAAATATCCGCGCCCATCGTGATCGGCCGCGACCATCTCGACACCGGATCAGTGGCCTCTCCGTACCGGGAGACCGAGGGCATGTTAGACGGCTCCGACGCAGTGGCCGATTGGCCCCTGTTGAACGCGCTGGTGAACACGGCGGCGGGAGCATCCTGGGTCAGCATTCATAACGGCGGCGGAGTAGGCATTGGCTATTCCCAGCACGCGGGCATGGTAGTAGTGGCCGATGGAACCATCGAAGCCGCGCTCCGCCTGGAGCGTGTATTGACCACCGATCCAGGAATGGGCGTGCTGCGCCACGCCGATGCCGGTTACCCCGAAGCGCGAACCTTCGCTCGCGCCTCTGGTCTGCGTCTACCCATGGAAGAGAACTGACGCTCCTAGCTTTGCAGGGTACGGCCTTTAGGCCGTACGTGATCCTTTGCGATGAATCCGGCTTCAGCCGCTGAGGGAGCGATTTCGGACCTGGATAACGGCCATATACCCGCATCGCTTTACTCCCCGCGCAAAGCTTCCATCGGCTGCACGCCCGCCGCTCGCCTTGCGGGCAGCGCTGCGGCGAGCAGAGCCACAACCCCCAGCACCGCTGTGGTGGTTCCGAGGACCAGCAGGTTCCACTCGTTGACCCCGTAGAGCTCGGCCGCCATAAGATGGCCCGCGGCCACGGCTGCAGGGATGCCAATCAGCAGCCCGAGGCCTACCTGGCGAAAGGCATCACTCAGCACCATCTTCTGCACTTGCGTGCGGTCGGCGCCGAGCGCCATGCGAATGCCAATCTCGCTGGTGCGCTGCGCGACCGCGTAGGCTGTGACGCCATACAGTCCGATGGCAGCAAGGGCGAGGGCGACTAATCCGAAGAGCGAGGTCAACTGCACGATCATCTGTTGCTGACTGAAGCCTAGGTTCACCTGCTCGCCGAAGCTCTGGAAGCGCGTGATCATGAGGTTGGGGTTGATCTCCTGCAGCGCGGCGGTCACTTTCGCCTCCAGGTCCGGTACCGTGCCGTTGGTTTCGATCTCGAGCGAACTCATGTAGTGCGTGGCGTTGAGGAACTCCGTATAGAGCGAGGCCTTCGGGGTGGAGGGGGGCAATTGCTCCCACTGCCACGCAGGAAGGAAGAACATGGGGTGGCCCCGCTCCTGCGTATCGTTCGGAGGCCAGTACTGCGCATTCTCCACTACGCCAACAATGGTGTACATGCGGGGGACCGATTCATCCCAGTCGCCAAAGTGCACGCCGATTGGATTTTGGCCGTGAAGATATTTTTTGACGAAGGTCTCATCCACAACGGCCACATCCGCCGCAGTGCGGTTGTCGCTGTCGGAAAACACGCGGCCCTGCAGCAGCTTGGTTCCGATGGTTGTGAAATAGCCAGGGCTCACCCGAACCCAGGAGGTCAAATTCACGCTCGAGCCGGGCGGCGGCGCAGCTTGGCCTTCGACGTACACATTGTCACTGCGGTTGTTGCCGTCCATCGGGCTCCACGTCGACCACCCGGCGTGCGAGACGCCTGGGATGGAGGAGAGAGATTCGTCCAGGCGGTGATAAAAGCTGTCGAGTTGATCCGGTGGAAGGCCCGCGTTCTGGGCGTTGATCTGGATGATGGAGCGATTCGCGGTCTCAAACCCGAAGTGTTCGTGCTCGAGCTTCCGCAGGCTAAGAATGAGGAATCCCGCGGCACAGAGCAGAACGACGGAGACCGCTGCCTGGGCAACGACTAATCCTTTTTGGGCGACAGTAGTATGACGTCCGGTGGAGCGGTGGGCGCCACGGAGGGCCTCGATGGGATCGGCGTGCGCCGCGAGCCATGCCGGCGCGACGCCGAAGAGCAGGCCGGTAAGCAAGGACGCGGCAAATGCAAATGCCAAGACCACCGGCGAAGGGCTCGCGCTGATGCTGATGGGGTCGTGCTGGAAGGCGAGCCGGAGAATCAGCTTTGCTCCACCCCAGGCGATGAAAACACCGGCGGCGCCGCCGGCTAAAGCGAGCAGCACACATTCGACCAACGCACCCTGAACCAGCCGGGCGCGTGAAGCGCCAAGTGCCGTGAGGACGGCGATCTGCTGGCGCTGGGTGACCGAGCGCGAGAGCATGAGGTTGGCAAGATTCGCGCAGGCGATGAGCAGAACAAAGCTGGCGATCCACATAAGCAGGTGCAGGTCGTCTTTGTATTGCTCCTGCATGCGCTGCACCCCGGAGCCCCCGGGCGTAAGGCGGAGGTATTGTCTCGGAATGAGGGCGCGCTCGGGGCCGACGACATTGGCCACGGGGCTCTCGAGGAATTGCCGCAGCTCGACCTGCATCTGTGCCTGGATGGCCGCGGGCTTGGCCCCGGGCGCGATGCGCCCGATGAGATTGAGCCACTGCTGTTCTCCGAGCTCAAGCAGGTTTCGATCGGTGGGTGTGAGCGACGGCACCAGGTGGATGGGCAGCCAAACGGCGGGCGGCGTGGGGCTGAGGCGCTCGCTGTAGAAGCCGGGCGGCGCAATGCCCACAACGGTGACCGGCTGGCCATTGATGGTGAGGCTGGCGCCGATGATGGAAGGGTCGCGTCCCAGTTCCTGCTGCCATGTTTGGAAGCTGATGACTGCGGCGGGCGCCGCGCCCTGCACATCGTCGGAGGGCCGCAGCAGCCGTCCAGCGTAGGGGCGAAGGCCGAGCGTTGCAAAAGAATTTCCGGAAACGAATTCCCCGTACCACGGTTGTGCGGGTTGATTGCTGCCGGTGCGGCGCACCGCCATCGGATGATCAGATGATTCAAAGGCAGCGAGGCTGGCGAAGCCCGGGGTGTGGTCGCGAAACTGCTCGTACTGAGGGTAGGAGAACAGCGACCAGTCATCCACCGGCTCTTCGTACTCGGGAAGACCTCCGTTCCTGCAGCACTGTTCGTTGTCGCCTACGCGCAGCAGGCTGGATGGATCCTGAACCGGCAACGACCGGAGGAGCACGGCATGCACCAGGGTGAAGATGGCCGTAGTAGCCCCGATGCCAAGCGCGAGGGTGAGGACGGCGGTGAGGACAAATCCGGGTGATCGCCGCAACCGCCGCAATGCATGCTTAAGGTCAGCCAACAAAATGTGTCCCTCCCAGAACGCAAAAACAACCCACTCTAAGACGATGCATTCTGCGCGCCACAGGGATGCAGCATTATCTGCCTGAAACTAAAAGGTCTGGAAGTCTGAGGCAACCGTGTTGACGTCCATTGCGAGACGACACTGTTCGAATCCGGACATCTAAGTCTGCCTCTGACTCCCTGACGAAGGCCGGGTGCCCCACATCTCGCTCGTTTTTCGCGAGATGTGGGATACCACTGATGTTGACCGCTAAGTTCCTCGGATAGATTGAGGGTCATAGGAAAGGCGCAGTGGTATCCCACATCTCGCGAAAAACGAGCGAGATGTGGGGCACCCGGCCTTCGTCAGGGAGTCAGAGGCAGTCCCCCGCGGGACTGACTTTTAAGCCGCACGCGGCCTCTGTAAGCGAACCGAGAATTCAAAGCTCAATCGCCTTCGCTGAAGTCCCGGGTGTCCGATCGTTAGGCCGAAGCCCGTGTATGCCCGGATCGACCGTGACCACGCTTCTCCTGCCCCTAAAATTCAATTCTCCCCTGAAACGCAATCATGCGCGGCGAGGTGTCTCCTCCCAGTCCCACGCCAAGCAGCCCGGTAGGCGGCGAGGCTGTACTTTGCAGCGTTCCAAATCTCGATATAGGTGAGCCTGGCACGCCTGCCTGCACAGTACTGGGCAGAGCAAAGTTTGGGTGATTGAACGCGTTGAATAATTGGGTATCGATGCGGAGTTTGATTCCTTCTTTGATAGAAAACGTCTTGGTGATGTACATGTCGGAATATGTGAAGTGCGGTCCGCGTACCGAGTTGCGGCCTGAGTTGCCGAACTGACAGATCGTATAGCATGCCCCGGTTGTCGGATCGACAACGGAGACAAAGGCGTCGGGGTTGAGCCACTGCTTCGTTCCTGTTACGGTCACCCCGGGATACGGCGCCTTGCGATAGAGCGGCACGCCGGAAACCCGGTTCGCATATTCCGGCGCTGCGAACTGAACGGTCTGCGCGGGGTTCGATGCCTGAAACACGCCATCACCGTTCGCGCTATATTGCTGGCTCAGCACGCTGAAGGGCAGCCCGGAGTGCAGGAACCCCGTCTCGGAAAACGACCATCCTCCGAAGACCTGGCGCAGCATAGGGTTGCCGGAATGGAACGGCACCTGATACATCCCGAAGGCAGAGATGTTATGCCGCACATCATAGTCGCAACTGGCATACTGCCGACTCAACTCTCCCGGTAACGGCGATTCCAAGCCCTGCGTGGAGAAGGCGAGCAAGCCTCCATTCGATACTTCGTCCAGGCAATGACTGAGAGTGTAGTTGCCGCGCAGAGTCAGGCTGCCCCATTGCTGCGTGTAGACGGTCTGCAGTCCGTTGTAGATGCTGTTGGCGCCGGTCTGGAACTCCGTGACTGTTGCAAATCGTTGATCGAGCGGCTGCTGGTATGGAAATGGCGCAAAGCATCCGTTGCAGACGTTCTGGTAGCCGTTGAGCTGCACCTGGTAGGGTTCGTGCAGCCCCCGAGTCCCCACGTAGTCGGCGCGCAGGTTGCCGCGCGCCCCGATCTGCTGTTCAATACCGAGGTTGTATTGGTAGTAATACGGGGTCTTGAGTGTTCCTGTAGGGAAGGTGTTCAGGCTGACAGCCAGCGGACAGGTTGCTTCACCCGGCTGAATGCCTGTACAAGGCGCCCCGCCAGATTTGAAGATTGCCTGAAACGAGCTGTTGGCGCTGACCGTTGCGTCAACAGCGCTTCCCGGAACCCCAGGCGCTATTCCCAGGCCTCCCACCTCCCCGCCTATCCCACCAGTAAAAGCAGGATCATTGGGAGCGTTCACCAGACCGCTGTCGGCGATCTGCTGGGGAATGATGTCGTTGAACACGCCGAACCCTGCATGAACTGCGGTATGCGTGTGGATCTGGTATGCAAAAGAGACGCGTGGCTGGTAGACGAACAGCGGCGTCGCTGCAAAGAGGTTATGAACATTGCCCAGAACAACCTGATTCAAAGGCTGATTGGTATCGTGTGAGGCATTCAGGAAAGACCCAGCCGGGCGCGAGAAGAGAGCTTGCGGACTGGTGACGTTGGTATTCCAGGTCACGCGCATACCGTAGGTGACGGTGGCCTTGGGAGACGGCTTGTAGCTGTCCATGGCGTAGTATTCGAGGTTCCCGGCCCCCACTCTTACCTGCAAAGAGACTGGAAAGTTTCTCACTGCGGTAAATGCGGCCCCGTAAGTGAACTGCGCCAGGTCGTTGTAGGTGACCGTCGGCACAACACCCTCACCGAGGTCGTAATCGCTTGTGTCGACACGGCGCGTATTGATGCCAAAGTGCAAAGTGTGCTGTCCCCGCGTCCAGGTCAGGTTGTCGTTGATTTGCCATTGCGTGACCTTACGCCCCTGGGGAAACGTGTTGTTCAACCCGCCGATCTGGGTGAAAGGTACGCTGTCGCTGCCCGAAGCGAGGACGATAGGGTAGGTCAGCAAAGCCTGGGAGTAGTTGTTCGGGGCAAAGATGCTGGAATACCAACTCGCTCCCGGATTGAACTGGTTGACGAGGGTTGGACTGAACACATGCGTATAACCCACGACAAGGGTTCGCTGCGGCTGTGGCGAAAAAGCGTCAAAGATAGAGTTGATCGGATCAGTCCATTCTGCCTGCAGGCCGGTGTCCTGCTGGAACCGATACCAAATGCTGTCTTTGGTATTGATGGTCTGATCGATCTTCAACACCACGAGGTTCTCACTGTCGGTATTGTTCAAAGACCGCTGCCGCTGGGTCGCACAGCCATTGCCATCGAGCAGGGTGCCAGTTGGCGGGTTGGGCAGTAGATTTCCGGAGGCGTCCAGCGGACAAGCTGTGATTGCCACCGGCGATCCGCCAGCAGCCGGCAACAGAGAGAACATGTTTTTATAGAACGGAATCTCTGCAGGTTGGGCCGGCAGGTGGGTGCCTGTGACAGGGTCAAGCCCACCCCTGGCAAGTTGCCCCAGCACATACCCCTGATACGCGGGTGTGGGCAAAGTCGTCGCTGTCACCAGCGGCAATGCAATCCGAATGCCCTCATAGTGAGCAAAGAAAAAGAGCGTGTTCTTGCGCATCGGCCCTCCGACACTGATCCCAAATTCGTTCACCACAGAACGCGGCTTTTGCGCAATATTGCCCGGAGTGTCGTTCGCGTGAAGAAAGAAATCCTGCGCATTGAACAGAGAGCCGTTCCAGATCTCGGATACATCGCCATGAAATCTGTTCGTGCCTGACTTGGTGATGTAGTTGACCTGAGCCACGGCGTACCGGCCTTGGTCGACCGAGAAGGAGTTCGTATTGACCGTCGCTTCCTGCACGGCATCGAGTCCGATGACAAGATTTGTAGAAAGACCGATGTTCAGACCGAGCCAGGGGTCGTTTGAATCGAAACCGTCAAGGATGTAGCCATTCGAGGTCGCAGGTAGACCATTGAATTCAACGTTGCCGTAGCCGCCGGCCGCCTTGGCATCGCTTGAGGAACCAGCGGTATTCATCAACGCGCCCTGCGCGAACTGTGCGAGATAGGTAAGATCCTGCCCTGGGTTGGGAAGGCTTTTGATCAACTTTTGGTCGATGGTGGTGGTCGTATTTGGATTGTCGAGACTTAACAGGCCTTGCTGTGCCGAAACCTCCACTGTCTGGTTCGAAGATTGCGGATGAAGTGAAAAGTTCAATGCCACATTCCGGCCGACATCGACCAGCGTCGGCTCGGAAACCGCAACAGCGAAGCCTGAAGCACTCACTGTGATCTGGTAGGTGCCAGGATTTACCTGCGAAAACAGGTAGTGTCCAATCGCATCTGTTCTCCCAGCTCGCACCGCCTTGGTATTAGCCTCGGTTGCCGTGATCGACGCATCCGCCACAACGGCTCCGCTCGCATCCGTTACGGTGCCGGAAATGGCGCTGGACGTTTCGCTCTGCGCACGCAGCAAACATGGGTTAACTATGGTTAATACCAGCACGAAAATGAGGTCGTATTTCCGTGCTCGAATTGCGAGCATATCGCTCTCCGGTTATGCTGGGGTACTTTGCGTTGAGCGCAAGCGGGGAAGGCAACTTGCCCCAAGACTAGTTTAGGTATACCTAAATCAATTAGGTACACCTAAAATATGTCCATGTCAAACCGGAAATGGGAAACTAAGACATGACAACACGCCGCGTCAATCTGAACACGGAGTCCGTCGACAACTACCTGAAGGCCATCTTTGCGCTGGGTGGGCAAGAAGAGGAGCGGGTGACCAGCAACGCGCTGGCGGAGCGGCTTGGGGTCGCTCCATCCTCGATCACCAACATGCTGCAAAAGCTGGCCTCTTATTCGCCCGCTCTCGTGGAATATGAGCGACATAGAGGTGTTCGCCTGTCATCTGCCGGGAGGCGGCGAGCGCTTGAGGTGCTGCGCCATCATCGCCTGATCGAAACATTCCTCTACGAGGTCCTGGAGTACCCGCTGGAAGAGGTCCACGAAGAAGCTGAGCGCCTGGAACACTTCATCTCGGAGCGGTTCGAAGAGCGCATTGCTGCAAAGCTGGGTCACCCGAAGTTCGACCCCCACGGCCATTGCATTCCTGCGATGGACGGGAAAATGCCGAAGCAGGTTTCCAGGCCGTTGACAGACATTGAAGAGGACAAAAATCTTCTAGTGGACAGCGTTTCCGATCAGGATGCGCTTCTGTTGAAGCAGCTCAAGGCTCATGGCATCACGCCGGGCGCGCGTTTGCAGGTCACCAGCCCATCCCAGGAAGAATTTGTTTTACGCGCCGGCAGCGCGTCGAAGGCATTACGTCTCTCTCGCACTCTCGCCGGTGCCGTCCGAATCCGTTCCGCGGATTAATCCGCAACGTAGCCGGGCGGCGCCTTGCGAGAGATTGGAAGTGTCCACGTATTGGATCGCCGGAGTTATTGCTCGTCGTCGTCCTGCAACTCGCTGGTAATCGGAGTCAGGGTTCCAAACAAGCCATTCGTCTCATTGTCAGGGCCTGCGGTAAAGAACAAAGTACTGCCCGGACCGGAAGCGCCGCCATTGCCGAAAGCGAGCGCCCACAGCCCGTCTATGTTCACGGTTGAGCCAGTGGCATTGAGCACGCTGCCCAGATATCGCCCGGTTGCTGGATTGAATGCCGCAATTGTGCCACCGCGGAAGTTGCCAACTAGTACGGTATGGCTAAACTCACCGAAGTCTGCGGGAGCCAGCACCACACCCCACGGCGCATTGAACCAGGCACCATGCTCAAGGTGCATAAGCTTCTTGCCTTGACGATCGAAGACCACGACATACCCCAGGCCCGCGCCTCCAACCGGGTCGTGCTTGGCCCCATCCTGCTGGGCAAAGGCTACGTAAATGTTGGGTCCAATTCCCTGAATGTTGAAAGGCGCAAAGCCCCTCGGGATCTGATCGTCGTACCACGACTCCTGCGGAGCTTTTACCGGTTTGAAGTTGGAATCGAAAACATCGACTTTGCCGCTGCGGAAGTTGGCGGCCAAAATATATTCCTGGCCGCCAAACTCGGCGATGGTTGCGCCCTTGTAAACGGCTCCATTGCCCTTCTCCGGTACCTGGGAATTGTCAGCCACAATGACCGCAGTGGTTGCATTGACACCCGGGTTCCAGCCCTGGATCGTGCCGTCTTCGGTGGCAAAGATGAAAACTGCGGGTTTGCCCGGGGCGAGAAGGAAATCAGTTGTGCTGCCGTTGTACAGGACGGCGGTGGGAGATCCGGGGGCCGGCTGGCCAGGGGGGTTAGGAATCTTGACTCCATTTCCTGGCGCACCTCCAGCGGCGTTGAGAGCAACAATCGTGACCGGCTCCAGCACTGGCGCCGGGGTCTGTCCTGCGGGATTCGCCGGATTTAAACCGGATGTGTTGTATAGCGTCGAAGTGCCTCCAGCATTGTTCGAAATCCACCACGGCGTGGACGGGCCATGGACCAGTCCCCAGGCATTCTGAAGATTGGGATCAGTGACGGAAGCTGCCGGCGTCACCGGCACATTGGACACCAGATTTGTCTGTTGATAGTGCTGTGCAAACGCAAGCGTGGGAAACAGCGATACTGCGAAGGCGCGGACCAGCAATGGCCTCAATGCATTAGGCGCTGACTTCATATAATTTCTCCTTGTTACGATGGGAGCTCCCCTCGCGGCGGAAGCTGCGCTTTTATTCGGGTCGCCAACTGCAAGACGCAGTTGACCCCTTCGGTTGGCAGTCCGGCTAGCTTTTCTTCATTGGCACAGCGGCCTGCAGCGCATAGGAAATCTGAAGTCCGGACTCCGAGGAAGATCCTATTCCGCGGGTCCGTCTGAGATGTCTCAGTTTTGTCGCTATCTTGTAACTTCCTCGGTCGAGGAGTTCGAGGGCACGGCGGCCTGATCGGCCGCTATGAGGCTTCCAAATTCTGGCTAGTCAGTTTGCGGACGCGGCGGATCAGCCCAGTGACCGGATTCATCTTTCCCGCTCACCACCACCCCTTTTTCGTTCCAGCCCAGACCCGCTCTGACGCTAGCCGGACAATATCGCAGAGTCAGCCCGCTGCGTCGTTTGCTCGACTGATTTGCTTCGGATCCATGCAACAGCAGGTCGCTGTGGATGGAAATCTCCCCGGCATTCAGTTCAACATTGACTGGCTGTCCAAAATTCTCAGCGCCCGGAACAGTTTGGTTCAGAACATTCGCTTCGTCGTTTTCACTCAGGGTGTAGGTCAGATGGCCCAAGTGGTGCGAACCAGGAATGAATCGCATGCAGGCGTTTTCGACCGTGGCATCATCGATTGCCAGCCATGCGGTCACGGCCATCGACGGTGTTAACGGCCAATAGCTCGAATCCTGATGCCAGGAGACCCGTTTGCCATCTCCGGGCATTTTGCAAAAGAAATGCGAACCCCAGGCAATCACGTTCTCGCCAATCAGGTCCTTGATTCGGGCCACAATACGGGGATCCGTCAGGATGTCGTAAACACGACTATGGCGGAGGTGCGCCGTGGTGATCGAGTAGCTGTCGCCCCCCGCGGCGAGCGTCCTGGCCAGCAATTCATCAAAGTAACCACGGATGCCGGCTATCTCTTTGTCATCGAAGATGCGAATTCCGGTCAGATAACCGTCGCGATTAAAAGTTGCAATCTGCTCCGGTGTCAGCGTTGTGGGATGCTCGGTAGTCGACGGATGAAACCGCAGATCGCGGTCAATCTTGCTCAATTCTTCGCTGCTAGGGATGTACTTCGGTGTAGTCAACGGTTTCATAGGTCCGATTCTGTCAGCCTCGTCAGGATCCACGTACCAAGCACTAACAAAGTCTAATGCCAAACCCTGCTTTTTTCGAGAACGACCTGGCGCTCGGACCCTTACGGGACACATGTGCTCAGTCCATTAGGGAAGTCTGGAGTCAGCCCTGTCCAATTAAGGGTACGGCTTCAGCCGCGCCGCCCAGATTCGTCGCCAGTGGATAGAGGATGGGTGCCCCAGGTCTCGCTTTTGAGACCTGGGATCCTTCACGCAAGTGTCGGGCAACCAAATTGGAGAACTCTAGCTGCGAGAAGGCCCTAGGTACTGATACCACCCGATGAATTCTCAGGCACACTGAGAACCTCGGCTCCGCCGGCATTTGCGTGGCGGATCCCAGGTCTCAAAAGCGAGACCTGGGGCACCCATCCTCTTACCCAGGAGGTTCTCACTGATTAGTCCTGGGATAAGTGTTCGCTTGAGCTTCTTTTCTGGAGTTCTCACCCAGACTCTTTAGGCCCTGAGCGCCCGATTGATCGCGATCCCGGCACTACGCTCGGTTGGCGCTGCGTCTTCGGCAGCTGGGGCGGAAGGTCCAGTTCAGATTTGCGGGGCGGAAAAGGAAGAGAAGTCAATCCTTCCCCGAACTTCACAGTATGCATTCCGCCAGGTTGGAAGTAACTTACTGATGGATAATTTTCCCCCTCTGCGTGATTCTCAAAGCCAAATCGAGTCTGTATAACTCTTACTTGCAATACGTGATAAAACGTGGAACCACCCATGTGTTCAACGCCCCGTGCCGGTTCCACGATGCCACCAACCTGGCTCCGAATGCCGTCCCTGTTCTTGTTCCTTGCCATAGCCCTGCTTGCGAAGAGTGCACTTTACGGGCAGATGATTAATCAGGTTACAGGAGACGTCGATTCTGGGAAGTTAGTGCCATTAGCGAATCATCACCCCCAATGGGCAAACCAAAGCAATCGTACAGGCTTGTTGTCCGCCGACCTACCGCTCAACCTGACCCTCGTACTGTCGCGATCGCCGCAGCAGGAACAGGCCTTGAAACAGTTGCTGGCCGACCAGCAAGACCTCACCTCGCCCGACTATCATCACTGGCTCTCACCTACCCAAATGGGTGAACGGTTCGGCCTTTCGGAGGATGACATCGCGGCCATCATTGGCTGGTTGCGCACCCAGGGTTTACACGTCAATTGGGTTTCTCCAAGCCGTGTCTTCATCGGCTTCGGTGGCAGCGCTTTAGCCATCGGACGTGCATTCCATACCGAGTTACATACCTATAAGGCGGCGGGTATCGATGGCGGCGTCGAACGCATGTCCGTTTCCTCCGACCCTATGATCCCGCTTGCCCTGGTGCCGGCGATCAAGTCTATTGGCGGTCTCTATACAGTTGAGGACCAGCCCCTGCATTTCGCCAGGGCAATCCGATCTGATTCACCTATTGACTACCTCCAGCGGAACCCACATCATCGCACCCTCACTGTCCTGTAATATTCGGGCCAAGATGAACGTGCAGGATACCTGGAGCCTAAAAGCAAACCTATCTTCAGTTTGAGTCTCCGGGCATCAACGCGTAAGGCAGGTCCCGCAAACTAGCCTTCCCGTCGACGTAGTCTATCCGCCAGATGCGATCGTATTGCTCCGCCGGCCATCGAGCGTAGGGTGGCGTTGCCCCCAATGCAGTCGCAAGTTGTGGAATCTTCCCCCTGTGCCATGCCACCAGTACGACCTTACCGGCATATTTACCGCTCAATAAGGCCGCCGCAAGATCCTCGTAATCCTCGTCCTTGAAGCTATCGTCGATTGGCAAGTGCAATGATGTTGCAAGCGGAAGCAAAGTCTGGAGAGAGCGGTTGGAGTGCGCGCTTACATGAGCGGCAAACAATACCTGGGGTGTTGGCAGTTCGGGCCTGTTTCCGGAAAATGCCTGGACTAAGAGTTTGGCTCGCTCTGATCCGGCCGCGGAAAGATCCATCTCACCGTTCGTCAGCTTTTCAGCGTGCCGAACTAGGAAAATGGTTGCAGGGGGTTGAGGAACTTCCGAGCGAGGTTGCTGGCCGTGATCTGCTTTACAGCCGCCTAGTAACAGAATGAGAAGGACCGCGAAGCAAGACCACGGCCTTGGCGGCTTTATCCATAGATAGGCACCGTCGAGTTTCGAGCTTATTGTGAACATCCTTCGGTGTGACGATACTTTTTTTGTTTCTGACCGTAATAAAACATGGTCAATCCGTATCTAAGAGAGTATGCCCGGCTCCTGCTTTCTGCTCCTTTCATCGGGGCGACAATCCATGCGAAGAACCAACGCTTCGGCTTGCGTCCTCCACGGAAGACCGAACTTCCGGTCGAGCGGGCTTCGGCCAGGCACTTACAGCGCTTATAGCGCTTTTAGCGCTTTTTCTTTGCGGGCGCCGCGAGCCACAAAAGACACAATCGGGGCCAAGGACTATAAAATTCTTTAGGCATGTTCGAGAAACAAAGGACTTAGCGAATGATTTTGTCCATACCGGCATCGACACGGTGAACTTACGTTGACGGCAACGAGACACCCTTCTGCGCTGGTGAACTGCTCGCAGCTGCTTACGTTGGCTGGTCCAAACCGGCCACGTGTCGGAGCGGAGTTGCGGGAGCTGGCGATCATCCGCGACGGAGCCATGCTCATCCGCGGCAGCCAAATCGAAGCGGTAGGATCGCGCAGCCAAATCGAAGCCGTCCTTACCAGCGATGCTCAAATCATCGACGCCGGAGGCCGAGTGGTGACGCCCGGCTTCGTGGATGCCCATACCCACCTCGTGTTCGCCGGCAACCGCGCGGATGAATTTGAGATGCGCTGCTCCGGCATTACTTATCAGGAAATAGCCAAACAAGGAGGAGGCATTCGCTCCACCGTCCGTCGCACCCGGGCCGCAACAGAAGAGGATCTTCTATCCATCGCGCAAAAGCACGCCTCCTGGTTTCTGCGCGGCGGCACAACCACCATCGAAGCGAAATCCGGTTACGGCCTCACCGTAGAAGCGGAGATGAAGATCCTGCGCGTGGTGCGCCAAACTGGGCAGACCGAGCCCTTGCGCTGTGTGCCGACCTTCCTCGGTGCTCATGAAGTGCCGGAGGAGTTTCTTGGCCGTACCAGCGCTTACGTCGATCTGGTGATCGAGGAGATGCTTCCGCTGGTAGCTTTGGAGAAGCTGGCCAGCTTCTGCGATGTCTTCTGCGAACCACACATCTTCGATCAAGAGGCCGCCGGGCGCATTCTCCGAAGCGGCGCGGCGTTTGGGGCTTGGCCTCCGCATCCACGCCGACCAATTCAGCTGCTCCGGAGGCGCCATGCTGGCGGCGGATCTAGGCGCGGTCACGGCCGATCATCTGGAGCATACGGATGCAGCCTCCATCGCTGCTCTCGCTGCGGCCAATGTGCAGCCGGTCCTGTTGCCCGGCTCCGTGTATTCGATTGGCTCCAGGCATTACCCGCCCGCCCGCGCCATGATCGACGCCGGGCTTGCCGTGGTCCTGGCGACAGACTTCAATCCCGGCTCCTCGCCCATCGCGTCCATGCCAGTCGTTATGTCTCTGGCCTGCACGCAGATGAAGATGACCCCGGCGGAAACCATCACCGCAGCCACCATCAACGCAGCGTACAGCCTCAGCCTGGGCAGGGAAGTGGGTTCGCTCGAGACTGGCAAGTCCGCCGATTTTGTGATTCATGAAGCAAATGACTACCGCGAGATTCCGTATTTCCTGGGCACGCAGCGACCGGCGATGGTGTTCGCTCAAGGAGAGCGCGTAGTATTTTGACGTTCAACCGGGGGACTCGCGTGCAAAGTTTCAGCAAAGTTTGGGGAATGGCCATCCTGCTTCTAGGGCTTTTCGGAAGCCCTGCCTACGGAGCGGATTACCCCTTTCAAAACCCGGCGCTACCCATCGACCAGCGCGTCGCCGACCTGGTCGGTCGCATGACGCCGGAAGAGAAAGTCTCCCAGATGAGTATGACTGCTGCGGCGATTCCGCGGTTGGGCATCCCCGAATACACCTGGTGGAACGAGGGGCTGCATGGCATAGCGCGCTCCGGCTACGCGACCGTTTTTCCTCAGGCCATCGGCCTGGCCGCAACCTGGGACACCCAGCTGATGCATTCCGTGGGAGACACCATCTCCACCGAAGCGAGAGGCCAAATACTCCGACGCCATCGCCCACGGCAATCACAGCATCTACTTTGGCCTCACGATATGGTCTCCGAATATCAACATCTTTCGCGATCCTCGCGATGGGGCCGAGGACAGGAGACCTACGGTGAGGATCCTTATCTCACTTCGCGCATGGGCCTGGCCTTTGTCACCGGTCTGCAAGGGGATGATCCGAAGTATCTGAAAGTGGTGGCCACGCCCAAGCACTTTGCCGTACACAGCGGGCCGGAGCAACTGCGTCACGAGTTCAATGTAAATCCCTCCCCGCAGGACCTGCAGGCGACCTACCTTCCCGCCTTCCACACCACCATCGTGGAAGGCAAGGCGGCTTCCACCATGTGCGCCTACAACGCCATCGATGGAGAGCCGGCGTGCACCAACGATATGCTGCTCCAGAAAACGTTGCGCGGCGAGTGGAAGTTTAGCGGCTTTGTCACTTCCGACTGCTGGGCGGTCACCGATATATGGAAGGGTCACAAGTTTGCGCCGGACGAAGAACATGCCGCGGCGCTTGCGCTGCGCGCCGGCACCGATACCAGTTGCGGCCCGGAGTTCGAGGCCCTTAACCAGGCACTCAAAGACAAGCTGGTCACCGAGAGCGAAATCGACACCGCGGTGAAGCGGCTGTTCACGGCGCGCTTCCGCCTGGGGATGTTCGATCCGCCGCAGGATGTTCCCTATGCGCGCATCTCCATGAGCGACGTCGATTCGCCGGCACACCGGGAGTTGGCGCGCCAGGTTGCACGAGAATCGATCGTGCTGCTCAAGAACGAGAATGGACTTTTGCCGCTAGAAACCAAAGGCAAGACCATCGCAGTCATCGGCCCCAATGCCACCATGCTGGAGTCGCTCGAAGGTAATTACAACGGGCAGCCGACGCATCCGGTATTGCCCCTCGATGGTATCGAAGAGCCACTTCAACAAAGTGCTGTATGCGCAAGGCTCATCTTATGTTGCGGGCTTTCCGGTTGTGGTCCCGCGTACCGTTTTGCGCACCGGCAACGAGTCTGGGCTGAAGGGCGAATACTTCAACAACGCTGACTGGCAAGGCCAACCAGTGCTGACCCGGGTCGACAAGCAAGTAGATTTTGATTGGAACGCCGCCTCCCCGGCCGAGGGTATACCTGCCAATGCATTCAGTGTTCGCTGGAGCGGTTCCATCGCTGTGCCGGGCGCCGGCGATTACGTCTTTGAAATGACCAAGGAAGATTGTTTTCGCTGCGACGGTGTCAATCACTACCGTCTTTATCTCGACGACAAACTGGTACTGGAGACGGGCCGCGATCCAAAGCAATCCGCCGCTCCCTTCAACATGCACTTTAGCGATTCGGCACCGCATGCAATCCGGGTGGAGTATGCCCACTCCGCGCCCTTGTTTGGCGCCGGCGTGCACCTGAGGTGGCAACCCGACGCACGGGTGATGCGCGACCAGGCGGTCGAGGTCGCGAGCCAGGCAGATGTAGTCGTGGCCTTCGTAGGCCTGTCGCCCAGCCTGGAAGGGGAAGAGATGCCGGTGCACCTGGAGGGCTTCAGTGGAGGTGACCGAACCAAGATCGACTTGCCCCAGTTGCAGGAGGATTTGCTGAAGGCAGTCGCCGCGACGGGCAAGCCGCTGGTGGTTGTTCTGATGAACGGCAGCGCCCTGGCGGTGCCGTGGGCGAAAGAACATGCCGCGGCAATCCTGGAAGCCTGGTATCCGGGAGAAGAGGGAGGCGCCGCCATCGCAGAGACGCTCGCCGGCGACAACAATCCCTCAGGTCGGCTGCCGGTAACTTTCTATCAATCGCTCGATCAACTGCCGGCGTTCGAAGACTACTCCATGAAGGGTCGAACCTACCGCTATTTCGCCGGACAGCCGCTTTACGGCTTCGGCTACGGTCTCAGTTACACAACCTTCGCCTACCACCACCTAAAGCTATCCCAGTCGGACCTTAAACCAGGGGAACCTCTGACGGTGGAAGCCGACCTGACCAACACCGGCAAGCGGCCCGGAGACGAGGTCGCCGAACTCTATCTTCGTGGGCCGCAGACGGATGGGGCGCCGCTGCGTGCGCTGCGTGCCTTTCAACGAGTCACGCTACAACCCGGAGAGAGCAAGCACCTGCTCTTTACCCTTCAGCCCGCGCAATTGAGCGAGGTAGACCATGACGGGAAAACAACCATGCAACCGGGCCTTCACACCATCTTCCTGAGCGGAGGCCAGCCCGGGCAGGCGACAGGAGTCGAAGGCCAATTCGAGATCACAAACTAAAGAGGCCGGGTTCCCTCATGAAGGCCGGGTGCCCCACATCTCGCTCGTTTTTCGCGAGATGTGGGATACCACTGCTCTTTCCCTCTGACTCTCGACTCATCCGACGCACTTAACGGTCAACATCGGTGGTATCCCACATCTCGCGAAAAACGAGCGAGATGTGGGGCACCCGGCCTTCGTATGGGAACCAGGGCACTCGAACCGGCAGTTCTCAAGTTGAGCGCAGAGCGCCGATCGGGTCGGCGGAAGCAGCGCGGCTGGCAGGCAGCGCGGATGCGAACAGCGCCAATATCATCATGATCAGGATGCCCGCAATGTAGATGATCGGGTCAGTCGCGCTGACATCGAACAGGAAGGAACTGATAAGCCGGGCCACAGCCATCGAACCCAGCACTCCGAGCCCACATCCCAGGAGGGCCAACTTTGCGCCCGACACCAGGATGAGCCGAGCAATCCCCGCGCGCTCCGCGCCGAGAGCCATGCGGATGGCGATCTCCTGTGTGCGCACCGAGACCGAAAACGCAACCACGGCATAGATCCCGGTAACGGCGAGCAGAAGAGCGCCCAGGGCAAAGGCGAGGATCAGATAAGTATTGAAACGGCGCGGCGCCTCAACATTCGAGATCACGTCATTCATCGCCTGCACTTGCTGCAATGCGAGCAGCGGATCAATCTCCGCAACGGTGGAACGCAAAATCCGCGTCATCTGCTCCGGAGGCAGAGCCGAACGAAGTGCGATGTATCCGCCGGCAGGGTCGGGCAGCGTTGCAGAGGCCTCATTACCAAAGAGCACAGCAGGCTGGCGCAGGGGAACGTAAAACTGGTCGATGGCGGGCTCATCGCGAGCGCCCAGCTTGGTATCAGCGACAACGCCCACAACCGTCGCCCATGGTAAGCCCTTCTTAGGACTGCCGAAGTGCATCCTCTTGCCGATCACATTCTGTCCCGGCCAGGAATGGTCTGCCATGGATTGGTTGACGATCACCACCAAGGGAGTCTCCTCGCGGTCTTCCGAAGTGAAGGTTCGACCCTCAAGCAGCCTTATACCCATGGCGCGGAAATAGTCGCCATAGGTGGTGCCAAACATGGCAAACTTCAGTTTCCAGGTCTCTGCGGGTTGGCCCTCGATGGTGAAGGCAGACTCGGGGGCAAAGTCCGATGCAGGCACGACGCTGGTGATGCCGGCTGCGACCACTCCGGGCTTATTCGAGAGCCGCTCGACCAGCGCGTGGTTGAAGGTGTCGGCAGCAACATAGGTGGAGTATTGGTTGAGGGGCAGTTGATAGCCGGCGACGAGCACATGATCAGGCTCGAAGCCAGGATCGACTGCGCGCATCTTCTGAAAGCTGCGCAGCAAAGCCCCAGATCCAGTGAGAAGCACCAGCGCGATCGCGATCTCAGAGACCACCAGGGCGGAGCGCAGCCGGGTATGGCTTGAGCCGCCGGTGCCGCTCGGGGCACCCTCTTTGAGACTTTCAATCAGGTTGGTCCGCAAAGCGGCGAACGCGGGGGCCAGGCTGCAAAGGGCGCCCGTCACCAGGGCCAGCAGGATAGCAAAAAGAACAACCTCCACATCAATAGAGATAGAGTCGATGCGCGGCATGGACTCCGGCAGAAGGTGCAAGGCGGTGCGGATGGCAGCCGCGGCAAACGCCAGCCCAATCAGGCTGGAGGCCGCACTGAGCAGCAGGCCTTCGCAGACCGATTCGCGGATGATGCTGCTGGAGCGTGCGCCCAGAGCCAGCCGAACCGCGTATTCCCGGCGAGTACGGATAGCCCTGACCAGCAACAGTCCGGCAACATTGACGCAGGCCAGCAACAGGACCCCACCCACGGCGAAGAACAGTGTGCGCAACAACGGGCGCACCGCTGAGACCGCGTGCTCACTCAGCAGTTTCACTTTGCCCTGGATGTGGATCGCAGACATGCCCGGGGGAAAATCGCGCATGACCTGGTGGGCGACACGGTCGGTATCCTGCGTGGCCTCCGAAAGGTTGACGCCATCCTTGAGCCGGCCCACAACCTGGTATCGCCATGCGCCTGCCTGTTGCTCGGAGAGCTCCTCCGCCGTCAAATCCAAAGGGACCCAGAGCTGGGACTGGTCAAGGTGCCCAGGCTGCAGGGGAAATTCAAAATTGCGCGGCATGACCCCGATGATCGAGTAAGTCTTCCGGTCGAGAACGATGGAGCTGCCGAGTACCTGGGGATTTCGATGGTAGCGGTTCAGCCACAACGCGTAACTAATGACGGCCAGCGGTTGACGCGCGTCCTCTTCCTGCCGGGTAAAGACCCGCCCCAGGATCGGACGAACCCCCAGTGTTGAGAAGACGCTGGCATTGAAACGGCCGGCGTGGATCTCCTCCGGGGTGGCGCCGCCAGAAAGCTCATAGCTGGTCGTGGAGTAGCCGCCGAGGGACGAAAAGGCGGTGGTTGCGGCCGAGTAGGTAGCGATCTCGCGGGCGGTGACGCCGGGCGTGCCCTCTCTGGCTCCCAGTTGATCTCCCACCAAGACCAGTCGTTGGGGATCGCTGAAGGGAAGCGGGCGGAGGAGAATCCCTTCAACCAGCGAGAAAATGGCGGTAGTAGCGCCGATTCCAAGAGCCAGTGTAAGGATGACGGTCAGGGAGAATCCCGGCGCCTTACGCAGTTGGCGAAATGCAAAGTGGAGATCCTGTAGCAGCGGCTGCATGCGTTCCTCCCGAATATGTTACCGCCAACCACAGCAAGTAAAATGTCTCGTGGGCTCGAGAAGATTTCTGGTGTTGCTGATTTTTCTGTTCACCTCCGGGTGCGGAACAAGCTTTCATACCCGGCCCGCCGTGGTCTTCATCGGCGACTCCATCACCTACAATTGGTCGCAGAGCTGGGCGGGGCAACAGGCAACGTTCGAAGAAAGTGATTGGCTTAACGTAGGAGTGATCGGTTTGACCTCAGGCCAGATCGCAGCCGAATTTAAGTCGTATGTGGTTCAACTGGAGCCGCAAGCGGTGCATATTCTGGCAGGTACCAACGATGTGTATCCCGGATGGCAGTTGTCCGACACCGCGAACAACATCGAGAACATGGTGAAACAAGCGCAGCAGCATCACATCGCGGTGGTGATTGGGACCATTCCGCCCTGGGGACCTGGATCTTTACCGGAACGGGCTGACCCCAGCCCGGAAAGATTTGCCCGTATCGATGAACTCAATCAATGGATAACCCAATACGCGGCACAGCAAGGCATTCAGATGGTCGACTATCACTCGCTCCTGGTAGCCGCAAACGGAGAAAACTACATTCCCACGCTGACCGTAGACGGCGTTCATCCCAGCCCGGCCGGGTACGCGGTGATGACGCCGCACACCGAGCAGGCACTGAAGGCGGCGATGGCTGCCTCTACTCCATAATATCTTTGCTGCCCGGAGGCATCTTCTTGACCGTTTTCTGTTACGGCGCCGCGCTATGAGGCTCCTGCGCCTGCTGGCATTGCTCCTGTTTCCCGCGCTCGGGCTGGCGCAGGCACCGCCGACAACTACACTCGCCGGCATCGCGCATGTCGCCATCCGCGTCTCGGATCTTGCCCGCTCCCGCGATTTCTATCACCAGCTGGGGTTTGAGCAGGCCTTCACCTTGAGCAAGGATGGAAAGATAACCCAAGCGTTCATTAAGGTAAATGACCGCCAGTTTATCGCGCTGCATCCGCAATCGGACCCTTCGCAGTCCCTCGGCTTCATGAACGTCTGCTTTGAATCCTGGGATTTGCAGGCCCTCCATCGCGCGTACCTGTCGCGCGAGCTCACTCCCACTGCGATCTCGCGTGATGAAGCCGGCAACCTGCTCTTCACCATGGTTGGGCCGGAAGAGCAGGACATCGAGTTTACCCAGTACATGCCGGGCTCGCTGCAAACCAAAGACAAGGGACAGCACCTGGGCGCCAACCCCATCTCCAAACAGATCGCCGGCGTAAGTCTAAGAACGGAGGATCCGGTTGCAGCCCGGACATTCTATGAACAGAAGCTCGGCTTCCACGAGTCCCTCCATCCTCTAGAGCCAGGCCTGATTCCGCTGCTGCTCCCGGGTCCGTCTGGTCAGCTGGTGGAGATAACGCCGGGCGCATACCAGATTTTCTTCGTCGTTCCCAGCCTTTGGCATGCGTCGTCCCAGCTCAAGGCGCTTCATCTGTCCGTTCAGAAACAAGGCTCCATGCTGACCGTCCAGGATCCAGATGGGAACCGCATCGTTTTTGCCACTATCGAATCGGAAACAGGCCGGAAACTATTGCAGGTGCCGAAAATCCCATGGATAACAAAGTAATCATCAGCTGCGCCATCACCGGGTCGATTCATACTCCGACCATGTCTCCCTACCTGCCGTTCAAGCCCGAGGACATCGCTCGCCAGGCCATCGAGGCGGCCGAAGCCGGCGCGGCCATTTTGCATTTCCACGCCCGCGATCCGCGAACGGGAGAACCCTCGAGCGACCCGGCTCTGTTCCTGCAATTCCTGCCCGTGGTCAAAGCGGCGACCAACGCGGTCATCAATATAAGTACCGGCGGCAGCTTTACCCTGGATCGGCGGATTGGGCCCGCCCTGCGCATAAAGCCGGAACTGGCCTCGTTCAACATGGGCTCCATCAATTTCTCCCTTCACCGCATGGCCCGCCGCCGCAGCGAATGGAAATATGAATGGGAACAACCCTACCTGGCAGGCAGTGAGGGAAGTATCTTTCCCAACACGTTTGTGGACATGAAGCGGGTAATCAAGGAACTGGGAGAGGGCTGCGGCACGCGGTTCGAATACGAGTGCTACGATATCGGCCACCTCTACAATCTGGCGTATCTGTTGGAAGAGAAGTTAGTCCAGCCGCCCCTCTTTCTACAGAGTGTATTTGGCATTCTCGGCGGCATGGGGACCGATGCTGAGCTGCTGGGCTACTTTCGGGCAACGGCAGACCGGCTGCTTGGCCGGGAGAACTATGAGTGGTCGGTCATCGGCGCCGGGCGTCACCAGATGCGCATTGGGACAATGGCCGCCATTCTGGGCGGAAACGTTCGCGTTGGCCTGGAAGATAGTCTCTACCTGCGCAAGGGCGAGCTGGCCAAATCGAATGCCGAGCAGGTGAAAAAGATCCGCGGGATCCTGGAAGAGCTGTCCTTCGAGATTGCCACTCCGGATGAGGTACGAGCAATGCTGCACTTGAAGGGTGCCGATCAGGTCGCCATCTAGGCGCTGAACAGTTTCACCATCTTGTCCCGTGAAGCATCCACATGCACCTGCATCGCATGCCGCGCCTCGGCCGGCTCACGCCTCTCGATAGCCCGCAGAATCTCGGTGTGTCCGATCCAGCCTGGGACAGTCTGGGTACACAGCGTATCGAGGCGGGCCACGTAGCCGAGCGTCAGGTTGAGTTGACCCAGCACCCTCTGATTACCGGCCAGCTCACACAGCCGTCGATGAAAGCACTGGTTGGCTAGCAAAATCTGTTCCAGATTGGCTCCGGGGTCCAACTCCGGCGCGATAATCGCAGCCAGTTCTTTCAGCTGTTCATGGCTCGCGGTTTGCGCCATTTTTTCCGCGGCATAGCATTCCAGCAGCTTGCGGTACTCGTAAAGGTCCACGATGTCGCGCACAGAAATGGGCGTAACCATGAATCCCTTCCGGCGAATCCGGGTCAGCCAATGATCCTGCATCAGGCGAGTGCAGGCTTCCCGGACCGGAGTCCGGCTGGTTCCGCATCGTTCAGCCAGATCCGCTTCAGAAAGGAACTCCCCCGGCGGAAGTTTAGCTGTGATTAACCAATCGCGCAGGATGCGGTAGACACGCTCCACCTCTCCCAGCTTGTTGGCCTTGACTCGGGTTGGTTTGGTCAACAGGTGGTCACCAAGGATGTATCCAGAGAGAATACTATTAAGGAGCCTCTTCCCAGGAGTTGTTGCCCATGGCGATCAGCCGCGTCCGGTACCTGGGCTTGCTATACCTGGCAGTCGCCAGCTCTACGGCCCTAGCCCCGGCGCAAGCCAAGCCCGCTCAGCCCCCCATAGCTCCAGATCGACAACCCGATTCGTACGTGATCTATTCGTTGTTGATGCCCGGCCAAGTATTTACAGACATGGATTCGGGCCAGCCCTGGGCCATCAGCGACACCACGGTGAATGAGGATGACATCAATCCCAAGCTAGCCCCGGAGGCTACCCTTCAGCCTCCTTCAGACAATGGCCACAGCTTCCGCGAAGCGGTCAACGACTACAACCAGCGCAAGAAGGAACGGCTGGTGTTACGACCCCGTTTTCAGTTGTCCCGTCCTTACGTGCTGCTGCCGCCCGGGGAAACCGACGAGTTCAAAGCGTCGCGCACTGCAATGAACGATGACTCAGATATGCAGGCTAAATATGGCAACTACCTGGGCATCACCTATTTCAGCGAAGTTTACTTCAACACTGCGCAAACGGCGGCCCTGGTATACATCCTCGACTGGTGCGGCAATCTATGCTCGCAAGCCGAGTGGGTTTACCTGGAAAAGCAAAACGGCGTTTGGGTACGTCGCTCCGGCAAAGCGCCGGCGCAAACATAGAAGTTTCGGAGGAGCCATGCGGCTTGCGGTTCTCGTGATGATTTGCCTGCTCTGTGGGGGCGCTCTTGCCCAGCAACAACCGATACCGCTCGCCATCGTCGGCCTGGAGCATGGACATGTTGCCGGATTCCTGAAGCAATTTCCCAACCAGCATGAGGTCGAGCTGGTCGGCATCGTGGACGCGGATGCCGAGCTCTCCCATCGTTACGCCCAGCAGTTTCATCTCGATCCCGGCCTTTTCTATACCCAGCTGGATGACATGATCGCCGCCCGCCATCCGAAGGCTTTGCTGGTCTATACCTCTATCGGCAAGCACCGCCAGGTGATCGAAGCGGCTGCCCAGCATGGGCTCAGCGTCATGGTGGAAAAGCCGCTGACCATGTCGCTGGAAGATGCTTTGGCCATTCGCCGTGCGGCCCGCGAACACCATATCGAGGTGCTGGTGAACTACGAGACCACCTGGTACGCGAGCAACCGCGCCGCCTATGAGGAACTGGCTAAAGGCGCCCTGGGCGATGTGCGCAGGATTGTGGTGCACGATGGCCACGAGGGGCCCAAGGAGATCGGTGTGCAGCCGGAGTTTCTCAAGTGGCTGGAGGATCCGGAGCAGAACGGCGATGGGGCCCTGTACGATTTTGGCTGTTACGGTGCGGATCTGGCCACGTGGCTCATGCACGGCGAGTCTCCGATGAGCGTCACTGCGGTTACGCAGACGGATAAGCCACAGCTATATCCTCGGGTGGCGGATGAATCGACGATTATCGTGCGCTATCCAAAAGCGCAGGCAGTGCTGATGGGTTCCTGGAACTGGCCGTTTGCCCGCAAGGACATGGAGGTATATGGGGCAACGGGGTATGCCATCACGGTTGGCCCGGACAAGCTTCGCCTGCGAACGAAAGGTCAGGATCACGAGAGCGAGGAGAATCCTCCGCCGCTGACACCGCCCAACGACGGCTCACTCCACTACCTGGCTGCCGTGCTCAATGGAACCCTGAAACCGAGCGGCGACCTTACATCGCTGGATACGAACATGGTGGTGATGCAGATTCTTGATGCGGCAAGGCAATCCGCGCGTGAAGGCAAAACCATCAAGCTCGCGCCCTTGCCGCAATAATCAGCGGCTCGTGCCGGTGGCTGGCCCGCTTTTTCCGGAAGGCGAAATGCGGCCTGCCATGGATCACCTCTGAGGGCAGATATCGCCGCTTCTCTCCGCAGAGGGAGCACACCACGAATATCGAGCTGGCAGGGAAGCCGTCTGTTCCGGCTATCACGTCGTGGCCGCATTTCTTGCAGCAGACCACGCAGCACTTGGGGAAAGACAGAGCACGCATGAGCATCACTATAGGGGAATAAAAAGAGAAGATCAAGAGAGATTTTGACCAATCCTGTAGGGAGGGGTGGCAGCCACCAGGGCTAAAGAGTGTGCGTGAGAACTCCAATTAGAACTCAGTCCCGCGGGGCGGCATCTGGTTCCCTCACCACGGCCGGGTGCCCCACATCTCGCTCGTTTTTCGCCAGATGTGGGAAACCACCATGTTGACCGCTTAGTGCATCGGATGACTCGAGAGTTAGAGGGAAGGTGCAGTGGTATCCCACATCTCGCGAAAAACGAGCGAGATGTGGGGCACCCGGCCGTGGTGAGGGAACCAGGGTGACCACCTAATTCCTTTTGGTTCCTCTAAAGTCGCCTTTACGCAGAGGGGCCAGTGCAACGAGCGAGAACGATGGTCACGTCGTCCGGCTGCTCGGCGTTGCCGATCCAGTCCGCTACCGCGCCGGCTACGATCTCGGTGATGCGAGGCAGAGGCTTGTTGCGATGTTCCTGGATCAGCTCAATCAGCCGTTCCTCGCCAAATTCGCCAAATTCATTTTCCGGTTCGGTGACGCCGTCACTGTAGGCCAGGAAAATATCGCCGGTTTGCATCACCAGCGTCGACTCATCATAGGTAACACCGTCAAACAGACCAACCACCGTGCCGTTGACCGCGAGCCGGAAAACTTCGCCGGTTGCGCGCAGAATGATGGGTGGCAGGTGGCCGGCATTGCAATACGTCAGCACCCGCGCCTTGGCGTCGTAACAACCAAGGAACATGGTGGCGTACTTCGCTGCCGGCGTGCTGCGGTAAAGCTGATAGTTCAGGGTGGTCATCAGCATGGCGGGCGCTACCTGCGATTCGGCACTGCCGTCCCCGCGATAGTACATGCGGCGATCTTCCTGCGATCCGTAGGTCAACGAGGCGGGCACCATCGCCATCTCGGGTTCGATCGAATAGGCGCGAACGAAGGCGTGCACGGTAGCCATCAAGAGGGCAGCTGAAATTCCTTTTCCGCTGATGTCCCCAACCGCAAGAACCAGCCGGTCGCTGCCCAAAGGGATGAAGTCGTAATAGTCGCCGCTTACGGTGCGCGCAGGAACGCAGACACCGTGGACCTCGAGCGAAGGCAGGTCCGTCACCTGGCGAGGAAAAAGCAGTTCCTGCACTTCGTAGGCGATGCTGAGCTCGTTCTCCAGCCTTTGTTTCTCTTTCTGCTCCTCGATCAGCTTGGCCAGCGATGCCGTCATGGAATTGAACGATAGTCCCAGGGCCGCCATCTGATCACGGCCGCGAAGCTGGATCCGATGGCTCAGGTCGCCCTGATTCACATGTTGTGTGGCGAGATAGATTTCTGCTACCGAAGCGGTCATGCTGCGCGAGAGGCGAACACCAATGTAGAGGGCAACAAACTCAATCACGGCAAAGAAAATAGCGATCAAGAGCAAGGCGTCGCGGACCATCAAATAGTTGTCGCCCAAGGTGGCGAACAATGCCGCGTAGAGCAGCGAGGGGCGGGTGGCTACATCGATGAGCCCCTGTTCTTCTTTGGCTCCATTCTGCCAGTCCACCACTTCGAACAGCGTGGGAAAGTCCAGGGTTATGTCAAACCAGTGTGATGCCGGGGGCACTTGACCGGCTTGCACATACGAACGGTTATCTGCCGGCGTGGGATACCTGACGTCCCCCTTCCGGTCGGGCGGATCCAACGTTACTTTCCCGATGCGCTCCGCAGTCGACACGAGCAAATTCGGTGTGATGGGAATATCAGAAATCAAAGCGATCCGGCGATCGCCATCCCCAGTCAGCTTGATCGCGCGCAGGTGCAGGGCGTCCCGATCAACGACGAAACCGGTAAAGTCTGCACTGATAAAATCGGGCACCGGCGCCGGCGGCTTGGGAAGCAACTCTCCGCCGGTGGAGAGAACGAAACCTTTTTCCTTGCTCCATACAGTCACGGTTCGCCCGGGGAATCTCTCGTCGGAAGCTCGGGTGAACTCTCCGGCGATCTTTTCGTTCAGTCTGCCTCCACTCTCCAGTGGAAATAACTGCGCAGCCAGCGAATCATTAGCGGCTTGCAGGTGCTGCAACTCCGAATGCAAATCAGAGAACACAACATAGATGGCGAACTGGCCGGCGAAAAAGTAGCCGGCAACCCCGCCCATCAGGAGCAGCAGCAAGATCGGCATGACGCCGATGAACAGGTAGGTGACGATCAACCGGTTGCGCAGCCGCCATAGCAGGGGGCGCAGCCCCCAACGGCATAGCACGACGATGGCGACAAAGGCGAACACAAGCGTGGTGAATACCGCCCAGCCTTCCACGTTTGCTCCGGAGAGAGTGGCGCCCCAGAGCACCAGGGATAGTATCCCCAGCCATAGGGTCACCCGGCCCCATTTGGTAGCGGGGCGCAGTATCCGCATCATCCGGGCCCTGATATTGCTGAGTACTGGTAACTTGCTTGCCATACGCCGGTTCATTCGTAGTATAGGCCAGTCGCAGGACCGGCCCTTATTTGCGATGATGAAGGGATGTTGGTGAAAGAACAGTCCCGCCTTCTCTCCCTGATTGAAAGCGGCTTTGCAGCGCTGCGCATCCTGGTGATTGGCGACGTGATGCTGGATCGCTCCATCTGGGGCGATGTCGACCGCATTTCGCCCGAGGCGCCGGTACCGGTCCTCCGCTCGGTGCAAACCAAAAGCGCGCCCGGGGGCGCGGCCAATGTTGCCATGAACCTCGTCGGCCTAGGCGTGAACGTCGCGCAGACCGGCTTCTGGGGCAACGACAGTGAAATGCGTGAACTGAGTGCATTGCTCGTTCCGGCTGGTGTGGATTCCTCAGGGATGATCCTTTCCGGCCACTCGACAATTTCTAAGACCCGCATCGTCTCCCGTAATCAACAATTGCTGCGCCTGGATGTGGAGAGCGCTGACCCACGTCCAGCCACCGAGCACCAGGCATTGCTCGAGCGTTCGCTCGCATTGGTGCGCACCGCGGACGCCGTGATTCTTTCCGATTACGCCAAGGGTGCGTTGAGTCCTCAGCTTTGCCATGCGGTCATCGCCCTGGCCCGTGAGCGGCAGATCCCGGTACTGGTGGACCCCAAGGATCGCGAATTCAGCAAGTACGCCGGCGCCACCACCATCTGCCCTAACCTTCAAGAGCTGGGCCTGGTCACAGGGATAAGCAGCCGCAACCTGGAGGAACTGCTGGCCGCGGCACAACAGCTGGTGCGGCAGCTCGGTATCGATTACATGACCGTCACCATGAGCGAGAAGGGCATTCGCATTCTTTATCCCGATGCGGTTTTTCATTCTCCTACCCGCGCACGCGAAGTCTTCGACGTGACCGGTGCCGGCGATACGGTCATTGCCACCATGGCGGCATCGCTGGCCGCCGGGCTTGACCCGGAGACTGCAGTCACGCTGTCGAATATCGCCGCTGGCATTGTGGTCGCCAAGACAGGAACAGCGCCCATCTCCCGCAACGAGCTGGTGGCCGAGTTCACCGCCTCTACGCAGATGAAAGGCCCGGACAAGATTCTCGATCTCGAACATCTCCTGGTCCGTTTGGCGGAGTGGCGCGCGAACGGAGATCGAATTGTCTTTACCAATGGCTGTTTTGACATTCTGCACGTTGGCCACATCACACTACTCGAACAGTGCCGCGAATTCGGCGATAAGGTGGTCCTTGGTGTCAACAGCGACGCATCCGTCAGGCGCCTGAAGGGCCCCACGCGGCCCCTGGTGGGAGAAAATGATCGGGCGCGCGTGCTGGCGGCGCTCGGCTCGACCGATGCGGTCATCATCTTCGACCAAGCGACGCCGCTGGAACTGATTCGATCCCTGCGCCCTGACGTGCTGGTGAAAGGCGGAGACTACACCACGTCGACCATCGTAGGCGCAGACGATGTAACCACCTGGGGCGGACGGGTTGAAATTGTCCCCACCGTCAACGGTGTGAGCACAACCAACACCATCGCCAAAATGACGCGCTAGTCGCTAAAGGCCTCACTCATTTCTCAGCGTCTCCATGGGCTCGACGCCGGCCGCTCGCCGCGCCGGAATCCATGCTGCGAGGAGAGCCAGCAGAAGCATGACAGCAGGTACGGTAAAGAAGGTAAGTGGGTCCAGCACGCTGACCCCGAAAAGGAAGCTGTGCAGGAATTGCATCAGCAGAGCGGCCGCAAGCAATCCGGCCGTTGCACCTCCTACCGCGAGAAGAAGACTCTGTTTCACAATCCCGCCCACGATTTGCCACCGCATCGCGCCCAACGCCAAACGAATGCCTATCTCTCGCGTGCGCCAGCTAACCACGTAGGCGATCAGGCTGTAGACTCCCACGCCTCCTATTAACAGTGCCAGGGCGCCGAAGAACAGCAGCAGGATCGCCAGCGAACGAGGACCCGATACTGAAGCCGCCACCACCTCGTTCAGGCTACGGACGCGCGTCACCGGCACCACTGGATCGATTTCTTTCACCACCCTGCGCAGCTCGTCCGCCGCTTCGGAAGTGCTCGCGCGTGTACGCAGCACAACGTACATCACTGGTTGTTCCCGCGTTGTGGTCATGGGTAAATAAACTTCGTCGCCAAAGCCGCCCGCTAGGCCGCCGTTATGGGTGTTGCTTACTACTCCCACCACCACCGATGCGGCGTTTCTATCCCAAACTGACGGCGACGGCTCATCGTTCACGTGGATGATGTGTCTTCCCAGCGGATCCTGGTGTGGCCACAGCAAATCTGCCATGTGGGCGTCGATCACGACCGCGTGGCTGGCGCCGGACTCATCCTGGTCGGTCAGCATGCGCCCCTGCATCAGCCTCATCCCCAGAGTGGAAAAGTAGTCCGTCGACACCGTTCGTCCGGTCGCTTGGAACGCATCCTGGCGCGCATCCCGGGGATGACCCTCGGCGTCGTAAACATAGTTGTCATCTTGCCCGCTCAGGGGTAAGGAATCAGTCAGAGCCACGGATTCGACACCGGCTATGCCCTGCAGGCGGTTGAGCAAGCTGGTGAAGAAACCCTGGCATCGCCCTTTTTCCTGGCATGATGCGGCGTCGAGAGACACCTCTGCGGTGACGACTCGTTCGGTTCTAAAGCCCGGATCCACCTTGGAGAGGCTGTAGAGGCTGTGTAGCAGGAGGCCCGCCGCGGTGATGACTACCACCGACAACCCGATTTGCCCCATGACCAACGCCATCGATGCCCGGAACTGCGCTGCTTTGCCGGCTACGCCGCGGCTGCTCGAGCCCAGAATCGCCTGCAGGTTGGGCGAGGCCATCTTCAGCGCTGGTATCAGGCCGAAGATGACTCCTGTCATCAACGATGCGATGGCGGCAAACACAAACACTGGCCAGCGGAGGGATATTTCGTTCAGCCGCGGAGTGTCCGCGGGCAGCAGCTGTACCAGCCCCTGCAAGCTTGCTGCTGCTGCCATCAAGCCCGCGATGCCAGCCAGTGCACCCACCAGGACACTCTCGGACAATAACTGCCGGATGATCCGGCGCGAAGAGGCACCCAGCGCACCACGAATTGCCATCTCACGCTGCCGGCCAGTCGCCCGGGCCAACATCAGATTGGCCACGTTGGCGCAGGCGATCAGCAGGATCAAACCCACCGCTCCAAACAGCAGCAGCAGCCGAGGCCTGGTCGCGCCTACTTCCGACTCCAGCAGCGGTACTACGGTTTGATCGGAGGCCCAGGTGTCAGGCATGCGCCAGGGAAAGAGCGGCAATAGGGTTGGTTGGAGCCGGTGCAGCTCGGCCTGAGCTTGTGCGATGGTCACACCATCCTTTAGCCGCCCGAACACGCGCAAGTCGAAGGTTCGCCACGGATCGATAGGATCTCCGCCTTTGAATGTCACCGGGGTAACAAACTGGGTGTCGGCGTAGGGAAAACGTACTCCTGGCGGCATGACGCCGATGATCCGGCGGGAGATGCCGTCTATGCGGATGGTCTGCCCGATGGCATCGGGATTTTGCGCAAAATGCTGCTGCCAGTATCCGTAATTCAACACCACGACATAATCTTGTCCGGCTATTTCCTGCTCCCGGGTGAAGAAGCTGCCCAGCGCGGGATGGACTCCCAGGGCGTCGAAAGCGTTGCTCATCACCTCGGCGCCAAACACCCGTTCCGACGAATCGGCTTCTGCCACATTCGATTCGGCGTCCGCCCCGAACCCACTGATTGCGGCGAACGAATCGGAATGCTGCCCCAGGGCCTGAATCCAGCCCTTGGGATACACCTCTCCGGTGCTGTATTTGATCCGGGCCAGCCGGTCCTGCTGGGGAAAGGGGAGCGGGCGCAGCATGATCGAGTCCACCAGCGAAAAGATCGCGGTGTTGGCTCCGATTCCCAGCGCCAGCGTAAGTACCGCTGTCAGGGTGAATCCAGGCGACTTTCGCAGCTGCCGCCAACCGAATTTGAGGTCATTTAGCATCGCGCTTCTCTTGAGTGCATGCGACCAGCCACAATTGGAGGCTTGTAAGTGGCCGGAATTCAATGGTTACCCGATAGGAAGGTGCAAGGGCTGTCCACCTACGAAACGGTTTGTTCGAAAGTGAACAGTTTGCGGATTCTCCAGGTCTGCTGGGCTGCAGACCACAGTGCCCTTCCGAGTCTGGCCGGGTTTCCAGACGAAGGCCGGGTGCCCCACATCTCGCTCATTTTTCGCGAGATGTGGGATACCACTCTCCCTCTGGCTGTCGATTCATCCGATCCCTGAGCGGTCAACATTGGCGGAATCCCACATCTCGCGAAAAACGAGCGAGATGTGGGGCACCCGGCCTTCGTCTGGAAACCCGGCCAGGAGGTTCTCACGGGATCTGCGGTATCTTTAGCGGGCGATCAGGCTGGTGATGCGTGAACGGTATCCACGGCTTACGGGGAGCTTGTGTCCGTCTGACATGGTCACAAAGCACTCTCCTTCGGTTCCGTCGCTGCGGAATTCTTTAATGTGTTGCAGATTTACGATGGCGGAACGATGAATCCTCAGGAAAACTTCGGGGTCCAATTTGCTCTCAAAGTTTGCCATAGTGTTGCGGAGCAGGTGGTTCTCTTTGCCGGCGCAGATTCTCACATAATTTTCTTCTGCGCCGACCCAGCGTATCTCCGCAATGGGCAGGAAGATAATTCGGCCCTTGGACCGAAACACAAGCCGGTTGGTGTAGTCCTTCTTTTGCGTGGACCTAACCGTTGCGCTTCCGCGCATTCGGTCCCGTTGCTCACACGCATGCCGCAAGGCAATCATCAAACGTTCGCGGGTAAATGGCTTTAATAGATAATCAGCCGCGTGCACCTCGAAGGCCTTCAGCGCGTACTGGTCATGCGCGGTGGTGAAGATAATACTCGGAAGGGCCACGGGACAAGAAACACTTAGAGCTGAGATGACATCGAAGCCGTCCATGCCGGGCATGCGGACATCGAGGAGCAAAACGTCGGGTTGGGTAAACTGAACCAGGTCGATTACTTCGGCAGCGTTGGCTCCTTCGCCCACCACCTGAATGTCGGGCTCATCGCGCAGGAGTTGTAAGATCTTTTGCCGGGCGAGAACTTCGTCATCCGCGATCACTACTTGAATCGGCATACCAGGACTCCGCGGGGTCATTGCTTGGACTTTTGTCAATCTCCAAGGGAAGCAGGAAAACGGCGGTTACTTCGCCAGGACTGGTTTCTCCAATGGAGAAGCTCTGCCGGCTTCCGTAGTGCAACTGCAAACGAGCTTTTACATTCGCGATGCCGACGCCCTGCCTTTCCGGGATATCATCCAATGCGCCGGGAATGGAGCCCGCATTGCAAATGGATATGCGCAGGGTATTGGTTTCGACGGAAGCCTGGATGGTAATCCTTCCTTGTCTCGGCGACCTGGCGATTCCGTGAACATAAGCGTTTTCAACGATCGGCTGAAGAATCATTGTGGGCACCAGGGAATCCCATGCCTCAGGAGCGACCTCGATGCTGTGGCGTACTCGATCGCCGAACCGTAATTGTTGTATCGAGACATAAAGTTGGATGACATCCATTTCCTCTTGCAACCGAATTGTCTGCGCGTGCCCCTTCGCCAATGTGATACGCAGAAGACTGCTGAGCCGTTCCAACATTTCGTCAGCGCCGTCCGGGTCGGAGCGCATCAAGCTGGAAACGCCGTTCAACGTGTTGAAGAGGAAATGCGGGTTGAGCTGCATCTGTAAAGCCTGCAGCCGGGCCTGGACAAGCTGAGCCTGCAGACGGGCCGCCGTTTGCTCTCGCTCGCGAAGTTGCTGGTAATAACTAATACTCCGGATAAGAGCAAATCCAATCCAGAACGTAGCTACCTGCGTGACCAGCTCGGAAGATAAATAGCGGTGAAGCCGGTCAAGATAGGTGCGGTGTCTGCCCGGGCTCTGGTAGCGATAAACAGCGACAAACAGTGCTTCCTGCAAGATGCTGGCGAGAACACTCAAAGGCAAATACTTCAAGAGGATCTGTCGCGGGGAAGCACGCTGTATGCTTGCTCGTAAGAAGCGCCACATACCCAGGAAGATGATGCCCCACAACAGATAAGCGATTGCGTACGAGCCGAGAGGTGCCCAGATGGGGCCCTTCCAGCCCTCCGCTAACATGTCCACGTATTCCTGGAAGCCAAATAAGACCCCTATGACAACCCAGAATGGCAAGAAAACCAGCGGGTGCATGAAAAGCGGAGTTATTTGGCCTGGGTTCTGCTTAGTTACGCTGTTTAGTTTAATTCCTAACCTCCCTGGTCGATACGAGAGCGTGCGCGGTTATCATACGTATCCTCGAGGGGAAAATACTTCGCGTTTAACCCATTCGCAGCGACAAATAGATCGTGGTTTGGATAAGTTTGCAGCCACACTGCGGCTTCCTGGTCCACAGAACTGCTATCGGGTATGCCGGCGGCGAGGCGCTGGAGTTCAAGATGGAGAAACTTCTCTGCCGGGCTGCCGCCCTGCAAGACTGCGATGCGGAACCAGCGGTACGCTGCTCTTGGATTCTGAGACACAAGCTGTCCGTCGCGTGCCAATACACCGAGTAACGCGGACGATTGCCAGGCGCCTGCTTGGGCCGCCGATAGCAGCAGATTTGTCGCTTCCTGCGGCGCTTGTGGCAGGCCGGGATGGTTTACCAACTGGAGTCCAAGACGGTGGATCGCCGGCACGTAACCGCTGGCCGCGGAGAGCCGCAGAAGCTTAATCTCGTTGGCGAGATCGGGCACACGGCCGGGTTCCTCGGCTTCTGCGATGGTCAGGAAAAATTCTGCTTCGGGGTCATGCTGTTTCACACCGATCCTGAACCAGGCTTCTGCGGCAGCGAGGTTTACGGGAACGCCCAATCCCTTTAGGCTTGCGTAGCCCAAGTATGCGTCTGCCCGGCCATCGCCTTTCTCAGCCGCAGACTTTAACAGCCGCAACGCTTCCTGTGCGTCTTGGTCGACTCCTTCACCCCGCATGTAGAGCACAGCCAGACATACCTTTGCTTCCGGGTAACTTGAAGATGCAGCCCGGCGGTACCAACCAATCGCTTGCGTGGTGTCCCGTGACACGCCCATGCCCACGGTGTACATATAGCCAAGGTACACCTGGGCAGCAGGATTTCCCTGGTCCGCTGCTTTGCGAAACCAGTATGCAGATTGAGCGAGGTCTTTTGGTACTCCTTTGCCAACAAAGTAGTCGGCGGCCAGTTCCAGCTCCTGCTTCATAAATCCTTGCGCAGCTTTTGTCTGCACCTCTGCCAGGGCTGGCGAGTTTACTTCCTGGGTATCTGGCTTGGCCTCAGTGTCTAGCGCGTGCAACAGACAAACCGCAGCCAGCAAAGACATTAAATTACTTCGCAGCATGAGCAAGGTACGCGATGCCATAACCTCACCTCACATGGGTTTTGCCCTCGCCACGCGCGGCACGCTCGGAGAGAACAAGAACATAGTCATGCATGGGCAAAGCGTTCAGAGGCACGCAGGTCGCTGGATTGCGGCGGAGTTATTCGATAAGCCGGTCACTCGTCCCCGCCTTACCACCCCTCGTCACATAAGTAGCACAATGTCTACTTTATTTCCTCAGGCTGCGGATGGCGATGGCCATGGCAGCCGCAAGGAGAGACACAGCCGTGACTAAGCGGAGTGCTTGCTTGGTGTGAGGAAGCCTGGGGTGTTCGAACTCTTCTCCCAGCAGTGGTGCCGTGATCGGCTCGCCGCCGTATGTATTCAGGCCACCTAATCGAACGCGCAGAGCGCCGGCCATCGCGCTTTCCGGTTGGCCGGCATTCGGGCTCTTGTGCTTGTTGCCGTCACGCCTCCAGGTGCGCACGGCGGATGCGCTGCTGGAGCTGCGTACCATCAAGGCTGTTGCTGCTATCGCCAGCGCGGTCAGGCGCGAAGGCAAGTAGTTGGCCAGGTCATCCAGTCGCGCGGCCGCCTTGCCAAAGTAGAAATAGCGTTGATCAGCATGGCCGATCATGGAATCCAGCGTATTGACGGCCTTGTAAGCCATAGCCAACGGCACGCCACCGATCGCCATGTAAAACAAGGGCGCCACAATCCCATCGCAGGTGCTCTCGGCCAGGGTTTCGATGAGGGCGCGATGAACCTCTGAGTGGTCGAGAACCTCGGTGTCGCGGCCGACGATTCTCGATAGCCGTTGCCGGGCGAGGGGCAGATCCTCTTGCTCCAGCGCACGGATGACCTTAAGACTTTCATCAACCAGGCTGCGCGAAGCGAGGCAATTCCATGCCAGCAAAACTTCGAGGCCCCGCGCGGTTGCTTTCGCGGTAGCAAAGTACGAAATGCCGACCACACCGGCGGTAAGTGCTGCGCCGGCGATTAGCTCATGGCGTGGACTTTGGCCGGGCCGACGCAGCATCGTCTCGGCTAGCTGCGTGCAGCGTCCCATTAGCCGTACCGGATGCGGGAACCACTCCGGATCGCCCGCGATCCAATCGAGGATACAGGCGGCAGCGATCGTCCTCATTTGTACTGCAGACCTGCCCAGGCAAAGATGCGATGCATGTCGAGCGAGGTGCTCACTTGGCGAGCGAGACGATCGAGTGACTCCTCACGCTGCAGATGCCATGCATTGAGCGGCGATGGAAAGGGCAGTTTAAGAAAGCCGCGGGCCGCTGCCAGGAATTGATGCCGAAAACAATCCTGGTCGAAGATGCCATGCAGATAGGTGCCGATCACGCGGCCGTCAATGCTAATACAGCCGTCCAGCTGTCCGGTCATCAAGGTGGAGAAGGGCTGTGCGTCATCCAGATAAAGGGTCTCGCCAACATGAATCTCATAGCCGGCGATGCGATTGTCTTGCAGCGGTTGTCCAAAGAGAGAATTACCAGCGATGGTGCCGGCGCAGATGCGTGTTACCTTATCTGCCCGCATGGTGGTGTTAATGGGCAGTAGGCCAAGCCCAGTCATGTTGCCCTGCTGTTCAATACCACCGGGATCGGCAAGCTCCTGTCCAAGCATCTGCATGCCGCCGCAGATACCCACCACCATGCCTGCGTGTAGGCACACTGCTCGGGCGAGGCCATGTGAGCGCATCCATTCCAGGTCGCTCATGGTTTGTTTGCTGCCGGGCAGGATCACAACATCTGCGTGCTCAAGAGTCTCGGGCGAACGGCAAAAAAGCAGATCGACCGATGGTTCCGAACGTAGCGAATCGAAGTCAGTAAAGTTGGAGAACGAAGGCAAGGCCACGACCGCGATGCGCAACCGGCGGTCTGACGAGGCGTCGTTGGCTGGCCAGCCAGTGCGCGATACCGGTGGCAGCCCGACGCTGTCTTCCTCGTCGAGTGCGAGACCGGGTATGTAGGGAACGACGCCCAGGCAGGGCTTGCCCAGCCGCTCTTCCATCATGCGGACTCCGGGTTCGAGCAAGCTCAGGTCGCCGCGAAATTTATTGATGCAGAAGCCGCGGATGCGAGCGCGCTCAGATGGATCTAGAAGTTCGACGGTGCCGAGCAGGGAAGCGAAGACTCCTCCGCGATCAATATCGCCCACCAAGAGGCACGCGGCATCGGCCATGGCGGCCATGCGCATATTAGCAATGTCGCGCTGCTTCAGGTTGATCTCAGCCGGAGAGCCGGCGCCTTCGAGAACGATTACTTGATATCGGGACGCGAGCACGTGATAGCTTTCGCGCACGATTGGCATCAACTCTTCCACGCGGCGCTGATGGTAATCGGCAGCGGAGATCTGGCCCCAGATCTTACCCCGCGCTACCACTTGCGACGAGCAATCGCCTGACGGCTTGATGAGCACGGGATTCATGTGCACCGAAGGCGCGATGCCGGCTGCTTCGGCCTGAAGCGCTTGGGCACGGCCGATCTCCAGGCCCTCGATAGTCGCGGCGGAGTTAAGCGACATGTTTTGCGATTTGAAGGGAGCGACACGGTAGCCCTGCTGGGCAAAGATGCGGCAAAGCGCCGCCGTCAACAGCGATTTGCCAACATGGGAGCTGGTTCCGAGAACCATGATGGCGCGGGCGTGGGTCATGACGCTCCTGTTAGGGGTGAAGTGAAACCGCAGATCCCTCCACGGCACGCCGGGACAGGTCGGCTTCGCTCGGGATGACAAGTGGAGGGCGGCGCTTCCGTTTAGAGTGGTTGTTGATCGAGAGAACCGCAGGTCCCTCCACTGCGCTTCGCTCCGGTCGGGATGACAATTCATCTGAGCCATTGACCGCTTTGGATCTTTACCCGTAATGGGCCCATGGGCGCCCCACATCTCGCTCGTTTTTCGCGAGATGTGGGATACCACGAACTTTAACGTCCTCGCCAGTAGGGATCCAAAAGCCTGTCAGTTAGCCGCAGCTGCATCCCACATCTCGCAAAAAACGAGCGAGATGTGGGGCACCCATGGGTCCAATCGCAGGGAAAGGCCTCTACCGCCTATCTTCACCAAGCCCTTGACCATTTTGGACCGGGCTTCGTTCCGTCGCGAAGACGAGCATCGATGCCGGCGTTCAGCTCGATCAACCTGCCGAAGAGCCAGAGCAAATCCGAGAGGCGGTTGAGGTAAGCAAGCACTTCCGGCTTGACCTGTTGCCCGCTCTCGGCCAGCCGCACTGCGTTGCGTTCCGCGCGCCGGCACACGGTGCGCGCGACCTCATAGGCAGCTGACTCAGTGTGCGCCCCGGGCAGAGACCAGTCGGCCAGAATTCCTTCCGTGGCTTCAATCTGATACACCAGCTGGGTCAAAAACTCGACGTCTTCCGTAGTGATGTAGGGCGGCGGTTTACGGCTTTCCGGAGGCGTCGCCAACGCGGACCCAAGCCGGAAGAGCGTCTTTTGAATCTGCTCGGTCCAGCCAGCGATCTCATCGTTCTTGCAAATGCTGCGGGCAAAACCGAGCACGGTGTTTAGCTCGTCGACGGAGCCATAGGCCTCCACGCGCAGGTCCGCCTTCGAAATACGAATGCCGCCGGCCAGCCCGGTCTGCCCTGCATCTCCATGCTTGGTTGCAATACTCATCTTGTTTCTCCTTCACTCATAACGTATGACGCAGCAGTACTCCCTGGTTTGTTCCCAGGCCTCTCGCTCAGAGCAGCCGCACAGATGCTGCAAGACCACTCGCAACGCTCCCGCATGCGTAACCACCGCGATCGGGCCGCGGTCGAGGAGACGATGCACTTCCTCCAGAACCCGGCTTTCAAAGGCATGGAATTCTTCTCCTTCGGGCGCGGGAAGCAGCGGATAGCCCGCAGCCCACTCACGGGAATACTCGGGAAACCTTTGCTCAATCTGCGCCCAGCTCAGCCCTTCCCACTGGCCGAAAGCAATTTCGCGCAATGCGGGACGAAGCGACAGCGGAATGCTCCTGGCGGCGGCAATCGCCTGTGCCGTGCTCAGAGCGCGCCGCAGGTCGCTGCTATAAACCTCCTCAATCGTCTCTGCGGAGAGTAGCCGGGCCAGATTCATGAGCTGGGCTCGCCCCTGCGCATTCAAATCGGGGTCGGAGTGACCGCAAAAGCGGCCTGCCATTTCCGTCTCCGCATGACGAATGAAGAGGATTCGGCTCACGCTTGCCACACTCCGCAAAGGTATACGGCTATCTCAGTGAGTTGATTGGTCGCACCGAAGCAGTCACCGGTCACCCCGCCAAGCTTTCGCATGTAGAAGAAGCTACTGAGCAGGGGAATAACCATCGCGCACAGCAGCGGCGCTATCGCAGCTTTGCGAAGAGCCACAACCACGGTGACAATCGAAAACAACGACCCGGCAACCAGTGAGGCAGCAGAGGTCAAGCCTGCAATCCGCGCGCCCTGGCCTTCTTTCTTGCGCGCGGGCGGAAGATAGTAACTGAGCGGCAGCATTGACCAGCGGCAGAGCACATGAGCAGACACCATGTATGCGGTGAAATGCGCCAGCGGCAAGCCCGCGAGCAAAACGGCGCGACTTAGCAGCGATAGCACCAGAGCCGTTCCGCCATAGCTTCCGAGGTGGCTGTCTTGCAGAATCACCAGCCGTTGTTCATGGGTCCAGCCGCCCAGGCAATCGGCAAGATCAGCAAGGCCATCTTCATGCAAACACCCGGTGATCAGCACCAGGTACAGCAGCACCGCGAGCGCGACGACCGGGCGGCCGAGATGTGGCGCTAGTGCCTTTCCGATAAGCGCCGCACCGGATCCGATCACCAGCCCCACCAGGGGGAAGAACTTGACTGCACGCGCCAAGCCGTCGGGCGCGAACGCCACCGGTGGTACCGGCAGACGCGTGAGGAATTGAAACGCTACCGCGATATCCACCGCAAACCGCGGAGCGCGCAAGCTCATGCAGTAGCTCCGCTGATCCCCGCGGAGGTGAAGGTCGCCATTTCCTGATAGAGGCGCATGGCTGCTTCCAGTATGGGCATGGCCAGGACCGCTCCGGTGCCCTCGCCCAGGCGCATGTCCAAATCAACAATGGGCTCAATGTCGAGATGGGCAAGCAATATCCGGTGGCCGGGCTCCTGCGATCGATGTCCGGCGAAAAGATAGGGGCGAACCGCGGGGGCAAGACCGCAGGCGATGGCCGCGGCAGCGGTAGAGATGAAACCGTCCATAACAATAGCGATCTGGCGACGGGCCGCGCCCAGCATCATGCCGGTCATGGCGGCGATCTCCAGGCCGCCGGCGCAGCGCAGTATTTTGCGGGGGCCTGTGGGCTGGGGAAAATGGCGCTTGAGAACGGCTCCGACCACGCTACATTTTTTCGCATAGGCCTCGGCATTGAGGCCTGTCCCTTTCCCGGTGACCAGGGCGGCAGGCATGCCGGTAAGCGCTGCGGTCATGACGCTGGCTGCGGTGCTGTTGCCGATTCCCATTTCGCCCACCGCGACCAGGTTGTTTCCTTTGGAGTAGGCGACCTCCGCCAGCGAAAGGCCGGCCGAGAGCGCAGCCACCACTTCTTCTTCACTCATCGCCGGTTCCTGCAGCATATTCCTGCTGCCCCGGCGCACTTTATAGTCGGTCAGTCCGGCATAGCCGAACAGGTCGGCGTCTATGCCCACGTCCACCACGTTCACTTCCACGTGGTTGAGCCTGGCAAGCACGTTGATGGCGGCTCCTCCGGAAAGAAAGTTGAGCACCATCTGCTGCGTGACCTTCGCCGGATAGGCGCTTACGCCCTCCGCAGTGATGCCGTGATCCGCGGCAAACACGTAGACCGATTTGCTAACCGGGGTGGTGAAGTCTCCATGGCGGATGGCAAACCACTGCGCCGCAAGCTCTTCCAAACGCCCCAGGCTGCCGAGAGGCTTGGTGAGCGCGTCGAGGTGAGTTTTGGCCTGGGCCACATAGGTGTCCGGCGGAGGGACAATTGAGCCGATCACTTCTTCGATGTTTTGTTGGGTCAGTATATTCATCGGGCTTCCTTGCGGTAGAGTTCGGCACGCTCGATCAGCAGCGGATGACGGTCCGGCGGGCACTGAAAGGCGTGTTCCAGAATAGATGGTTTCAGCATCTGCTCCGGGCTGCCGCTGGCTAACGGCTGTCCCGGGCTGAGCAAAAGTACGGTGGAGAAATTTTTGTCCACCAGGTGCAGATCGTGCATAGAGGCGAGAATGGTGATGCCCTCGTCGCGCAGAAAATGCAGCAGATCGATTAGCTCCACCTGCCTGCCGATATCGAGGTTCTGAGTTGGCTCATCGAGCAGCAGCAGGCGGGGTTGCTGTGCCAATCCCAGCGCTATTTTGACCCGCTGGCGCTCGCCTCCGCTGAGCTCGTTGAAGATGCGATGGCGCAGACGGGACACATCCGCAAGATCGAGGGCTCGATCCACGGCTATCCGATCGGTCCGCCCCGGACCACGCAGCATACCAATGTAGGGGGTGCGCCCTTGCTCCACGACTTGTTGTACGGTGAAGTCGAAAGGCAGCTCCAGTTGCTGCGGCACCAGCGCGATGGTGCGCGCTATCTCTTTCAACCGCAAGGCCTCCATCGGCCGACCATGCAAACGAACGCTCCCCGCAGCCGGGCGAAGGACGCCTGCGGCAATACGCAACAGTGTTGTCTTCCCGGAACCGTTGATGCCGATCATCGCGCTGCAGCTACCCTCTTCGAGCTCGAAGGTGGCCTGGCGCAGGACCCTATGCCCCTGGAAGTCAAAATCCACGCCTTCTACGCGGAGCAGGGTGCTCATACGGTATAGCTCCGTTTCATCTTGCGCAGCAGGTAAAGGAAGAAGGGGCCGCCGACAAAGGCGATCAGGACGCCCACCGGAATCTCTGAGGGAGCAAAGATGGTCCGCGCCAGGGTATCGGCAACCATGAGGAAGATGGCCCCGGCAAGCGCGGAAACTGGCAGCAGGCGAACGTGATCGGGACCTAGCAACAGGCGCGCGACGTGAGGCACGATCAACCCGGCGAACATGATCATGCCGCCGAGCGAGACCGCCACCGCGGTCATGAGGGACCCAATCAGGATGATCGATACGCGTGCAGACTCGACCCTAATCCCCAACTGTTGCGCGTACTCGTCGCCCAGAACCAGGGTGTTTAGTGTCCGCATCAGGGGAAACGCAGCCACAGTTGCCAAGGCAAGCAGAGTGGCACTTACTCCTAATTCGGTCCAGGACGGTATGCCGACTACACCGTGCAGCCAGGAGGCGAGAACGTCTTTACCAGCTTTACCGTTGCCGGTCCTATCGAAGAGTTCGAAGAAGTAGCTTGAATTGGTAAACATGGTGCTGATGGCAAAACCCGCCAGCAGCAGAGTCACCACATTGGTCCTGCCTCCCGATCGAGCCAGCGAGTAGACCAAAGCCATGGTGGCCGCTGATCCCGCGAAGGCCAGCAGCGCGGTGGCGCTGAAGCCGAAGACGGACCACTGGGAAAAGAAGGAGATTCCGATGCAGGCGCCGAAGATCGCGCCTCCGGAAGATCCGATGACGTAGGGGTCGGCGATGGGATTGCGAAAAAGCCCCTGGAAAAGGAGCCCTGCCAGCGCCAGCCCCGAGCCCACCAACCCGGACGCAAGCACCCGCGGCAGGCGAATCTGGAAAAGGATGAGCCGCTGCATCTGGCTAAGCGGTTGATGGCCTAACATAGCGGCGAAGAGGGTCCGAGGTGAGATAGATACAGCGCCGGTCCCGACCGAGATCAGAGTGACCAGCCCCAACGCGGCCGTCAGTGATGCGAGCACGGCCACATTTCCCAAACGATGAGTTCTATCCCGGGGTGGGCTCGCTTGCCGTAAGCCTTCTGAAACCGTGGCTATTTCAATCGCCAAGATTCGCCCCCAATGCTGAGTTTTATCCCGGCCCGAATGGTGAAGGGAAGCGCGGGGTAACCGAACGCTTCGCTGTAGTGTTCGTTTAACAGGTTCTGCATATCAGTGTAAGCGGTAAACGACCGCGTGAACTGATATCCGCCGCCGAGCTCAAGCCGCTGGTACGCGCCGTCCAGGTTGCGGTTGGGCAGCAACAAGGTGTTGCCAAAATTGGAGTCGGTGAGATAGTCGCTATCGTCACGGCGGCCGACCAGGGTTCCGGTAAAAGAACCATACCATTTGGAATGAGTGTAGGTGATCCCGAAGTAGCCGGATTGGGGCGCCCGGCGAAACGGTCTAGCACCGACAAGCGGAGAGAAGGCGCCAATCGGGATGGTGGGAAAGCTCGGGTTATAGCTGGGCAGAGATTCGCTGGAGAAGGACCGCTGGACTACCGCATCCAGATAGGTGTACCCGCCGCGGGCAAAAAGGCCGTTGCCGATTTTGTACTCGGTGGCCACTTCCACGCCTTGGGCACGGAAAGCCTGGGAATTGACCGCTGCTCCATATTGAACCGCAGGATCGCTGGCGGCCGGAAGCCCGAGTAACAGCAGCGCCGATTGCGGCACAAATTCTACCCCGTTGGTAAATTCATTGTGAAAGTAGGTTACGCCGATCCGGGCGCGTCCGTTCCAGAGTTGCTGATCGACGCCTCCATCGTACGTTCGGGAGGTTTCCGGTCCGATAGGAGACACGCCATACTGCTTGATCAACTCGCTGCCGTTGGGTGTAGCGGCCAGGATGTCAAAAAGGGAAATACTTTGATAGTAGATACTTGGCTCTTTGATGCCTTTGCCGAAGCTGAAATTCAACTTGGTTCCGCTGAACCAGCCGGTGTTGCCAGGCCGGAAGAGATAGTAGGCCAGGGAAGCACGCGGCGTGGCCGCAAAACCGAAGAGTCCATTGTCTTCAAGGCCGCTGCCTATTGTGTAGTAAAGGCGGTTGCGTATGTCGCCCTCTAACTGGATGGTATAGCTGTAGTTGCCGCGCGCAATGGCGGTGGGCGTACCGCCCGAGGTCAGCGTCGATCCCCGCTCAGCTTCATACTTGAAGCCGCCCAGGGCGACGATATGGGGATTGATGCGGTAATCCGTCTGGGCATAGACGAAATCCCTCTTGCTGGGAGCGAGATATTCGTTCGGGTAAGTGTCGCCGTAACTGGCGCCGTATTGGAAGATTGCCTGTCCACTTACGTTATATCCATTTGCTCCCTGTATGTTGACTGGAGCTCCCAGGTAAACGTCTTCATCGGCGTCGTAGATCCCGGTAGCCGCCCAGTCGATGTAGTTATAGTTCAGCCGCAAGCCGCCGTAACGTATCTGGTTATGCCATTTGTCGGTGGTCTGGTTATTCCACGCGGCACTGTAATAGCTGTCGTGTTCCTTCACGGTTGCGTCATCGGGAATGCCATACAGGAGGATCGCATTCGGTTGATCCGCAGCGACCGTAAGATGCCGTACATTAAACCGCAGGTCGGTGGCGGTGTTCGGGGTCCAGCCGAAATTCCCCGCATAGGTCGCATTATGAAAGGCATCATTGGGAAAATCATTACGCGTGTCCGTACGGGCAAAGGCGGAATAGTAATCAAAATGACGAAGCGTACCGCTCAGCGTACCCACCTGGCGGGAGGTATTGTAGGTGCCTCCGTCCCCGGAATAGGACAGCAGCGGAAGCAGAGTGCTCCCGTGTGCAGTGGTCAGGCTCACCACGCCTGCGAGGGCATCGGAACCATAGAGTGCGCTGTTCGGCTCCCGCAGCACCTCCACCTTATCGAAGCCGACGGAGTCGATGTTGGCAAATTCCACTGCCCCACCTATATCGTCAGCTGGAACCCCATCGATGAGCACCTTGTTGGCGTTGTTGTTGCCGCCACGGATGTACAGGCCCGTGGTGCCACCCACCTGCCCCGTCTGCGTTACCTGGGCACCTGGAATCAGGCGCAGTGGGTCTTGGATCTCGGGCGAGTAGCGGTACTGATCTGCGGTCAGGACACTCACCGGCGCACCCACCTGCGCCTCAGGCGTAGGTGTCCCTGTGGCAGTTACGGTTACCTGCTGGGTCAGCGTCTGGGTGGCCAAGGTAATATTGATCTCCGCTTTTCCGCCTGCGGTGATAAAGACTGCATTGCTGCTGGTGGACTGGAACGTGGGCGCAACCGCCCGCACCAGATAACGAGCTGATTTCTGCAGACGAAAGGCATAGTTACCGGCCGCATCGGTAGTTGTTTTTTTCACTACGGACGAGCCGTCGAGCAATTCCACTGTCGCTGAGACAATGACTGCACCCAGCGGATCGGTTACGGTTCCGCGCAAGCTGCCGCCCTCGCTGCCGAGAGCGGTAAGCGGTGCGAGAAATAAGAACAGGCATAGAACGCTGCGAACGTCGAACACTTCGTACCCCCTCGGGTGTGTGAAGCAAGGCCGTTCTCCTGACTTACGCGTCTACAAACCTGGGCTGCCTTCCCGGGACTCGTCCCAGTGGCTTTGATGGTCCTTGCCGGGTTCTCTGCGCTTACAGTTACGGGGTAGTGGCGGATTCACACCGCCTTCTCGTTACCTTGCCGTGGTTTAGGTTGAAGAACGGAACCGTCCGTCCTTTCCGGTATTAAGGATGAAATTCCCTGGCGAGTTCCTCCAACGCATTAATGGCGACTGGGCTTGGATCCTGTATTCCGCTGTCCACGTAATAAACCTTGCCCGCCTGGATCACCGGTAAGCTGCTCCAGCCTGGCCGATTCTGCAACATGTCGATGGAGATCTTGCCCCCGCGGATCAGCAACAGTGCGTCGGGCGACCGGGCAATCACCGTCTCCATACTGATCTGGGGCCAATCGGGGATGAGGTCGTCGGTGACCGACTTGGCTCCCGCCGCCTCAACAATTTCGGTGATGAACGCGTGCTTGCCGATGGTCACGATGGGGTCATACCAAACTGGGACCAGCACGCGAGGCTTCGGTTTATCGGCCGTTCGCGCTTTGACCGCCTCGATGCGCCGGGCAAGGCTGGCGTTGAGAGCGGCGGCCTGAGGAACTCGATTGAGCGCCTGCCCCACGTTTGTGACTGATTGGAGAATGCCGGCAAGCCCGTGAGGATCGACGAAGTAGACCGGGATTCCAACCGTTTGCAGCTGGGCGGCGGTTTCCGTTGATCCGGGAATGCTGGTCCCCAGAACCAGATCGGGATGGAAGGAAAGGATGGTCTCGATGGACGGCTTTACCAGGCTGCCGATACTGGGTTTCTTCAGGGCTTCAGGGGGATAGGTGGTGTAGTCACTCACCGCAACCACATCGTCTCCCAACCCGAGTGCGAACACGGTGTCGGTGACACTGGGCACCAGGCAAACCACCCGATGGGGATGATCGGGCACGGTGACCTGGCGACCGGTTTCATCCGTAACGATGCGGCTGGCCTGAACCGCGACAGGCACGGCAGCCATCAGCATGGTCAAGACGAGGAAAGCCCTTTTCATTGCTGCACCTGGCCTTTGAGCACTAAAGGAAGGCCGGCGACCAGAAGAAGCACATTGGAAGCTACCCGGGCGATGCTCTGGTTTATCTCCCCCAACAAATCGCGAAAACGCCTTCCCGACAGATATTCCGGCACGACTCCACTGCCTACCTCGTTGGACACCAGCACGACAGAGCAGGGAGGCGACTGCAGCGCCAGGCAGAGGGCGTCGATGGAACTCTGATCATCCATTTCGGCATCAAGGCTTTTGGCGTCGAGCAGATTGGCGGCAAAGAAGGTTAGGCAATCGATGATCATCAGGTCACAGCCGGGACCGTGCCGGGCAATTGCCTCCGTCAGCGCCAGAGGTTCCTCAATGGTTTGCCAATGTTGCGGACGGCTATTGCGATGCTGGTCGATTTTGCGCCGCATCTCGTCGTCGCCAGGTTGCGCTGTGGCAACAAAGACGACTCTTCCAGCGCGTTCGGCCAGCTGCTGAGCGTAATGGCTCTTGCCGCTGCGCGCTCCGCCAAGCAGGAGGGTCACCGTCTTTCGGTGATTTGACTGCATACATCGCCTCTGGCGCAGGGCAACGCCCCTGGCGCGAAGCGGGAAGAAACAAAAAGGCAGCGTCCGTGCTGACCAGCAACTACATCAGCGAGGTTGCTTTCCAGCTCTCCCATCGAAGCTGAAAATAGCCCTGGTGGGCATCTGGCCGGTCTCCTGACTTGCGCTTCTTCAACCCTGAACAGCCTTCCCAGGAGTGGTTCATCCCAGTGGCTCGAGCGAATTGGTTCACGGTCTCAGCGCTTACAGTTACGGGGTAGTGGCGGATTCTCACCGCCTTCCCGAACACCAGATTGGTCAACAATAGCTCGCCTGTTGCAGCGCGTCAATGGTGACCGGGGGTCAGACTTCGGCTTCGATGGCGACGGGTTCGAGGCTGGTCTCGGCAAAAGCAGGCAGGGTCAGGGAGGGCAGGATGCTGGCGATGGCTGCATAGACTAACAGTCCGCCGTAGAGCTGGGGGCTGATAGCAAAGTTTTCCCGCAATATTTCCGCGATAACCAGGGTGAAGATCAGCGTGGGGGTCAGCGCGATGGCCACGCGGATGCTGCCCCGGTGCCCCCTATGTTGCATGAAACGCGATTGCAGCCAGACTACGCCCAAGCGAATGGGGATGACGCAGACAGCAAGCACCAACCCGTACAGCAACGAGGCGGAAGCCAGCGCCGCAGTGGGTACCCCGAGACCGCTGTGGAAGAAGTAGAAGGGGATAAAGAAAGAAGCAAACAGCCGGATTGCTTCCAGATTCTGGTCAGAGGCGAGAGTTCTCATGCGCTTGCTGAGGGTTCGGGCGACCAGTCCAGCAACAAATGCGCCGACCAGATAATAGACCCCTAGGGTTTTGGTGATGATCGCGCAGATGAGTCCAACCATGAGCAGCAGAGAGAACTCGGAGCCCGGAGCATAAGGCACGACCCAGCGCCCGAGGGCTAGAAAGAGCAGCGGCAGGAGCGCGATCAAAAGCGCAATTGCGCCCCCAGAGATAAGCAGAGTCTTGAAGGATCCCGCCTGGGAGATCACGAGGAACAAAAAGACGGCGGTAACCTCGCCGGCAACCGCGTGTAGAGCCACTTCCTGCTGTTCTATATGGTCAAGGCCGGAGTGGGGTAGCATGTCGAGAATAAAGCCTGTCGATGGAGTGAGAAGAGCCAGCGCAAGCATGCAATCGATCTGCCAGCCAAGGTGGAAATACAGGGCGAAGATGCGAGCGCAAACTACCAGCACGAGCCCGCGCACCGCGAAATGTCCGGCCAGCGAGGGGAGCTGCCGCCGCAGTTCGGCGAGATCGACTTCGAGGCCCGCAAAAAGAAAGAGTGCCGCGATGCCAAGGGTGGAGAGATAGGTGATAACGCTGTCGATGATGAGTGGCTTGAAAAATCCGGCAACAATAATACCGAAAGCAAAGCAGGTGAGCTGCGCGGGGAGACGGAACCGCTGCAGTGCTCGAGGAATGACAAGCAGGCCGAAGACCACGGCCAGGTAGATGAACGTACTGCTGGACGCTTGCATCGCCCTTCTCCAGGTGTTACAAGGCCGGAATTAAAGGGGAGGTTTAAATGTAACGCGCTTACGTTTGAAGGGAAAGGAATTCTTCATCGATTTCAGGGCGGGACTGAAGACTGTTGGCGCGAGAACGCCATTCGCAAACTCGGTCCCGAAGGGACGGCTGAATGTAGCCCAGGACGCCAGTCCTGGGTACGATTCGAAAGCACGACAAGTCCCGCAGGGACGGCTGAAAATCTCCCGGGATGCAGCCCGGGTCTTCTCACACAGACCCTGATATGCTCGGTAAGTTTCAGTCGTCCCTACGGGACTCGTCTGCCTCGGAACGTATACCCAGGACTGGCGTCCTGGGCTACATTCAGTCAGAGCTGTCCAAATTAGCTGATTGGTCGACCTTGATGCGTTGATTCTATTGGTCAAGCTGGTGTTGCGAGCCGGGATTGCGAAATCAGGTTGGTGTCGAGAAAGTGTAGGACGTACGGCACCACTTCCGCAGAGAAGGAAGGGCCCCGTACGAAGGGCACGGCTTCAGCCGTGCCGCACAGAGCCTGAGCCAGCGAGGGCTTTAGCCCCTGAGGTACGCGTTTCCATGCATCGGCACGAACAGCACCTACCTGTAACAACCGTACCTCAGCGGCTAAAGCCGTCCATGCACAAGAGGTTTATGGCACGGCTGAAGCCGTGCCCTTCGTACAGATTGACCTGTCCGAAAACCTAATTTGGACAAGTCTGACATTCAGTCGTCCCTTCGGGACTAAGTGCGCTCTAAAGGTCCTTCAGCAGCCAGCGGACGGATCGCTTCTGTATCTCTATGTATTGGGGATTCCACATGGCGTGGATGGTGTGGCCGACCGCGGTGAAGACCACCCGCCCCTTGCCGAAGTCATAGGCCCAGCCGGAAACCGACTTGGTGCCCAGGTCCTCGAACTTGAGGCCGTCGACATTCTCCGCTTGCATGATGATGTATTTGGGGTCTTTGTCGTAGGTGACGTAATGCTGCTCGTCGTTGACTATGAAGGAGCGCATGCCTTCCGTGATGGGGTGCTTGTTCTGCGTAGCATGAACCTCAAAAGGCCGCAGGGGTGGATGACCGATATAGGCTCCGCCCATAACCTCGCGATAGCCCTTGGAGCTGAGCGAGATATGGCTGCTGTTGTGAAGAGCATAAAATCCATTGCCGGCGGTCACGAATGCCTTGATCGCCGCACCCTGCTCCTCCGTGATCCACGTGACCGGTTCAGGCTCAGGAAAGGTTTTCGGCGTTTCCAGATCAGCCTCATACGCCGTGTACGCGTCCGGCCCGAGATAACCCGCGGGCCAGATCATTCCGTCACGCAGGACCAGAAACAGCTGATAATTCTTGAGCAAGCTGGCTGAGATCTGATCGTATTGAATGGTGTAGTCGATCGGGATGCCGAGGTCTTTGAAGACTTTATCCAGGCTTACCCGGATGTAATCCGGGTTGTGATAGCGATCGCCAATAAGTGCTAAGGCGCGCGGCTTCCCGTCGCCGCGAACCGCCGGCAGACCCATCAACCCAGCGCCGGCCACTACGCCCACGTTCCGCACCAGGGTTCGTCGCGAAATTTTCGTACTCATCACGCCTCCCACGCTATTCGGCGGGAACAAATAAGATAGCGACCGGCTTCGAGATACCGGGCGTCTCCCCAGCCGGCTTCAATTTGCCATCCTTGGGGTCAATTGTAAAGACAACCAGGTTATCCGAGTCCTGATTGGCCGCGATCAGCCACTTGCCGCTGGGGTCGATAGCAAAATTTCTGGGAGTTTTTCCTTGCGTGGGCTCGACCTGAACCTTGGTTAACGTTCCCTTGGCCGGATCGATGGAGAATACCGTAATGGAATCGTTGCCGCGATTGGAGGCATACAGAAACCGTCCCGAGGCATCGACTTCTATTTCGGCCGAGTTGTCAACTCCCTTGAAGTCAGCAGGCAAGTTGGATATGGTCTGCACCGGGGTCAGCGATCCCTTCGCCGAATCGTAGGAAAAGACAACGACGCTCGAACCCATCTCACATAGCGCATAGGCAAACTTCGCGTCCTTTCCGAAGGCGAAATGCCGCGGTCCCAGACCGGCTTTGACGGTACCGAACGGAGGATCATTGGGTGCGAATGTGCCCTTCGCCGCATCCACCTTATAGATGTCCACCTGGTCTGTGCCCAGATCGGGCACGAAGAGGAAGCGATTGTCAGGAGAGAGGACCACGGCGTGAGCATGAGGCCCTGTCTGGCGAGCCGGATCGACGCTGGAACCGCTATGTTGATTGAACCCTGTTCTTTCCCCGATGCTGCCATCCGCTTTGATGGCGAACGAGGCAACGTTGCCACTCCCATAGTTGGCGACGAACAGCGTTTTGCCGGTCTTGTCGACGACCAGATGGCACGAGCCGCCTCCGCCCGCATCGACCTGGTTGAGAAACGTAAGCGCTCCGGTCTTACGATTGATGGAGTAGCTGCTGACCATGCCGTTTTTCTTGTAATCGTCAGCTCCTGGCTCGTTGCTCATCTCCGTGACGGCATATAGAAAACGCTGATGCGGGTCGGTGGCCAGAAACGAAGGATTCGGCAATTCGGCAGCCAGGCCTATCGGCGTGAGTTTTCCGGTCTTGGTGTCGAAGCGGTAGTTGTAGATGCCTTTGCTGGTTGCCGCGGTGTAGGTGCCAACATAGACCAGGAAAGAAAGTTTCCCGGCCGCACAAAGCTGATGGGGGATGATTACACAGCACACGAAAGCGAGTACAAGCAAACCCCATCTCATCCGGGGTGTAAAGCAGCGATTTATTTTCACAGGGTTAGCCTCGTAAAGTGAGAACGCCTCCATCAAAAGGAACGTCGGCTCCAGTGATGAAGCTGGCAAGATCTGAGCACAGGTAAGCCACTAGCCAGGCCACCTCTTCGGGCCTCGCCATTCTGCCGACAGGCTGTGTTTTTTCGAGCACAGCTAACATTTCCGTCTCCCTGCCGGGATAATTACGCTTCAGGTATCCATCGACAAAGGGGGTGTGGACTCGCCCCGGGGAAATGCAATTGCAGCGAATGTTTTTGTCCACGAAGTCCTTGGCCACCGACATCGTCATGGCGCGAACCGCTCCTTTGCTCATGGAGTAAGCAAAGCGGTCAGAAAAGCCGATGATCGCTACCGTCGAGGAAAGATTGATGATGACACCGCTACCTTGCGTCACCATGGTGGAGATGGCAGCCTGCATGCACAGGTACACGCCCTGCACATTGACCTTGAAGAGGCGATCGAAATCCGCAACCGTGGTTGTCGAGATGGTGCCTATATGGGAAATGCCGGCGCTGTTGACGAGAATGTTGATCGGACCGTCAGCGGCGATGGATGCGAACACGCCGCTGACACTTTCCGGATCGGCCACGTCGCATTGCTGAGATTGGGCCACTCCGCTTGCATGGGTTATCTCGCCGGCAGTTGCCTGGGCCGCCGCGGCATCGACATCCAATACCCAAACCTTCGCCTGGTTTCGAGCTAAGGAGATGGATACGGCTTTCCCAATCCCGCTCCCGCCGCCGGTGACCACGGCCACTCTGCCGTTTAAATCAAGCCCGTCCAAAGCGAACCCCAAACGCGAGCAGCGTTTTTCCGCAACAGATCACTAAAAAATTTCCTTGACGAAGTGGGCTGTTTTGACGCCGGCTTTCTCGGTGTAGTAGACCGTAACCTTGGCCGACTTGTCCGTGCCCTCGGCAATACCCTTGCCTGTGTCTTTCGCTGCACGATCGGTCATGTGGAACGTGTCCACAGTGCCGTCCGCCGTCTTGACCGCAACGGTCTTTGTCCCTCTATCGATGTGGGTGACGGTACCCTCGGACGTCTTCAGCCCGTCGTCACCGATCTTATCGATCTCGTGCACCGTGTCCTTGCCGCCTACAGTCGTATAATGCACCGCGACTTTGCTGCCTTCGCCCACACCGTGGGCTGCGTCCACCGTGCCCTTTTCCGTATCCTTGGCTCCGTCGACGGTCACGTCCGAGGCATAGTGAAACGTGTGGTCGGTGCCGTCCTTGGTTTCGATGACTACGGTCTTTGTCCCTGAGTCGACCTTCTTCACGGTTCCATCCACTGCATGAACCACGTCCTGGGCGGCGAGCGTCAACGACGTCGATAGGGCGAAAGCACTCACCAAAGCTAATGTTTTGACCATGACCATCCTCTTTCCTGACTCTCTTTCCTGATTACCGATGTTTGAACAACATCTTATATCACCAGCCGCCCCCCAGCGCTTGATAGAGCTGCACGTAGTTCTGTAATTCGGTAAACCACGCCTGCGTGGTCTGCAGCTCAGAGGTGAAGTACTGTTGCTGGGTGGTCAGCACTTCAAGATAAGCTGGTGGCTCCTCCGGTGAAGCGAACATTGGCCAGGCGCGAGGTCTCTTTGTAGGTTGCTGTTTGCTCCTGCAATTTCACCCGGTAAAGCTTGGCTTGCCGGTAGCCCACGAGACTGTTGGAAACATCAGCAAAAGCCTGCTGAACGGTTTGCTTATACGTAAGCTCCGCCTCGTCTCGCTGCGCGAGGGCAAGGCGGTATTGGCTGGTGATTCTTCCTCCCGCGTACAGCGGCTGTGCGAGCTGACCTCCCAACGCCCAAAAGGTTGCGGGGCCTTGCAGAAAGCTGGTTAACGCCGTGCTCTGCGCCCCAAAACTGGCGGTTAAAGGAATCTGGGGGAAGTAAGCAGCTTTGGCCACGCCTACATTCGCATTCGCGGAAACCAGGGCCTGTTCCGCCTGGCGAACGTCAGGACGGCGTTCCAGAATGGCCGATGGTAGACCGACCGGCACCTCGTCCAAGTGCGGCTCATCGACGAGGTTCAGGCCCCGCGGAATGGAACCTGGATTCCTGCCCAACAGAATACTGAGCTGATTCTCGGTCTGCTCGATCGCTTGCTTGAGCGTGATGACCTCCGCCTCGGCCTGCTCTACAAGCAGCTTTGCCTGATACACATCGGTGATCGCATACTCGCCGCCCTTGTAGTTGATGGTGTTGATGCGCAGGCTATCCTGATCGGACACGACAGTCTGTTGCGAAAAATCAAGTTGCGAATCCAATTGACGCAACTGAAAGTAAGCGGTGGCGACTGAGGCGATGAGCGTGGTTTGCACCAGGTTCCGCGCGTCTTCTGTTCCCAGCAATGCAGCGCGCGCGGCCTCGGTCGCGCGGCGGTATTGACCCCAGAAGTCGACGATGTAGCTCAGTTGCAAAGCCGCGGTGTCAAACGTGGGCGAATTAGGATAGGCGCCCGAACGTTCGTTCTGCACGGCAAAGGATCCGTTGAGGGCTGGGAGCTGATTGGCTCGCGTGACTCCCAGATTCGCCTCCGCTTCCAGGATGTGGGTTGCCGCAATGCGGATGTCGTAATTGTTGGTCAGCGCTTCCTTGATCAGGTTTTGCAGAACTTCGTCGGTAAAAACGGACTGCCATTTCATCTCCCCAAAGGCGCCGCCGACAGGCAAAGGCGGCGCGAGCCCGCGATACTGGTCCGGCACATCGACTGCCGGACGCTTGTAGTTGGGGCCCACTTTGCACCCAGCCAAGGTGAGCAAGAGGATGGTGGCACTGAGCGCTCTGGACTTCATTTTGCCGGTCCTGACTCCGCCGCGGCCTCAGGAGGCCGTCGCTCGCGGCTGAATAAGAGACCCGCTCGCTCCACCACGTCAAAGGAGACCGGGATGAAGAAGATGGCAATGAGCGAGGCGGCGAGCATACCGCCGATCACTGCAGTACCCAGCACACGCCGTGAGACAGCGCCCGCGCCGGCCGCAATCCACAGGGGCACGCAACCGAGGATGAAAGCAAAAGCCGTCATCAGGATCGGCCGCAGCCTCAGCTTGGCGCCGGCCAGAGAGGCATCGATCAGCGACTTGCCGCTTTCGTATTCGTCTTTGGCGAATTCGACAATGAGGATTGCATTCTTCGCCGATAGTCCAATCAGCATTACCAGCCCGACCTGCGCGTACACATCGTTGTCCAGGCCTCTCAGGTACAGAGCGGCGAAGGCTCCAAAGATCGCGATGGGCACGCCCAGAAGCACACTGAACGGCAAGGTCCAACTGTTGTATTGGGCGGCCATTATCAGGAATACGATCAGAAACGACAGACCAAAGATCACAGACGGGCTGACCCCCTGTGCCGCCTTGACTTCCTGGTAGGACATCCCCGTCCAGTCATATCCCATTTGCACCGGCATGGATTCTTTGAACACATCTTCCATGGCTGCAATGGCCTGACCCGAGCTATACCCGGGCGCGGCAGAACCGTTAATTTGGACCGCCTGAAACTGGTTGAACCGGGTCACAAACTCCGGCCCGCTGCGCTGCTGGATTGCAGTGAGTGTGCTCAGCGGGACCAGATGGCCGTTGGCATTGGTGACGTAGAACTTACCCAGGTTGCTGGGCGACGTGCGGTAGCTTCCTTCCGCCTGGACATAGACCTGCCACTGGCGGCCAAAACGAGTGAAATAATTCACCAGCGCCCCGCCCATGAAGGTCTGCAGCGTCTGGTACACATCGGGAAGGACAACTTGTTGCGTCAGCACTTTAGCGTTGTCTACGGTGACTCCGACCTGGGGAACGCTCAGCAGCGCGGTCGTCATCAGCCCCGTCAGTTCGGGCCGCTTGTTTGCTGCGGCCAGAAAAGCCTGCTCTTGGGCTGCCAGGAACTCGGGGGATCCCCCGGATCGGTCTTCGAGCACGAAACTAAATCCTCCTGATGTCCCGACGCCCGGAATTGCGGGGGGAGGAAAGGAGAAGGCAATTCCCGAAGTGACGTGGGAGAGGGCGAAGGCGACGTGCCGCTTGATGGCCGCATAGCTCTCGTCCGCCTCCTTGCGTTCGTCCCAGTCTTTGAAGGACACAAAAAAGAAGGAGCTGTAGGTCGTGCTCACGCCGCTTAACAGGCTGTAACCCACCACCGAGCTCACGTACCTGACTCCGGGCGTTTTCAGCAGGATGTCTTCCACTTGCCTCGAGGCTTCCGAGGTGCGCTGCAGCGACGATGCCGAGGGGAGTTGCAGCCCGACAAACATGAATCCCTGGTCTTCGTCGGGTAGAAAGCTGCCGGGAACATTCTTGCCGAGCAAGACGGCGCCTGCTACCAGCACGAGCAGCAAGACGAAGGCTAGCCAGGATTTGTGGATCAGGTGGCGGCACGCATCCACATAGCCATCGGTGGCGCGGCCAAATACACGATTGAACCAGCGAAAGAACGCTCCTACAGGCCCGCGGAACTCCTTTTTGGGCCGCAGGAGCATGGCTGCGAGCGCCGGGCTGAGGGTTAGGGCGTTGAAGGCGGACAAAGCGACCGAGACCGCGATGGTGACGGCAAACTGTTGGTACAACCGGCCGGTAATGCCGGGAATGAAGGCGGTTGGGATAAAAACCGCGGCCAGGATGAGGGCAATGGCGATCACCGGCCCGGAAACTTCTTCCATGGCTCGCACGGCAGCATCGTGGGCCGTCATCCCCCCTTCAATATGGTGCTCGACCGCTTCCACCACCACAATCGCATCGTCGACCACCAGGCCGACCGCTAGCACCAAACCAAAGAGGGAAAGCGTGTTGATGGAAAATCCAAGCAGAGGAAAGATGATGAAGGTCCCGATCAGCGAGACTGGAACTGCCAACAGAGGGATCACCGTGGCTCTCGTGCCCTGAAGGAAGAGGAACACCACGATCGTGACCAGCACCAGGGCTTCGAGGATGGTGTTCTGAATATCCTTGATGCCCGAGGTGACGGCGAGCGTGGTGTCGAGGGCGACGACATACTGCAACCCGGAGGGGAACCTGGTCTTCGCCTCCTCCATCACCTTGCGCACCGCGGCAGCCGTCGCGACTGCATTGCTTCCCGGAGCCTGGTAGATGGCCAGGAGCGCCGCGGGCTTGCCGTTGTATCGTCCAATGACGCTGTAATTCTGGGCGCCTAACTCGATGCGGGCAACATCTCGCAAGCGAAGAATCCCGCCGTTGCTGTCTGCGCGCACGATGATCTGGCCAAACTCTTCGGCGGAGGGAAGCCGGCCCGGTGCGCGAACGGAATAAGTGAACTGCTGCCCTGGTGGAACCGGCTCGCCTCCAATCTGGCCGGCTGGGTTTACCGTATTCTGCGCGCGCAGGGCGCTGATGATTTCGGGGACGGTCACGCCCAAGTTGGCGAGTTTGTCTGGATTGACCCAACACCGCATGGCGTATTGCCCAGCGCCGAAGATCGATACCGAGGCTACGCCCGGGACCCGGGTTAATTCATCGTTGAGATTAATGAAAGCGTAGTTGGCGAGGAATATATTGTCGAAGGCATCGTTGCTTGAGGAAAGGTCGATCAACATCAACGGCGATGCAGTAGACTTCTGCACCGTCACGCCATTGTTAAGCACCGCGCTCGGCAGTTGAGCGTTGGCTTGCAAGACCCGCATCTGGGAAAGGATCTGGTCAGTATTGGTTTCGGTGTCGATGCCGAAGTCCACCGTAAGATTCATCTGACCGTTACTCGCATTCTGCGAGTACATGTAGTTCATCCCATCCACGCCGGCCATCTGCTGCTCAATGGGCGTGGCCACGGACTGGGCTACGGTGGTGGCATCGGCGCCGGTGTAATTGGCGACAATTTGGATTTGCGGATCGGAGATGTTAGGAAATTGCGCAACCGGCAGGCGTAGTAAGGCGACTACGCCGGCTATGACCATCAGGACCGAGATAACAATGGCCACGATAGGCCGGTTGATGAAGAACTTTGACATCAGCGCGGCTCCGCCGGAGCAACGAATGGTTTAGGCGTGACAGGCGTGCCGTCTCTGACCTTCATGTAGCCCTGAACGATGACCTGGTCGCCTGGTTTCAATCCTTCGGTAATGATCCAGTCGGTGCCGACCCGATCGCCCACTTTGACCACGCGGAAGGCGGCCTTGTTGCCGGGCTCGACCACGGCCACCGTATACATCGATTGAATCTCGATCACGGCCTGCTGCGGCACGACCATGGCATTTTCGTTCGTGGCCACCAGGAACCGTACGCGGCCGAATCCGCCGGGACGAAGAATCGCGTCCGGATTGGGAAACTCCGCGACCAATTGGATGGTTCCTGTTTGGCTGGTAACTTCCCGGTTGACCAGAACAATCTTGCCCTTCTTGGGGTAGGTGGTGCCGTCCGCCTGGATAAAGTCCAGGACGGGACTCGCGACCCGCTTTCCACTAATCAGCTGAAAAAACATCTCCGCTCTGCTGAGATAGTCGGCCTCGCTGATATTGAAGTAGGCCCAGATAGGGTTGACTTGCGAGACGGTGGTCATGTTGGTGGTCGTTCCCACAAGGTTGCCGATTTGGGCCGTAGAGATGCCCGCGATGCCATCGATCGGTGAATAGACTTTGGTCCAGGACAGGTTTAACTCCGCTTGCGCCAGTTGTGCTTTCGTAGCGTCCAGTTGGGCCTGGCTTGCAGCCTGGGTCGCGATGTCGGTATCCAGCTGTTTTTGTGGGATAGCGCTTTGCGCGGCGAGCGGCCTGTCGCGCGCAACATTGGTGTCGGCGTTCGATAGGTTTGCGACCGCTTCAGCTACCTGGGCTTTGGCTTGCGCGATCGCCACCTCGAAGGCGTGAGGATCCACCTGGTAGAGGAGTTGTCCCTTTTTTACGAAGAAGCCGTCACGGTAATCCTGCTTGAGCAAATAGCCTTGAACTCTAGGCGTGATTTGCGCGTTGTAACGGCCGTTTAATTGAGCTACCCATTCGCGATAAATGGGAACGTTTCGCTGGGTGACTTCTGTCACCTCGACTTCAGGTGGGGACTGCTGGGGAGCTTCCTCTTGCTTTTTGCATCCGATCAGACAGAGGGTTAGGAGCAGCACCGCCGCAAAATAGGGGCGAGGTTTGGGCATAGATCCGGATCGCATTGCCACTCCTGGGGGAAGTTTCGTTGCGGGCCCATTCTCATCAAGCCGCGCGGTCTTACCCCGGAAGGGATCCGCCCAGATATTGCAATTAAAATTGCCTGTCGTGAATACCAAAGGACTTTAGCACACTGGTGGCGTTCGTTCCATTTCCAACAACCGGGGTGTCCCAAGTCTCAGTAGTGGCATCAGCACCTAGGGCTTTCTCGCAGTTAGAGTTCTCCAATCTGGTCTGCCCGGCATCTGCGTGGAGGATCCCAGGTCTCAAAAGCGAGACCTGGGTACCCATCCTCCTATCCAGGAGGTTCCACGCAGACTCTAAAGGCCCTGAATATATGTACTGGAGCGCTTCGCGGGCTGAAAACCCATGCTCCCCCGGACTAAGGCTTAGGGGCTAAGGAGTCTGCGACCGAGCGAACTTCATTTCCTAACTTTCTGGACCGAGTGGCCGTGGGGCGGCCGCTACTTCTTTTCCGTTTCCCGGAGAAACGCGATGAGGTAATCCTTCCAGACGGCCGCTTCGGTGTGGGTGCCGTGTCCCCGGGTTGCATCCGAGATCGGAATAAGAATGAATTTTGCGTGCGGCATCCTGGTAACAAGCTTTTGAGCGATAGCGAGTTCGGGCGGATTGATGAAGTCATCCGCGGAGTTGATCCAGAGCACGGGAGCGGTGATGGTGCCGAGCTTCGGCTCGGGATTGTAGTTGCGCGATGCGTTGACGTAGTAAAGAAAGTTGTTGGCATCGGTATGCGCGGCGAGGAAAGCGACGGCGCGATCAACGTAGGCTTCGGCAGAGGCGCGAGTGGGATAGTTCTTCTGCATCTGGAGTGGCGCGGAGCCGGCGATGACTATCAAATCACTGGCGCCACGAAGGCCCTCCATGGGCTCGGTGGTGTAGTCGCCGTTCTTCCACGCAGGATCGCTGCGGATCATCTGCATGGCCATGTATCGCCACATGCGGTTGCGGCCGGCAAGCTCCACCGGCAGGCAGGCGAAGGGGGCCAGCGCGTCGGAGAAAGCAGGGTAAGTCTCGCCCCAAACAAAGGACTGCATGCATCCCATGGAGGTCCCGAGGATTAGGCGAAGATGATCGACGTGGAGGCCCTCAACCAACATGGTGTGCTGAGAGGCCACCATGTCGTCATAGTCGTACTGCGGAAAGTGCATGCGCAGACCGTCGGAAGGTTTGCTTGATTCGCCGTGGCCGATGTCGTCAGGAAGAATAATGTAGAACTTCGTGATATCGAGGGGCTGGCCGTGACCAAAGAGCACGTCGGAAAACACCGGGTTAAGCAGGGAATGGGCATCTCCGCCCGTGCCATGGAGCAGCAGGACTGCGTTATCAGTGTGGCCGGCTGCATCCTGGTGAGGCTTGCCCAGAGTGAGATAGTGGAGCTTCAACTCCGGAATCGACTCTCCGCTACCGAAGTGAAAGTCCCTGACGACGTAGTTGCCATCCTGGGCTGGCCAGTGGCTGGTCTGAGCGTTGGCTGCCAAACCCGCAAGCGAACTGGCGAGGATGAGGTGGAGTAGTCTTCGCATGCTTCTTCTAATAAGGACTCCCTGCCTTACGGACAATGGGCTTGAAGTCCACCAGTTCATCCACCGGCCTTTTTCCCGCCCAGGCAATACCCCGAAGCAGCATGGCTTGGATTTGTGGATTAGCGAAGTTGGCATACGTATGTCCCTGCATCCAGACGAACGCGCGGGCGGGCTGGCCACCCGGAAGCGTGTGTTCATAAGTCCAGATCTGGGGCACGACTTCGCCCTTGTGTGTGCCGGCGCTCGGCGTTCCCGGGATCACCGCGGTTGCGAGCACGTGTATCGCCGGATCCTTAGCCCATGTCATCTTGAAGAAGGCTTCATCGAAAATTGTGATGTCCGACATGCCGTGCATGATGGGGTTTGATTTATCCACGACGGTGTAGGGAATATCGGCACCCAAGGTGTAGTTCACTTCGCCATGCTTTTTCGCGCCCCCGACGAGGGTGGCAAAGTAATCCGGATCAGGACCACACAGCGAATCGTGCAGACTGACGATACCGCCGCCACGTTTGACGAAGGCTTCGAGCGCCTTCCGTGCGCCGTCCGTCATGTAGCCGGCGTCTCCTTTATAGATCACGAGAACGTCGGTGTTCTCAAGTTCATCGGCATCCGGGGCGTGCAAAGAGCCGTCGACGATGGCTCCGTGCTCGGTCAGGATCTTGCTCCAGTCGGCGAGAAACTGTGGATAGTCATGCTGGCCTACCTGGTGGGACTTCAGCCCCGCCTGGAGGTAGACGTGCATTCCATTCGGGTTCTGATTCCAGGGCCGGGGTGCAGGTATTGATTGTTGCGCTAAAGAGGGCGACCAGTACGACATGGCGCCCAAAAATAAAAGCAATGCTCTAAGAATCATCCTCATGGCTGCGTGGTCCAGTATAGCCCCCGGGATGCGGGGGCTTTACGAGGGCTTCATCCGTGACTGGTGTGGGAGCGAGTTTTTTGTTTCTGCTAGGGCACAAACCGCGGCGGCTCGCAGCCTTAAGCTCTGGCCACCAACGTTGATTCCGCACAAACGCGCAGGTCGCGGCAGAAATCATCGATGCGTTTGCGATCCGTATCCCAGGAACACATGAAGCGGGCGGCACCGCCGATGAAGGTGTAAAACTTCCAGCCCAGTTGATGGACGGCCTCGAGAATTTCATCCGAGGTGTTGACGAATACTGCGTTGGCTTCCGGCGGCGAAGCGATTTCCACGCCGGGGATATCCACGAGACTGTCGGCTAGATAGCGCGCGCTGTCATTGGCATGAATAGCATTGCGCAGCCAAGCGCCGCTTTCCAGCATGCCCACCCAGGGAGCAGCAAGAAAGCGCATTTTCGAGGCGAGTTGCCCTGCTTGCTTGCAGCGGTAATCAAAATCTTCCGCGAGTTCTCGATTGAAGAAGAGAATGGCTTCGCCTACGGCCATTCCGTTCTTCGTGCCGCCGAAGCAGAGTACGTCGACGCCACTCCTCCAGGTAAGGTCCGCCGGGGAGCAGCCAAGGCTGGCGCACGCATTGGCGAAGCGCGCGCCATCCATGTGAAGCCGTAAACCGTGTTTCTTGCAAACCGACGACACTGCCCGCAGTTCATCGATGGTGTAGACACGGCCGGTCTCGGTTGACTGGCTGATGGTGACAGCGCGAGGCTTGGGATAATGAATATCATGCCGCTTGGCGGCGATAGCCTGAATAGAAGCGGGCGTGAGCTTGCCGTCAATGCCTTCGGCGACGAAAAGTTTGGAACCGTTGGAGAAGAACTCCGGAGCCCCACATTCGTCGGTTTCCACATGGGCAGTTTGACAGCAGATGACGGCGTGATACGACTGGCAGAGCGAGGCCAGCGCCAGAGAGTTCGCCGCCGTACCATTGAAGGCAAAAAAGACCTCGCACTCGGTCTCAAACAACTCCCGGAAGGCATCCGACGCGGCGGCAGTCCAAGGGTCGTTTCCATAAGAAGGGGCATGGCCGCGGTTGGCCGCGGCCATTGCGGCCGATGCTTCCGGACAGATCCCAGAAAAGTTGTCGCTGGCGAATTGCTGCCGAAGGTCCGCGCTGTTGATTTCAGCCATTGTCCTCATACCTTCTTACTTTAGCCCAAAAGGCATTCCGCATCGCCTGAAAGCCCCAGACGGCTCCGCGGATACGGCTTCGATGAAAGGAAAGCCGCGGGAAGTTCGCCAACGCCACCCATGTCGACTGCAGATGCGGGGTGCGTGGGATGAAAAGATGGGCGAAGCCCACAATAGTTCTGGTGTACGGGCCAGGAATCCCGGGGGGAGTACGACGGAGGGAACTGCTGTCCTGCTACCTGCCTGAGCTAACTTTGGGACCGCGACAGCTTCCGCTATCCGCAGTCCCAAAATCCGAACAACCAGGTTTGAGGTTTGGGCGACGGCCTACTTGAACGCTTCCCAGAGCCCACGGGGGAAGGGCGCTTCCGAGCTCCTGAGCGTGAGCGAGCTCGGCGGGTTGCGGCAAGTTAACCGGACGCTTAGTTCGATACTTGAGCAGTCTGCGTTTGCGACTGGCCTTGCGATGCTTTCAGAGCCTGACGCTGCTTCTCGAGGTCGATATTCTCCGTCTCAAGCTTCTTTTTTTCCTCCATGAGCTTCTTGTTGGAGGCGTCAAGCTTCTGCGCTTCTTTCAGCAATTCCTGATTCTTCTTGACCACAGCGCGCTGGGTCGTGACCTGAGTCGTCAGAACCTTGTTCTGCTGAGCAAGACGCTCACGCAACGCTGCATAGTCGACGGACGCATCATTGGCGTTCGCCGGCAGTGCCGTTTGGGTGTCTGTGGTGGGGGTGCTGTTGCTCTGGCAAAAACCCGGTATGGCAGAGATAGACAACAGCAGGGCACATGTCGGAAGAAAACGCATCGTATTACACCTCATTCCCGTGGGTTGAACTTCATCGAGCGCCGCGTGGAAACACTCCGCGCGATAGGGCATCGATTTGCCTTATCGTAAGCAAGGTGTACCGTTCTGGCAGTATCACTTTCGGACTACTCAGTTGAGACCAATGGGTTTTTAGTCTTCGTTAAATTGCGATCGGTGTTTGGAAGCCGCATGGTTTCTTGAGCTTAGACGGCAAACTTGAACCACTCTTCGCGTCGTTTATCTTTTAATCTTAAGTAACCATGCGGCTCGCGGTGCAGCAGCGTTGCAGCAGCGGGAAGCCTTGCTTGAATTGAAAAATCAACCGGAGTAGTGTGTTGGCATCGTTTGTACGAAACGGAGGGCTCATATGAAATCTATTGGCGTCTTGCCGCTCGCCATCGTGCTCGCGACCCCATGCATCATTGCCCAGGACGTCGTCCTGCACCTCAGCCCAAACACCTCGGGCGCAAATTGTCCCGTCGGCTTGAGCGTCAATCATGGATCTTCCTTTCCGTCCAGAAAAACGGTGGGGCCAAGCGCTCCCCCACCCGCGCCGCTGCAGGAGCAGCGAATCCGGCTCACAATGACCAATCCCTCCCAACAAGAAATTGTGAAGGCGCAAATCACCGTTCACGGCTTGAGTGATAAGTGGAGATACGTTCCCCTGCCGGAGGCGCCGGCGCCAGATTTGACAAAAAGGGTCGAAGTCACCCTGGACGTGAGAGGAAACAGTCACGCTTCGAGTGATGTGTCGCTAAGCCGTTTCACCTCTGTAACCTCCGTCGATCTAAATTCGCTCACCTACGCCGACGGTTCCACCTGGGAAGCATCCTCCTCAGCCGCCTGCAGTGTTGTCGCCGACCCATTCATGCTTGTCACCGCAACTCGCTAGTTGCTCCTGGTGCGAAGTAACTCAGGCCTGCAAACCATTTCGCAGGCCTGATCGCGCAGAATAAGAAGCCGCTAGTTTGACGGACCTTTCCTCTCCTGTTCTGGGAAGACGAGCGCAATCCACACAAGACGATCACTAAAGTCATCTCCCAGTTTGGCGATGAGCAGAACGAATGGAGCTGGCCTCCCGTCTGACGGAGCTCTCCAATTCGCGACCCGTCGCTGCCATTCTGCTGGTCATTCTGATTGAGCACTGAGCTGACGGAGTCAAGGACAGACTCATGCGCAAATTCTGGCTGGCAGCATTCATCACGTTCTTGCTCTTCTCACCGGTCGCCCCGCTCCTCCACGGTTGCACCGCATCGCTCAGTTCCTTCGGCGCTATTCCAGATGGCGTGACCGACAATCTCTCCGCTATTCAAGCCGCCTTCAACTACGCCCTCGCTCATCACTGCACTGCGCTGATCCCGGCCGGGAATTTCGCTTACACGGGCACCCCCATCGCAACGTCGATCGCCGTTTCAGGCACTGGCGCATCTTCGGTCCTCATCCCGCTCAACCCCGCCGAAGAAGCTCTCGTGCTTTCCGGCAGCGACCCTTCCGCCACGAACTTCTCTATGCGCTCGACTGCCACCCTGCGGCTTACGACCCCGCAGTCCGGTATGGTTCTCGCCCTGAATGCTACCAACTACCGCGTCCAGAACCTTCTCATCTCCGGCTCCGCGAGCGTGGGGATCATGTCCTACAACAGCTCTCATGGCCAGATCCTTGACAACACCGTACAGAACACCCTCGCTGATTCAATCACCCAAATCGTCGGATCCTCCTCCATTACGGTCTCCGGCAACCGCACCCTTAACTCCGGTGACGATGGCATCTCTACCGTGAGCTACGTGGGCTCGCCCATGGTCTCCGGCATCACCGTCCAGGGGAATACCATCCTGTCGAACCTCGGTGGGCGCGGCATTTCGGTCGTAGGCGGAAACAATGTCACCATCAAGCAGAACTACGTCTCAAACCCGGACGGGTTTTCCGACATCTACGTGGCTGCGGAAAACCAATGGGACACATTAGGAGTTTCTAACGTAGCCGTCACTTCGAACACTTTGCTCGACGGCGGTCCGAACCAGGGAACGCTCACCATCTATAACTCTCAGGGGCCGACTTACACCGTCACCGGTCTGACCGTTTCTACCAACCAGTTCGTCGACCCGCCTTTCGCGGCTATCCAGCTTGTCGGCAACGGCGTCGAGACGCTGCAGGTAGAAAACAACACGGACTACTCGACCGGCTCTCTCGGCGAGGTAGCCGACCCCCTGGCTGTCTATACCGTGTCCGGGAACCGCACGCTGGCGCCGAGCGAATATACAACTCCGATAGCCGGCCCTGGAGGAGGCTGCAATTTCGCTGGCTGCTAATAAGCCTCCGCATGTGCTCCGCGGAATGAGGTCCTTCTAGACCTGCGCTCCCTGACGAAGGACGGGTGCCCCACATCTCGCTCGTTTTTCGCGAGGTGTGGGATACCACTGCTCCTTCCCTCTGACTTTCGATTCATCCGATGCACTTAGCGGTCCACATTCGCGGTATCCGACATCTCGCGAAAAACCAGCGAGATGTGGGGCACCCGTCCTTCGTCACGGAACCAGAGCAGTCGAACCGGCAGGTCTCTCACCGCCGGAACTCTGCTGGTCCTGCTCGCCTACCGATTTCCACATCCTCGGCCCACTAACAACTGCTAAGCTGACTCAGTCAAAAACCTGAAGGAGCTTCGTCAAACCCGACTACCCTCCATCCTCAGGCTCACCCTTCAATTGCAAAGGACCATGCCTATTTTCCAGCACCACCAAAACTTGTCCGGACCGCCTGCTCCGCTTAAAAAGGACTTCCGCATTGGAATACTCGGCAGCGGATTTATCGTCGACGAATGCCATCTCGTGAGCTACAGGCGCGCAGGCTTCAATCCCGTCGGTATAGCTTCCCGCAACCAGGAAAACGCAGCGCGGATTGCGGGGCGGCATATGGTTCCCCGTGTCTATGACAAGTACGAACAACTGTTGGACGACCGGACGATTGAGATCCTCGATATCGCGGTTCCTCCTCAGTTCCAAGGTGACTTGATTCGTGCAGCATGTGCAAGGGCCACGGTGAAGGGAATTCTGGCTCAAAAGCCTTTGGCCCTCGACTACGTCGAGGCTGCCCAGCTTGTACGCTCCTGCGAAGATGCGGGAATAACACTTTCCGTGAATCAAAACATGCGCTACGACCCCACGGTCTTCGGGGTCAAAACTCTATTGGAAGAGAATTTTTTCGGCGCTCCGGTCTTTGCCACTATCGATATGCGCGGCATTCCGCACTGGAAGCCGTGGCAGATGGAAACCGGTTCGCTAACACTCAAGATTATGTCGATCCATCATCTGGATTGCATGCGCTACTGGTTTGGAGACCCGGAGCGCGTCTTTTGCAGCACCCGCTCCGATCCACGCAGTCACTTTCCGCACACCGACGGAATCTGCACCACTATCCTGGAATACGGAGACGATCTGCGCTGTGTCGTGATCGATGATGTCTGGACCGGGCCGGCGAAGGAAGGCTGCCCCGGGGACATCCGCATCGAGTGGCGCGTTGAGGGACTCGACGGGCTGGCTATCGGCGACATTGGTTGGTGCAAAGATCCTTACACCACCCCATCGACGATGCGGTACGCCCGAAAGGGAGACGAGGGCTTCCGCCACTTCCAACCTGTCGAGAGCTGGTTTCCCGATGCTTTCTCGGCGACCATGGGCCAATTGCTGATCGCCGTGGAGACCAAGCACACCCCCGCAATCAGCGGCAGTGACAATCTTAAAACGATCGCCCTGGTTGAGGCCGCCACCTTGAGTGCCGTCGAGCACCGCATGGTTCGCCCCGACGAGATCGTCAGCGCTGGAACGCGGACATTCAATTGAATCGGCAGGTTCACCGATGCACGTCTTAATCTCTGAAGTGCTGATCTATCTTGGCCCTGAGAAACCGGACCGATTCCCGTAACTCATCCATCCCACCCAAACCATCTTCTATCGAAACCCACGAGTTAAATCCGACGGAAGAAAGTGTTGAGAAAATCTTGTCGTAGTCGTTCATTCCTTTCCCAATGACGCCATGGGAGAGACGGCTGGCGTAGCCCACCGAGTTCTCCTCCTTGCGCAGGTCCTCGATGGTTCCGCTCTTGAGATAGCGGTCGCTGGCATGCATGGAAACCACCCGGTGTTTCACCCGATCCAGCAGCACGAGAGGGTCCTCACCCGCCAGGATGGTATTGGAGGGATCGTAGTTGACGCCGAACCAGGGCGAATCGATTTGATCCACGATCTCCACGAAGACATCCATCTTTTGGGCGAATTCCGGATACTGCCAGTAGTTGTCCTTGTAATGGTTCTCCATAGTCAGGACAACGCCATGCGCTTCCGCAAACGGCAATAGGCCCTTGATGACCCGCACCACCTGCGCCACGCCGTCTTCCCGCGTGAGTTCCGGCCGGCGCTGACCCGAGAGCACGCGGCAAAACCGGCCGCCGAAAAACGCAGTGATCTCGATCATCCGCTTTTCGCGCTCGATCTCCTTTTGCAGAAGCGCGGGATCGGGCTGCGTGAAATCGGGAGAGCAGCAGAGCATCGGCATGGCGAGACTGTGCCGTTCCAGCGCAGCCTTGACCTTTTTCAGGAACGGCTCGTCGTCTTCTAAGAAAGCCCGAATAGAATTCGAGCCCATCGACGCCGAGAGTTGCGGCCAGTTCAATCCACTCGAAAAGAGTCATGGTGTGATGGACGCAAACATCGTCCATGTAGCATTTCGGGAAGGCGGCTAGTTTTGGTTTCACGAAAGCGAGGTTCCTCGGCAGGATTTTGCGGACACGAAAGCTGATTACGAAACGTATATCCAATATTGACTTGCTTGTCTACCAACAGATCGCGACACATCCGCTCAGAGAGCGCAACAGCCTTGACCGTGAACGATTTGCCATCTACAAAGGTCTGGTTCGTTGCTTTTCCATCGTGGCAGGCAGGATGGACGGCGAATTACACTTTTCAAAGGGCATGGCATGACGAAGATTCGTACCGCGCTGATTGGGTGCGGGAAGGTTGGCCAGATTCATGCAGCGGCACTGCACTCGTTAGCTCAATCGGACTTCGTGGCTGTTTGCGATAACGCCCCGGACCGTTCCCAGCAGTTTGCCGGCAGGTATGGGGTGGCGGCATATACCGATATTCGGCAAATGATTTTGGACAAAGCCGTGCAAGTGGTTTGCCTTTGTACGCCGCATCCATTACATGCTGAAGCAGCGATCCAGGCCGCCGAAGCAGGCGCGCATGTGCTGGTAGAAAAGCCGATGGCCGCGCGTCTTGCCGATTGCGATGCCATGCTTCAAGCGACACGTAAACACCATGTGCATCTGGGAGTGGTGAGTCAGCGGCGGTTCTTTCCTCCTGTGCTGCGGATGAAGTCGGCCCTGGACGCGGGCAAGGTTGGGTCTCCCATCCTCGGAACATTCACCATGCTCAGCCATAGGGATGAGAACTACTACCGGTCAGACCCCTGGCGAGGCAAATGGAGCACGGAAGGCGGCGGCGTTTTAGTCAATCAGTCCCCACATCAATTGGACCTGCTCCAGTGGTTCATGGGGCCGATCGAGGAAATCAGTGGCTTCACCGGCAATCTGAACCATCCCTACATTGAGGTGGAGGATACGGCCGTGGCGACGATCCGCTTTCGCAACGGTGGCCTGGGTGCAATCATTACCAGCCTGTCTCAGAAGCCCGGAATCTATACCAAAGTACATATTCATGGATCGAACGGCGCCTCTGTTGGGGTGCAGACCGACACCGGCGCCACGTTCGTTGCTGGAATGTCGGAAATCATCGAGCCACCCTTCAATGACTTATGGACAATTCCGGGTGAGGAACACTTACTAAGTGAGTTTCAGCGACAGGACCGGGATAGCTTTAGCAAAGTCGACAGCACACGCTATTACCACGAACTTCAGATTCGGGAATTTCTGGACGCAATCAGCGTTGGGCAGTCGCCATCCGTCACAGGAGAGGAGGGAAGAAAGGTGGTAGAAATGTTCACCGCTATTTATCTGTCTAATACTGATCGACGCTCCATTAAATTCCCGGTTACTGAATAGCACAGTAGTTACTCAGTGTCGACTTGCGTGCGTCCTAAGTATAAAGTCGCTTCTTCGGCGCAAATAGTGGAAGCTTCTCAAACTGTATGATTGTGGTACAGAGACAAACTGTAATACCTGAAGAGAAGCTCCCTACCGTGCCGTTCTCGAGGACCGCCATGCTTGGGGGAAAACTGACCTTGGGTCCATGCACATAGCCGCGGTTACTTTCTGCTTGTTTTGAGCAGAAAGATGTCCCGCCGGGAAGAGAAGCCTAGACTCGCTTATCGTGCGACGGCATAACACGTTAGCAAAGTAACGGACGGTGTGCCTGTCGCCGATGAAGAGTTTAGTTCCTATACCCTTTGGCGCGAGGTCCCAAATTAATGGAACATCTGGCGAAGGTAACCATTTACCGCGCAGGCAGCCGGGCGAACGGGCGATACGTTAGAACCGTCTTATTCAGCGCGCGGCAGAGCGAGGAAATGGTCAGCGCAGCCACGCAACTGCCATCGTTGGACGCAGGGTGCTACTGGACCTCGGCTTGCCTCCTCGCCTGAAAGAAGGACCTGATGGAGCCGCGGCGCAGGTGAAGAGGATGAGTGCATCTCGTCTGGTGACCCTGGGAGTTCTGATCCCTCTGAGCGCCGCTTCGCTTTGGCTGTCTGCCGGGTATGCCGAGGTTTTGGGACCCAACTTTGCACGTTTCATGCCGCATGGCTACTGCTACATGTGGGATCCGCGCATCGTGTGGCTACATGTCATCTCCGACGGTCTGATCGCCGCCGCCTATTACTGCATTCCCATCATCCTGATCTACTTCATCGGCAAGAACCGCTCCCAACCCTTAAACAAAATCTTTTGGATGTTCGCCGCCTTCATTCTGGCGTGCGGCACCACGCACGTAATGGAGATCTGGAACATCTGGCACGCTACCTACTTTGCCGCCGGGGTAATCAAGGCGCTCACGGCGGCAGTGTCAATGGTCACGGCGGCCATGCTGATACCGCTGGTTCCAAAGGCCATGTTACTTCCCAATTTGGTGCGCTCCCAACAGCAGGAACTAGCCCACCGGTTGCAAGCGGAGGTAAGCGCGCAGCTGTCGTTGGAAAAACAAACGCAAAAACTTAAGACTGTGCTGGAGAGCATGACCGAAGGACTGGTGACGGTGGATGCGGAGGGAAAGTTCGTGATCTGGAATACCGGGGCGGCTAAGCTACTCGGCCTGGAAGCGGCAGCGATTTCCGCTCACGCATGGGCCGAATATTACGGCTTTTTCATGAACGATACCGTCACCCCTTTTCCGGCCGACCAGATGCCCTTACTGCGCGCCCTTCGCGGAGAAGTGACGAGGACGGAGATGTTTGTGCGAAACGAACGGATCCCGGAGGGCACCTATATCGAAGTCTACGGCAATCCGATGTTTGATAAGGGGGGTGCGATTTGTGGCGGTGTAGCAGCTTTCCGCGACATCACTCAGTTAAGGAAGATGAACGGCAAATCCGAAAGCTTAACGAAGATCTGGAACGAAGAGTAGCGGAGCGAACAGCCCAGTTGAAAGCCGTCACCGCGGAATTGTCTGACCAGCAGTTCGCGCTCGATCAGCACGCTATCGTGGCGATGACCGACGTACGGGGCACGATCACCTACGTGAACGACAAATTCTGCACCATCAGTAAGTATTCCCGAGACGAATTGATGGGCCAGAACCACCGCATCCTGAACTCCGGCCACCACCCCAAGGAATTTTTCCAGGAGATGTACGGCACCATCGCTCGCGGCAATGTCTGGCGCGCCGAAATCAGGAACCGCGCGAAGGACGGGTCGATCTACTGGGTCGACACCACCATCGTCCCAACCTTAGACGTGGAAGGCAAACCCTGCCAATACGTCGCCATCCGCGCCGACGTGACCGAGCGCAAGCGTGCCGAAGTAAACCTGGTGATATTGCATCAGGAAATGGAAGCCCGCAATCTGAAGCTGGAAGAGAAAACGATCGAACTCCAGCGAACGCGCGACGAGCTGGAGTTCCGCGTTATCATGCGGACGGAGGATCTCGCCAAGGCCAACAAAACGCTCGAAAGCAGCAACATCGAATTACAGCAGTTCGCCTATGTTGCCTCCCACGATCTGCAATCCCCACTGCGGAGCATCAGCGGCTTTGTGCAATTGCTCAAGATGGACTACGAGGACAAGCTGGACGATCAGGCCCGCGACTATATTCGCCGGACCGTCCAATCCATTACTCAGATGCAAACCCTGATTCACGACTTGCTCTCCTACTCGCGCGTGGAATCACGATCTCGTCCGTTTGTACGGGTGCCTCTCGCGGACGTGTTCCATGGCTCGGTGTCGCTCTTGGAGTCGTCCATCCGCGATGCCGGAGGGCAAGTGACTTGTGGGGAATTGCCGGTGGTGTTGGGCGACGGTTCGCAATTGGCGCAATTGATGCAGAACCTGATTAGCAATGGGCTCAAGTATCACGGAACTGAACCGCCACATGTCCATGTGTCGGCCGAGCCTGGCACAAAGAAAGATGAATGGATCGTTTCCGTGCGCGACAACGGGATCGGCATCGACCCCAAGTATTTTGGGCGCATCTTTGAAATTTTCAAGCGACTGCACGATCAAAAGGAGTATCCGGGCACGGGCATAGGGTTGGCCGTGTGCCGCCGGGTGGTAGAACGCCACGGCGGCGCGATTTGGGTGGAATCTGAGCCCGGGCACGGAAGCAATTTTCGTTTCAACATTCCTGCGGACACAGCAATAAGTACGGACAACAAAGAGACGGCGGACGAGACAAATGATCAACACACTTACCAACACGAGGCCGGCTGAGATTCTGCTGGTGGAAGACAATGAGAACGATGTGGAGCTGACCCGCATCGGGTTCAAGAAGTCCAAGCTGCTGCTCAACCTGCACCATGCCAAGGACGGGGTGGAGTGCATGAACTTTCTGCGTAAGCAAGGTACATATGCAGGCGCTCCGCGCCCGGACTTAATCCTGCTCGACCTGAACATGCCGCGCATGAACGGGCAGGAGGTGCTGGCAGAAATCGTGGCCGACGAAGCGCTGTGCAACCTGCCGGTGATTGTGCTCACAACTTCGACGGACGACGAAGAGATCTTGAAAATGTACAAGCTGCGCTGTAGCTCGTATATAGCCAAGCCGGTGGACCTTGAACAATTTCTGCGTGTGGTGCAGTCACTGGCCGATTACTGGTTTACCGTGGTGGTCCTGCCGGCGTCAGAAGGCACGAAAGACGCCACGACGCTGGCGAGTGTAACTAAGGTCGGCTGAAACTCTCCCAGAACTGCCGAAGCTGTCGAGACTGCGAGCGTCCCGCTTCGCGGGGCTCCGCCGCTAAGCTGGCAATCCGGTTACCGATCGATACGGACATAGACGGCTAAGTCGGCGATTGGACATCAGCAATTGAGGGGACTTCGGGTGATCAGAAGTGATGCTCGATCTCAACGGTAGTATCGCGTCGGAGGCCTGCTATCGTGGCCTGTTAGGGCAGCTCCGAATGTGATGGTGGTTCAACCAGGATGGGGGAATTGTCCTGTTGAATGTGCAGGCGGAGAAACAGTTCGGCTATCAGCGCGATGAACTGCTCGGCGAGAAGATCACCAGGCTCATCCCCGAGGCTTTGCGGAACGGCTGATCGCTCACGGAATCCCGCACCCCGACCGACGCTCTGGCGCAGCAGATAGGCATGGGCATCGAGTTATCTGGACGACGCAAGGATGGTAGCCGGTTTCCGATCCAGATCATGCTGAGCCCGTTGGAAAGCGCCGAGGGAATCCTCGTGACAGCCGCAATCCGCAACATCACCCCACCCGCAAGGACTCGGAGGCCCGCCTATCGTGGCCTGTTAGAGGCAGCTCCGGACGCGATGGTGGTAGTCAACCAGGATGGGGGGAATTGTCCTGTTGAATGTGCAGGCGGAGAAACAGTTCGGCTATCAGCGCGATGAACTGCTCGGCCAGAAGATCACCAGGATCATTCCCGAAGGCTTTGCGGAACGGTTGATCGCCGACGGAATCCGCACCCCGACCGACGCTCTGGCGCAGCAGATAGGCATGGGCATCGAGTTATCCGGACGACGCAAGGATGGTAGCCGGTTTCCGATCGAGATCATGCTGAGCCCGTTGGAAAGCGCCGAGGGAATCCTTGTGACGGCCGCAATCCGCAACATCACCACCTCTCGCAGGACTCGGAGGGGCCGTGATCCCGTGGCTTGTTGGAGGCAGCTCCGGACGCGATGGTGGTAGTCGAACCAGGATGGGGGAGATTGTCCTGTTGAATGTGCAGGCGGAGAAACAGTTCGGCTATCAGCGCGATGAACTGCTCGGCCAGGAAGATCACCAGGATCATTCCCGAAGGCTTTGCGGAACGGTTGATCGCCGACGGAACTCGAAATCGACCCACGCTCTGGCGCAGCAGATAGGCATGGGCATCGAGTTATCTGGACGACGCAAGGATGGTAGCCGGTTTCCGATCGAGATCATGCTGAGCCCGCTGGAAAGCGCCGAGGGAATCCTCGTGACAGCCGCAATCCGCAACATCAGCGCACGCAACTAAGTCAGAGCGGGACAAGGCAAATCTCAGGAGATCAGGCCACCGCCCTGCAAGCAGCCCATAGCCAAACTGGAGCTGCGGGTCAACGAACGCACGCAGCGAGCTGGCGGCTGTCCAATCAGATTTTAGAACGAAGCAACATCGAGTTACAGCAATTCGCCTACATAGCGTCCCACGACTTACAGTCCCCACTGCGCAGCATTAGCGGGTTCGTTCAACTGCTCAAAATAAAATACGAAAGCAAGCTGGACGAGCAGGCTGGCGACTGGATTCGTCGTGCTGTGCAAGCGATAGGTCAAATGCAGGCCCTGATACAGGATTTGCTCGCATATTCGCGAGTCGACTCGCGCCTCCGGCCCTTCATGCCGACCTCCTTCCTGGAATGTTTTCAATGACACCGTAGGCCTACTTGAGTCATCCATCAGCGAAGCCGGGGGACAAGTCACCTGCGGTGAACTGCCCGTGATTATGGGTGACCGCTCCCAGTTGGTTCAGCTAATGGATAACCTCATCGGTAACGGGCTCAAGTACCACGGTGACAAAGCGCCGCATGTCCACGTGTCAGCGGAACGCAACGGGAATAAATGGACCTTTTCCGTCAGCGACAACGGGATTGGCATCGCCCCCGAGTACTATGAGCGGATCTTCGAAATATTCCAAAGGTTACACGACAAAAAAGACTATCCGGGAACCGGCATCGGACTTGCTGTCTGTCGCCGCATCGTAGGTGGCCACGGCGGCACGGTTTGGGTGGAGTCCGAGCCGGGACAAGGAAGCACATTTCATTTCACAATTCCCGCAGGGGCTGGAAAAAACCTAGTGGACAGCAAACAGCCGAGCGGCAGGCCCGCACAGGTTCTCCTCGTAGAGGACAACAATAACGATGTGGAACTGACCCGCCTTGCCTTTGAGATGTCCCAATCTGGCGTTTCGCCCTCCATCACGTGAACGATGGAGTTGACTGCATGGCCTTCTTGCGCAAGGAGGGCCAATACATCGACGTGCCAACGCCCGACCTGATCCTGCTCGATTTGAATATGCCCCGAAAGAATGGGCGTGAAGTCTTGACCGCGATGATGTCGGATGAAATCCTTCGCTATCTACGGGTCGTTGTCCTAAGTACTTCTTCGAATGATGAGGAAATCCTGAAGATGTACAAGCTGGGCTGTAGTTCTTACATCGTCAAGCCTGTCGACTTTGAGCGTTTCCTGGCGATCGTTCGATCGTTGGCGGAGTATTGGTTTACGATTGTTATGTTGCCGCCGAAAGTCCTGACAATAACCCCGGCTGCTCGCTTGGGAGCTTGAACTCTTGCAAACTTAGTCCGGGAGAGCCTGCCTTGAGCTTGCCGAACGGGGACGGACCGGTGCTGAAGAGTCTGCGTGAAAACTGCCGAGATTTTGAAACTCAGTCCCGCAGGGACGGCTGAGTGTAGCCCAGGACGACAGTCCTGGGTATGCGCTCTTTAGACCCTGAGGGCAGTTGCCATTCGACTGGAATCGTCCCCTCAGTGGCTAAAGCTGGATCCATTTCACAGCTGTACGTACGGCCTAAAGGCCGTACCCTTCACAAGACTAGTTGCGAGGATTTAGAGCGACCTGGCTTTTTCAGCGGACTGTCGTCCTGGCCTACAGTATCCAGTCTTGTCCAATGGGGTTTGTGAAGGAGCCCAGCGGTTTTCGTTTCATTACCACCGCACGACCGAGAATCGTCGCCACGCTTCCAGTCTTGGGCCGTGAATAACTAGTGCCACTGGCAATCCGGCGTTTGATCGATTCGATCATCTCTGTTGGGTCCGTCCGCTTGATCATGATCTCGTCGGCTTGTCGCAAGATAGCCTGGGCTGCAACATCCATCTCTGGGGAAGCCGGTTAGCAATACTGCGACTGCGTTGGGATTGATATGACGCATTGCACTTATCACGGTGAGACCGTCGGATGCTCCTGGCAGATGTAGATCACTCAGCAGGACGTCGTACCGTTCTGTGCTGATGAGCTTCAAAGCCTGCCCAACGTTGCACGCAACCGTTAAGTCGAAGCCCTCGCGCTCAAGCAGACTCCGCATAATAATATTTTGCACCTCGTCGTCATCTACAAGCAGAATCCGAATCGGAGCCACACAGTTTCCCTGGAAGGTCGGTTGTTCTTTTCTTCGGCAAAAAGAAGCGGAGGCTTCTCGGACCGTACGGTTGTGGGACAGAGAAAAACCTTAATACCTCAAGAGAAACGCCATACCGTATCAGTTTCGAGGACCACCTCTGGGTTGGGAAGAAATCTGACCCTGGGGTCCATGCACATGGTCGCGGTTACTCTCTACTGGAAAGCCCGGCCACGCTTTCTGTGCGTCTGCAAAGCACGCTCCCAATGTAACGGACGAATATCTGTCGCCGATGAAGGATTCAGCTCCTGTACCCTTTGCGAGGTCTGCAAATTAATGGACAACTGGCCGGGATTACGATTCGCCCCGCGGCCAGCCGGCGCAGCCGCCAACGTGTCAGGTGCTTCCCACCGGGTTCCTGGGCTCCTGGCCCCGCCATGGGCGACCTTCTGACCCGCCTGAGCCCCGGAGCGAGTTCCTTAACGAACTGTACTTGCTCGGGCATGGCCGGTTCTTGGCTTGCACGTTTGGCTGATCTCGAAAGCCTCGGTGATTTTATCCAGTAAAGGTTGCCCGCATGACCTCCCGTTCTGACGCCAACCTTGGAAAGCGGTTAAAAGCATTCGTCTCAATCGCCGCTGTCTTCTCCATGGTGTTTAGGCTCTCGGGGCTGATAGGGTGGGCACTGAACTTACCGGCTTTGGTCACCTGGGGAGACGGGACGGCGATGGCCCCCAACGCCGCTACTTGCTTCCTGTTGGCCGGTCTTTCCCTATTCCTGCAAAGGGAAAAAGACAAGCAGCCCTTGGCGCAGCTCCGGAAATTCATTGCGCGGGCCTCAGCAGCCACGGTTGGTCTGGCCGGATTGCTCACCCTCGCGGAACAGATGTTCGGCAGCGACTTCGGAATCGATCGGCTCCTGCTGTGGCGATCGCCAGGGTCACGGATTGCCGCCGCCCAAATCGTCATGTCCCCTGTCGCCGCAGGAGCCTTCCTGTTGCTTAGCCTCGCTTTGCTGGTGATCGATTGGCGGACCAGGGGAGAAGATGGCCTGCTCAATTTATTTGTCTGGCCGCGGCATTAGCACCCGTATTTGGGGTACTCGGCTGGATCCTGGGACCGGGGGCGCCTCCCATCACCTTGGCTTGGCCTGCGGTGGTGGCGTTTGCCATGCTGACCGCTGCTCTTCTGTGTTCCCGCGCACCTTGGGCCATAGGCGGCGTTCTCACACGCCAGCGTCCGGGAGCAAAGATGTTGCGCGGAGCCTTCCCCGCCGTCCTGCTAATGCTCTGCGTCCTCGGTTGGTTGCTCTCGAAACCTTTACTGAGCGGGGTGCACTTCACCTGGGCCGAGGTGACCGTGCTGGCAATCGTCACCGGAGCATGATCGCGGGTTTTATCGGTTGGACTACCTTCATGGTTGATCGCAGCGATCGAGAGCGGAAAAGGCTGGAGGAAGCCCTTCAGCTCCGCCAGGAACACCTGGACCGGCTTCTCAGCACCTGGAGGAACCGGAAACCGAAGCCCGGTTACGCAAGCTGGTCAAGGTGGGGGTCGCCGGAGCCGTGCTTCTGACCGGTCTTCTGGGTTTGCTTTCGTGGCGCATGGAACTGCAAGCGGCGGCGGATGCCGATTGGGTTGCCCACTCCCATAAAGAGTACGCGACCCTGGAACTCACGCTCCGGATCTGGTCGACGTGGAGACCGGAGCACGCGGCTTTGCTCTAAGCGGCCATGAGCCTTTTTTAGAACCATACAATTCGGGAAAACCCGCCGTCGGTCTGGATCTGCAGGCGTTGCACACGCTCATCGTTAACCCGGACCAGGTAAGACGGTTGGGCATGCTGGGAGAGCAGGCGAAAATCAGGCTCAATATGCCGCAGGTTTGTGGCCGCACGGCGGCAATCGGGAACGCCCCCGCCCCTTGCTTGGCTCATGCAGGGCAAGCAGGCCATGGATGCAGTGCGGAGCACGGTACAGGAGATGGAGGACCAGGAGAACCTGTTGCTGGAGCAGCGAACGCAACGTGCCCGGGGCACACGGCGTTTCACCAGCTCGGCCATCGGGTTAGGCTCAATCCTTGGAATCATCTTCCTGTCCATCGCCGGCCTCACGGTAAACCGGGAGATCCGCGTCGCCGCCAAGGCTCAGGCTCAAGTCAAGGCCTTCAACATCGATCTCGAACAGCGCGTGGAGCAACGCACGGCAGCGCTGCAAGCCGAAGTGGCGGTTCGCAAGCGGACCGAGGAAATGCGCGAACTGCTGGCCGGGATCGTGGAATCCTCTGATGACGCCATTATTAGTAAGACACTGGACGGAACGATTTCCGCCTGGAATCGTGGCGCTGAGAAGGTGTTCGGCTACTCGGCGGCAGAGATCGTGGGCAAATCAATACTGCTGCTATTGCCGCCCGAGCGCATTAACGAGGAGTCAGACCTCGTGGCCAGGATCAAGCGTGGCGAGAGCGTTGAACATTTCGAAACTGTACGGGTGAGGAAAGGCGGCGCCCACATTTACGTTTCGGTGACTATTTCGCCGATTCGAGATAGCAATGGCATGATTGTGGGGGCTTCCAAAGTTGCCCGCGATATCACCGAGCGCAAGCTTAAAGCAGAGGCATTGCGCGAGAGCGAAGAACGGTTCCAGCCATGGCCAACGGGATCCCGCAGCTTGCCTGGATCGCGGAAGCCGATGGGTCGATCTACTGGTACAACCAGCGCTGGTATGAATTCACCGGCACAACGTTGGAGCAAATCGCAGGGATGGGCTGGCAAAGTGTCCACGATCCCGACGTTCTGCCCGAGGTGCTGGAGCGATGGACGGGAGCGATTGCCACCGGTACACCCTTCGATATGGAATTTCCGCTGCGCGGCGCGGACGGCAGTTTTCGCACGTTCCTGACTCGCGTGATGCCACTGCAGAGATGCGGCGGGACGAGTGGTTCGCTGGTTTGGCACCAACACCGATATCAGCGAACGCAAACAGGACGGAAGAACAATTGGCCCAGTCAAGCGGAGGAATTACGCCACTCTCGGCAGGCCCTGGAACCCAGACTTTCATGCTCCAGTCCGTGCTGGATAGCATGGTCGAGGGATTGGTGGCTGCCGATGAGCAGGGAAATTTCATCCTCTGGAACCCGGCAGCGGAAAAAATCATTGGTCTTGGGGCGGCTAACATTGCCCCCGAGAGTGGAGCGCACATTACGGCCTCTTCTTGCCCGACATGGTCACGCCGATACCGCCCGGGGAAACTCCTCTGGAACGCACCCTTCGCGGGGAGGCGGTTACCAGCGAGATATTTTTGCGTCAAGCCGGACTCGACCCGGGAGTCTGGCTTGAGACCAACGGTTCCCCTTTGATAGATAAGGACGGAGTGTGCGTGGGGGCGTGCTCGCCTTCCGTGATATCACCCGCAGAAAAGCGGATGAACTCGAGATCCGCAAACTCAACGAAGAGCTGGAAGAGAGGATAGCCAAGCGTACCGAGCAACTGGAGGCCACCAACCATGAATTGGAGGCCTTTTCCTACTCCGTTTCCCATGATCTGCGCACTCCACTCCGCCACATCGCTGGTTTTTCCAGGATCCTGGTGAAGGAGTTTGGCCCGGCGATGGCTGTGGAAGCACGAGAGCATTTGCAGCGCATCGAAGACGCCGTTAGCCGGATGGGGCTGCTGATCGATGCTTTGCTGAAGATGGCGGTTCTCCGCCGGCAACCCTTGCGGCTAAGCCACAGCGAACTAAATCCCATCGTCGATGAGGTGGTTTCGATGCTGCAGCCGGATTGCGAAGGACGCGATGTGGAGTGGCGGATTGCGAAGCTGCCCGCGCTGGACTGCGACCCAATCTTGATGGCCCAGGTTTTTCAAAACCTGATTAGGCAATGCTATGAAGTACTCCCGTGGCCGGGCCAAGGCCGTGATCGAAGTCGACAGCATCCAGCAGCCGGGTAAGCCGGCGATCATTTTCGTGCGCGATAACGGCGCGGGCTTCAACATGAAATACGCCGAGAGGCTGTTCGGCGTATTCCAGCGCTTCCACACCGATTCAGAATTTGAAGGAACCGGAGTGGGTCTGGCCACCGTGCATCGGATCATTCAAAAACATGGGGGGATGATCTGGGCCGAGGCTGAGCCCGATCACGGAGCCACTTTCTATTTCGCCCTGCAAATGACCGAGCAAGTCGGGACGACACCAACAGGCAAGGGCAGCTTCATGACCTGGCCTTTGAGCCTAACCCGAGCGTCGGAAAGGTTATTCAAGTAACCCGCTCTTTTGACCGATCTAGGACGAAGGAGCCAGGAAAGCGTTTTGCTGTTTGTGCAATGCGGAACCGCTCAGATATGCCGGGGCGAGAGTAATCCCACAAGAAGCGTGAAGGCCATGGAAGGTAATTCTATAGCCAGGGAGTTCCGATGATGGACCCAAAAAGGATATCCTCCTGGTCGAGGACGACGATGTCGATGCCGAACTGGCTTCAAGAGCATTCCAAGGAGCCAAGGTCAAGAATCCGCTGGTAAGGGTCCGCGACGGACTGGAGGCGCTCGACTACCTTTTTGCGCGGGGCAAATATGCAGCGAGGGACGCACACGACCTGCCGGTGTTTGTCCTGCTCGATCTCAACATTCCCAAGATCAGCGGGTTGAAAGTTCTGGAGGCAATTCGCGAGGATGAAAGCATCAGGCATCTGCCTGTTATTATTCTCACTTCCTCCGGCGAGGAGAGGGATCGGCTAAGTGCATACAATCACTTCGCTAACAGCTACGTCATCAAGCCTCTGGACTATGATCAATTTGTAGCAGCGATGCTGCAGCTTAGCCTTTACTGGACAGAGCTGAACGAGCCCCCGCCACTTAATATCCTCGTAACACCCACCACAACTTAGGTTTTCTTCTGACTCAGGGCTAGGTTGCTCCCTGTAAGCAGACGGCAGTGTTGATTTGATCCCGCACTTCGGCAGCCGCGCGTTCGGCCAATGTTCCCATCGATTCGTTTGTTTCTCTTGACATCGGAGACAGAAAGACGTGGGAAACGGAGACGGTGAAGTTGTCCGATTGGAATTCTCGGTCGCGGCCGAGTTGCTTGAGAATACGTTCGTCGATTACTTCCGCGCTCCGTTGCTGTAGGTCCGCAACCACAAAGAAAAGCTTATGCTCGTCAACCGGGCCCATGCTCGGTAGCAGTATGGCCGTGTCGGCACGCAGGCTCTGTTGCAGAATCGAACGCGCCAGATCCAGAACTTGGTTCGGTACATTTGGCGAGCCGTCCCGGGGTTCGATCTGCGCCGCAAACAGCGCAATCGAATTGCCGGGCTCTTTTTGTTCTGCCAGGATCGGACGAATTAGGTTAGCGAGAGAGAAGATGGGAAGGGTGAACGAAAAAAGGCTGCCCTTCCCAGGTTCACTGGTCACCCAAATTGCCCCGCCCTGCTGTATGACCAGATCCTTGGCAATGTGCAACCCGAGCCCGAGGCCCCGGCGGCCGGCGCTGCCGGGATCCGTAACCTGGTACAGATGCTCAAAAATTCGCTTTGTCTCCTCAGGCTTAATGCCGCATCCGGTGTCGGATACTTCCACGAGCACCATGCTCCTGTCTTTCTCGTACTCCCTGGCTACGACGGTAACCGTGCCGCCAGTGGGCGTAAATTTAACCGCGTTGTCCAGTAATATGGTCAAAATCTGGCGCACGCGCGTCGCATCCGCAAAAGCCGAGGGCAAGCATGCGGATCGAAGGAAGGACAGAGTAATCTCTTTTTGCTTCGCGGCCCCTCGAAGGGTATCGATGGCGTAGTCTGCGGCCTCATTTACCGAGACAGACTGAAGCTCAACCGTAAGTTTGCCAGACTTCGCCTGGGTTACCTCCAGCAGGTCTTCAATCATCGCTCGTAGCTGGCCAACATTCCTCAAAATGATCTGCAGGTATTCGTCCTGTTGCGGGGTCGTTTGTCCCGCCAGCCCATCCGCAATGATTGAATTAAAGGAATATATCGATGTCAACGGCGACCTAAGCTCGTGTGACACGTGAGAGAGAAAGTCATCCCTTAGCTGTATCTCGTTTTTCCGCATGAGATCGGCTTCTGCCTGCATGCGTTGACGCTCCATTGCGTGGCGGAGAGCTTGTGGGAGAGCTCGGTTTTCGATCTGGCCTTTGATTAGATAATCCTGCGCGCCCTCCCTCATAGCCTCGGCTGCCACGGCTTCGTCCTCGAGGCCCGTCAACACAATCATCACAACGGAGGGGGACGCTGCGCGGGCTCTGCGTAGGATGTCGATACCGTGGCCATCCGGCAGTCCCATGTCCAATAAAACGATATCGACGTCACCCTTTGACAGCCGAATTTCGGCCTCCCGCATATGCGTCACGTGGGTTAATTCGAAGCTACCCTGTTTTTCTTTGCTGAACATCTCGCGCAGCAAGCGAGCATCCGACGAGTTATCCTCGACCAGAAGAACTCGAAGCACCTCGTTTTTTACCAGCACATGTTCTCCACGCGACTGGCGATGTCCAGGCCACCACTAGGACGGAGCAAACCGAAATGTTTCGGCCTATTTCTGTACATCGATCGGATCCCCAACATCCGTGCCGCAAACGAGAACAGGAGACTCGTTGAGCTACTCGTACCACTGTCTCCTCACGGAGGCCGGGTAACAATTGCCAGTGGGGTGTATGACTGAAGTTACAGAATCAACGCAGCAATGGATGATGGGATCCAACCATATTGCCGATTAGTTTTCGGATCACTGCGGAGCTGCATAAAGGCAAGTACATGTATTATCGCTGCACCTTCGGCCGCGATAAGCAGCTCATTTCTATGATCGCTGAACCGGCGAAAAACGAAGAATGGCGGAGAGAGTGGGATTCGAACCCACGGTACCTTGCGGTACACACGCTTTCCAAGCGTGCGCCTTAAGCCACTCGGCCATCTCTCCCATTTTTTGAGCCCGCGCGATGGCCGCGGGGCTCAAAAGGCGCCTCATTGACTCTACCATCTCGAATTTGCCATCAGCAAAAATTCGGCCCCAAGCCGCCACCTCCGGATTCAGTTAAGGTGAAAGGGGCATGCTTTCCCGCGCTCCAGCCCCGCACGACTCCCCAGCCACGCGCTTCCGCAGCGAACTCCAGGCTCTGTTGCTGCTAGCCATCCCGGTGGTGCTCTCCGAGCTGGGCTGGATGTTCATGTCTATTGTGGACACCATCATGGTGGGGCGTCTGAGTCCGGCTGCCATCGGCGCCGTGGGCGTCAGCAGCGCTCTCTTCTACACCCCCGCGCTCTTCGGCATAGGACTTTTGCTGGGGCTCGACACCCTGGTGGCGCAGGCGTTCGGACGCGGTGACTTTGACGATTGCCACCGGGCGCTAGCCCAGGGTGTTTACCTGGCCATCTTTTATACCCCGATCGCCATGCTGCTGGTGGGTTTCGCGCCCCATCTCTTTCCGCTGCTCAAAATTACCGAGGAGGTGCGCGCGCCGGCCCGGGAATATCTTCAGCTGTTGAATTGGAGCGCCCTTCCACTGCTGATCTACGTCGCGTTCCGGCGCTACCTGCAGGGCGTGGGAAAGGTAAGGCCCGTGACGTTCGCCTTGATCTCCGCCAACCTGGTCAATTGGTTCGGCAACTGGGTGCTCATCTATGGCAAGCTGGGACTGCCGGCGATGGGCGTGCGTGGATCTGCACTTTCCACCGTTGCAGCCCGTGTTTACATGGCCGGCGTATTGGTCTGGTGGGCATGGAAGCATGAGCGCGATCGCGGACACCCCCTCTTTGCCCACTGGCCAGGTCTGCGGCCTGCGCTTTTTCGCCGCCTGCTGCAGCTGGGGTGGCCGGCAGCATCGCAAGTGGTCTTAGAGGTAGGTGCATTCTCGCTCTCAACGCTGATGGCGGGGCGCCTTTCGCCCGACATCCTGGCCGCGCATCAGATTGTCCTGAATTCCGCCAGCCTTACTTACATGGTGCCCCTGGGAGTCTCGGCAGCGGCAGCCATCTCGGTCGGACATGCCGTCGGGGCAGGGAATCGGGCCCGCGCACGGCGCAATGGCTCCATGGCCATCGCCATCGGCGCCGTGTTCATGGCCCTGGCCGCCGCGGCCTTCCTAACTATTCCGCAACAAATCATCCACGTGTACACCCATGACGCCCAGACCGTCGCCGTCGCGGTACGTTTGCTGGCAGTCGCCGCCGTCTTCCAGGTCTTTGATGGTATCCAGGGTATAAGCACCGGAGCTATGCGCGGGCTGGGCAAAACCCGCGGCCCCATGCTGATCAATCTTGTGGCGTACGGAGTCATCGGCTTACCGATCGGCTATGCGCTCTGTTTCAAAACTTCCCTCGGCATCTACGGCCTGTGGAGCGGCCTGACGCTGGCTCTAATCTTTGCGGCCGCGCTGGTGCTGACGATGTGGCTGAAGGACTCAAAAGTGGTTTGATCTCGTGCTCTCGCACAAGGCGGTCAGGAAGGTGCGGGAGATGACTCGACGCGTCTGGGCAACGTGAGTGGCGATGCGCTCAGGCGGTGTCCCAAGCGGTTCATGGGAATCTCGATCAGATAACGGCTTAGGAAGGCACACAGCAGAATTGCCACTATGTTCCAGGGAGGCCGCTGCAGGTAGTGAAATGCTCCGCGTGCCATCTCAGAGGGTATCTCCGGCAGGAAGAGCTCTTGCCAGAGATAGAGGCTGTAGGAAAGCGCGCCGATCCAGCGCAGCGGCGGCCACTCCAGAACACGGCTTAAGACACTGTTTGGTTGGACGACTGTGCTCACGACCAGCGCTGGTAATAAGATAGCGGTCCATAAAGTCATACCGTGAGCATGCACAGCCAGCGCAGCTAAGAAAGACGGCGAACGGAACCAGCCAGATTTGCGGAAAACGAATGCGCGCAACCAGGCGTTGGATGGTAGGAAAGTAGATGGCGGCGAGGCATCCCCACAGCAATCCATCGATTCTGGTATCCGTACGCGTCAGCAAATTCGCTTGTGGGAGTACATCCGCGAGTAGTTGAAAATGCCCTTCTATCACCCGCCAGGCGAAAACCAGCATGGCCAGCAGGAACGCTACTTTGCCCGCCCGCTTCGGTTTCACTGCCAGCAGCAGCATTGGCCAGAGGAGATAAAAATGTTCTTCAACCGCCAGCGTCCAGAAATGCGCAGTGTAAAAACCGCCGTGCGCGTCTATGCCGAGAGGTCGGTAATTCCGGTAGAAAAGCAGGCAGCTCGGCAGATCCGCCAAATTTACGGGAAGCGCACAAAACGCCGCCAAGGCACACATTACGGCCAGGACGGCATAATACGGAGGCAGTATGCGAAAGCATCTCCGAATATAGAAGCGGCGAAGACTGATGTCGTCATCCGCCGCAAACTCCTTGAGCAAGAGCCCGCAAATGAGGAAACCGCTGATGGCGAAGAATATGTCGACGCCGAGAATGCCGTGAGAAGACACCTTTTTCAGCAGCCCGTTGTGGAAGAAGCCCGATTGGCCGTGGTACAGGATGACTCCAATGACGGCCACCGCACGCCAGCCGTCCAGAGTGGGGATATTTGTCTGACGACTCAATGGTTCGCCCTCGCGTCTTGAGTGCGGCAGCGGCTCCGCAACTTGCGCTCGGGGACCGTGCGCAGAATCAAGTTTGGGAACGCCGGTATGGTCGCCGGGGGGAGCGACGGCATCAAATAATTCAAAGCTTGCAAAAAAGATCTGAACGGCCACGCTGCTAGCGGGTCTCGTTAAGCGTTTCTTTACTTTAGTCCAGAGATAATGAACCGAACGTTATATCTTTCGATAGGCAGTCTTGCGGAGGCTAATGTCTGATAACAGATATTCTGTCTACTAAAGCAGGAGGGCCAAATACCCTTGTTTTGCGTGAGGTCTTTCCTAGGCTGTCTTACACAGGGTTAAGTACCGGGCATGCATCTCTTCGGCGATCTTGTCCCAGGTAAAATGCCGCAGCGCCCGCTGACGTCCTGCCCTGCCCATGGCTTCTCGCAGATCATCATCATTGAGGAGCAACAGAAGCGCCTGCGCCAACTCGATGGCGCTGTTTTTCTCCACCAGAATGCCGGTCTTGCCGTCGATCACCGTTTCTACGAGCGTGCCGGAACGGCTGGTCACCACCGGGAGACCGGCTGCCATAGCCTCCACAGCCGGAAGACCAAAGCCTTCGTCCCATATGGGCGCAAAGGCAAAAATATCGGATTGATAGTATCGATCCACCAACTCAGGCCGCTGAAACATTCCCAGGAACGATACTTTACCGGCAATCTCCTCGGGCAGACGCGACTCCAGGTAGCGGAGATACAGTCCCTTGGTGGGTTGATTTCCCGTAATCTTCGATTTGACTAACGACCAGAGGCTGGTGTCGTAGAACGGGGCTACATTCCGGATGGCCTCCATGTCCCGCAAATCAAAACTTTCCTGGATGGGATAGCTGCCAACCGGGCCGACGATGTCCAGTACCACGTCTGGGTACTGGCGGGCGACCAGAACAAACGCGTCAAGAAGTACGTGCAATCCCTTGTGGGGCGAAACAGCGCCGCTGTACAGAATTCGTTTCACCCGGCGCCGTCTGCTAGCACCGTAGTCGTTCTCTTTCGAGAACTCCCGCCCGTCGATCCCGTTGTAGGTGGTTTCGCATCGGTCAGCCACTAGCGGGAACGAAAGCTTGGTCTTGCCTGTTACGTAATCACCGACAGTCGTCACCAGGTCGACAGCGCTTAAACGATCGATCAGTTGCTTTGGATTGCTTTGGGAGAACCATTCGCTATGCAGATGTAAAACAATTTTTGCTTCGGGGTTCAGAGGCGCGGATCAACGGAGCGTATTGGGAACAGTGTTGCAGGTGGATGACGTCGCACTTCTGTTTATTCAGATCGGCTGCAACTCGTCGCCCGTAATCTGGAAACAACCACCGCGAAGTTGAAATAGGCGACGAGCGGGCAAAAAGTTTTGCCAGCGCTTTTAGAACCCTGAACAGACACTTATCGCGTCGAGTCGCAGGAAAAAAGCGGAAGTCAATTCCCGACTCCTCAGCCACAGGGGCTGGATTCCCATGATTGTCGGTGATTCCATAAACTAATACTTCAGCTGCCTGGGCCAACGGGCGGGCCACCCAGTAAGTACACGCGCCTACGGAGTTCTGGTTCGGCGGGATGATCGTATCGATTGGTTGATTAACAAAGGCGATTTTCATTCTTACCCGTCAACTGAGCACGCGACTTGTAGTTGTGCGCATGACCTCGGGGGAAGGCCTAACGGCGCAATTCAGAACGTATGAGGAGCCCAAATCACGAAGTAGCTTGGCTGGAATTAGCCTCAGTTTCAGCACGAGCGTTAAGTAATACTGTACAAAGTATCGGGTCCCCTCAGGACCGTGTCAAGGTTTTTCTGGACGGGTGTTCCGGTTTGAAGCAGAGCGACTGCAGAAGGGTTGCGTTGCAAAACTGCCCAGCGCATCTTAGCTCACGCCGGTTCACACAGCGTTTCATATCGGCGATGCATGCCTTCGGCGATACTGTCCCAGCTGAAGCGGCCTAATGCCCGCAGCCGTCCCGCACGCCCCATGGCCTCTCTACGGTCCTCGTCTTTGAGCAATGACAGGAGCGCAAGCGCTAACTCCTCAGCATTGTTCTTTTCCACCAGGTATCCCGTCTTTCCATGGATCACAGTCTCGACTACCGTGCCCGAACGGCTTGTCACCACGGGGAGGCCGGCGGCCATCGCTTCCATTGGAGGAAGGCCAAAGCCTTCGTCCCAGATCGGGGCGAACGCAAATATATCGGCTGTGTAGTAGCGGTCCACCAATGCTGACCGCGGAATCATCCCGAGAAAAGAAACTCTGTCTGCAACATCGTCCGGGAGGCTGGCCTTCAGGTAACGGAGATATCCTTCCCTATCGGCCGGTTTACGCAGCAACTTGGAGCGCACCAAAGACCAAAACGTAGTGGTATAAAAAGGCGCCAGGCTGCGTATCGTCTGCTGGTCCTGTAAATCAAAGTTCTCTTCAATCGGATAATTGCCAATGGGACCAACAATCTCCAGAACCACGTTCGGATCCTGCCTGGCTACGGTGACGAAGGCATCCAGCAGAACATGCAATCCTTTATGCGGGGAGACGGCGCCGCTGTAGAGAATGCGCTTGATTCGTCTCAAGCGGCTTGCCTGGTAGTCCTTATCTCGCGAGAACTCCTGCGCATCGATGCCGTTATACGTCGTTTCACAGCGGCCTTCGATGATCGGGAATGTGCGCCTGGTCTTATCGGTCACATAATTGCCAACCGTGGTCACCAGGTCAACCGCGCTCAAACGGTCCGCGAGCACTGCAGGATTGCTCTGTGAAAACCATTCCGCGTGCAGGTGTAAAACGATTTTTGCCCGCGGGTTCAAAGCACGAATAAGGGGTGCGTACTGCGAACAGTGCTGCAAATGAATCACATCGCAGTTCTGGTGTCTCAAGTCGAGGGCAACCTGCCGCCCGTAATCAGGAAAAAGCCAGCGCGACGTGGAAATCGGTGTCGAACGGGGAAAGAGCCTGGCGATTTTCTTTTGCACGCTGAAGAGGAATTTATCCATCGGAGTCGCGCGAAAGAACCGAAAATCGATGCCTGCGGAATCCCCCAGATCGGTTGGATCGCCATGATTGTCCGTGAGCCCGTAAACCAATACTTCAGCAGACTGGGCTAGCGGGCGCGCGACCCAATAGGTGCAGGCGCCGACGGAGTTCTGGTTAGGGGGAATGATGGTATCGATGGGTTGATTGACGAATGCTATTTTCATTGGACCTGTTGGACGATCTAATTTTTTGGCTGCGAGACACACGCCTGCAGCCTCCCGGCGTCTTACCGACCGGATTTACAAGCAGGCCCGAATTTCACAGACTCCAACAGGGGAGGGTCATAGGGCCGTGGCCAGACCAACCAGCCCTACCACCGATATGAGGATTTTATCGAAAGATAGGTTGTATTGGAAGAACAATTAAGCTACAGGCTCAGCGATTGTTTCCCGAACCGGGATTTGCGAAGCACGGAAAATGCGCCGCACTTCACGTAATTGGATCGGCCAATAAGTAACAACTTTGCTGCCGGCCATGCACAAAGCGATGCCGGTTAGTCCCCAACGCGGGGCAACTAGAATCGACGAGCCAATGATTCCCAGAGAACAAAGAGTAAGCGACAGCGCGAGTGCGTTGACGTGTTCCAGGCCGATCAACAATTGGCCTGCCGCCATAAGCGCTATGCCGAGCACGGTGTAGGCCGCGAGGCCCAGGATCAGGGTGGTGCTGGGCGTGGCCGCGGCCCCGGCCCAGACGCGAATAATCGGCTTGGCGAAGAACGACATGATGGCCAGCAGAGGAAGGCCGAAGGCCAGCGAGGCAGTGGTCGCATTTTTGTACGCGCCGCGGATCCACTTCCAGTCGTTGCGCGCCTTCGCTTCGCCAAAGGCGGAGATAAAAGGCGCGGTGGCCATGAACACCAAGTCCATGGGTAAGGCGATGATCTTGTAAGCCACTACGAAAATCACCACGTACTTGGGGCCCATCATCTGGGTAATGATCATAGGCTGGCTTTGATAAATGCCGAGTGAGGCCAGTTGCGTTACCAGGTACTTACCACCCAGCGAAAACAGGCGCTTGATGCAGGTCCAGCGAACCGCAAAGAGTGAGGGCTTCAGCCAGTGATAACGGCGAAACAGGAAAAAATAGTTGGCTAAGGAAACTGCGGCGCGCGTTCCCGAAAGAGCCAGGACCAATTGGGGCAGCCCGCCACGGCTTTGAGAGACAATCACCAGGGCGAGCAGGGCAAGAGAGTTCCCTGCTATCCCCCAGATATTGGCCAGAAAACCATCCTGGTACGCGCTGTAAATCGATTGCTGCATGCTCAGGGGAAAATTCAAAACCAGAAACCCGAGCGTCAGGGCGCAAGTGAACTGCAGTTCGTGGGTAGAGGTTGCCGCGGAGACCTGGAACACTTGCCGCCAGGGTATAAGGCGAAAGGTTGCCGTGGCGATGATCCCGGTAACTACCCCGACCCCCGTGAGTGCCCAGAAAGCGGAGGCCGCGTAGTGCTGCGCTCCCTCGCGATCCTCTCTCCCGCTGGCCTCGGCCAGAACATTCACCAGGGCGTTTCCTGCCAGGCCGAAGTCCGTCATCGACATCCAAGTGAGCAGGCTGCTGATCGTGAGCCACACACCGTAGCGTTCTGATCCCAGATAATGAACCGTAAGCGGAACGGAGAGAAAACTGATCAAGACGTTCAACGCCTTGGTCACGAACGAAGAAGAGGCTGTAATGCCGGCGCGCCGGTATCTTTCGAGCCCGCGACTGGCACTGGCCTTGGTCAGCAGCACCTTGAGCCGATCAGCGCGCAGCAATCCTTTCAGCAGCGCGAATCGACTGGGACTTTCAAGTTCTGGAGCATCTAATTCCGGCAAATTTCCTCGCGATCCCCGCCTGATCGGAGCGGCCTGTTCGGCTTACGGGAATTTCGGGGGAAGGATTTGGCTGCGGACATGTGTTCCGCGCCAATGTCGATCATACAGTGTTGCTTAACAAGAAACTGCACCACGTTCCGTTGAGAGCTAGCCAAAGGCATAAATTTGCTTACCTAATCTGCCGCCTTACGAACTGCGCTTATGTCTCAGGCTATGCTTTGACTTTCTCCTCTAAGTGATTGCCAGATAAGCAACCTTCTACATCTTGTACCGCCCAAGATCCTCGTCGTTCAGGCCCTCCAGCCAGCGTCGCAGTTCCTCTGGCGTGGTCTCGGCCATGCTGGGGGCTAGCTTGGCTATGCGGATTACCTCCTCGCTCACGTAAATCGGACAATCTGAGCGCAGGGCCAGAGCCAGAGCATCGGACGGACGGGCGTCCAGGCTGACCACTTCCCCATCCTGCTCCATCCAGATGACGGCGTAAAAAGTGTCGTTCTTAAGTTCAGTGACTACTATCTTTTGCACCGCGGCGTTCAAGCCTCGGATGAGATTTTTGAGTAAGTCATGGGTCATCGGCCGCGGAGTGGTGGACTTCTCAATTTCGAGGGCGATGGCATTAGCCTCGTACATGCCAACCCAGATGGGCAGAACCGTGTCGCTCTTCACATCTTTCAAGATCACGATCGGCATATTCGTTGCCGGATCCATGACCAGACCGCGGATCTTCATTTCGACATCCATGGTCAACTCCCTCACGCGGGCGATGCTTAAGAGACGGCCTCGCCGACAAGGCTGTTGGGGTGGCTGTTGGTAATCCGCACCGGTAGATAACTTCCCGGAGCGGGATTGATAAGGTGCGGAGTGGTGAAGTTGACTGTCTTATTCTGCGAACTGCGGCCAATTACCTGGCCGCGTTGGGTGTTAAATCCTTCAACCGCCGCTTCCATCACTTCTCCTATGTGCCTGGCGTAGCGTGATCTTTGAATTTCACGCTGGCTGTCGAGGAGCACCTGCAGACGGCGGCTCTTCTCCTCTTCCGGGATGCTGTCGCACAACGAAACGGCCGGCGTGTTGGGCCGAGGCGAAAATTTGAAAGCAAATACCGCATCAAAGCCGACCTCGGCGAGCAGACTTAAAGTGAGCTCAAAGTCTTCCGCCGTCTCTCCGGGAAAGCCAACGATGATGTCAGTTGTGATGCTGATCGGCCGGTGGGAGGCTTGAATCCATCCGATGCGCTGCAGATATTCTTCGCGGCTGTACTCCCGCTGCATTGCCGCCAGCACACGGGTCGATCCGCTTTGCACCGGCAGGTGAACATGGTCGCAGAGGCTGGGCACGCTATCGATGGCGGCAACGATGTCCGGAGTGAAGTCACGCGGATGGGAGGTCGTGAAGCGCACCCGGCGAATCCCGGGAACCTGGCCAACCGCCGCCAACAACTCGGCGAAGGTGTACTTGCCTTCACGGTCCTTGTAGGAATTGACGTTTTGTCCCAACAGCTGGATCTCCGTGTACCCGGACTCTGCCAGCTTGCGGGCTTCGGCAAGCACTGAGGTGGAGGTACGGCTTCGCTCTTTCCCTCGCGTGTAGGGGACGACACAATAGGCGCAGAACTTGTCGCATCCTTCGATGATGGTGATGTAGCCGCGGTGACGATTGGTGCGCGCCGTAAACTCCGTTTCAAAGGTCTCTTCAGTCTGGCGGTCATCGAGTCCAGTGATGCGCGACTCCCCTGCTTCCAGGCGAACCAACATCTCCGGCAATTTGCGGTACGAGGCTGAGCCGGAGACCAGCGACACATAGGGAGCGCGCTCGAAAATCCGCTCCCCTTCCTGTTGCGCCACACACCCCAGTACCACGAAGCGCTTCCCCGAAGCGTGCAGCTTCTTGTAATCGTTCAGACGATTGAAGACCTTTTGTTCGGCTTTATCACGGATGGAACAGGTGTTGTAGAGAATCAGATCCGCGGCGGCTTCGCTATCGACTTGGGCGTAGCCTTCATGGCGAAGTGTCCCAATGACTTTTTCCGAATCGTGCACATTCATCTGGCAACCGAAAGTCTCAAGATAGAAGGTTTTACTGGTCGCCATAGTGAGACCGAGTATACCGCAGTGAGCGCGCGTCCGGTGGGGGTTACAACCGGCCATGCATCCACGCCGCCACTGCGATTGGGCGCTCAATAACTGCTAAACTTAGAGTTGCGTTGGAGGCGGACTGATGGCTGATACGAACGGCAGTTACCCGACCGGATTGCGGCTGAAGCTGGGCTTGGCGGAAATGCTCAAGGGCGGCGTTGTCATGGACGTAATGAGCACCGAGCAGGCCATCATTGCGGAGCGGGCGGGTGCAACTTCGGTCATGGCTTTGGAGCGGGTGCCGGCGATGATCCGCGCCCAGGGCGGCGTGGCCCGCATGGCCAAGCCCAGCCTCATCAAGCAGATTATCGCCGCGGTTTCCATCCCGGTGATGGCCAAAGCACGCATCGGGCATTTCGCTGAAGCCCAGATCCTGCAGTATCTCGGTGTTGACTTCATCGACGAGAGCGAAGTTCTCACGCCGGCTGATGAGCTGCACCACATCGATAAGCATGCCTTCACCACCCCTTTTGTTTGCGGAGCACGCGATCTGGGCGAGGCCCTGCGTCGCATCGCTGAGGGAGCGGCCATGATTCGCACCAAGGGCGAAGCCGGCACCGGCGACGTGGTGCATGCGGTCAAACACATGCGCCAGATCGTGAAAGAAATGAAAGCGCTCACTGTACTGGGCGAGGAGGAGCTCTACGCCGCGGCCAAAGAGCATCGAGCGCCCTACGAGCTGGTGCGCATGGTGGCCAAGACGGGCAAGCTGCCGGTACCTAACTTCTCCGCGGGCGGCATTGCAACCCCGGCGGACGCAGCGCTGATGATGCAATTGGGCGCGGAGGCAGTCTTTGTCGGCTCCGGCATCTTCATGAAAGAAGGCGCCATTCCTCTGGACGTGGAGCTGGATGAAAAGACCGGCTCCCCACGCAACCCTAAGGAACGCGCGGAAGCGGAGTCGCGGGCCAAGGCGATCGTGATCGCGACCGCGCATTACAACGATCCTAAAGTGTTGGCTGAGGTCAGCGAGCAGATGACCGGGGCCATGCACGGCCTGTCGGTGGCAGGGCTGGAAGAGGGTGAACTGCTGCAGACCCGCGGCTGGTAATCCTTTGCAACGGCCGCGCATCGGCGTGCTCGCCATCCAGGGAGACTTTGCGGCTCACATCCGGGCGCTGGAAGAGGCGGGCGCCGACGCCGTCGAAGTACGAAAAGCGGCGGAGCTGGATGACCTGGACGGCTTGATCCTGCCTGGCGGCGAGTCGACAACATTTCTGAAATTCCTGGAACGCGACGGTTTACTCGACTCTCTGCAGCGTTTCGTCGCCGAAAAGCCGGCCTTCGGCACCTGCGCCGGCTGCATCCTGTTGGCTCGCGAAGTCTCTCATCCGCCGCAGCAGAGCCTCGCGGTCATGGACATCAGCGTGGAGCGCAATGCCTACGGAAGGCAGATCGACAGCGCCATCCGAACCGGTGAAACCAGCCTGCCCGGTGGTCCCTTGGAGATGGTCTACATCCGTGCCCCACGCATTGCCAGTGTGGGTGATGGCGTCGAAGTAATGGCCGAGCGGGACGGTTTTCCCGTGCTGGTGCGGCAAGGCCGACTGCTGGCTGCTACCTTCCACCCCGAGCTATCGAGCGACCGCCGCGTGCATCAACTTTTTGTCGACATGGTGCGCGACACAATGATCCAACGCTGACGGAACCCTTCACTCGGGCCTTTGCAGGCTCTGGTAAACGCTCTTTTGTCAGGGTACGGGCTTTAGCCCGTACATAATGGCAACTAAGAGACCCCGGGCTTTAGCCCCACTGCAGCCGGCAGTTGCCATATTCTTCTGGAACGTTCCCTCAGGGGCTAAAGCCGGATTCATTTCACAACTGCAGTACGGCCTAAAGTCCGTACCCTTACAAAGCACCAGTTTTTCCGCAATCTAGTTTAACTCGTGTTTCCCAACGGCACCGATCCTTCCCTGATTACCAGAGAGTTGACCGCAATAAAGCAGTTTTCAACAAAGCAGTGGGAGCGGGAGGCCAAAGAGGAGTAATCTTCAGAATGTCGGAGTTCCCTCAATGCCCGCAACATTCACCCGCACCCCTGTTGAGACCGAGCGCAAGGATCCTGGATTTGGCGGTAAGCCGCCCGTTGCCCGCAGGCCGACTGGTGGCGGTGGTGACGGCGAAAATTGGGAAAATCGGCCCTCTGGCCGTCGCGGCCCCCGCGACCTGCTGGCCCGCTATCGCATGGTGTTGTTCTTTGCCCTAGCCAGCGATCTGATGTTTTTCATTGCTCTGGTAAGCGCTTTCTTCGCTCGCCAAAGCAGCGGCCATTTCACCGCCAGCAACATTTGGGTGATTGACTGGCGCCCGGTCGCTGTGCCTCCCATTCTGTGGATCAACACCGCCCTGATCCTGCTCAGCAGCCTCACCATGGAGATCGGCCGCAGGCACTTTTTCCGCGAGATTGACGTCATGGAAGAATGGTTGGGACTAGGCCGTCCGACCATCCGCCGCGCCGCTCCCTGGTTGGCGGCAACTGCTGTGCTGGGCGGCCTGTTCCTTGGCGGCCAGTGGGTCGCCTGGAAGCAACTGGTCGATCAGGGCGTGTTCTTTGCTTCCAATCCCAGCAGCCACTTCTTCTACCTGATCACCGGCACCCACGGCCTGCACTTGCTCATCGGCGTAGTGGGCCTTGCGGGAGCGATGCTCGCGCTCATCTTTTTGCGCCGCATCGAACTGCGCCAAGTGGTGGTGGATTGTACTGCCTGGTACTGGCACACCATGGGCATTTTCTGGATCTTCCTTTTCGGCATGCTGGTCTTCTGCCAATAGGCCTCTCATGACAAACGGCATTTGGCCCCCACTCAAATTTGCTGAGTGGCAACAGACGGCCGACACCCTGCACATGTGGACCCAGATCGTCGGCAAGACGCGCCTCGCCCTTAGCCCGCTGCAAGCCCACTGGTGGAATGTGCCTCTCTATGTGAGCGCTCGTGGACTGAATACCTCGGCGATGCCCTATGGATCAGAATTTCTTGAAATCACCTTTGATTTCGTAAGCCACGAGTTGAAATTTGTAACCAGCACTGGCGCCAGCCTTTCGACTCCTCTCCGCGCCCAGTCCGTTGCCGATTTCTACCGCGAGTATCAGCGCAGTCTGGCCGCGCTCGGCGTCAGTGTCGACATCCATCCAGTTCCGGTGGAAGTTCCGCATCCGATTCCCTTCGACCAGGATGTTGAGCACGCGTCTTACGATCCGCATGCGGCCCACCGATTTTGGCGGGTATTGATGCACGCGGACAGAATCTTCCAGCAGTTTTCCTCCCGCTACGTGGGCAAGGTGAGTCCAGTGCATTTCTTCTGGGGGAGCTTTGATCTGGCGGTGACGCGATTTTCCGGCAGGCGTGCACCGCCGCGCGCCGGCGCCGACGCGGTCACCCGGGAGGCCTATTCGCATGAAGTGATCAGCGCCGGCTTCTGGCCGGGCAACGGCGGCTTCGGTGAAGCTGCGTTCTATTGCTATGCCGCGCCCTCGCCGCAGGGTCTCGAGGCCGCATCGATCTTGCCGCCAAGGGCCGGCTACAAGACTGCTTTGGGCGAGTTCATTTACCTGTACGAAGATCTGCGCCAGGAGTCCTCGCCCGACGAGGCATTGCTCACCTTCCTCGAAAGCTCCTACGAGGCTGGGGCCACGCTGGCGCACTGGGACCGCAGTTTGCTGGAGCGCGCGTCTCCTAGCCAAATCGGTCGTTCAACATCAGCAAGCCGGTCCAAATAAGCTCCCAGCCGCGTTGAATCTCGATGTGGATAGTCCGTTCGTTTATTCTTGCACCATGGAATTTAGACGGCTTGGACATTCGGGAATCAAGGTGCCGGCGCTCTGTTTTGGCGCAGCCACCTTTGGCGGCGGGGGTGAGTTTTTCAAAGCATGGGGAGCGACGGATGTCGCCGAGGCAACGCGCCTGGTGGATATCTGTCTGGATGCGGGTGTGAATCTGTTCGATACCGCGAATGTCTACTCGCAAGGGATGTCGGAAGAAATTCTGGGTCAGGCGATCGCCGGCCGCCGGGACAAGGTGCTGTTATCGACCAAAGCCACCTTTCCCATGAGTGACGGCCCTAACGATATCGGCTCCGGGCGGCTGCATCTGGTGCATTCCTGTGAGGCCAGTCTCAGGCGACTGGGAACGGATTACATCGACATCTACCATCTACATGGCTTTGACGCGTTCACGCCGGTAGAGGAGACGCTCGATACCCTGAACACCCTGGTGCGCAGCGGCAAGGTACGTTACATCGCCTGTTCCAATTTTTCCGGCTGGCATCTGATGAAGTCGCTGGCGGTGTCGGATCGGTATGGCTGGGCGCGTTACGTGGCTCACCAGGTCTACTATTCCGTGATTGGCCGTGACTACGAGCAGGAGTTGATGCCCTTGGGCATCGACCAGGGCGTGGGCGCCATCATCTGGAGCCCTCTTGGTTGGGGACGGCTGACAGGCAAGATCCGCCGCGGTCACCCGCTGCCCGCGGAGAGCCGTCTGCACAAGACCGCGGCCCAGGGTCCGCAGATGGAAGACGAGTACCTTTACAAAGTGATCGACGCATTGGATGAGGTGGCGAAGGAGACAGGGAAACCTCTGCCCCAGGTAGCGCTGAACTGGCTACTGCAACGCCCCACGGTCGCGACGGTGATTATCGGGGCGCGCAATGAGAGCCAGCTACGCCAGAACCTGGCCGCCGCTGACTGGAATCTGACCGCTGACCAAGTAGCCAAGCTGGATGCCGCGAGCAAGACGCCGGCGCCCTATCCCTACTGGCACCAGCGCCAATTCCCCGCCCTCTATCGCGGTGTTGTCCCGGAGTAGGAAAACAGCCAGAAACAATTTGGATTCTGAGAGGATTGGTCTGTAGTGGAGTGGAACTGCAGATCCCTCGGCTGCGCTCGGGATGACAAAGGGTAAAGTAGCAATTTTCCATCCAGATAGTGGCTGGGGAAACTTTGCGGTGCAGCACCGCACTCCATAGGGAGTGTTGCCCTCCCCTTTGTCATCCCGACCGAAGCGTAGCGAAGTGGAGGGACCTGCGGTTCCTTTCCTCGGCTACTTCGCATCCAGTTGAAAACTGTCCTTCAACTCAACCGTCTTCTGCGCCGCGTCAGGGTCAACCACGCGATACATTTTTGCCTCGGCATGTTTCCCCTCAAGGGTGATGACAACATAGTTGAAATTGGGATAGGTACGAGCCTGAAACAAATCCTGGTCGCCGCGAATAAAGATGGGATAAGGACGCGCGCCCCCTCCGCCGGTGATCACATGCGTAATGCCATTTATTTCAAAACGTTCGTAGTTGTGAATATGCCCGTTGAAGACAACGAACTTGGCGTGCGATGCGGCTGCCGCTGCTTCCAGGTCATGGCGCAGATCAAGCGAAGCCGGGTCGGGAATGCCAAGCATGAAAGCAGTTTGCAGATCGGAAACCAACGGCACGTGGAAAAGGAAGAAAACAAAATCCGCTGATGCAGGAATATGGGCAAGTTGAGCATCGAGCCATTGCCGCTGCTCCCAACCGATGTTGAGGAAAGTGCTGGTATCGAGCGTAATGAGATAGATATTTCCCATCCGCACCGAGTACCAGCGATGGTGATCGATCTGCGGGTAGGCTGCGAAATAATTCATCATCCCGCTGCGAGGATCTGTAAGGCCCTCGTGGTTGCCGATGGTGGGATAGATGCGTAGTTGTTCTTGTGCCCACAATGCGGTCTCCTGGCTATAGATTTTCCAGTCGGCCGGGTTGCTGCCGTGAAAGGGCATATCACCGGTAAGCAGCAGGACATCGGGCTTTTCTTCGCCTACCTTTTGCGCCAGCCATTTGCGCACTCCTGGATGAGTGTCAGAGGTATCGCCGTCATCGGTGAAACGCATGTCGCCATAAACGACAATGCGCAGCGGGCGTCCTGTTGGTAAATCGGAAACGGTGAAGGTGGGGGCGCCTTCATCCTGCACGGCTTGCTGCGCGGGCGCGGCCAAGGAAACGATTGCGAGCAACAATCCAACGCCGGTACGCAAGCCGCGCATCAGCGCCCGCCGCCGACAAAGTGCACAATCTCCAAACGGTCCCCCTCCGTCAGGACCGTATTGCTCCACTCTGCTCTGGGAACGATATTGCCGTTATGCTCGATGGCTACGCGGTCGCCTTTAAGGCTTAACTCGGCGACCAAGTCCTGGAGATGGGCCCCTGCCCCCAGTTGCGGAAACTCACGCGACTGGCCGTTGAGGACGAAATTCATAGAGGGAGAGTATCACCGCCACAACCTACCCTCCGCGTTCAGGGCGAACGCAAAACCCAATTCTTTAAGCGTTGAAGGGCGGGTTGAACCTCGGCGGCAGAGTAATAAATATCGCGGTTAAGTGCTTTGAGCGTCTGGATGGCCTGAACGCGTGGGTCTGTGCCCCCAAAACGTCCCTTGTTCTCCGTGCTCGCACAATATTCGTCGGCAAGGTACTCGATCGCATGGCCTAGAATCTCCAGTGCGCGGCCTTCGGCCGGCGTGAGTTGACGGCGAACCTGAGGGATCGGGTCGACAGCCGAGCTTAACCCCGTCACCAGGCCTGCCTGCGAAATCTCCACCAGATTATGAATTGGAGAACGACCCGGGCCCTCCGCCCATGGGGCGCTACGAGATTTGAGCATGATGCCACCTCGTAACCGGTATCGGCTGAAAAGGTGCGCTCTTTAGCAAAATCTCTGGACAGTACGATTGTCATGCGGCCAAACCATTGCTTGACTCCGGCAAGACGAAAACTTACAGTCGAACCAGAGCGCTTGAACAATGCAAACGCCCGACTACTTTTGGAATTACCTGCCACTGCTCATGCAAATCCTTGTCGCCGTGGGCTTTGGCGCAGGGATCGTCACTGCATCCTGGTTCATCGGGCGGCATCGCAACACGGCCGTCAAGCTGGCAACGTACGAGTGCGGCATCACCGCCGAAGGCGATGCCCGGGGCCGTTTCTCCGTCCGCTTCTACATGGTCGCGATGCTCTTCATCCTCTTCGACGTTGAAGCCGTTTTCATTCTCCCTTGGGCGGTGGTGTATCGAGACCTGCCGAAGTTGGTCGGTTCCCGTTTGTTTGGCTTCTGGGAGATGATCGTCTACCTCGGCTTCGTGCTGGTCGGCCTGTTCTATGTTCGGGCAAAGGGAGTTCTGGATTGGTCCAGCGATAAGGCGGACCTCTGATGGACGCTGCAAACGAAAAAGACGCGGTCCTCCAGACCCATGCCCAGAACCACGCCGTCGCTGCCCTGCTCGCCGTCAAGCCCACCTGCATTACCAATGCCCGCTTCGATCGCGGCGAGTTAACCCTCTGGATCGCCCGCGATGACATCCGTCCGGTGTGCCGTACATTGCAACAAGCCGGATATAACTTCCTGGCGGACGTGACTTGCGTCGACTGGTACCCCAGCGAACCGCGCTTCCAGGTGACCTATCACATCCTTTCCCACAGCCTCAAGGAGCGCCTCCGGCTCTGTGTCCTGGTGGATAGCCTGGATACAGAAGTAGCCAGCATTACCCCGGAATGGCCTTCAGCCAATTTCTACGAGCGCGAGGTCTGGGATCTTTTCGGCGTGCGCTTTGGCGGACATCCCAACCTCCGCCGCATCATGCTGCCCGACCAATGGGAAGGCCATCCCTTACGCAAGGATTACCCGGTGGAGGGCTACCGCTAGTGGATGCCGCAGACTATGTCATCTCACCGCTGATCGAACCCCGCGTGGAGGAGGGCTCCAAGGACCGCACCATGGTCCTGAACATGGGGCCTCAGCATCCTTCGACCCATGGTGTGCTGCGCCTGGTGCTCGAGATCGATGGCGAAACCGTGCTCCGCCTGGTGCCCGACATCGGCTTCCTGCACACCGGCATCGAGAAGACCTGTGAGGCCAAGTTTTATCAGCAGGTAGTTCCCCTCACCGACCGCATCGACTATCTCAGCCCGATGTCCAACAATCTCTGCTATTGCCTCGCGGTCGAGAAACTGTTGCAGCTGGAGATCCCACCTCGGGCGCAATTTCTGCGCGTCTTACTCAACGAGTTGACCCGTCTGCAGTCCCACCTGGTCTGGCTGGGCACCCACGCCATGGATATTGGTGCGCTTACTCTCTTCCTCTACACCTTCCGGGAACGGGAAGAGATCCTCAAGATATTTGAGGACGTCAGCGGCCAGCGCATGATGGGCTCGTATTTCCGCGTGGGTGGGATCGCCCTCGAGCCGCCGGTGGACTTCTATGAGCGGGTGCAAAACCTGCTCAAGATGATGCCGGAAAAAATTGATGAATATGAGAACCTGCTCAATGGCAATCCCATCTGGGTTAGTCGTCTGCAGGGCGTGGGCTACCTCAGCGCCGCCGATGCCATCGCCCTGGGAGTGACCGGGCCGCCCTTGCGCGCTAGTGGGGTGGACTGGGATTTGCGCCGCGATATGCCATATTCAGGCTACGAAAAATTTCAGTTCAAGGTGCCCGTCTCCAACGTGGGCGATGTTTGGACCCGATACACGGTGCGGGTGCAGGAGATGAGGGAGTCAGTCAAAATCTGCCAGCAGGCGTTGGACGGAATGCCGACGGGGCCCATCAAGGCCGACTCGCCCAAGGTGGTGTTGCCGGACCGGGAAAAGATGAAGACCCAAATGGAATCTCTCATCTATCACTTTAAGATTGTGACCGAAGGGTTTGCCGTGCCTGCCGGTCAGGTCTACCAGGCAATTGAGTCCCCGCGCGGGGAGATGGGCTACTTTGTAGTCAGCGACGGCACCGCCAAACCTTATCGCGTGCACATGCGCAACCCCACCTTCGCTTCCCTGCAGGCTCTTGAAACCATGTGTGTAGGGCGCTTGCTGGCCGACGTGGTCGCGGTGATCGGCTCCATCGATATTGTCCTGGGAGAAATCGACCGGTGAGCGACGAGGTAGTGGACTATCCAGTTCAGGTGCGCCGGCACGTTTGGGAGTCTTTGGTCAGTATGCTTCGCGTCTATGCCCATGCAGCCAGCCTCAATGGCAAGGAATACACGGTGACCAGCGCTCCCGAAGAGGCCTGGGTGAATCACGGGGACTGCACCTTGCACCTCTCCTTTCACCCCGACACAGGGGCAGGGATCTGGCAAATAAACCACCCGGAACGGGAAGAGTTGGGTGAATTCCGGATCGACGAGGATGGCACGCTGACCTTCCCGGCGGGTCCCAAGCCACTCGATGTAGCGGCCATCGATTGGATGGAGCTTCTGGTCCATGCCACGTCAACAGCAATCTCCTAAAATCAAATCATGAGCACAGAGATCAAGACCATCTTCAGTCCAGCCCTGGCCGCGCGTTTCGATCGCCTGGTGACGCTGTATCCGCTGCGTCGATCGGCGCTCATCCCCATGCTGCTCTACGCCCAGGATGAGGTCGGCTATCTCTCCGATCAGGTGATCAGCGAAGTGGCTGCGCGGATTGGCATTACCGAACTCGATGTGCGCGACGTGGTCAGTTATTACTCTCTTATGCACACTGCCCCGGCGGGCAAGTATCATGTACAGGTATGCACCAACATCAGTTGCATGCTGCGCGGTGGCAACGAGCTGCTGGCCCACTGCAAAGAGCGCCTGGGCATCGGCAATAAGGAAACCACGCCGGATAAGCTTTTTTCGCTGGAAGAAGTGGAATGCATCGGCGCCTGCAGTTGGGCTCCGGCGGTTCAGGTGAATTACGACTTTCACGAAAATCTGACCCCAGACGCGATGGACAAAGTTCTCGAAGGCTACCGGGCGAAGAGCTAACAGACGAACCTGAGCACGCGGAGAAAAGCATGGCCTATCTCGTTTCCCATCCAGATGAAGTGAAGGTGATCTCGTATCGCTTCGGCAAGGGTGCGACCGACATCGACAAATACCTTGAGTTGGACGGGTACACGGCAGTGCGCAAGGCCATCACTCTGGGCCCAGAGGGAATCATCGCCGAGATGAAAGCCTCGAACCTGCGCGGCCGCGGGGGCGCCGGCTTTCCTACCGGGATGAAGTGGTCGTTTGTTCCCAAGCAATCGGCGAAACCAAAGTACGTCCTGGTCAATGGAGATGAAAGCGAGCCGGGCACCTGCAAGGACCGCCTGATCTTCGAGTATGATCCCCACTCGGTAATTGAAGGGGTCATCATCGCAGGCTTGGCGATCGGCTCCAAAATGGGCTTTGTCTATTTGCGCGGCGAGTATCGCTACCTGCTCAAGATCATGGAAAAGGCCATTGATGACGCTTACGCCAAGGGCTTCCTGGGCAAGAAGATTTTTGGCAGCGATCTGGATTTCGATATCGTTTCTCATACCGGCGCCGGCGCTTACGAAGTAGGGGAAGAGTCGGCCTTGATGGAATCGCTCGAAGGCAAGCGCGGCATCCCGCGTATCCGGCCTCCCTTCCCTGCGGTCGTGGGCCTGTATGGCGGCCCTACCATCATCAACAACGCGGAAACACTCGCCACCGTGCCCCACATATTCCGCATCGGTGGGGCGGAGTATGCCAAGATCGGCACCGAACGCAACGGAGGTACCCGCCTCTTCTGTCTCAGCGGCGATGTGGCCAAGCCCGGCGTCTACGAGCTGCCCATGGGATACAACCTCAAGAAAATGATTTACGAGGTGGGCGGTGGAATCCCGGACGGCAGATCACTCAAAGCAGTGGTCCCCGGCGGTTCCTCCACCCCGGTTCTGCTGCCCTCGGAGATCGACATCGGCATGGACTTCGACCAGGTAGGCAAGGCGGGCAGCATGCTCGGTTCGGGCGGTGTGGTGGTGCTGGATGACACCGTCTGCATGGTGGAGTTTGCCTTGCGCACCATGAAGTTCTACCAACACGAAAGTTGCGGATGGTGTATTCCCTGCCGCGAAGGCACCGACTGGCTGAAGAAGACGCTCACCCGCGTCCACGCCGGCGGCGGCGTGGCCAAGGATATCGACAACATCCGTTACTTGGCGCAGAACATGTTGGGCCGAACATTCTGCCCTTTGGGAGACGCGGCGGCGATGCCCACCATCGCGTTCGTGGACAAGTTTCGCAAAGAATTCGAAGACCACCTGGATGGCAAACCGTGTCCCTATGCCAACCTGCCGGAACCGGCCCTGGCCCATGTATAGCTCGCTCACAGACAGGAAATCATGGCTGACGTAACCTTTACTGTCGATGGCAAAAAGCTCACCGCGCCAGCAGGCACGCTGCTGATTGAAGCTTGCCGCGAGGCAAGCATCGCCGTCCCCCAATTCTGCTACTACCCCGGCCTTTCGCTACAGGCGGCTTGCCGCATGTGCCTGGTGCGTCTGGAAAAAGTCCCCAAGCTGCAAACCGCATGCACCACCCCCGTCACCGAGGGCATGGTAGTCACCACCGAGAGCGAAGAGATCATCCAGGCGCGCAAAGCCACCATTGAATTGTTGTTGGGCAATCATCCTCTCGATTGCCCGGTCTGCGATGCCGGCGGCGAATGTGAGCTGCAGGACATGACCTTCAAGTACGGCCCGCCGGAGTCGCTCTACACCGAGGTCAAGCAGCATCGCGACGAACAGCAGTGGTCTCCCGTGGTGTTTTTTGACCGCCCGCGCTGCATCCTTTGCTACCGTTGCGTGCGTACGTGCGGAGAAGGGATGGACGTGTGGGCGCTCGGAGTACAGAATCGCGGCGTCACCAGCACCATTGCCCCCAACGGAGGCGATCACCTGGACTGCGAAGAGTGCGGCATGTGCATCGACGTTTGTCCCGTGGGGGCGCTCACTTCAGGCGCCTATCGCTACAAGACCCGCCCCTGGGAGATGAATCACGTCTCCACCGTTTGCACCCACTGCGCTGACGGCTGCAAGACCACCCTGGGCGTGCGCAGCGTCATCAACGGCTCTGAGATTCTGCGCGGCGATAACCGTGACAAGAGCGGCATCAATGGCGACTTCTTGTGCATCAAGGGGCGCTACGCCTTCGACTTTGCCAACCATACCGACCGCTTGACCAAGCCGCTGTTGCGCCAGGCGGATGGCAAATTTGCAGAAGTCAGTTGGGAGCAGGCGCTGCAGCACGCAGGCACCCGGCTGCGGGAAATTCGCGAAAGCCGCGGCGGCAACACCATCGGAGTGATCGGCTCCAACCGCACCACCAACGAGGAAAACTACCTGCTGCAGAAATTGGCCCGGACGGTGCTCAGAACCAATAACATCGATCATCACCGGACGGCCGACTATACCGCCTTTGCGCGCGCGATCTCGGCCCAGAAGGACCGCGCCGCTGGGCTACGGGAAACCATGACCGCACCGGCAATCCTGGTGTTGGGCAACGATCCTACCGAGCAGCATCCGTTGCTGGCCTGGAACCTGCGCACCAATGTGCGTCACCACAACGCCCGCATCTATCTCGTGAACCATGCCGGCATCAAGCTGGAACGGCAAGCGCACCAATCGCTGATCATTCCTCAGGATGGCTACGCCAACGCGGTGCGCTTCCTGGGCGGCGAGGATTCGGCCTTTCCTGGCCCTCAGATGGGCGACGAAGCGAAGAAGTTCCGCGAGGCCTTGCGCGCCGAGCCCAGCCTGCTGATCATCTTTGGCTCTGAATACCGTGGACGGGACATCGAAGCGCTGGTGAACTTCGGCATGGGGCTACCCCACGCCCGTTTTGCTTGCCTGGGCGATTATGTCAACTCCCGCGGCGCCGCGGACATGGGTTTGCTGCCCGGTATGCTCCCAGGCTATGTTCCCGTGGCTCAGGGCGGTCCCTTTGCCGAGGAGTACGGTGAGGCCCTGCCTGCGACTCCGGGCATGGACCTGGTAGAAATGTTCGACGCCGCCGAACGCGGCGATCTGGCTGCGCTCTACGTCGTGGGCGCAAACCCGGTGGCCCGCTACGGCATCGATCCAGCAGCGCTCAAGAACACCTTTATCGTGGTGCAGGACATGTTCCTGACCGAGACCGCGCTCTTGGCTGACGTGGTATTGCCGACCTCGAACCTTTACGAAAAGGCCGGAACCGTCACCAACACTTACGGCGATCAGCAACTGGTGAAGAAGGCGGCCGACCGCGCCGGAGTTCGCAGCGATTTCGAGTTGATGGTGCGCCTGGCGGATTGCATGGGGGCGGACCCCAAGAAGCTGGTTCCCTTCGGCCGCGGTGTCCACGCGGATATGGGGCAGACCCGCGGCGCCCAGTCTGGCGAAGCGGATCGTCATAGCGTGTGGCTGGCGGCACAAAATCTGGAACCGAAGCTCAGCCCCTTCGATCCCTTTGCGATTCTGGACGAGATCCAGCGCCTGGTCCCGGGCTACCAGGTGTCGCGCATGGAACTGCTGGCTGGCAACGACGTTCATGTGCAATCATCGTTGGTGCAAATCGACGCCGGGCCTGAGCGTCACGCGCTGATTCTGCCGGCCGAAGACACACTCTTCACCTCAGGCACTTTGGGCCGGTACAGCACCGTTCTGCATGCCGTAATGGAGTCGCGTACCACATCCGTTGTCCCGTAAAATCTAACCGGGCGTTAGCCGTGAGGGCCGCGTGAGCTTCCTGATCTTTTTCCTGCTCAGTTGTTTGAAGATTGCCGTGGTCCTGGCCATCTTTCTCGGGGCCGTGGCCTACACTGTGCTGCTGGAGCGCAAATTGGTGGGCCGCATTCAGAACCGCTGGGGACCCAGCCGGGTTGGCCCGTTCGGCATGTGGCAGCCCATGGCCGACGGGCTCAAGCTCTTCCTTAAAGAAGACCTGATGCCCACCAACGTAGACCGGCCTCTCTATATCCTTGCCCCCATGATCGCGCTTGGCTGCGCGTTAATCTCGATTTCCGTGGTGCCTTTCGGCGCCCACATCACCTGGCATGGCGTTGATATGTTTGAGATCGCCAACGTCAATATTGGCCTGTTGGTGATCCTCGGTGTTACGTCTGTTGGAGTCTACGGGATTGCGCTTGCCGGCTGGTCGTCCAACAACAAGTATTCGCTCCTGGGAGCTCTCAGGGCCAGCGCCCAGGTGATCAGCTACGAACTTGCGTTGGGGCTGTCCGTGGTGGGCGTGGTACTCCGGGCCGGATCGCTGAACCTGCGCACGATCGTAGAAAGCCAGTCGGCGCACGGCCTGCTGTCATGGAACGTTTTTGGCGGCTTTCAATTCGTCGCATTCTTTATCTACCTGACGGCCGCGTATGCCGAAACCAACCGCGCCCCGTTCGATTTGCCCGAGGCTGAGACCGAGCTCACGGCCGGCTACCATACCGAATACAGTTCGATGAAGTTCGCCATGTTTTTCATGGCCGAGTACGCCAACATGATCACCGTCGGCTGCGTGGCCACTCTGCTTTTTTTCGGTGGATGGACCAGTCCCTTCGGCTCGCTGCTTCCCGCGGGCGGTCTGTTCTTCCAGGCCATCCTGCCGGTGTTCTGGTTCGTCTTCAAGGTATTCTGTTTCCTGTTTCTGTACATCTGGGTGCGCGGAACGCTTCCCCGTCTTCGCTATGACCAGCTGATGGGCTTTGGCTGGAAGTTTCTGATGCCCCTGGCCATCGCCAACATCGTCGCCACCAGTCTGTGGCTAGCTCACACAATCTGAGGACTCGTACCTCGCGGATTTCCTTTCCTAACCGGATTTAGTTTTCTAACCACAGTGAACGGGTGTCCCATGTTCGCATCGGCGTACATGGGACGAAAAAGACGGGGCGCAGCCCCTTCCAAAGCTTTACTACGCGGACCAACGTGACACATGAAGTGAAAGCATTTGTAAAAAACAACCGTTTTCGGCCCATGTACGCCGATGCGAACATGGGGCACCCGTTCATCGTGGTCTGGAATCGCTCTCTCAACGCGTTTGTATCCAAGGTGTTCTACAATCACCTGCGGGGCCCGATATAGGAGAAACACCCAAGCATGTATCTGGTTCTCTTCATCTTTTTTGGCGGCCTTTGTGTAGCAGGAGCGTTGAATCTTCTGCTGCAGCGCCACCCTATCAATAGCGCCCTCTCCCTGGTTGTGGTGATGAGCTCGCTGGCTGTGCTCTATCTCCTGCTCGGGGCGGAATTCCTGGCCGCGGCTCAGGTGATTGTCTATTCCGGCGCCATCATGGTTCTCTTTACTTTCGTCATCATGTTGCTCAATGCGGGAAAGGAAGAGCGAACCCACGGTAGCCGTGCGGCCTATATCGTGGGCGTTCCAGGTGTCGCGGTGCTGGTCAGCCTGCTGGCATTCATCTTTCTTTCCGCCAGAAGCCACCTGGCTCAGGCGCGGCTGGGAGAGTACGTGGTTTCTACCCTCGACCTCAGCAAGGTGCTGTTCCGCGATCTGCTGCTTCCCTTCGAGGTAACGTCGGTTCTTATTCTCATCGCCATCCTGGGCGCGGTTGCGCTGGCCAGCAAGGAGCACTGACATGGCTGTCCCCATCGCCTACTACCTGGTCCTCAGCGCAATCCTTTTCTCCATCGGCGTAGGCGCCTTCCTGATCAAGCGCAACATCATCACCGTCTTCATGTCGATTGAACTGATGCTGAACGCAGTCAACCTGGCCTTTGTCGCCTTTGCGTATCAGTGGCACCAGCTCCAGGGCCAGATTTTTGTCTTCTTCGTGATGGTCGTCGCTGCCGCTGAGGCGGCCGTAGGCCTGGCCATCATCATCGCCATCTTCCGCTCGAGGAGTACTCTCAACGTGGATCAAGTCAACCTGATGAAACTATGACCGGAAATCCGTCACTCCATCTGTGGTTGATCCCGCTGCTGCCGTTCATCGGCTTCCTGCTGAACGGATTGTTGGGCAGCCGCCTGCCCAAGGCGCTGGTCTCGACCATTGCCCTGCTCTTTACTGCGGCTCCGCTGGCGATGGTCCTGAGCATCGCTTTTCGCTTCAGCACGCTCAGCATGCCCTACATAGAAGGTTTCTCAACCCCCTGGATCGCCTCCTCCACCTTTCGTGCCGATTTTGACTTCCTGCTCGACCCATTGACGCTGGTCATGCTTCTGGTGGTCACCGGGGTAGGCTTCGTAATACATATCTATTCGATCGGATACATGGCGCATGAAGAGGGATATTGGCGCTACTTTGCTTACCTCAACCTGTTCATGTTTTTCATGCTCACCCTGGTGCTGGCCGAAAACTTCCTGCTGATGTTTGTTGGCTGGGAGGGTGTAGGGCTGGCCTCTTACCTGTTGATCGGTTTTTACTACCTGCGCGAGTCAGCCGTCGATGCCGGCAAGAAGGCATTCATTCTCAATCGCATTGGCGATTTCGGTTTTCTCCTCGCCATGTTCCTGATGATTGCCCACTTCGGTTCGCTCAGCTTCACCAGGGTCTTCGGCGTGATTGCTCAGCATCCCCAGGCGCAAGGCGGTTTTCTGACCGCAATTGCACTGCTGCTGCTGCTGGGCGCCACCGGTAAGTCAGCGCAGATTCCGCTCTACGTCTGGCTACCGGACGCTATGGAAGGCCCCACACCGGTGTCAGCCTTGATCCATGCCGCCACCATGGTGACCGCCGGCGTCTACATGATCGTTCGCTCGCACGTGCTCTTTGACCAATCCCCTTTTGCCCTGGGCGTGATCGCCGTGATCGGCGCAGCCACGGCATTATTTGCCGCTACCGTCGGCATGGTGCAGACCGATATCAAACGCGTGTTGGCCTACTCCACCATCTCCCAGCTGGGCTACATGTTCCTGGCTTGTGGAGCCGCCGCCTATTCTGCGGCGATGTTTCACCTGGTCACCCACGCCTTCTTCAAGGGCCTCCTTTTTCTGGCTGCCGGTTCCGTCATCCACGCCATGGGCGGCCAGCAGGATATGCGCGCCATGGGCGGCCTGCGCCACGCAACCCCGATCACCTTCTGGACCATGAGCGCCGCGGTGTTTGCCATCTCCGGACTGCCGCCGTTTTCCGGCTTTTTCAGCAAAGACGAGATTCTCTACCAGACCTTTCAATCACCGACGGCAGGCCCCATCCTGTGGTTCGTGGGCCTGGTGACCGCTCTGCTCACCGCCTTCTACATGTTCCGCCTGTGGTATCTCACGTTCTTTGGCGACAGCCGGTCACCTGAGGTGCATCCTCACGAGAGCCCATGGTCGATGGCGGGTCCCCTGATCTTTTTGGCCGTGTTTGCAGTCGCGGACGGATGGATCGGGATTCCCAAGGCGCTGGGCGGCAGTGATCACTTCAACCGCTTCCTTGAACCGGTTCTTGGTGCTGTGCAACCGCTGGTTCAGCCCCGCCCGGATCGTGAACGCTGGTTCAGCGTGCTTTCCGCCCTCATGGCGCTGATTGGCGTGTTTTTTGCTGACTTGCTTTACCGCCGCAAACCCGGCATGGCCGACCAGGTGGTCGACCGCGCCAGAGGTCTCTATGGGCTGCTGGTGAATAAATATTGGATCGACCAGATCTACAACGCAGTGATCGTGGCTCCCCTGCTCTTCCTTTCACGCTACCTGTTGTGGGGGGCCTTCGATCGCGGAGTCATCAACGGCGGCGGGGGCGCGGCGGCGGGCAGCGTGCGCGGCGTGGGTGCCCTGGTGCAGCGGGTGCAGTCCGGAAATATCCGTTCCTATGCTGGGTGGCTCGCGGTGGGCGCGGCAGCGCTGCTCCTGATTACTTATTTCGGCTTTTCCATGCACCTCTAAGAGAGAGCGACGATTTTGCTGAACGATTCGATATTGACGCTTACGACGTTCGTGCCCGCGGCGGGAGCCGTGGTGGTCGTATTGCTTCCCCGGCGAGGCCGCATCATTCAATGGTTCAGCCTGCTCGTGACCCTGCTCACCTTCGGCCTGACCCTTCATTTACCTGCCCACTATCTCTATCGGCACCCGGGTTTTCAATTTGAAGTGGATCTACCGTGGATCGCCAGCCCTGCCATTCGTTATCACCTGGGAGTAGATGGTATTTCCATGTGGCTGGTAGTGTTGACCGGCTTCCTGGCGCCTTTGGGGGTGCTGGCTTCATGGAAGACCATCACTCACCGCACCAAGGAGTTTTACTTCTTCTTTCTGCTCCAGCAAACCGCGATGATTGGCGTCTTCGTCGCCCTCGATATGTTTCTGTACTACGCCTTCTGGGAGATGACCCTGGTGCCCATGGCGATTATTATCTCCATGTTCGGACGGGATCGCGGAGCGGAGGCGGCAATCAAGTTTTTCATCTACACATTTCTGCCTTCCGCGTTGCTGCTGGTAGCGATCGTCTGGCTCTACGCCAAAACCGGTACCTTTGACTTTGTCCGTTTGCAAGCCATTCTGGCGCAGGGTGGTTTGCCACCCCAGGCGCTTTTCTGGGCCTCGCTGGCATTTCTCGTCGCCTTTGCCGTCAAGGTTCCGGTATTCCCATTGCATGGCTGGCTGGGCGATGTTTTCAGTGAAGCACCCGCGGCCATGGCCATGGTAGTTGCCGGCAAACTGGGCCTCTACTCCATCCTCCGCTTCAATCTCGGTCTCTTCCCTGCCCAGGCCCGTCAGGTCGCACCGTGGATGGTTGCCCTGGCGGTGATCGGCATTCTGTACGGTGCGCTGGTTGCCTTGGTGCAGAAAGATATGAAGCGGCTGGTGGCCTTCTCCACCGTCAGCTCGCTCAGTTTTTGCATTCTGGGCATCTTTTGTTTCGCGGTCTCGGGTCTCGACGGCGCGGTCTATCAGATCCTGAACGAGGGCATCACCGTCGGCGCGCTGCTGATTTTGCTGGGCTTTATGTACGAACGCTACACAACCTATGAAATTGCCTCTTATGGCGGCCTGGCCAAACACATGCCCCGGCTCGCCACCCTGTTCGTCATCACTTCGCTCGCGCTCGTTGGTCTGCCGCTCCTCAACGGCTTCGTGGGTGAGTTTCTTATCCTCAGCGGCAGTTTTCCCGGGCATGTTGGCTGGGTTTCGGCGGCCACTGCCGGCGTCATCCTGAGCGCGTCCTACATGCTGTGGATGATCCAGCGTGTGTTCTACGGCAGTGAATCAGGTATGGTTTCAGATTTAGCCGTCGCCGATATGGGCTTTCGCGAGCAAGTCGCCATATGGCCGATGGCCGTTCTCATGCTGGTGATGGGCGTTGCCTCCCCTTACTGGATGCGCGCCATTGATGGTGCGGCGGTAAAGCTGGCGTCGCCGCCGGTCGTCGGAGTGGGCATGGCGGAGAGACAGTGATGCAAGAGCCCCTGCTTGTGCCCCAAGCCTATCGCATTCTTCCTGAATTAGTACTCACCGTCACCGGTGTCGCCATCATGCTCATCGAGCCCCTGATGCCGCCCGGCATGAGCCGCAAGCCAATTGGACTTCTGGCCCTGTTAGGCGTGATTGGCGCGCTCGCGGCCAGCGTGTTCCAGTTGGACCTGCCGCCCGGGACGGCTTTTTACGGCACCGTGCAGACCGATGCTTTCAGCGTCTTTTTCCATGTGCTGATCTGCAGTGTGGTGTTGGTTGCCATGCTGATTGCGTTGGACGTGTTTGATGGCGGCAAGGAAAGGCCGGCAGAGTATTACCCCCTGGTCATTTTCGGCGCGGTGGGCATGTGCCTGATGTCGAGCGCGGTGGAGTTGCTGCTGGTGTTCATCAGCCTGGAAATTTCTTCCATCGCGACCTACGTCCTGGCTGCCATTCGCAAGCGCACCGGCAAGAGCCCGGAAGCGGGTCTCAAGTACTTCCTTCTCGGTTCCTTCGCCACTGCCTTCTTTCTTTATGGCATCGCCCTGACCTTTGGAGCTACGGGAACCACCAACATTAGCCAGATAATGGCGGCGCTTGCCAACAGCCCAACGCCAGGCTTTGCGATCCTTGCTGTAGGCATGGTTCTGATCGGCATCGGTTTCAAGGTCTCTGCCGCGCCCTTCCAGGTCTGGACTCCCGATGTGTACGAAGGAGCCCCTTCCCCGGTTGTAGCCTTGATGTCGACCGGCCCCAAAGTGGCCGCGTTTGCCGTGCTGCTGCGCATCCTTTACGGCGCCTATCCTCAATTGCACGCCCATTGGCTGCTGCTTGTTTGGATCATGGCAGCCCTTTCCATGACGGTGGGCAATCTGGGCGCGCTGCGCCAGCAAAACGTGAAGCGCATGCTGGCCTACTCTTCCATCGCTCACGCTGGCTACACCCTGGTCGCCTTCACCGCACTCTCCCAGGAGGGCATCGCCGCGGCGATGTTCTACACCGCAAGCTACGCGGCCATGAATGTGGGCGCCTTTGCCGTCATCAGCCATGCCGGTGGATATGACGACCGACTGCTCTCGGTAGCCGATTACCGCGGGCTCGCCTATCGCTCTCCTCTGCTGGGCGGCGCGCTGGCGTTTTTTCTGCTGTCTCTTATTGGAATTCCCTTCACCGGGGGCTTCTTCGGCAAATTTTATGTCTTCACCGCGGCCCTGCATTCCGGCGAGGTATGGCTGGCGGTCATTGGTCTGCTAAACAGTGGCGTGGCTGCCTATTATTATTTGCGCCTGCTCACTTCTGTCTATGCAAAGCCCGCGGACGATGCTCCGGTGCAGTTAGTGCCCCGCCTGAGAAGTTCGCTAACCCTCGCCCTGCTGCTCACTGTGTCCGCCACCGTCATCCTCGGCATCTTTCCCGGCCGGATTTTGTCGATGGCCCGAGCCGGAGCCGCGACCTTCGCTGCAATAAGCCCAACCAATCAATAGCAGGAACTTCTACCGAGCCGACGACCGACGGGTGCCGTTCGCACCAGCGTACATTGGACGAAAAGATGAGGCGCTACGCCCCTTCGAACGTTCCTTTTATGCGGACAAAAGCCGGCAGCTTGGGGAGCGAAAGCATTTGAAAAAAATCGTTATCGGCCCATGTACGCTCCTGCGAAAATGAGGCACCTGTAGGCGATCGTGGTCAGGGAACGCAAATCCTCTGAGCATCCGTCAGTGGCGGCTGACCGCCACCAGGCTTTGCCAACCAGCCTTGCTCATCTTCAGACGTTGCCCCGTCTTCAACACGACGGACCCTTCGCTCTGCCCTTCGCGGAAGATCTCACCCACCTGATCCACATTGACAATCACAGATCGATGGATGCGTACGAATTTCGCCGGATCAAGCGTGCTCGCCAGCTGCTTGATACTCTCCCGCAACATGAAGCTCTTACGTCCCACGTGCAGGCAGGCGTAGTAATCCGCCGCCTGGATCCACTCAATATCGTCGACGTTGACGAAAGAATCCTTAGCGCCATTGTGAATAAGAAGCCGCCGGGGAAATTCTGCCGTGCCGCCTGCTCAGGCTAACACCGACTTCAGCTGCTCATAGCGTCGTCAACGCCGCTTGCGAAGCCATCCGTTCCCTCACCCGGACAAGTGTGGAATGCAGCCGCTCCGGTTCGACCGGCTTGGTGAGATAGTCCAGCGCATGGACCTCAAATGCCTGCACCGCATAGTGATTGTGCGCGGTCACAAATACCGTCACCGGCATGTGCACTGTCCCGATCTGCTCGATCACCTCGAATCCATCCGTCCCGGGCATTTGTATATCGAGAAAGAGCACATCGAACCGGCTTCCTTGAGCGCGGCAATCACTTCCCTTCCGTTGCGGCATTCGCCGGCCACCTCTACATCTTGCTCTCCGGACAACAGAAATCTCAGCCGCTCCCTGGCCAGAGGCTCGTCGTCGGCAATAAGGGCTCTCAACCGGATACCGCCTGTCGTTCGTAAGGAATAGTGATGGCGACTTCAAAGCCGCCCGCATCCAGTGGCCGCGCCCTCATGTTGTAGGCATCTTGATAGAAGTGCGTCAGCCGCTCACGCGTGTTCCCAAGTCCGATCCCATGCCCATTATGTTTGGCGGAAAGCCGTCCCGATCCGGTATCGCGTACCAGCATGTGCAGGAGATCCCCATCGCGCGTAGCCGATGCTTCCACCAGACCCTCATCCTCACAATTTGCGATACCGTGCCTGATCGCATTCTCCACGATGGGCTGCAGCAAAAAACAAGGAACCATGCCGTCAACCGCCTCCGGGTCCACATTGATTTCGATGCGCAGCCGGTCCGCAAATCGTGCTTGTTCGATGGCGAGGTAGTTCTCTACCAGCTCCAACTCCTGCGACAAGGGAACTTTTTGCGGAGTCGTCCTGGTCAACGTGCTCTTCAGAATTGCATTGAGATGGTAAAGCATCTCAGCCGCTGCCTTTTGCCTTCCCAGTTCGACCAGGGTGGTGATGGCGTTCAGGGTGTTGAACAGGAAATGCGGTTCCAACTGCATCTGCAGTGCTTGCAGATGCGCCGCGGAGAGTTGCCTTTGCAGCGACAAGAGCCTGCATGGCCTCCTGCTGTGCGCGAACGTGAAACTGGATCACTGCGGTGATCCCAAACACGAATCCATAGAGCAGCAACTCCATCCCTAGCCGATTGACGACGAGCAGACCCGCCAGCGACCGCCATCCAGCATTGGGAAAATTCAGGCTCCCCAACAGCACCAGGTGCGCGATTCCCAGCGCCGCCCCCGCTAAGACCTGCAGCGAGACCGCCCGCAGGGACAAGCTCGACACCAGGCGGACTTTTTGCCCCAACTTCCAGAGGGCACTGGCGACCAAGCCCCACCATCCCCAAAGCACCACGCCATAGAGCAAAGACGGAAGGTGGGTAATCGAGTGGCACTCGCTCGCGGTCGCCAGGGCGAGAACGGTCGCCACCGAAAATATGAGTACGTGGGCGTTGATTTTCTTTGGCATTCCGTTCACCGGAAACCTGCTGGCATTTATCGTACAGCTGCTTAATATGCTCGAGCATGACGCATAAACGCGGACTTCCACGCTCTTTGCAGGCAGCACCGGGAATTTTGCAGGGAGATCCTGCTCCGCTTGTCCTATAGTGATGTGGATGAATCGAAGACACTTTGTCGGTCTTGCCGCTTCCGCAGTGATTGCCCAGGGATTGCCGCCCGGCCTCGCTGCTGTCCCCGCCTAAACCCTTTGCTCTTGGGGTAGTCATCGCGCCCTTCGGCGCACCTGAGGAACGCCTGCGCATGGTTCACGAGCTCGGCTTTCCCACCTGCTTCCTGTCGCATGGACAAATACATCGGCAACTTCACCCCGGCCCTGGCGAGCCAATATCGCGATCTGCTGGCCAAGTACCAGCTCACGGCAACCACCGTCGAAGTCGTCGGCCCGCCTCCTCTGGAGTGGAACTTCATGCAGGGGCCTGCACCATCGGCCTGGTGCCGCCCAAAACCCGCGCCGCGCGCATCGACGCCCTGCGCCAGGCCTCGGATTTCGCCAAGCAGCTCGGCATTCCCCAGGTGCAAACCCATTGCGGCTTTATTCCTGAAAACCCGGGCGATCCGCTCTACCCGCAAGCCGTGGAAGCCATCCGCACGGTCGCCAAACACTGCCAGGGCAACGGCCAGGACTTCCTGATGGAGACCGGCCAGGAGACCCCAACCACCATGTCGCGCGCCATCCACGACGTAGGCCATGCCCAACCTTGGCGTCGGCCTCGACACCGCCAACCTGCTGCTTTACGGCAAAGCCAACCCGGTCGATGCGGTCGACATCCTCGGTCCCCACGTCCGCAGCGTCCATGCCAAAGACGGCCGCTGGCCCACCGACCCCTACAAGTTTGGCGAAGAGGTTCTTATCGGCAAAGGCCTGGTGGATTTCCGCGCAGGTCTTCACCAAACTTCATCGTCTCGGCTACACCGGCGCCATCACCATTGAGCGCGAAACCTCTGGCGCCGCAGCAGATCGAAGACGTTCGCAGGAAAAATCTTATCTCGAACGCGTAATCCGCGAAGTGACTGCATGAACCGCCGCCAATTTCTCCAAACCGGAACCGCCTGCGGCCTCCTGCTTCTTGAAGTCGCGCACCGCCTTCAGCTACCAGGCCAACTCCGCCGTGCGTCTCGGCCTGCTGGGCTGCGGCAACCGCGGCACTACTGTCGCCACCTCGTTCTCCAACAACACGACCGCTCAAGTCGTGGCGCTGGCCGACATCTTCCCCGACAAGTTAGCGCTCGGCCGCACCCATTTCGACCAGCTCAACGCGAGCCTCGGCCGCGCAGCCCATCGACAGCAAGCTGCTCTTCCATGGCCCCCACGCCTTTGAGCAGCTCGCCGCCTCCAAGGACGTCGATCTGATCCAGATCTCGACGCCGCCCTTCTTCCACGTGCAGCACCTGGAAACCGCCGTCGCGTCCGGCAAACACGTCTACTGCGAAAAGCCTGTAGGCGTCGATGTCGCGCAGGCCAAACAAGCTTTGGAGATCGCGAAGCGCGTGAAGCCCACGCAAAGTGTCGATGTTGGCTTCCAGTGCCGCAACGCGCCGCCCATCGCCGCCATCGCGCAAAAAATCCAGGCCGGCGCTCTGGGCAAGATCGCCTCCGTCGCGGGCAACTACAACGCCCCCGCCTCCGAGGAAAAGGTCTCGTCCCGGGGCCTCGCCCGACGAATACCGCCTGCGCAACTGGCTCTGGTATCGCGCCCTGTCCGGCGACATCCTGGTGGAGCAGAACATTCACATCATCGATCTCTGCAACTGGCTGCTCGGCGCTCACCCGCTCAAGGCCACGGCGACGGGAGGCCGCAACATCCTGACCCACGCCGGCGACTGCTGGGACAACTACCAGGTTGATTTCACTTACCCCGACGATGTGCACTTCTCCTTCGCCTCCACCCAGTTCGGCGAAGGCAACGGCTTCAACGCAGGGCTCAATCTGTTCGGCGCCAGCGGGTCGGCAACCGTTCCCTACTCCGGTCCCGTGCAGATTGTGGGCGCGCAACCCTGGGCCTGGCAGGATTCCGATGAACACCGCCGCCGGCCCGGCAAAGTTCGCCGCCAACGGCAGCTTCAACGACAACCTGGCCTTTGCCGATCGCGACAAGGAACGCACCTTCATCGACAGCATCACCTCCGGCCAATCGCACAACCAGATTGCCGCCGGGGTCGAGACCGCCTTGAGCTGCATGCTCGGCCGCATGGCCGGCTATCAAAAGCGTGAAGTGACCTGGGAAGAGCTACTCGCCCACGGCGAAACCTACAAGCTAGGAATGAACCTGGACCAATTCGCCTAGACGAACCGAGCGAATTTCGTTTCCAGACCAGGCTAGACGGGTGCCCCATGTTCGCACCAGCGTACATGGGCCGAAAACGATTTTTTCAAATGCTTTTATTCCCCGCGTCCACCAGGGTTCTCCTGGACAGTTTTTTGCCTCTCATAGCGGTATCGTTGGAGGGGGTGCGCCCGTTTTTCGTCCCATGTACGCTGGTGCGACCCGGATTTCCTGCACGCTGCACCAGCCAGATTCGCGTGCGCGGCTTTCTATAAGGAAAGCCGCATGAAGTTCGCCAGAGCCACCAAGCTCGACAGGAAATCCCGGGGGAACATGGGGCACCCGTCAAGAATGCTGGTCCCGCGACCCCAACTGGTCACTCGTTGCGCAGCGCCCGCATGGGATCAATAGACGCCGCGCGGCGCGCTGGAACGAACCCTGCCACAGCAACCGCTCCTGCGAGAGCCAAAATAGCAACCGCCAGGCTCCATGGGTCGTACGATTTCACCAGGTAGAGCTGCTTTTCCATCATCCGTGCGCCCATGAGAGCAATCGGAATCCCCACCAGCAGCCCGAGGCTGAATTGCACAAATGCCCCGCGCATCACCATGCCGACCACGCGTGTCCGGTCTGCCATGCGCATCCCGATCTCACGCGTACGCTGCGTTGCCTGATACGCGGTGATGCCATAAAGCCCCACGGATGTGAGAACCAGGGCCAGCAGACCGAATACGATGGTTAACCGGGCGACCATCCGTTCCTGACTGAAATTGCCGCTCAGTTGAGCATCGAGCGATCGCATGCTGATGACCGCAAGGTTCGGATCGATCTCCGCCAAAGTACGCCACACAGCTTCTTCCAGCTTCTGCTGCGTCCCATAAAACTCCATCACCACCGCGCCCACGTGGTGCGTCTGGGTTTCAAGGTTAACGAAGATCGGCTCTTTCAGGTTGTGCTGCCACTGCGCCAGCGGCTCAAAAACCATGGCTTTCGCGGCCTCATGGGGATCGGAATATTTTGCGTTCGCCACCACGCCAACGATCTCGTAAGCCCCCATGTCTTCTTGTTCGTACATTCCGAAGTGATGGCCGACGGGATCTTCGTCAGGAAAAAACTTCTTGGCGAAGGCCTCATTGATAACCGCCACGAAGGGTGCGTGCGGTAAGAAAACGTCTGAGATACCTCAAGGCTTGGATTCCTCCACCAGCAGCCGTTCTACCAGCCCTGCCATCCTGCGCCAGCGCAGCGTCTCCTTGTCGAGCGCTTTCTCCCCCGCTTTGGTAATGGAATAGAACTTCGCTTCCCTGTTGCTCTCCGTTCTACCCCACGCACCTTTGATCCACCCATACTGTTCCAGCCGGACGAGGGCGGGATAAAGGGTGCCCTGGTTAAGATTCAAAAGGTCTTCGGAAACCTGCTGCAGCCGGGTGGCAATCTGGTACGCGTGCTGTGCTCCCATCGTCGCTAGCGTTCGCAGAACGATCAGGTCGAGCGTTCCCTGCAGCAGCTGCAGGTGTTCCCTTTCTTCACTAGTCATCCAAGTACTCTCCCAAAGGAGCAGGATGACGGGCTTTCACTGGGATGTCAAGTAAAGAATGTATCATCAGAAAATCAGTTGACCGCCACCCGAGGAGAGGCAGCATGATTCCACCCGACGATCCAAACCGTACCCTAACCTTAGCCAGCCCAAATGAAGACAGAAAGCTACAACACGTTGGCCTCGTTGGCGACACATATACAATCACAGTTTCGGGAAGCGACACCAACGAACGCTTCTGCGTGATCGACATGCACATTCCTCCGGGCGGTGGACCGGGTCCACATCGCCACGACTTCGAAGAGACTTTCATACTGCTCGAGGGCGAAATTGAAGTGACTTTTCGTGGCAAGAGGGCCATCGTTCGCGCAGGCGATACGGTCAACATTCCATCCAACGCCCCGCATCAGTTTCACAACGCTTCCACAGGGCCGGCCCGCATGATCTGCATCTGTTCACCCGCTGGAATGGATCGATTCTTTATAGAAGTTGGAGTACCCGTCGCCACCCGGACCACACCGCCGCCCACTTTGAACGAGAAGCAGATGGGCGAATTTCTAGAAAGGGCGAAGGCGCTCGCGCCAAAGTACTCGACCGAACTTCTGAAAGAAAGTTAGGCCAACTTCGCTCACGACTGCCGGCACCGGTAACGACGTGTCGTGTATGGGAGCGCCAGCAGGCAAACGTGAGCTCAGCCGTTCCGAGTCTGCGTGCGGTCCCTCTACTCCGCGCTCGGGTGCTTTGTATCAGGGCCCGACTTTAGAAGCGGCGGAAAAACGTCGGCTGTTGAAGGGTACGGGCTTTAGCCCGTACGTATCCGATTGAAAACAGCTCCGGCTTTAGCTGCTGAGGGCCGCTTTCTATCCGCGCCTCATGAGTCGGGCCGTTGAGGCTCAACAAAATCTGGGCTTGCCCCTGCCAGACGTTGTGGGCTAAGGCACTTGAAGGTTTCCGGCCTTTAGTTCCCGTGCGAACCTCCTGGATGCGATGATGGGTGCCCCAGGTCTCGATTTTGAGACCTGGGATCCTTCACGCAAATGCCGGCAGACCAATCCGTCTTTTTCGCTTGCGCCAGCGCCACACAACCCAAGCGATGACGAGCCCGAGAGCAACAGTAAGATACAGGACATGCGAACCGATCCACAGCACCAACACGAGCATAAACAACCGGTGATCGGCGCTCCGTACGGCATCCGAAGGTATGGTGATGGACTGGCTCCAATCCATGGCCTTCAGGCGAGGCAGGAAACCCTGACGCACGCAGCCTTCGAGGTTATACACGCCGATGATTTTGGTGAAGTGGCTCGCGACGATCAGATCTCGGGAGAACTCACTCCAGTTGAGCGGGGCCGGGTGTGCGTTAGGATCGCCATCAGTAACACCAATCGCGATGGCCTGGGCCTCTGGACCGAGGGTCCAGATGATCGCTGGTCCGGGAGGGTGCGCATAGCTGGTTAACAGCATCAGAACTTCCAGGTCGCCACGAACGTCCACTGTGCCCAGCATTCGGTCCGGTAAAGACGAGTGGGCTCTGCGTTCTGCGGGCAGGAATGGCATTTGATAGGTCTCGACGAGATAGCCTCGCGATCGCATGGTTCTAATGAGCGTAGAATACGTCTGTCGCGCGCGGAGCATACGCTGACTATCCGCGGCGCGCCGGAGCAGCGTGGTATACAACCGCCACCCTTCGCTCTTGAGAGTTGCCAGCTCAGCGAAGTTCGGTTCGATGTCGAGCCCGACTCCATCCCACCGCAAACCCTGGTCGCGGCTCCACGCGTCGAAGGCCACAAAGCGTGCCGCCGCCTCCGGCGCATTCTCTGCGTTGAAGTAGTAGCCTTGCTCCGGTGACATCAGCAGCCCAGCGATCACCGGAACTCCGGCCTGATTCAGCCGGCGTACGAGCTCCGCCCGTTCCGGACTGAAGTCGCGAATGGCGACCCCGATCCCGGCGTGCAGGTCCTGCAGGTTCGCGATGATGCTGGGGTCGGCAAACAAAGACTGCATCTCGCCGAGACCGTGATCGCAACAGGCAAACATCAGCCGCGGGGCCACGCCTGGACCCTGAACGCGAACGCTGTCAGCAGGTTGGGAAGCCAGCGCTGAAATTACGACGAAGAAAGAAGCGCATCCGAAGAGCGCGGTTCGGAACAGGCTAAAGTGAGCAGGCGGTCTTTGAGCGGTACGTTTCAAGCAGCACCGATACTGCTAGAATAAATTTCGCGCAAATATATCTTAGGACTAAGATACATGGCAAGCAAGGAATCACATGCCGCGAGAACGCAGGCCGAACTGCCCCATGGGGAGCGGTTGGGGCGCGAATTGAGCGACGCGATCGTTTTTTTTCACCAAGCCGTGGCGTCCCATCTGGGCATGAGCGCTGCAGAGTGGAAGTGTCTCGGGCTCTTGCGCGAGCATGGATCGTCTTCGGCGAGCGCATTGGCGGAGTTGTCAGGGTTCACGACAGGAGCGATCACCGGTATTGTGGACCGCCTGGAGCGTGCGGGTTACGTACGCCGCGAGCCACATCCTCGAGACCGGCGCAGCGTCATTCTGCAACCGCAGCACCTGAGGGAAGTTCAGCAGCGCGTCGGCCCGATTTTTCAATCGCTGCTAAACGAGATGGCGACGATAGCCAGCCACTACACCGCCGCTGAACTGAAAACAATCGCCGGTTTCTTTAGAGAGACGACGACAGTTCTGCATGCCGAGACAGCGAAGCTGAAAAAGAAGAAACGCGCCTGAAGGTGCGAACTGTCGAGCTCAGAAAAGCTCTGAACTCGCTCCCTCTCAACGAATAGCTTCTTCTTTAGCATTCGTTTCTGAATCTACCGGCATGTCCGAAAAAGTCTTTCCACCAACCGTCTCACCGTCCACCAGCTTTCGTAATAGGACTAGCGGGTTGTACAGACCGACAACTTCATCGGATCCATCAACGACTGGAAGTGTGTCGAAGTCATTCCGCAGGAGTTCCAGGGTGGCCGAGAAAAGATCCTGATCCACACGCAAGGGTTTTGGTGCTTTTCTCACGATTTGTGAAATAGGCTGAGTCAGGTCATTTGCGATTGCCGAATACAATTCGATCCTCCCCAGATAACCAGCGATTTTCCCGTCGCTACCCGTTACCCAATAACCCTGCAAATTGTCGTCGAATCTGCGAATCGCCTCCGCTGCTGTGGTGTTCCCGCTCTTCAGCTGGATGGGCGGCACCATTACAGACTTCATTTCGATCTCGTTCCACGAGGGATCCGTCGATATACGCCGAAGAAGACTGCCCAGAATCTGGTGAGCCTTCAAGGAACGTTGAAGATGAGCATCGAGAGGCCCCAGGGCCTTACTCAATTCGGCAAAAGCAGCGGACTCGATCACTAGTAGATCGAGCGGCGTTTTTGCAATATACGAACTCTGGTTCAGCAGCTTCCTTGAATCGGCGTCCAGCAGCGACGTGCCAAAGTAGTCGCCCTCCTGGAACTCCGCGAGCGGCTTCTTAGCGTTGTAGAGAAACATTTCCACTCGCCCACTCTTCACCAGGCTGACGCGGTCACTATCTTGGATAGGATCACCCAAAGCATAATGTTCCCTGCCGCTTGGCGTGGTGCCGGGCATCCGGATCTGCGCAATCGGGGGTCGAAAGAAAGCGTCAATTAACCAGTCAAGCGCAATCCCAACCTTTGCCGGGAAGGTTGGGATTTTGCTCAGGTAGATTGCGCGCCACATCATCCACGCAAGACGTCCCGAGAATTGGAAGCCGTAGATCTCGGCGACTCCATTGTTGCGGCCGATAGAAGCGAGGAGCCCCTGAGGGCGAAACCGGAAAGGCCTGGTTGGCTGGGCTGTCATTCTTCGGACCAGGTTTTTTGCCAGCTGCTTTGCTTCTCTCAGAGCAAACTGCGCGGTGGGAGGCGTGGGTTTCCCGTCGAATGCGTTGATTGTGACGGCGCAATCCCCCAGTGCCCATAGATTGTCGGTGCCGGTAACCTGCATGCTTGGGTCCGTCTTGATACGGCCTCTCTCGAGCTCAAACCCTAATTGGGATATTAGTTTGACCGGCTCTGTTCCGATCGTGTTGACGATCAGCTTGGCTGCCAATAATTGACCCGACTTCAACAACACGCCGCGGGTTGTGACTTCGGCTGCCGCGGTCTTCAAAAGAACTTCGATTCCGTTCTCTCTCAACTTCTTCAGGGTGAATTCCGACAACGATTGATGGTTCAACTCAGGAATAACGCGATCCCCGTGTTGAATCAGGGTCAGCTTGCTCGGGATCAGTTTAAGTTGGGGATAGAACGCATGAATCTCCCGCATCAGATCGCGAATCTGGCCTGCCACCTCGACGCCGCTGAAACCGCCGCCGATCACCACCGGATGCAGGAGTCTCCGCTGTTCCTCTACATCCGTTTCAGAGGCCGCCTGCTCAAAGAGCGCGATTACTTCATTACCAAGCTGGATAGCGTCGCCGACCGTTTTTAAGGAGCAGGAATGAGAACTCAATCCGGGTACGGCCTCTAGATTCGCATCTGTCCCGCAGGCGAGCACCAGGTGCTTGAAGGACAGGGCGACAGATCTCCCGTCGGTTAAGGAATACTCTAACCGCCCGTTTTTTAAATCCACTGCGGTTACGCTTGCCTCGATCCACAGAGTACGCTTGGTCGCGACGCGTCCGGGAACCGCAACATGGTGAGGTGAGAGGGAGCGGCCTGCCACTTCCGGCAACATCGGTGTAAAAACCAGATGATTGTCTCGACTCACAACCACAATCTCAGTTGAGGTGTCATACAGACGCTCGAGTGCTTGCGCCAACGTGACGCCCGCAAAACCTCCGCCAATGATCACGATGCGTTGGTCGCTCATAGAACCTCCCTGCTCTTTTGGGTGCAAGACGTCGCCTGCAAAAGACCTTCACGCCACCCTGTTGTTGGGTAGATGATCGCCAGAGGAACTTGGACTCGCTCACCCTTCCGGGGCGAGCGGGTGGCCCGTCTCCCTTCTCCCGAAAACCGGTTTTGACCTCCGCCTGTATGATTCGTTGATTGAATCGTCGTCCGGATAATGATCCGTGAAATCGTTCGTCAAACTAGTCTTGATCATCCTGGTCCCTCTGGCCGACGTTTATGGACAGATGCCCACGTATTCCCCTGCTGGCCCGGACTCCAGCGGATCGATTGCGAATCTAAGGCATCAAATTCAAGCCGGTGACCCCGCCGCCGTGAACAACTTTTGGGCCGCTGTTCACAGGCATGGCACGCCTCTCGTGGAAGAGATTCCTGGCGAAGAAAACTTCTCTTTCTTGACCTTCCTCTGGCACGGCAACGGCCAGACCCGCAACGTGGTCATCTTTGATGGGGTCGCTGGATTCGACGCGAAGGATCGAATGCTTCATATCGAGGGCACTGACGTCTGGTACAAGACCTACCGTGTCCGCAACGATGCCCGCTTTGCCTACAATCTCTCCCCCAACGATTCGCTGCAATCGTTCGATGAGGTCAAGGGGGATCAAGCCATGCAGGACCGCCTTGCGATGCTGCAAATCGATCCTCTCAACCCTCACCGCTGCCCGGCCACGTTTGGCGCCCACGATGCCGAGTCCTCCTATGTCGAACTGCCCGGCGCCAGGCCCCTCGTCTGGAATTCGACCCTGCGCGGAATCGCAAGGGGCAAGGTGGAAGAAAAGCAAGTTCAGAGCCTCACGCTGAAGGTTGACAAGAAAGTTTGGGTCTATACTCCACCCGGTTTCACAAAGGCCGGGGGACGATATCCGTTGTTGATCGTGTTCGATGGCGACCGAAATGTCATGTGGATTCCGAAGCTTCTCGACCTACTCATCGGCCAGGCAAAGATCCCCCCGATGGTTGCCGTTATGACGGATGAATCTGTTCCGGCCGTTCGCATGCAGGAGCTCAAATGCGATCCTCAATTCGCGGATTTTCTTGCCCGGGAGCTTGTACCTTGGGCGGGTGAGAACTATCACGCAACGGCACAGCCTGAGAAGACTGTGGTCGCGGGATCCAGTCTGGGCGGCCTGGCAGCTATTTATGCGGCGCTCGAGCACCCCGAGGTATTCGGCAAGGTGATCTCTCTGTCGGGCTCATTTTGGTGGAAGCCGGCGGGGAGCTCAGACGCAGAATGGCTGACGAACCTGGCCCGTAAATCTCCCAGGCTGCCGTTAGGTTTCTATCTGGAAGTCGGTCTCATGGAAAGCCAATCCATGCAGATCGACACCAACCGCCGCATGCGGGATGCCTTGATCGAGAAGGGCTATCCCGTGGGCTACTTCGAGTACGATGGCGGCCATTCCTTCCTGACCTGGAGCGGCGGTATGGTGAACGGACTGGAAACTCTAATGGGGGCCGAGCGCCACGGGCACGTCGCGGGTCCGGGTTCAACGTGGCACTAGGATATTCACAAAGGTTTCAGCGGTTATGACGTCCGCCCGCGCGGGAAACAGCCGATCGAGTAGAGCCGTGTGGAGTGGGGTGTCCCGGTCCGCGCAGCAATCCGCAATTACGGCGAGCCGGTAATCCTTATCACTGGCCTCCAGCAAGGTCGAAAGCACAACTCCACTTGTAGCGATGCCAAATAAAACAATCGAATCGATCTCGTTCGCCCGAAGAATCATTTCCAGGTCCGTGCCTACAAACGCGCTGACCCGATGTTTGGTCACGATGATGTCGGCAGCCTCGGGCCCAAGCGCCGGGTGAATCGCGCCGGACGAGCCCTGAAAGAATTCCTGGTGTTGTTTGGAAGACTTGATCGCTCCCAATAACTTATTGCGACTGCTCATTTCTGGCAGACCGGGCCGAAATCCCACTTGAACATGAACCACCAGCATCCCCTGGGCCCGGGCCGCTCTCAGGACGCTTGAGGCTCGCATTATGAAATCGTCCTGTGACTTTGCGTAGACCGACACCAGGCCCGACTGGCAATCCATGGCGAGAACGGCAGTATGAGGAGGGTCAAAGGAAATTTCCATGACGATAGCTTATAGCCATTCAGCAGGTTGTTCACTTCCGGACTCACCTTTCCGGGAACGAACACTTCTTAAAGCGCGTACCTTCCTTCGCGGCAATGAATCCAGGCGTTTAGCCTCCGCCCTCGGTGGTGCAATGTGTGCTTATACATAGGTTCGGCCAAATTCTAAGAATCCAAACAGGAGTGCCAGCCGATGACTGCTGATCCTCGCATGAGCCGTTTCTTCTCATTTTTCCCGGTTCTATTTCAGGATGTGCTTTTCGGTCAGCGGCAATTGCTTAAATCGCCGGGCTTCGCGGCGGTTGTCATAGGCTCGCTGGCGCTGGGTATCGGAGCCAGCGTGGCCGTGTTCAGCGTCGTTAGAGCCGTATTACTCGACCCGTATCCTTATAAGGACGCCAGCCGGATGGTCCATGTGGAGCTGTCTCAGAAGAACTCTGACCGGCGATCCCTGCTCGCCGTGACCTCCACGGAGTATAAGGACCTGATTCGGCTGCCTTCCGTCGATGAAGTCTTTCTGATGGACGATCGCATGCAGGCTCTTACTGGTGGTACCTTGCCGGTTTCAGTGACGGCTGGGTTTTATACTCCCAATTTGTTTACGTATATGGGAGTTCCGCCATTTCTGGGGCGGCAGTTTACCCCGGCAGACAACTCCCGCGGCAACGCAAACCCCGTCGCCGTGCTGAGTTACCTCTTCTGGAAGAAGCAGTACGCTGGAAGGCTTGATATTCTTGGCAAGCTCATCCAACTCGATCATGTGTCCTACACCGTGATCGGGGTGGCGTCCCCGCGCTTCACCTGGGGTGACTCCGATGTGTACATTCCGGCCAACTTTAAGGCCGATCCACATTACTACATGTCGGCGTCTCTCAAGCTCAAGCCGGGGGCTTCATTCTCGGAAGTCGCCGCGGAACTGCAACCGCTGGTGGATGCTTACGCGAAGCAGGATCCCAATAACTTTCCCCAGAATACAAGGGTGACGATCAAGACTTTGAATCAGGAAGTCATGAGGGGTTTCGAATCCCCTCTGCTGGTGCTCTTCGCTGCAGTTCTATTCCTGCTTCTCATCGGTTGTGCCAACGTTTCCATCTTGATGCTCGCCCGCGGAACCGTCCGTCAACACGAGTTTGCGGTGCGTGCTTCCGTAGGCGCGACTCGCACCCGAATCATTCGCCAACTGCTGACTGAATCGATCATGCTTTCCTTTGTGGGCGCAGGATGCGGAGTCTTAATGGCATACAAGGGCGTCGACCTGCTCGCGGCCAGCCTGCCCCTCTACTCGTTTCCTCGCGAAGCGGCCATTCACGTCAATGGGACCGTTCTACTCTTCGCCGTTTTGGCGGCTCTGCTCACGGCGCTCCTATTTGGAAGCGCGCCGGCATGGCAACTCTCCAAGCCAGACGTCGGCGCGGTTATGCAATCCTCCAGCAGCAAGCTGGCTGGCACACTCCGCGGTAGCAATGTGCACCGCGTGCTCATCATAGGCCAGGTCGCCTTAACCATGATCATGCTCGCCGGCGCGGGAGCGGCAATCCACGCATTCCTGGTTCTGTACCATACCCCTATCGGCTTCGATCCCGGCCATCTGTTTTACATCGCCACAGCGGAGCCGAAACAGTCGACCCCAAATTGGCAGCACCTTGAAGTGACTCAAGAATCGATCCGGCAGGCCGCGGAATCCACGCCAGGCGTGGTCAGCGCGAGCGTATCCGACAATTGGATCCCACCCTTCCGCGGCTTTCTCACCAAGGTTTCTCTTTCCGGCAGTCCTAATCTCACCGATGCCCAGGCCAGCATCGCGCTGGTCAGCTTCAATATGTTTTCGACCTTGCGCACTCCGCTCCTTTCCGGACGGTTTTACACCCGCGAAGAGGCGGCTCGCGGATCTCATGTGGCTCTGGTCAACCGCGCCTTCGTCAAACAGCTCGCTCCTCGCGGCAACGTTCTGCAGCAGTCGGTGCGCATCCCAGGCTTGAAAATGGATATTCCCGATGCCGCTTTCGTCAGCGACCCGGATGGATGGCTTCAGATTGTCGGCGTCGTCGACGACACCCGGAATAATGGCCTCGATAAACCGGTCGAGCCCGCCATCTTCATTCCCGATACCTTCATCCTCGACCCGCACGCCTTGTTGATTATGCGCGCCCAGGGGGACACGGATGCCGCCATGCGGGCGGTGGAGACAAGCCTGCGCCGGCTAAACCCAGAGCTGGTTATCCAGGAGCAGCACGACTTCAACTGGCTGCTCGAGAACCAGGCATGGGGTCGGGAACGATTTCTGGCCTTTGTATTTGCGCTTTTCGCCGGCCTCGCGCTCACCCTCTCCGCCGCCGGCATCTACAGCGTGGTCTCCTACACTGTGTCGCAACGAACTCAAGAGTTTGGCGTGCGCATGGCTCTTGGCGCTCAACGCGGTGGTGTCGTCCGCCTGGTCCTGCAATCGTCTCTGCTGACCGTTGGCGCAGGAGCGGCGACCGGCCTCATCGTCAGCCTTGCTTTAAGTAAGCTGCTGGCAACTTCCCAATATGCGACGGTGCGGGACCCAGAAATGCTGTTAGCCGCTTCCGGATTATTGCTCCTGGTAGCAGCCATCGCTTGTTTTTCGCCAGCTTGGCGCGCTGCTTCGATTAACCCGATGCAGGCAATTCGCCCCGAATAGCAATTCGGACCCTTGGTTCCTTAACGAAGGCCGGGTGCCCCACATCTCGCTCGTTTTTCGCGAGATGTGGGATACCACCGATGTTGACCGTTAAGTGCCTCGGATGAATTGAGAATTGGTATCCCACATCTCGCGAAAAACGAGCGAGATGTGGGGCACCCGGCCTTCGTTAAGGAACCAGGGGTCCGAATTGCTATGTTTACCAGCTTTTTATCGTGTACAGACGTGGCAGAATCCATCGATAATACGCGCAATGTTTCGCGCTCCCCGCCGCTCCCATCGCCTGCTGATCCTCTCATTCCTGCTTTGTTGTTGCAGCCTGTCCGTGTACGCGCAGAACGGTGGCATGCTTGGCCAAAGCATCACCTGGCGGCAGGCCTCATCGCCATTTACACCCGACGCTTCCAATGGCGCGATCATGGGTGGTCCGGGCGCCGATCCCAATCCAGGCACCCCGATGTACATATGCCGCGCGCAAGTGCAGGGGAGCATGGTTCCCGGAAAATGGGTTCAGGGCAACTGCAACGTGCCATTCGGCGGGTCAGAACAGATTATGCGTTCTTACGAGGTGGCCTACGGAACGGCACGTTGGGGCGACTACCGCGGAAGCTTTTATGGACTCGCTCAAATGGGCAGAGACATCGATGGCAGCCCGCTCTACTCGTGCCGCGTCCACTACGTCGACGCCTCAGGTACAGACTACGGCTATCAGCCCGGCAAGCTCGTTTCCAACGGAACCTGCCACATACCCTTCGGCGGAGCTGAGGTCACGCAGGGACCACCCTTTGAAGTCCTCTATGCAACTGGCGGTGGACGACCGCCCTGGAACCCGCCCTACCCACCTCCCTATCCTTATCCGCCTGCCCAGGCCCAGCCGTTTCCGCCGTGTAAACTCGGTGATCCCGGGGTTGGGCTGGACGTGAGCCACGGCTGGTGGGTAGGGCCGAACTGCTCCTCCATCGACGGCCAGGGGAGAATCACTGAACTCAAGTATCCCCAGCCCGCACAACCTCCGGCCTACACGCCGCCTCCTCCGCCCTACGATCCGGGGCCGAGCTCGGTGACGTGGCAACCAGCGCAGAAGCCTTTCGTGCCCGGCCAGGACGCCATCAAGGGAGGCCCCGGGAATGGTCCCAAGCCGGACTCGCCGCTCTACGTCTGCCGCGTCCAATACAACAACAATCTTTTTCCGGGCAAGTGGGTCCAGGGAGCGTGCAACTTCGCAGACGATGCCCAGAAGGAGCAGTCGTCGAACACCTACGAAGTTGCCGTTGGTACGGCAGACTGGCGGGACTTCGATGGCAACGTGGGAGCGCTTGTGCCCGGTGGCTTCGCTGCCGACGGTACACACCTCTTTATCTGTCGTAGGCAAATCAGTAGCTGGGGCAGCAATAAAGGCTATCAGCCGGGCTGGCTAGAGAATGGCCAATGCCATATTCCCTACAACATTGATCTGACTTACGGAGTACCCTTCCAGGCGCTGTACAACGTCTTCGGTCAGCCGGGAGCAAACACTCCGCAAAACCAGGGTGCAGCGGCCCCAGCGCAAACGGCTCCGCCGGGTCCGGTGTCCTCCGAAGGGCACGGACTCCTCATCTCCTTCGTAGACGGAACCGCGGCCGTTCCAGGCACCGTCACTGTGACCAACGGCGCCACAGGCACAACGATCACGAAACCATTGCCACCAAATTCCACCGCGCAACAATGCATGCAGATCCTGCAGCAAGCCGCGCTTCAAGCCGCCCTACAAATTCAAGCCCAGGGTGACGGCGCCGGGTTGAAAGTTTTCGGGTTGAACAATGCCGTGAACGTTACGCAGGCCGCCATTTCGATACGTCAGTTCTAACGGAGCCGAGCGAGAACACTTCCAGCCGACTCCGGCATTTGCAGAGCTATGGAACTTACCCATTAGACAGTGAGCAACTCCTCGTAAAATCCTCCGATCTCCCGCTCTCGATCGACAAAATGTATCTCCAATATCCAATGGCGTCGCCGACCCACTTTATCGGTCGAGCGCATTGGCAGGTTGCTCTTGGGATGAACGTAGAGCGTTACCTTATCGTCAGCGATCCTTTCGTGAGGAAACTGTCCAACAAGATGACCGGCGATAGGTCCCCCAAACTCCCAGCCGTATTTTGCAGCTAGCGATTCCGTGTAATGGAACAGCTCGCTGCTGACAATGTCCGGATGGTCGTTGAAGTAGTGCTTCCCATCCTCAAACGCAGACTTGATGTCCTCACGCATCTTGAGTTTCAACGGATCGGAACCGAGGACGAACGTCCGGCCGAAATCCGCCTCCCATTGCTCGAAGACGGGGCCGAGGTCGAGGAAGAGGATGTCGTCTTCACCGAGGGTAAGGTCAGGCGGATTCTCGGCATACGGCAGCAGGGTATTTCTGCCGGCGCGAACGATTCGCTTGTGCCAGTACGTCGTGATCCCATATAGCTCTTGAGCAAGAGCGTAAATTTCAGCGTTGAGACAGTTCTCGGTGATGCCTGGGCGAATCAGCCCGCGAGCCTCCACTTCGTGAAATAGCGCTTCCGCTTGGGTTTGAGCTGCCAGAAGTTCTGAGGCGCGCTGCTCTTCCGTTGCTGCCATCTTCTACCCCGTAAAAAGATTGCCCGCCCCGTACAGATTAGAGCCGTTGTCAGGTTCTACTTTAATAGACATGTCGGGCACTCGGCGCCAACGTGAGGGGAGCCGATTATGCAAGAATGTATCGATTCGTGATCAGAGAATGGGAGGAGAGTTGACTATGCCCAATTTGCGTGCACTACGGCTTGCCGCCTGCTTCGCGTTATTGACGGGCCTTGCACAGGCTGCATCTGCCGCTGAGATTCTTATCGCTGACGCGAAATCCCAGCCGGAAAGCTTGACGATCGCACCCGGCGGGATACTGATCGTTGGTAGCGCGAGCACTCCGTTCATCTATAAGGTACGCCCCGGGTCGACCACAGCGGAAAAGTTCGTAGACGCCAGCTCTGAAGGCGCCGGCACCTTTTTCTTCGGTATGCTTGCCGATGCCGCTACCAACACTTTGTGGGCGTGTCAGCTAACCCCGGTACCAGGCACGGCGCCGGCGAAGCGTCATACTGCCCTGCGTGGATTTGATCTCTCCACGGGCGCCCAGAAGCTTCGTTGGGACCTGCCTGGGGACAACAGTGTCTGCAACGATTTCTCGATAGGACCGGACAAAGCGCTGTACATCAGCGACACCATCAACAGCAAAATCTACAAGCTGCCGGCCGGCGCGACCACTGCCGACCTTTTCCTGGAAGATCACGCTCTCTACGGAATTGATGGGATCACCTTTTTGGATGGCACCCTGTATGTCAACAACGTGTTCTCAAACAATCTCTACCGCATCCCGGTGGACTCTGCCGGGAAGGCCGGACAGCCAGTCGATATCTGGATGGATCAGCCCATCAAAGGGCCGGATGGCATGCGCGCAGCCAATGGCAAGCTGCTGGTTGCAGAGAATGGCAGCGGCAAAATTTCCGTGATTACGGTCAATGGCGATAAGGCCAGCGTCACGGTAATCAAGGAAGGACTCAAGACACCAACCGCAGTAGAGCCCGCAGGCGACACCATCTGGATTGCCGAACGCGGTGCCGGCAAGGCAGTGTCGATTCCAATGCCGAAATAATAAAGCCCCGAACTATCGTTCCTTCAGCGAGATCGCGGGTCGGACGACTGCTGCATGCATCTCCCCCATCACCCGCTCCCGCAGATCCGTCGGCGCGAGAACGTGAATGCGCGCTCCCAAACCCAGCGCGATGAAGCGCGCTTCGTCACTGCTCTCGAACAAAGCATGAAGAACGGTCCAGCCGTCCGGGAGGGCCGGAGTACATCGCGGATCCGCAACTGGTGAAACGCGGCACCATCGTCTGAGCGAGGCGGCTGCGTCCGCTGCCAGCGCAAGGGTGGCTTGAAACTGACCGCGCTTCTGCTGCAGCTGTGCGGTTGCCGACTTCCAGTGGGCGGCCAGGTCGAAGTTTGCCGGCCGTTCAAACGTCACTGCCAGCACCACCGCATTCTGCATGCGCGAGATGCGGTACGTGCGCATGCCGGCCGGTGCGCGCGCCACCAAGTACCAGGTCGACTGTTTCGTAACAATGCCGTAGGGATCAACGGTGCGCACGCCGCTCTCGCCGTCGGCCCGGGAGTAGAGAAACGTAAGTTTGCAGTCGCGCGCGATGGCGTCCTGAACGATAGGAAGGAGCCCGAGATCGTCGCCGGAAGGGCGCCAGCCCTCCGGATCAATATGCAGCCGGGCGCGGATGGAGGCGGCCTGGGTTTGCATTTTTTGCGGCATAGCAGCCAGCAGCTTGCCGAAGGCTCGCTCTGCTGCTGCGGCCAGACTGGGATCGCCGAGCGCGCTGGGCTGCGACATGAGCAGTGCCCGCAGTTCCGCCTCATCCAGGCCGGGTACTTTGGTACGCCAGCCGCGCGCCAGTTCCCATCCACCCTGGGCGCCGCGCAGGGCAACGATGGGGACCCCGGCGGCGTTGAGCGCTTCCATATCGCGATGCGCCGTGCGTTGCGACACTTCGAGCCGCTCCGCCAGCTCGCGAGTGGAGAGGCGCCCATGCGCTTGCAGCAACATCAGCGTGGAAAGTAAGCGGCCGGATTTCACAGTCTTATCTTTATTCAAGATATATGACATCGGCTGTCATATATCCCTCTTTACAGTGAAGATTATGAGGCCGACGCCTCCTTGAAGGAGAGGACGTATGGGACTGAAAGAGTTTTTCCTATGGCAGTTGGAGCACGAGGCTGCTACCTCGCGCAAGGTGATTGAGCGTGTTCCCGAAGGACGAAACAGCTGGAGGCCGCACAAACGCTCGATGGAACTGGGCTACTTGGCCGCCTTGGTCGCATCCATGCCCGGCTGGGTCGAGTTCATGGTCAACCGCCGGGAGCTGGACTTATCTGACCCGGAAAATGAAGTTCTAAAAACGAAGGCAGTGAACACCCGTGCAGAGCTATGCCAGATGTTGGCAGAGGGGTTGGCGAAGTCGCGCCGGGCGCTCGAGGATACGACGGAGGAGCACCTGACCAAGATGTGGCGCTTCCGCATGAACGACCGCGTGTTGAGCGAAGGGCCGCGTTACGCGATGATCTCCGACGGTGCGATGACCCATCTTGCGCATCATCGAGGCCAGCTGACCGTGTACCTGCGCCTGCTGGAAGAGAAAGTGCCGGCTATCTTCGGTCCATCGGCGGATGAGGCGTTCTAGCGCGAAAACTGAGTTTGGCCTTGTATCAGGGCCCGACTTAAGAAATCAGCAGCGAGGGTTCTGCTTCTGGTTCGTTGACGAAGGCCGGGTGCCCCACATCTCGCTCGTTTTTCGCGAGATGTGAGATTCCACTGCACCTTCCCTCCGACTGTAAATTCACCCGATGCAATGAGCGGTCAACATTGGCGGTATCCCACATCTCGCGAAAAACGAGCGAGATGTGGGGCACCCGGCCTTCGTCACGGAACCAGGGCACCCGAACCGCCAGCGCTTCTCAAGCGCTCGCGACTTTCTCAGCAGCCGTACGGTTGAAGCCCGTACCCTACTCCGATTGAAAGCTCATTAAACTAAGGACTTATTTCCTGCGCAGGGCAGCCTGAGGCTCACGATAAGGCCGCCTTCCGGGCGGTTTCGCGCCTTAACTTCTCCGTGATGCATACGGACCGCACGTTCCGCGATCGCCAGGCCGACCCCAAATCCTCCGGTATCACGCTGCCTCGCATCATCAACCCGGTAGAACGGAAGAAAAATGTTTTCCAGCTCCCCTTCTGGAAGGCCAGGTCCACAATCGCTCACCTCGAGATTGACCATAGGCACTCCTACGGCTTCTTCGCAACTGATCTTCAATTCGACCGTGGATTCCTCCCGGGTGTAGCGAATGGCATTGCGAACGATGTTCTCGATTGCCCGATAAAGAAGGTCCTGGTTCCCACGAACCATGCAGTCACATTGATTCAACACGCGAATTTTGCACGACCTCTGCTGCGCCTCGAATTGCGCGTCCGGCAGCAGGTCCTGGAGCAATCCGTTCAGATTGAATAACTGCGTGTCGCTGGATGCATTGGTGGATTCCATGGAGGACAGCCGAAGCAACTGCCCAATCAGCAGGTTGAGCCGCCCTGCTTCGCGCTCGATGCGCTCGAGGTGCAGCATCATCGACGGAGGAGCCTCCTCGCGAGCCAGCTCGAGGCCAACGCTCAGCCGAGCCAGTGGTGATCGCAATTCGTGGGAAACGTCGCGCAGCAGGATCTTCTGCGCTCCAACCAGCCGCTCCAGCCGCTCTGCCATGTAATTGAAGTCATGAACCAGTCCCTGAATTTCGTCTCCGCCAAAGAGCCGGTCTTCCCTATCTGGCTCACCGACGCGCGTTGCCAGTTCTCCGTTGGCCAGATTTCGCGCCGCAACTCGTAGCTTGCCAATCGGCCGCACCAGAAGGAGAACCAGGACAAAAGTCGTTAGACCGCAAACGACAATAGCCACCGGAAGCTGAGGAAACGCGAAATGAAGCAGGTCGTGCAGCCCAAAGGTGTTAACAGTCCGCGGACGGCTCAGGAGAAAAAGGTAGCGGTGGCCGCCCGCAGATTCTATGGCCGTGCTCCATGAGTAATCCTTGTCGCCCAGGCGCGAGTGCACCCCGGGAGCATTGTCTGCGACGCTGAGTGCGTCAGCAGCAGAGGGAGAAACTACGCCGTCGCAGAGAGAGTGGCTTGGTGTATCAGCGAGATAAACTGTCTCGCGAAGTGACCCGGAATAATGTGCCAACCCCGCACAGCCCGCAGTCTCGTAGGCCTTCACGGCATCGGCCGCCGTGGCCGGAAGCGTGGCCTTGAGCACTTCTATCAACTCATCCGGCCGCACAAACCGATGCTGCAGGATGAGCATCGTCGAGATGACAAAGGTGAGACTCTGCGCGATCCAAAAACCGAGAAATATCTTGGTAAAGAGTCCTCGCATCGCGTGTCAATCTCCCACACGTTTGCGAACAGCGGGCACCGCGAGCTGATACCCGACTCCGCGAATGGTCTTAACCCGGTCGCCACAATCGCCGGCTGCGTCCAACTTATGACGTAACCGGCTCACGTGCATATCCAGGCTACGATCGAAAGGATGAAACTTCCGCCCCAGAACGGTTTCCGCCAGCTGCTCCCGGGCTACGACTTCGCCCGCCGAACGCATCAGCGCTTGCAGCAGCCCAAACTCAACATCGGTCAGGTCAAGTAGCGAGCCGCCGCAGCGCGCAACCCGGGCGGCCGTGTCCAGCTCGAGACCCATCACGGTCAGAAAATCTCCTGCCGCAGCGGGAGCTTCAGCGTTCCCGCTGCGGCGAAGGACGGCCCGGATCCTGGCCAACAGCTCGCGCGGATTAAACGGTTTCGGAAGATAGTCGTCGGCCCCGATCTCCAGGCCCACAATGCGGTCTACATCGTCGCCACGAGCCGTCAGCAGCAGAACATTTAAGGGTGACGCTGCCGCGCGCAATCGGCGAAGTACCTCAAAACCATCCAGCCCGGGAAGCATCACGTCGAGAAGAAGAATGGAATAGTTGCCACTCAATGCGTTTGCCAATCCAGTCTTCCCGTTGTGGACCGCGGTGACCTGATAATCATGGCGCCCAAGATAATCGCTCAGCATTGAGCAGAGTTCCACATCGTCATCGATAAGAAGAATCGGCTCCATGTCTTCGTCTTTCTATCCCTCCCGAGACTACTCTGATTGGGAGGTCAGGAAACGCCCGAAATGTAACAAATTGTCACGATCAAGTGACAGTCCTTTACCAAGAGTTACCCATTGTGACCGCATAGCAAACCTGGCGCGTGTCTTCTAAAGGTGGTGGTAAATCACCAACACGACTTCAGGAGTGATCCAAATGCGGACTCGGTTGACGGCCCTGCTATTACTCTGTGTGAGCCTCTTCGCGGCCACCAAGCTGCTGGCATTGCCCGCGAATGGATCGCTCCACGGAACGGTTACAGATCCCTCCGGAGCTCGCGTGGTCAAGGCTACAATCACCGTTCAAGCAGCGGATGGAACCGCCTCAACGGTGCAGAGTGGCGCCGATGGTACATATCTCTTTCCCCAACTGGTTCCCGGTACTTATACCATCACCGTGACCGCCCCCGGCCTTGATCTCGCGCAGCCTCAGCAGGTAACGGTTGAGGCAGGCCGAGCCACACTGCAGAACCTTGCCCTCATCATCGCCATAGATCAGCAACAAGTCACCGTGACCGATCAGGAGGCTGGACTCGACACCAGCCCGGACAATAACGCCGGTTCGATCGTGATCAAGGGTAAAGACCTGGACGCGCTTTCCGATGATCCCGATCAACTGCAGGACGAGCTGAATGCGCTTGCAGGTCCCGCAGCCGGCCCCAATGGGGGCGAGATTTACATCGACGGCTTTACCGGAGGGCAGCTACCACCTAAATCCTCCATCAGGGAAATAAGAATCAACCAGAACCCCTTCTCCGCCGAATTTGACAAACTTGGTTACGGACGCATCGAGATACTGACCAAGCCGGGCACGGATCACTTGCACGGGATGCTGATGGCCAGCGGCAACGACTCCGCTTTCAACTCGCTGAACCCGTTCGTCACCAGCGAGCCGCCGTACTACTCCACGTTTTTTCTGGGCAACGTCAGCGGTTCCTTGAGCAAGAGCTCATCCTGGTTTCTGAGTGGTTTTCGGCGCGACAACAATGCCAACTCCATCATCAATGCACAGTTGCCCGATCCCACCGGCGGAAGTTACAACTACGCAGCGGCGGTTCCCAATCCACAGTCGCGTCTCGACCTTAGCCCGCGGATTGACTTCCAGATCACGCCGACAAACACTCTCACCGTCCGCTACATGTACGACCGCCAGAAGAGTACCAATAACGGAGTGTCCCAGTTCGCCGTGCAGACCCAGGGCTATGACACGCTTAACCAGGAAAATACACTGCAGGTCAGCGACACCCAGGTGCTCAGCGCCAGGCTGATCAATGAAACGCGGTTTGAGTATATTCGCGATCGCGATAATCAACTTCCGCTCTACACTACGCCGACCGTCACCGTGCAAGGAGCCTTCACCGGGGGTGGCAGCAACGATGGGACTGTTCGTGACGCCCAAGATCACTATGAGCTGCAGAACTACACCACGGCTGCGCTCGGGACCCATGCTATCCGCTTCGGCGCCCGGCTGAGAGCGGTGCGCGACGCCAACGACACAACCGCCGGCTTCAATGGAAACTACACTTACGCTTCGCTCGACAGCTACGCAGCCGGACAGCCCTCGCAGTACGAAGTCACCGTGGGTACTCCGGCTGCGCGCGCCATTGTTTTTGACGCCGGCGCCTTTTACCAGGATGATTGGCGGCTGCGCAAAGACTTTACGTTTAGCTATGGAATCCGTTATGAGGGGCAAAACTGGATCAGCGACCATGCTGACTTTGCGCCGCGCTTCTCCTTCGCGTGGGCCGTCGGCGGCGGAAACAAGCCGGCAAAGACAGTCATTCGCGGTGGCTACGGCTGGTTCTTTGACCGCTTTCAATCAACCTATGTCTTGCAGGCCATTCACCAGAATGGCATCAATCAGCAACAGTATGTGGTGAAGAACCCAACTACCGGCGCGAGCGCCATCTCGCCCGGCCTGCTCGCCGCGAGTGAAGCCGCACCGACGACGTATTCGATAGCGCCAAACCTAAGGGCTCCTGAGAACATGCAGACGGCGATAGGAATAGAACATCGATTTGGCAAAAGCATTACCGTCGCCACTACTTACATCAACTCGCGTGGTCTCCATCAACTGTACAGCGACAATATCAACGCGTTTCTACCCGGCACCTATGACATCACCACCGGAACTGGTGTGCGGCCCAACGGGAAGAACGAAAATCTTTACCAATATCAATCTGGTGGTATTTACCACCAGAATCAGTTGATTACTAATTTCAGCGTTCGCGAGCGAAAGGTCACGTTGTTCGGCTTTTACGTATTGAATGACGCCAAGGCCGATACTTCAGGGGCAACCTACTTCCCTTCCAATCAATTTGATCCACGCGCGGACTACGGCCGATCCACCTTCGATATTCACCAACGTTTCCTGTTAGGCGGCAACTATTCGGCTCCATTTGGAATTTCGATCAGCCCGTTCCTGGTATTAAATTCGGGAACTCCCTTCAATATCACTGTAGGGCAGGACCTGAACGGCGATAACCAGTTCAACGATCGGCCGGCATTTGCCACCTCGTCGAGCACCGACGTGATGAATACAACGTACGGCAGCTTCGACCTTAATCCTTCAGCCGGCGAGGCACGTATTCCCTACAACTATGTGACCGGCCCCGGCCAGTTCAGCACCAATCTGCGCGTAAGCAAGTCGATCGGCATTGGACCCCGCACCGAGGGAGCGGCAGGCGGAGGCCCCAATGGACCACCCCCCGGTGGCGGCGGTGGCGGCGGTGGTCGCGGCCCGGGCGGTGGCCCTCCAGGGGGCGGCCTTGGCCCAGGTGGTCTTAGCAGCTCCGGTGGAAGGCCCCCCATGCTTGACCAGCAAATATCGAGACGCTATTCCCTCACCTTCACCGCGATGGGAAGAAATATTTTCAACAACGTGAACCTGGCTGCGCCCGTAGGTGTTCTGCAATCACCCCTATTTGGGAAGTCGAACGCCCTGGCCGGCGGATTCTTTTCATCGCCCTCCTCGAATCGGAGCATCGACCTTCAAATGTCATTCAACTTTTGATCTCTCGTGCCACAGACCACGGGGAGGCCCTTCCAGCCCGGTAGAATTTGTGTGAGAACCTCCTGGATAAGACGTTGGGGTGCCCCAGGTCTCGCTTTTGAGACCTGGGATCGTTCACGCAAATACCGGCCGAGCGAGTTCTCACGCACAATCCATCTCGGCTTTATACAATTCGATCGAGTGGCATCAGTAGCTAGAGCTTTCTCGAAGTGAGAGTTCTCCAATTTGGTCTTCCGGCCTTTGCGTGAAGGATCCCAGGTCTCAAAAGCGAGACCTGGGGCACCCCATCGTCTTATCCAGGAGGTTCTCACACAGATTCGGAAGGCTGGGCGGTTCAATCCTAGGGATTAAGCTCGCTTGCAGAGAATTCAACGATGGTGCCGTTAGGATCAAAATCGCTGTATCGGATCCAGGTCGGCCTGATTCGGAAATAGGTGATTCCTTCCCAGCTCTGATGAATCATGCACTCCGGGTAGACGGCGAAATAAATCTCTTTCAGACGATCGAGCTCAAGGCCAGTAGGCTCGTCCGCGATCCCCTCGTATTGCACGGTAATCTCCTGATCCCATCCCACAACGACAGAAGCCCGCGGGTGTTTGCGAAGATTTCTACACTTTCTCGTCGAACCGAGTGTGTCGAAGAAAATTTCCAACTGCTCCGTGACCGCGATTCCCACCAACGCCGACTGTGGCTCGCCGTCGGGGGAGGTGCTCGCCACCACCCCCAGACGGTGCTTTTGCAAGAACCTCAGCAGTTCTTCGCGTGTCATAGGACCTTATTTGTAAACGGCACTGGTGCGCATCAGTTCGTCGTGGTGCGCGGGAGCCGCCACCATTGAATCAAACGCCGCTCCATCCAGCGGTTTGGAGCGGATTGCTTCCCGTATTGCCCCGCTAACCTTATCCAGCCCTTCCGCGGTAGCCGCATAGTAAACGATGACAAACGTGCCGGGTGCCTCGGTGTGAACCGCCTGGGTGTCCACTTCGTACTCGTGAAGCGTGCCGTCGGCGAGCAGTTTCTCCAGCAGCGGGACAATCAGGTCTTTGCTCAGCGTCTCCACCGCGTCGTCCGGCGCATCCGGCTTTAGTGTGTAAAACGCAGCGTAGGTGTACCCATCCTTGAACGATCCCGCATGCCAATTGTAATAGCGACTGACATAAACGTTATCCGCGTGACCCGTGGCACTGTCAAAGACCGGAGAAATAGCATTGCCGGACTTTTCCAGTTGGTCCAGCACGTTCAGCACACCAGCAAGGGACATTGCCGTCCACCAATCGTCGTGGGTCATTCCATCGGCCTGGTGGACTAAAGTCACATCATCGCCATATCCCACAATTGTTCCGTCGGCGATGGCCTTATCCAGCAGCTTCTGATCCGTGGCATTTGCCTTCGCCACGTCCGCCCACTGCGCCCGGGGAATATTCCATGACGCGACATACGTGTACAACGGCGGTTTTGCTTTGACTTCTGACGTCTGTGCGACTGCCGGCCCGGCCCAAACGGCGGACATCGCGAGCGCCCCCAGGCCTGCGAAAACTTTCCACAATCCCCTGGTCATGATCTTCATCCTCCGTAATTAGCCAGGTTTACGTTGCTGTATCCCTGGGCCCCCGCAGTTTACAGGAAATCTGCATAGGCTAGAGTCCAAAGCAAAGGATATTCGGCCCTGCCGCCACAGCAACATACTGGTTTCCGCCCACCGTAAAGGTCATCGGTGACGCCTTCATGAAAACGTTGGTTGGGAATTGCCAGAGAGTCTTGCCGTTTCGCTGATCCACTGCTGCGAGGCCGCCGTTGGGTTGACCATAAAAGATGAGCCCGCCCGCTGTAGCGAGCACTCCGCTCCAGGTTTTGGCCCGCGCAGCTCCGGGCTGCGGGATCTCCCAAACGATCTCGCCAGTCTCGATGTTGAGAGCGCGCAAGAAGCGCTGGCCCTTCTGATCGGGATAGCTAGGTTTGTCGCCCACACATTCCTCCAGGGCCAGTATGTAATAAAGGCCCGTCACCGGCGAAAATGCAGTTGAGTCCCAGTTCGCCGCATCGCTGGGGCAACCCCTCGGATCCCTCACCACCGGCCGGCCATCCGATCCGATGCCCGAAGCCCAGTCCACGCGTCGCAGGAAAGGCTTCGCCAGCAGCAATTCACCGCTGCTTCGATTAAGTACATAGAAAAAACCATTGCGATCGGCGTGAAGCAGTAACTTCGAGGGCTTGCCCTTGTAAGTGGTATCCACCAATACATTGGGCTCAGTAGCGTCCCTATCCATCAAGTCGTGGGGAGTGAATTGGTAATACCATTTGAGCTCTCCCGTTCTGGGGTTCAGGGCGAGAACGCACTCGGTATAGAGATTGTCGCCGGGACGGCCGAGGTCGTCGCTGTCGGGCCATGGGTTGCCGGTGGCCCAATAAAGTGTGTCGGAGGATGGGTCGTAGGAGCCGGTAAGCCAGGTAGATCCGCCGCCAGTCACTGGTTCCTTGCCTTTCCAGGTTTCTATCCCAGGTTCACCAGCGCGAGGTACCGTCCAATGCCGCCAGACAAGAGCGCCATCTTCGGGCTTGTAGGCCGCGACAAAGCCTCGAATACCTTCATCCGCACCGGAGACACCGGCGATGATCGTATCGTCGACGATGAGCGGGACCATGGTGCCGCCGTAGTGTTGACCCTGCTCGTCGGGCGCCAGGGGAATCTCCCAAAGCAGTTTGCCGCTGGCGCGGTCGAGCGCCAGGAGGTGAGCATTGTCGGTAACAAAGAAGACCTTATCGCGCAGAATAGCCACTCCGCGGTTGGTGCCCAGTTTCGCGTCTCCCTGCATGCCGGAGCTGGGAGCACGCGAGTAATGCCAAAGAGGGCTGCCGTTGAGAGCGTCGAGGGCATACACCTGGTTAGTGCCTGTGACATAAAGCACTCCATCCGCCGCCAGCGGTGTCGTCTCCAGGCCAAAGGCCTCAAGGGGGAAGATCCATTTCAGCTTCAGCAACGAAACGTTTGCGGTGGTGATCTGCTTTAGCGGACTAAAACGATTGGCTGAGACATTTCCGTTATAGGTGAGCCAATCGCCCGGCTGCGGAGCTCGCCAGGTAATCTTGCGCGCGGGCTCTGCGCTCGAGCTTGGCCTGATGACCGTTCCCACATTGAGAGCAAGCAGATACTGGGCGAGCGCCCTGCGGTCGGCAGCGGGCAAGTCGGCAAAAGAAGGCATGCCTGCCGCGATATTGCCACGCTCCAGAAAGGAGCTCAATTGGTCGGCGGATTGCTCCGCTACCCTTGGATTCCCTTCCAGGCCGGGCCCCTTCGCCGTGCCACGAACGTTCTCGCCGTGGCAGCCTGCGCAGTTCCTGCTGAAAAGTTCTGCCGCTTGCTGAGCGAACAATGGCTGAGCGAACAGGAAAAGCAAGAGCGCAAGCAGTCTCACTGCAACCATCCTCTCAGGAGAACTCAGCGCAAGTCGGCCGGCGTGAGCCCTTTAACAGAACCTCCAAAACCGAACGGATGCGGATGGTACTCGCCCACTAGCCCCACATTCGATTTTGCGCTGATTTGCTGCTCCATCCCCAGTGCCCAGTAGCAAGCATTGACGAACAGCCTGCGGTCCGCCTCGATCAGCAAATCCTGGGCAGTCCCCAGCGTTGTAGCGAACACCCGCGCCGTCCTCCCACTACTTCCGGTGTAACTTTTCACCCACGCGATGGGCATCATGGGATCGTTCACTGCCCCGGGGACTGGAGGCGACTTGATATCCATGCCGGAAAGCACCTCTCCAAAGACAAGCGGCTTGCTGTCTCCGGGCAGGGGCAAACTAACCTCATAGACATCGGTCGTACTCCACAGTTCGCCGTCATGGATCCCGGTGAGGATGGGGTGGGCGGCTTCCTTCGGGTTCAGAACGCCCAAGGTGCTTTGCTTTCCATGCTCTCCATGGTGATTGATCCAGGTTTCCCCAAATACCAGCCGCCCGAAGCCGCCGTCCGGACTATTCCAACTATATTTCGCGTAGGTTGGGCTGCTCTTGAACTGGAACGCGTGAGTTGCCGTCCGTATGCCCACGATCGGTTTGCCTGACTCGATATAGTTCACGATGTGTTTCATCTGATCGTCGGGCAGATCGCGGAATCGAGTCTGCAGCACCAACAGGTCGGCAGTATCGAGCGCTTCCAGTCCAGGAATATTATCCAGCCGGTCGGGATTGATCGTACCGTCCTTAGGGTCGATGGCGAATAAGACCGTGCACTTGAAGCCATGGTAAGTGGATAGAATTTTGGCCAGTTGGGGCTGTAATTCCTCGGAGCGATATTCCTCATCTCCGCTGATCAGCACGATGCTCTTGCCCTTTGCCTTGCCGTGGGGCTGGAACACCAAATACGGTTCAGCCGCGCGGGCAGAAGGAATCAGGGCCAATACGAATGTCAGCAGGCAGAATAAGCCGGAGATACGTCGCATAGCAGACTTCCTCGTCTGTAGATTCCAACTTTGTGAGCTACTTTGCCGCCGTCTTGTTCTCGAACAAGAAGAGCCCGCTTTTGCCGCCCACCGCGAAATCGAGATCTCCATCCCCGTCAAAGTCGGCGACTCCGATCTCGATACCAGCCCCGGTGCGACCGCCGTAATCGATCACATGCTTGGCCCAATCGACTGTGTGCGTAGACGGATCGAGCATCCGCTCATACCAATAGATTCCCAGCGGCTCGCGTGCTCCGGGATCATGTCCGTTGTGCGCCATGTAGCGCTTCCCGGTCAACAAACCTATGTTTCCGGTCTTTCGAAAATCCACAATCATCACCGCATGCGGTTGCGACCAGCTGTCATCAATTACGTGTTTGACCCATTTGCCATCGCGCGTGTGTTCCATCCAGAAAATGCCGTATCCGTGGGCGATCGAGGACACGATATCCGGCCGCCCATCGCCATTCACGTCGCGGACGTACATGAAGCCCAGGGCGTCCTCGAAGTTCCAATCCGGATGGAACGTCCAGTTCTTCTGCCGCGGATCGCGCGGAGCCTCCAACCAACCTTTGGGCGTAAGGATATCGTTGCGGCCGTCCCCGTTTACATCGCCGACGCCGATACCGTGCCCATAGCTGTGGTCGCTGACAATGTGCTCCACCATTCCCCCGTGCTTATCCCGCTCGTACCAGGCGAGAGGACGATCGTCGCCAAATTCAGGCAGGATCTCGTTCGCCTTACCGTCGTTATCCAGATCAACCAGAAAGGAAAACTCGATCGGTGAACCGGTCGCGATGGGATGTTCTTTCCACATTTCGCCCGTCCGCCCGGGGTTCCGCCACCACGCCAGCTTTTTGCTAAACCATCCTGAGGTGACCAGGTCCACATAGCCGTCCCCATCCACATCGAGGGGCAAGGTCGATAGATCGTCGACGTAGCCCTGGGTGTAGTCGATCTCCCGGAAACGGTGCTTGGTCCAGCCTGGCGCCTCATACCAGTACTCGCCCGAGACCAGATCGAGCTTTCCGTCGCGATTGATGTCGGCGAAAGCCGCGGTCTCGGATGCTCCGAGATCGATCGTGTGTTTCTCAAACGGGATCTCGTCGGGCCGGCTGGCTGATCGGACCGAACAGGTGGCACACAGAAAAAGCAAAGCGCATGCAGCAGTCGTTTTGCTCACGGAATTCTTTCCTATTTCAAGGTGATTCATGATTCCTCATAGTGGCGCACTGGTCCGCTTGGCGGACCGAAACGCAATTCCTGCAAGTACCGCGATCACGACAACCAACGCGCCCCACAGCAAAGCGGGATACCTCTCGGTGAGCGGACGCTGATCGGGACGAGGCTGATATTCGGGATTCGGTTGCTCCGGTCCGGCGGTGGCCTGTGCGGCATCCTTCTGCGGTGTGAACAGCGTGGCATAGTCGTAACGAGCCGCAGTCAGGGCTGGATCCCCATAAAACAAAGTATATTGGCCAGCGCCGGCAGCTTCGAAGCAGAGGCTCCGTTGCATCATTTGCAGGCGGACCGACTGAACCGGGAGCGGTGGGTCGTCGCCATTGTCGATAGTCACCGTCCACTTTGCCGCCTTATCAAGGACCGCCACGGGCGCGTCGATGGTAAGACGCTCTTCGTCAATCCTAAGACCATTTTGCAGGCGATGGACGCGCAGAAGATTCCCGAACCTCGTTACCGGCTGCCCCGGCGCCGAGGCTTCCGGAGGGCGCTCAACCGGCGCCACGGTGAGAGTTACATCCCGGCTGAAGTTCGCTGGCTCTTTTCCAAAAGCAAACGCGACGCGATCCACCGGAACCAGGGGCGGCACCGTAAACTCGAGAAGCGAAGAATGACCCTTCTGCGTCACGCTCGACGACTCGGCAACAGTCTGGTACCTGGTCTGGATTGAGGGCAGCTTCACGACTGAGAGCCCGGTGATGCTCTCCGGGGCAGGCAGGCCCGTGATCTCGAAATGCAGATAGCGGAAGTCAGACGCTGGAATGTGCAGGACCGTGCTGCGGCCTAGTCTTTGATGAGTCAGATCAAAGATGGTATAGGAACCCAGCCTGGTTGGAGAGGCGTCGGTCTGTTCCTGTCTCCCGGAAACCGTAACTGTTGCGATAAAATCCTGGCCTGTTACATCGAGCTGAATATCACTGTAGCTGCCTTCCGGCATGGAAGCGTCAAACGACGTTTTTCCCCCGCGACTGCCAAGATTCAACAGGGCGATGGATTTTTCCACTGCTTCGACTGGAGCGCTCAGGCGGATGACGTATGGGGTCTCTTTGCCGTCATGGTACAAGCGAAGATCAGAAAGTTGCGCTGAAGTATGCGCGAAGAGTTCGGGGTCGAGAACGATGCAGGTTTGTGCCGGACGCTGTGGCGTGTTCTGGACCGGTCGCTCATTGCGGAAATAGCGGATCTCAGGGGACGCGGCAGCGATCGCGAGCAGCACAAGGGCCGGGGTGATTTTCACGAAACCCGCCGCTCGGGATGACGCAGATTCAGCAGGTCACGCTGATAGACGAAACTGACCGCCAGCAGCAGGGCTCCAAGACCGATGAAGCTCAGGACGCGATATCCCTGGCTCAACTCGCTCATGTCGACTAGAAAGACCTTTGCAATCGCCACTGCCAACAGCACCAGCCCCTGCCAGCGCAGGAAAGCCGAGCGGCGCCAAAATCCAACGCTTAGCAGGATGACACCGAAGACCATGAAGAGCGCCGAGTACGTGAACTGCGAATAGATCTGGTAATCGCGCATCAGGTTCCGCTGGCCTTGTCCCTGCGAGAATGACCAATAGCTGTGAATCTCCCAGCCGAGGGCGAGCAGGATCAATCCGTTTACGATCAGCACCGCGGCGGCGGCGAGGAGGCTCCAGGGCGGGTCGACATGCTTAACCTCAGTGAGCTGCGCTTTTCGCGCAATCACGATCACCAAAGCGAACGCCACAATGCCTACGCAATAGGTTGCGAAACGTTCGTTGAGCAGAGGCGTGGTCGAGGCCGGCGGGTTCACCGCCACCAACGCGGAGAGGCCGAGTAGCAGGCACAACAGTGCCAGCCCGCGCAGTAGTGGTGACTCGATTCGCCTGGCAAACCATAGCAAAGCCGTTCCTTCAGCCAGCCACCCAATGGTCAGCCATCGTCCCTGTGCCTGGAGCGGAATCGCAATAATCAGGAAGACCACGGCCGCCGTTAGATGGAGCGCCGACAAGGGCGCAGGGCTTCGACGCCATCTTCCGCGTGCGGGAAGGCGAAGCAGCAGCAGGTAGAAAGCGGCGAAGCCAACCGCCAGCCAGGGACCGGCGGACCTCGACTTGGACGAATCGAACAGGTTGTAAAAAGCGATGAATCCGAGAGCTGCATTGCACACAGGCAACAGAACCAAAGCAAGCGCGTTCCAGCCCGAAACCCGCGTTTCATCCTCAATGTTCACTGTGGCCAGGCGGGGTGCGACGGCGAAGAGGAAGAAGAAGCAGCCGATAAAAAATGCGGTCTGACCAGACTGAGCGTCTGAATAATAAGCGATCCACCATCCGAGGACGAACAAGACCGTACCCGTAAAGGCCGCAAACAACAGGCGCGACCAGGGACGAAGCGCGACTAATACCAACACTGCAAAATCGAGGATCAACAGGTAACTGAAGAGCGTGACTTCGTGGTTCTCCCCGGTCGAGACCAGGATTGGTGCGCTCAGGCCGCCGACAATCGCGTATAGAGCCAAAAGCTCAGAGTCCTGCAGCCATGACATGAATCCGTTGAAGGCGGTGACCACAATCATGGCCGTGAAGGCCGCTGCTGCGGGGATGAGATGGAAAAGCGAGAACGCTGCCCACTGCGACAAATAGAGGATGCCACTGCCCAAAGCTTTCAGCGAATAGGAAAAGCCGGGATATCCGCGGCTACGAATTCGCTCTGACCATGCGATGAGCCCTGCGCCTGCGATCAGTCCTACCAGCACCCTTCCCAGGGGCCCGATCCAATGATTGTCGACGGCCCACTTGAGAAACCAGGCCATGCCAATCAGCACCGCGAGAATGCCAATCCGGTTGAACCACTGCGAGCCAATCCGGCTCTCCAGTGACCCGTGATCCTTGTGCGTTTGGGGTAATGCGGGCGTGGCCTCTATTGGTGTGGTTGGGGGAGGAGCCGCACTGAGGGCAGCCTTCGCCGGCGGGGCGTCCTCATTTTGCGGCACGAAACCGTAGGCACGAATCGTTCGTTCGAGCAGGCGCAAGCGGGCGCGCAACTCGGCCACCTGCTCCTCAAGGCTGCCCGTAATGTCAGGATCCACGCCGTTCACTTTACAGCACTGGTGACGGCATTTCCAGCCAAGGCCGGGTGCCCCACATCTCGCTCGTTTTTCGCGAGATGTGGGATACCAATGCACCTTACCTCTGACTCTCGATTCATCGATGCATTGGCGGTCAACATCGGTGGCACTCGGCTTTGTATCAGGGCCCGACTCTTAGTCGGGCTGTAAAGGATTGAAAGAGAGTTGGGCCTTAGAATGTGCGTGAGAACCCGGAGGTTTTTAGACTCAGTCCCGAAGGGACGGCTGAGTGTCAGACTTGTCCAAATTAGGTTTTCGGGCAGACTAATCTGTACGAAGGGCACGGCTTCAGCCGTGCCATAAACCCTTGTGCATCGACGGCTTTAGCCGCTGAGGTACGGTTGTTACAGGTAGGTTCTGTTCGTGCCGATGCATGGAAACACGTACCTCAGGGGCTAAAGCCCTCGCTGGCTCAGGCTCTGTGCGGCACGGCTGAAGCCGTGCCCTTCGTACGGTGCCCTTCCTTCTCTGCGGAAGTGGTGCCGTACGTCCTACACTTCTCGACACCAACCTGGTTTCGCAGTCGCGGCTCGCAACACCAGCTTGACCAATAAAATCAACGCAACAAAGTCGACCAACAGCTAATTTGGACAGCTCTGGCTGAAAGTTGCCCAGGACAAGAGCCTCCTGCTGCCTTTCAGCCGTCCCTGCCGGACTGAGCTTGCGCGTTCTGATGCAGATTTTTTACCGGCTGCGACGTCGAAATGCCGGATACCAGGGCACGATGGAGTGAAATCAAATCTCCTCCATCTTGCGATCATCGTCGGAGAGCGACGTGAGCTCATTCCAATCCAGTTGTTCCTGCAAGCCGAGGTATTCATCAGGCCCAATCTCATCTTTTATACGGAGCCCTTCCAACTCTTCGCGCATGGCTTCGATGGCTGTCAGACTGAGTCCGCGAAGACGTTCCAGGGAGTCGGCGCCAGTTTCCCGCAAGCCGCTGCGCTGTTTGAGGAAGAAGCGGTACCTGAGATTTTCCGCTTCGGGTCCATCCTCTCCCGCGATGCTTGCCAGGGCCGCCTGGGCCAGGGCTGCGTGCGCCGAGGTTAGTTCGCGGTCCGCATCCGCACGCCGGTCAAGCTTGAGCAGTCTGACCAATGGAGCCAGGGTAAGACCCTGGAGAACCAAGGTCGCCAGTACAACGCAGAACGCGGTCAACACAACCGTGTCACGTTGCGGGAAAGACTCGGGCAGAGCAAACGCCGTGGCCATGGTAACGAACCCACGCATACCGCACCAACCTACGAACAAAGCCTGGCCAGCCGTGGCAGGTGCAGGCCTGTTGCGTGAGGACGCCCACCACGCCTCCACACGATTGAAGCTGAAGACCACGACCAAACGCGTGCATACAACCGCGAGCACAATGAAGCCGGCGAATCCCAGGGCTTCGCGGAGGTGAGCCGCATGCATCCTGCCTACGATAGATCGCGCCTGCATGCCCATCAGCAGGAATGCGAACACGTTCAGGGTAAAGACAACCGAGCTCCAGACAGCGAAAGAGTGTACCCGCATGCGAGCATCAAAGGCGGAGGCGTCAGTGGTGCGCGCGAGCGTCATGGCAAACGCAATCAAACACAACACGGCTGAAAGATGCAGGTGATCGGCAACAATCCACACCAGGTAAGCGAGCACGAACTGAAGTAGATTGCCTCCCAAAGTATCCTTAACCTGCCGGTTCACGTAACGCACGAGATAGGCGCAGACCCAACCAAGTAACAGGCCTCCAGGGACCGCGAACCCGAGGCGTAGGCCGACGCCTAAGCGAAATCCTCCGCTGGAAAGAACAGTGAGCGCGCCACCGAAGAGCAGCAGGGCGGTCGCATCATTGAAGAGACTTTCCCCCTTGAGCACGGCATCCGTGCTTCGAGGTATAGAAAGGTTTCTCAATACCGCAGTTGCTGCCGCCGCATCCGGCGGAGCAACGATTGCACCCAGGACGACGCCGGCGGCGATAGGCAAACCGAGAAACGCCAAAGCGATCCAGGCCACGACGCCAGTGGTAAGAATCACGGCGACGACAGCAAAGGCGATCAGCGGGCCCAGGAAGCGCCGCGTCGCTCCTGGAGGAAAGTCATACGCAGCATCCACCAGTGCCGGGGCAATAAAAACCGCGAGGTAGGTCGAAGGCTCGATGGGAATGGATGGCGCTCCGGGAATGAGGGCGACGATCACGCCCGCCGCGGCAAGCAGCGCAGGATATGGGAGCGACAAGCGGCGAGCTACCTGCAGTAAAGCAATCGCCGCCAGCAACAGGACCAGCAGGCTTTCGAAGAACGTCATTCGCGTTGAGCCCCCCGTTTCAGGCTACGATGCAAAGGGTGGATAATAGCGATGCTGTTTTGGTTTCGGCAACCATTCGGGTGGCCCAAGCCACCAACAAAAAGGGAGTAAACGCTGTATGCCGCGAGCGGTGAGATTCGATCATTATGGCGGGCTGGAAGTCCTGCAAGTTGTAGAAGTCTCGCGGCCGGTCCCGGGTCCGGGAAAGGTCCTGGTCCGGGTCAAAGCGGCCGGCATCAATCCCGGTGAAGCCTCGATCCGGAAAGGACTGATGGCCGACCGGTTCCCGGCGACGTTTCCTTCGGGCGAAGGCAGTGATCTGGCCGGGGTGGTAGAGGAGGTTGGCCCCGGGGTGGGGAATGTTGCCGTGGGTGATGAGGTCATTGGATTCGTCAACGACCGGTCGAGCCACGCTGATTTCGTGCTTGTTGAATCCGGTAACCTCATCCCGCGCCCGGTAAACGTCTCGTGGGAGCAAGCCGGAGCCCTATTCGTGGCCGGAACCACGGCCTACGCCGCCGTCCAGGCTGTCGCCCTAAGCGAGGGTGACATCGTCGTGGTCTCCGGCGCCGCAGGGGGCGTAGGCTCGATCGCCGTCCAGTTGGCCGGCAATGCGGGCGCAAAGGTTATTGGCCTGGCCGGAGACTCAAACCGCAAGTGGCTTACCGATCACGGCGTAATTCCCGTTCTCTATGGGGATGGGGTTGAGGATCGGATCCGCGCTGCGAGCGGAGGGAAAGTCGATGCCTTTATTGACACCTTCGGCAGTGGCTACGTCGAGCTGGCTCTCAAGTTGGGAGTCACTCCGGATCGGATCGATACCATCATCGACTTCGCCGCTGCGGAAAAGCACGGTGTGAAGACCGACGGCAACCACGCAGCGGCGAGCGCCGAGGTGCTCGCGAAACTCGCCGGCATGCTCGCCGCTGGCCGCCTCGAGATCCCGATCGCCGAGGTCTATCCCCTGGCCGACGTCCGCGATGCCTATCGAGATCTGGAGCAGCGTCACACGCAAGGCAAGATTGTGCTTGAACCCTGACCACGAAAGGGTCTCACTGCGGGCGATTCATCACGGTTTGCACCAGATCGCCCAACTGTTGAGCCGTGAACTGATTTCCTTCGAGATTAGCCGCCAATTTTCCGGTGCGATCGATGATCGCGGTATGCAGCGAATGCGTCAGCAAACCATCCCTGCGCCAGAAATCCATGCCAAACATCCCCGCTACTTGCTTCACCTCTGGCAGTGGCCCGGTGAGGAAGTGCCAAACTGCAGGGTCGGCATTGAACACAGCGGCGTATTGAGCCAAGGTCGCACCTTGGTCGTGCTCCGGGTCGATGGCGATCGTCAGCAATATCAGATCTCGCCCCGCACGAGAAGAGAAACGGCTCTCTACTGCGGCCAGGTTGTTGGAGAGACGCAAACAATAATCCGGATTCGGGCAGCGTGAATAGCCAAACGTGAGCACCACGACCTTCCCCGAAAAACCGGAAAGATGAATTTCTTTTCCAGTCTGATCGGTCAGCTCGAAATCTGGCACCTGCTGCCCCTGCGCAACGACCTCTGCAACAGAAGACGGGTTCAGCCCGGCCTGCAATGCGGTTAATCCCCCGGCCTCCATCGGCTCCGACTCAAGATTCGCCGCTGTGGTTGCCTGGATGTCCTCCGCGTACAGCACATGGTTCCGATCAGCAATGGTGAAGTGAATCGTCATGCCCGGCTTGATGGTTGTCAGCATGCTAGAGTCGCGCACCTTGAACGACATTTCCATCGGTTCCATGTATCCGGGGATCGCCTCGCACGAAACGACTACGGATTGGTGTGCCTTTCCCACCTCGATCACAATCCCTCTGGCCGGATGTTGCTGATCGCCCCACGCGGTCGTGCCTAATAAAGCGGCCAACGCCAGCATCACCGCATGCTTTCTCATCGCATCACCTCGCCGCAATACCCGCGGCAGTTCCACCCAGGCGATACGGCTGGCGCTCGAGCTTGGTATAACTCGTCTCAAATTCCTTGATGGCAATGAACTCGTTTTTATCCACCTGGGAAAACTGCTGCCGGGTATTCGTCGCCGGCCACCATACATCAAGGCTGAGGATGCGGGCTCCATGACCAAGTCCGATGTGCTGCTCCATCGGGTTCGACCCAAACGAACTCGTGTCCCCTACCGTTCGATAGACAGATCGGCGAATACCGCCGTCGTTTTCCACGGTCACCTTGATCTCGGCGCCCACTGCGGCGCGATTGCTTTTTACGCCGATCAAGCGCACATTGATCCAGTCATTGTCATTGCCCGGATTCCTGAACACCCGCATGGTGTGCTTATCCGCAGGTACGGCGCCGCCAATTTCGGCAACGATGTCTTCGTGCCCATTCCGCTCCAGATCCGCAAATGCGATGCCGTGTCCCTTGTGTAGTTCGCCCGTGCCGGAAGAAGCCGTGATATCCACGAAGTATCTGCCGTCGTTATTCCTCAACAAAACATGAGGCATTATGGTGGCGAACGACGGCGCGCCCATCCCCAGGTACATATCCAGAAAGCCATCGTTGTCTACATCGCCAAAATTCGCCCCCATCGGCATGAATACCTTATTCAGCCCTACCTGTGCGGTTACGTCCTGAAATGTACCATTGTGCAGATTTCTATAGAGCTTGAGCCTCTCGGCTGTAACCGGAAGTCGCAGGTAACTACGAATAACCTGATCGTCGGTGAAGTTGTAGTAGCTGGTGACGAACAGGTCCGGCCAGCCATCGTTGTCGTAGTCGAAGAACCACGTTGCGAAGCTGACGTACGGTGCCTGCACGCCTGCCTGCCTGGCCACGTCTGTAAACGTGAGGTCGTGGTTATTGTGGTAGAGAAAGTTGGCGCCCTCGAAATTTGACACGTAGAAATCTGCGTATCCATCCTTGTCATAGTCCGCCGCAACGACTCCCTTGGTAAACGCAGTTTTATCGATTCCGGCCGCATGGGAAATATCTTCAAACGTTCCATCGCCCTTGTTGCGAAATAACTGACTCGGAGCGTTCTCGTTACCGATGAATAGGTCGAGGTAGCCGTCGTTGTCTACATCGGCCCAGGCCGCGGTTTGTGTCGGAGCCGGCGTTTCACCGAGGCCACTCTTCTCTGTCACGTCGGTAAATGTGCCATCGCAGTTGTTGCGCAGCAGCGACTTGCGAATTGGAAACTCCCAGCCCGCGCGGAGCACCAACAGGTCCATGCATCCATCGTTGTTGTAATCAGCCTGGATGATGTTAAGTCCGCCCAGCTGGCCTGATAATCCCGCCTGCATGGTTCGATCCGTGAAGGTGCCGTCTCCGTTGTTATGGAAGTAGTGCAAGGGATCGCACATGTCCGAGCTCGATGTGATTACATCGAGCAATCCATTGTTCTCGAAGTCATCCACGACTGCGCCGCCGGCCGCCGAGAAAACATTCAGGCCCGCCTCCCGAGCCACATCAGTGAAGCGGCCCACGCTGTCCTTCGATTCGAAATAGCTCATCGGCACCAGGTATTTCGCTGGAACCTGCGCCGGATATTCGCCCAGCGTCAAGTAAGCCAGATTGAGCAGCCATCTCACCTGGAGATCCTCTGGCGCCGTTTGCAAAAAGCTCAGGAAATACTGAATCGCAAGCCTGGAGTTCTCAGGCTTGTCGAAGTGCGCGCCGGGATGCAAGGGTGGGAAGATATCGATGCTGCCCGACTGGCGATAGACTCCGTTCTCCATCTCGGAGAGATGCAGGTAGGAAACGCCGAGCGCTTCCTGCATATACGGAATCGCGCCCGGTACATCGGATTGGGCGATTTGGTACGCGGTCTGCCACTCCTTGATCGATTTGTCCATATCCCCGACAAACGCGTGTAACTCGGCCAGGGCTACATGGCCTCGCATCAATTCGAGGGGAGCCGCTTTGCCGGCGAGAACTTGTTCCATACGCTCCACTGCGGCGGGATGGGACGCCTTACGAATCGCGCATGGCTGCCGCAGGTCTTGCTTCCAGTCAACCGGTTTGGAATATTGCTCGAAAACCGAATCTTCCTCTGACATGCCGTCGACGTTGATGGTTTGGCGCACAACTGCCGCATTGGCGAGGGACTGGATTTGTTTTGTGTCCAGATCCTGGGTTTTCGGAGCCGCCGGGAGGACTGTGAGGACGGCAAAGCCGCTTGGCACCCGGACAATCCCTGTAAATTGTCCGCTGTGCAAATCCTTTACGGCGTCGCGCAGCGCCGGGGTCAGTTGGCGTCCAACATACCCGCCGTCATTCGAGCTCGGGTCAATGGATTTCTCTTTGGCCAGCACACCAAAATCCATGCCTGCCTTGAGTTGGTTCAGGACCGCCTGAGCGTCCTCTGCGCTACGTGTGACGATCATGCCGACGTAGACTTCCGGCTGGGACTGGGCCTGCTGAGATCGCGCCGGCGGCAGGAAGAAAACGCTGGTGATGACCATGGCCCACAGCGCGGCTACAGCTAGGTTCCACTTCGACATGTCCCTGCTTCTCACTTGGCCCCAAGCCACCCATTGTGTCAGGTTCCGGCGTTTCCATGAAAGCAGTGGCTAAGTCCTTTGTTTTATCAAGATGATCAAATTTTCTAAAATTCCCGCCCCCCTAACGCGCTCAGGGGAATGAAAAGCGATTTATAGGTATTTGTCTTATTAGATCCAGTCGGAGTGGATTTCCTTACTAGGCAAAGTGGGTTTATTTTCGTTCTTTGACTGCATGGGGTGCGCCATGCAGGACACTCCGCCAGCCAAGTGTCGCCCAGCGGAGGTCCATCGCCCGACCGGTATGAGCAAAGGGAAAGCTATTCTCGATCAGAGCGGCGAGCTGGTCTCTTGGAAAGCCGCTCATCTCACAAATGCCGCCCCCGATCAGCAGCATCTGCGGCGAGAACATCGCCACAGCCACAGCGACAGCGGAAGCCTGATCGTGCAGAAAAACGTCTAGATCCTGTGCCAATGCTTGATGGTGGCTCCTCATCGCGAAGAGACTCTCGATCGGTGCGCGGTGGAGGTCGGCAATCGTTTGTAGCACCTTTCCGGAGACGTAAGCTTCCAGGCATTCTGAGCGGCTGGAGTCCGCCTTAGCTCTCTGCCCCTTAAAAGGCATATGACCTACTTCGAGAGCCCAGCCAGCGCCGCGAAAGGGTCTGCCACGTTCAAGAAACGCAGCCCCCACCCCGGTTCCGAAGAAAACGCCCAACACCGTATCCGCTCCGCGCGCTGCTCCCGCCAGGTGCTCGCCGATGAGCGAAAGAACAGCATCGCGCTCAAGGACTACGGGTATTCCCATCAGCTTGCTCCACTCGCTTGCAAGGCGAAGGTTATTCAGCTGCGGAAGATTCGCAGCGAAGATGACTCTGTCTCCATCTACATCCACAAAACCAGGAACGGTCGACACAATCGCATTCGGAACTAGTTTCGTCTCTGCAAGGAACGTCTTCGTCATCGCGGCCAGGCTGACGACGGGATCGCGGCGCAGTTCGTCTGACGGAAACAACCTCACTTCGCTGTGAGGTATCCCCTCACGCGAGAAACCGAACTTAATGTTTGTTCCGCCTATATCAACCACCAGGATGTTGTTCACGACGCTGCGCCCAATTTGTCAAGAAACGCGCTGAGCGCCGCCCTGAACTGCGCTACGTAGGCTTGCCGGTCAATCGTTTTCGAAGTAATTAGCTCCAGCTCGGCGTTGGGCAGCGCTGCCTGAAGCTCCCGCGCGTAGGCGACTGGATGAACGAAGTCCTGATCGTTGGCGATGATGAGAGTAGGCACCACGACGCGGTCGAAGGCGCCGCCAATATCAGGAGAATCCCGCGCGATCTTCGAAAGCAACAAAACTGTGCCTTTGGGATCAGGACGGGTGAAGAAAGACTCGAGCGACTGAGCGTTGTCTGGAGAAACAGCCTCCACCCTGTGCAACAGTGGCGATTGACGAAATCGCTGCGCCCCCTGTTCAGCGCCAAAGTCTCGTAACAGCGTAGCCACTTCAAGATAGGGCGCCATCGTTTCTAAGCTTGGTCCACTCACCCACGCAGGTCGCGCCAGGATCAGCCCCGCGACCCTGTCTGGATGAAAAGCAGCCAATCGAAGCGCTATCGCCGCCCCTAACGAGATTCCCCCGACGACTGCTTTCGCTATATGGAGATGATCGAGCAGCGCCAGAGCATCCTCAGCAAAGCAGGCAATCGAGAGCCGCTCGGGATCGCAAAGAGAAGAATCACCGTGACCACGGCATTCCAAAGTGATACGACGCACGACGGCAATGGACGGGAACACCTCTGCGGGTTGTTTGCTGTCTGCCCCTAAACCATGCTGCCATAAGACAGGCGAACCTTCGCCTGCCGTTTCGTAAGCGAGACGGCAACCATCACCTGTGACAAAGCTTTTTGTGCTCATATGGTTGTCTCTAATAATTCAACCAACACCTTCGCAACCCCCTTTGCTTTTTCAGGACCGAAGCCGTGTCCGACAAGTGCTCCGTCAAACCCGGCCGTGCGGAGAGCGGCAACAAATTCGTGCAAGTGTACAGCCCCCTCGCCGGCCGCAACGACCTGGCCGGCGGCGTTTATGTCCTTGGCATGAGCAAGCAGGATCTCGTTTCCCAGCAATTCCGTTGCTGCCCTGATCAGGCTGTCCTGCAAGGACAGGGTTTCGGCGGAGAGAAGATTTGCCGCATCCAGAACAATGCCGAGGCGCGGAGAACGAACCTCGTCCAGCAGCCTGCGCGCCGTCTTTGCGTCACGAACTACGTTTCCTGGCTCAGGCTCAACGCCCAGCTTGATATCGGCAGCTGCTGCTGCAGCTAATGCGTAGTCGAGTTCTTCCCGAAGGTCGCGCCAGGCCGATTCACTGCTGTTCGCAGGGTGATACTTCCACATGTCCGGATCGCGAGAGCCAGTGCAGAGCGTAACCACGGGAGCACTCATGCGTCGTGCCGCCTCGACGACATTCAGGAATCCGGAGCGCGAAGCAATCCGTACCGCGGGATCGAGATGCGCCATGTTGTAGGTTCCGGAGAGAGCAGCAATGCGTATCTCTTTGCTTCTCGTGTGCTCACCGATCTCCTCTGCAACGCCTGGCGGAAGATAGTCCGGCAGACTTGCGATGTGTGCCGAGGCAAGATTGAACTGCACTCCGGCGAAACCGTCTCCGGCTGCGGCGTCGAGAACCTCAACGGCATTGGCGCGCGAGTAGGTCTTGCTGAAGATGGCGGGGTACATCTATACGTCTCCGGAGGCATCGGCCAGCAAGACGCGGTTGCCGGAACGCACCGACTGCTCGATAGCGACCATGCCACGAACCGAAGCCAAGCCGTCTTCGACAGACGCCCCCTGCATCGCTCGATGGTTGAGGATCACATCTGCAAATCCCTCGAGCTGGCGGCGATAGAAGTGGCCATCAGCCCCCAGGACACGGCGATACGTGGCGTCCTTCTCGCTAAACAGCTCCACTTCACTCGATTTGTAGTACCAGGGATTAAAGATCTTCCCCACCACACTCCCGTGCTCGCCGTAGATCTGAAATCCTTCGTGCCAATCCATACGAACCGCAATAGTAAGGTCGAGGTGACCAAGAGTTCCATTCTCAAAGTCGGTCTCAATGAACCAGCAGTAGGCGCCGAACTTTTCGGACAGACGGGCACGCACTCCCCTGATGGGACCACTGAAGTGCCGAGCAAGATCTAACAGGTGGCAGCCATGGGCAAGCATGTAATACCGCGCCTTATCCACCTTGGGATCCCCTGCCGGCTTCAGAGACCGGCTACCCAGTCGCGGCATGGGTTGCACAGCATCGGTCATGACATAGCGATGGGTTGAATCGCAATACCAGGCTTTCAATGCCAGCAGCGCACCGATCTCATCCTGGATGAACGCGTGTGTGGCTTCAATGCCCGGGTCGAAGCGGAGCATGTGTCCAACCTGCAGAACAAGCCCGGTTTCAGAAACCTTTCGCGCGAGCTCCTCAACTTCCGCAATGCCAGTACCGATTGGTTTTTCGCAAAGGACGTGTTTTCCCGCAGCCAGAGCCTTGATCGCAGCCGGTACGTGAAATGCATCCGAGATGGCAATGATCACCGCATCAATGCTTTCGTCCGCAAGCATGTCGTCATATGTGAGGTACATGCGTTCTGCGTCATAGAAGGTGCCAAAGCGTTGTGTCAACGACTCGTCGGCATCACACACCGCGCGCAGAGAAACGTTGCGAGCCTTCTGCGCAGATTCCAGGTGAGCGAATTGCGAGATCGGTCCACATCCCAGTATTCCGACGCGAAGAAGATTTTCTTCTTTCATCAAATCCGCCACTCCTCACAAGCATTTACTCACAATGCCGTATTATCGCCGGACCGGTTTGAGACGCTGTTGCGTTGATTTCGACCAGGTCCAGTGAAACGACGCTCGGGTTTCCCCTCAATACCCAGCCCTTCCGAGTCTGTGCGAGAACCTCCTGGATAAGGGATGGGCCCACGTTTGGCGGACGGCCCTACCAGATAGCCCAGGGCGCAGTTCTGGGGATCCTCACCCATTCGCCATGAATCTTCGCCCTTGTTGCCTTCATCCAAATGCCATAGCAAATTTTTGGGAGAATTAAAAACATGGCTGCTTTTTGTTCATGCTGTGGAGCAGAGATCCAGTTGAAGGCCGAAGCGTGTCCGGTTTGTGGCACCCCGCGACATGGCATGTTGCCGCCTGATCTCCGGCCGGGACTTGATTCTGGTACCGATCCAGCTAAGGAAGACGCTGGAGCCGGCCGTAAGCCGGGTAGGTCGCGCCTGTAGCGATTTCGAGCAACCGCTTTCTCACTCGACCCCCAGTACTTTCACGATCACCCGTTTGGGGCGGCGCCCGTCAAACTCCGCGTAGAACACCCTCTGCCAGGTGCCGAGATCGAGCTTGCCCTGGGTAACCGGCAGCGTCGTTTCATGGTGCAGCAGTAAAGCCTTCAGATGGGCGTCGGCGTTATCTTCACCGGTTTGATGATGTTTGTACTCCGGCCGCGCCGGCGCCAAGTGCTCCAGCCACTTGCTAATGTCTTCGATCAGCCCGTTCTCCAGATCGTTAACGTAAATGGCAGCGGTGATGTGCATTGGCGAGACAAAGCACAGCCCATCCTTAACTCCACTCCGGCGCACAATTTGTTCCACTTGGTCAGTAATGTGGACCATTTCTTTGTGCTTCTTAGTTTCAAAAATAAGATATTCGGTATGGCTTTTCATATCATGGGCTACTCCTCAATTTTCAGATGCTCGGAAACTCCTCCCTATCTTGTAAGTAAGTCAGACAATATGGCTAACCGGTGAATCAAGTAGGGGAATGAATTGACCGTGCCACACGCTGTAATCCCCAGACAAACGATTGCTTTTCCGCTGTAACGTTCCTCGGTTAAATCCCGATCTGGGATTTGCAACGTCCTGCAAGAAAAATGCCTTGACATCGCTATATCGGCTCCGTTACGTTCCAGCGGACGAAAAAATCTGCTTCCCGATGCGTGTATCGCTCGGGAGGTGTACGACAAGTTCAAACAGCTGTCATACAAATGACAGGCATTGGTTTCACTTTTGGAGGTTGTGATGAACAGAATTAGAGCAATCTGGCTCGCCGCTTTGGCAGCCTTGATGTTCCTACCCTGTAGCGCATTCGGACAAGCAGTTTACGGATCTATCTACGGAACAGTCACCGACGCCACTGGTGCGCTGATCCCGAATGCGCCGGTTGTGGTCACCGATACCTCCAAAGGAACTACGGTGACGGTAAACGCCAACGCTAGCGGCGAGTTCCGCGTGGACCATCTGATTCCCGACGCATACTCCGTAACGGTTGACCAACCGGGCTTTAAGAAGTATGAGCAAAATAACGTCCAGGTGAATGCCGACAGCTCGGATAATGTCCAGATTGTCCTTACTGTTGGCACGGCCGGCGAAGTAGTCACGGTCAATGCGGATACAGTCCCACAGCTTAAGACCGACCGCGCTGACGTGGCCGTCACTTACAGCGCGCAGGAAATCGAGCAGTTACCCATCCCTGACCATAACTTCACCAATTTGCAGCTATTGCTGCCGGGGGCGGTGCAGCTAGGTTGGGCCCATGCGGCTTCGGAAAACCCGCAAGGTTCCAAGCAGATCCAAATTGATGGTCAGGCGTTCGGCGGCGTGAACTATACCCTGGACGGCACCGACAATCAGGATGCCATCCTCGGCATCATCGTCATCAATCCGAATTACGAGTCGATGTCCGAGGCCAAGATCGCCACGCAGAATTTCGATGCGGAGTTCGGCAAGGCAGTCGCCTCGGTGCAAACAGTTCAGACCAAATCCGGCACCAATGAGTTCCACGGAACCGTCTTCGACAATCGTGAAAGCAATGCCAATCTGGCGCGTGACCCGTTTACGGTTTCCAAGGCCGCTGGTTATCCGGGCGGCCTCAAGAACCAATTTGGCGGTTCCATCGGCGGCCCGATCCTCAAAGACAAAGCATTCTTCTTTGGCGATTACCAGGGTGTGCGGCAAAAGTCCGGGTCTTCCGGACTCGGTACGGTCCCATCGTTGCAGGCATTGCAGAGTTGCACTGGCGCGACCGCGGCGTCGAACGGAGCGCCAGGCTGCGACTTTAGCCAATACCTGGCCGTTCCAGGCCACCAGCTGTATGACAATTCGACTGGAACGCCCGTACCGTACGTCAACAACATCATCCCGCTGAGCCAAGTCTCGCCCCAAGCCTTAAACCTGTTCAAGCTGTTGTTGGCCAATAATAAAACGCCCAATACATTTACTACCGACAACGGTCTTACGAACAACTATGCGGGCACCGGAACCGGCATTTTCAACAGCGATCAGTGGGACATTCGCGGGGATACAACAATCTACTCGAAGGCACACGCGTTCGTCCGCTTCAGCCGCTTTACAGACACTCTGAGCGGCGCCAGCCTCTTTGGACCAGCGGGCGGTCCTGGTCTCGGCATTGCTGGTTACGGCGGCGTGTCACAAGGCGCGAATGATAGCGCCGCTGCGGGCATCGACGTTGCCATTAACTCAAACCTGGTCACCGACGTTCGTCTGGGTTACTTCCGCTACAACATCAAAACTCATAAAAACGATCCCGGGAATACAAACCTGCCGTTCCTCGGACAGAACGTGAGCGGCACCGTGCCGAGCCAGGTAGTCACTACAGACTATGGAACGCCGGATGTCAACATCGCCGACGTGCAGAGAACTAGTCCGACTGATACCACGACTAATCAGAACAGCGGCCCCCAGTTCGGCTCCGGCCTCAATATGAATCATTGCAACTGCCCGCTCACTGAAAGGGAAGATCAGTTCCAACTCGTCAATAACTGGACCAAGACCATTCGCAATCACGCGGTAAAGTTCGGTGTCGATCTTCGCTATGCGCGCAATCTGCGCGTACCGAGCGACAGTGATCGTACCGGTATAGATAATTTTGCTAACGGGCCCACATCCAACGGCACCACCGGCGGACTGGGTTTTGCCAGCTTCATCCTGGGCGACGTGTTCAGCTTCAACCGTTACGCCAGCACCTCTACCAACGCCAAAGAATTTCAGCCGCGTGACTACTTCTACGTGCAGGACACCTGGCGTGAATCGCAGAAGCTGACGCTAAACCTCGGCATACGATACGAGTACTACGGGCCGGAACGCGTAAATGGAGCGGGTAACGGTGCCCTCCTGAATCTCCAGACGGGCTTTATCAACGTCGCCGGCGAAGGCCACGTTCCGCTTAACATGGGCGTCTCGGCTGCAGGCAACGCCTGGAACCCGCGCGTGGGCCTTGCTTACCAAATGACACCCAGGACAGTTATTCGCGCCGGTTACGGACGCAGCTTTGACTTGGGCGTCTTTGGCTCTACCTTCGGCCACGTGGTCACGCAAAACATTCCTGTACTGGCTAACCAGTCCCTGAGTGGGACCGCCGGCAACACTAGTTATGCCTTCAATTTGTCCGATCCTACCAACACCAGTGTGCCCGGCATAGGCAAGCCCGTAAACGCCACCAGCCCGCTGGCGAACTATACACCTCCCGCCACCAACTCCAATGGCCAGATCCCGATTACTGAGATCCTCCCTGGGACCGGCGGCCAATCCATCGGCTCGTCCGTTAGCGTGAAAGCGCGGCCGTTCACCGAACGGCTGCCCACATTGGACGCCTGGAACGCGGCGGTCCAACATTCGCTCACCCCGACCATGTCAGTGGAAATAGCCTACGTTGGCAACAAGGGAACGCATACACTGAGCGATGGAGACGGCAATAACACCAACCCCAACGAGGCCGCGATCTCTCTGCCTGGTTCTTTCACCCAGAATGGGGTGGCGCTGCACTACGATCCGAGTGTCAAAACCGGAGTCTCTGCCAACGGCGGCACTGCGAACCAAACGCTGCTGCAGCGTTATACCAACGGCACACTTCCCGCCTGCGCTGGCGGCCCTTGTGGCTGGACCCAGGGTATCAGCTACTACGGAGACGACCAGGATACCCACTACAACGCCCTGCAAACCAAATTTACCAAGTCGTTTTCGCAAGGTCTCAGCCTGAACCTGAATTACGCGTACCAGCGAGGTATAGATACAAACAGCGCCTTCGCTACCTGGGATAAGCCGGCTGCTATCGGTCCCGATTCAGCCATTCGCCGCAGCGCGTTTACGGCTTACGGCTTGTATAACCTGCCGTTCGGCCGAAATCAGATGTTCGCCGGCAACGTCAACGCCTGGGTGAATGGGATAATCGGTGGCTGGGAGTTCAGCCCAGTCGTCGTCTGGCAGAGCGGACTGCCCTTCTCCCTGAGCTATTCCGCTTGCGGAGCCTCAATTCCGGGCGATGCACCTTGCCAACCGAACGGAAACGTGAAACACATAACCTATCAGTTGCAAGGGACACCAGGAGTGGGGTCCGGCGTGCACCAGTTTAACGCGGTCATCAGTGGGGCCGACCTGGCCGCCGGAAATAATCTTTGCAACGCAGGCTCTGTCTCCGGCGGGTTCACTTGCCCTGGCCTGGATCAAATAGGAAACGTCCACCGCAATTCAGCCTTTGGACCCAACCTCCTCAACGCCGACATGTCGCTGATGAAGAACGTGTCAATCCGTGAGCGACTGACGGCGCAGTTCCGCTTTGACGCCTTCAACGCGCTTAACCATATTAATCTTGCTACTCCGAATGGCGCTATTGATCAGACCAGCTCAGGCGCGATCACCGGCGGTCCATATCCAACCGGCACTGGCGGAACTACCAACCCCCGTCAATTGCAGTTCACTCTGCATTTGCAGTTCTAAGCGGGTCTGTCTCGTAAGTGGGGAAGAGCTTCGGCTCTTCCCCACTTTTTTGCTAGCGAAGAACTCGGCGGCTCAGTCTTATTAAGAGAATGGAATTGGACGACCCACTGCTAGGGCTAAAGCTAGTAGGGTGAAAGTTGGTTGGGCAGCAGAGCGGCAGAGTTCGGCGTGGCTTCGGAGTGCCGCACCTACGGCGCTCGGATCAACTCATCGATACACAGCCCTTCCGGGCTGGGCTGACATTTGGGCGGCCGGCCCTCCGGGCCTAGACGAATATTGGGTCGCACATTTCATCGGTATCGCACACGTGGTTCCGCGGGTTTTAAAACCGGCTCACACGGACTAAAAGTCCTGGGGCTACACGACCAGCTGACGTTGATTCCGAAGTCTTTGTAATCAGTAAAGTTTGTCCACTCACGTACGATTTATGACGTTCGGTGCAGTGACCCCTATTAGGATGAAATCGTTGCCGAAGCCCCGAGCCAAGCCCCGAGCTATGCCGCCCGTGCCTTCGCGAAAGTCCGCCGCATTCGCGGGCGTGCGTACCGATCTGCTGATTTATCTGGCGCTGCTCCTGGCGACTTTTGCGGTCTACGCCCAAGTCCGCGACTTCGATTTCGTGAACTACGACGATGTCGATTTCACCGGCAACCTGAACGTCCGGAAGGGGATCACTGCGCAGGGGCTGCAGTGGGCTCTGACCTCGGGCGACGGCGGCAACTGGGTCCCGCTCACCTGGGTTTCTCACATGCTGGACTTCCAGTTCTTTGGCCTGGATAGCGGGTGGCACCACCTGCACAACGTCCTGCTGCACGCCCTGGCGTCCGTCATGTTGTGCATTTTTCTGGAGCGGGCGACGGGCACGCGCTGGCGCAGTGCGTTGACAGCGTTTTTATTTGCATTGCATCCGCTGCATGTGCAGTCGGTGGCTTGGGTGTCCGAGCGCAAAGACGTGCTCAGCGCCTGCTTCTGGTTCCTCACTCTGTGGCTGTATGTCCGATATGCGGAACGCCCCGGCACGGGCCGATATCTGGCGGTTGCTTTGGGCTTTTGCCTGGGATTGATGGCGAAGCCAATGATGGTCTCACTGCCATTCGTCCTGTTGCTCCTGGATTACTGGCCGTTGGCGCGTTTAGGTCAGCGTGGCCGCAAAGCCATTTGGGAGAAATTCCCGCTGCTGGGGCTTGCTGGCGTCGCCGCCGCCATCACCTACCTGGCGCAGAAACACGCCGCCGCGGTGAATTTTGTTCCGCTCGAAGCCCGCTTGGCAAACGCGACACATTCCTACGCGGTCTATATCCTGCAAACATTCTGGCCGACGCGGCTGGCGTTTTTCTATCCGTATCCGCGCGACTTCGCCTTCGCGTTTCTGCCGCTTGTCGCCGAGGGGGTCCTGTTGGCCGTCGTCACGACCGGTGTGATCGTGCTGCGCCGCCGCGCGCCGTATCTGTTGATGGGTTGGGGCTGGTTTGTGGTCACGCTGGTTCCGGTCATAGGGCTGGTGCAGGTGGGCGACCAGGCCCACGCCGACCGCTATATGTACATACCCATGGTGGGTCTTTTGGTCATGCTGATATGGGGTGCAGCGGAAATCCTGGAAAAGCTGCCGGCTAAGAAGCTGGCAATTCCCCTGGCCGCCGCGGCCTGTCTGGCCTCAGCCGCGGTGAGCTGGGTCCAGGTCGGGTATTGGCGCAACAGCGAAACACTGTTCCGGCACGCGCTCGCAGTCACAAGCGACAACAAAATAGCCAATAATAACCTGGGCAACTACCTGATGGACTCGGGGCGCCTGTCTGAGGCTCTCCCGTATTTTGAAACTGCGGTGCGCATCGATCCCGAGTTCGCGCTTGCGCGGAACAACCTGGGCACCGCGCTCGGCAGGATGGGCCGCCTGCCTGACGCCATCGCGCAATTGCAGATCGCCGTGCGCCTATGGCCGGATGCGGCTGATCCCCATGCCAATTTGGGCACCGCGTTGGCTCAGGCCGGACGTCTGCCCGAAGCCGCCGCTGAATTTGAAACCGCCTTGCGGATAAACCCCAACGATGCCGTAGTGCAGAGCAACCTCGGCCTGGCGCTGTCCGGGATCCCCGGCCGCCTCCCCGACGCGCTCCGTCACCTCGAAGAAGCCGAGCGCCTGAGCCCCGCCCCGGAACTAGAGCAGGCGATCGCGCGTCTGCGCTCAGCGCAGCAGTGAGGTGACGGCGGGCGGACCGATGGCCACCCTACCCTCTAACTCTCGAGTCATCCGATGCAGTGAGCGGTCAATATCGGTGGTATCCCACATCTCGCGAAAAACGAGCGAGATGCCCCGAATTTCACGAATTTCCTGCAAGCTGCGCTGACCAGGACCGCGTGTGCACCTTTCTGTAAGGAAAGGCGCATGAGGCGCGCGGAACCCACTAAGGTTTACAGGAAATCGGGGACGTGGGGCACCCGGCCTTCGTGAAGGAACCAGATGCGGCCCCCTATGGAACTGAGTCGGTATTGGAGTTCTCACGCACAGCCTGTCACCAGCGTTGGGACTTCCCTGCCTGTAGTTTCCGGACCTTGATTCCACTTCCCGCGAGCTTCTCCTCAAGCTGTTCCGGGGTTCCGGTAAGTGCCGGGAACGTCCCGTAATGCATGGGAATGATCTCCTTTACACCGAGCATCCGGGCGGCGTACGCGGCCTCTTCCGGACCCATTGTGAAGTGGTCGCCAACAGGCAGGAATGCCAGCTCCGGGTGGTAGATCTCCGCGTACAGTTTCATGTCGGAGAAAATAGCGGTGTCGCCCGCAAAGTACGCGCGGCGGCCATCCTTGAAAGTCAAAATATATCCCGCGGCTTCTCCTCCGTAGAGGATGTTTTCGCCATCCTGGATGGAAGAGCTATGCAACGCGTGCGTCATCGTGAGTTTGACAAAACCCAAATCGACCGTGCCCCCTTTGTTCATGCCCACCGTGTTTTTCACACCCTTGGAGCCCGCCCAGGTGGCGATTTCAAAGATGCCAATCACCTTGGAATCAAACTTGTTCGCCAGCCGCACCAAATCCGATACATGATCGGAATGTCCATGAGAAACCACAATGACATCGGCCCTTTTGATTTCGTGACCCGTTGGGTAGGCCGGATTGCCTGTAATCCACGGATCCAAAACCAAAACTTCTCCCGACTCAAATTGAATCTCAAAAGTGGCGTGTCCTAGCCAGGTAATCTCTACCATGTTCGATCCTTTCGTTTGGTTCTCTTTCATATGATGCTGCGCGAAGACGCAGGACGCGGGTGTGTGAGGCCGGACCATTCGCCGTGTCTCACCGGGGCTAAAGCCCAAAAGTTTATATACCGAGCGTTTCCGCGGGTTTCAAAACCGCTTCCCCGGACTGATGCTCGCTGCGGCGAGGTAGTCCGGGGTTGGCACACTTGGGGAGAGGCGGCTCGCTCAGCTCTCGTCCGCCGATGGACCATACATCCCTGGAATTGGAGCGCCTAGCGTGCGGAGGTCGCGGCCAAGCTGCGCGCGATGATGAATGAGGTGATTAAGCACCCAGGTGCGAAAGACGACATAGCGCGAGTCGTTGATCCAAGTCTGGTCGCCGGCTGTCATCTTCCAGTTGTCCTCCCATTTGGCCGGCTCAAGGCCGCTGAGAATCTGCTTCGCTTGCGCCGTGTCTTTATCAAACTTCTCCAGAATTTCAGCTTTGGTGGCCGGAAACCAAGGCTTGTAGTTGGCCATATCGAACTTCAGACCATCCTTGGATAAGGTGTCTACACCCCATGCTCCCGCCGTTTCCGCAACGTGAGCAGCAAGGCGGCCCAGCGGCATGGATTTCGAGCTGGCCCTCCAGCTCAGATCGGCATCGGCTGGAATCGAATCCAGCATTTTTCGCGTCGAGACAAGCTCACGATCGTACTCTGCAATTAGTTCCCTTTGTAAGTCCATGGGCAACCTCCGGAATTTGGTGTCGCCCGAGCATACGCCGAGCCAAAGCCAAACGTGGCTATGCCATCGTAATCGCAAGTGGATATTGTTCACAACCACATAGCTCGATAGCTTGTTATTGCAAGCGAAAATTGAAGGAATTTCGTCGAATGCTCACAGCACATTTTTACCGCAACGTGATCCTGCCGCTCGGCTTTGCCATCGTGGTGCTAGCCGCGCTGTCCGCGCACGCTCGGCAACAAGACCAGCAGAAGAGCAACATGACAGGCATGAGCGGCAACATGCAGCCGAGCCACGCGTGCGATGACATGAAGAACATGTCCGGCAGCGTTATGGGCGAGAGCACGGAAGCCATGGCCGATCATTTGTGCATGACCCCACTGCGGCCAAAGCAGCCAGGCGACGACGAGAGAGCCAAGGCGCTGGTACAGGAAGTGAAGGCATCCATCGAGAAATACAAAGACTACAAGAAGGCTTTGGCCGATGGATACGTCATCGCGAATCCCAAGGTCGTGCAACCACAGGCACACTTCACGAATGATGCCAACGTTCGTCTAGCCGACCTGATGTTTGACCCGACGAAGCCATCGTCACTCCTCTACTACCGGACTCCGACGCAGCGATACAAGCTGGAGGGAGTGATGTTCACCGATAGCACGAGCGCGACCGAAGATCAGCTAAACCAACGCGTCCCACTCAGCATCGCGCGCTGGCATGAACACACAAACTTTTGCGCGGCCCCGGCAGAGAAAGTCAAATTCTACTTTGGCGAGCATCCGAAATTCGGCATGTTCGGCTCCATCCATACGAAAGAAGCATGCCAGGCTGAAGGCGGCACCTTTTTCCCGGTGGTATTCAGTTGGATGATTCACGTCTTTCCCTATGAAAACAACATGAAAGATGTGTTCTCCATGAACGATGACGAGCCCCATGTGCAATGAGAATCGGTTGTGTGGATTTCATTGGATAAGGTTGGGTGCGGTGGAGTGCCGCACCTACGGCGTTCGCAGTCATCCTCTCAATACCCAGCCCTTTCCGGGTCTGTGTGAGAACCTCCTGGATAAGACGATGGGTGCCCCAGGTCTCGCTTTTGAGACCTGGGATCCTCCACGCAAAGGCCGGAAGACCAAATTGGAGAACTCTAACTTCGAGAAAGCCCCAGGTACTGACGCCACTCGATCGAATTCTCATGCTCACTCTAAAGCCCAGATGGAATATGCGTGAGAACTCGGCTCCGCCGGCACTTGCGTGAAGGAGCCCAGGTCTCAAAATCGAGACTTGGGGCACCCATCGTCTTGTCCAGGAGGTTCTCACACCTAGAAAAGGTTTCCGGCTACTTGCTCGGCGATTTGCTCGATCGCAGCTTCGGTCGGGTCCCCGGGCTTGTTGGTTGAAACGGTAACTGCGAGGTTAATCTCGCGTACTCTGCTGCTGATCATCTCCGTTAATCCTTCGCTTGCAAGCGGCAGACGGCATCGGCTTGCTTCAACGCCGACGCCGGTCACGTGCGCGCTACCCGCTGGGCAGGAGGGGACGTTCGCCGCTCCGACAAAGATCTTCAGTTGATCTTGCGGGTCTTCCGTTTTCACGAAGGTGCAGGTTCCCTGGGTAAAGCTGGCAATGCTCAGGATGACGCGTACTTTTCCGCCCAGCGCATTGGCCGCGCTGCCTTCAGTGAGCCACGGACAGGCGGTTTCCGAGTTCGAGGGCGGGGGTGGAGGATACCCTTTCGATGGCGCCGTCGGATAGTTTTGTGCCGACAGGGACGCGGTGAAAAAGACAGCCAGGGAGAACAGCTTTGCATAGAAGCGTCTCATCGACTAACCCTTGACCTTGCCTGGCAGCAGCGGGGCAGACTTGATGATCTTGCCGCCCTCCTGCAACACGTGGAGCTGGTTTACGTCGAGGTTCTTGAACTGGTCGATTTGTCCGCTCAGCCAGCGCACTTCGACCAGGTCTACCTTGCTGGCTTGATCGAGACCAAAATGCATGCGGAGATCGTTCTGCGAGAAATAACTTCCGCCGCTGCGCAGCTCATCCATTTGCACCAGCGGTTTTTCGGAGCCGGGAATGTTTTTCGCGGTAACGATGACGCGGCTGCCTATGCCGGTGCGGTTGGACTTAGTTCCGACAAGTTTGATCTTGATCCAGTTGCGATGCAAGGTGGACGTGCAATGGAGTAACTGCGGGATCGAATTAATGCAGTTGACGGCGATGTCCATGTTGCCGTCGTTGTCGTAATCCCCAAAGGCGCAGCCGCGGGCCGGTGCATTTTCCATGATGCCGGGACCTCCCTGCTCCGTGACCTCTTCAAAACGGCCATTGCGGAGATTGCGATACAGGTATTTATGCTCCGCGTACTTGAGGTCGGTCTTGGCGTTCGCTACCTCTGGATAAACGTGGCCGTTCGACATCAACAAGTCGAGCCATCCGTCGTTGTCCATATCGAAGAAGCCAACACCCCAGCCGAGCAGGCGCGTATTTACCCCGAGACCGCTGGGATAAGTGCGGTCTTCAAAGCTCGCATCGCCGAGGTTGGTGTAGAGGGAGTCAGTGTCGCCCGCAAAGTTGGTCTTGACGACATCGAGCGCTCCGTCCCGGTTGTAGTCTCCGATCGAGACGCCCATGCCTGCCTGCGGCTTGGCCTCAGCGGAAAGCGCGGCGCCGCCTTCGATGGCAACATCGCGGAAGGTTCCGTCTTTCTGGTTCAGGTAGAGCGTCGCCGGCGCCGAATCGTTGGCGACGTAAATATCCGGCCAGCCGTCGTTGTCCAGGTCAGACGCCGCAACGCTGAGACCGTAAGTGCCCACGGCGGTCCACATGCCGGATTTCTCGCTCACATCGGAGAAGGTTCCGTCACCGTTGTTGTGGTAAAGGATGTTGCGTCCGCCGGCCAGGCCGGGTGGTCCGCAGGCGACCAGGATCCCCTTGTAAGTGCAGGGACCGTCTTCCGGCTTGGGAGCCGTCGCCAAATCGAAATCAACATAGTTCGCGACGAAGAGATCCAGATGGCCGTCCTTGTCATAATCGACAAAGCTGCAGCCGGTGTTCCAGCGGATCTTGGGCCCGGGCTGAATAAGGCCGGCCTGCTGCGTGACATCAGTAAATGTGCCGTTCCCGTTGTTGCGGTAAAGAACGTTCTGGCCGTAATAGGTTACGAAGAGATCATCATGGCCGTCGTTGTTATAGTCACCTACGCAGCAAGCCTGCCCCCAGCCGGTCTTGTGTTCGAGTCCGGTGCCGGCGGTAACATCGGTAAACGTGCCATCCCGGTTGTTCTTGAAGAGATGACAGCGAGGTTCGTGCCCGGGCGGGAAGCCCTCAAGCCTCCAGCCATTCACGAGGAAGATGTCGAGCCAGCCATCCGCATCATAGTCGTAGAAGGCTAGCCCGCAGCCCGTTGTTTCGAGCAAATATTTGTTGGTCTTCTCTCCGCCGTAGATTGTCTTGACCGCGAGCCCGGCCTCGTGGACCACATCGGTAAAGCTGATGCCCAGAGGCGTTCCCTCAATCGGGGACTTCGGTCCGGGCGGCGGCGGAGCCGGCTTCGCGTCGTAGCTGCGTTCCTGTGGGCCGATCTTTGGCTGCTGCGGCTGCTGAGGAGGCGGCGCGGCCAGGGCCATGATGTCGGCAAACGGCAGAACCAGGGCGGTGCGGCTGAGCGAACGGATAAATTTGCGGCGATTCAACCTGCGGCTCCTTCGCTCACTGGCCCTGGGGCGGCTTGACCGCGGTTAGCGACGGATTGGAATGCTTGTGCCAGGGAACGCTCTCGTTCGAGATCTCGGGATGCTTGCGCAGGTAGTCCAGCGAATAGGTAGGCGCGGCCGGATCGATACGTTTGGTTGCATAGAGCGCCGCTTCTTTTGCGGCCTGCTGCTTGTCGCCCATTCTGCGGTACAGGATGGCGAGATTGTAATGTGCGGCAACGTCATCAGGATCGATCTGCTGCAGCGCCTTGAATTGTTCCATGGATTCGGCGGCACGGTGTTGCTGGTAATACGAGATGCCGAGTTCGCGGCGCGCATCGCGGGAGTTGGGGTACTGCGCGATCACCTCCTGCAGGTCGGCGATCTCCGCTTCGGAATGACGCTGCCTGCGCTCCACCAGCGCCAGGTAGTAGAGGGCGCGAGCATCGTCAGGCTTGAGGGCGAGCGCCTTTTCCAACGGTGCGCGGGCTTCGGCGTATTTCTCCCACTCAATGAATGTGACGCCGGTGTTGATGTACCCGTCCTTGTAGTCAGGCCGCAGGCGGACCACCTGCTCGAAGGCGTGCAGTGAGTCGTCATACTGCTGTTGGTCGAGGTAAGCGATGCCGAAATTATTCCAGCGCATCCAATCGGCGTTGTCAGAGGGCAACGCAGGCTCTGCGCGATTGGCGCCCAGCTTCAGCGTCCTGGTGCGCGAGGCAAGCTCGACCACGGGATACGCGGGATGATCGGGGCCGAGTACATTATCCAGATAGCTCTGGCGTAGATGACGATAATTGACCGCGGCGGTTATGGTGATGGGGCCTTTGAATGCGTTTGGCAGCCTGAACTGGTACCGGACGAGAGCCGAACGCCCTGCCTGGATGGTGTTGTCGTACGCCATGGAGTGGATGGTCCAGACCTTGTGGTTGTCGACGAAGTTGCCGGTGAGGTCGACGGGGCGGTTGGTGAAGCTGTGCGCTCCGGGTTCGAGCGTTCCATCTTTCTTGAGATATCCGCTCTGGTAAATCCTGGCGCCGGACGCGTCTTTGACGGTGAACTGCACCCACGCTTCATACAGGTCGCGCACCTCTGGGATAAGGGAGTGGCCGATGTTCTTGTTCTGGATGACAACGTACGCCTCGACCAATTCCGCGGGCTTGAGGTAGAAGGGCGTGTTACCGAGCGGCGCAATGAGTTTGTCACTGTCACCCGTCTTCAGCGCGAAGATATCCACGTTGAGGTAGTTGCCGCTCTGCAAAAATTCGACTGTCTTCTGCATCTGTTCGTTGAAGCCATAGTAAAAGGGCACGGCCGTATTGCCGGCCATCCAGCGGTGCGACGTGAGCGTGCCATGCTTCGCGCCGGGTTCAGGCAACCTGACCGGTTCCCGCATCATGTGGCACGACTGACAGGTGGTGAAATCCGCAGTGTAGAAGGTGAGCGGATTCTGTTGCGAAAACTTCGAATTCTGCCACTCGTCGAAAGAGTTAAAGGCCCTAATCCACTTGTAGCCGTTCAGCATCGGCGGCAGATTCGCCTTGTGACAGGCCGAGCAAAATTCAGCTTTGTGGTAGATGTCCTGCATCACGGCCTTGGAGTGGCGATCGAGATGGGCGAGGATCTCCGAATCGGGCACCAGGCCGGGAATACGGTTTCCCTGTTCATCGACCATAACGGCAGGCACAGCCATCACGAAACTGCCATTGCCCAGCTTGGTCCCGACGCTCTGGATAGAGTGGCAGGTCATGCAGGTGAGGCCATCGCGGTCGAACGAGCGATCCATGGTTGAGTTTTTGTCGACGGCTCCGGCCAAAACGCCAACCGGGTTGTGGCAACTGTCGCAATGGCGGGCGAATTGGATGCCCTTGGTGCGGATGAGGATGTTGACGCTGGCGCGGTAGAACGGAGTGCGGAAGGAGTTGGAGTGCAGCGCCTCGCGCCACTGGTGGTAGGCCTCCTGGTGGCAGTGCCCGCAGTATTCTGCATCCGGGTAGGCGCTGGCGGGCAAAAATTCTTTACCTTCAACGGCCGCGTTTCCGGGCGACGAGATATCGTCGGCGCCGAATACAAAATTGTAGGTCTGGTGGACCTTATCGGCGTAAAGTTTGCGGTCGTTGGTGGCGGCAGCGCTCGGGTCTTCCTTGCCGCGGATGGTGCCCAAGCAGCACACGGCTGCGATCAAAATCATCCCCGACGAAAGTAAAAAACGTCGTCTGAAGACACTCATAGGCCCAACTGACTTTCTTCTGGCGGCAGCTCAAACTCCTGCTCTTGCGTAAACACGGCACGACACTGGCTTTGTTGACCTCACAAATATATGCCTCGGCGCAGACGGCTGTACACACATTTGCGGGGGGCTGGGATGACGGTACAGGGGCCTCAGAGGGGTCGGTAGAAGGGTGGCCAGACTTCAGCGTCGCTTCGGAGTGTCGCACCTACGGCGCTCCCACGGCAGGCCGGGGCAGGGCAGGATCACCCTACCGATACCCAGCCCTCCGGGCTGGGCTATGTTTTGCCACCGGCCCTCCGGGCCTTTATGGACTATGAGGCGAGCACATCCAATGGCTCCCAGCTGAACCGCCGCCACCCACGTCGTGTCCCATAGAAGTCTGACATTCAGCCGTCCCCGTCCAACAAGCTCAGGGCGGCTCTGCGGGATTGAATTGCGGAGTTCTCACCGATGCTCCTCAGGGGATGGGGTGGGCCGCAGAGAGGCTGCCTTTTGGCGCTCCGCGGCTGCATCGTAGGTATTCCCCTGGCGGTCGAGCGCGTCGGCGAGGCCTAGATGTGCTTCAGGGTAGGTGGGGTCAAAACTGATCGCGCTCTGGAACTCCACAATTGCGTCCGAAACTTTTCCACTCTTCAACAGCGAAGTGCCGGAATTGCTGGCCACTTCGGCTCGCTGGCGATTCATGTGGGCGCGCATCAACTCAGCGGCTTTTTTGCGCTCGGCCGTGGCCTCGGCGGCCTTATTTTGCTTAGCCAGGACGGCTGCCAGGGTCAGATGCGGGTCCGGTTGCATTGGCAGACGCTGGATGGCCTGTTCGAGAGCGGCGGTGGCCTCGGGAAGTTGATCGAGGTGGTTGTAAACGCTTCCGAGCGTGGCCCAACCATCGCCGTTCTCCGGCTGGAGCTTGAGCGAGGTACTAAGCTCGCGGGCTGCGTCGGCGTAGTGGCCACCCTGCAGGTACAAAATGCCAAGCACATAAGGCGGCTCGGACATGGCCGGGTTGAGCTTCTCTGCCGTTTCAAGCTCGGGAATGGCGGCTGTGATGTTGTCCTGCCATTTAAAGGCCAGGCCAAGGTTGTAGTGAAGCTGCGGCGATTCAGGCGACAGTTTGAGGGCGGCATGCAGCTCGGAGACGGCATCATCGAATTGGTTGAGCTGCACGTAGGCCGCGGCAAGATTCTGGTGCGTGACAGGATTATCGGGAGCCAGGCGGACAGCCTTTTGCAGAATCGGAACCGCCTGGGTGGCTTTCTGTTGCTGGCAGAGCGCCATACCCAGGTTTGCCAGGATGTCTGCGTTGTTGGGATCAGCAGCCGCGGCATTTTCGAAGAGCGGTATGGCCTCAGATGCACGGTTCGAGCGCTGTAAAGCGAGCCCTAGCTGGTAGGCCGCATCAGCGGATTGCGGCATGAGGGCGTGCGCGTGCTGCAGCAACTGGATCGCCTGCTGATCATTGCCTTCTGTGGCGAGCAGGCGGCCCAACTCAAGATTGATGATGGGGTTCTCAGGTTCGAGCTGGTAGGCGGTGTTGAGCTCCTCAGCTCCACCGGGGCGCTGCTGGGCCTGTAAGGCCATGCCGAGATGCAGGTGAGCCGATGGGAGCCCAGGTTTGACCTCGATAGCTCCGCGGAAGTTTTTTTCGGCGTTGGGCCAGTCTTTCTGCATGGCATAAAGCGAACCCAGGTTATCCAGGTACGTCGCATTTTGGGGATCGGCGGCGACAGCCTGTTTCATCCGCATTACCGCCGCGGGAAGCTGGTGGGTCGCCGCGAGCGCAAAGGCGTACATGGCTGAGGCGTCTGCCGGCAAAGCATGCTTTTGGGCTCGAGCTGCGGCATCGAGCCGGGCCAGCACGACGAGTTCCTTCGTGGGCTGACCGAGTTGCTCGTAGGCAATCGCCAGATTCAACTGCGCTGCCGAGTCGCTGGGCTTGAGCGAGAGCGCCTTTTCAAACTTGGGCACGCTCTCCTGGGTTTTGCCCATGCGCAGCAGCACTAGCCCAAGGTTTGTGTATCCGGGCTCCCACGTAGGAACAAGGTGAACGACTTTCTCAAAGTCGGTGAGAGCAGCCTGCAGATCGTTTTGGGAGAGAGCGGCGGAGCCCGCCCGGAAGGCGGCGTCAGCTTGTTTCATTGCTGACGTGGCATCTTGCGCGGCGGCCATGCAAAGAAGGTTGGACCCAAGCAGGAGCGTCAGGAGTTGCCGCCGCCTAAAACGGATTTCTGACCCCAACATAGCGATCCCGTCGCAATCATACCGCACACTCGATCTCGCACTTGATATAAGCCCGATCGCAATGCTTCTGCGCTCCCGTGGACAGGCACAGGACATTTACCGTGATGAAGATGCGATGCAAGAAGCCAATTTGGGCCGAACTGGAATAGAAAGGGCGGGCGACACGACCTGTGGTCATCGAATAAAATCCTGGTGGCTGAGTTATTTCATGCCGCCCCCTGAAAAGGCCTATTTACACCCGCCGGTGCAAGAACGAACGGAAAAATCACCTGTAACCACCGCAGGTCCCTTCGTGGGAAGATGTCGAATCGAGTAGGTGAACGTTCCGTCTTCTGTCACCAGGATTTTTATTTGGGTGGTTCCCGTGAATATGAGATCCGAACCGTTGGGGGATTTCAGAAACACTACCTCAAATTCGGGGAATATCGTGGAATTGTTTGAGAACATAAGCGTGTCTCCCGGCACGATCTCGATGTAAGCCGGAGTTGCGCCAGTTACGCCCATGTTTATTGTTTGCGGTGAAACCACAGTTGTTGTAGCAGTGCTCATATCATCCTCGTCTCTCTGGACAACGTTAGGGGTTGTCGTTTACCTCAGCAAAATGCTTCGGCAGGAAAGTCTCCTCAACATGTGCCGATCTTCCGGCCATGCCGCGGAACAATTCGTTGGCCCCGGGTCAACCCCAGTTGGCGTTGACCACACCGCCCGGATAAACGGCTGAAAATTCTCCCCGGCCTGGTGAAGCCGCGGCAACCGTGGTAGGAGCTTGTGACTGCGTCAGTTGCCGATAGCGGGGGTCCTTACGAAGCGCTCGCAAATCAGGAAATTCCACCAGCTGTAAGTCACCTGCTCCTTTCCGAAAGCAGGCAGCGAGCGTAGTGAGCGCCTCCTCACGTTTTCCGAGGAGTTCCAGAATTCTTGCTTTGTAAACCTGCGAGTCCATGTCCCGAGCTCCCAGCGATTCGGCTCTTTCGATGAGCAAAGGAGCGTCTTCCGGACTACCCGACTTCACCTTGTAAAGAGCAAGCAGCATCCAGGTCGGGGCATCGGCCGGATCGGTGAAGAGATGGTGCTCCGCCTCCTTCGCAGCCCGCGCATAAGCAGCTATGGCTTCGTTTTGATGATTGGGCAAAGAAGACTGGCAATCGGCGAGTTCCAGCCAGTTCGAATCGAGAACTGGATTCAGTTCGACGGCTTTGCGTGCGAATGGCAGCGCCTTTTCGTACTTACCCTGGTAACGAAATGCGAGCGATGTGTTCGCCGCCACCAGGTCCGAATTTGGATCCAACGCCAAGCCCTGTTGAAGAGTCCGCAGAGCTTCATCGAATCGGCCGACCTGCAGATACTCCCCGCCTAGGTTGCCGAGAGCCATCGAATTTTTCGGAGCCGCCAGGCTTGCAGCGCGAAAAGCCTGGATAGCCTCCCGATACCTCGCCTGCCCATGCAAGCCAAAGCCAAGCTCGTTGTATGCCAGCCAGAAATTGGGGTGCTCTTTCAACGCCCGGCGAAAAGTTTTCTCCGCGTCGTCCCAGCGATTCAGACGGGTGTAGATCTGCGCCTGTGAAACCAAAGTGTATCGATTGGAGGGATCGAGTGAGAGCGCCTGGTCCATCTCCTTTAATGCTCCCTGCTCATTGCCAGTCTGTTCGAAGACCAAGGCCAGGGCGACATGTCCGTCGGCGAGACCAGGCTCCAGCGATAGGGCAGCCTGGCAATTTCCGTAAGCCAGGTCCAGAGCTTCGGGGATTCGCCGAATTGCATAGAGCCGGGTGTAAGCAAGCGCCAGGTTGGCATGAGCCATCGCGTAACGGGAATCCAGGTCCGTCGCTTGTTTATATTGCTCAATCGCTGCGTCGAGTCCGCTGTCGTTTGGTTGCGCCCTCAGGGTCTCGGCCGACTGGAAGGCAGTAAAGGCAGCGGCCGATTGCGTTCCGGGCAACTCTCCCTCACCCCGCTTTAGGTAAGGAAGTAAGTCGAGCAGTGACGCCGCGGCCTGCACGGCTTTTCCGGGGAGCGATGTGATCTGAGACAGAGCACAGGACAGCTTCTTCTCCCGAAGCGGCTGACTGGAAGAGGGATCCAGCAAGCGCAGGAAGAGCTCAAAGTGCTTGGCTCCGGGCAAGCCGGAGGCAGCCAGCACCAGGTTTGCTCCCAGAGGCTCACAGATCTCATTTAAATGCTTCACTCCCGCCACACTGAGACTCGCGTCCTCGGGGGAGATGACAAAGAGATCCCGATCAAGCGTCTCGACGCGTGTAAGTTCGCTCTTGATGGCACCTAAGACGCTGGTCAGCATAGGAGCCACGTGGCTATCGGAAGTTTCGGGCCAATTCAAGAGGGCTACGAAACGCTTGCTGGGCAGCGGACGCAACACATCTTCCACGTCATTCCATCTCCACCATGCGACACCAGCAAGGGCGCCCACCGCCGCCACTGCAGTGCCGGCAAAACGACGCCGGGTCCACATTTCTCGCGGGCGGTAGTTGATGTGGAGCGAATCCAGTGCGCGCTCAAACGCCTGGCACCTGCGCTGAGGATCGGGGTCGAGGCATTGCGCGATAAGCTGGGTGCAAAATGAAGGTACACCCGCTGTAGTCAATCGCGGACTGGCGACGACAGAGGAGTTGTCTGGCGAAACAGCCGGCTTCTGCCCGGTAAAGACCTGGTGCAGAACAACACCAAAGGCGAAAAGATCGCTGGCTTGCGAGGGCGGCCGCCCCAGGTACAGTTCCGGAGCCATATACTCCGGTGTTCCTGCTATCCAGCCTTTCCCAGTGAAAGATGGCTCAGCCTCATGAGTGTGAGCCAGGCCGAAATCCGTGATGCAGAGCCGCACCTCCGAACCGGTACCATCGAGCATGATGTTGTTCGGCTTGATGTCCCGGTGAATGATGCCGGCGGAGTGGAGCGCGGCCAGTCCGGCGGTCATCTGCTTCAGGATGGCCAATCCTTCCGCAATCGGGATGGGCGCAGTTCTCCGCAGGCGCGCTGCGAGGGTTTCGCCGGGCAGAAGCTTCATGGTTAAGAACAAGAAGTTAGCCGGCGCCTGCTCACCATGAAAGATGTCATAGATTGGGCAAAGGTTTGGATGACTAACTTCCCTCGCCAGTAATACTTCCCGCTCGAACCTTTGCCGCGAGGCCGGATTGTCGGCAATTTGAGGAAGAATCGTCTTCAGGGCGACGTGGACGCCTTGCAGAAAGGCATCCTCCGCCTCATAGACTTCGCCCATACCTCCTTTGGCGATGAAACGGATAATGACGAAACGATCGATCAGGACTTGACCGGTCTTGAGTTGCCCCGCGGGCGGCAGCGAAAGGATTGCACTGTCGTCGCCGGTGACAGTGTTGGCGGACGAGCTGCACCCCACCGGATGGTCAAGAAAATCAAGGGGCGGGTGCTCGAGAAGGCTACCGGCGCGTGCATCCTCGGCCAGCAGCTCTTCGACCGTGCGCCTTAGCTCTGGATCGTGGCTGCACACCTGGTCGAGGAAGGCCTCCCGGTCGGCCGGCTTGAGCGCCAATGCAGACTCGAACAATTGCTCCACGAGCTCGGGTTGACCAGCCATAATTCCCAGCCCACAAACCGATTATTTTGAAAGACCTATACCAGGACTAAGCGCCCTTGATTACAACTCGACGGAAACCGAACCGTGGTCAATCTCCGGTGCAGGCAGGACGGGTAACACTGCCCGAATCGTAATACCGGAGGGAGTTCCGGATGTCTAAGAGAAGAGAAAAGTACCGTAGAACAAGCCTATACCAACAGCCACGGTGTAGCTGCCTTTATTACGCCCGAGGCGGGCACCCAGCAAACTGGGTCCGACGGGGAATTTACGAGTCCTGATTTGTTGTTCTCCCAATCGGGGAGCGCTGCCCCTATCCTGCCCATTATTTAGTGCCTCGTGAATACAAAAAGTACCAAATTTATTTTCAAACTCCGCCTGAGTGTCACCTAGATCGAACGGATCCGATTGAAGGAGAAGGCCCAGGCTAGCTCTAGGCCTTACTAGTTCAAATTGCTCAGTTACCGGGTAGCAACCAGAGTCTGGCTGCTCGAGTTAAGCTTTGCTTGTTCGAGCCGAACCCTCTTTTCCGTCTTCGAAGCAGGAACCGCGGCATGCATATCCGACTGATCGCTGAGAATCTCGGTCAGGAAGTACTGGCTGCCGTACTTATTGAAGATCAGCTTTCCATGGTTTGGGGACTTGTGGTCGTCCGGTTCCACAAGACTAAGGGCCGCAATGGGTTTATCGTGGCTCCTGATCTCGATCACGCTCGTTTCCATCTGTGTAATCGTGTAAGTACCCGCGGGAAGCAGCTTGTTGCCCACGGTAAAATCGAACGGGACGGTTGCCTGAACCTCCCTGGACTGTGCGAATGACGTGCCGGCCATGACAAAATTTGCCATGGCGAAGAGAGCGATTGCTGTGATCCGTTTCATGACAGTGTCTCCTTTCGGTGAGGCGATCGAGCTCTGATCGCCTTCAATTGATTAAGCGGAATCCACTGCCCAAAAGGGCCAAACTTTTCTGCTGGGTTACAGCGGCCGCCGGAAGACCAGCTAATTAGCCATTGAAGGATCATGGCCGCCTGGTAAGTGGAGTGTCACCCAAATGGGGGTCAACTCTTATGTGCGCAGATGACGGGCAAGTCACCCTTCTCTTGAAGGCCATGAAAAACGGAGACAGATCTGCCGCCGAGAAGTTATTGCCGCTTGTCTATCAAGAACTTCACCGGTTAGCCAAATCCTATATGCAACGGGAGCGAAGGGACCACACACTACAACCGACTGCGCTGATCAATGAGGCATTTTTGCGTCTGGCTCGAGATAGCGTTGATTGGCAGAGCCGGCAGCACTTTATCGGAGTGGCCGCAAATGTCATGCGCCGCTTGCTTGTCGATCACGCGCGTGCGCACAACGCCGAGATGAGAGCGGGAGGTCTTCAGCGGGTTGAGTTTGAAGAGGGATTGATGGTTTCGAGCGAGCGCTCAAAAGAGGTGCTTGCTTTGCATGACGCACTTACGACTCTTGAAGGAGTGGATCCGCGGCAGGCGAAAGTTGTGGAACTACGCTACTTCGGCGGATTCTCTGTAGAAGAAATCGGCGACATCCTGGACATGTCTCCGCGGTCGGTGAAGCGACATTGGGCGTTGGCGAGGATCTGGTTGCTGAAACAAATGAAAGAGGCTTGCGATCCTGGTGCTCCCCCGTGATCGCACCGTTTGACTGCGCAGACAGATGCGTCAAGGATGCTTTTTGTAGACCCGGGTCGCGACTACGGTAGCTTGCGGCGAATCCGACCCGAAGCTCCTGGTCTCAATCAGGATTTCGAATGGGTTTAGAGAACCATCGCTATTGCTGAACTTCTCGAGAAGGGACCGCATCATGGCGGGATTGAAGAGCGTGTCCACCGCCGCCTGGGTTCCGGCCATGGTCAGCCCCTCCGCCAAAAGGACGGATCCTGTGGCGTTGAGATTGGGAACAAGTGCGATGACCGCATACGTTCGATGCGAGGGCCCAGTCGCGTCATTCTTGTAAACCGGCAGCTCTCCCACTTGAGGGTGCCTGTTTACGATGAGTGAGGCATTGGGGTGAGGCTGGTAGTTGAACACGAAATTAAGATTTTTCTCGAACAGCTCCGCCCAGGGATTGGAAAAACTGGATCCCAGAAGTATGCCGTTTGCGTCCTTGAGGTCTTCCATGTGCAGCTCACGTGCATAGCGCACCGTAAGCTGACCGGCGTCTGCCTCGCGAAGATGCGAGAACCGCATCACCGCATTCAGATCGGTAACATTGGTGTAACGCTGTGCGTCCAGGTCTCTCATGTTCTGCTCGTCAACCTTATAGGGGCTCCTGAGAGATAGGTAATCGCGATTGATGTATTCGGACAGCGGAACCAGATGACCGGTCAGATTCTGAATCATGACGATTCCATCGTCGGACGGCACGATCAATGTCTGATGATTTTTGTCGAAGAGGCGTGCCCACAACGGATGCGACGGCTCCTCAGAATACGAGGAGGCGGGATGCGCAAACCCCCACGTAATGGCCAGACAGGCAAGCAACAGCAAAACTCCGCAGCCAAAAACGAGCCACCGGCGCGGTGCGGGCTGTACCGGTACCGCGGCGGGCGCAGCAGGCGCCACTGTTTCTAACACGCCGCCGTTATCCGTTTGACGCTCCGCTACCACCAGCAACGGGCGCTCCTGGAAACGATTGAGGCAGTAGACCGGAACATATTTGCCGCGAGGAATGCCGAGGCGAAGCTCCTCTGCTCTGCCCTCGTCAAGGAAATATTGGTCCAGACGCTGGCGGAGCTGACGGGCGTAGTTCCTTACGATATTGTCTTCTCCGGGGTGGTATCCCGGTCGCCGGCCAAAGACGTGAACACCAATCTGGTGTTCACTGATCTCGTCGGTCTTTCCGGTGATCTCGCGTTCACACACGTAGAGAAGAAAGCGAGACAGCAAAGCCGACTTGGCAAAGCTCCGGCTGGCGACGATGCGTTGAGCCAACTGCCAGCGAGGCTCAGTCGCTAACTCTTTTGAGGCTGCCTCGAAATCTGGTTGTGAGACGTCGCGTTGATTCATAGCGTCCACGCACGGAAGGTTAACAGATCCAAAGAGAACAAACGGTAAAAGTTCCCAAGTTATTCTTTTAACAAAAGGTTATTGACGATCTATGCAATTTTGCAGCTGCGCTACACATTCCAGAAGAAATAAAAAACCGCTCACGCCCTATCAAACTCTCGGTGTAAACACAGGGTAGACCCCTTCAAATCAGGCTGCGGAAGCGCAAACATTAGGCCATTGAAGTATTTTCGAGAGGCCGACATGTCAGCGATTGGAATTCTCCCACGTCCTGGTACGCGCGGTTCGGGGATACCCCCGTCTATTCACCCCGTGGCCCTGGAAAAACAGGCCAACACTTTTGTAGCAATTACACCTCCACAAACCGTCAGCGTCGGGAAGATGCGGGCGCGGGTATTCCTACGTCTGTCGTTTTGGATGATGCTTTTAAGCTTTATCCTCTTTTCAACCGGCGTGTTCGCTCAGAATGATGTTGGTTCGATCGTCGGATTCGTTTCGGACTCCTCCGGGGCGGTCGTGCCCAATGCAAAAGTTACCATCAAGAATGAAGGGACCGGCGAAAGCCGTACCGTGTCGACGGATTCGTCAGGCCATTACGCGGTCCCGAACCTCCCCCCCACGTCGTACACACTGACGGCGGAGGCCACCGGCTTTCAGAAGTTTGAAAGCACACACAATGTGCTGGCATCGAACAGCACCATCTCAATAGATGCGAAACTCACCCTGGGAGAAGCCACCCAGACTGTCGAGGTAACCGCCACCGCTGCACTGTTACAAACTCAATCCGCAGCGGTACAAAGCGAGATCACGGGACAGCAGATTCAAAAGCAGGAGCTGAACGGCCGCAACCCGATCTACATGACGCAGCTGCTTCCCGGCTCCGTTAGCACGGCAACCCTGGGCGATTTTAACTTCGCGTTCAACAGTGGAGACGCTTTCAATATCAACGGGGCGCGCACGCAGGATACGTTGTACACAATCGATGGGGCTCCGGCGGTTCGCACACGAGACGACGGAGAGATCATCGCCGGCGTGAAACCTGACGCGGTGCAGGAAATGCAAGTACTGACAGCCGCCTACTCGGCGGAATACGGCGGTGCTTCGGGCGCCCAGGTTCGCATTGTGACCAGGAGCGGAACCACGAATTTCCACGGCTCTGCATACGAGTATCTGCGCAATTCGGCGATGGACGCCAACACCTGGACGCGCAACCTCAACCCCGCAACCCGGTTCCCTTCTCCCTTTGTTTACAACAATTTTGGATTTGCAGTGGGCGGCCCCGTCTGGGCGCCAAAGGTGCCTGTCTTAGATAAGCTGCGAAACAAGTTCTTCTTTTTCATCAATGAGGACTGGATCCGCTACCGCTTTGCTAACACCCAAAACATGACCGTGCCCACCGCGCTTATGCGCCAGGGCAACTTCAGCGAGCTTCTCAGCGCGAATCCGTGGTACCCGGCCGGCACCAAAATCTATGTTCCGGGTACTTGCCCGGTAGCAGGCGGCTCAGGTTGCGTTGCCTATCCGGGCAACGTCATTCCACAGCCCCAATTGAGTGCGAACGGCGTCGGGATTTTGAACTCCTATCCTGCACCTACTCCTGGATTCCAACAGGGAACACAGAACTTTGCCGGCTCGGCTCCCCAACCGGAAAATCAGCGTCAGGGCCAAATCAACGGCGACCTTCTGATCACGGCCAACCAGCACATCCTCTTTCGCCGCTCCGATAACTCGTTCTATGAGCTTTCCCCTTACAACCAGAGCAACCCCCTGGTTCCGATCGTTTTCGAGCGGCCCAACCAAACGAACTCCCTGGGTTGGGTCTGGACCATCAACCCGAACATGATCAACGAGGCTCACGGCAGCGTCAGCATCGACGATGTCTACATCGACGCCGCGCCTGGAGGGGCGGGCTATGACCGGGGAACATTCGGAATCGATTTTCCCTACATCCTGCCTGGCGCGAAAGCTTCTGAAAATAAGATTCCCACCGCCAGCCTGCCCACTTTCTCCAGCATTGCCGGTGGGCCGTACCCGTCCCACTCATCCGGGATCATTTATGCGGCGTCTGACAGTCTGACCAAGGTTTGGTCGAACCACACCGTCAAGGGGGGCTTTTACTATTCCTACGCGGGCGAAAACGACAACGATCAGATCAACGTCTCGACAGTTCCCGGCGGAGCCAGCAACCAGAACGGCACGTTCTTTTTCACTGACACCCGGACCGGCTATGGCGGGACGTCTGGTGTGGGCTTGGCCAACCTGGCGCTGGGCTTGGCAGACAGCTATACCGAGATTGGGCCAAAGGCATTCACTGAATGGCGTGGAACGCTGTTTGAGGAGTTCGTCCAGGATAACTGGCAGCTTACGCACAAACTGAATGTCGATTATGGTCTTCGCTTCACCACGGTCATTCCTTACAGCGCGCAGTGGGGCAATGCTGTCTACTTCGATCCGGCCTCATACTCTCCTTCGGCCGCTCCTTCTGTGAATCCAACCAACGGCAACGTCATCGTGGGCACTGGGAATCCCTATAACGGCCTCGTGATCCCCGGGAGAAGCAATTTTCCGAGCTCTGCCCTCGCAGGCAATCGCGTACCAGCTGCGAATCCGGCAAATAATGCCTGCGCCGGCCAACCCTGCAACGGGCTGTTTGCCCCGAACCTACCGAAAAGCTACGTGCACACAACTACCGCTGTTCTGCCACGTCTCGGAATCGCTTATCAGCTATATCCAAATACTGTGATCCGGGCGGGGGGCGGCAGGTTCGTAGAGTACAAGGGGATCATCGATAACATATTCCCTGGCGGCAACTCTCCCTTCCAGCCAACGGTATCCGTCAGCAATGTGTCGGTCGACAATCCGGGCGCTTCGCTGAACTCTACTGAAGAAGGTTCCATCCAGGTCACGACGATGAACAGCCACCTGGTGCCCCCAACCAGGTGGAACTGGAACGTGACCCTCCAGCAGCAGCTTCCAGGGCGTCACTCGGCACTATCCATCGCCTACGTGGGAGCCCGCGGCCTGCACAATTGGGATGTGTTCGACATCAACCAGGCGCCAGCGGGTTCTCTCACCAATAACCCAGGCGTCAACATTAACTATCTCCGGCCATATAAGGGTTTCGCCTTCATTCAGCAAGCGCAAAGCGGGGTAAGCGAGTTCTACAACGCCTTACAACTGGGATGGAATTGGAATTTTGGGGATGGTTCCCTGTTCGGCGTTGCCTACACCTGGTCTAAGGACATGGACAACGGCTCTAATTACCACACGATCGTTCCCGACACTTACAACACATCTAATCTTTGGGGGCCTTCGGAGTTCGATGTCCGCCAGGTTTTCATAGTCAACTACCTGTATGTGCTGCCTTTCTTTAGGGGACAGCAGAATCTTTTGGGCAAAGTGGCAGGTGGTTGGCAGATCAGCGGCAACACTCAGATGCAAACCGGCTTTCCCTGCTCGGTCGGGGTCGCCAACGACTACGCCGGAGTGGGAGAGTTCGGCAGCTTCAACTGCGAACCTCCCAATATTCCAACCGGATCCGTGGGGCAGTTCTGGGTACAGCATGGAGGGGTGAGGCATCTGGGCAAGTTTGCTGGTTCCACAGGTGCTGCCGGCAGCCCGCAGTGGTTCGCCACGACCACTGGCGCTGGAACTCCTCTGTGGACTCCGCCCCCTGCCGGGACGTTTAATCTTCAGAAAGGCATCCGCGACAATGTTTACGCACCCGGCCTGGTGAACTGGAATCTCGCGTTGATCAAAGCCTTCCCAGTCTTCAAGGAGAATGGGTTCGAGTTCCGTGCCGAGGCGTATAACTTTCCCAATCATCCCAACCTGAATTCGCCGAACTACACTCCCACTTCCCCCACGTTTGGAGAAGTGACCGGCAAGACGACCAGCAATTTTCGAACGCTCCAAGTCGGTTTGCGTTATCAGTTCTAACCGCATGAAAGAGGCAGGAAACTCCCGCACAGGCAGCACTGTGCGGGAGTTCGTTTTGTGCACGTGTGCGATGGGCTGGTGAAGGTCTTATTGGGGCAAAAGATGGGGGCGCCAAATGTTGCCCGCTAAACGCTATCGCAACTTACTCGTAACAATGACAGGCTCGTTCGCCTGCGAGCCTTGGCAGCGTGGCTTTTGTCCCTTGTCGCCGTCTACCCGCTGCTGCCGTCCCTCGAGGGCCAAACCATGAAGGCCCCACGTTTAGCCGACGGCCGTCCGGGCCTTAACTGTGCTCACAGGCAAGGACTGACCAAAAAGCAGCGCTCCAGGTAAGCCTTATGGTGATTGCTGGTGCTAGAGGACTGGCAGAACATCAGCAGTATGGGACCCGGGGAGGGTGCAGCGATGAAAGATCAGGCATGGTTGGAAGGTCAAAAAGCTGGGCGGATTGACAGGCTTCGCCGGACCAAGAATGAATACGCCTGGATTGTTCTACTGAACGAGGGATATTCCCGCAGCTTCTCCCTTGGATACCGCCACGGTTGGACACGTCCTGATGAAGGGGCACTCTGAGAACTCGTGCCACTTGGGTTGTATAGACGCCTCGCCAGACGCTCCAGTTTTTCCCGTCGACCCTGTGGTCTCCACTCAGCAAGACTTGACCGACTTAAGGCACAAAGCCAACACTCTGCCAAAGTGGCGCGGGAACATACACCGCCCCTGCCGCAACCGTCCGCCAGACTGTTCGGGTGTTGTGAATGTCAATCAGCGGATCAGCATTCAGCAGCAACACATCGCCACGTTTTCCCGTCTCGAGCGTGCCGGATTCTTTTTCCACACCCAAGGCTCTTGCGGCGACAATCGTTGCCGCCTGAAGAGCTTCCAGCGGAGTGAAACCTGCCTCCACATAGAGCTCTATTTCCCGATGCAGTGAATAGCCCGGAATCGACTGATCGGTTCCCGCAACGATGGGAATCCCCGCCGCATGAAGGGCCCGGAGCGTCGCCATCACTGCCTGCCACCTTGCCGTCGCCAAAGTTGCCTTGTCTCCGGTTGCGGGCGGGCTATCCAGGGCCTCGCGCAATTGGGGCGGTACATGATCAATTCCAGGCTCCAGCTGATTCAGCGGCCTGGTGTTGAGAAATGTCTCGTAGAGCGCAACCGTCGGGTCAAGGACGGTGTGGTGGACCTGCAGCGTCGAAATCAGATCTTTCACGCGCGGCCCATCCAGCTCCAGCACTGGAGCCTTCGTGCGGTCCGGCTTGCCGTCGGCTCCCAGCATCGGGCGCGTGAAATACGGCGATTCGTAACTAATGTGGTTGATCTGGTCCATACCATAGTGAACCCCCTCGATGGCGGTCATCCCTTCAGGAATGTGTCCCGTTACCGTCATATCTCGCGCGTGAGCATCGGTAGTAATTGCCTTCACGATCTCCGGCTTGACCGAACTGTAGATTTTGATCTGCCTGGCGCCCGCAGCCTTATACCGCTGCACCCAGTCGAGAGCCTGCTCAGGCGTTTCCGCGATCACCGCGCCGAGAGAGATCGGCCCAGTCCCGTCGATGACCCCGGCGAACTCGAGGTGCGGCCCGATTGCGGGATTCTCCTTGCGATCAAGCTCATCGTGCAGGGTGCGAATGAAATCAAACTCGTTGCCCACATCGCGAACGCTGGTGACGCCCGCCGCGAGATAAATCGGACCCCACTCCACCTGCTCGTAGTGGGCATGCATATCCCAAAGGCCCGGCACCGCATATTTGCCCGATGCGTCGAGGATGGTGGCATCCTTCGGAATACGGACCTGAGCGCGCGGCCCCACGGCCTTGATTACGCCGTTCTCGATCAGGATCACGCTGTCCTTCACCGGTGGTGCACCGGTGGAATCGTCAAGTGTCGCGCCGGTGATCGCAAGCCTGCGCGCTGGAGCCATGCGCGCGGTTGCGGTCAGCTTCGTCAACGCGGCAAGATCCGCTTGAACAGCAGCGGCGATAAATATCCCTAAGCTCGCTTGGTGTGGCTGGCGCACGGCTTCGAAGTGATCGAATTCTGCGTCCGTGCTCACCAGCGCGATCAGATTCTGCGAGTCATCAAGCCACAGCGATTCCTGTCCCCAGATCAGGCCGCTTACGGTGTAGCCGTGCGCCGTCAGGCCGCCGACGGTCAGTGTGGGCGCGGGCACAATGTGAACGGCCGCCTTCGATGGAAACACCGTGAAATCCGCGGGCTGACCATGCGTGAGCCACCAGCGCATCATCTGCTCCTGCATCGCTACCGGAGAATAACCGTCGGCGATAAACCACGGTCCGCCTGCCGTATACATCTCGGTTTTGCCGCTTCGGTTGACCGAAATGCTATTGCCAGCCACGGTCAACGTATCATCCATGCTGGACAGGCGCGATGCCCGTCCCTTCGCCGCATAAGAGTGCGGCGTCATGCCGGCAGTGCCGGCGACGAATGTGGTTTCCAGCGGAACCTTGGTGCCGCGATCCGTAAAGAGGAAGTGCGAAGTCAGGGTATATGTTTCACCCTTGGTCTCGATGGAATAGGTCTCACTTCCGATCGCTTTGGCAAACTTATGCAGCACGAATGTGCCGAAGGTCGCCGGCTGCTGCGCGGCCGCACCGCTTATGGACGCCAGTGCAAGGATGATTGCGAGGCCGGTGCGGGTATAAAGGTCGGGCACGAAAGTTCCTTCCACGGAGCAAGTCTTGTCTGTCTGATTAGAGCTGCGCAACTCATTCAACAGACTCCATCCTGTTGCGTCAACTGGATCGCTAATTCGTCGGGAGACCGGGCGAGCCTCGCGCTTGAAGTAGTGGAGGGTGCCCATCCAGTTGCCGAGGAAGCTCCAGGACTGCTTCTGTGAGGCGCTCCGCTCAGGATGACGATTTTGTGGATGACGAGTTTGTGGGAGTTTTGACGAAAACATCCAAAGCAATTTAGCGCACGGGACTGCGCCCCGGGCTACTCTCAGCTTACCGGCCAACAGCCGCCGCGTGCGATTGCGGAGAAACATCTTTGCTGTCCACCTGAGAGCCGGCCCGACTGTGCTCGTCCATCGATAGGTTCTTGCCATTTCTCAAACGGAGGGTGGCATACCCCGGCGAAGATGACTGCCCACGGAAGTTCTCGATCGTAAGACCGTCGAAGCCGTCCACATCCACTGCGTTGCGATAAAAGGGGGGGAAGGTCCCATCCCAGCGAACCGTCAGGTGACTCAAGGTCAAGTCCTGAATGTCGTGCGCTACGACGGCGGAAAGATCGTGACGGAAAAGCCCGAGCGACCTTGGCGTGTCTGGCTGCAGGTCCAGGTTGCCCCCAAGCAGCGCTTGCAGTTCGCTTGACTGCATCGTCAAATCCAAAGCGCTCAGATTGATGTCTTCGATATGGCCCGGCTCCGTGCTGTATATGACAATCGGAGACTGGCTGCGAGCAATCATGTTGCTGACCTTCACGTGCTGCACATGGCCAACCTTCGCTGTTCCAGACCAGGAGGGGTATGCCCAGTTCGCCGCGGTGATGGAAATCGGCTCGCCTGCACCCCACCAGGATCCATCGATCAGGCGCGTTTCGCTGACCACGTTGGAGAACAGCAAATTCTCCACCACTTCCCCACCCCGCGCCTGGATGTTGATGCCGCGGTTGCTATCGCGGATGACCACGTTCTGAAACGTGAAGTTGCGAACATCCTTCGCTGCCGGGCCTATGCGGATGGCAGAAGAATGGCTGTGCAGGATGACCCCACTGGCGGCCATGTTCTCCGCCGGCCTCTGGCACCATCCGTCTGCTGTGGGTCCCCCGAAAACCAATGCATCATCTCCAGCTTCCACCAGGGAGTCAGAAACGATGGCGTTGCTGGAAGCGGAGATGTCGATCCCATCGCTGTTTGGCACGAGCATGCTGTTGCGGACATCCAGGCCGTGGACCGAGATGTGGTCGCTGCACGCCACATGGACGCTCCAATTCGGGCTGTCGACAACATGGAAATCGCGCAGCGTGATTCCATCTGAATCGAGAAACAGGATGAGAATGCCAGGACGCGGCTTCATCTTGACGGGCCCCTCCCGCGCCTGCCGCATACGCTCTTCGAGAGCTGCACCCTGCCTGGTTTGTGCGGTGTCAAAGAAAGGGACCCACAGGTGCTCACGCTGATCGATGAAGGCCCGACCGTTGCCGTCGATCGTTCCTTCTCCCACAATGCTCACGTTGTGCGCATGATTCGCAACGATGAGAGCCGTATCGCGTTCTTCCGAGGGCTTCGCCATGTGGGGATAATCGGCAAGGTTGTCACTTCCAAGTAAGGTTGCTCCGGGCGAAAGCATGAACGTCGTGTTATCCAGCAACTCGATGGTGCCGGTTCGATAGATTCCCGGGTCCACTACTATCGTTCCGCCGCCCTGAGAATGACAATCCGCAATAGCGGCCTTGATGGCGCTCGTATTCAGCGTCTTCCCGTCCCCGATCCCGCCATAGGCCTGCACGTGGCACTCGTGCGCGGAACGCGGCGCTGTCTGTCCGAAGCCGAGGCAACAAGGCAAAAGTGCTGCGGTTAGCGTCGCGCTCCGCAATATATCAGCCTGACCGCGACGAGGTGACTTCGCGGGCTGTAACGGCGCGGTCATAGCCTTTTCATTCTTGCTGCAGATGAAGTGAGAGCGCAATCTGGAATGCTCAGCACGCTACCAGGTCTTCTTGATCAACGTATCGAACGCGAAGCCACCATTTTGATCACGGGTGGTGCTGAACGCCACCTTGGGAGAGATCTGGTACTGGCCTTGAATTGTTTGATTCTGCGTCGAGGCCACGTTGCTCGAAAAGGTAACGAACAGGTTCCCGGTGACGCGTTGCTGAATGGTGATGTTCGCGCCCGGAGGTCCCTGGCTGGTGCCACCCGCCAATACCGGGTTAATGGATAGCTGAGAGATGCCTGCGATCTTGGAAACCCGGCTGGTCACCTGGCTGCTTACCTGCGAGGCCACCAGCGACTGCGCCTGCTGAGTGGCCGGGGCCGACGGACTGTTCGCGCTCGCTTCCGTGGTCGAACCGAAGGCCAGCAGATTGATGATGTCGGCGGCCGGAAGTGAGGGATCAGAAGAATAGTTGGTGCGCAGCTGATCGATCGGCCCGTTGAATCGCATAAAGATGTTGTACTGCTGAATGGTCGTGTTCAGGGCGAGATTGACCACCGGCTGCGTCTCCGATGGGTTAACGAATTCGATGGTCCCGCCATTGAGGACGAATCGGTCACCGTTGAGAATGATGTCGCCGCCCTCCAGGTTGACGCGGCCCAGAATCACGGGCTCTGCCGCCGTACCGCGTACGCGCAGGTTCGCGGAGCCATTCACACTCAATGTCCTGCTGACCAGATTGATGTTGTTTTCCGAGGTCACGCCCAGGTTCAACTGAATGCTCTGGGCTAGCCCGGGAGTCGCCGGCGGGGAAACACCGCCCGAGAATTGATCGATGAAGCTGTTCAGATCAAAAGCCGGCGTAAACGAGAGATCGGCAAGCTTCACCTGGCCGCCCAGCACTGCGTTGTCTGTGGTGCCCGCCAACCGAATATTGGCGTTCACGGTTTCCCGGACACCTTGCGGATAAAGGACGCGAACCCCACTGGCCGCCAGTCCTAGATCAAACTGCACGCTGGGGCGGTAGGCGACTCCGCCCTGCGCCGTTACTGTCCCACTGCCGACGGTGCCCTGGAATTTGCTGATGTTCAGACGGTCTTTCGTAAGCGTGAGCACGCCGTTGCCGTGCTGCAAGCCGACCGGCAAGTCGCCGCTGGCAAAGTTCGCATCCACGATTTCTATCTGGCCGCCCAGGTCTGGACTGTTCGTAGCTCCATTAGAGTTAATGTTGAACTTTAACTCTCCCGAGCTCCTGATGTCGGGCGCAAACACCTGCGCCAGGTGTAGATTCACCGTGCCCAACAACAGCAGAGACATCGGGCTCCCGCTGGGAGTCGACATCGACCCCTGAAACTGCAGATCGGTATCCGTGCCCTTAAGGCCCGACCGCTGCAAGGTCACCACGTTGTCCTTGTAATCGACCCGGATGGGCGCGGTCTCGGCTAACTGAATGGTGTTGCTGTAAGCAAGCTTCAGCGTCGGAATCGTAATGTGTGCTTCCAATAGCTTCTTATTCTTGAGCGGCCCGTGCAGCGTACCATGTACCTCAGTCTGACCGCTCAAATCATCCGCCTGGGCGGGAGCATAGATGGCGAAGATGGGCTGTAACGGAATCGTTTGCGTATCGAGGGTGGCGTCTGCGGCGTAATCCCCGGTTAGATTGACCTTGGCGTTGGCGCGGATTTGCGTGCCTATCGCCGCGGAAGTCAGATTGGCAGTTGCCAGATGATTGGCTACATTCATCTGCAAGTTGACCTGCGCAATCTTCTGATCCTGAATTTCGACTTGCGGAATCTGTAGCGTGGCGTCGAGTTGCGGATTGTCGAATGTCCCCGCTCCCTTTGCCTGTATGCTGACCACTCCCTTAGCAGCAATATTCTGCGCCTTGAGCGCCTCAAGTTGGTCCAGACGAATGTCGGAGGCAGTAAGCTGGGCGTTGTAACTCTTCTGCCGCGGCCGAATGGTCATTTTGCTTTGTACATTCCCCGCAGGAAGCTGGATCCCGAGATCGCCGTGAACTTCTTCTCCGGTACCGTCGAAGCGCAAGGTCGCCGAGGTCACCGGCTGATCGTAGGCGGTGATATGAGTAACGGAGACGTTCCCTTGCCCAATCGGACTTAATTCCGTGCCATGCACTTTGATGTTGGCCGCCAACGTACCCGTCACGGGTACGTTCTGCCCAGCAAGCTTCACCAGCTCCTCTACGTCCATCTGCGAAGCATCGAGATCGACCTGCAACGGGCTTGCGTCCGTGAAGGCCCACTTGTGCAGGCCGGCGCTGGCGTTCAGGGTGATCTTCCCGTGAGCGGCTGGCTCCAGATCCGCATGCTCCAAGCTTGCCAGGGATGGGCTCACGTCCACGTCGGTTCTAAGAATGCGCCAAGCTGTTCCGTTGAAGCGGAAATTAGAAGCAGTCAACTGGCCAGTCAAATGAGGTTCAGTAGTAGACCCGCGGACTGTGCCCTGAAACAACGCTGTACCTGCCAGCCCCAGCGGCTGCATGGGCTGTCCTGGAGTGGGCGTGCGGAAAACGTCGGCGACCGTTTCCAACTCGCTCAGATTGTTGGATTGAAATTTCAAGTCCAGGCTGGAGCGCTGGCTCACCACGCCGTTCATGGTCAAGGTGCTTTGCGGAGTGCGTAGATAACTCTGCTTGAGCGCGAGCTGCTGGTTGCCGCCCGTGTAGGTTCCGTGGATTGCGCTCTCGAGCGGGATGACCTGGGAATTCCCCGATACTTTTCCTTGCACCGTGGCGTCCGCTTTGGCCACAACGTTGTCGAAGGTCTTTCCCCAGGCGGCGTTGGCCTGCGCATTCAACACACCTCCCAACGCAACACCCTTTGGCATCGCCGACGATTTAAGGGCGCGATTCACGTCTGCAAGCTGGATCCCGCGCAGTGAGGCATTGAACTTTGAGTGCGCATCGCCGTCAATGTTGCTCATGGTGCCGCTGCTGGTTACCACCCCGCCCAGAAGAGCGGCACGAAAGTCCTTGAGCGTTGCGTTGCCGTTTTCGAGAGAGTAATGCGCCGCGATGTCTCTGATCTGCGATCGAAGCTGCGGGGTTTGCACGTCAAGCTGCCGGCTGGTGAGGTCGCCCTGGAGCAGGACCGTATCAAGCAACGTACGGTTGGCCGTCTCCTGATAGGCAATCGAACCAGTCGCCCGAATCAGTCCGACTGGCACTGTCGGATTCTGGAGGATCTTGCGGAGTTGGCTGCCGTCCAGTGTGGCAACATAGTTCGCCTGGACCTGGGGATGGCTGTAGTTCACGACCGTCGCGGTCAGCAAAAGCTGCGATGTTTCGCTGGTTAGTTTGGCCTGGCTCAAATGGAAAGTGGTGGGCGTCGCATCGAACTCCGCGTCCAGATTGTGCGGAATCGGCTTGAACGTTCCCGACTGCAGATGGCCGTCCGAGTAACTGAGCCTGCCCGAGTACTTCTGCTGCAGGGTGTCGAACGAAGCGCGGAAGTCTACGTTGTGCAGGTCTGCGGAGAGGACGCTTTGGCGGTTGTTATAGTAGACCTCTCCTTGGTCGAGCACTGCATGGCGTATGCCCAGATCGAAAAGGCTGGTATTGCTGCTGCTGGAGCCGCTGCTCTTGATGACCGGAATGTTGGTCACGCCATGGGCATCAGTAAACACTTTGACTACTGGGCGATCCACGACAAAACTATCCAGATACCACTTCTGGTGCAGGACTGAAACAATGCGAACGCCGACCTCTGCGTGAGCGACCTGTAGCAGCGGTGGATTTGGATACGGGGCTGCGCCGTGTACGGTCAAGCCGTACAGATCAAGGCTAATGTTCGAAAGATGGAGAGCGAAATTCTGTAACTGTACCTGGGTTCCAATGCTCTCGCTGGCTTTCTTCTGCACCGTGCTAAGAACATAGTTATGGAAGCGCGCGCTGTGGAGCACCGCGGTGATGGCTATCCCTGCCACTACCAGCAGAGCCACCACACTGATCGCCACCCATGCCGCGATCTTCCAAAGGCGCGAGTGCGCCTGCCTTGATTCTGGCGTGAGCTTATGATGAGGCGTGGTCGTACTCATGGGACTATCCTCCCGTCAAAATGCCTGGCCAATGCTCACAAAGTATTGGGTCGATTTAACTCCCGGCACCGGATTGAGGTTATGACCGAGATCGATTCTTACCGGGCCGACCGGCGTTGCATAGCGTAGGCCGAGGCCTACGTTGTTGGTGTAAAGCGATGTGAAGTCGTGGAAGCCGACCGTGGGGAACACGTTCCCTCCATCGTAGAAGACAACCAAGCCCAAGCCTTGTTTGATGGGCAGCGGGATACGGGCCTCGGTGTTGAGAATCAGTTGCTCGTTGCCTCCCGCTGGGACCTGGATGTAAGAACAGTCTGTGGAAGATCCCGTGCTGCAAACCTGAACCTGCCGCTGAGGGCCGGCGCCATCCAGTGGAAATCCTCGCAAGGTGTTGCCGCCGCCGGTAAAGAAGGCCTGGCTGAGCGGTACAAGGCTGTTTGCGAAGGGTTGAGCCAGACCAATGCGAATGCTATTTGCCCAGATAATTTTGTGAAAGGTGGGGCGATAGTATGCCCATTGCCCGGTTAGCCTGGCGAAGTTCACGCTGGAGCCCAGCTTGGAGGAATTGAAGTCAAGCTCGATCGTCTGCAGCGTCCCTTTGTGTGCATCCAGCGGATTATCGCGCGAATCGTGGGTGACGTTCGCCGCAATCGTGGAGAGGCGAACATGCTGATCCTGGGGCAGCACGAGCTCGGGAATGAGTATGCGCGTCAAATCAGTTTGACTGAAACTGTAACGGATGAAGAAGACATCTTGTTTCTTCTTGTCCAGGAATTTCTGCAGCTGGGCACTTCCGTTCTCAACCTGTGACGAATAGACTGGATTCTCTTCATCGCGTTCGGCCAGGATGGAGATCGTTGACCCCCATGATGACCAACGGAAGTTGGGGTCGATGTAATAACCTGCAGCCCGCTGATCGAGGCGCCCGGCAAACCCGGTTGCCGACAGCGATTCACCCTTGCCGCGTACGTTGTTGAGCGTATATTGAAAGCTTCCCCGCGGCCCATAGTAGGTTGTCTCGCTGGTGGTGAAATTGGACGGTAAACCAACCGGCGGCAGGTTGGGCAGAGCCACCGTGCCGCTGGGAATACTGCCACCGCGATTGACCACCTCAAAACCGAAGCCATAGGTCATGGTGTGTCTCTTGGCCTCGTGCACCTTGACCAGAACATCTTCGCTGGTTTGGGTCGTGATCTGACGCCGGGGATCTACTTCAGCCCAATCAAATACTCCGGTGTGGTTGTAGAGCTTGCTTTCCGAAGTAAGCAGCTCCGTCTCGGTCATCGGCTGATTGGGAACAATCGTGGCGACATCTCTGTTGATGAGCCGCTGCTGTGTTCGTACTCGCCCCAAGGTGAGCACATCCTGCGTATGGACTTGCGGGCCTTCATAGATGTGATAGACGACGTTGATGTGGTGAGGATCTTTCTTCGAAACCACATTTGCCGTTTCGCGGAAACTCGAGGTCAGGTAGCCCGCCTGAAGATAGTGAGCCACAATATTGGCGCGGTCCGAGGTCACCAACTTTTGCGAATAGGGCTTACCCACCGCAAGCTTTAGCCCATCGGGGGCGAATTTTGACTCTGGGAAAGTATCGGCGCCCTCAATCTTGAGCGAGCTCACAATATCCCGCGGTCCCTCGACTACGTGAAAGGCCACCGTTACGTTGCCATCCTTGTGGCTCACGGATGGAGTCACCTGCACGCTAGAGAATCCCTCTGACTCGTAGAGCGCGGTCAGGTTCTTTTGGCTGGCGCGAACCAGTTGTTCGCTATAGTTGCCGGGCGAGAATAGGTGTTTTTTTTTGACTGTGACCATGGCCATGAGGTCCGGCGTCTTGACCTGGCTGTTGCCGGCTACGCTTACATCCGTGACTTTGTGCTTCTTTCCCTTGGTGATGGTGTAGACGATCGTGTCGACGGAATCTTGCTTGTGGAAGTCTGAGTCGACGTTGACGTCAAAAAATCCTTTTTTCTGAAAATAAGAGACCAGCGCCGCGCGACCTTCTTGCACCAGCTCCGGATCGGCCCCTACGCCCTGGTAGACCGGCAGCAACGACTTTTTGGTCCAGCTCCAAAGGTGTGCTCCCTTCACCTCCACATTAATGGTTGGCCCCGGCTGTAAATCGAAGTGGATGTCGGCGCGATTGGTCTCTGCATTGTAGGCGGCTCCCGCGAGCTTTACCTGCGCGGCTAGCTTGCCCTTCTTCTCCTCACGCTTTTGCAGATATTGCTGGGCATTGGTCAGCGTTGCGCGACGATAGTTCTTTCCTGGTCGAATCGCCGCTCCCCTGACCCGCGCCGTCACTCCCTGAAGGCTCTTAGCCATTTCGGCAGCTTGCTCCGGAGTAGTACCGGCAATCACCACGGTGCCAAATTTAGCTTTTCGATTGAGGCTCACCTGGAAGTTTACGTTCGCGACATTGTGGGTAGTGTCGAGGTTTACCTGGGGTCGAACCTCGACTTCAAAATAGCCTTCCTGCTGGAAGTAACGAATCAGCGCGTCGGTATCTTTCTGGACATCGCCTGCATTGTAAGGTGCCTGGGGAGGATAATTCGCGACCTGCACCAACTTGGAATAGTTAAACCTCTCTGCTCCCGGAAACTCGAAAATGCCAAACCAGATCGCAGGTTCTGCTATCAGCAGCACCCGGACCCCATCGGCCTCGGGCTCGACTTGCAGCTGCACTTCACTAAAGTTGCCCGCACTCTTCAGGGCGGTTATGCTTTGATCGATTTTATCCCTGGAGAACGGCTCACCCGCATGTTGTGGCATGAGGGGTAATAACTTACTGGTGTCCAGGTTGGGACGGCCGGCGATCTCAACCGCTGTGACGTTTTGACCCTCGTAGGAGGATAGGATGGCCTGGCTTGCGGGAGCTGTCTTGGGTTGTTGGGATGGCTGCTCTGTGACACTATTCTGGGCTGGTAAGCCGGTACACAGGGCCAGTGCACTGACGGCCCACAGGATCATCAAGAGCCGAGTCTTCAAGGGTAGAGTCTTCAATTGCCAAAACGGGGGCCTGGTTTGAGCCGTCATTTGAAAATGTCTCGCAAACAGCCCGATACCCACCATCTCCCCCTCAGATGCACGATTGCAGGAGGGCGGTTTGATCTGCCGCTAAGTGTCACAATCGATAGTTTATCGATGGTCAAGACGCAGATGCGGTGGAGACGGCTGTTGGGCCAACGATCTCTGGTTTTAGATTTCCTGCCGTGGCAAGTTTCTTTTCGAGGACAGCGGCCTCTATTTCGCTGTTGATTTCGCCGCCCAGCAGCAGCATTAGACCGCTCATATAAAACCAGGTAAGCAGAATAATGACTGTGCCCAGCGATCCATAGGTGGCTGAATAGTTGTTGAAGTAATGAACGTACAGGCGAAGGCCGAGCGACGCCACCAGCCAGCCCAGCATACCAAGTGCGGAGCCAGGCGTGAGCCAGCGCCACTGGCTAACTTTTACATCTGGGCCGAAATAGTAAATGAGCGCAAATAGAAGGGAAAGAAATGCCGTGGCCATCAACCATCCCGCGGTCCTCAGGGTGTCTGCGGCCAGAACAGCAAGCCAGCGATGATAGAGATGAAGGTGAGCTAGACGGGCGAGAAAGTCTGCCAGAAGTAGCGAGGAGAGCATCATGGTAATGACGATGGAGAGAATAAACGTGATCCCGATCGCCGATAGCCGGGCTCTCCAATAAGGGCGGGTTTCCTTAACGCGGTAGACGATATTCAGCGTCGTTTGAATGGCCGAAAACCCTACAGAAGCAGACCAAAGTGCGGCCACCAGGCCGAAAGTTAACTTGCCGCTACTCGCAGCGGCGGTGGTTTGATTGAATGCGTCAAGAACTGTCCCCAGGGCGGTGGGCGGAACTACAAGGGACAGGTACTCAAGCAGATGCTCATAGAAGTGCACGGCGGAACGGGCCGCTAAGCCGAGCACCGTGCATGCCGTGACCAGGGTCGGAAACAGCGCGAAAAGAAAATAAAAACCGAGCTCCGCGGCTCTCCCCAGAAGGTTATCGTCAAACATCGCGTTCCAAGTATTTTTTGCAATCACCTTTGCGGGAACTCCCTGGAGGTTCCATAGGGAGTTTAAGGGTGAATTGGAAACGTAATTCCAGACATGCTGGCGGAAGCTCGGAGAGTACGCGGGGCTGCTGCCCCCTGGGTCGCCTGGCTGCAACTTATGGACACTGGTCATTCTGCTGGCCACCGAACACCGCCCCTTAAATTCGATTGGGCCCGATACTGTAGTTAGAGAGATATACTTCACGCTCTTTATGTTGCCCCTCGCCGAGCGACCTTGAACATTACTGTTCATATCCCTCACAACGCTAACTCTCCTGACACATGGAGTGAAAGCATTTGAAAAAATCGTTATCGGCCCATGTACGCTGGCGAACATGGGGCACCCGTCCAGTGCTTCTTTACAAGCGCTTTGGCACCCCTATTAGATACACCGGGGAGAGCCAGCCTCCGTCGGCGTAACCCGCTCTCCAGGCGTATTGCGGAAAGCTTCTGGTCAGGAGCAGCAGCTCCTCTGGTGTGCGGGTGCGAAGGCAGGAAATTATGCCATCCCACAAGACCACCAGCGGGATCAGAGGCACCAGGTAAGTGAACAACAATCTTGACCAGCGAAAAGGCCGCATCCGCGGGGTGAGGATCCAGTCAAAAATGGGCATCAGCAAGATAGTGGCTAACGCGCGCGGAGTGCGAGAAGTCACCTCCGCCATGGCGAAGCCACCACCATTGCGCACCGCGTCCCCAAGTACTTCGCGCGCAACGTTATCAGGGAAATGGTGGAAAGACGAAAAGATCGTCCGAAAACCTTTCAGCGATTCGGGCACCCTGGCAGCATCTACGGGAAAATTTGCGCAGCTCAAATAAGGATCTGCGTGTAGACGAACAGAGAGCACGTCGCTGGGAAATTTATCCGTCAAGACCACGGTAAGCGGGGCATGTTTGATCAGAGCGGCACGCCATCCCGGACTCAGCCATGGTCCACCGCCACCGGAACAAAGGTCGATGACTCGCTCGGCGCGGCAATCCATGATGGCGCGGAACAGCTCCTCCTGAATGGCGCGATAAACATTTCCCCAGCTGGTAATGGCCTCGAGGTAGTCAGTTGCTCCATGGCGCACAGCTTGCGGACACCATGCCTGGTCGAGGATTTCAAACAGCTGAAGACGCCGCAAATCTCTATTGCCAATCTCTCCACAGAGCCATCGCCCCGAGCAGACCCTCCTCGTTGGAGATGATTTTGATGTCGCGACCGTGATCGAAGGCTAGCTTCTTGGCGTTGCCTCCTCCGATGTACAAAGTATCCCAGTTGAAGGTGGCGGCAGTCTGCTCGATGGCCAAGCGCACTAGCTTGTTCCAGCGCTTCAAACCATACTTTTGCAGCCCGCGACGGCCAAGATAATCTTCGTAGGTTTTCTTGCGCCAGGGATGATGTCCCAGTTCCAGACCCGGGCACAGGACACCCTCTGTAAACAGGGCCGAACCCATGCCCGTTCCCAGGGTGGTGACGAGCTCAACTCCGTGACCCTTTATGACCGCATATCCTTGCACGGCGCAGTCATTGGCCATCCGCACTGGCTTGCCCCAGCGTTTTTCCAGCACCTTGGCCAGCGGAAAACCAATCCATCCCTGGTCCAGGTTGGCTGCCGTGAGCGTCTTGCCCTGCTTGATCACGCCGGGGAAACCAACGGAAACCCGGTCAAAGAGGGGAACCCCGACCTTCAATTCGTCCAGGGCGGTCAAGATTGCCCCGGTGGTTGCCGGCTCGGGAGTGGGAACGCGCAGCCGATCGCTGATCGGCTTGCCTTCCGGGCCAAGCGCCTGGATTTTTAGACCACTGCCACCGATGTCGATAGCCAAGGTAATCGGACCTTCGGCTTCCTCCGTACGCCGCGGGATTGCGTTAGCAGCCTCTCGAGCCATAGACCTCCGGAGCCCAAACCACTTCCTATTCTACTAGTTACAGCGTGGTAAGGCCCCATGGGGTGCCGCCCTTCTCACCCCCCTGGGCCGGCTCAGGATTTTGCCAGCGCACCTTTCTCTCGTTTCGCGGGCTTGGCAGCTGCTTCCTTTTTCTTCCCAATACGGAAGCCTGCTTCTTCCGCCTGCTCACAGGCGTCCTGAATCCTTTGATCGATGGTTTGAATGGTAGGCCGCGCGGCCGGCTTTTTCTTGTCAAGTGATGGGGCGACCGGCGTCGCAAGCTGCAACAGATCCGGCAATTGCGTCCACCACAGAATCTGCTGGTGAAGCTCCTTGTTGAAGTACCACTCCCCCCCTGCTTCGTTCACTTTGAGCAACCAACGCGCGTCCCCATCGTCCCAGATGCCGCGCGGCAGGCCGGCAAAAGCTTCGTCTGCCCCTGCTTTCGCGGACCTTGCTGGGGTGAGAGTCTGCCCCAGAAAAGCCAACCTCACTCGGGCTGCGGCCCGCCAGCCGTCCTCGGTAATTTCACCCCCGCCGGAGAAAACCCGCGCCAGAGGCTCACGCAGCCTAAGCCGATCGAACAGCGCTAGCGCCGTGGCCTCTGTCTCCTTGGGCCCCAGCGATTGAGCGATACCCTGGAGTACGACATAGGCCAGCACGGGGCCCCAGACCACGCCAGGGTGGAGTTCCGAACTGCTGCTGGGCAACACCAGTCCTGCTTCATGGGCTTCCACCAAGCCCGGCAGCTTGGCCGCCGCATGCACTTGCCGGCAAATCGTCAGCCATAAGTCTTTCTCGCTGACTTGCGCCCGGGACCCAGTCTTGCGGGCATAGATAGCCAGTCCCTCGCGAGCGAAGCGCGTGCTGAGATTTTCGATTCGTTCCATTAGCTGGGCGGCCGCGCTGGAGTCCCCAGCCTCCGCGCCGCATTCCGGCAGAGGCCCGGAAAGACCAGCCAACTCGGCTACCAGATCGAATTGCAACAGTTGAGACAGAGATTCGTGCAGCGGGGCCAATTCCAAGGCCACCAACGCATCATCCAGACCGGCCACACCCCGCCCGTTGAGCGAGTCGCAGAGCAGATCCCAGCGATAATGCTCGTCTGGCCTTAGCTCTCGCCAATTGAGAAACACGTGGCAGTTGTAAGCCTGCAGCTCGAGCGAGAATCCCTCGGAGACAATTTTGGACGCACGCTGCAGATGTTCCAGTCCAGTCGTGACATCGCGGTAGGCGAGAAAGAGGTTGCCATCGTTGGGCAGGCCGAAGGCGCCCCCAAGCGTCTGCTGGCGCAAATGCCCCGCTCCCTTGTCGGCATAGGCGGCAGATTGGTGGATAGTACCGTACGTGGTGGCAAAACGATTGTGGTAGACGACTAAGGCGCGGTGGTCGCCCCGCCGGTTGGAGTAGGCGAAGACGTTCTCATCCACCGACCCGTCAGGCCGGTAGAAATCGTACAACAGAAAATTCTCGCTCTCGGCGAACAGCCAGCGTTGGTGGAGCAAGGGAGCGATTTCACGTTCGTGGCGCGCCACCAGTCCCAGGTCCGGATCCTCCTGGTAGCGAGCACGGCGGAACTCCATCCCATATTTTTCCGTGAAGCCCTCAATCTGTCCGTGGCCAAACATGGGGAGTCCGGGAAGAGTGGACATCATGGTCGCTACACCAAAGCATTTGTCTCCATTACCGAATTGGTCAATCGCCGTACGTTCATCGGGATTACTCATGAAGTTAACGTAACGCTTGAGGATGTCAGGATCGAACTCGATGGTGTTCTTGATCACTGAGCGGTATTTGGCGTTTTCCTCGTCGCGCATCATGTTCATGAATGCGCTGTTGTACACCCGATGCATGCCCAGGGTGCGGACAAAGTAGCCCTCCATCAGCCAGAAGGCTTCGGCCAACAGCAGGGTGCCGGGAACTTCGCGCGCTACACGATCCACCACCTCGCGCCAGAATTCTTCCGGCATGGCGCGATCGAAATCGGCCTTGCTCATGCTGTACTCGGCGCGCGATGGGATAGCTCCGCCGGTGCCGGGAATGGGAAACCAGAGCCGTTGGAAGTGGCGCTTGGCGAGCGTCATGGCAGCGTCGAAGCGAATGATGGGAAACAGGCGAGCCACATGCAGAATAGTTTGAATTACCTGTTCGCGGGTGGCGGGGTTCAGGTAGTCGAGCTGCGCGGTGTCATTCCAGGGAAAGCTGGTGCCGTCGTTTCCGTGATAGACATAGCGGGTGTCGCCGGTCCATTTGTCGCGGCGGCGAAAGACCACCGCGGCGTCGGACTGCTCGTAGTAGTGATCCTCAATTTTGATCTCCACCCGGCCGTCGCGAGAGAGATCTGGCCCTTCAAAGCGGTAGGCGGGGTAGGGGCTGTCGGGGCGGGACATAAACCACTCCGGGTGTTCAATTACCCAGCCGGAATCGATGCCCATGTGGTTGGGTACCATGTCGCTGGCCAGCCTGACGCCGTGAGCGAAGGCGCGGTCACGGAGGTTGCTATAGGCCGGTTCCCCGCCCAGATCGTGAGCAATGTCGTATCCGTAGAGCGAATAGGCCGAAGCTACCGCGTCATGGTTGCCGCATAGTTGCTTGATGGTCTGCGAGGCCACGCTTCTTTCCCAGACCCCGATGAGCCACAAGGAATTGATCCCGCGTTCTGCCAGGCGGCGAAGCTCTTCGTCGGGAATCTGATCCAGCCGGTAGATGTGGCGGCCATACTGGCGGGAAAGCTGCTCCAGCCAGACATAGGTGCTCTTGGCGATGAGCACGGTGGTCGGCATCCACTCCTGGTCGGGGCTGAAACGTTCGCTTTCCGCTGTGGCTTCGGTGAACGACGGTACCTCGCCCTTTTTATCGGCATTCCAGGGAAGGTTTCGCCTCCGTCCGCCGCCACCGTCGTTGGGGTGAAAGCGCATCCAGATGGCGATGTCCTCTTCTTTGAGCACATCGATGGCCAGCAGAAGCTTGGCAAGAGAGTCGCCGATCACCTCCGCCCAGTGTTCGATGATGTAGGCGAGTTGGCCGCTCAGTGAGTCCGGCGATGCCAGGGCCGGGGCGCGCAGCATGTCGATCAGGTTTAGTTTTTTCGAGCTCAGCGGAGGCCGGGTGCTGAAATAGTCGCGCAGCCCGGTGGTGATTTGCTGATACCGAGTGACCGCGGCCAACGACTGATCCGCAAACAACTCGGAGAAGGGTTTGAAGGCGGGGTTGGCGTTGGCCAGCCACAACAGCATCATCTCTTCAAAGGCCACGGCGCGGTTGGCGATGCCGTCTGTTTCACCCCCCAGCCATTCGACAGGGGTTTTTTCCTTGCGGTAGACGTCAGCGGTAGGAAATTCCTCCACAAATGCCAGGATGGTCTTATCCAGCTCCGTTTTGCCTATCCGGTTGTCGAACCACGCCAAGGCGTCGGCCATGGCCTTGGGGTCAAGACGCTTGCGGTAGTACTCCACCAGGGCATGACTCATCTCGTCGATGAGTCCCATAGCGTAGAGTGCCCCGGGCTGTATCGTTTTCGCCGGGTCCTTATCAGCTCCCCGGCGTTCGTTCATGCGAAAGGCGAACTCGCGGCTAGCGCCAAGATTGGCGAAGACTACGTTGCCGCTGAAAGCAAAAAGTGTCTGGTTGAATTCATAACGGTCGCGCGCTTCACGTGAAACATGGAATTCCATTGGTGCCCTTCCAGAAAACTTACAGTTTGGCCGTATTAATTGTTCGATGCGGGATTTCGCCCTGGCAGGTACCTAAACTGCCGCAGCGGGGCAGAACTCTATGAATGAAGGGTACGGGCTTTAGCCCGTACGTACAACAAAAGCGAGAAGAAAGGGCTTTGGGAGCCTGAGGGGCGGCGTTTAGGCCAGGCTATAGGGCCCGGTGTTCAGGATTCGCATTTGTGTGGGGGCCGGGGCGCACTGCAGATCCCTCCACGGCACGCCGGGACAGGTCGGCTGCGCTCGGGATGACAAGGGAGAGGGTAGCGTTTTCTTCAGCGTCTGTTTAGGGACCACTGTCCAGCGTCTGTTTAGCGACCACCATCCATGCAAACGCCGCGCTCTCCTTTGTCATCCCGAGCGCAGCCGACCTGTCCCGGCGTGCCGTGGAGGGATCTGCAGTGCGCCCCGGCCCCCACGCAAATACCCATCGTTCTGATGGAAGTGCCTAAACTGCTGCGAATTTGCCCGACGATGCCCACAAACCGAGAGCGGGATGAGAAATGAAAAATACTTCCTCGCCGTCGATAGTGTTGTAACCATCATGCATCTTCGCCGGGTCGTATCGCGCGATGGTGCTGTTCAGATCGGCGTAGCGGAATCCTACGCCTTCTGTTTCTTCCCGGCTTAAGGCTCCGGGACAGTACGTGATGCTGAAGCGGCCTTCCGATGAGCTGTGGATGAGATGAGCGGCGGTGCTCAGCTCTGCCGCCAATTCAGGGTTGTTTCTCACCTTCTCGAGCGTAGCCGGTGTGCCATAGTAGCCGTATTTGCGAATCATGCGGTCAATGGTAGGGTCCTCTCCAAATTGCTTAACTCCGGGAGCGAGCACGATCAGCTCAGCGCCATCGGCCAGCGCCATGCGCGTGCGGTAAATTGCCTTGTTCCCCAGCCAGGTGCTGTGAAACTCCTCCGGATCGAGGTAAACAACGGCTTTGCGTATGGGCCGGTCGAGAAGGATTATGTTGCACTGAACGCTGAGTTCTGACGCCAGGCGGAAGCACTCCAGGTCGTCTCCCACGAACAGGCCGCGCACCACCAACTCGCCGGATGGGTTAAAGCCGATCACGGTCAAGACATAGACGATAGGAATATCTTTGAGAAACTGATCGGCGGCCCGATTCAAGACTCTCCGCACTGGATTGTCCATTCTCCCCATGATTCGCTCCATACCCACCACCGCCCCTAGATAGTGGCTGCGATGAATGCTGAGCGGACCAGCCGTGCCGATCAGGATGTTCTTGTTGTAATTGGCCAGGCCGATCACTTCGTGAGGCACCACCTGGCCGATGGAAAGCACCAGGTCGAATCCTCCTTGGGGAATCATGCGGTTCACTTGCGCCGGCCAGGTATAGTCCAGCAAACCGCCGGATTGCTCCTGAATAAAACTCGCCGGCAGCTCGCCCAGGGTGACGACATCGGTGCGCCAATTGTGCACTGCAAAGAGACTCTGCGGGATATCACCGAACATGCGCGTGAGCGCAGCCGGGGTCATCGCAGCGTGGGTTCCTAGGGCAGGCAGGACACAGCCCAGGCGGTCACCATAATAGGCGTGCGCATGTTGGGTGAGTTCCCCGGCGCGGGAATGGAAGCGGCTGAAATCCGGGGGCACGGCCAGAACTTTTCGCCTGGGCCCGAGCTGGTCCAGCGCCTCAAAGAGCGCATCGCGCAAGGACTCCGCCGAAAGCTCGGCTTCCGGGCCGCCCTGCTGGCAATAGAGGCTCATAGGCGGTAAGCCTTGCGCGCCAGTTCGTAGGCCAACGCATGGGCCACCTCGACTGCCTCATCTTCGTCCAGTTGGTGCTCTGCCACCAGTTTTGCCAGGAAAGCGCAGTCCACCCGGCGAGCAACATCGTGCCGCGCCGGGATGGAGAGGAAGGCTCGCGTGTCGTCATTAAAACCGACGGTGTTGTAAAAGCCCGCGGTCTCGGTGGTCAACTCGCGAAAGCGCTTCATGCCTTCGGGGCTGTCGTAAAACCACCAGGGCGGTCCCAGGCGGAGGCAGGGATAATGCCCTGCCAGCGGCGCCAGTTCTCGGCTGTAAGCAGATTCATCCAGGGTAAAGAGGATGATGGTCAGCGAAGCCTCGTTGCCGAAGCGGTCGAGCAGCGGCTGCAATGCGTGGACATAATCGGTCGGCATGGGAATGTCCGCCCCGACATCACGGCCAAAGCGGGTGAAGATCTGGCGATTGTGATTGCGGTGGCTGCCCGGGTGGATCTGCATTACGAACCCGTCTTCCAGGCTCATGCGCGCCATTTCAGTCAGCATCTGGGCGCGAAAGAGCTCCCGCTCGTTTGCGTCCGCCTTGCCGGCGATCACCCGATCAAAAAGCGCCGCGGCTGCGTCGGCCGGAAGGTCAGCCGTGCCGGCGGTTGGATGGCCGTGGTCAGTTGCTGTGCAACCAAGTTTCTTGAAACGCTCCCGGGCGCGGCGGAGAGCAAGCAGATAACCTTGCCAGCGCGAACAATCCTCGCCGTGCATCTGGCCCAGACGCTGCACATTCTGGGCGAAACCATCGAATTCTGGGTCGACGACTGAATCGGGGCGAAACGTAGGCAAGATACGCGCCTTCCATCCCGAGTCGCGGATCGCCTGGTGGTAAGTCAGCGGATCCAGTGGAGAATTGGTGGTCGCCAGCACCTCGATATTGAATTGATCGTAGAGCGATCGGGGGCGAAAGGCCGGAGAGGCCAGCTTGGCGCTGATGGTGTCGTAGTAAGCAACGGCATTAGCGGCGCAAAGCCGCTCTTCCAGACCGAACAACTCCTGAAAAGCGTAGTCCAGCCACATGCGCGTGGGCGTGCCGCGGAAGAGATAGTACGACTCGGCGAAGCGGATCCAGATGCGGCGGGCCTCATCTGCATCCAGTTCCTTTTGGCCGATGCCCAGGTCTTCCAGTGCAATCCCCTGGCTGTAGAGCATGCGGAAAACGTAGTGGTCGGGAACGATGAAGAGGCTGGTGGGGTTGGGAAAGGGCTCGTTCTCTGCGAACCAGCGTGCGTCGGTGTGCCCGTGCGGGCTAACAATCGGTAAATCGCGAACCGCGCCATAAAGCCTGCGGGCAATCGCTTTGGTTGTGGGTTCGGAGGGGAAAAGGCGGTCCTGGTGGAGAATGCTCACAGCATTCATTTTCGCCTGTCAGCAGGGTTTCTGCACAGGGGCTCAGCCGCGCCGCAAATGATCCCCGTTCGCGAGATATCCCAACCTGCAAGGTTTTTGCCCGATAAGCGAAAACGTTAAGATTCGCTGTATCCCACATCTCGCGAAAAACCAGCGAGATGTGGGGCACCCAGGATTCGTGGGCGGGTAAGGGGCTGAGAGTAAGTTCCTGGTTGGGCGATGTTATCCAGGGCCCGTTTGAGCGTCTTTGCGGGGTCTTCCTGGCGCTGCAGCATGTCAAAGGCATTGCTGGATTTCGCGCTTTGCTGCGCCCATTGTTCGGGACGGGCTAGCTGGAAAAGCCATTCGGCGATCTCCGCGGGTCCGGAGCAGGTGGCCGTAGCATCAAGACCCAATTTCTTCACAAAGCCAGCGGTTGCGGACGCCTTGTGAACGGTGCCGACGATGGGAAGCCCAACCGCCAGGTAATCCAGCATCCGAGAAGGGATGGAGTAGCGACTCCTCATATCGCGCCCAGGATCCACTGCGGGGCCGGGTAAGAAAGCGACATGAGCATGACCGAGTTCAGCATCGACGTCCTGCTGCGTGGGCATAAATCCGCGAACGTTGACTCGCTTCTCGAGGGTCGTGTTGGCGCGGCGCAATATTCTTTGCGGGCCCAAAAAAGAAACCTCGACCTTCAATCCTCTGGGCTCGAGTAGTGCAATGGCCTGATCCAGATCGTCGAGTCCCTCGGGATAACAGTTGATGGTGCCATGCATGGCAACCCGGAGAGCACCTTCCTCGCGCGGCATCGCGGCGATGGGCGACGCATCTCTGGAAAAGGACAGCAACTCAGCCTCACGTATTAAGGAGACATCGTCCAGCAAGGGCTGACTTATGCAAAAGACGCTCTCCGCGCGCTCGACCAGTTCTCTGAGAGCACCGCGAGCAATGTCGCCATGCAGCACATCCCAAAGATGAAGCACGAAAGGAACGCCGACCAAATTGACGAGCTTAAGGCAGCGCTTGGCATCCGTTTCACAGAGGGGCGCCGCGTAGACGCTGGAGACGCGTTCGCGATAACCCAGGAGCCGCTTAACCAGTGAAGGACGTAGATCGCTGCCACTCCACGGACTGATGCCCAAACCTTCCCAGGCCGGCAACAGTTTGGGATGACGAAGAAAAGAAAACCGTCCGAGAAAAGGGTTCTCGAAAAGAATTGAACGCTCATCCAAAGGCCGGAGGTTGTGTGTCCGCCAATGAAAATGCAACCAGTCTCGATGTGGCCCCAGCAAGCGAAGCGTTTGCACACCGATTGGTGTGCGCGACGAAAGGGAAAACCCATTGATAAACAGCGGAACCCGTGTGTTCGGACCCATTAACCTGCCCCGTGACCCTGTTACATCGGGGGAGATTCAAGCGGAGTATAGCAGCGGATGCAGAGAAAGCCTTCATTACGGAGGAGTTCCGCCACTGTTACTGAGGACATTGTCGCGGCGCAAATATTAATAAATTAGTTGACATTTGTCATGGCTAACGGTAGGCTTTATTTCAGTAGGGATTCGCGTATGCCACCGAAAAAATCGCCCACACTCACCGAAGCCGAATTGCGATTAATGAAAATCCTGTGGGCGCGCGGCGAGTCAACGGTCAATGAGATCGCTGCGGCGCTGCCCAAGAAGAATGCCCTTGCGTATAACTCCGTACTGACGACGATCAGAATTTTGGAGCAAAAGGGATATGTGCTGCATCGCAAGGAAGGGCGTGCTTTCTTCTATATCCCGTTGGTAGCAGAGGAAGAAGCCGGCAGCTCAGAAGTGCGGCTGGTGCTCAGCCGTTTTTTTGGTAATTCGCGGGAAAAGCTGATGTTATCGCTTCTGGGCGATGGCGAGGTAACCGCGGAAGAATTGAAACGTCTAAGGGATGCGATCGAGCAAGCGGAGTGAAATAACGCGATGGAAGCGATCTTGCGGCAACTAATTTCGACCAACCCAGCCGAACTGCTGATAGCCAGCATCTGGCAGGGATTGGTGTTGACCGCATTAGCTTGGGCCGCACTCAAGCTGGCTCCCGGGCTGCGCGCAGCCAATCGCTTCATTTTGTGGCTGATCGTCTTTCTGCTGGTAGCTTTGCTGCCGTGTTTCGCCGTTAGCCGCGGATGGTTGAGTGCTTACCCGGCAGGGCTGGCCGCCGCACCGCAGTCTGCTTTCTCGCTGCACCTGAATGTCGCGTGGGCCTTTGTGCTCGAGGGTGTTTGGCTGCTCGCTTCCTTGCTTTCGTTAGGCCGCCTACTGCTTAGCGGCATACAGATGAGGCGGGTCCTGCGGAGTTCGGTCCCGGTTCCCGACATTCCCCAAGAGATACAGCAGGTTCTGACACGCGAAGGAAGGGGGCCGGTTGCATTGCGCCTTTCCGATGCGGTGGATGCACCCAGCGTAATCGGCTTCTTTCGTCCTGCTGTGGTTGTCCCTGGCTCGCTTTGGAACGAGCTGGCGACGGACGACCTGAAGCAGATCATCCTGCACGAGATGGCCCATTTGGACCGTGGCGATGATTGGACCAATTTGCTGCAGAAACTGTTACGAGCTTTATGTCCGCTGAACCCCGCGCTTTTTTGGGCGGAGCGGCACCTGTGCCGGGAACGCGAGCAAGCCTGCGACGATGCCGTGCTAGACGCGGCCGGCAACGCGCGCGCTTACGCGACCTGCCTGACCAACCTTGCTGAGAACAGGCTGGTCAAGCGAGTCACGTCGCTCGCACCCGGCTTCTGGCAGCGGCACTCGGAGCTCTCAGGCAGAGTGGAAAACATCCTTCATCGCCGCCGTCATCTGGCTCCCTGGCTCTCTCGTGGGTTGGTAACTGCGGGACTGGCGGCTTCCCTCACCGGCGTGTTCATGTTGGAACGCTGCCCGCGGATCATTACCTTTGCCGGCAACGACTCTGTCGCCGCCGCTGTTACTGTACAGCCGATGTACAACGACCAACCGCAGGCCCGGTACCAGGAAGCAGTGTTCCATCCCGCTCCGAGCCAACCCCGTGTGAACGTCCAACCGAAAGCCCGTCCTGCACAACAACCTCATCCGTACCGCCGCCTCCAGGTTCTTCAAGTGACCCAGGACGGCGAAGGTATCACCTTGGTTCTCTTTACTGTGGAAGTCCCGCAAACTCCCGGCGCCTCTCACGGTAAAGCCGTTCTCCCAACCGACAACTGGATCGCGTTTCAGATCTAAAAAACTTCACCCTGAAAGAGGAAAACTCATGCCGCAAGAAACTAATTTATTAAGAGCTAAAGCCAAGGCCTATGCCGCGCCCCTGGCGGCTTTCGCCCTTGTCCTGTCCACGGGCGCACTCATCGTCGGCCATCGTCACGTCGATGCCGCGACTGCTGCGGATAACAACATCGCACCCATTAACAACTCCAGCATCGATCCCCTGCTGGCGCTGGATCAGGCGACCGAGGCCGTTGCTTCGCGGGTTACGCCTGCCGTGGTCAATATTGCGGTGACTTCGCACGCGACGGAACAGCAGGCTCAGGGTGAAGGTGAGGGTCAAGACGGTGGAGATAATCCTTTCTCCCAGTTCTTCGGCCCCGGGTCTCAGTTCGGCCATGGTATGCCGGGTCAGGGACAGGGCCAACGGCAGATCGAACATGGCATCGGCAGCGGTGTAATCATCTCCCCGGATGGATACATCGTGACCAACAATCACGTGGTCGATGGGGCGGTCGAAGTGCGAGTAACGCTGCATGACCGCAGGACCTTCCCGGCCAAGGTAATTGGCACTGACAAGCTTACAGATTTGGCCGTAGTGAAGATCGACGCCAAGGATCTGCCCACGATCGCGTGGGGCGATTCAACCAAGCTGGTACCCGGACAGTCCGTGTTGGCCATCGGCAACCCGTTTGGATATTTTCGCTTTTCCGTTACTCGCGGAATTGTAAGCGCGGTCGACCGGCCCAACCCATACTCGGATGACGCACGCAAGCCCGGTGGCTTCATTCAGACCGACGCTGCGATCAACCCCGGCAACTCCGGTGGCCCGCTGGTCAATGCACATGGTCAACTGATCGGCATCAACACTTTCCTCATCTCGAATACCGGAGCCTTTTCTGGCGCGGGTTTTGCTATCCCTACCCAGACGGTTCACCCTGTGGTCGAGGCGCTGATCAAGGATGGTGTGGTTCATCATGGATACCTGGGAGTTGGATTGAACGATGTAACTCCTGACAACGCGAAATTCTTTAACCTGACTGGAAACACCGGAGCGCTGATTGCTTCTGTAACTCCCAACTCTCCCGCCAGCCGCGGCGGCCTGAAGCAAGGCGACGTGGTGACTGCGGTGAACGGCCAGCCGGTCGAAACGGGAAGTGATCTTCAGGTGGTGGTAAGCGAAGACGCGCCTGGCTCGAAGATCCAGCTGGACGTGGAGCGGAACGGCCATCCCGAGAAAATCGATCTGACAGTTGGGGAATATCACAAAGACCAGGAAGTCGCGGCAGCGACGACCCAGGAATCTGGCCACGCCAGGCTGGGGATCGCGATTTCCGATCTAACGCCGGATGTGCGCCAGCAACTGAATCTCCCTACGCAAGTACAGGGAGTCGCGGTTGCGCAGGTACAGCCGGGTAGCCCTGCTGAGGATGCAGGCCTGTCCGGTGGCGATGTGATTCTGGAAGTCAATCGCAAGCCGGTGACATCGGCGGATCAGTTCCGCAATGATGTCAAGCAGGCGCCTGCGGATAAGGACATGCTGCTGCTGGTATGGGCAAACGGTGGCTCCAGCTACCGCGTCGTTCATCCCGAGGCGGCTTCCGGCTCCAACGGTATGTAGTGGATTAGCCCCTTAGGGAGCTTGCCGCTTCCTAGGGGGCAAAACGTCCCAGGAAATGTCCGTTGAACCGCAGATCCCTCGGCCGCGCTCGGGATGACAAAGGGGAGGGCGGAGTTTCCATTCCAGATCGGTTGCGCGGATCCCTTCGATTTGTTGGTTTAGTATCCGCTGTAGATGGAAGCGCTGCCCTCTCCTTTGTCATCCCGGGCGAAGCCGAGGGATCTGCAGTTCATTCCACCAGTATCCAATGCTGACCGAAGCGCTGCTTTTCCCTTTGTCATCCCGAGCGAAGCCGAGGGATCTGCAGTTCATTCCACCGGTAACCAATGCTGGCCGAAGCGCTGCTTTTCCCTTTGTCATCCCGAGCGAAGCCGAGGGATCTGCAGTTCATTCCACCAGTATCCAATTCTGACCGAAGCGCTGCTTTTCCCTTTGTCATCCCGAGCGAAGCCGAGGGATCTGCAGTTCATTCCACCAGTATCCAATGCTGACCGAAGCGCTGCTTTTCCCTTTGTCATCCCGAGCGAAGCCGAGGGATCTGCAGTTCATTCCACCAGTATCCAATGTTGACCGAAGCGCTGCTTTTCCCTTTGTCATCCCGAGCGAAGCCGAGGGATCTGCAGTTCATTCCACCAGTATCCAATGCTGACCGAAGCGCTGCTTTTCCCTTTGTCATCCCGAGCGAAGCCGAGGGATCTGCAGTTCATTCCACCGGTAACCAATGCTGGCCGAAGCGCTGCTTTTCCCTTTGTCATCCCGAGCGAAGCCGAGGGATCTGCAGTTCATTCCACCAGTATCCAATGTTGACCGAAGCGCTGCTTTTCCCTTTGTCATCCCGAGCGAAGCCGAGGGATCTGCAGTTCATTCCACCGGTAACCAATGCTGGCCGAAGCGCTGCTTTTCCCTTTGTCATCCCGAGCGAAGCCGAGGGATCTGCGGTTTCTTTTATCTGTAGCGGCACCTAGATCTGTGAGCAGCTCAACGGTGTCAAATACAAATTAGAAATGTTGCTCACTATCTCTGCATCTGTATTTCCCGGCCGTTGCGAAAGATCTTTCCAGGCTGGGTCCGCAACAAACGCCGCCCAATTCTTATTCAAGTTGGCCACATCTTCAAAGGTCAACATGTAGGTCAGGCTCGGCATGCGATGCCCGATCAGCGTGTCTCCAAAGAAGACCGGAGCCAATCCCGCCCGCACGAAGATCCCGATCTCCGCCTCGTTGAACATCTGCACCTTGCGCACATGTGCGTCATGGCCGGTGCTCTCGTAGGTTCGCAGCTGAAAGATGCGCTTTTCGCTCTTGGGCGCGACCAACTTTGGCCAACCGGCAAAAGCTGATAGCAGCGACGCCTCCACCCGCTGAAACGGAGGAGAAGAAGCCGGCGCTCCCCAGAATGCCGCCGCTGCTTTGCTAAACTCCGTGTCCTCGGCGAGGCGCTTATTCAACGTGACCAGCGTCTCCACCGAGGTTGCCGGGATGAGCAAATAAAAGGCAGGCGTCTCTGGCCCAATATCCAATTTGAACGCACCAACCGGCGTGATCGACATCCGATTGAGCGCTGGAATCAGGGCGTGCTCGAAGAAATTCTCAGTCAAGGCCAGCTGCGGCCCGTTGCGCAGCGCATATTTCCGTAGCAGGTAAAATTCCTGCTTAGGCTGCGCCATCGCGCGTGCCTCGCCGCCGCTCAACGCAGCCCCCGCCATGGCAATAGCCGATGTGACAAAGTCTCGCCTCTCCAATGCTTCCTCCTACGTGACGTCCTTGGTGACCAGCGCCAGGGTGAAACCATCGTACCCCTTGCTGCCCACCGTCTGGATCGTGGTGGCGCTGACTCTCGGTTCTGCGGCCAGCATGTCATGCATGCGTCGCGCTCCCTGCACATTTCCATCTTTGCTCTTGGCATCAATCAAAGCTCCATCACGGACCACGTTATCGACAATGATCAAGCTGCCCCGGTGTGACATCTTGAGCGACCACTCGAGGTAGAGCGGGATGCTCTCTTTGTCGGCATCGATGAAGACCAGATCGAAAGGACCAGCCCCCTCCGCCGCAAGCTGCTGGATGCCTGCGCGGGCATCGCCCAGACGGACTTCCACCACTGAAGCCAGCCCAGCGTGAGCAATATTCGCGCGTGCTACCTCGGCATGCTTCGGGTTGGCCTCAAGGGTAATCAAACGTCCACTCGGCTTGAGCGCACGGGCCAGCCAGATGCTGCTGTACCCGCCCAGCGTCCCGATCTCCAGGATCCGCGTAGCGCCCGCTAGCTGCGCCAGCAGCATGAGCAGCTTGCCCTGGCTGGGGCTCACGCTGATCGTCGGCAGCCCGGCGGCGTCACTCGCCGCTAGTGTCGCCTCGAGGACAGGATCGGGGGGCATGAGCAACCCCGTGGTGTATTCATCGACTGCTGTCCATAATTGCTTGTCCATCGCAATGCTCCTAAACTATGTCGGCACATGCCCACTTCTTATAACCAGATTACAGGCCAAAGTCTGGAGCGGCTTGCCGCTCTCAGCGACGGCATCTTCGCTGTCGCCATGACGCTGTTGGTGCTCGATCTCCACGTGCCGGCGAGCGAAGTAATCCATAGCCAAGGCGAGCTGTGGCACACCCTCGCCGGCGCGGCGCCCCAGCTTATCAGCTACATCATGAGCTTCCTGACCCTGGGAATTTTTTGGAACGGACAGCAGGCCCAGTTAAATTCCTTTTCCCGCAGCGATCGCCATCTTTCGTGGATCCATATCGCCTTTCTTTTCGCAGTTTCGATCATGCCCTTCAGCACTCGATTGCTGGCAGAATTTATCACCTACCGCAGCGTCCTCATCGCTTATTGGGCAAATATTCTTTTGCTCGGGCTGGTCTTGTTTGGTAGTTGGCGCTACGCCAGGCGAGCAGGTCTGCTGCGGGAAGAGATCACTCATGAAAACCAATGCGCGGTAGAACGGCGAATCGTCGTAGCGCAGGCACTTTATGCGTTCGGCGCCTGCTTGTGCCTGATAAACACCTACCTCAGCATCGCCTTCATTGTTTTGGTCCAGCTCAACTTCGCCCTGGCGCCGCGGCTGCCTTATCTGTCCGAAATATAGTGGTCATAACCGCTCCGATTCGATGATATGGACGCCGGGAGGAGCGGAGATGGCCGCCTCCAGCAGGGCCTTGGCTATCTTGTCCGCCGGAACAACCCGGTAATGACGCGGCAAAATCGGCCGCAGGGTGTGAAAGACCTTAATCGTGCGGGCTTCCCAGGCACGATGCGGCTTGCGCGGACCCAGAATGCCGGAAGGGCGCACCAGGGTGAGCGAGGGGAAGCCGCCGGCAATCAATCGTTGCTCCACCTCACCTTTCACTCGCATATAAAAAGCCCGTGCTTTGGGATTGGCGCCAATGGAAGAGTTAAAGGCAAAGCTCTGCGCGCCGTGCTCGCGCAGCAGCCGGGCGACGGCCAGGGGATAATCGACATCCACTTTGCGGAAGGCTATATGCGAACCCGCCTGGCGCATGGTGGTGCCCAGGGTGCAAATGCCTGCGTGCACCTGCCACCATGGGGCATCGGCGGGGAGCGCATCGAAGTCCACCAGGGGGTTCTCAAGTCTGGGGTGCGGCGGCAATGGATTACGGGTAACGGCTACTAACTTGGCCACCCTGCTGTCGGCGAGCGCCTGACGCAGGACCGATTGGCCCACCAGGCCGGTTGCGCCGACCAGCAACAGATCCGTCATACGCTTGCTCCTTGCAGCAATAATAGGCCATGGAGAATTTCCGTCTGCGGGTCTTCCGCGCCGTTGCTCATCATCTTAATTTTCGCATCGCAGCGGAGGAGTTGCTGCTGACGCAGTCCGCGGTGACGCAGCAGATCAAGGCACTCGAGTCGGAACTGGACGTCCCTTTGTTCGATCGCGCCGGTGGACGGGTTGCGCTGACCGCGGCCGGCGCGGCGTTGGTGCCTTTTGCCGCCCGTCTGGCGGCGCTCGCTGAAGAAGCTCGTGCCGCCGTCGCGGCAGCCACTGGTAGAAGCTCTGGGCGGCTGGCCCTGGGCGCTTCGCAGACCATCGGACAATATTTGCTGCCCAAATTGATCGCCGGTTTCCTCAAGGAGAACCCCAGGGTCGAAATGAGTGTGCTGGGTGGTAACACGCAGACCATCCTCGAAGCTCTGGTGGAGCACCGTGTGCAGCTCTGCCTTATCGAGGGGCCGCCCATGCGCAGAGACGTACAGGTAGAACCATTCATGGAAGATCACATGGTGTGCGTGGTGCCCGCGGGGCACGCGTGGGCAGACCAGGATGTTGATCTCAAAGAATTGCAGGAAGCGACTCTGGTCAGCCGGGAGCTGGGTTCGGGTTCGCGCAGGATCGTCGAACAGGCGTTCGAAAAAGCCGGGCTGGAAGTAAAAAAGCTGCGGCTGGCGATGACGTTCGATTCGACCGAAGGCCTACTCAGCGCGGTGGAAGCGGGATTGGGAATTGCCTTCGTATCGCGCTGGGCGGTGCGCAACCAGCTTGCCTTGGGAACCCTGAAGCTGGCCAGAGTGCGAGGACTGAACCTGGCGCGCATGTTTTCGCTGGCCACGGTGGCGGGTCCTGAACCAGCCGGGATTGCCGGCGCCTTCCATCGTTTTGTGCTCGCGCATGCGGAGCAATTAGCTCCTCGCGCCACAGGGCGAAATACAGCTCTCAAATAGCTATGAAGTTGAAGTAGATCGCGGCCAAGGATACGCCCGCGACAATGATCCATAGGGTGATTCCCTGGAGGAAGGGCCGCACTCCAACCTGCTGCAGCGTGTTTTTCGAAAGACTGGTTCCGATCAAAAACAGCGTGGCCGTCAGGCCAGCCTTGCCGAGATGACTCAGCGTGCCATACTGAGCGGCGAACCGAGGGAAGTATGTGGCTGCGGCGGCGGCAAGGCAGAAGAGAAAGATGAACCAGGGAACCTTCACCTTGAGCCGTCCCTGGGAGTGTCCCGTCCGGGCCATATAAACCGCTGCCAGCAACGAGACCGGCACGATCCAGAGGGCGCGGGCCAGCTTCACCGTGGTGCCGACTGCGAGCGCCTGGTTGCCGTACTTAGCCGCAGCTCCCACCACCGAACTAGTGTCGTGAATCGCCAGCGCGGACCAAAGTCCAAACTGATTCTGGCTCAGATGCAAGCCGTGGCCAATTGCAGGAAAGATGAGCAATGCGATCGAATTCAGCAGGAAGACGGTGCCCATAGAAACACTGATCTCTTCCTCGTCGGCCCCGGTGATGGGAGAGATGGCGGCGATCGCGCTTCCGCCACAGATGGCAGTTCCCGCTGAAATCAGGAAAGACGCTTTGCCGGCTACCTTAAGCAGGGTGCCAAACAGCAGGCCCAGCAGCATGGCGCAGGTGATGCTGACAGCCGTGTAAAAGAAGCCGGAGCGACCGGCGTGCACCACCTGCTTCAGATTCATACCGAACCCAAGGGCTACCACCGAGGCCTGCAGAAGCAGCTTGGCCAGCGAATGGCTCTCCATGCGGAACGGATGCTCCATCGTGAAGCCGAAGGCGATTCCGCCGGCCAAGGCGATGGCTGGGGAGACGACGCCGCTGGCCGCAAGAAGAAGACATACGAAAAAGATGGTCCGGCTGTTCATAGAACCACTCTCCAGCTTTTGGCGGCAAAGGTCCAAGCAGAAATAATGATGGGCAATAAGCGGTTCTCTATTCGCTTATTGTTCGCCTATACTGTAGCCGAGGAGAACCCACTTATGACCGTTGGCCCTGGCGCTCTGCGCTGCGAGCTCAGCCATCGAAACCGCGCGCGGTCTGCACGGTTCGCGGCGGAGATGAGCTATAGCCCGGTGCCCAGCATCGTCTACGGGGAAAATGAAGTTGGGGAACACGGAAACTTTCTGACTGCTTCGTACAAGCGAATCCTGCACCAACCGGGCTGGAAATCGCGGCTGGATAAGGTCTATACCGGCTCCCGATTTTTCCCCGCAAAGCAGACCGCACCCGGCGCGAACTCGAGTGCGCCAACAGCTCCGACGCGCTGCTCATGAACATCTTCTGCTACCCGGGTGTCCTGCGCCGCAAGGCTGTCTGTTCCCTGCTCGGAATCGAACCCGGCACTCATCCGACCTTCGGCTTTAGACCGGGAATTCCATTGAAGAACGGCTCAGAAGATCGAAGTGAGATAGACCTGAAGCTAGGCAAGCTGTTCCTCGAAGCCAAATTGACAGAAGGCGATTTTCAAACTGCCCGCTTCGACCTGGTCCATCGCTATCGCGATTTGGAGTCCGTCTTCGACCTGGCTCGCCTGCCCATGAGGAATAAAAAATATCGCTCCTGCCAACTGATTCGCGGTGCACTGGCGGCTCAAGCCCATGACGCTTCGTTTGCTGTTGTTTGCGATCAGCGCCGTCAAGACTTGATCGACGCTTGTTACGAAATCATGTCAGCGATAATGAGCGCGGAACTGCGATGCCGCATAAGCGTGGTTACCTGGCATGAAATCGCCAAAACCCTTCCCACAAAAGTGAGGGCTTTCCTGGCCGAGAAATACGGTATCGGCTTCTGTTAGCGCGGCGTCCACTGCGGATGACTGGTGAAGAGACCGCCCAGAAAGCCTAGCTGGTAGACGAGAAAGAATCCAAAGCAAACACTCACCACTCCTGACGCGAGACTAAATACGCGGCTCACGCTGGAAAAACGACTTCCTGCATAGGCGAGCGGCAGAGCCATTACCGCAGTCATGCACATCATGCCCACCATCGTGCCGGCGCCAAAGATCAGCAGGTACACGGTCGCCCATACCGGACTGTGGATGGTAGATAGAACCAGCAGGGCAACCGCTGCCGATCCGGCCAGCCCGTGAACAATGCCGATGACCAGCGGCCGCACACATTGATAAACGCCGAAGCGGCCAACAGAGCGGTCGAGAAAAGTTTCCGCGCGGATGAGCGGTTTGCGGTTGCTGGTCAAACAGGAAGTTATGCGCTGCATAACACCGGTGAGATTGAGCACGCCGAGAAGGATCAACATCAGGGCAACACTAAATTCCATGGAGAGACCAAGACGCGGCGGGATCACGACACCGAAGAGGATGATCATGCTGCCGACGGCGAAGATGGTCAGCGTGTGGCCGAGTCCCCAGATGGTGCCGATCAAGCCGGCCTGGCGGATGCTTCGCTGCTTGCTGACAATGGTTGAAACCGCCACCACATGATCCGGATCGGTGGAATGGCGCATGCCCAGCAATAGCCCGAGGCCGCCAATAAAGAGAAACGGCCCCAGCTTTTCTTTGCTCAGGTTGTGCAAGTCGATTCCCGTGGTGACAAAGGCGCGAACCGCGATGGCGGCCCCCAAGACGGTCATGAACGCTGCCGAGGCTACCGGCAACCAGCGGGTGGTGAGCGGCCCATTCACCTGCAGGCGGGCCATAAAGCGGCGGCCAAACACCATGAGCATGCCGAAGCTGATCAGCACGGCTGCCAGCCCGATACTGAAGGCGATGATGAGAAAAAAGCCCAGGCCTATGCGGTGGAGGGCAAACGCGCTCAGCAGCACCACCAACGCCGCGGGGCACGGGATGATGCCGCCGGTGATACCCAAGGCGAAGAGCTGGTAAAGCGAAACGCCCTTGCTGGGCTCTACGGGTGCGGGCGGGGCAGTCCTTTGCTTTATGGATGAAAACCAATGGCTGTGCAGCTGACCGGACGTGTGGGAGTGGTCGAGATCAAGACCGCTCCAGCGGCGCAGGAACATGTATCCACCAAGCCCGGCGATGGTTAGCCCTGAAAATACTCCCAGCCACGGGTAGAGTTGCTCGGGCACGATGTATCGCGAGGCATAAAGAGTAATGGCGCCAAGAGCAAAAACCCCGGCGGTGTGGGAGGCAGTGACGATCAGACCAAGCAGTAAGGCGTGCCGTGCCGTGCCGCGTGACCCGACCAGATAGGCGGCTACGATGGTCTTGCCGTGGCCAGGTTCCAGGGCATGCAGCGCTCCCAGCCCGAAGGCGATGAAGGCGGCTGTGACGAGAAACCAGAGAGTCAGGCTGCGGGTGGTGATCAGCTCGGTGAACCTGCTGCGCGGGGTCGCTTGCTGATTGGCCTGGAGATGCAAGGGTGGGGCAACCGCAGGTCCCTCCGCTACGCTGCGCTCCGGTCCCACGGCAGGCCGGGGCAGGCGGGATGACAACGTTGTTGCGGGAACCCCTTCTCGCGCCACGCCTACCTTGTCATCCCGCCTGCCCCGGCCTGCTGTGGGACCGGAGCGCAGCGGAGTGGAGGGACCTGCGGTTAGTTTTTCCGGGTAGCGGAATTGAATGGCTGCTGACAAATCCTGGGGAGGGCTGTTGAGCAGGTCCGTGGGATAGTTGGTCAGCTCGGCGCTGCGGTCGGTTCGCGGCACCGAACTGCTGGTGAGATCGGCGCCGACAGCGACAATCTCCTTCCATCCAGCGTGACCGGGAAAGTTGTTGTCGGCATATTGGAGAGTGCCGGACGCACCATCCGCCGGATAAGGCGCCTGGTAGACAAACCCCATCTTCATTGTGGGTAAGCCGCCCGCCCCGGGCGGAAAAATCACCTGGCTGGACACAAGACGCAACGGCACGCGCTGGCCATCCAGCATCAAACTGAGACCGCGTCCGAATTCCGCCCCGCGCGACCCGACAAAGCGCGTGACCGCAGGATCTGCCACATCGGCGGTGACATTACCCTGCTGCAACTCCTGGTAAGTGGGGATCTCCGCCAGGTCGATGATGTAGGTCACGCGAATCCCATCGCGCTCGAGCGACGATTTTTGAGTAGTGATTCACGCTGAAGTTGCCCATTGGATGAGCAAGAGCCTGCGGCCCGAGCAACAGGCTGGCGGCAAGCAAGAACAAGAAGCAAAGTCGCTTACGGTACATGATTCTGTCCTTGGCTAGCGGTCAGTCCAACTTGCTCCTGCAGCACCTTCAGTTGCTGCCGGGCAACGTCGGAGTAAATGACGTGAAACTGGGGATTGATCTGGAGCGCAGTTTGCAGCCGCTCTTTGGCCAGGTTTGTCTGCCCCAACCGGCTGGCGATCATTCCCGCGTGGAAAAACAGGAGAGCATCCCGTGTACCAGGGCGCAGCGCATTGTCGATAGCATCACTCGCCTCCTGGTATTTGCCATTCTTGTAGAGGGCCCAGGCAAGCGCATCCCAGGTGTAAATATCGTGGCGCACTTCAAATTCCTTGTGGGCCAGGGCGAGTGATTCCTCTAGCTTCAGATCGTGGTCCGCATAAAAAAGCGCCAGGTCGCGATTGTGCAACACCTGGTTGATGTGGCCGAGCATACCGATGTATTCCACTAGCTGATATTGCTTGGTTGCTTCGGCGGCATTACCGGCCTTGGTGTACATGTCTCCCAGTTCAGCCACGTACATGGGCATGGGCACGACCGCAATCGCGCTCTGGTAGAGCTTGATGGCTTCCGCATAGCGGCCCTGGTTGCCGCGGAGCTTTCCCAGCCCGGCTAGCGCGCGGTAATCGCCGGGATGGACGTTGAGCGCGGTCAGGTAGGCATTGTTGGCGGCGCCAATATCACCGGCCTGCGATTCATACTCACCCAGTTCGTAGTAGAGCCAGGCAAGATTTTCCGCTGGCAATCGAGCTTCGGTCCCGGCTTCTACCGCAGCTTTGCATCAGGCGGATCGCCCCCGCAGTATCTCCCGCGACGAATTTGAGGTACGACGTGCGGCTGTCGCGCACGTACACATTACGCGGCTGCGAAGCGCTTTCCCCGGAGACGTCGAGCCGCGAATAGGCAATGGCTGCTCGTTCGTACTCGCCCATATCCGCGTTCGCGTCGCCCACAATGGCGAATGAGGAGAGCTCGCCGGAGCCCAACGCGAGCGCTTTCTGAGCGTAGGCAACGGCATCGCTGAAGCGATGCTCACCCATGCAAACTTCCGCCATGGTCGCGTAAGCGGCGTCGGGAGAAAAATCGGAGTTGTCGAGTTCCAGAGACTTATTCAGCGCCTGCTCAGCCATCTGAAAGTCCTCTACATCGCCAGTCTCTCTGGCTCGCTGGAAGAATGCTGCGCCCAGGGCGGAATAGGCAGCCGGATCTTTAGGGCTGCGTTGCGCCCGGCTCTGCATGGTTTGAATCATGCGCTCCGTACCGGTAGCGTGGGGAACAAGCAGCGCGGCCGGCACAGGTGAGAGCACAATCGGCGTCAGGGGAATGGCCGGTTCGGACGCCAGGGAAACGGCCTTTAACGGCACAGGATTAGCGGCTGGTTTCGCTGCCGAATGAGCCCCACCGGCGCGGGCGCGGTTCTTGAGCGTCTCCGGAAAGCCGGGAAAAAGTTCTTCGGCACGCTGCAGCATCTGGTTAGCCGAATCTACTTTGCCCATGTCGATCGTCGATCGACGCGATCTGGTTGGCGATCGAAGCCAATTCACCCGTTTCGCCCGGGGGCGTTTCCGCGTAAGCGCGGTTCAATGCCTCGAGCGCGCCTTCCGGATCACCGTAGTGTTTACGCAGCTGGGCAGCGATCAACAAACCGGGAACATTGAAGGGTTGCAGGTTGAGCATCCATTGCGCCGACGTCTCGGCATCCTGGTAGTTGCCCAGACCTATATACGCTCGCGCCAGGTATCCATGAACCGTGGCATCGTCGGGATTGTGCTGGTGCAGGTCCTTAGCTTCGTCCCTGGCGCGCACAAATTGCTGCTGGTCGAGCAGGACGGCCACTTGGGTCTTGCGCAATTGAAAATCCTGCGGAGCGAGACTGAGACCAGCGGCGATGGCTTCCGCGGCCTGGCGGTCGAAGTCTGGTGATTCGGTCTCTTGCGCCCGGCCGATGAATGCTAACGCCAGATTGTTATAGGCTTCGGCCTTCTTGGGATCGGACGCGATTTGCTGCCTGGCGGCAGCGATGCGCTGCTCAGCCGGGGTGCTTTGCTGGCCATGAGCGGCGCCCACGGCGAGGACGACGGCAATAAGACAAATTGCGTGTTTCATCACAAGCCTTCATCGAACAGCGAAAGTTTCCGGGCACACCCAGGGAGGGTGCGCCGGAAACCTTCGTCAGGGTTAGGAGTTACTCGACAGGGCAGGTGGTGCTGCCGCCCTGGTTTGCTGGCGGAGCATCGGCCGTATTGCTGCTGCTGAGAGTTGGCTGATCACCGCAACCCGTTTCGCTGGGGTCGATGTGACGGCTATCGCGGCCGCTGTAAGCGAAGTGCACATAGGGAAAGGTTTCCTGTGTGGGCACATCGGCTGCAGCGACGCCATCGCCGATCAGGTTATTGGGTGCGACGTTGTACTTGGGATTGAGCACGCCGGCAACCGCGCGCGCTGCAATGTCCACTACATCGTCGGTCAGTCTCCGCCCGTTGGGGAAGCCTGCTCCGTCACCGGCCAGCAAACCTAGCCGGCTGCGGTTAGCCTCCGGAGTAGGCGCAACGCCAGTGTTCAGCCGCAACATATCAGCGACCGGACCAGCCGGTGTGCCAGGAGCGGCAATCGGCGGGGCGTAGGTCACCAGCGGAAGCAGATCCGTCCGCGGCGGGGGCGGAATGTTGATGCCGTAAGCAGCGTTCAACACCCGTGCCAGCGTCGGATCCAGATCGAAGCTGGCAAACTGCGAGTCGTTCACCGGCTGTGACATGCTCCAGGTGTCTTTGTAGCCGGTGCCGATGATCAGCTCGTTGATCAACGGATTGCCGAGACGCTGAACCTGGTTGTAGTTTCCAAAGTTCTCCGGAGGTGTCGGCGAACGGCGGATGGTGAACTGTGCCCGGGAGGTTGTGGCCCACGCTCCGATCGTGGCATCCACGTCTGTAGCCTTGTGCTGGTTCCCATCGAGGGTCAGATAATTGATGGGTACCTCGATGGCAATGGTGTTTACGTTAAAGCCGGAGACAGCGTTAGGCGCAAGGTTCAGATGGTTGTCCTTATCCTGCGCTGCGGTCAGTACTCCGCCGCCCGCTCCGGTGCGGAAATTGAAAGTGTCGAAGGCGGCCCCTAAATCAATAAAGAATGGATCAGCTACAGTTCCGGCGAAAACGCGGATGTCTCCGCGATCTCCCGCAACCGTATAGATGCCCTGCATCGCCAATGCCTCATAGTTGGGCATGGTTCGCGGGCCCACGTTGGTGGGCACGGCATACAGAGTCGAGCCGCTCACCGGGGTAAGAGGAACGCTCCTGGAACCGCGGTACATGGTCACGGTGTAGGTCTGGCGCAGACTCAAACCGGCTGACCCTGGTCCATCGAGAGAGGTAATCGCCGGCGGAACGATCGGTGTTCCCGGTGCCACTGGCGCAGGCGAGTTCTTTCCAGCGTTCAGTCCGTTGCCGGCGCCGGCGAACCCGGTAAACAGTTGCGGAGCCCGAATTTGTGTCTGGAACTGAATGTTGAAGGTCAGATCGGCAAGCGCGTCATGATTGTTGTCGATTTTGATCTGGTAAAGAACGTTGGGATCGAAAGGAAAGAAATTGGGGCCGTTGCTGGGTTCGAGGAAGGGGTCGACATTCATGATGAAGGTGACTCGATCGGGATGGTCATAACTCACAAACGCGTAGAAGTCTGTGATGTCTGCTGCGTGGTCTAGAGCGGTGATTGGTGCTTCGCGATGACTTGATGCGAATACTCCAGGTGGGGTAATCAGCAGCAGGCTCATCGCAAGTCCGACGAGGGACTTGTGCTTTGGCATGCGTTTCTCCTGTCAACTTTCGTCCGATTGGTGCCAGACCAGGTCAAGCGCTCGGGGAATCGTAGGAACGGGGCTGCATCATCGGTACTGAGGGTACGCGGGCGGGCCCCAAATGGATGGCTGTTGGTAATACTTGTTTGATGAGAAGAAAAAGGTGCCCCTCAGATTTCAAGGAGATTGGGCTTTATCCCCTGAAGAGCATAGCGGGACCAAAAGGAATTGGATGGTCACCCTGGTTTCCTCACCAAGGCCGGGTGCCCCACATCTCGCTCGTTTTTCGCGAGATGTGGGATACCACTGCACCTTCCCTCTAACTCTCGAGTCATTCGATGCACTGAGCGGTCAACATCGGTGGTATCCCACATCTCGCGAAAAACGAGCGAGATGTGGGGCACCCGGCCTTGGTGAGGAAACCAGATCCAGCGCCCCGCGGGACTGAGTTCGTAATTGGAGTTCTCACGCACAAAGCCCAGATCGGCCCGACTACAATTGAGGGACCAAGGAGAACATGAGGCCCACAACCAATTACGCCACCACCGCCGGACCAATCGGGGTCACCTCAAGCGCCGTCACCAACATGAGCGCCAATCCGTTCTATGCACCCAGCACACTGCCGTTCCAAGCGCCGCTCTTCGACAAGATTCAGGACAGCGATTACCAGCCCGCAATAGAAGCGGGCATGGAGCACCAGTTGGCGGAAATACGGTCAATCACCGAGAACCCGGAGCTACCGACATTCGAGAACACGCTCGTTACCCTGGAAAGGAGTGGCCGCCTGCTGGATCGTGTGATGTCAGTGTTTTCCGCTGTGACCAGCGCGAACACTAACCCCGAACTGCAGAGAGTGCAGCAGATCGAAGCCCCCAAGCTCGCCGCGCACAGTGACGCCATTTTTCTCGATAGCCGGCTTTTCCAGCGCGTGGAGGCAATCTATAAGGAGCGCGGCACGCTTGATCTGGATGCCGAATCGCTGCGCCTGGTCGAGTTCTATCATCGCGAGTTCGTACATGCCGGGGCCAATCTTCCGGATACAGACAAAATCGAACTCAAAAAGATGAACGAACAGATCTCCACCCTGGAGAACGACTTCAAAACCATGCTCCTGGCGGCCACCCAGGAAGCTGCTTTCCACACCGCAGACAAGACCAGGCTGGCGGGATTGAGCGAGGCGCAATTAGCCGCGGCTGCGCAAGCTGCGGAGCTAAAAAAACAAGACGGGTGGGTGCTACCCCTGCAAAACACCACCCAGCAGCCTTACTTTGCCGATCTGAGCGATCGAACGACCCGCGAGGCGCTGTTTGAGCATTCCTGGAATCGCGCCCAACGAGGTGGGCCGAATGACACCCAGGCGACGATTACGCGCCTGGCCCAATTTCGCGCCGAGAAAGCTCGGCTGATGGGCTACCCGAATTATGCCGCCTGGAAGCTGGAAGATCAGATGGCGAAGACCCCGGAGACCGCGATGCGGTTCATGGACGACCTGGTCGCGCCCGCAACTGCAAACGCTGCCAACGAAGCGGACGACATCCGGCGACTGATCCAAGGCCATGAACTGGAACCTTGGGATTGGACCTATTACGCCGGGCAAGTGCGCAAGGCAAAGTTCGACATAGAGGACGCAGAGATACGACCCTACTTCGAATTCAATCAAGTACTTTTGGATGGTGTGTTTTACGCCGCAACCCAACTCTATGGGCTAACCTTCACCGAGCGCCAAGACATTCCCGTTTATCACCCCGATGTGCGCGTGTTCGAGGTTATGGACGCGGATGCTAAACCCCTGGCGCTGTTTTACTCCGACTACTTCAAACGCGACAACAAGAATGGGGGAGCCTGGATGAGCAACCTGGTTGGTCAATCCAGGCTGTTGGGCACCCTGCCGGTGATCTACAACGTGGGCAATTTCACCAAACCTGCCGCGGGGCAGCCGGCGCTCATCCGCTTCGACGACGTCTCGACCATGTTCCATGAATTTGGCCATGCGCTGCACGGCATCTTCTCAGACGCGGAGTACCCCAGCCTCTCCGGTACCTCAGTGGCGCGCGATTTCGTCGAGTTCCCTTCCCAGTTCAACGAGCACTGGGCCACGTATCCCTCCATCTTCGATCACTATGCCAAGCATTATGAAACGGGAGCACCCATGCCCGCGGAGCTGGCGGCGAAACTTACCCAGGCAAAAACTTTTAACCAGGGATACGCGCTTACCGAAATCCTGGCCGCGGCGCAGCTTGATATGCAATGGCACACAATCAACCCCGGTACGCGGATCGAGAGCACAGACGCCTTTGAGCAGGAGGCACTCACCCGGACCCATCTCTTGCTGAGCTATGTGCCGCCTCGCTACCGTTCCAGCTACTTCTCCCATATCTGGTCCACGGGTTATGCCGCAGGCTACTACGCCTATCTATGGAGCGAGATGCTGGATGACGACGGCTACCAATGGTTCCTGGAGCAAGGAGGCCTGACGCGAGCCAACGGAGACCGCTTGCGGCGGATGGTTCTTTCCCGCGGCAACACCGAGGACCCGGCTGCGATGTACAAGGCCTGGTTGGGACGCGACCCCAGCATCAAACCGATGCTCAAAGAGCGCGGTCTGAAGGACTCCGGCAGTAGCAACTAACAAGAGCTAGAAACTATTTTCGACATGCCGTTCGTCACATTTTGTAACGGGGCGCGCGGGATGCGCCACATTATGGACGAAGGGCACGGCATCAGCCGGGCCGCATTTACGAATAAAATTCCAAAACGGAGCGTGCCTTGACAGACAAACGGCGTTTCACTGTGAATTGCGCGGCGGCGATAGTGGTCCTCGTGATGGGATTCGAGGTCATATGCGGGCTGGCGCGGGCGGCCGATCTGCCTCCGGCCAAGCCGCTGGTCGTGCCGGTGCTGCGGTATGAAAAGTACACGCTCCCCAACGGCCTGGAAGTGATCCTGTATGAAAACCACAAACTGCCTCTGGTGGCGCTGGATCTCTGGTATCACGTCGGTCCGGTCGATGAGAAGGCGGGGCGGACGGGCTTCGCGCACCTATTTGAGCACATGATGTTCGAAGGCTCGGAGCACGTCGGGGAAAAGGCCCATATCAAGTACGTAGAGGGCGCCGGCGCTTCGGACATCAACGGGACTACGGACTACGACCGGACCAACTATTTCGAGACGCTGCCAAGCAACCAACTGGAGCTGGGACTGTGGTTGGAGAGCGACCGGATGGGGTTCCTGCTGGAGACACTGGACCGTGCAAAACTGACTAACCAGCGGGATGTGGTGCGTAACGAGCTGCGGCAGGACGACGGAATGCCTTACACCCTGGCGGACGAGGAGGTGGGACACCTGCTCTTCCCCAAGACCCATCCTTATTATGGCAACGTGATCGGTTCTCATGCGGACGTGGAGGCGGCGCGCCTGAACGATGTACGGGATTTCTTCTCCCACTACTACACCCCCAACAATGCCAGCATCGCGATAGCCGGGGACATTGACCGGGCCAAGGTCAAAGCCCTGGTAGACAAGTATTTCGGGCCGATTCCCCGTGGGCCGGTGGTGGATAAGCCGGTGGTGGTGACTCCGCCGATCGAGACCGAGCGCCGGGCAACGGTGACCGATACGGTGCAGCTGCCAAGGGTGTCGATGGCCTGGCTGACGCCGGAAGCGTTCAAGCCGGGGGATGCAGAATCGGATTTTTTCATGCGCGTGCTGGGCGGCGGCAAAACCAGCCGGTTGTACCGCAAGCTGATTTATGAACAGCAGATCGCGCAGACCGTGAAATGCCAGAATACTTCCCTCACCCTGACCTCGATGGCACAGTGCGACGTGACGGCGCGGCCGGGAGTAAAGCCGGAGGACCTGGAGGCGGCGATCGACAAGGAGATTGCTTCGCTCCGGGAACAGGGGCCGACGCAGGCCGAGCTGGACGGCGCACGCACCGTCTATCTGACCAACAAAATCAAAGGGCTGCAACGGTTGGGCGGTTTTGGCGGCGTGGCGGACATGATGGATCGCTATAACCAATATCTGAACGACCCGGGATATCTACCCAAGGACATCGCGCGCTACCAGGCAGTGACCCCAACATCGGTACGCGAGATCGGGCAAAAGGAATTTGCCAACAACCAGCGGGTCGTGGTGTACGCGGTTCCGGGGAAAAAGGTCATCGACGATGTGCCCCGTAGTCCTGAAGATACGGACGCAAAGGCGGTGGTGAAGCCGCCGTATTCGCCGGAGTTCGAGACGGCGCAAAGCTGGCGTAAGGATCCGCCCAAGGCCGGCCCGGCTCCGGAATTGCATCTGCCGGTGCCTAAGACCTTTGCCTTGGCGAACGGGCTCAAGGTTTACCTGGTCGAGGAGCATACTCTGCCGGTGGTCAGCGCAGCCTTGGTTGATTTGGCGGGAAGCGAGGAGAATCCTGCCGACAAGCCGGGGTTATCTGCTTTTACTGCACGCATGCTGTCGGAAGGAACAAACGGCCGCAGTGCGGTGGAGCTGGCGGACGCCGTAGATTCGATCGGCGCGGAATTGCGTACCAACGCTAGCGTGGACCAGGCGGCGGCCAGCATCGGAGCGTTGAGCAACAACACCGATGCGGCAATGGCGCTGCTGTCGGATGTAAGCCTGCATCCGGCATTCCTGCCGGAGGAGGTGGAGCGCATTCGCAAGCAGAGGCTGGTGGCTATCCAGCAGGAGGCCGATCAGCCGGTCGCCACGGTGCTGCGGGTGGGACAAAAGACGCTCTACGGTTCTTATTCCTACGGGTATAGGGATATTGGCACAACGGCTTCGGTGAAGACCATCACGCGCGACGAACTGCAACAATTCTGGAGCAGCCATTATGCCCCGGCAAACGCGGCCCTGTTCCTGGCTGGAGACATTACCGAGGCGGAAGCGAAGCGGTTGGCGGAAAAGGACTTTGGTAGCTGGACTGCGAGCGGCGCTGCAAAACCGCCGCAGGTCCCACCAACTCCGGCTCCGCCCACACGCAAGATCGTAATCGTCGATAAGCCAGGCGCCCCGCAGACTGCGCTGATTGCCTTTGGGCTGGGAGCACGGCGAGCTACGCCAGATTATCCGGCGCTGAACGTGATGAACAGCGTGTTGGGGGGACTCTTCTCCAGCCGCATCAACATGAACCTGAGGGAGAAGAATGGCTACACGTACGGAGCTTTCTCTGAGTTTCTATTCCGTCGTGGCGAGGGTCCGTTTCTGGCCGGCGCGCTGGTGCGAACGGATGTGACGGGACCAGCCGCGAAGGAGCTGTTTATCGAGCTGAATCGCATGAGGACGGATCCGGCAACGCCGGATGAACTGCGTTTGGCCAAGGAGAATGCTCTGCGTTCGCTGCCGGGCAACTTTGAAACCGTAAGCGAGACAGCAGGGCTGATGTCGGACATCTTCACCTATGCGCTCCCGGTGAGCTACTACCAGACTTTACCGGCGCAGTTTGAGGCGGTGACCGCGGCGGAGGTGGAGAAGGCGGCCCAAGAGCACGTGCATCCGGAAAACCTGATCGTGGTCGCGGTCGGCGACCAGACTAAGATTGAGCCGGAACTGGAGAAGCTGAACCTGGGTCCAATCGAGCTCAGGGATGAGAGCGGAGACCCAGTGAAGAAGTAGAGCCCGAAAACATTCCCCAAAAAGCTCCGCTGAACCGCAGATCCCTTGGCTTCGCTCGGGATGACAAAGGGGAGGGTGGGGTTTCCACTACCGCTCTGTTGCGGGGATCCCAGGTCTCAAAAGCGAGACCTGGGGCACCCATCGATGGGTTGGGTCGGGTGCTGATTTATGTCGGGTACTGATCAGGTTAGCGCTGCCCTCCCCTTTGTCATCCCGAGCGAAGCCGAGGGACCTGCGGTTCGACGGACCTTTCTTGGCGATGTTTCCGGCGCGGGCCGATACGAGACTTTCCCTTCACACCGCGAATCTATTCATCTTCTCCATATACACGGGGTGTAGCTTGGAGATGGGTCGTCTGGCGGTGGCGTGCACATACTTGTAATCAACAGCGGTTCTTCATCGATCAAGTTTTCCATTTTTGAAGCTGGCCGTCCCTGGCCGCGCTCTCTGTTCACGGGCGAAATCAGCGGCATCGGGGGTGCTACGCTGGCGTTTACGTTTCGCGATGCCGCGGGCCGTGAGCTGAGCCAGGGCATCCCCCAGCAATCTGATCCCGTGACGTTGCTGGAACAAGCGGTAACCCGGCCCGGGATGCCGCCGATTCACGCGGTGGGCTATCGGGTAGTGCACCCAGGGCCTTTGCTGAACCGGCATCTAAGAATTAGCGAGGAAGTATTACAGGATCTGCAACAAGCAGTTGTCTTTGCGCCGCTGCACGATCCCCAGGCAATCACCCTGATTCGCGACATGATGGGACGATTTCCCAAGGCTCGGCACTATGCATGCTTCGACACCATCTTTCACCAGACTATGCCGGCGGAAGCGTCGACCTACGCTATACCCGTCGAGTATCGCCAGCGAGGCGTGCGGCGCTATGGCTTTCATGGCCTCTCCTGTGAGGGAGTGGTGGACGACATGCGAGCCGCGTCGGACCGCGGCCACGCCGAGTTTCCCCGTCGCATGGTGATTGCCCACCTGGGCAGCGGGTGCAGCGTGACGGCTCTCCTGGACGGGCGCTCGGTCGATAACACCATGGGGCTAACACCGACTGGTGGAGTGGTAATGGGTACCAGGCCCGGTGATCTTGATCCTGGACTTGTCCTATACCTGTTGCGGCAATCGCAGGGGGATCGCGTAGCCGCCATGAACTCGGTCGAAACGCTGCTGAATCATAAGGCTGGGATGGTGGCGCTCTCCGGTTTGCCCAATGATATGCGGGGTGTGCGCAAGGCTTCTGCGGCCGGAAACGCCGACGCCCAGCTGGCGCTCAAAATCTTTACCCGGAGTGTGCGCAAGGCAATCGGAGCCTTCAACTGGCTGTTGGGCGGCCTGGATGCAGTTGTTTTTACCGGCGGCATTGGGGAGCACGATGTGCTGTCCCGGGCGGAGATTTTGCAGGGCCTCGAAAGCTCCGGTGTGCTCTTGGATGCAGCTGCTAATGAGGCAAAGGGTGATGATCTTCGCCGGGTAAGCGCCGCGAACTCACAAGTCGCCGTTTGGGTGGTCACCGCCCAGGAAGATCGAACGATCGCAATGCACGTGCAGCAGATGGAACCAAACAAGGAGGAACTATGAGCAACGTCGAGACACTTCCCGTAGCGGCTTCCAACTCGTCGAACAAACAAGGGCAATTCGAGCCTCTGACCGCCGAAGAAATTAGAAAAATGAACGCCTACTGGCGCGCTTGCAATTACCTTTCCGCGGGAATGTTGTACCTCTGCCACAATCCGCTTTTGCGCGAGCCGCTCAAGCCTGAGCACATCAAGAATCGCCTGCTGGGCCATTGGGGGTCAGACCCAGGCCAGAGCTTTATCTGGATTCATATGAACAGGCTGATCAAGAAGTACGACCTGGACGCGATCTACATCTCCGGCCCTGGGCATGGAGCGCCGGCCACCCTCTCCAATTGCTACCTCGAAGGGGTGTACTCCGAGGTTTACCCGGAGAAAAGTCAGGACGTGCAAGGACTGCAGAAGTTCCTGAAGCAATTCTCTTTTCCTGGAGGGATCGGCAGTCATTGCACCCCGGAAACTCCCGGGTCAATCCACGAGGGCGGCGAACTGGGATACAGCATCTCCCATGGGTTTGGAGCGGCATTTGATAATCCGGACCTGATCGTGACCGTGGCAGTTGGTGACGGAGAATCCGAGACCGGGCCGCTGGCCACCAGTTGGCACTCCAACAAATTTCTCGACCCCGTGCGCGATGGGGCCGTCCTCCCCATCCTGCATTTGAACGGGTACAAGATTGCGAACCCCACCATCCTTGCCCGCATTCCAGCCGAGGAGCTGGACATGCTCATGAAGGGCCTGGGATGGACTCCGCATGTAGTGGAAGGGGACGATCCAGAAAAGATGCACGCCAAAATGGCCGAGGTGCTGGAAAACTGCATCCTCGATATCCGCGCCATCCAGCAGAAAGCTCGCAGCGCACCAGCGGGGCAGATCGTCGAGCGTCCGAAGTGGCCCATGATCATCCTGCGCACTCCTAAAGGCTGGACCGGGCCAAAGTCCGTCGATGGGCATAAGGTTGAGGGTTTCTGGCGGGCGCATCAGATTCCTATTCTCGATCCCCAGACCAACCCACCGCACTTGGCGGAGCTGGAAGCGTGGCTGCGCAGCTACAAGCCGGAGGAATTGTTTGACGAGTCGGGACGATTTATCGAGGAACTGCGTGACATGGCGCCCGCCGGCACCCGCCGCATGACCGCCAACCCGCACGCTAACGGCGGCCTGTTGCGGCGCCCGCTCGATATGCCCGATTTCCGCGATTACGAAGTCAAGGTAGAGAAACCGGGACAAGTGGAAGTCTCGTCGACCGATGTTGCGGCGCATTTCCTGCGCGATGTGATGCGCCGCAACATGACCAACTTCCGTGTCTTTGGCCCGGATGAAACGGCCTCCAACAAACTGCAGGCCATCTACGAGGCCAGTGGCAAGACGTGGATGGAGGAGATGCTGCCCGAAGACTCGGACGGCGGCTTTCTGGCCAACGACGGGCGGGTGATGGAGATGCTGAGCGAACACACGCTCGAAGGTTGGTTCGAGGGCTATGTGCTGACCGGGCGTCACGGCTTCTTCTCTTCTTATGAAGCCTTTGTGCACATCATCGATTCCATGTTCAACCAGCATGCCAAGTGGCTGGAGAAGAGCAAGCTGGAGACCCGTTGGCGGGCGCCTGTATCCTCTATCAATCTGCTGATCACCTCATTGGTTTGGCGGCAGGACCACAACGGCTTCACCCATCAGGATCCAGGATTTCTGGACGTAGTGACGAACAAGAGTCCGGAGGTAACCCGGATCTATCTTCCGCCGGATGCGAACTGCCTATTGAGCGTGACCGACCACTGCCTGCGCAGCGTCAACTACGTGAACGTGATCGTCGCCGATAAGGCGCCGCATCTGCAGTACCTCACCATGGAAGCGGCCATAGAGCATTGCACCAAGGGCATCGGCATCTGGGATTGGGCCAGCAACGATGCCCGCGAAGAGCCGGATGCGGTCATCGCTTGTGCGGGCGACATCCCCACTTCCGAAAGCCTGGCGGCGGTAGCCATCCTGCGCGAGCGATGCCCGCATTTGAAAATACGCTTCATCAACGTGGTTGATCTGTTCCGGCTGATGCCCGACAGCGAGCACCCTCACGGCATGACTGACCGTGAGTTTGACGGCCTGTTCACCAGGAGCAAGCCGGTCATTTTCAACTTCCACGCTTATGCCTCGCTGATCCACAAGCTGACCTACCGGCGCACCAACCACGCCAACTTTCATGTGCGCGGATATAAGGAGAAGGGCAACATCAACACCCCTCTGGAGCTGGCAATCCTGAACCAGGTGGATCGCTTCAACCTGGCCATCGACGTGATCGAGCGCGTGCCCAAAATGGAGGAGAAAGGAGCGCATACCGTGGATTGGCTGAGAAACCAGATCATCAAAGCCGTCAATTATGCGCACGAGAACGGGATCGACCAGAAGGAGATCCGGGAATGGAAGTGGCCGGCGTAAGGCTGCCGGTTCGAGCGCTCTCTCTCCCTAACGAAGGCCGGGTGCCCCACATCTCGCTCGTTTTTCGCGAGATGTGGGATACCGCTGCGCTTTCCCTCTGAGCCTCGATTCATCCGATTCACTTAGCGGTTAGCATGGGTGGTATCCCACATCTCGCGAAAAACGAGCGAGATACCCCGAATTTCCTGTACGCGGCCCTGGATACGGCAGCGTGTGCGCCTTTCTTTAAGGAAAGGCGCATGAAGTTCGCGGAACCCACTAAGCTCCACAGGAAGTCGGGGATGTGGGGCACCCGGCCTTCGTCAGGGAAGCAGAGGCAGACACTTCGCAGCATTTCGTTGACTTGCACTCCAGGCTACCCTAGGCTAACGCTGGATCATGATCGGCGAAACCGTCTCCCATTATCGAGTCCTCGAAAAGCTTGGCGGCGGGGGAATGGGCGTTGTTTATAAGGCCGAGGACTCCCGCCTTGGCCGCTTCGTCGCGCTCAAATTTCTCCCTGACGAGGTCGCTCGCCAGCTTCCCGTGCTCGATCGGTTCCGCCGCGAGGCCCGCGCCGCCTCCGCCCTGAATCACCCCAATATTTGCACCATCTACGATGTCGGCGAAGAAGATGGCCGCGCCTATCTGGCCATGGAATACCTAGAAGGCCAGACGCTCAAGCACCGCATCGACGGCCGGCCCCTGCCCATCGACTTTGTGCTGGAGCTCGGCATCCAGATCGCCGACGCACTGGATGCCGCCCATGCCAAAGGCATCGTGCACCGCGACATCAAGCCGGCCAACATCTTCATTACCAAAACACGCCAGGCAAAGCTGCTCGATTTCGGCTTGGCCAAGATAGACCCGCGGCGGGACCTGAACGCCACGGCGGGTGGGGAGACCCTGAAAGACCTGACCAGCCCCGGAAGCGCCCTGGGAACGATCTCCTACATGTCACCCGAACAGGCACGGGGAGAAGAGCTCGATGGACGCACCGATCTGTTTTCGCTCGGAGCCTGCCTCTACGAGATGACGACGGGCAAGCAAGCCTTCGACGGAAACACTTCGGCCGTCATCTTCGAAAGCATTCTCAACCGCAATCCTTTGCCTCCCCATCAGCTCAATCCTGACCTGCCGCTGCAATTCGAGCGCATCCTCGACCGTTCGCTCGAAAAAGACCGTGATCTGCGCTACCAGTCGGCAGCTGAAATGCGCGCCGAGATGAAGATCCTCAAGCGCACACTGGATTCGCAACGTAACGCAGCCGCACAGGGACCGGCGGCTTCCGGCATCGTGTCCACAGTGCCGCCTGCGCCCCCTAAAGTACCGGCGCGCGGAAATCTGCGCCCCTACGCGATCGCCGCCGCTGGCATGGCATTGCTGGCGGGATTAGTCCTGGGCTGGTTTCTGCACGCCTCGCAAAGCCGCACCGTCCCACCGGTTTATCAGCAGCTGACTTTCCGCAGGGGGACGGTTCGCTCCGCGCGCTTTACCCCCAACGGGCAGTCGGTAGTGTACGGCGCCGCCTGGGAAGGTAAGCCGACAGAGCTGTTCATCACCAGCCCGGAGAGCCCTCAGTCGCGATCGTTGGAACGGCATGGCGAGGAATTGATGAGCATCTCCTCAACCGGGGATATCGCCCTGCTGACGAACGTGAACGTTACCGGGACCTACACCCAATCGGGAACGCTGGCCCGCATGCCCATCAATGGCGGAGATCCCCGCGAAATTCTCGAGGGAGTTCAGTGGGCCGACTGGTCCCCGGACGGCAAACAACTCGCCATCGTGCGCGACATGGGCGGCAAGAACCGTCTCGAGTTCCCTATCGGTAAGGTGATCCACGAGACTCCTGGTTGGATCAGCCATCCTCGCGTGTCCCCGGACGGAACGCACGTCGCTTTCCTCGAGCACCCCCAGGTTGGCGACGACTCTGGTGGAGTTCACGTGGTCGACCTTCAAGGCAAGGATAAAGATCTCGCAGACGATTTTTTGAGCGTGGAGGGGCTGGCTTGGGCGCCCGGCGGCAAGGAAATCTGGTTCGCCGGAAGCACCACCGGGGGCAACGCCCGATCGCTCAATGCGGTGAGCCTTGGTGGGTCCAGGCGGATTGTGGCGCGGGTTCCAGCCGCGTTGCAACTGGAAGACATCTGGCAGGACGGAAAAGTCCTTCTTTCCCGGCAGAGTTGGCGCCGCGAGTTAAGCGGACTCACTTCAGGTGGGACGAAGGAGGTGGACTTCTCCTGGCTCGATTATTCTTTTCCCGCCGAGCTGTCGTCTGACGGCAAGCGGCTTCTTTTCGACGAAGAAGGCAGTGGCGGGGGCGCGGGTTACTCCGTTTACCTGCGTAAGACGGCAGAGGATTCTGCGGTTAGGCTTGGGGACGGCGAATCGGTCACCTTGTCGCCGGATGGCAAGTGGGTTCTGGCCCTGACCATGACTTCGCCGGCACAACTCATCCTGTTGCCCAGCGGAGCAGGCGACGCTCAGCAGATTACCCACGACAGCCTTTACCATAGCTGGGCCCGCTGGCTGCCAGACAGCCAGGGTATTGTCTTCACCGCGAAACAGGAAGGTCACGGCGCGCGCATCTATTTACAGAAATCGATCGCTGCCTCGCCGACGCCCATCTCGCCGGAAGGCATAGATCCTCTCGTGCTCGCCCTTGCTCCCGACGGAAGCCAGGTGGCTGGAGTCGGACCCGATGGCAACGCCTATTTGTACTCGCTTACCGGCGGTCCGACGAAAACCGTTCCGGGGTTTCTGCCCAGCGAGCAGCCGATTGAATGGTCAGCTGATGGCAAAGCTCTCTATGTTTATCGCCCGGGCGAGTTCCCGGCCAAGGTCTATCAGCTCGACCTGGCTACGGGCAAACGCACGCTATGGCGCAGCCTGGCGCCGGCCGACCCTGCGGGAGTAAGCCAGATCGGACCCATTGTCATGACGCCGGATGGAGCCTCTTACATCTACGGTTACCACCGCACCCTTTCCGATCTCTACCTGGTGGAAGGATTGAAGTAAGAAATCCACCCATGGCAGAAATCGACCGGCTCTCCTTGAATCAGATCACTCTTGCCAACTGGAGCGTGAGCTACGCGGTCGAGGCTTGTGTACGGCACGGCATCCCATCGATCGCCCTCTGGCGCCATAAGATCGAAGAGGCGGGTCTCGCCTCCTGCGTCCGTTTCGTAAAAGATGCGGGCTTGCACGTCTCGAGCGTTTGCCGCGGAGGCATGTTTCCCAGTGCCACCGCTGCGGGCCGGCAGAAGAATCTCGAAGACAACTACCGCGCTGTCGATGAGGCCAGCGCATTAGGGGCAGATTGTTTGGTGCTGGTCGTCGGTGGTGGCGCAGAAGTTGGCTTGGTGGAAGCGAGAAAGATGGTCGCGGACGGAGTCGCCGCCCTGGCTCCCTATGCCCGCCAGCACGGCGTCAAACTCGGCCTCGAACCACTCCACCCCATGTACGCGGCCGAGCGCTCGGTGCTGGTCACCATCGGCCAGGCGCTTGAACTGGCATCCGCCTATGCGTCGCAGGAAGTGGGAGTGATCCTCGACGTATTTCACATCTGGTGGGACCCCCAGGTATTCCCAATGATTGCCCAATCCCAAGGCAGAATCTACGGCTTCCATGTCAGCGACTGGCTGGTTCCACTTCCTGACTTGCTGCTGGGCAGAGGGATGATGGGCGATGGGATCATCGACAACCGCATGTTGCGGCTGGCGGTGGATCGGGCTGGATATGAGGGGCCGATCGAAGTGGAGATTTTCAATCGCGTTATCTGGGACACCGATCCGGATGAGGTCTTGCAGCAAATGGTCGCTCGCTTCATTGCATTTGTCTGAAGGGGAAAATATTGCAATCCGATCACACCTTGACCGCCCGGGATCTGGTACCTGCTATCGAGCGCGCCCTAAACCTGGCTGCGGAGAAAACCATGCGTCTCGACCGGCGCTGGCAGGCGAGCGAAGGCGCCCCTGTTATCACCGTTGCTGGCCGCTACACATCGCGCAGTTGGACCCAGTGGACGCAGGGATTCCAATACGGCAATGCCCTGCTGTGCTTCGAGCTGACCGGCGAGCAGGATTTGCTGACCGCGGCGCGGCGCCACATCGTCGAAGGCATGGCAGAACACCTGACCCACATCGGCGTCCACGATCACGGCTTCAACAACATCTCCACCTACGGCAACTTGCGCCGTCTGATGCTCGAAGGCCGCATTCCTTTGAACGATTGGGAGCTGCACTTTTGCGAGCTCGCGCTAAAGGTGAGTGGCGCAGCGCAAGCTGCGCGTTGGACCAGTCTCCAGGATGGCTTGGGCTACATCTACTCCTTCAATGGCAGCCATTCCCTTTTTATCGACACTATCCGCACCCTGCGCATCTGCTGTATCGCGCACATGCTGGGGCACACCTTGCAAGGCGAACAGGACCAGCGCATCAACTTGCTGGACCGCGCGCTTATCCATGCCAGAACTTCAGCCCGCTACAACGTCTACTACGGCGAAGGACGGGACCACTACGATGTGCCTGAGCTGCTCGGCCGGACGGCACATGAAGCCGTATTCAATCCGGCCAGCGGGGTCTTCCGCGCCCCCGGGACGCAGCAGGGTTATTCGCCATTCACTACCTGGACCCGGGGCCTGGCCTGGGCCATGCTTGGTTTTGCCGAGCTGATGGAGTTCGTGCAGACGCTCCCCGAAGGCCAGCCGGAGCCATTCACCCGGGCAGCTCGCGCCTGTTGTGACTTCTATATCCAGCAGGCGAGCGCGCTCGATGGCATCTGCTACTGGGATACTGGCGCGCCGCAGTTGTACCGGCTTGGCGACTGGCAGGGCAAGCCGGCCGACCCTTTCAACGACTATGAGCCGGTCGACGCCTCTGCCGGCGCGATCGCCGCCCAGGGATTGATTCGGCTGGGGCATGCACTTGGCGCACCCGGCGAAGCCTATACCCAGGCGGGACTGACGATCGCAGCCCGCTTATTGCAGGAGCCTTATCTTGCGGTCGAACCCGGGCACGAAGGACTGCTGCTGCACAGCATCTACCATCGCCCCAACGGCTGGGATTACATTCCCCCCGGAGCGAAGGTTCCCTGCGGTGAGGCCAGCATGTGGGGAGACTACCATCTGCTGGAGCTTTGCCTGCTGCTCACCAGGATCGCCAACTCGGGCTATTACACTTTTTTTGGAGCAGATCCTACACGATGACATGGATGCAGCCATCCCGTTTGGGGTCAGATGCAATGACCCAGGAAGCCGTAGCGCCACGATGGGGGTTCGCCGTCTCCTCCGGGATACTCGGCTGGATCCTAGACGCCTTCGACTTCTTCGTGCTCGTCTTCCTGGTAGATGTTCTCGCCAACAATTTCCACGTACGCAAGGGCGACATCGTCTGGACCATCACGATCACGCTGGCCATGCGGCCGGTAGGCGCGCTGCTGCTTGGCTCCTTGGCCGACCGCTTTGGCCGCCGTCGGCCCTTGATCGCCTGCGTGTTGTACTTCTCCATCATTACGGCGCTCACACCTTTTGCGCCAAGCTATTTTCTTTTCGTCGTCCTGCGGGCTCTTTACGGTATCGGCATGGGTGGATACTGGGGCATCGGCGCCTCCCTGGTGATGGAGAGCTCTCCTAAGCGCTGGCGCGGACTCTTTTCCGGAATTATGCAAGCGGGCTATTCGGTCGGCTACCTCCTGGCCGCGATCGCCCTGCGGGTCATCGAACCGCGTTTTGGATGGCGGTGGATGTTTCTTTGCGGTCTGGCTCTCGCCGCCTTGATCGCGGTGCTGACTTTGCTTGCGCCCGAGTCCACATCATGGCAAAAGCATCGCCTGGCCAGTTTTGGCGAAGTGATCCGGGTCCTTTGGCAGCACAAGAAAGATTTTGTCTACCTGGTGCTGATGATGACCGCCATCACTTGTTTGTCCCACGGCACCCAGGACCTCTACCCGGATTTTCTGAAGACGGTGCATGGATTTTCCAACACGGTCGTCTCCAACCTCGCGATCCTCTACAACATCGGCGCCATCGTGGGTGCGCTGGTGATCGGTCATTATTCCGATCGCCTCGGGCGCCGATACGCCATCATTCTGGCTTTGATCCTCTGTTCGTTATCGATTCCACTGTGGGCCTTCGGAACGACCATCCTCATGCTAGCGATTGGATCGTTTGTCATGCAATTTGGTGTTCAAGGTGCTTTTGGAGTGATCCCAGCTCACCTGAACGAGCTTTCGCCCAGTAGTGTGCGCAGCCTGTTCCCCGGCGTTGTCTATCAGCTTGGTGTGTTGTGTGCTGCGCCGTCTGTCATCGTGGAGTTCACCCTGCGCCGGCACCTCGGTTATCAGTGGGCGCTCACCAGCTTCGAGATCTGCGTGATTTTTTCTCTTTTCCTGATCTTCGGGTTTGGTCCGGAACGAAAAGGCCTGGACTTCCACGCTTGATCCACAACGAAGGCCGGGTGCCCCACATCTCGCTTGTTTTTCGCGAGATGTGGGATTCCACGGCTCCAGACCCGCGAGCTTTTAACTCCCAACGGGCAATTAAGGTCGAGATTCGTGGTATCCCACATCTCGCGAAAAACAAGCGAGATGTGGGGCACCCGAGGTCTGTTGCAGATCCGGATATAAAACGATGCTGACTGAAGAGCAGCGTGCGCGGGTTACCGTGGTGCTGGTGCGGGCGCGCAATCCCAACAATATCGGCGCCGTGGCGCGCGCTATGCACGGTTTCGGCTTTGCGGACCTGCGCCTGGTGAATGAATACTCCGTCGGCTTGGAAACGGCCCGCTCAGCGGTAGACGCGTCCTCTATCCTCGCTACCGCACGGGAATTCCCGAGCGTCGCCGATGCGGTGGCGGACTGCAGCCTGGTCGTGGGCACAACCGCAGTGGGCGAACGAAGGCAGGAACATTCGCTGTTCACCCTGGCAGAGGGTGCTCCTTTATTGCACTCTGCGGCGCGTGTAGCACTGTTGTTTGGATCGGAGAAGACCGGCCTGAGCAACGATGCCTTGAGCCACTGCAACTGGCTCATGACCATCCCGATGCACTCGACCCCCGGTCTGCGTCATGCGTCGATGAATCTGGGACAAGCCGCGGCCGTTTGCCTTTACGAACTGGTACGGCAAGCTGAAACCCAGCCCCTGCGCGAACCGCAACCGATGGCGCTCGCAGAAGATCAGGAACGAGTGACCGGGCTGCTCACTGAATTGCTGGCGGGCATCGGATACGGCCGCCGCAGGCCAGCCAGTGCTCATCCGAACGAGGTGCGGCGTATGGTGCGGCGCTTGAACCTGACTCAGTCTGATGCCCGGCGCTGGATTGGGATCCTACGCCAACTCTTGTGGAAGATTAGCGAGTGATGATCACTTCGTAGAGATTGTCCTTAGCCAGGTAAAACTTGGTGTTGGCGTAGGTCTCGAAGAGTTTTTCAATGGTGCGATTGGTATAGACGTGTTGCACCGAGTATCCGGTGGTTTCCTGGGTCTCAATGGTGTCGCTGTCGGTCACGTGGTAGCGGCAAAAGCTGGTGTCCGGCCCGGTGTTTCGGGTGTGGAAAAAAGTAAGCACGCGGCCGCCAGGACGCAGCGAAGAGCGAAAGCGCTTGATCATGGGCGCGACCAGCGCCTGGGGCACATAATCGAGCGTGGTCCAGAGCAGGATAACGTCGAATTCCCTGCCCGCAAAGTCGAGGTTGTTATCGAGAAAACCTTCCACATCGAACTGCGATACCCCAGTTTCATCCGGAGCACTCATCCAGTTGCCGCGCAGTGCCTCATTCACCACGTCCGCCATGTACACTCCGTGGCCCAGCGTAGTGAGGAAATTGATATTGGTAGGAGAGGTGGGGCCAATGTCCAGAATGCGCAGCCCCTGCTCAGATTTAAGAAACTTGAGCAAATCTTTCCAAGCACTGGAGTGCCGCGGAACCCGGGGACCGGTGAGCACCGTGGGGTTGGTGGAAGCCTGCGCATCGTGTTGTGGCCTGCCGAATAAGTTGCGCATTACGTCATCAGTCTTGGACCGCAGACCAGCGCCGCCTGCGGGGAATATGCTCATCATAATATTCAGCCTCCAGCGTTTGTTAGTAGTTGGCTGGAGAAGTTGCAACCGGAACTTCGGCGCCCTTCGCCGGTGCAACGCCAGCTGCCTTTTCCGCCTGTAGCGGTTCTACTTTGCCGCGAAAAAGCGCGCTTTCCTCAATCGATAACCGAGCGGCGGAGATGTCTCCGACCAAATCGCATCCATCCCTCAATTCTACCCGGCCGGTAGCGGAGACGTTCCCATTCAGCTGGCCCAGGAGGATCACGTCTCTTGCCGATACGTTCGCGGACACGTGGGCATTGGGGCCAATAGTGAGGCGGCTTTCGACCAGGGTAATGGTTCCCTCGACATGGCCGTCGACCATCAGGTCTTCGCTTCCCTTAACCTCGCCCCGGATCTGCACCGATTTGCCGATCACGGCAAATGTGCTTTCTCCTGCATTCATCTGTTGCCTCCCTGCATTTGCAGGCTCTCTGCCCGAACTATACGCAAGGAGCGAAGCCAACCGCAACCCGCAAACCGGGTTAGAGCGACCGGGGGCCACCCAGATGTAAACTGGTAGCTATTGCCTTGCATCTCAATAGGTACCTCTTTATGCAGTCTTTGCTGAACTTTCGCTCGGTAACAGGTCCGTTGGCGACCGGGGTCCTCATTGCCCTTTTTGGGACGGCAATGAACAGTCCGGCCACGCCCCAGAGCGGGAACCCCACCGTTGACCCGCAAAAAATCGTGCGCGATGCCAGTTGGAATGAGCTGCATTCCAAGAGCCCGGGGCGATCTTTCCGCTACCGGCAACACAAAGTGGACCCCAAGGGCACCACCGTTAAGGAGATTTTTGAGACCAAAGATGGGGATGTTGCCCGCCTGATCGAGAAGGACGGCAAGCCGCTTGATCCGGAAGCGGAGCGGGTCGAGATGGATCGCCTGAACAACCTGCTGGCCCATCCCGAGGTGCAGGAACATCGCCACAAAAAGGAGCAGGAAGATAGCGCCCGGGGCGACGAGATGGTGCGCATGCTGCCGGACGCCTTTCTCTTTACCCTCGAAGGCACGGTGGAGGGTCCGAATGGCCCCTGTTACCGCTTGAAATTCACTCCCAACCCCGCTTTTGTCCCCCCCGACCGGGAAGGAGAGGTTTACCACGGCATGGTGGGGGAGCTATGGGTGGATCAGGCGCAGGAACGGCTGGTTAAGATCGATGCTCATCTGATCTCTGACGTGAACTTCGGCTGGGGGGTTCTGGGCAGACTGTACAAGGGTGGCAGCATTCTGGTGGAGAATGCGGACGTCGGCCTGCATCACTGGGAAACGATCCACATGAAGCTGCAGTTGCAAGGCAAGTTGCTGATGATGAAGAGCGTAGACTACTCGACCACCGAGGATTATACGGATTTTGAGGTCCAGCCCCAGGAGCTAAGCTACCAGGAGGCTATCCACCTGTTGCAGCAAATTCCAGCCACCGGACCTCAGGTAGCGGCTAAATAAGGCTTCTCTCAAACCCTGTCCTGCCACGAATCGTTGGGTGCCCCACATCTCGCTCGTTTTTCGCGAGATGTGGGATTCCACGGCGCTTGACCCGACTTCTCAAAAGTGCCAACGATAGTCTCGTGGACCCACATCTCGCGAAAAACGAGCGAGATGTGGGGCACCCGGGGTCTAATCCCAGAAAGAAACCACCCCTGGGATTTATTCACCGGGGAGAAATCCTCGGTAAGACAAGTGCCGCTACGCTAAGTCGTCGCCGCCGCTGGAGGAATCATCGAAGGACGAATCATCATAAGACGCATCATCGAGACTGGAGTCGTCCTGGTCGTCGTCCCTTAAATCATCGCTTGCCTGCTGCAAATTCCCGGCGTCGCCGTATCCCAGATCGGTATTGTCCGCTCCGGTATTTTCTGTGCGCTCCCGACCGCTTCCCGGGTCATCGTAGTAGTTATTGATGACTGTCTCTTCTGGCCTGGCACCCCCGCCAAAGAGCCCTCCACCGCCGCCAAAGCCGCCCGAACTTCCAAAGCCTCCCGGACTGCCAAATCCGTGCATCAACGATTCGACCCCTTCAAAGGCCAGCGCACCGGCGGCGACACCCGCGGCAGTCGTCGCAGCGGTGCGCAGAAAGCTTGAGCCCCCGCCGGCCGCTGGCGGGGGCGGACCGTACGCAGGAACCGGAGTCCAGGGAGGTGAAGGCGCTGCCCCGTAGCCCGGCTGCGGTGGGGGCGGGGGTGGGGGTGGCGCTGGATCACGGTGCCCGAGCAGGTTACCCAGAAAACTGGTGTGGGCTGGCTGTTGCACCGATTGGGTTTGTTGCCGCAATTGGGCCAGCTGTACCTGGGCCTGCTCCAGGGCATACTTCTGAACTAGAACAGTTTGCGCCAGGATGTAGAGCCCATTAGGGTTACGCCCTAGTCTCTGGTTCAGCAGTTGCTCGGCTTCGGGATCCTTTTCCGGGAGTTGGGTTTGCTCGACACGACCGATAAGGTCGTTCAACATCGATTCTTCCTGGGGAGTCATCTCATCTCCTATTGATCAGGAGACCAGCGCCATGGCCTTGATCTCCTCTTTGCGAACGGTGAGCCGTTCGATCAAATCAGTGCGCACTTCAAAACCTCGCCCGGGAGTATCAGGAACTCTGATTTCCCCAGCGGCTGACACCGTGACCTCAGGCTCGATGATGTCTTCGGCCCAGTAGCGCCTGGAAGCAGAGACATCCCCCGGCAGAGAAAAATTCTCCAGCGTCGAAAGAGCAATGTTGTGAGAGCGGCCGATGCCGCTTTCCAACATGCCGCCACACCACACTGGGATACCCCGTTCCAGAGTCGCATTATGGATGGCAATGGCCTCGCTGAAGCCCCCCACCCGTCCCAGCTTGATATTTATGATGCGGCAGGACTCCATTTCGATCGCAGCCAACGCATCGCGCCGGTTGCGGATCGACTCATCGAGACAGATGGCTGTATCCAGCCGCTGCTGCAGCATGGCGTGGAAATAGAAGTCGTCGGCCCATAAAGGCTGCTCGATCATGAGCAGGTTGAATTGATCGAAGGTGGTGAGATGGTCGCCGTCCCGCAGGCGGTAGGCAGAGTTGGCGTCGCAGCTCAGAACGATCTCCGGCCAACGTTGCCGGACCGCTTCGAACATCTCCACATCCCAGCCCGGCTTGCACTTTAGCTTGATTCGTTGATAACCCTCAGAGAGCGCCGTCCCGACTTTTTCCACCAGCTTTTCAAGCGAAGGCTGGATGCCGATGGAGACCCCGCAGGCAATCGTCTCCCTCGTGCCGCCGAGTAGCTGGTACAAGGGTATGCGGCGCATCTGCGCTTCCACATCCCAGACTGCGTTTTCGAGAGCCGCCTTGGCCATGCGGTGGCCGCGCACGCTGCGAAAGATGTTGGGACACTTGCCACCGGTCTGCTCTTCGGCAGCCGTGAGCAGCGGCGCCAGCTCATGCAGCAGCGTAACCCACGCTGTATCCGTTGACTCTTCGCTAAAGTGAGGGTGTTCCCCGGCGGTGCATTCGCCCCAGCCGGAGAGTCCCTCGGCACGGACTTCCACTAACAGCACGCGCCGCTCCCTGGTTTCGCCGAAGCTGGTGGCGAAGGGGTGGATCAGAGACATGCTGAGCTCACGCAGGACAATCGAATCGATCTTCATGAACACCTGCCCGATACCGGTCGTAGTGGTTGTGAGGAGCCTGCCGGCTCCCGAGTCTTCAGGTCCCTATCCAACTGCTTGAAAACCTTCATTAATAGAAGCCGCTACTTCCCTGTCCCCTAACGCGGTGCGGGAAACCCGGGCTCCTGCCATCGCCCGAGCTGAAAGAAACCATTGCCGTGCACATCGATGCGAAAACCAATCACCGCCAGCTGATTTGCGAATGCCTGCTCAAAATGCTCACGGTTACTTGTTTGGATGTCAAGGACAAGCTGGCGATCAACAGGCGAGTGCCTCCAATCAGATATTTGATGCGGCACTAATATTTCCTGCTCCACAGCAGAAACGGGGACAGGGTTGCCGTCCAGGGCGCGGCCAACCCAGTCGCTATCCAACCACCATTCCGCGTAGAGACGATCAGTGGGAACCTGTCCGTGTAGCCGAGATGAGGATACACCATAAAAATTAGCCGAGTAGCGGCGAACGATGGTGCCCAACCTAGCCAGGTTTAGATAACTGTTCTTGATCTCGAGTGGGTCGAAGGTCCATTGCATGCGCGTGATCCCTCGCGCCAGCGCCTCATCCCGTTGAGACAGCTTGAGCCGCCGGCCGATGCCGCGGTTGCGATAACCAGGGTTGACCCCGAGCATGTAGGAGTGCAGATAGGGCTGCCCTTGGAAGATGCCGGGGATAGCGAGGGCGAAACCGACCAGGTTTCCACCATCAAAGGCCCCTATCACCTGCCCGCCAACCTTCTGCGCCACGATGAAGACGCGGCGAGGAACCAAGTCCCGGTCTGCCCATCCCCATACATCGCTCTGCACCTGCACACAGGCGTCAAGCTCCTCCAGGTCTTGGCAGGGACGGATCAGGATCGTGTCAGCGTTCATCGCGAAGGGGAGGGTGCGGGGCTTTCCCCCAGCTTTAGCCTGGCTCCAAAGCGATTCCAGTTCGGCGGCCGAGAGGGCCTCGAGCGGCTGTGGAGACGCGGCTTCCATCGCCGCAAAACGGCGACGGAATTTGGCATTGGTATGGCGCAAGGCAAATTCCGGCTCAACGTTAAGACGCCGGGCCAGGTTGACCACTGTAAAGAGCATGTCGCCAACTTCAGAAACAACATCTTCGTGTACCGGAGCGGGAGCATCGATGGCTTGGCGCAGCTCCTGGGTTTCTTCCTCCAATTTAGCGAAGATGCCTTCGCAGTCAGGCCAGTCGAAGCCGCTCTTGTGTGCCCGTGCGCCCAGTTTGGCGGCTTCCAGCAGGGCAGGAAGCGCGCGCGGAATACCATCGAGCGCAGAAGCGTGGGGCTGCGCCTTTTCTGCTCGCTTGATGGCGTCCCAGTTGCGCAGAACCTGGGATGAGTCGATATCTGCCGTCTCCAGCGGGGACTCCACCGCATTACCCGCGGCGAGCGATGCTTCATCCCCGAAAACGTGCGGGTGGCGGCGGATCAGCTTTCGGTTCAGCCCGGCAATCACATCCGCAATGGTAAAGTATCCTGGCTCGCTGGCCATCTGTGCATAAAACAGCACCTGCAGCAACAGATCGCCCAACTCGTCGCAAAGATCGGCCCAATTCCGGCGCTCGATGGCGTCGAAGACCTCATAACTTTCTTCAAGCGTGTATTTCCGGATGGTGTCGAAGGTCTGCTCGCGATCCCAGGGGCAGCCCCCGGGACCACGCAGCCGGGCCATGATGCTTACTGCTTCGGCAAAAAGCGCTGCCGAATCGATGGAACTCATAGCAACACTTTAAACGATGCGCCTGAGCATGCGCAGGCGGCTGTTACTGTGTTCTTCAAGCGATGTTTGCCATGACTGCCTGTATCTTTTTCGGAATATGCGGTTTGCTGCTGGGGAGTTTCCTCAATGTCTGCATCCTGCGATTGCCCGCGGGAGAATCGGTGGTGTGGCCGCGGTCGCACTGCCGACAGTGCGAGCAACCAATCGCCAACCGGGACAACATTCCGGTCCTGAGCTGGCTTCTGCTGGGGGCCGCTTGCAGGGCTTGCGGCGGCCGCATCTCCTGGCGATATCCGGCCATTGAACTCCTCACCTGCGGTCTTTTTGTGATGTGTTGCCTCCGTTTTTCAATTCCCTGGTTAGCGGCGTGCTGGGCGTTGCTCTGCTTCCTGCTGTTGGGGCTGGCGGTCATGGATGCGGAAACTCTGCTGCTGCCGGATCGTTTCACCCTGCCCGGCCTGGGGGCAGGAGTGGTGTTCGCTGGCCTGCGCCCCGGCCTGGAAAACGGGATGTGGACCTACGCCGCCGGGCTACGGGCGGCAGGAGGATCTCTGCTGGCCGCGGCGGCAGCGGCGGTGACACTGCTTTTGATTGCCGGAGCTTATTGGCTGGTCCGGCGCCGCATGGGAATGGGAATGGGCGACGTGAAACTCCTGGCCATGCTAGCGGCGTGGCTGGGCCTTCGGCAAACTGGACTGGCGTTGTTTCTGGCGGTGGTCGTGGGCGCGCTGTACGGGCTGGGAACGATCCTGTTCCAGAGCCGGGAAGATGGGGACGATCAACTGCCACCAGGACAGTTGCCGATTCCTTTCGGAACCATGCTCAGCCTGGCTGGTTTGTACAGTATCTTTCTAGGCCAGTGGACGCTGAGCTGGTACATGCAATTCTTTCACTAGGTTCTTGCCGCTTATCTTGAGGGGAACCGGGTCCGGCGCTACCTGCTCGATCACTGACCGCAATTGCGCGAAGTGGTGGAGCCCGTGCACCACGTGGAAGCGGCGCCACTGATCTACCCTTAGCGGGCCTAGCAAGGGATGCGTTGCGATCCGTTCCATGCCATATGTATGGCGGCAAGCATCAAGCAGGGTGTCCATCGCTTCGATTTCCTGCCGCAACAGGTCCCCCAATTGCCGCCCGTTCATGACGGCAAATTGCCCCGGAGTGGGCGTCGTCTCTTCCAGCGCCGGTACACCCTGGGGCATGGTTCCGAAACTGAGGATCATCAGCTGCAGCGACCATTCCACGTAGGTTCGCTTACGGTGGCTGGAAAGGCGCCGCTTGGCCAGCCTGGTCTCCAGAGTCTCGGAGGTCAGACGGCATCCAAGAACGAGGTGTTCGATCACCTCTTGCGCGCTCCATTTGTATGCCAGTTTCTTGGGGTGCAGTTGGGTGGTCTCAGCGTCTAAGCCGCTCACTTCAGTGGCGATCTGGCTGACAACCCGTTCGAGAACTGCATGCATGGAGGGACTTTCTTCCAAACCTCGGGGAAGTGTATGACATGGAGGCAGAGGAAGAAAACCAAAAACCGGAGAGGCACCACCGACGGTACTACAACTTTGGTGCAGTTTTGGGAACTATCTACAAAAGAGCACGGCTTCAGTCGTTCCACACTGAGCTACCTCTGATGAGGGCTTTAGAGTCTGCGTGAGAACCTCCTCGAAAAGGATGATGGGTGCCCCAGGTCTCGCTTTTGAGACCTGGGATCCTTCACGCAAATGCCGGAGGATTAATTTGGGGAGCTCTGAGCTTAAAAGCCCCTGCGGGCAAATTCGGGCATTTGCGTGAGGGATCCCAGGTCTCAAAAGCGAGACCTGGGGCACCCGTCATCATATACAGAGGGTTCTCGTGCAAAGGTTTAGCCGTCACCTCGGGGCTGGTCACCGAGCGCTTTAAGCGCCTTGAGCGCCTGTTTAGCCTTCGGCCCGTTGGGAACGATATCGAGATAGAGCTGGTAGTTGCGCGCTGCTTCTGCGTTTTTCTTGAGCATACGTTGCGTCTCGGCTAAACCAAAAATGGCGTCGACATTAGTGGGATCGGCGTTGGTCGCGTCCTTGTAGCGGAGCAAGGCTCCCTGGTAATCGCCCGACTTCAGGTAAAAGCCGCCCACCTGTGTATCCTCTTTCGCCCGCGCCGGGTTAGCCACTACATCTTCAGGTTCACTGGATAGGCTGGAGCTGACGCCAGGAGGGAGGTCACTTTTGCCGCCGGGCGCCGGAGTCTGGTCATTGCCGGCCGCCTTGGCGGCGTCGCGGGATACAGATTCGGGGAACGGATTGTCCTTCGCTGTGGGGTTTTTGGGCGCATCGGAGTCAGAGGACCCGGACGCAGCCTTGGCAGCGTCGCGAGACACGTCTTCTGGGAAGGGATTGTCGTCCGCAGTGGGCTTTTTGGGACCGGCCGCATTGGAGTCAGAGGATCCGGACGCAGCTTTGGCGGCCGCCTCGGAGGCGGCCTCAGGAAAAGCGTTGTCGTCTTTGGCCGCGGCAGGCTTCGACTCGGCGTCAGACGGTTGCGCCTTGGTTGCAGGCTTCTTTTGCGGCTGCGGCGCATCCGGAGACGGTTGGCTCTGCTGTTGGGCGCTTGCTCCAAAGGTCAGCAGAGCGGTAATCGAAGCGACGACTAGGGGCTTGTTGCGCATCGTTGCTGTCTTCATTTTAAACCCTGCCGGGCCCGTCTGCGAATCGGGTTCCGGCGCCTATTTCCTTCCTGTGGAAGGAAAAGCTTGTTAAAAATTGATATGGGTTTGATGATTCGCTCTTCCTCGATACACGCCGCCGGCTGCTACACCACGTCGTCCATCGCCAAGGGAGTCAAGGTGGTGGAATACACCGGCCCCCGAATCAGCAAGAAGGAAGCCGACGTCCACTTTCAGAGACTCCAAAATTACATACCTGTTCGGCATCGGAGATGGTTCGACGGTGATCAACGGGCACGGCATGGCCATGTACATCAATCACTCCTGCGACCCCAACTGCGAGACGGAAGAACTGAGGGGACGAGTGTGGGTGATGTCTCTGCGCCGCATCGCGCCTGGCGAAGAGCTCACCTACGACTACAACCTCTATGACGGCGACGAAGATGAAGCTCGCTGCCACTGCGGAGCCGGCAACTGCCGCAAGACCATGTACTCGCCGGAAGAAATCGCCCGGCGGAAGAAAGCTGCGCAACGAAAAGCTATCAAGGCAGCCGGCAAGCGTATTCCCTCTCCACGCAAATAGCCCTCGGTATCGGGCTACAATCAAACTTCAGGGATCTGTTCATTCCCTCCTTATGGCTTACCAGGTTCTCGCCCGCAAATACCGTCCCCAGCGCTTCTCTGATGTCGCCGGCCAGGAGCACGTGACCCGCACCCTGGGCCACGCTCTCGAACAGGAGCGTGTGGCCCACGGGTACATCTTCAGCGGGCACCGCGGCATCGGCAAGACGACCATCGCCAGAATTCTGGCCATGGCGCTGAATTGCCGCAACAAGATTGGCAGTGCGGAGCGGCCCTCCTTCGAACCATGCGGGATTTGCGACTCCTGCAAAGAAATCCGCGCCGGCAACTCCCTCGATATGGTCGAGATCGACGCGGCCACCAACCGCGGCATTGACGAGATTCGTGAATTGCGCGACGCAGCCCGCTACGCCCCGGCGCGCGATCGCTACAAAATCTATCTGCTCGACGAGGCCCATCAGATTACGGATGCGGCGTTCAATGCCTTGCTGAAGACCCTGGAGGAACCACCGGAACACGTCGTCTTCATGATGGCGACCACACAGCCGGAGGATATTCCCCAGACCATCCGGTCCCGCTGCCAGCACTTCAGCTTCCACGCCGTCAAGTTCGACGACATCGTGACCCAACTGACGCAGATCGCCAACCAGGAAGGCATCCTGGCCGATCCGCAGGCGCTGGCCCTGTTGGCCGAAGCCGGCGACGGCTCCATGCGCGATGCGCTCTCCATCATGGACCAGGCCATCGCCAGCGCTCCCATGGTCGACGGCAAGGCAAAGCTAGACGGGGAGGAAATCCGGGAGCTGATGGGAACGGTGCCGGATGCCGTCTTTGAACGGATCCTGGAGGCCATCGGCGAGGGGCAAAGTGCGGCGGTCATGGAGGAGCTCAACCGGCTGCTCAATGCGGGCAATAGCCCATCGCAAATGGCACGGCAGCTGGTACGTTATCTGCGCAACTGCCTGATGGCCAAGCTGGGTGGAGAAAAGACGGAACTCCTGCAGATCTCGGGCGATGAGCGAGCCCGTGCGGTGCGCACGGCGGCCCTCTTTAGCGAAGAGGACCTCACCCGCTTCCTGCAGGTCATACTGCGCACCTTCGATGACCTGAATTACCGTCAGGAGCCGCGCCTGCACCTGGAACTGGGGCTGATGAAGCTGGTCCACCTGCAGCGCCTTTTGCCGCTCGAGCAGATCCTTAGCGGACTACCGGCAGCACCCGCGCGCATCGCCAACACTAAGCCCACATCTGTAGCGCCGCCGCCAAGGCCGCGCTGAGCCGGCGAAGCCAAAGCCGCCCGCGCCTTCCCCGTTCGAGCTCGACCGTCAGCGCAAGCAGAGCGAGCCGGAGGAAGATCAAAATCCCGCCGCGCCACCGGTCAGAATAGCCGAGGTAGTAACAGAGGTAGCAGAGGTAGCGGCAACAGACCTGGACAAACTGCGTGAGGTGGTGACTGCGGCGCTGGATGAACAGGGTCACAACACCGCGGCATCGCTGCTGGCAGCGGGGCGCTGGAAACTGGACGAGGACGGAGCCATCCAAGTGGAGGTAGGGGTCAAGAAGACCATGCTCGGCCTGACCATGAATGGCGACGCCTGGAAGATCGTGCGCGAGGCGCTCCGCGGGGCGGGTGCAAGCCAGAAGATGACGGTAATCCCGGGCGAAACCGCGGAGCCGGCCAGCGAGAGCCCGCGCGTACGGTCGCGCGACAGCATCGAAGCGGTGGCTTTGGGCAATCCCCTGGTGCGGCAGGCGCAGGAGCTCTTCCATGCCGAAGTTCGAAGCGTGCTCGATTTGCGAGAAAAGGGCAAAAGTTGAATCTGAGGAGTATGCCGTGAACCCTTTAAAGATGCAGGAAATGCTGGAACAAGCGCGCCACATGCAGGACCAGATGCAGGAAAAGCTGAGCCAGACGGTGGTGGAAGCGTCCTCGGGCGGAGGCGCGGTCACGGTAAAGATGAATGGCCAAAAGCAGGTGTTGCAGCTGAAGATAGATGCTTCGGCGGTGATGAGCCTGAGCTCCAGTCCGGCCGACGTCGAAATGCTGGAAGACCTGGTGATGGCTGCTTTCAATGAAGCGGGCAGACGCGCCGATGAAGCGATGAAGTCCAATCTGACCGGGATGCTGGGCGGCCTGAATCTCCCTCCTGGACTTCTCTAGTCAGGAGCCATTTTGTCTCAATTTGCAGAACCGATGGCGCGGCTGATCGAAGAGCTGCGCAAATTGCCGGGAATCGGGGCCAAGAGTGCGCAGCGGCTCGCCTTCCACATCCTGCGCGCGAGTGCTGAGGACGCCGGAGCGCTGGCCGATGCGGTGCGGGAGTTAAAAGCCAGGCTGCTGCTGTGTTCGACTTGTAACAACATCACCGATGTGGACCCATGTATCTACTGTTCCAGCGCCACTCGCAGCCAGCGGGTGGTGTGCGTGGTGGAGGAGCCTGGAAACATCGCGGTGATTGAAAAAACCCGCAGCTACAACGGCGTCTACCATGTATTGCATGGCACCTTGTCTCCCCTTCACGGCGTTGGCCCGGAGCACCTGAGGACCGACAGCTTGTTGGCGAGGGTAGCGCAGGGGGATGTGGAGGAAGTGATCCTGGCGACCAATCCTACCGTCGAGGGCGAAGCGACAGCAGTCTATCTGGCGGATCTGCTGCGCTCGGCATCCGTTCGCGTGACCCGAATCGCCACCGGAGTGCCGGCCGGGAGCGACATCGAATATGCGGATGAGGTAACGATGACCAGAGCCATGGAAGGCCGGCGAGAACTCAAGCTCTAGCCGTGAGGATATCTACCCGTCACGAAAGCTGGGTGCCCCACATCTCGCTCGTTTTTCGCGAGATGTGGGATACCACGGCTCTCGAGTTGCCACCCTTCAGCGTACCGAGCAACCCTCGGATACTCGCAGGTATAGAGCCGCGGAATCCCACATCTCGCGAAAAACGAGCGAGATGCCCCGATTTCCTGTGCGAAACGCCAGACAAATCTGCGTGTGCGCCTTTCTCTAAGGAAAGGCGCATGAAGTTCGCGAAGCCACGAATCTCCTCTGGAAATCGAGGATGTGGGACACCCGGGGTTCGTGGTTCAGAGAAAATTCGGACCAGTGCTGCGGTTTGCTTCCTGCTTTTGTTAGCTCCAGCATTAGCCGCTGAGACAACCGCGCAGGCAGCCCTGTCTTCCGCCTTACGGACCACGGGCGCTGTAGGCGTCGTCCTCGATGTGAACACCGGGCGTCTCGTAGCCGCGGTAAATCCAACCGACGCGGCAAGATCGCCGGGCTCTATTCTCAAGCCGCTGTTTCTGGCCGACGCCCTCAACCAGCACCAAGTGCTACCGCAAACCGCAGTCTTTTGCCGCCGGGATCTCCGCATCTCCACCGGAAGCAGAGAGTGGAACCTGGCCTGCGCGCATCCGCAGAGTGACGTGCCCTTCACCGCGCAGGAGGCGCTCGCCTACTCCTGCAACCGCTATTTTGCTGCGCTGGCTGACCGCATGACGCCGGCGCAAGTCTCCGGAACCCTAGAACACTACGGTCTCGGGCACATTCAGACGCCGCAGACCCGGGAGCAGAAAGAGTTGCTGGTTCTGGGCTTGGCCGGAATCGCCGTTTCTCCCAGCCAGATAGCCTCCGCCTATCGCAAGCTGGCACTCGAACTCGACGATCCGCGGGCCCCTACCGTGTTGGACGCAGTACGCGAGGGACTCAGGGATTCAGTGCGCTACGGAATGGCTCACAACGCGGCCGTCCCGGGCATGGACGTTGCCGGCAAGACAGGAACGGCGAATGAAGGTGGGTGGTTTGCCGGCGTCGGCTCCTTTTCCCAGGAACAGATGGTACTTGTGGTCTATCTGCCGCGCGGCAACGGAGCCGATGCCGCCCGTCTCGCCCAGCGCTTCTTTCTGTCCACGTCTACGCTGGAGAGCGCGCGCGCGCTGACCATCGAGCTCTGGGCTGCAACATCGGTGAGGGAGCTAACGGCGACCCCGCTCAACAAGGCAACGCCAATAAAGGTGGAATGGTTACAGGATGGGCTCCGAACCTCGCCCGGAAGCACGATAAAAAGAATAGCCCTGAGCGGAGCTTTTCGCATGCAAGCCGAAGTCACGCAGGACGCTGTGGCCGCGGGCAGCTGGACCATCACCTGGCAGCCCGACGGCATGCGTGTGCTGCTAACCCTGCCGAGCGAAAACTACGTCATCGCGGCGCTCAACGGCGAATCAGCGCCGGATGAACCGATGGCCTCGCTCAAGGCAATGGCGATCAGCATGCGAACCTTTGCTCTATCGAACGCCAATCGTCACCAATCCGAAGGTTTTGGACTCTGCGATAGCACGCATTGCCAGGCACTTCACTTCGGTAAAGCTCGTCCGGAGGTGGAGCGGGCGGTGCAGGAGACAGCCGGTGAAACGCTATGGTCTGGCGGCGAGCGGGCTCACGTCTATTACACCCAGCATTGCGGTGGCATGAGTGAACCCGCGAGCGCAGTCTGGCCCGCTGAGCATGCGGCCTACCTGGCTGGCCAGCGCGCCGATCCTTACTGCCTACGGCGGTCCCCAGCCGAGTGGCACGCGCAGATTGTATTGACTCAACTGAGCGAAATTTTTCGCGCCCAGGGGTGGCAGACTCCTTCTCCGATCGCGGCCATCCACGTGATACGGCGAGGCGCAACCGGCCGGGCCGAGTTGCTGGCGGTAACCGGAGTGGGTGCGCCGGCCCGGCTTTCCGCCAGCAGTTTTCGCTTCGCCGTGAACCGGGCCTTGGGATGGAACCAAATCCGCAGTGACTGGTATACAGCAAGGGTGTCGGGACAGGCGCTGGAATTGAGCGGAAAAGGTTACGGGCACGGCGTGGGCCTATGCCAGGCTGGTGCCTATGAAATGGCGGCGGAAGGTAAGAGCGCGGCGCAGATTCTCAATTTCTACTTCCCCGGCACAGCGATTGGCATCACTTCGGCGGACCACGGATGGCAGCAGGTCGCGGGCGCGGGGTGGACTTTGCTCACCACAGACCCGGCTCGAGAACTACTGGCCGAAGGCAATGCCGCCTGGGCGAGAGCGCAGTCACTGCAGGGCACGCCTGCCGGTTTCGGAGGTCCTACGGTCCAGGAGCTGCCAACCACCGAACTGTTTCGGCAAACCACGGGGGAGCCGGGCTGGATGCTGGCCTCGACCCGCGGCCGCACCGTGTTTTTGCAGCCCTCCGCCGTGCGGCAAAACAACGGAGGAACCGAAACCCTGCTTCTGCATGAGTTTTTGCATGTGCTGGTGGAGCAGGAGGCAGGAGAACACGCCCCGTTATGGTTACGCGAAGGCTTGGTTGAGACTTTGGCCGATCCAGGCAAGAGTATGTCTGGATTGATCGACCTACCACCGGATGAAGTGGATGCTGCCTTAGCGCATCCTGCCGACGCTACTGCTTCGCGGCACGCACACCAGGTTGCGGCGCGCATGACTGCCCTGCTCTGCGCCCGCTATGGTGTGGCCACGGTGAGAGAGTTCTTGCGGAACGGTGTTCCCTCTGAAGCAATCAAGAGCCTGGGATCGTGAACCGGGCCGCAGCCGTGCCCCAGCAATTCCCAACGGAGTTTCTGGTTCTTTATCAGCAGCTCAGCAATAATCGCCCGCAGAGAGCCGTTCTCCTGGGCTAATTCCTGCCAGTCCGATGGCGGGTTGAACTGCTCGACGCTGTCGCGTTTGCCTGTCATGGTCGGCCTCCTGACTTGCTATAACTCCCCGGCCCGTTTCTTATTCCTCCCGCAGCACTCTATTGCTTCGGTGATACCAAACTAGCGGCCGCCAGGAGAAGCGCAAAGCCCAATTCGTGCTGTGCAGGGGGCCCACTTTCGGAGGGCTCAGGAGCAGCCGCGACCTTGAGGTACCTCCTCCACCCCTCGAAGTGAGCAAAACAGAACAGATTTCCCGCTTCCGCGTAATGCGACGCTGAAGCAGTACCCTGCCGTTACTCTGCCGTCGTATCCTAGGAGGAAGTCCCCCAAGTCATCGCAGCTGAAAGGAGGCCACGATCGTGCCCGAATCAAGCCAGCTGGCATTCGATCCTGAGGCTTTTCTTGCGAACGCCGGGTTGGGGCGGAGGATCGTCCAGCTAAAGGCACACGAGAGCTTCTTTTCGCAGGGAAACGAGGCGGACTCGATCTTTTACCTGCAAAAGGGAAGGGCCAAGCTGACCGTCGTTTCCGGAGCGGGAAAAGAAGCTACCATTACCCTTCTCTCTTCCGGCGACTTTGTGGGAGAAGAATCGCTCGCCGGCGCCGTGGGACTTCGGCTGGCGACAGCGACAGCCATTAGCGACTGTACCGCGCTCAAAATTGAGCGGGCGGAGATGATCCGAGTGATGCACGAGGAACATGCCTTCTCTGATTTGTTCCTCAAGTTTCTCCTCGCCCGCAGCATGCGTACGCAGGCGGATCTGATCGATCAGCTTTTCAACTCCAGTGAAAAGCGTCTGGCCAGGATTCTTCTGTTGATGGCGGAATTCGGCCAGCCCGGCGAACCGGAAAGTATGATCCCGCAAATCACCCAGGAAACTCTGGCAGAGATGATTGGAACCACCCGGTCGCGCGTTAGTTTCTTTATGAATCGCTTTCGGAAGCTCGGCTTCATCGAATACAACGGCCGGATCAAAGTACATAAGTCACTCCTCAATGTTATCCTGCACGATCAACTGTCGGACCAAAATGCCGCAAGTCCCGCGCTCGCTGAAATTCCCCGCACGAAAACACGGAAGAGCGAAGCGCCAAAAATCGGCCGGCTTATCTGAATCTGGGCTTAATGCTCGAGGGTGGCTGGAAGAATGAAAATCACTCCCAAAGATTTCCGGGTGCAGCCCGGGCACAAGGTAAAACTCGCACAATGGCCGACCACGGTGAAGCCGTACTACGAGTCCAAGGCGGAATATCAGGAAATCCTGGAGAAGCACGTGGCGCAGTTGAGTTCCCTGCAGCAGCTTCACTACGCCTCGAACCGCTATGCCCTGCTGCTCATATTTCAAGGCATGGATTCGGCGGGCAAGGACGGAGTGATTCGCCACGTTATGTCCGGAGTCGATCCGGCGGGCTGCGAGGTGTACTCCTTCAAACAGCCGAGCGTAGAAGAACTGGAGCATGATTTCCTCTGGCGCACCACTTGCCGTCTTCCCGAGCGGGGACGGATCGGCATCTTCAATCGCTCCTATTACGAGGAAGTGCTGGTGGTTCGCGTGCATCCGGAGATTCTCCGCAATCAGGGACTTCCCCTGAGCTGCGCAATGAAAAATCTATCTGGGATGAACGTTACCGCTCCATTGTGGATTTGGAGCGGCACCTGCATCGCAATGCTACGCGGATCGTCAAAATCTTCCTCCACCTTTCCCAGGAAGAGCAGCGCAAGCGATTCCTGGCCCGGATCGATGAGCCCAGGAAGAACTGGAAATTCTCGCTCGCAGACATCCATGAGAGGAAATACTGGAAGGATTACGTGAAGGCTTACCAGGATTGCCTGCACGCCACCAGCACCGATGATGCGCCCTGGTTTGTCGTTCCCGCCGACGATAAACCGAATGCCCGCTTGATCGTTTCCCGCATTGTCGTCGATGCGCTCGAGGACATGAAATTGACCCCTCCCAAAACAACGGCCAAGCGACGCGCGGAACTGATGGAGATCCGCAAACAACTGACCAAATAGCCTCGTTCACGGACAGTTAACGCCCGCAGACTAAAAGGGTTATTGAGGTGACAAATTGAGCGACGAAAAGGCAGTCACCTGGCTGGCCAAAAATTGAAGGGATGGACGAGCTGTCTGAGCTCGCGCTGAACCTTCATTGGTCCTGGAACCATGCGTCGGATGAGATCTGGGAAAGCCTCGACTCCGAACTCTGGCAGACCACGCAAAATCCGTGGGTCATTCTGCGGACGGTTTCCCGAGAGAAGATCCAGTCTCTGCTGGCAACGCCCGAATTTCGTCAACGTCTTCAGGATTGTCTACGCCATAACCGTAAATCCTTCAGCCGAAGACGCCTGGTTCCAGAAGAAATACCCGGGCTCCGCGCCTCTCGCTCGTCGCCTACTTCAGCATGGAATTCATGTTGACCGAGGCGTTGCCCATCTATTCGGGCGGACTCGGCAATGTAGCCGGCGATCAGATGAAGGCCGCGAGCAACCTGGGCGTGCCCGTTGTCGGCATCGGGCTGCTCTATGGTCAGGGATATTTCCGCCAGGATTTCGATGCGGACGGCAACCAACAGGCGCTTTACCCGGTCAACGATCCGGGCCAACTGCCCATCCGGCCACTGCGTCAGGCCAATGGCGAATGGCTGAGGTTGCAGATCCAGTTACCAGGATCGAAGATCTGGCTTCGCTGCTGGGAGGCCTGTGTGGGAAGAACCAAACTCTACCTTCTCGACGCCAACGACTTCGCCAATAGCGCAGCGCATCGCGGCATCACCAGCGAGCTCTATGGCGGCGATGCTGAGATGCGGCTGAAGCAGGAGATCGTGCTGGGTATCGGCGGCTGGCGCCTGCTGCGGGCTCTGGGCTTAGAGCCCCAGGTATGCCATCTTAACGAGGGTCACGCAGCGTTTGCGGTTCTCGAAAGAGCACGCTGCTACATGCAGGATCACAAGACATCGTTCGATCTTGCCATGACCGTCACCCGCTCTGGAAACCTGTTTACTACTCATACGGCGGTCGCCGCGGGATTTGACCGCTTCGATCCCGCGCTCATGCGTAAATATCTCCGCCATTACGCAGAAGATGAACTCGCCATCCCGATGGACGACCTGCTGGCGATGGGAACGGCAGAACGCCGGCGATCCTGCGGAAGACTTCAACATGGCCTACCTTGCTGTCCGTGGCAGCGGCCAGATCAATGGCGTGAGCAAACTTCACGGCCAGGTGAGCCGGCACATCTTTCAACCACTCTTTCCCAGATGGCCGGAGGACGAGGTTCCCATAGGCTCTGTGACCAACGGCATTCACGTACCGACATGGGACTCAGCGGAAGCAGATGCACTCTGGACCACAGCCTGCGGCAAGAAACGCTGGCTCGGAGACGATCTTCGCAGCGGAGGACATCCGCCGGCTGAGCGACGAGCAGTTATGGCAAATGCGCAACATCGAACGTAAGAAGCTGATCGACCGCGTACGCAAGCGCTACGCACGTCAGCTCGCATCGGGCCACGACCATGCGCAGGATTTCACCGGATCCTCGATGAACATGTGCTGACGGTGGGATTTGCGCGCCGCTTTGCGACTTACAAGCGGCCCAATCTTCTGTTGCACGATCCTGAGCGGCTGATTCGCCTGCTGAGCGATCCGCAGCGTCCGATGCAGCTGATTCTCGCCGGCAAAGCACATCCTCAGGACCAGCCTGGACAGGCACTCATCAAACAGTGGAATGACTTCATCAAGCGTCCGGAAGTTCAACACCGTGTTGTCTTCCTGAGCGACTATGACATGCGGATGGCACAGGAATTAGTCCAGGGTATGGATCTATGGATCAACACGCCGCGGCGGCCCTGGGAAGCCTGCGGGACGAGCGGGATGAAAGTCCTGGTCAACGGAGGCTTGAATTTTTCTGAACTCGACGGCTGGTGGGCGGAGGCTTATTCTCCCCAGGTCGGCTGGGCGATCGGCGACGGCCAGGAACACGGCGAAGATCCAGCATTGGATGCCGCGGAAGCCGACGCTATGTATACCTTGCTGGAGCGGGAAGTAGTCCCTGAATTCTATGAGCGGTCCGGCAACGGCATGCCGTCCAGATGGCTGGAGCGTGATCCGCGAAAGTATGGCCCGGCTCACGCCGGAATTTTCGGCCGGCCGCACCATTCAGCAATACACCGAGGATCACTACCTTCCCGCTGCCTCTGGATATGGCAACGTGCCGCCAAAGACAGCGCTCTTGGTGCTGAACTGCTCGAGTGGCAGCATAAAATCGCTCGAGAATGGAATACGGTGCGCTTCGGCGCAATGCAGGTTGAAACGCACGACGGCCAGCATTTCTTCCGGGTACAGGTTTTTCCGGGCAATCTTCCGCACAGTGACTTAAAGGTGGAGCTCTACGCCGACCCGCTCGGAAAAGGCGCGGCAGTTATTGAAACCATGACTCCATGCGACCAGTGCACGGATCGAAGGAGCCGTAACTTACTCGGTCCAGGTATCTGCAACTCGCCCGGCAAGCGACTACACCCCGCGCATTGTGCCTTATCATCCGGTGCTTCCGTGCCTCTGGAAGCCGGAGCAGATATTGTGGCAACGTTGATCGGTCCGTCACGAGCTTGTTGTTCTCGGGATGAAGGGGACGGGGCTTCAGAGTCTGCGTGAGAACCAGGAATTTACCAATTCAGTCCCGCAGGGACGGCTGAGTGTAGCCCAGGACGTCAGTCCTGGGTAGGTCTATTCAAGACTGTCAGTCCCGAAGGGACGGCTGAAAGTTGCCCAGGCCGTAGTCCCTGCGGGAGGTTTGCTGGACGTTGTGGTTCCCAGGACTAGCGTCCTGGTAGTCTTCAGCGTCCTGGGACTAAGTTCGCGTTCGCCATCCTATCGGGGCTGGTCCTGGCTATTATCGGCCGTCCCTAACGGGACTTTGAGCGTCCTGATTTACGTTCTGGAACGCTTCTTACGCAGGAGCTAAGCCCAGGCGGGGCCTCCACGGCCCAAATGAAGGGAGCAGGGCATTCAGATTTTACAGTAATCTACTGAAACCTCTTAAAACTTTGGCGCGGGCTAGCGCCAGATCCATCAGCGTCTTGTGTGTTCCCATCGCTTCCGGGCCGATAGCCTCCGGCGTCGGGATGAAGCTGCACGTATTTTCCGTCAGGCTGAAGCACCCAGGCCTCCCGCTGATCGCGCAGGCAGATATCGAGGATCTCCCAAAGACGTTGCTTGGGTCCACTCGCCGCCACTGGTGTGACCACCTCAATGCGCTTGGAAAGGTTGCGGTACATCCAGTCTGCCGACCCAATAAAGAACTCACCCGCCGCCGGATCCTGCCCGCAGTTCGCAAAGTAAAAAATGCGCGAGTGTTCGAGGAACCGTCCGATGATCGAGCGGATACGGATGTTCTCGCTGTGACCGGGTATTCCAGGACGAAGACAACAAAACCCGCGAATGATGAGATCGACCGGTACGCCGGCGTTCGACGCCTCGCACAAAGCCTCGATCATCTCCGGATCCTCCAGCTGGTTCATCTTGGCGATGATGCGGGCGGGATGCCCGGCGCGTTTATTTTGGATCTCGCGCTGGATTAGATCGAGCAGCCGCGGACGCATGGTCATCGGCGCCACCAGCAAGGCGGCGAAACCAGGTTGATCGGAGCGTCCGGTCAGGTAGTGGAAGAGACTCACAACATCATCCGTAATCCGCTGGTCGCAGGTGAACAGGCCCACGTCCGCGTAGAGGCGGGCAGTTTTCACATGGTAGTTGCCGGTGCCAATGTGCACATAGCAGCGCAGACCTCTTGCTTCTTTGCGTACTACCAGCGCGGTCTTGCCATGAGTCTTAAGACCGCTGACGCCAAAGGTGACGTGCGCGCCGACGCGTTCCAGTTCGGCCGCCCAGTGCAGATTTCGTTCCTCGTCGAAGCGCGCCTTGATTTCCATGACGCACGCTACCTGCTTGCCCCGTTCCGCTGCCCGTATCAGCGATTTGACGAAAGGCGTGTCGTCGCCGATGCGGTAAGCGGTCATCTTGATGGAAACGGTTTGCGGATCATCCGCTGCCGCACTGATGAACTGCTCCACGCTCGAGTCGAAGCTTTCGTACGGGTGGTGTACCAGCAAGTCCGCTCTTTGCATGGCGGCAAAAATAGCGCCCTCTCCCACCGGCAGCGATGCCGGCCAAAGCGGCGTCCATTCCGGGTCTCGCAACGTCGGCAGAGGAAGAGCCATTAGTTCAAAGAGCGTAGTGTAGTCCAACTCCTCCTGCATCTCGTAAACATCGACCGGGTTGAGGTCGAAGCGGGTGCTGAGCATTTCCGTGATCGCCGGGTCAGCTCCCGCGTAAAATTCAAGCCGCACCACTGGTTCGTAACGGCGCTGGCGGATCTGCTCCTTGACCACGGTGCGAAAGTCTGCCGCCGGGCCCTCATCGACCTCTACTTCGGCATCCCGCGTGAGCCGCATGATGGTGACATGGCTGATTTCCATGCCGGCATAGAGGCTTTGCAGATTGCCGCGAATCACTTCATGCAGGGGAACCAGCAGCTTCTGGCCGGGCTTGAGATCTGATTCGAGCGAAATCCATTGTTTCAGTGTCCCGGGGACCTTCACCCGGGCGAACATCGATTCGTCTCTCGCCGGATCACGTAGCCGGAAGACCAGTGAGGTTGAGAGGTTGGAGAGAAAGGGGAATGGATGGATGGGATCGATGACTAACGGCGTGAGCGCCGGCGACACCTCGGATTTGAAATACTTGCGGCCCTCTTCCTGCTGGCGGGGAGTGAGGTCGTTCCACCAACGAAGAAATACCCCATGCTCGGCAAGACCCGGGACGATGACCTGCCGGTAACACTCCGCTTGCCTCTGCAAGGAGACCAGGAGCTTGTCGCGAACCTGCTGCAATAGGGCTTGTTGGGCGTCGGTGGTTCCGTGACGCAGCACGGCCTCCCGCTTCATGAAGAATTCATCGAGGTTGGAAGTGAAGATGGCAAGGAATTTTGCTCTCTCCAGGAGAGGGGTACGCTCATCGAGTGCCTCGGCGAGTACCCGCTCATTGAAGTCGAGCCAGCTAAGGTCTCGATCGATCCACACCTCCTGCAGGTCTGCGGGGAGCGTTGCGTTGAGAGCACCATGATCGCCGATGGACGCCAGAACAGTAGTAGCCATAATGATTTTCCTCGCTGAGACGTTCCGATTCTACGGCCCAGCTCTGTGGGTTAGTGTGAATAGGAGGTTGCATGCGGGCACCGCATCGTCGAAGTATCTACAGCCTTTGGGGCAGTGCCATTCAGTTCCCCTCCCTGATCAGCAAGTAATATGCTTGCGGGATGGAAGGCCGCAAAATCGTCCACATCGATATGGACGCGTTTTATGCTTCCGTCGAGCAACGGGATGACCCTCAGTTGCGCGGTAGGCCGGTGGTGGTCGCGTGGAAAGGAAATCGCTCCGTCGTCTGCGCGGCCTCTTACGAAGCGCGGAAGTTCGGGGTGCGCTCGGCCATGCCGGCAATCCGTGCTGAGCGTCTGTGTCCCGAGGCGATCTTCGTACCCCCGGATTTTACACGCTATCGGGCTGTCTCCCAAAGTACCCGGGAGATATTCAAACGCCACACTGATTTGATTGAGCCTCTGTCTCTCGACGAGGCCTACCTCGACGTAACCGAAAATAAAACTGGTCTGCCCACCGCGACCAAGGTTGCGCGCACCATCCGCGAACAGATTCGCGACGAGTTGCACCTGACGGCTTCTGCCGGCGTTGCTCCTAACAAATTCCTGGCCAAAATCGCTTCCGATTGGCGCAAGCCCGACGGTCTCTTTGTGATTCAGCCCGAAGACCTGGACGAATTTCTGCCGCCGCTGCCTATCGGCCGCATCCCCGGGGTAGGCAAGGTGACTGAAAAGAGGCTCGCTGAGCTGGGCATCAAAACCGTGGGCGACATGCGCCGTCTGGAGCTGAACATTCTTGAAGACAACTTCGGACGGTACGGCTTAAGGCTTTACCAGCTCACGCGCGGTATCGACCATAGTCCGGTCGTTCCGGACAGGCCGACAAAATCCATCTCCGCCGAAGACACTTTTGAAACCGACGTGCCGTTATCCCAGATCGAGCCCATCATCTTTCGTCTCGCGGAAAAGGTCTGGGCGGCTACGAGCAAGGAAACCCGCATCGCCCGTACCGTGGTCCTCAAACTCAAGACCAGTGGATTCGATATCCTCACTCGCAGCCACACACCGCTCTCTCCCCCTGCTTCCTGTCAGGAGCTGACCAGCATCGCGCTGTCCCTGCGGGAGCGAGTAAACATGGATCCGCAGCAACGCTTTCGCCTCGTCGGAGTCGGCCTGAGCAACTTCCGTGAATCCGAAGGACCGCCCGCCCAGGCTACGTTGTTCGAGGATTAAGGTTCGGCATAAACACTTTTGACGAATCCGGCGGCATTGGTGTTCGGCCAGTCAGGATGTTGCGTTTTCAGTTCCCCGCTGATTTGCTTCCCCGCATCTTCGGCGGACACACCCTGCTGCTTAAGCTCCAGAGCCCGGGTCTGTATCCCCTTGATCAGGTCTCGTTCCGCTGCCACCATCGAACCATCCCCGGGTGCGCTGTGATCGGGCAGCACATGAGCTGCGTTGAGCGCCGCTACCTGCTCCAGCACCGCGAGCCACGTCGCCGGGGTGCCGCCATCGCCATAGATAAACGGCATAGTTTTGTTCTGCACTACGTCGCCTGAAACCAGGGTGCGGTCCGGTTCCACGAACGTTAACTCGTCGCCTTTGGTGTGCGCTCCGCCGAACCACAGCAGTTGTGCCGTTACGCCGCCCAAATCCACGGTTGCTTCCTGGTTGAAGGTCACATCGGGCGGACGCAAAACTACCCCGGCCAACAGCTCCTTGTTCTGGGCTGAACGCTCGCTGAACATAGCGATCATTTCCTGCCCGTGCTGTTCCATTTCCTGCTGCTGCACGGCGTCGCGAATCAGAATCGTGCCGGGCGGAAAACCGGGTTCGCCGGCGGCGTGCTCCGGATGGAAATGCGTGGTGGTCAGGAACAGCTTGGTATTGTTGGGCGCAACCTTAGCGGCCACGCGGGCGACCGTGGCTCCGTTCTTTGCGCCCAGGCCAGTATCGACGACCAGTGTAGCCCGGCTGCCAACCACAATAGCGATGTTGGGGAAACCCATGATCGCCCATACGTGGTCAGAAACTTTTACTGTGTCCTCCCCGAGCATCGGCTGGCTCATCTGGGCGAATCCACTGGCGGTGAGCAGCGCGGCCAGTCCCAAAAGTCTGGTGAGTAATTTCATGGTGTCCAATATATCCCCACCAGCCCTACAATCACTCGAATGAAACCAAAACACGGAATCTGTGCCTGTCTCCTGGTTCTGCTTAGTTCAACATCGATTCTCTACGCCGCCGATTGTGCCGCCCTCAAGCATCTCCAGCTCCCAGATACAACCATCTCCATGGCTGAACCGGTAACATCCGGCGACCTGAGCGGTCCCGGCATCGAGAAGCCTTTGCATGAATTGCCCCCATTTTGCCGCGTCACCGGTTTCTTTCGGCCCTCGGCAGACTCCGAAATCCGCTTCGAAATCTGGCTCCCCGAAAAGGATTGGAACCAGCGTTTTCTCGGCGCAGGCAATGGCGGCTTTGCCGGCTCGATCTGGTACGACGGGCTGGCGGGTAATCTGAAGCGCGGCTACGCTACGGCGGGCTCGGATGCAGGCCATCAGGCGCAGGCCGAGGACGCAAGCTGGGCCTTTGGCCACCCTGAGAAGATCAAAGATTTTGGTTGGCGCGCTGTTCACGTAACCGCAGAGCGGGCCAAGGATGTAATTAAGGCCTACTACGGCAAACCCGCCGAGAAGGCCTATTTCGATTCCTGTTCCGACGGAGGCCGCGAAGCGCTGATGGAAGCAGAGCGTTTTCCGGAGGACTACGACGGCATCCTGGCCGGCGCACCGGCCAATGCCTGGACCCGCCTGATGTCCACAGGAGTGAGTGTTGCTCAATCTACGCTCGGAAACCCCCGCGCATATATCTCGAGCCTGAAGCTGCCGGCAATCCAGCGAGCCTCACTGGCTGCGTGCGACGCATCGGACGGGGTTAAGGATGGGTTTCTCAACGATCCGGCAAAATGCCACTTTGACCCGGCGGTGCTGTTGTGCAAGGAAACGGATACCATCGACTGCCTTACCCAGCCGCAGGTGGATTCGCTCAAAACTTTTTACGGCGGGACCTCCACGTTCCCGGGTTATTCCATGGGTGACGAGGAGAGCTGGGCCATCTGGGTCTTGGGTGGCGGCCCCGGGTCGGGCTCGGGCATCCAATATGTACAAAACTACTTCCGCTACATGGTATCGGGCGATCCAAAATGGAATATCCTGACCGCCAACGTGGCCGACTCGCTGCAGCAAGCGACCCAGAAAACCGCGGGTGAGCTAAATTCAGACAACCCCGATCTAAGCAAGTTTCACGCCCGCGGCAGCAAGCTGATTCTGTATCACGGTTGGAACGATCCCGCCATTTCCCCCTGGAACACCATCGCCTACTACCAAAGCGTACAAAAAGCGATGGGCGACACCGAGACGAGCCAATTTGTGCAGCTCTACATGGTGCCCGGCATGGAACATTGTGCGGGTGGACCCGGTCCGTCCGCATTCGGGCAGCTGGGAATCGCCACCACCAATGGACCGAAGTACGGGGTATTCGATGCACTGGTCGATTGGGTAGAAAAGAGCGCTCCCCCACAACAGGTGATCGCCACAAAATTCGACGCCGACAAGAAGGCTGTGATGACACGGCCTTTGTGTCCTTATCCTGAGTTGGCCAAGTACAAGGGCGCCGGCGACACGAACGATGCCGCGAACTTTGCCTGCACCAAACCATGAAGCCCGTCCTAACTAGATACTGGGTGACAAAAGACTGGGTGTCCCACATTCCCCGCAAGCTTTCTGCTGGGGCTGGGGCGCACTGCAGATCCCTCGGCTGCGCTCGGGATGACAAAGGGGAGGCAGCGCTTCCATGGACGGCGGTTTCCAAACGGACGCTGATGAAAGCGCTACTTTTCCCTTTGTCATCCCGAGCGCAGCCGAGGGATCTGCAGTGCGCCCCAACCCCAGTACAAAGCTTGCGGGGGAATGTGGGCACCCGTCCAGAGGCGTGCGAAAGATAGGTCCATGACGAAACTAACCTTCCTGGCTGCAACTCTTCTAGTTGGCTCGATGGTTGGACAAAGCGCAACCAATCAAACCGCAACGCCGGTCAAGCATCTCGTGGTGATCTTCGACGAGAATGTCTCCTTCGACCACTACTTCGGCACTTATCCAAACGCGCTCAATCCTCCCCATGAAACTGCCTTCAAAGCGCAGCCTGGAACGCCCCAGGTAAACGGCCTCACGCCGATGTTGCGTGAGCGCAACCCGAATTTCCTGAATGTAAAAGTAAACCAGGGCTTCGCCGTAAACCCCTTCCGGTTAGGTCCTGCGCAGGCTTACACCGCAGACCAGAATCACGGTTACACCGAAGAACAGCTTGCCTTCCACGCCGGCCTGATGGATTCGTTTCCGCAATATACCGGCCTGCCTGCCCTCGCGACGCAGAAATTCTTTCCCCAGAGTATGTTGGGCGCCCCGCAGGAGTATGTTCACCAGACCAAGGGATTGGTGATGGCCTACTTCGACGGAAACACAGTCACCGCGCTATGGAACTACGCGCAAAGATATGCCTTAAGCGACAACTCGTATGGATCCACCTTTGGGCAATCCACCCAGGGAGCCATCGAGCTGATCTCCGGCCAAACCAATGGTGTCACCGATCAGATCAATGCGACCGCTGACCTCGTCGACGGCGGCAACGGCACTTATACAGAGGTCAATGATGGAGACCCCATTGGGGACAAGTGTTCCAGCACCACATGGGGGCAACTGCGCTACACCGGAAACAACATTGGCCAAATGCTGAGCAAGCACGGCGTGACCTGGGGATGGTTCGAAGCAGGCTTTGATTTGACCAGAAAGAACCCGAATGGAACGACGGGCTGCCAACGTAGTACCTACTCAAAGATCACCCAGGGATCCCCTCCTGATTACATTCCCCATCACGAGCCCTTTCAGTATTACACTCCGACCGCCAATCTGCTCCACACCCGGCCGTCCTCCATGCAGATGATTGCCAGGGAAGGAGACGGCGCGAACCACCAATACGATAGCGACGACTTCTTCGCTGCGGTTAAAGCAGGCAACTTCCCTGCAGTTAGCTTCTTGAAAGCTCCTGGCTATCAGGACGGGCACGCCGGCTATTCCGATCCGCTCGATGAGCAGGCCTGGCTAGTAAAGGTAATCAACTTCCTGCAGCATCAACCGGAATGGAAAAACACCGCCATCATCGTGGCTTACGACGATTCCGATGGCTGGTACGACCACCAGATGGGCCCCATCGCAAACCAATCGACCAGCAGCGCGGATGGCCTGACTGGCCCCGGCCAATGCGGCAACGGAGCAACTGCGCTCGCCGGACCCACCGTCGCCCACGCGCAGGGCCGCTGCGGCTATGGCCCCCGGCTGCCGCTGCTGGTGATCTCCCCTTTTGCCCGGCGCAACTACGTCGACCACAGCGTCACAGATCAGACTTCGATCCTGCGCTTCATCGAAGACAACTGGCTGAACGGAGAGCGCGTTGGTGGCGGCTCCTTCGACGCCATCGCCGGTTCTATCAAAGGCATGTTTGATTTCGCCCATCCCGATGCGCGGCCTTACATCCTGGATGAGTCGACGGGAAGCGTCCTCAACCAGTGATCATGGATCGCATGATGGGGAAACACTCCGGCCTTCAGAGTCTAAACAGAGCAGCGGAAAGTTGACTGCATGAACTAGGGCGTTGGCTGCAAAAGAAGGGTTTGACGCCGCACTATGTAGCATACTGTTGAGAGAATGCAGTAGTATGCTACATAGGGTCCTCGAGGAGGATAGCGAATGCTTAATCTCAATCCCAAGCAGCTCCGCTTATACGTTCCCTGCTGTGTGCTGGTCATTGCACTCGGCCTGCAGGCAGGGGCGCAAAGGGTGGACACCTCGCAATACGACAATGCGCGTACCAGTGCGAACCTCAATGAAACGACCCTGACCCCACGAAATGTAGAACACTTAGGGAAACTCTTCACCTTACACGTCGATGGAGACATCTATGCGCAACCGCTCTTCCTTGGCGGTGTCGAGATTCCGGGCAAAGGCCGCCACGATGTACTCTTCATCGCGACCGAGCACGACAGCGTCTACGCCTTTGACGCTTACGGCAACCCATCTTCGCCTTTGTGGCAGGTGAGCTTCCTTAAAAACGGTTCGATCGCCGTGCCGGCGCGAGATGCGGAGTGCCCTTTTATTCAGCCGGAGATCGGCATCACTTCGACCCCGGTCATTGACCCGGAAACTGGAACACTCTATGTGCTCGCCCGCACCCGAGACCGGTCGGGCGTGCTCGATTATCGTTACGCACAACGCCTGCATGCACTCGCGGTAACGACCGGCACAGAAAAGTTCGCCGGCCCGACAGAGATTCAGGCCAGCATGAAGGGTAGCGGCAAAGGAAGCAACGGAGGAAAATTGACCTTCAACGCCTTGCGAGATAATCCGCGGGCGGCTCTGTTGCTGAACCGCGGCGTGGTCTATCTCACCTGGGCCTCGGCCTGCGATGTCGGTCCATATCACGGCTGGGTTATGGCCTACGACGCTCGGAGCCTGAAGCAGAAAGCGGTTTTCAACCCATCTCCAGATGGGGATGACAGCGGCATTTGGGCCGGTGACACCGGGCCCGCGGCGGATAAGGCCGGCAATGTCTTCCTGGCCACCGGCAACGGCGTCTTCGATGCCGGCAAAGGAGGTCGCGACTATGGCGATAGTTTGCTCAAGCTGGACGGAGCAACCTTAAAGCTGAGCGATTATTTCGCACCCTTTGATGCCGAGGACCTCGACGCCAGTGACAGCGATCTGGGTTCCGGTGGGCCAATGCTGCTGCCTGATCAACCGGGAGCTCATCCGCACCTGGCGGTGGTGGAGGGCAAAGGTGGCACTCTCTACCTGGTGGACCGCGACCACATGGGCCATTGGCAGCCTGATAGAGATAGCCACGCGGTACAGACAATCGCCGTGGGCAAGGGTGTTTTTGGATCCATGACGTATTGGAACCATTACCTCTATGTGCTGAGCGACAGCGACGCGCTTCGCCAATTCGGAGTGCAGGGCGGTAAGCTCTCGCTCAAGGCAGCCAGTGGCAATACTTTTCCGGGTGTATCTGCGACCCCAATCGTATCCGCCAACGGATCCAAAGATGGCGTGGTGTGGGTGCTTCGCTCCAAGGTTTGGAACGGGGACAACCAGCCGGCAGTTCTCTACGCCTACGATGCTGCAAATGTCGCCCACAAACTCTACGATAGTGAGCAAAATGCCGGGCGCGACCGGGCCGGCTTGGCCCTGCGGTTCAACATGCCCATGGTCGTGAACGGGCATGTGTATGTGGGGACAAAACGCGAAGTCGATGTCTATGGACTATTGCCAGGCACGGGCAGATGAGGAGAGGTAAATCATGAGCGAAGTGAGCGACTATTCCTACGAGACTCGCCTGAATGTTCTATACCCACCACTGGAAACGATCGATGCGAAAGCTCTTGCCGACGCTTGCGAATTCAAGTGGTACAACCAGACGCTCTGCCAGGTGAACGAATCGGTAGTTCGCCTGGGCGTCTTCGAGGGTGAGTATCACTGGCACAAGCACGATGCTGACGACGAGTTCTTCTACGTCGTCGAGGGCCAACTACTCATCGATCTTGAACCCCGCACGGTCACACTCGATCCTGGCCAAGGTTTCGTTGTGCCGCGGCAAGTGATCCATCGCACCCGGGCACCGCGCCGCACGGTAGTCCTGATGGTCGAGAACAAAGGCATACTCCCCACCGGCGATCCAGGAGAATAGAAAATCAGCAGTTCTGATATTTCCAGTTGCGCTGCTTCCCTTCTGCGATCCACTCCACCGCGGTCGCAATCCTTTTGTCACGAGTCTCCGGACGTTTGGCGTCGGCGATCCACTCCACGTACTCCCGTTTGCAGCTGGGACTGAACGCCGCAAAAACCGCCGCGGCTTTCTTGTTTTTCTGTAGCGCCACGGAGAACTCCGCCGGCGTGTCCACAGTTTTGGGGGACTTCACCACCTTGCGCCTGGCCGCAATCGGGCTGGTGTACTGTCCGCTGTCCACGAAGGCGGCGGCCTGTCGAATCCAGCCCAGCATCTTTTTGTCGGAGGGCAGGTCCGCCACGCTCGTAATGCGTCCCAGAGAGCCCATGGGATCCCGTTCCAGCACCCCGGCTCCGCGCAGCACAGCCCCAATCTCCTCACCCCAGAAGCCGAAACTGCAATGCTCTTTGAACGCAGACATGTTGCAGAGGATCACACCGCGATACTCAAAAAACGGTCTGCTCCACTTGATGGTTTCTTCAACTTCGGGGCAGGCCCTGTGCACCAAGTCCCGTAAGTGCGCCATGATCGGCCGCGCGAACGGTGGGACTTTGGCGAGATATGCATCCACCCTGGGATTCAGGGTCTGAGTAGCGACCATGTTCGCTCCTGTTTCGCTTTGAGGTTACTTGGCTGTCACCGGTACCGATGCGATGTGTTTCTCCCACGCGAGCTCGATCTTTCCCTTGTTGCCCCCGCTGCCGGTGATCGTATATTTCAGCACTTCAATCGGCGCGGGAGGCGTGCTCATTTCCATCTTCACCCGGCCCAAGTCCTGGGAAGCATCGTACTTTGTGCCCCACTGGCCAGTCTGCTTGTTGATCACCAGCTCCCAGGCATTGGGATCTTTTACATTCACATACAGTGTGTAATCGCCCTTGGGCACCGCCAAGCCGCCGATATTCAAATCCGCGTCGGTGTGAAAAGCTGTGGCCTCGTTTGCACCGGCGCGCCAGATAGGCGCGGTCGGATCCTGCATCACGCGACCGCCTTCGCCAAAGATCTGGCGTCCTCGAACCGAGGGCGCGCAATACTTGATAGCCAGAGTTGCGCTGCCGATCTTGCCTGTTGCCGTCTCCGGGGGGCTGGTTTGTGCCCCCGCGCTGCTCAGAATTGCCATCATGCTTGCTAACACCAGGACATACTTCATGCGCTTCTGCTCCTGCTCTGACCGTGGCATAAGCCTCCACGATCGATCCATTGAGGGAATATCACGTAGCGAGGTATTCAGACAAATCAAAGTTCGGTCCTCTGGTTCCCTGACGAAGGCTGGGTGCCCCACATCTCGCTCGTTTTTCGCGAGATGTGGGATACCACGGATGTTGATCGTTCAGTCCATCGGGGGAATCGAGAGTCAGAGGGCGGGAGCAGTGGTATCCCACATCTCGCGAAAAACGAGCGAGATGTGGGGCACCCGGCCATCGCGAGGGAACGAGGCACTACCACCTAGTTAGGCGGCGTCCCCGTCGGTGGCGCAGTCTGGGCAGGCTCGGCTGGTTGGCTTGGTTTTGGTGCAGGCTGCCGCGCTGCCGGGTCCGCAGGAGGTGAAACTGCGGCAGACTGCGACGGCTCAGGAGTTACCGGCAGAACCGCGGTATTGACCACCGCAGGATCATCTCGCAGCTTGAGATAGAGAGTCCCGCTAGGCCGCGGCACGTTCAGGGACGTGTCGCCAAAGCCCTCCGGCACGGTAACTGCATTCGCCAACTGAGCATCGGTACCCACCTGCTGCAGCAAAAACAGATCCGTTCCCACTAGCGTGCATAAGGGAGCACCCTCGGCGCACTTCAACTCTTTCAACTGCGGCACGCGCACCAGGGTAGCTAAAGGCTGCCAGTCCCCTGCCACGCCTTGAGCGTTAACCGGACGAAAACGCAGCGGGCCAAAAGCCGACCCTCCGAATGCCTTCGCTGGATCCAGGGTCACCAACGCCGTTTTACTGTCCTGCAGAACGATACCGCCTTCCCCTACGCGAAGCGTGGTAGAGAAGCCATTGTCTGCGCTACCCACTTCGATTTTCTGGTCTCTGGGAAAGGACTCCGGCGCCTGCACGAAGAACGTAAGCGTCGCGTGTTCAGGAAGTTCATCCTGGCTGCTCAGTTGTACCGCGGAAGCTGCTCCATCCGCATGAACACTCTTATTCAACAGCTTTACGCTCGGTCGTGGTGCCTGCACGGTTGACTCCAAATCCAGCACCCGTCCATCTTTCAGCGTGACTTTAGCCGTGACCTTTTCATCCTGGTGGTAAGACGTGGAGGGCGGCCCTGTGAGCAGCAGCGAGTCTTCATTGCCACTGTGCGTGAGCGTCCCCGCGGGCGAGAAGGCAGCGTCGTTGACGGTCATGGCGGCGACCTCATCCAGCCGGGTGCCCTTCAACACCCCTTGGTGATCGCCCGCATAAATTGTCAGGCTACCCAGGCGGCCAGCTTCGGAGTAGGTGTGCAAGGGGACCTGATCCGGCTTATCCAACCCCACTTGCTTCACCTCCAGATTCACTACCCCCGCTTGCTCCGAGTCGAGCGGCATGTCAACCTGGATCTCATTGGGCTTGACCGCCTTCCAGGTCGCGTCCAGCGATTTACCCTGCGCATCCTTTATCGTTACGCCGTCCACGCAAGAAACCTCAGCGGCATCCAGATGCACGGTGTCCTTACGGCCAACGATCAGCGCATGCTGGTCGGCGGAAGCCAGTGTCCACTGTTCGGGATGAGCGTTGGCAAGATGAAAGCTCGGGCCTTCAAATGAGTCGAAGCCCCAATAACCGTGCAGCGTTCCGGTCGCGTTCGCAGGTAGCTTCTGGGCCGCGAGTGCCTGTGCATCCACCACAAATCCACCCTTCATAGCATCAGGGGTTGCGGGAAGGTCTACGCTCTGGCCCGATTTGCTCTGCACCTTGAGGACGAAATCATGCGCGTAGCTCGTGGCAAAAACATAAGGCGCTCCCACCACCGGCAATACCAGTGGCTTGGTTTGCGCGCACAGTGTGCTCTTGGGGTCCATGGCGTGCAGCACCGGCAGCTCCGGCGTTTGGACCGCCGGTAAACCGATCACCAGCACCGACTGCGGTTTGTGAAACGATGGCGGATTATTCAGCTTGAGAGCGAGAGTATCGCCCTTCGGTATGGCGAGTGCCGGCAGGTACTGGTATTCAGCGGTATGGAAGCTGTCAAGAATCTTGGCCATATCCATCACCGTGCCTACATAAACGCTGTAGTAGCCGCTGCCTGCCTGTTGGGTATACGACATTTGCGCCAGCATGTCGCCGGCTGAACCGCCGGTAAGTTGCTGCACCACGCTCTGGCTGCGTCCGTTGTCGAGCACCAGGCTGTCAGGATTCTGCACCAGGCAAGGCGCCTGCTGCTCAGTGGGTTTATCGAAACACTGCTGGTCGACCTTGATATTGAGGCTTCGCGCCAGAAGCTTGGTCTGGTCCTCTACAACCTTGGGATCGCCGGCATCCACCGTCTTCACGCCGGCCAGGTAGGTGTCGAGGCGTGCCCGATCAAGACTTGCCTGGTGAAGATCCTGCGCCGCGCGTACGAAAGCGCCCGGCCGGCCACGCACCGCGTTGCGTAGCGTGCTGAAGTCTCCCCCGGTCTCCGGGGCGAGAAATACCAGAACCTGTTGCGCGCCCTCAGGGACGGTCACGTACAGGCCTTCTTCGCGAATCTTTTTGTTCCAGGTTTCTGCTTTTGTGAACCAGTTCTCGGGCGGCGGATTAACCGACCCGCGAAGAAACGCAACCACCATTACATAGCGCGCCCCCTCCTTTTCGGGAAGGTCAGGGTGCACCCACAAGCGATCCCCGGGGGCCAGGTTTGCCACTGTGCCGATGGGCAAAGTCTTGCCTGCGCGGGTGACCTTTGCCTGGATACGAGGCCCGTCGAGATCGAAGGCCGGACCGCCATCCGCGTGTGCTAGTCGAACCGTGAACAACAGCAGCAGACACCAAAGTAACCGATAGACTCGCATGCTGTGATTATAGAAGTTTTTGTCGTCTGGACAGTTGCTGCTTTAACTTACAGCGAGTTGTCACAGTGGCCACACCACTTTAGTAACCACGGGCAGCACCGGCGGAGGTAAAACACCCTCAGCGTGAACACAAATTACTTTAAAAGAGAGACTTACAGGCCTTAATCAACGTGTCGCTCGAAGTTCGGATGCTGCATGAGAGCGGACCCACGGATGGCGTCATCGAGCACGCCGTGATGACCGCTCTCGAGTGGCCCACTGCTAGTGTTTGACCGCGATGGCCGATATCTCAATCTTGGCGCCGCCGATGAGTCCTGCAACCTGGACCGTGGCTCGCGCGGGTTTGGGATCTGGGATGAGCGCTTTGTAGACTTCATTCATTTTGGGCACATCGTCCAGGCTGGTAACAAAGACGGTTACAGACACGAGGTCAGTCATCTTGAACCCTGCCGCGTCCACTACTTTCTTTATTGCCGCGATGGTGTTGGTGGTCTGCGCGCCGATGTCTAAGCCTTCCACCTTGCCATTCGCATCGCGGCCTTGCTGGCCGGCCACGTAGAGCGTATTGCCCGCAACATAGCCGCCACTGAACGGCATACCCGGTTTAAAGTCGATCGCCTGGTTTTGAGCAAACGCGCTGCCTGTCGAAAGGCCGGCCATCAAACCGGCCATCAAGAAGACTCGCTTAGCCGCTGGTGAATACCGCATCTTCATCCTTTTTAATTCTCCTGTCCTGGGGATGGCTCATTCTCTCACTTCCTGGACAATTGGCTCAGGGACTGAGTCGCGCGTCTAATGAGGCATGGCGGATCACTCGGCTTCCCGGCAATTTGTGTCGCGCTCAGACAGCCACTCACTGCTCGCCTCACTTGAGAAGCTGCCCGGCAAGCCTGGGGACGGTTTCTTCGGCCCCGGATCCATAACCTGGCAGGTTAACCGCGAGTCTGCGGTCTTTCTCGGCGCCGGACGCGCGGCATTGCTGCAACTGGCGCATCCCTGGGTCGCGGCTGCGCTGGCGCAACACTCCAACCTATTGCACGATGCGGTGGGCCGTTTTCACGGCACGTTTCGTGTCATCTACACTATGCTGTTCGGCACCCGGGCCCAGGCCATTGAGGCTTCGAAACAGCTGTATCAGCTCCATACCGGCATCCGCGGCGAACTGCCTCATACGGTTGGCGCATACCAGCGGGGCGAGCAGTACCAGGCGAACGAAGTAGCTGCCCTTCGCTGGGTGTATGCCACCTTGGTCGAGAGCGCGATGTTGGCTTACGAGTTTGTCTTATTGCCGCTTACACCTGCCGATCGTGAACGGTATTATGCCGAGAGCAAACGGATGGCCGCCCTCTTCGGCATCGCGCCAGGAGAACTACCCCAGGATTGGGACGCCTTTTCGCGCTACACCGCGCAAACCCTCGATTCGCAACAACTCTGCGTCGACCCGGCTGCTCTGGCCCTGGGCCAAAGTGTGCTCTCTGGTGCGGGTACCTGGCTTAGCCCTCCCCATTGGTACAAAGCGCTGACGGCTTCCTGGATGCCGCCGCGGCTCCGCGCCGCTTTTGACCTGCCTTTTGGAACGCAGGAGGAATCTGCCGTGATCCGGGCTGCGCGTTGGCTACCTCGGATCTATCCTTCTATACCCGCATGGTTGCGTTTTGTCGGCCCTTTTCACGAAGCGGAGGCTCGCCTATGCGGCCGCTCCCCCGGCCCAATCATCCGTAAAAGCAATTCCTTCTGGATGGGCCAGCCTCGGTTGTTGTATTCAGGGCTAGCAGAATAAGCCCCGCAACGCGCTAGCTCGTTTGGCAAAGATACAAATCCGAGAAGACGCTGCTCGTTTGCATCTCCGACTCGCCATAAAAAACGTCATCCTAAACGCAATTTTTTCCATCCCCAACACGCCACAAAATCGTCATCCTGAGAGCTTGTGACTTTTTCGATCTTCCCGTGTTTTTTGGATCCGACCAGATGTTTTCAATTCCCTCCAGAAAGGCGTCATCCTGAGCGAAGCGCCTCGCAGATCTATCGCATGTCAAAGAGCTTTATGGCGCGAAGTCAGAAGAGCCTGTCCCGAGCGTAGCCGAGGGAACCCCGGCGATGCTTGTTGGGCAGATGCTCTTCGGAGCTTTCCGGCCACGAACTACAAGGGAAATTAAAAAAGTCACAGCCTCTGAGCGGAGCGCCTCACGATAATCGTGTACAGGAGGCGCTTGTGCGCGGAGTCGAAGGACCCCGACGGTGCTTATCTTACCCAATGCTGCTCGGAGCTTTTCAACCACCGGAGACCGCATCGGGCGCAGCCGCCACGGTCTTTCGGGGCGCTCCGCTTCAGGATGACGACTTTGTGGCAGTTTTGACGAAAAACATCTAATCTGCCGCCACCGAGGTCCGCAGGCGTGCTACCTCGGATCGCAGTTCATGGTTTTTGAGCAACAACTCACCGATCAGCAGGTGCAGATGGTGGCACTGATCCTCCAGCGCCGCCATGCGCTCCTCTTCGAAAACGGTGAGCCCTTCAGACCTCATCGATGACACGGGCCGCAGCATCGATTGCCTCCGCTACCTTGCGAGTCTGCTCCGGGGATAGATTGCCCCGCTCCGTGCGGATCTTTAATGCATACCGCAGGTTCATGATCGCCCGCATGATTTGCGGAGATCTTCCCCTTCCAAAGACTTTCCCCGCATGTTCCATCCGTCCGAAAATCGCCTTGGTGACGACCTTGTTTTCTTTCAGATACTCCACGCCGCGCTCCGTGGCTGCATACAGCTTCTTGCTGCCCTCGGTTGAGGAGACGGTGGCATAGCCTTCCTCCTCCAGCATGGTCAAGGTTGGGTACACCACGCCGGGACTGGGTGCATAAGCTCCCGAAAGCCGCTCTTCAATGGCCTTGATGATCTCGTAGCCATAGCTTGGCTTGTCGGCGATAAGTTGCAAAATCACGAAGCGCAATTCACCGTTGTCGAAGTGCCTCTCCCGGCCCCCGCCACCGAAACCGCGCTCATGGCCCATGGGGCCACCGAAGCCGCCATGCCGTCCGTGATGGCGCTCCGCACCGTGATGGAACCCATGATGCCGGCCACCGCGCCTGTTCTCAAATTCTTCTTGGTTAAACATAATTCTCTATCTCCTATTTAGATATATCTTACGATATATCTTAGATTGTCTAATGTAAAGAACGATTCACTGGAAGAAGATAAAAAAACACCGTCTCCTGGTGCGATGATGGACTTCTCGCCTTTGGAGGGGATCTGTGCAGACCCTGTTCCATGATTTCCGCTATGCTGTGCGGCAACTGGTCAACCACCCGGCATTCAGCATCACGGCCTTGCTTTCCCTGGGGTTGGGCATTGGCGCGACCACCGCGGTTTTCAGCCTGGTCTATGCCGCGTTGATCAATCCCTATCCCTACTCCGAGGCGGGCCGGATTCTTCGCCTTAGGGTGGACAACCAGGCTGGCGAAGGTCGCGGGGTCAGTCTGAACAGTCCGCAAATCCAGCAGTTGCGCCAGTCTCCGGCAGTGGAAGACCTGATCGCCATGGATGAGTGGTCTCTGACCCTGACCGGCCATGATGTGCCCGAGGATGTGGAGGCCATTTACTTAACCGCGAACGGCTTCAACTTTCTAGGTGTGCCAGCACTGTTGGGCCGGGGACTATTGCCCGCAGACGCGATCGACGGCCAGGATCCCCAACCGGTGGTCGTGCTGAGCTACAAGTTCTGGCGTCAGCATTTCAATGCCGATCCCGCGGTACTGGGACAAACGCTCCAACTCGACAGGAAGAATTACCGCATCGTAGGCGTCTCAGCGCCGCGCTTCACCTGGTTCAGCGGCGACGTGTACCTGCCCTTGAAGCTCTCTCAGGATCCGGTACCGATCTATATGGTGACCTTCCGCCCGCGGCTGGGCGCCTCTCGCGAGGCAACGAACGCCGCCTTGCAACCGCTGATGGAACAGTTCGCCAAAGATACGCCCAAGCACTTTCCGGAGCATTTTAAGGTTCACGTTGCAGGGTTAAACGAGTGGGTGGTAAGGGAAATCGGTCGAACTCTCTACCTGCTGCTGGGTGGGGTTGCGCTGTTGCTCGCGATTGGCTGCGGCAACGTGTCTATCCTTCTGTTGGCACGAGGCACCATGCGGCAACAGGAGCTTGCGGTGCGGGCCGCGATTGGCGCCAGTCGCGGCCGTATCCTGCGTCAACTGCTCACGGAATCTCTGCTCCTGGCCATCACCGGAGCAGTGCTGGGGGTTCTTGCGGCCTATGGCCTACTCGCCGGCATTCGTGTATTGCTTCCGCGTTACGCTTTCGCGCCCGAAGTCGTGATCGGGATCAATCTCCCGGTTCTTTTCTTCAGCGTTGCTGTGGCATTGCTGACGGGAGTTCTGTTCGGCCTGTGGCCAGCGCTGCAGCTCTCTCGTCCGCAAGTCGGCCAGGCCATGCAGTCAGGAGCCCGGCGCCTGGCCGGAACCGTACGCGGCCGCAGAACCCACAATAGCCTGATCGCCGGACAGATCGCGCTCACCATCCTGTTGCTGGCAGGAGCCGGCGCCGCTATGGAGGGATTCGTGCGCCTGATGGCCTCCCCTCTCGGCTACGACCCACATCATGTGATGTATGTTTGGATTCCGTTGCATGAGGGCTCTTACGCTACCTGGAACTCGCGGGCCGCGTATTTCGAGCAGCTGCATGCCAAAGTTGCCGATACCCCCGGCGTGACGGCGGCCGCTATCTCGACCAACGCCACTCCTCCGCGCAACGGACGCGAGATGCATTTCGAGATTCTCGGGCGGCCCGCGCTCGAACAGCAGACGGGGTTGATCAACTTCGTGGGCCCGGGATATTTCCCGACCTTACGCATTCCTCTCCTGCGCGGCCGCATATGGAATGAATCCGAGAATCAAACCGGTGCGCATGTGGTCGTCATCAACCAGACCCTGGCACGCCTTTACTTTCCCAATGGCGATGCCATCGGCCATTCCATCAAACTGCCCGGCATTGAGAATCGGCCGCCAATTCTTGTCGCCGCGCCTGGCATTGCCGATTCCTGGCTGCAGATTGTCGGCATAGCCGGCGACGCCCGCGACGCCGGTTTGCGAGACCCCATCAAACCCGAAGCTTTCCTGCCCTGGACGCTTTGTATGTGGGAGTACACCGGAGTGCTTGTCCGCTCCAACGGCTCCCCCTTGCCTCTGCTTCACAGCATTCGGGCGCAGCTGGCATCGCTCAATCCCGATCAGCAAACCGCCAACCAAGCCGATGACCTGGAGCAGTGGATCAGGGATGAGCCAGAGTGGCAACAGGGAAACCTGGTCACCTGGATCTTTGGCGCATTCTCCCTGCTGGCGCTGGCCCTGGCCACAGTGGGACTCTACAGCGTGGTGTCGTTCGCGGTTACCCAACGGACCAACGAGTTTGGCATTCGCATGGCTCTGGGTGCGCAGCGCGAGCATGTGATGCGAATTGTCTTTAGCTCCATGCTGGTGAGTGTAGGGAGCGGTATTGTGGCTGGCCTGGGACTCAGCCTGGCGCTCAACAAAATTCTCGCCAACTGGGCGGCAGCCAGCTCGCGCGATCCAGTCATCCTGCTGGCCGCGACCCTTCTGCTCGTACTGGTGGCAGCGATTGCCTGCGCGCTGCCGGCACGGCGTGCCTCCAAAGTCGAGCCCATGGCAGCGCTACGCTGCGACTAAGGTCCTTACGATCGGGGACAGGCATCTCATCGTGCTATGAAGACAATTACCCTTGAAGAACACTTCGTCACGGAATCCTTTTTGAAAGCAACTGACGGATACGGGGCGAACGCGCCGCCCCAGCTGGCGCAGATCCAACCGAAGCTGCTGGATCTGGGTGCAGGACGAATTGCGGCGATGGATGAGGCCGGAATCGACCTGCAGGTGATGTCTCTGGCGGTGATGGGGATCGACAAGCTGGAGCCGGCGGCAGCAACAGCGCTGATTGCGGATGTGAACGATGAGTTGGCGGAGGCCATCAAGGCGAACCCGACCCGATTGGCAGGGTTTGCGGCGCTCAGTTTGCGGGATCCGCAGAGCGCGGCGAAGGAGCTTGAGCGGTGCGTCACGAAGCTGGGATTTGTCGGGGCGCTGGTGAACGGAACGGTTCTATCGAGCGAGGGACCATTATTCCTGGATGACACGAGGTTTGCTCCTTTCTGGGAGGCCGCGGTGCAGCTGAAGGTTCCGGTGTATCTGCATCCGGCTCCCGCTCCGAAGATAGTGCAGAAAGCCTACTTTTCGGGGTTATCCGGAGACTTGGGCATGCTGCTATCGATCGCGGGCTGGGGCTGGCATGCGGAATTAGGCCTGCACACGCTGAGCTTGATCGTGTCCGGGCTGTTCGACCGATTCTCCGAGCTGCAGTTGATCATCGGTCACATGGGCGAGGGTCTGCCGTATGCTCTGGCGCGATCGAGCGGGATCCTTTCCGGGCCGGCACACTTGAAGCAGACGGTCGTGGATTACTTTCGAACGAATATTCACCTGACAACCAGCGGATATTTCTCGCAGCCGCCGCTGCGGTGTGCCGTAGAGGTGGTTGGGATCGATCGACTGTTGTTTTCCGTGGATTATCCATTCAGTCCAAATACCCACGGAAGAAAATTTCTGAGCGACGCAGCGGAATGGCTGAGCGAGGCGGAGATAGAGAAGCTAACGGGTGGAAACGCGGAAAGAGTTCTGAAGCTATAACAAGCATAGTTTTCAGTGAATCCGCGCCTATAAGCGGCTCGCGACGGCATAGCGCGAAATAAGGTAAGTAGTAGCCGTTAGTTACTCTCGCCGCCGTCAAAACTCCCACGAAATCGTCATCCTGCCTGCCCCGGCTTGCCGTGGGAGCGGAGCGCCTCACAGATTTATCGCGTGACACAGCGCTCATCGCGCGGAGTCGAAGAGCCTGTCCCGAGCGCAGCCGAGGGAACCTCGGGGGGCTTATCTCACCCCTGCTGCCCGGAGTTTTCCGACACGGAGGCCAGGACATAGATAGCGTCGGGAAGATTCCATATCTCCCAACACCTCTTCCACAGTAAGTACATTATTTCCACAACACAAAATATTTTGGAGCCCGTATTTTTCAGCGAGCTATCGACTAATATCACTTCAACGGAAGAGCAATCTTCCAGCAGGAGAGAGTAGCTCAGGGGCCTTCGAGAGAATCGGCAACGAAGATCACGAATGGCGTCGGAGAGATTCTTGCAACGAGGAGGTACCGGAAGAGCGAAGAGAAACGCGGGCCTAGCTTGCGGCTCAGTAGCCTTTTCGGAAAAGCCATGTTGTGATCTGGAAACCGGACCAGATCTTCAAAAAATCGGAGAAAGGGCGGTCTCTCGCAAGAGAGATCGCCCTTTTGTTTTGTCCTCAACTTCGGAACAAATTCCTGAGCTTACCTCGTATGTTCTGAACATGCGATTCGGACGTGCGCTACCTCTTCTCTTGCTGCTGGCGTTTTTTGCAGCTCTGCAAAGTCACGCATCAGACCTGGCTCTGGTTGGCGCCAAGATTTATCTCTCTCCATCCGAACCACCTATCGAAAGCGGCACGATCCTTATACACAGCGGCCAGATTCTATCGGTCGGACCGATTGCAGAGATCAAAGTCCCACGCGGTACGACCGTAATCGACTGCAAGGGACTCGTCGTGACTGCCGGTTTCTGGAATAGCCATGTGCACATCCTTTTACCCGGGTTGCTTCATGCAGAAAATCTCTCCTCCGAGCAGATCACGTCACAACTTCAACAGATGCTCACACGTTGGGGATTCACTACCGTCTTTGATATCGCTTCCGTGCTCCAGAACACGAATCTCATCCGCCGTCGCATAACAGAGGGCGAAGTGAAAGGGCCGCGGATTCTCACCGTTGGTGAACCCTTTTGGGTGAAAGGTGGAACGCCGATTTATGTCAAAAAATTTCTCGAAGAGAATCACGTCAGCATTCCGGAGGTGGAATCAACGGCGCAAGCAAAGGAACGGGTGCGGCAACAGATTCACGATGGCGCCGATGGCATTAAGATTTTCGCGAATTCTGTGGAATTTCAGCACATCTTGACCATGCCTTCAGACCTTGCCCAGGCGATCACCGCCGAGGCACACCGTGCCGGCAAACCTGTTTTCGCGCATGTTTCCAATGATCAGGGAATCGAGGTGGCGATTCAGAGCGGAGTCGATATCCTGGCCCACACCACTGCTGTCGATGACCTCTGGAGCCCGTCTTTCGTGCAGCGGCTGACGGCGGCCCATATGGCCCTTACCCCGACGCTGACGCTTTGGGACGTCGAATTCAAAAAAGGCAATGCCTCACCCGACGATATCGAGAAGGCGATGACCAAGGCGGCCCAGCAACTGGAGGCTTTCTCTCGAGCAGGAGGGCAAGTACTCTTCGGCACCGACGTTGGTTACATCCAGCAGTTCGACACCTCCGAAGAATTCACGTGGATGTCTCGCGCCGGAATGAGTTTCCAGCAGATTCTTGCTTCGCTCACCACCAACCCCGCCCAGCGCTTCGGCTATGCAACTCACAGCGGACGTATCGCGAAAGGACTGGATGCCGATCTTGTGGTGCTAAGTGCCGATCCGGCTCAGAAGACCTCGGCATTTTCAAAGGTTCGCTACACCATCCGAGGCGGGGAGATCATTTATGCAGAGAAATGAAATTACCAAGGGGACGGCTATGAAGGGTACGGGCTTCAGCCCGTACATACCCACCTTAAATGAAATCCGGCTTCAGCCGCTGAGGGGACGACTTGCACTTGATACCGCTGCCCTCAGGGGCTAAAGCCCGATGTTCTTGGTTGCAATATCTACGGGCTAAAGAGTCTGCGTGAGAACCCGGACTCAGTCCCGCAGGGACGGCTGAGTGTAGCCCCAGGACGACAGTCCTGGGGTAGGATTTGAAAGCACGAAGAGTCCCGTAGGGACGGCGGAGAATCACCGGGGCTGTTGTCCCTGGTTAACTTTCAGTCGTCCCTACGGGACTTTTTGGTCTGAGTTGCACAAACCCAGGACTGTCGTCCTGGGCTACACTCAGCCAGACTTGCCCAAATTAGTTTTCGGGCAGACTAATCTGTACGAAGGGCACGGCTTCAGCCGTGCCATAAACCCTTGTGCATCGACGGCTTTAGCCGCTGAGGTACGGTTGTTACAGGTAGCTTCTGTTCGTGCCGATGCATGGAAACACGTACCTCAGGGGCTAAAGCCCTCGCTGGCTCAGGCTTTGTGCGGCACGGCTGAAGCCGTGCCCTTCGTACGGGGCCCTTCCTTCTCTGCGGAAGTGGTGCCGTACATCCTACACTTCTCGACACCAACCTGGTTTCGCAGTCGCGGCTCGCAACACCAGCTTGACCAATAAAATCAACGCAACAAAGTCGACCAACAGCTAATTTGGACAGCTCTGACACTCAGCCGTCCCTGCGGGACTGAGTTCAAAATCTCGGCTCTCACGCAGACTCTAAAGCCCGCACCTTCAAAATAGAGTATTTCCTCAGCCTGTGAAGCCGTGCCCTTGGTACAAAGATCAGGCCGTCGAGAACCCTATATAGATAAGTCTATGTGGGATTAGTCGTGCTATGCGTTCAAGCATTCACACTGTATTCCTGCGCCTTGACAACTGATAGTCGAATGTCTACCATCGTCGCGAGATCGAGGGAAGAATGCCTTCCATAGACTAATAGGTGCCGACATGCGCTGGTGGCAGTTCAGGAAGAGAGATGCGGACCTGCAGCGAGAGCTAGCTTGCGACCTGGAGTTGGAAGAAGAGGAGCAACGGGAAGGCGGCAACTCAGGCGATGAAGCGCGCTATGCAGCCTTGCGCGCCTTTGGCAATCCGGCTCTCATTCGCGAACAGACTCGCGCCGTCTGGTCCTGGAACTGGGTTGAGTCTCTCGGGCGCGATTTCGGCTTCAGTCTGCGCACGCTTCGCCGCACCCCCGGCTTTACTATCATCGCCATCCTGGTAATGGGACTTGGCATTGGCGCCAACGTCGCCCTGTTCACAGTGGTGCGTAGCGTTCTGCTCAAACCCTTGCCATTCCAGGATCCGAATCGCCTCGCCATGCTGTACGAGTGGGGCCTTCATGAAAACGACGCAAAAGGCTACTTCACGGTCGCGGGAGGGATGTATGCCGAGTGGAAGAAGCAAAACCAGAGTTTCAGCAGCCTTGCGCTGGTGCGCGAGAGCCGCGTCGGACTCTCCGGGTCCGGTGGGCAACTGCCTGAGAAGCTAGCCAACGCGGAGTTCTCCTGGAATTTGCTTCGCACGCTGGGCGTGCAGCCCGCCCTAGGCCGCGACTTTGCGCAGGCGGACGACAGTCCCGGGGCCAACGCCACGGTTCTGCTCAGCTGGGGCCTGTGGAAACGCCGCTTTGGCGGTGATCCCAACATTCTCAACCAGAAGATCTATCTCGACGCCCAGCCCTATACCGTCATCGGCATCCTGCCCGCCTGGTTCGCTTTTCCGGGCTCATCCACGCAACTCTTTACACCCGTTTATCACGACCGGCCTGAAGAACAGATGGCCTCGTTCAGCATCCACATGTTTCAGGTGGTTGGGCGGCTCAAGCCAGGGGTTGGAGCAGCGCAAGGAGCGGCCGACCTGAGTCTGATCTCCCATCGCATCCACCATGCGCACCTCAGCGACCCATTCATATTCAGAAATGCCAGCAGCCGGCCGTTGCTCGATCACCTGGTGGGCGACATCAAGAAGCCGCTTTACTTGCTCCTTGGGGCCACGTGCTGCCTGCTTCTGATCGCCTGCCTCAATGTGGCCAATCTGCTGGTGGCGCGCGCCGCCGCGCGGCGCAAGGAGCTTGCCATTCGCACCGCACTGGGCGGCGGCTGGCTGCGCCTCATGCGCGAACGACTGTTGGAGAGCCTGCTGTTGTCTGCCGCAGGCGGCGCGTTAGGTCTGATGCTTGCTTTCGCCGCCCTCGGCTGGCTGACGCAAACTCGCCACGGCATGAGCCGCGTCGAATCCATCCACATCGACCCTGTGGTCGCCATATTTACCGCCGGCATCGTCGTGCTCTGTGCGCTGTTTTCCGGATTGATCGCTGTTTTCAGTGCCCGCGGCAAGCAGATTCGCGGCGCGCTCCATGAGACATCACGCTCCGCGAGCGGCCGCAGCGCCGGTACCGCGCTGCGCAAAGGACTGCTGACCGTCGAAGTCGGGTTGACCGTGGTGCTGCTGATCGGCGCCGGCCTGCTGCTCAAGAGTTACCAACGGCTGCGCTCCACCGATATGGGTTGCATCACGCAGGACGTGCTCACCATGCATCTCGGCCTTCCCGATGCCCGCTATCCCACGCCGGCCCAACGCGCCAACTTTTTCGACACGCTGCTCGCACGCGTCCGCGGTCTGCCCGGCGTGCATGAGGCGGCCTTTGTCACAGTCGCTCCCGGCCAGGGTTATTGGGGCGATTGGGGATTCACGATTGTCGAACACCCGCTCTTGCTGCAAGGCCGTGGATTGAGTGCCATTAAGCTGTGGGCCGATCCAAAGTACTTCGCCACCATGGGCATTCCTCTCTTGCACGGCCGTACATTCGACTTTGGTAAGCGATTGGATTCGGCCAACGAAGTCCTCATCAGTCAATCGTTCGCCAATCAGTTCTTTCCCGGCGAAGACCCAGTCGGCAAACACATCAATGCCCCGCTTCGGCATCAAATTGCGGAGGTTGTGGGCGTCGTCGGCGATACACGCTTCGTGATCGGCGAAAAGCCGGTGCCCGCGATGTACTTCCCGCTCGATGCCGGTGTCGAGACCGTCGGCACGCTCGTCATTCGCTCCACTCATGACGTGCAGCAATATGCTCTGCCGGTTCAGCGCATAGTTGCCGAGATGGACGGCGATCTGCCACTCTCCGACGTGCTCACCATGAACCAACTCTTGGGGAAACAAACATTCGACCAGAGCTTCAACGCAACGCTGCTCACAGCGTTCGCGACGCTGTCACTGCTGCTGGCCGCGGTTGGCCTCTTCGGCGTGATGTCCTACGTCGCCGGGCAGCGGACCATGGAAATCGGCATCCGCATTGCGCTGGGCGCAAGCCGCCGGCAAGTGATGCGGAAGATGTTGATTGACGGAATGTGGCCTGCAGTCCTCGGTCTCGCCGCGGGACTCGCTACAAGCCTGGAAGCCGGCCGGTTGATGCGCGACCTGCTCTATGAGATCGAGCCGCTCGATCCGGCGGTTTTTACCGTAGTGGCCGTAGTGCTGCTCGCGGTGGCCGGGTTCGCATGTTTTATTCCCGCGAGGCGTGCATCGCGCCTCGATCCGATGCAAGCACTGAGAACCGAATAGGCTGACGCTCAGGAAGTCTCCCACAGGCACTCTCACTTTCTCCCGTGTGTCCATTTGTGCGTTCGCCTTTGCTGGTGACCATGTCCGAAAACCGCCAGTTAGGATGGCCACGAGTGAGAAAATTGATTCATGGAGCTGCGAGATCGAGAAGTCTACTATCGAGCTTTGCAAAGCCGGGACGCCCGTTTTGACGGCCTGATATTCGTTGGAGTCAAGTCTACGGGCATCTATTGCCGCCCGATCTGTCCAGCGCGTACCCCAAAATCCGAGAACTGCACTTTTTTTGCTTCCGCAGCGGCTGCACAGGACGCGGGCTTTCGTCCCTGCCTTCGTTGCCGGCCGGAGTCGGCTCCGGATCTTGCCTCCTGGCGGGGAACATCCAATACCGTTTCTCGAGCTCTGGCTCTCATCGGAGAAGGAGCACTGGACGGCGACGGCGCAAAGATAGACAAGCTAGCAGAACGGCTGGGTGTAGGGGAACGTCAACTGAGACGTTTATTTGTTCAGCACCTGGGCGCTTCTCCTGTATCAGTGGCGCAAACGAGACGAGTCCTTTTCGCCAAGCAACTTATCCATGAAACACGGATGCCGATGACCGAAATTGCGCTGGCCGCTGGCTTTGGCAGCGTTCGCCGATTCAATGAAACTTTCCAAAACCTGTTTCAGCGTCCTCCCAGCGCTTTGAGGCGCAAAACTTCTGCGGGTTCAGCAGATGCAAACGATGGGATAACTTTGCGTCTGCGATACCGGCCTCCCTACGATTGGCGCTCGATCATCGGCTTTTTGCAAGCCCGGGCCATACCGGAAGTAGAGGTGGTAGAGAATGAGCATTATTTTCGTACCGTGGTCATGGACGGATCTACCGGTACGATCGACGTTTCTCATCAGCCGGAACGACAGAACATCTGCGTGAGGATCCGATTTCCAAACGTCCGCTCGTTGCCTGCCATCGTCGCGCGAGTAAGGCGTCAGTTTGATATCAGTGCGGACATTGAAACCATCGATGCGCATCTTTCAAACGATCCGTTTTTGGCGCCATTAGTCGCGAAACGCCCTGGGCTGCGAGCTCCCGGTGGATGGGATGGATTTGAACTTGCGGTCAGAGCCGTACTCGGGCAACAGATCAGCGTCACAGCGGCGCGCCGCTTAGCCGGTCAGATGGTTGCGCTGCACGGTAAACGAGTGCCAAATGCTTACGTGGCGCACACCGGCCTGTCTCGCGCGTTCCCCACAGCGGAAAGGCTGGCAAGCGTGGAGTCGCTCGGTTTAGGCATGCCGGCGGCGCGCTTGGCGGCACTAAAAGCATTGGCCACAGCCGCGGTTGCCGACCCTAGTCTATTCCGTCAAGCAGGCAGCATCGAGGAGACCATCGAACGCTTGAAAGCCATCCGGGGAGTGGGTGAATGGACTGCCCAGTACATAGCACTACGCGCTGTGCGGGAGATGGACGCGTTTCCGTCGACGGATGTCGGGCTGCTTCGAAGCGCGGCCATGGTGGATCGAAGTGGGGTGATTACTTCGCAAATTCTTCTAAACCGGGCCGAATTGTGGCGACCGTGGCGCGCCTACGCGGCACAGCATCTCTGGGCTGCCGATCCGACCTTACTTCAGGAAAAAGGAGCAAATCTATGAGTGAATCTTTGCAACTAATCAGGGACCAGATCAAAACTCCTATTGGCGAGATGGAGATGGTCGCGGACCACGAGGGGAACGTTCGTGCTGTGGATTGGGTCGAGTACGAACCTCGGATGCTGCGTTTCTTGAGGCTCCACTATGGCGAGAGCGGTTTCAAAATTGAGCCCGGGAAAAACCCGCACGGATTTGCAGACGCAATCCATCGCTATTTTTCAGGCGATCTTACCGCACTCGATGCTTTGCCGGTAAAAACGGCCGGTACTCCATTCCAACGTACCGTTTGGCGCGCGCTCAGGGAGATTCCCTGCGGAACGACCGTCAGCTATGCAAAGTTAGCGCAGAAGATTGGTAAACCGACAGCAATGCGAGCTGTGGGGCTGGCAAATGGTTCGAATCCAGTTGGGGTTATTGTGCCTTGTCATCGAGTGATCGGGGCAAATGGTTCGCTGACCGGGTACGGTGGAGGAATCGACCGGAAACGGTGGCTTCTTGCCCACGAGGCCCAGTCACCTGGTTTCACGAGTCTTTTTGATAACCAGGCGCTCTCGGCTGGTGCCACGACCGGTAGTGATCCACGTTGTTGCACCCTGAGCAAAGGGTTCTGAGGTTGGCGGAAGTCAGTAGGTCAACATCGTTTGTTGCGAGGCTGTATGGCTAGGTCTTCCTCTAGGGATGATCACACAGCCCACCCTTTCATACCGTTCTGAATGTGTTATCGAATCTGCACCGTCAGCCGGTCGATCTTACCTGCAAAGCTGTTTGGGACCGTATATGCGGTGCTTACCGGCGAGCCGAGGTCGCTGCCTATATCCAGTGTCTCGGTGTACGAGCTGCCATTCAGGTTCGTAAAGGTCTCCTTACCCTGAGGCACGCCGTTGATGCTGACGGTCGCTGTGCCCGGCCTCACCTGGGCATTCGCCGCGCCCTCCGGGTTCACCTCGAGGACAATGTGCGCTTTACCTGGTTGTAGTGCGCTCTGCGATACCAGCTGCCCGGTGCGGTTGCCGAAAGCATTCACCTCGTACACTACATGGCCATTCTGCAAGTAGAGGGTGAAGCCGCCGTAACGGCTGCCCTGCGCGACAATCACACCGTTCGCTCCCTTGGTCGCTGTCTCCACCTCCGCGGTAATCGTGTACGCGTGCGCCGCCAGGTTCGGGATGGTCGCGTTGGGAATACGCGTCACCCCTGCGGAGAGCACCAACTCTTTACGCTGTCCGCCTTCGATGGGCTTTGCGCCGCTCGGCGGCAACATGGGATACACCTGGTTCCGCTTGGCTTCTTCTTCAAAGACCTGCTTCAGTTCGTTTAATCTTTCGGGTTCTTTTGCCGCCAGATCGTGAGCCTGGCTGTAGTCTTCGCTCACATGGTAGAGCTCCCACGGTTGTTTGTTGATATCGCCGGCCGGCCGCGGATCCCAGGGTGACCAGGCCCTCCGTCCCGCCCACCAGCCGTCCTTGTAGATCGCAATATTTCCCAACGTCGCAAAGTATTGTTCTGTGTGGTGCGTCGGCTCATCCGGATGATCGAACGTGTACTGCAAGCTCGACCCATCCAGCGGTAGCTGCGCCGTGCCGTTCACCATCGTTGGAGCCTTTACTGCCGCAGCCTCGTATATTGTCGGCACAATATCCGTCAGATGCTGAAATTGCGTGCGCAGCCCGCCCGTCTGGTAAATCCGCGCCGGCCACGAAATGATCATCGGGTCGGTCGCTCCTCCCAGGTGCGACGGGTCCAACTTTGCCCCCGCGAATGGCGTGCTCATTGCCCAGGCCCACGCCGCCGCGAAGTGGTTCATGTAAAGCTCGCTGCCCAGGCCGCTGCTGTCGTTCAGCCGCTGCTGTTCGCTCAATGCTTTGCCCTGCGCGTCCTTGGCGTCGTAGCCTTCCGGGCCGCCCTCGGCGCTCGCTCCGTTATCCCCGAAGATCTCGATGACCAGCGTGTTGCCTGTCTTTCCCGACTTACGAATCTCCTCCAGAAGCCGTCCGATCTCGTAATCCGTCTGCTCGGTGAAGGCGGCATACACCTCTGCCTGCCGTGCCAGCAGTTTGCGCTCATCCGCCGGCAGCGAATCCCACGCGGGTAGGCCGGCGGGCCGCGGCGTCAGCTCCGCATCGTTCGGAATTACGCCCAGCTGCTTCTGCCGGGCAAAAGTTTCCTGTCGCAGCTTGTCCCAGCCCTCATCGAACTTCCCTTTGTATCTGGCGATCCACTCCTTTGGCACCTGGTGCGGCATGTGGGTTGCGCCCGGCGCGTAGTAGAGGAAAAATGGTTTTTCCGGAGCTACTGCTTCCAACTGCCGGAGCCAGGTGATGGCATGATCCGTCATGTCTCTGGTTAGCGAATACCCTTGCCGCGGTGTCTTTTGCGGCTCGACCGGAACGGTGTCGTCGAAGAGCCGCGGAAAATATTGGTTGTCGTAACCCGCAAGGAAGCCATAGAAATGTTGAAACCCTAAGCCCGTAGGCCAGCGATCAAATGGCCCCACGCGGCTGGTTTGCCAGATCGGTGTATTGTGCCATTTGCCAAAGGCGGCGGTGGCGTAGCCATTGTCTTTCAGCACTTCCGCTACCGTCGCCCCGCTCTTCGGCCACAGGCCGTTGTAGCCCGGGAACCCGCTCGCCGACTCAACCACGTCGCCAAATCCTAACTGGTGGTTGTTGCGGCCCGACAGCAGCGAGGCTCGGCTCGGCGTGCACAGCGCGTTCACGTGGAAGTTGTTGTACTTGAGGCCGGCGGCCGCTAGCCGGTCGAAACTCGGCGTCGCGATCGTACCGCCGAAGGTTGAAGTCGCGCTGAAACCCACGTCGTCCACCAGGATCAACACCACGTTCGGAGCGCCGTCCGGAGCGGCCACTTCCCGCGGAAAGGCCGCGCGTGCCTTGCCCGGATCTGCGCTGATTACGCCGGCGAAAGGCGGATCCGGCCTGGGCAGAACCTCATCCGGCGCAACTTTTGTTTTCCGTTGCGTCTGGCAACCCGCGACCAGAAGGCTCATTGCGGCAACCACGCCAGGAGCTACCCGAGAAAAGCGTGCCATGAATTTCCTTGATTTATCGCTTAGTGGGCCGTCGCGCATGGTGCGTCTTCGGGCGAGAGAACCGTGTACGTGAAAGATTACTTTGCAGCTGGCTAAGCACTAAATGCAACAACAATAGGAGCGCGCGCTGGAGGGAGTGAACCGGAAATTCGTCATGAGCATCGGCTGCAAACTTAGTAAAAATGTGGAGTTAAGAATTGTCAATTGCGTCCTATATCTTGACAAAGCTTCCACTCCATGACAATCTGCTGATTGTGAGACCCGTACATACAACGCGGCCCACTGTTGTTATGTCCGAGCTGACGCCCTGTCGGCTCTCGAGTTGTTGTTGATCTCCTGTATCGCTCTTCTTAAAAACAACTAGTTATTTCCGTTCTCCTGCTGTGTCCTAAGCTGCGTTTCTGCGTGCCGTGCGCACGTCGACCCCCGCATCGGCCCGCAGCGTCGGGCACAGCCTCAGCATCGGCTCCCCGCAAGGAGTTCCGAATCCCAGGAAGGCCATGCGCATCTTTGTTCGATCCGTTGTTCTCATTGCCGTGCTCTCCGCGCTCTCGTTGCAAGCCCAGGTTGATACCGGAAGCATTTCCGGGACCGTCCACGACCCCGCCGGCGCGATTATCACAAATGCAACTATAAAAGTGACGAATACCGCAGACGGCTATGTTTCTACTGTCACCACAAACCACGACGGCCTCTACACTGTCGTTGACCTGCACCCCGGAAATTACCGCGTCTCCGTCGCCGCGCCCGGCTTTCAAAGTGTCACCCGTACCGGCATCGACCTCCGTCTTCAGGATCGCCTCGCGATCAACTTCGATCTTGCCATCGGGCAGACGAACAGCTCGATTGAGGTTCAATCCACCGCGGCGGCGCTTGAAACCGAGACCACATCGCTCGGCCAGGTAATCGAGGACAAGGCGATTCAGGCACTACCTCTGAACGGCCGCAACTATATCCAGCTCGCGGTGCTTGGCGCCGGCACCACCCCGTCCCAGCGCAGCAACGAGCGCAATTCTTTTGTCGCCAATGGACAACGTGAAATCCAGAACAGCTATGTCCTCGACGGCATCGACAATAAAAACAAGATCGTTGGCTTCGACAGCTCGGATGCGCAGTCGATTGAGCCCATCATCGACGCCATTCAAGAGTTCAAGGTGCAAACGGCAACCTTCTCCGCCGAGTTCGGCCAGTCCGCGGGTGGCGTTGTCAACGTCTCCATCCGCTCTGGAAGCGACCAGTTCCACGGAAGCGCTTTCGAGTACCTGCGCAATTCATGGCTCGACGCCGATCCCTTCTTCCAGCCTGCGCTCACCGCCAAGCCGCAGTTCATTCAGAACCAATACGGCGCCACGGTCGGCGGCCCCATCCTGCGAAACCGCACGTTCTTCTTCTTCGCCTGGCAAAGCACCCGCATCAGTGATGCCTCGCCGCAGCTCGCCGTGGTGCCCACTGCGTCACAGTTGGCAGGCCACTTTGGTACCACCATTTACGATCCGGCCACTACGCAACCTAACCCCAACGGCACCGGCTACATTCGCACCCCGTTCGCGGGCAATCAAATCCCCACCGATCGCTTCGATCCCGTCGCCGCCAAACTCCTGACCCTCTTTCCCGCGCCCAACCTAACCGGGGCAAACAACTTCTTCTCCAACCAGAAGGAGACCATCAGCAATGATCAGTATGTCCTGCGGGTCGACCACCGCTTCTCCGACAAAGACAGTGCCTTTGCCCACTACATCGCCTTCTTTGATACCAATTCCTTGCCCGCGGTGCTTCCTCCGCCGGCCAGCAACCCCAGCATCGTCTGGCCGGAAGCGCATTCCTTCGCTTTTAGCGAGTCGCATGTTTTTTCCCCCACCATGCTGAATGAAGCCCGCGTCGGCTACCAGGAGACGAGGGAGAAGCAGACGGTGCAGACAGCGCGCCTCTTCGAGCAGTACGGCATTATTGGTGCGCCCGACCTGCCAAACGTCACCGGTCTGCCCACTTTTGCCGTGACCGGGCTCACCACCATTGGAACCACCGGCCCGGGTACGCCTCCAACACCGGCAACTGGCTCCGGCAACCTGCCCATCGACAAGCAGGGCCGCGTGATCCAGGTAAATGACAACCTCACCTGGGAGCGCGGCCGCCACGTGCTCAAGTTCGGCGCCGACTTTCAACAGATCACCCTCTACGGCAATGTGACCCTCTCCGCGCGTCCCAGCTACAACTTCAACGGTGTCTACACTCAGAACCCGCAGAACCGCACCGGCACTGGCTACGCGCTGGCCGATTTCCTGTTGGGTTACACCAGCTCGTCATCGGTCTCGACCAACTCCGATAGTGAAAGCCGCCAGCACATCTGGCAGGCCTACGTGCAGGATGACTGGAAGATCAGACCGACTCTTACCATCAACGCCGGCCTGCGCTATGAGCTCCCCTTGCCGTTTTATGAGACATCCAACCACTACGCCGACGTCATCCTCGAGCCAGGCCCGCTCTATGGCCAGCTGCTCAATGCCAGCGATGCCGCGCAAAACGGCTACCGCCGCTCTTTCGTCGATCCTAACTTTCACAACTTCGCACCCCGTCTGGGGTTTGCCTGGCAACCGGATCCAAGCACCGTCGTGCGTGCTGCCGATGGCATCTTTTATGGCCGCGACGAGAATGTGCCGGTCGCCGATCGCCCTACCAACAATCCTCCTTACTACATCCTCAGCTCCTACACTTCGGATCAGATCGATCCCAGCATTTTTCTCGCCACTGGCTTTCCAGCGAACGCTATCAGCCCTTCCAATGTGAAGACGCCATCGGTAAACTCATACCTCAAACATTCGCCCACGCCTTACGTACAGCAGTGGACGCTCAATCTGCAACGTAATTTCGGCCTGGGGTTCGTTGGCCAAATAACCTATGTCGGGTCGAGCACACATAATCTCTACTATCCCAACCAGATCGACCAGCCGACGCCGGGCCCTGGCGCCATACAACCGCGGCGTCCCTTCCCCCAGTACAGCGCATTGCATGCTTATGCGCCGCTGGTCAACGCCAACTACAACTCGCTGCAAGTGCAGATGGAGCGCCGCTTCCGCAATGGTTTTAGCCTGCTCACCGCCTACACCTGGGGCCATGCCATCGACAACGGCCCGAGCCAGGTGGACACCGTAGTCGTGCCGCAGAATGCCTATGACTTCGCTGCGGAACGCGGTAACTCGGCCTTCGATATTCGCAACCGCTTCGTCACCAGCGTGCTGTATGAGCTGCCCTTCGGCAAAGGCAAGCCCTTGTTGGCTGACTCTCGCGTGGGCAACGCGATCGCCGGCGGATGGCAGCTCGCCGCCATCTTCTCCGCCCAGAGCGGCCTGTGGTTCACGCCGGTCGAAGGCGTCGACGCCAGCAACACCGGTACCACCGAGCACCCCAACCGCATCGCCAACGGCAATCTTCCCAGCGGCCACCGCAGTATCAATCACTGGTTCGATACGACGGCATTCCCCACGCCTGCTCAGTACACCTTCGGCAATTCCGGCCGCGATATCCTTAACGGTCCTGGCTTCCACAACATCGATTTCGGCCTGTCGCGTGTGATCGGCCTGGTCGAGGGCGCTAGTCTCGAGATTCGCGCTGAGGCCTTCAACCTCTTTAACACGCCGCAATTTGGTCTGCCCAACGCTACGCTGGGCCAATCCACCACGGCCGTTATCTCCTCGGTCTTCAACCCGCAGCGGCAGATCCAGCTTGCCGCTCGCATTCAATTCTAGGAATGAGCATGAGTGATCCCTCACGTCGCGATGTATTGAAAGTGGCAGCGCTGGCGACCGCTGCCGGCCTCGCGGGTTGCAAGAGCGAGCCGAAACCGGCCACCCCATCGTCTTCCGAAGCAGGACAGGCTGTCGTGCCCGGCCAGGGACACTGGGATGCCCCACCCAAGCAGTCCGGGAACCAACTCAATCTCATCGTGCTCGTCTCCGATACCTTCCGGGCCGACAACCTTGAGGCTTACGGCAGCCAGTGGGTACAGACTCCGTACCTCAACCAGTTCGCCAAGGAATCGATCCTCTTCGAGGACTTCTATCCCGAGGGCTTGCCCACCATCCCGCTGCGGCGCCAGCTCTATACCGGCCGGCGCATCTTTCCCACTCACTTTTACTTTCAGCAGGACAGCGTCAAGATTCCCGGCTGGCACCAACTCTTTCTCGAAGATGTCACCCTCGCCGAAACCCTGGAAGCCGCCGGCTACGCGACTGCGTTGATCGCCGACCTGCCCCACCTGTTCAAACCCGGTCGTAACTTCCACCGCGGCTTCACCAGCTGGGAATGGATTCGCGGCCAGGAGATCGACTACTTCACCCTCGCTCCGCGCAACCACCCCGACTTCTCCAGCCTCTATCCCGCGGAGTATCTGCAGCAGCTCGCAACCGCTTCCGGCTCTGCCGCCAACAACAGCGTCTTTCTCGATTTCCTCAACCAATATGAGGCCAACCGCAAACAGTGGCTCAAGCGCGCGCCCTCCATCGTCGAAACCACAGCAACCAACGCCATCGACTGGCTCAAGCAGAACCATGATCAGGCGCCGTTCTATCTCCACGTGGAGGCCTTCGATCCCCACGAGCCGTGGGATCCACCGGAACCCTTTCTCGCCAAGTACCTCAAGAAGAAAACAGCGCATAGCTGGCCCGAGCCGCCCTACCTCAACGTCAAGGTTCCTGATGAGGGAGTCGAGCGCCTGCGTGCTAACTACGCCGGCGAGGCCTCGAATGTCGACTACTGGTATGGCAAAGTCCTAGCCACGATCAAGGACCTGGGCCTCTACGACAACTCCATCATCGTTTTCCTTGCCGACCACGGCGCATTGCTCAACGAGCAGGGCCAGTGGGTCAAAGGGCCGGAGAAGTTACGCAAGCAGGTCACACACGTTCCTCTGCTGATCCACGTTCCCGACCACGCCTTTGCCGGCAAGCGCGTCTCCGGCTTCGCCCAGACAGCCGACATCGTGCCCACCGTTCTCGGCCGTCTTAATCTCAAGCCATCGCAGCGTGTCACCGGAGAAGACCTGTGGCCTTATGTCGCCGGCGAAAAGACCAACCAACGGGAGTCAGTCGTCTCGTCCTATGGCTACATCGCTTCGGTGCGCACGCCGGAGTGGAACTATTCCGCCATTTGGGACAAGGCGAAATACAAGGGTCAGTACGCGCCTCAGCTCTATGACCTCAAGCATGATCCCGACGAGTTGCAAAGCGTCGCCGACGCCAACCCCAAGGTCATCGCGGATCTGCAGGGCAAGCTCGACCAATACCTCGACTCCGGCCGCAACCTTACCAACGGCACTTTCTCCAAAGAGCTCTTTTAGCCCGCGCGCCGCTCCGGCGGCCGCGCCCTATTTTCAGCAGAGGACCGAATAACGTGAAGCAGCCAACTCGCAGAGATATTTTCAAGGGCGGCCTCGCCGCGAGCATCGCCGGCCTCGCGGCCACTGTCCCTGGCGCCACATCGGCCGCACAGGCGTCGCCATACCCCGCCGGTTGGCAGCCGCCGCCGAAGCAATCCGGCAACGGACACAACCTGGTTGTGCTCGTCTCCGATACTTTTCGCGCCGACAATCTCGAAGTCTACGGCAGCCAATGGGTCGACACACCCGCCCTTAACCGCTTCGCCAAGGAAGCTGTCGTGTTTGAGCAGTTCTACCCCGAGGGCATGCCCACCGTGCCGATCCGCCGCCAGCTTTATACCGGCCGGCGCATTTTCCCCACCCACACTTACTTCCAGCAATCCACCAACCAGAGCTATGGCTGGCACCCTCTTTACATTGAGGACGTGACCCTCGCGGAAACCTTGCGCGCCGCCGACTATCGTACCGCGCTCATCGCAGACGTCTACCACATCATGAAGCCCGGCCTGAATTTCCAGCGCGGCTTCGACGATTTCGAGTGGATTCGCGGCCAGGAGACCGACTTTTACGCCCAGGCCCCGCGGGTGCAGCCAGGCTTTAGCGATATCTATCCCGAAGACTACTTTCACGCTGTGGATCAAGCCACGCCCAACGGCCACGGCGGTGCCGCTCTGCGCAAATTCATGAACCAGTACCTGGCCAACCGCAAACGCTGGCGCCGCTCCGGTGAATCCATTGCCGAACTCACCGCCAAGAGCAGCATCCGCTGGCTCAAGGAAAACCATGATCAGGGCCCTTTTTACTTGCACGTCGAAGTCTTCGATCCCCACGAACCGTGGGATCCGCCGGCGCATTTTCTGGAGAAATACCTGAAGGATCCCACGCAGCACAGCTGGCTAGAGCCACCCTATCCCAACGTCAAGGTTCCGGAAGAGGGCGTGCGCCGATTTCGCGCCAACTACGCCGGGGAAGCCTCGAACGTCGACTACTGGTATGGCCAGGTTATCGACACCATCCGCGGTCTTGGCCTCTACGACAACACTGTCGTCGTCTTCCTCTCCGATCATGGCGCGATGCTCAACGAGCAAGGGCAGTGGGTCAAAGGACCGGAGAAGATCCGCAAGCAGGTCTCCCACGTTCCACTGCTGGTACACGTGCCCGGCGCTCCTTACAATGGCCACCGCGTTCCTGGCTTTGCACAGACGCCTGACGTCTTCCCCACCGTGCTCGGCCGTTTGGGCCTAAAGCCCGGCCCACGCGTTACCGGTCAGGATCTCTGGCCATACGTAACCGGCGAGAAGACCAATCCGCGTGAGTATATTGTCTCCTCTTTTGGCGGCATCGCCTCGGTACGCACGCCTGAATGGAATTACTCAGCTATATGGAACAGGGATCATTACCAAGGCGACTATAAGCCGCAGCTTTACGACCTCAAAAAGGATCCTGACGAACTCACCACTGTGGCCGACCAGCATCCTGAAGTGCTTACGCATCTTCAGTCGAAACTGGATGAGTACCAGGCCTCTGGCAAGGACCTGACGGTCGGAACTTTTTCTTTGGAGCTATAAGGAATTTCGCGGTCCGTTAACGAATAGTGCCTCGCGAAGTTGAGTTCGCGGTACGCGTATGGGCGGGGAGCGAAACATGAGAAAAGCAGAGATCGATCCAGTTGTTCTACAAGGTTGGCGTAGGTCAGTATGTCAACATCGTTTCTTGTGCTTGGTATGGCTGCATAGCAAGGTCGTTGGGGCTGAGATGGACCGGCTCTTCCGGCTTGGCGCGTCCGATCCGCTTCTTTAGCTGCCTGATCCTCTTGCACGCCTTACAGATTCTCCGGTCCAGGTATTGGTAGGTATTATCCTCATCGAAAAGGTGACCCTGACGACACTGGTCCTTGTATACGTACTCGTGCTCGTTTTCCGATTGAGTGTCTTCAGATAAATGCTCGGGATTCACACACCAAGGATGATCACACGAATGCAGCAACATTTCCGGCCATCGGTGCCACACCAGGGCCCAGAAATAATGCGCGGCCCTGTATTCACTCCCGGCAACCTGAAAGTATCCGTAGCCGATGTGACTACGCCTGCCTAACCATTCCCAACAGTCCCCATTGATCCGAACCTGGTCCAAGTGTTTGTGGATCATCTGTTCTGCCCCTCGGCTAAATCGAGAGCCGGTTCAGCGGGGTAAACACAGACTAATGGGCCGGTCTGACGGTTCAAATACTCCAAACGTGGCTGCACCAATCCCCCGTACCACGCGGGGTGTTACTTTCAGCTGTAAAAACGCTCGCGCGCTGTGAACTATCCCCTAACGCCCGAAACGAAGCAGCTGGTTGGCTGCTTCGTTTCGGTTCGCCGGAACGCTGGTTACTTGGCAGCGATTTCGACCGTGTTGCCGGCGCTCGATCTCCGGCCGGCGGTCTGAAGCTCGCTATTCCGCTTGGGCGCCTGGAAGACCATCCCTGAGGTCCCCCCGGTCCCCCAGAGCTCGGTCAGGAAGTACTGGCTCCCAAGATGGCGGAAAACCAGCTTATCCGACTTCTTTGAGGAAGATTGCCCTGTGCCCATAGCGAGCACGATGGCGTTGGTCTTGACGTTGAGGATGGAGACGATGTTGGTATCAGACTCCTTCTTCATGGAGTAGGTGCCTGCCGGCATTTGCGCTGTTCCCACCTTGAAGGCAAACGGGACATGGGCTTGGACGGCGGACTGCGCATGGGCTCCAGCGGCGGCGAACAGGAGCGCCAGAACCACAAGCGATGACGGAGCGATCGAGTTGCATTTCATGACATCCTCCTTGGGGCTCCTTGCAGTGGAGCCCAAAACTGAACTTGTCTCTCAAACTCTCAGCAACCTGGCTTTAAGCTTGCCCTGACGAAGTGACCTATTGCATGCTTCGGACCAAAGGCAAATGTTGCGTTCGGGTGATTCGTGCTCTTGTATTTGCAACAAGATACGCAGGGACGGCATGGACAGAAGCGACGGAACGGTAGCCGAATGGCTACCTACAGGGAGCCGATTGGTTCCCACAGCGGTGTCGCCAGACCTCCAAAAGTGAAAAGGCGGGGTTTGGTGTGCCGGGCTTCGGGTCGAAAAGGTCTGACAATTTTGTCGGAGTTTGACGAAAAACAGCGGCCGTCGCTAGGACTTAATTCGCATAATTCGCTTAACGCGCAGCCTCTTCAACCGCAAGAGGAGCCGACGAGCGTAGGCGTCGCCTGTTCGCGGTATCTTCTTGGAACGAGTTGCGGGGACCTGCATCGAAGGGATAATGAATCGCACTCTTTTACCTGGCCGCCCCTACCCTCTTGGGGCCTCCTATTCAGGCAAGGGCACCAATTTTGCAATCTTTTCCGAGGGCGCCACTGGGGTGGAGCTTTGCTTCTTTGACGAGGAGGGTAAGCAGAGCGACTGCGTGACGCTTCGCGAACGAACGGCCCACGTCTGGCACGGTTTCATCTGCGGCATTCAGCCAGGTCAACTTTACGGATATCGGGTCGCCGGCCCTTGGGAGCCGGAAAAAGGCCGCCGGTTCAACGCCGCCAAACTGCTGGTCGATCCCTACGCAAAGGCCATCTCCGGCCAGGTCGACTGGAAGGCGCCCATCTTTGGTCATGATGCTGCTTCCGGCAACGATCTCAAAATCGACCGCCAGGATTCTGCAGCGGGTGTTCCAAAGTGTGTCGTGATCGACAGCAAATTTGACTGGGAAGATGATTGCCGGCCCGAACTGCCGCTGGCTGATTCCGTGGTCTATGAGGTTCATGTTCGAGGCTTCAGTATTCGCAACCCCGCCATTCCCGAGAACCTGCGCGGGACCTATGCCGGTCTTGCCCATGAAGTGAGCATCAACTACTTCAGGAAGCTCGGCATCACAGCAGTCGAGCTTCTGCCGATCCACCACTTTATCGACGAGGGACATCTCGTCGATAAAGGCCTCACTGACTACTGGGGCTACAACACCCTGGGATTTTTCGCTCCCATGTCGCGATACAGCTCATCGGGGGACGTGGGTGGACAGGTGATCGAATTCAAGAAGATGGTCAAAGCCCTGCACGCTGCGGGCATCGAAGTGATTCTCGATGTGGTTTACAACCACACTTGTGAGGGGAATCAACTGGGGCCAACGCTGAGTTGGAGAGGCGTTTGCAACTCCACCTATTACAGATTGATGGACAACCCGCGTTATTACATGGATTACACGGGCACGGGAAATACTCTCAACGTCCGCGATCCGCAAGTGCTCAAGATGATCATGGATTCTTTGCGCTATTGGGTAACCGAGATGCATGTGGATGGCTTCCGTTTCGATCTTGCCTCCACGCTGGCGCGTGAACTCCACGATGTAAGCAAGCTGTCTCCCTTCTTCGACACCATCCATCAGGATCCTACCCTTGCCGGCGTCAAACTCATCGCGGAGCCGTGGGACGTTGGCGAAGGAGGCTACCAGGTCGGTCAGTTCCCTGTTTTATGGGCGGAATGGAATGGTAAATACCGCGATACGGTGCGCCGCTTCTGGCGCGGCGACCCGAGCCAGTTATCGGATTTTGCCAACCGTCTCACGGGGTCGAGCGATCTGTACCAGTTCGACGGGCGAAAACCATACGCCAGCATCAACTTTGTTACCGCGCATGACGGCTTCACGCTGTGCGACCTGGTCAGCTACAACCAAAAACACAATGAGGCGAATAAGGACGATAACAAGGACGGCAGCGACAGTAACGATTCGTGGAACATGGGTGTCGAAGGCCCCACGGACGACAAGGCTATCAATGCGCTGCGCGAACGGCAGATGCGCAATTTTTTGGCGACGCTGATGCTATCGCAGGGCGTGCCGATGTTGGCCGGTGGCGATGAAGTGGCTCGTTCCCAACAGGGAAACAACAACGGCTACTGCCAGGACAATGAGCTGACCTGGTTGGATTGGAATCTTGATTTCCCGCGGCAACGGCTTCTCGACTTTACTGCCAGGTTGATTCAACTGCGTCTGTCCCACCCAAATCTGCACCGGCGTAAATTTTTTCAGGACCGCGAGATCCGGAAGGCCGGGCAGGATACCGGACTTATGGATATCGCCTGGTTCAACACGGATGGAAATCACATCTCGGATGAAGTCTGGCACAGAGACTGGAATCGCGCCGTTTGTGTTTTTCTTAATGGCCAAACACTGGAAATCACCGATGAAAAGGGCCAAGCCGGTTATTGATGACAGCTTCCTCCTGATCATCAACGCGGCCCAGGATGGAGTAGAATTCACGCTCCCTGCCTGCGTGACAGGAGGAGGATGGCGTCAGATCATGAGCACAGAAAATATCGATGAGCCGTTTGCGGAGAAGGAGCCGACCCAGAAAGTCATTGCAGGCGGTCGATCGCTCCTGCTTTTTATCGATAAATAAGGAGAGCAAAATCGATGCACCATAGGTATTTTTCGGGCCAACGAGAACCCGATGATTAGCATCAGAATTTTACATAGGTTGGTACCGGGGAAAGGGGGCGCGCGAGATGAGTGAGGAAACGGATCGGATCGAAAAGCGGATCGAAGAGCCAAGGCGTGAGCTGTCGTTTGAGCAGGACAGGCTTGCAGTACAACACAATATAGAGTTTGCGAACGAGAGAGTATATCGCGTGGTTCCGAGTCAGCGGCCACAACAGTGGGCAGTATTCAATCAAACACGGCCAACAGACTTTTAGCTTACGAGAAGGGTCTGCGATGTTTTGTATCAGGACCCGAATTTAGTCGGGCCCTGATACAAAACCAAGGAGACGGTGTGGTAACCGTTTCGAATTCGGCCAATTAGCTAAAGCCCAGATCTCTGCTAATCGAGGCTGGCATACTCATCGCGAGCCCGCTTCAAGATTAGTATGTCGAGGTCGGCATTCCTCCAAAGCGTGAAGAAATCCTGATAGGCGGTTTTTGCCTTCGCCTTATCTCCCGCCATTGAGAACGCTCTTCCTATCTGCAAATGGGCGAGCGCACCGATGGGATCGCTGCCCACGATGCCACGGTGGTCAAGAATTTTCTGGAACTCAGCAGCCGCTTCAGCGCCCTGGCGCGCTGCCAAATGAGCCTCCCCGCGCACGTAAATGGGGTAGAGCGCACCGAAATCCAGGCGAGCTCCCAACTCATAAGGAACTGCAACTTGCAGCAATTCGATCGCTTTCAACGCCTGGCCCTGATCGAGAGCGATGCGCCCTCGAAGTACCGGCAGGCTACTGAAGCGCATCAGGGTATCCTCAGGAAAACGCCTTTCCAAGTCATCCGCGAGCGCTTGAGCACGCCCAGCATCGCCAGACATGGCCAATGCCAGTGCCGCGCCAAACTCCACCTCACGGTTATTTGAGAGCTGCAGCGCAGCCATCGCCCTGTCTCTGGCTTGTGGCGCGTCTGCGAAGAAAGCCTCCCTTAAGGACGCTCCCGCTTGCCATAGTCCTGCCCTCTCCCGCTGGCCCTCCTGCGTAGCCTGATCCACGGCGCGCTGAGTCAAAAGTCTCGCTCTTTGCAGTTGGCCCGCATAGGCGAGTGCAAATGCCTCTTTGTTGGAGATCCATGTGTCGCCTCCACTCCTTTCGCGGGCCCGGGCCACCGCCCGTTCCATGCCTGACTGGTCGCCCTTCGAGAAGGCGATGTCATGCTGCAGCATGATGAGTTCGTCGTTCTCCACGCCTCGTCCGGCGGCGCGCCGGAGAACGTTCTCCGCTTCCTCGAGACGATTCAGATAAACCTGGTTAACGCCAAGGTTGTAATATGCGATAGCAAAATCAGGGTCGAGGTCGATCGCCTTTCCGGCTTCGGTGATCGCTTGTTCGTATCGACCCGCAACTTTATTTGGATAGCCCGCTAACATCGAGTGCGGCACCGGATCACGAGGATAGGTGCGGGCCCATGCCTCATCGTTCTGCCGCGCCCTTTCGAGGTTTCCGGTGGCCAAACCTTCGTAGTTGGCCGTGATTAAGAATCTCTCCCGGTCGCTGGCGTGGTCGCGCAACTGCCATGCCTTGGTGGCGCTCTCGGCGGATAGGTCGGACTCATCCAGATCAGCGTATTCCCGCCCCATAGTGGATTGCGCCAGAGCAAAATTGGGATCGATCTCCACCGCGCGCTTCAGGAGCGGCAGAGCAGCCATGGCGCCGCTTGCGGTGTGAAGCTTCCAGCCGGCGCTGTAAGCTTCGAGCGCCTCAAGGGAAGGGGTGGTCGCCTCAGCGAGCGGAGTGTTGTGCTCCTGGATGGTGGTCAGTGACTCCCCAACCCGATTTCTAAAACGACTGGCAATCTGACTCAGGGCTCTGAGTACGTCTTCTTTCTTGGCTGCCTGCACCTGTTCCTGGTCGAGGACCTCGCCGCTGCGACAGCTCCTGGCCTGGAGCGTTACTACGTATTGGCTCCCGAGAGGTGCGATGGAGCCTTCGAGGACGGCAGTGCTGCCTGTTCGCTCACAGACTCCACGAGCGGCCTCCGGAGTTAAACGGGTACCCGGACTGTCGCCCATCAAGCGCAGCGTGTGTGAAATGCGCTGGTCGGAGATGAGGCTGAGGAAAGGCGATTGCCGGAGCTGAATCGCCAAACCCTGGCGAAGGGTCTCGTCGAACAGGGGGTCGCCGGTAGCGTTCGTGAAATCAGCGAGCACCACCGTATCTTTGGCGCCGAGAACCGCCGGGCGATGCAGGACCCAACGCCATAAACCTCCGGCAACGGCAAGCAACAGGACGGTGCCCAGCGCGATCCACTTCCAGGGCATCGTCTGCTTGACATCGATCTTCACCCTGGAGTGGCTCGCTGCGGCGATGGCGAACTCCTGGCCGGGAACAAGGTGCACATTCTCGGCCAGCCGGTATCCCCGTCCGGGCACGGTCACGATGTAGCGATGATCCTGCGCGGTCTCGCCCAGCGCCTTGCGCAGCATAAAGATGTTGCGGCTGAGATTTGCCTCCTCCACAAAGGTGTCCGGCCAGACGGTCTTCATCAGGTCGTCTTTGGTGACTATCTCTTTCCCGTGGCGAACCAGAACCAGAAGGATCTGAAACGTCTTCGGCGTCAGCGGGACGGCCACGCCCGCCTTTAGCAGTGTTTCTCTCGCCGGATCCACTCGAAAAGGACCGAACTCGTAGAGCTCTTCGATCCTCTGGTTCTCGCTGATGGCCATTTGAGGCGGAATTCTAGCACGCGTCGATGCGCATGCCGAGGTTTAACCCGCACCTTCGATCTCCGACAAATTGCTCATTCTTCTGGCACTTGGGGGATTGCGAGAAATTATCAGAAGTTTTCAGGCGAGAGAGAAGGACTTTTCATGCGGCCTCGCGGCAGTCTGCTCTCGTTCCAACATTCGATGCACCTCGCAGAGGAGGTTTTTATGGCAAAGCAGACAAGGATCACCCTCGAAACCGATTCCCTGTTGATTCTGCGGGGCCGGAGTTCCCTTCGCGCATGGTGTTCCCGATGCGGCGTAGATGCGGAAATGATCGCGCTCGAAGAAACCGGAGTGATCTCGAACCTGGAACGGCCTGAATTAGCGGAATGGCTCAATTCGGGGGAGCTGCATCGGCTGCAGACAGCCGAGGGCTCGACGCTGATTTGCCTGAACTCACTGCTCGCTCGCGTGCAAAAGACGACAACCATCGAGCCGGGATCTTCCGCGGCTCCGAAACCTACAAAGGAGACGATATGAACAGCAAATGGAAATTGGCCTCTTTTTCTCTGGGCCTGGCGGCTTGTCTCGCGACAGCGGCGGCCGCCCAGGCACCAGGACCCGAAAAACCTCAATATACCGTCACCGACCTTGGGGTCTTGGGAAAGGGCAACAACGCAACATCGAATGACATGAACAGTATCGGCTGGGTTGCTGGGCAATCGAACCTGGTTCCCAATGGCCCGCAACACTCCTTTCTTTGGTATGGTGCCGGGCCGCTGGTGGACATTGGCACACTTGGCGGGCCCAACAGTGGGGCGGGCGGCCCTAACTTGTATGGTGAGGCCGCTGTTGAGTCGGAGCTTGCCGTGAAGGATCCAGACAACGAAGACTTTTGCGCCTTCGGGACCCATCTCGAGTGCCGCGGAGCCATCTGGCGTTATGGCAAATTGTCCGCGCTCCCCAGGCTCCCCGGCGGCCGCAATTCCAACGCTTTCGGGGTCAACAACCTGGGCCAGGTGATCGGATGGTCGGAAAATGGAGTCCGCGATTCTACCTGTGCCAAGGGAACCCCCTCTCAGGTCTTCCGTTATGAAGCGGTGAAATGGGGTCCGAACGGTCAGATCCAGGTACTCCGCCCGCTTCCGGGCGATACCGTCACCTTCGCCATGGGCATCAACGATCTTGGCCAGGCCGTGGGTTCGTCTGGCACGTGCGCCACTGAGGGCTTGCCGCCTGGGGCGGTAAATGGACTGCACGCTGTGCTCTGGGAAGCGGACGGTACGCCTAAGGACCTCGGGAGGTTCGGAGACCAGAACCATACCATGTCCAACAATGCGTCCAGCATTAATGACCTCGGCGATGTTGTGGGGACGTCTGAAGCTAACGACGGCACCGTCCACGCGTTCCTCTGGACCAAGGCCAAAGGCAAGGTGGACCTCGGTACACTTACACCGGCAGCGTTCCTAACCGTGGCGGGTTGCTGCAGAACTGTGAACAACCGCGATGAGGTAGTCGGCTTCTCCATCGATCCCAACGGGATGAGCGCTTTCCGGTGGAAAGACGGGCACATTAAGGACCTGAACACACTGATACCCGCGAACTCGTCACTGCATCTGCTGGGGGCTTACTCGATCAACGATGAAGGAGAGATAGCAGGCCAGGCTTGCGTGCTGCCGGCATGTACTGAGTTGCACGCTTTCCGGGCTACTCCGAAGTGGTGATCCACTTGCGGGGACGGTTGTGGATACATTCAGCCGTCCCTGCTTGGTTCGTGAAGGACCGGCGACTTCGTTCCTGACCACCGTGGTCGGGTGCAGGGTCGCTCGCGGCCTTTATTGATCGCGTGTCTTAAGGTGGGCTGCGCAGGCCTTGGAAAATGGATTGACCAGGAATGTTCCTGCGAAGCCGGAAACTATGACTGTTCCATCATCAGCGTTAAAGTGGGTGGTGCGGAATTCACCGTCGGGAAGCTGGTTGAGCCTCTTCCAGGTATTGCCGCGATCGCTGCTGGTGTAGACGCCGGTGAGGCCGGTCACTATTTCGTGATTTGGCCGGGCTGGGTCAACCTCAACACTGAAAGCTCGGATGTTGGAACCCGCCTCATCTTCATCTCTATGCAAAAGGAAGCTGGCATGGGTCACGCGCTGTGCGGAGTCGGCACTGGTCGGGTTGTACACTCCCCAACAGGCGGCGAGATGAGGGCCTCCAACAGTACTAATACTCTGAATCGCCGAATCCGGTCCCACTCCGTCGATGCGCGTCCACTTGGTCGCGTGGGGCCTTAGATCGAAGGCTTGATCGCCGGTGCCCACATAAAGAATGCTCCCACCAAATTGCATGGAGAGAAGATCCATCTGGGTGGGAAGACGTGGCAGGAGCCCAGCTTTGATCCAGGAGCCATCGGGACCTTTGCGGTAGGTAAAGAGTTGCGGGTTCAGGTCAAAGTAGCCGTAACCAACCAGTAGATGTTTTCCGTCAGGGGTCATTTTGACGACGTTGGCAGTTACAGGATCACCTTTGTGTTTTGGGATGGTCACGGTTGGATCGGGCTCGATCACCCGCGGTCCCACGATCGGTCTCACCGGCGAAGCAACCGACTGCGGGAAAACCTGAAAGGCCCCCAGCTGGGTGGTTATCACGAATTCCATTCCACCGGGAGCAACAGTTAATCCGTTACGTTCACCTTCACCTATATCCGCATCGAAATAGCGGGAATCGACGCGCGCCACCTGGACCCACGTTTTTCCGCCATCGGTTGATTTCGATATGTACAGAACCCGATTGGGTGGGGGAATTTTGCTGCTCAAGTCTGCAGTGAGGGCCCATACGGCGTTGCGCTCTTTGGCTTTCGGATTGGGATCGCCGGCTACAGCCTCAATGAAGTCACTTCCAAACTCATGACTTCCGGGAAGACCTTTCACTTCGTGAATGCGACAACTGTCCAGGTCTTTTTTTGCGTTATCGGCATCCGTGGTTGTTGCTTGAGGCAGCGAAATCTGTCCCGATGCCACCAGGAAAGCGGCGATCCATGCTAAGCCCTGGCCTTTCTTTCTGGTTTTGTCACCCACCCCTGAAGTCCCCTTAGCCCGAATCAAGCTAGCGAATGCCGACCATCCCTTGCGCGGAAGCAATCAGCTTCTGCGCATCAAACCCCACACCCTTCTTGAAGACCGTCTCGACATGCTCCACAGCGGAGATGTCTTTTGCCGGGTCACCCGCCACAACGACCAGATCCGCCTGCTTTCCCGCAGCAATGGTGCCGATGCGGTTCTCGCGGCCCAGATACTTTGCGCCATTCTGGGTGTAGATCCGGATCGCTTCCGGGGCCGTGAACCCAGCCTCCACCAGCAGTTCCAGATTGCGTTGGTCCCCAAACCCTGGCAGCACGGCTCCGTAGCCTGTGGGATCACAACCGGCCATCAGTACCCCACCAGCTGCGGCAAATGCTCGCTCAAACTCCATCTCTTTGCTCAGCAGCAAATCCTTGGGAGCGGTCAGCGCGCGTTCCGCGATTGTCGAACGCGTGGCCAGCACGCCCGCCCACGCCTCTGCCATCATCGAGCTTTTTTCGCGCATCAGGAAAGTCATCGGCGGACGATTGGGCACAAAGCTCTCCAGGATCGACAAGGTTGATGTGACGGCAACATGGTGACTCACCAGGGTCTCGATCATCGTCTTAACCGGCGCGCTGCTCATGTCCAGCGTGTTGTACATTCCGTTCCGGGCCGCAAAGGGACAATCCCCCTCTTTCTTGCCGGGGACAAATTCCGTATCCTCAACGATACCGTGCTCCAGGTTATCTATACCTAGATTGGCGGCTTCGGTGAACCCGATGGAGCAAAGATGACCGGTAATTTTCTGCCCATGCGCGTGCACCGCGGCGATGGCGGCCTTGAGTTCATCCGGACTGATCGTCATATACGCCTTCCACGAAGTCACACCCTCGGCCACCCAATAATCGACCGTCCGGCGCGCATCCTCAGGCCCGCTAAGCGCATGCAACTGAGGGATGAGGGGTGGATCGCCCTGCAGGTACGGCCCGGTTATATCCAAGTCCGGGCCCGGCGCCTTTCCCGCGTCAATGTCTTTCTTGATATTCAGGTCGGTATAAGGTGCGATGCTGCCAGTGGTTCGCGCTGTGGTCACACCGGCTGCCAGATAGAGACGCGAAGCAGTATCGACGGATTCGCTGCCAACCAACCGTTTCATGCTTGAGCTGCCCGGCTCGGAATAAAAAAGATGCTCATGCATGCCTACGAGGCCCGGGAAAACGGTGTGGCCGTGAAGATCGATCACCTTTGCTACCGCGGGAATCTGCACGCTGGCGCTGGGTCCCACTGATGCGATGTTGCCGTGATCGATGACTAAGGTCTGATCGGCGACCGGAGGGGCGCCCGTGCCGTCGATGATCTCCACATGGGTTAGGGCGACTACCGGCTCGGCAGCCGAAATATATGGCGCCAGCGGGTTGGACGGAGTGGCCTGCGCAACGGCGAGGACGGAGGGCGCCAAGACACAGGAAACCAACCAACGTAACGGGGACATAAGCATCACCATGCGGGCCACTATGGGGTAAGTCAAGGCAAAAACTTGAGGCGGGACAGCTCCTTAGTGCACCTAGGCCTTGATCGGATCCTCCACGATGGCAAAAGAATTTCGTTCCACTGCGGGCAGGCGAAGGGCCAGCGTGATTGCCCGCAGAGCCATGAAGGCCAGCATGGCGCACCATAAGCCGTGGTTGCCAAAGCGAGCGGTGAGCACGATGGCCAGCGCGAGATAGCCGAGGAGAGCGATCAGCATACTGTCGCGTAGCTCCTGAGCGCGTGTGGCGCCGATGTAGACACCATCGAGCAAGAAGCTCCACACGGCCACCAGGGGTAAGACGATCAGCCACGGGAGATATTGCACGGCCAGCGAGCGAACCGCTTCCTGATTGGTGAACACGGCGATGAGGTTGCGGCCGAAAAGGAGATAAAGAAGCGAGAGCGCAGCGGAGACAGTGAAGGCGGAAACAGAGCTGGCTTTGAGGACGGCACGGAAGTCTGCCACGCGGCCGGCGCCGATGGCTTCGCCAACCAGCGCCTCTGTGGCGTTAGCAAACCCATCAAGGCCGTAGCCGGCGATCCAGAGAAAGTTGATGAGCACTGCGTTGGCAGCCAGGATCGTGTTTCCGGAGCGGGCGCCGGTGCGGGTAAACCAGGCGTAGGCTGCGACCAGGCTCAGCGTGCGCAGAAGGATATCGCGGTTAAGGGCAAACAGGCGGCGCAAGCTTGCGCCATCGACCAGTTCGCTCCAGCGTAGATGGCTGGCGCGCGCGCCGCTGGCGAGCATAATGGCTAAACCGAGAACGCATCCGGTCCACTCGGCGGTCATGGTTGCGGTGGCAATGCCGGCGACGCCCCAATGCCGCCATAAGACCAGGGCCAGCGCAACGGCCATGTTGACGAGGTTAATCGCCGCTTGCAGCAGCAAGGCGGTTCGTGCACGTTGGCGGCCCAGAAGGTAGCCGAGGATGGTGTAGTTGGCTAACGCTGCGGGCGCCGACCATATGCGGATACTGCAATAGAGCAGCGCGTTGCGATGCACCTCAGAGCTAGCGCCAAGCAGCGCCAGGGCGGCGGAGATGAGCGGCCGATGGACGGCAAGGAGCAAGGCCCCGATGATGCCTGCGGTAAGCAGCGCGCGGCCGAAGTGATGCATGAGCTGATCCTGGTCTCCCGCCCCGTGCGATTGCGCGACCAGACCGGTTGTCGCCATGCGCAGGAAGCCGAAGGTCCAGTAGATGGAGTTGAAAAAGATGCCGCCTACGGCAACACCACCCAGCGCTGCGGGGCTGGGCAAATGGCCGGAGAGGATGGTATCCACCATGGAAAGCAGGGGCTGAGTCAGGTTGGAAAGAATGAGTGGGATGGCGAGGAGGAAGACTCGACGATACCAGTAGGGCATTCCCATGATTGCCTAGTTCTAGGGTTTCATATCGATGGATGTTTTGCTAATTGGTTGAGGAGAAGGTACCCGCGGTGGATGTACTTCCCTCACCAATGCCGGGTGCCCCACATCTCGCTCGTTCTTGGCGAGATGTGGGGCACCCGGAGTTCGTGAGGGAACCAGAATAGACCGTCGTAGAGCTAGTTTAGACATATCTGAGGTTTGACAGTCTGTCCGGCGTTGCGGCAAAGTCTATCGCAGCCTTAACCACGTATGGAGAAGCTCATGGACGCGTCTTTCCACCACCTACCTAAGGGAAATTGGACTTGTGTTGCCTGGATAAGCATTGTCTGCCTGCTGGCCGTGGATGCGAGGGCGCAGCAATTAAAGCAGCTGCCTGCGGGCATAACGATGACGTCGGGCGAACTCTCCCTGGAGGTGACAGCATTACGCGATGACGTGCTCAGGGTACGGATGTGGAAAGGCGCTGATGCGCCAGAAGATGCGTCCTGGGCCGTCCTCACGGCGGCACGGACGAGCAGTGTTTCGGTCGTGGCAGAGCCGCGGGGGTTCTCCACCAAAAACCTTCGGGTGACCGTGGATGACCAATTGCAGTTGACGATCGCCGACCTCGCCGGTCAAGTCATCCAGAAGGATGCCGCGCCGGTCGAGTGGGACGGGGCGAAATTCAAAATCAGCAAGCAGAATACGTGGAGCGACCACTTCTTTGGACTGGGAGACAAGCCGGGACCACTGGATCGAAAAAGCGAAACATTCACTATGTGGAACACCGACGCCTTCGGTTGGCAGGAATCGACCGATCCTATTTATAAGAGCATTCCCTTCTTCATCAATGTGAACCAGGGACGCGCCCTGGGAGTCTTTCTGGACAATACCTGGAGAACGGATTTCGATTTTGGCCATGCCGACACGAGCCGGTACACCTTTGGAGCCCTGAACGGACCGCTGGACTACTACCTGCTTTATGGTCCTGATCCAAAGGATGTCGTCTCGGGTTGGGCATGGCTCACTGGACCTACCCCGCTGCCGCCGTTGTGGGCCCTCGGTTTCCAACAGTCCCGCTACACCTATTTCCCGGAATCACAGCTGCGGGAAGTTGCTACGCGGATGCGCAAGGATCGCATTCCCTGCGATGTGCTCTGGCTGGATATTGACTTTCAGCACGAAAACTGGCCCTTCACCGTAAATGAAAAGGCGTTCCCCAACTTTGCCGGCATGGTCAAAGATCTGGCACGGGAGCAGTTCAAACTGGTCGTGATCACCGACCTGCACATCGCAAAACAACCGAATGCCGGCTATGCGCCTTACGACACCGGAGCGGCCGGCGACCACTTTGTGAAAAATCCGGACGGCTCGACTTTCGTGGGCAAAGTATGGCCCGGCCCTGCCGTGTTTCCGGACTTTACCCAGGCACAGACGCGGCAATGGTGGGGATCCCTCTACAAGACATTCGTCGATGAAGGTGTGGCCGGATTCTGGAACGATATGAATGAGCCCTCGGTGTTTGAGACGCCCAGCAAGACCATGCCGGACAATGTGCAACACCGCATCGATGAGCCCGGCTTTCGTAAGCGCACTGCCTCTCATTTAGAAATTCATGACGTGTATGGCATGCAGAATGCGCGCGCCACGTATGAAGGCCTGCTGGCGCTTCGGCCCGATGAGAGACCATTCGTGATGTCTCGCGCCAGCTTCGCCGGGGGCCAGCGTTATAGCACGACGTGGACTGGAGACAATAGCTCCACCTGGAATCACCTGCGCATGACTGTGCCCCAGATCGTCAACCTTGGTCTGAGCGGTTTTTCCTTGTCGGGCGCGGATGTGGGCGGGTTTGCCGGTTCTCCGCCGGCGGATTTGCTTACCAAATGGATCGAATATTCCGCCTTCCAGCCGATCGATCGTGATCATTCAGCGAAAGGCACGCGCATGCATGAAGTATGGGTCGACGGCCCGGAGCAGGAAGCGCTTCGGCGGCGTTTTATTGACGAACGCTACCGTCTGATGCCCTACCTGTATACGGTGGCGGAAGAGACATCGCGCGATGGGCTTCCGATCAATCGGCCGCTCTTTCTTGAGTTTCCGCACGCCATCGCCGATGGCACTCCCTTTGACGTGACTACAGGCGGAGCCGAATTCCTGGTCGGGAGCCGGATTCTGGTTGCTCCAAATCCGTCTCCGGAGGAGGTCGCCCCCTACGTAGTCCGCTTTCCGCCAGGGACGTGGTACGACTATTGGACCGGCGAGCAGTTTAAGCGGCCAGCACCCGGCACGGTGCTCGACGCAGAACAGCGTGACCTGGTGCTCGCGGAAAAGCAGCTCACCGTTACACCCAAGCTGAACCAGTTGCCGGTCTATGTACGTGGCGGGAGCATCTTGCCGATTGCCCCTGTGACACAGAGCACGGCGGAGGTCCCCAGCGGCCCGCTGACCCTGCGCGTTTATCCGTTGGATCCCAGCTTGAAGATCGCGGGGGAAGCGTGCGAGGGAGAGGTTTATAACGACGACGGCCACACATTCTCATTCCGCCAAGGCGCGTTCGCGCGCATTCACTTCACTTGTGCCACGGGGTCCGACGGCTCGGTGAGGGTGAGCGTCGGGAAACAAGAAGGCTCGTGGAAACCCTGGTGGCGGTCATACCGCGTCGAAGTGGTGGGCTGGACTCCTAAACAGAAGCGCGGGACGGTGGATGGCCGTAGTGTTCCACTCGCGCAGACGGAGGGACGATGGGGGATTTCGGTGGACGCGGATGGGAACGCAAAAGAGGTCGAGCTACGTTAGACATCAGGCTGCTAGTAGCCGCTACACTCTTTCCCGTCGATCGCGGCAAACCGTTTCATGTTGGCATTGGCAACGTTCTCAGGGAATACGAGCGCCTTGAGCGCGGCTCGATCCCTGTCCTCGATGGTAGCCAACACTTTGTCTTCGATGAGATATAAGCGATCGACGGCGGTGGCAAAGTCAGTGAAGGCCACTTTGCACGAATCCGGCACTCTAGAGTGGGCAACCTCATAGGTGTAATCCGCTTTGACTGTGCGGAAGGCAGCTTCCGTTGCCAGCAGCGCGGAAGGTCCGTTGACCGCAATTTGTAACAGGCAGGCATCACCCCGCAGTTCGCCGCAGTCCGTGGTCTCACTGTATCTCTTGTTTGCCTCTTGCCAGGTTGCAAGATGCGCATCCACGTCCACTTGCGTGTGTCCCGCATCGCGCCAGGCTCTAATCCCTCCGAAACCCGCGCCGATCAGAACCCAGATCATCACGCTAAAGACGATGGCGCCCATCGGCTTTGCATGGTTCGATACGGGACCTGCATAGGTGCTGCTGTAGCTGCGCATCATTTGATCCCTTCCCCAGATTCGGGGATAGTACCGAGGAGGCGGATCAGCACATCCCCGTTATTCTGCCGGGTCGATTCACCGGCATAGGTGTACTGAACGCGCCGCGAGACTACAAAGTAAATGAGCCACGGGATGCTGCCAGAGAGCAGAGAAAACACGGTGGCTACAATGACTGCCCCTGGCTTTTTGGTCTGTAACATGAAGGCAGTAATGCCGGCGAAGACCGCATAAAAAAAGCACACGACCGATGCTTGCCTAGAACCGTGCGCTCGAGCTCCAAACGCCACTAGGGCAAACATCGCAAAAGAAATCCAAAGGGTTATGATCCTCCAGCGTAACCAGCCGCGTGTGCCAGTGAGCCGGGCTACTGCTGCCCGGGTATCCACGCTTGAACGGCCCCATAACCCTTCTAAAGTTGCTCCCTGCATACGCCCGCGAAGCGGGAAGCTGGAGGGATCAAGAAAGGCTGCACTTTTCATGCCCCCGACCCTAGCAGCACAAGCTGAATTGCAGCATAAGGGAGGATTAAGAAAGCTTAAGCCGTTGGACGTTGCCGTCGGCGTGCCCGCGCTGCGGAGCACGTGTGAGAACCGGGAAGCAGCAGAGAGCGTAGTGGAGGGATCTGCTGCTTCCCTGGTTCTCACACCAATCCTGCAGGGTGCCGGCAAAATATTAGATCACGCAAGTGCTATGGAAACATTCATTTGGCGAAAATAGGTGCAGTGACAGTTAAAACAATGGCGGTCGCTTATGTGTTTAAATTGTGCGCTGGTTGATGAGATGGTGTTCCATCTCGGGAAGAGATCCTACGCATGGCAATGACCTCATACCTTTTGAAAAGCACGATCGTCGGAGCACTCGGCGGCCTATTGTTTGGCTTTGACACCGCTGTCATTGCAGGCACAACCCAGCAGTTGACGTTGGTTTACAACCTCACATCCTTCACGCTCGGCCTGACCGTCTTCATCGGACTGGCGGGCACGGTGCTCGGAGCAATGACCGCCGGGGTTCTCGGCCAACGAATCGGCGGCCGTGAGGCGCTGCGCATCATGGCGATTCTGTATACGATATCGGCGCTGGGGTGTGCTTGTGCCTGGAACTGGCCCGCGCTGATGGTCTTCCGGTTCATTGGTGGAATCGGAATCGGCGGCTCTTCGGTGCTGGGACCGGTCTACATCGCTGAACTTGCGCCGGCCAAGTGGCGGGGAAGAATGGTCGGACTGTTTCAGATTAATGTGGTGGTCGGCATCCTGCTGGCCTACCTTTCCAACTATCTCATCTCCCTGCTCAAGCTGGGCCCGCAGCAATGGCGCTGGCAGCTCGGGGTCGCCGGCATTCCTTCGCTGCTGTTTCTCATCATGCTGTATGGAATTCCCCGCAGCTCACGCTGGCTGGTAACCAAGAATAGAACCGACGAGGCGCTGCAGATTTTGAAGATGATGGGCTCTCCCGACTCGGAAGCAGAGCTGCGCGAGATCGTCGACTCCATCCACCTGGAGCGCGGCCTGGCGGCCGAGCCTCTGTTCAAACGCGAGTACCGCCTGCCCATCTTTCTTGCCGTCAGCATCGGGCTTTTCAATCAGCTCGCGGGCATCAACGCCATCCTCTATTACTCGAATTACATTTTTGCTTCCGCCGGCTTTAGCCACCTGTCCAGTTCCCTGCAGACGGTGCTGATCGGGCTGATGAATCTGGCCGCCACATTGTTGGGTATGTCGCTCATCGATAAGCTGGGGCGAAAGACGCTGCTTCTTATCGGCAGCGTAGGGATGACGGTTTGCCTCTCTGGAGTCGCTGCCGTCTTCTACACTCATACCCATGCCGGGGCCCTGGTCTGGCTGCTGGTTGCCTATATTGCGTTCTTCTCCGTTTCCCAAGGCGCAGTGATCTGGGTTTATATCGCGGAGGTGTTCCCTAACCGCGTCCGCTCCAAGGGCCAGAGCCTGGGGTCGTCCTCGCACTGGATCATGAATGCAATCATTTCCCTTCTTTTCCGGTTCTGGCAAAGTATTCCGGCGGTTTGCCGTTCGCGTTTTTTGCCGCCATGACGACGCTGCAGTTCTTTGTTGTGCTGTTCGTCTATCCGGAAACCAAAGGGATCACGCTCGAGCAGCTGCAGCGCAAGCTTGGGATTGCGTAAGCTCCATTTTTGGAGACAGCCTCGACGGGACTGAGGAGATACTGTCGCAGTTGCGGAAAGTCGTGGCTGCGGGAAAGAAAGCGTGGCCCTCCGCTGCTAAAGGCGGACCTGATTTCATCAGATACGGAGGTGCATAGGTTCGCTGCGGCGAAGTAGCCCGTCCATGGAGTTTCTACATGTTTCATCCCAACGGCAACGCCAAACGCGGGACGTATATATCTTGTCATCCCGACCGTCGGAGCGGAGGGATCTGAGTTTTCCTTGACGCACTCGACTCAGTCGGCCCAAGAATTCGTCTGCTTCGAGAGACGTATTTTCTTGGCATGGCCACGTTGTTGTTTCTCTCGGTACAATGAGCCATTAGTGAACTATGGTGAGTCGAACCAGGCGAGGCGATGCCACCATGGCTGCGGTGAAACCCGGATGCCGCTGTCGACCTACGACCGACGTGCGACGCTATTTAATCCGCAGTGCAGAGCGCGGCGTTCGATGGAGACGATGTAGACGTAGCAGTATGGTCGCGTCTCCGCATGGACCTGGCTGAAACCGACAGGAAACGGCAGATCGCTTCGCTACGGTCGGGATGCCAAAGTTGTAAATACGCTCTTCACCTTTGGATTCGTTGAGTGGGATCGAAAATGTAGAAGCTGCTGGGACCTGCCCCCTTACGTTATGGGGGCGGGATTGAAGAGGGCAAACTCATTGTGCAAACCCCAATGGTCGGCCCAGGTTTGTTTGCGGCCGCTGGCCACGTCGAGAATGAGTCGGAAGATCTGCTCACCCACCTGTTGAATCGTCGCCTCACCAGTAGCTATACGGCCGGCATCGACATCGATCAGGTCAGACCACCGGTCGGCCAGAGCAGTGCGGGAAGACACCTTGATGACCGGCGCCATGGCTAGCCCATAGGGCGTTCCCCGGCCGGTGGTGAAGACATGCATGTTCATCCCCGCGGCTAACTGGAGAGTTCCACAGACAAAGTCGCTGGCCGGGGTGGCAGCAAAGATGAGCCCCTTGGTGGTGACGCGTTCTCCAGGACCGAAAACACCGGCCAGGGCGCTGCTGCCTGCCTTGGCAGCCGAGCCCAGCGCTTTTTCAACGATATTCGTCAGCCCTCCGGTCTTGTTTCCGGGAGTCGGGTTTGCACTTCGGTCGGCGCCGCCGTGCTCCAGGTAATCGTCGTACCAGGCCATTTCACGGATCAGATCGCGCGCCACCTGCTGGTTGGCGGCACGCGCGGTCAGAAGATGAATGACGTCGCGCACCTCGGTTACTTCTGAAAACATCACCGTGGCCCCCGCGCGCACGAGAAGATCCGCCGCATAGCCCACCGCCGGATTCGCGGTTACTCCGGAGAACGCATCGCTTCCCCCACATTGCAACCCCACCACCAGGTCGGACGCCGGCCGCGATGCGCGGGTTCGAGCATGCAGCTGGATCAGCCGCTTTTCCGCCATCTCCATAATGGCCGTGATCATGTCTCCAAAGCTGCGATGCTGCTCATCCTGCAGGCGGATGACGTAGGGCACGCTGGAGAGGATGGGGAGGCTGCTTGCCGGCAACATTTGCGAAGGCTGCAGTTTTTCGCAGCCCAGGCTTACCACCATAGGGGCTCCTCCAAGGTTGGGATTCAAACTCAAATTGCGCAGCGTGCGAATGGGAATTTCCGAGCCGGGAGCATTGATCGCAATCCCGCATCCGTAGGGATGAGTAATCGCAATCACATCGTCGACGTTGGGGTAACGGGGCAGGATCTCCGATCGGATACGCTTGACCGCGAACTCCACCGTGGCCGAGACACATTGCACCGTGGTTGCAATTCCGAGAATGTTCTTCGTTCCGACAGAGCCGTCCGGGTTGAGAAAGCCTTCGAAGGTATATCCCTCGAGCGGCGGCAGCGGATCCGGCACTGCGGTGGCGAGACGAAGCCCGTCGAGTGCCGGAGCCACCGGCAAACTCATCACTCCCTCGTGCACCCAGCTGCCCTTGGCGATCGGCGACTCTGCGTATCCGATCACCACTCCATAGCGAACGATGGGCTCGCCTGGGGCAATGTCGCGTAAGGCCACCTTATGTGCTTCCGGAATTGCTTCCAAAAGGGTCAGACCGGCTGTTAAGGTTGTGCCCGACGGCAGCCCACCTTCATTGGCGACAATCGCTACATTGTCCTGGGCATCGATTTGGATGTAGTGGGGAGTACGCAAGCTAGCGTTGCTGGACATGTCCCTGGAACCCCGGCCTTCGCTGGTGAGCATACCACTGTAGGGCCACGACCCTCGAGGTATGATGGGCGAACACGAACAACCTAGAGACGACGAATGAGCAGCAGAATGACACGCCGGGATGCACTCAAGCTGGGAACCAGTACCGCACTTACGGCCGCGGCCAGTCCCTTATTGGCCGCTTCGATCACCGGGCCTGGCGGCGGCCCGGTCAATGCTGCCCCTGCTCCCTTAGACGAAATCTGTTTCATGCGTGCAGTCGACATGGTGGAGGCGATCCGCACCAGGAAGCTGTCTGCGCGAGAAGTGATGCAGGCACATTTGAAACAGATTCGCGCGGTCAATGGGAAAGTCAACGCGATGGTAACGTTGGTTGCGGAAGACCAGTTGATGGCGCAAGCCGCTGCCGCAGACGAAGCGCTAGCACACGGCCAATGGCTCGGACCGCTGCATGGTTTGCCGGTGGCGGTCAAAGATCTCCACGAAACAGCCGGAATCCGCACGACCTATGGCTCGCCGTTACATAAGAACAACGTGCCGGATTTCGATTGCCGGGTGGTACAGAGAGAAAAAGAGGCGGGAGCGATCGTGCTGGGCAAAACGAACGTACCGGAATTCGGTCTCGGTTCCCAAACGTTTAATCCAGTGTTCGGCGCTACGCACAACCCCTACGACACAACCAAGACGTGCGGCGGAAGCACTGGGGGCGGGGCGGTCGCGGTCGCATGTGGAATGGCTCCTCTGGCCGATGGCAGCGATATGGGAGGCTCACTGCGCAATCCTCCCAACTTCTGCAATGTCGTGGGTATCCGACCTTCACCGGGGCGAGTCTCCAATGTACCTACCCAGTTAGGGTGGTTCACCCTTGCGGTCCCCGGCCCCGTTGCCCGTAATGTTACGGACTGCGCTTACTTTCTGAGCGTGCTCGCCGGGTACGACCAACATTCACCGATCTCCATTGAACTTTCTGGCAGTCAGTTTGCCCAGCCTCTTGGAACGCGAAATTTCAAGGGAGTGCGGGTGGCGATGTTCAAGGACATGGGATTGCCGTGGGAGCCTGAGGTAAAGAGCGCAGTGCAGGCGCAGCGCAAGGTCTTCGAATCGCTGGGATGCATCGTCGTGGATGCCGAACCGGATTTCTCAGATGCGAATGAGGCGTTTCTGGCGTGGAGGCATTGGTCGATCGAGCTGGGATTTGGGGATCTGTTGGCCACGCATGGCGACCAGCTCAACGCATACGTTCACTGGCACGTGGAAGAAGGACGGAAGCTGACCGGCCCGTACCTATCACGTGTTGAGGCCCGGCGCACTGCGCTTTACCAGCGTTTGTGCACCTTCAAAAGAGAGTACGAATTCTTTATCCTGCCGGTAAATCAGGTGCTTCCCTTTGACGTCAACACGCACTTCCCGCAGGAGATTGCTGGGGTGGAAATGGAAAATTATCTGGCGTGGATGAAGTCCGCGTATTACATCTCGACGGCCGGAAACCCCGCGATGTCAGTTCCATGCGCATTTTCTTCGAGTGGTCTGCCGATTGGTATGCAGATTGTGGGCCGCCATCACGACGACTGGGGGGTGCTGCAATTGGGGTACGCTTTTGAGCAAGCGACCAATATAGGCAAGCGCCGGCCGGTGGTGGTCTAGAAGCTGCCGATGCTTTGTACGAAGGGCGCGGCTTTAGCCGCTGAGGTACGCTTTCTGAGACATACAATGGCGCCATGAAAGATTAAAGCAAGTACCTCAGAGGCCAAAGCCCTCATCACTCCTAGCGCTTTCGGCACGGCTGAAGCCGTGCCCTTCGTCCAGGGAATTAGAACGACTAATGAGATACCGCGCAGGAAGTAATGTTGTTCTTGATCTTGCACCGGAGCCTTGATAGATTGAGGCCTAGCCTCTGGTTCGGGACCCCGTAGTCCCTCTGTACCGAACTTTTCATTTCCTCGTCCGCTGTTGAGTAGTCGACCCCTCGTGTACCTGGTTGATGCCGAGTACTAAGGCAAGCTGTTCCTCATTTCGGGGAGGAGTCTCAGATATGTGTACAGGTCGCAGGAAATCCGCCTTCGCAATCCCTTGCATTCTGCTGCTCTTTTCCCTGGTGCTGCCGAAAATGCTTGCGCAGTCCACTTTCGGGTCGATCGTGGGCACGGTCAAGGATGCCTCTGGCGCGGTCATCCCCAATGCTTCGGTGATGCTGACCAACAGCGGTACTGCGGCAGAAAGGACCGTGGTCTCGGACCAGCATGGGGACTACAGCTTTGTTAATCTCAACCCGGGAAAATACCAGGTCTCCGTTTCGGCAAACGGCTTTGAAAAGACAGACTTCTCAGATTTGGATCTGCAGTCACGCGAAACCAAACGGGTCGACGCCACGCTCAAACTCGGTGCGGCATCGGAAACCGTAATGGTGGAAGGCGCTTCGGCCGGTGTGATCACAACCGAGGTCTCCAACCTTTCGGAAACCAAAACAGGACGCGAGCTCACTGAGCTGCCGGTCGCTGTCTATTCCCGCTCCACGGGATCGACCAGCCCCATTGACACACTCAGCACCGAGCCCGGCGTCCAGGTAGATGACGACAACAACCTGGTTATTGATGGCACCACCCCCGCACTGATGTCCTACACCATCGACGGCATCAGCAGCGTCAGCGTGGAGAACAGCGGCCCCATCAATGAGCTTTTCCCGTCCTTCAACTCCATCTCTGAGATACGCATCAGCGGTAGTAACAACAACGCTGAGTTCAGCGGCGTCTCCGACGTCACCACTACCTCGAAGAGCGGGACCAATTCTTTCCATGGCGGCATCTTCGAAAACCTGCAGAACACGGTACTCACCGCGGGGAATCCATTTACCCATTCCACGCCAACCATCATCATGAATGACTTCGGCGGGTTTTTGGGTGGGCCGATCAGTATTCCCCATCTTTACGATGGTAAGGATAAGGCCTTCTTCTTTATGAGCTATGAAGGTTTGCGCTTGCCTCGCCAGGTCCCGCTGATCACCAACGTGCCTTCTGCTGACATGCGCAATGGTAACCTGGTCGATTATCTGGCGGGCACACCGATCTTCAACCCGGACGGCAGCTCAATTGATCCAGCCAATGTTCCGGTATCTCCGGTATCTGCGAACTTTATCAAATACTTCTTCCCCGCCCCAAATTCCGGTGCATCAACGGACTACCAAAACAACTATCGCGTGAACTACCCCGCACCCATCACCAGCGATCAGGCTGATCTGCGGTTGGATTATGTGCTCACCTCCAAGCAGTCCATGTTTGTCCGCGGCACGTATAAAACCAGGTCGGTTATCAACCCGCCGAATCCCAATTGCACTGGGTATTGCATTAATGCAGGTTCTCCCATCACCGGTGGCTTTGGATACCCTGAGGACGATCAGGGTGTTACCTTCTCGCATAACTACGCTATTTCGAGCTCGCTGGTGAATGAATTCCGCGCTGGGTTTAACGGCATTCACCAGACCTACTCGATGCTTCAGGGGACCAGTGCCGGCTATCTGGCGCAGGCCGGCATCCAGGGTCTTGACCCCAACCCTGTTGCTACCGCACCGGACGTGAATATCACCGGCTTTATGGTGACTGGCGGTGGTAATCCGTCGATACAACACAGCAATATTGTCCAGGCGCTCGACAACTTCACCTGGAGCAAAGGCAAACATACTTTCAAGTTTGGCGTCGACATTCGTCACATGTCAGACCACGACGATAACGTCTTTGGCAACTACCGGTCGGGTCAATATTATTTCAACAACCAGACACAATATTCCGATGTCAATGGGAATCCGGTCTTCATTGGAGATCCGTACACCGCATTTCTCCTTGGTTATCCCGACTACACCGCCCTTGCCGAACAGGTAAATTACCCGGCAATGAATGGCCGGGGCTGGGGTTATGGTTTCTTCGGCCAGGACGACTGGAAGATCACTCCCCGGCTCACCCTGAACCTCGGTCTGCGTTACGAGCTCCACCCGCCACTGAAAGACGCCGACTACAACACGGCCGCCTTTCTGCCCAGCTACAACGTGAATGGTGTAACCGGCGCGGTGGTAGTGCCGAACCAGCAAGCGCTGGGCTATACCTCCTCAGACTTTGCCGCTTCTATCGCGCCTTCGCCCATCATCACGGCTGCTCAAGCCGGCATTCCGCAGGCTCTGCGCTATACCTACAAGAAAGACTTTGGTCCACGTCTGGGCTTCGCCTGGCGGCTTGCCGGCACCGACAAGACCGTACTTCGCGGCGGGTGGGGACGCTTTATTGAACAGCCTCTCGGCTTCTCGCTGGTTTCCGGATGGGCCGTAAGTTCGAGCTTTGTGAATTACGCGTATCAATCGCAAAACGCGCCTGGTGGTAGTCCAAGCATCGCTTTCCCAAGTCCCTTCTCCGCCCCAGTACCGGGAGGCGCAAGCTTCCAGTACGCCTTTCCCATTCACTACACCGACCCCTCGGTGCAGCAATGGAACCTCACCCTGGAGCAGGACCTCGGCCATGACATCGGTATGCGCCTCTCTTACATTGGCAGTCACGGTTCAAACCTGGAAACCTTTGTTGACGTCAACCAGGTGCCACCCAACACCATTGGATGGGCGAATGCGTTTCCTCTCTACGCGCCCTATCAAACCTGGGGATACGTCGAGAGCATCGTGAACGGCGCCCAGAGTAACTACAACAGCATGAGCGCGGCCTTGACCAAGCGTTTCGTCAACGGTCTGCAATTTCAGGCGAGTTACACGTGGACGCGCGACCTCTCTGACGGCCAGGGATTCGCTCCGACGGAACTCACGACCGAGGGCACCAGCGTCTCCTCCGACCGCTTCAATCTTGGCCTCGACTACGGGAATGTGATCTTTGATCGCCGTAACCGGTTCCTGGCCACATATCTGTATGAACTTCCATTTGGCAAGGGCAAGCCCTTCCTGTCTGGCGGTGGCGCGCTCAACACGGTGGTCGGCGGCTGGCAGTTTGGAGGGGTGGTGGTGCTGCAAAGTGGCGCTTTCCTTACGCCGTACCAGGCCACCACCGACCCGGGCGGCACCAACCTGCTCTCCAATGCGGGCTCTACCCGAGCCGACAGGATTTCTGGCCTTCCGCTCTACCTCCACGGTGTACCGTCGTCCAACGGAGATCCGACCTTTCTTAACGTCAACGCCTTTGCCGATCCGGCGAACAATAGCGCTAGCTTTGGGAGTGCCGGTGTAGGCAATGTTGTAGGACCCGGAACGGAGAGCTTCTCCATGTCGCTGATCAAATCGACCACGCTGTGGGAAGGAGCGAAGTTTCAATTTGGCGCCGAGGCGGCGAACGTGTTTAACCACCGCAACTATGAAACACCAGACATGAACGTGGATGACGGGCCCACCGGCTTCGGCATCATCACCGCGCTCCAGACCGCCGAAGGCGCAGGTCCGCGCAATATTGAAATCACCGGGCGCATCAGCTTTTAGGAGCTTGTGACGTCTGAAGCGATAAAGCCCGTGTCGTTCTGGTTTAGCGTCCAGCCCGGGGGGAGACCGCCAGCCCGAGAAACACGATTATGGCCTGATTGAGGCGCAAGATGTCCTCATCGTCCAATCGACCAACGTGGGCGCCAACTTTAGACTTGGGAACGGTTGTGATCTTGTCGACCATCAGGCGGCAAACCGCACGTAGCCCATTACGCTCGCTCGGCTCTACTGCCAGGCGAAACAACGGGGCTTCTGTCTCGTCAGTGGTGAAGGCGCAAATGGTGATGGAATCCGTCACATCGAAGCGATCATCCTGCAGCACAGCAACCGGGCGCGGCTTGCCCGCATAGCCCTTGCCACCCGAAACTGTCCAAATATCGCCCCGCCTCAACCATCGCCCCAGAGGGATATGGCATCGATGAAAGCTTGATCCTTATGGGCATAGGAGCTTGCCGCCACGGCCAGCGATTGGCGATGCGCTTCCGCGCGGAATGCCCGGGAGCGCACATCCGGCACCCAAATCTGAATGGGCCGCAGCCCCTGCTTACGCAGGCGCTCACGATGCTCTTGCACCTTGACGCGTGAAGACTTGGGTTTGGACGTTGAGGCCACAACGACTCTCCTACGGTGGTTACATGTAACTTAACACAACCCTAATGGATAAGTCATGCACGCAGGAGAAAGTACTAGGGCTGGATCTGGACTTTCAGGGCCAGCGATTTGTCCGCCGCAAATTGCAGGGCTTTTGCCGAGTCTTTCAGGGGAAAAACATGGTTGATGAGGGCGCGTACATCCACGCGTCCGGCTGCCACTAACCGGATCGCCTCATCAAAAGTGTCGCCGTAGCGCATGGATCCGCGGAAATTCATTTCCTTCACCATGAGCTGGTTCACCGGTATGGGGATATCCGCGGTACCTACGGTGCCTATCTGCACGATGGTGCCTCCAGGACGCACCAGGTCGAACGCCGCGCGCAGCGCGGGTGGGGCGCCGGATGCCTCGAAAATGATGTCGAAGCCCAAACCGGTCAACTCGCGGACCTTATCGTGCAAATCATGCGCCGCGGGATCGAGGGCCACATCGGCGCCAATTTCGATTGCCTTATCGCGGCGGGAAGAAACAACGTCGCTCACCGCTACCGGAATCGCGCCGAAGGCACGCGCGGTCATCGCCGCCAGAAGGCCGATTGTTCCCCCGCCGGTCACGAGCACCCGCTTACCCGAGACAGTGCCTGCCCGCCTCACCGCATGCAGAGCTACGGAAAGAGGCTCCATCATGGCGCCGATACCATCGTCCATATCTGCAGGCAACAGATGACATTGATCCGCTCGGACAGTGACGAATTCCGCGAGTGCGCCGTCGGTGGGTGGGGTGGTGCTGGCGCTGCCTAGCATAATGGTTTTTCGGCAAAGATTGATTTGACCGCTCTTGCAGTAGGCACAAAAACCGCAGGAGCGCGCGGGATTCACCGTGACCCGGTCACCAACCTTTACCGTGTCGACGTCTTCGGCCACCGCGGCGATTTCCGCAGTAAGCTCATGGCCGAGAATGAATGGGCGGTCGGGCACAAAGGTGGCGTTGTATCCGTGTTCGTAATAGTGCAGGTCCGTGCCGCAAATGCCAACGCGACGGATGCGCAACAGCACCATGCCCGGATGCAATTCGGGCTGAGGATAGGGCTCGATGCGGATGTCTCGGGCACCATGGAGTACGGCAGCTTTCATCGTCATTCCTTAGCAGCGTAGAAGCGAGCGCGTGTGAAATGATCACCCATTGGTTCAGAGTTGGCAATACCATGGCAGTGCATTTGGACGATGGGCACGGCTTCAGCCGTGCCGCATGGGAAGCTTCGGGAAAAGTGAGATTAAGATTGTTTATCCTTTGGTGGAGGTTGCATTGCAGAAATACCTTTTTATTGCAACCGGTGGGGCCCTGGGATCGCTGGCCCGCTATGGGGTCGGTTCGCTGGTGGCCGGCCGGATGGGCACCCGCTTCCCTTACGGCACATTCGTCATCAACCTCACCGCTTGCGTGATCATTGGCTTCTCCCTCACCTTGATGGAACGGCGTACCGAAATCAATCCGGCATGGAGATTCCTGATCCCCATCGGCTTTGTAGGCGCCTATAGCACCTTCTCTACTTTCGAATGGGAAGTCTTTAGCAAACTGCAGGTCGGCGCATTCCTGATTACCGCCCTCTATGTGTCGCTCAGCGTTCTGTTGGGGTTGCTCGCGGTGTGGTTGGGTGTGGTGCTGGCACGGCTGGCGTTCTAACCATCATCATGAACAACCAGCACCGACACCGGGCACCTGCGCACCAGGCTCTCCGATGTCGAGCCTTCCAGCCAGGTACGGACGCGCCCAATGTCGCGATGCCCGACCACGACAAGATCTGCTCCGCCGTTGTCTGCTCTCTTCTCAATCGCGGTTTCAGGTATTCCTTCCACGATCTCGGCGACCACATTAATGCCGGATTGCCGCCCCGCTTCGGCCCTGCGCTCCAGATGCGCCTGCAAGTTCTTGCGCGCTTCCACTGAGTTAGTCAGTCCATAACCCTCGGCCAGAGATTCGGCGCTGGGCGGTGGTAATACTCCCAGGAGAATCACTTTGGCGTTGAGCTTCTCCCCGAGCGATAAGGCGACGGCCACTGCTCGCTCCGCATCGGGGGATCCATTGTCGCCCACAAGGATCGTCTGAAAGCTCAAGCTCACTCCTCGAATGACCGATTCCAGGTGGAGATGACCCGGGTCTCGCGCTCGAAACCTAAGGTACTCACCGAGCCCGTCCCCAACGCTAGCAGACTGCCCGCACGCGGCGCCAAGCCGAGCCAGGTGACGGCCAGGATCCTCAACACGTGGGCATGCGCAAACAGGGCGACCTGACCGCCGCTCTGGATGGCGCGATCGATCACCTTCTGCGTTCTGGCAGCTACATGCTCGACCGGTTCACCCTGGGGGACCGGCGAGTCCCAAATGGACCAGTCAGGCTGCTCTTTGCGAATCTCCGCCGTGGTGCGCCCCTCGTAGATTCCGTAATCCCATTCACGCAGGTTCTCGTCAATCTGCGCAACATCGCCATACCCAGCGATACGGCAGGTTTCCCGGGCACGCTGCATGGGACTGGTCAGCACCAGGCTGAACTTACGATGGGCAAGATAATCCCGGATCTTTGCAGCACGCTCCTCTCCTCGCGGGGTCAGCGGGATATCGGTTCTGCTGGTATGGGCGCCAGAGAGGCTCCACGCCGTCTCTCCATGACGAATCAACCACAGTTGCAGATTCTCGTTCAAGGAAGTCTTCCTTTCATCTCGGCTTTTCCAGGCCTCCCTGGAGAGTGAAATTCTGAAGCGCAATTGCATTTTGCCAGATGCTGTCGAGAGAGTCGATGTAACGCACCTCCAGCTCAAAGAGCGTGCGCTGCGACACGATCACCTGAGGATACGCCTGGGCCATATTCTGGTATTTGTTCAGGTAAAGCTCATAGGCGCGGCGGGCGCGAGGCAGCAGTGCGGTGCGGTAGCGCTCTGCTTCTTCTTTGGCGGAAAGATAGTTCTGTAGCAAAGCTTCCGCCTGTTGACGCAGGGATAATTGGGTCCGGGTTATCTCCTGCCGGGCCTGGTCAAGGTCTGCTTCCGCAGCCCGCAAATTGCCTTGGTTGCGGTTCCACAGCGGCAGCTCGATGCCTACACTGGCGAAGCTCTGCGCTCCTGTTTTCCTGCCCGGTGCTTCCGGCAGCGCCTCCAGATTGGCTTGCTCACCTGCCTTTAATTGCAGATCGGGCACCAGTTCACGATGGGCATCCTTCAGCCTCGCCTGGGCAACCGCGACCTGTTGTTGAGCCTGCTTTACGGTTGGGCCCTGCTGCACGATCGTATCTACGATCTGAGCAGGGTCGATCTGCGGTGCCGCGTCCAGTGCCGCGTCCAGCGGCGCGACCTCAGTTGCAGGAGTTCCGGCGAGAGCGGCGAGCGATTTGAATCGTTCGATGAATACGCGCTGGGCTACGGTAAAGTCGATGGCTGCCTGTTCCGCCTCAACTTCGGCTTGCAGAACGTCAGGTGAATCCGCCTGGCCCACATTCGCCAACTGGTGCGCTGTTTGCGCGGCGTCGGTAGCCAGACCCAGGAGCCGGCCACGCACCAGCACCGTCTGTTGAGCGCTCAGCGCGTGGTAAAACATCTGCGTCACCTCGCTGTGCACACGCAGGAGCTGGGCCTGGGCGGCGATCTGGTCAGACTGCTTCTGCTGTTGGTAGATGTCTCGGCGAAGGCCGAGCTTACCACCCAGCACAACGGTTTGGGCCACGAAGCCGCCCTGCTCTCCACCACCATAGGAACCACCGCGAATCTGATCGCCTTCATAGCCGATCGTGGGGTTGGGATAGAGGGACGCCTGCCTAGCCTCGGCAGCGGAGCGACGGACGATGGCCGCGGCTTGCTGCAGAGTCGGGTTGTTTCGATCGGCCATGGCAAGAAAGTCTTGCAACTTGAGGGGAGCGCGGGCGGCGACACCCTGCAACAGCTGCGGCGCAGGCAATGACGGTTTCTCCATGGGCATATCTTGCATCTGCATCGATGCCGAATGACCGGCCTGCGCAAAAAGCGGGGCGGCACACAACCACAGTACGGACGCGAGTCTCTTGTACATCCTGTTCTCCCTGGGTGGTTATGAATTTCTCTGCAATAGCGACGCGTAGGGGTCGTTCGGCCTTTGCGCTTGCTTCATGCGCGCAATGACTTCTTCGTATTTGTCGGGAGGCAACACGCGCAGGAAGGTCATCATGCCCATCATGAAACCGCTCCAGCCTGGGCGAAGGCCGTAGTTCTCAGGCTTTTCCACCATTTGGTCCATGGCCATGGCGGGTCCTTCCATATAGGCATCCTGGGGAAAGCCGGGCACTGCGTTGGCGTTGGGCGCGACGTCGGGAGCCATATCTGCCATCATCCCAGACATAGCTTTCATTGCCTTCTGCTGCGCGAGCGGGCCGTTGGCCGTCTCCATGTCGGAATTGCTGCCAAAGCCCATGCCGCGGCCGAGGCTGGTTCCGTAGTCGTCGCCGGAGGGGGCACCGGGTGTGCCCTGCAGCATGCCCATCCCGGTATTCATGTCCACGCCGGCCGGCATGCCGGGACGGCGAGTCATGCTGCCCACATTGGAAGACATCTGATTCATCATGTGGTGCGGCAGGTGGCAGTGCAGCATCCAGTCGCCGGGACGGTCGGCGATGATTTCGACGTCACGGGCCTGAGCGACGCCGACCAGAACTGTGTTTCCCGGCCACCATGCTGTCTGCGGAATGCGGCCCCCTTCGGTGCCGGTGACCTGGAAGGTATATCCGTGGAGGTGCATGGGGTGATGATCCATGCCCAGGTTGACAAAGCGCATGCGCACCCGATCCCCCTGGCGAACGATCAGCGGGGTGGACGCAGGACCCGCTTTCCCATTCAGTAGCAGCCAGTTGTATTCCATGTTCATGGTGTTGGGCACGGTGTTGTTGGGCAACACTGCGTACTCCTGCAGGTGGAGCAGAAAGTCCTTATCGCAACGCGGTTGGTAGGGGGTGCGGGGATGCATGATGAAACCGCCCAGCATGCCCAGCATCTCCTGCATCGCCATGTGGGAGTGGTAGAAGTAGGTCCCCGCCTGGTGAATATCGAATTCGTAGACGAAGCGTCCTCCCGGCTTTACCGGTTCCTGGCTGATGCCCGGCATGCCGTCATAGCCCACCATGTCTTCAAAGCCGTGCCAGTGGATCGAACTCGGTTCAGGCAAATGGTTGTCGAAGATGACGCGGACGTGATCGCCCTGGGTGACCTGGATGGTAGGGGCAGGGGCGCTGCCGTTGAATCCCCAGGCATCGATGGTTTTGTCGGGGTGGATTTTCTGGCGCAGTACTTCGGCGACCAAATGGAAGACTTTCGTGCCCCCGTCCATGGTGTAAACAAGATCGCCAACATCTGGGGTGACTACGGGCGTTTGCGATGCAGGAAACGACATCGAATGCCTGCCCGGCCGAATGGTTTGCGCCGGCGGCGGAGCGGGGCTGGGGGCCGGCATCGGCATCTTCATGACTTGCGCGGATAGCCCACGCGCAGCAAAGAAAGCTGCGCCAAAGGCGCGCCCCAGGAAGGAACGACGAGTACTCATAACGACTCCTTAGAAGTGAATGGCAAACAGGGCGGAGGATGGCCAACAGGCGCAGATCTCTCCTGGGACTAAGGCGGGAAGAAGGCTAGATGCGGAGAGCGGTGATCATCGGCGGATTGCCAATGCTACTTCGGAGAACGCGGGTATCAGGCGTGAACGAGGCGAGAGTTAAGAGAAAGAAAAGGTTAGCTGGACGGGATACCGCGTATACCGAGAGGGACTTCGCAGGAGTGTTGTTCCGGCCGTTTGCCAGCAGGTCGGCCACACAGAGGTTTTTGGTACTGGAAGGGCAGGTTCCAACTGCGGTTCGATTGGCCGCAGGCTGCTGCATCGAATGACAGTGGGTGGTGGACGGGCGGGCCAGCTCGTGCTGAATACACTGCGCGGTACACACGAACGAGGCTGCCTGGGTCACGAGCAGCGCGAGCAAGAGCGTCGCAATAGTTGCCGGGAGAGCGCGCGGCGCAGCCGACTGAAGACGCAGGGTCACAGTAGGTAGGATACGCCGTTTTTATCCTGGACAGGTAAGAGGTCCCTGGGTGCCCCACATCTCGCTGGTTTTTTGCGAGATGTGGGATACCACTGCACTCGACCCCGACTTCTTGGCTCCCGAAGGGCACAAACGTGAGAATTCGTGGTATCCCACATCTCGCGAAAAACCAGCGAGATGTGGGGCACCCGGGCGTCGTTGCTAGGGAAATTCTAAAAAAGCTACCGATATCGACTCAGCCGTCTGCCACTGAAAGAAAGAGTTTTTTCCAGCAGACCTCGCTGTGGCAGCATGATCCAGGCCGTCATGGCCACTTGATATAACAACATGCGCTCCGCCAGCGGTACGGTCGACAGCAACAGGCTCATCACTTGCTGCCCACGGGCTACGACAAAAGCGCTGGTGCTCATGGTACCTAAGACCGAAAGCGGCAAGGAAAGTCGTCCGAGTCTTTTTTCTGGAATTGGTGTTGCGTTGCCGGGCACTCCTGGGGAGCTCTGCGGGGACACTCTGGGATAATCAAGGAGGGAAACACCCCGTCGCTGCCCGCCCATGACCACGTTGAACACAGATCAGTTGCAGACGGAAGCCAAACTAAACGGCTTTGAGCCCCTGGGCGTGCCCCTCTTCCGCAATTTGTGGCTCGCCTCCATTGTGTCCAACCTGGGCGGATGGATGCAGGATACGGCCGGCACCTGGCTGATGACCGTGCTCACCACCTCTCCCCTGCTGATCGCCCTGATGCAGACCGCGGCCAGCCTGCCGGTGGTCATCCTGGGCTTGCTGGCCGGGGCCACGGCCGATATCTTCGATCGCCGCCGTTTGCTCATTTTCTGGCAGGCATGGATGCTGGCGGCGGTCGCGATCCTGAGCGTGCTCACGTTCTTTGACATCATTTCTCCCTGGATCCTGCTGATCCTCACTTTCCTGCTGAATATCGGCGCGGCGATGAACAGCCCCGCCTGGCAGGCCATCGTGCCCGAGGTGATCCCCCGGGCACAGCTCCCCGACGCCATCTCGCTCAACAGCGCGGGCTTTAATCTCGCCCGCGCGTTGGGCCCGGCCCTGGGCGGGTTGGCCATTGCGCTTTACGCCCGTGCCACCACCGGCGCCGCCTCGGTGTTTCTGCTCAATTCCCTTTCCTTTGTGGGCGTGATCCTGGTTTTGTATCGTTGGCAGCGCAATCCGCATTTCAAGAGCGCCCTGCCGGCGGAGCGGATCCGCGGTTCTGTACGCGCAGGTATTCGCTACATGCGCTACGCTCCCATGCTGCAGGCCGCCTTCATGCGTACGCTCATCTTTACCCTGTTCGTGAGCGCTGTTTGGGCCCTGCTCGCCGTTGTGGCCCGTGATGATCTTCACCAGGGCGCGATGGGGTACGGCATCCTGAACGGCAGCATGGGCTTCGGAGCAGTGATCGGCGCCACCAGCCTGCCGCGAGTGCGCAGGGTGCTCTCCGCCGACGCCATCATAGCCTCGGCTACCGCTGTCTTTGTGTCCACGCTGACGGTTCTGGCGCTAGTCAAGGTGCCGCTGATCATCATCCCCGTGCTGATCACCGCCGGCTTTGCCTGGACCAGCGCTATGTCCACGCTCAACCTTGCAGTGCAGGTATCGGTTCCAGCATGGGTGCAGGCGCGGGCGCTGGGCGCCTACCAGATGATTTTTGCCGGAGGCATGGCCCTGGGCAGCGTGATATGGGGCTTCATCGCGGAACACGTTTCCACTTCGAAGTCGCTGATGTGCGCCGCCGGCGGCCTGGCGGTCACGCTCCCCTTATCGCTGCGCTTTCATGTTCTGCGGGGAGTGCAGCCGGATTTCAGTCCGCACCGCTACGCGCTGCCGGCACCGACGCTGGCGTCGGAACGGGAAGACAGCGACGGGCCGGTTCGGGTGTCGATCGACTACCGCATCGACCCCGCGGATTATGCTGCCTTTACCAAAGCCATTCATCAGCTGCGAGATGTGCGCCTGCGGGATGGCGCTATTCGCTGGGGCGTGTATCAGGACGCGTCGGACCCAGGACATCTCAACGAGACATTTATCACCGAATCATGGCTCGAATACTTGCGCCAGCGCGAGCGCTTCACGGCCTCGGATCTCGCGATCCGGGAGCGTGTCTTTAGCTTCCATCGCAGCAGTGAGCCCCCAAGGATTTCGCACATGTTTTATGCCAAAGAGGCTAGCGACGTCAGCAGCTCAGACCAGCCTTAGCCAGAGTGCTTTTTAGCCCCTGCATGCTGACGCGGGTGGAAGCCTCCGGCGTGCCTGCACCTCGCCAATGCGTCTCCAGGCTGACGGCGTAGTGATAGCCGTCCTTGTCCAAGGCACGGAACTGACCGACCCAGTCGACTACTCCGGCACCCACAGGAGCCCACTCATACTTCTTGCCCGGCGTTCGCACAACATCCTTCGCGTGGCAATGACCGATGCGCTCATGTGGCAAGAGGCGGTAGCCATCAGGATAGGGAGTGCTTCCAATGGCCGCCGCATTGCCGGGATCCCAATTGAGCATCAGGTTCTTGTTGGGGATGGCTTTGAGCACGGCGGCTGCCTCTTCCCCCGTGGCTGTATTGCAAGCCATTTCATTTTCCAGCAACAAGATCAGGTTGCTCTTGGCACAGGTCTCAGCGGCGGCGCGTAGCTTGTCGTTGATGGCGGCGCGATAAGGCGCCTGATTGTCCAACCGCCAGAAGTCGAAGCATCGGATGCGATCCGTTTGAAATTGCTTTGCCAGCTCGATGCAGTGTTGCAGCAACTGGTCCTGTTGCTTGTAATCGAAGCCGGCGTGGAACTGGTCTCGAGGCGGGCTTTCCTTGGAAAGGGGCGCTCCAGGCCAGTCCACCTTGAACAGCGGACTGGCGATATCGGTGACCCGAAGCTGATATTTTTCCAGCAGCTTCTTTGATTCCGCGATTTCGTTCGCGTCAAGCTCGGTGACGTTCTTGTTCCACATGGCGCGCAGTTCGATCCAATGCAAACCGAAGTCTTTGGAGGCTATTTCGCAAGCGCGGCCAAAATCCGGGGTCAGTTCGTCGTTGATAACGGATAGTCGAAATGGACAGCTGGAAAAAGCATGCGCTGAGGGGACCTGGGTCATTGCGGCAGCGGCGGCTAGAGAGGTTACGAATTCACGGCGTGTTGGAGGCACGTGAACACGATAACGAGAACGGATCGAAGCATGCAAGTTCGGCCCTCCCAAAGGGTGACGCAGATCCCTCCTCCGGATTTCCTGGTGGGCGTTTCCACTACGGCTCGGTTGCACGAATCCCAGGTCTCAGAAGCGAGACCTGGGGCACCCATCGGTTTGTTGGGTTGGGTTTGATTTGGGTGGGGCACTGAGGGTTAGCGCAGCCGATTGCAGTTCCTTTCTCGATCCCACTACGCTCCTGGTAAGAACTTGATGGGTGCCCCAGGTCTCGCTTTTGAGACCTGGGATCCGCGCAACCGAGCTGTAGTGGAAACCCCGCCCTCCCTTTGGCATCCCGAGGGATCTGAGATTGCTCCTAGTGCAGCTGGACCTCCTGGTGGAGGGGCAGGTCCTTGGATGAGCCACCGACCATGAAGGTGTAAGCACCTGGCAACTGCTTCCAGGCGTTGGTGGCGTCGTCGTAAATCGACAATTCGCGCGGATTAATTTGCAGGCTGATTTGTTTGCTCTCGCCCGGGTTCAGCTGCACCTTACTCCAGCCGGCGAGGCGCTTGGGAGGTTCACCCGCAGCAGCCGGTAGTGCCACGTATACCTCGGCAATTTCGGCTCCGGCGCGGCGGCCTGTATTTTTCACAGTGAAGTTCACTGTCGGCTCTTTGCCGGCCACAACCTTCAAATCGGAATATTCATAGGTGGTATAGGAAAGCCCATACCCGAAGGGAAAAAGGACCGGCTTGTTCTCCGCGTCGTACCACTTGTACCCCACCTTCAGCCCCTCGTCATAATGCACGCTGAAGGTTGCTTTGGCATCCTCCGGCTTCACCGCAGCGCCGGCATCCTCTCCTTTGCCGGGCGGTTTCACCAGGTCGGGATGGGGCAGGTCGCGTTCGCTGAGGGGAAAGGTCATGGGCAGCTTGGCGCCCGGGTTCACGGTGCCGAAGAGGACGTTGGCGACCGCATCCGCACCTTTGCTGCCGGCATACCAGGCCTCAAGCACCCCGCCTACCTTATCGATCCAGGGCATCAACACCGCAGTGCCGGTCTCGAGCACCACGATGGTCCGTGGGTTGGCCGCCGCTACCTGCTCGATCAAGGCATCCTGGTTCTCGGGCAGCGAAAGGTTGGGTAGATCGGTTCCTTCGCTCATCCACTCGTAGGCAAAGACGATGGCTACATCCGACTGCCGGGCCAGCGCTGCGGCAGAGGCCGGGTCGGCTCCGGAATCGAACTGTACTTCGATGCCTGGACCGGCAGCCCTTACCGCTTTCAAAGGCGAAGTGGGAAACCACACGTGCGCCTGCCATGGCGCCGCCGGCTCACCCGGAGGGTCCACTTGCGCTGATCCGCCGCCAGAGATCATGCCCGTGTCGGCGTGCGGTCCGATCACGGCAATGGAGTACACCGTGCTGCGGTCCAACGGCAGCAGACCGCCTTTGTTCTTGAGCAGAACAATACTTTGCTCAGCCAGGCGGCGGGAGATGGCAAGGCCGCCTTCCACATCGACTACGCTCTTCTGTGTGGGGTAGTCGAAGAGCCCGGCCAGAAACATGGAACGCAAAATCCGGTGCACATGGTCATCCAGTTGAGGCATGGGAACCTTGCCCGCTTCGACAGCCTGCTTCAGTTTCTCGCCATAGAAGTCGTCCATCGGCTCCTCATGGTCAAGCCCCGCCTCCGACGCCTTCACCGTGCTGTGGGTTCCGCCCCAATCGGAAACGACGAAGCCTTTAAACTGCCAATCCTGCTTGAGCACATCGGTCAGAATGTATTTGTTCTGGCAGGCATACTCGCCGTTGATGGAGTTGTAGGAACACATCACCGCAGCAGGGTCGCCGACGCCGATGCCAATATGGAAGGCGAGTAAATCGGTCTCCTGCATGGCCCTCTTGCCGATGATCACATCCACTTCATCGCGGCCATTTTCCTGATCATTCATGACGTAGTGCTTGATATCGCCGATGACATGCTGAGCCTGCTCGCATTTGATGCGATTGCCAACCAGCGTCCCGGCCAGCAGCGGGTCTTCGCCCTGGTATTCGAAGGTTCTTCCGTTGCGCGGCTCGCGGGTTAGGTTCACCCCGCCGCCCAGTGTCATGTTGTAGCCCTGGGCGCGCAGTTCCCTTCCGATCAGCGCTCCGTATTCGCAAGCGGCCTGGGGATCCCAACTTGCAGCGGCGGCGATGTTTGCCGGTAGCGCCGTGGAGTAGCGTCCATTCTGGGCACTCATCCGGACCCCATAGGCCGCATCGCTCATCTCTACTTGCGGAATACCGAGTCGCGGTATGCCGAGGATGAAGCCGGCTCCCTGGTTGCCGAGGTAGGTTCTTGGCATAGGCCGAGCCCAACCAGGCATGCCCTGGCCATGCATGAGATCGATTTTCTCGTCCAGCGTCATCTCTTTGAGCACCAGGTCGGCACGCTGGTCAACCGAGAGACTGGTGTTCATCCAAGGATGCGATTCAGGGGTGGCCGCGTTTGCGGTTATGAAGCTGACTACGATACCTAGAGCCAGCGCGGCTGCAAAGGCCGCTCTCTGCCAGGTGACAATCCTGTGTTCGTTCAAGTTGCCGCCATCCGTTCTGCAGTTATGACTTGCCGCCGCAGAGTAGCCTTAGGTAACGATCGTAGAACTCAACTCCACGGTAATAGGAGTCTACCCCTAGCCGTTCGTCCTTGCCGTGCGCTCGATCGTCATCGATGTCGATTGCCATCCCATTGATACCGTAGGTAGGTAGACCAGCCGCGCTGGTGTATTTAGCATCGGATGCGCCGGTTTCCATCACCGGAACTACTGGGATACCGGGCCACATCTCTGCGACCACCTTGGTTAAAGGCTGCATCACTTCAGGCAGCAGCTCGGTAGGGGGGAGGCCTTTGTCTTCGGGGGCCTTGTCCACTACGTCTCTGTTGTCAGCGACGTAACGGACCGTGACTTTGGGATCGTTGAAGATCTGGATCAGTTGCAGCCGGGTCTCTTCCCGGTCGTGGCTGGGAAGGATTCTGCAATTGACGTTGGCCGATGCCGATTGCGGCAACGCGTTGTTGGCATGGCCGCCGGAAAGACGGGTCGCTACGCAGGTAGTGCGCATGGTGGCGTTGTATTTTGGTATGGCGGACAGTTGCGCCATGGCCCCTTTTGAGGCTGGGTTTTTGAGAATACCCTTCATGTCCGAAGCAGTCTGGCCAGACAGGACCGTGCTCATGCGGGAGAAATAGGCCTGGGTTACAGGGTTGAGCTCGAACGGGAATGTGTAGGCCTGCAAGCGAGTAAGCGCGTCCGCGATGTGATAGATGGCGTTATCGGGTGTGGGCTGAGAGCTGTGGCCCCCTGAACTGGTGGCGGTAAGCTCATAGTCGCCGTAGAGCTTCTCGGTAGCCTCAACGTTAAACGAGACAGGCTTGCCATGATTCGTGTCCACACCTCCGGAATCGGAGTTGAGCACGAAGGCCGCGTCGACCAGGTCGCGGTGGTTCTTGAGCAGCCAATCGACGCCATTCGACTTGCCGCCCTCCTCGTCGGCGGTGAGTGCCAGGATGAGGTCGCGATCCGGTTTGAACCCTGATTTCTTGAAGCGAATGAATGTGGTCACCAGAACGGCGTCAGACTCTTTCATGTCTTGGGTGCCGCGCCCGAAAAAATAGCCGTCTTTCTCGACAAACTGGAAGGGATCGGTCGTCCAGTCGCTGCGCAGGGCCTCCACTACGTCAAGGTGACCAATGAGGAGGATGGGCTTGGCGGCGCCGGTACCGTGGAGGCGCGCCACCAGATTGCCCTTGCGGTCATTGGGGCCGAGAACGACGACGTCTTCTTTGGGGAAGCCTGCGTCAAGCAGGCGCTGCGCCATCGCGTTCGCGGCCACCGTGGTACTGCCCACCGAATCGGTGGTGTTGATCTCAATGAGCTGTTGAAAAATATCGCGGGAGAGTTGTTTGGTTTGTTGGTCCAGTTGGGCCAGGGCGGGAAGTGTTGCGGCGGATAGCAACACACAGAAGACAACGAAGCGAAGCCGTCCAGCTCCGCCAACAACCAAGGGCATAGATTTCCCCTTTTTCATGGGCGATAAACGAACGTTTAGTATAGAGCCTTTGACGCTGTGGCCTGTACCCCGGGTCTCTATCGACAATGGAAAGGAATCAGACGATTGCCAGGGAAAGCTCACGCCGTTTTGCTTCTTGCCGGGACATTGCTGGCTGCTATCCCGGCCGTTGCGCAGGAAAACAAGAGCGTCATCACACTCGATGAGTTCATGAACGCGACCGAGATCAAAGAGGCGAAACTATCTCCTGATGGCTCGGCAGCGGTTATCGCCACGGTTGACTCGGATTGGCAACATAATCGTTATCGCAGCGATTTATGGATCTGGAAAGCCAAGACCGGCGCGACGTTGCCGCTTACCCGATCCGGACATGCACGCTCTCCGCAATGGTCTCCAGATGGCCGGTACATCGCCTTCCTCTCCGATCTGGCTTTGCCTGAGGATAAGGAGACTGACGATGTTCCGGAGCGGCTGTGGTTGATCGCCGCGGATTCCGGAGAATCCTTTCCGCTTTACCAGGAGAAGCTGGAAACACATGCCTTCGCCTGGTCTGCAGACGGATTACAAATCTTTTTTTCCTGCGCCTCTCCCTTGTCCCAAAGCGCCGAGGAGGCCAGGAAAGCACAATGGAAAGATGTCATTCGCTGGCGGGAGCAGGAACGGGGTGATCTGCTGCTGGCCATGCCTACGGCAGCCGCAATCCAGCAGAAGAACCCGCCGCCCCATCCCGCTCCTGTTCCCGACAACGCGCCGCCACTTCCGCCTTTGTCCCGGACTATCGCTACAAGCGACGATGAGATCAAGGAGATTGTTCCCGACCCCAAGGGCGAGCAGATCGCATGGGTGACTGACTCCGTCTCCCATCGTTTCGAGGATCCGAAGCACAATGAGATCTACCTGGTAAGCAGTGCGGGCGCCCCGGTACGGCGCCTGACCAACAATCTAGCCATCGAGAATGACCTCCAATGGAGTTCTGACAGCAGCAAGCTCTTTTTTCATGTGGGGGCAGCTTCGGGTGCGATCGACGGACCGTACCGCGATGTGCAGGGACGATTGTACGTTCTCGATCCGGCCAATGTGGCGGTGAAGCGGCTGGGCGCGGGTTTCGCAGGATCATTCGAAGACTTCACCGTGATGGGCGACGGCAGGTTGATCGCTACCGGGCTTAAGGGCACAGAGCAACAGCTCTACGCGGTCGACGGTGACCGCACCGTCCTGTTACCGGGGTTGCCCGGCACTTACGCCGGCGTCGAGATGGGGCTGCATACACCAGCGCTGCTGGTGAAACACTCGACGCTCACCGACCCGCAGCAGGTCTTTCTCGCTGCGGATCCGGCTCACCCCGAACGGGCAAAGGCAATCAGCAGCTTCAATATGCTGTTTACGCAACGAGCCCAGCCGGAGTGGAAGACCTATCAATGGAAGGCAGATGACGGCGCGATGGTGGAAGGGGTGTTGATCTATCCGCCGCACCGGATGGGGGAAAAGAAACTGCGCATGCTGACGCTCATCCACGGCGGCCCGGCGGAAGCAAATGGCAATTACTTTGGAGCTGACTGGTACGAGTGGGCAACGTTGGCGGCGGCCAATGGTTGGCTTGTCTTCCGCCCCAACTATCGTGGATCGAGCGGCTACGGTGACGACTTTATGCTGCAAATTGCCCCACACCTGGTCTCCCGTCCGGGAAGAGACATTCTGGAAGGAGTCGACGCGTTAGTGAAGGATGGAACCGCGGACGCGGATCATCTTACCGTCGGTGGTTATAGTTATGGCGGTTACATGACTAACTGGCTCATTACCCAGACGACTGAATTCAAAGCGGCCGTGACCGGCGCCGGAGCGGTGGAACACGCTGCAAACTGGGGCAACGACGATGTCAGCTATGATGACGCGTGGTATCTCGGCGGTGGGCCTCCGTGGCAAAATCCTGCCGCGTATCAAAGTGAGGCTGCTCTCTTGCAGATGTACAAAGTGAGGACACCAACGCACATCGTGGCCGGCAATGCAGATGTCCGGGTTAGCTATCTGGAGGATGTGCTACTGGAGCGGGCGCTGCAGCAGCTGCAGGTTCCGCACAGCCTGTTGGTGTTCCCCGGAGAGGGGCACTCGTTAGAAAAAGACCCATGGCACGGGTATATCAAGGTACGAGAAGAGTTGCAGTGGCTTGATAAATACGGCGGGCAAGGTAAGTCAATCCAATAGGGCGGCTGGACTCAACCCTGCAACGGACTCCGGGTGCCCCACATCTCGCTCGTTTTTTGCGAGATGTGGGATACCACGGCTCTAGACCCGCAAGCTTTCGACTGCCAATGGGCAACTAAGGTCGAGTTTCGTGGTATCCCACATCTCGCAAAAAACGAGCGAGATGTGGGGCACCCGGAGTCTGTTGCAGGTTGAGCTCAGCCGTCCGTATGGAACTGTTTGGAATTCTAAGTTCTCACGCAGCTCATTAGCGAATCGACCTAGCTCATATCGCATAAAGAAAGCATAAAGAATCAGCACTGATCCTGGTCACTCCTGTGGCTCCTTCACCATTCCCTCATTCAATCCTTACGCACTCTTTACGCGCGGTCCGCTGTACTGAGTCTTGTAGCGTTGAGCATTCATGAGGCCCAGAAATGCCATTCTTCGAAAAATACAAACTTCGCGTTTTCACGTTGATTCTTTTCTTTATCGCAGCGAGCGTCTCTTCCTTCGCGGAAGGTGATAGTGGCCTCGACGTTTTCGACCACTCCGATCCGCTCTACGCGTCCTTTCAGCAACCCGATACTGCCGCGCTGCCCAAGGCAACCTTGCCAGCCGCCCCTGCGAAAAGAGGCTTCTTCACCCGGTTAGGACATGCTTACCTGGACGATTGGACCGTGGATTCCAATGGCGCTCCGGCTGCCCCGGAACCCGCCCGGCGGGGAACGCCGCGCCCGCTTAACTCGCCGCCGTTTCCCTCGGCCGACTGGCCTATCGGGGGAACTGTGGTAATCGGCGCGCCGGACTACAACACTTACATCCTCATGCAGGCCATTAACGAGAATAAGAGCCGCATCAAGATCTACGGTTGGATTGACATTGGCGGTAACGCCAGCACCTCTAACAAAGGCAGGTATGCCAACAACGAGACCGCCTATGACGTCGTACCGAACTCGATCCAGCTCAACCAGGCGGCGCTCTATTTCGAGCGACTTCCAAATACCGTGCAAACAGATCATTTCGATTGGGGGTTCCGGTTCACGAGTCTCTACGGCCTGGATTACCGCTACACGACAGCTAAAGGTATCTTCAGCCAGCAGTTGCTCCTCAACAATAATGAATACGGCTACGACCCGGTGATGTACTACCTGGACTTCTATGTCCCTCATGTAGCCGAAGGACTGGATATCCGAGTCGGCCGTTATATCTCTCTCCCGGATATCGAAGCGCAGTTGGCGCCGAATAACTACACCTATAGTCATTCCATCCTCTACACGTACGACTGCTATACGCAAAATGGAATCAATACCACAACCAAGATAAATAGCCATTGGACAGTGCAGGCCGGTGTATCTGGTGGTTGCGAATCGGCTGTCTGGATCTCCAATGCGAAGCTAACGGGAAACTTCTGCGCATCCTACACCTGGAGCGATGGGGCAAACGAACTGTACGCCTGCGCTAACTCCCTCAATTCACAAAAATACGCTTATAACAATCTGGCCGCATACTACCTGACCTGGTACCACAAAATTAACTCCACCTGGCACACAGATACGGAGGGTTGGTATCAATATGAAAAGGATGTTCCCAATTTATGTTACGGGCTGAGCCCGTGTATCAGCTATGGTTCCAACGCGAACATCGGCGCCAACGCCGGTGAAATCACCGGCCCCTCTCTCATTACAGGGGCCAACGGGGCGCAGTGCAATCCCCTGGCGACGCACTGCTATGCTCCGGACTGGGCCATCGTCAACTACCTCGAGCACGAGTTCAATCACCACCACAGCTCGCTGAATATTCGCAACGAATACTTCGACGACGAGAAAGGCCAGCGCACCGGAAACAAGACCAAATACTCCGAGCACCTGGTAGGCTTCGACTTCTGGCTCGGTAGTTCGGTCACCTTCCGGCCAGAGCTCCGTTTTGAGCATTCCTATGGTGTGCCGGCTTATGACTCGCCGTCCGTCGGTGGCGTGAGCGGAGCTCCGACCAAAACCAGTCAGCTGACTCTGGCCGGCGACGTTATTTGGCACTTTTAGGAGCGCCGGCACGCGTTTCCTGCACGCCGGGAAGCATCTTGCCGAAAGATATGCACCTGGACGTTGGATTGGTGTTGGGCTGCGGAGATGTCTTGTGTAAAGTAGCAAAACAGGGCCGTGAACGCGTCGTTGTCGGAAGGGTCGATTTTCTCTGGAACACTTAATGGAGGGTGGCAGGTTGATGAGACGATTCGATCGAATCAGCGTACTGGTTCGTGTTGCCGCGCTGGGGTTGATGGTGTGCTGCGCGGGGAGTGTTGCCAGCGCACAGATGCCCGGGTCAGCAGCCCCCGCGGCTGCGTCCCAGACGGACCGGCTGGCTGCGCTCGAAAAGAGTTCCGCTGATCAGGCAGCGGCCATTGCCGCGGCACAGTCGGCAGGAGATAACGCCTGGATGCTGGTCAGTTCGGCGCTGGTTCTGCTGATGAGCGGACCGGGATTGGCATTGTTTTATGGCGGCCTGGTGCGCAGGAAGAACGTGCTGGGAACGATGATGCAGACATTCGCCATGATGGCGGTCATCACCGTGCTTTGGGCGTTTGTAACTTATTCGTTGGCGTTTGGAGAGGGCAATGCGTTCATTGGCGGCTTGCACAATGTTTTCCTGCGCGGCGTCGGGCTGACGCCTGATCCCAAATACGCCGCTACCATACCCTTGCAGACGTTCATGGTTTTCCAGCTGATGTTTGCGATCATTACGCCGGCGCTGATTACGGGGGCTTTCGCGGAGCGGATGAAGTTCTCGGCGATGCTGACATTCATGGTGTTGTGGGCGATATTCGTGTACAGCCCGATGGCGCACATGGTGTGGGGCAAAGGTGGGTTGCTGAACGCTTCACTTGGCGGACGGTTCCCTACCTTGGATTTTGCCGGTGGCACAGTGGTGCACATAACCTCGGGCGTGTCGGCACTGATAACTGCTTTATACCTGGGCAAACGGCTGGGGTACCCTCGGGAGCCGATGCCGCCGCACTCCGTGGTCCTAAGCTTTATTGGGGCGTGCCTGTTGTGGGTGGGCTGGTTCGGATTCAATGCCGGCTCGGCTTTGAGTGCCGGCACATTAGCGACCTCGGCTTTCGTGGCGACGCACTTTGGAGCCGCCGCCGCAGCCATTGGCTGGAGTGCCGCCGAATGGATACGAGGTGGGCGGTGTACGGCGTTGGGGGCTATCTCGGGGGCGGTGGCTGGGCTGGTGGCGATCACACCGGCTTCCGGCTTCGTAACCCCGATGTCCGCTCTGTGGATAGGCCTGATCGCGGGAGTATGCTGCTACCTGATGGTGGTGAAAGTTAAGTCAGTGTTCGGGTATGACGACTCCCTGGATGCGTTCGGTGTTCACGGGGCCGGGGGAACAATTGGGGCGTTGCTGACGGGGGTTTTTGCGAGCAGCGCAATCAACCCGATCCTGGGAGCCGGAAAGGCCACGGGCCTGTTAGAAGGCAACAAGGGCCAGGTGCTGAACCAAATTGTGGGCGTAGCCATTGCCTGGTGCTTGTCCATTGTAGGGACACTGATCATCTTATTCGTTGTGGATAAGGTAGTCGGATTGAGGGTGAGCGAAGAGGATGAGCGCACCGGGCTCGACTTGTCGCAACATGGCGAAGAGGGCTATGACTTCGCGAAATAGACCATCTTCGCTTTCGACGCACTCGATAACTGCTCTCGATCGCGTGTGCAAGAGATAAGGAAGGACGAAGCGCGATGCAGAAAATCGAAGCGGTGATACAGCCATCGAAGCTGGACGCGGTGAAAGATGCATTAGTGGAAATCGGCGTCTATGGAATGACGATTTCCGACGTCCGTGGACATGGCCGCCAAAAAGGACATACGGAGCTCTACCGGGGGCGAGAGTACTCGGTAGATTTGCTGCCGAAGATCAAATTGGAGCTGGTGGTGCTCGACGAATTGGTGGACAAGGCGGTGCAAACAATCGTAAAGGCGGCCCACACGGGAAAGATTGGCGACGGAAAAATCTTTGTGACGCGGGTGGATCAGGCCGTCCGGATACGCAACGATGAACGCGGAGACATCGTGCTATAACCTCCGTGTCTTCGCCGGCGACGGATGGAAGGAGCAACATCTCCTGAGGAATCTTCTCAACAGCTTAGTGTCCCATCGTACGGGCGCGTTTGCGTTTCTGGCTCTCGCAGCCGGGTTGGAGGCCTTTGGAGATTCTTTGTTTCAGAGCGGTATTTATCGCTCGGCGGGGATCGGCCGCGGAACGTTTTTCGTTTCTGGGGCGGCTGTCCTGGCGCTTTATGGATTCACGGTGAACGTGCCTCACTGGGATTTTGGCAGACTGCTTGGCATCTACGTAGTGCTTTTTTTCCTAATGGCGCAGGTGCTGGCCAAGGTCCGGTTCAACCAGGCGCCATCCATACCTATCTACGTGGGCGGGGCGCTGATCGGCGCCGGGGGCATCATCATCGCGTTCTGGCGGCCCTAGGCAACGTAACCTGATAGTTTCTTTACAGGCCTGCAGTACAAACAATCTGCTGGGAACACGATTCCCCGAGGAGAATCATGTCAGACGGACTTCGCAACTTTATCGAGATCCCCTACGCCGAGCTCGAAGAGCGCAACCTGGAGGCAAAGGACCAACGCAGGCGCCATGTCGCGCCAGAAACCATCCGCGAAGAACGGCTTAAGTATCTGACCGACGAAAAGCGCATCAAGGCGGTCACCGTGGTGTTCAGCGACCTTGAAGGCCGCCTGCACATGCTGGACTACGATAAGAAGTTCATCATCAAGAGCGACGACAATCTCACCTTTGACGGCAGCTCGATCCGCGGCTTTACCGCCCAGAGAGAGAGCGATCTTCGCTTGGGTATCGACTGGGGATCTTTCTATTGGGTGCCCTCCGACGTCTTCGGCGCAGGCAAGACGCTGGTCTTTGGCGACGTGATCGCGAAGGACGGCAAGCCCTTTCCTGCCGACATTCGCGGCGTGTTGAAGAACTATGCCGATGGACTTTTCGAACAGAAGGGCTACACCCTAAACGCGGCCAACGAAATTGAAGGGTTCCTTTTCAAGGGCAAAGACGCCGAGCGCCACTATCACGAGACGCAAAGTTTCGAGTACGTCAACACAGGCGGCTACTATCACTCTCTCCCCGGCGACCCACTGCGTACTTTCATCGATACCAGCGCCGAAGTACAACGGGCCATGGGATTCGAAAACGAGAAGGACCACCCGGAAGTTGCGCCCTCTCAGTTTGAGATCAATTACAGCTACAGCGATGTGGTAACCGCCGCCGACCAGATCCAGCTCTACAAGCTCGTCTGCCGGCAGGTAGCCACCAACATGGGGCTGACTGCTTCCTTTTTGCCTAAACCTGTGGTCGGCGTGAATGGCAGCGGCATGCACACCAACGTTTCCATCAGCGAGAAAGGCAAGAACCTTTTTTGGGATGCGAACGGTGAAGAGAAGCTTAGCAAAATGGGTTGGGAGTTCATCGATCGCATCCTCACCCACGGCAATGATATCTGCGTGTTGCTGAATGCGAGCGTCAACGCCTATCGCCGGCTCGATCCTCACTTTGAAGCCCCCAATCAACTCATGGCTTCCGCCATCGATCGGGGGTCGATGGTGCGCATTCCTATTGGCAACGATAGGAGCATGCGGGTTGAAGTTCGTTCGGTCAGCCCTGACGCCAATCCCTACCTGGTGCTCTATTCGGTTTTCAGGACGGGCATTGAGGGGGAGACGGCGAAGATCGAGAATCTTCGTCAGGCCAAGCGGTTCCTGCCCGACAACATCTATACAGCCCTCGAAAATTTTCAGGCTGCGAAGTGGACTGACACCCTACTGGGAGCCGATGTAAAGGAGCGCTACGCGGAACTAAAGAAAGCTTCCGCTGACCGCTGCCCTCGCCTGTTGGGCACCTTTGTGAAGCCGCCCGAGCTGCAGTACCACCATGATGTCTACAACCAGTACCTTTGGAATAAGTTTTAGGCAGAGGCAGCTTTGCCCAGTCAGAGCTGTTGGAGGTCTTCGTACGAAGGGCACCGCTTCAGCCGCGACGCACAGCGCCGCAGCCTCTGAGGGCTTTAGCCTCTTTGTGGGAACTAAGAAAGACGAATGGCCCTCCACTCCGGGCTCTGATGCTTTGTATCAGGGCCCGGAGTGGAGGGCCGTTGAGGCAACAAAGATCTGGGCTTTAGCCCCTGCGGGAACTGTCTTCAGGAGAATTTTCTGCAGGATTCGCCATAGCAGGGGCTAAAGCCCAATTCTCTTCAACTCTTGTGCGGCCCGACTAAAGTCGTGCCCTGATACAAAGCAACGGAGCGCGGTGACTACAGCTAAAGCCGATGTTGCACGAGCGGCTTATGGCACGGCTGAACCGTGCCCTCCGTATGGTCAAGACCGTCCTGCTGTCAGCCGGGTCAGCTCTTCCAGTTCGGCCGGCGCTAAATCCGTCAGAGGCGGGCGAACCGGACCTGCCGAACGCCCTATGACTTTCATGCCCGCTTTGACAATGGAGACGGCATATCCTTTACGCCGGTTCCGGATTTCGATGTAGGGCAGCACAAACTCCCGCAAGCTGGCGAAGACCTTGGCGTGATCGCGGCGGCGCACGGCAGCGTAGAACTCGAGGGCGAAGTTGGGCAGAAAATTGAAGATGGCGGAAGAATAAGTAGTCACGCCCATCTCCAGATACGGAAGGGCGAATGTCTCTGCTGTCGGCAATCCACCAATGTAAGTAAGGCGGTCCCCCAGCCTCGAGTAAATCCGTGTCATACGCTCGATGTCGCCGACACCATCTTTGAAGCCCACCAAATTCGGGCATCGTTGGCACAAACGTTCGAGAGTCGCGTCATCGAGCACAGCGTTGTCGCGGTTGTACACGATCACGCCCAGTTTGGTGGAAGCGCATACCGCCTCAACGTGGGCAGCCAACCCTGCCTGCTCCGCGTTCACCAGGTATGGCGGCAGGAGAAGGATTCCATCCGCACCACCCTCCGCAGCGGCCCTCGCGAACTCTTTGGCCATGGCGGTGCCGTAGCCACAACCGGCAAGGACAGGCACCTGGCCGGCACTCTGCGCAACCGCAGCCTGCACCACCGCGGCAAACTCTGTCGGGGTGAGAGAGAAGAACTCGCCGGTACCACCAGCGGCAAATAGACCAGCAGGTTGGTGCGAGAGCAGCCACGCAATATGTTCCTGGTACGGTTTGGGCTTGAACTCCAGGTTCTCGCCAAAATGCGTTACCGGAAATGAAAGCAAACCTTCTCCCACCCTTTTCGCCATCTCGACGGGATCCATTTCTTCCTTTCTCAACACATCGAATCCACGGCCTGAATCAGGGCGCGAATGTAGCCGTAGCAAAACGCAAACGACTGTAATCCGTTGGGGTCGTTAGGCGCTTGCGGAACATGGTCCGGCATCAGCATATAGGGATAGCCGACCTCTTTGTACACCTGGATCGCGCTTACGAAGTTGACGTCGCCTTCATCAGGAAAGACCTCCATAAAATCGTCGCGACGGCCCCGGATGTTGCGGAAGTGGACGTTGAAAATCTTGTCGCGTGAACCGAAATAGCGGATGACGTCGTAGATTTCCGCGCTGGGATTTTCGAGCATTTCAGAGATCGTGCCCTGGCAGAAATTCAAACCGTGATAGGGACTCTCCTGAATGGTGATGAACTTCTTCAGGCCATCGACCGTGCCCAGCACCGTGTTCACTCCCTGATAGCCTTCGGGCGGCATGCCGGGGTCATGGGGATGGCAGGCCATGCGGATCTTATATTCATTGGCAACTGGAATCACGCGGTCGAGAAAGAAAGTGATTCGTTCCCAGTACATATCGGCGTCGACGTGACCGGCCCGGGTGAGCGCAGTTTCAGGATGCGCCTGGGAGAACTTCCAGGTGCTGTACGTCGCATCACCTCGTCCCGGCGTGCGCCCGGTGCGAACAACACCCAGGATACTCATGTTGTATTTAATTGCCGGGATGCCTGCCTGGGCGCAGTTTTTGATCATGGTTTGCAGGGCTTCGATATCGCGCTCCCGTTCCGGGCTTTGCGCCAGCATGATCGCCGGATGCTTTTCTTTATCGATGTGACTTGACTCCAAAAATGGAGGTGCGGTGCAGTCTATGCTGATGCCGCATTTTGCGCCAAGGTCAACCATGCGGTTGAGCTCTTCGAGAGTAGCGTAGATGCGGTCTCCTTCGATCTCCGGATAGCCGCATATATTCTGCACGCTGTAGCGCGCCAGGTATTTCAAATGGGTTTCATTGGTGGGAGCGGTCTGGTCTCCGACCTTCATGAGAGAGCGTTTTGGCGCGGCCCGCGGTGGTACTCGAGCAGAGGCCAAGCCTTGGGCCGCGAGGACTCCCGCAGCAGCGGTAGAAGTAATGAATTCTCTTCGATTCATATGCTGTACCCCTTCAACGAACGAGTGTAGAGCACTGATCGAAAAGGTACCTAGGCGACAGAGGTTGAGGCGCTTAGCGCCTCGGTCACCATGGTCTCGGCTTCCGTCTCTATTTGCTGCAGGTGCTGTTCGCTGCGAAAGCTCTCGGCATAAATCTTGTAGATTTCTTCGGTGCCGGATGGTCGCGCCGCGAACCAACCGTTCTCGGCCATCACTTTCACACCACCGATCGCCTCGCCGTCCCCAGGCGCGCGAGTCAGGACGGTCTGGATCTTCTCCCCAGCCAGGGTGTGAGTCTGGATGCTTTCTTTGCTCAACTTCGCCAGTATCGTTTTCTGCTGAGTGGTCGCTTTGGCATCCGTCCGGTCATACAGCGGATCACCAAATCGCTGGGTGAGATCGTGGTATATTTCGCCCGGATCCTTTTTCGTAGTGGCGGTGATCTCCGCAGCCAGCAGGGCGGCGATCATCCCGTCCTTGTCGGTGGTCCACACAGTGCCGTCACGGCGTAGAAAAGAAGAACCGGCGCTTTCTTCACCCACGAACCCGAGCTTGCCGTCGATAAGCCCGTCCACGAAATATTTGAAGCCTACCGGAACTTCGTACAGCTCTCGGCCCAGCCCGGCAGTGACGCGATCGATCATGCTGCTGCTGACGACCGTCTTGCCCACCGCGACGTGCTTTCCCCATTGAGGACGATGCCCAAAGAGGTAATGGATGCACACCGCGAGATAGTGATTGGCTGGCAGCAGCCCGTTGCTCCGGGTCACGATGCCGTGTCGGTCATGATCCGTGTCACAGGCCATGGCCACATCAAACTTGTCTTTCAAATCGATCAGGGACTGCATAGCGTACTTGGAGGAGGGATCCATACGGATCTTGCCATCCCAGTCCAGAGTCATGAAGCGGAAGGTGGGATCAACCTGATCATTGACCAGCGTAAGGTTCAGGCCATAGCGTTCCGCGATCGGCTTCCAGTAGTGCACTCCGGCCCCGCCGAGTGGGTTCACGCCGAACCTGATTCCGGAGGCACGAATCGCCTCCATATCGATGATGTTCCCCAGGTCGCGAATGTAGGCCGTCATGTAGTCATGGCGATGAGTAGTCGGAGCGGCCAGAGCTTTTTCCAGTGGGAGACGTTGCACGCCAGCGAGCTTCACGCTGAGAAATTCGTTGGCCTTGGACTGGATCCAGGAAGTGGCCTCGCTGGAGGCCGGACCGCCATGAGGGGGGTTGTACTTAAATCCGCCCGACTCAGGCGGGTTATGGGACGGAGTGACCACGATGCCATCGGCCAAGCCGGTTTTTCGGCCCTGGTTGTAAGTGAGAATGGCGTGGGAAATTGCCGGGGTGGGGGTAAATTCATCTCCCTCCGCCAGCATGAGTTCGACTTGATTGGCGGCCAGGACTTCGACCGCACTGTCCATGGCGGGACGGGAAAGGGCATGTGTGTCGATGCCGAGAAAGAGCGGTCCGTCGATTTTTTGCTGGCGGCGGTACAAGCAGATCGCCTGGGTAATGGCCAGTATGTGCCATTCATTGAACCCGCGATCGAAGGACGAGCCGCGGTGTCCAGAAGTGCCAAAAGCAACACGCTGCTCCGGCACCCGGGGATCAGGCTGCTCCGAGAAGTAGGCGGCGATTAACTTATCTACGTCAACGAGGTCGGTGGTGGCGGCCAGCTGACCGGCGCGAGGATTGATTTTATTCAAGTCTCTACTTCCTTAGGCATCGCTTTTCAAGCTACCGACGCGTACCGATTGTCTCGCAAAGACCGGGCGCCAGTCAGCAGCTTGTGATGTTTTCTTACTATTTTGAAGTTCCCGCCGGCTGAGCGGCTGCGGCCGTCTGCCTGAGATGAGGAGGCGCGATAGACTGTTGCTTTCCCAGGAGAACGCCATGCCACAGAGCCCGCACGAACGAGTCGCCGAACTCCATAACCTTGCAGCCCACGCCCACTCCGCCGCAGCGGTTGCCCATGGCAAGGGAGACCATCTGACTGCTCACGAATTGTCGGAGCAGGCTCACGAACACTCCATCAACGCCCATAAGCTCAGCAAAGAACTAGCCAAAAAATGAAAGCTGCCGTCCTGATTCCCGGTCGCGCGGCGCCCGATCCATTCCTTGAGATTGAAGATGTACCCCGGCCTGGGTTGCAAGCGGGCCAGGTATTGCTGCGGGTTCTAGCGTGCGGAGTCTGCCGGACCGACCTGCATATTGCTGAAGGAGATCTGCCGCCGCTTCGTCCAAAACTCATCCCCGGCCACCAGATCGTGGGCGAGGTGGCCGGCGGAGCGACGGCAGAGTTGCCGATGGGAAGCCGTGTCGGCGTCTCCTGGATAGGTGGGGTCGACGGGGATTGCTGGTACTGTCACCATCGAATGGAGAACCTGTGCGACCACCCTACGTTTACCGGGTACACGGTCAACGGTGGCTATGCGGAATATGCGGTGGCGCGCGCAGACTTCGCCTTTCCGTTGCCGGAGGATTTAGATGACGTGCACGTCGCTCCCCTGCTGTGCGCCGGGATTATTGGCTTTCGCAGCTTGCGCGTTGCGGGCGTGGAACCCGGCGAACGGGTGGGACTGTATGGCTTTGGCAGCTCGGCCAGCCTGGCCATCACCGTGCTGCAGTCATGGAAGTGCGAGGTCTATGTCTCCACCAGAGGTGAGACCCATCGCCAGACGGCGGTTTCGTTGGGGGCTACCTGGGTAGGCAAGGAAGATGAGACGCCGCCGGTGAAACTCGATCGTGCGGTCACGTTTGCTCCCAGCGGAAAGGTAGTCGTGAGTGCCCTGTCGGCACTGCGTAAGGGCGGAGTGGTCGCCATCAACGCGATTCACCTCGACCAGATGCCGGCGTTTGACTACGACAAATTGCTTTGGGGCGAGCGGCAAATCCGCAGTGTGGCTAATATGACGCGCCAGGATGCCCGCGATTTTCTAGGGATCGCTCAGCAGCTTAAGATCCGCCCCCAGGCAGTTGTGTTTCCCCTGCAGGATGCCAACAAGGCTCTGCTGGCCGTGAAGGAAGAAACAGAACGTGGGTCCGCGGTGATTATTCCCTGAACCCTCCCCGCAAACAATGCTTGGGTGCCCCACATCTCGCTCTGCCAACTTAGTAGATCAGCTTTAGGGAGAACTGAATCTGACGGGAAGTGCCGGCGGTGCGGCTGATCTCTCCGAAGCCGGACCCCAGGAGAGTGTTGGCCGGCAAGCCCATATTAACTATGTTGAAGAGGTTGAAGAATTCCGCGCGAAACTGTAGATCCATCAGCTCTATTCCGCTCGAGCGCTGGCCGAGAGGCGTGCTCTTGATCAGGGCAAAATCGTAATCGTAGTAGGCTGGCCCGCGGAAGGTATCGCGTCCCAAAGTGCCGAATTGCCCCTGGTTTGGCCCCGTGCCGCCGGGCACATTGATGGGGATGGAGAAGAACGAGGCGTTGTCGGCCCCTAAACCAAAATAATCTTCGCGAGGTTTGCGCGCGGTGGATAGGTGCGGGATGCCAACCTGATTCGGGCGGTCCGCTCCGTTGGTGCCGGCGGCCGTCTGTTGTATCCCGGAGTAGACGGTGAAGGGAGCGCCGCTGTTGATGCTGGAAATGCTGAGAAGCTCCCAGCCACCCGTGATGGTCCTGCCCAACGGCCTGAGCAAAGCCACATCCTCCCCGTGCAGGTCCTGGGCCAAGCTCAGAGTGAAGGTGTGGGCTATGTCGAAGGTAGACGGCCCTTTTTCAGGGTGAGTGTTAAAGGGATTCTGCGGAGATGTCTGGACAACCGCGCCCGTCCCTCCGGTGATAAACCCTCCTACTACCGAACTGACTTCGTCGAGCGACTTGGACCAGGTATAACCAGCCTGGATTCCGGGACCACCGTGGGGGACAGTCCCCTGCAATGACGTCTGCAAGGCGTGGTAGGAGGAGTGAGCTGTGCTGGTGATGACCTGCTCGGTCCCGAAGCCGCCGATGATGTTTCCTGCCTGATCGAACTGGCTGTAAGGAGCAAAGCTGGGACCCGCTCCATTGTAGCCATTGAAAAAACTCTGACGCGGCAGCTTGACGGCAGCGGTTCCAATATAGGTTGCGTCGGCGACCAGGTTGCCGAAATGCCGTTCCAAACCCAACGTCCAGGTCTGAAGATAGCCATTGCCGAAGCCGGGGTAGATACAACTTATCGTAAGCGGAGTAATCAGGTGGCTGGGCGAAAGCTCAGCCAGTTCTGTCTGGTAGCGATTGAGATCCATGACCGTGTTCCCTGGAACAGCTTTGGTGCCGTTGGCGAAAATCAACTGTCCGCTGGGCGTGTAGACCGGCGGCAACTCGTTCGGTGTGATCTGAAACCCGTAAGAGATGGGTGCTGTTGTAGCCGAGGTGAGGCGGGGATAGATGACAAAGGGAGTCGAGCCGGTGAGGAAATTGTCCTGGTAAAGATTGGGCGGGATGGTGGTGATGGCCCCTCCGGCGCGGAGATGGACCTGATGGGCGGCCAGCCAATCCAGCTGAATGCGCGGGTCTAATCCGTCCAAATTGAAGCGATAACCCGGCTGTGGGTTGACCAGGAATCGTTGCTCCACCGCGGTAGGGGTAGTAGTAAAACCAATGCCCGAGGTTCGTTTCGCGCGCTCGGTAATGGGCGTGTATAGCTCGTAGCGCAGGCCGTAATCGAGGACCAGGCGAGGCGAGATCTTCCAGGTGTCCTGGGCGAAGAAGGCAAAACCATTGCGATTGATGGCCGCGGCCCCGATGTGCGGGCCCGAGGAAAAGTAAGTGGGAGGGACTGCGACAGTGTAGACAAAGGGACTTCCGCTCAGCAGGCCGGAGAGCGTATCCGGTAGCGGATCGCCGACGTGGATATTATGCGTACCGCTTTGCGAGGTGATATCGACCGGCGAATAGGCAGTCCCGCCGCCAAAGTCATATTCACCGTCCGGGCTGATGCCGAAGTAGGTGGTGTCGCGGTTTAGGCGAACCTCGCCACCCACCTTGACGGCGTGGCTGCTGGTGGTGAAGGAAAGGTTCTGCCGCGTCTGGAACAGGTTGCCGTAAATGCTGATGACGCTTCCGGCGGGCTGATTGAACGGCTCGTACGAGCCGTCATTAAACTTGACCGCCGGGTCAGTGAAGTCGTTAGTGACGAAGGAAGGGGTGGCACGAGTGGCGCTCAGTGAGGATTCCCATATCAGGTGCGGGGAAAACGTTCGAGTGTAGGTGACGACAAAATTCCGCTGGCGGTCGATGTAGCGAATGGCAAAGGCGGGGTCGATCACGGTTTGATCTGGATTGGTAGTGGGTCCGTTCAGGTTGTTGAAGTTGAAACGGGCAAAGAGCTGGGATCGATCGGAGATCCGATGATCAAGGCGCACGGAAAATTGATCCGCGTCTGTCACCACCGGCGAGGAACTGGCGTAGGTGTGAACTCCGTAAGAGCCGACCGGATTGTTGGGCAGCGGATAGCGGGCCAGGACGCGCGCGATGCCGGGATCAACCGGGACGGTGAGCACGTCGCCGGGGAAGGCGGTGGCGTCCAGGCCGGCGCGTTCCTGCGCGGTGGGCACGGGAAATACCTGGGTGGTCCCCAAAACCTGGCGAAAGCCCTGATACTGGCCGAAGTAAAAAGTCTTGCCGGCGCCGTTATAAATTCGAGGGAGTATTACCGGGCCCCCATTGGTAAAGCCAAACTCGTTGCGGCGAAAAGGCGGTAGCCGTCCAGGGTTCTCGGGAGAGGAGTGGTCAAAGTAGTTGCGTGCGTCGAGGGCCGAGTTGCGTAGGAATTCAAAGAAGGAGCCGTGGAACCCGCTGCTGCCCGATCGGGTGACGATATTGGTAAAGCCGGCGGCGCCGCGGCCAATTTCGGCCGGCATCCAGCCGGATTGCGATTGAATTTCCTGCACCGCGTCCACGTTGTAGTTGCTGAACGTGGAACCACCCATCTCCGGGTCGCTGATGTCGGCTCCATCCATGGCGAAGGTCGCTTCGACACCACGCTGGCCGTTGATGGCGAATTGCTGGGTGAAGTTGGTGGCTCCGTTAGCGTCGGTCATCGTGCCGGCCGCCAGCAGCAGTAATTGGCTGAAGTCCCGCTTGTTCAGGGGTAGCTGGCTCACTGATTTGCTGGAGAGCTCAACACCTCCCGTCGTCTCCTGGATATTTGCCAATGGCTCCACGGAGAGCGATGCATGACCGGTTAGAGTCAGGAGAACATCGACCTGCGGAGAAGTTAGATCGATGGGATCAGGGAAAGCGACCTGAGAGCCGTTCACGGTAACGGAAAGCGCGTAACGCAGGCGCGGGAGTTGGTGGAATGAGAAGCTGCCATCCGGCTGGGTGATCGAGGTAGCCCTATGGCCTGCTGATTTGAGCTCGACTACAGCCCCATCCACGGGTTTGCCCGCGGCGTTGCGCAGCACTCCGCTCCAGCCGGCGTTCCCGCCGATCGGCTGCTGGGCGCGCAGCAGGGGCCCCAGACTCATCCACGCGAACAAACATAGGAGTATGTGCAGGGTGGCAAGCCGGGCGAAAAATGCTTGGACGGCTGGTTTCAATTGCGAGACAATCTTACGATCTAAGCGGTTCATCCAAGACGTCATGCTATCGTGCTTGCCGGATTTCCTGCACGCTGAACTGGAGAGAGTAGCGTGTGCGGTTTTCTTCAAGGAAAACCGCATGGAACACGCGAGGTCACCTATCTCGACAGGAAATCCGGCTTCGGCCGTAAAGGGATTCTTGGTGAATCCTCGATTCGTGATCAGAGCGCTTAGAAGTGGCAGGGTTTACTGCTAAGTTACCGGGGCGAACCCCAGCACCCTGCTGTTGCACAAAAAGCGAGACAGTGGCCGTGGCATTGTGTACACTGCTTGCCCATGGCAACTGAACGTGCCCCCAGGCCCGTGCCATAGAGCTGTCGAGGAGAGAAGACTATGAGCTTTTGCCAAACCTGTGGAACCAGCTTGCCTGATGGAAGTCTAGCCTGCCCAGCTTGTGGAGCACACCAAGGCGTGGCTGCATCCAGCGCCGCATCCAGTGCCGCGCCAGGCCCTACACCCGGCTATGTTCCAGGCCCTACGCCTGGATCTTATCCCGGTCCCGCGCCCGCTCCGCTGCCCGCAGCCGGCGGCCTCACTCCGAATGTTGCCGGAGCGCTGGCATACCTGGTGGGCTTTATAACCGGAATTCTCTTCCTGGTGCTCGATCCCTTCAAAACCGATCGGTTTGTTCGCTTTCATGCTTTCCAATCGATCTTCCTGAATCTCGCCTGGATCGCTTTTTGGATCGTATGGCAGGTGGTGTGGCTGACGCTCGGCGCCTTTACGCATGGCTTGCTGTTTCTTATCCTGACGCCGATCAACCTGCTGATTGCGCTGGGTGGGCTCTGCCTCTGGATTTACATGATGTATTCCGCCTACCAGGGCAAGACGGTGCAATTACCTATCATCGGACCCCTGGCGGCTAGCCAAGCCGGGATTGCACCGGCCACCACAGGCCAGCGGCTGTAGGGGTTTCTTGATTAATGCAGAAAAGGGCACGGCTTGAGGAACCAACCGTGCCTTTTCTGCAGCAGAGAAGTTGCGTTTATCGGTTGAGGTCGGCAGGACGGCTGAAAATCGCCCAGGACTTCCCATAGCAGCCAACTCGTTGACGAGGTTTTTCTTCAAAACTCCCACAAAATCGTCATCTTGAGCGGAGCGCCTTACAGATATATCGCGTGACGCAGGGCTTGTGGCTCAGGATGACGATTTTGTGAGAGTTCTGACGAAAAACCCCTTAAGAAGTCAGCACTATGGAACTACCGCCAGACGTGTACCTCAGCTCACGGAGACTGGGACGGAGCCGGGCTGCTTCTTTGCCGTGCCGCGAATGCCGAGGAGGCTGAGGATTGGGGTAGTAAGCATGGTGGTGACCAATGCCATGACCACCAGCATGGTGAAGAGCGTGGGAGTAAAAGCACCTACGGTGTAAGCGATGTTAAGCACGACCAGCTCCACCAGACCGCGGGTGTTGAGCAGGGCTCCCAAGGCCACGGCGTCTCTCCAGGATTGGCCACTCCAGCGGGCGGCCAGCGCGGCGCCTCCCATTTTGCCGAAAACCGCGGCCAGGAGGACGATCGCCGCCCACAACCACATGGCGGTATCGTTCAGCAGGTCCAACCGGGTGCGCATGCCGGTTAGGGCAAAGAAAAGCGGCAGCAACAGCACAGAAACCAGCATGTCGAGCCGCTCCCGCAGAGCAAGCTGCCAATGGGGTACGCGGGGGAAACATACGCCCGCAAGAAAGGCCCCAAAGAGCGGATGCACCCCGATTTTATCCGTGGCCGCTGCGGAGAGCAGCGCTCCAGCCACCACTACACCCAACAATTCCAGGGTCAATTCCGGCCTCTTATGGCGGCGCACGAAGTATGCCGCCAAGGGCCGAATGACCCCCAGCATGAGGAAAAGATAGATGACGAGTCCGCTGAGGCGAAGCAGCAGCGAGGACGGAGCGTCCTGCTGCCCAATAAAGGCCAAGGCAAAGGCCAGCAGGGTCCAGGCCACCACGTCATCGACGGCGGCGCAGAGGATCGCGGTTGTGCCCAAGGCAGTTCCCTGGAGATTACGCTCCTCCAAAATGCGGGCCAGGACCGGGAAAGCGGTAATGCTCATGGCGATGCCGAGAAAAAGCACGAACGGAATGCTGCCGATTCCGTGAGGCGCAAAGCGGATGCGCAGAGAGTGGGACAGTACGGCGCCCATGGCGAAAGGCAACAGGATACTCATCCCACTGGCCATGACCGCGGTGACACGCTGGCGGTAGAGCTGCTCGTAATCGAGTTCCATTCCTATCAGGAAGAGGAATAGCACCAGACCCACCGTGGAGAGGGTTTCGAAGGGAGCAAAGGAACTGACGGGAAAGAGAGTGGCGGAAAAGTGCGGCGCTAAGCGCCCGAATACGGACGGGCCAATCAGGATGCCCCCGATAATTTCTCCGATCACGCGCGCTTGGCCGACTTTGAGCGCCAGCCAGCCGCAGACCACGGTAATCAGCAAGACGACCGCCATCTGGGTCAAAAGCAGGGTCATGGCTTTCAGTTTAGCGTCTTGCCCGCCGCTGGGCAGGGCGGTAAATTACTCTTGGCATGAGTACACCCGCAATATGACGGCGGTCGGTTTGCGGGTCCGCGCTTGAAATCTTTCTGTCTTCTCAACTTGTTGCTCACCTTCGTTCTCACCGCAGGCGCGGCGACGCGAGCCGACATTCTGCGCGGGGGCTATGGGCCTTACCGCGCCAATAACGATCTGCTGTTCTATCACCTCGATGTGCGTGTCGACCCGGAGAAGAAGTTTCTTCAGGGTGAAAATACTATTCGCTTCAAAATGCTGCAGGACGGCAGGCGGATCCAGCTCGATCTGCATCCTGCGTTGCACATCGACCGGATACTTTTCCAGGGCGTTCGTCTCAAGTACAAGCGGGATGCAGGCGCAGTCTTCGTGAATTTTCCGGAAACTCTCAGATCGGGCCAGGTGTATAGCATCGACTTCTACTATTCGGGCCATCCGGTGGAGACCGGCAGGTTCGGCGCCATCACTTTCCGCAAAGACCCGGCCGGCCATCCCTGGATCAACACCGCGTGCGAAGAGACAGGCGCCAGCGTCTGGTGGCCGAACAAGGACCAGTGGCGCGATGAAGTCGAGAGTATGCAGATCAGCGTGTCAATTCCTAATGGATTGGTCGATGTATCGAACGGAAAATTCATGGGCGCGACCAACCTGGGCGACGGCTACACCCGCTGGGATTGGATGGTGCACTACCCCATCAACAACTACGATGTCTCGCTCAATATCGGCAACTATGTGCACTTCTCCGATCAGCTGGGCAATCTGCCGCTGGATTTCTACGTGCTGCCGGAAGACAAGGCAAAGGCGGAAAAGCAATTTACGCAGGCGAAAGGAATGCTCCAGATTTTTGGGCACTATTTCGGAGATTATCCCTTTCCTGAGGACGGCTACAAGTTGATCGAGGTGCCGTATTCCGGCATGGAACACCAGACCGCAGTGACCTATGGCAACCACTTCACCAATGGCTACCTGGGACGCGACTGGGCTGGCTCCGGCATCAGCCTGCGCTTCGACTTCATCATCATTCATGAGAGCGCGCACGAGTGGTTCGGCAACAGCATCACCGCCGCCGACCGATCTGACATGTGGATTCACGAAGGGTGGGCGACTTACCTCGAGAGCTTGTACGTGGAATCGCGCTGGGGACGAGCCGACGCTTTGAAGTACCTCAATGGATTAAAGCCTAAGGTGAAGAACTTGCAACCGATTGTGTCCGAGCGGGGCGTCAACAGCACGCCGCCGCAAGACCAATATTTCAAGGGCGCACTCTTTCTCAATACCCTGCGGAGCGTGGTAAATGACGATGCCCGCTGGTGGGCGCTGCTGCACGACTTCTACCAACACTTTAAGTATCAGAACATCATGACGGAGGATGTGGTGCAGTATTTCAACCAGCAAACCGGGATGAATCTGACCCCGATTTTCGATCAGTACCTGCACCATGCGGCGTTGCCGGTTCTCGAGTTGCAATGGAGTCCCGGGGGAAGAGTCCGCTACCGGTGGGAGGCCGATGAGCAGTCTTTCGCGATGCCGGTGCAGGTGGGCAACAAGGATCACTGGCAACGGATACAACCCACGACGGCTTGGCAAACGATGCAGACGCAACTTGGGAAGGACCAGTTCGAGGTCGCGACCGACCTCTACTACATCGAGGTAGTATGGATGCCGTGACGATTGAACTTTCCCCGGTTGCAGCTCGCGTGCTTGGATCGTTGGTAGAAAAAGAAATTACCACGCCCGAGTACTACCCTCTTTCTCTGAACGCGCTGATGAATGCCTGCAACCAGAAGAATAATCGCGAGCCGGTGATGAACCTCGACGAGGACGAGATCCGCCAGGCGCTGCATCGGCTGGAAGACTTCGGGCTGGCCGGCGCTGCGCACGCCTCGGAAAGCCGCGTCGCCAAGTATGAGCACCGCATGCAGGAGGTTTTCAATTTCACTCGCGGGGAAATCGCGGTGATGTGCGTTCTGCTGCTGCGCGGGCCGCAAACACCGGGTGAGCTGCGAGGAAGAACAGAACGGATGCACCGCTTTGAGGAATTGAGCGATGTGCAATCGACACTGCAAAGATTAATGCAGCGGGAGCCGCCGCTGGTCATGGTGCTGCCTCGCCAGCCGGGCACCAAGGAAGCCCGCTACGCGCACCTGTTATCCGGTGAGGTAATCGAGGATGTCCCAAGCGCCAGAGCTGCTGGTGAGACCGGAGGTCTCGCAGCAGAAGTCGCGGCGCTGCGGCAGGAAGTGGCGGAGTTGAGGGCGCAGGTAGAGAAAGTGCTGCGCCTGGTTGAGTAAGTGGCTTCGTCGAAAAAACATTCCCAGGAAAGGCCCGCAGAACTGCAGATCCCTCCACGGCACGCCGGGACAGGTCGGCTTCGCTCGGGATGACAAAGGGGAGGACAGTGACTTCAGTGGGCTTTTGCTGACGGAGTCACGGCCTTTCTCTTTGTCATCCCGAGCGAAGCCGACCTGTCCCGGCGTGCCGTGGAGGGATCTGCAGTTCTGCGGGCCTTTCCTGGGAATGTTTTTCGCGCCTCTGTAGACAGTCCCGCTCCTTGCTCCAGCTATCGGAATTCTTTGAGCCAGCATCACACTGTTATCATTGAGGTACGGTCCCCGTCGACCACCAGTCCAGGTCCGACCGGCTGCGATCGGGAGCTGCATCTCTCCTGCTTACCACGCACACTTCAGCGTACCGAAACGTTCGAATGACAGAAGAGGTCCTGTAGCATGGCGGAAAACGGAGTTTTCTTAAACGAGATAGCGAAGATCCGCAAGATTGCCTTCGTCGGCGACCATCTGCCAAGGCAATGCGGCATCGCCACATTTACCACTGATTTGTTGGCGGCTGTACAAAATGCCTATCCCCAAAGCCAGTGCCTCTGCGTGTCCGTCAACGATATCGAGGATGGGTATGATTACCCGGAAGTAGTGCGATTCGAAATCGAAGAGCAGGATTTAGCCTCTTATCTGCGAGCTGCAGATTTTCTCAACATCAGCGACGTCGATATCGTATGCCTGCAGCATGAGTTCGGCATCTTCGGCGGAGCGGTCGGCGGTCACATCCTGGCCATGTTGCGGGAGTTGAAAATGCCGGTCGTCACTACGCTGCACACCGTCCTGCGCGATCCTAAGCCCGATCAGCGGCGCGCCACCGAAGAGTTGATCACCCTCTCCACGCGGCTGGTGGTAATGGCCGATCGCGGGCGGCAGATGCTGCATGAGATTTACGGATGCCCGCGCAGCAAGATCGACCTGATCCCCCATGGCATTCCGGATGTTGGATTTGTGGACCCGACCTATTTTAAAGATCAGTTTCAGGTGGAAGGCCGCACCGTATTGCTTACCTTCGGGCTGCTCTCGCCGAATAAAGGGATCGAATACGTGCTGAATGCCCTGCCACAAGTCCTGGCGGAGTTTCCCGAGGTGGTGTACATCGTGCTCGGCGCGACCCACCCCAATGAATTACGCAGGTGTGGGGAAGCCTACCGGTTGAGCCTGGAAATACTGGCCACCAAGAACAAGCTGGAAAAGCATGTGATCTTCTGCAATCAGTTTGTGGACCCGGAAAACCTGAAGGAGTTCATGGGCGCCGCGGACCTATACATCACGCCTTACCTGAACGCAGCACAGATCACCTCGGGCACGCTGTCGTTTGCCTTCGGGTCAGGCAAGGCGGTGGTGTCGACACCATACTGGCACGCGGCCGACCTGCTGGGTGAAGGCCGCGGCGCGCTGGTGCCGTTTGCAGACTCCGCGGCTATGTCCGACGCGATCCTTGGTTTGCTGCGCGACGACACCCGGCGCAATGCCATGCGCAAGACTGCCTACAGGTTAGGGCGGGAGATGGTCTGGTCGAATGTAGCCCAGCTCTATATGCGCAGCTTCGAACTAGCTCGCCTCGAAGGCGCGCCGCTGTCGAGCAAGTCCCTGGCCATCAAGACCCTGGACAAGAAACATCGCGAGTTGCCTGAACTTAAGCTGACGCATCTTGCGCGCATGACGGACTCGACGGGCGTTTTTCAGCATGCCATTTTCAGTGTGCCCAATTTCAGCGAAGGTTACTGCACGGATGACAATGCGCGTGCTTTTATTCTTGCCGTCCTGATCGGAGAGTTGGGAGACGATGCGGAGCTGGGGCGGGACCTGGCAAGCACCTGTGCCGCTTTTCTGCATCACGCCTTTGATCCGCTGACCGGACGGTTCCACAACCACATGAGTTTCGACCGCCGCTGGTTGGACGACCGGGGCTCGGAGGACAGCCACGGCCGGGCTTTGTGGGCTCTGGGTCTCGGAGTAGGACGGTCGCAGCTGCGCACTTTTCAGATGATGGCCGGTCAATTGTTCGCGCGAGCTTTGCCGGTGTTGACGGAGTTCAGTTCGCCGCGAGCTTGGGCCTTTGGACTGTTGGGCATTCACGAATACCTGCGCCGCTTGGGCGGCGACAGCTTGGTGGCCCAGGCTCGCGAGACTCTGACGTCGCGCCTGATGGAACTTTACGATCGGCACGCGCATGCCGACTGGTCCTGGTTTGAGGAAGAACTGTCCTATGACAACGCCAGGCTCTCCCATGCGCTGATTGTGAGTGGACGGGCAACAGGGCAAGAGTCCGTTTTAAATCGCGGCCTGGAAACCCTGCGCTGGCTAGTGGAGCAGCAGACCACTGAGATGGGCCACTTGCGGCCGATCGGCAGCAACGGGTTCTATCGCCGCGGCGGCACGCGCGCTAACTTCGATCAGCAGCCGATTGAGGCCCAGGCGACCGTCGCCGCCTGCCTGGAAGCCTATCGATCCACCGGCGATCAGCGCTGGTATGAGCAGGCACAACACGCCTTCGACTGGTTCATCGGCGGCAACGATCTAGGCCTCGAGCTCTACGTGCCGGAGACCGGCGGCTGCCGCGATGGATTGCACGTGGATAGAGTGAACGGCAACCAGGGCGCAGAATCCACGCTGGCGTTTCTGCTGTCGTTGGTGGAGATGCGCCAGGCGCAGAACATGCTGACCAGCTTCCACCAGCCCATCACCGCGGAGGATTACCCTTCCCTGCCCTTGTCCCTGCGCTAGATTGTGACCCTGGAACCATCCCCCCAAGTGTGTACCGGAGAAGCACGTTTATGCGTGCTTTTTCGTCATATAAAGGGATAAACAGGTTCAAGATTCTGGAGCCTGTGATTCACTAAGGTGGCGTTATTTTCCCCTGGCAGCCGCATCGAGGCCGGGGGAAAGGAAAATGGGACCCTAATGGGAAATGGGACTGCACTGGCACTTCCTCTGAAACGTTCAAGTACTGTTCTGAGGCCAGATCCGGCACGCGTTCTTCTGCGTCGATTCGAGCCCGGCGATGCGCACCGCATGAGCGGGATTGTGGCAAGAATCATGGCCGTGCCGGAGGCCAGCGTCGGGGGGCTGCTGAAGCAAGTATGGTCCGATTTCGGCGAGCGCCATCTCAGCCTGAAGCAGCGCTTCTTGGATCGCTTTGACGAGCTGGAGGAACTGCTGCCGGCAGGGGCTGCCGTCTCCGATCAACGGCGGCTGCTGATCGGCTCTTATTTTGTGTTGGAGTATTCGCTCGAGTCCGCTGCGCTGTTTAGTCCCTCCATGGTGGCGCACCCTGATCAGACGGGCTTGCCTCCCGGTGCACTGCGCTTTGTTCTTAGCTTGCGCGCCACTGGGGAAGGACATATCTCCTCCATCACCTTTCGCAGCGGCATTGTGTACGACGACATGCGCATTGAGTTGGATCCAGCGGGCAGCTTGCTCACCGAACCACGCCAGATTGCCAACAAAGTGTATGAAGGCCCGCTGTTTCAGCGAAAACTCTGGGAACTCGGCATGGAAAGCGACTTTACTCGCCGGGTTCTACAAAGACTAGGAAACTCGTTCGCACTGTCCACGTTGCGCGACGCGCTGGCCGCCGAGTTGCAACGCTCCGGCCAGGCGCATGGAGAAGCCGGGGAAGACCGGCTGAGGGCAGAGAGCATCTGGATGCTGGCCCGTTCCAACTACGAGGTACAGTTTGATGCGGAGCAGGATCTTTCCGAGCGTATCCTCTTCCCTTCTACCCCTTCGCAACGCAACGGCATCGAAGACGCGCGCTTTGTACGCTTCCGCCAGGATGACGGGAGCCATGTTTACTACGCGACGTTTACCGCATATGACGGCCGGGTAATTATGCCGGAACTGCTCGAGACGTCTGACTTTCTTCGTTTCCAGTTTATTTCGCTCAACGGTCCGGAAGCGGAGAACAAGGGCATGGCGCTGTTTCCGCGCAAGGTGAATGGCGAGTACGCCATGATTTCGCGGCAGGACAACGAGAACATCTTCCTCATGCGTTCGGACAACGTTCACTTCTGGAATGAACGGCGTCTATTGCTTAAACCAAAGTTCCCCTGGGAGCTGATTCAGATTGGGAACTGCGGTTCGCCGATTGAGACAGAAGCGGGTTGGCTGGTGCTAAGCCACGGAGTAGGGCCGGTGCGCCAGTACTGCATTGGCGCTTTTCTGCTCGATCTGGACGACCCATCGAGGGTCATCGGCCGGCTGAGCGAACCGATGATAACGCCGGAGCCCAGCGAGCGTGAAGGCTATGTACCGAATGTGGTCTATTCCTGTGGCGCACTGTTGCACCAGGGCGAGCTGATCATTCCCTACGGGCTGTCCGATCACGCTACCGGTTTTGCGACTGTTCCCGTGGACGATGTGCTGGCGGCCATGTCATAAAGCGAAGAATAGCCATTTTATCGCCGGTGGCCTGGCGAACTCCGCCGCGCCAGTATGGCGCCTGGGAGACGGTGGCCGGCAACATCGCCGAAGGGCTGGTGGAACGGGGATGGGATGTGACCTTGTTCGCCACTGCTGATTCGGTCACCCGCGCCAGACTGCATGCGGTGGTAGAACGAGGCTATGAAGAGGATCGGTCGATCGATCCTAAAGTAGCCGAATACCTGCACATCTCGGAGGCGTTTGAACACGCAGCCGAGTTCGACCTGATCCATAGCCACTATGACTTTATGGCCCTGGCCTATACCAGGCTGGTAAAGACGCCGGTGTTGACTACCATCCACGGCTTTTCCTCGCCTCGCATCATGCCGGCTTATGAAAAGTACCGGAACGGATATTTTGTTTCCATCAGCGATGCAGACCGCGCGCCCGGGCTTAATTACCTGGCCACGGTCTACAACGGAATCGACCTTCAGCTTTACCCACCGCGCAAAGGCCGGGGCGACGATCTCATCTTTATTGGGCGCATCCATCCGGACAAGGGTGTGCACCTGGCGATCGAGACGGCGAAGCAGAGTGGCCGCCGGCTGCTGATTGCCGGCATCGTGCAGGACGCGGGCTACTTCCGGGACGAAATTCAGCCGCATCTCGACGAAAACCGAATCCGCTACGTGGGGCCGGTTGGCGTGGAGGAGAAGAATGCTCTGTTCTCCCAGGCCTTCGCCTTGCTTCATCTAAACACCATTCCGGAGCGCTTTGGTTTAGTCCTGGCCGAGGCGAATGCGGCGGGGGTTCCAGTGATCGCGATGGATCTTGGTTCCTGCCGCGAGGTGATTGAGCATGGGGTGACGGGGTTCCTGGTGAATGACGTAGCGGGGGCTGTGAGAGCGCTCGATGCTGTGGCTTCCATTAAGGACAGCGCCTGCAGAAAAAGGGTGGAGGAACGTTTCTCTATCGCAACCATGGTTGAGGCGTATGAGCATGTCTACGCGAAGATCTTTGAGTTAGAACGAGGTAGATGGGCACATGGGTAGACCGAACCTCCACTCCGCTTTCGAAAAACATTCCCAAGAAGGGTCCGTTGAACTGCAGATCCCTCGGCTGCGCTCGGGATGACAAAGGGGAGGGCGACGCTTCCATGAAGAGCAGTTGTTGAACTGAGACTACCCTGCTCGTCATCTCGGCGGTAGGGGCATAGGCCTATTGCGCGCCCAAGGCGCCGAAATCGGTCTCAGTTCAGCAACTGCTCTTCATGGAAGCGTCCCCCTCCCCTTTGTCATCCCGAGCGCAGCCGAGGGATCTGCAGTTCAACGGACCCTTCTTGGGAGTGTTTTTCGACCGGAGCGGAGGAGTCTATTGCTGGGCGGCATCTTGGGCGTCGGCGGCCTGATCGCCGGATGGATCCTGCTGCAGGCGGTCGTTGAACGACTTCAGCAGTGCGGCTGAAGTTTTGAATTCCTCTTGCGCCTTCTCCTGTTGGCCGAGCTTCGCCAAGACTTGCCCGCGCGCGTAATGCACGCTGGCGCTCTGCGGCGCCAGCGCCACCGCGTGGTCCAACATTTCGAGCGCGTCTTTGTAACGGCCTGCCTGGCGATCGAGCTTTCCCAAGCCAACATAGGAATTGACCAGCGACTGATCGAGCTGAATTGCGTGGTGGAAGGCTTGCTCTGCCTTCTGCGTTTGGTTCAGCTGTGCATATAAGAGGCCCAGGTCTTCGTAGCTATAGGGAAAGCTGGGTTCGATGGCGACGTCCTTCAGCAGTTCTGCCTCGGCCTGGGGATAGGCATGCTGTTCAAGATAGGCGCGGCCCAGGAAGTAATGGATCAACGGCAGGTTCGGACGGGCCGCAGCAGCCACGTTGAACTCCTGCAGGGCCTTTTCGGTATTGCCTTTGGCTAGCCATGCTTTGCCAATATACAAGTGAAACTCCGGCGCGTTTTGTCCAATCGCAAGCATCCGGTCAGCGGCCTGTTTTTCCAACGCTTCGTTGGATGATTTACCCGCGGCAATGGTCAGTACGTATAGGTAGTTCGGGTTATTCGACTCCTTCTCCCAAAGCGGCGCGAGCGTGTCGCTGGCTTGCTGGTATTGATTGGTGAAGAAGTAGCACAACCCAAGAAGATACCGTGCCTGCAGTGATTGCGGCGCAAGCTGCAGGCTGGCGGAAAAGGGCTCGATGGCAGCGGCAAAATCGTTTTTCCGGTAGTGCGCAAGTCCTATGTTTAACGCAATGCCAGGTTCCTGGGGAGAGAGCGATTGCGCCTTGCGCAATTCGGCCAGGGCATCATCCCATCGCTTTTCCCGCATGTAGGCGACCCCGAGATTGACGTGTGCCGCGGCGGAGCCTGGATCCAGAGCAATGACGGTTCGAAAATCCTCTTCGGCGACCGCCAATTGACCATTCTGCATGGCCTGCACCCCCTGCCGGAAGATAGTGGCGGGCTGGAGCGCGGGGTCTTGCGGAGCCAGGCAAAGGATCAGAGGGAGGCTCAGGAATCTTTTGCTTGACATTGACTTAAAACGATTTAATATTGGGATTTTCACCCCTGCAGCCGGTTTTCCTACGACAAAGTTAAAAGAGTAACTGCGGGCCCCGAGTCTTACTGGAGGCATTATCACCATGTTTTTCCCAAAACACCAAGGCTTTCCGCTGGCGTTCGCGTTGGCTTGTTGTCTCCTCTTACTGATACCCAGCGCGCTCCTCGCGCAGCAATCCGGCTCGATCAACGGCGCAGTCACCGATGAGAGCGGCGGCGCAATCCCCAACGCGCAAGTGATACTCACCAATGCCGCCCAGGGCACTACCTACAACGCTACCTCGAACAGCTCCGGTGAGTATACTTTTCCCGCGCTCGAGGCCGGCACCTACAATTTGCAGGTAACGGCGCCTGGATATAAGCAGTATGAGGCCCCTGGGATTGTGCTGCGCGTGTCGCGCAGCGAGAGAGTCGACGCCAGATTGACCGTTGGTGCGGTCACTACCCAGGTACAGGTGGTGGGCAGCGATTTGGGCACGGTGCAGACGGAGTCGCCTGAAGTCTCCTTTACCATCACGGGCAAACAGATCACGCAGCTGGTGTTGAATGGCCGCAACTTTACCCAGCTGGTTACGCTCACTCCCGGGGTGATCAACCAGACCGGGCAGGACGAAGGCGAGACCGGTGTGAATGGCAGTGTGGCCTACAGCATGAACGGCGGCCGCACCGAGTACAACAACTGGGAAGTGGACGGCTCCAGCCTGATGGACAACGGCAGCAACTCCACGCTCAACGTTTATCCCAACGTGGACGCCGTTGCGGAAACAGAGGTGCTTACCTCTAATTACGGCGCGCAGTACGGCCGCAACGCTTCCGGGACGGTGTTGTCGCAGACCAAGTCAGGCACAGACCATTTCCACGGAGACGTATTTGAGTTTCTCCGAAATGAAGACTTTAACGCCCGCAACTATTTCGAGACAACGAGACCAACCTACAAGAAGCACGACTACGGATTCACGGTAGGCGGTCCGGTCTTCATTCCGAAGCTCTATAAGCCGGCCACGATGAAGACGTTTTTCTTTTACTCGCAGGAGTGGCGTCACGAAAATGTTCCGGCCACTGTTTTCAACCAGGTGGTGCCCACAAACGCGGAGCGCACCGGCGACTTCTCAGTTCAGTGTCCCGCGCCAGGCAGTGCGGTCGATACGGCGGACTTTCCTAATTGCCCGGTCGACCCCACTACGGGAGCTTATTTTCTCAATAACCAGGTACCCGTAGACCCCAATGGCCAGGCGATGCTGGTTCTTATTCCACAGGCGAATTCCGGTTCGGCGCTCTACCAGTCTTCTCCTTCGCAGTTGACCACCAATCGCGAAGAACTCTTCCGCATCGACCACGTGTTCAACGAGAAGTTCCGCGGATACTATCGCTTTATTTACGACTCGTGGCAACAGACGACTTCCGAGCCGACCTTTCAATCAAATTCCTTTCCCACGGTGACCAACTCCTTCAAGGGTCCGGGCGTCGATATGGTGGCCAACCTGACCTATGCGGCCTCTCCCACCCTGGTCAATGAGTTCGTCGCCGACTACACCACCGACCACATTACTTTGATCAACACTACCCCCGATATTGCGCGCACCAACTTTACCGGAAACGGGTTCTTCGACAACGGTTACGGCGGGGTGTTGCCGAATCTGACCGTCACCGGTGGCACAGCGTATGGCGGCGGCTTCTCGGTGAATACGGGCTATTTTCCATGGCAGAACTCGAACCCCACTTACAGCTACCGCGACACGATTACGAAGACCCTGCGCAACCATACGCTGATCTTCGGCGCGAGCTCGATTTTCGCCCAGAAGAACGAGCCCAGCGTCGGGTTTAACCAGGGCTCGGTCACCTTCAATACGTCATCCGCCGTGACCACAGGAAACGCCTTCGCAGACTTGCTGACGGCCAGAATCGGACAGTTTACGCAGACCTCCGCGCAGCCGAAGTACTACAACCGTTACAAAATCGTGGAACCTTTTTTCCAGGACAACTGGAGAGCCACCCCAAAGCTGACCTTGAATCTTGGTCTGCGGCTGAGTCTTTTCGGGACCTACAAGGACATCAGCGATCAATCAGGCAACTTCGAGCCAGCTGCGTGGAGTGCGGCCAATGCACCCGCCATCGACGTCGACGGCTCGGTTACCGGGCAGGCGGGAGCAATTATTCCGGGCAGCGGGAATATCTTCAACGGCCTGGTCCGTTGCGGCATCAACGGTGTCAATCCTGGCTGCATGTCAGGTCACCTATTTAACCCCGCACCCCGCGTTGGTTTCGCGTATGACGTCTTTGGCAACGGCAAGTTAGCGGTGCGTGGCGGCTACGGCATCTTCTTCGAACACACTAACGGCAACGAGAGCAACTCCGAGTTCCTGGAGGGAACGGCGCCGGTGGTACAGACTCCCAACAAGTACAACTACATCGGATACCAAAACTCCGGCGGCGCCGGGCTGAATTTCCCGTTGAGCGTAATCTCCATCCCAACCCATGCAGTCTGGCCCTACGTGCAGCAATACAACCTGTCCGTTCAGGGGGAGCTGCCCAGTCACGTGGTGATGCAGGTAAGCTACGTAGGCAGCCTGGGGGTTCATCTGCCCTTTAGGCGCGAGGGAAACCAGCTGACGCCACTCAATTCCACCGAGAATCCTTATCAGCCGGGACAGGCGATCTCCGCGGCTGACTGCGCTTCCGTAACACTGGGCCCCAACAACGTGCCCCAGGCCACGGTGAACGGCCAGCCCATCAACAGCGATGCGGCTACCCGGCTGTACGTCGCATGCGGCAACTCGGCGGATCCCTTCCGCCCGTACATCGGTACTTCGGGGATCAACAACTCCAGCAACAACGCCCAATCGGTGTACAACGCAATGCAGGTTAGTGTGACCCGTTATTTCGGCAGATTGAATGGCAGTCTTGCTTATACCTACGGCCATTCGCTCGACGATGCCTCCGACGGCTCAGGCAATGTCGAGATGGTGAATGCGCTGAACCCACACATGAGCTATGCGAGCTCGAACTTTGACGAACGGCACCTTTTGGAATTCAGCCTGGTCTATGACCTGCCTCTCTTTACCCAGCCGGGGCTGCTCCATTCCTTGCTCGGCGGGTGGCAGGTTTCAGATCTGACCGGGTTCCAGACGGGTGTTCCCTTCAGCATCATCAACAACTCCTCGTTCGCAGACAATGCGGGCACAGGAAACACGATCAGCTCGGATAACAACGGCACGATCCAGAACGAAGGCTCTCTCCAGTCGTATCCCGACCTGGCAGGTCCTCTGCATGGTCCCGTCGGAGTGAAGCACCCAGCCGGAGTACAGGGGCCCCGGTTGTGGAACAGCGATGCATTCGCGCCTCCGCAAGGGCTCACTTATGGTACGGCGGGGCGAAACATTCTCACGTTGCCGTCGCGGACGAACTTCGATATGGGATTGTTTAAATCGTTTGAGGTGCACGAGGACATGCACTTCGAGTTTCGTGCAGAAGCATTTAACGTCTTTAACCATACCCAGTGGAGCCAGGTGAATAACAATTCCTGTTACAGCGCGCAACAGGATTGTTCCACTTCGCCCTTCCTCACCGTAACTGGCGCGCACAACGCCCGCATTCTGCAGCTCGCGGCCAAGTTTGTGTTCTAGATTGAGCCGATGTTACTTTTTAAAACCCCTGGATATTAATCCCAGGGGTTTTTTCTTGCGCGCGCATCTAAGGCTAAGGTAACGTCGGGCGACGAGGGGTAAAGCGCCACAGATGAGCGACAGCGTGCTGAGCGAACAACTGGGTGGTCGCGCGCTGATGCTGTACGACGGGCTGTGCGGTCTATGCAACGGGGCGGTACGGTGGGTGGCGCAGTGTGATCATGCCGATCGCTTTCGCTTTGCGCCCCAGCAATCTGCCTTGGCCGCAACCATCCTCAGTCGCCATGGGATTGATCAAGAGGCAATGCTTGCCAGCAACAGCGTTTACCTGTTGCTCGATGCCGGGTCCGCAGAGGAAAGGCTGTTGACCCAATCCGACGTCACCGTGAACATGCTGTTGCAGTTGCACGGGCGCTGGCGGGTATTAGGATATTTGCTGCGGGCGGTACCCTCCGCCTTACGCAATGCTGCCTATAGGCTGTTTGCCCGCAACCGCTATCGGCTGACCACCCGATATGAAGTTTGCCCACTACCAGCGGCGGCGGATCGAATGAAATTCGTTGGCTGATACAAAACGCAATGCGAAAAGATGCTCCTGTAAGGGTGATTGCACTCATCTAAGTGGATGAGACTTCTATGCCACCTCTTCCCCCTCCCCGCGTCCGCATAGCCGTGGCAGTTCTTGCACTGGCTTTTCTCGCCCATGCGCAGCCAGCCGAACAGCAGTCCAGCCCTGGCATTGCTCTTGCCAATATGGATCCTACCGTCAAACCGGGAGACAACTTCTATCGCTACGCTAACGGGGGATGGATGGAGCGTGCCGTTATACCGGCGGACCGCAGCGGAATCGGCGTATTCGATGCCTTGAATGACCTCAGCCAAAAGCGCACCCGCACTTTGATTGAAGAGGCCGGCCAAGCGAAGGGATCGGTGGGATCGACTATGCAGAAAATTGCCGATCTCTACCACTCGTATATGGATGAGGCGGGCATCGAGTCCCGCGGCCTGAAGCCAATCGAACCTTACCTCAAAGCAGTAATGGCTATTAGCGACAAGACCGAGTTGGCACGTGCCCTGGGCGAAAGTCTACGCGCCGATGTAGACCCGCTTAACAACACCAATTTCCATACCGATAATCTTTTTGGACTGTGGGTAGCGCCAGGGTTTTCCGACTCGGCCCATTACACTCCTTATCTTCTGCAAGGCGGGGTCGAGCTGCCCAATCGGGACTACTATCTTTCCGACTCCGAGAGCATGCGTACGATACGCAGCAAATACCAAACGCACATCGCGGCCATGTTGAAGCTTGCGGGTTTTTCTGACGTGGATGCTCGCGCGACGCGAATCATTGCTCTTGAGCACTCCCTGGCAGAGACTCACCTGAGCCTGGCAGAGAATCAGGAAGTCGCAAAGGCAAATAATGTCTGGAAGCGGAGCGATTTTGCCCTCAAGGCCCCGGGGCTTGACTGGGAAGAGTATTTTCGCGGCGCCGGTCTTAGCCAGCAATCCTCTTTCATTGTCTGGCAACCAGGCGCATTCACGGGCGAGGCCGCTCTGGTCGGTTCCACTTCGCTCGACGCCTGGAAAGATTGGCTAGCCTACCATTTGATCGAAAGCTATGCCGATTTGCTGCCGAAAGCTCTCGCCGACGAGCACTTCGCGCTGGTTGGTACGGTTCTTTCCGGCACGCCGCAGCAGCGGCCCCGCTGGCAGCGTGGGGTTGCGATGGTCAACCGCGAGCTAGGCGACGCGGTGGGTGAAATCTATGCACGACGTTATTTTTCCCCGCAGGCCAAAGCGGACGTGGAGGCCCTGGTTGCCCACATCATTGCTGACTATCGCGTGCGGTTGAAGGCGCTTTCGTGGATGGCGCCGGCAACCAAGGCGGAAGCCATTGCTAAACTCAACGCCCTGTATGTGGGCGTGGGCTACCCGGAAAGCTGGATGGACTATTCCGGCTACGAGGTGAAGCCTGACGATATTGTCGGCAACCGTTATCGCGGCCGTCTTTTCTATTACCACTTCAATGTTGGACGCATTGGAAAGCCGGTCAATCGCAAGCAATGGTCCATGACGCCGCAGACGGTGAACGCCGTTAACTTGCCGCTGCAGAATGCGCTTAATTTTCCGGCCGCAATTTTGCAGCCGCCGTTCTTCGACCCCGCTGCGCCGGATGCTGTGAACTATGGCGCCATTGGCTCCGTCATGGGCCATGAGATCAGCCACACCTTCGATACCTTGGGCAGCGCATTCGATGCCGAAGGCCGGATGCGCGATTGGTGGACACCGTCGGATTTCGCGCACTTTCGCGCCTCGACGGCGAAACTTGCTGCGCAGTACGACACCTATAAGCCCTTCCCCGACCTTTCTGTGAATGGCAAGCAGACGCTGGCGGAAGATATCGCCGATTTGGCCGGCGTTTCCGCGGCTTACGATGGCTACCGTTCTTCGCTTAAAGGAAAGAGCGCGCCCGTCGACCATGGATTTACGGGGGATCAGCAATTCTTTATTGCCTTCGGGCAGAACTGGGCTTCGAAGGCACGGCCGGCGGTCCTACGCCAACGGATATTGACCGACCCGCACGCCCCCGCGGAGTACCGCGCCGATACCGTACGCAATGTAGACGCCTGGTATGCGGCCTTTGGGGCTACGCCGGGGCAGGCCCTCTATCTCGCCCCACCGGATCGAGTTCAGATCTGGTGATAGGCTGTTTTCGTGAGCAAAGACGAAGCCGCTGAGGTGCTCTCAATTGAGGGTCGCGACGTCCGCGTGACTCACCCTGGCAAGCTCTATTTCTCCCGGCAAACCAGGCTCTCGAAACTTGAACTGGTGCGCTACTACCTGTCGTTAGCGCCCGGCGCGCTGGCCGGAATCCGGGATCGTCCCATCGTTCTCAAACGTTTCGTGAACGGCGCTGAGGCGGAAGCGTTTTATCAAAAGCGCGCGCCCGGTGATCGTCCCTCCTGGCTACGGACAGTCACACTCTCCTTTCCTTCCGGGCGTACTGCGGAAGAGATTGTGGTGGACGACGCGGCCGGGCTGGCATGGATCGTGAACCTGGGATGCATTGAGTTGCACCCTCATCCAGTACGCTCCGCCGACCTTGATCATCCAGACGAGTTGCGGGTGGATCTTGATCCAGGCCCGGGGGTTAGCTGGGCAGATGTGCGCCGGGTCGCGCTGGAAGTGAAGTTGCTGCTTGAAGAGCTCGGGCTTCGCGGCTGGCCCAAAACCAGCGGCTCGCGCGGGATGCATGTGAATGTGCGCATCCAACCGCGATGGAGCTTCAGCGAAGTGCGCCGCGCAGCGCTGGCGCTTTCACGGGCTGTCGAACGGCGAGTACCTGAGTTGGCCAGCTCGAAGTGGTGGAAGGAGGAACGCCACGGTGTGTTCCTCGACTACAACCAGAACGCCAAGGATCGAACTACATGCTCTGCATATTCGGTGCGGCCGCTGCCCGATGCTCGCGTATCAGCACCTCTTCATTGGCATGAGGTGCCTGACTGTGAGCCTGCGGACTTTACCGTGCTGACCATGCCCGGCCGGTTCGCGGAATTGGGCGATCCGCACGCGGACATGGATTCCGTGCCGGGTTCGCTGGAACCACTGCTGGAGCTCGCGGCCAGGGACGAGTCCGCTGGACTGGGTGATGCGCCATGGCCGCCGCACTTCCGCAAGATGGAAGGCGAAGCTCCGCGAGTAGCGCCATCGCGAGCCAAGTCTGCCGCGAAGAAGGCGCCGCGGACGAAGATGCCGTTGATCGTGGTCGCGAACTCTCCCAGCAAGGACGATGCGCTGGCAGGCCTGGAGAGATGGAAAAGCAAACACCCTGAGGTGGCTGGTCTTCTGGCGGTGGACGATGTGCTGGTCGACTCCATGCGAGGCACGTCCTCCACCTGGACCCGGATCCGAGTCAACCTGCGCCATGTTCCGGAAGAAATGAGGCCGGCGCAAGAGACTCCGGACCCGGACGATGATCCGACCCGTGAATGGCGGACCGGCCGCGAGCGAAAGAAAGCTGTGAGCAGACCCATCAATGAGTAAAGCTAGAACCGGATCGGTCAAGAATCCGGACGGGTGCCCCACGTTCGCCCCAGCGTACGTGGGCCGAAAAAGATGGGCGAAGCCCTCAATTGCTTCTTGCTCATTCAGTCAGGCATTTCAAGAGTCTGATCCTAGAAGCATTCGAAACATATCGTTCGCGGCCCACGTATCCGCATTTCCTGCACGGGGCGCTTCCCGAGGCCTGCGTATGCGGCTTTCATTAAGGAAAGCCGCATGAAGTTTGCCAACGCCATCAGGCTCGACAGGAAATCCGGAGTCGCTGGGGGCGAACGTGGGCACCCGTCCGGATTCTATTAGCGGCCGCTGGCGAAAATCTCCATCAGCTCTTGCGGCGGAACCACTTCGAGCTGGGCATAAGTGCAATCGCTCGGCTTCTTGTCCGTGCGCCATCGGCGAAATTGCGCCATGTGGCGGAAGCGGCTGCCTTGCATGTGCTCGTAAGCAACTTCGACCACCAGCTCCGGCCGCAACGGCTCCCACGACAGGTCTTTGCCCTGGCTCCAGCGGCTCTGGCCGCCGGGCATGCGTCTGCTCCCCTGCGCTCCGGTTCCGCCCAGCCCGCCCCATGGTGATGGGCGAGCGCGTTCTTTCGATAAGGCGCAAGAAATTCCGCCAGCTCCCGCCGCTTCTCCTGCGTGAAGCTCGCGCAGACGCCGACGTGCTGCAACGCGCCCGCATCATCGAAGAGCCCCAGCAGCAGCGAACCGACAATTGCCCTCGCCCGTCTTATGCCAGCGAAACCCGGCCACCACGCAGTCGCAATCGCGCTCGTGCTTGACCTTGAGCATCACGCGCTTGTCGGGCTCGTAGATGCCCGCACTCGGCTTGGCGATGACCCCGTCGAGCCCCGCGCCCTCGAAGCGGCGAAACCAATCCGACGCCACACTCGTTTCATAGGTCGCCGGCGTGATGTGGACCGGCGGCGCCGCAGAGGCAAGCAGCGATTCCAATTCGCTTCCGCCGCTCTTGGAATGGCTCGTCTGCGCAGATCCCGCTCTCCCTCGCAAAGCAGGTCGAAGAACACAATCGATGCCGGAGTCTGCTGCGCCAGCAGCTTCACCCGGGAAGCAGCCGGATGAATGCGGAGCTGCAGTGCCTCGAAATCCAGACCGCTCGGCGTGGCGATCACGATTTCGCCGTCGAGTACGCAGCGCGCAGGCAATTGCGAACGCAACGTCTCGATCAGCTCAGGAAAATAGCGGTTGAGCGATTTTTCGTCGCGGCTCTGGATCAGGATCTCGTCGCCATCGCGAAAGACCAGCGCGCGAAACCCATCCCACTTCGGCTCAAAGATCCATGTCTTGCCCGCCGGCAATTCGCTCGACTCGCTTGGCGAGCATCGGCAAGACCGGCGGATTCACAGGAAGATGCACGCCCCATGGTATCGCCTACCTGCATACTATCAGACAGACGGGAGTGCATCTATCAAAGGGAGGAGATGGCGAAGCAAAAGAGTTTGATGCGTGGAATCCTCGCGTGAATGGCAGGTGGGCTGGCCGCCGCCTGGGTAATGAACGTCTTCATGACCGGGCTTGGCCAAAAGTTACAGCAATCTGTGCACAGCGAAAAAGAAAATCTGCAGCATCAGGAACATAGCGACGAGCCCAAAGAGGATGCCACCATGAAAGCCGCCGATGCCATCGCGCATACGGCGACCGGCGAGCATCTTTCTCGCGCAGAGAAGGAGAAGGGCGGCCCCATCGTGCACTATGCCTTCGGAGCGCTCACCGGCGGCCTTTACGGCGGTTTGGCCGAGTATTCCAGCGCCGTTACCTCCGGTTTTGGCACAAGGTTTGGTGCTTTCAGCACCGCGACCTGCTTGCCGTCCCCGCTCTCAAGCTGGCGCCTTCGCCGGCAGACCAGCCCCTTCGGCCCTGGCTTCGCCTTTTGCGGCGCACATCGTCTATGGAGTTACGACAGAATTGGTGCGACGAATGCTGCGCGCGCTATTCTAGGCATCCGCTATGCCATTAGACGCACGCAGAACAATTTCTGATCTCCAGCAGCTTCGTGCGCTGACCGCGGATGATCACGGGGCGCAACGCATTGCCTGGACGCGAACCTGGCTCAAAGCGCGCGCATGGTTTCAAAGCAAGCTGGCGGAGCTGCCAGTGGAGCACCACCTGGATGCCGCCGGCAATTCCTGGACAACGCTGCGCGGCGAGTCCGATCGGGCCCTCATCCTTGGCAGTCATCTTGACTCCGTCCCCAACGGCGGCTGGCTCGACGGCTGCCTTGGCGTTCTCGCCAGTTTCGAGGTGCTGCGCAGTCTGGCAGAGGACTTCCACGGCAAGCCGCCCATCACCATTCGCCTGGTGGATTGGGCCGATGAGGAGGGGGCGCGCTTCGGCCGCAGCCTTTTCGGGTCTTCCGCATTTGCCGGCACGCACACCATCCAGGCCGACCGCGGCCGTACCGATCGGGATGGCATCCGCCTGGAGGATGCCCTGCGGCAATGCCACGTCGACGTCGACCGGATCGGAGATGCCGCCATCGAACGCGCCCACGCCGGCGCCTACCTGGAACTGCATATCGAGCAGGGACCCGTTCTCGAAGCCATAGCAGCTGCCGCTGGGCGTGGTGCTGGGCACCAAGGGCGTGGAACGCCACGCGATCACTTTTCATGGACAGGAGGCACATTCCGGTTCCACTCCGATGGCGGTGCGGCGGGATGCTCTGCCGCCGCGGCCAAGCTGGCACTGGAGATTCGACCCATTGCGCGGAAACATCCTGACGCGGTGGCCACCATGGGGAGTGTGAAGACCTTTCCGGGCATCGTGACCGCCGTGGTCGGCCGCTGCGAAACCACTCTGGACATGCGCGATCTGGACGCGGGTGTGCTGGCGTCGATGTTGGCCGAGGCCCAGGAGGCGAGCCGGCGTTTCGCCGCGGAAGAGGGCTGCACGGTGGAGTGGTCCAGGATCTGGAGCATCGAACCGATCCCCTTCGATCCGCGGCTGATCGAGTTTTGCGACCAGGCGGTTGCGGAGACTGCGGGCAAGTCCCACCGGCTGCCCTCGGGGCCGCTGCACGATGCGGCCGAGGTGGCGCGGGCGGGAATTCCGGTGGTGATGATGTTTACCCAGTCGCTGGCCGGTCTCAGCCACAACCCGGCGGAAAACACCAAGACCGAACACCTCGAGCTGGCGGTGCAGGCCTTTGACCGGCTGGCCAGGAAGACGATGCATTGGCTGGAAGTGAACGCAGACGCTCCGTCTTACCCACATCGGGATGACCCTTCATCTTGCAAGGCGCATAGGTTCTTCCCGTACCGGGATAGTCAGCCGAGCGAACCTATCGGATTCGCTTCTGCACCGGATAGTGCATAATGATGGTTTCCGAGCGGAGAGGATATCGCCCATGAGCGGCCAAACGTCCTTTGTGCAGCAGGCGCCGGTCCAGCCGGAAACCGTCCGCGCGCTTTCCGCGATCTGCATCCGCCGCTCGACCGGCAGGCCGCGCTGCCAGAAGCCAACCGCTGCCTCTTCTGCTTCGATGCGCCCTGCGCCGCAGCATGCCCCACGCATATCGATGTCCCGAGATTCATCAAGAAGATCGCCAGCGGCAATCTTGCCGGCTCCGCCCGCACCATCCTCGACGCCAACATCCTGGGCGCAAGCTGCGCCCGCGCCTGCCCGGTCGAGGTCTTGTGCGAAGGCGCCTGCGTGATGCACCGCTACAACAAGCAGCCAATCCAGATCGCGCGCCTGCAGCGCTTCGCCATGGATTCGCTCCACGCCAGCGGAGCTCCGCTGCCCTTTACGCCGGCAGCCGACACCGGCCTTTCGGTGGCGCTCATCGGCGCCGGGCCCGCTTCGCTCGCCTGCGCTGCGGAACTGCGCCGGCGCGGCATCCGGGCCACCCTCTACGACGCGCGTCCTTTGCCGGGAGGCTTGAATACCTACGGCGTGGCCGAATACAAGCTGCCGCTGGTCGAGAGCCTGCGCGAAATCGAAATGCTCTCCCAGCTCGGAGTCGAGTTTCACTTCGATACGGTGATCGACGCGCAGGCGCTCGCCGAACTTGAACGCGATCACGATGCCATCTTCCTGGGCATTGGGCTGGGCGCGATTCATCAGCTTGGCATCGCAGGCGAACAACTGCCGGGCGTGACCAACGCGCTCGATCTGATTGCCGGCTACAAGTCAGGAGAGCCCACACGAGTGCCACCGCGGGTGGTGGTGATAGGGGCGGGCAACACGGCCATCGACGCCGCCATTGCATCGGTCCGGCTGGGCGCGAGCGAGGTACACATCGTGTACCGGCGCGGTGCGGAGCAGATGTCGGCATTCGCCTTTGAATACGAGCACGCGCGGCTCGAAGGAGTGAAGTTCCTGTGGCATGCGCAGCCCACGCGCATCCTTGGCGGCGAGGCCGTGGAAGGGATCGAGCTGATCAGCCTGGCATCCTCCGCCGATGGATCGATCATCCCGCATCCTGGTCGGAGTTCACCCTGCCGGCGGATCTGGTGGTGCTGGCCATCGGGCAGTCGAGCCACACCGGCCTCGTCGGAGAAGCTGCAACTGGATCGCGGCCGCATCCGTATCGACCGCGCCACCGGCCAAACCTCTAATCCCAAGTTCTTCGCCGGCGGCGACTGCACCAATGGCGGCCGCGAAGTGGTCGACGCAGTGGCTGACGGAAAACGCGCGGGCATCGGCATTGCCGCGTGGCTGGGGGCCACCGTTGCCACAGCCTAAGCCGACGCTCGCCACCACCTTCTGCGGCATCCCGTGCCTGAATCCCTTCTGGCTTGCGTCCGCGCCGCCCACCAACTGCGGTGAGCAGATCATGCGGGCCTTCGATGCGGGCTGGGGTGGCGCGGTGTGGAAGACCATCGGCGAGCCGATCACCAATGTCAGCTCACGCTACTCCTCCATCGACTGGGAGGGCCGGCGCATGATGGGCTTCAATAACATCGAGCTCATCTCCGACCGCCCCATCGAAATCAACCTGCAGGAGATGGCCGAAGTAAAGCGGCGCTACCCGCGCCACGTGGTGATCGCTTCGCTGATGGTCGAGAGCAAGCGCGACACCTGGCACGACATTGTTCAGCGCGCGGAAGACGCCGGAGCCGACGGGCTGGAACTCAACTTCGGCTGCCCTCACGGCATGAGCGAGCGCGGCATGGGCTCGGCGGTAGGACAGGTACCCGAATACTGCGAGCAGATCACGGGCTGGGTCAAGGAAAAGGCGCGCACCCCGGTGATCGTCAAGCTCACGCCCAACATCTCCGACATTCGCATGCCCGCGCGCGCCGCCAAGCGCGGCGGAGCCGATGCGCTCTCCGCGATCAACACCATCAACTCCATCACCGGCATCGACCTCGACACATTCCAGCCCAACCCCAACGTCGACGGCAAGAGCTCCCACGGCGGCTATTGCGGCCCCGCGGTCAAGCCGATCGCGCTCAACATGGTGCGAGCAGGTGCTGTCTGACCCGCAAGGCGCATTGCCCCTCTCCGGCATCGGCGGCATCGCCAACTGGCGAGACGCTGCCGAATTTATCCTGCTCGGCTGCAGCACGGTGCAGGTATGCACCGCGGCCATGCACTACGGCTACCGCATCGTCGAAGATATGCAGGATGGCCTGCTGGAGTGGATGGCGGAGAAGGGCTTCGCCACCATCGACGACTTCCGCGGCCGGTCGCTGCCCACGGTGGTCGACTGGAACCAGCTCAATCTGAATTACCAGATCGTCGCTCGTATCCACGAGGACCTGTGTATCGGATGCCAGCTTTGCTACACCGCCTGCTGGGATGGCGCTCACCAATGCATCCACCTGGATCGCACTTCGCCCGCACCCGATATCACGCGCACACCGGCCATGGTAGAGGCTGAGGCTGCCCGCCGCATCTCCACCACGCCGATTCCCAAGCTCGACTGCGGGCGGCCTAGGCCATACCAATGCAGTCACCCCGCTGGAGCGGATTCCCGCGGGTGGATGAACATCACTGTGTCGGTTGCAATCTCTGCTCGCTGGTCTGCCCGGTGGAGGGCTGCATCACCATGGAGCGCGTCGACAACGGGCTCGCCCCGCAGAGCTGGGCCGAGCGCACCGCCGCTGCGCTCCGGTGAGGTCTTAAGCAACGCGCCTATGCCTACCCTGATCAAGAATGGCACCGTGGTCAACGCGGATGGCCAGCGCAAGGCCGATGTGCTGTTCGAAGGCGAGACGATCATGCAGGTCGGCCCCGACATTCCACCGGCTGGCCACACCGTGGTCGATGCTACCGGGCTGCTGGTGATGCCCGGCGGAGTCGACGTTCACACCCATCTGGATATGCCCTTCGGCGGCACGGTATCGGCCGACGATTACCGCACCGGCACCATCGCCGCAGCCGTCGGGGGAACGACCACCGTCATCGACTTTGCCCTGCAGTCCAGGGGCCACACCATGAGCGAGGCGCTCGAGACCTGGCTGGCCAAGAGCGCCGGCAAGGCCTGCATCGACTATGGGCTGCATATGGCCGTGACCGACCTTGGGCCGGGCGACGGCGCGCAGGGCCTGGCCGAGATGGAAACCATGGTGGAGCAAGGGATCTCCTCCTTCAAGCTCTTCATGGCCTACCCCAACGTGCTGATGATCGACGACGGCCTGATGTTCAAGGTGATGCACAAGGCCGGCAAGCTGAACGCGCTCTGCTGCGTGCACGCGGAGAATGGCAGCGTGATCGACATCGTGGTGGCGCGCATGCTCGCCGAGGGCAAGACCGCGCCGCACTATCACGCGCACAGCCGTTCGGCGCAAGGCGGAGGCAGAGGCCACGCATCGCGCCATCCACATTGCTGACATGGCCGGCGCCGCCGTGTACATCGTGCATCTCTCCAACGAGGATGCTCTGCGCGAGCTCAAGCATGCGCAGCAGCGCGGCCTGCGTGCGCTGGCGGAGACTTGCCCGCAGTACCTGGTGCTTTCGCTCGAAGAGCAGATGCCGGGCAAGAGCTGGGAAGAGGCCAAGTACGTCTTTACCCCGCCGCTGCGCGAGAAACACAACCAGGCTGCGCTCTGGAAAGCGCTGGAAGACGGCACGCTTGCCGTCGTCTCCACCGACCATTGCCCTTTCCGCTTTGCGGATCAAAAGTCGCTGGGCAAAGACGACTTCACAAAAATCCCCAATGGCGGCCCGGGGATCGAGAACCGTCTGCAGATCCTCTGGCACTTCGGCGTGAATGCAGGGCAGCTCACGCCGGAGAGGTTTGTGGAGCTGTGCTGCACGGCGCCGGCGCGCATCTTCGGCATGCCGCAAAAGGGCGTCATCGCTGCCGGGCAAAGATGCGGATATCCTGCTCTGGGACCCTAACACCTCTTACACCATCTACCGCCGCTACCCAGCGCATGGCCACCGACTACTCCATGTTTGAAGGCTGGAAGGTGTCGGGGAACGCCAGGCACGTCTTCTCTCGCGGAGAGCTGGTGGTGAAAGACGGTGAGTGGATCGGGCAGACCGGGCGCGGGCGCTTCCTCAAGCGCGAAGCCAATGCCGGAGGATTTGCCTGATGGCCGGTCGCTCGACCGGATGTCGGATCCGCAGCTTTACAACAGCGACCTCGCGCCTACCACGCCGGCAAATCGTACCTGGGGCACTTACAATTACATCGCTCTGTGGTTCTCCATGTCGATGGAGGTCACCACCTACATGCTTGCCTCTTCGCTGATTGCCGGCGGCATGAATTGGAAGCAGGCGATCTTCACCATCCTGCTGGGAAACCTGATCGTGCTCGTGCCCATGCTGCTGAACGCGCACGCCGGCGCCAAGTACGGCATTCCCTTCCCCGTTTTCGTGCGCGCCAGCTTCGGCGCGCTGGGCGCGAATATTCCCGCGATGCTGCGCGCCCTGGTGGCTTGCGGATGGTTCGGCATTCAGTCCTGGTTGGGTGGCCAGGCGATCGCCGCCATGATCGCCGTTGTTTGGCCGGCGACGGCACACATGCCCGCTGTGCTATGGGCGAGCTTTCTCGGCTTCTGGCTGCTGAACATGTTTGTGGTTTGGTGCGGCGTTGAGTCGATCCGCTTTCTGCAAAGCTTCTCGGCGCCGTTCATGCTGGTGATGTCGCTTGCGCTGCTCTTCTGGATGCTGCATAAGGCAGGCGGCTTCGGACCCATGCTTTCGGCGCCCAGCCGCTTCCACTCGCACCGGCAGCTTTCTTCATTTCTTTTTTCCGTCGTTGACGGCGATGGTTGGGTATTGGGCTACGCTCTCGCTGAACATCCCCGACTTTACCCGCTATGCCAAGTCGCAGGACTCGCAGATTGTGGGCCAGGCCTTTGGCCTGCCGGTCGCGATGACGCTTTACTCGTTCATCGGCATCGCGTGTACTTCGGCCTCGGAGACGATCTTTGGCGAGCCGATATGGTCGCCCATCACGCTGCTGGGACGCTTCCATCAGCCGGTGGCGGCGTTGCTGGCGCTGGTCGCCGTGCTGGTGGCGACGCTCAACGTGAACATCGGCGCGAATGTGGTTTCCCCTTCGAATGATTTTTCCAACCTGGCGCCGCGGCTGATCAGCTTCCGCACGGGCGGCCTGATCACCGGCTTTCTCGGCCTCGCCATGATGCCCTGGAAGTTGATGAGCACCTTTGGCACTTACATTTTTGGCTGGCTTGTCGGCTACTCCGGCCTGCTCGGCCCGGTGGCCGGCATCATGGTCGCGGACTACTTCCTGATCCGCGGTACGCAGCTGGATGTGGCCTCGCTTTATCACCGCGGCGGTCCTTACGAATACTCCCGCGGATTCAATCCCCGCGCCATTGCGGCGCTGGTGGCCGGCGTCTTTGTGGCGCTTATTGGTCTGGCGGTGCCGCCGGTTCGCTTTCTTTATGACTACGCCTGGTTCGTGGGCTTTTTTGTATCGGCAGGTATTTACTATTTCCTCATGGTGCGATATAAGCCGGCAGATTTTACCCTTTAGCCAGCCTAGAAACCACCCCCCCCTTTTTTTTTTTTTTTTTTAACACCTCCCCCTCTGTCCATCCCGACCAATGGTCTGGGTGCCCCCATCATCAAGCCCTCTTTTTTTAGGTCTTTTTGAGGGTGAGGGGGGGTAAAGTAAGCCTTTGAGTCGCGCAGTTTGGGTTGGGGATTTCTTTTTTTTTTTTTTTTTTTTTTTTTTTTTTTTTTTTTTTTTTTTTTTTTTTTTTTTTTTTTTTTATTTGTTTTACCTCACCAGATAGTGCATCGATTGACCGGAGCCATCGGCTGCCCGTCTTACACACAAAAGCCTTTTGGAACTCCGGAAGGTTCCTCACCACCCCATTGGCGCGAAACTCCTCGGGAGAGTGAGGATCCGTCTGGATGCGCAGGCGCAAATCTTCCGGACGATTGTTTTGGCACCAATTCTGTCCATCGAAACGAAAAACTGCTGCTGGGGGTTTAATCCTCCGTACTCCGCACTTCCCTTCTTCTCGAGGTCGACGCCGCTCTTTTGTGCGCGGTCAAGGTAGGCCAGGAACGCCAGCTTGAGGCCGCCAAGATCGGCGATGTTTTCGCCCGGCGTCAGCTTGCCGTTTACGTGCAGATCGTCCACCCCGACAAAGCCGTCCCTACTCTTTCACCACACGATCGGCGCGTTCGGTGAATTGCTTGCCGTCCGCCGGCGTCCACCACTCTTTAAGATTTCCCTTGCCGTCAAACTGGCGCCCCTCATCGTCAAAGCCGTGGGTCAGCTCGTGGCCGATCACGGCTTCCTGCATTCAACCGTAATTCACCACATCATCCCGGCTGCCATCGAAAAAGGGCGGCTGCAGAATCCGGCAGGAAATTTGATGTCGTTCATTTGCGGATTGTAGTAGGCATTGACGGTTGGCGGACCTCATGCCCCATTCGCCGCGGTCCACCGGCTTGCCGATTTTCGCGATCTCGCGGCGCTCTTCAAACCCGCCTCCGCATCGCATTGCCGAGCGCATCGCCGCGGGTGACAGTCAGTGTCGAGTAGTCACGCCATTTTCGGGATACCCGATCTTATCCGCCACCGCATGCAGTTTCTCTTCGGCGCGTGCCTTTGTGGTCGCGCTCATCCAGGGGAGTTGTTCGATATCCCGGCCCATCGCGGCCTCCATGTCGTGAGTCAGCTCCAGGGTTCGCTGCTTTGTCTTTCGGGCTGAACCTCTGCTCCACATAGACCTGGCCCAGCGCCTCGCCCGGTGCATCGTCGGTCGCGGAACGCACCGTTTCCATCTTGGCTTCTGCTCCGGCTGACCTTCCAGCACTTTGCCATAGAAAGTCGAACGGCTCCCGATCGAGCGCCTGGGGTAGAGCGTCGTCGGTAAATGCGATTGTGGCCCAGCGCAAATAGGTCTTCCAGCCATCCAGGCTGGTGTTCGCGAGCACCTTGGTTCAGCCCGGCAAAATAGGCGGGCGAGGTTACGTTGAGCGATCCACCGGGGGCGTATGGGCACGCGCAGAAAGCGGGCGAAACTGAAGGATGGGGTGCTATTGTCGAATTTTTCCAGGTCTATCTTGTGGTACAGTGGCGGGATCCCCCGTTCCACAGTGCTGAGGGAAAAAGCCGCCAGCGTGGTCTCCAGCTAGGACCGTTTTTCGCATCCTTTACTGCCTGTGCTGGGTTTCGCCGAGGTGCTCAAACATGCGCGCTACGTGGGCCTGATACTGATCGCGCAGCTTGACAGACTTTTCGTCCTTGCGCTCGTAGTACCCCTTTTCCGGTAAGCCAAGTTCCAACTGATCGAAAACAAGCTATTTGTTGCGTGGCGTCTTTGAAGTCCTGGTCCGAGCCGAAAGCAAACAGCGTATTGACCCCAATGCTGTCCAGATAGGCGGTCAACTCCGGTAGTTCATCCTTTGACTTGATGGCATCGATACGATCCAGCAGAAGCCGCAGTGGCTTCAGACCCGCCTGGTTCACCGCTTCAACATTTCATGCACGTGGCATAGTAGTCGCCCATTTTATCTTCGTTTGCCATCCGCTCCGCGCCACCCGCGGCCGCTTTCTCCAGGATGGCTTTCAGCACCAGTTCGTTCTGGTTTAGTTCAATCTCATTTGAACTGGCCATAGGAGGATTCGTCCGGGGGAATCGCCGTCTTCTTGAGATAGCTGCCGCACGAGTATTGATAGAAGTTCGCGCACGGGTCAGCGCTGGTGTCCATCAAGCTCGGGTCGAATGCCTTGAGTGTCTTCCCTTTTTTCTGCGCCGAAGCGGGCAGCAGCGCTGCCACAAACCACAACAGTGAAAACGAAAGCGTAATGCGAACGCTCATGCAACCTCATACTCACTCCAACGTATATATTGTGTGAGAAAATTTTTTTTTTTTTTTTTTTTTTTTTTTTTTTTTTTTTTTTTTTTTTTTTTTTTTTTTTTTTTTTTTTTTTTTTTTTTTTTTTTTTTTTTTTTTTTTTATTCTCCCTCACGAAGGCCGGGGTGCCCCATATCTCGCTCGTGTTTCGCGAGATATCGAATGCTAAAAATGTTGACCACTCAGTCCGTCGGATGAATCGAGAGTCAGAGGGAAGGTACAGTGGTGTCCCACATCTCGCGAAACCCGAGCGAGATATGGGGCACCCCGGCCTTCGTGAAGGAACCAGGCAGTTGGACCGTTAATTTCTCGCGCAGACTCTTATAGCCCATACCCTTCACAAACGTTCCCTTTCGCCGCCTGTAAGGCACTCACTGACCGCGGCTCCGTGCGGCAAGGCTGAAGCCGCGCCCTTCATATGGAGCCCCTCCCGGATGGTATTCCCGTTCGGTGTGGCCCTTCAACTGGTCGCGGTAGAAGTAGACTTCGCGCAAGTTGCCGGTGCTGTATCTCTCCACTTCATCCTTGAAGTGTGGCGATGTTGGATGGCCGCTTTCTCCGCCGGCCGTTACCGCCCTGGCGCGCACCTTATCCCCAAACTCCACCACCGCAACAAAGCTGTTCCCGCCGGTTCCATACCACTTCTTTGTCCCGGGTAGGACCGGCGCCGAATGAGGCCAATGAGCCCCAGGTGGAGAGGTGAAGCCTACCGGCGTGCTTGGCTGCGCATCGTCGAAGCGCTGCACAATATCGCCTGTCAGTCGCTGAAAGCGATTGATCTTTCCCCATGGCACTTGCCAGCTGCCGAAGTCCGCTGTCAGCTTATCGGAGGCCGTAACCAGAGCCTTCAGAGCCACGTCGTCCGGCACCACCGGCGCGGCAAATTCGTCTTCGTATCCCGGGGTACTGACCTAGCTTTGCAATCTCCTGGCCGTAGAAAACCGCCAGCGAAGTGGCGACCGAATCCACGCCCCACCGCAGGTCCCACTTCTGCAGCGCGGCGATCTGACCAGCCAGCGCGGTTTTCGTTTCCGAATCGGCCGGCAGGCTCGTCCCAGGCTTTCACGAGCGCGGGCAGAGGTTTGATAAACCAAGGCAGATAACTGTCATAAGCCGCCGAACCATGAGATCCAGGGTGAAGTCTTTCTTGCCCTGCAGCAGCCGCATCGCGTGCAGGCCGCGAGCCGACTCCTTGCCCGTTTCCACATAGGCCGGGTAATCCTGCTTGCGCAGGCTGCTCTCTCCAGCGCCGTTCCAGGGCGAATCGTTCACGTTGAAAAGATAGCCACTCTTGGGATCCAGCAGATGCGGCGACTCCTCGACGGTTAGCAAACCCTGCCACTCGGTTGCCGGGTCACTTCCGTCTACCGGCTTGGTGAAGTCGAAACGGGTGTCACGGCGGGGAATGAAATTGCCGTGAAAGTAGGCGATGTGCCCATCCGCATCGGCATAGACGGTGTTGTTCGAGGAGTTCGCCTGCAGCTCCATGGTCCGCAGGTATTCCTGGTAGCTTTTGGCCTTGGTCCGCAAATAAGACTGCATCAGCGCTTTCACCGGTTCCTGCATCAGCCGGATCGTCACCCACTTGCCATCCTGCTCTCGAATGACCGGGCCGTGATGGGTGTAGTAGGCGGTGAACTTCTTCTCTTCCATTCCATGTGGAGTCATATAGGGCACGGTGATCTGCTTCTCGACCACGGGCCGCTCCCCGTCCCCGTACTTGTAGGAGTAGTGCCCGTCCTTGCTGTGCACCGTCTCCAGATACTCATCGACGGCGTCCACGCCGCTCGAGGTGTGCATCCACCCTAATCGCGGGTTGAATCCCTGGTAGATGAAGAACTGCCCCCAGGTCACCGCCCCATAGGCATCGAGTCCCTCTCCGCTGACCATTTGCAACTCCGACCGAAAGTAAAACGAAGTGTGCGGATTGATCAGCAACAGCGCATGGTGCTGCAACGTATTGGACGGAGCTATCGCGATGCCATTGGATCCGCCCGGCTCGCTTCCTTCTGCTCCGCGGGTCGGCAATGCAGTCACCTTGGCGGGGGCTCCGTAAAATGTTTCCAATTTCTTTAAGGTCGACTCCCTCGATGTCGCCGCCTATGCTGCCTTCGGTGAACGAAAGCGCCATCCAGGGCTCGAAGTGTTGAATCACTCGCGGCTTCACCTCGGGTGCCCGGCAAGATAGAAATTGGCTCCATCGGCGAAAGCATTCATCAACTTTTTCAGCCACTGCGGGCTTGCCGCGTACTCTTTCTTCAAAACCTCCGGATCGATGAACAGCTTCATGCGCAGATCCTGATAGACCTTGTCTTCACCGTCCGCCTCGGCCAGCCGTCCCATGGCATTGAGATAGTTGGTCTCGACCCGGTTGAAGTCGTCTTCAGCCTGGGCGTAGATCATCCCAAAGACAGCGTCCGCATCGGTTTTTCCGTAGACATGCGCAATGCCCCAATCATCGCGCACAATGGTGACGCGAGCCGCCTCCCGGGCCCACCGCCCGCCTGCGGAGAATTCTGCGCGCGGCAAGGCACAACGAGCGGCTAACACAACCAGCACAGCTGAGACAATTTTCTTGTTCGTTTGCGAGGATCAGAATACCACCCGCAGTTTTCCACGGAAGGAACCGCATCGTAGAATGAAGCGCGAGAGGTTCACGATATGGAAGAGGGCCTGGATGATCCCAAGCTTCCCGGCGAATGGTTTGCCGTTGCCTGGTCGCGAGAAGTGAGCCGGGCAGCTACTGGCCCGCAGGCTTCTGGGCCGCGACGTTGTGCTGTGGCGTCAGCGCAAGGCATTCACTGCTGGCGCGATCTGTGCATTCATCGCGGAGCCCACTTTCGCTGGGCAGAGTGTGCGGCGACCGCCTGGTGTGTCCCTATCATGCGTGGGAATACAACGCCGAGCGGCCAATGCGTGCGCATCCCTGCTCAGCCAAATCAGCCGCCTCCGCCAAAGGCGCGGGCGCAGACATACCAGGCGCGGGAACGCTATGGCATGTCTGGGTCTGCGTTGGGGAACCGCTCGGCGATCTTCCGCACTTTGCCTACGGAGATGACCCCGCGTTTCGCTTGATTCTTGCCGGGCCCTATTTCTTCCGCGCCAAGGGGCCGCGGGTGATCGAAAACTTCCTCGACGTCGCTCACCTCGGCTTCGTCCATGCCGGGCTTGCTCGGCGATCCGCAGCATGGAGAGATCGAGGACTACGAAGTGGGCATGGGACCGCATGGCCCGGAGGCGCGCGAGATTCGCATCTGGCAGCCCGATCCGGACGGCACGGGCAAAGGCGCGCTGGTTACCTATCACTATTGGGCCTCCGCGCCGCTCACGGTTGGCCTGGAAAAATTGCACTGCGATCAGCGCTTCAGCATTCTTGCCCAGGTCGCCCCGCGTCGATGCCGACACCTGCGAATCGCGCGCTGGTCATGGCGATGGACTACGCCCACGACGTTCCCGAAGAGAATTTCGTCCGCTTTCAGGACCAGGTCACCGCGCAGGATAAGGTCGTGGTCGAATCGCAGCGGCCTGAGCTGCTGCCGCTCGATCTGCAGTCGGAACTGCACCTGCGCTCGGACCGCATGGCGATTGCCTATCGCAAGTGGCTGCGCGAGATTGGCTTTTCCTATGGGACAGCCTGAGTGGTTCACTGCCGGAGACATTGACGGCTTCTTCGGACTCTTCTTCAGCGGCTTTCCTGATCTCCTGCTGATCGTGGGCCTGGCGCCGGTTTGCGGCTTTCCCCTGAGCTTTGTCGCCAGCCGCATCTTTCCCGGCGCGGCGATTTCCATCCTGGCAGGAAACCTCTTCTACGCATGGCAGGCACGGCGCCTGGCGCAAAGGGAAGGCCGCAGCGATGTCACCGCCATCCCCTTCGGCATCAATACTCCCACCATCTTCGCCTATGTCTTTCTCATCATGGGCCCGGTTTATGTGCGAACGCACGATGCAAACCTGGCCTGGCACGCGGGCATCTTCGCCAGCCTGTTCAGCGGGATCGTGCAGACCGCGGGCGCATTCTGCACCGACTGGCTGCGCCGCAACACGCCGCGCGCCGCGCTGCTCTCTCCGCTGGCAGGACTTGCGCTGGCCTATCTTTGCCTGGGTTTTATCTTCGGCGTCTTTCAGCAGGCGGCCATTGCGCTGTTGCCCATGCTCGTCCTGTTCACCCTTTATGGCTCGCATCTGAAGCTTCCCTATCGCTTGCCGCCCGGCTCTGCTGGCCATTGGCGTAGGCGCGGTACTGGTGGCGGTGCTGCGGTGGCTGCATATCTACACCGTTCCTATGCCTGCGCTGCCGGCGGTGAAACTCTATCTGCCTCATGCAGTGAATATATTTGCCCTCCTCAACCAACGGGAATTCTGGCCTTACCTGGCGATCATTGTGCCGCTCGCGGCGCTCGACACGCTGGCATCGCTGATGATTCTGGAAAGCGTCAAAGTCGCCGGCGATGACTACGCTACCACGCCGTCTCTGTTGATGAATGGCGTGGGCACGATTGCCGCCGCTTGCCTGGGCAGTCCCTTCCCCACCACGCTCTACCTGGGCCATGCCGCACACAAGGCCAACGGCGCTCGCTCCGCCTATTCCGTGCTCAATGGCCTGGTCACGCTGGCCCTTTGCACCACGGGGATTCTGCCGGTGGTGCTGCGCTTTGTGCCGCTGGAGGTGGCTGCGCCGGTCATCATCTGGTTTGGCCTGATCACTGTGGGGCAAGCCGTCACCGAGGTGCCTTCCAATCAGGCGATCGCCGTAGTCATGGGGCTTATTCCGGCTTTTTCCCAGTGGGCTACCAGCATAGCGGATACGGTCGCGCGCAAAGCAGGCAGCAGCCTGATGGACCTTGCGCCTCGCATGGGCGGCGACCTGGCGATGGGGGGATTGATTGCGCTGGGACAGGGATCGCTTCTGACCTCGATGCTGTGGTCCGCGGCGCTGGCGTTCATGATCCAGCGCCGTTTCGCGCCGGCAGCAGCCTGGTTGGCGGCGGCCGCAGCACTCTCGGCAGTGGGCGTCATTCACGCCTATAAGCTATCTCCCAATGGCGTGGAAAGCCTGATCGGGTGGTGGGTCGCACCCCAGTTCACCCTGGCTTACGCGGGCGGGGCAGTGTTCCTGCTGGCGTGCGCATGGTATTCGCACAGGAAAGGAAACAGTTATGGAACGTCGTAGTCTCCTAAAGAATCTTTCTACCGCCGCTGCCCTTGGTGCAGTCACCAGGCTCGGAGGCGGACGCGCCCTCTCGGCGGAAGCAGCTTCAGGGGTGGTTAAGACGATGGGCAACGGCGGCCCACTGGCACAGGCCAAAGATGCGGCCCGCAGGGGTATGCCTCCGCTGACGATCACCGACGTCAAGATCATTGCTACGGCGCCATCCGGTTCTAACTGGACGATCGTCAAGGTGGAAACGAGTGAGCCCGGGCTCTACGGCCTGGGCGCCGCGACCCACCAGGAGATTCCGCAGGCAGCGCAGGCCTACATCGAGAAGCGCTTAAAGCCATTTGTGATGGGAAAGAACTGCGATGAGATCGAGGACATCTGGCAGTCTGCGTATCTCCAGGAATACTTCCGCTCTGGTCCGGAGGGCAACGACGCGTTGAGCGGGATCGACGGCGCGTTGTGGGACATTCTGGGCAAGCGTCTCGGTGTTCCAGTCTATCAACTGCTCGGGGGAAAGGTTCGAGCCGCGGTGCCGCTTTATGGTCATGCCGCCGCCCTGACGCAAAGTGAGTTGAACGAACAGGTTCAGGCCTATATCGAGAAGGGCTACCAGGTGGTGCGGGTGCAGTTGGCGGTTCCCGGGTGGTCCGGTTACGGTGTAAGCGGCGCCAGGACGTCCGCCGCAGTGGAGGCATTGCGGCCGGACGGAGTGGCGCCTTCCCCGGTATTCGATGCCGGGCGATATCTGACCACCACGATTGGCATGTTCGAGGCGATACGGGCGAAGTTCGGATTTGATATCGGCTTGGTCCATGACATTCACGAGCGGCCAGCTCCCAATCAATCCATCGAGTTGTGCAGAGCGGTCGAGCAGTACCGTCCCTTCTACATGGAAGACCCGCTTTCTCCTGAGGATGTCGGTTGGTTCCAGATCTTCCGTCAGGAGACTTCGGCGCCCCTGGCCATGGGAGAACTGTTCACCAACCGCAACGAATGGCTGCCCCTTGTGGCCAATCGCTGGATCGACTTCATTCGCATTCACCAGTCCTCCGTGGGCGGCCTGAACATGTGCCGTAAGGTGGCGCACTGCTGTGAGTTTTTCGATGTGCGCACCGCGTGGCATGGCCCGAACAACGTTGATCCGGTCGGCCACTGTTACAATTTGCACCTGAACCTCGTTACTCCAAACTTTGGCATCCAGGAAGAAACATTCTTCGACGAGAAGACGCGCGAGGTGTTTCCCGGTACGCCGGAGATTCGCAACGGCTACATTTATTCCAACGATAAGCCAGGCTTCGGCATTGACATCGATGAGAAAGCGGCTGCGCGCTATCCCTACACCAAGGATTTTGAAGACCGGGGCAATGATCGCATGCTCGATGGAACCATCGTCAGACCTTAGTTCTGCCGTCCGTGTAGGGCTCGTCTGCTTCTGTCAGAGTAATGCAACGCTGAATTTTTGGAGGAGAGCTGCGCGCTGCTAAAGGTTGCTTCAGTTAGTTATTTTAGCGGGAAATTAGGCCTCGGGTACCTAAGTAACTATCGACAAAAATAGAGATTGTACGACACATGAGATAAGCGCAAGCATCTTAACCTGCTATGAAGAGACTAGTGCTATTTACTATCATCGCCCTCTTCACGGCTTCCGCTTACGCGCAGCCGTACTATCACCACCACCATCACTATCGCCATCACCACCATCACCATCGCGCAGTGATCGTCGTCCGGTGACCAACGAGGCTGACAGGACCCGGATAGCGGCACCAAGTTAGGTGGATGTAGGTGGGCTCCATCCAGCCGTAGCTCATGGGATTTGGCCTACCGAGGCCCAGTTCTGTGGTTTTGCCACCGCATGGTGCTCGAACCGATTGTCTATCGGGAACCGGCTCCAGGTTAGCCCTTGGGCGGTTTGCCCATGTCGCTATCTCGTCACAAACAACAAAAAGGGCTGCCTCTTTTCGAGAGGCAGCCCTTTTTGGGAAACATTTTTACTGAATAGTCACAGTGAATGTTGTCGAACCGGTGATGCTTGCGTTGGTGCTGTCATTCGCGGTTACGGTAACGGTATAGGTTCCAGCCGGAGAAGCACCGGCAGGACCGCCGCCACCGCACCCGAGCCCCGCGCCAACACTCAGGAACACCAGCATCCCGAGCGCAATCGGCCATCTCTTTCGCCTGACGCCGGGAATGAGCAGTAAGAGGATGCAACCAGCTAACGTTCCTCCTGCTGCTGCAATCCGGCCTGCCGTCTTGTGAACGTCGCCCGTTGGACCCTTCTGGAAACTTCCGGCAGCGGCAGTTTGGATGGTGAGTGTGGTGGTTCCGGTGCCCCCCGAAGACAACGCGACGCTTCCCGTCTGCGTGCCTCCGGAGCCGAACCCGTAGTTTGCATTGAGAGAACCGAATGTAGCCGACACGGTAGCCGTCCCGGCGTACCCTCCGGTGGATGTAAGGGTGATGGTCGAGGTACCTTGGTTCCCCGGCGACGGGGAGGAGATGGTAACGGCGGTCGCCGAAAGGGTGATGCTCGGGTTGCTGACGGTCACGGTGGTGGTTCCAGACGAGGTTGCGTTGTAGGTGTCCCCTCCGTAGGAAGCGGTGATGGTGTCCGTGCCGGCGGCGAAGCCGAGCGATGCTGTAGCGTTGACCATGAGCGTCGCAGTTGCCGTATTGCCCGCCCCGATACTCACCTGCTTGACTGTGCCTATGGTCATCCCACCGGTGGTAAACGTGATCGGCCCGGTAAGCGTCCCCGCCGTGGTCGCAGTGATGGTGGCTGTCAGTGTAACGCTGCTGCCCAGCGCGAATGAGGTCGGGCTGGCGGTGACGGTTGTAGTGGTTGCGGCTGTTCCCTGGGCCGAGACGGTCACCGTCACGCTGGAGCTGGTCGAGTTGGTGTAGGTGGAATCACTTGAGTTGAAAGTAGCCGAAACAGTATGCTTCCCCGCAGTGGGAAAGCCAGTCTTAAATGTGGCTGTATAAGGCGACGCCGTGGAGAGGGCGACGGGCGTTTGTGCAACGCCATCCACGTTAAACGTGACCGTGCCCGTCGGCGCCGTTGACAACGTGTTCGGAGCCACCGTAGCGGTAAAAATCACCTGCTCGTTAAGCACCAGAGAAGCACCGGGCGCGGCAGTGAGTGTGGTCTTGGTGCCTGTTGCCTGCACGTACGCGGCAAAGGCAGTCGCGAGGTTGTTGGCGTCGACCGAGCCCAGTCCAGTAGCCTGGTCATAGCCGGTACCCGCCGCGTAACCAATCACAGGGTTGTTGCCGGACGGGCAATTGGGCGAGCCTGTAGCGCAGGGCACCTGATTGTTCCCGGTCGTGATGTCGTGAAAGGCGGAAGCATAAGTAGTCGCGTTCGAGGCCAAGCTGTAAAGCGCGGGATTGACGTTTCCCAGGCCCCCGCCGGAGGCAACTTTCTGCTCAATGATGGCGAGGAGACCGGCAAAATCAGGGGTCGCGAAGGAAGTTCCCCCCGCAATCGCCTGGAAGGTCTCGTCGTCCGACTGGCCTGGATCCGATAGCCGGAAGCTATTGGACTGGCAACTGGAGACGTAACCGTTTCCGCTCGACACCGTCTGCACCTGGGTACAGTAGAGATAACCGTCGTGATCTGCGGAAGCAGTGAGTGAGATGTCCGGTACATCGCGATGGCCATCGGCCGGAATGCCGGGTACTCCAGTCTGCCAGGATGGCTTGGGCCACAACGCGCTCACACCGCCGCCACCGGCAGCAAGGCTGCCGCCATTGGCGAGCTCGAACGTGGTGTCATTCCACACCATCTCGGGGATATAAGACTTAGCCGAAACGATCAGATCGTCCGAGACACCGCCGGTGCCATTCGAACTCCAATATTGGCCCGCCCCTGTCTGTGGGTTCTGCGCCGTTCCATCGCCCATGAATTCGCTACCGCCCGCGGAGGTGGCGTAAACGCTGCTCCCCGGGTAATCCACCGCCAGACCTGAGGTTGCCACGGTGACACCGCCATCGTCGCAGTCAGCCGCACCGTTATCGCCGGCAGGCGCCATGACAGTTTGTCCCTGGCTGTTTGCCTGCGCCAGCCAGCCATCGATTTCTGTCAGATCCCCAGTGGAGAGACCGGCCTCACAAGCGCCGTAGCTTTGGCTAATGATCGGAACCGTAATGCCATTGATCGGATTCTGGATGGCATATTGCAGCGAGGTAAAAACGTCGCCCGAATTGACCAGAATGATGGATGCTCCAGTGGCCACGCCGCCCGAATACTCAAGATCCAGGTCGGTTTCCGACAGATCGCCGGACGCGGAACCAGCGGCGGACGACAAAGGAACGCTTCCGGGAACCGTGACCACGGTCGGGTTGTTCACTGAAAGGCCGGCGGCGGCGCGGAAGTCGGTAATGTCGGCAGGGACGATTTGGGTCTGACCGATGATGACCAGTGTGACCCCTTTACCTGTATTTCCCGCGGTATAAAGGGGATTGATGTCATAAATAACGGCCAAATCCCCCGGGGTAAGGTAATGCGTTCCTGACACGCCTGAGGTAAAGCGCGCGGTGCCGGTGACGGCTTTGCTTTTCACCACCCTGGGCTTCAGGCGGAAGTCGTTTAGGCCGCGAACCCCGGCGACGGCGCCGGCAATCGCGCTAGGAACCGAGATCGGGGTGGCGTTGGCAAAGTGCTTTTCGCCATTCACGCTGTAATCATGAATTTGCGTCTGGAAAGCTCTTTCCACCGCCGCGATATTCCCGCTAAAGGAAATGGCATTACTGCTCGCAGAGGTGAAGGTAACGGTGAACCCCTCTTGCTGCAGCCACGCGGACACCTTGGCTAGGTCCGCTGAGTTCATGCCAAACTGTTGCCCAAACTGCGCCGGCGTGAGCCACTTGTGATAGCTGGGAGAGGCAGGATCCTGTTGCGCCTGCAGCAAAGCAGCGAGGCTCGCCTCTTGCGCCTCGGTGCGTTTGAAGCTGATGGTCATGCCCGCCAGCACCTTGGAGTTGTCGGACAATCCCTGGTCAAATTCGCCTTTCACCTGGGGATGCACACTCCCCGCCAGCGCTACCGCGTTGGCGCTATCGATCGCTTGTGTAATCCGATCCCGTAGGATCTGGGCCTGGGATGCTTGCGAGAGGCCGGCGATGGCAAGTAGTACCAAGCAGGGCACAGAGAGAATACTGCAGAGTTTGCGCAAAGGATTTTCTCCTGGGGGTCGGAGCTCGCCAGAGCTCCCAGTCACAGTACGTAACGGCCAACCGCTGTTATCCGTTAGACGCATCAAACGCGAAACGTCATGAGCGTCAGACAACTTTCATAGAGCGTCAGTGTCTCCTGCCGGCATATCAATAGGCAAGTTACTTGCCTGTAAATCCTTTCATACGGACGTAAATTGAGAACGCCGGGATTACTGCCGGGGGCAAAAAAACATCCGTTCCTGAAGCTTACCTCAGGCATTGCTGACGCTATGAACACTCATTGACTGTAATTGTTTCGATCACGAAGGCAGCCCGTTGGTTGGCGGCTTGAGCGGAACCCAGAAGGTAAAGGTAGCTCCCTGGTCGCGATGGCTGGACACTTCGATTCCCCCGCTGTGTGCGCGGAGAATCGCTTTGGCGATGGCCAAGCCCATACCGGTGCCATGCAAAAGGCGCTGCCGACTGCCGCGATAGAACTTGTCGAAGATGTAAGCCTGCTCGGCATCATCGATTCCCTGCCCGTGATCAGTAATGCTCACCAGCAGGCGGTCGGTTTGGAGCGCGGCGCCGATCTGCACCGGCGATCCCGCAGGTGAGTAGCGGGCGGCGTTCTCCAGCAGATGACGCAGTACGCGGCGGATCAATTCCCTATCCAGCGGCACAGGGGGGAGATCGGGTGGCAGCTCTACTGTCACCGGGCGCCCGCGCAGCAGGGCGTGGCAATCGTCCAGCGCCGTGTCAATCACTTCCTGTAACCGCTGCGGCCGGGGTCGAACCTCGATGCCGTCGGTGTCGAGCTGCGCCATTTCCACCGCCTGGCCAATCAGGCGATCCAGGCGCGCGCTCTCCTCATCAACGATGGCAAACATCTCCCTCCGCTGGCTTTCTCCTAACGACGGTTGGGACAACAGGCTGGTGGCCGCCGCTCGTATGGCGGTCAGCGGCGTTCGTAGTTCGTGGGTCACGGAATCGAGCAATGCGCTGCGCAGGCGTTCTCCCTCCCGCGCTGCTTCTATCCGGCTAAAACGATCGAGCGCGGCGGCCCGTTCCAGGGCAATGGCCAACAGGCCGCCGATGGCGTCGTACAACCCATCCGAGTAGGCCGCTTTGGTCATGGCAATGGACCCACTCGCCCGCATGCCCAGCAGCAAGGGAACGATGCACACGCCCTCGGGGCGCGACCGGGGCGCGTCGGGCAGCCGCGCGACAGCACGAAGTTCCTCCAGGGAAACAAAAGACCGGCGTGGATCGGAAGAATAAGCAGAGTCGTTCTCGGTGAGATAAAGGAAGACGGCATCGAAGCCAAAGATGGACGCCACTACGCGGGGCGCGTTCCTGGCCACATCGTGCAGGTTTTCTTCCATTAACAGTTGATTGCTGAATTCATAAAGACGCTCCAATTCGCTGCGGCGGCCTTCACTCAACGCGGTCTGCCGCCGTTCGTTTTCCGAGAGCTTGCTGATGAAAATGGCAGAGGCCAGAAACGCCAACAACGCGATCCAGTTTTGCGGGTCGGCGATGGTAAAGCTGCCAATTGGAGGCAGAAAAAAGTAGTTATACAAAAGCGTGCAGCCGAGCGAGAGGCAAACGGAGTAGACCAGGCCCCAGCGAAACGCCGTCACCTGCACCATCACCAGAAAAGTGAGGGCCACGGTGGTCTGGTTTACATGGAGTATCCTGCGATAGACCAGCACCACCAGCAGAGCGGCGGCGGTCATGGCCACATAACGTAAGACCACCCGAGCCGGCGAAGGACGCATCAGTGGCGATCATATCTTAGTGAACAGGTGGAGATGGCAGAACGAGTGCTGGTGGTAGACGACGAGGCCCAAATCACGCGCGTGCTGCGCACCGCCCTCTCCGCCCAGGGGTACGACGTACGAGCGGCCAACGATCCGGAGGAGGCGCTTCATCTATTTGAGGAATGGAGTCCGGACCTGATCGTGACCGATCTCATGATGCCGGGCATGAGCGGCGTTGAACTCTGCCGCCGGGTGCGCAGCAAAATGGCGACACCCATCATCGTGCTCTCGGTGCGAGACCAGGAACGATCCAAGATAGAGGCGCTTGATGCGGGCGCCGACGACTACGTGACCAAGCCTTTCAGCATTCAGGAATTGCTAGCCCGCGTGCGGGCGCACTTGCGGCGTGCACCGGAGCGGACGGTGGATGCGCCGATCGAGATTGGCGATTTTGTAATCGATGCCGGGGCCCATACGGTGACCGTCGGCGGCAAGAGCCTGCACCTGACGCCAACCGAGTTCGACCTGTTGTTGTATATGGCGCGCAATGCGGGCAAAGCCCTCACCCATCGCGCCCTGTTGACGGCGGTTTGGGGCGGCCAGTCCGTACATCAACCGGAATATTTGCGCGTTTTCATCGGTCAACTTCGCCGCAAACTTGAAGCCGAAGCCCCACGGCAATATATCCAAACCGAGCCTTGGGTCGGTTACCGCTTTCTGCCTGAGGGCGTGCCCGAATAGCGGAGTGAAACTGCAGATCTTAGGTGTCGGCTTTACACTGCGCCAAAACTCTCTCCTCTTGAAGGGTACGGGCTTTAGCCCGTACGTACCGGCTTGAAATGAATCCGGCTTTAGCCGGGCTTTCAGAGTCCGTGTGAGAACTCGCATTTACCCGCCTCAGTCCCGCAGGGACGCATGAAATTGCCCAGGACTACGCCCATAAGCGCTACCTTGTTTGGGTGTTTTTTCGTCAAACTCGCCACAAAAACGTCATCCTGAGCGAAGCGCCTCACGGATTTATCGCGTGACACAGCGCTTGTGGGCGCGCAGTCGAAGGACCCCGAGGATGCTCATCTTACTCCTGCTGCTCGTACCTTTTCGACCACAGAAGCCAGAGAACGGGATTTGCGCAACGTAGATGTAGCCTACGGAAGACAGCATGATGCAGCGGTTATTATTCTCGGCCCCCCGGGAAAGACCGTGGCGGCTCCCCCTTGGATGCGGGCTCCGGCGGTTGAAAAGCTCGGAGCAGCAGGAGTAAGATGAGCATCCTCGAGGTCCTTCGACTGCGCGCCCACAAGCGCTGTGTCACGCGATAAATCCGTGAGGCGCTTCGCTCAGGATGACGTTTTTGTGGCCAGTTGGAGATCCAAACAATCAGCGTCTTCTTGGCTTTCTATCGTCTGCTAAACCAATTAGCGCGTGGGGGCTGCGCCCTGGACTCAGATGTCCCTACGGGACTGATTGATCGTCCTGATCTCGGCGATTCGAGAGTTCTCACGCAGACTCTAAAGCCCGGTGTTCTGGTTGCTAATATGTACGGGCTAAAGCCCGTACCCTTCGAAAAAGCATTTTCCGCAGTCCGCTCAGCTGTCCCTTTCGTCAGCCGAGGGACCTGCGGTTCTCTATTCCTGCCACCGCTCTTTATGAATTCCTTATCTCTCGCTTACACCCTCCTTAGTCGCCCAGCGGTCCACTATCTCTATGCAGGATCTGCTGATGGTTGTGTTCACAGTCGTTTTCTTCGCCGTCGCGCTGCTCTACATCCGCGGCTGCGAAAAGTTGAGGTAACGCCGCCATGTCTCATATCACCTTCATTGTGCTGATCCTCACGGTAGCGACACTGGTCTACCTGGTGATCACGCTGTTGTACCCGGAGAAGTTCTAGAAATGACCGCCAATGGTTGGCTGCAGTTTGTGGTGTTCTTCGCGGTGCTGCTACTTCTGATGCGCCCCCTGGGTCTCTACATCGCCCGGGTCCTTGAAGGGCAGAAGACATTTCTCGATCCGGTGCTCCGGCCCATGGAGCGGCTTCTGTACCGCGCCTGCGGTATCCACGCGGACCAGGAGATGAGTTGGCAGCAATACACCGTCGCCATGCTGATCTTCAGTTTTGTCTCCCTGCTGCTGACCTACATCATCGAACGCGCCCAGGGCTTTCTGCCCTGGAATCCGCAGCATCTGGCAGGCGTTGCTCCGGCCACCGCCTTCAACACCGCGGCATCGTTTACCACCAACACCAACTGGCAGGTTTACACGCCAGAGACCACCATGAGCTATTTGACCCAGATGGCCGGTCTCGCCTATCACAATTTCCTGAGCGCAGCGATCGGCATCGCCGTTGCCGTCGCCCTGGTTCGCGGAATCACACGCAAGCAATCGCCCACCATCGGCAACTTCTGGGTTGATACCACGCGCACCATCCTCTGGGTCCTGCTACCCATCTGCCTGGTCGTCGCGCCGGTGTTGATCGGCCAGGGAGTGATACAGAACCTTAAGCCCTACACCACTGTCGCCCCCTTACAGCACGGGCAGGCGCCCCAGGTCATCGCCCAGGGACCGGTGGCCTCGCAAGAGGTGATTAAGGAGTTGGGGACCAACGGGGGCGGCTTTTTCAACGCCAACAGTGGACACCCCTTTGAAAACCCCACACCCTTCAGCAACTTTATCGAGATCGAATTGATCTTTCTGATCCCCGCGGCGCTGACCGTCACCCTGGGCAAGATGACCGGCTCTCCCGGTCACGGTTGGGCAGTCTTTGCCGCCATGGCCGTCCTGTTTGCCGCCGGCTTCTTAACTTGTTATTGGGCCGAATCTCAAGCTCATCCGTTGCTGCATGGCGTAGACCAGAAGACCACTCTGATTAACTCCGGCGGCAATATGGAGGGCAAAGAAGTACGTTTCGGCATCTCGCAGTCCGCGCTCTTCGCCACCGTCACCACCGATACCAGTTGCGGCGCAGTCAACTCATCACATGACTCGTTCATGCCCCTGGGCGGGATGGTGCCGCTGGTCGATATCATGCTCGGCGAGGTGGTCTTCGGTGGGGTCGGCTCGGGGCTGTATGGGATGTTGATCTTTGTCGTCCTCTCCGTCTTCATTGCCGGCTTAATGGTAGGGCGAACGCCGGAGTACCTGGGCAAGAAAATCGAAAGCTACGACGTCAAGCTGGCCATGCTCTATGTGCTCATCTTCCCCTTGCTGATCCTGGTGCTGGCTGCGGTCTCAGTGCTCTACCCCAACGCTCTATCCAGCCTGAGCAACAATGGGCCGCATGGATTCTCCCAGATCCTTTATGCCTACTTATCCACTGCCGGCAATAACGGCTCTGCCTTTGGCGGCCTTAACAGTAACACCAACTGGTACAACTTGACCCTGGCGTTCAACATGCTGTCCGGCCGCTTTCTGATGATGGTCCCAATGCTGGCCCTGGCCGGCAACCTGGCGCAAAAGAAAAGTGTTCCCCCCTCATCGGGGACATTTCCCGTCAACACGGCGCTGTTCACCGTGCTGCTGGTGGGCGTGATTGTAATCGTTGGCGCGCTGACATTCTTTCCTGCGCTCAGCCTTGGACCCATCCTTGAACATCTGCTGCTGCACGCAGGAAAAACTTTCTAAAAAGCCCAGGGGAGAAGCAATATGGCAGAAAAGCAAAGTTTATGGAACCCCGGGATCCTGCAACAAGCGGCACTCGGTTCTTTTCGAAAACTCGACCCACGCCTGATGGTGAAGAACCCGGTCATGTTGGTGGTCGAAATCGGCAGTGTGCTGACAACTATCCTGCTCATCCAAGGGATCATTGCACATCAGGGCAGCTTTGCCTTTAACCTGCAGATCACCTTGTGGCTATGGTTCACCGTTCTCTTCGCCAACTTCGCCGAGGCGATGGCGGAGGGCCGTGGCAAAGCGCAGGCCGACACCCTGCGCAAAGCCAAGGGCGAGACGGTGGCCATTCGCCTCAAACACGCGGACAAAGACGCGGCCCGCGAAGAGATTTCCAGTTCCGCTCTCCGAGCCGGAGACGTTATCTATGTCGAAGCCGGGCTTTATATCCCGGGCGATGGAGAGGTGATCGAAGGAGTGGCCTCGGTGGATGAATCAGCCATCACCGGAGAATCTGCGCCGGTGATCCGCGAGGCTGGCGGCGACCGCTCGGCGGTCACGGGCGGAACGAAGGTGCTCTCGGATTGGATCATGGTCAAGATCACTTCCAATCCGGGGGAGACCTTTCTAGACCGCATGATCGCCCTGGTAGAAGGCGCGCAGCGGCAGAAGACACCAAACGAAATTGCCCTCAGCATCCTGCTTTCCGGGCTCACCATCATCTTTCTGCTGGCAGTTGCCACGCTGCAACCCATCGCTGTCTATTCGCAGGCACCGCAGACTATCTTTGTCCTGGTCTCTTTGCTGGTTTGCCTCATTCCCACCACCATCGGTGGCTTGCTTTCTGCGATTGGGATCGCGGGCATGGACCGCCTGGTGCAGTACAACGTGCTCGCCATGTCTGGCCGTGCCGTCGAAGCAGCGGGCGACGTGGACACCCTGCTGCTGGATAAGACAGGCACCATCACCCTGGGCAACCGGCAAGCAACGGAGTTTATCCCCGCACCAAATATCAGCCCCGAGCGGCTGGCGGATGCGGCGCAGCTTTCTTCATTTTCTGACGAAACGCCGGAAGGCCGCTCGATCGTGGTGCTGGCTAAGGAGAAATACGGCTTGCGCGGCCGTGACCTCAATGCGCTGCAAGCGGAGTTCGTCCCCTTCAGCGCGCAGACCCGCATGTCAGGAGTCAACTTTGCCGGCCACATCATCCGCAAGGGTTCGGTCGACGCCATCACCCGCTTTCTTGGCGAACAAGGGTCGAACCTGCCGCAGAAGGTACGGGAGAGCGTAGAAGAGATTGCAGGCATGGGTGGAACTCCCCTGGTGGTGGCGGAAAACTCCACCGCCCTGGGCGTGATCTATCTCAAAGACATCGTCAAAGGTGGATTGAAAGAAAGGCTGGCCAAGCTGCGTGCCATGGGGATCCGCAGCATCATGATCACGGGGGATAATCCGCTGACGGCGGCGGTGATCGCGCGCGAAGCAGGCGTCGACGACTTTCTGGCGGAAGCAAAACCCAAGGACAAGATGGACCTGATCCGCCGTGAACAGGCCAAGGGAAAGCTGGTCGCCATGACCGGCGACGGCACCAACGACGCCCCGGCATTGGCCCAGGCGGATGTGGGTGTAGCCATGAACTCCGGGACCCAGGCCGCCAAGGAAGCCGGCAACATGGTCGATCTGGACTCGAACCCCACCAAGCTCATTGAAATCGTCCAGATTGGCAAGCAGCTGCTGATGACGCGGGGCGCGCTTACCACCTTCTCCATCGCCAACGACGTGGCAAAATACTTCGCCATCATTCCGGCCATGTTTGCCGGCGTTTTTCCGGTTCTCAATCAGCTGAACGTAATGCACCTGAGGACACCGCATTCAGCCATTCTCTCCGCGGTGATCTTCAATGCCCTGATCATCGTCGCCCTGATTCCGTTGGCGCTGCGCGGCGTCAACTATCAGCCCAAACCAGCGCAAGTGCTGTTGCGGCGCAACCTGTTGATCTATGGAGTGGGCGGTGTGATCGTGCCCTTCATAGGGATCAAGCTCATCGACGTTTGTCTAACCGGCCTGGGCTTGTCTTAATGGAGCAGTCATGCTGCGTAGTGAATTAAAGATCGCCATCCGCTTCACCCTGCTGACTACTGTGCTGCTGGGGATCCTCTATCCGCTCGCGATCACTGCCATGGGCCACCTGGCACTGCGCCCCCAGGCGGACGGACAGTTGATCGTCAAAGACGGCCAGGTCACGGGCTCACGGCTGATCGGCCAGAACTTCTCCACCGACCGATATTTTCATGGACGTCCTTCGGCCGCGGGCAACGGCTATGACGCCACCGCTTCCGGACCATCAAACTACGCTGCTTCTAACCAGAAGCTGATTACGCGCATCGATGGCGATGTGGCGCATTATGCCGCAGAAAACAAGAGCCAGCCGGTGCCGATCGATCTAGTGACCGCCTCCGCCTCTGGGCTCGATCCTGACATTTCTCCTGCTGCGGCGTTGTTCCAGGCGAATCGTGTTGCCAATGCGCGCCACCTACCGGTCACCGCCGTTGAGGAGCTGGTCCAACGTCACGTGCAACCGCGTCAATTCGGTTTTTTAGGCGAAGAGCGGGTGAATGTACTACTCCTCAATATGGATCTGGACGCGCTGAAATAGGATGATCACCCTGGTTCCCTCACCCAAGGCCGGGTGCCCCACATCTCGCTCGTTTTTCGCGAGATGTGGGATACCACCGATGTTGACCGCTAAGCGCATCGGATGAATCGACAGTCAGAGGGAAGGCGCAGTGGTATCCCACATCTCGCGAAAAACGAGCGAGATGTGGGGCACCCGGCCTTCGTGAGGAACCAAAGCGCCTTCAGCGCGCCCCATCCTTGCCGGGCAAAGACGGGGCGTTAAAACAGAGGCAATTGGAGGCAACTGCCGGTGGTTAGCTGAACTGCTCGACGTACTCTCTGGATTCCTCGGCTTCTTCCACAACTTCTTTGTGAGCAACAGGCTCCGGCTTTGCCGGCGGTTGAATTGCTTCGGTCAGATCCACGTAGCCTTGCAGCGTGGCGTTGTCTTCAATCGACAAGCGAGATGCGGAGATATCCCCAATGAAAACTGCGGAGTGCTTCAGTTCGGCACGGCCGCTCGCCTTGACACTACCCTCAACCCGGCCGAAAACCACCAAATCGCCGGCGACGATATCTGCATGGATCACGCCGTTGGCCCCAACGGTCAGCCGTTTGCCCGTCAAGGTGATGTTGCCTTCCAATACACCGTCGAGAAAAAAGTCTTCTTCTCCCGTAATTTCGCCGCGAATGCAAATGCCTTTACCGATCACCGTCCCCGAACTGTTCATCATTGGTGGTGCCCTCCGATTGCCACAACTCTATGGGCCGCAAGAGGGGGTCGCAATCACCGAAACGTCGCAGATGGTGCCTTTGGTGACACGGTTGTCATTCAAGCTCGACAGCGAAAGCGCTTGCCGGCCCGCAGGATCAAAGTTCGAAGGCGCCAGCCACTGTTCGAAGTTCGCTTTTCGCACCGGGCCATTCCGAATCCAGCATGGAAAACCAGGCTGTGTCGCGGTTGCGGCCCTTGACGATCATGTGTTGGCGGAAGATTCCTTCAAACAAAAAGCCGAGGCGCAACGCGGCCCGGCGGGAGGGTTGATTCAAAGCATTACATTTCCATTCGTAGCGGCGGTAGCCCAGATCATCGAAGGCGTGCCGCGCCATGAGATACATGGCCTCGGTCGCGGCGCGAGCTGCGCTGCAAAGCAGGAGTAAAGATAATATTGCCTACCTCGATCACGCGGTTGACGGGATCAATCCGCATGTATGCAGCCTGCCCGACAGGGAGGCCGGTGGCATTGTCCACAATGGCAAAAAATACCGGGTCGACGGATCTTTGCTTTTGCTCGAATGCAGCCTCAAAAACGTCAAGGCTGGCGAAAGGACCGTCGCCCATGTAGCGCCACAGGTCATCCTTTTCAGACCCGTGGGTGGCCTCGTACAGTGCCTGGGCATGGACCGGCCGATCGAATGGCCGAAGCGTGACCACCCGTCCCAGGCAGCACCCTGGGCTGCGGTCTGGGTGCCGGAGAAGGGTCGACGGCAATGCCGATCTCGCTCATGCCCCGATAGTAGCAAGAGCGAAATGCTTCACTGTCCCGAGTAGTACCCTTCCCGGGTCTGGACCGTCAGGTCCTTCTTCTTGGCGGTCAAATGAATGGAGTGGTAGCCGGCGGTCTGATCCTTGGGCGGGGTATAGCCCAACATGAACTGGGTGCGCAGCTCCTCGGCGATCTCGGCGTAGTCATCGTCCACTGAATCTTTCTTCTTGGCCTCGAAGAATCGCCCCCCGGTCTGCTGGGCGATCTCCTGCAGGATCTTCTTGCCGTCTGGGACGGTTCTCCTGCTGCCTGGGATAGCCGGCTTCCCCCGGGATAGCCTCCCCCTGGATATCCCCCGCCCGGGTAACCGCCGCCCGGGTAGCCCCCTCCCATGCCCCCGTGCCGCCCCATGCCGGGGTTGTTTCCGTAGTCGTGGTCCTCGTGACCGCCTATATAGATGGTGTAGACGACGGTCTCGGCCTTTTGCGCCGATTCGATGGCGCTGTTCAGGGTCTCCTGGCTGCCCCGATCCTCTCCATCGGTAAGGACCACGATGGCCTTGCGGCCCTTCTGCTTCTTGGCAATTTCATCGCAGGCGAGAAATATGGCGTCATAGAGCAAAGTACCCGCTCCCCGCCTCGCCCTGGGTTGCCCGGAACCCTGGTCACTGCTCTGGGTGTTCTCCACAGCCGGCTGGGTGTCGATCAGACCCACCGCTTTCTCCAGCTTGGCGTGGTCGGACGTAAGATCCTGCAGCAGCTCGACTTCGCGATCGAAGTGGATCACGAACGCCCGATCCGCCGGCCGGGTGATCATCTGGTCCAGGAAGCTCCGGCTGGCGCTCCGCTCCCGATCCATGTTGTCGCGCTCGCTCATGCTGGTATCCACCAGCAGACCCACGGTTAAGGGAAGGTTCGTCTCCTGGCTGAAATAGCGGATCGCTTGCGGCTTGCCATCCTCTTCCAGGTCAAAATCATCTTTGGTCAGGTCGCGCACGATCTTGCCCTTTTTGTCGCGGACGGTCACCGGCAAAGTGACCACGTTCACGTCCACGGACATGGTGGTTACGGGCGCCGCCGGGCTCTGGGCCGCAGGCGGGGGGGCGGGGGGCGTGGAGTTTTGCGACCCGAGCGCCGGAGCCAGAAGAAGGAAACCGAGCAGCGGTGAGATTCGAAACAGACCCATGCGAACGTTAGACGACGCGAGCGCCTGTCTTGTCACGCGTATGTCCAAGCTATTCGATATAGTCCGGAGCTTTCTTGAGGCGATGGAAGGTTTCCGGGTCGTGCTCAATCCAGAGCTGCGCACCGCTCTGCTTGAGGTATGCTTCCATGGCCGCGCGGCTGGCCAGCGTCTGTTGCTGATTCGCCTCACCGCCAGGAGCTCTGGAAGCGGTCCGCTCTGCCGCATAGTGCCATAAATCTCCCGCGATCAGGACTGGCCCGGTCTTGGGCAGCTTCAAGGCCAGAACCTGGTGCCCGGGAGTATGACCCGGAGTGTACTTGATGATGACGGTTCCATCGCCGAAGACATCGTAATCGGTGTTGGGGAGGATCACCGTCTTGCTGGACCGGAGCCGATTGTAAGCGGCTTGGTGTTCGGGGCTGGCAGCAAACATCGCATCCCGTTCCGCTGCATGGACCAGCCACGTGGACCCGGCGAACGCGTTCGCATTCGCGGTGTGATCGAAGTGATAATGCGAGAAGGCAATGTAGGTAATGTTCCCGGGCGGATAGCCAAGCGCCGCCAACTGCGGCAGAAGAGGCCTGGGGGAACTCACTGTGTCCCCATCATCGGAGCGGGTCACTGGTTCATTTCCCTTGAACGCGCTGTCTGGAATCACGCCCACGTCCCACATGAGCGTACCCTTGGGATGAACGATTAAATAGCACGGCACCACCATGTCGGCGTTTTTCACTTCGCCCTTGTTCAATCCGTACTCTATCGGGTTTTCACCTTTGATCAGCCCGCAGTCGAACAGATACACGCGCAGAGACTTCACCGGAGCAGCCTTTTTCTGCGCGCGCAGCAATGGAACCGTCACCGCAAGGAAGATAAGCCAGGCAACCGCTGCGTAGGTTTTTCGATCCCTCATGATGATTTCTTCACTCGTTTCGCTGCCGGTGAATATATTCCCCAATCTCATCAACCGTGCCCAGCCTCTACACCGCGGAGAGGTAAAAGTAACTTTTGCCGGCGCTTAAAGGGGTAGGCGGTGTTATTTGGTGGCGCGGGCTGTCAAACTCAAGTACGCCGTTTTCTGGGCCAATGAAAGCTGCTCCCTTTTTCTCTTGACCCCGGCATAACTCAAAGCATTCTAAAACAACGAGTCGCAGTGAGCGGTCCGCCCTCGGTCAACCAACGCGGACATCGCTCGTGCTACCAACCTTTTTCTGTATCTCTGAGAGGAACTCGCGTGGATGAACGGGTTTTAGCAGCAAATCAAAATTGTGACCACAAGCACGAGCGGCGTCCAACAGATCTAGTGAAGATGGCCGCCCGGAAAAGAGCAGGATCTTGCACGTGGGGTACTGCGCTTTCACCTGGATCGCCAGCTCAATACCGCACAGGCCCGGCATCTCGACATCCGATATCAACAGATCAGGAGATTTCGTCCTGGCGGCGGCTAGCGCCTCTAGCGGAGAGGTGAAGAACTTCGCGGAGAACCCATGCATTTGCAGTATGGCCGCGAGAGTGGATGCGATAACGGGTTGATCGTCAACAACGAAAACACATGGAGCTGTGCTGGAAGGCACATACTGCCTCTTTCGAGTACCCTTTTCATGAGTGGCAGAAGCGCTAGCTAGGCGGAGGTTCAAGCTAGCGCTTCGAGTATTTTCAGCGGGACAATCGCACGGGGGTCAGTAAAGATAGTGTGCTCTTTGCTGTGATCGAATACTGGTCAATACAGCTCAGAGCTGGCGGATAACCAGGCTAGAGGGTGACTGCCGTTTCCATGGAGGCTCGACTTTGCTCAGGCTCTTTCAGGGAGTGCGGCCATTCAGGATTGCGGCTGCTTTGCGCGACGCCGTTGCTGGAGTGACGCTCGCGGCCATGAATATCCCGCAAGCCCTGGGATATACCAAGATTGCCGGCATGCCCGTCGTTACCGGCCTCTATTCGTTGCTGTTGCCCGCAGTGGGATTTGCGGCCTTCGGCTCCTCCCGCTATCTGGTGGTTTCCGCCGACTCTGCGACGGCGGCCATTTTCGCCGGTGGAGTTTCTGGCCTGGCGCCCGCGGCCAGCGCTCGTTATGTGGCGCTTGCAGGCGCGGTGGCACTGCTTACGGCTGTCTTTCTCCTCTTGGCTCGATTGCTCAAACTGGGCTTCATCGCCGATTTTCTTTCCCAAACCGTGCTCGTCGGCTTTCTTACCGGAGTTGGGTTCCAGGTCGGAATCGCGGTGCTGGGAGAGATGCTGGGAATTCCGGTCTCCGCTCGCCGAACCATCCTGCAGTTCGCAGAAGTGGTAAGAGGACTGCCGCAAGTGCATTCACCGACCTTGGCCGTTTCCGCCGTTGTCGTGCTGACGCTCCTGTTGCTTCGCCAGCTTCTGCCGAAAGTGCCGGGTGCGCTTATTGTCGTTGCCGGAGCCATGGCGGCGAGTGCCCGCTGGAGCTTTAGCAGACATGGCGTTGAGGTCGTCGGACCGGTGGCCGGGGGTCTGCCTCATTTTGGGCACGTTGGCGTGGATTGGAGCGATCTGCTCCCACTTATTTCCATAGCCGCATCGTGTTCCGTCATGATCATCACCCAGAGTGCTGCCACCGCCCGCGCCTATGCCGCGCGCCATCGCCAGGATTTAGACGAGGATGCTGACCTGGCCGGTCTTTCCGCGGCCAACGCCCTGGCAGGATTGAGCGGAACCTTCGTCGTCAACGGAAGTCCCACGCAGACCTCTATGGTTGAAAGCGCCGGCGCACAGAGCCAGGTGGCGCAGCTTACCACTGCGGCTATCGTCGCACTGGTTCTACTTTTTCTTACCTGGCCGCTCCAGTACCTCCCGCGCTGCGTCCTTGGCGCCCTCGTCTTTATGATCGCCATCCGGATGATCAATATACGCACCCTGCTGGCTATTCGACGCGAGAGCCCGGGGGAGTTTGCCTTAGCGATGACCACCGCGGTGGTGGTCATCGCATGGGGTGTGGAGCAGGGGATCGTCCTGGCAATGATTCTCTCGCTATTCCGGGTGGTCCATCACAGCTATCACCCTCACACGGCTGTCATGATTCCCCATGGTGATGGAGGCTGGGATCTGAAACCTGTAGCGCCAGGTGTGATGACGGAACCCGGACTGGTGATGTACCAGTTTGGAGCGGAGCTCTTCTATGCAAACGCCAACCGGTTTGCGGAAGAAGTGAAGAGCATCGTGGGAAAGCCGCCGTCGCAGGTTCGCTGGCTGATTGTCGACGCCGAGGCCATCATCCATGTGGATTATTCTGCGGCGCGCGTGATCACAGGCCTACAAAGCGAACTGAAGAGTGGGGGAACTGAGTTAGGCTTTGCGCGTATGCACTGGGGGTTGCAATCGGACCTTGCGCGTCACCATTTACGAGGTCATTGACCCCGCGCTTATATTCAACCGGCTGCATGAGGCCTTGGCGGCTTTCCAGAACTCGCATACTCAGTGACTGCGAAATTGAACGTGCCAGCCCCGGACTTTTAGTCGGGGGGAGCGGGTTTTCAAACCCGCGAGAACGCTTTATCTGCAACTGTCGGGCTTTAGACCTGGTGAGTGAGTGCCCGACCTCCCGAATTTGATGCCGGATCTTCTTGCGGCTTAAAAAGCCGGACCAGTTACCACGCGACTGTGGCAGGCAGGAACTCGGCAAACAGCTCGTCGTAATAAGGCTTCAGCTGAGCGAGATCAGGCTTGGTGTGGCCTTTGGAATACAGGTCGTACTGATTAAATTTGAGCACCCACTCCAGCATAGAGCGATCCTTCTCGTTGCACAGGTGATCGTAGGCTCCGTGCTTGTGCCAGGGATAGAACGAGTGGTAGCGGAGCATGTATAGCGATTCATCGCGCAGATAAGGCCGCATCACCTTGGCAATGTAGCCATCGTGGCCAAAGGACATGTGCAGGTTGTCGAGGCCGCAGTTCGGCTCGTAGATACCGTACTTGGTTTGGTATTCGGCGATGGCGCGGTCAGGATTGTTGGCGAAGTATTCGGGAAGACGATGTCTTTTGACCAGGCGCAGCCCACGGGAAACGTATCGCCCACGACTCCCCATTGCGGCTCCCCGTAGAGGCAGAGACACTTGCCGAGATCGTGGATGAAGCCGGTCAGGATCATCCAGCGAGGCTGGCCATCGCGTCGCATAGCCTCCGAGGTCTGCAACAGGTGCTCAATCTGGGTCAGATCGGTATCCGGATCGCTATCGTCCACCAGCGTGTTAAGGAATTCGGCGGCTTGCCAGACTGTCTTTTGCCCCTTGCGAAGAGTGAAGTATTCCTCTTCTTTCGCTAACACGTAGGCGACCGTCATGTTCTCGTGGTTGAGGCGGTAGAACTCGGCGACGCCAGGGGTGGCGGTGGCGTCGTACTGACGGAACTCCTCTTCACTCTTGCCTTCTTTATAGCGGCCTTCGAGAAAGTCATCCCACTGATCAAGATGCTGCAGGGGTTGGTTGGTGAGAACCTGGCTCATGACGTATCTCCTTCGACGGTTGGCAAGCCGGTGCTTTTGGAGCAACAGCGTTACCGCTAACGTACACCAGATCGCCCCACCAGGCAATCCCACACAGGAAGATTCTTCTGCCTGGGCAGTTTCTGTTGACAGCAGCCCATTGCGGCCGCTAACGTAATTCCTCGTAATCGGTAACGTTACTCCCTAAAGTGAGGACCTGCATGCAGGGTGAGCGCGGCGGCGGCCAGAACATGTGGCGGGCTATTCTGACGGACGTTCAGTTCTGGATCCCAGCAGTGGTGCTGGCGATGGGAGTGGGCCTGTTGGTGTTTATCCATAACCAATAATCAGATGACATCAGACAGCACCGCCGCGGCAAAAGTTCGGGCCACAAACGCCGGCCGATCGCTGCACGGCCTGGGAGTGATCTGTGGTCTCGCCGCGGGCGTCTGGCTGGGCGCGGCCGAGGCGCCCACCAAGTTGGTCAACGCCGGCCTCTCTCCGTTTGCTGTTTCCCTGTGTATGGTCGCCGGCGTCTTCACTGCCCGCTGGACGTTCCCTACTCTGCTCAAGGGAACCACGTATGTCTTCGCCGATCTTTTTTGCAGGAAGCACCTGATTGTCTGGGCGATCCTCGCAGGCGCGCTGTGGGCAGTCGCGAACACACTCACCGTGTTCGCCATTCGCGATGTCGGGCTGGCCACAGCTTTTCCCCTATGGAATACCAACGCGCTGGTCGGCCTGCTGTGGGGCAGGCTGCTGTTTCGTGAACTCCAGGGCGCGCAGGCGAAGAATATCGCCAAGGTAGTGTGCGGGAGTGTCTGCATCGTAGGCGCGGCGATCATGCTGGGCTTCAGCACCATCGAGGGCACCGGCGGCGTTCCTCCGCATGCGCTCAGTGGCCTTCTCGCTGCGGCGGGCGCAAGCCTCATGTGGGGAACCATGTATGTGCCTTATCGCAAGGCTTATCTCAGCGGCATGAATCCGCTCTCCTTCGTTACTGTTTTTACGGTCGGCGAACTGGGAACCATGTTTCTCCTCACCTGGACGCTCGATGGCGGCAGGCAGTCGTCTGTATTTCGGCTGATGCAGAGCAGGCAGTTGCTCTTCTGGCTGTTCCTGGGAGGTTTCGTGTGGGTTGTCGGTGACCTCTTCCAGCAGTTTGCGACCAAGTATCTAGGCATCGGGCGTGGCATCCCGCTGTCAAATACCAACCAGTTTTGGGGCCTGGCCTGGGGTGCTCTGGTGTTTGGCGAGTTGGCCTCGGCCAACCGGGCGCATCTCGCCCTGGTCCTGGGAGGATCGGTGCTGATGATCCTGGGCGCGCTGGCCATCAGCACCGCGGTTGCCTCGTCGCGCGAGATGACGTCACGCAACGAGGCGTTGGCGCGAGAATGCGACCGCTATGGCCTGGAGTATGGAGAGGTGCTGCTGGCGCAGAGCGGCGACGAATTCACCGGCCGCCGGAAAGCCGCCGCTGGTGGGATATAGCGATCGTTGTGGCGGCGAGCTGCCTTTTCCTTTGGCTGGGGGTGAACGCGGTCGTGCCTCCGCTGGCCATCAACCTGCGTTGGGTCGCGGTGTTGACGCTGGCGCTGTTGGCGTCGCTCGCGGGGGCGGGCTGGGCGCTATGGCGACAGACACGCTTCAGCTAACCGCTCATTAAAGGACCAGCATGGCAGTCGGTTGAAAGATATTGCTGCGGATTTGGGCGTCTCCACCGTCACCGTGTCGAAGGTATTGCGCGGTGGACTGGATATCGGCGAACGCACCCGCGCGAGGGTATTGAAGCGCATGGCCGAGCTGAACTACCAGCCCAACATGCAGGCGCGCGGGTTGGCCAGTGGCCGCTCCTTCGCGGTTGGATTGGTGGTGCCGGACCTCGTGCATCCGTTCTTCGGCGAGTTTGCCAAATCGCTTGCCGGTGCCTTGCGAGCGAGCGGCTTGGCGCTGGTGCTGGCCTCTTCCGAGGAAGATCCTGAGGTTGAGCGCCAGGAAGTTCGCACCCTGGTGAACCGCGGGGTCGATGTTCTGCTGGTGGCCTCTTGCCAGCGCAGCGAACAGGCGGACTTTTTCACCGCGAAGCGGCCGCCCATTTTGCTGATCGACCGTAACATTCCCAAGCTGAAGACTGATTTTGTTGGGTCAGACGATGTGCTGGTGGGCGAATTGGCGACACGCCATCTCATTGGCTTGGGCCGTAAACGGCTGGCCCACATCGGCGGTCAGGGAACGACCCCTTCGATGGATCGGTTGAAGGGTTTCCGCAATGCACTCACTGTCGCAGGGATCAGGTTGCCTAAAAGCTACGTGGTCACCCGCGACCGATTTGAGGAAACGGGTGACTCGGCCGGCTACCGCGCCATGCAGGAGCTGCTCGCGCAGAAGCAGCGGCCGGACGCAGTTTTCTGTTACAACGATCTGTCTGCAATCGGCGCCATGCAGGCAGCGATGCAGGCCGGCCTCAGCATCCCTGGCGACATCGCCTTCGTTGGCTGCGGAAACTTGCGCTACGCCGAGTATTTGAAGGTGCCGCTGACCTCGGTGGACCAATCGATCGAGCGCATGGGCGAGGCCGCGGCGCGCCGGGCGTTAGCGTTATCCATCAAGCCTGATGACTCGCCGCAAACCACACTTGTGGAACCGAAGCTGCTCGTTCGCCAATCGAGTGTCGCGGGATAAAAGATTTTCGCAAGCTTCTGTAGAACTCGCCTGCGGCAGGTTGGTGAAGAAACGACACCGTAAGAATTGCAATTGAGTCAAAGGCCCGGAGGGCCGACTGCTAAACGTCAGCCCAGCCGGGAAGGGCTGGGTTATCAATCCAGAAGACGAGCGCCGCAGGGCGCGGCACTGTAGCGAAACGAATCTTGCAGCCGCCGCTGGCCCCCCCGCTCCTATAGGCCCAACGTCTTCCAACCCGATACCAGGTCCGACACTAGCAACTTGAAAAAAGTCGTAGCTCTCATTGTCGACCTCACTCCCTAGTTCAAACAGGCCGCAAGGCGTTGGGAAGGGTGATTTCACGCTGGGTAGGGCCGCGGTGGCGTGTATGCCGCCTGAAAGTTCAGTGCCAGAGCAAGATTGCCAACCTGGGCGGAGGCATCTCGAGGAGTAAGTGGCGGCAGGTTGTAGCGCCATTCGATCAGCTTTAAAACAGAGGTATGGTCGTAGAGCGCGGAGTTGATGCGTGGCGTCGCGGGATTACCTGCGCTGGAACGGAGACACCACCACCACAGGTACGCGGCAACCGAGCAGTGCGTTCCCGCTTACGAGATCTGTATCAACATCGTTTGCGGCTACAACGCGCGGCGGTGTAACGGTGTCGAAAAAACCGCCCCACTCGTCACGGTTGATGATCAACACGGTGTTCTTCCAGCCGGGTCCCGTCGTTATGGCCTTATAAACCTTACCCAGGAAGGCTTCGCCGGCGTGCAGATCAGCGTGCGGGTGATCGTCATTTCCCCCGCCGTCGTCAAGAAGAGTGAACCGCGGATCGAGAAACGAAACCGAAGGCAGGGTGCCCGCCGCCGCGTCCGCAAGGAAATCCGCATACATTGCGGAGATCCCCACATACTTCAATCCCCAGATCGCAAGAAAGGGCACGTTTGAGTAGTAATACTTATGGCTAACGCCAGCAGCGGCAAGATTGTCCCAGATGGTCGGGAGCGTTGAGAGGTCAATGGTATTCGAAAGGCGATCGGTCTGCGCTGCATGCTGGAAGATACGGTTGGGAAAGGTGGGCGCAAGGATGGACGAAAAATAATTGTCCAGGGTTGTGTAGTTGCGGGCAAGCGCGCTGAAGAAGGGCAGATCCGCTTCCTCGTAGTAGCCGATGCTGAACACGTCGTTGGTGGTGGTGCGCAGCCATCCGTCCATTTTGCCGTCGTCGTATTCGCTGCGGCCCCTTGCATACGAGTGATCTGGATCCGGATGAGAACAACCTACGAACGTGGTGAGCCGGTATGTAGCGTGAGCCTCGCCTGCCTTGTCGAGGTAAGCGAGCCCCGCCTGCTGACCGTTCGCGCCCGGAAGCCAACCAAGTAGGTGATCGAAACTGCGGTTCTCCATCATCACGACGACGATATGCTCGATGCCGGAAGCAGCAGGAGCAGGAAGGGATGCAGTTTGCGCGGCAACAAGCGGAGATTTGCCGGCCAATGCAGCGGCTGAAGCCGCTCCAGCTGCTCTGCGAAGAAAGTCTCTACGGTTCACACTCATGATCTGCACTCGCCCCCCGGAAAGGGCGTGCATCAGCGCACCCTTGTTACTGTTATTGTGTCGAATAGTAGTATCCATGCCGGGCCCAGCGGATAAAAATCCAATGAATTGTCGTACTTGCCAAGGCGAATACCGCGACAGCCGATGCTAGCACGTCGGAGGACCGACTGTCCCCTCGAGAGCTACCGCTTCGAGTGCCTCTGGCAATCAATCAGCGCGTAGCGCCTGCATAGGATCGACGGACGCGGCGCGACGAGCGGGGAGGAAAGCCGCGATGAGCCCCGCAATCGCCGCTATACCCGACACCAGCGCCAACACCATTGGATTACGCGCGCCGGTTCCGTACAACATGCTTGTGAACAGCGAAGCCGAGACCAAAGAGGCGAGCACTCCAATCACTATCCCGATGGCAAGCATCGCCCCCGCCTCGCGCAAAACTTTGTTCAGCACCTGCCTGCGTTGCGCTCCGAGCGCCATGCGAATACCAATCTCCCGCGTGCGCCGCGAAACGGAGTATGTCATCACACCGTACAGGCCGACAACGGTGAGCATAACGGATAGAGCAGCAAACACGCCCAGCAATACCGTGGTAAATCGCGGTCCAGCAAGCTCCGGTACATCAGTTCCTGCATGGCTGTGGACGTTGATGACCGGGATCTCCTTGTCCATGGACGCAACCAGTCGCCGCGCAGTCCTTGCCAGGCTGCGCGGTTCCACCGCCGTGCGCAGCACACTGTGCAGGCAGCACCATTGACTTAGTTGCGCGGATGGCAGATACATTTCCGGGCGCATCGCGCGCTGCGTCGCAGAGAGCCGCACACTGCCTACCACGCCCACGATCTCGCGCCACTCCAGCCCTTCTCCTGGCCCATTGGCTGCGCCCGGCTTTATCCTCTCGCCCACAACATTCTCACCAGGAAAAAACTTTTGCGCAAATGCCTGATCGACGATCATCACTTGCGGCGATGTCATAACGTCGCGGTCGGAGATATCCCGGCCCTGCAACAGCGGAATCTGCATGGTCTTGAAGTAATCCGGCGTTACGACCGTCACATCGGCGCCGGCGCGGTGTCCCTCAGGGGCCGGATGCTCCGGATCCTCAAAACTAATGTCTGCGTTATCCGCAGTCATGGGCATGACCATCACGCCGGCTGTCGATCGCACGCCAGGTAGCGCACGTAGCCTGGAAGAGTATTCGCGATAAAATTCCGGGCGTGCGTCCTTGTACCGCGCATCGGGCGTCTCAAAGGAAAAAGTCAGCAGATGGTCTGGATTGAAGCCCTCGTCGGTGCGTCGTAGGTGCAGGAAACTGGTGATGAGCAATCCAGCGGAGGTGGCCAGTACCAGGCCGAGCGCAACCTGTCCGATGACCAGCGCGCCGCGTAGCCAGTCGCGGCCGGCGGCTTCCGTAATCGCGCCTTCCTTGAGCGACAACATCAACTCGACCCTGGATGCGGTGATTGCCGGGATAATCCCGAACAGCAGACCGGCCAAGCAGGAAATACCGGCCACGAAGGCGAGGATGCGCAAATCCACACTGGCATCGGCCGCGCGCGGAATGCTGTCTCCGATAAGGCTCAACATGGCTGGCGTGCAGGCGAAGGCCAGGCAGCATCCGGCCAGCCCACCCGCTGCGCTCAAGACCAGGCTCTCCACCAGCAGCTGACGGATGATCTGGCTGCGCCCCCCTCCCAGTGCCGCGCGCATCGCAATTTCGCGTCGCCGCTCCTGCATGCGCGCCAGCATGAGGTTCGCAATGTTGCCGCAGGCAACCAGTAGCACCAGCCCCACCGCGCCCAGCGCAATCAGCAGTGCCGGACGCGTATCGCCTACCAGCGCACTGAGTTCCGGTTCCGCACTCCGGCTGAATCGATATGGCCGTTGTGGCTGGAGATCGTTGGGTAAGATGGGCGGCGATGGTGCCGAGATCCTGCGCTGCCAGGGCAACCGAGACGCCCGGCTTTAGCTGGCGATTTGCATCCAGAAAAGCGCAGACCGCGATTGGTGGTCGAAGAATTGGCCGGCCCTTTGTCCACCGCCAGCGTGGTCCAGATGCCGTTTAGCGGTGCCGTCATGGGGAATCCCAAGCTAGGCGGCATGACGCCAACTATGCTGAACAGTTCGCCGCTGAGATGAATGTTCCGCCCAATGATGGCAGGATCCCGGCCAAACCCCGATACCCATAGCGCATGACTGATCAACACCACGCGCGATCCCGGCTTCTCCTCCTCCGGCAAAAATCCACGCCCCATCTGCGGCTGAACACCAAGCGCCTGGAAGGAATCCCAGGAGACGGCCTCCCCCTCCACGTGAACCGGACTGCCCACTCCCGTCAGCGTGTAAGAAAGATCGTGGTAAGAGACCAGGTGGGCAAGAGTATGATTGCTGGCGCGAAAATCAAAATAGTCCGGATACGAGAAGTTGTGGCTGTAGTCCTGACGGAAGTGGCTGTTCATCGGAACCGCGTCAACCAATTGCTCCGGATTGCCATAGGGCAACGGCCGAAGCATTACCGCGTCCACCACGCTGAAGGTCGCAACATTGGCGCCAATTCCCAACGCCAGCGTCACGATGGCCGGGATGGTGAAGCTACGGGATTTGGACAGTTGCCGGAAGGCGACGGATATATCCTGCCAGACATTTTCAACCACCAGGGCGGCATCTTCCCCGGCGACCCGCTCCATCATCACCGTCCGGTTCCCAAAGCGCATATATGCATCGCGTCGCGCCTCCTCTGGCAACATACCATTCGCGATGTTGTCGTCGATGCGCATTTCAATGTGTGATCTGAGCTCAGCATCGATCTCTCGCTCCGCCTTCGAGCGGTAGAAAAGATTGGCGATACGCCGAAAAGCCGACATGGTGTCCCCTCATGCGTAGCGCAGTACCGGTGGATGTGGAGTTAACCTTACAAAGAACCTGTCTGGGCCCTCCCCTAGTTGTCTTGGCATGAAAGAGGCTATCCCTAGATACACAGGGGTGTCAATAGAACACGGCTTTTACACAAGCGCCGACAGGCCCCTTGCATTGGATGTGAAAAGAGATCGAGGGCAGTTCAAGTCCAGTCTGTGAACTAACTCGCTTCCGCAACTGTGCCGATCATGGGGATGACCGTGTCCACGTTGGTGAGCTGGAACAATTCCAGGACGCGCGGGCTCACTCCTGCGGCCACAAACCGAACGGCTTTGTCCTGGCAACGGACATAATGCCGGAGACCATGCCTAGTCCCGAGGAATCCATGTAAGGTACATCCGTCAGGTCGAAGATGTTAACGTTCGGCGGCTCACCGGTAGGCAACATCAATTGCAAATCGAACATTTTGCTCACGGCTTCGGCCGACTGGGATTCAAAAACGGTGCGCGCGGTCAAGGGCCCCGAGAAATGGAAGATCACCGTGCCGGGAACTTCTCCCACCTCGCGTTCGACGGTGAGAGGAGGTTGATTCGAGATCTGGGCTTGATTCATGGCATCAAATACTCCGTAGAGAAGTTTGGCGGTGCAATCCGGAATCCCCTATCGGCGCTGAATCCCTCGGATTGTACCACTCTACCTAGCAAGCCGCCGCTTTCCGGCCTTCGGGCGCATGCTGACGCCATCGATCAAGATGTCGGTATATGCGTTCACAAACTCCGCAGGGTTCAACTTGCCCTGTGGGTTGTACCAAGCGCCCAGATGGAGTTGATAGCCCCTCCAAAGCAAAGGCAACTACCGAATGTTGCAGGGCTTCATTGTTCCGTCCGCGACGCCTTCCGCGATCCTCTTGCGCAAGGTCCGGTCGATCCGCCTCTTCAGCTTGCGCACCTCCGTACGCGATGCCGCCGTCAACTCATTGTCATCCAAGGTAACGACGCACTGACCGAACTCGAATGTGGTAACCACTTCGATCCAGGCCCGCAAGAATGCACGCGTTTTTTTCAAGGCCGGACCCCGTAGCCTGGTTTGCATGTTCCAGACGTGCCAGGATGCTGCTGATTCCGTAAGAGTAGCAGTCAACCAGAATGTCTTCCTTACTCGAGAAGTAGTGATACAAAGCCGGCCTTGTAATCTTTAGCTGCTCGGCTATGTCCTCCATGGAGGTTCTTCTATATCCCTGTTCCAAGAAGAGGTGTGCGGCTGTCAGGAGGACCGCTTCGCGTTTCAGTTCCGGTTTTCACTTTTACGATTCTCGAAGGCTTTATGCGGTGGATCGGCCCGGCTGGAGCGTCTTGGCATGGTACCTGCTTTCGCTGATTTGACCCCAACTCCTTCTGGCCCGGGGAGTTCCCTCCCCTCGTTCTCCATGAAGGATCTACCGCGGTTGCGACGTTTGTCCGGGGACATCATCTGCGTTGAAGGCCGTGATGCGGTATTGCGCGCCGCTTAAGACTAGGATGCGGATCGACCCAGGGATCGTCGGCGTCGTGGAGCACTTGTCGCAAATCGTGGACCAACTCTTCGCCGCTGGGTCATACCGCTCGATGGTGTATCGAATCGCCCCGGCAGACCCTCGCCATGCGATCAGGCCCCCAATCACCGTCGATGTAATCACCGGCGCGGGCGGAATGTTGTGTTTGGGTATAGCACTGTCAGACATCACGTAAGCATGGTTACGCAGTTGCTGCGCACGAGCACCCATATCCTGTGCGGACATCACGAGCGTAGTAATCCCCGGGTAATAGAGGGCCCACCACTCCCCGCACTCCCCTTCCGCCGCAAACTTTGCATTATGGGAGTCGGCAGGAATCGGTTGAAAACCGAAATTGTCGAGGTGTGCCTGAAGCGCCCAGAAGTCGTCGCCGGAGATTTTCGGATCGTGAGCGATGGTGTCAAGAAGGTTCTGCAAGTCGGCCGCTGATTTCCAATTGGTGCGGTCCCACCCAAATTCATTAACGATGAAGACTTTGCCGTGATTGGTAACAGTGGCTGCGTCCCGCGAAAACGTTTCCGCCGTGGTGGGCGGAAAGCCCAGAGGAATGCCAAAGAAAGCATCCCAGTGCGGGTACTCTTCAAAAGCTACCAGGTCCGTGCTGGCATTGTCGACGATGGCGGGATAGCTACGAAACAGGCCTGTGGTGTCAAGATAGAGATGGTGATGGTCGAGTTGCTTGATATGAGTCCCGATGGTCTCAGACCATGCCGACAACTGCGCTGAATCTCCGTGGGTGAAGAGGGAGACCAGGCCGCACATATTGCAGTTCTCCCACGCCATAACGGTTGGGTCATCTCGATAGAGCACTCCCGTAATAGTGTTGCGGTGATTCAGGACAGCGTCGATATGACGCTCAAATGCCGCGATGAGGCCGGGATCGGTAAAGAACGCCTGCGGGTTGGACTGGTGGCCCCATGAAAGATACTGGCCAATCCCACCTCCAACGCAAGTGGCGCAGTCGCCCAGGAGCGTGATGATGAGGCGGATGTGGAGTTTCGCGGCCGCGGCCAATGCGTAATCGGAGGCCTGGAACGCTGCGTCATTAAACTTGCCTCGCTCGGGCTCGATGCAAAGCGGACAACCAACGGTGTCCCCCATGGTTTGGGAGCGCACCACCTTCGCGCCCATCTCGGCCGCTGTGGCAAAGGCGTCATCGATCTCGAAGTGCGAGGGAAAACGGGGACCGCTCGGATCATGCGGGCCGTATCCCTCAAGCCCCAGCCACTCGATGTTCGGGCCGCTAAAGCGAAACGGTTTGCCGTCCAGGCTAAGATGCGTTCCCTCACGCTGAATGAAGGATTGGGCCTGGACACCAGTCGTCATTAAAAGCAGCGCCACAACCATTTTCAAGCGCTTCATAAACTCCTCCAGGGATTACGTTCTTCTCCGCCGGCATCGATCATAATTGACTGGACAGTAAGATATGCAATCGCCTATCGTGGGTGCGATTCGATTCGATATCATGCGGCTCATCCTTCTTGGTCTCGCGCTTCCGATTATTCTCGCAATCGCTGAAAAGCCGCAACCTGCAGCCCCCAGTGGGCCGCTCGTCCATTTGACCAGCGGCGCACTCATCGTCTGGAGGGCACCGTCGCCGTTTTAAAGGTATCCCCTTTGCCCAACCTCCGATAGGACCGTTACGGTGGCGAGAACCGCAACCCGTTGCTCCCTGGTCTGGAATACGCGATGCGACGAAGCCATCCCGCCCGTGCATGCAGAGTCCAAGGTGTGGATAGCTTCATTCAGCCCCTTGCGGCAGCCTACGGCGTTTCGTATTCGCCTCAGCAACTCGATCCATCGGAAGATTGCCTGTATCTCAACGTCTGGACGCCTCAACCGCAGCCGGCCGCGTCTTCCTGTCATGGTCTGGCTGCATGGCGGCAGCAACCGGGTCGGTAGCGGCACGGAACCAGCCTACGACGGAACCTCATTAGCCCCCCTGGCGTCATCGTCGTGACCATCAATTACCGTCTCGGGGTCATGGGCTTTCTTTGCCCATCCTGAATTGACCGCGGAGTCTCCGCACCACAGTTCAGGCAACTATGGGCTCCTCGACCAGATCGAAGCTCTACGATGGGTAAAGCAGAACATAGCCCAGTTCGGCGGCGATCCGGAAAACGTAACGTTATTTGGCGAGTCTGCCGGATCGGTGGATGCGACGACCCTGATGGCGTCCCCTCTTGCGCAAACCTGTTTCGGAGGGTGATTGCGGAAAGCGGCCCCGCGTTCGGACTCGGACCGTCACAAGATCTCGCCAAGATGGAACCGTTAGGCGCGGCGGTTGGAAAAGCGGCAGGCGGCCAGCCAGGGTCGCAACTTGCGGTTCTCAGGCAATTGCCTGCCGCGCAGATTGCGCAGATTCAGAGTAACCTGATCGCGTCTGAGATTCAAGGGCTACGATCCAAACGCGTCCATCGTAGATGGCTGGGTGCTTCCACAGTCGACCGCAAGCGCCTTTGCGCTGGGAAAGATCCAACAGGTTGACCTTCTCGCCGGGTTGAACGCGAGAGAGTTCAGCGCCTTCCGAGTCGGTGCGGCAGCAGCCGCGAAGAAATCGCCCCAGCCCGCCAGCAAACCGAGCGTGACCGAACAGCTGAAACAATTCGCGGATGTGGCCCGCCCGCTCTATGGCGACTGGACGGACCTTGCCGTTGCCACCTACTCCGTCAAAATTCTCTTTCACGGCGCACCCGCCATCGATCAGGCTAGCAACGACATTGTGGCGGCTTGTCCCATTGGAGCAGAAGCGGCCCTGACGACCAATACCGGCCGGCGCGCTTTCGTTTACAGATTTGATCGTTCGGTCCCAGGAAAAGGCGAGTCAGAACTTGGGGCCTTCCATTCGCTGGAACTTCCTTATGTCTTTGGGACATTTCAGGTTCGCACCTTTAGCTGGCTGCCATTTACGCCAACTGACCAAAGCTTTCACAAATCGTGCAAACCTATTGGACGAACTTTGCCAAATCCGGAGATCCCAATGGACCTGGTCTTCCCCGTTGGGTTGCCTGGAGCACCGATCAGGAATCGTACCTTTCTTTTAGTACAGCGGCGATGCCGTCCCACAGCAACATTTTTCCCCGATATACTGCCATCTTTCACCAGATCGCTTGAAGGGGCAATTGGCCAACTACTAAGTAGAGAAAACACCAGGCTTTAAACGTCCAATCCCTCGTCACGAACGGTAACTCTCTCCGCGCTGGGACTGGAGTTCTTCGGACCAGCATCGCCGAGATCGTAGATCAACGCCGCTGGATGTTCTTTTGCCTCCAGGACTCGGAGAATGACCGCCATGAGCTTCCCGTGCTCCATCGGCTTCTGTAGAAACGTCTTCGCACCTGCCTTGATTGCGCGGTCCCGGTTTTCCACGTGGTCGCGCCCCGTCAACACGATCACAGGAATCGAGGCTAACCTCTCATTTGCTTTCATTCGCTGCAAAACAATGAGAAGCCATCCCCGGCAGGCAGTCCAAGGTCCAATATGATCAGGTCCGGCTTCTCCTTCTGCGCCTCAGAGACGCTTGTCACTCCGTCACCGGCACAGACCACATAGTAGTGATTTGCGTTGAGGCGAACCTGGAGGGCCAGGCGCACATCGGGATCATAGTCCACAACTAGAATTTTCTTTTGGCTCATGGCTAGTCCGGCCCACAGGCATCCTCGCGCCGGATACATCCAGTGTCTTCTCATCAGACCCCGGTAACAATTGCCATTGTTGTGCATGACCGAAGTCACATAATTCGCGCGCGCATGGATAATGTGGTGCCCCAATGTTGCCGATCAATCAGAAACGTTCTGAAGCACTTTGAATTAGCAGGCTCCCCTTTTTTTTTTTTTTTTTTTTTTTTTTTTTTTTTTCAGCAGAGACGTTTACTGGGCGTAGCATTAATTCAGTAAAAATAAGCCCGCACGTAGAATTAGCCTCCATATTTCAGTTCGAGCAAACATCCATTTTTGATGAATCAATCGCTCCCACCTTTAGATTTCCCCTTTTTTTTTTTTTTTTTTTTTTTTTTTTTTTTTTTTTTTTTTTTTTTTTTTTTTTTTTTTTTTTTTTTTTTTTTTTTTTTTTTTTTTTTTTTTTTTTTTTTTTTTTTTTTTTTTTTTTTTTTTTTTTTTTTTTTTTTTTTTTTTTTTTTTTTTTTTTTTTTTTTTTTTTTTTTTTTTTTTTTTTTTTTTTTTTTTTTTTTTTTTTTTTTTTTTTTTTTTTTTTTTTTTTTTTTTTTTTTTTTTTTTTTTTTTTTTTTTTTTTTTTTTAACACCGACGCCAGCGGACATCACCAGTTTCCCCAACCTGCTCGGAGCTACCAGTCTCGGTCGACGCTTTGGCATTCGACAAATCCTCCAGCCCGCTGGCAGCGTCGCCACAATCGGAAATCCGCTGCGACGTTCAGCTCCAACTGGCCTCAGTTTGCAGCAGGTGACGGTGACCGGCTCCCGCCCCGCTGTTCCAACAGTGATGCCGACCCCGATCAAAACAGCAGCCAGCAGTAAATTGCGAATGTGCCGATCAATGGGCTGCAACTGTAAGCCGCTATCTAAATCCCGCTGCGTCAGCATCTCTCCCCGCTAGCAATATTAATACCGGGTGGGGACGGAAACGACCAGGTCGGAAGGGCGGATTCCTCCGGTGAAGCCGACTACACCGCGGGCGTTAGGTTTAAGCACTAGAGAAATAAAGGGTTGCAAATTCTTACCCACTCCACCTACTCTAAGTCCTTTGTGATCGAGGCATCAACGGGCCCGACTTTAGTCGGGCCGGATATGAGGATCCGCAGAAGCACGACCAGGGCATACGGCGAAGTAACCTATTTCATCGTCATGCTTCCTGTTTAAAACCGACCTAGGGACTAAGCCATCATTATCGTCTGCCGGGATTTCTTGCGGCTGGCTCTTGGCGACTGGCATATCTCCGCAATCGCGACCCTGGAATCGGGCGATGCTCTGACTGTTTTTACGGAAACGGTAATCAAGCCAACGATTATGCCCCCTATAACGGGCTCGGAAACCTGGATGTTGCAGATCCTAATTTCCCCCACTCCAAGCGCACGTTCGCAGAGTATTTCAACACCAGCGCTTTCGTCATACCACCGGCCAACGTCCAAGGCACTGCGTCTCCGGGTGTGGTGCGTGGACCGGGACAGAACAATTGGGATATTTCGTTCGGTAAGAATATTGCTTTTTACGAACGTCTTCACGCTGAAATTCGCGGGGACATGTACAACGCCTTCGATCACACACAGTGGAACGCGGTGAGTACTCAGTTGAGCGGGACCACGGGTCCGTTCGGGCAGGTTACAGGCAGCCGCGAAGGACGCATTATCCAGCTTGCCGGGAAGATAGTGTTCTAGCAGGGTGAGGGCAACGGGCGGCTACACGTGGATGGTCCGGCGCTTCACCGAAACCAGCGCCGTAATGCTGACCACTGCCATCGCCATCAAATAAAAGCTGGGTGCGGCGGTGTTGTGGGTTACGGCGATGAGCCACGTGAAGACCGCCGGCGCAAAGCCGCCGAAGAGAGTGACACCCAGGTTGTAGCTAAGTGAAAGCCCGGTGACCCGCGTACGTGCAGGAAAAATACCAGCCATCACTGCAGCCAAAGCGCAAAGATAGGCATCCTGCACCAGCTCATTGATTATCAATCCTGCCAACAGGGTAGGCAGGCTGGGGCGCATCGTAATGAACAAAAACAGAGGATAGAAACACAGCAACATCAGAATGGCGGCAGGCAGCATCATGCGCGTGTAGCCAATTTTGTCCGCCAGGTTCCCTGCCAGCGGGATCAGCACCATGGCCAGCAAAGCAAGCACGATGGCTACTATGTAACCAGTCGCCGGCGGCAAGCGCAGATGTGTGGTGGCATAGGTAGGTATGTATATGGAGAAATAGGTACTCGCCGTGCCTACCGCAACCAGGCCGGCGCCCACCACCAACCCGGTTTTTTCCGTCGCAAACAGCTCACGAACCGGCGTTCGGGTGTGCGTGCTCTTTAGGAACTCCGGTGTTTCATTTAGTTTTCTGCGGATGTAGAGACCGACCGGCCCTACCAGCAAGCCAAACAGAAACGGAATCCGCCAGCCCCAGGTGTGCAGCTGGTGAGCACTGAGGCTCGTAGTGAGCCCAACGCCGAACAACGCGGAAAGCAACTTCGCCACTTGTTGACCAGCAAACTGCCAGCTGGCAAAGAACGCTTTGCGATGGGCTGAGTGCTCGATCATGAAGGCGGTCGAGCTGCCGAACTCCCCGGCCACGGCGAACCCCTGCAGTAGCCGAGCGGCGAAAACGGAGATGGGTGCAAGTAATCCCACCGTGGCGTAGGAGGGCATCAAGGCCATGACCGCGGTGCCGATGACCATCAGCTGGATGGAAAGCGTCAGCGCGGCTTTACGGCCAGCTCGGTCCGCGTAGGCGCCGAGAACCACTGCTCCGACCGGTCGAGCCACGTAGGACAAACCAAACGAGCCAAAAGTGAGCAGTAAGGAAACAACCGGGTTGGAGTTAGGAAAAAATGCGCTGGCGATGCTGGTCGCAAAGTACCCGTAGATCAGGATGTCGAACCATTCCAGCGCATTGCCGACGGTGGCAGCGGCGATCTGGAGCGCCCCACTGGCGGGCTTCGGCGTGGGCGGTACCAGTGGATCAAACGTAGCCGTGCTGGACAAGAAGGCTCCTGGATCAGAGGATTGCACAACGGTCCGGTTCGTAACTGGAGCGTACATGAGCCGGAATACCCAGACAAGGATTAATGTTGGCCCGTCATCGCCGCAGCAAAGGTTCTCTCATCATTTCTTCTTAGATTTGTGAAGGAGCCACCGGATTTCTTTTCGTGACCACGCTAGACGGGTGCCCCACGTTCGCCCGAGCGTACGTGGGCTGAAAAAGATTTTTTCAAATGCTTTAGCTCTACGTGCCACAAGAATTTCATCCGCTCTGGCCGCGAATACCTCCTGATATAGTTCACGCGTACGCCTAATATCCTATTGGATCGACACATGACCGGCCCAGGGCGATCTGCCGACGAGTTATTAGGGGAAGCACTGGGATTGCCACCGGAACACAGGTCTGCTTTTCTCGACCAGGTGTGCGGCCATAACCTGGAACTTCGCCGCCTCCTCGAACAGCTTCTCCTGCAAGATGCGCGCGCCGGCGGCTCCCCTGCGCATCCCGCTTTTACCTCGGATCCCACAGTGACCCTGTCTCAGGAGAGCCCTCCTATTATTCTTGGGCGTTTCCAGTCCGGGCAGCTCATCGCCGGCCGCTTTATCATTGTTCGTTTCATTGCCCGTGGTGGCATGGGCGAAGTCTATGAGGCAAAAGACCAGTTTCTTCAGGACGCCGGCATCGCCCTGAAAATCATCCGGCCCGAAATTGCCGCCGATGCAACCACCTCGGCGCGCTTTGAGCAAGAGGTGCTTCTTGCCCGTAAGGTGGTTCACTCCAATCTCTGTCCCATCTATGAGATCTTTCGCTGCGACCAGCCTGCGCCTCCTTTTCTGTTCCTCACCATGAGGTTGTTGCAGGGTGAAACTCTCTATAACCGCTTGGAGCGATGCAAAAAGTTGGAAACCGGCGAGGCAGTGGACATCTGTACACAACTGCTCGCCGGGGTGGCGGCTCTGCACGCCGGAGGTGTGATTCATCGCGACCTTAAGCCGAACAACGTCATGTTGGAAAACGGCGGATCCGGCTTGCACGTCAGCATCATGGATTTCGGCCTTGCCCGTCCGCACGAAGCCGCAAACACCTTGTTTGGATCCGGCGTCATCGCCGGAACACCCGGATATATGGCGCCCGAACTATTGCGTGGCGGCCGGCCGACCAAGGCCACCGACCTCTTCGCGCTGGGCATTGTGTTGCACCAGGTGCTGACGGGTGAACGGCCGCCTGAAGCGGCGGGCGGACTCTCTCCTACTCCCTCGCCCTCTCTCCGTTCCACCCGCTCCCCGGCTTTGGTGCAAGCGGTGGAAGGCTTTCTTTCCCCAGACCCCGAAATCAGAATCCGAGCCTTCGAGCGGGTATGGCCGGAGCAGACTGGGGTAGCAACCCTCGGGCGCCGCTCCCTATGGACGCCCAGGATTATCGGCTACACGGTCGCCGCGATTGCTGTGTTGCTTGCGATTGCACTGGCGGCCCTAAAGACATCGTCCCCGGTTTCAGGCCCACTCGAGTCGACCCAGATCACGTCATCAGCAGAGCCCAAAGAAGGGCCGCTGTTTACCGATGGATCGCGGCTCTATTTTGAAAGCCGGGGAACCCCCTCCGAGATGGCGGTGGGTGGTGGGCCCATTGTGCCTATGCGCATCCTCGAACGTGGAATGGTCTTGCTCGATATCTCCGCCGACGGCTCTAAGGCACTCGGTTTTAAACAGGACGGCGAGGATACGATGGGCCGCGGCACCCTGTGGACGACAGCGATGCTGGGCGGAACTCCGCGAAAACTGAGTGATCACCCGGCGAACGGGGCGCGATGGTCCCCGGATGGACGCTCCGTGGTGTTTTTCGACCTGCGGACGGTCTACAGAATCGATGAGGACGGCGAAAACCTGACCAATGTTTGGCAGGCGCCGACCGATGTTAACGATCTCGCCTTCTCGCCCGACGGCCGTCAACTGAGCGTCACCCTAGGGATCACTCCCGACGCTACACGGCTGTGGCGTTTGAGCGCCGACGGCCAAAACGCCCAACCTTTACGGTTCCCCTGGCCGGCTGATTTCAATCAGTTTGCCGGCCAGTGGACGCCCGATGGGCGCCACTTCGTGTTTTTGTCCAATCGCGAGGGGCGAGACAATCTATACGATCTCGCCGCGCCGCCTTGGTTTGAATTCTGGAAGAACCCGGCCCCGGTAAGAATAACGGGCAACCAGATCCCCGTCCTGGCCTCGGCACCGAGTCGCGACAGCCGCGGCCTCTTTGTGCTGAGCCGCATGGACCAGGGTGCGATGCGGGCCTATGACCCAAAGTTGAAGAGGCTGGCGCCGCTCCTGGAAGATATGTCGATGCTGGGATTCGTGATCTCCCCAGACCGCGAGTGGATGGCATACACCGAGTACCCAAGCAGAAATCTGTGGAAGAGCAAGCTGGACGGAAGCGATAACTTGCAACTCACCCATTCTTACTCGGTGATGGAACAGTGGTCGCCCGATGGCAAATGGCTGGTCTACAGCAATTGGAAGAACCTGTTTCTCATCTCTGCTGACGGTGGCGCTCCACAAAAATTACTCCCCGACGGCGACATCCCAATAGCGCCGACGTGGTCCTCTGACGGAAAGGCTATTGCCTTCAGCTATTTTCCAGTTCCGGATAAGCTGCCCCGGATTAAGCTGATCGACCTGGCCACCCGTCAGCTTTCCGATATGCCAGGGAGCGAGGGATACTACTACCCTTCCTGGTCGCCCGATGGAAAATACCTGGTCGCCATGGCGGAAAACCCTGGACGCATGGCGTTGTACTCCACGGCGACCAAGACGTGGAAGGACTTGCGTGCTTTTCCGGAAGGATGGGGCTTCTGGGGTTGGGCAACAGATAGCAACTCCTTATATATGTCACTGTTTCTGGGGAAAGCCATCGACGGTATTTACCGCATGACCATTCCCGGGGGCGAATGGGAGAAGTTAACCGGCGTGGAAGGCATCAACCCTGGCAACCCTACCGAATCGTTTGTGAGCGTTACGCGCGAAGGTCAACCGGCGGTCATGAGCCGAACCGGTGCGGCCCAGGTTTATTTACTCCACTGGCCCCAGTAATAAGGTTGCTACAACGCGGACCGTTCCACCTTTCGATGGATGGCTGAAACCCACGGACGCGCTACACTTCGCTCCATGTCTATATTGACCGAGCCCATTGGCAGCATTCCTCGTCCGCCTTCTCTGATAGAAGCAATCAAGAGTTTTCAAGTAGGAAAAACGAGCAACACAGACCTCGATGCTGCGTACTCGGAGGCACTGCGTGACACGATCACGCGGCTGGAACAGACGGGATCGCCGATTATCAGCGACGGGGAACAGGCCAAGCCCAGCTTTGCTACCTATCCTCTTTCCGGGCTGACGAATCTTGCCCCCGATGGAGTAATCATCCCGTTTGCCGACGGCCATACGCGGCAGTTGCCGCGGTTGACCGCGGCGCCCTTCCGTTATGGTGTGCATGCCGCCACCTATCTTGAAGCAGCTCGCCGTTACACGCGATTGCCGATCAAGCAGGCGGTGATATCTGCATCCGCGCTGAGTTTGCTCTATCCTGCGGAGGCGATTCCAGGGTATTCACGCGAGCAGTTTCTGGCCGATTTGATCGATGAGGCGGAGGCAGATATTCGTGGAGCGCTCGATGCCGGGGCGGCCAGCGTACAAATCGACTTCACTGAGGCAAGGTTGTCATTAAAGCTTGATCCGTCAGGCGGACTGCTGAAAAGCTTTGTAGCTCTTAACAATCAGGTGCTCGATCGCTTTCATGCAGCAGACCGCCAGCGCATCGGTGTCCATGTCTGTCCTGGCGGGGATCATGACTCGACGCATAGTGCGGACGTCGATTACGCAGGACTTCTGCCTCACCTGTTCCAATTGAACGTGGGACGTTTCTATTTGCAGATGGCCAGCGAGCCGGATAAGAAACGTGTGCTCGCAATTGTCAGGCAATTGCTGCAACCGAACCACACTGTATTTGTAGGTGTCATCGATCCTATTAATCCTAGGGTTGAGACGGCCGCTGAAGTCCGCGACCGGGTTCTTGAGGCGGCCTCAATTCTACCTTGCGCCCAACTTGGAACGACGGACGATTGCGGCTTCGCTCCCTTCGCCGATGACACCTCTACGGCGCGCGAGATCGCGTTCAGCAAAATCCGGGCAAGAGTCGAGGGCACAGAACTGGCTGCACGGGCCCTTGGTTCCTGATCGCCAGGGCGATCAGTCGGCCGGCAAAGGCGGAACGGCAAAACCGGCCTTTTTCAACTCGCATTGGCTTTGCATAAAGCCTTGATTTGGCACCGCCTCGCCGCTTCGATCGGCAACTTCGGCCCAACGCGCCAGGAGTGTCTCAGCCGACGGCGGATCCTCAGTGATATGGATTCCCTCGGTCAACGTGACGTTCGCAATTTCAAAGCTGCCGGCGCCCGCGCACAGGATCGCCCGCGTCGGAGCATCCTCTGACACCAGCGCCAACACCGCCGGGCTTACAAGTTCAGGCCGCAACAGCGCCAGCTGCTCCCCGGGCAGAATGCCTTCCAGCATTTGCGTGGCCGCAGTCGGCGCGATGCAGTTCACGCGAATATCGTATTTCGCTCCCTCCAGGGCAAGCGTCTGCATGAGCCCAACGAGCGCCAGCTTGGCAGCTCCGTAGTTGGATTGGCCAAAATTGCCGTAAAGGCCGGACGAAGACGTCGTCATAACGACGCGCCCATAGTTCTGTTTGCGCATCGTCTCCCAGACTGCCTTGGTGCAATGGACGGCTCCCATCAAGTGCACTTCCACCACCAGGCGAAAATCATCAAGACTGATTTTGGCGAAGGTCTTATCGCGCAGAATGCCCGCATTGTTGACGAGAATGTCTATGCGATGCCAGCATTCCAGCGTCTCATCAACCATTTTCTGCATCGCAGCCGCATCCGTGACTGAGCCTACAAAGGCGCGGGCCTCACCTCCCGCCTCGACAATCTCCCGCGTCACCGACTCTGCGCCACCGCCCAAGTCATTCACCACGACCCGTGCACCTCGTTGGGCTAGCAGCCGTGCATGCGCCCGGCCTAATCCGCCGCCTGCCCCGGTAACGATGGCTACACGCCCGTTGAGATCGATCAATTGCACCTTCCTCCATCTTCCAAAAGCATTCTTCGCTGCCCAACATAATCATTTGACAGAAGAAGCCGCGTCAAGCTATTCCGGTTGTGCTAAAGCTCGTCAAAAAAAGCCCTCTCATTCCGTCGCCAAGGCCGGGTGCCCCACATCTCGCTCGTTTTTCGCGAGATGTGGGATACCGCCGATGTTGACCGCTAAGTGGATCGGTGAATCCAGAGTCAGAGGGAAGGTGGCGTGGTATCCCACATCTCGCGAAAAACGAGCGAGATGTGGGGCACCCGGCCTTGGCGACGGAATCAGAGGGCTCCTGATATGGTTGCTTTTCAGCGGTTCCCGCAGCCTGACTTGTCCGTGAGCTTCGGCGAAGCGATGCCCACGTTCCAGTTCCAAGGCTCGTCTCCGCTCAACTTGCGTCGGCAAACAGCCTCTTCGTGCAGGGCATACATTCCCGGGAAGAGTTGAGTCGAGGGTTGCGGGACATTCCTGAAAGCCATGAAGGCTTCCGACGGCGAGTAGGAGGGCCAATCGGGCTCGTTGGAAGCGCGGGGCTGACCAGTGCGCGCAAAGCTGCTCCAATACTTCATCATCGCGTCAGAAAACCCTTTCTCTTCCGGCGTATCTGGAATTTTGGGCCAGCGCGGCGGTGTGCGATCTGGTGTGCCGAAGACGTAAGGCAGTTCGCTGGCGTGAAAACCGTGTAGCCCCGCCGCGTCAGCGGCCGGATACCCATGGTCAAAGAGGTAGAGAAACGATGGCTGTCCCAACGCTGCCTGCTTCTTTACCAGCCGCAGCGCCGTCCAGCCGTAAAGAGCGTCCCGGGTAGTCGCGAAAATGCTCTCGTGCACGTTGTCACTGGGATAGAGCCGCAAACATTCGTTCGCCAGATCACCATACTGCTCACGAATGATCCGTTCATAATCTGCGGCGCTCGCGGGATCTGGGGGTACCAGGAAGGTCAGCGAGCGGATCTCGCCGCTGTTGAAACCGGCGAGCAGCGGTACGGGCGCTTGCTCGCCCCGGTCGAAGACATCGACCAGCTGGCGCGTCAACACGTGTCCATCGATGGCGCCGAACGGCGCGAAACCCGCTGCCCTCGCGGCGACGGTCAGTGCGCCGGCATCCATCGCCCGCAGCGCAGCGATATTCGGTGCGTGCAGAGCAGCGGTCAACGCAGTACCGGCCTCCTCCGCGGCGGGAGCCCCGAAGCTTCGCTGCTTCAGCTCAGGAGTCGAGATCATGTATGCACTTTCCGCGATAGCCCTAGAGAACAGCCCACGTGCCATGGGCGAAGCCATCAGGTACATCACGCTCAGGCCGCCAGCCGATTCGCCTGCGATGGTCACATTCGAGGGATCGCCCCCGAAAGCAGCTATGTTCTGCTGGACCCATCGCAGCGCCTCAATCTGATCGAGCAAGCCGTAATTCCCGGATATCCCCAGCGGCGACTCGGCGCTAAGCTCCGGATGCGCCAGATATCCAAAAATACCGAGACGATAATTGATGGAGACGACGACGATGCCCTGTGCGGCCAGCCGTGCACCGTCATAAACCTTTTCTTTACTCGATCCTGTTACCAGCGAGCCGCCATGAATCCAGACAAAGACCGCATCTTTGCTCGCCCCTATGGGGGCCCAGACATTCAGCGTCAAGCAATCCTCGCTGGTTGGCCCGAGGTCGCTCGAATAAATGCTCCCGTCGCGGCCCGGCGGCTGGGCGCATGCGGGCCCAAACTCGGTTGTGTGCCGCACGCCGGACCACGGCGTCATCTTGCTGGGTGGTCTCCATCGCGCCTGCCCTACTGGCGGAGATGCATATGGGATGCCCTTGAAGACCCGTAAAGCGCCTTCGTTTTGCCCTTCGACTATCCCCGCAGATGTGGTCACGATTGGGCCGCCGGCAGCGTGAGAGGTAGATGGCATAGGTTTACCGCGCTCCGCCCAAGATATAGGTAGTACTGCTAAACATGTAATCAGAGGAAGCCACCAATACAAGCTACGACGCGCTTGCATTAGCGGCGCCCCCCTCTTCTTCACTCTCGTGTCGCAGCACGCGCGCCAACCACAAGAACAGAATGATTGCTAATCCGTAGAACGGAAGCAGTGTGTACAACGCGAACTGCAGTGAATGCCCAGGATGACCAGGGCGAAAATAATCGCTCGCCGCGCCCACGTAGGTAGGTCCAAGTCCAAGCCCGATGAAGTTCATGACCAGCAACAACAATGCGCCCGACATGGTGCGCTGCTCCGGCCGGACCTCCTCCTGAACGAGCGCCACGGACGACGAGAGATAGAAATAGTTAAGAAAGGAAGGAAAGATAAGAAAGAGCAAGGCAACACGCCAGGAATTTGCCCACACAAAACCTACATAGAACGGCACCGCCAGCGCAAGCGATGCCGCGGGAAGCAGTCCGTAGGCTTGCTTCGACCTTTGTGTAAACCGATCGATCAAGCGTCCGGAAACAAAAACGCCCGAGGTCATCGCAATGCCGACGACTAACGCGTAATACAAGGCCACTTCATTAAGCGACATCCCTTTCTCCCGCATCAGAAAAAGGGTCGTGAAGTTGCCCAGTCCGTAGGTGATGAACTGGGTGGCTCCGCTCCCGAGCGAGGCAAGCACGGTTGTGCGCCGCGAAAAAAACATCGCAAACGTTTGCCAGAAGCTCGGTTTACTTGCTGCCAGTTGACCGCCGTAATCGAGACCGCCGCGACGCGGCTCCTGAACGATGAACAGCACGGCGAGCGCCGCGACCACGCCGGCGGCTCCGACAAGCAGGAAAGCGCGGCGCCAACTAAAAGCCGCCGCGATGCTGGCGCCGAATGCGATTCCAAGTGCCGCGCCAATTGGCGGACCCAGATTGTAGATGCCGAAAGCGGTCCCGCGACGCCCCGGCGGGAAATAGTCAGAAAGGATGGAGTACGAAGGCGGAACGCCTCCAGCTTCGCCGAAACCAACCATCATCCTTGCTGTTACAAGCTGAGGGTAACTGGCTGAGAGGCCGCAGCCCATCGTCGCTGCGCTCCAGACCGCGCAGCTCAACGAGAGAACTTTAACCCGGTTGGTTTTGTCAGCCAGCCAGCCGACCGGTATCGCGATGAAGCAGTAGAAGAGCGCGAAGTAGAGGCCGCCAATGAGGCCTAGTTGGCGGTCGGAAACGTGCAGAGAGTCCTGGATCGGCTTTGCCAGAATTGCCAGCAGCTGCCTGTCGAGGAAGTTGAGCACGTACACAAAGCACAGCATGCCCAAAACAATCCAGGCCCGCACGCCGGCGAACTTATGCAGAGGATCCGTTGGCCGGTCCTCTCGCGCCAACGAATTAGACAGTGTTGCCGGCACCCGCGCGGACCTCTCTCCGAGGCCAGGCGTGACGCACGCATCGCCCGCAAGTCTGCCGGGATGACCGGGGCGGCAGCGTTGCGACCGCAAACCAATCACGCCATATTTTCATGCGCAACGTACTCCACTTGAATGTCAGACGCAGCATACGCTGCGACCCTGAACGCGTCAACATGTACGGGTTCGATCGCTTCCCTGCCTGCGCGTTTGTGGTGGCTCTTGACATTCGATGGTCGGCTGTCTACCATCGTCTCCTATTGAGGGTCGAACGTCTTCCATGGTCAAGCAAGTACAACCACGCGCAAATCTGCTCCAGGGCACACTGGACATGCTCATCCTGCGGACGCTTCTCTATGGCCCTGCACACGGCCATCACATCGGTAAACACATCCAGCGGACCACTAATGATTTCCTCCAGATGCAGCATGGATCTCTTTACCCTGCGCTCCATCGTTTGGAGCAGAGGGGCTGGGTCACTTCCAAGTGGGAAATGGCTCCGGATCGCAATCGAGAATTTAAATATTACCGGCTGACGGAGAAGGGTAAGAAACAACTCGTAGTCGAAGAATCGCAGTGGAAACAGATGTCCGACGCTGTTGCGCGCGTAATGTGGCCCGCCGCCGAGGAGAGCTGAAATGAAATGGTGGCAGATCAGGAAGCGGGATGCGGATTTTGAGCGGGAACTGCGGTCCGATCTCGAATTGGAAGAAGAAGAGCAACGCGACCTTGGGAAGTCGCCCGAAGACGCACACTACGCAGCCCAGCGTGCTTTCGGCAACACCACGTTGATCCGCGGACAGGTCCACGAAGCCCGGGGGTGGGTTCCTGTAGAGCAGTTTTGGCAAGACGTTCGCTACGGATCACGCCAACTCCTTCACCATCCAGGATTCACCATTGTCGCGGTCCTGACTTTGGCGCTTGGAGTTGCGCTCAGTACAACGATCTTCAGCGTCGTCAGCGAAACTCTTCTCAGGAAGCCGGCGGTGAAAGATCCGGACACCCTATGCGCAATCTCTTCCAGAAACCTGGTCAAGGGATATGACCTCGAGAATGTTTCTGTTCCCGACTTCGAGTCGTGGCGCAAGCAGAACAGCGTTTTTGAATCCATGGCAGCCGAGACGGACGACTCCGTCACCCTAACCAGGGAGGGCGAGCCGGAAGTAGTAAATGGCGGCCGAGTGACGCCGGGTTACTTCGGCGTGATCGGCGTTTCGCCGGCGCTCGGGCGCGGATTTCTGCCCCATGAGGGGCAAGCTGGCAATCATGTTGTGATTTTGAGCAACGCGCTCTGGCGCGATCGCTTTGCATCAGACCCTCGGGCAGTCGGAAAAGATCTCGACATCAACGGCGAGCCATACACTGTTGTCGGCGTGATGCCGCAACTCGACAATTTTTTTCCCAGGCTTTGGGTGCCGCTCGTCATTCAGGCCAAGGACCTCACTCCCGACGCGCGCGGCCACGATGACTTGGATTTGGTTCTGGGCCGCCTGAAGCCGGGTGTGACAGTCTCAAAGGCTCAGGCGGAAATGAGCTCCATCGCGCAGAACCTGGCGCGCGCTTACCCTCTAACCAACGACGGCCGGGGCGCGGCGGTATTGACCCTCCAGGAACACAACATACGATCTCAAAACTCTCGCAATGGCGTAATTGTGCTCATGACCGTGGCCAGTTTCGTGTTGTTGATTGCCTGCGCGAATATCGCGGGAATGCTGCTGGCACGCGGCGCGGCACGCGTCCATGAATTGGCGGTAAGGGCCGCGGTGGGCGCTGCGCGCTTTCGTCTGCTCCGGCAAATGCTTGCTGAGAGTTTGCTCATTGGCGTTGCGGGCGGCGGAGCGGCCCTCCTGGGCTCTATTTTCGCGATCAAGTTACTGCGGGCCACCTTCGCCTTCAACGATTTCGGCAAGAGGGTCGGCGAGGGTCTCCGTTTGGACCTGCCCACTCTGCTTTTCACTTTGACTGCTTCTTTACTAACTACGTTTGTATTTGGTTTGATCCCTGCCCTCCGCTCCTCCAAGGTGAACCCGCGCGATGCGTTGATCGACAGCAGCCCGGCAAGTTCGGCAGGCTTGGGACGAATCCGTTTGCGCAGCATGCTTGTCGCCGGGCAGATTGCATTGGCCCTTGTCCTCCTCGTGGGCGCGGGCATAATGATGCGTGAAGTCATTCGCGAATTTACCGAGCCGAATGGCTTCAATCCAGACCATCTTCTCGTCGCACAGATCTCCTTGACCAGCCAGGATGATCAAGATCCCGCGAAGCAAGCTGCTTTCTTCAAGCAAATTATCGAGAAAGTGCGCGAGCTTCCAGGAGTTGAATCCACCGATGCGAATACGTGCTTGCCGCTAGGCTGCAGATGGAGCACGCCCGTCAGCCTGGCCGGTGAGGCGCCCCAACCAGATTCGCAACGTCCAGAGGCCGATTACTTTGCCGTAGGGTCCGGATATTTTCGCACTATGCAGATTCCATTAATGAGGGGACGCGGCTTTTTGGATTCTGACACTGAGACAGCGCCGATGGTCGCGGTTGTTAACGTAGAGTTCGCGAGACGCTTTTTTCCCCGAGGGGATGCCATTGGCCGCGAGGTCGAAGTTGGTCAGGAACGGCATAAGCGAACGCGGATCGTAGGCATCGTCGGCAACGTCAACGAATTCCAAGGCCAGTTGAGACCGCGGCCACAAATCTACGAACACTATCTCCAATCTCCTTCCGCCAGCATGGCGGTTGCCGTGAGGTCGCGCATTCCATCAAAGGCATTGGCGCCCATGTTGCAGCGCGCAGTATGGACGATGAACAAGCGCCAGCCTGTGGGCAGAATCTGGACCATGCAGGACCTGGTCAACGACAACGCAGGTGGCGACAAGATGATGGTGGAGCTTCTCGGCGTCTTCGCCTGCCTGTCTCTATTGCTGGCGGCGGTGGGAATTTATGGCGTAATCGCCTATTCGGTAACTCAGCGAACGCGTGAGATCGGCATCCGTGTCGCGCTCGGCGCGAACAGGGGAAACGTTCTCAGCCTGGTCTTACGGCAGGGGGCAATCCTATCCGCGATCGGTTGCACCATTGGTCTGCTCCTCGCGTTCCCACTACCGCGAGTGTTCTCCACAATATTCAATTCCTTTGCGCCCCAGGGGCCGATGGTTGCAATTGCCGTAGGATTGATTGTTCTAGCTGTCTCCATGCTTGCAACTTTCATTCCCGCTCGACGCGCCTCGTCCCTCGATCCCATGCAGGCGCTTCGGACTGAATAACTTCCCGCGCGTCCGCCAATTCGGACGAAAGTTTAGGCTTTCGATCTTGCCGTCTACTATGCTGCTGTGCCGTGCAGGCCACTGCTACCTTAACGTGTCACGTCGAACGAGACCTCCGTTGTCCCGCGAGTGTTAGTCCTGGTTTGTAATCCAGACAGCAGAAAGATATAGCGAGAACGCTACTAAAACAAAGATCACAAGCATGACTAGATCCTTTCCAGAGTAACGTTTGTATGCTTATGTCGCGGCAGGGGTTTGTCGTCGTAATATTTGCTACGCCAAGACATTCGATATGAGGTCTTCATGAAAGCCCCCATAACTGTAACCTGTACGTCTGTCCCAGGTACACTACAAGCTTTGTGGTAGGCGTTACGCAAGTACAAACCTAAGTCATAAGCTCCGAAGCAGGAAGGCTTCGTAGCAGTCCAAAATCACCTATCTTGCCGGACAAACATCCGCCCCCATCGAACTGGCCACAAACGGCTGCATGATTTCGGCCACCGACATCAGTCTCCCGTTCTTCATCACGCACTGCACCTTGGTCACGTCGTCGATATTGGCCAGAGGATCACCCTCCACCAGGATCAGGTCGGCCAGCTTCCCTGCCTCCAACGTGCCCAGATCCTTCTCCACCTTGGCTGCCTTCGCCGCAATACTCGTCACCGTCTCCAGCGCCTGCCATGGGGCGAGCCCATACTTAACCTGCGAACGCAAATTCAGGTGCAGCGACGTTGACGGCAGATCCAACGGTGAGTCCGTGCCGCCTATAAACAAACCTTTGCGGTCGAGCACGCCCTTTACCGTCGCCTCCTCCCGCATGGTCCGTTCCACCGTCGAGGCCTTTGCCTGATCAGTGGACTTGAGCGCTGCATCCCGCGCCTTGATCAGCCGCTCCTGCTCCCACGGAGGCGCCACGCCATAGCGTGGATCATCCGCCATCGCCGGCGCATCCACAATCAACGATGGATTCAGCAGCGTGCTCGTCGTCCACATGCCCGACTCCGCCATCAGTTTTTGCACGTCGCCATAGCTGGCCCCGGTCAGCGTGCGCGAATACGCATACCCCGTCCGCGCTGTCGCCGACACGTGGCTCATGCCATCGTTACCCAGCGCCACCGCCGGCAGAAGGTAGTGACCCGCGGTCTGCACGCCCATCTGGCTATGAGCATAAGCGACGCCCTTCACCACCCAGCTATACGGCAGCCGGACATACAACTTCATGAAGTCGAAGTCCAGACCACGCAGGCGCTCGAACTCGCGCTGCAACTGCGCCTCACTGGTGGTGGGAATCATCATTGGGTAGTACGTGCGCTCTCCATCAATCGCCTCGCCCGTGGCGAACAGACGCGGCCCAACTGCGGCTCCGGAAACGAACGACTCCTTCTCCTCAGCCGCCCGGTAGGCCTGGTCCGCCATGTCTCGTAGCGTGGTGATCCCATAGATCATCCACAGTCGCCCCAGCCGGTCGCCATAGTAGATCGATGAATCCGAGTTTGGGTGCGCATGGTTCTCCCACAGCCCCGGCAGCACAGTAGAGTTCGGAGCCTCAATCACCCGGTAGCCGGCTGGCGCCTTAGCCCCATGCGGCCCAACCGATGCAATCCTGTGGCCATCGACGAGCACATCAACGTCCTTCAACTCCTCCGGCCCAGCGCCTTTCCAGTACCGCGCCGCGTGAATCAAAATCTTCTCCGTAGGCTGCTCCGGCTTATAGGTGAGATACAAAGGAACCGGAGTAATCGCCTTTGTTTCCCGATCCAGCAACCGCAGCTTTCCATTGGACAGATACAAGATATTGTTCCCGCTATAAGTCGGGGCATCCGTGATCTCGTTGTTCAGTGCAATCGCCTTACCCGAAGGTTTGCCGTCCACATCCACCGGCATCGCGTACAGCAGATCGTCCATCACGAAGACCATCTCCTTGCCGTCAGGCGAGTACACCGGACCGTCCTCGGTCCGCGTAGAGATCGACTCGAAGGGTGCCGGCTCAAACCACTCCGCCTTCTTCGTCGCCACATCGACCGCGAGGATCGAACTTGTCCCCTCGCGGAACCGGCGCGAATATGGCTTCACGGTAGCGATGGCCACCGTCTTTCCATTCGCTGAGAACGCCGGGCGGCCGGGGAAGAACGTAGCCGGAGCCAGGGGCGAGGTCTTGCCCGTCGCGACATCCAGCAGCAGAGTGGCGCCAGTCTGGTCCTGAAACGCGATTGTCTTACCATCCGGCGACCACGCGGGGAAAATCTGCGCACTCTTCGAAGGAGCGGGCTGCCTCTCCTCGCCGGTCTTTGGGTCGAGCAAATAGATGTTTTCGATGCCACCTTTGTCCGACACATACGCCAGCCGCTTGCCATCCGGAGACCAGGCAGTTCCCTGCTTGTAGAAGCTGTCATGCGTCAATGCCTTCGGGGCACTGTCGCCCACCTTTAGCAGATACAACTGGTTCAGGGCTACGAATGCCACCGTCTTGCCATCGGGCGACAACGCCGGCGCGAATACGCCCTTCACCTGCTTCGCCGCGGTCTCATCGAAACCAAAGTTCTTGCCTGGATACACTGGCCGGATCGACTTGATCTCTGCCGAGAACGGAATCGCGGCCTCCGTCTTTGCCGCCAGGTCCACCTTCAGGATCTTGCCGTTCGCCGTGTAGTAGAGTGTGCCCGGCGAGGCCCACGCGGCCGGGAACGGAAACGTATCGTTGTTGCCTCCTGAAACTACTTCCCCATCTACGATCAGTTTGGCCTCATCGACGAAAGTCCCAGCGCCGAAGAGCTCCACGTAGGCGAGCTTGCCGTCTTTTGACCACGAAGGCGACTCGAGGCGCCCCGGCGTTTTCCCCATGGAAGCCAGCGTGCGCGTCTTACCCGTAGCTAGATCTACCGCAACAATCGCTCGCCCTTGTACTCCGCCAACGCCTGGTGCTCCAGCCACAAATACTCCATCGACATACGCCAATTGCTGACCATCCGGCGACCAAGCCGGCTCATACTCATCGTCCACGCCATACGTAATCTGCTTCAGTTTTCCGCTCGCCACATCCACTGTCCACACGTCGTACGAGCCCTTGAAAGCCCGGTCAGACGAGAATGCGACCGTCTTGCCATCCGGCGAGAATCGGGGCTCGCGATCATCGCCATGCCCTGTGGTCACCTGCCGCAACCCAGTCCCATCGGGCTTCATCACCCAAATATGGAACGTGCCCCCCTGGTACGACTGCAGCACGACCTGCTTCCCATCCGGCGCGTACTCCGGGTGCGATGCTTCCACCAGAGGGCCCGTCAACTGCTTCGCCTTACCCCCCGCCGAAGGGAGCGAATACAACAATCCCTGCAGATCAATAATCAACGTCTTCCCATCCGGGGACACAGCCACCGCCATGTCCGTCCCTTCGGTCACGGTGATGATCTTATGCAGAGTGTGGGCGGGCTGGGCGACGGCTGCAGCTGAAAGTGCGGCGAGCAGGACAGAAGCAGCAACGTGAGATTGCATCGGGCTCCAGACTCCTTCAAGTAAGTGACACTGTGACTCACAACGAACAGTAGAAGCCAGGCTTGTCCCTATCACGTTCTCGACAGCCCAAGGGAACCAAAAAAGGTTTAGGACGGGTGCCCCATATCTCGCTCGTTTTTCGCGAGATGTGGGATACCACTGCACCTTCCCTCCGATTTACGATTCATCCGATGCACTGAGCGGTCAACGTCGGTGGTATCCCACATCTCGCGAAAAACGAGCGAGATGTGGGGCACCCGGCCTCCGTTAGGGGACCGGAGGCAGACCCTCGGCCCTCACCGGCAGCGGCCCTGTGCGACTCGGCCAATAAGGCAGGCGCAGCTCGAGTAATCCATTCTAATTTTTCTCATGCAGCACCGGATTCCGCGGGAGGCTGAGAAGATTGGCGAAGATGCGATAGGCGCCAGGCACGCCCAGAGGCAACTCGCGATAGAAGGCATATGCGGTATACACATAGACACCCGCTCCATAGCGGGTGAACAGCAAACCTCCCTTTTGCAAATCCTGCCCCGGATCGTGGGTTTCGAGAGGAGCCTGATAGTGAGGATCCCACGAACTCATAAATTTCGATCCCCGCTCTTCGATCCACCCCTCAAAATCCTTCGCTGCTATTTTGTTGGGCCAAGCCAGGACGGGGCTGGAAGGCTCCAGGAAAGTCACCGAGGAGGATTCGTCGGTGACCTCTTCGGGGTCCGATGTCATGCTATAAGGATAGGGTCCGAAGTTATGGTCGAACTCCGGTGTCTGATACTGGACCACCACCGCACCGCCATTCTTGACATATTCGAGCAAGCGGCCATTGTAGGTAACTAGATCGTTGCGCACGGCATAGGCCCGCACGCCTATTAAGATGACGTCGTACTTCTTGAGGTCCCCGGTCGCCAGATCTTCTGCAGAGAGAAAGCGCACATGTATTCCCAGGTTCTCGAGCGACGCCGGTATGTCGTCGCCGCTTCCCTCGATATAGGCAACTTGAAGACCGGGAGCGACCTTTACGTCGGTCCCGGTAGTTTGGTAGGCCGCTGCGCTATAGAGGTAATACGGCCTCAGACCTGGATATCCAACCTGAACATACCCTTCTTTGTATTCATGATGGTCGTAGTTCGCCACTGCCGTAAGATGGTAGCCGTGCTCTGACAGATGGGATGGAAAGACGTTGAAGGTGACGATCTGCTCCTGCCCGTCCTGGGCGAAGGAGAAGGCCGCCGCTACAGGGTCCGACCTCCATCCGTCCGGCATCTGCAAGTGAACGTTTCCCTCGGCCGGCCCCTTCACATTGCTGTGGATGTGCACACCGACGGGAAAGGAAGGCTTATCCAGAGGAACCACGCCCGCAACCTGCAACATGGTCACCGAAATTGCCGGACCAATCGGCATCGGATGGAACAAGATCCCGGGACCCACGACACGCTCGACTGTCTGCACCACCTCGGCCAAATGGATCTGCACGTCGTTGTAAGTGACAGTTGCCTGCGCCGCCAGAGGGTAAGGCGCGAAAGGCATATCCCGGTACTGCGCAGAGCGCAGGTCGTAGTAGGGCTGTTCGAGACCCGGACGATAGAAGTAAGGTCTGGTGTAGCCGGCGTTCTCCGGAATCTGAACTTCGAAGAGCGCGTTGAAGATACCGCCACCATCCAGTTGGCCGGCATCGTTGCCCTTGGGCTGAATGCCCGAACCGTCGGTGCCTGCCATCACTAAAGAGACTTTGTCGATTTTCACGGAAACAGGACTACCCGCGGCCAAATGCACAAGAACGGGAAACTGCTGCCCCGGTGTTGCCATTTGAAACGTTGGCTGATCTCCACGAAAGTGCGCCATGAGGCGTGCTGCCGATTGCGCCTCATCACTTGCGTTCGCTGGGGGAGGCGGGGGCGGCTCGTGGGTAACATTTGCCGTAATCGAAAGACCCAGAGCAAGCACCAGCGCGTCATTGAACTGTGCCTGCTTGATCTTCAGTTCGTGCAGAACATTGTACTTAGCTTCAACCGAGAGCGAACTGCGGTTGACTTGGTCGATGAGATCGCTAGTGGCCTTGAATCCTTTGGCAAGCGTAGGAGCGATCGCACTCGGATCGTGAACGGAGTAGTTGTTGATAGCACCCTCGACTAACCCGTTGATCGTGCTGAGCCCTTGCGTCAGGAAAGCGTGCTCTTCATTCTCAGCCAGACCCGCGATACCTTGCAGGGATATGTCGATGCCGTCGAAAAACGAGTTCTCCTTGTCGGCAGCAGGAATGCGCGACCCAAAACGGTGGTACGCGGATTCTGCCGGTCCAGCGGCTGGAATCTCGCTGCCGCCATTCTGAGATTTTTGCCAGCCCAACCCGGTGCGTGAAATTTGCTGATCGCTCAAACCGTTGACCACGCTATAGGTCCCGACCGGCACCTCCACCGTCGCGCTGACTGCTCCTGGCTCGAACTTGCCAGAAATATAATTCTGCACGCCGGCCGGGTCCCAACGGTGGTTTGCATAATCGTAGAGGCCCTTCGAGGAAACGTATCCTTCCTCCAGTGAGAATGGAACTTGCGCGTATTCTTTCAGAGGATTCCAGGGTCTGAGGCCGTCCTTGATCTGATCCGGGAAGACTTTCGGGTCGCCCGCGGCAAGAAATACTTTTTGCGCCCAGAGGCCTGCCGCCGCGTGGTTTCCATGGCCGTCGGACGGACCGCCTACAAAAACGGAAGTGATCACCAGCGGACGAGTCATGCGCACAACCCGCACCACGTCATAGAAGACTTGGCCATCGTCCTTACCCCATTTTTGCAATGCCTCATCCAGACCTTTGGAGAAACCGTAATCCGCGGCGACAGTAAAGTATTGTGAACTACAGTAATACCGGTCCGCCTGCAGCAGCTCCTCCGTCCGCACCAGGCCCAGAGCATCCCACAGGTCCGAGGACATTACATTCGCGCCCCCCTCGCCACGGTTCAGGGTCAACAGCCCCACCCGCGCCCCTAACGTGCGGGAAGCATAGGCGAGCGTCGCTCCGTCTTCGTCATCCGGGTGGGCCGTGACCATCAGCATGCTGGCCCGGGTGTGGAGTTTTTGCAACGCAACGGAGAGCGCCGCAGCGCCGCGATTCTCGGGTATCGCCTGGGCATCCTGGCGCGGGTTCCCGTCCCACTGACAAGGCGTCTCGGCCGGTGCCCTCGAGGACACCAGTAGCATCAAGCATGACAACACGCAGCTAAGTCTTCGTTTTTCTCCGTCCATTGGAATCTACTCTAAAAGAAAATCTTACCCGCGAACCGGATGAATGCCGGGATTCGTCGTGTCCGTGCTCTTAACAAACGCTCCCGAAGCCGAGATGCTCGCAGTCTGCCGCAGAAATGCTTTACTGCGGAACACCATTAAATTCCATGTACACGATCAGGTTGACCTCTCCAGCTTCCTTTTGACCGTCCGTGATGCTCCACCGTAACTGCTGCGGTGGCGCATCCGGTTTCGTCGTGGGTGCGACCACGAATATCTGCGCCGGGTAGCTGCTGTGCGGCTCGAGGCGATAGACCACATCCTTTGCGGGTGGAGTCCAGCCTTCGGGCAAAGAGGCGTGGAGCGTAATCTCCCGTGCCTCCGCCGTATCGTTATGCAGCAGCAGGGGTATCCATAGTGCGTGATCCGCACTCAGTGCAGTTTGTGATTTGAGGAAGCTCATGACCGAGGTCAAACCGTGAGCCACATAGAACTGATGATAAAAAGCCCAGGGACCACCCAACTCAAGACTCACTGGAGGGCGCTGTGCGGGTCGATAGCACGGGGGCGGCGCATAGGCGATCGGCGTGTGGTCGATACCGTCCCACACGTCCGCTTCTACCGGAGACTTAACCAGCGACTTTGCAAGTATCAGGTAGTCCGGCATGTGTACGTAGTAGTCTTCCTGTGGATCGATCTGGGTGGCATACAAATCCCACGCCATTTTGTTCAAGGCCGCGAAAGTGACTCCCTTGCTGCTCGAGATATCCCTGGCCAGGTACTTTGGCCCATGGTGTTCAAGAAAATCCTGATGGCTGGCATCGGAAAAGAAATAAAGTTTCTTCGCCTGCCAGGGATGAAGACCTTCGCCATAGTTGTTGATGCCCAGGTTTCGCCGTGGCGCGTTCACCTGCTCGGCAAATGCAGCCGGATCGCCCGCTATATCGAAGGCCTCCGTCGCCACCACGGAAGACGCTTGATGGTCGCCATGGTTCTCTCCCGCGACATAGCCAGGCATCCAGGTGATGATGACCTCAGGCCGGGTCAATCGAACAAGCCGCACCACCTCTTCCAGTGCCTCCCCATGCCCCAAAGTTTCGAGCGAATGTAGCACGTCCTGGGTCGCCGTATCGGGCCCATGCAGGAACCAGACATTGCTGATGCCGCTTACCGCCAATGAATGGCGCGCCTCCATCTCGCGCTCGTCTGCCATTGCCTTGCCTTGCTCCATGCCGACAGCGTTGCCGCCGGAGTTGCCCCTGGTAGTGAAGACGACAGCCACTCGCTTACCCTGGTCGAGCGACGCGCGTGTGATGTAGTTCAGAACGCCGGTGTCATCATCGGGATGGGCCACCACCAAGAGAATGTCGGCCTTGTAGCGATCGTCGGGTTTGGGAATCGGCGGCGCTGTCTGCACCACCTGACCCTGTAACCGTGGCCGGAGCACTCCACACAGCAGACCGCACGCCAGTAGAACCACCCCTACGTATGCTTTCATCTTCCGCTCCTTTATACGCACTTCACTCATAGCCGAAAGTGGAGTCCAAACTGCATCTGCCGCATGATTGCTCCGGGGAGGAGCGAGGTAATCCTGCGCAATGGTGAACACTTTGGCCAGCGATCGGTTCATCAGGAACAAGCTTGGGCCGACAAGTGAGTTACGGCTGACCGGCGACCCAATCAATTTGGGGAGGTCAGTGTTTCCTTCAGAACCCCTACTACATAATCCAGATCATCGTGCGTGGCGATGAACGGTGGAGCTAGAATCGCGCTGTTCCCCGTGGTCTTCAGATGGACTCCGCGGTCGAAGAGCCGCTTCTGCAGCTCATACCCGTTGAAGCCAAGAAGTTGTGGGTCGATCTCGAAGCTTCCCAACATCCCGAACCCACGAATGTCGACTACGCACGGAAGGCTCGCTAATTTGTAGAGCCCCTTCAAAAAATACGGCGAAAGACTCGCGCGCTCGTTCGAATAACTCCTCGTTCTTGTAAATATCGAGCGCCGCAATCGACGCCGCACATGCTACGGGATGCGACGACCAGGTGTATCCATGGAAGAATTCAATCGTCTCGTCCGGTGCCGAGCTGAGGATCGTCTCATATACATGCTCGCTGACGCCAACTGCTCCCATCGGCACACAGCCGTTGGTGATCGCTTTGGCCATGGTAATAATGTCGGGAGTTACGTTGAAGCTCTGTGCGGCAAAACTCTGACCGGTGCGGCCGAACCCGCAGATCACCTCATCGAAGATCAGCAGAATTTTATGCGTCGTGCATATCTCGCGCAGCCGCTCGAGGTAACCTACCGGCGGAACATAGACACCGGCGGATCCAGCAATCGGTTCTACGATACATGCCGCGATGTTTTCTGCTCCGTACAGGTCGACCATGCGCTGCAGGTCGTCTGCGAGCTCAACACCCTTTGCCGGTTGCCCGAGAACGCAGCGATTCTCCGCCAGCAAGGTGTGCCGCATGTGAACAACCGGCAGGGTCATCCCCTGAAAAGTCCTGCGATTGCTTACCATGCCCGCGAGAGACGTTCCGCCAACATTCACGCCATGATAAGACCGCTCGCGGGAAACAAACATTGTCCTTGAAGCATCGCGCCGCGCACGGTGATATGCCATACTGATCTTCATCGCCGTGTCGACGGCCTCAGATCCAGAGTTGACGAAAAATACCTTATCGATTCCATCCGGCAGCAGTTCTGCAACCCGCTCGGCGGCCTGGAAGGACTTTGGATGGGCTCGCAGAAAGCTTGGTGTAAAGTCCAGCTCCAGGATCTGCTCATAAACCGCATCCGCAATCTCGGTTCTTCCGTGTCCCGCAGGCGTCGTAAACAATCCGGACGAGGCATCGAAAATCGCTCGTCCGTCCTCGCTCTTGTACCAAGTGCCATGGGCGGAGGTAAACATTCTTGGCTCGCCCAAAAAATCGCGGTTGGGCGTAAATGGCAGCCATTGCTTTGCTGCCTTGATTGCCTCTGAATGGCTCGCGGCTGAATGGATCGTGGCGGTCTGCGGTACAGCGCTTGTAAGTTTCATAGAGAGAATGCGTTCCTTTTAATTTCATTACTATATTGACACAGAGGGGTAGCGGCCTACACACGGGTCTATCTCAATAGTCCGACTCTCGCAAGGTAAGGTGGACATGACTGCAGTCGAGGTGAGGCACCTCAATAGGTCGCTCAGGCTCTTCGACTCCGCCATGATTGTCGCGGGCTCGATGATGAACGCGGCTTTCAAGGCATTTTGTTGCCCACGGGTAATCTCTGCGAAGACGCCTGGGTCGTTGCCTCTAGCGTAATGCCTTTTACGCGGCGGCTTAAGTTCCTGGTTGCCGTGCGCCAATTCGCGCTTGGGTTAGCATCCAATCATTCACGACGATAGATGATGCAGGGGGCGTCCAAAAGAATGAAGTCATCGCGTAAGGCTGTGCTCACCGCAATCGTCTCCGATCTCGCGATTGCGACTGCCAAATTGACTGCGTGGGTCTTCACCCATTCTTCCGGGATGCTTTCCGAAGCCATCCACTCGCTTGTCGATGCGGGCAATGGGTCGCTTTTGATCTTGGGTCTGAACCGCAGCCGCAAGCAGGCGGACGAAACCCATCCCTTCGGTTATGGGAAGGAACTTTACTTCTGGACCCTTCTGGTTGCGCTCTTCGTTTTCTTTGCCGGAGGCGGCGCTTCTATCGCTGAGGGCTACCTCCGTGTACGCAATCCCCAGCCCCTGGACCACTACCTCTGGAGCTATGTCACGCTCGGGGTGGCTGGTTTGTTCGAAGGGTATTCTCTCTACGTCGGGCTAGAGGAGTTTCGCGCCGGTGAAGGTGTTCCAGCCTCATGGCGGGCCATTCGCGCCAGCAAAAACCCGAGCACGTTTACTGTCATCGTTGAAGACTTCGCCGCGCTCGCGGGTTTATTCATTGCTTTCCTCGGCACCCTTTTTGACCAGACGCTCGGCTGGCATCGCGCCGACGGAATATCCTCCCTCGCTATCGGCGCGATTTTGATGGCCGTGGCTTTGTTTCTGATGGTCGAGAGCAAGGATCTGCTGGTGGGAGAAGGCGCCAACGCCGGCACACTGCGAGAGATCCGCCGGCTCACGCAGGCCGAGCCGGGTGTAGAGCTTGCAGGGTACCCCATGACCATGTATTTCGGTCCCAGCAGCATTCTGCTCACGATGAATATTCGCTTCTCCGTGTCGCTCTCCCGGAATGGGATTGAAGAGGTCGTCGATCGCATCGAAGCCCTGGTCCGGGAGCGATATCCGAACATTCGCTATATCTACCTCGAAGCCGAGTCCCTCCGTCCCAGCGCGCGATTGGCGGACCCCGCTTATCCAGGTGGAGGCGACCTTCCTCCCGATCCGCGCTGAGAGCCGAAATCTATGAACGGGACGACGGGTTTCGGATTGCCTGTGCGCGCCGGATGAAATAGGGTAATATGCCAGCCTGATAGCATCCTTCTCCGGATATCCATGACGATCCCAGACGCCAGCGACTCCTAGATGCCAAATCCGATTGACCCTCCCAAACACACCCCAGGTCGCGATCGCCCGCTCGCTTTGTTACTGCCGCTTTACGGAGTGATCTTTGTAGGCTTCGCCGGCTACAGCCTGATGATCACCGTTTTCACGCCAATGCTGCTGCGCGGCGACAGCCCGTTGATCTCAGCCGGCGATCCCACAGAAAAGCGCACTATTATCTTGGGTGTTCTGCTCTGTTTGTACCCTCTGGGACAATTCCTTGGCTCGCCCATTCTGGGCGGACTCTCCGATCGCTTCGGGCGTAAGCCGGTTTTATTAATCTCGCTGGCTGTTACCACCGTCTGCTACGCGCTCATAGCGTTCTCGCTGACTATAGGGAGCTTGACCTTGCTGGCGATCATCTTGCTTCTGGCGGGTCTCTCCGAGGCAAACGTTGTCGCTGCGCAGAGCGCGATCGCCGACGTATGCCCCCCGGCTGGCCGGAACCGGTTTTTTGGCTACATCTACATGAGTGCCAGCGCCGCCTATATCGTCGGACCGCTGGTGGGCGGTAAACTCGCCGATCCCAGCATCATGCCGTGGTTCAATTACGCCACGCCGTTTTGGACCGTCTTCTTCCTGCTCGCGATAACGGCGGCTGCCACCGCGATCTTCTTTCGCGAGACCCACACTCCAGGAACCGGCCGGGTCAGCTTCGTCAAAGCGTTCGCCGGCCTGGCGGACGTCGTTAACAATCCTCGTTTACGTCGCCTCTACTGGCTAAATTTTCTTTTCTACCTGGCTATCTTCGGGTTCTTTCGCTGTTATCCCATGTATCTCGTAGATCAATTCCATCTTGGTGTATCTCGCGTGTCTGAGTTCATCGCCTGGGTTGGGGTACCGATTGTAATCGCCAATCTGTGGCTCACCAGCTTCCTGTCGGCTCGCTTTGCCATTAAGACCATCGCCGTGTGGTCGGGTTTTCTCACCGGCATCTTCATGCTGATGGTGGTGTTGCCTCGGCAGATAAATGCACTGTGGGTCACATTGTTTTTGACATCGGCAGCACTGGCCTTAAGTCTGCCATCGTGTGCAACGTTACTTTCCACTGCCGCCAATCAAGACGATCAAGGTCGAGTGATGGGTAATAATCAAGCGCTTCAGGTAGGAGCCGAAGCTCTTTCTGGAATCATCGGGGGGCTATTAGCTGCCATCACGATGAAGCTATCTCTCATTGTGCTGGGAGCGATCGCCATTCTGGCTGCGCTGTCGTTGAAGTGGGGTTCCAAGACAGAAATAGCGTAAACACTTCTAATCTCACAGCATGTGTTCAGAAGCACGTGCAGGATGAGGTCAAGTTCGATGCCGCCTTCCGCTGCAACGCCTATCGGGCCAACACCATGTTAAAGATCGAGCGATATCCAAGTTGGCGCATGGTCGCTGGCGTTTGCTTGTCCACGCGCCCATCGGTCTACGCCGCCGTCCACCAGCCGCTCCGCCACCTTCGGCGAGAGCAGAAGGTGATCGAGTCGCATACCTTTATCCTTCGGCCACCGTTCGAATTTGTAATCCCAGAATGTCCAGAGCGGCCCATCCGGGTGTAGGCTCCGCAACGCATCGGTCCACCCTTGGGCCAGCAAACGCGCAAAGGCTTGCCTGCTTTCGGGTTGGATCAATGCGTTGTCATCCAACGATCGAGTGGGATAGATGTCCTGCGGTGTCGGCACGACGTTGTAGTCACCGGCCAACACCACGGGGGCACCGCTCGCCATGAGTTCGGCGGCATGGGCAATGAGGCGCTCAAACCAGGCCAACTTGTAGTCGAATTTCGGTCCAGGCTGCGGATTCCCATTGGGGAGGTAGATGGAAGTGATGAGAACTCCCTGAACAGCCGCTTCTAGGTAGCGGGCCTGATGATCTCCGGGATTTCCCGGCAAGCTCGCGCGCGTCAACACGGGAGCGTGGTTTCGCGCGAGAATGGCTACGCCGTTCCAGGACCGCTCCCCTTGCCACACTGCTTCGTACCCGGCATCTCGAAGCGCATTCGCGGGAAACGCTCCCTGCTCCGACTTGAGCTCCTGAAGACTAACCACGTCCGGCTCAGCTTTGGCTAGCCAGGCGAGGAGGTTATCAAGCCGTTTATTGATGTTGTTGATGTTGAACGTCGCGACTCGCACCAGGTCCCTCTCTGTCTCTGTTCTTCATCCGCGGGGTTCCTGGGTAACGATGTGAAGATCCACTGTGGGACAAGCTCGTAGCAATCCGTGGATCGACGCAAGGTATTGAGGCCAACCCCAGCCCGAGCGCACAGATCTCCCGAAAATTACCTGGGTGATGTGATGCTCGCGAATAAATTCCCGAATACCTTCGATCAGGTTGCTCCCCGATGCCCGCACCACGTGGGCGCTCAAGCTCTCTGCAAACCGCAGGTTCTCTTCCAGGCTCTTCCATTGATTTGAATCCAGTTCCCTACCGAGATCGATGTAAAGAACGTATAGGTCGCCGCCCAAACCCTGAGCCATGCGCGAGCCGCGAGCGATCAGATATTGAGCTCCTGGTTTCGCATTGATGCATACACCGATTCTCTCGAGCGCACCTTGGGCGGCCTGTCCGCCGTCCTTCTGCAAATAGGTGTCGAGGCTGCGGTCAACGACTTGCGTGACCTGGCGCAGCGCAAGCTCACGCAGTGCAACCAAATTGGCCGGCCTGAAAAAATGAGCAAGCGCGCGTTCTGCGCGCTCCACCGGGTAAATATCGCCCCGTGACATGCGCTGCTGCAGCGCTTGCGGCGTAAGGTCTGCCAGGTGGATCTCGTCCACACGCTGCATCACCCAATCCGGCACTGTCTCACGAATCTGCACCCCGGTAATCTGCAACACCTTAGGGCCGAGGCTCTCAATGTGCTGCACATTCATCGTGGAAAGAATGTCTATCTTGGCCTCGAGCAGCTCTATCACATCTTCAAATCGCTTGTGGTGCTTGCTGCCGTCGATGTTGGTGTGCGCCAGTTCATCCACCAGAACGACACTCGGCTTGCGCGCGAGAACAGCGTCCACATCCATCTCTTCAAACGGAGTTCCCCTGAATTCAATCTGCCGAAGGGGAATTCGATCGAGCTTGGCAGCTAACTCTGCGACCCCGTTGCGACCGTGTGTCTCAATCACACCAATGACCACGTCTTCGCCCCGGCTGGCGCGTCGTATAGCCTCGCTTAACATGCTGTAAGTCTTGCCTACGCCCGGAGCATAGCCAAAAAACAGCTTGAAGGTGCCTGTGGCCTTCTCGGGAAACACCTCGCTTAACCACTCGTCGGATGTCTTACTCACCAAGCCCCCGTTGTTCACGGCTCCACGCACGCTCCATCGTACAATACAGTGGTGAAAAGCCAGGCTTGGATACGGGCTGCTCGTTTTAGCCTTGTGGTCGCAGCCATTGGCATCACTACGGCGATCGACCTTCGGCTGCACGTCAATGTAACTACAGTCGCACTGACCTTTCTCCTAGGGGTTCTGTTGGCCTCAGCCTATTGGGGCCTGAGTTACGCGCTAGTGCTGGCGCTGGGTGCGGCGGCCGCCTTCAACTTCTATTTCCTTCCGCCCGTCCGAACCTTCAGGATCCTCTACCCGCAAGACTGGGTTGCATTCTTTGCCTTCCTTACCACCGCCCTGGTAGCCAGCAACCTCGCGGAGCGCGCGCGGCGCGATGCCGAATCTGCGAAACATCGCCAGCGCGAAGTGGAGCAGCTTTACGAATTGAGCCAGCGGTTCCTGGCATCAGAGAACGAGCTCGAGCTTCTGAACGCGCTTCCACTCCACGTGAAACAAACCTTTTCTGTTCGCGATGTGTGTCTGGTGGTGGCCGGAAATCCTTCGCTCTATCGCTCTTCACCCGGCGCCACCGTGGATGAAAGCCTGTTGCGCCTGACTCTTCTGCGCGGAGAACCCGCGGTGCAGAATGGAACCGCATATATCCCGCTGCGCCTGAGTGTGCGCTCCGTCGGAGCCCTTGCTGTTTCAGGATACGATTTGACGCGCGAGACACTGGATGCAATCGGCAGCCTCGCCGGTCTGGGCCTGGAACGCGCCCGCGCGCTCGAAGCCCTCAACAAAAGCCAGGTGACGCAAGAGAACCAGCGCCTGCAGTCGGCCTTACTCGATTCAGTCACTCATGAGCTTCACACCCCGATCACCACTATCAAGCACAACGTCACCACCTTGTTGAACGGCGCCGCCCTCGACGACAAGGGCAAGCGTGCTTTGCTCAAAGGCATCGACGAACAAACCGATCGGCTCAACCGGCTGTTGGAAGAAGCCGCGGAGATGAGCCAACTCGATGCCGGCAATTTCAAACTCGACCTGCATCCGCACTCCATTCAGGAAGCTCTTCAGGCCGCCTTACAGGATGCCAAAGTAGCGATTGAGGACCATCCCCTCGAAGTTGTTTTGCCCCCTGACTTGCCTTTGGTTCGCATCGATCTCGCCCGCATGCGCGAAGTGTTCATGCATTTGCTCGACAATGCAGGCAAGTACTCCGCTGCGGAAGCCCCGATCAAGATAACCGCAGAAGTGAAGGGGGACTTTCTGGTGGTCAGGGTCGCCGATCGTGGCCTCGGCATCGACTCTTTCGAGCAAACGCTGATCTTCGACAAGTTCTATCGCGGAGGACATCAGCGCTACACATCCCCCGGAGCCGGCATGGGCCTGGCCATCGCTAAGGTGATCATCGCGGCTCACGGAGGCTCCATCGCCGTGGTCAGCCAACTGGGCAGTGGTTCCGTTTTCTCCGTGAGCATCCCTATCTACGTCGATCCCGGCGCGTCCCAGCAGACGCCTGCCGGCGCTGGCCAGTCAAACCGCGTTGACCCGCCAATCCCTCGCCTTTGAGCGCGTCCAGCTGATGCTTCGGCTAGCACTGCGGTTTGGCCAAAGGTATCAGGACTAAACCAAGCTATCTCATTTCTCGTTTGACGATTGAGCGCCATCCGATCGCTTGCTGAAGCGGAAATCGCAAGCCGAGAATCCCTGAAGGATCGTGTGCTTCCGCTCAAGGGCGATCTCACCGTTGAAGCCCTCGATAAAGCTTGCGTCGCGACCGCACGAGAGGATGCCGCCCAATTCCTCAATGCCCAGGCTGCGGTAGAGTTCTGCATACCTGCACCTGGTCACGTCGAAATTTAGAACGCTGTCGTTCTGATCCAGAATACGCAGTTGTAGCGCGTCGTTTCTGGTCCAGGGCTCGACGGATGTTCCATAGGCTTGCAGATCGTTGCTGCCCAAGCGGGTGGCGAGTTCCCTGCCCTGCCGACGGGCAATCCCCGTAACAACATCTCGGACCACTTCGAGAACTTCATTCCGTCCAAACTTATTGCCAAGGGCATCCACTATGGGCGCTAGAAGGCGAGCTTCGATCTCACGCCGCTTCAGAACTCCGATCTCATTTAGTTCCACATCGCTGCTCATACGGTTTACCTCCTGCTCCAGACATCTTCCCATGCCGATGGGTTCGGTGCATCACCTTCTCGGACAACCTCGTAATCCCCCGAAAATAAGATCGACTGCGGCGCAAGCCAAGCGCTCGAGCTCGGCATCATTTTCGTGCTTACCGACTCCTGCCAGCCGACGGTAGAGGATGTCTCCCGTCAGTGAGTCGTGCAGAATCACCGCGATCCGGTCGATTGGAATCGTGGTCTTTGGCAGCTCCTCGCGACGACTTTCCAGCAGAGACTGTATGAACGAAGCCGTTTTGGCGGGACCATGCGTGTACCATGCCTCACCTACCTCAGGACAGTTCAGGGCCTCTCCGATAGCGAGACGATGAAGCTCCACGGACCGTTTTGCCGTGATGAGCTTCAGAATCTGAAAAGCGAGTTTCTTCAGGCTCGCTTCAAGGTTCAATCCTGCGTAGTCAATTTTCGTGAGCGGCTTATTCGCCTCGCGGCACAAGTTCTCGATACTTCTGATAAACAGCCCACACTTCCCACCGAATTCGCTGTAAACCGTACTTTTCGAACCGCCGGCCAACTCAACGATCCTATCGATGCTGACCCCCTCATAGCCGCGTTTAAGAAACAAGTCCGCTGCGACTTTTTGAAGCTTGTTGTTTCGAGCCTCTCCTCGCGACTGCTTGTTAGGCATTCATCTCTCCATCTCTGCGTCCTGAATGCACAGAAAAATACTTATGAAATCCGCGGTTTGAATGCCTGTATCAGTGCATTTTATGCGTTTTTCTGTACCACCCTGAATTGCGGGACTCCGCAGAGTTGCAATCAGACGTTTAATGCTGTACTGTACAGTACAGTACATTATCTTGCATAGCAAAGCATACGAAGAATGCAACATCGCCGCAGCCTCTCTGACAACCATCCTGACCCAAAGCCCGGCGAAGAACGTCGTATGTGGTCACCACGAAATTGTTCGGACTAAAGTTTTCTCATCCCAAGGAGACTTCATGAATCGTCGCAATTTTCTTTCTCGTTCGCTCGCTGCTTCTGCCCTCTCGCTTGCTACGGCCTATGATCTACCTGCCCAAGTGGGCTCTGCGCCCGAGTACATGGATCTGCGCCGGTACCATCTGGCGAATGGGCCGGGCGTAAAGCTCACGACGGCTTTTTTTGCTGATGCCTTCATTCCGGCACTCAACCGGCTCGGCATAGGGCCGGTTGGCGCGTTCTCCGTTTATTTCGGACCAGATACTCCGACCTATTACCTGCTGATGCCAAGCTCGAAGCTGGAGACACTAGTGACCGCTGACCTTGAGTTGGCGAAGGACGATGTCTTTATGAAGGCGGCTGCGCCATTCTGGGACGCTCCCGCCGCCGCGCCGCCGTACATTCGCATCGAGAGTTCCCTATTGCGGGCGTTCCCGGGGTATCCCAAGGTCACTCCGCCAGCCTCCGCCGCCACCAAAGGAAAACGCATCTATCAACTTCGCCAGTATCAGTCGCCGACAAACATGGATCACGTCCGAAAGGTGGAGATGTTTCATAACGGTGAGTTCGACATTTTCGCCAAGGCCGGCGCTACGGGAGTTTTTTACGCCGATACACTGGTCGGACCAAATATGCCGAACCTTACCTACATGCTGAGCTTTCCTGACGTGGCCGCGCTTGAGGCGGATTGGGAAAAGTTTCTAGCCGATCCCGATTGGAAGAAGCTCTCTGCCGATTCGAGGTTCAACTTAGACCCACCAACGGTATCAAGTATCACAAGCCTTGTGCTGCGTCCCTTAGCCTGTTCACAAGTCTAGTGGGCCGGACCAACCAACAGGGATAGAGGAAAAAAAAGATGAACCAGTTTGTGATCGCGGGGCTCTTTCTCGCTCTGGCGGCGACCCAGGCAAATGCGCAGATCAACGCAGGCGAGCAGACTCCCGAGCCTAGCCTGCCTTTCAACATGGTCCAGGTAGCAACACTCAATCTGCCTTGGCGGATAGCCTTCCTGCCCGACGGGCGCATGCTGATCACCGAGAAGGTTGGCGGTGTGGAGTTGGTCACTCAGCAGGGGGCTAAGACGCCGGTCAAGAATGTGCCGGCCGTTCTTGCCAAGGGACAAGGCGGCATGTTGGGCGTTTTTCTATCGCCGCACTATGCCAAGGATCACAGCGTCTACCTCACCTATTCGGAGCCGGGTGAGGGCGGCTCGAGCCTGGCTCTTGCACGCGCCCGGCTGGCGCTGGGCCAGGATTCGGCGAGCCTCGAAGGGCTCAAGGTGATCTGGCGTGATGGCGAGAGGGGCGATGGTGGTCAGTTCGGTGCACAAATAGCCTTTTCTCCGGATGGCCGTTATCTATTCCTTACCGTTGGCGACCGGCAGCGCATGACGCCGGCTCAAGATCCCAACCAGCCACTCGGCAAGATCCTGCGCCTGACGTTGGATGGTAAGCCTGCTCGAGGCAATCCGATGGCCGGGAAGAAGGGCGCGGCGAGCGTGCCCGTGATTGACCCACCGGAAGATACCGAAGCTGCAAAAACGGCTCCAGTGGTGAGAACGTATACCTTCCCTGGACCCAACCTAACGCCGGCTGAGACGTGGAGTACCGGACACCGTACGCCCTATGGTCTGGCCTTCGCGCCTGACGGCCGGTTGTGGGAGATCGAGCATGGCCCGAAGGGTGGAGATGAATTGAACCTCATCGAACCCGGCAAGAATTATGGCTGGCCACTGGCCTCCTATGCGACCAACTACGATGGAGTGCCGATCCCGAGTCCGGATACGCGACCTGACTTGACCAAGCCCGTCATCTACTGGACGCCGGTCATCGCGCCAGGCAATCTGATGTTCTATAACGGCGCCATGTTCCCGCAGTGGAAGGGTTCAGCCCTCGTGAGCGGCATGGAGACCAAGACGCTCAACCGCATCACCTTCGATGGTCAGGGCGGCGCCAAGCCCGCCGAACGTTGGGACGTTGGTCACCGAATCCGCGACGTGGAGGTCGCTCCCGACGGCGCGCTGTGGATGCTCGAGGATTCAAGAACAGGCGGCCTGTTCCGCGTGACCCCGAAGAGTTAAGCCAGCGGAGCACTCCGGCGAAGTATGTCAGGCCAGATAAGTCAGTGTCTCGGTAATCAAGCGTTCGGTGCCGGGAAACGGATCACCGGAGGCGACATCATACTCCATCGAGAAATAGCCTCGATAACCGGCCTGTCTGGCCATGTCGAACATGGTTTTGAGATCGACTTCGTGGACCTGACCTTCCTTATCCTTGACAGTGTCCTTGACGTGACACATGTTGAACACGTGGGAAAGCATGGCGGCAACGGCTTTGCGATTGAACTCGGCATCATGTCCGAGCAGTGAATTCCCGAAATCCGGTAACGCGCGCAGATAAGGGCTATTCACCTTTTCAATGACCGCGGTTAGGAAAAATGGGTCTTCGGCGACAGCGTTATCGTTTTCGAGATTGACGACTATATTTCGCTTGGAACCGTACTCAGCGAGTTGGCCGAGACTCTCGCCGGCGAGCGCGACATCGGGTTTAACCCCGGGATCTCCCGCGACGTGCTGGCGGACGCTTGGAGAGCCGATCACGACTGCAATATCGATCCATTGACGGCCATAGTCCACGCCGGCCTGTCGCTTCGAGGCGTCGGGGTCGTAGAATTTCCCGCCACTCAACCCGAGGTCGACGACGTGAGAACCAGCCTTCGCCACCGATTCACGGAAGGCCGCGAGGTACGCCTGGTCGGTTGAGCTAAAGTGTGCCGACAAAGGGTTGATGTTGTGAACGCCGAATCGCCGCGCGACCACACCCGGAAATTCCTTGAGATCGAAGCCCTCCTTGCCGCGATCGAAGGCCTTGTTTCCTGGACAGTCAATGTAGCTTCGAAAAGGCCACGATGTAACGGCCAGCCGCTCGCGCGGCCGCCGGGGGAATGAGAGGCTCGGCCCGGCGGAAGTCGCGCCCAAACCGGCCCGGCAAGCCAGAGAGGCAACAAGTAACTGCCATAGAACGTCACGACGAGAAAGAATCACGCGCACCTCACCGCTGGCATGGTCGATCACCCGTATTAAATCTGCTTTGGCACCACAAACGGCGCACGGTATCCCCGGCCCTCGTCGCACAAGATTCGGTTCGCCTCATCGTCATTCTTTACCATCTGGGTCTCGGGATCGAAATCCAGCGTTCGCCCCAGCCGGTACGAGGCGTTTGCCAGGTGTGCTAATCCAGCGGAGTAGTGGCCTTCCTCGATAGGGGCTCTCAGGTCTTCCTTTTTTCGGCTGATCACGCAGGCAACAAAGTTTGCAAAGTGGTCTTCGGGAGTCTCAAGTGCGGATGGACCGGGTTCCTGGTCTCTTCCCAGCCAGCTCCGGTAACCGGAGGTGTTGTTGATGGCCAGGTACCCCTTCGGTCCGTAGAAAATGTTGCCCACCGTGTTGTAATCTCCCTCCACCGGGCCGAGCTTTCCCTGCGCGGTTTCGCTCGAGGGGCTGTCGTTGCGGGTTCCAATCTTAGCCTCGTGGTTCGTTATCCAATGGCGAACTTCAAACTCCAGCATCGTGCGCTTCCCATTGGGGCGATCATATTGGAAGCAACAGTTCAGCGTGTTGGGAGTCTGCTGGTCATCATCGAACATGAAGTGGCCTCCCACCGCCGAGATTTTATTCGGGAAGCCCAGACCCAACCCCCATCGCGCGATATCCAGCTGATGGATACCCTGGTTGCCAATATCGCCGTTGCCATAGTCCCAAAACCAATGCCAGTTGTAATGAAAATGATTCTTTGTAAACGGCAATAAAGGAGCCGGCCCGGTCCAAAGATCGTAATCCACTCCCGCGGGAACCGGCGATACTGGCGTGTGGCCAATCGTGTCTCGCCACTTGAAACAAAGGCCGCGGGACAAATAAACATCTCCGAGAAGGCCGGCCTGTATCTGCTGAATGGCCTGCATCGACGCGTGGTTGGAACGGCTCTGCGTTCCATGCTGCACGATCCGGTTATATCTCGCTGTCGCGAGCACCAGCTGCCTGCCTTCCCATAAGTTATGAGAGCAAGGTTTCTCTACGTAGACATCTTTGCCGGCCTGGCATGCCCAAATAGCCATAATCGTATGCCAGTGGTTTGGTGTGGCGATTGAAACCGCATCGATTGACTTGTCGTCGAGCAGCTTACGAATATCTGTATAGGTCTTGGGCTGAAATCCCATCTTTTGTACCGCTGCAAGGCGCTTCTGCATTACGTTGTCATCGATATCGCACAGCGCAGCAATTTCAACATTCGACAGCGCTCCATATCCACTGATGTGGTCCTCGCCTCGGCCACGCAGTCCCACGATCGCAACCCGAACGCGGTCGTTTGCGCCCAGAACCGTTCGCGGCGTATTCCACACCCGGACGCGGTCGGCTGCTGCCGCCACGGCGACAGCTCTCGTGCCCGCCTTCAGAAAATCTCTTCTGCTCTCGTCCATTTCCCTACTCCGTTTCGCTGCACGTTACTCGTTCGCGGCGTATTCAGTGTATCTCTCTGCGACATGCGCCTGCTTGTAGTTGCCGTCGTGGATAAAGACACGATATCTAAACTGAATTGAGCCGCCCACGGGAATCGTATAACTGCCGTCCTGGTGAGGATCACGGTAAAAGTCTCGCAGGCCAAATGGATTCGCAGCCAACAATCCATAGCCGCGGGCGTGCCAATAAGTAGGATGACGAAAGCTTTTCGGGTGGTCGAAGATAGCGACGCCGAGCGCCTGGCCGTCGATCACTCCGTCCACGTCCACCCAGTTGGCGCGTTTGCCCCATATCTGCGCTTCCCCTTCGCCGCCCTCCGAATTCACCATGGTTCCCGTGGGCGCATCCAGTTCGGGAGCGAGTCGAAGGGCGAAAGTGCCCTCCTTCGTGTCGCCAAACTTGACCGGTCCTTGACCGCTGCGAACGATAAACTCACAGTCGATCGATCGAGAGTTACCATCGCCGCTGAACGTGAATTGTTGAACTTCTTCGGCAAACGGTTTACCGTCCGGCCCCTCAAGGTCGAACGTAGCGCGAATGGTACCGGAAGCTGGGCCGGGTCGGATTTCCTCAATCCTGCGAAACACCATTCGCCCGAAAGCTGAATGGTACCCGTTGCCGTAATATTTTGAAAAAACTTCCTCCGCCCAGAAATTAAAGCCGTTGATGTCTCCATGCCCGAAATACATGGCACGCTGGTGGGGCTCCACGCTGGGATCATGCTCGTGCCCGGCGGGAATCGTATCCCCGATCGGAAAGCCCCGGGTGACGATCACGCCCTTCGCATCCCGCATCGGTTGCAGATAGGCTTTCGCCGTCTTGGGATCAAAATTGTAGGTGGTGAAAGGCTTACCCCCGATCGCAACCTGAATGGCATTGCCCTGGCGCGTAAAGCTCACCGCTTCCGGCTGGCCGCGGCCAGGTAAAGCAACAACCGCCATTCCCAGGAGCACGATTACGGTCTTTACAAGTTTGCTTCTCTGGACTCTTCGTTCCCTTCCCCCATTGTTCATCGCTCCCGGCTCCTTCCATCCTTCACTGACGTCGAATCCTGTGCCTGCTCCCGCGCCACATGCAGGACGTCGTCGTTGAAAAGACTACGGCGGAATCAGGGCGGCCACCAGTGAAGAAAGCACCACGCTTGTCGTGTATTAACCTCCCATAAGCCTCAACCTAATGGTAGACAGTGGAAATCGGAGAAGACGCTGGTTCTTGCATCTCCAATTCGCAACAAAAACGTCATCCTGAGCGGAGCGCCTCACAGATTTGTCGCATGACAAAGTGCTTGTAGCGCGGAGTCGAAGGACCTCGAGGGTACCTACCTTACCCATGCTGCTCGGAGCTTTCCAACCACGCAGGTCCGGTGCGCTGTTTGTTGTCCTATCCACAAACCATGTGCTCCCAAAGTCGATTGGGAGCACATGGGGTATCGCGAGGTCAGAGAGCCCGCTTTAAAATCTAAACGCGCCCCTGAACGATATCTGTCGCGGCTGTCCACGTTCGAGCGAGTTGAAAGTGCCGAGCTGAGAGGTATATTGGTTCCCTCCCGGCACGTTGATAATCCCGCTCGGTATGGCAAATTCCGCATGATTGAGGAGATTCGATATCTGGCATTGAAAGTCGAAATTGATCCGCTCCGTAATGGGAGTCCTTTTTAGAATCCCGAGGTGCATCAGGTACAAATGTTGACTCTCCAAACTGTTCACCTGGGCGTTACCGAAAGAGCCATTCTGGGGAATGGCAAATGCGTCCGGGTTGAACGCGTCCAGGCGTTGTTTGCCGCCGGGAAAAGAGGAGGGGTTCCCGACTTTATCGGGCAGGCCGCCGAATGTTCCCGTGTTCGAAGGATCGGCCCCAGTAAATGAAGGTGAATACCACACCCCCGAGCCCAGGTAGTTGATCGAGGTAACTACCCAGCCTGTCGCAGCGGTCTTGACAATCCCGGTAGCACTCGACAAATACCGTTGGTCTTTTCCGAAAGGCAGATCCCACGATCCGCTGATGACTGCGTATTGACGCATGGTCACGCCATCGTTGGCCCAGTTGCTGAGCACATCGTACGGGTTCTGCGTATTCAAGTAGTTAGCGATGCTGCGTTGCAGGCTATAGCTCGCATCGAAGGTCAACCCACCCGCGCGCCGTAAGGCCTGTAACTGCATTGCATCGTATTTCGCGCTCCCATCGTAGTGCGTGTAATAAGCCTGATAGAACTGTGGGTAAGGTAATAGGGCCTGCGTAAACGGGGTGGTGCTCGGATGAGGCAGGTCTATGTTCACCACATAGTTCAAGCCGGAACTTCGAGATCCCAGGTAGGAAGCGCGCAGACCAATCTTGTCGATCTCCCGCTCGTACGTGCCGTTAAACTGCTGGATCATTCCCAGGCTTGACTGCCTGGGATACCCATAGACCGTCTGGGTGGGAACAGAAGCCAGCGAGGTGCTTGAGGGGTAGGGATCAGGAAATTGCAGCAGCGGCGGAGCGCCGGGGTTGACGACATTCAGATAGGTTTGGGTAATCGAGAATGGCCCGGTGGAACCGAGTTGAGGATTGATAAGCTGGAAAGGGTTAAAGGTGCCATAGCCGTTGGGTCCGACGGCCGAGATCGCGTTGCCGGGCGACAAGATGTACCCCGCATCGAGGCGAGCGGTATAAATTCCGTACCCACCGCGAATCACGGAGTTCTTGCTTAAGCGGTAAGCAGCCCCCAGACGCGGTGCGAAATTTGTCTTGTCGCCTATCGCCCGGACGGAGCCGGGGATGACCGTGATGGATGAAGGATAAAGAGGGCTGATGTCGGAGATCCCGGCGGGATTGACGATCACGTCGCCCGAGGCCGGATCCCAATTGTACATCCGGTTGTCAGGAGCCGACGGAGTTCCGTAGTAGTCATAGCGGAGCCCATAGTTGATAGTAAGCTTGGGGCTTATCTGGAAATTATCTTGAGCATAAATTCCCCAGTTACTGACGTATTGGTGACGATCCGGCAAGGGGTTGGTACGCGCACTTGACTGCGGAATGCCCAGGAGGAAATCGGCGTACGCATTTCCGGTAACCGATCCGTCGAAGCTAAACGTGCCGTAATCATTGACGAAGCCATAGCTGGTTCCGTAGCGCTGATAGATAAAGCCGAACTTATATACATGGCGGCCAGTCTGCCAGTCCGCCGAGTCTAACGCGGTAATGTCTGTATCGTTGAACTTCACCCCGCCCGGAACGTCCATGATTTGTTGCAATCCGCTGATAGCAATCGAAGGAAGTCCTTGACCGGACGAGTTGCTTGGGTTGGAGCCCTCTAAGCCTACGCTGGCAAGCGCGTCGGCGCCGTTCGGCGGCGTCACCCCTCTCTGCTTGCCACCATCCGCCATGTAGTCAAGGCCCAGACCAAATCTAAAGTTGTTGTCGAGGTGCGGAGAGAAAATGTGGGTATCGCCCGCGGCCCACTGCTGTTCCCTGCGCACACGCGTCCAGATTGCAGACGGAACCCCGTCGTTGAGCACATAGGGAGTATCGCGCAGCAGCCAGCGCACGAACATCGAATTCTTCTGAGAGATGTTGTAATCGATGCGGCCCAGGGGCCAATTTCCTTTGTAGAGATCGCTGTTGTAAGGGAACACAAAGGGATAGTTGTTCACCGGCGGCAGGTTGGCATAGGAGCCCGTTGGGACCGGATAGAACTGGTTCTGGATGGCCAGAGCTACCGGGCTTATACGATTAGCCGGGATGGTGTTGTTAGGGAAAGGCAGGCCGGTGAGTGGGTCAGTGATGGTTTGCGAAAACATGCCCGCGCGGTAGGCGGGCGTGGGCACGCTGATGAGGTAGGGCGTACCGAGGGGAATCGATTGCGCAAACCATTGCGCGTAGACAAAGGCCCGATTCTTCCACAGCGGCCCACCGGCGGCCAGGTTCCATTCGTGCAGGATATAAGGCGTCTTGGGCGGAGGAAAATACTCAGAGGCGTTAAGAACGGAATCATAAATCTGGTAACTCGCAGTGCCATGAAACGAATTGGTGCCGCGATGAGTCACTAATTCGATATCGGCGGGCACCGCGCTTTCGGCGGGGGCATTGAAGGTGTTGGCTGAGCTTTGCTCGAAGAAATTAGAGTTATTCGACTGCTCGCCATACAAATCGTCCGGAATGCCGTCGAAGCCCTGGGCCTGCTGAGTTTGCTGCTGACCGTTGATCACGGGATAATCTCCGTTGCCGCCCTGCACTCCGGGCGAAAGCGTCAGCAATATGTACGCGTCCGGAAAAGTGCTGACCAACGGCGCCTTCTCCTGCTGGGCCTGGCTAAAGGTCTGAGTCATCGTAGCGGATTCAGTGTTGATCACAGCGGCGCCAGCCGAGACAGTCACCGTCGTACTCGTCTCGCCGACAGTCAGGACGGGATCCACGCGACGAATCTGCCCGGGATCCAGCACGATATCCTGCGCCTCGAAAGATTTGAAGTCTTTGGCGTCACAGCGGAGCACGTAGGTGCTTGGCTGCAGCGCATCGAACTCATAGTCGCCGGTCGAAGAGGATGTTGCTGTCCGCACCACCCGCCCGGTGGACGGCTCGGACAAAGTGATCGTGGCTCCGGGGATGGTGGCGCCCGAAGTATCCGTTACTGCGCCCCGCAGCGTTGCGGAGAGCACCTGGGCCTCGCTGGGAGCAGGCGCCCACAAGCCCGCGCCGCACAGCAGGATGAACAACCATGAGCTACATCGCCGGCTAACCAGGTGCCGCAAGGCCTTCAAAAGCTTTTCATCATCGGCAACGTCGGGGATCCGTCTCATCTCTCCTCCAGGGTCAGGTTTTTATAGTGCCCGCCATAGATGGCGTCGCGCTCTCTGAACGATCCATGCAGTTTCTTTTTGCGAGTCCACTTGGAATTGACACATCGATTGCTACCGAAAGCCAGCGAGTAGCAAAGGTTTACCTTGCTTGCGTGGTTTCTTACTCGTGAAGTACTGGTAACAACGGCCCCTCGTTATTCACGAGGAGCAAGTCGGGAAAACGGGAGCGTGACATGGCTTCAAAGAGGAGAAGCCGAACGGATGTGGGCCCGGCCCCCACTTAGCCTGCGCTTGTTTCTGGCGCGCATCAATAGAACATGTGCTTCAGTAGCCAGCGGTCCCGGACAGCTGAATGCAAGAACTTGTACGGTAATGCTGCGTCGCGAAAGTGGCCCTCCTTTAGCAGCGACATTAATGCAATTAGCCGGGGCCCACTTTCTGGGTAGAAAGTTTCATTATTTCTATAGCAAATTCTACGGTTCAGCAAGAAATAAATTAGAGTTCGGTGAAATTTACGCGAGCTGGCATTGAAATTATCTTGCTCCTGCCTCGTAGGCAGATGGTAAAACAGACCCTGTTGCTAGTGCCCGGCAAGTGACTCGAACCTGCTGCTTACTGGTTCGCGCTGGAAGGCGAGTGTATTCATGACTACCGACCGCGGAATGACGGCAGGGATGATTGCCCTTACGTTCGCGCTTTTCAGCCTGGTTCCCGTCGCCTGCCGGAACCTGTCCGCCCAATGCATTCCGGTGGAGAGCGAGATAGTTCGGAGCACCTGCGGTGGCTGCCACCAGGTCGACTCTCACCATTGCATGAGCCGCATCTCTAACCTGCGGAAGACGCCCGAAGGATGGGAGGACACAGTCAGAAGAATGGGCCGGACCAACGGTGTGCCGAGTTCAGCCTCTCAAGCCAGAGAGATCATTGGATATCTGGCCGGTAGCCAGGGCCTCTCTTCATCCGAGGTTCAGGACATTGCGTACGCGCTGGAGAGGCGGCGAAATGTCGTAGAGAACGTTCCGAACGAAGACGTAAAGAAAGTCTGCACCCGCTGTCATAGCTACGCCAGAATTGCCGGCGAGCGGCGAACCCGCGAAGAGTGGTTCAAGTTGAAGGACTTCCACCTTGCCACCTTCCCGGAGGAGTTAAATTCGCCTGATTGGCCGCCTTCCGCAGACAAAGCTTTGACCTTTCTGGCCGAGCGGTTTCCGCTCCATACTCCAGAGTGGGAACGAGAGAAAGGTCAACAGCCACTGGGCCAGAGTGCTTGGCTGGTGCGCGGACACGAGCCGGGCCGCGGGGATTACGTTGGCAGGCTGAACATAACGCCGGGGAAGGACGGTATCTATCAGAGCGTTACAACCATGGAGTTCGCCGGCGGAGAGAAAGAGGAGCGGAAGGGCGAAGGAGTCTGCTACGGCGGCTACGCGTGGCGTGGCAGCGCACGGTCGAGCGACGGCAGAACGGTTCGCGAAGTGTTTGAACTTTCTCCCGATAGGAATGTCGCCCGGGGCCGTTGGTTTCTGGAAGAACAGCCTGAGGTTGGGGGCGAGGAGGAACGTTATCTTGACACAGGTCCCAGCAGAATCCTCGGTGTTTTACCAAAAGCGCTGAAGATACCGACAGAGGAAGTGACCATAACCATCGTGGGCATCAATCTGCCCACCGGTCTGGCACCCGCCGACCTGCGCCTGGGCCGCGATATCAAGATCATTTCAATTCTAAAGAACACAAGCAGCCAGGTAGTTGCCCGTGTCTCCGTTTTGCCCGGGTCTGCTGTGGGCGTCCGAGACGTAGACCTGCGGGGCACCCTAGGACCAAAGATGCTTGGCTTCTATGACAACTTCGGCTATATCCGCGTCCTGCCGGAACGCGGCTCGGCAAGAATAGGCGGTGTCTACGTCCCCAAGCAATCTGAGCAATTCGAGGCAGTCGCTTACAGCAATGGCCAGGACGGCATCGCTGGCACCGAAGACGATTTTGAGATTGGCACCATTCAAGCCCAGTGGGAAATCGGAAACTACTACTACAAGTACTTCGCGGATGATAAACAGTTCGTAGGAACAATCGACCAGCACGGTCTGTTCACTCCTGCCGTGGAAACTGCCAATGAAAAAAGGCCCGAAACCCTTAACAATACGGGCAGCGTGTGGGTGATGGCCAGCTACAAACCAGCGGATGCGAAGCAAAGCCTGCAAGCACGAGCCTATCTTCTTGTAGCTGCCTCGATTTTTATGAAACACGACATGCCTTAAGAGCTTCAGGAAAGGAATCCATGGCGCTTCCAACGCAAATCGATCCATCGCACCAGACTGGATTGGTGCAGATCCGCACGGCAAAGGCGCCGTCCGCTGCTCACAAGGGAGAGATTGTATCCTCGAAGGTGCCGGCAAAGCCCGGCGAGATCCGCCTGGCCGAGATCCGGCCCTTCTCCTTCCACGGAAAGCACTACGTCTTTGTCGTCCCTGTGACGGGCATTTTTGAGATCAGCGAGCTCGCGGCGGAAATTGTCCGCTTGTTTGTGACCGGCGAACCTGTTTATGCTTCCGCAGCGATCGAGAGCCGATCGCTGGTTGCGCACGAAGTCTTGACTGCCTTGCGCGCGCGGCATACCACTCATTCGATCGTGCAGGGGCTATCTGAACTACAGGCTCTGGGGGTCTTGCTAACAGACGGATCGCAACCAGTGCAGGCAGTTCCCTTCCTGCCGAAGCTTTCTGACAAGCCGTTTCCTCAGCGCAGCCTGGTACTCAACGTCGCGAATGATTGCAATCTTGGTTGTACCTACTGTTTTGCTTCTCAGGGCGACTATGGCGCCCCCAGGCGATTTATGAGCCAGGAGACGGCAAGGGAGAGCGTCGATTTTCTTTTGCAAAATTCAGGCGATCACCCCACCGTTACGCTGGTTTTTTTCGGGGGTGAACCCCTAATGAACTTTCGCCTGATCTCGGATACGGTAGCGTACGCCACGCGTGCCGGAGAGCGGGTCGGCAAACGTGTCGACTTCTCCATGACAACCAATGCCACCTATCTAACCCCTGAGATTATTCATTTCCTGAGGGACCACCGCGTCGGGGTAGCTGTGAGTATCGATGGACCCAAAAAATTCCACGACCTGCGGCGGACTTACAAGAACGGGATGGGGTCTTACGACATGATCGAGCCTCGCATCATGAACCTTCTTCGCGAGCACAAGACCCGCCCGGTCGCTGCGCGGGTTACGCTGACCCACGGGGTTACGGCCGTCAGCGAGATCTTCGACCATTTGACCGAGATGGGCTTCGACGAAGTAGGTTTCGCCCCCGTTACCTCCTCCGGTGACGACGATTACGCTCTTACCCCCGAAGAATTCTGGCAGGTGCTGGAAGAATTTGGGAAGTTGACGGCAAACTATGTGGACGGAGTTTCGAGCGCCCAGCGGCCTCGCTTCTCGAACCTTACGAACCTGCTCGCCGATCTGCACCAGGGCGTAATCAAAGCCTACCCATGCGGTGCAGGCCTGGGTCTGCTGGGGGTTGGGAGCACAGGAAAGCTCTACCTCTGCCACCGTTTTCTGGAGTCAGATGAGCACCAGGTTGGGACACTGGCCACTGGCGTTGATCGTGCCCGGCAGGCCGAGTTCATGGCCGCGACCCATCTCAGCGCGAAGCCGCCCTGCCAGATCTGCTGGGTCCGCAACATCTGCTCCGGGGGCTGTCACCACGAAGGGTACAAGCGGTATGGGACCCTGGGCCACGCCACGATTCATCGCTGCGAGTGGATTCGCGCCTGGATCAACATGGGCTTACACGCCTACGTCGAGATCATGGAAAAGAGCCCGGCATTTCTCGAACGGCTCGAGAAAGGGGATGCATAAACGCCATGGACCATATCAAACCCCTGAATCAAAGAGCCAGGGACATTGAGAAGCAAGCGCTCAAGCAGCAAACCGGCAGTGAAAAACAATCGGGCGACGTACGCGCCATGCAGCAGTTGCCCCTGGGCTGTACGCTCAGCTTCGATCCTGGGTGGGAAGCCGGAACGAGCGGACTGGTAACCGGCTTGTGCCACCCGATGGAGGCTGATCTTTACGGTTGCTATGACAATTGCTCCTGGCCCGCTCAAGTGCCTGACCAGATCACCAACTTTCTGGACTGGAATCAGAAAGATGGAGCGCCGGGCAGCGACTGGCGGAAGTTGGATCTTATTTTTCCGGAAGATAAAGGCAAGTAAGCCCATGCTGTCTACGAACGCTCAATCGCTGGTTTGTTCATTCACACGCCGTTGTCCAAAAGCGAAAAATCTTTTTGCGTTCGCCGCTTTGTGTCTAGCCGGTCTGTGCCTGCCAAATGCTTTGCTCGCGGCAGAGCCGCTGCCTCAGGAGATGGTCGCGATAGGCACCATCGGCAGGAACATAGTCTTAGAGAGAACGGATACGGATGAGGTGTTTGCGCAGATCGCCACTCACGGTATCGCGCCGAGAGAGATCGTTCCTTCCGCTGATGGCAGGTACTTGTTTGCCGTCACCGACGGGCGCAGCCTGATTGAAGTGATCGATGTAGCGGGCAAGAAAGTCATCGATACCATCAACCTCAGCTCCCCAGGCCAAAGCGTCAAATTGTTTGGGCTGGCGGTCAACCCACAGGCAGACCAGCTTTTCGTCAATGTGATTTGCGTTGACCGCGGCCGCGACTCTGTGCGCGCGGAGGCACCGCAAATCTGGGCCGTCGACAGGACAACTCACAAGATCACAAAGCTGTTGCGGAGCTTCCTGGGAGTTAATCTGCTGATCTTTTCTCCCACCAACGCCCGGCTCCTCTATGCTTTTGGCGCAGATATATACGTGATCGATCTCGATACGCGTCAGGTTGTAAAGACCCTCCGTTTCCGGAGCAACCGGGTTCCAGGGGCCGGTCCCCTATCCATGTCGTGCTCCCCATTGTTTGATCAAAGCAATGTTCTGAGTTGTCCGACGCAGAGGACCGATCCCATTACCCAAAGAGAGTTCGGCGGATTGCTCAACTTTGACCTGGCAACAGCTCAATGGGATCAGATGGATCTGGGCCCCCCAGTGATGTGGGATGCCGCAGTGATCTCGCCCGATCTTACCCGCGCCTACGCGGTCTGGAACCAACTGTATGTCGTTGACCTTGCGCAGAGAAGAGTGATGACCGTCAAGGACCTTCCGACGACCGAAGGGTCGGTGACCATTTCGCGCGATGGCAAGAAACTGTATGTTTCAGACGGCAGTCCGTCGATCTTGATTTTCGATGCGAATACGTTGAGTCCGCTCAAAACCATTGCTTTGCCCGAGACGACAGCCAACTGCGAGCTGCGCGTCATTCATCCTCGATAGGTGATTTAAATGCGCGAAGGAACCGAGGTCGAACACGATGGCGGAGTAGCCCTGAAGCTGACGCGGCCGCGTATCCATACTCTCCTCAAGTTCATCGCTCCCTACAAGGCCAGGCTCATCCTGACCTTCGTTCTGACCCTATTCTCTGCGGCAATCGGGCTCAGCTATCCCCTGCTGGCCAAGTTTCTGGTGGATGTGGTTTTAACCAGAAAGAATGTTCATCTGCTCATTCTTTCAACCATTGCATTCGCCTTGATCCTGGTTCTCGGTTTCGCGTGCAGCTCGTTGACGCGCTATCTTTCGCTCTCAACTTCGGCGCAAATTCTTATGGACATGCGGCTCCATCTCTTCCGTCATGTGCAGTCCCTGTCCTTCCAGTTCTACAAGAAGATGCGAATGGGCGATATCATGTCCCGCCTGAACAGCGACGTCGCAGAAATTCAAAAAGTAGCGACGGACTCGGCACTCAACTTCGCTTTAAGCTTCCTCACACTCATCGGCACCGCCGGCCTGCTGGCCTGGCTCAATTGGCGGCTTTTTCTTATGTGCTCGTTCTTCATCCCGTTCAGCGTGGAGGGCCTGAGGCGCTGCCGGGAGCCGATCACCGGGCAGGCAAAAGAGGTTCGGGAGCGAAATGCTGATTTTGCCTCCGTTCTACTGGAGTCGCTCGGGGGCATCAAATTTATCCGGTCCGTGGGAACCGAAGAGATGGAAGCCGCCAAACTAGCACGGTGCAATGAGCGCTATGTTGATTCGCTGCTACGGTACCAGGTTCTTTCGAGCGCCGGCCAGGCGATACCGGCATTCTTTCTCTCTTTAGGCACTTTGATCGTCCTGCTCTACGGCGGCTATCTGGTGATCAAGGGGCATATGACGCTGGGCGCTCTGGTCGCGTTTTCCGCCTATCAGGGAAGACTTATCAGCCCTATCCATAACCTTATGAACCTCTATCTCGGCGTGCAGCGCGCGGGAGTTTCCCTCGAAAGAGTCTTCGAAATGCTTGAAGAGCAGCCGTGCGTCAAGGAAGCGAGTCATCCTGTTTCTTTGCCAAGGGTTCGAGGCGAAATTCAACTTCGTGGTCTCTCCTTCGGTTACGACCATGGTCACGGGATCCTGCACGATATCAACCTTGTTGTGCCCGCAGGCAGCCGCCTGGCGATCATTGGCCCCACGGGCGCGGGCAAGACGACGCTGACGGAGCTATTGCTGCGCTTTTATGATCCTCAGCAGGGACAGATTCTGCTGGATGGCTGTGATTTGCGCGAGCTTGAGCTGAAGACCTTGCGCGATAACATCGCTCTCGTCACCCATGAGCCCTGTCTTTTCCATGACAGCCTTGAGGAAAATATCCGCTACGGAAATCGGCATGCGACGGCCCAGGACATTCGTGCAGCAGCCCGGGCCGCGGATATTCACGATTTTATTCTTTCCCTGCCCCAGGGCTATCAAACGGTCGTGGGAGAGAGAGGAATCGGGCTCTCCGCTGGACAGAGGCAGAGAATTGCTATCGCGCGCGCGATTTTGAGAGAAGCCAAGGTCTGGATCTTTGACGAGGCGACCGCGGCACTCGATGTATTAACCGAGTTACGCATTCAGCGAGCGATGGACACCTGGCTTGGCAAATACACGTCCATCGTCGTGACCCACAGGGTTTCTTCCGTTGTGCACATGGACCGAATTGTTGTCATGGAAGGGGGCCGCATCACGCAGGTGGGCGATCACCACGAGCTCATAGGGATGAAAGGCTTTTACCGACAGCTTCACCACGAAACCCAAAGCAGCCGGGAGTTCTCAGGCCCTGTAGCGGGATAACTTTATGTTTCCAGACGTGTGTTTTCATGACGCTGCCCTGCAACAGTCGACCGGCCGTAAGGTCAAAGTCGCTGTCGTCGATAGCGGGATCAATGCTCATCATTCGCACGTGCAGCGAGTGTCGGGAGGGGTCGGTATAACCTGCGATGCAGATGGTTTAATTGCCTACAACGACGACTACAGAGATTACCAGGGACATGGCACCGCCATCGCCGGCATTCTTCGATCCAAGGCCCCCGATGTTGAACTGTATAGCGTCAAAGTTTTTGCGGAGCGTTTGCGGACCGACTCGCGGGTGCTGGCCGCGGCCATTCGCTCTTGTATTGCAAATGACATTCGCATCATCAACCTGAGCCTGGGAACCTGTGAGATCTCTGAGGTTGATTCATTGCGGGTCGCTTGCGAGATGGCTGCTCAGAGAGACATTATTCTTGTCGCTGCCGGCGCAGAGGGTGAACGCATCTTCCCTGCAAGCTTCCCTGGCGTAGTCAGCGTGAGCGCTGATGAACGCTGCGGCTGGAGTGAATACGTGTACAAGGAGGGCAGCGAGGTTGAATTTCTTGCTCACCCCTGGCCGCGACCGCTGCGCGGCGTGGCGCAAAACGAAAACCTCCGCGGTCACAGCATGGCGACCGCACACGTCTCTGCTCTGGTGGCGAGAATTGTGGAGGCTTATCCGCGGGCAGGCCGGGATGCGATCCGACGCTCCCTCATTCTAGAATGTTCCCGCGCAGCGGGCTGGGCATGCGATGCTGCACAGCCACACTCCGGCGCGGACGAATCGTTCCCCGGAGATAACGCGTGAGCCCCAGGAACAGCAATGAACCTTGATGTATTAGTTCTTGGTGCGGGTCCCGCCGGCTCGGTGCTGGCGCATCGCCTTGCGAGCAGAGGATTTAAGGTTGCGGTGGTCGAGAGCCAAAGGTTTCCGCGCTATGCCATCGGCGAAACACTTACACCTGGTGTCGAGTCCCTGCTTAAGCAGGCGCAGGTGTTGAGTCCTTCAGAGTCGCTGGACTTTCCCCGCACTACCGGGAACCTTTCTGCCTGGGGTTCGAGCCGCCTTCATTACAGTGCGCATTCGCAGGAAAGCAAGCTTTGCGGATTTCAGGTGGAACGCGCGGTATTTGACAGCATGCTCATCGCGAGCGCGCAACGCGTGGGCGCATCTTTGCTCCAATCCTGCTGGCCCACGGATGTTCATCCGGAGCCCGCGGGATGGAGAGTCAAAATCCGGTTTCAATCCGGAACATCCCGATCGATAAACGCGAGATTTCTTTGTGATGCGACTGGCCGCTCACGGTTTCTCGCTCGCCGTCTCCGGCTTGGTATCCAAAGCAATGACAGGTTGGTAGCACTGACCGCTTACTGGAAGCAGGATGTGGGTGCAACATCTGGTGACGGTTGCAACACGCTAGTGGAATCAATTCCCGAAGGCTGGTTCTATACGGCAGGCCTGGCAGAGAACAGGCGAGTGACAGGGTTCATGACTGATCGCGATTTATTGCCGGCAAAACTGCATAGCTGCGCCAAGCGGGTTTATTCAGACGCTTTGGCCCGAACACAACACGGCCGCGAGCGGCTGCAGCGCGCCGCCTGGGAGGGCGTGGTGCGGATTTTCGCCGCTGGCCCGACCATGGTGGAGCGTGTTGCCGGTTCCAGTTGGCTGCTGGTTGGGGATGCGGCATCCACCGTGGATCCTATTTCCTCGCAGGGAATACAAAAGGCGATCACTTCAGCCCTGGCAGCCAGCGTAGTCGTGCAGACCATTCTCAGCCGGCCCAACCAAGCCGGACCGGCGATCGAGTTCTATCAGGATCGTGAAGAAACGACCTACCGATTTCACGTCGATTCATTGGCCAGGTTATACAGCCGCGAGACCCGCTGGATCGATCAGCCTTTTTGGAGGCGTAGGGCGAGCCATGCCGATTCCGCCCTCAGCGAAACTGCCGATAGCTCGCAGCCGCAAGCGACCACGTCAAGTCTTAACGATGGCACGCGCTTTCGAGTGAGCTCCAATACGCGTCTGCTGCTGCGCCCGGTATTGGAAGATGACCGCATCGAACTTCAGCAGGTAGCCGTGACGGCCAAAGAACCTCGCGGGGTGCGATATTGCGGACAGGTGTGCGTTCCCACCCTGCTTTCGTTGATGGAAGACGGACCCAATGTTTTGACGTTGCACGGCCGCTATGAAAAACAGTCGGGAACGGTGGCGATAAGCAGGCTACGCGAGGTCGCCGCCCGCCTTGTGGATGTGGGGATTCTGAGCGTCGTTTAGACCAATTCAGACGCGGACTCCGGGTCCAGGTAAAGAGTCACATCCGGATGAGTGCGCAGGATGGTTGCCGGGAAATTGGTTGAGATTGGATCCTCCAGAGCGCGGCGCACGCTGGTAGCTTTACGGATGCCGGGAACCGAAGCAATCAGTTTGGGAACCTTGAACAAAGTGGGAATTGTGAGGGAGAGAGCGCGCTCTGGAACTTCCTCCAGGCTTTTAAACCAACCTTCTGCGAGTTGCTGCTGCCGGCACATGGTATCGAGCGTTACGACCTTGATCACCTCAGGATCATCGAAGTTTGCCTCCGCGGGGTCATTGAACGCCAGGTGACCATTTTCACCAATGCCAAGCAGACAGAGCTGCGGATTTGCGGCGCGAAGTTTCTCAGCATATTCCTGCCGCACCCCATCGAGATTGGTTGAAGTTCCATCAATCTCAAAGAATTCCCCCATGGGAACTCGGGCGGTGAGATTCTCACGCAGATAGCGGCGGAACGAAGCAGGATGATTTTCATCAATCCCGATGTACTCGTCTAGATGGAAGCCGTGAACCTTTCTCCAAGGCAGGCCGGGCATCGAGGTCAAGGCGTGCAGCGTGTCGAGTTGCGAAGCGCCCGTGGCAAAGATGACTCCCAACCCGTTTCCCGCAGAGTCCAAGTCGCTGAAGGCCTGCGCGGCACAGCGTGCCGCCGCTTCACCGGCGAGCTTTTGACTCGCGTGAATCTCAACCTTCATAGTTCCCGCGCGTAAGTGCTTAACTTCCATGGTTAATCCCATTCATACGGCAACTATGTTTCGATCGTGTTGGGGTTCTTGCATGATCTCGCTGCCTGTTTTCACGCCCGGGTCACTGAGCGCGCGACACGAGTGTCTCTTGATGAATTCGGTGGGAATTGTAACCCACTGAGGGTCCTGATGAGGTTTGGCAATGCGACTGAGGACCAACTCCACGAGTTGCTTCCCCAACTGCTCAGGGAATTCCCGAGTCGTGCTGAGGACCGGATAGAGCCACGTACCTACGGTGTCATCGCAGCCGGCTACACTGATGTCGTCCGGTATTTTGAGGCCCTTGTCTCGCAGGGCCTTATAAACACCATGCGCGGTCGGATCATTGCCGGCAAGGATGGCTGTGATCGAATCGTCTCGCGCCAACATCGACTTGGTGCCCAGATACCCGCTTTCGGTGTCTTCTTCGCAATCGATGCAGCTCTCGAGCGGCGTCAGACCAGCCTCCTCCATGGCGCGGCGATAGCCCTCGAAGCAACGGGCAAACCACGGCAGGCGAGTGTTGCCGACAAAGCAAACGCGGCGGTGACCCAATTCGATAAGATATCGAGTCGCATCCTCGCCTCCTTGAATATCATCGGCAAACACCACATCATTGTTCTTCAGATCCTGCCGCTCGCCGATTACGTTGTTGCCTAGCACCGCAAAGGGAATGCCCTTTTGCCCTAGCAGCTGGATCAGATTCATTGAGTTGGTACCCGCCAGGATGACCGCGCGAATCACATCGTGACGCTGCACAACCTTGGGCAAGCGGAGTTCTGCCGAGGGGGTATGAGGCGAATAGTTATACGAGAGTAGGACCATATCCCACCCGTGGGCAGCACAGTGCGCCTCTGCGCCGCTGAGAATTCGTGAATGGAACGCATGCAGCATGGACCGGTTGCTGAGCACGAAGGCCAAGGTCTTAGTTTGGTTTCGTTGAGAAGGATCGATACCCAGTTTCTTCGCCTGCTCCAAGACCGCTTTTTGTATTTCAGGAGCAACCCGGCTGTTTCCGCTCATGACCCGGGAGGCGGTTGCCACGCTTACGTTGGCTCCGGACGCGATTTCCCGAAGCCCTACTTTTCCCTTTTTGGCGTATTTATTCTTCATGTTCAAACGAACCTAAGAAACAGCATTGATCGACCGTGTTCAGTTGAGACGATTGCGCAGAGAAATAGGGGAAGCCGCAATTATCGTACGTACAGCGATTAACAATAAAGAAAATTCTCTCAGTTGGCAAGAAAAACGCGGCACTTCGCTTGGTTAACATCTGGAAAATTTTCTCATGCTGTGAGAGACTTCCTTAGAATTGGCGCATCGTCAGCTCCGGCGCCTGCCCTTTGCCGTCTTCTGGCAGCGGGCTGTTATTACGCACGTGTTACAAACGCGAACCCATCCTCTGCCGCCGCAGACTGTATTACGGAAGCGCAGACTTACAAAGCATGGAGAATAGCGGCGAGGAATTATGAGGCAGTGTTCTAGCTGGATAGCTGTTTTGGCGATCCTCTTGATGTCGTCATCAATCTTTGCACAGTCGCATGCGCCGAAACTTGTAGACGTGCATGTCCATTACAATGGTGAGCCGGGGTTTCTCGAAAAACTGCTCGATAAATTGAATGCGGCTGACGGTTTAGCTTTTTTGTTGACCACCCCCGACGCGCTTGCGCAAGCCAGTAAATTCATTCGGGAACATCCCGACCGCTTAATAGGTTTTGGGGATATCAAGCTGGATGATCCGAACGCTCTCAGCGAAATTGACCGGTTCCATCAGGCAGGATTTCGGGGACTGGGTGAGATTACTTCCACCAAGAAGAACTACGATGACCCGGCATACTGGCCGATTTACGATCGCGCCGACAAATATCACATGATTCTTCTTTTTCACACCGGCATCGTAAATCGACTGCACCCTGAACAGCCCGCAGACATCAGCTTTGATCGGAGCCGGGTTACGCGGCTCGACCTGATTGCGCGACACTGGCCAACGCTGACTATTATCGGAGCCCATCTGGGAAATCCGGATTACGCGGAGGCGGCCGAAATTGGACGCTGGAACCCTAATCTCTATTTCGACGTTTCGGGCACTACGCTTATCAAGAAGAAGGACGATTATCGCTTCTTCAGCACCATCTTCTGGTGGACAGGAATCGTGAGTCCTCATACTCCGCCCAGCGGTGCTAGTGCCTTTGAGAAACTCGTCTTTGGCTCGGATGTCTTTGGAGGAGATCTGCAGGAATTCGACAGCGCGTTGGCGCGTTACCATGCGATGCTCGACGCCTGCCAGGTGCCGCAAAGCGCGCAAGCGAAGATTTTTGCGGAGACGATGTGGCGCATTCTGCAGGCCCAGGATTTGGCGTCAGCTACGGATCCGAGGAATTAGAAGCTACTCAACCAAGAACCTCTACAAGGTCCACTTGAAACGATGGATCAAACCCAGCAATCGCTGTGGTAGGCTTGGCCATTAACCATCCTGACAGGTCATTCGTCGTACCCTCCTGCAGGTCTCGCGCATGTTTAGTATCGTAACCGGCTTCAGAAAGGAATCGCCGCGTGCTCATTTTTGCCGCCATCGTCGCCACCTTTGTCTACGGAATGATTGCCGCCATGCTGGGCACGATACTTCCCGACCTTTCGGACCGTTTCCAGCTAACCCCCCGGCAGAATGGAATCATTGCCTTTGCGCAAGCACTGGGACTCATTATCGCCTCGCTTGCCGTGGGGCCGCTTCTCGATGACGAAGGCAAGAAGGCCGGTTTAATGCTTGGGCTGGCATTCATATCTTTTGCGCTCTTTGCCCTGCCCCGCTCAAGCGGCTTTCGCAGTGTCGTTGTTCTTCTGTTCTTTCTGGGAGTCGGCGGGGGAATCGTCGTTACCGGAGCCAACGCGCTCATCAGCGACGTGAGTGAGACGCATCGCGCGAGCGCATTGAACCTGGTCAATCTTTTTTTTGGGCTCGGTGGATTGGCTACCCCATTCATCTCCGCTCATGTCTTTGCGCGCAAGTGGGTTCGGCTGTGTTACACCGTAGCAGTCCTTACTGTGATCACGTTCGGAATTCAGGCCGTTACCAAGATGCCGCCGCCCACAGGCGCTGGGCGATTTATCCTGGCGGATGCGGGTCCTGTCCTGGGGCGTCCTCTGCTCTTTCTTTTGGGTCTCTTCCTGTTTCTGTACGTTTCCTGCGAGGTTGGCGTCTGGAACTGGTTGACACGCCACCTGATTGCCCAGGGTATTCCCGAATCGAGTGCGCTGAACATTCTTTCCCTGGGCTTCGCACTGGGGCTGCTGATCGGCCGGGTCGTCGTCTCCCCAATTCTCGTCCACGTGTCCGCCATCACCGTCCTCCTGGCGGCATCTATTACCATGACCGTTACAACCTTTATCATGCTCCGTACCAGAAAGCCTGCTGTCGCATTCGCGCTGGTTTTCCTCGGCGGCCTTTCCATGGCTCCGGTCTTTCCCACCACGTTGGCGATCGTCGGCGATGCCTTTCCGCGCATGACCGGGACGGCTATCGGCTTCGTCATTACCTGCGGCTGGGTAGGCCTGGCGGTGAGTTCGCGCCTCATTGGCGCGATTGCGGGGGGCGATCCCAAAAGACTCCGGAATGCCCTGCTGGTGATTCCGGCATCGGCGGTCCTGATGGTTGGCTTGAGCGTGGTGATTCGCGCTGCACTTCACTGAGCTACCCTATTTTTTTCCCGGTTTCCATTTGCCCTGAGCGACGAGGGGCTTGAAGGATTCCAACCCGCGTGCCGGTAGAGCGAGGGTTCGGCCTAATTCGGCGCTCTTATAGGCCGCCATCAGCAAGTGGACAACCTCGAGCCCATCCTCGAAGGTCAGGGCGGGCTTGGTGCCGTACAGGAATGCACGCGCGAAGTGACGGTTCTCCGCTTCATAACCGTACGCGGCCGCTTCTCCGGCCAGTACCGGCATTTGTCCGCTTTCCGCATTCTGTTTCTCGACCAGGTCCTCGCCCTCGCTTCCATGCAGCGCACGACTCATGAAGACCTTCAGGCCGGTGTCGAGTGAATTCCAGCTCATGGAGTACTCGGGCCCCAGTAATTCCGCGGAGAGTCTTAAGCCCGCCCCGACAAAGCTCCACGAGGTGGTAACCTCGCCGATCGCAATCGTGCCGCTTTCGGTTTCAAACTCTATGGTCGCAGAGGCAAAATCCTCGGAGGGATGGGTGGCATAATTCACGGCCTTCCCCATTGATTTCGCGAGTTGACGCACATACTTCGGCTGAGACCACTTGAGACTGGCGATATGCGCGGTAATGCGCACAGGACGGACCGTAGAATAGGGAGCGCCAGGCTTGGTCAGCAGATGCCTGACTCCCAAGACTGAATGACACATCATGTCATTCAGTACCCCACCGCCCTGCAGCTCGCCCATCCAGAACCAAGGCATATGGGGCCCGCTGTGCTCCTCGGCGGCACGAGCGAGATAAGGGCGCCCGGAGGAGGCCGCGCCGCGCGCCCACAAAATATTACGGCCTACTTCAAGGGGCGGCGAAAAAATCTGATTTTCCAGGTAACCGGTTGGTATTTTTGCCTGGGTAACGAGTTGCAGCATCCGCTTGGCCTCAAAGACGTTGCGGGCAAGCGGTTTTTCGCAGGCGATCCCTTTCAGCGGCGTGGTGCGCTTTTTCGCAGCCGCAATGATCTCTTCCATGTTTTCTATGCGCTTGTGGTTTGGTCCTAATAGCCAGATCGCTTCAACGCGCGGATCAGCAACCATCTCAGTAATCGAAGCGTGCGCGACGGTATCGCCCAAATCGAGCGACCGTGCGAACGCCGCGGCGTCGCCTGCGTGTTTGCTGTTGGGGCTCCATATGCCACGGATCTCGACGTCACGCACCGCGACGAACGACTGAAGGTGAAAACGCGTGATAAATCCGCTCCCTACAATACCAATTCCCAGCATTTCTTTGCCCATAAGTCCTCGATTCAAAATTCAGACTCTAAATGTCCCGGAGATACTCGTCCAGAATGCTTTGCACTGCCTTGTAGGGATCGGGGCCATTTGCTTCCGGTACGGCTTCGATCGAAAACAGCCCTTTGTATCCGGCGTCCTTCGAAATCTGGATCACCTTGGCCTCGTCCCACCGTTTCGGGTTGTACTGTAAATGGCTGCTGCCGGAGGACAACGGATACAGCGCGCGCAATCCCGGCCACCGCGCCTCGTTGTCGGGGAATCCACCGGGGTCGGGATTGGCCCAAATACCGCTGGCCTTGATCACTTCATACTCGTCACGCCAATCTGCCGGCGGTGCGCCTGCAGCCGCACGACCGCCTTCTCCGGGGGGATCGTCGCGGTTTTCCATGGTTACCCAGACGTTCTTGGTTTTGCCGTAGGCGTTAATCTTCTTCAAAGTGTCGATCGCGGTCTGACGCACCTCGGGCGCAAGCGTGCCCTGGTTTATCATCACCCGCGGACAGCCGAGAGTCACCGCGTGGTCGATCCATCGATTCGTCAAGTCAATCGTTTCCACCCGGAGCACTGGATCCGGAGACGAAATGTTCAGCTTGCCGAGTTCAAGGACGAGTTGAGTCATCTGCGATTGGGACTTTTTCAGCCGATTTCCAAACTCCTCCAGGTAGTCGGGCTCAGTCGAACGAAAGTGAGTGTGCTGGATTTCTACGTGATGAACACCGTAGCGTTGGGCGATTATGGCGGGAAAATCAAGGATGTCGATGGTACGATCCGGATCGTCCGCATGCACGCCAAACTTGACAATAGAATCGAAACTGTAGCTCATCACCGCAATGCGATCCAATTTGGCTCGATCTGTGGGCTGCCCCCACGATGTGGCCGCACTGACTGCCGCTGAACCGATAAGAAATTCTCGACGGTTAATCATGTAGGGATTGATGTAATGACTTTAACTGACCGGCGGCCATAGGTAAATCAGGCCTTCCACCGGATACTGAAGCGACTAGCCGAAGCCAGGACCGAGCTTCAGGATCGCCGGCGCGCAGGGCCGGCCCCAGCAAAGAGCCGAGAAAAATGATCGTTCCGCTTGCCATGCTTCTTTTCAATGCGACAGGGAGTGCTCCCGCTCTTCCGATTACATCTCCCATCTCCGCAGACACAGGAACCACTCGACTGAAGTCTCGGACCTTTGTATTGGATGGCCAAACGTAGTTAACGTAAGGGATGAATTGCCGGCTGTCGGGTTCGTGCTCCGCATAGGATCGGCGCCGGGCGCCGCCAGCAAACTTCCCCGCCCATAGGTCCACGGGCGGCAGGATCGCAAGCCCAAAATAACGATGCAGCATTCTTTGCTGAGTTGCAAACTCCGATGGACTCACAAACCCCGCGCCGGACTCCAAAAGAAGAAGAGTTCCCGCCGCGACCAACCCAGATAGCGCCTTTGCTATGGCGGGCTCCATCGATCCTACGCCGGGAGCAATTACTGTTCGGCAGCGAAATCCTGAATCGGGGATGGATTCCAGGAGAGTATGTTCGCCGGCAAGTGCCGTTTGATACCCTTGCAGCGACTCGCGAAGGACGCAATGCGGTTTCAGGTCGAGCACTACGCAATCGAGAAAAGGTTCAGATCGGGCGCCAGGCTGACTCAGTCCAGCCGGGTGGAGTGACAAAAGCGTAGCGGCGGACGCGGTCACGCCACCCAAAAAACTTCGGCGCGAGATTTTCATCCGTTCTCCAGCTTCTGGTTCATAGCCGGCCTGAAATCAGGCGGTCCATATCCGCCGCCGTATCGTAGAACTGCTGGTCAAGCGCATAACGGTAGACCGCTTCCATTTCTGCGATCAACCATCCGTCGTAGCCCACTTTGATGAGCGCAGCTCTTATCGCGGCCCAGTTATTGTCGCCGATGAATAGGCTGGTATAGACCGTATCGCAACACCGGCCTCGCTTTTTCATGACGTCCTTGAGATGAATGCGAGTGATGCGCGGCCCATGTATCTCAATCCACTGCTCAGCAAATCCGGTATCGTGAATGTTTCCTACATCCAGATGAATCCCGACTGAAGGCTCATTCACGTCATTCAGAAAGGTCCAGAATTCTCTGGGGGAAAGCAGGAAGCGTTGCTCAGAATTACAGTTTTCGCAACCGATTTTAACTCGCGCCTTTGTTGCCAAAGGAGCGAGTTGCTTCATCGCATCGAGTGTGCGTTGGTACACTTCGTTGTAAGGCGCCTCTTGAGTCACCAATCCCGCAACCACAAGGATCGCATCGCAACCGAGTAGCTGAGCCGCCTCTAGCTGACGCTCCACAATGTGAATGGCCTGAGCACGGACGCGGGGATCTCTCGCCGAAAGAGGCGTATTCCAGTGGAGGCCGGTTGAAACATTTGAAACCACCAACCCGGCATTCTCAACTTTACGGCGTAACTCGCTTAATTGCGCGTCGGTGGTGTCCATCTGAAACCACGGAACGTCGCCCAGCCAGAGTTCGATACCGTCGTAGCCTGCTTTCTTGACAAGTTCGACACCTTGCTCGAAAGTCCAACCTTTCGGAATCATATTGTCGCCGATGGATTTTTTCATGGCAGTCCCCTTGCTTCGGTACAAGATCTGTCGTGCTTCGCTCGCCGCTGCCAATGCACTGCGATTCTGGCTGCCTGACTCTGAATCCTACCACTGTGCTGAACTTGCGCTGTTCCTGAGGATTTCCTCTTGCGGCAATACAGCTATAAGATGTTTAACTTGGCATTCTTAACTTCCCAGCAACGCGTCTCGTGCCGGAGGAATAGAAGTGAAACTCATGTCGATGTCGAAGGTTTCGGCCGTTTTGTTCCTTTGTGGCGCGATCGCGGCCATGGCCCAATTGCCGGGGCCTGAGGCGCCTACCAAGCCCAATGACACCTTCCGTCCGCGGGGCCGGCATCTGATCTATGTCGCGCTGCCTGGTTCGCTCGAGCGCGCGGGCTGGCTGAATGGGGTAGGAATCGTGGTGCTGGACGCCAACGATAATTACCGCTTCGTCAAGCGTATTCCGACTTGGGAGTATGCAGGGAGCATGAGCCCTGAACAGGTCTCCGGGATGGCCGCCAGCCCAGTCACGAACTTGATCTATGTCGCGGCGCGCGGCCGTTTGGCCGCGATCGACATGGGCACCGACAAGATGGTGTGGTCTGTCACGCTGGACGGTAAATGCTGCGAACGACCCCAGGTTACCCCGGACGGCAAGATCGTGGTCGTCGGCGGAGACCTGCAGGACTATTGGTACGAGGTCGACGCCAAGACCGGCGAGCTGATCGGCAAGCTCGAGGCGCCGGAAAGCCCCAACTCGCATAATCTGAACCTCAGCGCGGACGGCAAGACGGCCTTCATGTCGCCCAACAACAAGGTGATGACGATTTCCGACGTCCAGTCACGCAAGGTCATCAAGACGATTCCCTTCCCCGACAATGTGCGCGTCTTTGTGCTGAACAAGGATTCGACCAGAATCTACGCCAACAACAACAACTTCCTGGGTTTTTTGATTGCTGACGTCGCAACCGGGAAGGTCATCAAGACGGTCGAGGTAACCAGTGTGGACTGGAGATCGGAATGGAACGAGAGCCCGCGGCCGCACATTGCCCACGGCTGCCCGAGCCATGGCATCGCCTTGACCCCGGACGAAAAGGAAATCTGGCTGGCCGACGGCATCTTCAAAAAGATCCACATCTTCTCCAATACGGATGATCCGAAAGAGATCGACACTATCGATACCCCGGCGGGCACCTTCTGGATGACTTTCGGTCTGGACGGCAAATATGCCTACGCCTCTTCGGGCGACATCATCGACGTGAAGACACACAAGGTCGTCAGCCAGATGAAGGACGAATATGGACATACCATGTACAGCGAAAAGCTGCTGGACATCACCTTCGACAACGGTCACGCCCAGCGTGTCTCCAATCAGTTCGCCAATGGTTTCGGCGATTACCTGACCGCGGAGCGGTTGGGCGTGGGTCCGCACGTCACGCCACTGCCGGGTAGCGCACCGATCACCCTCACGGGCGTCAACGTAGTCAATGCAAACGCTACCCATGAGTAAATCGCTGCTGCTGGTGGCAGCACTGTTTAGGCTGGCTTGGGCCGCGGACGTGGCGCCTCCGCCTCCCGACGTGGCACGCGAGGCGCGATCGGTCCAGGCGGTTTGTGCCCGGTGCCACAATCTGCAAATCGTTATGGACACGCCCATGAGCTATGACGCGTGGCACGACACCGTACAGACGATGGTGGATCGGGGCGCCAGCGGCACCGACGAGCAGTTCGACGACATCATGGACTATCTCCACCGCACCATGACCACGATCAACGTGAACGCGGCCGATGCTGACGAACTGGAGATCGTGCTCAATCTACCGGAAACAGCAGCGAAGGCGATCATCGCGCGGCGCAGCACGCGGAAATTCGCGGACTTGGCCGACTTGAAGTCTGTGGCGGGAGTCGATGCGTCAACTGTGGATGCGAAAGCCCGGTTGATCTTCTTCAGATGAATTGGCTTGTAGGGAGGAAGCGATGAGCGAATTTTCCGGTTTCGATCGAAGGCAATTTCTTGGGGCTCTCTCGTTAGGGGCGGCGGCGTTAGCGCTCCCACACCTCGTCAATGCCCAGCCAGGCAGGAAGCGCCTGGCTGGTGTTTTTCCCATCGGATTTACTCCCGTAAACACACGCAACGAAGTCGATTTCGATGCACTGGCCGCGCAGGTGCAATTTTGCCGCCGTGGCGGCGTGCACGGCCTGGCGTGGCCACAGATCGCCAGTGGATGGACAACGCTGACGGAAACGGAAAGGATGAAGGGGGCAGAGACCATCCTCTCCGCTGCCAAGGGCGGCACGACGGCGATCGTGATCGGCGTGCAAAGCCGCACGGCAGACTTCAAGGAAACCGAGCGTTATGCCAACCAGGCGGAGAAGCTGGGCGCAGATGCCATCATTTGCATTCCCCCACCTGGCATGGCGGCGCCTGCCGAGTTGCTGTCTTACTATCAGCGGCTGGGGAAGGTGACATCCTTGCCCCTGTTCGCGCAGACCGGAGGCGACTTCAGCGTCGACTTGTTGGTCGAGATGTTCAACACCATTCCCACGTTTCGCTACGTAAAGGATGAAGCGGGCGATCCTCTCGTGCGGGTGACGGAAATCAGAAGACGCACCAACGACCAACTCAACTGCTTCTCCGGCAATGGGGTCGCCACCATGATCACGGAGATGGAGCGGGGCTTCGTCGGCCATTGCCCGTTCGTGAGCCTTGCGGATCTCTACGCTTCCGCCTATGACTGCTATCACGCGGGTAAGCTCCGCGAGTCGTTCGATCAATTCGGCCGCATCCTGGCGGCCAGCTCGATGTTTGCGCAAAGCAACGTCGACGTATTGATTGCGAGGCGTGTGTTCCGGCCGGGCACAACCACGCGCGTTGCTCCACCCACGCCGGGCGCCGATAGCCGGCACCGGGTCACCAGTCCCGATGAAATCCGGCGCGAGTTGGACACCTACTTGAAGCCGTACCTGAAGGCCTAGTTTATTTGTAGCCCAGGGCGAAGGAGATCACATTGGGGCCAACTGCTCCGGCGATGTACTGCCGTCCATCGACCATGTAGGTCATGGGCGACGCACGCCACGAATCGTTGCTGCGGAAGGTCCACAGGGTCTTGCCTGACTTTGCATCGACTGCCGCGAAATCTCCACCGGTCTCGCCATGGAAGATCAGTCCGCCCGCGGTGGCAAGCACGCCGGTATAGTTGGTCTCCTGCGGACCGGTGAGGAGCTTCTCCCAGACAATATCGCCGGTTTCTATGTTGAGGGCGCGCACATAGCGGGTACCGGGATCGCTGGGGTCAGGATTGTTGTCCCAGATGTTGCCGGTCTTGCGATAGATGCCACAATCCTCGGCGGCCATCAGGTAGAACAGCCTGGTGTGTGGGTCGAACGCAGTGGAGTACCAGTTGGTCGCGCCGCGCACCCCGGGGCAGGTCTTGGTACCATCGACCGTGGGGATTTGGCCGGGGACCAATATCGGCGAGCCGTCCGGATTGAACCCGCTCGCCCACGTCATCTTCTTGACGAACGGCTTGGCGAGAAGGAACTGTCCGTTGGTTCGGTCCAAGACATAGAAGATGCCGCTGCGCTGGGCGGAAAGCAGCAGCTTGCGCGGCTTGCCATGCCAGGTGGTATCCACCAGCAGCAGGGGTTCGGTTGCATCCCAGTCATGCGTGTCCTGGGGTGTGAACTGGAAATACCATTTGAGTTTGCCGGTTTTTGCGTCGAGCGCCAGGACTGAATTGGTGTACAGGTTAGAGCCCTCGCGCTGGTCCGGATCGGTGTCGGGATAGGGATTGCCCACCGCCCAATAGAGCGTGCTGGTCTCAACATCATAAGAACCAGTAGCCCAGGTGCCGCCGCCGCCGGTGGGCAAAGCGCGGCCGGTCCAGGTCTCTGCTCCAGGCTCGCCGGGTTTGGGGATGGTGTAAAAGCGCCAGGCAAGCTCGCCGGTTGTGGCGTGATACGCCGCGAGGAAACCGCGGATCGGTGCGTCTCCTCCCGCAACCCCGGAGATCACCAGGTCGCCGGCCACCAGCGGTGCGCTGCTGTTGTAGTATTCGCCGATGGCGCCCGCCTCCGGCAATGGTTGGGACCACATCACCGCACCTGTGAGGCGGTTCAGGCAGACGAGGAACGCGTCGTCTGATACATAAAAGACGCGGTCTCCCAGCAGCGCCACGCCACGATTCGGCCCCTTCGGCGTCGACGTTTTTGCCTGGCTTTTCTGATCGCCCCCTGATCCGAGCCCGTTGGTGCGCGGGGTGCACCATATGGAACTGCCGGTGCGTGCGTTGAGGGCACAGGTTTGCGAGCCGCCGGTCACGTACATCACGCCGTCCACCACGACAGGTGTGACCTGGAGACCGGTTCCACCCGGCGAGAAGGTGAATTGGGGCTGCAGCTGTTGCACATTGGAGGTGTTTATCTGGTCGAGAGAACTGTAACGGTTACCATTGAGCAGGCCGTTGTAGGTGGGCCATTCGCCGCTGCCGGGTTTCAGCACCGCATCCATGTCGGCCTGTGATACCGCGGGAGCAGGTCCGATCACAGGACCGGCTTCGATGCCGCCGAGGCTCGAGAGATAGGCGAGCAAGTCCTGGCGCTGCGCTGGAGTGGCCTTCAGGGGCGGCATGGAAGACTCTTTTTCCTGGCGAACCAGCGTGTACTCGCCGGCATCGAGCAAGTGCAGCTTGCCGTCAAAGGACTGAAGCTGCAGCTCATGCTCCGTGCGCTTGCGCGCGAAGCCGCGGAGCAGGGTGCCGTTCTTCAGGGTCACGTCCACCACCGCCCAGGAGAAGTCGGGGCAAAAGGCCCAGGGTGGGCAAACGGCGAGCGAATGGACGCCCATCTGGGACGTGGGATCGTCCAGTACCTTTTCGATTTCCGCCATGGTGGATCGTGCCGCGATGTTGGTAAGATCCGGCCCGTTGATAGCGCCGCGACCGTGCACCATATGGCAGGTCGAGCAGCCGCCTTCGCCAAAGAAGAATCGTTCGCCGGCCGCCAGCTTTTCCGGCGGCGCAGCTGGCGAGTGCGGGTAGGTTCATGGAATGAATCCATCCCGCCAGCGCAGCCACATCGCTTGCTGGCAACGATGAGAAGGCGGGCATGCCGCCCGAGGTGCCTCCTCGAATAATGTTCTCGATGTCCGCTGCAGAGCGCTTGCGCAAGTCTGGATTGTCGTTCAAGGCAGGCGCCCGGTCGCCGCCCGCTCCGCCGGGCCCGTGACAGGCGGCGCAGTTGGTTTCGAATGTCTGTCTTGCCGCAGTGGGCTCCTGCTGGGCGTGGGCCTAAAATATCGCGAATGCCACAAGACCAGCGGCCAAAGCAGCGACTCTGACTCTTTTCATTGCCTATCCCATTCAGGCTGGACCAACCACTTCCAGATCCAGACCCCAGCCTGGTTTCCGCGGCGGGTGCATGTAAAGGCCCTCCGGTCCTTTGCTGATCTCGTAATTTTCATCGAAGAGGTCATAGACTTCCTTCGGTCCGCCAGGCGGAGGCATGAACAACTCCGCCCAAGGTCCGTTCACGTGCGAGATGGACCATTGGACGGCGCCGTTGAGGCCGCCACCATGCGGGATCACGGGAATGTCATAAGCCTCTGCAAGTGCGCCGATGCGCCGAAGCTCGCTCATGCCACCACACCAGGTGACGTCGGGCTGCCAAATCGATGCGCCGTCGGCTTCCAGCAGGCGGCGAAAACCGTAACGGCCGTAGATATGTTCGCCGGTGGCGATCAAGGTAGTTTTTATTTCCTTCTTCAGACGGCCGAAGCCTTGCATGTCATAGGGTGGAAGGACCTCCTCAACCCATTTCACATGGTAAGGCTCCATGAGCCTGCACATCTCGATGGTGTAGGGCTCGTCCCAGGACATCCAGCAATCGCACATTACGTCGCCGTCGGGGCCGACTGCCTTGCGCGCACGCTCCACCAAGGCAACATTGCCGCGCATGCCTTCACTTCCACTCGGGGGACCATAGGGCATGGCCACCTTGACGCGCTTGAAACCATGGGCAACGTGCTGTTCGATATCGTTGCCGGTGCAATAGGCTGGGACGCGCGGCTTGGTTTCGCCGCCGAGAAGCTCATAGATGGGCATGCCCAGGGCCTTGCCGACAATGTCCCACAAAGCATTGTCGAAACCGCTGATGGCATTCATGGTGACGCCTTCCTGGCCGTAAGACTCCGTGGCACGCCAGTTGATGTCCCAGTTGCGCTCGGTGTCGAAGGGATCCCGGCCCATCATCAATTGCGCCAGATGGCCCATCACGATCGGACCGCCTCCCGGACCGCCATCCCCATAACCAACGATGCCCTTGTCTGTGGTTACTTCGACGGTGAAGGTGTCGACGCCTTTGGCTTCGAACAGGCTGCGACTCGGCTTAAATTCCGGGTAGATGTTAAGCGGCGCAGATACCTCCACACCCTGTGTCGACCAGCTGTTCGGATCCGGCTTGTAGTTGGGATAGGGACGTTTCGGTTTCGTCTTGACGAGACGAATCGCGGTGATGGTGAGCTTCGATTTTTCCTGAGCCCAGGGCAGGGGTGGCGCGGCGATCATGGCCGAAAATGTGGCCGCAGCTTGCAGAAAAGTGCGACGGTTCAAGTTGCTGTTCCTTCCGTTTCGCTTGCCTCTGATTTTGGGATTTGGCAACGTTGCCAAATAAGTCGTTTGTTTTATGAAGATGCTCAAGGTGCTCAAGTAATAAATTTGAGCATCTTGCCTGGTTGACCGGAGGATACTAATCCTCCGGAGGCGGCAAAGTCCACCACCAGGCACCTGATTTTCCGTCTTTGGAGCTGCGAACGCCGATATCGAATTTGGCGCGGCGCAGGGTGGCGATGCAGACACCATCGCGCTCAGCGGCTACCTCGATGGAGCCCTGGGTCTGGCTGCCAGGTTGCAGGCAGTCGCGCAGCCATTGGGCGGCAAACTTGCGTTTGGGCAGACCGGCGCCGGTGGGACGGGCGGCGAGGAGATCCTGCGGGGTGAGGTTGCTGAGCCCAGTCCAGTGGAAATTGCCGGCTTCTCCAATCCGGTAATCGAGCGGCGGAGCCAGCGGACCAAGGTTCGATTTGATGTGCAGCAGAGCGGCTTGCGCGGGTGCGTCGGGCGAGCTGCCGACGAGAAACTCGGTGCGGATGGCGGCGGAGTAGTCGATGGATGACCGACCTCGATGGGCAGGCCTGCCGGCGGTTGGTTTGGCGAGGTGGCGAATGAGGAGAATGCAGCAGTGGTGAAGCTCCGCCAGGCGGGCGAGACGATCGAGAAGAGGTCGTGTTTGCGAAGCGCGATCGAGGTCAGCCTCGCAGAGCTCGTCCCAGGGATCGAGGATCACGAGGTGGGCGCTGGGTTTTCTGGAGCGCGTGCTCAAGGGCGCGGAGAGCGGAGTCAGGCGAGGACATGGAATTCGCAGAGACGGCTCTACGCAGGATGACCAGGCGTGCAGGATCTCCGTGGAGGCCGGCAAAGCGAGGTTGAATGACTTGCGCGGCAGGGTGGTCCGCCGAGGCATAAAGGACGGTGGCTGGTTTGAGCTCTTCGCCGGTGAACGGGTCGCGGCCGCGGGTGAGTGCCGCCGCGATGGCCAGGGCGACCCAGGTCTTTCCTGATCCTGGCTTCCCGGAAAGCATCGCTAACGTACCGGCGGCGAGCCTGTGCTGCCAAAGCCATTCCACGGGTTGGGGCTGGAGGTCGGCGAGCGAAATGATATCTGTGCCGGTTACGGTTGCGTCTGCATCGGCGGGGATCGGCGGCGGCGTGTGAGGCGAGAGTGCATCGTTGATCAGGGCTTGCTGTGGGATCATCGGTTGCTCCAGGCAGGAAGGGTCCGTTTGGCATAAGAATCTTGTCTTATGGTTGACGGTAATATGCCCGGGAGCCGCCGTCCATGGGCCTGGAGAAGAATCATGAGGAAGAGCGGGTAGTAAACTCGTGGTTATTACCCTACTAGTTCAAGGATGGCTAAGTAGTTAACTTTGCTCTTTGATGACGATGCAAAATAGCGGTACTGCTTCGGTGGCGCATGACGTGCCGCCGAGGGATGATCGCAGGCTTGATATTTTGTGGACAGTTAACCCTCTTCGACATTGCCATCCCTGTCGCATGTTTGGGTGGTGGTTTTGGACGGTCTGAAGGCCGTAGGATATCCGGGACCGGGCTTGAATGGGGCACCCCTGCTTGCCATGACGTATATCAGTATGTGGCAGATAATGATATACTTTGCGTATATCCTGGAGTTTTGCTTTGCGCATTCTTGTGGACGTGCCAGAGACCGATCTTGCATTGCTGGACGAAGTTTCCAGAAAGCGAGCCATCTCCCGTGCCGAGCTCATTCGCCGCGCGATCGCTGTCTCGCTCACTCCTTATCGTAAGAAGATGAATCACGCGGCCTTTGGCGCCTGGGCACAGCTTTCCGAGGATGGACTCGCCTACCAGGAGCGAATTCGCGGCGAATGGTAAGGCGTCCCGTCCTTTTCGATACCTGCATTCTCATTGACTACCTGCGCGGCATCCCCCAGGCTCGGGCCGTTTGCGACCGCAACGCCGACCGCGCCATCAGCATTGTTACCTGGATGGAAGTGATGGCGGGCGTCACAGCGGGCAATGAAGACGAGACCCGCGGGTTCCTGCTCAATTTCCAGCCATTGCCGTTGACGCCGGAGATCGCGGAACGCGCCGTAGCCATTCGCCGGGCAAGCAAGATCAAGCTGCCGGATGCAATCATTCAGGCGACGGCGGAAATCGAGAGGCGGGTTCTGATCACTCGCAATACGCGCGACTTTACGTTGGGCACGGCGGGGATCGACATACCCTACAGGCTGTGAGCACTACCATGCCGCGGCCGGACCACCGTTATTTTGGATATCCCGGTAAGATCCAGCCCCCTGTCAAACGGCCGTCTATCCAATATCTTTGACCAAGGTACTATCGTCAGCAGCGCCGTGGCGCGCTGTCCGATTCGAGTGTTGATCCGGGAATGAAACGTTCTAAAGTTCGAGGGTTATTTCGTCTGTCGCGCATCGTTGCGCCATTGCGAGTCCTCGTTCCTCGGAGTCGACGGATTTGTCTCCTGGGGTCTTGGAGTAGTTTCCGTTCGACTTGATCTACTGAAACCATTATATTCGGGTAACTTATGGTTCGAACTCGTTACGCCGCGTTGACCCCGATAGAGGTGGTTCGGTAGCCGCGAAAGAGGCTTTTGATAGAAGCGGAACGTAGGACAATCATAAAAAGAGGTCACACCGATGACGATCATTATTGAGATCAAGCCGGAGGTTGAGGCGGAACTGAGTCGGCAGGCTGCCGCTCACGGTGTTGACATTGTTTCGTATGCAGCAAGCCTCCTCGAAGAGGCTGCCCAAATACACTCGCCGGCGAAAAGGCTTAATCATGGCGAGCTTGACGAAACTCTCCGTGAGCTTGCGCAGTTCTCGGAGAGGATTACTCTGCTCCCGGACGAAGCGTTGTCGCGCGAGAATTTGTATCGGGATCACGACTGATGCCGGTCGGCGACGCCTGCCTGCTCGACAGCAATATTCTGTTACGAATCAGCAAGAGTGACGACCCTCAGCAGGCCGTGATTGGCCACGCGCTTCGAGTACTGGCCGGGCGGGGCGTTCGGTTCTGCTATACCTCGCAGACGCCGGGCGAATTCTGGAATGCCTCAACCCGGCCGTTCGACAAAAATGGCTTCGGTTTGACCGTCGCCCAGACGGATCGCCTGGCCCGCGTGATCGAGCGTGACTTCGACTTTCTGCCAGACAGCCGCGAAGTCCACGATCGCTGGCGATCCCTGCTTGTTGTACACGATATTCAAGGTGTACAGGTCCACGACGCCCGATTGGCGGCAAGCATGTATGTCCACGGCGTCGGGCAGATCTTAACCAACAATATCCGCGACTTTCGACGCTTTGAGGGTCTCTATGTTCGCCATCCTACTGATGTATCCTGAGGGGCAACGAGCACGAAGGGAGATTAGGCTGGCACGGGAAAGAGTATCAAGGATGTAGGTGTTGTGAAGCAGGCGGCCGTAGGCCGGATTAATACCTAGGGAGCGCGCCGCGTCGTCTGGTTCTTCCTTCTCTTTAACGGGTGCGGTCTGCGGAGGGTACGTCTTGTCTGTCACGCTTTCTTTACTGATGACAGCATTATCCTTGTCAGCATGGAGGGTCATGTCCGTCTCAATGTTTACTGAGTAACAATCGAGAAAACTCTGGTAATCGCCCTCTGGGAGTTCCAAGCAGACGAACTAACCCCGTCATAAACCGTCCGTCTAGCCGCGTGTGCCTGAAGTCTAATTATCAATTTCAGAGGGAAAGAATTTAGCCGGTTTGGCCGAACATGACTTGATGGTTGGCGCGGGAAGGGTCGATACGAACTGCAGTCTGGCTCTCCGCTAATCCCCGAGGGCAATTTGGTGGGGGTTATTCCGTCCAGACGCGACGCCACTTTGTGGAAAGAGATGAGTGCTACAAAGTGAGCGTCCCGTCTGTCCACGAAACTCCCACGAAACTCCGTCCACGAAACTCCCTGTCCACGAAACTCCCACGAAACTCCTGAAACTCCTGGGGGTTATTCCGTCCGTCCCGCAAATGTTCGTCCGCAAATGTTCCGCAAATGTTCCGTCCCGCAAATGTTCCTTAACCTTCTAGCGGTTAGGGGACGCGGTCGAAGAAACGCGGTTCCCTGGACAGATTATGATTGCAGCTTGTGCGACAAGTGGTTAAATATTTTGGTTGGAGTAAGCCGCGATGCCGTCGTCGCCTAAAAAAAGGAAATCCAGAGCTAGGACGTTGGTGGTTAGCCATTTAGGTGGGATCAAACGAGGGCTGCTCGAAGGAGAGAAGCGACCGGCGTTTTTGGAGTTTCTTCGACAGACTGGTGATCGTCGGGGTCTCTATACGCTTTACGATCACACCGGCCGTCTCTACTATGCAGGCAAGGCGTCCGACCTTCCGCGAAGACTTAACCAACATTTGAATGACCGGCACGCGAGTAGCTGGGATGAGATGACGCTATTTTTTTAAGTGATTCGGCGGATATCGCCGAACTTGAGGGGCTCCTATTAGCAGCGACTCGCCCTCCCGGAAACAAGCAGAGACCTCGAATTGGGTCTGACAGGCGGAAAGAACTCAAGCGATTCCTTCGGCAGGATGCGATGGAACAGATCGATCAGGTTGTCTATCCTCATAAGCTTCGGCCTGAAAAAGAGGAAAAATCAGACAGCTTATCGGGCCGGATAACGCCGAAGAAGCTGAAGGCGCTCAAGCAATCGAAGCTAGCCTCGGTCTTGGGCGTCTCACGAGGCAGGGTAAGCCAGTTGGTCAGTAAGGAGCCAAACAAGTACTCGGTCTTGCGACGGTATATTCGGGAAGCGGGCCGCCGCGACAGCGTACTACTGCTGCTCCAGAAGGAAAAGGTAGATTAAACATCTGGCCCACGCGTCCACCCTCCAACTCGGTACGGACAGGCAGACCTGGAAAACTTGAGGCGGAAAACGCGGGGACGTTCCCCTGTTACCGTGAGCAGCCCAGGCGTGATTGAGGCAGCGACGCGATGCACGTAGCCAGATTGGACGTCATCCGGAAAACGAGGTGAACGTCCCCAGGTTTCCCCCAAAGTAAGCCTCGCCCGCAGACAACTGTGAAGGTATTGTCCAGGAGGTACCGGCACACTTGAGACACGTCTCCTGCTCGACAGCAATATTCTGTTACGAATCAGCAAGAGTGACGACCCTCAGCAGGCCGTGATTGGCCACGCGCTTCGAGTGCTGGCCGGGCGGGGCGTTCGGCTCTGCTATACCTCGCAGACGCTGGGCGAATTCTGGAATGCCTCAACCCGGCCGTTCGACAAAAATGGCTTCGGTTGACCGTCGCGCAGACGGATCGCCTGGCCCGCGTGATCGAGCGTGACTTCGACTTTCTGCCAGACAGCCGCGAAGTCCACGATCGCTGGCGATCCCTGCTTGTTGTACACGATATTCAAGGTGTACAGGTCCACGACGCCCGATTGGCGGCAAGCATGTATGTCCACGGCGTCGGGCAGATCTTAACCAACAATATCCGCGACTTTCGACGCTTTGAGGGTCTCTATGTTCGCCATCCTACTGATGTATCCTGAGGGGCAACGAGCACGAAGGGAGATTAGGCTGGCACGGGAAAGAGTATCAAGGATGTAGGTGTTGTGAAGCAGGCGGCCGTAGGCCGGATTAATACCTAGGGAGCGCGCCGCGTCGTCTGGTTCTTCCTTCTCTTTAACAGGTGCGGTCTGCTGAGGGTACGTTTTGTCTGTCATGCTTTCTCTACTGATGACAGCATTATCCTTGTCAGCATGGAGGGTCATGTCCGTCTCAATGTTTACTGAGTAACAATCGAGAAAACTCTGGTAATCGCCCTCTGGGAGTTCCAAGCAGACGAACTAACCCCGTCATAAACCGTCCGTGTAGCCGCGTGTGCCTGAAGTCTAATTAGCAATTTCAGAGGGAAAGAATTTAGCCGGTTTGGCCGAACATGACTTGATGGTTGGCGCGGGAAGGGTTGATACGAACTGCAGTCTGGCTCTCCGCTAATCCCCGAAGGCAATTTGGTGGGGGTTATTCCGTCCAGACGGGACGCTCACTTTGTGGAAAGAGATGAGTGCTACAAAGTGAGCGTCCCGTCTGTCCACGAAACTCCTGCCCACGAAACTCCTGCCTGGTTGGTTCTGGCCGCTGCGATAGCTATCATGTTGACGTATTTCCTCACGGTGAATTTGGGAGGCGATATGGGACAATTTCCTTTTGATAGAGCCGTAATCATGGCGGCTCGCAAGCGGCAATTAAATCGGTGTGCACGCTGTGGGAAAGCTCTGATGACTCAGGCAGAGATTGAAGCAGTCGATGAAAAACAGGACCTACCTCCGCTTAACTTCCTTTCACATGCCCACCATGTCTTTCCTCAGCAGGCAGGTTCCATTGCGGATTCCAGTGATGTCGATCAGGGATTCAGGGTGAAAGCGATCAGAGTTCCTGCGATTCCGATCAAGGTCGGAGCGCAGCGACGCTGGCGAGATTGATTGTCGCGAGAAGTGATCGAGATCGTCAAGCAGGAGGAGTTATTTTCCGAGCGTTAGCGAGGCTATTTTGTTGTGGAGCGGGGATGGGGGCGTGGGGGAAGGGGCTGGCGATTGAAGCCCCTTTCCCCACACCAGCGCCTTCAGAAGCAGCAGCGGCTTCGGTTGCCGGCAACGCTGGGTTGTCAGGTTTGCATTTCCTGTTTGCTTTCCGTTTTCCTGGCTCCTGCCTTGCGCATGGACTCGCCACGCAGCTCGATGCGATGAGCGTTGTGCACGAGCCGGTCGAGGATACCGTCGGCGATGGTGGCGTCGCCGATCTGCTCGTGCCATTGCACGACGGGAACTTGTGAAGTCAGGATCGTGGATCTTGTTTGATAACGCTCCTCACAGATTTCCCAGAAGTCGCGCCGCTCTGATTCCTGCATGGGTGCCATGGCCCAGTCATCGACCACCAGAACATCGACACGGCTGAGCCGTGCCAGCAGATTGCGCTGGCTGCCGTCAGCCCGTGCCAGGGCCAGATCGCGGAACAGCGCTGTGGCGCGAGTGTAGAGCACGAGATATCCGTCGCGACAGGCCTTCTGAGCCAACGCGCAGGCCAGCCAGCTCTTGCCTACTCCGGTTGGACCGACAAGGAAGATATTCTCGTGCCGGCTGACCCAGCCGGAGTCGTTGACCAGCGAGCGTATTAGCGTGCGATCGAGGCCGCGAGAAGCGCGATAGTCGATGTCTTCGACGCAGGCGTTGCCTTTTAACTTGGCGTAACGCAGCCGCCGTTCGAGCGCCAGGTTCTGGCGCCACGTCCACAACCTATCGACCATGAGGGAGAGTTTTTCCTCGAAGCTGAGCTGGTCGGCGTCTTGGTTCTGTTCCAAGTTGCGCCAGGTTTCGACCATGGGTTCCAGATGCATGGCCAGGAGTTTTTCGATGGTGGGTTGATGTAACATGGCTCGCCTCCTCTCACTCGAAGTACGCCGCGCCGCGGATGTTGTCATGTTCGGGAACAGAACGCGGCGCAGACGGTGGGTTGATGGGTTGCTGGTCAAGGTTGTGGCGCAGGATCGAGTCCATACTTCTGTAGCTGACTGCGCCTGTAAGCAAAGCGCGGTCAGCGGCTGCTTCCACGCGAGCTACCGGATAACGCTGTCCCAGCCGGATGATCCCCAGGCATGATCGATACCCCATCTCCGGATGCGGCTGCGCTTCAAGGATTTTCTCCACCACCTCTTGCGTCCGCGTGCCCACCGTGGCCGCCCACTGGACCAGCCGCGATGGTGGCCAGTCCAGGTGGGCACGGTGCGCAGCGGGCCGATGCTCATGATCACTCACGGCTACATATGGTTTGGCCGTGCGCACGTGTGAGGCGACACGCTTGCCGTGATGGAAGATCTCTACGGTCGTGGGCGTGGCCCGCACCTCCACCGTTTGTCGCGTCAACTGATAGGGCACACTGTAAAAGCTCTTATCGAACTGGATGTGATAGTCGATGTTGACCGTGGCCTGTGACCACTCGGCTAGATCGAAGCGCTGGACCGGAAGCGGGCGTAGCGCCGGCTGGTCCAGTTGCTCGAACAGGCTGCGGCGCGTGCCTTCGCGCTTCTTGAACGGACGCTGGTTGAGCTTGTCCAGCAGCTCGCCGATGGCGCGGTTCATTTCGCCCAGAGAGAAGAACTTGCGATGCCGCAGAGCAGCCACGATCCAGCGCTCGGCGATCTGCACTCCGACCTCGACCTTGGCCTTGTCGCGCGGCTTGCGCGGGCGCGTGGGCAGCACACCGATGGCGTAGTGCATGGCCATCTCCTGGTAAGTCGGATTCAGATCAGGCTCATAGCGGCAAGCCCGCGAAACGCCGGTGCGCGTGTTATCGGGGACGACTAACTCTGGACAGCCGCCGAAAAACTCAAACGTCCGCACGTGGGCTCCGATCCAACTGCCCATCTGCTGATCCAGCGTAGCCTCGGCATAGGTGTAGTTGCTGGCTCCCAGCACAGCCACGAACAACTGCGCGGGGTGTGGCTGGCCGGTGGCTGGATCGTAGAGGGGGATGGTCGCTCCCGCCCAATCGACAAACAACTTCTCGCCCGGCCGATGGGACTGGCGTAGCACCAGATCGCGCCCCTGCTTGAAGCGCTGATAGTGATGGCAGAAACGGCTGTACCCATAACCGTCCGCATGCTCAGCCCGATACTCTTCCCACAGCAACTGCAGGGTGGCGTGCTTGTGCTGTTGCAGTTGCTGATGGATGTAGGCGAAATCAGGTGGGGTCTTGACCACCGGCCTCGAGACGCCGGAGTCGGCGGGAAATAACTTCTCTTCCAGCTCCGACTCCGACATTTCAGCCGGCAGTGGCCAGCTCAATCCCGCCGCACGGAAACGATCCACGTACTCGTGCACCGTGCTCTGACTGACGTTGGCGCTGCGGGCGATCTGGCGTTGCCTCAGCTTCAACTCGAAATACAACCGAAGGACTTCTCGCGTCTTGCGCATGGACATTCGCTTTCCGGGCACCGTCTCCCCTCTCGGGGTCACGGTACCCGCGATTTTGATGTCCAGCGTCGCCACGCCTCGTTCCACACTTGATTCCTGCCATCCCGATCACCGTTCCTGCACACCTCGATCACTGATCGGCTTCGCGCAGGAATGATGATCGCTTTCGCCAGGAATCTTGATCGCAATCAGACAGGAATCGTGATCGGCTTCAGCCAGGAATGATGATCGGCTTCAGCAGGAATCCGCAAACAACGACAACCCGAGCCATAGCTGGATTGCAACCGTCGAGAACTGCGTGGTGATTCACTCAGACGAGCATTTCGCGGTCCACGGCTTTGATTGGGCAGAAGGGGGCGTGGCTCCCCCGAAAGCGTTTCCCTATGCTCACAACATTGAGACTGTAAAACAGCAGGAATGGGTCCGAAGCCTCACTCTGAAGTGTAATAAAATTTGGGGGAACATCAGGAGAAAGTACAAGGCCGAGCAGGCCGTCCTCTCAGGGGGCATGCGGGGCGGGAGAGATGCGGGACAGACGAAGTAACCACGATCGGACAACCTGGTGACGTACGGGAACTCACCAACCCGCACTTAGGTGTGGAGTTTTGGAGTTTTTGGAGTTTCGTGGACAGACGGAACTGCCACTTTGACTGTTCGCGCGGGGGTTTCGTCAAAGTGCCAGTTCCGTCTGTCCACGAAACCACATGTCCACGAAACCACACGAAACCAAAATGTCCACGAAACCACGAAACCCTCTGCACCGCCATTTTCGTTCGGTCACTGCCATGAGCCCACTTCAATACCAGAAGCAGATACGCCTCCAGGAGGCTCGCCGTCTCCTCTTCACCGAAGGCCGTGACGCCGCGACAGTGGCCTTTCAGGTGGGGTACGCGTCTCCGTCGCAGTTCAGCCGTGAGTACCATCGGGCCTTCGGTAAGCCCCCGAGGCAAGATATTGCCCACGCCGTCAAAGAGCAACACTCATCAGCGATTTAAGGACGACTCCAGGGTATGGGCGAATGACAGTAAGCAACACTCAGTCAAGCTCTATATATCCGCGTTTTAGTGCAATCGTTACCGCGTGCGTTCGATCGTTCGCGCCCAGCTTCAGGAGTATGTTCTGCACATGAGTCTTTACCGTAGTCTCCGCAAGTGAGAGCTCGGCTGCGATGATTTTATTCGAAGTCCCAGTGGCGATCAGGCGCAGAACGTCGACTTCCCGGTCGCTTAGTTGGTCATCGACAACGTGCTCACCCAGTTCTCTAGCGATCTCAGGCGGTATGCGGCGCTTGCCGGAATCGACAATGCGAATCGTATCCAGCAGTTCCTTGCGGAGCATGTTTTTCAGCAGGTAGCCTACCGCACCGGCTTTGAAGGCGCGCAACGCCTGTACATCCCCCTTATAGGCTGTCAGCACAACGATGCGAGCGCCCGGGAACTCGTCGCGTATTGCGGTGATCGCATCGGTACCGGTCATGGTGGGCATTTGCAAATCCATCAAAGTTACGTCGGGACGAAGCAAGCGGAATTTTTCGATGGCTTCCTGACCGTTGCCGGCTTCCCCAATCAACACCATGTCACTCTGGCTGTTGACGGCGCCGACAATTCCCTCGCGCAGAAATGGATGGTCGTCCACGACCAGTATTCTGATTTTTCTCGACTCGCTCATCGCCGCCCCCATTTGTTACGCAGCAGCCTCTTCATGAAGGAGAGTCCAGGCGGATGAAAGCCATTTTGATACGCTCTCTGCGCAGGGATTTCCAGATCAACCTCGGTTCCCGCGCCCGGACGGGTACGGATGACGAGTCGACCACCTATAGTTTGCGCTCGTTCGCGCATACCCAACAGGCCATAGTGGCCTGGCTTTCCTGCACTTAGAATCAGTTCGCCGATACCCCTGCCGTCATCACGAACCCTGACATGGAGCAGAGTTCGATCATAAGCAAATTCAGCCTCTATGCACTTAGCGCCTGAATGCTGGAAGGCGTTACTCAGGGCTTCCCGTCCAATGCGATATGCTTCATCGCGCACCAATGCGTCCATAGGTCGCGGCGACCCCACCAGGGCTACCGAGAATGCGATCGGGCGGTCCTCGGCAAGCTCCCTGCCATAAGAGCCCAGCGCTTCTGATAATTCTGTGACCAGGGCCGCTTCCGCTCGAAGCGCCTGCACGCGCTGGCGGCCTTCAGACATCACCTCATCGGCAGAATCAAGAGCCTTCTCGATCATGTGATGGCTGCGTTTGGGATCGGGTTCGTCGAGAGCTGTTTGCAGTCGCAGCATCAACCCATCGACGCTTTGAATCAAAGTATCGTGCAGCTCGCGAGCGATGCGTCCTCGCTCTTCCAACCGTTCGCCCAAGCGGGCCTGCACCTGCGAGGTAGCTTGTTTTAGCCGCAGATTGTGAAGTAGCCAGAGGAGACCGATACCGAACAATGCCAACAGCATTTTGAACCCCAACGTTTGATAGAACGCGGGTGTGATGGCGAAATCCAAGACCGCTCCGTTTTCGTTCCATACGCCGTCGTTATTGCAGGCGATAACGGTGAATCGATAGTTTCCTGGCGGCAGATTATTGTAGTAAGCCTGCCGCCTGCCTTCAGCTTCTTGCCAAATGCGATCGTAGCCCTCCAGCCGGTAGCGGAAGCGCACCTTCTGGGGAGCGACGAAGCTCAGCGCGGTGTAATTGATCTCGAGATCGCGCGTGAGGGAAGGAAGGCGGAGCTCCCGTTGTTCGGAGTATCTCTTCCTGTCGGCGACGACCTCCTCGATATGAACGGGGGGCGCCAGAGTATTGATGCCGGATTTATCCGGATCGATCATCTGCAAAACAACACCATTGGGAAACCACAGCCGGCCATCCGTAGACCTGGCGCTCGCATTAAAGAGCGCAAAGCCGACCTGAACTCCGTCCGACGTGTCGAACGTTTTCATCTGCAACGTGGAATCTGAGTGTGCCCACCACTTCGCGAACTCCGAGGCAGAAATTTGAATCAGCCCGCATTGGGTGTATAGCCATAGTGCGTTCTCGCGATCAGTAATGATCGCGTTGATGCCATTACACGGCAGGCCGTTTCGAACGGTTAGTATCTGCTTCTTTCCATCCTTCCATCCGATGAGCCCGAACGCGGTCGCACCCAGCACGGAACCATCTGGACTTATGAAAACCTGCTCCACCCTGGCATCGGTTTTGTGCGGGTAGGCGGCTATCTGGAGCACGCCATTTCGATAGTGAGCCAAATCACCACTCATAAGCCCTAACCAAATGCCGCCGTGAGGATCGGCAGCGAGTTTGCGGGCGGCGGGCAGCCCTGGCACCGGAAACTCGCCTTGCACCTTCAAATCCTTAATACGAAACAGGGTTCTCGGCGGACCGATCACTTCGACCCAGACGTTGTTGTCAGTGTCTTCTGCTATCCCGGCCGCCAGTCCCAGTGGCCCGCCGTCAGTCCTCCGGATTTCGCGGATTCGTCCGTCATTCAAGACCAGCATTGTGTTAGATAAGCCAACCCACATTCGGCCTAAGTGGTCTTGCAAAAGAGCGGTAACCTGACCCCTCGGCACCGCCCCCTTCCCGGCAATGGCAGAGAGACTATTCTCATGAAGAACATCCAAACCTGCAATGCTTCCTATCCAGACAGAACCATCGCGTGTTGCCAGCACCGAATTGACTTCGTCAGCGCTCAAACCTTCGCGAGTTGAAAAGCTGACCATACGTGTGTCGCGAAAGTTATCAATGCCTTTCGATGTTGCGACCCAAAGAGTGCCCTCGTGATCTTCGTAAAAGTTGTAGACGTTGTCACCCGAGAGACCGTCTGCGCTTCCAAAATGATCCACCTGTGCGCCATGAATACGATAAAGTCCCTGTTTGATAGTGCCGACCCAAAGATTGTTTTGTCGATCCACATACAATGCGTCGACACCCAGCGCCTTTCCGTTCAAACCGGGCATTACAAGAGGCTTCCATTTACCCTCTTTGAAGTTTTGTAAGCCGCCGCCGCCTGCTACGGGTGTACCAACCCATAAAGACCCGTCGTGAGCAGATACAAGGGCGGCCACACCATCGAAGCCCAAACCGTTCTTTAGACCGCTGACCGGGTAAGTGCTAGAGGAGCCCGGACTCCAGCGGAGGATTGCGGTGTCGCTGCCAATCCACAAGCTTCCTTGCTGATCCAGGGTGAGAGATTCGCCGCCAGGGGGCGAAAATCCATCAGCTTCTCCATAGCACTGTGTTTTGGTGTCACTCACCCGGCAGAGAGGTTTCGCTCCAAGGGGCACCCGCGTCTGCGCCACCCAAATTGTTCGCTTTTCGTCTTGAACGATGGAGTTCACGCGCCCGAGCACGTCTGGAAAAGTGATCCATGCCCCATTCTTCCAATGGATCAGCCCAGCCTCGGTTCCAATCCACAAGCTCCCGTCTGCGTCAGCCAGAAGAGATACGACCGCCGAGGTGGGGAATCCACTCTGGAGCGTTTGTGCAACGAATCGCACCCCATCAAAGCGCACCAGCCCAGCCTGTGTCCCAATCCATAAATAACCATCCGCGGTCTGCATGATCGCGTTTGGGGTACCACTGAAAGATCCGTCCTGCGTCCGCCACGCCGTGTGGGCGTACTGAGATATCCGTCGATCAGCGTCGAGAGCGTGCAAGATGTGGATTTGCAGGATGAATCCCAGACACAGGCAGGCGCGCCAGCAAACAGGCGAGATAGCGACTGTTCTATGGGTGATCGTTTTGCTCACAGCCGCCCCTGTCAAACGCCTATGGCTAGCAAGCATAACCCCTCACTGATCTCTCACCGTCGCCAAAAGAAGTATCGCAGCATACTTCTTTCTGGTGTCTTCCGGTTCGTAAACACTCCGCCAAAAAGAGTACCGGTAGATCGCCCGAAAGGGGATGTTCCGGAATTCGATGGGGCACTAGATTGACATCAACAGCTGAGAAAGTCGCAGTTTGTGGGCCGCTTCAACAGAAACCCATTTCCGAATATTAACGGGCGACAGGTAAAAGCGTTGAACCCGCATCAACGCACGTAACGGAGGTCCAATGGCCGTGCCCCCTTTCATGAATACGGCAGGGATGGAACACCGTTTAACGCTGCACCGCAACCCCTCCAACGAGGAACCTACGGTGCCGCGAGAATGCGCGAAGTTCGAATTGCCGGCAATGCGGACGGAAGTAACACCGCCGGCAACTCTGACCCGTGTCGCGCAATTTCTTGCTCACGACCTTCGACACCACCTCTCAGCAGTCTACGTCAATGCCGAGTTTCTCAGCAGACCCGGAATAGACCCGGCCGAAAAGGAGGAGATGTTAAGGGAAATTCGGTTGGCAATCCACTGCATGAGCGATCAACTCGATTCGCTTATGCTTTCCGCACGAACCGGCCAGATGCTGCAACCTCGCCGTGAATGTTTCAAGAGCATCATCGAACACTCTATTCAAATGATACGGTCTCATCCCTCGTCTCGAAACGTCACCATTAGCCAGCAGGATATGCCCGCACTGGAGGGCTGCATGGATGGCGTACAGCTCTGCAGCGCCATCTACAACCTGCTGCTGAACGCCTGCCAGGCGGCGAACAGCTCATCCTTGGGCAAATGGGTGAATGTGGATCTTCGCCAGCACTGCGATGGCGTATCGGTTTTGGTGTGTGATAGCGGCCCGGGCGTACCCCGCGCGATCCGTGAAACGGTCTTTCAGCCGTTCGTGAAAGCAGAGGGTGCAGCGAGCATGGGCCTGGGGCTCACCATCGCACGCTGCGTCGCGCGGGAACATGGAGGGGAAGCTTACCTCGCAGAGTCGCAACCGGGAAGAACTGTTTTCGTCCTGACGCTTCCCAGGGCCCTGTTTTACAGCGTCACACTGAACACTCAGTCGAATGCAGTATGAGTGCTTCCTCCTAATGGCGCTTTCTACGTCAGGCTTGAATCGATAGGTTGAATTCATGGCATACGCACCGGAATTGACCGAGGCCCAAATAGATAGGATCCGCGCTTATGCCCGGCCGCGTGAGGTCCGAGCGGGCGACGTGCTTTACGAGCCCGGCTTCACCACTCCTCCCGTTTATGTCGTCATCTCGGGTGCAATCAGAATTGTCGCGGTGGGTGCACAGGAAGAACGCGTTGTTACGACCTATCGCCGCTCGCAGTTTTCTGGAGAGTTATTCATGATCTCCGGCCGGCGCTCGATCTATCGCTGTCAGGCGTTGGAAGACGCAACTTTGCTCGAACTATCTCCCGAAGACTTGAGATCGCTGATCGGCAAAGACGCTGAGCTTAGTGACATCATCATGAACGCTTTTCTTGCCCGGCGACTCTCACTGAAAGAAACCGGGCAAGGCAATGTCGTAGTGCTGGGATCCAAATATTCGGCGGACACTCTTGCCGTGCGCGAATTCCTGACGCGCGACGGACATCCGTTTGCATATTTCGATCTAGATTCTGATCCGGCGACACAGGATCTGCTTGACCGGTTTGGGGTGGCTATCGGCGACATTCCGGTAGTGATCTGCAACAACTCGCAGGTGCTGAAGAATCCTTCGACGACGGAAGTTGCCGAGTACCTGGGCTTCAACAACCACATCGATAACTCCCGGGTCAGAGAATTGCTCATCGTGGGAGCCGGACCCGCCGGGCTTGCAGCCGCAGTTTACGCCGCGTCGGAAGGCCTTGATGTATTGGTGGTCGAGAAAGCAGCTCCCGGCGGGCAGGCCGGATCCAGCTCCAAGATCGAGAACTATCTTGGTTTTCCTACCGGACTCTCGGGGCAGGAACTGGCTGACAGAGCAATCGCGCAGGCCGAAAAGTTTGGCGCACATATTATGGTGGCGCGCTCCGTAGTGCACCTCAACTGCAATCAGCGCCCTTATCGAGTCACGCTTGACAACGGGCACGAGATTGCGACGCGGACCATTGTTCTCGCGACAGGAGCGCAATACAACAAGCCGTCTCTGCCCAGGTTGGAGTCGTTTGCCGGCAAAGGAATCTACTACAGCGCGACCTACATGGAAGCACAGGTCTGCACGGGCGAACCGGTGATTGTGATCGGTGGTGGTAACTCCGCCGGGCAAGCGGCCATCTTTCTCGCCCAGAATACCGCTGGTGTCACGATGCTCGTGCGGTCGAGCAGTCTGACCTCCACTATGTCCCGTTACCTGATCCAGAGAATCGAGGACAACTCGCTCATTGATGTGCACTACAACAGCGAGCTCACCAGCCTCGAAGGAGGCGAACATCTGGAACGCGTGACCTGGGCCAGCAAGGTGACGGAAGAGCGCTTTGCCGAGCCCATCAGGCATGTATTCGTCATGACGGGTGCTTCTCCCAAGACGGAGTGGCTTGCGCAATGTCTATCGCTCGATAGTAAAGGTTTTGTACTGACCGGCCGTGATCTTGCGGCTGCGACGCCGCCCGTTGCATGGCCTCTCACACGGGCTCCGCACATGCTGGAAACGAGCCTGCCGGGTGTTTTTGTTGTGGGGGATGCTCGCTCCGGGAACGTGAAGCGAGTTGCCTCCGCAGTCGGTGAGGGGTCGATCGTGCTGCACCTCGTTCACCAGGCACTCACAGAGCCTTAACGACACTTCAATGACTACAGGAGCCAACGATGACCAGCAAACATAAGACGGGCCTGGGCGCGATGCAATATAAAACCATCGACGGGCTCCAGATTCGCTTCGCAACCAGTGACAGCAAGAAGGGGGATCCCATCCTGCTGCTGAGCCCTCTGCCGGAAAGCATTCTTGCTTTTCTGCCGACGTGGGACATGTTCGCGGAACTTGGTCCGCTGCTAGCGGTGGATCTTCCACCGTTCGGTAGATCCGAGGTTCGTCCAGACGCGAGAACTCCTGAGAAGGTGGGAGAGTTTGTGCTTCGCATCATGGAAGCGTTTGGCATCGAGAAACCCCACGTGGTCGCACCGGACATTGGAACGCCGGCATGTCTGTTTGCCGCGGCCAATCACCCGGGCGTGTTCAGGAGCCTCGTCATCGGGAGCGGAGCAACGGACCACACGGATATTCTTGGCGACCTCGATCGCATCGTAAATGCTCCGTCGCTCGAACCGTTCAAGGATCTTACCGGCGAACAGTTCGTGCGTGCAGCAGTAGCAGACATGAAAACGTACAAGCTACCGGAGGATGTGCTGCAGGATTACATTGCGTCCTACACAGGGCAGAAATTCTGGGATGCGATGACTTTCGTTCGTGATTATCCAACCGCGCTACCTCGTCTCGCAACCCGGCTTTCGGACATTACGGTTCCCTGCCAATTGACTGTGGGCGCGCACGATCCTTTCGTGCCCGTATCCAACGCCGAAGGTCTGCACAGGGCGCTTGCGAAGAGCAAGCTCGACGTTATTGACTGCGGTCACTTTGTGTGGGAGGACGCCGCGGAGACATATGGGAAGCTCGCGTGCGATTTTATTCGCGGTGGCTACAGCAGGCTCTAGCAGGAAGGCGTCGACCCACAACTTCCCAACCAACACAACGCGCCGAGGAGGGCGCACGCATGAAGACAGCAAGGGAACTTCTCCAGGCCTACATTGATGGATCTGCACAGACGGCCGCTGCATTGTTTGCGGATGACGGCGCGCTCGAATTGCCTTATTTCGCGGATCTGGGGGTTGCACCGAGATACGAGGGTCCAAAGAATATCGGAGCCTTCCTCTCTTTTCTCCACGAGAAGATGTATCCGAATTTCAAGTTTGTCGACGTCAAGATCTACATCGATACCCCAGACCAGGCGTTCGGCGAATACACCATTCACCAGAAGTCGGGGATCTCTGGAAAGGAAGTGCATCAGCGCTTCTTCGGCCATTGTGTCGCAGCCCAGGGAAAGATCGTTCTCCTCAGGGAAGCGCTCAATGTCCTTGCCGCCGCGGATGGCATGTTCCCTAACGGGATCGCCGACGTCCTCAACAAAAAATAGTGCGGGAGGTTCTATGTCCACCGATTTAACCCTCTCGATCTCTACTGTTACGGCCACGATTCAGGCACCGATCGGACAGGTAAATATTGCCGACTGGATTCTCCATCTGCCCGATGCAGAGTATCAGCGCTGCTCAACCGCGCACATTGCCGCAGGCTCGACGACGACCGACGATGGCCGGCCCATGTCGACTAATGTCGAAACCATCGGGGACGCTTTCGTTGTGCAGCACTATGTGGCGGAGGTTTTGGATCCACACTTCTGCCGTATGGTTTCTGACTCCGATTCTATTTCGCCGGCGGGCCGGACTAAATTGCGGGTCGTTTGGGAATTGAGCGCGAGTAGGATCGACGACCAGACATGTGAGTACACGAACCACATTCACTCCAGCGCTCTTGAGCAGACGCTGGCCTTCTTCAAGGAGCGTGAGATTCCTTTCGAGCAAGCAAGAGCAGCCCGGCAGCAGGCTTCACACGCACACAATAAGGAGGAGACCCCTAAGTTTGCGAAGAGTATTGAGCAGAAGACACTGAAACAAGCCTCAACGCAAGAATCACTTTGATTGGAGAAGAGAGAATGAAAGTACTGTTCATCATCAGTAGTTCCGAAACAGCGTTCTGGCTTTCGGAAGTCACGCACCCTTACTGGCACCTGACTGAGCGCGACGTGGAGGTTGATCTCGCCAGCCCAAACGGGGGCAAAGTTGTTTTCGATCCTTATAGCGATCCGGAGTTTGAGAAGTCACTTGAGCCAAATGACCTGGTGAGCAGGGGTTTTCTGTCGGACAAGAAGACTGCCGCTAAACTGGAGACGACGCTCAAGCTGAGAGATGTTGACCTGAGTACCTATGACGCGATCCATGTGGCCGGTGGACGAGGCGCCACGTTCGATCTGTTTCCTAACGAGGACGTGGCGAAGGCGCTTGAATATTTTTGGGCGAAAGACAAAGTGGTCGGCGCGATTTGTCATGGCGCGGTCGCGCTGGGAAACATTCCCAATCGAATCCGTGGCCGACAGGTCACTGGCTTCACTCTGGAAGGGGACAAGCAATTGCAGAAGATGTTCGGTAGCAGCTTCATCATTCCCCACTACCCACAAAAGGTATTAGAGGAGGCTGGAGGAATTTACTCGAGCATCCAGCCGTACACCCCGAAGGTCGTGATCGATGGCAAGCTCATCACGGGCCAGGACCAATCTGCGGCGTCGGAGTATGCGATTGCCTTGCTGCACCTCATGACCGGCCACACGCCTGTGTCGGTGGCTTGAAAACCATGCTATTCCATATACGCATCGACATCCGTATTCCCCACGACATGGATCCGGAAAAGCTCACCGAGCTGAGCGGGAGAGAACATGAGCGGGCAAAAGAACTGCAACTGCAACGCAAGTGGCTGCATTTGTGGCGGGTTGCAGGAAAGTACGCCAACATCAGCATCTTCGATGTTGAGAGTCCAGCAGAACTGCATGAGATTCTCAGTTCGCTACCCTTGTATCCGTTCATGAACGTCGACGTGGCCGCTCTTTGTCATCACCCTGGTTCATTGGAGCTGACCCAAAATGTCTGAGCAGAATAAGAAAATCGTGATCGCTTTTTACGACAAGTTGATCAATGAGTTTGATGCGGAGGGCGCCTTCGCGCAGCACGGCGGCGCGACGTATACACAACATACTCCAGTTATTGAAGATGGCCGGGAAGGTGTCACCCGTTTTATCGGGTGGCTCCGCGAGAACCATCCAGAATCGCGCATGGAGATCAAGCGAGCGTTCTCAGATGGAAACATGGTGATTCTTCACTCTCACTGGAGGCGCAATCCTGGTGATCGCGGCGACGCGGTGGTCGACTTCTTTCGAGTGCAGGACGGGATGGTTGTCGAGCACTGGGATGTGATTCAACCGATACCTGCGACCGCGTCCAACAATAACACGATGTTCTGAAGCGAACTTGAGAATGGGAAAGCTTGCTGGCCAAGATCGATTCTCGAATCTGCGATCATACCGCTGTCGCGCCGCACACTGCCTCAGCGTGAAGCAGCCAGCGGCGATGGCTGAGGTAAGGCTGAGGCATAAATCCGAGGGCGCGAAACCCGTACCTGCATTTCTTATTCATTTGCCGCCGATCTTCAGGGTTGCGGTGCCACGGCCGCAACCAGACGCTTGGCAAACTGACTCCAAGATGGCTGCATCGGTTTGCCTGAGAATTTCTCCATGAAGGCGCGGGGTGAACTCTGGCCGACGGACTCCCGGAGAGTCTGCAAGGGGCCCAAGGATATCCGGCAAACTTTCCTCCAGCATAGCCAGAGGAGTTCCAAACGTCCGTTGAAGTGGAAATAGAGAGCGCCTTCCGAGCAGCCAACTTCTTGAGATATCTCTCTGGTGGTTACGCCATTGAGACCGCGTGAGTTCATGAGCCTCTCCGCGGCCCGCAGTATTTCACGCCGCCGGTTTAGTCTCCTGGAACGCTTCGTGCTGCCTGCCATAGGCTTGCCTCCTCCAACGCTGATTAGGCCCCAACCTCATGGCGTGCCGTGGCGGCTGGGGCTAGCTTTGAAAGCTCTGGCATCGCTACATGCGATCGTGCCGGGTAGGTCAAATGGGGGAAGGATGTACTGGACGTGATGCGTTTCGAAGGCGGCGCTTGCTGACGACTAAACTTCAAAATAGCTGGGCGTAGCGGTTCAGGTTAGCCAGCGTTTCCAAAGCCAGTGCCTAAGGAGAAATCACCGGGCTTTTGGGGGTTACGGATGTCCTTGATGATTTGGCCGATTCGGTTGCTCCAGTCTTCCAGATTGAAGTTTTGCGGGTCGTCGTGGGCGTCAAAGCCCATGTCGACGTTGTGGTGGTAGGCCGGCACGAGCCATTCTCCGTGCCGGAAGCTGGCGGCGATGTAGACAAGCGCGAGGCGATCTAACTGGGGCGGAGTAAAACCCGGGGTGGGCGCCATCCAATCGGATTTAGCATTCCCTGGATTGCCTAACCGTGGTTGAATCATTTCCACGTGGCAGAACTTGGACTTCAATTGCTTGGCCGCAGGGCTATTGCCTATGTTGGTGTACTTGGTTGCCGAAAAGGGCAGAGAGAAGTCATGGGCTGTATTCGACTCGCCCAGGCGAGAGATGAACACATGCGCGTCCTTTTTGGTTTTCAGAACCTTGAGCCGATTGTGCACCCAGGCCGTGGTGTTGATCTTGGCGGGAAATGAGGTGAGGTAGTTGTCGTACTTATAGCTAGTGTCGTGGATGACGAGGTATCTTGCGTCGGGAAGTGAGGATGTCAAGGGCCCGCCCAGCGCGTTTTTCGAGATGCCGGAGTTTTTGAGGTAGGTCTGGAATTGTGCGAGTGCGAGGGTCACTGCCGTGCCAACGTTTTGGTCCAGGAAGTGCGGCAGCTTAGGGAGTGGCGTTCCGTAACCAGAATGTGACGAGGGGTGGGATACGTATTCGCCGTGGGGAAAACAGGGCCTCAGAAGCGATTTTGCTTCGTCCTGAGGTGAACCGCCCACAAATGCTAAACCGCCATTTGCCCGCGGAAGAGCAGGTGTGGTTGGAAACCTTCCCGCTACGCCGGGTTTTGGCGAGACGGCTAAGCACGACGTCCCGTCTTTTAGATCGTATGCTGTTCTGAGGGTGCAGGTCGGACCCGGTGGGCGCAGCATTTGAGGTACCTCCGCGCAGCTGAAACTTTCGAATGCGATCCTTTGCAGCCGATCACTGAGAGTCGGGCAGCGTCGGCCGGCCAACAATCTCTTCCGGGACCCGCCCGAGAACGCGACGATTCTATCAGCCCCCGGTCAGACCTGCCCACCTTCCTGGATCGCGAAACGTCGCCGCTCAATTTTCAGTTGTGGTGGGCCCACCAGGACTTGAACCTGGAACCAACGGATTATGGGACTGAGTGGTGACAGAGAGGCATGACCCTTGGGAGCGGCAGGAAAACACTCGACACAGAACCGGATCCTGCCGATTTCGCCGTTTAAGAAGGCAAGCTGCGTAGACTTTGTTAAGGTCAGGTCCGCAGTGTGTCGGAGATAGGTTTGGGAACTACACCGAAAATGCGCGCCTTCCGGGTGGAGAACCTCGTAGGATTGCCTAGTGGGTACAGACCGGGCACATGGTTGACACTTTTAGGTCTCAAGTTTTGCGCCAAAGATCGCCAAATGCGCGAGATTCCAACATTCGCACGGCGGCTGCTGCGAGCATATTGACACCGTTCGCACGCAGGAAAGGCTTGGGGGACAGCTGAAGTGTCAACCATGTGCCCGGTCCGTACCCTCCGATCTCCCAGCCCTTCCGGGCTGGGCTGATGTCGGGACAGGTCGGCTTCGCTTCCTTTCCACGATGGGTCCGGTAGTACCGCAGGTCCCTCCGCTTCGCTTCGCTCCGGTTCCGCGGCAGGCTGGGGCAGGCGGGATGACAAGGAAGGGGTAGCGTTTCCATGCCACAGTGGCTGCTGGTTGAATGAACTGCAGATCCCTCGGCTTCGCTCGGGATGACAAGGAGAGGGCGATGGCTCCATAAAGAGCGGCTGCTGAACCGAAGCGTTTTTCAAATCTAATTTGGACAAGTCTGAAGCGATCCCGTCTCAACTCGTAACACTTCGCCCGAGTTCGTCCGCAGTGCCTGCACGATGCCGTACCCGTCCTGAGGGCCCCTATCACGCAGACTCACCTTGCTAGTCTTCTGCGGATTACGCAAGCATCGGTTTCCAAGATGGAGAAGCGCACCGATATGTACGTTTTCCAGAAGGGACAGTACGAATCGATCAATTTGCAACGCTCGCCGCAGGCGAGGAGAGCTTAACTCAAACCGCCGGTTCACGCACTTGAGCTCTCAGAAGTCTCAGGGGACTGGCAAGGGTTAGAAAAGGCGCCCACGAAACTCTTGTCTAAAAAACTCTAAGGGTATCAACCGGAGGCGGAAGGCATCGGGCGCCCGCCGGGCACGGCGGACTTCGTAACCGACTAGAACATCGGCTTGGCAGACCGATTGCCCACCCTGGCAGTCGCATCGGCGAGTCGCTTCCCTTATACGAGGCGTGAGCCGGCGAACGATAGACGGACCCACCAGCGCTAAAGCGCATGTCGGAACGGAAAGACTTCCCGGAGCGCTGAAGCGCTCCTTCCCCAGCGACAGGTCCGCCAGTGAGGCTGAAGCTTAAGAAGGGTGGGCAGCCGGTTTACCGCTTCAGCAAAGTTCCCGGCCCGTCTGACCACAAATCTCAGGGGGCACCAATCATCTTATCCAGGAGGTTCTCACGCAGACTCTTCAGCCCGCACATAGAACTATGCGAACAGTGGGCTTCAACCCCGAGGGAAATTCTTCATCACATCACCAGCGAAAACTACCGTCAGGGGCTAAAGCCCAATCTTTTTCATTCGTTTGCGGCCCGACTAAAAGTCGGTCCCTGATACAAAGCACCGGAGCGCGGAGTAGAGGTTTGTTTCGCTTAGTTCTCACGCAGACTCTGAAGGCCGTCCCCTTCGACGCGCTGCCGAGAGATGATCACAAGCCCGATAATTAGCCGTAGCTTTGCTCTAATTGAACCGCGAGCTTCTGCCATTGCAAGCCGTCGTCCCCCAGCCACTACGGGGATCCCCCGTCCCCTCTGATCTAAATTCAAATCTCTTTCTCCCACTCACTCTGCCCTGAGCGCAAGCATCGGCTGCACCGAGGCGGCGCGGCGCGCTGGTATGAGGCAGGCGATCACAGCCGCGATCAGCAGCACGAGGGCTACCAGCAGGAAGACCGACAGGTCCATTTTCCCAATTTCATACAGTGTGCTCTGCATACTTCGCGTCACAAAAAAACCGCCCATCAGCCCCAGAGCCAGACCAACGCACGCCAAGGCCACGCCTTCCCGAACCACCAGCGCCACCACACGGCGCCGGTCAGCGCCCAGAGCCATCCGCAGAGCGATCTCGTGCGATCGTTGCGCCACAGAGAATGACATCACGCCATAAATGCCTAGCCCGGCCAGCAGCAGCGCGACCACCGCGAAGCTTACAAATAAAATCAGCGTGAAGCGGTCGGCCGCAAGCACAAGGTCGTGAACTTCTTCCATCGAACGGGGCTTGCCCAGGGCAATCTCGGGATCTACCGAGTGAACGGCGTTCGCGACGCTGCGCACCATAGCGGAGGGATCGCCCGCGGTGCGCACGCCGATGTTCGCGCTGGGCCACGGTATTTGCCAGAAAGGCACAAGCATTTCCGGCTCCTGCTTGCGCATGTTCCAATGCCGTACCGTCTGGTACACCCCAACCACCTGCCACGCAACGGGTGGCCCGAACCTGGTGGTCCCGGGAATCAACTGCTCGACCAAAATACGCTGTTCCAGCGGGTTGACCCCGGCGAAAGCCTTCCTGGCGAGTTCCTCACTCACAACCGCGACTTTGACGCTGGTGGCTGTGTCCTGTGGTGTGAACGCGCGGCCTTGCGTCATGCGGATTCCGAAGGTCCGAAAATAATCGGGCGTCACCATGCCAAAAGCAGTGAACGGCCGCTGCGACGGGTCGCTGGCCGCAGGTTTGCCGGCAATCGTGAACGGCATGTCGAACCCGCTCCAAAGGAGCGGGATCCCGGTCATGGCGGTGGCAGATTCCACGCCTGGTACTCCCTGGATGCGCTCGAGCATTTGCCGGTAGTACGAGATGATCTTCTCCGGCTCTTTTGGCCGTGAGTCCGGAACCGTGAGGGAGAAAGTAAGAATGTGATCTGTCCGGGTGCCCAGGTCAACGCGCAGCAGGTTGAGAAAACTGTGAATGGTAAGTCCTGCGCCGGTAAGCAGCGCAAGTGCGAGGGCGAACTCTCCAATCACCAGGCCTTGCCGCAGGCGGTGCCGGCCGGCGCTGGTACCCGACCGGCCCCCTTCCTTGAGCGATTCCGCCGGATCGATGCGCGAAGCATACCAGGCGGGCGCGCTGCCAAACAGCAGACCCGCGACGGCTGTAGCCGCCACGGTGAACAGCAGAATCGGTATGTTCAGCTGCAGGTTGGCTTCTTCCGGCACGGTGCCATCCGGCATGATTGCGAGCAACCAGCGAAGCATGCCGTATCCCACGCCAACCCCCAGGAGCCCGCCTGCGAAAGAAAGCAAAAGACCTTCGGTGATTACCTGCTGATAGATGGTTCTCCGCGAGGCGCCCAGCGCGCTGCGTATCGCCAGTTCCTTCTGCCGGGCCACGCCGCGCGCAAGCAGCAGGTTGGCTACGTTCACGCAGGCGATCAACAGGATGAAACCGACCGCGCCCAATAGCAGCCAGAGTGTCTGCCTACGCTCAGTACTCATAAAAGCATTGTGAAAGGGCTCGACAAATACGCCCCAGCCCTGGTTGCTTTTCGGATAGGCGGCTGCGAGGTGCGCGGCCACGCCATCCATATCGGCCTGTGCCTGCTGGATCGTGACTCCCGGTTTAAGACGGCCGATGGCAAGCAGATAACGAAAGTCGTGGTTCATTTGTTCCGGCTTCAGCACCAGGGGCACTTCTACGCCGGACGGATCCCGATCGAATACGCCCGGGCCCAGCACGCCGACAACCGTATACGGCTCGCCGTTCATCTGCATGGTGTGACCCACCACATGCGGGTCGCTGCCCAGGTGCGACCAGAACCTGTGCGTGAGAATTACGACGTGGCCTTTGCCTTCCACGGCTTCCTCGGGGAGAAAGTCCCGCCCGTACAGAAAGGGCTGGCCCAGCATGTTGAAGTAGCCGGGGCTAATTTCTACTCCAAGAATGTTTTCCGGCTGATCTTTGGTGGCGATATTGAAGTAGGTGTCGGTAAAGGCTATGAGCTTCTGAAAGCTGGAATTCTGGCGCTGCCAGTCGATGAAGTCTCCGGCAGAAATGCGATTCTGCAGGCCTTGAATGTTGGCACAGAGCATGGCCAGTTGCTTTGGGTTCGCAAAAGGCACATCCGCCAGCAGAGTGGCGTAATCCACGGTAAAGATCGCAGTATTCGCCCCGATGCCCAGCGCCAGCGTAAATAGGATGGTAAGGGTCAGGCCAGGGCTCTTACAAAGTGCCCGAACGGAGTAACGAAGATTGCGCAGAAGTGCAGCCAACGGGGTATCTCCTCGCCTCGAACACGTTTAGGGTAAATCAGGACCGGTCAATCAAGGAGACGGGACAGTCCTGCTTTTCTACGATCTATACCGACTCGTCGGGCAGAACGCCTATCACCCAGGTTATGACCAGTTGAATCTTCTAATATGACCAAAGACGTCTGGCTGACGGCGCTGAAGGGCGAGCCTGGAACGGCTCGCTTCGTACATTTCCTGAGTCCGAAGGACTTCAGGCTTTATAAAGAAACAAATCGTCGTCGTTCAAGAAATGATCGCTCGCAAGACGGGAGAAGAGTTGCCGGCAATGTTGCATCGACCGGTTGAGCCTCGCACCGTTTTTCAGGAAATGCCCTTCAGGCGGATAAAGCCACGTCCGGAGACGAGATGCTGCAAGGTCCATTCCGTCCTCATATCACTTGATCGGATGAAACGTCCTCTTCCAGCGGGTCTCATCGAAAAAGTGCACAAACTCATGGATGGTTGATCCCGCCTGCTCACTCAGTGGCACTTCTTCTGAACCCGATTCTGGAGTGGCAATCGACCAATAGACGAAAAGCGGGCGGCCTAAAATATTCTGTCGCGGCACAAACCCCCAATAGCGGCTGTCCATGCTATTCGTGCGGTTGTCGCCCATTACAAAATATTTGCCGGAAGGCACGACCAGGTCCTTACCGTCAATATGACTACGCAACGAGAGAGACCATTCCGGCGTGACGCCGGGCTCCATCGATGGGTTTACGGAGGGAAAATCATTGATATAGGGATCGTAGTTCGCAAATGTAGGCTTGGCGGTTTGGGGCTCATCCTGAGCTATACCATCGAGGTAGACCACGCCCCTGCTAAGGTGAATGTGGTCGCCCGGCACCCCGATAACACGCTTCACCAAAAAGGAGTGTTCGCCATTGCGCTCTTCCGTTGGCTTGTAGAAGACGATGATGTCTCCGCGACGCACATCACGGTAAGGCAGAAACGGTGCCCATTTCGCAGCTGGAGCTAGGGTCTCGCGTTCGACCAGAACGTGATCGCCAACAAGCAGGGTGCTTGCCATTGAGGATGACGGGATCACAAAATTCTGGAAAACAAAGGTCAGCATGAATAGTCCTACCGCAAGAACGCTGCAGGTGGATGCTAATCCTTCGGGAGCCGTCTCTCCAGGCTGCTTTTCATTCAAGGCATGCTTTTTACGCATTGGGTCTGAAAATCTCCTCAGGGCGATCCGATCCATTCGGCTGCCAGTTTAGCATCGTCCCGAGATGAAGGAAGTCGCTGACGACTGCGGCTCTCGGCGAATCCAGACAAAGTAACCCCTGACGCTCGCTACGGGGGTTAGTCCGTTATTTCGTCTGTCGCGGATCGCCTGTCGCGGATCGTCGGCAGCCAGTCTTGTAGCGAAGGAGGCAACAAAAACTCCTGATCAAGACTACAATCCCGAAACCGCTTACCCATAGGTGAATCATACGAAAATGCTGCGCGCGCCTATACAGGTTTTCGCTGATCACCTATCTATCTCCGACACACTCCCAGTCCGTCCCCAGGTTATCTCCGTCCCCAGGTTATCCCCGTCCCCAGGTTATCCCCGTCGCGCATCTCGTCGCGCATCTCTTGTCTAGGGGTCATTTCGTCTATCGCGCATCTCCTGTCATCACCGTCGCGAATCGCCCAGGGGCAGTTCAAAACGTCCTTTGTTTTTTCCCGCCGCCCGTGGGTTGGAGAGGAGACGCCTTCAGGAACCCCTGATTTCTTTGCGGTTGACAAGCAATGCTTGTCACCGTATGGTGAAGCATGATTCAGGGATTCAAGAGCAAAAGCCTCAAAAAGCTCTACGCAGGAGACCGCAGCGGAGTACGTCCAGACATGCTTGAGACTGTTGAGGAAATCTTGACCGTTCTTGATTCAGCGGCGACACCACAAGCCCTCAATCTTCCCGGATACAGGCTTCACGCCCTCAAGGGTGAACTGCGGGGATTCTGGTCTGTCACGGTGCGTGCGAACTGGCGCATCATCTTCCGTTTTGAAGATGGGAATGCGCTTGATGTTGAGCTGACTGACTACCACTAGAGGAGAAATGCCGATGCCTATGAAGAACCCCAAGCACCCCGGATCGATTGTCCGCCACGCTTGCCTTGACGCTTCCGGGTTGTCCGTGACTCAGGGTGCCAAAGTCTTAGGCGTTTCCCGTCAGGCGCTCAATAATCTTGTCAATGAGAAGGCCGCGATGAGCCCCGACATGGCTATCCGATTGACGAAGGCGTTTGGCGGCAATGCGGAGACTTGGCTGCAGATGCAGATGAACTATGACCTCGCTGAAGCCCGCAAGCGCGAGGGCTCGATCCATGTGCGCAGGTACAAGAGTGAGGAACGGGACGCTGTGGCGAGATAATGGGACAATCCGTGACAGAGACGATGCGTTACAGACGAAATGATCACCTAATGAAATGGGAGCTTATTTCGTCTGTTTGAATGCATAGGTGTGAGAAGGAAAAAGGGTTCTCCCCGAGACTATATTGCTGGGATCGACTGTTCTAAGCAGCTGACCCAGAAATCTCGATTAGGAGAACCCCATGAATGCTATCCACTATATCGGATTGGACGTACACAAGAAAACCATCAGTTATTGCATCAAGACGGCAGCCGGTCAGATCGTGAAGGAAGGGACGGTGGCGGCCGAGCGTTCAGTGTTGCGCAACTGGGCGAGGAGTTTGCCGCAGCCCTGGCATGGCGCCATGGAAGCGACGATCTTCAGCGCTTGGATTTACGACACATTGAAGCCGTATGCCCAACAGTTGGACATGGGCCATCCGGCGAAGATGAAGGCCATCACTGCAGGCAAGAAGAAAAGCGATACCATCGATGCCCGCACCATCTCCGACCTGGTGCGCTGCAACCTATTGCCGGGCTGCTATGTGTTCTCGCCAGAGCTGCGGGATCTGCGTCGGCTGATGCGCTACCGCCACATGATGGTTCAACAGTCTGTGAGAATGCACAACAAGACAGCTGGCCTGCTGATGGAAAGCGGGGTTTCCTTTCAGAAGACAAAGCTACAGGGCAAGAAATACTTCGCCGATCTGATCAAGAGCTTGGAGGAAGTACCGGAATCAGTGAAGGATCTGCTGCGCATAAGCCGCGGGACGAAGGACATGTTCGAAAGCGTGCAAAACCAGTTAGTCCGGAGGCTTTTAGCCGATCCAACTTTAAAGCAGCGCGTCGAGTGTTTGAGCAGCATCGATGGAGTGGGCGCGATCACCGCTCTGACCTGGGCACTCGAGGTCGGCGACCCTCATCGCTTTGCCTCTATCGCCGATGCGGTGAGCTATTGCGGCTTGACCGCGGCGTTTCGCTCTTCGGCGGGCAAGCAACAACGGGGACCGTTATCCAAGCAGCGCAATGCATGGTTGCAGAGCACGTTGATCGAAGCAGCCAAGCTGGCGCCGCGCTGGAGTCCGCAACTGGCGCAGCTCTACGCTCAGCATCTGGAGCGCGGACATGCCAATCGCGCCACCTTGCAGGTGGCGCGCAAGCTAGTCGGCTATCTGCTGTCTGTGGACAAGAGCGGACAACCTTTCCAGGTACGTACGCCGCCAAAACCGATCCCAACGAAGAAAAAAGCCAGAAGACGTCTTGCGGCGGCTTAGCGGCCTGTAGTCGATTATCCAAGGTTTGTTCTGTCAGCGATCCACCGGCCGGTCCTCACGCTTTGCGGGACTGTGCACGGGAGCTCACACTCCCAATACACCCTATCGTCTGTTTTGAGGTCGGCTGGTTTACTCTTACTCAATCTTCGTGGACGGGGCTCCGCCTTCGTTCCCGCAAATGGATGTCTGGCCACGCTGCTACTGCGTTGGCAATGCGTTCGATCGACGACAGTTCAGAACCAAAGCCAGTAAATCGTCGGGGATACCTTATCCCGCCAAGTCTGGGGAAATCTCCGTTTTCCCTTGACTGTTACCTATCATGGATGTCACGCATCACTTGTCACGCATCACTTTGGCGCCGCTCTTTTTAAGGATTTCAAGCTGTTGGGGAGATGCGGGCACAGGTCACTTATCCACCCATCTGGCCTATCGGCCGAATAACGACTATACGGACATGTGGCACCTGTTGACGACACATCAAGAGCTTGGCCTTCACTTTGTAGCCGTCAGATTCGGAGCGGGCTTGCCGAGGGCTTTGGCGGCCTCGGTCAAGAGCATCCTCAGCTCCGGATTGGCCGCTGCGGATTCGCGAGCCATCTCTGCGCCGTGGGCGTAATTCTTCTCTGCCTCGGCCTTGTCGCCTTTGCCCTGGTAAGCCATCGCCAGAAACAGAAAGTCAGTTGAGTCTGAGCTGTTTTGCAAGGCAACCGACTTGGTGAGCGTGGCGATCGCCTCGTTCCATAGTCCGTTGCACACCTCCGCCAGCCCCAGCGTGTTCAGGTAATTGCCATTCTGCTGCGCCAGACTGACTGCCTTTCGGGCGAGATCGAGCGCCTCTTTTGGCCGCCGAAAGTTGGGATCTTTCGCTGTTAAGAGAAACCAGGCGTACCAGTTCAGAAGGCCGCTGTCTTTGGGAGCAATCTTCAGACCCTGCCGGTCTTTGGGAGCAATCTTCAGACCCTGCCGGTATAGATCCTCAGCCTGAGCGAACCTGCCCTCGTCGGCGTATACGCCAGCCAGATCGCTGAACGACTGGAGAGTCAAGGGGTTATTGGGGCCCCAAACTCGCGGCTGTATCTCGAGGAGCTCCTGAAAGAGCGCCACCGCCTGTGAGTGTTTGCCTTCGCCCTTGTAATCAAAGGCCAGCTGGCTCATCGACATAAGCGTGCTGCCGTGCTCCGGGCCTAAAACCCGACGGCGCGTCTCAAGGACTTTCTGGTTGAGCGTCTCAGCCTGTGCGTACTTGCCCTCGGCGGTGTATACGCCAGCCAGGTTACTCATCGACGTAAGCGTGTCAGGGTGCTCCGGGCCCAAAACCCGCCGCTGTATGTCAAGTGCCTGGGTCAAAAGCTCCGACGCCTGCGCGTACTTTCCCTCGATTTCGTAGTCGTAGCCCAAGTTATTCATCGAGTCGAGAGTTTTGGGGTGCTCGAGGCCCAGCACCCGCCGCCGGATCTCAAGGGTCTTCTGATGCAGCGCCTCCGCCTCTACGTAGTTGCCGGATTGGGTGTAGTCGTAAGCGAGAGCTGACATAGACTGCAGCGTGTCGGGGTGTTCCGGGCCCAAAACCCGGCGCCGAATGTCGAGAATCTTCTTATCGAGCGCCTCTGCCTGCGCGAACTTGCCCTCGTTAAGCGCAAGCGGCGCCAAGTCGAACTGGATCAAGAGTGTCTCCGGATCCTCATCGCCCAGCGCATGCGAGCTCAGCGCCAGAGCCTTTTGCAGCTGCTTTTCCGCTCCGGGTAGAGTGCAATATCGGAGTAGGTCTGCCCGATCGTCTCTCGAATGGCAGCTTCGACCGCGGGTTGCCCGGCGAATTTGCCTTCAATGTTCTGCGCCGCCCGGTCGAGCACCGTCCGCACCGTGATGTTGGGGTCGGGCTTCGATTGGTTTTCTGCGCTGGCTTGTCCAAGCAGGTCCTTCTGAAGAAAATCGTTCACTGCCCGCGAGATCGCCGATTCCTGCTCAGCCCGCTTCGCCGCACGCCGCGCCTGCACTGCCTCCCACGCGCTGGCAACGATGCCCAGCACCAACACTGCGAAGACCGCTGCCACGCCCGTGACCAGCGCGCGGTTGCGCCGGGCAAACTTGCTTACTTGGTAGATCGTGCTCGGCGGCCGCGCCACGATGGGTTCGTCCTGCAGATGACGCCGGATATCGGCGGCCAGCTCCGCCGCCGAGGCGTAGCGGCGGGTCTTGTCTTTCTCCAGCGCCTTCGCGACGATGGTCTCGATGTCTCCGCGATAGCTCTTGACCATTGTTCTTAAGGGCGAGGCCTCGGTTTGCTGGATGGTCCTCACCACATCGTGCAGCTGCCGGGGCAGCGTGTAGGGCAACTTGCCCGCCAGCATCTCGTAGAGAATCACGCCGAGCGCGTAGACATCGCTGCGGGTGTCGAGGGCGTCGGGGTCGCCCTGCACCTGCTCGGGGCTCATGTAGGCCAGCGTGCCGATGAGCTGACCGATGTTGGTCTGCCGGGTCGCCTGCGTGTCGGCGTCGGTCAGGCGCGCTACGCCGAAATCCAGAATGCGCGGCTGCCCGGCTTCATCCACCAGGATGTTGGCCGGCTTCAGATCGCGATGGATCAGCCCGCGCTGATGAGCATGCTGCACCGCGTCGGCGATCTTCGCCGCCAGCTCAAGCCGTTGACGGACATTGAGGTGATGCTGATCGCAGTAGGCAAGCAGCGTTTGGCCATGGACGAGCTCCATGGCGAAGTAAGGCTGGCGGCCGAACTGCGTGTCGGCGGTCCCGGCCTCATAAATCTGCGCGATTCCGGGGTGGTGCAGCCTGCCCAGGGCCTGGGCCTCGTTCTCAAAACGACGCACCAACTCCGAATCGGCATACCCGGCACGGATGACCTTCAGCGCGACGGTGCGATGCGGATTTTCCTGCTCTGCCTCATAGACCGCGCCCATTCCGCCCTCGCCGAGAAGGCGAACGATGCGGTATCGCCCGATGCTCTCGGGAAGCCACGGTGTTGTTTCTGAGGACGGCGAACCGACCGCAGCCGGGACCGCAGATACATCCGTGTCGGCAGAAATCCGATCTGGGCCGGAGTTACTCTCCGGAGACCATGCACTCGTCTCATCTCTATCTGGCAAAAGATGCCTCCTGGTTCCGGAGGAAGCAAAAACAGTTGTGGCAAAAATTAAGTTGAGAATAGGACGAACGTACGACGCCGTCAATTCGCAGCGCGCAGGGATTGCCGTAGAACTGGCGCAAGGATCTATTTCAGAAACTCGACTTTCCAATTGCTCTGAGCTTTCACTTGTCCGTGAAACCGGCTAGGCGTCACCTGATCAAGAGGAGCCAGAGAGCAGACAGGTCCATATTTGACCGATTAGCCTCATGGTCCGGCGCCGTGGAGGGCGGCAGCCATGAAAAAGGCATCGGCGAAAAGCGCGAACGGTAAGAAGAGCAGACCCAAGATTAAGCTCGGCATCCCCGATCTGGAACACTCGAAGAACGCGGTTCTCAGAAGCCTTGGTTCTCCTGATTTGAGGCGCGGATATCAGCACGCCATTGACGAGTTCGTCGCTTGGTACTGTTCTGAGCCACGGCTGGCATTCAACAAAACCGTGGTTTTGCGTTATCGTTTTCACCTGCAGGAGCGCGGCCTTGCTCCCGGAACTATCAACGTCCGACTTGCGGCTGTGACCGCAGAGTTTGGTGGTTATTTCGTCTGTCGCGGATCGTCCTGTCGCGGATCGTCCGCTGGGCACGGCGGACTTCGTGACCGAACTAGAACATCGGCTTGGCAGACCGATTGCCCGTCGGGCTCCAGGGCGAAAGGCCGCGGCCATCCCGGTGAGCGAGCAGCTCAATCTGCTGCAATAGGTAAGCTGTCACCGTATTAGCCCCGTATTAGCCTCGGCGACAGCGCACCTATTGCAATGATTTCATTCTGACGCGGCTAGGTATCCTGTCGCCGTATCTCACCGCGCTACGGCCTCTGGGCCGCGGTCGAGCGCGAGGCTCTCGACGGAACGCACCCCTTCAGCGCTTCGCAAGATGTCCACATCCAAGTCGCGCTGCGCTCTTACACCGCCTCGGCCGCTCCGCAGCTCTTCCTAGAAAAGCGGATCGGGACCCTCGAAGCAGGCAAGCGTGCCGACATCGCCGTATGGGACCACAACCCCCACAGCATTCCTTCCGCAGACTTGAAGAAGCTGAAGTGCGAGATGACCATCGTGGATGGAAAGATCGTCTACTCCTCGCCTGAATGAGAGTCGACCACTCTACCACCGTCGCGCAGCACCCAATCTAGCGTGCTCTAGCCCGTCCTCCGTGGACGCGAAGCCCTAGCGAAGTGGGCGGAAGAATTCCCGGATATCTTGTGCGAGTAGACCAGGTTGCTCCATAGCCGCGAAGTGCCCGCCCCTGGGCATGAGAGTCCAGCGCTGGATGTTGAACCCGCGCTCTGCGAGAGCACGCGGCGGCATAGGAATCTCCTTGGGAAAGACTGCCACTGCCACGGGAACCTCGACGCGATTTGTGGTCGAAAGCTTAAGAGGCTGCTCTCGCGATTCATAATAGAGCCGAGCCGAAGAGTTTAGGGTCTCGGTCACCCAATAGATCATCACATCGGTCAAAAGTTCATCCCTGGTAAAGATACTTTCCAGCTCACCGTTGCAGTCGCTCCAGGTTCGGAACTTTTCGAAGATCCAGGCTGCAAGACCTATCGGGGAGTCGTTCAGCGCGTAAGCTAGCGTTTGTGGCTTCGTCCCTTGAAGGTGGCTATAGCCGCCTTCCATGTCCGCCCACGCACGGAGTTCGGCGAGGTAGGATTTGGACGTTTCATCGTCCGGGGTTTGGTTCAATGTTCCGCCGAAGAGAAAACGACCGGCAATGTAATTGAGGTGAATGCCGATGATGCGCTGGGCATGGTTGAGGCCAATGGCTGTGGAGATGGTTGAGCCCCAGTCGCCCCCTTGGGCAGCGAAGCGCTCATAACCGAGCTCCGTCATCAATCGGGCCCAGAGTGCTGCTACCTTGAGCGGGCTCATGCCACGCTCCGTAGGCCGGTCTGAGAAACCATAGCCCGGTAAAGAGGGCACGATCACATCGAAGGCATCGTCAGCGCTTCCTCCGTGCGCCTCGGGATCCGTCAATAGCGGAATAAGCTTCACCATTTCAACGAAGCTTCCCGGCCAGCCATGGGTGATGATGAGCGGCACCGGTTTTGGATGCTTGCTGCGGACGTGGACAAAGTGGATGTGGAATCCATCGAGTGCGACTCGATACTGCGGGAGCTGGTTCAGCGTTGCCTCCTGGCTCCGCCACTGATAGCCGTTCCGCCAATAATCGGCCAGCGATTTCATATAGCCGAGACTTGAGCCCAACTCCCAGCCAACGTTTTCAAGCTCGTCTGGCCATCGCGTGGCATCTAGCCTGCGGCTGAGATCCGCGAGCAAAGAGTCCGATATGTTGATGGTGAATTTTTCAACGGCCATGTTGACCCGCCCTCACCCAAGAATAGATGCGGTCCGCATTCAAAGCGCTTCTGATTGTGCCTGGATCACGGATTATTCGGAAGGAATCCATGTGGCCGAATAGGCAGCGAAGACCGTACCCTCGGTGGCTAAAGCGGGACATAGCTACGATCACTTACGGACTGCCTGAAGGCCGTCCCCTTCGACGCGCCGCCAGAGATGATCGCAAGCCTGATATTTTTGGATAGTTAACCCTCTTCGACAATTGCCATCCCTGTCGCATGCTCAGCCGTAGCTTTGCTGTTCCATTGAACCGCGAGCTTCTGCCATTGCAAGCCGTCGTCCTCGGACCGGTAGACCGTACCCTCAGTGGAACAATAGAAAACTCCGGGATCGGAAGCACTCGCAGCCACTACGGGGATCCGCAAGCCTTGGGGATCGGGGAGTCCTTTTCGTACCGGTTTCCAAGCATCGCTTCCGGTGCGGCGATACATGATGGAGTTAGCCGACTCTTTATAGTGCGCTCCGTATGCGCTCTTGGAAGTGGACAGCAAGAGAGTCTTTGAATCAGCAAGGCTAATGGCGATGCTCCAGCAGTAGTGATGGTCCAAGCCATCAACGACACGTCGCCAACTATTACCGCCATCAACACTTTCGAAATAACCATCGCCGGCGGCTGAGTGCAGCCGGGTGGGATCAAGCGGGTGAAGCGCGAGGCAATGCGTATCTCGCGGAGCGCTCGAAACGCGGTCACACCATGTCCTTCCCGCATCATCGCTGTATAGCAGCGCTCCGGCCTCTATCGCTACATGCAAACGTGCCGGGCGTGCCAAATGTGGAAGGATGAACTGGACGTGATGGGTTTCCGGGCGTGGCGGGAAACTCCAGGACTTCGCCGAAGGCAGCGTCAGCAACGTCTCCAGTTCACACCAGGATTCGCCATGATCCTCGGATCGATACATCGCGCTCAGTTCCGTTCCCGCGTAGAGCGCGCCAGATTGAGATGATGCAAGCGCCATCACGTTAGGCTCAGTGAAATTCCGCAATGCATTCCAAGTCGCTCCCCGATCGCTGCTTCTAAACATTCCATCGCGGAATGTTCCGCAGTAAACAATGCTTTTACGATGGCCTCATTCCCAAGCTCTTTCTGCGCCGATTCCAGGGCTTCCTTCGAACGACCCGTCACCAGAACGCGCGCGCCTCCATCAAGGAGCATCTTCGCCGTAGCGAGCCCCATGCCGCTGTCGCCGTGATTCCAAATTAGGGAAGTGGCAATGTTGTTTTGCATCCAGTGACGCGCCGATCAGCGCTTCTTCAGGACCTCGCGTTCAAGGATGCGGGTTAAGACAAGTCGACGCCGGAGACCTTGACGACGGCCTGCCAAGCGGCTTCCTGGCTGGCGCGATCGTGGAGGTGTGGGTGGCGCTGCGCCTCAATTGGGCCTGAGAACTTCCCTTGAGCCGAGGCGAAGAATTGCCCTGAGACGCCGGTTCCGAACTCCGACGCCTGGAGGTACCGACGGGCCGCGGTCTCCGGCGTCTGATTCATGCCGGGAATGAGGTTCACGATTGGGATAAACAGATACTTCAACAACGGGCCAGCGTTTCGCACCACCTTGGTGTCGGTCGCGCCACCGGGCGATACGGCGTACACGGCCATGCCGGTGGGCAGCCGGCGGGCCAGCGCCGCGGTCCACCAAGCGATGATGAGCTTCGCGTCAGCATACGCATTGTTGGGCACGTACTTCACGTTCGGCCCGCTGCGCAGCAGGGCTTCCACCGCCGCGGTTTGGTCGCCCCGGTAGTATTTGGCCGCGAAGGCTGGCACGTCGGTGTACTTGAACATGGGTACGCCCCCGCGGGCAGGCTCCGCGCCGGCGATAACAATCCGGGCGTTGGGGCTCAGCAGGTTGGCGCGGAGCAACCCGACAGTCAGTTGATGATGGCCGATCAGCGGGGCCTCAGAAGCCTCGACGCCCGCCTCAGTGATCACGCGCTTCTTGGTTGGGACCAATCCGGCATTGAGCAGTAGGAAATCGACCGGCCGACTTCGCTTGACCAGCTCGGCGAGCGCGGACTGAACGTTGGCCGGCGCGTTCAGATCCAACTCCAGCGGCGTGAAGACCTGTCTTTTGGTCTCAGCCGCGAGCTGAGCGGCCGTTTCCTGGACCCGAGCCAGGCTGCGCCCGGTGACGATGATCTCGCGCCAGCCCTCTCCGGCAAGTGTGCGGGCTGCCGCATAACCGAGCCCGGAGGTGGCGCCGGTGACGAGTGCGATCGAATGTTTCATGAGTGGCTCCTTAGGGAAAGGGGAAGGTAGAACCGGAAGGGCGCGAGGCCAGAGCCAGCTTGCCAATATCGAACTATTTGGTTGTATATTGGTACGATGGAAGGTGTCAAGGAATTTTGAACTAAATGATTCAAAATACTGCTAAGCCGCGGGGTCGACCGCGCAGCTTCGACGAGACGGGGGCGCTGGAAAAGGCCACTCAGGTGTTCTGGTCGAAGGGCTACGACGGAGTGACGATTGACGATCTCGTCGCCGGGATGGGTGTGGGACGGCCGAGCCTGTATGCCGTCTTCGGGGACAAGCGCGCGATATTCTTACGCGTCCTTAGAGCGTACGCAGAACGCAAGGGCGCTCTCGCAGCCAAAGCACTCCTTTCGCCACCGGGTCTTCGCGACTCGATCGCGGGCTTTCTGAGGTACGCCGTCGAAAGTGCGACCGAGAAAGGTTCCGCCCGGGGCTGCCTTTTGATGTGCGTCGCGCCGCTTGTGAACGACGCTGAGGTTCAGCGGTTCCTGCAGAACGCAGCCAAGGGCGGCTCGGCGCTGCTGGAGCGCCGTTTCCGGGACGGGATCAGCGGGGGAGAAATCCCATCTGACTTTCCCGTAGCCGCGCGCGCGATCCAGGTTACGGATCTAGCGCGTGGGCTGACCATGCGTGCGCAGATAGGCACGCCGCGCAAGACGCTCCTCAAAGATGCTGAGGAAGCGGCCAACTTGGTGCTCCTGCCGCGGCGCTTCTGACGGGTCATCGGAAACAATTCACTTGTACCGTGGTAGTCAAAGCTCAATCGGGGGCAAAGCGCAAAGACCTGTACAGTGCAATCGCTGCAGGCCTTGCGGCGTGGCCTCTGCGACTGTCCCAACACCTCTTTTTGCCGTCACATAACGAAGCGCAACAGGCCGGGGGTGTCACCTATTAAATGGCTTTCGGCGTGTCTCACTTCAGGGGTGCACTACAACTACATTCTTTAACCTTGGCTGACTCTTCCTGCGGGAGCACGCTTTGCGCACAGACCATGGAAACTGCCAGAAGCAAGGCAACCTGAGAACGAAGCAAAAGTCTTTTCATAACGATTCTCCTTTTCGGCTTGATGGATTTGGCTTGCCGGTTCCAATCCGGCTCACCAACCCCGACGAAGGAATCGCGGCGCTGAAAGTTACAGCAGTTGGGCGAAAGTCGTAAAATGCTTCTGCCACTCTGACCCAAGATGCCAAATTGTCCTCAGTGCGGAGCGGAATTGGATTCCGCTGATCTTGCGGGATTGTGTCCCAGTTGTCTGATCCAGGGCGCTTTCGATAGTTCTCTCGGCGGGGATGAAGCTCAGACCATCGATACAGCGCCGGCGGCAGCCGGGGATGACGACTTCGGTCGTTATCACATCGTTCGAGCTTTAGGCGAAGGGGGTATGGGCACCGTATACCTCGCCGAGCAGCGCGAACCCATTCGCCGCTGGGTCGCCCTCAAAGTCGTAAAACTCGGGATGGACACGGGCGAGGTACTCGCGCGTTTCGCCAAAGAGCGCCAGGCGCTGGCCATGATGGACCACCCGAATATAGCGCGGATTTTCGACGCAGGCGCCACACCCAAGGGCCGCCCTTACTTCGTCATGGAGTACATCGAGGGCGTACCCATCACCCAGTACTGCGACGGCAAGCGGATGACCATCGGCCAACGGCTGGAAGTGTTCCTCTCGGTGTGCCGCGCCGTTGAACACGCGCACCAGAAAGGGGTGATCCACCGCGACCTGAAACCCTCGAACGTGCTAGTGACGGAACAGGAGGGCGGGCCCCTGGCAAAGGTGATCGATTTCGGCATCTCTAAGGCCACCGGCCAGTGGGCCGCAGAGAATACTCTGGTCACGCAATTTGGCCAGATGGTGGGCACACCGGAATACGCCAGTCCAGAGCAGGCCGAGGTGATGACCGGAGATGTCGATAAGACCTCCGACGTGTATTCGCTCGGAGTGCTGCTGTACGAGTTGCTGATCGGCACCGTCCCTTTCGACGCGGTCAGAATGCGGCGGGCTGGTTTAGCCGAGATGCTCCGCATCATTCGTGAAGAAGAAGCTTCGCCGCTCCCGCGCAAACTGACCGCAATCGGTGCGGCAGCGACCGGCATCTCCGCGCACCGCCAGACCGACCCGGCGTCCCTGCGCCGCCTGGTGGATGGCGATCTCAACTGGATCACCATGAAGGCTTTGGAAAAAGCGCGGGAACGCCGATACGCTTCGGTGGCTGCGTTGGCCGACGATGTCCAAAGGCACATTGAGGACCGGCCAGTTCTGGCCTCGCCGCCGGGCAGATTGTACCGAGTCCGCAAGTTTCTCCGCAGGCACAGGCTGGCTTTTTTCGGCGCAACCGCCGGGCTGGCACTCATCGTGCTAAGCGGGGTGACGGTTTGGTCGCTCCTGCATCGCGCTGCTCCAGGCCATGGGGCAACCAACAAAGAGTGGGAGCAACTGACGTTTTTTAGGGATTCAGTGGTGTATCCCGCTCTCTCCCCGGACGGACGAATGCTCGCTTTCATTCGAGGAGACAATTCATTCCTCCCCTTGGGAGAGGTCAATTCACTCTTCTCGCGTGGAGAAATCTACGTCAAGTTGCTGCCGGGGGGCGAGCCGGCCCAGCTCACCCATGACTCGAAGACAAAACTAGCCCCGTCGTTCTCTCCGGATAATTCGCGAATTGCCTATGGTGTCGTCGAGCCATTTGACACCTGGGAGGTGCCTGTTCTCGGTGGCGAACCCCATGTGCTGCTGCCCAACTCTTCCTCGTTGACTTGGATCGAAGCCGGAAAGCGACTGCTCTTCTCTGAGATCAAAGAAGGGCTGCATTTGGTCGTGGTGACCGCAGATGAGGGCCGAGGGAATAGCCGGGACGTCTACCTGCCCAGGGGCGAACGCAGCATGGCCCATCATTCCTACCTTTCGCCGGATGGCCGATGGGTACTCGTGGTTGAGATGGACGGTCGCGGCGAGATTCTGCCCTGCCGGATTGTTCCATTCCAGGGCACAAACGACATTAAGGTTGTTGGCCCCCCCAAACAACCCTGTCTTGCCGGAGCCTGGTCACCGGACGGTAAATGGATCTATCTCACGGCCAGGACGGATGACTTCCATATCTGGCGTCAGCGCTTTCCAGATGGAGACCCAGAGCAGTTGACCTTTGGCCCAACCTCTCAGGAAGGAATAGCGCTGGCGCCTGACGGAAGGTCCCTTATAACCTCCGTCGGCTCTCAGGACCTCACGGTTTGGCTGCACGATAAGGATGGAGACCACCAGATATCCTCCGAAGGCAACACTTCATCACCGGCGTTTTCTTCGGATGGACACAATCTCTACTTCCTTAAGGCCAATGGCCAAACGCGTGGCGAGGAGTTGTGGATCAAAGAATTGGATAGCGGAAAGGAGGAGAAGGTCTTGCCGGATTATCCGATTCTGGGATACTCCGTATCGCGAGACGGGAAAGAAGTTGCATTCGCTATGAAAGATCAGAGCGGCCGTCCAAACCTGTGGATTGCCTCAACCAGCCGTCGCTCGTCCCCGGTGCGCCTCTTCTCTGCGGCCGTCGCAGATTCTCCTTTTTTTCTGCCGAACGGCGACCTGATCTTTCGCGCGATAGAAGGCGGTTCGAACTTTCTCTATCGCATGAAAGCCGATGGCACCGGCCGCCGCAAGATTGCCTCACAGCGGATTGTGGAGCTCACTTCAGTATCACCGGATGGCCGCTGGGCTGTTGCCGGCTCGCTAGGATCCGACCAAGAGCACGTGCTGGGAGTAAGGGCGTTTGCCTCGGATGGGAGCGCGACGGTGACTCTGTGCGTCGTTCATTGCGAAGTCTATTGGGACCTGAGCGGAAAATTTGCGTTCCTTTACTTCCCCACACTGCACCAAGGCAGTTACGCGTTGCCAGTGATGCGTGACTCGGGGCTGCCAAAGATTCCACTTACCGCGACCGCGCGCATCGAAGACTTTGCCAATCCGAAAGCGATCACCGCGATCCCGTGGTATGTGCAGTCGGCCGTGAATTCCTCGGTCTATGCCTACACGCGGCAGAATACCCGCCGCAACCTCTACCGTATCCAATTACCTTGAGGCTGTAACTTTACGCTCGTCCGCATGCTGGACAAGTACTTCTATTTCTGCATGTCGCTGCTCATTCTCGTCCTGGTCACGGTGATTTTCAGCACCACGGTGCCCGCCCGCTATTCCATCCCGCTCATTCAATCTTGACGGTAATCAGGGACGGATTAGAGGGGAAGCGCTTTCGCGTTTACATCGATGTAACCTGCGGGTAGGACGAAAGCGCTTCGGGGCGAAAAGAGCAGCCGATAAGCAGAAATTACCAAAAGGGCAATGCCTTCATGAAGGGAGCAAAGTCGCGCTTAGCTCTCGCGCTGTGCTGCGTCCGCCTCCGCTGCCATCGTCTGGAGAAGTGAGAAGAACTCCTTCGGCTGGCCGGCAAACAGGTTCATATTCGTCAGGAACTTCGCTGCGGCTTGCGCCCCTCCGAATTGATCCCTCAATGGGCGAATGATCGCGCAATGAGGAAGTTTTGGGCTAATAAATTCGCACGGAACCGGGAAGATGAGGTTGGGTTGAAAAAGTGGACCCTTGGTAAAAAAATTAGGAAACGTGAGTCCCTGGTCCGAAACAGGGGCAACAGGCGGTTGCACTCCATTTCCGGCAAAGTCGACCCACTCCAGAAAATGCGCGACCTCGTCTCCTCCTATACCAATGGTGACCTCAAGAACTTCCTCGCTGGTCACCTTGCGCGAGAGACTCGAATACAAGCTGGAACCACCTTGTTCAATAGTTCCGAAATGGAATGCGGCCGTATTCGCAATCACTTGAATGTGGTTGGCACCTTCGAAATCAGCATCTGTTCTTGGAATTGCAGTGCGATTGCTTATGGTGACCGCTTGCGGAAATGTGGCGCCCAGGTCCGGGTTGGTTGTACTGCGATACCGAATGAACCAGCTTGTGTCTACGTTCAGATGCATCAAGTTTGTCAGACGTCCGATATCCTTAGCTCCTGTCGCCTGGCTACCCTTCAGGTTTCGGAATTGATCCAGATCGACCGGTTCTGCCCCTTTCGATTCCAGATATGCATTCAGGAAGACAGCGTGGCTCATTTCATCCAGCGTGTTGCTGGTTACGTACTGCGGGCCGTCGCCATCCAGGTTCATGAAGGCAGCCTGGTAACTGTTCATCGGCGTGAAATTCGGAGTGTCCTCCACCGGGGGCTGGCCAGGAGTAACACCACCCAGTTCCGCGTACTGTATCCAAAGGTCTGTTTCGAGAAGCTCGGCCGCTGCCACGAAACGCAGAATAGCTATATCGCCTTTTGTAAGAGAACCGCCGGAATATTCCTGACTAAGAGCCTTCGTTGCCCCACTTAACACGCCAGCGCCAATAGCTGCGCCACTAGCCAGCATTCCGTTTCTCAAGAACGAGCGACGGCCTGCTGAACGTTTATCGAGACTTGTTGCATTTCGCATGGATTTTCCTCTTACCTTCAGGTCAAGACACAACCTGTCGGCAACGTTGATCCACTGCTCACCGGTATGTGTCATGGAAACGTCAGCAGATTGTCATTGTTTGTGCAGACGTTCTTGTTCCGCTAAATTAGGGGCCCGTATCAACTGCGAGGCTTCGCCAGCACACATTGCGTGGCCTGCGGGGCATACGAAACGAAATGTTCGATAATCTCCAGAAACTCGGAGACATAAGCGTGTAATTCAGCCATACTCCATTCTCGAAGATGCGCCGGGTTAGAGGGCGGCCCACTGTGCGTTCCCGCGCGAAGCAGGTTTCTATCTGGGGTCGATATGACCACATACTTAGGAGCCACACGGATAATGAAGTCAAGAAGTTCATCCGGGTCGGCCAAATGTTCAATCACGTCGCTAGCTATGACCAGATCAGCCTTGGGCGTGACGGCCGCCGAGAAGTCCGAAATGCCCCATGGCCGCTTCGGATAGCGCTTTTGCAAACGCGCACACGTATCGGCAACGTCAATTCCAATCGTTCTCCAGTTGTAAAAATACTTCAGCAGTTTGAATCCGGAACCACATCCGATATCGAGTATCGACTTCAGATCGTATTTGCCCGCAATTTCTCGTGCAAAGAGATAGACTTCATCCTGCCAGCCGTCCGAGTTTTTCGTATCGTCGAAATACTGGGGCGCGGGCCTATGCTGATAGCCGTCATGGATGAAATAGTTGCGCCGGCTACCGATCGTGCCCAGCTCGTTATATGGCGGGAAGGAGCCGAGCATTTGCCTACTCCCGTACACGATAGGTCTTCTAAACTGTCCCAAAATGCGATGACCGATAGTCTTTATCATTCAAGTGATCTTCGCGATCCACACCTGTCGTATGTAAAGTCCTGAGAATTATCACACGCCCGCGTCCCTGCCTCTTCGCAGTCAGTCGAGAAATGACAAAGCTTTGACGTTTCGCTGACACTTGTTTGCGTCCGCAGGTTGACGCTGTCAGTAGGAGTGCCGGACTCCAGGCCAGGAGCCGATCCTAGATCTTGTTGTGTGAAATTTCTTTACGCGGACGCGGCGTTGTTGACCCTATTGAACAAACTGAAAAACAAATCCGGCTACGATGCAACGAGATGGAAAGCTATCGCCCTTTCCGCAGTGTGCACTGCCGTCGCGGGATGCAAAGTGGAGCTGCCGGGAAAACTCGAAACCACTTTGATTCGCTGGACCGAACATCATATGACTGTTGGCGGCAAGGGAGACAAAAATCCGCTGGAGCCTACAAGAGAAGCTGTGGAAGAGGGCAGGCAAGCTTTCGGATTCTACTGCGTGGTTTGCCACGGCCTCGATGGACAGAAAACGGGCGTCCCATTTGCGGCAAGCATGTCTCCTCCGATACCACCGCTCGCCTCGGCGGAGGTTCAGCGTTACAGCGACGGGCAGTTGAAGTGGATCATTAAGAATGGAATCTCGCCGTCGGGAATGCCTGCTGCCCGAGGGATCTTAGATGAAGAAGATATGTGGGCGATTGTCCTTTACCTACGTCACTTGCCACCTGCAGGCAGTCTGGGAGTGCCACGCGCGTATCCGGGACAATAGTTGGCAGGCTGCGGCGATCAGGGGCCTGGTGGAGAGATCCTGGTTTCTCGTCAGAGCGCATATCGCTGGGGAACAACAGGTTCTTAGGCACCCTGCGGCAGGTGTGGAAGCTCACCTCGAAGGAGGACGGCACTTACGAACATTCTTCAGTGTGTTTCTGCCTCCAGACTTTCCGATCCTGGCTACCCGCCTGGTCATCACACAGTGGAAGCTGTTGCCCGGGCAACCACTTTTGTCTCCGACGACAGTCCAGTCTTGGCTATTCGTTACTCGAATGGAGTCCTCGGCTTCACGCAGGATTTTCGGGGCCAGCGGACGATCCTCTACCGGAAGCGCAGCGACCTGCGGAACCGGTGGCTCGACTTTCGATTTCGTGTCCGCCTTTCATCGCGAACAACGGGTTGTGGCTTCAAAGGCGTCACCGCCAACTCCGAAAATTCTGCCACCGGTTATCCGAGCCCAAGCTACTTTTATTTCAAAATGGGCCTCTACCGTGACGTCATGGCAAAGCCCATGACCATTTATATCGACGAATACCGCAAGCGCCAATTGCGCGGCGACGATCTGTGATAACGATCGACTCACGTTTGTGGCGCACCGCCATGGAGTATGATTTCGGTATGGGGCGGCTATTGTGCTTAACTGCAATATTGTTGACCCTGTCGGGGGCACATTTAAGCGCCCAACTTGTGGCTTCGCAACATTTTGGCCAGCATGGGTCGATTGATTCCGATCAGGATGGGTTGACTGACGATCTTGAACAGGCACTCCTTACGCAATTCAGACCACTTTTCATGGTCAGTCAGGCAGACTGCTCCGGGGTGCCTGCTGAATTTGCGCCCGGAGAGCAGAACCCAACAGTACAGGCAGAAGACGCAACCATCTATGGTCAAGTCTTCCCTACAAAATCCGACGGCACTGGCGAGTCCGCAGTTGAGATTCACTATTATCACCTTTGGAAGAAAGACTGCGGACGTATGGGCCACGCGCTGGACACCGAGCATGTTTCCGTCTTGGTAAGAGCAAGTGGCACTGAATCGACCGCAGCCAAATGGAAGGCCGCATATTGGTATGCTGCTGCACATGAGGACACAGTGTGCGATGCAAGCCAGATTTCAAGGGCGTCCACCCTCCACGCGGAAGACCGCGGAGCAGCTGTTTGGATCTCTGCCGGAAAACACGCTTCATTCCTGAACGAGGGACTGTGCCGCCGCGGCTGTGGGGGAGACATCTGCGAAAAAATGGTTCCTCTATCGGTCAGCAAGATTGTAAATTTGGGCGAGCGCAGCATGCCCATGAATGGAGCCGTTTGGATATCATCCTCACGATGGCCACTAACCACCAAAATGACAAGGACGGATTTTCCACCTGCTGCAGTCTCGAGGCTTGAGAGCCTCTCTGAGTCTGACATCGCGTGGGTGAACCCTGCCAAACGGCCGGCACAGTCTACGATTGCTGCCGGTGGTTCGACAATCGACACGCTTGAGTCCAGCAACCAAAATACGGATACAGCAATCTCGACCGCTGGAGGCGCAACCGGCAACGCTTTGGATAAAACCTTTGGGAGCGTCAAGCACGCGTTGGGAGAGTCGGTCCGTGGCGTCGGAAAATTCTTGGGGCATGCCACCGGGGGTGCACCGCCGCAAAATTAGTAGTTTGTCTTTTCTTCTTCAGCTCGGCTCTAGCGTGGTGAAAACGTCTCAGTATCCTTAGCCCTTGCTCTGCCAAACATGGAACTGTCGCAAGCTCGCGAACCGTGTTTTTGGATCAGACGATGTTTTGCCCAGTAACCGTCACGTCACTGCATCAACCCGCAGCGCGTCAGTAAACACCTCGTCAGTGATTTCATTTTCCTGCAGGAGAGGGGTTAGGGTTGCCATTCGGCCCGAAAGCGCGGGTGAAATCGTTCCGGCACAAACCAGGTGACAGACAGGACGTACCACATAGCGCTACAACTACAGCTACAAACATCGAATCACGGACCGCAATCTACTCTAGTTCAAAGGCCAGTTCGCTCTGTCTAGCGTCCAAACCGGTTTTGGGAGGACGCTCTCCCTTTTGTGGTGCCAGCCGCCGCTTCATTGCCCCTTCAAGAGCCTGCACAAACTCTGCGCTACCCAGCGGCCGCCCTGTGTGGGTGCATCGACGAATCTCCGTCAAATTAGATTCGATCTCGCGTGCCGCTAGGTACCGCCGCCAGGCACTGGCAATCCAATTTGAACGCCATACTTCCAAATCTAATATCTCGTTCCGCGCTTCCGCTCCGCAGTGCGCTGCCGCGCTGGACCCCCACGCTTCCGTTCTCTTCCATTATTGAACGGGTTCAAAAATACCTTGACACCCTTTGACAGATGTTCTATTTCTATTATTGAACATGTTCAAAACACCCTCAACTACGACATTGACCAAGAAGGCTGAAGCTACCTCCGCCCGGATTCTCGACGTTGCGCTGGATCTGTTCCGTCGCAGGGGGTTCGAGCAAACGACCATGCGCGGAATCGCTGCCGAGGCGGGAGTCTCGCTAGGATCGGCTTACTACTATTTTGAATCGAAGGAAGACTTAGTGATGGCCTTCTATGAACAGGCCATCGAAGCAATGGCGCCCAGAATGGAAGCAGCGCTGGCCGGTACAACCAGCTTCGAAAAGCGCATCGCTGCCATAATGGCGGTTAAGTTCGAGTACTTCCAGCCGAACCGATCCTTCCTCGGCGCCCTGTTCCGGCACGCTGCCGACCCGCAGAACCGTCTGTCGCCCTTCAGCGAGGCGACCCGGCACATCCGCGAGCGCGACCAGATGTATTTCGCGCAGGCGATCGCCACCAAGCCGGGTGGAGTTCGGGTTCCGGAGGACCTCGCGCCGTTCCTGCCGAAGATACTCTGGCTCTACCAAATGGGATTGATCCTGCACTGGATCTATGATCGCTCACCCGATCAACGCCGGACGCGTGCGTTGCGCGAGAAGAGTCTGGCGCTTCTGGTCAGCGGCCTGAAACTGTCCGGTTTTGTGCTGGCGAAGCCGCTGCGGTCGAAGATCGTGGAGCTCATTGCTGTGGTGGAAGGAGGGCAGGACGGTGCCTGATTACAAACTAATTCGCCTCTCCATTGCCATGGTTTGGTTCTACCAGGGCTTGTGGTGCAAGGTTCTGGGTGGCGTTCCCCGTCAGGAAGCAGTGATCTCTACGGTACCGTTCCTTGGCGCCGCGGAAGTCCACGTCGCCCTGATGACGTTGGGTCTGGTCGAATGCGGCCTTGCGGTGTGGGTCTTGTCAGGACAGCGGATGCGTCAGGCTGCAACGGCGCAGACGGCTTTGCTTGTAGCAATGAATAGCGGCGGCCTGATTTGGGCCTGGCATCTGATTCCCGATCCAGCCGGAATGATCGTGCAAAACATCGCTTTTCTAGTGCTGGTTTGGATTGCCTCGGAGGATCGCCGTTATGCTGCCCACACCTGAGATGGCGTCAACACCATGGCGACACGGGCCCTTCAAGGCACAGTTGCACCAACTGAGCTTCGGGCAAACGTATGAGGATTCCGGTATCGAACTGCAGGCTTTTAAGCCGCGAAGCCGGGTCTTCTGCATCGCCGGCGCGGGATGCACGGCTCGGGCTCTTGCCGCGGCTGGACATCACGTCACGGCCGTCGACATTAACCCGGTGCAACTGGGTTACGCCCAGTCTCGAGCCGCGGGCGGACGGCTGCGAATGGGCATCGCCGAGGGTTTGATGGTATTAGGCCGCAATATGGCAAAGCTCGCCGGATGGAGCCGCGGAAAGCTGACAGATTTTCTGAACCTGTCGGACCCTGGCGAGCAAGTCGAATATTGGGACCGCCGACTCGACACACAAGCCTGGCGCGTTGCCGTGGATACGCTGCTCGCACCGCGCCTGCTTGGCATATGCTATGCAAGCCCGTTCATCGAATCGCTGCCGCAGGACTTCCGGCTACGGCTTCGCCAACGCCTGCGGCGCACGTGGGCTACGCATTCCAACAGAAGTAATCCGTATGCGGCGTCTTTACTGCTGGGGAGACCGCCGGTAGAACCCAATGCGGGTGAATCTTCAATTCAATTCGTTTGCGCCGACGCAGCAGATTTTCTGGAACGTTGTTCACCGGCAGCATTCGATGGGTTCTCATTGTCCAATATAGGCGACGGAGCATCGCCCGATTATCTGTGCCGCTTGCGAGTCGCTATCGACCACGTCGCGGCGCCGAACGCCATCGTTGTCACTCGTACCTTCGCGGAACCCGGCGCGAACACTCTCGCAAACTGGGCGCCCCTGGACCGCTCGTTACTCTGGGGCGTTGTCGAAGTAAGTCGCGCTCAAGAAATTTACCCCGGAGGCAAATCATGTTACACATGCTGAAACGTCATCCGATCCCAATAACAGCGTTCTTTCGCCATTCGTTGGTGTTGACTTATGCTTTTGCGCCGGAAACCCTCCAGCCATTGCTCCCTCAAGGCCTGGTGCTCGATACCTTTCGAGGGTACGCATTTCTAGCCGTCGCTTTAGTGCAGACTGAGCATTTGCGGCCCAGTTTTCTCCCAGCCGCAATGGGCAGAGATTTCTTTCTCAGTGGCTACCGCATCTTCACTCGACTGGCTGGGGGTACGCAGTCGAAGCGAGGATTACGAATCTTGCGCAGCGATACGGATCATCCGTGGATGGTTTGTGCAGGCAATTTGCTGACACATTACAACTATCACCTGTGCCAAGTGGCTTTTGAGGAACACGGCGACGCAATCCATTGGACAATTCGGACCCAGCGGTCCGAAGCCGATCTCGAGGTGCACGCACGATTATCGGAGGGTCCACCGACTCTACCAAGCGGATCTCCGTTCGGCACTCTGGCCGAGGCGCGGCGATTTGCGGGTCCTCTGCCCTATACCTTCGACTATGAGGAGGAAACCCAGTCGATCATCGGTATCCACGCGATGAGGCAAAGCTGGAATCCCCAGCCCGTCGAAGTTGAGGTCCGGCAGAATACGTTTCTTGATCACGGATCATTCCGCGGCACTACGCCAATTCTGGCGAACGCCTTTCACGTGAGGGATGTCCCCTATCAATGGCAAAGGGGGAGCCGGCTCGCATGAACACTATTCCGTCCCGGCGACCCTATCAAGGCGTGGTCCAGATCCTGCAATTCAACTGGCGGTCCTATGTCGCCACAGCGGGAAGCATTGGTGCGGCGTTGCTGGCACTTCCGTTTCTGACCGGGCCAGGCCGCACAGTACTTTTGCTAGGCACCGGACCGGCGCTGTTCTGGCTGGCCTCATCGCTGCTGGTGTCGCACTATGTCTACGACCGCTTTCCGCTTTACGACCTGAACTGGGTCTGCTCGGTGCTATCCCGGGCGCCACGCCGATGGATTAACATTCACTGCGGCTTGGACGAAACGAGCGCCCTTCTTGCGGAAATCTTTCCTGACGCGGCCAGTCAGGTGGTAGACATCTTCGATCCTCGGGTAATGACCGAGACGTCAATACGGGCAGCGCGCCGAGTCACGCATCCTACGATCTCTTCTTCCTCGATGCAGTACGACTCGTTGGCCTTTCCTGCTGATTGGTTCGATGCGGCCTTCTCTATCTTTGCGGCACACGAGTTGCGCCACCATGATCAACGAGTGAGATTGTTTGGAGAAATCACGCGCATTTTGACCCCAGACGGCGAGTTTATTCTGATGGAACACTCCCGAGACTGGCGCAACTTCCTTGCCTTCGGTCCCGGCTTTCTACACTTCTTCTCGGAGAGTGCGTGGCGGAAGGCGGCGTCCGACGCGGGCCTGACAGTACTAACTGAGGTTTCCATGACACCCTTTGTGCATGCCTATGTCTTGCGGAGGGCGATATGAGTCTCTACATCCATCTGCAAATTGTCGGAACTCTGCTCATGGTGCTAGGCCTGAGCCACATTTTCTTCAATCGCTTCTTCGGATGGGAACAGGAGTTAGCAGCCGTTTCCCTGCTGACGCGGCGAGTGTTTATCGTGCACAATTTTTTCATTGGACTGGTCGTGGTACTTGGTGGCGCGGAATCCTTCTTTTGCGCCAACGCTCTCCTTCGCCCAGGCGCCCTGAGCCGCGCGATCCTGGCCGGGATGACGACGTTCTGGTTGTGCCGCTTGCTAGCCCAGTTCGTCGCCTACGACTGCGCAATCTGGCGAGGCGACCGGTTTCGCACTTTCATGCACGTGGCGTGCTCCTTGCTGTGGTGCTACGTTTCAGCGACCTATGGAATCGCGTTCCTAACCGTAAGGAACTGACAATTTATCGCAGCTGAGCGATAACTACTTATCGGATCAGGATCACACGCAAGGGATTGTGAACGCTAAACCGGGTCCCCACGAAAAGATCGTTACGGATCGAATGCACGGTGAACTCGCATTCGACCCTTAGCAAGCTCTATTTTTCCCAAAGCACCAGTCCCGTCTGATCACTAAATTTGATCACTAAATTCCTGATCCAGCCACTCGCCAAGACCGCTTCAGCGAATACCGTGCAGTGGTACACACCGGAGCGCAGGTACGGCATTAACGGTTCTTCACCTTATTAGTAAGTGCAGTATGCCGAAATGATTCCTGATATCGTTTCGGCTTACTGGAGGTTCTGCAAAGGCGAAAAAGCGGTCGACGGTTCACCACTTCGAGCAAAGCTTCAGTCCCGTCTGGCGACTAATTTCAGGGTCAGTAGACGCGCTTTCCAGTGATGGTGTATTTCGCGTCGGGAGGATCCTCTGAGACGATCACCTTCTCCTCCGTAGGTTTCTTCTCCTCCGTGGGCCTCTTCGCCTCTGCAGGTCTCATCGCCTCTGCAGGTTTCTTCGCCTCTGCAGGTTTCACCGGCTCTGCGGGCTTCATCGGCTCCGCAGGTTTCTTCTCCTCCGCAGGCCTCTTCGCCTCTGCAGGTTTCACCGGCTCTGCGGGTTTCATCTCCTCCACAGCTTTCATCGCCTCCGCAGGTTTCAATGCCTCTGCAGGCTTCTTCGCCTCTGCAGGCTTCTCTGGGATCATCGCCCACGCGAAGCCGTGCGCCAGCCACAAAAAGAAGCTGGCGAAGAGGCACACCAAAACAAGGCCTGCGAATAGGAATACTACCTGGCCTTTCGTGTTGGCGGCGGCATACAACCCGATTGAGAAGCAGGCGACGGTTGCGAATGAGAAGCCGGCCGCCAAGCGCCCAAGTCGACGCGATAAAACACGCATGCGATTACTCATTTAGGTCCTCCGTCGCTTGCGAAATAGACCCTAGGGCTTCAAGTCTATCCCGATTCTTCGCGGAGGGTTACTGGGCCTTCTGGGGACTCGCTTGTGGCATCCCCAGGCAAAATAAAATGACCCTTATGTGATAAACACTCCGAACCTGGCGGCGGCGAGTCTAGGGCGCGTCTCTCCCCCGAATCGTCAGAATTTAGAACGGTTCCAGGCGGCAACGAGCGAGCAGGGAAGCCCCCGCCGTGCTTCAAAGGATTACCCTTTTCGAGAGGTTGAAACGCATGGACATGTCGGAGCGGTTGCAAAAAACAGCGAGGCTTTACCACATTGAAGCTAGGAAATGCATACGCGGTAAGGCGTATTTAGCTGCGTGTGTGATGCAGGGGGCAGGCCTAGAGGGTCTTCTACAAGCAATGTGTTTCATCTACCCGGAAGATGTGAAAAAAACTGCCGTGTATCAAAAGCAACAAAAGCGCGGGTTCCAGAAAAAGCGAAACAGGGCACTAGAGTTTAAGTACTGGCAGCTTATCAACATTGCGGCTGAACTGGAGTGGTTTCCGCCAAAAAAGTCTGTCGTGTGGGGTAAGAGAACAAATGTTACTGGTTTCGTTCGCGAACTTCAAAAGCTGCGAAATTACGTTCATCCGGGCGTACGAGCACCGAAAGACAGACCCCTGAAATTCACAAAAGAAGTTTTTGACGTGGTGTTCGAAATCTTTGAAGTAGCGACCGATTGGCTTCTACACCATTTACACAAAAGCATGCTGAAAAAGATAGAACGCGCAGAAAAACGAAGTCCCAAAACTTAAACCCTTTCACGATTTTGGCGGATTCCATCGGTTCCCACTGCTGCAACGTGCTGGGTGTCCGCAGCACGGCCTCCAGGCTTGCATTTATCTTAGCAGCATGAAACAACTATCTCTTCTCAGCGCTGTGTTCGCCTAGGGCATTTCGGGGACAGACGGAGTAACCACTAAATATCGCTACGGGGGTTACTCCGTCTGTCCCTGTTTCCCTGCTGTTTCCCTGTTTCCCTCTCAGGCGCCCTGAGCCGCGCGATCCTGGCCGGGATGACGACGTTCTGGTTGTGCCGCTTGCTAGCCCAGTTCGTCGCCTACGACTGCGCAATCTGGCGAGGCGACCGGTTTCGCACTTTCATGCACGTAGCGTGCTCCTTGCTGTGGTGCTACGTTTCAGCGACCTATGGAATCGCGTTCCTAACCGTAAGGAACTGACAATTTATCGCAGCTAAGCGATGACTACTTATCGGATCAGGATCACACCTGCAAGGGATTGTGAACGCTAAAACGGGTCCCCACGAAAAGATCGTTACGGATTGAATGCACGGTGAACTCGCATTCGACCCTTAGCAAGCTCTATTTTTCCCAAAGCACCAGTCCCGTCTGATCACTAAATTCTGATCACTAAATTCCTGATCCAGCCACTCGCCAAGACCGCTTCAGCGAATACCGTGCAGTGGTACACACCGGAGCGCAGGTACGGCATTAACGCTTCTTCACCTTATTAGTAAGTGCAGTATGCCGAGATGATTCCTGATATCGTTTCGGCTTACTGGAGGTTCTGCAAAGGTGAAAAAGCGGTCGCCGGTTCACCACTTCGAGCAAAGCTTCAGTCCCGTCTGGCGACTAATTTCCGTCCGTTTGCGATCCGTTTACTACTTTTGTTGCGTATAAACCCACTTGATCGTGCCGTAATTAAAAACGACTGCTTCAACGACGTTGATGGCGTCAACCGCAATTGACACTGTATCCGCCTTTGCAGGTTGTGGGACTGCCATGGCCAACGTGGCCAAGGTAAGTCCGCCGAGAGCTAGTTTTTTCAGGCTCTTCATGGACGACTGAGCGATGGAATTGATTTTCATGACATTCTCCTTGGGGTTCCGTGCAGTGGAACCAGACTGAATTTGTCTTTTAAACTCGCAACGCTTTGGTTTTGAGTTCGCCGGGACGCACTACCTATTGCATGCAGCGGACCAAACGGATACGCCGTGTTCCAGCGGCGAGCCATCTTGCATTTGCAACAACATACGTGTGGGCAACGGGCAAGGCGGACAGGGACAGGTAGCTGAAAGGATACCGTCGCAGAACCGGTTGGTTCCCGGTGTTGGTGAGGTGGACTGGTCTAATCCGGTGACAGGATATACGTATTCACCCGCTTTCCCGCGCTGCCCGCATGGTTGGGTGACAAAACCGGTGAAAGGCAGGATGATCACCAATGGAAATTGTGACCAGACGGAAATGGAGATGTGGGAGATGTGTCCCATATCGTCCATATCGTCCCATATTCAGCAGTGGGCTCACCGAAGTGCTGTCAGGATGTCCTCGTTGACTGCACGGACATAGCGATGGGTTAGGGATCCGTCAGCATAGTTACTAAACAACAAATCACGCGCTATTCTCTACGCCTTGGCGTCGTTTCATCCGCCCTCAAGCGCTCGAGTGCAGGTGACCGAGCTGGCGCTACCTTATTCAGAATCCGCGCTACCTCGCTATCTCTAAGCAGGGTGGCAGCTAGACATCCTTTGGCGAGCTGATCGCATTTGTTGGCCCCCACCGGGCAAGTCCCAATGCTGCCATTACCGACACCAGAGCAGTGATTCCAAGGAGTCCTCCGAAACCGTGCACGCGAGGGCCGGAACCAGCGAACAGGACTCCGAAAATCAAGCCCAACAAGGGCAGCATCCAATACCGGCCGGCGAGGCGCTCCATCGACGTCATGCCGGCAAAGCTGGCGCCGAACCACGCAGCCGCGAGCGGAAGCATCTTGACCTGCCACGCCGGACTCAACAGATTGATGCCCAGCGCCAGGATGGCAGAGGGTACTGCCGAGGCACAGACCGCCCCGAACTTGCAGGGCTCCGATAACCAGAAAGTGACGATGGCGGCCACGATTGCTACACCGAAAACCGCCCACAGCCAGAGGCCATCGATGGGCGAAGCGGCAGGATCCGCATGATTCCATCCCGTCAGCCGAGCCGCCATCACGGTGAGCGCGGTACCCGCAAATGCGATGGTCCCGAGTTTGCCGCCGATGCCGACCCAGAAATGCCGGGCCAACGAGTAGATGATGCCGGCGATGGTCGCGGCCAGGAAGACCCAAGAAGTACCCGGCAGGACATGCGACGAGGTCATCCCAACAAAGGCTCCGCAGTAGAGGGATGCCGGGAGCACTCGCTGATCAAGCAGGCCTATTCGTCCGCTGAGCCATGCCAGCGCGCCCACCATGGCCGCCCCCTGGACAGCCGTCATCCCGCCGCTTCGGATGGCAAGCTGGACCGACAGGGCTCCCAGCACCACGTGGACAACATCGTCCAAGAAGAGCGGAACGGCGGCCGGAACGGAGGTGGAATGGTGCAGTCCGACGAGAACACTCAAGCCCACAAAGATGAAAGCGGCGGCCTCCCACGGGTGGTGCTTGGGAAAGAAGGCGGAGAGGTAGAAGAGCCCGACCAGCAGGCAGCATCCGGCGGGGAGAAGGGATTTGCCTGCACCCGATAGCCAGCGACTGATAGAGGACGCGTTGGTCTGCTGCGCGAGATCTATGGCCTGCTGCGCCATACTGGCTAGCCCTTTCTTTCCGGGTCTCTCGAGACCGTCCATTCGGCGATGGGATGCCGAGGAGACCAGCTTGCGCACTTTCAGCGCTTCGATACGAGATGGGGAGATTGCCTGGGGGACAGCGCTCTTGCGCATTTTACCAAGAAAGCAGATTCTACGAGTGTTTTGATCGATGTCGAGCCGCGCATCAGCAACTCTATGACTGCCTGCGAGAGTCTTCGCCTTGGTTACTCTCATCGAGGCCGAGATCCATGAGCACGCTTTCATCGCCCCAGATCAACGAAGCCCAGGTTTTGTCGTCGATGGGAAATCCCGGAAATTTTCCTGTGATCGCGGCGAGAATCTCGCGAGCCTGCGCATCGGAGGCGCCGGGTACGATATACGACCGCTTGAATCCGTTAGCGACGTAAAGGCCGCCGCTGTCGTCCTGGCCGCCGGCGCTCCACCCCATCGAGGTGATCTCATTCAGGGGAATGGTCATCTCCTCGGCGGGCGAGCTCTGAAGATCTCCCTGCGCGACGACCTCGGCCCGGTTGACGAGCAACGTTGTTTCGCGGCCGCGCAGTCGGTTGGAGACGAGTCCAATGATTCCAACCACCGCGAAGACGAGAAGCATGACACTATGCCGCCACCACGCCACGAAACTGACCCCGCCAATCACAATCAGTCCGGCAATCACGTGTCCCCATCGGGGATTTTGCTTGAGCACAAATTGCAGGGAGTCGCCCAGATCCCGCGTCTCCAGTTGCCGAGTTTCGATGTCCTGGATACCAATCATTTGCAGACCCTGTTCATAAGATAACTTCTGGAATGGAGATCGCGCGGAAAGGGGGGATTGCTATTTGAGCCTCGACTTCGGGTTCTGAGTGTCGAGTCCAGGGGAGATAAGGGGGCATGTCCCCTTATCTCCCGGCTATTTGCAAAAGGCCCGTCGCGTTATTACAATTGTAATAACTACGCGGGGAGGGGGCGGTGAATGGTTGAACTGAAAGTACGAAAGTTCGGAAACTCGCTCGGGGTGGTATTGCCTAAGGAAGTGATCAGCCGTCTGCAGACCGCGGACGGCGAAGCTCTCTTCCTGATCGAAGCGCCGGACGGAGGCTACCAGCTTACGCCCTACGATCCCGGCTTCGAGAAGAAGATGGAGAAAGCGGAGGACATCATCAGCCGCTACCGCAACACACTGCATGTCCTGGCCAAGTGAGGAAGCCCGTCTGGATCGACGAGCGCGACGCGCTCGCGCTGCACAGCCGCCTGCTGGCGCTGCACGGTGGAGCGGAAGGTTTACGCGATCGCGGGCTGCTGCAATCGGCATTGGCCCGCCCTCAACAGCAATACGCCTATGCCGAGACCTCTGACATGATCGATATGGCGACGGCCTATACGGCAGGTATTGTACGCAATCACCCGTTCGTTGATGGCAACAAGCGTACGGGCTTCGTAGTGGGCATCCTGTTTCTCGAACTCAACGGCTATCGCTTTGTCGCGAGCGAGGAAGATGCTGCGCAAGCTGTTCTGAAGCTCGCGGATGGGACCCTCAACGAAGCCGATTACAACGCTTTCCTCCGTGGCAATGCGGTACGCAAAAAGAAATAGGGATCGAGATGCCTCCGCCCGCCTTTAAGGAGTTACGGGGGCATTTTCTGCATATCCAACATTCCGGCAGCCAAGAAGAACTTGTCGATGCCGCCAAGCGTGTAAACGTTGAGCACTCGCCCCCGATCCGAACCCATGTTTGTCCACTGGTGGGGAACGTTGCGTAAGCCATAGACATAGAGGGTGGACAGATGTGGACGCCCTCGCGGGCCGCAGGTCGACTGCGGAAAGACTTAATCAGTCGCTTGACGTCATTCTAATGCTGTCCGATTCCCTCGGCGTTGCGCAAAGAAACGAGAGGTTTCGTGGACAGAGGTTTCGTGGACAGAGGTTTCGTGGACAGAGGTTTCGTGGACAGAGGGATCCGCAGTGTGTCGGAGAGAAACTGCTTCATTATTGTGCAAGAAGCAGTAGCGGCTCTGTGGAAGGGAGATTTTCTAGGTCGCTAGCAACAGTCTGATTGAGAGGCTATGAGCTGTTGAAGTGATGTGCGTGCGGGGTAGTTGCGTTCGTGGCGTTAAGCGTGAGCCAGAGCCGCTCGATGGCGGAACAGTTTGAGAAGATTGTGCGTGGCGCAAATAAATTTCCACTCTGATGTCACGTTCAACAGGCCTCGTAAGCGGAACCTGCGGATACCACGTGCTTCTTTGATCTGGCCGAATACCGGTTCCACCGTTGTCTGTCGAAGTGCATACCGCGCTTTACCATCCTCTGTGGCCAGAACTTTTCTCATGTCAAACGCTTCCTGGCTGCGCGGTGCGCAGGGCGGCAAAGGTTTACCTGGTATATGCGGCTTGGAGTCAGGTGCGACCAGCATTTCAATGCCGCTCATCGCCGGATCCTGCAGGCTGGTGGTGTCCCAGTAGCCCGCATCGGCGGTGATGGTTGTTGGCACCGCTTGCAGTGTTTTCCGTAGAGTCTTCACCATGGGTAGCAACTGCTGACGATCAATAGGTTGCTGAGTTAGCTCCGCGGCCACGATGATCTGCGCTTTCGAGTCCACGGCGATCTGTGCGTTGTAAGCCTGCACAAAGCCTCTTTCCCCGCTGTCTTTCATCACTCGCGAGTCAGGATCGACGAAGTTATATTGCCGGCTGGGCGAGACGGCGTTCTTTCTCGCTCGCAGACGCTGCTTCTTATCCTTCTCGCGCTGTCTGCGATCCTTAGACGGCTGGCTTGTCTGTTCCGCTTTTCCACGGGGACCACGTTTGCCCGGAGTATAGCCGTCCAATGCGGCTTTTAGTTGTGCCTGTGCTTCCTGTTCTAACTCCGCCTTGGCTTGCTGCAGTCGCTCGAAACGCTTTTGGGCATTTGCTAACTCATCGGGTAGTTGATTGGCCGCCTGGTCCAGCCCGAGGCGCCGCTCTTCCTCACGATTGGTCTGCTGTGCTTGCCGCAGCAATCGCGCTACCTCGGCGCGCCAGTGTTGTTCCCGTTCGCTGATGCGTTCGTACCTTAACGAGCGCCGAGTGCTGGCGTTGGCCTTCATCTTCGTGCCGTCGATCGACACATTTCCCAATTTCACCAGACCAGCCTTCTGACACAGTCTCAGGGCTTGGACAAACAAGCCCGCCAGCGCTGCGACATGTTGCTGACGAAAAGCAGCAAGGGTATCGTGGTCGGGATGCTGGTCGGAAGACAAATAGCGAAATGCAACGTTATCGTAAGTAGCCTGCTCGATCTTGCGGGAACTCGTGATTCCGATGCAGTAACCGTAAAGCAACAACCGCGCCATCAACAGTGGATGGTACGCTGACAAACCTCGCCCATCACTCCGTTCATAGCTGGCGTAGATAGAAGACAGGTCCAGCTCGTTCATCACGTCAGCTACAAATCGCGCCAAGTGACTCTCAGGTAGCCAGTCCTGCAGAGAGGGCGGAAGCAATAACGGCTGGTCGTGGCTACAAACTCGAAAACCCTTGTTCACCAGCCAATCCTACGAGATTCTCCTCCGGAGCGCGACCACTTTTGGTGCACTTCTCACATCTATCTCCGACACACTGCCCGTCTGTCACCGCCACCTCACCGCCACCGTCCGGACACAGCCGTGGTTGATCGAGAGAGCTATCTCTTACATTCATTCGTCGTAGTGATCCTTCAGCCTCGGAAGTTGATGGTGTGCGAAGATGTATGTTGCAGTGTCTTCAGCACCGTCTACGAACTTTTTGGCATTCACTACCGATTCTTCCTGATTATCTCGGGAAATGGTAGTAACCAGAGGGTTAGTGCCTTTTCTATCCCTATAACGGCCATCCAGCATTGCCTTTGGGAGAGTCTTCGTTTGTACAGCCAGTTCACCCATGCGCGCCGTAATATCCTCCGTGAGGCCCTCGCACTTGACCAACAATTTTTGTGCAAAGGAGTTCTGGGGCTCGATTTCTCCTCTTAGTCCGGCGCTGAGGCACATCGCCAGACTGATTCGCCGGACCCTTCCCGCAGGCGATTTTTTGAGAAGGTTACTTAGGAACGGGAAGAACTGGTCAACGGACAGAGCGTTTTCAGATTGATTCTCAAGCCTCGTTGCAATCTTCACAGTAACCGGTTGATCTTCGATCTCATGCAGCACTCCATGAGCGACGATATAAAGCCTGATATCAGCACTATCAGTGAATAATTTGGGCCATTGAGGGCTCCGGTCGAAAATATTGCGCTCTTTCTTGTCTCTGCGGTCGCATCCCCTGCCGCGAAGCGCTTACCATGTAATCCCTCGGCCATACGACGAATTCCGGGGTCATCAGGCGGGAAACACCAGACCACCTGTGCTTCGTAGCGCATCGGCTTAGTAGGAAACTTCGTACTCGGCCCCAATTGATCACTGATCAGGTTTGGATGGGTGAGTGTGCCTGGTATCGTCGCCATGATTCACCTCTTCGTCTTCCCAACTTGGCTGTGAGTATATATCGCGAATTCTTGCTCGCTCAAAGAGGCCCTGTGGAGATTGCTTTTCGCCGAGTCAAGGGGAACCTCCGTTTCCCGTTGACTTTTACCCATCATGGACGTCCCCGGAGGAGATACGAAATTTTCCCACATATTTTTAGTGGACGATGCGGGACCATGCGGAACATCCATGATAGGTAACAGTCAAGGCATCTCCTAGATAACGTTCGATCCGATCCCGCCAAAGCCCCAACGTTCCACTGTTACGACCGGCGCAGTCAAGGGTTGCCATTAGCCCGACCTATGTAGAATGTTGCATAGGCAATGGACCCGGTTCTGAACTGCATTTCGAAGGCGGCACTCCATCATGAGCGACTTTCTCAGCGACCTGCGCTACTCCTTCCGCACGCTCATCACCACTCCGGCGTTCACCGTAACGGCCATCGCCGCTCTCGCCCTCGGCATCGGAGCCAACACCGCCATCTTCACCGTGGTCAACGCCGTCCTGCTCAAGCCGCTCACGTATCCTGAGCCCGACCGCATGGTCCAGTTCATGAACACTTTTCCTGACGGCAACGGCCCGGTGGCCTCCCCGGTCAACTTCAATACCTGGCGCGCGCAGACCAGCGTCTTTCAAGACGTCACCGCGTACGACTTCGGTGGTCCCGGCTTCAATCTCACCGGGCTCGTACCCGAGCAGGTCCACGGTATTCACGCCTCCGAAGCCTACTTCCGCCTCTTTGGCGCACCCGTCGTGCTCGGCCGCACCTTCACGCCGCAGGAAGACTCCCCGAACGGCGGCCACGTCGTCGTGATCGGTTACGGATTCTGGCAGCGCAAGTTTGGCGGCAATCCCAACATCGTCGGCACCTCCCTCTCGCTCAGCAACGAGCCCTATACCATCGTCGGCGTGCTGGGAAAATCATTCGTCACCGATCCCCTGGCCGATATCTGGGTTCCCTTCCAGATCGAGCCCAACAGCACCAACTTCGGCCATTACTTTCTGGTCTCCGGCCGTCTCAAACCCGGCGTGAGTCTGGCCCAGGCCAACGCCCAGCTCAAACTGACCGCCGATCAGTACCGCCGCCTCCACCCTGACGACATGGGACCCAAAGACGGCTTCGGCGTCCAGCCTCTGCGCGACTCGATCGTCGCCGGCGCGCGCAAATCCCTCTTTGTGCTTCTCGGAGCTGTCGGCTTCGTGCTGCTCATCGCGTGCGCCAACGTCGCCAACCTGCTGCTGGTCCGCGCCACCGGCCGCAAGCGTGAATTCGCCATCCGCGCTGCCATGGGCGCCGGCCGCGCTCGTATCGTGCGGCAGCTCCTCACCGAATCCATCGTGCTCTCGATCACCGGCGGCGTGCTCGGGCTCATGCTTGGCTACGCCGGCGTGCGCGCGCTGCTCGCCGTCTCCCCCGCCGGGCTGCCCCGCGTCGGCGAAAACGGAGCCGCCGTCGGCCTGGATTGGCGCATCTTCCTTTTCACGCTCGCTATCTCGCTGTTCACCGGCATCCTCTTCGGGCTCTTCCCTGCCCTTGCAGCCTCGCGTGTCGACCTCCACACCACCCTGAAGGAAAGCAGCAACCGCTCCGGCACCGGCTTCCGCCAGAGCAAAATGCGTTCTCTCCTGGTGATCGGCGAAGTCTCGCTCGCGCTCGTTCTCCTCATCGGAGCCGCGCTCCTTATCCGCACCTTCCTCGCGCTGCGCCAGGTCAACCCGGGCTTCGATCCCCGCAACGTCCTTACTCTCGAAATGTCCCTCACCGGCGATCAATTCAAGAAGACCGCCGGCGTTGAGCAGATCTCTCATGATGGCCGCGAGCGCCTCAACGCCATTCCCGGCGTCGAGATCTCCGCCTTCACCTGCTGCCTGCCTCTCGAAGGGGGCTACGGCCTTCCCTTCAATATCATCGGCCGCGCGCCGGCCCCTAAGTCTCCGTGGAGCGGTAGCTCTGGCTGGATGAGCGCTTCGCCCGGCTACTTCGCCGTCTTCCACATACCCATCCTGCGTGGCCGCGACTTCACTGAGCAGGACACCGGGTCGTCCCCCGGCGTGGTGCTCATCAACGAAACCTTCGTCAAAAAATTCTTTCCCAAAGAGAACCCCGTCGGCCAGCAACTGCTCATCGGCAAAGGCGTTGGCCCGCAGTTCACCGAGCCCGCACGGCAGATCGTCGGTGTGGTCGGCGACATTCGCGATGGCGGGCTCAACAACGAGCCTCGCCCGCTCATGATTGTTCCCGGCTCTCAGGTCACCGATGGCATGACAGCCCTCAACTCCAATATCGGCCCCATGGTCTGGCTGGTCCGTACCCACGGCGATCCGCATCCATATATTTCCGCTGTTACCGGGCAGCTGCGCGAGAGCAGCGGCGGCTTTCCCGTGGCCCGCGTCCGCACCATGACCCAGGTGGTCGGGAACTCCACCGCGCGGGAGGACTTCAACATGCTGCTGCTCACCATTTTCGGCGCCTGCGCGCTTATCCTGGCCGCTATCGGCATCTATGGCCTCATGGCCTACTCCGTCCAGCAGCGCACCCAGGAAATGGGCATCCGCATGGCTCTCGGCGCCGACCGCTCGCGCATCCGCTCTCTGGTCGTGTGGCATGGGATGCGCCTCGCCATCGTGGGCGTCGTGATCGGTATCGGCGCGGCGTTCGGACTTACCCGCTTTATCGCCAGCCTCCTTTTCGGGGTCAAAACCTGGGACCCTGTTGTATTTGTAACTGTACCGGTTATATTAAGCCTGGTTGCCCTTCTCGCCGTTTGGATGCCCGCTACGCGCGCCTCCCGCCTCGACCCCCAGCAGGCCCTGCGCATCGAATGATGGAGAACTCGGGAACTCGGGACCGGGGTAACGGGGTTTTCGTCACTAACCGGTAGAAAAACACGCCTTGTCAGGACTATTTGTAGGAATTCAGGAGTGCCAACGCGAATCCTCACCGGGCGTTGGATAATGAGTTCCGGGGTGAAAGCGCGTTGATCAACGAAAAGCAGAGCATGCATACCAACGAAGATTCATTGAACCGTGGCTTGCGAGAACGCCACATTCGCCTTATGGCATTAGGCTCGACGATCGGTGTCGGTTTATTCCTCGGTTCCGCGAGCGCGATCAAGCTCGCCGGGCCTGCGATCCTGCTCTCCTATGTACTGGGCGGAATCGCGATCTTCATCATTATGCGCGCTCTGGGCGAAATGGCCGTACATCAGCCGGTTGCGGGCTCCTTTAGCCGCTATGCGCAAGACCATCTTGGTCCCCTGGCGGGTTATCTGACCGGTTGGAACTACTGGTTCATGTGGGTGGTCACCTGTGTCGCGGAAATCACCGCGGTCGGTATCTATATGGGCGTCTGGTTTCCATCTGTGCCGCAATGGATCTGGGCACTAATGGCGCTCGTAGCGATGAGCGCCGTCAATCTGGCAGCTGTCAAAGCCTACGGCGAATTCGAATTCTGGTTTGCCATGATTAAAGTGGTCACGATTGTGGTGATGATTGTGGCCGGCGGCTGCATGATTGTGTTCGGCTTGGGCAATCACGGTGTCGCTACAGGCGTCAGCAATCTCTGGAAACATGGCGGGTTTTTCCCCAACGGCGGGTTTGGCATGCTGATGGCTTTGCAGATGGTGATGTTTGCCTATCTCGGCGTGGAGATGATCGGAGTTACCGCCGGCGAAGCTACCAACCCCAGAAAGTCGATTCCCGATGCGATCAACTCCGTCTTCTGGCGCATCCTCATCTTCTATGTGGGCGCCCTCTTCGTGATATTGGCGATCTATCCGTGGAACGAGATCGGTACGAATGGCAGCCCATTCGTCATGACGTTCGAACGGCTGGGGATCAAATCTGCGGCAGGGATTATCAATTTCGTGGTGCTCACCGCCGCCCTGTCTTCGTGCAATGGAGGCATCTATAGCACGGGGCGCATGCTATATAACCTCGCGAAACAAGGGCAGGCGCCGCGGCTCTTTCAAAACACTTCACCAGGAGGTGTGCCTCGCCGGGCGATTCAGGTATCCAGTATCGCCTTGCTGTTTGGGGTATTGCTCAACTATCTGGTGCCGGCAAAGGTCTTTGTGTGGGTCACGTCGATTGCAACCTTCGCCGCCATCTGGACCTGGACCGTGATACTACTGTCGCAAATGAAATTCCGGAAAAGCCTGAGCGAAACAGAACGCGATCGGCTGGCTTTCCGCATGCCTTTCTATCCCTACAGTTCGTGGCTCGCATTAGCTTTCCTGGCGCTCGTCATCGTATTGATGGTCTATTTCCCGGATACCCGGGTAGCTTTGCTCGTCGGCCCACTGTGGCTAGTGCTGCTGACAGTACTTTTCTATGGGTTCAGACTCAATGCCACTCGCACCCGGAGTTCCATTTCCGCCGTCAGCGTGCCGAAGGAGTGAATTCAAACCTTGCTCTCATGGCTGGTAATCACGACTCCGACAAGGCGGAGACGCCGATGCCGGGAGGAGGATATTGGGCGAGCCATGAAGTCCTGGAAAGCCTCGTCTGGTGACGGAAGCCAACAAGGAGGAAGTGATGCAAACCTACAGCCGGCGGCAACTTTTCCAGTTCGCGGCAGGGGCAGCGGTGGCTGCTGGTACCAGACAGCTTTTCGGCAAGGCAACGACTGGCGTGCCGGAAGAAGCATCCAAGAAGGCCCTACGGCTGGGCCTGCTGGTCAGGGTCTCGGATGATCCCGAAAAGGTCATGGCCCACGTTCAGGGGCTAGGCTTGCCCACGGCCCACGTGATGATCTGGGACTTCTCACCTGCCATGGCTGCCCGGCTGCGAGGTGCCCTCGACCGCTACGAAGTGGAGGCGACGGTTCTATACTCCTCCGGGCCCGGAAAGGAGACGTACGACTTGGTCGATGGCCCCCCCGGCTTCGGACTGATCCCCTCCCGGTATCGGCGGCAAAGAATTGATCAGCTGAAGAGAGCCTCTGACTTCGCAAAGCGCGTGGGTGTGCCGGCGCTGTTTAATCAATGGGGCTTTATTCCCGAAGTTCCGAGCGACCCGTTGTACGAACCCACGGTTGAGGCGGTGCGCGAGATTGCCGGCCACTGCAAGGGGAACGGCCAGATGTTCTTCAACGAGACCGGACAGGAAACTCCCATCACCCTGCTGAGGACGATTCAGGACGCCGGAACAGACAACCTGGGGCTGGTTCTCGACGCGGCCAACCTGGTGCTGTACGGCAAAGGCAATCCGGTAGATGCCCTCGATGTCATCGGAAGCTATGTACGGGCCATCCACGTCAAGGGCGGCTTCTATCCCACGGACCCCAAGCATCTGGGCCGGCAGGTTCCTGCCAGCCAGAGCAGCGAGGTGGACTGGCCGCGAATCTTCCAGCGCCTGAAGGAGCTCGGTTATGACGGCACGGCGACGATTGAGGCTGGGAACCCGGAAACCGGACGCGACCAGGAGATTCTAGGCGATAAAGCTTATCTCGAGGGGCTGATCGCCCAGGGCTGAGCCAGGGTGTCCGGTCCAACTTCATCTGCGTTGCATCCTTGATGCCGGCCGCTCGTGGCGATGGCACTACGTCGGGACTCGGTGACATCCATAGGAGTTTCGCGCATTGAAGGGACACGGACTCTTTTCAGGGACGGAGGGAATTTTCCTAATGCCAACGAGGCCGTCTTGACCATCGTTGAAAAGAATTGCTAAGCATCCAAAGATGAAATGCTCCCTCTTGGGTCTGCGCCGCTGTACACGCGACACTCACTAGGGGAAACTCCGTCCGTCCCCGAAAAAGGATTAGCGAACAGTAATCAAGAATCGCACAATTAGCAGTTGACTCTGGGCGCTTATCCACTACCATTTGGTTGTGGATAAGCTGAATACAACATTTGCGGCTCTGTCTGATCCAACCCGGCGGGCGATGATCGAGCGGCTCTCCCGCGGGCCTGCCTCTGTGCATGGGTTGACGGAACCGTTTGCTCTGTCGCAGCAGATGATTTCAAAACACATTGCCTACCTGGTGCGGGCACGGATTGTGATCAAGACAAAGCGTGGACGGGAGAGCGTATGCACGCTTAGGCCCGAGGCGATTAAGACAGTCAGCGACTGGGCGATCAGCTATCGCCGATTCTGGGAAGAGCGTTTCGACAAACTGGATGTAGTTGTAAATCAAATGAAGAAAGAGGGGGTCAGAGATGACAGAAAACGCGGTTAGCGAAATTGAGCGGATGGTCGTTACAAGAGTTTTTGATGCTCCACGCGAGTTGGTTTGGAAGGCGTGGACAGACCCGAAGTACGTGATGCAGTGGTGGGGACCGAAGGGCTTTACTGCGCCCGTTTGCCAGATGGATTTTCGCGTTGGGGGAAGATCTCTCTACTGCATGAAGGCGCCGGATGGGCAGGAGTTCTGGAATGCGGTTGAATACCACGAGATTGTTCTGCACGAGAAGATCGTTTCCTCCATGTACTTTTCGGATTCGGAGGGAAACAAGGTTGAGCCGGCGCAATTAGGAATAGAACATGAGGCCATAGACGGTGCGTACGACGAGACCATCATGCCATTCACAACGCCAGCCGGCGCTTCGGACGCCCATTTATAAAGCTAAATTGTGCCGCGATTCCCCTGGATCTGCTGGAAAATGAATTGTTTGGTCACGAGAAGGGTGCCTTTACGGGTGCAATTGCCCAGAAGATCGGGCGCTTCGAAACAGCCGACAAAGGTACGCTGTTCCTGGACGAAGTCGGTGACATCCCACCTGCCCTGCAGCCGAAGTTGCTGCGTGTCTTACAAGAGCAGGAATTCGAGCGATTAGGGTGCAGCCGCACGCACAAAGTGAACGTCCGGCTGGTGGCGGCAACCAATCGGAATCTCGCAAAGATGGTTGCACGCGGGCAATTTCGCAATGACCTGTATTATCGGCTGAACGTCTTCCCTATCTTGCTGCCGGCGCTCCGAGAGCGCCGGGAAGATATTCCTGCTCTTGTCAACCATTTCGCGAAGATGTTTGGCCGCCGCATGGGGAAGCAAGTCGACACCATCTCTCCGGAGACCATGGCTGCCTTCCAGTGGTACTCCTGGCCTGGCAACATTCGCGAGTTACAGAACTTGGTGGAGCGCGCGGTGATCCTTTCGCGGGACGGCGTGCTCCCAAACCCGCTTCACAAAAAGCAAACAGAGCTCATGATCCCCAGTCTGCATCGCACCCGAACTTTCCACTTATCTATGACCTTGGAAGACTCGGAACGGGCTTTGATTTTGGAAACACTTGAGCAGGCCAGCTGGATCGTCGGTGGACCGCGCGGCGCAGCGGCGAAACTGGGACTCAAAAGAACCACACTGCTTGCCAAGATGACAAGATTCGGTATCTCGCGGCCTATCCTTCAGGAAGGAACCAGCCTTCCAGGAATCGCGTAAGACGATGCCCAGCTGTACGGAGAGCGCATTCGAAGCGGCCATTGCTGGCGGCGGGGTAGTCACCTTCAATGCGCGCCCTCGCTATACAAGCTCGTTCTCAGTTCCACCAAATCAATCACCCCGAACACAGTGATCGACGTAGGTAATCTAGTGAATGGAAGGTGACAGGGGGTCACCACGCCGTCCAACCACCATCGACAGAGAGAGCGTGGCAGTTGACCATCGCGGCTTCATTGCTGGCCAAGAAATTGACCGCGTACGCTACTTCTTTGGGTTCAGCGAGCCTACCGAACCTTACTATCGGCGGCCAGGACTTCGGATTCATCTCGGCCTTGCTTCAACCAGTTTTCCAAAATCGTCTCCTTCCGTACTCGTGCGCGCTCGCGCAGCTATGGTGGTGCTTCCGGTATTGAAAGGTCGCTATGCCGCTTGCGGCGGGTTTGGTTCCACCTTTCGGTTACTCGACCTTCGACGCTTCGCCATCAGCAAGACAGATCTCCGATATGCGTAGACCATTCTTCGCAATCCGTGATGGAAATGTATCCTTCAGCCGCTCTTCATGGATGGGAATGACGCGTCGAGAATCGTAACCTGTCGTCCTCATCATGGCCTCGGTGGCCATCACGAGATTTGCCTGGCTTCCGACCGTAGGCGACATGCAGGTCTATGTTGGGTAGAACGTCCGCGACATCGCCATCGATGCAGGTAAGACGGTTTTGCGCGCTCATGCCGCCGCGCATCTTTCCGCATCTTCGGAACCGAACGGCTCCGCAGCCGGTAGCCGTTCGGCTACCCTTCCCCCGCCTGCGGTGACGCGGTCCCCACGTATGTTGTTGCAAACGCGCGAGCACTGATCGCCAGGGCACAACGTTAGTGTTTGGTCCGCGGCATGCAATAGGTGGCTGCGTCAGGACAAACTCAAAGGCAAGATGCCAAGAGTGTGACAGAGAAATTCAAAGTGAGGGGGTCCAATGCAATGAAAGCGCAGATTACTAATCGAGTGGGAACTGGATCGAGCGCCAACCTGGCACACGACGTGGCCTTGATTCAGGCGATGTTGAAAGTCATCAAGAACAAAGCGGGGCACCCCTATTTTTCCCTCCGCTATGACGGTTTGTGTAGCGGACCGACGATTGCCGCTATCAAGGCGTTTCAAACCGCCAATCAGACCGCAGCCAATCCTGTGGAAGCGCCGCCGCGTCAGGGGGTGATGGGAATTCCCGCCTTGCGCTGGCCTGCTCCGGCGTTCGGCCCCGTTCGGCTTGGCGCTTCCAGCATGACTCTCGCTTTAGCGGGGGTGGCCCTCGCCCCGGCTCGTCCGGCACTGAGCGTTCGCGCTCCGTCCCTCGCACTGCTAGACGAACTGGGATCGATCCGACCCTTGGGCCCCACCATGAGCAAGCTGAATGAGCTGCTGCCGGAGTCTCACAAAGGCATTCGTACCGCCCCCGGCACGCACCTTGTTTATTGGGCCGGTGCGAAAGCCGATGCGGTCAGATCGGCCGCGGCAGTTAGAAACCACAGTGAATTGAAACAAGAGCTGATCGATCGCCTCGGCAACCTGGTCGATCAGATGTATGACAAGTATGAGATTGTAATGGACGTGCTTCCGAATAGCCCACCGCTCCGGACGTTTGCCAAGCAATACGAGGCGAAAAGTAACCACCACTCAGACGCCGGGCCTGGGGAGAGCAATCATAACTTCGGTGGTGCCATGGACATCGCCTACTACCGCCAGCAATGGATGCACCCACACGGCCAAACTATGACCGAGGAGGGCATAGATCTGGGCACATTGAGTAAGGTGAACGACAGATGGAAGCTGGAGATGTTTAAGCTCCGCAACGCCATTGCCTGCGACCAATTGGGCCTATTCCCGACCATAAAGAAAGATGATCATGAACATCTCCAGATCTTCGACGACCATCGCGTCAATATGGGACGGTCGCTGGCTAAACTGTTGCGCAACACCGGCGCCAGAATGCGGTGGAAAGTAATCGAGTACCCTCACCCTCCGGGCCAACCTCACCGTTCCAATGATTACACGTGCGACCTCGGCTTCGGTGGCACCCTGCACAATGTCGGCGATGCCATGAGGATATGGGAAGGGCACGGGCTGGTACAGAAAGCATGGATCGCCGCCGGAAAGCATGTACCGGTAACGGCAGTCTCCGATGCCGACGTCACGGCCGTGCGCAACGCACTGATGGCGGCGTTTGAGGCCGCGGAGGCCGCGAAGGATCAATGGACGGCCGAACCTTAGCTCTCCGCTGACATTCCGGACAGACGGCTTAACCACGGGCGCTTTTCGTAATCTGCAAAGTTGACTCTATCAACGAAACGATTCGATGATGGCCGTCAAAGCAGCGGGCTGCTGGCGCCGACTCGGATAGTAGAGAAAAAAGCCATCGAAGTTGCCTGCAAGAATTGGAGATTCGACCGATGAGGCCAGACACACCCGGAGTATTCACGGTGGCCGAACGTGACCGCATGCATGCGCGCATTCTGGAGATCGCTCGCTCCGATGAACAGATCGTTGCAGGAGCCGTCGTTGGCTCCTTGGCAACCGGCGAGGGCGACCGATGGTCCGATATCGATTTGACCTTCGGTATCTCCCCAGAAGCTAGCACGCTCCAGGTGCTGGACCGCTTCGCGGCGTTATTGGCCAAGGAGTTCAGCGCGGTCCATCTCTTTGATTTGCCTTATCGCGAGACCCTGTTTCGGGTTTTTCTGTTGCAAGGCTGCCTCCAAGTCGATCTCTCGGTTACGCCCATTTCCGATTTCGGCCCTTATGGTCCGAAATTCCAATTGCTTTTCGGCACTCGAGTAGAAAATCCCTTATCGCACAATGCCGACATGCCAGGACCGCCTGCAGAGCAGTTGCTGGGCTATGCCGCTCATCATGCTGTGCGCGCTCGCTTCTGTATTGAACGCGCCCGCTTATGGCAGGCGGAATACTGGTTGAGCGGAGCGCGTGATTACACCCTTAGCCTTGCTTGCCTTCAGCGCGATCTGTCTCCTCACTATGGACGAGGCTTTGACCAACTCCCCGAGGAGATAAAGGCATGGGCGGGAGATGGTCTGGTCAAATCATTGGACCGGGCGGAACTCCTGCGCGCCTTGAAGTCCGTCGTAAATGGGCTTGTGCAAGAGTCTCAGAGGTTACCAGGCAATCTCGCCACCCTTAAGTCCCATCTTCTCTTGCTGACGGGCCGGTGGGCGGACTGAATTGCGAGGCTGAATTAGCGGGCCAAGGGAGCGCTTCGAGAAGGTACATTCGTCTTGAAGTGGCATTGGCTGAGAAGCTTTTCGCACAAACCTGCTGCTTTACACTGCTCAGCCGCGAAACGAAATCTGTCCCTGCTTTCCTTGTCTCAACCAACGGGTCCACTCCAGAAGGAAGGATACCTACGCTGAGACGTGACAGGCTGCGGTGAACATCCCGGTCTGTCCACCGATTTTCTGTCCACCGATTTTCTCACCCAGTTTCAGGGAAGTTCTAGAATCCTGGAATTTTTGCCAGTTCCCAATTGCTTCGGCGGCTCGTAACCTTGCGACAGTATCTACCTCAAACCACTCTCGATATAGCTCGGATTGCCCTGACAGGACAGTCCAGCTATCACGGCTCAGGAAGGTCCTATGTCTCTTGCTCGCAACGCCGACTCTTCCAGGCCTGGGCCGTTCCTCGTGCTCGTGGTCACGGCGCTCATCCTCTTTTTTGCTCGCGATCTTCTTGTCCCCTTCGCCTTCGCCCTTACGCTGGCCTTTTTACTCACCCCTGCCGTCAGCCGCCTTGAGGACAGGCACGTCCCTCGCCTATTCGCCGTTGTCATCACCGGCGTGCTCGCCTTCAGCGTCATCTGCGGAGTCGGATACGTTGTCGCCCGCCAACTCCTCAACGTCGCCCGCGATCTCCCGGCTTATCGTCTCAACATCCAAAAGAAAATAGCTTCAGTCCACTCTCCCGCCGGGCAGTCCCTGGAAAAAGCTTTCACTGCGGTTGAGGACATCAGCGCGGATCTCGCTACCGGCGCCGGCAACGCGACTCCGAGCGCCCAGAAGCCAATCCCGCAGGCCCAGCCCGTGCGCGTCGTGGACCCCGATCGCACCCAACTCGAGTCCACCGCCGAGTTCCTTATGCGTTTCCTTCGTCCGATAGGAACCTTCGGCATCGTCATCGTTTTCACCGTCTATCTCCTGTTGAAACGTGAGGACCTCCGCCACCGCATCCTCCTCCTCGCCGGCATCCGACGTATCGGACTCATGACCCAGGCTCTGGAGGAGGCCGCAACCCGCATCAGCCAATACCTCCTTTTTCAAGCTACTGTCAACGCAGTTTACGGAACCCTCTTCGGCTTGGGCCTTTTCGTCATCGGCATACCGAACGCGACGCTTTGGGGAGTGCTCGCCGGGTTGCTTCGCATCATTCCCTACGTCGGCACCACGACCGCCCTCGCGCTGCCCCTCGTCGTCTCCGTCGCATTGTCCCCCTCCTGGGGTCCGCCGCTCTTAGTCATCGGCCTTTTCCTTACACTCGGTCTCACCGCCACTAACTTCGTTGAACCTTGGCTCTTCAGCTCGCGCACGGGTATCTCATCCCTCGCCCTGCTCGCCATGGCCATCTTTTGGACACTCCTCTGGGGATGGCCCGGCCTCATCCTCTCCACGCCGCTCACCGTCTGCATCGTTGTACTCGGCCGCTATGTCCCTCAGCTGTCCTTTCTCCACACCCTTCTCGGCACCGACGCCGAACTTTCCGCCGAGGCGCTCTTTTACGAACGTCTCCTCGCCATGGACCAGCAGGAGGCTCACGCCGTCGCCAACCGCTTCCTCGAGGGCAAGACCCTGGTCGAGCTCTACGACTCCGTCCTCATGCCCGCCCTCGCGCTCGTCGAACAGGACCGACACCAGGGCGTCCTCGACGACGTCCGCTGTAACTTCTTCTTTCTCAGCATTGGCGAGCTACTCGCCGAACTCACCGACTATCACCAGAAAGAAACCGGAGACTCGGCGTTCCGCACTCCCGGCTTTTCTATGCAACAAGACTTCGCAGTGGTCTGCATCTCCGCCAGCGACCAGGCCGACGAACTGACTACTCACATGCTCGTCCAGCTGATGGAGCAGGCTTCCCACCAAACCCTATACCTTCCTTCGCCCGTCTCCAGTGAGATCCTCGGGGCGCTCGCCAACGAACCCGACACCGTCATCTTCATCTCAGCCCTGCCGCCCTTCGCCTTCTCCCAGGCTCGCACCATCTGTCAGCGTGTCCGGTCACACCTTCCAAAGAATCGCATCGTCATCGGACTTTGGAACCCCACCGAAGACTTCGGCCAGACCCACGACCTCACCGTCGAGCGCTTCGGCAACGGCAGACCGACCGCCATTGTCAACACCCTGGCCCAGGCGGTCCGGCAGGTCACACAATGGCATCAAGAGGCCGCCAGCCATCCTGGTAACCAGATGTAACGCAGAACATGCGAGCTTAGATCGTCAGTCGCGAGTTTGAGATTAGGAGTTGTGGACGCATAACACTGTTTTTCGAGGCGCTACAACCCTGCCAGAAACGCAAACGTATGAAGCCATTACCTACGAGACGGCGGTGGCAACCACAGCATGAGTTTTCTAAGGCATAGGAAGATCTATCAGTCCGATGAACCAAAAGGAAGCCAAACTGGTTGTTCGGCCTCCCTCGGCGACTCGGCGACCATCGTTCCGATGAGTCTTCGGCCGGTTATTCCTTCGTGGGTTGCTCTCCAGCAGAGCCCGCGTCCGTTTCGCCGGACACACCAAGCTTTTCGCACAAACCTGCTGCTTTACACAGCTCAGCGGCGAAACGAAATCTGTCCCTGCTTTCCTTGTCTCAACCGACGGGTCCACTCCAGAAGGAAGGATACCTACGCTTGAGACGTAACAGGCCGCGGTGAACATCCCGTCTGTCCACCGACACTTCCATAGTTGATTGAGCGCGGTCAAAGTCGTATGCCGCGCCAGGTTCGGGTAGATCGGCAAAGTATGCGCCGAATCTGTCGTAAACACATGTTTCTTCCGCCGCAAGCTAAGCAAGTTGTCTTCCCGCATCAAACGTACTACACGCTTGTGGTTGACCACCTGACCTTCACGCTGCAAAGTCTTAGTCAACAACCGGTAGCCACGAAGACGATGATGCTCGACTTCTAACTCCTGTAACCGAGCACGCAGTAACAGGTCGGCCTGTTCTGGCTCAGTCTGCTGCAAATAGCGATAAAAACCCGCTCGGCTTACTTCCGCTACCCGGCATTGCTGCTCCACGGTCAGTCCTACTCCTTCGAACGAGAGCGAGATTTCGATCGAGCGATAGACTCCTTGCCGCCATCGCTGGTGCGACTCGATGCTGCTCCCCTGACTTGTTCGAAGGCTCGTCTTAAAAAATCCACTTCCAACTGCTTACGGCCGAGCAGCCGTTCTAACTCGGCGATTCGCAATTCAGCTGTACTGGGTGATGGCGGGGAAACGATCTCTGATTTACTTCCCGGCGGTCGGCCTCGGCGTCGCTCCAGACCAGCCCTGCCTCCCCCCCGAAACTGGTCCCGCCACTGGTAGAGCAGCTTCCGTCGAATGCCCAACTCTTGGGCCAAACCAATGATGGTCGTGGCCTGTGCCATCCGACGCACCGCTTCCTGCTTAAAATCTACGCTGTAGCTTCTCGCCTTCTTCTTCATCGGCCTGATCCATTATGGCCGATATGTGTCACCTATTTTTGCCTCCCACCCTGTCTCACTTTTGGGGGCCAATACAGTCTGCCCCTTCAATGCCCGGGGCAAAAGAGCGGGCACGACGCCTCGACGTGGGCCCTCGAGAATAGCCGGTTTGATGGTCCAAGCTTGCAGCCGCGCGAGTTCCATCAGGTGGTCCGAGTGGAATCCCGGCGGAAAGATGGGCCACTGCCAGATCGAAGGAGAATCTTTGGCGACCCATCGCTCAGCGGACAGCTCCGCGGGAGAAACCATCACCGAATCGGGCAGCCGGGCGCCGGAACAAGGTCCTGAGCGACGTTTGCCAGCGCCAACAAATAGGCCTCAGGTGTCACTGCGGTGCTACCGAACCAAACAGCATTTGGGATGGACCGGCGCCTGGTAAGAAATTCGCTTACATCGACGGAAGTTCGCGAGAACTGACTCCATCCTATCTTTGTTGCACCCGTCGGCATCGTGAGACCGTATGCCCGTGAGGCAGGGCCATAGGGAGTGCCTGCAAGCGTCACCTCCCCGATAGCGCCATTGCTTACATAGCCAGATACAAGGCTATTGAGCAAGTAAAATGTATCGCTGGCGGAAAGAGAATAGTCGCTGGAAACCTGGAATGTGATACCCGGTTTTACCTGGCTAGCTACCTGGGCGAGTTCCGCGGCGCTAAACGCTCGGCCTTGGGCCTTATCGCGGCAGATTACGTAAGCCTCCGACGCGGTCACGAAGCGGACACCCGGGAACGATTTTGCGTAGCTGATCAGGCCTTCAAAGTATTGGAAGGCACGTTCGCGTTGCTGTGGGCTGCACTTCGGCTGCATCTTCCATTCCGAAGGCGCCGGGTTTGCTCCGTGGGCAAAGTTCACCGCATCCCAGAAGACCTCGGATATCAGCTGCGTGGGGTGAAACATGAAGCTCACAATACCGCCCGGTGGCTCGGCGCTCATCTGGGTATATAAGGTTTTGAAATTTGCTTTGGCCGACTCCAGATTCGACCAATCGTTATTCTGCTCAAGTTGCCGGCCGGCATCGATATGAAAAATATTCAGCAACCCGCCATACCAAAACGGCTTGCCATCTAGTTGTACTTGCTCGCCGTCATCGAGGTATACATTGACACCCCATTTCTTCAATGCCGGATAAGCTTGCGGCGCCCAACTCACCCCGGGTTGGCCATAACAACTGGGCGGCCTGCCAAATATGCGAGTGAGATCGTCGAAGCCTGGCCGCTCGCGGCGATTGAACTCCTCCTGGCCAGATTCCCAATCAAGCACTGACTCGTACACAGCCGGTGTCGGCTGCTGGCTGTGGGTGTTCGAGTGGTAGCCGATTTCATGACGAGCGAGCGCGGCAATCACGTCTGTACGCTGACGCCGCTCGAGCACTCGCGCCTTCTCACCAACCATCTTGAATGTGGCGCGAACCCGTTGCTGGGTCAGGAAGTCTGCGATGCGCAATGCGGCGTCATCGCTTTCAGGCAGGATGTAATCCTCAGTATCAAACCAAAGCACGATATAGACAGGCGCGGCCGGCTGGGCGCCGGGTACAGCCGGCTTATCGGCTGCCCCCCATGCAATTTCTGTACCTGAAGCACGGACGCCTGCTGCCAACGGCACACCCACCATAGCTTCGGCCAGTAGCAGGGCTGCCTGTCTTCTGGTCATTTCCATTCCCATTTCTCTTATCTCCCTGGAGCCGCCACGCGACCGCAGCTCCGGTTATATCTGGTTGCGGGCTCCAGCCTAGCATGCCAATTGAGAGCCGTCAGAAGTAGAGTTTGCCCGCCACCTGGATTTCCCTAGGAGCCTGCGCTGCCGTGACAAAGCCGAAACTCGGAGTGCCGAAGACCGTTGCGCTATTTGAATTTTGTGGTCCGGGTGCAGCAAACAAGTGGTTCGGGTGGTTGAACGCGTTGAACATTTCGCCACGCAACTCGAACCGGAACCGTTCGCCGAAGGGAATAATTTTCTGCAGCGCAAAATCGACATCTTTATAGCCGGGGCCCTCGAGACTATTGAGGCTAACATCGCCGAACGATCCCAACGGAGGATCGGCAAACGCGCAGGTGTTAAAGAACGTTCCCGCAACGCACGGCTTGCCTGAGGCCTTCTGTCCGGGAACAAAATCCGGCCGCTGCTGCCCTTCGGAGTTAGCAAAGTTTCCATTGCCGTCGGTTACCGTGAACCAGTTGCCAGAGGATAGGGTCACGATGCCACTTGCTGTCCAGTGGCCGATAAGCTTATCGATTATGGCGTTGGTCGAGCCACCAAAACGTGATCCCTGTCCAAAGGGGAGTTGGTAGATAACGCTCCCCACGAACCGGTTGCGAACATCGAAATCTAGAGGGCCGTACTCGATGCCGGGATCCCTGCTATAGCGAAACGAGTCGTTGTTCTGGGTCACCCAGAGCGCTTCCATTAGCGGGCTATAGGTCTGGTTCTCAGTGCTCTCAGCGACGGTTTTCCTTGCCGTAAGTCGCAATGAAGGTGTGGGCACGGGCCTTCACAATAGTCAGGAAGAGGTATGGAGATCAAAGCGCATGGCAACCTATCCAGAGATACAGCGCGTCACTCGTGAAATCGGTGGCTTCACGCCTTCAACGTGTTGGATTGCGCACGTCAAGGAGCAGATGGGTTTACCTCTGCGGCGTGCTCCGAATAGACGGGACTCTAGTGTACGGGTAAAGCCATGTCCGCTGGAGAAGAAGCCAGCCATCGTTGCTGCTATGCGTCGTTTGAAGATCCTCTGACGATTTCACCCGTGTACAACGAGGATCAGTCCTCCCCCACCTGTCCCGTCCCGATGATGTCAGAGTGAGCAAACCGGTCGAGAGACTCTTGTGATTGGGGCACGTACATTTTTGTTTGTCATCTTCCCTCGGTTCAGGGATAATCGGGTCCGCCCTCCCAATCTCAACAAACCCGGACGGTAAGTATGGGCTGGCGTTTCCGAAAATGTGAGACAGCCTTAGCTGATATAACTGGGCCGTAAAGCTTGGTGCATTATCTCCGGCTTACTCCGTACTCGCAGGTTAAGGCTGGGCCAGGCCCCAAGAGGACCGGACAACACGATAGCCAGAGAGGGGAACAAAACGTGGCATCAGGAATGAGACAATATGCGGAGTACCTTAAGAACAAGAGGCCGAAAAAAACCTGGGGAATGGCAGCCTGGAGCGCCGGGATACTTGCATCTATCATTGGTGGATCGATTCTCTACGCAGTACAGCATGTGAAACATCCCGTTATGGAGGTAGCAGTAAACCCCGGATCTAGCAGGTATTGGGATAGCTTCCCATTCAGGAGAGAGCCTGCACCCGTCACGTTGTTTCACGGTTGGTCGAAAGATCCGATAATCGCCGTACATGTGCGAATACGGAATGCGGGAGAGTCGCCCCTCCTCGACTGTCAGCCTTTCGTCTACGCTCGTCCCATTGTCAAGGGGATTCCAAGTGATACTAGCTTGGGTTTTCACCAGATTCCCGTAATCCTTAAAACCGGGGAACAAAAGGAATGGGACGATCTACCGATTCGTTTTTTCGATGGGGCCGGTGACTATCAAGTAAGGCTCAGTTGCACCTGCTACTACTATGATCTGCTGAACATCCGACGAGAAACGAAATACGAAGAAGGAGGTGTGACAAAATACATTCCCGCAACATTTTCCTCGATCCTGGGCGACATCAACGGAATCGTACGAGATCAATCGCAAGCAAAAGATCTAAAAGCTAAGGTGCAGAACGCGGAGAAGGCAAATCTAAACGATCAGCTGGTGATGCTCTCCGATTTGCAGCGGCAGTTCGCGTCCATGGGGGGCGTATATCAAATGGTGCTGGGCCATGATGTTACTGTGCTCATGGGTGAACTTGAGCTGAAGGCGTCAAAGATCTCAAACTTTATCAGCCGAGCGGTCAAATCCCGCCGCAAAAATGAACGCTATCTCAGCCGGATCGTTTAGCTAGTTATCGGTCATGGATGCAATCGCTTCTTCAAGATCTCGCTAAAGACAGGAGATGCCGGGGCAAGCGGTTTTACGGGTGCCGGTCCCGGTTTGAAAAGCCCTGGGATAGGCCGAGCTTTCAGACCGAAATGGCGGAAGCCCTCGGTGGATGCGATGACGCAACAGTTTTCGAAGCCGGTCTCGTCAGCCGCCCGCTTAACGAGCAGGAGGGCGGTGTCGAGCGACAGCGGCGCGGTGGTCACATACTCGCCAGTGGGAAGCGATAGGAATCTAAAGCCATCTAGCAGCTCGTGCGAGAACTTCCGAAGCGCCATGTTTTCCCTAAGCACCTTATAGTCTGGCTTGGTGCCGTCCGGGCGCTCGTGCAGCTCGACCCTTGCAAAGATATGGTTGGCCATTTGTCATCACCTTGGGGGAAGCTTACCACTATTTGCGATAAACTCAAAGGCACCCCCTACATCTAGTGGTTTAAATGCGGATGTATATTCGCCTTTTCTTCGCTGATAACGTCGAGTATGAGCCACTTTGACAGTCCTAGTCACAAGGTCTACATGATGTTCTTCTGTTCTTCTTGCGCAGCGGCTGGCAGGTTCAGTTCCTTGAAGCGGACCTGAAGACGCCTCTGCCAAGGACGTTCACCTTTGCGGACCCAGAGAAGATCAAGGAGTTGGCGCGGCGAGGAGAAGCTTGGGGAACGTCAGAGGCAAAGCAAATGCTGGAGCACGCGATAGAGACAGGCAGGGGCGGTGTTTATTTAAAGCTGACACCAGAACAGTACGCAAAGCTCAGACGATTGTGAGGCGACTGCTCCTTACGTAGCCGCAAAGGCGAATACCGAAAATGCCTTGTAGAAAAGCATCCCGTACGCTGAGCCTCCTAGAATATCGCCAACGGCGTATTGGAAGACCTCGGGGGAACTGGTGGATCGTTTAGAGAGGCGCATCTTTCCAAGGAGCGAAAGAGACTCTGACCACGCGGCTACCACTTCCTGTGGTGCGCGCTCGCTGAAAGCGAGATTGGGGAATACTACGTACCATTCAGTCTTCCGTTCACCGGTTTCGCGGAAGTGCAACGCGCAGGTACATGCGCTCATTACTTTTTCCATACGCGTGGCGTTCACTTTGCAAACCCCTGTCAAAGTTCCTTCGAACGCCACGCCATGAATGTCCGCAAAGGTTGTGTATACCAGATTGGGCGAGTTGACGAATGATTTCTCGACTTTGTCAGAGAACTGCCTTTGCGCAATCTCATTGGTACCGAACATTGTGGTTATGACATTCCGGGAATACTCCACGTCAAGCGAGTTCGCATTGTTGTGCAAGGCGCATGACGGCACTGTGATGAGGTTAGTCCGATGTTCCTTAGGGAAGAAACAAATGGGAGGGGCGTGCTCTCTGGTCGTCGCAGGCTGATCGCATGCGTAACACGTAAGAAGAGCTTCTCGACTTCGACGCACATTTTTCATGATTCACTTGGACGGATTGTACAGCTCCTTCAATCGGCGTCGAAATGCCGCACTCACGGTATCGAATCCTTGGGTGAAGAACCTGCCAAATGCATGTTTCACTCCTTGCCAAAGGTGTGAACATCCTTCCAAGAGTTCCCATTCAAATCACATAATCCGGTCATTCTGATATCAGCGTGATCCACTCCCGGCAGCCAGTCCTGCATGTGCTTCACAGTCTCCGACGATACGAGCACGATCCATTTGGTATTGGGATGGGCCTTACACCATTCGGCCTCATTGTCTGCCACTTCCTTTTCGGAGATCACTAAAATGTCGCCTGGCTTGATAGGCTCCGCAATGGCCGCATAGGGATCAGGCTCGCTGCCTGGATTTTGGTTTCCTCCAGAGCGATCCGCACTGACTGTCGCCGCTTTGGTGCTATGTGTTTGATAGCGTCTCCCGGCTAAGAACGCCCCCGCCATAAGGGCGACCACCATCATTGCCACAAGTATCTTTCCGTTTATGTGCAGCGTTATGAGCATATGTATCCGGTGGTACAGCCCCTATTGAAGCACAATCACTGAACGGCGGGAGGTGGTACGTTGGTTGGAGATGGAAACCTGGAAGAGGATTCTGCTGAAGTCTGCCGGATTTGGCGGAGGATTGGCTTTAGTCTCAGCGATACTCCTGGGAATCGTCCTTTGGTGGTCTGGGCGACCAGCAAGACCAAAGCCCTGGAACGCTCTAGCCATAACTCCGTCAGGAAAGAATCAACTCTTGGTTCAGACGAGCGAAGAGTCTTTCACCTGCAGCCCAAGTGCAATCTCAAGAACAACACGGGAAGCGATTACAAGATGCCTTCACCGGAATCGGGGACACTCATGACGGTAGACCCTGATAATGGCGGTCTAGAGAAGCTTGATGGTACTACCTGGGATGCCACACTCGTTGTCCCAGCCGGTCAGACGGTTAACATCAAGTTCGACATCCCCTACAACTTGAGCGAGAAATGCGCAAGCTGCACTTTTTCGCCATGCGCAGCATGGGCTCGGGCGATGCCTTTCACCGCGCCTATCCGCACGCCACGCAGCAAGCGCTGCTGGAAGCTCACGAACATGCGTTCGCCTATTTCGGCGGTGTTTTCAAGACCCTGCGCTACGACAACATGACCTCGGTGGTGAAGAAGATTCTGCGCGGATACCAGCGGGTGGAGGCGGATCGAATCATCGCGTTCCGCTCGCACTGGGGCTACCAGAGCGAGTACTGCAACCCGGCCAGCGGCCACGAAAAAGTCGGCGTGGAAGGGGAGTTAGGTTGGTTTCGGCGCAACTGGCTGGTGCCCGTGCCTGAAGCCGGCATGTTGGAGTTGTTGAACGGCGAAGAGCCCGCGATTTGACCGTGCGAACTCTGTTGATTCCTGGCGTCCGCCGAGAGAACGACAGTGACTGCGGGTGATGGATTACGCTTCAGAAGGCGGTCTGCTGAAACATAACCCGTGCTCATCGCTACGATGAGAAGAGCACCGACGATGGCTTGCGGAGCTAGAGATGGAACTCCGGTCCATCTGGAACCTGCACCGATACCGAACGCAACGATGAACGCGATCAAGATTTTCATTTTCTTCCTCCAAGGATTACGGTTCGTTCAGAAGATCTTTTCCACCCTGAACACGATCTTGTCTCCCTCAGGCCGATTCCTGGCAGCAAACTCGTGATCGCTGTTTGCATAGAAGAACCATTTACCCGCGTTCCATACGAGGCCCGGACCTATCGCCCCTATTTGCTCCGGAGAGTTCGGGAGTGAGACGCCGTTGACACGGCCATCCGTGATTTGCCGGAGATAGTAGGCGTTTGGTCCGATCCAAAGGTGTTTGCCAACGTTGTAGGCGGTGGTGGCGTTGAAGTGAATCGCCTGTCCTGCCTGTGTCGACTGAGCGCCCGTTGCGGATGGCGGATTATTATTCGTCGAATTCCATAAATAGTGAACGCGCCAGCTGGTCTCGACACGTTTGGTTGGAAATGCGGTGATTGCGTAATAGGGATGAACAGTGAATGCATTCGGGCTGATATTTACCGCGGAAGATCGCGTGTAAGCCCCCACGGGGAGATCAAAATCCATGACGACTCGCTGGTCGATAGGGACGTTCGCGATCTTTCGCTCACTCCATTGCAGGATGAATGGAGACACCGTAAAGGCCCCCCAACCACCCGATTGGCCGGCGCTGCCGGCGTTGACGTGCGCGGCAGATGCCACGACCTCCGTCCCGTACCAACCACCCAGAATCGTTTTATGACTTAGCCACGCGATGTGGGTCAGTTCGCTGATGCTATTCACGGCGCCAGTTCCTGAAATCGGTTTTCCACTCCCGTCTACGACCGTTCCCGCATGGTCTCCGTCTCCAATCACTTCCATGACCACGCCAGGTCCGCCTAGTCCGTCGAGGAAACTGGTGTCCCCCAGGTTCACAGCCGGTTCAGCAACATGCGTTTGCGCAACGAGCGATGCTGCCGAGAGCAATATCAGGAAAAGAACGCATTGGAGCCGCTTGAGCATGGGCCTCCTCTATGCGTAAACCAGGCGACGGGCCAGAACTTCTTCACGAAGCCTGTCGAGCGAGCGCAGCATAAAAGTAAGCCCGTTCTCGTCCTGATATACATCCTCGGCGAGTTTCGCGTGAACGCCACCTACGACAACCTCCGGCCCCATCACGAGGTGCGCATGCATGGAGATCAGCGTCTCTCGTAGCTGGTACTGAGCCCGGACCCCGCCCGTGAACGCCTTGGACGAACTGATAATCGAGACAGGCTTGTTCTTAAAACATGACTCGAATACTGGACGGGAGGCCCAGTCGAGGGCGTTCTTCAGAACGCCGGGAATGCCGTGATTGTACTCGGGCGTTGCGATCAGAACCCCGTCGCTCTCCGCGATGAGTCTCTTGAACGCGGCAACCTCGGGAATCTCTGGATCCCGATCAAGATCCTCGTTGTAGAGCGGGATGTCTTCCAGTGTCAGCACCTGAATATCGATGGAAGACGCGGCTCTCTCGGCCAGTACTTTCAGCAGCGAAGTACTGAAAGACGCTCTGCGCAGGCTTCCCGAAATGCCAACGATCCGGAGTGTTTCTTCCGTGCGGTTCATGTTGATCTCCTTGCCCGAGGTCGCATCGAGCGGCCATATTCATGAGGCTAGCCGCTCCGGTTTCATGTGTCCAACGAAAGATTCACATAAGACATATCTCTATTTATGATGAATCAAGGGAGAGGAAAAATGGAGATACGACATCTGCAGCACTTCATCGCTTTGGCGGAAGAGGGTAAGTTTACGACTGCCGCGCAACGCATGAACATCGTTCAGTCGGGGCTTTCCGTGTCCATCAAAGAGCTCGAACAGGAGCTCGGCAGTCAACTCGTCACGCGCACAACGCGCAAAGTCTCATTGACAGCGGCTGGAGAATTGTTTCTTGAACATGCGCGTGGCTGTCTCAGGTTGCTGAACGATGGGGTTCAGGCGGTCCGGTCTCAGGATGGTGTGGTCAGAGGCCGTCTGCATCTCGGAATCCTGCAAAGCCTAACACCGTACGTGCAACTCGCCGCGTTGCTGCAACGATTCCACTCATCGTACCCGGAGGTCGAATTCGCCGTTCACGCTCTTTCTACTGAGGCGGTTCCTGCGCTGGTGCGTTCAGGATATGTCGATCTGAGCTTCCAGGCAATCATTGGCAAAGAGCAATGGCCCGGAGTTCAGGTCATCCCCTATGCACAAGACTCGCTGGTTGCGATCTGTTCGAGTAAGCATGCGTTAGCAAAGAGTAGGAGTGTGCGACTCGAAATGCTCAGCCATGAGAGCTTCGTGGACCTTACGCCGGAGAGGGCTCTGCGGAAGCTGGTGGATCAGGTTTTCGCTCAACACCATTTGTCGAGATCGACGGTATACCAGGTAAGCGATATTGAGACGCACCTCTATTTCGTTGCTCATGGTCTTGGCGTCGCCATCGTGCCGTCCGCCCTGGCTCGTTCATCCGCCGAATCACACCACCTGCATACGTTGCGCATTGTGAGTCAGCACCCAAAGCTTCCCAAATGGCGCCTCGCGATTCTGACACGGCCGTGGCGGAGCGACCTTCCTGGGAAGACAACAGTGGAACTTTTTCTGGAGACACTTGCCGGGCTCTCACGGATGACGAAGCCAACTGTTGAAACATAGGGTGCTCCAGATTGGAAAGCGACGAGTGGCCTTGGGGCGAGCATAGAAAGGCACTCGACACTTTTTGGGATACGTGTCGAAATCCCGACACTTTTTGGGATACGTGTCGAAATCCCGACACTTTCTGAGTGAATCGCCGGCCTCCAGCGCAGAGGTCCTTCTGATTCAATCGGTTGCCTCGGCTCGTGCAGACGTATCTTTGGCAGGCTCGGTGCACTAGTCCCCAACATCGAAGGAGTTTGGAGATCCTGCGGGAGGGCCGGCTCGATCGCCCTCACATTGTGGTTTGTTTGCTTCGCAGGATATGGCAACCGGCATCCCTCAGACCCTTGAAATGCGCCCCCGGGGCGGGAGGAACATAGCATGATTACATATCCTTGGGTGAAAGCAGGTCGCAGGCTTTTCGCGTGCGTAACGTGTTTGGGCTTGTACTGCGGTGTGCAACTGGAGTCACGGGGCGCGTGGAGCGCAATGGCTGTCTCAAAGCCGGTCCTGGTGCCCGATCCGCCAGAAGCCCGTTCTCCTGTTTCCTTGACGGCAATCAACGATCCCCACACTGGCAAGGCCGCGTTCTCGTTCAACGGGCGCGAAGATCCACCGGTGATTCGAGCCAATCCTGGGGAAGATATACACCTAACCTACACAAATGCGATGTCAACGCACTCCCAGGAGCACTGCGTTGACGGACCATGCATGAACATGACGAACCTCCACTTCCACGGCTTGCATGTTTCGCCGGACGCTCCTCAAGATGATGTGATCACGATGATGGCGATGCCGGGACAAGTACTTCGCTACACCGTGAATATTCCGCTAGACCAGCCGCCAGGGCTCTATTGGTACCATACCCACCCTCACGGAGAGAGCTATCAACAGGACCTCGATGGAATGTCCGGAGCGATTCTGATTGACGGCATGGCACGGTATGTTCCAGAGGTTCAGCATCTACGGGAAAGGATCCTGGTGCTGCGCGACCGTGTACTCGAGGACAATGATCCTGCCAGCGCCGAACTAAGGCGCAGTGTTGACGTTCCTGCGAAAGGCTGCTGGGCCTCGACCGACCTTCCAAAGCGGATTTTTACCGTAAACGGTGCGCTGCGGCCGCAGATCGCCATCGCGCCGGGAGAACGTCAATTCTGGCGCATTGTGAATGCTTCACCAGATCTATACGCGGATTTACAAGTGGATACAGAGCAGCTCGAGATCGTCGCGCTGGATGGAATGCCACTTTCATTCCACGATCCGAAGCGCCGGGTCGAGCTGAGAGACCACCTTCTCGTCCCCCCGCGGGTCGGGTGGAAGCAATCGTCACTGGGCCAACATCCGGAGCCCACGCAGCACTCCGAACACGCTGCTATGATACGGGCCCAGATGGAGACCCAAACCCGGCAATGGTGCTGGCGGACATGGTAGCCACTCAACAGCCGAGTCATAGAAACCAAGCCGCTTCGAATGGATTGCCAACCCCGCTCTACAAGCCGGTTTCAGCCAGGCTGATTGCGAGCACGGAGAATAGCCCTTCTGATTTTGTGGTTACGTTCACTGAAGATAAGAATGGCTTCTATATCAACGGCAAGAAATACGGCCCCTCGGATGCTCCCATGACAAGCGTCTCCATCGGCGGATTTCACCACTGGCGCGTAGTCAACAACACGCACGAGGTGCACCCCTTCCACATTCATCAGGTTCACTTTCTCGCCTATGCCGAGAACGGAACGCGCCTCTCACGGCCGGAGTGGTTGGATACGGTTGAGGTGCCCGTCGAAGGAAGCGCCGATCTGATGATGGACTTCACCGATCCGATCATCCGCGGAGTATCGGTTTTCCACTGTCATCTGCTTAGCCACGAGGACAAGGGTATGATGGCGAAGATACTTTTCAGGTGAGTCTCCACCCTGTCATTAGCTTTCGCCCAGGGGAAGCTGATAACAGCCTCCAAAGAACAAAAGCGGCGACAGAGGAGTGCTCTGTCACCGCCTTTACTTCAAGGTCCGGGCTTATCCCAGGTGCTTGATTTTGTCGCGCAGACCCTTTGCAGCCGCTTCCGGATCCTTCGCTCCATAGATGGCCGCGCCTGCAACAGCAATCGTTGCACCGGCGGATTCGACCCCTTCGATCCGCTGTGCATTGATTCCGCCCGCAACCGAAAACGGAATCTGGGCTTCCCGGCCAACTTCCAGCAGGTTCTCGATCGAGTACCCAGCCTGCGCCTGCTCATCCAGCCCCGCATGCAATTCCACCCAGCTCACGCCCAGGGACTTCAGTTCCTTTAGCCGCTTGGCCTTGTCGCTCACACCGATCATGTCGGCCACTACAGCTTTGCCGTGCGCTTTACCGGACTTTACGGCTCCCGCAATCGTGCTGTCGCCGGCCGTGCCCAACACCGTCATGATATCCGCGCCCGCATCGAACGCCAAATTAGCTTCCAGCTCGCCGGCATCCATCGTCTTCATGTCTGCAAACACCAGCTTGTCAGGATAGGCTGCCTTGATATTGGTGACGACGCTCAGTCCTTGCTGTTTAATCAGCGGGGTTCCCAGCTCGATAACATCTACCTGGTCTGCCACCTTGCTGAGCAAGGCCAGCGCATCCGCCGTCGATAATAGGTCAATTGCAACTTGCAGTTTCATAATGTTCTCCCTTTACAGATAGTGAATAGGTTGACATCAGGAACAACGGGCCAACGTAAGAACCAGCCCATCATTCGTACAGAAAGACAAAGGCGTCGATATCCTGTGTCTTGTTATTCAAGATTCGCGTGGCGCTTCCATAACTCTTCCGCGCTTTCGCCTCGCTCATGCCACATTGCCTGAAACATCGCATCCATGATCAGCAGGACGCTCTGCTCGAACAGCGCGCCGGCATATTGCGCAGACACCATTCCGGCACGATCTTCCTTGGCCGCAGCGGGAATCACAACCAGGCCTTGTGCCAGCTCGCCTAGTTTCGAAGCGGGTGTCGCGGTCAACGCCAAAACCCGTGCTCCCGCCTTGACTGCAACCTCAGCCGCGTGCACCGGGCCGGCCGTGGTGCCTGATCCAGAAGCCACCAGCAGCAGGTCGCCGCGACCGATCGCAGGAGAAGTGGCCTCGCCGGCAACATGCACCACCAAACCAAGATGCATCAGCCGCATGGCAGTCATCTTCAACGCCAGCCCCGTGCGCCCCGCACCCGTAACAAATACGCGGTTGGCTGCGAGAATCATTCTTTGTGCGACAGTTATCTCCGCCTCGCTCACCGCCGCGAGCGTCCGCTCCAGTTCATTCAGAATCAGAGCCTGGTCGAATGAAAAAGCCTCTCCGACCGTTGCTGCTCCATGAACACCCGACACTTGTTTTTGTTCTGACATTGATTTCTCCTTTGTTCACTTTTTTTCAACAGGTTTCTTTTCTTCAGCGGTGATACTCTCGGCTCCGTGACCGAGCTTTCGCAGAAGACTCGCAAGGGACCTCCGCTCCGAGTTATCCATGAGCGAGAAGACACGTTCCATGTCGCGCTCGTGTTCGGCGAACACCTTGCGGATCAGTTTCGATCCCTCTTCTGTCAGGTGCACGATGCAAGCGCGGCGGTCAGTGGAGATAGCTGCCCGTTCCACGTAGCCACTCCTTTCAAGCCGATCAACGGCTGCGGTCATCGAACCGCTGCTCAGCAGGACCTTCTTACCGAGGGCGCTGATGGGTAGAGGTCCCTTATGAAGAAGTGCTTCTAAAACCCCGAAATCGCTGAGACCTAACTCCGTCCCCTGCACGCTCCGCCGCGCATGCGCTTCTACTGCCTTGGTGGCCTTCCATAGCACCACCCAAAGATGAACGCCGTTGGTATCTTTTTCGATTTGACTTGGTCTTTTCATATCTCTTGATATAGAGATTCTTGGTGTCGAGGTAAGATGCAAAAAGAAGCACTGCAAACCAGAACAACCAGCAGCCCTTAGCGAGAACCATTTGTACGGTCTGGTAGCAAAACAATAAGTGGTTTTGGACACCAGGAACCCGGTGTCATCAGACGGGCAGTTTCGTTAGGAACAGTGTGGCCGCTTTTAAGTTCTCAGGAGGGTGATGGATATTGCGGATGAAGTTTTTGCTGATGAAGGAGACCCTCTATAGATGAGATGTTGTCGTCAAAAGACCTTCATGACTCGTAGAACAACCTTCTGACCTGTCGCTCGATTTTCTGCTCCTACCTCCTGATAGAAGTTGCCATAGAAGTACCAATGTCCGGCATTCCAAACCATTCCCGTCCCTATTGCACCCACCTGCTCGGGTGAGTTATGTAGTGGCACGCCATTGATGCGCCCGTCGGTGATTTGCGTTAAGTAGTAGCCATTGGCACCGAGCCAAAGCCCTTTGTACACGTTGTAGGCGGCGGTTGCATTGAAATGAATCGCTTGCCCGGGTTGTGTCGATTGCGCCCCGGTGGTGATCGGAGGAGCATCGTTTGGCGCATTCCAGAGGTAGTGGATCCGCCAGCTCGTCTCAATCCGCTTCGTGGGATACGCTGTAATCGAATAGTAAGGATGAACGTTGAAGGCGTTGCTACTGAGGTTGACATTAGACGTTGGCGAATACTTCCCTACGGGAACGCCGAAATCAGCCACAAACCTCTGGTCGATTGGCACACCGAAGACTCGATGCTCGGGCAATTGAAGAATGAGCGGCCCTACCGTTAAGTCGCCGAATCCTCCCCTTTGTCCCTGGGCTCCGGCATCCACATAGGCTGCTGCGCCGATGACTTCCAGCCCATACCAACCTCCTAGAATCCGCTGATGGGCGATCCAGGCAACGTGGGTTAAACTGCTGACGCTGTTTACAGAACCGGAGCCGGTCACCGTTTGTCCCGATGAGTTCACGATCCTGCCGTCATGTGCGATGTCGCCAATCTCCTCAAACAAAAATCCTGGTGCGCCAATGGCATCGAGAAAACTGGTATCGCCGAGATTGACGGTTGGCTCCGCGACATGACTCTGGGCCTGCGCGGTGATGCAGCCGAATACCATCAGCATCGTGATGCACAGGATTCGTTTCTTCATGAAATGCCAGGCCGGTTAGCGCAACGTATAAAGGTATGCAGCAATATCGTGGGCAGCCTGGTCTGGCAAGTCCATATTCGGCATCACCGTGTCGGGATGTATGTCGCGGGGCCGCTCGATCCAGTGCACGAGGTTTGCAGGAGTGTTCGGCAGTTGGCCTGCGAGGTATATGCGGTTGGCGAGATGATCGAGTGGCGGACCCACCGTAGCGTGAGGACCCTCGATGCCTGGGATGCTATGGCAGGCACTGCAACCATACGTGCGCATGGCAACCGCACCTGCAGCCACGTTGCCGCGCGCCGGATTGTCGCCATCTGTGGGCTCGGCGACAAAGTCGCTGTAGCGGCTGCACCCTGTAGCGACAAGAGCAACTGCGACGAATGTCAGGAGTAGGAAGCGAGGTCTAGTCTGCATGCAATGCTCCAAGAGTAGCTTGTGGAGTAGCTTGTGCGGGCGGACCCAGGCTGCTGCTTCTGCTCTGCCAGAGCGGAGTCAGCGACTGGCGGCGTTCGGCTTCGCTTATCCACCCAGCAAACAAGGCAAGGCCCGCAATGACGAGGACAATGCCGGAAGGAATCCACATAATCAGTCCCCCAAGCTGTTGGTCCTGGAGCGGCGAAAGCCCCCAAGGAGCTGTCCGCCCGTTGTAGATCGGATACCAGACCGTCCGCGCGACGGTCATCACAGCGCCGAGTAGGCTGCTATGAAGCGCCGTGGTAAAGACGAGAATAAAGGCCGTTCCATAACCCAGCCGCCCATATCGCCCGTAGATGAGCGCGTACCAAAACAGGAGTGCGCTCACTAGAAACATCGTGTGCTGGAGCGCGTGAATGCCGTCGTTGTTGAGCGTTGCCTGGTACAACGCAGGGATATGCCACGCCCACAACGTAACTGCCTGAATCACCCAGACTACGAGCGCTCCGGTGATGAATCTCCAGGTGTTCCGGACCGTCGAGCTCCGCGTCCAACGGCCAATCCTCTTGCGCCAGGAAAAAGGTAGAGCGAAAAGAAAAGTCACCAGTGGGCGGCTCAAGGCGAGGAGCGGCGCCGCAACCACCATCAGTATCTCGTGCTGCGCCATGTGCGCTGAGAAGAGCGCTTCGCCTAGCTCGTGCAATGGGGAAACCAATGCCACCACCAACGACAGCCACCCCAGCCAGAAACAAAGCGCCTGCCATGGCCGAATCGCCGGATTGCGACGGTTCCGGCGAAGGATGCGCATGTGGCCAAGAAAATAAAGCACAGCGCTGAGCACGAGAGGGAGAACGATCCCCATTTCCCACGACCAGGCATGGCTCCAGTTGGCGGGTGTAACCGGGGCTTCGCCCGTTTCAGCGTCCGCCAGCGCAGGCGTCGCAGAGATCAGGACAGAGACCAGCGCCAGCACCAGAGAGAATGCCGCCTTTGTCCGCAGCGGTCGCCAGTGGAGAGCACTGCTCGGAAAAATATCGCAATCGCGCTCGGCTACTGGCATGGACTCATACCCAGCTTCGGGACCGACTCCGCGACGATTACGATCATGAACAGCACGCTGAGCGCAATGCCAAGCTGCGCCATAAAGCGGCTCCTCTCGATCGGTCGGGGCAGCTCCTCGCCGGGCACCCGTGGTACGAGCGCAAGCTCACGGCGGGCGACCACGGCCCCACTCACCGCGAGCGCAAGCATACACAGGGTGATAGCGTGGAACCCCCAGGCGAGATTGAATGCGCAGAGTGAATGCGCGATCGGATAGCTGATGCCCAGATCAGTGGCCCAGGCCAAGGGCCCAATCAGAATCCCCCACCACAGCGCGAAAAGGTTGGCCGGGGAGCTTGGGTTCGGGGCAAGCGGGGCGTCAGGCGGCAGTTGTGATTCGGTTGCCATAGGCTTCTCCTAGAGCCATCGCGGGACGAGGTATAAGATGACCCAGCCCACGGCAGCGGAGCCAACGACGAAGTTCCAGTAGTCTGCGCTCTCGGCAACGTCCATGAATCGACCCGCGCGCACATGCTTACCAAATAGCATGATGGTCAGCACAACCGTGTCGGCCCAGTCGGTCAGCAATTGCAGACTGAGCAGCCCTAGCAGGAGCCAGCTGATAGAGGCATAGCTGCTGAAGTCCCACTTGCAGTTCAGGCCCGCAAATTCGAATACCCGCAGCACCAGCGTCGCCGCGCCCAACAGGATCATGACGTAAAGTGCTCGGCGAGTTTTCTGTATGTCGCCCGACGCTGCTACGCGCTTGAGCCAAAAATTGGGCGCCAGGCTCACCAGAAAAAGAACGAGATTGAGTGTGCCTGCCAGGATCTCCGGAGGCGCGGTGTCCAGCGGAGGCCAGTTCTCGTTGCGCGATGCGAGGTAAAAGTAGGCGGCGACCGTGATCGCGAGCAGCACCCCCTCCACCAGCATGATCCCGGCGGTCGCCCACCACATTGGACTCCGCTTGCCGAAAACGACTGTGGGAAGATCAGCGACGTTCAGTTCACGCGGTAGCATTGTCCCACTTTTCTCCTTTATGCTGAGCTGCTGTCTCTGCCTCGGATGGCCAGAACCAGCCGATCAACACGATGCCGAACAGAAGGGCGCCCACCACGAATGCCCAAGGCTGAAAAACCGTCCAGATCGCGGTTCCGCAAACCACGACCGCAGCCCAGAACGGCCAGATCGAAGGAGCCGGCAGCAGCAGGCGATGGTCTGGGTAGGCGTCAACCACCGTGGTGACGAGCATCTCGCGGGCTTCGTCGCGCAGCCCCGTCACCACACCCGCCCTTTCCGGGTGAGCCTCGTCCTCCCAAACGGTCTCCCGTCCCTGGACTACGGGGATGTACAGGAAGTTGTATGCGGGCGGCGGTGACGAGGTCGCCCACTCGAGTGTGCCGGCTCGCCACGGATTGTCTCCCGCAACGCGACCGCGGCGGGCACTATGGATGAGGTTAATAACAAAGAACAGCACACCGAGTCCCATCAGAAAGGCGCCTACCGTCTCAATGCCGTTGAGCTCGCCCCAGCCACGATCGACGCCATAGGTGTAGACGCGCCGCGTCATCCCCGCAAGACCGACCAGGTGCATGGGGAAGAACGTGAGGTTGAACCCAACGAAGAACAGCCAGAAGAAGACGTTGCTCAGCACCTCATTGAGCATGCGGCCGGTGATCTTCGGGAACCAGTATTCGACTGCGCCGAAGAGAGGAAATACTGCGCCGCCTATGACGACATAGTGCAGATGGGCGACCACGAAATATGTATCGTGTGCCTGCAAGTCCAGCGGAACCGAGGCCAGCATCACGCCTGTCAGTCCGCCAAGGATGAAAATAAAGAAAAAGCCAAAGACCCAAAGCATCGGAGTGGCGAGCCAAAGCTTTCCCGTAATGATCGTCGCCAGCCAGCAGAAGATCTGAATGCCCGTTGGAATCGCAATCATCAGGCTGGCCGCGGTGAAGAAGCTCAGCGATAACAGTGGCAGGCCGGTGGCAAACATATGGTGGACCCACACGCCAAAGCCGAGAAATCCGACAGATACCGTGGAGAGCACAATTGCGAGATAGCCAAAAGTCCGGCGGCGGGAGAATGTAGCGACCAGCGTCGAGATGATGCCTGCTCCCGGCAGGAAGACGATGTAGACCTCTGGATGACCGAAGAACCAGAACAGATGCTGGTAAAGAAGGGCATCGCCTCCCTCGGCGGGATTGAAGAATTGCGTGCCGAAGTTGCGATCAAGAAACAACATCAGGCTGGACAGAATCACCGCCGGCAGAGCAAAGATGACGGAAAAGGCGACAACCGTCTCTACCCACACAAACAGCGGAATACGATCGAGCGACATGCCAGGTGCGCGAAGCTTGAAAACGCTGACCAGGATCTCGACTGCCACACACACCGCCGAAATCTCGGTCATCATCACCATGACCGACCATGCATCGGCGCGATGGCCAGGAGTGAATGCAGGCCCGCTCAGCGGCACATAGGAAAACCATCCTGCATCCGCGCCTGCATTCAACAGAAACATGCCCCAGAGAACGATCCCGCCGAAGAGGTATAGGAAGTAGCTGAACGATGCCAGACGAGGAAAGGCTACGTTCCGCGCGCCGATCATCAGGGGCACGAAGTAGGTGGCGAGAGCCTCGAACATCACCGGCACGGCGAAGAGGAACATCATGGTCGTGCCATGCATGGTGAAAAACTGGTTGTACATATCGGGCCCAAGCACATGGTTCTCAGGCCGGGCTAGCTGCAACCGCATGACAAGCGCCAAGGTGCCGCCCAGAAGCAGAAAGC
>CAWCCT010000005.1:0-605747 GCA_963794165.1 uncultured Acidobacteriaceae bacterium | reverse complement strand
GTACCGATCAATACCTTAAGGTTCTGTTGTTGTGAACTTTGCTTTGGAAATCCTTTTATTTTTCCAGCCGAATAGACAGTCTCACCAGTATCCAGAAGCCTCGATGTGGGTCTCAGGGCGAAGCTATGCACAGAATTCAGGAGCTACACCTTAGCGGTGCTGCCCTCGAGAAGCCGGCGACCCGCTCTGGTCTAGCGTGGTACGCGCTACAAACACGCTACCAGTGCGAGAAAAAAGTGGATGCGGCGCTGCGCGAGAAGGCCTTCGAATCGTTTGCACCGATGCGGCTGGAAATCCGCCGTTGGAGTGACCGTACCAAGCTGGTCGAGTCGCCAGTCTTCCCTGGTTACATGTTTGTCCGCATGGAAGCGGAGTCTACGTCGCTCGTTGAAGTTTTGTCTCTCCCGGGCTTGGTACGATTCGTGACTAGTGGTCGCGAGCTCGTCGCGATACCGGACTTAGAAATCGAAATGGTTCGTGCCCTAACTCGGAGCGGTGCCAGCTATGAGCATGGTCCCTTCCCGGTGATAGGTGAGCGTGTCAGGATTCATGGTGGCTGTTTACAGGGCATTGAAGGATTTCTGGTAGACCAGGCTGGCCGTGAGGAAATCGTAATCTCCGTCGGTGCTATTCAAAGATCGCTGAAGATTCGGCTCGGGCACTATCGGGTCGAGCGCCTGTCCCAAGCGGCTTGTTCTGTTGTCTGACCTGCGCCGGGGTTGGAAGTCACATCCCAGTCACGGCGCAATTGACTATCGGGTGGTGCTGAAGCTACCCATGCAATCCAGGACTGTCGGCCGTCGGCATATGCTGTCATCACGCGAAAGAAGGAGTCTAAAGTGACGTCACTGTTGACAACGGAAACGTCGTTATCCGTCCCCACTGCTTTTCCCGTTCCAACAACCACGGAAGCACCGACTGCATTTGCCGATGTAGTCAACGCCTTCTTTCGCAATAAGCGCAAAATAGTCATTGCCGCCGTCTCATTTCTGCTGCTGGTCCTGGCCATCTTTATTCTCAGACCGAAGCAGTATGAAGCACGCATGATGTTCATGGTGCGGAATGAGGCTTCGACATTCCCAATCAGCTCCTTCGACGACCGTCCACAAATGCAGCAGCCTGAACAGGCCATGACGGACGTGCAGATCGGCACCGAGATAGAGCTCTTAAAGGGAAATGAGCTTCATCGCCAGGTGATCTCCGCCATGCATCCTGGTTTGTCCAGTTCCCAGCTGGATAGCCGGTCTTGACGTTCAACAAAGAGCTCACCGTGCTACCGGTTCCCAAAACGACGTTGATCGGGGTCACCTATTCAGCCACGTCAAAAGAGGAGGCGGTCGCAACTTTGACCACCCTAAGTAAGTTGTATCTTGCATACCGGGCAAAAATCAGAGGCAGTGATGGAGCTTATGCCTTCTTTGATCAGGAGGCGAACCGCTACGATCAAAAACTGCAGGATGACCAGGCGGCACTGGCTGAATTCAATCGGGCGAATCAAGTCTCGCTATTGAATGAAGAGAAGGATGTGATCATTCACAAACTCTCGGATGCCCGTGCGGCCCTGTACGACAATGAGGCTAACGTACGGGAAGCGGACAAACGCATCCAGACGATGCAATCGGCCCGCTCGACTATGCCTGCCCGTGTTACCACCCAGCGTCGTGACCTACCTGATCAGATTGGATTCGGCCATCTGAATTCGATTTTGGCGGATCTGGAAAACGAGCGCGTCGATCTGTTGACGAAATACCATCCCACCGATCGTCGTGTCCAGGAGGTTGAGACTAAGATCGCAAACATCCGGGAAGCACTGAAGCAGGCCCAGCAGTCGAAGTCGGTAGAGGAACAAAGTGACCTCAACCCGATCCGGCAAACCGTGGAAGCTGATCTGCAACAGTCCACATTCCGTTCAGCGGGGCTGCAGGCGCGGGAAAAGAGCCTTGCTGCGCAGGTCAACCAATATGAGGCCAAGCTTCAGCAGCTAAATCAGATCACCGGCCAGAACGAAGATCTGCAGACAAAAATCAAACAGGACGAAGCCAACTACGATGTGTATTCCAAGCGGAGAGAAGATGCTCGCATGAGCCGCACGCTGGATAACGACAAGATAGCCAATGTTCGCCAGGTGATGGCCCCCGCGATTCTTCCCAAGACAAACAGAGAGACGCTTTTAAGCGTTGTCTGCATCTGTGTGATCGGCGTTCTTCTTATCGTCGGCGTGGGCGTCCTTGCCGGACTGTGGAGCCCCAGCTTCCACACTCCATGGGAACTTGAGAACGCGATCGGGGCGCCGGTGCTGGCCACCATTCCTTTGTTGTCTAACGGCAACGGCCAGATGAAATTTCTGCCCAGACTCTCGAAGGGAAACGGCGCTTTTAATGGCCTAAACCTGCATGATTCAACCCAAAACGGTGGGTTCTTCGAGTCCTTAACGGATAACGTGCCGCCTCAAATGTTGTCGCCCATCTACCGCTATGTTGGCGGCATCGATGAGGACTGCTTCGAGTCGGGAGGAGCTTATCTGCCGCTCATCGAGAGGCTGCGCAGGATCGATCCATCGGAACCTGGCGGGGAAAAGTCTTCACCTTCACCGCCTGCAACCAGGGAGAGGGTGTCAGCCATTTCGTCCGCGACCTCGGTGTGGAGTTGACAAACTACACCGGGAAAAACGTTGCCATTGTGAACGCACGGGATCCACGATTCTGCCGTCTGGCGCGACAGGGTGACGGCCACGGAGTTCCGCAGCAGAACGGCTCACAGTGGTGAGAACTTCCTCAAGCAATGGTTCCAGAGGTTGAGGGACACTCATGATTATGTCCTGATCGACTGCCCGCCGTTAAGTGCAAGCCGCGCGGCGACCATTTTTGGTCCGCAAAGTGACGGTCTGCTGCTGGTAGTGGGTGCAGGTGAGGCAACTCGGACTCAGCTAAGAGGCAGCCTTGCGATGTTGTCGCAGGCTTCGGTTCGAGTCTTAGGACTGGCATTGAATAAGCGTTCTTATCCAGTTCCGGATGCAATCTACAACCGTATGTAAGTGCTCGGAGGAGGGGACAATGAGAAAAACAATCCTTGGTGTGTTGTTTCTGATCGGCATCAGTGCTGGTTTTGGCGAACAGCCACAGGCTCAACTTGTCACTCGAGATCAACCCTACAGGTTGCAGCCCAGCGATGTCCTCGAGCTGGAGTATGAGTACACTCCCGAGTACAACCAGACCGTCACCGTGGGACCCGACGGTACGGTCACGCTAAGGCTCGTTGGTACCGTTAAGGTAGAGGGTTTGAGTATGGACGAAGCTACTTCGGCAATCAAGGCCAAAGCTTCCGTTCCACTCAACCATCCGGAGTTGTCGCTCACCCTGAAGGAGTTTGTGAAACCTCACTTCACGATTTATGGGGAAGTGCAAAAACCCGGCGTTTACGACATACATGGCGAAGTCACGGTGCTTCAGGCGATCGCAATCAGCGGCGGCCAGAAAGAGACCTCCAAGCAAACCCAGGTGGTACTGCTGCGCAAGGTAAATGGAGACATCGCTGAAGTAAAGGTCATTAATACCAAAACCATGAGCACTGCAGACGGTGTGCGGGAAGATTTCGCTCTCAAGCCGGACGACATGATCATCGTCCCCAAGAACAAGCTGGGCAAGCTTGAACCCTACGTTCGGGTAACCTCCATGGGGCTAGGGGGTTTATGGGGTGTGGAGGTGCTGAAGTGAGGGTGGAGCTGGTTTCGCTCGTAGTTGCCACCCGCTGGCGCACGCGGGAATTAAAAAGACTTCTGGAATCGCTTCTTGCGCAGACATATAAGACATTTGAGGTTATCGTAGCAGATCAAAATGAGGACGATCGACTCGCGCCTCTGCTGCAGGATTACTGCGAAAGGCTGACGATAAAGCGTGTGCGTTCGGCGAACCTGGGTCACTCGGCAGGAAGTAATGCTGGGCTCAGGATCTGTGCGGGAGATATTGTTGGGTTCCCGGATGACGACTGCTGGTATGCTCCGGATTTGTTGCGCCGTGTCGTCGATATGTTCGAGGCGCATCCCGAGTGGCGCGGCATCACGGGCTGCGAAGCCTCGGCGGAAAACGTTGTAAGCACACATCGGTTTGATCAGGTTGCCGGCCCAGTGACCCGGCAGAACATATGGCGTCGCCACATCTCGTTCGCAGCATTCTTTAGGGCAGCAGATCTCACCGGGCTTTTCTATGATGAGCGTCTGGGAATAGGCGCAGGAACGATCTGGGGCTCAGGCGAGGAAACAGACTTTTTGCTTCAGTTTATTGAGCGTGGATGCGTCGTTCAATACGACCCTTCAGTGGCGGTCTACCACCCTGACTGGGGTCAAGGACCGTACACAATGGCTGTACTCACAAAAGCGCGCCGCTATGGCATGGGCATGGGTCGGCTCCTGCAGACTCATCGGTTTCCCGCATTAGTGACGCTCAAGTATTTCGCTCGCCCGCTTTTAGGTGGTGCTTACACTCTGATCCGCGGGAAACCGAGAAAGGCCGTCTATCACTGGTCAATATTTCTAGGACGCACAACCGGCTGGATGGTCAGCCTGATTTCGAATCAAGTCGAGGTCCGAAGCGGAACTCCTTGGCTGAGCGCAAAGTGAGTTTCCGGTGAGAGGAGTGGGCCGGAAACTCTTTAAGAGCAGAATCGCACAGAATGCTGCGTCTCTTTATTTCGTCCAGGCATGCCGGAAACTTCTTCCGCTGTTTACTCTGCCCTATCTGGCTCGTGTGCTTGGACCTTCAGGGTGGGCGACGTGGCTTTCACCCAATCAATGGGAGAGTTCATTGCAATATCTATAGCATTTGGCTTTTTACTTTCTGCTACACGCGACCTCGCCCAAAACAGGAGTTCTAAGGGAGCTTCCGGGCGGATCGCAGTCGGAACCTTTGGAGCCCAAGCCGTCCTTGCCACCCTTGGTGTTGTGATAGCATTGGCGGTCTCGACGCAAGTCCCGCTACTGAGTTCGCACCCGAAGTTATTAAGCGCAGGCATCATCTACGGTGTAGCGCGAGGTATGTCGCCCATCTGGCTGTTTCAAGGTCTGGAGCGCATGGCACTTGCCGCGTCTCTCGAGGTCTCCTGCAAGGTCGTGGCCGTTTTCGCAATTCTCCTATTTATACATTCCCGAGTGACGAATGGAAGGTCCTTGCATTCCGAACCAGGATAAGCGCTCTTATAGAGGTTGGCTGTGGGCCGATTTCTACCAACCGCCGCGTTTGCTGGGTCTGCGTCACTGGCTACACTCGCCGCATTGTCCGCGGCAAAGCACAACGGAGGCAGCGAGCCGCATTATGGAACTGATCACTGCTTATATCGTCTTCAGCATCGTCGCTGCTTTCGTCATCGGTCGCGCCCTGGGCCGCCAGAAACCCAGCCCCAAAATGCCCATGTCATCGTACGGATCGTGTTCGGAAGGACATTCGAACCCTCCGTCGCACGCTTGCGAGAACTACGAAGCTCTTCCGCGCCGACGAAACCTTGATCAGGCCGATGTTGTGAGCTTCGGACCGGCGCTCACAGAGCAGACGAGGACCAACGAGTGAACCAGCAACAAATCCAGCTGCCAAAGTGAGCCTGAGCCGCGGAGTGTGGTGGCTTAATCCGGCCGTCGCATTCGGCGTACCCACTATTATTGTGGGAGTTACCGCATATACTTTAGGCCCCGGGGATTACCTGCATTTCTGGCGGACGCCGAAATACTTCGATTTTTCCTGCTTCGTTTCTCTCGGAGCAATTGTGTTTACTTTCGTATGCGGATGTTTGCTCGGTGCAGCTAGACGGAGTGGACGGGACCGCGTGCCTGCAACCGATTGGACGCTAGATGTGCGCTGGCAATCGGTCCGGCTGCTCTTTAACCTGAGCTTTGTCCTCACGGTTATGGCGTATGCCATTTGGTTCGGAGTCGGGATAAAGAATGGGCTAGATCTAAGCATCATCTTGGGCGTCCTCCGAGGAGCGAGCGATGCCCACTACTACTTACGCCAGGAATACCTCACGACCATACCCGGAGTAACGACCGCGGCTCAATTCGGGATCACTGTGATTGTGCTTGGCGTGCCGCTTGGTGTGGCTACCGGGTGGCGCACCGTGAGGTGGCAATGCGCGACCGTGATTGGCCTCGGTCTGATCAGAGCCTTCCTCAACAGCGAAAGGCTGGCAATTATCGAGCTTCTAGTCCCTTTTGCGGTCTCCCTCATCTGGGTTCAACCGGCGACCAGTCGGCTGCTGCGCTTATTAACACGGTCTGCTCCAATCATCGCGGGGATGTTTCTCTATTGTTTCTTTGGAGTCGCGGAATACTTCAGGTCCTGGTCGAGTTTCTATGCGCGTACGTGAGTCCAGCTTCTGGGGGTTTGTCGCAGTACGGCTTACGGGCTACTACACAACCGCACTCAACACCGGAGCATTGCTATGGAGGGTCAACGAACCGCTCCCACTGCATCTGCCACCGATAACACTGCGCTTTGTGTGGCACTTTCCGATCATAAAAGACCTGCTTCCCGTGTTGTTTCCATCTCTTCGCGCTTATGCTGGCGACGTGTCGGGTACACGCTACCTTGATCTTCTTTCGGCTAACGCCAATCCGGAATTCAACAATCCGAGTGGGGTCTTCAGCCCGCTTATCGACTACGGTTTAACCGGAGGATTGCTTTACTGGCTGATTTGCGGACTGATCTGCGGTTATTTGTATAAGGAATTCAGATTGCGCAGTGTCGCGAGGTATCTTTCTGTATCCTGCCTTGTACATAAGTCTGATCGAAGTGACTCGCGTACTTTACTGGGCTGAAGGACGTTTCTTTCCGGCAATGTTTCTGTTAGTAGTAGGCGTTCTCTTCATGTTCCGCGAGACTAGAAGAACCTGCACACGCCGCGCTTTGCTAGCGGCGAGGATGCCAGGTTGACTGTTAGCAATCAAGCGAATCAGGGTCTCTTTGCTGTTCGAGAGGGCCACTCAGTATACGTTCTTAGCCAGGGGGCAGCCGGGTACAACCTCAGTAAAGAAGCAGAATGACAGTCGATCTACATCCGCGCTGCTGGAACCAATGAGTTGTAATGAAATGCAAGAACTGGCGGAATCAGTTCGCAGCTACATGCTGGATTCGGCAAACCATTCAGACACGTTTATCCCTCGGGGAGCCTCTCGCTGCGCTTAAGGTAGTGCATGTCGTCGCAGGCTCCCAAGGCGGTGTCGGCACCGCCGTCAGAGACTTTTCGAAGCTCAATGCCGGGACTCGGGAATCAGAGAAGTGCATCTTGTCACTGATCGTCGCCGCATGGGTGATATGCTCCATGGGGTCCCGGCACGCATCCATGAGTACAGGAGCACCCGGAGCCCGTTTGGCCTATTGCACGTATCGATGGGTCTCCAACGCCAACTCCGGTCGATTGCCCCCGACGTTGTCTACCTGCACAGCAGCTTCCCCGGCCTATACGGCCGTCTACAGTTGAGAAGACAAGCAACGCCTTGGGTTACCGTCTACTGCGCCCACGGTTGGGCTTTTACCCAACAGATATCGTTCGCGGCGAGGACGCTGTACATGCTCGTTGAGCGCACCCTCGCCCGTCGTACGGACGCCATCGTAAGCATTTCGTATTCAGAATTCGATGCGGCCGTGAAGGCGAATGTTACCGCCCCCTTGCACCGGGTCATCTACCACGGTGTTCCCGAAAAAAAGGGGGTTTTGCCTGCCCCTGTACTGGTGGATCCAGACCGTCTTAACCTGGCTTTTATTGGTCGTTTTGACCGCCAAAAGGGTTTAGATCTTCTATTACGCGCGTTTGCTAATCCACAGTTGGACCACGTTAATTTATGGCTAATTGGCGGCAGTACCCTGCACCACAAGTACGTTATTCCGGAACAGTCAAACGTTAAACTGATCGGTTGGGTGCCTAACAGTCAGATCGACTCTTACATTCAGTGTTTTGATGCAGTGATCGTCCCTTCACGTTGGGAGGGCTTTGGAATAATTGCGCTCGAAGCGATGCGAAACGGCAAGCCCGTACTCGCAAGTCGGACCGGCGGGTTAGCTGAGCTTGTGATCGACGGAGTAAATGGTCGTCTCTTTAATCCGGAGGACCTTGATAGCCTGCAAACACTGTTGCGAGAGATCTCAAAAGCTGACCTTATCCGCATGGGAAAACTGGCCTTTGATATTTTCCACGCCGGCTTTGAATTACCCGGCTGTTACGCGCGCTGGAGCGCGCTGACACATGACGCTCTAGCCTTGCGCACCAAGCCTCCTCGATCCCGGGTCGCAGTTTCTTATATTGACTCCGTGACGGTTCAGCCTGGAGGAATTATGAGTGCGCCGAGTTCGTGGTACCGCTCGAAGTTGTCTACGAATACCTATCTTCGAACTCGCAGTTGCCACCTAACCATCGAAGTTGCATCGTAGACCTTCTGAGCTTCTGCATCATGCGAGCCTCGGCCTAAGGTCTGCGATTCACTTTGAACTGAGCGATCACGTGGGCGCTCTCCCAACTCTTTTGCACGGTTTCGTTCACTGGCTTGGAGGAATCCCTTTTCGTCGCCTAAGCGAAATACTTGACATTCATCTAGAGCGTTCCTCGATGATTCTTCAACAAACTGGATGTCAAATATTCGGTGGCAATCGGTTCGGCTGTGTTAGGAAAGTCAGGATGAATCAGAATGGCAAAACCTAGAGACAACGTGATCTACATCAATGGCCGGTTTCTGACCCACAGGACCACGGGTGTGGGGCGTTATTCCAGAGAAGTTGTAGCAGCTATCGATCGTCTCCTTGAACGGGGTGATTGCGCGCCCATGCTGCGCGACTCCGAATGGAATCTTCTTGCGCCTCCCGGAACCGAATGCGATCTAAAACTCCGAAGGATACAATTCCGTGAAATCGGGTTGGGTGGGGGTCACCTGTGGGAACAGCTCCATCTGCTACGACATAGTGCATCTGGAAGACTGCTTTCGCCGGCAAATAGTGGGCCGATCGGGCATCCTAGACAGATTGTCGTTATTCACGACGCGGCGATTTTCAATGCCCCCGCCGGGTACCGAAGAAGTTATCGAATGTACCACAAGCTGTTGGAGAGTTTACTCGCGCGTAGCGCAAGGATAGCTACTGTATCGCAGTTTTCACGAAGAGAGCTGGCCAGTTGCTTGGGAATTCCGTCTGAAGATATTCTCTTGGCTCCAGATGGGACCGATCACTTCAGATCTGTTGTGCCAGACCCGACCATCGTCGATCGCCTGAAACTCGAGGCGGGAAAGTACTTTGTGACTCTTGGACTCTCGACAGCCAACAAAAATATTCCCCTGGCTATTGAAGCCTACCGTAGCCTGAACCGGCAGGAAATCAAGCTGGTTGTCGTTGGAGAAAGTTCGCGCGCCTCCGGAGCACAAAACCTGAAAGCCTATGGAGGCGTGATACTCGCGGGTCGGGTGACCGATAAAGAAGTAGCAGGCCTTCTGCGTTCCGCCACCGCCCTTCTATTTCCGAGCCGTTATGAAGGGTTCGGGATCCCGTCATTAGAAGCGATGCTCCAGGGGTGCCCAGTGATTGCCTCTACCGCTCCGGCGATCATGGAGGTTTGTGGCGATGCGGCCTTGCACTTCCATCCGGATGACGCGATGACATTGCGTGATTTGATGCAAAGGGTGCTCGACAATCCTGAGGTTGCAGAGGAAATGCGGACAAAAGGTCGCTGCCGACCCGACATATATCAATGGGACGCCACCGCTGCTGCTCTTATACGAGGCCTACCGGATATGGAGTCGGCTGCGGCGAGGTCAAGGGTCGCAGCCGCAAGACACATCTACCAAAAAGGCGGCCCGTCGCGGGTGACACGGTAGTAACAGCTGCTCGCGAACCGATATTTACATCGAGGCGAAGGCCTAGTGCCACTTGCGTCTCATAGAACTGTGCGTAAGGTCAAGGAGGCACCATGTCACGGCAGCCCAATACATCGTCATCAACTGGTGCAATCGACAGCCTGTTCGCGCTGGGGCTCGCTGTGGGTGCAGTCGTCTGGGCCAATCAGCAGCGCATGCCTCAAGGCGGCCTCGGTGAATTCCTGTCGATACGAATCACTCCATTGAACGCTTCTTTTCCATAGTTTTCGCCGTGCTCTGGCAGCAGTGCATGCAGGCGCTTGGTCTCTATCGGCGGTTCACCGAGTTGCTCCGTCCGACGTTAAAGGCGATCATCGGCGTCGGCATCATGACTGCGGTGCTTACTCTGTTTCTTGAGGCTCGCCGCACCGAGGGATCCATACCGCGCATTCTGATCGCGTTCTGCGTCGCGGCCTTCGGCTATCAAATGGTCCGCGTCTTCCTCTCCAACACGCACCTGGGCTGGAGGATCGGAGATCCCGAACAGGTCGTGATTCTGGGTAGCGGTCGCCGGGCGGCTAAAGCCTGGCGGGAGCTGCCGCGTCCAGCATCACGGTGCTAAGTGCCTGCTCGGTTTCGTGGACGACCGCGATGCGTCAGCCATGCCGCTTGACATTGCCGGGTCGCCTAATTGGCCGTATCGACGACCTCGCCGACTACCTTCTTCGCAATGCGGTGGATGAGCTGATAATCGCCGTGCCGGCGCGCTCATGTTACGACATGACGCAACGCGCTGTCTCCATGGCGGAAGCTGCAGGCGTTCGCGTGGTTTGCCTCAACGACCTCTACAGTCTGGTGCACGACAGGAAACTCCGTCAGCGCGCCGCCATATTTCTTGAAGCTTGTACCCAAAGATGAGGCCTACCTGTTCCAGGAAGCTGTCAAGCGGGCGCTGGATGTCACCATCGCCGCCATCTGCATTGTAATGTTAGCGCCCGTGTTCCTGATGGTTGCAGTAGCCGTCAAGCTCAGCGAGTCCTGGTCCTGTCTTCTTTGTTCAGGATCGCTATGGCTGGCGGCGGCGCCGATTCCGTATGTTTAAGTTTCGCAGTATGGTCCGCGACGCGCCTGACTTATGACGGCGCTGGAAAAGCAGAACGAGGCTCGCGGGCCTATCTTTAAGATGACGAATGATCCGCGCATCACGCCTGTCGGCCGCTTCATTCGCCAAACCTCGCTCGACGAACTACCGCAGCTTTTCAACGTGCTGCTTGGTGACATGTCACTCGTGGGCCCCCGACCCATGAGCGTGCGCGACGTCTCTCTCTTCAACGAGGCACAGCTTATGCGTCGTTTCAGCGTGAGGCCGGGCATTACAGGAAGCTCGCAAGTCAGCGCGCGCGGATCCTTCAACTTCGATCAATGGATCGAGCTCGATTTCGCTTACATCGACGATTGGTCCCTAACCCTAGATCTTAAAATCCTCCTCCAAACAGTACCCGCTGTGCTCAGACGGTCCGGGGCCGTCTAACGTTTTCGGAGGCTTTCCATGAAGATTGCTGTTGTGCACGACTATTTCACTCAACTCGGTGGCGCCGAGAAAGTTGCCGAAGAGTTGATCCGTATGCTGCCTGGTGCCGCGCTCCATACTACATTCGCTCTGCCCGACCGTATGCCGCCCGGCCTCGTCGAATGTTCCGGTTAAGACCTCGTGGATGCAGAAGCTGCCCGGGATGCGAAAGTACTATCGTTTGTACTTTCTGCTCTATCCGCTGGCCGTTGCCTTCGCTTGATCTTTCCGGCTACGACCTGGTGCTCTCCAGTTCCTCTGGATACGCCAAGGGTGTGCACACGAATCGCGACGCGCTCCATGTCTGCTATTGTCACACGCCTATGCGCTGGGCGTGGAGCTTCGACAGCTACTCGGCGCGGGAAGAGATGGGAGCAGCCAAACGCCTTGTGCTTCCGCACCTGGTCAATGTCCTCCGCCGGTGGGACGTAGACGCTTCGCGCCAGCCCGACCATTTCATTGCCAATTCGCGTCGTAGTCGCCGAGCGCATTCAGCAGGCCTATGGGCGCATTGCCGAAGTCATTCACCCTCCCATCGACCTGGCACGCTTTCGCCCTTCGCCCGAACAGGACGATTACTACATTGTTTTGTCGCGTCTTGTTTCCTATAAGCGCATCGACCTTGCTATCCAGGCCTGCACTTTACTGGGACGACGGTTGCTGGTCATCGGCGATGGACCTGATCGCGCGCGCCTCACGGCCAAAGCGGGCCCGAGCCATCGGAGGGATAGTGGCGAGGCTGCCGGAAAGTACCTTCATGGCATTGCGAATATTAAACGAGAGTCTTTTTCAGACGACTGAGTTGTCTGCCTCAGTTTGCATCGTGGGAGCAGGCATTGCAGGGCTTGTAGCCGCGACGCGTCTGGCGCGCGACAAGAACCGGCGGATTGTCGTCGTGGAAAGCGGCTTTGGCAAGGTCGAGCGATGTGTGAGCGCGCTCAACGAAATTGACAATCCCGCCGATAATTATGACGGACACCTGACGGGCCGTTGCAGAGGTTTGGGCGGTACATCTTTGCTTTGGGGTGGGAAACTCCTTCCTCTTAGTGCTCAGGATACGCAGGGCCGCCCTCACCTGGATTTGGAGGGATGGCCCTTCGATATGGCTGAACTAGAACAATATCGGCAGGAAACCGAGAAGTTAATGGGAGTTGATAGCGAGCCCTACGAAGGAACTGTAGCGGAACAACTCGACCCGGACCGGCTCCTCCCGAGGAACGATGTTGATTTTAGTCTTCGATGGCCCAAAAGGCCGACCAGGAAAAACCATAATTTGGCCTATGTTCTTCGCAAAGAGATCCAGAACTGTGAAAATCTCGAGATTTGGCTGGGCGCAACCGTGTCAGAGTTTTGCTTTGATTTGTCTGCCGGAAGAATTAAAGCAATAACCGCTATCAACCATACCGGCAGAACTTTGCGGGTAGTGGCTAGCGAATATCTCCTGGCCACCGGAACGCTGGAGTCTACACGCTTGCTTCTGCTGGCAGACCGGCAATCAAACGACTCTATATCCCGCAATTGCAACGCATTGGGACGCTATTTCAACGATCATCTGGCGCTGAGCGCAGCCAACCTTCTTCCGCGGAATCTGACGCTAACTAATTTAGCGCTAAGCGATCGATATACATTCGGCGCGCTACGACATTTGCATTTTGAGATGCGTCCTGAAGCCCAAAATGCACATGGCATCGCCAGTGCCTATTTTGAGACGAATGTGGAGTTTCCCGATTCTTCCGTTTTGAGCAAAGCTAAGTCTGTCGTGCAAGGCTTCAGACGAGGCAATCCGCGCATCAGTTGCCAGGACATGAACGCGATTCTTAAGGATTCGCCCTCTCTGCTTCGGACAGCGCACTGGAGATCGGTCCGAAAGCAAAAATATTGGCCATCTAACGCGAATCTAACTATAGAGATCAGGGTGGAACAGCTGCCCCAATGGCAAAACCGCATTTGCCTATCGGATCAGAAAGATGCCCTTGGCGTTCCCAAGTTGCGCCTTGAGTGGAAAAAAACGGACGCGGAGGAAAGAGTCTTTCGACTCATGGTTGGAAAGATTGATCGCTATTGGAATGAGCACTTAGCTGGTGTTTGCGAGCTGGAGTGGATACCTGAAATTATCAACTCTGAGTTGAGGATGGTGGATTCCGCTACTGACCGCGCGCATCCTGCGGGGTCAACCCGAATGGGAATAAATCCGCTCGATTCGGTCGTGGATCCCCGTTTGAGAGTTCATCGCATTCCCAATCTAAGCGTAGCCAGCGCGTCGGTCTTTCCATCCTCAGGGAGCGCTAATCCTACGTTAACTGTTATGCTCCTGGCCATGCGCGCTGCCGACACGTTGGCAAGGCATAACTGACGCGTAATATGGGTACCACCCCGCACATCAGACAACTGAAATCCTGGCAGCTACTTGCCTCTCAGCGTCCCGAGAAATTGCAACCGCCTCCGGCAGAAACCAACGGCGTGGGATACGCAGAGGGAACCAGCGCCTGGTCTCCAGTCTCAGTGACGGTTGCGTGTGGATCGTGGGAAGTACTGAACTGACCGCTCACAAAGTTATGGGTTGAAATACCCAGCTTGGAATGCGTCTCCCCGAAATCGCTACCCTTGTAGCGCTCGGCTGTTTCGTGCGCACAAGCAAGAAAAAGCAAAAGTCACTTTTCGACTAACTACGCCAATTTATTTTGATTAAGGATTATGCGATTTGCCGCTTCCTGAGCCAAACAGCAGTGTAACCTTTATAGCCACAGTAGTGGAGGGGTGCTTGACATGAATCGGACCACGGTTGCATGGGAAATGAATGCTCGAACTGACCCGCATTTTGCCATCCTGGCTGATAACACAAAGCGAGGCGTTTGGCGTACTGATGATTTTTTTGCTACCGGAGAAAGGGAAATTGATCGCGTGTTTGCGTTCATGGACGATATCGGCATCGAGACAAACATGGGCGGTAGGTTCCTGGATTTGGGGTGCGGCGTTGGTCGCAATACCCGGGCTCTAATGAAGCGCTTTGGCGGCGGCGTAGGTATAGACGTCTCGCCTACTATGATTCGCCGGGCGCGCCAATATGCCGAAAACGACTCACTTAAAGCCGAATACGTGGTCAACGATGGCAGTAATCTGCGAGCCATTCCTAGTGAGTCGATCGACTTTCTTTATTGCCACATCGTTCTACAGCACATGCAAGAAAAGATGCAATGCCAGTACGTCACAGAATTCATGCGTGTTTTAGCACCAGAGGGGATTGCTGCCTTTCAGATTCCGACGGGCTGGACTTCGCGTAACCCTAAAGTCATTTGCAAGACGCTAGCGCCATTTTGGATAAAGAATGTCTGCCTTACCGTCATGCGCCGCAACATAAGGATGGAGATGCACGTCTTGTCCCCTGACGTTGTGCAGGCAATTTGCGTCGATGGCGGCGGTGTCGTTATTTCTACCCCCTATACCAATTCAACAGAGCCAGATTGCAACGGTAGCATTGAATATTTCGACCGTAAGGAAGCAATCGATCGCATCGCGCGCGGTACGGCTAAAAAGCCATACCTGAGTCAGTTTTTTTTCGTGAGAAAAGGGTCGGAATCAACTGCATAAAAGGGGCAGATTGTCGATCGTTTAACCTCACACATGGGAAATATTTCGTCACGCTCGGGCTGTCGAGTGCGAACAAGAATATCGATCTGGCTGTTAAAGCCTACGACCTTGTGAGTCGTTCGGAACGGAACTCGTTGTTCTAGGTGAAGGTTCGGTAAGGGTCGCCGGAGCACGAACGTTCAAAGCGAGCAGAGGTGTGATATTTGCGGGGGCGTCTGAGCGACGAAGAGGTAATGGGCCTGTTATGCCTCAGCAACCGCGCTGCTCTTTCCCAGCCGTTATGAGGGCTTTGGACTCCCACCCCTGGGAGCGATGACAGTGGGATGTTCGGTACGCGCAGCCACGGCCGGTGCAGTTGTGGAGGTCTGCGGTGGTGCTGCATTGCACTTCCACCCAGATGACGCGCCAATGCTGGCAGACTTGATATCCAGGGTACTGGACAATCCCGAGGTGGCAGGGGAACTAAGAGCAAAAGGCCTGAGGCGTCCTGGGTCCTGGCAGATATCAGTGGGAGTCCACTGCCGCTGTCTGGATGGCCGGTTTACAAAGGCTAGATAGCGAATTGAAGAAGAGTGAAGTCATAGTTGGCGAGTATGACTCTGAAAGACGCTTGCCGAGGAGGTGACGTGATGCAGAATGCCGAACACTCAGGTGCCGCTTCGCATCCCTACGTGTCTCTTTCGTACCGTCTTTGGATCCATAGAACATGATGAACACAGAAATCGATCTGGAAATATCACTGCGCAGTGAGCCGTTCGGTAATGTTGCGACGCGGTTTGCGTCTCTGCGCGTGGCTATCATTCACTACTGGTTCGTTGGCCGTACGGGGGGCGAGCGTGTTGTAGAAGCCTTAGCCGACATATTTCCACAAGCTGACCTGTTCACGCTGATTGCCAGGCCGGAGACCATGGCGCCTGGTCTGCGGCAGCTAAAACTAACGACATCCTTCCTGCAACGGATACCATTCGTCCATCGGTTCCACAGGCATACGCTCCTATTCCAGCCGCTCGCTCTGGAGCAGTTTGACTTGACGGCCTACGACCTCGTCCTTTCATCGGAATCTGGTCCGGCCAAAGGAGTCCTTACTACCGCGCGAACGCTGCACGTATGCTACTGTCATTCCCCGATGCGTTACATGTGGGATATGTACCCCGGCTATGCAGCAGCGATGAGGCCGACAACCCGGCTCCTCTTCGCCCTTACAGCCCATCACATACGGTTGTGGGACTACGCTTCGGCGGCACGGGTTGACGCTTTTGTTGCCAACTCCAGGTTCGTAGCATCACGAGTTCGAAAACTCTACGGCAGAAATGCGACAGTCATCTATCCTCCAGTAGAAGTCCGCTCGGCATCGCAATCTGACGACCATGAGGATTTCTACCTCATGATCGGTCGATTGGTGGACTACAAGCGGTTTGACCTGGGAATCGCGGCATGCACCCGGCTGGCGCGGCGCCTCAAGATTATTGGTTCCGGACCCCAGTATAAACAGCTGAAGCGGATCGCCGGCCCCTCGGTCGAATTCCTGGGCACTGTCTCGGACGAAGAGAAACACCAGTGTCTGTCAAAGTGCCGTGCGCTCCTGTTTCCCGGAGAAGAGGACTTCGGCATAGTCCCGGTGGAGACCCAGGCGCATGGCCGCCCTGTCATTGCTTACGGGGCCGGCGGGGTCCTTGAAACCGTGATCGATTTGCCAGCCAGACTTGCTGTCCTGGACAGCCCCACCGGGGTCTTTTTCCATCAGCAATCCGTGGGTGCGGTCGAGTCAGCAATTCTAAGGTTCGAGCAGCATCCCCACCTGTTTAACCCGGCCAGGATAAGGAGCCATGCGATGCAATTCGACTCAGCTGTATTCCGGGAGAAGATGGGCGCCTTTATCGCCGCGGCTCGTGCCTCCCACGAGAATGGCAGCTTTGCGCATTGACTCTCTTACCGTCCCGCTCGGGCGGGGTCGAAATATCTCTAGCAAAGAAAAGCTGCCCCTTTGACGTTCTGCTCAATCCCCTGACTCACAACATGGTGATGTGAGACCAACAAATAGATCAAGCCGAATAAGAGCGAAGTGTCGCATAAAAGCTCGACGGCCAGCACCCACTTGAAAGGAGTTATGGAGAGGAGTTATGAGATGAGGACCGACACCCTCGTTAGTCATCCCAATATAGCCGAGTTCGTAAGACCGGTAGTGGCATTTTCAACAAGCGCCTCTCTCTCTACGTGTTGCTATCCGACTTTCTGGCATCATCCGTTGTCTTCTGGCTTGCGGTTAGCACTAAATTTGTTCTTAATCCGCATCTGAGTCTTAAGGTCTAATCTGGAGATATTCCCCTCGGTCTTACTCTTTATAGGAGTCTTTCACTATCAGGGGTTATACCCGGCGTTGCTTGTGCACCCCGCCGAGGAAATGCGACGTGTTTTCTATTCTGTTACAGCGGCCTTTCTCCTCTTTAATTTCCACGACTGTTTTTATGAAGGACGGAACAGCGCCGAATCTGCATATCCACGATATCGAGTGCAAATGGTCGCAAACTTGAACCTGCGGAACTCACGGAGCAACAGACAGCGATGCTCCTTGGACGGCAGGGCACACCCGCCTTCCACCCATAGGACTTGATGATTGTGAAGCCTATTTGTACGCGCAAATTTATAGATTCTTCTCCCTTATCGTGCGCGCCGTGATTACAAGCGCTTCGCTGTCGGTGATTCTGCACTGAATGTAGTGCTCAATGGCAACCCCACTCGCGCTACATTTGACGCGTGCGAGTCCCCTTATCGCCTTATCGCCCGACTTATCAAGAATTGAACAACACTGGATTCGGCCGACCCGCAGCTCGTCGGCCCGTCGCTCACGCAAGCCCACAAAAGAGGTATCGGTGAATACAATGTCCACATTCACGGCAGCGCCGATTACATCCGCTTATGCTTTGGACGATTCTTTAATTCAGCCTATACATAGGCCCGGTCGCTCTGCGGCGTTTGTCCTCGCCGGAGACATCTTGGGATTGGGTCTTATCCTGTGGACCCTTTGGAGCAATGTAATAATAGGCCGTTACGTAGGGCCGGGTGACTGGTTACGGTGGTGGTTGTTATTGCCCACCTTTCTTGTGCTCTACTATTTTTGCGATTCTTATCCCGGGGTAAGCGTCAACCCTGTAATCGAGATCCGACGCATTTCACTGGCTAATATCTGCGCCTTTTTCTTTATCGCTGTGATGCTTGCATTCCATCATATAGCGATGTTTCCATATCTCGTCTGCCTGGCAGCAGGCATTGCTTCCTCTCTTGTGATTCTCTCCTTGAGATCCCTGGTGCGGCGAATCGGGTCTCAATATGATTGGTGGGGCTACCCGGTAGTTTTGTTTGGACGGGGGGAGCTGGCGCAGTTTGTGTTGCGCAAGCTCATGAGCGAGCCCCATCTCGGCCTACGCCCAGTAGCAGTAATTGCCGATCGAGCGGCCGGCAGAGAACTCGAAGGTCTCCCGGTATTCACAGTCGAGCGACTTAGTCAGATTGCGTCACGCGGTATCAAGCACGCCATCGTTGCGGCACCAGAATTGTCTCGATCGGAATTCGTTGAGCTGATCGCACGAGGAGGCGACACATTTCCCCATCTAACCATTATCCCAAATACAGAGTTTATCTGGAAGATAGAACACGGGCGAGATATAACGGGAATTCCGGGCATTCAGTGCCGGAATAATCTGCTCGACAGCCGAGCACGCGCTGTCAAGCGGATTATCGATCTGGTGAGTTCGACACTGCTGCTATTTCTCCTTCTTCCGGTTTTTGCCGTGATTTCTGTTTCAATTGTCCTGGAGTCTGGCTTTCCCGTCTTCTACTTCGACAAAAGACTGGGCTACAGGGGGATCTTTCGCATGTGCAAGTTCAGAACCATGGCGCGAAACTCCGCCGAGGTTCTAAGTCGCTATCTGGCGGCAAACGCTGAGTTGCAGAAGGAGTGGGCACAATTTCAGAAGCTCCGAGACGACCCCCGAATCACACGAGTAGGAAAGTTGTTACGAAAAACCAGCCTGGACGAAATTCCCCAACTTTGGAACGTATTCAAGGGTGAGATGAGTTTGGTAGGCCCGCGTCCGAGGGTGCTGGAAGTTAATGTACCGAGATATCAAGAGGTCAACGCCCTTTACGCGAAAACAACTCCCGGGCTTACGGGGCTTTGGCAGGTCTCCGGACGGAGTCGAACGACCTATGAGCAACGTATTGCTTATGATGCTTACTACATCCGAAATTGGTCTCTATGGATGGATATCCACCTGATGGCCAAGACGGTGGGTGTCGTGATTCGAGGTGACGGCGCCTATTGAGTCACGATGTTTCTCTGAGACGAGGTTTGTTTATTCGGTCTAGATTGCTTAGATCTTTGACGAGGGGCGCTCGAGCGAGTGGACTAAAGGCTTTATCCCGCGGAGAGCATTTCGCCAAGTCAGTGCGGGAAACCCTACGCATTCTGTAGGAGTGGGACTGCGAATAGCTTAGCGGCAAGAGAGTTGTGTGCGTGGAGCACTCAACCGTGTCATTAGCGACTCTCATTGTGGCAGCGGCGAGTCCACCTATGGCCCAAGCCATCGGTGTGTCCTCTGAAGAGCCGGGCAGCTCATTGTGACAGCTTTGTTCTCGACTGTAGGCTCTCATCTGAACTTAACCACGGCTGGAGTGCAACCGAACGGCTATGTGACGCTAAAGGGAGGTGGCTAGGTTTATGTCCGAATGCAAAAAACATGTTCTAGTAACGGGTGGCGCTGGCTATATAGGCAGCCATGCGGCCAAGGCGCTTGCCGGCAAAGGTTATGTTCCTGTCACTTATGACAGCTTAGTAAACGGCCATCGTTGGGCCGTGCGCTGGGGCCCGTTTATTGAAGGCGACATTGGGGATAAGGCGAGGCTTCTGGAGGCGATGCACCGCTATGAAGTTATTGCTGTTATTCACTTCGCAGCCTTTGCCTATGTCGGGGAGTCGATGAAGCGGCCTGGACTTTATTTCGAAAACAATGTAACAAAATCGTTGGCGCTTTTGGATGCTGTAGCCGAATCCGGAGTTCGGCACCTCGTTTTCTCATCTAGCTGCGCAACGTATGGTACACCTGCGCAGATGCCGATTGGGGAGGAAGCGCCACAGCATCCCGTAAATCCATACGGGGAGACCAAACTCATCATAGAACGGGCACTCCGCTGGTACGGCGCAGCCTACGACGTATCGTGGGCCGCCTTGCGATATTTCAATGCGGCGGGAGCCGACCTGAACGGTGAGATCGGGGAGGCCCACTTTCCGGAAACCCATCTGATTCCGCTGATTCTGAAAGCCGCAATGAGTCGTGGGACGGTCGACGTATACGGTAATGATTATCCAACTCTAGATGGCACCTGCGTGCGCGACTACATTCATGTATCAGACCTGGCAGAAGCCCACGTTCGAACTCTGGAATATCTTTTGGAAGGAGCGAAGTCGATCACGCTAAACCTAGGCACGGGCCAGGGTCGTAGTGTGAGCCAGGTGATTGGCATGGTAGAGCAGATAACAGGTCGCAAGGTATCGCGGCGAGCTGTCCCCCGGCGCGCTGGAGACCCGGCTGTTCTGGTTGCTGACCCTTCACTTGCGCAAAAAGTGCTCGCGTGGCATGCAGCGCGCTCCAGTCTGGAGAGTATTATCAGCTCGGCGTGGAGCTGGCATTCGAAAAGCGCGATATATCTGGATCGCTCCACGCAGGCTGTTGTGGATCACGAGAATGTGCCACTCCCCATATCTGCAGCAGGTCGGAAAAAAGAGCTTGTCTCCTTGATAAGTCCAAGCAGCCCATACACGATAGGCGGCTAGGACCCAGCGCTGTCAATGCTAGTGATGTGCCGCTATTCCAAACCCGAACCTCGTGGATCGCGGGGTCTACTCGTGGGCGTCGCGCTGGATTCACGCGGTGTGTTGCGGCATAGCTGAAGAATTTCATGTTGCGCTATCTTTTCGAGGGCTATCGAGAGCAACCGGCGGAGATTCCGGGCAACCATCCGGCACAACCGCTGGCGCGTTGATCGGCTACCGAAACCGGGTCTAGGCCGGAAACCGAACTGAGATGTCTTCGAACGGGTTATGGTGGCTACCGGCTACTTCATCGGGTTCTCACTGGGCTTTCGGTGTGTGAAGGAAACTTCAGCATTGTGCCGCGCTCGGCTCTAAACCAAGGAATACGGGAGGTCCAGTGAGGTCATGGTTCGATAAGGCAAAGGTACAGTTTGGTGGCAAGCTCGCGCAAAATGCCGGCTGGTCCTTTCTCGGCCAGACGATGTCTACCATTCTGCAGGCCGGTTACTTTGTAATCATTGCACGTCTTCTGGGAAGCACAAACTATGGGATCTACACCGCCGCCTTCGCGTTGGTCTCGATCGTCAGCCAATACAGCTCACTGGGATCGGGATTTGTATTTCTCCGGCGTGTTAGCGCGGATCGGAGTTCCTTTTCCGAGTACTGGGGAAACATTCTCTTAAGCACGGTTACTTTTGGCAGTCTGCTGGTAGGAACGCTGGTGATCATTGGGCACTTCGCCCTCGATAGCGCACACGCTTCTCTCGTACTCTTCATTGCAATTGGCGATACCATTTGCCAACAACTAACCGTTGGGATTGCCCAGGTTTTTCAAACCTATGAAAAGCTCCGGGTTATGGCCATACTGACGGTGAGTGTAAGCATCCTTCGCTTTGCCTTGGCTCTGGGATTATTCATTGCCATCGGCCATGCGAATGCTTATCTGTGGGCCTTCGCGTCTATGTTGGTCTCGATCCTCGCCGCAGGGGCTTCCATCATCGCTGTTTCGATTGCCTTCGGGCGGCCCACCTTCAGCTTCCGTAGCGTTTTTGCGAACGCCGGTGAAGGCTTCGTTTTTTCACTTTCGGGATCTACAACCTACATCTACAACGATCTCGACAAGGTAATGTTGGGTCACTACGGTATGAACGCGGCCAATGGCATTTACACAACGGCTTACCGGATCGTGAACATCTGCAGCACACCCATTGCTTCTATACACTACGCCGCATACCCGCGTTTCTTTCAACTAGGCGTCCGAGGGGCAAGAGCAACGGAGCCATTTGCCCGGAAAGTGTTGCGGAAAACTACTATCCTCGGAGTCGCCGGCGCGCTGGGCATGTTTCTTACCGCTCCGCTCATTCCTCATCTTCTGGGTAAGAGCTTCGCCGGCTCTGTGTCCGCCCTGCGCTGGCTTTGCCTCATCCCGCTGTTTCGCTGTTTTCATCTCAGCGCGGGAGATGCCATGACAGGGGCCGGCTACCAGAACTATAGACTGGCAACCCGCCTCTGCGCAGCACTGCTGAATTTTGGTTTGAATTTAATTCTCATACCGAGATACTCCTGGCTGGGCGCTGCTTGGGCTAGCCTGGCAACGGATGGCGGTCTCGGCGCTTTAGATTGGATTGTCATCCGCTGGCTTATTTCAAGAGAGAAGAATAGATCTGCTCCAGTTCTTGAGTTTGCTTAACGGATCATATGTTCTTCCATCCAAAGCGCGCGGCTCGGGTGCTGCATGTGTGCCAAAAGGGCCTCATCCTGGAGTAATCGGAGGATGTGAGCTGCAAGGACACAAGAATCACGCTTAAGGTCGTGTGCACCCCGTTGGCTCGCTTGGAGAAAATAGAACATCTAGATTGCAGTCGGCTATTAGCCCCGAGTGCTAATAGATTACTGCTGAGGCAAGAGACACCGGTTCTCAATGTATTGTTCTCCAGGGTAATTCCGATCTCGCGGCCGTTGCCCACCCACTGAACCGCCGCCAATGAGGGTCTCAAAAACTGGTTCCCGGAGACCGTGACGTTAGTGATGCTGTGCATGGTGCCTTGTGTTATACAAGAAAACCGCTCCCTGGTTGGGTCCACCTTCGAGGGCTGCATTTCCGCTGACGGTCACATTGTTAACATCTTGCGTATTCCAATCGGCTTCTGTTGACATGTACATGCCTGCATAGCCGTCCGGGTTGTCTACATAGTTTCGGACATGACGATAGAGCGTAAGCGTCCGCTTTTGGCCGTATAGACAGCTGGTTTTTTCTGTTCCACGCTTACCTTGTGAGCGATACGGATGGAGTTGAGGTAGCGGCCCCTTCCCAGAAGCGGTTGCGAAGAACACGGGAGGAGAAGCGTCGCATCGTAGAAGCCACGTTTGTCCCGGGAGCTTCGATTGCCCGAGTGGCCCGTGAGCATGGAGTAAATGCGAACCAGGTGTTCCAGTGGCGACACGAGTACCGTAAGGGAGCCCTCGGTGTTGGCCAACAAGCGCAGAGCAGGCTGTTGCCGGTGACCGTGACGGCAGAGCCGATGTCTGGGACGGCTCTCGCGGCAGCGCCGGCAGGCTCGATCCATATCGAGTTGCCAGGTCGAGCCGTGATCAGTGTAGAGGCGGGTGTTGATCCTGAACTGGTGCGAGCAGTTCTGGGGAGCCTCTTGCGGTGATGGAGCCGAAGGCGGGAACACGGATCTGGATTGCCGCCGGATTCACGGATCTGCGCCGCGGCTTTCAGGGACTTTCATCGATCGTTGAGACAGTGCTGGAGCAGGCGCCATTCTCTGGCCATGTGTTCGTCTTCCGCGGCAAGCGCGGCGATTTGATCAAGCTGCTGTGGTTTGATGGCGATGGCCTTTGTCTTTTTCAGAAGAGATTGGAGCGAGGACGCTTTATCTGGCCACAGGCAACGAGCGGAACGGTGTCCTTGACGCGTGCGCAGTTGTCGATGCTTCTGGAAGGCATCGACTGGCGTCAACCGCAGAGGACATGGGAACCACAGTCGGCAGGATGAGGCGAGATATTCGATCTATGGCTGCGACGTAACTGTGGCATACTCCGTGCCATGGCTGATGCTCATGCCAGCGTTGTTGATCTGAGCCGGCTGAATCGCGAGGCGCTCGAAGCCCTTGTGGTGGCGCAGCAAGAGAAGCTGCTTACTCGCAACAGTGAGATTGAACACCTGAAGCTGATCATTGCCAAGCTTCGGCGCATGATGTTCGGTACCAAGAGCGAAAAAATCGCCCGCGAGGTCGAGCAGCTGGAGTTAAAGCTGGAAGAGTTGGAGACCGGTGAGGCCGCGCGTCCCCCAGCAGCGGCGCCCACCGGCAGCACCAGCACCCCTGGTCGAAAACGGAAGCGTCGCCCACTGCCTGAGCATCTACCCCGCGAGACCCACACACATATGCCTGCTGGAGAAGCCTGCTCAGCGTGCGGTGGTGGGCTGTCGAAGTTGGGCGAAGATGTCTCCGAGATGCTGGAGTACATCCCGGCCAGCTTCAAGGTAATCCGCCACGTGCGTCCCAAGATGTGCTGCACACGCTGCGACACGATCATGCAGGCTCCGGCGCCGAGCAGGCCGATCGACCGGGGGCTTGCCGGACCCGGCTTGTTGGCCCATGTTCTGGTTTCGAAGTATGCAGATCATCTTCCGTTGTATCGCCAGTCGGAGATCTATGCTCGCGAAGGAGTCGACCTGGATCGATCGACGCTGGCCGATTGGGTGGGAGCTGCCAGCTATTTACTCTCGCCTTTGGTCGATCAACTACGCAAGCACGTGCTCGCCGCTTCGAAGCTACACGCCGATGACACGCCCGTTCCAGTGTTGGCTCCGGGCACAGGCAAGACCAAAACCGCGCGCCTCTGGACCTATGTGCGCGACGATCGACCAGCGGGCAGTGATGTGCCGCCAGCTGTCTGGTTCACCTACACACAGGATCGTAAGGGAGAACATCCCAAGCAGCATCTGAGCTCCTTTGCGGGTGTTCTGCAGGCCGATGCCTATGCTGGGTTTCATCATCTGTACGAAGGTGGCAAGATCGTCGAAGCCGCATGCTGGGCTCATGCACGGCGCAAGTTCTATGACATTCATGTGGCCCACGGATCAGCCATCGCCGGGGAGGCTATCCAACGGATCGGAAAACTCTACGACATTGAACGCGAGATTCGTGGCCAAGCAACTGGCCTGCGTTGTGAGGTCCGCCAGGCAAGAGCGCGCCCTCTCATGGATGATCTCCATCGCTGGATGCATAAGACCCTCGCGGGCCTCTCGCGCAAGTCTGATACCGCGGCGGCCATCCGCTATGCGCTCTCTCGCTGGCGGGCGCTTAGCCGTTACCTCGACGACGGCGCAATCGAAATAGATAATTCAGCAGCTGAGCGGGCACTGCGCGTGGTGGCCTTGGGGCGAAAGAATTATCTCTTTGCAGGATCAGATGCCGGCGGCGAACGCGCCGCGGCCATTTACAGCCTGCTCGGCTCTGCCAAACTCAACGATCTGGATCCAGAGCTCTATCTGCGACATGTCCTGGAGCGCATCGCTGATCATCCCGTCAACCGTCTACATGAACTCCTGCCTTGGAACCTGGCCTCGGAGCTGCAGACACATCTCGCAGCATCTCAAGTGTCCACTTAAAAATAGAGTGGACACTTAATTCCCACGCCTAAAACCAGCCGCCTTTCAAGACGGCCTCTAAATGACGCTTACGATAGAGCTGCCCCCGGGGGCTTGCAGCCCACGCCCCCAAAAAATTGTGTAAGACGTGTTGCCATGTACGACTTACATGAATGATTTCTACCTACTTCGACAACCGTTTTTAGAGAAGGACAATAGATGGCAAAACTTGGTTCATTGTGGATGGGCGATTTGTCACCACTCGAAATCGCCTGCCTAAGTTCTTTTGCAGAGATGGGGCACGAGGTTGTCGTCTATAGCTACGCTCCATTTGTAAACCTACCTCGAAATATCGCAAATGAAGATGCAAACTCTATTGTCAATTCGTCTTATGCCACGCGATTTATTACCGATGGTCAACAGAATGTCGCACACTTCTCTGATTATTTTCGCTACGTTATGTTTTCTAAAACACAACGGTTTTGGATTGACTCCGATGTTCTATTGCAGCGCGATTTCTTGATCAATCCTGACGAGATCTTCGTCGTCGACGAGGTAGATGGGCGAATATGCAATGCCATTCTTCGTTTTCCTTCCGGGTCAACCGAGCTGAACGAAATCATAAAGCAAGTCGAGCAGCTGCAGGATAAGGACGTGCCATGGGCTGCAACGCAAAGTGTAATTTCAAAAGTTTTCCGTTCATCCCCTGGACGCAACGCGGTCATACCCCGCCCTCCCCGTGACTACATGCCGATTGCAAGCGGTGATTTCTTCAAGATTGTGCTTCCTGAGTATAAAGAAGAGTGCTCAAAGCTTTGCGCCTCGGCCTATACGATACATCTTTATAACAATATCCTTAGCCGAATCGGATATTATAAATATCTTCTACCTCCTAAAGAGTCGTATCTCAATGATTACCTGACGTCTAGAGGATATGCACACCTTTTTATTGGTTGCTATCCGGCCGATACTGTTCGAAAACTTGTAGAGGGATGGCACCTAAGATTCAGCGGCAACAGTGTAGGCAGCAGGGCGCTACTCCGGCAGGTCGTTCCGAGCATCCGGCGCACCTATCGGAGGTGCAAATGGAATGGATTTCGATCACGATAAGATTTTCATCGATGATGACTCCGTGGTGCCGATCTGCTTTGTCGTCATTACAGGTAATGACCTTCTGGATCCATCCTCAACCGATGCAATTATTGCAAACGGATCGGAAACAACAGTGAAGTTCACCGGAAACGTGACCGACCTACCGAACTCAGCACTGGTGCGTGCAGCAATTACCAACGATAGTCTAGCCTATATGTCGTTGCCCACTCCTATTCTCGTTCTTTATGCAGAGGCTCCAGGTAGGCGTATCTCGACTGGAGCTTCTCTTTCTTGGTGCAATCATTCGTAATATGTCATATGAGAAGTCTAATCGATGCTTTAGGAAATTACCTTCTAGATCCCTCGAGCAACTCAATAAAGTCTCCGGCTCGCCGGCATCCAATGGTTCGGTCTAACGAGCCGACACGTGCATTGGGCGAAGGGCGTGAACACCTAAAAGCGTTCGAGTCCTATCCTGAGACGGTGATTAACGTCGGCGTGCTGTGGGGGACGCCAGCTCTTTATCGGGCTTTCTCTAAGGGCAAATTCTTCCTTTTCGAGCCCCAGGCAGAATACGAGGGGGCTATCAAGAAACTTTCTCGGCAATACGCAATGTCCTACGAGATGAGTGCGCTTGGCGCAACCCCCGGCGAGGGTGAATTTTTCGCAAAGCCTAAGGACCCTGGAGCCTCCATTGCCTTCCCTGAGGCTGGTGCGATCTCCGCGTTTCAGAGGAGGACGGTCCCGATGCGTCGCCTGGATGGAGCGCTGCGGGCTGATCAACTCGGCCGGTCCTGCCTGCTGAAGATCGACTGTCCGAACGAGGTTATTTCGCGCACGACATTCTGGACGGCGCATATCGTCCCCAAGACGGCGCTCTCGACTTCGTGGATATTATCTTTCTGAAGGGATCTAGTCGGGTTGCATCCCAGATTTCCAAGGTATACATCGCCTAAGGGGATCTCCACGCCACCTGATCTCTTCTCCTCGAAGAGTCGGTCATGCGCGGTTGTGCCTGCTCCTGTTCATCTCCTTTCCTTTCGTCCAGATCGTATTGAAGGAACCAAAGGTGTGGTATACGCAGAGGGAGCCGTCACTTGGTTCCCAGTCTCAGTAGCGGTCGCGTTTGGATTAGAGGAATTTGTAAATTGACCGGTCGAATAAACGGTATTGTTTTCCACCAGAACTCCAGACGGGTCGATGATGGTCGAGGTGTAATTGGTGGTGATCGTCGCGGTTGAGCTACGGTGTGGTAATGTGGTAAATGCTCGATGAGGGAGTTGTATCCGACATGCTCACCGAAAGCATTGGGCTGAAGCTCGTCCCAATCGCCGGCGAGAAGGTCGGGGTGGCCTGCGGATGGCCCCGAGCTAATAAGTTCCGCTGGCTACGGAGCTATTCGTGAGCCCAGGAAAGACAGCGACTGCTTTGATAGTAGTAGCGCCTGAAATAGTGATCGGACCTGTATATTGCTTAGCTGTCCCTACCACGCATCCTGAATAAGTGACTGGAGAGCCAGTCGCCGTAGAAGGATTAGTTCCAACGCACATACCGCCCGAATTGTTCGAGGTACCGTTGTAAGTATTGCCAGTGCATTGAGTGTTGGTTCCTGTTCCCGAGTTCCCCCATATTCCGGTCGTTCCCGTCACCGTGTTGTTGGTGTACGATACGTCATTCAGCGTGGCTCCTGCAGAATTCCATAGAAAGAATCCAGGGCCACTTGCAGTGTTTACAGCGTAGTTTCCTAATATCTGGATGTTTGATATGCCAGGCCCAGCAGTATCACCTGACCACATAGCCATGCCGCCCTGAAGGCTGCCTGGATTTCCAGCGTTATTATTTAAGAGATAGTTGTATCTAACAATCACATTAGATACTCCACCCTCGTTCCAATCAGCCGGATTCTCCTGCGCAATGTAGATTCCTGAGGCGTAGATGTTTTGTATTAAATTGTCCTGAAATGTTTCGTTTGTACTTCCAAGCGAAGAAATACCGCGAGCGGTGCTGCCATTGTTTAGACTATTCCACTGCACCAAAGTACCGTTAACTTCTGGCTGCCCGTTATAGCTGACATTCGAAACGCTATCATCTCCACAGTTATACACGTAAGTATGATCCACAGTACCGTTCGTTGTGGCTCCCGTATGATAGTTACAATCAGCTTTTGTGTTAAAGATGCCGTTGTTAGTATCTATATCATTTGTGGTACCAATATTCTGAATGCCTCCTGAACCTCCTATAAGTAACAGCGTATCTGTTCTGTTGTTCGAGCCTCCGTCGAAATAGATATTGAGATTTGTAGCATCGCGAACCTCGCCGACGGTATTTATTTGATGTGAGAAATTTGACCAGACTTCATTGCTCCCGGTACTGTACATTACACAGTTATTGCCATTGTCTATAGGATTAGGGCAGTACAACTCACTCGATGCGCCTTGGCCGTAGATGTTGCAGTTCAGTGTCAACAGACCGCTGTGGTAGAACGTACCCGCTGGGATGAAAATCCCAGTTCCAGCGCCGCTACCTGCGGCTGTACAGGCATTTTGGATAGCAGTTGTATTATCTGTTCCGCCGGCAACTGCTCCATAGGCGGTGATGTTCTTCAAATTAGCTAATGGGGGCTGCGCGATCGGCTGGCACATCGGCGTGTAGCCAGACGATGTGCCTTGCGGTACTCCGCCAGGGGGCAATGTAGGCGTAGAGCCATCTGTCGTATACCAGATGCCTACGCCAGGAGTTGAATCTGTGATGGTAACTGTGCCGCCTGACGCGGTTATCACCGGAGTGGCTACCGTGCCCGCTGGCGTGTTGGTAGTGGTGGGCGTACTGATGGTAAAGCTTGTGCTGGTGGCCGAGGTGAGGCTGGGGCTGCTGGCCGACAGAGTGTACGTTCCAGCAGTGCTTACGGTGAGGTTGCTAAAGGTCGCAACACCGTTCTGTGGCGTCGCCGTCAACGTTCCAGCCAGGCCGGTGCCGCCTACAAGGGCAAGTGTGCACGGATTGGTGGCGGAGGTGACGGGATTTCCGTTGCTATCCTCGACCGCTACCGTAACCGCCGGTGAGATGGTGGCACCAGTCAAGGCACTCGTGGGCTGTTGTACGAAGGCCAGCTTTGCGGGTGGCAGAGGAGTGGGTGGCAGAGGAGCGGTCGGCGACGCTGCCGCCCGCAGTGATGCTAAAGCCTGCGCTGGTGGCCGAAGTGAGGCTTGGGCTGGTCGCCGAGAGCGTATAGCTTCCGGCAGTACCTATGCTGAGATTGCTGAATGTGGCGACCCCATTCTTAGGGGTAGCAGTCAGCGTGCCTGTAAGGCCGCTGCCGCTGGTAAGGGCAAGGGTTACTGGGTTCGTGGCTGACGTTAGGGTATTTCCGTTGCTGTCCTGGACGGCGACGGTCACGGCTGGTGAAATGGTGGCGCCAGTCAAAGCATTGGAAGGCTGTTGTACGAAGGCCAGCTTTGCCGGAGGATTTGCTGAAGTAATGGTAAGGGTCGAAGAGGCAACCCCACTGGACGATCCCGTGAGTACAGCGATGGCCTTTATTGTGGATGAGACAGCAATCGAAATCGGAGCCGTATACACATTGGAAGAGCTTGTCGGGACGGTTCCGTTAGTGGTGTAGTAGATGGTGCTTCCTTGTGTCGCGTCACTGATGGTCACGTCTTGAGTGCCAGCGTAAGTCCCTGTGGCTAGCGAGATCGAAGGAGTAGCAACCGCGTAGCTTAGCGTCAGGGTCCAATCGGAAGGGGCAGCCGTCACCGCTGGCTCGAAGGCTGTGGAACCCTTTACCAGGCCGTAAATGCCTGCCACGTTGTTGTCCGGATTCTGCGCAATCTGAATCGCACCAGTCATCGTATCAGTCGGGGCGCTGCCGCCTGCTGAAGTGGCCATCGAAAACAGTTGACCGCAGGGACTGCCATCGCCAGCTTTGCCACCGGAGGAGCTGACACAGGCCGCAAGAACGTCAGCGAGGCTGTAGAGCTTGTTGTTTTCTGCGAAGGAGCTGGTAGACGTGGGTGTGCCGGGAGAGCTTCCTTGCGCAAGATTGATGAATTCCGGGACGCTGGAGACTGCGCCGAGGAAGGTAGTGTCATTCGACGCATAACCGAGATTAGTCGGGGACGTAAAGTAGTGGGCTAGAGGCCAGACAGAGCCTACGGTGGTGACCTCATTGACCGAAACCGAACCTAATGCGGCGAGACCGCTGCAGGGGCCGAGCATTGCCGTCAGCATGAGGGCAGAATTCTGCCCCGAAGAGCTGCTGGTGCTACCTCCGCTGGCGACGACATAGACCGCGGAGGATGGGAAAGGACAGCTATACTCCGTCAGGTATTGAGAAATTTCCGTTGCTATCGGACGCGACAGCTTTCTGCAGCAAAGGCGTCGAGGCAGAGCCAAGGCCGCCGGAACTTGCGGCATAGAGCTGAACGCTCGCGCCGCTCACCGGTCCGTGCCCGCCTTGTACGCTGCCGGCAATTGCGACATGCGGCGTAACCGTCCCCGTAGTCCCACAACCGGTCACCAGCGCCAAGGTCATCGCGATGAGCACCATACCCAAGAGTACCGGGTAACGCTCTGCGGCCGGCAAATGTGGCGATCTGGCGCAACATTTGCCGAGTCGACTCGGCGACAGCAGCTTTAAAAACTTCCTGAAACGCTTAGCAGACGTTGCCAAGGTACCGCCATCGGCAGCACCATTAGGCTGCTTGGCATAGTTCGCCAACGCCGTTACGTCTCTTTTGAACGTTGATGTACTTGTGTGCGAAAAGGGTACGACCGTCATTAGTTACCGTCAGAAAAAGATTGCGAATTCAGCTATGACCAATGGTTGTTACTTTCGCGTATGGCCCAAGTTGGGGCAATTACACCGATTGGCCATTACATTAGTTGTAAATTGCTGATTGCAAAGACTTTACAGTGAATTTTTTGCTCGTTAAGTGGGTATTTCGGGGCGTTACTGTGTCGAATTTTCGTTACTTTCGGATGAGCGCAGCCTCAGACTTGTATTGCTTGCTGATGGCGGGGTTTGGTTGTGGGAAGGGGAACCCTAAAGATAACCTGGCAGCGGGATTAGATCTAAGTCGTTGGCTCAAACGACGATCGAACCGCGGCAAAGGAGAGGTCGCGTAGAAAGACTGCAGTGGCGAAACCTAAGAAACAACGCCCATGCTCCTTGCTCGGGTGGCGCGCCCTTTCTCCAATGCTGGTTATCTAAGGTAGGAAGCTATCACCCGAAGGTGGTAGGCGCTGATACCTCACGAACAAAGGACTTGCTGTAGCCAAAAGGAACGAATGGGTTGCCAAAGGAACGTGGCGTATGAGCGGACGGCGCTATCAGCACAAGGCGGCGCTTCTGCTTTGCCCTTACGGAGTCGCTCTTCAAGCGACGATCTTTAGAGCAGACACCTCAATAAATTCACTGAGTCGAGAATTTTCTCAAAGGTGAACCTCATTCGAGGAAAAACAGTGCGCTAGCTGCAGCTTATGGTTAAAGTCGCTCGCGAGTTGGGGCTAAATCTACACTCGCCTTGGAGACGCACATGGTCGAAGTAAGGGTATCTCCTCGCCTCGAGTTCGCCCTCGGACTGCGGGTCAGTATTGGACCGGTGAATTGTTGCGATGATCGGAGTTGCGGTCACAGGACCGACTCCCGGCATCGCGACCAGCCTTCGACAGGCCTCGCTCTCCTGAGCCGATCTTCTCAACCGACTTGTCAGCACGATCTTCTCGGCCAGTTGCTCTAATTCCTCTGCTTCAGTTCTGCACGCAAACAAGCACTGGCCTTGACAGCTTGAACGAGCCACTTGTGAGTATGCCGGGTAATGCATCATCCACGCCGCGCCGGCCTTTGCGCAGTGGAGTGCCACGTGCGAGCACAAGTCCCCGAATCTGGTTCACTGCCATTGTCCTTCGCATCACCCAGCGTTCACGACTCGATGTACGCCCAGTTGGTCGTCACTCTTGACCGGCACAAAACGCACGGTCGGAACCCAACTTCACTGCCGGTCAAAAGTGGTAGAGTCGAGAGGTGGCGCGGTGGTTTAGGTGCCCGCCTATCGGTTGCCGGCTCTTTCGTCTGCCGGTGCCTCACTAGGTTCACCGTGCTCCGTTTCCACCTCCCGCTCATCGAACCGGACAGGCGGATTTCCCGCATCCGGCTCTCGGAGAAGACTCATGCGTTCGCCCACGGAAAGTTGCGTGTCCGTCGGTCAAGCCGAACAAGACCCAATGCTCCATACAGATGTGTATCCGGAAACATTCCGTTTGCACGTCCTGAGAGCTTATGTTTGGTCCGCAACCACCGACGCAGCCGCATCGTCGCGTAGCTATCCACCGCACGATAGGCCGTACTGACTGGTCCAAGACAAAAGTAGTTCGCCCATCCGCACATCGTGCGGTTGAGCTTCGTCACTATCGTCTCGGGATCCAGCGAGGTTGTACTCCGCCCGGTCAGCTCGCTGATCGCCCCGACAGATGCGCTGCACCCGCTTTTGCGCTGGAGTCGGTGCCAAGATAGGCCCGTCCCGTTTTGCGGCGAGTAGCATCGACCAAACGTGTATCCAAGAAAGTCGAACTTCTCTTCCGGCAGCGCGCAGACCTGCGTCTTCGTGTCGTTCACCGTCAACTTCAGCTGCGACATCATGCTTCCGCATCGTGGCCAGAGCTTGTTCCGCTCCAGTCCGACAGCAGATCACAAGTCATCGGCGTAGTTGACGATGTACGCTTCCAGACGCTCCTCGTGCCCGAGCTTCTTCCACCCCAGCACAAACCGTCGCATGTACAGATTGCTGAGCAACGGGCTGATCGGAGCTCCTTGCGGAGTACCTCGACCTTCGTCCCGATTGCGCGTACTCCGATGCTTATTTCCCCGCTCGTCGGTTTCCTCAACCGGAGCTTCCAGCCACATCTTGATCAGATGCAGCATCGCTCCGTCGCCGACCCGTCGAGCCACCGATCTCATAAGTTCGGCATGCGGAATGCTATCGAAGTAGCCGCTCAGATCCGCATCTACAATCTTTCCATGGCCAGTGTTGATCAGCTTGTGGACATGCCGCACTGCGTCCAACGCGCTGCGGTCTGCCCGATAGGCATACTGCTCCGGCTGCAAGTCGGCCTCGAAAATCGGCTCGAGCACCAACACTGCCGCCGTCTGCACCACCCGATCCCGGATCGTTGGAATCCCCAACGGCCTCTGCTTCCCGTCCGGCTTGGGTATGTATACCCGCCGCACCGGTTGCGGTTGATAGGTTCGCTTTTCAGTTCTTCCGCCAGTTCGTCCAACCACCGTTCCACACCGTACTGCTCGATGTCCTCGAACGTCTGACCGTCCACTCCGGCTGCTCCGCCATTGGCTTTGCAGCGTTTGTAGGCGATATACCAGCACGTCCTGCCGGTACACCTTGTCGTACAGCGCGTAGAAACGGAAGTCGGGCGATTCCTTCGCTTTGGCGTGTAACGCCGTCTGCAACTTCTGAACGCTTGTTCGGAGTTGTTAGGCTCATCACCAATCCCGTCGTCCTTCGTCGCTTCTCACGTTCGTCTTCAACTGAGGCCCCTTCCCTCCGCCGGCATTACCCGGCTTCATCGGTACTACGAGCCTCTCCGCCACCCCAGACGGCCCGGCCTGTCTCTCGCGAGCTGCCAGTTGATCCAACCGCAATCACCGCTGGGGCTTCCCGTGTTGCCTTCAGTCCCCTTTGCTTACATGCCGTCGCCACTACCCCGGCAGGTCGGCGGAAGCTGTTCGCTCATACTCTTCCCCCGTCATCGGCCTTCCCCAAGTCCGCGGCGGGTCGGCTCCTGCATCATGGTTTTCGAGGCTTGCTCAGCGTTCACTCACGTTACGGCCTGCACGCTTGCAGAGTCGCCTTCACGACCCTTTCCATCGGAGGCTTCAGCAGCTTCGTTACCTCCACCGCTGCTCCGATTGCTACCGGGTGGAACGAACCAGTTCCCGGGTGGGACTTGCACCCACTGTGGACTAAACGCCTTTCACGGCGCACGCGGACCATTCCATTAAGTTCCCTCGCCCGGGCGGGTCTGACCGGCAAGTTCCCCTATAACAGAGATGAGAAGGGTCATTCGGAAACGAGAGACACTATGCGCATGAAAAAGAATCCCCGGTTCTTCATCGCAAAGAAGGTTCCACGCAGAAAGCCCTGGGGAGAGTACATAGGAAAAGTCCCAAGCATCGGGACTTTTTGACTCGCTCTAATCGTGTGAAAAACCTCAGTTCAGTCTTCGGAGCGCTTGACGGTTATGAAGTGCCCGAGCCGATTCTCCGGGAAGGCAATGTTGCGAGTCGGATCACCATCGTCATCTTCCGGCTCCATTAATAAGGAGTTCTTGGCGTTCGGATGAGGTTTAGCCTCTAGTTTGCCGTTTGCTGCCGAAGCGACGCTTGAGCCAAGGGAGCATGAGTACTGCTCAACACGTTTGAATTGTTTGCTGAGCGCCAGTCCCTGCTGCTGATATGACGAACCAATTGAGCCGCCGTATACCTTCTCAGGCTTAGCAGCCATATAGAAGTAATTTAGCCGACCCACGAATTGATCATCCTCCAGGAGGATCGGCATTTGACTCGCCCGCACCTCGAGAACGGCCCTGGTTCCAGGAATTTCTTCTTTTGCGCCATAACCAAATCCGGGGTCGAAAAAGCCGGCGTAGTGGACGCGGAATTCTTGGGTCGCGAAATCGTAAGGTAGCATCTCCGCTGCTAGTTCCGGCGGAATGCGGACGCGTTGTTTTGATGCCAAAATGTAGAACTGTGAGGGCTCAAGGACGCACTGAAGTTTGTCATCCCGGTATATCGGCATCCAGAATTCGGCAATGTCATAATAGCCAATTTTACTCAGATCTATGGGAGTAGAGGATTTCTTCGCCTGGTACGCGACGATGTCAGAACCATTGCCCTGGAGATCAACTGTTACCCGTAGCCCCGATTTATATTGGGCGGCCCAATGTCTTCGTCGGCGTCGATCAGGGAGTCGCTTTTGCCCAATTGCCTTAACATCTCCTCACCAACGACGTCTCTTCGTCCACGTCCAAACCGTAGTTGATTGAGCTTCATCCCGGCTTGAACCATATTGGGAATGTTTGAGAAAGCACTTCTACGTACAACTGCCCCTTATAGCCCCTGTGCACTCGCTCGAATTCATCACCAAATTCTGTGATCAGGCGCGTGAAAATATCCAGCCTGCCGGTTGTACTTTTAGGATTGGCTATCCCGTAAACGTCTGAGGGAAGGTTCAAGCTCTCCATCAGAGGCACAATATAGATGCGGCCCGGTTCGAAGCGCGTTGGGCTGGAAATGTCGATCGTCCTGCGCAACGAGTCACCTGCGAATTTCGTAGAGCAATCCCCTCACCGAAACGCGATACGCAAGGTGTACATAAGCCGCTCCGTCAACCGCGATCTCCACCCGGGGGACACGATTGTGTTCTACCGAACTGGCGGGTACTACCAAGGTGTCGTGACCACCTTGGGTGTGGTGGAGAACGTGCACACGCAGATACGTGATGCGGAGCACTTCATCAGCCTATGCCGCAAACGCAGCGTATTCGCCGATAAAAAATTGATCGAGTGGTGGGATTTCAAGAAGTCCAATCGCCCGTTCATTGTGGAGTTTCTGTACGCGTACTCGTTCACGAAACGACCGAATCTGAAGGAGTTGATCGACAATGGGGTTATCCGCGACATCAACAGCGCGCCAAGGGGCTTTGAGGTCCTCTCGAAAGACCAGCTCCGCACGATCTTCCAACTCGCGAAAGCCGACCCACGCGGTCTTGTCGATTAAGCCGGTGTACGCGAAGGCCATCTTCGACGGCAGTAAGCGCTTTGAGTTCAGACGGAAAATCTTTCGTGCGGACATCCGTGTCGTGATCGTGTACATGTCCAGCCCCGTCATGCAAGTCGTCGGTGAATTCAGTGTCGAGGGCATCATCACCGACGAGGTTGACGCCCTATGGGACCAGACCGAAGCACACGCCGGCATCGAGCGTGACGCGTTCATGGATTACTTCGCCGGCCGCAGCGTGGGGCACGCCATCAAGATCGGGAAAGTCAAGCGCTACAACCAACCCCGCAACCTCGAAGAAGCGTACGGTCTCCGACCACCGCAGTCATTCCTGTACCTCTAAAAGAATCTCGCGTTGAGATTGGTCAAGGAATTCATGGAGCGGCCCGCAGAGAATTCGACTTCGGAGTTCCGTTCACGTGCCTAATCTCCGGGCACCCCTGTTTTGATCAGGGTAACTGGATTACCAGAAAGGCGAACAAATTTTCAGTATGGATACCGCTACCGCAAAGCTTCAGGTCCAGCGACCTCGCCCCCCGTCCCTCCCTGCAGGGATTTCGATTGCAAAGTTGCTTTAGGTCTCTCCCCTCTTCAGGGACGCGAAAGAACCGTTGGGGCTATATGATTTAGGAAATATTCTTAGGCCGTGAGACCATTTCACCGATGGGTCGGGAGCGCTGGACAAATCGGCTGACGGTTGAAAGCTGTCTCTCCCTGGACATCGAGTCCTTCCGCCGCGCCGGAACCGTCCCTTCCTCTCAGCTTGGGGTTTCTGGCGAAGTCGTCTGGACGATGCCTTCGGGTGCCTTCCTCGGCCGGCTGGATTACGCCACCCAGACCACATTAGCGGGCACCAAAATTCACGTTCGCGAGCAGACCCGGATGCTTTGCTCTCAACTCGTGGAAATCCAGGAACAGCAGGTCGAACTCTCAACCTCTTCGACAAACTTCGGTGGGGAACGATATTGGTTCTTGTGTGGGTGCTGGCGGCAAGTCGGGAAGCTGTACTTGCCCCCGGGCGAGGGCGTTTTTAGATGCAGGAAGTGTTACAACTTGATTCACCGAACCGCCCAGAAGCACGACGATCGTGTTTACCGGTTGGCACGCAATCCCTCGGCTTTGAACGCCGCTCTTGAGAGCGCCTCGGTGATCACGTTAAATCCGGCCATACGTGATCAGGTTAAAAGCGGCCATAGAGAGTGGCCGAAGACGTGATTGTTTTACCTTGCATACGTGTGGATTTGCAAGGCAGAGAGTGACGCGTTGATGATCGGACCCTTTAACTGCGTGTTAGTGTTGTAGTCGCTCTGCTGGGGTCGCGCCCTGCGGAGTAATCCGAGGCCGATGACACGGGGCTGGCTCCGAAGGAATCGGTAATCGAGACCCTCTGCGGTTTCCCTGACGGGGCTTCCCGCGGAGGGTTTCGTGTTTCTGCAGAGATTCTTTTGGTGAGGCTCCGTCGTGGGAGGCCTCTGGATGCGAGTCGCGACGACGCCGGGCGTTTTTTGCCCGGCATTCCTTGTTGCATTTGTCTTGGCTCCTGCTTTTGTCATTGTGCATCTCCTGTACTGCCGGTTTTGGTGCGCCAACTGCGCGGGCCGCACTTGAGGACGTGACCGTGATGCAGCAAGCGATCCAGCATGGCGGTGACAGCGGCGCTGTCGCCCAGCAGTTTCCCCCAGTCTTCTACGGGTCTGTTGGACGTTAGTAGTGTGCTCGCTCGTTCGTACCGGCGCATGATGATCTCCAACAGTTCCTCGGCAGCGGTGAGCGGCAGCTTGCGCATTCCCAGGTCGTCGATGATCAGCAGCGGCACGGTGGTCAGCTGCTCCATCAGTTCCTTGCGTTCGCCGTCGAGGGTGGCGTCGGCCAGTTCTTCCAACAGCCCGTGTGCTTCGCGATATAACACGCGGTAGCCCTGCTGGATGACGGCGTGCCCGATGGCTTGTGCGCAGTGACTTTTGCCGCTGCCGGGCGGCCCGAGGAACAAGGCGTCTTCTCGCTTTCCGACCCAGTGCGCAGTGGCCAGATCGAAGACAAGACTACGGTTCATCTTCGGATTGAACTGGAAGTCGAAGTTATCGAGTAACTTGTTTGCGTCACGGAACTGCGCCTGCTTATTGCGTCTCTCCAGCATCCGCTTGCTGCGGCAGGCTAGTTCGTCAGAGACCAGCATTGAGATCAGGTCGATGGGCGCCATGCTTTCCGACTGCGCTTGTAGGAGGCGGGTTTCCATCACTGCAGCGATGCCGCTCAGGCGCAGTTGTACCAAGGAGCGATTGAGTTCGATCAGGTTCATGGATTGGGTTCCTCGAAGTGGATGCGTTGCTGGATCAGGTCGCGATACTGAGTCAGTTCACGGATGAGCGGATCGACTTGCCGCAGCGTGAGTGGTGCCTGCGGACTGCGCTCCAGATAGCGGCGTACGAAGCGATACTCGGGGACGCGCAACTCCAGCGCCGCCGCACAGGCATCGTTTGAAGCCGCGCTGCCATATTGCTTGACCAGTTGCAGAACGCCCTGGATGCGACGCACTCCGAGTTCGCCCTGGCGAGCATGTATGGAGTCGCAGACAGCGCCGATGTTGGCTCCCGCCTTGTGCGCACGTGCCAGCAGCTGAAGCAACGCTGGCGGCGTACGACGTGGGCGATCCGCAGCGCGGATACGATGAGCGCCACGCTTGCCGCTCAGATGCTCGCGCAGCAGCTCACCGCTGCGTGGATCAACAAGCCTGACGAACATCGCGTCCCACTGTACGTTGACCTTCCGCCCGATCCAGCCCGGCGGCGCGCCATAATAAGCAGCTTCTACTTCGACACAACCATCCAGATGAACCGTGCGCTCGCCGTACTGGTAGTAGCGGAACGGCTCCAACGGCAGCGGCTGCAGGTGAGGCTTCTCTTCGGCGAACATCGCCGCGACCTGTCGCTTGGTCCGGCCGTGGATGCGCGTGTCGGCCCAGCGCTCTTCCCAGTGGTCCAGATATGCCTGCGCTTCTTCCAGACTTTCGAACTTCTTGCCCTTCAGCGGCGTCATTTGCGCATGGTTGACGCCGCTCTCGACTTTTCCTTTTCGATCCGGATCGCGCACTTTGCAGGGCAGCGCCGTCACACCGTAGTGCGCCAGAACATCGCGATACAAAGGGTTCACGCACGGATCGTAGAAGTCTGCAGACAGCACGCCCTCGCGAAGGTTATCCAGAACCACGATCCGCGGCGAACCGCCAAGCCGGCGAAATGCCTTTTCATGCAGCTCGGCCCATACCCGCGTACTCGAACGGAAGACCAGCAGACGAACACACTTCCGACTACAACCCAGTGTTAGAACAAACAGCCGCGTGCGCCGATATTTGCCACTATCTGGATCGCGCACCATCGGCCCCGTGCCGTAGTCAACCTGGCATTCTTCCCCGGCTGGGGTTTCGATGATCGCCCGCACTTCCGGCGTCGCGGCGCCGCGTACGTTGCGAACGAATCGTCGCACGCTCTGATAACCGCCCGTGAACCCGTGGCTGTCCACCAGGTCCTGCCAGATTCCCATCGCGTTCCGGCCGCGTTCCAACTCCTGCGCGATCAGTTCGCGGTAAGGTTCGCAACTGCTCGCCGGTCCACAACCCTGTTTGCTGGCCAAAAGGTCGGTGATCACCTCTATGGCCGCTTTTGAATTTCTGCCCTCAGAGTCGGTGATCGGGTCTATGGCCGCTTTTGAAGGACCGTGGCGTCCCCACCCGCCGGGACGCCGCAAAGCAATCCCCGCAACGCGAAGATAATCACCCGCCGTCTCCCGGCGCACTCCAGTCGCCTGCTCAATGCGCCGCAACGACCAGCCCAGCTGGCCCAATGCAATGACTTGCTCTCGTTTTTCTTTGCTCAAGACGTGGCTCATGACCACAGAGGCTAACTTCCCCCTGCAGCAGCTCTGTCTTAAGCCTTCTCTCTATGGCCGCTTTTCACTCGATCATCTATGGCCGCTTTTGGGTGATCACCAAGGAGAGCGAGAAACCGAGCAGAAGACTGCTCGGCGTCGGTGCCGTTGCGCTCCAGCTTACCTGGATGCGAAAGGGGCGATTAAGAGCGCGATTTGCAAAGAAGGGTGCGGGTTGATTGCGGGGCGGCGACTTGCCGTCTCTACCAGACGCAGATGAAGGGGCTACTTTTATCCACCGTCATCCACCTAGATGTCACAAAAAAATCGGAGGTTTTACGCGTGGAAAACTTCTCTAAACCCTCTGCATTAGCTCCGCGATTTTGACTTTGAAGCTATCCGCGAGGGTCTCGATCACCCCCAAACAGACATCTTTGTGTCCGTTCTCCAGCTGAGAAATGAAAACTCGCCCAACGCCAGCCTTGTCGCTCAGGTCCTCCTGAGTCCAGCCACGATCCAGACGTAGCTCTTTGACCCTAATTCAGATCCACTGGCGGACATTGCGCCGCAAAAGCCAGCATGGCTCATTTCAGGTTGAGGATGCTGACGCCGGCCGTCTCACGATAATTCCTACCTCCGCCGAAGACTACACGATCTCATCACGGAACGACCGCGCTTTGTTGGGGTCATACAGCATAACGGACACTGTCTTGCCGGAGCACTGCCACGAGAGTCTGCTGGCGATAAATTTCAAATCGGGAACCGTTACTTTGACTGACATCCTAACTCACGAAAAAGGGTGTGAGGCTTATACGCAGACGACTTTTTATCGACTCGCGCGAGGTGAATACTAAATCGACATGAAGCCTGCCCAGAGAAAGAAGTCAAATTGAGCTCGGTTGCTTGCCGAGATTTCGCTCCGCTTGGGCATTTGAGCCGCCCAGAGTAGGAGACGCGGTGCCGCCGCAACGCTCCAGAATACGTTGGCGGATTGAGGATTGAAGCGATCCCATGCGTCGAGTCGGCGTCGGCTGTAATCCACCACGGGATAAGCCAGCGGTGCGGATTGCGTCGCATGCGTCGATCGCGTCGCGCCTTTTCAAATTGGAAAATAAACGGCAACAAAAGCATTCCACACACCTCAAACCGATATCCAGTCTCAAACAAGAGACGACCGTCGAAACTGCGACGCGATCGACGCTAGCGACGCAGGCTAGTCTTCCGCGCCCGGTTGTTGTCCGGCATTCCGCCGGCTGATCTTAATCCACCTCGTTGAGTTCGAGCCTGACGTCTGTCCCTTTTCCACCAGGATGCCCTGGCTAGCAAGGCTGGGTGTGAGCCTCTTGATCTCACCGGAAAGGGCCGCGGCGGTTTTGGGCAATCCGGTATTCCCGCCGGCTAGCCCGTAGGAACAGCCCCTCACCCGCTCGAGTAGTTTGGTAGGAGTTCCTGAAAAATCCCCGGAATCGACAATCTCCTGCAAAGCCGGCCAGATCGTGGAGCTGTCTAGGGCTAACTGGTGGCCCTCTCGGCGATTGACGTCATACGCTCTCGAAAATGAGCCGGTCGCAAATCCAAAGGTCGGCTCCGCCGCCGTAGCCCATTTAGCAAAGTCCGCCATCCGTGGCAACTTTTCAAGCGTTACCCCAGGCAACCGGTTCAATGCGCAGGATACAGCCCCTAAGAGAGCCCCTAGTATTCGGGCCTTGTTTCGTTCCAACTTCGGTTGTAGATCCGATTCAGACTGACGACGCTCCGGCGGAATCTCTGGCAGAGTAAGGAACAAACAGCGGTCCGCCAAATCGGCTCGTTCTATCCCCACCGTGATGCCGTTCAATATTAGAGGCCGCTTTAGATTGAATACTATTTCTTCGTCGTCAGTGTACAAGCGGCGCGTTGCATACCCGCCTCCGGTCGACAACCTGCACAAGCAGTCGGAAAAGGCCGGCCTTATTACCGACACGTTTTCAAAAACCGAACACCACGAGTTTGACGCTGCAATCATAAGATCCCGTTCATCACCAGGGATTGACCGCAGGGGAGCCTCATTAGCGTCGACCAGCGAGCGAAGGAGCCTACTCATACTGGACTTCCCACTTCCCTGGTCGCCCTCAAGTACCAGGATAGGATAGGGCCCAGAAGGGTTCAGGCTGCCAACTAGCCACGCGAGAATGAGGATGAATTGATTGTCGTCAGGGATGTTCAGAAACTGCCGAAGGTCGCTTAGGGTGCCTCCTTGCTCCGGCATTGGGAGTGGTCGCATCGGCCCAGGTCTGACAAACAGCACAGGTGGGAAGTCAACGAGGTGCCATCCCGTAGGGGTGATCCTTACGGCCTGCCACTTATCATTGGCAAGATCAAGATAGATATTCCCGTTGTGCTCAGCAACGCGGACATGCACCGGCCTTTTGCGTCCTTCATAGAGTGCTTTAGCCTCAAGCAAATTTAGAGCAGCCGCAACTTCTGCTTGCGAGGCAGCGCAACCGTCTCGCTTGAAATAAAGGCCCCCCATCCACCGGTTAAAAGTCCTACTTCTCAGCTCCCAAACTTCCCGATGAAGATCTGAGTGGCGCTGGATTGCATACGTTTTGCCGTCGGGGCTGTGAAACAGTTCCTGAACTAACTCCATGACGAGAGCAACGATGCGGGTTGGGCCGGTATCCTTCTTCTCGGACTTCTTCTCGTCCTTCTTCCCCTCCCGCGTCGAGACTTTGAGGTTTTGACTTGGCTCTAGCTCTTTAGGCGGAGTCAATGTCGCCGAGTGGGGTCGATTGGATGTTTCTTGCGTGCCGGGGCTAGAATTAATCGTGTCGGGTCGTTGCGTCGTCACCACGCACCTCCCGTTCGACCGCCGACTGCAAATCGGCGGTTTTTTCTTCTTTTGTTCTGGATGCGGCTTGGTCTACGAATTCCGCTGTCTTCCTCGTGGCTGCGGTCGAACGGTCTGCGATCTGCGGCGCCATTATAAGGGTACCTGCGCGGGAATCGTGCCTTCGTGGATTAGCTCGTCTATCGCCGCTTGCGAGATTTTTACAGAGCGGCCCAAACGAACGACACCGATTCTGCGCTGATAAACCCAGCTCCAGACAGTTTTCGGCGATAGGCCGAGCTGGTCCGCAGCTTGCGGGACGCTAAGGAGACGCGGTGAGTAACTCACCGTGTTACCTCCCTATCCAGGGACGACTGGCGAAGCCGTAATCGTTCTTCGATGGCAGCGATCGGAACCAGCCACGTGCCACCGCTCTTCTTGCCCTGCAGCTTTCCAGCCCAAATCAGACCGTAAACATGAGTAAGTCCGACACCCAGCCTGCGCGCGGCTTCAGCAACTCCGACTTCCGCCATCGGTACCATTTATATGCCTCCTTGATTTGCGCAATACTATCAGTTACAGTATTTGCAATGGAACGTGACAATAACAAAACCGTTACACGTGAACTCCAGATCTTAATCCCGGCTTCGCGCGAAAACCAGGAAGGAATAGCGACATTTTCGATGGCCGTAGGGACACCGATGCTGGTGCGCTCCTTCAGCAACCGAGAGATGACTTTGGCGAATTTACGCCGCCATGTGACCCCATGTGAGCTCAAACATTTCATCGCCGTAATTTCACTGAAACAAGCTCTGGATATTCCGGTCGACGCCCTCGCGGTGCAATCAGCACTCAGAAGACTCGCGGAGGCCTACGACATGGTCCAGACCACGGACGCAGTTGATAAAGATTGGGGCCGAATCCTGGCACCACTCATCGGGCTTCCGCCAGACGAGTCGTTGAGGTATTTCCTTGGAAAAGGACCGGGCCCCATGAGCGATTTGGATCCGCACGTCATTCTCTCTCGCGAGGTTTCGCAGAGAGTCCTCACGTCCGCCCAAATCGTCCTATGGTGGTCAAAAGAAGGTTTCAGGCCGGCTCTTTATTGCGAGGACCTCAAAACGGCCTTTTATGTGCGAAGCATTTTTCACATTGCGACGGGCGGAAGGGCAATACTCATCTGCCCTCATTGTGGCGATCCATTCGTCCAGAAACGCTCAAACCAGGACTATTGCCTTCCTGCTCACCGGGACGCACATCGCGTTGCGCGTTTTCGGGAACGCAAGAGGAAAAGCATTCCGAGCAAAATCCAACCCCATTGAGAGGCGCCCAAACGATGTCAGTGTTCAAACGCAATGCGATCTGGTGGTACCGCTTCAAATTTAAGGGTCAACACATTCGTCGGAGTGGGAGTAACAATAAAGCTCTTTGCGAACGGCTGGAGCGTGAACATCGCAGACGTTTGGAATTGAACCAAGGCGGCCTGACAGAGATTGCCAAACCTAAGCGGTGCTCCGTGGCGATGACTGAAGTAAGAGAAGCCAACGAACCGCATTGGGCGAAGAAGACTCGCAACATTCATGCGAACTCACAGCTCCAGCATCTGGACCCATTCTTCGGCAAGCTCTTGCTATCTGAGATCACCGCTGACCACATCAGCAGATATCAGGGCATGAGACACAAAGCAGGCGCATCGAACCGCACAATCAACATTGAGATTGGGTTGCTACGGCTGTCGATGCGAAAGCACAAGCTGTGGGCAAATCTAGCAGATGATGTGAAAGCACTGAAGGAACGCAAAGATATTGGCCGCGAACTGTCCGACGATGAACAGCAACGATTGCTTACGGCCTGTAAAGTGAACGCCAGCCGCTCGCTTTACCCTGCTGTTCTCACTCCATTCACACCGGCTTACGCAATCAGGAACTGCGCTTGCTTATGTGGCGTCAGGTCGATCTGTGGGACGCAACGATCACGGTGGGCAAGAGCAAGACGCAAGGTGGCGAAGGCAGACTCGTGCCGCTCTCTCAGACTGCCTTACAGGTGCTTAAGGAGTGGGGCGCTAACTTCCCTGCTGCTTTGCCTGAGCACCATGTTTTCCCGCGTGAGTCATACGGCCTGATCGGGCATAAAGGCGCCCCAGGCGGCGTTGTAGCACCCTACGAGACGTTCCCGACTGAACATGTGCAGACGTTTGCGTCAAGCTGGCGCACGGCCAAGAAAGCGGCTGGTGTCGAGTGTCGCTGGCATGACCTCAGACATTCTTTCGTTTCCTCGATTGCAGCGGGTGGTGCGCTTGATGGGACGATTCAGGCGATGGCCGGATGGATGTCACCCAAAATGATTGAACTATACTCACACGTTCGCAATCAGGCGAAGCGGGACGCTGTTGCTGTGCTCGATAAACGGAGGAGCACAATTTAGGTCACGCAATCAAACTGGAAACTGGCGGGAAGTCTGTAAACCGTTGATCAACATGGTTGCCCCCCAGGGATTCGAACCCCGATATGCTGCTCCAGAGGCAGCTGTCCTACCATTGAACGAGGGGGCAATGCGGCATGACGGACTCTCCTATAGTAAGAGCTGGATCCGCTGCGGTCAATGCGATCTACTCTTCCCGGAGCACCTGCAAGGGCTTCTGGCCCAGGATGCGGAAACTGGCCGCCCAACCAGTGCCGATGGCCAGAATCGCCGTTCCTATCAGCGCCAGCGCGGTCGCCAACCACTCCACGTGAAAGGCTACATCCAGACGATGCAGTAGCACACGGGAGAGCAGGTTGGCGAAGATTACACCCACCAGCCCGGCGAGTAGCCCCAGCACCACGAATTCCACGCTGAAGACGGCGGCGATGTGGTTTCGCTTGGCCCCCAGCGTCTTGAGGACCACAACCTCACGCACGCGGCGAAATTGCGTGCTGGCAATGCTCGAGGCCAAAATCACAGCACCCGCAAGAATCGAAAACGCGGCTAGGAAGCGCACCACTATGGTGATCTGCTGCACCACTCCCTGGATGGTCTCGATCACATCGGCAATGTTGATGACCGTCACCGTGGGATAGGAGTTAAACAGCGCCCGCTGCACCGCGCCCACCTGCTGCGGGATCCACGTGCACCGCACCGTACCAGACCACCGGCAGGCCGGCTAGCGCCTGCGGGGTAAGGATGAATTCACTGCGCCCAAATACATGCTGGCCATTGTGGCGGATGATGGCAACGACTGTGGCTTGTATCGTCCTTCCATTCGAGGTGAGAACGATGCGGGAACCAAGATGCAACTGCAACCGCTGCGCAATATGTTCAGTCACCGCGAGCGATTGCCCATCGTCCTTATCCCACCACATTCCCTGCACCATCGTCGATCCTTCGGGCAGCACTCTCGACCAGGTCAGGGATACGGTCTGCAGTAAGCGCTTGGGGTAGTTCTTCAGCTTGAGGCCATCCGCCGCCGTCCCATCCACGGAAACAATTCTTCCCGCGACTGAAGGGAGCGTCTCGACTTCACTGCGAACCGCTGGCTGTTGCGCCAATAAGTGCTTCACTCCTTCCAGCTCTTTGCTGCTGATATCAACCAGGAAAATGTTCGGCAGGTTGGGGCCGGAGGTGAGTTTCATTTCCCCAATAACCCCATGCTGCATGAGAAAGACAGTCAGGATCAGCATCACGCCCATGCCCAGTGCGGCCAGCACGGCCGCGGATTGATTGCCCGGGCGGTACAAGTTCGCCAAGCCGTGGCGAACCGCGGATTGCAGATGGATGCGGGTTCGCGCCAGAAATGTGCGCAGCAGTCGCAGAGTGAGAGCCGAGACGCCGAGGATCACCACCAACAGCGCGCATAACGCTCCCGCAAACCAACGGCCTACCTCCACCGAATCGGAGAGCGCCGCAGCAATAGCCCCCAACCCCAACAGGATGACGAGGGCAACGATCCATTGGGCCTTGCTGTCACGCAGGCGCACCCACCAGCTCTGCTGCGACTCCGGCTCTTCCACCATTCTTCGCAATACCAGGTTGGGCCGGACCGTTCGGATTTGCAGCAGAGGCGGCAGGCAGAAAAGGACGGTGGTCAGAATGCCAGTGCCCAGGCCCGCTAACGCGGAATGCCAGGGAAGTCGAAGGTCCAGGTGAATGGGCAGAAAGCGCCCCAACAAGGAGGGGAAAACCCACTCCACACCCAGCCCCATGAGGACGCCGATCAGTCCGCCTACCAAGCCCAACAGCACAGTTTGCAAAAGGTAGATGCGCAAAATGTCGGAGGACCGCGCGCCTATCGACTTCATGATGGCGAGCACGTCGACCCTTTGCTGCAGATGGGCGCGCATCGCCATCGCTACTCCGATCGCACCCAGCACCATGGCTACCAGGCAGATCAGGCTGAGCAGGCCGGTGGAGCGCTTGAGGCCGTCGGTGAGCGCGGGATTGCTTTCCCTGAAGTCGGTGACCTGGGCATCCGGCAGCACCTGTTCCAGGTGGGCGCGCACCGCAGCGATGCTCCCGCTGTTAGGCGACAGCTTGAAGAGGAAGCGTTCGCCGGAACGGCTGCCCTGCTGCAACAGGCCGCTCTTTTCGAGCGCGCTCTGGGTCATCATCACCCGCGGACCCAGGCCCATGCCCGAACTCATACGGTCGGGCTCGCGCACCAGAACGGCAGCAATGCGGAAGTTGGAATCGCCGATCTTCAGGCTCGCACCCACCTGAGTGTGCAAGCGAATGAGCAGGTCATCGGCGACGACCACGGTCGAGTCGGTAAGCACCTGGCGCAAATCACCCTGCGGCTGCAAATCAACAGTGCCGTAAAAGGGATATTGTTGGGGATCGACAGCCTTGAGTGACACGAGCAGCGGCACCGGATCGCCGGGTGATGAGACCATGGAAACCGTGTCGGTTACCTGTGTTCGCTGAATGCCTCGCGAGGCCAATACATTCAGCTGTTGCTCTTCCTGTGGAGTGGGTTGGCGGAACATGCGCGCGGAAAGATCCGCGGCCATGATGGTCCGCGCCTCACCCAACAGCGTCTTCTGAAATGAATCGCTGAAGCCGCGCACGCCGGTGAGGGCTGCGACCCCGATGGCAACCGAGATAATTACGAATAGAAACTTGGCCCGGGAGGCTTGCAATTCTCGCCAGGCGATTTTGGCAGCGGAGGCCCACGTCAAGGAGGGCTTTTGCGTCGTGTTCATGTCAGGCCGGCCTCTGCATGGTGTCCTCTACGATCATGCCGTCACGTAGTACAACGCGGCGATCAGCGTGCACTGAGACCTGCGCATCATGGGTGACCAGGACCAGGGTTGCTCCGCTGGCTCGATTCCTTTCCAGCAGCAGATCGAGTACATGGGCTCCGTTCTCTGTATCGAGGTTGCCGGTGGGTTCGTCGGCAAAAATGATGGGTGGCTGGAGGACGAAGGCACGGGCTAAAGCTACCCGCTGCTGCTCACCGCCGGAAAGCTGAACCGGATAGTGATGCATGCGGTCTGCCAGGCCTACACTGCGCAGGAGATTGGCCGCCGCTGCGCGGCCGTCACCAGAGCCGTTCAGTTCGTGTGGCAGGAGAACGTTTTCGAGTGCTGTGAGCGTGGGGATCAGCTGGAATGATTGGAAGACGAACCCCAATTTGCGGCCGCGGACCTCGGCCAGCTTGTCCTCTGGTAAATGGCTGATCTCGGTGCCATCGATCAATACATCGCCTTCGGTGGGAGAATCTAATCCGGCCAACAGCCCCAGGAGTGTGCTTTTACCACTCCCGGACGCGCCCATGATGGCCAGGAATTGGCCGGCCGGGATGAGGAGATCGATGCGCTTGAGGATCTCGATCGTCCGGTTGCCGTTTCGAATTGATTTTTTCAGACCACGCACTTCAATCATTGACTGTTGAGCTTTCTGAAGCTTAGGACTAGCAGCTGTGGTATCCCACATCTCGCGAAAAACCAGCGAGATATGGGGCACCCGTCGGTCGTGGTCAGGACAGAGTTTGTCAGGTCAGAGTTTGTCAGGTCAGGCTCTGTTAGGACGAATTTTTTCAGGACGGAGTTTGTTCGGACGGGATTGGTCAGGACAGAGTTTGTCAGGACGAATCTTGTCAGGACAGAGTTTTTCAGAACGAATTCTGTTAGGACGGAGTTGGTTCGGACGGGATTGGTCAGGACAGAGTTTTTCAGGACAGAGTTTTTCAGGACAGAGTTTTTCAGGACAGAGTTTGTCGGGCCTGGGTTTGTCAGGATCACGTTTGGAGGATGTAGAGTGAGCTTGTGAGCTATCGACCAATCGCCTCGCTGTTGCTTGCTGCTTCCCTGCTTTGCGGCTGCCGTTCTAAGGTTCCTGAGGCAGCGGCTCCTCAGCCTGCTGCGTCCGATAGCGCTGCTCCTGCGACGGCTAGCGATACTACTGCAGTGCTTGACGGGCGTCCGGTGATCATCGCTTTCGGCGACAGCCTCACCGCAGGCTATGGCGCGGACCCCGGCGATAGCTATCCCGACTACCTGCAGAAGGACCTGGATGCGAAAGGCTATCACTACCAGGTGGTCAACCAAGGCATCAGCGGCAATACCAGCAAGGACGGGGTCGATCGGCTGGAGGAGGCATTGCGGCTGAAGCCAGTGTTGGTGATCGTGGCTTTCGGAGGAAATGATGGCCTGCGCGGACTGCCGATCGCCAGCACCCGTGAGAATCTCGATCGCATGGTGTCCACACTGCTCAACTCCGGCGCCAAGGTGGTGCTGGGCGGTATTACCCTGCCGCCGAACTATGGCCCGGATTACATCCGGCAGTTCAACCAGACCTACACTCTGCTGGCAGCCAAATATCATGTGCCGATGCTGCCGTTCCTGCTCGAAAACGTTTATGGGATGGAGGGCGGAATGCAGGCGGACGGCATTCACGCGACGGACCAAGGCAACGCGCAGGTGGCCAAGAATCTGCTCCCTCTGATCGCGCCCCTGCTCAAGAAGTGACACCATCAACCCAGAACCACAATGGGTTGGAAGAGCGTGCCGGCCACACGGCGCACAATCGCAACCAGATCACGCTGACCGGCGAAAACCTTGGCCAAGGGAGCGGTGGAAAACTCAGGAAGATTCACGGCATTGCCGTTTCTTAGCCTGCCGGCCACCCAAAGGTCGGCGGTGGTGGCGGGTAGTTCCGGCAACAGGGTGCGCGGATGAGGCAAACACCGGTCCAAACTTCCGGCAGCAGCCTGGGCGCACACTTCTTCGAGCGTCATCGCCTGGCTAAGCGTAAAAGGTCCAGCGGCAATGCGGCGCAAACGCGCCAGATGAGCACCGCAGCCCAATACCTTCCCTAAATCATGCGCCACGGAGCGCACATACCCACCCGAAGAGATTCGGATGGTGAATTCCGCACAGCCGTCCTTTATCTCACCGATCACGAATTCATCGATCAGCAGGGATACGGACTTCAACACTACGGTCTCTCCACGGCGCGCCGCTTTGTAGGCCGGCTTCCCTTCCACTTTTTTGGCGGAAAAGGGCGGCGGCGTCTGTTCGACTTGTCCGCGAAAGCGAGCCGCTGCGGACTGGATCTGTGTGTTTGACGGCAAAGGGGCATCCAACGGGGTTGCCGGGATTCCGTCGGCGTCGTAGGTGTCGGTGGCAAACCCAAAGCGGATTGCCCCGGTGTAGGTTTTGGGCAAGGGGCCAAAGAATTGCGCCAGCCGGGTGTACTTTCCCAGCAATAGGGGCAAGACGCCGGTGGCCAAAGGATCGAGGGTACCCAGGTGCCCGATCGTCGACTCACCGGTAGCACGACGCAAGTGGGACACGACATCGTGCGACGTCATCGCGGTCGGCTTATCGATCACCAGGAGCCCATTCACATTCTCTCCCTTACCTACGGGCTGCTCTGCCCGCGGGACTGAACGAGGGAGAGGAATTCCGCGCGCGTGTTCTGCTGATGAAACACGCCCAGCATGGCCGAGGTCACAGTGGAGGAGTGCTGCTTCTCCACCCCGCGCATCATCATGCATAGATGCCTGGCCTCGATCACGACTCCCACTCCCTGGGGATCGATGGCATCGTGAATGGTATCGGCTATCTGCCGGGTAAGCCGCTCCTGCACCTGCAAACGGCGGGCAAAGACCTCCACCAGCCTGGGTATTTTGCTCAGGCCAATCACCTTTCCGTTGGGTATGTAGGCCACGTGGACTTTGCCGAAGAAGGGCAGCATGTGATGCTCGCAAAGGGAAAAGACCTCGATGTCGCGCACGATCACCATCTCGTCGTAATCGACGTCGAAGAGGGCGCCGCGGAGAATCTTCTGCGCGTCCTCCTGGTAGCCCTTAGTGAGAAAGCTCATGGCCTGCGCGGTTCGTTCGGGGGTCTTCAATAGACCATCGCGCGTTGGGTCTTCGCCCAAACGCGTAAGCAGCTCAGTATAAAGATCCTCTGTGGTGTATCCACTCAATCCCCGAGAGGCCGGAGACTTACGAACGACTGCCGGATGTGCCATGCTTGTCCCTTCCCGCATACTCGAAAAAATTGTTCCGCGTCTCTTCCACCCTCACCCGTTCCAGATCGGCGTGAACAAAGTGCTCCGCGAGCAGGTCGTGAATGGCTATACAGAGATTTTCCGTGGTGGGCACCTCATCAGAGAAGCGCTCATCAAAATTTAAATTCGTGTGGTCAAAGCGGTCGATCACGTTTTTCTGTACGCAATTGTCCAGGTCGGCCAGGTTGCAGACCATGCCGGTGACAGGATCCACGCGGCCGCCGACCGTCACCTCTACTACATAGTTATGCCCGTGGCCGTGGGGGTTGCTGCATTTGCCGTAGACCGCGCGATTTTTTTCCTCGCTGTAGGCCCCGGAGTAGAGACGATGCGAGGCACTAAGGAGATACCTGCGCGATAAGTAAGCTCTCATGCTTCACCGTAGTAGTCGGAGAATAGGTCCGGTGTCTCGTAAACACGGATGCGGTGTAGCTTTGCGCCCTCGATCTGATCCTGCAAGCGCTTCCAGATGGCGATGGCGAGGTTTTCGGTGGTCGGAATCACATGCTTGAATTCGGAAACTTCCAGATTCAAATGACGGTGATCGTATACGTCGACCACCCGGCGATGAATCACTTCTTTCAACTCCTTAAGATCGACCACAAAGCCGGAGACCGGGTCCACTTCTCCCTCTACCGTGACTTCCAGGGTGTAGTTGTGGCCATGGCCCTTTCGATTCGCACACTTGCCGAAAAGACGCAGGTTTTCCTCCTCTGACAACTGTTCTGACCAGTAGTAGTGGGAAGAGGAGAACTCAGCCTTTCGCGTGAGCAAAATCATAAGCAATTATATCGGCTACCGCGCCTTCCCATGAGATGCAGGCGCAGTGCTATGTTCTTCATTATTTGGAACTTGAAGATCCGTTAGCCGCGTTTCGCGGTGGAGTAGGCCCGGCCCTTCCAGGCCACTTCGCTGCGCACGGTGTGCTGCCACCAGCTGGTCACCAGCAGCAAGCAGAAAAGGGGCAAAGCAAATATGGAAAGAGCGCAGTCGGAAGCAGGAAAATTGGATTTTGCCACCCGGGCATAAAATCGCCACAACACTCTCAGCCAGACGAGCGCCAAAGCATAGCGGGCAACCGGCTGGGCAAAAAAATGCCACAGCAGCAGCGGCAACCCCAGGATCAAAAACAGATCGAGGGCCTTCCAGGCCGCCATCATCACGGGATAAGAAAATAGCCTGGCCAGGTTTTTGGTCCAGCCCTCCATCATGGCGTCAAAGCTGCGGTACATGCGTGTACTGAGCGCGTCGGGGGCATAACGGAAGCGGATGGGGAATTTTCTGCGCTTGAGCAGGAAGGCCAAGTCCACGTCCTCCAGCAGGGAGCCGGCTACCGCCTGGTGGCCGCCGACCTGGAAATAGGCGGCTCGCTGGATCATCATGAATTGGCCGTTGGCTGCCGCGACTCGGGACGAGGGATCGGACACTTTTTCCGGCGGATAGGTGAACGCGAGCTCGGAGAAAATCAAGGGCATGAGCGCCCGCTGCCAGAAACCCGTCACCACCTGGCGCGGCGAATAGGAGAGCATCAGTACCTGGGCGTGTTGCGCTTCATGGATGGCCCGCTCCAGGTTGCCAGGGGTGTGGATGGTGTCTGCATCCGTGAACAGCAGCCATTCTCCGCGCGCCTTTCCGGCCGCGGTCCAAACCGCATTGGCCTTTCCGGTCCAACCCGGTTTGAGGGGGTCAGGATCGAGCACGGTCACGGATGAGAGCGAGAGCGCAATGGAACGGGTGGCGTCGGTCGAGCCGTCATCGACCAGCAATAACTCCCAATCCTCGCCCACGGCAAACCCCGCTTCTGACTGGGCCAGCAAGGACTCGAGGCAGGGCCGTAGAACATCGGCCTCATTGCGGGCGGGGACGATTACCGAGAGACGCATCCCATTTTTCCTTTCCCGCATCTAGTACCATATAGTAACTAGAATGGCTTGAAGCGATTCAATTTGTTGCGTGTTCTTCCACGTATCATCCGACCCGAGTGCTGGAATTCACGCTCTGCAAGACCCGCCGCTAGGCGGCTGTAAGGGTGTACCGAAATGGAACGGGAAGGCAGAGGTTTCTGCCCAGGCCACCCGGCTTCGCCGTTTCTCTTCAAATGGAACGATCCATTGGTTCGTTGGGATAACCGACAAACAAGCATCTACCGAGGCAACCAGCAATGTCGTTTTCGCAGATCTCCCCAGGGGATACTTCTCTCACCGCCCAGCAGCAGAAGGAAGGGAGGCCCTTGGTTTCGGTCATCATTCCCTGCTACAACTCTGCCCGGTACCTCGCGGAAACCATTGAGAGTGTTCTGGCGCAAACGTACCCTCGGGTCGAAATCATCTTGATCGACGACGGGTCCACCGATGCGACCGCCCAAATCGCACAGGACTATCCCGTAAATTATGTCTATCAATCCAACCGCGGCATATCAGCTGCCCGCAATACCGGTTTTTTGCACAGCCGGGGCAAGTATGTCTTGTTTCTCGATCACGACGATCGCCTCCTGCCAAGGGGCGTCGAAGCCGGGGTAAAACTGTTGGAAGAACACCCGGAATGCGCGATTGCCGTGGGCGAACATAAATTTATTGGAGCGGACGGAACGGAAATCGGTTACTCCCACAAGCATGCGGCAGGGCGGGATCATTATCTTAGGCTCCTGGAGCACAACTTCATCGAGACACCGTGCTCGGCGTTGCATCGGCGTTCGAATTTAGAAGTGGCCGGCGTTTTTGATGAGAGGGTGCAGGGAGCCGAAGATTATGAGCTCTATCTCCGCATAGCGCGACAGAGCCCGTTAATTACCCATGATGCTGCTGTCGCCGAATATCGCCTGCACGATGCGAATACCTCCGGCAATGCAGAACAGATGTTCCTGGTGAGTCTCCAGGTTTTACAGATGGAGCTGCCGCACCTGCAGGGCGATAAGGAGAAGCTGAGCATGCATCGGGAGGGGGTCAGATTTGCGCAGCGCGAATTCGGGCGACGGCTCACCCGCGAGCTTATCGGGTACAGGCAGGCGGCGAGCCCGGAAAGCCGTCGTAAGCTCGAGGTCTTACGGCGTCACTACCGGGCTGGTTTTGCAGCGGTCGTGGTTAGCCGGGTTCTCCCGGCGAGGGTGACGCAGAAGTTGATAGTTGCGCGCGTTCATCCTAACGAGCATGCGCGGTCAACCCAGCCATATGAGAGCCTTTCTTTGGGGTAAGCGCCGCCGGCAGCCAGCTTGTCATTATGATAGAGAGTGTGACCAGGTGGATTAGTTCATCCGTGGTTGTTCTCTTGCTGCTGCTTGCCGCCGGTTGCGACCGGGGTGACCATCCAGAGCTGATCGGAAGCCGGGCGCCGGATTTCACCGTTGCGGACGGCGGCCGCAGTCTGCAGCTGAGCTCCTACCGCGGTAAGGTTGTCATTCTCAACTTTTGGGCCAGTTGGTGCGCCCCGTGTATCGAGGAGATTCCCTCACTCAACCAGCTGCAGAAGCAGATGCCGCAACTGGTGGTGGTGGGCGTTGACATGGACGAAGATCCTGCGGCGTACCAGCAGTTTCTTGCCGACCACCCGGTCGACTTCACCACTATTCGCGACCCACAGCGGCACAGCAATGCTCTTTACGGAACTTTTCGCTTTCCGGAAAGCTTTGTCATCGATCGCCGGGGCCGTATCCGGCGTAAATTCATCAGCGCCCAGGACTGGACCTCGCCGGAAATTGTGAATTACCTCTCCCAGCTGTAGCGGCCACCCGGAATGCCGTCTTGTTTTGGTTTTTTCGTCAAACTCACCACAAAAACGTCATCCTGAGCGAAGCGCCGCACGGATTTAACGCCTGACACAGGGCTTGTGGGCGCGCAGTCGAAGGACCTCGAGGATGCTCATCTTAACCCATGCTGCCGTACCTTTTCGACCACCGAAGCCAGAGAACGGGATTTGTGCAACGTAGATGTAGCCTACGGAACACAGCTGGATGCAGCGGTTTCTTGTTCTCGGCCCACGGGAAAGACCGTGGTCGCTCCCCCTGGATGCGGGCTTCAGCGGTTGAAAAGCTCGGAGCAGCATGGGTAAGATGAGCATCCTCGAGGTCCTTCGACTACGCGCCCACAAGCCCTGTGTCACGCGATAAATCCGTGAGGCGCTTCGCTCAGGATGACGTTTTTGTGGCGCGTTGGAGATCCAAACAATCAGCGTCTTCTTGAATTTCTATCGTCTGCCAAACCAGTTAGCGCTTGGGGGTTGCGTCCTGGGCTGAGCGATTCGGGAGTTCTCACGCGGACTCTAAAGCCCAGATATTGCGGGACCTCAACGGCCGGACTAAAGCCGTGCCCTGATACAAAGCATCAGACCCGTTACTGCGGAAGGTTGAAGCGAATTTGGACAGGTCTGGCTTTCAAATGTCTTTTCGGGACTTAATACGCAGCTGTTGCAGAGGCCGCTGTGCTTGCTATGATGAGCGCATGACGACCAACCTTGACGTTCTCTATCGATACCAACTGCACCCCACAGAAGCCGCCATGACTGCTTTGGGTAAGGCTCGCGGTGTCTACGGGATTCGTAAGATTGTGCTCGATGAACAGCAGAAGACAATGCGGGTGGAATTCGACTTTACCCGGCTCAACCGTGCAGTGGTGGCGGAGCTCCTCCGCAGCGCCGGCATCGACATCGTAGAAGAGATCCCGCTGGCATCCCCGCCGGCGGCCAAAGCGGAACCTGCCGCAACCTTACCGCCTAAATAGGCTCTCCCCAGTTTCCTGCCCCAATCCGGAACCATAATGCGACACCAAAAGCCTGCCGATAGGCCAATTGAGTGTCGATGTCAGTCTTTTCAGGGCGACGTGGCAGAACCGGACCTGGAGCCCAATGACGCCCGTCGTGATGCGAGCAGCGGCCTGCGAGTTGGTGCTCCTGGTCTGCACGCTAACCGCCACGCACGCTCAGAACGCGGAGCCTGACCTTACTACCCTGCAGATCGAAGACCTCATGAATGTCGATGTGACTTCGGCCTCCAGGAAGGAGCAAAAGCTGTCCGAGGTGCCGGCAGCGGTTTTCGTGATCACAAAAGAAGACATCCAGCGCTCGGGTGCGACCAACATTCCCGATTTGTTGCGTATGGTGCCTGGATTGGAGGTCGCCCAGATCAATCCGAGCACCTGGGCTATCAGCGCGCGCGGTTTCAACGGGCAGTATTCTAACCAGCTCCTGGTGTTGATCGACGGACGGACGGTGTATACACCCATCTTTTCCGGAGTGTACTGGGACGCTCAGGATGTCGCGCTCGAACTGATCGAGCGTATCGAAATCATTCGCGGGCCAGGGGCTGCGATCTGGGGGGCAAACGCGGTCAACGGCGTGATCAACATCATCAGCAAAAACGCCAAGGACACACAAAGTGGGATGGCAACAGTCAGCGGGGGGACGCTCGAGCACGGATCGGGAGAGTTGCGTTACGGGGGGCGGTTGGGCGGCCATGGGGTTTATCGCATTTTCGCGGATGGTTTCCAAATGGGACACTATCTCACTCCAGATCACCAGAACGGACAAGATGACTGGTACCGCTTCCACGGTGGTTTTCGGCTCGACGCGGATGTCTCCGGGAAAGATTCACTGACGATCGAGGGCGAAGCCCTGCGAGGAAATGAAGGAGAGAGGGACGCGTCCATTATCTCGGTCGGGCCGCCGGTGAATGGCATCCTTGATCTGCGCAGCGTTTTTTCCGGGTGGAATGTTCTGGCTCGTTGGAAGCGCGTGCTCTCGCCTGGTTCGGAAACGTCGCTGCAGGTCTACTTCGATCGAAGCAACCGACTTAATGAAACTTACGCCTTCGGGCTGAACACGTTGGACCTCGACTTCCAGCACCATTGGAATTGGAGCCGGCGCCAGGACCTGGTGTGGGGACTCGGGTTTCGCAACAACGCCGACGACACTGCTGCAACCTTGCGCGTGTTATTTAGTCCGCCCGATCTAACCACGCAGATCTACAGCGCCTTTGTTCAGGACGAGATCGCCATTCGTCCCAACCATCTCTACATAAACCTGGGAACAAAGTTCGAGCACGAATACTACAACGGCTTTAATCTGCAGCCGACGGCCCGGATCCGGTGGAGTCCAGACGATCGAGACATGTTGTGGGCCGCGATCTCCGCAGCGCAGTCCACGCCTTCTCGAGTGCAGACTTCGGTGCGCTTCAACTACGCTGCGTATCCCGGGCCGGGTGGTCTGCCGATCCTGATTAGCCTGTTCGGCAATCCGAACCTGGAAAATGAACGGTTGACGGCAACCGAAGCGGGTTTTCGCAAGCAATGGTCGACTGTGTTGTCGTTCGAAGCGACCGCTTTTTTCAATCAGTATCGTGATCTTACGACCGAGGAAACTGGATCTCAGGTTCTGGAGGCGGATCCTCCACCGGAGCACCTGCTGGTGCCCACTTATCTAGGCAACTTAATGCATGGAGAGACCCACGGCATGGAGGCGTTCGCCAACGTGAGGTTGGCGAACCGCTGGACACTCAGCCCAGGGTACACATTTCTCGCCGCGCACCTGCATGCGAACGTAGGCGGCACGGACCTGACAGCGGCTCCTGAAACCGAAGGCGGCAGTCCCAGACACCAAGCGGAACTGCGCTCGGAAATGAACCTTCCCCGGCACTGGGAATGGACGACATTGGCTTATTTCGTAGGTCGCCTCACTGCGCCCGGAATCCCGTCTTACACCCGCCTGGATACCAATTTGACGTGGCAGGTATCAGACAAAATTTCACTGGGCCTGGTGGGCCAGAACCTGCTGAGAAACCTTCACCAGGAGTACGCCGGGCCGGACTTGACCGTGCTGCCGAGCCTGGTTCGGCGCAGCGGTTATGCCAGGCTCACTTGGCGGTTCTGAATGTAAACGAGGTCATCCTGCCAAGCCGACTGTGTGGCCCGAGGCCTGGGGGCAGGTCCCACGGATCGTTAGAGCACAGTTCGGTTACCCGGTCGGTGGCGTTGCTCGCGGTTCTTCTGTCGATATTGCTGGTAGGGAGTGGACACGGAGGCAGAGCGCAAACAACGGAGGAGGAGTATCGGATCAAGGCAGCGTTTATTTTCCATTTCGCGCAACTTGTGGATTGGCCACCGGACACAGCGACAGATACAGACAATTCGTTGTTTCTTTGCACGCTTGGAGAAGACCCCTTCCGGGGAATGCTGGAAGGCACGGTAGCGGGCAAAGTAATCGGAAATCGGGTGATACGCATTCGTCACCTGGGGCGGGCACAAGATGCGCAGACTTGCCAAATCCTCTTTATCGGCAGAGCGCAAAGCAAACGCATTGCTCAACTGGTGGCGGGTTTGCGCAATGCTCCGATTCTGACGGTGGGAGAGACAGCCGGTTTTCTCGATGCGGGCGGAATGATCTGCTTTGTGTTGGAAGAGAACAAAGTTCGCTTCGAGATCAATGTGCAGGCAGCAGAATCGGCCCGGCTCAAAATCGGATCGCGTTTGTTGATCCTGGCCGAGCATGTGACGGGAGAAAACCGGGGAAAGTAAAGGCATGATCTTCAGAGATCTTTCAATTCGGGGGAAACTTGCTGTGCTCATCATGACTGCCAGCGTTTTTGCAGTCATTCTGGCGTGCGTAGGTTTCGCCATCTACGAGCGACAAAGATTTCATACCGATATCGCGGACGAATTGGCCACGTTGGCCGACACACTTGGGGCCAACACGGCGGCATCTCTGGCCTTCAACGATCAGAAGAGCGCGGAGCAAACGCTGGCGGCGCTGCGAACCGAGCATCATGTGTTAGGCGCATGCTTATACGACACGCAGGGGCGCTTGTTTGCAGTGTACAGGCGAGCCAACGCCGAATTCACTATGCCGCCATCAGCTGCGGATGGAGCCTACTTCGGGCTCGACACCATCACCCTGTTCCGGAGCGTGTACCTGGAGAGCGAGAAGACCGGCTCCATCGAGATCGTCTCCGACCTGAGCGGCATTCGTGCCAGGTTCTGGGAATACTCGAAGATTGCTGTGCTGGTCCTGTTCATTTCCATCCTGGCCACCTACCTGATCTCCGCGCGGCTGCTGCGCATCGTAAGCGACCCGATTGTGCAACTCGCCCGGATTGCGGGGCGGGTAACGACAGAGGAAAACTACTCCCTGCGGGCAAGCGCAAAAAGCAATGATGAAAGTGGCATTCTCGTGAGCTCGTTCAACCAGATGCTGGAGCGCATCGAGCAACGGGACCAGGCCTTACAGAACGCGAAGGACCAACTGGAACAGCGGGTGGAACAGCGCACTGCGGATCTGCAGAGGGTGGTGGCAGAGCGTATCCAGGCGGAGCAGGAAATGCGTGCCGCGAAGAATGCCGCGGAGGTGGCCAACCAGGCCAAGAGCGAATTCCTCGCCAACATGAGCCATGAAATCCGCACCCCGCTCAATGGGGTCATCGGCATGACTGATCTGGCGCTGGATTCGGAGCTTACGGCAGATCAACGAGACTGCCTGGAGACCGTACGGATGTCAGCCGATTCCCTGCTCTCCGTGATCAATGACATTCTCGACTACTCCAAGATCGAGGCAGGAAAGGTTGAGATGGAAGTCATTGACTTCAATCTGCACACCTGCGTGGAGGAAGTGTTAAAGACGTTTGCCCTAGTTGCCGATGAAAAGGGATTGGAGCTTCTGTGTGACATCGCAACCGATGTACCGGAACGGGTCGCGGGAGATCCGGGACGGCTACGCCAGATCCTACTCAATCTGTTGAGTAACGCGATCAAGTTTACGGCTCACGGTGAGATAGCGCTCAAGGTGGAAGTTGATGGCGAGTACCATGACACGCGCGTCATAAAGTTTACGGTAACCGACACGGGTATCGGCATTCCCGCGGAGAAGCGGGTGTCTATCTTCTCTCCCTTCACCCAGGCCGACTCATCGACGACGCGAGAATACGGCGGCACAGGTCTTGGCTTAACAATTTCTTCGCGCCTGGTGGCGCTGATGGGAGGAAGAATCTGGCTGGAAAGCGAAGTTGGACGTGGTACTCAGTTCCATTTCACAACGCAATTAGAAGTCGCCGGCAAGGGCGCTGAGTCGGAAGTGATGGTTCCGCTGGAAACCTTGGACCGTCTCAGGATCCTGGTGGTCGATGACAACAAAACGAATCGGCGGATCCTGCTAGGGATGTTGACCCGTTGGGGAGCGCAGACCACGTGCCGGGAGAGCGCAGAGCAGGCCTTGTCAGAATTGGATCTAGCTGCGAAAGGCGCCAAGCCCTATCAGCTGGTTTTGACGGATATGCAGATGCCGGGTATGGACGGGTTCGGACTCGTCGAAGAGATCCGCCGCAACCCGGAGCTGTCGCCGCTGACTGTCGTCATGCTCACGTCAGCCGGTCATCCGGGCGATGCGGAGCACTGCCGCAAGTTGGGGATTTCATCGTATCTGTACAAACCAGTGCGGAAGCGGGAGTTGCTGGCAGCGATTTTGACTGCACTCGGGCACACCCAGACTGCCTCCCCAGCGTTGGCCGTTCGCCCCGCTGGGCGGCCGGAACTTAAGCGCCTGCACATTCTCGTGGCTGAAGACAACCGCACCAACCAAACCGTTGCTACGCGCATGCTGGGCAAGATGGGTCACGCTCCGGTGGTCGCGAACAACGGCAAAGAAGCCCTCCTGCTGCTGACAAGACATCGCTTTGACCTGGTTTTAATGGATATTCAGATGCCCGAGATGGACGGACTGACCACGACCAGGAAAATTCGCGAGAGCGAGAACGGTACTCGACTGCACATGCCAATCATTGCAATGACGGCTCACGCGATGAAGGGAGATCGGGAGCGTTGTCTCGCAGCGGGGATGGACGGATATGTCTCCAAGCCGGTCAGCAGTCAGGAGCTGGAAGAAACAATTGCCGGCGTTCTCCTGGGGCGGGGTGACGGCGAAGCTGTCAGCAGCGTATTAGCCAAGCCAGCGGATGCCGGAGAGCCCAAAGACCGCAGCGCGATGGTCTGGGATATGGACGACACGATGGAACGATTAGGAGGGGATGAACAGCTTTTTCACGAAGTCGTCGAGATCTTTCTGGATGATGTGCCCAAACACATGGCCGCCCTGGCGCAGGCTATCGCCGACGGCAATACAGAAGCCATCGAACGCCTGGCGCATACGCTCAAAGGCGAGTTGGGCTACCTGGGAATTGCGGAGGTTTCACGAAAAGCACGTGAAATGGAAGAACTCGGTCAGAAGGCCGATGTTCGACTTGCGGCAAGCCTCTACGAAACCTTTGCGCCGGAACTCTGCGAGTTACTTATCTCCATGCGCCGAATGGTTGGAGCCAAGCCTGGCGTTGAGATGATCGCGGGATGGCCGGAGGCAGGTCAATGATGAGCAGCGGTGAAACGAATGCCAGTTTCACCGAGTTTGAGCGGCCGGGTAGTTCCTGCGACCGAGTCCTGGTGGCCGAGGACGATGCGATGTTCCGCAAAATCCTACAGAGTTGGCTGGAAAATTGGGGGTACCGGGTCACGCTTGCTGCAGATGGCGCGAAAGCCTGGACGATCCTTCAGCAGGATCTTCCCCCCCAACTACTCATCGTCGATTGGATGATGCCAGTGATGAACGGCCTGGAGTTATGTCGCAAGGTGCGAGAACGTAACCAGATTCCTTACCAGTACATTCTTCTGGCCACGGCTAAAGATGCGAAACAGGACCTGGTGACGGGCCTGGAGTCGGGAGCCGATGACTATCTGACCAAGCCGTTCGATAGAAGCGAATTAAAGGCTCGGTTGAGGGCTTGTAATCGAATCCTGACCCTGCAGGACGATCAGATACGGGCTCACGAGCAACTTCGCTTTCAGGCAACACACGATTCGCTGACTGGGGTCTGGAACCGGGGCGAGATTCTGGAGACGCTGCGCCGTGAGCTGGAGCGCGCAGCTCGTTTCAAGAGTGCCACGGGGCTGTTGATGCTCGACATAGACCACTTCAAGAATATCAATGACACGCACGGGCATTTGACTGGGGACGCAGTGCTCAAGGAAGTAGTGCAACGCATCATCAAAGCGGTCAGAGTTTACGACTCAGTCGGGCGTTTTGGCGGAGAAGAGTTCGTGATCGTGCTACCCGGTTGCAGCAGGGAACAAATTGACCAGAGCGCGGAGAGGGTTCGGGCAGCGGTGGATAGTGGGCCAATCCTTACCAATGGTTCGGAAATTGCTGTGACCGTGAGCATTGGCGCAGCGGTTACTGCCCTGGGCTCGACTTCGGATGCGGAATTGCTTGCGGCAGCGGATACCGCGCTGTACCGGGCCAAGGAGATTGGACGGAATCGAACCGTCTTATCGGATTTTGCCTATCCAGCATAAGCATTTGGTCTTTCGAGACTGCTTGAGAACTGCCGATATTTTAGAACTCAGTCCCGCAGGGACGGCTGAGTGTAGCCCAGGACGACAGTCCTGGGTTTGTGCGGCTCAGACCGAAAAGTCACGTAGGGACGACTGAAAATTACCCAGGAACAACAGAACCGATGATTTTCAGCCGTCCCTGCGGGACTCTTCGTGCTTTCCAATCCTACCCAGGACTGTCGTCCTGGGCTACACTCAACCGTCCCTGCGGGACTGAGTCCGGATTCTCACGCAGACTCTCTAGCCGGTACCCTTCAGAATTACTGCAAACCAGTGTGGAGGACCTGGGAGCAGATTTCCAGGAGTTCATAGAGTTCATGCGGGTTAATGGGTTTGGTGAGATAAGCATCCATGCCTGCTTCAAAACATCGCTCCCGGTCACCAATCATGGCATGTGCGGTCAAGGCGATAATCCATTGATGCCGGCTTGTATGCTTCTCCATCGCCCGGATGGTGCGAGTGGCTTCGAAGCCGTCCATGTCCGGCATTTGCACGTCCATCAGGACGACGTCGAAGTTCTCCCGGCGCAGGGCAACGAGAGCCTCTTTGCCGGTGGTGGAGACTTCCACATGATGGCCTTGTTTTTCGAGCAACGTCCTCGCCACCAGACGGTTCACCGCGTTGTCTTCAGCCAACAAGATGCGCAAAGGTGGGCACGGCCGGGGCGCGAGAGATTGCGATACAGCCGAAGTTGCTATTGGCGCCTGTTTGAGCGCGTCGTCGACCGCAACGGTGACCCCGAGGCGGGCTGTAAAGTGAAATTGCGAGCCGCAGCCAAGTTCGCTTTCGACCCAGATTGCTCCGCCCATCATGGTCACGAGGCGTGCTGAAATAGCCAGTCCCAGACCCGTACCCCCGAAGGTTCGCGTCGTCGAGCTGTCTGCCTGGGTAAAGGGATCGAAGATCATCTTGCGTGCATTCGGAGCAATACCGACGCCGGTATCTGAAACCGTAAAATGGAGCACGCTGTTTCGCGCATCCCGGTGGTCGCAGCGAGCGCGCAAAGCAACTTCGCCCGCCGGCGTGAACTTGATCGCGTTTCCCAGCAGGTTCATCAGGATCTGACGAAGCCTGAAGGCATCTCCGCATACCATCACCGGTACTTCTTCATCGATTTCACAGGAAAGCACCAGTTGCTTTTCCGACGCTCGGAGAGTGAAGACTTTCAACATGTCTTGCAGGCTGTCTCTCAGGTTGAAGTCTCGTGCTTCGAGGTAAACCTTACCCGCTTCGATTTTGGAGAAGTCCAGCACATCGTTGATAACCGCGAGCAAATCGTCGCTCGACAACTTGGCAGTTTCGAGGAACTCCCGCTGTTCGTTGGTCAGATCGGTGGCCAGCACCAGGTTGGTCATGCCAATGACGCCGTTCAGGGGAGTACGAATCTCATGGCTCATGTTGGCTAGAAATTCGCTTTTGGCGCGGCTGGCTGCTTCGGCTGCCGCCTTGGCTGTCCGTAGGGTTTGCTCGGCCTGCCTGCGCGCGGTGACGTCCACAAAGGTCACGACGGCCCCGATCAGCTCGTGTTTGCGCCGGAGCGGACGGGACCAATATTCGGCGGGAAAGCTGCTGCCATCTTTGCGCCACATCACTTCATCATCGCCGTGAGTGCCCACACCTTCAATGAAAGCCCGGTAGATGGCGCATTCCTCCACCGGGTAGAGAGCTCCGTCTGCTTTGGCGTAGTGGATCGCATCGTGCATGTTAAGGCCCAGCAGTTCTGAGGGTTCCTGATAGCCGGTCATGCGCAGGCAGGCGGGGTTACAAAAGGTGCAGCGACCCTCAAGATCGATGCCGTAGATCGCTTCGGGTGCAAACTCGAGCAAAAGCATTACCAGCTCGGCGCTCTTGCGCAATTCGGCCTCGACCCGGACCCGTTCCGCTATTTCTTCAGACAGTTCTGTATTGGTGCGTGAAAGCCCTTTAATTCGAGCTTCGAGGGCTTCATGTTGGCCGGCAGCCTCGCGGCTCATCGCAAGGAAGGCTCGCGTCCACACGGCCAATCTCCGCGAAAGGCTCCGCATGATGTCTGTATCGGCAGACGTCATGCTTTCCAGGACGGCCCCGACTGGAAGTCGGGGCTGCCACAACGGACCGGCACCATAAGTTGACCGTAAGCGCAGGCTTTCGCGGGTTTGAAAACCCGCCCCCCCGGACTGAAAAGTCGAGCCCTGATGCGGGACCGGCGAGGCGGAATGGGGCCTGCGGTTCTTAAGCGTGAAATGAGATGTGGGATTGGTTTCGCGTGGTGCGCGCGGAGAGATTCGAACTCCCGACCTTCTGGTTCGTAGCCAGACGCTCTATCCAACTGAGCTACGCGCGCATGCGTACCTTGAAAGACTACCAAAGGGGGTCGAAAACTCCAAGTTCTCGGCACCCCGGCTCGATCTGTTGCATCCTAGGGTTTCATGGCACGCCCCTATTGGTCCGGACAAATCTCCCTCTCACTGGTCAGTTTCGCGGTCGAGATTTATCCCGCTAGCACCTCTGTTCCCGCCTTCCAGTTCCACCAGATCGACCGCAAGACAGGACAACGTATCCATTACCAGAACGTGGCCGCCGATCATGACGAACAGGATCACGATGGCGACGAACGGCACGTGGTGGAGAAATCCAACATCGTGAAAGGCTACGAATACGCGAAGGGCAAGTACGCCATCCTTGAACCGGACGAGCTCAAGCGACTGCGGATTCCCGGCAAGGACACGCTGGAGGTCGTTCAGTTTTGCGCCGCCAGCGAGCTGTCTCCCTCGCTTTATGTGAAGCCATACTTTGTGGTTCCCAAGAAGGGCCCACAGGCCACGGCCTTCGCCATTGTGCGCCAGGCGATGATCGATGCCGGCATGGTTGGCTTGGGGGAAATCGCCTTTGCCGGGCGCGAACATGTGGTCGCATTAGCACCACCGCAGGATCAGAAACAGCTGGGCATGATGCTGTACACCCTTCGCTTTGCGGAAGAGCTGCGGGAGCCCGGCGAATACTTCGGTAAGATTACCTCGGTAAGGCAGGACGCCGGCCAGCTCAACCTGGCGAAGCAGTTGATCAAGACCTATGCTCGTCCGTTGGAGCTGGATAAGTTCACCGACAACTATGAGGACGCAGTGCGCGAGCTGGTGAAGGCGAAATTGGCCAACAAGCCGTTGCCGGAGGAAAAGCCGGCAAAGGCTCAGGGCAAGGTAATCGATCTGATGTCGGCACTGCGGCAGAGCCTGGCTCCGAAAGAAGCGCCCAAGGGCTCCAAACACGCTACCAAGCCCTCATCCCCCGCGGCGAAGCGCAAATTGAAGCTGGTCCACGGGAAGGGCAGCAAGACAGCATAAATGGCTACAAAGGCAAAGAAAGCGGCAGGTTCTCGCGGGGGCAAGACCCCAGATCAATCCTCCTCCGGCATGGTCGACGAACAGCTTTCGCGCTATCGTGCCATGCGCGACTTCAACCAGACGGCGGAGCCGAGTGGCAGCGCTAACTCGGCAACCAAGACAGGGGCTCTGCCTTTCGTTATTCAGAAGCATGCGGCCACCCGGCTGCATTACGATTTCCGCCTCGGTCTGCATGGAGTTCTCAAAAGCTGGGCCGTGACCAAAGGGCCGAGTTATGTTCCCGGGGATAAGCGCCTGGCGGTGCAGGTGGAAGATCACCCCATGGAGTATGGCGGGTTCGAAGGAACTATCCCTAAAGGCCAATACGGCGGCGGCACCGTCATGCTCTGGGATGAAGGCACCTGGGAACCGGTGGGCGACGCGGACGAGTCACTGGCCAAAGGCAATCTCAAGTTCGTTCTTCACGGAAAGAAATTGCAGGGCAAATGGGTGCTGGTGCGCATGGGAGGCAAGGCCGCGAACGAGGCCAAGCCGAATTGGCTCTTGATCAAGGAACATGATCAGTACGAACAAACTGCAGCTGACGAGCCCATCACCGAGAAGGCGCCCAACAGCGTCCTTACCCAACGCGACATGGACAGCATTGCCCGTGAGGGCGATCACGTGTGGCAATCCAATCGCCCGGAAAATTCGAGCCCGGGCAAGAGTTCTCCGGTAAAACAAGCTCCTTTCGCGCCCTCCCGCCTGCCGGGCAAGAAGGAAGCTCTGCCTGGGTTTATTCCGCCGCAGTTAGCCTCGGAGGCGTCCGCACCCCCGGTGGGAGAGCATTGGGTTCATGAGCTGAAGCTCGATGGCTATCGGATACAGGCGCACATCGACAAATCCGGCAAGGTTCGCCTGTACACCCGCAGCGGGCTGGATTGGACGCATCGCATGCCTACAATTGCGCGCGAACTAGGCCGGCTTTCAGTTGAAGGCGCGGTAATGGACGGAGAGGTGGTGGTGCTCGCCGCAGACGGACAAAGCAGCTTTGCCGATCTGCAGGCTGCGTTTGAAGAGGGCGCAAAGCATCCTTTGACCTACTTCGTCTTCGATTTGCTGCACCTCAATGGGCATGATCTTCGCCAGGAACCGCTCACCGAGCGCAAGAAGATTCTGGCGCAGATGCTCGATAGCCTAGCGGAAGATGGCGTCGTCCGCTACGGCCAGCATATCGAGACGGAAGGTGCGCCGATCTTCGCCGAAGCCTGCAGGTTAGGCGCCGAAGGCATTGTCTCCAAGCGGTCGGACAGCGTGTATACCTCAGGCCGCACTAAATCTTGGCTCAAGATCAAGTGCGATCGCCGGCAGGAATTTGTGGTTGGAGGCTTTACCAAACCAGCCAATGGAACCGACGGCATTGGAGCCCTCTTGCTGGGGTATTACGACGACAAGAAGAAATTGATTTATGCGGGGCGAACGGGCACCGGTTTCACCCAGGCCAACTCGCGCAAGTTGCGGAAGCAGCTGGAGGAAATGCGGCAAGACGAAATGCCGTTTGCGGCCGTGCCGGGCACAGCCGGCAAAAGTGCCCTCTGGGTGCGGCCGGAGCTGGTGGCAGAGGTTCAATTCAGTACGTGGACGGCGGATAAGCTGGTGCGGCAAGCCAGCTTCAAGGGTTTGCGGGAAGACAAGAAAGCTTCTGACGTACGCCGCGAGGTACCGGATGCGAGCCTTTCACAGAAGGCGCCTGAGAAGAAGGCGAACGCTTCTGCTCCCAGGCGGCTCGGTTTCAAGGTGACTCATCCGGATAAGGTGGTCGATCCGGAGACCGGAGTCACCAAGCAAGCCTTGATCGACTACTACCTGGCGGTCGGCCCGCTGATGCTGCCCCACGTAACAGGCCGGCCCCTTTCGCTGGTCCGGTGCCCTAACGGCACGGGACAGAAATGCTTTTATCAAAAGCAGCTTGGAGCGGGAATGCCGCCGGGCATCGAGGGGGTGAAAATTCCGAACGCAAAAGGCGGCGCGACCGAGACCTACGTTACCGTGCCCCGTGAGGAAGGGCTCGCCGGGCTGGCGCAGATGAATGTGCTCGAAGTGCATCCATGGGGTTCAACCAATCTCGACCTGGAGCACCCCAACCGTATTATTTTCGACCTCGATCCGGACGAGGCGGTGTCCTGGGCAACGCTGGGCGAAAGCGCATTGGAAGTGCGGGAGCGGCTGAAGAAGTTGGGGTTGCACAGCTTCGTCAAGACAACGGGCGGTAAAGGCCTGCATGTCGTTGCGCCCATCCGGGCGACCTTGGGCTGGGAGCAGATCAAGGCTTTTACGCGTGCCTTTGCGCTGCAGATGGAGCAGGACAACAGCAAACTCTACATCACTAAAATGACCAAGGCTGCGCGGAAGAACAAGATCTTCGTTGACTACCTGCGCAACGAGCGGGAAGCTACGGCGGTTGCTCCTTATTCAAGCAGAGCGCGTCTGGGGATGGCGGCCGCGCTTCCTCTGGAGTGGGCTGAGCTCAAGTCCGCGAAGGCTCCTAAGTTCCTGATTGCCCGTTTTGAGGAATGGGGGGAGCGAGTACGGAAGGATCCGTGGAAAGAGATGCTGTCGAGTAAGCAGGAGATCCCGGCGGGGCTTTTTGCGGCACGGGATGCGAGATAGGCTGGTTGGTGCCGCGCCTACGGCGCCCTGTGCTTTGTATCAGGGCCCGACTTTAGTCGGGCCGCCAAGAGTCGAAACACGTTGGGCTTCAGCCCCTGCCAGAGTGCATCCCGCAGAAAATGCTTGTGAAGACAATTCAGCCAGGGGCTAAAGCCCAGATCTAGGTTGGGCCTCAACGGCCCGACTAAAGTCGGGCCCTGATACAAAGCACCGAAGCGTGGTGGAACGACGGCGGTTCGTTTTCCGCTTAGTAAATACGGAAGTTTACTTCGATGTTTACTTCTACCGGCACCGGTTTGCCTTGCAGGGTGGCAGGCTTGAACTTGTACTGCTTTACCGCCTCGACCGCTTTCTCGTCCAGCCCCATGCCGAGATGGCGCACTACCTGGACCCGCTGCGGATTGCCCTGCGCATCCACGATCAAGGAGACTACACACACGCCCTGATACTTCGCCCGGCGGGCCTCGTCGGAAAATTCAGGATCCGGTGCAAATACCAGCTGGGGAGCAGAAACGCCGCCGCCCACATGGTAGAGGCCGCCACCGTAGCCACCGCCCTCACCCGGGCCGTACCCATTTCCCTTGCCTGATCCGATACCGCCGCCAGAACCGGTACCCATACCCGCTCCGCTGCCGCTGCCGTTCGAGGCCGGACCAACCACGCTGGTCCGCGGGTCACCCAGGTTGGGCAGGTTGTTGTTGGGCAGCTGGATATCCTTGGGCATCATGATCGCAGGGTCGACAGCCAGCTTGGGATGATCATTCTTGATGACCATGGGCGGAGTGATCGGTTGCTCCTCGAACTTAGGCAAACGTCCCTTAGGAGCCTGCAGGATGTCATGGGAGCCGCCGCCGCCGCCACCACCCATTTGCGGCCCCTTGGGGGCAATGGGCATGTATTGCGGCACGTCGATGTTCGTCACCAGCTGGTTCTTGCTTACGACCTTCTTCACCGCGAGGAAAGTCCAAAAGATGAGCACGATGATGACCACGTGCAGGCCGACCGAGATAATCGAGGAAGCGGCCGTCCGCTTCTCCTTCATCGGGTCGATGACCGCGATAGGCTTTGACGTTAGGACGAGCGGGGGAAGCTTGGGCGGATACAGAAGGTCGTAGATATTGCCGGCAATCGTCTTCCATGCCGGTTCATCAATGATTTCGGCGAGCAACTTAGGCTCTCTTGCCTGATCTCGTCGGTCCAGCTCCGGAGGTAATAGAACCTGATTGGCCATAGAACTTATGAGAAAAGAGGGCGTGTAAGCCTCTCTCCGCCTGTCTCCTCATTATGGACGACTGTCGCCCGGGTTGTCTCTCTCCAGGAGGACGGAGAAGGGACCGGATGAAAATCCATTAAAAAGTATTAGACACCTTTTTTGGCCCCGAGGTAAGCAAATGGCCAACTTTTGCCGCAAAGTTACAATAGAGTTTTCGTTGATATTTCCACTGGAGACATAATGCCGTATTCGCCCGACCTCAAGGCGACCCTCAACCTGCCCCATACTGAATTCCCAATGAAGGCCAATCTGCCGCAAGGCGAGCCGCGGCGGCTGGCTTCGTGGGAGCAGGAAAGGATCTATGACCAGATCCGTGAGGTGCGCCGGGATGCACCAACCTACGTGCTGCACGACGGCCCGCCCTACGCCAATGGGCCGCTCCACCTCGGCCATGCACTCAACAAATGCCTGAAGGACTTCGTAGTCAAGTCGAAGACGATGGCCGGCTTTAATGCCCCGTACGTGCCGGGTTGGGATTGCCACGGCCTGCCAATCGAGATCAAAGTCGACGAACAACTGGGCCGCAAGAAGCTGGAGATGCCGGCCATCGCGGTGCGCCGCGCCTGCCGGGCGTATGCCCAGAAATACCTTGACCTGCAGCGGACGCAATTCCAACGACTGGGTGTTTTCGGACGTTGGGGCCAGCCCTACTCCACCATGACCCCGGAGTATGAGTCCAAGATCATCGAGACCTTCTTCCACTTCCTGGAGAACGGATTTGTCTATAAGGGCCTGAAGCCAGTTCTGTGGTGCATGCACGACCGCACGGCGCTCGCCGAAGCGGAAGTCGAATACGACATGCACACCAGCCCCAGCATCTACGTGCGCTACCGGCTCACCAGCGCTCCCGAAGCGATCGATGGTCGGCTTGCGGGTAAGCGGGTCTCCACGATCATCTGGACCACCACGCCCTGGACCCTGCCTGCTTCGCTGGCCGTGGCTTTCCACCCTGATTTTGAATATGTAGCCCTGGAACAGGATGGGGAAGTCTACATCGTGGCCGAGGCCCTCGCGGCCGCCACCCGGGCTGCTTGCGGGCTCGAAAGCGCGCACGAGATTGCCCGCTTTCCTGGTTCGCGGATGGAGCGTGTGACGTTCGCCCATCCATTCCTCACACGGAGCGTCCTGGGTGTTCTGGCCACCTACGTCACTACCGACCAGGGCACCGGCGCCGTGCATACTGCGCCCGCGCATGGAGTTGACGATTTCGCCACCGGTGCTCGCTATGGATTGAGCCAGTTATGCGATGTGGACGATGGCGGCCACCTGCGCAACGGATTGCCAGAATATGACGGGCTTTTCGTGTTCAAAGCCAACGAACCCATCATTGAATTGCTGGTTGCACGGCATGCCCTGATGGGAAGGCAGGAGGTGTATCACTCCTATCCTCACTGCTGGCGGTGCCACCGGCCGGTGATTTTTCGCGCCACGGAGCAGTGGTTCATCAACATGGAGACCGAGATGAAGCACGCGGACGGCTCGGTGAGCACTTTCCGCGAGCGGGCTCTCAAAGAGATAGGGAAGGTGAAGTGGGATCCGGCGTGGGGCCAGGAGCGGATCGCCAACATGGTGTCCTCCCGCCCGGACTGGTGCATCTCGCGGCAGCGGATCTGGGGCGTGCCCATCGCGGTGTTTCTGTGTACCGGCTGCCGGCGGCCGCTCAACGATCCCGCGGTCAATGAGCGAATCGTTGAGCTCTTTGCGACTGAAGGCGCGGATGCGTGGTACGTGCGGGATGTGGGGGAGATTCTGCCTCCGGGCACCACATGCCCGTCCTGCGGCGCTGCCGGGGAGTTCAAGAAGGAAATGGATATTTTGGACGTGTGGTTCGAGAGCGGCGCCAGCCAGGCGGCTGTTCTGGGCATCGAACCCGATCTTCCCTTCCCCGCTGATCTTTATCTCGAGGGCGGCGATCAGCACCGCGGCTGGTTTCAGTCTTCCCTGCTCTGCGCGGTTGGTACGCGTGACGCCGCACCTTACCGCATGGCCGCGACCGCCGGCTGGACACTCGACGAGCAGGGCCGCGCCATGTCAAAGAGCCTGGGCAACGGTGTCGATCCGGTCGACATTGCGCAACGCCTGGGGGCGGAGATTGTCCGTCTGTGGGTAGCTTCCGTTGACTTCCGCGAAGATGTCGTTGCCAGCGAAAATCTGATGCAGCGGGTGGCCGAAACCTATCGCAAGCTGCGCAATACGTTTCGCTTCTTGTTGAGCAACCTCAACGGCTTCGAGCCGGAAAAGCATGCGGTCGCGTGGGAGCAAATGCCTCCCCTAGACCAGTACATGCTGACGCGCACGCGGGAGCTCACGGAGAAGGTTCTGGGCTGGTACAAGGACTTTGAATTTCATCGCATCTATCAGGCGCTGAATGAATTTGCCGTGGCCGAGTTGAGCTCGCTCTATATTGATGCGGTGAAAGACAGGGTTTACACCTTTGCGCCAGAGAATCCGGCTCGGCGCTCCGCGCAAACCGTGTTGTGGATGATTGCCGAAGCGCTGGTCCGCCTGGTGGCGCCGCTGCTTAGCTTTACCGCGGACGAAATCTGGCAATATATGCCTGCGGTGGGCAACCGCCTGCCCAGCGTGCACCTGGAGCTGTTCCCGGAACCTGAAAGCCTGGCGGCGACCATCGATACCGAATTAATGAGCGATTGGGCGACCTTGCTTCTGATTCGCGACGAGGCCCTGAAGAGCCTGGAGGAGGCGCGCAAGGCGAAGCAGATCGGCAAAGCGCTCGATGCCCGGCTGGTGTTGGAAGTTCCGGCGCAGATGGGGGCATTGCTGGAGCGCTACCGGGGGAGCTTGAAGGAGCTATTGAACGTGTCCCAGGTGGAAGTGAGGACCGGGCCGTCGCCGCAGGTCATCGCGGCCACGCTGCCGGCCGATGGCGCGAAGTGTGAGCGGTGCTGGAACTACTCCGTGCATGTGGGCGAGGATTGGCGCTGGCCCACGGTGTGCGAACGGTGTTCGGCGGCGCTCGACCAGATGGGCGTTCCTCCGGCGGAAAGCGCCTCCAACGCATGAACATCAGAGATTCCAGGGTCTGGCTCCTGGTGCTTTCCGTGTTCATCGTGGCCGCCGATCGACTCACTAAGTGGCTGGCGGCGACGCGGATTGAAGTCGGCAGCAACATACAGGTGATTCCACATATCTTCGCCATCAGCCACGTGGAAAATCCTGGCGCGGCGTTTAGTCTCTTCAATGATTCGAGTTCGCCGGCGCGCGTGCGATGGATGCTGCTGGTGTTTTCTTTGCTGGCGGCGGTTGCGGTGCTGGTGGCTTTGATGAAAATCGGGCGAAGACTTTCGCCCACCGCGGTGGCTCTGGCGTTGATCCTTGGAGGCGCCCTGGGCAATGCGTACGACCGCTTGCGTTTCGGCTACGTCATTGACTTTCTCGAAGTGCACATCATTCACTATCACTGGCCGGACTTTAATGTTGCCGATTCCGCCATTGTGGTTGGCGGGATTTTGCTGGTGTTTGATGCTTTGTTCAGCGGCAAAGAGCAGACAGTCGGTGAGCCGGTAATTCGTAACCGTCACAGTTAGATCCCGGATCATTTAGGGTCAGGAGGGGCGCACTGCAGATCCCTCGGCTCCGCTCGGGATGACAAAGGGGAGAGAAGCGATTCCATTTGAAGGGTCAAAAGGGGAGAGGAGCGCTTTGATTTGAAGTGTCAAACGGAAAGATAGCGACCTGCTGCTATCTCCACCCACTATCTAATCTCAATGGAAGGCACACCCTCCCCTTTGTCATCCCGAGCGAAGCCGAGGGATCTGCAGTGCGCCCCTCCGGATCAGATCGTCTTCAGGTATTCTTTGGCTTTTTGCCAGTCGGGAAAGAGGCGCTCTTCGGCTTGAAATTCGCGGGGATGCACGCACCTTCGGCCTCCGCGCACCTTTACCGGATGCTTCAAGTGCAACATTTCGTGATAGAGCAGATACTCCACTGCGTAGCGCGGAGTGTTCTTGCGGTCGAAGACACGACTGACCACAATCGTGTTGTGGGCTGGGTCGTAGTGGCCCAGGCTGCGCTTAGCCACGTGACCACTCCAGGTAAGCAGCGGCCGTCCCAGCAGGCCGTGAAAGAACCTCGAGTTCAGGCTCTCGAAAACCTCGTCCAAGTCATAGTACTGACCGCTTGGCCCCAGCATCTTTTTGCGGCCGCGCGATTGGCGAATCAACTCCGTCTGCCGAATCACGGCTTCGCTCGAAGCGAACCGGCGGTAGCGAGTGGTCTGCACCGCATTCAGCGGCTTGCGGTAAAGTTTGGCCAGCAGGATATGAGCAATGGCACGCAGAACACTTTCCGGTGCACCCTCCAGCAGATCGGATAAGTGCACGTGCACCCGCCCCTCGCGCAATCGGATCGTGGTGTTCAGGCTGGTGAAACGGCGGAAACGAACTTCAAGAAAAGGAAGCGGAGCGCGCGGCCGAAGGGCACGGTACTCTTCCGCAAACAGCAAGTGCAATTCGGAATTCACCGCCTTCAGCCTAGCAGGACTTGGCCGAGAAAACCGTCACCTTTTTTGTTCTTCCTTTTCCTCTTTCTTCTTTTCGGCAAAATATTTCGTCTCATCGGCCAGCATCTGCGTGGCCGCCTCATGCGCGCTCTGATTCGCATCCAGCGCCGTCTTGCGCACGAAGTCGTATTGCGTGCTCGGCTTGGGCTCGTTCAACACTTTGTCCCATTCTCCGGTCTTGTCGACGACCTCCTTAAGCACCTTGCGCAGGTCGGCATGCTGCTCGTCGAAGTTGTCCATGTTGTCCTGAAGATCGTCGGAGAGCCGCGTAAACTCGTCGAACAGATTGTGTATGCGCACTTCTCTGTTCTGCGCGCCGGCGTCGGTGCTGAGGCTATGGATTTGTTTAGCCCGGTCGTCGACGTATCCGACGAAGAGTTTGATCCTCGGCACGGGCTCGTCACCAGCCTCGCGAACGTCCTCGATTTGCTGTTCGGTTAAGGGATCTTTCTTGGATTGGGCCGGGGAATAGCGGTTGCTTGGCGCGATCGCCAGCAGCATGCAAATGCCCGTGATGGCCACGGTCCTCTTCAAGTTCTATTTCTTGAAGACCTGCATCATGAGCTCGGTTTGCACCTGCTCCAGCTGTTTCAATGTCGCCTGCAGCGCCTGACGGTCGTCGTAAGAAGCGGCATTGAGAATGCCAGTTAGCCGGTAGGATGTGTGGCTAATCAGCTGTTCGGCGTTCTTCAACTTTTTGCCGTCATCGGCGACACCCATGTGGATCTTTTCCGCATACTTCTGCACCAACCGCAGCGTAGCAGAGGCATGATCACCATCACCGGAGCTGTATTGCTGTCCGGCGAGCTCGGTCATCTGGTGTACCAACTCGGCGTATAGAAAACATTGTTCCTTGGGTTGGGCCTGGTCTGCCTTCGCTTCGAGTGCTGCCATCGCCTGGGGATCGTTAATCCTTTCATCGATAGCAAACGCGCGGGCAGAGAAAAGGCCGAAGGTTAAAGCAGAGACGACGAGGGTCGTAGCCACGAACCGCATATGGCACCTCTCGGAGGGCTTACGGAACGTCTTACGTTAATGATTACCACCAAGAGCAACTAGTCGATGCTTGGCTTGCCATTCCTGGTCGGGGAATTTTCCGTCGGAAGCGGTGAGGAATTTGCGATAGTATTCCTGCGCTGATTTCGACACATGCAGGCTATCGTACGCAGTTGCCCAAAGGAAGTAGGTTGCTGGAGTCTCCGCTAAATACTTTGATCTCATGGAAAGAGCTTGCAGAGTCACTTGATATTGCTTATTTTCCGAAGCCGCAAAGGCCAAGCCGCTCCAGGCGTCCCCGTCGTCGGGCTTCAGCTTGACCGCCCGCTGCAGCACTTCCTGGGCCTGGGGATAGAGCCTCTCCTTTATCAGGTTCTCTCCCTGCGCTGCCAGGACATCCTCGTTACCGGGGTGGGCAAGCGTCATTTTGGCATAGATGGGCTCCGCCTTTTCGGGATGACCGGCCTGGGAATAGGCGTCGGCCAGCATCTGGTCGACCGAGTCGTTGCCCGGTTCCAGCTGGCGCAAAGTCTCCAGCACCGGCAGCGCCTGGTCGTTCTTCCCCTGGGCAAGCAGCGCGGCGGCCAATTGTGCGTTTAGGGCCGGATCACGAGGGTCGCGCGCCAACGCGGTTTTGAGCAGCGGTTCGGCTTCAGAGTACTTCTTCTGTTTAATCAGCAGCTGGGCCAGGCCGCCGGTGGCAGCCGCTGCCAGGCTCGGCGAGGGCGGCGGCCGGCTTGCCAGCAAGCGCTGGTAAGCCGTCTGGGCCAGTTCTAAATCGTCGTTCGCTTCGGCGATCTGAGCGGTCAGCAGCAGGTCGGCGGGGGTTTCGGGGCTGAGCTTCAACGCCGCCACCAGAGCATCCCGGGCAGCCGGAGGGTCGCTGCTGCGGTCCAGCTCCGCCAGCGTGCGGAAGGCTTCGGCTTGGGCTGCAGGGTTGGGCGGCTCCGGAGTCAGCTGCGTCGCCTGTTCCATTTGCTCCCGGGCCTCATCGTACTTACCCTGGTGGGCCAGCAGGAGCCCCAGAGCCAGTCGTGCCTCGAACTGTTTGGGGTCCGCGGCGATGGCCTTGCGGTAGTCGGCGGCGGCGGCATCTTCATGGCTGCCTGCATCCTCAACATAGCCAAGGTCAAAGAGGGCGCGCGCGTCGGTGGGATGGTCGCTGAGGTACTTTACCAGCAAGGACCGCGCGGCCCCGTAATCCTTCTGCTCTATCTTGCTTTCGGCGGCGTCCCGTGGGGACTGCGCCTGGGGCCGGATTTGACCTTCGCCGTCCGGCGCCCGGGTTCCTGGCGGAAGCTGATTTTGCGCCCAAACCACCAGCGTCGACAGCACGAGCAGGGCCAAAAGACCACGGAAAAACCTCATGGCAAGGCCCGCGCCTCTTGCGCCGCCAGGGCCTGCGCAAGCCAGTATCCGGTATGAGAGCCGGGTGTCTGCGCCACCTGCTCCGGGGTTCCCTCGGCCACCACCTGGCCGCCACCGGCACCCGCCTCCGGACCCAGGTCGATGACCCAATCCGCCGACTTGATCACGTCGAGGTTATGTTCGATGACCACCAGGGAACCTCCCGCGTCGATCAGCCGCTTGAATGCCGTCAACAACTTACTCACATCGTCGAAGTGCAATCCGGTGGTTGGCTCGTCGAGAATATAGAGGACCCGGCTGCCGGCTTTTTTGGCCGTTCCGTTGGTGCCTCGAACTGCACTACGCCCTAAGGAGAGGTGCGCCGCCAGCTTGACGCGCTGCGCTTCCCCGCCCGACAGCGTGGTAGCCGATTGGCCCAAGCGAACGTACCCCAGTCCCACCTCATCCAGCACCGCCAGTTTTTCCAGGATTCGGGTTTGCCCGGTAAAGAAGCGCAGAGCCTCTTTGACCGTCAGGTTGAGCACATCGTGGATGCTTTTTCCCTTGTACTTGATCTCCAGCACGCCCGCCTTGTAGCGGGTTCCGTTGCACTCCTCGCAAGGCAGCTCGACATCGGCCAGGAATTGCATCTCGACGGTAACGGTACCATCGCCTTCGCACACGTCGCAGCGCCCACCGGGTACGTTGAAGGAGAAATGCCCCGCGGTATATCCCCTGCGCTGGGCTTCGGGCTGGGATGCAAAAAGCTCGCGGATGGCGTCGAAGGCCTTGATGTAGGTAACCGGATTGGACCGCGGTGTGCGCCCGATCGGCGCCTGGTCAACCAAAACAATATCGTTCAGCCGCTCCGCCCCTTTGAGTTCGCGGTACAAGTTCGTGGGGTCGCTGCCTTCGTTCTTCCCTAGGGCATGCGACACCGCGGGGTAGAGGACGTCATGCACCAGGGTGGACTTGCCGGAACCGGAAACCCCGGTAATGCAAACCAGCATGCCCATGGGTATTTCGACATCCAGCCCGTTTAGATTGTGAATTCGGGCTCCGCGCAAAACCAGCTTTTCGCGCATCGGCTCACGCCGGCGGGTGGGAATGGGGATGGTGAGCTGACCGATCAGATAACGTCCAGTGAGCGAGTCGGGATTTCTCTCTACTTCTTCGACTGGTCCCGCGGCGAGAATACGGCCACCTAATTCTCCGGCGCCGGGGCCAAGATCGACCAGCCAGTCGGCGGCGCGAATCACATCCGGATCGTGTTCCACGACCAGGATGGTGTTGCCCAGATCGCGCAATTCTTCGAGGATTCGGATTAGCTTGGCGGTATCGCGGCTGTGCAATCCGATGGATGGTTCGTCCAGCACGTAGAGCGCTCCCACCAGGCGCGAGCCCAGCGAGGTCGCCAACTGGATACGCTGCGCTTCGCCGCCCGAGAGTGTGGAGGCCAGCCGATCGAGGGTGATGTATTCCAGTCCCACGGCATCGAGAAAGTGTAACCGCTGTTGTATCTCGACCAGGATGCCGCCGGCAATCTCCTGCTGTTGCCGGGTCAGGGTGAGCCCCTCGAAGAAGCGGTTTGCCTGGCGGATGGTGAGAGCGGCAACCTCGCAAATGTTCTGTCCGTTGATACGAACCGCGCGCGCCTCGGCACGCAGGCGCGTGCCTTTGCAATCGGGACAGGTAGCGTAACCACGGTATTTGCTCAGCATCACGCGTACGTGCAGTTTGTATTTCTTGCGCTCGAGATGGGCGAAGAAACCGTGCACGCCCAGGAACGATCCGTGACCGTCCAGCACAAAGGCCTGCTGCTCGTCCGTCAACTCTCTCCATGGGGTGTCGAGCGGAATCCCTTGTTGCATCGCGGCTTTTCTGAGCTCTGACTGGTAGGGTCTGTACTTGGGCCGGGTCCAGGGATCGATCGCGCCTTCATTCAGCGTCTTCTGCTTGTCGGGAATGATCAGGTTTAGATCGAAATCGATGGTGTTCCCGAAGCCCTGGCATCGTTCGCAGGCGCCATAGGGGTTATTGAACGAGAACAGCCTGGGCTCCGGTTCGCGGTAGATGCGGTGGCAGGTTTTGCATTCAAAGGCCTGGGAGAAGCGCAGCCGGCTGGGCTCGGTTTCTTCATCCCGCGGGACCGTTTCGTAGACGATCTCCCCTGACTCGCGGAAGCCGATCTCCGCGGCGTCCACGATGCGCGCTCGATTCTCGGACGAGACCACCAGGCGATCGACCAGCGCGTACACGCCCTGGCCAAAATCGAGATCGAGCAGAGACTCGGGAGTGGAGAACTCAACGATCTTTCCATTCTGGTAAAGACGATTGAAACCGCGCGCGCGCAGTTCGGTGAGGCGCTCTTTGAATGCATCGTTGGGAAGGGACGGATTGATAGCCTTGGCCGGCGCCTTCTTTCGGCGCTTGGTCTCCACCTCAGGCTCCGCTGTCACACGCGGTTTTACCGGAAACAACGCGTAAAGCCGCGTGTCCTCGCCCAGGGCCAAGATGGAGGCGGCAATCTCATCGACGGTGTCGCGCCTGACCACTCCGCCGCAAACGATGCAATGGGCAGTGCCGCAGCGCGCGAAGAGGAGACGGAGATAATCGTAAATCTCGGTGGCCGTAGCTACTGTCGAGCGCGGGTTGCGGGTAGTGTTCTTCTGTTTAATCGCGATGGCCGGCGCCAGACCGTCAATCAGGTCTACGTCCGGCTTCTCTATCCGTTCCAGGAACTGCCGGGCATACGCCGAAAGAGATTCGACGTAACGCCGTTGCCCTTCCGCGTAGATGGTGTCGAAGGCAAGCGAGGATTTGCCCGAGCCTGAAACGCCTGTTACCACGGTAAGCTTACCGTGGGTCAGGTCGCAGTCAATGTTCTTCAGGTTGTGGGTTCGGGCGCCCCGAATGATGATCTGATCGTTCAATGTGTCAACCGGCAAGCTCGCCGTGGACCTCCTCCGTAGGAGACTCAATCTCGTTTTCAAAACCTGCTCGAATACGTGCCAGCATCTCCATTGGGTCGCGATTTTCCGCTTGCTGGAAGGACGCCGCGATGTGACGGGCGAGGTCCGCAAGCATCATTCCCCACGCTTCGGGTTCCTTCCACACGCCGACGCGCATGCTGATGTGCTGGTCCTGGTGGGCGATCCACACGCGCAGCAGTTCGAAGGATTTAGCGTCGGTTCGAGCAGGTTCGGGGACGCGGAGTTGGTCGGCTTGAGCCATGGTTCACCTTTTCGGTGGAAAGACAACAAATCTATGAATGCTGGTGGTGTCGATACACCAGCCTGGTCTAGTGCCGGGATGCAGCCGCCATTACATCGGCAGGCCTGGCCGCGGTCGTTATGCTATGGCGCCGGGCCCAGAGGATGAGCAAAATCCCGGCGACGATCGAGCCCAGGCTGGCAACCTGGGCATTGCTCATGCCCCAGTAGATGCGGGGATTGATGCGGATGAACTCCACCAGGAAGCGCGCCACACCACTCAGCACGAGGTATTCGCCCGTGAGCTGTCCCAATGGCAGGGTACCGCCGGAGTTCGCCCCTCGCCGCCACAGGTAGGCGGCAATCAGCAGGGCACCCAGCAATTCGTAAATTGGTGTCGGGTGAACCCTTTGCGTGGTCGGCACCAGGCCGTTGGGGAAGCTCATGCCCCACGGCAGATGGGTGGGAACGCCGTAGTCGCCGTCGCCGGAGACGAGACAGCCGATGCGACCGACTCCGTAGCCTACCGAAACAGCCGGAGCGGCCAGGTCGAGCATTCCCAGACCGCCGGTTTTCGCTTGCCGTCCCTGCCACAGGAGCACTGCGATGCCGGCCAGCAATCCGCCGAACCAGGCAAAGCCTGCCCGGTCAAAAAGGACCAGCAACGGGTGGTGGATGAGCAGCGACGGATCTTCCAATACATGCCATAGTTTGGCACCGACCACACCACCCACCGTGGTGTAGGCAGCTACGCCGACGGCGTCCGCATCGACGCCAAAGCGGAGAAAATTCCGATAGAGCGTCCAGCAGGCACAGACGGACGCCAGCCACAGGCAGAGGCCAAACGTACCAACAGAAAAGTGACCGATGTGAATGAAGGGATACATGCGTGCGTCGTACATACAGTATAGCCGTGTGCTTTCGCCGGCGAACGATCCGTGGAAGAATGACAGAGCCAATGAGTGAGCACGAGCACGACATGTTGTTTCGGCGCGAAGAGATCGCCGTAAGGGTGGCGGAAATCGGCGCGCAGATAAGCCACGACTTCGCCGGCGAGAGTATTTTGCTGGTTGGAGTGCTGAAGGGAGCCGCGGTCTTTCTCGCCGACCTGGCTCGTAGTATTTCGGTCGAGACGACGTTCGACTTTGTGGCCATTTCCAGCTACAAGGGCGTGAAGACCAGCGGCGCGGTAAGATTGATCAAGGACTTGGATACTCCGATCGGGGGGCGAAATGTGATCCTGGTCGAAGACATCCTGGACACCGGCCTCACACTGGTTTTCCTGCGCAGGCTACTGCAGCAGCACAAACCGAAGACCTTGAAGATTGCAACCTGCCTGGATAAGCCGGCAAGGCGTTTGGAGAAGATTGACGCCGACTATGTAGCGTTTACCATTCCTAACCATTTTGTCGTGGGCTACGGAATGGATTACCAGGAACGCTTTCGTAACCTGCCTGACATCCGCATTTTCAATCCGGACGAGTCACCAAATACACATTGATCTTTGCCTGCGAGAGGGCATAGAGTCCCAGCGGAGCTACCATGACGATCAAACTATTACAGCCGGAGACCGATCACGCCTCCGGACCCTTCGACGTGGCCGGATTTGCCACTGCTACCTTGGCGAGCGCTGCTGCCCTTGCTGCCGTTTTCGACCACACCCTGCTGAAGCCGGAGGCGACCCGGGACCAGGTGGTGAAGGTGTGCGAGGAGGCGGCGACTTTCCGCTTTGCCTGTGCCATGGTTAACCCTGCGTGGGTATCGCTGGCACACTCCGTCATGGCGGGAAGCGGCGTCCCGGTTGGTGTAGTGGTCGGTTTTCCCCTGGGAGCCAATCTCGCCACCACCAAGCGTGAGGAAGCCCTGGCGCTAATCAAGTTGGGCGCGCACGAGCTGGACATGGTCATGAATCTGGGGCTGCTGAAGTCCGGCATGAACGCGCTGGTGGAGCAGGATATTCGTGGAGTGGTCCAAGTGGCGCATGAAGCGGGCACGCTGGTAAAGGTGATCCTGGAAACCTCCTTGTTGACGGTAGAGGAGAAACTGCGCGCGTCCGAGCTGGCGCTCGCCGCCGGAGCGGATTTCCTCAAGACGAGCACTGGGTTTTCTACAGGAGGAGCCACCGTGGCGGACGTTGCGATCCTGCGTGGCGTGGCCGGGAATCGCTGCGGAGTCAAAGCTTCCGGAGGCATTCGCACCTTGAGCGATGCCCGCGCCATGCTTGAAGCGGGCGCTACCCGGATCGGGGCCAGCGCCAGCGTGGCTATCCTCCGCGAGTACCAGAACGAAGCCTGAGGCGGAAAAACCCCGCGAGGGGGTGCGTCTGGTTCCGTGACGGAGGCCGGGTGCCCCACGTCTCGCTCGTTTTTCGCGAGATGTGGGATACCGCCGATGTTGACCGCTCAGTGCAACGGATCGATCGAGATTCAGAGGGAAGGTGCAGCGGTATCCCACATCTCGCGAAAAACGAGCGAGATGTGAGGCACCCGTCCTCCGTCACGGAACCAGGGCACTCGAACCGGCAGTTCTCACGCACACTCTTTAGAAACAATCCCGCTGGCCAAGAGGCTGCGGAAAAAAGTCTAAAGCCGGCTGTCGGGTTCGCCCCATCCGGCCGCGCGAATAGCCACCCACAAACCAGCCGACCCACCAAATGCTCTATGATGACTCGATATTTGTATGACGCCTCCTCGCGACAAAGACGACGCTGAAGCCGTGAAGAAACCGGCGCAAACGATTGCTGCGCAATCGTTTGAAGGCGATTATCGTCCCAGTTCAGAAGCTCTCCCAGTGCCCGGCTCGGTGAGGATAGACCCGCTGCAGACCGAGTTCCTCATCCGGCTGGCGAACGCCCTGAACACCACCCTTGATTTGCAGACTCTGTTGCATCGCACTGCGGACCTGGTGCGCGCCGTCATCGACTACAAGATATTCGCCATCCTGCTGGTGAATGAACGGACCAACGACCTGCGTATGCGCTTCCAAATCGGCCATTCGCCCGAAGCAGAGCGCTTGAGGATCCGGGTGGGCAAGGGGGTCGTCGGCCGGGCCGCCGAGCACCGCGAGTCCATCCTGTTGCAGGATGTGCGGCAGGAAGAGAATTACATCAGCGCCAACCCCGATGTTCGCTCGGAGTTGGCGGTGCCCCTCATCGCCAAAAACCGGGTCATTGGCGTGATCGACCTTCAGTCCGAGCAGGTTGGCTATTTTCAGCCGGAACACCGCCGATTGCTGGAGCTGACCGCCTCTCGGGTGGCCCAGGCAATTGAGAATGCACGGCTTTACACCCGGGTGGCCAGGCAGGCGCAGACGCTTGCCGTGCTCAATGAAATTGCCCGCGAGGTCACCTCGATTCTCGACCTCGATCCCCTGCTGGAACGCATCGGGGAACTGCTGCGGCGGATCATCGACTACCAGATGTTCAGCATTCTGCTCGTGAACGAGCGGGAGCAGGTGCTGGAAATACAGTATTCCGTCCGCTTTGGACATCCGGTCTCGCCGGCGGAAAAGGTCCCGCTGGATCGCGGCCTGGTGGGGACTGCAGTCCGCGAGCGCCGGATGGTTCACGCCGGGGACGTGCGCAAGGACGCGCGCTACTACATGGTGAATCCGGAGACGCGGTCGGAGATGGCGGTGCCGCTGCTGTACAAGGGTAAGGTCATCGGCGTACTGGATCTGGAGCATGTACGGGTCAACTACTTCAACGACGATCACCAGCGGACCCTGGTGACGCTGGCATCGCAAATTGCCGTCGCCATCGAGAATGCCCGGCTCTACCAACGGGTGACCCAACAGGAACAGCGGCTGGAGCACGATCTCGATATGGCGCGCGAAGTACAGTTGCGCCTCCTCCCCCCCAAACCACCGCCCAGGAAGAACGCCGAGTTTGCCACCAGATTTCTGCCGGCGCGGACGATTGGTGGGGACCTCTATGACTTTCTGCCTTATGACCACACCTGCCTGGGCATCGCGATGGGAGATGTCAGCGGCAAAGCGGCGCCGGCCGCGCTGTATGCGGCATTGATCAGCGGGATCATGCGCGCGGCCAGCACCCAGTGTCTTTCACCGGCCAGCATGTTGAAACAGCTCAACGATTCCCTGCAGGAACGAAAGCTGGATGCGCAATACGTCACCATGGTCTACGCCGTCTGGAACGATGAAAAGCAGACGCTGCAGATTGCCAATGCGGGTGCCGTGCAGCCACTCTTCTGCCGCGCAGGCCAGGTAGAAACCGTGGAGGCGGAAGGATTCCCTCTGGGCATGTTCAAGGACGTCACCTACGAGGAATTCACTCTATCCACCCGCCCTGGCGACGCGATCATCTTTTTCAGCGACGGCATTGTGGATGCGCTCAACGACAAAGAAGAGATGTTCTCGACTGAGCGGCTGATCGAGATCGTCAACAGCCAACTCAAAAATACGGCCGAGGGGATGGTGGACGCGATCTACCAGGAACTCTCCGCCTTTCAGGGCGGCGTCGAGCACTTCGACGACGAAACCGTCATCGTGCTCAAGGTGCTTCCCGGCACGGGTTAGGATAAGCCTTGGAGTTTCAACATTGGCTGACACGCTGACGACAGAACGAACCATCCCTCCGGCACGCAACCTGCTGGGCACACTGCGGCTGCCCGGGGACAAGAGCATCTCCCACCGCTACGCCCTGCTGGGCGCGCTGGCGCAAGGATCCAGCCGCTTTCACAATTTTTCTACCGGGGCGGATTGCGCCAGCAGTCTTAGCTGCATGCAGCAGCTGGGCGCGCGGGTAAGCCGCAGCGGCGATACGGTGGAGGTGGAGGGCTGCGGCGGCACGTTCACTCCGCCCGGCACGGTGCTGGACTGCGGCAACTCCGGCTCTACCATGCGCATGTTGTCAGGACTGCTGGCGGCGCAGGTAGGAGCATTCACTCTCGAGGGAGACGCCTCGCTGAACCGCAGACCCATGGAGCGGGTGCGTAAGCCGCTGCTGGAGATGGGCGCGGCGATCAGTCTGCGCGATGGTCATGCGCCGGTCGAGATTGAGGGCGCAAAGCTGTGCGGGATCGCGTATCGGACGCCGGTGCCCAGCGCCCAGGTTAAGACCGCATTGCTCTTTGCCGGATTGCAGGCCGAGGGAACGACCACGGTGAGCGAGGCGGTGCGCACGCGCGACCATGGTGAACTGGCATTGCGCGCCTTTGGTGCCGAGATCCGGCGAAGCATAGATTCGGTCACGATTGACGGCGGCCAAAAGCTGCACGGGATTGAAGCAACGGTGCCGGGAGACATGTCTTCGGCCGCTTTCTTCCTGTGTGCGGCAGCGCTGTTTCCTGAATCGAGCCTGGTGTTTGACCAGTTGGGGATGAATCCCACGCGGGCTACGCTGCTCGATGTGTTGACTGCGTTGGGGGCGAAGATCAATGTGCTGAACCTGGAGGAGAACCGGGGTGAACTGATAGGCAGCGTGCAGCTCGCTGCCCCGCCGCAAGGCTTGGGCAGCACGGAGATTCGTGGACCGCTGGCGGCGCAGTTGATCGATGAGCTGCCGGTGCTGGCGGCGATCGCGCCGTATACCCGTGGAGGCATCCGCATTCGCGATGCGCGCGAGTTGCGGGTGAAGGAGAGCGATCGCATCGCCCTGGTGGCGAGGAACCTGCGCGCCATGGGCGCCACAGTGGAGGAGTTCGAGGACGGCCTCGATGTGCCGGGAGGCCAGCAGCTGCACGGGGCGGTGGTTGACTCGGACGGGGATCATCGCATCGCCATGGCGTTTGCCGTGGCCGCTTTGCGCGCCGACGGGGACACGCTGATCCTTGGGGCAGACGCCGCGGCGATTTCTTTTCCAGAGTTCTTTCGTTTGCTGGACGAGGTTACGGAACGTTAGTCATGTTACCCGTGGAGAAAACGTCCAGACGGACGTTCCTGGCGCAAACGGGAATCGTCGCCGCCGGAGCGATGGCCTGCCGTGCTTGGGCTAGCAGCGGGAAGGCGATGCGCCTGGGCGGCCCGGTCTTCGTGAAATCGGATGATCCTGCTGTGCTCGCCAAAGCGCATCGTGATCTTGGCTATCGCGCGGCCTACGCTCCCAGCGATCTTTCTGTAACTGACACGGTTCGCATTGCCGGACTGGTAAAGGAGTTCGCGCGCCAGGATGTGGCGATCGCCGAAGTGGGAGCCTGGAAGAACATGCTCGACCCAGACCCCGAGAAACGCCGAAGTAACATGACTTACGTCACTGAGAAGCTGGCAGTGGCCGAATTATTGGGCGCGCGCAATTGTGTCGACATCGCGGGTTCGTATGATCCGAATGTCTGGTACGGAGAAAATCCGAGAAATTTAAGCCAGGAGTTTGTGGATGCCACGGTCGAAAACTGCCGCAAACTGATTGACGCCGTCAAGCCCCAGCGGACGTTTTTCACCATCGAAATGATGCCCTGGAATTTTCCTACCAGCCCGGACGAGTACGTGAGACTGGTCAAGGCTGTAGACCGGAAGGCGTTTGGCGTCCATCTCGATGTGTGCAACACGATGAACAGCCCGGTTCGCTTGTACAACAACAGCGCCGGCATCCGGGAGTGCTTTCGCAAGCTCGGCCCGTGGATCAAGTCATGCCACGCCAAGGACCTGCGGTGGGGACCAGGCGTCCAGGTTTGGATCCAGGAGGTCGTTCCCGGAACTGGATTGATCGACTACAAAACCTATTTGCAAGAACTGTCTCAACTTGGGACGGATGCTCCGCTAATGTTGGAGCACCTGCACAGTGAAGAGGAGTACACCAGGGGCCGGGAGTACATCCAGGGCGTTGCCAAGTCCGCCGGCCTTTCATTCGGGAATTAAGCAGAACCGCAGATCCCTCGGCTACGCTCGGGATGACAAAGGGTAAGGCGGCGCGCTACTCAACTTTTGTTACTAGCGAAGTGAACCGCAGGTTTCCCTTGGGATGACAAAATAAAGGGCGGCTGCAACCTGTAGATTGGTCGTGTCTCTTCGATCCGACAGCCAATTTATAGGTCGCAGCCGCCCTTTATTTTGTCATCCCGAGCGTAGCCGAGGGATCTGCGGTTCACTCAACAAGCAACCACTATTGTGGCGGTGGCGCCGGCGTGGCAGGGGGTGGCGTTTCCTGCGATGGGGGCAGGTTCTGCTCCTCTTGCGGTGTCAGCTTGGGCTGTGCCGGCATCACGGGCAGCGGGGGCATCTGCTCGGTATGCTGCAGTTGCTGCTGCTGACCGGGTACGTTCGCTTCCGGCGCTGCCTTTGCCGGTTCCAACCCTGGAATAACCGGGTTCTTAGTTACCGTGCCGCTCACTGCATCGGAGAGCTGAATCCCATATTGATCCAAGGTCTGGGCCAGGAGCTGTTCCAGCGAGGCACGGTCTTTCGCGTACGTGGCCTCAGTGGAAATGACATTGTTTTCGGCCGTGGCGAGATTCCGTTCCTGCTGCAACACGTTCGCGGTCGTCGACGCGCCCAACCTCAGTTTCTTTACTTCCGCCTGGTAGGACTGGAAGTTGTACTCGCGCGCAGCCAGCGCCGCTTGCACCGCGGCGCGGTCGTTGGTCAGAGCATACTGTCCGTTGATGACCTGGATGCGCACCTGAATATAGAGCTGTTGCAGACGCATTTCCGCCTGCCGATACTCGAGCAGGGCGCGAGCCTGCAGCGACTGCGCGGTGCGATTCCGCAGCGGAATATTCACGTTGACACCCGCTCCCTTATCCGGCCCCGAGCTATTGAAAAGGTTGGTGAAGACCTGGCCGTAGCCAACAGTAGGCACATCGCAAGCGGCAGCGCCGAAAAACTCAGTCGAGCAAAACGGGCTCTTCGTTCCGCCCAAACCCTGCCCACCGTAGAAGGCGTAGAGATCCACCGTCGGCAACAGGTTGTTCTTAACCGCTCTCAGCGTAATTTCGTTGTTCCGCAGGCTCAGAATTTGCTGCTCGATCTCCGGACGATTGGCATAGGCCCTTTGCACCAGATCCTCAACCGCCGTCCGTTCCTCCGGCATTTCGAGCAACGAAACGCGATCCGTAGGAATGACCGGGGCGCTCGATAAAACCGGATCGCTCAAATTGCGGCTGATCGCTTGTTTCATGACCAGCTGCTGATACTCAAGGTTGGTCTGGGACGTGATCAGCGCCTGGGTATCGGTAGACACCTGGTTATCGGCATTCAGAACGTCCAGCGGGGCAAGCGTGCCGATCTGCAGTTGCTTGCGATTGTCCGAGGCCAGCCGCGTGGACTGTTCCAGAGCGCGCTGCTTGGCTTGCACATCCTCGTAGTCGCCCACCAAAACCCAGTAAATGTTCTCAATCTGGTTAATGGTGTACAGAATCTGCTGGCGAAATGCGGAGTCAGTAATACGCCGGTCATTCTTGGCTTCGAGGATGAAGCGGCCGTTGATGCCCGGACCAAAGCCATTGAGCAGGTGTTGGGTCACGGTAGCCCGGAAGGTGGATTGTAACTCCGGACTATAGGCGTTGAAGATGCTGTCGCTGGTGATACGGCTGTTATTAAAGCCGACCTGAAGCGCGGTGCCGGTGATGAAGCCCTGGTTGTAAGTGAAATTGTATTGGTCAGTGTTCTGATTCAAGGTGGGGGCGCCGCTGGCGAAAGGCGTCGGCTCCGGGCTGGTTGTCCGTTCCAGCTGTATGGTTCCCGCGAGAACAGGATCCATGGCCTCGGGTGTCGGGCCGGTCCCGTTGGTGCTAGACACGATGCCAAGGGCGCCGGCACCCGCCCCGCCAACCGCAGTCGATGTGCCGCCGGGGCCCCCGCCGGAACTGAGGGAGGTCGAAGCAGTGGTCCCTCCACCGAGCGTGCCCTCGACCAAGCCGCTGCTGACACCTAGAAGATTTGACCCGGCCCGGGCCCGCAGCAGATCGGTATCCGCAATGTCGAGGTTATAGCGTTGTATGGCGATATCGTAGTTGTTCTCGAGGCCGAGAACGATCGCGTCGGCCAGGCTCAAGTAAATCTTCTCGTTGTGAACCAGCGCATCCAGACGCTGGGAATTGGTTGTCACCGGCGCCGCTACCGTCATGGGTTCCCAGGTCTTGAGATAGTTGGGAAAAACCTGGTGAGGCTTGCTGAAGTCTTTGTCGCTCGGCCGCATGAAGAGTGGCTCAGTGTAATTGGGCAGCGGCGCCGGCGGAAGACCCACGGCCGGCGGAGCAGCAGCGCCGCTCTGCGCCGGTTGCTGCGCCATTGCCGGCACCGGCACATACGCGCTCAGCATGGACATGATCGCCACGGTCGCCTGCAGCTTAAGAAGCAACCGCCTTCCATGCCGGCGAGACCACATCGAAATCGGCCTGGAAAGACAATAGGAATTGCGACGGGATTCTGAATTTTTCATCTTGAGGTCAAAATCTCGGGGTTCGGGCCTCAGGCCCTAGCCGTTCTGTCTAAATAGTTAGGAGCTAGCATGGCAGATGCGGCATGATCGCCCGATGACTCTAGTTTTCCTTGGCCCTGGAACTAATTACGGACTTTATGGGCGGTTCGTTCCACGGATTTGGCGAGTATATCGCAGGGTTGATCTCCGGCCCCTGGTGAGAAATGCAGACTGATACGTTTATTTGGAAGGTGGTGCTCGCCTATGACGGTACCGACTTCCACGGTTGGCAGGTGCAACCGGACCGGGTGACGGTGCAGGGTGAATTGCGCGATGCACTGGCCAGAATCACCGGCGAAGACGTGCTCCCGCAGGGTGCAGGGCGCACGGATGCAGGCGTGCACGCCCTTGCCCAGGTGGCATCGTTTGCGCTGGCGGCACCTATTCCGGAGGCGAATCTCGCCCGCGCGCTCAACCGCACACTCCCGGCCTCTATCCGCGTGCTCAGCGCAACGCGGGCCGGCAGCGATTTCCATGCGCGGCACCGCGCGCAGGCAAAAACGTATGAATATAGAATTTTTCGCGGGGAGATTTGTCCGCCCTGGCAAGCCCGTTATCTTTACGCATTGAATGCACCTCTCGATGTGGAGGCTATGCAGCGAGCGGCCGCACTGGTTTTGGGCGACCATGACTTCACCTCCTTTGCCGCCAGCGACTCCGATTCACGCGGCAACGTGCGCTGCCTGCATGCTTCGCATTGGGTTCAAGAACCTCCGCTGCTTCTCTATCGCGCACGCGGAAACGGGTTTCTTCATCACATGGTGCGGAACCTGGTGGGAACGTTTCTCGAGGTGGGACGAGGAAATCTCGGCGAGACGGATATTCCTGTGATTCTCGAATCCCGTAACCGCCATCGAGCCGGACCGACCGCACCGGCACGAGGGCTGTTCCTGGTCAACGTGGACTACATCAATAATTGACCGGCGGAGAGGATGCTACTCTGAGGAATCTGGTATGCCGGGCGCCCTTACCCACTCAGCTTTTTCCCGCATTGGCCAACTGGCTTCGCTGCCGCGCGTTCACGCGGCGTTCCAGTGGTTCCACCTGCACGATCGCCGGATGATGCAGTGGCAGCAGGAACTGGTCTCAATCGCGGCGCCTCCTTTTGGCGAGGGGAAGCGCGCCGAGTGGTTGGCCGAACGCTTTCGCGAACTTAAGCTGGAGCGGGTTGAGATCGATGCGGAAGGTAACGTCCTTGGTTGTTATCCGGGCAATCGGTCGCCGGCCGGCGAACGGTGTGTGATGCTGTCGGCCCATATCGACACAGTCTTTCCCATCCACACTCCGATTACCCCGCTGGTAGAGCACAATCGCCTCGAGGCCCCAGGGGCATGCGACAACGGCGCCGGTGTAGCCGGAATTCTGGCCATGGCGGCCGCGCTCGGGAGCTGTGGCATCGAGCTTCCCTGCGACCTGCTGTTTGCCGGCAACGTGGGCGAGGAAGGCGAGGGCGACCTGCGCGGGATGCGCTACCTCTATGGAGCTTCTCCGTGGGGGGAGAGAATCGGCGCCAATGTGGTGCTGGACGGCGCCGGCTGCGAGGTAGTCGTGACCCAGGGACTCGGCAGCCGCCGCTACCTGGTCACGGTGAAAGGCCCTGGCGGCCATTCCTGGACGGACGCGGGCACGCCCAACCCCATCGTGGTGCTCAGCCGGGCGATCACAACCATGAGTGAATTTGCTTTGCCGGCCTCTCCACGCACCACACTTAATATCGGCACCGTGGAAGGTGGCAGCTCGGTAAACTCCATCCCCGAATTTGCCGCCGCTCGTTTTGACCTGCGCAGTGTGGAAGCGGAGCAGCTGGTGCGGCTGGAAGTGGAACTGCATCGCGCCGTTGAAGATGCGGTGCTGATAGCCAATGAGCGGATGGGCAGCAATAAAGCGGGTCTTGAACCGGTGCAGTTTCTTATCGAGCGGATTGGCGACCGCCCGGCAGGACGGCTCAGCGACAATTCCCTGCTGCTTGAGGCCCTGCATGCGGTGGACCGGCACCTGGGGATAAGGACCGAACCGCGCGTTGCCTCTACGGACGCCAATATTCCGTTGTCCCTGGGTATCCCGGCGCTCAGCATCGGCGCGGGCGGAGACGGCGGTGGAATCCATACCCGCGGGGAGTGGTATGACGCTAGCGGCCGCGAGCTGGCGCTCAAGCGCATTCTTCTTTTGCTGCTGCTGGCGTTAGATCACGTCGCACAAACACCTGCGGCGGCCATCAAATCGTGATTAACGCCCCACGGTCATCCGTTCCGAAGAAAGGAAGTGGTCACGGGTAATTGGTCTGTATTGTGACCGATAGCGCGTCAGTTGCGTCTAATAGTCTAATAAATGTTGCTGCGGCACCAATCGCTACAACACGCTGGCCGTCCCAATGATCGGCTTTTGGCTATACTAGTGAGAGCACACAGTGGTGCCATCCTCTTAGAGCCGCCAGCCGTTGTATGCTTCCCTACCAACGAGGTCAGACCCAGATGAAACCGCTGCTCGAACGGCTACGCACAAGCCGTCTCGCTTCCACCTTTGTTATTCTTGGCACGCTCTCGGCCGGTATTGTGATCGGGTCTGTTGCTGTCCACGGTGTTCGCGGAAACGAAAAGACGCAACTCGATAGCTCCGACGCCACCCCGCTGAAGATTCCCAATCCGGTTTCCCTGTCGACGACGTTCACCCAGATTGCCAAGGATGTAGGCCCTGCGGTGGTGAACATCAATACTGAGACGCTTCCCCAGGAAGAATCGAAATCCCGCCGCCGCAACCCTCACGCGGCGCCCGCCGTCCCCCCGGGGGCGGTGACGACGACCAAAATGGCGGCGACCAGGATCAGGGTCCAGGACCCGACCAGAATTTTCAGGATTTCTTCAACCGGTTCTTCGGCGGCCAGGGTCAAGGAGGCGGCCCCGAACAGGGTGATCAGATGCGTGAGTCTCTGGGCTCCGGCTTCATCGTGGATCCTCGGGGCTATATCATCACCAACAATCACGTGGTGGAGAAGGCGGATCGAATTTTTGTCAAGCTTTCGACTGACCCCGAGGGGTTTCAGGGGCGTCCGGGCAAGGTAGTGGGAGTAGATAAGGATACGGATCTGGCAGTGGTGAAGATTACCACCACCGAGCCTCTGCCCACGGTGAAGATGGGAAACTCCGACGCCGGCCAGGTAGGTGACTGGGTAATTGCGATCGGCAGCCCGTTCGCACTGACGCAAACGGTCACGGCCGGGATCGTGTCCGCGAAGAACCGCACCATTGAAAAGGGGGCGGCCGGCCAATTCCAGCATTTCATCCAGACTGACGCGGCCATCAACCCCGGAAATTCGGGCGGACCGCTGGTCAACATGGCCGATCAGGTCATTGGGGTCAACACTGCGATTCTGACCCAGTCTGCCGGTTATGAAGGCATTGGCTTTGCCATGCCGTCCAACACGGTGATCGGGGTCTACAACGATCTGATTGGGCCGGAACACAAGGTCATCCGTGGTTCCATCGGCGTTCAGTTCAGGGGCGATCTCCCTCCTGCAGTGCAAAGGGTCTACGGCTTCAAGGCCGGTGTGCTTATCAATGCGGTCACACCGCACGGACCTGCTGACCAGGCAGGACTGAAGGCGGGCGACATTATCACCACCGTGGATGGCAAGCCTATTAAGGATGGCGATGCTCTGGTTACGGACATTGCGGCTCGGAAACCAGGGAGCACGGTCCATCTGGGCTACGTACGTGCTGGTCAGACGGCGAACGCCAGCCTGACCATCGCGGACCGGGCGAAACTTTACGCCGCACAACCTGTCTCCCAGAATGGGGAGAATGGACCCGAAAGCGCACCGAACGCCTCCGAAGGCAAGCTTGGCATTACCGTGGAGGCCGTACCTGGTCCTCTTGCGGCCAAGGGGATTCATGGTGTGGTGGTGACCCAGGTTAAGCCGGGTTCCTTCGCTGATGAATCGGGATTGGCGGCAGGCCTTGTCATCACGGAGATCAACAAACAGCCAGTAACCGGCATCGACCAGTTCCAGTCGCTGGTCTCTGCTCTGAAACCGGGCCAGGATGTGGCCTTCCGGGTCGTCGACTCGCGAAACCCATCCGCCGGCGGGACTTATCTGGGAGGAACTCTTCCCTAAGATATTTTGCCGTACGGGTCACGGGCCTACCCCTAAAGTAATAGGTGCAAAGGGTTTAACGGGTAAGATTGGACAATTTACCTGGTAACGGTTACCTGCGGGGCGAAAAATTGGCCCCCAGGTTTTCTTTGCATTGCAATCTTGCTGATGTTCTTTTAGTGTGTCGAGAAGTAAGAATTCCCCCTAAACGAGGTATGCATGTCCGCTTTCCGAAAAGGCCAGATTGCACTGTTGCTGACCACGCTGGCTATCACCCCGGTATTCGGCAGCCGAACTCATCGCGCGCCGACCTCCGGCCATTCGAAGATGACCTCATCCAAGAAGGGCAAAAGGAAAGAAGTAAGCCACCTCCACGGTCAGCGAGCCATTGACTCGAGTCGGGCTGCTGAAATCCAGAACGCGCTGATTCGCCAGAAGTACCTCAAAGGCACGCCGAGCGGACAATGGGACAACGAAACCCAGGTGGCGATGCGGCAGTATCAATCTGACCACGGCTGGCAGACAAAGCTAACGCCCGACAGCCGCGCCTTAATCAGCTTGGGACTGGGACCCAATCACTCCCAGGATCCGGCGGTTGGCCGCAGTCTCTCCAGCGGTGGTTCCGCAGTACCAGAGGAACCAACCACCCAGGCGCAGTCGGCCGAGCCGGGAGAAACCCTGGCTTCGGTTCATTCCCTTTCGCAGTAGACTTAAACTTCAGGTTTAGCCAAAAGGCCCGGGCAATTGCCCGGGCCTTTTACTGTTTGGAGCGGAAAACCATTTCCAAGAAGGGTCCCGCTGAACCGCAGGTCCCTCGGCTTCGCTCGGGATGACAAAGGGGAGGGTAACATCTTCCTGAGCGTCTGTTTTAGCAACTACTGTCCACGGAGGCGCCGCCCTCCCCTTTGTCATCCCGAGCGAAGCCGAGGGATCTGCAGTTCAGCGGGACCCTTACTGGATAGAGATACTAGACGAACGGGGTCTCTGGTCGTATGAGGTCGCGGATGGTCTCCCTTTTGCGTATCAGCCGGCTGCGCTTCCCTTCGACGAGAACCTCCGCCGGACGGGGCCTGGAATTGTAGTTTGAGCTCAGCGACATGCCATAGGCACCGGTATCGAGAATTGCCAACAAATCCCCTTCCTTCACCGTGGGCATCGTGCGGTCCCGGGCAAAGAAGTCACCCGTCTCGCAAACCGGCCCAACAAGATCGACGACCGTGGCTTGAGCCTTTGGATCATGCACGACGGGCAAAACGTCGTGGTAGGCCTGATACAGGGCAGGCCGGATGAGATCGTTCATCCCCGCATCCGTGATTACGAAGGTTTTGCTGCCGCTGCCCTTGAGGTAGAGAACCCGAGCCAGCAGGGCCCCTGCCTGGCCGACGAGGAACCGGCCGGGCTCAAGCAGCAGCCGTACCTCCAGCCCTTTTAGGGCGCGATCGACGGCGGTCGCATAGCCTTCCATTTCGACTGCTGGATTCGACGCCCCGTGATAGTCGATCCCTAACCCGCCTCCGGCATCGACGAGCTTGATTTGAATGCCGTCGCTTGCCAGCTCACGGATGAGATCGGCTACGTTCTCCAGCGCGGCTCCGAAAGGGGCGGCCGCCCGAATCTGAGACCCTATGTGGACGCTGATCCCGACCGGGTCCAGGTAACGCGATTTTTTTACTTCCTGGTAAACAGGGCGAGCGGACCTGATGTCGATGCCGAATTTGTGCTCGCGCAGGCCGGTGGATATATAAGGGTGGGTCTCAGCGAAGACGTCAGGGTTGACGCGCAGGGCGACCCGGGCCCTGAGCCGCAGCTTGCTCGCTCGCTCGGCCAGCAGGGCTACCTCAGATTCACTCTCCACATTGAAGATCAGAATATTGGCAGCGAGCGCTAAGTCGATCTCGGCTGCCGTCTTCCCGACACCCGAAAAGACCACCCGGCGAGCCGCCTTCTTATTCACCTCGAGGATACGTAGAAGCTCTCCACCGGAAACGATATCGAACCCGGAACCCCTCCCGGCAAGCAGCTTGAGAATAGAGAGATTGGAGTTTGCCTTTACCGAATAGCAAATGAGGTGATCCCGATGACCAAATGCATTGGCGAAGAGCTGATACCGATCGAGTATTTGTCCAGCGGAATAGACATACAGGGGTGTGCCGTGTTTCTTCGCCAGATCAGAGAGAGAAACACGCTCACAATGTAATGCCGATTTGCTTTTCGGATAGTAGAAGGGGCGACTGGAGGAACCGGTCTCGAGTTTCAAAGGCAAGAGGCCTCACGCGAATGGCAGTCGCTGATAGAACCTTCCATCCCAGAACCTTGATGTGGGACTTTAACTGATGGGATCCAAATGCGTCGTCGGAGGGAGAGCACGCAACTCCTCAGGCATCACCAGCCACATAACCCCATAGAGCAGGAGGCCGATCGGGAACGTGAACACCGCCAGGACGACGGCAATGACTCGAACTAACGTCACGTCCCAACCAAGGTGGTTGGAAAGTCCCTGGCAAACGCCGGCCAGTTTTCTGCCGACGAGCGGCCGCATCAACGGGCGGACAGGCGCGGCGGCAAACCCCGGTTCAGTGACGGGCCTCCCACAGGCGGAGCAAAAACGAGCCCCCCGGGAAGCGATACCCCACAAGCGGCACAATAGGAAGCCATGTAACACCTCCAAACTCCATTAAACGCCTAGTGCGTCGTAAAAGGCGACTTTAGATACTTCCGGGCAGAATCTGCCTGCGCCGAGTCCCCGTCCTGGCGGAGGACCGCCTCATACTGGCGTAACGCCATATCGCGCTCATTCAAAAGATCATACATCTTTCCTGAATTGAGGTCGCAGCGGCTTTTGAGATCCACACTAATGGTCGGCTGAGCGGTGGCCTGGTTGTAAGCGTCGGCGGCTTCGGCATAATTTTTCTGCCCTTGCAGGGTGTCAGCCAGCCCGAACCAGGCCAGTTCCAGGTGAGCGGAAGGAAAATACCCTGGCTTCTTGGCCTGCTCGAGGAGTTGCTGGTATTCCGCTACGGCCAGCTTGCCCTGACCAGCATCCTTGGTCAGGTTCGCCAATTCCAGCCGGAAGAGGAAATCCCGCGGGTATTCTTCGGTCAGCGACCGGGTGACGGCGATGGCATCGTCGTACTTCGCTTCCCGGCGAAGGAACAACCCCAAGGCAGTTCGGGATTCGACCGAGGCGATCACCCCATGCGCCCCGGCGTCTCGTAAATCTTCTATTCCCTTAGACTTAGATCCACTGATGCCGGCCGCCCCCGCGACTATCTTGAGGCCAAAAGGCAGGCTTCCGAAAACATACTGGTGGACGCCGAGTACCAGTTTGGCATCGATATACCGGGGATCAAGCCTTAGAACCTTCTCATCGTCACCGCGAGCTTGTAAGGCAACGTGCAAGGCGGAAACAAAACTCCGTTCCACCAAACCGATGTAGACGGCATGCAAGCTGCGGGCCCAAGCCCGCGCAAAGAGTGCATCCACATCCTCAGGACGCTGCCTCAGCCGTTGGTTGGAAAGCTCCATCGCCTTGTTAAATAAGAGGTTAACTCGCTCAGCCACGGCAGGGTCAGCAGCCACCACATGTTTGCCATTGAGGAACCCGTCGTGGGCATAGAAGGTGGTATCGAGCAGATCCAGGCGATGGAGCTCGCGGAAAATAACCGCGTCCAGCACGTAATCGACCGCGAGCGGGCTGTCAGGGTTCTGCGCCTGGGTCTTTTCAAACCGTGACAGCGCACCCTCGTAGTCCAGGATGTAGAAACGCTGAAAGGCCTGGCGCACCTGGGGATCCAAATTGAGCGGATCGGTATCCACGCCCGATGGTGTGGTAACGGCGCCACGAATTAACGCCGGGAAAAGCAGCAACACACCGGTAAATTTGATTAAACCAACCTTGATAGATGTCCTCGTTTTTCCCAGTCCAACTCTGGCAAGCTGCGATAAAGCCTTGTGGAACAGCAGGCTGCGGATTTTTTCATTAAATTTCATTAAGTAGTAGTAATTACCGGGACTCTTGGCGCATAAATAAGTAACTAAAGATACATCGTTTTTAGGAACGTTTTAATATGACGCATCCGGGCTTCCCCTATCAGTACCGGGAGATGCTATGACTCGGCAGGAACTTCTACGTACTGTTATTCGCCAGGCGCGCGCCAATGGTTTCCAGTTCCGCAAGTGGTTTCAGGCTGTGATCGAGCCCGGCTGGATCAGTTTTGACGACTCGGTAGCGCTGCTCGCCGAGGGTCGGCGCTACTATTCTCTCCTCTTTGCGCACGAATTTGCCCGGACGTTCTGGAAGCAGGGTTCTCAGATCAACTTTGTTGTTCCAGCGGCCAGCTATACGCGGCGAGACAAGGAGGGTCGCATCGTAACAGTGACCCGCAAGCCATTCACCCGCCGGACCCTGAAGGCCGACGTCTGGAAATATCATTTACGTGAGATGGCGGCTCAAGACGAGCCACTCAGATATATTCGACGGTTCCTCGTTGTAGAGGGAGACGTACAGCAATCGAAAAGTGTCGCTTCTTAGTTACTATTCGGTGATTTTTTCTGGGACATTCTTGCGACTATCGAGTGATATACTTGCGCCTCCGGACACCCTACTCTCTGGATGTAGAAATCGGTAGAGGAATGGTCGTCCCGGTAGCCAAGTCGCGGTAAATCCACCGCAGCCCCGTTTCCGCCCGCCCGTTCTGACCAAGCCGCATTTCCGCCCTCCCCCAAGTCACGGTACAGAAAGACATGGCTTTCGGTGTCGTCAAGCGAAATGCGACGCGTGATCTGCCCGTTAGTCTGCCGGGAGGGTTTCGGATATGAAGATAGCTCTGGCAGCATTGTTCGCCGCGACTGTGGCCACCACCACAGGATCAGCCTTAGCTCAGGATCTGGCGCCGCAACCTGCGGAGCTGATCCCTGCCGGTGTTCCTCTGCGAGTGGAACTCGATAAGAGCTACCCCATGAAGGTTGGCACCAGGGTTGAAGGCCATCTCACCGAGCCTGTGTACCTCATTGACCATGTAGCTGTCCCCGCTGACACCAAGGTATTTGGAACCATCACCGGTAGGCATTCCGTGACCCGTCAGGTGCGCACGGCGGCAATGTTTAACGGCGACCTCACACCCCTCAAGAACGCCGACGTCAGCTTCAGTGAGCTTCAGACCCCGGATGGGCGCCACTTCGACATTGAAACCGATACCACCGAGCGTACCGCCAAGATTGTGCGCATGACCAATCCCGAAGAAGCTCCGCGCCGCTCCCTGTTACAGCGCATCGTCGCAGCCTTTCGTTGGACCAAGCGGGAAACCGTGGCTCAATTCGGTTCCTCGCACAAGCTGGACACGGCAAAACAAGCCCTATATGCACAGATTCCAGTGCATCCGCAGGAGCTTTGGGCAGGAACCCAATATGATGCGGAACTGAAGCAGCCATTGGAGTTAGTGGGACAAACGGCGCCGGCGCCGGTTCCCGCCGCGGACCTCGGCGAGTTGAAGCTGACAGGCAATCTTGAAGCTCGCCTGGTCGATCCGGTCGACTCCAGCACCGCAACCGCTGGGATGCCGGTCGAAGCAGTACTGACCCAACCCCTTTTCGAGAGCGATCCAGCTGCAGGCAGCAGACACGACTGTGCCCCAATCCCATGGAAAGCTGCTTTTGCCTGAAGGCACACACTTGATCGGCACCGTCGTTGAGGCTAAGCCCGCGGAGATGTTCGGACACAACGGCAGCTTACGGCTGACCTTCCGCAAAGCGGAACTGCCTGCCGGCGACGAGCGGGTGGTACACGGGCGGGTGATCGCCGCCGAGAGCGTCAAGAGCGAGCGGGTGCAGATCGACAACGAAGGACAGATCAAGGCCAACGGCGCCAACCGCTTTCTGGCGCCCATCACCCTTGGTTCGCTGGCTGCGGTGTCCGACAGCACGGGCGCCGGCCTGATCAGGGAAGCATTGAGCAGCAATGGGCTTGACTTATTGACCCGGGTGATCGGAACTGCGGCGTCCAATGGAGGCCTGATCAGCGGCTTTGCCTACTACGAGTTCGGCAAAGTGGTGTATGACACGTGGATTGCCCGGGGACATGAAGTCGTGTTCGCCAAGAACACCCGCCTCGAAATCGAACTCGCGCAAAGATAATCGACCCCGCCTCAACAAATCCAAATCCGCAAAGCAAGTCCCCGGTCCGGATGATTCTCGGCCTCTGAAATAAATACCAGACGCCCCCCTCTAGCCCCTGCGGCCGAAAACATGTCCAGGAAAGGTCCGCTGAACCGCGGGTCCCTCCACGGCACGCCGGGACAGGTCGGCGGCGCTCGGGATGACAAAGGGGGCGTAGCGACTCCATGAGAGCTCTGTTTTAGGGGGACCTCGACGACCCTTCGCTTCGTTGCCAGATCAGCGCTCTCAGTGGAAGCGCTGCGCCCCCTTTGTCATCCCGAGCGCCGCCGACCTGTCCCGGCGTGCCGTGGAGGGACCTGCGGTTCAGCGGACCTTTCCTGGACATGTTTTCGATTGGCCAAATGACAATTAGCAAAACTCATTCACAAACCCTGAACCTAAAGAGTTGCAACAACTCTCAAGGGCCAATCGACACATATCACGGGTCAAAACGGAAGAGATGATTCATTGGCCCTCTCCCTTTGCCAACCGGGAACGCCATGCGCAGAGCTTCGGTCACATATGCTTTGGCAGCAGCGACGGCTTGGTGCCCGCCTAAGCCGGAAATAAGTCCGCACAGCAGAGCACTCGAGAAGGCGCACCCAGTCCCGTGTGTCGAGTTGGTGTCGACCTTCTCACCCGAGAGCCAACTTTGTTGCCCCGATGCGTCGACCAAAAAGTCATCGGGTTGGTCGAGATGCCCCCCGGTGACGACCACGTTCAGCTCGTGGTTTCCCTCCCGGGCCGCCATCTCCTGGAGCTGGATGGCCGCCGCCGGAACCTGTTCGCGCCCCAACCGCTCTTTACCGATAAGGATGGCCAATTCATCCACGTTCGGTGTGATCCATCCGACACGACTAAGCATTTCCTCTCGGATGTGGCGAATGCCATTCACATCAATGAGAGAGGTACCCGAGGTCGAGCGTAGAACTGGGTCCAGTACAATCCGTCCCCGCGCGATGTTGCCGGATTGCGCATTCAGAAAGGAGACGACTTCGCTCGAAACGGCAAAACTCCCTAACATTCCGATTTTTATGCCGGATAGGGATACATCCTCGGCCAGGCATTCCAGCGTCTGCCGCACCAGGCTGGCCGACACCGGCTCGACGGCACGCACACCCAAGGTCGATTGCACGGTCAGGGCCGAGATGCAAGCGACACCATAGATTCCGTGAGCAGAGAAAGTCTTGAGGTCGGCAGTGATTCCGGCCCCGGACCCGGGATCAAAACCGGCGATGGTCAGTGCTATCGGCCTGGCGGTCATTTTGGGCAGGGAAATCTTCGCTTTTTTTAATATTTTTGTCATGTTTCCCAGGCAGAAACCGTCCGCCCAGTGTATGCTCGCCGCTGGGGTTTTGGGGGAAACTTCGGATGACTTTGGTGAGGAAATGACCGAGGTTATCGCGACAGAATGCTCCCAAATGCCGTCTAATAGGTAAGGCGTCACCGCTCGTCAAATCCCGGAGGAAACCCAAATAAGTAATTGAAAATAATGACTTAGGCCCGAAGCGCTCTTACAATAAAGATAGGAGAACAATGTCCACTATCGCAACCCATTCCCATTGGCCTCTGGCTCCAGCAATCCTTGCAGGCGCTGTACTTTCCGCCATCTGCATCAGCCCCGGATCAACCCAAGCTCAGCCCGATTCACCGCAGGCAAACACGCAAACCGAGGTGGCAACTCCTCCTCACAAACATTGGCATCAAGTAGGACGGGCTTCCTGGTATGGGAAGGCGTTTCAGGGCCAGGTTACCGCGAGCGGCGAACTCTTCAATATGAACTCCATGACTTGTGCCCATCGCAGCCTGCCGCTCGGAGCCTCCGTTCTGATCACGAATCTGCGCAATCATCGATCGGTTCTAGTCCGGGTCAATGATCGCGGTCCTGTACCAGAATCCCGGGTAGTCGACTTGTCGTACGCGGCCGCCAGAATCCTGGGATTCCGCGGCGTGGCGAATGTTCGGCTGGACCTGGTTGACCCAGCCCTCAGCCCAGCTCAAATCGCACAGCTTAGTTGGCCCGCCCAGTTTCAAAGATGATCTGAAGTTACAGCGGATCGCTTAATCGTTGCACTGGACTTTCCCGATGCCAAGGCGGCCCTCGCCCTGGTTGATCGGTTAGAGGGAGCGGTGCGCTGGTTCAAAGTTGGCCTGGAGCTTTATATCGCCGAGGGTAATTTCCTGGTGGCCGAATTGCAGCGGCGCGGTTTCTCAGTGTTTCTTGATCTTAAGCTGCACGATATTCCGAACACCGTGGCCTCCGCAGTGCGGGCTGCTGCCCGGCTCGGCGTGAATATGCTTACTGTGCATGCCGGTGGCGGACCGGAAATGCTGGCTGCCGCCGCGGAATCGACCGATAGCGGCCTGACCCTGCTTGCGGTTACGGTCTTAACCAGCATGGATGCGGCCCAGTTGGAAGCGACGGGTGTGCGCGGAAGCGCGGCCGCACAAGTAGAACGCCTGGCAACCATGGCCTTCGCTTACGGTATTCGGGGATTTGTCTGCTCCCCGGCCGAGGTAGCCAGTTTGCGCCGCCGGTTGGGCAGCGAACCATTGCTGGTGATCCCGGGAATCCGCCCCGAGGGCGCTGCCATTGGGGATCAACGGCGAGTAGCCACACCGGCAGCGGCGATGGCATCGGGTGCAAGTTACCTGGTGGTAGGGCGGCCGATCACCCGGGCTGTTGATCCGGGAGCAGCGACGCGAGCCATATTGGCGCAAATGCAGGCGGCTATCGCCTCTGCTTAAAGCTTCTCGTAAAAATCACAGGCCGAGCAGGAGATGTAAACTCCTCCGGGAACTCCGCGCTCCCGATCCTTAACTCGTTTCACAATGCGGGTCGCCTTATTGCATTTGGGACACTCAACACCCTTGGTGGTGTCCATCATTTTCGAACGGTCGGCGGTTTTGGCTACTTTTGCCATTGTCTATCTCTCCTCTAACAGGCCGTGCACACTCCCGCCTCAACCTCTTTCGCACACGGTGTCGTGTCTCTGGGGCGACTCAGAAGGCGCTGCTAAACGTCATTTTACACGACTCACCAGCCTAGTTCATGCCCCGGGCATCGGACACATTTACCAACTGCGAAGGGGCGGAACCGGGCGGCGGAGGAATCGGGTCAGGTTTCTTGTCATCCGGATACTGCACGGGCTTCAGCTGATGATCGTTGTCGACCGCGTCCGGCAGCTTTTCTCCCGGCTGACGCAAGGTTGGCGCGGGCGCGGGAGCATGTTCCTGATTAGGCGCTGTTGGAGGCGCGTCCCCGAGACGGACCTGTCTCACAAACTGGCCGGCAAAATAGCCGTCGGTCTCATCTTTGTCGCGAATGATGGGTGGTTGACCGACATCGGCAATCTCTAAACGAATTACCCGGTTGCCATTGAAGCGCACAAATTGAACCTGGTGCGGCGGTTGCCCATAGATCCATTCCTCGAATGGCATCTGCCCGTCCATTTCGCGAACCTTCTGGTCAGGCTGGCCGACGGCTTTCAAAACCATCTCACGGTTCATGCCAACCAGAACGTCGTGGTTCAGCACTGCGGCCTTCAGTTTGGGAGGTAACGTGTCGGCGAACGCCTCAACCGGAGTCTTGAGCGAGAAGTCGATCATGGGAGATATCAGACCGCGGACCTGGGAAGCAGTCATCTCGGGGACAAACTTGTTGAAGACCAGCAGCATCCGCGAGCCTATGGGAACATGGCCATCGTCCTGAGCGAGCGGCACTGCCCCTCCCATGCCCCCAACTTCAATGTGCTGCAAAATGTGATGATGCTTTTCCGGACCGTCGTTAAATTCAAACAGGATCCGGTCCGGCTTCACCTCAAACTTGGTAATAACCACGCGGTCTCCGGGTTTGGCCGAGACGCCGTATTTTTCCAACTCATCCGCGTAGCCAGTGCCGGAAGGGCTCAGTGGGCCGTTGGCATGGAGCACGACGCCTTTGGTACCGAGCGGAAGGGGGCGCACAGCGAAGGCCTCATCAGCCTGAAACGTACGGATCAGTTGCTGCCGTGTCCGCTCCGTAAGAGGCTTGGTACCCAGCGCGACCGTAGTCGGTTGGACAGTGGTGAGATTTGCTTCTTTTGGGCCCAGGTGCTCCCGCTGCACGGTGAATACCTGTGCGTGGCCTAGAGCACAGGTTCCAAGCGCGGTGGCTGCGAGCAAAGCAGCGGCGGGAAAGAATTCTTTGGCGGAATACCCAACCATGGCGATTCCCTCATGACGCCAATAATGGTCCTACTTGCAGGTGATTTGCAAGTAACCTTTCATGCGCAAGGCGAGGAAAGTTTCAGGACAGCAAATAGTATCTCGGAACGATGATTTTAGCTGAAGGGTAGGGGCTTTAGCCCGTACATGAGACCGAAGCAAATCCGAGGGCTTTAGCCCATCATTTTAGGTTGGCAATATGTACGGGCTGAAGCCCCTACCCTTCAAAACACTTTACTCGGGCGGTTCTTGGGGAGGTAGCCGAGATGGCGATGACGAGGAAACGGGCTCGATCTGCACCAGCGTGCTCCCGGCCGGGGCGGGTTGCGAAACGACCGGATGATGCGGAGCCAGAGAGCTGCTCATGGCGTCGAGGTCAATGGGGATGCCGGCCGCTACGATGACGGGCTGAGCATGAAGATAGGCCAAACCACGGGTCGTCCGGATAACAACGAAGATGCCGATAAGAATGACGACGGCAGTTACCACACTGCCCTCGGGACCGTAATCGGCGCCGGTCATCCAGGTCGGGCCCACCGTATCACTCTGAATGATGGGTGAGAACTGCGTGATGCCGCTCACCGGGAGTCCAAAGAGAAGGCACATACTAGCGTTCCAAGCAAAATGCCAGCCCCAACAGACCCAAAGCGCCTTAGTGCGCAGATAGGCAACCGAAAGGAGCCAGCTGCTGAAAACGGTGACCATGAAGCTGGCCCGGTTGGCGGCAGGATTGAACATGTGTAGGGCGGCAAATAGGACGGAAAAAACGATGGTCGCCAGGGTCGGCCCGATGGCGTCGATCAATCGCTGGAATGGGTATCCCCGGAAAGCCACTTCCTCAGCCAGGGAAGCGACAGCGAGGATCAACAAATCGATGAAGAGAATGATGAACTGGCGCGGAATTGCCCAGAAAGTAATGATCAAGCCGCCGCTGAGAACCAGGGGCAGGATGCTCGCCACCAACATGCCCCAGCCCAGCGCGGCGCCCAAACCGAACTCGCGCTGCCAACCGGAGCGGAAGACGAGGCCCATACCGCGGATAGGTTCGCGCTGGCGATTGAATACACGCGCCATGAAGGCGTAGCCGACCACCAGCAGAAAGAGCAGAACGCCGCGCTCGACTAGAGGAACCCACACTCCGGTAGAAAGGCCGTTGGCGGCGTGAAGCGAAATGCTTTGGGCAAGGTAGAAATAGATCCCAGCGAGGACGACGTAGCCAAAGGCACGCACTCGATCGGCAGATGTGAAATGGGTCAAATGCGGGCCCCTCAGGCGTTCTTGTAGAACCGGGCAATCTCGCGGAACTTAGCCAGGCGGCGCGCAATCCGATCTTCGACCGTCATGGCCTTCAATTCAGACAGATGCCAGGCAAGCTTTTCGTCCAGTATCGTGGCGGCCATTACAGGATCATTTTGAGCTCCCCCAGGAGGTTCCGGCACCACATCGTCCACACAACCCAAACGGCTTACATCCTCAGACGTGATTTTCAGGGCAGCCGCTGCCTGGGCTCGCTTGCGCGCATCCCGCCACATAATTGAACCGCACGCCTCCGGAGCGATTACGGAATAGACAGCATTTTCCATCATCAGAACGCGATCGGCCACCGCCAGAGCCAAGGCGCCACCGGATCCACCTTCACCGGTAATGGTGGCGATGGTCGGCACCCGCAGCCGGGCCATTTCGCGCAGATTGCGCGCGATGGCTTCCGCCTGTCCGCGTTCTTCCGCGGCGATGCCGGGATTGGCCCCGGTGAGATCGATGAACGTGAACACCGGGCGATGGAATTTTTCGGCGATCTTCATCGCGCGGAGCGCCTTACGGTAGCCCTCGGGATTGGGCATGCCAAAATTGCGGCGCACCTTCTCCTTCGTTCCCCTCCCTTTCAGATTGCCGATCGCCATCACTTCCTCACCGTGGAAGCGGGCCATGCCGCAAGCCATGGCGAGATCGTCGCCGAAGGCCCGGTCTCCGTGGATCTCCGAAAAGTCAGTAAAAATGCGTTGGATGAAATCCATGGGGTAGGGTCGCTGCGGGTGTCGAGCGAGTTCGGTCTTGATCCACGCGGGATTCGTCGGTTCGGCGGCAACCTGGTTCGGGTCAGGATTTGGTGCGGGTTCGGTCATGAGACTTTCGATCGCCTGGTGCCAGCGCGGAAAGCCTGCCGCATGGCCATTGAATCTGTCGATCCTCTGGATTATAGCGTTTTCCTGAAGGTACACGTCTGAACCTTCCACGAACCGTTGGGTCGCCCCACATCTCGCTCGTTTTTTGCGAGATGTGGGATACCACGAATCTTGACCTTGTTGCCCGTTGAGCCCGAGAGGCTTCGGGTTGAGCGCGGTGGTATCCCATATCTCGCGAAAAACGAGCGAGATATGGGGCACCCGTCGGTTCCATGTCAGGACAGAGTTTATCCGTGGTTTGGACAGAAGCTATTCGAAGGCTTGCACGGCGCCCTGGCCTAGCAGCTCTTCGGCGCGCTCGATAAAGCCTCTGTCGGCAGCGACGGTAAGCCCCTCGGGTTCAAGCATGACGCAATACTCACCTCGGCTTTCGAGGTTGATCATGAGGCGGCCGGGACCAGGCGCGGCGGTGATCATGGCACGCAGTGATCCCAACATGGCTTCGCTCGCGCTTTCCAAAGACACGCGTATACGCACGTTCTGAGGCAGCTTGATTCGGATGTCCTCCAACGGCTGTACGCTCGACACGGAAAGCTTAGGGGCCGACTCATCGTCGTCTGCGCGCAGCACACCCTTGATCAGGACCGGTACTTCAATCTTGAGGCTCTCGCAGAGCCGCGAATAATCCTTGGGAAAACAAATGATATCGATCTTGCCGACGGTGTCTTCGAGCGCGGCTTGCGCGTACATCTCCCCCGAACGTTTGGATTTGCCGACCTTAAGGCCGACAATGACGCCGGCAATGGCCAGCAGGTTTTCTGGTTCACCGCCGCCGTTTCTACGGCGCGCAGGCGGAGGAGCCTTCATCTCCAACGCGGTTGCGGTGTCAACCACGTTCAGGTTGCGCAGCTTTTCCGCGTATTTATCCAGCGGGTGGCCGGAGACAAAAAAACCGAGAACCTCTTTCTCAGCTTGCAGCCGCTCGTTCTCATCCCAGTCTGGCGTGTTAGGCAAGTCATCATTGCTCTTATGGCCGTTACTTCCGCTTTCGAAGAGGTTGGCCAAGCTAGCGAAAAGCCCATGCTGGCCGGCCATCAGATCGCGTTGGGCCTGCAGCGCCCGCTCCATGGCGCGGTCCGCGACCGCCATGAGCTGAGAGCGGCGCCCAAATGAGTCGAGTGCGCCCGCCTTGATCAGTGATTCCAGAACACGCTTGTTCATCAAGCGCAGATCTACCTTTTCGCAAAATTCCCAAAACGTAGGAAAGACGCCGTTCTGCTCACGCGCGGCAATGATCGAATCGATGGCATTCCGGCCCACGTTCTTGATGGCAGTAAGACCGAAGCGAATGCCGCTGGCACTGGGCGTGAAATCCGCGCCCGAAATCTGCACATCGGGAGGCTCGACGGCGATGCCCATCTCGCGGCACTCCTTGATGTACTTGACTACGTTCTCTGGCTTGGAAATTTCCGAGCTCAGAAGCGCCGCCATAAACTCCACCGGATAATGCGTCTTGAGATAGGCGGTGTGATATGCCAGCAGCGCGTAGGCCGCGGAGTGAGACTTGTTAAAGCCGTAGCCGGCAAATTGTTCCATCAGGTCGAAGATGCGGACTACTTTATCCTTCGGGTGCTTGCGCTTGATCGCACCCTCAACGAAGCGGTTGCGCTGCTTGGCCATCTCCTCAGGATTCTTCTTGCCCATGGCGCGGCGCAGCAGGTCGGCTTCGCCCAGGGAGTAACCGGCGAGCACGTTGGCAATCTGCATCACCTGCTCCTGGTAGACGATGACGCCTAACGTCTCCTTGAGCAGGGCTTCCAGCTCGGGCAACTCGTAGCTGACGACCCTCCGGCCCCACTTGCGCTCGATAAAATCATCAATCATGCCGCCCTGGATCGGGCCCGGACGATAGAGGGCGTTGAGGGCGGTTAAATCTTCCACGGAAACTGGTTTGTAGCGGCGCAGCACATCGCGCATACCGCCGGACTCGAATTGGAAAACCCCGGATGTAAGCGCGCGATGAAAGACTTTCTCGTAGGTCTCGGTGTCGTCCAGCGGGATCAGCGACATATCAAGCGCGCTTCCGCGCTTTTTCTCGATGAGTTTCAAGGCGTCATCAATCACCGTGAGCGTGGTGAGCCCAAGAAAGTCCATCTTGAGCAGGCCCAGCTTCTCCACCGCTTTCATGTCATATGCGGTGACAATTTCATCGTTCTTGCTGCGGCAAACCGGAACCAATTCGGTAAGAGGTTGGGGCGCGATTACTACACCGGCCGCATGCAAACCGGCTCCGCGGACTAATCCCTCAAGCTTTCGGGCAGTGTCGACCAGTTCCCTCACCTGGGGTTCTTTGTCGTAGGCCTCCTGCATCTGCGGAGAATCCTGCAGCGCCTTGGTGATGGTGACGCCGATGGTGGCCGGAACCATCTTGGCAACGCGATCCACTTCACCGTAGGGCAAATCGAGCGCCCGGCCGACATCCTTGATCGCAGCGCGCGCGGCCATGGTGTTGAAGGTGATGATTTGGGCTACCTGTTCCCTGCCGTATTTGCGGGTAACGTAGTCGATCACTTCTCCGCGGCGGTTCATGCAGAAATCAATATCGATATCAGGCATGGATACGCGTTCGGGATTCAGAAATCGTTCAAAGAGAAGCGCATTCTGGAGGGGATCAATGTCGGTGATTTCCATGGCGTAGGAAACCAGCGATCCGGCTGCGGAACCGCGGCCCGGCCCGACAGGAATGTTGACCTCGCGCGCGTACTTGATGAAGTCCCACACAATTAAAAAGTAACCAGCGAACTTCATCTGCTTGATGCAGTCGATCTCCCGCTCCAACCGCTCCTCGTAGTCAGAGATGGGCTGGCGTCGCAATCCCCGGTCACCCAAGTGACGAATGGTGGTATCGAGCCGCTTGCGAAAGCCGATGCGGCACACCTCCGCGAAATAGCTGTCAATCGTGTGTCCGGGAGGAACAGCAAACTCAGGAAAGGGATTGGTGACCTTACTCAGCTTGAAAGAACAACGCTCGGCGAATTGCATGGTGCGGCTGACCACTTCGGGAGCGTGGGAGAAGAGCCTTTCCATGTCGGCCGCGCTCTTGACATAGAACTGATCGCTGTCGAACTTGAAGCGCTTTGGATTGTGGATCGAATCCGCGGTCTGCACACACAGAAGCACCTCGTGTGCGTGATGATCGTCTTCGCAAAGGTAGTGGCTGTCGTTGGTGGCAACGAGCGGAATGTCCAGATCTTTCTCTAAACGGAATAGGTCGGCATGGATCTTCTTTTCCAGTTCCAGACCCTGGTCCTGAATTTCCAAAAAGAAATTTCCCCGGCCGAAAATGTCCTGGTATTGGGCAGCGGAGGCGCGGGCCTCCTCGTATTTTCCCGCCATCAAATGTCCGCACAGCTCGCCGGCCAGGCAGCCGGAAAATCCCACCAGGCCCTGCGCATGCTTGGCCAGAAAATTTTTGCTGATTCGCGGTTTCCGGTAGAAGCCATGCAGGGAGGCTTCGGAAGTAATCCGCACCAGGTTGCGGTACCCCTCCTCGTTTTCGGCTAAGACGAGTAGATGGTGATACTTATCCTTTTCCGGGGCAGCGCGATGATCCTCCTGGGGGCAAATGTAAAGCTCGCATCCCAGGATGGGCTTGATGCCCTTAGCGGTTGCGGCTTCAAAAAAATGCACCGCGCCGTAAATGTTGCCGTGGTCGGTAATGGCCACGGCTTTCTGTCCTATGCTGTCGACGTGCGCCACCAGTTTTTCGACATCGCAGGCGCCATCAAGGAGGGAATAGTCGGTGTGCAAATGCAGGTGGGTGAACTCAGCCATGGGATTAGCTCTAGTTTAGTCTGCAGAGCTGATCCCAGGGCGCGAGTTGGTGTGCAGAACTGGTGCAGTTTGAGGAAAAGCGGGGTTGGAATTGCCGCCAGGCAGACTTCAAGAAAACTACGAAGCCAAGACTGGAGTTAATTGGTGCTGAAGTTGCTACGACACCAACAAAAGGGCGTGGTCAACACGGGCGCTAGCAACGTACTTTGGTCGCGGGGCAAGGGAAACTCGGCCGTCCTTGGTGTAAAGGAAGTCGTAGTCCATATGGCACTCGCCGCAGAGCCAAAAGTGTTCAACCAGAACCTGGGCCCCAATTCGATGCGTAGTGCGTACTACCCGACCACTGCGAAGATAGTGAAGCTCCTTACGGCACTCCGGATTCATACATTGGGTTATCATGCCGGACCTCGTGGGTTACTGCGGTAAGCATACTCTCGTTAGGTTACCTGTGCGGTGCCTCAATGCCCCACAAGTTGTACGAAGGTACCTTCTATTTTCCACATGGGAATCGAGATTGCCAATATTTTGAAACTCCCTCGTGTGCCAAATCGCGCTGCTTTAGGTATTTAGATGCTGCACCGGAAAAAGGATGTCGAAGGATTAAGTTGAGTGGCGAGCGGGATAGATGAGTTTTTTTTAATTTGTCTTTAATGCGCCATCAGGAGATTCGTCTTGCGCCGGCCGAAGCGCGGCAGAGATAGATGTCGGCGTCGATTCCAGTGATCGCACGATAACGCGCATGGATGTCGCGGCGAAATTGGTCTGCTCTGCTTTCATCGACCAGATTGACAGTGCAGCCCCCGAAACCGCCGCCCGTCATGCGCGCTCCATAGCAACCGGGAATGCCGGCGGCGATCTCAACCAGAGTATCGAGCTCGCTGCAGCTGGCCTCAAAGTCATCGCGGAAGCTGCGATGTGCTTCGGCCATGAGGATGCCGAAGGCCGCGAGATCTCCACGCTCCAGCGCGGACGCCGCAAGTTCCACACGCTTGTTCTCAGTGATGATGTGGCGGCAGCGGCGAAAAACATTTTCCGGCATCAGCTGCCTGCATTCCATGAGCTGTGCCTCGGTGGCATCGCGCAGAGCCACGATCGAAGGGATTTGGCGATGGAGGATGCGTGTGCCCTCTTCCACTTCTTCGCGGCGTGCATTGTATTGGCCGCCCGCGTGCTCATGCTTGACCATGGAGTTGCAGATGATCAGCCGCACGTGCGGAGGTATGGGCAACAGGCGATATTCGAGCGATCGGGTATCCAGCATCAGGGCATGGTCCTGCTGCCCGGCGCAGGCAATGAACTGGTCCATGATGCCGCTGCGTGCGCCCACGAAAGCATTTTCGGCGCGCTGGCAGGCGAGGGCCACGGTGGCGAGCGGCAGCGTAGCACCGGCCAACTCCAGCAGGGCAAATGCTGTAGCTACCTCGATTGACGCCGAAGAACTGAGTCCGGCGCCCAGGGGAACATTGCCCTCGAGCGAGAGCTCAAAGGCGCCTACGCGCACTCCTTCCTGCGCCAGGCTCCACGCTACTCCCATCGGATAGTCGCTCCAGTGCTGTCTCGCCGTGGCCGGCAACGGGTCCGCCGGATAAGAAACCTGTTCGTTCATGTTGTCCGAGGAGAGGACAATCCGGCCATCGGTCCGCGGACGAATGGTGGCAATGGTGCGGAAATCGATGGCCGCAGGCATGACGAACCCGCCGCTGTAATCGGTGTGTTCCCCGATGAGATTGACGCGGCCGGGCGCCGCGCAGCGCAAAGCCGGCTCGCCCGCCGCAAAGTATCGTATCGCTACATCGTCCGAAGAGGCCATCCTAAGTCTTACCCGCTGCCGCCGTCCCAAGCATTTGATGCAACAACATGGTTGCGAAAGGATCGTGACCGTAGGTCTGAAAACGGAAGGTCGTCACCAGCATACGGCCTGGACCCTGCTGCATGTCCGCCAGATAGGCACGATTCGAGTTAAGCCAGCCGTAGAAGACCCCTGCCAGCACGCTTGATGAATCCTGCTCCTGCAATCCATCGATCACGAAATCGGGTGTGACCGAAGCTGCCTCCCAACCCAGAATAGAACCATCGATCACCGAAGACATAGGCTGCCACAGCGGACTCGACGATAGAACCCAGTTGAAGTTACTCACCCAGTCACCCGTCAAGTCAGATCCCGCGCGGGGCACAATCCTCAATCGATTGGGCTGGGGGATCGCTTCCCGGCTTGCGGCCAGAAGCAACACGTTCGCGCCATGACTGAGTCTTGCGCTGGTCGCATCGTCCAGCGAGGAGGAGAGCCACACCGCCTTGGCGACGCCATCCGCACTCTCTTCAACGACCGAAAAGCCGTTGGCCGCGAGCGCTACACGTAACTCCTGCAGCTGGTTAAGCGGATCGTGGATGATCACCGCGGTCCCCGAGACCCGCGGCGGTTGAGGATAGACGGCATAGCGGTAACGATTTTGCGCCAGGGTCATCCCGGCGGCATTCACCAGTTGGAGGCGAAGAAACTCCGGCGTCGCTGCCCCCACCTGTGGGGCTTTGAATTTGAGCGTTCCTTCCGTGGCCACCTCGCCCGGCCCAGGAGGAGTGGCCACTGGCAGGGCTCCGGATTGTCCGTCGCCGGTCTGCCACTGGATGGTCGCCCCTTCGAGAACAACGCTGGAATAATGCGATACCACAAGCGGCAGTTCCACGGAAGACCCGGCAATGAAGTTATGGGAAGCGAAGTTGGCCATCACCACGTCATCCTGCTGCAGCTTACCCAACTCGCCCGCGAAGGCTTTGGGCTGTCGCCACATGCTCATCAGCCCGTTCGCTTCCCAATTCGCGTCAGTGAGCTCGGTGATGACATACCCTTGGATCGTACTCCGCTGCCGCATCTGCTCAATTTCGTACTTGAGGGCCAGGTATTCGTGTTCCTCCGTCGCCCGGGCAAGGGCACTGTAATCAGAATAGATACGATCGAAACCATAGTCGTGCAGGCGGTCGAAAACTCCGCCTGGACGGGTGAGATCGCGTCCGCCAAAGTCGCGGGGGAACCACCATGGCAGTTGATCCCGAGGCGGCAATGGCGGTAGACCCCAGTTCCCAAACTCCGAAACCAGGAGCGGCTCCTGGCCAGTGGTAATGGCGTCGCCATACGAGCTGAAGAGCCATTTCGGACGGCCGGCATACTCCTGCACCCAGCCTGCCCAGTTGGCAGCGTGGTCGGGGATGGAATAGTAGTTATGCCAGTCGGCAAAATCCGACTGTAGATGGAAGCCCCGGCAGCAGGCGCTGTCATCGGTGATCAATCTTCCCAACGGCGCGGTCAACTGCTTGAGATCGCGAAAAGTATTCAGCAACCACGCCCGCTGGTTTGCCTGGGTCGAGTCCATTCCCCACTGCTCGTTCATGATGCTCTGAATGACGATTGAGGGATGGTTCCAGTCTCGCTCCACCTCGGCGTGAAACGTATCCACTCCTCGCTGGGCCGCTTCCGGTGTCCAATGGTAGGCGTCGTTCCACACCGGAATCTCATACCACACCAGCATGCCGGTCTCGTCCGCCGCTTCCAGATAGCGCGGATCCGGTACTTTGATATGGCAGCGCAGCATGTTCAATCCCATGGCCTTTGATGTGAGCATCTCCTGCCGGATGAACTCGGCGGAAGGCGGAGTGTAAATACCCTCGGGGTAGAAGTCCTGGTCGAGAGCAGCTCGCATGTAGAAAGGCTTGCCGTTCAGGAAAAGATGTCCGTTCGCGCTGGTGAGCTCGCGGAACCCAAAACGCGTGTGCACCACTTGCCCATCCGTCAGGAGCTCCACTGAATACAGGTTGGGGTGGTCGCCATCCCATAGCATGGGATGAGCCAGGTGGGTCTCGCCGCGGGCCATGGTTCCATCCACGGCAAGCTCAATCTGGGCAGTGTTTGCGCCGTAGGGATCGAAGAGCAGCGCTTGCAGTGGTTTTCCGTTGGTGCTGCCGCCCAGCTTGGCTTCGACTATTACATCGCCGCTGTTGTGAGGCGTGACATGCACCCATGCGACGTAGCGCATGGGAACCGTTTCCAGCGTAACCGGCTGCCATAGTCCGCTGGTCTGCACGTACCAGTTCTGCTTCCCGTGGGGAATTTCGTTGTAATCCAAACTCTGTTCCAGTGGGGGGAGCGCTTTATTTTTTGCCGGAGTGGGGCGCAGAACCTCCTTGGGAGGACCGGAGTTCTTCAAGGGCTGTGGGACAGGAGGCGGCATCGGTGGGTCAAAGACCCTGACCAGGATCTCGTTATTTCCCCGGTGAACTTTTCCGATTAGATCGAAGGTGAATGGGGTGTACCCGCCTTCATGGTCGCCCAGTTTCTTGCCGTTGACCCATACTTCGGCAAGGTAGTCCACGGCTCCGAAATGAATCAGTTGCCGGGTTGATGGTTGCGGCTGCGGCAAAGAAATACTGACCCGATACCAGCCTACGCCGGCATAGTCGCGCAAGTCGTCGAATTGAGCGTTCCAGGAAAGGCTAGGCCGGGCCGGGCGCCACTTTGCTGTGCGATCGACGTTGTTTACGGTGAACTGTGCCTTGGGGTCGGGAGTGAACTGCCAAAGTTGATCGATCACTTGGGTTTGCGCATGAACGCAAACCGTTGTCAGCAGCAGGAACAAAGTGGAAATTACTTGAATCGCCTTGGCCCATGAGATCTCCCTGTGCATAAAGGATGGATGCTCCCCTTGGGTGCGGCGTCACACTCGACCGCCCCTCGAAAGCATATAGCACCGGGGAAAATGCTTTGTTCGTGGCGGAGTTTCCTGACCTGCCACGAATCCCGGGTGCCCCACATCTCGCTGGTTTTTCGCGAGATGTGGGATACCACTGCTCTTAACCGGTAGTTGTTCAGGATGTAAAGGTTAGAAACTGACCTTTGCGGTATCCCACATCTCGCGAAAAACCAGCGAGATGTGGGGCACCCGAGATTCGTGGCAGGTCAGGGAAATAGTACTCGAACTTCCATCCACTACCTTTGGATCCGTGGCAGGTCCAGGTAGTGATATTCGAACTTCTCTACACTACCTTCACGTACGTCGAATAGTGCTCTTCTCCAATGGCCGGAAAGGACTGCAGTCGTAGGGAACCGATACTCCACTCGCTGCCATCCTTCGCGGTTCGCGTGGCCGCTAGCAACTGCGCGCGCGTTAGCGCAGGCGGCGCATCTGTTACCGCAAAAAGAACGAGAGGCCCAAAGAGCAGAGCCACCGTGTCGGGATGCTGTTCATCCACGGCTTCCAGGCGCAGAGACATCGGCAACTTCAGGACAATGCGATCACCATTCTTCCAGGTACGGTGGACGCTCGCAAAAGTTCCCGCCGCAATCAAGGCCGGGACTGGTTTGCCATTCACCAGGATCGACGCGCCCTCTTGAGTCCAGCCCGGTATGCGAAAGGCTATCGAGAACTCCGCATGGTGTGTGCCGGTTAGAGTGAACTGCACTTGATCCGCAAAGGGATAGTTGCTGCTTTGCGTGAGCGAGAAGGGCATCCCCTTTTGCTGCCAACGAAGGGTGGAAGGAATGTAAAGGTTCACCAGCACTCCTTCCGCACTTTGAAAATAACTGTTGATACGGTAGTCGGCAGCCACCTCCGGCAGCGTTCCTGAACAGCAAGGCCAGGCATTACGGTAGTAGACCTTGCTGCCTGTCATGTTGTAGTCGGAGTAGTAGAAAGCGCGGCCGTCCGGCTGCAATGCTTTGGCTCCCAGCACGGTGTTGTACATGACTCTTTCCATGCTGTCGCCATAGCGCGCCTCGCCGGTGACACGCAGCAAGTAGCGGGTCAGCTTGAAATGCGCATACGATCCGCAGGGTGTCTCAAAGCTGTAGTGGGTCTTGGTCAGACTTTCCCCCAGCTTGCCCGAGGTGGGGCTGACAAACATCTCATCGGGACCCCAACCACCGGTGGCGAAGCTCTGCGTCTCCTGAATCATTTGAAACGCGTTCTTCGCCGCCGCCAGGTGCTTGGCGCTGTCTAGTGTCAGGTATGCCTGCATGGCGGAGCTAAGCGCGTTGGCATAACTGTAGGCGTGCAACCCGGGCAGCACATTCTTTCCCTGGGATAGCGGGTCGAAGTAGGTATCATCCTTCAAGTAACGCACTGCCAAATCGCGATACTTTTCTCCCGCCCCACGCGCGTAGGCGATGAACAAACTCTCCGGCAGGGTGTAGGACTCATCCCAACAGAAAGACTCATCTCCCAGGAAACAAAGTATCGTGCGGGAGGGAGCACATCTGCGATCCGCGGTCCAGCGCGCTCGACGGCAGATGCGGAAGCGCGGCATCGGTGGTGCGATCGAGGATGGAAAATGCATCCTGTTGGGCACAGTATTGATGCGCGTCGATTAATCCCTGCACTAATTTGTCATAGGTGTAAGCAGGAAAACGAAAGTGCTGGTAAAAAGCAGGCCCAATTGTTTTTGAGTATCCCTCAAGCAGCCGCTCCACCTTAGCGCGCTTGTCCTCTGCGCCGGTCGCCGCATAGCCTCTCGCCAAGGCGGAAATCCACTGGCCAAAAGAAGCGGCAGGGGCGAAGCCGTGGTCTATCCCGTGACGATAGTCGTATCCGGCAAACTCGTCATACCAGCCGCCGAGATCGGCGCCGGGGGCCGGCATTCCGGCACGCAGCCGGAAAGGCTTGAGCAGGCTGTCCTCACTCAGACCCATCAGAACTGCCTGGGTTTCTTCAAACTGAGTTTGCTGCAGGCAAGGGGCAAGCTCAACATCCCGGTAGCCGAATTCACTGAGCAGTACCGGGGGTGCAGCCAGCGCAGAGAGGGCGCGCAATCGCTTTCCACCGATGCTTGCCGCGCCCGCGGCGGCCACAAGCTGCAGGAAACTACGGCGCCTCACCATGTGAACTTTACCGTCTTCTCAACGTAGCCTTGGCCCGAGCCGAAATCAACTTGCAGCGCGCGAACTGACGAGCTTCCGGGCGCCGGCAGCTGTGCACCTTCAACATGAAGTTTGGCGCGCAAATCATTCATCCGCAGCATGATGGTCTGATGGCTGCCAGCCGCGGCCGAGAGCGTCAGCGAGAGCGAGTTGAGCGCTGGCTGCTGGTTGATTACTTTCATCTTTTGCGTCGTCGCGCCAGGCTCGGGCAGAGCCTGGTCGATACCCACCTCGACCGCGGGCAGCGGAATACGCAGCACGTTTCCCGCCGTCTTTGCACCCGGCGTGTGCGATGCCAGAACAATCTTCTGGGCAGCGGCGCCGGTCGCTCGCACCGTCAACATGGTCCCTTCGCGCGTCATCTCCAGATCAAGATCGCCGCCCCCCAAAGGAACGTGGTGCAGCGCCGCCTTATCCCACTGTGCCGGCAGGTTGGGGGTAATGGTGAGCATGTTCGCCGCGGCATCCCACTCCAGCCCGAAAAGTCCTCTCAGGATGGGCGAAATCACCATGGCGGAAGACCATAACTGATGCGAGGTACTGCGCCCCAGCGGAGCGAAGTATTGTCCGGAGAGCAATTCGGTGACGGCGCCGGGATCCTGGGTCCAGGTTAGGCCGGCGTTCTGCATCAGGTGGGCGTACCCGGAAAGGGTGCGTCCCTGGCGATATTCAGAAACCGAGACCCACCCGGTGAAAAGCGGCCAGACCGTGCCTTGGTGATAGCTGATCGGATCGTAGAAGGAGACGGTAGGACTCAGGTCGCGTGTCCCCCAGTCGGTCGAGAACTCCGCCGCGGCCCAACGGTCCAACATCGGACCGGCGTGCTGCAGTTGGTAGCTGCCATCCCATGCGGCGACTGCCGGGTAGATGGTTGGGCTGGGGTCGGTGGTGCCATCGGCGTTGCGGCTGAAGGCATAAAACGCTCCGCCTGGAAGGAGATATTCCTTTTCGATCGCCGCCCCGATTTTGCCGGCCCGGACCGTTGCTTGCTGCGCGACGTCATGGTGCCCGGTGCTGCGCGCCAGTTCGGCCATCGCGGTGCTTGCCTGCTGGTCGAGCGCCGCCAGGTAGATCTCCTGATGGGGCATGCCGGGCGGCCACGACTCGACCCATCCCGTCCCCTCAGTGTTTTCGTAGATGCCGTCACGGTCGGAATCGTGGGAACATTCGAAATTCCAGGTAAGCGCGAGCGCTTTCCAATGCTCCTGGACAAAGCGAACATCCCCGCTCACCTTCAGGTAGTCATGGACGGCCATCAAGAGAAGCGGATTGGCGTCCGCGGAAGCGTAGGCGTAAGGCAGGCTTCTCCAATCCAGCAGCTCGGCGGTCTGCGACCATTCATGAGGGATCTTGCCTTCCGGACTTTGCCGGGCAATCAAAAAATCCAGTTCGTCCCGGGTTAGCTTGTAGTCGCCATAGCTATTCACCGCGTACAGCGTCCATAGAGCATCGCGGCCAAAATACCAGCCGAAGCCGGGCCTGGTCGAATCCCCGGAAGGATAAAAGCCGGCGACCAAAGCGGTCTCGGCGTGCGAAGGCGTGGTCTCGACGCGCAACTGATCGATGGCTACTTCCGCCCAGGAGAAGGCCTGGTTCAGCCTTTCATCCGGAGTATCGATGCTGAGGTGGCTGGCGGAAAATTGTGCGTAATAATCCTGGGTGCGGCTGTAGAGGTTTTGAAATTGACCCTCCAGGGCTGTTAAGCGGGTCCCCAAAGCTTTGACGTCGGCGACGGTATCGGCCGTCGTCATCAGCAGCGGAAAAAGCTTGCCGGTATCCGCCGCAGGATCGAAATGCAGGACAAATTGTAGGGGGTAATTCTTGGGCCGCTCCTGGTACGGCTGCAGAATTCCCGGCTGGGCATCTGGGATCGCCACCGCGGCGGCGTGATCAGGCGTATTCATGTGCAGGATGTAATAGCCCGAGTTTCCGCTCTTTACCCACTCGGGGCCAGGCCGATCGTCGGAGAGCGCAGGCCACATGCGTTTCATCTCCGGGGTGAAGCTGAACGTCAGCGTCATCGGCCGAACAGCCTCTATTTTGTAGAACACCAAAACTCCGTCCTGCCCGTCCTGCGGAGCGAAGAGGATTTCGCGGATGGTGAAATTGGCGTGAGAGAACGTAATGGTGGTATGGCCGGGCTGAACCTCGATGGTCGCCGCTTGCTGGTTGACGTCGATGGGCGCCGCATAGTCTTTCATTTCGGCCGAGATGCGCAGGTTACTGAGTATCTTCCAGGGAAAGATCCAGGCTTCGAAAGACCCATCCTGTTGGCCGAGCAGGGCGCCGCGCGGGCCGGTCACGGTAAAGGGCTTCTCAGGCATAGCGTCGCTGCGGATGGCGAGCTGCGCAGGCAGCAAGGCAGCGGAGTTAAGGAGAATGAGGAAAGCCCAGAATTTCATCGCTCCAACTCTACCTCAAAAACGCCGCGCTTATTGAACGGGAGACTCAGGGCGGCGAAGGCGATCACGATGGGGAAGCACTCCAGGGTATAGCGAGGCTCGGGCGCCTCGAGGGTTGCCAGCAGCATGCTTCGTAGTACGACATAAGCCACCATGGCAGTGCCAAATCTTGGCCAGTAAAACGCGCCCACCAGCGCCGCTGCGAGATAGAACAAGTTCAACGCGCCGTAGGCATACGAAATGCCGGTTTCCACATGGTGCAGGCGGTACTGCCACCAGCGCAGCTCTATGTTGAGCATCTCTACTCGGGGCCGAAACCACATATCCGCCAGGCGCAAGAGGGGCAGCGTCACATAATAACGAAATGGATGAGCTCGGATTCGCTCGGCGGCTAGTGCGGCAAAGCCGGCATCGATCTGGGGCGTAAGTACATCGCCATCGTTGTACTGCGCGATCAACGAGAGTGTTTTGCGCTGGTCTCCTTCCAGGGCCCGCGCAGGCAGAGTATGGACATCGATATCGTCGCCGGGCACATTCCAATAGATTTCATAAGTCGAGGCAAAATCGGCCACCCAGGTTTTGGTCCAACGTTGAAAGCCGAGTGCTTTCGCTTCCCCAGGGTCGGTAGCGGAACGGGGCGCCAGCGGCTGAAATACGTGGAAGGTGTGCCAGTTGCGGAAGGTCCATGCGGCAAAAGGCATGGCCGCGAGCAGCCCGCAGAGCAAGGCGATTTGTATCGACCGCGCCAAGCCGAGAGATCTTTGGCCATAGAAAACGAGCGCGGGCAGGAAGGCGACGGCCAGAAGGGCGCCATCGGGGCGCAAGAGCGCGGCGTAGCTCCAGGCAAAAGCGAGGGCCAGCATCCATCCCCAGCGTGGCCGCTCGAGCACAGCGGCAAAGGCACAAAGACCGAGCGCCACACAAAAGATGGAAGGAGTTTCGGTAAGCGGCATGGCGACGTAATTGGCCGTGAAAGGACAAAGCGCGGCTAGCCAGAGCGCGGTCATTGCGGCCTGGCGTCCGCAGACCCGGCGAACGAAATCCGCGATCAGGAGGCATGATGCCAGGTCAATCGCCACTTGCAGGAAGAGAACGGCGAGATAGTTCTGCTGGCCGAAGATGGCGAAGCACAGGGCGAGGAAGCCGGGATATCCGGGCAAGCGCACAAGGGTTGGGGCTATGGTTGCCGGGGCGCCAGGGTGAAGGATCGACCGGCCATAGATGCCATGGGTGAGCCAATTTCTGGCGATGTCCGCATAAAGCAGGGAGTCGCCCTGGATCTGGGGGAAAGCGTGGATGAACCAAAGGCGGAGCACAGCTCCCGCCACCAGCGCACTGAGGACGTACAAAATTGTGCGGAGCCGGCGCGAGGGCATAAGGGTAGAATAAGCGGGTGGCAGCGGGCGGGAGTAGCTCAATGGTAGAGTAGCGGCTTCCCAAGCCGTTGGTTGCGGGTTCGATCCCCGTCTCCCGCTCCAGGATGATCACCCTGTTCCCTCACGAAGACCGGGTGACCCACATCTCGCTCGTTTTTCGCGAGATGTGGGATACCACTGCACCTACCCTCTAACTCTTGAGTCATCCGATGGACTGAGCGGTCAACATTGGTGGTATCCCACATCTCGCGAAAAACGGCGAGATGTGGGGCACCCGGTCTTCGTGAGGGAACCAGATGCGAACTAGACGGTGCGCGCCACGAGCAGGATTAACAGGGCCAGCAGAACAAGACTCACACCGGCACTGGGATAGTAGCCCCAGTTGCGACTGTAGGGCCACGCTGGAAATACGGCGATGAGCGTGATCACCAGCAAGATGACCACCCCATTGGCCATCAGCGGTGAAGCGTCCGGGCGGTGTCGGCTGAATCAGCAAGAACCCGGGCCCGCTCGAAGACTTTGAAGAACATGCCGCGGGTGAGCTTGCCGGTATTGGTGTTTTGCAGCGAAGGATGATAACTGGCGATCAGGTAGCGCTCTCCAGGAAGCGCGTACTCGGCGCCATGGGAGAACTTGAAACGCGGCTTGCGTTCACACTGGCCGGTACGCTCCATGTGCTCCAAATAGCCGTCGAAGGCAATTCGCCCGAGGCACACCACCACGCACAAATTGGTCAGCAGCTTGATCTCCTCATCAAGATGCGATGAGCAGTTGGCTAGTTCGGAACGCCTGGGCGTGTTGTCGGGGGGCGCGCAACGGACCACAGCACTGATCCAACAATCCTGCAGTTTCATGCCGTCGCCGCGCGAGACGGAATTCGGCTGTGAGGCAAAACCCGCTTCGTGGAGAACGGGATAAAGAAAATCGCCGGAGCCATCGCCGGTAAAGGGCCGGCCAGTGCGATTAGAACCGTGGGCGCCCGGCGCCAAGCCCAGCAGGAGCACGCGGGCTTGCTCATCACCGAACGATGGAACCGGCTTGGCCCAATAGACCCAGTCCCGGTAAGCGCGACGCTTGCTGGTGGCGATTTCTTCGCAATATTTTCTGAGCCGGGTGCAGCGTTGACATCGGATGAGGTCCTGATTGAACAGAGCGAGCGGACTGGGTCGGGCTGGAAGCGGACCCGGATTGGCTACAGGCAGACCGTGACCTTCTGCGGGGTTCGGTCTGGGTATTGAGCTCATGTCCGATTGTACGGCCCTGCGCAAATACAGGGTAAGATGATTTTTGTTTTTTCGGTCGAGCCCTGGCCAAAGGCGGACTGCAAAAAGGAGAGCTTTTGCAAAAGGGGAAACAATGTTTAGGGAGCCTTCTGGCAACGTCCGTGATGCTTGCGGCGGGCTGCCGGCAACAACCGGCTACGCCTGCGCAACCAGCAGTGCAAACGGCTTCGCCCGCGGCCATCCAGATAGGAGGCGAGGACGTGTTGACGCTGGCGCGGAAGGCGACCAACAGCGGCAGCAAACCGGAGTTCCTTTCTGTGACCCTGCTCCCCGGGCGCGGCATGAATATGTTCCAGGTCACCGCCGCCATCCCAGGCAAGGGGGAGATACCGCTGCTGCATTCGCCCTCGATCACAGAAGCGGCGAACCAACTCAACGGCACGGGCAAAGATCAGCTGGGCAACTTGTCCTTCAGTTTTGGAGGAGCCTTCCTGGTTCCCTATCCCAACCGCATCCTGGGCGAACCGTCCTCCGATGGCAAATCGGTGGTCACGCAATGGCGCGGCCACACACTCTCTCTGCCGGCGAACTTTCCCAGTAAGCAGCCCGGCGGACGAACAGTTGCAATCCACGGCTTGATTACGCAAGCTAAGGTGGAAAATCTTCAAACGCAAACCACTGCGGACGGGCAGACGGTCACCGGCGTCATCCACGCGGGAGATTTTGGCGGCCACTGGCTTTCGAACACCGACTTGTACCTGACCATTGCACTTACCGGAAACGCCGTCGACGCTACGATCACGGCCAAGAACGTAGGCAAGGAGCTGGAGCCGATGTCTATCGGCTGGCATCCCTACTTCGAGATACCAAGCGGTCACCGCGCCCAGGTGCGACTGCAAATTCCGGCCGCGATGATGGCCACGGTGAACAACTACAACGACGCGTTCCCTACCGGGCAGCTCAAGCCAGTCAAGGGCACGGAGTACGACTACAACGCAGAAGGCGGTGTGGCCCTCGACGACCATTTTCTGGACGACAATTTCTCCCACCTGAAACGGACTCAGGGCGCAGCGGAAGTGAAGCTGATCGATCCGGATTCCAATTACGGGCTGACGGTCTCTGCGCTGTCCCCGGAGATCAGAACTGTGCAGGTGTATTCCCCGAAAGATGCTTCCTTTGTCGCCATAGAAGATCAGTTCAACTATGTAGACCCCTTCGGCAAGCAATGGAAAGGCATGGATACCGGCATGGTGACTCTGCGTCCCGGCCAATCAGTTACTTGGAAGGTTCGCCTGGAGCTGTTTACGCCGGGTGTCAGCAAGCAGTTACCATAGTAATTGGCTCCAACTTTCAGGCAAGTCAGTTTTTCCCCGATCCATCGCATACTTGTGGCATGCGAAGAACGCCTGCGGCCCGGTGTTTGTGCTGCGGATATAGAACGTTGTCCATGCCTGAGGCGCTGGAGCTATGCCAGGTCTGTTGGTGGCAGGACGATGGCCAGGATGACCGCGACGCAGACGTGGTGCGCAGAACCGTGAATGGCAACCTCTCGCTCAGTGAGGGACGCCGCAACTACAAACACTATCAGGCTGCCGATCCGCGGTTCGTTGCACACGTACGTACACCGCGGCAGGATGAGCTCTGAGCCTCCCCAGAGGCCGTGAAGGTAACCGAAAAGGGTGTATTGTAGTTAATAGCAGTTTCGCATTCCTTGCGCTGCGGGTTTGACCCTCCCGGCAAAGCCCCATACGATGAAAGCAGGCTGTTTACAGGCTCCCCCGGGCATGATCCATTTTCGCCATTGCAGCGGTGCCGGGAGGGAGCGAATCTGAAGACGTACTTTTGAGTCCAAGTGAAATGATCGAAACGACACCGCAGACTGGCGAAGCATCCCCCGCCGCCGAGGAAGCTACCGGACAGGAACATGAGGGTCACTCCCATGGGACCGCAACCCTGAATCCGGACTGCACCCGGGAAGTTGAAATCGAAATCCCCGCCGAAGAAGTCACTCGCAATTTTGAGGCAGTCACCAAGCGATACAAAAAGTTAGCGCGCATCCCAGGCTTCCGTTCGGGCAAGGTTCCGGAGTCGCTCATCCGTGGCCGGTTCGCCGAGCAGATTCGCCAGGATGTGATGGAAGCTGTTCTGCCCGGCCACTTCCGCACTGCCATCGCCGAGAAGCAGCTCAGGCCCATCTCTCAGCCCCAGGTGACCAACATTGATCTCCAAGAGGGCAAACCGTTGCGCTTTAAAGCCGCCTTCGAGGTGCTTCCTGATTTCTCGATCGACGGCTATCAGGATGTGAAGGTGGAGAAGCCTTCTGATCAGCTGACCGATGCCGAAGTGGATGCCGAGTTGGCGCGCATTCGCGATTCCCGCTCCACCATGGAGCCGGTGACCGAAGAGCGTCCCCTGGCCGATGGCGACTTTGCGCAAATCAGCTTTACCGGGAGCGTGCAGCCGGCAGAGGGGGAAGTTGCCAGCGACCCGCCGCAACCGATCTCCGGACAGGATGTCATGGTGCAGGTCGGCGGACCGAACACGTTGGACAGTTTTAATGCCGCTTTGCGCGGAGCCACCGTGGGACAACAGTTAAAGTTCGAGGTGAGCTATCCACCGGATTTTGGTGAGCGGCAATTGGCTGGCAAACGGGTAGCCTACGACCTCGAAGTCAAGGGCATCAAGAAAAAGATCGAGCCGGAGCTGAACGACGACTTTGTCAAGGAGCTCGGGCCGTATGACAGCCTGGAGCACTTTACGCAGCAACTACGCGAACACCTGGCCCGGGACAAGCAGCGCCACGTACAGACAGAGACCACGAACCGGTTGCTCGATGCGCTGGTAACGCGCTTTGAATTTCCAGTTCCGGAATCACTGGTGCAGCAGCAGATCGATGCTCGTCTTGACCGCGGGTTGCGGGCGCTCGCCTCCCAAGGCATGCGCACGGAAGATATGCGCAATTTGGATTTTGATCGCCTGCGCGCAGCGCAGCGACCCTCCGCCACCGCCGAGGTGAAGGGTTCTATTCTGCTCGACCGCATTGCGGATGCGGAGAAGATCAACTTGCCCGAGGAAGAAGTCGAGAATGAATTGCAAGCCATCTCTCTGCAAATGCGCGAACCGGTGGAGACACTGCGCACGCGTTTGACTGAGGACGGCAGCCTCGCTAGAATCCGTGAACGCTTACGTAGGGAGAAGATGGGCGCGCTGCTGTATGAAAGACTAGCGTTTTGACGATAGGTGTTTACGGTGAAGATGCCTCACACGGGGCTTTTCATCGAGAAAAGCCCCACATAACTGAGGCTTATTCGGGCACGGTAATCGTAAAAACGCTCTAGCGTCCTAGGTTAAGGGGCAGTTTCAAGACCGCGGCACACATGCTGGCGGCCGAGCAAGAAGTAAGGGAGAGCATGGCACTTGTACCTATGGTGGTCGAGCAGACGAGTCGAGGCGAGCGAGCCTACGACATTTATTCCCGTTTGCTTCGCGACAATATCATTTTTCTGGGAACGCCAATCGACGATCAGATTGCGAACCTGGTGATCGCACAAATGTTGTTTCTCTCCGGTGAGGATCCGGAGAAAGACCTTCAACTCTATATCAATTCTCCCGGCGGCTCTATCACCGCGGGTCTGGCAATCTACGACACCATGCAGTTCATCCGCAATGACGTGGTCACCTATTGCATCGGGCAGGCGGCGAGCATGGCGGCATTTCTGCTGATGAGTGGTAACAAAGGCAAGCGTTTTGCCTTGCCCAACTCCCGCATCCTGATCCACCAGCCATCGATGGGTGGTCTTTCAGGGCAGGCGACCGATATTGACATTCACGCTCGCGAAATTCTGCGCATTCGCGAGATCACCAACAAGTTGATGTCGAAACACACCGCGCAGCCTTTGGAACGCATTGAACGCGATGTGGAGAGAGACTTCATCATGAACGCGCAGCAAGCAAAAGAGTACGGCATTATTGACGAAATCATAGACCGGCCACGTACCTGAATGGCCGCCAGGCCAAAGGAGTTGCAGTATGAAAACGCCGAGGGGAACAGACGATACGCTCCGTTGTTCGTTCTGTCATAAGTCGCAGGACGCCGTTGCTAAATTGATCTCCTCACCGAGCGATTACCCGCGGGCATACATCTGCGATGAATGCGTCGCGGTCTGCAATTCTATTTTGGAAGACGACCGGGGCGAGACGCAGCCCGGCGCGGCGCCGGCTCACCTGCCCAAGCCGCAAGAGGTGAAGGGCTTTCTCGACGAATACGTGATCGGCCAGGAGCAGACAAAGAAGAAGCTGGCCGTGGCGGTCTACAACCACTACAAGCGCATCCAGATGAACCGGACGCGCGGCAATGACGTTGAACTTTCGAAATCGAACATTCTTCTCGTAGGGCCAACCGGAAGTGGCAAGACCCTACTGGCACACACCCTGGCAAAGATGCTCGATGTGCCCTTCGCAATCGTCGACGCAACCACGCTGACAGAAGCCGGCTACGTGGGTGAGGATGTGGAAAATATCATCCTCAAGCTGCTTCAGGCAGCGGATGGCGACGTCGCCCGAGCACAAACCGGCATTATCTATATCGATGAAATCGATAAGATCGGGCGCAAGGACGAAAATCCGTCCATTACCCGCGATGTCTCCGGCGAGGGCGTGCAGCAAGCCCTGCTGAAGATCCTCGAGGGTACAGTGGCCAACGTTCCGCCCCAGGGCGGACGCAAGCATCCGCACCAGGAATTCACTCCGGTCGACACCACCAACATTCTGTTTATCTGCGGTGGCGCGTTCGTCGGGCTGGAACGCCTGATTGGGCGCCGGGTGGGCAAAAAGGCGTTGGGGTTCAAGGCGCTATCCGAAAAAGATGCACAGGAAGCGGGCGTTTTGCCGGCACAGCGCGACACCGAGTTGCTGCGCCAGGCTCAGCCCCAGGACCTGATCAAGTTCGGACTCATCCCTGAGTTTGTCGGGCGCCTGCCAGTGATCGGCATTCTCGACGAGCTCGATGAAGCTGCCCTGGTGGAGATTCTCACCAAGCCTAGAAATGCCATCCTCAAGCAGTACCAGCGACTCTTCGAGTACGAAGGTGTGCGTCTGGTGTTTTCCGAGGATGCCTCCCGTGCCGTTGCCCGCGAAGCCCTCAATCGCAAGGTTGGAGCGCGTGGCCTGCGCATGATCCTGGAAGAGCTGATGCTCGACCTGATGTATCACCTCCCCAGCAACAAGAAGATCAAGGAGTTGGACATCACGGCCGAAATGGTACAGAAACGTGACTTGTCCGTAACTCTGTTGGAGAAGGCCGGGTGAGGCGTGTTTTATCCGAGGAAAGCAGCCCTCAGGGGCTAAAGCCCTCTTAGTTTGATCAAATACGGACGGGCTAAAGCCCGTCCCCTTCACCAGCCCAAATCATCACGGTGCACCGATGTGCCCGCACCCGTCTCGTCCCGTTCGGCCCTTTAGGCTCTGTTGATTGGTTGAAGGCCCAACATCCGGGGCATTGGCGTAAGTTCCTTTTCCTCTGTATAAGGGAGATAAGTGAAAGGAAATCTCGTGACACAAGCAAAAGAAACCCGGGACAAAGGCGATCTTCGCAAGCTCCCCATGATGCCCATTCGGGACATGGTGATCTTTCCTTACATGATGACGCCCTTTGTTGTAGGGCGCGAATCAAGCGTCCGAGCACTGGAAGAGGCGCTCACCGGGGACCGCAAGATATTTCTGGCTACCCAGCACGACGCCGGCATCGATGAGCCGCGGCCAGAAGATATTTATTCCGTGGGAACCATTGGCAACATCGTCCAGAGCGTAAAGATGCCGGACGGCAACATCAAAGTTCTGGTCGAGGGTCTGGAGCGGGCCAAGGCTGTGGAAATGAATGACTCGGATGGCTTTTTTGTCGCCACCGTACGGGTCGCCAACCGTCAGCTCGAAGTCAATCCGCAAATCGAAACCGTGATGCAGCGGGTCACTTCCCTCTTCGAGCAATACGTAAAACTGCAGCAATCCCTGAACTACGAAACCATGATTGCCGCGGTTCGCATGGACGAGCCGGCAAAGCTTTCCGACACCATCGCGGCGAACCTGCAGCTTTCGATTGAAGAGAAGCAGGAGCTGCTGGATATCTTCGACCCCAGCGAGCGCCTGTCCCGAGTTGCGGACGTGCTGGACATCGAGATCGAGAAGCTGAATATGGATCGCAGCGTGCAGAGCCGGGTCAAGCGGCAGATGGAGCGCGCGCAGAAAGAGTATTACCTCAACGAAAAAATCAAGGCCATCCAGAAGGAACTGGGGCGCGGTGAAAAGAGCGAATTCGATGAGTTGCGCAAGAAGATCGAAAGCGCTGGCATGCCCAAGGACGTTTTCGATAAAGCCATTCAGGAGTTGAAGAAGCTGGAGGCTATGCCGCCGATGTCGGCGGAGTCCACCGTATCCAGGAACTACCTGGACTGGCTGCTGGCTGTGCCGTGGAAGAAGAGAAGCAAAGAAACGCGCAGCATCGATCACGCGGAAAAGGTGCTGAACGCGGACCACTACGGCCTGGAGAAAATCAAGGAGCGGATTCTAGAGTTTCTAGCGGTCCGCCAGCTGGTAAAGAATCCCAAGGGTTCGATCCTCTGCTTCGTTGGGCCTCCAGGCGTGGGCAAGACCTCACTGGGGATGTCCATCGCCAAGGCTACCGGCCGCAAGTTTGTGCGCATGTCCCTGGGGGGCGTCCGCGACGAGGCGGAAATCCGCGGTCATCGCCGGACCTACATTGGAGCCCTGCCGGGACAGATCATTCAGTCCATGAAAAAAGCCGGAACCAAGAATCCCGTCTTTATGCTGGACGAAGTGGACAAGATGGCTTCGGACCTGCGAGGCGATCCCGCCTCGGCGCTGCTCGAGGTGCTCGACCCGGAGCAGAATACGAGTTTCCAAGACCACTACCTGGACGTGGAATACGACCTGTCGCAGGTGCTCTTCGTGGCCACTGCCAATGTACTGCACACCATCCCGGCGCCGCTGCAAGACCGCATGGAGATTCTGCGCCTGCACGGTTATACCGAGGCTGAAAAGCTGGAGATTGCCAAACAATACCTGGTCAAGAAGCAGCGCGAGGCTACCGGGCTTAGCGATAAGAATGCGCTGTTCAGTGATGCGGCGCTGGTGGACATCATTCGCGGTTATACGCGCGAGGCGGGCGTCCGTAACCTGGAGCGCGAAATAGGCAACGTGTGCCGCAAGGTAGCGCGGCGCGTGGTCCGCAATGGCGCCAAGCACAAGGAAGACATCGCCGACACCAACCTGGGCGAATTCCTGGGCGTGGCCAAGTTCCGCGATTCGCAGGTGCACGAGACCAGCGAAGTGGGCCTGGTTACCGGGCTGGCTTGGACTGAGGTGGGGGGCAGCATTCTCTCTACCGAAGTGCAGGTGTTGGATGGCAAGGGCAAGTTGACCTTGACGGGTCAACTGGGCGACGTCATGCAGGAATCGGCGCAGGCTGCGCTTTCCTATATTCGCAGCCGGGCGCAGCACCTGGGATTGCCTAAGGACTTTTACCGCAACCTCGATATTCACGTGCACGTGCCGGAAGGCGCGATTCCCAAGGATGGTCCTTCGGCCGGTATCACCATTGCGACCGCGCTGGCGAGTGCATTGGCCAAGATACGGGTGCGGCGCGACATCGCCATGACTGGTGAAATCACGCTACGAGGCAAGGTTCTGCCCATCGGCGGATTGAAGGAGAAGCTGCTGGCGGCCCACCGGGCAGGCATCTTTGAAGCCGTTCTTCCCCGAGCCAATGAGAAGGACTTGGCGGATCTCCCGGAAAACCTGCGCAGCGTGATGAAGCTGCACTTTGTGGATCAGATGGACGACGTATTGCGGATCGCGCTTGAGGCTCCGCTGCCGGAACTGCGTGAGGAGACTCCGGAGGCATTGGCTGCAGTTAAGCCTCCTGCCACCGCTGATCAACCCCGCGCGCAGTAGTGTTCACAAAGTTCCTGCTGTCGGCGTTGTCGCCGGAGCAGTTCCCTGCCGCGCTGGCTCCGGAGTTTGCTTTCCTGGGCCGCTCCAACGTTGGCAAATCGAGCTTGATTAACGGTTTGTTGGGCGAGAAGGCGGCCAAGGTTTCGGCCTCTCCGGGCCGCACGCGCGCCATCAATTTTTTCGCTCTGTCCGACACGGCGACCGCACGAGAACCACGCCTGTTGTTTGCCGACCTCCCGGGGTATGGCTACGCCAAGATCTCCCGGTCGATATCCGCCGAGTGGCCCAAATTTATCAATCCTTATCTTGAAGAGCGGTCCAACCTGGTTCTCTGCGTTTGCCTGGTCGACAGCAATATTCCGGTACAGGCAAGTGACCAGCAGTTGATCGCCTCCCTCAAGGGGATGGGGCGGAGTTTTCTTGTTGTTGGCACAAAGGCGGACAAGCTCTCCGGGAATGAACGTCCAAAGGCTGTGGCGCGGCTAAAAGAAGGCCTGGAGCTGAGGGACCTGCTGCTGTGTTCCACGAAAACCGGCAACGGCGTGAAAGACCTGTGGACGCAGATTCTGTCCCGGGCTGCGGGTTAGGGAGAGAGTGAAACTGCAGATCCCTCGGCTACGCTCGGGATGACAAAGGGAAGAGTGGCGCTTCCATAAAGACCGGTGATTAGACCGAGAAACCGTGGTCCGGGGCCGGAGTCCGGATGGTCCTTGCGGCCCCGAGTTCGGTTTAGCCATCGCTCTTTAGTGGAAGCGCCCACCCTCCCTTTGTCATCCCGAGCGTAGCCGAGGGATCTGCAGTTTCACTCACCTCAAACGAACTACCAGGTGGAGTAGGGCTGGCCGTCGCTGCCGGCCTGATCGGAGCCGCTGTGGACGTCGGTCATGCCGGGATCTGTTTGATCGACGCTCTGTAGGGTGTCGTCCATGGTCGGGACCCAGGTGCTGTTGCTGTGGGTTACCGGGTCGACAGGAATGGATTTGAGATAACCACCGCTCACCAGATCATCCAGACTCTGGGGCGCCTTGTTCTTGTCGTTGGTGTAGGCATCAATGGCATCGCGAAGCACGTGCAGATCTTCCCGCAGGACCGCTTCCCGCGCGGCGCGAATCGACGCGACGTACGCGGGGATGGCGATCGCGGCCAGGACGGCGATAATCAGCATCACCACCATCAACTCGACCAGAGTGAAGCCATGCGCGAATTTACGAGGTGTCTTCACATGCCTACCAATCGGAGTACTTCGTTCCATCCATCGCTGTGGCCTGCGACTTGGAGGCGACGTCAAAGACGTTCTGCCCTCCCCACGAGTCGCTATTCGGTTCATCCTGCATGGAACGTAACGTCCACTCGGCCTTGCCGGTCATCGGATCGACCGGGATGCGGCGTAGAAATCTGAGCTTCTTGCCCTGGGCATCCACACCTTTCACCAGCGTATCGAGATCAGGCGGATAGCCCTGGCTGTCGAGCTTGATCTGGAAAGCGTGCTTATCCGCGGCGTCTTTGTACTTGTCGATAGCATCGCGCATCTGCCACAGGTCGTAGCGCAGTTCCCTTTCTTTTTCCCGCTGCACGCGAAAGCGAGCCAGCGGAACGGCAGCCGTAGCCAGAATGGCCAGGATCGCCACCGTCACGATCAACTCGACCAGGGTCAGTCCTGCCTGCCTGGCTGCTGCTGCGTTGTGTGGACGTAAGAAGTACCGCATACAAGGGCCCTATTGAACGTGTACCGCGGTCTGTGAGCCGGCGATATCGACGGCCTGTTGCGCGCTGTTCTTCGCCGAAGCGCGGACGATCTGCATCGCCGCGTCTCCCGCTCCATTGGCCTGGAAGGTTAAAAGGCAAACAGTTCCCGATCCATTCACACCTGCGACACCGGGTGGGCGAGAAGCCGAGATCACAACGTTGCCAACCCCATCGTCGCGATGAACCAGCGCAATGGCCTGGCCATCACGGCCGAGGTAGGTGCCGCTATCGACGTTGATCAACGCCAGCTTGCTATTGTCGTAATGTAACTGCATCGGTACGGAGAATATGTCCTGGCCACCGGTCAGGTTGATTGCCACCTGGAAGGTGCCGCCGACCTTAGGCGCAACTTGCGGCGGAGCGATTTGCAGGCTTGGTGAGCCTGGTCCCCCGGGTCCTGGTGTGAGCGGTCTGGGTGTGACAACGGGTGCCGCCGCGGCCGCTGGGGCTGTTGCATGAGGCTGCAAACCAGGCGGTAGTGAACCTGCTCCACCCGCCTGGGGGGTGACCGGCGCCGAGATGTGCCGCAGTTCTACATTGGTGCCGGTGCCGGTATCAATTTCCTGCAAATTCAAAGGAGTGATATCCGTCGCACGGACCACATGCGGCGTCAGCATGAAGATAATTTCGTCGTCCTGCACCTCATGCTGGGTAGAGCTGAAGATCCACTTCAAGATTGGAAGCTCACCCAAACCTGGTGTTCCACCGATGGTGGTTAGATCCTGTTTTTGCAGGAATCCGCCCAGTATGTTGACTTCCCCTTCTTTGAGACGGACCACCTGATCGGCCGTGCGCTGGCTGATAATGGGCTCGGTGATACCACCAATGTTGGTTGATCCTTCTTCCTGCGAAGACACAATCTTGATCTTGAGGGTTACGTCGCGGTCATAGTGCACGATAGGCGTAATTTCAATTTCCACGCCGACATCCAGATAGGTGAACTGTGTATTCACCAGTGAGCTGACCACGGCCGTCGCCGCGCCCGTCTGATAGGAGCCTGTAGCTACCGGGATGCGTTCGCCAACTTTAAGGTCGGCCTTCTGTCCGTCGGTCGCGCGGATACTGGGGTTTTGCAGAACCTTGGTATCGGAGTCGGACAGCAACAGGTTGGCTGTTGCCTGGCCTATGGTCACGGCGAAATTTGTGGCATTCAGGTGAGCAAGATTGTTCAGTGTCAGGTTGGTCGTGCTGCTCGTCGTGGTGCCTGTCGTGGTGCCGGTGCCAGTCCCGGTGGAGGTGGTGCTGGTGGCGTTGGGAGGTTGAATTTGGACGCTGGCGGTGCCCGGGAGCTGAATGCCGATGGTCCGCGTCTTATCCCGGTTCACTTCCAGCAGGGCCACATCGACCACCACCTCGGGACGCGACTTATCCAGATCGTTGATGAGCTTTTGCGCCAGCAGCAGTTCGTCCGGCGTAGCCCGCATCACGATGGCGCTCTGGCTCGGTACGCCGTAGAGCTTGGCGTTCACCAGCAGGTTGCGCAACGCGGTCTGAATGTCGTTCAAATCGTTTTGTTGTGCAGTGTTCGCCAGATAGAACGTTTGCACTGCCTCTTCTTCCAGCTCCTGCCGCTTGGCCCGCGTGTTGGCGGCAACGAATATGGTGTTAGCGGTGACCGGGTGCCAGAATGTGCCTGAGACTGTACCCACTATGCGCAAGGCGTCCAATAACGATACGTTGGCAATATCCACCTGGATGCGCTTGGAGGTGTACTCGGGATCGAAAAGAACGTTGATCCCTGCCGCTTTGCCCACGGTCGAGTAGACCACCTTGCTGTCTTCCGTCATATGCAAGGTGAGCGGTTCATTGGAGATGGGTTTGAGCTGTACCGGGCTGCCCACCTCGTTGAGTTCCTCTGATTTATTTTCGGGAATCGAGGTTTCCTGGTTGGGCTTGGTAGTCGAAGCCTTGTCTCTCGCTTTCTGGATATCCTGGTGGGCTAATTCATTGCTGGGATCGATTTCGAGCGCCCGCATAAACTCGGTCAAGGCGTTGGTGGTGTCACCCTGAGCCATGAGCTTTTCCCCACGTTCGACGTGCGCGTACGCCGCCTGGAAGCGCAAGCGCTCATAGGCCGTCTTATAGCGGAGATTCTTGGGTTCCTTCTCGAAGGCCTGATAGTAGTCTTCGTAAGCGGTGATGGGATCGTCTTTGGTTTCGGCTACCTGGCCACGCTGATACAGCGTTTTTGCATTAGGGCCGGAAGCTGCGAGGCAGCACACGCTCAGGACGAAGAGCAGGGTAAGCGAAAGAGACAGAGCCCAATTACGTTGACGGCAATTCATTGCACTCCAGATAACCAAGACATGTTCTCTAAACCGGTTTCGCAACATCGCTTCGGTCTACACAAATGCGAAAACCGCTGGGGGGAATTGACACGTCCACAAGGGCACAGAACAGCTTTTCTCTTCAATAATATGGCCTGAGTATACCATCCGGAGCACCAGGCTCAGCGCCCCCAAGTCGCGTGCTAGCATGAAGATTCGTAACCAAACGTATGCCCCGGCAACAGAGTCAAACGACGAATCCATCTCCTCAAAAAGCGAAAGCTCGTGAACCAGTCGCAGCCGGTGAGCGAGATGCCGCCGTGAATCGCGCCGCCGGGCATAATTACTTTCTGCTCGACAAATTTGAAGCCGGCATCGCCCTCAGAGGCACAGAAGTCAAGTCCATTCGCGAAGGCAAAGCCAATCTCAAAGATGCTTACGGAATTATTAAAGACGGCGAAGCTTATTTGCTGAACGCGCATATTGGTCCCTACTCCCACGGAAACTCTTTGAACCACGACTCGCTACGCACGCGCAAACTCCTGCTACACCGCCAGGAACTGCAAAAACTAATGGGCAAGACGCAGCTGAAGGGCCTAACGCTCATTCCCACCCGCCTTTATTTCCGCCATGGACGCGTGAAATTGGAACTTGCCGTGGCTAAGGGCAAACAGGACTGGGATAAGCGCGAAACCGAACGGCGGCGCGAAGACGAGCGCGAGGCGCGGGCGGCCATCGTTCGCGGCCAACACAAGTAGCACAATAGAAACGACTTATGCATACGACATACACATCGGATAAGCTCGACCGCCTCAGCACTGGGCTGTTGGTGATTTTCGCCCTCGATGCGGCGGAGAAAAAACAGACCAAACCCGCCATCAAGTTATTAACTTCCGTGGGACCGCTAGCGAAAGCAACTTCGGCCATCCTGAGCAGCGGTGAGTTTGCGGCCGGAAGCTGTGAGACGGTGCTGCTGCATGCTCCGGCCGGGTTCAAGGCAGAACGGATCCTGCTGGTCGGCTTGGGCAAGCTCACGACCACGGAAGTGCGCAAGGCCGCTGGGGCAGCCGTCCGGTTCGCTAAGCCACGCAAGCTGCGCGAACTCGCGATCGCGATCCCCGAGGGCCTCGATCCGCTTGCCGCCACCAGAGCGTTAGTCGAAGGCGCTTATATCGGTGACTTCGATCCGGATACTTATCGTTCGGACCGCAAAGACCAGAGTATTGAGGAACTCACCGTGGTCGGCGGGGCTAAGACAAATCAGGCCGCGGCGGAGGCGGGTTTGCTCGAAGGCGTGATCCTGGGCGGAGCGCAGAATTTTACCCGCACCCTGGTCAACGAGCCGGGCAACGTCATGACCCCTACTGTGCTGGGCCAAAAAGCCTCGGAAATGTGCAGGCAATACGGGCTTAAGTGCGAGGTTTTCGGTGCAGACAAGCTGAAAGAGTTGAAGATGGGTGCCTTCTGGGGAGTCACCAAGGGATCGGAAGAGCCACCCGCGTTGATCGTGATGACCTATGAGCCCGCAAACGCTCCCGCCAAGCCGGTGCTGGGGCTGGTGGGGAAAGGCATTACCTTCGACACGGGGGGCATCTCCATCAAGCCCGCGGACGGCATGGAGAAGATGAAATACGACATGGCGGGCGGAGCGGCCATGATTGGCGCCATGCAAGCGATCGCCCAATTGAAGCCGGCAGTGAAGGTGATTGGCATCGTGTGTGCCGCAGAGAACATGCCTTCAGGTACCGCCATGAAGCCGGGAGACGTGCAGATTGCGATGTCCGGCAAGAGCATAGAGATCGTCAACACCGACGCAGAGGGGCGGCTGGTATTAGCCGATGGTCTTGCCTATGCCCGGCAGTTGGGTGCAACGCACTTGATCGACGCAGCTACGCTCACCGGCGCCTGTGTGGTTGCTCTTGGCATGGTGAATGCCGGCTCCTTCGCGAATGACGAGGAAATTTACCGCCACTTCACCGATGCGCTACAGATTACAGGCGAGCGGTTCTGGCGGCTGCCGCTCGAGGACGAGTACAAGGACCAAATCAAATCCAGCATCGCCGACATCATGAATACTGGCGCCACCCGGTGGGGCGGCGCCATCAACGCGGCCATGTTTCTCAAAGAGTTTGCTGAAGATACGCCGTGGATACATTTGGATATCGCCGGCGTTGCCTGGACGGAAGAAGCAAAGCCGTGGATAGCCAAGGGCCCATCAGGAATTGCGGTGCGCACCCTTGCGGAGTGGGTGCGCACCTTCGCCGCTAAAGGCTAGGAAGCCGCCCTCGCGGGTTGTTTCTCGCCTGCTCTGGAGACCCTCCCCTGGCTGAACTCCCGGATGAGTCTTTCATTGAACGCTGCAAGGTCGTCGGGCTTACGGCTGGTAGTGAGATTGCCGTCCGTGATCACCTCTTCATCGACCCAGTGACCGCCTGCGTTACGAATATCGGTGCGTATGGAGGGCCAGGAGGTGAGCGTTTTCCTCTTCACGACTCCGGCCTCGACCAGCAGCCACGGGCCGTGGCAGATGGCGCCCACGGGCTTGCCTGAGTTGAAGAAGTCGGTGACAAAAGCAACTGCTTTTGGTTCAATACGAAGTTTGTCGGGATTGATCTGACCTCCCGGCAAGACCAGCCCGTCGTAATCGGCGGGTCGCGCCTCGTCGAGAGTCTTGTTCACCTTGGTGCTTTCACCCCAATCGGTATGGTTCCAGCCCTTGATCTGACCCGACTTGGGAGAGATTACATCGACGGTCGCTCCCGCCGCTTCCAGCGCTTTCTTAGGCTCGGTTAACTCCACTTGTTCGAAGCCATCGGTGGCGACTATCGCTATTTTCTTTCCCTGCAGTTTTTCATTCATGGTTACAACCCCTTTCTTAGTAGGAGGCGTGTTCATGCTGGGGTGTTGCCCGTGGAGGCGGCGTGTGAAATGTCGATGAACTTTGCGCCGGACGCGGCGTCTCGTGGCATCCTAAATCGACAATACCTGCGTAAGAGGATCGTTCATGCCCTATCAAAAGTCTTGTAGAACAGTGGTTTGCACTTTCACAGTTTTGTCGGCGCTCAGCTTGCTGACCTCTTGCAATTCCTCTTCCAGCACGGTCGCGATCAATGGCGCCGGTAGTACGTTTGTCTATCCCGTAATGGGACGGTGGATCCAGGATTTCTCAAATACTCATAAAAATATTCAGATCAACTATCAATCCATCGGGAGTGGCGGGGGCATTCAGCAAGTGAAGTCCGGCACCGTCGACTTTGGCGCCTCGGATACTCCGCTGACGGACCAGGAAATGGGGCAGATGACGCCGGTGATCCAATTTCCGGAATCGGCCGGCCCGGTGTGCGTAACCTACAACGTGGATGGTCTGCAGAAGCCTTTGCAGCTGTCCGCTGAGGCGCTGGCAGGAATTTTCCTGGGCAAGATCACGAGTTGGCAGGATCCGTTGCTCAAGCAGGACAATCCGGGAGAGAAGCTTCCCAACCAGAAGATTACTGTCGTCCACCGGGCCGATGGCAGCGGCACAACCGACGCTTTCACGACCTATCTTGCGGCGGTAAGCCCGGAATGGTCGCAGAAGGTCGGCCACGGCAAATCGGTAAGTTGGCTAGTGGGTTTGGGCGGCAAAGGCAGTGAGGGCGTCACTGGCCAGGTCAAGCAATCCCCCGGTGCAATCAGCTATGTCGAGTTGACCTATGCGACCCAGAACAAGCTGCCGGTGGCCGCGATCAAGAACCAGGGCGGCAAGTATGTGCTGCCCAGCACTGCGGGAACGACGGCTTCCATCGATGCGTTTAAGGATCAGCTGGCCAAAGACCCTCGAACTCCGATTGCCAATCCGCCCGCCTCGGCGCCGGACGCATATCCGATTTCCACGTTGACCTTCCTGATTATCCCCAAGGACGGCAAGGACGTTGCGAAACGCACAGCCTTGAAGCAATTCATCCTCTATGTGGTGACAGATGGGCAGCAAGCCGCAGGCGGCCTGAACTACGCCCCACTACCCGACGCAGTCAAACAACAAGACGTGCAGACGTTAAACCAAATGACGGTCAACGGCAGCGCGATTCAGTGAGCCATGGTTTGAATGGATCTCTCCTCACCACAGGCCCCGGGTGCCCCACATCTCGCTCGTTTTTCGCGAGATGTGGGATACCGCAACTGATCGCTCCAAGCTTTTATTCGACATAAACAGTCTAGGGTCAAGATCCGTGGTATCCCACATCTCGCGAAAAACGAGCGAATGTGGGGCACCCAAGGTCCGTGGTGAGGAGAGATCCTTCCGTGGTGAGGAGAGATTCATCTGTTGTAGAGAGAGCCTCACATCACTTCCGGGACAGCGATTCCTAACCAGTCCAGCGACCGGACGAGGGCGCGTTCTGCAACTGCGGCGGTGGCGAGCAGAAATTGCCTCCGGGCGGGATCCTCTTCGGTGAGGATATGGTGGCGGTGATAGAAATTATTGAAAAGCTGGGCCAGCTGGAAAGCATGGCGCGCCAAATAGGCGGGTTCCGCCGCCGCAATGCATTGCTCGAGCAACAGGCTGAGTCTTGAAGCCATGATCCACAATTCCCAAAGTCCGGTGGCTTCTTCACCCTCGAGATAGTCCCCTGCATTTACGTTCGCCAGGGACGCCTCCGGCGTCGTGCCCGCCTTACGGAAAATATTGCGCGCACGCACCACGGCATATTGCACGTAGGGTCCCGTCTCGCCCTCAAAACTGAGCGCCTCTTTAAAGTCGAATGCGATGACCGTGTTGCGGGTGAATTTGAGCATGAAGTAGCGCAATGCGCCCACGGCGATCTGGTGGGCAATGGCTTCCCGTTCTTCCTGGCCGCGCTGCGGATGCCGGCTGTCGACCTCCTCTTTTGCCGCCGACGTGAGCTTGTCCAACAGCGCGTCAGCTTTCACCCCGAAGCCCTTGCGCCCGGAGACCTCGATATAAGCGCGTCCCTGATCCTCTTCAGAAATCTGGTAGCCCAACTCCATAGCGCATCGCGGCGTCAGGGCGACCATCTCATAAGAAAAGTGGACGTAGTGCGATGCCGCTTCGGTATATCCAAGACCGCGCAGTGCTTCAATTACGTTTGCCTGCGGATCGGCTTGGCGGCTGTCAATCACGTTGTAAATTGCCTGCGCGTCTCCAAAAACAGGATGGTCTGACTCACCGGCTTCCGTTGAGATCCAACACGTGTGATCGTTGTAAGCAAAAAAGCGCGCGTAGCCGAAGTCACGGCCCAGCAGGCCAAACTTCCATAGGTGATAGGCGATGTCTTTCCCAACATAAGTAACGGTTCCATTGGAGCGGACGATTACCTTGGCGTCTTCGTCATCGGTATCAGTCGCGGAGCGCCGCATCACCCAGCAGCCCTGATTTTTTCCCTCGGTCTCGAGGTAAAGAACACCCTTGGCTTTCAGTTGGGCAAAGGCGAGGTCCCAAAACTTGAGATGGAGAATCTCGCTTTCGCGGGGCAGAAAGTCATATTCAATGCCCAGCCGTAGCATGGTTTCGAGATGCCGGCGAAGTACGGCGGTCGACACCAGATCGGCAATCTCCGCGGTTTCATTACCGCCGGCCTCGATCGCATGCAGGGTTTCGAGTCGAATTTTCTTCCGCTCCTGCGCTTCCGGGTCTTCATACCATTGCGATACGCGGGCATAAAGGTCCCAACAGTAATCGTCAATGCGCTCACCCTTTGCTTTGAGATCGGCCAACAACTGCCTTACAGCGGCCAAATTGTAACCTTCAAAGTGAGTCAGCCCGACGACGATGTCGGCAACCTGGACCCCGGTGTTATCGATGTAGTTCTGCACATCGACTCGCTGACCGGCGGCGCGGAGCAGGCGAACAAAAGTGTCACCCAGGATGGCATTGCGCAGATGGCCAATGTGGGCGGCCTTGTTGGGATTGATGCTGGTGTGCTCGACCAGGGAGTGAAGATGGCTCTGCTCCTCCGCAACATCGTCGCGGACGATCTGTTGCACCGCAGCCTGGCGGTCAAGCTTGCCATTGATATATCCGGCGCCGGCGACGGCGAAGGACGCAAAACCCTCCAGCGGCAGCAGGTCCTCGACCAGCTCCCCGGCAATCGCGCGCGGCGATCGCTTAAGACGGCGGGCCAGCTCGAAAGCTACCGGCAGCGCGTACTCACCCATCTCCAGATCGGGCGGCTGCTCGATGGCGATCTGCGGGAGCTCAATCTGATATTTGGCCTGAAGAACCGAGCGGAGCCGCTCGCGAAGAAGTCTCTGCTGTTTGCGATACACGCAAAATCCTTGATTTTCTTGCCGATTCTAGCAGAAGGCCCTCCCTGTTAAGATTGAAAAGCCGCTCTGCTCATGCCTAATACGCCTAGCTTTTTCATCACCACCCCGATCTACTATGTGAATGCCCGGCCGCACATCGGCCACGCCTACACCACCGTGGTGGCCGACGCCATCGCCCGGCGCAAGCGAGCCCTGGGCTTCGATACCTGGTTTCTGACCGGAACCGACGAGCACGGGCAGAAGATCGAGCGCTCCGCCCAGCAGGCAGGACAAACGCCACAGGAATTCGCCACCGCCGTCTCGGGTCAGTTCCGCAGCCTCTGGGACCGCATGGGGCTGACCTACGACGATTTCATACGCACCACGGAGGGGCGCCACTACAGGGGGATGCAGAAGCTCTGGAGCGTAATGCAGGAGCGCGGCTTTATCTACAAGGGCAGCTATACCGGCCAGTACTGCGTCTCCGACGAGCTTTATGTCGACGCGCCGCCCGGTTCGCCCTGCCCGGATTGCGGACGCATCACGGAAACGGTCAGCGAAGAAAACTACTTTTTCAAGCTCTCCGCCTTTGAACGCAAGCTGCTGGAGCTCTACGAAGAACATCCGGAGTTCATCCGGCCGGAATCCAGCCGTAATGAAGTGATTGCCTTTGTGCGCGGCGGCTTGAAAGATCTGTCCGCGAGCCGCACCAGCTTCGATTGGGGCATTCCGGTTCCCGGGGATCCAGGGCATGTGATCTATGTGTGGGTGGATGCGCTGGCCAATTACATCACCGCCCTCGGTTACGGGAGCGACGATCTCGAAGACCAGCAGCGCTTCGCGCGCTACTGGCCCGCCTCCCTGCAGCTGGTAGGCAAAGAGATCATTCGCTTCCACTGCATTTATTGGCCGGCCTTACTCATGGCTGCAGGTCTGCCGCTACCCAAGCGTGTGGCCGCCAACGGATGGCTGCTCTTCGAGCAGAGCAAGATGTCCAAGTCGCGGGGAAACGTTGTTCGCTCCGAGACCATCCTCGCCACCCTGGGGGCGGATGCGCTCCGCTACTTCCTCATGCGGGAAGTGGTTTTCGGGCAGGACGGCAGCTTTTCTTTTGACGCCCTGGTGCAGCGCTACAACGCGGATCTGGCCAACGGTTACGGCAACCTGACCAGCCGTGTCCTGGCCATGATCACGCAGTATTTCGGCGGGGTGGTGCCGGCCGGGGACTCCGACCCGCGTATCGTGGCCGCCCAAGAAAAAGCAGCGCAGGAGTTTGCCCAGCACTTCGACGCACTGGATTTTTCCCGCGCCCTCGAGTCCCTCTGGGCCCTGGTCGCTGCGGTGGACGGCTACATCACAGAAAAGGCTCCTTGGAAGCTGGGCGCCGCAGAGGACGCTGGCCGTAGGGCTTCAATTCTGTATACCTGCGCCGAAGCGCTTCGCATCATTACCGCGCTGGTCTATCCCGTCCTGCCCGACGCTGGGACGAGGATATGGGCGCAACTTGGTTTGGGCGACATTGCCCAGGCAGATCTCAAGAGTGTACGGTGGGGTCAATTGGCGCCGGGCACCAAACTCGGACAATCAGGCCCAGTTTTTCCGCGGGCAGAAAAGGACATGGTCAAACGCATGCAGGAACTGGAGACCAACGACGCCGGCTTTGAAGCCAAACCGGAGCCTACGTCTGAGGCGGCGGTCATCACCAGCGTGCCGGCTTCCGCCGCGCCGGCGCCGCAGCCAACAGCTGCGGATCAATCCGCAGCCATTGCCGCTTCGCACGCGACTGAGGCCATCGCCTCCAAGGCGCCGGCAGCATTGACTCCGGCAGCGTCCCTGGGGGCCTCTGCGGCACCGGAGGCCACCGACCGGCCGGCGACCATTACCATCGACGACTTTGCCAAAGTGGATCTGCGGGTGGGCCAGGTGCAGGTGGCTGAACCAGTGAAGGGGGCAGACCGGCTCTTGCGGCTCGAAGTAAACCTGGGCGATGAAGTGCGGCAGATTGTCGCCGGCATCGCCGGCGCCTATGAGCCGGAGAAACTCATCGGCCGCAAGGTGGTGATTGTGGCCAATCTGCAACCTAGAAAGTTGCGCGGGCTAGAGTCCAATGGAATGATCGTAGCGGCCTCGGTGGGAGAAAAAGGCAAACCTGTCCTAGCGGGCTTTCTGGAAGATATCGAAATCGGCGCACGGCTCAAATAAATTCGGATGCTCGTGTCAGGGCTCCAGGCTGCGGAGAAACGAAGCTTTTGAAGGGTACTGCCTTTAGGCAGTACGTATTCGCTCTCAGTGAATCCGGCTTTAGCTGCTGAGGGGACGGATTCCGTTATTATGTACGGCTAAAGCCCGTACCCTTCACAAGAGCGTTTTTCCGCAAGCTGTAAAGCCCAGATCCTTGTGGGCACAAGAAGGAGTAGTGCTGGTCGACTCACACGCACATCTTGACAGCCCGCGGTACGACGCCGATCGGGATGAGTTGCTGCAGCGGGCCTGGCAACAGGGCGTGCGTACGGTTTTGTCTATTGGCATCGGCGACGGGCCGGACACCATGCAGCAGGCGCTGGAATTGAGCCGCAGCTACGCCGGCAAACCCGGAATACCGCGCATCCTGGCCACTGCCGGCGTTCACCCCCACGAGGCCCAGCTCGCCAGCCCGGCCGCGCTCGAAAAACTCGACCATTTGCTGGCTGACCCGGAGGTGCTCGCGGTGGGCGAGATCGGTCTCGATTATTATTATGACCACTCACCACGGGAGCAGCAGAAACAAGCGTTCGCGGAGCAAATGGAGATAGCCGCAACCAGGCAGCGGCCGATTATCATCCATTGCCGGCCATCGGAGGGCAGCACCAACGCCTGGGACGACACACTGACGATGATTGAGACCAACTGGGCGGAAACGAATCTGGGTGGAATTCTGCACTGTTTTACCGGCGAATGGGAACATGCCAGGCGGGCGATGGACTGCGGGTTCCTGATCTCCTTTGCCGGCAATGTGACCTTTCCCCGGGCAGAGAACATCAGACAGGTAGCAGCGAAAGTGCCGCTGGACCGGATGCTGATTGAGACCGATGCCCCGTTTCTTGCCCCATTGCCCTACCGCGGCAAGCGCAACGAGCCGGCATGGGTGGGCCGGGTGGCAGACAAACTGGCGGAAGTGTGCGGGGTTACGGCGGAGCAGGTTGCTTCCAGCACGGCCAACAACTTCTTCCGTTTTTTTGGTGTAGCGCCGGACGCAGTGTCGTAAGTCCAGGGTAGGACGCTCATAATCGAGGAGAAAGCACCATGGCGGCAGACAACTCGTTCGATGTAACCAGCAAGGTCGATGTTCAGGAAGTGCGCAACGCGATGGACCAGGCCATCAAAGAAGTGCGAACACGTTTCGATCTCAAAGACTCCCACTCGGAAATCAAGTTGCTGGAGGGTGACGAAACCATTGAGCTTGCCTCCTCGGACCAGTACAAACTCAAAGCAGTCACGGAGATTCTGCAGCAAAAGTTCGTCAAGCGCGGGGTGTCGTTGAAGTCGCTGGAATACGGCAAGATCGAACCGGCCTCGGGCTCAAGCGTGCGGCAGAAGATTACACTGCAGCAGGGCATCCCCGGGGAAAAGGCCAAGGAAATCGTCAAGTTGATCAAGGAATCGAAGAAAAAGGTCCAGGCGTCGATTCAGGGTGATACTGTCCGCATAACCGGCAAGGATCGCGATACCCTACAGGAGACGATTGCACTGCTCAGGGGCCATGATTTCGGGATAGATATGCAGTTCACCAACTACCGGTCGAATTAAAGCAGTTTCGCAATTACGGATGCCTGGTAAATTCGCGAGGTGTGGCTTTCGTTGGGAGAAAACCACGAAAAGGCCTGTCGCTTCGGTCTGCACCAATTGGAAACTGCTCTAAGCGATTTCACCACCACCTGGAGAGTGAGTGAGCACACAAGCGATAGCGACGGCAAAGGAAGTCTTCGACCTGCTACGCCACGACTTGAGCGCCATCGAGACCGAACTGGTGCGCGACGCCGTCTCTAATGTGGGGGCCATCACCGACATCGCGGACCACCTGCGCGAGGGTGGGGGCAAGCGGATTCGCCCTTCTCTGCTCCTGCTGGCGGCAAAATCGCTCGGCTACCGCGGGCACGGCATGGTGCGGCTGGGCGCCGTGGTGGAAATGGTGCACACCGCAACCCTGGTTCACGACGACATCATCGACGGGGCCGATACCCGACGGGGCAGACCTTCCGCCAATACGACCTGGGGGAACTCGAAATGCGTTCTGGCCGGCGACTGGCTGTACATGCAGGCATTTCACATCGCCCTCGAGGAGCGCAACTTCAAGGTGCTTGACCTGTTGATCGGTCTTACCCAGCAAATGGTCGAGGGTGAGTTTGTCCAGATGGAAAAGCTGGGCAGGATGGTCGGCGAAGCCGAATACTACGACCTGATCTACCGCAAAACGGCATGCCTGTTCGACGTCTCCATGCGCCTGGGCGCGGTTTTGGCAGGAGCCACCGAGGAAATGGAAGAACAGATGGGGGAATACGGCCGAAACCTGGGAATCGCTTTCCAGATCGTGGACGACGTGTTGGACCTGACCGCTACCGAGCAGGTGCTGGGCAAGCCGGTCGCCAGTGATCTACGCGAGGGAAAGGCCACCCTGGCCGTAATCCATGCCCAGGAGAACGGGACCGTGCACGAGCGCGAGGCGATTTGCAGGGTGCTGGAAGATCTCAGCTTCACGCGGACAAGCCACCAGGAAGTTCTCGAAATTCTGGAGCGGCACGGATCAGTGCAGTACGCTCTGGATTCCGCTTTTCAGTACGCCGAAGTCGCCCGGGCTGCGATTGCCGGGCTGCCGGAATCCGACTACAAGCGGGCTCTCCTGTGGATGCCGGATTTCGTCGTCGCCCGCGACAAGTAACAATCATGCCCGAACATCCGGTCCCCATCCGCGTGCTGGTTGCGAAGCCAGGTCTCGACGGTCACGACCGGGGAGCCAAGGTCATTGCCCGGGCCCTGCGAGATGCCGGAATGGAAGTGATCTACACCGGGCTACGGCAAACGCCGGAGATGATCGTCAATGCCGCCCTGCAGGAGGATGTCGACTGTATCGGCCTGAGCATCCTCTCCGGTGCGCACAACGTCATCGTCCCCCGGGTCCTTACCCTGCTCAAAGAGCGCGGCGCCGCGGACATTCTGGTGGTGTTGGGTGGGACCATCCCCGGGCACGACATCGCTGCCCTCAAGGCGCAAGGGGTGGCCGAGGTGTTCGGGCCGGGCACGCCCCTCGAAAGTACCGTGGCGTTCATCCGCAACGGGGTTAAGCCGCGAGGCCTTCCCATATACTGAGCCCATGGCAGCAGCCGGATTCCGCCGGAAGTTAGCTGTTTTCCTACCCTCTGTTCTGGTCATCCTTCTGGTTCTCGGCGAAGGCACACAAAGATTTTCCATTGAGAACACCGCCGGGCTCTTTGCGCCCTTCTGGTTCAGGCACTTCCACACCCTTCCCTACCAGCGCTTTTGGGAGTTTATCGAGGCTCTGCGTAAGCTGGGCCACTTGATAGGGTACGGGCTTGTCTGCTTGGCGTTTTTTGCTACCACTTACTGGTGGCTCAGCCGTCGGCGGTCTCCCCTGGCCGGGTGGGCGCTGAAAAACCGGGCCGCCGGTTGGGCGCTGATCCTGACCGCGCTGTTAGGCTCCGCTGACGAACTTCACCAGAGATACGTTCCTCAGCGAACTAGCACTATTACCGATGTGGGTTTCGACCTCTGCGGTGGTTATTTTTCCCTAATGATTCTTTTTGCCGCCCTAAGAATCTGGGAGCATAAAGTCAGCGGGCGATCGCCCAGCAACACCCTGGAGCGAGCCACAGGCTAGCTTTTTTCTATTCGTCGTCGTAGGTGTGGCAGTTGCAAGCAAGAATGAAGCATTCGCCAGCCGATTTGAAACAGTTTCGATTACGTGCCGTGCCCAAGGCGGCTAAATCATCACAGTGGCGGATCTGCTTCCGGGGCAAATCCACAGGTTATCCACACTGTGGATAAAAAAGTAACTTACGCCGGGGTGTACCCCCGCCGCCCCCGGCTCCGGAAGTAGATCAGGGCATAACTCAGGCCATTCAGGGCCAATACTCCCAGACCGGCAAACAAGTAGCTGGAGGGGTACCTGAAGGCAAACCAGGCCAGCCAGCAGGTAAGCAGGTGGAGCGCAACCAACCCCGCAGTGCGTAGGCCGCGGAGGTCATAGGACGCAGAAAGGAACCACGGTAGCACCACGAAGTAGAATGGCCAGCCATACTCCACCAGGCGGTCGGCACTGGCGCCGAGGACCGGGGTCATCAGGATGCTGATGAGCCCGTACACGATACAGAAGCGGAAGACGATGACCCGGCCTTTGCTGAGCTGAGGGGCGCCCATCTCCCGCCACACAGCCAGCGCGAGCGCGGGGCCGATCCCGAAAATGCCGAACCAGGCGAGGATGAGGCGCGTGGGTCCCCAGAGAGCCGGTTGGCACAACCCGATCGCTCGAATAGCGCCGAGATGGTAACCCGGCGGGATCGCAGTAACCCAGACCGGGGTGCACTCCGGCAGCGTATTACTCCAGAGTGGCACGCCGAGAACATTCTTGAAGAAACTCCAGAACAGTTTGCCCAGGATGTAGGTGACGCCGCTCAACCCGTGTACGCTGGCGGGAGCGGACTGACCGTAATGCCGGCTGACCAGGCCGGCGCATAGCAGCGCCAGCACTCCGATAACAGCAAAGCGGAGCCGAATACGTCGCCAACAGGCAAAAACCAGGCAGATCGCAACCAAAACCGTTGACTCGCGTGCCAGGTAGGCAGGAAAGAGGAGAAGCATCGCCGATCCCACATGGCCGAAGAGTAGGCACAGCAGAATCGCGGCGAGAATGGCGGCATGCAGTAAGTCGGGCAGGTAATAGTCGTGGAAGATATCGACCCAGAAGGGCATGAGGAAAATCGCAGCCAGGACCGCAGTGGGAGCCCGCCACGACCACAGCAACCCGGCCACGAGAGCGAGCAGCGCGACCAGGCAAACGATACCCAGCAGCAGGAACCCCTTGTCAGCCCCGAGTCCGGTAGAACGGCCCAGCCAGCCGGCAATGGCCGGGCCCAGAATGCGCGCGGAGAAAGGCGCCGGCACGGCTCCACGCTGGCCCAACGCCAGCAAGCGATACTGCCCGGCATCGGGCGCATAAATGGCCCCCGACAGCCCCAGGAAGATGGCAAAGCACAAACTCGCAGCGGGAAGAAGCCAGAATAGGATGCGGTTATGCAAGGAATTGCTCGAGGACGGTCACGTACTTCCGCGGCAATCGCACTGGCCGCATCGCCCGGTCGACGGTGACGTGGGTCGTCGCTCCCTCAGCGAGCAGGGTGTTGGCTTCGTTTTCCGGGCGCAGCAGGCGATAACCGAACTTGATCACCGAACGCCGCATGGCGAGCACAGTGGTCTCGAGCAGTAGCTCGTCGTCATAGTGTGCGGGAGATTTATAGCGGCAATTGGCCTCGACGACGGGGATGTGGCAGTCGTCGTCGATCTCCATTTGCTTGTAGTGGAAGCCGAGCTGGCGTAGGAGCTCGACCCGGCCGATCTCAAACCAGATGAAGAAGTTGGCGTAGTAGACGACTCCCATCTGGTCGGTCTCGGCATAGCGTACGCGTATACGAGTCTGGGAAACTGACATGGATGGAGATCAGTGTAGCGAATGTCGATTTGGATGAGGCGAAGCGCGAGGATAAGGCTATGAGTCCCGTAGGGACGGCTGAGTGTAGCCCAGGACGATAGTCCTGGGTTTGTGCAACTCAGACCGAAAAGTCCCGTAGGGACGACTGAAGGTTGCCCAGGGACAACGGCCCTCGGTGATTTTCAGCCGTCGGGACTCACGTTAGACTGCAACCTACGGTTTGAGTTTGCCGAAGACCTGCAGCTTGGAGATGTCATTGAACATGACAAAAGCAGCGAAGATCAGCAGCACGACGAAAGCTGCCTGATAAATCCGCTCTTTGAACTCCTGGTTCAGATCGCGCCGCATCACGCCTTCAATCAGCAGCAATACAATCACGCCGCCATCCAAAATCGGGATGGGAAGCAAATTGAAGATGCCCAAATTGAGGCTGATGATCGACATGAGGCCGATAATCGGCTGCCATCCGGGCTGCTCGACAGCCAAGCCGGTTTGCTTGGCAATTCCAATCGGCCCACTCAGATCCTGTACGGCAAACCGGCGGGTAACCATCCGGTGCAGGACTTCGAGAATCAGGCCGGAATAGCGCAGGTTGAAATGCACCGACTGCTTCAGGGCTGCAGGCAAAGGAAGCTGCTGGATCTTGAAAGGCGGCAGGTTAGGAGCAAATCCAATGCGGTAAAGTTTGTGCCCGTTACCGGCATCGGCCATTACAGGTTGCAGTTCAATCTGGAAGGTCTGGCCGTCGCGCAGCGCCGATAGCTGGATAGGCCGGCCGTTGTCCTGCTGCAGAAAGGCCAGCATGGCATCGACGGAGTGTAGCGTCAGTCCATCGACGGAAAGAATCTGGTCTCCGGCCTTCAGACCGGCTTTCGCTGCCGGCATTCCGGCCTCGATCTGGCGCACGCGGATGGGCTCTTCCTGCATCCGGGGTACGAAACCGATGGTGTCAAAATCAAAATCGTCCGAGCCTTGAGGATTAGGAATCAACAATTGGCTGCTGAAGATTTGACCGTCACGCTTCACGTCAACTGGAATGGTCTGCCCCACGTTCATAGCAGCGCGGATCGACACCTGTTCCCAGGTCGGGTTGGTGACATTGTCGAAGCGAGTGATCACATCGCCCGCCTTGAGTCCCGCGGTGGCTGCAGCCGTGTGGTCGGAAACGAAGTCGATGTTAGCCGCCTGCGAGCGAAAGGCTTCTACTTCGTTATGCATCATGTAAAAGCCGGTCATCAGCAACAACGCCAGCAGGAAGTTCGACACTGGACCTGCCAGGCCGATGAGAATCCGCTGCCATCTAGGATGGGCATTGAATTCAGCCGGATCCCCGGTGGACTCTTCGCCTGGAGATTCCCCCGACATTTTCACGTAGCCGCCAAGAGGCAGCAGGCTCAGCCGGTAATCAGTATCCCCGCGGCGAAAGCCAAAGAGACGTTTGCCAAACCCAATGGAGAAGACTTCCACGCGCACGCCGCATAACTTGGCGACCGCGAAATGACCAAACTCGTGCACCAGTACCATGATGCCGAGCACAACAAGCATGGAAACTGTGCTGGTTAAGAAAAAGGACATAGAAATCCGCTCATTTGCCTCTCTGCCGGATCCAGTCTGGAGAGCACCGAACTACCGGAGTATTGACTGGAATGAACCGCCTGTCGTGAGCATGCGTCTTATCAACGCAAAACAGGTGAATAACCTGAGACCACGCTTCGGGCCACCCGCCGTGCCTCCTCATCCAGCCCAAGCACGTCCTGGATGGTCTCAGGATGCCTCGGCGGCGTAACCTCGAGAACTGTCTCAATTGTACGCGGGATGCTGCTAAAGGGAATGGTGCCTTCGAGGAATGCCCCCACGGCGATTTCATCCGCCGCGTTGAGGGCAATGCAAGCGGCGCCGCCGGCTTCCGCAGCCTGGTACGCCAGGCGCAGACAGGGAAATCGTGCGAAATCAGGGGGTTCGAAACTCAGTTGCCCCAGGTTCGCCATATCGAAGGTCAACTCGCTCGGAATCCGCTCCGGAAAACTCATGGCGTACAGGATGGGGAGCCGCATATCGGTGACGGAGATTTGCGCCAGTATGCTCCCGTCCACGAATTCCACCAGCGAATGGACTGCAGACTGAGGATGTACCGTGACCCGGACGGCGGAGGGGGGCAGGTTAAATAGGCGGCAGGCTTCGATGATCTCCAGGCCCTTATTGAGCAGCGTGGCCGAATCAATGGTGACCCGGCGGCCCATGACCCAGGTGGGATGGCGCAAGGCCTGCTCCACGGTCACGTACTGAAACTGGTCTGCTGGAAGCTGGCGGAAGGGGCCGCCGGAAGCGGTCAGCCAGATGCGGCGAACTTCCGCTGCCGATCCACCGCGCAGGCACTGATGGATCGCGTTGTGTTCAGAATCAATGGGCAACAGAGGGACGTTTCCTTTGCGCGCTAAGCCGGTGAGAATTTCTCCCGCGGCAACCATGGCCTCCTTGTTGGCCAGGCCAACGGCCTTCCCCGCCGCCACTGCTGCGTAGGTAGCTTCCAGGCCGGCCAGGCCGACAATCGCCGAGACTACGAAATCCACCTGGGGGAGGGTAGCTGCACGCACTGTTCCAGCGCTGCCGTAAACGACCTCGATGCCGGTGAGGCCTGCGGCCTTGAGCCGCGACGCCAGGTCAGCCGCCAGCGATTCGCTGGCCACCGACACCACCAGCGGTCGCCAGCGCTGGCATTGCAGGAACGCTAGATCCACATTCTTGCCCGCGGCTAGCGACGCAACTGCGAATCGCTCCGGATAACGCTCAACGATGGAAAGGGTGCTGGTGCCAATGGAGCCCGTAGAACCGAGGATGCATATGTGTTTCAACGCAATATCCACTGAGCGTACCACAGCACCGGCGCGGCCAGCAGGAGGGCGTCGATGCGGTCCAGAATGCCTCCGTGGCCGGGAAGCATAGCGCCCGAATCCTTCACCCCGGCGCCGCGCTTGATTGCGGACTCTACCAAATCGCCCACCTGGGCGAAGAGATTCAAGACCACGGCCAGCCCTAGCCAGCGAGCCAGCGGACCAGCAAAATGGAGGGTGAAGATCGATTTGTCTTCGAGCTTATGAGACAGCACTACCAGCGCCGCGGCAATGAGCAGGCTGCCGGCGAGCGAAGCGGCGCTTCCCTCCCAAGTCTTATTGGGACTGATTTGCGGCGCCAGCTTACGACGGCCCAAGCTGCGACCGACATAGAGGGCCGCAACGTCGCCCGTCCACACCACGCAAAACAGGAAGATCAGCAGCGAAGAACCGTTCTGCTGAGCCCAGACCAACGGGATAGTGGCCAGGCTCAGGCCGATGTAGATCAGGCCGAAAACCGAGAAGGCGGTATCTGGGAGCACGCGCTCCAGGGGCGAGCGAAAGCTGCACACGATCAGCAACAACAAGCTGCATAGGCCGATGACCGGCCAGACCAGAAAGCGATTGTGGAAGGTCGCGCCGAAGAGAACCGCAATAGCAATCAGAACCAGATTGCGTGGGATGCGCGACCCATGCGCATCGGCGATCGAGACGTATTCCCATGTAGCAAGCTCGGCCACCAAGGCTGTCGCCAAGACCACCAACAAAAAGGATCCCCGCAAAAGTAGAAGCAGGACCAGTGGGACGAGGATTGCTGCCGTGATGACCCGCTTCATGATTGAGTGCAGGATACACGATTTGGTATCATCTAGCTTAAGCTAGATGGTGACAGGAATGACAGAGGTTGGGGCATTCGAAGCAAAAAACAAATTGAGTGCGCTATTGGATCAGGTCGAACAAGGTGAAGAAATTATCATCACCCGCCACGGCCGCCCGGTAGCCCGATTGGTGCCCGCTAACCGAGGGATTGATCGGGGGCAGGCAGAGGCAGCGTTGCAGCGGATGCGGGATCGAGCAAAGCGGGCCGGACTTGGGCCGTTTGATTGGGAGACTCTCAAGGCCGACCGGGATGCATCACGGCCGTGAGCCTGGTCCTTGATAGCTCGGCGACTCTGGCTTGGTTCTACGCCGATGAAACCACGCCCGGTATCCGTCGGGTCTTTGAGCTTCTCGTAAAGAGCGGTGTGTGGGTTCCCTCTCTGTGGCGGCTCGAGGTCGCCAATATTCTGGAAATGGGGATTCGCCGAGGCCGGCACGACATCGCTTTCCAACAAGCCACTCTCGCCGATCTATCGTTGCTGCCCATAAATCTCGATTCCGAGACAGACAGTCAGGCTTGGGATGCCACGTTACAGTTGGCCCATCGTCATCGGTTAACCCTGTACGACGCAGCCTACTTAGAGCTTGCGCAACGGCGAGGATTGCCCTTGGCCACGCTGGACGGCGATTTGCGCAACGCCGCTAATGCTGAGAGCGTGCAACTGCTGGGGATGTGAAACGAAAATCAGCTGGACCCGAAGGAAACCGCAGATCCCTCCACTACGCTACCCCCGGAAATCCGGGGGTAGCGTAGTGGAGGGATCTGCGGTTTTCTTAGTTGTCACGTCTTGTGTTCAGGTTTGAATGACACCCGGATTGAACTTTTCGACTTCGGGATTGAGGGCCGCTGCTTTCAGCGCAGTCAGCAACACATCCCGCGTATGCGCTGGATCGATGATGGCATCCACCCACAGCCGGGCGGCGGCATACCGGCAATCCGTTTGCTCGTCGTAGCTGGCCTTGATGGAATCGAAGACCTGGCTCTTCTCCTCTTCACTTAGCTGCTTGCCGCCCCGTTCCAACTGGCGAATTTTTATCTCCACCAGCGTACTTGCCGCAGAGGCTCCGCTCATCACCGCGTAACGGGCGGTGGGCCAGGCAAAGAGGAATCGCGGGTCATAAGCCTTGCCGCACATGGCGTAGTGGCCGGCGCCAAACGAACCACCCAGGATCACCGTGATCTTGGGTACCGTGGAGTTGGCGACCGCCGAAACCATTTGCGCGCCGGCGCGGATAATGCCGCTCCACTCCGCATCGCGACCCACCATAAAGCCGTTGACGTCGTGCAGGAAAATCAGCGGGATCAGGTTCTGATTGCAGTCCATGATGAAGCGCGCCGCTTTCTGGGCACTCTCGGCATAAATCACGCCTCCGAACTCAACCCTTTTTTCCCCGTTCTGGCTGGTATGCGTCTGATGTGTCTTCTGGTTAGCCACAATCCCGACCGCGAAGCCCCCGATGCGGGCATAACCGCAAACCACGGTCTTGCCGTAATCCGGCTTGTACTCGTCAAATTGGGAACGGTCGACCAGCCGGGCGATGACCTCGTGCACGTCGTAGCTGTTGCCCGCACCCTTCGCCGGGTCCGGGTCGAGCAGGGCGTAAAGCTCCTGCGGGGCGAACTTGGGGGCATCCTGTTGCTGGTTGTAGGCCGCCCGGTCAAAAGGCGCCACCGGTCCGTGGCCAAGCCTCGAAACCAGGGATCGAAGACGAGCCAGGCAAAGGTGATCATTAGGCTCCTTGAAATCCACCGTGCCCGAGATCTCGGCGTGCATGGTGGCCCCGCCCAGCTCTTCCGCCGAGTACTTCTGCCCGATTGCCGCCTGCACCAGCGCCGGGCCGGCCAGAAAAAGGCCGCTGCCTTCCGTCATCAACACATGGTCGGTCATGACCGGAAGATAAGCTCCGCCCGCCACGCACATGCCCATGATGGCTGTGATCTGCGGAATACCCTTGGCGCTCATCACCGCGTTGTTACGGAAAATCCTCCCAAAATCGTCCTGATCGGGAAATACATCCTCTTGCAAAGGCAGGAAAACACCTGAGGAATCGACCAGATAGATGGTCGGAATCCGATTCTCCATGGCGATCGCTTGGGCCCGGAGAACCTTTTTCGCAGTCATGGGGAAGAACGCGCCGGCTTTAACTGTGGCATCGTTGGCGATCACCATCACCAACCGTCCGGCCACCGATCCCAGGCCAGTCACTACCCCTGCTGCGGCCGCACCTCCCCATTCCTCATACATGCCGTAGGCGGCAAAAAGGCCCAGCTCCAGGAATTCCTCCCCGGGATCGAGCAATAAAGCCAGCCGTTCCCGCGCCGTCAACCGCTTTTTTCCATGCTGGGCTTCGATTGCTTTGGCGCCGCCGCCTTGACGGATCTCCTCCTCCTGCTGCCTCAAGATCGCAAGCAGCGCATCCATTCCGGCTGTATTAGCCCGGCCTTTCCTGGCGTGCGGGTCGAGTCTCGAAGCAAGCAGGTTGGAGAACCGCGGAGCCGCTTCCGGCTCTGCTGGGGTAACGGGTTGGTCTGAGCTTGGGCCGGCCATACGAAACTCGTCAGCATAGCATCTCAGCCGCTCACTGAGTTGGACAACCAGCAAATCTCAGTAACCATAAATAAGCCACTGGGCACAGGCAACAAAGTCACTTATGTGCTGGACCCGGATTTCCTGTCGAGCTTGGTGGCGCCAGCGAACTTCATGCGGCTTTCCTTACAGAAAGCCGCACACGCGAACCTGGCTGGCGCAGCGTGCAGGAAATCCGGGGCATAAGGCACATTTTTCCTCTTTTCAACATCCCCCGAACGTGACATACTGCATCAGACTATCTTTCGGCCAACCCCAATGGCTGAACGATGCGAATCGAAAGAGAATGACAATGGCTAACTTACTTTCGAGATTTACACCTAGCCGGTCCTGGCCCACTACAGACGCGACGGTGGACTCATGTGAGTGGGTGCGGCTCCATGACCACCTGGGAGGAATCGGGGGTCACTACCAAGTCAACTTTACTTATCATGCAGGCGATCAGGGGCAGGTGAATCACGGTAGATTTTGTCATCACGGGGTACAGCATATCGCTCCGTACTGTCCAGGCGAGCGTCTGCCTATTCAATACGACCCCAAGAAGCCTGCGCGCTATCACTGCAGTGGTGCCGAGTCAAACTACGAGAAGCTGGAAGCGATCCTGGTGATGACGGTTTTCGCTTTGCTCGCCGGCTATATGCTCTACGCCTTCTAGGTCCTGTTCCCCCAGCTCTTAGCCCGCCGCTCTTCTCTCTTGCTCCCTCCTACCTTCACTGCGCCCGCGTGGACCTCCGAACCCCAGCTAAGACCCAGGTCGCCGCTGCAGGGCTTGCGTTCCTTCAAGGCTGGCAAGTGCCTTCACGAGCATGGTCAGACTTTATCCATTGCATTTCCACAACGGCACACTAGGATGGATTCGCGGTCCTCTGCAAATGCAATCTCATCGCACTTTCTCAGTGGCTCTCATTCTTGGCTATAGCGCACTCGGCCTCGTCCTGGGTCAGGCTCAGGCCCCACCTCGGGAGAGTGTCTCTTCCGATGACATCAGCGTGGCGGAAGGTCTCCAGCTCCCGACCTACGGGCATATCTGGGCGCTTGATACGTGGAAGGGTGTGCGCGAGTTGGTACGGTTGAGGCCCCCGGACACCACGGCGGAACCCGGCTTTTCTTTCAAGCTGCGACACACTATTGAATTCAAGGGTGAGGCGGCATTGGTCCGAGTGCACGATACGGCTCCCCTGTTCTTCCTTCGCGGCGTCTCGGGAAGCGACAACGGCCGCTCCGATCTGGTCGTGATACGTCTGAACATTGAAGGGGAGCGGCGAGAGGCCTCGAAAGACGCGATGGCGCAATTGAAGCAGCAGGCAAAGCATGCGGATGCGCAGTACCCGGATGTAATTGGCATCAAGCAGCAGCGCGTGGGCACCACCGACTGGTACCGCCTCTCTCCTAGCCAGGTTCTCGCCCCGGGAGAGTATGCCCTCGTTCCTCTGCCTGACAGCCCGGGCTTTGCAGAGGGCGAGGTTTTCGACTTCGCCATGGATCCCGATGCGCCGGAAAACTCCGACCCGCTCCGCTCAGAACAATATCGCGGCGGCCAATGAATCACACACGCCAATAACACCAAAGTGTGAGCGCGTCTCTTACCCATCGGCAACTCGTGCCGTGTAAAAAAGAAACTGCAGAGGGCGGCTTCCCGCAAAGGAAAGAGTGCCGCGGATAAGCCTTCTTCGGCTGCAGGGTCGCAAGAAAAAAACTCTGTTTTCTGCGAACGAAGGGTGGACCCGGGGCGGCTCTTCGCTGCTGAGAGATGACGGCGCAGCGGCGAGTCATCGTTCATCCTGCTTAATAAGCAACTGCCATAGTTACCATGACAGAGGCGGCATACGTTGCCGCTAAGGCGCCGGCAACGCAGCCGCCATGCTGGATTCAGCCAAGAGAAAAAAATTACGGAAGAGGGGATGGAGCCGCTACGCCTTCGAGACCCAGCGCCTCAGCGTGGCTGCGCATGGCAGCGATGCAGAAGCCGATGTGGGCATCCAGATCCACCCCTAATTCCTGTGCGCCCGAGATGATGTCTTCGCGGTGTACACCGCGTGCGAAAGCCTTATCTTTCATCTTCTTACGCACACCCTGAGGGTCTACGTCGAAGATCGATTTAGTCGGCTTGACGAGTGACACTGCGGTCAAAAAACCGGCTAGCTCATCGCATGCAAAGAGGGCCTTTGCAAGGTGTGTTTTTCTCGCCACGCCGGAGTACTGAGCATGACCCATAATCGCTTCGCGAATCTCCTCCGGCCATTGCTGCTCCGCCAGGATTTTATTGCCCACGAAAGGGTGCTCTTCCGCGCTGGGGTATTTTTCGTAATCAAAATCGTGCAGTAAACCGGTGATGCGATAGGTCTCGCGCAACTCGTTGGCTTGGTCCGCGCTGAGTTCGAGAGTGGCCGCCTGCTGTTCGCCGTAAGCACCCATACAAGCCTCAACAGCGAGCGCATGTTTCAGCAACCCGGGCGATTGCGTGTACTCGTTCAGCAGCTTCCAGGCTTCGGTTCGCGTGTATCTTATTCCGGCCATTTAGGTACCTTTTTGCACAGACAACCGTGGAGTTCCGTGTTTTTTAGGCTTTCTTCCGAAATTCGTACCACGTTTTCCGCTTTGACCCCACTTTTTAACTTGACATTGAGGATACCCTGCATCACTGTAATCATGAATCAGGTAGGGACCGTCTTTAAAGGAATACTTGGCACGATGGCGTGCAAGGTGCTCTAAAGAACGCTTCCTACTGAGGAACGCCCTGCTCTGGCGCTCCGTTACAAAAATTATGGCTACTAACTTAGCAACCGTCGAGGCGCGTGAGGTTCTTCGGTGTGAACGCTGCACTCTGGTTCAGTTTCGCACTGCGAACTCTCTATGTAGGCGTTGCCACAAACCACTCGAAGTCGAAGAACCGGAGCGGCTCGTTCCGGAATTCGCCGGCGAGCCGGAAGAAGCTGTCGCCGAAGATAACGGCCTTCAGGTGGCGCGCGCAGTGCGCGATCTGCGCAAAGGACGCAATCTGAGCCAACGGCAACTGGCTGGCCGTATGCAGGTGCCGCGTACCTACATTTCCAAAATCGAGAATGGCAAGGCAATGCCGACGCTGTCTTCGCTGGCCCGGCTGGCGGCGGCGCTCGAGATCGACATATGCAACCTCCTGCGTGATGCGCGCAGCCGGCGGCATGAAGAGACTGCGTCGATTCTCGGCGATCCTTTCCTGGCCGAACTTGCCCCGTATATCTCGCAGATGGACACGCTGCAGCGCTCCATGTTCCTCAACCAGGTACGCGACCTGGCAATGGGCCGCCGTAGAAGCGCCTAGCGCCGTACCCGCCCACAGTGGATCTACCCCCTCCGCGCTGTCACTGAGCGGTTTTGCGGGGGAGCGGACCATGTGCTACGGTCGTAAGGAAAGGCAATCGTTTTGCGCTTCCTGCCACCGAGCCGCGTAGGCGAACTATCTCCCGAAGAACAGGCCATCTATCGCCAACTGGATCCGGCTCGCCTGCCGCAGCACGTAGCCATCATCATGGACGGCAACGGCCGCTGGGCAGGCAAGCGCAGCCTCAGGCGTTTCCTGGGCCATCAGCAAGGCGCGGAGTCGGTTCAATATGTGGTCGAAACGGCCTCGCGCATCAATTTACCTTGGCTCACGCTCTACGCCTTCTCGCTTGAAAACAACCTGCGCCGCCCTAAGACTGAAGTCAACTTCCTCATGCGTCTACTGCGCTCTTACCTGGTCGACAATGTCGAACGCATGAACGACAACAATGTGCGCATCGCGTACATCGGGCGCACTCATGAGCTGCCCTCCGAAGTGCAGGAGAAAATGCAGTGGGCGGCTGAAGCTACGGCGCATAACAATGGCACCGTGTTGACGCTGGCGCTCAATTACGGCGCGCGCTCGGAGCTGGTGGACGCGGTCAGGGCGTTGGCCCGCGAAGCGGCCGCCAAAAATCTTACGCTCGAACAAATCAGCGAAGAAGATATCAGCCGGCACCTTTACACAGCACACATGCCGGACCCCGACCTGGTAGTTCGCACCAGCGGGGAGTTTCGCGTCTCAAATTTTCTGCTGTGGCAGATGGCTTATTCCGAGATCTACGTTACCGAACGCTTCTGGCCGGATTTTCGGGGCATCCATTTGCTCGAAGCCATTGCCGATTACCAGCGGCGAGAGCGCCGCTACGGTGGTTTAAACAAGCGCCAGGAATCTGACGAAGCGCCCATCCCGGATAGTTTTCTCGTACCCCGCTAGTACGCTTCTCTTTCCCTCCAGGAGGCTGGGTGCCCTAAACCCCCGCATAATTGTCATCCCGAAGCGGAGCGCTTCAGAGATTGATCGCGTGACGCAGCGCTTGGGGCGCGGAGTCGAAGGACCCCGACGGTGCGTACTTACCCATGCTGCTCGTACCTTCTCAACCACGAAGGCCGCCCCGGCCCGAGTCGCCACGGTCTTTCCCCGGGGCCGGGAACTAGAACTGCTCGCACTCTGCTGATGATTACAGTGCATGAAAAGATGTACCCGTGACCATCAAGTACGTACCGTAGCACCTCCTGCTCTCTGGCTCCCGTGGTTGAAAAGGTACCAGCAGCATGGATGAGATAAGAACCGTCGAGGTCCTTCGACTCCGCGCCCCAGCGCTGTGTCAGGCGATAATCCGTGAGGCGCTCCGCGTCAGGATGACGATTTTGCGGGAGCTGGCAGGGAATCGGAGATGTGGGGCACTCGGCCTTCGTGGCAGAATCAGGAACTCGTCCGCATGTGATCAGTAAGGTGCGCCGTTATTGATTGCGACCGCTTGCCCTACGCGCTTCGGTATGCTCGGAACATGACCTCGCAGACACTGACGCGACCCAGAAGCAGAAAAAAAAGAAGGCGACCCGTTCCAGCTGGATAGCTTGGTGGCCGCTGCTGGCAGGGGTCGCGATCACCTTAGCGGCGGTCAAGACCGCGGAGGTCTTGCCCCTGATGGGGCCCGATGGTCTGCTGCGATTGCAGCTCCTTTACCCATATGCCCTGCTGCTCAAGCAGCCGCAGCTAGGCCTTTCCGAACAGAGCAGCAACAGCTGGTCGCAGATAATGCTGTATGCGCAATGGATACTCTATGGGCTATACGTTAGCGTGGCGGCGAGGTGGAAGCCACTGTGGACAGCCCTGACGCAAATAGCAGCGATCCACCTGCTGGGCTTCGGCATACTGTGGTTACTAACGCGGAAGTGAAAACTCAGCCGGTCAAGATTATCGAGTGCCCACGCGACGCCTGGCAGGCCATGCCGCAACACATTCCGGCCGAAGCGAAGGCCGATTATTTGCGCGCTCTGATTGCCGCCGGCTTCCGCCATATCGACGCCGTCTCCTTCGTCTCCCCGTCAGCCGTGCCGCAAATGGCCGATTCAGAGCAGGTCTTGGCTTTGCTTGCTCCGCCCAGCGAGGTGGAGATTATCGGCATCGTGGTCAACCAGCAAGGCGCGGAGCGAGCTATCCGCAGCGGAGCAGTACATACCCTGGGTTTCCCCTATTCTGTCTCGGCCACCTTTCTGGAGCGCAACCAAAGACAGACACTGGAACAGGCACGGCAGGCACTCGCGGAGATATGCCGGCAGGCGGAGCGAGCAGGCCTCGGCGTGGTGGCCTATCTGTCTATGGCCTTCGGCAATCCCTATGGCGACCCGTGGCGGCCAGAGGACGTGGTGGCTGCCTGCCTATCGTTGAAAGACCTGGGCCTCAAAGAGATTTCGCTGGCCGATACGGTGGGGTTGGCCAGCCCGGGGCAAATCGAGTCGCTGCTGCGCGCAGTGCTCGAAGCAGTTTCAGGAATCGAGCTCGGCGCCCACCTGCACGCCAGCCCTCAGCAGGCGGCAGAAAAGGTGGCTGCGGCTTACCAGGCGGGCTGCCGCCGTCTGGACATGGCGCTGGGTGGACAAGGCGGCTGCCCCTTTGCTCAGGACGCACTGGTGGGCAATGTAGCCACCGAGGCCGCTATCGCTGAGCTAAGCAGGCTTGGCGCCGCCTTGCCCTCTTTGGGCCCGCTGGAACCATTACTGAGCATGGGCCGCAACCTTGCGCAGCGATTTGGTACAGCCGAGGCGTGTTAGAACCACTCAGGAGCATTCGAGAACCGTGGCTATCAATTACGCAACCCTGGCAATCAAGGAAGCTGACGGCATCCATACCATCACGCTGAACCGGCCCGAGCGCAGGAATGCTCTCAACCCGCAATTGATTGCCGAGCTGACGCACGCATTGGGAGAGGCAGGGGTATGCCCTTGCGGAGTGGTCGTGCTGACCGGCGCGGGAACTTCTTTCTGTTCCGGCATGGATCTGGAAAATCTCAAGTCGCTCACCCATCAACGCCCGGAGGATCAGAGGGCGGATGCCGAATCGGCCATGTGGATGATGCGCCGGCTGTACGAGCTGACGAAGCCGACCATAGCAGCCGTGAATGGTCCCGCCATCGCGGGTGGAGCGGGGTTGGCGACCTTATGCGACTTTACCCTGGCCGCGCCCACGGCCAGGTTCGGCTACTCAGAGGTAAGAATTGGTTTCATTCCCGCCATCGTCTCGGTGTTTCTGCTGGAGATGATCGGGGAAAAAAAGGCCAAGGCTCTGCTGCTCTCGGGTAGGATTCTGGACGCTGGAGAGGCCCTGGCGATGGGCCTGGTGACCGAGGTGGTGCCTGAGGGGGAACTGATGGCGCGGGTCCACGAGCTGGCAGCGCTGTTGCTCAAGAACAGTCCGGAATCGATGGGTGCGGTGAAGAAAATGTTAAGCGCGTTTGCCAAGGAACGGCTCGACCGTGACCTGGCGCGGGCGATCCGATGGAATGAAAAAATCCGCAACAGCGCCGATTTCCGCGAGGGCCTGAGCGCCTTTTTGGAAAAGCGCGATCCGGTGTGGCCCGGCCGCAAGCAGAAGTAAGCGTTATCATTTTCGGATGCCAAACAAAGTCCGTTGGGGAGTTCTGAGCACGGCCGGAATCGGCGTTAAGAAAGTAGTGCCGGCCATGCAAAAAGGCGGTTGGAGCGAGGTGACCGCGATCGCTTCGCGCGATCTCCATAGAGCCGAGGAAGCTGCCCGCGCCCTGGGCATCGGGAAGGCTTATGGTTCGTACGAAGAGCTGCTGGCCGATCCACTGATTGAAGCGGTTTACAATCCGCTGCCGAACCAGCTACACGTCCCCTGGTCCATCAAGGCCGCCGAAGCGGGAAAGCATGTTCTGTGCGAGAAACCAATCAGCATGACGGTAGCCGAAGCCAGAGACCTGTTGGCAGTGCAACAGCGCACTGGAGTCATGATTGGCGAGGCCTTCATGGTCCGCACCCACCCGCAATGGGTTCGGACACGCGAACTGATTGCCTCCGGACGGATCGGCACCTTGCGTACCATCCAGGGCTTTTTCAGTTACTTCAATACGGATCCCAAGAACATTCGTAACATTGCTGCGTGCGGTGGTGGAGGGCTGATGGACATTGGCTGCTACCCAATCAATACCTCGCGCTTCCTCTTCGCCGAAGAGCCTTTGCGGGTGTCGGCCATGCTGGAAAAAGACCTGAAGTTTCAGGTAGACCGGCTCACCTCAGCCATCCTCGCGTTCCCGTCCGGGCAAGCGACGTTTACTTGCAGCACACAGCTGGTCCCGTACCAACGGATGCAGATCTTCGGAACAAAGGGCCGGATCGAAATCGAAATCCCCTTCAATGCCCCCAATGACCGGCCTTGCCGGATTCTCATCGACGACGGCCGCGACCTTATGGGCGGCGGCATCACCATAGAAACCTTCCCTGTCTGCGACCAATATACGATTCAGGGTGATGCTTTTTCTCGAGCCGTGCGTGAAGGTAGCCAGGTGCCGGTTCCGCTCGACGACGCAATTAAAAACATGGCAGTCATCGAAGCGGTTTTTCGTGCCGCGGAATCGGGCGCATGGGAAACGCCCCAAGGGTAATCTAACTGTAACCGTGGTTGATCGACGCGACCCTATTAGTCTTCGGGCGGGACGTCTTCGGTATCCTCTGAGGCTTCATCCCAGGCTTCTGAGTCGCCAATTTCTTGTTTCAGATCATCGGCGTTGAGATGGGGCTCATGGAGAACTTCGCGGGCAGGGTTCGGCAGTGGATCTCGATCGCTCACGACAAAGCTGAGCGTACCACAGCTGTGCAGGGGGATACTGGAGCGTCGGTGCGGCTATGAAACTGCTGATTTTCCTTATGGAGAGCTTCGTTGGGGCCTTTGGCATAACCAAGCCGAAACCAGAACAGCAACGGACGGTAGCTTTAGCGCTCGGCGGCTTCCTGCTGGTGTTCTTTACGGCGTTGTTCGCCCTGATCTTCTGGATGCTCCGCGGAGCACCGCGCTAGAAGCTGCCCATCGATCGCAGTTTCCATTGAGGATCAGAAAGTCCAGGGGTGGGGGAACCCCCGTAGGTTGGGTGACGGCTGCAGCTAAAGCTTCTCGTTGACCGCCATTGCCTCAGCCGGGACATTGGTCGCGGGCACCGTGCCCGCAGCCTTCTTGTGCAGCTGATGATGCAGGCAATAGAGAGCCAGCTCCAGGCGATCGGAGACGCCAAGCTTGTCATACACCTTGCGCAAGTAGTTCTTGATTACCTGCTCGGTGGTGCCGAGCTGATAGGCAATTTCCTTATTGCGCTTGCCCTGCGTGATGCAGGTGATGATGGCCAGCTCTTTAGGCGAGAGACGCGGCTGGGTTCGGGGGCTGGTCAGCGCAGTTGCCTGCGACCGGTAAGCCTCTATCACCCAGTTGATCGACTGGTTGTCGATCCAGGTCTCCCCGGCAGCGATCTTGCGCACACACTTGACCAGCAGGTCAGGCGAGATGGAGCGCGGGATGATGCCACGAACACCGCGGCGGTAAAGCTCGACAGTGTTGGACTCATCGTTCTGCGCCGACTGAACGATAATCTTGAGCTGCGGCGCGCGACGAACGAGTTCGGGAATCGCATCGACCGTGCCCGCGATCAAATTGCCCTCGAGCAGGATCATATCGGTTGGGAAGCGTTGAATCGCGCCGTGAAGGCCGGCCAGAGTATCGACTTGGGCAATCACACGAATGTCGTCTTCGAGCGCAAAGATTTTCCGGATACCTACCCGGTAAATCGCCTGCGAATCGGCGAGAACAATCCGTATCGCAGCGTTGTCTGCGCCCTCGTCGGGCTCATAAGGACCGTCGGACGGACCGGCATCAGGAAATTCAGGCTTGGCAGATACCATAGGTTCAGAGACCAAAATTACTCAGTGACTAAAATGATACTTATCGATTACCGCAGCGACATGCGTCGTCTTTACTTCTGAGTTTACATCTGGTGTGCAGCGTACCACGCGGCCGGTGCAGTGCAATACAACATCGGTGGGGGTGCCCATAGCCTCTGCCGGCATCTTGATGGTGAAGCTCACAATACTGCCCACCACTAAAGAGGTGGCAAGCGAAAAGAGAACGCCATTGGCGGATATGTTTTCCGTAACCGCCGGCAGGTCTCCACCTTCCGTGCAAATAGTAATCGGTACGCACAGTGGAAAGCGAACCGCAGCGCGGAGTTCGACAGGACGTTCTGTTGCGACTGCAGTGGAGATATCCATGCGCTGATCATAATCAGAACCTGGATAGACGGGAATCCCCTAAAAAGGGCACCGTCTTTGAAGCACAGTACCAAAGTTACGACACTTAGTGCCTTCCGTTCCACCTGTTTCCCAGATTTTTGTGCAACCCATCTGCACGGACGGAGAGAGACACACTCGGAGGGGTTACTTGTTTCCGTAAATATATATTAACTAGTAATTACACAAAAGTTGTAGCGGCGGGTGATCCCCCCAGGTAACATCGGCATACGCGTTAATGCGCGCAAGGAGATTCCGATGAAAATGAACGTAATTCGCGCTTTCACGGTAGCGGGAATGATTGCTTTATCGGCCTCCGCACACGCCGGTCCGATTTCCATCGTCGTTTTGAAGTGGCTCGGGATTAACATCTAGCCAAAACAGCTGTTGCTCGCAGCGTGCTATGGACTATGCTGCATCTATAAGGGTGCAATATGAGTTGGCACGTCTTGTACGCGGTGATCGGCCTGCTGGGATTTGTAAGCCAGATCGGGCTCTTGATCATTCTGGTTGTACGTCGCCACTACAAGACTTTTCCGATCTTCACGCTTTATCTTGCCGTCAATTTGCTCTGCGACTTGGGCACCGTCGCAGTAGGCCTGATTAGCCCGCAAGCTGCCCGCGCCCTGTATTTAGCGTCCCTGCCGCTACAGTACCTGCTCGAGCTAGGTATTCTTCTCGAGATAGCCTGGAATGTTCTCCGTCCCGTACTGACATCGCTCCCTAAAGGAACGATCCGAGTGTTTGTCGGCTTGATTGCGCTCGCTGTGCTGTCTGGCATCCTCTTGGCTTGGCATTTCCAGGACACGGGTAACAAAATTTATGACATCAAGGGTCCACTCGACCTCACCGTGGGATTGCTGCGCATGCTGATTTTCGCGGCGACAGCCGGCTTTGCCCAGGTGCTGGGCATCGGCTGGAAAAACAAGGTGCTGCAATTAGCTACCGCCCTATCCTTCTACAGTGCCGTGGATTTGATTTTGAGCTTGCTGCAGCGCCACGCGAACGGCTCTGACGCCCTCGAGCCTTTCCGGAGCGTCGCCTACCTCCTGGAAATCGGTTTTTTGGTGTGGGCGTTTACAACTAAAGAGGTACGACGGCGTGAATTCAGTCCACAAATGGCACAGTTTTTGGTTACACTTGCAGGGCGAGCCAAGCTAGCACGCACGGTGTTGGTTCGGATGCAGGTGAAATAAGAACATGATATTGCCGCTGATCCAGGTAATACTTACTGCCCTGCTGATTTCGTACGCCGCGTTCTGGCGCCACCAACAAATGAAACGTCGCGGCAAGACGTGGAATGGGATCGTCAGTCAGCTGCGTTGCAATGACTGGGGCATCGAAGAGATAAGCGAGCGTTTCCTGTACAAGAGCGAAGTCCGTGTGACCCCGAAGGATGTGTGGGAGCGCATCCAGGGCTGCAAAGGCCTGTGGGCGATGTATAAAAATTCCCCGGTCCTGGTGCAACTGGCCGACTACGCGGCAGAGCACGGTGAAGGCGTTGATATGGAGATGCTCGAAGGATTGAGGAGCGACGCCTTCCAGATCCGGCTATGCGTTCTGCTGGCTTTGGGCCAATACGTGCTATCAGCCTCCTCGGTGGGAGCATCCGTGAATGCCCATCGCGCAGTTGCTACCTATAGCGCCATGCTGGTTCGGCTTACGGCCTTCATCCAGGAATATTCGACCCCCCTGTTCCCCAGCTACCTCGACGCCGTCGCTTAACTCCCCCAAACGATCAGTCCATATATGCGCTCAGTCCCGCAGGGACGCTTGAGTGTAGCCCAGGACGCCAGAGTCTGTGCGAAAACCTCCCCGGATAAGAGGATGGGTGCCCCAGGTCTCGCTTTTGAGACCTGGGATCCTTCACGCAAATGCCGGCGGACCGAGATCTCACGCACATTCCATCTGGGCTTTAGAGTTTGCGTGAGAATTTGATCAGTGGCATCAGTAGCTAGGGTTTCTCGAAGTTGGAGGTTTCCAATTTGGTCTTCATGCATTTGCGTGGAGGATCCCAGGTCTCAAAAGCGAGACCTGGGGCACCCATCCTCTTATCCGGGGAGGTTCTCACACAGACTCTGGCGTCCTGGGCAATCTTCAGACGTTCCGGGCGGGACTCGACGCGTGGGCTAGGCGGCGGTGCTTGCGCAATGCGCGCTGTCCGGCGATACTTGATGGTTGGGACCCAGTGCGCTCTGCGCGATCCCAAAACCCACCCGGATTTCACCCCATCAGGGAAGAATATCTGAAAGGATTTACGCCTGTGTTGATGATTCGTTTGGCTCGCTTCGGTGCACGGAAGCAGCCGTATTATCGTGTTGTTGTGATTGAGAAGGACCGTGCCCGTAATGGACGATCGATCGAGGTAGTTGGCACCTACAACCCGCGCACCCAGCCAGCCACTGTGGAATTGAAGCGTGAGCGCATAGAGCATTGGACCAGCAACGGAGCCCAACTTTCCGAACGAGTAGCCAAGCTGTTGGCGGCTTCGACCGCGCCCGCCACCGCGGCGTAAAACACTCTGGACACAATCACTGGAAAAGCGGTTTAATGCTCGGTCAAGAACGGACCAGCGCCGTCGCCTGTTTCTGAACGATCTCAGGTGGGCATTGGTGGGTTCTTCTGAGGCCGCCTGATGATGCAAGAAGCGAATCATAACGATATGCAGCAACTGGTTACAGAAATCGCGAAAGCCCTGGTTGACGACCCGCAGGCAGTCGAGGTGCAGGCCGTGGCCAGAGACGAGAACACGGTGCTCCGCCTGCGTGTCGCCTCAGCGGATGTCGGCAAAGTTATCGGCAAACAGGGCCGAACCGCGCGCTCGATGCGTACCATTCTGAGCGCGGTCAGCATGAAGTTGCACCATCGCTACACCCTGGACATTCTTGAAGAAGATGAGGCCGGAAAGCCGGCCGACTCCTGACTTCGCTGGTGGCATGACAGTGTCCGCCGAAAGCTGGGTTCTGCTCGCTCACATCGTGCGCCCGCAGGGCCGTCACGGCGAGGTGCTGGCTGATCTCTTTACTGACTTTCCTCAGCACTTCCCCGAGCGCAAGAGGCTCTTTCTTCGTCCTCCAGGCGGGCGCCAGCCCGACGCCATGCGGGAAGCGAAGGTGGAGTCTCATTGGCTGCACAAGGGACGCGTAGTGCTGAAGTTTTCCCAGGTGGATTCCATCGCCGATGCGGAGACTCTGCGCGACTTCGATGTAGTGGTTCCGCGCGCGGAGCGCATCCCGCTCGAGGACGATGCCGTCTATATGAGCGACCTGCTGGGGGTCAGGGTGATCGACGTAAGCCGCGGCGGCGCCGCTGACGCAGGCGAGATCACGGATGTAGAGCCGGAAGGACCCGGTCCCGCCATGCTGGTGATACGCACGCCCCGCGGCGATGAGTTGCTTATCCCTTTCGTCCGCGCCTACCTCAGGAAGATGGATCTCGAGGGCAAACGGCTGGAGATGGATCTACCGCAAGGTCTGCTGACCTTGCAGGAATCATCCGAATCGGAGTAACCGCCATGCGCTTCGACATCATTACCATCTTCCCCGGCCTTTTTGCCGGCATCTTCGAGCATGGCGTGCTCAAGCGAGCGATTCAGGGCGGTTTGCTCAGCGTTGGGGTGCACGATCTGCGCGAGTTCACCCACGATCGGCATCGTACGGTAGACGATCGGCCCTTTGGCGGTGGCGAGGGCATGGTGCTGAAGCCAGAACCCCTGGCCGAAGCGGTTGAGCACTTGCAGCTTGCTCCCAGGGCAGAAAGGGCGGCGCAGCGAGAAACGGTGATTCTGCTTTCCGCGCAAGGAAGGAGATTTTCCCAGGGAATAGCCCGCGATTTGGCCGCGATGCGGCGAGTCGTTTTGTTGTGCGGACGCTACGAGGGGGTCGACGAGCGGGTCAGCGAACTCATCGCGGACCAGGAGCTGTCAATTGGAGATTATGTGCTCTCGGGCGGCGAGTTGGCGGCCGCGGTGGTACTGGATAGCACCATGCGTCTCTTGCCGGGCGTGTTGGGCAACGATGCATCGTCGGAATACGAAAGCTTTGGCCGGGCGGATGCGCTGCTGGATAAGAAAACGGGTACCAACTCGACCCATGGCGCCGGTGGATTGCTGGACTACCCCCACTACACCCGCCCGGCTGAGTTTCGCGGGCTGGCGGTGCCGGAAGTGCTGAGCAGTGGCAACCATGAGCAGATTCGCAGGTGGCGGCGGGAGCAGGCGCTTAAGAAAACGCTGCGCAACCGGCCTGATTTGCTTCGAGATGCCGAGTTGAGCGCGGAAGATCGCAGCTTTCTGCGCAGCGCGCAAAGTGAAGATTCCGTGTAAACTAAGAACTTCGGCATCACCCAAGTTTTTCACCACCACCAGGAAGCAATTATGTCTATTCATCCAGTAATGCAGCGTCTTGCCGAGAAGCTTCGGCGCACCGACCTGCCCGAGTTCGTACCCGGCGATACGGTTCGGGTACAGGTAAAGATTAAAGAAGGCGATAAGGAACGGCTGCAGGCGTTCGAAGGCATCGTGATTGCGCTTAAGAACGGGGCGCAAGGCAGCTTCACCGTGCGCAAGATGAGCTTCGGCCAGGGTGTCGAGCGCATTTTTCCTTTCAACTCCAAGGTAGTCGATAAGGTAGAAAAGGTGCGGTCTGCGCGGGTACGGCGCTCCAAGCTCTTTTACCTGCGCGGCTTGCGTGGCAAGGCGGCTCGCCTGAAAGAAGTGGAACGCAAGTAGGATCCTGTTTTTCAAGCTTGATTGCGCCCCGGGAGCATTGCTGCCGGGGCGTTGCTTCGTCGATTCCTTTTTTCTGGAGGCCTGTGGGAAACCCGGGCCGTAATGAGACGGGCAGTCAGCAGGATGATCTACACTCGATTTTGGCGATGCAAGAGATTTTGATAGAGCCGGAAGCTCTGGAGCGTGAACTTTCCCCATCGGCACGCAAGATGCGCATGCTCAAGACGCTGGTGTGCGGAAACCGCTACGAAAAAGCGGCCCGCGCCAGCGGGGCCAAGGTGGTGGCCGGGGTCGATGAAGTCGGCCGTGGCGCTCTCTTTGGGCCGGTAGTGGCTGCGGCGGTGATTCTCCCCGAGGGATGCCGCATTCCGGGCCTGCGTGATTCCAAACAATTGATCCGTGAAGAGCGCGAGCGGTTGGCGCGCATCGTCGAGCGGAAAGCCCTGGCAATCGCGATCGAGGAAGTCGATGCCGAAACCATCGATCGCATTAACATCTACCAGGCAACACGCGTCGCCATGACGGCTGCTGTGGGCCGCCTGGCCATGGCGCCGGACCACCTGCTGGTGGATGCCATGCGGCTGGACTTCGCATGCGCGCAAACCAGCATCATCTACGGCGATTCGCTGAGCGTCTCCATCGCTGCTGCTTCCGTGCTGGCCAAGGTCTACCGCGACAATCGTATGCGGCAACTGGATTGCGATTATCCGGTGTATGGCCTTGCTTCTCATAAGGGCTACAGCACGCCCGAGCACAAGCAGGCCCTCCTGGCGCATGGACCCAGCCCGCTGCACCGCAGAAGCTTTCGCCCGGTAGCCGAAAATTGCCTGCCGTGGGACTAGGCCGCCAGTTGCCGCTGCGGCTGATGTGTTTCACTGCCCACCCGGATGATGAGTGCGGAGCCTTTGGCGGCGCCTTGATGCGGGCCCACCAGCGTGGCGTCGAATGCAGCGTCGTATGCCTCACAGAAGGACGAGCGGCCTCGCATCGGGGCACTGCCGGCAGCGACGATGAACTGGCTAAGCTGCGCAGGCAGGAGTTCGCCGCGGCTTTGCAGGTATTGGGCAACGCCCACGGTGAGGTGCTCAATTATCCCGACGGTGGCTTGGCGGCCCAGGACTTTGCCGCGATCACTAAGGTTCTGGTGGAGCGAGTCCGCCGCTTTCGCCCTCATGTAGTGCTCACCTTCGGCGGCGACGGGAACGTGAATCTGCACCCGGACCACACCATGGTGTGTTTTTTTGCCACAGCAGCCTTTCACTGGGCGGGGCGAAGTAATTATGCCCCGGATCAGGGACTGGTTCCCTACCGGCCGCAAAAGCTCTATTACTCCGCCGCTCCCTTTCTAGCCTATGCCGAGGAAGGGCAGAAGATCGCACTCATGCCTGCCTCCCTTGTGTTGGAGTTGGGCGACCTGAAAGCGAAGAAGCTGGAGGCTTTCATGAAGCATACGACCCAGTCCGAAATGCTGGGCAAGATCAAGGTGGTCTTTGAGAAGACCGGCGGCGAGGAAAAATACCTGCTGGCAGCCGCGCCGGGCTTCCGCGACTCTCCCCTGGAAACGGATATGTTCGCAGGGATAGAAGAATGACGGCTAGCGCACGGCGGCAATTTCCGCCTGCTGGTTAATCCTCTGACGCGTGGACCAGAAGATACGCGCCAGCAGCAGCGCGGCCAGCACCAGTGTGATGGTGATCGGTGTACGAACCCCGCTCTTGACAATCCACCAATAATGAATCACTCCACAGATGGCTGAGACGTACGCGAGCCGGTGCAGGGCCTGCCACCGTTTTCCCCCCAGTTTCCGAATTGACCAGTTGGTTGAGGTGGCAGCCAGTGGAAGCAGGAGCAGCCACGCAGCCATGCCTGCCATGATGTAGCGGCGTTTGGAAAGGTCATCCAGCATGGCGGCGGAATCAAAGCCGTTATAAAGCCAAAGCCACGTGAGCAGATGCAGGCAGCCATAGAAGAAAGCGAACAGACCAAGCAGGCGGCGGAAGCGCACCAGCCAGGCGAGCCGCGGAGACAGCCTGCGCAGCGGAGTGATGGCCAAAGAGATAACCAGTAAACGAAGAGTCGCGAAGCCCGTGGCATGAGTGACGGTGGCTGTGGGGTCCGGTCCGAGGTTGTTTTCAAAACCGTGGAAGACCAGCACTGCCAGCGGAGCCAGGCAGACGAGCCAGACCAGGACTTTCAAGCCAATGATGGCGCGCTTATTCATTCGATTTCTTGCACGTCTGCGGAAAAACGCTCCTGTGAAGGGTACCGGCTTAAGCCCGTACATTTAGCCACCAAGAACACTGGGCTTTAGCCCCTGAGGGCAGCTTTATCGTCGGAGGGCTGAAGCAGCTAAGGAGAAAATTGTCAGATTCGACTAGAGTTGTCCCCTCAGCGGCTAAAGCCGAATTCATTTCACAGCCGGACGTACGGCCTAAAGGCCGTACCCTTCGCACTCAGCTTTCCTGAGCGCCACACACGAGCTGGTTAGAAATATTTCTTCAGATCCATGCCGTTGTAGAGGCTGGCGACCTGGTCTCCATAGCCGTTGAACATCAGGGTCGGCTGCCGCTGGTCGAAGAGAGAAGCGCCGATGCGGCGTTCGGTCTTCTGGCTCCAGCGGGGATGGTCGACATTGGGATTCACATTGGAATAGAAACCATACTCCCGCGGCGCCATCTCGTTCCATGCCGTGCTCGGCTGGTCAGCAGTGAAGTGAATCTTTACGATCGACTTCGCGGACTTGAAACCATACTTCCAGGGCACAACGATGCGCACCGGAGCCCCATCTTGATTGGGCAACATTTCTCCATACAAACCGAAGGTGAGCAGAGTAAGCGGATGCATGGCCTCATCCATGCGCAGACCCTCCGAATAGGGCCAATCCAGGTTTATCTGGGTTAGACCCGGCATGATTGACATATCTTCCAAGGAGATAAATTGCACGAACTTTGCCTTGGGGAGTGGTTCGGCCCATTTGATCAGTTCCGAGAGCGAATAGCCGGCCCAGGGGATCACCATGCTCCAAGCCTCGACGCAACGGTGGCGATAGACGCGCTCCTCCATCGGCTTGAAGCTCAGCAGCTCCTCGATGCTGACTTTTTTCTTCTGCTTTACCAGGCCATCCACCGTAACCGTCCAGGGGCGGGTTTTCATCCGCCCGGCATTATGCGATGGATTGTCTTTCTCCACCCCGAATTCGTAAAAGTTGTTGTACGTGGTGATGTCCTTATAGGAGGTGAGTTTTAGCCCCTCAGTGGAGAGCGGACTCGTCACTGTCTGCAGCTTTGTGCCGTCAGCCTCTGCCAGTCTCGGGCCAAGCAATCCGGCCACCCCCATCGCCGCGGCGCCGGCCATGAAAGCGCGACGGTTCAGATAGGCATCCCTGGGCGTTATTTCAGAAGACGGTATGTCGTTCGACGTTTTTATCAGCATACTTCGCAGATATGACGTTGCTCCCTGTGCTTAGGTTACGCCCGCGGGAGAATCTTGGATGCGGGCGTTCCGAATCTTGGAGCAGGAGGGCCTGAGACGCTCAAAACAAAGGTGTTGTTGGAACCTTGTTGGGGAAAACGAGAGCTCTTTCTTCTGTTTTTCACGGCATATTCTTCAGACGTTCACAGGTAACTGCGAATCTCACAGCAGAAAAAATGGGCCCGTGCGGCATTCAACCTCCTGAAAACGGGGGAGGTTCCGCAAATTTTCGTGAAGCTTGCCTGCACTCATCGTGTTTTGTAGCCGATCAACAGCAAAGAGAGAGGCCTAATGAAGAACCAACTGAAGACGCTGGCCACGCTGGCGCTTGTCTCGGCATTGTCAGCCGGGCTGGCGCAGACGACAGCGTCCGGTACCACTTCAACGACTCATAAGCCCACCAAGAAGGCCCCGGTACCCAAAAAGCCTTCCGTGGAAAGCCAGATTCAATCGCTGCGGGAAGATATGCAGACGCAGATCCAGCAATTGAAACAACAGCTGAGCGATCGCGACCAACAGCTACAGCAGGCGCAGCAGGCAGCGGCAGCAGCGCAGGCAGCCGCCGCCCAGGCGCAGCAACAATCCGCACAGCAGTCGACGGTGATGACGGAGAACACGCAGGCGGTCAGCACCCTGCAGGGCGCGGTCACTGACCTGAAGACTAACAACGCCTCGTTGGCGACCACCATCCAGGACGAGCAACAAAAGGTGGAGAAGCAGATTACGCACCCGGACGCAATCCACTTCAAGGGCATTACGCTCTCACCGACCGGCAGCTATCTGGCGGGTGAAACTGTGTATCGCACCCATGCCACCGGCGGCGATATTCCCACCGCCTTCAACGCCCTGCCTTACGAGCACGCGGATGCCTACTCCCTGAGCGAGTTCTACGGCACCGCACGCCAGTCGCGCGTCGCTCTGATGGCCGAGGGAAAGACCGGCTCGGCAACGCTTCGCGGCTACTATGAGGCGGATTGGCTCGGTACCGGAATTACCTCGAACGATAACCAGAGCAACAGCTATGTTTTCCGTCAGCGCGTCCTATGGGGTCAAATAGCGCTCAACAATGGGTGGGCCTTCACCGGTGGTCAGCTTTGGTCCCTGGCGACGGAAGACAAGAAGGGCGTTTCTAACCTGGCCAGCGACATTCTCACTCCCTTGACGATAGACCCGAATTACGTTCCGGGGTTCGTCTGGGAGCGCCAGTACGGGTTCCGGGTTACCAAGACCATGGATCACGCAGCCTTCGGCCTCGCATTCGAGAATCCACAGCTGCTCTACAGCGCCACGCTCGCCGGAAACACTCCCTACGCCGTCCTTGGCAGTGCGGGTGCGAACGGTGGAAACTACAATCCCGCTATAAGCACCTGCTCGCCCTCGACCAGCATCGTGAACTACACCAACGAAGCGAATGGCGGCATAAACACCTACCTACCGGTCTACAAGACGGTCAACGCCTGCACCAACATCGCCAACTACTCCTTCAATATCATGCCGGACATCATCGTCAAAGGGGCCTACGATGCGAGCTTTGGCCACTTTGAAGTCTTCGGTATCGGACGCTACGCCCATGAGACCGTTTATCCCGGCGAAACCACCAACGGCAACCTCTACGGCGGATTGAAGGACATCGTCACCGGAGCCACGGTCACCCCGGCGCTTACCACGGCCGGCAGCTACAACAACAAAATCGCCCTGGGCGGCATAGGCGCGAGCGGTCGCATTACGGTGCTCGACAACAGGCTGACTCTGGGCCTCAAGGGTCTCTACGGACCGGGTGTTGGCCGTTATGGCGACAGCTCGCTCTCTGACGTGACCTCCGCAAATAGCGGTGAATTCTCACCGCTACACAACACCTCTGCCCTGAGCACAGTAGAGTTTGCCGCCACACCCCGCCTGATGATCTATCTGAACTACGGCGGGGACTATGCCGGTCGCAGCTCCTGGTCCGGCACCACACTCGGTGCGCCCTCGGCAGCGCAGAATCCCGTCACCAAATTATGGGGCGGTCACTGGGCTGCACCAGCGGTCGCACCGGTCGGCTATGGCTCCTACTACCTCAACAACTCCTCCTGCCTCACCAATTCCGCTCCCGGTTATAACGGGGGTTCCACCGGGTTCTACCCCGGAGGAAGCTGCGGGGCCCAGACCAAAGACGTTCAGGAAGCCACCTTTGGCTACTGGTACGACTTCTACAAAGGCGATTATGGCCGCGTACGTTTGGGCATGCAGTACGCCTACGCCCTGCGCCAAAGCTGGACAGGCGCACCGGTTTCCGGTTCCGGCATCGATGGCGGCGTCGGCACCAAAGGCATAGACAACATGTTCTGGACCAGCTTCCGCTATTACTTGCCTTAGACAGCAACCACTCAACTATCTGGAGGGCACCCTACCCGGGTGCCTTTTTTTTGTTGGGATCATTCCTCCTTGCCCGATCATCCATAACCAGCCGGTTGTCTTACACTCGCTTTTGAGGTTAGTCATGCCAAAACCTATTGTCGGTCTCCATCACGTAACTGCGATTGCTTCGGACCCACAGCGGAATCTGGACTTCTACACCGAAGTGCTGGGGCTTCGTTTTGTGAAACGAACCATCAACTTCGACGATCCCGGAACCTATCACTTCTACTTTGGCGACGACGCCGGCTCGCCGGGAACGATTCTTACTTTCTTTCCCTGGCCGCATGCCCGGCGCGGCAGCCTGGGCGTGGGAGAAACCTCGGCCACTGCATTCAGCGTTCCCCGGACATCGCTGGGATTTTGGGAGAAGCGGTTGCTGGCTGCCGGCATTCCGGCGGAGCGCACAGGGGAGCGATTCCAGGAGGAGGTACTCAGCTTTGCCGATCCCGATGGCATGCACCTCGAGATCGTCGGACATGCGGACTCCGGAGAAGCAAAAGCTCCGCGGACCAGCGACGTTCCGGCCGAGCACGCGATTCGTGGCTTCTTCGGTGTAACTCTTTGTGAGGGAGGCTACGAAAAGACGGTAGCCGTGCTGGGCAAAATGGGGTTCCACAAGATCGGCGAGCACGGCACTCGCTTTCGTTTCGCCGCGGAGGGCAGCGCGTTAGGCAACCACATCGATGTGCTGGTTCAGCCGCAGCTGACCTACGGCCACATGGGAGCAGGCAGTGTGCACCATATCGCATTTCGCGCAGCCGACGATGCGTCACAACTCGAATGGCGAGAGGTGCTGGTGGCGAGTTCGCTGGATGTGACGCCGGTGCTCGACCGCACTTACTTTCACTCCATCTACTTTCGCGAGCCGGGCGGTGTCTTGTTCGAACTGGCCACAGATCCGCCAGGTTTTGCCCTGGACGAGCCGATCGAATCGCTGGGTGAGGCGCTTAAGCTGCCCTCCTGGCTCGAGCCGCAGCGGTCCCGGGTGGAAGGCGTGCTGCCTCCGATTGCACTGCATACGCGCAAATAGAAAAGGGGAAAAGACCAGGTGAATGATCCTCATGGTGATCAACCCATACGCACGCTTGGCGCCGACCTCAACCAGGCGGCTGCTGCCGTTATTCTTCTGCACGGCCGCGGCGCCTCGGCAGAGGACATTCTCGGATTAGCGAGCGGTATGTATGACGAACGCATCGCTTATCTCGCCCCCGAGGCTGAGGGACATCGCTGGTATCCCAACTCCTTCATGGCGCCGATCAAGGACAACGAGCCGTGGTTATCGTCGGCGCTCAAAAAAGTGGGTGCGGTTGTGCAACTCGCCCTGGATGCCGGCGTGGCGCGCGAGCACATCTTTGTCTGTGGCTTCTCACAGGGCGCGTGTCTGTCGTCCGAGTTTGTCGCCCGCCACCCCGCTCGTTATGGCGGTGTCATTGCCTTCACCGGCGGCTTGATCGGACCACCGGACGCGGACTTGCATCACGCCGGCGACCTGGCGGGAATGCCCGCGCTCTTTATCTCCGGTGATCCCGATCCCTACATACCCTGGAGCCGCGTTTTAGCGACAGCCGAGCAATTCAAGGCCATGGGAGCTGAGGTGGAGTTAAAGCGATATCCGGGCCGTCCCCACACTGTTCTCCCCCAGGAAGTCAAAGCTGCGCGGGACCTTCTGTTCAAGGCTCTGCCGTAAGTCCAGAGACAGCCGGGGTACGGACGCCTGCTATAAGTAGGAATCTCTTCTCGAATCGGAGAAAAAACTGACCAAGCCCGCGCTTTCCTTCCTGTTGCTTCTCGCCCCTTCGCTGGCGGTTGGCCAGTCCGGCGCGCTACCTGACGTCCCGCCCGCGCAAGCGCAACACGCCATGGTGGTCAGCATTCATCACCTAGCCAGTGATGCTGGGTTGAAGATGTTGCAGGCGGGCGGAAACGCGGTGGACGCCGCGGTCGCCACCGGCTTCGCGCTGGCGGTCGTGTACCCTGACGCCGGAAATCTGGGCGGAGGTGGGTTCATGATGCTGCGCCTGGCTAACGGTGAGGCGCACTTCCTCGATTTCCGCGAAGAGGCGCCGCTGGCGGCGAACGCCAACATGTATCTCGACAGCAGTGGCAAGATCATTCCTGAGGCGTCCACAGTAGGCTACTTGTCGGTCGGTGTTCCGGGCACAGTGGCGGGGTTAGTCGAGGCGCAGCGACGCTTTGGCAAGCTTCCGCTGCGGCAGGTGATGGCTCCGGCCATCCAGTTTGCGGACCAGGGCTATGTCCTGAGCGCGGAAGAAGCTGCCATGCTTCACGATCCCCTGCTTTCGCGTTTTCCTGAGTCGCGCCGCATCTTTCAACGCGATGGCAACTTCTATAAGGCGGGAGAAGTTTTCAGGCAGCCTGACCTGGCGCGTACGCTCACCCGCATCGAGCAGGATCCGGGAAGCTTCTATCATGGCGCCCTGGCCAGCGAACTCGCCCAGGCAATTCAAAAGCATGGCGGCCTGGTCAGCAAGAAAGACCTGGAGATATACCAGGTAAAAGATCGCAAGCCTCTTACCGGCACTTATCACCAGTACGAGATTCTGGCTCCGCCTCCACCTTCCTCCGGCGGCATTGCGCTGTTGGAAATGCTGAACATCCTGGAAGGCTTTGACTTGGCGGCCCTGGGCGATCGAACGCCAGCATCCATGCACCTGATCCTTGAGGCCTTCCGGCGAGCTTTTTACGACCGCACCTCGTTCCTGGGTGATCCGGACTTTGAGTCCATGCCGACCACACAGCTCATCGACAAAGGCTATGCCGCTGCCTGGCGCAAAAGCATCAGTATGACGGCAGCCACTCCATCCAGTGCGCTGGCGCGGCCTCCGGGCTACATTACTGCTCCTGAATCCAAGCAGACCACTCACTATTCCGTGCTCGATGGGGCGGGCGATGCAGTGTCGGTTACGTATACGCTGAACAATTCTTTCGGATCGGGAGCGACGGCGGACGGGCTGGGGATCCTGCTGAATGATGAGATGGACGACTTTACCTCCAAGATAGGGGCGCCGAATATGTTCGGGCTGATTCAGGGAGAAGCGAATGCGATTGCTCCCAGGAAGCGTCCCCTATCCAGCATGACGCCCATCATTGTGATGGAGAACCACAAGGTTCGCTTTGTCATCGGTTCTCCGGGCGGCCCGCGCATCATCACCACCGTCGCCAACATCTTTCTGAGCGCATCGGATGGGGGCTTGAATATCCAGCGGGCAGTGGATGCGCCGCGGTTTCACCAGCAATACCTCCCGGATGAGGTTTATGTGGAGCCGGGTTTTCCTCCTGCGACCCTGGACGCTCTGCGGGCCATGGGTTACACCTTCAAGGGCGGCTTCCTAGGCGACCGTCGTTGGAGTGATGGGGAATGCATTGCTGTAGATCCTAAAACCGGACTGATCGAGGGCGGCCAGGATAAACGCCACACTTTCGGAAAAGCCGCGGGGTATTAGGGTCTTGCCTTTCTTCGGGGTGGAGTAGAACTGCAGATCCCTCGGCTTCGCTGGGGATGACAAAGGGGAGGGTGGCACTTCCATGGAAGATCGGTTGCGCGGATCCCAGGTCTCAAAAGCGAGACCTGGGGCACCCATCGATTTGTTGGGTCGGGTACTGATGAGGTCAGCGCCGTCTTCTCCTTTGTCATCCCGACCCGGATTTCCTGCCACGCAACACTTGACAGGACAGCGTGTGCGCCTTTCCGTAAAGAAAGGCGTATGAAGTTCGCCAACGCCACCAACCTCCACAGGAAATCTGGGGGAGCGCAGCCGAGGGATCTGCAGTTCCACTCCACCTGAAACCAATTCCCGCGGTTCTCAATAAGGCGCATCAGCCGGTAGAGTAAAGAGCATGCAGATACACTTTGCATTTGGCCAAAAAGGGTTGGACCTCACACTGCCGGATGGGCCCAGTTACGAAGTGCTGGAGAGCCGCTCCGCGTCGGCTTTGCCGGATGTGAAGGCCGCGCTTGCCCAGGCGCTCGACCACCCTATCGGGAGCAAGCCGCTCTCGGCGCTGGCGGCGGGCAAGAAAACCGCTGCCATCTCGGTTTGCGATATCACCAGGCCTGCGCCCAACCGGCTGACGCTGCCACCGTTACTCGAGCGCCTGCACCATGCCGGCATTCCGCCGGAGGGCGTGACCATCCTGATCGCGACCGGACTGCACCGCGAAGCCACGGCTAGCGAGATAGATGCCATCCTGGGGCCGGAGATCGCGGCCCGGTATCGCATCGTGAACCACGATGCGCGGGTGCTGTCCGAGCATCGCTGGCTGGGATCTACCCGCCGGGGCATCCCGGTTTATATCGACGAACGGTTCATGGCGGCCGATTTGCACATCACCCTGGGGTTCATCGAGCAACACCTGATGCTGGGGTTTTCGGGCGGCCGCAAACTGGTGGCTCCGGGGCTGGCGGCCCAGGAGACCATCAAGGTCATCCACTCTCCCAAATTCATGCGGGAGCCAAAGGCGACCGAGGGGTCGATCGTCGACAACCCGCTGCACACCGAGTTGCTGGAAATTGCCCGGATGGCCGGGCACGATTTCATGCTGGATGTAACCCTGACCCAGAGTCGCGAAGTCTCCGGCATCTTCGCCGGGGATCCAGTCGAGGCCCATGCGGCTGGGGTGCAGTTTCTGCGCACCACTTCCCTCGAACCGCTCAGCGGACTGGCGGACGCCGTCATCACCAGCGCAGCCGGGCACCCGCTTGACCTGACGTTGTACCAGACCATCAAGGGCCTTACCGCCGCCGAGCACCTCGTCAAGCCTGGGGGCCGGATACTGATCCTGGGCGAATGCGCCGAGGGCCTGGGTTCCCCGGAGTTTGCCCGGATGGTCTCCGGTTTCTCGAGTTACGACAGGTTCCTCGAGCAGATCGGGAACGCGGAGGTGGAGATAGACCAGTGGCAGCTGGAGAAGCTGGCTCTGGCGGGGCAAAAATATGAGCTGTTCTTTTACCTGCCAGGGGTGCCTACCGAAAAGCTGGGGAATTTAGCTTCCCGTACCTTCCCGAGTTGGCAGACGGCGACTGCTGCCGTTCTCGACAGCCTCCCACCCCGAGCGCGGGTGGCGTTGGTTCCGGAAGGCCCCTACGTGTATGCCCGGGTCCCGGCCGAGGCATACGCGGAAATGCATCAATTATCATAAAAAAGCATCTAGACGCTTATTAGAGCCCAACATGCGAAAGTGGCGAAATTGGCAGACGCACCAGACTTAGGATCTGGCGGGGCAACCCATGGGGGTTCGAGTCCCCCCTTTCGCACCAATCAATTCACGGATCACTTCCTCAGGTTTCCGCGGAAATGATGCTCCAGCATCCGAAATGCCAAGGACGCATGTGGAGGAAGGTCCCTGCGCCCTCATGAGAATGAATATTCAGCAGCGTCGCGTGGTGGTTACCGGGGTAGGCCTGGTAAGCCCGGTTGGCGTAGGAACAGAAATTACATGGAAGGCTCTGCTGCAGGGGGAGTCCGGCATCGGCCCGATCAGTCTCTTTGACTCGACCGGCTTCAGTTGCCGGATCGCCGGCGAGGTCAAGGACTTCAGTCCGGAAGATTTTATCGAGCGCAAAGAGATCAAGAAGATGGGGCGGTTTATCCAGTTTGCGCTGGCCGCCTCAGAGTTCGCGGTTAAGGAATCGGGCCTGGACATGGCCGCGGAAGATGCGGAAAAGGTCGGGGTCTACGTAGGCAGTGGCATCGGGGCTTTCGAGGTCATTGAGCGTGAGCACAGCAAATTGCTCACCGCCGGCCCCAACCGGGTATCACCCTTCTTCATCACGGCCACTATTGCCAACCTGGCCGCCGGCCAGATTTCGATTCGCTATGGGGCGACCGGACCCAACCTGACCTGCGCCACCGCGTGTACCACCGGCGCGCATGCGGTGGGTGAGTCCTTCCGGGTAATTCAGCGCGGGGACGCGGACGTGATGATCGCCGGCGGAAGTGAAGCTGCGGTGACCCCGCTCTCGGTGGCCGGCTTCGCCTCCATGCGCGCTCTTTCCACCCGGAATGACGACCCCGGGACCGCTTCACGACCGTGGGATCACGGCCGGGACGGGTTCGTGGTGGGTGAAGGCGCCGGGGTTTTGATCCTGGAAGAGTACGAGCACGCAGTCAAACGCGGCGCGAAGATTCTTGCCGAACTGGTGGGTTACGCGGCCAACAGCGACGCTTACCACACCAATGCTCCGCCGGAGGACGGGCGCGGGGTTCGCCGGGTGATGCAGTTGGCTCTACGCGATGCTGAAGTGGCCCCGAGCGATATCAAGTATCTGAACGCGCATGCTACGTCGACCCCCTTGGGTGATCGGGCGGAAGCCAGGGCCATCTGCGAGACCTTCGGTGAATCCGCGAAAAGCCTGCTGGTCAGTTCAACCAAGTCGATGACCGGCCATCTACTCGGCGGGGCCGGCAGCCTGGAGGCCGGCATCACCGTGCTGGCGCTGTGCAACCAGGTTGCTCCGCCGATGACCAATCTGCAGGATGTCGATGAAGCTTGCGGCTTTTGCCTGGTCCGAGATAAAGGGCTGCCCACCACGATGGAGTACGCCATGACGAACTCCTTCGGCTTTGGCGGGACCAACGCATCCCTCATCTTTCGCCGATACCAAGCAGGGTGAGCAATCGTTGCAGCACCTGCGCAGGTGTTTGTTGTTCTTCGCTGGGGGAAATGATCTAGTCTATAGGCCATGAGCCAAGACACTCCCCAACCGAACGTCCTTTTGAAGCGGATGCCCGATTACCGTGAGGGCTACGCCAACAGCGTTCAGGTGCAAAAAAGCGTTTGGGACTTCCGCCTTACCTTCGGCACCGCCTATCAGGAAACCGCCGAAGAAATCACCATCAACACGTTCCAAACCATCTACCTCAGCCCACAACAAGCGAAGGCATTGTGCAATGTGCTGGAGCAGAACCTGCTTCAATATGAGCACACCTTCGGCCCCATCTCCCTCGAACCACGGCCCCCGATGATGCCTCAAGGTCCAGTTCACTAAGCGCTTCGGAGACTCGTGGCCGAACTTCCCGAACAGCAAGCACAGTTCGCCCATCCGCTGCCGCTCAGGCTCATCTTCCCCTTGCTCTTCGTAGGCGTTTACCTGTCGCACCTTACCCTGTTGCGCCTGCCTTACTACTGGGACGAGGCGGGTTATTACATTCCCGCAGCTTACGATTTTTTCCGTACCGGGGATGTTATTCCCTCGACGACCCTGCCCAATGGCCATCCCCCACTGCCCTCGATCTACCTCGCGCTGTGGTGGAAGTCGGGGTTCACACCCACGGTCACCCGCACCGCCATGTGCCTGATCACCGCGATTGCGCTGCTGGCCGTGTATCGCCTGGGCATTGTGCTCAACGGCCGCCAGCGAGTGGCGGTTGCCACTACCCTGCTGACAGCGATCTATCCTGTGTGGTTTGCCCAGAGCACGCTGGCGCATGCAGATATGTTTGCTGCCGCCGCAACCTTGTGGGGTTTGGTTTTTGTCTTTCCTGGCCGACGCCGCGGCCCGACCCTGTGGGCTGCTGCGGGTTGCTTTGCCGTGGCCGCGTGGTCGAAAGAAACAGCCATTGTTACACCCTTGGCCATCGCGCTGTGGGAAATCTATCTTTGCTTGCGCGCCAGCCCAAATGCGCGGCGCGCGTATCTTCGCACGGCGCTGTGGATGGTCTCCGGGCCGGCCACGCTGCTGGCCTGGTATGCGTACTTTCACCATCGCACCGGGTATGTCTTCGGCAATCCTGAATTCCTGCGCTATAACGCGGTCTCGACCCTGTCGCCGCTGCGCATCCTGCTCGCCCTGGTGCATCGCATACTGCAGCTCACCGCCCATATGAACATGTTCGTGCCCGTGCTGTGCATGCTGGGGGCCATGCTGCTGCTGCCGCTGCGGGAACGGGACGGAACTCTGCGCCCGCGTATCGCGCCGGCGGAGCAGGCGATTCTTTATGTGGTCATGGCGGCCAACGTCCTCTTCTTTTCGGTGCTGGGGGGCGCTCTGCTGACCCGCTATCTGCTGCCCCTTTATCCGCTCATTCTTCTGTTGTGCGTCTCCACGTTTTACCGTCGTGTGCCGTATTGGTGGGGCCTGGTTCTGCTGAGCGCGGCTTCTTTTTTGATTGGGCTGTTCGTGAACCCGCCTTACAAGTTTGCGCCCGAAGACAATCTCAACTACGCCGACGTGATCCGTCTCCATCAACAGGCGATCCGGCAGATCGTGACCCGTTTTCCCGGAAGCACCGTCCTGACCGCATGGCCGGCTACGGATGAGCTGACCAAGCCTGAATTGGGCTATCTAAAGAAGCCCATGGCGGTGGTTAAGATGGCGGATTTTTCCCTGCCAGAGATACAGAAAGCGGCTGCTTCCGCTCAGGATTACAGCGTGGGATTTGCTTTTTCTACTAAATACGATCCTCCGCATCTGTGGCTTGAACTGGGGCGGCGAAATGAGGCCCTGGATACGCGTTTTTTCGATTTTCATCGCGATCTGGAGCCGGGTGCGATTGCTCACCTACTCCAGGGCACGATTGTCTGGCGCGAGGAACGGCAGGGGGAATGGGCTGCGGTCCTGCACTTCGACCGTCCCCAGGTCGCAGTGTTGGCTGCACCCTAAGAGGTTGGGGTGGAATATGCGCCGTAAGCGCCCTATGCGCCATAAGCCCCCCTCGTGGGGTAAAGAGCCCCCAGGACTGTCCGTCCTGGGTATTTTTCAGCCGTCCCTTCGGGACTGAATTTTATGAGCCATGGTTCCTGCGTAGCCGGGAACGATACTCCCCGGAAGCATAGGCTGCGGAACTATACTGTGGGGGTGCTCCCCCGCCGCTTAACGCGTATCCTGGTGCTTCTATTCGCCTTCTGTTCGCCTTGCGGGATGATGGCGCAAAGTGCACCAAATCCGGGGCGATTGCTGCTGGTGTTGCCCTTCGACAACCAGAGCGACCAGCCAAGCCTGGATTGGATTAGCGAAGCGGTCCCGGAAGTTCTGAACCGGCGTCTGGCCTCGGCTGGGTTTATGCCCATCAGCCGGGACGATCGGCTGTATGCCCTCGACCACCTGGGGCTGCCCTCCACCTTCCAACCTTCCCGGGCCAGCGCAATCCGGCTGGCGCAGACGCTGGATGCGGACTACGTGATCGTGGGGATCCTTTACGGTCAGCGGCTCACGATTCCAGGCCAAGGCTCAGATCTTGAAAGTGGATGCTCTACACATGTCCGCTCCGCTTCAGGAAGAGGCGGACATCACACATTTGCTCGATGTGCTGAACAGTCTGGCGTGGGGGCTGGCCAAGCAGATCGATCCGCGGTTTGCCGTGGCCCGGACGACCTTCGTTGCCGCCGGGGCCGGGCTGCGGACGGATGCGTTTGAAAACTATATCCGGGGGCTGGTGGAGCCCGATCCCGCGGAACAGATTCGCCACCTGAAAGAGTCGGTCCGGCTGGACCCCACCTTCTCGCCGGCTCTCCTGGCACTGGGCAAGGCCTATTTTGCCAACCAGGAATTCGAGCTGGCCGCCACCACCCTGGGACGCCTGCCGCGCAACGACCCCAACGCACGCGAGGCAGACTTCGATCGCGGTTTGGCCTATTTCTATTTGGGCAGCTACATCAAGGCGGAAGACGCCTTTGCCTTTGTGAGCAAGCAGTTGCCATTGCCGGAGGTGGTCAACAACCAGGGCGTTGCCGCCAGCCGCCGGGGACTGGATGCCACGTCCTACTTCCAGCAGGCGGTGGCAGCCGATCCCAATGATCCGGATTACCAGTTCAACCTGGCCTTAGCGTTGAGCCACAAGAAGGACGTACCAGGAGCACTGCGGGCGATTGCGCAAACGGTACGGCTTCGTCCTCAGGATACCGAGGCCCAAGCCTTCCAGGCCACGCTTCGCGCCGAGCCGCCGCATGCTGCGGCCGCTTCCGCACCGGCGAGCGGCCGGGTCAACACGGCATTTGATCCTACCGCGGCGGCAGAGAACGCTCCGCTGGAACGGATCAAGCGGACTTTCAACGAGGCCTCCTTCCGCCAGGCGGCCTTTGAAATGGAACAGATGGATGAGGAGCGCATGAACACCCTGCCGCCGGAGAAGCGCGCGGCCGCGCTCACGGAAGCGGGCATGCGCTTTTTCGACCAGGGTCTGATTCTGGAGGCCGAGCGCGAGTTCCAGGCAGCGCTGGACGCCCAGAGTGATAATGCTGAGGCTCATGCCGGCCTGGCGCTGGTAAGGGAGCGCGAGGGTGACACCAAGGGAGCACGTGAGCAGGCCGCTGAGTCGCTCAAAGCGGGGTCCAATGTCACGGCTTACCTAGTGCTGGCCCGGCTTGACCTGCAGGCTAATCAGAAACCCGCTGCGGCTTCGGACGTGGCCAGCGCTCTCAAGCTGGAGCCGCAGAATGCCACCGCGCGCGGGCTAAAGCAACAGCTCGAGAGTAAGGGACAACCGGTCCCATGAACCGCATGTGGCGATTTGCCCTGTTGCTTGCCTCGGTCTGGAGCTGGACCGTCGCCGGACTGGGGCAACAGCCGCGGGTGATCTTGATCCACATCGACGACACCATTCAGCCCATCAGCGCGGACTACATGGAGCGCGGGTTGGATGCGGCCACGGCGCAGCACGCGAACGCCATCCTCATCGAAATCAATACTCCCGGCGGGCTGCTCGATTCCATGCGGCAGATGGTGAGCAAGATCATCGCCTCGCCAGTGCCCGTCATCGTGTATGTTGCCCCCTCCGGAAGCCGGGCTGGATCCGCGGGATTCTTCCTCCTGGAAGCTGCCGATGTGGCTGCGATGGCTCCCGGCACCAATGCCGGCGCGGCCCATCCGGTGGTTGAGGGAGTGAAGCTCGACGACACCATGAAGCAGAAGCTGGAGAACGATACGGCTGCCTTTCTACGCTCCTATGTCGATCGCCGAGGACGCAATGTGCAGGCGGCCGAGGATGCCGTCCGCTCTTCCAAGTCGTACAGCGACAGCGAAGCGCTGCAACTGAAGTTGATCGATCTTATTGCGCCCGATGACGCGGCCTTGTTAAACGACGTGGACGGCCGTACCATCACTCGCTTCGATGGTGCGAAGGTGGTGTTGCACACGCGCGGCGCACAACTGGTGGCCGTCGATCCTACCTTGCGGGAAGAGATCCTGGACCGGCTCACCAACCCCAACCTGGCAGTCCTGGTGCTGGTGGTGGGAGGATTGCTGATCTACGTGGAGTTCAATACGCCCGGGACCATCATTCCCGGAACCCTGGGAACCATCATGGTGCTCCTCGCGCTCTTTGGGCTGAACCTGCTTCCGGTGCGTTACACCTCGGTGATGCTGCTGATTGCCGCTTTTGCATTGCTGATTCTGGAAGCGCACTTCGCTACCCACGGGGTTCTAGCGGCTGCGGGCATAGTGGCTCTGGTCTTTGGGGCGCTGACGTTGGTCGACGGTCCTATTCCGGAGATGCGGGTGCACCTGGCCACCGCACTCAGCACTGGGCTGGCGTTTGGACTGATCACAGTGTTTCTCTTGCGGCTTGCCATACGCGCGCGACGCAGCAAAGTGCGCATGGGAGGAGACGCGATGATTGGGTTAATTGCGGTGGTCACCCAGCCGCTTGCCCCGATCGGTCAGGTGATGGTGAACGGTGAGTTGTGGCAGGCTGAGTCGGTCACTCCCGCAGCGCTCGGGGACCAGGTTCGCGTGCGCGGGCTGCGCGATTTGACTTTGTTGGTGGAACGGGTTTCTTAGAGAATTCAATCAGTCCCGCAGGGACGGCTGAGTGTAGCCCAGGACTACGTCCTGGGAAAATTTTCAGTCGTCCCTGCGGGACTGAATCACGTTTCTAGACTCTACCCAGGACTGCGTCCTGGGCTACACTCAGCCGTCCCTTCGGGACTAACGCCGGATTCGTTTCAGGGCGATAAGTACGGCCTAAAGGCCGTACCCTTCAAGGGTCAGGCTGGCTCGAGAGGAAACCGGTTGACTTATGGTCCTGTACAATTTCGATAGAGCGAGGCCCCCACTATGATGGGTATTGGCATTCCCGGCCTGATTCTTATTTTTGTTGTTGCTATCTACCTGATCAACTCCGTCAAAATCCTCAGAGAATATGAGCGCGGCGTGGTCTTCCGCCTCGGACGTATTTTACCCGCCCCCAAGGGACCGGGAATCATTCTCGTGTTTCGTCCCTTCGATCAGATGGTGCGCGTCTCACTGCGCCAGGAGGTGTTGGAAGTACCGCCCCAGGACATCATTACCCGCGACAACGTAACTCTGAAGGTGAACGCGGTGATTACCTTGAAGGTCATAGATCCGTCGCGGGCGGTGATCGAGGTCATGAACTACGTCTACCAAACCTCACAGTTTGCACAAACTACGCTGCGATCGGTGCTGGGTGAAGTGGAACTGGACGAACTACTTTCACACCGGGAAGCACTTAATCAAAGAATTCAGAGCATTATCGACCAACATACTGCGCCATGGGGGGTTAAGGTAGTTAGCGTCGAGGTTAAGCAGGTGGATTTGCCTGAATCGATGCTGCGGGCCATGGCGAAACAGGCGGAAGCGGAAAGGGAGAAGCGCGCAAAAGTGATTCATGCCGAAGGTGAGTTCAGCGCCGCACAGCGCCTGGTCGATGCAGCCGCCCTGCTCGCGACCCAGCCCATGACACTGCAGCTGCGCTATCTGCAAACCCTGACGGAAATCGGTGTGGAAAAAAATACGACGATCGTCTTTCCGCTGCCGATCGAAATGATGACACTCTTTAATAAAATGGGAGAGAAGCGGGAGATATAGCAATGAGAACGCTGTTCGAAACGGATGAAGATGAAGAGGAAGGCAAGGCTTCTGAGATAACGCTCAGCACCGCTTCCTTGTTGGGTTTTTTCTTTGGCTTGGTTTTAATCTGCGGCGTGTTCTTTGGTTTTGGCTACTCCATGGGCCGGGGTACGCAGGCGAGTGGGATGGCAAATTTGCCCGCCAGCAACGCCGGCGAAACGGCTGAGACTGCAACCGCCGAGAATCCTCCGGCACCGGCGCCACCCGAGCAGGAGGCCTCTGCGGCCCCCGTTGACAAGGCCCCAGCACCGGCCGTTAAAGACGATGCCGACGATGTCAAGGCCCCGATTTCTGCTAGCGTAAACGAAACCCCGGCCAAGCCGGCGGTTCCTAAACCGGCGCTCACCAAGCCGAACCCGATCCCGCAGCCCGCGGCGTATTCAGCCCCTATTGATGCTTCGCCTTCCGCGTCCGGAAAGCCGATGGTACAGATCGCGGCTGTGGCCCGCCTTGAGGATGCCGATGTGCTGGTCTCTGCTCTGCGTCAGCGTGGTTATGGGGTGGTGGTGCGCAATGAGCCACAAGATAAACTCCTGCATGTTCAGGTAGGCCCGTTTGCCGACCGGGTGCAGGCTACAGCGATGAAGGAAAAGCTGCTCTCTGACGGGTATAACGCGATCATCAAACAGTAGACGGTGGCGACCTAGATACTTTTTCTGGTCCGAAAGGTAATGACGTCGGCATTCGTGGAATCCCACATCTCGCGAAAAACGAGCGAGATGTGGGGCACCCAGGAATCCACTGTAAGGACAGGGTTGTCAGGACAGGTTGTTAGGAACTGGGTTGTCGGGACAGGGTTGTTAGGAACTGGGTTGTTAGACGCTCGGTTGTTCCACTTCTTCCCCCCACATTGAGGGCGGCAGGCCGGAGGTTATGGCTGCGCGCACCGCTGCGGTGAGTTCTTCCCGGGTGGTAAATTGTTGCGGGTAAAGGGCGGGGTGAAAGGTCAGGTGCGCAGTGCCTGGCTTGATGCGCAGACTGCCTTTCGTCATCATGTGCTCCGATCCCCAGATGGAAATGGGTATTACCGGGGCTCCCGACTCCATGGCTAGATAAAAGGGTCCCTTTTTGAATGGCAAGAGTCTGCCGTCGCGGGAACGCGTGCCCTCGGGAAACGTGGTGACATTGACGCCGGAGGCCAACACCCTGGTGGCCGCTTGCACGCTTTCACGCGCCGACTCCAACCGGCCAGCACGGTCTACCGGGATAAAGCCGGCCAGGCGCATCCCCACCCCCACCAGGGGAATCTTGAGCAGCGACCGCTTGATGAAGAAGGCGGTGCGGAACGGAAGCAAAGGCAGCAGGATAGGCGGATCCAGGTTGGAAACGTGATTGGACATGAAAATACAGGGCTGGGCGGGAATTTGATCGCGGCCCGCGACCTGAACACGAATGCGCGCCAGGCTCACTCCAGCGCGCAGGATCCACATGCTCCAGCGATAAAGCGGGCCGATATCGCCGGTCAATAAAGCCCAGGGAATGCCGACGGCGCCGGCAGGCAGACCAAGAGCGGCAAACGTCACGAGCATGGTGAGAGAACTGAGCATTAGGTGTGGGACCTAGGTCCGCTGCTCAAGATACTTGGGCAGTTTCTCATAGATCCCGTCGAAGCCGCCGTTGGAGAGAATAGCTACAACGGCGCCCGGATTTAACCGCGGAGTAATTCCCTGGACGATGGCATCCGCGGTGGGATAGTAAACAGCATCATGTCCCGCATGCACCAGCGCGGCGACCACCTTTTCAGGGTGCATTCGCTCCCCTACTGCAATGCTCTCCTGCTTGAAGACACCGGCCACGACAATGTGGTCCGCCAAAGCCAGGCTCTCCACCAGCTCGCGCTCAAAAACATTTCGCCGCAGCGTGTTCGACCGGGGCTCGAGTACGGCCCAGAGCTTCTGCCCGGGATAGGCGGCACGCAAAGCTTTCAACGTCTCGCGAATCGCAGTAGGGTGGTGAGCAAAATCATCGACGACAGTGACCCCGGCGACAACCGCACGCACCTCAAGCCTGCGCTTGACACTGAGGAAAGTGGAGAGGGCCTTGGCGATCGAACCGGCGTCGATTCCCCGCCCCGCAGCCAGCGCCGCCGCCGCGGTCGCGTTGAGCGCATTATGCTCGCCCGGCAGCGGCAAAGTAACTTGTAGCCATTCCCGGTCAGAACGAAAAATCTTCCAGCTGGAGTTGCGGTTGCTGTGAGTTAAATCCCGTACCTGCCAGGCCGATTGGGGTTTAAAGCCGTAGCGCTCGACGGAACAAAATGCGCGGGAAACACATTCATCCACATTGGCGCTGCCATCGAAAGCGATCACCCGGCCACGGCGTGGAACGAGATTGACCAGCCGGCGGAACGCTGTCTTGACGGCCTCGAGATTGTCATAGATATCGGCGTGATCGAACTCCACATGGGTGAGGATCAGGTCGTCGGGAAAGTAGTGCATGAACTTCGGCCCTTTATCGAAAAAGGCGGTGTCGTACTCGTCTCCCTCGAGGATGAACGGCTGGCCCTCAAGGACGCGGAAGCTGGTGCCGAAATTTTCTGCGATGCCGCCAATCAGGAAAGATGGCGCGACCTCCGGTTGACGCTGCGAAGCGACTTCATAGATCCAGGCCAACATGCTGGTGGTGGTGGTTTTTCCGTGGGTCCCGGCAACCACCAGCGAGTCTTTGCCAGGGAGAAACTCGTGCTGGATCGTCTCGGCGAGGGAGCGAAAGGGTATACGGTGGTCGAGCACCGCTTCCAGCTCCACATTGCCGCGAGAGATGGCGTTGCCCACAATCACCAGGTCAGGGCGAGGGGAGAGATTGGTTTCCGCATAAGGCTCCATGATGGGGATGCCGAGGGCTTTCAACAGGTCCGACATGGGTGGGTAGGCGGCAGCATCCGAGCCCGTGACACGAAAGCCCTTGGTTTGCAGCATGCCCGCCAGCGATGCCATCGCCGAGCCGCAGATACCGATGAGGTGAATGTGTTTTGCCATAGGATTATTTCTCCGCGGCCCGATCGAGAAAGCTCAGTACCGGTGGACCCATCAAATGCAACTCCGCTTCAATACCAAAGGCTAGCGTCACATTGCGTCGCGAGACGTGACCGGAGCGGAGACCGATGGCGATGGGCCCGGGAAAGAAGTCCAACACGCGCAGGATCACTTCGTCCAGCAAGCCTGGCTTTTGCCCCGGGGCCAAGCAATCGAGCATCTCTCCAAAAATGATGCCGCTGACGCCTTCGAATTTTCCCGCAAGCACCATTTGTCGCAGTAATCGATCCAGTTGATAGGGCTTTACGTCGCGATCCTCTAAGAAGAGCAGCTTGCCCTCGGTTTGCGGAGCGTAAGGAGTTCCAAGCGATGCAACGAGCAGCGTGATGCAGCCTCCGTAAAGGGTACCGGTGGCCTTTCCCGGCTGCAGTACGCGCAATCCCGAAGCCTCTCCTACGAACCAGCGATCCCCGCCCAGGGCGGCCAGCAAGCTGGCTTCATCGACTCCTTCGGATTGGGAAAAGTCGCCGGCCACCATCGGCCCATGGAACGAAATGAGCCCTAGCTGGTCCAGCATCCAGGTCTGCATACAGGTCATGTCGGAATGGGCGATCAAGGGCTTGGGATGCTCCCGCACCAGGCCCAGGTCGAGGCTTCCGAGCAAGTAATTGCATCCGTAACCTCCACGGCTACAAAATATCGCGGCCACGGCAGGATCGAGGAAAGCGGCATGCAGATCTTCAAGCCTGGCCGGCGCGGTTCCGGCAAAGTAGTGATGAGCCTTGCTGAGCGCATGGCGCCCCACCCAGGGCAAAAAACCAAGAGCGGTGAGCGCTTCGACTCCCTTAGCCAGCCTGTCCGGCTGGGGATAGCTCGCGGGGGAGATCACGGAGACTTTTGTCCCCTTGCGCACTGCGGGAATGCTCAGTTTGCCGGCCCCCAGCTTCACCATGCCTCTCCGAAACAGATAAGCTCCGCCGGCCCGGTCAAACGAATCTCCGAACCGGATCCCCGCCATTCGATGGTTTGCGCTCCCCCTGGAGCGACCACGTGCAGGCGCGGTGAAGCATCGCGCAGAGCAATGGCCGCGCTGCCGGCTGCGCAGGTGCCGGTACCGGAAGAGGAGGTGGGGCCAACCCCGCGTTCATAAATCCGAATTTCTATTTCATCACGGCTGGTCATGCGCACAAATTCCACATTCGTCTGCTGGGGAAAATGAGGATGGCGGCAGATTTCTTCTCCTATGGATTCCCACGGGTAACTGTTCAAGTCGTCAACGAAAATAACGAAGTGCGGGTTGCCGGTGGAGACGACTGCGCCTTCGATTGGTTGTCCATCGGCCATCGGCAAGCTTCGTGTTTGCACCTCCGGTACGCCCATCGACGTTGTGATGCGAAAGAGTGACCCGGTACGGCCGTCGATCTCGCAGACACGCCGCCCGGCATCGGTTTCGAGAACGACTTCGTCGCCCGGGCCGGCCTTCGTCTCATAAGCAATCCAGGCGGCCACGCAGCGCGTTCCATTACCTGATATTTCGGCTATGGAACCGTCAGCATTATGGAGGCGGATTTTTCCCTCGCGCTTTCCTTCCCAGGTGAGGAACTCGACCCCATCGGCTCCTATGCCCTGATTGCGGTGACAGAGCCTCCGCGCCAGATCCTCTTTGACCTCGACACCGGCTAGATTTTCCTGGACCACGAGAAAATCGTTCCCGCAGGCGTGCGCTTTCGCAAACGGGATCACTCGTCCTCCGCATCGTGAAAGGTGATCAACTGGCCGATGACGGGCGAGGCACGCAAGCTCGCCATTAGCAGCTTGTGCTGGCCCAGGGTACCCAGGACGGAAAAACTGATGCGCTGAATTTGGGCGACGACATCCCGTTCCGGTTCTGACAAGCGCTTTCCCTGGGAATCAAGAGCTTTGAGGACGGCGCCCTCGATGGCAGCGCTGTCGTCGCCCCGGACTTCATAGACCAGGGAGAACATCTTGATGTTGAAGCGCGTCTCTAGCATGCCGATGGCGGTGAGCGCGACCAGCACGATGATCGTCGCCAGGGCTGCTGGGACATAGAGTCCCGCACCACAGGCCATGCCGATGCTGGCAACGACGAAAACGGTCGCGGCATTGGTGAGTCCGCTGACGCGAAAGCGGTTGCGCATGATGAGACCCGCGCCTAAAAAGCCGATGCCCTGCACGATGTTCGCGGCCACCCGGCCCTTGTCTGGGTTGTTGTCGCCGGCCAGGATCGCGGAGAGAAAGGTGAACATGGCGCAGCCACAACAGATCAGAAGATTGGTGCGGAGACCGAGTGATTTTCTGTGGTACTCGCGCTCGATGCCAATGGCGCCACCCAGCAGACAGGCCATGAGCAACCGCTTGCCGACGCCACTGGCAAGGAGCATCTGCTCAAGGTCACTGAAGTGGAAGCTGCGGACGGGTTCGTAGGAACTAAGGAACATTCGCTTGTGCGTGATGCTAACATCGCGCGGGTATGAGCTGGTGTAACCAGTTTTGTTCTGGGTGAGGTTGGTCGTTTTTGTTGCGTTGGGCGTCGCTTCGGAGTGCCGCACCTACGGCGCTCGCATCAGCGGCCTTCGATACCCAGCCCTTCCGGGCTGGGCTATGTTTGGACGACCGGCCCTCCGGGCCTTGATTTTTCTGCAGTATAAGAATTGATCCGGCATGGATCATCTCAGAGACGTACTTCAGGGGCTAAAGCCCTCATGTGTCTGCGTCTTGCGGCACGGCTGAAGCCGTGGGCAGATTCAGACTCCAAATGCAACAAATCTATCTTTTTCTTTCTTTTTAAGATAAAGGTTTTCCAGCAGCAGGGGCTGTTGGAAAGTGGGAAGCGTAGTTTGCTTTCCACTTTTCAATGGCCGCGGTCACGGGTAGGGATTTTGGCGGATGGGTTTGTTTGAAGGTGGGAAGCATGCTTTGCTTTCCACTTTCCAGCTACCCGGTATATACGAGCTGGGCGTTTCTTGGAGGTGTGAATCGCCGTCCAGTATTTATCAAAGTTAAAGGCTCCTGTGGGGAGAAAGAGTTCAGCAGGAGATTTCCAGGCGAGACTTTTTCTAACCCTGGTATTCAGTTGCCATGCAATGGCATCGAGCTGCTTCTGCGAGTACAGGGAGAGGTCGGTTCCCTTTGGCAGGTAGTCGCGGAGCAATCCATTGGTGTTTTCGCTAATCCCCCTCTCCCAGGGAGAGTGGGGATGAGCGAAGTAGACGGCGATGTTTGCTGTTTTTGTCAGTGTTTTGTGGAGACTCATCTCGCTGCCCTGGTCGTACGTCATGGAAAGTCGCATTTGGCTTTTAAAGCGTTTGAGGATGGTGCTAAAGCCTTTAGCGACCGTGTCTGCCCTTGCGTCCGACAGCTTTACTAAAGCAACGAACAGAGTGGTTCGTTCCACCAGGGTGCCCACTTGAGATAGGTTTCCCTTGCCAATGATCAGGTCTCCCTCCCAATGACCGGGGACCAGCCGCTCGCTCACTTCGAGCGGCCTGTCATCGATCAAGGTCATATCGGGAATGGATCGGCTGCGCCTGTTCTTAGCTTCGACCTTGCGCGCCTTGTGATGGCGGCGCAACAGGTCCAGCACGTTGGCACGCAGTTGCCCACGTGGCATGGCATACAGTGCGGTGTAGATGGTTTCGTGAGAGATCTGCACCGGATTCGCCATACGTCCCAGTATGCTCGCAATCTGTACCGGGCTGAAACCTTGCTGAAGGCGCTCCAGCATCTTCCCCCAGAGTCCATTGCCAGGTTCAAGCATGCGCCTGCGTCGTGGTTTCGCTGCCAAAACCCGCGCTCGGCGATCAGCCGTCGAAGACCGGTAACCGCCCGCAATGGTGCCCATCCGCGGCTTGGCCATCCAGCCATTACGGTGCATCTCGCGGGTGATGGTCGACCGAGCTCGCTTCAATACGATGGCGATTGCCCCAGGGCACATCCCCGACGTCAACTGCGCCTGAATCGTGGCTCGATCACCCAAATCCAGATGTTGAAAACTCTTTCCCATATGCAACTATCCCCTAAAGCGAAATGTTGCACTTGTACCTTGAACCCACCGTGCCCTTCGTTCAAAACAGGTTTTTTGAGGGCGGTGCTTTCGGCTCTCGCAGAGACTCTTCCGGGCTGGGCTCACGGCCAGGTGCAGCGAAATAGGAAAAACCCTAATTGGGATGAGGCACTCTGGAGCTTCTCAATAGGTCAGCGAATCGCAAGCTGGGAGCGATAGATATGCGCGCAGGGTTGGCCGGTAGAACAGACTACGTTGATCAGCCGCAGGCCTTGGGGATGCCGCTGTAAGGCTTGAGCCACGGCATCTCCGTCGAGTGCGACCACGGTCGAGGCTGCCCGCGCCGGATCTTCCAGAGCGCGCTGCCAGGTCAGGTAATCGCCTTCGTTCACGGTCCGGCGCAGGGGGATGCCGGCTTGCTGGAGCGCGCCTACATCGCTGGAGACGCGCATCAGAATCAATCCCTGGGCGGGGAGGTTGCTGAGAGCTTTGGCCAATGCAGTTTCAAAGGCCACGCGGGTGCGGGCGTTGACCACCGCCTCCTGAAAAACTAAAGGACGGCTCCGCAATAGCACCAGGCTGTTGACTACCACCAACAAGAAACTCGCGAGCACTCCATAGCGACGCACTCTGGGCGCGCGCGCTGCCAGCACCGGAAACAGGCAACCAAGCGACAGCGCGAAGGCGGGAAGCAGCTCCATGCCATAACGCGTGTTGTACCAGGAGAAAGGCCGCCAGACAGGAATGAAGATGGGCACGGATCCGTAAGCCACGGAGTACGCGTAGAAGGGCAGGGGCAGCCACAGCAGCAGCAGGGGCCAGATCTGCTGCCGGCGGAAGGCCCACAGTGCAGCCAGCGTTCCGGCGGCGGTGAGCCAGCACAGCAGCTTGCCCAGCGGAACAGGAGCCGCACCCAGCTCCGCCGCCTTGAGGAAATAAAGCGACGAGTCATGCAGGTTGTGAATGCCCGGCCGCGGCGAGGAATTGGGAGGCGTGGTCCGGGCTTCGATGGCACGGGCGGAGTAGGGACCGCGAATAAAGTCCAGTGGGTCCCCGAATTGCTTTGCGTTGTAGGCCAGCCACAAGGACGGAGCGGCTATCAGCAGGGCGGTAAACAACACCCAGGCGCCCGCCACAGGCCCTCGCCAAGGTGGGCGGTGGCGAAGCATGGCCCAGGTTGCGAACAGCCACGCAACAGCCCCGTAGACCCAACCGTCGTAGCGCGTGAAGATGGCGCAGACCAGCACCAGCCCGGCCCAAACCAACAGCTTAGGTTCAAGCACTCGCTGAAACTGAACGATCAAAAGTACAGCCCAGATCATCTCCGCCAGGAAAAGTGGCTCGTTCATGGCGGTGGTGGCCATATAGAGCAACCCAGGATTGAGGCCATAGAAGGCCACCACCACGACTGCGGCAGGCATGTTCAGCCACATGCGCGCCAGGCGGTAAATCCCCGCGCACCCCAATACATAACTGGGTATGGAGAGACAGGCCCCGGCCAGACCGTTTCGCCACCAGGCCATGTTGGCGACAAATGGAATGAGCAGAATGTGCGGCAGTGGTAACCAGACGGACCCGAGCTGGCGATAGCCAGGGGTGATGGAATCGAACACGCGACGGGCAATATGCAGATGAGCTACCGCGTCGCCATAAAGAAGAAGCGTGCCATGACGGACACAATAGGCGAGTGCTACCAGGGCCAAGGCTAGGGCTGCCCACGCCACCAGGATGGTCTCCCGGCGGACGGCTCCCTGCTCGGTACGTGCCTCAGTCAAGATGCGACAGCTCACGGAAGAGAGCGAAGCGCTGATCGATCTCCTCTCGCGTGAGCGATTGCATCCGTTCTGTACCAAAGCGCTGCACCGCAAAGGAGCCCATAACGCCGCCATAAAACATGGCGTGTTTGAAGTTTTGCAGGGTGACCTCGGGCTGCGAGGCGAGGTAGCCAAAGAAGCCCCCGGCGAACGAATCGCCGGCACCAGTGGGGTCGACCACCTCGTCCAGGGGCAGGGCGGGGGCACGGAAAGGCACCGAGATGTTGCCTCGGCCGTTGAACGCATGGTCGCCGAAAAAGGCCGTGGCCCCATATTCGCCGTGTTTGACGATCAGCGCTTTGGGTCCCATGCTCAAGATTTTGCGCGCGGCCAAAACCAGGTTGCTGTTTTCGGCAAGCAACTTTGCCTCTCCATCGTTGATCAGCAAGGCATCCAGCCCGGTCAACATTTTGGCCAGATTTTGACGATGGCCGGTGATCCAATAGTTCATGGTGTCGCCGCACACCATGCGAACCTTTGGCATTTGCGCGCGAACATTGCTTTGCAGCACCGGATCGATGTTGGCCAAAAAGAGGAAATCGGTATCCAGGTAGGCAAGCGGCACTTTGGGTGCAAAGGTCTCAAAGACATTCAACTCGGTGTTGAGGGTCTGGGCCTCGTTCAGGTTCTTCATGTACGAGCCGGTCCAGTGGAAGCTCTTGCCCGCAGTGTGCTCCAGGCCCTGCGTGTCCACACCGCGGCGCGTGAGCACGGCTTCGTGCTCCGGGGTGAAGTCTTCGCCGACGACCGCGATCACGCGAACATCGGTAAAGTAGCTTGCGGCCAGAGCGAAATAGGTTGCCGCTCCGCCAAGGCACCGGTCTCGCCGCCCCTGCGGCGTCTCGATGCTGTCAAATGCAACACTGCCTACGACGAGAATGGACATGGGTTTCTTTCTGTCAGGAGTTGTACTTGCTCAGCAAAAGATCGAGTTTGGCGCGGGTTGCGGCCGGAATCGCATCCGGACTGGTGATGATGGCAAACTGCAAGGCGGTCGCGCAGGGGCAGGAGCGCTCCCGGGGCATGGCCGCAACCGCGGCCCGCACGGCGGTGGCGGCGTTGGCTGAATTCTGCTTGAGCACGGCGAGCACCTGGTCGATGGTGACCGTGTCATGGGTGTCGTGCCAACAATCGTAATCAGTGACCATGGCCATGGTCGCATAGCAGATCTCCGCCTCGCGAGCGAGCTTAGCCTCCTGCAGGTTGGTCATGCCGATGATATCGGCGCCCCAACTGCGATAAAGATTCGATTCGGCGCGGGTGGAGAACTGGGGGCCTTCCATGCAGACATAGACGCCGCCCGGTTTTGTGACTACTCCGGCGCTCTGGGCACCGGTTTGGATCGCTTTGGCTACCGTGGCGCAGACCGGATCGCCAAAGGAGACATGGCCTACGATCCCGTCCCCGAAGAAAGTGGATTTTCGCTGGGATGTGCGGTCGATGAATTGATCGGGAATCACAAACTCGGTGGGCTTGTGCTCCAGCTTGAGCGACCCGACGGCGGAAACGGAGATGATCCGCTCCACGCCGAGTTTTTTCATGGCGAAGATGTTGGCGCGGAAGTTCAGTTCGGTGGGCAGGATGCGATGACCACGGCCGTGACGGGCCAGGAAAACGACCTTACGGCCCTCCAGGTCGCCGGCAACAAAGACATCTGAGGGATCGCCAAAAGGGGTGGTTACCTCAACCTGGTGAGGATTACTCAGGCCGGGCATGGCATACAGCCCGCTCCCGCCAATGATTCCAATTTCGGCTTGCTGCAAACCGGCTCCGAAGGGTGGGAATGAATGCAGTTCAAGTATACCTGTCGGGGTGCCGCGCTTATGGTGCTCGGTTCATGGTTGATTAATGGGTCAGCCCTTCCGGCTGTGCGCGAGAACCAGGGGGAAACAGCGCAATCGCTCCACTCCACGCTCCGGTGCTTTGTATCAGGGCACGACTTTAGTCGGGCCGCGAAGGATTGAATAGAGATTGGGCTTCAGCCCCGGCTATGGCGCATCCCGCAGAAAATGCTTCTGGAGACAATTCATGCAGGGGCTAAAGCCCAAATCTTTGTTGGGTCTAAACGGCCCGACTAAAGTCGTGCCCTGATACAAAGCATCGGAGTGCGGAGTGGAGGGGGCTGCAATTTGTTTTCACACAGACTCTTCCGGGGCCTCAACGGCCTCGACACATGGAGCGAAAGCATTTGAAAAAAATCGTTATCGGCCCATGTACGCCCCACGGCACGCCGGGGCAGGTGAGGCGAACATGGGGCACCCGTACGGTGGTCGCGAAAAGGAAATCAGTGGCGCAGGGAGGTCTTCATCATGCCGCAACTGGCTATCAGGCGCGTTAAATGGGTGGTTAGCTCGTCGGGTGTGACTTGGGCCTGCTGCATCTCCCCGTCTTGCTGGGCTCCGAAAAAGAGGAATTGCAGTTTGCGCGCCGTCGTCAGATCGAAACTTTCGCTCACGAAGACTTGCGTGCCCTGGCGCACGATCAGGACCGGACCTTCGCTGGCGTTGTAAACCTGCTCGTCAGAAGATGATTCCGCAGCGGAGTCGCGCAATACGCCGGAATATTTCTTGCTCAACTCGCGGGCGTAGACCTTGGCAAATTCCCTCGCAGCTCCTTCACTCCTCCAGGCCGAGAGGTAAAGAAGCGCCACCGAGGCAGTGGCTGCCTGCTGCGCTGGTGTGGTCGCCGCGCGGCTCTGCACCGCGTAATATAGACCCCCCTTCCATTGTGGGGTCAGGATCGCAGCTACCTCAGGACCACCAAAGAGTTCGGTCAGAATGCGCACATCGAGCTCGCCCATCACGCCAATATCATAGGGTTGGTACTGCGCATCCAGCAGCGAATGCACGTCGGGCATCTGCAACAGGGGAACCGTTGCCTTGCGCTCGTAGGCGTTGGGATTCATGATCTCGTAGCTGGTTGACGGCGGACGGTCCAGGACTCCGGCAAAGGCGTACTGCGGACCTTTGTCCTTCAACAGACGCTGCTCGAATCCCAGCCCGTCGCGGTATGGAAAAAGCAGCGATTGCTGCAGCAGCAGGGGCGCCCGGTCCATGACCGGGGAGCTGCCGGAAGTGTCCAGGTCGTCTTTGGGGGTTCGCATCACGTCCGGCGAAGTGAGCAGACTCTTGCCCGATGGCTTAAGCGTGTAGTCCAGGTATACGGCCATGGCCTGCCCCTCAAGCACGGCGTCCCGGGCGGTATCCCGCTCGTCAATGGCTAGACGCTGATTGTCCTCAGTCACGTCTTTGGAGATCGTATCGGGCTCGTCCGGTTCCCACTTGTCTAGATCGGTGTGCTGGTCCTGCAAGGCATGCGTCAGCTCATGGGCGATGACCGGCTTCTGCTCTTCCGGCTTAACCCAGTCCAATAGGTTCACTGTCTTGGTCTTGTTGTCGTAGTAGCCGGCAATCTGTTCCTTCAGCAAGCTCACCAGGAAGGGCTGAAGCTGGAAATCACGGTCAAGAAGACCAAACTTCTTGAGCACAATCTCCTCCCGCTGCATGCGCTTGGCGTCCTTATCCTCACGAAACTTATCCAGAATGTACTTTTCCACCTGCTCCCGACTGATGAGCCTGCGCTTAACTTCGTGCCGTATCGGCAATTGCGTGTCATCACTGGCAAAGGAAAGAATTTGACTGATAGAGCGAAAGAGCTCTTTGGTTTGCTCCGGAGTGATCTTGGTCTCTTTCTGCGGCGGAGTGTCCTGGGCAAAAGTACACACCGTAAAGGCCAGAAGAAGCGCCACCACTACCGAACCGCATGACTTGCTGCAGATAACCTTCATTCTCCGCCTATTCCGGGCTCTGCCCTGGGACCCACCGCACTTGCTCTGCTGCAAGGCTATAATTTTATTGTGCTTTCTGCTACGAACGACCCGGATCTTTCGCACCAGGCCGCCACTACCGTGTTGACCACCGCGCTGGGGCCAACGACCTCGGCGAGGCTGCACTGCGGGGCGCTGACGCCAAGTATCTTCGATGGTTTTGCCAGCGAACTCGATTCCCTTCTGCACTCCGCCGGGGTCAGCGACCTGGGCTGGCGAGGAAAAATTCTGGTTACCGGCGGCGACCGCCTGCGCTGGCTCAATGGCATGGTGTCCAATACGGTGCAATCGCTGCCTGAAGGACAGGGGAATTACAGCCTGCTGCTCAGCGTGCAGGGGCGTATTCAAGGCGACTGCTACGTATATCGCCGTGCCCAGGATCTGTTACTGGATACGGGCATCGACCAGGTGCCCACCCTGATGCACCACCTCGACCACTTCGTGATAATGGACGATGTGGAGCTGGCAGACGTTAGCCGCGACTGGACAGCTTTGTCGCTGGCCGGGCCACGCGCGCCCCAGGTGCTGGCCACGCTTGGCTTTGCCCCCTCTTCATCGAAGCTCGAAAACGCGCGCATGAGCAGGACCAGGATCGGCGAAGTGGAGTGCTTCCTGATCGAGGCGTATCAGGTTTCCGTGCCCCGCTATGAGTTGTGGTTCGCCCCCGAGCATGTGCTGGCCGTTTGGGAGACGCTGCAGGCAGCGGGGGCCAACGCTTGTGGGCTAGAAGCAACAGAAGCACTGCGGGTGATGGAGGCCATTCCGTTGTACGGCGTCGACCTGAATGATCGCGACCTGCCGCAGGAAAGCGCCCAAACGCGCGCGCTCAACTTCAACAAGGGTTGCTATCTGGGTCAAGAAATCGTGGAGCGCATCCGCTCCCGGGGGAAAGTCAACCGGCAGTTTCGCCAATTTGCGTTGCACGGCGCCCGGCCAGAGACGTTGCCCACCGACTTGCGCAGCGATGATCAGCCGGTGGGGCGGATCACGAGTACTGCCTTGCTGCCAAACGCCGGCCTGCCGCAGCTACTGGGGCTCGGGTTTATCCGGGTGGAAGTAGTGGAGCGCAAGGCGGAGATCGCCTACGACGGAGGGGTGGCAACCCCGCTAGCCACGCCTGCGCCTGCTCAAGTAGGCGGCTAACCGAATCAGTCACTGTTACCAACGACGATGGGAAAAAATCATGCGTGAAAAAGAACCGCAATTTACCGTAACCGACCGCCGCAAGTTCACCTCTGAAGGCGAATTGCGCGAAGGCGAAGGCAAGGCAAGCGAAAGCAGCCCTCCGCCCCCAGTTGTGGAGCGTAAAACCCAGGCCTTGCAAACGGAACCGGAACCAGCGGAGGCGTTCGACGATGGCGAAACCATCCCGGAGCCGACCGCCGCAGAATCGGCGCAGCAGAGCAAGGAATATGACGCTTCTGCCCGCCGGCTGGACGATATGTTGCTGAAGGCGAATCCTGGCCAACCAACCCCGGCGGTGATGAACTTCGACCGACTGGTGCAGTCTCTCTACATGACAGCGGCGGTGCAGATGGGTGCGGGCACTGGTCCCAACGAGCAGCCTCGGATCGACATCCTTGGGGCCAGGCAAAGCATCGACATGCTTAGCGTGCTGGAGGAAAAAACCAGGGGCAATCTTAACGAGCAGGAGAGGCGGCTGTTGCAGAATGCACTCTTCGATCTCCGCATGTCGTTTCTCGAGATCACGAATGCCATTGCCAGCTCTGCCCAACGACCGCCGCAGCAGAAGAAACCTCACTAGGGTTGGAATGTGAAACGTTATTTTGAAGGATACGGGCTTTAGCCCCTGAGGGCAGCGTTATCACGTGCAAATCGTCCCCTCAGCGGCTGAAGCCGGATTTCATTCAGGGTGGGTATTTACGGCCTAATGCTCGCTGCGGCGAGGTAGGCCGTACCCTTCAAAAGACAGCCGCCAGGGCTAAAGCCCGGAAATTTTGATGCGGAACGTTTCCGCGGGTTTGAAAACCCGCTCCCCCGGACTGATGCTCGCTGCGGCGAGGTAGTCCGGGGCTGGCACCCTTTAACCGGGCAGGCGGGTTTGAAAACCCGCTCCCCCGGACTGATGCTCGCTGCGGCGAGGTAGTCCGGGGCTGGCACCCTTTAACCGAGCAGGCGGGTTTGAAAACCCGCTCCCCGGACTGATGCTCGCTGCGGCGAGGTAGTCCGGGGCTGGCACCCTTTAACCGGGCAGGTTTTCCGCAGGCTCTGGAGTCCGGGGCTACACAACGGCCTTAAAGCCCGCACCCCTTCGGTCCGGGGCTTGCTTCAAGGAGAGTTAATTTATTCGTCCAGCGGAGATCACTATTCTTGGCAGCGGCACTTCTATGGGTGTGCCGACCCTTGGCTGTACCTGCCGCGTGTGCACCTCCGCTGATCCGCGGGATCGCCGCACGCGCCCGTCGATCGCTGTCGCCTGGGATGGACACCGGGTGGTGATCGATACCGGGCCTGACTTTCGTATGCAGGCCCTGCGTGAGGGGATCAATCATGTGGACGCCGTGCTCTATACCCACTCTCATGCCGACCACATCCTTGGCCTGGACGATTTAAGGCCGCTTAGCTTTAAACACAAGGGCAAGATCCCGTTGTATGCCGATGATGACGCAGCCAATGTGATCGAACGGATTTTTGACTACACCTTCGATCCCGATGCCTTCTACCCGACTCGCGCACGGGTGGAAATGAACCGGCTAGGCCCGTCGGTCGAGGTCGAGGGCGCGGTTTTCCATCGCGTCCCCCTTACGCACGGCAAGATTGAGGTCGCGGGTTTCCGGTTCGGGAATGCTGCTTACCTGACCGACATGAGCGACATCCCGGAAAGCAGCCTTGCGCTGCTCAAAGACCTCGACGTGGTCATCCTGGACGCTTTACGCAAGACGCCGCACCCCAGCCACGCTACCCTGGAACAGGCCCTCGAATTTGTACATCGCATGCAGCCACGGCAGGCGTTCTTTACCCACATGTCGCACGATTTGTCCCACGCCGAAACCAATCACGAACTTCCTCCGCATATCCAGCTGGCCTACGACGGATTGCGTATTCCCTTCGAGATCTGACATGCAAGTCTTTCGCGGCGCCGGCGAGATATCCCCGGGATGGGGCCCCACGGTGGTGAGCATTGGGAACTTCGATGGGGTCCATCTTGGCCATCAGTTCATTCTTGAGCGGGTCAGGCAAAGCGCTCGCGCGCGGTCTTTACGCTCCGTGGCGGTTACATTCGATCCCCACCCCCTGCGCTTCTTACGTCCGGACACCTGCCCCAGGCTGATTACTCCGCTGGAGACGAAACTCGAGTTGCTGAGCGAGACCGGCGTCGACGCTGTGCTGGTGCTCCCTTTCACCGCGGAGCTCTCACGCATGCGGGCTGCGGAATTCGTCACTACCATTGTTCACGATGCACTGGGTGCGGTTGAGGTGCATGAAGGCACCAATTTCCGGTTCGGTTACCGCGCCGAAGGGGGTACCCCCGAACTAGAGCAACTGGGGCGGACGCTGGGTTTTGACGTGGTGATCCACGGCGCATGCCAGGTGCGAGGTTTGACCTGCTCGAGCAGCAAGATCAGAGAGCTTCTGTCGCGCGGAGACATTCGCACCGCGCGCGCACTGCTGGGACACGGCTTTTTTGTCGATTCCACGCTGGCTCACGGACGCGGAATCGGATCCACACTCACCGTTCCCACCATCAACCTGGCTCCCTACCGCGAGTTGCTGCCGCCAAACGGGGTATACGTCTCGCAGATGAGGGTGGCTGGGGAGTGGTTCGACGCGGTGACCAACGTCGGCAACCGGCCAACTTTCGGCGCGGACTCGTTTGCGGTGGAATCGCATTTGTTGAATTTTCATCCGATTGCGCTGGAGGAGGAGACGCCTCTCAGGCTTGTTTTTTATCGCCGGCTTCGCGAGGAACGGCGCTGGCCCTCTCCGGAGGCGTTGAAAGAGCAGATCATGCGCGATGTTGAACAGGCGAAACGTTATCTGCATCTGATGAGGCTGCTGGGAAGCGGGTAAATAAGGCGTGAGAACCCGGGAGAAACCGCAGGTCCCTCCACTCCGCTACGCTCCGGTCGGGATGACAATTCAGTTTGGGTGCGCGGTACATGTCCTGTTACCAAACTGAGTTGTCATCCCGACCGGAGCGTAGCGGAGTGGAGGGACCTGCGGTTTCTTAATTCGGGGTGGGGGTGGGTCGCACTGCGGGGTGGGTGCTGGCTACATTGGTTGGGGGTAAGGGGCGTATATCTCCGGGAAAATGCTCGTCGGGATGGTCGGCTATGGCTACCTTCATAAAATCAATCCATAGCGGCAGGGCAGCGTGTCCGCCGCTTTCTTTTTCGCCTAGCGATTGACGGCTATCGTAACCAACCCATACACCGCAGGTGATGGAAGGAGAGAAGCCGATGAACCAGGCGTCGTTGAAGTCGGTAGTTGTGCCGGTTTTGCCCCCCAACGGATGATGAAGCACCGCAGCATCCGAGGCTGTGCCGCCGTAAGCCACAACCCCCTTGAATAAGGTCATCATGATGCGCGCCGTCCGCTGGCTGGTGGACTCGGCTACGGTCGCCGGGCTCTCCGAGAGCGTAAGCCCGTCGGCATTGGTGACCTTGCGGATCAGATGCGGCCCCACGCGAACCCCGTCGTTGGGAAAGCTGCTGTAAGCCGCAACCTGCTCCTGAAGAGTAGCGTCCACCGAACCCAAGGCAACCGGCAAAAAGGGCGGCATAGTGCTGCTCAGGCCAAATTGGTGTGCCGTCTCGATCACCTTGCGTATACCGACACGCTCCGCAAGCTTGACCGCCGGGATATTACGCGAATCGGCAAAGGCGTGGGCCAGCGTGACCGCACCCTCAAAAGTATCGTCGTAATTGTGCGGGGAGTAGGGGCCAACTCCAGTGGAAAACGTAACCGGCGCGTCGACAATCAACTCGTCAGGACGCGCCCCTGCGTCGATCGCAGCGGCGTAGACGTAGGGCTTGAAGGAAGATCCCATCTGCCGCTCGGCCTGCATAGCGCGGTTGAATTGCGACAGGTTGAAGTCCCGTCCGCCGACCAGGGCCAACACCTCGCCGGAGGTGTTATCCACCGTCATCAGCGATCCCTGCACACCGGAATCCTGCTCCAGCACACCATGTAACAACAGGTTGGAATCGGCAGAGGCCACAATGTGGACGTAAATGATGTCGCCGGGATGGAGAAAGTTCTCCGCATCCCGCTGCTTGGTCCAGGCAAAATCATCCGGGCCCAGGATCAACTGCTGTTGCCCTATGCGCGCCGTTACCTGGTAAGGCAGCACATTGGTCACCAGGGCGTGAACGTAGGAACCTGCCGCGATCGGCTGGCGCCAATCAGGATGACGAAAGTCATCGAGCGACCCCCCGGCGGCCACGACGTTGAGCAGGTTGCCCTTCCAGCCGTGACGGCGCTCCAGCTTGGCCAACCCGTCGAGCACGGCGCGATTGGCTGCCTTCTGCAGATCCAGATCCAGGGTGGTGTAGACCCGCAGGCCCTCCTCATGTACCTGCTCGCTGCCAAACTGACGCTCCAGTTCGCGGCGCACATCTTCCACGAACCAGGGTGCCACGTTATTGGACGGAGGCTCGATATGCAAACCGATCGGCGCGGCCTTGGCGGCGCTGGCTTGTGCGTTGGTGATCACTCCATCTTCCAGCATGGAGTTGATGACCATGTTCCGCCGTCGGAAAGCGCGATCGGGATTCACGAGGGGAGAATAAGCTACCGGCCCCTTGGGGAGAGCGGCCAGCAAGGCGGCTTCGGGCAGCGTTAAATCGCGCGCATGCTTGCTGAAGTAGTATTCCGATCCAGCTTCAAAACCGTAAACACCCTGCCCCAGATAGATCTGGTTGGCGTACAGGGTAAAGATCTGCTCCTTGGTAAACGCGCGCTCAATCTGGATGGAAAGAAAAACTTCCTGCAGCTTGCGTCCGAAGGTTTGCTGGCTGGAGAGAAAAAGGTTACGCGCCAGCTGCATGGTCAGGGTAGAAGCCCCCTGGGTACGTCCGGTCGAAGTCAGATCATGATAGGCGGCGCCTATCACGCGAAACAGGTTGACTCCCCAATGGCTTTCGAAATTCTTATCCTCGATGGAAATCACCGCCTGGCGCAGTATGGGAGGAATGGCTTCATAGGGAACAACGATGCGCCGCTCCAGGGCGAAGGAGCCGAAGACGCGGCCGTGCACATCGAGCAGGTCGGTGGAGGTGATGGGACGGTAGCGTTCCAGGTCAGCAATCTGGGGCAGGTCTACGGAGTAGACCAGCATCAGCCCGGTTAGAGATCCGGCAATGATGGCAAGGGCGAGCAGGGCTAGAAACGTGATGCTGCCCGCCAGCTTCAGGGGCGCCAATGCGGAATGAGCGGGCGGACGAAAGCGAGCGGTGCCCGAAGATGGAGCTTGCCCAATCAATGAGGGATCCGCCTAATCAGGCGCTTTTTTGCTTCAGGACATCGAGCGCCTTCGTGAGTTGATCATCCGGCTTGGGGGTCTTCTGGGCACCGGTCTGGTCGTCCGTGTCCTGGTTGGCGACGACCACAATATTCGGCGTCACCGCGTCGTCCTGGATCTTTTTGCCCAAGGGCGAAGCATACTTGGCGACGGAGAGAATCAGAGCAGCGCCATCCGGAAGCTCCATGGTTTTTTGCACGGAACCTTCCCCGAAGGTCCGGTCTCCAACCACGTCGCCCCGTTTGTTATCGAGAACCGCCGCAGCGACAATTTCGCCCGGCCCGGCAGTGCCATGGTTTACCAGGACCACTAACGGAGCGCCGGTGATGAACTTGGAAGTATCGGCGTTAAAAGCCTCGTACGTGTACTTCTGTCCGGAGAGGGTGGCAATGGTCCCCGAATCGAGGAAGAGATTAGCCAGGCGCACGCCCTGTTCTTCATCCCCTTCGGCAACGTCGCGCAGATCCAGCAAAACCTTCTTGTTGCCGTTTTTCCCCATGGCCTTGAGCCGGCTGGCAATTTCATTCACCCGCTCTTTGTTAAGCACCACTGGCTTCAGATACAGAATGCTGCTGCTCTCGTACTGCGCTTCCCCCATGGGAGGGGCGGGCGAGAGGGCGCGGGTCAGGGTGATCTTGTCCGGTTCTGCCTTGCGAGGACGGACCAGGGAGAAGGTCACGTCGGTTCCCGGCTTGCCTTCGAGTAACAAACGAATCATCACCAGGGACATCTCGCGGGTGGAATGGCCTTCAATAGCCTCCAGGATGTCTCCGTCTTCAATCTGTTCTTTTTCTGCCGGGCTTCCGGGCTCGACCGAGACCACAGTCGCGTATCCGAAGCGCTTGGAGATATTCAAGCCAACCTGCGCCGCGCCATCATGGCCGTGTTGCTTGTAAGCGGCGTATTCCTCGGGCGTCAGGTAGCTGGAGTCAGGATCCAGCGACTCGAGCAGGCCGTGCAAGGCACCGACGGTTACTTTGGACATGTTGGGATCTGATACGTAGTCGGTCTGAACCTTTTTCAGGACCTCGCTGTAGACCTCCATCTCAGGGTAGGCACCATCGGGCTGCGAATCCGCACGCACCCGGCTCGGGCCCAGGCCACCGAGAAAAACCAAAGCTACCAAGAGGATGGAGACACCAAAGACGGAACGCTTAAAGGTTCGGGACATAGCACCACTTTGGACCATAAGGATGGTTAAAACAAATAATACTACTGGGTTAGACGGCTAAGAATGTTAGATGGTGGCGGCGAGTGGGATCGAACCACCGACCTACGGGTTATGAGTCCGTCGCTCTAACCATCTGAGCTACGCCGCCCTGCGTTGATTCTACAACAGTTGCAGAGGATCCGTTACAATGGAGTGGTCATGCCCTTCCCGGTGAAAACCTGCGCCATCTGCTCAGAAGAATTTGAGCTGAAGCCGGATAAGCCCGGCTTCGCTAACCGCTGTCCTGCCTGTAGCGAACCTGAATCGGCTGAACCTGCAGCCAAGGAACGCCTGGACCCTGAAGTGAACGAGGCCCGTAGGCGAGCTATGCGCGAGTTGCTTTATCGCAAGGATAGTTAGGGCCGTGATCCGCAACGGACCTCGGGTGGCCGTTGGTCGTCGAAAGGTTGCAGGTGTAGAGCCGTGGTATCCCACATCTCGCGAAAAACGAGCGAGATGTGGGGCACCCGAGGTTTGTTGCGGATCCGGAAGCCTTAGACTTGCATCGAGCGTTTACGGTACCGTCCAATGTCTGACTCATCCCTCAGCCTGCGCATCGTTCGCAGCGGGGAGCTCGATAGCAATACGCCGCAGACCCCTGGTATGACGCGCGCCGAGGCCATTTCCTACGCTCGCGTCGGGGCGCAAAAACTTTGGGCGGGCACGGTGGTCGTGCATCCCAACGCGAAAACCGGTCCCCATCATCACGGAGAATTGGAAACCGTCATCTATATCGTGCGTGGACGCGCCCGCTTCCGCTGGGGAGAACACCTGGAGTTTGTAGACGAGGCTGGGCCGGGAGACTTTGTCTATGTGCCTCCGTTTGCACCTCACCAGGAGCTAAACGCACGCAAAGATCAACCAGTGGAGGCAGTTATCGTTCGCAGCGGCCAGGAACCTGTGGTGGTCAACCTGGATATACCCAGTCCCGAGGACGAGACGGACTCGGTGGGATCCGACCCCTTCCACGCATGAGGATCGTAGCCGTCATACCGGCGCGGCTGGCCTCCACACGGCTGCCGGGCAAGGTGCTGCGGCCGATTGCCGGCGTTCCCATGCTGGGATGGGTTTATCGCGCAGCACTCGCTTGCCCGCAACTCGACCAGGTGCTGATTGCCACCGATTCCAGCGAGGTCGTCGCCTATGCCGATTCGCAAGGCTGGCCTAGTCTCATGACCTCACCCGATCTCCCCAGCGGCACGGATCGGGTTCATGCCGTCGCCGCTGTGGTCGATGCGGATATTTACGTGAATATCCAGGGAGACGAACCCCTGGTCCGGCGGGAACACATCGATGCCTTGCTGCGACCCTTCGCCCTGACTGGGGCTGAGGTTACTACGCTGTCAACCCCCTGTTCGCCCGCCGAGATCGATGACCCCAACGCCGTGAAGGTGGTAACAGCGAATGACGGCCGGGCGCTTTATTTCTCCCGCGCTACCATTCCCTACATTCGGGGAACTGCCATGGCCCCGCATAAGCACCTCGGCCTGTACGCCTATCGCAAAGGCGCCCTGAGCCGCTTCGCCGGGCTTCCGCCAAGCCCCCTTGAATCAGCCGAACGGCTGGAACAATTGCGTTTGTTGGAGAATGGGATCGACATCTACGTTGAGCACACCACCTTCGCCACCATCGGGGTCGATACCGAGGAGGACCTTCTGGCCGCCGAACAGGTTTTGCGGCAGCTTTCACGGTAGGTCAGCAGTCCCCCCGGGATTATCTGCTGCAAACCTGTACAGTCACGGCTCTGGTGCTTTGTATCAGGGCACGACTTTAGTCGGGCCGTTATAAAGTCGAGCAATATCTGGGCTTTAGCCCTGGGTTTTTCATGCGGGAGGCATATTCGCAGGGGCTAAAGCCCAATCTCTTTCAATTCTTTGCGGCCCGACTAAAGTCGTGCCCTGATACAAAGCAACGGAGCCGTGACCGTGCAAGGACAGCTCTTATTTCACGTAAGAAGATCCCACAGAAGTGCAACCCAGCTCGATGGTCATCTTGAGTCTGCCGCTTTCCCGCACAGGGCGGAGTCTGCCAAGATAGTAGGAATGCCGACCGCCACCAAAACCTTCGCCGACCGTATTGGACGTATTGAGATTTCCGCCACCATGGCGGTTACTGCGGAAGCCGCCAGGCTGCGCTCCCACGGCGCCCACCTGGTCGATTTTGGCGCAGGGGAACCGCACTTCCCTACTCCGCGGCACATTAAAGACGCCGCCATCGCGGCTATCGAGGAAAACTTTACCCGCTATACAGTCGTTTCCGGAATCCCCGAGCTTAGAAAGGCGATCGTGCAACGCCACGCCTGCGACTTCGGCTCCGACTACACCGCGGACGAGACCGTCTTCACGACCGGCGGCAAGCTGGCGCTATTCAACGCTATCCAGGTGCTGGTGGACCACGGCGATGAGGTCATTCTGCCCGTCCCCTACTGGGTGTCGTTTAAGGACATCGTTCAATATGCCGGGGGTAAAGTGATCTACCTGCCCACGGAAGAAGCAGAGAATTTTCGTATCACCGCAGACGCCATCGAGCGCGCGATTACGCCGCGAACCAAGGCCATTATTCTGAACTCGCCGTCGAATCCGGCAGGCTCCGTCGTCTCCCCCAGCGACCTGGAACGGATTGTGAAGCTGGCCCACGCCCGGGGAATCTTCCTGCTGCTGGATGAATGCTACGTGTACCTGCAATATGCCGGTGCTCCAGTCTCCGGCGGTTCTTTCGTGGAGGCCAAGGAGCACGTAATTGTGCTCGGTTCCCTTTCCAAGACTTACGCCATGACCGGCTGGCGTGCCGGCTTCGCTCTGGGCCCCAAGCCCATCATCGCGGCGATGAGCAAGCTGCAGAGCCAGTCCACGTCATCGCCCGCGGCCATGGTGCAAAAGGCAGCCATCGCCGCGCTGGCAGGTTCGCAGGAATGCGTGGCGGAGATGCGCGCGGATTACCTAAAACTGCGCGACCGCATTTTGCAGGGATTGAAGACCATTCCCGGCATCACCTGCACTACGCCGGAGGGCGCGTTCTATGTTTACCCGAATGTATCGGCGTTCCTGGGGAAACCGGGCGCAAAGAGCACTACCGAGCTTGCCTCGCGCCTGCTGCAGGAAGCACATGTGGTCACGGTTCCAGGGGAGGCCTTCGGCACACAGGAGCACATTCGCCTGTCCTACGCTGTCGCGCACAACGACATAGACGAAGGCGTGGTTCGGATGAAGAAATTTTTCAGCAGTCTTTCCTAGGAGCAAATGAAAACCAAAATTGAATTTCGGCCCATCATCCTGGCCGGCGGTAGCGGAACGCGGTTCTGGCCCCGGAGCCGGCGCTGGCGGGCGAAGCAACTGCTGGTCCTGGATGGCGCACGCACCATGATCCAAAGCACGGTGGACCGGCTGGGCACTTTAGCCACGGCGAACGAGCTTTGGGTGATCACGAATGACCTGCTATCCGCAGCCATTGCTGAACAATTGCAAACCATGCCCGGGGAGCAGATCATCTGCGAACCGGCGGCGCGCAACACCGCCCCGGCGGCAGGACTGGCGGCTTTCCTCGTCGAGCGCTTCTCTCCTGATGCGGTGCTGGGCATCTTTCCCGCCGACCACGTGATCACCGATGAGGAGAAGTATCGAGCCACCCTCGAGCAAGGGATCGAGCTGGCGGCGGAAGGCGAAAACATTGTGGTGCTGGGGGTGAAGCCTGTCCGGCCAGAGACTGGATACGGCTACATCGAGACGGGTGACAAACTGCCTCACGACGTCAAGCGCGTGCGCCGGTTTACCGAGAAGCCTAATCGGGAAAAGGCAGAAGAGTTTATGCTCGCCGGCAGGTACTACTGGAATAGCGGGATTTTCCTGTGGAGCGCGCGCACGCTGGCCAACGCTATCCGCGAGCACTTGTCGGAGACCGCGCCCTATCTGCAGCAGATTGCCGACGCCTATGGAACGCCTCGCTTCGAGCAGGTTTTTCGCGAGCTGTATCCCTCCTGCGAAAACATCAGCATCGACTACGCGGTGCTCGAGCCCCGCTCAGCCAAGGGTGAACACCACTCGAATATTTACTGTCTGCCGGCCGAGTTCGGCTGGAACGACCTGGGCTCCTGGGACTCCCTTTACGAGCACCAATTGGCGCAGGGCAACGCCAGAGATGGCAACGTGACTGAGGCCAGGGGCTTGGTAGGGATCGATGCGCGCAACAATTACGTCTACAGCCCGGAGAAATTTGTCGCCCTCATGGGGGTAAATGACCTGGTCGTAGTGGAGACGGAAGACGCCATCCTGATCACCACCCGGGAGCGCTCGCAGGACGTGCGCCGGGTAGTCAGCGAGCTCGCGGGTAAGCACGACGAATTGATTTGAAGCTGGAAAAACCTATCAAATTCGGGACCGATGGCTGGCGCGGAATTCTGGCCGCCGACTTCACCGAAGCAAACGTACGCGTGGCGGCGGGCGCCATCGCGCGCTACGTCTGCGCGCAGGAGGATGCCGCTCGCGGCCTCTGCGTGGGGTACGACACCCGATTCTTATCCCAGCGCTTTGCGCAGATCGTCGCGGAAGTAGCAGCCGCAGCTGGGATCCCGGTCCGCCTGGCCGATCGCATCACGCCCACACCGGCTCTCTCCTACGCGGTAAAACATCTGGGCGCGGCCGGCGGGGTGATGATCACCTCCAGCCACAATCCCTTCAACTGGAATGGGGTGAAGTACAAGGCCAGCTATGGAGGATCGGGCAGCCCGGGGATCATGGCGGCGGTCGAAAGTTACCTGGGGCAAGAACCACTCCGGGCAGGATCAAGCGCTGCCATCACCGAGGTCGATTTTCTCAGTCCCTATATCGAGGCCATTTCTGTTTTCGCTGACCTGAAGCGGATTGCCGCCGCGGGGCAGAAATACGCTATCGACTGCATGTATGGCGCAGGGCGAGGGGTGCTGGCGGGCATTTTCTCCGGCGTCGGCGTGGAGCACGTGGAGATCCGTGGCGAGTTGAATCCTCTCTTTCCCGGCATTCAGCCGGAGCCGATTCCTCCCCACATCCGGGCGCTGGAGATCGCTGTGCTGGAGCACGGCTGCCAAGCCGGTTTTGCCACCGACGGGGATGCGGATCGCATCGGCGCAGTCGACGAGAAGGGCCGCTTCGTCGATGCCAACAAAATCTATTGCCTGTTGCTCCAGTGGCTGCTCAAACGCAAGCAGTGGCCGGGGGATGTGGCGCGAGCCTTCAACACGACAAAGATGCTGGACCGGATCGCGGCGCGCTATGGGCGCAAACTCTATGAGCATGGCATCGGCTTCAAGCATGTATGCGAATTGATGCTGGAGAAAGACATCCTGATTGGCGGCGAGGAATCGGGCAGCATTGGCATCGGCAGACATTTGCCGGAACGGGATGGTCTGCTCAATGCACTTCTTCTCGCCAATATCATGGCGGAGGAGGGCCGCACCCTGGGCTCACTGGTTGCTGCGCTGCAGGAAGAATATGGCGAGCACCATTACGGCCGGCTCGACCTGCACATTGCGGAAGAGATAAAGCAGTCGGCCGTTCGCCGCGCGGCAACTGGGTTAAGCGAGTTTGCCGGTATGCGCGTGTTGCGCCATGAAACACTCGATGGAATGAAGTTTTATCTCGAGAATCCCGAAGCCCTGCCGGCTGAGACCTGGGTGCTTTTACGAGCCTCCGGCACCGAGCCGCTGTTGCGCATTTATGCCGAGAGCGGCTCTCCGGAAGCGGTGCAGGCTTTGCTTGAGGCGGGACGAAAATTCGCTATGGGAGATGCGGCATGAAGGTAAGAACGAAGGGCCTGCTCTTTGACATGGACGGAGTGTTGATCAGCTCGCTGGGATCGGTCGAGCGAAGCTGGCAAACCTGGGCGGAGCGGCATGGCCTCGATGTGCGCGAAACGATCAAGACCGCTCACGGCATGAGGGCCATTGAAACGGTGCGCACGCTGAAGCCGGATGCCGATCACATGGCGGAGCTGAAGGTGATTGAAGACCTCGAGGTAGGAGACAACGAAGGCCTCGAAGTATTGGAAGGTGTGGCGTCGATTTTGCAATTGCTGCCACAGAAGTACTGGACGATTGTCACTTCTGCGACCGAACGGCTGGCACGCAGCCGTCTCGCGTTCGCGGGGATCCCTGTGCCGCGGCACATTGTCACCGCCGACATGGTGACTCATGGCAAACCTCATCCGGAGCCCTACCTCAAAGGGGCGAAGATTCTCGGCCTGGCGCCGGCGGATTGCGTGGTGATCGAGGACTCAACTTCAGGGGCAAAGGCCGGACACGCCGCGGGATGCAAGGTTCTGGCTACCACCTTCTCTCACCGCCTCGATCAACTCGCGGCAGCCGACTGGATCGTGGAGTCGCTGGCCAGAGTAAGCATCACGATTTTGCCCGGCGATGAGGGCCTGGAACTTGAATTCATGCCGCTAGAGAGAGCTGTTTAGCGAGGCGTCTTAGAAGGTCGTTGATCGAACCAGGGCTGCGGCCTGGACCACGGTCAGATCATGGTCAATTAATTTGAAGCCGGAACGCGATGAGTCCTCATCCCGTGAGACGCTCTTCATGAGCAGAATGCTTCCATCCACATGTACGTGTACTTTCGTTGTTTTCCATTGCCCGGGACAGATCTCCTGGCGCACCACGGAGAAGTGGCTCTGATCACTCACCTTGCCGAGAAGACCAAAGCCGAACTCCACGCCATGATCGAGGTGGGCGTCAATTCCGCAAAGGCGCTTGTCGGCATTATGAATAAGCAATACGCCGGACATGGCGTGAACTACCCTGTCCTGAAAGCTCGCTTCCTGAAATTGTGGATTAGGCGCGAAAGTGATACGGGTACAATCACCCTCCGAGCCGGCGGTTTGGAGCAGAAAGAGTCTGGGGAGTTCTCTTAACAAATCCGCCATCCGCGCCTCGTCATCTTTGCGTCCCTGAGCTTCCCGGCGAAAATCAGCAGGATGATTCGTCAGATAAGTGATGCGATTGTCTTCGGCTGATTGTTCGCTGCTGGATAAGGGCTTGCCATCAACAGCGATTAGGCGGCGCATTCGACCCTCCCCGGTCTCGACTACCAATTCATCCCAGAGGTGACCCTTTGTCCGGATTGATCTTTCTTTCCTTCTGTATAAGAAGTGCGGGCGATTTGCTTTCGCACTGGACTCAGCTTGCACCATCTGATTGACCATCTCGGCCGGCGATAAGGCTTGCCGTATCTGAGCACGCGGGCTAACGAAAGACAATTCAAGCAGGAGGAGCAGGAGGACGCTCTTCACGGCCCGCACGCGACAGGAGATTGGAGAAACCTCAGAGTGACGCATCCGCGGATTTCCTTGACTTTTATTCTTAATTGCTTAAGACTTTATGGCAAGAGCTGAGTGGAGAAGAACAAGGTGTGAGATGGAATCAGATGACGAAGATCTACCGGCTTCGTACTTGTTCTATGTAGTCGCAGTCATGGTTGCGATCGCAGTCGCCGCCGGCAGTACCTTCTTCTTCCTTATTCGTTAGCTGGGAGAAGCGAGTCCTAGCGATTCTGGCCGTGTGCTGTTGCAGCGATCCGGTGAGACGCGGGTCTGCTAGTGATGGTCGAAGGTGGAGAGCCGCTTTAAAACCGCGGCCGCAGTCGCGCTTTGTTGGAGAGCCTGCTGGTGATTGTGATCTCCCGCCTTGGTACTTTGCCCGGAGGCGTCGTCAATCTGAATCACGGTCTGCTGCTTGGCGCCAGTTCCGGATGCGCCGCGATGGAGTAGTTGCGGGCCCCCACCCTGGGCTGCGGGACCGCCATCTGTGCGCCCGCTGGAGAGATCAGTGGGTTGAGCCGTCTCGCTCAAGCTTGCCACCGATGAGTCTGTGCTCGTTGCCGTCGACTCTCTGGGAAACCGTGCCTTCCTGGTTGCTCTTGCTCCCGGCTCCGCTGGCGCAGGGCTGGTGCGCATCTCCATCGCCAAGGGCTGTGCGCTCTGCTGCCGAGCATAGGAAAGCAGAACCGCTAACGACGGTTCAACGGCGGCAAATCCTGCAAGGAGAGCCAGTCCACCAGCGATGCGTGAGCAGACTACCCAGACCGAAGGCTTTTTGCTATCCGCCAGGATGGAGCGAACGCGAGCCTTCAGGTGTTGCGACGATGCCGCAAAATCTATCCCCCAATTGCTTGAGTCCGGAGAGGAGTTCAAGCGCGCAAAATGAATCAGACACTCGGCGTACTTGGCTCTCCCTTTCGGCGAGTCGGAGACAGCTGCAAGATCACAGGCGAGCTCACGATTGAATTGCATTTTCTTCACGGCATACCAGGCCGCTGGATGAAAGAAAACGAGAGCCCGGCATGCAATGGCAAGCCCGTTCCAGACAAAATCCCAACGACGAACGTGGTGCAGCTCGTGGCGCAGAATATCTTCGAGATCGGAGCGGTCCTGTTCCAGGCAGGCATCGGGGAGCAGAATGGTTGGCCGAATCCAGCCGAAGGTTGCGGGCGAGGTGACTCCAGACAGTACCAGCAGTCTTGAACGGCCTACACCAAGGTTCTCGGCGAGCGGCTGAAACGCTGCCGTGATCTCGCCCGGCGGTTGGCTGGTAAACCCCAGAACCCATCTTAACCGCAGGTGCTTCTTGATATGTGCAACCAGCATGTAGCTCAAAACCAGCAGGTAGGCGATCCCAATCACCCGCAGAGCGATACCCAGCGGGATGGCCCAGGAACCCGGAATCTGCAAGTCGCCGACACTCGCCACCGGTTGCGCAACAACGACCGAGGTACTGGCCGCCGCTTTCCCCGCGGCTAGAACGCCTTTGGCTAGCCAGAGCCAGTAGGCTGCAGTCCCGTAGAGAAAACTTAACCAGACCATGAATCTGCGGCCTGGAGAATCGGCCAGCCAACTTAAGCCCAGACATACCCCGAAGGCCAGTGTCGTCTTGAGGACAAAGCCCGTAAAGGCGGTCACACTACCAAGCAAAAGGTCTGGATTCATGGCATCCCTGGATTATTCGCGATCGCCCAGCTCATACCTTTTACGATACTCTCGCATCAACGATTCGAGTTCATCCAACTCTTTCTTTTTGATGGAACTGGATTCCAGCAAATTGATGAGTAATCCGGCTGCCGAGCCGTGGAAGTTCCGGGATACAAGGGCTTGCACGGAGAGCTGATCGATGGCCTTTCGAGAGACCAGCGGTCGAAAGACAAACACCCGGCCTCGCGACTCATGCTCGATAAAACCCTTATTTTCCATGATTCGGAGCAGCGTCTGTGTGGTCTTGTAGTGCGGCTTCTCCCTTTCGGGATGAGCATTTACGACATCGTCGACGGTGGCCTCCTGCAAGTCCCAAAGGATCTGAAGAAGCCGCATCTCCGCCATGGTCGGTACGGTGAGCTTTTGTTTTCCGCCCGCAGCTCCCGACAGTTTCTTTCGCATAGGTGCCTCGCCAAAACATCTTAACAATTTAAGATTACAACTGGACTGGATTTCTTGGTGCGTAAAGAATCCGATTCTACATGTTGCGAGAGGATTGACGGACTTGCGGATCAATCCGATTAGGGTAACAGCGAGATGAGGGCCCAAAAGCAAAGCATTCGGAAGAGTTGCCTGGCGTCAGGCGTTCTTTTGCTCGCCCTGTTCTCAAGTTCCCTGGATGGTCAAACTACATCCATCCAGATCCCCGCCGAGACCCTACTCTCGATTCAGCTGGTCCAGCACGTTCCCATGAAGATCGGCGAGCCGTTGGAGGGGCGTCTGCTGTATCCGGTCTATGTCGATAACCGGATCGCGGTGCCGGCAGGGGCCGTTCTCCGGGGCACGGTCATGCAACTGGATTCAGATAGAAGCCGCCGCATCCACGCACGCCTCAGGGGAGACTTTACGCCATTTCATATCCCGGTCGTGCGCTTCGATGAAATGGTCCTGCCGGACGGAACCCTGCAGCCGATTGTGAGCGAGAGCAGCAAAGACGGCGTCCCCATCCTGCGCTTGTCACCTGCCCCTGGGCAGAAGAAGGGCTCTTTCATTTCCCGGCAGATTGCGGAGGAGAAACAGCGCGTGAAAGATGTTGCTGCACAATTCACCGCGCCCGGCCGGGGGGACCGGCTGGTTCAATTTATCTATACCCAATTGCCGTATCATCCAGAACGAATTGAGACCGGCACCGCGTGGACGGTCGACTTGGCCCAGCCTCTGAACCTCGTGCTCGCTGATCCTGCGCCCGAGAATCGAGAAAAAACGCCTGGAGACTCCTCCGAATGGCGATTGCGCGCTTATCTGCAACAGACAATCAGCTCCGCTAATAGAAAACCTGGAGACTCCTTCGAGGCGCTGGTCTCGGAGCCGGTGTTCAACGCGGAACACGCGGTTGTTGTTCCCCAGGGCTCCGTACTTATTGGGGAGATCACCCAGACGAAACGGGCTCGTTCTTTTGGGCGCCAGGGAAAGCTACGTTTTCGGTTCCGGCAGTTGAAGCTGCCGAGCGGGTTCACCCAGCCGGTCGAAGGCACGCTCACCGGCGTGGATGCGAATAAGTCAGCAAATCTGCAAATGGACTCTGAGGGCGCTATCGCGCCAAGGCCACAAAACCGGGTGCTTCTCCCCCTGGTACTGACATTCTTAGCCGGGCGTGGACTGGACGACGACGATAGCCGGATTGCTAACGGCGCTGTCGCTTCCAATGGTTTCGGAATCGTCGGCCGCATTGTCGGCATCGTGGCGAGCTCACGGAACGTTGCCGCCGGGATCGGGTTCTACGGAGCGGCGCTTGCATTTTACGACGCTTTCCTGGCGCGCGGCCATAACGTGGTCTTTGTAAAGAACACGCGCATTGAAGTCACCACCACGCCGGGTCGAAACACCATGAATCCGCCGTCCGCGCCGCACTAAGCCGGAACGGCCCTGGCCTGCACGGCGCGGCGTAGAGCTGTCCGGGCCAGCAACCGAGTGGAGTCGAGTGTGGGTAAGGGAGAATTTGCGTCGTTCATGATCAGGGGAATCTCGGTGCAGCCAAGCACCACGGCATCGCAGCCCTCATTTTTCATCCGGGCCATCACCCGCTGAAAGGTGGCCACTGCTTCGGGTTTGAAGACGCCGTAGACCAGCTCATCCATGATGATGCGGTTGATTTCTTCGCGTTCGGTTGGTGTGGGGCGCACATACTCCAGGCCCCGCGCTTTGAGCTTTTCCGGGTATACCTGGCTCTCCACCAGATAACGGGTTCCGGTTAAGCCGAGGCGCCGGAATTGCCGTCCAACCGCCTGGGCGGCGACCGCCTCGGCGATATGCAACCACTTCAGTGGCAATTCCGCTTCGATGTAAGGAAGCGCCTGATGAATGGTGTTATCCGGACAGATAAGAAAATCGGCGCCGATTTTGGCCAGCTTGTTGGCGGAGGAGAGCATCAGTTCACCCACGCCCTGCCAGTCGTCGCGGTCAATGCATTTCATGTACTCGGCCAGTGAGTGCGTGTGCATTGAGATTTCGGGGTGATCGTGGGGTCCGAGAAGGTCCGCACCGCCAACGCAAATGGAGCGATAACAGAGAGCGGCTCCTTCCGCGGAGCAGGCGACAATTCCGATGTGCTGGGCCATATTGAATCCATTCTAAGATAGGAACGATGCGTCTCTGTCATGCGGTCAGCGTTCTGGCCCTCGGCTTCTTCTCCCTGGCTCCTGGTGTTCACGGGGAGACCGGTAAGGAGGGTTGGCTTCGTTACGCGCCCTTACCTGCGCAGGTTGCACAGCAGTACAGGCTCCCCCGGCATATCGTCGTCACTGGCCAATCTGTTGTAGCCCACAGTGCCGCGAGTGAGCTGGCCCGTGGGCTGCACTCGATGCTTAGCGAAAATCTCCAGATCGAGTCGGCGCTCCCGGCGGACGACTCGTTTGTTGTGGGCACGGTTGCGGAGATTCGGCAATTGCTGCCCGACTGGAAGCCGGCATCCCCGATTGCGCCCGAAGGCTTTTCCCTCTCTCAGTTTTCCGCTCAGGGGCACAACTACTGGGTGCTTGCCGGCGGGAGCGATCGCGGCGAACTCTATGGCGTTTTCCGGATCCTGGAGCAGGTCGCGCAACAAAAGCGCATCGTGGCTGACACGGAAGCTCCTTCTTCGCCAATTCGCTGGGTTAACCAATGGGATAACTTCGACGGTAGCATCGAGCGTGGCTATGCCGGGCGCAGCATTTTCTTTGACGGCGGTCACGTGCGAGCTGATCTTAGCCGGGTCTCAGAGTACGGCCGGCTGCTGGCCTCTGTCGGCATTAACGGCGCCACCGTCAACAATGTTAATTCCGATTTGCATACGCTCGATCCGGAAATGATCCGCGAACTGGCGCGCATCGCGGATGCGTTTCGTCCCTGGGGCGTGCGCATGTCCCTGGCTGTCGATCTTTCAAGTCCGCAGGCGGTGGGCCACCTGCGCACGTTCGACCCAGTCGACCCGGCGGTCGCTGCATGGTGGCGAAAAAAGGTGGATGAGATTTACAAAGTCATCCCAGACTTTGGCGGCTTCGTCATTAAGGCCGACTCCGAAGGCCGCGTGGGTCCATCGAAATACGGCCGCACCCCCGCGCAGGCCGCTAACACCGTGGCCCGCGCGCTGCAGCCACACGGCGGCTTAGTGCTTTATCGCGGCTTCGTCTACAACAATCATCTTGACTGGAATAACCTCAAGGCCGACCGGGCACGAGCCGGCTATGACAACTTCCGTGCCCTGGATGGCAAATTCGATCGCAACGTGGTCATCCAGATCAAGCATGGGCCCATCGACTTCCAAGTGCGGGAGCCCGTTTCTCCACTATTTGCCGCCCTTCGCCATACCAACCAGGCAATCGAGCTGCAGATCACACAGGAATATACCGGTCAACAGCGGCACATGGTGTTCCTGGTACCCATGTGGAAGGTTGCACTCGATACCGACCTCCGCGCGCAGAACCGAAGCACACCGGTGAGCGAAATTGTCGAGGGCAAGAGCTTCCACCAACCCCTGGGTGGTTTTGTCGGCGTGGCGAATGTTGGCCTGGACGCGAATTGGCTCCATCACCCTATGGCTATGGCGAATCTTTATGGCTTCGGCAAGCTGGCCTGGAATCCTGAATTGACCACGCCGGAGATCATCGACTCCTGGACCCGGCTTACCTTCGGCAACGATCCTAAGGTCGTCTTCATCATCAATGGCCTGCAGGCGAACTCCTGGCGGGTTTATGAGCTGTACACGGGACCACTGGGGATGGGGACGCTTACTAATATCCTCGGCATCCACTACGGTCCGGGCATCGAGTCGGCCGAGCGCAACGGGTGGGGACAATGGTTTCGCGCCGATAGCAAAGGCATCGGCATGGACCGCACGGTTGCTACAGGTACCGGGTTTATCGGGCAATACCCGCCGCAGCTGGCGAAAATCTACGAGTCGTTGGATACGTGCCCCGATAGTCTCCTGCTGTTCATGCACCACGTACCGTACGACTACATGCTGCATAACGGCAAGACGCTGGTGCAGTATGTTTACGATTCGCATTATGAGGGCGCGGCTCTGGCGGCTTCTTACGCTTCGCGATGGAAGCAGGTTCACGGCTTGATTGATGACGAGCGCTACTATCAAGTTCTTGGGCTGTTTGAGTATCAGGCCGGCCACGCGGTGGTGTGGCGGGATGCGGTGACCGATTGGTTCCAACGCATCTCCGGCATTCCCGATAAGCTGGGCCGCGTTGGGCATTATCCTAACCGCATCGAAGCTGAATCCATGCAGGCTGATGGGTACACCACGGTCGAGGTTACTCCGTGGGAAACGGCGTCGGGTGGAAAGGCGGTGGTTTGTAATCGTCCCGCTCCGTGCACCCTGAGTACAAAACCCGGACGGCCAGACGGCACCTACTCCATTGGGGTGCGGTATTTCGACTTGCGCGGCGGGGCTGCACAATATGAATTGCTGCTTAATGGCAAGTCCGTGGCGCACTGGACCGCGAATGCGATGTTGCCGCCTGCGGCGGTTGATCCGCATCTCGACGGCAGCACCAGCACGCTCTTCACGGTGCCCGGCGTTCGACTCAAGCCGGGCGACACGCTGAGTCTTCGCGGAACGCCGAACCAGGGCGAACCAGCACCGGTCGATTACATTGAAGTGGAGAAACAGTAGCCAGGAAAGGTCCGTTGAACCGCAGGTCCCTCGGCTTCGCTCGGGATGACAAAGGGAGAGGGTGGAGCTTCGGTCAGAATTTGCTGCCGGTTAAGTGACATCGTGTAGATACCGAGGGACGTGCGGTTCAGCGCGGTTTGTTGGGCAGTCACGCGGGCTTGCAGGCGGGTGATGACCGTCTCGGGAACCAGGCCTTCGACGGAGCCGCCTAACTCGAAGACGTTCTTGATGAGGCGCGAGCTGACGTAGGAATATTTTTCGTCGGCCATTAGAAAAACTGTCTCGACTTGCGGAGCCAGCCGGCGGTTCATTAAGGCCATCTGCAACTCATATTCGTAGTCGCTGATGGCGCGGACCCCGCGCAGGATGGCCTGGGCACGCTGCTCCAAAACAAACTCCACCAGCAGCCCATCGAAGGTCGCTACCGAAACGTTGCCAAAGGGTTGAACCGCTTCGGTGAGCATCTCGATCCGCTCGGCAACAGAAAAGAGCGGAGCCTTCTCTGAATTCTTCAGAATCGCCACCACCAGGCGATCGAAGATCTTCGCACCCCGGGCAACCAGGTCCAGATGACCATTGGTCAAAGGATCAAAGGTGCCCGGATAAATGGCTTTGACTGTGTTCAAGAGCTACTGCCGAAGGCGCACCGGCGCCTTCACAGCTTCCGCAGCCTGGGCCGACCCGTTGACCGGAACCGCTGGGATCTCCGCCGGCTTCACCCCAGTAAGACCGAGCTTTTGCCGTAGTTGCCCATCGATGCGCGCAAAGATCTCAGGATGGTCCTTGAGAAAGGCGCGAACGTTTTCCCTGCCCTGGCCAATACGCTCGCCGGCATAGCTGTACCAGGCGCCTGACTTCTCCACAATGTTCTGGGCCACGGCAAGATCGAGTACATCCCCCTCGCGAGAAATGCCTTCGCCATACAGGATGTCAAACTCCGCCTCGCGGAAAGGCGCAGCCACCTTGTTCTTGACCACCTTGATCTTGGTGCGCGAACCAACCACGACATCGCCTTCCTTGACTGCCGCGATGCGGCGAATGTCAATGCGCACCGAAGAATAAAACTTGAGCGCGCGGCCGCCGGTCGTGGTTTCCGGATTGCCGAACATGACCCCGATCTTCTCTCGTATTTGATTGATGAAAATAAGCGAGGTGCGCGATTTTGAGACTGTGCCCGTGAGCTTGCGCAGCGCCTGCGACATGAGGCGCGCCTGCAGGCCCATGTGCGAATCGCCCATTTCTCCATCGAGTTCCGCTTTCGGAACAAGCGCAGCCACGGAGTCGACCACCAGCACATCAATGGCGCCAGAACGCACCAACGCTTCGGTGATCTCGAGCGCCTGCTCACCGTAATCGGGCTGCGAGACTAAGAGATTGTCTACATCTACACCCAGCTTCTTGGCATATTGCGGATCGAGCGCGTGCTCCGCGTCCACGAAGGCCGCCATGCCGCCCGACTTCTGCGCTTCAGCGATGATCTGCAGCGTGATGGTGGTTTTGCCCGAGGATTCAGGACCGAAAATCTCAATCACGCGGCCGCGGGGAACTCCGCCGACACCGAGCGCTGCGTCGAAGGAAATGGAGCCTGTGGAAATAACGGAGATGGGCACGATCGCCTCTTTGTTGCCGAGACGCATAATGGAGCCCTTACCGAATTGTTTTTCAATTTGCGCTAATGCCAAGTCAATGGCGCGGGAACGTTCGTCTGCCATGGGGGGAATCTCCAGTGGGAATGTAGTGGATCATACCACCGCGCGCGAGCCTATCGCTGCAGCAGGTCTATTGGCTGATTGATGTCAGCAACGCGGAAGTAATGGGCGAGCGCCGGGTGCTTGCGAGCGACTGCCTGATACATTTCCCAGGCGACGCGGCGGTAGGAGAAGTGTCCTGCAGGCGTAGAGCGCAGTTCAGCGATGTACAGCGCTTGCGCGAAGTCCATCTTGAAGAGAGCGCGGGTGCGCGTGCCCAGAGGCAAAACGTAGCGTGCATTCTCCGTCAGGCCAGCCTGACCGACTCTAAAGAACGCTTCATGTGCCTGAGTCATGGCGGAGTCGTACTGTTGCAGCAGCCCTGCGTCGGCCAGTCCCTCGGGAACCTCGTAGCCGTGAGCACTGGTAAACGGCTGCAGGATCTGGACGCAGCGGCGGTGGCGGTGCATATCGCGGAAACCGCCGATGTCCATCAGGATGTCGAATCGCAGTCCTTGGCCAGCGGAGAACTCGCGCAGTAGTTCATCGTGGCGTCCACGGTGACGGGCGCCCAGTGCGATGATCTCGTTGCGGCGCGCCTCGTTCATCGATTCAACGTGGCGGGCAAGCTGGCGATAGGAGTAATGGCAGGCGCCATAAAGCAGCGTCGTGGCGAGATCGATTTCGAGCGGCTGGTCGTCCAGCAAGTCGACCGGTCCGGCGGCTGGCTCGATGGCCGCACCCTGCATCAGCTCGGCGGCAGCCTGGGCCAGATCGCTTCGCGTGGCGAGTACGTAGTCGTTGGGCGCGGCATACTTCACCAGCGTGGGCGCGATCTTTACCTCGCGGGTCAGCAGTGCTTCCGCATCTGCGCCGAGAGAAGGATCGAGGGCTGCGATCTTGCGCTCGAGTGCGCTGAGCGCATCGCCCTGTACATTCCAGGCCGCACCCGCGGCGGCTTCGCGCAGCCGTACGCCCAGCAGGCGAACCTCTTCGTGGGGATCGGAGAGCAGGCGGGAGATCTGGTTCTCGAGCGTGCGCGCGTTCACAATCTGGCCCAGCGAGGTGTTGGTGGCCAGCGGCAGCAGGTAGCGGGAAACGTCCAAAGCGCGCGCCCGCAGGGTGCGGTGGTAGGCCTCCTCTTTCATCTCCGGCGGCCGCGGGGTGCACCCTTTCAGGTGGGCGAGCATGGTCTCGGTGGTGGAGTGGTAGGCGGCGAAGAGCGACTCGATGGCCTCAGTGAATACGACCCCGCTGGCCGGGCTGGTGGAAAAGTCGGGTAGAAACCATCCGCTCTTTTGAAAGTTCTGATAGCGAGTGGAACGTTCCTGGCCATCCCAGCGCGGCTCGTCGACCAGGATGATCGCCGCCAACAGCGACAACCGCTCGATGGCAAAGGCCACGTGTGCCAGGTCGGCAATGGAGCGGTGGCCATATTGGAAGTAGAAGGTGTTGAGGAAGTGCTCGGCGCGCTGGCTGGAGATTTCCCGCAGCGATTCCTTCATCGAAAGCGCGGATCGGGAATACTTCGCCATGGCATAGGCCAATACTTCGGGATCGGCCCCGTGGACGGCATAGACCTCAGTCTGGTTTCTGGGCGCTTCGGTAGGGGCGGAGAGAGCTGCGGTTGCGGTTTCGCCTGGAGCCATGATTGAAGTTTAGGATAGAGCATTTTCACAGGCCCTAGTACCTTCGCTACCAAGGAGTAATGCCTCGCGGGGTGGAACTACGATAAGATTGAGTCTGCAAACCGCGGTGCGGATAGCCTTTATGGAGTGAGTTTGCTCTTATGGCCGTGAACCGCAATTTGATCCGCAACTCGCAGTCTGAAGAAACCCTGTCGGTGGTGAAACACCGGCCGTTCGCGTTGCCCAAACGTCCCTGGACAATGATGCAGCGGTGGAACGACTTGCTGTTTGCCCACTGGCCAATCCCCGCGGCCAAACTGGAATCATTGCTTCCCGCCGGCCTGCAAGTGGATACCTTTGATCAATCGGGATGGCTGGGCGTCGTTCCTTTCTGGATGGACCGGGTTCAATTGCGGGGGATGCCGCGCATCCCAGGCGCCAGCCGCTTTCCCGAGTTGAACTTGAGAACCTACGTCCGGGAGCGGAATACCAATCGTGCCGGGGTCTATTTCTTTTGCCTTGAAGCGTCCAATCCGCTGGCGGTCATTTTGGCCAAGGCAGTTTTCCATTTGCCCTATCATTGGGCCCGCATGTCGATCAGGGTGCGCAGCGAACGCGAATTTACCTACCAGAGCGAGCGTCTTCTGAGCGCGAAACCGGTGCGTTTTCGCGCCCACTATCGAGGCCTGGGAAAGATGCCCACCATCGATCAAAGCCGCCCGGGAACGATCGAGCACTTTCTCACCGAACGGTATTGCCTCTTCACCACCAATCGAAGCGGGCAATTGCTCCGCGGAGACATCCACCACATGCCCTGGCCGCTCGAAGCCGCAGAAGCGGAGATCGAGCTGAACGACCTTCCTGGCACGTACGGTATAGAACTTCCGCATACGCCGCCGCTCCTGCATTATTCGCGGGAGCTTGTGGTCTATTTGTGGTCCCTGGACAAAGTATTCGGCAAGCTGCCGGTGCTCGAGGCCGCTGGGGTGCGTACTGCGGAAATCGTTTAGTTTTCTGACGCAAAGGATTGAAAAAGATTGGTCTTGGGGTAACTATTTCTGAACACAATTCACGTAGAGCTAAACGGGCGCTGGTGAAACCACGTTGTGTGGCAGAGCGGCTTGCTTCGGAGTGCCGCACCTACGGCGCTCGTATCTTCTTCTACCGATACCCAGCCCTTCCGGGCTGGGCTATGTTTGGGCGACCGGCCCTTCGGGCCTAGACGAATTCTTGGGTCGCACATTTCATCGTTACCGCACGCCTTTGCGGCACGGCTGAAGCCGTGCCCTTCGTACAAAGCGTTTTTGCAGCGTCTGCTTAAAAGCCTCGATCTTGGTTGAGCCTCAAAGGCCCGACTAAAAGTCGGCAACAGTTGACGTCCGGCGATTGCTTCTTCATCTTCTGGTAACCTCACTCTTTCGCAGGAGAGAGTGAGAGCATGGAAAACCTCGAAGGCAAGACAGCGTTTATCACCGGCGCATCGCAGGGAATCGGCCGCGCGTGTGCGCTTTCCCTGGCAAAGATGGGCGCCCGCATCGCACTGGCCGCGCGCAATGAAACCAAGCTGGAGGCTGTGGCTGCGGAAATTGCCGCCGGCGGCGGCGAGGCCAAATCTTTCGTTATGGACGTCTCCGACGAAGCCTCGATCCAGACCACAGCCAAAGCCGCCATTGCTCACTTCGGCAGCGTGGACATACTGGTGAATAATGCCGGGATCACCAGGGATACCCTGCTGTTGCGGATGAAACGCGCCGATTGGGACGCGGTGATCACCACCAATCTGACGGGCGTATTTCTTCTCACCCAGGCGCTGTTAAATCCTATGCTGCGGAGCCGTTGGGGCAGAATTATCAACATCACCAGCGTGGTGGGACGCACCGGCCAGGCGGGACAGGCAAACTACGCCGCCAGCAAAGCCGGGTTGATCGGGTTCACCCTGTCGATGGCGCGTGAATTGGCCTCGCGCTCGATTACCGTCAACGCCGTGGCACCGGGCTATATCGAAACCGCAATGACCGCGGCGCTGGACGAAAAGCAGCGCGAAGCGTTGCTAAGCCACATCCCATTGGGACGTCCGGGCAGCGATCAGGATGTAGCGCACGCGGTTGCTTTTCTCGCCTCCCCGCAAGCGGCCTATATAACCGGACATGTGCTGGACGTAAATGGCGGCCTGTTCATGAACTAAGCGGATGAACCATCGCGGATACAAAAAATTCCAAATTCGGAAAATATGAGGCTTGCGAAAAGAAAATTCTTGCTAGTCGTTACTCTGGCGTGTTAACTATGCTGCCAACACCTGGTAATGCGGCGTTTATTACTTAAAGCGGCTCAACCTGGCCCCGGATCTCTTGGGGTGAACGTTTGAACGAAGGTCCCAGCTTATGAAGATCGGAATTACTATCCGCGGATACCGGCTGCAGAAGGGTCTGTCGCAGGGAGATATCGAAAAGCGCACTGGCCTGCTGCGCTGCTACCTTTCACGGGTCGAAAACGGGCATACCGTTCCCTCACTCGACACCCTGGCCAAGATCGCGCAAGCGTCTGGATATTCCGCTCGCTCAATTTTTTGCCGAAGATTCGCTGGGCCGCGAGATGAACACCCAGAAGCTGACGGATGACGAGTTGCGGTTTTTGACCCAGATCCGTCGCTACGCGACCAACCTGAACGACAGCGACCGCAAGCTGTTGTTGGCCATGGTCAAGAAATTTGCCGCCACCGCGGTGCGCTAGACGATTTCACTTGCGTTGATTTCATTCGAAAAGATTGTGCCACGCGTGAGTATGGTGAATCCAGGTTGGGGCTGCGCGGTAGAGTGCCGCACCTACGGCGCTCGTCATCCATCCTCAATATCCCAGCCCTTCCGGGCTGGGCTCACGTTTAGGCCGACGGCCCTCCGGGCCTTGATTTTTTCGCAGTATAAGAATTGATTCAGCATGAATCATCGCCAAGGACGTACCTCAGGGGCTAAAGCCCTGATGAGTCTGCGTCTTGCGGCACGGCTGAAGCCGTGCCCTTCGTACTGAACCTCTGCGGAATTGGTGCTGCTAGATCGGGTTTCAGTTTCTCCGGTCGCAGCCAAGCCGGTTTAATGAAATCACCCAGCAAAGTCGGCTGACCTTCGCTCAGCGCCAGAATGAGGCGATGCCGAAGGCGAAGAGCAGCAGCAGCACCGACATGCTGCCGTATGCAGCCCAGGAACGAAAGGCGAATTGGCTCCTGGCCGCGCCGATTCTGGGAACCAGAGGGGCTCCCAGCGCCAAACCGCAAAGAAATCCTCCCAGGTGGGCCATGTTGTCGATCTGGATGCTGGTTTTCAGGAACATCGTAGTGCCCCCGATCACAAAGTTCAGCAGGGCAAAATAAATCACGCTCTTACGCAGGCGGCGAATCTCCCCCGGAGGCACGGGAAGCAGTTTTGCCTTCAGCAACAGGATCAGGACGCCGGCGAGTCCGAAGACCGCACCCGACGCGCCGGCTCCGACAATCTGCGGATGTACAGCGGTGCTGAGCAGGTTTCCTGCCACCCCGGTGAGCACATAAACCGCGACCACTCCGACGGGACCGAGCAGCGGCTCGCCCAACAGCCCCAGATTCCATAAGCACCACATGTTGGTCGCCAGGTGCAAGATACCGACATGAACGAACGCAGCCGTGAGCACACGCCACCATTGCCCGGCAAGCACATAGCCGCCAAAATTGGCTCCCCAATACACCAGGTCCTGGACGGTAGGGTTGGTGGGGGAGACCCCGCGCAATACCATGGCCAGATACACCGCACAGTTGAGGCCCACCAGGGTGTAAGTGGCTGGAGCGGAGGCCCAACGGGTGACCCTCGAAGGGCGGGGCCGAACCATTCCCGGGTCGCCATCATAGCCCGCCATTCTGCCCTCAGGGTATGTGCCCGGGTTGGCACGGCCCTCCGGCGGCAAGATTTCCGCAAAACTTGATGACGGTCTGCTTCCGGGCCAGTTGGGCGACATAGGGCTAAGCTATCCTGAGCTAGATTCGCTGACAATTGAGCGATCCGATGGACCGCAACGTTCGCCAGGTTCATCTCATTATCAACTGACTGGCTACAAATCGCGATGAGGGCAGGTTTTACGTGGAAAATAAGCAGGTTAAACGGGCCCTGTTAAGTGTTACGGACAAGACTGGCCTGGTAGATTTCGCCCGCGAACTGAACGGTATGCATGTGGAACTGATTTCGACCGGGGGTACGGCGCGCGCCTTGCGCGAGGCTGGGCTCACGGTACGCGATGTTTCCGACCTCACCGGGTTTCCCGAGATGCTGGATGGCCGGGTTAAGACGCTGCATCCGAAAGTCCATGGGGGCATCCTCCACATGCGGAGCAGCGCGGAACACACGGCTGCCGTGGCCGAACACGGCATTGAACCTATCGACATGGTGGTGGTGAATCTGTACGCATTTGAAGAGACCGCGCGCAAGCCGGGTGTGTCCTTTGGCGAGCTGGTGGAGAACATCGATATCGGCGGCCCGTCCATGGTGCGTTCGGCGGCCAAGAATTTTGAAGACGTGGCCGTGGTCACCTCCACGGCGGACTACTCAACGCTGGCGGCTGAGATGGTAGCCAACCAGGGAGCGCTTTCATTCGAGACACGATGGAGGCTGGCCCGCCAGGCATTCGCCCTGACCGCCGGCTATGACTCGGCGATCGCTACGACTTTCAACAAGATTGCCGCGGAACGGCAGACCGAGCCCCACCCCAACGGCAGCGCTCCGTTCCCACCGACCCTGCTCATTGGCTATCCCAAGACAGTCGACCTGCGCTACGGGGAGAATCCGCACCAGGGCGCGGCTCTTTATGCAGATGGCACGGGCACCGGAATTGCCGGAGCGCAACAGATTCAAGGAAAAGAGCTTAGCTATAACAACCTGGTGGATCTGGACGCCGCATGGGAGCTGGTGCAGGAGTTTGAACAGCCGGCGGTGGCGATTATCAAGCACAGCAATCCAGCCGGTGCGGCCATCGCTTCTTCGGTAGTTGAGGCATACCAGAAAGCTCTGGCCACGGATCCGGTGTCGGCCTTTGGCAGCGTAATTGGCGTGAACCGGCAGGTAGACGATGGCTTGGCCGAGGAGATTGCCAAGCTGTTTGTGGAGGCGGTTGCGGCCCCGTCGTTCAGCGAGGAAGCGAAGGCCAAGCTAAGCGGCAGGAAGAATCTGCGCCTGCTGGTGGTCAAGCAAGCCGCGCCAAGCAGGGTTGTGAAGCAAATTTCCGGAGGTCTGTTGCTGCAGGACGCAGATACGGAAGATGTTGCGGCGGACGGATTGCAAGTCGTGACGGTGCGCCAGCCGACACCAGAAGAAATGGTAGCGCTTCGTTTTGCCTGGCGAGTGGCCAAGCACGTGAAGTCCAACGCGGTGGTCTATGCTCGCGACGGCCAGACCATAGGCGTGGGGGCCGGCCAGATGAGCCGTGTGGATGCCGCCAAATTCGGCGCCATGAAAGCAGTGCTTCCCCTAGCCAACTGCGTGGCCGCCTCCGACGCGTTCTTCCCCTTCCCGGATGGTCTGGAGGCGGTGGCTGCCGCCGGCGCCACGGCAGTGATTCAGCCGGGCGGCTCGGTGCGCGATCAGGAGGTAATTGATGCAGCCAACCGCCTGGGACTGACCATGATCTTTACCGGGGTGCGACACTTCCGCCATTAAAAAGTGTCTAAGGTTATGGCGTTATAGAAAAAGCCGGTTTGGTCCTCTATCTGCCATGTCCTTCCGCAGATGAATGTTCTAAACTCATTGATGGCGGATTTGGTAAGACCGCACGGATGCCGCGAATTGGGGAGTGCCTAAAGTTTTTTATCGGCATTACAATTCGCTTTGAATCAGATGGTGCGCCAGGTGACAAGCGCATATGACAAAAAAATGCGGGTTCCTGCACCGCGTTTGGATTGCTGGCGTCAGTTCTATGAACAGAAGCCGGGCACAGGAACTCCCATAGATGACCATCCCTCAAATCTCCCGTAGAATTCGCCAAACCGCTCTTTTCGCATGCGCAGCGATCGTCATCCCAGGCTCCGGGCTAGCGTCCCCCCTGGGCGATGGCTCGCCCCAGCAACCCGCGGCGCCGCAAAGCACGCCGGCGGCGAAGAACCCGGATCGCGCTGCGGCTTACTACCATTTCGGCCTGGCGCACATGTACGAGGATATGGCCACGAACTATGGCCGCCCCGAGTATGCCACCCGCGCCATTGAGGAATACAAGCTGGCGCTGGACGCCGATCCCAGCTCGAAATACCTCAACAGCGGATTAGCCGAGCTCTATCTGCGAACCGGCCGGGTACGCGATGCGGTGCTGGCAGCTCAAGAAATACTCAAGACCGAGCCCAACAACCTTGACGCCCACAAGCTGCTCGGCCGCGTTTACCTGCAGTCGCTGGGCAATGTTCAAAATGGGGGTCCTTCGGAGAAGGTGCTGCAGCTCGCCATCGCCGAATACACGAAGATCGTGGAGTTGCAGAGCAACGATATCGAGAGCCGGCTGCTTCTTGGCCAGCTTTACACCCTGGCGCATGACACACCGCACGCGGAAGAGCAGTTCAAAGCGGCACAGCGTATCGATCCCAGCTCGGAAGATGTAGTGCTGAACCTGGCGCGGCTCTACAGCGACTCCGGCGATATGACGCATGCGATCGAAGTGCTGAACGCCGTGCCGGTCGATGACCGGACTGCCAAAATCAACTACGCGCTGGGCATGAGCTACGACCAGCTTAAGCAAAACAAGAACGCCATCGACGCCTACACCAAGGCGTTCGACATGGAACCGGATAACCTGGATGCGGAACGCGGCCTGGCGCAGGCGCTGCTGAACGATAACCAGCTAAGCGCGGCCCTGAAGCATTTTGAGGCCATCTCCGCCGCCGACCCGCAGGACGCCCAGACCTATCTTAGAATCGCGGAAATCCAGCGCCGGGATGGTCACTACGAGCAGGCGCTGACCACCTTGAAGAAGGCGAAGGCCCTGGCCTCCGATTCGCTGGAAATTGGCTTCAACGAGGCCCTCATCGACGACTCCCTGGGTCACTACGACGAGGCCGCGCAGGCTCTGCAGCTGCTGGTAAAGCAGACCACGCATGCGGACGGACAATACGCGGACGCGGAGAAGAACAACCGTTCCATCTTCCTCGACCGGCTGGCCCTGGTGTACCGGGAGCAGAACAAGACGGACCAGGCAGTGCAGACCTACCAGCTGATGGTGGCCATGGGCGGCGAGTACGCCGAACGTGGGTACCAAGGCCAGGTGGATGCGTACCGCGACGCGAAGCAATATGACAAGGCAACGCAGGTGGCCCAGCAGGCCGCTGCCGCCATGCCCAAGGACAAGAGCGTCCAGTTGATGCTGGCCGGGCAGTTGGCCGACACCGGCAAGGCGGAAGAGGGCATCAAGCTGGCCAAAGCGCAACTGCGCGGCAACGCGAGTGACCGCGAAGTAGATCTGGCACTGGCCCAGATCTATACCCGGCTGCGGCGCTGGAAGGAAGCGGGCGACGAGATCGATGCGGCGGAAGCTCTTTCCAATAAGCAGGATGACAAGATCTATATCTACTTTCTCCGCGGGGCGCTGGACGAGCGGCAGAAGCATTACGATTCCGCCGAGGAGCAATTCCGCAAGATTCTGGCCATCGACCCTAATAACAGCATGACCCTCAATTACCTGGGCTACATGCTTGGGGATCGTGGGGTGAAGCTGGATGAGGCGCTTTCTATGGTGCAGAAGGCGGTGCAGCTTGATCCGCAGAACGGCGCCTACCTGGATTCGCTTGGCTGGGTGTACTTCAAAATGGGCCAGTATGCGCTGGCGGAAGCCAATCTGCGCAAGGCCAGCGAACGCATGGGCCAGGACCCGGCAGTGCACGACCACCTGGGCGAGCTGTTCGAGAAGACCGGCCGACTGAAGATGGCCGCCTCGCAATGGGAGCAGAGCTTGCAGGAGTATGCCCACTCTGTGCCTGCGGACGCCGAACCCGGCGACGTGAACAAGGTGCAAAAGAAGCTGGACAGCGCGCGGGTGAAGCTAGCCAAGGAAGAATCAACCGGCGCCAGCCCGAAGCAGTAGGTGGCGCGATTTTCCCCCTTCCGCCCGGCTGTGCGGTTGCAGACGACGCGGATAGCCTGCTGGCACAGCGGGTGCATCCCGAAGCAGCCCATCCTTATCGCACTCCTTTTCAGCGTGACCGGGCGAGGGTGATCCATGCGCGGGCATTCCGCCGCCTGGCCGGAAAAACGCAGGTCTTCACTCACCGCTACTCCGATCACTTTCGCAGCCGCCTGACCCACACCATGGAAGTGGCGCAGATTGCTCGCGCCATCGCCACTGCGCTCAAGCTGAATGAGGACATGACCGAGGCGCTGGCGCTGGTGCACGACATTGGGCATCCGCCCTTTGGGCATGCCGGCGAGCGGGCTCTGGACGAGGCTATGCAGGAATTCGGCCTCCGATTCGATCACAATTTGCACGCCCTGCGCATGGTGGAATATTTCGAGGTTCGCTATGCCGGCTTTCGGGGGCTGAATCTTACGCTCGGCGTGCGCGAAGGCATCGTCAAGCACTCGCGCAGTTATTCGGCCGCCGAGCACCCGGAGCTAGGCGCATACTTCCTTGACCAGCAGCCGCCCCTGGAAGCGCAGCTTATCGATTTGGCGGACGAGATCGCCTATCTCACGGCAGATATGGATGATGGCATGGAGGCAGGGATGCTCCATCCTGAGGTGCTCCGGCAACATGTACGCATCTTCGATGAATCGCTGCGCGCAGTAGAGGCGGAGTATCCCGGCGCTGCCAAAAACCTGCTTTCGAATGAAGCTTTAAAGAGGATGTTGAATACGCTGGTCGGCGATCTTATCCGGGAGACGGCGTCCCGGGTTCATGCCGGAGGAGTGAAGAACCTGGAGGATGTGCGCCGTTCGCCGCAGCGGCTGGTGGGTTTTTCTCCGCATGTGGAAGAGCTCCGGCGGGAAGCCAAGCAACATCTTTACGCTACTCTCTATAGCCGCGAGGAGCTGCAGCGGGACCTACAAGAGGCGGCGTTGGTCGTAAGAAATCTGTTTCGCTGCTGGGTAAAGGATCCGTCGCTGTTACCAGCTGCCAACCAGTCGCAGATCGCCAGCGAGGGGGTAGCGCGGGTGGTCGCCGACTATATCGCTGGGATGACGGATAATTACATCCTGCTGCAGTATGCCGAGTGGGTGAACAGAAACCGAGGCGCGTGAGGCTTTGCCGAAAACACTCCCAGGAAAGGTTCGGCGAACCGCAGATCCCTCGGCTGCGCTCGGGATGACAAAGGGGTGGGCAACACTTCCATGGAGAGTGGTTACTGAACCGAACGGCTCTAGTCGTCTGAGGTCACTGAAAGGCCAATGGGCTCAATCCAGTCGGGGTGACAACGGGGAGGCCAACGCTTCCATGGAGAGTTGTTGCCGAACCGAACGGCTCCAATCGTCTGAGGTCACTGAAAGGCCAATGGCACAGTCCAGTCGGGATAAAAAAAGGGGCAACCGCACTCCATTAAAGCGTTGGCCTCCCCTTTGTCATCCCGAGCGGAGTCGAGGGATCTGCGGTTCAACGGACCTTTCCTGGGAATGCTTTCGGACCTAAAGGTCCACGATCTGCTTTGGGCTGAGGGTGCCGGCGAGAAGATGACGGAAGGCGGTTAGATTTCCGCAGAACCTTCCCAGCCGGTCGACGTGGGCTTCTGGGGCCAGACTGCGCGCCAGGTTCTTCAGACAGGGGCCGACGATGAATTTGAGTACATGGGACCAAGGGAAAGTTCCCTTACGCGCTAGATAGATTGGATTGGCCACTTGGGCATATCCCATGCGGACCCCAGTGATGCGGCCCACCTTGGTGCTGAGGTGAACTCCACAGGCATTGGAGATGTGCACGATCGACCCGAAAGATGCCAACTGCGCGGAGAAATCCCAATCCTCATACCATCCATAGAGGGGAAGAGTCTCGTCGAAGCGAAGATCATGCTCGCGGATCGGCGCCAGGCGCAGGCACATATTGCATCCGTAAGCCAGGAACGTAGGGGTGATTCGCTGCTCGGATTGAGCTCCGGTGCTCGAAGCCACGATTGATTTTGCTTGCGCCACCGTGAGGCCGGGCCCTTTTACATCGTCGGCCAATACCCTGCCGGTGGAAGCCACTACCTGGGGATTCTCCACAAAGAAGCGCTCGGTAATTTTCAGATATTGGGGGTCGAGAAAAAAGTCATCATCGATAAAAAGCAGAAAATCGTTGTCGCGAGCCAGGGTAAGGATGGAATTTCGCTGCCGGGTTAATCCCAGCTCGGTCTGAATAAACGTCACGTGCGGGAATCGTTCTGCCGCATCCCCAATATCCACCAGATCGGCGAATGCCACCAGGATCCGGTCCGGCTCCCTCTCCTGTTTTGCCAGGAAGGCTAGCGTCTCGGCGAGTATCGCGGGCCTCCCCCGAGTAGCAATCCCAACCACCACGCTGGTTTGGCTTTCCATTGCTCCAGCTTAACCGTTACCAGGCGCAAAAACGGTGCGGTTGATATGATTAAGGGATGCATGTGTTGGTCTATTCTGCTACCTGGTGCCGAGATTGCCGTGAAGCTAAACGGTTCCTGTTAAAGCACCAGATTCCCTTCACCGAAATCGATATCGAGACCAGCCCCGGCGCCGCGGATGAGGTCATTCGTAATGTGGGCAAGCGGGCGATCCCTCAATTCGTACTCGACGGCAAATGGATCCAGCCCTACCGCCCGGGCCAAGGCTTCCTTCACCAGGAAATGGCCGAGCTATTCGGGGTCTAGCTTCAGGAGACAGAGGCGACGTCGCTATCCAACGGCCCAGGGTCATTCAGGATGGTGCGTGCGTCCTCCTCATCCTTCGGACTTACCTGTAGCTGCAGCCCTCCCAGCCCGGTACCGTACAGCATGGCGGCGTTCTCTCCCACCAAAAAGCTGGTGATCCCCGCCGAGTCCAGACGCGTCTTGGCCAGATCAGCCTCGAGAGCGTCGCGATACCGTTCAATGGTGACCAGTTCCGGTTCTTCTTCCATGAATCATCCCTCCAAAGCAGTGAGATGCAGCAACGATAGAATAGTACGTTAGGGCGGTTCCACGATTACGTTGCTCGAACCGGCTTTCGCGAGGTGGGGCTTTTCTTGGTGAAAAGCCCCGTGTGAGGTATTTTCACCGGTTACACCAATCGTGGAACCGCCGTCACCCTGGAGGCTCTGGTTGATCGCTCGTTATACCCGGCCGGCCATGGGCCGGATTTGGACTGAAGAAAATAAATATCGCATGTGGCTGGAGGTGGAAGCCACGGCCTCCGAAGTCCTAGCAGACGCCGGAATCGTACCTCACTCGGCCGCGCAGGCCATCCGCACCCGCGGAGAGGTCGACGTCACCCGCATTCAGGAGATCGAAGCCGAGGTCAAGCACGACGTCATTGCGTTCACCACTGCCATGGCGGAAAAGATCGGACCGGAATCCCGTTGGCTGCACTATGGCCTCACTTCCAACGACGTGGTCGACACGGCCCAGGCACTGCAGATCAAAGAGGCCTCGGGAATCATCCGGGAAGGGATTCTTGCGCTCGCCGGCATCCTCCGTCAGCGCGCCGTGGAATTCAAGCACACCCCTACCATCGGCCGTACCCACGGCATCCACGCCGAGCCCACCACCTTCGGGCTGAAGCTGCTCAACTGGTATGCCGAGATAAGGCGCGACCTTCTGCGCTTCGATGCCAGCGCGGAAGACATGCGCGTAGGCAAGCTCTCGGGCGCCGTAGGCACCTTCGGCCATCTCAAACCAGAGCACGAAGAGAGCATTTGCGCGCGGCTAGGACTGCGCGCCGATCCAATCGCCACCCAGGTCATCCAGCGCGATCGCCACGCCGCCTACATCGCCACCCTGGCCGTGCTCGCCTCCACGCTGGATAAAATCGCCACCGAAATTCGCCATCTGCAACGCACCGAGGTGCGCGAGGCGGAGGAGTTCTTCTCCGAAAAGCAGAAGGGTTCCTCCTCCATGCCCCATAAGCGGAACCCCATCACCTCGGAGCAGATCAGCGGCCTGGCGCGGGTGATCCGGGGCAATACGCAAGCGGCACTGGAAAATGTGCCGCTGTGGCATGAGCGGGACATTTCCCACTCATCCGTCGAGCGGATCATCTTTCCCGACTCCACCATCCTCGCCGACTACCTGTTATCCAAGACCAGTTCGTTGATCGAGAAACTCCTGGTCTATCCGCAGCGCATGCTCAAGAACCTGGAGAGCACCGGTGGCCTCATCTTCTCCGGCCAGCTGCTGCTGGATTTAGCCGAAGCCGGCATGTCTCGCGAAGCGGCCTACCGGCTGGTGCAGGCACACGCTATGCGCGCCTGGAAGGAGGACCTAGTGTTCCGCGATCTGGTGGAGCAGGATCCTGCTATCAGCGATCGTCTTCCCCACCTGGAGCGGACGTTTGAATTCGAGCGGCAGCTCAAGAATGTCGATGCGATTTTTAACCGGGTACTGGCGTGAACCTGACGGTAGCCGTTACCGGAGCCAGCGGATCCATCTTCGGCCAGCGTCTGCTGCGTGCATTGGAGGGGGATCAGCGGGTCAGCCATATCAACTTCATTGCGTCGGAAAACTCTTTGCGGGTGATGGCCGAGGAACTGCAGATCAGCGGGCGCAGCGAGCTGGCGGCAAAACTGCTGGGTAAGCCTTCGAGCAAAGTGCAGCAACTGGCGGAGAGCGATATCGGCGCCGGGCCAGCGAGCGGCAGCTACCCCTCAGCCGGCATGATCATCCTGCCTTGCAGCATGGGTACTCTGGCAGGCATTGCCAATGGGCTCGCCTCCAACCTGATCGAACGCGCTGCCGACGTAAGCCTCAAAGAGCACCGCCCGCTCATCCTCTGCATTCGCGAGACGCCCTTCAACAAGATCCATTTGCGCAACATGAGTTTAGCCGCGGACGCCGGCGCAGTTATCTTTCCCGTGATTCCCGCGTTCTACAACCGGCCCATGGACGCAGCCGAAATGGCGGAGCAGTTCGTCTGCCGTGTGCTGGCGCATATTGGATTGCCTCAAGCCGGTGCTTACGTGTGGAAAGGCCCAGATCACTGACCGGCGGAGGCCGGGATCTGCCGCACCATCGCCATGCGCGCCGGCTGTGCATTCAAGAAATCGACCACGCTGGGTCCCACCTGGGTGGCGCACCGCCCGGGCGCCAGGTGCCCGCAATCCGCATAGACATCGAGCTCCGACTGCAGTATCTGCTCATGGAGTTGATAAGCCACGGAGAGCGGGATCAGCCGGTCTTGCTCCCCCCAGCCGATCAGCACCGGCATCGTCAGGCCCCCGAGTTTTCCATCCAGCAGGTCGTCCCCAGTCATCATCGATTGCACACTGCGACGAACCACCCAGCCCACGCGATCACTGCGGCGCAGCAGCGCCAACGCTAGAAAGCGCGGCAGCGGCCGTGGGTGCGGCACCAGCAACTCTTCCAGTGCCGCCAGATCGCCAGGGGAAGCCGGTTGGAAAATAGAGGGTGGATAGCCGAGTTTAAAGCGCAAGCCTGCGCTGTCCAACAGAACCAATCGCCGGATGCGTTGCGGCTGCTGCAGCGCAACCTTCATCGCGATCCAACCGCCCATGGACCACCCAGCCAGATCGACCTGCTGCAAATGCTGGCTATCCAAAAATCCTTCGACCATCCCAGCCTGTTCGGAGATGGAGTAGCGGGCATCCCTGGGTTGCGAGGAGTGTCCGTAACCTAGTAGATCGATGGCGTACACCCGGTGGCCGCCATCGATAAGCTGCGGAATCAGGTTGGACCAGTCCTCGCCGCGGCTGCCGAGCCCATGCACCAGCACGAGGGGCCCGCCGGCGCCACCCACCAGGTAATGCATTTTGTAGCCATTCACGGTGACAAACTCGCTGTGGACACCGTTCATCCGGAGCCGTGCGGCGACCTGCTTGTCGAGCAGCCAAAGCGGATTGCGCCAGGCCAGAATGCCAAAACTCAAGCCCAGTAGCAGCATCACAAACAGTGCAGCCTGGTTGATCCCGCGCTCAAACTTCATGTGCTTCCTCACCCACTCCCTAGGCCCAACGCTTTCTCAATGACTCGCACCGTTACCGGCGCCAGGCTAAAGTCATGCAATTGCTCTTGCGCGACCCATCGCACCTCGTCCGCGTCGCTACCCACCGCCAAGGCGCCACCGGTCACCCGGCAAACAAAATCGATCAGGACGTAGTGGTAGCGAACGCGGCCCGATGCCTCTTCGTGCGTAATCCTGTCCAGCACTTCGACAATGCCGGCCGGGGCTACCACCAGTCCGGTCTCCTCCAGCACCTCGCGGACCACGCCCTGCTGCAACGTTTCTCCCAGTTCGAGGGCGCCCCCGGGCAGCGACCACTCACCTTTGAGCGGCTCATTTCCCCGGCGAACCAGCAAGACTTTCATACCGTCGATCACCACGGCGCCCACGCCCACGATCGGCGCCTGGGGATACTCTCGACGCACAGAAACTCTCCTGCCAGGGGTTCTTGCCCTGAAAAACTCATCCTTTTAGGGGGACAGAGCGTTTGTTACAGCGAGATTAATATTACTCTGAAAACTTGATCTGCTTGCCAAATTCCTCGGCAAAAACAGTGCGCGCGATACTGAAACGATCCCCGTGAAATTTGTCCGGGCCCTTCAGGTGCCCGATGCCCAGCAGCGCCACCACAGAGTAGCTGAGCGGCAGCTTAAGCACCTCATGCACCTTGTCCTCTTCAAATCCCTCCATGGGGGCGGTGTCGTATCCCAAGACCTCGGCCATCAGCAACATATGGGTAAACGCCAGCATCACCTGGCGATTCAGCCAGAGCGGCATGTTGGGGTGGTTGGAGAGGTAGTTGGGGATGGTCGTTTTCGCCTGCTCGGCGTAGTTTTCCGGCATGCCGCCCAGGCGGCCAAGGCGAAGCATCTCGTCCAGATCTCCATTGCGCCAGCCGTCGGCATCGCCGCAGGCGACAATCATCACCGAGGCCTCCTCGACTTTGGCCTGGTTAAAGCTGGCGGCTCGCAGTCTCTTCTTCTGCTCCGGACTGCGCACTACGATAAAGCGCCACGGTTGCAGGTTGTAACCACTCGGCGCCCGCAAACCCGCCTGCAGAATCTTCAACAGATCGGCATCCGGGATGGGAGTCTCATCAAAACTGGGCGATGCCCTTCTCTCGGCAATCGCCCGGGATAATGGCTTCTCGCTGTCGTATGGCATCAGTGAATCTCGCTTATCGCCAGCTCATTGCCGTAGGGACGCTGGCTGGGAGCCTCGGCAAAGACCCACAACCCGTGGAACCCATCGCGAAGCTCAGGGTGCGCCTGGAGAGTGGCTTTCATCAACTCCAGATTACGGGCGCGGGTGGCGACCGGATCGGCCGCATCCGTCGTGGAATAGCGGAGGACAAGATCCAATCCGCCCAGGGACCCATCGGTATGCAGTTCGCTAACGGAGTAGGTTTGACCGCCGGCGTTCACTATCATGGGTTGGGCACCGGGTAAGCCGTCGGGTTTGGAGGCGGCCGTCTCCTGGTTCAACTTATCCAGGTTCGCGCTGTTCAGAAAATCCGCTGGAGTCGCCAGATAGGCCGCGGTGGTGTAGTAGAAGTACGCGTTCCATTTCTGCCCTTTCTGGTTGAAGGCGCGCGCTTTGGTCCAATACCAAACGCTGTCGTGTCCAGCGAGCAAAAGCGGTTTTACGAACAAGCCAGCCAGCTGCCACTCTCCGTTGTTTTGCAGCAAAAACGCCATCTGCTGCGGCTGCCGGACCCCTGTGGCGTGCACCAGAGCTAAGGCATATTTTCCCTGGGGAAGCTGAGGAATGGTGAGGTCTACGTGCACCGGCGAACCCGCGACGCCGCAGAAGAATACCGTGTCCTCCACCGCACTCTTCAAATCGGAAGCGTCCAGGCCGTATAGCGCGTCTATGGTCACAGTAGCGCCTGCCAGCAGCGGGGCCGCCTGCTCAATCATGCTTGCGATGGGATCAAATTGAGCTTTCACCTTGGGAATGGTGAGCGCCTGCACGGCCGCGGTGTTGCCGCTCTGCACGGCGGAGGCGAGGGTTCGTGAGCTCTGCACCAGCGCTGCGCGCTCGCTTTCGCTCATTTGTGACTGGGTGGTGCAAGACACAGCATAGATCCGGCCAGGCAACAGCAGCGTAACCAGAGTAATCAGAAGTTCAAAGTATCGGCGGGACTGAGACATGGAAGTTAGGTACGACCACTGCTAGTCTAGTACACAGAGGGTATTAGGGGATGACTCGAGCGATCACGACCTGCGGATGGACCCTGCTGCTAGCGTCGGCGATGTACGCGCAGAACCCTGCCTCTCGCATGCGTAATTCGCCGGGAGGAGGTCCCACTCCGGCGCCTACCCCCACCGCTCCAGTCCCCGCTGCTACGGTCCCTGCTGCTCCGGCGGCTGGTTTCACGCCGGGGCAATCCCCTTTTGCGCCCACGGCGCCCCCGCCCTCCATGCTGGAACAGCCGGCGCGAGAGGCGCAAATCGTCTTAGCCGGCAATAGTCTTTCCATTCACGCTGATAATTCCAGCCTGGCCGCCATTCTGCACCAGATCGCGGAAAAAAGCGGCATGAAGGTAGAAGGGCTTGGAGGGGACGAGCGCGTGTTCGGCAACTTTGGCCCCGGTGCACCCCGCGATGTGCTGGCCGACCTGCTCGACGGAACTGCATACAATCTTGTTCTGCTCGGAGACTTGAGCGACGGCGTGCCGCGAGAACTGATTCTCAGCCCCGCCACGCACGGCGGAGCGGCGGTTGCTTCGGTTGCGCCTCAAGCGAATGCCGAGGATGCGAGCAATGAACAAGAAACAGCGGACGTTCCGCAACCGCCGACACCGGAAGTGCCGCCCCCTGGAACGACGCCCCCTCCCAACCCAGGGGTGAAGAGTCCGCAGCAATTATTCGAGCAGCTGCAGCATATGCGCCAAGCCCAGCAGCAACAGCAGCAGCAACAACAACCTGTACAGCAAGATTCACCCCTTCAGTAGTTCCCTCACGAAGGCCGGGTGCCCCACATCTCGCTGGTTTTTCGCGAGATGTGGGATACCACCGATGTTGACCGCTCAGTGCATCAGACGACTCGAGAGTGAGAGGGTAGGTGCGGTGGTATCCCACATCTCGCGAAAAACCAGCGAGATGTGGGGCACCCGGCCTTCGTGAGGGAACCAGATCCTGCCCTGGACTGGCGTCCTGGGCTAAACTCAGCGGTCTCTTTGGGACTAAGTACAGAAGTGCGGGGGAGAACAATGCACCGACAAAAGCCGATGGTTCAGATCTGTGCCACCTGGGTCTCGGCCTTTGCGCCCTCAGCCGGAGACATTCGAGCGTGGAAACGCAACACATCGAACAAGGTTTTGCAGCACATGTATCCCAGCATCACACCTAGGGCAAGCGCGGCGACCACCGCACAAAATACCGTCAACATTCCTACTTCATTTCCCATAATGGCCCTTCAAATCTGTAGTTTTAGCTCATCCCTTGGTGCGTCTTCTGCGCACTCTCGTAAGGTCAGTGTGTCATTGTGACAGACAGCAGCGCTACGTTGCCCTCGCTTCTATTGCCGACTAAGATACATATAGTTGTTACTTGTGCCACTCACTCTTCGTAGCCCGAACCTCATGCCTATTACTCATATCACCGTGCGGGGAGCGCGTCAGCATAATCTGCGCGACATCCATATTCGAATTCCCCGTAACACGCTTACCGTAGTCACTGGCCTCTCCGGGTCAGGTAAATCTTCTCTCGCTTTCGATACCATCTATGCCGAGGGCCAGCGGCGCTACGTCGAAACACTCTCTGCGTATGCCCGCCAGTTCCTTGACCAGATTGAGCGCCCGGATGTGGATTCCATCGAAGGCCTCAGCCCTGCTATCTCCATCGAACAAAAAACCACCAGCCGCAGTCCCAGGTCCACCGTGGGCACAATCACGGAGATCTATGACTATCTCCGCCTGCTCTACGCATCGATCGGCGTACCCCACTGCCCCAAGTGCGGCAAACCTATTTCCCGGCAATCCGCCGAGCAAATCGTGGAGCGCATCCTTTCGCTCGCCTCCGGAGAACGGGTCATCATCTACGCACCGGTCGTCCGCGGCCGCAAAGGAGAGTTCAAGGACCTGCTCGACGAACTAGACCAGCAGGGCTTTCGCGCTCGCATTGACGGTGAGATGCGGGATCTTGCGGACTCCATACATCTCGAACGTAACAAAAAGCACACCATCGAAGCCGTTATCGATCGTGTCGTTCTCAAACCGGGGGTTGAGAAACGGCTCGAAAGCTCGGTGGCCAAAGCGCTGCAGATGGCCAACGGACTTGTTCTCGCAGCGGTTGCCGGTGAAGAAGAGCAGCTTTATTCCTCTTCAATGGCGTGCCCGGACTGCGGACTCGACATCCCCAAGTTGGAGCCTCGAAGCTTTTCGTTCAATAGCACTTATGGCGCATGCCCCGAGTGCCACGGTCTGGGCAGCATCTACGACTTCGACGCGGCGAAGGTAATCACCGACTGGTCGAAGCCTCTCACGGATGGAGCCCTGGGCCCGGGCGGCGGATCGCAGTATCTCAACCGCCTGCTCCAGCTGGCGGCCCAGCGCTACAAAATCGACCTGCGCAAGCCGTTTGAAGATCTCTCCGAACGGCAACAGAAGCTATTACTTTATGGGCCCGGCCGTGAGGAGGCGCCGCGCACCGGCTTCCACGGCATCCTGGCTTATTTGCGCGATTCGCTGGAAGAGTCCAAGTCAGAAAGCTATCGCGATTGGCTGCTGAATTACATGTCGGCCACCATCTGCCCGGCCTGCCAAGGCAAGCGGCTGCGGCCTGAATCGTTGGCGGTCAAGGTGGGATCGTTGTCGATTGCCGACTTCACCGCCCTTCCATTGCGCCGGGCTTTGGACGCGGCGCGCGCCATCGCGTTCACCCCGCGCGAGGCCATGATTGCCGAGCGCCTGCGCCGCGAAGTCGTGGAGCGGCTTGAGTTTCTGAACTCGGTCGGCCTCAGTTACCTTTCTCTGGATCGCGATGCCGCCTCTCTGTCCGGCGGCGAAGGACAACGCATTCGCCTGGCCACACAAATTGGTTCGCGTCTGCGCGGAGTACTGTATGTGCTCGATGAACCTTCTATTGGCCTGCACCAGCGCGACAATCAGCGGCTGATCGAAGCTCTTAAATCGCTGCGTGACCTCGGTAATACCGTGCTGGTGGTGGAGCACGATGAAGACACCATCCGCAATGCCGATTACGTGGTTGATCTGGGCCCCGGCGCGGGCAAACTCGGTGGCCATGTCGTGGCCGCGGGAACCCCGCAGGAAGTCATGGATACTGACATCTCGCTGACCGGCCGCTATCTCTCCGGAGAACTGCAGACCATCAGCCGTGAGGCGCCGCGAGCGCTCAAAGGCAATTGGATCAACGTCGAAGGCTCCAGCAGCCACAATCTAAAAAATTTAACCGTTCAATTTCCTTTAAATGTAATGACCGTAGTAACCGGTGTTTCGGGCTCGGGCAAGAGCACCCTGGTCAATGACACCCTTTATCGCGCCCTGGCCCGGGAACTCTACGGGTCGCGTGAGCTGCCCGGCGCGTACAAGGCCATCGAGGGTTTCCAGAACATCGATAAAGCAGTCCGTATCGACCAGTCCCCTATCGGCCGAACGCCACGCTCCAACCCGGCCACCTACACCGGGGTCTTTACTGCCATCCGCGACCTCTTCGCCCGGCTGCCGGAGTCGCGCGAACGTGGCTACAAACCGGGCCGTTTTTCGTTTAACGTCTCCGGCGGCCGCTGCGAGGCTTGCCAGGGCGAAGGCCAGCGGCGCATCGAGATGAACTTCCTGCCCGATGTCTACGTGCTGTGCGAGGTTTGCAATGGCCGCCGTTACAATCAGGAAACACTGGCGGTCAAGTTTAACGGCTACTCCATTGCCGACCTGCTGGAGCTGGCCATTGAAGATGCGCTGCCGGTGCTGATCGATATTCCACAGGTACGTCAGAAACTGGAGACGCTGGTGGATGTGGGGCTGGGCTATATCCATTTGGGCCAGGCGGCGACCACGCTCTCCGGAGGAGAGGCCCAGCGCATGAAGCTGGCCCGCGAGCTCTCCAAGCGTCAAACCGGAAAGACCCTCTACCTGCTGGATGAACCCACCACCGGGCTGCACTTCGACGACGTGCGCCGACTGCTCGAAGTGCTGCACCGCCTGACTGATCTGGGGAACACCGTGATCATCATCGAACACAACCTCGACGTGATCCGCAGCGCAGATTGGATTCTCGACCTGGGGCCTGAGGGCGGAGAAGACGGAGGCAACCTAGTGGCCAAGGGGACGCCTGCCGAGGTAGCTGCTACACTCGGCTCGTACACCGGGGAATTTCTCCGCCGCTATTTTCCCTCGCATGAGTTGAAGCCGCTCGCCGCTTATGCCTCAGGAGCCAATGGCAACCACGTTCCGCGCAGACGTGCGGCGAAATAGGAAATCGTGCCTTGTGGAATGATCCGGAGATCCTGCCCTCACCAGATCTACCCGACCCGCTGCCTTTACCCGCGCCACCACCGCCGCGCCGGATCCCTAACTTTGGTCACACGGTTTTGTTCTTTACCGTAGCGTTCATCACGCTGCTGCTGACCAGTGTTTCGCTTTTCGCAGTGACTATGGGCTTGCGTCTGATGGGGCCGGAGAGCTCGGATCAGCTGCTGCGCGAACCGCGTCTGCTTATCCCCGCCATGGCGATCGGTTACCTCATCGCGGGAGCCATTGTCTGGGCGGTATTTACGTACTTGTGGGAACGCCCGTTCGTTCGCGCCTTGCAATGGAACTTCGAGGCCGTACGCCGTCGTTGGGTGCTGCTGCTGGCAGGCGGCGTGGGATTGAGCCTGGTGGTCCAGTTCCTGTCGAATTTCCTTCCTGTTCCCAAGACACTCCCCATCGACGACTTCTTTCGCACGTCCGCCGATGTGTGGCTGGTCGCTCTGTTTGGTACCTTCCTGGCCCCCGTCTTTGAAGAGCTGGCCTTTCGTGGCTTTCTGTTGCCTTCGTTAGCGTCCTCCTGGGATTGGCTACGGGGCCGGAACGATCGAGTAAGCGAAGATCAAGACCCGGGTTGGAGCGTTGCGGCATTGGTGGTTTCCTGCACCCTCACCAGCATCGGTTTTGCGTTGGTCCACGCCGATCAGCTGGCCCACGCCTGGGCTCCTCTGGCAGTACTGTTCGCCGTCAGCCTGGTGCTGTGCGGAGTGCGGCTGTGGACCCATTCCCTGGCCGCCAGCACCTTGATTCACGCCACCTATAACGGGACCATTTTTACCATCTTGTTTTTCGTCACCGGCGGCTTTCGTCATCTGGATAAAATCAAGTAATGACCCTTGCTCACCGTGAAGCCCTGCTCAAGATGTTGGCCCGCATCTCTTTTCGGCTGGGGGAGTTCAAGCTTTCGTCCGGCGCCTCGAGTGATTACTACATCGATTGCCGAACCACCACGCTGACAGGGGAGGGTGGACGGCTCACCGGGCTGGCGGTGCTCGATCTCATTCGTCAGCATGAGTTGCGGCCGCGCGCGATCGGCGGCCTTACGCTGGGCGCTGACCCTATCGTCTGCAATGTGGCGGCAGCCAGCGCATGGCATGCACTGGAAGTTCCAGGTTCGCCGGTGCTGGATGGCTTTCTGGTGCGGAAGGCGGAAAAGACTCATGGCACGGGGCGGCGCATCGAGGGCTTCCAGCAGACCGGTGTGCCGGTGGTTGTTGTGGATGACGTTTGTACTACCGGCGCCTCCACGGTGATGGCGATCGAAGCTGCTCGGGAGGCAGGGATGCATGTTATCGGCGTGATCTGCCTGGTGGAACGAGAGGATGCCAAGGGACGGCCCGCGGTTGAAGCCGCGGCGCAGGGAGCGCCGTTCTATCGCCTATTCAGCGCCGACGATCTACGGGCAGAGCACGTAAGCCATTTCGCCTTGTAGTCCTAAGGCATGTAACGGAAACAAGTTTTGGAAGGGTACGGCCTTTAGGCCGTACGTACCTTATGAAATGAATCCGGCTTCAGCCTCCGAAGGGGACAGCCCTCAGCGGCTAAAGCCGGGTGTTCTTGATTGCTAATATGTACGGGCTAAAGCCCGTACCCTTCAACAGATCGACTTTTCCCGCAGCCTTGAAAGGCTAGGTCGAAGCCGCAGACAGCGCGGCTGAAGCCGTGCCCTTCGTTAGGGGTTTTGCACTTGGGACACAGCTGTGCTGCCAGGCTGGGCGGCGTTGGACAGTATCTGCACCTCAACCCGCCGGTTCTGCGCCCGTCCGGCGGCTGTCTTGTTGGTGGCTACTTCCTGGTCCTTGCCAATCCCGATTAAGTAAAACTTGTGCGGCGGCACGTTGAACTTCGAAGCGAGGTATTGCACTACCGCTTCGGCGCGGCGCTGGCTCAATTGGTAGTTGTAATCCGCGTTGCCTACCGAGTCAGTTCCGCCGGTTACTTCCAGGATGTAGCTCTTGGCTGACGTCAGCTGAGTCCCCAGGCCATCTAATTGCTCCTTGTCGCTCTTAGTCAGCACGCTCTTGTCAAACCCGAAGGTCACCGAAACAGTGCCGATCTGCTTGTAGTTGTCCAGGTTGGCTACCACGCTGGCCAGCGAGTCGGCGCGATTGACTGCCTCTTGCGCGCTGCCCTGCGCCTGGGTCGCTGCCTGGGTGGCAGCGGTTGCATTCTGGGTGGCGGTGTTGGCCGACTGCTGGGCCTGCTGGATTCCTGCCTGGGCACGGTCATTGGTGCTTTGGATCGACCGATTGTTGGCTGCGACGGCGTCGTCCAGCTCGTTGGTTTTGGTCACCAGCGGAGTGGTTTGCGTGCGCACATAGTTCTTCGTGGAGCAGCCGGCAGTCATCAGTAAAGAGACGGCCCCCAACAGGATAGCTGTGTGTTGCGACGTCTTGGCAATTCGGATCATAAAGGCCTGGCTCCTGTAATTGCGGCTTAGCCGCATCTTTGCCCATCTGTACGTATGTAGCACGATTCGTGCCAAAACGCATCATCACCAATACCAGTGTCGCTTCTATGACTTGCATCGAAAAGTGTCCAACCAGGTGCACCGTAAAACAGTTCAGAGGAGGAAACTTTTACCCGCCGCAGGGAAAGTTGTCGCCTGCACTAAACTTTAGTTAGGGACTATCGATGGATCTGCACGAAAAGATGCGCACCCTGCCCACCAGGCCCGGGGTGTATTTGTATCGCAATGCCCAGGGGGAAGTGATCTACGTGGGCAAGGCCAAGAACCTTCGCTCCCGGGTACGTTCGTACCTGCTGGATGGAGCCCAGGCCAATGCCAAAACCGGCTCGCTGATGCGCGAAGCAGTGGACATGGATTACATCCTGGTGGAGAACGAACACGAGGCCCTGGCGCTCGAAAATAACCTGATTAAGCAGCGGAAGCCCCGTTTCAACATCCTGCTGCGCGATGACAAGACTTACCCCTACGTCAAACTGACCCTGGCGGACCGGCATCCGAAGGTGTTTGTGACGCGCAGGCTGCGCAAAGACGGTAGCGCCTATTACGGCCCCTTTTTTCCCGGCAACCTGGCGCACCGGGTGGTGGACCTGATCCACCGCAGCTTTTTATTGCCCAGCTGCAAGGTCGATCTCTCCCGCTATCATCCCCGGCCGTGCCTGCAGTACTACATCAAGCGCTGTCTTGGACCTTGCGTGGAAGCGCTCACCACGCCGCAGGAATACCGGGAAGCGGTGCGAGACGCGCAAATGTTTTTGGAGGGCCGGCAGACGGAGCTGAGCAACTCCCTGGAGCAGCGCATGGAGGCGGCCGCGGCTTCAGAGCAATTTGAGCTCGCTGCCAGGTACCGCGATCTTCTGATCACCATGAGCCAGGTGCAGGAGAGACAGCGCATGGCTACAACGGACGGCGATGACGCAGACGTTTACGGCTACCATCACGAGAACGGTATGCTGGCCGTGAACCTCTTCCATATGCGAGGGGGCAAGATCGTGGACCGGCGGGAATTTTTCTGGGAAGAACTGCCCGAGCTGCCGCCAGAGTTCGACCCCGCGGAAGCAAAATCTGAAGTTGACTCCCAATCCCTGGGAGAGGGCTTTGACGCTTCGTTCTTCTTCTCTGCCCTGCTGAAACAGCTTTATATCGATCAGCAATATGTGCCCCGGACGGTGTATATCCCAGTCGATTTTGCCGATCGCGATACGCTGGAGGCGCTGTTGAGCGAGCGCGCTCAACACAAGGTGGAGCTGTGCGTGCCCCGCCGGGGAGAAAAGCGCTCCCTGGTCGACCTTGCCGGACAAAATGCAAAGCAGAGTTTTGACCAGCGCTTCCGCGTGTTGCAGCCCTCGCGGAAGGTAATTGAGGAAACACTGCAGGATTTGCTGACGCTTCCCGAGTTGCCCCGGCGTATTGAGTGCTTCGATATCTCGCACATCCAGGGTGCGGAGACGGTCGCTTCCATGGTCGTTTGGGAAGACGGCGCGATGAAGAAATCCGACTACCGCAAATATCAAATCAAGACCGTCGAGGGGGTCGATGATTTCGCGTCCATGCGGGAAGTCGTGGGCCGGCGCTATCGCCGCCTGCAAGAAGAGCAGAAAGCGATGCCGAGCCTGATCCTGATCGATGGAGGACTCGGCCAGTTGCACGCCGCTGCCGAGGCTCTGGAATTACTCGGCATCACGACCCAGCCGCTGGCCTCGATTGCTAAAAGAGAAGAAATCATCTACGTCTACGGGCAGGAGGATGAGCCCATCGTGCTCGACCGCCGCTCCCCGGTCTTGCACCTGGTGCAGAAAATTCGCGATGAGTCGCACCGCTTCGCTGTCACCTACCATCGCAAGCGAAGGGAGATCCGGGATCGTGAGTCTGATCTGCTGACCATACCCGGCGTGGGCCCGCAGACACGCAATCGGCTTGTTGCCCACTTCGGCAGTTTGCGTGGGGTACAGGGCGCCAGTTTGCAGGCGCTAGCCTCGGTCGTGGCCCCTCACCTGGCGGCCGCGATTTTTGGCTATTTTCATCCCGCGGAGACGATAGAGTCTCCCCCTGAGCATGCTGTGTAAGCACGGCTTCTAACTTCGCCTGGAACTTTGACTGCACTCAAATGGCGTTCCCCGCCGCATTGTCTGCGGCCGCGAAACCATTTCTTCTGAAGTTGCACATGAAACCCTTGCGGGCGATTGCAGTGCCTACATTGTTGGTGACGGTCCCGTCTGGGCAAGCAGACCGGACGGAAGCACTGCTGCGATCGTTTGGATTAAGCGTCACCCGCGCGGACAACGTCTGTGTTGCCGAGATGTATGCCCAAGCCCAGCACTTTGAGGCTGCTGTCTATGATCAGTCGCTGAGCCAGCAGGAGCAGATCTCGCTGGCGCAGGTGATGCGCATCCGCTGGCCATGGATCCGGATCATCCGCCTGGTTTCGTCCAGCGACCACTCTCTCGCTGATGACGCCCTGTTCGACTGCAGCGCCCAGTCCGAATCGCAACTCACCTCCTGTATCGAGCGCGCACTGGCTTAGCAGTACAATTTGTCATCCCGTGCACGATCAGCCCCATGCCATACCGAGCTCGTCCTCGGCGCCCGACCTTCCCCGTGTGCTTGGTGTCTGGCACGCGACCGCCATCGTGGTGGGCACCATCATCGGGAGTGGCATCTTCCTCGTGCCCCAGGAAATGATGCGGGCCGGCGGCTCCGGCCGGGTGGTCTACCTGGCCTGGATCGTAGGTGGTCTCCTCACACTCTTCGGCGCTATGACGTACGCGGAGCTCGGCGCCATGATGCCGCGGGCCGGCGGAGAGTACGTATTTCTGCGCAACGCCTACGGTGACCTGCCGGCATTTCTTTATATGTGGACGTGGTTTGCGGTGGCCAAGCCGGCATCGATCGCCAGCGTCACCACCGGCCTGGCCCGTGTTATGGGCGTGTTCCCTGCATTCGCCTGGCTCGATGGCGTGGTGCTACGAGCTCCACTGCTGATTACCTGGTCGCAGATCTTTGCCATCGCTGCCGCGTGGCTGATCACCGGGCTCAACTACCTGGGCATCAAGAAAGCGGGTGACTTTCAACTGTTCTTCACCTGGCTAAAGGTCATCCTGGTTGTGGTCATCACCGGCTTCTGCTTCGCCAGTTCGCGCGGGGGCGTGGCCAATTTCCATACCTTCTTCCCCGGCGCGCAAGGCGGATTCGCAGGATTTATGGTGGCCCTGATCGCCTCTTTGTGGGCGTATGACGGCTGGAATGACCTGACCATGGTGGCCGGGGAAGTGAAGCACCCGGAGCGGAGCCTGCCGATCGCATTAATTGCCGGAGTGGGCGTGGTGGGCGTGCTTTACATGGCCACCAACGCCGCCATTCAGTACATATTGCCGGCAGAGCTTATCGCCACCTCCCCTCGTCCCGCAGTGGTTGCGATGACGGTCGTTTCGGGCCACTGGGGAGCCTCCCTGGTATCGGTCGCCATGGCACTCAGCATATTGGTGGGGCTCAACGGAACGACTATGTCAGGCGCCCGCGTGCCCTTCGCGGCGGCGCGGGACCGGCTGTTCCCTGCCCGCATGGCGCACATTCATCCGCGATTTCAAAGCCCTTCCACCTCACTGGTGGCGCAGGCCTCATTGAGCACGGTGTTGCTGCTGCTGGTGGGACAATTTCAGCAGCTTTTTGAACTGGCGATCTTTGCTGAGTGGCTCTTCTACCTGATTACCACGACGACTATTTTTGTCTACCGGCGCCGCATCCCTGCGGCCGAGAGGCCGTTCCGCAGCTGGGGATATCCCGTGCTGCCCGCGCTCTTCATTCTGGCCGCTGCCGTGTTGCTCTATTACTCGTTTGCCAGCAACCTGCGCAGCTCACTGTTGGGAACGCTCATCATCCTGGCGGGGATTCCCCTGTATCTGGTGTTTCGTGCCGCTAAGCAGAGCCATCGCTAGGGCCTGTCACGAAGGCCGGGTGCCCACATCTCGCTCGTTTTTCGCGAGACGTGGGATACCACTGAGGTTGACGCTCAGTGCATCGAGTGAATCGAGAGTCAGAGGGAAGGTGCTGTGGTATCCCACATCTCGCGAAAAACGAGCGAGATGCCCCGAATTTCCTGCACGCTGCGCTGACCAGAACTGCGTGTGCGCCTTTCTGTAAGGAAAGGCGCATGAGGCGCGCGGAACCCACTAAGGTGCACAGGAAATCGGGGACGTGGGGCACCCGGCCTTCGTGGGCACTCAAGACCTTCGCCGCACGATCTCTTCGTAAAGCTGAGTGTATTCTTTGGCCGGCTGGGTCCAGGAATAATCGCGCGCCATGCCGTTGCGCATTAGTTTCCGCCACTGTTGCTTATCCGCGAACGCCGTGAAGGCCGAGCGCAGCGCCTGCAATAATGCCTCCGGCTTATATTCATGAAAGCGAAACCCCGTTCCCGTCTCCGCTTCTGCCGACCATTCCTGCACCGTGTCATCAAGGCCGCCCGTGGCCCGCACCACCGGAACCGTGCCGTACTTCATGCCATAGAACTGGTTTAGTCCACAAGGCTCGGAGCGGGAAGGCATCAGAACCATGTCTGAGCCGGCGATCACCTTGTGCGCCAGCGTCTCGTCATACCTGATCGCGACCGCGGCCTTGTTGGGAAGGCGCTCCTGCCAGCTGCGCAGCAAGTTCTCATAGTAGGGTTCCCCCGTTCCCAGGATCACCAGGAACATATTCTGCTGCACCAGTTGGTCGAAGATCTGGGCCACCAGGTCAAAACCCTTCTGTGTCGCCAGGCGGGTAACCATGCCCACCACCGCGGTGTCCTCGGGCGGATTAGCAACACCGAAGGCGTGCAGCAGGTCTTTGCGGCAGGCCAACTTGCCTTCCAGCCGCTCGGGAGTGTAGTGGGCAGCAATTTTGCTGTCGGTCGCCGGGTCCCACACGCGGTAATCCACCCCGTTCAAAATGCCATGAAGATCCTGGGCCCGGGCGCGCAACACCCCGTCCAGGCCGTTGCCGAACTCGGGGGTCTGAATCTCCTGGGCGTATTTGCGGCTCACGGTGTTGATGGCGTCGGAATAGACAATACCGCCCTTCAAGAAGTCAAAGGTGCCGTAATACTCGGCCCGTTCCACGGTGTACACATCCCACGGCAGCAGTAGCTTTTCGACGGTTTCGCGAGGAAACCACCCCTGGCGGTCAGAATTGTGGATGGTCAACAGACAGGCAACATTCTTCAGCACGGGATCGAAGTAGTAGACCGTGCGCAGCAGAATGGCAAGAACGCCGGCCGGCCAGCCGTGGATATGGAAAACATCCGGCACCCCGAGGAACTTGGTGCTGTCCAGCACCGCCCGGCAAAACAATCCAAACCGTTCCGCGTTATCGGCATAGTCGCCGGAAGGGGTTTCATAGAGAAATTCGCGGTCGAAAAGCTCAGGGCAATCGATGAAATAAAACTGCACTCCGTCCGGAGTGCCTCCATTCACAACGGTCGCAAAACGGTTGTAGTAGGAGAAAGGAATAGTCAGACTACGAATCGCGATCCGGCGTTCCTTCAAATGTTTTTGGACCTGCCGGTAAAGGGGCAGATAGACCGTGACCTGGTGGCCCTGGCGCACCAGTTCCTTGGGCAGTGAACCGACCACTTCTGCAACTCCGCCCGTCTTCGCGTAGGGAACGCATTCCGACGCGGCAAAAACGATATGCATCGCCAACACCCTTTTCTTTCTTGCCGACCCGCTTCCGTATGATGCAGAGGAGGAATCGTCGCAAGTGCGAGTCTACCTGTGAGATACGGCCCCAGCAATGCACGGCGTCATAAGCCAAAGCTGGGGCAGAACTTTCTCGTCAGCCCGACCGCGCCACGCGCGATCGTAGACGCCCTGGGCGATCTGAGCCAGGCTACGGTGGTCGAAATTGGCGCCGGCAAAGGAGTCCTCACCAGCCTGCTCGCGACCCGCGCCAAACAGCTCGTCGCTGTCGAACTCGACCCGGCGTTGGCGGCGCTCCTGCAGGAGAGCTCAGCTACAGTGCTTTGCCAGGACATTCTAACGCTTGACCTCACTGAACTGGCCACACGGAGCGGGGTTCGCCTGCAGGTCGTCGGCAACCTGCCGTATTACATATCTTCCCCTATCCTGATGCACCTCTTTACCCATAGCGCGGTGATTGACCGGGCGGTGCTGATGACGCAACGCGAGGTTGCGGAACGGATCGTGGCGCCGCCGGGCTCGCGCGCCTACGGTTTACTCTCGGCCACTACGCAAATGTATGCGACAGTCGAGTATCTTTTCACGCTGCCGCCGGAGGCTTTTGCTCCGCCTCCAGAGGTCCACTCCGCGGTCATTCGCCTTACGATGCACTCCCGGTTTGCAGACTTAGGCTTGGAGCCAGCAGGCTTCCAACGGTTTCTGCGCCAGGTGTTTGCCCTCAAGCGCAAGACCCTGGCCAACAATCTGCGTGCTTGTGGATATAGCGCTGCGGTGGTGGAGGTTGCTCTGACGCAGTGTGCGGTGGACCACCAGGCTCGAGCGGAGGCCGTGTCGCTGGAAGCTATGGCGTGCCTGTGCCGTGCTTTGAACGGCTCCCTTGGATGCTGAGTTGGGGTCTTGTATCAGGGCCCGACTTCAGTCGGGCCGCAAAGGATTGAACAGAATTGGGCTTCAGCCCCTGCCACGCTTACCGGCAAAGAAAAAGCGCAGGGGCTAAAGCCCAGATCTTTGTTATCTCAACGGCCCGACTAAATTCGGGCCCTGATACAAAGCATCGGAATCGGCGCTGTCTGGCGGCATTTGCGTGAAGGATCCCAGGTCTCAAACGCGAGACCTGGGGCACCCATCATCTTGTCCAGGACGTTCTCACTCAGGGGCTAAAGCCCAGATCTTGGCCTCAAGGCCCCGACTAAAGTCAGGCCCTGATTCAAAGCATGACCACGGTTGCGTAGATTTGGATCTGCGAAAACTTCGTTCTCCCTCAGCGGTGCCCTCCTCCGGAAGGAGCCGAGTAGTGCGGCGCCGGTGGCGGAGCCGAGTAGTGAGGCGGTGGCGGTGCTGAATAGTGAGTTGTTGGCGTCGGCTGGGCCACATAGGTCGAGCGCGAGTTAAAAGTCCCCGCCGGGGGATAACCCACGTTCGGTCTGGGCGGTTGTACGGCCCGCGGCGGATTGCCGCCGAATGTATACGCGCTCGAGGGACTCGGCCGCGGGAATCCACCAGAAGGAGCACCGCTCAAAACTGCTCGCGTCCCCGGCGCTGTGCCCTTCGGAGCGGTAAATGACTGGGCACGCATGTCTACTCGATTCACCGGTGCAACCGGGCGCCCGTTCAGATTCAGCGCTGCCTGATGGTCCGGCCTCGGCGCTGGTCCGGTTGAAGTCCACGGGCCTCTCGCCTCGGGTCCACGGTCGACCGCCACGAGCCGTCCGGATATTGGGTGCGAACCGCCAGGGGGCCGTAGCGGCATAGTCCAGCCCGGTGGGTGGGCTCTCACCACAATGACCGGAGACCAAGTCCGTCCACAACCGCCGGGGGCCCATCCCCAACCAAAAGAGTAATAGCTCCAGGCGCCGCAATGGTAGGGCAGCCAACCCCAGGGATAACTGGAAACCCAGGTGTAGCCGAAGGTGGGATAGTAGGCCCAATAGCCGGCTCCATAAGGATCCCAATCTGCTCCAACCCCGGCCGGAACCCACACGTTGCCCTGGCCCTCGACGGGATACCAATTACCGTCGGCATCCAGATCGTTCCAGTTTTCATTCTGGGGATTGGCCGAGTCATCGCGCACCGGGGTTTGCTGGGAAGCCTCCTGGGCGATCGCCTGATCCCGGTCCTGATTCCAGTTATCCCAGGAATCGCCGGTGATCCCCTGGGCCACGGCCCCATTGTCTGCGGCACGGATGCTCTGGTTCTCCGCCACGTTAACGGCCGGGATACCATTCCCTTGCGCGCTCACCGAGCCGCTGATCACTGCGACTTCCCAGCCGGCGTCCAGGCCCACACGGAAGATCGAGTTGGCCGTCGGCTGCAGGGACACACCTGCGAATTGCAAGCTGAAAAGGGGATGCCCGTCACCCACGTTGAGCTCGTAATAGCCGAGACCGGAGGTCTGCTGAAGCTGAACCTGATCCTGTCCCAGGTGATCGAACTGGATCCCACTGTTCGGCGTTAACCGAGCCACGCTTCCGTCGCCAAACTCAACCTCTGCCTGACCATCACCGCCGGCCTGCAAACGCGACCCGTCCAGCACCGGCATGTTGATCACCGCTTGCTGGAAATCGGTTCCCTGGCCGGCAAGAAGCTGCACGGAGCCTTGCACGAAGCTGATTCGAGCAACGTTGGGCGCGGCGTTCTGCGCCGGCGCGCTGCCCATGCCAAATCCCATCCCAAGCAGGCAAAGCACAACTCCAACCACGACGTTCTTGATTCTCGGGTGCTGCATCATGGCGCACCTCCATTTTCCTGGGCGGGACTCTGCCCTAATCACTTCAACAAGATCCGGCAGAATAAGTTTCCCTATCCCTTGGACGCAAAAGACAGGCCAACCGCGCATCAATCGGTTTTTGCCTTCTGAAGCAGGGCTTGCGCACGCCGCTGCACCCGCTGCAGCACCGCCTCATCGCTCGCCAAGGTGTGCAAAATTGGGGCGATGTTCTCCACTTCAATGGCCCGCCCCTCGCTCACCAGCTGGTCCAGTACTTCCATCTCGGAATCCAGGCTAAGGCGCCCGTGCTCGTACTCTCGCTCGAGCTTACTGCCCTCATCCAGGGTAGCGGCCATGGATTCAAACTGGTCTGTAAGCTTATCAATCTGGGGGTTTTTGCTCCAGTTGTAGACGCAACTTCCTTGACCTTCAGGACCCTCGTACGCCAACGTCTTGGTTCCCTGGAAAGCAATGTTCTTGCCTCCGTCATCGCAGGAGATGGCGAAGAGCTTGTTCTTGCGGGCGATCGAAAACATAGATTCGCGCAGGGCTTTCGAAATGTGGATGGGCCGGTCGAGGGATTCCACTGGCGACTCTGCCGCTACAACCTGGCCATCACTGACTACCGGGCCCGCTTCCGAGCGGAAGTGTCCGGTGCCATCTTCTCCCACCGTCAGAACATACTTGTGCGGTTGCAGCTTGGGGTTCTCGTAGGTAAAGCGGATTTGCGCCGGAGTTCCAGCCTGTGCCCTTGCCGGCGCTCCGCCCGGCACAAACATAAGGGGCAACACCGCCCAGGCCATGCTTCGCAGCGGAATCAACTGCACCTCAAGCGCGGGATTCCGCCTGCAACAAAAGTGTCTGTGCGGTATGTGCGTGGCATATCGCGATGGCCAGGGCGTCGGCGGCATCGGCAGGTTCCGGCGCATGATCGAGATTCAGCAGGCGCGCGACCATGAACTGCACTTGCTCCTTTTGCGCCATTCCATAACCGACGACCGCGGACTTGATGGTCAGCGGAGCATATTCAGCTACCGGCAGGTCTTGCATCGCGGCCGCCAGCAAAGCCACTCCCCGCACGTGTCCCAGCTTGAGTGCAGATTTTGCATTCACGGAGTAGAACACCTCTTCGACCGCGACCACGTCGGGACGATGTAGCTGTAACAGCGCCGAGAGCTCGGAAAAGATATAGGCGAGCCGTAAGGGCAGCGGCTGATTCCCGGGCAGGCTGAGACCGCCCGCGGCCACCGCGATGAGGCGTGTTTCATAGCGGCCAGGTTGCACATCCACCACGCCGTAGCCGGTGCAATTGCTGCCGCAGTCGATGCCGAAGACGCGCATGTGACAGAGTCTATCCCACAGCGGGGGACGCTGTAATAGTCATGTGGGTGCTACTTCGACAGGCCTTCGAGCGGAGAGCTGGCGGTAGCGTAAAGTTTCCTGGGCATCCGGCCGGCGAGGAATGACTGGCGCCCGGCGAGCACCGCATGCATCATCGCCTCGGCCATGAGCACCGGCTTGGATGCATGGGCGATGGCGGAGTTGACTAACACTGCGTCTGCACCCATGTCCATCGCCAGGCACACATCGGAAGCCTGGCCCACCCCGGCATCGACAATCAGCGGAACCTCGGTAATCATCTCCCGCAGGATGCGCAGCGTAGCCAGGTTCTGCAAACCCATCCCGCTACCAATGGGCGCGCCCAGCGGCATGACTGCGGCTGCTCCGGCATCGATCAGTCTGCGGGCAAAAACAATGTCGTCGGATGTGTAGGGGAGAACAGTGAAGCCTTCCTTCACCAGGACCCGGGTAGCTTCGAGCGTGGCTTGCACATCCGGATAGAGGGTGGCCTGATCTCCGATCACTTCGATCTTTACCCAGTCCGAGATCCCCACTTCGCGTCCCAATCTAGCGGCGCGAATGGCTTCATCGGCGGTGTAGCATCCGGCGGTATTCGGGAGCAGGAAGTAGCGTTCGGGATCGATGTAATCGAGCAGCGACTCGCGGCTGCGATCGAGGTTGATCCGCCGCACTGCGACCGTCACCATCTCCGCCCCTGAAGCTTCAATGGCCGCTTGCGTCTCTGCGCCGTCCTTATATTTGCCAGTGCCCACGATCAGCCGGGACTGAAACGCCTTACCCGCAATCACCAGTGGTTCCATAGGCTAATTGTAAGCCTGCCCGAGAGAGCACCGCAGGTCCCTCGGCTTCGCTTCCCCCGGATTTCCTGTCGAGATTAATCGCGTTGATGCACTTCATGCGCCTTTCTTTACGGAAAGGCGCACACGAGGCCGTGTCCAGTGCTGCGTGGCCGGAAATCCGGGTCGGGATGACAAAGGGGAGGGTAGCGCTTTCCTGGGCATTTAATTATTGGCGGAGCAAGCTCTTCCAACAACAGCAAATGCTGACCAAAGCGCCACCCTACCCTTTGTCATCCCGAGCGCAGCCGAGGGACCTGCGGTGCTCTCAATCAGCAGCCAATGCTAACCAAAGCATCCCCAGCAACGTGAAAGGCCCGCGCCATGTTGGCCGCGGGCCTTGATCACCGGTGAAGCTGTGGAGTTTGGCTGAGGCGTCCGCTCTTCTTACGAAGTGGGCCTCGGCGGACGAATTGCTTTACCGCCAGGTCTAGAGCGCACGCTCTAAGCCTCAGTCACCTCACGTATAGATCTACAACTACCATCAGATATTTTCATTCGCTGGATCATCCTCCTTTCCCGTGTAGCCATAAATTAAAACGACGGCCGGGTCGAGGTCAAGCCGGACCTCACCAGGAATGCCAATACCCGTTGCGCTCCGTCAAAACGAGCTCCACCCCAAACAGCTCTTCCAGTCTGGCCGCCTGCAGCAACTCCTTCTTGCTGCCATCCGCAAAAATACGGCCAGCTCGCATCATGACCACGCGATCGATCTCGGGCAGAATATCCGCCAGGTGGTGCGTTACCATCACCAAGCCTGTTCCGGCCGCCACGCCGCGCAAGATCTCCCGGAGTTCGCGTTGCGCGGCGAGGTCAAGCGCGTTGCTGGGCTCGTCCAGCAGCAACATCTCCGGCTTATGCACCAGCGCCCGGGCGATCATCACCCGGCGTTTCTCCCCGGCTGACATCTCGCCCACCCAGCGGTCGCGGAGGTACGCCGCCCCTATCAGGGTTAGCGCATCCAAGGCGCGGGCGCGCATGGACTCGGTGACGTGAAGATTTGGCCACAAGGTTGAGCTGGAAAAGAAACCGCTGACCACCGCATCCAGCCCTCGTGTCACCGAGGTGCGTTCGCCGGGCAGCTCGGTGGCCACCACTCCCAGATGCTTGCGCAGCTCCTGCACGTCCCAGCGGTCGCGGCCGTACACTCGCAATTCCATGCCCGGGCGAACCATGGGATAGCATTCGCAGGTCATGGCCTTAATCAGGGTGGACTTTCCACACCCGTTCGGGCCCACGATGGCAATGTGCTCTCCGCTGGCGATCTTGAGGTTCACATCCTGCAGCACCACTTTCTCACCGCGCGCAATATCCACGTTGCGCATGTGGAGAAACTCTGCCGGTACCTTAAATTCCCTACCCTGTTCAACTTGCTTCACCCTGTTAGAGTAAAGGCCACATGGCTGATGCGTCTGCTTCCCCGTTGATTAGTGATGATCAGGTGCCGCGCGGCTTTTCCTTTGCCGCCGTGCGCGCCGGTTTAAAAGCCAGCGGTAATCCCGATCTTGCCTGCGCGGTGGCCAGCCAGCCCGTCGCGGCGGCCGCTATGTTTACCAGCAACAAAGTAATCGCCGCGCCGCTGATCGTGGGGCAGCGCCATTTGGAACGCAGCCAACATCGCCTGCGCGCCGTGCTCGTCAATGCCGGTAATGCCAACTGCGCCACCGGCGAGGCGGGTATTATTGCGGCGCAGCAGTGTTGCGCACACGCGGGTGAGATCTTTGCCTGCGACGCACATTTCGTCTTGCCCTCCTCGACCGGCATCATCGGAGTGCCCCTGCCGGTCGAAAAGATAACCGCCGCGCTGCCCGCATTGCATGCCCAGCTGGGCTCTTCCGCCGCCCACCTGCAACAGATGGCAGAGGCCATCATGACCACGGATACGCGGCCGAAAACTGCCGCGGCAAGCTTTGCGGTAGAGGATGTAACCGTTCGTGTTGCAGGTATCGCGAAGGGAGCGGGCATGATCGCTCCGCAACTGCGATCTGCGTCCGCGCTGCATGCCACCATGTTGGTTTATCTTTTCACCGATGCCGAGCTCGAACCCGCTGTCGCTTCAGACCTGCTCCACCACGCTGTCGAAAGCAGCTTCAATCGCATCTCCATCGATGGCGACACCTCAACCAACGACACCGTTGTACTGCTGGCCAGCGGCGCGACTGGAGTGGCGATCCGGGGCCACAATCACACCGCGGCGCGCGCCATCGTAGACCAACGCACCACAGCCTTCTCCGCTGCACTGGAGACGGTCTGCTTATCGCTGGCTAAGCAAGTCGTGGAGGACGGGGAAGGTATTGAGCACGTGGTGGAGCTCGCCATCGGCGGGGCGCTCACCGACGCGGACGCTCTGTGCATCGCCCGTTCCATTGCCCACTCGCCCCTGGTGAAGACTGCATGGGCGGGTTGCGATCCTAATTGGGGGCGCATCCTGGCAGCTATCGGCTATGCCGGTGTTGCCATCGACCCTGCACGAATAAATATCTCATTTGGAGAACTCGAAATCTGCGTGGGAGGTTCTCTCTCACCACGTTTCGATGAGACGGCCACGCACGATTATTTGAAACAACGCAATTTGACTATTCGTATCGATCTCGGTCTCGGTAAGGGCGTATGCCGCTTCTGGACGACGGATCTTACCACGGAATACGTGCGCATCAACTCCGACTACTCCACATGAAATACCTTGGTAACCCCAGCATCGAAAGCAGTGCATACTGCTAGAACTCCCATCGATTCAGGAATTGCGCGGGATAGAAGACGGGAAATGCACAGGCTTTTTCACACAACTGTGAAAAACTCCTGGCAGTTTTCCTCAATTGATCGACGACGGAGAACACCCCAAAGCATGGCTGGTATCACAACCGGATCGCTCATCGAGGACACAAAGCTGAAGCAGCTTTACGCCACCATGCTGCAATGCCGGCTGCTCACCGAACATGCCGGCAGTCTACGGAACAAGCCCCGGGCAAAAGCCCTCTATTCTGCTTCGATGGGGCAGGAGGCGATCGTGACCGGGTGCGCCATCGATCTGCGGCCCGAGGATACGATTGCCCTGGCAGCACACGACTCTATCCCCGGCCTGGCTAAGGGAGTTGGGTTGAGCACCGTCGTTGCCCAGCTATACACGCGCAACAGCAGCCCTCGGTTAGATTCAAGCGAGCAACTCCACGGAGCCATCCGGGTGGCGTTAGCCAACAAGCAGAAGAGCAATAGCAACGTCGTCGTCGCCTTTATCGCAGCGGAAACAACCGCCGGCAGCGACTGGCATGAAGCGCTCAAACTCGCCGCCAGGCGTACCCTGCCCGTCATCTTCGTAGTAGAGAACAATCCCTGGACAACTGTGGCGGGCTACCAGGAACGAAACGGAAGAGAGCACCCCGTTCTGAAGACGCAGATAAAAGGCTTGACCGCGATCACAGTCGATGGCAACGATGTTGTGGCCGTCTACCGGGTGGCGCATGAAAGTCTAGAGCGCGTGCGCCAGGGCGGCGGTCCGGTACTGATAGAGGGCAGGACCTATCGCCCGGATGGTCAAGCCTTGTCCCCCATCGAGCGCGATCCTCTCACGCACATGGAGCGGTACCTCAGGGCAAAGAAACTCTTCACTGCGCGCTGGAAGAATCAAGTCGTACACCGCTTCACGCGAGAACTTGAGACCGCGATCCGGCAAGTTGAAGTTCCCGCTAAAGCTGCCCGTTATCTTCCCGCTTCACAGCCCGTGCAAACGATTGACCGGTAGTCGGGGTTTCGTTAGCTTGAACACAGGTGAACGATTCGCCTCTCTGCCTGGTATATCGGGCATCAACCGTATCTGTATTTGAGGTGTGAGTGGATTTCCCCGTTGTTCTGTGTGCGCTGGTCTTATGGACCACTGGAATCTCAGCCGCCTCACCCATCTTTGCTCAAGATCAGACACCGGCGACGCAAGCGCCGGCCGCACCCCCGGCCGCCGATCAGCTTCCGGCGACGCGGGACAAAATTCAGTTTGCGCCCTACGAGCCACTCAAATCCATTGAAGGCATGAGCTCCACGTATATCCCGCTGGACAGTTGGATCTACCCCGCTGTGATGCGTCTGTATGGGATGGGCTTTGTCGACACCGTGTTTCTGGGCATGCGCCCATGGACACGTCTAAGCGTGGCCCACATGCTGGACCTGGGCGCCGACCGCATCACCAGCAGTAACAATGATGAGGCGATTGAGATTTACAGCGCCATCGAAAGAGATCTGCAACCCGATCTGAGGATCCCTCTCGATCAGAGGTTCGGCCGTGCCAGTCTCGACTCGGTCTACCAGCGCATCATGGGCATTGCCGGCACGCCGTTGCGCGACAGTTTCCATCTCGGTCAGACCGACATCAATGATTTTGGCCGCCCCTACGCCAGCGGTTTCAACAACTACAGCGGGTTCAGCGCGCGCGGGCACTATGGCATGTTTTCCATTTACTTTCGGGGAGAATTCCAGCACGCACCCTCGTGGGAGGGATATCCGCTCAGCCTCGCGGAAACCCTGGCGACCATCGATGATTTCGCCACCTTCAGCTCCGTTCCCTTACCCGGCAACACAACGATCCCGCTGGGCCCGGTGCCGGCTGTCAACAACATTACTGTGCTCGAGGGCTATGTTTCGGCGCACCTCGTTGGCCACGAAATCTCCTTAGGGAAAATGGACAACTGGTATGGGCCAGGAGTGGGTGGCGGCATGGCCTGGAGCAACAACGCGGAAAATATATGGAGCTTTCGCATCAACCGGGTCGAGCCACTCTACATTCCTTACATCTCCCGCATCGCGGGGTTGATTCGGTACGACTTTTTCGTGGGACCGCTGAAAGGCCATAACGACCCGGTCAGTCCCTGGATACACGCGGAAAAAATTGCTCTCAAGCCGACACCGAATGTCGAATTGGCGCTTCAGCGCACGGTGATCTGGGGGGGCGTGGGACACGCGCCCATTACGTTCGGGACTTTCTGGCACAGCTTTTATAGCATCAGCGATACTCAGGGAGACCAAAAGTTTTCGCGCAACGACCCTGGGGCCCGTTTCAGCTCGTTCGATTTCTCCTGGCGTCTGCCCTATCTTCGCAAGTGGCTAACTCTCTACACCGATTCCGAAGTTCACGATGACGTCTTCCCTCTCTCTGCGCCGCGCCACGCTGCGATCCGGCCGGGGTTGTACCTTTCCCATTTTCCTGGTGCGCCTAAGCTCGACCTGCGCGCCGAAGCTGTGTCCACCGATCCCGATACCGGTCTAAGCACCGGCGGCCAGGACATGTACATTGAGGTGGTGCAGCGGAATGGCTATACCAACAATGGCATGTTGATAGGGGATTGGATTGGGCGGGAAAACAAGGGCGGAGCAGCCTGGCTCACTTACCATCTTTCACCCCGCGAATGGCTGCAGCTTTCCTACCGCAGCGATAAGGCCGCCAAAGATTTCATTCCCGGGGGCACGACTGTGGTCGACTTCAACTTCGAAGCGGTTAAACGGCTGACTCCCGACGTGGAATTAAAGGCCGACGTGCAGTACGAGCGCTGGCTGATTCCCGTCTATAAGCCCGGCCAACATTCCGACACCAGCACCACTTTCCAGCTCACCTGGTACCCCCGCATCGACAAACGCTTCTAGCACAGGGGCTAAAGCCCTCACTATTGGGCCGCAACGGCCCGACTAAAGTCGGGCCCTGATACAAAACCAAATTCGGGGGCGCGTAGCGGAGAGATCTGTGTTTTCCGACACTATTCGCCGCCATCCGGAACGAAAGCTGCCCGGGAGCTACAATCGAAATCTAGGTCGTTTTATGAGGCGATTGCTGCCGAAGACCGCATGGGTATTCACTGCGATCCTCTTCCTCACCGGCGGCTTGCGCGGACCGGCCGTGTGGGCGTCGTCTTCTGAAGTAACGAGCTTCCATCACACCATGTGGACTTCCGACAATGGCCTGGGAGCTGTCTTTGACATCCAGCAGGCCGCCGACGGATACCTCTGGCTCACCACCTCGACCGGAGTTTTTCGTTTTGACGGTGTGCGCTTCCAATCCGTGGAAGAGGCGACCAACGGGGCGGTGCGCAATGGCGAAATCCACGCCGTTTTTCTCTCCTCTTCCGGAGGCCTGTGGCTAAAGACGCGGGCTGCCGGGCTTCTCTTCTGGAAAGACGGACGGCTGACCACTTTTACCGATCGACGCTGCACTCCCGTGCTGCAACTGGAAGGAATCGCCGAGGACCACGATGGCTCCCTGTGGCTGCAGGCTTCGGGTGGCCTCTTTCATATGCATGGAGCAGTCTGCGAACAGATTGGCCCGGAACAGGGATACCCCGGCGGTTTTCCTGCGGCCGTTATGGTAGACCGCGAAGGAACGGTTTGGGTTAGAACGCTGGGCGGTGCCCTGCTGTATATGTCTCCCGGCCAGCACAGGTTTCAACCTCTTGAATACGATGCCGGCACCACCACCCCTGCTTTCATTTTCGCTACAGGCGCGCACTACACCTTTCTCCATGAGGCCCCGGATGGCTCCATCTGGCTTTCAGACGATCATGGGATCCGCCGCGTAACTAACACGGGAGGTGCGCGCACCCTTCAGGCCCCGTCGGCTAAAGGAAACAACGAAGGAACTCCATTTGGAGATTTCACATTCGGCCCCGGCGGTTCTATTTGGGCCGTGAGCGACAAGGGACTACGACGGTTCGACAATGTTGCCCAGTGGCCCAAGGCCCAGGCAACGGAAACAGCACCCGGCGAAAGCTTCACCACCAAGCAAGGGCTCAGCTCCGACGCGGCGTGGAAAGTGCTGATCGATCGTGAAGGCACCATATGGGTTGGCACCAACTCCGGGCTCGACCGGCTGCGACGCACCGCTCTCTCCACCGTATCCCTGCCCCCGGCTCAGGAACATGACTTCGCAATCGCAGCCGGTGATCAAGGTTCCATCTGGACGGGCAACAGGAGCCTGGCTCTGACCCATGTAACGTCCGACGGCCGCATTAGCAGCTTTCCTCAGATTCACGGGACCATTTGTCTGCGTACCATTCGCGATGGAACGATCTGGTCAGGCGGCGGAAGGGATGGCCTGCTGTGGCGTTCTTCAGGGTCGGGGTTTTCGCCCGTGCACTACCCCGAAGAGCAGGTAGGGCCGATCATTTCGCTCGCCGTAGACCACAACGACGAGTTATGGATCAATACCGCAACCGGCGGAACCTACCATCTCACGCGGGGCAACTGGAACCGGCAAGACGAAGCGCTGGGCAGAAAGGCCGGGCTCATGGGAGCAATGGCAGGCGATGATGCGGGAAACGTCTGGTTTGGCTTCTCCAACAACCTGGTCAAGTGGGATGGCAACGGGTACCAAAGATTCTCGTTCCCCAATGGAGCGCATGGGGCCTCAGAAACGACCATGTCAGTGCGGGGTGGGCACGTCTGGCTGGGGGGAATGGGCGGGGTTGAACTGTTTACCAACGGTCAATTTCATCTTATGCGCTGGAAAGACGAGGATCTACCGGGCAGAGTTTCCGGGGTGCTGGAGACGGAGACCGGCGAGCTTTGGATGAACGGATCCTCCGGCATCACCCATGTCCCCGCGGCTGAGCTGGTGCGATGGCTGCATGATCCGGCCTATGCAGTTTCCGCCGAGCGGCTGGATGCGCTGGATGGGCTCCCTGGGCTCTCGGCAGAGAGGATTCCCGAGCCGTCGGTTACGGAGTCGAGCGATGGCCGGCTATGGTTTGCCACCACCCGGGGCATCGCGTGGCTCGACCCGGTGGCGCTGCACCGAAATTTGAACCGCTTACCGCCGCCGGTAATGATCACCTCCGTCCTCTCCAACGGAAAAACCTACCCGGGTTCGATTGACCTCACGCTTCCTGCGCATACCGACAGACTGGAAATCAACTACACCGCCCTTAGCCTTGCCATTCCTGAGCGCGTGCTGTTTCGCTATAAGCTCGACGGCGTAGATTCCGAGTGGCAGGAAGCAGGCACCCGGCGGCAAGCGTTCTACACCCACCTTCCCCCGGGAAACTATCGCTTTCACGTGATCGCTTGCAACAACGATGGCGTGTGGAACGAGACTGGCGCCAGTCTGGGGGTGGTGATTAAGCCGTCGTTCTATCAGACCTGGTGGTTCCTGGTGCTGGTGTTATGTGCCACGGCCGCCTTCCTGTGGTGGGCCGTTCGCTTGCGCATCTCCAGCATCGCGCACCAACTACAGGACCGGCTAGCCGAGCGGGTAGCGGAGCGTGAGCGCATTGCCCGGGAGCTGCACGATACCCTGTTGCAAAGTCTGTTTGGACTGACGCTACGTTTTCACACCGCGGCCGACCGCTTGCCCGCGGGCGATCCTGCCCGTCAGGCGCTAGACGAGGCATTGAAGCAATCGGACAAAGTGATGCAAGAGGGACGAGAGCGGGTATTGAATCTTCGTGCCCGACGCACCGAAAGCACCAGCCTGGCGGATGCCCTGGCGGAGATCGGCGACCAGCTTCGGGCCATTCATCCGGCGCATTTCCGGATTTCAGTCCGCGGGCGGCCGCGGCCGCTCGATCCAATCGTACAAGAGGAGATTTTGCTCATAGGCCGTGAGGCTTTGACGAACGCCTTTACCCACTCAGAGGCGCAGAACATCGAGGCCGAGTTGTCCTACCATTCCACTGCTTTGCATGTGGGCGTAATCGATGATGGCCGCGGCATCGATGAGGGCGTGCTGAAAGCCGGTTATCGCAGCGGCCACTGGGGGCTGCCGGGCATGCGGGAGCGCGCCAATAAGATGCGCGGCGAACTGCGTGTGGGACGGCGCAAGGATGGTGGAACACAGATCGATCTGCAGGTGCCGGCTGCCATCGTCTACCGCGCTGAGAAGCCAAAGGGCCCGCGGCCCTGGAACCCGCTGCGCTGGAAGAGTTCGGACAAGGACGACTTCGCTGCGGATTAAGGCATCGCGCACCTTCAGGAAATGCGACGAAGGCCGGGTGCCCCACATCTCGCTCGTTTTTCGCGAGATGTGGGATACCACCGGTGTTGACCGCCAGGTGCGTCGGACGAATTGAAAGTCAGAGGTAAGGTTTAGCGGTATCCCACATCTCGCGAAAAACGAGCGAGATGTGGGGCAACCGGCCTTCGTTAGGGAACAAGGGGGAAGCGCTCGCGAATTTTGTAAAGAGAGCCGCTAGGCGTGGCCACGCTTTCATAGAGAACGAATTCCTCGGCGACAAAATTGGAAAACTTCGGCTGGCGATGAACCTTGCTTTTTAATGCGTTCAGCCCACGCTTGCCTGCTTTACTCTTGCTGCGCGCGAGCGTGATGTGGGGATGGTAGGGGCGAGTCTCAGGGATAAACCCGCAAAGCCTGGTTGCCGTGGTGACACGTTGCTGAAGCACGTTCAGTTCGGGGGTGAGACGAACACCCGCGAAGAAAACCCCGGCGCGCTCGAAGAAATCCAGGCCCTCCAGTTGAATAGGGACTGATGATGAGCGCAGACCGCGAAGCCGCGCGACAACGCATTCGTATTCCGGAGTATTGCCTAAAAATTGCAGGGTAATGTGCCATGATTCCGCAGCTGACCAGCGCAGGCCGTCTTCACTTGATTGAAGCCGCAGTGAGATGGCGGACAGCTCCTCGATGACCGTAGGCGCCAGCGGAATTCCGACAAAGAGCCGCATATTACTCAAGCATCTGCGAAAGCTTATCGAGAAAAGGCGACTGACTTTTCAGTATGCGCTGCCTGGCGTCAGCCATGGAAAACCAACCGCCACGGTCCACTTCCGGGATTTCGATGTGGCGGCCGGAGCGCGGCGGCCACTCCACCTCACAGTGGTTGCTGATCAGCTTGCTGGGGTCGCAATCGCCTTCAACGGCCCACGCGGACACCACTTTGCCACTTGCCTGCCTCACCTGGCCGAGCTCGATAAAATTCCCTTGCACGGTGAAGCCTGTTTCCTCCTGAAATTCTCGTTTGGCAGCTTCCAGTGGCGGTTCGCCCTCGCTGTACTCTCCCTTGCAGATGGACCAGGCACCCATATCTTTCTTCGCCCAGAAGGGGCCTCCCGGGTGAACCAGGAAAACTTCAAGCTCCCCTTTGCTCCGCCGGTACATCAGCAGACCTGCGCTTTGTTTTGCCACGCTACGACTTGCCCACGCTGTCGTGCTGATGGTAGTTGGGATAGGGCGGTATAGGCGGCTCCTGCACCGGATGCTCTTTCAATTGCTGCATCACGATCGCGACGGCGCGTTCGAGCTGTGCGTCGTGGCCTGCCGCCACATCCTTCGGCAACTCCTCCACTTCCACATCCGGAGCAACTCCATGGCCTTCTACCTCCCATTGACCATTCAAACCGTAGATCGCATAGCGAGGCGCAGTCACAGATCCGCCATCGATCAGCGTCGGGTAGCCGCCGATTCCCACCAGGCCGCCCCAGGTGTTTTCGCCCACCAGCGTGCCCAGGTTTTCTTTGCGGAAGTACCACGGCATCGCGTCCCCGCCGGATCCAGCAGATTGATTGATGATCATTACCTTCGGCCCAAAAATGGCGCCTTGCGGATCGTGTACGGGCTTACCATCCCGTTCGATGGCGCCGCTCAAGAGTTTCTGGCCCAGCACATTTACAACGTAATCCGCGATAAAGCCTCCCTCGTTGTAGCGCTCATCGAGGACCACGCCCTGCTTATCCAGCTGGGCATAAAAGTACCGGTTAAAGTTGCTGTATCCTGCGCCACCAGTATTAGGCATGTAGATGTAAGCGACCTTTCCGCCCGAGAGTTGATCGACCTTGCGCCGGTTGGACTCAATCCAGTCGATGTTGCGCAGCCCATGCTCAGAATCTATCGGCACGACCGTAACATCCCGTCCATCGCTGCCGTCTGGCTGCGAACCAACGCGCACCACCGTCTGTTTTCCCGCGGTGCCGTCGAAGAAACTGTTCAGATTGTCAGTGGCGTGCAACTCGCGGCCGTTGACCGCTAACAGGTATTCGCCTTCCACAATGTTGATGCCCGGCACAGTGAGGGGCGCGGTGAGAGAGGGCGTCCAATTCTGGCCGTTATAAATTTTTGCAAACTTGTAGCGGTTGTTGTCGACTGAGTAGTCCGCACCAAGCAAACCCGGTTTTGGGCCGTCTTCCGGTGGGTGAGGGCCACGCACGAACATGTGGCCTACTTCAATTTCGCCTAGCATCTCGTTGGAGAGATAGGTGAATTCGTCACGCGACGCTAATCCTGGCAGATAGGGCTGATACTTCGCTTCTATCTTTTCCAGATCGACACCGTGCAGATGCGGATCATAGAAGAAGTCGCGTTCGATGTGCCAGGTCTCGCGGTACATCTGCCTCCACTCGGCGCGCGGATCGAGCATGGCCATCATGCCACCGTTGCCCACAGGTTTCCCTTGGGGAGCCTCCGGCGCGTCGGTCTTGAGATCGGCGACGGGAGCAATAAACCAATTGTCGCCCCGCATATAAAAAAGCTTCTCACCGTTGAACGAGACGGTGTAACCGTTTAGCCCGCTAAGCACCTGCTCCGTCTTGCGCTTTTCCGTGGTGAAGCGCCAAAGTGAGCGGATCGGCGGCCCATCGTCCGAAGAGGCACGTCCTACGGCGTCGCCCTCGGCGAGAAAGAGCACCCCGGTTTTGCCCACCGAAAGATTGGTATAGTTGCGCGCCGGAATGGGCAACGAAAGAATGCGGTTTCCGATCCCCGCAAGATCGATGACAGTGGGTTTGGGCTTTTCGGCCTCCTTCTTCTTTGCTTCGTCTCCTTCTTTCTCGTCGGTCTTGGCGTCTTTCTTGTCCTTATCGTCTTCCTTCTTCTTGTTCTCGTCGTCACTTTCGGGTGGTATCGGAGAGTTGCCGTCACGCGCCAGCACGATCACGTAGGCGCTGCTGGTAGTAGCGCGGTCGAGCGACGAGAGGTCGATCCCGGCATCAGAAGGACCGTTGTTAGTCGAGGCCATGAAGTAGAGGTACTTGCCGGACGGATCGAAAACCGGGTGGGCCACATTGCTCATTCCATCGGTGACTTGCGTGGACGTATGCGTGGCCAGGGAATACAAAAATATTGCGTGCAGCTGGTTCTCAAGGTCGCGGGTGTAGGCAATCCACTGCGAGTCAGGCGACCAGGAAAGCTCAGTCGACGGGCCGAAGGCACCCCGGATGCCCGTGTCCACCTTGACCGGCTTGCCACCCGCTGCGTCGACGTACCAAAGACGCAGATGCTTGTCAGAGTAGGCGATGTGCTTCGAATCGGGTGACCAGTGTGGGCTATAGAAGAAGGACGGGGCGGGACCGAGATCGATAACCTTAGGCGGCTGGAGCCCATCCTGGTCGCGAATGTAGAGTTGGTACTCACCGGAGGCGTCGCTGAAGTAGGCGAGGGACTTGCCGTCCGGCGACCAGCTGGGGTCGCGCTCAGCAGAGCCCGGTGTCTTGGTGATGTTGCGCGTATCGCCCTTTTCTGCCGGCAGGGTAAAGATATCGCCATGGGCCTCGATCACAACCCGCACCCCGGTTGGCGAGATGTCAAAATTCTGCATTTCAGCGGGAAGAACTTTGGCAAGGTGCGGAGTGAGGGACGGAAGGTCCCCATGGATGGTGATCGGTACGGCGTGCTCCTGACCCGTAGACGGGTCGTAAAGGTGGATCGAGCCGAACTGCTCATACACTAAAGCGCCCGGCCCCGCCGCGACGGTCTTCAGGTCATAGCCGTGATTCTCGATCACCTGCTTGACTACCTTGCTGCCGGGGTCGTAGCTGAACAGCGAAACCGGGCCGTTACGGTCAGAGAGAAAGTAAACCGTGTTGCCCTCCCAAACCGGGCTGGAGTCGTTCGAGTTCTCACGAGGAATCTTTACCAGGTCGAGGGTCTTCGTATCGACCAGCCAAATGGGAGTGGTCTGGCCGCCACGGTAGTGCTTCCACGCCTTTTCCCATTGCGCCACCGGTACATAGGCCAGCGTGTTTCCGTCAGGCGAGTAGTTGCCGCGATCCGCAGACGGCAGGGGCAGAAGAACAGGCGAGCCGGTTCCATCGGCATGTACGGTGAAAAGCCGGGGAAAGTCAGAGTAGCTGGCGTGCATGGACGCGAACATTACACTTTTTCCATCGGCCGTCCAACCGGACGCGTAGTTTCCGGTCGGTTCCCAGGTAAGCCTCCGCGGCACGCCGCCATCTGCGTTCACCACGTACACGTCTGTGAGGCCGTGCTCGCTGGTCGAGTAAGCGATCTGCGTGCCGTCGGGAGAATAGTACGGTCCATCGACAACGGAGTTAACGGAAGTCAGCCTGCGTGCTTCGCCGCCCTCGCGGGCAGCGATCCATACGTCGTTGGCATAAAGAAATGCTATTTTGTCTCGACTGAGTGAGGGATTGCGGAGAAGAAGGGGGGAGTCCGCGCCTTGCGCTGTGCCGACTAGAAAAAGAGTGGTAAGAATGATAGAGCTGACAGTAGAAAAAATGGGTCGCATAAGACCGTACATGGATATCAATATATCTCTCCGACGCGAGTCGCCTTACTGTCGTTAGACGAACGGATTCAAACTTTTTTGGCCCCATAATAGACAAATGCCAAATTTCATCCGCCTGCTGTTGTTGGGATTATTCGCGTGTCCTCTCTTAGCGCAGTCGTCGAATGACGGGTATGCCTTGCGCGGCACCCTGATCATGCCGGACGGGATCGTCGAAAATGGGACCGTCCTCATACGGCAAGGCAAGATTGTCGCCGTCGGGCCGCATGTAAAAATGCCTCCCAATGCAACCGCCATCGATACACATGGTGTGATCGCACCCGGCCTCATCGATCTGCACAACCATCTCACCTGGAATGTTTTCCCGCGCTGGCACCCGGCGCAAGTGTTCGGCAACCGTTACGACTGGCAGCAGACGCCGATTTACCAGACTCTGATCGAGTCGCCGCATGCGGCCATGGTGGCAGACGGCCTGGAATGCGAGATGGAGCGTTATGCCGAGGTCAAAGCTATTTCCCAGGGTGAGACCTCTGTGGTCGGCAGCCTGGCCGATGCCTGCAGCGCTGGGCTGGCGCATAATCTCGACGGCGAAGATGAGTGGCATGTCGCCTACAACGTATTTCCCTTGCAGATGTCCGAGGGCGACCTCGCGCCTATCCGCCAGAAGCTGGCAAATCATCAGCTTCACGCCTTCCTGATCCATCTCAGTGAAGGCGGTCATCAGGATGCATCCGCAGCACGAGAGTTCGCCATGCTGAAAGGGCGGGGACTGCTGGTTCCTGGTGTTGTGCTCATTCACGGCGGTGCCCTGCAACCGGAAAACTTTACGGAGATGGCCGATCATGGAGTCAGCCTGATCTGGTCGCCGCGCAGCAATCTCGAGCTTTACGGCAGCACTGCGGAAGTGGCCGCTGCCAAGGCCGCGCATGTCAAGATTGCGCTGGCGCCGGACTGGAGCCCTACCGGCAGCGACGGTATGCTTGCCGAGCTAAACTATGCCGCCGCCTGGAACGAGACCCAGACCCCGCATCCATTTACCGATCGCGAGCTGGTAGCCATCGCTACTTCTGTGCCTGCGGGCCTGATCGGGGCCAGCGATCGTCTGGGAGCTTTGGAAACCGGCCATGATGCCGACCTGGTGGTCATTCGTCAGGAGACGGATGGTACCAAGCACGATGCCTACTGGACGCTCACGCACGCAACCGCTGCGCAGGTCATGCTGGTGACGGTCGAGGGGGATCCTCTGTATGGCGATCCTGACTTGTTGGAAAAATTGTCCGCCTCGCATCCGGCTGAGCGGCTGGAGGTTTGCGGAAGCAGCAAAGCGCTGCTCTTCACCGGCTTGCACGGTCGTGTGGACGCAGCCGATGAAAGCTGGGCGCACAGCGCTGCTACGCTCCAAACGGCTCTCCGTCACTACGGCCGCAATCTTGCGCCGCTGGCGGAATGCGGCCAGTAAGGCTGACGGCTAGGCTCCCTCGCTAAGGCCGGGTGCCCCATATCTCGCTCGTTTTTCGCGAGATTTGGGATACCACTGCACCTTCCCTCTGACTCCCGTTCATCCGATGAGCTTAGCGGTCAACATCCGTGGAATCCCACATCTCGCGAAAAACGAGCGAGATGTGGGGCACCCAGCCTTCGCGAGAGAACCAGAACGGTCAGGGTTCGCCTATGCATTCTTTCCACAGGTCCGGGCGGTGGCGTTGAAAGTCGGCGATCAGGTCGATGCAGTCCTGTGATTGCAGATCAACAATGTCGATGCCCTGCTCCCGCAGCCAGTGCATACCGCCCTGGGCGTTGACAGTGTCACCGATAATCACCTGGCGGAAGCGGAACTGGTAGATCAGGCCGCTGCAGTACCAGCACGGAGCCAGCGTGGTGACCAAAATCGTGTCATGCCACGTGGGGCGGCGGCCGGCCGCGCGAAAGGCGTCGGTCTCTCCATGGAGAGAACCATTGCCTTCCTGCACCAGGCGATTGTGACCCACACCCAGCAGGGTCCCATCCACGTGGAAGATCGCTCCGCCCACTGGAACGCCGCCTTCAGCGTAGCCAATGCGGGCTTGCTCCAGGGCTACGGCCAACATGCCTTGTGCATCCATGCTCGCAGCCTATCACCACTCGTTAATGGGCGATGATCTTCTCGCCCCCGCGCGGATCATTTTTCTTCAAGACAAAGGTCATGCAGAACATGGCGCCGGCGGCTATGGTCAGCAACCAGAAGGTGTCGATGTACGACAAGGTGGAAGCCTGTAGCTGCAGATTTTGATAGACGCGTCCGTAGGCGCCGTTGACTGCATCGTGTGCGCTCATGCCGCTCTGCTGTAATTCGTGCGCCAGGCCGTTGAGAGTGCTGCGGAATACTGGGCTGCCTGCGGTGATGTTGCTGCCCAGCCTCTCCTGATGAAATTGATCGCGTCGCGCCAACACGGTCGTCACCGCGGAAGTCCCCACACTGGCGCCGATATTGCGCATGAAATTGATCAACCCGGCGACGGCGTTGCTCTTGTCCTTGGGCATGCCGTAATATGCGGCGGCGGTAGTAGGAATAAAGACCAGCCCCAAAGGCGCGTATTGAGCGATGCGCAGCCAGGTGGCAGAGCTGAAACTAATGAGCAGATCGATGCGCTGGGTCGACACCCACATGCTACAGGTCAGCAGCAGCCAGCCGGTCGCAATCAGATAACGGCCCGGAAAGCGGCCCGCCAACATGCCGATGAACGGCAATGCCCCCAGCAAAACAAAGCCCGCAGCGGAAAGAACCATGCCCGCCGACTCCGCCGTGTAGCCCATGTTAGCTTGCAAAAATTGGGGCACCAGCACGGTGGTCGCAAACGACATGCCGCCTACCACGAACATCATCACGCTGGAAGTGGCGAAATTGAAGTTCCCGAAGAGCCTCACATCTACGATGGGAGTCTTCTGATAAAGCTCCCACACCACGAGCGTGGTCAGGCAAACGACCGCAATCACGATCAGGGTGACAATAAAGCGGGAGCCGAGCCAATCATCTTCCTGGCCCTTGTCGAGCAGGATCTGCAAAGCCCCAACCCCCAGCGCCAACAAAGAGAAACCAACATAGTCGAGTTGAGGCCGCCTGCCCAGAAGGCGCGCCCGGGTAAGATAAGGCGGGTCTTCCACTAGCGTATAGACCAGAAAAACCGCGAGGATCCCCACCGGCAGGTTCATCAAAAAAATCCATCGCCAGGTGTAGTTGTCTGTGATCCAACCGCCGAGTGTCGGACCAATCGACGGAGCGAAGATTGCCGTCACGCCATACAGAGAAAAGGCAAGCCCCCGCAGGCGAGGCGGAAACGTATCCGCCAGAATGGCCTGCGCCATGGGCTGCAGACCACCGCCGCCGCCACCCTGAACCACGCGCGCGACCAACAGAATTCCCAGGCTGGGCGCGATGCCGCACGCCAGCGAGCTGACAGTAAAGATGACGATGCAGGTCATGAAAAAGCGCTTGCGTCCGAAGAGGCTTACCAGCCAGCCGCTAATGGGGAGAACGATGGCATTCGAGACCAGGTAGGAAGTAAGCACCCAGGTGCTCTGATCCTGGCTGGCGCCCAGGTTTCCCGGCGATATGGGGCAGGGCTACGTTGGCAATGCTGGTATCGAGCACTTCCATGAAGGCCGCGAGCGACACCACAAAGGCAATCAGCCATGGGTTGGTTTTCGGCTTCCAGTCGTGGTCTTCCTGTGTCAGGGTGGCAGCGGTGGCGCTCATTCAATCCCTTAAGTTCGGCGCTGCCATTGCGATTGCATCCATAGGGGATGTGCAGAGCAGGAGAATTGATTCGGATTCTGCCTCAATGATACGTCGCAAGCCGGGCTGCGGGAATTGACACGAATAGATTCTCCTTCTTACGATGGAACTAGCGAAGCCGGACGGATGACAATGACCGGCTGATTTCGTCAAACTGCTTGTAAGCGATGATCATAGTCAAAGACGTAACAAAAAGGTACGCGCGCGCAGTAGCCGTCGACCAAATCTCCTTCTCAGTGGAAAAAGGTCAGATCGTTGGATTTCTGGGGCCGAATGGCGCCGGTAAGACAACGACCATGCGCATTCTCACCTGCTTCCTTTCCCCAACATCCGGCACCGCCTCCGTCGCCGGGTTCGACGTTCTGGAACAACCCTTCGAGGTGAAGAAGAGAATCGGATATCTTCCCGAGACTCCGCCCCTCTATCCGGAGATGGAAACCGCCGAATATTTGCGCTTCGTGGGCAAGCTCAAAGGACTATCCGGCGCGGATCTGGAAAAGCGAGTCGACTACGTGTGCGACCGCTGTTTCGTGGCCGATGTCAAAACCAAGCTTCTTGGCAAACTCTCCAAAGGTTATCGGCAAAGGGTCGGTCTGGCACAGGCAATCATCCACAACCCGGATGTACTGATTCTTGACGAACCAACGGCGGGACTCGATCCCAAACAGATTAATGAAACCCGCGACCTGATCAAGGGCCTGGCCGGTGACCATACCATCATTCTCAGCACGCACATCTTGCCCGAGGTTGAACAGACCTGCGAGCAGGTGCTCATCATCAATAAGGGCAAGCTGGTAGCAACAGACTCCGTGCGTAATCTACAGGCGCGGGCACGCGATGCCGAATCACTGCTGCTCGAAGTGGCCGCCCGCGATGGACAGCCGGGTGCCGCCCCAACCGCCGACCTCGTTCAGCAGAAGCTGGAGGCTGTCCCTGGCGTGAGCCGCGTGCTCCGTACGGACGGCAAAGATGCAAAGCTGCTTTTTGAGGTGCAGAGCCAGAAGGGGCAGCTAGTCCGCGGAGATCTGGCACGTGCGGTGGTGGCTTCGGGCTGGGATCTCAATGAACTCCGGCCGGCGGCACGCAGCCTGGAAGAAATCTTCCTTCAGCTCACCGGAAGCGAGGCTCCGCAGGCATGAGAAATATCTGGACCATTTGCAGCAAAGAGCTGCGGAGCTATTTCGTCTCTCCCATCGCTTATCTACTGCTGACCATGTTTGCCCTGATCTTCGGTTTCTTCTTCTGGAATGCGCTCGGTTATTTCGTAATCGAGGGCATGGAGATGCAACTGCGCGGCCAGAGCTTCCCCATGAACATCAATGAGCAGATCATCCGGCCATTGCTTTCCAATGCCAGCGTGGTGGGGCTTTTCTTTATCCCCATGATCACCATGCGGCTGTTTGCCGAGGAAAAGCGTTCTGGAACCATTGAACTGCTGGCCACCTCACCGGTTCGCGACATGGAAATCATCCTGGGTAAGTGGCTGGCGGCCATGCTCCTCTATGCTTGCCTGCTGCTTTTTACGGCGCTTAACTTCGCCTTTCTGTTCCGCTACGGTCATCCCGACTGGAAGCCACTGGCGGTGGGCTACCTCGGCCTGTTGTTGCAAGCGGGCACGTTGCTGGCGCTGGGAACCTTCATTTCGACCCTGACCAAAAATCAAATCATCGCCGGCGCGGCTACGTTTGGCGTCTGCCTCCTGCTCTGGGTGCTGGAGTGGACCAGCGGATACGAATCGGCGACCTGGGCACATGTACTCGCCTATCTTTCGGTCATTACTCACTTCGAATCCTTTGCCCGCGGAGTGATTGACTCCAAGGACGTCATCTTTTATCTCAGCGGGATCTTCCTCGGCCTCTTTTTCACGGCGCGCTCCATGGAATCCCTGCGCTGGAGGTCCTAGATGGCAAATCAGTGGCTAAAAGCAAGACAGACGAAATACGGAGCGTACGCGGCAGCTTATATCCTGGTGGTGCTCGCCATCGTGGTGGTGGCCAACGTTCTCGCCGACCGCTATAACAAATCTCTGGACACCACTTCGAACAAACAGTACAGCCTGTCTGACCAAACGAAAAAGATCATCGGCGGGCTGAAGCAGAATGCCACCATCACGTACTTCAACCAGAGCACCCGGTTCCAGCAGGGGAAAGACGTGCTGGACGAGTATGCCAACCTGTCGCCAAAGATACACATCGAGTATGTGGACCCGGATAAGAATCCGCAGTTAGCGCGCGCGGCTGGAATCCGCGACTTCGGTACCGCCGTAGTGCAGATCGGCGACAAAAAAGACACCGCGAAGAGCGTGACGGAAGAAGGGCTCACCGGAGCCTTCATCCGTGTTCTCAAGGGCACGACCCGCACTGTTTGTTTTGTCACCGGCAGTGGTGAGCACGCCATCGATGACACCGAGCGCGACGGATTGTCGCAATTCAAGGATGTCCTGGCCAAGGATGAGTATCAGGCCAAGTCCGTCGATCTATTACAAAACGCGGAAGTGCCCTCCGACTGCACGACGTTGGCCATCGCCGGCCCCACCCACGATTACCAGCAGCCGCAGGTGGACGCGGTCAAGACGTATGTCGAAAACGGTGGGCGCGCGTTTTTCATGCTCGATCCGCCGATCCAATTCGGACGCTCCCAAATTGCGGCTAACGATGCGCTGACGAGCCTGCTCGCAAGCTGGGGCGTGACCCTCGACAAGGACATGATTCTCGATCTGAACCCGGTAGGGCAGCTTGCTGGTCTTGGTCCCCAGGTGGCGCTGGTCACGACCTACAGCAGCCAGCCCATTGTGTCGGGGATGCGGGGCAGCGCCGTGGGTTTCCCTCTCTCGCGATCGCTGGAAATAAAAAATGCCGGCAAGACGAGCGTAGAGAAGTTATTCGATTCGTCAAGCAGCAGCCTGGCTACTTCCAACCTTAGTTCGCCGGAGGTCAGCGTCGCGGATCCCAATAACCGCAAAGGACCGCTGACCATTGCGGCGGCAGGCACGTACAACACCGGCAAGCAAAATTCGCAGGGACGGTTCGTCGTAACCGGCAGCTCCTCGTGGGCTGCAAACCGTTTCCTCGGCTTCAATGGCAATAGCGATCTGGCGTTAAACGCGGTGAACTGGCTATCGTCTGACGAGGATATGATTTCTATCCGCCCCAAGCAGCCGGAAGACCGGCGCATTACCATGACCAGGGCGCAATTGAACCTGGTGCGGGCAACCAGTCAGTTTGTGTTGCCTCTGCTGGTGGTGATCACCGGAACGATGGTCTGGTGGAAGAGAAGATAAGACGTTCATGAATTTCCGCGGTTTGATCATTGCGGTGGTTGTTCTCGTCACGCTGGGCGGCGTTCTTTACTGGTCGGAGCACCGCAAGCCGCCAGAGGAGAATGCCGCCTCGTCGACTCCTGCCGCTCCTGTGATTCTCAAAGTCGATCCGGCAGATGTAACCGAGCTCACCATCAAACAGAAGGAGCCTGTCACGCTCGATAAAGACGGCTGGTAAGTGGGAGATTACCCAACCTAGGCCATATCCCGCCGATCAGGTGGCGGTTGCCAGCTTGCTCTCAACCTTATCCGCGCTGAATGCCGATCGGGTAGTGGAGGAGAAGGCCGGCAACCGCAAGCCTTACGGGCTCGATCCGCCTTCCGTCGAGTTGGATATCACTGGCAAGGCGCACACCACGCAGTTGCTGCTGGGCGACGACACGCCCGCGGGGGGAGATGTCTACGCAGCGGTGGCAGCCGATCCGCGAATTTTCACCATCGCCAGCTATAACAAGAGCAGTTTGGATAAAGGCCTGAACGATCTACGGGATAAAAGCCTCCTGACGCTGAGCCCCGACAAGGTAAGCCGCGTGGAGCTGACGGAGAAAGATCAGCACATGGAGTTCGACCGGACTAAGGACGGCTGGCAGATTCTCAAGCCGTCGCCGTCGGCTGCGGATGGGTCGGTGGTCGACAGCCTGGTTCGCAGTTTGACGGATGCGAAGATGAATTTGAGCGCGACTGGCGATGTCGCGGCGGAGTTCGCACACGCAACTCCCGTGGCCACCGCAAAGCTAGCCGGCGACGCTGGCACGCAGACCCTCGAGGTGCGCAAAAACAAGGACGATTACTACGCGAAATCGAGCGCGGTTGCAGGAGCGTATAAGGTTGATTCCGCGTTGGGACAGGCGCTGAACAAGAAGGTCGACGACTTCCGCAGCAAGAAGAAGACCTAATGCGCTAAGACAAAGGCTGGGTGCCCCACATCTCGCTCGTTTTTCGCGAGATGTGGGATACCACTGCACCTTCCCTCTAACTCTCGAGTCATTCGGTGCACTGAGCGGTCAACATCGGTGGTATCCCACATCTCGCGAAAAACGAGCGAGATGTGGGGCACCCGGCCTTCGTGAGGGAATTAGGGCACAAGTCCTACGCGTAGATCGGTGCCGGTCATTTTTGCGGGCTTTTCCAAATGCAGCATACCCAGCAAGGTGGGAGAGATGTCACGCAGTGAACATCCCTCGCGCAGCCGGTATTTGGCGGCATCCTCGCTGACCAGAATCACCGGCACCGGGTTGGTGGTATGCGAGGTGTGCGGTCCCCCCGTTCCGGGGTCGACCATCAACTCGGCGTTGCCATGGTCGGCGGTGATCAGCATCGAGCCGTTGCGCTGCTTGAGCGTCTGATAGATGCGGCCGAGGCAGCCGTCAATCGTCTCCACTCCCCGAATCGTCGGCTCCAGTTTGCCCGAGTGCCCCACCATATCGGCGTTGGCAAAGTTCACCACCACCAGGTCAAAGGCCGGGTCGCCTATCGCCTTGATCACGGCGTCCGCGATGCCCGCGGCGCTCATCTCCGGCGCCAGATCGTACGTGGCCACTTTTTGCGACGGCACCAACACTCGGTCCTCACCGGGAAACGGCTTTTCAATGCCGCCGTTGAAGAAGTACGTCACATGGGCATATTTCTCGGTTTCTGCAATCCGCAGATTGCGCAGATTGGCCTGGGCCAGCATATCCGCCAGCAAATTCTCCATGGACTCAGGCAGGATCACGAGTGGCAGGGAAAATTGCTTGTCATACTGGGTCATGCACACGTAGTGAAGTTGCTTCGGCACCTCGGCCGGCGGAATCATCCGGTCCTGATCTTCTGCTCCCGGCAGACTCTTGCCATCATCCTTGGTTATCCCGCTGTTGCGCGCCAACACGCGCGTAATCTGGCGCACCCGGTCGGCGCGAAAATTGAAGCAGATGCAGGCATCCTCGTCGCTCACCGGGCCCACCGGCTTCCCCGCGGCATCCACCACCACAAATGGCTCGACGAATTCGTCCGTCACCCCGTTGTGGTAGCACTCCTTAATGCGCGCCACGGGATCGGCATAAGCACCGCCCTGGGTTTTACCAACCATGGCATCGAAGGCTTTCTTCGCCCGCTCCCATCGCCGGTCGCGGTCCATGGCAAAGTAGCGGCCGCCAACGCTGGCAATCTTGCCTACTCCAATTTCATTGATTTTGTGCTGCAGTTTTTCCAGATAGCCAACGCCGCTGGTGGGCAGCGTGTCTCGCCCGTCGAGAAAGGCGTGGACAAAGACCCGTTCCACCCCATGTTGTTTGGCCGCCAGCAAGAGAGCGTACAGATGCTCCTGCTGGGAATGAACGCCGCCATCGGAGACCAGTCCCAGCAGATGCAGGGCGCGGCCCTTTTCACCCGCATGCTTCAGTGCCTGCACGATCACCGGATGACGAAAGAATTCTCCCGATCGAATCAGGTCGTCGATACGGGTGATGTCCATGTGAACTACCCGGCCGGAGCCGATGTTCAAATGACCCACTTCGCTGTTGCCCATCTGCCCGTCAGGAAGACCAACGAAGTGATCGGAAGCATGAAGCAACCCATTAGGAAATTCCGCCAACAGCTTGTCGTACGTAGGCTTGCGGGCCAGCGCGATGGCGTTGGCGAAGGTCTCCGAACGATAACCCCAGCCGTCCAGAATCGTAAGTACCAAAGGTTTTTTCGCAGCCACGTCTACTCCCCAGCGTTGACTGCTGCGCGGCCGAGGAACTCAGCGCCCTGCCCCAGCTCCTCCTCGATACGCAGCAGCTGGTTGTATTTGGCAATGCGATCGGTGCGCGAAGCGGAGCCGGTCTTGATCTGGCCCACGCCCGTGGCCACCGCCAGGTCGGCGATGAAACTATCCTCGGTTTCGCCACTGCGGTGGGAAATTACAGAGGTGTATCCATAGCGCCGGGCCAGCGCGATGGCCTCGAAGGTCTCGCTCACCGTGCCAATCTGGTTCACTTTGATAAGGATCGAGTTGGCAATGTTCTCTTCAATGCCCCGCTGCAGCCGTTCCGTGTTGGTCACGAAGAGATCGTCGCCCACTAACTGCACTTTCTCGCCCAGCTCTTTGGTCAGGAACTGCCAGCCGGTCCAATCGTCTTCTGCTAAACCGTCTTCGAGGGAGATGATAGGGTACTGCCGTACCCAGCTCTCCCAGAACCGCGTCATCTCCTCGCTGCTCTTCTCGCTCTTGTCGCTTTTTTTGAAAACGTAGAGGCCTTTCTCCTTGTCAAACAGCTCGCTGGCTGCCGGATCAAGCGCTATGGCAATCTCTTCACCTGCTTTGTATCCCGCCAGTTCAATGGCTTCGAGGATCACCTCGATGGCTTCCACGTTGGATTTCAAGGAAGGAGCAAAGCCTCCCTCGTCGCCGACTGAAGTGTTATATCCACGCTTCTTTAACACGCCTTTCAAGGTATGAAAGACTTCGACCCCCCAGCGCAGGGCATCGGAAAAACGCTCGGCGCCTACGGGCATCACCATGAACTCCTGAAAGTCGACGTTGTTGTCGGCGTGGGCTCCGCCGTTGATGATGTTCATCATCGGTACCGGCAACACGGAAGCATTTACCCCACCGAGGTAGCGGTAAAGAGGAATCTGCAGGGCATTGGCTGCGGCCCGCGCGCAGGCCATGGAGACCGCCAGGATGGCATTGGCGCCCAACTTACCTTTATTCTCGGTGCCGTCCAACGCGATCATGGTGGCATCGATAAGGCGTTGGTTGGCCGCATCCATGCCGGCCAGTTCGGGAGCCAACACGCTCTCTACGTTCTCTACGGCGTGCATGACGCCCTTGCCCAGGTAATGTGACTTATCGCCGTCGCGCAGCTCCACCGCCTCGTGCTCGCCGGTGGAGGCTCCGCTCGGTACAGCCGCTCGGCCCATGGCACCACTCGAGAGAAGCACGTCGGCCTCGATGGTGGGATTCCCTCGGGAATCCAAAATCTCGCGCGCGTGAATGGCAGCAATTTCGGTCATATCACTCCTTGTGATGCGGTGTTGTAAACGATTTTTGAGAGGGGCTCGGCGATCGACAGCGATCGTTTGTCCATCGGCGCCGCCAATCGTACTGATAAAACTTCCCATCTTCGCGCCAGACCAAATTCTAACAAAGGCCATCGCGATGTTACCGCGATGGTTCTTTCCTTCTCTTGTTTAGCGTGCAGATGTAAGCTTGGACTAAGCTGTAAGTGCAGTTAGGAAAACCGCTATGACCATGACACATTTTTCCCGGGCTACGTTGGCTACCCTAGTTCTCAGTTCCCCGTTTCTATTCGCGCAGGACAAGCCGAGTCCTTATCAAGGCGTCTCCACGCCGCCCCCCGCCGATGCCATCACCACCACCGAGCAGGCGCCTGCCACTCCTCCGCCGGCGGCTGTTGCACCTGCACCGGCGGCTGCCCCAGCCCCGGCCAAGGCCAGCAACCCTGACGCGGGAATCATCGAAACACCTTTGCCGCCCGACGCAGCTACCCTTCAGGGCCGCAACCTCGATGTTGCGGGCGACAATACCGACGCTGGCGTCGTCACCTATGTTCCCGGGCCGGCCAATGCGTTGCCCGCGGGGACGGTATTCAGGGTTCGCATGCTGCAGGATGTCGACGCCGGCTCTTCGGCCCCGAACACACCTTTCAAGGGAACGGTCACCCAGGACATCATGCGCAACGGTAAAGTCGTTGTCCCCCAGGGTTCCGAGTTGCGCGGCAGAATTGTGTACGCCACCGCCGGCAACCGTCTCAATGGAGGCTCGGTCATCCACCTCCGGCCCGACGAGTTTGTTCTGCCTGACGGCACTCGCTACCATCTGCACGCTCAAGTCATCGATACGCTCGGTTCTGACACCAAAGCCAAGGGTGAAGGAAACATCGTCGCCAACCAGCACGGCAAACGGACTGCCGCTGAATTCGCCCTCGGCACAGGCAGCGGAGCGATCATTGGTGCAGCGGTTGGAGGCGGTGTGGGCGCTGTCGTGGGCACGGCCGTCGGCGCAGGCGTGGTCACTGTCCATTGGCTACGGACCAACTGGTCAGCAAACCTGCCAGCCGATTCGACAGTGGTCTTCAGCATGACTGACCCCATGCTGCTGAATCCGGTGCAGGACCAAAAGACAGAACTGTTACCCCAAACCTTCTAGTTGATTGAGAGGAACCGCAGATCCCTCCACTGCGCTACGCTCCGGTCGGGATGACAATTCATTGGGAAAACGAAAAATGTTCCTGCAACTGAATTGTCATCCCGACCGGAGCGTAGCGTAGTGGAGGGACCTGCGGTTTCTCAACGCGTCTCAAAACTTCCCTAAGCTAGCTTCTCCGTTGGAACCCGCTCCAAAAGCCGCCGCCAGGTCTTCTGGTTTACCCTGTGGCTCTTCTTTAAATCCTCCAGGATGCGCTCGAAGTCGGCGTGCCCATGCAGTTTGTTCCAGGCCGGGTTTTTTGAGAACCAGGGATAGTTTTCATTGCCCAGATAGATCGCGCGCCGCAACCAGTGCAGCGCTTCGCTTTCATCCCCCTCCACTGCAAAATAAGTCGCCAGGCGATAGGCCATCTCGCTGTCTGCCTCCGCGGCGGAAAGTGAATCTTCTTCAATCAGCGAGGTAGCCCGCTCCCGCTCCCCTACCTGCACATAGCACAAGGCCAGGGTGGGGAAAGCAATGCGCATGCTCTCATCGTCATGGATGACCGACTCCAGAATCGAGATGGCCTGCTGCATATCTCCCTGGCGCATTCGCTGGTAAGCGACCGAGGTGCGTAGCAAGGGATGGCGAGGCTCCAGGGTCAATCCTTTCTGCAGCTCTTCCTCCGCCAACTCAAGCTGGTTCTGATACTGATAGACCCGCGCCCGGTGGTTGTAAATGACGGGAGCACTGGAGGGGTTCAGCTGCAGGGATCGATTGAACTGCTGCAGCGCTTCCTCATACATACCGTCCAGGCGCAGCGTCTGCCCGGCCACGAGATGCACGTTCCAGTCGTTGTCCGACGTTAGCAGCAGGTGCTCGATGCCATGGCGCGCACTTTCCTTTTCTCCTCGCGACAACAGCATGTAGACGCGATAAAGATTGGCCTCGATCGAGCCGGGATCGATTTCGAGCGCGCGATCGAAGCTGCGCCGGGCAGCCAACAAGTGCAATTGCCCGCCAAAGCCGTAGCGCACATATTGCAGCTGGGTAATGCCCAGCCCGCTCCACCCCGGGGCAAACTTTGCGTCGCGCGCGACCACGCTCTCAAACATCTCTCGCGCCCTGTCCAGGTCGCCCCGTGCGCCGGAGCGCGTCAGGAACGACGACAGCAGGGCGCGGGCTTGCAGATATTCCTCCGACAATGCTTCCGCCATGGGCGCGCTGCGGGTTGACTCGCCGTTCTGCTGCAGCTTGCCTAACCCCTGCAGGGTGCCGAAGACCTCATTACAAATTTCCGTCTGCACGGCGATCAGATCGAAGGAAGGCACGCTGATGGTGCCGCCCGAGCGCACGCTCTGTCCCGATACGTCGAGCAGTTGCCAGTTCAGGTCGAAGCCCTTCTCGGAACGCATAAAGTTCCCCGCTAGAACCCATTGCACCAGCAGCTTCTTGCCCACCGCCAGCGGGTCCATCTGCTGCATGGGCACGGGCAATTGCATCAGCGAACTGGAAGGCCGCACCACCAGCGAAGACATGCGCGCCAGGCGGGCAGCAATGGCGTCGGCCAACGCATAGCCGTAGAGGGGGGATTCTCCCGACTGGCCAAAGTTTTGGAAGGGCAGCACGAGAATCGTATTTTGCTTCTGCTGCACGTCGGCGGACTCTCGAAAGCGCTCGGCGAGCATGGAAAGAAATCCTGTTGTTCGCTGGGCCCGCTCGGCGGCGGGCACCTGCAGGTTGGCCGCGATATCGCCGGGCAGGAAACCAGTTTCCAGCTGCATGGTCTTCATGATGGTGCGCAAGGCTTCCCGCAGGTCGGCGGCAGAGGAGTAGCGCCCACTCGGCGTCTTCTGCAGGCAGGTGGCAATCACGCTCTCCAGCTCAGGCGGCACCTGGGGACAACATTCGCTCAGCGGTTGGGGCTCGGCGAATTGAATTGCCCGCACGCTCTGAAGTTCTTCTGCCTCCGGCCGAACAAACGGATGCCGGCCGCTCAACAGCTCGTAGAGCGTGACGCCGACAGCGAAGATATCGCTTTGCACGCTGGTTTGCCCGGTTACAAACTGCTCCGGCGCCATGTAGGCAATGGTGCCGCCGCGCGCCGTATAGGTGGTGCGTGACTTGCGCTTCGATGGATCCTGGGCCCGGCGCGGCTTGGCAGGGTCGAATTCAGCTTCAGCAACGGAGATTCTCCGCGCCAGGCCAAAATCTAGGATCTTGACCACTCCGCCGTCAGTCAACATCACATTCGCCGGCTTCAGATCGCGATGGAAAATCCCCAGCTTGTGCGCGGCGCTCAGACCGTCTGCTATCTGAATGCCCACGGAAAGCCCAAGCTGCACGCTGGCCGGTCCGTTGGCGATGATCTTGTCCAGGGACTCTCCCGGCACGTACTGCATGACGATGTAAGCTTCGTCTTCGGAGTCCCCTACCTCGTAGATTGCGCATACGTTTGGGTGCTCGATGGCGGAGGCCAGGCGAGCCTCGCGCAGCACCGTACTCCGCATTTGTTCGATCGACAATGCGCCCCGCTTCAATATCTTCAACACCACTGGCCGCATCAGCAGCGTGTCGTTGGCCAGATACACCACTCCACTGCCGCCTGCGCCCAGCTTACGAATCACTTCATAGTGCTCAATGAGCCGGCGCTTCATGCTCTCAGTCTATAATCCTTCGCATGGCGAACAGCGGGAGCAAGAAGCGGAGTAGTCACTGGAATTGGCTTCTGCTATTGCCTGGGATTGGGCTGCTCTTTCCCGCTGTCTACGCACGCCAGAGCCCGACGCTGTTTGGCTTTCCGTTCTTCTACTGGTACCAGTTTGCGTGGGTGTTCCTTACCGCCGCCATTACTGCAGTAGTGTATGTGCTGGTGAAGGATCCTTCCGACTAAGTTTAGAGCGCCGCCTTTGCTGCTGAGCGAGAGAACCGCAGGTCCCTCCACTCCGCTACGCTCCGGTCGGGATGACAAGGGGTGGGGTAGCGCTCCTTGTGTAGTTTTGTTGCTGGTAGAACGAACTGCAGATCCCTCGGCTACGCTCGGGATGACAAAGGGTGGGGCATTTCTTCAACCAGCGACAAAACTGTATCGAACCGCGACGCTACCCTTTGTCATCCCGAGCGTAGCCGAGGGATCTGCAGTTCGTTCTACCAGCAACAAAACTACACAAGGAGTTATAATTCTCCATAGTTGGAGAGTTTAGGCTTCATGTCCAAATCACGCCCCGGAGCTCTTGCCTATCCCGAGACAAGCTACAGCGCCGCTGCACTGCCTGATCTCTCCCGTCCCGAGGAGCGGCGACGCTTATCTCCCGCGGCCCTCAAAGCCCTGTTCAAAATTGTCGAGCACTGGGGCGTTCGCGACGAGGATGCGCGTCAGCTCCTCCGCGATATGTCCAATGGCACTTACTATCAACTGAAGCAGAACCCACGCAATAAAACGTTGGATGAGGACAGGCTGCTGCGTATTTCGTACCTGATTGGCATCTTCAAGTCGCTCAACATCCTCTATAGCCAGAGACTAGCCGATCAATGGATGCAATTACCTAACAGCAACCCGATTTTTGCCGGGCGCACGCCGCTCGACTACATCCTGCACGGAGGCACGCGGGCTATGGACACGGTGCGCCGCCTGCTCGATGCGCGCCGCGGCGGCCGGTGAGCCTTCCACTCACCAATCTGCGCCGCTTCGATACCCATCGCTTGCTGCCGGCAAAATATTCACCTAACTATGATTCTGTTCTCACTCGTATCGCTGATGACGAGGATCTCCAACCCATTTTCGAGCTCGACAATGCGACCAATGCCCGCTTGCAGGCGGAAGAAAACCTCAGCCCCGGCATCAGCTCCCGCGAGCTCGTCTTCCATGTGCCCAACTATCGCGTAATCAACGCCGCCTTTACCCATGCCAACCCTCTGGGAGCACGCTTCTCCACGCCGGAACGGGGCGCCTGGTATGCCGCGTTTGAATTAGCGACAGCGAAGGCCGAAGTACTGTTTCACAAGAGCATTGAGTTCGCGGAAATTGATTGGAAGGAACGCGAAGAAATTCAGTATGACGACTACCTGGCGGACTTTACCGCCGCCTTCCACGACATTCGGGGAATCGTGGACGAGGCTCTAAGCCCCACCAGCTATGTGCGCTCGCAGCAATTGGCGGTGGAACTGATGGAAGTTGGATCGCTGGGCATCGTCTACCCAAGCGTGCGCCGGGAAGGCGGCACCTGCCTTGCGTGTTTTCGACCCAGCGTTGTTGCGAATGTCCGCAAAGGCGAGCGGTACAACCTTATCTGGACTCCGCTGCGAGCCCGCATCGTGCGTCAGGAAAAGTCTACTGGCCCGACCACTTGACGTCGCTACTCCTCACGTCGTCGAGGGTAGAGGGCTTCCATGTCTTGCCGCGGTCCACGCTAACCCAATGCAATGCGGTCGTGCTCTTGAGAAGCACGGCGACATAGGTTTGCTGCTCGGTTTCGGACCTCGGGCCCTGGCCGCTTCCTGGTGCGGAAGTAAGTGCAGGTATTCCTAACAACTCAACGGCCTTGCCATCCCATTGCTGGCGGATCTGATGCCAACGCCTGCCCTGGTCGTCGGAGCGAAAGAGCGCGCCATTGCTATCCAACGCTAGTTGGGAGCCTTCCACCGCCAGTTGGCTCACCGAGGCGAGTCCGCTGGGTAGGGACTTAGTCGCAATCGACGCGACTTGTGCCTGAGCTTTGTAGAGACCGGTTGGTGCCAGGACGGTGAGCGTAAGCAGGGCAACCCGTAAAGACCGTGGCCTCCGAAGAGCGCTAAGCGTGGAAGTCATAAATTGAGCTTAACTGACGGGCCAAAACCCGCAATGGCTCTTCCGTGGCGGTCATGGAGTGCCTTCTGTACCCCGAACGTACCGCACCATCAACAAGCTGGCGCCCACGTGATTCAGCCCGGGGTGCTGCCCTACCTGGCTGCGTTTCTGGATATGAAAACTGCCGAAGAGTGCCCGGGCAGCAAGATTGTCTTCCCAAACATTGGCGCTGAGGCGAGCGTAGCCCCCTTCCCTTGCCTGCTCGATGGCCCACTGCACCAGCCGCTTCCCTACCCCTTGCCGCCGGTAAGGAGTCCGAACCGCAACGCCGTTCACCAGAAAGCTCTCCCAATCCTGCGCCTGGTCGATTGGTTCCAGAATCTGCACCCGGTCCTGGGGGAGAATGTCTTGCTCCTGGGCACGCAGCCAGGCGGCGGGAAAGGCGTTGATCATTCCGGCCACTACACCCTCATCATCGGCGACAAAACAATGGCGCCAGGAAAATCCACCTGCATCCTGTTTCATGGCGCCTGCCATCAGGCCGGCCAGCATCTCTTTCGGCGCCATCTCTTCGAGTAGGAATTCATACATGCCATCGCCCGCTATGATCGAAAGCTCGGCAAGGGCATAGGCATCGGCAGGCAACGCGGCGCGAAAGAGCATCAAGGTCACCATACATCCGTTTGGCGTGCATACTGTAAGAACCATGGCTGTTGCGATGCTGCGCGGCGTAAACCTGGCCGGCCGCCAGATGATCAAGATGCCGGCGCTGAAGACTCTCTGCACTTCTCTGGGGTTGCGGGATGTGCAGACCTACATCCAGAGCGGCAATATCATTTTCCGCGAAGACAAAGAAGCTCCCAGCGCTCTCGCGCGGAGGCTGGAGGCGAAAATAGAAGCCGAGTTTGGCTTTCGACCAGCGGTCATCATGCGCACAGCTTCTGAGCTGCGCAAAGTGATTGCCAAAAATCCTTTCGCCGGCCAGGCTGGGATTGAACCTAACCGGCTGCTGGTTGTTTTCATGGATATTTTGCCCACGAAGCAGGCCCGGGAGAAGGTGCTGGCAATACCCTGCGAGCCGGAGGAACTGCATATTAACGGACGCGAACTCTATATCTACTATCCCAACGGAATGGCCCGCCCCAAGATCCCGGTGGTCCGCCTGGAGAAGGTGCTGCAATGCTCATCCACAGGCAGAAACCTGAATACGGTCAATAAGTTATTGGCCATGGCCGAAGCCCTGGAAGCGTCATAACGCCCAGGACGGATCTGATACTCGTCGTTAAAAACAATGGTAGGGCTACGCCCATCTTTTCCGGCCCATGTACGCTCAGGCGAACATGGGGCACCCGTCAAGAGCGTGGTACAGGCGGAAAGTGCTTTAGACTGGAAGCGGCATGATACCTACCCTTGAATGGACCGCTGAGGGAGTTCGCTTCCTCGATCAGACTCGGCTACCTCTGGAAGAAACCTACGTCCTGGCTACCAGCAGTGATGAGGTGGCCAACGTGATCACCACCATGGTGGTTCGCGGGGCACCGGCGATCGGAGTTGCCGCCGCAATGGGCGTCGCTCTGGGAGTCAAGAACAGCTCCGCCACGACGATTCCGGCGCTGACTTCGGAGTTGGAAGCCATGTCCAAGACGCTGGCTAAAACCCGTCCGACTGCGGTCAATCTCTTCTGGGCCATCGAACGCATGCGCCGCCGTTTCTTCGCACTCGCGGCGCAGCCCGGCATCACCATTGCGGCTATCAAAGACGCACTGATCGCCGAGGCCCGCACCATGTACGACGAGGACATCGCAGCCTGCCGGACCATGGGCGCCCACGGGGCAGCGCTGATGCCCGCTTCAGGCGGAGTGCTTACTCACTGCAACGCTGGGGCCCTGGCATCGTGCGGTTACGGGATGGCGCTGGGAGTGATCCGTGCCGCCGTCGAACAAGGCCACCAGTTGCACGTATACGCCGACGAGACGCGACCCTTCCTGCAGGGCGCCCGCCTTACCGCCTGGGAGATGATGCACGACGGGATCCCCACCACCGTCTTGTGCGACAACATGGCAGCCAGCCTCATGCGCCAGGGAAAGATCCAGGCTGTCATCGTGGGCTCCGACCGGGTCGCCGCCAATGGCGATGTGGCCAACAAGATCGGCACCTATGGGGTCGCCATCCTGGCGAAGGAACACGGCATTCCGTTTTACGTCGCCTGCCCGTGGTCGACCATCGACCTGGCAACCGCCACCGGCGAGGCAATTCCCATCGAACAACGGGCGGCGATCGAAGTAACCCACCATGGCGGTAAGCAGATGACCCCGCACGGGGTGGGGATCGAAAATCCTGCCTTCGACGTGACCCCGGCGAAGTATGTCACCGCCATTATTACCGAGCGCGGCATTCTCCGAGCGCCCTATGGAGAAGCGCTGCGGGGTCTGGAGACAGCAAGCACCTCGGCCCATTAGCGGTTCTTATCCCATGGTTATCAGCGCTCTCAACCCGCGCCATCGCTCATTGCCCCGCGGGATAGCGCTGGTTCTCGGCAGCCTGTATCTCGCCTTCGTGCTGGCCGGGTTCCCGGATGATCGTCCGTCGCTTAAGCTGCTCATTCCCGCAGTCGCCGCCGCGCTGGGAACCTGGGACACCATACGCTGCCTGCGCCATCGCTGGAGCTTCTATCACGGCGCAGTGGTGGTGCTGATTTACATGGACATCATGGCCCTGTGCATGATCCTCTTCCTGCTCCTCTATCCCTATGGCCGTTGGCTTTTGTAGCCATAAACATCAGTTTCAAGATGGAGAGTATGAGCGCTGCTCGCGCTGAAGTAGAATCTTCGGGCAGACCGGCCAAATAAATTTCCTCCTCAGGAGAAACCATGCTTAAAGGATTTCGCGACTTTATCCTGCGCGGCAACGTGGTCGATCTTGCCGTAGCCGTCGTCATCGGCGCCGCCTTCACGGCCATTGTCAACGCTTTGGTCGCCGACATTATCAACCCTCTGATTGCAGCCATCGTCAGCAAGCCGGACTTTCTCATTCCTGGTGCTGCATGTTCATGGCGGCGCCATCAAGTACGGTGACTTCCTCAACGCCCTGATCTCTTTTCTGATCATCGCCGCGACCATTTACTTCCTGGTAGTGCTGCCGGTCAACACCTTGTTGAGCAAGTTTCGCCCCAAGGTAGTTGCAGCGCCCTCCACCAAGCCTTGCCCGGAATGCTTGAGTGATATTCCGATCGCCGCCAAGCGCTGCTCGCATTGCGCGCAACTCGTGGCCTAGATCGCAGTGCGAGGGGGACTGCCGGCCGCGGCAGTCCCCTTTCGCTTCGTATAGACTTTGATATCGCCTGCTCACTGCCAAGCCGATTTGTCTTTCCCCTGCTGGTTGTCGCTCACCTATCTGTTCTGGCCCAGGTTTCTCCTTTTCCCGACCACGTTCTAGGGTTCCGCGACTTCAGCCGGCAGGCCAAAATCGACCAGGATTTCCTTGCCGTTCCCAGCGCCAAGCTGGCCCAGGAAGAACTCAAAACGCTCACCGCCGCCCCGCACGTCGCAGCCAGCAAAGAAGACTACGATACCGCCCTGTACGTCGAAAGCAAGTTCAAGGCCGCCGGACTCGAAACCGCAGATTGTCCCTTACAAGGCATGGCTGAACCTTCCCCAGGAAGTATTTCTGCAGGCCACCAACGACGAGGGAAAAATCCTGATGAGCGGGCCCTCGCGCGAGCATGTCGATAACGATCCGTACCAGGATGATCCCCGCGTCCTGCCTGCCTTCCATGGTTCGTCTCCCTCCTGTGATGTGACCGCCGACGCCGTCTATGTCAACTACGGGCGCCCGGAGGATTTCAAGAAGCTCGACGACATGCACATCAGCGTTGCCGGGAAGATCGTGGTGGTTCGCTACGGAATGAATTTCCGCGGAGTCAAGGTCTACCTGGCGCAGCAGCGAGGAGCTGCCGGAGTCATCATTTATTCCGATCCGGCGGATGATGGCTACTTCCAGGGCGACAAATACCCCCATGGCCCGTGGCGGCCCGATACCGGGGTGCAGCGCGGCTCGGTGCAGTTCATGTTCAAGTATCCAGGGGACGCCACCACGCCGGATGTCGCGTCGACGCCGGGCTTGCCCGCGTCGCAGCGTCTGCCGCTGTCCAAAATAAGCAGCCTGCCCACCATCCCGTCGATGCCGCTCTCCTACCACGATGCAGCGCCTATCCTGGATAACCTGGGCGGCCCGGTGGCGCCGAGGGAGTGGCAAGGCGCCCTGCCCTTCAGCTACCACGTAGGCGGCGCGGGGCAAATCAAAGTGCACATGCGCCTCAAGATGGATTTCGCGCAACGCACGGTGTGGGACGTGATTGGGAAAATCCCCGGGGCCGAATTTCCTGATGAATGGGTGGTCGCCGGCAATCACCGCGATGCGTGGGTGTTTGGGGCGGTTGATCCCGGCAGCGGCACCGCGGCCATGCTGGAGGCCGTCCATGGCGTCGGTGCGCTGCTGGCGCAAGGATGGAAACCGCGCCGCACCTTGTTCTTTTGCAGCTGGGATGCGGAAGAGGAAGGCCTGATCGGTTCTACCGAGTGGGCCGAGGAACATGCCAAACAGCTGGCCCACGCCGTGGCCTATATCAATACCGACGCCAGCGTTTCCGGCCCCCACTTTGAAGCATCCGCGGTGCCCTCGCTTAAGCAGTTCGTCCGCGAAGTCACCATGGAGGTGGCCAGCCCCAAAGGCGGTTCCGTCTACGACGAGTGGAAAAAGGATCTGGGAGACTGCTGCGCGGCGGCACCTGGGGAAAGAGTTCAACGATGCTCCGATGGTTCCGTTAGCGGGTGGCGAGGTCCGGGTGGGAGATCTGGGCAGCGGTTCGGATTACACGCCGTTTATCCAGCACCTGGGCGTTCCTTCGACCGACATCGGTTCCACCGGTGCCTATGGGGTGTATCACTCGGTCTTTGACAATTACGCCTGGTTCGTCATGAACGCCGACCCGACTTTTGTCTACGAACAGCAGATGGCGCGCGTTTTTGGTCTGGAGGCGCTGCACATGGCAGACGCCGATGTGCTGCCCTACGACTACGTCACCTATGCCAGGCAGATACAGGCTTATCTGTCCGCCGCGCAAGGCGCGCGCCAGAGATGCCGGCCTGCGAGCCTCGACTTCAACGCTGCCCTGGCAGCCGCCAATCGGTTTGCCGCTGAAGCCGCGATGGTGATGGGTAAACAGCTCGCGGCGAAGGGGAATCTGACTGCGCTCAATGCTTCGCTGCGCGCGGTGGAAGAAGATTTGCTCGCGCCGGAGGGGCTTCCTGGGCGGCCCTGGTTCCGGCATACCATCTTTGCGCCGGGAGAGTACACCGGCTATGCCGCGGTGGTGATCCCGGGGTGAATGAGGCTATCGACGCGCGCGACGCGGCTCGCGCCCAGGCGCAAATGGCGAATGTAACGGCTGCGCTGGTGCGGGCTACGGAGACTCTTGGAAGACGCGCCGTCAGTGAGAGCTCTCGTTAGAACGACAATCCGTGACAGAGAGTTCTCAGTACAGTCAGCCCTCATTGTCATTTTGACCGAAGCGCTGCGTATCCAGGTTCGCTAATTAACTCCGGCTCGCCAGCGTCTCTGCCTGCAGAGTCACCAGCTCTGTCAGGTCTTTCTTTTCCAGGCCGTGGACTTCCTTGTTGAAGGCATCCACCTTGCTCGACCAGTTCATGGAGCAGAACTTGGGCCCGCACATGGAGCAGAAGGCTGCTTCCTTGTAGTAGTCGTCGGGCAGGGTCTCGTCGTGCATGGAACGCGCCGTCTCCGGATCAAGCGAAAGCGCAAACTGCTTGTTCCAGTCGAAGGTGTAACGCGCGTAGCTGATGGCGTCGTCCCGGTCCTGCGCCCCTGGCCGGTGCCGGGCGATGTCGGCTGCGTGGGCGGCAATGCGGTAGGCAATCATGCCGTCCTTCACATCTTTTTCGTTGGGTAGCCCCAGGTGCTCCTTGGGCGTGACATAGCAGAGCATCGAGGCGCCATGCCAGCCAATCATGGCGGCGCCGATGGCGCTGGTGATGTGGTCGTAGCCAGGCGCGATATCGGTCACCAGCGGCCCCAGGGTGTAGAACGGAGCGCCGTCGCACAGCTCTACCTCCTTCTCCACCTGCTCCTTGATCTTGTCCAAGGGCACGTGGCCCGGGCCTTCGATCATTACCTGCACATCGCTCTTCCAGGCCGACCTGGTCAGCTCGCCCAGCGTCTTCAACTCGGCAAACTGCGCTTCGTCGCTGGCATCGGCGATGCAGCCGGGACGCAAGCCGTCTCCCAGCGAAAAGCTCACGTCGTACTTCGCCATCACCTTGACGATGCGGTCGAAGTGCTCATAGAGAAAATTCTGACGATGATGATGGGTCATCCATTGGGCGAGAATCGCCCCGCCACGGCTGACGATGCCGGTGATGCGCTTGGCCACCATGGGCACGTATTGGATCAGCACGCCGGCATGCACGGTGAAGTAATCCACCCCCTGCTGCGCCTGCTCTTCGATCACTTCCAGGTAGACGTCGATGTTCAGATCTTCGAGCTTCTTTGACCCGGTTCAGCGCTTCGTAGATCGGCACGGTGCCGATCGGCACCGGGCTGTGGCGCAGAATCGCCTCCCGGATCTCGGGAATGTTGCCGCCCGGTAGAAAGATCCATGACCGTATCGGCGCCGAAGTTGACCGCGGTATGCAGCTTGTCCAACTCTTCGCGGATATTCGAGGTTACGGCGGAGTTGCCGATGTTGGCGTTGATCTTGCACCTGGTCGCCACCCCAATTCCCATCGGTTCCAATTCGGGATGGTTGATGTTGGCAGGAATGATCAGCCGGCCGGCGGCGATCTCGTCCCGGATCAATCCCACGGGCAGCTTTTCCCGCTCGGCGACAAAGGCCATCTCTTCGGTGACCTTGCCCTGGCGGGCAAAGTGCATCTGGGACATGTTGCTATCGCCGGTCCGCGCCGCTTCGAGTTTCCGCTTTACGATCCACTCAGCTCGCGGCTTCAGAATCTCGTGTGTGCCGTTCCCATTGCTGCTCATTGATCGAATCGCCTCTACGGAAGAATTATACGGTTAGATGCCGCCGCTTGACGGAAGGGACCTGGCGCTCCTACCCTATAGGAAAGCGATGAAGATCCCCGGGCAGACACTCCGCATTGGCGCCGCAGTCGTCATTATCCTGGGCACCATCGCTTATCTTGCAGTCACAGCGGTGCAGGCGAACAAAAGCTACTACGTCACCATCAGCGAGCTGCAGGCCATGGGCAACAAGGCCTATACCCGTCATCTTCGCGTGGCCGGCGATGTGGCGCCCAATTCCATCGAGCGCAACGGCACCAACGCACATTTTGTGTTGACAGAACAAGGTCACACGCTGCAGGTGAGCTATCAGGGCATCGAGCCACCGCCTGATACTTTCAAAGATGGTTCGCAGGCGCTCGCCATGGGCACCTACGGCCGGGATGGCGTCTTCCATGCCACCGAGCTGCAGGCCAAGTGCGCCTCCAAGTACGCGGCTGCCAAGCCCGCGCCCAACACCGCCTCCCTAAAGGCTCCGCGGTAGAGCCCCATGGGATGGCATCGGTTCTAGCTCAGCTCGACAACGTATCGCGCCTCTTTGGCCGCTTTCCTGCGCTACGCAAAGTTTCCCTCAGCTTGGATTGCGGACGCTGTTACGTTCTGCTGGGAGAAAACGGCGCCGGCAAATCCACGCTGCTGCGCATCCTCGCCGGACTGCTGGAGCCAACCCTGGGCACGGCACGCATCTTCCACCGACGGCAAGCCGGAAAAGATTGCCAGCCAGCGGGCACGCATCGGCTATATGAGCCATGCGCCGATGCTCTATGACGAACTTTCCGCGCTCGAAAATCTGCGCTATTTCGCCGGTCTCTACCGCACCTGCTCGTGTCTCACGCCGGCCGAGGCGCTGCTTGCGGTGGGTCTCGACCCTGCGCTGACGCGCCCGGTGGGGCAGTTCTCCCAGGGCATGCGGCAGCGCACTTCGCTCGCCCGAGTGCTGCTGCCCCAGCCTCCCTTGCTGCTGCTGGACGAGCCCTTCTCCAACATGGATGCTGCCAGCGCGGGCAAGATGGTCACTCTGCTGGCCGGCCTTCGCGCCGCAGATCGAACCGTCGTTCTCACCACCCATCAGAGATCGCTTGCCGAACCGCTGGCTGACTACTTTCTGATCATGGAGGCGGGACGGCTGATCGCCACCACCGCCGGCCCGGCACGATGAAGACCAACGCCGCCCGCATCCTCGAAGGCCTGGGCATCGCCTACACGCTGCAGGAGTACGAAGTCGATCCCGAAGACCTCTCCGCCATCAACGTGGCGCGGAAGATCGGTCTGCCGGTGGAGCAGGTCTTCAAGACCCTGCTCACCACCACCGGCCCGGACCAATACGCCTTTGCTGTCATTCCCGGAGATGCGGAACTGGACTTCAAGAAGCTGGCGCGCGCCGCCGGGGCACGCAAGGCGGAGATGGTCTCGCTCAAGGATGTGCAGCCGCTCACCGGCTACATCCGCGGCGGGGTCACTGTCTTCGGCGCCAAAAAGGATTTCCCGGTGTTTGCCGACGAGACCATCGAGCTGTTCGATTTCATCTCCGTCTCCGCAGGCCAGCGCGGTACCCAGATACTGCTCGCGCCCCAGGATTACCTGCGCGCTGCCAACGCCACGGTCGCCGACTTGACCAAGGGTCCGGCCAGGGATTCCGCGTGAGTTATCTCCTCATCCATCTGGCCAAGGACCTGCGCCTGGAATGGCGTTCGAAAGACGCCATCAACGGCATGCTTTTCTTCGCTTTGATGGTGGTGGTGCTTTTCAGCCTGGCCTTTGACCCCACGGCGGCCATGTCACGGCAGATCGCGGGCGGAATCCTTTGCGTGGCCACCTTGTTCGCTGCAGTGACCGCGCTCAATCAAGCCTGGACCCGCGAACTGCGCCACCATGTGCTCGATGCGCAGCGCATGGCGCCCGCCCCCCCAGCCTCGCTGTTCCTGGCCAAAGTGATCGCCAACTTTATCTTCGTGAGCGTGGTGCAGATCGTTCTGGCGCCCCTGTTTGCCATTTTTTACAACCTCCACCCGCTGGGCGAGAAGTGGCTGTTGCTGGCGGTTCTGCCCCTGGGCACCTGGGCGCTGGTGGTGAACGGAACCTTCTTTGCCGCGCTCTCGGTGCGCACCCGGAACCGCGAACTGCTGCTTCCTCTGCTGCTTTTCCCCATCTTCATCCCGGCGCTGTTGGGCATGGTCGAAGCGACCAGCGCCATCCTGTTGGGCGATTCCGAACCCAACCTCTGGATCAAGTTACTAGCCGGCTATGACGTCATCTTCACTACCGTAAGCCTGCTGCTCTTCTCCACCGTGCTCAACGCCGAGTGAGCTACCTGTGATGGAGAACGATCCGCCCCACCGCCATCGCCATCAGCAGCAGGCCGGCGAGAAATAGCATCAGCCTGGTGAGCACGCGCCAGATGCGACTCTTGGGGGGCAAAACGCCCCGCTTGGTCTTGAGGCTATAGGCCTGGCTCAGAATGCCGAACATCAGTAGGAAGAAACCTAACGTAAGCAGTAACCAGGTCATAGTTGATCCTCCGTGATTGGCTCAACAGTGCTCATTTTCGCCTCTGCGCGAGGATAGCGGAATGATCTAAACTGATTTTGGTTCGCTTGAGGAGTTGCGTGATGAAGATCTTCCGCTGGGTCTGGCTTGCATTCACCCTTGGCCTGCTTGGCTACGCTTTTTACCAGGGCATGTATGTCGCGCCAACCGAGGCTACCATGGGCGACATCCAGCGTATCTTCTACTACCATTTCCCTTCGGCAATGATGACCTTCCTTTTCTTTTTTGTCAGCTTTGTCGCGTCGATCGTTTATCTCGCCTCGCGCCGCAACCATCCGCAAAGGGCTCTCAGCGCCGATGCCGCCGCGCTTGCCTCGGCGGAGATGGGAATGGTCTTTTGTACGCTGGTGCTGATCCAGGGCCCATTGTGGGCCCGGCCGGTGTGGGGAATCTGGTGGACCTGGGACGCGCGTTTGACCTCCACCCTGGTGCTTTGGCTTATCTATGCCAGCTATCTGCTGCTGCGAAAATTTGCCGATGGTCCGCAGATGCGGACCCTGGCCGCAGTGCTGGCCGTTTTTGGCTACGTCGATGTCCCCATTGTCTACTACTCCACAACTTGGTGGCGCACCCAGCATCCGGCTCCAGTGATCGGGGGCGACGCGAACTCCGGGCTTGATCCAGCGATGTGGCCCGCAGTTTTGTGGAACCTGGCCGCATGGCTTGCCTGGGGGATTCTGCTCGCGGGGTGGCGGTACAGCATTGAGCGGCGACGGCAAGTTGCGGAGCAGCATGCAGCGCTGCATGCGCTGGAAGCCAGCCTTGAAGTAACGCTTTAGGAATGGTCCTGCAAGTTGGGACGTTGCAATGCTTTGTATCAGGGCACGACTTTAGTCGGGCCATTGAGGTTCGACTAAGATCACGGCTTTAGCCCCTGCGCATTTTTCCCTGCCGAGTGTACCGGCAGGGGCTGAAGCCCAATTTTCTTTTGACCGTTTACGGCCCGACTAAAGTCGTGCCCTGATACAAAGCCGATCCAGCAAGCTTTCAGCTGTTAAGGAAAAGGAAACCATGGCGCATCGACATCTTGTTCTCGCTTACGTCCTCACCATCATGGGGCAACTTGCCTACGCCGGATGGGTGGGATGGAAGTACCGGGCTATGCGGCAGCTGGAGCGCGAGTTTCCGCCCTATCCGCCACTTACGAAATAGAGGGTGGAGCTTCCCTCACTTCTTCGTCCATCAATTCGCCCGGGTGGCTGCCTGACAGGAGCTCTTCTTCCGGCTCGATGTGGACCAGAACCTCAGCAATTCTGTCGACCTGCTCCCGCACCCGGTCGGCGACTGCATGGGCAATGAGGTGCCCCTGCCGCACGGTAAGGTCGCCACGCACCACCACATGCAGATCCACGTAATAGCGAAAGCCCACCTTACGAACAAAGCACTTTTCTACCCCAAACACGTCCGGGACTGCGCTCGCGACGCGGCGGACATGCTCCTCTATCTCCGGCGCCGGCGCAGTGTCCAGCAGCTCGGCTACGGGCCTGCGAAGCTGCTGCCACCCTCCGAGAAGGATGATAGGAGCGGCGCACAAGGCGGCCCAGTCATCCGCCGTGGGATCCCCAGTCCAAAGTGCCGCGGAAATACCAATAAACGCAAAGGCGGAGATAATGGCATCGCTGAGATGATGCCAGGCGTCCCCCCTCAGGGCGGAGCTCTCAATCCTCTGACTGACCCCGGAGACGTACCGGGACAACAAGGTTTTGATCGGAACCACGCAGATCAGGACCAAAAGAGTGTAGGGATGCGGGAGCTTATGCGGGGTGCGGATCAGCTCGATGCTTTCCGCGGCAATGCCGAAGGCGGCCGCAATCATGGCGACGCCCACTACTGCGGCTGCAATTGGATCCGCCTTCCCGTGCCCGTAGGGATGGTCCTTATCCGGAGGCTTGATGGCCAGCCGCAAGCCGTAGTAGACGACCGACGAACTGATTACATCCAGGAACGATTCGATTCCATCGGCTAATAGGGCAAAGGAATGCCCAATGAGGCCGGTCAGGCATTTGACTAACGCCAGCGTCAGGTTGATGACGATGCCGAGCAGGGACGAGCGCAGGCCGCCTTCCACCATCTGCTCGGTTGTGGGCGAAGGCGTCATGGGTGAATTTTCTCTCACCGGAACAGGCAGGGCGCGGTAACGCACCCGATGGTTTTCTTTTTTTGGAATCCATCTTGCCCCATCTGGACTATCCTAAATAAACTTACCTTGGAAGAGAGCGGTGCACTATTCCTGTGCCCGATCGGCCTCAGTCACCTGGGGCTATTCCCGGCGAAAAGCCTCTTGCGCGCGGCATTTTCTCTGGCTACACCCATGGTGAACCGCTCTAGGCCCCGGAGGCGTCCGTTGCTGCGCTTTTTGAAGCTCGCTCTCATCTTCGAAATATCTACCGTGATCGGGCTCTCGGTGCTGATGGGTCAGTTCTTTTACCGGGCATACAACAATTCCAGCCGCGAGCATCTACCCGTTAGTTTTCTGGCCGCACTGGTCATGCTCGTTCTGGGCACCCAGCAAACGGCAATGTCGTTTCGCCGGGAGAAAATCCGGCTGGCTTTTGGCCGCCCCTCAGTAAAAGAAAAGCTTCGCCTCAAGGTCGCCTACAGTACGCTTACGCTGCTGCTTTTTATTGCCGCTGGAGTTTTGCTGGTAATCCTCAGGAACCATCTCCGCTAGAACGAGGCTAGCGACCCCCGCCTACGACTCTTTTCGGCCGCGCCGTAACCGACTGCGGCTTTCTGGGCTGCTCCACATCAGGCTGTGAATCCTTCCGCGGCGCCCCCTGGGACGACTGCTGATCCATCCACTCATCCAGCCGGGAGCGCTTAAAACGCCAACGGTTGCCCAGCTTGAACGCGGGCACGAAACCTTCCGAAGCATATTTGTAAAGAGTGTCAGGACTAATGCCGAGGTAGTCGGAGGCCATGCGGATATCCATGACTTCGCGAACTTCTTCTCTCGCCGGTGTGGTTCTCATCGAAGTGCTCTCCTCTGGGAACTGCGGGACCGGGCGAGTACAAACCCGCCGTTGTGCTTATACCGCGTTTTCACCCTGTAATACAAGAAATTATCGCGTATTGCTCGACTCTTCCGGGTTTTAGCGGTTTTGTTTAGTTCCGTCAGGAGCGTAGCAGAAATTGCAAGCGCGCGAAGCATTACGTGCGGTGTAGGCACCAGTTACCAAGGACATCGTATCGGAATGGATGCGCGCAACAGGATGGTTAATCCTCAAGTTTTCATATCTCTCTTATGTTATTGATCCCTCTTGCTTAATTGAACAAGCATGTTCCAAGTGAAGCTTAGAATTCCGGCTGCAAGCCAGCGGCGAGCGAAATCAAGTCGTCACCTATGGTTCGCGTTTTTGCAATCGCATCTTCAAGTGGAATGTGAGTAATCTCGGTGCCACGAAGCACGACCAGCCGGCCAAACTTGCCCTCGTGCACCAAATCGATGGCAGCCGAGCCATAGCGGGTGGCGAGCATACGATCGTAAGCTGTCGGCGTTCCTCCACGCTGGGTGTGGCCCAAATTTACCGAGCGGGTTTCATACCCGGTCTTTTCTTCGATCAATTCTGCGACTGTCTGGCCAATGCCGCTGAGGCGAGCATGGCCGAAGGCGTCCAGCTTAGCTCCCTGGGTAGCCGTCTTGTCTGTGCCCGGTATTTTCGCACCCTCGGCCACCACCACGATGGAGAAAAGCTTGCCCCGGTCGTGTCGGTTTTTGAGGATCTTCACTGCCCCGTCTATATCAATCGGTTTTTCCGGCACAAAGATTACGTCGGCGCCTCCGGCGATGCCGGAGGTGATCGCAATCCAGCCGGCATCCCGGCCCATCACCTCGCACACGATCACTCGATTGTGAGCTTCGGCAGTGGAATGCAACCGGTCGACTGCTTCGGTGGCGATGGACACGGCGGTGTCGAAGCCAAAGCACGCGTCGGTCCCACTGAGGTCATTATCGATGGTCTTGGGAACACCCACTACCTTGATGCCCTTTTGCACCAGCGCATTGGCCACGCCTTGCGTGTCATCCCCTCCAATGGTGATAAGCGCATCGAGCTGGTTGGCCTTGAGACTGGCCAGGCACTTTTCAATGCCGCCTTCCATTTTGCGCGGATTCGTGCGCGACGTACGGAGGATCGTCCCGCCTAGTTGCAGGATTCCCGATACAGTATCGATGGTCAGAGGCATCGTCTTGTTTTCCACCACGCCCCTCCAGCCTTCGATAAAACCAACGAACTCATCGTTGTGGTGGAAAATGCCTTTGCGCACAGCGGCGCGGATCACCGCGTTCAGTCCGGGACAGTCGCCGCCGCCGGTAAGTATTCCAACTCGCATCTGCTTCTTCTCCTGATGGGTACTTCAACCTACCTACAATACATGGTTCGTCAGCCCCGCAGGGACGGCCCTCGTTTGCCGGTCAAGATTGACGGGTGCCCCATGTTCGCACCAGCGTACATGGGCAGATAACGAATTTTTCAAATGCTTTCGCTGCATCTGCAACGAGAACCCACGCCTCAAAGCATCGCTCCTTTGGTCGGAGCCTTGCTCCAGACAACCACTTATCTCGCAGATGTTTACGTAGACAACCTCTAGTAATGCAAGACACCCCTGCCATTGGCTGGATGCCGCTCTTCACCGCTGAGCGGTGGCTTCGTCATGGTAGATGGCGGCAATGTCGTCGGCGTAGCGGTTGACCACCACCCGGCGTCTCAGCTTCATGGTCGGCGTGAACTCGCCCGATTCCATGGACCACTCGTCGGCAACCACGTGAAAGCGCTTGATGGTCTCGAAATTTGCGAGATCGTGGTTGACGCGGTTGATTAGGGCATGGAATTCCGCCTGCACCGCTGGATTGCCGATCAGATCGGCGCGAGAGTTGAAGACGATCCCCTCTCGCTCTGCCAGGCTTTCGAGCGCAGGGAAATTGGGCGCGATGAGCACACTGAGAAATTTGTGCCGATCGCCAACCACCAGGGAGGATGCTACTAACGGGCTGTGGTTCAGCTTGCTTTCGATGGGCTGAGGAGCAATCATCTTTCCGCCCGAGGTCTTGAGCAGTTCTTTCTTACGGTCGGTGATGTACAGAAACCCATCCTCGTCGACCCGTCCAATATCACCAGTGTGGAACCAGCCGTCGGACTCGATCGCTTCGCTGGTGGCCTGCGGCTTGTGCCAGTAGCCCGCAAAGACAAAGGGTCCTCTCACCAGCAATTCGTCATCATCAGCAAAACGGTATTCCACCGACTCGATGGGCTTGCCCACCGACCCGATGCGATGATTCACTGCATTGTTCAGGGCCAATACCGGTGAGGTTTCGGTGAGACCGTAACCTTCGAAGATGCGAATGCCGACATCGGCAAACCAGCCCGCCGTCTCCACCCCGAGCGGGGCTCCCCCGGCGATATAGTCGCGAACACGACCTCCAAATGCCTGCTTGACTTTCTTGAAGACCAGACGATCGGCCAGGCGCCAGCTCAGGGAAGAGGGGGTCCGCCCCAGGAGAATCTCGTCCCGGTGGCGGCGGCCAGTGGCGAGAGCCCAGGCGAAGAGCTTCCTGGTCACGGGCTTGCGGCCCGCACGCTGCTCCACCACATCCCGAATCTTCTCGTAAACCCGGGGCACGGCGACAAATACCGTGGGCCGGATGGAAGTGAGGGCCGCGGGCAGGCGATCGAAATTGCCACAATACGCCAGAGTGGCGCCGTAACAGAAGAGGGCATAGTCGAGGTGGCGGGCCGTGATATGAGAGAGAGGTAGAAAGGAGATGCAGGACGAGTCTGGGTCCCAGGTGAATGTTCGGGTGGAGTAGTTCAGGTTGGAGGCAATGTTGCCGTGGGTGAGCATAACGCCCTTGGGCTCACCGGTTGTCCCTGAGGTATAGATAAGGGTTGCCAGATCCTCCGGCTTTACGGCGAAACTGCGCAACCACGGTTGCAGATCAACTGCGGGGGCATTGTTGAGCAGAGCGGAGAGCGGGACTGCGGCGCTATCCGGTTTCCCGAGATCATCCATGACAATGATGTGCTCGAGCTGTGTCCGGGTGCGAATGGCCGCAACTTTTTGGTATTGGATATCGCTCGATACCACCGCGACGCGAGCGCCGGAATCGATCAGCAAGGCGGCGATCTGGTCAGGGGTGAGCGTGGGATAGATGGGCACATCGACAGCGCCCAGTACCAGGGTCGCGAAGTCCACCACCGGCCACTCCCAGCGATTCTCCGCCAGAAGCGCGATGCGATCGCCCTTGACAACGCCCCAGGATAGAAAAGCATTGGCCAGAGAATACACGCGAGACATAAGTTCCTGGCTCGTTAGCGGACGCCAGTTGCCCGATGCATCTTGCCAGAGGACACAGCGCTCGCGCTTGCCGGCTTCGACCAACGCGATGACATCCACTAAGGTTTCGAGGTTGAACATGATTGGAACGAATGTCGATTGTAAACCGCGCTCAAGGGGTTGGTATTCCCTGAGGAACGGGACTATTGGTTCGGGGTGGAGTGAAACCGCAGGTCCCTCGGCTTCGCTCGGGATGACAAAGGGGAGGGAGGCGCTTCCATGGACGGAGCGTTGATGGGCAACGGCGCATCAAGGAGATGAAAACAGGCGGCTTTTATTCAGCAACCGCTCTCCATGGGGGGCGTCGCCCTCCCCTTTGTCATCCCGAGCGAAGCCGAGGGACCTGCGGTTTCACTCCACCCCAAACCAATGCGGACTACGCCTGGGGGATGGGGGTCAGGCGGACGAAGCGTGATGAAAGGTTGGACCAGTCGGAGAGAATCCAGCGGGCGCGCGTGCTCGAGGTCTTCTCCGCGTGCAGCAGAATGAGCTCGCGCAGTGATTCGACGGCAGTCTCGTCCAGCTCAGACAAGGGTTCCGGAGTAAGAAAACTGGCGTGGTAACGAGCCTGGGAAAGAAATTTTCCGTCCTCATCGAAAACCCAAGCCAGACCGCCGGTCATCCCGGCGCCAAAATTCTGTCCCGTAGATCCCAGCACCGCGACCAGCCCGCCGGTCATATACTCACAGCCGTGGTCCCCGATGCCTTCGACCACCGCCAGTGCTCCGGAGTTTCGCACCGCAAAGCGCTCTCCCGCCCGCCCGGCGGCAAACAGCGAGCCACTGGTGGCCCCGTAAAGAGCGACGTTGCCGAGAATGACGTGCAGCTCGCTTTCCCGCGCCGCGCGTCCCTGCCCGCGAAGAATGAGTTCGCCTCCACAAAGGCCCTTGCCCACGAAGTCGTTGGCCATGCCCTCGAGCACCAGCCTCATGCCAGGCACGGCGAAGGCTCCAAAAGACTGACCGGCAACACCCTTCATGGAGAAGTTCAGCGGAGTGTCAGTCTGGTGCAGTCCGTGCCAGACCAGCTCCCCAGCCAGGCGCGCGCCAAGCGTCCGATGTTTGTTGGAGATCGTCTCTTCGACGGCAAAGGGTAGACCGGCCGCCCTTGCGGCAAGCGCCGGCTGCACCCAAAAGTTATCAATTGACGCGTGATCGGAGGGGCGCCGGTTGCGTTGGCCCTGCCAACTTACATGCCCCTCGCGCGCAGGGGCCAATAGGGCGCTGAGGTCAAGTCCTCCGGCAAAACTGACTTGTTCCAACAGATCGGTGCGCCCAATGGCAGCTTTGAGGGAGGGCAGGCCGAGTGAGGCCAGCAGCATTTGCAGGTCGCGCGTGAGCTCCTCGAAGAAACGGATAACATTGGCCGGCTTGCCGCGGAATTTGGCCCGCAAGTCGGGCCTTTGCGTGGCAATGCCGGTAGGGCAAGTATTGAGGTGACATTGTCGCGCCATGTCGCAGCCCAGAGCGACCAGCACCGCGGTACCGAAAGCAAATTCGTCAGCACCCAGCAGCGCGGCGATCAGCACATCGCGGCCGGTGCGCAAACCGCCATCGCAACGCAGGCGGACGCGCCCGCGCAAACCGTTCTGCATCAGCACCTGCTGCGCTTCCGCAAGGCCGATCTCCCACGGGTTGCCGGCATACTTGATGCTGGAAAGAGGCGAGGCGCCGGTGCCACCGGCGTGACCGGCAATCACAATATAGTCCGCGTAGGCCTTCGCTACCCCAGCGGCGACGGTGCCCACTCCACATTCAGAAACCAGCTTCACGCCGATGGCGGCACGAGGGTTCACCCGCTTGAGGTCGAAGATCAGCTGAGCCAGATCTTCTATGGAGTAGATGTCATGGTGCGGCGGCGGGCTGATAAGCGCGACCCCGGGCTGCGCGTGGCGCAGACGGGCGATCAGCTCGGTCACCTTATGGCTGGGAAGCTGGCCACCCTCGCCAGGCTTCGATCCCTGGGCGATCTTGATCTCAATCTCTTCCGCATGCGTCAGATACTCGGTGGTGACGCCAAAGCGGGCGGAAGCCACCTGCTTCACTTTGTTATTCCGGATCGCGGGAGCGCCAGGATGGGTGGGATAGGCTGCAGGATCTTCCCCGCCCTCCCCGGTATTCGACCGCCCACCGAGCTGGTTCATGGCCTCGGTTATGGTCTGGTGCGCTTCCGGGCTCAGCGAACCCAGGGACATGGCGGAAGCGATGAAGCGGCTGAAAATGGTAGGAGCCGTTTCCACTTGCTCCAGCGCCAATGGGGGCGCGGCAGGACGGATCTCTAACAGGTCACGCAACACGGTAGGCTTGTTCTCAACCGCCAGGACGCCAAAAGCGTTCCAGGCTTGTTGTGGCGACAGGCCGGCCGCAGCAGAACCGCGGGCCGTACCCGTCACCACCTGCAAAGCCTTCACGGTCTGCGGCTGCCAGGCGTGCGGTTCGGCACGATCATCTTTGCGGAAGCGAACCCATCCATAGTCAGGAAGCGCTTTGGTTTCACTGGGCGTGATGGGCTGCTGTGCGGTGGCCGTCGGGGGCTGGGACTGTTGATGCGCGGCGTTGACCAGCGCAGGTTGAGTATCCTCTTCCTGGGCTGCCGACCAGACGTCTCGCAACGCGACTTCGAGGCCGGCAAAGCCAATACCGGAAATGGGCGACGGTGTCCCTGCGAAACAAAGCTCTACCACTTCGCGGTTCAGGCCGAGTATGTCGAATAGATGGGCGCCGCGGTAGCTGTCGAGAACGGAGATGCCCATCTTCGACATGATCTTCGCCAGGCCAAGGTCAAAAGCATGAAGCATGTTGGCTTCACCCTTTTCCGGGTCGAGATTGCGCGCCGTTTCGAGCGCCAGCCAGGGGCAGACAGCACCGGCTCCGTAGCCGAGGATGACGGCCGCGTGATGCAGGTCGCGTATATCCCCTGCTTCGACGGCGAGGCCGGCACTGGTGCGAACCCCGGCCTCCACCAAGGCGTGATGCACCGCCCCAGTAGCCATCGCCATCGGAATAGGTAGAAGCTCAGCCCGGCCGCCCGGTTGCGCGAGGGCGCGATCGCTGAGCAGCAAGATGGCCGCCCCGCCGCGCACCAGCTCGACGGCCTTGTCGCGAAGATCGTCGATCGCCCGGCGCAGATTGCACGAGGGCGCGAAGACGCAATCCAGGACGGCCAAGGGCATCTCGTCGGCCAAGGCGTGCTCGCGATTGCGCAGCGAGTACATCTGGCCCAGGGAGAGAAATGGCGATTGCAGCGAAAGCCCGGGAATGCGCGCCTTGGTATCGAGTAAGTGAGGCCAGGGGCCGAGCCGGGTGTGCAGCTCAATCACAATCGATTCGCGCACGGGATCGATGGCAGGATTGGTGACCTGCGCAAAGCGCTGACGAAAGAAGGCGTAAACGGGCCGGGGAGCGTGCGCCAGCGGAGCCAGGGGAGTATCGTCGCCCATGGACCAGACGGCGTCCTTCCCATCGCTGGCCATGGGGGCGAGAACCATGCGCACATCTTCCCGGGTATAGCCAAACACCTGCTGCAGTTGGGTCAGATCCTCCAACGCCGGGGTGAAGGCGGCGGGCTCCAGGGGAGTGTCCGCCACCAGTTTTCCGTAGCCGGTAAAGCGGTCGAATTCCCTAAGCAACTGGTCGTCCTCGAGCAATTGGTGCGCGTCCAGATCAGCCACCAGCATCTCGCCCGGGCCCAGGCGGCCGCTGTGAATAATCCTCTCCGGATCGAGGTCCACCAGGCCTGCTTCCGAGCCGGCCACGACGAGTGCGTCTTCCGTGAGAAAGAAGCGGCAGGGGCGCAGACCGTTTCGGTCGAGAGCCACGCCGACTAGGTGGCCGTCGGCAAAGGCCAGCGCCGCGGGGCCGTCCCAGGGTTCCACGCAATCCGCGTGGTAGCGAAGAAATGCTGATTCCCGCTGCCGGCCGGCGGGGGGCAGCAACATTCTGACTGCTTCCGCGACACTGCGGCCGTTGCGTGCCAGCAACTCCACGACCTCGTCGAGGCTGGTCGAATCGGAGCCATTTTTGGACAGGATGGGGTGACATTCCTCAGGGATGGTCGCCGCCCGGGCGTCCATGCGGCCGCGGTTACCCCAAACAGTGTTGATTTCTCCGTTGTGCGCCAGGGTGCGCAGCGGCTGCGCCCGATCCCACGAGGGGAGCACGTTGGTGGCGTACCTCTGATGGAAAATGGCGAAAGCGGTGGTGTAAGCGGGGTTTGCCAGATCGGGATAAAAATCGGCCAGAAGGCGCCCGGCACACATGGCCTTGTAAACCAGGGAGTAGGAAGAGAGAGAGCAGACGTATGCAGAACTGTCGGCTTCGCGCTCGAGTTGCTTGCGGGCCAGGTAGAGACGGCGCTCGAAATGTTCAGGATCAGTGGAGGTTACTAACACCTGGCGGATCACGGGGATGCTGGAAAGTGCGATCTCGCCCAGAACCTCTTCCCGGGTGGGCACCACCCGCCAGGAGAGCACGTTGAGATTTTGGGCAGCGAGGGCCTGCTCCAGAGCCAACTGGCCGGGACCTGATTCGCTGGGGAGAAAGACCACGCCAACCGCCAGCGGCTGGCTGGGGTCGAGCGAAATGCCGGCCGAGGCGAGCAGAAACTCCCGCGGGATGGCGGTCATAATACCGACACCATCGCTGCTCTTACCATCGGCGGCAATGGCTCCACGATGGGCCAAGCGAGCCAGCGCAGTAAGGGCCTGGGTCAGGATTTCATGGGTTGGCTGGTTGCGCAGAGTGGCCACGAATCCCACACCACAAGAGTCGTGGTCGAAGCGGGAATCGAGCAGATTGGGGGTAAGGCTGCGCTCCAGCGAATTTGAGGCAAAGGAACCCATACGTAACTATAATCCCCCATCCCATGACAAGCAGTAGGCAATAAAAATTTTCTTTGCACCAGTAAGGGTAACGGCAGGAATTTCCTATTGGTGACTATCGGATCGATGAACTGCGTGCGGCTGTCTTTATGGAGAGCCGCATAGGTGGCCGTCGTTCAGTGCCGTGTAGTAGGAGATTCAGGTACGGGTGACTTTTTATTAAAAAAGGCATCCATTCGTTGACATTCAGACTCTGTATATTTATACATGAGAGTGTATTTTTATGCACACCAGAGCGCGGCCCAGGGCCGCGCTCTGGCTTTGGTGGAAAGTCGTTCTTGAAGTAAACGGAAAAACGCCATGAAACAGGATCGGCATACGGCAATTCGAGAACTCGTCGCAGGCGCGCCCATCGGCAGCCAGGACGAGCTCCGCCGCCGGCTGGTCAAGCGCGGTTTCGAAGTGACCCAGGCTACGCTTTCGCGAGATATTCATGAGCTGCATCTCTATAAAGGTCCCAATGGCTATTCAGTGCCCAACGGAGTGGCCCTGGAAGAAGATGATGACCTGCCGGGGACGGCCGAGATGCTGCGCAGCTTCGGGCTGCGCGTGAAGCAGGCCCTCAACCAGCTGGTGCTGATCACCACCAGCGGGAGTGCCCAACCGGTCGCCTTGGCCGTCGATGGTGAAGATTGGCCCGAAGTCGTGGGAACCATCGCCGGAGACGATACCGTACTGATTATTTGTCCGGACCAAAAGCGCGCGACCCTGCTGCGGGAGCGCCTGGAAGCCATGATTGGATGATGGGTAAAGATTCGGTACAAACCGCTGTTACCGGAGTAAGCGGCTATGCCGGCCTGGAGCTGGCACGGCTGCTGCTCCACCACCCTGCCCTGCGGGAGCGGCCCCCGCTCTTTTTCGGCCGCGACGCGGAGCCCTCTCGCCTGACGGACATCCATCCTCAGCTAGCCGATAACAATGGCAGCTCTGGTCTCATGGTCGAACCTTTCTCCTGGAAGTTGTTGCGGGAGCGCGGTGTGGAGCTGCTTTTTCTGGCCACGCCGCATGAGCAATCGCGCAGTTGGGCGCCGGAAGCCCTGGCGCACGGTTTAAGAGTGGTGGACCTGAGCGGCGCGTGGCGCTTGCGCGCGCATGAACATCGCGCTATCTACGACTTCCACGACGATGATGCCGCGGCGGCCGCGGCAGTGCAAAGCAAGAGCGTGTACGGCTTGCCGGAGTTGCATCGCAAGTGCATCCGTGACGCACAGCTGGTGGCGAACCCCGGATGCTACGCCACGTCAATCATTCTGGCGTTGAAGCCGCTGGTGGCGGCCGGCTGGGTAGATCTGGAGCACGGCATTATCTGCGATTCGAAATCGGGTGTCTCCGGCGCGGGCAAAGCGCCCAGCGCGACCACGCACTTTATGTATGCGGCGGACAATCTCTCTGCCTATGCAGTTTTTGGACACCGGCACCTGGGCGAGATGATGGAACAGCTGGAGGTGAAGGAGTCGCAGCTTATTTTTACTCCGCACCTGTTGCCAATTCCGCGCGGCATTCTCTCCACCACATATGTAACTTTTCGGGAGAAGAAGAATACCGGGGAAGTAGACGCTTGCTTCCGTGAATTTTATGCAACCAGCCCGATGGTGCGCATCTTCAGCCATCTGCCGCAGATCCAATATTCGGTGCGGACCAACTACTGCGACATTGGTTTCAAGCTAGCGCACGACGGACGGCGATGTATTGTCGTTTCCTGCCTGGATAACCTGCTGAAGGGCGCAGCAGGACAGGCGATAGAGAATATGAACCTGATGTGCGGGTGGGACGAAGCGGAGGGGCTGGCATGAAATTTGTGGTCAAACTTGGTGGTGCCGCGCTCGAAGACCATGGCCTCCTTCATGGGTGCGCGCGGGCGATCGCAGTGCTCGCGCAGGACGGCAACCAGGTCGCGGTGGTGCATGGCGGCGGCGCAGCGCTGACTCGCACCTTGAAGCAAATGGGCAAGCAAAGTGAGTTCATTGCCGGCTTGCGCATTACCGACGCGGAGACACGAGATGCCGCACTGATGGTTTTGGGCGGGCGAGTAAACAAAGAGCTGGTAGCCGCTCTGGGCGGCCACGGGCAGGCGGGCGTTGGGCTTTCGGGCGGGGACGGATTGATCTTCCGGGCGCGCAAGAAGCGCACCACCCCTGACCTGGGTTTTGTAGGCGAAATTGTCGCCTCGGATCCGCGCTGGCTGGATGCCATCTGGAAGATGGGAGCGGTCCCGGTCATCTCCAGCCTGGCACTGGGATTTGACGGCGAATACTACAACATCAACGCCGACGAAATGGCTGCAGCATGCGCGGTGGCTTGCAAGGCCGATGCGCTGGTGTTCCTCACCGACGTGCCAGGAGTTCGGGGATCGAATGGCGAGGTGATGCGCTGGTTGAGCGTGGATCAGATTGCCGGGCTAACGCAGGACGCGGTCATCAGCGGAGGCATGCTGCCGAAGTTGAGCGCCTGCCGGGAGGCGCTGCTGGCCGGGGTAAAACGGGTGCGTATTCTTCCCGCCGATGCGGCTGCGGTACTACCCGATTTGTGCTCGACACGGGTACTTCAAGGAACTGAGGTGATGGTGGCATGAAGCTGGAAGCGATTCAGGCAGCAGAAGCAAAACTGCTGCTGCCAACCTATGAGCGCAACCCGATCCTGTTTGTCGATGGGGAAGGAATGTACCTGATCGACGAGAACGGAGATCGGTATCTTGACCTGCTCAGCGGAATTGGCGTCAACGCGTTGGGGTACGGGCATCCCGCGGTTATCCGGGCCATTGAGCAGCAAAGCCGCAAGCTGGTGCATATCTCGAACCTGTACTTTCACCAGGGGCAGGCGGAACTCGCACTGCGGCTGACGGAGAAGACGGGACTGGATCGCGCCTTCTTCTGCAATAGCGGCACCGAGGCGTGGGAGGCAGCGATGAAGCTGGCCCGCGCTCACTCGGCCCTGAAGCGGAGCGAAGGCCAGGTGATGGGAACCAGGTTCCTGGCGATTGACAACAGCTTTCACGGGCGAACCATGGGCGCGTTATCCACCACGCATAAGGAAAAATATCGAGAGCCCTTCGAGCCGTTGGTGCCCGGTGTCGACTTTGTTCGATTTAACGATGTGGATCATCTGCGGGCCAGCTTTTCGAGCGACGTTTGCGCCATCCTGATGGAGGCGATTCAGGGCGAGGGTGGAATCCGGCCGGTTTCGCAGGAATTTATTACTGCCGCGCGCGAGCTGACGAAATCCACCGGCGCGCTGCTGGTCGTGGATGAAATCCAGGCGGGCTTTGGGAGGACGGGCAAATGGTGCGCCTACCAGCATTTTGGTGTGCAACCGGATGTGACCACCCTGGCCAAGCCGCTGGCGGGCGGCCTTCCGCTGGGGGCCATGCTGTGCACCGAGGAGGCTTCGCACGCCATTCACCCCGGGCTGCATGGAACCACCTTCGGCGGCGGACCGCTGGCTTGCGCGGTTGCCATCGCTGTCATGGACACCATCGAGCAGGAGGATCTGCTCACAAACATTCGGGAGACCGGCGGGTATTTCAAGCGCCAGTTGCATGATCTGGCGGCCAGGCATGAGAGCGTCGTCGAGGTCCGTGGTCTGGGGTTGATGCTGTCAATCGAAATGGAATCGGCCGAGCTGGCCAAGCGAATCGTCGCCAGGATGGTGGAACAGCGCATCCTGATTAACCGTACCAGTGAGACCGTCCTGCGTTTTCTGCCGCCCTACATCGTGGGCCGCGAGCATGTGGATCTGGCTGTGCGAGCCATGAACGATATCTTGACCGAAGAACACGCATCACAACCCAAGGGGGTCACAGAATGGGCAGCAAAACACTAGTGGTCGAGGAAAAGACAGTACAACAGGAGGGCAATGCATTGGCTCACGCCACCGTGAGTCTTGCCGGGCGCGACCTGTGCTCGATAGCCGATCTGTCGCACTTGGAGATTGCCGCCATCATGGAACTAGCGCACGCCATCAAGGCGTCGCCTGCCGATTATCGTTATTCTCTCGACGCCCGGCAGATGGTGATGTTCTTTGAGAAATCTTCGCTGCGCACCCGGCTGACCTTTGAAGCCGGCATGAACACGCTGGGCGGTTCGGCCATGTTCGTGGATCAGACGCAATCCCCCCTGGGGGAGCGCGAGTCGCTGGCGGATATAGCCCGCAACGTCGAGCGCTGGGTGAGCCTGATCGTGCTACGCACCTACGCCCACGAGACCATTACCGAGATGGCGGAGTACGCCCGCTGCCCGGTGATTAATGCGCTCAGCGACCTGGAGCATCCCTGCCAGGCCCTGGCTGACTTCATGACCATCGAAGAACGCTTCGGCACAGCGCGCGGCGTGAAGTTCACTTATGTGGGGGACGGTAACAATGTCTGTCACTCATTAATGCTGACCTCTGCGCTGCTGGGCGCACACTGCACCGTGGCATCTCCCAAGGGGTACTACCCTGATCAGGAGATTATCGCCCAGACATTGAAGATCGCAGAGCAGTCCGGCGGCACGCTTACCCTCACTCACGATGTAGTGGACGCCGTGCGCGGCTGTGATGCGGTGTACACCGATGTCTGCACCAGCATGGGATTTGAGCATGAGGTGACCAAGCGGGCGCCGATTTTCAAGCCTTACCAGGTCAATGAGGCCTTACTGGCCCATGCCGCACCGCACGCAGTGTTTATGCACTGCCTGCCTGCACACCGCAACGCGGAAGTGACAGACGCGGTGTTGGACGGCCCACAATCCGTAGTCTTTGACCAGGCAGAGAACCGCCTGCACGCGCAAAAGGCGCTGATGGTTCTGCTGCTGGGCGGCGCCCAAAACGGAACCCGCGATACACGGTGAGAGCTTTGTACGAAGGGCACGGCTTCAGCCGTGCCGCAGATGCCGTACTCATGACGGCTTCAGCCGCTGAGGTACGCTTTTGAGAGCATCATGGAAAAGACGTACCTCAGGGGCTAAAGCCCTTAACTTGGCGAAGCCATTGCGGCACGGCTGAAGCCGTGCCCTTCGTCAGCACTAGATAGGATTACAAGGAGTTTTGTATGTCGAAGAAAGTTGTTCTTGCCTACTCGGGTGGTCTCGACACCTCGATCATTATTCCCTGGCTCAATGAGAATTACGGAATGGATGTAATCGCCATGATTGCAGATGTCGGCCAGGGCGATGACCTGGACGCCGTGGTTGCCAAGGCGTACGCCACAGGGGCCAAGAAGGCGGTAGTTCTCGACCTGCGCGACGAGTTTGTGCGCGACTATGTTTATCCGACGGTCCGGGCCGGCGCAATTTACGAGCATAAATATCTGCTGGGCACTTCGATTGCGCGCCCCGTGATCGCCAAGCACCAGGTCGAACTCGCCCTTAAGGAAGGCGCCGAAGCAGTCGCCCATGGCTGCACCGGCAAGGGCAACGACCAGGTTCGTTTCGAACACGCATATCAGGCATTGGCTCCGGATTTGAAGGTGATCGCGCCGTGGCGTGAATGGACCTTGAAGTCGCGTGAAGATTGCCTGGACTACGCTGAGGCGCACGGCATCGCGGTGGCGGCAAGCCGGGAGAAGATCCACTCCCGCGACCGCAACCTGTGGCACATAAGTCACGAGGGCGGTGAGCTGGAAAATGCCGGCAACGCGCCTCTGGCTTCCACCTGGATGATGACCCGCTCCCCTCAGGAAGCACCGGACCACGAGGAAGTAGTGGAGATTGGGTTCGTCGAAGGCAAGCCCGTGTCAGTAGACGGCATGCAACTGGAGCCGGTACAGATCGTCGAGCTGTTGAATGACATCGGCGCGCGCAACGCCATCGGCCGCATTGACTTAGTAGAAAACCGCTTCGTCGGCATCAAGAGCCGCGGCCTCTACGAGACTCCTGGCGGTACCTTGATCACCACGGCACATCGCGAGCTCGAAGCCCTGACCCTGGACCGCGAAGTGATGCATTACAAACAGCACGTTGCTCTCAAGTACGCCGAGCTGGTGTACTTCGGTTTGTGGTTTACCCCGCTGCGCGAGGCCCTAGACGCATTTGTCGACAACACGCAGAAACATGTCACCGGTACGGTTAGCCTTTCCCTGTACAAGGGCAACATCGCTGTCGCCGGCCGTCATTCGCCGTACTCGCTCTACTCCGACGATTTGTCATCGTTCACCATGGGCGATAGCTACGACCAGAAAGATGCCAAGGGGTTCATCCAGATCCTCGGACTGCCGGCCCGCACCCGGGCTCGTCTTCTGCAGAAGAAAGAGGCCGTTCAGTGAAGATGTGGTCAGGCCGCTTTCGCGAGCCGCTGGACCAGGACTTCGAACAATGGCAACGATCACTGGCATTCGATTGGCAGCTGCTCCCCCAGGAAGTAGCTGCCAGTAAGGCCCACGCGCGCACCATTGCCGCCGCCGGCATCTTGACTAATGTGGAGCTGGAGAAGATTGTCGGCGCCCTGGACGCGATCCGCGATGATTATGCACAGCGCCCGGCGAGCGACATTTACGGCTGTATGCAAGCGGAGGACATCCATCATTTTGTGGAGCTCGAACTTGTGTCGCGCATCGGCGACCTCGGGTTCAAGCTGCACACCGGGCGCAGCCGCAACGAGCAGATTGCCACGGACCTGCGGCTTTTCGTGCGCGAGAAGTGCAGTTCGATCGCCGGCAATCTGGCGGATTGGTCGCGAGCGCTCGGCGCGCAAGCGCAAACGGCAGGCGACGCAGTTATGCCCGCCTACACCCACTTGCAGCGTGCCGAGCCGGTCCTGGTCGCTCACTGGCTGCAGGCTTACGGGGAGATGCTGCTACGGGACATGACGCGGCTGGGGGATTTGCGCCACCGCCTCAATTACTGTCCACTGGGTTCTGGAGCCGTGGCCGGCGCGACTCTGAAGCTGGATCGGACAATTGCCGCGAAGGAATTGGGTTTTCACGCGCCCACCGCCAACAGCATGGACGCGACCAGCGACCGCGACTTTGCCCTCGAGTTCCTGCAGGCGCTCACGCTGGTTGCCTTGCACGCCAGCCGTTTCGCGGAGGAGATCACGCTTTATGCCACGGCGGAATTCGGGTTCGTGGAGCTGCCGGAAGCATTTTCAACTGGGTCAAGCGCGATGCCGCAGAAGAAAAATCCCGATCTGACCGAGCTGGTGCGGGCCAAAGTGGCCCGCATCAACGGCGCCGCGCAAACGGTCACCATGTTGCTCAAGGGGCTTCCCCTGGCCTACAACAAGGACCTGCAGGAGAGCCAGGAGCCGCTCTTTGCTGCCGCCGATGCTGCGCAGCGCATGACCGCCTTACTGGCCAGGTTTACTTCGGCCCTTCGTTTCAACACCGATCGCATGCGCAGTGCCTGCGAGACCGGTTATCTCAATGCCATGGCAGCCGCCACCTACCTGGTGCACAAGGGAGTTCCCTTTCGTAAGGCGCACGAGAAGATTGGGCTGGCGGTGCGCTATGGTTTGGAGAAGGGCTGCGAACTCGAGAGCCTCACGCTCGAGGAGCTGAAGCAATTCGGACCGGAGTTCGAAGCCGATTTCTTTGCAAGCATCACCCTCGACGCAACCGTGAATTGCCACGATGTCATAGGCGGCACCGCGGTTGGCCGGGTGCGTGAGGCATTAACCGCGCAGGAAGCGAGACTTTCTGCTGCAATGGGACAGATGGATGGAAATACGTAAGGCCAGATTACAAGACGCGTCCAACATATACGAGCTGGTGAACAGCCTGTCGTCGGATGGCACTCTTTTGCGGCGCGCCTTTGCGGAGATTTGCGAGAACGTGCGCGACTTTACCATCGCGGAATCGGCTCAAGGAATTTTTCAGGGCTGCGGTGCCTTGCATCTCTACGGCCCGCACCTGGCGGAAGTCCGATCAATTGTGGTGCGGCCGGAAGCCAAGAGCAAAGGTACCGGCGGTATGCTGCTGCAGACGCTGTTGGATGAAGCCGAGGATCACGGTGTGGGCTGTGTGTGTCTTTTTACTCGCATACCTGACTTCTTCTTCAAACACGGCTTTCGCGTGGTCGAGGATCGAACCGCGTTGCCGGATAAGATCTACAAAGATTGTCAGAATTGCCCGAGACTCTACCGCTGCGATGAAGTAGCGATGGCGCGCGGGCAGATTCCGCGGGTATCGATCCTGGGAACCAGGATCGAGGCTGAGCAATTAGTGCGATTAACGGGATAGAAACCGCAGGTCCCTCCACTACGCTACGCTCCGGTCGGGATGACAAGGTGGTTTGGTGGCGAAACGTATACCGCGCACCCAAATTGAATTGTCATCCCGACCGGAGCGTAGCGTAGTGGAGGGACCTGCGGTGTGGCTCAACCAGCATCCAATGCTGACCAAGACGCTACTTCCCCCTTTGTCATCCCGAGCGAAGCCGAGGGACCTGCGGTTACTCTTCAGTCTGCAACAGCGGCATCTTCCGCCGCATAAGCGAACTGGCCCTGAGACACGTCGGCGGGGGGATTCTGCTCCTCCCAGCGAATCGTCCTTCGGATCGCCTCCCGCACATCGACCGGCTCTTCGTACCCCAGCTCCTTGCGGATACGCGCCGAGCTCACCGCCCAATGCTGCGCGGCATTGCCAGGCCTTAGCAAGTGGGGCGGTGTGTTCTCGACCGGCAGCACGACAAACTTCCCTTCCCATCCCATCTCATCTGCAATCTTCTGTGCCCATTCCAGTTCGCTGAAGGATGGTTCTTCACCCACGTTATAAATACGCCCGATGGCACGATCATCAGTGGCGGCCAACGCAATAGCAGCGGCCACGTTCTCCACGTAGCCTCGTGGGGACCGCCATTCGGCCAGCGGCTGAGCAAAAATGATGTGGCGGCGTCCGTCAGAGACGCGCTTCACCACGGGATAAAAACGATGCAGCGGATCGCCGGGTCCATACACCATCGGCAAGCGCAGCACCGTGCCGGGAAGTTCCGGATCGTTCAGCACTATGCGCTCCGCAGGGATTTTGTCGTAATCATCCGTCATCCATGGAAAAATCTTGCGCAAGTGCTGTAATGTCCCAGGCGGATAGGGATGCAGGTTGCGCCGCAGCTCCGACTCTTCCGTCAGCGGCACTTCCTGCAGCGGCCCACTTTCCGTGCCCTGTGAAATGCCTATCGCACGATACACGTCCATGCTGCTCAGCATGATCACTCGGCGAGCTGCGCTACGGAAGACGTTCATCAGCTCTTCCGCCTGGGGGCCGGAGCTGATAACCAGGTCGATCACCACCTCGGGAGCAAAGCGCTTCAGTCCTATAGCGCTGGAGCTAAGTTGACTACGGTCACCCTGGATCTGTTCCACGCCGGCGGGCGCGGCGTTCGTGCCCCGTTGAAACAAAGCGATCGAGTGCCCTTGCTCCTGGAGTGCGGCCATGACGAACCGCCCGATAAATCCATTCCCGCCGATGAGAAGTATGCGCATAAGATTTGACTTATCCCATTAATGACCTAGGTAACTGGCATCCATTCCGCGCTTCCCCTCTTTCGCCGGCGCTGGATATAATTCGACGGCTCCAACGAGGAGGGTCCCTTCCATGTCTACATTGCAAGACCTCAGGATTTCAGCGACTCCAATAAGATCTTTTATACGCCTGGCTCTCGCTTTCTCACCCTTGCTCCTGGTCGCGAGCGCGTCCGCGGAAAATGCGTCTCTCAACGACATCGAAGGCTGTAACCAGTTCGCCTACGTGGCAAACGAGGATGCGAACAATGTATCGGGATACAAAATCAATGCTGCTAACGGCGAATTAACGGCCCTTGAGGGATCGCCGTTCACCACCGGCGAGGCGGGCCCGACCTCAGTGGCAGTGGATCCAGCAGGAAGATTCCTGTATGTGACCAACCAATATCTACAGGACAACGATGTAGCAGGCTTTCGTATTGATTGCACGAGCGGGAAACTAACCCCAGTTCCAGGATCACCTTTTGCCGCGGCTTCAGGGCCGTCGGCGATCGCAATTGATCCCTCGGGAGGATTTGCCTACGTCTCAAACCTTGGATCTAACAGCGTCTCGGCATACAAGATCGATGGCAGTAGCGGGCGATTAGTCCCAGTGTCCGGATCCCCCTTTGCAGCAGGTACTTTTCCCGCATCCGTAGCCGTGGATCCGCTGGGGAAGTTTGTTTACGTAACAAACGAGTTGTCTAACAACGTTTCCGGCTACACCATCAACGCGGAAACAGGCGCGCTAACAGCGATTCCGGGGTCGCCTTTTGCCACCGGGACTTTTCCCCTATCAGTGGCGGTCGATCCCAACGATCGGTTCGCCTATGTAGCGGACGAGGGCTCCGGCGAGATTTCCGGGTATTCGATCAACCCGGCCACTGGCGCGCTCACGGCGCTCGCGACATCGCCTTATACTGCAGCTACCGGCCAATATCAGTCTATAACCGTCGACCCGACTGGCGGCTTTGTATACCTTGCGGGCGAGGGCGGAGTTTTCGCTTACAGCATTAACCAGAACAGTACCGCGATCGGCGGCACCGGTATTCCTCCCATGGACTTATATGGGCAACTCACGCCGGTTACAAATTCGCCTTTCGGTGGAGGAACGCCGGCCTTCGCTGCCGTGGACTACACCGGCACATTTGTCTACGCGGCAAATAAGTCCTCCAATGATGTTTCCGCTTACACGCTCAGCTCCGGCGCGCTAAAACCCATCGGCACCTCGTCCTTCCCCACTGGCGCCGGCCCTGTCTCCATAGCCCTGGTGCGCCCGCGCACTGTTCCTCTTTATTCGGCGACAGAGATACCTGATCCGACAGACTTTGGAAGTGTCCAGGTCATCACTGCGGCAGCAATCAACAATAAGGGCGAGGTCACGGGCACGGTAAGGTACTATCCGCAGGTAAACGACAATTTCGTGCAGGCTTTTATCTACGCCGGAGGAACGACGACTGGAATCGCTTTCAGCCGGGTAAGCTCAGGCAACGATATTAACGATAGCGGCCAGGTAGTTGGCCAAACCGACCTGCAGCCCCCTTCGCCTTTGCAACCGCCGGCTCAGGCATTCCTGTACAACTACAGCAGTAAGTCAACCGTGGACATAGACACCGTCGCCGGCAGGCAAAGCGTCGCCTTCGGCATCAACGATGCCGGACGCATTACGGGATCGCTCTCCACGGGGACGTGCCTCCCAACCGGCTCCTGCAACCCGGGGTCTACGCACGCATTTACTTATAGCGGCAGCGAACTGGTAGATATAGGAACACTTGGTGGGACTTTCAGCCAGGGTACGAGCATCAACAACCTGGACGAGATCGCCGGTATCAGCACGGTAGCCGGCGGCAGCCTGAGTCACCTCTTTCTCTATGCCCATGGGCACATGCGCGATTTGGGAACCCTGGCCGGAGAGTCCTTCGTCAACGCGGCCATCAACGATCGCGGAGAAATTATCGCGTCAGCCTTGAACTCGACTGGTCTGCCTACCAGTTTCCTCCATCGCGAGAAGGGCTTCGAGAAGCTTCCTTTCATCGCCGGCGGTATCAACAATAGCGGAGACATTGTTGGAGGCGAAGTTGTGGCCAACGGCAGCAGCCACGCGTTACTTCGCTACTGCGATGGCAAGTTGATTGACCTTAACGATCTCGTCGATGCGTCGCTTCCGCTGCTTACATCCGCTGCCGGCATAAGCGACAGCGGCAAGATTGTCGCCACTGGACTGAACGGGCACCTTTACGTGCTCACCCGCAAATGACCCGCAATCAAAGTTCCCCAGAGATGCGCGCTCCATCCCGGTGCGCGCCTCTCGTGCATTCCTACCCTTTGTCATCCCGAGCGAAGGCCGAGGGATCTGCAGTTCTCTCCATCAGCATCCAATGCTGACCAAAACACTGTTCCCCCCTTTGTCATCCCGAGCGAAGCCGAGGGATCTGCAGTTCCCTCCATCAGCCTCCAATCCAGACCAAAACACTGTTCCCCCCTTTGTCATCCCGAGCGAAGCCGAGGGATCTGCAGTTCTCTCCATCAGCATCCAATGCTGACCAAAACACTGTTCCCCCATTTGTCATCCCGAGCGAAGCCGAGGGATCTGCGGTTCCCTCCATCAGCCTCCAATCCAGACCAAAGCGCTACTTCCTCACTTGACATATTCTTATATGGGAATATATTTGAACCAGCAACCAGAGGAGGACGGCCATGATAGGACCCACACACATCCAAAACAGTGCTGTCGAACAGATCAACCTGCCATCGGATTCGCAGCAATTAGCTCGGGAAAATAGCTCCTTGCGGGTGATCATCGCGGAACTCCTGATAAAGAACCAGAAGCTTCGTTGGGAACTGCTGAGGCACCGGTGTGGGTCCGCTTACGATCGAGCCTCTTGATGGTTTCCGAAAAAACAGGGGTCCGCAGCCGCGGTCGATTACAAGTTGCACCGATTCGTTAGGCCTTCTGTCCGGCCTGCAACTGGGGGCTCCGTTCCGTGACATATTTGTGGCCTGGGTTGGCGGGCGCCGGATAGCCTCCGTGGCATGACAACCATATCCGTTGCCCGGCGGGCCAAACACTCCCCAATCTGGAAGGTGATCTCCTTCGTCGTAGTGAGCGCTGTCCTGCAATCACCGGCGATCGCGCAAAAACCAATCAATATTCCCATGACAGCGGATCGGTGGGAGACCAAAAACAATGTGGAGTTCTCACAGGCGGATGCCTATCCGCTGGGGGTGATGAAGGTCAACAAGGGCGACGCTGTGCTGAAGGGGTTTGAATTTCACAACGGAACGATCGAGTTCGATGTGATTCCGACGGGGTCAATGGGAGGAGGAATCGGCTTTCGCCGCAAGGACGACGACACCTTCGAGGACTTCTATCTGCGGCCTCGCCCGAATTGCGCCACGGCTGTCGATTGCATGCAGTATGCTCCTCAGACGCATGGAGTGTTGCTTTGGGACGTCTTTCCCCAATACCAGGGACCGGCCCCACTGAAGCCAGATACCTGGAACCATATCAAGCTGGTAGTTTCAGGACGGCGAATGAATATCTTTGTGAATGGCGCGTCGGCGCCCACGCTCGCCATTGGACGGCTGGAAGGGGATGTACTGGAAGGTGGTTTGCTATTGCAGGGACCAGCTACCTTCGCGAACTTGACTGTGATTCCCGATGCAGTTGAAGGGCTCACACCAGTGCCAGTCAATGATCCGACCGATGGGGACAAGCGATTCCTGCGCGATTGGCTGATTTCGTCATCGGCTTCCCTTCCCCCGGGCAAGGACCCGGCACTTGCAGATATGCCGGACGCTTCGCAGCATTGGACACCCCTGAGTGCGGAGCGAGGCGGGTTAGTGAACCTGAGCCGCCAGGTTGGATTGCCTACCGGGCACGTAGTCCGTTCTGTGGCATGGCTGAAAACGAATATCGATTCCGACTCAAGTCAGACCAAGCATGTTTCGATTGGATGGGCGCGCGAGATCTGGGTTTTCGTGAACGGAAAGCTGGTGTTTGCCGACAAGAATCTATATCAGCCTCCGGCCGCGCGAAAAACTCCGGACGGACGGTTGTCGCTGGAGAATGGGTCGTTCGATCTACCGCTGCAGAAGGGGAAAAATGAGATAGCAATAGCGCTGGCAGACAACTTCTACGGATGGGGATTGGAGTTGCGCCTGGACGACCTCAAGGGCGTGCGGATTGCCAAGCATAAAGCAGTCCTGGCAGCAGAGAAGTGAGGCGCCGGACCGTCATCTTGGGCGACAATACAGTGAGGCTAATTTCCCCCTTTTGATGACGGCTGCTTCTAATCCGGGCAAAACACGCAAATGGCTGCAACGCGTGGTACTGGCGGTGGTGATCTGGACCGCCATTGGTCTGGTCTTCGCCTTGCCCGCTCTTACAGACGGCCGTAACTGGCACAAGTCCCTGCTCGCTTCGCTGGCGCAGTGGTGGTCCTGGGGCTTGCTGACGCCCCTCATCATTGCTGTGGACCAAAGGCTACCGTTCTCCAGCAAGCAGCTTATGCGGCGGGTGGTTGCGCAACTGCTTCTAAGCTTCGTGTTCACGGCCGCGTATATCTACTTGTTTGCAGCGGTGCTCGCTGTCATGCGGCTCGATCCATGGGCGCAACTGTTGGATGGCAAGTTGCTCCTGTCCGCTCTTCGCGGCATGTTCTTGTGGAGCGTGCTTGTCTATTGCCTCATCGTAGGAGTTTGGCAGGCATATCTGTATCACCAACGGTATCTGTCCGGGGAATTGCGCATGGAGCGTTTGGAACGGAGCTTCAGTGAAGCCCGTCTCAATGCGTTGCGCATGCAACTGGACCCGCATTTTCTTTTCAACGCGCTTAATACCATTTCTGCGCAGGTGGAGCGCGAGCCGCGGCTGGCCAGGCAGATGATCGAGCATCTCGGCGATCTGCTGCGGCTTTCGCTCGAAAATAAAGATAAGCACGAAGTTCCGCTCATGGAAGAGATGGACTTTCTCGAGCATTACCTGGCCATTCAAAGGATCCGGTTTGGTGACCGGCTGCGGTTTGAGACTAACCTCGCGCCGGAAGTGAAGTATGCGCTGGTTCCCTGCCTGGTCGTGCAGCCGCTCATGGAGAACGCGATCCGCCATGGGATCTCCTCGCGGTCCACGGGAGGAACAGTGGTAGTTTCGGCGCAGCCGGTCGAAGAGCAGTTGGAGATTCGCGTCTCCGATGATGGTGTCGGCCTGCCGCCTGGGTGGACGCTGGAAAGTGGCGCAGGGTTGGGGTTGTCGGTTACCCGGGAGCGGATTGGCGGGCTGCATCCGAATGGTGCCAGCGGTTTTGTGGTGCGGCGGCGCCGCAGTGGGGGCACCGAAGCGGTGATTCGTTTGCCGCTGCGCTTCAGCACGGCAGATGGTGCGGCAAGAGAGGCCGGCAATGGTTCCGTCGCGAACTGAGGATATTTCCGTGCTCGTGGTGGATGACGAGGCGCCGGCGCGATTGCGGCTGGTGGATCTGCTGCGCCGGCAGCCGGTGGTCGGAACTATTCTGGAAGCTGAGGACGGGGCTGCTGCGGTGGAGACAATTGAAAAACGACGCCTCGACCTGGTTTTTTTGGATGTGCAAATGCCGGAGTTGGATGGGCTCGCGGTACTGGACCACCTGGTCGGTGCGGTAGGCGTAGAAGCAATGCCGCTGACAGTCTTTGTGACTGCCTACGAACAACATGCGGTGCGGGCTTTTGAGGCCAATGCGCTCGACTATCTCCTCAAGCCTTTCAGCGATGAGCGATTTGAGGCCACGATGGCCCGGGCGCAGACCCGGCTGGATGAACGCAGTCTGCACGAATTTGGCCAACGACTGGTGCGGATGATCTCGGCGGAGCCGGCAACGCAACGGCGGCTGGACCGCCTGGTGGTCAAGTCCGGCGGAGCTACACGCTTCATCCGGGTGGTGGATATTGATTGGATCGAGGCTGCAGGAGTTTACGTGAATCTGCATATTAACTATCTGTCAGGCCAGCCGTCAGGGAGCAAAGAGGTTCTCTACCGGTCGTCCCTGGCGGAGCTCGCGGACCGCCTGGATCCGGCACGGTTCATTCGCGTACACCGATCGACCATGGTGAATATCGAGAGCATCTTGCAGTTAGAGCCAATTTCGCATGGGGAGTTCGATGTGGTGCTGAAGAGTGGGGCGCGAACCCGGATCAGCCGCAGCTATCGGGCACAGTTGGAGCAGCGATTGGGGCAATCGCTATAGCGGCCGCTTGGTCACACTGTAATTGGCGACGACTCGTACCACCTTCTGATTCGCATCTAACTCCATATATTCGCCGGTCCTTGAGCCTACCTGGTTCACGTAATAGAGAACAACGCTGGAGAGCCCGCACATTACATCCAACAGCTCAAACTTGAGCTGGGGATATGCTTTGAGGCCGCCCGCGAAGTAGGCGCGTAAGCCTTCTTTACTCTCGATCGTTCCGGAAGGATTGTTCAGCAGCCTCGCAGCAACAGGCGAAGTCAGAACGACTCCCTGCGCATAGTGGGACAGGATGGTATCGAGGTCGTGCGAGTTCCACGCTTGTATCCAATGGTTCGCGAATTCCCGGGCTTGATCTTCTGTGAGCATGCGATAGGTAAAAGTTTACTTCCTTATCAGCACTGCCGGCCACGGTATCGGCAATCTCCTGGTGAGAGAGGCTGCTTTGGATGTTGAGCCGAAAAACGCAGGCGCTAAACAGGCGCGGAAAACTCTCCCTATTCAATGGTACGGGCTTTAGAGTCTGCGTGAGAGCCGAGATTTTGAACTCAGTCCCGCAGGGACGGCTGAGTGTAGCCCAGGACGACAGTCCTGGGTTTGTGCGGCTCAGACCGAAAAGTCCCGTAGGGACGACTGAAAGTTAACCAGGGATAACAGCCCCGGTGATTTTCAGCCGTCCCTACGGGACTCTTCGTGCTTTCAAATCCTACCCAGGACTGTCGTCCTGGGCTACACTCAGCCGTCCCTGCGGGACTGAGTCCGGGTTCTCACGCAGAGTCTTTGGCCTCGGACCGTTCATGCATCGCCAGCGCCTGGCGCTCTTTGGAGAAACGCGCGAGCACCTCGCTCGTGTCCATGCCGACTTTTACGACTTTGAGGGCAACACGCCGGCGAATTGGTTCGCGCTGCTCGGCCAGGTATACGGTGCCCATGCCACCTTCGCCAAGAGTCCGAACAATCTGATATCGGCCGAAGTCGTCATCAGTGGATGCCGCTGCGGCTGTATCGATGGTCTGAGTTCTGGATCCATCCGCCCCAACCGAACTGTCGAAAGCGCCCTGGATCAGGCAATTCGGGCACAAGCCAGCGGGATCTCCGGAACCCAACTCCGCGCCGCAATGAGGACAATTTGGCATCTTGACCAGAGTGGCAGCAGCAATTTTATGCTCTTGCTTGAGGGCGCTGTAACCTTCCGGGCGCGATTCCTTATTCGTGGCAGGTGAGCTGGATGAGAACCGGCAAACCAGATCGATCAAGCCGAAAGAGGCTCAGGAGGCGGACAATGCAATCCCTTCAATTCACGCCGAAGTGGTCGCGTATCGCGCGGCTCAGTTTGGTCCTGGCGACGGTTGCCGGGACGATTTCTACCCACGCCCAAACCAATAATTCCGCACGATACACCGTCACCGACCTCGGGCCGGTGGGCGCGGGTCAACCCTTCGCCATCACCGACAATGGGATCGTTAGCGGGGAAATTACCCTTGCTGATCCGGCCGTGTCGCACGCCGTTCTTTGGAATCAAGGGAAGATGAAGGACATTAGCAGCCCCGGTCTCGGAGGGCCAAACAGCGCTGCCTTCGGCGCGAACATCTGGGGGCAGGTAGTTGGCCAAGCCGACACCAAGACGCCCGATAAGAACGGCGAAGACTTTTGTGGATCGACGGCGCTGGCTCTCACCCACAGCGGCCACACCTGCGCGCCGTTCCTCTGGCGAAACGGCACCATGATCGCGCTGCCCAGATTGCGCAACAGCTCCGGCAAGGAGGGCAGCAACGGCGCAGCTATGAAGATTAACGACTTCGGCATCGCGGCCGGAACAGCGGAAAACGCCGAGCTCGACTCTACCTGCCCGGGCGCGTCCGTATCCCCACAAACCATCGAGTTCAAACCAGTCATCTGGACCAGATCCGGGGTGCGGGAGCTGCCCACGGTGGACGGCAACCCTGACGGCATCGCGTTCGCGATCAATGACCTGGGACAAGTGGTTGGCGGCACCGGAACCTGCGGGCCCTTCAGCGCGATCGAGCAAAACAATCTCACGCCGCTGCACGCTGTTCTCTGGCAGAACGGCAAGGCAACCGATCTCGGCAACCTCGGCGGAGATGGCAAATTTTTCGGGATCTTTGCCAACGGCTTGAACGATTACGGGCAGGTGGTGGGAGCGTCTGACACCAAGGGGGACGCAAGCTTTCACGCCTTCCTTTGGCAGAAGGGACACATCACCGATCTCGGAACTCTGCAAGGTGACTCTTACAGCCTGGGCATCGCCATCGGCAACAACGGCCTCGTGGTTGGAGCATCCATCGACGCGACTTTCACCCCGCGAGCTGCGTTGTGGAGAAACGGAACACCAACCGACCTGAATACTCTTGTGCCTGAAAACTCCACTCTTCACCTGGAGACTGCATGCTCCATCAACGACAAAGGCGAGATCATCGGATTCGCGTCTTTAAAGAGCAACCCCAACGAACTTCACGCTTATCTGGCGAAGCCCGTTAACTGAGCCGCACTGGAAGCAAAACCAAATAGAAAGGGCCGGTAGGCTTCAGCGTTTCTCCAAGCTGAGCGGACGCAAGCCACTGGCCCTTCGTAGAATCGAAACTATTCGTAACGAAGTGCCTCCCCGGGGTCGGTTCGCATTGCGGAGCGGGCTGGAATCAGGGTCGCTGCCATAGCAACCGCAGCGAGAAGCAGCACGACGGTTGCATAAGTGGCGGGATCGCGTGGTCTTACGTTGAACATCAAACTCCTGAGCAATTGTGCGGTCCCCAACGCCACTGCCAGGCCCAGTACACCGCCCAACAGAATCAGTCTTATCCCCTCCATGGCAATGAGCCGCAGAATATCCGCCCTGGTTGCACCAAGCGCCATGCGGACGCCAATCTCTTGCGTGCGTTGCGTGGCCACATAAGAAATAACACCGTAAAGACCAATGACAGACATCAACAGGCCGCAGGCAGCGAAGAACCCGAACAACGCCGTCTCGAACCGGGGACGATCCGCCAGCTTGTTCACGCCCCGGCTAAGCGTGTCGATCTCGACCGGGGCGACGCGATCGAGTTGCGCAATCTGAGCTCTAACCCACGGCGCAATGATGGAAGATGGAAATGAAGTCTGGATAAGGAAAACCTGATGGCTATCCCAGTCTTCTGCGTGGTCGGTCCTCAGGGTATAGAATTCCGGATCGTCCCCGCCCGCGAGGCCCCCATTTTTCACATTTCCCGCTATTCCCACAATGGTGTAGACCGGTCCGTCCATGGTCAGGTAAGGAGTGAACACCCCGCGCTGGATATGCTGGCCGATAGCGTTCCCTTCAGGAAAGAGCCGGGCAGCCAAAAGCTTACTCAGAACAATGGGGTGGCCGCTCGATTGCCGATCTACTTCACTAAAGCCTGCCCCTTGGAGGATTGGGATCTGAAGGACGCGAAAGTAGGCGGGAGTCACGGCACGCAAAACCACCGTTCCGCCGGTTCCCTGAGCCGGGTGCGGTTTACCCACAACATAGATGTCGGAATAACGCATGTCGTGGCGCCAACCGTTTCCACCGGGAGGCAGCGAGTCGCTCATCCCCACGGCCGTGACACCAGGCAAGAGCTCGAGTGCTTTTTCGGCCCGCAAATAGAAGTCCATGTACGCCTGAGCTGTCGGATAGCGCTCCCCATTCAAGGCCACCTCCACGGTGACCACATTGCGCGTCTGCATGCCTAGGTTTTGGTGTTCGAGGTTGCGAAAGCTTTTGAGCAGCAGGCTGGCGCCGGAGAGCAATACGACGCTAACCGCGATCTGCGCGGCCACCAGAACGCGCCGCAATCTTGCATGTGCGGTCGAGCCGGTTTGTTTAGCAACCAACTTGGTTACATTGGGCCTTTGCAGCGCGGGCATGATGCCGAAGAGTACAGCGCAGAGCAGCGAGATCAGCATTGTGAACAGAATGATGCGCAGGTCGAGTTGGGCCTGGGCGAGGAACGGAAGGCCGGCGGGCGCAATGGCAACGAACACTCGCAGCAAAAGCTCTGCCAAAATGCAGCCTCCGGCGGCGCCTGCAACCGCGAGCAAAATCGCCTCGGTCAGGGTTTGCCTCATCAGCCGGCCACGAGTGGCGCCCAGCGCCGAACGCACGGCCAACTCTCGCTCCCGCGCAAACCTACGCGCGGAAAACAGGCTGGCGACGTTAGCGCAGGCGATCAGCAGCACCGCGAGCACCGCGCCCAGAAGCACCCAGGCAGCCGTATACGCTTCCTCCATCTGGCGGTCACGGATGGAACGGACCTGCAAACGAAAATCCTTGCGAATCTGCGGTGGAATCCACAGCTGCGTGTGCAGAAACAGAGGCTGCAACTCAGCTTTTGCTTGTTGCACGCTTACCCCGGGCTTGAGCCGGGCGAAGGCCCACATGGGAAAGCCGATGCCGCTGTTGACTGTGTGCTGCGCCGCCGCATCCATTTGCGCTGGGACAACAATGTCCGCGGCCTGCAATCGGGGCATTTCGAAATTCGCGGGCAGCACGCCGACGATGCGCACCGGGTGCTCGTCGATCATGATGGTCTTGTTCAAGACGCTTGGATCCCGGTTGAAACGGCTCAGCCACAAGCCATGGGAGATAAGCGCAACCTTGGCCGCCTTGGGCAGATCTTCCTCGGGAACGAAATTGCGACCCAAAACAGGCGAGATGCCGAGTGTGGGCAGAAAGCTCTGCGCGACGGCCGCACACTGCAGAGGAACAGGGTTAGCCTCCGTCAGGTTGCACTCATCCACACCTCGCTCGAACGTGAGCGAAGCAAAGGGCTTCTGGTTATCTCGCCACTCGTAATAGAAGCCACCCAGCATGAACTCCTGTGGTGCCAGGGACTGCACCAACCCAACCGATACCAGGCGATCGTCCTGCGCGTACGGAAGGCTGCGAAAAAGAATTCGATCCACGACGCTGAAAATGGCCGTGGTGGCTCCGATGCCCAATGCCAACGTGGCGATGACTGTCAGCGCAAAAATAGGTTTGCGGCGAAAGCCGCGCAGAGCATAACGCGCATCCTGCATGAACGTGCCCAACCACCAGCCAGGCTTCTGTTGATGGCAGGTTTCCCGTGCAGCCTCCAGGCCGCCAAACAGAACACGGGCCTGGCGATGAGCGTCTTCAGGACTCATACCCGCGGCGATATTAGCCTCGGTCGCCTGCTCGAGGTGGAAGCGTAACTCCTCGTCCACCTCGGCCGCACGGCGGGGAAAAAAGAAAAAGCGTGCGCGGGTAAAGAACTCTTTCATCATGAGGACGCCTCCGGAACTTGCCCCAGCACCAGGGCAATCGCGCCAGACAGCCTGTCCCACGTTTCGAGTTCAGTCATCAATTGCTTTCGGCCGGCAGAGGTCAGCAGGTAGAATTTTGCCCGCCGGTTGTTTTCTGAAGTTCCCCATTCGGACTTGATCCACCCCTTGTACTCCAGACGATGCAGTGCGGGATAGAGCGAACCCTGACCTACCTGCAGAATTTCCCTGGAAACCTGTTGAATGCGGAGCGCGATGCCCCAGCCGTGCATCGGCTCCAGGGCCAACGTTTTGAGAATCAGTACATCCAGTGTTCCCTGCAGCAGGTCCGTCGACGGCGGCATGTTCCCCTCGATACGCGACAGTAGAATTACGCGCACACTTGTCGATTGTCAAGGGGAAGGAGGAGCAGCCAAGATTCCCTTGACAATTGGAAACCATTTGGTTACGTTGTTGGTAACCATATGGTTTCATTAAACCGCAGACAACGTGATTCCGTGTTCCGGGCGATCGCCGATCCCACGCGGCGGGAAATCCTGCATATCCTCCGCGACGGCCGGCAAACGGTAGGCGAGATCGCAGAGAATTTTCGCATGAGTCGTCCAGCTGTCTCCAAGCACCTGCGGTTGCTGCGCACGGCCGGCTTAATTGTTACTCGCAAAGAAGGGACCGCAAATCTATGTGGTTTGAACGCCGGTCCCCTACGCGTCATCGACGATTGGCTCCAGGATTATGAAACCTTCTGGGGCGAGACTTTGCATAGCTTGAAAAAACATATGGAGGAACAGCAATGAACACAGCAAACGTATGCGACGATGCGATCGTTCAGGAAGTCACGATTAAAGCTCCGGCGGAAAAAATCTTTACTGCGCTGACAAATCCTGACCAGCTCTTGAAATGGTGGGGCGCCGAAGGAAAGTTCCAATGCGTGCAAGCGGAATCTGATCTTCGACCCGGCGGCAAGTGGAGGATGCGTGTCAGCGGCAATTGCGGAACAGGGGTTTCCAGCACCGTGAGCGGAGAGTATCGCACAGTTCAGCCTCCCCACCTTCTGATCTTCACCTGGCTTCGTGAGGAGGAGAACACGCCGGAAACGCTGGTGCGTTGCGATCTGGAAGAAAAAGACGGCCTCACCAGGGTCCGCGTAACTCACTCGGGGCTTGCAAGCGAAAGTTTACGTGCGCGTAACAGCGGCTGGCCTCTCATCCTCAGCTTGCTGCACGCTTACTTCGATCAGGAGGTTTAAGTTAGAAGATCGCGGCCGAACCTATCTTCACCAACGTGATCAGGATCCACCAGCCCCACACCCCTATGGCTGCGGTGCTCGTCTTGATTCTTGCCACCTTGGCGCAGCCAATGGTGAGAAGGATCAGCACCCATATCGTCAGGACGTCAATGGCGGTGCCGAACGCCATCAACCACTTGGGCGAATCCAGAGGCAGGAAATATCCCAGGTTAGTGCCTACCGGATTTTTCAGATTGAAGGAGTCTGGGTCGAGCCCGGCAAAGATGGTAACCATCGAGAGAATTCCCTGAATCAGGAATGGCAGTGTCGCGTACATCCACACCGCAAACATCTGGGGAAATGTCGCATGGCCACCTAACCCGAAATTCATCGTCGCCAGTAGAACGCTGGCTGCGATCGCCGCAAAAAGCAGCCCCAGAAGCGGCGTCGACCAAAAAATGTATTTTACGAACGACGCTCCGATCGCTTTCTGTCTCGCTTGCTGATCCGGCGGAAGCTGCGAAAGCCTATCCAACTGGGACTGCGAGCTCTGCAGCAAAATATTGTTGTACGTCTTGTCCCAGCCAATCTTCTGCTGGACTGTTACGCCAAAGCTCAGCGTGAACAGAGCGCCCAGCAGCCAGGGCAGCCACCAGCTTGTGTCTCGCAGAATGTCGGTGAAGGTCTTCGAGGGGGCGATGAACGTATCGAGCACGCGCTCCCATTGACTTAGCGGCTTGGATGCTTCGGCGCCGACGGAAATATCGGACATGGAATCCTCCGTGTATGTAGCCCGCGAAATGCATTCGCTGGGATATTACACTCCCGGCTGCCAAATCCAAATAGTAAACAGGAGGGCATGGACGTCCGGCTTCCCTGCATCCAAAGACTTGCGTTCAAATTGCTCTAACGCATCACTGTTCACGCAACAGGATTGCCGGATCAATCACCAAAGCACGCCGGGCCGGACCGAAAGCGGCCAGCAGGCCAAGAAGAAGCATTGTGACCAGTACTCCTGCGAGCACCGCCGGGTCCCGCGGCGTCGCCTGATACACAATGTAGGAGAGCACGCGGGTGGCGGCCATACCCAGCAGCAAACCTGCCACTGCGCCTGTTACCAATATCCGGAACGTTTTTCCCAGGGCCGCCTGTAATACTTCTATGGACCGGGCCCCCAGGGCGACGCGAATGCCAAGTTCCCGCAGCCGCTTGCTCACTGAGTAAGAGGCCATGCCGAAGATACCAGTAACCGCCAGCATCCCACCGAGTACGCCCAGAATTCCTAATGAGACGGTTGCCGTGCGGGCCGCGAACAAGGCGCTGTCCAGCTCCTTTTGCCAGGTCATGATGGTGAGCGGCAGCCCCGGGTCCAGCCCTCGCAAGGTGTCGTGCACGCTTGCCGCCAGTTGCTGCGGATCGCCGTTGGACCTCACCACCAACCAGGCGGCGGTGGAGGGCGATTGCAGGATGGGCAGGAAGAACGCAGGACGCGGGTCTTCGGTTAGCGTCTTATGCTTTCCGTCCTCCACCACGCCGGCCACCTCGATCCGGGCGCCGGCATTGGTCTTGAAATAACCGCCAACCGCCTGGGTGATCGAGCCAAACACCTGGCGGGCAAATTCACGATTGACCACTGCTACTTTAGGCGCGTTCTTATCGTCATGCCAGGTGATCGTCCTGCCCGCCAGCACGGCCGTGCCCGCTGCTTGAAAGTATCCTGGGGAAACGGAATAGGTCGAGGCATCGGCGATCTTGTTAGATTCCCGTAGATCGGTAGTGCTGCTGGTGAAGATCGCGGAGTCGTTCCAGCCCAGGCCCAGCGGAATGTAATCGATTAACCCTGCGGAGGCGACTCCTGGAATGTTCGCGACAGCATCCAGCATGCGCCGCTGCATCACCGGCACCTTGTCGCCGTGGTAGCCCGCCATGTTGAGGTCAGTGCTGATTACCAGCGCGTGCTGTGGCTCAAAACCCAGATTGCTATGCAGCGATCGCATCAGGCCGCGTACCGCGACCAGCGAAGACGTAACCAGCACAGCGCATAATGCAATCTGCAACACCAGCAATCCGTCGCGCATGCCAAACCACCGGTTGCCGGCCGCCGTTGCCGAGCCTGTCTTCACCACCTGCCATGGATCAGCCCTGAGTATCTGGCGGACCGGAACCAGGCCAAAAATAAGGCCGCTGGCCAGTGCTAACAACAGGGCAAAAGTGTAGGTCAACGCATCCGGGCGCATGGGCAGGTGTATGGGGACACTCGGGAGCGGCTGCCAGGCGCTTAATGCCCGCAACAGGACCAGGCTGCCGGCAATGCCCGCGACCCCACCGGTCAACGCAACCAGAATGGCCTCGGTGAGAAGCTGGCGCAGAATGTGGCGGCGTGTCGACCCCAGCGCCATGCGCAGGGCAATCTCGCGGGAGCGGTCTGTGGCGCGGGCAGCGAAAAGGCTGCCCAGATTAGCACAGGCCGCCAATAGAATCAGCCCCGCTAGCAGCATCAGGCCGGCCACGAAAGCGCGGACCGGGCGGCCCAGCAGATTGCCCAGGAGTCCGGGGCGCGCCAGGGAGAAGGTTAGCCCGTCGTCATCGGTTGGGTATGTCTTGTTCAGGAATGTCGCAATCAAACGTAGATCGGCATCCGTCTGTGCCGCGGTCACTCCAGGCTTTAGGCGGCCCACGAGCCACAAGCTGCGCCCAGTTCGCTCTTTCAGCCCATTAAAACCCTCTACTTGCTCCTGGTCCACGAGCGGAACCCAAAGAGCCGGGGAAAAGAATAGCTCCGTGCCGCGGAACTCCGGCGCAGCAACGCCAAGCACCGTGAAGGGGCGCTTGTTCAGTTGAACCGCGCGCCCCACGACTGTCGGATCCCCACCGAAGTGGCTACGCCAGTACGCATAACTAAGCACGACATACGGACTGCTGTTGGGGCCATGCTCATCGGAGGCGTGAAAGAAGCGGCCGAGATAAGGCTTCACTCGCAAAGTATCGAAGTAGTTTCCGCTAGCTTCATAGAGCCAGACACGGGAAGGGTCGTTGCCGGTGTCCAACCCTGCTTCAGTCAGATTGAACGCCAGAACGCCCGCGAAGCTCCGGTTGCGATCGCGCAGATCCTGATAATCGGGATACGAATTCAAGGATTGACCGGCCTCTTCAATGGAACGCAGATTCTGCGCATCGGGCACATTGAGCGTGTGAAAAACTAACGCGTTCAAAACGCTGAACACTACGGCGTTGGCGCCGATACCCAGGGCGAGGGTGAGAATGGCGGTGAGGGCGAAGCCTGGTGATTTGACCAAGCGCCTCCAGGCGTATTTCAGATCGACCAGCATATTTAGGTTTGTAAGCATTCCGGGCGCCGCAGCCAGAATAATGGAAGGATTGAAAAGGCGCGATTTAGCTGCGAGGAACCGGCAGGTCCTGTCCATAACTGACGTTGTCCGTCCGAAATTGAACAGCACCGCTAACTGGGTTTCGCCCTTGGTTCCTTGACGAAGGCCGGGTGCCCCACATCTCGCTCGTTTTTCGCGAGATGTGGGATACCACCAATGTTGACCAACTCAGTGCATCGAATCAATCAAGAGTTAGAGGGAGGGTGCAGTGGTATCCCACATCTCGCGAAAAACGAGCGAGATGTGGGGCACTCGGCTTTCGTCTGGGAACCAGGCACGCGCCGCGTTACCATCTCGCGCGACCGAATTCGGCTCAGGCTCGCCCGGCGAATTGCCTCGTTTCTGTATCCACCTTGATCTTCTCCCCTTCCTTAATAAAGACGGGAACGCGAATCTCAATGCCCGTTTCCAATTTGGCTGGCTTGGTTACGCTTCCGCTCGCCGTGTCTCCACGGACCGCCGGTTCGGTATAGGTGACAGCCAGTTCCACCTGGGCCGGCAACTGTAGGCCGATAGGATTGCCGTTGTACTTGTCTATTCGAATAAGGACGCCTTCCACCAGAAGGTCCAACGCGTCACCAACCATCTGCTGGCCGAGCGCGAGGGTGTCAAAGCTCTCCTGGTCGAGGAAGTAGGAACCATCTCCGTCGCTGTAGAGGTAAGAGGCCTCGACCGTCTGCAGGTCCGGTTCCCTAAACTTGTCACCGGCTTTGAAAGTCTTGTCAAAGACAGCGCGGGTGAGCATGTTACGCATCTTGAGACGGACCAGGGTCTGTCCGCCCCTGGCGGTGGGAGTGGAAATTTCCGCATCCAGGCAGTGAAAGGGAATGTTTTCAAGTTCAACGAACATCTTGCGTTTTACATCAATGGCATCGATGAATGTGGCCATGTTCACCTCAAAAGTGGTCGCAACGAGAATAACAACCTCGGTGCACCGCGTCATTTTGCAACATCACACAACTTTCCCCAGCAGTTCAGGTTCTAACGAGGTGGTGAACAGGAGGAATAAATGCGTCATTTGAAAGCACTTGCAATTTCTGCTCTCGCTGCAGCCGCAGTGAGCTGCTTTTCTAGTGCGCCCGCGCAGGTATCCGTCAACATCGGCGTAGCACCGGTGTGTCCGTATGGCTATTACGATTACGCTCCGTATAATTGCGCACCCTATGGCTACTATGGCCCGGATTGGTTCGTGGGGGGAATATTCATCGGGGCCGGCCCCTGGTTTCATGGTCCGCACGGATTTTATGGTCACGTCGACAATCACTACGATCCTCGTCACGGATACCACGGACCCTATCCCGCACACGGGGAGCAGCCTTACAACAATTTCCACGCAAACGAAGCGCGGGACGGGAATGGGCATGTGGGCAATGCCGGCCATGATGGCGCCGGTGAACATGCCCCTGGCCCCGGAACGGGCGGCGGTCACCCAAGCGGCGGCGGCGGCGGCGGCGAGCATGGCGGAGGAGGCCACCACTAGAGAGCAGGCATTGTCTTCCGTAACCAGCCTGCGAACTGGCTGAGTGCCTCGTCACGCTGGGGGTCCGGGGCAAAGTCGTAGGATGTACTGGAAAGTTGCGTGCATATCCGGAGCGTGCAGGCGGGTCACACTCACCCCGGCCGCCTGCATCTTGTCCGCATATGTGAGGCCCTCGTCGCGCAAAACGTCGTCTACCGCTGTCGCGATAAAGACCGGCGGGAGGAAAGGCAGTTTCTGTAACTGTATCGGTGACGCATCCGGGTCGTGGGGCGAAACGCCGGGCGCTCACCCGTGGACCCTGCTGGTGCTGGAGGCGCTCGAGGAACATGGCCGGATGCGCTTCACTCGGTTGGGCGAGTTCATCGGAGGCGTGAGCCAGAAGATGCTGACCAAAACCCTCCGCCAGATGGAAGCCGACGGACTGGTGTCGCGCACTGTGTCCCCGTGATCCCTCCCAGGGTCGAATACGAACTAACCGCCCTCGCCACAGCCTGGGAGAGGCGTTTTGTGGCGTGTGGATCTGGGCCGAGCAGCATCGCGAAGCGATCGAAAAGGCTCGAACCAGATTTCGAGAATCCTCAAAAACGACCTGGGGCATCCGGCATTTCGTGAGACTCTACCCAATGGAGTGCCAGGAGATAAAAAATGAGACGCGTTTTGGTGGGCGTAGTGCTGTCGCTATCGACACTTACATTTGCGCAGCAGCAGAAGCCGATGACACTGAAGACTGTACTGCTGGAACAGTTACGTTCGACACATAACAAGGCAGAGTGGTTCGTGCCGGCGAATACCGCAGTCGCAGGCCTGACGCCGGCCCAGGCGAGTTGGACCGACAAGAGTGGAAATCACTCTGTCGGCCAGTTGGCGAATCACCTGGTGTTCTGGGATCGTGAGTCCCTGGCCAAGTTCAAAGGCGAGCAGCCGGCTAAGTTCGATGGGAACAATGACGAGACCTTCAACGACTTTGATGCCAAGAGCTGGGATCAAACAGTCAGGCAGCTCGACCAGGTGATGACGGATTGGGAGCAGGCGGTGGAAGCCGCTGACGACGCGAAGATCGCGCTGTGGGCTTCACGGATTGCACACGTCGGCACGCACAACGCCTACCACATAGGGCAGATGGTTTATGTGCGCAAGCTGCAGGGCGTTTGGGATCCGGATAAAGGGGTTAAGTAATAGGTTTTGTTGGGGTAGGGCGCGGTAGAGTGCCGCGCCTACGGCGCCCGGGTTTTGCCGCCAATACCCAGCCCTTCCGGGCTGGGCTCACGTTTAGGAGACGGCCCTCCGGGCCTTGACGCACATCCGAAATAAACCGGCACCCTCACCCAAAAGTAACTTCCGAACAATAACCTGCGCTTAAAAAAGAGCTCTCGGCGGCCAAATCCGCTTTCCCGGGCGTTATATCCTGTTAGCAGACGATTTCGGCAGCCGGCGGACTCTCGCGTCTCCGCTCGCTAGTCGGCAGTTGCCAGTAGTTTCGGCCTTAGGCGCGAGCGAAGGACAGCTTCACCGCTGTCCGGTGTCCCACTCGATCCTTGTCACAAAATAAGGCAATCCAACCATCCCGCAGCCGCGGGATTTTTTATGCCCGTCCACATTTCAAATTCCAGGAGCCACCTATGCCCAAAAACGAAGTCAGCGATCCCATCACCGATCAGGAAATAGCCTTTGCCCGTCTGGTTCTCTCTGGCGCCATGACCGACCGTCAAGCCGCTGAAGCCGTCGGCCTCAACCCCGACTCCGCCGCCTACACCAAAGCCAAGCCCCGTGTCCACGCTTTCATGCTCGAGCACCGCGCTGCCGTGCGGCAACAGCTCGTCCAGCAAGAGGCCGACCTGTCCCGGCGTGCCGTGGACGGACAACGCCGGCTAAACCTGGACCGCGAACAAGTACTGGCCCGCCTCTGGGAAATCGCCAACCTCAGCCCCGAGATGACCCGAGGCAGCATCACCGGCCAGGTCAAGGCCCTCTCCATGATCGTGGCCATGCAAAACCTCATCCCTGACCGCCCCCCCAAGTCTTCGGAGAAAAAATCCTCCCCCGCGCAAATCTATGAGGCTGCTTGGCTTAACAAGGAAGAAGATTCGCCTGCCGTCCCCGCTCCCAGCTCAACGGAAGACGCGCCTCCGAACCCTGGCCCCGGCCGGTCCACCTTCGCAAACCCCTTTAGCTCTTCGCAAGCACCGCCGGCGGCCCCTCACGTCCCCGTCTGCGGTTCTGTTCCAGACCTGAGACTGGGTTTCTCTATCAAGAAGAACCCCTTTGTCCACCCCCGTTGACCTGCCAATCCACGAAAAGGCCCAAAAATATCAAATTTTAAAAATGGCCTCCCCCTGGATAAGGTGATGGGTGCCCCAGGTCTCGCTTTGAGACCTGGGATCCTTCACTCAAATGCCGGCGGATCCGAGTTCTCACGCACACTCCATCTGGGCTTTGAGTGTGTGTGAGAATTCAATCGATCCGCACCTGCGTGGAGGATCCCAGGTCTCAAAAGCGAGACCTGGGGCACCCATCCTCTTGTCCAGGAGGTTCTCACACAGCCTCGGAAGGGCTGGGTAACCGGATTTCCTGTACGCTGCTACCTCAACCTGACGTCTTTACCGGGCTCATTGATCGTTCTGATTTTGCCCGATTTGGGAGCTAGTAGATTTGCGGCCGATCGAGCGGGAGCCGCACCTGAAAACAGGTGGAATGTGGGACTGATTGCATGGCCACCGAGCCAAAATGTTTACTCATGATCCGCCTCACCAGGTCGAGACCAAGGCCCAGCCCTTGCCCCAGTGGCTTGGTGGTGAAAAATGGTTCGAAGATACGCGAAGAGAGAGCAGGTTCGATGCCCACTCCATCATCCCAAATGTCGACAAAGGCCATGTCGCCCTGTAGTCGAGTGACTAACTTGAGGGTACCGTGCCCTTTGGTGGCGTCGATGGCGTTTTCGATGAGTGCGGTCCACACCTGGCTCAGTTCTCCACCGTACGCGGTGACGGGAGGCACCCCCGGCTCGTAATCGCGGACGATCACTATGTGTTGCAAACGTGGGCGAAGCAATGTCAGCGTATTCTCCAAGGACTGCACCAGATCGATTTTCTGGATCGGAGCCTGGTCCATGTAGGAGTAATCCTTGATCGAGTTGATGATGTTAAAGATGCGACTCGAGGACTCAGAGACCGCAGCCACCATGCTGCGGGCATTGAGAGAATTGGCGAAGCAGGCGACAGCAGCGGGAAGAGCGCGGGGATTGACAATCGAGGCCAACTCATCGAGCGAGCCAAGGGACAGGTTCGCCTGCGCGAATACCGGCGCCACTGCCCACGCATCGGGAACCTGATGCGCCTCCAGCCACTCGATGAAGTGCTGCTCACGATCACTCTCCGACAAGGGACTGGGAGCAGCCGATTCCGGGACGGCCTGTTTCTTGATTGACCGCAACCCACGCTCCGTCCAGCCGACGTAGTCTTCCAGTTCTTGATCCGACCCGAACAGGCGGCCCAACCGGTACAATTCATGGTCTTTGTCGATCTTTGACGAAAGGCTAAGAGCGGCTCGCTGGGCAGAAGATGCTGGATTGTTGAGTTCGTGAGACAGGTTGGCGGCCAACTGGCCCAATGCCACAAGCTTTTCCGCCTGCAGATCGGCGCGGGAGAAATCCCGCACCCGATCAAGCAGCAGCGACACGCAGATCTGAGCCATAGAAGGAATCGCGGCAAGCATTGCCGGGAACAGGTCCTCGTGAATATCGAGCACCCACAGATGACCAGCGCTATAGCCTGTGGCGCCCCAGAACTTCATCCTTGAAAAGGGAAGTTTTCCCGTGACGCGTGCCGTACGCCCGATGAATAACGATACCGAGCCCGAATTTGCCCGATGAACGTTCACTTCACCCTGAAGGATTATGTTGAGGTGGTGTGCGGGTTCGTTTTCCCGCACAACAACTGCCCGGTGAGAAGCCACCCGTTCGGTACCGTGCGACGCGAGCCAGTAATATTCGTCCTCAGCAAGCCCCTGCAGAAGCTCTACATTTCGCAGCGCTGCCACTATTTCGGATTTGGGGGTCGGATGCGGCGGCGGAGTTGCGCCGAGTTGACCGTCGCCGTCGATCACTGCGGCGGTCTGCCGTTGTGTCTCTTCCTTCACGTCGCTTGTCATCTGGTCTTTGCTCTTTCCCGGGCTTCCCCATTCGCTCTGAGATGGAGTTTACCAATCTTGCCGCCCCCATGAATTTTTCGATAGCCCAAATGGAGGCGAACCCGATCCCCACGAAAGGGGGGCTGCGGTCCTCCGATTTTCCTGGTTATGAGGCACTGGGGGAGAAGCGGAGGCCCAGGCGAACCTGCAATGGCTTTCGATAACGCCGGCTTAGCCGGAGGCTGGTTCCGCTTTCCAACACCACCGTATATTCGCCATCTTCATTGAAGCTTAAGCCGCGGAGGCGGTTCAGGGCAGGAAAGGAGCGGCCGTGAGCACAAAGAGCCGCACCCAGGCGTGGTGCATACCCTCCGAGCGCATGACGAATACGGTCTGGGTTGCGTCGATCAGCCCGAAGCCAGTCCAGATGGACGCAATCCATATCCAGCGGGAGGCCGGCGAACGGGCGGGACTTATGTCCATAGCAAGATGGTATTCCACCGCTACCAAGAAGAAGCAACCATGCAGCGAATCGCCGGGACTGTGCAGTGGCCGGTCTGGCGTGCAAGAGGGTCCCGGGCGGATACTGCTCACATGCTTACCGCAGCCAAGATCGGACTGTTGCTTGCAACCCTTCTGTTTTCTCTCACCGCGCCCCTACCGGACGCGGCGGTACTGACCCAGGCTCCGCAGTATACCGGCGACGGCCAGCTCCAGTTGCCGGAGCACTATCGGGAGTGGGTTTATCTCACCACAGGTTTCGATATGAGTTACGACCCGCCCATGCAAATGGGAGACCACCACACATTCGACAATGTGTTTGTCAATCCTGACGCTTACCAGGCGTTTGTGAAGACAGGCACCTGGCCGGACCACACCATGCTGGTGCTGGAAGGTCGCGCTGCGCGGGGCAAAGGCTCGATCAATCAGAACGGTAATTACCAGGGCGGCATTGCGGGGCTGGAGGTACACGTAAAAGATGAAGCGCGCTTCCCGGGTAAATGGGCCTTCTTCGGCTTCAATGAAGGTAAGGCCGCGAGGATGATCCCGACTTCCACTGACTGCTATAGTTGCCACGCGTCGCACGCGGCAGTGGACACTACGTTTGTCCAGTTCTATCCAACGCTGTTGCCGATCGCCACCAGCAAGGGCACCCTCTCTGCCGCTTACCTGAAAGAGAAGTAAGCCGCGGGCAAGCCTCCCCGTAGGGCGCATCCAATCCGCATGCAACGCACGGGCACGGCCGGGTGGTCCCTTCCGGCAAAAGAAACGGCGGAAGGTACTCGCCTTCAGCGCTACTCACGCACCCTACCCTGCGTAGAAATCAATTCCAGTTTCTATCGCGCTCACCGCGCCACCACGTGGGCACGATGGGCAATCGAGACACCGGCAGATTTTCGCTTCTCCATCAAAGCCCCAAAGACCATCACCCACGAAGCGAAGCTTCTTAATAGCCAATCCCTGATCAGAACCTTCCTGCAGCAGATCGAACCGCTGCAAGAAAAAGCGGGTCCTGTTCTCTTCCAGCTACCGCCGTCCCTGGCCTTTGACGCAGCAGTCGCGGAAAGTTTTCTCGGTGCGCTGCGCGAGCTATACAGCAGAGAAGCCGTGCTCGAACCACGCCATGAAAGCTGGTTTACTCGCCCGGCTGACACTCTGCTCAGAAAGCATTCGATCGCACGAGCGGCCGCCGACCCCCCGAAAGGTTCACGCCTGGCGGCCGAACCGGGCGGGAACCTTGACCTTGTTTACTACCGCCTGCACGGTTCCCCACGCACCTACTATTCGAACTATGAAGACGACTTCCTGTCCTTGCTTGCTGCCAGAATCAGGCTGGAGAAGAACGCCTGGGTCATCTTCGACAACACGGCTCTGTCGCACGCTTATGCCAACGCACTCTCCCTGCAGAGAATGATCCGGGAAGCTGCCGTAGAGTAAACAAACCACCCCTGGGGATTCGAGGCGATAGGAAACGCTCAGTGGGCCTGGCTCAGGTTCACTGGAACAGACTCGGCACTGGCGCCCTTGATCATCCTGGCCGCCGTGACGGCGAGGATATTGTGTCCGCGAGTGGTGGGGTGAAGATCATCCCAGAAGAGGTACGTGTCCGGGTCCACCCCGCCCAGTCCCTGTGAGCTGGTGGTGATGTCTGCCAGCCCGTAGCTGGAGGGCGAGGCAACAATCTGGTTGAACAGAGCAAAGACGTCAAGCTGGACGATGTGGAGGTGTCTGTCCCAGTTAAAGTCGCGCAGAACAGAGAGGGCAGTGGCGAGGAACTGGTTAAAGACAACGCTTGCCTGGTTGGCGGGGATTGAGGTCGCCGGAGACCCGTTGAGGCGTGGAACCAATCCCAGCGGAGGAAGGTTGGGGACGATGAAGTGGGTGGCTCCGGCATCGACGAGGCGCTGAATGTTGATGGCCTGATTGATGGCCGCCTTGATGACGTCGTCCGGCGACGTGGCGTTTAGAAGGTCGATGGCGCCGCCCCAGATCACGAAGAGGGTCCTATCACTGATGACGGGACGCGTGGCGAGATAGTCGGTGATCTGCCGGCCAATATTGTTGACATTGACCGATAAAGAATCCGAGGTGCCGAAGGTGAATAGTCCGGTACCGCTGCCGGTAGTAGCGAAGCCGTATGCGTAGTCGGTTCCGCCATCGAGCGAGTTCGTGATAATGGGCTTGGACGGCAGCGTCGCGGCCAATTGTTCAATCCACACACCAAAGTACTTCTGCGCTGCGGGAACCGTGTCGTCGCCGTCAGTGAAACGGCCATCGGTGTAGTCGGCAGTGGGTCCTGGAATCCGCACCCCGTACTTGGCCTGCGTGAGTTTCGCGACGTTGCCAACGTCGGAAAGGGAGTCACCAAAGATGACGATGGAAGTGTAATCCTGGGCGTGGGCAAGGACTGCGGTGAAGGTGACAAGGAGCGCCGAGAAAAGGCAAAGGAGAGGTCGCGGGTAGGGCGAGGGAGTGAGTCGCCGTGTTAGTCGCATGGAGTACCTCTCAATCGAAGGAATTGAAACATAGCACAGACTCTAATGACTAGGTGACTAATATGGTCCGATTTCGAAAAACCACTGCTAGTGCGAACTCACGCTATAAATCGTCGTGTGGTCAGGCACCAGGGCTCCGACGACCGCGCCGGGCACCAAAATAACCCCCGCCATGACGGCGGCGACTACGCCTCTCGCGACAAAGCCGTTGTTCCACGACGCACCAATCGCCGCTCCCACGCCGGCGCCGATCCCGGCTCCGATGAACGTGTTGCGTAAACGGTGTTTGTTTTTCATGAGCTTCACGCTTACGACGTCTTGCCTCTGGATCGCCTGCGAGCCCGATTCCTGTTGGACCGAGATCGTCCCATCAGAAAGATCCAGGAACGTCCCGGAGACTTTGGTAGAGTTCTCTTCCAGCACTTGAATCTTCTCTCCCAGGCGAAGGGCGTTCAGGTTCTGCCAGGACGCCGCGTTGTTTTGAGCAGACGCCGTGCAAAGCGTTCCCAGAACGCAGATCAGGAACAAGATCTTTCTGCATACGGCTCCTTGCAAGGGTATGCGGGATCCCCGTTTCTCAAGGTCGGGAACCGGAGATACCAGTTTCGTGGTTAAGAAGGCTACCAAAGGGAGACTTTCTTTCCTACGCTTCCCAGGGCGAGGATACCTTGCTTGCCGCCGGCACTCGTAACCACGGTATCAATCTCCAAGCCGTTTTCCACGACTACGAAACTGGTGACCACAGGGGGCCTGCCATCAGTGAAGTCGATGGTGAAGGTACCGGTGCAGTCGGGGTTTACCGTGTACTTACCAGTGGCCGGGGTGTGAGTGAAGTCGGCGACGACCTCACCGTTGATGGTTACCGTATCTATCTGCTCGAAGGTACCGTTGCCGTAAAAGTCGGCCATAGCTACGCCTACCTGGGGACCTGTCGGGCCCATGACGTTCGGGAGCGCAAACTTAGTGCCTTGAAGAGCGAATCCGTAATGACCGTTGAGTAGTTTGTTGTTGCAGTTTTCTGTATCGCTCAGCGCGTGTCCTGATCCCACAGCACCGACTGTGAGCAAAACGAACGCTGCCGCATTTGTGAATAGCTTTCTGTTCATGACTCCTCCTGGGTAGTTGGGTTGCGGTCTTCCTTGTAGTTAGCTCGCCCAAACGCAGTCAATCGACCGCACCTAACCTCGTCCTGACTTGCTAAGAAGAAGTTGGCAAAGGAGTTGTTTAGTTTCCTGAACCCGGCAACTGGGGTACCATGGCAGCGGGTCAGGCAGTCCTATGAACCCGGCAGCCAGTTCCAGCCGCAAAATTCGGACCGGGCTTTTCGAGATCGACCTGGACTCGGGCCAAATGCATAAGAACGGGCGCCGATTGCCGCTGCAGGAACAGCCCTTCCGCGTTTTGGCCATGTTGCTGGAGCGTCCGGGAGAGGTGGTCACGCGGCAGGAGCTGCAAGCACGGCTCTGGCCATCCGATACCTATGTCGGATTTGACGAGGGCCTGAACACCGCGATTCGCAAGTTGCGAACCGCCTTCGGCGACTCTGCCGCCAATCCGCGTTTCATTGAAACTCTACCCCGGCGAGGCTACCGGTTCATTGCTCCCTTAAGCGCGGCCAGTACAGAAATAAGCTTTGAGGGAAAGGTTGCGGTTGTCGACCCCGTGCCCCGGCAGCAAGATACACAGCCTGCAACGACTCCGGATAATGCTGCATTCGCTGCGGAGGTTCGCGGTTGGCCGTGGAAAACGGTGGCTGCTGTTGCAGCGGCTCTGGTGCTGGTAGTGGCAGTCACGGCATATCTTGTCGGGACACATCCCTACCCGGGCCCTCAAAAACGAACGATGCTGGCGATCTTACCGTTCCAGAATTTGAGCAATGACCCGCGCCAGGAGTACTTCAGCGATGGGCTGACCGAGGAGACGATTACAGACCTGGGCCAATTGAGCCCCGAGCATTTGGGGGTTATCGCCCGGACCTCGGCCATGGCGTATAAGCACACAGATAAAACCGTCAGCCAGATAGGGCGCGAGTTGGGCGTCGACTACATCCTGGAAGGAAGCGTTCGCCGAGAGGGCGGCAAGGCACGCGTCAGCGCCCAGTTGATTCGGGTCAGCGACCAGACTCACCTTTGGGCGCAAAATTACGATCGCGATCTGCAGGACTTGCTTGACGTGCAAAACGACCTCGGAAGGGCGATCGCGGAGCAGGTGCGGGCTAATCTCACACCACAGCGGCAGATCGAGTTATCGAAGAAGCACATGGTAAACCCCGAGGCCTACGACCTCTATTTGAAAGGGCGTTTTTATTGGAACCAAAGAACCCCCGACGCCATTAAGGAAAGCATTGGGTATTTTCAGCAGGCTACGGATAGGGATAGCAATTTCGCCCTGGCCTACGCGGGTTTGGCCGACGCCTACAACATCAGCAATATCATCGGGCCGGTCTCCCCGAGTGATAGTTTTCCGCAAGCAAAGGCGGCGGCGATGAGGGCGATCTTGTTGGATCCGTCACTAGCCGAAGCGCACGCTGCCCTGGGGATGGAGAAATCGCATTACGAGTTCGACTTTCCTGGAGCGGAAGAGGAATTTCTGAAGGCGATTGAAGTCAATCCGAACTCGACCTATGCCCATCTGTTCTATTCCAATTGCTTCCTCTTGCCGATGGGCCGGCAGGCGCAAGCCATCGCTGAAAACAAGAGGGCACTCGAACTAGACCCGTTGTCGTTACCAATCAACAACTTCATGGGGATGACATACATATTTGCTGCGGATTACGGAAATGCGTATCGGCAATTCCAGCACACCATCGCCATGGATCCCAGTTTTCCACTTGCCCACGAATACTTTGCTTGGCTTCTGACGACGATGGGACGATACGAGGAGGCAATCAAGGAACATGAGAAGAGCGAGGTGCTGGGTGGTTCCGGTCCCGAGGAAGCGGCGGCAGAGGCAAAAATGATGCTGAGAGCGTTTGAGAGCGGAGGAGAAAAAGGATTTTGGCAAAAGCATCTTGATCTCGACCTGGCAGCCATGAAGCAACCGGGTTCTTATGTTCCCTCCAGCACGCTTGCCGCCGACTACGCCCTAGCCGGCGAAAATGATAAGGCTTTCGCGTGGCTGGATAAGGCCTACGACGAACGTGAAGGGCAATCCCTCACCTTGCTGAAGGGTGATCCTTCCTTCAAGAATCTGCGCAGCGATCCGCGATTCTCCGCCTTGTTGCGGAAGATAGGATTACCGCAATAAGGCGACCGCGGTTGAACCGGCAATCATCGCGCTTCCGTCAGGGCGTTCTTGATCGCAGGAAATGTGTTCATCGTCCGGTCAATGAGAAGGGGCAGGAAATTAATTGAGTGGGCATTGCCACTTGTTGCCGGTGCAAACTCGAGCGCTTTGATTGCGTCATCCATCTCCTCGTCCATTTCAACGATATGGGCAGGAGAGAAGTTTGTACCCCTGTAGCTCTTTGCCCAGAGCATTCGACCTTCCACAATATCCAGGATCGCGCCGTAGGTAACATCGCCTTTGATAAAAAAGACCGACGCCAGGCATGAGTTTCGCTTGGCACTATAGAAAACGGTGTCGAGCCTTTGAGCTTGTATGGAAGGATTGGCTCGCATTTGAGCCTCCAGGTTAGCTTGCTCTTGTTGCTCGTAAACCTTGCAATCCGTTTTTGGCTGGCCGTCGGCAATTGGCGCAGCGCAAGCTACTCTGGCACACAGGACAGCCAAAGCAAACATCACAGCTTTATTTTTGCGGAACCGTGCGACATCCTCCATAAATTAGCCCCCCGGCCATGGTCAGATAGGCGAACGTACCGCCTAGTTGACGTGCAAACAATCCCACCTTTGGTGATGGGGCAATGCGGCGATTCACTTTGGCCAAGAGGACACACGTCTACAGGGTTTAGCCACCACCAAACGTTACTTAAGCGTGTTACCGAGTAACGTAGCTGCACCAGCAAAGGAGCATCGCGTGTGGCATTCCCGTTGACGGTCCCGGTCGCCCGCTCCTCAGATCTGTACCGTTTGAAGCCAGAGAGAACCGCATGTGCGGCTTTCCTCCAGGAAGTCCGCACGAAGTTCACCCGGGCCTGGAGAGCTCGGTTTCCACTTCCCGCGCCAGGGACTCCCGGCCATTTCTAGAGAACTGTGTTTTTGTTGATAATGAAGTTCTATGTCGAAGCGCGAATTTCAAACTGAAGTCAATCAGCTGCTGCAACTGATCGTCCACTCACTTTATTCCCACCCGGAAATCTTCCTGCGTGAGCTGATCTCCAACTCCTCCGACGCCCTGGACAAACTCCGCCACCTGACCCTGACGGACGACGCCTACAAGACCGTTCCCTTCGACCCTCGCATCGACCTGGAACTCGATGAGGAAAAGAAGACGCTCACGGTCGCCGACACCGGCATCGGCATGAATGAGGAGGATCTGGCCTCAAACCTGGGCACCATCGCTCGCTCGGGCACGAAAAATTTCCTCTCCCAGCTCTCCGGAGATGCCAAGAAAGATTCGAACCTCATCGGTCAGTTTGGCGTGGGCTTCTATAGCGCTTTCATGGTTGCCGACCGCGTCGAGGTGGTCTCGCGCAAGGCCGGCCAAGACCAGGCCTGGCGGTGGACCAGCGACGGCAAGTCCGGGTTTGACATTGAGCCCGCAGAGCGCTCCGCCCCGGGCACGACTGTGCTGCTCCACCTCAACGAGGAAGGCCAGCAATACGCCAATAGCTGGCGGCTGCGGGAGATTGTCAAGAAGTACTCCAACCACATCGCATTCCCAATCTTTCTCACTTACGACAAGAGCGAATGGAACGAGGAGGAAAAGAAGTCCATTAAGAGCCGGACCACCGAACAGGTGAATGCTGCCAGCGCTCTGTGGCGCCGCTCCAAAAGCGAACTCAAAGACGAGGACTACAAGGAGCTGTACAAATCGATCACGGGCGAATGGGAAGATCCGCTTTTCTGGTTCCACACCAAGGCGGAAGGAAGTCTTGAATACACCACGCTCTTTTATGTGCCGGCGAAGGCGCCCCTCGATCTCTACCAGGCGGAGTACAAGACGGGCGTAAAGCTGTACGTGAAGCGCGTCTTCATCATGGACGACGCCAAGGAGCTTCTGCCGTCGTATCTGCGCTTTGTGCGCGGCATCATCGACAGCGAGGATCTTCCGCTGAATGTGAGCCGCGAGATCCTGCAGCAAAACCGGATACTCACAAGTATCCGCACCGCGAGCGTCAAGAAGATCCTGTCGGAACTAAAGAATATTGCGGCCACGCAGCCTGAGCTGTATCTGAAGTTCATCCGCGAGTACAACCGGCCGCTTAAGGAAGGGCTGTACGGCGACTACGCGAATCGCGAGACGCTACTTGACCTGGTTCGTTTCAAGTCGACGAAAGTAGACGGCCTCACCAGCCTGGCCGAGGTAAAGTCGCGCATGCACGCAGGACAGAAGAGCATCTACTACATCACTGGAGGCACGGATTCCCTGCTCCGCACATCGCCTCTGCTCGAGATCTACAAGAAGAAGGATCTCGAGGTTCTCATCCTCGACGACGAGATCGATGAGATTGTTTTCTCCGGCATTGATAAATATGGCGATATCGAGCTCAAGTCGGTCAATAAAACATCCACGGGCGAAGACCTGAAAGACGAAGCGGAGCCCGATAAAGCTGAAGCGCTGAAGCCGCTGATCGAGAAGCTGAAAGCCACATTGGGAGACCGGGTGAAGGATGTGCGCGCGTCGGTGCGGCTGGCAGACAGCCCTTCCTGCATCGTTTCCGATGAAGACGAGCCATCGATGAAGATGATGCGGATGATGCGCGCCATGGGGCAGAAAGACCTGCCCGAACTAAAACCTACACTAGAGATCAATCCTGATCACGAGATAGTCAGGAAGCTGCTGGGACGCACTGATGACGCCGTCGCGGAGGACGCGGCGTGGCTGCTCTTCGACCAGGCTCTACTCATGGAAGGCGTGCCGCTGCAGGATCCCGCTAACTTTGTGCAAAGACTGAACCGCGTCCTGAACCTTTCCATCAGCTGACGCGGTTGACTGGCAGAGGACACTTGCGAACTCAGTCCCGCAGGGACGGCTGAATGTCAGACTCGTCCAAATTAGCTTTTTCGACAGTCTAGTCTTTGTACGAAGGGCACGGCTTCAGCCGTGCCATAAACCTCTGGCGCATAGGCGGCTTTAGCCGCTGGGGTACGGTTGTTACAGGATAGGTTCGGTTGAGGTCGGAGCATGGAAACGCGTACCTCAGGGGCTAAAGCCCCTACGAGCTGCGGTTCCAGGCGGCACGGCTGAAGCCGTGCCGTTCGTACGGATCCTTTACCGACTCTTCGATGTCGGCAAACCTAGGACTGTCGTCCTGGGCTACACTCAGCCATCCCTGCGGGACTAGGCTTTGAAATGCGTTTCTCACACGCAAGCCCGGAACGTTCAGCGACCCTGCAGTTAAGCCGCGTGCCGGTGCAACAGGACGGTGGTAATCTGTCGCCATTCCTCATCGAACGAGGTCTCAGGATGGGGTTGGTGGGCACGCTTATACCAGTAGCCGGCGTTGTCCGGATCCCCTTCTTTGCGATGCAGATAGGCATGGACCCAGGCGGCTTCCTGCCCGTATTCCTCTTCCTGAGCAATCTCGTGAGCCCGGTCAAAATTTCCCTTGGCATCCCACCAAAGGGCGCTCAGCAGGGGCGGCAGGCCCGCCGGCGGCCCTCCTTCGCGCAAAGAAGCACGGAATTCTTCGATGGTCATGGCGGCATTTTACGCTCATGTGGGGCGCAACACTTCTACCGGCGAGAAGGCCGGATTCCGGCGGCCAGCCCCGATCTTTCGCACGTTGGTGCGAACCTAGGGCATCTTTCAACTTGAAGACAGTAGGCAGTAAGGTGATCGATAAGCCATTGTGTTTCGGGGCCCAGCGGTCGTATAGTGGATATGCGACCTCTAAGGTCGTATTTAAGCTCCCCCGGAACGCGAGGATGACTCCTTACTGCCATGCCACGGACGTTTCCATCCACTACGCTCAGCGAGCTTGCCATTGGATCCTGCGCTACCTTAGCCTCCCTGGAACTCCCTGAGGAAATTCAAGGCCAGCTGATGCATCTGGGCTTTGTCCCGGAAAGCCGGGTGCTGGCGCTGCGGCGCGCCCCGGCCGGCGACCCTACCGTGTATTGCGTAGATGGGGTCGAAGTGGCGTTGCGCAAAGAGACGGCCAAATCCATTTCCGTCCATAGCGTTTTCGTGGCGGTGCGAAAGGCAGCAGGATGAGCCATTGCAGCCCAGAAGGCGGCGTCGCTGTCCAGGCCGCCAGCCCTAGAGTCGCGGGCAAGCTCAGTACCGTCGCCCTGATCGGTCCGCCAAACTCGGGCAAATCGACCCTGTTCAATCGTTTGACCGGCCTGCGCCAAAAGGTGGCGAATTATCCCGGCGTGACCGTCGAACAGCACTCTGCCCGAATGAGCGGTATAGGCCATCGGGAGTTGACGCTGATCGACTTACCAGGTATCTACAGCCTCCATTCGTCTTCTGAAGATGCCCGGGTTGCAATCGATGTGCTGCACGGCAACATGCCAGGTACGCCGGCTCCGGACGCTGTCCTGCTGGTGCTCGATGCGTTGCAGTTGAACCGCCAGCTCATGTTGGCGGCGCCGATTCTGGCCATGGGCTTACCGACCCTAGTGCTGCTGAACATGTCTGACCTGATGACCGCCCGTGGAGGGGAAATCGATCCCCTGGCACTGGCGCGGGAGCTGGGTGCGCCGGTGGCCATGATCAGCGCTACCAAAGGCTCCGGGTTCGACGCGATCGACCGCTTCCTGACACGGCTCTCCGAACCCGCCGAAGCTCGCCTCGAACCCATGCAGCTTCCGGTCCTGCAGAATGCCGCCTCCTGCCATCAGTGGGCCACGCAGGTAAGCTCGCGCACCAAATACAAAGCGCCGCTTTCCCCAGGCTGGACGCGCAGACTCGATGGGGTGCTGCTGCACAGGATCTGGGGACCGATTATTTTCCTGGCTGTGGTTATCGGAGTCTTTCAGGTGGTGTTCGCGGCCGGCCTTCCGCTGAGTGATTGGCTCACCGAAATCTTTACCAAGGCGGGCGCGGCGGCAGTCCACTTCCTGCCTTGGCCGTGGCTGCAGGTGCTGCTGCGCGACGGATTGTGGAATGGGGTGCAGGCGGTTTTGGTTTTCCTGCCTCAGATCCTGTTGTTGTTCCTGGTGATCGGGGTGCTTGAGGATTCCGGCTACCTGGCGCGCGCGGCCCTGATCGCCGACCGCGTGATGCGCTCTATCGGTCTGAACGGAAAGGCATTCATCCCGTTGTTGTCCGCCTACGCCTGCGCTGTGCCGGCGATTATGGCCACGCGGACGATTGAAAATAAACGCGATCGCCTGGCGACGATCCTGATCGCTCCGTTTATGACCTGCGCGGCCCGCCTGCCTATCTACACCCTGATCATTGCCGCGTTTATCCCCAACCGGCCGATTTTAGGCGATTTTTTCGGCTTGCGCGCGGCGGTCATGTTGAGCCTCTATCTGCTAGGCTTTTTGGCGGCCCTGGGAACGGCGCGGTTGCTCAAATCATCCGTCCTGAAGGCCAATTCGGCGCCTTTCATTCTGGAATTGCCACAGTACCGGTGGCCGACGCCGCGCTCGATTGGGCTGCGCCTGCTGGACCGGGGAACGGTTTTCGTCAAGCAAACCGGGACCGTGATTTTGGCGGTTACGTTTGCCCTCTGGGTGCTCAGTATTGTGCCCTTCCATGGCGGGCACGTTGCGGAGTTGACGCAGAGCGTGATCGGCAGGCTGGGGCATTGGATTGAGCCAGTGCTGCGGCCGTTGGGCTTCAACTGGAAAATCGGCATTGGTCTTCTAAGCTCAGTCATCGCGCGGGAAGTGATCGTTGGCACCCTGGGGACGCTTTATGGGGCCGACCCGGCCACCCAGTCGGTCGGGCTGCAGGCAGCGTTGCGCCATGACATGACGATTGGGGGCGCGATCGCCTTAGTGGTGTTCTTCGCCTTCGCTATGCAATGCACCTCCACCCTGGCCGTGGTGCGGCGGGAGACAAATAGCTGGAAGTGGCCGGCGTTGCAGTTTATCTACATGACCGGACTGGCCTATATAGCGGCACTATCGGCCAACCAGATTCTGTCGCGTTTCTTCTAAAGCATGGACGGCAGTTTCGGCCGCAGCATGAATGAGCCTTAAACTCTTTATTGGCTATGTATCAGGGCCTGACTTTAGTCAGGCCGTAAAGAATTTAAGAGAATTGGACTTTAGCCCCTGCTGCCCTCAGGGGCTAAAGCCCAGATATTTGTGGGCCTCAACGGCCCGACTAAAGTCGGGCCCTGATACAAAGCATAAGAGCACTGACGCCTACAAAGTCGCACCCTGCTGTGCCAGCTTGCTGATCTTGCCGCAATAAATCTGCGAAAATAGAACTTAACCTTTAGAAACAAGAGACTGAATCATGATTTCTGTCAGCGACGTCACTATGCGTTACGGGGCCAAGCTCCTATTCGAGGAGGTTTCGGTGCAATTCATCGCCGGTCGCCGCTATGGCTTGACCGGTCCCAATGGCGCTGGTAAGTCCACCTTTATGAAGATCTTGTCCGGCGAACTCGACCCCCAGAAGGGCACCGTGGTGCGCCCTAAAAAGATCGGCGTACTGCGTCAGGACCAGTATGCGTTTGATGCCTTTCGGGTGATCGATACCGTCATCATGGGCAACAAGGGCCTCTGGAAAGCACTCTCCGAGCGCGATGCAATTTATGAGAAGGCCGAGCTGACCGATGAGGATGGGATGCGACTGGGCGAGCTGGAAGGCATCGTGGGCGAAGAAGACGGCTACACCGCCGAGAGCGACGCCGCCATCCTGCTGCAGGGGCTGGACATACCCGACGATTTGCACGAACGCAAAATGAGTGAATTGCAGGGCGGCCAAAAGGTGCGGGTGCTGCTTGCCCAGGCTCTGTTCGGCAAGCCCCAGGCATTGCTGCTGGACGAACCAACGAACTCGCTCGATCTGGATTCGGTGCACTGGCTGCAGAACTTTCTGTTGGAGTTTGAAGGCACGCTCATCACCATCTCCCACGACCGCCACTTTCTGAACAGCGTGTGTACGCACATCGCGGACATCGATTACGAGACCATCATCACCTACAGCGGCGGCTATGACGATATGGTCCTGGCCAAGACCCAGATCCGCTCGCGTTTGGAATCGCAGAATGCCCAACGAGAGAAGAAGATCGCCCAGTTGAACGAGTTCATCGCCCGCTTCTCGGCCGGCACGCGCTCCAGCCAGGTGACCTCGCGTAAGAAGGAAGTGGAGCGGCTGCAAACCACCGAGCTGGCCCGATCCAACATCCAGCGTCCGTATATCCGGTTCGATCTTTTGCGGCCGTCGGGCAAGCATATCCTCGAATTCGAGCACCTGAGCAAGTCATACGGGGACCAGCCCGTCATCCGTGATTTCGGCGCCGCGGTCATGCGCGGGGAGAAGGTTTGCCTGATGGGCCGAAACGGCCTGGGCAAAACGACGATGCTGAAGTCGCTGCTGGTAAAGATGGACCAGGCCGAACCGGGCTTCGAACTGGATGGTGGATCCGTCAAATGGGGGCACGAAGCGCAAATCGGCTACTTCCCGCAAGACCATACAGGTTCTATCGAAACCGGCATGACGATCTCCGATTGGCTGCATCAATTCGATCCCCGGGTGACCAAGGAAGAAATCCGCGGCCTGTTGGGGCAGATGCTGTTCAGCGGCGAAGAAGGATTGAAGAAGACTGAGGCTCTCTCCGGTGGCGAGGCGGCTCGGCTGATCTTTTGCCGGCTCATGCTGCAGAAGCCGAACATCCTTCTGCTCGACGAACCCACAAACCATCTCGACCTCGAGGCCATCAATGCCCTGAACATCGCTCTCCAACGCTACGAGGGCACGGTCCTGCTGGTAACCCACGATCACGACCTGATCGATGAAGTGGCTACGCGGATCTGGCACTTTGAGGACGGCGGCATCGAAGACTTCAAGGGCCCGTACGAGGAGTACATGAACGCTACCGCCGCGGCGCGGCGGTAAGGACCACTTGCCTCCTATCCTTAACGCCCAGGGAATTTCGAAATCCTTTGGGGCTGATCCACTTTTGCGCAACGTTGCCTTCACGGTCGAAGAGCGCGCTCGCATTGGTCTGATTGGACCTAATGGCTCAGGTAAGTCGACGCTGCTGGGCATCCTGGCGGGTCAGATCGAGCCGGACAGCGGAGAGGTCGCTGCACGCAAGCGCACGCGGCTGAGCTTTGTTGCGCAGCAATCGGAGTTTACCCCCGGGACCACGGTGCGCGCGGTGCTCGAAGCTTCGCTCAAAAGCATTGCGGCGCCCCCGTCAGAGTGGGAAGGACGTATCGGTGAAACGCTGGGCAGGACCGGCTTTGAGGATTTTGCTGCCGATGCGGCGAGCCTTTCCGGCGGGTGGCGCAAGCGCCTGGCAATCGCCGAGGCCCTGGTGCAGCAACCCGATGTTCTGCTGCTCGACGAGCCAACCAATCATCTGGACCTAGGCGGGATCGAGTGGCTGGAGGGCTTGCTCAACACTTCATCGTTCGCTTGCGTGGTGGTCAGCCACGACCGATATTTTCTGGAGAACGTGAGCACAGAAACAGTCGAGCTGAACCGCGCCTATCCTGATGGACTGCTGCGCGTAAACGGAAACTACAGCGCATTTCTGGTGAAGAAAGAAGCTTTCCTTGAGGCCCAGGCCAAGCGGCAGGATGCTCTCGAAAACCGGGTGCGGATCGAAATTGAGTGGTTACGCCGTGGACCCAAGGCGCGCACCACCAAGTCCAAGGCCAGGATCGATCGGGCACACGAACTGATCGGCGAGCTGGCGGATGTCTCCGGGCGAAACCGCACCGCGACGGCTAGTATTGAATTTTCTGCCACCGACCGGCAGACAAAGCGGCTGGTGGAATTGGAAAACCTGCATTACGGCTTTGACGGACGCATGCTCTTCACCGGCCTCAACTTCGTGCTCACCGCGGGGACACGTCTCGGCCTGGTGGGCCCCAACGGCAGCGGCAAGACCACCCTGCTGAAGCTGCTGCGCGGCGAGATCGAACCGCTGAATGGTGGAATCCATCGAGCGACCGCGCTGCGTACCGTCTACTTCGATCAAAATCGCATTCTGGAGCCAGACGTCACGCTCCGCCGCGCCTTGGCTCCCGATAGCGATTCGGTGATCTACCAGGATCGGGTCATCCATGTGGCGTCCTGGGCGGCAAGATTTCTCTTCACCGGGGATCAGCTCAATCAGCCGGTGGGGCGCCTTTCCGGGGGCGAGCGCGCGCGTGTGTTGATTGCCAGACTGATGCTGGAACCAGCCGACCTGTTGCTGTTGGACGAGCCTACCAACGACCTAGATATTCCCACCCTCGAGATCCTGGAAGAGAGCCTGTTGGAATTTCGCGGAGCGCTGGTGCTGGTGACCCACGACCGCTATATGCTGGACCGGGTCTGCACCAGCGTCCTGGGCCTGGATGGCCGCGGCGATGCGGAGCGCTTCGCCGATTACTCGCAGTGGGAGGCCTGGCAGAATCAGCCGCAGCAGGTGGTCAAAGCACCTGCTGAGCAGGAGAAGCAAAGGCCGGCAGCGAAAAAGAAACTGTCCTACCTGGAAGCGCGCGAGTTTGCGGGCATCGAAGATCGAGTCACCGCGGCGGAGGAGCACCTTGCCCGGGAACGCGGCGTAGTCGAGGACCCGGCGGTCGCCACCGACGCGGTGCGGCTGCAAGAAGCGCTGACGGCCATGGAGCAGGCGCAAAACGCGCTCGACGAGCTATACGCGCGCTGGGCCGAGCTCGAAGCCAAGCGTTAAAGGGTACTGACTTCGAGAAGCGCATGAGGACTGGAAAGGAACCGCAGGTCCCTCCACTACGCTGCGCTCCGGTCGGGATGACAAAGGAAAGAGTGGTCACTCAATTTAGACCCCGCTTCCAACTCGCTCACTACCCACCCTTGTCATCCCGACCGGAGCGCAGCGCAGTGGAGGGACCTGCGGTTCCTTTCCAGTCCTCACGCAGAAGTTTCCTTCCACCAACTACGGCACCACGTCGGTCGCGCTGGCAAAACTTAATTGGTGGATCGCCATCCACGTCTGGGCGTAGGAATTCAGCGCGTTCAGGCTGGTCGTCCGGTCATCCTGCAAGGCACTTAAATAATCAAGCAATGCTATCCCGCCGTGCTCGTAGGCAAATTGTGCGATGGACAAAACATCTTTTGCTTCGGCAAGATAGTGCCCGTTGTACCTGTCAGAAAGCACCTTCGAAGTCGTGTAACCGATCCATGCCTGATCCACGTCGGAGTAGACCTGGTTCTGCGCTGCCACCTCGCTGAACCGGCTGGATTGCGCCAGGTACTTGCTGGTGTCTTTGTTTCCCTGATTACGATCGAAGATGCGGATGGGAATGTCGACGTAGAAGCCATAACTGCTCTGAGTGCCGCTGTGGTCGTACTCCCCTTCCAGGGTGGGGTCGGTGGTTCCATTGGCGTATGCCAGTTTCACGTTGGCGTCGGCCACCCGCACTGCGGCCTGCGCCGCCCTATAATCCGGCCTTGCGGCCAGCGCCTTCTGCTCCAGGTCGGGCAAGGTCGTCGGTACAGCGGGGGGAACCAACTCGCCGGCAATATCGAAGGAACGGCTCGGCTGTGGACGTCCGATTAAAGTCTGCAGCTGATCACTGGCCTGCACCAGGTTCATCTCCGCGCTGGTCTCGTCCGATTCGAACTGCGCCAGTTGCAGATCGAGCCTCTCGTAATCCAGCTTGCCGATGTCTCCCGCGTTGTATCGGTCCAGATTGATTTGCAGTTCATGACGGAAGCTGGTCAGGTTGTCCTGCGCCAGTTTCAACGCGGCCTTGGCCAACAGCAATGTAGTGAAGTTCTGCCTGACCTGCAGAGTGATCTGCCTTATCTGATCATGGTACTGGCCGTCCGTCTGCGCCGTCTGCGCGCGAGCGCTATCCAGGCGCCAGCGGCGCTTTTGCCCGCGCTCAAAGAGCCGTGACAGTTGCAAACTGTACCCGTATGGGGTCGCGGAACTGGCTGGATTGCTGAGATCGGTGCCGTATAGCGAGAAATCCGGATTCTGGCGCAACCCGGCCTCAACCTCCTGCCCTTTCATGGAGAGCAGGTTCTGTTGCGCTGCCAGCAGAACTGGATTGTGGGCCAGCGCCTGATCGACCGCTTGCTGCATGGTTATCGGCGCGGCAGGAGGCGGAGGCGGGTTCTGCGCATAGCTTGCCTGCCCGGCAGAAAATGCCAGGTAAAGAAGCAACACGCACGCGCCTGGTCTGCTGGAGTTCAATTCTCAAACTCCGTTTCCGGCGTAGGCAGCACATCCTGGTCGCCCGCGATCCACACATACAGAGTTGGCAGCAGGAAGACGCTCATCAGCAACGCGGCGATCAGGCCACCCACAATGACAATGGCAAAAGGGCGCTGCGAATCCGAGCCGATGCCATGCGAGGTCGCAGCCGGCAATAGACCCAGCGTGGCTACCAGCATCGTCATCATGATGGGACGGAGTCTGAGCACCGCGCCTTCCACTGCGGATTCCTCGATCGAGTGCCCGCGCACCCGCAGCTGATTGATGTACTCCAGCATGATGACGCCGGTCTGCACCGAGACCCCGAAGAGGGCAAGGAAGCCGACCCCGGAAGAAACGCTGAAGTTGGTGCCGGTGAATAACAACGCCAGCATGCCGCCGACCGGAGCCATGGCCACGTTGCAGAGAATGAGCAGCGCCCATTTCGCCGAGCGGAACATGGTGTAGAGGATGATGAAGATGATGGTGATGGTGATGGGCAAGACCAGCATCAAGCGCTTGTCCGCTCTCTTCTGGCTCTGGTATTCACCCGCCCAATCAAGATGGTAGCCGGGGGGGAATTTCACCTGGGCGTTGACCTTGGCGATCGCTTCCTCCACGGTGCTGCCCAGGTCGCGGCCGCGGACGCTGTACTTGATCGCGATGTAGCGCTGGTTGGACTCGCGGTAGATCTCCTCGGCGCCTTCTTCCGTTTTTACATCGGTCAGCTGAGCCAGCGAGACCCGTTCGCCGGATGGAGCCAGCAGGCGAATGTCTTCGATCGCCTGCTTGGTATCCCGATAAGGCTTTTGGTAGCGAACCACCAGGTCGTATCGCGCTTCGCCCTGCAACACCTGGCTGACCGCGCCCCCTCCGACTGCGGTCTGAATGGCATCCTGTACGTCGGAAACGTTGATACCAAAACGCGCAGCGGCCCGGCGATCGACCACATAATCCAGGTTAGGTTGGCCAAGTACGCGGAAAACCCCGAGGTCCTGAATCCCCCGAATCTTGCTCATAATGGCCTGGATCTGGTCGCTCTTCTGCTCCAACAGTTTCAAATCGTCCCCGTAAAGCTTGACCGCAAGTTCGCCTTTGACGCCGCTGACCGCCTCTTCCACGTTGTCGGATATAGGTTGGGAAAAGTTCCACGTCACCCCCGGCATCTTCTCCAGTTGGTGATTCATGGCGCTGATCAACTCGTCTTTGCTCTGGTGGAAGCTGGGCCGCCATTTGTTTTTGGGAAGCAGATCGACAAAATACTCGGTATTGAAAAAACCTGTGGTATCGGTGCCGTCATCGGGCCGTCCCACTTGGCTGACCACGTCCGTAACCTCCGGGAAGGAGGCAAGAACCACACGCGCCTGATCCATCAAAGCGACGCCAGTGGTGGGCCCGGCGCTGGGAGCCAGCGTGCCGCGAACCCAGATTGCTCCTTCATCCAGGTGGGGCAGGAACTCTGAGCCGATCACTCCACTCAAACCCAGAAAACCTGCCAGCACCAATGCCCCGATCGCCACACCGACGGTCACGTAGCGATGTTCGATGGCCCAGGTCGCGGCGTGGCGGTAGCGGTCCGTGATCCAACTCATCACCGGGTTGTGCCATTCGCGCGCACCCTTATAGAAAAGGAAACTCGACAACACTGGCGCAATCACCATGGAGAAGATCAATGCACCCAGTAAGGCGAACGCCACCGTCCAGGCCATCGGCTTGAACAATCGGCCCTCAACAGCCTGCAAGGTGAAGATAGGAAGGTAGGCAGTCACGATGATGCCGATGGCGTAAAAGACCGGGCGCTGCACCTCGTGAGCGGCCTCACGAATTTGCTCACTGGGGCTGCGTGCTATCGGCGCGCCGGCGGCCAAGATGACGGACGATATTCTCTACCATGACCACCGCGCCGTCGACCACCATGCCAAAGTCAAGCGCGCCCAGCGACAGCAGGTTGGCCGGGATGTGAGCGATATCAAGGCAGATGGAGGCAAACAGCAGGGAGAAAGGAATAGTGAGCGAAACAATGACCGCGCCGCGAACATTCCCCAGGAAGAGAAAGAGAATGATCACCACGAGGATGATGCCCTCGGTCAGATTGTGCAGGACCGTATGCGTGGTGTAGTGCAATAAGTCGCTGCGATCCAGGAAGGGAACGACTTTGACGCCCTTGGGCAGAATCAGATTGTTAAGCTCTTGAACTTTGGCGTGAATACCCACCAGGGTGGAGTCGGAATCGTCACCCTTTTGCAGCAGCACGATGCCCTCGACCACGTCGCCATCGTCGATAATTTTTCCGTCGACGCGATGAATGGCCTTGCCGATCTGGCCCAGGCGGATCTTCGGCCCCTGCACGATCTGGGCGATGTCCTTGACCTGCAGCGGGGTTCCATTCTGCGTCTTGAGCGCAGTCTGCTCGATGTCTTGGACGTTGCGAAAGAGGCCCACCTCACGGACATTGACTTGCTGCTGCCCCTGCTCGATAAAGCTGCCACCGGCGTTGATATTGTTGTTGGCCAGTTGTTGTTCCACCTGGCCGATCGTCAACCCGTAAGCGACCAGCTTGTTCGGATCCACCCGTACCTGGTACTCGCGCGTCATGCCTCCGAAACTGGCAACATCCACAACGCCAGGGACGGACTTGAACTGCTTCTCCAGCGTCCAGTCCTCCACTGACTTCAACTCCATGTTGTCGTACTCGGGATTGGTGCTGTGCAGGGTATACCAGTAGATTTGCCCGACAGGACTCCAGTCAGTGCCGATCTGCGGCGTCAAACCAGCAGGCAGGGTGACTTGGGAAAGCCGCTCCAGAACCTTCTCACGATTCCAGTCGTTGACAGATTCGTCGTCGAAGATCATCTTGACGTCGGAAAGGCCAGCCAGTGAAAAGGAGCGCAGATGCTGCATGTGCGGGATGCCGGCCATCTGGACTTCAATGGGAATGGTGACCTGCTGCTCCACCTCTTCGGCGGCGCGTCCAGGCCACTGCGTAATCACATCGACGTAGTTGTTGGCTACGTCGGGGTACGCCTCCACTGGCAGATTATGGAAGGAGATGGCGCCCCAGACGAACAGCAGAATGGCAAGTGCCAGCATCATGAACCGGTTGTTAAGTGCAAAATCAACCAGACCACGAATCATTACTGGTCCACCGTATTCTCGAGTTCCAGCGCATTGGTCACAACCTGCTGGCCGGCAGCGAGGCCGGAGGTGACCTCCTGCTTTCCATCCGCGATCATGGCGCCCCCGACCACGCCGACTCGCTTGAACTTCTTGTCTCCCGCCGGTACATAAACCCAGTCCCGATCGTGCAAGTGGAGGATCGCGGATGCCGGCACGGCGGTGTGGTCCTGAGGGCGGCGGCCGTGGAAGGTAGCCGTGGCAAACATACCGATGCGCATCAGGTGGTCAGGGTTTGGCACCTGAATACGCACCTTCGCGGTGCGGATGCTGGGATCCAGAACGGCGTCGATCTCACTGATGGTGCCGGTGACGGTGTGGTCGGGGTAGGCGTTCAGGCGAATATCGGCAGTCTGCCCGACATGGACCATGGGCAGATCGTTCTCGTATACATCGCAGATGATCCACACCTGAGAGAGATCGGCGATGGTGAAAGCAGTGGACGATCCCGCATAGGTGACGCCGGTCGCGGCCGCGTTGGTGACATTTTGCGCGATCACCACCCCCGTCGCGGGGGAATAGACTTTGGCGGTTAACGAGGGGTGAGCCGGGTCGACACCGAGGAAGTGCAGCTGCTGCTCCGCTGCTGTCAGATCCGTCTTGGCGTCCTGCTCGGCGTCGTCCGCGATTTCAAGTTGGCTTTTGGCAATCGCGCCTTTGTCGTAAAGAATCTTGGCTCGTTCGTCCTGCGTGTGCGCCAGTCGTTCGTCGTTAACCGCCTTCAGGTATTGGTCGAAGGCGTTGGAGATGTCGGTGCTCTGCACCTCCATGAGCAACTGACCCTTCTTGACGTAGGCACCGATTTGCGTGTGGATCGCAATCACACGGCCGGAGGCGATAGAGATGACCGGTATGGTTCGGGAAACGTCCGGATTGACCGTGCCGGTCACATTGAGCGTCGAGGTCGACGCAAATTGCGTAGCGGTGAAAAGAGGAAAGCGGTCTGGGTGATCGACGGTGATGAGGGTAACACCGCCCTCTTCCTCCACCTGCACGGGAGGCGGCGCCTGCGCGGTCTGCTCATGTTTCTGTCCGCCGCAACCACTCCAAATCCCGAGACTGAGAGCCGCTGCAAGGACCGCGGTGCGTTTCATCAATAAACCTCGCCACCCAATGAAAGTGTCCGCTCATTTCCGGGGCAAAGCTCTACCAGATCGGTGAGAGTGATTTGCATGTTGTTTAGAACAATTGGACGGAGCAGAGGATGGAATCGGGCACAAACCATTCAGCGAAGCCTCGCGTTGCTGATAGCCCAAACCACCCGTTCGTAAACCGTTCGAGCCAGGCCGTTAGGCACCGCCAAGCCAGCCAACTTCGGGCTGAACGGGCGTTCGGGACCGCCACCACAAGACTTTATATTACTGTAGGTTAGCGGCGACGATTGGTCTGTTCAAGGAATCTTTCGATCTTGAGCCTACCGGTTAGTGGTGGGCACCATGCAAAAGTTTTGCAGGAAATTCATTAGGAGGAACAAACTCTTTACACTCCGAACGTAACCGAGACAGATTCCTTGCCGCCTGGCGTAACTTGCCTGGTGGTGTTTTCGAAGATGCGGGCTTAGTCCCCTCCGTTAAGGACCAGAGCCCTCAGGCCGGTAGAATAGAAGATAGAAACTCGACCAAACCGGGAAAGCCCAGAGATGCCTTTCTTTTCGATGTTCATGTGGGGATCGCGGCGCACGTCGCTGCTGATAGCGGCGCTGATGATCGGCTTGATTGCATTGGTCGATGCCCATGTGGCTGCGGAGATCCCACTTGGCTTTCTCTATCTCGCGCCCATGCTGGTCGTCGGCGCTTCCCTTACCCGGTGGGAAGTCGCCGCCGCTGCCGCCATCTGCGCCTGGCTGGCCGAGGCGTTTGACGAGTTTGCCTGGGGCCCGAATACAGGGCTGCCACGCGATCTGCTTTATTTCGCCGCCTTTTTCCTGATGGGGCTCTTCATGCACGAGGTGGCGGGCAGCCGAAAGCTTGCTCACCGGCACATGCGCCAGATGGAAAGCGAGATGACGGCACGGAAGGATGCCGAGGAGCAGCTAAAAGTGCTGGTCGATAGCAGTCCCGCGGCCATCATCACCACCAGTTCCGACGGTTGCGTGCTGCTCGCCAACGATGCAGCCGACCGCCTGTTCGGCCTTGAACCAGGTACACTGCGCGGCCGGTCGATCCGCGACTATCTGCCATCGCTGGTCAATGTGCCTGCCTGGGATGGCAACCGCCAGGTTTTCCGCACGGCCATGCAATGCCGCGGGCGCAGAGCGGATGGCGAGGTCTTCCAGGCTGACGTTTGGTTCTCCACCTATGTGACCAGTGCCGGTCCCCGCCTTGCGGCCATGGTGCTCGATACTTCAGAAGACCTGAGGACCCATGAGGAATCGAGTTTTCACCAGATGCTGGCTAGCTCGCGCATTATGGTCTCCGCTATTTCTCATGAGGTCCGGAACGTATGTGGGGCCATCGCGCTGGTCCACGAGAATCTGTCCCGCAGCGGTAAATTGGCGGGAAATAAAGACTTCGAGACCCTGGGCACGCTGGTTTTGGCGCTTGAGCGTATCGCCGCTATGGACCTGCGGCAAAGCGCGAGCCATGCCGCTGGGGTGGAGGTTCAGCCTCTGCTGGATGAGCTGCGCATCGTCATCGAGTCTTCGCTGCACGATAGCGGGATCAGCAGCCACTGGGAGATAGAGGATGGTCTGCCCACGGTCTGGGCCGACCGCCAGAGCTTGATGCAGGTGTTCCTCAACCTGACCAAGAACAGCGAGCGCGCCATGGGAGAAACCGAGCAAAAGGACCTGACCGTGAGCGCCCGGCGTGAAGAATCTGGGGTAACCATTCGCTTTCGCGATACCGGGAGTGGCGTGGCTCATCCGGAGCGGCTTTTCCACCCTTTCCAGGAGGATGCCCAATCCACCGGGCTGGGGCTTTACCTGTCGCGAGCCTTCATGCGCAGTTTCAAGGGTGATCTGCACTACGAACCGGAGAACAGGGGCTCGACTTTCGTGGTGGAGTTGTCATCCGCTGCGCGCGAGAGCAAGAATGATAGCTATGAGCAGCGACATCCAGATATTGCTGATCGACGACCACAGCCTGTTCCGGGAGAGCCTCAGCCGGCTGCTCCAGACAGAGTCTGACCTTCATATCGTAGGCACCTGCGCGTCGGCCAGCGAGGCGCTCGCGTTGCCGCAGCTCAACGAGATCGACGTGGTTCTGCTGGATTACGATCTTGGCCATGAGCAGGGCACGCTGTTTCTCGATCGGGCGCGAGGTCTCGGCTTCGCGGGGCGTATTTTGATGGTAACGGCCGGAATGAGCGATGCGGTGATGCTGCGCGCCCTGGAAAACGGATCCTCTGGAGTATTTCTGAAGCACAGTCCCCCCAGCCGGCTGGTAGAGGCCATCCGCAAGGTGGTTGCGGGAGAGGTCTGGCTCGACCCCGCGGTTACCCGTTCCATCATCGCTGCAGCCACGGGCAATGCGGCCGTCCCCCGCCGGACACAGGGTCTGACGCAGCGTGAGCAGGCCGTGCTCAAAGGGGTGTTCGAAGGGCTTACCAACAAGGAAATCGGCGCCCGCTTAGCCATCTCCGAGAGCTCGGTCAAGGCTGTGCTGCAGCAGCTATTCGAGAAGACCGGCGTGCGTACGCGCAGCCAACTGGTGCGCATTGCCTTGGAAAAGCACTCGGATGAGTGGCTAACGAATCCTACGTGAACATGGATTTGGCCGGCGGGGTTTGGGACGTGATTGTGGTGGGCGCGGGACCGGCGGGGTGCGCGGCAGCTTATGACCTTGCTGCCGCCGGGCGTTCCGTACTCCTGCTCGACAAGTGTTCCTTCCCGCGGCCAAAGGCCTGTGCCGGCGGTCTGACGGTTAAGGCCGTCCGGGCGCTCAGATATTCCATTGATCCGGTGGTTCGGCAGGTTGTTCGTCAAGTTCGCCTCGAGGGTGGACCGCGGTCCTCTTTGCTGAAGAGCCGCCAACCCATCTGCGTAATGACGGTGCGGGCGGAGTTTGACGAATACTGCCTGGGTAAGACGATTGCGGCGGGCGCCTGCTTGCAAAGGATCTCGGCCGTGCGACAGGTTGTGCGAACAAGCGGCGGCGTGCAGTTAGTAACTACCGGCGAGACTTATCAAGCCCGCTTTCTGGTCGGTGCCGACGGAGCAAGCGGCCACATGCGGCGGCTGTGCGCGCAGGGCTCCTGGTTTTCCCAGGGCTTTGCGCTCGAGGTCCAAACTGCGGCGCCGGCGCGGGAGGTTGATCTCACCTTCGATTTTGCCACGGTCCGTGACGGGTACGCGTGGATCTTTCCCAAAGGAGACCACCTCAATGTCGGGATTTACTGCCAATCCTCTGCTGAGGGACTGACGCGGAACAGGCTTCTGCGCTACGTCCAGGACACAGTCGGCACGGATAAGGTGGAGCATGTGACCGGGCAATATCTCGGTATCGGGGCAGGCGTCTGCGCCTCCGACCGGACTCAGCGGGAGTTACGCGATCGCGTTTTATTGGTGGGAGACGCCGGTGGCTTCGTCGATCCGCTGACCGGCGAAGGAATCTATGGCGCGCTGCTCAGCGGACAAGCGGCGGCAAGTGCGATTCTCTCCGAGATGCGGGGCGAGGGTGCTGCAGCGGAGGTCTTCGAACGCCATCTCGGCGGTTACCGTGAGACGTTGCGCTTCTCTGCACGTGCGGCGACGGCTTTCTATGCCGACCCTGCCCGCGGATTCCGCGCGATGCGCTTGCCCTTCGTGCGCAGGTGCATGGTCAGAACCTATACTCAGGGGCTCAACGTCAAGAGCCTCGCCATGCGCGTTGCGTTATCACAGTGCTAACGTATCTTTAATAGTTACATAGCTCGGCTGACATCGTACCTGCAGATGGACGCTGGGTGCCCGACATCCCGAGGCCCGGGAGGGCTGTGTGAGAACCCCCTGGATAAGGTGATGGGTGCCCCAGGTCTCGCTTTTGAGACCTGGGATCCTTCACGCAAATGCCGGAAGACCAAATCGGAGAACCTAACTTCGAGAGAGAGCCCTAGGTACTGATGCCACTCCGAATTGTCACGCACTGTGCATGAGAACTCGGGTCCGCCGGCATTTGCGTGGAGGATCCCAGGTCTCAAAAGCGAGACCTGGGGCACCCCATCACCTTATCCAGGAGGTATCCAGGAGATTCTCACAGAGCCCCCGGCTGGTTCAAGCTAGGGGCGGAAGAAGCTGTAGAGCAACACCATGAGAACGATGCTGCTCACGACCACGTAGATTTTGTCCTTCTGGGCGGCAAAACCGAAGACGCAATATGCGACCCGCATGATCGGAGTCGCGATCAGAAGCAGGATCCCCAAGCGAATGATGCTGCGGCTGTCAAGGTGGCGAACGCCGTCGAAGACCGGCGCGAACTGATCGGCAGGGCTAGGAATTCCGTGGAAAAAACGATAATCGGTCTCCACTCCATGGGCCTTCCACAGATACAGGATTCCGCCCACCAACACTACAAAGGCGGCCAGGCTGACCCCCGCTCGCAGCATGCGGCTGATGGCAATTTCCATTTTCAGATCAGCTTCGGATGCCACCCGCTCACAACCTTCCCGTGGCTCCGCTGTAGATCATTTCCACGCCCAGCGCGACAATGACCACCGCGAAGATCACTCTGAGAACAGGCACACGGATCCTGACCAGCAAACGCGCCCCGATGAGCGAACCGGCCAACACTCCCAGCATCACCGGCGCAGCTAGCCCGGGAGCAATATAACCCCGGCCCAGATAAACACCGGCGCTGGCTGCAGCCGTTACGCCTATCATGAAGTTACTGGTTGTCGTGGACACCTTGAAGGGAAGCTTCATCGCATGATCCATGGCCAGGACCTTCACCGCTCCGGAGCCGATCCCCAGAAGGCCAGACAGAATTCCCGCGATCGCCATGATGCCAAAACCCGCCGGAACATTCTGTGCGACGTAGGCTTGCGGGCCTTTATCGGTCGGATAGTCTCCCCGCAGATTCAGTCTCTCAGCCAGGGCATTGTGCGTTTGCAGAATCTTATCCTGGTTGTTGCGAAATCCGCTCCAGGCTGAATAGAGCAAGGTGATGCCGAAGATGATGCCAATGGCGTGGGTGGAGATAATCGTAGCCAGGTAGGCGCCCCCCAAGGCGCCCAGCGTCGTGGCCACCTCGAGAAACATTCCGATACGCACATTGGAGTAACCCTCGCGGACGTAAGACACAGCAGCGCCGGAAGAAGTGGCGATCACAGAAATGAGCGAAGCACCGATGGCGTAGCGCATATCGACGTGGAAGATAAGGGCCAGCGCGGGCACGATCACCACGCCACCGCCGAGGCCGGTGAGCGCTCCAAGCAGCCCGGCGAGAGCGGACGTAAGCAGCACCGCACACGTAAATTCGATCAGACCCATCGCTTACTCGCTCACTCCGCTTACGATGGCTGATTCCCTGCCGGCGCAGCGATCGAGTGCCGCTTGATAGATCTGCATCAGCTGCTGGTAGTTCGCGTCCGCGGTATATCTGGTTTCATATTCCAGGCGAGCCTGGGACCGCATCAGGGTAGCTTCAGCAGGGTGTGCAAGCCACCATCGTACCGCTTCCACCAGACCGCTTGCCTGGCCGGCCTCAAAGTGCAAGCCGGTACGACGATGATCGACTATGGTAGACAAGCTTCCCAGGTTGCTGGCAATCACAGGCAACCCCACGGCGAAGGCCTCGGCTACGATCATCGGGAAACCTTCATACCATGTCGAGGGAAGGATAAGCACGGACGCATTTTTCATCCGCTCCAGGATTTCCGCTCGCGGCAGATACTTTAACCAGGTCACACTTTCCATTTCCCGGCTGGCCTGCTGGACTTCGGGCGCCAGGGGGCCGTCCCCCGCCATTTGCAGAGGGAGCTCGTTTCCAATTTCCTGCCAGGCAGCAAGCATTGTTTCGATGCCCTTCTCGGGCGTCAGCCGGCCCACAAAAAAAGCATAATTTCCCTGGCCCTCGCCCGGCCCGGGATCGGATTGCAGGTAATTGGGCTTGACGAAGATTTTCTCTTCCGGGAAGCCGCCCTGGATGAATTTGTTGCGCGCGAAATCGGTGAGCGCGATATAGGCGGTGACGGATTTACTCCAGGTCTCCTTATAGTTGTGCGTAGCCAGCATGGCCGCTGCGGCAGCCGTAGTCAGCCTGCTGCCGCGATAACAGGCATGCACTACTCCAGGCCATGGGATGCTCTTGCCTAAACACTCTTCACATACATGACCATCGCGGAAAAAGGTGGCCGCAGGGCAAAGCATGCGGTAGTTGTGCAGCGTTTGCACGACCGGGATTCCCTCTTCATTGGCCGCATAGTAGACGGCGGGAGAGATCACCGGAAAAGTGTTATGGACATGAACGATGTCCGGCGTCCCCCGGTGCATGAGGGCGCGAAGCTCGGCATGGATTTGCTTGTTCCAGATGGTATCGCCGAGCAGGACCAGGCGGTTCTTGCCGTTTACCTGATCGTTGCTGGCCCGGTAAAGAAGTACTTCATGGCCATGCGATCGCAGCAGATCGGTCTCCTGGGCGAAGACCTGATCCTCACCACCGGGGTTCTGATACGAGTTGTGCACGGAAAGGATTTTCATGGCTTCAAGTGGCCTGCTTGCCCCGGATGGCGCGTGTGACCATTTGCTTCCAGACGCTCTGGGTCAGAAGCAGATCAACGGCGCGCTGAAAAAGTGGACGAGGAAGACGATTGGAGTAGCGCCAGAACTGATCTACCTTCGAATTCGCCCGCAGGCCGTAGCGGCATAGATCGCTATACGCCTGACGCATGGCCGGATCGTTGTTCAGCCGATGCCGGATGTAGTTCATTTTGAGGTAAAGCGGATTGCGATCGATAGGGGGAAAAGATTGCGCCAGCGCCGCATCGACGCCTTCGAGGTAGTGTTTCTGCTCCAACCAAAGCGAATCCATGATTTTGAGCTCCCGCTCCAGGCGGCGCGAGGTGATACGGGTGGAGTTCTGATCATTCTGGCCATGCAATCGCCAGCGCGCGAGGGGCGCATCCACAGCGCACAGTTCCGTCATCAGCGGAGCCAGACGGTGAATCATCTGCTCTGCATAGCCGGTGTATTCCACGGGTATGGGGAAAATGCGGTCAGCTACCTCGCGGCGGAGCGCAAGGTTAGTGGTGGGCGGCAGGCCCATCAATATGCCCGAGTTATCGTAGGTGGTTTGGGCGCAGTCTCCGGAGGGAAGAGCGCTGAGCAAAGGATAGATGCCACGAGCCCGTTTTTGATTGTCCACCAGGCTGGCGCGATGAATGGCAAAGCCGGCCCGCGGATGAGCACGAAAAGCTTCAACCACTGCCTCGATCTTTCCCGGCAGGAATGTATCATCCGCATCGAGCAGGCAGATTATGTCGCCGGAACAGTGGCAATAAGCGGCATTGAGGTTGGCCGCCATGCCTCCATGAGGATTGCGCAGCAGCTGTATAGGCAGGCCACGGCCGATATAGGATTCGACCACGTCGCAGGAATTGTCCTGAGAGGCATCGTCGCTGACGATGATTTCCCCCGGCGGATAAGTCTGCTCCAAGGCGCTGTCCATGGCCTGGCCAACATAGGCCCCGTAGTTAAAGCAGGTGATCAGTACGGAGACGGAGGGTTTCTGGGGAAAACTCTTCAAGGCGACGGGAATGAGCTTGCTTGCCGCTGATTCAACTGTCATGCCGTAATTTCACCCTCCGGTACATCCTCTCAGATCACTTCGGTGCGCTCAATTGCTCCGAGGAGGAAAGGTGGAGATAAAAGGCGCGCCACGCGTCAACGAAGTGCTGCTCAGAGCAGCCTGAAGCCGCCAGGCGGGCTCGCTGGCCCATGGCGTGGCGATCGGGTCCGCTGAGCTCCAGGATGCGCTGCAGGCCGCTCCTAACGCCAGCAACGCTGGTTTCAATAAGGAAACCGTTGTCGCCATCCACGAGCAGATCTTCCACGCCGTAAAGCTGGGAGACCACAATGGGAAGACCCGAGGCTGCCGCCTCGTAGGTAACCAGAGAAAATGTCTCGTATAGCGACGGAAAGACGAAAACGTCAGAGCTCCACAGGAAAGGCCGAACATCGGATTGCATGCCGGCAAATTTTACCCGCTTACTGAGCTGATGTTTCGCGGCCTCCTCCCCGTAGCGCGCGATCAGATCAGGCTCGCCGCCCACAACGATCAGTTTGACCCGCTCCATTCCTGGCTCGGCGAGTGCTTGCAGCAGAAGGGGCAAGCCCTTGCGTTCAAACTGTCCCAGGGCTACAAACAGGCCCACCAGATCCTGGTCATCGAAACCCATGCTGAGACGGAAGGCCTGGCGATCGAAGCTGGACGGCATTTGCAGGCGATCGAGGTTGATGGGATTGGGCAATACCGTCAGCTTGTTCTCGATATAGGGAAATGCGGTTATCAGCTCCCTGGCCAAGCCGCGAGAGGGAACCACCACTTGCCTGGCTCGAGGATAAGTAAAGTTTTCCATCCAGGCGTGAAGCTGGTGGTCGAGCCAGCGGAACCAGCCACGCAGACCCTTGGCGCCGGACTTGCTCCAATGATGCTTCAGGTACATGCCGTGGCAAAAATGGGAGTAGAGAAGGTCACCGAAAACGAGGTTGCTCTCGAGGGCTTGAACGAGATCGAATTTGGGGCCGCCGCGGAGCCGGTATAGCAGGTAACGGAGGGGCGCCATGAAGTGATACACGACAAAGAGCAGTGCCAGGGGCCGGGTGGGCGATGGCACCCTTATAAAGCGTATTTTTTCGGGAGACGGGTTCTCGAACTCGACTGCGAAGACAGTAAAGTCATGCTCCGCCGCAAGCGCGCGAAGCATCGCTAGATGGCAACTCCCGATGGGATTGTTGCGGGTTATTTTGTAATCAAAGATGGCGATGCGCAAAGGAGAATTCCTTGTTCCCAAACAAGCATAGAGCAAGGAGAGAAGGTTGCTGGGATGAGTCGTAAGGGAGGGGGGCTTAATTAAAATTCGGATTTAAAATGGTCTTGTGAAGACCTGAAAAGAAACAGCAGTTACTTCCTTTCCCGGCCCTGACGAAGACCGGGTGCCCCACATCTCGCTGGTTTTTCGCGAGATGTGGGATACCACGGCACCTTTCCTCTGACTCTCGATCCATCCGATGCACTGAACGGTCAACATGAGTGGTATCCCACATCTCGCGAAAAACCAGCGAGATGTGGGGCACGGTGGGTTCAAGGTACAAGTGCAACATTTCGCTTTAGGGGATAGTTGCATATGGGAAAGAGTTTTCAACATCTGGATTTGGGTGATCGAGCCACGATTCAGGCGCAGTTGACGTCGGGGATGTGCCCTGGGGCAATCGCCATCGTATTGAAGCGAGCTCGGTCGACCATCACCCGCGAGATGCACCGTAATGGCTGGATGGCCAAGCCGCGGATGGGCACCATTGCGGGCGGTTACCGGTCTTCGACGGCTGATCGCCGAGCGCGGGTTTTGGCAGCGAAACCACGACGCAGGCGCATGCTTGAACCTGGCAATGGACTCTGGGGCAAGATGCTGGAGCGCCTTCAGCAAGGCTTCAGCCCGGTGCAGATTGCGAGCATACTGGGACGTATGGCGAATCCGGTGCAGATCTCTCACGAAACCATCTACACCGCACTGTATGCCATGCCACGTGGGCAACTGCGTGCCAACGTGCTGGACCTGTTGCGCCGCCATCACAAGGCGCGCAAGGTCGAAGCTAAGAACAGGCGCAGCCGATCCATTCCCGATATGACCCTGATCGATGACAGGCCGCTCGAAGTGAGCGAGCGGCTGGTCCCCGGTCATTGGGAGGGAGACCTGATCATTGGCAAGGGAAACCTATCTCAAGTGGGCACCCTGGTGGAACGAACCACTCTGTTCGTTGCTTTAGTAAAGCTGTCGGACGCAAGGGCAGACACGGTCGCCAAAGGTTTTAGCACCATCCTCAAACGCTTTAAAGGCCAAATGCGACTTTCCATGACGTACGACCAGGGCAGCGAGATGAGCCTCCACAAAACACTGACAAAAACAGCAAACATCGCCGTCTACTTCGCTCATCCCCACTCTCCCTGGGAGAGGGGGATTAGCGAAAACACCAATGGACTGCTCCGCGATTACCTGCCAAAGGGAACCGACCTCTCCCTGTACTCGCAGAAGCAGCTCGATGCCATTGCATGGCAACTGAATACCAGGGTTAGAAAAAGTCTCGCCTGGAAATCTCCTGCTGAACTCTTTCTCCCCAAAGGAGCCTTTAACTTTGATAAATACTGGACGGCGATTCACACCTCCAAGAAACGCCCAGCTCGTATATACCGGGTAGCTGGAAAGTGGAAAGCAAAGCATGCTTCCCACCTTCAAACAAACCCATCCGCCAAAATCCCTACCCGTGACCGCGGCCATTGAAAAGTGGAAAGCAAACTACGCTTCCCACTTTCCAACAGCCCCTGCTGCTGGAAAACCTTTATCTTAAAAAGAAAGAAAAAGATAGATTTGTTGCATTTGGAGTCTGAATCTGCCCACCCCGTCTTCGTCAAGGAACCAGAGGCAGACCTTAAGCCATTTTGACTAGCGAGAGACGGCCCGGGCGGGGCACCTTGCTGACGATTTTCTTGGCGATCTCAAGCGAGGCGGTTGCTGCGGGCGAAGGAGCGTTGCAGACGTGAAGAGAGTTCTTCCCTTCCAACAGCAGGAAGTCATCAACCATGCTGCCATCACGAAGAAGAGCCTGCGCGCGCACGCCGCTCTTGCTCGGGATCAGGTCGTCGGCTTGCACCTCAGGTATCAAGCGCTGCAAGCTGCGGGTAAATGCGGCTTTGCTCAAAGAACGGAACATCTCCTCCGCTCCTTCGCGGTAGTACTTCGCGGAAAGCTTCCAGAAACCGGGATACATCAGAACTTCCGTGAGGTCGCGCCAGCTGAAGTCTGACTTGCGATAGCCCTCGCGCTTGATACTCAGCACGGCATTGGGTCCGGCGTGAATGCTGCCGTCCATCATGCGCGTGAAGTGCACACCGAGAAAAGGAAACGCCGGATTAGGAACCGGGTAAATGAGATGACGCACCAGATGGCGGCGCTCCGGCTTAAGCTCGAAGTACTCGCCCCGGAAAGGAACGATCATAGCTTTCGGCTCCATGCCCCCCAGCTTGGCCACACGATCGCTGTGTAAACCGGCACAGTTGATGAGGAAGCGAGTTTCGAGCGAGCCCCATGAGGTCTCGAGCAAGTGACCTACCGGCGTGGGCACCACGTGAAGAACCTCGGTGCCAACCTTAAGCTCTGCTCCCTGCTGCTGCATCTCGTGCACCAGGGCATGGCATACCTGGCGATAATCGACGATGCCCGTGGTGGGCACGCGAATAGCCGCGATGCAGGAAACGTGGGGCTCTACTTCTTTCGCTTCTTCCGGGGCTAGCCGCGTGGCGGCGACGCCATTCTTTAACGCACGATCGAAAATGATGTCGAGTTGAGGAATCTCCTCCGGCCTGGTGGCCACAATCAGCTTGCCGCAAACGTCGAACGGCACGCCATATTCATAGCAAAAGGCGCGCATGGATTGGTTGCCTGCGTGCGCCAGCTCCGCCTTAAGGCTGCCAGGTTTGTAATAGATACCGGAGTGGATGACGCCGCTATTGCGGCCGGTCTGGTGCTGAGCAAAGCCAACTTCTTTTTCAACCAGCAGAATTCGAGCAAAAGGATAACGACGGCCAAGAGCAGCGCCGGTCGCGAGACCGACAATTCCTCCACCGATTATCGCGAAATCATACATAGATTGCCTTTGAGAAGCCTCTGCCTTGGGCAGGGCCGGATTGGAATCAAACGGACACAACCTCAGTGGACAGGCCCATTTTCTCGAGATCAGCCTTGATCTCAGGCTGGTAGATCGGGTTCATGGCAATAGCCAGATCTGGTTTGTACCGCTTGAGAAAGGCCGGCGAGACAATCTCCTGCCCAGTGCCAGCCATGTATTTGCCTTCGCGAAACGGATTGATGTCGACCACATATTCGATCTCGCAGCCGGGTGTGTGCAGGTTGAGCGCGGTGAGAAACGCCACGCCCTTCGATCCCGAACCCCAAACCACGGCCTTTTTCCCGGTGCTCCGGGTCTCCTCGAGCTTGCTCTTCCAGGAAGCCATCCTGGCTGCCTGATGCTCGGTGAAGAACTGAATATCCTTGTTCAGCCGAGTTGGATCCGGCTTCTCAACGGAACCAGCGGGCGTGCGCGAGGGCTTGGCCGTAATCATCAGATATTGATCGTCGTAGTCGGTCCAAACGTCGAGCACATCGAATCCTTGCTCGCGGAAAAGCAGGGAGAGCGATTCGGCGCTGAAATAGGAACAGTGTTCGTAGTAAATATCCCAGAAAGCCAGGTCGCGCAGCACGCGGCTCATGTCGGGCACCTGGAAGAACACCACGGTGTCGTAGCGGTCACCTACCGAACGGCGCACCGTGCGCACAAAATTGGCGGTATCGGGTATGTGCTCCAGGGTCATTTTGCAGCACACGAAATCGCCTTGCACGTGGGCATACTTTTCCCCGTAGAAGTCGGCTACGAATTCCACTTTGGTGTCGCCGGCAGAGGGATTCCGTTCACTGACAAAGGCGGGATCGAAGCCGACTCCGCTGTTGTTGCCCATCTCGCATAGCAAAGAGAGAAACTCGCCTTTACCGCAGCCGATCTCGATCATCTTCTTGCCGTGGAGGTCATATTTGGCGATCATTTCCTCGGCCAAACGGCGGTGGAAAGCCTGAAAGGTCCCGGAAAAGCCCTGCGTCTCCTCGTACTGCGCGGAGTAGTTATGCACGGTGGGGTCGAAGACGGTATTGGCAATAAAGCCGCAATGGGAGCAATGGCCCAGAGCAATGTCACCCTTGGGAAAGTTCACCGCAACTTCGCGCGTCGGCATCAGCAACACGCTGTGCACCGGCACCCGTGGAACCTGATAGAAAACGCTCATGTCGCCCTTGAGGCAATTTGGGCAGGTCTTGATCTCAGGCATTTCTTGGTCCCCGTTCAGAAGAATTTCGTCACTGGCTGAGGTTTAAAGGCATGTCCCAGCGCTCTCACTCCGTGAAGTGGGCTGGTGCAAAAATGGACCGACTGTTCGAGATATCGGTGGGGCGCGGACGCGGCAGATCTCTCGCTCAAATGTTCAACAACAATTGGTGCTCGCTTTGGCTCTGGTGGCCGGTCGCGAGGGGTGGAATCTCACCCTCAGAAGAGGGGAAGCGCCGGGGGGATATGTGCGCCATAAGCGCCCTATGCGCCATAAGCCCCCCGAAACGCCCCAACCTGAGGGTGGGATACCGATTTCTCTACGGTTTCAACCGGTTTACCTGGCGCCGACGACCTCGGGCCGATAGACCTTCACGCCGTCGGCCGCGTCCGGGCTGTCATAAGCCGCGGCAATCTCTTCCGGCATGGGGCTCAGATCGGTTCCTTTCATGAAGTCGCGCAGCGAGGTTCCAATCGGATGCGAGTCGATATTGGGAGCGCCGTTCTTAGCCTTCACGTCAATCAGGCTCACGGTGCGGAAGTCGATGCTGAAGCGGGTCCTGCCCGACGTGTTGGGCACGGTGGAGTGCATGTTGGCAGCGGAAAAGACCAGCGCTCCACCGGGCTCAGAGATCACCCGAATCTGGGGATCAAGCTCCATGGGCTGCTCCGGCTTGGGCTGCTCGCGGGTGTCGGACTTGATGTGCTTGGCCGCATCCGCCCGGCCGGTGCTGTTCCAGGCGTAGTAGTTGAACTTGCTGGAGCCGTTCTTTACCGGCTCGCTCCAATACCGCGGATGGAAAGCCATCGAGCTCTCCGAAGACATCTCGAAGATGGGCAGCCACCAGTTCAGCTGGCACATCGGCGCCGAGTACCAGGTGTCGCGGTGAAGATGGTGGGCATAGCCCACGCCGGAAGTCAGGTAGGCATCCGAGGTGACGGCGCGCAGGCGCGGCACATCGAGATAAGTGGTTTCCATATCGCAGCCGAAGTCCTTGAGCATGGCCTGGATCAGGCGCTTCGACTCCGGGTGATGAATAAAGGCCGGCTTGAGGGGCGCGAAAATACGGACAAACTCTTCCACCGGCATGTCGTACTGTGCGGTGGTCGGGTCGTCCTTGCCGAAGGCGTCCTTGATCATCTCCGCCGCGAAATTGGTAAAGGCCAGTGCGCTGGGCCGAGGCGAGTAAACAAACAGCTGACCGTCATACAAGTGCTGGCGGCGCTTCTCGTCATCGAATTTGGAATCCACATAGATGCTGTTCATTCAGTACAATCTCCTTTAGACGACCGCAGGCGTGGGGATCGGAATGATGAATTTTCCGCCGCGCGCCTTATAGGCGTGTTGTTGCTCCATGATTTCGCCGGCAAAATTCCACGCCAGCACCAGAACGTAATCCGGCTTTGCATCCAGCAGCTTCTGCGGAGAAAGAATTGGCAGATGGTTGCCGGGCATGAACCGGCCCTGTTTGAACTCGTTCAGATCGACCACGTAGTCGAGCAGTTCGCGATCGATGTTGCAGAAGGCGAGCAGCGTGGTGGCCTTGGCCGCCGCCGCATAGCCGGCAATGGACTTTCCTTTACCCTTCAAGTCCTTCAACAGGGTGGTGAGCTCGTCGCGCACCGCGTGCACCCGGTCGGCAAAGCCCCGGTAGTACTCGATGGTCGAGACACCCGCATTCTTCTCGTCCGCCAGCAGTGCCTTCAGGCGGGCGGTCGGAGTCTCTACCGGCTCGACAAACAGCCGCAGAGATCCGCCATGGATCTTGGTGCGCTCCACGTCGTTCAGGTAAAGACCATGATCGCGGAAGAGCCGCGACAGCGCGGTCACCGAGAAGTAGCACAGATGCTGGTGGTAGATGGTGTCGAATTCGCACTTCTGGATCAGGTCGACAATGTAAGGCGCCTCGATCACGGCCACGCCCGTCGGCTTCAACAAGGCAGCGATGCCGTCGACGAAGCCGTTCAGATCGGCCACGTGCGCGAGCACATTATTGGCCAGGAAGACATCCGCCTTCTTGCCTTCGGAGGCCAGCTTTTCCGCCAGCTCCTTGGTAAAGAAGGTGTTGATGCTGGTGACGCCGCGCTCGTTGGCGGTGCGCACCTGCTCTTCCGCGGGATCGATGCCCAAGACCGGGATTCCGTGGTTCACGAAGTTGCGCAACATGTAACCGTCGTTGGACGCAGCTTCGATCACCAGGCTGTTGGAGTTGAGGCCGCGCGCCTGGATCACTGCTTCAGCACTCTTGCGCGAAATGCTCCAGCAGACTCTTCGACACGGAAGAGAAGTAAGGATAATTGCGGCAAAAGAGAATTTCCGGCGGAACCGTTTCGGTGATCTGCACCAGGGAGCACTCGGGGCAGAAGACCAGGTCGAGGGGCGCCGTGACTTCCGGCGACCCAAGCTGATCGGCTGAGAGCAATGCATCCGCAAGCGGAGTGGTTCCGAAGGAAAGAATCGGAATGCACTTCGAAGAATTGCATGCGCGGCAATGAAAGGTCGACTCGGTCATACCGTAGCGGCTCCTGCGACTACGGGGGCGGCCGCTTCCTGGTTAGTCCAACGCAGAGATGAGTCGAGAACACCGTCCTCGATCAGCTTCCGGATATGGGCGATGCGCTTGAAGCGCGGTCCCTCGAAGTCTTCCAGAACGAGGCCGATCTTCTTGTAGGTTTCGTGCAGTTCCACGGCGCCCTTGCGTGCATCCCAAACGGGTTGGAACTCGGGCAGAACCTTGCGGATCTTGCTGCAATCCACGCGATAGCAGCGCTTATCCGGGCCGGCATCCGCCGCATACTCGATCACCGTGTTCGGCACCGTCTCCTTGACGATGTCGGCCAGCTCGCAAATGCGGTAGTTGTCTTCGTTGCGTCCGACGTTGAACGCTTCGTTGTGCACCAGGTCGATCGGCGCATGCATGGCCGCGATGAACGCCCGCGAGATGTCGGCGATATGCACGATCGGTCTCCAGGGAGTTCCATCGCTCTTGATGTACACGCGGCCGGTGGCATAGGCCCAGGCCACCAGGTTGTTCAGCACCAGGTCGAAGCGCAACCGGGGCGAAACACCGAAAGCAGTGGCATTGCGCAGGAAGGTGGGGCTGAAGCGTGTTATCCGCCAGCTTGGCCACGTCCTGCTCCACCATGACTTTGGAAGTGCCGTAAGGGGTAACGGGGTTGAAGGCCGAGTGCTCGTCCAGCAGGTCGTCGCCGCCGGCGCCGTAGTTGCTGCAGGAAGAGGAGAAGATAAACCTCTGCACCCCGGCCTGCTTGGCCAGCTTGGCCAGCTTGACCGATGCCTGGTGGTTGATCTCGAAGGTCAGACCCGGGATTCAGGTCGCCCAGTGGGTCGTTCGAAAGGCCGGCAAGATGCAGAATGGCTTCGAAGCCTTCGACATCCTGCAGAGTTACATCGCGAACGTCTTTGCGGATCTCAGGGATCTGTGCGATCCCGTCGCTGAAGGTGCTGCGCTCGAAAAGATCGGTGTCGAGTCCAACAACTTCATGCCCTGCCTGCAACAGCATTGGTACTAAAACCGTTCCGATGTACCCCGCGTGGCCCGTTACTAATACTCGCATTCGTATCCTCCCAAGTTTTCCATGGTGCGTTGCCGTTTCCCAGTAAGTCTCCAGGATCTTCTTTTCGCGTATGGTGTCCATACACTGCCAGAAGCCGGTGTGGCGATAGGCCATCAGTTGGCCTTCGCCGGCCAGCCGCTCGAGCGGCTCCTTCTCGAAGTGGGTGTCATCGCCGTCGATGAAGTCAAAGATTTCCGGTTCCAGCACGAAGAACGCGCCGTTGATCCAGCCTTCTTTGGTTTGCGGCTTCTCGGAAAACTCGGTGATCTGATTGCCATCCATTTCGAGGTGACCAAAGCGCGCTGTCGGCCTGACCGCGGTGAGCGTGGCCAGCTTGCCATGCGAGCGATGAAACGCCAGCAGATCGTTCAGGTTGATGTCCGAGACGCCATCACCCCAGGTGAGCATGAAGGTTTCGTTGCCCAGATAGGGAGCCAGCCGCTTGATGCGTCCGCCGGTCTGGGTCTTCATGCCGGTATCGACCAGGTCCACCGTCCAGTCGGGAACTGCTCCACCGTTCATCTTGACTTTGCCGGTCTTGAGCGAGACGCTCAGGTCGCGGTTCAAGCGAGCAGTAGTCCAGCATGTACTTCTTGATGACTTCGCCCTTGTATCCCAGCGCGATGGCGAACTCGTCGAAGCCGTAATGCGCGTAGTGCATCATGATGTGCCAGAGGATCGGCTTGCCGCCAACTTCGACCATCGGTTTGGGCTTAAGTTCTGTTTCTTCGGCAAGGCGGGAGCCCAGGCCGCCTGCAAGAATTGCTACTTTCATAGTGACTCACCTCCACTGGCTTTTAGATCGAGCGAGACTATCTTTGCGGACGCATCTGCACTCGTTACTGGGCCCTTTGCTGCAATTGCATGCCTGTTTTGAAAATTGAACAACACCTGGTCGGCAGCGATCAGGAGATCCTTGGCCATGCGGCGGTGATACTTCAACATCCACCGCGCCACCAGGCCGTAGCATCTGAGCTTTTGCCACGGGGTCAGCGGGGAGCGGGCCACGGAGAGGAAAAACTCTTTGGCCACATTCCACTCCGGGAAGCCGATCTTGCGGGCCTTGGTCGGATCCCACCACTCCATTGCCGGCAAGGTGCCGCAGCGCCTGGTCAGGCGAAATCCCTTAGCCTTGGTTCTTTCCGGCATCGTCCAGACCGACTGCCTGCATATGCCTGGTGCTGATAAACAGATACTCCGGCACCTCGTAATAACGTCCCAGCAATCCCAACTGCAGCAGAAGCACACGGTCACTGTGGGCATAGCTGCCCTGGGGAGGAAGCTTATGCAGCGCATCCAGGCGGATGAGGCCGAAGATGGGATAGCATCGGTGGCCTTTGAGCAGCAGGTCTCGAGCGCGCACCACTGGATCGAGTGAGCTGGTGCGCATGCCGTCATCGTAGTTCTCGATGAACTGTCCGTTCTCGTCGATCACCCGGGTCAAGCTATGGGCAAGAACCAGGGACTCGTCGGCCTCCAGTGCGTCCACGCACAGGCGAAGGTAGTCGGGCTGAATCATGTCGTCATGCGCGGCCTGCTTGAAGTATTTACCGGTCGCCAATTCGTAGACCCGGCGGATGTTCCAGCCTGCGCCCATATTCCGCTGGTTGCGGTAGTAGCGGATGCGGGAGTCCTGGGCGGCATAACGGCGGCAGATCTCATCGCTTCGATCGGTGGAGCAATTGTCGGAAATGATGAGTTCGAAATCCTTGAATGTCTGGTTCAGGAAGGACTCGATGGCGGCTTCGAGAAAACGCTCTCCGTTGTAAAGAAACAGCCCGATGCTGACAAGAGGCCTGGTGCTCATGAAGTGCTCCGATCTGGGATAGCAGTCTGAGGAGGACTGCACTGTGCAAAAGAAACGCAGGATTGCAGTTGGCCGGAAAACTCGTCTTTAAGACATTTTTTTTAACCGCGAGACTAACTGTTTGAGCCAGCTTTGCCGAATCAAGAGATTGAGGGCGAAATCGAACACCGGGAGAGGCAGGTAGATCGAGAGCTTCCAAAACCACACATGCCGGTCGTGCGGCCCAAGCGATGCGATGAAGCGATCGTAATACCGGCGCACGTCAGGGTCCCTGGCCAAACGAGCGTGAAGATAACTGGTGTAAGCGATGTACGGGTGTAAGCTAAGCGGCTGAAAGTCTTCCGCGAGCCGGGGATCGATGGTTGCGAGAAAGCGTTTCTGCGCGGCCCACAGGGCGCCGCAGTACTCCAGCTCTCGCTTGAACGATGCCGCCGTTACCCGGTCCGGTCCATAGTTGTTTCCCCCGTGCAGACGGTACTCCGATAAGGCTTCGTCCTCGCGCGTCACGTTGGTGAGCAACGGAGCCAGGCGGGTAATCAGCTGGTCGGGACAACTTACCAGGGGAGCCTCGAGCGGCAAGGGAAAAATGCGCTCGGCAACTTCGCGTCTGCAGGCTCAATCCTGAAGTCGGAGGCATGTAGGGCAATATGCCGCCGTCCGTTAAGAGGCGTGAGCCATACCATCCGCTCGGCAATGGGGCCGACATGGGCCACACTCCCTGGCGGCGGAGATCTGCGCTCATGCGGATCACCCGGTGTACACCAAAACCGCAGTCGGGGTGGGCCTGAAAATCAGCCACAATCCGCTCTACCTTGTGGGGCAGAAAAAGATCGTCCGAATCCAGCAGGGCAATGATCTCGCCCCGGCTGGCGGCAAAAGCTGCATTAAAGCCCGAACCTTGTCCCCCATTCGCTTTGCGGATGAAGTGCAGACGCGCATCCTTGCGCTCATATTGCTCAATCACCTGAACCGAGTCGTCGGTGGACCCGTCGTCGCAGACGATGAGTTCGATATTGGCATAGGTCTGGCCGAGAGCACTTTGGAGCGCGTCCCCGATGTATCGGGCGTAGTTGTAATTGGAGACCAGAATCGAAACCAGCGGCTCTGTGGAGCAAGGGCGCAACTCGATAGGACGGAGCTCGGCGATGGTGTCAGACTCCACAATAGACATAAGAGGTTAATGAGTAAGTTGCGAGTAGAAAGCGCCCCTCAGCGGCTAAAGCCGCGCCGGTTTTGTGTTAGATACGTACGGGCTAAAGCCCGTACCCTTCATGGTTCAGACGCCTGCTAGGTATGCTGCGAAGTCAGAGCTTCTGTCGGCATTTGCGTGAAGGATCCCAGGTCTCAAAAGCGAGACCTGGGGCACCCATCATCTATCCAGGAGATCTCAGATCCGGTATCCAGGAGGTCCTCATATCCAGGAGATCTCAGATCCGGTATCCAGGAGGTCCTCATATCCAGGAGATCTCAGATCCGGTATCCAGGAGGTCCTCATATCCAGGAGATCTCAGATCCGGTATCCAGGAGGTCCTCATATCCAGGAGATCTCAGATCCGGTATCCAGGAGGTCCTCATATCCAGGAGATCTCAGATCCGGTATCCAGGAGGTCCTCATATCCAGGAGATCTCAGATCCGGTATCCAGGAGGTCCTCATATCCAGGAGATCTCAGATCCGGTATCCAGGAGGTCCTCATATCCAGGAGATCTCAGATCCGGTATCCAGGAGATCCTCATATCCAGGAGATCTCAGATCCGGTATCCAGGAGGTCCTCATATCCAGGAAATCTCAGATCCGGTATCCAGGAGGTCCTCATATCCAGGAAATCTCAGATCCGGTATCCAGGAGATCCTCATATCCAGGAAATCTCAGATCCGGTATCCAGGAGATCCTCATATCCAGGAGATCTCAGATCCGGTATCCAGGAGATCTCCTATCCGGGACGCTCTCACGCTGGGTTCAATAGGCTCCTACACCTTTCACTGCCTGGGCTGGGGTCGCCAGAATGATTTTGATGTCCAGCAGCAGCGACCATTCGCGAATGTATTGCAGGTCCAGCCGCACCATCTCTTCAAACGGGAGTTCACTGCGGCCGTTCACCTGCCACAGTCCCGTGATCCCGGGATACACGGCAGACCGGCCCTCAGACCAGTCCGCATATTCGCGGCTCATGCCATCCGGTCCCAGATCGCCGGCAGGCAAAGGCCTGGGCCCTACCAGGCTCATCTCCCCGCGCAGCACGTTGATCAACTGCGGCAGCTCGTCGAGGCTGTAGCGGCGAATGAACCTGCCGACCGGAGTCACCCGCGGATCCTGCTTGATCTTGAATATATGGCCCTGCTTTTCATTGGCATGAGCCACATGCGTCCTATCCATCGCGGTATACATCGACCGGAACTTGAGGAACATGAAGTGACGTCCGCCCCTGCCCACGCGCGGCGCCTTGTACAGTATCGGCCCCTCGGATGTGGCCTTGACCAAAACTGCAATCACCAGCATCGCGGGAGCCAGAAACATGAGCGCGATGGCCGACGCAATGATGTCAAAGGCCCGCTTGACGAACTCCTGGCCCTTGGTAAACGACAAGGGCCGCAACTCGACCAGGGGCAAACCGTATTGGTTCACAAGGTTGATTCGCCCTGGTTCAGGCGCGAAGTCGACCGTGCAATTGACGATGACCCCCATGCGCTTGAACACCTTATTGCATTCGTCCAGCTCACCACGCGAAATTGAGCCGTTCAGGAGAATGACGCGATTGAGGTGCTCGCGATTGATAACTTCGGCCAGTTGGGCAGTCGTTCCCAGGATCGGCATGGGAAGGGACAGGCCCTCCACGGTCTGGCCCTCGGGGATGATCAGGCCCTTGATTACGTTGGCCACGTTGGCCGAGTTCATCAGCGCGACCAGGCGGCCGGCATGGAAACCGTCTCCCAGCAGGGCCGCTCGAATGGGTGAAGGCCAGTGCCGCTCAGCCAAGCCAGCCGCGACTACACTGACGCAGCGCGCCAACCCCAGGCTGAAAAAACTGAGGGGCGCAAAAATCATGAAGAACGAACGCGACACGCCGGTGCCAAGCTGGCGGGAAAAGAAAGTTACGATGACGATGATGCAGCTTGCCAGAAGCGCGCCTTCGGCGGCGTTGATGATGCAGTTCCACAGCCGGATACGGCCCTCAACACGATAAAACCTGAGACGCCATGCCATGATGACCCACAAGATCAGGACCATCATCAATGAGGGCGCCCAGATGGAAGCATAGGTCCAGCTCACCCGCTGGGTAGTCAGTGGATTTAATAGCACCCGCATCTGGATAGTACAGCTCCAGGCCACGGTAACCGCCAGAAGATCCAGAACGAATTGCATCGTCTGATAGAAGCGTAAATTCCGGACATGCATGAAGCAGTTCTCCCCGTACGCTGCCCGCACTTACCTGGGAAGCGCTCCTTTAACGAAGGCAGTCAAAGCATTTCTCCTGATTGTGATAGGGAGGCCAATAACATTGCGCCGCCGAACCAGGAGAAATGCAACAGAAGAGGGAACATTTTCAAGGCGCTCTTTTAATACACGGTAAGTTCACTTAGCTGCGAGGTGAATTGCAGCGAACTGCCGCCAGCGTCTTTCTGTTCCCTTGTTGGTTTGTAGTTGGTCTATGCAAGCGATGCCTGCGGCGGGGGTGTCCGCGAGCTACTCATGTTGGTGTAGATGCTCTGCAAGCCAACTTTAGTTTGTTAAATCAGTTTTACAGTTGTTGTCTCGCAACGATCGCGAGGTGTCGTTTCCACCGAACAGCGGTGAAGCTTCTAGCTTCGTCCCGCGCCGGCATAGCTGTTGTAGTGATTGACGTAAGCCGGATCCTCGATGCGCAGATCGCAGCCATTCAAAATGGTGCCAATGACCGGAGTGCCATCGTCGGCCAGCCGCTCTCTGGCATCTCCCAATTGCTCCGGGCTGGTCTCGCCGGCGCGGCTGATCAGAACCACACCATCCGCGATGCGGCTCAGAAGCCGCGCATCCGCCATGCCCATCATGGGCGGAGAGTCGATGAGCACGAAGTCATACTGCGATCGCGCGCTCTCGACCAGGCTATCCAGAAGAGTGGAATGGAGCAGCCTGGAGATGTTGGCCGGCTCCGATCCACCGGGCAACACGTACAGTCCCGGCACGGTGGTGGGGCGGACCACTGAGTCCAGCGTGATCGCTCCACTGCCATCATCCAGAAGCGCATCGCTCAAACCGGTTGCAAATTGCAAGCCGAAGAGCTTACCCAGCCGCGGGCGCCTGAGGTCGCCATCGATCAGCAAAACTCGCCGTCCGATTTCTGCCAGGCTGATGCCCAGATTGGCTACCGTGGTGGTCTTGCCTGCCTTGGGCCGCGGGCTGGTCACCAAGATGATTCGCGGACTGACTCCGTTTACCCGGCTAAGGAGAATCGAGGTGATTGCGGAGCGATAAGCATCCGCCATCATGGTCTCGTCCTGGCACCATTGCACCATCTCCTTGTCCACCGCTGCCGAGCCGGCCGACGCGCCATTCTTCGACTCCAATTGAGCGCCGGTCCCATTCAGATTGCGCAAGGTGAGCGGAATGCGCTCGCTATTGCCAATGCGCGCCGAGGGAATCACCGCCAGTTCAGGCACGTTGAGGTGCTTGACGCTTTGCCCTGGCGTGCGCAGGGTGGCATCGTTGCGCTCGCGCAGCAGGATGTAGCAAGTTGAGAAGGCAATACCGAATAACAATCCCAGCGCCAGGTTGAGCGGCAAACTCGGCCGGAAGGTCGACTTAGCCGCAAGTGCGGGGCTGACCACGCGCACATCGCTCGACTTCAGGGCGGCGACGATGCTCGCTTCTTTCACCTTCTGCAACATGGATTGATAGATGTCGCGGTTGGCATCCACTTCCTTCTTCAGGATGTTGTAACGAACTTCCTTGACAGACTGGTCAGAGACCACGCCCAACTGGTTCTGGTACGCCTTGGTCAACAGTGCCTTGCGGCGCTCGGTTTCGGAGTCCTGCACGCCCAGGCGGCGGATGATGTTCGCGCGATGTTGGGCGGACTGTTGTTCCAGATCTGCGATTTGTGCTTGCAGCTGCTGAATCCTGTAGTTGGCCGGCGTGAGCGTGACGCTCAAATCGGAAAGCTGGCGGCGGAGATCAGCCAGCCTGGCCCGGTTATCCCGCAGTGTGGGATCATCCAGAACCTGGGGCATCGACTCGGCCGGGCTGCTCTTCGAAGTCTCCACCTGCGCCCTGGTATCGGCCTCGTCTGATTCTGCCTTGGCCAGATCACTTTGGATTTGCCGCAGCTTGTCGGCGGCAACGCTCTCCTGAGACTCGCTGGGGATGACAATGCCGGTCTGGCGCGCGTAATCCTGCAGGGCGTTTTCCGAGTCTTGCAGTTTTTTGCGGGCGTCCGTGAGCTGTGCCGTCAGAAACTTGTTGGTGCTGCCAGCGGAACTGCCCCGGGCATCCTGAGATTGTTCAATAAACTGTTCGGTCAACGTGTTGGCGGTATCCGCGGTCAGCTGCGGCTCGGGACCCAGAACCGTCAGCGAGATCAGATCCGAAGTTCCGTCTATCTTCACCTTGGCGTCGTCAAGCATCTTCAGCACCACGCCCTCACCCTCGGCGGGGGTGGCAGCAGCGGGCTCGCCGATCCATTGGCGGATGGTGCCGATGGGGCCCTGATTGGCCGCGATCGCGCCGGGAACCTTGGGACCCATGAGCTCCGCCGTCCGTTGCACTACCGGCGGGCTCTTCAAGAGCTTGGTCTGGGTCTCGATGTATTGGTCGCCGGTCACCTGGTTAGAGGTGGGATCGACGTCCTTGCTGCCCATGAAGTCCTGGTTGATCCCGGTCACTTCCAGGATCACCTCAGACTTGTAAACTTTATGCGCCAACAGCGTGTACACGCACGCTGAGCAAAAGCGTGCTGCCAATGATGACGACGATCGCGTTCCGGTGGCGGCGAAGCAAGGCAGAGTAGTTCACCGAAGCTTCAGGCTGGGGCCGATTCATCCCATGGGGCCGCTGCAGCTCGATGGAAGTGGTTCGTCCGGCATTCCGGCCTTCGGGCAAGCGAGGTCCAGGAATGATCTGCTGGGTCGGGGTCATCTTTTGTAGTCCTTTCGGATTCGATCCGGTTCACATAGGGAACCGGCCGCATTCATTGCTTGGGACAAAGTACGGCCCCCCGTCAAGTTCGGGGGTCTCGCTTGGGGCCATCACAGAATTCGAGTTGATAAAGATCTTTTTCAGCTTTCGACTAAGGGGTGAGATGGCTTTTCCCGCGGAAAAGTCACCTCACAAAGCTGATTGCCCTAGCGCCAGATAAGAACGCCGGTCCCCAGCCCAATGGCTGCTTCAAGCCCACGCGCGCCGATCTGCTTGCCCATACTGTTGGGGACATAAAGGATGTCGTCAGGCTTCAGCTGCAGATCAGGCGATTTGTTTTCCATGATCTTCTTTACGTCGAGGGGGATGGATTCCCGCTCCGCCCCGCCATCGGCGCGGAGAACCTTGGCCTGGCTCAGGCGCGCGGTTTTGTCCCATCCGCCGGCCACGGCAATCGCCTGGGTTACCGACATGGTCTCGTTGTCCGTCATGACATAGCCGCCCGGCCTGGTCACGTTGCCCAGCACGTAGACCATGCGGGCGCGGGCCACGGTGATGACGTCGTGTGGCTTGATCATGATGTTGCCTTCGGGATCCTTGCCGCTCATGACAGCCCGCACATCGATATGGGCGACGCTGTATTTGCCCGTTGGGTCAGTGAAAGCACCAGCCACAGGGATGGGGCCTTCGCTCAGGTTGCGGGTGATCAAGACACTGTCACCGGCATCGGCGCGCAAACCACCGGCCTGCCCGAGCACTTCCATCAGGTTGCGATTTCCCTTCAACTGCACCACGCCCGGGGTATTCACGTTGCCCGCGACGGACACTGGCTGGCTGCGGAAATCGTTCACCTGCACGGTGACCTGCGGATCCTTGAAGTACTTCTTGTAAGCGGTGACCAGGTTAGCCTGCAATTGCTCCACCGTAAGGCCGGCAGCGTGCACCTGGCCGATCATGGGCAAAGTCACCGTTCCATCGTTGTCGATCTGCACCGGCTTGTCCGGGATGTCGTCGGCGGCAAATACGCGAACGGTAATCTGATCCTCCGGCCCGAGTACGTAGCTGGTGGAACTGGCGGGTGCCGGCGATGGCGGAGTGGGCACATTCGCTGCCGTAGAGACTGCAGGAGCGTTCAGCGGAGTTCCGACACGACCATCGGCTGCAACTACGCTTTGGGCAAGAACCGGTAGCAGCATCATGCCCGGCAAGCAAAGCGAAAACAGAATCATTTTGGCTGGAGACTTGTGCATAAATTAACTCACCATGTGTAGCTGGAATCTCGCCAAGAAATACCTCCGGCGGGGACGTGCTCCGAAAAGAGCGTCTTAAAGACAGGAATCGAATCAAAACTTAGAGTGCCAACGAATGAAGCCGGCAACGGGGGGAATACGTAGGCACAAGCGTACGTTTACGACGGGAGAACCAAACTAGGGGAGACGCAGTAGTTAATCAAAGTGTGTCATAAGAATTACAGCTAAGCCATCAGCCGCTCCGCAACTTCCGGAGCGAACGGTGAGACCCAGTCAGGATGTATCTCGACCAGGACAGACCGTCGCAGAAGATTTACCGAAAGAATCAATCGTTGGGAACGTCGTACTTCAACCAGGATGCCGGTCAAGCCGGCCAGGGGGCCACGTAAAATCGAAAACGAACCCGCTTCGCCGACCTCGGTGTAGGGCCAGGCTTCGAGCGGCACATCGACGCTGACGGTTTGCTGCAAGGCCTCAATCTCCGCTCGATCGGCAGGCAGAGGATTGGTTCCTGCTCGCACTACGTCGATCACGCCGCTGGTCATGAGAACCGGAACGATCGACGATCGGCTGGTCGAGCAAAAAATGTAACCGGGGAAGAGCGGCATCTCGACGACTTTCGTTCGATCCGCCCATTGCCTTTTCGACTTGTAAAGGGGCAAAAACTCAGTAAAACCTTTTTCCCGCAGTGCCAGCGAAACCTGCTTCTCGTGTCTCGGCCGGACGCGGAAGGCAAACCATTCTTTCAACTCGTTAGACCCTGGATCGCGATACATGAGTATCTCCGTTACAAGAGTGAGCTTGTGCTGCGATTCCCGATGGGATCTCACTTCGCTTCGAGGGGGGACGATGCGAAACTTTGATTTGGTTCAAACCCGACCTTCACCGAGCCGGACGAGCTTCCGCCATCTCGGTTACAGGACTCAAATTCAGGCTTTCGCCCGAAACATCTTTGCCGTTCCGTTCAGTCCCAAGCTAAATCCAGGCTGACTGAACTTCCACACAGCTTAATCAAATGGTCCTATAGACCCGAGCAGGTGTCAATCAAATCCGCGTTGTTGCGCCACGTCAAACTGCGACACGGGATAGTAAGTACCGAAAGGGATTCTAAGTAACCTACTCATTGGAACTAAGGTAACCAAAAGTTACTATGCGCGCGAAGCTCCGCCAACTCAGTCACAGTGACAAAAGGAGTGCAAAGGTGGAATTGTCATTGTGTCGAGCCTTACGACCGCCATCAGGGGGGTTAACGGCTGTCGATAGTTTGGCGGATTAGGCCTTACCATCGCTGGTCTTCGAGCACCCTACAACCCGTAATCTAGCGGCACAGCGCTTTGGTGTCAACACTTCTCGCACCTGTGGATAACGCGGCTGCACATTAACAGCACCGTCGGGGCACTCCCGAGGTTGCACAAAAGCAGTACGATCACACCTTTCGTACTCAGCAACTGAACAGGCTGAGGAAAAGTCTTTGTCGCACGTAAGATGCGGGGCTAAATGGGCACCCTGGATCCCTCACCAAGGCCGGGTGCCCCACATCCCCGATTTCCGGTGAAACTTAGTGGGTTCCGCGCACTTCATGCGCCTTTCCTTAAAGAAAGGCGCGCACGCTGTGGGATACCACTGAACCTTCCCCTCTAACTCTCGAGTCATCCGATGCACTGAGCGGTCAACATCGGTGGTATCCCACATCTCGCGAAAAACGAGCGAGATGTGGGGCACCCGGCCTTGGTGAGGGATCCATAAAGCTCCGTACTTGGTGCAGTTTCTGACTTAAATCGCTTCCGAGGTGTAAGCACCTTCCGGCGTATACGCGCTCTGCGGCGGATAGGCGCCAGGGGAAGGCTCGGAGTGAAAGAACGTCTGACGCAGCGGAGAGCTGACTGCGGCCAGCGTGGGCCCGATGATCAACCCCAGGGTCAAGTAGCTGGGAATGGCCCCGGATGGTGTCTCAAAGGCGTTGCCAAAGAACGCGGTAAACAGGGAGGAGGCCCAGATGGCGACTCCAAAGGATTGGCCGGTGAGCTTGTAAGCTCGCCATACCAGCACCCCGCAGGCGCCCTGCAGGGAAAAGAAGATGATCACCCCGATCCAGCCGCTGTAGCCGAGGGCATAGTAAAAAATGTTGTGCGGGGTTCGAATATCGCCGAAAGTCTTGAGGTAGTTCACCAGGTTCTTGAGCAAGAATCCGTAGCCGGGACCAATGATGAGGTTGGTGTAGTTTTCCTGGGAATTGGCCCAGATGGCCCTCCACCACGTTTCTCTCCAGGTAATGGTGCCGTTGTAGAAGCCGACGTTTGCCGAGCCGGTCACATCCTGTGCCAACTCCGGGCTTACCGCAGCGAGACCGCGAGCCACAATCTCCTGAGACGAGATGTTGCCGCCTCGCTCTTGCGGCGAGGGAATGTTGACATCGAGCAGGAACCCAACCGCCAGCAGCAGCACGATGGACGCGCCGAAAGCCGCCACCTTGGACATCTTCTTCGATAAGACTCCCCAAATAAGCAGCGCCATGCCCATACCCACCCACTCTGCGCGGACCTGCCCGGCTAAGAACTGAATAGCGCCCACGGTCATGGGAAGCCAAAACCGGCTCGGCTTGGGATCCAGGCAAAGAAGCGCCAGAATGATGAATCCACCACCGCCGGCCTGGCCGAAAACCGTGACCCCATCCGAGCCCGGCATGGTGAGGACAATTTTGTTCAGGAACAGCAGGTAGGCTGGGGCGTAGATGCAAAACAACACGGCATAGATCTGGATGTATTTAAGCAGCAGCTCGGGGCGGCGGGCCCCCACCCAGATGCCGAGAAACATGAAAATCGGATAGATATTGAAGACCAGATTTTCCAACGCGATGACGGGAGAAAATCCCGCCAGGACGCCGCGGATCACCTCGAAAATGCCGTAGGCAATCGACGCCAGCAGAAACCAGGCGAAAGGGCTTAAAGGATTGGTCCTGGTAAGCGCATTAATCCAGGGGTCAAACAACCTGCGCGGGCGCAGAAAAATAAATGCGGCCAACGTCAGATCGCCAATGAAAAGCTTGGCGGGAGGAATGCCGAGATACGCAAAGCTACGCCCTGTGAGCGAATAGCCCAACAACAAAAATAGAACCCATTTCGACCAGGCATCCCAATTTCGAATTTTCTCGGCTTGAGGTTCCACTTCGGTATATTGCATCGGCTAATCTCCAATTCCAGCAAAGCGACTCAATCTGCTTCTATTTCATCGATGCTTAATGCCAGTGCACAGACGAGTGGCCTGTCGCGGAGAAAGTATCAGCACGCCGCCGCTACAGCGATCGCAAACAAGACCTGGTTCGTTGTTCGTTGGATAGTGAAATCCGGAGAGCACTCTGGACCCAGCTTCGCCATCTCAGTCACATAGACTGCAATTTAAAGCTGAATCGCATGTAGGGAACGCCGCTGCTGGGGGGTTACAGGGCTATTCGACGGTCTGGGCGGCCAACGCCTCATCCATCACATGTCGCAGTGCCTACTCCGTGTAATCTAACGGTCCCGCCCCCTGGTGTCAACCATTTGGCGTGGCTGCAGTGCGCCAATGCGCGTCACGAGGCGTTACAAGCTCCTGTATACCGGCGTTTCGCTCTGCTTGCTGTCTTCGTGCCTCGGCACTTTCAGGGAGGATTGTGCATACCGTCAAAAAATCGCGTTCTACCAAACTTTATTCCCGCTGCCATAGACACCGGCAAGGCCTGCGTGAGACATTCGTCGCACTATTCGGATAGAGTTTCTACGACGGCCAGAACGGCTTGGGCAGGCGAGCGTTCTCCCACCAGGGCCCGTTACCTTCAAACCTGCGAGCAAAAAACCACGGTGAATTTTGCGTTTCGGGCCGGCTCGTCAGAACACAATCCAAAAAGTTCAAAGGAAGGAGAACTCAATGAGCTTTCTGTCAGGAATCGGGGATTTGCTGAAACAGTATTCAGCCAGCAGCACCCCTCCCGCCGGCGCTCCAGCGGTCGAGCAACACTTCGACCAGGTAGCGCAGGCGGTGCCCACTTCTACGCTGGCCACCGGCTTGGCCGAAGCATTTCGCTCCGGGCAAACTGCGCCATTTCCGCAGATGGCTGCTCAGCTATTTGCCAATGGGAACAGCCAGCAACAGGCCGGCGTGTTGAACGGTTTATTGGCCTCTCTTGGGCCGGCAGTGATTTCCAAATTTGCCGGCGGCGCTCCCAACTCGCCTCTGGCGGCACTGCTGCAGTCCGGGTCGGTTACGCCGGCGCAAGCGGCGAGCGTTAGCCCAGCCGATGTCGAAGCACTCACCGCTCATGCGCAGGGTCAAGACCCGTCGATCATTGATCGCGTCAGCGCAGTCTATGCCCAGCATCCGGTGTTGATCAAAAGCCTGGGCGCGGCTGCCTTGACCATCGCCATGAAGAAAATCGCAGACCAACATGCCGCATAGGCGTTTTCAATTTATTGTGTTGTGTAAATCACCGCTCTCAACAGAAGGAGAAACGTTATGGCAGATCTAGATCAGTTAAAGCAGAAATATTCCCCCGTGATCGAGACACTTCAGGGATTTAGCGACTTAGGCGCGAAGCTGGACACGGTAAGCCTGGATGGTGAAAAACTGTACCTGAAGGGTTCTGTGCCTTCAGAAGTGGTCGCCAATCGGGTTTGGGATGTAATCAAGCAGGTGGATCCGCAGTATTCCGACCTGCACCACGAAATCTTAACCACCGGCGGACCTAACCAGAGCTACAGCGTCAAGAGCGGAGACAATCTCTCCAAGATCAGCAACCGCTTCTACGGCTCGCCCAATCACTACACGAACATTGCCCAGGCAAGCAATATCTCCGATCCCAACAAGATTCAGGTGGGCCAACAAATCACCGTACCTGTCCTTAACTAAAATTCATCCACCAGTACATGGCCCATTCAAGCCCTCTTTGGGGCGGATGGGCCATGCCGCTTTGGTGCTGAGTTTTCTCGCCTAAGTCCTGGAGGACAGAGGTGTCCAAAATAACGGATTGATCGATTTTGTTGCGTTGATTGTATTGGACACGCTGGCGCCGCGACCTAGTATGGCGAAACCAAGTTGGGCGGCAGAGTACGGCGTCGCTTGGGAGTGCCGCACCTACGGCGCTCGCGTCATCTTCGCTCGATACCCAGCACTTCCGGACTGGGCTATGTTTGGACGACCGGCCCTCCGGGCCTAGACAAATGATTGGGTCGCACATTTCATCGTTACCGCGTACCTGGTAACCGTTGACGCGAAGCAGGAAGAGCTAATTTGGACAAGTCTGACTCTCAGCCAGCCCGTTTAAGAAGGTCAGGGCAAGGCTCTACGGGACTCGTTGATCGTCTTGAGCAGACTCTTTAGCCCTCGCCATGGCCCATCCGCAGAAAATCTTCTGGAGACAATTCAAGCAGGGGACGATAGTCCTGGGTAAGTGTTGAACACACGAACAGTCCCATAAGGGGCGGCTGAAAGTCCGGTTATTTTCAGCCGTCCCTTACGGGACTAGATCATGTTTCTAGATCTACCCAGGACTGCGTCCTGGGCTACACTCAGCCGTCCCTTCGGGACTGATTCAGAAATTTTCAGTTCGCACGCAGACTCTAAAACCTGGATCTCGTTCGCGCCTCGACGGCCCGACTAAAGCCGTGCCCTGATACAAAGCATCAGAAGGGCGGCTCTCAATCGCTCGATGCTCTTGAGGGTCCGGCCTGCTAAACAGGATTTCCGGTTGATACGGCCGGGGTGGAGGCCGGCACGTGATCGCTTCGCCTGCGGCTCTGCACCCAGTTGGATAGGAGAGGACGGAGGCGCAGAAAAGGACTCTCGATGAAGTAGTACGAGAACGCGGCCACGCCCCCGACCAGCAAAAGATTCAACGGCAACCGATTGAAGATGGTATTGGAAGTGGGATTAAGGAAGAGCTGCTGCCAGATGTAAAGCGAGTAGCTAAGCACGCCCACCGTCACCAGCGGTTTGGTGTTCAGTAGCCAGAAGGCTGCGTCGCGAACGTGAATCACTCTCCAGATAGTGGCGGCGATACAAAACAGAGCGATGGATTCGCCGGCTGCCCAGTAGAACACCGGCAGCGGCTTAAGCGTGATGTACATGATCACGGAGCACACCGGCACGACAAAGAACCAGCGCAGGTGGATGATGCGGTGCACCACCGGGCTGGATTCGAGCTCCTTCGAGAAGAGCGCCAACAAGCAGCCCACGGCGATCGCATCCCCCATGAAAAGCAGGCTTTCCTGCATGGCCGCGAAGATCCCCGGCTCATACACGTAGCTCAGCGTGCGTAGCAGCGGAGCAAGAAACAGGATGAGGACGCAGGAAACTACGCGCCCGCGCCGGGCCGTGAATAGAAACACCAGCGGCCACACCAGGTAGAACTGTTCTTCAATCGCCAACGACCAAAAGTGCCCGGTAAACCAGCTGCCCTCCTGAACGTGATTCATGGTGAAGGTCGCGGCATAGAGCAGATTGTGCGGCGGCAAGGTGATCCAGTTCTTCCATGCCAGTAAGGCCACTACCAGGATGAAGGCGTACGCCACGGGCCAGATCCGGAAGGCACGCCGGATGTAAAACATCTTGATGGAAATTCGGCCATTCTTACGCTCTTCGCTGAGAAGCAGCGTGGTGATGAGGAAACCGGAGATGACGAAAAAAACTTTTACTCCAAAAGGGCCGAAGTGGTACATCATGCGCGCGTATGGATCAAAGGCCTTAAAAGCCGGGGTGTAGCAAAGGTGGGACAGGATCACCAAGCAGATGGAGATGGCGCGGCACCCGTCAAGCGAAGGGATGCGGTGAGGGATGCTTTTCGGTGAGGTTTTCTGTGCAGACATCCATTGATCTCCGGCCAGCCAGGACAGTTCACTCGTTCAACATCACGCAGCACTGAGCCAGCCGCAGACCAAATTCAGGGTGGCCTCCCGTAGGATACGACAGCCCATTCACGGGAAGCCAGAGTACCATCAGGCGCCTTTATCCCGCTGCAATTTCTCCCCACAAAAATGACCGCAACTGTGGCGGTTTTTGAAGCCGATCCAGCCCTAGCTATAGGCAAGGCGCACGGGTTTCCAAATACCCCTGACGAGGGATCGGATCAGTCATTTTGTGTACGAAAATTCCACACAGCAGGGACACTAAATACTCTGTGGGCGAGCAAAAATTTCCGTTTCAAATCCTTTACAATCAGCGATTTACAAACTTACGTAATGCCTAATCGGTGTGATTGCAGCACCCCCGGTCACACGCGGATAGTAGCACCAATAAGACAGCAATTTTCGCCGGCGGCAGCACGTATCTGAAGGATGCGAAAGCCCGTTCGCGCCTTTGAAATGGCCTTCTTTCCCCAGGCCGCGATGCTTCGAATTTCCAACTGACGAGGCAATCAATGCGTATTTCCCCCACGCCACGGGTGTGTTTCGGGCTCCTGTGCGGTTTATTGATTTTGGTAGCAGGATGTGGCAGCCCCTCGTCCCAGTCACTCGACTCGCTGACGGTTACCGCAACCCCTGCGACCATAAGCGTAGGAGGTGCGGCAGTTCTGAAGGCTGTGGCGCACCTGAGTGATGGCACAACGCAAGATGTAACCGCGGGAACCAAGTGGACACTGTCCAACACCGCGTTAGCAACCCTAAGCAGTGATGCGCTTACCGCCAAAGCGGCGGGTTCTCTGACCGTGCAGGCTGCTTATGTCGAAGCCACCCCGGCCGGCAATTCTCCGGCGGCAGCAACAGTCACGCCCCAGACCCTGAGCGCGTCAACGCAGATCACCATCACCGCGGCGGGCTCGAGCAACGTTCCTGCGATCACCTGGAACACGCCGGCGGCAATTACCTACGGCACAGCATTGAGCAGTACGCAATTGAGCGCCACCGCGAACGTGCCGGGAACCTTCGTCTACACACCGGCGGCGGACACCGTGCTGAAAGCAGGCAAGCAGACGCTTTCCGCGGTCTTCACCCCGACCGACACCAAGACCTATTCTGCCGCGACAGCGTCGGTGCAGCTCACCGTCAACCAGGCCACCCCGACCATCACCTGGGCTGCGCCGGCCGCGATCTCCGTGGGCACCGCCCTGAGCGCCACACAATTGGACGCCACTGCAAATGTGCCCGGCACTTTCATGTATAACCCGGCCGCGGGCGCCGTTCTGACAGCCGGCACGCAACAACTGACGGCCGTATTTTCACCTACCGATGCGACCGACTATGCGTCTGCCACGGCGCACGCCTCGCTGGCCGTTGGTTCGCCAACCTCAGGAACTGGGCCGAGCAGCCCTGTCAATCCGGGCATTCCAGTCGGAACGGCTCCGACGGGTTGCGGCGGTCCCACCATCAACCTGAACAGCGGCATGAGTCAGAGCACACTGCAGAGCACATTGAACAGTGCTCCGAGCTGCGCCCTGGTGGTGTTTGCGGCCGGTACTTACAACCTCAGCAGCTCGTTGAGTATTCCCTGCTCGTCAAAACTGACGCTCACCGGACCAGCTGCCTCGCCGGCGACCGCGATCATCTCCGGCACTTTTGCTAACAGCACCCTGTTCACCATGTCGGGATGCTCGGGTGTGACCATCGAATTCCTCGGATTCAATGGAGGGACGCCTTCCGCCGGTGGCGGGGGCGGAATCTACGTTGGTCCCACATCGAGCAACGTGACTATTTCCTACAACAACTTCTCCGGCAACCAGGGCGGCGCTTCGAATACTGGTTCCATGGCGGGAGTCTTTTTCGATGGCAACGCGACTACCTGGGACACCAACCTGGTACTCGATTGGAATACCTTCGGGGCCCAGGGAAATTGCTCCAACGCGATGACCCAGCAGGTCGATCAGGGAGGCTTGTGCTCCGCCATCCTATTCCAGAACAGCAACACCAACGTGACGGCGAACAACAACAAGGTCGCTTATCAGGAAGAAGGCTTCAAGATCCTGCCCCAGCGTTATTGTGCCAACTGCACCTTCGACAATAACGATTTCAGCAACATTCACCGTATCGCCATTGAGTTTCAGATCTTTACTGCCAAGGGCCCGCTGTTTATCGAACACAACAGCTTCCACGATTTTGTGGATGCTTACTTTTCCACCATGGGCATTTCCACCCCTTGCTGCTTCGATGGAACGGAAGCGGTCAACAGCACGGTCAGCGATAATGTGTTGATCGCCAATTCGCCAGCTCCCAACGCACCACCTGAATACATCCCATTCGCCATCGAGTTCTGGGGTGATGGCTCGCTGGCGCAAAATAACCTCATTCAAGGATATTGGGCCAATGGCATAACCTGGGGCTACGTATCCGCTACTACCGCGATCCAGTACAACAACATTTGCGGTCCTAACATGGCAACCAACAACTGGTATGTCTCCAACGAAGAGCACACCACAACCGCACTCGTAACCACTCCGAATACTACCAGTCCTACCTGCTCGACGGTTGCCAGCACCGCACCGACGATCTCGCCCGCAGCCGGCGCTATCGCGAGCGGAACAACGGTAACGCTGGCCGATAGCGGCATGAACCACTCGGTGTATTACACCACCGACGGAAGCACGCCCACGGTCAACTCGACACTCTACACCGCGCCGTTCTCAGTAAACCCGGGAACCACGGTGAAAGCGATCGGCATGTGGGGACAGGGGGCAAACGCAAAGAGTTACCCATCCGGCTATGGTTACGTGCCCAGCGCGGTGGTTAGCGCCACCTACGTCGCGAGCTCGGTGGAGCGCGCGCCGGCCGCGAAGGTCAGCTCTTCCACTGCCGCGAGCGATGCATCGAGCGGGGCAACTGGAGGAGCGGGCGCAGCAGAGAACGGCGCCGTCGCCGCAGCGTTGGAGTCGGTTACGATTACTCCCTCGCAGCCGGCGGTGGCCATCGGGAGCACGACCCAGTTGAAGGCGATTGCCGCCTTCAACGATGGTTCGGTCAAAGACGTCACCGCGGAAGTTGCGTGGCAGTCGTCGGACGCGCGGACCATCACGGTCAATGCTTCCGGCATGCTAACCGGGCTGGCCACTGGGCAAGCGACGGTCTCCGGCAGCTACCAGGGACGCCAGGTCTCGGTCCCGGCCAGCAGCGCCATCGGCGAGATGGATTGGAGCAGTCCAATCGTGATCACCGAGGGCGGCACCTACTCCGGAAACTGGCAGAGCACGGATGCCAAGACCCCGGCGGTCACGGTAGCGACCACGGCTCCGGTCATTATTGAGAACGCGCACATTCGTAGTGCGGGTAGCTTGATCAAGACCACGGTCGCGGGCACCAACCTGACCGTACGTAACAGTGCCGGTGTGGCTCTGAATGCGGCTGTAAAGGGCCAGCCCAACGGCACCTTCCTCGAGGTCACCTCACCGGTGCGGCTCGATGTAGAGAATAACTACATCGAGAATGCGCAGGGTGGCGTCATCGTCCACGGGTATGGCGGCAATCGCGACGGAGAAGAAACGATCGTGATCCGCTCCAACCGGGCGCGCAACATGAATGGCCTGCTCAGCGATGGCAATGAAGGGTATTTGCCGGGAGAAGGCTCCAACCGCACCCAGGCGCGCTTTATCCAGTTCGATAGCGTGCAATCTGTGCCCGGCATTGATGTCGGCTGGAATGAGGTCATCAACTATCGCCGGCCACAGCCTGGTGGAAGATAACATCGACGTCTACCGGTCAGGCGGAACACCCAACCAGCCGCTTGATATCCACGACACCTACATTCAGGGCGCCTATCCGTATAAGGCGGCCCAGGATGCTTACAGTGGCGGCGGGATCAAGACGGATGCCAAAGCCGGCGATGATGCACAACAAGCGCCTGCCTTCAACAGCATTCACGATAACCAGGTGGTGGGGACGGTGAACTATGGCATTCAGTTCGCTGCCGGCCACGACAATGTCGCTGCCAACAATCGTGTCATCTCGAGCGGCTTGCTGGCCGATGGAAGCAAAATCGCAGCGCAACGAGTTGGCATGGCCAATGGCGATGCAACCGGCGCCGCGGTCGCGAGTGGAAGCATGTACAACAACACCATGCGCGACAATCTCATCGGCTGGGCGTGCTGGCAATCCTCATGCGCCCAGGAGGGCTATCGCAAGGATCAATTCTTCCCTGCTGCGCCCGCAGACTATTCCACCAATTCTGTCATAGCAGCCCGACAGATCACCCTGGACATGGAAAACAACGAATACCAGGTCTGGGTTAACAAAATGGCCACTGCCGGTGTTACGGTAGGTCCATCGTTCTAGTCTTTGCTGCGAGGCGCGGCTTTTCTCATTGAAAAGCCGCGCCTTTTTTTTGAGTACCAGGAAGCGTGACGCCGCGGTTACCAATCTGACCTTCCGTGCTCTCTTTTGAAACCATCGTAAGCAACAGTGGCTGGAAAGGGAATTTGCCCGGATCATGACGGGCAACCGGCATCTTCTTGCTTACATCCCAGTATCACTTTCCTGTAGCCTTGCATGCATATGCTGAACAAAGGTCTTGCAGTTCTTATTGTCAGTCTCACAGTTTCCGCGTGGGCCCGGACTTGGAATGCGAAAACTGATTGGGGCGCGACCGGGAACGGAAAGACCAACGACTACCGAGCTATCCAACGTGGCGTATCGGCGATGGCTTCCGGCGATACCGTTGTCTTTCCTGCTCCCGGCAGTTACTACGTAGCCTCCACAGTTCTTTTCCGGGCGGATGGAATAAGAGTGAAATGTCAGCCAGGAGCTTCGCTTGTCGGACCCAACAAGGGCACGGATATCTTCGCAAATCTCCAATCGAACACCGCCATCGGGGGGTCGGCCACGAGCGGGTGCATCTTCAACGGGGGCGGCATCCAGGCCTACGGAAAGGGCGGCGACGGCGGGCAAACGCTGGACCAGGCCATCACTAACCTGACTTTCACTTACAACACGTTCGAGAATATGACTTATGGGCCAAACAACTTTCGCTCCAATGGAGGAATCTTCATCGGGGGCGGCTCGAATAATGTAGTTATCAGGCACAATACCTTTTCCAACATCATGCCCTACGATAACGGCTATAACGCGGCGGGCAAAAACTACAACGAGCAGTACGACCCGGATGGCGATACCGCCCGCGCGGCCATCTGGTTCTATGGCGGTTCCAATTATTCCATCGATCACAACACTTTCCTGCACGTCTACCAGAACATCAAGGCTTGCCAGGGACAGCAGTTTCAAGCGCAAAACATACTTGTCCATCACAATTTTTCCGACGCGCATCATCGCATGTTCCTGGAGATCAATTCTGGTGCAGGATGCGGCAATCCCACTTATAACGCGGGAATTGCAAACTTTCAGATTTATGACAATTACGATCTGAACGCCGGCGGCCCTTACCCCGAGGCCAACACATTCGGTTTTTCGGCGCCGTTTGCCCGAGCGAAACAACCCGGCAGCAATGACTACACAGCCATCCCCATGAGCGGGGTGGTCTGGTACAACAATTTGCTCAAAGGCGTGTTGAACAATAATGAGTACGTTGGCATCGGGCTCGAAGTCGGCGCCCAGGATATGAAGATTTACAACAACACGATCATGTCTCAGTGGCCGACAGCGGGGTACGCATTTGGAGGCACGGTGGGCGGGACCATGGAGGACAACTACGCCTGTCTCATCACCCCATCGCATGCTCGGAGCGCTTATTTCGGGGACTCCAATGGCAAGTCAACCACCACCTACAGGCGTAACCGAACGGATGGAAGTTGCCCTCCTGGCTTGCCTTCCCTGGCCATTGCCTTGGGACCAGTGACCAGCACCGGAGGTACTCTCACCGCCGCCGCAACGGTAACCACGGTGGAGTACGGAATGCAGGGTGTAGTTTTCGCAGTGGACGGCCACTACGTTAGCGCCGTGATGGGGGCGGGCCCGTACGATCTGAAATACGGTGCGGGGGCCTTAAGCAGCGGCCCGCACACTGTCACAGCCACGGTGGTCGACGCGGTCGGCGTTCTTGCCGTATCCGCCAAGCAAAGCGTAACGACCACCAGCAACGTTGGACCGAGCGGCCCGATTGGCCCTAATGTCGATCCTTCCCGCCAGGACTTCGATATCGCCGGTAATGCCAACGATCCCGTGAATGGGAGGCCTTAAGATGTCTGCCTTGATCAACTTGCGGCGAGTTGTTGGCAGAAAGTAACCATGAATTGGTTACTAAAAAGCCATGCCAGGCCGGTAAAAGACGGCCGATAGTTTAGGGCGACGTATACTTTGGTGATTACGATACCCGGTTGGGGGGACACTTCGCGTGGCTTCAAAGCGGTTTGGCAATCACAACGGCCTGACAAAGATGGAGAGGAGTGATTTGTCCTGGCAGAAGACCGCCAAACGGTCGTTGACCCCCGACTACAGCGGTGAAGCGAACGACTATCTGGGTGAAGATGTCGACCCCTCCTCTGGCGAGCCGATGCGCGTCAACATCCTCGGAGTGGGTGTCAGTGGCGTGAACATGCACACTGCTCTTCGCGAAACCGAGCTGCTGCTGGATCAGGGAAGACAAGGCTATGTTTGCGTGACCGGCGTGCACGGGATCATGGAAGCGCAATCAGACGCGGCATTTCGCGACATTCTCAATCACTCGTTTCTCACCACGCCAGATGGCATGCCCACGGTGTGGCTAGGCCGTGTCCATGGGTTCAAGCACATGAACCGCGTATACGGTCCGGACTACATGCTCGGCCTTTGTGAGCGGTCGTTAGAACGCGGCTACAGGCATTTCCTTTACGGCGGCAAGCCCGGCGTGGCGGAAGAGTTGCGGGCAGCGTTGACCGGGAGATTCCCGGGACTAAAGATCGTGGGTACTTACACCCCACCCTTCCGGCCTCTCACCGATGAAGAAGAAAATGATCTTCGCACACAGCTGGAAGCGTCGCAGGCGGATGTGTTGTGGTGCGGTCTGAGTACGCCAAAGCAAGAGCGATTCATGGCCCAGTACTGCCACCGCATGCCGGTCAAGTTGATGATTGGCGTGGGCGCCGCCTTCGATCTGCTCAGTGGAAATCTCATGGAAGCGCCGGATTGGATGAAGAAGACCGGATTGCAGTGGCTGTACCGGCTCATCAAGGAACCCAGGCGCTTATGGCGCCGCTACCTGCTCAACAATCCAAAGTTCGCCTGGCTCACCTTTTTGCAGCTCACTGGCCTTAAAGGGTTCCACCTAAGTTAAAAGCATTTTTAGACTCTTCCTGCCCACGACCGTAGGAGTCGTTCCCGAGTGGAACTGCCAAACCGGTCGACCCGAATTTTCTTGACCCGACAATTCGCCTCCCGATATGCTCCTGCTCACCCCCTAGGCTGTTTCTCCTTGGTAGAAAATCCCCGGGCGCCGTGTTTATTCCGGGCCAGAGTGAAGAGGATCTCGATGAAATTGGACGCGGGTTCTGTAATCGACCGCCTTTCTGCCATGCCCAATACCAACCCGATTAAGCGCCTGCTGCGCGCGCCTCTCCACTTCATCCCTTCCGGTCTTCAGGTACCCGTGATCCGGGGGCCGCTGCAAGGCAAGCGGTGGATCGTAGGCTCTAGCATAAACCGCTGCTGGCTGGGAACTTATGATCGGGAGGAATCGAATTTGATGAAGCAGCACCTCCGTCCCGGAGCGGTTTGCTTCGATATCGGCGCCCAGGCCGGCTATCACACCCTGTATGCCGCATCCATGGTTGGGCCAACAGGCCGGGTTTTTGCGTTTGAACCCGCTCCCAGGAACATCGCCAACATCAGGAAGCATGTGGCCATGAACCGTCTTTCGAATGTCACCGTGGTGGAGGCGGCCGTTTCCGACTGCAATGGCATTGCCCATTTCGATTGTGCGGGCAGCGCGGTTTCGGGGCATCTTTCTTCCGAAGGCGGATTGGCGGTGCGGACCATCAGCCTGGATGAGGAGATTGACAGCGGCGAATTGCCCGAGGCTGACTACATCAAGATCGACGCCGAGGGCGCTGAGCTGAAGATTTTACAAGGAGCGCGAAAATTGCTGGCCCGCCGCCATCCCACGCTCTCGGTCGAAACCCACCAATGGCTTCCCGGATTTCCGACGGTTCGCGAAGATTGCATCCAGTTTTTATCTGAGCTCGGCTACACCCTGGCGGAGCCAAACGCAGACGACAAGGATAAGGAGACCCATCTCTGCGCTTCGCCGCTTCCCTCCTACACCTCCCCTGCACCGTAACTTGTTCGCCACGGTACGGGCGGCCAAATTTAACTGTTTGTTACTCCCTGATCACCGGCCTTTAACACTGCGACGTTAAAGCTTGATGGCGGTCGTGAAGCCGGCCTCGAAGGGAGCACTGATGCAGAAGCTCGTAGCCACGTCGTTAGCCTCGCTGATGTTTGCCGGGACACTTATCAACCCCATGGTTTTGGAAGCGCAATCGGGCACCGCCACACCCATCAAGCACCTCGTGGTCATTTTTCAGGAGAACATTTCCTTCGACCACTACTTTGGCACCTACCCTTACGCCCTGAATCCCCCCAACGAGCCAGCATTCAAGCCCGCATCGGGCACGCCGTCGGTGAATGGATATACTGATGCGCTCCTCTTTAGCAATCCCAACTATCTGAACAGTGCGGTCAACGGCACCGCCGCAGCCAATCCTTTCCGCCTTGATCGCTCGGAAGCCTCAACCGCCGATCAGGATCACGATTACATGCCGGAACAGCAGGCGTTCCACGCCGGCTTGATGGATTCCTTCCCCAAGTACACGGGAACCCCGGGGCCTCCGCCGAGCGGGCAGACAACAGGCGGCTTGGTCATGGGGTACTACGACGGCAACACAGTGACCGCCTACTGGAACTATGCGCAGCGGTTTGCCATGAGCGACAACTCCTACGGCACCAACTTCGGTCCCTCGACGGATGGCGCGCTTAACCTGATTTCCGGCCAGCTGAACGGCGTCAGTGACCAGGTCAACGCCACCGCAGACGTGGTGCCGGATGGTGGTGGGGGTTACACCCTGATCAGCGACGCCGACCCGGTCGGAGACGTTTGCTCCACCACCACCGGGGCACAGCTCGCGATGAGCGGGCAGAACGTGGGCGACCTGCTCAACAGCCGCGGCATCAGCTGGGGTTTCTTCGAGGGCGGCTTTGACTTGACGGTCAAGAACGCGAACGGCACGACTGGTTGCAGCCGCAGCACAACCTCGGCGATCACCATGACCAACAAGGCGGATTACATTCCGCACCATCAGCCGTTCCAGTACTACACCTCCACCCAGAACCTGAAGCACACCCGGCCCTCTTCACCCAGCACTGTGGGCATTGATGGAGATCCGGCAAACCATCAGTACGACATGCATGACTTCTACGACGCGCTCAACGCCGGCAACTTCCCGGCTGTCAGCTTCCTCAAGGCGCCCGGTTATCAGGATGGCCACGCGGGCTACTCGGATCCTCTGGACGAGCAGACATTCGTGACCACCGTGATCAACTTCCTGCAGAAGCAAAAGGATTGGGCCAACACCGCCGTGGTCATCGCTTATGACGACTCCGACGGATGGTATGACCACCAGATGGGCCCCATCGTGAACCAATCGGCGACTTCCATGGATGCCCTCACCGGTACTGGCCAATGCGGCGCCGGGACTGCTGCGCTGGCGGGTGTGACTGTGGATCATGCGCAGGGCCGCTGCGGATACGGTCCTCGTCTTCCGCTGCTGGTGATCTCTCCCTATTCCAAAAAGAACTACGTCGACCACACCGTCACCGACCAGACCTCGATTCTGCGCTTCATCGAGGACAACTGGCTCGATAGTCAACGCATCACGGGGTCATTCGATTCGCTCGCCGGAAAGCTGAACGGCATGTTCAATTTCTCGGCGGCCCCGAATACCACTCCCCTGATTCTGAACACCACGACCGGTCTACCCAGCTACTAACCACTCACGCCAAAACGCAAGGCCGCAGGGCAAAGGGAGTTTTCTCCCGATGCCCTGCTTCATTTATGTTTTCACTGAGGCTTTGATTTGATTACGCGCCGCAGGTTCCTGGAGCGAACCGGGATTTTGGCCGCCGGGATATCGGTCGGCAACTTAACCACTCTTGATCCTGACAAGTTGAGACCCTGGGTGGATCCACTTCTGATTCCAGAGATCGCGCAGCCCAGCGGAATGCGTCCCAGCCCGGAAGATGCATCTCAACAACTTCCCTACTACCGTCTGGCCATGCGGCCGGTCGAATGCAAGGTTCACCGAGATTTGCCCGCGACCCGCATGTGGGGATTCGGCTCGTCTTCTCCCGGGCCGACGTTCGAAACTCGCAGCAATCACGGGTTGATTGTGGAGTGGGTCAACGAGCTGCCGCAGAAACATTTTCTGCCCATTGACCATAACCTGCACGGGGCCGAGGCGAGCCTGCCTGCAGTGCGCAGCGTGATCCACCTCCATGGCGGCAAAACTCCGCCAAGCAGCGACGGGTACCCCGAAAACTGGTTTGTTCCCGGCAAGTCCGCTACTTTCCACTACCCCAATCGCCAGGATGCAGCGATGCTCTTTTACCACGACCACACTATGGGCATCAATCGGCTGAATATCTACGCCGGGCTGCAGGGGATGTATTTCATCCGCGACGAAGCAGAAGATGCGCTCCGGCTTCCCAAGGGGAAATACGAGATACCGTTGCTGGTCTACGATCGCTTTCTACTTCCTGACGGCCAGCTTGAATATTCCGTTTCGCCCAAGCCTGAGGCGCCCTGGGTTCCGGAGGTATTCGGCAATGCCATCCTGGTCAACGGCAAGCTCTTTCCCTACCTGGAGGTGGAGCCACGCAAGTATCGTCTGCGGCTAATGAATGGCTCCAACGGCCGCTTTTACCGCTTCTCGTTTGGCAAGCTGCTCACGTTCCAACAGGTGGGCACTGAGCAGGGACTTCTGTCCGCTCCCGCTGCTGCCCAGCGGGTGGTGATGGCGCCTGGCGAGCGCGTGGATTTGGTTTTCGATTTCGGCGCCCATGCGGGAGAAAATATTTTGCTGCGCAGCGACGCCTTCGACATCATGCAATTCCGTGTCGCGGCCAATGGGGCGCCTGAGGCTTCTTCGCTTCCTCCGGCTCTGCGGTCGTTTTCAAGGATTCCTGAAAGCCAAGCGGTCAAGACGCGCCGTCTCACTCTCGATGAGCGAATGGACCTGGTGCAGCAATCCATGGGCATGCTGCTGAACAACACTCCTTGGCACATGCCTGTTACTGAGAAGCCGGTGCTCAACACAACGGAAATTTGGGAGCTGGTTAATCTGACGGAAGATGCGCATCCCATCCACCTTCACCTGGTGAGGTTTCAGATACTCGACCGCCGTCCGTTTGACACATTTGAATTTCAGGACAAGGGGACGATCCGTTTCACCGGGCCGGCGATTCTCCCCGCACCGGGCGAGAGTGGCTGGAAGGATACGGTTCGCGCGGATCCGGGCCTGATCACGCGGATTATCATTCCCTTCGAAGGCTACGCTGGCCGCTACGTGTGGCATTGCCACATTCTTGAGCACGAGGACAATGAGATGATGCGCCCGTACGAGGTGGTGGAGGCTCCAGCTCACTCTGAATCTCATTGATCGCAAAGGTCAGATCAGCGAAACGAACCAGTCCCGCGGGGATTCATGGCCTGAAGTTTCTACATCGATGAGAAGCATGGCATTCCGCTCAGATTGCAATAAGCCTTGTGCCATGCTGGTTTTCGTTGTAGCGAAAAACACCCGCGCACTGCTCAAAACTGCTTCCGGACAAGCATTTCGTGCGGGATAGCAGAGGCTAAAGCCCAATCTCTTCTAATCCTTTACGGCCCGACTAAAGTCGGGCCCTGATACAAAGCAAAAAGCCTACATTCGAGGAATCTTCTCTTGTTCAGATACGATACGCTCTGCCATGCTTTGTAGAAACCTCAGGCACGGCTTTCAGTGCCCCAGGACTGAGCTCCGGGCTATTTTCGATGCGGGACTCAATACACGACGTGGCTCTAGATCGCGGCGCCGAGCGTTGTTGCCCAGTTCCCTATTTCGGCTTTGCTCGCAGGCTGCGCCAACTGAATGGCGAAATTGCCAACGGTGGCGCTCTCCACGTAGCCACAATGGACCTCAAGTCCGGTGGCCTGCTGAGTGAGCCGGTTGAGCAGAGCGTTGCGACTGCCACCACCGACGATATAGATCCGACGCAGAGGTTTGCCGGTGACCTCGACCACGTCACGCAACACCTCTGCGTAGCGCACAGCGAGACTATGCAGGATCAGGCTGGTCAAAGCCGGGGCTTCTGTAATTGGATCGAGGCCCGCCTGGCGCCGCTGCTCGTTGATGCGGCCGGGCACATCGCCGGGCAACATCAGATCTTCCTCGTCCACGTCGAACACTTGATCCGGAGGGGCTAACCCCTCGGCTTGCGCAATCAGCTCAGGTACGGTCCACGCACCGTTCCAACGCTCGATGCACTGGCGCAACAACCACATGCCGTTCACGTTCTTGTGAAAGCTCACTTGCCCGGCAACTGCGCCCTGGTTGGTGAAGTCCTTGGCAAAGGCCTGCTCCGTGTTGCAAGGCCGATCCAACAGCGCCCCCACCAGCGACCACGTACCCGAACTGATGTAGGCACTGTCCTCAGCGGCTCCCGGAATGCCCGCGATCGCCGATGCCGTATCGTGGCAGGCAGGCGCAATCAACCGCGTTCCTCGCAACGCCGGCAACTCCGCCAACGGGCCCTGTAAAACTCCCACCTCGGTCCCCGGCGCAACCAATTCCGGCGCCGCCGCAGGATCAAGTCCAACGGCTTCGAAAACCTCGGGACACCACGCCCTCGTCTCCACGCTCACCAGCCCGGTATGGGTGGCGTTGGTGTACTCTGCCACCCGTCGTCCTCCCAGGAGGGAGAGCAGATATTCCGGCAGATTGATCCAGGGCACGCTGGCAGGAATACCAGCCATTTGATCCGCATAAAGCTGGTAGAGGGTATTGAAACGTAACCGCTGTAGTCCGGTTAGCTCATACAGGCGGCGAACACCGATCCGTTCGTGCACCGCGTGCTCAGCGGCGATGTTTCTTGGGTCGCGATAGCAAAATGGGTCGCTTAAGGCCCGGCCGTTTTCGTTGAGGCGAACATAGTCGGTGGCCCAGCCATCCACCCCGATCGAGGCTATACCTTCGACGGCGATCGCGGCGCAGCGGCGAAGCCCTTCTTCTACCCCGGCCCAGATCGCAGTGCAGATCCCATCGCAGTTGATCGCCGTGAGCGACCGGCCCGTTGGGGATCCTGTGCACCAGGGTGATCTGGGGACCATTCTCGCTCCAGCGCAACAAAGAAACCCGGCAGCTCTCGGCGCCGAGATCGACCGCCACCATCGCCGGGGTCATGACGGCGGCATCGACTTGACGGTTGCAAACTGAATAAACTTGCCCCAGCGATTCTTGATGCGAAAATTGTCCAACGCCTTCGTCATCGGGCCTGCTCAGCCTAGGAGAATATCAGATTGAATCCCGAAGTGCGGATGGACAAGTGGCTCTGGGCGGCGCGGTTTTTCAAGACGCGGGCCCTGGCGGCGAAGGCCTGTGAGCTGGGCAGGATAAGCTCCAATGGACAGCCGGCCAAAAGCGCCCGCCCGGTTCGGGTGGGCGATCTGTTACAAGTGAAGAACGATAGCGGGGACTTTCAGGTGGAGGTGCTGCTTCTGAGCGACATACGAGGTCCGGCGGCGGTGGCGCAGACACTGTACCGGGAAACCGAAGCGAGCCGCGCGTTGCGTCTGCAGCAGGCAGAAGAGCGGAAAGCGATGCCGCGCTTTGAACCTCTGTTCGCAGGGAAACCCTCAAAACGCAACCGCCGGGCACTCGACCGGCTCCGGGGTAGGGCGTAGCATGAGCCTTCCCGCACAATCCCGGACGGCCGCCGTACTCGGCGAGATTGGCTTGCCCGAACCGATTGCTCAACTTGCTTCGCGGCCGTGGGACGCCATCGTGGTCGGCGCCGGTCACAACGGCCTGGTCTGCGCCGCCTATCTCGCCCGCGCCGGCAAGCGAGTCCTGGTGCTGGAAAGCCGGCCGCGCGTGGGAGGCGCCTGCACCATCGAGGAGCCCTTTCCCGGTGTTCTTATGTCTCCGTGCGCCTACCTGGCTGGACTTCTCCATCCGCTGGTTGTCGACGAGCTGGGGTTGGCGGAGCGCGGTTTTCATTGGACGCCCGCTTCGAACGGTCTTTTTGTTCCCTTCCTCGATGGCTCCAGCGTGCAACTGTGGGATGACGATGACGCCTGCGAGGAAGAGATCCGGCGCTTTTCTCCGCGCGATGTGAATGGCTGGAAAGCCATGACTGCTGTGATTCGGCGTCTTCGCGATGCTTTGCGCCCTGCCGGCGATCGCGATGTTTGGATCGGCGACGCTCCGTCGCAACAAGAGATCGACGCTCGCCTGGGCAACGACGAAGAAGCGCGGCATGTACTCTTCGATTGGTCGATGGCGGAGTTTGTGGAGCGTTATGTTGAGGACGAGCGGCTGCAATATGCCTACTTTGGGCAGGGCGTTATCGGCACCAACGCCAGCCCGTTCGATCCCGGCACGGCTTCCATCCGTTTCCACCACTCCTCCGGCCGTCTGGGCGGTCTTCCCGGCATGTGGGGCTACGTGAAGGGTGGGATGGGCATGGTCTCCTTCTACTTCTGCGACGCAGCGCGGGAGGCAGGCGCGGTGGTGGCCGCAGGGGTTGCGGTGGCCGAGATCCTGCCCGGCGAGGGTGTTTTGCTGGAGGGCGGGGAACGTATCTCTGCTCCGGTGGTGATCTCGAATGCCGACCCGGTGGTTACGCTGCGCCTGTTGGGCAAGTCCGCAAGCTCTGACTTCCGCGGTAAAGTCGAGCACCTTGCGATCAAGGGCTGCACCGTTAAGCTGAATGTGTTGCTGCGCGAGCTGCCCGACTTCCTCGCTCGTCCCGGCCAGTTGCAGCCCCATCACTATGGCCAGATCAACGCGCCGCTGACCCACGCGGAATGGAAAGCCGGCTTTGCCGCCAGCAGCAAAGGAGAATTGCCCGAGGACTTATGGTGCGAGATCTATTTCCAGAGCGTGCACGATGCGAGTGTGGTTCCGGCCGGGCAGCACACCATGAGCGTCTTTGCCCAGTATGTGCCCCACACTTTTGCGGCCGGCTCCTGGGATGATCATCGCGAGCGGGTGCGCAAGCTGGCTTTCGATTCCATCGGCCGTTTCTGTTCCAACCTGCCGGAGGCGGTGCTGGAAGCACAAGTAATGGGACCACCGGACATTGAGGAGAAGGTCGGCCTCACCGGCGGCCATATCTTTCAAGGCGATTGCCTGCCGGGCAACATGTGGAGCCACCGCTTCGCTGCTCGCACCTCGATGCCCGGAGTTTACCTCTGCGGCGCCTGTACCCACCCTGGCGGTAGCGTCATCGCCATGAACGGCCGCAACGCCGCCATGGCGGTGCTGAAGGACATGAGGTAGAACGTGGCAGAAGAGAAGCTGAGACGGGAACTTGGTTTTCGCGATGTCATTCTCTTCTATATCGTCAGCGGCCTGAGCCTACGCTGGATTGCTGCGGCTGCCGCTGCTGGACAATCCGCCATCGCCGTATGGGTGCTGGCCTTTTGTGGATTCTTCCTGCCCCTCGCTGGTTGCGTGCTCGAGCTCTCCTCCCGCTATCCTCAGGAAGGCGGCCTCTATATCTGGACCCGCGAAGCCTACGGCGAATTTGCCGGCTTTATGGCGGCGTGGACCTATTGGATGAGCAACCTTCCCTACTTCGGCGCGGTGCTTTATTTCGCCGCCAGCAGCCTGCTCTTCGCCACTCCTCGCGCCCACCATCTGGCCGACGTCAATGCTTACTTCCTGATCTTTACTGCCAGCATGCTGACGCTGATTACGGTGCTGAACGTACTCGGCCTTAACATCGGCAAGTGGCTCAATAACCTTGGCGCGGTGGGCATGGCGCTGCCGGTTTTGATCCTGATCGTGCTCGGCTTGCTATCCTTCTTCCGCTTTGGCTCCGCCACCCATTTCACCTGGGCGGGCGCCATTCCTCAGGCCCACGTGAGAGACCTCATCTTCTGGTCTACGATCTTCTTCGCCTTCAGCGGCTGTGAATGCGCCTCGTTCATGGGGGAGGAAATCAAGGACGCGCGCCGGGTGGTGCCGCGGGCCCTGGTAATTGCCGGGGTTCTCATCACCGTCGGCTATATCGCCGGAACGGTTGCCATGCTGGTTGCGCTGCCAATGAGCAGCATCACCGGCCTGGCTGGTTTTATGACCGCCATCGATTTTCTTTGCAGCCGTCTCGGTTTGGCCGCACTGGTTGCTCCGGTTGCCATCCTGGTGGGCATCAGCAATGTAGGCGCTGCAGCCGCTTATCTCTCGTCGACGGCGCGGCTGCCCTTCGTTGCCGGCATCCATCACTACCTGCCTCCTGTGTTTGGCCGCATTCACCGGCGGTGGAGGACTCCGTATGTGGCCATCATTTCGTACGGTCTCGCCGGCATTCTCTTCGGGGTGCTGAGCCAGGCCGGCACCAGTGTGAAAGGCACTTATGACCTGATGGTCAGCATGAGCTTGATCGCTTACTTCATTCCCTATCTGTTCGTTTTTGCCTCCATGATCCGTCTGCAGTCGCGCCCGTATCTACCCGGTGCCATTCGCCTGCCGGGAGGAAAGCGCTTTGCCATTCCCCTGGCGTGCGTGGGTTTTTTCTCCACTTCGGCCGCTATTATTCTTGCCATGTTTCCTGCGGAAGATGAGCGCAATCCGAAGGCCGCGTTGTTCAAGTTGATCGCCATGACCCTGGTGCTGCTGTTTGCGGGCATGGCCGTGTACTGGCGCGGGCAGCGGTCCATAAGCCGGGCGGCTGCTCTGGCCGAAGGGCTCGCGTTATGAGTGACTCCCTCTCCGGTTTGCTGGCGCTTTACGATGAAGCCGCTCCTCTCGAATACGCCTATACCATCCCTGCGGCCTGGTATGTGGACGAACGCATTGAGCGCCTGGAACGCGACCAGGTTTTTGGCAGCAACTGGATCGCGGTGGGGCGAGTGGATCAGGCAACGGAGGCCGGCCAGTTCTTTACCTTCGACCTGGCCGGCGAGCCACTCATTGTTGTTCGGGGAGCGGATGAGCAACTTCGTGCCTTCTACAATGTTTGCCGCCATCACGCCGCGGCGGTAGCCACCGCGCCCTGCGGGGTTGCGCAGCATCTTCGCTGCCCGTATCACGGGTGGACCTATGGTTTGGATGGTTCACTCAAGGGCACGCCTGAGTTCACCGGTGTATGCAATTTCGACCGCGAGGCGAATGGGCTGGTGCCGGTTCAGGTCGCCGCGTGGGAAAACTTTATTTTCGTCAACCTGAACCCGGAGGCGCTGCCGCTCGAGAGCCAACTCGATGATCTGCCGCAGCGGATTTCCGTGGCCGGACTTCGTTTTTTTACTCGCAAGACCTATACCCTGGCCTGCAACTGGAAGGTTTATGTCGACAACTACCTTGATGGTGGTTACCACGTTCCGCACCTGCACAAGGCTCTCAACAGCGTGCTCGACTACAAGGAGTACACGATTGAAAATGGAACCCACTACGCGCTTCAATCGAGCCCCATGGTGGCCTCTCAAGATGCGTCGGTGGCGCAGACACGGACCGGCGACCGCGCCGAATACTACTGGCTTTACCCAAACTTCATGATCAACCTTTACCAGGGAGTGATGGACACAAACCTGGTGCTGCCGCTGGGCCGGGAGAAGTGCCTGGTGGTGTTTGATTTCTTCTTCGCCGACACCAGCGCGGAGTACAACGAGGAGAGCGTTGCGGTGAGTGACCGTGTGCAGGCAGAGGATGTGGATATTTGCGAATCAGTACAACGCGGACTGCATTCCCGCGCTTATGGCGCCGGCCGTCTGTCGGTGCGCCGCGAGACCGGGGAACACTTGTTTCACCGTCTTCTCGCGCACGACCTCAAGCGTGGTTTGGCATGAAGTGAAACCGCAGGTCCCTCGGCTTCGCTCGGGATGACAAAGGGGAGGAGGGCGCTTCCATGGAGAGTGATGGCCGGGATTGGCCTCAGTGCTTTTAGGCCGCAACCCTCCGTGGAAGCGTCCTCCTCCCCTTTGTCATCCCGAGCGAAGCCGAGGGACCTGCGGTTTTCCTATTGTGCGATCGCGGCGTCGGCGATACCAAGCGCTTGATCGAGCTGCTCTACCGCGTAATCGATCTCCTGCTTCTCAATGATCAAAGGCGGCGCGACTACGAAGTGGCTGATCCAGGCCTGCATGGAAACGCCGCGCTTCATCATATCCGCTGCCACGCGGTCAACCACAGTTACCTTCCCATCCACCTTGTCCTGCTTGGTGTTGAAGGGCGTTTTCTTTTCCTGATCCTTCACCATTTCCAGTGCCCAGAAGAGACCCAAACCACGCACCTCACCGACTGAGGGGTGCTTTCCCTTGAGCAAGCGCAGCTTGTCGCCCAGGTACTTACCCATCTCGCGCGCCCGGTTCACGAGATCGAGCCGCTGCAGCTCCTTGATCGCTGCCACGGCGGGCGCCAGGGTGATCGGATGCGCCTCGTAGGTGTGCCCATGAGCAAAGAAGTGGTCCTCAAAGTATTCAGCGATCTTGCCGGTGGTGGCGCAAAGCCCGAGCGGAACGTAGGCCGATGTGATGCCTTTGGCGGTCACCAGAATATCCGGCTTAACTCCCCAATGATCCATGGCAAACCACTTGCCGGTTCGTCCCCAACCCGTCATCACCTCGTCGGCAATCAATAAGACTCCGTAGCGGTCACAAATTTGGCGCAGCTTGGGCATGTATTCCGGCGGAGGCACAAGCACACCGTTGGTACCAACCACCGGCTCGACGATGACCGCGGCAACATCACTTTCGTTCTCGATCATGTGCTCCAGGTAATCCGCACAGGCGATGCCGCAACCCGGATAGGTGTGCTTGATCGGACATTTGTAACAGTTGACCTCCGGCGCAAACAAAAAGCCTTGGCCCTTGCCGCCCGGCTCCATGGCCCAGCGTCGTGGATCGCCCGTCGCAGCAATCGAGGCCATGGTCGACCCGTGATACGACCGGTAGCGCGCGATTATCTTCGTCTTGCCGGTGTACATGCGGGCAATCTTGAAGGCGGCCTCGTTGGCCTCCGTGCCCGAGGTAGTGAAAAAGAACTTGGTCAGCCCCTCAGGCAATACCTCGAGCAGCAGGCGGCTCAACTCTACCCGCGTATCGGTGGCATAGGACGGCATGATGTACGCCAGCTTCCGCGCCTGCTCTTCAATTGCCTGAATCACGGCTTGATTCTTGTGCCCCAGATTGCAGCACATCAACTGCGAAGAAAAGTCGAGGTAGCGCTTGCCATTCCCGTCGGTAAAGTAACACCCCTCCGCATCGACAATATGCAGCGGATTCCAGCTCTTCTGGTAACGCCAGGTGCCGTAGTTCAACTTCTTGGTCCAGTCGGACACTTCCTGGCTGGTCATCGTGATATCGGTTACGGTCTCGCTCATTGGTTCACCTTAGATCTTCTACTTTACCGCGCCTAGTCCACCCAGGCAGAGATACTTCATCTGCAGGTATTCATCCATGCCATACATCGAGCCCTCACGGCCATAACCGGACTCCTTGACGCCCCCGAAGGGCGCGAGTTCTGTCGAGATCGCTCCTTCATTGGCGCCCACCAGCCCTGCCTGCAGTTGCGCAGACACGCGCATCACGCGCGCCAGGTCGCGGGAATAGAAATAGGCGGCCAGGCCAAACGGAGTCGCATTGGCGGCCGCAATGACCTCGGCTTCGCTGTGGAAGCGAAAGAGCGGAGCTACCGGCCCAAACGTCTCTTCGCAGGCCACGTCCATGGTTGCATCCACATCGGCCAGAATTGTGGGCTCGAAGAAATAGCGGCCGAGAGCGTTCCTCTTGCCGCCGATCAAGACCCGGGCGCCTCGTTCGACCGCATTGGCGACATGGCGTTCTACTTTCTCCAGTGCCTTGGCATTGATGAGCGGCCCGATCTCGGCATCTCCGCCCGCGCGGCCGACGCGCAGCGCGGAGACGGCCTGGACAAGCTTCTGGGCGAAGACCTCGTACACCGCATCCGCAACGTAGATGCGATTGGCGCAAATACAAGTTTGGCCCGCATTGCGAAACTTGGATGCAATGAGTCCAGTGATCGCCGCATCCAGATCGGCATCGTCGAAAACGATAAAGGGAGCATTGCCGCCGAGCTCGAGCGAAAGCCGCTTGAGCGTAGAGGCCGATTCTCGAGCGAGATGCTTACCGACAGGGGTCGATCCGGTAAAGGACAGCTTGCGCACCCGCGAATCGTTCAACCAGGGATCGACGACCGACGCGGCGCGCTCACGGGAAGAAGGAACAACGTTGATGACGCCTGCAGGGATGCCCGCCTTGCCCGCAAGGAACGCCAGTGCCAGCGCGGACAGCGGAGTATCTTCCGCCGGCTTGGCAATCACCGTGCAGCCGGCTGCGAGGGCAGGTGCGAGCTTGCGCGCCAGCATGGCGATGGGGAAGTTCCACGGAGTAATGGCTGCGGCCACGCCCACTGGTTCTTTGGTCACGATGATTTTGCGCCCGTGAGCAGGCTCGGGAATGACATCCCCGTAGACCCGCTTGGCTTCTTCGGCGAACCACTCGATGTAAGCGGCGCCGTAGGCGACTTCGCCGCGGCTTTCTCCCAGGGGTTTGCCTTGTTCCAGGGAAATGAGGCGTGCCAGATCTTCTGCATGCTTGCGGATCACCGCCAGCCACGCTTGCAGATACTGTGCCCGCTCTTTGGCCAGCAGTGAGCTCCAACTGGGGAAGGCCCGGTACGCAGCGCTCGCGGCAGCCTCGGCCTCGACGGAGCCGCAGTCCGGCAGGGTGGCCAGGATCGTGCCATCCGCGGGATCTTCTACCGTGAAGCTACGGCCGTCGCTCGAACAGGTTTTTTGGTTGTCGATCCAGGCATGGTTGAGGATCAGGTCACTGCATTCGAGTTGCAACATCGGGGTCTCCCGTCAGCAGACGGTGGAAGTATAAGAAATGCTCTTCGCGCACGTAGCCCAACTTCTTATAAATACGTTGCGCGGCCACGTTGTCGCGGGCGGTTGCCAGGGTTAACCGTTCAGCACCGGTACTGCGGGCGAAAGCCTCCGCGTGGCTCAGCAGCGCAGTAGCAACACCCTTGCCGCGGGCCCGCGTGCTCACGTAGAGATCCTCCAGAAACCAGATGGGCCGCATGGCTAGCGTGTTGGTGGAAGGCATCAGGTGCATGAAGCCGATAGCGGTGATTCCATTCTTTGCCAGGAAATAGCGGCCCGACGATTGCGTCACGCGGTCGTGAATAAAAGCTGTGGCGCGCTCTTCCTCCGGGGCTTCACCATAGAAAACGCGGTAGTCGATGTAAAGCCGCGATAGCTCCGGAACGTCTGCGGGCGAGGCGGCCTCGATGTAATAGCCTTGGCGCTCCATACGATTTAAAAACCTATCATCCTAACAGCGGGAGGTTAGTGCATAGATCTAAGGAGAGACTCTTGGACGAACGGCACGGGCTCAGCCGTGCCATATTGAGGCCGGACCGGTGAGGTACGTGTTTCCATGCTTCCTCTTAAAACGTACCTCAGGGGCTAAAGCCCTCATTATCCTCGATCCGTTGCGGCACGGCTAAAGCCATGCCCTTCGTCTCTAGACGCTCTAGTGCGCTGCGGCGAGTTCTCCTAGCTCGGCCGCAACCGCAGTCAGGCCGTCCTCCAGCACCTGCAGGGCCTGTTTGAATTCCTCGTCGCTGATGGTCAGCGGCATCAACACGCGGACAATGTTGTCGTACGTTCCCGCGTTCAACACCAATACGCCTTGCTGCAGACAATGCTGCACCAACTTCTTTACCCCTTTTGCACAGGGCGCTCCGCTGGCATCGACAAACTCCATCGCCTGCATGGCGCCTACTCCGCGAACGTCGGCAATGAAGGCATGCTGCCGTTGCCAGATGGTAGCCTGGCGCTGAAATTCTTTCCCTAACGATCGGGCGCGGGCAAGTAGTTGCCCGTCGGCAAACTCCTCGAACACCGCCAACGCGGCCGCGCAACAAGCGGGGTTCCCACCGAAAGTCCCGCCCAGGCCGCCGGGCCCGGGAGCATCCATGATCTCCGCGCGGCCGGTGATGGCCGCCAGGGGCATGCCGCCGCCAAGAGACTTGGCGGTGAGAATCAGATCGGGCTCGATGCCGAAATGAGTACAGGCAAATAATTCCCCGGTACGGCCGAACCCGGTTTGCACTTCATCAGCAACAAAAACAATCCCGCGATCCCGGCATATCTGCGCCAGCGCCGGAAGAAACCCAGCCGGCGGCACGACGAAGCCGCCTTCCCCGAGCACCGGCTCAACCACAATCGCTGCCACCGACTCCGCCGCCACCACGCGGCGAAACGTCTGATCGAGGAGTTCATTTACCTGCCCTGCCGTCATCGCTCCGCGATTGGACAACCGGGCATTTGCGGGCACACCAAAAGGAATGCGGTAAACATCTGGCAGGAAGGGACCGAAACCCTCCTTGTACGGATGAGTCTTGCTGGTAAGCGACAAGCCCATCATGGTGCGACCGTGAAAACCATCTTCCACCGAGAGCACCGCGGGACGGCCGGTAAACGCGCGGGCAATCTTCACCGCGTTCTCCACTGCTTCCGCGCCGCTGTTCACCAGAAGAGTCTTCTTGGCGAAGTTGCCGGGCGTGAGCTGGTTGAGCTTTTCCGCCACCGCAACATAGCTTTCATACCCAGTGACCTGGAAGCAGAGATGGAGAAAGGCGTCCAGCTGTCCACGCAGAGCGCTCAACACCCGTGGATTGCGATGGCCAACGTTAGCGCAGCCAATTCCGCCGCCCAGGTCAATCAAGCGGTTGCCGTCAACATCCTCGAGCATCGCGCCTTCAGCGTGACGGACAAACAGCGGGGTGGAAGCATAGACCCCGCGCGGGATGGCCTGCGACCGCCGTGCCGTCAAAGCGCGCGAATTGGGCCCGGGAATTTCTGTCTTAAGTCGAATGCTGGACATAGTCTCAATACCATCCAATCGGCGCTTCGTTCAGGTTGATATGCACCTGCTTGGTTTCGAGGTACTCGTCGATGCCGTGAATGCCCAATTCCCTGCCGAAACCAGACTGCTTAAACCCACCCCAGGGTGCTTCCACATAAGTCGGCTGCATGTGATTGACCCACACGATCCCGGCGCGGATGGCCTTCACCATGCGTAGGGCGCGATAGATGTCACGCGTCCAGACCGCGGCAGCGAGCCCGAACGAGGTGTCGTTTGCGATTTTGAGCGCCTCGCGTTCGTCCTCGAAAGGGATGACAGCGGCGATCGGCCCAAAAATCTCTTCCCGGGCAATGCGCGAGGAGTTGTCAACGTCGTAAAAAATGGTAGGTTCCACGTAGTAGCCTCGGCTCATGGAAGCAGGCCTGCCGCCGCCGAGCGCCAGCTTGGCTTCTGACTTCCCTAGCTGCTGATAGGCGAAGACCCGGTCGTATTGTTCCTTGCTTACCAGCGGCCCCATCTTGGTGGAGCGGTCGAGCGGCGGTCCCAGCTTGATGGTGCGCGCCTTCTCCGTCATCGCTTCAAGGAATTTGGGATAGATCGACCGTTGCACCAGCACCCTGCTGCCGGCCGAGCAAACCTCGCCCTGGTTGATAAAAATGCCAAACAGCGCACCGTCAATGGCCGCCTCGAAATCCGCATCGGCAAAGAAGATGTTGGGCGACTTACCGCCCAACTCCAGGGTCACTCGCTTGAGCGTGTCGGCGGCCGACTTCATGATCAGCTTGCCCACTGAAGCCGATCCGGTGAAGGCAACCTTGTCCACGTCGGGATGGGCTACGATGGCAGCGCCGGCTGTCTCACCAAGCCCGGTCACCACGTTGACCACGCCCGCAGGAACTCCGCATTCTGCCAACCACCCGGCCAGCTTCAACATGGTCAGCGGCGTTTGCTCCGCTGGTTTCAATACGCAAGTGCAGCCTGCGGCGAGCGCCGGCGCCAGCTTCCACGCGGCCATCCCAATGGGGTAGTTCCAGGGAATGATCTGCCCCGCAACGCCAACCGGCTCTTTTAAGCGAGAGGCTGAGGGCATTGTCTGGGACGGGGTTAACCAAGCCGGAGACCTTGTTGGCCAGGCCGCCGTAGTATTCAAAGCAGGTGGCCGCATCGGCGATGTCGTATTCCGATTCGACAATTGGCTTGCCGCAGTTGCGCGATTCCAACTCCGCCAGCTGTGCCGCTTCCTCGCGCAGCTTGGCAGCGATGCGGAACAGGATGCGGCCTCGATCCTGGGCCGTGGTCTGAGGCCAGCCACCTTCATCAAAGGCATGGCGCGCCGCGGCCACAGCGGCGTCGATATCGGCTGCGCTCGCGTCGGGAATTTCGGCGATGACTTCTTCCGTCGAAGGGTCGTAGACGGGAATGCGCTTGCCGGAGGTACCTTCCGTCCATTCCCCGTTGATAAACATCGGCTCACAACTGGTCTGGGAGACGGCCATTTTCGATCCTTTCAGGTATCCAGGTCTCGCTTTGAGACCCGGGATACACGGAGCGCGGCCCTTACCTGGCCGCAGGTGCCATGGTTTCCTGCTGCGCCTGGGCCAACGCCGGCGCTACTTCTTCAAACGCCGAGAGGTGCTTGTCCACATCCGCCATGGAGTGAGCGACGGAGATGGTCCATTGCTCATCCCACCAGTAGGGCTGCGCCATCACACCACGGTTCAACATACCGAACCAATAGAGCCTCCACAGGTTGGTGTCGACGGCATGCCAGTCGCGGTAGTTACGAATCTTGTGGCGATACAGCAGCATGGCTCCATTCGCGCCCGCGCTTTCCACGTAGGCTTCAATCCCGGTCTTCTGCACAATCTGCTTGTAACCGGCTACGAGGGCATCGCTCACCTTGCCGATGTGCGCGTATCCTGCGGGCGTGAGCACCTCGCGCAAAGTCGCAAGACCCGCAGCCATAACCAACGGATTGGTGGCGTAGGTGCCGGCATGGAAGACTTTCTGCTCCGCGATCACATCCATCACCTGCTTGCTGGCAGCGAAGGCGGCAAGCGGGAAACCGCCGCCGATAGACTTGGCCAACGTCACGATATCGGCCTTGATGTTGAAGTACTCACACGCTCCGCCACGGCCCAGCTTGGCGCCGGTCTTAACCTCGTCGAAGATGAGCAGGGCGCCCTCGCGGGTGCAGATCTCGCGCAGCCCTTCCAGGTAGCCCGGCTCCGGCATGCAGATGCCGATGTTCATCATGATGGGCTCGATGATCACTGCGGCGATCTGGCGTGGATTTTCCTTGAAATGTCTATCAACCGCCTTCAGGTCGTTGAACTGGGCGACGAGAGTATTCTTCACCGTATCGGCTGGCACTCCACCCGAAGCCGGCACCTGGTTGGGCCGATCAGGATCGCCGACAAGATCGAGTTTCGGCTTCATGCTCACCAAGACCGAGTCGTGAACACCGTGATAAGCGCCTTCCATCTTGATGATCTTGTCCCGCCCGGTGAAACCACGCGCGATCCGGATGGCATGCATAGTGACCTCGGTTCCACTGCTGCCGAAACGCACCTGCTCCACGGGAAAGCGCTGACAAATCTCGTCTGCCAGGTCGTACTCCAGGGTGTGCGGCATGCCGTACATGGTGCCGGTAACCAGGCGCTCCTGCACCGCAGCAACCACTGCCGGATGGCAATGGCCGGCCATCAGCGCGCCGAAACAAAGATTGAAATCGATGTACTCATGGCCATCGAGATCGTGAATGTGGGTTCCCTTGGCGTCTTTAACAAACAGGGGCCAGGGCTCGTAACTGCGGAAGTTGCTGGCTACGCCCAGCGGCATGCGCGGTTCGGCACGCTTGAGCGCTGCTTTCGAACCAGGGGTACGTGCTTCAAAGGTCGCGAGTTCCTTCTCGAGAAGGTGGTACATGGGGATTCTTCCTTTGCCCAGGGGGCTGTCAATGATGCGGAGGCCGGGTGAAGCCAGGAAAATGCTCTAGCTAAAAGAGCGGACTAGGGGAGGGGCGCCGGCACAGCCGGCCTTCGCCACGGGCGTAGCGGAGAAACCAGCGCATCCGGCAAAAGGTGCCTGCGATGCAGCAATCTTCGTAGCTGGCTAGAAGAGACATTGGGGGCGATCCAATTATACGTTGCCTCGAATAAACCCTTATAGTAATTTTTGAAAACCTATTTGCTCCGCCAAGGCACCACAAATTCTTACCTTTCGCTGTCGAGTGGTCCTTTGAGTCTTCGGGGTCAGAGCAGTGGTATCCCACATCTCGCGAAAAACGAGCGAGATGCCCGGATTTCCTGTACGCTGCCTCATCGATCGTCGCGTATGCGGCTTTCTTTAAGGAAAGCCGCAAGAAGTTTCGTTAGGTTCACCAAGCCTCACAGGAAATCCGGGGTGTGGGGCACCCAGGGTTCCGTCGACGGACAAAATTTGGAGACGCATGCGCGCGAAGACCCTGACCCGAGTATTTGGCGTCCTACTATTTAGCTTGGCCGTGCTCAGTATCCTAACCGGGTGCAAGAAGGCCCCACCCACGCTCAGCCTGCTGGTGTGGGAAGGATACGCCGACCCTTCTTTTATCCGCGGCTTCGAAGCCCAATGCCAATGCAAGGTAACCGCGGCCTACATGGGATCCAGCGATGAATTGGTAGCCAAGTTACGCGGAGGCGCTGCTTCCAACTACGACGTAATCTCGCCCTCGAGCGACGTGGCCACCGCAATCACCCGCACCGGGCTGGTTGCTCCGCTCGATCTGAGCAAGATTCCCAACTACGCGCAGCTTTCTCCCAGCCTCACCTCCAGGACACTGGTCAAGCAAGATGGCAAGGTTTATGGCGTGCCGCTCACCTGGGGCCCGAATCCGCTGCTCTACGACACGACCGCCTTTGCCAAGCCGCCCGCGACCTGGGCCGAGCTGTGGGATCCGAAATATGCCAACAAGCTCTCGTTCTGGGACGATCTCTCCACCATGTACATGGCGGCCGAGGTACTCGGTTTCGGCAAGCCGGACCCCACGGCCGTCTACCACCTGGACGATGCCCAACTCCAGCAGGTGAAGCAAAAGCTGATCGCGCTGAAGCCCAATATCCGCAAGCTCTGGACCACCGGCGGAGAACTGACCAACCTGTTCCAGAACCACGAGGTAATCGCCGCCATGGGTTGGCCGCTGGTGACCAACCAGTTGCATAAGAGCGGCATACCTGTGCAGGAAGAGATTCCCGCCGAAGGCACGACTGGGTGGATCGACCACCTGATGATTACGTCCTCCAGCGAAAACAAGGACCTCGCCTACCAACTATTGAACTATCTCATCTCCGCCCAGGCGCAGAAGCAACTGAGCGATGTTACGGGATACATCCCGGCCAACCCGCAAGCCGCTGCGCTGATGACGCCACAGCAACGCCACAGCCTGCACCTGGATGACATCGATGCTTACCAGCACCAGATTGTCTTTTGGGAGGATGTGCCGCAGCGCCCGAAATACACGGAAATTTGGAACGAAGTAAAGGCCAGCCAGTGAGTGGTTTTTTGCGCCTGGAGAGCGTAGGCAAGCGCTTCGGCGACCACGCTGTGCTCGAGTCCATTTCGCTGGACGTGGAACAGGGCGAGTTTCTTACTCTTTTGGGCGAGAGCGGTTCGGGCAAAACCACTCTGCTGCGTATCCTGGCCGGGTTTGAGGAGGCGACCGCGGGACGCGTCTTGCTTGATGACCAGCGCCTCGATGCCCTGCCACCCCATCGCCGCCCGATCCATACCGTCTTCCAGAGCTATGCTCTTTTTCCCCACATGAGTGTTTTTGACAATGTGGCCTACGGCCTGCGGGTAAGAGGATGCGCGCGCGGCGAAATGACCACGCGGGTGGAGGAAGCACTTGAGAAAGTGCGCATGGAGCGCTTCGCCAAACACTTGCCCAGTCAGATCAGCGGAGGGCAAAAGCAGCGGGTAGCACTAGCCCGGGCGCTGGTGAACAGGCCGCGGCTGCTGTTGCTCGATGAACCGTTGTCTGCCCTGGACGCCAATCTTCGCCTCGAAATGCAGCGTGAATTGAAGCTGCTGCAGCGCGAGGTCGGCATCACGTTTATCTTTGTTACTCATGACCAGAGTGAGGCGTTGGCTATCTCCGATCGCGTGGTTCTGCTGCGTAACGGCAAGGTAGAGCAATGCGGCACGCCGCGCGCGATCTACTCCCAGCCGCGCACCGCCTACGCGGCCTCGTTTCTGGGCAAGAGCAACATTGTCGCCGGGACTGTTCGCGGCGGCGTAGCGGACTGTGGAGCTTTCTCGGTGCCTGTTACGTTAGCGGATGGCCCTGTCACTTTTTCGCTGCGCCCGGAGTGCATCCAGCCCGCATCAGAAAAGTCCAGCGACAACCAGGTTCGATTCGTCGCAGAGGTAGTTGCGGAACAGTTTCATGGCGCGGATTCTCTGCTGACCCTGCGCTGCACCCCTGCCATGGAGTTATCAGCACGCATTGCCGGACCACATAATGGCAGCACGAGCTTTGCCTTTCAGGCGCAAGACCTGGTTCCACTGGAGAAGGAATAACATGGCCCGGTCGCGTCTCTCCGCATGGCTGGTAACCCTGCCCCCGTTCGCCTGGATCGCTCTGTTTCTGTTCACCCCTTACTGCCTACTTTTTTGCTACAGTTTCTGGAGCCTAGATGCCGGCCAGCAAGTGCTTCGTCATGCCACGCTGACAAACTACCTGCACCTGGCCACCACCCCGCTCTATCTCACGGTGATTCTGCGCTCCATGCGCATCGCCTTCTCAGTCGTGGTGCTTTCGCTGCTGATTGGCTATCCACTGGCGTGCTTCCTTGTTTTTCAGGCGGGCAAGTACCGGCGCGTGCTGTACCAGGCAGTGATTATCCCGCTGTGGATCAGCTACCTGGTGCGCGCTTACGCGTGGAAGGTCATCTTCGGCAACGAAGGGGTGATGAATACCCTCCTGTTGTGGTGCCACGCAACGCGGCATCCTCTCGGCTTCCTTCTGTACAGTCCGTTTGCCGTGATCGTGACCCTGACTCATATCTATGTGCCCTTCGTGGTCTTACCGGTGGTCGCATCGCTCGAAAAGATTCCCCATGAGCTGCTCGAGTCTTCGAGCGACCTGGGCGCCACGGCATGGCAGACCTTCATCCGCGTGATCCTTCCTCTGTCGTTGCCTGGCGTTCTCTCGGGTGCGACCTTTGCCTTTTTGCTTAGCTTCGGCGATTTTCTGTCGCCGCTCTTGTTAGGCGGCCCCAGCAGCGTGATGATCGCCAATATTGTGGCTAACCTGTTCGGAGCCGATTACAACTGGCCTCTGGGTGCAGCGGTTGCCGTCCTTATCCTGGTGATGGTGCTGGTCATTCTCACTGTCACGCAAAGGCTGGAACGCCGGTGGAGGGTGGCATGAAGCGGATCGCGATCGCCTACGCCGGCGCGGCGTACGCCTTTCTCTATCTGCCTATCGTGGTGCTGGTCGTCTACTCCTTCAACCGCGACGGCGTGGGAGGATTTCCGCCGCAACACTGGACGCTCGATTGGTACCGCACTCTGTTCGACGACTCGGCTATGTGGACCTCGGTGGGCAATAGCGCGATCGTCGCCCTCTCCACCGTCGTGCTGTCGATGTTGATTGGCTTCCCCGCGGCCTACGCGCTCGATCGTTATTCGTTCCCTGGCAAAGCGGCTTTTCAGCGGCTGGTCCTGCTGCCCCTGATCGTGCCCGGGGTGATTACGGGTATTTCCCTGCTCCTGCTGACGGTGAGCAGCGGATTTCATTTAAGCCTGGTCACCGTGATTCTCGGCCACTCGACCGCGTTGACGGCGGTGGCGACCACGGAGATCTTCGCCGGCCTGGCCAAGCTCGATCGTGCGCTCGAAGAAGCGTCTGCCGACCTGGGAGCAAGCCGGTTGCAGACCCTGGTGCGCATTGTGCTGCCCGGCTTGCGAACTTCCTTGCTGGGCACAGCGCTGCTGGTGTTTACGCTCTCCATGGATGAAATTGCCGTCACCTTCTTTCTGATCGGCAGAGAGAACACGCTGCCACTGGAGATCTGGTCACGGCTGCGCCGCGGCGCCACTCCCGAAATGAATGCCATTGCGACGCTGATCTTTTTGTTTTCGGTGATCACCATCTTTCTGTCACAGTGGCTGATGACCCGCGAGGTAACCAATCGATGAGTTGGACTGATAAAGAACTGGGCATGGATTGTCGCATCACACGCCGCGACTTCATGAACGGAGCGGCCATGGCCATTGCCACGGCAATCACCCCGAAATCTTTTTTCGGTCAAACGCCGGCGGAGCCGCAAGACCGTCCCGGCTATGACCCCCCAGCCTTACATGGCATGCGCGGCAGCCACCCTGGTTCATTTGAGGTGGCGCATCGGCTGCGCGACGGTACCTTCTGGGCCAGCGCCGGGCAGCCGGAAAGCACCGGCGAGAGCTACGATCTGATCGTGGTGGGCGGCGGCATTAGCGGCCTCTCTTCCGCCCGCTTCTTTCACCAAGCCGCCGGCAAAACGGCGCGCGTTCTCATTCTCGAGAACCACGATGATTTCGGCGGACATGCGAAACGCAACGAGTTTGATGTAGACAAGACCTTCATGCTTGGCTATGGGGGCACCTATTCGATCGAGAGCCCGGCGCCGTATAGTCCTGTAGCCAAGGGAGTGATTCGCGATCTGGGCATCGATGTGTCCTCCTACGACAAGCACAACGACGAAAAGCTGTACCCCTCACTGGGATTGAAGCAAAAGATCTTCTTCGACCGCGAGACCTTTGGCAGCGACTGCCTCGCCGTCAGCCCTTCGCCCAGGCATGGGGAGAAGATGTGGCAGGAGTTCGCCGCGCAGGCTCCGATGACCCCAAAAGCCAAGGCGGATATGAAGCGCCTCTTTTCGCTCCAAGAGGACCTCATGCCGGGTCTCTCTTCGCAACAAAAGAAGGCCAAACTCGCGCGCATGAGCTACGCTGACTACTTGACCAACCTGGTCAAAGTGGATCAGCAGGTGGTGAAGGTGCTCGATCCGCGTCCCAAACCGTTGTATGGGGTGGGCATTGACGCGGTGTCTGCCCAGGATGCATGGGGCTTAGGCATGCCCGGCTTTAATGGCCTCAAACTTGCTCCCGGGCCGGGTCCGGGCATGGGCCGCGATTCGATTCACAATGAAGAAGCGGAAGAATATTTCTTTCATTTCCCGGATGGCAATTCTTCCATCGCGCGATTGCTGGTGCGTTCGCTCGTTCCCGAAGCTGTGCCCGGCGATTCAGCCACCGACATTGTGACGAGTCAGGTCCGTTACGATCAACTCGATCAGCCCGGCAGGCCCACGCGCATCCGCCTGAACAGCACCGTGGTCAAAGTGCGCCACGACGGAGATCCGTCCACCGCGAAAGAGGTAGAAATCACCTACGTGCAGCAGGGCCGGCTGTACACGGTTAAGGCAGCCCATTGCATTCTGGCCTGTTGGCATCCCGTCATCCCTTACATCGCCGGTGAGTTGCCAGCAGAGCAGATAACAGCCTTGCGATCGGCGGAGAAAGTTCCGATTGTCTATACCAACGTGGCGCTGAAGAACTGGCAGAGCTTCGTGCGCGTACAGACCAAAAGCATCTCTGCGCCTGGGTGCTACTTCACTGAGCTAGGCCTTGACCATCGCGTCAGCATAGGCGAATACCATTGCACCAAGCGGCCTGAGGAACCAATCGTGGTCACCATGGAACGCTATCCCTGTTCCCCCGGACTGCCTGCGCGCGCCCAGCACCGAGCCGGTCGCGCCGATCTGTATGCCACTTCATTCGAGACGTTCGAGAGAAATATCCGGGAGCAGCTTGTGCGCAGCGTGGGAGCCGGCGGGTTTGATCCCGCCCGTGACATTGCGGCAATTACTGTGAATCGCTGGCCGCATGGCTACGCTTATCAATACAACTCGCTGTGGGATCCGTTCTGGTTGAACGGTGGCCCATTGCCCTGCGTCGAAGCACGCAAGCCATTCGGGCGCATTGCCATCGCCAATGCGGATGCCGACGCATACGCCTACACCGACTGTGCCATCAACCAGGCCTACCGGGCGGTGAACGATCTAAAGGTTACGGCAAGCTAGCGTTGACGAAAAACATTTCCACGAAGGGTCCGCTGAACCGCAGGTCCCTCGGCTTCGCTCGGGATGACAAAGGGGAGTAAGGCGCTTCGGTCAGCCTTTGATGCTGGCTGAGAGAACTGCCAGTCCCTCGGCTTCGCTCGGGATGACAAAGGGGAGGGCGGCGCTTCCAAGGAAAGCGGTTGCTGGACAGAGGGTGCTTCTCGCAATAGAAGCGCAGGTCTCTCCACCCGGCACATTCCGGTTGGAAAAACTGCGTGAAAGCGCCGCACTCCCCTTTGTCATCCCGAGCGAAGCCGAGGGACCTGCGGTTCAGCGGACAGTGGGCTTACGTCACGACCGCCGGATGCCCAGGCCACGCTTTCCCACGCGAGGCGACTCCCGCCAGCAGCAAATACAACAACAACCCAATAGGCCCAAAAAGGAAGGTGAACACCAGGCAAGGTACCACCAGCACAAACGGTACACGATTGCGCCGCGCATCTCGTACCTGCCAGCTTCCGATAAAAAGATCGAACGCCAGATAATGAACCCATCCCGCAAGTACCAGCCAACGGTCCGTGAAAAGCAACATGACACCGCTAAGCGAGCCGAATCCACCCCTGTGGCCGCCCCAATGCGTGATGATTAGCGCCAGGTAGAGCGCACTCAGTAGCGCCGGCACCAACAAACCTGTTATCAGCGACGAAATGATGCGCGAGGCACGCGGCGACCAACCCGTAGCCACTAACAGCAGCCACCCAGCCAACGCCGTGCTGTTGCAAAGCCGAAAGAGCCCATCTGCAGTCATGAAACGCCTTCCTTAGTCTCGAGAATGTAGGCCGCGCTGTGCCTGCCCCGGATCACAACCACAGCAACCACTGTACCCACCAGCCACGCACCATAGCTTGCCAACGACAACCAATCCGGTTGCGCAATCGATTGCCCCCGGAAGGCTTGCCAAAGTATCAGCGCAAAAAGCGTAAGGTAGCTGGTGGCTGCGGCAAAAATAAGATTACGCTGCGTGCGGTCGTCAACCCGCGCCCGCCGCCGCGCCATCCACCAGGCCAGCAGAGGTATTACCTGCAAACCATGCATGCCTATAAAGTGCGCGATCCGCAGGTCGCCATGATCGGCGCTCCAGCCGGTGATCGGCAATCCGCGGCCGCCGTCCGGAGCCCCCACCGTATGCCCTCCCGCAACCAGAAGCCTGCCGGTCACATGAGCCTCCGCTAACTGCTGCGAGTTGGGCACGGTCATCAACCCGCCTGAGCCTGTCCCGACGAGCGCCAGGACCATCCCTAATCGAAGCGACCATCCCCAGGAAGACGCGCTAAACCTTTGCCGAAAAAGAACCAGAGTGAGCACCAGCATTGCCAGCCAGATACAGGCGATGCTCACCCCCATGACGGCAAAGACCGTGCCGTCAAATTGCGTGGCCACGTTAAAGTGGCTGCTGGTGCCCCGTGCCGCCTGCATATCGATCAGCGCGATCTCAAGAAACAGACATGCCGCCAATACGATATCCAGCGCGCGCACCAAGCGCGGCCAGAGAGTGGTGGACGCAATACACAAGGCGAAGCTCCAGGCAGCGATCATGGTGGAAAACCCGAATTTCGCCGGCTTGAGCCAAGCGGGCGCCCCCGTAATCAGCCGCCGATCGACAACCAGGCCAACCATGGAAAGCGCAAAATCGGCCGCCATGATGAAACCCAGCACCGTCAGCGCCGGCGCCGTAGCGAACCCCATGGCCACCGCCCTGCTCCAAACTCCTCGGCCTCGCTCGAGAGAATTCATCCAGCCTCCCACGTACGCGTTCCAATGTAAGAGAGATTAACATAAATGTTAGTCGGTTTCACATTCAGGTAAAATAAATTGACCAGCCAGGAAGACCATTGTCCACCAAGCCACGTCTCGCAAAACGCCCCTATCATCATGGAGACCTTCGTGCAGCACTGCTGCGCGCGGCGCTGCTGCTGATCGAGGAGCATGGCGTCAAAGGGCTGGCTTTAAGCGATGCTGCGCGCCTGGCCGGTGTGAGCGTAGCGGCTCCCTACCGCCATTTCAAAGATAAAGAGGCTTTGCTGGCCGAAATCGCCGCCGAAGGCTTTGTCATGTTTCACGATGCCCTGGCACGGGCCTTCAAAAGCAATCCGAAAGACAAGGTAAAGCGCCTGGTGGAGATGGGCGTGGCCTATGTCGACTTCGCGCTGGAGCACCGGTCGCACTTCAAGGTGATGTGGGAAGGGGGCATTTCCAAAGCAGAGTATCCCCAGGTTCGACCTGCCGCCGACGCTTCCTATCTGCTCTTAGAGGAAGCGGCGAAAGACCTGCTGCCGGGTGCGCCAGTGGACCGGCAGCAAGCCTTGGTTGCGGCTGCCTGGAGTGTGGTCCATGGTTACGCCACCCTTACGCTCGCGCGGGAGTTGGAGTTGGTAGCGCGGGACCAGGGCAGCAAGAAGCTGTTGCGCAAGTTGCTCCATTTGTTGCTGGACCAGTTCGCCGCCTGAGCTATGGCATGTAGAACACTTCCCGCATCATGGGAAAGCGCTCCCCTGGAAGCAGCGGATCAAGGGGCGCAAAGTAAGGAGCCATGGCCTGCTGCCAACGAGCATTGACTGGATCGGCTTCTATCCGCGCCCACGTCTCATCGAAATTGTCGACATGCATCGATAAAACAAGAAGCTGGTCGCGGCGGAAGATGGAGTACTCGGAGATACCGGCGCGCTTGAGCAGTGCCAGCATCTCCGGCCATACCTCTTCATGAGCTTTGTCGTACGCCTCTTCAGCGCCCGGACGCAGCCGCAGAAGGAACGCGACCCGCTGCATTAGTCAGGTTGGGAAACGAGACGAAGATAGGGCTTGGGTGATTTCCAGCCCTCGGCATATTTTAGCTTGGCCTCTTCGTCCGTAACCGAGGGCAGAATGATGACATCCTCGCCCTGCTTCCAGTTTGCCGGAGTGGCCACCTTGTGCCTGGCTGTCAGCTGCATGGAATCGATCACGCGCAGCAGTTCCGGAAAATTCCGGCCTGTGGTCATGGGATAACTCAGGTGCAGCTTGATTTTCTTGTCCGGCCCGACGATGAAGACGGTGCGCACGGTAGCATTCGTCGCTGCGGTGCGGCCTTCGGACGTGTCACCTGCGTCGCCGGGCAGCATGTCGTACAGCTTTGCCACCTTAAGCTCGGTGTCTCCGATCATGGGATAGTTCACCTTGAACCCACCCGTATCTTCGATATCCTGGGCCCATTTTCCATGGCTGCTCACCGGATCGACGCTCAGCCCGATCACCTTGGTATTGCGCTTTTTAAATTCCTGCTCCAGGCCGGCCACGCTTCCCAGCTCTGTCGTACAGACGGGAGTGAAGTCTTTGGGATGAGAAAACAGGATGGCCCAGCCATCGCCGATCCACTCATGAAAATGGATCGGACCATGGGTCGTTTCGGCGGTGAAATCGGGAGCTGTGTCGTTAATTCTGAGGGACATACTGCATTTCCTGCTTTCTTGCTCTTTGGGGCGCTTAAGGCACCATCTTATCAGGAAGATGCAGGGAAGCCCGCGCCCTCAGTCCTCAACATCTAGGCACCCTACTCGTGTGTTCCCCTTTCGGAGTTCTTGCGCGGCTCACCGCCATTCGATTGGGCAGCCAGAACCGGGAGGCGGAGTTTCTGACCCGTCTCGATGTGGTCAGGGTCGTTCATCCGAGGGTTGAGTTCATGAATTTGCTGCAAGAGTTCCGCCGTGCAGGTGCCAAATTTCTCCGTACAAATACCCAGCAAGGTCTGCCCGGGGGTCACCTCGACGACGCCGACCGAATCCGCCGTCTGCGCAGTTTTATCAGCACTCAACAAAGTTGAGGCTGGGGAGACGGGGGGAGGCAGTGGTCGATTGGTCTGCACGCCGGCGGCTGGATCCGCGGCGGCAGCGACCGCTGGGTCAGACGGCAAAGAGTTCGACGGAAACGACGGCTCGGACTTCACCGCCGGCAATGGCGGCTCGGAGGCCGACGCGCCTGGCGGGTCGGAGGAAACCGGAGGTAGAGAGTCGGCGACCACGGGCGAGGAGCCCGTTGCAGCTGGCTGCACCGAAGCCGCAGCAGCCGATTGGGGCGTGGCGGATCGAGCCAGCCAATGGCGGCCTTCAAAGAGCGAACCGGCCACCGCGAGCAGAACCACGAAGGCAATGGCTGCCCTCGGGACCCAGCCTGCGAACATCGAGGGCGATGGCTCTGCAGTCGAAAACATCGCCGGAACCCTGGGGCTGGAAATCTCCTCCACCGGCTGCAGCAGCAGGTGGCCTTTCTTGCGCAACGGCCCAAGATCGAGATCGGCAATGACTTGCCGGATCACATCGCGATCGATTGGTTTCTGCTGCAGCGCGGATCCCAGCGACAGCGCGTTGAAGCAAAGGTTGTTGATGTTCCGCGGAATGCCTTCGCTGCAGAGGGAAATGAGCGCCAGGGCGTCCTTGGTAAACAGGGGCATATCAGAGGCATACCCGGCCGTCCGCAGCCGGTGGTTGATATAGCCCGCTGTCTCTTCCGGGGTGAACGGCCGGAGGGAAGCGAAAATGGAAATCCGCTGCCTTAGTTGCACCAGCTCCGGCGAGCCTATGTTCTCTGCCAGTTGCGGCTGCCCGGCGAGAATGATTTGAATGAGCTTATCGCGCGCGGTCTCGAAGTTCGAAAGCATGCGCACCAGCTCAAGCACGGAGTCGTCCAGATTCTGGGCTTCATCGATGACCACGACAACCCGCTTCCCCTGGCGGAATTGTTCAGTGAGCAGATCCTTGAGCCTGATTTGCATTTCGACCAGGCTTCCCTGCAAATCGCGCACGCCGAGGCCGGAGAGCAGAGCCCGGAGAAGATCCAACGGAGTGGATATGGTTTGAAACAAAAATACGATGCGGGCCTTATCGCGAAGAATACTCAACGCTTCAAAGAGCAGGGTGGTCTTTCCCAACCCGGGTGTGGCGATCAGCGCGACAAAACCGCAGCCGGACTCGATCCCATAGATAAGGGAGTCCAGCGCCTCTTTGTGCGTGGGGGTTAGAACCAGGTAACGGGAGTCCGGTGTAACTCCAAAAGGCTGTTCTTGCAGCTTGTAATAATCCAAAACCATGATTTTTGCCTATTGGCCCTCTTTGGCACAGCTACTAGATTGATCGGGGGAGCTGTGGAACATCGAGCTTTTTCGAGCACCGCCATTTGGTGCATAGCAGAGCTCAGTCTAAGGAATGGTTTCCTTTCGAACGAGCGGCGTGTTGAGTATTGGGGCCCCGGCAGAACGAGCAGATGTTCTCACGCGCTCTAGCCGTATTCAAGAACAAATCGCGGGGAAACGTCGGCAGGGCCGCGTTCTGTTTCCGGTGCGCTCGACAGCGGCGCAGACCCGATATCAAAGGGGGAGCGGCTTCACCCGAATCAAGACTGCAACAATACTTCCTAGATCGCACCTGAACTAAGAGCAGGATAGCATGGCTTCTCCTATTAATGAGCCGTTGTCCACAGGTGTGCCAGCATTCCCTCAGGTCCAGCAACTATAGTTTCGGGAATGTGTGCGCGCGTAACGTACCAAGGGCCGGATATGATTACTTCTGTGACCAAGCGCATGGAGATTTTTCTCCCGTCGGTTCCAAGTCACACTGCCGCCACAAAGAAGCGAGTAGAGGAAGCAAGCATAGCGGCCGACCGATAGACCTCGAATGAGTGCAGCGTCAGAAGGAAAAGAAGCTCTGCTAGTTCACCGAACGCGCTGCCGCTGGTCGCATATCCATGCAGAACATCCAACACGTAACCGCCATGATGGGTTGCAACCGGAGACGGCATAGGTTGGCAGGCAGCCCCTTTTCGTCCGAACGGAAAGTTGAGAAGAGACAGAATCCTTGATCCGTGTCGTGGCTTGCACTGTAGCTCGCGTATAAAATTGCCGGCTCTGTCGGCATCGCGGTTGAAAAGGCGTTCATCACACCGATCTCAACTGAGTAAAGGACCTCGTTTTCAGGTCCTTAATCGGTAGACTGATTGGTCTATTTCATTCTTAAACAAAACATTAGGGGCCGCACACCCGTTGCAGGTGTTCGACCGTTGACCGATCAAAGACATGCGAGGTACTTTTTTCTTGGCTCCGGGCAACCGCTGCAGAAATGCGACCGCGGCGAGCAGTGGGGCGGATCGACGGCGTGAGTCCGTCTTCCGGCATTCATGTAGTTTGTATCTAGGAACCGTGTAATAGAATCACGATCGAGCGAATCTAATCACGTTTTCATTTCTAGGCCTCGACCAGAAAAGTAGAGGGAAACCGCGTCTACACTGGGTGGCGCCTTGTTTGCGCTAAACGAGGCTCCACCAAGGCCGTGATCTGAAATACGACGCGGCGAAATACATGCAACGAAAACAATCCCGTTAGAAGTCTCGCCAAATTAACAGATAATCACTTGACTTAGTCGTTAACATCAGGCAAGTTTTAGGTAGTGAAGCCGTTCGTTCAAACGAACGAGTGCTCCTCAGAGCACCAGATATAGCTGTGAAGTCAGACGCCTGCACCGCAGGCAGGGCCCCAAAACATTTGACACGCAGTAGCGAGGCAGACGAGTCCAGTCTGCCGTGAAGACGCACATTTAGAGGTACTGAAATCAATGCCTGCAGACCAGGACATTTCTGTCACCGCTCTTTTTGAGCGTCACTGGGTAGCCATGCTTGCCACGCCCGTCATATGCATTGCTCTGGCGGCCCTGGTAACGACCATCATGCCCCGTCGCTATGAATCGACGATGAAGTTCCTCGTCAACAACGAGCGCGCCGACCTGGTGATTACACCCGAGCGCAACCAGCAGGAGCCGCCGCGTCAGGATCTGACCGAGGCCGAAGTCAATTCGGAGATGGAGCTGCTGAAAAGCCAGGACATCCTCCGCGGCGTGGTTGCAGATCAAAAGCTCTACCAGCGCTATCTACGCGACCAACACGCGTCTCCAACTTCCAAAAGTATGGAGCGCGCCATCCTTGCATTGGAGAAGAACCTCAACGTAACAGCAGTTCACAGGACCAATATCATTCAGGTCGCCTACAAGTCGGATGACCCCGACAAGGCCGTTGCGGCGCTGCATACCCTCGGCAAGCTTTACCTGGCCGCACATCTAGCCGCACACGATGCGCCTGGCACGTATCAATTCTTCGCTGAGCAGCAGAAGCACTACGCGGACCAACTTCAGGACGCGCGCGCTGCACTGACCGCATTTCACCAGACCGCATCACTGTTTTCGATGCCTCAACAACAGAGCGCGGATATTGATGGGCTGCAGAGTACTGAAAATCAACTGAGGGAAGCTCAGGTCAAGATTATCGAGCAGCGGGCTCGCCTCGCTGCCAACAACAGCGAAATATCAACATTGTCGGATCGGCTGACAACACAGGTTCGTGCAGTCCCAAACCAGATGGCTGTACAGCAGCTTGGCACCATGCTCGCCGACTTGCGTAACCGTCGTATCGCGATGTCTGTCAAGTTCAAACCGGGCGATCGCCTAATCACAGAACTGGACGAGCAGATCGCTTCGACTGAGGAACAACTGCGCCACCTCCAGAATGAGCCGGCGACGGAACGGACAACAGACATCAACCCTATCCGCCAAGCGGCCGAATCTGAAATTTCGCGCGGTGCGGTTGAGGTCAAAGCGCTGGAAGCAAGAAGAGCGGCTTTGATGACAACACAGTCCGCCTATGTGAGCGAGCTCGCGCGCATGGAAAGAGACTCGGTAAAGCTCCAGCAATTGCAGCAGGCAGAAAAAGAAGCACTCGATAACTATGACCTCTATACGCGGAAAATGGGTGAAGCGCGTCTCGCAGATTGGCTCGATGGCGCGAAATTCTCCAATGTCGCGATGATCGAGACGCCAACCGTGTCGCCCATTCCTGTATCCCCAAAACTCGGGGTGAACCTTGCCGTGGGTGGTGTGTTTGGTTTTCTCCTTGCCGTCATGCTGGCCTTCTGGCGAGATTCCGAACGCGGTTCTAAAGGTAAGCGTTCCCGTGTTGAGGTCCCCGACCTCTATCGTGCACGACCGTTTCAGCCGGCGACCGGTGACTAGTTAGATCGAAACCGACTATTGATCGAGGGTAAATATGAGAAGAGCACTTCCATTGCTCGTTTGCATGGCCGCCTTTAGCCTTCATGCGTTCCCTGCAGCCGGGCCGCAGTTGGAAACGCGTGACAACCGGTATCACCTTCATACCGGCGATGTGCTGGGACTCACCTACCGATACAGCCCCGAATACGATGCCACCGCTCCGATTCAGCCCGATGGTTACGTGGATTTCCCGATGCTGGGAGAGCTGAAACTATCAGGCCTGACGGTCGATCAAGCCCGGGAGCAGATTTTAGCGAGAGCAAACACCCGATTAAAGGACCCCGAAATTTCCGTGATCCTCAAGGAGTTTGAAAAACCGTATTACGTCGTTGGCGGCGAAGTCGGAACACCGGGTCGTTACGAGATTCGAGGCACTTTGACAGCTTTGCGCGCGGTGGAGATCGCAGGAGGAATTCGAGAAAGCGGCAAAGCCAACCAGGTCTTGCTTATCCACCCGATTAGCGAAACCGACGCGACGACCAGGCTTATTAACCTCAAACATGTCATGAAGAAGGGTGACATCAGCGAAGACGCCGCCATTCAACCTGGCGACATACTGATTGTGCCGAAGACGAAACTGGCCAAGATCGAACCGTATGTGAAGCTCGCCAATCCTGGATCGTACGGGTTGTACGTCAACCCTACTTCGTTCTAAATAAATTCCTTTCGAACTTGCTGGATTTTTGGCAGAGATAAACATTGATGACTCACTTCCCCGTTGCGCGATTTACATCCTTAGCTGTCGAGTCGGTGATGGTTTTTCTGTGCTTTGCAGTAACCCTGCATTTCGCCGATCAACATCATCCGTTTACCATGCTTGCTCTTCCGTCTTCTCTTGCCTGGCGAACGCTGCTTGCCAGCCTATTGTTCGTCATCGCATGGATGATGCTGTTTTTTGACTTGCGCCAGCAACAATTGCGGCGCACATCCCTCGCCACGACGCTGCGCGCAACTCTATCCGGTTTGGCCATACTGACCTTGGTCGCCGCGTTCGTTATCGAAACCATTTACCCGGGCTTGAATGTCGGCCAGGCAATCGTTTGCTTTTGGCTGTGGAGTTTGTCTTTAACCATTGCGGTGACTAGCCTTAATTTCATCGTTCGCCGGCTCTTCCTGGATAGCGATCACAATGTGCTCATCCTTGGTACCGGCCCGCTCGCTCGTCGTGCCTGGCGTGAAATAAGGACCACCCACTGGGGATCCCTCAAGGTAGTCGGATTTAGCGATACATCATGTCTGCCGAGCGCTTCGTCGGATGTGAAGGCCAAGTACCTTGGCGATGTCAGCGCGCTTGAGAGCCTTTTACTCCGCCACGCAGTCGATTTAATCGTAGTGGCGCTTCCCGTCAGGTCATGTTACGACACGATCCAGGATGTAGTTTCGACCGCGCAAGCGGGCGGTATTGATTTATATAGCTTCAACGACCCATTTCCAGTTGGTACTGAGAGCATCCAGGGATCTTATCCGCGGCATCTCTTTGAACCGAAGCATACCTTGCGCAATGGTCTGTCCAGGGTGGCAAAACGAGCCTTTGACGTGATCGTCTCGCTCGTCGCAATGGTCGCGCTTTCGCCTTTACTATTACTGATCGCATGTGCCGTCAAGCTCAGCAGTCCAGGTCAGGTGTTTTTCATCCAGGAGCGCTACGGTTACCGCAGACGGAAAATGCGTCTTATCAAATTTCGCACTATGGTCAAGGATGCTGAGACTTTGCTCCAAAGCCTGGAGCATCTGAACGAGGCTTCGGGCCCCATCTTCAAAATGAGGAAAGATCCTCGAATCACTCCTCTCGGAAGACTTCTCCGCAAGACTTCGCTCGATGAACTGCCTCAGCTCTGGAATGTGTTTATCGGCGATATGTCCCTGGTGGGTCCACGACCTATGAGCCTCCGCGACGTTTCGCTCTTCAGCGAGGCTCATCTGCTGCGGCGTTTCCAGGTCAAGCCGGGAATTACCGGCTTGTGGCAAGTCTCGGGACGCAGCAATCTCACCTTTGACCAATGGATCGCTCTCGACTTCTCTTATATCGACCGTTGGTCCTTCGGACTGGACATGCAGATCCTATTGGCCACCATTCCCGCGATCGTCCGCGGTTCAGGGGCAATGTAGAACGATTTGCCCAATGAAGAACGATTCGCTAGGAGGCGGAATATGGTCCGTGTGGCCGTAGTACATGACTACTTCACGCAACACGGCGGAGCTGAAAATGTGGCAGGGGAGCTTTATAACCTGGTGCCGCAGGCTGATATGTTCGCGACTGTAGCATTGGATGAATATGTACCGGCTTGTATCCCGAGGGAAAAGCTACAAACATCGTGGATGCAAAATCTGCCGCGGATTGCAGACTTTTATCGCCTGTATTTTCCGCTTTATCCTCTCGGCGTACAGTCGTTGGATCTGTCGCCGTACGACCTCGTAATCTCCAGCTCTTCGGGGTATGGCAAAGGGGTGCGCACTCGCAGCGATGCACTGCATGTTTGCTACTGCCACACCCCTATGCGTTGGGTCTGGCGATATGACGACTATGTAAGTCGGGAGAGACTCACTGCTTCGAAGAAGTTTCTCTTGCCGGTAGCCTTAAAGGGGCTACGCGCGTGGGATATCGACGCCGCAAGGCAGCCCGACCAGTACGTAGCAAATTCCAGGGTGGTCGCGCAGCGGATCCGGGATTGCTACGGGCGAGAAGCTGTCGTCATTCCCCCGCCGATTGATGCAAATCGCTTTGTGCTGCAAGCGCAGCAAGATGATTATTATCTCGTCCTTGCGCGTTTGGTTTCATACAAACGGATAGATCTGGCGATCAGTGCCTGCAACAAGTTGGGTAAAAGATTGATCGTCATCGGCGGAGGACCGGAGATTGATAACCTACGAACCTTGGCCGGCCCCACTGTCACCTTGCTTGGGCATGTTTCGGATGCTGAGGCCACCCGGTACGCGACCGAATGCCGCGCACTGTTGTTTACCGGCGAAGAGGATTTTGGGATGGCTCCCCTTGAGTTGGCGGCGGCGGGCCGCCCGACAATCGCGTACCGGGCGGGCGGCGCACTGGAAACAATCGTGGAAGGAACCACAGGAATTTTCTTCAACCAGCAGGAAGTGTCTGCCGTCGCGGACGCAATTCTCAGCTTTGAGAAGATGAGCTGGAATCCCGACATTTTGCGCGCTCATGCCATGCGCTTCGATGTCAATCAGTTCCGCCGAAAGTTCTACGATCTCCTCGATGCATTAGGTTTTTCCGTTGGTGGCCAGTCCATGGAGAGCACTCTCCGTACCGCTCCTTTCCGCTCCTTGCACCCGCAAGGCACCCTGATGGTGAAATAGCTGGAACCGCTATCTCGCGATGACAAACGAAATGTAGGACACGGAGAACTGGTCGTCGAAATGAAGGTTTGCTACTACAATCACACGGGCAAAGTGAGCGGGGCTGAGAAGGTTCTTTTTACCCTGCTCGCGAATGCCGGGCCAGGTTTTGAGATCTCGCTGGTCTCTCCCGAAACGGCGCCCATTCGCGCATTCTGCCTGAAGCACCGAATCCGCCATTTGCCGGTAGACGAGCTTAGAGCCCGATTCACATTGAATCCTTTTCTGCTCATTAGATATATCGTCTCCGGCTTAAAGGGAATGTTGCAGGTTAGCCGCCGGGTGAGTGAGGTTGCTCCCGACGTCTTGCACGCCAATAGTACGCGGGCCGGGATGGTTGCGTGTCTTGCGATGCGGGGCAGTAAGACGCCGGTGGTCTGGCACGTTCACGATCAGTTCAGGAATCATCCGATAACCTGCGCCGTTCGTCTTCTTCTCGGATCGTCCCGCAGAAACTCCGTCATCGCAGTCTCTCAAGCTACCGCGCAGGCTGTCCGCGAAGGCTCTCGCAACCCCATGCTCGCGCGAGTGCCAATCACCGTGATTCATAACGGTATTGATGTTGCGGCGTACCATTCGCGGCCTGTCGAGGTAGAAAAGTTTTTGCAAACCGAAGGGCTTGGAAACGCAGCCTTCCGAGTTGCGATGATTGGGCAGATAACGCCGCGAAAAGGCCAGTTAGAAACCATCGAGACGTTCGCGAAGCTGGTCCACTCTGATGCCCCTGCAGCAAAACTTCTGATCGTTGGAAATCCCGTGTTCAACGATGACGCACGGTATCTGCAACGCCTGAAGGCCACGGTAAAAGAACTCGGAATCGGGCCCAATGTGAGTTTCCTGGGACATCGGACGGACATCCCAATTATTCTCCAGAGCTGCCATCTTGTGATCTCCAACTCCTCGTCTGAGCCCTTCAGTCTGGCGCTATTGGAAGCGTGTGCCAGCGGGACGCCTGTCTTGGCGTCGGCGGTAGACGGCGTACCGGAGTTGGTGGTCGACGGAGTGACAGGCAAACTTTTCCCATTTGGAGACTCCGGCGCAATGCTGAGCGGACTGAGGCTGCTGAACAACGATCGAGAGTATAGCAAGCATCTTGGGATCGCCGCCCGTAAGAGAGCTTTGTCGCAATTCACACAGGAGGTGTTTTTGCATAAGGTCCGGCAATTTTACGCGGACCTGGTTTGCTCTCTACCCGCCGATACTCCTGGCCAGGCGCAAAGCGCATCTCACAGGCTGGAGCGATACGACCAGGCACGGAGTTGGGGCACGCATGACGCCTGAAACATGTGCCGCTCCGCTACCAACAAGAAGTCGCACTGCCGCACTGTTTACGGCTATCAAGACAGTAGTTACTGGCCGCAACAATTCCGCAGCTGCTCTGCAGTCTCTTGCAACTAAAGTTCTCGTCCTGGGGCTGAACGCTGCTACCAGCATAGTGGTCGCTCGCGCACTTAAGCCGGCTGGGCGGGGAGAGATGTCCGCCATCATCATGTGGCCTGGTTTTCTTGCAGCGATGCTAACTCTAGGCCTCCCTAGTTCGCTGACGTTCAACCTCAAGCGGCATTCCGATCGGGCTCCGGAGACTATCGCCGCGGCCTCAATCTTAACCCTCCTCATCGGGGTGATCACTGGGGTCGTGGGCTTCATCGCGGTCCCTATGTGGCTGACTCAGTACTCTTCCACAGACATTGTGTGCGCCCGCTGGATGCTACTCGCGTCGCCGATTCCGATGATACTTCTGGTCGGGCGCGCAGCGCTCGAAACCAGGGGAAACTTCTTTGCCTCGAACCTTAGCCTTTGGTCGGCGCCCCTACTGACTCTCGTCGCGCTCTTTGTGCTTGTGCTGGCCGGCTATGTGACGCCCCTCTCGAGCGGACTCGCTTACGTCCTCGCTGGCCTGCCCCCTGCCGTCTTGCTTCTTGTACAGGTTTTTTCTACTTACCGGCCGCATTTCGCAGGTCTCTGGGCATCGCTACGTAGGCTGCTTCATTTCGGTCTGCGCGCCTGGGGTATCGACTTGCTTAACGCGCTGGCAGTGTCAGAGCAGGTTCTTGTCGTTCATTTCCTGTCTCCCGCTGACATGGGTACATATGTAGTGGCCGCCAGTTTAGCTCGAATGCTCAGTGTCTTTCAAACATCCGCCGTCATCGTGCTCTATCCTCGCATTGCTGCGCGGGGTACAGAAGATGTAATCGAGTTGACCGGCCTCACTTTTAGAGTGACTACCTTCTGCACCACTGCGGGAGCCTTAGTCGCCGGAGCTGTGGGTCCGTACTTGCTTCGGTCAGTCTATGGCGCCTCCTACGCGGAAGGTGGTGTTGGCGTATTCCGGCTCCTGCTTGGTGAAGTCGTCCTATCGGGCGCAACGCAGGTCCTTGCGCAAGCTTATCTGGCGCTGGAAAGACCTGGAACGGTTACATCGATCCAGGGCCTCGGCGTTGGCATCGGGCTGCTTTTGATGCCAGGGATGATCAAAGAGTTCGGTGGAGCGGGCGCGCCTCTGGCGCTTCTCGTCTCCAGCGTTATCCGCTTTTCCATAACTCTCTTGTCCTTTCGATATCTTCTGGAGACTCCGGTTCCTCGCATTTGGCCCAAACGCACTGACTTGCAATTTGTTACCGCTCGCTTGACATCGCTCAACAGCTCTACGTCCACTGTTTTGTCCTGAGAACAGATAGTCCGCACAACCGCCGGGAACTCGGCCCTCGCGAAAGGAAAGTCAACCAATGCAATCGGAAGCCGGTAATCAGGTACTGCAACACGGATTCGGGCTTAATCTTCCGCCAGATAGCCTGGCATTGCAGATGCGATGGTGGGCTCCCGCTGCTTTATTCGTTTTGATGACGCTGGTGCTGTTGGCCGGTGCCCCCGGCCTTTTGAGGCTAGCTTATCCGGCAGCAGCGGTGCTGCTTGGACTCTACTTCTACGTTAAGTCTCCGTCTCAATATTTTACTTTTACCTTATGGCTGTATCTTCTCACTCCCTTAGCCCGCCGGCTCGCAGACTACCGCATTGGTGAATACATAGACGGCAATACCATGTTATTGGCGCCGGCGCTCGTCAGTTTTATAGCGTTGCTTGCCCTGGCCAGGATACCTCGCAAGATAGACGATTGTTGGCTAACATTCGTTCTTTTGCTCTGCACAATTCTGTATGGCGGAGCCCTCGGGTTTGCCGTTCTACCAGATCGCCACGCTGTCCTGAAATCCTTGGTCGGGTGGTTGGGCCCAATGGCCTTCGCAACCTTCATCTACCTTAATTGGCGCTCATTTCCTATACTTAAGAAATCGATTGACAAGGCTGCACTCGGCGGTCTCCTGATCGTCGGTCTCTACGGCGTACTCCAATTCATCTTTGCGCCGCCTTGGGATTGCATGTGGCTCACGGCGATGGAGTACGACCCGGCCAGTGGTCCCGGCGTTTACGGACTCGCGGAACCATTCGGTATTCGGACCTTTAGTACGATGAATTCGCATCAGCCCATGGCGATTGTACTCATCATTCTCGCGCTTATCGCTTTGAGCAAGGGCGAGCGGCGCTATACCATCGCCGCGGCCATCGGTATGCTGCCAGTTGTGCTCTCCCTCGCCCGAACGGCATGGTTGCAGGCAATCGTCTCCCTGGTTCTTTTCGCATTTCTAACTCGAAAGGCCATATACCTTAAGAACCTGGTTGTTGCCGCTGTTGTTCTAGGAGCCATCGCCGTAGCACTTTCGTTTACATCGTTCGGTGACACCTTGCAGCAACGGGTCCTGAGCTTCTCCGATAAAGGAGATGACATCAGTGTAGGGGCGCGTCAAGCAGGGTATGACAAGGGCTTGCGCCTGGCACAACTACACCCTTTCGGGTCTGGCGCGGGTGCTATGGAGGTTGCTTACACTCCCGTGATTTACGAAGACTTTGGTCCCAACGATAGTGCGCTCGTGGAACTTCTGGTGGATTTTGGAGTGGCCGGCAGCGTCGCCATTCTATTAGCGCTATTTATTGGCTTGCGGCAGATATACCTACAATTCCGCAGAACGAATGATGCGTTCCTTGCGGCAATCCTGGCGATTTGGGCTGGTCTATTGGTACAGTCGCCTCTGAACTCGTGCTTCGACGGCGCTCATGGCGTTTTCGTATGGGCAAGCCTGGCCTTAGGATTAGCCTACGTTAAATGCAGCAGGAACACCCGGGAATGCGGAAACTTACTATCGCCTGCATAATGTGGCTCGCGGCAGGTGCGAACGCGCAGATGCTGGTACATACTTCACAGCGTTCACCCCACTTCGCTCCCACACAGACTTCGTCCGTGACTGCTGCGAGCACATCCGAGTTTATTGACAGCATCGGAGTAGCGTGTCATCTCAACTACACTTGGACGGCTTATCGAGATTTTCCCGCAACCAAAGCATTGCTGCTCGCTTCGGGAATTCGGAATATTCGCGACGGGGGCGCCGACCCCCTGGCTGTCACCCGGCTGCGTGACCTTGCAGCAGCCGGCGTCCGTTTGACCTGGGTGATGGATCCCGCGGACGGAGTCGCGCCCAACTCAAACTATTGGACTCGGGAACCGCACTATTTGCTGGCTTATTTTCTGAAAAACGTATTGGGAACAAATGTGATCGATAGCCTCGAAGTCAGCAACGAGATCGATATCTTCTACAAGAATAAACGTTGGCATCCAAACGACCAGTCTCAACTATCGGATGATGCGACAAAACCCGATTTCTGGGGAGAATACATTTTGGCCTTAACCAAGGATACTAATGAAATTCTCAAGACCAACCCCGATTTCTCCTCCATTCGGCTGCTGGGCCCAAGCTTCGGCGGTGCCACGGCAGGAGCGTCCAGGGGATCCCTCTACGGGCTCGTAGATCTGGGCACATTTCATCCGTACATGTACCGAGGCAATGATGCTGCGCCTGCGGGCATTGCCTACGATGGCGTACAAAGCTACTTCGTCCAGACTACCCAGCCAACCCTCTATAGCGATGAATATCCCTCCTACTTCCATGACTTCGAGGGTCCCTACGAGTCTGGAAACCGTCAACGGGCCATGGTGGCCACCGAGACCGGCTATTACACTGGAGCCGCGCCATACAATATCAGTGAATTGGCCCATGCGAAGTATATTCCCAGGGTCTTTGCGGAGAACTTCCGGCATGGCGTTGCAAGAACATTCGTTTACGAGTTCCTGGACGAGGATGGAGACGGGGAAATGGAGCATAGCTTCGGGCTGGTACGGGCCAACTTTACTCCAAAACCAGCTTATACAGCTCTGCAAAGCCTGATCGCTCTTTTGCAAGATAGCCACGTTTCGTTCAAACCGGGCGCGCTCACCTACGGATTCTTTCCCGTTGCCGATGCAAGCTTCACCCGGACGCAATATGCGCACGACCTTCTGTTGCAAAAGAGCAACGGTGATTTCTTTCTTCTTTTCTGGCATGAGATATCGAACGCGAACCGAAATGACGCTTTTGGAGCGGCAGTGGCGGGTACCGACATCGACGTAAGCCCTCCACCTTTACCGGTTACCATCACGCTTCCTGACGAGATTGCGAGCGCAACTCTCTATTCCTACAACGGGCAATGGAAACTGAGCCCTGAAACGTTGGCGATCCGATCACACCGAATTTCTGTGGCGGCTCGGGATCAAGTAAGTGTCCTTCGCTTGTCTTCGCATTCTTCGCTACCGGCCCAGTAAAGCTGAGCACAACAGACGGATACAGCACGGGCAACGAGAAACGATCTAACTGAGTGCGGAGCCTCTCCTCCAAGGAACAGCGACTTGTGTGATTGGCAAAATTTAGTTTTATGACGGAGATGCAAATGAAGATATTGCATGTAACAAACGACGTGACAGACCAGGGCAACGGCATCGTGAATGCAGCCATCGACTTGACCGCTGCGCAAGTTGCACAGGGGCATACGGTAGCGATCGCTTCTGCGGGCGGAGGTCATGAGCCGTTGCTCCAGCGCCTCAACATCCAGCACTTGCCTCTCAATCAAAGCCGTCGCTCGGCGCACCTGTTGAAGGCCGTACCAACCCTCCACAGGTATATTTCCGCTTTTCAGCCCGATGTCGTCCACGTCCACTCGCGTACTAGTCTTTTGCTTGCCTGGACGGTCACAAGATTCACACGTCACCCCCTTATCGCGCACGTCCAGAACGTCCACGAGCGCGCGTCTGCCATGATGAGACTTGCCGACATTGTGGTCGTTTGTAGCGCGTCTGTGGGTAGAAGTATGGAGAAAATGGGAGTTCCGCGACGCAAGATATATACAGTCCTTAATGCTCCTCTCGACAGCCCACGTCTGCCTTCACTTGCATCCACTCCTCCCGCCTCCATCCAGCACCCTGCGATCGTGACGGTTTGCGGGATGAATCACCGCAAAGGGATTGCGGAACTTATTACAGCATTCGAACGTGTCGCCTCCCAGCTCCTGAATGCTCACCTGTACCTGGTTGGGAATGGACCCGAGATGGCACTTTTTCAACAGCAAGCGAAAGCCGGGCGCTTTGCGGACCGCATTCATTTCGAGGGATTCCAATCCAGACCCCAGTCTTATATGCGGGCGGCGGATATTTTCGTTCTTGCCTCACGAAGAGAATCGTTCGGCTTAGTCCTTGTAGAGGCCAGACAGGCCGGCTGTGCCATCATCGCATCCAACGTGGATGGAATTCCGGAGGCGCTGGACGAAGGAGCCGCAGGGATCCTGTTTCCAACGTCCAATATCGCGGAACTCGCGGATCACATGACGCGGCTATTGCAGGACAATCAGGAACGGGAAGCCTGGCAGCAAAAAGCTCTGATTGGGGTGGAGCGATTCCACTACACGACTATGGCCACAGGAGTCTCCCAGATCTATGAGAAGTTCCTGCCTAAGCTTTCATGCTCGCTCACCAACAGCCTCGAGGCGTCTGGAACCCCTAGCTGAATCCTGCCATTGGTTTGTTCCCGACGGGCCAATTCCGCGGAAGACCAGGCGGGAGAATCGCTCTTCGGGAAAGCGTCAGCAGATCGCGGCTCAGTCTGATCGAGGGTCGCGGACTCCTCCTGCCGTACCGCAAAAGGGGTTTTCTTCCGCCATCGCTCGAGGTCAAAATCTGCAATCACCTGGCGGACGATGTGGCGGTCGATCAGTTTCGCGTCCAAGATACATCCCAGGGACAACGAATTGAAGCACAGATTGTTGACACTGCGCGGAATGCCCCGGCTGTAATCAGTAATAAGCGCTAGCGCATCCCGGGTAAACAGCGGCTCCTCCAAGCTATAACCCGCTATCCGCAGTCTGTGATCTATGTAAAGCTCTGTGTCTTTCTGTGAAAATGGCTTGAGAGAGGCAAAGATGGACACGCGCAGCCCTAGCCGTTCGAGCTCGTCCGACGCGATTTTGCCGGCGAGCTGAGGCTGCCCGGCAAAAATAATCTGTATGAGTTTCTTCCCGGAAGTTTCGAAATCTGAGAGCGTCTGCGCCCACTCGAGAACAGAATTGTCCAGAGTCTGCGCCTCATCAATGACTACTACAACGCGTTTTCCCCGGCGGCTCTGTTCCATCAAGACTTCCTTCAACCTTAACTCCAAATGGATAAGGCTCCCCTGCCTTTCCTGAACCCCGAGACCAGCGAGGATGGACTGCAGAAGATCCATCGGAGTAGATACGGGTTGTAGTAAGAATGCAGTGATGGCTTTCTCCCGGAGCTGGCTTAGCGTTTGAAACAGCAACGTGGTCTTTCCCAGCCCCGGCTCTGCGGTCAGCACGAGTAATTCCGATCCAGCGTCCACGCCATAAAGAAGAGCGGCCAGCGCTTCCTTGTGGGTGGCGCTCAAGAACAGGTATCGGGAGTCTGGTGTGACCCCAAAAGGCTGTTCTCGCAGCTGGTAATAGTCTAAGGTCGATGCCTGAGTAGCAGTTCTCTTGGGCAGAGCTAACACTACTCCGGGCGCCTGGATTTCGATTACTTGCGCTGGAGTGTGGAAAGGCGGATCAAAGTAGTTTGCAGTCGGGAGTGACGAATCGAAGTGGTCGATGATATAGGCCGCTGGTAAGATCACCAGGACGGCAACGGCAAAGGCGTTGAGAAAAATGAGAGCTGGACTGTGTACCGGCCGCACAGCCATCTCGGGCGCTACGGCAATGCCAACACTCTCAGTCCGCGTCCGGTCGAACTCGCCGGACGTGTGTTCTTGCTCTCGCTGTGAAAGATACCGTGAATAGCTCTGCTCCCTGGCCTTGCTCTCACGCTCTAACTCCGCCGCGTCTAAGGGTTTGCTACCTTGTTTGGCCATCTGGGTGCGCATAGCTACTATGCCGCGCTGCTTCGCTGCAAGACTTGCCTTTTGAGTCTCTAGATCTGCCCTGTCTTTAGCAAGATTTTCTCGCAACGATTCGAACGTTGGGTCGCGATCCGTCGGCTGATCGACGTATGAGTTCTGCTTCGCTTGCGCTATTGCCGCTTTGGCCTGGGCGACTTCCTGATCGGCTTCTCTCACCACGGAATCGTTCGGCCCATTCTTCAGGAGCAACTGTGTGCGCGCGGTTTCCGCAGCCAATAGGCTGGCCTCAAGATTCTGAAGCAGGAGGTTCTGCCTGTCCTGTACTATCGGCGACGGCTGCGGTGAAACCTTCATCTGTGCCAGGTCGCTTTGAATCCGCTGTTCATCAGCCGCAATTGCCTGCTCTATCGTGTGCGACTCCGCCACGGCTGCGGTCAATCGTTGGGCCATCTCCGTACGCTCGTTGATGAGTTCGGCAGCATCCGGCATCCGCCCGAATGCCTGCAAACCAGCCTCAGCGTCTTCCAAAGCTGCCTTGTAATTCTTCACCCGCTGGGCGAGAAACTGATCGGAGCCGGGCGGCCGATGAATTTGAGTGTGCTTCGCCACATAAAGCTTGCCAAGGCTTTTTAATACACCGTAAGCCAGAGCAGGATCTGACGAACTATAGGTCACGTTAATCAAGTTCGTCTTGGGTGAAGTTTCAACCTGCATCTGGCTGGCCAGCGCTTGCAAGGCCCGCGCGATTCGGTCTTCTCGCGTCTGCTGGGGAAGAAAAAAGTTGAGAGGATCATTGCCATGGGCGTTCTGCATGCCGTTGGCGAGAACCACCTGTTCAAGAAGATCGCTAGTCTTGAGTAATTCCGCATCGGAATTGACCTCTCGATCGGTCAAGGCCGGAGCGGGGGCAATCTGGTTTGCAGCTTCGGCCGGGACCACGGGACCCAACTGTTCGCGGGTGACCAGAATTACCATGTGCGATTCGTATTTGTGCCAGGAGCGGAGACCGAGAAATGCCGCTAGCGCGAAGACGAATAGGAAAATAACAATCAACACTCGCTTGCGGCGGAATAGGGGGGCCGCCAGGTCACGCAGAGTTGAACTTTTTCTGCCCTTTATGGCTCGCAATCTTGCATTCCCCTCTAACATTTGCCGCCCATCCGCTTAAAATCTGTGCAGAAGGCTGCGTGAAAGATGTGGGTCTTCGCCGGCGTCCACCAGACCCCGGCCCCCCCGCTTTGAGGAGGCGCCGTATTCCCTATTCGCGGGTGAACGAAGCGTTCCCATTCGATGCTGCTTCTCGCTAGTTGATCAAGGTCTGCTTGTTTTGGAAGTTCGCGCGGAGCGTACAAGCACGCTCTAGATAATTGCCGGCTGTCCGGCAAATTTGAGTCTCGCACGATCAAGTCCGCTCGAGATTTAGCTTAAGGTCCTCGTTCCCGATAGAGGCGTTAGGTGGCAATTGTTCTTCCTTCCTAGCTTTGTAGGTCTGAAGCGAATCGACGTCCCCAGTCAATCGTCTTTGGCTCGAGAATCAATGACATGGAGCCCGGCCACGCAGTTCAATTATATCGGATCTGCAAACCTGGCCTTGCATGATTTCCCCATTAAAATAAACAGCTTACGGTTATCAACTTAGTTCCTATCATGCCAAATCGTGGCCAGATCGAGGCCCGTGGGAAATCGCGTCCGTTGGCCCTCGCCTTTCGGCTAGTCGAAGAATGAGGATCGGGGCTTGGCGGATGCAGAGGCTTGTCCGAATTAGCTCTTTCCTGCATCGCTGCAGTGATGGAAAGTTCAACCAGGCCCGCAGCGGCAGGCGGCCATCGAATTTATGCCGCAGCTGGTTCAATCCGACCAGGCAAGCCAGCGCGCTGAGAATGCTCACAGGGGCCGGTCAGTACTTATGTAATACTGCCTCCCATTCTGCCGTTCTTGATGCCGGCCGCCCCGTGCTAACCTCGCTAACGACACTCATCATTTTAGGTCACGTCGATAGTTTGTGATCACTCGTGTTTAGGGTTCGCTCCGCCGCTTGCGGGACTACAAGTGATAAAGAAGATTCTGTCGATCGTTATTGAATTAGCATGCATGGTAAGCGCCGGTGCACAGACACTCGTTTACACCTCCCAAACCAATCCATCGCAGCCACCGGCCGCCACTACGACCGTTCAAGCCGCAAGCGCTTCGGACTTTCTTAACAGCATCGGCGTAGCATGCCATTTCGACTATTTCTGGACCCCCTACAATAATTTCTCGGGAGTCGAGGCTCTCTTATTGCAATCGGGCATCCGCAACGTTCGAGACGGCGGAACGGACCCTACAGCAGTGTCAAGTTTCCGTGCTCTACACAACTCTGGTATAGATGTGACTTGGGTCATGGATGCGATAGATGGGGTAGCTCCAACTTCGGCGTATTGGACGACGGCTCCGCACTACACCTTGCCCTCATTTCTTGAAAATGTTCTTGGCACCAATGCGATCAGCGCGATCGAAATTAGTAATGAGATCGATATCTATTACGGTAGTATTAAGTGGCATCAGCAGGATCAAGCCTATCTATCAGATAACCCTAGGGCTAGCAACTACTGGGGATCTTACATTCAGAGCCTCGTGCAGGACACCTCAGCAGTGGTGCGCCAAGACCCAGCGCTAGCGTCTATACTGCTTATCGGCACTAGCTTCGGCCTCCCCTGGGCGGGGGTGCCGGCAGGGGCGTTCTACAGCTTTGTGGACCAGGGCGCCATTCATCCTTATATGTACCGCGGCAATGCGTCAGTGACGAACGGGACTGCGTATGACGGAGTTCCCCATTATTTATTACAGTCCACTGAAACCTCTGTGCTTATCGATGAATACCCTATTGCGATTAGTAACTTTGATTCTCCATACCAGCGTGGTAACCAGCAGAAACCTCTGGTCGTGACAGAGACAGGCTACTATACCGGTCTCGCACCTTATAGCATTGACGAGCTAACCCACGCCAAGTATGTACCTCGCATTTTTGCTGAATACTTTCGCCATGGTATCTCCAAGACATTCGTCTACGAGTTTGTAGATGAAGGCGCGGATGGCGGAATGGAGAATAGCTTTGGCCTCGTGCGAGCCGATTTGACCCCGAAACCCGCCTATACGGCTCTACAAAGTATGATCGGCCTTCTTCAGGACAGCGGTGGGCAGTTCTCGCCCTCACAGCTCACATACGGGTTTAATCCCGGCCCGGATCAGTCTTATACGCGTCTGCAATATGCCCACGATTTACTTCTAGAAAAAAGCGACGGCGACTTTTTTTTGCTTTTCTGGCAAGACATATCAGATGCCAACCGAGTCGACAGTAATGGGAACGCGATCACGGGAACTGACCCCGATGTGAATCCGGACGCCCTCCCTGTGCAGATAACACTCCCATCTAATATCCTGAAAGCCACCCTATATACCTACGATGGTAATTGGCAGCTGCAGGCATCACCTGTGTCTATAAATTCCAGCCGGATTCTGGTTCAGTCAAGCGATGAGCTGCAAATTCTGAGGCTTCAAACAGCTTCCACCCTGCCTTCAACAACAGCGACGACTCTCCGTTCCAGCTCTTCACAGATCACAGCGGGGCAGTCCTTTTCGCTCAGCGCAACAGTGGCTGCGAGTGATGGTTCGACTACACCTTCCGGTATGGTTAGCTTCTATCTCGGGCAAGCAAACATTGGCACCGCAACTTTGGCCGGAGGCGTTGCGACATTGTCAGTAACCAGCAGCTTCTCCCCAGGCACCTACAACTTGACAGCAACCTACAATGGTAGCACCGGGGACGATGCGTCCACTTCATCCCCTGTGCAGATCACGATTGCACCTGCTGGTGTGGCGACGACGACAACACTGCGATCCAGCGCATCGCAGCTCACGGCCGGCCAGTCCTTTTCGCTCAGCGCAACAGTGGCTGCGAGTAGTGGTTCGGGTACGCCTTCAGGAACCGTCAGCGTTTATCTCGGCCAGACCAACATAGGCACCGCACCTCTAGCCGGAGGCGTAGCGACACTCTCTGCGACCGGCAGCTTCTCCCCAGGCACTTACAACTTGACCGCCTCCTATGCTGGCAGCAGCGGGTACGATGCATCGAATTCACCACCAGTGACCATCACGATTGCTTCTACTGGTGTGGCAACCACAACAACACTGCGATCCAGCGCATCGCAGCTCGCGCAGGGCCAGCCCTTTTCGCTCAGCGCAACAGTGGCGACGAGTAGTGGTTCGGGTAGGCCGTCGGGAATCGTCAGCTTTTATCTCGGCCAGAACAAGATAGGCGCTGCGACTTTAGCCGGAGGACTGGCAACACTGTCTGCAACCGGCAATTTCTCCCCTGGCACCTACAACTTGACCGCCTCCTATGCTGGCAGCAGCGGATACGATGCATCGAATTCGGAACCTGTGGCGATTACGATTGCCCCTATCGTCGTGGCGACAACGACATCGCTCAGCATTACTCCCCAACAGCCGGTCGCCGCCCAATCGATGACCATGCAGGTCAATGTGCGCACGACCGTATCAGGCAGCGCACCCAGCGGCATGGTCACACTCTACTTGGATGGATCCCCCATTGACATACTCACGCTGGTGGGCGATACAGGAGGATTCACTATGGGGACACCCCAAGCAGGCCCACACACAGCCTTCGCTGTTTTTGATACACAAGGTGATTACCTTACTTCCCAGTCTAAGCCCGTGAACTTTACAGTCCAGCCGGCCAGTAAGCCGCAGTCGGAGGGATCCTTCGAAGTTGCTTTGAGCAGCGCTAGCGTAAGTATGTCTATGTCCAATCCGCAGCCAGCATCGCTTCAAGTAGCAGTTTCCACATCAGGAAACTACAGTGGTTCCATTCAGTTGAGTTGCGCTGGTCTACCGGCCGGCATTAATTGCAATTTCTCCCCGGCGAGCCTCACCATCAACGCTACTAACGCGACAAGTACACTCGTCCTTACAGGTCAGGCAGTGCAAACTGCTACCGGCCAGATGGCGTGGAATCTCGAAAACGGATTTCTGTTTCCATGGGAAATGTTAAGCGTCTTCGGAATTGCTTGCCGACGCCAGCGCCGGCGTGGATCGAACGCAACCTTCCTTATTTTGGGTTTGCTATGCTCGATCTTATTCACCACCGGGTGCGGCCTCACCATCAATAACGTCACCCGATCTTATTCAGTGACCGTGACCGCAATCGATCAAAACCATGTAACTGAAACCACGACGTTCACACTTAAAGTGACGCAGCCAGGAATGACTCCCTAGATCAATTGGTTTTGCACTCTGCGAACCCTGACAGTCGAGGGTTCCCTAAAACGGCAGCAGGTTGCCGCCGGCATCAAACTCCATATCCCGGGCCACTCCGGCAGCAGTCACGTCCCGCCGTCCGTTCATTCTGTTCACGCAGCCTTCCGAGGCCAGAAAGCGGTCAAGGTTGAGCGTGTCCGCTATGCGAACCACCCGCATCTTCTCTGGGTGCGGCTCGGCCAAGGAGGCCAACGCTGCCTGAATCGCCTCGCGGTCGTTATCAAAGTAGATGGGAATCTTCGCCGGCTGTAGTCCCAGGGAGGTCAGCGCATTCATATAAGTGTATTGCAGATTGAGTGCTTTCACCAGGCGGGAGGTGGTGAAGTCCGCCATGCCAATGCCGACGCCGTTGCCATTGCTTGCCGGCGTAAGATCCCGCACGAAAATACGAGAGACGCGCGGCGTGACCGCACTTTCCGGATGAAGCGAGGAGATGTATCCGCTAATATCGCGGCCGACAACGTTGGTATCCATGCCAGAGCCGCTGATGTCTTTCCCCATGCGGTCGACAATCAGCAAATCTATATCCTCGAAGGGCAAGCGCGCCAGTAGCGACTGCGCCTTCTGGAACAGGCGGTCCTCTTGGCGGACAATATTCTCCGGCCGCATCACCTCGATCTCGGCAGTCTGGTGGCGCTGATCCTCTACCAGGGCGATTGCGCCGAAAATCGGCGCCGCGCCGAGAATGATCTTCGCGAACTCACGCAACACCACTTCATATCCCAGATGCGCGGCGGCGCGATGTACAGTGTTGGCGCCCACTTGCTTGCCAAATCCAATCACCAGCATCTTCTGGATGCCACTGCCCAGCGTGCCGCGGAAATCAGTGTGCGGCTTGACCCGGTTGAGAACAACAACACCATCGGCCGCAAACGCCGGAACACTAAAGACCACATCGAGCCCATCGAATGCCGTGCCAACCTTCCTTACCTCCATGCTGGCCTCGATCGGGACGCCCATGCTCTCAGTAGTGACCCCGTAGCCCGCCAACATCTCGATCTGCCCCTCGGCAGTGGCGCCCCCGTGGCTCCCCATCGCAGGCACGATGAAAGGACGCGCCCCCGCCTCGGTCAGTACGCTCAGGGTAGCCTGCACAATCTCTTTCAGGTTGGATATGCCCCGGCTGCCGACTCCCAGAGCGATCCTCATGCCCGGCCTAATCTTGTCCCGCAGGCCCTCCCGGGTGAACTGCTCCGCGATCAAGGCCTTAAAATCCAGCTTCTGTGAGGGTGGATAGCTCTGCCCCACCTCGTGCATCTTGGGAAAGTGATTGGACGAATTCATCGCTACAAGACCCCTTAGTCGTACTCAATAAACAATACACGCCACGCTAAAGCATTCTAATTGCAGGGTGCGCTCCCTTCTTAGTACACTTTGCGTTTGTCGGCCAGCCGAACAAGTCGAACTCGCCAATTGCTGGCCACCCTTTGGCTGCCGCTCATGGCTGCACCCTGTTTCGCAAGCAGTTGCACGAGTCTGACAGCACTTCAGTTGCCGCACACCACCATCACCAAGGCAGACATCGTAGGCGCGGGTACGTTTACGCCCCCGACGGGGAAGCCGCTCCCAGACCTCCCAGCCTTCTGCCGCATCACGGCCGTCGTGAAGCCGAGCGCAGACTCCGACATCGTAGTCGAAATCTGGATGCCGCAATCAGACTGGAACCAGCGCCTGGAGGGTACCGGCAATGGCGGCTTTGCCGGCAAGATCAGCTACGGCGCCCTGGCGGAAGGGCTGCGGCGCGGCTATGCGGTTGCCAACACCGACATGGGCATGGCTACCCCGGCCGGCGACACCGCCGCCATCTTCTTCAATCGCCCGGAGCGCTGGATTGACTGGGGATACAGAGCCACCCACGAGATGACGCTCGTGGCAAAACAGATTGTGCGCGCCTACTACGAGCGCGATGCCACGCGAGCTTACTTCGTCGGTTGTTCCACCGGGGGCGAGCAGGCGTTGATGGAATCGCAGCGCTACCCGGATGACTACGATGGCATTGTAGGCGGAGCTCCGGCGCAAAACCGCACCGGGGTCCACGTCAGCATCCTGTGGAGTTTTGCTGCCAACGAAAGGACCCCGGCATCCTACCTGCCCGCAGCCGCTCGATCGCTGCTCTCTCAAGCGGTAATCAATGCCTGTGACAGTCTCGACGGGGTGAAGGACGGGGTAATCACCGATCCCGAGAAATGTCATTTCGACCCCGCTTCTCTCCAGTGCAAAAGCGCCGGCCAGCAAAATTGTCTCACCTCGTCGCAGGTGGAGACGGTGAAACAAATCTATGCCGGCCCGGCCAACCCGCGAACCGGGCAGAGCCTTTATCCAGGCCTGCCGACGGGAAGCGAATTCGGCTGGGACGGTTTAGATCCGGGACCCGGCGTGATACCTCCCTACGCTCCCATCTTTCAATGGGTCTTTGGTCCGCAATGGGATTGGCGCCAATTCGATTTCGATCATGAGGACGCTACGTATACCCAAAAGCTCGCCGCCATGGTGAATGCAACCAGCCCCGATATAGACACCTTTCGTGCCCACGGCCATAAGCTGCTGATGTATCACGGCTGGAGCGACTGGCTGGTGGCGCCCGAGGAATCGATCAATTACTGGAACGCAGTGCATACGCGGAGCGGAGCTTCTGTCGATCAGTCGTTCCGTTTGTTCATGGTTCCGGGAATGGCGCATTGTGCAGGCGGTCCCGGGGCAACGCATTTCGATCCATTAAGCGCCGTGGTCGATTGGGTGGAGCATGGAGTCGCGCCGGATAAGATCATTGCCAGCAAATTGCCGCTTGCGGAGACAGGCGACGCGGCGAACCTCCAGCGGCCGTTGTGCCCCTACCCTCGCGTGGCACAGTACCAGGGGACTGGCAATACCAACGATGCTGCGAGTTTCGTCTGCAGGTAGGGACAAAGATGCGATTAGAGGGAAAAGCAGCAATCATCACCGGGGCGGCTTCGGGCATCGGCCGTGGCATTGCACAGCGCTTTGCTGCCGAGGGCGCCAGGGTCGTGATCGCTGACCTGGAGCAGGCGCATCCGGAGGCGGCAGCAGCTGAGATCGCCGCCCTTTCCAACGCGGCCAGGTGCTCGGAATGCCCGATGGACGTAACCAACGAAGAGGCCGTCGAGTCCGCAGTAGCAAGAATCGTTCAGGAATATGGCCGGGTAGATATCCTGTGCAGCAATGCAGGTAACCAGATCATTGGCGGCATTCACGAGCTGTCGTTTAGCGATTGGAAGAAGATAATGGCGGTCCATCTTGACGGGGCTTTTCTGACCACGCGAGCCTGCTTGCGGCATATGTATCGCTCCGGGCAAGGGGGCACCATCCTCTATACCGGTTCGGTCCATTCCAAACTTGCCTCGGTTCTCAAAGCACCGTATGTCACCGCCAAGCACGGAATTCTGGGGCTGTGCCGCGCCGTGGCCAAAGAGGGGGCGCCCTATGGCGTTCGGGCTAATGTCATCTGCCCTGGTTTCGTCCGCACCCCCTTGGTTGAGAAGCAGATCCCTGAGCAGGCGAAAATACTCAACCTCGATCCCCAGGATGTGGTGGAGAAGGTGATGCTGAAAGACACGGTTGATAAAGAGTTCACGTCGATGGATGAAATTGGCGCGGCCGCGGTCTTTCTCGCGGAGCAAACGACGCTGGCGCTGACGGGACAGTCCATCCTGCTGTCGCACGGCTGGTTCATGGAGTAGGGTATTTAATCAAAGGAGAATTTGAATGGGGGAATTTGAATGTCGATAACCAGACGCACCTTTATAAGCTCCAGCACCGCCGCTGCCGCACTCATGTGGACCGGTGTAGGCCGCGCTGCATACCTGAACCTTCCCGTCGGCCTGCAGCTCTACTCTGTGCGCACTTTGCTGCCCACGGACTATGCCGGCACACTCAAACAGCTCGGAGCCTTGGGCTATAAGGAAGTAGAAGCAGCCGGATTTTTTAACCTGCCTGTCGAACAGGTGAAGGCGGCGATGCAGGCGGCCGGCCTGCGCTGCGTGAGCGCGCATTACCCGCTGCCGCTGCTCGAACAACACTTGGACGAAATTTTGCCGTTTTGCAAGTCCCTTGGGGTTGGCTTCGTGGTTTGTTCCTCGCCGATGCATCAGCAGCCAGGCGTCAAGGGACCGCTCTCTCTGGATGACTGGCGCTGGAGCGCGGAGCAGTTCAACCAGATCGCTACCAAAGTAGTGGCCGCGGGGATGCGTTTCGCCTATCACAACCACATTGCCGAGTTCAAACCCATCGATGGCGTGCTGCCCTGGGAAGAGATGGAAAAACACACGGATCCGGCGAAGGTCAGCTTCGAGCTTGACTGCGGTTGGGCGATTGTCGCCGGACAGGATCCAATACACTTTTTGAAACAATATCCGACGCGTATTGTGATGCTGCACGTCAAAGACTTCAAAGACAACAAGCCGCCTTCCGTCGAACTCGGCACCGGCTCGGTCGACTACACGCCCATCTTCGCCGCCGCCGCAGCGACCAAGCACATTCGCCACGCATTCGTCGAGCAGGAAGAGTTCCAGACGCCGATCATGGAAGCGCTCAAGGTCGACGCCGAATACATGAAGAAGTTTCACGCCTGAGTTATTCAGTCGAGATTGGTTGCGCGGATCCCAGGTCTCAAGTGCGAGACCTGGGGCACCCTTCGATTAGCTCTTAACCCCAAGCAAACCACGGATGCGATCGATAAGTTCCGCTGAGAGCGCCGGCGTAGCTCCGGGCTTTCCGGCCACATAACTACCGCAAAGATTCCCAATCTCCGCCATCTGCTCGAGCGATGCGCCACGCAGGTAGGCATGGAGCAGACCAGCGGTGAAAGCGTCCCCTGCGCCCACGGTATCAACTAGCTGGATGACAAATCCGGGATGCCGAAATGTTCCTTCACGATCGGTCACCACGCTTCCATTCGCTCCCAGGGTGGTAGCCACGAGTTGGCAGTTGGGGAAATTTTCCAGCAGGAAACGGGCCGCAGTCTCTGGTGTGATCGAGGCTGGCTGGTTGGCTAAGCCAAGTTCGCGCAAAAAGGAAAACGTCAGCGGCAACTCCTCTTCGCTCACCTTGATTATGGTGGCATGGGCCATCGACCAGTGCAGGACTTCCGGCGTGCAATAGGGCATGCGTATATTGATGTCACAAACACCTACGCACTCCGGAGCCGTGCCTTCGACCAGACTCCGGATGGTCGACCGCGAGACCTCATGGCGCTGGGCCAGGGTACCGAAACAAATTGCATCCGCGTCTCGAGTTGCTTCCAGCAGACCAGGAGTGAGTTCGATGAAATCCCACGCAACTTCAGGGTTGATGGTGTAGCTGGGCTGGTTATCGGCGGAGAAAGTAACCCCAACCGTCCCCGTCGGATGTTCTGCGCTCTCTTGCAGCTGTTGCAGATCGAGGTTTGGCTGCAAAAGCATACTGACGGCGTCCCGGCCGTACTTATCATCGCCGACGCTCGAGACCAGGACTGCACGGTTCCCTAGCCGGGCGCAGAGCAAGGCAAAGTTCGTAAGGGTGCCACCTAGCCTTGCGCCACCGGGAAGTAGGTCCCACAGCAACTCGCCGACACCGACAATTTTAGGCCCTTCAGGAGTATCGGCCATTTCAGTCCCCAATCCCGGGTCAGCGACGCTTCTGCTTCGCGGATCGCGGTTAATGCTATGTAATATTGGCTAGCAATGTAAATAGTCGATCCTCGATGCCGGAATTGCCCGATATTACGGCGTATATCAGCGCTCTGGAGCCGCGCATCGTGGGCCAGCCGCTCGAACACGTGCGGATCGCGAGCGCCTTCCTGCTGCGAACAGCACGCCCGCCGGTTGCTGCCGCGGAAGGCCGCGTAGTGCGGGATTTGCGCCGCATCGGCAAACGCATCGCCATCGGTGTCGAAGGCCATCTCTGGCTGGTGCTTCACTTGATGATTGCGGGTCGATTGCACTGGCGGCCGCCAGGAGCAAAGCTGGCGGGGCGACAGAATCTGGCCGCCTTCGATTTTCCTCAAGGTTCACTCGTGCTCACAGAAGCCGGAACCAAGCGCCGGGCATCCTTGCATCTCTTCGAGGGTGAGGAGGCGCTGCGATCCATCGACCCCGGGGGCATCGACGTCCTCTCCAGCGACCTCAATCAATTTCGCGACGCGCTCATGGTAGAGAATCGAACCCTCAAGCGAGCTCTTACCGACCCGCGCATTTTGAGTGGCATTGGGAACGCATATTCGGATGAAATTTTGCACGCGGCGCAATTGTCCCCGGTCGCGCTTACCCACAAGCTTAAGCCGCAGGAATGGGACCGGCTATACACCGCAACCCTTAGCACGCTTGAGCTGTGGATCGAACGGCTGCGCGAGGAAGCGAAGGCCGCCTTTCCGGAGAAGGTGACAGCCTTTCGTAAGGATATGGCGGTGCACGGGCGCTATGGACAACCCTGCCCGACGTGTGGCGAACCGATCCAGCGGATTCGTTACGCCGACAACGAAACAGACTATTGCGTCCGCTGCCAGACAGGCGGAAAGCTACTGGCAGACCGCAGCCTCTCAAGGCTCCTTCGATCGGACTGGCCACGCACCCTGGATGAGTTGGAGACCCTCAAGCGGCGCTGAGGTTAAGCTCAGAGAAAGAGTTGATATTTCCGATCTGACTAAGGCTCCACGTCGATACTCTGTCGCTCCGGGAGCATCCGCTGGTGGAGGATGCGAATCACCACGATACCTTCCACTGCAATTCGGTAAAACAGGACATGCCGCCCCTGTTCCATGCGACGTAAGCCCGGGCGGACTTGGTCACAGGCGCGGCCCAGCTCCGGATTCTCACCGAGGCGCCGGCAGCATACTTCAATGGCATCGATGTAGCGCATGGCTTGATCCCGGCCCCATGTACTGAGGGTGTAGGTCGTAATATCCATCAAGTCTGCCTCGGCCTGGTGGGACAGGTGGTACGAAGCCATCGACTAACACATCTTCCCTTTCACCTTCCAGAATGCTCTAACGCTTCCTCTTGGAAAGCTGAAGTTTCTGCCGAACACGCTCGAATGGATCACCCTCCGCCAATCCACTTGCATCGCCGGTGTCAATCGCTGTTCGAAGAGCCGCGAGCTTCGCCTCAAACTCCTGTTCCTCGCGCTCCAATGTTCGCAGTGCTGCGCGCACAACCTCACTGGCATTCTCGTATCGGCCACTCTCAATCTTGGCTGCAACGAAGCTGTCTAGTTCATCTGTGAGGTTCACGTTACGTGTGGGCATATGCTCCTCGAACTGAAAATAGCACGATTGGCAAAGATTGCCAATCTGCAATTATTCGGACCGCAGTGCCTTAACCGGGTCCACAGACGCCGCCCGCAAGGCAGGCATGATCGTGGCCAACACACCACTTACAAAAAGCACGAAGATGGCCAGCAACAACGCCCACGGATCGGTTTCACGAACTCCGTAAAGCAATGTCCTCGCCGTCCGTCCCGCTATCTCCGTCAGAACGATTCCGGGAATGAACCCCGCGAAGAGAATCATCATAGTCTGGCGCAGGAAAAGTCCATGAACTTGCGCCCGGGTTGCTCCCACGGCCATACGGACGCCGATTTCTCCAGTCCGACGGGCTACGTGAAAGGAAAGCAACCCATAAAATCCTATCGCAGCGATGGTAAGCGTCAACCCCGCGAAGATTGCGGTGAGCTTTGCCATCAGCTTCTCAGTTGAGAGCCCGTCTTCAAATTCAGTATTGAGCGGCACAATTTCTGAAATGGGAAGTGCAGGGTCAACCGATTGCAGGCTGCGGCGAATATCCCCTGCAATGTTGGCAGGAGCCCCGGCCGCCCGCACCTCGATCGTGCCCACAGGATCGCCGCCTTGATCGCTCGAAAAATACGCGACCGGTGGTGCAGGAAGACGCAAACCGTCCACCCGTGTATCGCCCACCACGCCAACGATCAGGTACTTATGATCGTCAGGTGCCGGCTTGTAGCCGATGGAGTGGCCTACCGCGCTTTCGTTGCCAAAGAGCTGCCGGGCAAAAGCGCGATTCAGAATCGCCACCGGCTGCGTTTGTTTCTGATCACCCTCGGCGAATGTTCTTCCTTCCAGCAAGCGGAATTCCAAGCGTACGAAAAAATCCCGCACTGACATGGTTCTCCTCTCCGTGCATCTGCGCTTCCGGAAACTCCGGGTGCCCCGAAACATGGATCGCGGTGTTCCAAACGCAGCCCGGAATCCGGCACATTGCCATGGCAGCATCGCGAACAAAGGGGAGCGCCCTCAAAGCATCCAGCATTCGCGTGTTCAAATCAGTCATGTCTCTGCCTTCGAGACCCGCACTTTCAAGGTCCAGATGCACCGAGAGAACATGGTCCCGATCGAGTCCGGCATCCAGTTGGCCAAGGTTAAGCAGGGTTCGTGCAAACAACGTCGCCATGCTCAGCAACAGGAGAGACAAGCTGACTTGTCCGGCCAAAAGCACGCTGGACCATCGACTTCCCTTGTTACCGACGACAGTGCGATTGCCCATATTCGACTGAATGGCAACGCCGAAGTTTCTGCGTGTGACTTGCCACGCGGGCAATCCACTGAACCCAATCAGAGCAACCAACAGCAGCGCTGCGCCGACCAGAAAATCCTCTATGCCAAAATGAAGATCGAGAGGCAGAGCATGCTCTCTTGCGGAAGCCCAGTGAAGCAGAATCGAGCTCATCAGGCCGCAGGTGGCTAACGCCAGGGATCCTCCAAGGACCACCAGTAAGGAATCTTCCACCAACAATTGTCGCAACACTCGCCAGCGGCTTGCGCCGAGCGCGATGCGCACAGCAATTTCGCGCTGCCGGCCGGCTAGTCTGGCCAGCTGCAAATTGGCCAGGTTGATACATCCCACCAGGAAAACCAGTGCCGCCATCCCCATCAGCAGGAACAGCGGGCGGCCATAGGTCGTGCTGAGTGACCCTTCGCCGCCTGAAGCTGAAATGAGCTGCACGCGCGCACCGCGGATCCGCTCGCGTTCCCTGGGGTCCCTATTTGCATCGGCGATAAGGTTCAAATCGGGCTGAATAGCCTGGGTCCAACGGTTCGCGACCGAGGCTCGCTCTTTATCGGAAACGCGCGCCAGTGCCCACAACCAGAAAATACCATCCTGATTGCGATAGGGCGCTTTCAGATCGTATTGAGTATCCAGGTCCAAGCGAATCGAACCAGGTGCCGAAATTGCCGTATGATTGCGCCGCGAGCGGCAGCCACAGATCGGGAGCGGCCCCCTGCACGACACCCATGAAGCGCTCCGGAGCAACACCGATAACAACGATCGGAACGCGGTTGAGAATCGCCTTCATGCCCACAATGGATTGCCCGGAAGCAAAATGCTCCTTGGCAAACCCGGCGCGCAGCACAACAGGTAACTGTGACTGTCCGGTGGTGTCATCACTGCGTTGAAAGAACCTACCGGCAGACGGGTGAAGACCCAGCACGTCAAAGAAGTTATCGGAGACGAGTTGAAAGCTCGCTTCTTGAGAGGAGCCTGTCCCAACCTGGAGAATCCCGCTACCAAACCCGGATCGCGCGATCACGGGCGCCGCGGTTGCCCGTCGCAGGCGTTGATACGCGGGATAAGAGTAAAACCATTGTTCATCGAAAGGTGATTTCACTGCCCGCAGAGAATAGAGCTGTGAGGGCTGAACGATCGGGAGTTGAGCAAAGATAACCGCGTGGAGCAGCCGGAATACAGCCAGATTTGCGCCGATACCAATCGCCAATGTGAGCACCACGGTTAAGGCGAATCCCGGCGAGCTGCGAAGTTGGCGTGTCGCCTGGCGCAGATCCTGCTGAAGGCTGTCTTTGATCAATGCCATATTCCTGGAGGAGCGTAGTAATGCAAGTCTAACTGACCGCGACCTTGGTCTCGGCCAATTTTCCCTCGTGTCCCGGCTCGAGCACTCCTCCCGGTTCGGGGGTCCAAGGCAGGCGGATCTCTGCTCTGCAACCCGAAACATCGGGGCGGTTGCCGACCCGAAGAACGCCCCCGTGGGCTTCGCAAATCTGCCGCGCCAGGGCGAGTCCGATACCGCTCCCTCCGGGCTTCGTGGTGTAGAAGGGCACAAATAGATTCGACGGATTGGTGAGGCCAATCCCGTTGTCCTCGATCAATATGATCACCGTCTGGCCCGTTGCTCGCCAGGTGATCGTCACGTTGCCATTTGCCGGCGCCTCAGCAAATCGCATTAACGCCGCTTCTGCCGCATTGCGCAGCAGGTTGATGATGAGCTGTTCAATCTGATCGGGATCCAGTTGCAGCACCAGATCCGGACCTGGATTGAGCTGTACGGCTACCCTGGTTTCAAGTCCGACCGCACGCTCCATCAACGAATGCAACGACACCGGTTGCAATGCTGGTGGTGGAAGCTGCGCCAGCTGCCGGTAAGCCTGGATGAAACGATTGAGCGATTCCGCGCGGTTCTCAATAATCTTGAGGCCACGGTCCAGGCTGAACACCTCATCCTCCGAAGTCGTTTCGGCCATGGTATGCACCCGCAGCGGATTGATATGGATCCACGAACGAAGGCTGCCGGCGATGGACTTGATCGGGGTCAGCGAATTGTTAATTTCGTGGCCAATCACACGGATCAGACGCTGCCATGCATCGCGCTCCTGCTCCCGCAGCGCGATGCTGACGTCAGACAGCACCAGGAGCGTATGCGGGATGCCTCGCTGGCGAAAACTCGATCGGCGCACCATCCATTGAACGGGATTGCCCTTGCCGGCAAGAACCATGATTCCCTGATCGGGCTGATCGAGAAGTGCAGCAAGCTGCAGCTCGTCGGCGCCGCAGCCCAGGGCCCGCGCCGCGTTTAGATGGAAGATGCGCTCCCCAGCGGGATTAATGAGCCGCAGCCGATGTTCAGGATCAAAAGCAAGCACCGGCGCGTCCATCGAAGAGATGACGCAACGCAGCAACGCAGCGGCCTCGAGCTCGCCGAGACGTTGGCTCTGCAGCATGTCAGCGAATTCATTGATCTCGATCGCCAGCTCTCCAAGAGCATCCAGCTGCCGGCCGCCCCGCGCACGAAAAGAATAGTCGGACTCGCGCAGCGCAGAGACAACATTGGCCAGTGTCTGCAGTGGGCGGATAATCTCCTCCATGAGAAGGCCGGCCGCAATCAGCGAAAGCAGAGCGACCAGACCAAGAAGCGTCCACATCGTGCTCCTGGAGGCGTTGGCCCGCCAGAGCAGGATCAAAGCGAGCACGAAGGCGGGAGCCGCAATCAGCAGGCAGAGAACCCGGATGCGGCGCTCGAATGGGGTGTTACGGTCGTGTCTGCGCGAGCCTGAATCCCTTCTATAACCCGAAATGGGATCAGATTCCATACTTCTCCATCCGGCGATAGAGCGCCCCACGGCTTAATCCCAACGCCTCTGCCGCATGGCTGACGTTGCCGCCGGCCCGGGACAGCGCCTTACGGATGAGAATGCTTTCCACTGCCTCGAGGCTTAGCTCATCGAGACTCTGGGCGGAAGACCGCACCTGGCTCAAGCCAAGGTCAGCGTTTTGTATCCGCGGACCTCGCGCCATCAGGACGGCGCGCTCAATCGAGTGGTCGAGTTCTCTCACGTTCCCGGGCCAGCTATGCTGGAACATCGCTTCCAGCGCGCTGGGCTCGAAGCCGGTCACAGCCTTGCGGTAACGAGATGTATAGCGGGCGAGGAAGTGTCCAGCGAGCACCGGAATATCTTCCCGGCGGTCGCGCAGCGGGGGAAGATGAATTTCAACCGTATTCAGTCGGAAGAGCAGATCCTCGCGAAAGCGGGCTTGGGCGCACTCCTCCTGCAAGTCTGCATTCGTAGCCGAGAGCAGACGTACATTCACCCGCCTGGTTTGCGAAGATCCCACGCGTTCCAGGTCGCCCGTCTCCAGCACTCTTAGCAGCTTGGCCTGTTGGCGCATCGGAACGTTGGCAATTTCGTCCAGGAAGAGGGTGCCCCGGTCTGCCAGCTCGAAGCGCCCGATGCGGTCCGTGCGCGCGTCGGTAAAAGCTCCTTTGACGTGCCCGAACAGCTCGCTCTCGAAGGTGCCCTCAGCCAGTGCGCCGGTATTTACCGCAACCAGGGAGCGGGCCGCGCGGGAGGAGAGTGCGTGCAGCGTTTGCGCCACGATTTCTTTGCCCGTTCCATGCTCTCCGGTGATCAGCACGTTGGCATCGGAGGGTCCAATGCGCGCCAAGAGCTCCAGCACGGGTTGCATGGAAGACGCCTTGGCGATCAGTTCAGGCCGTCCTTCGGCGCGCAGCAGGCGATTTTCCGCCTCCAGGATTTCGGCCTGCTGAACCGCCCGCCGCAGTTCAATCTGGGTGCGCACAATCGAAATTAACCGCGCATTCTCCCACGGCTTCTGAATAAAATCGCAGGCCCCGCGGCGCATGGACTCGACCGCCAGATCGACATTGGCCCAGGCCGTCATGACGATGATGCGCAGCCGGCTGTCATGAGCACTTAGCTGGGCCAACAATTCCAGGCCTTCCGCGCCGGAAGTAGTATCGCGGGTGTAATTGAGGTCGATGAGGAGCGCATCGAATGACTCGCTGGCCACCCTATCCAGTACTTCGCGAGGAGATTGCGCCCTCGCTACCCGATAGCCCTGAGGCTCGAGCAGCAACTCGATCGCATCCAGAATATGGGGTTGATCATCCGCGGCGAGTATCCTGGGCGCGTCCTTGGCGCGAGCGCCCAAGGGCTCCTTAGCGGCTTGCGAGAAGGTTGCCATGGTTGCCTTAAGTATAGTGCTGCTGCAAGAAACCCTTATTATTCTCCCCCGGCAGCCCTTCAGCGAAAGGGTACGGGCTAAAAAGTGTGCGTGAGAACCGCCTCGATGCTTTGTATCAGGGCACGACTTTAGTCGGGCCGTTGAGGTTCAACAAACATCCGGGCTTTAGCCCCTGCGCTTTTGCGAAAGCGTCCGCTAAGGCCTGCTCTGAGCGACGACGCCATTTCTTGCGTCGTCTATCGACACGCCCGTTCGGTCCAACGTCGTTCCAGTAGCGCGGTCAATATCCGCCTTCGCCTTTTCATAGGCTGTCTGCGCGGTAAAAAACGCGGATTCAGCGACCGCGAGGCCTTCTTCCGCAATCAGGGTGTCATACCTGGACAGCGCTCCTATGTCTTGCTCCTTCTTGGCGATATCAAACGTCTTCTGCGCCAGATCGCGTGCCTTCTGCGTGGCCGCCACGCGGGCTTGCGCCTGCTCGAGAGCGAACTGCGAGTCGCGGATGTCGAAGCGAAGGCTCTTCTGCTGCTGCTCCTGGGAGATCTGGCTTTGGCGGTACGCGAGCACCGCGCGGAACTGGTCGGCTTTGACCACACGGTTGCGGAGGTTGATGGAGAGATTGACCCCAACCTCGTACTGGGGCGCCGAGTAGTTGAAGGTGTTAACGAACATGCTGGAGAAGTCGGTGGGCAGGCTGGTGGCGCACTCCTGCGCGCCTAGAGTGCAAAACGGGTTTTTAGGGCCGGCGGCGCCCGTGCCTCCGTAGTAGCCGTACAAATTGAGTTGAGGCAGCAGCTCGCTGTTGATGTCCTTGACGCTCTGGCGCAGAACCTCAGCCTGATTACGGAAAATCGCGACTTCAGGGCGGTTCTTCATGGCCTCGTCGATCAGCTGGGTGATGGACTGCGATTCGTTGGGATCGGGACCGCCTTGGAGGTCGAGAGGAACGACGGGGATTTCGTCGATGGACGGGTCGTCGGTTCGGGTGAGATCGTTCTTAATCAGCAGCTCGTTGTGCCTCAGCGTGGCCTTGGCAACGGTAAGGTCACCCTCGCTGGTAGCAACCGCAGATTGGTCCTTCATGACCTGCAGCGCAGGAATGTTGAGCAGCTCCAACTGTTTCTGGTCGTCGGTCAGGGTCTGATTGGCATATTCCAATGACCGGGTCTTCACCTGCACGTCCTGATAAGCGTTGACCAGATCCCAATAGAGGTTTTCAATGTCGGTCACGGTGGCGATGACCTGCTGCTTAAAGGCGAGATCGGTGGTCTGCAGGTTTCTTCTGGCGATGTGGATGTAGCGCTCGTTGCTGGCAAGGCCAAATCCGTACAGAAGCGGTTGGCTCAGCAAGAGCTGGAAATTGGAATACAGTTCGGGATTGACTGCGAAAAAAGGGCTGTTGTTGGCGGTGCGCTGGCCGATGTAGTTGACCTGCAGGTAGGTGCCGAGCGGAAAGTACTGTTGGTACTGGGTTTCGACCTCAATATTGTTTTGCTTAAAGAGTTCGGTGCCGACCGTGGCAACGTTCGGCTCCGGGGTGACGGTGTGTTGCACAAAGCCGGAGAAGTTGAGGTAGGGGTCGAACGAGGGAACGGCCGCGCCGGCGCCAAGAGTGGAGGTGACGATGCCGCCGGCGCCTGCGGCCGCATTCGAGGAGCTCGAGGAGCCACCCCCGCCCGCGGAGGCGCCAAAGCCGCTCTGCGTGGTCTGGACCACGCCGATATTGACGCCGTTGGCATTGCCTCCCGCCTTGGTGCGCTGAAGATCGGCTTGCGCGATGGGAAAGTTGTAGCGGAAGGAAGCGAGCACGAGATTATTTTCGAGCGCCAAAGCGATCGCGTCCTGGAGCGAGATGCGGAGCTTGCCGTCGCGAATGAGGTCGTAGAGGCGCGGCGAATTTTGCAGGTTGAGTTCCGGCACAGTGCTCGGCCTATAGGACGCTAAGGGGTTGTGGGAATGCGGCAGTTCAATGTGGAAAGGTCCCTGGTAGGTAACCGGCTGCGGTTGCGCCGCCGTTTGCGCCTGCTGTGCGATGGTCTGGGGCGGAGACTGCTGCGAGCCGGCGGGCGCGGAAGGCAAGGGCCCCGCGGGGGTTGATTGAGCAAAGGTAGTCGAGACCAGAAGGCCCGCTGCACACAACACAGACCATGTTTTCTGCACCATGCTGCCCGCGCAGGAGACACTCCTCATGCCTTCACCTCGGTCGCCTGGTTCAACCCGGGGTTGGCTGTATCCGCCACCAGCCATCCATCCCGGACCTCAAGCACCCTGCCGCCATAGCTGGCATTTACCTCCGAGTGCGTTACCTGCACGATGGTTGTTCCCTCCCGGTTCAGCTGCTGGAAGAGCTCCATAATCTCCTTCGCCTGCGAGGAGTGAAGATTGCCCGTCGGCTCATCGGCAAGCAGCAAAGCCGGGCGATGAATCACCGCGCGGGCAATCCCAACCAGTTGTTGTTGGCCGCCCGACAGCTGGTTGGGAAAGAGATCTTTCTTGCCCACAATATTGAAACGGTCCAGCGTGTCCGCGACCATGGCCTGGCGCTCGGAGCGGGAGATATTTTTATAGGAGAGCGGAAGATCGATATTTTCCGCGACGTTGAGGTCATCGAGCAGATGGTAGCTCTGGAAAACCATGCCGATGTTGCGCCTGGCCAGGTCGGACCTTTGCTTACGATTCATGGAGTGGACCGCTTCGCCATTGAACCAATATGCTCCGGCCCATTGATCGTCGAGCAGCGCCAACACATTCAGCAGCGACGACTTCCCTGCCCCGGAAGGTCCCATGATGGTGATAAATTCACCCGCCTCGATCTTCAGCTTGATACGCCTCAGAACCCAAGTTTGGCCGGCGCCGGTCTTGTAACTTCTTTCAATATTTTCGAGCGAGATCATTGATAACCCTTCATCGACCATACGAATCGACCTGAGTAAGTCCCTGTTAGGGACGAAAGAGTCCCGAGGCGACGGCGTGAAAGTAGCCCAGGACGTTAGAGTCTGTGTGAGAACCCCCTGGATAAGATGATGGGTGCCCCAGGTCTCGCTTTTGAGACCTGGGATCCTTCACGCAAATGCCGGCGGATCCGAGTTCTCAAGCAGAGTGTGCGTGAGAATTCGATCGAGTGGCATTAGTACCTAGGACTTTCTCGAAGCTAGAGTTCTCCAATTTGGCATTTGCGTGAAGGATCCCAGGTCTCAAAAGCGAGACCTGGGCACCCATCATCTTATCCAGCAGGTTCTCACACAGACCCGTTCGTCCTGTGTTTAACGTGACGCCGAATCGCTTCAACACAAGCGCTCATTGCAGCTCGAGAGCATGATCCGCAAATTCACCCTCGGCGACAATCTTCCCATCGAACAGGTGAATATTGCGGTCAGCATGGCGGGCAAAACGAGGGTCGTGCGTCACCATGCAGATCGTCGCTCCTTCACGGTGCAGATTCTTGAGCAGCTCCATCACCGCCTCGCCATTTTTCGAGTCCAGGTTCCCGGTAGGTTCGTCGGCCAGCAGGATGGAGGGTGAACCCGCCAGTGCGCGAGCGACAGCGACGCGTTGCTGCTGGCCGCCGGAGAGCTGTGAGGGATAGTGACGCATGCGATGGGCCATGCCCACGCGCTCCAGAGATTCCTGCACCCGGCTCTTGCGGTCGCTTGAAGCCATTCCGGACCGGTAAGTCAGCGGCAATTCCACATTCTCCGCCACAGTAAGATCGCCAATCAAATTGAAGCTCTGAAAGATGAAGCCAATTTCCTGGTTACGAATGCGCGACCGCTCAGCAAATTTCAGATTCTCCACGGAACGGCCGTTCAGCTCGTACTTGCCGGCGGTTGGAGTATCCAGCAGACCGATAATCGACAACAGGGTCGATTTGCCGCAACCGGAAGGCCCTGACATGGCCACATATTCACCCCGATCTATAGAGAGGTGAACGCCGGCGAGCGCATGGGTCTCGATCTCCTCGGTGTAGAAAATCTTGGTCATTGCTTCTATCTGTATCAGTGGCTGCATGCCTTCGCTCCTAAATTTGCTCGTAATTGGATTTGCGTTTTGCTTCAGTTAGTCCAGCCGAATTCGGTCCGTCGTGTCATACCGGGACATGTCGCTCAAAATCACTGTGTCGCCTTCATGGAGCCCTTGCAAAACCTGAATCGCGTTTACCGAGGCGCGACCCACCTTGACCGGAACGCGAACGGCTCCTTTGCCATCCGGATCCAGGCGGAAGAGGCTGATCGTGCTCTCCTCGTTGCCGAAGGCCGGCCGCCCCACATACAGAACGTCCTTCAACCTTTCCAGATCAATCGTGCCGTCGACGCTTAAGTCAGTACGCGCCCCGTCGGGAAGTTTGCCAGTCAACTCCACGTCGACTGTGACGGTGCCATTCACTACCGCCGGGTCGATCCTCGAGACCGTGCCATCGGCCAGGCCGTTATGGGTGTCGATAGAGGCCGGCTGTCCAAATTTGATATCGCGCGCCTGGGTCTCAGCGATCTTCAGCTGCGCTTTCAGTTGATTGGGCTGCACCACCTCGGCCACCATGGTGCCCAGGGTCACGTGCTGGCCCACAGCGAGGGGCACACTGGTCAGCACGCCCGCGATCCCCGCGCGCACCTTGAGCGCGTCCAATTGTTGTTTCTTAAGGTCATAGATAGCCTGAGCCTGCTCCACCTTGGCCTGCTGGACCGCCAACTGCGATTCGATGGCCTTCTCATTAATGTCTACGGTTTGCTCTTCGAGTTTGTTCCGTGTACTCAGTTCATCTGCTTTGCCTTGGGAGCCGTTGTAGGCAAGACCGGAAATGACCCCCAGCCCGTAGAGCGACTTATCCGTCTGCGCCTGCCGCTGCGCCTGCTTGTAATCGGCGTTCACGGTGGCCGCGGCAGACTTTTGCGCCATCAAGTCGCTTTGTACCTTCACTTGTACGTTCCTTAGATCCGCGCGCGCCGATTTGAGCGAAAGCTCGGCATCCAGTGCTTGCTGGGTAGACAGTTGGATCGCTTAACTCCAGAATAATGGTGTCGGGCTTCACCTCCGACCCTGGCAGGGTGAGGATGCGCACCACGGTAGCTTCCGTCTGGGCCGGGATTTGGCGAATCGCGTCTTCGCGCGGAACCAGGGTTCCGAGTCCGCGCACCTGGCGCACCATCGGTCCGCGCTTCACTGTGTCGGTCCACACAGTCGAACGGTCAACGGTCGGGGCCGCCGGCTTCAGCCGCATCACGAGAAAAGTGACCGCCGCGAGCACGACAACACCAACGGCTATCGTCAATACCTGCCGCTTCCGCTTCTTGGCCTTTAGATCTGGGCGTGAGATATCCATCGTTAAGTGCTAATGCATGCTAGTGACCAAATCCACTTCGCAGCGCTTCTCCATTCGTTTAGCCGGTTTACCATCATGCACACATACGCAAGAGCCTTTGGCTTTGTTCAATTTTGGCCTCCACTGTCCACTTTTGGACATCCGGGTCACCGCCGTCTCACTGCGCAGTCGTCTCGTTGAGGCTTGCCAGGAACGATATGCGCGGTGGCAGCGTCTTTGGTGAGACAGTTGCTATTCCAGGCTCGGGGACAACATGCTCACATTCCTGCAGGACGTTCGCTTCGCCTTCCGCCAGTTTGGCAATCATGCCGGCTTCGCAGTGACAGCCGTTCTATCCCTCGCACTGGGAATTGGCGCAACTGTTTCGGTTTTCAGCATTGTTTACGCCGTGCTGATGAACCCCTGGCCCTATGCCGGCGCCGACCGCATCTGCACCGTTTCTTTGCTGGACAAGGCAGGAAATGAAGACAACTGGAGCGGCCTGTCGGGCCCACAGATACAGCAGCTACGGCAGGCACATTCTCTTGAAGCCGTGATGGCCATTAATGAATGGAACCTGACTGTCACCGGCGGCGATGTTCCGGAAGATGTGCACGGCGTTTACCTGACCGGCAACGGTCTTCAATTCCTTGGTATGCCGGCGATGCTGGGGCGCAATTTTCTGCCCTCCGATGCCCCAGACGGGCAAGAGCCGTCGCAAGTGGTGGTGTTAGGCCACAAGTTCTGGCAGCGGCATTTCAACGGCGATCCCTCTGTGGTCGGTAAGCCCATTCAGATGGTCCATAAAACCTACACCATCCTGGGTGTGCTGCCGCCGCGCTTTACCTGGGAGGATGGCGACGTTTATCTGCCCTTGAATCTCACCTCGTCGCCGACCATCACCTTGGGGTCCTATATCAAGCTCAAGCCGGGGGTAACTGAGGCCGCGGCGGCGGCAGAATTGGCTCCGATCTTCCAGCAGTTTGCCAAAGAAAGCCCAGCCCACTTCCCCAAACAATTCAAACTCGTGGTGCGCAACATAAGCTACTACTACATGCACGAATTAGGGCCCACCATGGCCCTGTTGTTCGCAGCCGTGGGGTTGCTGCTGGCTATCGGGTGCGGCAATGTTTCCATTCTGCTGCTGGCGCGCGGCACCGCGCGGCAACACGAGTTCGCGGTCCGTTCAGCCGTGGGGGCGAGCGGTTTTCGTCTGATTCGCCAACTTCTGACTGAATCGCTCCTATTGGCTATCGCGGGCGCGGGATTAGGCATTCTGCTGGCCTATCAAAGCCTGGGGTGGATTGTGGCCGGCCTGCCGGAATACTCGTTTCCCCATGAAGCGGATTTCCACGTGAATGTGCCGGTTTTGCTCTTCAGCGTCTCGCTCGCTGTGCTCACAGGCGTTCTCTTTGGCTTGTTCCCGGCCTTGCAAATGGCGCGGCCGCAGATCAGCCAGGTAATGCAGTCCAACACCCGCAAAGTAGCCGGCACGGTGCGCGGAAAGCAATTTCACACCGTCTTGATTGCCGGCCAGATTGCTTTGACTTTGCTGCTGATGACTGCGGCCGGCGCTGCCATCCAGGGTTTTCTGCACATGATGCGTATTCCCCTTGGCTATGACCCCCACCACGTCATGTCGGTGGGTATCCCGGTGCATGACAACACTTACAAGACCATCACCGAGCGGGTCACTTATTATGAGCAGCTGCGCAATGCAATCGGCGCGTTGCCTGATGTAGTGTCCACCGGGATTTCGACCAACGCAACGCCTCCGAGTAGCGGCTGGGACCAGCCGTTCGAATTGCTGGGGAGACCCTCCTCTGAGGAACAAAAGGCAAGACTGAATTTTGTCGATCCCGGCTATTTCAGCACTTTGCATATGCCGCTACAAAAGGGACGTGTGTGGGATCATACGGAGCTGGTGCACAGTGCTCCCATGGTTCTGGTGAATGAGAGCTTCGCCAGGCGCTACTACTCCAACGGCGACATTCTCGGTCATTCCTTGAAGATCCCCACTTTGAAGGACGAGCCTCCTTATACTCTGGCAGCGCCGGGCAGCGATGGCCCTCTGCAGGTGATTGGTGTGGTCGCCGACGCGTTGGACGATGGCCTCGACAAACCGGTACGGCCGGCGATTTTTCTTCCCTATTCTCTTTACCTGTGGATGCATACCCAGATTCTGGTCGCAAGCCGTGGCGACCCACAAGCGATTCTGCACAGCATTCGCCGGCAGATTGTCTCCGTGGACGCCGATCAGCAGGCTTACAACAGATCGGACGATCTGGAAATGTGGATCAAGCGTGAACCGGAAATGGCCAGAGGACGCCTGGTTTCGATCCTCTTTGGAGCATTTTCAATGCTGGCGCTGCTATTGGCGGCAGTGGGTCTATACAGTGTAGTTTCTTATTCGGTCGTGCAGCGGACCAACGAATTCGGTATCCGCATGGCATTGGGTGCCAGGAAAAAGGACGTGTGGTGGAACGTGCTGGCATCAGCGGGTGTAAGTGTCGGTTCCGGATTGCTGGCCGGGCTGTTGCTCAGCCTGGCTCTGAACCGGCTAATCTCCCGTTGGGTAGAAAACAGCGTCCACAATCCATGGCTGATTTTGGGAGTGTCGTGCGTCCTTCTTGCCGTCGCCGGGGTGGCCTGCCTGCTTCCCTCCTGGAGAGCCTCATCAGTCGACCCCATGACGGCCCTGCGCTGCGAATGAGCACTGAGAATTTCCTGGGTAAGCTGATGGGTGCCCCAGGTCTCGCTTTTGAGACCTGGGATCCTCCACGCAAATGCTTAAGAGTGTGCGTGAGAATTCGATCGTGGCATCTGTACCTGAGGCTTTCTCGAAGTTAGAGTTCTCCAATTTGGTCTTCCGGCCTTTGCGTGAAGGATCCCAGGTCTCAAAAGCGAGACCTGGGGCACCCATCAGCTTATCCAGGAGGCTCTCACATGGACTCGGCAGGGCTGGGAAGTCAATCCATAGAGATCGAGCGCACCCTAACCGGATACCCGGTTCAAGGTGAGCACGTAGGGCAGCATGACCGATGGCATTGAGCCAGGCTTACCATCTTCAGCGATCACCCTGCCCACGAGCTTGCCCTCGTGCGGGATCAACTTGATCTTCAACGTCCTGGCCTGATTGCGAATGGCATCAGCCGATTCGATCAATCCTGTCGACGTCCCTGTAAAGGCGATTCCTTCCGCCTGCAACTCGGTAATCTTCTCCGCAGGCTTCCCATCGAGCGCAAGTGCGGCGGAATCACTGGATTCAATCTCCAGCTTCACCCGCATATTCGCACCACCATCCGTGAGCATCCCTGCCCATCGACCGCCGAATTCGCGCGTCACTACGAACGGAGAGGGCGGAAGGTCTGCATTCTCCTCCGGTGGAATCCACTCCGGCAGGTAACTGGCGAGTATCTGGTCGCAGACGCTATGCGCCAGTTCTCTTGCGTCGGATCGGTTCGTTAGGACCAGGCATGCGAGGTTTTCCGAGGGGATCATATACAAAACTGTCGCGACACCCTGTTGCCCACCGTTCTTCAAAATGACTGGAACGCCTGACTTTAAATGCGCTAAAAACCAGCCGAAGGTGGTCGCGACGCCAGATCGACCGACAAACACTGGTTTGTGGAGTTCGTCGATCCATCGGTCATCCAGAATCCGCGCTCGCTCATCTCCAGGATTTTTCATGTTAAACATCGCAAACCGCGCGAGGTCGTGCGCGCTCGAGTAAAGCTCTCCTGATGCTGGAGTTGACGTTGTGTAATAGGGAATAGGATTTCCCGAGGTATCGTAACGCACGGCACCTGTTGGCAGCCGTGCGAGGTTGGTGTCGAAAAAACTGTCGTGAAGTCCGAGTGGTGAGAGAACTCTCTGCGTCATGAGAGTTCCGAAGTCCGTGCCCGTCAAGTTTGATGCGATCTCGCCTAAGGCAGCAAAACCGAGGTTGCTGTATTCGTAACAACTACCGGGCGGATACGCGAGCCTTCCATAATCCCCCAGCAGCGCATTCGGACTCTGAGCCCGTTGGTTCCCAAAGTAAGTTTCAAACATCGTCGGCAATCCGCTGGCATGCGCTCCCAATCGCTGTACGGTTGCTCCATCAGCGTTCCCGTTAGCGCCCTCGATCTTACTTTTCGAAAGGTGTTTGTTTGCGGGCTCGTCCAGAGAGACTTTCCCCTCCGCAACCAGTGTCATAACCGTGGTGGCCGTGAACGATTTGGTGATGGACGCCAGGCTGAAAGGAGTACGCGGCGTTACTTTCACGCCCGTCTCGCGATTGGCCCATCCAAAGCCTTCTTCCCAAACAATGCGTCCACCGTATGCCACCGCAACGGCGACTCCGGTAGCGCTGCCCTTCGCAATCGCTTGCAGGATACGGTCCCGCACCGGCCCAAAGTCCTGCCGCTCACGCACCGATCCGTAAACCTGGTTTTTTGACGCAGGTAGAACCCCTACGATCGATGCGGATAGCAATCCGCGTAAGACCTCGCGGCGGGTTGACAAATAATTCATCTGTGCACTTTACGCCGTTACTCAGTTCTGAGTGCCTGCATAGGCTCAATCCTCGATGCGCGAATGGCCGGCAACGCGCAGGCGACCATCGCGGTGAGCAGAAGACAGCAAACCATCGTCAACAGCACGAGAGGGTCGAGCGGGCTGGTCCCATACAAGATGGAACGTATGAACATGGCTGCCGTCGCACCACCGGCAAGGCCGATAACCAACCCAAACAATACGGGGCGGAGCCCGTCAAACAGCACCAACCGCAGTACCTCAGCTCTTTGCGCCCCCATCGCGATGCGAATACCAATCTCCATGATGCGTTGGGAAACGAGATACGACAGCACTCCATAAAGTCCAATCGCAGCGAGCAGCAGAGACAGCACAGCAAACCCGAGTACCAGGGTGGCGCTAAAGCTCTGGTTGGTTGTCGATTTACTCAGAATCTGGTCCATAGTCAAGACGTCGTAGACGGCTAGCTCAGGATCGAGCGCAGCAATCTGCCGTTGAATGGGAATCGAGAGGGCGAGCGGATCGCCCGACGAGCGAGCCACAATGGTCTGCTCGCTGGTTTGGTCCGGAATACCCGAGAGGACCGGAAAGTACATGGTCGCCTTAATGGGTTGGGTGACAAAATGAAGAGTGTCACCCACCACGCCGACGATCTCGTAGTTCTCGGGGTTCACGTTCCAGGCAGTGTTTATCTGCTTGCCTATCGGGTTCTCGCCCGGGAAGAACTGGTCGGCAAATTTCTTGCTCACGATGACAACGTGATCTCGAGTGAGGCGCTCCTGGTCAGTGAAGAAGCGGCCCCTGAGCAAAGGGATTTCGAGCGCACTGAAATAGCCGGGATCCACAGTACGGTGAAGCGCGCCCTGCTCCAGTTGGAAGTGTGTTGAGGGGCGCTCGGGGATGGTGAACTCATTATCACCGCCCCATCCCCCGCCCGGTGGGGTAGATACGAGCCCAGCGGCACGGACTCCGGGCAGACGGCGTACCCGTTCCAACAAGGACTCATGGAAGGCAATGATTTTCGCGGCTGTGTCGTACTGTTTCGGCGGCAAGCTGTACTTCATGGTCAGCACGTGATCGGTGGCGCAGCCCAGGTTGGTGGTTCGCAAGCGCAGAAAGCTCTTGAAGAGCAATCCGGCGGAAACCAGCAAAATGACGGTGAGTGCGATTTCCCCAGTAAGCAGAGTTTTACGAAGCGTTGCACGGGATAAGCTGCCGCCAACAGACCGGGATGATTCCTGCAAAGCCGCCAAGACACCAGCGCCAGTGGAAGAGAGTGCGGGGAGCAGCCCGGCGAGCAAAGTAGTCAGAAATATGAGCCCGATCGAGAAGCCGAGAACCGTCGCATCCAGATGAATCGCGTCCGCTCGGGGAAGATCTTTCCAATGGCTGGCGAGCCAGTTGGTTACCAGGAAGGAGAGCAGCAGCCCGAGGGAACCTCCGGCAATGCAGATGAGCAGGCTCTCTGTCATTTGTTCCGCGATCAGAGTGAACCGGCTCCCACCCAGCGCGCCGCGTACTGCAAGTTCTTTGCGGCGCCCGGCGGCACGCGCCACTAGCAGATTAGAGACATTCAGGCAGGCGATCAGCAGCATACATCCAACCGCACAGAGCAGCACAATAAGCGGCGTCTTCACGTCCCTCACCACATCCGCAATCATCGGCCGCCACGAGGCATCCTCCGCGACCGGCTTCGACGCGTTTGCCAGATGGATCCGGTACTGGAGCGCGCTCACTTCCCGCGTGGCTGCATCCGCGCTGACTCCGGGCTTGAGGCGGGCAATGACATAACTCCCATGATCGTCATGCACGCCGATTGTCTGGGGTGTAAAGGTCGAAGCATAGGGCACCCAGAGCTGCACCTCGGGCTCAGGGTAGGTGAACCAACGAGGCAATACACCGACCACCTGGTAGGCAACACCGTCGAGCCGTATATCTTTGCCCAGGATGGACGGGTCCGCGGAAAATCGCCTTTGAAACAGGCTCCACGTGAGCATGACAACGTGGTTGGCTCCAGGCTGGTCCTCCTCTGTAGTAAAGGTGCGGCCCAGGGCTGGTTGTACGCCAAGGACGGAGAACAGGTTCCAGCTGCCTCCTGCCGCATGAACCGCTTCTGGTAGCTCTGCATGCTCGCCGGTCAGATCAAAACCGGTGGTGTTCCGGGCGGCCATATCGGCGAAGCCATGCGTCTGCTCACGCCAATCGTAGAAGTCCCCGGCCGCCACCGGATTGAACGGGCTGGACTCGGTGGACGCGCGAAAGTGCTCGTAGACCATCACCAGCTTGTCTGGATCGCGGAAAGGCAGCGGCTTGAGCAGCACCGCGCGCACGATGGTGAACAGTGAAGTGGTGGCGCCAATACCCAACGCCATAACCAGAATAGCGGTGCCCGAAAAACCTGGCGAACGGGTGAGTGTGCGCGCACCATATCGCAGACCGCGCAGCATCTTCTCCAGCCAATTCCAACTCCAACTGGAACGCGCTTCATCGCCCAGCACGGTAGGATTGCCGAACGCACGCAGCGCCGCGTAGCGGGCTTCCTCTGGCGCCAGCCCACGAGCGATGTTCTCCTTAATCTGCTGCTCCAGGTGGAACGCGAGTTCGTCGTTAAGCCGCGCAGTTTGAGTCTCCCGCTGAAACAACATCAACATGGCCATACGGAATCGTTCCAACCAGCGCATTGGTGCCTCCTCTTTTTTTAGGCTCCCTCAACCACCAGGTTGATCGCGCTTGACAGCCGGCTCCAGCTTTCTTTTTCCCGTTCCAGCTGAGCTCTGCCGGCGGCGGTAAGCGAATAAAACTTGGCTTGCCGCCCACTGTCGGTCTCTGCCCATTTGGCGCGTATCCACCCTTGCTGCTCTAACCGGTGGAGTGCCGGATACAGCGAGCCCTGCTGCACTTGCAACACCTCATTCGAGATCTGCTGGATACGCTTAGCAATCGCCCACCCATGTTGCGGCTCAAGTGAGATGGTTTTGAGTATGAGCAAATCGAGAGTGCCTTGTACCAGATCGCTTGGTTTTCCCATACTATGACTATCTACACCACAGTATTGTAGATAGTCAACACTAGCAATTTGGTTGCCCGGGTTTTTGGTTGATGTTAGGCATGGGCAAACTGTCCGAATCCGAACATCGATGCGCAGATGTGGACATGCCTCGCGCGTGATTGCCCAACAGAGTTAGCAATTTAATTGTCAATGGATTGGAACTGCGCGTGCTCCTGTGTAAACCTGGAGAAGGAAAATAGATGGCCAGACTTCTAAGTGATCTTCGTTTTGCCCTGCGTCAAATCCTCCGTTCGCCTGGCTTTGCCATCACTGCTGTCGTCACCCTCGCTCTTGCCATTGGCGCCAATACGGCCATCTTCACCCTGCTCAACCAGGCATTGCTGCGCGCTCTTCCGGTAATCGATCCGAGCCGGCTCGTCGTCCTCAGCTTCGCCGGCAGCGCTGATGGACACACTCATTCGGAAGGCGGAGACACTCCCGGCCACAACCATTACTTCTCTTACCCCATGTACCGGGACTTGCGCGACAACAACAAAGTCTTCAGTGGACTCATCGCTGCTGCGACGGCTCCTGCCGGCGTTTCCTGGAACAACCAGGCGCAGCAGGTCGACGTTGAGATGGTGAGTGGCAACTACTTCCCGACGCTCGGCGTGCAGGCTGCTGTGGGCCGGCTCCTGCTTCCGGGTGACGAAACGGCTCCAAATGCAAACCCGGTCGCTGTTCTCTCCTACGATTTCTGGCGAACCCATCTCGCGCAAGCGCCTGTCGCCGGCAAGACGCTGCTTGTCAACGGTTACCCGTTCACCATCACCGGAGTCGCGGCGCCGGGCTTCCACAGTATGGTTTGGGGGCGCCGCCCCGATCTCTACGTGCCTATCACCATGCAGCAGGTTATTGAGCCGGAGTGGAGCTACCTGAATGACCACCGCGCGTATTGGCTGAACATCGTTGGCCGCCTGCGCACAAACGAAACCTTGCCTCACGCGTCCGCCAGCCTGAGCTCGTTGTGGGACTCGCTCCGCAGCAAGGAATTCGCTCTCCAGCGCGATCAGTCGGCCCAGGCGCGAGAAAAGTTCGTCTCCCGCTCTCATCTGAATCTGGACGCCGGTGCCAACGGCTTCTCTCCCTATCGCGGCGAGATGCGCACGCCGTTGCTGATCATGATGGCCATGGTGCTCCTGGTGATGGCGATGGCAGTGGTGAATGTTGCCGGCCTGCTGTTGGTGCGGGCCGCCGGCCGGGTGCGCGAATTCTCCATGCGCTTTGCGTTGGGCGCAACCAAGTGGCAGATCTTGCGCCAGCTTCTGGCAGAGGGCCTGCTGCTTGGCATCGCGAGTGCTATGCTTGGACTCTTCCTCGCGCCCCAAACCTTAAAAGCGCTCATCGCCTGGATGGCTGGGCGTAATCAAGACTCCGCCTTCTCCGCAACTTTGGACTGGCGCGTTCTGCTCTTCACTGTGGTCGCCGCCCTCACCGCCAGCTTGCTCTTTAGCCTGGCGCCCGCTTTGCAGTTCTGGAATCCGCGTCTCGTCGAAGCTCTCAAACAGCAGGCCGGTACCGGCTCCGGGGAAGCCCTGCGGTTCCGCCGCACCTGCGTAGCATTGCAGATCGGCTTTAGTCTCTTGCTGATCGTGGGCGCAGGAGTGTTCGTGCGCACCATCCAGAATCTGCGCAACGTCAATCCCGGCTTCGCCACTGATCATATCCTCACTTTCGGGCTGGCTCCGGAACATGCCGGCTACCCATCTAATCAAATCGTGCCGGTTGAACAGCGCGCACTGGAGGCGCTGGCCGCTTTGCCGGGCGTGCGTGGCGCGGGGGCTACCAACGATGCCGAGCTCGAGGACGATAACGTCACTGGCGATGTAACGGTTGCCGGTTATACGGCCAAGCCAGACGGAGACTTGAATGTTGAGCTTCCCTGGATCAGTGACAATTATTTGCAGACGCTTGGTATCCCCCTGGTTGCCGGACGCTACTTTTCTCCCGCCGACAGCGCCACGGCAACCAGAGTCCTGATCGTAAATGAGACTTTCGCGCGGCACTACTTTAGCAGCCCGCAAAACGCGCTCGGCCATCATGTCAGCCGTCCCCAACGGCCGCAGACGGACGCAATGATCGTGGGCGTGGTGCGCGATGCGCAACACACGACCGTGCGCGACCCTGCCATGCCCACCGCGTATCTCCCCTTCGTTCAGGGCGAGAAACCGGAGCCTCTCCACTTCTATATACGTACCTGGCAACCGCCAGATGCGGCAGCGGGCAGCATCCGCGCGGCCATAGCCAACATCGACCGCAAGCTCATTGTGCACGACCTCACCACCTTGAGCACCCAGATCGACGACACCATCGCGAATGAGCGCACCATCGCTCTGCTGGCCTCAACCTTCGGCGTGCTAGCCACCATCCTCGCGGGCATTGGACTGTACGGAATCCTGGCCTATTCGACCGCCCAAAGGACGCGCGAGATTGGGATACGGATGGCTCTGGGAGCGCAGCGGTGGGAGGTGGTTCGCCTCATCCTGCGAGAAGTTCTGGCCCTGGCCGGCGTTGCTGTCATTGTTGCGATCCCGGTCGCCATCTTCGCCACACGAGCGCTGCGCAGCCAGCTCTTCAATGTGTCTTCGATAGACGCGGCCATCTACGCCGCCGCCATAGCCATCATCGTCTTCACGGCAGCCCTCGCGGGCCTGATTCCGGCACGGAGGGCCGCCTCCATCGATCCGGCCCGAGCCCTGCGAACCGACTCCTAGCCCCACTCTAGGGGAGAAATGAAACCGCGACGATGGCCACAAAAATCGTCATCTTGAGCGGAGCACAGATTTATCGCGTGATGTAGCGCTCGTGTGCGGAGTCAGAAGATCCTGTCCCGAGCGCAGCCGAGGGAACCACGGCGGTGGGGTTTTTCGTCAATACTCCCACAAAATCGTCATCCTGAGCGGAGCGCATCACAGATTTGTCGCGTGAAAGTAGCACTTGTGCGCGGAGTCGAAGGACCCCGGCGGAGTCTATCTCACTCATGCTGCTCGGAGCTTTTCAACCACCGAAGCCCGAGAACAGGATCTGCTCACGGGTACATCGCTCTGCTCATATTTGTCCCGTAACACAGTGCTTGTGCGTGGATCAACGTTTCCAATCTCTATTATCATTATCGAGCTAACAAAAAAAGAAATGTCTATTTCAGAGCTCTGTCGCACATCCGGAGTGTCACGGCCAACCGGCTATCGATGGATCAATCGCTACAAAGAGAGTGGGTTTCCACTTTGCAATGACAATAGAGAAACTGCTGAATTGTTCCGAATGGAGTTTGGTGGAGCTCCTTCGAGCTCTCCAATAATTGGAACTGCACTCCAAACTCCCTGTGCAGAGAATCGGCATCGTAACGGATAACGTCGAGGCCACTGCATTTAGTTGGGCCCTCGGGACCGAAAGTGCTCACGATCACATGTCCCCCGTGTCGAACCGCTCGCGCCACTTGACGCACGTAGGACACGCGGTCGCTCTCCGCGGTAAGAAAATGAAATACGGCTCGGTCATGCCACACATCGTAAGCGGAGACATCGAGATCGACTCCGGTGATGTCCGCGACAAGCCAGGAAATGCGCCCGGAAACCGAGCCTAGCCGCTTTCGACTCGCATCGATGGCCGCCTGCGAGATATCAAGGACGGTGACGTTCTCGTATCCCCGCGCGAGAAGGTCGTCTACCAGTGTGGACTCGCCGCCGCCCACATCGATAATCGCCGCTGACCTCCTCGGAGCGAACTGTTCTATAAGGCTGAGCGACTTCTCAAGGTGCGGTCGATACCAGCTGACTGCCTCAGGAGCTTTCTCCGCGTAGATTTTTTCCCAATGACTCTGTGAATTCATATCGACCCAGGCCCTTTAACTTCTTCAGGATACCGCCACTGCCTGCGGTGCTTGAACGCTCACAACCTTCCGGACGTTATTGGGGTCGAATCCGACGGAGCCTGCGCCCTCTATGCCACCTGCTTTTCCTAGCTCCCACAAAATCGTCATCCTGAGCGAAGCGCCTCACAGACTTGTCGCGTGACATAGCACTTGTGCGCGGAGTCGAAGGACCCCGGCGATGTTTATCTCACCCATGCTGCTCGGAGCTTTTCAACCATCGAAGCCCAAGAACATGATCCCCTGCGGTACGCACTTGATGCTCGCAGGTCCATCGCTCCGCTCAGGTTTATCGCGGGACAGCACTCGTGCGCGGAGTTAGAAGACCCTGTCCCGGGGGGACCCGAGGCTGCTTATCTTACCCATGCTGTTTTCTACTCCGCAACCTCGAAGATAACTTCGAGTTCAATCGGCATCCCGAGGGGAAGGCTGGCAACGCCAATCACCTGCCGCACCGACAGTTTCTCTATACCAAACACATCTCGAAACAAGTCCGAGACACCGTCCGCGACCCTGGGCTGATCGAAGAAGTTACCATGGGTAGCCATGAACACGCCGAGCCGAACCACGCGCGTGATCCTTTCAAGTGACCCTAAATGCTTTTTAGCCGCAGCCAGAGCACTCAACGCCGCAGTGTAAGCGGCATCGCGTCCGGCTTCAGCATCGAGCTCTTTCCCCAGCCGCCCAATATATTTAGGTTTGTGGTCGACCACCGGAAGCATCCCGCTTAGGAAAAGCAGGTTGCCCGTCTGCAATGTCTCAACGTAACTGCCGAACGGCGTCGGGGCGGCTGGAAGCTGAATGCCAAGGTCCTGCAGCCGGCGATCGGCGCCGCCCGCCTCCGAACCTTTGTCGCCTACCACCGGCCTACGTGCGCACCGCCGTCCACGTGCAGCACCTCCCCCGTGACGGTGCGCGCTTCCGTCAAAAAAACAACCGCATCTGCGATTTCCTTCGCGTCCGAGATCGTGCCCATCGGTGACAAAGTTCGCAAGAAATCCTTTGCTTGGTCTTTGTGCAGCGGGGTGTCGACCTGCCCAGGCGCAACCGCATTGAAACGAATGTTCTTCTTCGCATATTCGATCGCGAGGCTGCGGGTAATCGCATTGAGTCCGCCCTTGGTGATCATCGGAATGGACGCTGGAATACCCGCGATGGGGTTCTCGGCCATCGACGCCGTGATGCTGGTCACGCTTCCTCCGGTACCCTGCAACAGCATCTGTTTGACTGCGAGCTGGGTGATGTAGATAAACCCATCAAGGTTGGTGGAAGCGAAGCGGTGAAACTCATCGCCGGTGTAGTCCGTGAAAGGCTTGGCTGAGAAGATGCCTGCATTGTTGATAACGTGGTCGATCGAACCGAATTTGTCCATTGCAGTCTCCGCCACCTTCTCAGCTGTCGCTGCCTGACCGATGTCTCCCTCGGCGAGGGCGAGGTTCGGCGACGCAACCGAGCCGTTGTTGGAAAAGCTGCGCGAGTTTGCCACTACGTTATAGCCACGATCCAGAAACGCCTGGACAACGGCCGCTCCGATGCCCTGAGAGGCGCCGGTTACAATGACTGTCTGCTTACCTGGCATGCATTCCTCCTGTTGTTCTTTGCTTCCGCCCCACATTTTCTAAAAATATTGGAACCCGGTCCCTCATCCTCTCGTAAATAGCTGGCATGGAAACGCTCCGGCAAGATATCTCGTACGCGCTTCGGCAGATGCGGCTGTCGCCTGTCTTCACTCTGACAGCAATGCTAACCCTGGCCCTCGGCATTGGAGCAACGACTGCGATCTTCTCCCTCATTTACTCCGTCATGCTGAAATCGCTGCCGGTAGTCGATCCGTCGAGCCTTTACCGTATCGGCGCCGGGACGGACTGCTGCGTTCAGGGCGGCCCGCAGGATGACTGGGGTATGTACTCGTATCCCCTATTTCTGCGTCTCCAGGCAGCTGCCCCGGAGTTCGAGCAGATGGCCGCCTTCCAGGCCGCCGGAGTGCAGTTCAGTGTACGCCGTGGTCAGCGAGACAACATGGCCAAGCCCCTGCGCGGCGAATTCGTTACTGGCAACTATTTTGCTACGTTCGGTATCCGCGCCTTCGCTGGCCGCACCATTACCCCCTCTGACGATCAAGCCTCCGCGCCGCCGGTTGCCATGCTGAGTTATCGCGCCTGGCAGCAACAGTACAATTCCGATCCTTCGATCATAGGATCGACCTTCATTGTCGAAGGGCATCCCTTCACCATCGCCGGCATCGCACCTCCAGGCTTTTTCGGTGAGACACTCCGCAGCAATCCTCCAGAGTTGTGGTTGCCCATGCAGCAGGAGCCATTGGTGAACGCGGAAAATTCGCTGCTAAAGCAGCCTATCTCCGCGTGGCTTCGGGTGATCGGCAGACTTAAGCCCGGGGGAAGCACCGCCGGCATCGCTCCGCGGCTCACTGGCCTTCTGCGTCAATGGATGCCTCATGACAGCGGATGGCCGGCTGAGTTCATGCCCCTGATCGAAAAGTCTCTGCCTAAACAGCAAATCAGAATCGTTCCCGCCGGAGCCGGCGTGGGCGCCATGAAAGCGGATTATGGAGATAGCCTGCGGATCCTGCTCATCGTCTGCTGCCTGGTCCTGCTGATCGCCTGCGCCAACATCGCCAACCTGTTGCTTGCCCGCGGTGCAGCACGGCGGTCCCAAACCTCCGTGCGGCTGGCCCTGGGTGCATCGCGCAAACGGCTCCTTCGCCAATCGTTCACCGAAAGCGTGGTGCTCTCCGTGCTTGGCGGCCTGGCCGGAGTGGTCGTGGCCTATGTTGGCGTGAAACTCATGGTAGCGCTGGCCTTTCACAGCGCGCACTATGTGCCCATCGATGCCACTCCGTCCTTACCCGTGCTGGCATTCGCCTTTGGCCTGTCCCTGGTCACCGGGGTGCTTTTTGGCACCGCTCCCGCATGGTTCACCTCCCATGGAAACCCGGTCGAGGCTCTGCGCGGCGCCAATCGCAGCACGCGCGACAGCGCTACCCTGCCGCAGAAAATTCTGGTTGTGTTGCAGGCCACGCTCTCAATCGTATTGCTCGCCGGAGCAGGTCTGCTTACCCGCAGCCTGCGCAACCTCGAGCACCAAAGCTTCGGCTTCGAGACCGACCACCGCATCAGCATTGTGATGAATGGACCGCCGTCGACTTACACCGAACCCCAACTCGATGCTCTCGATCGTGAACTGCAGCAACGCCTTGCTGCCATCCCCGGAGTAGCTCGCGCTGCCCTGGCCCTCTATACCCCCTACATCGACAATTGGGGTGAGTTGATCATTCCCGAAGGTCAGGAGACGCCACAACTGGTAGACAAGTCCTTGTCTTCGCTGGATCGCGTCAGCCCCGGGTATCTGGAAACGATGGGCCAGCCCATCGTGCGCGGCCGGAGCATCACCGAACAGGACACGGGCACCACGCGCAACGTAGCCGTTGTGAGCGAAACCTTCGCCAAACAATTTTTCCCCAACCAGGATCCGATCGGAAAACACTTCGGCCTGGATATGCCACAGTACAACAAGTCGTTCGAAATCGTGGGTGTGGTGCGCGACGCCAAATATAACAACCCCAACGAACCCCCGAAGCCAATGTTCTACGCCCCGCTAGCTCAGCATGTCACCTACGACGCAGCGATCATGGCGTTGTTTGAACACCGCTCGCACTACATCGGTAGCGCCGTTCTCGAGTTGCGCGGTAGCGCACTGGGAATTGAAGCGTTGATCCGTAAGGTATTCAGTGAAGTCGATCCCAATCTCACCATCATCAACGTTCAATCGATGCAACAACAGGTTGAGGCCGATTTTGACCAGCGGCGCGCCGTGGCGCAGATGACCGGTCTCTTTGGGGTGCTCGCCTTAGTGCTCGCGGCCGTAGGTCTATACGGCGTAACGGCGTACACGGTAGAGCGGCGCACCAGTGAAATTGGCGTCCGCATGGCCCTGGGCGCCAACCGCAGCAACGTAGTTCACCTGGTTTTACGCGGGGCATTTCGGCAGGTGCTGCTCGGCCTCATCATAGGCATTCCAATTTCGATCGCATGCGGCCACCTGATCGCCGCGCAACTCTACCAGGTCAAGAGCTGGGACCCGCTGGTGCTCGCGGGCTCCATCGCTGCTCTGGGATTCTGTGCCCTCGTCGCCAGCCTCGTCCCCGCCCAGCGCGCCGCCTCCATTAACCCGGTGGAAGCTCTGCGCACGGAATAAATTCACTAAGACAAGGACCCATGCACCTCCTTTCGTTCCCTAAATGGGTTAGGAGGGCGGAATTTTAGAAAATTTGACCATCTTGATAAAACAAAGGACTTAGCTCCGCCCATGACAACCAAACTCGGCTCATTGAGCACTGAGGCTCCGGTGCAGCATCCCTCACGCCGCCCGGGTGGTACGAAGGGTAGCCTCAATTTCATGACGCAGCTTCCGATTGACTTGCGTGGAATTGATCCAAAAGGGCGCCCTGCATACCACCTCGAGCAGTTGCGCGGAGGCGTCATAATTCCACTGGATTGTGACTCCATCCTTCACTGCTTCCCCTTTTGGACTGGCAACGCGGATACCGGCTTTCGAAGCTCTCCGCCGCAACCGCGCAAAAATCGCGCGTGTAATTCCTCGAAACGTTTGCTTGGGATCGACTGACATCAGAATTCCTTTGTTCAAAATACCGCTCACAAAAGTATGGACGAGCCGAGTATGAGAAGTGTTCATAAGCTTTGTAAATTCTTGGACTGCGAAACAATTACGCTGCAAGCGAAGACTTTCTACATGCTCTAATATTTCTACCAACGGAGCCGGCGTTATGAGCGATTTCCGGGACAACTTCAAGCATGCCGTACGCATGTTCCGCATGAATCCGGGATTCACGTTCGCTGCCATCGCTGCCTTGGCGCTCGGCATCGGAATCAATACGGCCATCTTCACAGTCGTGGACGCGGTTCTGCTCAAGCCGCTCACTTACCCTGACGCGGATCGCATTGTTCAGTTCCTGCTCACCTCGCCTCAGGGCAAGGGACCTATTGCCTCCATCCCCAAATTTCAGCTCTGGGAACAGCAGACCAGTGTTTTTCAGGATGTCGCCGCTTACGACTTTGGCGGTCCCGGCTTCAACCTTACCGGGGACCGGCCGGAGCAAGTACACGGTATCCACGTTACGCAGGCCTATTTCAATCTCTTTGGCGCATCAGCAATCCTGGGCCGCACGTTTACCTCCCAGGAAGACTCCCCAATGGGGGCAAAGTAGTGGTGCTGAGTTATGGTTTGTGGCAGCGCAAATTTGCCGGGAACCCAAACGTAATCGGCACCGCTCTCTCATTGGGCAATGAGCCCTATACCATCGTCGGGGTCCTGGGAAAGTCTTTTGTCTCTAACCCCGAAGCGGACATTTTGCTTCCCTTTCAGTTCGATCCCAACAGCACCAACCAAGGGCACTATTTCATGGCTGCCGGGCGCCTCAAGCCCGGCGTAACCGTCGCCCAGGCCAACGCCCTGCTGAAGGTTGCAGCCGATCAGTTCCGCCGCCGCTACCCGGATGCACTTGGACCGAAGGACGGATTTGAGGTTGAGCCGCTGCGTGACTCGATCGTGAGTGATGCGCGTACGTCGCTGCTGGTGATGCTGGGCGCGGTGAGCCTGGTGCTGCTGATTGCATGCGCGAACGTCGCCAATTTGCTCCTCGTTCATGCTACCGGCCGCAAGCGCGAGTTTGCCATTCGCGCGGCGATGGGAGCCGGGCCAAAGCGCATCGTCCTGCAGCTGCTCACGGAAAGCGTGCTGCTCTCGCTCACCGGCGGCGTGCTCGGCCTGCTACTTGGCTACGCTGGTCTGCGCGCGCTGCTGGCGGTCAGCCCAGCCGATATACCGCGCATCGGCGAACATGGCGCCGCCGTGGCCTCGACTGGCGCGTGCTCGCCTTCACCCTTGGCGTATCGGTATTGACTGGCATCCTCTTCGGGCTCGTTCCCGCCATCGGCGCCTCCCGTCCCGATCTCAACTCCACCTTGAAGGAGAGCAGCAACCGCACCGGCACCGGATTCCACCAAAGTAAAGCCCGCTCCCTGCTGGTGATCAGCGAGGTCTCGCTGGCCTTGGTGCTGCTGATCGGCGCTGCCCTGCTGATCCGAACCTTCCTCGCGCTGCGCAATGTGAATCCCGGCTTTCAAGCGCACAACGTTCTTACTCTCGAAATGTCGCTGACCGGCGACCGCTTTCAAAAAACAGCCGGTGTCGCGCAACTGGTGCGCAATGGCCTTGAGCGCCTGAATGCCATCCCCGGCGTAGAAATCTCGGCTTCCAGTTGCTGTCTGCCCCTCGAGGGCGGCTTTGTCCTGCCGTTCCAAGTTGTCGGCCGTCCGGAGGACAAATCGCGGCAGCAGGGCGCCAGTTGGATGAACACCTCATCCGGATACTTCGACGCTTTCAAGATACCCATCCTACGCGGGCGTGACTTCACCGACCGCGATGTAGCCGGCGCCCCCGGTGTTGTGCTGATCAACGAGAGCATGGCAAAAAAATATTGGCCCAAAGAAGATCCCCTGGGGCAGCAGCTCGTCATCGGTAAGGGGGTTGGACCGGAGTTTGAAGAACCGCCCCGGCAGATCATCGGCATCGTAGGCGACATTCACTATGGCGGACTCCACCGCGATCCTGACCCCAGATGACCATCCCTTAGGCACAAGTTCCCGACGGCGTGACTGCTCTGAATGCCCGCATTGGTCCCTTGGGCTGGCTGGTGCGCACGCACACCGACCCGCACCACTTCATCTCCGCGGTTACCGAGCAGCTGCGCCAGGCCAGCGGCGGCTTTCCCGTGGCCCGCGTGCGCCCGATGGATGAGGTCGTAGTCCACTCCACAGCGCGTCAAAGTTTCAACATGCTGCTGCTCTCCATCTTTGGCCTCTCCGCGCTGCTTCTTGCCTCCATCGGCATTTATGGCCTCATGGCGTATTCGGTGCAGCAACGCACGCAGGAGATGGGCATCCGCATGGCTCTGGGAGCGGATCGTAAGCGAATTCGCAGCCTGGTCGTCTGGCAAGGCATGCAGTTGGCGATTGCGGGAGTGATCCTGGGGGTGGGCGCAGCGTTCGGGCTTACGCGGCTAATCGCCAGCTTCCTCTTCGGGGTGAAATCCTGGGATCCTGTGGTATTTGTAATAGTTCCGGTTATTCTAGCGGCAGTTGCGCTGCTGGCTGTATGGCTGCCGGCGACGCGCGCCTCCAGGCTGGATCCCATGGCAGCCTTGCGCGTCGATTAAAAGATTCAGGCGGGGCGGAATCCTGGCCGCCGGCGAGAGAACCCCTGGATGAGCAAGAGCAACACGCACTGAGCGGCAATAGCCCCGCAGAGATCAATACCGACGTCTTTCGGTGAACTGGTGCGGCTAGGCAGGAAGCTCTGATGGTATTCATCTAGACTGGCGACGATAAGGGTGCAGAGCACCGCCAGAACCGAAGCGCGTCGCCACAGGGTCCAGTGTTTGACAGCCATGCGGTGAAACGTTTGTCGCCAGCCATAGAAAAAGGTGAGACTGACGCATCCGTAACCGACGAAGTGACCGGTTTTGCGAATGAGGTGATGTACCTCGGCCCAGTGCGCCGGGCTGATCGGCCCAAAGAGATGAACCCACAATGGATAAAGCCATCGGCTGGTGTTGTCTGACGACATCGTGGCGGTGGATTCGAGAGCGATCATCAGAACGCTCAACGCCGCCGGGAGCCAATCCAGCACCCTGTGCAGGATTGGCTCCAGCCTGGAGACTCTGAAAGAACCCATGGGTCTGATTATAAAGGTTGGCTATGCAAAGGGTTGATAGGGGAGTCTGCGATGCCCAAGGTTGAAGCTACTTCGATACCGGCTTTGTTGCAGATTGCGACGCAAGTAAATCGTCGACGTTCTTCAGGATCCAGGGAAAAGCGCGTTGCAGGCGGCTCGAAGCCAGACTGAGACTGCCTTCGCACCTGGATCTGGATAGCCGAGCACTCTATCACCAAGGTAACTAGAGCGACCCAGCCTGGGCTTCATCTGGGCTGTCGCTTCCGCGCCGCGTTCCGCTGCTTCCAACGCGGCTTTCAAACTTGCGCTCTGCTGCAAAGCTTTGGCGAAAGGATCGAGCGCATCCAGCATGGTGCGGTCGCCCGGCTGTGCGCCACCCAATTCGCTGATGGCCTGGCAGCCCTGATGCAAGGCGTCGGCCCACTGTGCCGGCCCAATTGTTTTGGCGCCCTCAAGTGCACTGCCGCAACGCAGAAAAAGCACTCCATAGAGCGGTCCCGATGAGCCGCCTAACTCGCGCCGAAGGGTATGGCCGAGCGCTTTGAGCGTAGCGGGAATGTCATCCCAGGGATAAGCCGAATCCTGCATCGCCCTGGCCGCACGCGCCATGTTAGTCCCCAGGTCACCGTCGCCGGTAACGCGGTCCATCTCAGCAAGCTCGCCTTCGGCCGCAATCATAGCTTGGCAAGCGGCGTCGATGGCCCGCTTGGCTTTTCTGCCTGCTTCCGTTTGCGGCCCGTTGCCGGCCGCGGAAATTACGTTTGCCCCTTCTTGGATTGCAGTTTGCGCTGTCGGCTTGCCGGGAGGTTGCCTCAGCACGTTGGGCCACGCGGGCGCCGTCGTAGCAGCATCGAGCCAGTGCAGACGCTCCTCGTCGAGGCCGAGAACCGAGATCGAGATTCCTGCCATGTCGAGTGAGGACAGGAAGGTTCCGGCGTATACCCGCGCCACGGTAAACCCTTTGCTCTCCAGGTAGCTCGCGGCGTGGCGGGCGACTATCGCGAGTTCCATCTCGGTAGTCGCGCCAAGATTGTTGATCATCGTCGCCACCTTCTTCTGCGCGGCAAATTTTCCCTGCTGCAGAACCGCGCTCAACAACGTCTCGGTTAGTTCGTCCGCTGCCTGCAACTGCATCCGCTTCACGCCTGGCTCTCCATGAATGCCGAGTCCAAGCTCCATCTCCCGCTCACCCAACTCGAAGCTTGGCCTTCCTACAGCGGGCGAGGTTCCGGCGGAAAACGAAACGCCCATGGTAGCCGTGGATCCAACGGCCCCCCGGCCGATCGCCACCAACTCGGCCAGGCTTCTGCCCTCCGCCGCCGCTGCCCCTACCAACTTGTGGATGAAGATGGTGCCCGCAAGACCACGTGCACCGGTGGTAGGTTCTGTTCCGCTAAGGGCCACATCATCGTCCACGATGATCATTTCGACGGGGATGCCTTCCGCACGCGCCATCTCGGCCGCCAGTCCGAAATTCAATCGGTCGCCGGTGTAGTTTTTGACCACCAGCAGCGCTCCGGACTTTCCTGCGACCGCCTGGATGGCGGCAAAAACAGTGTCGCTGCTGGGCGACGTAAAGACTTCTCCGGCGATAGCCGCACTCAACATTCCCTGACCGATGTAGCCTGCGTGGGCGGGTTCATGGCCGCTGCCTCCCCCGGAGAGGACGGCGACCTGCATTCCCCGAGCCTGCTGCGCGTCGGCACGGATAAGAGCCTTGTGTCCCGGCAAGCGGACGCAGCCTGGGTGCAGCACTACCAGGCCTTGCAGCATTTCTTCCACCACATCTTGCGGGCGGTTAATAAACTTTTTCATGATGCAGCCAATGTACAGCTCCGTCAGCCGGTCCGAGAATCCGGTCTCTTACCTGTGGTAAGCTGGGGCCAATTGGAGGAAGATCATGGCTCATTACTCCAGACGCGAATTCCTGAAAACCTCGCTAGCCGCGGGCGCGCTTGTCGGCGCCGGCAGCCTCTCACTCAAGGCAGAGCGCCAGACAGCAACCGATTGGGTTATGCTGGGCAAATCAAACGTGAAAGTGACCCGGCTCGCGTTCGGTACCGGGAGCTTCTCTGGGCAAGTACAGCGCGACTTGGGGCAGGAGCAGTTTACGAGGTTGGTGCGCCATGCCCACGAGCGCGGTGTCCGCTTCTTCGAGACTGCCGAATCGTACAGTGGAATGCACGAGATGTTGGGCGTGGCCCTGCAGGGTGTTCCGCGGGATAGCTATCGGCTGATGACCAAGGTGACCACGCACGACGGCGTAAATCCGCAGGATAAGATCGACCAGTTACGCAAAATGGCGAAGACCGACTACTTCGACATAGTGCTGCTGCACTGGCAACACACTCCCACGTGGCCCAGCGACAGCCTCAAATGGCAGGATGGAATTTCGGAAGCTCAAGAGAAGCAGGCGGTGTTGTCCCACGGGGCATCGGTGCATGGGTTACCGGCTCTGCGCCAGTTCCCGGGGAACAAGTGGCTCGAGATTGCCATGATCCGAGTGAATCACAAGGGCGTCCGGATGGACGCGGAAGACTACAACACCTCGGGCCTGGGAAATGTAAACGAGGTTGTTACACATGTGAAACAGGTCCGCAGCGATGGAATGGGCGTGATCAGCATGAAGCTGGTGGGCGAGGGTCAGTTCACAAACCGCGTAGACCGTCAGGCGGCGATGAAGTTCGCCTTCCGAAATGCGGGCGTCGATGCCGTGACGGTGGGCTATAAGAACACGGCAGAGATCGACGAAGCCATCGATAATCTCAACCTGGCGCTGGCCTAGCAGCTCGCAGCGGCTCCAGGACAAGATGGAAATCAACCCCGATCGGTTGTGGGGCCGCATTGAGGCTCTCAGCCGCATCACGGATCCGACAAAGCCCTGGACCCGGCGCGCTTTCGACGCCCAATTTGCCAGGGGCCGGGCGTGGCTCGAGGCAGAGTTCAAGGCTGCCGGCCTTGCTGTAACCATCGATGAAGGTGGGAATTTGCTTGGCCGCATCCCAGGGTCGGGACGTGGCTTAGGAGCTCTGGTCGCAGGCTCCCATTCAGACACCGTGCCGGCGGGCGGCCGCTTCGACGGTGTCCTGGGTTTGCTGGCGGCCCTAGAGGCCGCACAATCGATCCGTGAGCAACAGATCTCGCTGTTGCATCCCCTGGAAATTGTCGATTTTCTCGCCGAAGAGCCGAGCGATTTTGGCCTCTCATGTATCGGCAGTCGAAGCTGGGCGGGGGTGTTAACTGAATCTGATCTGGCTCGCAGTTTGCCTTCAGATCTCACTCTCGCAACCGCGATCGAGAGCGTCGGAGGCTCTGCGAAACGGCTCTGCAGGCCGATTCGCGACCCTCTTTCGGTTTCGGCTTATCTCGAATTGCACATCGAACAGGGGCTCGTCCTCGCTGAACGAAACGCTGAGATCGGAATTGTAACCGGCATCGTGGGCATTCAGAGGTACGAGGTTACGGTGAGAGGACGCGCCGATCACGCCGGCACAACACCCATGTCCCTCCGTCGGGACGCCCTGGTGGGCGCGGCGGATTTCATCCGCGCGGTAGACGAGCTTGCGCGATCAGCGCCGGCTGACGGTCCTTACCTGGTAGCGACGGTTGGAAAAATTTCAGTCGATCCGAATGCGGTCAATGCCGTGCCCGGCTCGGTCTCCATGATCCTGGAAGCACGCAGCACCGATCCTTCCACGCTGGCCCACTTCGAGCACGACTTGTGGAAGCGCGTCGAAAGCGAATTGCGCGAGCGGGGCCTGCACCTCAGTATCTCGGCGCTGAGCCAGACGCTCCCCACCCATTGCTCTCAATTAATACAGGACACGATCGAGACGGCAGCGGCGTCGGCGGGATTCAGTAGCACGCGTCTGCCTAGCGGGGCCGGGCATGATGGTGTCTTCGTCGCCCGCATCGCGCCTGTGGGCATGATTTTCGTGCCCTGCAGAGACGGCAGAAGCCATGCGCCCGAGGAGTGGGCAGAGCCGGCCGATTGCGCGAAGGGCGCGCGCATTCTTGCCGAGACGCTGATCCTGCTGGATAGAAACCTGCCCTAAGCTGGCCGCAGCCGGTCTCAACCACCCAAATCTGCTTCCACTTCGGAAAGAGATTCCAATGCCCCCACGTCTCTTTTGCCGTGACGGGTAACCGGCAGACTATTCAACAACCAGAATTTTTCCGGAATCATGTACTTAGGCAAAGACTGCGCTAAATGAGCAACCAGCCCTGCCGCCGTAATCTCAACCCCGGGCCTCGCTACGACGAAGGCATATAGCCGCTTTTGATTGGTGGGCCCGCCCACCCCTAACACAGCCGTTTGCGTAAGCCCTGGATAAGTTTGCAGTACCCTCTCTATCTCCGTTAGCTCCACGCGAAAGCCATTGATCTTGACTTGATGGTCAATGCGGCCGTAAAACTCCAACTTCCCATTCTCATTCCAACGCCCTAGGTCGCCTGTACGATACAGGCGCGTGCCTCCAAGCACATGGCATTCGAAAAAATATCGCCGTGTCAATTCCCGCTCGTTTACATATCCGCGCGCCAAACCTGCGCCACCGATGCAAATCTCGCCTATTTCGCCGTCATTCTGCGGTCTTCCATCCTTATCAAGGATGTAAACCTCTGTATTCGCAAGCGGCTCGCCCAACGTCACCGCATCTTCGCCGAACGAAAGCCTGTCCGCCGTCGACCAGATCGTTGTTTCTGTAGGCCCATACATGTTCCACACCGTAGAAGATCGACTAATCAACTTATTGGCAAGATCGCGGTCTAACCGGTCTCCACCACAAAGGATCGTAAGGTTAGCAGAACCAGTCCAGCCCGATTCGATAAGGATCCTCCATGTAATAGGAGTCGCCTGCATGACCGTTGGCTTTTTGCGGTTAATAATGGAAACAAGAACGCGACCTATTCTAGCTTGCTCTTCCGACACAAGAATTACCTTCCCTCCATAACTCAGAGGCAATAGCAACTCAAGCACTGCTATGTCGAAAGACACTGTGGTGACCGCCAACCAGCTGTCGTTCTCACCGAAATGAACGCGTTGCGCTATGTCGGTCACGACATTCGCGAGCGCCCGGTGAGTCACTTCCACGCCCTTGGGTGCGCCTGTGGTACCCGAGGTATAGATTACGTAAGCTAGATCTGCTGGTTCTGGAAGGTTGGCGTTGCTCGCGCTGTCTTCCTGCATTTCCGCGGCTGACGAGTCCAGCACCAGGATTCGCGCGGCGGATTCGCTCAGATTAGTCTTACTCTTAGAATCGGTCACGATCACTCGCGCGGCGGCATGACTCACGATGTGCCCGAGGCGTAACGGCGGATCGTCAGGGTTGAGAGGCAGGTACGCAGCACCCGCCTTGAGCACGCCAAGTATTCCAACAAGCAGGTTCTCTGTTCTTTTGAGACAAATTGCTACGACGTCATTGGGTCCGATGCCCTGCCGGTTAAGTTGTTGCGCCAGGCGGTTTGCCTGGGAGTCCAAAGCCTGATAGGTAAAGGTCTTGTCATTCACTTCCAACGCTGTCGCGTAGGGTTGAGAAATAACCTGGCGTTCAAAGGAAGCGACAACAGTAGATAAACCCAGAATCGGGTGGTCGTTTGCAATGGCGTCTGATATGACAGGAGCGAATGGTTGCGTCATTCTACTTTCCTCGGCGCCGGGCCGGTGGTTGGCTGATTTAAGGTTTGTCAGTGGATCAGGGGAATCTAATCGCATCTGTGGAGTTGTCTAGTTCCAAAGACGATGAATCAACTGCTCTGAGATGACAAGCTCACGTTGTCCCGACAGAAAAGCAGTTGGCCCATGCATTTTGGATACCTCTCCCCAGTGTCTGAATGTGTTTAGTTTTTCTAATTTTGTAGGAGCGAAACAGTGGCAGACAGCATCACCCAATAGTAATCCCAAAGTAACCCCGATGCGAAAAAACGTTTGGCTGAAAACTCCTCGTTTTCCACATCTTTATAGCCTTGCGCCCCCGTGTTTGAGCGCAGGCCCTTCGTGCATGCGAAGGCTAAATACAACATCTCTGTGCAGCAGAGTTGCGTGTTAAGCGCCACTTCTGCCACACAACGATAACTTAACACGACTCGAAACAAATCACCTTGAATTATTCCATCAAAACCCTCTCGATCGTTCCAAGTTTTCTCCTCTAAGGTAAGCCCACTTTCATGGGACGCAGACCTGAATCCCGGACCCTAGCTTGCCCTGTAATCCGTTTGCTCCTGCTCTTGCTCTTGAGTTGACATCCTTCATCGTTTGTTTTCTTAGGTAAAAACCGGTTCGCCGGCTTGGATTGCCTGGGCTGTAACAACTCACCCGACTTCCTAACCCAATAGTAACTGGTAACTTCCGTTACCCACGGGAGTAACTTTTAGCTGTTACTCCAGTTCCCCCCGACTTAAGAATGGTAACCAGAACACAGCAGTTTTGAACACATTCCTTTTTTGGGGGGCGCTATGCAACTTAAGCAGCTTCCGGTTGTACGCGGAATCGAGTTATCCTTTTGTGTGATTGCAGCCATCTGCATCGCTATGCTGGCAGGGTGTGGTTACTCCGGATCCTCCTCAGTTAACGGCGCCGCCATCGGCGGCAACGTACACGGGGGACGCCAGCCAGTAATAGGCTCCCACATTCAGCTTTATGCCGCAGGAACCTCGGGCGACGGGTCGGCCGCCCAGGCAATAAGCGAGGCTGTCAAATCGGATATCGATGGTAACTTTTCCATCCCGGCTGCTTATAAATGTCCTTCCGCCACGTCGCCGGTTTACATTGTCGCGCGCGGCGGTACCCCTGGACCTTCTCTAGGCAACAATTCGGCCCTCGTGCTCATGGCCATGTTGGGTCCTTGTGGCGATCTCTCCACCTCCCGTACGGTCTCGGTAAATGAGGTCACAACGGTTGGAACGGTCTGGCCCCTCGCTGGCTACATAACCGACGAAACCCATCTTGGCTCGGCATCGGGTGATCCTGCGTTCATGGCCGCAGTCGCCACTGTTCCCGAATACTTCAATATCACGCAAGGAAACTCCCCGGGCGTGCCGACCGCAACCAGCTACTTCGCCGAGAGCAGCAAGCTCAACAGTCTTGCTGATGTCCTCTCCGACTGCGTCAACACCTCGGGCGGCTCGGCAGGTGACGGAAGTCCCTGCGGTGCGCTATTTTCCACTGCCGCGCGTGTGACCGACCCCCGTTCCGCCGGCAGCGTTCCGAGCGACACCCTGGCGGCTGCGTTGCGCATCGCGCAAAATCCCAAAAACAATGTCGCGGGCATTTACGGAATGCTCGAGGCCAACTCACCTTTCGATCCGGTCCTTCCGACCGCGCCTCCCGATTGGACCCTTAACCTGTCCTACGTTGTGGCTACGCCCTCCATCTCCGTACCCACTGGAACCTATGCCGGCGCGCAGGAAGTCACTATAAGTGACTCAACGGCTGGGAGCACGATCTATTACACGACGGACGGCACGGTTCCCACCAATTCGTCACTCCCCTATACGGGACCAGTCTCAATCGCCGTCACGTCGACCCTGCAGGCGATTGCGATTCTGAAGGGCTCTCCGAGTTCGGTCGCTTCTTCAACGCTGACCATCGGCGCGGCTCATCAGCCAACAAAGCTGGCGTTCCGTCAGCAGCCTTCGAACGCGCTGACGCAGGCGACAATCTCACCCGCAATCACGGTGGTCGTAGAGGATAGCGAAGGAAATCCTGTACCAACTGCGGCCGACCCAGTGACACTTGCTCTCGCGGGCGGCACTGGCCTGGCGGGAACACTGACCGTCAGCCCGCAGAACGGCATCGCAACCTTTACCAACCTCTCTGTGAGCAGCGCCGGAAGCGGTTACACGCTGTTGGCAACCAGTCCCAACCTGTCTCCGGCGATCAGCGCAACCTTTACTATTAGTGCGGCCGGAAGCAGCGCTCCTGCACAGCCGGAAAAGCTGGCGTTCCTGCAGCAACCGTCGAATGCTGTGGCTCAGGCTACCATTTCGCCTGCTGTTTCGGTCGTAGTGGAGGATAGCAACGGAAATCCCGTGGCCTCCGCAACCAATCCGATCACACTCGCTGTCTCGGGAGGAGCCGGCCTCACAGGAACGCTCACCGTCAGTGCGGTGAAGGGCATCGCAACCTTCAGCAACCTCACCGAAAGTAGCGCTGGAACCTACACGCTGTCGGCAACCAGCTCGGGCCTGGCTTCGGCGACCAGTACAAGCTTCACGGTCACGTCTGCTGCAGCACCCCCGACGCCTACATCGCCCACCACTCCTACGACGCCCACCACTCCTACGACGCCTACCACTCCTACGACGCCTACCACTCCTACGACGCCTACCACCCCTACGACGCCGACTACTCCTACGACCCCTATCTCTACTACGGGAACAACCTACTACATCTCGCCAACCGGCAGCGACTCCAACAGCGGTCTGTCAGCCAGTCTGCCTTGGCTTAGCCCAAATCATCCCTTGAACTGCGGAGATGTGATCTCGGCGGCCCCAGGCAGCTACAGCAGTGGCAATTTTGGTCGCGGCAAATGGGGTACAGTTAGCTGCCCCGCGGGCAATAGCGTCGCCTGGCTGGCATGCGCCACTTTTGACACCTGCAAAATTAGCGTTACTTCCGGTTCAAACCAGGCACTCATCATCGATCAAAGTTATTGGGGCGTCACAGGCTGGGAAGCAACAGTCGCAGCCAGCGTAACCTACGGCTCCTGCTTCGCCGTCAGCCCTTCGGGATCGGCAAATGTGCACCATATAATTTTCGCAAATGATATCGCCAACGGCTGCGTTGGCGGAGGCTTCACGGCAACGGCCAAGTCAGCGACGGTTTCGAATGACTACATTGTCTACGTCGGTGACATCGCCTACAACGCTGCCCAGGGCTCGTCCGTATGCGGGAGCGGGTTCAACATTTGGGAACCTGCTGCCTCAGATACGAACGCGGGCACGCACAACTATATTGCTGGCAACTTCTCCTGGGCCAACGTCAACGGCGATCCATGCGCAGGCACGGCACCGACAGACGGAGAAGGCATCAACTTAGATACGTGGGATATGTCACAAAGCGGCGGGACGCCCTATACGCAACAAGGCGTGGTTACGAACAACATCGTCTTCCTGAACGGCGGATACGGAATCGAGGTGGAAAATAATCGTGCCGGAAGCACCCACGCGCCGATTTATATCTATAACAACACGATATATGGCGATCGGCGCGACATGAGCGAAGCATACTGCGAAGGCAACGGCGACCTGTACCTCTATGCGGCTGACAACGTGAGCACTTATGGAAACCTGATCTATACCGGGTATGCCACGGACTGCGGAGGCGACGCGTTTTACGCCATTGGAATCGGAAGCGGCAACTCGACAGACAGTGTTACGAATACCTGGTTCTCCGGCGTGAGCGGGAACAACTCCTTCTTGTCCGGCGACGGCACCCTTGCCCTTGGCACTGGAAACACGGTAGGGACCAACCCGGGATTCGCAAACCCGGTCAGCCCAGGCGCACCGAGCTGCTCCGGCTCAGCGAATGTACCGGCATGCATGGCATCGGTGATTGCGAACTTTACACCGACCGTTGCCGCAGCCAAGTCCTACGGATATCAGCCACCGAGCACTACCAACGTGTCTGACCCGCTCTTTCCACAGTGGCTATGCAAGGCCAATCTTCCCGCCGGCCTGATTACGATGGGGTGCCAATGAAGGGAGACAACTAAGCTCACAGACAGATGTGTGCCGTTTACCACAAGGCACGGTTTGCCGATTGATTTTGGCGGCTGGGACAGAAGCGCACAAAGCGTAGATCTCAGCCGCAGGCTGGCGCGCTTTAAAGGGCCTTGATGTCGAGTCCTGCATTGCGCGGACGGCCAGGTATCGGGGCTTTGTGGATATCGGCAAAGCCCCTTGATGCTACCTGCTATTTGCGAGTCGCTGCATGAAACTTTGCCAATTTGGATTGGTGTATAAAGAGGAAATTATTTACGTATGGCTTCCCAACATCAGACAATGTTTGATGAGTCAGCGTGGTGAATTCTTCAATGGGCCGAAGTTCACCATTCAAGTGGAAGAGCCCATTGTAGCCAAATCCCGCGAGAAACGCGACGATGGAGATCACGGCACCCTTCCGGTGGCGCTCCTCGGCTTCAATCAATAAGTTGGGTGAACTACTCTCTATCGTGGCGGCAGCGCCTCGTAAAGCGGCGAGTTCATGGCCCTCGACGTCGATCTTGATGAAACCAATCTTGGGTAATTTCAGTGAGTCGAGAGTCAAGACAGGTATAGTGATTTCTTCAACAGGTAGTTGATCGAGGGTGTTTTCCGCCTCGATAGTTCCCATGCCTGCGATCTCCGTACTCAGCGGCACGCGGAGTACACACGATCCCTCGTGATCAGAAACCGCAGCTTCGATCACCTTAACGTCCTTTAAAGCGCCCCGAACGAACGTCGCATAGAGGGGATTGGGCTCGAAAGCAATGACAGACTTTGAATGCTGCCGCATCAAATAGCTATAGATCCCTCGGTTTGCGCCAATATCCAACGACGTAGCTGACGGGTCGCAGAGCGCACTGACATACGCAAGCTCCTTTTCCCCTGTTGCCTTTGCTCTCACTACGTTCCAACGTAACCTCTCGGCCATCGGCAATGAATGTTTCAAAGTAGATAGTAGACTCATCGTAATTTCCCTCTGCTTCTTAAAAGCTCAACACTCAATGAGGCTCACAGGGGGGTGCGGCCCATCCTTTGTGCACGCCTACGGTTTGTTACAACGCCGCGAATCTAGTCTTGGGATAACGACTCAACCGAACCAGGTGGGGAGTGCCCTAATCGGCAGTCTTGAATCGACGAAGCCTCATCAGTTGCAGAGCAAACATAGCCAGGAAGACAACGTTGTAAACCGTGTACCTGACCCATAGTCTGCGGAAATCCTTCGTGAGGCGGTATAGCCATTCGAACCCGGCATTACGGATCCACTCCGGCGCCTGCTGAATCCTGCCACTGAAGAAGTCGAAGGTCGCACCAGACGCTATCATGATCGAGCCGCGAATCTTGTCCCGATGCTCGGCTATCCACACATCTTGTTTCGGCGATCCGAGTCCAACCCACACGATGTCAGGCTTGGCTGCGTTGATCATGTCGCAAACCGCGTGGTCCTCTTCTTCCGTGAGCGTTCGAAAGGGAGGCGAATACTTGCCAACGATCTCAACCCCGTCGAACCGTTCCCGAACATACTCTTCGATCTTCTCCGGCGCACCCGGCGAGCCTCCGTACAGGAAGAACGTGTAGCCGTATTCCTTTGCCTTCTTTCCGGCCTCCAGCATGAGATCAGGTGCATAAAACCGGTCCGCGCTTTTGTTATAAAACGCACGAGCCCACCGAAGGAATGGCATGCCGTCGATCCCCACGATGTCCGCCGAGTTGTAAAGGCCCACAAGGCGTTTGTCAAAGAGAGCGGAAACGCAGCAATTCACGTTGATTAACGCAATCGAGTGCGAACGTGACTCCTTATCCGTGAGCCAGACTTTGAAGATCCGGTGCATGTCTGGGTAGGAGAGACAGTGCATATTGATCCCCAGGATGTTCATTTTGCTATGCAAGCTAGCCTCGATCGGATTGAGGGCAGGATGCGTTTCCGCGGCAGGCACAGCAGCAGGGCTTTCGGTCAGTAAGAGGCCTGAGCCTGCGGAGTGTTTGGGGTACCTTGTTTGAAATATTGACATCTTTTGTACACCTTTAAACGGGCTTCTTGCCCGGGTTCGTAAGAATCAGCTCCATAAACCGAAGCAGAAATCGTGTTAGTTCAGTTACGCGGCTAACAAAGGAGCCGCAGCCTCACAATTAAGCCAGGGGCGCCGGAACTACAGCCGAATGATTTCCTGGCAGTCTCCCCGCCAGGTCTTCATATATTCCGTAGAGGGTAAATATGTATTTATCGATACTGAACCGGCTTATGGTCTCGCGGGCAGCACACCCCAACTGCTGCCTAAGGGCGGGGTCCCGCGCCAACTGCGCTATGGCGTCACTGATTCCCTGTATGTCCCCTGGGGCGACTAAGATGGAGTTAGTGCCCTGCTCCAAGAATTCACCTGCTCCCCCAACACTCGTCGTCACTACAGGGAGACCCCAGCTCATACCTTCCACCAGCGCCATCGCCATACCCTCGGCACGACTCGGCAATAACAGGACATCCGACTCGGCCAAAAGCTTGGCAACCTCTGCTGTCCCGACCCAGCCGGTAACGGATACCTGATTTGCGCACCCCAATTCCGCGGCCAGTGCTCGTGCCTCATCTGTTTCACCGTCCCCGGCCATGGTCAGGTGGCAGTGCGAGCGGACATCCCCGGGAAGAGCGGCCAGCGCGCGGATTAAGTCGAACGCTCCCTTCCTGGTCCCGATCCTGCCCAGGAAAATCAGGCGTAAACCTTCTCGCGCCGAACGATCCGGAATAGATTTCGGTAAGTCGGCTGGATTGGGAAGTAGTAGTATGCGGCCCGCTGGTAGATCGAGAACCGACGAGTAATAATCGCGCCAAAAGCGGGTAAGAACAATAGCTCGTCCAGCCCCGCTAATGCCCCACAAGAGCAACCGCCTGCACCACTGCGGCATCCAAATGGGAAATAGGTTTGGATCTGCTGCATGAGAGTGCACTGCGTACTGGCATCGGAGCGAACGAAGCATCACGCAGATAAGCCCCTTCCGCACCAGGCTTCCCCCGCCAGAAAAATGAACATGAAACACGGTCCGGCGTCCCAGGGCGAGGAAGAACACCTGGAGAAAAGCCCAAAGATAGACGACTGCCTGTACCAGTCTGCTGCCTCGCTCCGAGCGAGCTGCGTCCTTGTCTCCGGTGTACCTGGTGAACGTGGAGATCTGATGAAATCCAACGTGGCTCGGGAGATGAGTACTTATCAACTCGATCACCCGAGTAATGCCACCTTGCACGCACGGCGCTGGCCCCACACTTGCTATTCGGATCGTTTTCACCATAGAGTTATGCCGCTTTGTGACCGGTACAGACTTTCGCCCGCGCTTGCTTAGACTAGAACCACCCTGGCCGCTTCCACCTGGGCAGCGACCCATGAATAAGTTTTTTCCACACCCTCACGCAATGGTCGAGACGGACGCCAACCCAGCTTCTCAAAGATCAACTGGTTGTCCGAGTTCCGCCCCCGAACCCCGAGTGGGCCCTTGATATGACGAATGCCCAACGGCTTACCGGCTACTTGCATCACCAACCCGGCCAACTGGTTCAGAGTGACCATCTCCTCAGAGCCGATGTTTACCGGCCCGGTAAACTCGGACTCCATAAGGCGCCGAACACCCTCGACACACTCATCGACAAAGAGGAAAGACCGCGTTTGCATTCCGTCGCCCCACATTTCGATTTCACCGCGTTCGGGGGCTTGCGCCACCTTGCGGCAAAGGGCCGCCGGCGCCTTCTCGCGGCCGCCGTCCCACGTGCCCTCTGGCCCGAAGATGTTATGGAAACGGGCTATGCGCACCTGAACGCCGTAGTTACGCATGTAGGACAGAAATAGCCGCTCACTAAACAGCTTCTCCCAGCCATATTCGCTGTCTGGCTTTGCCGGGTATGCGCTGCTCTCGGTGCAGATCGGGTTGTCCGGGTCCATCTGGTTAAACTCGGGATAGACACAAGCCGAGGATGAGTAGAAGAATCGTTTTACGCCGGCTTCGACGCCACACTCCAACGTATTCAGATTGATCAATGTCGAATTGTGCATCACTGCTGCATCATGCTCGCCGGTGAAGATGTATCCCGCCCCTCCCATGTCCGCAGCAAGTTGATAGACATCTTCGATCCCACTCACGGCCGCAGCGACCACGCCAGGGTCACGGAGATCACCCACGATAAACTCATCCGCCGCTGATTCTGCATACTCGGGCCTCTTCACATCAACGCCCCGCACCCAAAACCCTTCAGAGTTCAGCCTCTTGACGAGATGACTCCCGATAAACCCCCCGGCTCCATTGACCAGAACACGCTTCAAGCTTTTGCCCTCCCCTATAAATTGATAACTATTTGTTCAGCCCGTCTTAGCCCGGAGGTAAGACGCCTTTCAGAACACAGACCTTTAGCTACTCGATCGCGAACTCGGTTGCTTTTCGATGAGATACCCTTTGATGGAAGTCGAGTCGTTGATCGCGCGACGGTATACGGTTCGCGTCTGACGTCCCACCGCTTCAGGAGCGCACTCAACGTTCACTTTTCGCATGCCGTTCCTGCCGAAGCTTCTGCGCATTTCTTCGTTTTCCATTAAGCGCACAACAGCCTTCGACAACCCGTCGACGTCGCGTGGGGCGACTAGAAAACCGGTCTTACCGTCATCGACCATCGCGGGCAAGCCGCCCACCCGGGTCGCTACCACCGGCTTTCCAAAGCGATAAGCGAGCGAGATGATATGGCTCTGCGACGCTTCGATGTAGGGCAACACCACAACGCTTGCACGGCGGAACAACTCGCTCCGCCCTTCGTCGGAAATGAATTCGTTGTGAATGATAAAGTTATCCGGGTTCACCATCATGCGGCGGTAACGACCGAACTCTTCACCCGTACCTGCAATGACAATCCTTGCCTGAGGGACCCTGGAAGTAATCAATGGTTCCGCTTGAATCAGGTATTCCAGACCCTTATATGGCCAGATTCTGCCGAAAAACAGGATATGCGGCTCCTCTTCCACAATCTGCCCCACCGTCGCGTCAACGTCGCCGATCATCACATAGGGAGTCACGTGGACGGTTGCAGCCGGAATTTTGAGCCTCTCGACTAATATTTCTTTCACCTGCGGAGCATGAACGATACGCTCTCGCGATCGATGGCAAGCGATGTCATGGATCCACTGGGGAGTCGTAGCCGAGTGCTCATCGCCGGGGTGAATGAGAGGATCATGCACGGTCAGAACAAGTGGAAATTTTCGCAGCAGCGGGAGTCCCAGCAAGTTGAACCACATGTGACCGAGTTGCAAGTGAATGACATCTGGCTTGAAGGCTCTAATCTGCCGTACCAGGCCCATTACCATCTTTACTTGCTTGAAGAACTGTCTAAATCGCGGTTTCTCGAAGACGCGCAGCTCGACTGCATCGCTCAACAGGTGCAAATAGGGTTGGGCCTCGTTATCGGGAAGCAATAACATCAGCTTCGTGTGCTCATCATCGGCTATCCCACTAGCCAACCGAACACAATACTCCCCGAAATCGAACGCAACGAATGCTACCTTCATCCCTTTTCCCCTATTCAGCAACCCTAAGACAAGCTTCCTGTTGCGCCTTCGATGTACCGAGATACAACCCTGTCCCAACTACCTTCTAACGGAAACCACCACTTACTTTCAGACTTGACTGCGGTGGACACGTCAAGTGCCTGCACCCATCGTGGTCAGCAATCCGAACCTCTACCCGAACCCGCAAAACGGCACCTCAATGGACGTATCACGTTTGAGATTGGATCAGTAATCAGTTAAAGAAAATTGGGGGAAGTGTTCTGGCTCATGCCGGGTAGAACTTCTCTTGCCAGGTCGCTTATGGATTGGCTCTCAACGCCGCTCTCACGCCTCTGCGCCAGGGGCAGATAGGCCACCCGAGCAAGTGCGATTATCAACAAAAACGCGAGCAGTGTGACTTCTCCGGCTCCAGATTCGAGAAATCCGTCTACTATGCAAAAAACCAGTAGGCCCACAAGAAACGCAAAGTGCGGGTCCCGCGTTCGTTGATAGAAGGTCAGCGAGCGCCGCAAGCCTGCGAGCAAACAGAGGACATTCAGGATCAATCCGACCGCCCCTAATGCGAGCGCATAATCAAGATAAGTAGAATGCCCGTCCGGTACCGGCCACTGCTCTTTGTCTGAGACCACGTCTATCACGTTCTGCGTCCAGAACCCTCCGTAGCCGTAACCCAAGATTGGGCGTTCACGCATGTAGGGGGCGACATCTTCCCACACCGCACTGCGGCCGGCAAGGGAGTCCATTCCAGCGCCATCATCTCTATCGGGAAACAGCTTTGCCTCGAGTCCTTGAAATGCTCCGGCCATAGCCAGGAAGAAAACCAGGGAACCGACAAGACCCAAGACCGGTAAGATCATGTTTCTGGCTTTCCCACGGCTGACCGTAGCAAAATATGCAGAAAGCGCGAGTGTGGTTGCAGCGAAGGTCGTCCTGGAAGCAGTGAGGATCAGGAAGAGCGCTCCGATAAGTCCGACAACCAGAAACAACCATCTGCGCTTTTTTTCCGTGTGCGCTGCCACCACTCCAGAAAAGAGAAGGAGACCACATTCAACTCCCTCTGTGTTCGGGTGGTGAATCCCGGAGAAGCGATAGCCAAACGCAAACGGCTGAAATATTCCGGATACCAGTTCCGCCGTGAATGCGATGACAAGAAACAGCGCCGTGGTGTAGAAGGTCCACAAGAGAATTTCGCGCAGGGAAAGGCGACGCACGATGGCGACAGCAGCAACACAAATTATGAAGAAACTCGTCAGCCTCTTGAGCGTCAACGATGGATCCTGAGCCCACAGGACGCTCATCAAAGACCAGGCCACGAAAGCTATCAGGAGCCATCCCATCGGGCCATCAATACGCAGCAGCGGGTCCGCCGGCCGACGGGCAAGACTTACCATCGCCACGAGACCGAGTGCTATGAGCATTAATTGGCGGACGAGAGTCGATCCTCCCGCAAGACTGATCTCCTGCGCCACGTTGTACTCGCCCACGGAACTATGGATCGCGAGCGGCCAATTGAAGATCACCAGCAATGCGAAACTGACAAATAAAAACAGCAACCATGGGAAACGGTCGTTTCGAGCCGCCGGCCTCGCTTCTGGATAATAAATGTAGCTCATCAGGATACCTGCTCAACTGGTGTGGGAACTGGAAGTCTCAAGAACGCTCCAGCTCTTAAGACCGCGGTCACAGCATTTGCCCCTAGTAAACCGAGTGCAGCGCCGAGCGGGCCGTAAATTCGCACCAGCCAAAGCCCCAGGGTGAGCATGATGACGATGGCTGCCAGGTTAAGTGCGAAATCCAGATCTGCACGCTCGATGGCAAACAGGGCGCGGGAGAAGGAAAACGCGATCGCCGCAACCAGCAGGTTCGCCGCAAGAACTGAAATGACGAGGCCATTCCCCGAATACCGGCTGCCATAGAGCAGCGCAATGAAGCGATCTCCCCACACGATTAGAACCACGGCGAGCAGTGAGGCAGGGAGAGCCAGGGTGGCGCTTATCCTAAGCACCAATCGACGCAACGCTTTTGGCCCCTTCGCTGCGAACTCGTGAGAGATCTTAGGGCCCAGAAAATTCTGGATCCCGAGGAGCGCAGGATTGCCGGAGGACACGACCCCCAGGCACGCCGCAAATACTCCCGCAGCGGCCGCGCCGTGGTAAAACGCAAGCAGCCATGGGTAAAGATTCGTGCTGGCAGTCCAGAGTAGGCCGCTGGCAAAGACCCATTTTCCGAAAGTCCAGTTTCTCCCCAGGGCAGCCAGTGATTCATCGAATTGCAGATGGTATTGCTTTCTGTTGAACCAGAACCAGAGGAGCACTGCTATCCCGCAGATCGATCCGACCAGCCAATAAGCTCGGCTTGCAGACAGCAACTTAAAGTGGGCGAGAACAAGCAGTCCGGAGATTTGCCCTATGGCGACGGCGGTATCGAAAAGAAAAACGGTCTTGAGCTTTAAAGAAGCAAAGCATATCCGCCGCACGAACTCGCGCAACAGAATGAGAGTGGACACAACAGCCAGGGCCCATAGAACTGGCTCCAGCCCTCGCGGACCGACTCCGAACCCGGATGCAAAGGCGGCACAAATGATAAGCACGGTCGTCAGGAACGACAATGCCAACTGATGTATCAAAGTGCTGCCGGCGTAGAGTGCCTGTTCGGTTCCCTTCAGACGCGGGGCGTACACCATATAAGGTGTAGCGATCAGTGACGTCTGCAAATCTGTCATTAACATGATTAGCGTGAAGCCAAGCATGTAGAGGCCAAACTCCTCTTTCGAGGTGGCCCTAGCTATGATGACGCCGGTCACAAAGTTGGTGATACTGGCAACAGCCTGATCGGCCAGAGAGAGAAACCCCTGGTGTAGCGCCCTATCAGGAGAAAAGATCCGCCTAAGGGCCGGGAGCTTCCGGCGAACGGGAAGTTCAGCTTCTTCCTGAATTGTCTGAGGCGCTGCAACTGCAGTAACGTCGTCCTCTTGGGAGAGAGTGATCAACTGGTGCCGCCTCCCGACAACGAAGCCTCTTTATCTAGAATCTTGCTCATGCAACCCTTCTCCCTTGCACCACCGTAGAACTATCCGGCACCGAAAGTGGCAATGATGGTTCTGCCGTTGACGTTGAAAAGATGAGAGGCTGCGGGCGGCTGCCCGCAGGTTTCCAGATAGTCGCTAAACCTTCTTGTAAAGACCCTTTGGAAGTGGAAACGAACGATTGCGGAGTACCGAGCCCAAGAGCCGGACGCCCGCTGCCTCAAGAGTATCTTTGGCCCTGCGCGCGGTCACTCGGCGGGTGCTGTTGGCCTCGACGACGAGAACAGCAGCATCGGCGAGCTGACCAAGAATCGCGGCATCTGGCAAGATGCCCGCTGCAGGCGCATCAATCAGCACGTACTCAAAAGCATCTTGTAGTTCCTTGAGGCGATGTTTGAGGTCCGCCACCGGCAGCAGAGCTCCCCGACTATCGACCATCAGATCCGTTCCAGCTAACCACAGGCTACTGTCGATAAAGACGCACTGTTCCCGAATAGAGCCAGATCTGCCCGGAACTAGACTCGGAGTGTTGACCCCGAGCGCGCGGGAAAGGCGCGGCGAACGCACATTCGCATCGACCAGGCAAACCGACTTGGCGCCGATGGCTGCAAGTGCCCGTCCAGCGCTGGCGCAGACAGAACTGCTACCGTTGTCTTCGTCCACACCACAGAACACAACTTGCCGTGCGGTGCGTCCAGTGGCCGAGAGAACAATTGTTTGAGCCAAGCTAAGCATCTCCTCACCCTGGGCATCGCCCATATTCTTCGGCGAGAGCTCCTGCGCGATAACACGCTCATCCACAGCTCGTGCCGGCTCATCCGCAATGCGTGGACGCTCGTCTGCAATGCGTGGACGCTCATCCGCAATGCGGGGACGCTCGTCTGCAACTCGTGGACGCTCGTCTGCAACTCGTGGACGCTCGTCTACAACTCGTGGACGCTCATCTACAACTCGAGTACGCTCATCTACGATTTGTGCACGATCTTCGGTTACATCCACTTCAATCTCAAGCTGCTTCAATAGTTCGAAATTGCGGCTCATTGTTCCTCACCCTGGGGATTCTTGTCGGTACTGCGGACATTAACGCGCTGGAAGCCAGATTGTCTGTCCCACTTCAATGTGGTTTGGATCGGTCAGAGAGGGATTTAGCTGTTGTATTTCACGGACACGGTCCTCATTGAAATCCCCCAAATATTGCAGTGCCAGATCTGAAACGCTCTGGTTGGGCTTAACTGTAATCGCAAACGGCTTAGTCTTCGGAGCAGATTTAGGGGGAGCAGGTTTACTGGTTTCAGCTGGAGCTGCCGCAAAAACAGGTACCGGCGGACCCAGGTTTTCGAGTGCGTGTTCATAACCGTTGTGCAGCGGCTGTAACAACTTTGGCTCAGACCAACCGAGCACACCCAGAAGAGACGCCACGATCACCGCGGCGGTTAGAGCCACTGTCTTTAGCGGTCTCGGCTTTTTGCTCCATCGTTCCTGGATGAAAAGCTTGACGGCGCCTAGCGCAGGCTTAGGCGCTTTGCTGTCGCTCCCGCCTGCAGTCCATTGCTGATCGGCAATGACCTCAACGACCATGTCTACGTCCACCTGTTTCCGCTTCAACGCACAGCAAAGTGACAGCGTGTTGAAGCACAGGTTGTTAATGATCCGCGGGATTCCGTGGCTGCCTTGCACTATACGGTCGAGTGCCCCGGGGGTGAACAGCGGCGCACCACGATATCCGGCGAATTTCAGATGATAGTCAATATAGGCGCGTGTCTGTTCTGCCGATAACGGTTCAATCCGGCAAAAGGTTGAAATGCGCTGCCGCAGTTGCGCCATCGAAGGTTGTACCAACTTGTCGAACAACTCCGGCTGCCCTGCAAGGACAACTTGCATCAGCTTAGATCGGGACGTTTCGAAGTTGGTGAGCATACGAACCACTTCGAGAGACGCCTCGGACAAATTCTGCGCCTCATCGATCACCACTACGAATTTACGTCCGGCCCGAGCCTCTGCCAACACTACGTTATTTAATTGCTCGTGCATTTCTGCGCTGTCCCGGCCGGGAACGATGCCGAGATCGCGCAGGATGTAGCTGACAATTTCCTTTGATTCACACTGTGGATCAATATTAAACAGAAACACGCTGCGTGCGGATTCACGAATATCTTCCAGAAAGCGGAACAGGAGTGTCGTCTTTCCCATCCCTGGCTGCGCAATCAGGGCAGTAAAACCGCGATTGCTAGCAAAACCGTACCTTAGCGAGGCCAGGGCCTCGCGATGCGTAGAGCTGGGATACAAGCATCGCGAGTCTCGGGTGGCGCCAAAGGGTTCTTCCTGAAATCCATAGTAGCCCAACAAAATTGATTTGCTCATAGTGGCCCGGCAACTTTGCTTTACTCAGTGCGTTTGGGAAGTGCGGCGAGCACAGGGGTGCCCAGGTAATTGGCCAATTCGTCGGGGGTTCGGAATGAAGGATCCATGAAATCGACTACGAACCCTGTGGACAGACTGAAGGCTCCGGCAAACAGCAACGTCAGCATGACGATGCTCAGCAGCGACTTAGTCGGAAGCACGGGAACGAAAGGTTGTTCTGCGATAGCCACGTTCACGATGCCGCGTTGGTCGAGAGCATCGCTGATGCGTGCCTCTTCACGTTTGTGCACGTACAGGAGATAGTTCTCTTCCTGGGTCTTTGCGGCCCGCGTCAGATCCTCCTGGACCAAGCCCTTTTGATCGATGCGCTTTGCACTTTCGTGGTACTGCGCTGCGATCGCGGCCGCAGAAGCCGCGCGCGCTGCCAAGCCACTGAGATCGGCCTGAGCCTTGGCCATCTCATCCTTGACCAGCTGATAGCTTGGATCTCGATCGGAAGACTCTTCGGTGACAGGATTGCTTTCCGCATCACTGATAGCGCTCTTCGTCTCTTCGATCTGCTTTTCGATGTCCTGCACCAGGGGATAGGTGGGGGCAAACTTGCTCAGCAGGTCGGTCCTCTTGAGCTCAAGGTTGAGCAAGGTGGACTTCAATTGATCGTTGAGCTGGGAACTATTAGAAGTCTTCACGAGAGTTACCATTCGTGGCTTCATAGACTGCAACTGGCTCTTGAGTACAGCTACGCGTTGTTGCGTCTCGATCAAATTGCTCCGAGCCTGTTGCGCGGCGGCATCGAATTCATTGGCCTGCCGCAGTGCCGCATCCCGTTCCAGGTCAGCCGAGACGACACCGGTGGTGTTGGTGAAATCGGTCAGCTTAGCCTTGGCCTGATCCAATCCCTGCTCGTACTGCTTCATCTGCTGGTCGAAGAACTTGAATTCTCCGCCCGAGCGATGGACCTCCAGGTGCTTCTCCATATATCCGGAAGCCAACGCCGAAAGCACCTTGGCCGCCAACTCTGGATTCCGCGATTCGTAGCTCACGGAAATCAGGTTGCTGCGACGCAGGGCTCCAATTTTCAAATCTTTGCTCAATTGGCGTACTGCCATTGCGACCTTGACCTTGCTGTCGCGGTCCGTGCCCGGACCTTTCACCCCAGCCAGACCTGTCGACAGAACGACCTTGCGTAGCAGGTCTTCGCTGTTGAGCAGCTCTACTTCGGAGTTGAGGTCCTGCTCGCTGACCTGGTCGTTAAACTGCACGGTCGGCGCATTGGCGGATGAAGTCACGATCTCGTCGGAGCGCTGGCGGCGAACCAGGACCTTCATCTGCGTTTCATACTTCGGAACCCATAGTCCTGACACCGCGACGGCGACCAGTACCACGGCAAATGTGATCAACATAACCCGTCGCTGCCGATACAGCATCGTCATGACGTCGCGCGACGTCGGCAGGGATTGGCGAGTGTAAACCTCAATGGCTACGTCTTCAGTCTTCATGTTGTTCTCCGCCTCACAGGATTCCGGGGCCCAGGTACGCAGAAACACCTGAGGTCGGTAGGAAAGGTTTAATTTTCGAGAAAGAGTTCTGCGGCACGTACAGCAAGTCGCCGGGCTGAATTTGAACGTCTTCTGACAGATTGCGGTCAGCGAGCATTTTCTTTACATTGATGAGCTTTGCCTCATACCCTCCACCCGCCACCGGGCGGAACAGTACGACTTGCGAATGTTTGGACTTTTCGTCAAAGCCGCCGGCAACCGCGACCGCCTCGGTGACCGTGAGGTCGCCGCGAAGGTCGTACTTGCCAGGCTTGCCCACCTGACCGGAAGCAATGAAATATGGCTTCTCGAAATCCTTCAGGGAGATAGCAATGACCGGATCGTGCAGGATTTTCGCATAGGCAGTCTTCAGGCTATCCGTCAATTCGGGTACAGTCTTACCCTCGACGTACAGCGAGCCGACTCCCTTTAGAGCGACATAACCGTCCGGTTGTATGGCGACGGTCTGGTTGAATTCCGGAGTCATTGCAAAGTCCAGATCGAAGCTGTCGCCCTTGCGCAGATGATAGCGAGGGTACCGCTCTTGTAGGGTTGGACCACCAGCGGCCGGAGTAGCCGATACTGAGGGGGGACCAGGCTCGGTGGTTGAACGAGCTGCAATGTCTTGAGCAGCCGCTGTCATCCAAACAGCCACCATGAATCCTGCTAGCGTGATTGATCTATATTTCATTTCACTCCTCAGTTGCTGCTGACTTCAGTAGATGCTGCACCAGCCAGACTGATCGCTTTAGAGGGCTGGTCTACCAATTCCAGATTGTCCGCGTCGACTTCGATTGCGACGCTCCGCATAATCGCTTCCAGGGTAAGAACAAAGCGAAAGTCGTTCTTCTTGCGAAGTAATATCCCCTCAACGCCTGCCATCGACCCACTCTTGACTCGCACCCGCTCTCCAACTCTCAGATACGGATGCGGCTCCGTCTTGCCCAGCTGAGCACCATGACGCAAAGCTTCGATTTCTGAAGGGGGCAGGGGCCACGGTTCTTTTGCCGATCCCACGATTGAGAGCACTCCGGGCGAGCCGAGCACCGTACCTCTTCCCTGACGAGAGATTCGGACGAACACATAACAGGGAAACAGCGGCAGTTCCAGAGTGATCGGCGAACTTTTCTTCCACTGCCGAACCGTTTTGTACAACGGCAAGAACGTCTCGATATCGCGTTCCGCAAGCGCTTCCGATACATGCTTTTCGTGACGGGGAGTAGTGTACGCCGCAAACCATTGCAGCGAGGGGTCCTTGGCAGTGGAAAACGCAACGCTATTGTGCATATTCGAACTTGTCCTACCGGTTTCAGACATGGCTTCGCCAGCCTTACTCGGGGGTTACCTTTTATCCACAACGCTTACTTCTGTTTCACAACTAAGACGGTGATAGGAAGAACTCTCGCACACCTGAGGCATGGCAATCCGACCACTTAGCCCTAGTATGACCGCGCAATTATAGTGATGCTTTGCGGAGTTGTACCTCTCCCTCGCATGTTGGAACAACAAAAGCAGACGGCTGGGGTTGGTCGTCAACTCTGCCATTGTCAAATCCGAGGGGAAATCACGATGGCAGAAAATAAAATCCAAGTGACCTGCGAAGGGGGGTTGAGCAGATCTAAAAACGTTACTAAGCCTCAATAACAATCCAGGGCTCTTGTGCGCGGGTTACCTCTCACCGCCAGACAAATATGAATCCGCCCAGACTATTTGTAAAGAACATTTAGGTAATGGTTACCAGTAACGCCGCACCTGTTCTGTGCTTTAGGGACCGTCGTCGACTCGCGGTGGACCAGTGAACAGGCGCGCAGCGGGCCTTAACCGACACTAAGTAACATCCTTTAGTACCATTTTCTTGTTACCAGTGAGGCGATCCTGCGTGACCAAAAAACCTGACACAGTCCTTGATTTCCATTGCGCCTCTGAACCTGGCATCCTACGATGTCTACACGTTAAAACAGAAACTGGCAGCAAGACATGTAATCTTTGTTTTCCTTAAGCGCGGCATCTGCGAAATCCGGTCTCCCCCTTAAAAAATCCACGTCACCCAAAGGGAAGAGAATGGACACGCGTACGCTCGCACTTGCTCCTGAAATGACAGAAGAGTCAACCCTTACTGCCCTCAAAACGGCCATCAATAGCAGGATCGACGATGTTATGGTCTCCCTGCCGGCCGCGGAGCAGTTATCCAGCCAGCAGCAGCGCGAGATGATAGCGCGCTACACAGCTGTACTCGAAGGCAATTTCATTTATTGGATGACGGCGGCTTATCTGGCTGTACAGTCGGAAGAAGCGCGCCCGATCATCGTCGATAATTTGCTGGAAGAAATTCGGGACAGTCATCCAGTAATGCTCCGCAACTTTGCCCTCGCCGCACACGCATTCCCGACGGAATCAGATGCGCTGGCGATCCACGATGACCTAACCAGGGTTCGTCGCTTTCTCGGACGGCTTTCGGGTGTGCAAACCCTGGCGACAATGGCCTTTTTTGAGGGTTTCATTCAGAAGTTCATGCCCTATCTGGCCGATCTCGCAATCGCGCAAGGATCCACCGACCTCGAGTATACCGACGTCCATGGGGTCTGCGACATCGCACATACAGACGGCCTGTTCCAGGCATTGTCGTACGAGATGGCGTTGAATCCACTCGCTCCTGAAGCAAACATCTTCGAGGGAGTTGACCTTTTACAGGCGCTCGTCGACCGCATAGTGTACGGCACCAAAAGCGTTGCAGCCTAAGGGCGATATGGGCGCAGGACAACAAACCGAACGTCTTCAGTACCGCAGTCTGGGTGAGCGTGCCGGCTACTTCGAGGTGCCCGGCGCTCACCTGTACACGGTGCTTCACCACGTGGACCACCCGGTTGCTCGTGTACTCCTAGTTGGGCCATTCGCCTCCGAGCGGCACAGTTCCTACATACCATGGGTGTACTGGGCTCGTTACCTGGCTGCGAAGGGCATCGAAGTGCTTCGCTACGACTATCGTGGTATCGGCGAGAGCGATGGCATCTTTGAAGAGATGTCCTTTGCAGATTGGAGTCAGGACGTTCATCTCCTGGCAAAGTGGCTGAAAGACCAGTCGCCGGATCTGCCACTCGTGCTTCATGGTCTTGGGATGGGGGCGCTCCTGGCTTCGCAGGCTTTCCACAGCGGCTTAGGCGAGGTGCTGCTACTCTGGTCGCCGCCGGCAAGTGCGAACCAGGCGCTTCGATCCGCACTCGTGCGATGGATCAACGTGGAGCAGCTCTTTAAATACGGCGACGAGCGGAAGCCACCATCGGCTTTTATCCAGGACCTGGAACGGGGCTCTCCCGTTGAGGTGGAAGGGTATCAGTGGTCAGGAAAACTGTGGCAAGATTCCTTCCACTACGATTTACCGGCTGCATTGCGTGAGGAAAGTACGGCGCGCGCAGAGTATAAGCGGCCGGTCAGAATCGTTAAGCTCGGTAAGGACGCATCGCCTCTGGTCAAAGCTGGAACAGTGGCGGACGATCGAGCAAAGGACTTTACCTGGTTGTTTTCCGATAACTGGGAATGGATCGCGGCCAGCATTGAAGACAAGGTGAGGAACATATCGTGAAAGACGCTATCCACGGGCGCGAACTGTTTACGCTGGAGGCAATCGGCACTCGCATACAGGGAACATGCCACTTTCCCTACCCCCAGGCGTCCATTGCACAGAAACAGTTGCACAAAGTAAAGGGCACGGGAATTCTGATTCTCAGTGGTTTGTTGGCCCACAGAACCGGCAACGGCGACACTTCAGTCTACTGGGCCGATTCGTTCGCGAAGTTGGGCTATACGTGTTTCCGCGTCGACCTACCGGGGTCGTGCGACTCCGGGGGTGACGCTCCTGCTGAGTTCATGAGGTTTATCGATGCCGGAAGCTATGAGGCGGTGACCGCGGAGATTGTCAAGCAAGTGACCATCCGATACGACTTATCGTCCGTGATCATCATGGGACACTGTACCGGGTCGGTAACCGCGATCTTCGCGGCCTCAGCCAGCCCGGATTGCGGGGGCATGGTTCTGATGGAGCCCTACTTCCATATGCTGCCACCAGTACGATCAGAGACCCGGGAAGCGATAAGCATTTGGGCTGCTAGTAACCGTCTGGGGAGAATTCTCAGCAGCATCTTCGACCGCCTCAAGGCGCTCCGCCTTCGCATGAGCCTGCACAAAAGTGAGCTTCCGGGCAACGCTAATTTTCCACTTCTTAAGCGCTGGAAAAGCTTGGCATCTGCGGGTCTACCCATTCTGGTGCTTAAGGCTCCTGACCCGAAGACCGCTGATGCTAAACCAAGGCCCGGAGTGTTTGATTACATTGAGTATGTAGTACGCATTGGGGGCAGCCACAGTCGCGTAGACGTTAAGGTGATCGAGGGCGCCGCTCACTCCTTTGCAGATCGGCCGGGACGATTGGCTGTTCGGCAGCACACCGAGGCTTGGCTCAGCGAACATTTCCAGCAGCCAGGTGGGAACCCATTGCCGTTACAAGACCGACGCCTGCAGGTTGAGGAAAGCGTCTCACGTTAAGTACCGCGACTCTGGGCGCGCGCTTGTTTTTTGAAAACGAAGAAATTCGTCGGGTTATCGTAACTACAACTCTTGTTGAGCTTTCGCTGGATTCCCTTTTTGTACTAACATGGCGGCACCCGTAGTGCAACGGCCTGAGTGGTGAATATGTCAGAGTCACTGCAAACCGAGCGGCTCCCTCCCAGCGTTCTGGACGAGCGCCCCGGATACTTCCCGGTGGACGGGGCCAATCTGTACACCGTGCTGCACCAGGTGGAAAACCCCGTCGCTCGTATTCTTTTGGTTGGATCCTTTGCCTCGGAGCGCCACACTTCCTATCGGCCCTGGATCCAGTGGGCGCGCTATTTGGCGGCCAGGCGAATAGAAGCGCTCCGCTATGACTACCGCGGGGTTGGGGAAAGCACGGGAATATTCGAAGAAATGACGTTCGCATGCTGGATCGACGATGTTGAACGTCTTGCTGCGTGGCTTAGGACGCGTGGTGAAGCTGTACCCCTGATTCTGCACGGTCTTGAGCTCGGTGGGCTTCTAGCCGCGAGGATTTTCCACAACGGTCAGGGAGACGCTCTGATATTGTGGTCCGCGCCGATGAATGCGAACAAAGTTCTGCGATCGACATTGCAGCGATGGATTGGCCCGCAACAACTCTTGAAGCCGGAAGACGAACGGAGACCTGCGTCCCACTATTTCCGTCTTCTTGACGAGGGGCAAAGCGTAGAGGTTGACGGCTATGAGTGGCCAGCAGAATTGTGGCGTCAATCCCTCAGCCTGGAGCTACCTGCTGCGATGATCCCGCCAAACGATCCTACAGATTTCTACCGGAGGGCTGTTCGAATAGTCACGTTAGGAAAGAATGCTGCACCCCTCGTTCTGGGCGGCTTACTGCAGGGCTTCGAGGAGGGCAAGGACTTCAGCTGGCTTTTCGCTCCGCATTATGACTGGATCACCTCAAGCCTCGGCCTGCCGTCGGAGGCCCCATGATTAGCAGCGCTCTGGAGACGCGTGAGCTCATCACGCTGGGCGGGGGCGGGGTTCCGCTCCGCGCCACCTACCACAAAACGACGGGCAAAGCGCGAAACGATGCAGCCGCCCTGCACAAGAGAATGGGCGTAGCGTTCCTAAATCCTTTGTCTACTCCGCGAGCGTTGATAGGCGACTCGGCTGTCTACTGGGCATCGTCGTTTGCAGCGCGTGGGTATCCGTCCTTCCGCTTAGATCTTCCAGGATTGGGGGATACCTTCGGAGAGGTACCAAATGAGCTTATTACCTTCATCAACGACGGTGGCTACGCAGCAATCGCTTCCTCTAAGATAAGGGAACTCACTGATGCTTTTGACCTCAAAGGAGCAGTGATCTATGGCCATTGTGCTGGGGGAACAACCGCCGTCTACGCGGCCGCTGAGTGCCAAGAGTGTAAGGGCCTTATTCTCACCGCTCCATACTTCAATGCGGCTAATCTCCTGACGCCGAAACTGAGCCCGCAGATGGTTGACTGGGCCAGGCGTAGCAAGGTCGGGGAACTGCTTCGTGCAACCTACGGTCGCATGCGTGAGCTTCGAAAGAGACCTGGTAATGACACGTTACCGGGCAACGCGCATTTCGGCTTACTCTCGCAATGGAAAAAGGTCTTGTCAAACGGCCTGCCGATCCTGATCCTAAAGTCAGGTGAGCCGGCAGCACTCGGCAGTAACAAGCTGCGGTCGAATAACTTCGACTATCTCCGATATATTGCCTCATTTGCAGTGCGTAGCGATCAAATCACTGTCAAAGTGATCGAAGGCACTGATCATTCTTTTGCAAATCGCGCTGGGCGAGCGGCTGTTCGACAATATGCGGAGGCGTGGCTGGATGAATATTTCCCCCAAGAAAGTACCGATGCTCCACTCGTACAGCACCAAAGTTTGCAGGCTTCAGGAAGCTTGTAAATTAGGTACTTCCGTTTGAATTGGTGTTGGCGGAGAATCAACACTGTCAGGTAACCTTAGTCACAACCGCCCCCGTTGAGCTATCTTTGACTCCCCTTTTGCAATGGCGATGCGGTACCGATGTACTGCACCCGGAGTAAATATGCCAGAGCCACAACAAACCGAGAGTTTTCCTGGCGGGATCCAGGGCGAGCGCCCCGGGTACTTCGCGGTTTCGGGGGCCAGCCTCTATACAGTGCTGCACCAGGTCGAAAAGCCGGTCGCACGCATTCTTCTGGTTGGACCGTTTACTTTGGAGCGTCACACTTCCTACCGTGCATGGGTTCAGTGGGCGCGCTATTTGGCCAGCAAGGGAATCGAGGTTCTCCGCTATGATTACCGCGGCGTTGGGGAAAGTACCGGACGATTCGAGGACATGACCTTCGAGTCGTGGGCTGATGACGTTCAATGCCTTTCGGCATGGCTTAGAAAACGTGGAGAGGATGTACCCCTGGTACTCCACGGACTGGAGATGGGCGGCGTGTTGGCCGGGCGGGCATTCGACGCCGGTGTGGCAGATGCTTTGCTCTTGTGGTCGGCGCCTGCGAATGCGAACCAGGTCCTGCGATCCACCTTGCAGCGTTGGATTGGGCCGCAACAACTGTTGAAGAGCCCCGAGGAACGCAAGCCGCCGTCTCACTACTTCCGGCTCCTCGAGCAGGGGGAGAGCGTGGAGATCGAAGGCTATCGGTGGACAGGAGAATTGTGGCGCCAATCCCTGAGCTTTGAGCTGCCGGCTGCGATGCTGCCGCCCAACGATCCAGCAACTTCCTACAAGAAGCCTGTCCGGAGTGTCGCGCTGGGCAAGAACGCGACCCCGCTTGTTAAGGGCGGTGTCCCTGGATATGAAGAGAACAAAGACTTTAGCTGGCTATTCGTTCCAAATCACCACTGGATTGCATCCAGTGTCAACGTCCCATTGGGGTGCTCATGATAAGTAATACAGTTGAAATGCGCGAACTAGTTACTCTGCCTGGCAATGGAGTTCTGCTACACGGTACCTACCACAAGCCATCCGTCGAAGCGACTGGGTCGATCAAAGGCCTCGGCGTGATGTTCCTGAATGCTTTGTCTAGCCCACGATCCCTGGTCGGTGATTCGGGCGTTTACTGGGCATCGCAGTTTGCAGCGACCGGCTTTCCCGCCTTCCGATTTGACCTGCCCGGATTGGGGGATAGCTATGGGGAGATACCAAACGACCTCCTCAGATTCACCAACGAAGGGGGTTACGCAACGGTAGCCTTGGCCAAGACGAAGGAATTGGTAAATAGCCGCGGCCTCTCGGGAGTAGTGATGTTTGGCCATTGCGCGGGAGCGACCACCGCAATCTATGCCGCCTCGGGGTGCAGCGGCGAGTGCAAGGGCCTTATCCTCATGGATCCATACTTCAATTTGCCGAAAGCGTTGACCTCTTCCCTCCGGCCGGAGCTGGTTAACTGGGCCAGGCGCAGCAGAGTTGGAGCAGTTCTACGGGCCACGTACGATCGTCTCCGCGAGGTTCCGGGAGCACTTCGCAAGGGTGCATTACCCGCCAACGCAAATTTCAGCTTAATCTCCCGCTTGAAGCAGGTCTTGTCGAATGGCGTGCCGATCCTGATATTGAGAGCGCATCAGCCGGCAGTCGCGGGCGAAGCCAAGCTCAAAGCCGGTAACTTCGATTATTTTTCGTATATCCAGTCTCTAGCGGTGCGTAGCGATCAAATCACTATCAATGATCTCGACGGCACGGACCACTCCTTTGCCAATTCTGATGGGCGTTTGGCTGTCTGGCAGCATACGGAGAAGTGGCTAAGCGAACTTTTTCCCCCAGCAACAGCCCCGTCACCGCTTTTCGAGGACCAGACTTTTCAGGTCCAGGTCACGGAAAGAAAACCGATCGTCTTCCGTAGTCGGGTTCCTGCTCCTGTTACGTCTGGAGAGTAAGCAATTTGGACCAGACGGGGTGCACTTTTCGATAGTGCAGTAACGGTAACCTAAACTCTAGTAAGCTGTTACCATAATTTCCGACTGTATTAGGCAATCGCGTGTACTCTTGTCGAAACCGCCCTCGAAATCAAGTCGGTTAAGACGAAACGGTATTGGTTCTGTCGTACTTTAGTGCGTTACCCAGTTGATCTTGTCAACAGCACAGGTCGACTCACATTTGCTCACTGAGTTCTGTTCCTGGTGCTGTAGGTAGATACTTCCCCCAAAGCTGACACGTAAACTCCAACATCTGTAGCCGGGGGAGGAGTGTCCTGTATCGATTAACGCTTTCGTTGTGACCGATCTTACTCGTAAACGCCAGGGTCGTCCCGGCTTTTCGAATCGGTAGGTTATTCGCACACCATGATCTTCGGATCCTCCACCCACATTCTTCACCATGAGGATAACTATGACTACTTCGCTCGTTGCACCCCAACTGCAGACCCTATCGTCGATCAAGCAGCGGATCGATGGCCAGATTGACGATCTGATCGCAGCGCTACCTGACCCCAAAGATCTTACTTCCGAACAGCGTCGCGGGATCATTGCCCGTTACACCGCCGTCCTCGAAGGCAATTTCATTTATTGGATGACGGCCGCGTACCTGTCTACCCAGTCAGATGAGGCTCGTCCGATCATCATCGACAACCTCAAGGAAGAGGTGGGCGACTGTCATCCTGAAATGCTGCGGAGATTTGCCATTGCCGCAAATGCGTTTCCGACCGACGCCGACGCTTTTGCGGTGCGCGACAGCCTGGCTAAGGTCCGTATGTATCTGGGCCGGATGTCAGGAGTGGGCAACCTACTCACCATGGGCTATTTTGAAACCTATATTCAAAGGTTCATGTCCTACTTAGGGGATCTTGCGGTGGCCGAGGGCTCGAAGGACCTCGAATATACCGACGTGCACGGTGTGTGCGATATTGCTCACTCAGAAGGCTTGTTGATGGCGCTTTCCTCGGAAGCTGCAATCACGCCGCCTGATCCATCGGCTGACCTTTTTGAGGGTGTAGATCTCCTTCACAATTTGATCCTGGAGATCAACAACACCACACCGGTGAGCGAGGCAAAGTAAGTGGGTAATCAGTATCCTCCCGTAGAGAAGTGGCGGGAGCGGGCCAGTTACTTTGAGGTACCTGGGGCAAGGCTGCAAACCGCGCTGCATCGGGCAACCGAACCTGCAGCGCGCGTCCTGCCAGTTGGGCTATTCGCCTCGGTGAGTCACCGTTCCTCGGCCGGCGTGCCGACCCCGCTCCTGCAGGCACCGGGCACAAACGCTCCCGGTGCCAGGCTACGGCTCAGTGGATTCGATTATCTGAAATGCATCTGTGATTAGGCCGGCCGGAGAAAGCAGGCCGGCGGAAGCTGTACGCAGTTGTTTAGAAGACCGCCAGAAATCATAGGTGGCTAGTGGGCGAGCTATGCATTCACATCATGAGCTAGAGCCTACAGGCTGCAAAACCATTGTTTGCACGTATAGATCATCCCCCCGCTTTGGAAAGTGAGCCCTTTTACAATGAATGTGCGTTCGGAGATCGTAACCCAATTCAAGCGTGTCGCGCAGGAACAAGACAAACGACTCGCTCCCCTCACCGACGGCCTGGAGCTTCTGAACTCAGGCCTCGATTCGCTATCCTTCGCGATCCTTGTGACACGTCTCGAGGACGCAATCGGCGTTGATCCTTTCACTGTCTCGGAAGACGCCCAATTTCCCGTCACCTTTGGCGATTTCGTGGGCCTCTATGAGAATGTTGCAAAATAGTGCCGCGTCTCTTTGGGACGCGGTTAGCATGGCGGACCACGGGTCCGCACCATTTATCTCCAATGCGGAGGCGCGCTTTACCTGGCGCGATTTGCTAGCCGGGTCTGCGCTCAATGGCCGCAGCGCTGAGCTACGCGACGGGTCTGTGCTGATCGCGACCACAGACCAGCTCACCGCCGCGGCGGCGCTGATCGAACTCGACGGCGTGGCCCGCCGGATTGTTCTCTGTCCGCCCGATCTGCCGCTGGAGTATCTCCCGGCGATTGTCAGGTCGGCGGCAGTGAATGCAATCATCTCCGACCGGTTAGCCACGGCAGACGAAATTCCGGGGATCACCTCTTTCATTCATCCCGATGGAAAGATCGTTCCTGGAGACCGTGGCGCCACACGTCATGATACGGAGTGGATCCTTCTCACTTCCGGTACAACCGGAGTGCCGAAGCTGGTGTTGCACACCTTAGCTACCTTGGCGGGCGCGATCGAAATCGGTGGGCCGAGCGTGGCCCCGATGGTGTGGAGCACGTTTTACGACATTCGACGCTATGGGGGTCTGCAAATATTTTTGCGGGCGATCCTGACCAACAACTCGCTCGTGTTGTCGAGCGCTCATGAGGCTACCGCGGATTTCCTGGCTCGCGCTGGTGCCAACGGGGTAACTCATATCTCTGGAACCCCTTCGCATTGGCGGCGCGCCCTGATGAGCCCCGCCGCTCACATTATTGCACCGGAATACGTGCGCTTGTCCGGAGAGATTTCCGATCAGGCGATCATCAACCATCTGGGGTCGGTTTACCCGCAGGCACGCGTCGCGCATGCTTTTGCCTCTACCGAGGCCGGGGTCGCGTTTGCCGTGAACGACCGTCTGATGGGCTTTCCCGCAAACGTAATCAAGCAAACTCCCAGGGTTGAGATGAAGATCGAGAACGGCACGCTCCGCATCCGCTCAGAGCGCACAGCGTTTCGCTACCTGGATCCAGAAAGCGGCCCGCTTAAGAATGCTGAGGGCTTCGTCGACACGGGCGATGTACTCGAACTGCGAGACGATCGCTACTACTTCGTTGGCCGGCGCGACGGCGTTATCAATGTCGGCGGCCTCAAGGTTCATCCTGAGGAAGTCGAAGCGGTGATCAATCGTCACCCGGAGGTTCGGATGTCGCTGGTCCGAACCAAGAAAAATCCCATTACTGGTGCCCTGGTAATCGCGGATGTTGTTTTGAAGTCGCCTGCCGGATCTGACAGCAAAGACGAACGTCAGATACAACAAGAAATTCTGCTGCTGTGCCGTGAGGAGCTTGCCTCTCACAAAGTCCCGGCCATTATCAATTTCGTTGCTGTCTTGGCGGTTGCTGAGACTGGAAAGCTTATCCGCCGCCATGCGTAATGTGATCGTAACGGGGGGAACCCGAGGATTGGGACTGGGGATCGCGTGCAGGCTAGCCTGCGAGGGCTACCGCGTCATCGCGGTCGCGCGTAAGAAAAGCAGCGAATTTGCCTCTGTGGTCGAGCAAAGCGCTCACCCTGGATCCTTTGGCTTCGCCTCTTTTGACCTGGCGGATATCGAAGGAATCGCAGGCCTGGTAAAGACGTTGCGAAAAGATTTTGGACCGATCTATGGGCTGGTGAATAACGCCGGGATGAGCGCCGAAGGGTCTCTGGCACTGATGAAGACCTCAGACATGGAGCAGGTGCTGCGTGTGAATACGCTCTCACCCATGGTTATGACCAAGAGTGTGGTCCGTTCCATGATGGCGGATGGCGGCGGACGCGTTGTGAATATAGCATCGGTGACTGCTTTCGCGGGCTATAGCGGACTGTCGGTTTACAGCGCCACCAAGGCCGCGCTCGTCGGCTTCACCCGCTCCCTGGCCAGGGAAGTGGGACGCATCGGGGTGAACGTAAATGCCGTTGCGCCCGGCTTTGTCGATACCGAAATGACTCGCGACCTAAAAGACGAGCACCGGCAGCAGATCGTGCGCCGCAGCGCACTCAAGCGCCTGGTCGAGGTCGAAGACGTAGCGAATGCAGTTGAATATCTGATGAGCGATCGAGCCAAGAACATCACCGGCACCGTAATTACTGTCGATGCGGGGAACACTGCGTGAGTGAACTTCTGACCATGGCGCCTGTGCAAAGCAACGCGTCGTCCGGCAAGGCGTGGTTACGCGCGCTGGAGCTGACTGCGCCCATTGCGCGCAGCCGCGACCGCATCCTCTCGACTGTGATCGAGGAGCGGGCCGCGCAGTTGGACGACACGCCGGCGTTGCTATCCAGCCGTGAGTGCATGACCTATCGCGAGCTCTCCCGGCGGATCAATCAATACGCCCGATGGGCGCTCGAGCAAGGTATTGCCAAAGGTGAAGTGGTCGGCCTGTTGATGGGCAATCGACCGGAATACATCGCTATCTGGCTGGGCATTACCAGCGTCGGAGGCGTGGTTTCCCTGCTCAATACTAATTTGACTGGGGCGTCGCTGGCTCACTGCATCAATGTTGCATCGCCCGAACATCTCATCGTGGCTGCTGAGTTTGCTGGTCAGTTGACCGAGACGCTGCCACAGCTTTCGCCGGCTCCCACCGTCTGGATTCATGGCGGCGAAAACGGGCCATTCCGGCGTATCGATCTCGAGATCGAGCACATATCCGGGTGAAGCGCTGAGTAGTAGCGAGCGGCGAGCAACCACCATCGAAGATCGGGCACTCTACATCTATACCTCCGGCACGACCGGGCTGCCCAAAGCCGCCAATATCAGTCATGCTCGCGTGATGCAATGGGGCCACTGGTTTGCCGGCATGATGAATGCGCAGCCGACGGACCGGATGTATAACTGCTTGCCCATGTATCACAGTGTGGGCGGGGTGCAGGTGCCGGGAGCAATTCTCGCCGCGGGCGGCTCACTCGTAATTCGAGAGAAATTCTCTGCCAGCCAGTTTTGGAACGATATTGTTCAATGGGACTGCACGCTGTTCCAATACATCGGCGAACTTTGCCGCTACCTGCTGCACTCCGCGCCCACGGAGAACGAGAACCACCATCGCATCAGGATGGCTTGTGGCAACGGGTTGACCGCCGAAGTGTGGGAGGCCTTTCAGAATCGCTTTTCGATCCCTCATATTTTCGAGTTTTATGCTTCCACCGAGGGTGGCGTCTCGCTGTTCAACGTCCAGGGCAAGCGCGGGGCAATCGGCCACATCCCTGCGTACCTGACCCATCGATTCTCGCCCGCTTTGGTGGCGTTCGATGTTGAGAAAGGTGAGCCGGTGCGGAACGAGCAGGGGTTCTGCATTCGCTGCTCGGTAAACGAGGCGGGCGAAGCCATTGGAAAGATTGTGGACGACCCGGCGAATATCGGGAGCCGATTCGAAGGCTACACCAACCAGGAGGCCTCGGAGCGCAAGATCTTGCGCAACGTTTTTGCGCCCGGTGATTGTTGGGTTCGTACCGGCGACCTGATGCGCAAGGATGAGCAGGGATATTTTTATTTCGTCGATCGCGTTGGAGATACCTTCCGTTGGAAGGGCGAGAACGTTGCCACTTCTGAAGTCTCTGAAGCCATCTGCGAATTCCCTGGAGTTACGCACGCCAATGTTTACGGCGTGGCCATTCCCGCGACCGAGGGCCGCGCCGGCATGGCTACGCTGGTTAGCGAAGAAGAACTCGATTTAGCTGGATTTCGCCAGCACTTGATAAGCCGCCTTCCCCCCTACGCGCGGCCTTTGTTTCTGCGCATTCGCAAGAACATGGACCTGACAGGCACCTTCAAATACTCAAAGACCGACCTGGTTCGCCAGGGTTTTGATCCGGCCGCGAGTGATGACGCTGTCTATTTTGACGACCTGGAATCGGGCGCATTCACACGACTCGACCAGGAACTCTATGACCGCATTCAAAAGGGCTGCGTTCGCATTTAGGTCTGTAGTTTGCTTGGTTGTTGGGGAAGAAGGTAGACATGTTGATCGATGAAATCAGGTCTGATTTCACGCAGCTGCAGTCCGATATCGCGAACGGCCCCATTCTGCCCACGGTAACGGCGGAAGAGATCCGAACTTATCTCTCGTCTCATTACGACTTTAACCAGACGCTGCCGCTCGAGGAAGTAATCGCCGATGTAGAAAAGATGCTACGTACCTGGCAGGTTCAGGTCACGCATCCACGGTACTTCGGTCTGTTTAACCCCAGCGTGACGTTTGCTTCCGTGGTTGCCGACACCCTGGTCGCCATGTACAACTCCCAGTTGGCCAACTGGCGTACCTCGCCGGCGGCCAATGAGATTGAGCGGCACACGCTCGGCTGGCTGGCAGCAAAATTTGGCTTACCGCGAAATTCAATCGCGACCTTCACCAGTGGTGGAACAGAGGCGAATCTCTCCGCAGTTGTTGTCGCCTTGACCCGAGCGTTCCCCGGCTATGGTGAAGACGGTCTACGCCATCTCGACGCCGCTCCGTCGATCTATCTGACGGCAGAAGCTCACCACGGGTATAACAAAATTGCGCACATGGCCGGGATTGGACGAAAGGCCCTGCGAATCATTGCTACCGACAGCGATTTGAAGATGGACCTCAGCGACCTGCAACGGCAAGTCGCTGAAGATCGGAAAAATGGCTTTGCTCCCTTTATGGTGATCGGCACCGCTGGGACTACGGGTGCGGGAGTGATCGATCCGTTGCCGGAGCTGGCCGAATTCTGCCGCGAGACGGGACTATGGCTCCACGTCGATGCGGCCTGGGGCGGCAGCGCCATCCTGGCCCCGAGGCTCAAGCACTACCTGGCCGGAATCGAGTCCGCGGACTCGATCACCTGCGATGCGCACAAATGGCTCTCGGTTCCCATGGGATGCGGTATGTTCTTTTGCCGCCATCCTGAAACTGTCGCTGAGACCTTCCGCGCAGACGTTTCTTACATGCCTGGGAAAAAACAGGGGCCGGTGTTCGATCCGTTCACCACATCCGCCCAGTGGTCGCGCCGATTTATCGGCCTGAAACTTTTTATGGCGCTGGCGCAGCAGGGTGAATCGGGCTATGCCGCGATGCTCGAGCACCAGACTCGAATGGGCCATGTACTGCGAGACGCACTGAGAGCTTCGGGATGGCGCATCGTCAATTCGACCCCACTGCCGCTGGTTTGCTTTACCCGCGAAGGACTCGTTCCCTCCACCTTCCTGGCAGGGCTGCACCAGCGCCAGATTGCATGGATGTCAGAGGCGCGAGTGGGTGATATCCCCGTGGTGCGCGCTTGCATTACCAGCTTTAACACAACCGACGAGGACATCCACTGGGTGGTGGGCGAGATGAATCGCCTGGCCGCCTCGGAGGTTGCCACTTCGATTTCAGATGTTGAGCAGTACGTCACACAGGCCAGATAAGGGTGAATGCATGAAACGGGAAACGATTGCCATCCACAGTGGTTACGAATACGATCCGACGACCAAGGCGGTCGCGGTTCCGATCTACCAGACAGTCTCCTTTGCCTTTGACAGCACCGAACATGCAGCGGCGCTATTCAACCTGGAGCAAGAAGGCTATCGGTATACCCGCATCAGCAACCCGACCACCGCTGTGCTCGAGCGGCGCGTCGCCGCGCTCGAGGGAGGCCGCGATGCGCTGTGCGTCGCCAGTGGTCAAGCAGCGGTTACCTACGCGGTGCAAAATGTCACCGAGCTGGGATGCAACATCATCTCGCCGCCGCAACTCTATGGCACCACCCATACTCTGTTCGCTCACCTTTTGCCCAGCCAGGGTGTCGGTGTCCGATTTGCAGAGTCGGATTCTCCAGACGCAATTGAAAAGCTGATCGACAGCAACACCCGGGCTGTCTACTGCGAGAGCGTTGGCAACCCGGCAGGAAACATCTGTGACATCGAGGGAATGGCGCGAGTGGCTCACCGTCACGGCCTGCCCTTGATCGTTGACAACACTGTCGCCACGCCCATCCTGCTGCGCCCGATCGAGCATGGAGCCGATATTGTGGTCCATTCTCTTACCAAGTTCCTGGGTGGACATGGCACGACCCTCGGCGGAGCCATCGTCGACAGCGGCAATTTCGATTGGAAGGAGCACGCTGCCCGCTTCCCCACGTTCAACCAGCCCGACGCGTCCTATCATGGCATGGTCTACAGTGATCATTTTGGTAAGGGCGCTTATCTTGGGCGCTGCCGCGCCGTCTATGCGCGGACTACCGGGGCGGTGCTCTCGCCTTTGAGCGCGTTTCTGCTCCTGCAGGGCATTGAGACGGTGGCGCTACGCGTGGAGCGCCACGTCGAGAACGCCAGAAAAGTGGCGGAGTATTTACGTAACGACGACAGGATCGAATGGGTCAAGTACGCGGGTTTCCCTGAGAGTCCTTACTATGCGTTGACGCAAAAGTATCTGGGCGGGCGCGCCTGCTCTTTGATGACTGTAGGCATCAAGGGAGGCATGCCGGCTGCGGTCAAATTCTATGACGCACTGGACCTGGTCACGCGCCTGGTTAATCTGGGCGACGCCAAGTCCCTGGCTTGCCACCCGGCATCAACAACTCATCGGCAGATGTCGGGCGAAGAGCAACGCGCCGCGGGCATTGTGCCCGAGATGGTTCGGCTCAGCATCGGCATCGAGCACGTCGACGACATCATTGCGGATTTGGACCAGGCGCTCGAAGCAGCCATGCTGGTCACGACGAAGGGAGAAACTGATGCCAGTCTTCTTTGATTCGGATTCCCGCCTTAGCCGCCCCAGCAGATGCATCACCATCGGATTGGTCAACAACATGTCCGACGAGGCGCTCAAGGCAACGGAGCGTCAGTTCATTGCCCTGTTGAATGCGGCGTCGGAAGACATGCCGATCCGGCTGTCTTTTTATACCCTGCCTGGTGTTCCCCGCAACGGGTTGGTCGGCAGCCATATCAATAGCGTCTACTCCAATATCGAAGACCTGTGGGACGGCCACCTCGATGGGCTTATCGTAACCGGCCGGGAGCCTATGGCCGCAAACTTGTCGGATGAACCCTATTGGGAGAGTTTCACCAAGGTGCTTGCCTGGGCTCAGGAGAATTCTCATGCCACGGTCTTGTCGTGCCTGGCGGCCCACGCCGCGGTTCTCCATATGGACGGTATTCGCCGGGCGAAGAGGAATGACAAGGTCTTCGGCATCTTCGAGTGCGCCCATGCTTCCGATCATCCCTTGACCGCCGGAACACCCTCAAGCTTCAGGCTTCCGCATTCGCGCTGGAATGGCGTTCCTGAAGAGCAGCTGACAGATTGTGGATATAAGGTGTTGACGTCGTCTGCCGATGCCGGAGTAGACACGTTCATCAAGCAGCAGAAAAAACTCTTCGTCTTTTTCCAGGGTCACCCGGAGTACGAATCCGACACCCTGCTGCGTGAATATCGCCGCGATGTCGGACGCTACATAAAAGGGGAATCAGCCAGGTATCCGTTGATGCCGCAAAGCTATTTCGATGAGGCCACGGTGGCCGAATTGACTGCTTTGGAGGAGAAAGCGACTTCGCAAAGAAGCGAGGGATTGCTGCCGGAGTTATCGGCTATCCTGGCAGACAAGAAGATCGAGAACACATGGCAATCGAGCGCCGCCGGTATATACAGAAATTGGCTGGCTCATATTTGCGCCCAAAAAGAAACCGCGCTGGTTTCAAAGAGACTGAAAGCAATTGCGAAACTAGAGGCAGTCTCCTAAAGAGGACTCACTAGTTATGATTTCCACCATGCCGGCGCCTGCTGAAGCGCAAGTGCTTCCAGCATCGACCAAGCTTCTGATTAACAACTGCTGGGTTCCCAGCGAATCGGGCAAGACCTTCGCCACCGTGAATCCCTCCACCGGCGAGGAGATTTGCCAGGTTGCCGAAGCGGACGCGGCGGACGTTGACAAAGCTGTGCTGGCGGCGCGAGCGGCCTTTGAACATGGACCGTGGAAAAAGACGCGTGCCTCGGAGCGGGGACGCCTGCTGCACAGTCTCGCAGATCTGATCGAACAGAATGCAGATGCTCTGGCCCGGCTTGAGAGCATGGACAACGGCAAGCCGCTTTCTATCGCGAAAGCCGTGGACGTTGCGAAGACAGTCGCCTGCTATCGCTACTTCGCGGGATGGGCAGACAAGGTTCAGGGCAAGACGATCCCTATCGACGGCGACTTCTTCTGTTACACGCGCCATGAGCCCATCGGCGTCGTGGGGCAGATCATTCCCTGGAATTACCCCATGCTGATGCAGGCCTGGAAGCTTGCGCCGGCGCTGGCAACCGGCAACACGGTGGTGATGAAGCCGGCGGAGCAAACACCTCTCTCCGCGCTCCGCATTGGGGAGTTGATCGTGGAAGCTGGTTTCCCCGAGGGCGTAGTGAATTTGCTGCCGGGGTTTGGCCACACCGCAGGCGCAGCCATCGCTCGCCACATGGACATCGACAAAGTGGCATTCACCGGATCGACCGAGGTCGGGCGCCTGATTATGGAGGCGGCCGCAAGGTCGAATCTAAAGCGAATTACGCTGGAACTGGGCGGCAAAAGCCCAAACATCATATTTGAAGATGTTGATGTTGATGAGGCAGTGGAAGGCGCGCACCTGGGGTTATTCGTCAATCAGGGTCAATCCTGTTGCGCCGGATCCAGAGTTTTTGTCGAAGAGAAGATCTACGATGAGTTTGTAGAAAAAAGCATCGCCCGGGCACTCAAGCGCAAAGTTGGAGACCCTCTTGATCCGCGAACGGACCAAGGTCCGCAAGTAAGTCAATCACAGTTTGACAGAGTCATGGGCTACATTGAAGCCGGGAAAAGTGAAGGGGCGACCCTTGCCTGCGGCGGCGAGCGCGTCGGTGATCGCGGCTACTTTGTGCAACCGACCGTCTTCTCCGGCGTTCAGGATGAGATGACAATCGCCAGGGAAGAAATTTTTGGACCGGTGATGAGCGTGATCCCGTTCAAGGATGTGGACGAAGTCATCAAGCGTGCAAACCGCACTACCTATGGGTTGGCTGCCGGGGTGTGGACCCGTGATATCAAGAAAGCGCTCGCGGTCGCAAATGGAGTGCGCGCGGGTACGGTATGGGTGAATTGCTATCACGTCCTGGATACGAGGGCGCCGTTCGGCGGATTCAAACAATCCGGCATCGGACGTGAATTGGGTGAATACGGATTGCAGCAATATACAGAAGTGAAGACGGTCACCGTCAAGCTGTAAGTCTCTCGCTTGAAGAAAAACACTCGGTAGACCCGCGCCCCAGCGGAATCCAAAAAGGAATAGGAAGAGTGCCCCCTGGTTCCCTGAGGCAGACTAAGACTCGGCGGGAGACAGAACGAGGTTGACACCCTTCAACATCCGCTCAAAACTGGAGACTTCGCGCTCCAGGTACTTGATACCGCCTGGAGTAATTCGGTAGGTACGTACTTTGCGGTTGCTGGGCGAGATTTCCCATTCAGATTTAACAAGATTCTCCCGCAACATGCGTTGCAGGGCTGGATAGAGAGAACCCTCTTCTACCTGCAACAGTTCGTTGGAGCGCTGTTTGATGTGTTGGACAAGCGCATAGCCATGCATTGGCTGACGCCGCAGGGACTGCAGGATCATCATTTCGAGCGCACCACGAAACAGGTCACGTTGTTCGGATTTCTTTGCCGGCGCCATAGGCCTATCTCAAACACGCCTAGACTAAACAGGTGTGCAATAAGCAGTCAAGCGAATTCTGCGGGGTCAGTAGATCGGCGTATGATTCTTGCGTGGCAAAAGGAGGCCGCCATGCTAAGGCGCGTGTCTACTCTACTTGCACTGACCTTTCTGGTGACACTCGGATTTGCGAAGGACAAAACGAAGAACACTCTGCCGGCCTATGTTCTGCAGGCTAAAACCGTCGCCATCATCATCGATCCAAATGCAGGGATGTCGATCGACGATCCTCAGGCGAATGAGCGGGCGCAAAAGGATGTCGAGGCGGCACTGCTGAAGTGGGGACGGTTCGACCTTGTGTCTGAGACGAAATCCGCCGATTTGATTATTGTGGTGCGTAAGGGGAACGGACGTCCGATGGATGATGCCATGTCTGATCCTCGGCAGAACAACGGAGGTGACGCAATCAACTCCAGCGGCCGTGGAGGGTCGATGGGACCCCCGCGTGGTTCGCTGCCGCCCTCGCCGGCGGATACGCAGTCCCCACGAGTCGGGCTGGGAGAGGATTTTTTTGCTGTTTTCAAAGGCGGCCAGAATCCCCTCGATGCGAATCCTGCGTGGAAGTATATGGGCACGGACGGCCTCAGCCCGCAGACGGTCCCCGCAGTAGGGGCGTTCAGAAAGGCAGTTTCGGCCGCCGAGAAGGCCGGAGCTGAGAAACCCTAGCTACCAACGCTCAATCCAGACATCAGCATTTCATGGGTATAACACCGCCAGACCGCTCCTGTAGGATGGCATCCAAGGGTATATGAACAAGGATCAGACAAATCCCGGCCTTGCTTCCCGTGCGGCCGCGTTCGGAGCTCTTGCTCTTGGCGCCACAGCCATCGGTACGCTCGCAATTGGATGGATAACGATACGAAAGCTTCGCTTCTTTGAAGGCCGGCTGGTGTCTTCACACCCGCCGGCATAGTCATGACACGTCGATGTTTCTTCTTTTTTGGCCTCCTGCTTTTCAACTTGTTCTGCAGAGCGCAGGCTCCCGTTCGTGTCGACGTAGACCTGGCGAAACCCGCGGGTAAATTCACACCCATCTATAGCTGGTTTGGCTACGATGAGTCAGGCTATACGACCACGACAAACGGCCAGGCACTGCTTGTCCAGCTGCACAACTTGAGCCCGGTTCCGGTGTATATCCGCGCCCATTTCCTGCTGGCTACCGGGGACGGAAAGCCTGATCTCAAATGGAGCTCTTCGAACGTCTACACCGAGGATGCGAACGGAAACCCGGTCTACAGCTGGACCATTCTCGATCAAATCTTTGATGCGTATGCAGCGGCCCATGTGCGCCCCATGGTGGAGCTCGGTTTTATGCCGAAGGCGCTTTCTACCCATCCCGATCCTTACCATATTGGCTGGCCGTTGAAGCCTGGGCAGGAGGAGGGATGGTCGTTTCCTCCCAGAGACTACAAGCGATGGCAGGAGCTAAGCCGCCAGGTGGCCGCGCATATGGCCCAGCGGTATGGCAAGGAAACGGTTTCCACCTGGTATTGGGAAGTTTGGAACGAGCCGGACCTGAAGTATTACTGGAAAGGAACAGAGGACGAGTACAACAAGCTTTACGACTACGCGGTCGCAGGCATACGCCAGGCGATTCCCAATGCGCGCGTAGGGGGACCTGCAAGCACGGGGCCCGGACCGGGCTCAAAGGGTCATTCCTCTGAATTTCTACGAGCTTTTCTCGGCCACTGCGCCAACGATAAAAGCCTGGCGACAGGCGGTCCCATACCGCTGGACTTTATTTCCTTCCACGTAAAGGGGCGGCCGAATGTGGTCGACGGTCACGTGCAAATGGGCCTCGACCACGAACTGGACAATGCTGCCGATGGGTTCGCCATCGTGCGTCAGTTTCCCCGTTTCCAAAAGCTTCCCATCATCTTGAGCGAAGCGGATCCAGAGGGCTGCGCGGCTTGCTCTGCGCGTCTCTATCCGCCCAACGCTTATCGTAATGGTCCGCTCTATCCCAGTTACACAGCAGCAGCGATGAAGGGCCTGATCGAGCTTGCCCATCGGGAGCAGGTGAACCTGCTTGGCATGCTGACCTGGGCTTTTGAGTTCGAAGGCAAACCGTATTTCGATGGGTATCGGACGCTGGCGACCAATGGGGTCGATAAGCCGGTGCTGAATTTTTTCCGTATGGCGGGATTGATGAGGGGTGATTTAGTGAGCGCGCTGAGCAGCGGGGCCATGCCGCTCGACAGCATTCTGACACATAGCGTTCGCCAGGCGCCGGACATCGATGCGCTGGCGACCAGCGCTTCGGGCGAAGCCTCTGTATTGCTGTGGAATTATCACGATGATGATGTGGCCGGACCCGCTGCTGCTATCACCGTGTTGATGAAATCCATTCCACCCACGGTCCGTCGCGTGCTGCTGCAGCATTACCGGATCGATGATCATTACAGCAATGCCTACACCGCCTGGAAGGAGATGGGATCTCCGCAAGAGCCCACCCCGGAACAGTACGCCAGGCTGCAAGCTGCCGGACAGCTGCAGTTGCTCGATTCTCCGCGGTGGATCACTCCCGAGCAGGGAGAGATAAAACTGGACATGCAACTGCCGCGGATGGGTCTTTCGCTTTTGCGCGTAACTTGGCCGTTGAACTGAATTCAAGCTGTGGCGGACTGGGGCGCAATCTCACGCATGATGGCTTCGATGTGAATTCGCGCGCCGTCCAAATAGGGGAAGCTAGTATTTTCGGGTTTGAACACGAAAGCAAAATCTGTTCCGGCAAGAATTATGTTGTCCAATCCTTCGCGATCGATTAGGGCATGAGCCAATTTGCTCAAGACTTCGTGATCCTCCATCGACGCACGTCCCTCCTCAACGACACGTCCGTAGATGCCGGCTATGGTGTCCAACTCGTCGGCCCTGGGCATTACGACGTCCACGCCCCCTAAGCTGCCGAACATCCTTGTTTCCATGGTAACGCGCGCGCCGAACAACGCGATGCGGCGGCATCGTAGACGCTTTACTTCGCTAACGATAGCGTCCACAAGGCTGATCAAAGGAACGGGACTGATAACGGCCAGTTGCCTGGCGCACACCTGAGGAGCAAATGCCGGAACGGAGGCCACCTCGGCACCTCCAAGAGCAAGTTGTTGCAGCAACCCGGCGAGGTATTCAGCCAGCTGCTGAGCTTCGCGAGCCGCAGCCATAGCCAAAACACGGCGAACGTCAGCGTGAACCAGAAGGAGGCGCGGCGACAAACCGCGAGCGAGGTGCGCGTCTACCAGCGCCTTGTAGTAGAAGATGCCAGCGCCAACACCAAGGCCGGCAACCAGTCCAAACATGCGTGGTGGTAAAGCTTGCTCCATCATTACGCATGATAGCGCGTCCTTTTCGTGGTCCCGAGCGCGGCTTGGTGACCCACTCCTGCAGACAACCTAAGCCAGGAATTTCGCCAACGGCTGCCAATAGTGCTCGTTCCATCCCGATGCCAAATGCTCCGCGTCACCCTTGGGAAACCCGGTATGGTCAAAAACGATTCTGGTCGCGGGCCCCTGGGACACGAACTGGAATTTGACAATCGAGTAAACGCCCATGGGCCAAGCGCCCACTCGCCACGCCTGGACAATTCGTTGGCCAGGAACGAGTTCAAGGTGACGTCCGGTGATATAACCACCGAAGAGCGTAAACTCGCCGCCCAGTTCCCTACTGATTTGCGTGGGCTTGTTGGCTCCCGGCGGCAACATGCCGGCTTTCATGACTCCACTGAGCTCGACGATCCTGTCGAACTGCTTGGTATCGGTCAGGGCCTTGTACAAGCGCTCGGGCGTGGCCTTGAAAACAACTTCCTGGTGGATGGCTTCGGCCGTGTGCGAAATTGCTTCGAGGGAGCCGACGGGAACATCGACCGCAGTAGCGAGGGCGAGAGAAGTGCCGGCCAGACTAAGCGCCGGAACCAAACTAGCCAGCCGTATGGAGAAGTCTCTTCTGGTGGAGCGCTGGTTGATCATAGTCGCTCGCTTTCTGTAAGCAGGTTGGCTTTTGCCTGGTCTGAGCAGGCTGGCTCAACTGCTTTACAATATTAAACAATAATGTTTAATATTCTCTTGTACTGGAGTTGAACGAATGCCGTCAAGCGTTAGGGCCAGAAATAATTCCGATGACAGGTTGGACCTGATCTTTCGCGCCCTGGGTGATCGCACGCGACGGGCGCTACTGGCCCGCCTCGCGGCCAAACCGGCCATGGTGACTGAGCTCGCCGAGCCATTCGCTATGTCGCTGCCCGCGGTATCGAGACATATACGGGTGCTGGAGCGCGCTCGTCTGGTGGTGCGCAACGTCGATGGGCGGGTCCACCACTGCTCGCTGGATCTTGCACCGTTGAGGACCGCGGAGGCTTGGCTCGGTCACTATTGCAAATTTTGGGAAGGCCAGTTGGAGTCTTTGGCTCGCTACGTGGCAAACGATGAGCAGAAGGAGCGGCTCTGAATTCTCAAACAAAAGCGAGGAGGGGCAGGTCATGACGGATTCCATAACTCTCGTCGTCCGCAAAACGATCCGAGCCACGCCCGAGCGTTTATTCTCAGCCTGGACCGAGCCGGAGCGGCTGCGAGAGTGGTGGGGCCCCGAAGGGGTCGCGTGCTTCAATGCGGAGGTGGATCTACGCGTGGGGGGCCACTATCGTATCGGGAACCAATTTCCCGACCAAAGAATATTGTGGATCGTAGGAGAGTTTGAAGTGGTAGAACCGCCGCGCAGGCTGACCTACACCTGGCGGTTGGAAGGAATTTCCGACGCCCCGGAACGCGTCTCTGTTAACTTTGAAGCGCAGGGCGATACAACCGAAGTCATCGTCACCCACGAGAGAATTCCAAATGAAGTTCTTCGCGATCAGCACCGGCACGGCTGGTTAGGCTGCCTCGACGGGCTGGCCGAATGTTTGCGGGTTTCCGGTTAAACGTCCCTAGCACGATCGGATGGCTGGACAAACGGAGCGAGGGCCCATAATGGAGAGAGGGAGAACGGGACGAGGCGCGGTCTCGTCATACGCCTTGATTACAATTGATGAGCCTTAAGCACGCGACCACTCGCACCGCTCCCTATTTGATGTACGGCGAATGGGAGAGCTTTCTTCAGCGCAAACAGCTGACCATCGATCAGGCTCAGGCAACGGCTTCGCTTAGTGGCAAAAGGATCCTCATTACCGGGGCAGGCGGATGGATTGGTTCGGCTCTGGCGGCTGCCATCGCGAGCTTTGCGCCCCAGCATCTAACGCTCTTGGAAGCCAGCGAGCGAAATCTCTATGAGCTCGATATGGCCATGCAGGACCTGCGTCAACTGACCCCTCATACATCTTTGTTGGGCAGCGTCACGGACGCGCACCTGCTGGTTGAGGTTTTTGCGCGATACCGGCCGCAGGTCGTTTTTCACGCGGCTGCGTTTAAGCATGTGCCACTTATCGAGCGAAATCCGTTTGCAGCGGTGGAGAACAATGTAGCCGGGACCAGCCGATTGGTCGAAGCAGCGATAAACCATGGGGCGGAGCGATTCATCCTGGTTTCCACTGATAAAGCCGTCGACCCTGTCAGCATGATGGGAGCTTCGAAGAGAATCGCTGAGCTGGTTTTGCTCGCCCGCGCCGGCGGCGCTCTCCGCATGAAGGTGTTGCGCCTGGGAAACGTGCTCGGCTCGGGAGGGAGCGTGGCTCCCCTTTTCTTGAAGCAGATTCTGTCCGGCGGCCCGGTAACGGTTACCCATCCTGAAGTGCGACGGTATTTTCTATCCACAGAAGATGCTGTGGCGCTGCTCCTGCTCGCCTCTTCCGATCCGAGTGAGGAGGTTGTTGTGGTGCCTGAGTTGGGTGAGCCACGCTCGGTCGAAGCGCTCGCAAAACATCTGATCACAGCCAGGTGCGGACCCTCCGGTAAGCCGGCGACGATTGTCTTCACCCAGTTGCGCCCCGGCGACAAGATGTGCGAAGCGCTGCTCTCCAGCATAGAATCGTATGCTGCTCCCGGTAAGAGGCACGGCTTGTTAAGGGCCGTCCACAGCCCTGGTCTGACGCCTGCAGTGTTGGCTGAGGTTGAGCGGGAACTTCAGCAGGCTTGCCAGGAACGTTCGCTGGCGCGATTACTGGCGGCTGTTTTGCGTGCAGTTCCGGAATATAAGCCTAGTCCGCTCATCCTTAACCCAATCAGTGGAACCAAAGCATGAAGCGGACCATCGCAGTGGTGACCAGTTCCCGTGCAGACTACAGTCATCTCTATTGGCCGTTGCACGACCTTAAGCAGCATCCAGATGTCGATCTAAATTTGATTGTGCTGGGAGCTCACCTTTCACCCCAGTTCGGGGAAACTGCTACCACCATTGAGGCAGATGGGTTTTCTATCGCAGGCCGCGTTGAGTGCCTGCTCAGCTCCAACACCGATGTCGGCATGGCCAAGACACTCGGGGTCGCGGTGCTTGGCTTGGCGGATCTGCTAGGGCAGATGCGGCCTGACCTGCTGCTTTTGATCGCTGATCGTTACGAAACGCTGGCTCCTGCTGCAGTCGCGCTAACCCTGCGGATCCCGATCGCCCACATCGAAGGCGGCGAGGTAAGTGAGGGAGCCATCGACGACGCGGTGAGAAACGCACTCACCAAGATGAGTCATATCCACTTCACTTCAACAGAGAGAGCTCGCGCGCGGGTGATTGCCATGGGTGAGGAACCGTGGAGGGTACACCGTGCAGGCGCACCGTCGCTCGACCACCTCCGCCGCAGCCAACTATTCGATCGCAACTCACTGCAACAGCGTCTGGACCTCGATCTCGATCGTCCCACCGCCGTCATCGCTTACCATCCAGTCACCATGCTGCGCGATACCACCGAGGAGGCGGATGCCCTGTTCGCGGCTCTGCGGCAGATGGACATGCAGATTTTATTTTGCTATCCAAACTCCGACGCTGGTAGCTATTCGCTGCTCAAGAGAACGCAGGAATTCGTCTCTACGTATAAAGACGCGCGTGTTTTTGTAAATCTCGACGCCGTCAGCTACTGGAGCTTGCTGCGACAAGCCACATTGCTGATTGGCAATTCCAGCAGCGGCATTATGGAAGCGGCATCGCTCGGGCTGCCGGTCGTGAATGTGGGCTTTCGGCAAGAGGGGCGAGAGCGAGCCGGCAACGTTCTGGATGCGGAGCCCGAGACCCAGTCCATCCTGGCTAAGACTGCGGAGGCCAGGAGCCCGGGATTTCGCGAGACGCTGACGGGCCTTGTTAATCCTTACGGAGATGGTCTTGCCGCCGAGAAAATAGTACAGGTACTCACGACGACGCCCCTCTCTCAAGAATTGCTGGTCAAGCACTCTCACGACTTATGAAGATACCGTTGTCCGCACCCGACATCACCGAGGCGGAGATTGAAGCGGTGGTGGCAGTGTTACGCACTTCGCGGCTGAGCCTCGGCCCGGTGACAGAGCAGTTCGAAGCGCAGGTTGCAGCTTCCGTTTCCTTGCCACATGCGATCGCGGTCAGTTCCGGAACCGCCGGGCTGCACCTGTGCATTCGCGCACTGGGCATCGGTGAAGGCGATGAGGTCATTGTTCCTTCCTTCACTTTCATCGCGGCCGCCAATGCACTTCGGTACGAGCGTGCCTTGCCAGTATTTGTCGACATCGAGGCGTCCACGCTGAACATGGACCCGCAAAGAATCGAAGAAGCGATCACGCCTAGAACACGGGCTATCATGGCCGTCCACACTTTTGGGGTTCCCGCCGAGATGTCGGCTATCCTCGAGATCGCTGCAAGGCATGGCCTCGTGGTCATAGAGGATGCATGCGAAGCGATCGGAGCCGAGTACCTGGACCGCAAGGTTGGCGCGATAGGGCGGGCGGGAGTGTTTGCGTTCTACCCTAATAAGCAGATCACCACAGGCGAAGGCGGCATGGTGGTTACAGCAGATGACGCCCTCGCCAGGCGCATCCGCGCTCTGCGCAACCAGGGCAGATATGAGACCGACGGCTGGTTTCAACATAGCGAGTTGGGTTTCAACTATCGCATCTCTGAGCTCAATTGTGCGTTAGGACTGACCCAGATGAAGAGGCTTGAAGATATCCTGCGCAAGCGTGAGACCGTGGCCGATGGCTATCACCAACGCCTCAACCGCATTCCGCAGCTCAAGCTTCCCTCTTCGGCTGGCATTGGCAGCCGCATCAGCTGGTTTGTTTATGTTGTTCGACTCCCGGCCGCCCGCCGGGATGCGATCATGCGCAGGATGTTGGACGCCGGCATCGGTTGCGGCCGTTATTTCGCACCGATTCATTTACAACCCAGTTACGCCGCGTGGCATGATTCGGACAACCTGGCTGTGACTGAGGCAGAGGCGAAGCGCACCCTTGCCTTGCCCTTCTTCAACAATTTAAAAGTTGAAGCGATCGACGAGGTTTGCGATGTGCTGGAAGAGGTGCTGAAGACAGGTTATTGAACCGGCGGCATGAGAATAACCGCCCGGCCCTCGATTTGTCCCCGGCGCAACGCCTCCAGAGTCGGGCCAGCCTGTTCCAGCGTGGTGTGCACGATGGGCATGGTTATACCGCTCGAGCGCACCAACGCAAGCAACTCAGCGAGTTCGTTTAAGGTTCCCACAAAGTTGCCCTGAATGGTGATGGAGCGCATGGCGATGAGTGGAAGCGGCCAGGGCGCCGCTCCGCCAAAGAGTCCTACTGAGATCAGTTTGCCACCCTTAGCCAGAGCTTTGAAGGCAAGCTGTGCGGTCGATTCAGAGCCCACAAAGTCGACCACCGCCCGCGGCGGCCCGCCAACCTTGGCGATCACCTGTTGCAGAGCATTGGCAGCATTGGCGTCGACAGTGTCGAGGGCGCCGGCGCGACGCGCCGCTTCTAGCTTGGCTGCATCAATGTCGACCACCACCGCTCCTTTGCCACCCATTGCTTTCAGAATCTGAAGCGCCATCAGGCCGAGACCGCCCGCGCCGATAAGCACGATCGGCTCTTCACGGATCAGCTCTCCAGCCTTTTTCAGAGCGCTGTAGGTGGTAAGCCCCGCACAGCCGAAGGGAGCTGCGCGCAAAGGATCGATGCCGTTCAGTGGCAACAGGTACTTCTGGTGCGGCACCAGCACATACTCCGCATACCCGCCATCGCGATAGATGCCCAGGATCGGCGGTTGAGCGCACAGGTTCTCGTTGCCTTCGCCGCATTCCCGGCACTTGCCGCAGCCGATCCACGGATATACCAGGTAATCCTGGTTCGAGCCGATTGGCCTTCCGACAATCTCGTGGCCGAGTGTAAGGGGCAGCTTTACGCCGCGGTCGGCGGCAAGCAGCTTCTCTCCTCGGCCTGCGTCATAGCCTCCATCCGCCAGGTGGAGGTCGGTGTGACAAATTCCTGCGGACACGACACGCAGTAGAACTTCTGAGCCGCTGGGTTGTGGTATTGGCAACTCACACAGTTGCAATGGCGAGGCGAATGCGGTCAGACGCACGGTTTTCATTGGGGGTCCTCTTGTGAAGCATAGATCTCTCACTCCGCTTAGGTTTGTCGAAAAACATTCCCAAGAAGGGTCCGCGAAACCGCAGGTCCCTCCACGGCAGGCCGGGACAGGTCGGCTTCGCTCGGGATGACAAGGGGGAGAGGATGAAGGAGGTGCATCAGTTGGTCTCCGGTGTGACAGCTATTACCGGGAGACTGATGAAGCTTGCTGCGCCGGGCTCGTGCCAGACGCGCTGGGTTGCTTTTTGGTAGTCAGCCGGCTTGGCCTCAAAGATGTTTGGAACAAAGCGCTGCGGATTGCGGTCGTAGAGCGGAAAAAGCGTGGATTGCACCTGCACCATGATTCTGTGGCCGGGCTGAAAGGTGTGGTTCACCATGGGGAGCGCGAAGACATAGGACAGACGCTCGTTGGCGCGGATTGGCTCCGGGTGCTCGAAGCTGGTTCGGTAGCGGCCGCGAAAGATATCCGTCGCAATCGGTAGCTGGTATCCGCTCAGGTCCACGGGCGGCGCGGTCCTGTCCGGCTGCACATCGATCAGCTTCACTACCCAATCCGCATCAGTGCCCGTGGTGGACGCGATGAGATGCACGACCGGCTCACCAGAGAGCTTCATCGGTTGCTTGAGCGGCTCTGTCTCGTAGGTCAGCACGTCCGGGCGCCCATCCACAAAACGCTGATCGGTCACCAGCCAGGTTCTCCAGCCAATTTCGTCGGCTGCATCCACCGGGCGCGGCCGATAGGGTACGGGCTTTGCCGGATCCGAGATGTATTCATCGAAACCTGGGGCCTCTTTGGTCTCGGGCGCCTGGAAGGTAAGTCCTCCGTCTCGCGCCAGATACATGGGTTTGGAAGTTTCTGGACATCCCTGTTCGCAGCTAGCGGGAAAAACTTTGGGCGTGTCCCAGCGATCGGCACCGGTGTCGTAGATGAAGACCGCGGGGGTTTCAGCCTTGCGCGCATCCGGCTTCAGATACTGATTGAAAAAGGGCAAGAGGACCTCGCGACGCCACTGGGCGGTGGTGTCGGTCGCCCAGGTCAGTGTGCCCAGTGACCTGCCTTCACGGTTGATCTGGCTGTGGAACCACGGCCCCATCACCAGGTGATTCATGCTGTCCGGAGCACCCTGCGCCTTCAACGCGCGGTAACTGTGGATCGCCCCCCACATGTCTTCCTGATCCCACAGGCCCTGTTCCCACATAGACGGCACGGTTAGGGGCCGCTTGACGATGAGTTTGTCGAGTGCCTGGCTTTGCCAGTAGCCGTCGTAGGTTGGGTGATCAAGCATCACCCGCCAGAAAGGCATTTGATCGGCTCCGACAGAACGCGCGAAGTCCTCCGCAGAACCGGCGCGCAGGAAGTTGGTGTAATCGTCTCGGCCTTCGCTCGGCACCTGAACGCCCTCGCCCCGATTGGTGGTCTGATCCAGGAAGTAGTCGATGCTCGGCTGGCGAAACGCACCGTAGTGAAACCAGTCGTCGCCCATCCAACCATCCACCATAGGGCTTTCGGGAGCCGCAACCTTAAGCGCCGGGTGGGGGTTCAAGAGCGCCATCTGCACGGTGAAGCCTTCGTAGCTGGAGCCAATCATGCCCACGCGGCCGTTCGACTCCGGCACGTTCTTCACCAGCCAATCGATGGTGTCGTAGGCGTCCATAGTATCGTCAGCGCCGGAAGGATTGTAACCGGAGTTCACCGGTGGAGGGGTCATCAGGTAGACTCCTTCGGAGCCGTACTTGCCGCGTACATCCTGATAGACACGGATGTAACCAGCCTCCACGAAAACCTCGTCGCTGAGGGGCAAGGCTTCGATCATGCGTCCGCTCTTGGAGCGTGCCGCTCGCTGCGCCGCGTTGTAGGGTGTGCGGGTGAGAAGAATGGGCGCGTCCTTCGCTCCCTTGGGGACAACAATGACCGTGTAGAGCTTGATGCCGTCGCGCATGGGAACCATTACTACGCGTTTGTCGAAGTCCGTCGGCAGCAAAGGCGCTTTGAAATTCGGCGTCAGGTCGTCTGACGGCAGCTTTGACTGCTGAGCGAAACTGCTCGCACTTGAAAGGATCAGCAGAACCGTAAAGACTGAGAAGCTCCAGCGCATTATGACCCTGCTTTGAGGCTGGATATTTCTTCCTGCGCCAGCTCCGTCATGACTTGGTATCCGGCGGCATTGGGATCTACTCCGTTGTCCGTCCACTGGCCAACCGCGGCGAGCGCCGCGGCGTAGTCCACCAGAACGACCTTGTCAGGGCTAAATCCACCAAGTTCAAAGCCAGCCTGCAACCCTAGATTGCGGTCGTACAAGCCGATGGTGCCGGAAAGAGTGCCCACATTGGCGGGACTACCTCCCGCAAGTTTCGTGGCCAACGGTCCCGGACCAAAGGGCGGCAGGGTCCCAACCATCACTTTGATGTTGGCGGCCTGGGCCATGGCAATCATGGCGGATACGTTTTCGCAGGTCGCATAGGCTCCCGTCGCGGGACCGCAGACCGGGTCCCAAAAGGCTGGGTAAGTCGCTACGTCGTAAGTGCCTACGAGGATGTTTACGATGTCAGGATGCAGGTCGATCACATCGGTCTGGAAACGGGCAAGTACCTGCCCGGAGGTCTGACCGCTGATTCCTTTGTTGATCCAGATAGCACCCTGAGGGAACCAGTCGGCCGTGATGTCGTCGCCGATAAAAACGACCTTAGGATAATCCGCAAGGTTACGCTGGTACTTTGCACCGACGCCGGCACTGCTGGCGCGCATGGGGCTGATTTGCCTCGTGGCGCCGCACCCTGCCAACAACAAGATCATAGATGTAATTGCTATGTGAAACCGCATGCTGCCTTCCCCAAATGAGTTTTGTGGCCCGATTCCAATGGAAAGTCACCTGGCCCGTCCACTCAACCGCGTTTCGATCAACCCCGCCGAGGACGCTCCGGTCGAGCGGTACGAGGCAGTTCGCGATTTGGGGAGAAAACAACCCATCTTCTCTCAGTATCCCGTTCTTGGCAATAGGTTTGATCGCTGCCGGCGACTCGGCCAGAAATGTAAAATATCCCCAAACGGCCTGCCCCCATGTCTCTTTCAGGCCCAAAGACCTGATCGAGGGTATGGAATTCATGCTCGGCTTCACTTCATGGGTTGGTCGATGCTTTGTTATTTTCATCATGCTTGCCGTCTGGGGCTCCCCGGCCGTGGCGGCTACCTGCAGTGTTGTCGGCGCTCACCATCCATCGGATGCCGAAGACGCTTTTCTGCATAGTGATTACGATCGAGCGGTTGTTCTCTACCAGGCGCAATTGCAACAAAAGCCCAACGATCCCACGCTGATCGCAGGTCTGGCAGAAGTACTTCTGAGACAACAAAAAGTAGCCGAAGCTGAGGACCTGGTTCAGAAGGCGCTCGCGCAAGCTCCTCAATCCGCAGTGCTGATGGTGGCGCTGGGCGAGGTTCAATATCGGGCAGGGACACCCTGGCTTGCGTCCGCAACCGTTGACGCCTCGATCAAGCTCGACCCGTGCGACCCGCAGGCGCGGCTGCTGAGTGCCAGGATTCTTCGGCTCAACTCCTATTACGCAAGCGCTGCAAACGAAATAGCCACTGCGCACGCGTTGGATCCGACCAATCCGAGAATTCGCAGCCGCTGGCTGGAGACACTCCCGAGGAAGGAACGCATTGTGGAACTGGAGGCGTATCTTGCCAGCGCGAATGGCGAAGACCCGGAGACCCTCAGGCGCCTTCAGTTCTACCTTGCCTTCCTGAAGCAGCAGGCCATCGAACCGCACAAGGCCTGCCGCCTGGTCTCCGCCTCTGACACCGCAGAAATACCGTTCGTCAATCTTATGAGAGACGCGACCCATATTCGCGCTTTTGGATTGGACGTCAAGCTCAACGATCACGACGCTCGATTGCAAATCGACACCGGGGCCAGCGGTTTATTGATCAGCCGTTCGGTCGCTGATCATGCAGGGCTCAAGCAATTCAGTGCAACAGAGGTGGGCGGCATCGGCAGCCAGGGCAGGAAGGACGCCTATACCACTTTTGCGGATGATATCAAGATCGGTTCGCTAGAGTTTAAAGATTGCACAGTCGAGGTCGTCAACAAAGGCAGCGTCGCGGACAGCGACGGGTTGATCGGCATGGATGTTCTTTCCCATTTTCTCGTCACCCTCGACTATCCCATGCGTAAGCTGCTGTTGGCGCCTTTGCCGCCGCGCCCCAACGACACCAGCGGACTCAAACCCACCCTTGAGACTCAGGGCAACACGAACCAAGACGAATCTGCTGACACCGCCGCCGCGGCGCCCGCACCCAAGCCGGCTGCGCATGGTCCTTACGATCGCTACATCGCACCCGAAATGAAGGATTGGACACACGTCTATCGGATTGGACACGATTTGATGCTACCGGCATCGCTGAACAATAGTCCGCTCAAGCTTTTTATCGTGGACACGGGAGCATTTGCTACCACGGTTAATCCCGAGGTTGCACGCGAGGTCACCAAGGTGCACAGCGAGAACAATATCACCGTGCATGGAATCAGCGGCAAAGTCGATAAGGTTTATACCGCAGACAACATTACCTTCCGGTTTGCCAACATCTCCCAGCAAGTGCGGGAGGTGGTGGCATTTTCGACATCCACGATAAGCAAGAACCTGAATATGGAAGTGGCAGGATTTATCGGTATCACTGCACTGGCTCAGATGACCATCAGCATCGACTACCGCGATGGGCTGATCAAGTTCGCCTACGATGCCAATCGCGGATTCCGAGTCGCGTATTAGTCTGCAAATAGTTCAGGGGTATTTGTATCCGCAGCGCGCACTTATTCGTTCTAGAAGGGCATTTGTTCAGGTATGGCTTCTCCGTCGGCGCGAGGATCGGTTGCGCCGTAGTGGACTGGAGAGGAGTCGTTGACCTCAACGGCGTTGCCCCGGCCCATGCCCTGAAAGTAGCGCGGCCACACTTTTAAATCGTGACCCTGGCTTCGTAGGCCTGCGATCACGTCCGGCGCTACGCCATTTTCGACCCACAGGCCGCAGCCATCAAAATCACGTTTGGTGAAGCGGGCTGCTTCCAGGGCGGCCTGGATGTTCATGCCGAAATCGACAACATTGGAAACAAACTGTGCGTGCGCCTGTGCCTGGTTGAAACCGCCCATGATGCCGAAGGCGATACGCCGGTCACCGTTCTGCATGAACGCGGGGATGATGGTGTGCAGCGGACGGGTTCGCGGGCGAAGTGTATTTGGGCGGCCCGGCTCGAGGGTGAACCCACCGCCGCGATTTTGCAGCGGGAAACCGGTGCCGGGGGCGACCAAGCCGCCACCGAACGCTCCCGCATTGCTCTGGATCAGAGAGACCTGGTTGCCGTCACGGTCAACAACAGCAAGATAGGTGGTGTCGCTCGATAGACGGGATAATCCCTGCTGCACATCGGAGGGCAAAACATTGCACGCAGCTTTATCCGTAATCAGTGTGGCTCGCTGCTTTGCCAAATCTTTGGAGATAAGCGCTTCCGTCGGGATGTCGGTAGCATGGGGATCGCCCACATACTGGCGCAGATCAGCATAGGCGAGTTTCTTGGCTTCGATCTCGACGTGCAGGGATTTCTGGCTGTTGTGCCCCCACTCCTTGATAGGAAATTGCTCCATGATATTCAACATCTGGAGCGCGGCAATTCCCTGCCCGTTGGGCGGCATTTCGTACACGGTCCAGCCGTGGTAAGTGGTGCTGACTGGATCGACCCATTCCGGGCGGAATTCTGACAAATCCTCAGCTTGCATAAAGCCGCCCAGCGCGCGCTCCAACTTCAGGATGGCAGCCGCCGTTTCGCCCTGGTAAAACCCATCGCGGCCATGATCCGCGATGCGCTGCAGCGTTTGTGCCAACTCCGGATTGCGGAACAACTGCCCTGCGACTGGCGCTTTGCCGCCAGGAAGAAAGACCCGGGCAAATTCAGGATCATTGCGGAAAGGCATTCCGTAGGTGTTCCAGTTGTCGGCGTCTGTTTCCGTGACGGCTATACCTTTGGCGGCCAGGGCGATGGCGGGCGCCATATCCTCGGCCAGCGAGAGCTTTCCCCAGCGTTGATGCAAAGCGTCCCACCCCGCGACGGCTCCCGGCACCGTGACCTGATCGATAGTGCGCATCTTGGTCAGGCCCTTGGCCTGCAGAGCTTCGGGAGTTAAATTTTTCGGCGCCCAACCGCTGGCATTGAGACCATAGAGATGCCTGGCTTTCGCGTCGTAGACGACGGCGAACAGATCACCGCCCACTCCGTTCATCATTGGCTCGATCACCGACAAGGCAGCGTTGGCCGCGATGGCGGCGTCCACTGCGCTGCCACCCCTGGCCAGAATGGCTGCACCCACTTGCGAGGCCACAGCCTGCAGAGTTGCCACGACGCCGTATTGCGTCATGACCATGGAACGAGCCTGTTCACGGGCAGGATCATCCGCAGCCTTAATGGACGGCCCAGCGAACAAGCCAAGCAGGACGATCGATACGGTTTTGTTTACCCAGTTGCGCATAGACCTCTCCGGGTTGCAGGTGACCCACGGTGTCATGATACCTATCTACAGGTACCTCGTTTGCGGCCTATCATCGGTTCGCCGCGATGGCGGATTTTTCGATAACGCAAACTCGCCAAGGTAAGGAAGCCATACGATGAAACATGGGTTCGCGATCAGGTTACAGCTGGCCCTGGTTCCTTTGCTGTGTAGCCTGGTGTGTTTTGCACTTCGGGAGACGGCTGCGCAACAAATAAGCGGGCAGACGCCGCCACCCACCTTTCAAACCAATGTCAACAGGGTGTTGGTACCAGTTGTCGTCCGCGACAAACAGGGACACTCCGTCGGCGATTTGAAGCAGGAGGATTTTCAGGTTTTTGATAATGACAAGCTGCGGTCTTTGTCAGGATTTTCAGTAGAGAGGCATGCAGGAGGGCACAACAGTGCTCCAACTCCCGCCGTGGCTGCACCCTCGGCGCCGGTACCGCAAGCTGCATCGCTGCGATTCGTAGTCTTTCTTTTCGACGACATACATATGAGCGCAGAAGAGTTGGTACCGGCGAAGAAGGCGGGCGAGGAAGCGATCGCCGGAGCGCTCGACGACCGCGATATCGCCGCTGTAGTGTCGACTTCGGGAAAGACGAATAGCGGCCTGATTTCGGATCGCGAAAAGTTGAAGGAAGCTATAGCCAGTTTGCAAACCAGGGCACTCTCCTCTTCGGGCACTGCGGACTGCCCAAATGTCAGCTATTACCAGGCGGATCTGATCGAGAACAAACACGATAGTGCCGCCACCGCCGATGCCCTTGCCCAAGCCCACCAGTGTGATCCGACCCTGGGGCCGCGAAGTGAAGGCGTCGCTGACAGTATCGTGCGCTCGTCGGTTCGACGCGCGCTCGTGGTGGGTAACCAGAACACGCTCGCGACCCTCGCCGCGATGAAAGAGTTTGTCCGCAGGATGTCGAAATTGCCGGGGCAACGGCTGCTGATCCTGGTCTCGCCCGGCTTTCTGACGGTTTCACCCGAGGCGTCAGGGGAAGCATCAGCCGTGATCGATCTAGCGGCACAAGCCGGTGTAACGATTAGCGCTCTCAATGCTCGTGGCGTTTACAACTCCGCGGTGAGTGCCGCTGACGATACGCGCGCTCGAGGGATCGGCGAGATCAGCGAACTGCGCCAGGGTTCGGCATCCCGCGAGGAGACTGTGATGTCTTCGCTTGCGGATGGAACCGGGGGGTCGTTCTTCCATAACAGCAATGATCTTGGGGCAGGGTTCAAGGGGCTTACGGCAGTTCCGGAATACGTGTACCTGCTTGAGTTGCCGATCGATGGGATGAAGGCGGACGGCACATACCACCACTTGAAGGTGAATGTGGACCGATCAGACGTGGAGTTAAAGGCGCGGGCTGGGTATTTTCTGGCTAAGGAAGGAAAAGCGAAGAAATAGAGTTGCCGTGCGCCCGTAACTCCTTTCTTTCCTGTAATCTGGTCATCTCCATTTAGCATTGTTATGGGGCTGACATTTTAGGGCAGACCCGATGATCCCATGAACAAGCCGGCCCATCCATCCCGAGCCAACAGCCTGATTATCGGATCGAGCGAAATGGCTGGGCTCATTCGCAAACATGACTGGTCGCGGACCCCCTTAGGTCCCATAGAAGGATGGTCCGAGGCTCTCCTTGCCATCGCGAACCTCATGTTGCATTCGCCGTTTCCGACCATCCTCTCGTGGGGCCCCGAGATGGTGTTTCTCTATAACGATGCCGCCATCTCAACGCTGACCGTCAAGCACCCGAGTGCCCTCGGCCGACTGTATCGCGATGTTTTTGACGAGGCGTGGGATTTGGTAGGCGCCGATCTCGAAGCCTGCTTGTACCGAGGCGAAACAGCGGTCCGGGACAACATGTTGATCCCTATTCTCTTCAATGGAGTGCTCGAAGACCATTATTGGAGCTACTCGCTCATTCCCGTCTACGAAAACGGCAAGATTGGAGGCGTGTACGACGCCTTCCGCAACATGACCGAGACAGTTATGGGGGCTCAAAAGCTGCGCGAAAGTGAGGCGAGGCTCAAGTTAGCGACCGAGGTGGCACAGCTGGGAGTTTTTTTATGGGAGACAGCCGAAGATCGGATGAGCTGGGAAAACGATCGCGTCTACGAAATCTTTGGGCGGGCTCGCCAGGACGGGGCCGTCAATGGGGAGAAGTTCCTGCGGGATTTTCTGCATCCGGATTTCCGAGACGCCTTTCGAGAGGCAGTAGTACGGACGCTCCAACAGGGTGCACCGCTTCAGTTTGAAGGCTTGATGTACCGCACCGACGGGGTACTCTGCCGAATCGAACTGAATGGGAACCTGCAGCCGGAGGTCAAGGGTTCCAAAGGAAGAATTCTGGGCACAATACGCGATGTCACAGAACTCCGGAAGAGTGAGGAAACCCTGCGCGACAATGCTAAACGCCTGGGTGAACTGGCGGCAATCGTCGCATCGTCGGAAGACGTGATCCTAAGCAAGGATCTCAATGGAATCATCACCAGCTGGAACAATGCTGCGACGGTGGTTTTTGGTTATACCGCAGAGGAGATGATCGGGAGCTCGATCCTTAAACTCATCCCCGAAGATCTTCACTCGGATGAAAAGACGATCATCGAGAATATTCGTGCCGGCCGACGGATAGAGCACTTCGAGACGGTTCGACTGACCAAGAGTGGGAAACGTATCGATGTCTCCCTCACCGTGTCCCCCGTTAAGGACTTCAATGGTCAGGTGATCGGCGCTTCGAAAATTCTCCGCGAAATTTCCAATCGCAAACGCCTGGAGCAATCCGTGCTGCAGGCGGAGAAGATTGCCGCCACTGGTCGTATGGCGGCGACGATTGCGCACGAGATCAACAATCCCCTCGAAGCGGTGATGAATCTGCTTTACCTGCTGCGCCCGAAGATCGCTGACGAGGAGGGCATCAATTATCTCTCCGCTGCGGAGAGTGAACTGGCGCGGGTCGCCCATATCGCCAAGCAGACCCTCGGGTACTACCGGGAGCACGCTTCAGCCAGCCCGGCTTCTCTCAAAGAGATTGCGGAACATGCCCTCATGATCTACGAACCGCGTTGCACGGCGGCGGGAATCACGATCGAGCAATCCCTTTTGCCTTCGCGAAAGGTAGTCCTGCGACGCGGCGAGATGATGCAGGTGGTCTCGAATCTAATTGCAAATGCGATCAATGCGATGCCCAGCGGAGGCACCCTTTCGGTTTCGGTTTGCGATACCGCTTTTCCGGCAGAAGGCGTCGAGCTCACGATTGCAGATAACGGGGTAGGCATACCGGCGGACATTTTACCGAAGGTTTTCGATGCTTTCTTCACGACGCGGGCCACGGTCGGCACCGGAATTGGCCTTTTCGTTGCGAAGCAGTTTGTCGAAGGGCACGGTGGGCGGATCACGATCAATAGCAATATTGAGACGGAGAGACACGGAACGTCGATTCGTGTCTTCCTACCTGCTAAGACTCGATACGAGGCTTCGGGGAGCTAGCATTGGAAGACGCGAGCCGGACGATGGCGGCGGATCCAGAGATCTCAATTCCCACCTTCTGCGCGTTGCCTTCCCAACAGCCGCGTGCTACCGTGAAACATCTTCATCCCCTAGGTTCCATTCCGTCCACACCTCACGGGAGGATCCATGAAGACCTACATCGCTCTGCTCTTCGCTCTTGCCTTCGCCGCATCCGCGCCCGCGCCCGCGCAGTCCACCATGGCTCCGCTCCTCACCCGCGCATGGGATAACCACCGCTCGGGATGGAACCAGCAGGAAACTGTGCTCACCCAGGCTAACGTCAAAGCCCAAGGCATCACCCACATCACCACTATCCCCGTCGTCGGCGACGCGCGCGGCGTGGAATCTCAGCCCCTTATCCTGCCTGGCGTTAAGCTGGCCGACGGCACCACGCACAATGTCATGATCCTGCCCTCGATGGCCAACGTCGTCCGCGGCGTGGACGCCACCACCGGCGCCGGGCTCTGGCAAACGCCGCCCCTGGGCACGCCCATAACCGGCAGCGACTCCCTCGGCCCTAACGGCCCTGGTGCCATGTGTCCCGGGGCCAATCAAACCATCGACTGTTACCAGATCAACCAGTATTGGGGCGTCCTATCCACAGGCGTGGTCGACCCTGAAACTGGGCTCGTCTACCTCTTGGCCTGGATCTCGCCCGACGGCAGGCCACAAAACGGCAAGCACTATATGTGCGTGCTCAACGTGAAGGATGGAACCCAGGCCGTCGCGCCCGTCCTCATCGATGGCAGCAACGGCACGCAAACCTGGTCAGCCTTCATGCGCAAGCAGCGCAGCTCGCTGGTCATGACGAACATCAACGGCCGCAAGACCATCTTCTTTGCCTCCGGCACCATTCAGGAACTCGGCACCGGCGCCGCGGGCTGGGTGCTCGCCTACGACGTTGCCACCAATCAGGTCACCGCGGCGCTGCCGACCACGCAGGGATTCGGCGGCGGCATCTGGATGGGAGGCCAGGGTCTCGCCGCCGATTCGCAGGGCTATCTCTACGGCGTCACCGGCAACGGCTCCTTCGACGGGGTCAACGACTTTGCCGAATCGATCCTCAAAATCCAGTACACGCCGCCCTCCGGCCAGACGGCCGCTACTCTCAAAATCGTCAGTTGGTTCACGCCCTACAGCGATGCAGCGCGCTCGCCCGGCGGCTATCCCGGCCCGACGGCACCGGCGGCCACCAAACCTGCGGGCGTTAGCGCGCCGTCTGAAGCGGTCCGCCCTGTCAACGCGGCCATGAATCCCTCCATGAAGCACGCGCGCGTGGTGAAGACGAAGACCGCCAAGGGCAAAGCCGTCCAGCTGTTCTATCCCCGTATCGCCACGCCGGGCGCATGGTGGGATGAAGACCTCGGCTCCGCGCAGGGGGCATTGCTCGAGAGCTATGGTTTCTACATTGTCAGCGGCAAAGACGGCATTGCCTACGTCACCAAAATCGCAGGCCTCGGCAACACCATGCCCGGCGACTTCGCCAACGCCGCAACCAATTGCGCCAAACTCGCCACTCCGCCCGTCTGGCTCACCGAAGATCCCGGCGCCGGCGTCAATCCCTGTCCCCAGGATCCCACCACGTTGAACTTCTTTCCCTGGGGAAAAACGCGCCACATGCACATGACTCCGGTGCAGTACATGAGCCCCACCCGCGGCCAGGTGCTCTTTGCCTGGGGCGAGAACAGCCAGCTCCACGCCTGGTCCGTCGCTACCTCCGGCGCGCTCACCTATCTCGCCCAGGGCAACGAATCTGCATCGCCGAATGTTACGAATACCCCAGGCGGGATGCCCGGCGGTTTCTGTTCCATGTCCAGCAACGGATCCACGACTGGCACCGCCCTGCTGTTCTGCACCGTTCCTTACGGCGACGCCAACACTACCGTCACCAACGGCCGCCTCTTGGTCTACGACCCTGACAATTGGGTCACCAATGCCGACGGCAGCGTGACCATCCCCGTCCTGTGGGACTCGCAGCAATGGAATATTCAGTTCCTGTTCAATAAGTTCAACCCACCCATCGTTGACGGCGGCCAAATCTATGTTCCCAATTACAACGGTGGCGTGGACGTGTATGGACTGGCGGCGCCAGCGGCGCCTTAGCCGAATATCAATCTCGTGGGCCCCCTCCTCTTACCCCTGGTCCTTCCTCTTCGTGCTGATGGGACGGTGTATAATTGGGCCCGTTTTTGACCAGAAAAGTGATTTCGGCCTAAAGGACACATTCGAGTGGCAAACGGAAATGGCACTTTAAAGGTTACTTTTAAAGTGCTACTTCCGTCTGTCACCGATTTACGCACCGTCTGTCACCGATTTACGCAGTCACCGATTTACGCACCAGAGATTGGAGCTTTAAGTGGAGTCTTTCCCACTCAATCTTTTTGCGGTTTATGTCGACCCGCACGCGACGTCAATCTTCTCGCCGTTCTCAACACCCGGCAGAGAGATAAACGGGCTGTCGCATTTTGTTCTCGCCATCACGCTGGGGATTTTTCTTGTAATGAGCATTTTGCTCGTTTATGTAATAACACGATATCGAGCGCGCCCCGGTGAGAACTCAGAACCGCCGCAGGTATTCGGAAGCCTGCAGATTGAGCTGTCATGGACGATCATTCCGATTTTGATCATCGTGGTTCTGTTTCTCAGCACGGCTCGGGTTCTATTTTCCATTCAGGACGCTCCGAAACCGGCTACCGCGCTCGATGTCGTCGTCACCGGTCATCAGTTCTGGTGGGAGTTTGAGTACCCGCAGTATGGCGTCGTTACCGCGAACGAATTGCACCTGCCGTTGAGTACCGCAGCCGCGCCCAGGCCGGCGTTCATGAAGCTGACGTCTGCTGATGTCATCCATAGCTTCTGGGTGCCGGAGTTGAATGGCAAGACGGATCTTGTGCCTAACAAAGTGAACCAAATGTGGATTGATCCGCAAAAGACCGGCCTGTATGTGGGGCAATGTGCACAGTTCTGCGGGCCGGAGCACGCCAAGATGCTGCTTCGGGTTTATGTCGACACACCGGAGCAATTCCAGCAGTGGATCGCCGGCCAGCGGAAAACACAACCGGAACTCAACGCGAACGGCGGGGCCGTGACGGCCGCCGGCGAACCCTCAGACGCGAAAGGGATCAATGCAGATACCGGCGGAAATCAGCCGAACGCGAAACTTGGACAAGCCGATTTTGAGCACCAGGCGTGCTTCGCATGCCACACGATATCCGGCACAGCTGCATTTGGCCGCATGGGTCCCAACCTGACGCACCTCATGAGCCGCGAGACTTTGGCCGCAGGCATAGTAGCAAACAATGCACAGAACCTGAAGGCTTGGATCGCGAACCCCGACACATTCAAACCCGGTTCATTAATGCCGGCCTTGCATCTTAGCGACCGCGAGAATGCAGAGATCACGGCGTACCTTTTAACCCTAAAGTAGGCGATTGAGCATGGGCGGAGAGAGCATACCAATTGGACGTGGCTTCGACGGGCGCCTGGTTAGCACGCGGGCGCGCCCCACCTATCTGGCAGTCCTTTACCGCTGGATCTTCACTGTCGATCACAAGAAGCTGGGCATTCTCTACATCTCTTACGGCCTTCTGTTCATGCTGGTGGCCGGCGTTGAAGCGTTGATGATTCGTATTCAGCTCTTCTTTCCGCACAATACATTTGTTTCGCTATTCGTTTACAACCGGCTGTTTACCATGCACGGCACGACGATGGTTTTTTTCGTCGGCATGCCCCTGATCTTCGGGTTCGCCAACTATCTTGTTCCGCTGATGATCGGAGCGCGTGACATGGCGTTCCCGCGCCTGAACGCCTTCAGCTTCTGGATTAGCGCTCTCGCGGGCCCGTTGCTCTATTACAGCTTCATAGCTGGAACCGGTACGGCAGGGACCGGATCCGCGCCCGATGTAGGTTGGTTCGCATACGCCCCACTGACCGAACGCGCCTTCTCGCCGGGCCACACGATGGACTTTTGGACAGTATCGTTGCTCCTGAGCGGCGTGGGCAGCATCGGCACGGCAATCAACATCCTCGCTACGGTGTTCTGCATGCGATGCAAAGGGATGACCCTTTCGAGGATTCCCTTGCTGCCCTGGCTCTACGTTACCGTCTCATTCCTCGTTCTTGTAGCAGTCAGCCCACTCACCGCATGCCAGATGATGCTGATGATCGACCGTTACCTGGGCGGACATTTCTTCGATACCGGGGCGGGAGGTTCGGCGATGCTATGGGCGCACTTCTTCTGGATCTTCGGACACCCGGAGGTTTACGTACTTGTTCTGCCCGCCTTCGCCGCTGCTAACGAAATCATTCCAGTCTTCTCGCGCAAAGCCATCTTCGGCTATCCGGCCATGGTGGCGGCATCGGTTGGCATCGGTTTCATTAGTCTTGGCGTCTGGGCCCACCACATGTTCACGCTCGGCATGACGTCGTACGGCAATGCCTTCTTCACGCTTTCAACTATGCTGGTCGCGATTCCCACCGGCATCAAGACATTCAACTGGCTGGCCACCATGTGGGGCGGAAGGATCCGCTTCGAAGTACCGATGCTATTCTCGATAGCTTTTCTCTTCCAATGGGTGATTGCGGGCCTTACGGGAATCATGCTTTCCGTTTCTGCATGGGACTGGCAGCTACACAATTCCTATTTTGTCGTCGCTCATTTTCATTACGTGTTGGTGGGCGCCATCGTCTTCATGATCTTTGCAGCGCTCTATTATTGGTACCCCAAGATGACCGGACGCATGCTCGATGATCGACTGGGCAAATGGCATTTCTGGTTGATGGTGATCGGCTTTCACTTGACCTTTGACGTCATGCATTTTCCCGGCCTGCTTGGCATGCCGCGACAGATTTATACCTACGAGCCGGATCGGGGATGGACCTGGATGAATCAGGTCATTTCGGTAGGTGGATTTATTCAAGCCATAGCCGTACTGATCTTTGTCTACAACCTCGTGCATTCTTATTTCCGCGGCAAAAAAGCAGGTCCGGACCCGTGGGATGCGTGGACCCTGGAGTGGCTCACGTCCTCGCCTCCGCCAGCATACAATTTCGCGATCGACCCCGAAGTTTCCAGCCGCCGGCCGTTATGGGACCTGAAACATCCTGAAGATTCCGATTCCGCATTCGAGTAATTCGCCAAGAGGAGAACATGGCTACCATTTCCCTGCAGCACAGCAATCATCAGGGCGCGTGGACCCAGCCCAAGCGCGGCACGGTCGCCATGGTGGGCCTCATTATTGCGGAGTCCTCCATTTTTACAATCTTTGTCGTCGCGTATCTCTATTACCTTGGTCGCGACGTGCAGGGGCCCACGCCCAAAGAAGTGCTTGACGTCCCCATTTTCTATACCGTGTGCCTGCTCTCATCGAGCTTTTTCATCTGGCTCGCCGAGCGCGCCATCGATCGTGGCAAGATGGCGGCCTTCCGGCTCTGGTGGTCGATCACCATTCTGTTGGGCATGACCTTCCTTGGCGGCACAGCGAAAGAGTGGCACAAGCTCATTGTGCGCGATCAGCTGACGATCAGTACCAATCTGTTTGGAACGACGTACTACTCACTCGTGGGTCTGCACGCTTCGCATGTCGTGATCGGCCTTATCATGATGCTCCTCACACTTGCGCTCGCGTTCGCCGGCGCGGTGGGCCAGCAGCATGCGTATCGCGTCAGGACCCTGGCTCTCTACTGGCATTTCGTTGACGCTGTCTGGGTCGTCGTCTTCACCGTTGTTTACGTGGTGGGCAGATGAACGAAGCGCACGATAGAAACACCGCTGAGTCGCAAAACGGCGACAAACAACTGGGCACGATCCAGTTGCCTGCGCCCACGCCATGGCCTTTTCTCATGGCGCTTGGGTTGACGTTGGTCGGCGCTTCGCTGGTTACCACTTTTTGGCTGATCTGGATCGGCGCTCTTCTTTTCGTAATCTCTGCGTTGGGATGGTTCCGGAATGTGCTGCCGCACGAGGCACATGAAGATGTTCCGGTGGCCGAAGAGTTGTTCTCGTTTGTGCCCGCGTATGAAAACGTGGCCCGTATTGAAGTGGGCGCGACCCACCGCGCGCAGCTGCCGCTCGAAACGTTTCCGATATCCAGCGGCATTATGGGCGGAATCGCGGGCGGCCTGGCCATGGTTATTCCGGCAGAGATCTACGGCATCGTCCGCCACCACAGCATCTGGTACGTGGTAAATCTGCTGGGCGGCGCAGGCGTAGGGTCGTGGACCAATCCCACCGTAGAGCAGCTGAGCCACTTTCGTCTGAGCGCATTCATCACCGCCAATATCATCCAGGGCGCGACCACTCTCCTCGTCGGCATCCTTTACGGCGCGTTGCTTCCGATTTGGCCTCGTAGACCGATCCTGCTCGGCGGCATCATTGCGCCAATTGCATGGACCGGCTTGCTGTATAACACTCTCGGGCTTATGAATCCGTACTTCGCAGAACACATTGACTGGTGGTCGTTCGCGGCTTCGCAGGTGTTCTTCGGAGTTGTCGCTGGATTTGTGGTTGCGAAATCCGGCCGCCTCAAGCACCTGCACCAGGTTCCGCTTGCGGTGCGGCTCGGTGTAGAGACTCCCGGTTTGTCGCCGGAGCAGGGTGGAGAAGATCCCAAGCGATGAGGGTGACGCCGGCGTTGGCATGTCTCTCCGAACGGCTCTCTTGGCAGACGATAGAGATCCAAGAAGACGCCGACTGTTTGGATCTCCAACTCGCCACAAAATCGTCATCCTGAGCGAAGCGCCTCACGATTTATCGCGTGACACAGCGCTTGGTGGCGCGCAGTCGAAGGACCTCGAAGGATGCTCATCTTACCCCTGCTGCTCCGAGCTTTTCAACCGCCGAAGCCCGCATCCCGAGGGAAGCCGCCACGGTCTTTCCCCGGGGGCCGAGAACAAGAACCGCTGCATCTTGCTGTGTTCCGTAAGCTACATCTACGTTGCGCAAATCCCGTTCTCTGGCATCGGTGGTCGAAAAGGTACGAGCAGCAGGGGTAAGATGACCATCCTCGAGGTCCTTCGACTGCGCGCCCACAAGCCCTGTGTCACGCGAAAATTCTGTGAGGCGCTTCGCTCAGGATGACGATTTTGTGGCGAGTTGACGAAGACACCCACACAAGATAGCACTTATGGCGTAGTCCTGGACAATTTCATGCGTCCCTGCAGGACTGAGGCGGCTGAATGCAAGTTCTCAAAATAGATATCTTAGCTTTGAGTCATTGCCTGGAGTGGACCGCCTGCCTTTTCGCCTCGAGAGTCTTCTTCAAGGATTCCTCGGCAAAGGATTGCAGTAGCGGATTGATGAAGGCCCCCAAACCTAAGGGTACCCCTCTGCTCAGTGTGACCGCTTCGCACTCCACATAGACTCCGCCGTCGCGTTCTTCCATGCGCCAGTACGAGTTCATGGCCCAAAGAAAGCCATCTCCTTCTCCTTCGGCAAGCACTCGCTCAGATGGTTTGCCTGCGTCTTCGACCTGACGCACCGATTCGCTGCGCGATTGCATGGCAAGCCTTCCTGGCCCCAGCGGCTCATATTGGATGGCGTGCACGGTGTCCATCACGGCGGTCAGAACCTTGGTTTTCGTGATCCGGTAAGAAACGACAAAGGTATCCCCATTGTGGGCGAGCACCTTGGGGTTGCTTATATCAGGGGCATAGATTCTGGCGTAGGCTGCGTAATCCTGGTCCACCTGCTCGACCTGCGCGAGTGTTGCCCCGGGGAGAAACTCACCCCCGATCCAGTGCTGGATCATCCCACCGGGTACCTCGAGCGAATTTATCTTTTCGGTGACGATGTTTCCGTTTCGCACGGAGCGGAGCCGCGCGGGATCGCTGTCCATCCACAAAAAGCCGCGCTGGGAATGGTTCTGTGCCTGCAAACGCGGTTCGAGCGAGGCAATGTATTTTTGGTACGCGTCCTTTGTTTCCGGCGCTAGCGCCGCTCCCGCCAGCAATGGCGCCAGGGAAAGACAAAGCAACAAGAGGCAGCTGTTTCTCAGGACGGGTGTCATATGCCGAACGTATTCCCTTTCTACCATGTCACCTTACGTGCATGAATTCGCGCACCATATGCCGCAGGCTATACTGCTGCGAAACAGCTCCAGGAAGAGAGCTCACCATGAACTTCCGACGTTTGGGCAGGATTCTCATCGAACATCTGTTGCCCTATTACGTGCTTGTCTCTACTCCTGAGCGAAAGCGCTATTGGGGAGAGTTGCCGCTTCGTCGAAGTGTCAAGCTGCTGGCAGTCGTCTTCATCACTTTCGCCGGTATTGCATTCTTCGTGGACTTGCTCACATTGGGCGCTTATCCATTGTGGGGAGTACTTGTGCTGGCGCTGACTTTGGGCGTCCTGAATGTAACGGCAATTTTTGTGCAGAGGCGAAATCCGTGGCTGCTCGCCGGGCCCCTGGGTCTAACATGGCTGGCTTTCTTTTCGTTCTACCATCTACCAAGACACGGCGCCCCCTCTTTGACCCGCGAGCGCGTGTTACTCGATGGAATCGGTCTCTTCGTCGCGATGATGATCGGTTATCGGTTGTTTCTTAACTTCGCGGCTACAGAGGGTGTGGCGCACGTTCAACTGAAGACGGAACTGGCATTTGCGCATGCGATTCAGACTACGTTGGCGCCCCTGGTCCGGTATCGAAATTCGGCAATTGAGGCATATGGATGTGCCCGTCCCAGTGATGCGGTCGGCGGGGATCTTGTCGATCTTATCGAGGCCGACGGGAGCATCTTCGCTTATGTCGCAGACGTATCGGGACACGGTATCCCCGCAGGCGTCCTGATGGGGATGGTGAAGACCGCTATGCGGCAAGGACTACTCCTGCACCAATCGTTGCCGACCTTGTTGGCGAGCGTGAACCGGGTGTTACCCAGCGTCAAGGAACCTCACATGTATGTCACGATGGCAGGCTTACGGTTCAGCGACACAGCCAAGGTCGAGTATGCCGCAGCGGGGCACCTACCCTTGTTGCACTACCGCCAGGCGCAAAAGGATGTTGTGCGGTGGACGGTAGAGCAATTTCCTTTAGGCCTGTTTCCCGATCTGGTGTTTGCCACGCAATGCGTGCCGTGCGGGTCAGGAGATATTTTCGCCATCGTGACCGATGGGATAAGTGAGACAGTCGATCAAGGCGAAGAGGATTTCGGCCTGGAGCGCCTGGAGCAACTGCTAGTTGAAAACGCCAGCCTGCCGCTGCCCGAGATCCTTGACTACGTGTTGTCGGCGGTGGACCGCTACGGCGCGCAACAGGATGACCGCACTCTGCTGCTGGTGCGCATCCTCGGGTGAGCTTCGATGAGGATGACAAAAGAGTAGGGTGGTGCTTCCATTAAAGATCGGTTGCGCGGATCCCAGGTCTCAAAAGCGAGACCTGGGCACCCATCGCTTTGGTGCTCCGAGATTCGGGCGCGGGGAGAAATGATGAGGATCACCCTGAATATCGTCGCCAGTCTTCTGGTCTTAGCGGGTGCTATTTGGTTCCTGCAGGGGATCAATGTGCTTCCTGGCAGTTTCATGACCGGACAGATTCAATGGGCGGTCTATGGCGGTTTCGCCATTGCAGCGGGAATCGCTTTGCTGTTGCTCGCTAACCGGCTGCGAAAAAAGCGTTGATGGACTGCTCAGTCGGCGAGTGGATCGGGGCGAATCTGAAAGTGGACTACTTTGGGGTTTGTCCCTTTTCCCGTCTCGCTGTGGAACGGTGTGCGCGTACCCCACGTGGTCCAGATTCCCTTTCCCCTCCAGGCCGCCTTCGGATCGTCGAAGCGCCCATCCATCCCCTTGGCGAAGAAGCCGATGGGATAGGGCACGCGCAGGATGATGAACTTTCCGTTGACCAGGGCGAGCAGCGAATCCGACGAATTGCCGGTGATGATGGGCGTGTTCTGGCCGAGCCCCAGCGTATCGAACTGATCGACCCAGACGTAATAATGCGAGTCAGCACTACCGGAGGCGGTTACGTTTTTAAATTTCGGGCCCGGCGTTTGATAAAGAGTCCAGCCTTCGGGGCATTGCCGCCCGGTGGCCTTGGGGCCGTTGAGCGGACCTGTGCACTTGTGCCGGTCAAAGCTTGCCAGATGCCCGCTGGCCAGCGCCACCCAGACGACGCCGTTGCGATCGATGTCCATTCCCCGCGGCGAAAAGCCCCACACCGGAGCTTTCGGGTCCTTCCACGGCACTTCGTAGTATTCGGCCAGAGCTGTCTCCGGTGGATTCGGTCCCGGGTTGAGGCGCACGACCCCGCCCGGAAAGCCAAGCACTGAGCCCCAGACCATTCCATCAGGACCGACCGCGAGTCCATAGAATGCTGCGTTGAGGCGCGTGTCCTTGGTGGGATCCGCTGCAGCGTTGAGTGCAGAGGATGTGCCGAGACTTTCTCCGCTTGGCGCGGTGGCAACTTTCTGCTCGCCTTCCACATAGGCGTCGCGCTTGCCGTTACCGTTGGTGTCCAGGACCAGGGCAGTCCAGCCCTGTGACTTTTGCGCATCATGGGTTTCATCCCACAACTTGGTATTCAACCAGCCCACGACTCCGCCGCCACCACCGCTGCTGGTCCAAAGAGTGTTCTGCGGGTCGGAGGCGAACACCAGGTGGTGGGTGCCGAAGCAAGTGTCGATCATCGAGATTTGCTTCGTCGCTGGATCGTACATCTCCAACTGGCGCCCGGAGCTCTGAACGGGAGTCAGTTGTGCCGAAAGGAGTGTGGATCCGGCCTTGCAGAACGCGGGGTTATCGTTGGCACGGATGCGAGCGGTAAACCAAAGGCGCCCGCGCTGGTCGAACATGGGATTGTGAACAGTGGTGTGGCTGTCCCAGATTGCCTCGTCACCCCAGACCGGCGAAGCATTCAGCGGCTTCGGTTGCCCTGGCGTATCGGGATCGCGGTACTGAACCTTCAGTTGGCTGATCGCGTTGTGCACTGGATCGAGTACCGGTAAATAATCGCGGCTCTCTTCGGGCGATCCGTAGATCAAACCGTTAGCGTTTATGTTCGGATCGCGCTTGTCGGTGGAGATCTCGTCGTGCAGATAGGCTTTTGGATCAGCCCAGTCCCATTGGGTAATCACCACGTTCCGCTCGATGCCCTGCGGCCGGGGAGGCGCGTCCGAAGGCAACTCGCCGTTCGCAATCCGGGTGGTCCAATCGGCAAACTGCTGCGTGGCTCTCTGAGCGCCGAGTTGAGAAAGCCCACCCATCATGGCCGAGCCGGCTTGTCCTGACTGCGGACGGCGCATCCACGCTTGCGCCGGATCGAGATTGCTGAACATTGGCGGAATCGTCCGCGTGTATTGGTTGCCGAGTTGGTGGCACGACTCACAGCTATCAGTCTTGATCAGGTGGATCCACTGGGCCTGGCTTTTGACGTTCGAGGAAATGCCGTTTCCACTGGTGGACGTACCGGGAAATTCGTTCTCCTCCGGTACCTGCAACAAGGCATACCAATAATTCGCCGGATAGTAATGTGCGGCGGTCTTGCGATCCGGCGCCACGGTTGGTTTGAGATCCACGCGTTTGCCTGGCTGGGTCTCCACCTTGGGCGAATCCACCAATCCATAGCCACGCGCCCAGACGGTATACCTGGCCTGAGGCAAACCGGGGATCAAGTAGCGCCCCTGATCATCGGTTACCACTTCTTTGATGTAGCGCGTAGGGAGATCAGTGGTTTCGGCGATCACCCACACTCCGGCTTCCGGCCCCGCTGAGCTGGTAACCGTCCCAACGATCACATCGTTCATCATCTGAGTTGCGCTAGTGCTGAAAAGCGAGGCGGAGAGGAACGCAGAGACGCCAAGCAAAACGATACGTGGGGACAGGATTCTGGTCATCTTATCTGACCTCTCTTTATGCCTGGAATTTGGCTACATCGCCCGATCACCCTTGGAAGTTTGAATTACCAGTGCTTTGCCGATTGGCCGACAATATACGCCCGACGACCGGCAGAGACAATCCTCCCGATTAGCGAGCGAGCTGGAGCACATAGAAACTGATGGTTCCATGTTGCATAATTGCGCATGCGCTCCTTGTGCTACAGCGTCGCCATGAGCCTCGACGGCTTTATCGCTGGATCAAAGGGCGAGTACGATTGGATCATCGACGATCCGACGATGGATATGGGAGCGTTGTTTAGTCGCTTCGATACGCTGCTGATGGGCAGGCGGACCTTCGAGCTCGCTCAGTCCCAAGGCTCTTTGTTGGAGAGCATGCGTATGAGGGTCGTGGTGGTCTCTTCCACGCTGGAACCCGCGCAGTACAAGGACGTGACCATATTGAGCAGCGGCGTGACGCAAGCGGTGGCCGCGCTCAAAGCAGAACCGGGCAAAGAAATCTGGCTGTTTGGAGGGGGCGTACTCTTTCGCAGCCTGCTCGACGCCGGCCTGGTGGACGAGGTGCAGGTCGCCGTCATACCAGTGCTGCTCGGAAGCGGAGTTCCGCTGATCCCGGAGGGCCGCCGTTGCTCGCTCCACCTCGATGAATCCAAGATCTATCCCAGCGGCATCGTGTTGCTTAGCTACTCCGTTTCGAGCGAAAGTGCTACTCCTGCCTGAGTGCGGCCAGGCTCAAGCTTATCGCCCTGATTACTGGGAGCAACCCGCGATCATTTCGTGGAGAGCAGACGCGAAATGATGCGCGATACCGCGTGGGGGTAGCTCACTCCTCGCGCAGCAGGATCATGGGATCGACTGAGAGGGCGCGGTAGGCAGGAATCCATGTGGCCACCAGGCCCAGCAACGCCATGGCGACGATGACGCCGGCCAATACCAGCGGATCGCGCGCCGTAGCCTGATAGACGATTAGGCCAAGTCCCCGGCTAGCCAGGATACCGAGGAGCAATCCTGCTGCGGAACCAAAAGCCAGGAGTTTGGCGGGCCGTCCCAAGGCCGCCTCCAAGACCTCTCTCTTCTGCGCGCCCAGAGCGATGCGAATGCCCAACTCGCGCAGGCGCTTGCTCACGGAATACGCGGCCATGCCAAAGATACCGGTAACCGATAGCACAGCACCCATCACGCCCAGTACACCTAAGGTTATGGTGGCCATTCTCGGGCCAAAGAGTAGTGCGTCGAGCCCGTTATACCGCGTCTGAATTTCTACCGGCAGCCCTGGGTCCACATCCCGCAGCACGCTTCTTATGGCTGGGCCTAACTGCTGCGGATCGCGATTCGAGCGCACGGTCAAATAAGTCTGAGCGGAGGGCACCTGCAAGATGGGAAGAAACATCGCCGGCGCCGGGTCTTCCGTGAGGCTCGCATATTTCCCATCTTCTGCAATGCCCACTACTTGAATGCGAGAGCCGTCGGGCAACTTGTAGTAGCGACCCATGGCCTGAGGTACTGACCCGAACAACCTGCGCGCAAACTCGCGGTTTACGACTGCCACGCGCGGTGTGTGTTCGTCATCGTGGAGGGTGAAAGCCCTACCCGACAACAACGGCGTGCCTGCCGCATCGAAGTACGCCGAAGAGACTTTAAATACGTACGGGTTAGCCAAGGCGTTCGAGGGACGCAGATCGGCGGTATTGTCGGCGAAGACATTCGACACAAACGAACCATCGCCCAGGGGCACGTTATCCGCGAGGCCCACAGATTCGACGCCGGGGATTGCTCTCAGTACATCGATCATGCGCTTTTGCATCACGGGCACTTGATCGCCGCTGTACCCTGCCATGGTCAGGTCGGTATCGAGCAGCATCCTGTTGCCGAGCGCGAAACCGAAGTCATCGTGCAACGAGTGCGTCAATCCGCGCATTGCGACCATGGAGGAAGTCACCAGCACGCCACAGATGGCAATCTGCACGACCAGCAGGACGTCGCGGAGTGTCAGCCGCCGCCTGCCCCTGCCGGCCAGCGTTCCGGTTGGGCCCGACTTGATTACTTCATAGGGATTGGTACCGAGCACTTGCCTAACAGGGACGGCGCCAAAGAGGAATGCACTGACCAGAGTCAACAGCAAAGCGACTGCATACACCTTTGCGTCCGGCGTTACCTCCAGATGGATGGGCCACCGGGGAAACGGCTGCCAGGTACTGAGGGCGCGTAGCAGCATCACACTGCCGAGCAGTCCGGCCGCGCCTCCGGCAAGCGAAATGAGCACGGCTTCGGTAAAGAGCCGCCGGAGAATGCGCTTGCGGCTCGATCCGAGCGCAAGGCGCAGAGCAACTTCACGAGAACGGTCAGCTGCGCGGGCGGCGAAAAGGCTGCCCAGGTTGGCGCATGCAGCGAGCAGGATGAGCCCCGCCAGCATCATCAATCCGGTCATGAAAATTCGCGCCGGACGGCCAATGTAATCGCCATAGAGATTGGGACGACCGAGGGTAACGGTCAATTTGCCATCGTCTTTGGGATATGTTTTTTCCAGGTAGGCGCCAACGGAGTTGAGATCGGCAATCGCCTGTGCTGGGGTGACGCCCGCCTTCAGATGGCCGAGGGTCATGAAAATCGCAGTTTTGTTGCGCTTGTTCAGCACATTCACGCCCTGCACCTGCTCGTGGTTGACCAGGGGCACAAAAAAATCGGGATTGAAAAACAGCAGCGTGCCGTGGAAGCCAGGCCGGGCTACACCAACAATGGTGAAGGGACGCTTGTTCAGCTGCACCACCCGGCCCAATACCCCGCGATCCCCTTGAAAGTGGTTCTGCCAAAAGGTGTAGGTGAGCACGATATAGGGAGCGCTGTTGGGACCACGCTCATCAGTAGGCTGGAAAAAATGGCCGAGATAGGGCTCCTGCCCTAATACGCCGAAGTAGTTTCCACTGGTTTCGTAGACCCAGGCTCGGGATGGTCCCTGCCCCGTATCCAGGCCTGCCTCGGCGGCGTTGAAGGCGGCGAGGTCAGCAAAGCTATGGTTGCGATCACGCAGATCGAGATAGTTGGGATACGACTGGCCCGCGTCCCCATGGTCAAAGATGGCGTAGAGGCTTTCCGGCTGAGGCACGTTCAAGGGGCGCAGGATGAGGGAATTGAGCACGCTGAAGACCACAGCGTTGGCGCCGATGGCCAGAGCGAGCGTGAGCACTGCGGTGAAGGCAAACCCGGGCGAGCGGCGCAACTGACGGAGGGCATAGCGGAGATCGAACCAGAGGCCTTCAAGTCGCAGAGCCAGGTCGACCGAGGCAACGTGTTCCCTGGTGGAGGTGGGATTGCCGAAGCGCACCAGCGCGTCGCGGCGGGCTTCGACAGCAGACATGCCGGCGGCGAGGTTGTCGTCAATGCGCATGTTGATGTGGGATTGCAGCTCGAGGTCTATCTCGCGGTCGACCCGCGAGCGCGTGAAAAGATCGGCAAAGCGGCGAACAAGGGACATGGAATCACCTCACGCGTACTGCAACATGGCGCGAACGCCCTTCACCAGTTGGTCAAAGTTCTCTTCGGCTTCCTGCAGTTGCTTTCTGCCGGCAGCGGTCAACTTGTAATATTTCGCTTTTCGGTTGGTCTCTGTCAGCGCCCACTCGGCGCTAATCCACCGGCTCTGCTCCATGCGGTGAAGCGCCGGATAGAGCGAACCTTCTTCCACACGAAGCAACTCATCGGAAGCTCGTTGGATGTGGAGGACAATCCCATATCCATGCAGTTTCCCCCTTTGAGCAAGGGTTTTGAGCACTAGCAGATCCAGACTTCCCTGAAAATCGTTCCTGGCCATCATCGACCCCTGTACTTCTTGGTATGGAGAAGCGTAGGCCTAGAAGTGGAGGGGTGTCAAGACAATATGCGGTTGCTTGTAATTCTCGGTCGTCCCTGCATTCCGTACGAAGGGGCACGGCTTCAGCCGTGCCGAGATTGTCCTGGCGAGGGTACGGGCTAGCCCATACTTGTCCGGACCTGCAACGGATCTCGGGTGCCCCACATCTCGCTCGTTTTTCGCGAGATGTGGGATACCTCCGCGCTCAACCTCCAGCTTTTAGCTCCACATAGGCCGCAAAGATAAAGATCCGTGGTATCCCGAGATCCGTTGCAGATCCGGAGGCGGACGGACGCTACCCTCTATTTCTCTTCTCTGACGCTTTGCACGACACCCGGCAGGGGTGCGGATCCAAAATGTTTGGAGCCTGGGGTTTCAAACGTCAGGGTGATATTGGAGAATTCGACCTCGTTGCCGCCAGTGATTTCTATCACCACCGGGGAAGGTTCTATGGTAACCGGCGCGGGCCCTCCATTAAGCGTAAACGCTGCCGTACCCTTTACTTGAAATCCATTCGCAATCGGAGTGACCTCGGCATTAACGAGAGTGATGTGATGGGTATGGGCGTTCCTGGCGGTGGGATCGAAATTCTTGTTGTTTTCCGTGATAACCCAACCATCCGATAGTTCCATGTTCAAGGCAGCGTAAAAGTCAGCCTTGCCTGGGTCTGCCTGAAACTTCAAGGACCATGGGCCTCGAATCTCATAGGGTCCAGTGGTAGTGGTCGTTGTGCCGGTAGTCGTAGTCGTTTGGGGCGAATAGGCGTTAAGTACTCCGCGAAATGTCTTGTATTCCAGATTTTGCGCCAGAGCACCGGTGCTCACCGCCGCCACCACCAGGACCGCGAAAGTCCGCGCTGTCCACACTAAAGCTTTGCTTTTCATGAGAGACCTCCAATTCGAGATTTGCCTGAGACGCACGGACACCATCGAACGCCTTGGCAGGCGCTTACAAGCGGTAAGGGGCAGAATTGCGCATGTTTCCGCGACTTGCCGCCGAATGCAGTGGTTTGCCGTGCCTTTGCCGCCCGGGGAGGCTACAATTTGTGGGTTCGTCGCGGCTGCCACAGGAGAGCGCAATGGGCGAACCATCCGTTGGTACCCGACCATCCAAAAGACCTGTTGAAGACCGGCTGGACTCGTGGAAGGAAATCGCGGCTTACCTCAAACGCGACGTGACCACGGTCCAGCGCTGGGAGAAGCGGGAGGGGATGCCGGTCCATAGGCACCTGCATGACAGGATGGGATCGGTCTACGCCTCCCGGGCGGAATTGGACGCGTGGACCCGCAGCCGGAATCTTCGCGGTGCGAAGGAGAATGGAAACGATGCCCTCCCGCCGGACCCTTCCGCATCAGCAGCGGTGTCGCCGGCATCGACCTCTCGTAGCAGATGGACTTTCGTCCTACTGCTGTTATTGGCCGTAGGCACGCTGGCGATTGGCGCAATCCTTTGGTTTCATAGGACGGAGTACTTCTGGCGCAATCCCATCGCGGACGCGCGGTTCCAGACGGTCACGGAATTCGATGGATTGGAACAGGCCGCCGCGTTGTCACGCGACGGCCATTTCGTAGCGTTTCTGTCGGACCACGACGGACAGATGGATGTGTGGCTTACGCAGGCAGGTTCGGGCTTGTTCCACAACCTGACCCACGGAAGCATCAGCGAACTTGTCAATCCGTCGATCCGAACCCTCGGGTTCTCGCCCGATAGTTCCTTGGTCACGTTTTGGGTTCGCAAGCAAGATGGCTCGAGGAGCGATGACATTGGCATTTGGGCGGTGCCGACACTGGGCGGCGAGCCGCGGCCATACCTCGAAGGCGTGGCCGAGTTCGATTGGTCGCACGACGGTTCCCGGCTCGCGTACCATACACCCGGACCCGGGGACCCGCTGTTCGTCTCGAATGGCGGCCGGCGTACGGAAGATAAACCCATCTTCACTGCGCCTGCGGGACTCCACAGTCACTTTCCGTTGTGGGCACCCGATGGGTCATTCATTTACTTCGTCCAGGGCGAGCTGCCAGACAAATTAGACATCTGGCGCATCCGCCCAGCCGCCGGAAACCCTGAGCGCATCACATCCCTCAAGGCACGGGTGAGTGATCCGGTCCTATTAGATCGGCGCACGCTGCTTTACCTCGCCACCGATACTGATGCTTCGGGTCCGTGGCTTTATAGTATGGACCTGGAGCGCCGTGTCCCCCACCGGCTAAGCGGAGGGCTCGACCGGTACACCTCGCTCGCGGCCAGCGCAGACGGTCGCCGTCTGGTAGTCACTCGCGCCAGTCCGCGGAGAACACTCTGGCGCATGCGCGTCGATCATTTACCTACGGAAGTACCGGCACCTACGCAAATCTCGCTGACCACCAGTACAGGGTTCGCCCCGCGACTGGGCCCGAACTACCTTCTCTATGTTTCCGCGACTGGCACGGACGAAAGTATCTGGAAGCTCGCTAACGGAGCCGCTACGGAGTTGTGGAGTGGACCGGGAGCGCGAATCTTTGGCGGCCCTGCAATCTCCTCCGATGGAAACTACATCGCGTTCTCGGTCCGGCAAAACGGGCGGACGCTCTTGTACGCGATGCGGGCAGACGGCACGGACGCACGGATCGTGGCCGATTCGCTGGAGTTGCACGGTTCTCCAACATGGGCGCCCGATGGTCAATCGATCACTTCGGCAGCGGAAGATCACGACGTCCCACACCTCTTCCGCGTGTTCCTCGATGGTCGTTCACCCGCTCCTTTTCTGCGGGAGTACTCGGCCGATCCTGCGTGGGCGCCCGACGGCCGTTTCTTGGTCTACTCAGGACCCGATATCGGCACCACCTTTTCTGTGAAAGCCGTCACGCCCCAAGCCGAACCGCAGAGCCTACCGCCCCTAAGGCTGACTCGGGGCGCTCGTCATCTGGCCTTCCTGCCTGGAGGGCGAGCGCTCGTGCTCCTGCAAGGAGCAATTCAACACAAGAATCTCTGGCTCATCGACCTGGAGACGGGTGCTGAGCGGCAGTTGACCAATCTCCCTCCCGGCTTCGATATTGGCGATTTCGACATTTCCCCTGACGGTGGTGAAGTGGTCCTCGAACGAGTGCAGGACCGGTCAGAAGTGGTGCTGATGGATCTTCCGCGCTAATCGGGAACAATCCCAGCCGTTTCCGGTCGGGTTTATTCCGCACGCAGCGCTGTCATGGGGTCGACGCTCGCGGCACGCCTTGCAGGCACTGCGCTAGCCACCAGCGCAACCATTGCCACTCCCAAAACGGCCAGAAGATAGCTCACGGCATCCAGTGGTTTCATGCCGTATAGGGACGCCGTCAACGCGCGACCCACCAGCATCGCCAGGGGAAGACCGATCAGCACCCCCACTGTCGTGAGCAGCAGACTATCCTGCAGGATCATCCACATCACCTGCCCGCGCCGCGCGCCTACAGCCATGCGCACACCGATCTCCTCCGTCCGCATGCTCACCCGATACGCTAACGCTCCATAGAGCCCGGTCGCGACCAGAACGACTGCCAGAAATCCAAAGAAGCCCGCCAGGCGCGCAAAGAGCAGCTGCCCTGAAATCGTCAAATCGTATTGCGCGCGTTGGGTTATCGGCCGAATCAGCGGCAGATTCGGATTCATCTGTTGCACCACCTTGCGCGCCGAGGGCAGAATCATCAGCGGGTCTCCGTGGACGCGCATTTCCACGTCCATTGCTCCGGTCATCGGAATTTGAGCGTACATATACCAAGCCATAGGAATGGGTGCTTCGTCGATGCTGCGATATTTGTGGTCCTTCACGACGCCGACGACTGTCATCTGATAACGTCCGTTGTCGGTCCCAATAGTGTGCCCGAGGGGATTCTGATTAGCCAGGAAGCGCTCCGCAAATTGCTGGTTGATGATGCCGACGTGGGGCGACGTCGCCGTATCAGAATCAGCAAAATCGCGCCCTGCCAGCAGTGGGACGCCGAGGGTGTGAAAGAAATCCGGGCCAGCTACATTGCTGCGGACGGTTCTCGATGATCCGTTGGCCACGTCCGGCAACTTTCCATCCACCATCATGTTGCTGTTGTTGGACCACCCTGCGCCAAGGCGCTCTTCCATAATGGTTACCGATTCAACGCCAGGTAAGGCGCGTAGTTTGTTCATCAAGCTCACATAGAAAGCAATACCCTCGGGAACCGACTGGATATTGGGTTTCACCCCGAAGACCACCAGGCCATCGACCTTCATGCCCAATGAGGTGTTCTGCAAATTTCGCAGGCTGCGAATCAGCAATCCCGCGCCCACCAGCAGTACCAGGCACAGCGCCATCTGCAGAGCCACAATTACTCTGCCGGTCCGCGATCTGCCGGCATCCGTATTGGATGTAGCCGCTGACGTCTTCAATGACAGCTCCGCTCCACCGGCAATGGCTACCCGCATCGGCGCCAATCCAAATAAAAGCGCGGCAATCGCAAGAATGCCCAGAGTGAACAGCAGCACCGTCCTATCCGGCGCCAGGCTGGCCTCAATCTGCGCCCAGTTCCCTAAGAGGCGCGTCGCTATCTCAGCAAAGCCCCAGGCTAACGCACCGCCAGCCGTCACCAGGATCAAGCTCTCCGCCAACAGTTGCCGCAGCAACTCTCCGCGTCCTGCACCCAAAGCTTGGCGCAGAGAAAACTCACGCTGCCGGGCGCCATTGCGGGCCATCAACAGCATCACCACATTGGTCAGGGCAATCAGGAGCACAAGCGCCACCATAGCCATCAATATGCGTAGAGGATGGCCGTATTGCGTGCTGTATCCGGGGAAGCTTCGGGCCTCGGCCAAGCTCAGAATCGGAGGCTCCTCGCCCGCCATCGGCGCACCCAGCCCGACATAAGCCGCTCTTTGAAAAATGGGCTGCAACTGCGCCACAGCTTGCGTTCTGGTTACGCCCGGAGCGAGCCGCCCGATGAGCCGCAGGCACCACCAGGTGGGATTAGCGATGTACGTTTTACCATCTTCCTCGGGATTGCCCCACGCATTCAGTTCCGGCCGGCTCTGCAAGGGAATCCAGAAATCGGTTGATCCGCCTCCTTCCACGCCTTCAAAGCCCTCGGCGGCGATTCCCACGATGGTGATGGGCACGCCATTCACATACAGCGTCTTTCCGAGTACCTCGCGGTCGCGCCCAAACCGCCGCGTCCAGTAGTTGTAACTGAGCACAGCAATGGCGGCGTGGTTGGTCTCATCCTGCTCGCTGAAACCTCGACCAAGCGGCAGCTTTACTCCGAGGCCGGAGAAAAAGGTTCCGCTCACCATGTCGCCTTCTGCTTCTTCCGGCTCCGCTCCGTAACGGACTGCAACCTTACTGCCCGACAAAGGCACGTAAGCCATCACCGGCGAGAGCCCCTGGTTTTGCCGGCGGAGAGCATCGTACACCGGGTAACTGAAGGTTTCATTGGAATCGATCGTGCCGGTACCGCGAGGCGCGTTGGAAGTTTTCAAGTACATCAGGCGATCTGGATCGGTGACCGGCAGCGACCGCAGCAGTACTGCGTTCATTACGCTGAAGACAGCGGTGTTGGCGCCGATTCCGAGCGCAAGCGTGAGGATAGCCGTGGCGGCAAACCCCGGGCTGTGGCGCAGCGACCGCAAGGCGAAGCGAATATCGCGCAACAACCGATCCAGAGCGACAAAGCGGTCCTTTAGATAGAACCGCTCCTGCGCCTCTCGTACATTGCCGAAGACACGCCGCGCCTTCCAGTGCGCCTCCTCCTCGCTCAAGCCTTCGGCACGCAGTTCGTCGGCTTCCAGTTCCATATGCATCTTGATTTCTTCAGCGAAATCCTCTGCACTTCTCTTGCGCCTGAACATGCTTATGCCTCCTCACTTTGCAGGCTGTTGCCGGAATCGAGAATCAAACCCATGGCCCGCGTCAGCCGCCGCCACTCGCCGGTTTTCTGCACCAGGTGCTCGCGCCCCTTCGGTGTCAACGAATAGAACCGCGCCTTGCGGTTGTTTTCGCTCACGCCCCACTTGGCGCGAATCCACTTTTTGTCTTCTAGCCTTTGCAGTGCCACATAGAGTGAGCCGTGATCGACAAGAAACACTTCTTCTGACTGACGTTGAATCAAGCGCGCAACGCCCTGCCCATGGCAGGGCGCCAGGACCAGGGTTTTCAAAATCAGCAGATCCAGGGTGCCTTGCAACAAGGCCATGCGTTCGTCTTTGTTCTCTTGGGTAGTCATTCCACCCAAGTATTCGCGCGTTCGGGTCGAATGTCAACCCGAACAGCGCAAAGCTTTTTAAAATGGGGCGGTCTTTTTTCGTCTGCTGCGGTCGCGGCGCGGGTGACGTGGTTAAGTTTTATACGGGAGAGAACGCGCAAGTTCGTAGTCCTGGCGAACCGCTTCCTTGCCGTACTTGCGCTCCAGGCGGCGAACCGTGAAATGCCCTTCAGCCAGGCTTTGAAAGTGCTGGCTGAAAAGTATGTTGAGCGTGAGACCACCGGCAGCGCCGGCGATAGGGACGAGCTCCGCGGCAACTTTCTCGCTGACCTCAAGGCCGAATCTCGAAGCGATCCTGCCCACGAATGACAACAGGGCCGGCGCGCTCTCCTTTGCCATTCCCTTCTTCGTGATGAAGGACACTGCCTCCCGAGTAACCTGTGCCAAGGCCGCGCGGGTTGCGTAGTACGCGCTCTCTTGCGCCTCTGGATGAGTGTTTAGGGGTCCGAGAGCAAAGACCTCAAGGCAAGCGAGCCTACTTTCCGGGCTCGAGAAGTCTTCACCACAACTGCGGGCAATCTCCACAATGGAGTGCAACATGACGGTGGTCGTGACCGGAAGTTCGACTAATAGACCGGGCAGCCCAAAGAAGCCGCCGACGGCGCCAGTAATGGCAGTGGCGGCAGTGTGGGAACGCTTGTAAATCGCACTAGACGATTTCACCGGATGGGCCTTGACGGCGATGCGCAAACATTGCTCCAGGGCCTTATTCACCGCCGCCTGTATTGCAGACTGAGCGGGAAGAGGAAGCCGGTGCAGCAGCGCCTCAATCGGCATGCCGACCTTGGATGCGATGTTCATGGCGAAGCTCTGAGTTTCAAGCTTTGCGACTGCAGCCTGGAGATCAGCGTAATCGGAGGGAGAGAGGTTCATGAATTAAGGAACAGTCTAGAGGCGTGTCTATGCGGCGGCGGATTGAAGCCATTGCTCCATTTGTTCATGGCCGACAAGACCGGCCTGCTGGAATACCGACCGGCCTTTTGAAAGAACGACAAAGTTCGGGATCCCGCGCACATCGAAGCGCGCAGCCAACGCGGGATGCGCCTCGGTGTCGACCTTGAGGACAATTGCTTTTCCAGCCATATCCTGGGCCGTGCGCGCGACCTCTGGCGCCGCTGAGCGGCAAGGCCCGCACCAGGCAGCCCAGAAGTCGACCAGCACAGGAACAGTAGCGTTGTTCACTACCTCGTCGAAGAGAACCGGATCCGCCGGCAACGGCTCCGCGATCGGAGCAAGCTCGTTCTTGCAGGCGCCGCATCGACCGGTGCTGGCCAGACGGCCGGCGGGGACACGATTCTTTTGGCTGCAGTGGGTACAGGTTCGAATGACTGGCATGACGTGCCTCTGCTTACTAAATCTCCGTGATTGGATGCGCCATGGACACGCATCTCTTCAGGAATTCGAAGCGGAAGCAGCATTTAACGGGTCTAAACCAGCCGCGCCACGGCTGGAACCCGGCGAATCGTCGCTGACAGTAGCCAGCTAAGCCCGAACGCCCCCAGGAAAACAATCGCGGCCTTGGCAACCGCGGGGAGCGATGCCGGCAGGAGCGCGTATTGCAGCCAGCTGACGAACGCGTAATGGAGGAGATAAATGGCGTAGGAGTTTGCGGCAAGACTATCGAAGAGCCGGGAACGCGATTGTGCAAAACGGAGGAATACGGCCAAAAAGGCAAAACAGGACGCTGCGCAGGAGAGGACGAACCCGGTGGCCCGCGCGACTGCCCAGATCTGCGATTGGGTGTGGGTGGTGAGAATGAGGAAAGCGACCGCCGAAGCTGCTGCAAACAAAACCAGAGCCGCGAGCACCCACAAGGGCCAGCGCCGCGCAAGTTTTCCATGGGGAGCGAGCAGTCCGCGATCGAGGCCGCACGCCCCGACGCCGACGGCAATGAGGAAATACATCAGGTAGTGAAGAATCCGGCTCGTTTGGAAGGTGAACGGGCCAAATGCTGTCCAGGCGGTCGAGGTGAAGATGAGCTCCATCGGAATGTAGGCGATCGCGGAGATCGCGACCAGGCCGGCAAAGAATACCACCGGTCTGCGAGACACACCGGAGATCACGCGTCCGAGCGACTCGCCCCAGCCAGGCGCAATCACGAACAGGAGCGTGGCGATCAAGTCGAAGGTCAGCAACACCCAGACAAACCAGGCCGGCCCGGCGGGCCAGTTTCCTAACCCTCGCCATTGATGCCAGTAACCAGCGACCCCGGTATGACTCGCCGTGCGCAGATAGGCCGGGTAATACGCAAGCGGAGCCAGGATAGCGGCCGCCACGACAAACGGGATACCAAGCCGCAGCAGACGACCTCTAAGGAACTTAGCACTTCCCTTCTGTACCAGGCCATGCCAGACAAACAGGCCGGATAGAAAGAACATGAGGGACATGAAGAAGGCGTCATTGAAACCGGCGAAGACAATAACTCCGATAGAAGTGTGGGCATCACGAACGGGAAACGCCTGCCACAAGCGGGGCTGCGCGAGCAGCGAAACTGACGGCGGGAACGGAAGGGGAAAATACGCCAGCGCGGCATGATGGGCAACGACGAGCGCAACGATAAAGGCGCGGAGGTAGCCGATTGCGTGATAGTACTTTGGCGTGGCAAGGGCCGGACCAGGGAGCGTGGGGCTTTCGAATTGCGTGGTCACGGTAGGCAGCTCGGCAAGAGATTGATTGTTCATGACAATCACTAGTCTGTAGCGGGCGGCTTGTTTTCCTGAAGCGGATTTTGACCAGGTGGACTAACGGCTTGATGAACCGTCTCAGGCCTGAAATGGATTTGCGGCCAGTGCTTTCAGTTTTTCCGTGTACATACGGCCGGATTGCAGGCGGACGCCGTTGGCCAGCGTGATCACGTACTCCCCATGAGTGACCGGCTCCAGTTCCTTAATGCGCTTGACGTTGACCATCACGGAGCGGTGGATGCGGAGAAACAATTCGGAATCCAGAGATTTTTCCAGCGTGTTCATGGTGACGTGAAGCAGATGCTGCGCGCGCCCGGCATGAAGCTGGACATAATTTTCCGCGGCTTCGATCCAGTCCACATCCGCGACATCGACGAAGATGGTCTTTCCGGCAGAACGGACGGCCAGCCGGCGCAGAAAATGCCGGGGCGATGCCATGGTCTCCAGAAGCGACAGGATCCGGCTGCTGGGGTCATCCACAGGATTGGATCGCAGGCGGGCTTTGGAACGGGCAAGCGCCTTGGCAAACCGCTCCTCGGTGACCGGTTTCAACAGGTAATCAAATGCATTCAGCTCAAATGCCTGGATCGCATATTTGTCGTGCGCGGTCACAAAGACGACCGCAGGCATTGCCTCGGCCCCTATCTCTTGCACCACGGCGAATCCGTCCATCCCCGGCATCTGAACATCCAAAAAAACGATGTCTGGGTGCAGGGCGCGGATGGCTTCCACGGCCTCATCTCCATCCCTCGCTTCGTGAATCGCTGACACCTCTGGATCGCGCGCCAGAAGCATGCGCAAACCTTCGCGCGCCAGTGGCTCGTCGTCAACCAGCAAGGCCGTGACTGGCATGTGCCTCCATGAAGACCGCTGGGGACTCGTGGTCGAGAAGATTGCAGGGCAGCGCGACGATAGCGGCGACTCCGCCCTGCGCGCGATTTTCGATCGATAAGTGGGCGGCATCTCCGTAGAGCTTGTTGAGCCGGGCGCGCGTGTTGGCCAAACCAATGCCGTGAGACTGTTCTTTGCCACCAGCCACGAGCCCGGGACCGTCGTCCTCTACTTTCATCTCCAGAATTCCATTCGCGCGTTGAGCGCTGATTCGGACGTTGCCTGCCGTCGAGCTACGGCCGATGCCGTGGCGAATGGCGTTCTCGACGAGCGGTTGCAGAATCATGTGTGGCACCGCGGCGTCGAGAACCTCGGGATCCCACGTAACTTCAACTTTTAGGCGATCCTGGAAGCGCACCTGCTCGATGGCAAGATACAGCTGCAGGTATTCCAACTCGCGGCGGAGCGGAACCTCGTGTGCGTTCACGTCGTCCAGCACGCAGCGCAGAAGATCGCTTAGGCGGCTAAGCATCTCTTCTGCCTCGCGTCCTTTCTGCTGCCGTACCAGCACCATGATGGCGTTCAGTGTGTTGAAGAGGAAATGCGGCTGGATCTGCATCTTCAAAGCATTCAGGTTGGCTTGCACCAGTTGGCTTTCCAGCTGAGAGGAGCGGAGTTCCAGGCGCAGGGCTTCCTCTTTGCGTTCCTCATACCTGCGATACCATCCAAACGCATATTGGATGGCGAGGATGATCCAATATGTCAACACCGCCTGGTGAAAGCCAATGATGAGCAGGAAAAACAGAGTGGTCACATAGCTGGCCATTATGCTGGGAAAGACCCCGACCCCATGGAGGATGGCGCTCTCGGATGCCAGCTCCACCAGCGCGATTACGATGCTGAGGGCGAGGTGGGTGGACGTCCAGCGTACCCAATGGCCTTCTTCGAGAGGAAAGCGACGCCCCAACCATAGAACGAGGGGCGACAGTAGAAACCAGAGATAAACTCCAACCATCCACGACGTCAGATGGTGCCACCAGGGATTTGGATCGTGGGTGAAGGCTTTCTGGACCATGCCCTGGCTGAAGAGGAAGAGCCCCATCGCCGTCCAGGCAAGAAAGAGCACTGTCGCCCGTCGCAGAAACGATTTGAATTGATCCGTCATCTTCGGAATAGCCGCGGCAGCAGGACGGCGTTCGCCCGCACCCGGGTAGAGTAGCACTCCGTCGATCGGGAATTGGTCAGATCTTTGATGAACTGGATGATCAGGAGGACGAACGGGATTGAGAGGGTTTTGGAGGAGAAAGATTTCGTTTTCGACAGCTAGTCTTTGTGCAAAGGGGGATCTGGCCTCTAGTTCCCCCACCAAGGCCGGGTGCCCCACATCTCGCTCGTTTTTCGCGAGATGTGGGATACCACTGCACCTTCCCTCTGACTCTCGATTCATCCGATGCACTTAGCGGTCAATCTCGGTGGTATCCCGGCCTTGCTGGGAGAGCCAGTTCGTAAGTGACCGTGCGGCCCGGCTACTGCACAAAATGCGCGGTTCGCTGCAAACCCCTGGAATACTCCACGCGTCACCGCGAAAGTAGAGAAATGCGGTGGTTGAACGCGGTGAACTTTCAATGCATCCTCGGTTCTATTCAGTCGTTACTGGCAAAGCTGGGCCTGCAGCACTATAGGCATGCTGCTTCGCTGTGGGTGTTCTTTGCCGCATGCGGACTCACGGAACTCTTGATCAGTTTTTTGACCTGCACGCCTCTCGAACGGTTGTGGGCGCTCACTAGCTGGCCGAAGCGTAACTCCATCGCCGCCGATGTAAGCTATGCGATCTTCGTTCGCGTCGTCCTGTTTCCGCTCATCGCATACTTTGAATACGATTGGTTGCGGCAGAACCTCGATGCATTTCTTGGTTCCCACGCCATCGCATCGCCTTCGCTTTCCAGCCTGATCCCCATGCTCGCGGCATGGCCCGCAGTCGTCTTCATCGCCAACTTCGCCATCCTCGATCTCGCTGACTATTGGCGTCACAGACTGTCCCACAGATATGGATGGTGGTACGGCATCCACTCCCTGCATCACGCCGAAGAACAAATGACCTTCTGGTCCGATGACCGGTCGCACGTACTGGAAGATGCGATTACTTATGTGTGGCTCATCACTGTGGGTTTGATCGCGGGAGTACCAGCGATGCAATTCCCTTTCCTCATTCTCTGCATGCGATTTCTGGGCAGCGTGGCGCACGCGAACACACGGGTAAGTTACGGATGGCAGGGCGCGCACATATTCATCTCCCCGCAATTCCATCGCACCCATCATGCGTTGCGTGCCGCCGGACGGCGCAGCTGTAACTTCGGCACCGCTCTTCCCTGGTGGGACATCCTCTTCGGCACCGCGAGGTTCCACGACAGTACGGTAGAGACCGGCGATGCCGGAGCCGAACCGGCTCTGGTCAACGGCTCGTGGGGCGAACAGCAGCGAGCGGGATTTCGCCGCATGATGCGCTTAGCGCGCCGCGGCAGAAAAGCCCCAGCAGTCAGGACAGCATCATGATCAGCGTTGCAGTTGGCAACTGGACGGAGCGGGTTCTCGATCAAGGCACACTGGAAACCCCCGAAGATAGGTGGAAGATCGACGCCTATGAAGAATATAAGGCCAGTGTCTGCAAACCGGACTATTCCTGCTTCTTTGGCCAGAGCGGCGAGCTGCGCGGAGAAATGCTCTATACCTTCGTTGCGCGGAACGGCTTTGATGAACTAGCGAAGAGCATGAAGCAATTCGTCAACCTCATTGGTACATCCCCATATGAGCGCGCCAGCCTGATCGCATTCTTCGAGCCCGATCCATCCATCACCGATCACATGTCATTTGTGGCCCGGTTTTGGCAGGCATTACAGTTTCTGCATGGCTATGACGAGAAGGCGGCGATGGAAAGGACACCCGATCATCCTCTGTGGGAATTCTCCTTTCTGGGTTGCGAGATGTTCGTTGTTGGAGCGTCACCAACCTATCAGCGACGCCGCAGCAGGAACCTCGGTCCGGGTATGGTGCTGGTGTTCCAGCCCAGATCTCTTTTCATCGATCCAATGACCGCGCGGCCGATCGCGGCGCCCGTCCGGCATCGTATTCACCAGCGAATGCTGACTTATGACGGAATGCCAGTCCATCCCGACATAGGCTTTTACGGAGAGGCAACCAACCACGAATGGAAACAGTATGCGCTGCCCGACGACAACGAACCCGAACGAGGAACGTGCCCGTTCCATGTGCAGGTCAATCAGCCGCGATAGACCGCTACTTTTGCTGCAGAGAGAAGGATTGGGAGCCGCCTCCATTGCAATCGTATTGTTGCAAGACGGTGAGAACAGCCGACGAGCCCTCGGGGACATCAAGACATTTGCCGCTGTTGCGAGCGACAAATTTATAGGCGCCAGTACCTAACGATACTGGCATCCACTGCTGGTTTGTCCCTCCGACATAGGTCCAAAGTTGGATATTTATCTGGTCCGCCGTGGCCGATGGCCCCCCTTTCACATCCCAAACAAGATTTTGGCCCGCCCGGTTCAAGGCATTGCGATTCACTACCTGGTAATAACCGCTATCGGTCGGCTGGAATTGCCACTCCTGGTTGTACTGTGCGGCGCCACAGGTATATTGCACGACGGCTGTACCATTCAGATAGCCCCAGGAAAGAGCATCGACGCACAGGCTACTGTTGTTGTTCACGATGTTGTACCAGGCGGTGGATGAGAGTGTGGCCGCGGCTTGCGTGCCGGCTGTGCCCACTGTATTGCCGATTCCCGCGACGACGGGGCCAACAACCATTTGGTTGGAGGCGATCTTCTGGAGCCAGGTCGTGTATTCGTTGTTCTCCAGCTGCAAAGTGATCGGGTTTGCGGCAATCGATGTGTTTGTGGAGTAGTCGCTGCTGTCGTTGGGGAAGTATTCGTCGTTGCGATATCCGTTTGCGGCGCATCGTGCTGCCCAGCACATCCAACCGACGGTATTGCTATACATGTCGTTGTTGTACATGCTGCCGTTCTCAATGTTGCCATAGATATCGTCGATAGCAAGGCCCACGTTCTGGGCGGGAATCTCGACGCCATCGGCGAGTAAGCCGCTGGAGACAGCCCGGTTGTTGTAGGCTACGTTGTCGTGCCCGGAGCTGAATTCAATGGCCATATTGACCGTGCCAACAATTTGATTGTTGTAGACGCTGTTAAAGGCCGAGGCGGTGGCAACGGTATCACTTCCGCTACCATCGGTGACGTAGCCGCCGCCGTTGTACGCGTCCACCGGCGGATTGTAGGCGTACGCCCCCTGAATGTAGTTGTCGTGGAATTCAGCGGGGCTGCTCGACGTGCCGCCGGAATCGTACATGTTAATGTTTTCGTTTACCAGGCTCTGATTGGGATAGTTGATGATTTCATTCCAGGCGATGGTGATGCCGGGTACAGAATTTATCTCGCTGAGCTGGATTGCATGCGCCCACTGCCAATTGGTTTCGCCCGCCAGGTAGCCGTTCTTTCCATTGCTTTCGAGGCCGACGATGTTACGGCCACGATTATTCAGGATGGTAATTGTCTGGGTCCCGTCGCGATTGCCCCCATAGCCGCGTACATAGACTCCAAACAGCACGCTTTCGAAGTAACAGTTTTCCACGTCGAGCAGGCTTGGACTGATGACGTTGACAAACAGACCATTCGCTTGACCGAGGACATTCGGATTGACGCCAATGCCAATAACGTTTTTGACCGTGATGTTGTTTCCGTAATAAGGAGCGGCAATGAGGTCGCTCGGACCCGTCAGGTACGAATTCTCTATCAGCACGGGCGCCGTCGTGGCCACGATCACTGCCGGCGTATGCGGATCTGTACTTTTCCAGTTACCGGAATAGGTGCCTCCCTGGGTGATGGTCAGAGGACCGCTCCATTGCACTGTGCCGATGGAACTGGATATCGTCGCCGAGGCAGTTTGCCCTTGATAGCTGGCGGTGATAACGACGCTTCCGGTCGCCGATCCCGATGCAACCCCGCTGCTGGAGACGTTGACCACCCGGGGATCGGCGGAGCTCCAGGCCACGCTACTGCTGACGTTGTTGGAGGAGCCATCGGAGTAAGTGGCCGTAGCGTTGAGCTGCGTGGTGCCGCCTATATTCACCGTGGGCTGGGCGGGCGTGATCGCGAGCGAGGTGAATGTTTGCGCGTGGCCAGCCGGGACCAGGAAGAAGCCGGCGAGCAGCAATAGGCAGGCGAAAGCGCTGGGTTTGGTTTGCCGTTCTGCGTAATTTGCAACAGCGAATCGATTGGGCCCGGGGCAGGAATTTTTCACGAAGCCGACCTCATGGAGACGTTAACTTCACTGGACACACTGCTCCTGTAGCGGCGCTGATAGGACGCAGGCAAGGCTCTCCATAGACATGCTTGCGCTGTTCGATAGCCCTTTGAGGGAGACAGCCGGATTGTTCAGAAACAGCCGGGGAAAATGAAGTGAGACTGACGAAGCGTAAAGATGCGTGCCTGAACGCTGAATCGTCTTGAAGCTATCGCCTTCGCTCGGGCACAATGTCGTCGGCAATCGGGACGGGGCGATGCGGGTTAGTTGTCTTCGATGACTATATCGACGTTGGCTAGCGACACGCTACCCGTAAGCACAGGAGCATCGCAATTCTGCGCCCTATTTGGGAACTCACATTCCCGGCACGTCGGCCAGGCGCTCGTAGACCATCAGGCCCCGCTCGCGCGCAAGCCTCACATCTTCATCAGCCCCCTTGGAAGCACCTGGGAGCCGCAAGACAGCGTCACACCGGCTGAGCAGCCGATTTGCGATGGGATAGAGTATCTCGTCGTAGACTGCGTCCCCAGGGCGGAGCGATCCCGCTTCGCGCAGCAGTGGGAGAGCAATCCATTCTCCGATGATTGGAATGTGACCGGCGCGGTAAAGCGGAAGAGCTACGGATTCAAGTCCGCGCAGGTTCCTGGCCATAAGTTCAGGGTCATCCCCGGTGCCTGACCGGTATGGTCCGGCTATCAGAATCATCAGCGAGCGGTTAGACATCCCGACCTACTCTCTCTTTGGCCCCAACAGCCGGTAGTTGAACAAGTGAATGTAAGCATGCTGCGAGCAGCATGATGGTTTTGCCGTCCTCGATAGCGCCGGCCCAATTGCTTGGATCGCGTCATCGATGGAAAGCTTCGATGACTTCGATATCTTCACCTTCAGTACGATTGCCTCCGCCGGGTGTGACCTTGCTGCGCCATTTGGAACAATCGGATTTATCTCGAAGAACATACCTCAGCGGCACTCATTGCAAAGAAATGCGTACGGCCGATTGGGCTGCAAAAGCTCTCCCCTGTTGAAGGGTACGGGCTGAAGAGTCTGCGTGAGAACTCCGAATCGCCGAGATCAGGACGATCAATCAGTCGCGTAGCGACATCTGAGCGAAGGGCGCAGCCCCCACGCGCTAACTTGTCATATTCGGCGACAATAGAAATCCAAGAAGACGCTGATTTTTCGGTCTCAACTCAGCCACGGGCTCATGAGAAGCTCCTCAAAGATCTTCGTGAACACGATCTAGTGCGCGCTCGTAGGCCTCAGTCTCCTCTTCCAGCCCAGCTTGATCCGGCTTTTCCGCCGGATGGCCTCATCCAGCAGCGCCAGTCTTTCCCCCGGGCCGAGAACCAGAACCGCTGCATCTTGCTGTGTTCCGTAGGCTACATCTACGTTGCGCAAATCCCGTTCTCTGGCTTCGGTGGTCGAAAAGGTACGAGCAGCATGGGTAAGATGAGCATCCTCGAGGTCTTCCACTACGCACAATCCCGGATGCCCGTTAACAAATGGAGCGCTTCGCTCCGGAAAACGAAACTGACGAGTGAGAACAACACTTAAACAAGTAGCGCCTGTGGGCGTAGTCCTAAGCAATTTCATGCGTCCCTGGGGGATCTGGGTAAATGAGAGTCCCGTCGAGGTCTAAAACAATCAAGGAAAAGCTACGATTCGACTTTAGATTGTCCCCTCAGCGGCTAAAGCCGTTCGTTTCTAACGTTGTAAAGTAAGGCATGGTCGGCACCAGTTACCGCGGTCGTAGCGTCTCTCTGGCTTTGCTCGCTGCCAGGTGCCATCGCTCTGCGCAGCACGATCCCGAAGGTCGATCTTCTTCAGCACCCTTAAGCGCCTGGGAGCCGCAGGACAGCATCGCACCGAGTGATAACCGAGTCGGTCGGAGAGGGTTTCGACCTTGAGGATCTCCGCACCCGATCCGCTCGACGAGCGGTGGTATAGGATCGACTCTCCAATGAGTGGAATGTGCCCGGCGCGGTAAAGCGGAAGCGCCACAGATTCCAGCCCGCGCAAGTTCCTGGCCATGAGTTCAGGGTCGTCCCCGGTGCCTGACCGGTATGGACCAGCAATCAGAATCATCAGCGAGCGGTTAGACATTGCAACCTTCTTTCCTTTATCATTTCAAATAGACAATATCGTGCAATTTCGTGCAATGTCAAGCATTATGGTAAACAGCAGACATGCTGACTACGCACCGCAAGCAGCAGATCCTCTCCATCCTTAAGCGGGACGGCCAGGTGGTTGCCAAAGATGTGAGCCGGGACATGCGCGTTTCTGAAGATACGATCCGCCGCGACTTGAGAGAGATGGCGCAAGAGGGCCTCCTTCAGCGTGTCCATGGCGGAGCCCTCCCGGCGTCGCCCGCGTTGGCAGATTTTGCCGGACGTGAACTGATTACTCCCGAGGGCAAAGTGGCGATCGGCCGCGCGGCCGCAAAGATGATTCAACCGGGACAGGTCGTCATGCTGGATGGCGGCACCACTGCCCGGCAAGTCGCGCGGCATATTCCCCTGGATGCGCGGGCAACGATCGTTACCCACAGCCCAACCATCGCTCTGGAGCTTTTAGACCATGCGAATGTGGAGGTGATTCTCATTGGAGGACGTCTCTTCAAGCACTCTGTGGTTGCCGTGGGAGCAGTCGCAATCCAGGCGATCGCGGATGTTCATGCGGACACCTACTTCATGGGGGTGACGGGCGTCCATCCGAAAACGGGTCTCACTACCGGCGACTACGAGGAAGCGGCGGTGAAGCGGGCGCTCAGCCAGGCTGCAGCAGAGACCATTGTTCTCGCCTCTTCAGAGAAGCTCAACACTGCCTCGCCTTACGTAGTTGTGCCGCTGGCGGAAATCAGCGGAATCATCACCGAACGAGCGGCCGCAGCTTCTCTCACCAAACCCTACGAGAAGCTGGGGATTTTCGTGACTCGGGCCTGAATTGAGGCTGGTTCATCGCGCATAGGAAAATGTGCCACATAGGTCAGTGGAGTTGGATATCGCGTCCCGCGTAAACACCGGCATCTTTTGTCCGGAAAAGAACGCAACATGCAACGAGCGCCCTTCGACGTAAGTGGCCATCCACTGAGTGTCCTCAGAGCCACACAGTGTGTTGTGGTGCAGAAACTTTTTGCTACCCGGTATGTTCAGCCTGTAGAGATTGCCCCGCACGCCGGCGCTGCTGTCGGCATCAAAGACTGCGCTCACTTCGCCGGGCTCCAGAGCGCGTATGCGAGACGCCGGAAAAGCGGAAAAGTTGATGAATAGCCTTGCATCCGAGATGGCGATGTCGCCGGTAATGGATTCGGCCGTGGAGCTCGATGCACGCCAGGCTCCTGCTTCCTGCGCTGGAGCGGACAAACACCCGGTCAACAGCGATCCCACGATCACACAGAGTAGTCTTCCTTGCTTCATGTCTCGAGGATGACATTGTGAGGATGTTTGAGCAACTCGGGCCATCTTTCAGGGTCCATTCCACCGCTGCAATTTCTCGAAGGTACGTTTAAGATGCGGCATGCCTGAAGATACGCGAGCCCTGTCTGTTGCCGAGATCGGCAGCTTTTTCGTCGGCGACCGCATGCACCGTTTGCAGGGTACTTTAGCCGGCTGTGACGTCACCTGGACCGAGCTGCCATCGCTGGGGATTCTTGGCAACAGCCACGCCATACTGGCTGCGCCAGCGGGGTTGCTTAAACTAGTCCAATGAAGACGGCGACTAAAACTAAGGGCCGGGTTTCGCCCCACATTGAGATGGAACTCCTGACGGAGAGCTTTGAGGAACAGCTTCCATCAGGGGACGTGCGCGATGCAATTGCGTCAAAAACGACCCTGCCCTCGCTTCTCAGTCCACGAGGACAATCTGTCCGCGTGGAGAGATGCGTATGGCGCAATGTCACGCTCTCCGATCCGAACGCGCAACAGCTGCGCTTACGAGACAGCCTCATCGAGAACTGCGATCTGGCAAATATCGACCTTACGGGTGGTCTGCTGGAGCGGGTGGACATAACTTCCAGCCGGCTCACCGGTGCAGCCCTCACTGAGGTCCAACTGAAGAGCGTCTTGTTTCGAGAATGCAAGCTGGATTTCGCCGTGATGCGCATGGCGAAATTACAAAACTGCATCTTCGAGAAGTGCAATCTGACGGACGCTGACTTCTATCATGCTGATCTTTCCGGGAACGTTTTTCGCGGGTGCGACCTGAGCCGCGCCGATATTGCTCACGCGAAGCTTACCGGGGCGGATATTCGCGATTGCCGTCTGGACGCAATGCGCGGGATGCCCGCCAACACGAATGGACTTATCATCAGCCCCGATCAGGCCGCTTTGCTTATCACCCTCTTCGGCGTTCGCGTCGAGTGGTAGCGGCGTACAAATGAATGAACCTCAGTAGAGGCGAATAACTGGCGAAACGGCCTGCCGGCCAGCCCGTAAAATCGGAAAAGACCTGAATCCTGGCTAATAGTTTGATCTTCCTATCGGCCCTGGCATCATAATTGCGAAAGAGTTTGGTCCCCTTCGTTTTTTGCCCAAAGGAGCTTTGATGGCACGTCCGTTGTGGTCAGGTACCATTCAGATTTCTCTGGTTGGGTTCGCGGTCGAAATTTACCCCGCGACCAGCACAACTCGGCCCATCTCATTCCATGAGATCGATAGGAACACTCTTGGCCGGGTGCGGAGGGAAAATGTGTCTGCAGGCCCAAAGCCTGAGACGGATGGGGAAGATTCCGGCGTAGCCGAAGAAGGCGAAGTTGCCTCCCCACCGCACAGTTCTTCACTGCACATTGCTCCTCCAGCGCGAGAGATCCAGGAAGCTCCTGTTCAGCACACCGTCGATAAGGCCGACATTGTCAAAGGGTACGAATACGAGAAAGGCAAATACGCTATCGTCGAGCCGGCGGAACTGAAAAACCTGCGCCTGGCGGGGAAGAAGACGATCGAGGTATCGCAATTTTCGAAGGCTAACGAGATCGATCCTGCTCTCTACGAGAAGCCTTATTTTGTGATGCCCAAGGATGGTCCCCAAGCAGTCGCCTTCGCCGTGGTGCGGCAAAGCATGGCAGAGAGCGGCATGGTGGGAGTGGGAGAGATCGTGTTCAGCGGGCGACAGCACTTGATGACGCTTGCTGCTCCACACGACCCGCGGCAGCCTGGAATGATGCTCTACACGCTGCGTTTTGCCTCCGAACTACGCAATGCGCGCGACTACGCTACTGAGACCGAGAGCAAGCAAGCGGATGCTGCGCAGCTGGGCTTAGCGAAACAACTGATCCAGGCCTATACGCAGCCCTTTGAGGCAAGCAAATTCAAGGATCATTACGAAGAGGCACTGCGGGAGTTGGTGGAAGCCAAGATGAAGAATCTTCCCGCGCCGCAGCCGGAGGTCGAAAAGAAGGCCCCCCAGGTGGTGGACCTCATGGAAGCATTGCGCAGGAGTCTGGCGCAAGTCGATTCACCCCAGGGCGAGGCTTCGCGTTCAACCAGTGATGCCACGGCTGCATCGAGCGGGGAAAAAGGCAAAACCACTCGCACAACGGCTGCGAAAAGGAAAAAATCCGCTTAAGTGGTAGAGGTTAGCCGTCAGCCCTGCAAGCCAAAGGGAAAATGAATAGACGCGATTTCTCCAAAGGTGTGAGCGCCATCATCGTAGGCTCACAGCCGGGGGCACATAGGTTGCTGGCAGCCCAATCGACCGCACAGGGCGTTGACCACCAAGCGCCAGCCGCGTGGACCCTGACCGGCGAGGGCATGCGCGCCAGCCTCAGCGACGACGGAACCATTCGCGTTATGGAGGTGAAAACCGGTAGCGAGTGGGAAGCGGTGGAGTTTCGCCGCGACCCTTTCGCCGGACCGTCCTGGGCCGGCGTGAAGATGCAAAGGCACGAAGGCTCGCCATCCAGCTTCGTTGCCACAGTGGATGGCATTCGCTATTCCCTGGGCTACAGGATCGACGGAAATCGGTTGGCGATCGTCGCAGGACTGAAGAACGAGGCCCAAACCGAATACTCCCCGAAGGCCGCCACCCTGGTGCTGGGTGTCGACAGCGAAATGTTGTCCTATCCGAGATGGAACTATCGCTACTTCCCCACTTTGTTGCGTTGTGAAAAGACACACTTCTGGGGATACTTAATGACCCCGCAGGGGCGGATCATGACCCTGGGCTCACCCAACCCCGTTGCCTCCTACACCTTGAATTACCAAGATTCGAGCTGGGGCGACGGCGGTCACTTGATATCCACGTGCAGCCTCGATCTGATGCATGCCCTGCCATTGCCGGCGCGCCACCCGCAGAACCTCGTTTCTCTTAAGCCGGGCCAAGAACGGAGTTGGACGATTTACCTCCAACCGGCAGGATCACTCGAGGAGGTCAAGCCGTTGTTGGCGGCATCTCTATCAGCGCCGATGATCGATGCCGATCGCTATACCCTGGGCGCCGGCGAGAGCAGCAGTCTCAGCATCTGGGCACTCAAGCCAGTCACGGTGACAGTCACGGCTGAGGATGGCAGCCAAACCCCGTTGGCGGTGCATTCCCCAGCCAAGGACAAGTTTGTGACCACGTTTACACCGCAAGGCGGCCCCGGTTTGTATAAGGTGACCGTGGCTCAAAGTGACGGCCACCTGAGTGAAGCATGCCTATCCGTGCGACAGCCTTGGTCCTGGTATATGAAACGGGCACGGGAGGCAACTCTGGTTGACAAGCAATACGCCTCCAGCCATCTCGAACAATGGCTCGGTCTCGAAACTGATGTTCTGGCCCGGCTCTACCTGCCGGATCCATCTTTGGACGCGCAAACCGACAAACGCCTTAATGAGATCCTGAATCTGCAGTGGGATCTCAGCACCAAGCAACCCACCAACATACCCAAAATACGGCTCCTGTCCAGCACCGCACAGATGGCGGGCCTTCTCGCCTACCGTTACATGTCAGATAAGGATCCTTACTGGCTCGGCCTGGCCAGCGGCTTTGCCGATTATGCGGTATCCAGACAGGGACCAGATGGAAACTATAACAATTACACTACGGTCGCCTATCCGGTGAAGTCGGTGATGACGGTGATGGCGGTCGAGAAACGGACGGCCGGGAAAGATGCGCAATTGGGCGCCGCTTACCAGCGCCACTACGATTCCGCAAGAAAGGCCATGGATTTTCTCGTTCGGAGGAAAGATGACCTCACCACCGAAGGGCAGAACACGTTTGAAGACGGCATGATCAGCTGCTCCGCCCTACAGCTTGGTTTATTCGCGTTGCTCCAGCAAGACGCCGAGGAACGCCGCCGCTATGGCGAAGCAGCCGCGAACATGCTGTCAGCCCATCGTTGCCTGGAACAGTTGCTGATCCCCGACTCCCGCATGAACGGAGCAACCCTTCGTTTCTGGGAGGCGCAATACGACGTGTTGATTGGCAAATCCCGGAACATGATGGATTCACCTCACGGTTGGAGCGCCTGGTTGATTCCTGCCCTGTGGTATCAGTATCTGTTGACGGGTGACGAGGTATGGCTGCGCAAGACCATGAACATCATGGGGAGTTGTGCGCAGGTGATCGACAGTAAAACCGGCGTGTTGCGGTGGGCCTTCGTTCCGGATCCCTATCGCGAGGTGACGATGTTGGAGCCGGACAAGGATTTCCCCGGGCGGGGGAGACGCGTGGATGGAATCATTGGCGAACAGTATGTGCCCATGATTGCCTCTTTCCATTACCCGGACCACGAACCGGTCTTCGGCAACGGGTGGAATTCGGGTTGGTGTTGCTGCAACGATGTGCATGAAATCTTCATTGCCATGGCTGAGGTGGTGTTAACCACCGCCTACCTCATTGAACGAACCGACGGGCAACTCATCACCTGGAATTGCAGGGCCACCCGGAACGGCGCCGGCGTGATCAGCATTGAGCCCGCTGAGGAGATCGTCAGCCGCATCCACCTGAACCTGCGGAAGCCGCAGCAGGTGAATGCTACATTCGCAAACGCTGCTGCGGTGAGTACCCGGGCTCAAGGTTTGCAATGGATTGGCCCTGGAGGAGTGCCGGAGCTCTTTGCTTAGGAGACAAACAACCCTTTAGGAGATGAAGGCAACTGGACGGGTGCCCCATGTTCGCACCAGCGTACATGGGACGAAAACGACGGGGCGCAGCCCCCTTCCAATGCTCTCGCTATGCGGGCAAAAAGATTGATAACCTCGTGACCCATAGCATGAAAGCATTTGAAAAACGCATCCTCGGCCCATATACGCTGAGGCGAACATGGGGCACCCGTCGAGCGTCGTCATGAAGTGAAATCGGCTAGGCTCCCGAACAGCACTCGGTTAGTAATACAGCTTCAAAGCAAGCTGCAAAATACGCGCATTGCTGCGCGAGGACGTGATCGCGCTGAAGCCGGAGGTGTTGAGAAAGTTGAGATTTCCTAGCCCGGTAAAGGAAAAGGTCGTCGGTCCCGGGTTCGAGAAGGAGTGCCAGTTGGGAAGGTCAAACGCCTCCGCCCGGAATTCAAGCCTCACGCTCTCGTGGATCGGGAACTGCTTAAAGAGCGACATATCGAGATTCTGGAAACCGGGACCTCGTGCCTGGGCAGGTTTGCCGCCAAGTGGGGAGTAGTCGGTTTGGCCAATCGCGGTTGCAACCGGCGGGTTCGCAAACGCGCTCGGATTGAGCCATTGGTGAACGTTGTGCGGGCCGGCGTAGATGTTTTGCCCCGGGACTACGTTCGCAAAGCATCCAAAATCCGCGGTGGTTGGAGTGGGACACCCAAGCGTAAAAGGCTGGCCGGTCTGGTGGGAAAAGATGAAGTTTGTCATCCATCCGCCCACAAAGGCATCCACCACCGGGTTGACGCTGTTCAGGAAAGGCTGCTTCCTGCCAAAAGGCAGATCGTAGGTTCCCGAAGCGTGAACCACCTGTGCCGTATCAGCGCTGCAGAGCGCGTAATCGGCCTCCTTGCCAAAGCTGGGGAGCCATGGCGCCCGGTAGGCTGGGTTGTTCGAGCCCTCCAGCGAACGCTGGTCGGTCATGCACTTGGAAAATGTGTAATTTGCCAGCACGGTTAGGCCTCTGCTGAGCTGGTGTTCGTAAACTGCCTGGAAAGAACTGTAGTTGCTGGCACCTTCCGTATCCTCAAATACTCCGTTTGGAGAGAACGAGGGAAACGGAATGTGGCCTTCGACCGTCGGATCATACATGTTCGTTCCCGGCGGCATGACGGCGGTGGGCGCATTCTGAGTATTGCTATTGTCCAAATGCCTTCCCAGGGTGCCGACATAGGCGAAAGAAATGGAATCATGTTGCGTGAACTGATCCTGAACGGTCAGATTGAATGTTTGCTGATACGGGGTGAAGAAGTTGTATTGCCTTCCATAAAGGGTGAGACCGGCTCCATTGACCGCTGTGGGATTTTCCAGGTTCTGTGCAACCAGAGCATTTCCCAGAGTGGCCGTTGCTCCTCCGGGCACGGTCAACGGAGTCTGAGAATTCACTGCGTAGAAATTAACGGTGTAGGAGAAGGGATAGTTCCCCCCGATATTATCGCCAAAGCCGATGTTGTTCAGCGCTCCGTAGGTAATGCCGTAGCCGCCGCGAACCACTGTTTTGGGAGTCAGGCGGTAGGCAAAGCCGATGCGGGGAGCAAAGTTAAGGCTTTGCGCGTTACCTGTCGCTTTGTTCGACGTACAGTTGATGCCGATGTTATAGGAAGCGACCAGCGCCTGAAATGTGGATGAAGTCTGGGTTGATCTACAGCCTTCTTGGGGGATGAAGTAGGTTCCCGAGTCTCCCCCTCCCCCACCGTTCTGAATGAAGTTAGCCTGCTTGCCATAGATATCCTGATAAGGCGTGTAGTGGTCCCAGCGCAGGCCAAGGTTAAGCGTGAGTTTTGGGGAGACCTTCCAATCGTCCTGGAAGTAGGCTCCAATGTAGTAGCGCTGGTCACTCACTTGGGCATAGTTGGAAAGCCCGTAAGTCTCAAGACCGCCGAGATTGCTTATCCCGCCTGGGACAGTGGATGTAGTCGGCACCAGCAGCATGTCACCGACACCTTCGTAGCCTGAGTTCTGGTTGGGAATATCAGAGTACCGGCCGTCGAAGTCGAAGTTTCCCTTGCCATACGTTGGCTGGATGATTGGGGCATAGAAATCGTCCACCTGTATGCCGGTTTTGAAGGTGTGTGAGCCGTAGATTTTGGTCACGTTGTCCATAATCTCTAGCGTGCGAACCGTAGAAAGAGTGGGCATCCAACCAGCGGTTCCCATACCCGTAAGGGAGTTGATAGCGATGAGCGGCAGGCCGCCATTTCCCGGAGTCTGCGGCACACCCGGAATTCCATACTCCTCGGGAATCCCCGGCGTATTGCCATAGGCTCCGCTTAGCCTTTCAATGCTGTGGAGAAAGCCGGCGTGAAATTCGTTGGTCAGGCTGGGCGTAAAGACATGGGTGTAGCCGAGGACAATCGCATACCGAGGCCCCTGCTCTGGCCCGTCCCCATAGTTCTGACCCTCTGCTATCCCGGGAAGATACGGGGGCACAAATATGGTTTCGTTGCTGTAATTGTAGACACCAAAAATGACGTCCTTGCTGCTGATGTTCTCGTCGATCCGGACGTCGTACTGATTGATGTTGTTGGTCTCGGCGGCAAACTGGTAGTAGTTGGGGAAGCTGGTCCGGCCGGCCGTGGGGTTGGGATATAAGCCCAGCAGTTTAACCGAGTCAGGATTGAGACGTGTCTGGGGAAGGATGTTCAGGTATTGCGTTTGCCCGGTGAAGTTGGTGATGCCGGCTATGCTGCCGTTGGTGTAGAACGGATCCCGCACATAGATAGAAGCGCCCGAGGTGTTGGCCAGGCCTGAAACGGGATCAGCCGCGCCGGCTGCCACCATGCGGGTGGTCGCCGGGTCCAGCAATGTGGCCAAAGGATATACTCGGCCGAGCCCGTCGGTTTTTGTCCCGCTGGTTAGCGAGAAGTAGTCCTGAAAGTTGGTGAAGTTGCTGCTGTGCATTGCGGCAGTCGGAACGTTCGAGGTACTGGCCGACGGCATATCGATCCTGGTGCCCTGGTAATCGAAAAAGAAGAAGGTCTTATTCTTGCCGTTATAGAGCTTGGGAATGTAGACGGGGCCGCCGATCGTGCCTCCAAACTGGTTCTGATGGTAGGCAGGACGTGGTGTATCAGTTTGGTTTGCGAAGTAGTCGTTGGCGTTGAAAACGGTGTTGCGAACGTATTCCCAAAGATCCCCGTGGATCTGGTTGGTCCCCGACTTGAGCGCGGCATTCACGATTCCACCAGTGGAATGGCCGAATTCAGCGTCGAAGTTGCCGGTCTGCAGTTTGAATTCCTGGATAGCGTCGGGGGGTGGCACGATGGAGGTGTATTCGTTGTTCCCGCCGGCTCCCTGGATATTGCCGCCGCCATAAACCTCGACGTTGTCGTCGATTCCATCAAGGCGAAAGTCGTTCTGGGTGAAATCTACGCCCATCACATTGAACTCCGCGTTGCTGGAACTTCCCGTGGTGCTGGTGCCGGCAGCCAATAATCCCAGGGTGGTCCAGTCCCGGCTCTGCAGTGGCATATTGTTGACCTGCTGCTCACCAATGGTCTGGCCCACGGATGCATCTTCCTCTTGCAGCAACGGCGCCGCCGCCGCATTGACGGAGACTTGCTGACCCACCGTTCCCAACGCAAGCTTGACGTCAACGGTCAGGTTGTCCTGAATGTGCGCCTGCACGCCCTGGCTGACGTATGGCGCAAACCCGGGAGCCTGAACCTTCAGAGTGTAGGAGCCTGGATTGACCGCTTCGAAAACATAATCGCCGCTCGCACCAGTCCGCACTGTCTGGGGCACACCTGTGGTGTCGCTGGTGAGCGTCGCGGTGGCGCCCGAAACCACGGCGCCGGAGGAGTCTGTCACCCTGCCGGTGATTCGCCCGGTGGCAATCTGAGCACCGAGGCGTGAGAACGATGCCGCCAGCATGCAGATACAGACAACCAGAAATAAATAGTTAACCCGGCTGGTTAGTTTCATGGCGCTCCTCCAAAAGAAAACAAAATAAGCATGTAAGACCAGGGGCTTGCGTTACATCCCCGGCCCATTCAGTAAACTGTTTTTATGCCGCAGAATCGGTGGACTAAAACGCTAGCATGTCCGAAAGATGACTGTCTGTTTGGCAGTTGACCAATTTGTGTACACCATTTGCAGCTGGACGGGTCGGCGTGCCAGGTCCCTGCTAAGGGCTTCGATTGCGGGCATTTGAGGAATGTGGTTGCTTCGTGAGAAAACCGTTCTTAGCTAAAGTTGCTCTCCTGTCGGCGGTTCTGGCAACAACTGACCAACTGCTCTCTTACCAATCGACTCCCTCCTCGGCCCCATCTGTGTCGCTCTCGCAGCGACGGGAGTTCAATTGCAAAGAGAAACAAACCGCAGCACGCGCACTGACCGAAGCGGGAAATTCTTCTCGCGCGGTTGGACTTCTGACCGATGTATACGCTACCTGTCCGAGCTACGAGACTGGGCGCAATCTAGCCGACGCGGAGATCGCCGCAGGCCAATATGAGAATGCCAGGACCCTGCTAACCGCTCTGCTTGAACAGCAAGACCGAGTGGAGCTCCATAGCTTGCTGGGCAAAGCTGAATCAGGCGAGAAAAACTACAAAGCCGCGGCTATCGAATACCAGAAAGCGGCCACGGCCGACCCCAGCGAAACGAACGTCTTCGATTTCGGAATGTCTTTGTTGCATCTCGACCACGACGCGGCCATCACGATATTCCGCTACGGACTTCAGAAGTATCCGAAATCAGTGAAGATTCGTGTGGCTTTGGGGACCGCGTTATACGCTGATGGAAAATCGCTTGAGGGAGCGCAAATCCTCTGTGACGCTGAAGACTTGAACCCGTCGGACCCGCACCCCATGGAGATACTCGCGGACACGGAAATAATCCCGCCCACATTGGCGGCAAGGGTGGCCTCGCAATTTGCATCTCTGCACCAGAGATATCCCCATGATGGTTTGGTGCTCTTTGACTACACCATGGCGCAGTCGGGGAGATGGTCCGACGGCAAAGCCGCCTTGCCGCCAAATTTCACTGAATCCCTGAAAACGGCCCTTAGCCTGAATCCAAAGCTGCCCCAGGCATATTTCCAGTTGGGGCTGGTTTACGGGCAACAGGGGAAATACGCAGAGGAGATCCGCGTTCTCAAAAAGGCCATATCGCTGGATCCCAATAACGATGAATACTACTATCGGCTTGCATTCGCCTACCGGAAATCTGGCGACGAAGCGAAATTCCATGAAGAACTAGATGAATTTCAGAAGCTGCACAGCAAGATTTCTGATGGCAAATAGCTCCCTAATCAAAGGGGGCTTGTTTGCTGTCCTGTGCATTTTTCTCGGCGACGTAATCCAGCCGCATCCGGAGCCCCGGGCTGCCGCTCAGAATGCCCGGGTCACCGGTACCGCGCCGCGTCCACCGGCTTCAGCTCCATCAGCAATTGAATTCGACAACGCGATTGCAACTTCCAAAATCACCTTCACGCTTAAGAACAGCATCAGCCCCGAGCGATATTCGGTCGAAACTATGGCTGGGGGAGTTGCCGTGTTTGATTACAACAATGATGGCCTGCTGGATATCTTCTTCACCAATGGCGCCGAAATTCCTTCTCTTGAAAAAAGCGATCCGGGCTATTTCAACCGTCTGTTCCGCAACAACGGTGACGGCACCTTTACCGATGTCACGGAGCAGGCGGGTCTCAAGGGAACAGGCTATTCGATGGGGGTGGCGGCGGGAGACTATGACAACGACGGCTTCGAAGATCTGTACATCGCCGGGGTAAACCGCAACCAACTATTTCACAATAACGGCGATGGCACGTTTACTGACGCGACTCAAAAAGCCGGTGTCAGCGGGACGGTTCCCACTCTGGGTAAGGCTTGGGCGGTTACAGCCGGATGGTTTGACTACAACAATGACGGCCTTCTCGACCTTTTCGTCGTCAACTACCTGGATTACAGTATTGGGACTTCGGTCCTTTGCCATGTCGAAGAAGCTCCAACCTACTGTTCACCCGACAGGTTTCACGGAACTCCCAACATCCTCTATCGCAACAACGGAGACGGAACTTTTACGGATGTCTCAATACCATCCCATGTTTCGCGCTATGTAGGAAAAGGCATGGGCGTAGCATTTGCGGACTACGATAACGACGGACTGACTGACGTTTTTGTCTCCAACGATACTTTCCCTAATTACCTGCTGCACAATAATGGTGATGGTACGTTCACTGACGTGGCGGTGGTTGCCGGCGTCGCCTATACGGAAAGCGGTAAAACCGTAGCTGGGATGGGCGCCGACTTCCGTGATCTCGACAATGATGGCAAACCGGATATCTTCCACACAACAATGTTTGGCGACACGTTTCCGCTCTACAGAAACCTGGGCGGCGGCCAGTTTGAAGACGCTACTGTCGCGGCGGGACTAGGATCCTTCACCGGCAGCCTCACTGGTTGGGGAACCGGCGCTTTCGATTTTGACAACGACGGATACAAGGACCTGTTCACCGCAAATTCCGAGATCCTCGATAATTCCATGCAAGTCGCACACCGGCCGTTCGCTCTTCCCAACGGGCTATTTCGAAACAAGGGCAGTCTCACCTTCGAAGATCTGAGCACCAAGGCTGGAGCAGCCTTTTCACTTCCCGCCGCGCACCGCGGAGCCGCCTTTGGTGACTTCAACAACGATGGAAGGATCGATATCGTCGTCACGGTGCTCAATGGCCTGCCGCAGTTGCTTATGAATCGCTCCGGTAACCAGAATCACTGGATCATCCTGAAGCTGATCGGAACGAAGTCAAATCGCGACGGGATAGGAACGAGGATCAAGGTCACGACAAGCCATGGAAGCCAGTACAACCACGCGACCACCGCAGTCGGCTACAACTCGTCGAGTGACAAGCGGGTGCATTTCGGGCTGGGCCAGAGTACGGTCATCGATAGAATCGAGCTCCAGTGGCCGAGCGGCATCAAGCAGGTCCTCACTCAGGTCAAGGCGGACCAGGTGCTCGCGGTCAGGGAACCTCCGCAGTGAGTGGGCGCAATCTGCGAGCGCGAGGGTCCCTGTTGCGCGCATCGGATATCAGCTCGATGCGATACAAAATCGAAGGGTGCCCCAGGTCTCGCTTTTGAGACCTGGGATCCGTGCAACCACGCTGTATTGGAGGCTCGGTTATCTTTGCCTAGTTTACGTTTGCCGCCTGAGGGCCACTGGCGCTCGCCGCCTGCTTATGCCCCGTAACCCTCAGCTCCAGCGGAGCCGAGGCGTGGTTGGTCGAAGAATCCGACTCAACTTCGCCAACCACATAGATTGGCTGCTCGATCGGCTTGGCCCAGTCCTCGGCTCGCAGAGTGAAGGTGCGGCTGGTCTGGCTCTCTGTAACCAGCACGCCGTTCAGTCCTATGTTGACCACTTGAACTCCGCGGGGAAGGTTTTTGACAAAGCAAGGCACACGACCCTTGTAGCCGTTTTGACGCTCGACATGCAGCGTTACCGTCATTTGCTGCCCGGGTTCAAGAGAGATTTGCTTGGTGTCTGTCGTCACCACCACATCCGGTGGCGGAATAATGGTGGCAAGTTGCAGCGACAGCTCCGGGTGCATGTCTGCGTCCAGCATGGGGTTCAAGTTTGCCGACCTCGCAACGTCATGGCCGTTGATGGTGGCGTGGCCTACAATTTCCATCGCACCCGGAGGCGCGTCTGCAGAGGCATCCGCAGCGGCCGAGAGCACTACCACCGTCGAATCCTCTCCCGCAGAGATCTTGGCAGGACCGGCAGTGACGCCGGCAGGCAGACCCTTCACGTTAATCTCGACGGGTCCTTCGTAGCCTTGCAGCCGATCGACCGAAACCGTTAAGGGCACCCTTCCTCCCTTGGGAATATTGGGATTCTGGGGCGTGGCCGTGAGTTGATAATCCGGCACAGTCTCGCGAATGGAAAGGCGATAGGCAAAGTCTGGCCCGCCCATTCCGCGAACGTCCTTGAGGTGCAGGATATATTGCCCGTCGGCGGGGGCTACGAAGTCGAGCCGCGAGTCTGCGGCGTAGCCAGGCCCGCCGTCATCGTTCCGCCACGTCAGATGGAAAACGGGCAGGCCGTTAGGCGGAAATTCAGCGTCGGGAGGCAGAATCTGTGCGCGGTAGACCGGCGTGTTCACTGCGCGCACAACCGGAGACGTGCCTAAAAAAGCTACCCGGAGACCATTGATCCCCTTCACCTCAGCGTCGGCATCGGGTTGATCCGAGATGTAGTCCAGCTGATCGAGCTCATCCCCAATCATCAGGTAGTCGTTGACGTGGAGCCCGCTGGTGGAGGTCAGCCGGACCCCGGTAGTGCGCGAGTCGCGATCGCTGAGCGTGGTTGTGGTCTGGTTTAAACAGCGGATGGTAGCGCGCGGAATCGCATTGCCCTGGGCATCCAGAACCTCGATGACCGAGTCCAGGGGAGACCCCACTCTGGCGGCCTCGACAGCAATCGTCAGTTGCTGCCCCTTGACGGCGTGGAAACGGAAATAGTCTTCGTCGCCGGCTTCTCCCGCCTTGGCGCCTTTATCGATATGCCCGTTAATGGTGACGGGAAGGGACACAGTCTCTGCTTGGGCGAGCGAGTTATTCGGTTCCTGTTCCACAATTTCGGGCAGGTCGCCGACCACCAGCCGCACCTTGTTCAGCGGGAGCCCTGCATTGTCCTGGAGCTTGATAGGCACAGTCTTGATGTCCGCCGCCTGCTTCGGCGCTTCAATCTTCAGCTCGCGTATGCCTCCAAGGTTGACGCCTTTTACAGCCACCGTCGCGGTTTCGCCCGCGCGCACTCCCAGCGGGAAGTATTTCGTGATGTAAGGCAAGGCGCCTGCGTCCAGGCGATAGTAGTCGGTCTTTGCTCCACTCCCTTCGCGATCTGATATCGCGAAGGTGTATTTGCCGTCCTGGGGCAGGCGATAGTGCAACGTGGCGTCAGGACTGATGTCACGTTTTCCTGCTTCGGCCACCACGCGGCCAGAGCTGTCGCTTAGCGTGAGCAGCGACTCGAGCCCGGACCCGAGCTTGGAGGCGATCACTTCAAACACCACATCCTCACCGGCTTTGCCGTCGAATTCGTAATGATCACTGTCTCCTGGCGCGGCAATAGTGCCCACCATGGTTGCGGGGAGCACCACCGGCAGTGATGGCACCATGTCCTTTTCGCCTTTCTTCACCTCGGGAAGCGCTCCAATGGCCAAGGGAACCATATTGCTTGTGCCTAGCGGCGTCTGCACGCGAAATCGGTACACGTCCGGCGGAACGTCTTTGGCTACCGTGATCTCGATCAATGCCGATTGTTTTTTGGCGAGAGGCACCGCGGCTGCAGTGGAAAACTTTTTACTGGCCGCCTCCTCGGGCAGATCGGTGATTTGGGTGATCTTCGCGGTGATCCCGGGCGCATCGAAGATCACGGCTTTGGCGCCAGAGAGATTGCGTCCGTCGAGGGTGAAAGTGGCCGTGGTTCCACGCTCCATCCCCACCGGCCAGACCTTCGAAAGGCTGGGAGGGATGATCGGCTCGTCGGCACGCAGCGGCAAAACCGGTATCGCCAACGCGAATAATGAAACACAATGCAGGATCCTTATTTTCACTTGGCGCCTCCCGCAGGGTGAGTCTTTATTGGCTCGCAACCTGCTTTTTTTCTTCCCCCGCAGCAGGCTGGCGTGGCCCAAAGACCATCCATTGCCCTGCCGGCACTTTGTCATTCTTTACGTCGTACAGGCTCAGCGTACCGTTAAATCGGCCCGCCGCCAGCCATTTGCCATCGGGGCTGGTGGCTAGCGCCTGCACCCACTCCGGCTGGTGATCGATGACCCTGATTGGATCGAGCGTCTTGGCATCGCGAAATCGTATGGAGCCATCCGACGATGCGGTAATGATGGTTTGGCCGTCGGGCAGCCAGACCAAAGCCAGGATACTGTCCTCGTCTCCGATCAACGATTGCTTGAGTGTTCCTTCCGTATCCCCAACCGTCCAGATGTAAATGGTCTTGTCGTAACCGGCAGCGGCGACCTGATCACCGGAAGGAGAGTAGGCAATGCCAGTGAGACCGTCCTGCGCGTCACCTAAGGTGTACAGACGACTGCCGGTTGCCACGTCCCATATCTTCACCGTTCGGTCCTGGGACGCTGAGGCCAGATGCTTGCCATCAGGACTGAAAGCCACAGCGAAGACGGCGTCTATGTGGTCCTGGAGATTCTTGAGCTCTTTGCCGGAAGCAACATCCCACAGCTTCACCATCTTGTCGTAGCTACCGGAGGCAATGATCTTGCCGTCCGGGCTCCAGGCGATGGAGTAGATACAGTCCTTGTGACCCTGCATGGTGCGGAGAAGCTGGTGCGATTGGAGATCCCATATCTTGATTTCGCCCGAGCGCTGCGGAGGACCACCGCCTGCGGCTAGCATTTTCCCGTCGGGACTAAAGGCGATCGAACGCACATAGTCGGCGTGACCGGAAAGCGTGAAGAGCTCTTTTCCGGTCGAGGGATCGATGAGGCGCACTTCGCGATAACCGCCCGCGGCCAACAGTTTTCCGTCGGGAGAGAACTTCAACGAAGCCACAGGAGAAACCACCGGCACCACGGGATGGATATCGGGCAGTGCCGCGGGCGCAAGAACCTTGGCGGCTGTCCCTGCTGCCGGGCCGGTCGCGCCGGCATTAATCCAAGCCTTGATGGAGGCGATGTCAGCGGGAGGAAGCGGGTCAGCGCCGAAGGGCATGCGCGGCGCGGTCTTCCCTTCCAGCATCTGGATGATGCGGCTATCGTCGGCCTTGCCGGGAACGATGGGCGGTCCATGCGCTCCGCCTTTGATCAGCGTGTCATAGCTCTCCATCACCAGGCCGCCCATATGCGCGGTGCTGGAGTGGCATGCCAGGCAATTCTTCTGCAGGATAGGAGCGACCTTGGAATCGAAGCTCGGCGTCTGCGCGGCGCAAATCGTACCCCACGCAAGTGTGGCGACGAGCATGCGACGGAGGGTGTTTCTTAGGGGCCGGCATTTCCACGAGACATTTTGCATATTAATGGTTAAACATGAATTCCTGGCTCGTCAGCAGGGACCATGTCATGTCGCGCAGCGCCGCTCGACGCGGATCATCCACCCCGGGGGTTTGCTGTTGCTCTGCCGAGGCCAGTGCGTTGACCAACGCTGACCGCTCCGAGTCCTTCGGGTAGCGGCTGTAGGCAGATAGGTAGAGGTAATTGAGAATCTGTTCATCCGAGAACCCGAGCCGGACCATCATGTCGACCGAGTTCTCAGGGTCGCGCAGTTTATTGTTTAACGTTTCTCCGTTGATGATGTGCAGCGCCTGGGTGATGGTAGGCACCGAGCTGCGTTCGGTTTCCCTGGTCTGCTGCCGCAGAGGCCGGCCAAAGGCGGTCAGGAAGTAAGAAGTAACCGCGGTATCGGGCAACTGTAAAGCGCGCATACCGGCGGAATATCCATCAAACTTCTCCGGGACCTGGGTCACCTGGGAGTAGGCATCCAGCATCACCTCCGCGGGGAGACGCTTGATGACGTAGTGCGAGCCATACTTGTCATCGTCGGCATTTTCCTTGAGCGGCGTGGAGGAAGCCTGGTAGGTGGCTGACTGCATGATGGTCCGGATGAGGTAATTCACATCGTAGTTGTGGGCAATAAAGTCCTTCACCAGCGCATTGAGCAAGGCGTCATTGGTGGCCGGGTTAGTGTCGCGCATGTCGTCGACCGGCTCCACCAGGCCCCGTCCCATAAAGTTGCGCCATATGCGGTTAACGATGTTGCGAGCAAAGAACGGGTTCTCGGGCGAGGTCAACCACGCCGAGAAATAGATGCGCGTGTCGCCAGGCGCTTGTTCAGAAAGCTGCTGGGCATCGAGCGGCTTGGGAGGCAGCACCATCATGAAGCGATCATCGCTGAACTCGCCGGTCGGCGCGGAGTAGACGGTGACATCGTTAAAAAGGGGGCCTACCCCGGGACGTGCGCCGGTGGGCGCATAGGTCTTCAACCGCACCCGTGCGAACAGGTTGGCCATGCCGTAGTAGTCCTTCTGGGTCCACTTGGCCAGAGGATGATTGTGGCAATGGGCGCAGGTGATGTTGATGCCCAGGAAGGCCTGGGCCATGTTCTCCGAAATATCCAGCGGATCACGATGGATCAACCAGTAATTAGCGGCACCGTTTTCGACCGTGTTGCCGGTGGCGGTCACGATCTCGGTGGCAAACTGATTCCACGGTTTATCGGCAGCCACACTGTTACGAATCCAGTTGTAGTAACTCCACATTTCCTCGTTGGAAAGGTGGTTGCTTGAAACCAGCAGCAAGTCAGACCACTTATAGGCCCAATAATCCACGAACTCGGGACGCTTCATCAGGTCATCGATCAGGCGGCTTCGTTTGTCCGGAGAGGGGTCCTTGAGGAATCGCTCGACCTCTGCGGGACGGGGCAGAATGCCCGCAGCGTCCAGGTAGGCCCGGCGCATAAGTTCGGCATCGTCAGCGGGGGGCGAGGGCGGAATGTGCAGTACTTGCAGATGCTTGAGAACTGCATCATCAATGTAGTTGTGCCGGGGCGCCTTCTCGAAGACCGCGTCCTCCAGCTTTGCCGGGTAAGGAATGCGCAGCCGGGCGAAAGTGACATGGCTTTGGTACCACACCGTAACCGGAGCCTCGCCGTTGCTGTGCATGGTGACGTGGCCGTTATTGTCGACGGTCGCGACGCCCTCGTCACCGCTGTCATATTTTGCCCAGCGGGTCACGTCCGCGGTATGGCCGTCGGAGAAGTATGCCGTCACCAGCAGTTGTTGTTCGGCGCCAGGGCGCAGAGAAGCCTCCCCAGGCAACACCTCGATCTTGGTAACCCGCGCGTCGGATTCCTTCGGCGCCGGCATCGCCTGGGCAAGCCAGCCAGCCATTACTCTGAACTCCGGAGAGTCAACCGGAAATCGTCTTCCGCCGCCGTGCGGGATGGTGAGGGTAGGCTTTAAAAGGATCAAGCTGCGCGCCGGCTCCATCATTTCTGTGCGCCGCGCCAGAGCCTGGTGGGTGAGGGTGTAGTAATCCACCTCGGGATCGTAGCCGCGCAGGGTAAGCTTGAAGCCGTTCTTTCCCGCCGCCGCGCCATGACAGGGACCCGAATTACAGCCCATCTTGGTCATCACCGGCAGCACATCGTTGCGAAAACTCCAGGTAGTGGCAGTTGCGAAGTCTTTGACGTTTACCGTCGCTACGGCTCGATGACCCTGGAGCGTCGCGGTAATGGTTGTTTGCCCGTCACCCTGCGGGAGGGTGAAATTGTCTTTGTCGATGATCGCCACCGAGGGGTTCGCTATGGCAAGGGTGGCCTTCGGGGTTAGCTCCTCTTGATGCCCGTCGGCAAAGGTACCTTCGACCAGCAGTCGCTGGCTGTAGCGCGGCCCCATGATCGAGATGGAAGAAGGCAGAATCTCAATCTTGGTTAGCGCGGCCGTCGATTGCTTAGCGTGGGCTAACGGAGGGGTGGGGGCTTTGCGCGTCACCGGCTTCAGGGCCGCGGCCGCATGAGTGTGCGGAGCGTCGCCGGCTGAAGACGGTGTCTGCGCTGAAAACAGACTGGCGGTGACAAGAGCGTAGACGCCTGCAAGAGCGGTCATCAGAAGCTTATTTCGTGTCGTCATCGCACACCGCCGGAAGTCAGCAATTTCTTTAGATCAGCAAATCGTTGATCGGTTCAAAGCCGTGGTCCACCACCCGCACTTCGCGGCCTTGCGGGGTCTTCAATATGGTGTCGATGGGGACGCCCAGGCACTTATATACGGTTGCAGCAACGTTGGCAGGCATGACCGGCTGGTCTTTGGGCGCTGCCCCGATCGCGTCCGAGGAGCCGACCACTTGTCCACCCTTGATTCCGCCTCCCGCCATCACCACAGTCCAACACTGCGGCCAGTGGTCGCGCCCGCCGGCCGGATTGATGCGCGGGGTGCGTCCGAATTCGCCCGTGGCCAGCACCATCGTGGTGTCCAACAAGCCAGTCTTGCTTAGGTCCTCGAGCAGGGAGCTGTAGCCGTTGTCGAACATCGGCCCGACCAATTCGTTGTAACAGCTAATGGGGCTAAAGGGCGCGGACCCGTGGATGTCCCAGGTAATTTCATTGAAAACGGTTTCGAACATGTTGAGGGTGACGAAGCGCACGCCTCTTTCTACCAGGCGCCGGGCCAGCAGACATCCCTGGCCGAAGCGGTTCAGCCCATAGCGCTTGCGGACGTCGTCAGGCTCCTGGGTCAGGTCGAAGGCCTCGCGCGCCTTGGTCGAGGTCATCAGGGTATAAGCCTGATTGAAGGTTGAATCCATCAGCTTCGAATCCTGGTTGCTTTCTTCGAAGTAGGCGACGGACTGGTCAATCATTTGCCGCCAGCTTCGCCGGCGATCCACGCGCACCGCGGAGATGTAGTCGGGCGGCAGCAGATCGGGCACTTTGAAGTTGGGGTCAGCCGGGTCCGCATTGAGGACGAACGGATCGTAGGCCTTGCCCAGAAAGCCGGCCGTATCACCATGGGGCAGGTTTCCGCCGAGCTGGCCGATGGTATAGGGGAGCAGAACGTTGGGAGGCATGTCGCCCTTGGCGCCCTTTTCGAACCTGAGCACCGAGCCGTAGTTGGGTGACTCCAGCCCGCCCTGAAAGAGTCGTCCGGTCTGCATCATCTGGCAGCCGGTATCATGCACTGCTGCCGCTGTGTGGTAGCACGAGCGCAGCAGTGCGAATTTGTCGGCATGGGTCGCCATGCGGGGAAAGATTTCGGAGATCTCAACCCCGGAAACATTGGTCTTGATGGGCTTGAAGGGCCCGCGGATGGAAGCCGGCGCGTCTGGCTTCATATCCCAGGTATCAAGCTGGCTAGGGCCGCCCACCAGCATCAAATGGATGCAGTTCACATCCTTATTTGGCGATACCGCACCCATCGCTTTGAGGCGGAAGAAATGGGGCATGGTCAGCCCCAGGAAGCCGAGTGATCCCGCGTGGAGAAAATCCCGCCGGCTGACACCATCACAGAAATGAACCCGCTTGTCAGCGTCCAGTCGAAACATGACTATCTAACCCAGTCGGCGTAATCGGGGGGCCACCGAACCTTGCTCTCTCAGACGTTTGCACTGTCCGATGGAGGTACGTCATGAACTATACACTTTCGCCCCTGGCCCAGGGAACCGCGTTCAATTAGCTGTACGTTGCGGTAATTTCCACTTGCCGTTTGTGCCTCCTTCCGGCGGGAAATGCTAAACCGTGCAAGATCAAAAGGGTAGGGTTAGGATTTTTCTATAGGAATGAGAGGCTTTTATGCGCCTCCAAGATCTCGCCAATGTTGTTGTTTGAGTTGCGCACAGCCTTGAAGCGAGTGGGTGATCCGGTCAAGGCACCGGCAATGCAGGCGTATATGAAGTCTGCGATGCCTTATCATGGCGTGCCAACTCCAGCGCTACGCCAGGTATGCAAGGCGACATTTGCAGATGTGCGGTTTCGAAGCGCGTCGCAATGGCAGGAGCAGGTGCTGGATTTGTGGCGCGACGCGCGTTTCCGCGAAGAGCGTTACGCCGCGTTATATCTGGCCGGTGACAAACGGGCGCGCCCTTTTCAAACTCTATCCGCGATGAGGATGTACGAAGAGTTGATCGTCACGGGTGCGTGGTGGGACTTTGTAGACAACATCGCAACGCAGCGCGTCGGGCCGATCCTGAAGGACTATCGCGCACCCATGCGACGCAAGATGTTGTCCTGGAGCAAGTCGAACAATCTGTGGAAACGACGCACGGCGATTCTATGCCAGCTGGGATTCAAAGCGGAGACGGATCTGGAACTGTTGTACGCATGCATCGAACCCTCGATCGGATCGCGGGAATTCTTTCTGCGGAAAGCAATCGGTTGGGCGCTGCGGCAGTACGCCCGGACTGACGAGGCGGAGATAGAGAAATATGTACGGCTCAACCGCGCCCGCCTGAGTCCCTTGAGCTGCCGGGAAGCACTGAAGAATATCGGCTGA
>CAWCCT010000004.1:0-167748 GCA_963794165.1 uncultured Acidobacteriaceae bacterium | reverse complement strand
TGGACCACACCGCTATTCGTCGTGCATACTTCCGGGAGATAGAGGTGATGTTGAAGAGCCTTTCCCAACCTGGAGATTTTCCCCGATGCGATTGACTTGGCGCCGATCGGTGCGCGCTGAGGACCGTTTTGAGACATGGCTCGCACAGAGGTATCAGAAACAAGTTCTTGAATCGGGAGTGATTGCTCCCGGTCCTTGCCCAGACGAAGCATTCCTTCGGGATCTTGCCCGCAAAGCGAGTCGAATCTCGTTGTCGGACCCGAGGGTTGGTCACGCCGCGAGCTGTCCCAGGTGCATGAACAGGCTACTCGTGCTCCGCGAAGAACTTCATTCTCGCCGCCAAAACTGGTTCTGGCATTCGCAGCTGCTTCGTGCCTTGTGGTCGCTGCGGCCTTATCTCTGTGGCTCGGATAGAGTGCGCAAGCCAGTTCTTGTGGCCAACACCATGAGTTGTTCCTGAGACTGTAAATCTCTGGGACGCCGGTACGCTGCGGGGCCAACGACCAGTCCCTGCAATCCGTTTCGTTGCCTGCCACCTTGTTCGGGTCAAGATCGTCCTTCCCCGCTTTAGTGCACCGGGCCAATACGATGTGGCCGTTACGCGTGACCAAGCGGGAACGATGTTCAGGCACACGACACTGTTACAGCAACGAGTAATCGCGGCCGCGAAGATCTTTCTGTCGATCTCGACCTTAGGAAGGCCGCGGCGGGACCGTATTTCCTTTCTACGACGCACGAACAGGACCAGGCGTCATACTACTACCCTCTCCAGATTAAGTAGGCTGCCTTCCAAATGAGGCCGGTCCTTAATCATCCGCCTGCCTCGCCCTGATGATCTGCCGACTTTAACTGGCTCGCGCGGTACGCTCGTTGCGAATGAATTCGATGGCCCGCTCCAACTGGCCATCGATGCCGGTTCTTCTTTGATGCCAATCGAACTCAACAGGCTCGTCGGGGGTGATCGAGGATCCTTCAAGCACCCACCCTTTCCATGTGTAGTACGCTCCTGTAGGCATCGCCAACCGAAATCCATTGCCGACTTTGACGGAAGTTGCGGAGAGAAGCCTGCCAGCAGTCTTCTCTCCGACGATCGTGGCGAGATTGTTTTCTCGCGCAAACGCAACAATCATTTCCGCAGCACTCGCGGTATGGCGGTCCACGAGCAGGACGATCTTCCCGTGAAATGGCTTATGGCCCAATCCTTCGGTTTGAAGCACGATGGGCTTTTTTGCCATCATGGCGGGTGCAAACTGCAAGGCGAGCGGCCAGAGGGCCGTCTTCGATGAAGGAATTCGCGAAAATCGGCGAAATTGCTGCTTCTCTGATTCGAGATTTGCTGGACACGGCGCCTGTCGAGGGCAAATCCGACAGGAATTCTGCCCGGTGTGAGTATGCTCATCACACGAAGCGCGCCGATCCCTCCTCCAGTATTCCCGCGAAGGTCGATGATCAACCGGTCGACTGCTCCAAACCTTTCGACGGCGCCGGAGATTTCGTTTGCCACCTCAACCCCGATCATGCCGGGAAACATCGCAATCTTCAGGTAGCCCAGCCCGCCTCCGAACTGCCGGGCCTCAACGAGCGTGGGCTCCACGAAATGGAGCTTCTTTCCCTTAGGGCGCGCCACTTCGACAGAAACCGTCCGGCGCCTATCATCCCTGCCCACGATCTCGACACTGCTTTGCTTGCCCATAGGAAATACGGGATGTTCCGGCGGAGTAATTTCCCGGCCATCGACGCTGAGAAGAATGTCCCCGGGTTCAATGCCGGCTATCGCCGCGGCTCCTCCTGAATGGACATCTTGAAATATCCACCGCTTTCCAAAGGATGTCTCGTCCGCAAGATAAGTTGCACTCAGCGCAGCCCGGCTCGACGCTCTACGGGCGCTGTTGTGAAAAAAGCCGACATGGGAGGTGTGCAGTTCCGCCAGCAAATCGCTCATGGACTTTTCAAAGTCGTCAGCTGTGTTCGCGTTCTCAATCATCGGGCGGAAGCGCTCGACGGCAGCCTGCCAGTCTTCATTCAACTTCTCAGGCGAATAGAACCGCTTTTGCAACGCCGCGAGGACGTTATCGAGAATGGCGTGTCGATCACGTGTTGAGATCTGGATTCGCAATGTCGTGCTGGCCGCGGAATTCACTGTCATCGGGTGCTCCTGGAAGAGAGGTTAATGCCTGTTTCCGGAAAGAGATTGCCGTTCGGTTCGCCGTCGAGTACAAATCCTGCCCAGTAGTAGGGCGGCGCACCCGAATTCAGCATTTCGAGCTGCGCCTGCCTGAGTGCCTCTGCCTTCCCTTCGCGATGGCTGAGGTTTGCGTAGAAGGCGGTCATTAATTGCGCGGTGGCGTGATCTTCAAGTTCCCATAGTGTCGAAACAACGCTCTGAGCACCCGCTTCGATAAACGCATTCACAATGTTGGCGGCTCCCTCCTCGCCGACTGGCCCTACGCCCGTGTCGCACGCAGAGAGCGTTACAAGACTGGCATTGAAGCGAAGGTCCCTGATTTCGCGTACTTGCAAGAGACCATCATCGGTGTGTGGCTGTTCCGGGGCGAAAACGAGAGCAGACCGATCTGGGTACTCGGGATCGACATAGCCGTGAAGCGCGAGATGGATCACGTTGTATTGGCTGAGCGGAAGCTGCTTGAAGTTTGTCTCCGTTGCACGTTCACCTAGAAGGACGGTGCTAGGTTTCGGGAGATCAGCCGCAATGGTCTCGACCTCGTGACGGCTCTCCGGCAGTGCGACAAGTTCCCGTTTGTTCGGCCCTGTCACTGCGCGGCGAATGCTGGCGAGAAGTGTGGTAGCCGGTGGTTTCGAGGTCCACGCCGCGACACCGACATAAGGTAGATCGTCACGGCTCACCCCATCGGCTCGATGCGTCAGGAAATGGAGCACAGTTCCCGACGGGCTCACGGTGACAAGATGAGACGTCAGAACGTAATGTCCTTGGTTGATCAAAGCCGAAAATGGTAGAAGATGGAGATTTCCATCTGGCACCACAATCAACTCGCGCTTTTCTTTGAGTTCCGGAATCTCGCCAAGAAGCCAATCGAAAAGTGCTTGCCCGCGGGATTGATCCGTTTTCTGGTGCATCAACTCGGCACGGTATTGGCCCACTTCTGCTTCCAGGGCGTCTTTGGCAGGAAGAGTGTAGCGTCGAACGCTACTCTGTGTCACAGCAAGTGCATAGGAGTGAGGATTTGCAAGGACATACTCCACAAAAATCTCAGAAGCCCGTAGATCATGTTGAAGCTGGCCAACCGAGACGACGGTGGATCGCTCTTGACCTGCCTGCGAACCCGCGTCGAGCAGTTGCTCGGCGCTATAGATCGCATCGAGAATGTGCACCCTGGCGGCTTGATCATCGGTATCAAGCAGTTCAATATTGAGGCTGGTGAGGTGCTGCTCTGCAGGATTCGGTTCGTGCGGCGGGATAACCTCGTGATGCGAAAGGGCCTGAGCCTCCACTCGGCCACGCGCGCGCTCGATCACACGGAAAGCGTCGGCTAGTTTTCCTTGATCGCTGAGAGAAACGAAGTATCCGGCGTAAACCACGCTTAAATCGCTCAGAAGTTGCCGTTCGATTGTGGGCGTCGGAACCTTACTGAGGAGAGCATCCAGAAGGTCCGCACTCTTTTCGTATAACCCGTTTGATGCCTTTGTGTTTCCTAGCCGCGCCATGATCTGGGCCTTGATGGCGAGATTTCTCGGAACGAAATAAAGTTCATCAGGGATATTCTTGTTGGCCTCAATCGCTTCATCGATTGCCGCCAATGCCGGTTGCAAAGTCCCTTGATGCAGATAAGTGTCGGCAAGCAAACCGTCCGCTTGGGTCAAACCGCGCCAATTTGAGAGCTGCTTTGCAAATTGGACGGACTGCGTGAAATCGGACACAGCTTGATCCCATTGTCCCATTCGCTCGTAGACGCCAGCTCTCGTCTGGTAGAGCTCGTAGAGATGGCCCGAAAGCTGGTAGCTAGAAACGCGCCGCATCTCCTCCGCGGCTAGGGCCAGGGCTTCCTTGTTCTCTCCAAGACCGCTGAGTGCCTCGATCTTCGCAGTGATGGCGATTGTTGGGTATGCGGCGCCACGCGTCTTACCAGCAACCCGAATCGCCTCGTCGAGTGGTCCCATCGCCTCTTTATATTTGTGCAATTCCACCAGGCCGGTGCCATACATGCTGGCGTATCGAATGTGAGCAGCTGGGTCAACGACCTTTGCAATCATCCACGCTTTCAGTACATCTTTTTTCGCGGTTGCGATATCACCGAGCAGGAACGCCGCAATTCCCTGCTCGCCGATCGCTCGAGACGCCAGCAAATAGTGGTGCTGGCTGGTGGCCAGGGATTGCACCTCAGACCAGGTCTGGCGTGCCATTTCCGAGTCGTAATTCACTTCCAGCATCCCGAGGATCGTGAGAACGCGAAGTCGTGTCTCCGGATACTGCGCCGCTGGCAGTTGCAAATCATGTCTAAGCGACGCAATCTGCGCTGGAAAGCTCGTTGACGATTCGCTGCGCGCCGGGATTTCGCTAACACGCGCGTAGAGGGCCTTGGAGAATTGCCCCTTTTGATTGAATTGGAGTTCCGCTTGCCGATAGAGAGGTGCGGCGCCTATCCAGTTATTGAGCCATGACATGTCATCGGCTCGCTTGAGGAGCGCCTCGGGAGCATCAGGATTCCTCTTTCGGAGGACGTGATATCCGACAATACTCAGCAGGACGGCCAGCAGCAAACCGGCAGCGATGCGAAAAGTGGAGGAGAAGGCGATTCGCATAGCGCCCGTTTATTTACTCAGTAATAGTGCCAGACTCCTCAGAATGAATCAACGGTTGCATTACTTTCGTCACTGCGGTCACGATAATCTGGGCGACGTGGCAGTCATTGCAGTCCTAATCTGTAAGCGTGTCTGTTCCTACAGACCACCCAAATTAAAGTGTGAATGAGTATATCGGAATGATCCTTCCACGGGAACGCGCAGCGCTAACTCCCGATCTGAATTCTCAAGATCTCGCACGCAGCCAAGAGATCCGGATCATCCACGCGGATGGCTTCTGAGTCTCCTCGTTTGCGAATTTGGAAAGGTTCAAACAGAGCCCAATTTTCAAGATCATGTCCGTATCGGGAACGGTAATAAATTCCGTTCAAGCCAGCTTTGTAGACCCCAAGTGACGAGAGCTGTGTCAATCGACGTGGTTTTCCTTGTTGCAGAATAGCGACGTCGAGGTCCTCGAGTCCGAGCTTCATGCATTCAGATGCTAAGGTTTGGCGCAAACGCCCAACCCAGTAGGCAGGGTAGATGTCCGCATAGCTTCCCTGCGCCGTACACTTTCCGAGCCGGCGTTCGTCGCACCATTCGGGCGGAACATGTCCGAGAGGAACATAGTCATCTTCGCCTGCGATTTCGTCGAGCTCGGCTAGCAAGCTCAGGTCGGCTCGAAAGTGGGCCAAAGTCTCAATAAAACAAGACAGACGCTGGCTCGATGCATAGAGAACGCGGTAGTAGCCCGTGGGATCGTCGAACCGATTGCCGAAGGTGCCGTCACTATGAGCCCGGGACCAGTCTGGCGGCTCCCAAGGATCTGGGCGCCGCCCTAACCGGAAGATCGGAGCGGTGGGAGTTGTTGTCTCGGGCATTTCAAATTAAGCCCCGGCTATGAAGGCCCAGAAGGTATCTGCCTTCAGAAATCTTCCAAGGCAGGCTCTCTCATTTCCTCTTGAGGAAGCCCGTTCGCACTGCCGACGGCAGGACGGTATAGATCGCTGTTCCTCAGATCCTCACAATCGGCACAGCTGGCAAAAAAATGGAGCCTGTGTTTCCAGGCTCCGTTGGGATCGCGATGTTGACGGTTATCCTCGCCGGATTTCTCGTCATGCTCGGTGCGCGTGATGGAGTTGGCATAAACCACAAGCGAGCCTTTCTCGCCCTTGCGGACGTGGGCGTCCAGTTCCAGGGCCTGCCGGAAAGTCATCCAGATAGGCGCCGCGAAGTTCTTGCACCTCGGCCGACATCCAGAGCGAAAGAATGTTGATCCCGGATAAGGCTGGCCGTTATGGCGCAGCGGGCGGGTGATGCGGCCGGCGGCGTGTTCGGCGTTCCATGGTTTGACCCACGGGCGCACGCCTTTTTCAAGATCGGCGACGATCTGGTCGGTGATGCGGCTGTAAACGTCCTTGCGTTCGGTTGTGTCGTGCATTTTGTTGCTCCTTTTCCAGCATTTAAAAAACTTCATTTCCTCGTACTGGAGAGGGTCTTCAGAGCCGCACGGGCCGTCACAGGGCGGAGCGCAAGCGTTCATCGCAGACCCTTGACAGCGCAAAGGGCGGCTCTGGTATCGGTTTTTAAAGAGGAAATGAAGTGGTTTGGAAAAGGCTGGCCCTATGCACGTCGGGCATTACCCGGCGCAGGCGGGATTTATCACTCGTCCCGCCGAGCAATCTTTTTAGGTCAGTCCGGGTAAATCAGGCGGCTGGGATCGGCGTGAAGGCCGCGAGCGTTTTCATAAGGGAACGGTGAACGCCGTCGGCGCATAGTTCTGTGACTCTGATGTCACGTCCCGATTTATTGCCTTAGTCCTTGGCCTGATATTCCTGAATCGCGCGTATGCCGCCACGCTGTTCGATGCCTTCCAGACGCCCATCATTTGGGTCTTGACGTAGTCTGTCGCCCCACGGTCGCGCGGTGCGTGATGGGCTGCGGCAAGGCCGTGACTTCCCTTTTGCGTGAGGAATTTGTCACCGAACGGCCGCGACGAGAGGCTCGGCGACCTCGGCAGGCAGGGGGAGTACGGCGGGTTCGGTCCCGATCTAGGGTTGTCGCGCAAAAGGAACAGGTGCGCAATAAGATAATAATGGTACAACGGAATAAAATAATAAATGTACTGCGCAATAGTATAATTTTCGTGCAACACAATAAGATAATAAAGACGTATTTGCACCCTGCGTAAAAAAGAGAAATGCCATGGCCACACCGCCTGAAAAACTCGCACAGTCTTTGGAACTCCTGCACAAGCTTCAGACCGCCGATGGGGCAGCCGCCATCCGCGCACGAGACCTGTCGCGCACGCATCGCGAACGCCTCCTGGCCAACGGCTTCCTGCAGGAAGTCATGAAAGGCTGGTATATCCCGAGCCGCCCCGACGAAGTGAAGGGCGAGAGCACGGCCTGGTATGCGTCCTTCTGGCGTTTCTGCGCCGCCTATCTGGAAGACGCGCTTCGGAACGGAATGGTGCCTTTCGCCGGAACAGTCTCTGTCGCTGCATGCCGGAAACTGGACAGTGCCCCGCCAGCTCATGGTGAGGTCGCCGCGCGCCGGCAACAAGGTCACCGAAGCTTCCGCACGGAACATCCCTGCTGGATCTTCGCGCCGCGCTGCCCGCCGCCGCAGACCGGGAGGAAGAGCAGGAGGCCTGCGGCTTTTCTCGCCGGAATCCGCCCTGATCGCGTGCTCTCCCAATTATTTTTCAAGCAATGCGACCGATGTCCGCGCGGTGCTGCCGATGATCCGCGACGCCTCCGGCCTGCTTGCCCGCCTGCTGGAGGGCGGTCACACCGTAATTGCCGGCCGTCTGGCCGGCGCCTTCCGCAACATCGGGCGCGACCGCATGGCGGACGAGATCGTGAAAACGATGTCTGCGGCGGGCTATGACGTGCGCGAAAGCGATCCCTTCGCGGACAAGCCGTCTCTGGTCCTCGGCCCCGCGAAACGTCGCCCTATGTGAACAGGATTCGGCTTCTGTGGCAGAAGATGCGGGAGCCGGTCATCGAGCGGTTCCCGAAAGCGCCAGGCCTGCCGCGCAATATCGAGGCATACATGAAGCGCGTCAACGACGCCTATGTGACGGACGCGTATCATTCGCTGTCGATCGAGGGCTATCGCGTCAGCCGGAGCTGATCGAGCGCGTCCGCAGCGGCACATGGAATCCCGAAGCGAACGAAGGCGACCGCGAGCAGCGGAACGCCATGGCGGCGCGCGGTTACTGGCAGGCTTTTCAGGCTGTGCAGAAAAGCGTCCGCCGGGTGCTGCAGGGCGAGAATCCGGGACAGGTCGCGGACGACGATCACGGACGTGGTATCGCGAACTGTTCGCGCCGAGCGTCACCGTCGGCCTGCTGAAACCCGCCGACCTTGCCGGTTATCGGAATGGCCAGGTCTATATTCGGAAATCCATGCATGTGCCGCTGAACCGCGAAGCGGTGAGGGACGCCATGCCGGCTTTCTTCGATCTGCTGCGCGAAGAAACCGCACCCGGCCGTGCGGGTGGTGCTCGGGCATTTCATTTTCGTCTACATCCATCCCTATATGGACGGAAACGGCCGCATCGGGCGGTTCCTGATGAACGTGATGATGGCGTCCGGCGGATATCCGTGGACGGTGATACCGGTCAACGAGCGCAACGCTTATGTGAACGCTCTCGAAAAAGCGAGTGTCGGCGAGGATATCGTGCCCTTTGCGACTTTCCTCGCCGGACTGGTAAGGAAACGGCTGGCGGGCGAGCCGCTGCCGGCGGTACCGAAGTCTTCTTGATGCGCCCAAAGCGCCGGTCCGGAAAGCCAGAAGAGTCAGGGGAACGGTAACACGTGAGGAGCGGAGCGACGAATTGGGCGGGCAGCCCGTTGAACTTATGGCAGGAGCGGCGAAGGTGAGCTAATAGCTCACAACGCGCAAAAGATATGAACTGGAGCAGGATAGATAGCGATCGGATGGAACGCCGGTTGCAGCCTGAGAGAATACGACTTGGAACTCGTCGTTCTGGTTTACGACGCTCGGAGAATAGTGATGACAAATGGCGAGGAAATTACTAAATCCGATGCCATCATTGAAACGATCAGGGCTGTGTTGGCCGACGCTGACCAAAACCGAAAGAGGAGAATTCTTGAGGCGATCGCCTTGGCGGCTCTGGGGAGCATACCGTGGGTCGGCGGTGTTCTGGCCGCGGCAGCAACGTTCAAATTTGGTGAAGCTGATGTGAGGCACGACGCTCTGCGCAACCAGTGGCTTGAGGAACATCACCAGAAACTGAATTTATTGCGCGCCACGTTGTCGGAAGTGTTTGGCCGAATTCAGAGTCTGGGCGAGGAGATCAACGAGCGCCTTGGAAGCCAGGAGTATCTCGGGCTGATCAGGAAGGCGTTTCGCGAGTGGGACCAGGCCGATACCGATGAAAAGCGAAAATTGATTGTTCAGCTAGTCACGAACGCAGCAGGGACCAGGGTGTGCTCGGACGACATTCTGCGGCTGTTTCTGGATTGGATTAAGACCTATCATGAAGCTCACTTCGCTGTGATTCGAGAGGTGCATAAGAATCAGGGGCCAACTAGGTACGATATCTGGACGGCCGTCTACGGAGAGGCTCGGCCGCGCGAAGACTCAGCGGAGGCCGATCTCTACAAGATGCTGATAAGAGACCTCAGCACTGGCGGTGTGATCAGGCAGGCAAGAGAGACCGATGCATCAGGTCGATTCCGGAAGAAGACTGCGCCGCCGAGACGGGTTCCCCATTCCGGCGTCATGGAATCCGCGTTCGAGGATACGAAGCAGTACGTTCTGACAGAGCTGGGCAAGCAGTTTGTCCACTATACGATGAACGAGCTGGTCTCCCGTTTGGAAGCCTGACCGGGGCTCCGATCAATAATGAACGTGGCTTGTGCTGCGGCGGTCTTTCGAAGGTTGACAAGGCCTGTAATCGTAAACGTGCAAGAGCAGCCCGATTCACTGGGGGCTCGTCTATGGTTCGTTGCCGGTGAACTCCCGGAGATGATGCCTACGAGTTAAACATCGTCGGCAAATTCTACGGCGTCCGGAGGATCAAATGGTATTGCGGGAAGAGGAGTAGGGCTACTCGCCGTGACAGGGCAGCGCTCTAACCAACTGAGCTACGTCCCCGCGATGCTACTACGCGGTTTACGCTAAACCCATGTAAATTCTATCAATTGCGGGTTTGGCATACAGTGCATGTTTCGCATGGCTGGCATAGAGTGATGGCGTCTTCCGCCCCAACCGCCCATAAACCGCCCATAAGAAGTCGTGCGCTGGTCACAGGTGAAAGGATAGCAAAGAACAGATCAAGGTTCGCACGGGGAGTACGACGAGGCGCTTTCCCAGATGAAGGTCCAGATGGATGTAGACGCGTCACCTACCAAGCATCTTGAGTATGGAAGCTCGCCGAGCGCGGGCTCGAAAAAGAGTTTGTAGGGGCCAACCGCATCTACCCGAAGCGAGGGCATCGGACCGCGTGGTCCGTGCTTGCGCTGAATCGAGGCGCAGACAGCTTCTCCGACGCTCGCGAGTTTCTTTTCTACAGAGACGGATGCGTCGCACAACTATAGCCACGATAGCGCACTACGCGACACAAGGAAACAGACCTAAATCCTTAATTTATTTTGTCCATCACTCAGGGCGCCTGTCGCCGATTTGTGGCGACAATCTCCTTTTGAGTCGTCTACCGGCTTCGCCGACCCACTAGGGCACGAAACGAATTGTGGATCTTTTCAGAAACGACTGGACAATCGATGCTTTTATCCCGACGGGATTGCCCCCTGGCTTTGGCATTCTAAAGTGGCCCACTTCGGCAGTTTGTTTTGGCCCACCCTGGGCTAAGCGGACTTCTAGTCTGGATCTGAGCGATGAGCTTGGATCTGGAGGCGGGGTTGGACTGGAGAGCCAAGGTGGAGTTATTTGAGCAGATCCGGCGTGAGTATGAGTTTGGCGCAGGGACGATTATCGGGATTGCGCGCAAGCTGGGGGTGCACCGGCGGATGGTGCGGGAAGCGGTGCGGAGCGCAACGCCTGCGCGGAGGAAGAAGACAGAACGACCGCAGGTGAAGATGGCCGGTGTCTCTGAGTTCATCGATGGGATTCTGGAAGCCGACCGGAAGGCGCCCCGGAAGCAGCGTCATACGGCGAAGCGGATCTGGGAGCGAACGCGGGAAGAGATAGCCGGATCGACGGTAGCGGAACGAACGGTGCGGCATTATGTGGAGCGGCGCAAGCAGGAACTGGGTTATGGCCGCAAGGATACCTTCGTGCCGCAGAGTTACGAGTGGGGCGTGGAAGCGCAGGTGGATTGGTATGAAGCCTTCGCCGATCTGGATGGCGAGCGGATGAAGCTGCAGGTGTTCTCGATGCGTTCGATGGCCAGCGGAGCAGCCTATCATCGGGCTTACTTAAGAGCCACGCAGCAGGCATTTCTGGAAGCCCACGAGTTGGCCTTTCACTACTTCGGCGGCGTCTTTCACCGGCTTCGCTACGATAACTTGTCAAGCGCGGTGAAGAAGATCCTACGCGGCTATGAGCGGGAGCTGACGGCGCGCTTCATTGCCTTCCGTTCGCACTGGCAGTACGCGGCGGAGTTCTGCACGCCAGGGGAAGGTCATGAAAAGGGCGGTGTCGAAGGTGAGGTGGGTTACTTTCGACGCAATCACTGGGTGCCGGTTCCAGCAGCACTCGATCTTGCCGAGTTGAACGGGCAGCTGTTGGCGAACTGCCGCGGTGATGAGAGCCGCATTCTGGCGGGACGCAGTCAGAGCGTTGGTACGTTGCTGCTGATGGAAAAAGAGTACCTTCTTCCGCTCGCCGGCGAGGACTTTGCGTTGGCCGAGATCAGCTTTCCTCGCATCGATCAAGCAGGCTGCGCGAAGGTGTTGGCGAACTCCTATTCTGTTCCGCTGAAACCGGGTTCGATCGTGGAAGCCCGTGCCTACTCAAGCGTGGTCGAGTTTCGCTGTGACGGGGAGCGGATCGCGCAGCACCAACGGAGCTACGGCCGGGCACAGCAGGTGCTGGATCTGGAGCACTATCTGGAAGTGCTGGAACGCAAGCCAGGCGCACTGCGCGGCTCCAAGCCTTTGGCGCAGTGGCGAGTTCAGGGACGATGGCCAGCCAGTTACGATCGGCTGTGGGAGTCGATGCGTGTGCGACATGGCCGCCAGGGCGCAGCGCGGGCCATGGTTGCGGTCATTGGCCTGGGTCGCGAGTTTGGTCATGCGCGGCTGGAGGTTTCTATTGCCCAGGCACTGGAGCTGGGCTCGACTGATATCGCCGCGATCCGCCATCTGCTGATGAGCGATCAACTGCAGCATCCCGCGCCAGCTTCTGTGGAGATCGGTGCTCTGTCGGCCTACGAGCGCCCGCTGCCGACCATGGCTCAGTACGACCAGTTGCTCTCCGGTTGCTCGATCGAGATACAGCCATGAGCATGGAAACGGCCAGCATCGCACAACACTGCAAGTGGCTGCATCTGTCCTCCATCGGCACGCAGTTCGCCTCACTCGCCGAAGAGGCACACCAGCAGAACCACTCCCATCTGCGGTATCTTGACGCGCTGCTCGGCGCCGAGGTGGAGGAGCGCGAGCGTCGTTCGATCGAATTGCGTCTCAAGGACGCGCACCTGCCGCGCATCAAGACGCTGGAGGAGTTCGACTTCGCGCAGTCGCCGCATATCCCGGCCTCGCGCATCCGCGCTCTGGCCGAAGGAAGCTATCTGGCGCGTGCCGAACCCGTGCTACTGATCGGTGAACCTGGCACAGGAAAAAGCCACCTTGCTACCGGCCTTGCGATCGCGGCTTGCCGACAGCGCAGACGTGTGCGCTTCATCACGGCTGCCGCGTTGGTCAATCAACTCGTAGAAGCACAGCGGGAACAGACACTCAGCCGCATGCTGGCACGCTGGGCGCGGATCGAGCTGATCGTGCTCGATGAACTCGGCTATGTGCCGCTGGCTGAAGTTGCCGCCGAGTTGCTATTCCAGGTCATCGCAGACCGTGCGGAAAAGGCTGCCATCATCGTCACCACCAACCTGCCCTTCTCTGAGTGGCCGCAAGTGTTTACTAACCCACGGCTCTGCAAGGCAGTGCTGGACCGGCTTACCGACCAGGCGCACATCATCGAAACCGGCTCCGAGTCCTACCGCTTCCGTAGAACACGCAGCAAGAAGCAAAAGCAGCCATCCAGCAACACGATGACGCCTGAGTAATGAAGTCAACCGAAAGAGGCGGTGGAAATGACGGTCTATGGGAAGGATGGGAAAACGATGAAACTGTTTTCCCACCCTTCCCACAGACCTTGGAAATCGCTTAACAGCGATTTCCACATTCCCACCGCCGCGACGACCACGGGATGAATGTTTCCCAAACCTTCAACGTCCCAGGGGTGGGCCAAAACAAACTGCCGAAATGGGCCAAACCAGCTTGCCAAACACACCCCCCAGGGATTCGAACAAGTTTAATCTAAAAGACTTGCCCTCTTAATCTCCTACGGTACCCCGCTCCATACCCCCATTTCTCATTGGATCTTGGCGCACCGTGCAGAACGACTTCGGACTTCACAGGAAGAGCGGTTGACAGCATCCGGTCGAAGCTAAAATCTGAGTCTGTCGATTCAAGGGTTGGCAACACCGTTCCCGGTTCCAATTTGTCCGAGATGCCCTGTACGGCGACTCTCCTACAATTGGTCGGCATCCGCCAATGAGCGCAACGGCTGTTCATGTTAGTTGAACCAGTGGAGGGTGCGATGGCGTTCACAATTACGCACGAGCGCGCGAGCAGCGGGATGTCAGTTCTAACGGATTTCGACCGCGCAACTTTTAGGGGGCGTTTGGCGGGCAGCGGATGTGCGTTTGCACGTGTCAACGGCTTGCTTCAAAAAAACAATTCGAATCTCGTATATAAAAAAAACCACGAGTCAGCGTCGTCCCGCGCCTTTGGATCCAAAACGATCAGGGTGGTGGAGTTCGTGTTGCCGTCTTCAATCGCCAATGGAACTTCGGCAGAACTGAAAATCTGGAAAGAGCCGTCTTCTCGTGCATCGCTGATTCTCCAGCGTTGACTTGCAGAGCCGGTATCATCACCTTGCCGAACACGAGATGGAGGCCCTCCGGCGCCAGCTTCCAGACACTTTCTGCTTTTCATATTAATAATTCGAAATCTGCCGTCGGGCATTTCGCGCAAGCCCCACACCTGGTGTACTCGATTTAGAATCCGATGCAACTGTATTGGTACATCGTCCCAGTCATACTGGCTACCAAGAATTTCCATGCAAAGACGGCTCTTTTTATTAACGATGAAGGCCATGCTGCCGAATCGAGGCCCCGAGTCTTGAATCACCCTACCAACCTCCCGGCATGCACAACTTACCACCTCTAACAAATCTTGGCCCTCCCGCTCAAATTCGACAGGAGAATACGCCGGATGGTAAATGCCAGCCAAATCTGTTGGCAGGTGGAAGTCTTCCTGCCCCCACGGTGCTACGAGAAAACACCGTTTTGGACCCAATTCTCCCATGAACAAACCATACTCAAAAACGACGTTGTCACGCGGTTTCCAAGAAGGCTTACCATTCACGTTGCTCAGATCGTCGGGTGCCAGCACAAATACTGCAAAATCATACCTATGGGTAAACGACAGTAGGTTCTCCAGCGTAGACTTACCCTGAGTCCACGTCACCTCATCCCAAACTTCACATTTTGCATAGCGCCGAAGTCGCTGGTGAATAGCCCGCGCTAGTTTTATCTGGTTTTTCGACGACGCGATGAAGACAGTGGTTTTCATAGAATGTCCTATTAGGTGCGACGACGTTGGTATTGCTGACGCTCTTGCGATCCTTTCCCGATCGGAGCCTAAGGCTTGATCTTATACGACCACCCATTGTTTATTCCTGTTTGAAGTTTATTGCCTGCGGGCTTTATTCGGTGTCGCCGGCGGAAACCCCTACAACCTACCAACTCAATTCGGGTGAGGCATCGGTTTGACCCGCCCTGTTTTAAGAGGTCAATGGACTTGTGATGCCAGTGCGCTCAGAGCTACGGATCCTTTTGCGAAGTTGCCGTAACCGGCTTTTCGACCGCGTCGATCTCGGGCGAAGCTGATCAACAGATCGATTCAGACCTGGGCCTCACTGACGTGTTTTGTTGGAGGCCTTTCTCTCAGATTCCCGATGGTTGTCTCCGAGCGTCACTAGTACCTCTTGACTTAGACATCACCTTGGCCTAGCACCTTGGCCGGGTTCCGCTTCGCAGCGCGGTCGTGTAGTCCCTTCTTTCGAACCGGTCAATGTCCCGGCCTAATAGCGACCTACAGCGAAGGGCACCATGCAAACTGAACAGAACTATAGCGTTGCCAAGAGACCCGATCCCGTAGATTTTCGCGTCCGGCCGCCTCAGATCTCATTGCCCAAAAGCGGCGCCATCCGCGGAATCGAAATTTCCCGCTAACCCAGTTACAGGTACGGGCCCCATGACCGTACCCAGCGCCACCTCCATGAGCCGTGGCAACTTCGGACTGCAACTCTCGCTGGCATACGACTCCGACAACGGCAACGGACCCTTCGGCTTCGGCTGGTCGCTCAGCATTCTCGCCATTCCACGCGAGACAGAAAAGGGTCTTCCGCTCTATGATGACAGCACGGATCGGACGTTTTTCAGCTCCCCCCAGTCCGAGGATCTGGCGCCCGCACTGGTCTACAGCAACAACGCCTGGTCGCCAGACGTCGCAGCCGCGCGCATCGCGCAAACCCGATGAGAGACGACTCTTCGGAGAGTGTTAAGCACATTTACGCCTTCCGGGTCCTACTGCGCGCCGGATTATTGTGAGATCCACCAAACTGGAAGAGCGCAGTTTCCAGGCCTTGGTGATTCTACAATTCACTTGGGCCTATTAGATTCTGAGAGGTACCCTCGAACCACGATTCTGTGAAAGCCATAAATGAGCATGAGGATAGACGAATCAATCACGTCTTCAGCTACCCGCAGATATTTGGCTATCTGTGACGTGCTTGGATTTTCTCAACTTGTAGAAACAACATCTCTGGAAGATGTCTATCTAGGATTCCGCGAGATTATCAATCATGCACTAGCTTCGTCGAAGGCTCGAGAAGGGCGGATATATCACCCGGACGGTCGAATTGAAACACGATTGTCGCCCCCTTCTGTAGGCATTTCGGTATTTAGCGATAGCATCATAGTTTGGTCTCAACCACAGTCCCCCGACAGCTTTGGAGATCCCCGCGATGGTTTACAGGCCGCCTTGTTCTTTAAGTTCATCGGTCACCTGATACTGTGGGGCCTCAGAAGGACAAGCTGCGGCTTGAGATTTCCGATCAGGGCTGGCATCGCTTACGGTGCGGTCATAGTCTTGCCCGAAGAACAAATCTACCTCGGTAGACCTATTGTGGATGCCCACAGGATGGAACAGGCACAGGAATGGGTAGGCGCGGCGTGTCATCCCTCCTGCTGGCAAGCACCGGACTTTGAGATCGTACGGGATGAAAAGGGACAATATAGGTATGTCGAAGATTATCCAGTCCCGCTTCACCCAGGAAGGAGGTTTGAGACTGGGGATTCTGATCTGCCGACTAAGGCGCCACTAGCGGTCACTTGGCCGGGTATGATCTGGACGTTGCCCGAAGGCCCTGAGGATTATTACATGAAGAACATTGAGGACATCCTAAGGGTCGAAGGATCTTTACCAGGAACTCCTTCGAGCGTGGCCCAGAAATGGAAGAATACGCTGGCGTTCGGGAAACGCTTCCGCGAATTTCGTGATCCTGAGGACAAGGAACCGTGGTGACCCTCTCGGACGAACCAAACTCGTGCCCCAAACTACGACGGTTCGCTTCGATATCTTACGTGGGTAAAACTTCCTGAGGGGCAAAAGAACAAGCATGAAACTCACCGCTTGCGGATGGGTGGCAGACTCGGCGAGGACGGCGACGGGATGGTTGCGGTATTCGGGAGCACAACACTTTATTTCTAATATGGAAGTTTGTCTACTTCCCAAAGAGCTACGCTTTTGTCTCGGTAGAGACCGCCATTTTCTTCGCAGTTTTCATTTATGATTCTGATCGGAGGAGGAAAATAGAACGGGTAACGCTGGAGGTTCAGCGGCTGCCAATCGCCAGTTGCAATATCCTGATTCTTATCGTGGTTCGGGAAGCTGGTCGTGAGAAGATATCGGGATTGGCTGCGTTTGAAGTTTCGAATCGCGTCGGCAACATCTGCGAAGGAAAGGTGCACCAGGCAGTCACGACAAACAATTAAATCTACCTTGGGCAGCTGATCACGGATAAGGTCGAGAGTACGGAACTCTCGAATTGGAGCACCAAAAGCTTCCTGATTACGTTGAATCAAATCCGGCAGCACATCGATTCCTATGTACTCCAGTAGTGGATTGTTGACCACATGTCGCATCCAGTTGAAGTCGCCACAAGCAGCATCGAGTAGTAACTGGACCTTGAATTCTCGAATCACGCGGGGAAGCTCCTTTCTCAGGACAGCTGTGGAGAAAAGGGACGAGCCAGGCCCCGACCGTGACTCGTGCCCTGCTTGCAGGCCGCTTGCATCATACGAGCAAACACTTCCACCTTAGAATCGAAGCGCTTCGCGTTCCCCTGTGCTTCAATCAGTTGATTGTCGCCGCGCTTTATCATCCCGCCGACTGCCCAACTCTTATCGATAAGCTGCCGTGCGTGCTCGCCCATGTCCCTGATCTGTTGGACGGAATACAGTGCCTTGAAAGTAAGCGTCATTTAGAGGCCGTCTTGAAAAGCAGCTGATTTTAGGCGGGGGAATAAGTGTCCACTTATTTTAAGTGGACACTTGAGATGCTGCGAGATGTGCCTGCAGCACCGAGGCCAGGTTCCAAGGCAGGAGTTCATGTACACGGTTGACGGGATGATCAGCGATTCGCTCCAGGACATGTCGCAGATAGAGCTCTGGATCCAGATCGTTGAGTTTGGCAGAGCCGAGCAGGCTGTAAATGGCCGCGGCGCGTTCGCCGCCGGCATCTGATCCTGCAAATAGATAATTCTTTCGCCCCAAGGCCACCACGCGCAGTGCCCGCTCAGCTGCTGAATTATCTATTTCGATTGCGCCATCGTCGAGGTAACGGCTAAGCGCCCGCCAGCGAGAGAGCGCATAGCGGATGGCCGCCGCGGTATCAGACTTGCGCGAGAGGCCCGCGAGGGTCTTATGCATCCAGCGATGGAGATCATCCATGAGAGGGCGCGCTCTTGCCTGGCGGACCTCACAACGGAGGCCAGTTGCTTGGCCACGAATCTCGCGTTCAATGTCGTAGAGTTTTCCGATCCGTTGGATAGCCTCCCCGGCGATGGCTGATCCGTGGGCCACATGAATGTCATAGAACTTGCGCCGTGCATGAGCCCAGCATGCGGCTTCGACGATCTTGCCACCTTCGTACAGATGATGAAACCCAGCATAGGCATCGGCCTGCAGAACACCCGCAAAGGAGCTCAGATGCTGCTTGGGATGTTCTCCCTTACGATCCTGTGTGTAGGTGAACCAGACAGCTGGCGGCACATCACTGCCCGCTGGTCGATCGTCACGCACATAGGTCCAGAGGCGCGCGGTTTTGGTCTTGCCTGTGCCCGGAGCCAACACTGGAACGGGCGTGTCATCGGCGTGTAGCTTGGAAGCGGCGAGCACGTGCTTGCGTAGTTGATCGACCAAAGGCGAGAGTAAGTAGCTGGCAGCTCCCACCCAATCGGCCAGCGTCGATCGATCCAGATCGACTCCTTCGCGAGCATAGATCTCCGACTGGCGATACAACGGAAGATGATCTGCATACTTCGAAACCAGAACATGAGCCAGCAAGCCGGGTCCGGCAAGCCCCCGGTCGATCGGCCTGCTCGGCGCCGGAGCCTGCATGATCGTGGCGCAGCGTGTGCAGCACATCTTGGGACGCACGTGGCGGATTACCTTAAAGCTGGCCGGGATGTACTCCAGCATCTCGGAGACATCTTCGCCCAACTTCGAAAACCCACCACCGCACGCTGAGCAGGCTTCTCCAGCAGGCATATGTGTATGGGTCTCGCGGGGTAGATGCTCAGGCAGTGGGCGACGCTTCCGTTTTCGACCAGGGGTGCTGGTGCTGCCGGTGGGCGCCGCTGCTGGGGGACGCGCGGCCTCACCGGTCTCCAACTCTTCCAGCTTTAACTCCAGCTGCTCGACCTCGCGAGCGATTTTTTCGCTCTTGGTACCGAACATCATGCGCCGAAGCTTGGCAATGATCAGCTTCAGGTGTTCAATCTCGCTGTTGCGAGTAAGCAGCTTCTCTTGCTGCGCCACCACAAGGGCTTCGAGCGCCTCGCGATTCAGCCGGCTCAGATCAACAACGCTGGCATGAGCATCAGCCATGGCACGGAGTATGCCACAGTTACGTCGCAGCCATAGATCGAATATCTCGCCTCATCCTGCCGACTGTGGTTCCCATGTCCTCTGCGGTTGACGCCAGTCGATGCCTTCCAGAAGCATCGACAACTGCGCACGCGTCAAGGACACCGTTCCGCTCGTTGCCTGTGGCCAGATAAAGCGTCCTCGCTCCAATCTCTTCTGAAAAAGACAAAGGCCATCGCCATCAAACCACAGCAGCTTGATCAAATCGCCGCGCTTGCCGCGGAAGACGAACACATGGCCAGAGAATGGCGCCTGCTCCAGCACTGTCTCAACGATCGATGAAAGTCCCTGAAAGCCGCGGCGCAGATCCGTGAATCCGGCGGCAATCCAGATCCGTGTTCCCGCCTTCGGCTCCATCACCGCAAGAGGCTCCCCAGAACTGCTCGCACCAGTTCAGGATCAACACCCGGCTCTACAGTGATCACGGCTCGACCTGGCAACTCGATATGGATCGAGCCTGCCGGCGCTGCCGCGAGAGCCGTCCCAGACATCGGCTCTGCCGTCACGGTCACCGGCAACAGCCTGCTCTGCGCTTGTTGGCGAACACCGAGGGCTCCCTTACGGTACTCGTGTCGCCACTGGAACACCTGGTTCGCATTTACTCCATGCTCACGGGCCACTCGGGCTATCGAAGCTCCCGGGGCAAACGTGGCCTCTACGATGCGACGCTTCTCCTCCCGTGTTCTTCGCAACCGCTTCTGGGAAGGGGCCGCTACCTCAACTCCATCCGTATCGCTCACAAGGTAAGCGTGGAACAGAAAAAACCAGCTGTCTATACGGCCAAAAGCGGACGCTTACGAGGATTCTAGCCTGTCGGCCGGTTTTAACCGTACACTACTGGACCGCCCTCGACAAAGCCTCGGCCGCTACCTAACGTCGGCGGAGCGCCCGCCCCAGGTCGATCGCGCGCGCACCGTCTATATCAACAGGCAAGGCCCTCCCGTCAGAAACAGGCGGAATTGGCGCGAGGTAATCGGTGGGGCGGCACGTGAAGACGATGATCTGAAACGTGTGAGCTTTCTCCTTGAGCAAAGCGCGAAACCAGTCCATCCGATGACCGTCACTCTGCACCAGTTGATCGTCAAGGACAATCGCGGTATGCAAATACTCCGCCAAAGATAACCTGAAAAGCGTAGACAGTTGCTCCCTGGTCCCAATGGACAGGGACGACGCCGATCTCAAAGTACCAGCAGCGACAACGCCTTCCATCTGCAGCTGCGCACTGAGCTTCACGGTAGCGTAGCGTTGCCGGGTGAGATCGTTGAAATGATCTGCGATGGCCGGTACCAGAGCGAGTCCCAGATTGCTGGCTTGGGCTGCTTCGGCTTCTTTCATCTGCTCCAGAAGGAGCTTCCACGCCTCGTACTCCGCCTCGATTTCCCTTTCCAGACGCTCGGCTAATTCGAATGCGTCGGTCGCATCGGACAGCCGCTCACGCGCCACTGCGCCGCCCACTTGCTCGAGCGCGCCATGGGCCCGGTGAATGCTCCCCTCGATCAGCTCAAGCTCCGATTTCAGAGAGGCCACGGCGCTTTGTGCAGCCGTGACCTCGTCTTTGCTGACCGTTCGATCAGGAACTGGAAGTGAGTCGTAGTGCTCCGTCGTTTGTCGGAGCTTATCTCCTGCCGCCGTAAGATTCTCCGCGTCGCGGAGTTTGCGCAACTCCATCAGACGGCCATTCTGGGATGCCACTTCGGTCATGGCGGCCTCCAGCTCCTCTTGCGCGGCCTTGACTGCTGCGCTCGCCTTCTCCGCACTTGCGCGAGCATCGCGCTGGGCCGCGTCGATTCGTTTTTTTCTTGCATCGATCTTGGCGTCCAACGACGCTAACTCGCTGGCGATCGTCTGTTTCTCGCTGACACATGCCGCGTGTTTAGCCAAGGCGGCGGCCAGCGCGGCATCTACCCCTTCGGGAAAAGGTTGCAATGCATGATCCCGGGCGGAGATGGCTGTCTCCAACGCCGATTGCAACTGCCTGGTACGCTCTTCGGCGATATCCTGGTCCCTGGCCGCCCGGTTGGCGATGGCACGCGCCGCCTCGACATCTTTCAACAACTGTTGTCGCCGCCGGACTAATTTCGCGGTCGCATCAGAACCCAGGGCGGCTAACTCTGCGGCCAGCGTTTCGAATTTCGCGTTTCCCAACGCTGCCCGGCGGTCCTGCACGTGATCGGCTGCCTGGCGTAATGCGTCCGCCACTCCGGAGAGCGGAGCGATCTGCTCTTGCAGGGACTTCAGGTCTGTGTCCGTTTGCTTGATGGCGGAATCCAGCTCTTGTGCTTCCGCTACCTTCGCGCTCAGGCCGTTCAAGGTCGGTGACGCCAGCCGCAAGCAAGTGCGGAGCGACTTCCTGATCCCAGCGATTCTCCAACGCGCCGCAGCGGGCCTGCGCTTCACGCCGGCCGCCACGCACGCGGAACGTCGCGACGCCCGCGATGCCAATTTCCAACTCCGCATCAGCCTCGATTTCCTGTGCCTGCGCAGTCGATATTGAATCGGCCGCCGCTCCGTCTCTCTGCACCGTCAGATCGAGAGGACGATGCGGGGTAACGATGGCAACGAAACCGACGTCGAGCGCGCCCCGCGCCGTGGCCAGCTCGGTTGCGAGCTTACGCATGGGCGCCAGCGCGCCCGGAGACGGCACGGTGATCGCTGCGCGCTGCACAACCAGAGACGCGCGTTCGCGGGAAATCTGCTCCACGCGGGCTGCTAAAGCACCCTGGTTATCTACCGCGGCTTGCGCAGCTCTCAGTTGCTTCTCGGCCGCCTGGACTTCCAGGGCGCGCTCAAGCAGGCTGCTTCGATCAAGGTCCTGGTTAGCCTTCTTCTCCCCCTTTTCTGCCTCGGACGCGGTTTTCCTGGCTTTGTCCACTTGCGCCTGTTGGTCCCGGTGCGCAAGCTCGGCCGCATGCGCCGCATCGGCCAACTTTTTCACTCCTAACAGAGTGTCGATCCGCTGTTGTGCTTCGCTTGCCGCCTGTTCAACCTGGCTCTTGCGAAGCAGGAGCTTGGTGTTGCTTTCGCTGGGATCCGCTTCTTCTGCGCGGGCCGCTTCCTGCGCGGATGCGAGCGCAGCATCCGATTCCCTTTGCCGATCGCGTGCTGTGTCCACCGCTTCTCTGGCTGCTGTCACCTTTCGCGTCAGCTCCGCAACTCTAGCCTCGGTTGCTCCCACCTCAGTGCCCAGGTCTTTGATTCGCCGCACCTCCTGCTCCGCGAGCCGCACCAGCTCCGCCGCGGCGGAACGTTCCGTCGCCTGCTGGGCAAGCTGTTGCAAGCTGGCGGCGCGCGCGATCGCTTTTGCCCATTGCTCCTGCTTGCCGGCTTTTCTGAGGTTCAGGTCGCGCAATTGCCGCTCTGCGCCCTCTGAGTCGTCGACAATCTTCTGTAAGCTCTCCTTTTCATTTCTGGCTTCATTCAGCCGCTCCGCGGCCTCCTTGAAGACGCTCCCCTTCGCGGTCTTCTTTGCCCCTTTGTCGGTGATACGCCTGCGTCCCGCCGCTCCTGCGTCTTTCTCAGCAATTCAACGAACAGCGGATCCTGCGCGACCGCCTGCAACGCTGCGGCGATCTGCTCTTTACCACTGCCGGTCGGATCGTCCTGCAAGCTCTGGCGAAGGACGGCGCTCACGTCGTCTTGCGGCGACAACAGCGCTGTCGCGAGGAAACTTGTCGGCAAGCCCTTAATGCCATCTGCGCCGCCGGGCTCAGGAATGCCCCATCGCAGAATCTCCCGCAGCTTGCGCGTCCACCGTCCTGCCGCGCCCCACTTCGTCGAAGTCCCGGCCATTCTTCGATTCCTGCAAGCAAGCGACGAGCCCGCTCTTGCCGAACTGCTTGCGTACGCGCCAGATCCGCTGAGCTTCGGTTTCGAATGTCAATCTCAACAACCGGATCGTCCCCACCCGTCCATCCGGCATATTGGTCGCAATGGGTCGACGTGTGGGGCAGCAGCAGAGCCGAAGCGGATGGACTCGCGCCATCGTCGATTTTCCAAGATCGTTCGGCCCGTACAGCACATTGAGTCCCGGCCCGAACTCGACGTCGACGTTGCCGATCGCAGCAAAACTTTCAACGCGCAGCCGATGAAGTTTCATACCTCGGCCGCCTATCGGGTCGTGGCTCTGCAGCAGCTTATAAAGATGCGCCAGCGCCCGGGTCGCTTTCGATTCTCTCAGACTCCTCTGTGGCCTCTGCGATGAGCCGGTCGAGCCGCGCCACGGTATCCTTCAGCACCGGCGGAAGATCCTCGGGAAAAGCGTCTCCGGAACCGGCGTGCAATCGCAGACCAGACCGGTCCTCCACCAACACACCAACGCGGCCGTGGGTTGCGTCGGTCCCGCGCAGGTCGCGCAGAATCCGCTCCACCTCACTCTCCTCCGACAGGGAGACCGTCATATCGAGATGCAGTCTGACCACGTGGCGGTCGAGATCCGGCGTGGTCAACAGGTTGCGCAGATCGTTCATGTCACGGCAGCGCACGTCGATCCAGCGCCAGAAGGCGACCTTCTCGGCATCCACGCGGGGCCGTAACCCGCGCCGAAACATCGCCACCAGCGCAACGTGGCCGGCAGCCGCCATCGTCGAAGCTGGTGGGTTCGGGAGCGCCCGGGTATACGGTCGGCACCAGCAGATTCCCGGTGACGTCGCGGAACGAATGGGTGTCACCAATCGCGAGATAGTCCAGGCCCCGCTGTACGCCCGCATCCCGGCGATGGGGAAGTTCGTCTGGTACCCGGCAGACATCAAACGTGCTGCCATGAACACAGCCGATGCGGAGGCGTTCATCGCCGGCTTCACGCGCCGGCAGCGCCATGGCCAGGTCGCTCTCGCCAGCCTTCGATCGGCACGGTCGCGCGTATAAGACCGCTGCGGGCGAGAGCTCAAACATGAAGTCATCACGATCGACGACGTGCACCCATTCGGGCAATCATGCGCGAAACGGGTGGCCAGGAGCCCACACCGACTCAGGCGTTAAAGGATCGTGGTTGCCTGGAATCAGAAAGAGCGGAGGATTCGGACCGGCGTGGTCTCGAAATATCTTTGCAAGCCCCTGCCAAAAGTCCGCGGCTGGGTCGGGATCGTCGAAAATATCACCCACGCATAAGATGGCGTGCACCGCGTTGCGCCGCGCGACTTCGAGGATCTTCTGGATCACATCCATACGTGCCCGTGACAATTTTTTTGTCCCTCACTGGGGAAGGACGGAAAGCGCCGCCCCAGATGCCAGTCGGCGGTGTGCAGCAGCTTCAGCACGATGTCTCCGGGCTCGGCTGCGGCGATCTCGAACGCCGATTGGAACAAGCGGGTCACCCCCGGCGCCCGGTAACGAAGGTCGTAGTATTTTCCTCGCCATCTTTTGTAAACCTCGTCCTCTCTGGATTCCAGGGCCTCGACACGGCGGTCGAGACTCTCTTCCCGGTGCGCCAGGCGGAGGATCTCCGCCTCAATCCGCTCGCGGGCTGTGGCGCCGACAATTTCGTCACGCCGAGCCCGCGCGGAGCGTAGCTTTTCCAGGATGCCCGCTCGCTCCCGGCGGCAGACCAGGATTTTGTCCTCGACGAAGCGTTCAAGCTGGCCAATCGCCTGCTCGAAGTGCTGGTGTTCGCGCTCTTCGATGCGCCGCTGGTCGACGAACACCGCCTCTTCCACCGCATCATCGAGCGATAGCGCGTCCGCTGCGCTCTCGAATGCCGGGCCTTTCGTCGCAGGCAAGCGGAGGATCTCCGCAGCCAGCGAGGGATCGATCGGAGTACCGGCAACGACGGCCGCCGCCACCAGGCTCTGCACTGGCTCGAAGCCTGCGTAGTCCACCAGCACCACGCAGAGAAGCCCATTTTTCCCGCCAAGTGCGGCAAGACCCGGGGAAGCGGTCGGAGGCAACTGCAGCTTGACCGGACCCAGCAAGCGACGCGGCTCGCGCATCCGTGATGGCTGCCTGAACCAATGGGTGCAGCAGGTTCAGTGCTTCGGCGTCTTTCAGGTTCCGCGCGTCCCCAGTCGCGAAGCGCCGGGCCTGCCCCAGTTCAGCAGGTAACGCAACACCTTCGGCTATGTCGAAGACCACCCGGCCGCCTTCGTCGAAACGCCGGTAGGCGACCCCGCGTGCGGTGAGATATCCATCCACCAGGTCGGCGAGGTCGCGATCGAGGTCGGCGAGGCCGCTGGGTAAGTCTTCCCGCAGGTGTTTGAAGACTCTGCGGACCTTATCGTCAAATCGCGACTCGATGATTTGCGAAGTCCGCTCGTATTCCTTCTCGTAGGCTTCCCGCGTTCCGAAATCTTGTCGCGCAGTGCGGCAATTTCGCGCGTTACCTCGTCGGCAGTGCGGGACCGGCTATAGATGCTCCGGAGGTCGCTCTCGAACTCTACCGAAAGGACAGAAACCAGCATCTCCGGGTTGTCGGTCCGCGGCTCATGCAGCACGTTGTCGGAGGCGTCGAGAACCTTGCCGAACAGATCCAGCTTCTGGCTCAGAATGTCGAAGGTCAGGCGCTGCGCTTCGTTGTCGCTAGCTGTGAAATTGATGACCGTGACATCGCGCTCCTGGCCATAACGATGGCAGCGCCCGATACGCTGCTCGATTCGCTGCGGGTTCCACGGCAAATCGTAGTTAATGACCGTCTCGCAGAATTGCAGGTTTAATCCCTTCGCGCCGGCCTCGGTGGAAATGAAGACTTTGGAGCGGGTGCGGAACTCGTGTACGAGCGCAAGCCGAACCGCAACTTCGCGAGTCGGCGCTGTTCCTGGGGGCAGTCGTGCGCCCTCCTCCTGTTTCCAGCGCGCATATGCTTGTTGGGCACGGTCAGTATCGTTGACCCCGCGAAATAACGTGATTTCGTCATCGCGCATTCCGGTGTTCAGCAGCAGGTTTCGCAGATAATCCTGCGTGGTGATCGACTCGGTAAACACCACCGCCTTGCCACTGCCGCGACCGTTCCGCCCCAGGTCGATGATCACCTTAATTGCTTCCTGGAACTTCCGCGCCTTTGCATCATCCGGCAATGATCGCGCACGAGCAACAAAAGACTCGACACGGGCCAGTTCCCCAGCAAGCGTTGCGGGCTGTACAGATTCGGGCTGTTCCTCTGAAACCTCTTCGATTTCGGCGTCATCCTCAAGATCGCGGAGCATGTCAACCATGGTCTCCTCCGACGACTGGCCCGTTTGCAGCCGGCGAAGGCGGGCGGCAACGTTCGCCAGGCTTGCCGCGAGCGCAGCAATGGAAGAAGCCATGCGCCGGTGGAACTGGATCAGGAGAAGCCGCCGTTGCCTACCGGAGAAGGCATAGAGGGATGGTTCGAGAAGATATTCGGTCACGTCGTCGTAGAGCGACCGCTCCGCATCGCTCATTGCGTATTCGTATAACCTGCAGCGCCGTTGGGTGAAAGGCCGGTCGAGGAATTCCTGTGCCTGACGGCGCAGGGTCCTCTGCAGAACGATGGCAAGACGCCGCTGAAGTTCGTGCTCCTGGCCACGGACCAAGGTTCGATCATCTTCATCGCAGAACACCTTGCGGAAGGTGGAGAGGTCGCCGAGCAGAGTGCCTGTTGGCTCGACGTATTGGACCAGGCCCCACAATTCGACCAGCGAGTTCTGCATCGGCGTTGCCGTCAGCAAGAGTACTGGCGTGGTACGGAGCAGACCGCGTACCCGGTGGGCCATCATCGCTTCCTCAGACGTTTCGTCGTAGATTCCGTCCGGCCCGTATCTCCTGTGCAACCCGGCAAAGATTTCGTGCGCCTCGTCGATTACGGCGAGATCGAAGGGAGGCGCGGCGCCTAACAGCGTTGAGCCGCGTTCGCTGCCGGCGAATTCCCGGCCCACCAAATACACTCCTGGTGCTACGAAGTTCGCGTCATTTTCCCGGGACTGGATGCCAAAGAGCTCCAACAGCTCGCTTTGCCACTGTCCGAGCAGAGATTTGGGCACAATCAGCAGGATGCGCCGGGCGCCTTCAGCGCGGCTTTGGGCAATGACCAGGCCGGCCTCAATCGTTTTCCCCAGGCCGACCTCATCCGCGAGGATGCAACCGCCTTCGCGAAGACGTCGGAGCGCAAAGATGACCGCGTCAATCTGGTGGGGATTGGGGTCAATGCGGGCCTGTCTCTGCGCGGCGGCATAGCGCTCCCGTTCGTCCGGGCGGCGAACACGAACAAGGTCCTCAGCTAGGATGCGCCGGTTGAAGGGGTTCATGTTAATGGCTGGTGAAGCCAAACTATTGTAGCCGTGAGCCGGCTGCGGAAGCTATACCGGCCTTCACCAAGACCCAAAAACCTACACTGGGGAACAGGTACCGTGCTCCCTCTTCTTGACCGTTCGTCAGGTTGGTCAGACGCTTACTCTTGACCTCCTGAACTTGCGGCGTGCGGCCGAACTGGTAGCAACTGCACAACTGCAGCTCTTCCCGTTCAGGACTCGATCCTTGGGTAGGCTGTCGGGGCCAACGATTGCATTAACTGGGGAATCTCCCTCATGTATTGCGTTTGCTCTTGGACGTCCAGTCTTTGTCGGGCGATCCAAGCCAGAGCTTGCGAAACTGCGTATGCATTGTCCGCTCTCGCAGGCGCACCTGGTACATGTTCCGTCCTCTTCATTTTCTTCTGAGAGGGAGGCTGTTTGTCGAACGGATCAAGAAATACGCCATCGAATCCACTTTCACAGATCAGATACGTTCTGGCAGCCGCTAGAGCGCCCCATTTTTTCTTCAACTCCCCATCGATCCACGCTTGCAGTTCAATATGATTGATCCGAACATTCATGGCAACGCCATAGAGTTTTCGCTCAGTCGAGAGCGAGGCGATCCCGGCACTAATCAGAGCTTTGATGTCTGGAAGCTCCGCTCTCTCCGTATGAATCATCGCCTCGTGAGCTCCGGTAACTCGCGCGACAAGTCCGTTGCTGCATACAAGCCTGTACCAGCTCATCATGAAAACTAGTCGTGTGCTTCCGTCTACTGAGTTGAAACATTCAAGTCTTAAATGCAACGGATGGGAGTCGCCAGGGTCAAAGCTAAATCTCTCCGGCAAAACAAATCGAAGTGCCATTCGGCCGCCAAATTTGGAGAGTGTCAGGGACACGATGACGAGGCTAAGTGGCACGTCAGCCTCATCAAGCGCTCTGACTGTCATTTCAAACAGTGCTCGGTGTTGTATCAATTTATAGGATTTGGAAACGATTCCGATGGGAACTTCGTGCTCGCCTGAATGACTCAATCGGAGGACTTCATCGAAGTACGGGTTTTCACCGGTCACAAAGGGCAATCCTTCTCTCCCCGCAGGCTTTGTATACAAAGCGAATGGGCGCCTCCCGAAAAGAGGGATTGCGTCTGCAACCTGATCGTAGGTGCCCTGGTGATGAATTATTGGCTCCCCGAGCCAATGAAAATCTTGATGGCGAAGCTTGCTCGATGTAGCGGCTTCCATGGGGTCCCTTCATTGTCAATCAGTTCGTTAGCGGATCTGTTGCCGCCTTTGCGATCTCAAGCCAATCATGGAACTGAGCCTCCGTGGCATTATTCTTACCGAGATTGCAGGCAAGATGCGCAAGCTGGAAGTTGGCAGGACCATAGTCGCCAAGTTTGCTACCAGTGCTCTCCTGCCGGACGGCAGCGTTCAACTCGCGGCGTGAGGCATTGTCCGGAGAGACAATAAGCGTCCTTTCGGGCGATTCAGCGTAGCTCCTGGCGATAGTGCGAATACGGTCTTCGGCATTGGGAATTTCCCTGACGCGGCCCTGTTTCTGGAGTGCGTCCAGCGCAGCGGATACCTGACCAGTGGCAAGCAATTCGACGGCGGATTTGAGCGCTGGGTCCTTCTGGCGGACGATCTCGTCAAGTTTGGCCGTACGCATTCCAGATTCCTGCAACTGCTCAAAAGGTCGGCCGGCTTCGACGCCCTGATGTTGGCGCGTGTCGCCGATCAACAAAACACTGTCCCGAGGGGCGAGACGCGATAGAAACTCGCGCATCTGGTTGGTGCTGGCAAGGCTCGATTCGTCGACAAAGTAGAGGTGCTTCTCATCAGGCGGTGGCGGGATTGAGGACCGGACAAGAAATCCTTGCAGCGTTCCAGCCTGAACACCAGCGTCACTTAGCTGGCGCGCCGCGCGGGAGGTTGGAGCAAAACCCTCGACCTGATATCCCTGGCTTTCGGCAGCACCGCGAATGACGGAAAGCGTTGTCGTCTTACCGGAGCCAGCAAAGCCCTGGATGCCCTGAATGCGGTCTGGCGAGCTCAAGACATCCTCGACAACGGTTTTCTGGGCGCGGTTGAGATGCGGGTGCTGGTCGGCAATTGCGATGGCTTGTGACCGGGAGAGGAGGGGCTTGGCGCGGTTCCGTCCCTCGCGTACACGGCGAACGATCTCGTGCTCCGCCGCAATGGTCTTGGCAGTTGTGAATTGGCGACCTGGCATGGACGCCCGTTCCACTTTCTGAAATTCTCCCGAGGCAATGCGGGCATCAAGATTGCCCCGAACCTGGGAAAAGGTGACGTTACCCATGCCGCGCCAGAGTCCGTCACGAATGAGTGCCCGCTCATCGACGACTGCCTCTCGCTCAAAGTTCTTGTCGCGAGAAAAGGTAAGCGACTCCCGCGCGCGGTCGAACGAATTGGCAGGCTTCTCCTGTTGCTCGACCCGCTCGCGGGCGGCGCGCACGACAGCATCGGCCTGGTGGCCGAAGTCGGCAGCGAGCTTGCGATGGGCAGCCATCACCTCGCCGGGCGAATGGATCTGCTTCTTGTCGCGGGTCGAATGCGCGGCAATCTCAGCCGCCTCCTTGCCGTGCCGACCGGTGCGCTCCAGATACTCGCGAATCTGCTGACTGCGGGGGCTGGACGCATCCAGATATTCCTGGCTATATCCCTTTACTTCCGGGGCACCGCTTCGGCCAACAGTAATCTCATATCCCAGCTCCCTCAATCGGTAGGTCAATTCGGACTGATAGACGGCTGTGGCAAACTGCTGCGAATCGAAGAGGCTTTGCGGCTGGATGGCGCGTGGCTGACCGTCCTCGCGCTCAGTAATATTGAAAATGACAGCGTGAGTATGGAGCTGCGGCGCCACATACCCGCGTACTCGAACGGAAGACCAGCAGACGAACACACTTCCGACTACAACCCAGTGTTAGAACAAACAGCCGCGTGCGCCGATATTTGCCACTATCTGGATCGCGCACCATCGGCCCCGTGCCGTAGTCAACCTGGCATTCTTCCCCGGCTGGGGTTTCGATGATCGCCCGCACTTCCGGCGTCGCGGCGCCGCGTACGTTGCGAACGAATCGTCGCACGCTCTGATAACCGCCCGTGAACCCGTGGCTGTCCACCAGGTCCTGCCAGATTCCCATCGCGTTCCGGCCGCGTTCCAACTCCTGCGCGATCAGTTCGCGGTAAGGTTCGCAACTGCTCGCCGGTCCACAACCCTGTTTGCTGGCCAAAAGGTCGGTGATCACCTCCATGGCCGCTTTTGAATTTCTGCCCTCAGAGTCGGTGATCGGGTCTATGGCCGCTTTTGAAGGACCGTGGCGTCCCCACCCGCCGGGACGCCGCAAAGCAATCCCCGCAACGCGAAGATAATCACCCGCCGTCTCCCGGCGCACTCCAGTCGCCTGCTCAATGCGCCGCAACGACCAGCCCAGCTGGCCCAATGCAATGACTTGCTCTCGTTTTTCTTTGCTCAAGACGTGGCTCATGACCACAGAGGCTAACTTCCCCCTGCAGCAGCTCTGTCTTAAGCCTTCTCTCTATGGCCGCTTTTCACTCGATCATCTATGGCCGCTTTTGGGTGATCACCAAGGCGTTACCCAATCCGGACCCTCGATTGGCATCGGAAGAAGGGCACCATCGAGACTTTCCTGCTCAAGCCGCTGAAGCATGTGCAAAGAATTGCCCCCTGATAAATGGATCGGGCAGTCTGGAAAGAGGTTGGCATAACCGTCACGAAGAAATTCAAGAAGTTCTGGATTCACGAAGGGCGAAAAGCCGAGCCTTAAAGGAGCTACTTCACCTTTGTGAACTGCACGAGCCATTGTGATGATTTCCCCTCGCGCGGACAAGGCTTCCTGTGCATACGTAACAATCATCTGTCCGGCGGGCGTAATCCGCACGCCATCTCGGCTGCGAACGAAGATGGGAAATCCAATCTCATCCTCGAGGTCCTTGATTTGCTTACTGAGCGACGGTTGAGCGAGAAAGAGACGCTCGGCGGCCCGAGTGAAGTTAGCGGTCTCAGCAACAGCTAGGATGTACTTCAAATGTCGGAACTCCACAAGATCAGACATGGCCTTGAACTCCGTCGCTCAGAAGGGCTCCATCCCAGATCGCGGACGAAGCCCATGTCGAAATCAAACTGCAATCTAGCCTCGAATCAACGTCTTTATTCGTCAATAGGGCACTTTCGGGTACCCGTCGCTCAAGCATCCTGATCCACCGAGCCTGCAACATCAATGGTCGCAATAGCTGCAGGCTATGCCGCCATAGACAAGAAGTCTTGGACACAGGAGCCCCAACCATCCACTCTGGAAGAGTAGCCCTCGGAATCGATCAGGCGTATCGAAAGTGAATGCCGGTCCTGGTTATCATTTTTGGAGGTGGCGATGTCCTCTTCATCTAGCTCCTACCCATACGAATCACAGGTGCCCGCGCCGAAAGGGGATGCCACAAATTCGGCGTTTCGCGCAGCATCTGTCCCGGAGCCACTGCTGAACTCTGAAGAAGCCGCGGCGGTAATGAAAATCCATCCAAAGACCCTTCAGAAGCTTGCTCGACGAGGCGTCGTTCGAGGGATCCACGTTGGAAAGTTGTGGCGATTCCGGGCATCCGCAATCGAAGAGTGGATTGAAAGTCAATAGGCAGGTGGAAAACGAGGTATCGACCTCTGCCCAGAGCGGCGTTACTCTGTAGTCAGCCATCCGTTTCCGCCTGGGACAGGAGAAATAATGTTCAGGCGAACACGGTATCAGCAAGGAAGCGTGCAGCGCGAGAAACGGCATAGTGGGCCGGATGTTTGGATTTTTCGATGGCGGGAGATCGGCCCCGATGGCAAGAGTAAGCAGCGCAAGGCCATCGTGGGGACTGTCACAACGCTATCGACGGAAGCATCCGCTCTCAAAGCTGCTCACGCATTGCGCATAGACGCAAACCAACAAACCCCGCAAGGTGAATGTGGGCCGGAAACGATCTCAGAGCTCGTTGCGCACTATCGGTTGAAGGAGTTGGCCGGAGAGAGTCGCGGGCGAAAGGCGTTTTCGACACGTTCGGGCTACGAATGCTACCTGAAGAACTGGATTCTGCCTCGCTGGGGCAATGTCCGGCTCGCGCAGGTGACACCAGTTGCAATGGAAGAATGGCTGGACAGCATTAAGCGGGCAAAAGCTACACGGGCTAAGATTCGAAATCTGATGAGCGCCCTTTTCCATCACGCCATGCGCTACGAGTGGGTAGATCGTAATCCCATTAAACTCGTGCGGCAGAGCGCGAAGCGAGAGCGGGTGCCGGACGTCCTCGAACTTTCTGAGTTGCAATTGCTTCTTTCCCGGCTTGAACTTCGGGAAAGAACCCTTGTCCTGCTTGATGCGGCAACTGGCCTTCGCGTTAGCGAGTTGCTGGCATTACGCTGGGAGGATGTCGATTTCAAGGCTCTCGAACTGCGGGTGATTCGCGCCATTTGGCATCAAGTCATCGGGGAGTGCAAGACGGAGGCTTCTGCCAAACCGGTTCCGCTTGATGAGTACATGGCCGAGGACCTTCTTCGCTGGAGGAGGATCAGCCCGTACGCTTTGGCGAGTGACTGGGTCTTTGCAAGCCCGCACGCGCGGGGAAAGCAGCCTTACTGGCCGGACAATCTGATGAAGAGGCATATCAAGCCGGCGGCACGAAAGGCCGGTATACACAAGAACATCGGTTGGCACACTTTCCGACACACCTTCGGCACATTGCTGAAGGACAACGGTGAGGACGTGAAGACCGTTCAGGAGCTTTTGCGACATGCGAATAGTCGGATCACGTTAGATGTTTACACTCAAGCCGTGAATTCGACGAAGCGCGCAGCCCAGAGCAAGGTTGTCAGGATGATGCTGCCCGATCTAGGCACAAAGGAAGTCGGAGGGAACATCGAATCGGCATAAATTCGGGCTTATTGTGCCCAGATTGTGCCCAGATTCGATGTCACTTGGTTGCCAATCATTCCATAAGTCCTTTGGAATGTATGGCGGGGACGACGGGGCTCGAACCCGCGACCTCTGCCGTGACAGGGCAGCGCTCTAACCAACTGAGCTACGTCCCCAGACGTATCTATTTTGCGTTGCGTGGACCGGGTTTATAGTCCCCTGCAACACCAGCCTGAGTTTATCAGAATATGAAGGTCAGGTGGTGTCCACCCACTAGGACTGCAGTTCTCTGCCCCACCCGCAGTATCCGGCAAGAAAAATGGACGCCCCGAAGGGGCGTCCATCGCTATTTAAGGTTGTTCTACCAGGAGAGCTTGACGTCGGGCAGAACGCTGGTTCCTTCGACCCGAACCGCATACAGGGCGGCTGGCTTGAGGTCGAGTGCCTCCAGAATCGTGGGTGCCACCTGAGCAGTGCCCACCCCAGCGTAGACCGTCTTGGGTGAGAAGGACGGATTCGATAGCAGCAGAACGACATTGGTGTCGTCGTGAGCGAAGCCGCCGTGTTCAGCTAGCTTCGCTTTGCTGCCGGAATACGTCACGCCCACGTTCGGGGTCACGATGATGTCCGGCGTCCGCGGGTCTACCGTTGGCTCGTTGTAGTTAAGAGCAAGCGAAGGACCGTAGTAAATCTGACCCAGCGCAATTCCCGTAGTGGAGGCATTGTCTTCGAGGATTTTGACGCTGGCCTGGGTGTCAGACGAGCTCTTCAGCCAGACCAAGGAAACGTCATCTTCTGTCGGCCCAATGCCAGTGGGGTTAGTGGTGGATTCGGAAGTTGGAATATAACCCGCGTTCGACAGTAGAGTCACGGGTGAACTGCCGCTGATGAGTTGCGAGACATAACGCGAGGGATCGATGGGCGATTGTCCATGCTTGGCAGTGATCACGATGAGAGTCGAATCGTAAAGGCCCTGGGCCTTCAGTTCGCTGACAAAAGCACCAATCGAGGCGTCAACGAATTTGAACTCGCTCAGTAGCGCCTCGGTGGGCGTGCCGGCGGCATCCAGATATCCGCCAGTAACGCCGTTGCTTGCTTCAATCAGCTTCTGACCGACACTCAAGGCCTGGAAGTTCATGCCCAGGATGTTGGGCACCGCGGTCTTTTTGGTGCCGAGGTGATTTTTACCCTGAATCTCATTGAGGATTGCGTCTACCTTCAACGTGTCGTAGCACTGGATGTTCTGGAAGCTGTTGGTCCAGGCAGTCACATCCGAGCCTGGATCCAGAACCGTAGAGCAGGATACGCCGAGGGGTGTTTTGACTCCCGGAAGGCCGATCACGCTGGAGTTGATCTCCGGCCCATAGAAGTCGTCAAGCGCCACGGGGCCAAGACCAGCGGCCACCGCAGAGTAGGCGGGATGCTTGTCGGACCATGCCGCGTATCCACCAGCCCCGTGAATGACGCTGAAGATGGTGTTGGCGCGAACGAAATTCCACGGGTAAACGGGACTGCAACCTTTACTAGGGTCGCGGACTAGTCTCTTGGGATCGATGGAGGCAATGCCGCCGTCGGTGAGGGCCGCTCCTGGCGCGCCACCGTTTACTTTGGTCTGGTCGATGTCGATGCCTTCTTCATATTCAGTGGTGGTGCCAGTCGGCGCGGCGCCTGGAGTGCAAGGGCCGGCTCCGAGGCCGTTACCTGTCGTCTTTGCGGGAGCATCAAGATTGCGCGAATAAGCGACGTCATAGTAGATGCCGGTTAAGGCCGGGCTTCCACCGGTGACGATCGAAATCAGTCCAGGAAATGAATCCGATGGCTTTGAAGTACTGGCAGCAACGTAGTTGACGCCAGTCTTGCCCAGAGCAGCAATTGCCGGGCAGTAGGGTTCGCCGTTATTCACCGTCTTGATGCCATTCGCGCAGTTGGTGAAATCTACCGCGTGCATACCGTCGACGCTGATCAGAAGAACGTGCTTGATGGGGCCCTTGGCGAAGCTGTTGTCTTGTGCGATTGCGGGGACTGCCGCACACGCTGCGGCAAGCGAAAGTAGAGCAATTGCTCGGTTCATTACTACCTCCGGAGATAATCGTTAATGGAGTCGGTGGTTGGCGCGCATTACTGAGGCGTTAACATTGGATAAGTAGAAGCTGGAGATCTTACCCGCTACTTAGTAAGTTGCGCCTCAACTTCGTAGAGCACCGGCGTACCTTCCGCTTGTACTGCCTGCAGAGCAGCTGGATTTAGCCCCAGAGCCTCCAGGATGGTGGGTGCTACGCGCGTGGTTGTCGTATCGGCCGAGACAGTCTGTGGCGTAAAGCCCGGATAAGAAGCCAGCAACATGACATTGGTGTCGTCATGCGCGAAGCCGCCGTGATCCGCAATCATCGTGGTGCTGCCGGAGTAGGTTACGCCTACGTTCGGGGTAACGATGATATCCGGTGTCCGCGGATCCTGGCCCCGGCTCCAACCGCCGACGCCGTAGTTAAGCGCCAGGCTGGGACCGTAGTAGATCTGCCCCAGTCCGATGGCCTTCGCATTCTGTTCCAGCAGCTCTACAGCCGAGGTCACGCTCTCGCCCTTGTTTAGCCAGAGCACCGAGACATCGTCCTCGGTCGCGCCAATGCCGGTCGGGTTCAGGGGCGATTCCGAGAACGGAATGCGCGTGCCCATCAGCGTTGCCGGCGTGTTGGCTCCGTCGGCTACGTAGCGGGCTGGGTCGATCGGCGAACCCCCATGCTTGGCCGTGATGATGATCAGCGTGTCGTCGTAGATGCCCTTGTCCTTGAGAGCATTCACGATGTCGCTGATCGAAAGGTCCACGGACTGAATCTCCTGCACCAGGAACGCGCTCGGTAACGCCGCCGCGTTCTGGTAACCGCCCACGCCTACGTTTGGCTCACTGACCGATTCTCCGGTATATACCGCCTGGAAGTTCATGCCCATAATGGCAGGCGTGACAGCCGGAGAGCCGGTATGGCGCTTGCCCGCAATTTCATTGAGCAATGCATCTACGCGGAGCGCGTCATAACACTGGATGTCCTGGAAGCTGCCGTTCCATGAGGACGCGGCCGCATCGCGGACAGTAGCGCACGAAACACCCTCCGAGGTTTTGACCCCAGGCAACGGCACCGGAGTTGAGTCAACCTCGGGCGAGTAATAGTCGTCCAGGCCAGTACCACCGGGCCCAGCGACCATCGCATACGAAGGATGTTTGTCGATCCATGCCGTGTATCCGCCGGCTGCATGGATCACGCTAAAGATGGTGTTGGTACGGAGAAAATTCCACGGGTAAACCGGCGCGCAACCGGCCGCCGGATTGCGCGAAAGCTTCTTGGGATCGATCGAGGCCGCATTGCCATCGGTGAGCCCATAACCCGATGCACCACCGTTCAGCTTGGTGTCGTCTATATCGATGCCCTGGTCGTTGTCGGTCGTTGTTCCAATTGGCGCCGCGAATGGGGTGCACGGGGCCGCAGCTAGACCGGTGCCGGTTGTGATTTCTGGCCCATCGAGCGTGCGGTCAAACGCGACGTCATAATAAATGCCGGTTGTTTTCGGCGTACCACCGGTAACCAGCGCCATAAGTCCGGGAGCAGAGTCGGAGGGCTTCGACGACGAGGCGGCCACATAGTTGACCCCCGTCTTACCCAGGGCTGCCAGATTCGGGCAGTATGGCTCCCCACTGTTGGCACCCGTAATGCCATGCGCGCAGTTGTAGAAATCGACGGCGTGCATCCCGTCGATGCTCAAGAGCAGCACATGCTTGATTTTTCCTGAACCCACGGGGCTCGTGTCCGCTGCCATTCCATTCATCGACAATGACAGCGTTAGCGTCACTGCAGCTCCCGCTGTTACCAGCTTGTTCACGTTCATGTAAAACCTCCACGAGAGTACTAACAACTGCGTCCATCGCTGCGCGTGATTTTTATGTGAAAACTTCGCGAATTTCGATGGTTGACGTAAGGGTGTTCGTCGCGTGCAGGCCTGCTTAACATGCGCGAAACTTTGAGAGACATAGCACGACTACTTTCAAAGTTTTTCCGATCGCCAGTAGGTTGGCAGAAATGGAAACTGGTGCTGAAGCAGAAATTCTAGTGACACATGGTGCGAAAGCATTTGAAGAAATCGTTACCGGCCCATGTACGCTGATGCGAACATGGGGCACCCGTCGAACGTGGTCAGGAAACGAGGTTCCTTCACAAATGGCAATTTTGAATGCCGATCAGCAGCATTGGTCGATCTCACTCATCACCAACAAAGATGAGTGTTCAATCCACAATTCGGAGTGTGTCAATCAGAGCGGCCAGAGCGGCCGGTTGATTTCGACGGCTGGGGTAGTAGAGAAAATATCCGGGAAATGATGGACACCAGTCTCTCAGGACCTGAATTAAGCGACCCTCTGCGATCAGGTCCTTCAGACTATCCTCCATCGCTGTTCCGATTCCTACGCCATCGAGCACCGCTTGGATGACCAGGTCTGGATCGTCGAAGGAGGCAGGTCCCTGCGGGCTCACCGTGAGCGCTTTTCGACCTTTCTCAAACTCCCAGCGATAAAGACCGTTCGTGAAACGAAAACCGATGCAGGAGTGGTCTTTGAGATCTTGCGGTTTTCGCGGGATGGTGTTCGCCTCGAAGTACTCGGGAGACCCAACCACCGCGAGACGCATTTCTTTGGTTACGCGGACAGCGATCATGTCCCTCTGGATGAACTCGCCAAGTTGGACACCTGCGTCATACTCGCCGGCTACGAGGTCGACCGGATCATTCGAAGACGTGACCTCAAGAACAATTTCCGGATAGGTGCGAGCGAACTGAGCAAGCTTTGGGAGAATCAGCATTTTCGTCGCTGTTCGCGGGATGATGAGTCGAATCCGGCCAGCCGGACTTTCCCTTTGCTTCCGAGTTTCCGCTACCGCTCTCTCGATCCGCTCCAAGGCGGGTGTGAGGTCCTGGAGAAGCGCTGTGCCCGCAGCGGTGGGAGAGACACTGCGCGTAGTTCGCGCCAGCAACTGAATTCCCAACCTCTTCTCCAAGCCGCGAATGGAATGGCTGAGAGCGGATTGTGAAATCCCCAGTCGGGCCGCCGCGCGGGTGAAGCTACGCTCTCCCGCAACGATTGCAAATGCCGAAAGCTCGCCTAAATCGTTTCTCAATATTCATGAATGCTACTCATAACTCCTTGCTACGGCAACCGTCTTGTGTCATGAACAACCGTATCCTAATCTTGGTAAGTGCGGCTGGCACCACAGGAGAGGCGCAATGCAGACACGCAAATTAGGAACGGGCGGGCTGGAAGTATCAGCCCTGGGCTTTGGCTGTATGGGAATGAGCGGGTCTTACGGACCACCGAAAGACCAGAAGGAAATGACGTCGCTGCTGCACGCTGCTGTGGACCGGGGCGTGACATTTTTCGACACCGCCGAGGTCTACGGCCCTCTGCTGAACGAAGAGCTGGTAGGGGAAGCACTGGCTCCATTTCGCGGACGCGTGGTGATCGCAACCAAGTTTGGCTGGGAGGCGAATTTTGACGATGGCGGCAAGTGGAGTGCTTTGAACAGCCGGCCCGAGCACATCAAGCAGGTCGCCGAGGCATCGCTCAAGCGCCTCAAAGTGGATGCCATCGACCTCTACTATCAACATCGGGTGGATCTCAACGTTCCCATCGAAGACGTAGCGGGTGCGGTGAAAGAGCTCATTCAGGAAGGTAAGGTGAAGCACTTCGGCCTGTCGGAAGCGAGTGCGAAGACTATCCGTCGCGCTCACGCTGTCCAACCCGTCGCGGCGCTGCAGAGTGAATATTCGCTGTTCTGGCGGGAGCCGGAACAGACGGTGATGCCGACGCTTGAGGAGCTTGGCATCGGCTTCGTGCCGTTCAGCCCGCTGGGCAAGGGGTTCCTGACAGGAAAGATTGACGCTGAGACCAAGTTCGACGGCACCGACTTCCGCAACACTGTACCGCGGTTCAGCGCGGACAACCGCAAGGCCAACCAGGCTCTGGTTGATGTGATTACTGCGTTCGCGGAGAAGAAGAAGGCGACGCCCGCGCAAATCGCGCTTGCATGGCTGCTCGCGAAGAGGCCCTGGATCGTGCCTATTCCAGGCACGACGAAGCTTTCGCGGCTCGAGGAGAACCTCGGTGGAGCAGACGTAGAGCTGACGGCAGAGGATGTTCTGGCCCTCGAAGAAGGTTCCTCCAAGATCAAGCTTGAAGGTGCGCGCTATTCCAAGTTTCATGAACAGCTGGTGGGACGATGATGCGTACCTCAGTCAAGCTTGGGTATGGCTGCGCTTTGATTGCTGCAATGACGCTCTCCGCGCAGTCTCAAACCAAAAGCGCGAAAGAACAGCTGGTTGGGGCATGGCATCTGGAGCGTATCGATGCCCCCGGTCCGGACGGAAAACCCATGCGTGGCACGCAACCGAAAGGCATGCTGATTTATACGCGCGATGGGCACATGTCCGTACAACTGATGTATCCGGAGACAGTCCTATCGAACGAGTACGTGTTGAAGGGGTATGAGGCGTCGTTTGGCAGTTACGACGTGAATGAAACCGCGCACACGGTGACCCACCATGTGCAGGGATCAATTACGCGCGACCTGCTCGTTGGCAAAGACCTGCCTCGCAAGTTCGAATTCACGCCGGATGGACGCCTCGTCATCCGGTCAACTCGACCGGACGAGCACTGGTTTGTCACGTGGGCTCATTACTGAGCGGAGAAGGAATCAATATGAAGATATCGTTTGAAAACAAAGTGGCTCTGGTGACAGGTGCTGCATCTGGGTTGGGGCTTGCGACCGCGAAGGCTTTTGCCGAAGCAGGAGCTTCCGTGGTGTTGGCCGACTGGAACGAAAAGGAAGTGCAGGCCGCAGCGAAAGATCTCGCGAGCAAAGGCCATAAAACGCTGGCCGTCCGCTGTGACGTGTCGGATGACGCGCAAGTGGAAGCCATGGTGAAGCAGACCGTTGCCACCTTTGGGCGGCTCGATGCGGCTTATAACAATGCGGGCATCCAGAACGTTCTTGCCGAAACGGCTGACTCTCCCCGTGACGATTACGACCGCGTCATGAGCATCAACCTGCGCGGCGTGTGGAGTTGCATGAAGTTTGAACTACAGCAGATGCGCGAGCAAGGCAGCGGGGCCATTGTGAACTGCTCTTCGCTTGGAGGCCTCATCGGCGGGAACCGGCGCGGAACGTACCATGCCGCAAAGCACGGCGTCATCGGTTTTACGAAGAGTGCGGCGCTCGAATACGCTACACGAGGCATTCGCGTAAACGACGTGTGCCCGGGCATGATTCAAACGCCCATGTCCGATAAGATGATCGCCGAGGGGCAGGGAGAAGAGCTGGACAAGATGTTGAAGACTTTCGTTCCGATGCAGCGATTGGGGCGGCCGGAGGAGATTGCGGATGCTGTGCTGTGGCTCTGCAGCGATGCAGCCAGCTACGTTACCGGCCAGTCAATCTCAGTCGATGGCGGCTTTGTGATGCGCTAGAGGGCCGCGCGACGGCCTAGGGAGCCTGGTTGGGCATCCGCTCTTTAACTGCTTTTTCCAATAACCTTATGTGGTCATCGGAGTCAGAAAGCATACCTTGAGCACAATCAGGGATGACGGATGCCCCGCAAACCTGGACAGTATTCACGACATACATGGCGTGATAGACCAGGGTCATCGAGACTGCTGTGCCGCTGTTGCCATCGATCCCCATCGTTGCCAGCCTGAGCTGCCACCCTTGTGGATTGGCAACGGCCTCCTCATATCGGGGACTTTTCGCCACCGCAAGCCGAAGCTCACTGCAAAGCTGACCTCCGACTACATCTCCAGGCAACGAGACGCAGTGGATGGCTATGCCGGTCTTATTGGTTTGACCGAATGCTGCGGAGGTTAGCAGGACAGCAAGCGCCAAGCTTTTCATATATTCAAAAGTAACGATTTGCTCAACTGGGTCAATGACCCGTTGGCAGTATGAATATTCGCTGGAAACAGACGATTCGGCTTTCCGTGAGCCGACCGAAGCCCGAAACGACTAACTTGACAGGCGCCAGGATTATCTCTACGCTCTAACCATCTATCGTAATATTGGTGGTTATAGTGGATTACCCATTGAAGAGACGAAACTTTCTCGGAGGCGTGGGAGCGATGGTCCTCGGACTTACGGTCGATGGCGCTGATCTTCTCGCTCAAGGACAACGCAGCTTAGCCTCGCAAACGGTGGCGAGTGCCGGCGTGGGTGGCTCCACGCCGACCTACCTGGTTTTGGGTGTTCCATTGCGGACCGGCTCCCTCTATCCAGGAAACGAAAACGATGCTCAAGCGTACCGGGACGCCAGTCTGATCGGACACCTCAGCGCCGCCGGCTGCAAAGTGACGGATGGAGGAGACCTCGCGATCCCGAGTTATCTGCCACATCACTCGGTTCCTCCGATCAGAAATTGGCCCGGTCCCAGAATTGTTTGGGATATCGTCAGCGAAAAGGTCTCGGAGACGCTGCGGCAGCCAGGGCAAATCCCTCTCCTGATTGGATGTGACTGCAGCGTGGTGGTGGGAACTGCAAACGCGTTGCAAGGTTCCTTTCAGGAAGTCCATGTCATCTACATTGACGGCGACTTTGACGACGCTGCTCCGGCTTCAGCACATTGCCAGAGTGGTGCTTCATGCGCCACATGGTTCCTCACGCATGAATCTGCCTTTTCGTTGAGCCCAGCACTCAAGCCATCGCAAGTCTCTCTAGTCGGTTGGACTCGAGGCGCTCAGACGGAGCAAGCTGGTATGCGCTCCTTCTCCCTCGCCGACGTTCGCCGCATAGGGTCAAGACAAGTGGCGCAGCAAGTTCTTGCGGGTGTGCCGGCTTCCGCTGCGATCCTGCTTCATCTCGATATCGACGTGTTCCGGAGCAGCGATTTGCCGGCTGCCTACTTCCCTCACCCGGAAGGGCTTTCCCTTAAAGAAGGAACCGAGCTCCTGGGGGTGTTTCTCCGAGATGCGCGTGTCCGGGTAATCGAAGTGAGTGAGTACGCTACGCTGCGCGACCGCGAACAGGAGTCGGTTAACAAGATTATTGAGATGTTGGTCCAGACACTGCCGAAATAGCATCGCGGTATCCCACATCTCGCGAAAAGATGTGGGCACCCGTTATCCGTGGTAAGGACAGATTCTGACACCGGTGGTCCGAGGACCTCCCAGCGCGTTACTTAAGGGGAAAATCAGTAATCGATCCGTTAACGCTCCTCTACATGGCCGGAGCTCTTCTTAATCATCTTGGTTCCAAAAATTTCCCGGTTAAAGGTCTTCCTTCCATGTCCGGTCCAACACTCTCATTCGACTGCTCTCCCGGGAAACTCGGCACCCTTAAAGCAAAACTTCAATGCTCCGGAAAAAGCCAGGTTTTGTTGACGGGTACGGCCTGCCTCGGCGCAGCGAGCTTGAAACGCTGTGAAATGAATCCGGCTGTAGAGTCTGGGTGGAACTCGATCGGGTCAAAGGTTCGCCAACATTTGCGTGAAGGATCCCAGGTCTCAAAATCGAGACCTGGGGCACCCATCATCGCTTCCAAATGATTCGCACGGCAACTAAAAGCCCGTAACCTTCAACTGCCTTAGTCCTCGATGTCTGGCAGGGGCTAAATAGCCGCTGAGCAGACCAGTCGAATGGTAACTTTCTTTGACTGTTTTAGCCCTCGCCAGAGTTCAGGAGTTCCCAGCCGAGTGGGCATACCATCGAATTTGGGCGCAAAATTGGACACATTTTCTGTGACCATTTGCAAAAAGCGGGATCTAAGCTGGTCCCTGGGATGCCACTGCCGGCTGTCCCTTCGAGAAAGATCGGAGATAGTTCACCAGGTTCCAGGTATCGTCCGTCTTGACGCGTTGGCCTTCGCCCTCCATTTCCCCCTTGCCATTCCTGATGATGTAGAAGAGCTCACCATCGGTATCTCCTTTAAGGGCCGAGGGATCGCGGAAATTGGCGAGCTTCGACTTCATGTTCTTAGCCAGGTCGCCGGTACCCCCTCCGTCATCTCCATGGCACATGGCACATTCGTAACCGTATATCTTTTTGGCTCGGGCCAGAGACTCTGCGGTTGGTTTGACAGGGTTGGGAAGGTTCACTGCTTCCGCGGGGATTTTGGCGTTGGGAGTCGCCGCGGCGCTACCGGCTTGCGGCTCTTGCGGGAATGGGGCTAGAGCACCGGTCAGCACCAGGGCAGAGACTATCAGGAAAGGCTTCAACATGGGAGCCCCCTTAAGTGAATTGGAATTTCGCTGAATACTCTACGCCTAAGGCATAACGATGCGACAGGTATTTCGGCACACCTGGGACGGAAACCGGTTCCGGTTTGAACAGGCTGAGAAAAAAACTGCCCCCTGGTGAGGATACGGGCTCTAAGTTATGCCATGGCAGGGTCTATTTAAGCCTGCCATCGGGCATCCTTAAGGAAAGCGCAGGGGCTAAAGCCCAGATCTTTTTTGGCCCTTTACGGCCCGACTAAAGTCGGGCCCTGATACAAAGGGTTCGCGGTGTCATGCTCTTGACGTGGCTTCTTGCCGCCGGGTTTTGCATTGGGGTAAGAGGCATCCATCAGGGCTAAAGCCCAGAAATTCGTATACCGAAGGTTCCCGCGGGTTTGAAAACCCGCTAACCCGGACTGAAAGTCCGGGGCTGGCACCCTTCAACCGGGCAGGTTCTTCCGCAGCCTCTAATGTCGGGCCCTGATACGAAGCACCAGGGCGCGGAGTAGGGAGACCGCGGTTTGTTATCGCGAGTTCTCATGCCGCTCTTTAGCCCGTACTATCTGATTAGAAACAGGTCCGGCTTTAGCTATCGAGGGCCGACAGACTGCTGTTATCTATCCCGTTACCTTTGGCTGCAATTAACCTCACCGGATTACTGCGAGGAGTGTGGATAGTCCACGCGCAGAGTAAGGATCTCGTAGGGGTGAATCGGCGCCGTGATCCGATCCGTTCCCGTAACCGCAAGGGGCGATCCCTCCGGCTGCTCCATTAAATTGGTCAGCGTCGCTGATGTGGCGCCCTGGGGAAGGTGAACCTGCACTTCCCCGCTCTTGCCCGCCCACTCATACAGGCGCAGGATCAACCCGTTGCCGTCTTCGGTCTTCTTCATGGCGGTCAAGACTACGTTCTCCGGCTCAACGGTGACGAAAGCGTGCTCCCCGGGCATCGTACCGCTGTGCGCCTCCACCTGCATTGCCTTGAGCTGATAGTTGAAGTCATAGCCTTGCCGCACCGTCAGCGCCTGCTTCCAGTCACCGGCGTGCGGATAGAGCGCATACGTGAAGTGGTGGTGCCCGCGATCCGCGTCGGGGTCTGGGTAGGTCGGTGAGCGCAAAAGCGAAAGACGAAGCACGTTGCCCTTGTCGTCGTAACCGTATTTTGACTCGTTGATCAGGCTGAAGCCATGTTGCCCGTCGCCCAGATCTGCCCAGCGCAACGCCGGCACCTCGAACTTGGCGTCTTCCCAACTGTTGTTGCGCGTGGTCGGCCGCTCGATCGAACCATAAGGAATTTCGTAGGTCGCCTTGCTGCTGGAGGCGGCGAGTGGGAAGGCTGCCTTGAGCAGGATGTGCGTCTCGTGCCAGTCGATGTCATTCACCACATCCACGCGATCGACACCGTTGTAAAGCGTGATGTCCTGCACGAACTTCGAGCTTTGCCAAGTGCGTGTCACCCGAATCACTGCCCTCAACGGTCCCTTCTCAACCAACTCTACGGAGTCGGCTTTATCCAACCTGGTAACGACCTGGTCGAAGTCCGCGTCGATATTCCACGCGTCGTACTCCTTCGGCGTATCTTTGAAGGCCAAGAGCTCGTTGCCGCAGGCCCCTTGCGCCAGCGCCTCGAAGTTTGCTTTCTTGTCATACAGGCTGGTGATGCAGCCCGTTTGCGGATCCACCGTTACCTTCAGCGCCGCGTTTTCGATGGTCGTTCCGCTGGCCTTCAGGTCGCTTGTAAAGGGCCGCTTGCCGGGGACCACGTGCAGCAGCGCGTAGCCCAGCGATGGAACGTCCTTCGCCTCCACCAGAAGATGGTAACTGTTGGTCTGGCTGTTGCTGGAAAGCGCTTCCGATGGCAGCACGTGATTCTGCGCGTCCAGAACCGACACCCCGTCGCCCGCTGCGGAAGGCATCTCGACATCCACCGTGGCTAGACCCGAGCGCTGCCATGCCAACGGGTTGAAGACCAGCACCGGCACTTCCCCAGCGGCGCGCGTGTTGATCTCCGCTTGGATCGTGTGCAAGGCCTTGGCAGAGGCCTCGTTGGTCGCCCAGCGCACATCGTCGTAGTCTTTTTGTGCGTCCTTATAAATGATCCCAATGCCCGAGCCAGCCGCCAGGTCGTGGAATTGATTGAACAGCACCTTCTTCCACGCCTCATTCAGCTCCGAGCCTGGATACGCTTGCCCATCCAGCCACGCCAGCGAGGAATATTTCTCCGCGTTGAGGACCCACTCTTCACTTTCCCGCATGTTGCGTTTGTGATTGGCCTGGGTGGTAAAGACTCCACGGTGAAATTCCAGATACAGCTCGTCATCCCAGGTTGGAATGTCGATTTTTCCGTCAACCGGCGCAGGCGGAAATTGATACCCCTTAGCGATCGAATCGTAGTTCCACACCTTGGAGTCTGCGGCGACTTTGTCCTGGACATCGTTGAAGTAGCTCTGCGCGATGCCGAACTTCATCTGCGGGATAACCTTATTGGGCTCCATCCAGTGCATCCCTTCGTCCAGGATGGCGCGCGTCGGTCCTCCACCATGATCGCCCACTCCATACAGATCCATCATTTCCAACATACCCGGCGACTGCTTCTGCGCTGTAGCCAGATCGGCGGATAAACGTACCGGGTTCAAGTCGTCATTGGCATAATCGTGAGGGAAATAGGTAAGTACCTTGCTTCCGTCCGGAGACTCCCACCAGAAGAGTTTGAAGGGCAGCTTGTTGGTCTCGTTCCACGTCATCTTCTGCGTCACGAAGTAATCCACGCCAGACTTCTTATAGATCTGCGGCAGTTGCCAGTTGTAACCGAAGGAGTCGGGATTCCAACCGATGCGCACGTCCACACCGTACAGATCCTTGTAGGTCCGTTTACCAATCAGTAGCTGGCGCACCAACGATTCGCCATCCGGCATGTTCAGATCGGGCTCGATCCACATTCCTCCGACGATCTCCCAGCGGCCCTCCTTGATCCGGCTATTGATTTCGTCGTTCATCGCCGGATATTTCTCTGCCATCCAAACGTTGTACTGCGCTGCCGACTGAGTGTAGGTGTATTTTGGATATTCGTTCATCAACTGCAGCGCGGTGCCGAAGGTTCGCCGCACCGCATCCACTGTCTCTGTCCACGGCCAGAGCCAGGCTGCATCGATATGCGAGTTCCCGGTCAAATGGAGAGTTGCCTGTTGGAAGGCCGGCTTGAGCGGTTCCAGATCCGACTGCGCCGCGCGCAACGATGCATCAAACTTCTTTTGGTCCGCATCATCCAGCGCCTTCAGATCGACTGCTGCGATGGCCGTTTGCAGCGTCGCTTTTTCTTGTGCCGGATCTTTTCCCAGGAACGGCACCAGGAATGCGGCGGAGATGAACTCCAGGCGCAGGTCTTCGGGACTGGGACGATTGGGCGCGAAATCAATGCGCATCTCCGCGCCTTCAAAGCCCTTCTTATCGACCGTGTGCAGAAGCTTCACGGCTACCAGGACCTTATCGCCCGGCTTGGCCTGATCAAGGAACACGATAGGCTCCAGGTCTTCGCCCATGGCCACGCGCCGGCCATTGAAGTAGACAATCTGCGAGATGGGGCCATTGGCCTCGGCCCGAAAATGGAACCAGATGCGGCTGCCCGTCAGATCATAGCCGTTCAAGGTCTTCGGCACTTCGACCGTGCGGCGATACCACACCGCTTCGTTCGGAGCATCTGCGCGTGGTTTGACGATTGGCCAACCGCTGTCGTCGAGATCGACGGCCTCGCCGTGCTCCACATCTCCGGCGTGAAACCGCCATTCCTCCGCCGGAAGGTGACTCAGCCCAGACAATTTCTCGATCACTTCTTGAGATGGAGTGGAGAGGGTCTTTACCGCCTGGGTAGCCTGCTGCGTCACAGAATCTCCCTGCGCTTGCGCTAGGGAGGGCAGAAAGAGGAGAGCGATGGCGAGAAGCTTGTACTGATGACTGCAGAATGTGGTGAACACGCTAACCGCCTCCGAAAAATCATTGTGGCCCAAGCCCAAAAAGACTGGCGGATTATACCGAAAAGCAGACATGGCTGGAAACGCTTCCATACCGGCCAAATGGCAACCGACGGGTGCCCCATGTTCGCCTCAGCGTCCGGGGCCGAAAACGAGTTTGTCAAATGCTTTCACTCCATGTGTCACGAGGATTCTACCTTTAGTAAGAGGCTTTGCCCGCATAGCAGGAGCGTTGGGAGGGGCTGCGCCCCGTCATTTTCGTCCCAAGTACGCTGGGGCGAACATGGGGCACCTGTGCAGGCGGTTGTGAAATCTATGCATTTATCAGGCCGGGAAGAAGTTACAACATGGCGACAAACCCGTGACAACTGCCAGTCGCAAAGAAGCTACTGTCGCTCCGGCTATGAAAACACTGAGGTCTGTCACGCAAGATTGCATTGCGCATAGCCGGGGGGGACCAAATGGAACTAAACGGAAGACTCCCACTCCGAGTCTGTGTGCTCGGCCTGGCGCTATTGTTCATGGCCGTCGCGAAGGAAAACGCTGGAGCTGCCGATGGATCTTCCATCGCGAATTTGAATACCATAACCACGATTAGCACCACCATCCCGATGAATGGTGACGTGAATCCATACGGGGTGGCCCGAGTACCCCGAAGCAAAGGACACCTGGTCGAGGGTCGATTCCTCATCAGCAATTTCAACAATGGCGCCAACCAGCAAGGAACAGGAACTACGATCGTGCAGATCGCGGCCAACGGAACATTCAGTTTCTTTGCCCAGATCGATCCGAATAAGGTGCCCTGTCCTGGCGGTATAGGATTGACGACCGCACTGGTGGCTTTGCGCAGCGGGCTGGTGGTGGTCGGCAGTCTGCCCACGATGGTCGGAAGCCCGACCAGTAGCCAAGCGGGTTGCCTCATCATCCTGGACAGCAATGGCAAGGTGATCAAGACCATTTCCGGTCATCACATCAATGGTCCGTGGGACATGACTGCGGCTGACGGCGGCGGGTTGGCTGTACTGTTTGTGACCAACGTGCTGAATGGCACAGTGGCCGCCAACGGCAACGTCGTGAACGGTGGAACGGTCGTCCGTTTACTCCTGGCCACCCCCGAAAACGGAGCGCCCGAACTGCTCGATAGCACGGTGATTGCCTCAGGTTTCCCGGAGCGCACCGACCCGAATGCACTGGTCATCGGTCCGACAGGCGTCGCTTTTGACGACCACACTGGGATTCTGTACGTCGCAGACAGCCTGAAAAATCGGATCACGGCCATTCATGCTGCGCTCTCGTTAACTGACTCAGCGGGCACTGGCCATACGCTGTCTCAAGGAGGAGCACTCAATGATCCACTCGGTCTTACGCTTACGCCGGATCACCGCCTCATCGCCGCCAACGGAGACGACGGGAACCTGGTCGAAATAAATCCAACCACTGGCAAACAGATTGCGACCAAACTTGTCGATAACACCGGAGGGCCGCCGCCGGGATCAGGAGCATTATTCGGTCTGATCGCAACCTGCGAAGGCGTTTATTTCGTGGATGACGCCTCGAACACCTTCAACTTGCTTCACTGATCATAGGGAGGATTGTTTGTGGAGCTAAGCTCCACAATGCGACAGGTGGAAGCCAAAGAGACTTTGAAATCGGCAATCGAAAGTTGCTCGAGCAGAATAGGCGCTGCTTTCGTCCCGTCTGTCCAACCTCCCGGCCGTCTTGTATGAGCAGACACGGGGAGGGCGGCATGATTCGCTGCCCTCCTCCTTTGCGGCGATCGCTGTTGGGGAAAACCAACGGGTCGTGTCACTTTTGGTTCTTGGACACTCTATCTTTCAACGAGGACGTTCCAAGCTTACGAACATTTCTTTGCGTTGATGGGGAGCATCAGGCTTTTCATTCTTTGCCGCCAATCCCATGCTGGTTGCCGCGTTTAACAGCATCGGAGCGAATTCCCGCATGATCTCTTCCAATTCCGCGTTGCGCCTCCGCAATGCCTGGATGTCGCCTTCGCGACGGGACAAAACCTCACGCAATTCCCGGTTCTGGCGGAAAATATCCCGGGCCGTCTCCAACCGGTCCATTATCGCGTGCAATTCGTCCTCGGTGACCGGTTTTGGGGAGGCGGTTGGGGCAATGGTCTTGGGTGGTTCAATAGCGGTGGTGCCTTTGAACATGGATCGTCTCCAATATCGCGTGGTTAATGTGGCTTAGCGGCGGCCTCGCCTTGGGGTAAATATCACTCAAAGTTGCCAATCGCCGTGAATGTAAATCAACGCGGTCAATGTCACACCGGCATCCGGTGGCAGCCGTTTCTGCCCCTGCCATCGTGGGCGACTTTGAAACCGGCCGTTTGAGCGAGAGCAGAGAAGGGCAGGAAGATACAGATAACCGTTACAATTGAATGCTTCATGGTCGAGCCTTTCGCACACTTCGTGTCTGGTTTTGTGTGTCGCCAGACTATACGCCAGGTGAGAGCAGAAGTCAGTAACTTTGCAGAGCATGGCGAATGGGGCTATACCTATTAAGGTAACTGTGTTAGTCCCTTATTTATCACCTACTACGCAATTGCTTATGTCGCTTTAGTAAACCATTTCCTCGGTGGCATCCCGTTGGACTCATTCCTCGGATGAATTGTTAGTTACCGTCTCCGGAGCAAATCCTGAACTAACCAAATCAAAGCGACCAATCATCATACTTGTCCAAATCAGGTTTTTTTCACATGGAGTTTTTGATTGCAGGCCGAGCTTCGCTCAGTTTGCTTTGTATCAGGGCCCGACTTTAGTCGGGCCGCAAAGGAACCGGACGGGATCGGGCTTCAGAGCCTGCGTGAGAACTGCCGAGATTTTAGAGTCAGTCCCGCAGGGACGGCTGAATGTCAGAGCTGTCCAAATTAGCTGATTGGTCGACCTTGATGCGTTGATTCTATTGGTCAAGCTGGTGTTGCGAGCCGGGATTGCGAAATCAGGTTGGTGTCGAGAAAGTGTAGGACGTACGGCACCACTTCCGCAGAGAAGGAAGGGCCCCGTACGAAGGGCACGGCTTCAGCCGTGCCGCACAGAGCCTGAGCCAGCGAGGGCTTTAGCCCCTGAGGTACGCGTTTCCATGCATCGGCACGAACAGCACCTACCTGTAACAACCGTACCTCAGCGGCTAAAGCCGTCCATGCACAAGAGGTTTATGGCACGGCTGAAGCCGTGCCCTTCGTACAGATTGGCCTGTCCGAAAACCTAATTTGGACAAGTCTGAATGAATGTAGCCCAGGACGATAGTCCTGGGTTTGTGCAAACTCAGACCGAAAAGTCCCGTAGAGGCGACTGAAAGTTGAATAGGGACAGCCCCGGTGATTTTCAGCCGTCCCTACGGGGCTCTTCCTGCTTTCAAATCCTACCCAGGACTGTCGTCCTGGGTAGAATTTGAAAGCACGAAGAGCCCGGTAGAGCCTGCCCAGAGCTAATTTGGACAGCTCTGATGAACCATAGACCAGGTTTCCAGTAACGCGACAAATCAGGACTTGGAAAGCACCGAGTTCATCTTTTGGGGTATGCGGTGAATATGTAATCCGTTGACGCCGCTAGCTCGTGGCAGGCGGCGCCGCATTTGGCGTCGTGCCCCACCGGCGGCTTGCTGGTCAATGTGGCAGGCTTGAAGCTACTGGATGAGGCGTCATAGTCGAACATGCCATATCCCCATCCGTGCGTGTCAGAGAATCTCTTGCTGTCCTTCTCGATGAGCTCGACCTGAGTGAGGTCACCAGGCACCGTGTCTGGGTTGGTTGCGGAAAAAGGGGGACTGGTTAACTTTATCGGCCTCCACTCAACCTTCGCAATCTTGGAGCCATCAGGGAAGGGCTTGCCATTGCCGGGAACACCTTGCCTGTATGCGTCGATCATCACAGGATTCGCAAGGATGAGTCTGATCACGTTTTGGGCGTCGGTCTGACTCGGGCCGACTGCCTGCCAGTCCTCGTATCCCTTGAAGTCAGAGAACGCGAGCCCGCCAGGCACCTTCAAAGTGTACTTGTCCTGTTTGTCTTGCGCGGAGCTTGCCCTGTGGCCCAAGACGGCGAGCCCCGGCGCGATGATCACCATCACCAAGGGTAGAATCCTCTTCATAAACGTTCCTCGGATGATTCTAAGTTTGGGATTTGAGAGTTTTGGGACAAACAACGTAACCACCACCCGAACGGCTACAGTGTAGCGCGGCGGAGTGGTGGTTACTTGTTTGTCCCCGAAATGAGCCCTAACTAAAAGCTGATGCGCAACGCAAACTGCATGACTCTCGGCAGGTTGTACTGCGAGGTAACCTGCGCAGCGCCTGAGGTTGCGTCGAACTGCGTGTTGGGGTACCCGAACTGGACCCGATTGAAGAGGTTGTAGAATTCGCTGCGGAACTGTAAGTTGACCCTCCCGTCCGCGGAGATCGCGAATTTCTTCACGATCGACAGATCCCAGTTGGCGACACCGGGAGCTTCAAGCGTTGGATCGTTTCTAGGCTCATCTCCCCAGACGTATGCAGGCGATTCCGTGAAGCAACTGGTATTGAACCAATGGTTCAACTTACTGACTGCGCCTCCACTGACCTTCTTGTTGCAGCCGGGAACCACATCAGGCCGCGAGGCGTTGTTGTTGACGGTGCCGATAGCATTGATTCTTTCGGTGATACCCAGCGGGAAGCCTTTCATGAGGGTGGTGATGCCTTGAAGGCCCCATCCGCCGATCACTTCGTCTTGCCAGCGGGAGAGGTCGGGGAGAAAGGTCCTGCCGCGGCCGACGGGGATGTCATAGACATAGGCGACCACAAAACGCTGCGGAGTGTCGTTGGAGGACAACGACTTTTCACCCTTCAAGTTGTTGACGTCGCCGAGGCCGGTGCCGGTTTGCAGCCAGGTAGAGATGGTGTCGGTATTGCTCTGGAGTTTGGCCCACGTGTAGGCCACATTGATGGATGCGCCGGCGGCAAACCGCCTCTGCAGCTTGATCTCCAGCGCATTGTAGTCGGACTGACCCACGGGGTAAGTCGCGCTGACGCCGGCAAACTGGGGGTACGGAACCAACGACTGTGCGCGCGAGATGGTGGGGGTGTGAAGAGAGTTCGCCGCCGGGATGGCGCTGTAATAGGGGTTGGGCACCTGGTCGGTGAGGGCATTTACGCCGGCGACGCCGTTGATGCCATTGCTGGCCAGATACTGGTCAGGCAGTGCGTCGATGGAGAGCCCGCCGTCAGCGATGGGAAGGTGAATTCCCGTGGCGCCGGCATAGGAGATGTCGAACGCGGTGTTCGATCCCAGCTGCTGTTGCACACCGAAATTCCACTGGGTGGTATAGCTGAAGGGCGCATTGGTCAGGTTTGCGGTGACGCCGTTACCAAGCGTGTCCTGCTGGTAGACTGCCTGGTTGTGGCCTGCCGGATAAATGATGTACGCCGTTGACGCGACTCCGGGGGTAGCCAGCGGGTAGGGCGTGCTGATGCTATTGGTCGGCGTCCAGCCGTTGGTCGAGTAGACATAGGGCGTGCTGATGCTGACGGAGCCGTCCCAACCCGGGTTTCCGCTGGTGGTGAGGTAGTTCGGCAGCCAGAACAAGCCGAAACCTGAGTTGATCACGGTGTTAGGAGCGAAACGATAAGAAACGCCCACGTGGGGCGAGAACATCATATCGTTAGGGTTCACGGCGTAACGGCTTGGGTGCTCGGGGGTGGCCACAAGTTCCACATTGCCTTTAACGCCGGGGACACCCGCGGCGGTCAACGCGTCGTTGCTCGCGTTCCGATCAAAGAGGCTGATCCGGTTGTGGCGCTCCGTGAACGGTAAGACGTTTTCCCAACGGGCGCCAATGTGTAAGGTGACCTTGGGTGTGACGCGCCAGTCGTCGGTGACAAAGACGCCCGGATAGTTCTCCTCCGAAGCGATCAAATCGGAATACAAGGAGCCGCCGCTGGTGGGATAACCCAGGAAGTACGAGGCGACATCCAGACCCGCGTTCGAAACCTGGTTTGCCGTGATGGAGCTATTGGAGGTTTGTGAGCCGGAGAAGGTCCACAAGCCGGAAGAAGTGTTGGTTTGCGCGTAGTTGAACTTGTTCATCGTAAACTCCGCGCCGAACTTGACGGTGTGGTTGCCGATGAACCGGGTCAGGCTCCCGGCCAAGTGGTAGGTGTCCTGGTAGTCGACGATGGTGCTGTCGGCGCCCTGACCGCTAAAAAGGCTGGCCGTATCCCAGGTGGGAATGACGAACACCGGGGGGCCCGGGAACTCGACCAGCGAGGAGTAACTGGACGGCCAGCCGATCGAATTCAGGTCGCTGGTGGTCCATGCATCCAGCGGGACACGCTGATAACCGTAGCGCCCGTAGCTGAAGCGAACATCGAGAAGCATCTTCGGCGAAATGGTGTAGGTGTCGCCGAGGAGGAAGTTGTGCATGCGGTAATGTTCGGTGCACTCGCCCTGGCCGCACACGCCGTTCTTCAGAGGATCAGCGGCGAGATTGATGTTGTCCCACCAATAGTAGCGGGCTATCAAGTGCTGGTGTGCGCTCAGGTCGTGGTCGATGCGTGTAGCGAATTGATAGTTGTTGCCGCCGCTGGTGGCGTTTGAGGTGTAGTTGCCGACGCCAAACGGCTGCGGTGAAGTTTTCCCCCACATTTTCTTCATGTACCCCAGCGAGGTGGGGTTGACATAGGTCGACAGACCCGGGGTTGTGGACTGGAACTGTGTGCTTGGGCCGCCAGTATCCCAACCGACAGGCAGGCGATCACCCTGGTTCAAAGTCTTGGTATACGTTGCCCCCGCCTTGCCGGGGATTGGCGACCCTACCGGGCAGCCGCCCGCGGTGGCGCAAGTGGTGGTTGGGTCGTAGATCTCCTGGCCCCATTCAGACAGGTCCAGGTTGGTGAATGCGGCGACGTCGGGAACGGTGGTGGTGTAGGTGGCGCCCTGGCGCAGCCCGAATCCTTCCCAGTTGACGAAAAAGAACGTCTTACTCCGGCCGTCATAGAGGTGAGGAATGACGACCGGGCCGCCAAAGTTGGCGCCATACTGGTTCTGCGTGAAAGCAGGCACAGGCAGCGGCGTTCCGCCCGGACCGCCCTGGTTGCCGAAATAGGTGTTGGAGTTGAAGATCTTGTTGCGGATGAACTCCCAGGCGCTGCCGTGGATGGAACTGGTGCCGGACTTGGTGACGAAGTTGATCACGCCGCCGCCCGTTCTGCCGTTTTCCGCGCCCATGTTACTGGTTTCGACCTTGAACTCGGCAATGGAATCCTGCGAGGGAATGATCTCCAAGTTATTAAAATAGATGCCGTTGTTAGGCGCGCCGTCGATGAAAGCGGTGCTCCATCCGGCCATGCCCCCGCCCATCTGATAGTTGCCCCACCCAAACGGATTCTGACCGGTCGGGGTGCCCGAGGTCTGGCCCAGTGGAATCACCGACGGCACCAGCGCGGTGAGGTTCATCGCGTTGCGGCCGTTCAGCGGCAGCTCGTTGGTCTCGCGCTGATCAATCACGGTGCCGAGCGCTACGTTGTCGGCCTCAATCAGAGGACTGCTCGAGGCGACTACTACGGTTTCTGTCAACGAGCCAACGGTCAGCGAAAGATCAACCTGGATTCTCGCTTCTGTCTCCAACACAATGTCCGGACGGGACAACTGCTTGAAGCCTTGCTTCTGCACCACGATGGTGTAGTTTCCCGGCGACACGTCGGCAAACTGGTAATAGCCAGAGTCGTTGCTCACCGCTGTGGTCTTGGTGCCGGTGGCTGTATTGATTAATTGGATGGTGGTGTTGCCCATCACGGCGCCTGTCGAGTCAGTGACTGTGCCGAGAATGGTGCCCGATGTTGACTGAGCGTTTGCCTTGGAAGTGCCAATGGCAAGCACGACCATCAACAACAAAAGGAGCAAACCGATGTGCCTCACTGGCTGAAATGGGCATGGGGAGGTATTTCTCTTCGCGTGCATCTGCATGTGTCCTCCGAATGTGGATCAGTAGCCTCCGCGCAGCAAGATCTAACGGTCTCTTACGCCTTCTGCTCGGCGCAATGAAAACTAGCACCGTCGAAATAGTGTTGTCCTCCCTGCAGTTGACCTATTTATGTACACCATTTGCAGGGGTCTCGGACAAGGTTCTCGAAGCTCATCCAAGAAATTTTTCGCCTGTTCCTCGAAACTTATTGAGTTGATCTTTCGTCGCGACCCATTTGTCCAGCCTTTACAGTGCGTGGCATTTCCGAAAAAAGCCTCGAGACGGAATTGACCTTAAAGCAAATTTGCCTGTGCTCGAACCCGCCTGCAGACGCTCTGGATCACGTTTCATACGACCTCAGGCAGCAACGCGAAGAGCACTCAACAAGACCTATCGCGCACGTTCCCGCAGTCGCCAATCGAACGAATCACTCTCCCCGGATTTCCTCCGACAAGAGTATTCGAGGGAACGGCCTTGGTGACCACCGAACCCGCCGCGACGACCGAATTCTCACTTACTGTTACGCCACCGATGATCGTTGCACCGGCTGCGATCCACACGTTTTTCTCAATCGCGATGGGCTTTCCGATTGTCGCGGCGCGTCGCTGCGACGGTTCAAGGGGATGGCCCGTCGTAATGATGCTCACGCTCGGCCCGATCATCACATCGTCCGCGATGTCGATGCCGCCAAGGTCATAGAAAGTGCAGTTTTGATTTACAAAGACATTATGCCCGACGCGGATTTCGTCCCCACCGGCAGTAAAAAATGGAGGGATCAGTAAAAAGCTCTCGTCTACCTTCTTACCGATAAGTTCGCTAAACAAGGCCCGAATTTCGTCCGCATCGTTGAACGTCAAACGGTTAAGTTTGGAGGTGATCGCCATCGCTCGTTTGACGTTTGCCAACATGGCCGCTGATTCCGGCGTCCCGCGGTAAATTACCTTCGTGCGTTCGTCATTTGGCATTCTTTATTTCCCTCGGGCTACAGTTTAGCCAGCGCTTCAAAAGATAAAGCGCAGATAAATGGACAGCATACCCATCCCCTCCGAACTTGCTGCATCAGGAATGCTGTCGCCGTAATTGCCCGGGAAGTTCTTAGAAAGGCGCGAACAGTGTAGGGATTGGAGTTATACTAGCGGCGGCTTTCAGAAGGGAGAAGTTTCACTATGAGAGCATATAAGTTGTTTTTGCTGCTGGGAGTCTGTTCTTCAACTATTCTTGCCGTCAGAGCGCAAGAGGTCGTTCACGCTCTATCTGGGACCGTGAGTGCTATTGATGCAAAGGACAAGACAATTGACATCAAGACGGCTGACGGGTCCGAAGGAATGTTCAAGGATCTAACAAAAGCGGACGTCCCGATGGACTTTGATAAGGCGATTCGCAGCGATTCGACACCTGCCGAGAGTTTCTCCAAACAGGGAGTAAACGTCATCGTGTTCTATTACGGCGACTCTGACGCCCGGACGGTGGTTGCATTGCGCGACCTGGGCCCGGGGCCGTTCACGAGGAGTAATGGAACCGTCGATAAGTTCAACAGGCATGAGCACCTTCTTGTACTTAAAGACTCCACCGGCGCCACGCAGTCTTTTCATATCGATCCCAAAACAGTAGTCGAGGGCGCGGTGGGAGCTATGGAAGGTGATCGATACGATCCCCAAAAGGGGGAGCGGCTGTATGTGCTTTCCGCAGCCGGCAATGGAAACCCAGAGGCCCTATTTATTCGCCTCCAGTGAAGCATTCTGTTGGGACCCCACACCGCTCGCGGCGCTGTCCACCGTCCAGTAAGGTGCGTAGCCGTAGTGTTGGTGAAGGTGGAGTTCGTATTCCCGGCTAACGGGCGAATCGGGGTCCCATGCAGGGCTCTTTTCAATCATCTCGCGGCCTATCGTCGTGCGAAATTGCCGTGTGCTCCAGCTCACTTTTTCGATCCATTGCGGTCTTAACAAGACCTTTTTTGCCGGCCACCAATTCCTGGTGTCAACGATTACATAGCGAATTTGCCAGGTCTCGTCGTCGAATAAAAAGTCTTCAACATGCCCGATTTCGCCGCCGGTTGCTTTCACGTGGTAGCCCGAGACCTCGTGCACGCTGCGGAGATGAGTGTCACCTGACGCTGGTCTCGTTTCCTCCGCCATGGGCCGGTCGCCCAGCCGCGCCGGCTGAGCATTCAGCAGCGCTTGTGGATCTGGCCAGGATCCCCAAACGCTGCTTCCTTGCCAGTAATAAGGCAATCCATAGTGTCTGTGGTGTTCCATCTCATGCTGCCGGGAGACAGGTTGATGGAGTTCAATGCCGGGGCTGTTCTGCACCTGTTCCCGGGTGAGGTTGACATAGATATGCAGCGGGCTCCATGCCGGATACCGCAAAGCAAGGGGCGAGATCAGTACCCTGCGTCCGGAGAAGATGATCCCTGTTCCAACGACGATGTAGCGGATGGCCCAGTGCTGATCATCAAAATAGAAATCCTGGACCGATCCGATATCTGTATCGATGGCTCCGAGGGTATAGCCGCTGAGATCTTTTGTCCTGCGCAGGCGCATTACTTTATTTCGTGGTCAGCCGGATCTTCACGACTTATTCCGACTAGACCATTCTACTCCTCACCGAATCCAACTAATCGTGCGACAGCCCCGATTGGCTCGTGCACCCGCCTTCTTGCGCATGCGCTGTGAGCGGTATTTGTCTGTTAAAGGATGGTACAAAGCTTCGTGAAAACTGCAGACAGGCCGCGCCTCTTTTTGGATTCACTGGTGCTCGGGATCATCGGCGGCCTGAGCGCGCAGTTATTTATTTGGATGTTGCGGCTCGCTTTCCGGATTTTCCTGTTCTCGCTCACCGGCTACCATCCTCCAGGACTTCACGAAGAGGGCGGAGTTCTTCGCGAAGTGATCGGTGCTCACGGGTTGTGGCTGATCCCGCTCTCCACCACCATCGGAGGACTGCTGTCGGGAGCGCTTGTTTATGGGCTCGCGCCCGAGACAGAAGGACACGGCACGGACACGGTGGTAAAAGCCCTTCACTGGACCGGAGGAGCCATCCGGGCTCGGGTGGCTCCGGTAAAGATGCTGGCCTCCGCGATTACCATCGGTTCCGGGGGATCCGCAGGACGTGAAGGCCCCACCGCACTCATAGCTGCCGGTTTTGGCTCCATTTACGCAAAGTTGCTGCACCGATCCGAGTACGAACGGCGATTAATTGTCCTGATGGGCATGTCGGCCGGGCTTTCGGCAATCTTTCGTTCTCCCATCGGCACCGCGATCTTCGTCGTTGAGGTTCTCTACGGCGGCATGGACTTCGAGGCTGGAGCTCTCATTTACTGCATGCTGGCCGCTATCGTCGCCTACGCCGTCAATGGCTGGTTCGTCGGCTGGCAGCCGCTGTTTCAAGTCCCATCCCACTTATATGCGGCGGGCCTGGCCCATTACGGTTGGTATGTTGCTCTTGGGGGCGCCAGTGGCATCCTGGCGTCCCTTTTGCCCGAGGTGTTTTATCGCTTTCGAGATTTGTTTGCTGCCTTACCCATACCGGCGTGGACCAAGCCGGGCGTGGGCGGTCTGCTCCTCGGTGTGCTGGCTCTCCGTTTGCCCCAGGTACTGGGTGGTGGCTACGGTTGGATTCAGGAAGCGATTGACGGCCGCTTAGCCCTGGGGTTGCTGCTCGTTCTTGTGGCCGCCAAGATGCTGGCGCTGTCCTTTACTGTTTCCTCCGGCGGGTCGGGGGGGATTTTCGCCCCTAGTCTGTTCGTTGGCGCGATGCTGGGCGGCGTCTTCGCCGCCCTCGCCCACGTACCCCCGGCGGGCCTGGTGATTGTTGGTATGGCGGCGGTTTTTGCGGGCGCGGCTCGGGTCCCTATCGCGACCTTGCTGATGGTTCTCGAGATGACCGGGGATTACCAGCTTCTGGTACCCGCCGGACTCGCCGTCATGCTCAGCTTTGTCCTTCAGGTCAATCTCTCGTCGCATTTCAAATATGGCAGTCTGTACGAGGCCCAGGTGGACGGACGGTCGGATTCACCGGCGCACATTGCCGAGCACGTTCAGATTGCGTTAAGGCTGTTGGAGCAGGGAAAAATAACCTTACCCCCACCGATCACGCATCTTCATCTCGCTACCCTCTTGCGATCGGGGGTGGCGCTCGATCTTTCGGATGGTTCCCAGCTTACGGTTGGGGCACTTCGGCCAGAGAGTCCCTGGGTGGGGAGACAGCTTCAATCGCGCGCCCTTAACGGATCTCTCGCAGATTCAAAGGTTGCGGCCATCATGCGCGGCAAAACGGTTATCCGGGCTCGCCCCGACACTGTCTTACAGCCAGGGGACCGCCTCCTGATGATCGCGCCTCAGCAAGCTCAAGAGGCATTGTTGAGGCACCTCGCGCCCCCCTCGGTTTCGGCCACGCAGGCGACTGCGCTTGCCGCTTCCTGACCGCTGCAGCCATGCGATTGTGCCGTCCGGCGGCGAGAAGGTTACCTTCGAGTGATTAAGCCGAGGGTTTTCTGGCAGATAGGAGATATTGCACGGTCTAGTAACATTTTGGTCTCCACAGTAAGAAAAGTGTTGCAGGCGCCTGTTACTAAGTGGGACTCTTATTGCGCCACAACTCCGGCGCGCCCCGAGCCCTGTTATGGCGGTCGGAGGCCTAGTTCAGATGACCACTATTTTAAACACGAAGAGCTCAGAGGAGCGGCAGTCACCCTGGTTAGGTTTTGTAAAGTTCCTTTTGTTAGCCGCCATGTTGGGCCTCATGTTTCTGCTTGCCCAGTCCATGGTAGCCCACCGGTTCTTCCGCGGCGGCTGGGTCGACCAACACGATGTATTGAAGCCATAGCACGCACTGGCCAAAGTGCCCGCGCTGATTTACCTCCGGCTTGCTTGTGAGACGCATCCAAGCAGGCATGGGAGAGACTAAGAAAATCGTCGACACTCTTGAGCACGGCAAAAATCCCAACTTTTTGCTGGTCGTGGTTCTGAGCGGAGTGGCGCTCATTGGACTGTTTATAGTGGCTTGGCTCTTGGTAGGGGATAAGGGAAGGAAACTGCTGCCCGGTTTGCACCACGACCCGCAGCCCACATCTTCCATTCGGCGCCAGGCATCAGGAACCGTCGCCGCGTAAAGTCGTCGCGATGCGGCCTCATCCTGCCATCGGGGGGAGCCCCGGTTCGGGCGCGGTCCGTGTTATCGCCGGCCGCGGGCGAGGGATCTGCGATTCTGTCAATCCGCATTTGGCGTTGAGGTGAACCACCGTTCTCCCTTGTCATCCCGAGCGAAGCCGCGGGACCTGCGGCCCTCTTAACCCACATTTGGCGTTGAGGTGAACACCACTCCCCCTTCGTCATCCCGAGCGAAGCCGAGCAGACTCTCTGTTCATCCCCTTCCCCCATGCCACGGTGAAACGTCGCTCTCCCCTTTGTCATCCCGAGCGCAGTCGAGGGATCTGCGGTTTCCCCAGGCGGGGGAGCGGAACTCAGAGGTAACTCGCCAAATGCGCAGTTACGCTGTGGCCGAGGTGAAACTGCAGATCCCTCGGCTGCGCTCGGGATGACAAAGGGGAGAGTAGTGGTTCAAATCAACGCCAAATGCGGGTTGAGAGAACCGCAGATCCCTCGGCTGCGCTCGGGATGACAAAGGGGAGAGTAGTGGTTCAAATCAACGCCAAATGCGGGTTGAGAGAACCGCAGATCCCTCGGCTGCGCTCGGACAAAGGGGAGAGTAGTGGTTCAAATCAACGCCAAATGCGGGTTGAGAGAACCGCAGATCCCTCGGCTGCGCTCGGGATGACAAAGGGGGAGAGTGGTGGTTCACCTCAACGCCAAATGCGGGTTGAGAGAACTGCAGATCCATCGGCTGCGCTCGGGATGACAAAGGGGGAGAGTGGTAGTTGACCTCAGACAAAAAGTACACTTGGACGCACATTCCAGCAGCTCGGAGTAGCGGGCCAGCGCTTAGCAGTGGCGCGCCGCGCTAAAGAGCGTGCCTCCGTAAACGGTAAAAGTGAGAGGCCCCCCAGCTGCCAAAAATAAGCCCGGCTCTCGGAGGAGTCGGGCTTGAAATTGAAATGTGCTGCCACCACAGACGCGGGTTGGCATAGGCTAGTTTACGTCTCTCAGCAAAACTGCCTGAAGGAAAGCGCAGCAGTCTAGGAGCCATTTTCGCTCGGGCCTCCAAAAAGCGACGCAGTCGCGCAGTTTCGTGTTTGTCCGTAATCCGGGAGGAACCAGGTAGTTGGAGGGCCGAATTAGCTGTTTCGGCTGTTAACCGGGTCGATTCCGGTTGCAGGAACCTGCTCTTACATCACCCTCCACTGGCTATATATAAGCCTTGGGTATCGTGATGAAACTTCCAATCTTTGCTCTTGGTGTTGTGCTTGGATTTAGCTGTCTGCACGGGCAAACACCTTCCTGGCAGCCGTCGCCGGGACATTCCCAAGTTCCAATATGGCCAGGCGCAGTGCCTGATGCGCGACCAGTCACGGGGCCGGAGAGTACAAAGACTGATACGAAGGATCTTGTCGCTGGCAGGCCGTGGGTTTACATCAACAATGTCTCCCGGCCAACAATGACAGTCTATTCGCCAAAAGAAAAGAATACGGGCGCTGCGGTCGTGGTGTTTCCGGGCGGGGGCTACCAGATTTTGGCCATCGATCTCGAAGGCACGGAGGTCTGTGATTGGCTGACGTCCAAGGGAATCACCTGCGTGCTGCTGAAGTACCGCGTGCCGGGCGAAGGGATTCTTCCAAAATCCGGGGCATATCCAGCGTCATCCGAAGCTTTGGAGGATGCACAAAGAACGGTGGGGCTAGTACGTTTTCACGCTGCGGAGTGGCATATCGATCCGCACAAGATTGGAGTGCTTGGATTTTCGGCAGGCGGGCATCTGGTGGCAGCGATGAGCGTACATTTTGAGCATCGTTTGTATCCGGCTGTCGATGCGGCTGACAGAGAAAGCTGCCGTCCGGACTTTGCGGTCGCGATCTATCCCGGGCATCTGTCTCTTTCTGAAGACGGTCCGGGGTTGAACCCCGATATTGCTCGCCATATTTCATCCCAGACACCGCCTACGTTCCTGCTCCAGAACGAGGATGACAACGTCGACGGTGTAAATCAATCGCTGGTTTACTACGCTGCGCTGAAGAAGGCAGGCATACCCGTGGAGATGCACTTGTATGCCCAGGGCGGCCATGCGTTTGGGCTGCGGAGCACGAAACTCCCGGTAACGAAATGGCCTCAGTTGGTAGAGACGTGGCTGGGGACGATCGGAATGATTTCGGAGTAGGTAGCCCCAGTTCAACATCGTGTCCTTTCGGCAAGGCTGCTCGTCTGGCCAGTCCAAGCGCCGTCGGAAGACTGCTAAATCCTTACTGTGGACGAGGTCTGAAATATGTCAGATTCTTTTCTTGATATCAAGGGAATACAAGTCTACGAAGTCTCGGCACACGGCTCTGAACTGCGAACCAGCCAGGACGCGGTCGATCTCATGAGCGCTGCATCGGAGCGTCGCGCCGCATTCATCGCCATTCCGGTAGAACGTCTTGGAGATGACTTCTTTGAACTACGCACCCGCGTCGCCGGTGAAATCACCCAGAAGTTTGCGATGTACGGGGCGCGAGTTGCGATCGTCGGAGACATCTCTGAAAGGATTGCGGCAAGCAATTCGCTGGCGGCGTTTGTTCGGGAGTCGAACCGCGGCCACGATCTTTGGTTTGTCGAAGACCTGCAAGCCTTGGAGAATCGGCTCGCTGGGTTATGAGAAATCGGCAAAGCTTGACAGCCCCGGGCACGCTCCTTCAGAAAGATGTCCTCCGATCATTTATTCGATGGCTTGTCATCGGGGTGGCGTCTCTCTGGTTGCTCGCCGTGCTACTCCTTCTGGCGGCCCGGTGGATCGATCCACCGACCACTGCAGTGCACATCCAGCGTCGTTTGCAAGCCTGGGCTCACGGCACACCTTATCGCAAACGCTACAAATTTATTCCTCTCAGTCAAATTTCGCCCAATCTTCAGCACGCGGTCATCGCCGCGGAAGATGGACGCTTCTACCAGCACCATGGATTCGATTGGCACGAGATACAAATCGCTGCCGCCGAGGATTGGGAAGGCGGTCGCGAACGCGGAGCCTCCACCATTACACAGCAACTCGTAAAAAACCTCTTCTTCGGAACCGGCCGGTCGATCCTTCGTAAAGGCGCGGAGTTCACACTGGTGCCGCTGGCCGAACTCTTTCTTGGCAAGCAGCGCATTCTGGAGATCTACCTCAATGTGGTCGAATGGGGACCCGGAATTTATGGTGCGGAGGCTGCCTGTCATGAATACGACGGAACCTCGGCTCGGAATACCGACCGGCAACAAGCGGCGCGGCTCGCCGCGATTCTACCGGCTCCCCTAAAGAGACGGCCCGCGCGCATGAATCACTACAGTGCTTTGATCCTGGAGCGAATGCGACAAGTGGGCTGGTAATGAAGGGAAGGCCGGAGTCCCCGTGCGGAAATCAGCTTCCACAAAAGTCGCACATTGCCTTCGGTTTGCAGTTCGATGGGCCAACACCGAATATTTTCAGACTGATTGACAAGAAACAAGGCCGTCCTGGCTAGCGCCACACGGCGTGCGGAGCGTATGTTTGCCAATGCATCATTGGAGGGGATACTTCATGGCTGAAGTCACAGTTACCAGCGTCATCGATGCGCCTGTGGAGAAGGTTTGGGCTCGTATTCGGGATTTCAACGGACTGCCAAGCTGGCATCCGCGCATGGTTGAGAGCCACATCGAAGATGGGCTCGCTTCCGACAAGATCGGGGCGGTGCGAAACTTTACACTCGCCTCGGGCGCCAAAATTCGTGAAAGGCTGGTCGAGTTCTCAGACGACAACTTTCTCTGCTCCTACTCGATGGTTGAGACCCCTCAACCCATTACCAATCATAAGGCGACGTTGCGGCTCACACGGGTAACCGATGGCAACCGCACCTTTGCGCAATGGAGCGCGAAGTTCGACGCCCCGCCCGGGGAGGTCGACGGCATCGTCAAAGGTATGGGCGAGAATGTCTTCCAGGGTGGCTTTAATGCCCTCAAGGCTCACTTCGCCGCACAAAGCTAACGGCAGGCCGGCTGGAGTTTCGACATGTCCCTTGCCCTTCAGACATTTTCGACGGTTACTGAGGCGAGCGCGGCGCTGAAAGCTGCCGGTGCACGCTATCTCGGGGGTGGAACGTTCCTGGTTCGTGACGCCAATGAGGGAGACGTGTCTTTTTCGATCTTCGTTCGTGCGACCGACCCGTCACTTTCCGCAATTGCGATGTCTGGGCGCGAAGTGAGAATTGGCGCGTCCGCGACAATGGCAGCTGTTGCTCGTCATCAGGACCTCGGGTTCCTGGCTAAGGTAGCGAATGCCATCGGAGGGCCGGCGATCCGTAATATGGCGACTGTTGGCGGAAATCTGTTCGCCGAGTCGCCCTATGGCGATTTTACCGTCGCGTTATTGGCGCTCGATGCCAGAGTAAGCGTTGCTGAGGCCGGGACACCGGGCGTCGAGTTGCCGTTAGGGGTCTTCCTTGCCGAACGCGACCGCTTTCATGCCGGCAAGATCGTCACAGCGGTGACTTTCGAGATACCGGAGAAGGACGAGTTTCGCTTTTTGAAGGTGAGCCGGATCAAGCCAAGAGGTGCCGCTGTCGTAAGTATCGCCGCGGTTCTGAAAGAGGATCCTAAGGGTATTTCGTCCGCGCGGATCGCTTTCGGTTGCATGGCCGATCGTCCGGTGCGGGCCAAGGCAGTTGAGGCAGCCTTGGCCGGACGCAAGCGCACAAAGGAAGGCATTGAGCCCGCCTTGGCAGTGGCGCTGGTGGGAATGTCTCCTATTACCGATGCGATTGCGAGCGGATGGTATCGCAGCGAAGTGTTGCCGGTCCATCTGGGCCGCCTGCTCCTGGCCTGACGAAACGACGCACGAATGCGCATCCGCCGATCGAGAGAGGAAGCGCGGAAAGGAAGTCACGATGTCAAAAGTTCCAATTCACTTCACGCTCAATGGCAGCGAGATGAGCGAATTCGTGGAGAGCGGCGCCACGTTGTTGTCCGGGCTTAGAAACAAGACTGGCGACATGTCACCCAAGGGCGGGTGCCATCAGGGCACTTGCGGCGCCTGCTCGGTGATCATTGATGGCGAACTGCGGCTCTCCTGTCTCACACTTGCCGAGACCTGCAACGGAGCAGATATAAAGACCACAAGCGGTCTGGCCAAGAATGGCGTGCTACATCCACTGCAGCGCGCCTTTGCGGATGCGTTCGCGACGCAATGCGGCTTCTGCACACCCGGCATGATTATGGCGTCCAAAGTGCTACTCGATCACAATCCGAACCCGACTCGTGAAGAAGTTGTGGAAGCGATCTCGGGGAATATCTGCCGTTGCACCGGCTACGAGCCGATTATCCAGGCGGTGCTTATCGCCGCACGTGCCAATACTGCCAGCGTGGCTTGAGGGGGACGCCATGAAACTGCGAAAGAGCTATTTCGCCGACGAGCGCAAGGACGATCTGCACGAGGTCGGGCAACCGCGGCCGCGCTCCGATGCACTCGGACACGTCATGGGCGGTACAACCTTCTTTGCGGATCGAAACATTCCCGGCCTTCTCCATTTGAAGATGGTGCGCAGTCCTCATCACCATGCCCGCATTCTCAGCATCGATACGTCGGAGGCTGTCAAGCATCCGGGCGTGGCTCGGATTGTGACAGCCGCGGATGTGCCACACAATATCTATACGATCCTGACGCTGATCCAGATAGGGCCGGAAGATGAGCCCGTGCTCGCTACCGATAAGGTCCGCTGGAAGGGCGAGGCGATTGTCGCCGTGCTGGCGGAGACCGAGCGGGCCGCGCAGGAAGCCGCTGCCAAGGTCCACATCGATTATGAAGTGCTACCTGCAGTCTTCAGCATGGAAGAAGCATTGAAGCCCGGAGCGCCGCTGGTCAATGAATATCATCCGGGCAACTACTACCACTATGACAGCGGCGAATGCCGCAAGGTTCGCTATGGCGATGTCGCGGAAGGTTTCCGTCAGGCGGATCATGTCCTCGAACAGACTTATTCGTCGTCTCCTATCGAACATGCCGCAACAGAGACGACCGGCTGTATTGTTGTGCCGGAGAGTCATGAGCGTTTCACCTGCTATACCAACACGCAGGCGATGTTCTTTACCCTCGACAACACCTCGATCATCCTGCAGATGCCAGGCCACAAGCTGCACTTCGTCGGCGGCACGGTGGGGGGCGGTTTTGGAGGCAAGGTCGACGTCATCGTCGAGCCGATCGCGATCCTCTCCGCCAAGCTGACGGGACGCCCCGTCTCCTTCATCTATAGCCGCCCGGAGGAGATGCAGGTCTCCTCGACCCGGGCGGCAGAAAAAGTGGTGATCAAAGATGGCGTGATGAAAGACGGGCGGATCGTAGCCCGTCAGGTCAGCTGCTATACGGACGCGGGGGCTTATTCCCGCCATTCGCCCTACGGTGTTCAAAAGGGGGCGGGGCATTTCCCGGGACCCTACACCATCCCGAATGTCTGGGCCGACTGCTATTGCGTGTATACGAACCGGACGCCATCGAGCTCCATGCGCGGCTTCGGTGTGACAATCGCCGATTTCGCGCTTGAAGTGCAGATGGACAAGCTGGCGCGCCTGATCGGCATGGATCCGTTTGAATTTCGCTTCGTGAACGCCTATCGCGACGGAGATATCAAGGCGCACCGTCAGGCGACCGAAGGCGCCGCTCTCATCGAAGTCATGCAGGAAGCCTCCCGGGCCGCAAATTGGCCTGTAGCCGAAAAATTCTACGCGATGTCGTCGTACAAGAGGGAGGCCTGACCATGGCAATCCTGCACGGACGCGGCGTTGCGGCGATCAATTATCCGACCGGCATGAATCTCGGCGGAGACCCGACCCAGGCTTTGGTTCATTCGACGCCAACCGGGAATTTTGTTGTGACGCTGTCAAGCGTCGATCTGGGCCAGGGTATGAGGCAAATCATGGCCCAGATCTGCGCGGAGACGATTGGCGTGCCGACTGAAAGAATCATCGTCGACACCGCCGATACTGACACTGGACCTCATTGCATGGGCACCTTCGCCTCACGGGGCACGCATCGCGCCGGTAATGCTGTCATTCAGGCGGCGAAGGAGGCGAGGCAGGTCATGCTGGAAGTGGCGGCAGAAGAACTGGAGGTAAACGCCGGCGACCTGGAGACCGATGGCGTAGGCAATATCAATATCAAGGGAGCGCCGCAGCGCTCGATCTCGATTTTCGACACCGCGTTGGCAGCACATTTCAAACAAGGCCGCTCGATCTCTGGACGTGGTATCTTCCTGGTTCCGCGGTCCTATCCGGATAAAGCGACCGGCGCTATGAAGCCGGCCACATGTTACGCGCACGCCTGCACGGTCGCCGATGTCGAGGTCGACGATGAGACCGGCGAAGTGACCGTGCTTGCCATCAAGAACATATTCGAAATCGGCCGCGCCCTCAATCCGAAGATGGTCGAGCAGCAACTTGTAGGCGGATCGTGGATGGGGATCAGCCACGCCCTCTACGAGACGACCGAACCGTATTATCCCAGCCGAGACTGTGGAGGCGTCGATTTTAACGAGTATTTGATGCCCGGTCCGGGCGATCTAGCTGACACGGAGATCATCGTCCTCGAACGACCCGCGGCGGACGGGCCCTATGGGGCCAAAGGGCCGGGTGAGATGTGTGCAAATCCGTTGATTCCCGCTGTCGCCAACGCCGTCTTCGACGCGGTGGGCGTCCGCGTCGACACCCTTCCGATTACGCCCGAGCGCATACTGCGTGCATTGAAAGAACAAAAAGCCGATCAACGGCCGGAGGCGTAATTAAACGCACCATGCCGAAAGACGTTAGTAGTAACTCCGCAAGCTTCGCAGCCTCACCAGAGGCCATTGCTTCACAGCTCGCCTTGGCCAGCTATGTCGCCGATGAGGGCCTTACGACCGCCATCTTTCTAGCCATCCGCTTGGGGAAGCCGCTCCTTCTTGAAGGGACGCCGGGCGTCGGCAAGACGGAGGCCGCGAAAGCGGTTGCTGAAGCGCTTGGCCGCAGCCTCGTACGCCTGCAATGCTACGAGGGCATCGACGCCGCGCATGCTCTCTATGAGTGGAACTACCAGCGTCAGCTGCTCGCGATCCGCCAAGCGGGCAAACGCGAGATCGACATTTATGAAGATAGATTTTTGATTGCACGTCCCTTGTTGCAGGTTCTTCGGGCGCCAAACGACAGTTTGCTTCTGGTCGACGAGGTCGATCGGTCGGATCACGAATTCGAGGCGGTACTCCTCGAATTCCTGTCGGATTTCCAGATCTCGATTCCAGAACGTGGCACGGTCCGAGCCGCCGCGCAGCCGCTCGTGATCTTGACTTCGAATCGGACGCGCGATCTTGCCGAGGCGCTGCGTCGTCGTTGCGTATATCACTGGATCGCATATCCGGAGCCTGTCCGCGAGGCATCGATCATCCGGTTGCGGGCACCGGAGGTCGCGGAATCTACTGCGCGGGCCGTCGCCAACGCGGTTCGGAACATCCGCCAACGTCCGCTCGCCAAGCCTCCGGGCATCGCAGAGGCGGTCGAATGGGCGAATGCCGCTACGATTCTCGAGAAGGGCGGAAGCCCCTGGCCGGAGGCCTTCCGACGCGCCATAGGCGTGCTGATCAAGGACCAAGAAGACCTGTCCTACCTTGCCCCCGAGATCGGCGGCATCGTGGAAGAGGCGCTGAGGTGAGTACCGATCCAATTCCGCTTAGGGCCGGTCAAAGGACAAGCGGCATCCAGGCCCTTCCCCAGGCGGCGGAGTTCCTGGTTGGCTTTAGCCGGTTGTTGCGCCACTCTGGATATACAGTTGCCCTGGAACAGACGACTGCATTTCTGGAAGCGGTGAACCTGCTCGGGCCAAGGTCAATGGAGGATATTCGCCAGGCCGCTCTGGCCACGCTTGCCCCGTCCCCGGACAGGCACCATGAATTCGAGACGCTCTTTGGCAGCTATTTTTACGGCGACGCCGGAACGCCCGCAAAGGGAGAGTATGAAGGCCACGACCAAGACAAGTCACATGTCAAAGACACTGGCAAGGAGCGAAGAGACCAGACGGAAGGTCTGCGCGAGGAAGAAGGCGGCGCGCTTTCGTCTTCAGCCGAGCGTCTTACGATTCGGAAGTTCGATGCGGAAAGCGAAAATAAAGAACTCCTGCGGTTCCGCCGCGCGCTTGCTAACGCGCTTCCGATGCGACGTTCGTTTCGGACCGTAAGAACCAACTCGCGCGGCAGCGTCGACCTCCGCCGGTCCTTGCGGCAAATCGTACGCACAGACGGCGATATACCTGAGCCGCCGCTCCGGCGCCGGCAATCCGTCGCGCGAAAGCTGCTGTTGCTGATCGACGTTTCCGGCTCCATGAAGCATCACACAACGGACCATCTCAAGATCGCCCATGCTGTCGCTCAGACTGCAAAATCGGCTGAGGTATTCACTTTCGGCACGCGACTCACAAGAATCACGCCATCGCTTCGCATCCGCGATCTCGATCAGGCACTTTCGAGCGCCGCAAGCCGGGTCGACGATTGGGATGGCGGGACGCGGATCGGGCCGACACTGCTTGCACTCCTCGCTGTACCTCGCTTCGCGGCTTTCGCGCGTGGGGCTGCGATCGTTATTTTTTCCGATGCCCTTGAGCGCGGTGATCATGTCGAAATGGAAACAGCTATACGACGGCTGGGCGCCCGGTCTTTCCGACTATCCCTGTGTACTCCCCTTGCTGGAGATCCGCGCTTCCGCCCGGAGACCGCTGCGCTTGGTGCAATTCTGCCCGTGCTCGACGACCTTGTAGACGGCTCCTCAATCATTGGGTTGACTAAATTCATTCTGTCGTTGGGGAGACCGGTGGCGCGCGCCGAAGCGGGCGGGCGCTGGAGGTAGAGCATGCAAAGAGTCATCGATTCGCATTTCCACATCTGGCGTCAACAAGACCTGCCCTGGCTGGTCGGGCCTATGGTTCCGCGCATATTCGGACCCTACAAGCCGATCAGGCGCGATTATCCGATCGAAGAATTTCTCGCCGATCAGAGAGGTTCTGGGGTCGAGAAAGCCATTTATGTCCAGACTAACTGGGCCAAAGACCGCTTCGAAGAGGAGGTTGCATGGGTTCAGAAAACGGCGGACGAGACCGGATGGCCCCATGCGATCGTGGGCTTCGCCGACATGACGGTTGACGATGCGCGCCCGCAACTCGATCGGCTAAAGCGCTATCCTCTGCTTCGCGGAGTCAGGATGCAACTGCACTGGCATGAGACGCCGGAGTTCCAGTTCGCGCCTTCAACCGACCAAGTCGTGGACTCCAAGGTCAGAGAGAATATAGGCCATCTCAAGGACTACGGTTTCTCCTTCGACCTCCAACTCTTTCCCGGTCAGATGAAGGACGGCGCGCGCCTGGTCGAAGAGCATCCGGAGACGAACTTCATTCTTACGCATGCCGGTATGCTTATTGACCTCTCCGCCGAGACCACCGAAGCATGGAAGGCCGGCCTCCGTCACTTCGCCGGCAAGCCGAACTTCTTCGCCAAGCTTTCAGGCTTGGGCACCTTCTCTCACATGAACGATCCGGCGCTCATCGCCTACGTCGTCGACCATGCGCTCGGAATCCTAGGAAGCGAGCGCCTGACCTTCGGATCGAACTTTCCCATCGAGAAACTCTGGACCGATCATGCTTCATTACTAGGCGCCTATCGTGCCGCCGTGAGTCCGCATGGCCCAGATGCTGCTGCCGACATATTCTGGAACACGGCCCAGCGCGTCTATTCACCGGTATGAACGATTCACCCGCTCCCGCGCGATGCCATAGCCGTGGAGGGGCCCATCAGCGGCTCCACGTATCTGCTGGTCAAGGATCAGATTGAGGCGCGGGCTCTCGGCTCTGTGAATCTGCGTGGCCGTTCGGGGCCGGTCAATATCTACGAGGTCTGAGCTCCTCCGGGCCGCAACGAAACACGCATGCGCATCCCTTTCTTTGCCAGCAGGAACATCCTCGCCGATGGTTCCGGCTCGAAGCCGGGGGCAAGCGTGAAATGAGCAGCGCGCACAAAGGTGGCCAGCATGATGGTCGCCTCGATCATCGCGAACGATGCACCGATACAGATCCGCGGCCCAGCCCCAAACGGCATGTACTGGAAACGGTTTGGCTTCGACGGGCAATCGGGAGCGAAGCGATTTGGATCGAAACGATCGGGGTCTTCCCAAAAGCTCCGATGACGATGAATGGCGTAAATGGGGATGAATCCGAGCGTCCCTTTCGTAACCGTCATGCCATCGAAATTAACATCTTCCAAAATATCGCGAACAATCGAGGGTGCAGTAGGAAAGAGCCGCAACGATTCTTTTAAGACCTGCTGGACGATGACCAATCGAGCGACGTGCGCAGAGGTGACGGGTCCATCTCCGGCAACCTGGTGAACTTCGTCAAGTATGCGCGCCTCCCATTCCGGGCTTTGCGAGATCAGGTACAGTGTCCAGGTCAACGCGAACGCCGTGGTGTCAAAGCCCGCGATCAGAAAGGAGAGAATGTTGTCTACCAGCAACTCGTCCGGCATACTGTGCCCTGTTTCTGCATCCGATGCTTTCATCAGGCGCGCGAGCAGATCGTTGCCGCCGGCGAAATCGCCACGACGAGCCTTCACCAGTTCGGCAACTGCCCCTCGCAGGCGGGTTTCATGGGCTCGCATGGCGTTTCCACCCGGCCGCGGCAGCCAATGCGGAAGTCCCATGAGCTTGTACACCACCCACCAGTTAGCACCGCGGTAATAACCGGCGTGCCCTTTTTGGATGGCACGAAGCATCGGCTCAGCCCCGCCGGCCAACATGGTGTTGGAGATAACGTGAAAAGCTGCGCGCAACATGTCCTCGTTGATGGCGTGTACCGTGCTGGAAGAAGCCGCTCGCCATCTCGCTACTGTCGCTTCTGCCGCAGTGGTCATAATGGGCCCGTAGTCGAGAAGTGAGTCGTGATGGAACAAGGGGGCGGCTGCGCCTCGTTGCCACCGCCACTCCCGCCCCTCGGCAGAGATCATGGCGTTGCCGAACATTGGTTTTAGAAGATCGACTTGAACGCCACCTTTTGGGAAATCCATGTGACGGCTGAGCAGCAAGGTCTTCACCACTTCGGGACCGGTGAAGAACGCGATTCGTGGCGGTCCCGGAGCGATAACTAATGGCTCGCGGTAAGCCTGCTCAGGAATGATTCCCAGGTTGTTGCTGAGCATCCTGGTGAGGTTAACCGGGAATCTCAGCGGCTTGGAGGATGGGCGGACGAAAGGCGGGTAAAAAGGCGCAGACACATGCAGGGAGCCGGCGTTCGACACGGAACCTCCTTGGTACTACGCAGAAGTTACGGGCTGAACTTTTTCGCTCAACCTTTTAAGAGGTCTCTTTTCGGTCGATACTCGATCGTACAGCCGCTCGTAATCTTCCCACTCGGTCCGGAAAACCCGATCGAGAACGCGCGTCCCCAGGCCATAGTTCCCGGTGTATCTCGAATGGTGCAGGGAGTGGTAGGTGGTGCTGGTGATCGCCTTGCCCAGCCAACGATTGTAATGTTGGGACTTGAGCTCGAAATTCCCATGACTGAAGGAATTAATCACCAGGTAGCCGATATACCACGTCGCGATGCCGAAGACATTCAGGGCAAACCAATGATCCAGGACCGCCAGCACGCCGAGGAACCCCAGGTCAAAAATGAGCTTCTCGGAAAAGGAGAACGAAATCGCTGTCAGCCAACTGTTCAGGTGGCTCTTGTGATGCTCCCGATGAATCCAGTGGAGCCGGCGAATGTGAAAGGCCCGGTGAGAACCATAGTGCCAGATTTCGGCCCAGATGGTTGCCGTGACAAGAGAATAGAGGAATGACAGCCATCCGGTGCTCCTGAAGAAACCCAGATAGAGGAACGCCGCCAACAGTGCAGCGTGGATCGGGGCATGGAGTGAGTTCTTCAGCTCCCTCTTAATCTGCGCGGAACTGATCGGCAAAGCATAGATGGTTCGCTCGCATATCTTCCACCTCCTGGTGACAGCGAGATACCAAAGCAAAGCCATCACGTGGCCGAGGGTAGCGATGATGATCAGGAGAACTATCTCGGGTGTGGTTATCCGCATCGCAATCACCCTTGTGTGCAAACTATTTCTATGGCCGGCGCACGCTGTCAACCAGTTTGAAGAACTGGGCCTTCATAATCACATTGAGATACTCTCGCACGCCGCGTTCGTTACTCAACCTTCTTCCGTGCCTGGCAACTTCAAGCATCATAGGATGAGAAAGCCCGTTTTCGCGATGAAAGAAGGGCTCACCGGCCACGGTGAAGCCGATCGCCTTGTAGTAGGGCAGCAGTGCGGGCACGCAATCAATGTAGGTTTCCTTGACCGAATTGCGCATCCCATAACGCGCGACCGCGGAAATCAGCTTGAGAGATGTGGGGCCGCCACGCCTTGCTTTCTTGACAATGAATTTTGTGCAGACTGCGGTTCCGCCGGGATGATGCATCGATGCGCGCATACCATACAATTCCTCGAGAATACCGACCGCGCCTTCCGAGCACAGGTTCAAGCGCACCGTTCCTATCGCTTCTCCCTTTTCGACGGCGAGGAAGGTGTGACCCGCAATATCGAGATCGTCGGCGATCACCTTTTTCGTGTGATCGGCGTAAGGTGACTTGCGCCCCAATTCTTCGCAATATACGGTGTACCGCAAACCTTGTGCTTTTTCGAGCATCGCCTTGTTACGGCACAGGAGCACCCCGATTTCCGGAGCGGCACTAAAGGCCTTCGCCGTCGAAGAGAGAACGAGATTATCGCTCATTCTCTCTTCTGCAATGGAAGCAAGCTGCCGTAGTACCTGTACCGCCAGCGGAGGCTGATGTTTCTCCAGGCTGGCAACGGTGGAATCGTCGATGACCAGGGCGGAGGTCGCCGTTTTTGCGGTCACGGTTGCTGTGGCCGAACCACCGTGCAGAAATCCTATTTCGCCGATTGGCGAACCAGAGCGGGCGATCACGACTTCCGGCGCGCCCTTCACTTGACGATCAACGGCAACCGAGCCATCCACCATTAAGTACATATCCGAGTAGTGCTGTCCTTTGTTGCGGAGGATATCTCCCGGCTTAAAACGCACGGCTAGACAGAATGAGCGGAGCGACTCGGTGTCGATCGAAGCTTGCGTCACAGAACGACCCGCCTTGCTGGAGGGGAAGCGAAATAGTATCACCGGGCTTAGACAGTTGCAAGCGTCAGAGCGCCGTATTTAGCCCTTAGTGCGCTTTGGTCCTCAGCAGGAAAAGTGAAACGTTTGTCGAACTCCATACACCATACCGGCAACAGGGGAAAGTGACTGGGCAAAGACAACGAAGCTGCCGCGTACTTCTCATCCGCCGGTACCGGCCCGTCTGTTTTTCCTGAAACAGCCGCGTATTCCTTCTGTTTCATAGGTATATCCTTGCTCTCACCGGTCTGCCAAACGACGGATTGGTTACGGTGCCATCGGCTCAGTGGGAAACGTTCGAGCCAGATACCTAGCCTGCCGATCACGGCAAGGAGGTCGGCAATAACATCGATAATCTACTTCTCCCGCCGTCGTTTTTCTGGCTCGCGAAGTACGATCAGATCGTCGCTCGGGTGGCCAATCCATAGTTCCCGCTGATCACGGCGCACCTGGCTCCCTTGAGGATGACGGTGGCTAACTTAGCGGAGGAGAACAATTAGATGGAGAAAAACGACTACCTGTGGCGATTGCTCGGAAAAGTTCACGTGAAATTCGTCAGCGACCCATTGCCCGCCGATTTGCGCACCCGCTTTCCCGCTATCAAGGGCCCACTGGGCAAGGACTTGACCTATGACGAGCTTGACAAGTATCCCGGCCTGCAGGAGGCTCTCGCCTTCATGGTGCGGTACACGCCGAGCAAATGGCTGCTGGAGCAGGAGGCTACCGAGATCGGGAAGCGGCGTCGCTTGCACCAGTGGAGGCCGGACACGCGAGACTTTCAGTGTCAGGACGCGGTCCCCGATCCATCACAGGATGATGCAGGAGACATCTACCGCTGGGCCCGCGACAGCGAGGTTTCAGGAATATGCTTCTCCGGCGGCGGCATTCGAAGCGCAACCTTCAACCTCGGAATACTGCAGGGCTTGGCCTCCAGGGGATCGCTCCATCAATTCGACTATCTCTCGAGTGTTTCAGGAGGTGGCTATATTCACTCGTGGCTGGCCGCGTGGCTTAAGCGAAGGACCCTGGAAGAGCGCGACAAAAATCAGCGGACAAGAGCAAACCAGGAAGACCTGCGTGCCGCATGGAACCACGTGACGTACCGCCTGACACCTTTACCCGGACGCAACGGCTCAGAGAAATATCAGACAGTCTGGCCCCGCCAGATACAGTGGCTACGCCGTTATAGCAACTACCTCACTCCTCACGTTGGCTTGTTCACCAGCGATACCTGGTCCGCGGTTGCCATGTGGGTACGCAACTCCGCGCTCAACCAGACGCTTCTGATCACAATGTTTCTATGCCTCCTCTGCTTCCCTCACCTGTTGGCGCCGGGCGTTCGCCTTGGACCGAGCCCATCCGAGGCCTGCGCTACGGGTGCCGACGCTGTCGGCGTTGCGGCTGGAGTCGCGCCGAAAGCGTTGCAACCTTGCTTGGTCGACAAGACGAAACCTGCGCCCATGAAAATCTCTCCAGACCGCTCTTTCCACTCTCTATTCCTAAAATACTGGCACGGGCGCTGGAATCTCATCGGGATCGTAAGCTTCTTTTACAAAATAGCCGCTGCCGGCAAAACTATCATTGCGGCGCTGTTCTGTTTTGCTACGGGCATCGCGCTCGTCATCTTCCTGCTTCGGTGGGAGTACGATCTGGCCGTACAGGCTCTCCAAGACGCAGAGCACAAATTTGAAATCATGCTCAGGCTTCGCCGCCATCAGGTATTGATTGCCAATTTGATGCTGTGTCTATTACTCATCTTCGCCATCCTGTGGACACGGATCACGTTGCAACATCCGGAGGATCCTACCTATCCAATTGCGCTCTTTCTCCTGTTTCTCTGCCTTGTTTGTGCAGAGACCTTTGCCGGGGGCGCCCTGGCCCAGATGATGACCAGGCGTACGCAGACACTTCAGTGGCGTCGTAAGGATACAAAACACGGGGAGAGGCTGGCTCGAACAATCAAGAGAGTGCGACTGATCGCAATGGCAATTCCGGCCGCCGCAACGGGCGCCGTAGCGGGCGTAGCCATTGCCGCACTGCTGCAGTCATGGGCGATGGATTATGCTGCCAATTGGCTCGGTCTCACCGACCCGTCGTCGTTACGGCTGGTGCTGGGCACTATTCTGTTTTTCTGGCTGGCGCCGTTCACCATGGTTCTGGCCTCAGGCTTTATCGGGAAAGACTTTCCCGACTGGCTGAGCGAGTGGCTCGGCCGCATTCGCGCATACTCCTTGATAATGGGCATCGTCTGGATTTTTCTCTGCGGCTCTTCCCTGCTGATGCCCGCCTTGTTTCTTCACCTTTCTGCCTGGGAACGCTGGATCAAATGGCCCGCAGTGCTGACTTGGGTTGCAACCACGGCCGGCAGCGTGTTGGGCGGTAAAAGCAGCAAGACCGGTGGCAGCAGGAATGGATCCACCAGTGGCGCCGTTCTGGAGGGTATCGTGCTGATCGGCCCCTATGTTTATATCACCGGGCTGGTCTTCATCCTATCGCTGCTGCTCGAGAAGGTTCACGGGCCGCTGACCGACAATCTCTTTCACCATTCCGATCTGCGTTTTTGGTTATGGGCCATTGCTGTGTTCCTCTTCATGGCAGCATGGCTTGGCCGTCGGCTCGACATTAATGAGTTTTCCATGCACACCTTTTATCGCAACCGTCTGACGCGTTGCTATCTGGGTGCGTCGAATCTGACTCGCAGTCCCAGTCCGGTGACTGGATTCGATCAGCGCGACACCGCAAATCTTCAGCTCGCACAACTGGCCTTCGACAGAGAGTATCCCGGTCCCATACCCATCTTCTGCTGCGCCATGAATATCACACTCGGCGAGGACCTGGCCTGGCAGCAGCGCAAGGCCGCCTCCTTTGCCTTCACTCCCTATTACAGCGGATATACAGTGGGCTGGACCGAAGCGCGAAAAGGTCTGCGCTTCAACGGCTTTGTGCCCACCGAGTTTCTCTACGAAGGCGATCCCAGCGGCACAAAGAATGTAGGCGGACCTAATCTAGCCACGGCGATGGCCGCTTCAGGCGCTGCAGTCAGCCCTAACTGGGGTTACCATACAAATTCGGCAACTGCGTTCCTGATGACGATGTTCGATGTGCGGCTGGGACTCTGGACACCTAACCCTCGTCACTCTCCAATGGCCGGCCAGAAACTAGGCGTAAAGCCGGACATTTCTCCGAAGCCCGCTTCGCCGATATTCGCACCCGCGCGGCTTACCAGCGAATTGCTCGGGAGTGTCAACGATACCTCGAGGTACGTGTACCTGACCGACGGCGGCCACTTCGACAATATGGGTTTGTATGAGCTGGTGCGCAGGCGCTGCTACAAAATTGTCATCTGCGACGCCGAAGAGGATGGCGATTACTCCTATGAGGGCATCGGGGACGCCATCCGTAAGTGCCGCATCGATTTTGGCGCTGAAATCGAGCTCGATCTATCCCCGACCCGTCCCAATGCCAAGAGCGGTCTTAGTACTGCACACATTATTCGGGGAACGATCCGCTATCCTGAGACCTCTTCTGACCAAAAGGGCGCTGTATGGTATATCAAGGCGTCGCTCACCGGCAAACCCACCGCCGCGGCCGAGGAAGGGAGCGCAGAGTTGCCCGACGTGCCCGGCGATCTGCAGAACTACAAACTGCAGCACCCGTATTTCCCCCACGACTCCACCGCCGATCAATGGTTTACTGAGTCCCAGTTCGAAAGCTATCGACGACTGGGCCAAAGCATTGTCGATGGGCTTTGAACCTCCGTTCCTGCGGTTCCTCCCTCTCGATTCTTCTCCCGCCTCACTGCTCAATCGCCGGGGAGCCGTGATGGGGCTTGATTGGTTGCGCAAAACTTGGCAACAAGGCTATTTTCTTCACTAGTGCTCAATTGGCTGCTCATCTTTGTACCGGTCGCGATCGGGCTTGAGTTCTTCAGGCCTGAGTCGCATACGTTTATATTCATCGCCGCCTGCCTTTCCATTGTGCCGCTAGCGGGTTGGCTCGGACATGCCACCGAGCACATCGCCCATCATGCAGGCGAAGGTATTGGCGGGCTGCTGAATGCCACGTTCGGCAACGCGGCCGAGCTGATCATTGCACTCGCGGCTCTGCAAAAGGGCCTTTACGGTGTAGTCAAAGCATCTCTCACCGGATCCCTCATCGGTAACATCCTCCTGGTATTTGGCGCCTCTGCGCTTGCTGGAGGCTTCCGCTATAAGACACAGCGATTCAATAGTACGGCGTCGAGCGCCCAAGCGGTTCTACTCACTCTCGCAGCCATTGGGCTGGTCATGCCGGCCGCGTTCCATTACCTTCAGAGCCCAGCTAAGGCTTCTCTGGACAACTCTCTAGGACTTGACATTTCCCTCGTATTGCTTTTTGCCTACGCAGCACATCTGGTGTTCTCTGTTCATACGCATAAGGCTTTTTTTCGGGGAAAGCCAGCGCCACCGGGAGAGGAGCAAGAAACTCCGTGGAGCCTGCGTAAAGCAGTGCTCATTCTGGCTGCTGCTACAACGTTGATTGCATGGATTAGCGAAATACTGGTTGGCTCAGTACAACAGGCAGCAACGGCCTTTGGAATGTCCGAGATTTTTGTCGGCGTGATCGTCGTAGCGATTATCGGGAACGCGGCGGAGCATAGCACGGCGATCATCGCGGCCGTGAAGGACCGAATGGACCTTTCGTTCGGTATTGCCGTCGGTAGCAGTTTGCAGATCGCTCTTTTTGTGGCGCCCGTTTTGGTCATTCTGAGCCATTTTATTGGGCCTCGTCCTATGGATCTTGCTTTCAGTCCCGCCGAAGTGTTGGCGATTTTTGTTTCCGTGTTAATCACGGGTCAGGTCGCCGCGGACGGAGAAACAAATTGGCTCGAAGGGGTGCAGTTGCTTGCCACGTATCTTATTTTGGCGCTGGTCTTCTACTTTCTACCCGATGTAGTCACTATTTTGCCTCTCAACAAATAGGGCCTGCCCCCTTCACTCGGTATTTATGGCCTGCAGAAACTTCACGATCTGGTCACTGACTTCGGCGCCTGTGCGGGAGATTCATTTCGAAAAACTGAGTTCCGCAGGGACAGCTGAGTGTAGCCCAGGACGCAGTCCTGGGTAAGTGTTGAACGCACGAACAGTCCCGTAAGGGACGGCTGAAGGTCCGGCTATTTTCAGCCGTCCCTGGCGGGACTGTTCATGTTCCTAGATTTACCCAGGACTGCGTCCTGGGCTATACTCAGCTGTCCCTGCGGGACTCAGTCTCCAGATAGGTCCGCGAAGACCCAGGGACGCCATGCTCCCATCGGGTCACTTCCGTCACAGCGATTCCCGGCTTCTGATGACCGGCTGCTACTGATGGGTCGTGTTGCGGTCAGAGGCCACATACAGACCTGACCTGTCAGTCGCAGAATCAACAGACCTGGAGGCATGTAAGGCATTACTGCCATCATAGTTACAAGCGAAGGTCGCGGGGAGCGTGCGTGGCTTGTAAGCCTCAGGCAACGCGCCGACCGTCGCGGTACGCATCACGGCCCGCACGCATGCGTAGTCTAAGGAGCTCCAGCCGCTGGGCTTACCTACTCTTATGTTGCCGAGAGAACCATCGCGGTTCACATCGAACCACATTTCTGCCGAGTTTCCTGCAGGAACGTTTGCATTCATAAGCTCGTAGTTATGAAAATTCTGTTGTAGCCTCTCTGCCATTTGCTTCATGTACAGAGGTGAGGGGTTTACAGAATTGGCTACAGGCGCGGTCATTCTTTCTGGTGTTTTTTGAACGTCAGGCGGGTGCTGAACATCAGGCGGGTGATAGGAGCAGTCATACATAACGTTCAAACTGTCTCTGGTTCCCCCTTCCGGCGGCCCAAATGTTCTGACTTGCCGCACTGCATGCAAACAGGAGAAGTCCAGCGAGGGATGCCAGCTTGATGAAACCAGGGAGACATTGTGAGGAGAGCCCTCGCGCGAGATGGTGAACGCGATGACTGCAGTGGCTCCGGCAGGTGTGTTGACGACGGTGGATGGATTCAAGTTCTGGGAGATTTTGTTGTGAATCACGTCTCCATACCACTTGGACGGGGGAGGCTGACCCATCTCCCCGTGAGCGGGAGCTTTGTTGCGATCAACCTGTGCTGCGAGGCTGTTCCCCACGGCATGCTGACTGGTGGTCACCGAATAAACGGAGAAACCTCCCCAAATGAGAATTACGGCCACTGTCGCTACAGCAAGCGAGCGCTTAAGGAAGAACTCTGTCCCAGGGGCGAAATACATGGGTGGTTGCGGGGGCGTGAGAACTGCTCGCAACGCCTCCAGGTCGCCGGCCTGGTATGCCTCATTGGCCAACTTTGTGAGCTGTTCGCACCGTATTCGGTCCTGTTCGTCGATTGCCAAATCAGGATGAACGCGCTTGAGAACTCGAATCCATAGCTGCTTTAATTCCGGCGACGGCATGTCCATCTCGGTCCTTTTAGCAGTTGACGAGAATATGGGCTGCGCTACAGCCTGGAGAATAGATTTAAGGGGAAGTCTAAAAAAATAGACCATGCTCCAACCCCGAAGCCTGGTGACGAACAGGCCGATAGTTGCCAGGGTGAAGACGGGGAGGGGTCTCCTTGTGGGCCCACTTCACGGGGAGTAAACATTTAACTGTTACCACCATCTCGGATCGTGCCGCCCCTCAGCCCTGTCGACGTGGGCCTCTCCGCCACTTTCATTCTCCACAGTACGGTCGACTGCACGAGGGTACAACACCGTTCGTAAACGTGTCCGTTACCTTTGTGTTAGGCTGCTCACACTTTCCGGTTAGCTTAATGATTTGTACCGTGATATTGATTCGGTGCGCCGGGAGTTGGAACGTTGTCGGAAACCTGCGCTCCACTAGTATGTGTCCGGTTTAATGGAGCGGTGAGGCTGATCCCGCTGCCCGAAATCTGTCCGCCAGACGCGTGCGCACGAGTAAGGGGTGCGGCGAGCGTGAGGGTGGCGCCGCCGCGGGCCCTGGTCGAGGAGACGACGGCCTTTTCGGAGTTCGCTCCATCGTCGATCAAGATTTCTTCACCTTTACTAAAGCCGGTCACGTCTGCAGTATGGAGAACAGTTGCTCCCACGTCACTGGAAGCAGTCAACGTGGTGGCGCCGGCTGTGCCAACCGTAGAGATGACTGCGGTCTCAAGATTCGCACCAGAATCAATGAGGATAGTCTGGCCAGGGCGGAAGCCTTCCATGCTGGTGACCTTGAGGTTGGTTGCGCCCACGGGCGACCCAGCCAACAAAGTCGCAACCGCCTGCGTCAGGAAATCGTCACAGTTGCTGCCGGTATCCGCGCCATCGGGGAACCGTCCCGAGCTCGAATTGGTGGCAACCGACGTCACCAGCGTTGACCACGGATCGAACACAGAGCCGGGCGCCTGGACGTAGCACCCGCTTAGCCGCGCTCCTGAGGCGGATTGGTCGCCTTCGGCGGCCCACGGGTCGACAAGGCCGCCGTAGTTGAGGCTGTCGACGGCCACTCCCAAGGCGTCCCGTAGCACCATGCTTCCCTCTTCGACGGTGATGCTATGACCGAATTGAAGGGATTTGGTGGTCAATTCAGGTCCTCCAAACCACTGGTTGGGCCCCGGCGTGCCTTGGTACCCCGCAGTCTGGACGGCTGCATCGCGAACAACCTCGTGGATGCCGTGGTCGTAATCCAGTGGCCTGTCCAGTGTTATACCGGTGCCAAGGGCCTGGACCGGCTCGTTGCTCGAATGGGCAAAGGCAGTCGCCGGCTGGAAGCTGACTCCTGTCCCGCGATCGCTGAACGGGAGATTGGCCGCATGATTGAATCGTAGGGGAGTTGCCAGATCCAGGCCCGTGCCCGGAGATACCACCCATTCACTGACCACATGAGGTTTAGCGAGGGCGGGTGTAAAGTCGATGGCGGCGCCGTCCGGCCCCTGGCTGCCCACGGCTGTGACCGTAACGTCTTCCTGGCTTGCAGGCGTGCCGACCGTGATCCTGTCGCCTACAGCGAAACCCTCCGCCCGGCGTATGCTGATCCGGTTCGCTCCTGCGCTGGCAGGAGCGGAGAGGTTGGTCCGGCCCGCTGCTGTGCCCACATGCGCCACAGTAACAGTTTCGATTCCGTGGCCAAGGCTGTCGACATCCAGCCGGATCTTGTCACCGACGGAGATATCGGAGAGAGAGGTCACTTTGATGTTGCGGGCTCCGGCAGGCGCATTCATCGCGAGCCAGGCTTGAGTGCCTGGCTTGCCGACTGCGATCACCGTGGCTATCTCGTACCGCTCCACAGGATTGGCAGCGACCGGGTAGGTAGAACCGGCACCGAGCGCGATCTTCTCGCCGGCAACGAAGCCGGATGCACTCTCAACAGGCACATTGGTCGAGCCGGCAGGAATGGTAATCACCGGTCCTTCGGGCAGGGGTTGCCACAGCGTGGTGTGGTTGGTGGCAGCCGTTCCCAGGCTTGCGATCTTGCGCGTTTCAGTACCGATGGTGATGGTATCGCCCATCGACATTCCATCCGTGTTCCTGACATGGAGGATGCTGTCACCCGGGCGCGCTGGGGCCGCCAGCCCAGAGTTGGCGAGACCGAGCAGGTAGAAGCCCTTGGCCGCAAGCTTCGTTCCAGCCGGGATCTTTACCGTCGAGAAGATGGCCTGCTGGGCTGGATGCGCGGTCAGCGTCCAGTTGGAAATATCGACGCTTTGCGAACCTGCGTTATAGAGCTCGATAAATGAGTTGGTCAGGTTGTCCGGAGCGCCCGAAGTGACGCGAAGCTCGTTGATCTTGACTGGGTCGGCGTTGCGAACCTTTTCGACCGTTGTCTCGACTTGCTTTGTGCCACTGGCTGAGTTTGTCCACGATGCATGGCCAACGAGATCGCCGGCGGAGGTTACTGTCCCGGAAGTGACTTTGAAAGTCGCGCTGACACTCGCGCCCGGTGCAACCTGCTGAGCGAATGTCTTTGCTGCCTCGGTGGTGCCTGAGACGACAGCGGTCCACTGACTGCTGGGCACGGCAAGGCGCAACGAAACGTCCGCTGCAGGCGCACCAGTCGCATTCGTGAAGGTTACTGTGATGTCCCGCGAAGACCCCGGAGTGAACGTCGCCGCGGGCGACACGGTGAGCGAAGTAACGCCGTACCTGGCAGCCACAATGTTGGCTTGAACAAGCTGGTCAGTGGCGTCCGATGGAAATGTGCCCGCGGCTGTTACCGCTCCCTCATAGAACGTTCCCTGCGAGCCGTCACTGTTGTCGCCGCCGTTGCCCAACAGAATAGCCCCCTGCTTGCGCATCGGGTCATAGGTAGGATTCACGCGCTTTCCATCGAACATGACCGACAAAGCGCCCTTTTGCGCATCGCCGCCCAGGGATGCCCAATGATGCGGCTCCCCCTTGCCGATGGCGGTCACGAAACGCCAGGAGATGCTGGGCAGATTGGGGCAGCCTTTGGAACCATCCTCATTGACGCAACCAACGAGATTGTTTTCCTGGTCGGTCATAATCCATGGACCTTTCCCTGCGCCGCTGAACCACGGCGTAGCGTTACCAAAGTAGAGGGTTTCCATGGTGCCGTTGTCATCATCGCGGCTGTCGATCTCGGCATTGCCGTAGTCGAAACAGCAACCGGAGTTGAAATGCTTACCATTGACGACCCAGTATTGCCCCTCCGCCTGGTCGTCGACTGCGGTGCCCTTCACATCGTTCTGGCGCAGTCCCATGCCCGGCTCGATGAACACACCGTAGACCTTGTGCCCCATGATCGTAATCGGCGCCATATCGGCAATGGGAAGGTTGTTGAAGCCTCCCAGGGCGGGGCCGCTGAACCCGCCACGGGGAGCCTGGGTGAGATCGTTGTGCTGGGGAGTTTGATCGTAGATGATGCTGATCCAGCAATAGGTACCGGCGCAGAACTTATCCTGTGCGGCTGCGTCAGCGTATCCGCCCGGATCGGTAACCGGCGAAGCAGCAGGTTGGACGACACCAATGTCCAGGGTCTTGCCGTCCGATTGGCGCAAAACCTGGTACAGCGGGCCGTTATAAGCCGCAAATAACGCGCGCGTTGTGCTATGTGCGGCGACACAGCGGTCCCCGGCAGAAGCGTAGATGTCGCAGGAGCCTTGAGGCCTTTGTGGGGGAGCACCACCTCCCGTGGGAGCCTGCTGCGCCATCGTCAAGGTGGCGCCAACCGCGGCAAGCACGAGTGAGAGCCTAAGCGCGCAATCGATTCTCGTTTTCATTCTTATCCCGTTTGTTGTGAAGAATTCTCTTGGGCATTCCGAAGCGACGAAATTTTCCCTCGGTTTTGCGGCCCAATTTTGGCGAATTCTGTGCCGGGAATACGTATACCACCAAACGCTTTTACTTGGAGAAGAAGCCGCTGGCGAAGGGCTCAGTCTTCGCCAAATGCAATTCTGTCTTCTGAATCATCCGCAACCACAAGGAATCCGGATCGGAATTGAAGACTGTGGCGGAATCGGCCGGAAAAACGAACCACGCTCCCAATTGCGCTTCGTTCCGCAATTGATCTTGCGTCCATCCGGCATATCCCAGGTAAACGTGAAAAACGCCAGGATCTGGACGCGCCGAAATTGTTTGTTCGAAGAGCGCTTTGTCGGAAATCAGATAAACCCCACCGAAGATGTTCTCTGCCTTTTCGATCTTGGCTGAGGACTCTAACAGGGCAAACACGGCCGAAGGTCCCACAGGGCCCCCGAGATAGACTGGGTCGGAGCGGTCTTTCGCGGCCTCGAGATCAAGAACCCGGGAAAGCGGGATATGGGTGCGCCGGTTGAGAATCAGTCCGAGTGCGCCTTTTTCGTCGTAGCGAACCAGCAGGATCACCGTTTCTGCGAAATCCGGGTCGCCAAGGCTGCGACTCGCCACCAGCAACTTGCCAACACCCAAATCCTGAGGGCTCTTGAATTGAATCGGAAGAAATATCGCCGGCAGCAATTCGTCTTTCGTGCGGAATGTCTTGGGCCATCGACTTGGCGTCTTTGCCTGGGGCTTCGGCACATCAAATTCCGCCTTGTGAACGCTGACCCTTCCGGCCGGCGCCAAGGCAACGATCGTGAACAACATTGCGAACAGGAACCGGTTGCGCATGGACATGATCGGTATCCTTCCCGCAGCAACGAATTGTGCTCGGGACCTTTAGTCTGAGCGTCTCAAGGAGACGTTGATCCGGTTAGTTTTGCATAATGACCTTGTCTAAAGGATTGAAACACTACCATTCCATCTTCGTCGCTGCCAGATCCATATAGGGACGAGCCCAAATAGCGAGCTGCAGCTGAAGGGACTTGGACCACGCTCGATGCATCGCTTCGACCTGCTCCTCCGAATGGCCCTTTGCCGCAAGGTACGGCTTGATTGTCTCGATAAGGATCGTAGTGAAAGCTGCGATGTGACGGTAGGGGACATAGTCAGTCGATCTGACGCCGTCCGTCTGATTCTTCTTGAGGCTGGTATGTCTCACGGCAATCTCTTGCTGGTAGTTGAGCCAAGTCTGGTCGTAGGGGCGAAGACATGTGTCCAGAATCCATTGTTCGAACCGAAGGTTACTGTGCGCCAGGTACTCGGGGAGCCGGTCGCCTTCGGGTGAGCGTGAGTGCTGAGCCAGATGAGGAATACTGGCGATGATCTCGCTACGCCATCGGGTCACAATCTCCCGCGTTTGACCGGAAAGAACCTGTCCGGCTAACCGGAGCTCGTCTCTGTCCACGTCTGTGAAACCCACGGAGATCATCAGCTGCTCGAGCTCTTCCAAAGATACCGGCGACGCGGGTACCGAGGGATCATCATAGGTGTAACCGGGGATGTTGTCTGCTACGAGTCTCATGTTGGCTATCGTAGCGCGGACGGCCTGTACATAATCACATCCTTTGTTCGTCTAACCGTCTCGGCACTACTCAGTTGCGACAGGCTGCCAAAGTTCGACACGATTCCCTTCCGGATCGGTGATCCAGCCAAACTTTCCAAAGTCATAGCTTTCGCGTTTTGGATCGACGGTGACCCCTTCGTCTATCAAACGGTCCAGCACACCATCCAGGTCGTCCACCTGGAGATTGATCATCGCTTTTTGCGCCGGAGGAAAGTATTCATTGTCTGGTTTGAAAAGAGCGAAGACGACCTGAGCGTGTTGCGTCGGTGCTGGAAACGCGTACGATCCGCCGGCGTTCACCAGACCGAGATGCCGCTCATACCATTGATACAGAGCTTTTGGATCATCGGTTCGCAAAAATATTCCGCCAAAGCCAGTGATTGAAACCATGCAGCCTCCTGGTGAGAATCGTTTGATTGATCTACGTGGTCATGACTGCGCGGGCGGTGGAGGGTTCGACAGGGGCTTTGCGGCGGAGAATGGCAGCGGACATAAGAGTAATGATAAGGCCGACGGGAAAGGGCTCGATAAAGGTGTAGGCCATATTCACGAAGGGGTTTTGGTAGAGCTGCTGAGAGTGCTGTATGGCGGCCACCCGCGCGGCGGTGGTGGCGGGGTCAAGTCCGGAAGACTGAACCTTGTGAATCTGCGCGGCGAAGTAGCTGTCCATGAAGTGGGGCATGAAGTTGAAATAGAGCACCTCCCACGTGGCGACGTAGCAGACGGTGGTGATGAGGGTGATCAGGATGCCGCAGGCGAAGGCGCGGCCGAAGGAGATTTGGCCGCCGAGGACATTGTCGCGGTAGCTGCGGATGCCGAAGTAGATCAGCAGGAACGACGCCACCATGATGGTGTAGCCGAGAGCCATGCTGTGGCCGGAGCCGATCTTGCTGGAGAGGAGAAGCGAGCCGTCCATAAGGACGGACATGATGAGGCCGGCGATGAGGCCGAACGTGAGGACGATCTTCTTCATGTGAGGCTCCTGATGCGAGTGAGGATGGATTCACGGTGCCGTGAAACGGGGCCGGATGTCGTCATCCTTTCGCATGATTTTTGAAGAATGGACCGAAAATCGTGCTTTCGAGTGACGCTTTCACGACAGGAGGCCTAGTTCTTTGCCGCGCTGGACGGCCTGGGTGCGGCGGGCGGCTCCGAGCTTGTCGAAGACGCGAGCACAGTGTGTCTTGACCGTGTTCTCGGAAACGAAAAGCTGCGTGGCGATCTCGCGATTGCTCAAGCCGCGGGCAATGAGGGTGAGGATTTCGAGCTCACGTGCCGTGACGCCGAGGGTTTGCTGGCGGGCCGTATTGGGAGCGAAGGGTTCGACAGCGGCTTCAGCGGGGACGAGCACTTCCTTCACCACGACCGTTTCGCGGATGGTTTCGCGACTGCGCGTGATGCGGAGGCCAAGCCAGATGCCAAAGGTCGCGAAGAGGATGGCGACGAGCGTGGTGTAGAGCTCGACGGAGTGCTCGATGATGACGAAGCGGTATTCGGTGTATTGAAGGATGGCGATGAGGAGGCCGCCGACGAGACCGAAGATGAAAACGTGGCGCCTCATGATGGGGTTGTGAAGCAGTATAACGGAGACGGCGAGAAAGCCAAGGCGTGAGCCCTGCTCTGAACTTGGGCCGGATGTGAAAAGAGACGGCGTGCTGATCACTCGGGCGTATATTGTCTTGGGCCCCGAAGGCAAAATGAAGTCCAGGCTAATCGGCCTTGGAGGGAACATGCCGAACCCGACAGATGGAGAACGATCTGGCGACGCCAGCACCCGCAGCACGCGGCTATTGACCAGCGCCGGCAACGCCGCCAACACCAAGAAGAGCTGGTCAGAATGGTTTGGCGCCGCCAGCAATGGATGGCTGGGATCGAACCTGGGCGCGCATGGCGCCGACCAGGCTGCGGGCGCCGTGAGCGGAGCGGCGAAGGATGCTCTCGTCGCAAAAGCCGCGGCAACCGCACTGGGGACTGCTTTGGCCGGCATCACCGGTTTCTGGATGGTGGGCGTTGCCGGGATGGTGGCCATGGACGTCGTGGGCAAGAAGTTGGAAGACCTGGCCAAAGAGTGTGTGCCCAACGCCGCGTCTGCTGCGCGTTCCGCAGTCAGCCGCTTCTATTTCGGCACCGGCACGCCTGACGTGGAGTTGAACTCCAACATTAGTAAGGACGGAAAGGACCAGGCGCTGGAGGCCACAATGGAGCGCATCAAGACGAACTCCGCGCTGTTGCAGGACCTGATTAACAAGCTGGCGGGGGCGGCGGGCAAACCTTATTATTGCGACGACGCCTACCACATCGGCATCCTGGCTCAAAAGTGCGCCTCGACCAAGGCCGAGCTCCTGTTCGACACCGAGCTGCTACGCGATTTCCTAACCCAGTTGAAGACCGACCTCGACAAGATCGACCCTGCGGCGATCAACGGTAAGGTGAAAGATCTGGCCAAGGCAATTTGCGACGCCAAAGACGGACGCCATTGGGACAACAGTTGGAGCGCGGCCACTTTGAAACGAATGCTCCGCTGCAGCAAAGAGCATTGTTTTGGTCCGAAATAAGCGGAAATAGCCGGCGGTTCCCCGAGACAAATTCGCGGACGCCCTGAGGGGGGCGCCGAACTCACGGCGTTTGAGCCGGCTTCGGCGCCCAGGTGGGAGGATCAGCACCAAACTGGTTGGCGTACTCGGTGACCAGTCGCTGCCAGCCCTCGAATCGCATACCATCGCGGCCGGCGATGCGGGCAATGGGCGTACCGCTGAGAAGGCGATCGAGAACATCGATGGCGATGTGCCAGCCCGCGGCGCCCCAGGCGATGAAGCGGCGATCGATGCTGTGCCAGAGCGTCAGGCGGGTGCCACCCGCCAAGGGCTCAAGTTCCCACCGAATATCGTGGAACTCAAGCACCCGGGGAGGATCAGCCCGTGTCACTCTCGTTTCCGAGACGTTTTCCGTTCCCACCCAGGTGAGCTTCACCGTGGCTCCGACCGTGGCGAGGCTCCCGTCGGCATCAAAGGGAGCCCACTCGCGTAGATGCACCGGGTCAGTGACCGCCTCCCACACTTTTGCCGGCGGGTGGCGCAGATCTCTCACCAGGATGAGCGTCCACTTCTCTCCGTCTTTTCGGACCTGCGCCCCGGTGGCGGGCCCCGGTGCGTACTGTGCGAGATCGTTCATCGATCTACTCCTTGCCTTCCCATTCGTTGGCGTTGACTGATCCGTGCGGTCGAGGTGGCGTTCGAGAGCATCCAGGTGAGCGGACCAAAACCGGCGGTATCGGGCCACGCTGGCGGGACCGGGTCGGTAGTGCTCGCGATCGTTCATCGATCCTCCCCGATCCTGCTCAACGTCCCTATCTATCGGAGTCTTTGTGCGAACCTCATGAAGAAGCTGATGGGTGCCCCAGGTCTCGCTTTTGAGACCTGGGATCCTTCACGCAGGTGCCGGGCAGACCAAAATGGAGAACTCTAACTGCGAGAAGGCCTAGGTACTCACGCCACTAGATGAATTCTCGTGCACACTGAGAACTCGGTTCCGCCGGCATTTGCGTGAAGGATCCCAGGTCTCAAAAGCGAGACCTGGGGCACCCATCAGCTTCTCCATGAGGTTCTCTCAGAGGTTCTCACACAGACTTACCAGCGCAGCTGCGTGACCTGAACGAGATTGCCGCAGGTGTCGTTCACCACCGCTATCTTGGCACCCGTAACGTCAGATGGCGGCATTGTGAACTTCGCACCGTGGGCTTTCATGCGCTCGTAATCGGCCTGCACATCGTCGGTGAAAAATGTGGCGGCCGTTTGGTTCTGCTGGAACAGGGCCTGCTGGTAGGTCTTGGCCGCCGGGTTGTCATTGAGCGCCAGTTGCAGCTCCGTGCCGTTTGGCTCCTCTGCCGAGGCCACGGTCAGCCAACGGTATGGCCCGTTGCTGAAGTCGTGCTTCTTCACGAAGCCCAGCACGTCGGTATAAAAGCGCAGGGCCTTCTCCTGGTCGTCCACATATAGGCTGGTCACTTTGATCTTCATTTCGTTTCTCCTTTGTCACGTTTGGGGTTTGGGCTACGGCTTTTTCTCGTGGTCCTTTTGGTTGGTGTTGACTGATCCATGCGGTCGAGATAGCGTTCCAGGGCATCCACGTGCGCGGACCAGAAGCGGCGGAACGGAGCCAGCCAGGCGTCCACCTCCTGCAGAGGTTCAGGCCTCAGCCGGTAGAGACGGCGCTGGGCGTCCACCGTGGATTCCACAAATCCCGCTTCGCGCAGCACGCGCAGGTGCTTTGAGACGGTCGGCTGCGACATACGAAGCTGACGCTCGATCTCTCCAACCGACTGTTCGGACGAGACCAGGAGGCCTAATATCGCGCGGCGGTTCGGCTCGGCAATGATTTCGAATACGGATTCCACGATCTATATATACTTCTACACGTATATACTTGTCAAGACATATTCGCAGCATCCACGATTTTTTTAAGATGGGGATGCACCGCGTTCGAGACGCAAGGCCAATGTGACCCTCGGGACATCTATCATTGGGAATGGTGAGGGGAGGGGAGTTTCCCCTTAACTCGGCCGAGAATAATTGCAGAACCGCGAGGGCGCTGGATACATCAAACTGTGGATGCCTTTTGTGAACGGCGATGCGCAGAATTGAGGCACTCGATCAGCAATGAATCTTCGGTTTACGGCGGCGTCTATAAGCCTGTTGTTACTCTTTGCGGACCCAACCGCGAAGTCTCTCACCACTGAGAGCGCATTGCACTTGCCGGATGCGCCGACAGCGGCCGTAGGCCAAACCACGCCCCAGCGTACCCCGCCGGCGGCACCCAGCCAATCTGACACCCAGACTGCACCGCCCACAAACCCCCCGCCGCCGATGACCCCGGAAGAACAACAGAAAAAAGCACAAGAGGAGCTTGATCAGCAATATCACCAGCGGGTGTGGGCGGTGGTCGCGACTTTCAACACCACCGCCAACCAGGAGGCGGTGCCACTGAGTCCCAGCCAGAAATACCAGCTCTTCTTCAAGAGCGCGAGTGACCCCTGGCCGTTTCTGCTCGCCGGTGTCCTGGCGGGCATAGGCCAGGCCGAAAACAGCCTGCCTGAATACGGCCAGGGCGTGCAGGGCTATGCCAAGCGTTTCGGCGGCGAGTATGGAGATTACTTCATCGGCAATTTTCTGGGCAACGCGGTGCTGGCAAGCGTGATGCACGAAGACCCCCGCTACTATCAGAAGGGCCACGGAAGTTACCTCAAGCGCGCCCTGTGGGCCTCAAGCGGTACGGTGTGGTGCAAGCGAGATAACGGTAGCTGGGGACCGAATTATGCCAACGTTTTTGGCAATTTGACGGGAGCCGCCATCGCCAACGTCTACTACCCGCAGGCCGACCGAACCGTTGGCGGAACGATCGGACGGGGCTTCTCGGTGACGGCACAAGGCATCATCGGCTCGGAGGTGATCGAATTCTGGCCGGACATCGTGCGTCACCACAAGCGAAAACAGGCCGAGAAATTGGCTCGACAGGGCGGGGTGCCCAGCGCCACGCAACCGGCTCCTGCTCCCTCTGCCCCGACGGCCCCCCCACCTCAGAAATAGCTGGCGCTTTAGTTCACCCGAATGGAAAGCTGCCTGGTCTCGGGGATAGCACTGGCTGGGATCACAATTGAATTTTCAACAATTTGCCCGACACTTGCTGTGTTCAATCGACGTCCATCCGCTGGATGCAGATGAATTACGATCTGGGGCCCGGGAGTCTGCCATTGTGACAATTCCAGGTTCACAGACCAACCGTTTTCGCCTTTGGTGGATTCGGTGGTCCAGCTTATCACTCCAAAGCGTGTGGGGCAGTTCTTGACGGCTATGCGTTCTCCGGCGGCAAACCAATGTTTGGGAGCCGCTTTTTGCAGATGCACAATATCCTGATCGTTCTCCTCGTAGCAGAGCAGCCAGCGAAGCGCGACTGTAGGCTGCAGTTCGCTGTTGATGACAGCGGACCAGCCTCCCGGATTCCCTTCTCCCGGATAGCTTCCGGGAATAAGTGCATCTTCGGGGGCGTAGCGGCTTCCGGTGTCCATGGCAAAGCAAAGATTGGCGTAGAGGGTCAACAGAAAGGGACGATAATCGGCGATCCGTATACGGTAGGCCAACGTACCGTGCTCCATAAAGTTGGAAGTCATCAGCGTGCCCGAATCTACGTTGTAGACCTCATCGGTGGCCACATTCATCCCCAGGACTTCTCTTCCTGCCAGGACACGGTGCCGATAGTGCCCGAGATCGAGGTCCGCGTCGCCCCAATCGGCCGTCCACCAATCCATCATGTAGCGGTGGTTTTCATAACTTGCCAACTCCGTAGGCTTTCGCTTGGTATCGAACGCCGAGAACGGGGTGATGCCCGCCTGCTTCATCTCACTGTTGCGCGCCTCCAGCGTTAAGCGCAGGGCTCTTTCAACATCAGCCCGAAGCTGCTTGGCATTTTCTGAAATGGCGACGCCCTCGTCAGCCAACGCTTTATCCGAATGATCGGCGCCTGCGCGTTGCAGGCAGCGGCCGTGCTCCTTGAGCCCGCGCCAGATCCATGCCGCATTTTCGTAGTAGTACAGGTGAGCGTTCGGCGTATCGTCGTTGGGGTCGCCGTTGTCTGCTTCGGCGCAGCCCCAGATCAACCCGTGGCGCGGATCCGATTCCGGAAACATGCGTTTAGAGTAGTCGCGTCTCGCCATGACATAGGCAATCATCCGGCGAAGCACCGGCAAACGCAGGCGCAGAGCCTCTATGTCGCCGGTGTAGTCATAGCCGCGAGCCGAGTTTTGCAGAAAGACACCGGTATTGAGCGGTGCTTCCACCTGGTCCTGGGTGTTGTAGACAAAATTTCCATTGGGCAGCACATAGTGATCGAGATAGTGCTGAAAGTAGGGATCAACCTGCGGAGTCAGGTTCCATAACTGGTGGGCCCATACAAATTCATAGTGGGCTACCGGGAACAGCGCGTGACTTCGCTCGGGTATCTTGGTATACCCGCCCTCGCCGATCTGATAAGTCGGCTCCAGACCTCGGTAACTGCACCGGCAGAGCACGATGCCTGCTTTGGCCGACTGCAGTAGCCACGGATCTGGGATGTCGACTTCCATATGCTGATCGAAAAAATCCGACCAGCGCTGCCACAAGCCCAGCACGGCATCCCAGAACTCTTCCGGCCTGCAGTTCCAGTACCGGTCCATGAAGCCGCCACTGGTATCCGGGACCGTTGCGCCACTTATACCGGGAAAGATGGGCGGCTGCCCTGCCGGCATGGTTGCGCGAATCCGAGCCATAGGCTTTCTGTCGGGCCGTGGCGACAAAACCATCATCACTTCATAGCCGACTTTGTTGTCAGGGTTCCACACACCAATATCCGCGGCGGGGAGGAAGCCCCCAAGCATGGTGCGTTTGCTGTACCCAGGCTTGTAGGCATAGAGATAAGGGAGAGGCAAAAGCGGACGGGGCTCGAAACGCCTGCCGGTAACATCGGGCGCCCACAAAGAGATGGGGTCGCTGCCGAATTCCCGGCTGGTGCCGTCCGCTTGCAGCCAAAGCGACTTCTCCGGGCCGACTCCTTCATCGGATACCAGCGTCCAGCCTGTGTATTCCAGCCCTAATGCGGCAATGTTTTCGTAGCACGGATCTTCGTCGGAGGACAGGACGTATTGACCTACGGTATCCGGCCGGGGAGCGTTTTTCTCGGGCCGCTTGAATTTCACATCTTGAACCCCCGAGAGACGGGGCTTGATCTGCGAAAGGTCGCCGATCTGTTTCGGCATTCTGGTCAGTTCTCTCTCAGGAGTCAGAAATGCGATCACTCCTTGATGAGTGGCATGCTTTTCCAGCACCGCAACGGGGAAACCATTGTGCCAGGGCATGATGGTAAGAAGCTTCCAGCCCTGGGCGCTTTCTCCAACCTTGATCGTTTTCGATGTCGCGCCCACCTGGAGATCAATCGATGCACTTTCCAGGGAAATCCGATTGGCATGGATTGGCTGCTCCAGCATCTCCTTTTCGCCAGGAAGCAGCAGGGTGAACTCGTTGTGAATCCTTTCCAGGTGTGGCTTTTCCGCACCCAACGCAAAAAGACCACCCAGCCGCGCACCAGGGAGAGCCGCGGCCCCAGGCAGAGCCAACAAGCCCTTGATCAACGAACGCCGCTTCATACGATGGCCTCTTTGATGAACATGAGTTGGGGGCGCCGTTGCCCTCGAACGGAAAACGAAACCGCCACTGTCTTAAGATTCAGGTTAAAAATAGAATTTGCCCTTGAGCTCCAGCCAGCGTGGGTTGAACTGCTGCGTCGATTGACCAAAGGTCGAATCCGGCAGGTTGGTGTCCAATCCGTTCAGGTTGACTCGATTGAACAGATCGAAGATTTCCAGCCGGAACTGGAAGGATACCCGCTCTGTAATCGGAGTTGTTTTGGTGATAGCGAAGTCAACATCCGCGTATCCAGGGCCGCGGAAACGATTGGGCAATTCATTGCCCTCCGTTCCTAAGTTGGGAACGGGGAAATCGGAAGCCGTAAAAATGCCGTTTATATAAGCTTTGTGGCCCGTCGGCGTGCTGTACCCCGAAGCCACGTTCGGATAATCATAGTTGTATCCGTCTGCGTTAAAGTCTCCGCTCCCCGGGAGAAGACCAATCACGTTTCCCGAAGCGTCCTGCTGCGGTTGAAAAGGGGCATTCGTAATCACCGTGAAGGGCAGGCCACTTTGTATGGCCGAGGTTGCTGACACCTGCCATCCTTTCAACGCAATGTCTGCGGCACGACCGCTAAACGAGCCCGGCACCGGGATTTCCCAAACTCCAGTGAATGAGAAACGGTTGGGCACATCGAATTCCGAATGCTGCCAATAATGCAGAATGTTGTTTTGATCGGGATACTGCTGCCCATGATCCCAGGAGCTCGATCGCGTATACGATGCGGTAATCCTGGCTCCGGCAGGCAACCTCTTTTCGCCAGTCAAGATCAGCGCGTTATATTCGGAACCAGGAATGTTGGTCGTGTAAGTGATACTTCCAAAGCTCGGATTGAGCCGGGTGAGGACGTCTTTATTCATCACCAGGTCCCCCGCGAAGCGATTGACATCAGTTCCCGGGAATTGATTAACGTAAGAGCCATCAATCACATTCACGGCCCTTGACCCGGTGTAGCCCACGCTCGCCACCACACCCCCGGGGAGCTCGTGTTGCACGCTCGCCACGTAGGTATAGATAATCGGGCTGGATAAGTTGGGATCAATGCCACCGATAGAGAGCTGCGCGCCGGTTAAACCGCCGTGCCCGTCCAGAGATTCCGGAGGCAAAGCGGGGTACTGGAAGCCAAACGGGAAAGTGTTGCTTGTCCCCAACGCGAATATTGGAGGGTTGGTGGTGCCAGTAAGAAATGTAGGGAGAATAAAGCCTGGCGGATTGCCCTTTAGCCCGTTTTCGTCGACGCCAAGCGTGGGCCAGTCGCGATACAAGCCGAAACCGCCACGCACAACCCACTTTCCGTTTCTTGTCGGATCCCATGCAACGCCAACGCGTGGACTGAAGGCGGTGATGGAGCTGTTGAAGACGTGTGGCACCTGAATGGCCGAGCCATTGGAAACCTTGGTTGCCTGATCGGGCCCGGCTCCTAAGAAGAAGTTGGAAAGGATGGTTTTGTTTTCCGGACTAGGATTACCAAAATCATCAAAACGCAGCCCAAGCGTCAGGGTAAGGTTGGTTTTCACCTTCCATGTATCCTGCACGAAAACACCCTGGGTTGTGCCGTCAAAGAAGTACTGTCCCGGCTCGGGACTTCCGGTGAGCGGATTGTACGAGAGATTGGTTTCGTTATACGGACTGTCCTGAACCAGGTTGAGGAGGTTGTTGAAAGTGAAACTGGGGTTGGAATACGACGTTGCGAAGTAGGCCAGGTCGTCGCCATGCCAACCTTCATAACCCACCTTGAACTCATGCGGTCCGCGGACGGCCGTCAGAACGTCTCTCCAGCGATAGTTGTGCTGAACAAAGCCGCCGTCCGCGAAGCCCACGCCAAGGCCCGAACTCTGCCCGGTGATGGCAATTTGCGGGACGGAGAAGGGCCCGGTCAGATTGTTATATCCCGCCACCTTGAGAAAGCCGAACATTCCCTCGTTAAGAACCTTTGGATTGAAGGTATGGGTCTCGTTCACCTGTAATGAATTTGTCTGATAGGTATTGGTGGTGGTGAATTGCGTGCGGATGTTTGGTGTTTGATCGTTATGGGTCATCCGGTAGTAGTTCCCATATAAACGATCTTTGCCAAAGTATTGGTCAATACGAACGTTGAATTGCAGCGCATTGCGGTAGGGGCTTGCATTGTAGGTGCCTGAGTCGACCATGGCCAGGCTACATGGAATATTCGAGGCAGCCGGAGTGCCGCAAAGCCCGGGGAAAATGTCATTCGCGGTGGCGGCGACCGTCGCATTTTGCGCCGCGGTGATGGGGTATTTCTGCAAAAGCGAAGTGCCCAGAGTTGCCGGATAGTTTTGTCCGGCCCACTGAACGAACGCGGGATCCTCAAAGGTATAGAGCTGGTTGCCGGTGGAGAAGGTCGAGCGCAGCGGCTCGATGGCAAAGAAAAAATAACTTTGGTGATGGGGAATAATCGGCCCGCCAATGGTTCCCGACATGTTATTGCTCTTGAAGCCGTTGATGGTGGGTCCGCTGAATTCAGTCCTGGACCAGAGACTCTGGTTGGTGAAAGTGTCGCTCGCGCTGCCGTGCCATTTCTCCGTGCCGGACTTCGTAGTGGATGTCGCAATGATGGATCCCGACCTTCCATATTCAACACCGAAGGTGTTGGTCTGAATGGTGAACTCCTGGATAGAGTCAGGATTCGGGCTGAGATTGGTCGTTCCACCGGTAATGTTGCTGGTGACGTCGAGTCCGTCCACGATGAACATATTGCTCAGGATGCTGCGGCCGTTGGCGCTTGCATCCACCGGAAGCTCGGTGGCGAAGTTGTCCGGAACCTGGCTGGGCAAGCCACTGCTATTTGCGGTCGGATTGGTGCCAACGGTAACTCCCAGACCTTCGACGCCCGGGGCTAATGCCGTCAGTCCCATGAAATTGTCGCCGGGCAGAGGAATCGCGTGGATTTCTTGCGATTGCAAGGTGAGTTGCAGGCGGCTATCAGCAGTGTCTAAAGCCGGTGCCTGGTCTGTCACCACGACAGACTGCTGCGTGCCGCCGATGGCTAACTTAACCGGGAGGTCCTTGGTTTCATTGGTCGTGAGTGTTAGCGGCGTGTCTGTCGCAGTGAAGCCTTGGGCCACTACTCCGAGGCGATAAGGGCCGGGCGCGAGACTAGTAAAACGAAAATTGCCGCTGGCGTCAGTCTTTTGCGTTACCGCAACCCCAGTATCCTGGCTAACAATGGAGACGTTCGCGCCTGCGACGGCGGCGCCTGCCGGGTCCGTGACAGTGCCGAGCACACTGCTGCTGAACTGCGCATTGGCCAAGGGTGAGAGCACAGTTAAGGTGAGAATTACCAAGAGAATCCATAGCCCATTCATGGTTTTCATTGGTTTTTTTGCCTCGGTTTGCGGTTCATTGTTTCGTTATCTTCCGTTTACTGTCAAGTTATTTCGCAGACTTCCTTTACAAACAAAGTATGCATTCGCCCTGGCCAGCGCAGAGTGTGGTTAGCTTGTTACTTGTCCCGATGTAACTCGAGTGAAAATGCGTGGCCGAACTACGTTTTACTTGTTCAATAGATGCAAACCAATTTAGCCCAAACTGATATGGCCCTTGTAACTACCGCGCGAGGTGACGCCCGAATCGCGACGGCTCCTGGAATGCCACGACGATATCAGCTCTTCGACGCTCTGCTTGCCCACTTATTCCAGAGAGCCGGATCGCACAACATGCGCACGAAAATGCCTCCCACTACCGGCCGCGCGCGAAAGCTAATCTCTTTGCCCAGATGATTACGATACGTGATCGGCTTTCCATCTGCCGCGTCGTACCAATCGCTGAGTGGAATGGGAACGGGCGTCTGATTCACATAGTTATAGACGGGCGCCATCAACGCGTCGAAATCCCCACGGGAACCAGTTAGACTCGCGCTCCATGCCTCCCAGTCGAGCTTGGTGTATGCGTGCCGGCTGTCCAGTGGAAATCCAAATGCCAAGCTCTTCGCCAGGTAATATTTGGTTTCTTTGCCGGCTACGTCTGGCGGGAACATATTCAGGCCCCATAGCTCGTTCCAGATCAGGTTGTACTTCTGGCTCCATGTATTGGGTTGGTCGAAGGCGAGCCGAAAATGGTCACCGTCGCCCGCCGCCGTAACCCACCTGGCAGCGTAATCGGCGGCCATGCGGCTGTATTCAGCCGCAGTCGCCGCGTCTCCCCTCTTTCCGGCAAGGAAGCCATAAGCCGCTAGCCCTTCGATGCCTTTCAAGGAAAGATTGGTGTTGTGGGCCATGGGTCCCGCAAAGTCGTCGGTACACAGCTGCATTTTGGGATCGAAACCTTCGCCGCGAAGATACTGAGCCCAGCGAGTGAGCACCGGCCAGTATCGATCCGGGATATCTCCAGCCTGTCCCAACCGGACCAGGGCTTCGGTCAGAATCAACATATCTGCTGACTCTTCAACTGGCTGCTGGCTATCTTCGGATGCTTCCCCGCCTCCATAGGTCTGCCCGTTCGCCAGCGGATAGGTTCCGAGCTGGGCCGGGGCGAAAGAGAAACGCCACTGGGCTGAGCTGGCGTATTGAAAGACCGGCTCAAGAGAAGCTCTCAGTAATTGCGGATTGAAGAGCAGTAGTATGGGCGATTCAGGATAGATGACATCGGGGGTGCCAATGCTGCCGTCGCTGAAGTTCTCCTTGGGAAAGAACAGCGGCTTGCCGTCAACGTCTGCGACCAGTTTGTTCCCGGCAAGGGCTTCTCTGAAGGTCAGGCCGCCGAGGCTGGCGTAGTTTGGGCCGCCCATGGCAGTCATGTCCTGCTCGACTTCTGCATCGAACTGCGCGCATCGTTTCTCTATAGAAACGTACTCCGCTGAGGCCTTCTTCAAGAGTTCTGCGGCTTGATCGCCATTTCTCCGCCAATACGGTCTAAGCCGATGATGCAAGAGCTCGACCGAGTAGCCATCGTCGTAGGCCAGGAGGATATGCCGCTCCACGGCGGTATCTACGACCTTATCCAGCTGGAATGTGATCGCCATCACCGGCATCCGATCCGAGGGCGTCCGAGGCAACGCCGGGTCGCCAGGGCCCGCGATCGATCCTGTGGCAATAAAGCGCTGGCTGGAGATACTTTCATCATTTACGTTTTCGACCGTTCCCTTGTCCTTCCCCGCAGCCAGGTAAAGATAGCCCCAGTCAATGCGCAGGTCGTCGCCTGACTTGCCTAGCACGGCCTGAGCCTGGGTTCCCATCCTCTCGACTATCATGCCCTCCACTTGCGGGGTGGACCATATCACCGGTTCATCAACCGTATTGACAACCAGTTCCGCGGTGTTGTCGTAGTAGATCGAAACTTGATGCGGCTTATGATCGACGGAGTAGGCAGCCCAGGTAAGATACGTGACCGGCCGAGACAATACCTCCAGATCCGCCGGCAGCAGTGGAGTCATAAAGGTCAGAGTTATATGCAGCCCTTGACCCTCAAAATCGTAGATGCTACGAGTCGCCTTAACGTTGAGGCCTACCTGGGGCAGCGCTGGGAGGCCGGCCGGCCGCTTTCCCATTAGCCGGTACGAATTGCCGTCAATCCTCACCAGGCTTTCCAGCCGCTGCCCGGCACCGCTCCAATGAATCGTGTCACTCTCCGCCAGATGGTCGCCGGGTGACCAGATACTGAAGTAAGGATCGTTAGTTATAAGGGGAACCGCCGGCGGCCGCAACTGGTTGGCTAACGTGACGTGGGAGATGGACGCCATCACCGCCAGAAACCCAAGCGACAGCATTCCACGGTACCTGAATCGCACTTCCTGTCTGGAGCTGGCTGAGTCGGGATTCCCACGAGTTGACTCATGGAAAGTTGCCGAGACAAGAGTTTCGTGCACGCTCTCTCCCTGGATGGCCTTCGTATGGCTACATTAGCCTGCTTCTGATTTCCTTCGCAAGCGTTTTGTTTCCTTTTGGAACGAAAGATAAGAAAAACATGCACGGCTGTCTCGGAGACGTTTCTCTTATGGAATGCTCGCCGGGCTGGGTTCTATCGAGAGCTGATAGCGCTTCTTCTGTCCCGCGGCGGCCTGGTCTTGGCGACGAAGCTCGCCGAGGCGTTTGATGAGAGAAGGAATTTGGTCCTTCTCGTCGGTCTCGCGTAAGGCGAGGATGAGATGGTACACGGCAGCTTGATCATTGGGGTCAGTCTGAAGCGCAGCACGGGCCTGCTCGATGGATGACTTAAATTGCCGGTTGTGGAGATAAATGGTGCTGAGCAGATCATGCGCCTCAGTCAATTTGGGATCCAATCGTAGAGCCTGATTGGCGGCGTCGATCTCTTCCTTGTAAGCAGGGCTATCAACCGCGTTGCCCTGTTCCGAAAGAGCCTCGGCCAGCAAGTATTCAGTAAGGGCGTCCTTTGGATGTTGCCTGGCCTCGGCCCGGAAGGAATTTACCGCGGCTTTTAGATCCCGCTGCTCCGAGTGAAGCACACCCTCGGCCGTGGCGGAGAATGCAAGGTGGGGATCAAGCTGGTTGGCATGTTCAAAGTCTGCCGTAGCCAAGTCGAACTTGGAGAGCTCGCCGTACAGCACCCCTCTCGCCAGGTACAACGAAGCCGCTTGAGGAACCTGGGTGAGTCCAAAGTCAATCATGTCGATACCGGCTTGAAAGGCTTCGTGGTTGAGCGACAGGGCAGCGAATCCCAGGTAGTTTTGCGTGTTTTTGGGATCCGCCTGGATGGCCTTTCGGTAGAGCGCAACCGCTTCCGGCGTGTTGCCGACCGAATCGTTAATCTCGGCCGCGAGGCTCAGAAGATCGCCATCAGGGTTCCCATTGTCAAGCAGCGGCTGGAGGGTCACCAGGGCGTCTGCGGCATGATTTGACTTCCATTGAGCCAGCGCAAGGTTGTAGCGGGCGCCCGAGGCGCCCGGTTGTAGTTGGACTACCTGCTCAAAGACCGGCACCGATTCCTCGAAACGGTTTAACTCTGTCAGACAGACACCGTATTGCGTGAGCGCGAGCGGTTGATTCGAGATAACGGCGCTGGCCTGCGCAAAATTCCCGGTAGCCCGCGCGCAGTCCTTCTCCTTGTACTGCATCACTGCCAACATCGCGTGCGTCGTTGGATCCTCAGGGTGTATTGCCAGAATGCGTTCGAGTAACGGAATAGCCCCTTTGTTACCCTGCTTATATTTGATTTCGGCGGCGCCTTCGAGGGCGGGCAGCGATTGCGGATCCAGCTTCAGCGCTCGGTCGTAAGCAGCGACCGCCTGTTCCGGACGTTGCAGGTTGGACAGCGCGATTCCCTCCAATGTCCATAGCCGCGGGTCGTTAGGAGTATTCTTCTCAGCGGCATGACACATTTCGACCGCGGAATCGAATTGGCCGGCCTTCATCGCCTTGACTATGTCTGGAACGGCGTCCTGTCCCATCGCCACTGTGGTTGCGAATAGCAAACAGACACAGATATCCAATCGAAAGCACTTTGCAATGCTGTTGTAAGTTTCGTGTCTCAAGCCATCCTTTGTTGAAGTAGGTAAAATCGGACCTTTTGAGTAGACCGCTTTTGCCTTACTTCGGCGTCGCCGCGCTATTCGTAGGTGGATGGATCGGGCAGCACGAACGGCCGGCGAAACCAACGGGTGTGTGTCGCTAACACAACGAAACCAATTACCAGCCACAGGCCGCCGGCTATTTGTGCCGAAAGCCCGAGGCCAAGCCATATTACGGTACAGAAGAGGAACCCCAGAACAGGCAGCAACACGTCCAGCACAATGTTTCTGCCCAGCGGCTCAGTTGGCCGCACCCAAAATCTCCAAACCACTGCCGCATTCACCCCCATAAAACCCAGGAAGGCTCCGAAGTTGAGAAGCTCCGCCGTAAACTCATAACTCATGATCAAAGCCCCGATAAAGGCCAGAATGCCAATCAGGATGATGTTGATGTCAGGAGTGTTCCGCCGGGGATGAAGCCGAGCAAAATAGCGTGCAGGAATAACATTTTCCCGTCCCATGCCAAAGAGCAACCTGGCTGCTCCCACCTGGCAGGTAAGACCCCCGCCAACATTGGCCAGCACGATGAGCAAAGCGGTGGCCTTAAGGAGAGGAACGCCCCCAACGCGACCGGTGACGTCGATGAACGCTGTATCGACGTTGTCGAAAGTGGCATAGTTCGGCCACACCAAGTGGCCGAGGTACACCAGCAACCCGCCGAATAGGCCTGTCCACACGCATATCGAAACTGCCGCCAGCAAGACATTTTTGCGGGGATTCTTCACGTCTTCCGCCAATGTGGTCACCGAATCGAAGCCGAGAAACGTCAGTGCCGCAAAGGATGTAGCCAATGCGATGTCGCGGACATGAAAGGTACTACGGTTATAGAACGGTTGGGTGGAAAACAATCCCGAAATACCTTGACGCACGACAAGGTAGCGGATGGCCAACCCGATGAAACTAAAAAGCACAGCGAACATGAGAAACAAAAGGACCTGGTTGGCGCGAACTGTTGATCGAATTCCTCCCAGGTTGAGCAGTGTGATTCCTGCTGCGAAGCAAAATGCTCCCACCGGAAAGGACAGCGCAGGGAAAAGCCGCTGCAGGGACAGCGTTCCAAAAATCACCGAGAAGAGGGGGATAAGCAGGTAGTCGAGCAGCATGGCCCAACCGGCTACAAACCCCAGATAAGGATGCATGCCCCGGCTCACATAGGCGTAAGCTGAGCCCGCGGATGGATAACGGGCTGCCATGCGTCCATAACTGATTGCGGTCAGCACCGTGGCAACCATCGCAGCAAGAATCGTGACGACGACAAATCCGTGAGACTTTACTTCTGCCACTCCATACACCATTGCCGGAGCGCAGGGGGTGATGGCTACGATTCCGTAGAAGATCAGATCCCAGAGTGTCAGAACGCGTTTGAGGCGGGGAACCTCAATTCCGACTGAGGAATCGGTTGCAGGAGTACTCATAGCCAATGACCTGTTTGCGCTTGGTTGTCTGCGTTCCAGAAGGACGGGCTATTGAGGAGGATTCGATCCGGGTTTGTTGATCCTGGGTCCTGACGGTCCGGTGTGGATGCGATAAAGCGCCGATGGTGAGACAGTGTCTGCCGCCTTCCGTGGCGCCCGAAAGTTCAAGGCCTCGGGTCTAGTCTCAAAAAGCAAGCTCTGGTTGGAAAACATTATCATAGAATCTTTGCGCCTCAAATCACTCTCAGCGCTCTACATGTACTCCCTTTGGGCGCGCGCGCCCTCTGCGCTGTGGAGGTGAAAGACTGGTTTGCCAGGAGGTACAAATGAGGCGCAGCATCTACGGTAGGAGGCTCGGATGCGTCGGGCACAACCTTTACTCCTCTTATGCCTGTCGGCGGCCTCCCTGGTTTGCTTGGTCGAGGCGCAGACGACTGGAGGATTGATCAAGCGCACACCCGAGAGTGCTGAGCAAACGAGGCGGTCTGAAAACCGAGTCACCCTCGATGTGCAGGTGACGGACGCTTCGAGGAAGCCGGTGAGCGGATTGGGGCAGCAGGACCTGACCCTTTTTGATAATGGCCACCCCCAGGCGTTGACGTCCTTTCGAGAGATAGACGGGAGTGCCGTGCCGCCGCCCACGGAAACGGTTGTGCTGCTCGACACGATGAACGCTACTCCTGAAGATGTTGTGATTGAGAGACAAGGGATTGATAAATTCCTTCGTCAAAACGGCGGACACCTCGCGCTTCCGGTATCGATCGTTTTCCTGACGGACACGGGTGTCAAGCTCAGTAAGGCCTCACAAGACGGCAACTCATTAGCGGAAGACCTCAAAAAGCTACAGACGCCGATGCGGGTGCTCAGCCCGGCTCAGGGCGCGGAGGGGGCGCAGGATCGCTCACAACGCTCGCTGCGCGCCGTGCAGATGCTCTCCACCTATGAAGCGCCGAGGCCAGGAAGGAAATTGCTGATATGGGTGGGTCCCGGCTGGCCGTTCCTGTCGCGATCGACGGGTCAACTCAGTACAAAGGATCAGAGGCGATACTTCGATTCCATCGTTGATATCACGACGGCTCTCAGGAGGGCGCACATAACGCTATACAGTGTCGAGCCTCTGAACTTAGCTCAAGTAAACGGACAGAATCCTTTCTTGTACGAGGCTTACCTTAAGGGCGTTGAAAATCCTGCTCAGGCAGACTCCACCAACCTCGCGCTTCAGGTGCTTGCAGTACACTCTGGCGGACTGGTGTTAAGCGGAAGCGGTGATCTGGCTGGTCAAATTTCGCTTTGCGTCGCAGATAGTCAAAGGTATTACGAGATCAGCTTCGACGCTGCAGAAGATGCTACTTCCATCCAATACCGTGCGCTGCAAGTGAAACTCGACCGCACGGGAGCTCAGGCGCGCACTCATTCGGCGTATTACGCAGGGGTTCCACAGAATACTGCCGGGGTGCCCCCTGCGACGCCGGCCTTATCGACCGCTGCAGCCGTGCCAAGACCCCAAGTGCTACAAGCCGAGGCGCACCTCGTTCTCGAGGATGTGACAGTGCTCGATAAAAAAGGCCTGCCAGTCAAGGGGTTATCAGCCGCCGACTTCGTTTTGCGGGAGGACAATAATCCGCAGAAGATCGTGAGTGTGGAGGAGCATAGTGCATTGGCTGATGCTATCGCTGCAGCCCCAACCGGGGCCTCTGCAGATGGCACCATCTTCGCCAGCAACAGGCCTCCGGCTGGAAGCGTTTGGAACGTGCTCTTGATTGATCTATACAACACTCCGAACGAAGCGCGAGGAAGGCTGCAGAGTCAGTTGGAGCAGTTTTTGAAGCAGCTCCCGGAGCACGAGCCTTTGGCACTGGTCACGATGTCGAGTCATATCAAGATTGAGACTTCTTTTCAGGATGGCGCCGGAGAGGCCTATCGATATCTGCGGAAGAATGGACTGGGGCCTGTTGATTCGTCGACCCCCGCCAACATTGTTGAGCGCCAGGAGCCAGTCATGCCCTCCGCCGATTTAGGCGGCACCGTCGTGCCGTACCAGGCCAATACCGACGTAGACCGGCAGGCAAACCGCGCGCAGACGACTATGGACTGTTTCTCTGCGCTCGCGCAATGGTTGGCGCCTTACCCAGGCAGGAAGAATGTGTATTGGCTTTCCGGCGGATTTCCCTTGCAGGGCCAGCCTTTTGGTGTGGCCGGCTACAGCTTGAACACTCCAGGCCTGGGACCTGATACGAAGGGGGGCCATCCAATTCCAATGCAGCAAAAGACAGACAAGGAGCTGGAGACGGCGCGGGTCGCAATCTATCCGGTGGATGCGCGCGGCGTAGCCGCTCCGGACATAGCCGGAGTGACGACCGCGGATACGACCTATACAGCGAACGTGGCCATTGTTTCGGGAATGGGTGCCGACCTGTCGGCCGGCCGGCGACAGGAGATGCTGGAGATCGCCAGGGCGACGGGTGGGACAGCGCAGTTCAACAACAACATCAGCCAGGCCCTTCGCGATGACTTCAACCGAGCCAACCCCTATTACACGGTTGCCTACACGCCACCTGACAAGGAATGGCAGGGAGCGTATCACCGGGTTCAAATTTCGGTCGACAAGCCTGAGGCCCAACTCGTCTATCGCGAGGGTTATTATGCACGAAGCGCGGAGGTCGAAACGAAGTCAACGCCGGAACAGTTCCGGGATGCTTTGCGGCTGGGTGCGCCAGCCGAGCAGGCGGTACAGTTTACGTCGACGATCACGAAGTCCGGAAAGCTTGCGACCGCCGAATATAGTGTCGAGCCAAAGACCGTGGATCTGCAGGAAGATGCATCCGGCCAGTTCCTTACCGATATCGATTTCGCGATTCTGGTATATGACGCGAAGGGAAAGGTGCTCGACAAGTCAGCGATCCGGCTAAGCGGCAAGATGACGCCAGAGCAGCGTGTGCACTTGTCATCAAAGACGTTAAGCGCAAAGCAGACAATCCCAATAAAATCTGGCGCGACGACGTTAGTGCTTGGGGTCAGGGATCAAATCTCCGGACGATTCGGCAAAGTCGAGGTTCCGCTTATAAGCCGGTAAGGTCGCAAAGCGGGGCTCGTCTATCCGGCTTTATCCAGCCTCTGGCCAGCAGGCCGCGTTTGCGCAGCCACCGCTCCCACTCCATGACGCTTGGTGGCAAACTGCACCATCCAGCGCAGCATGACGAAGAGCCGATTGGTAAAGCCAATAAGGAAGTAGATGTGGACGCCGGCCCACAATAACCATGCCGTGAGCCCGGCAGACTTCCAAAACCTTAGATCGGCGACGGCGAACGTACGCCCCACCACGGCCAAGTCGCCCTTGTCCCAATACCAGAAGGGAGCTGGAGCGCGCTTACCCGTGGTGCGGCGGCGAATCAGCTCCGCCACATACTCGCCTTGTTGTATGGCAGGCTGCGCCAGCCCTGGCATCTGCACCGCCGTCCCACTCTTGATCCCCAGCAGGTTGCGAGTATTCGCAGTCACCAGCGCAGTGTCGCCAATGGCAAAGATCTCAGGGTGTCCGGGAACCGACAGGTCGGGGTTCACCTTCACCCTCCCAGACTTGTCCGCTTCCGCCCCTAACCAACGGGCTGCCGGTGAGGCGGCCACGCCCGCGGCCCACATCACTGTCCGGCTGAGGATGCGCTTGCCGTCGGCCACAATGCCCTCGGCATCGACACTTTCCACCCGGGTACCGGTAAAGACTTTCACCCCTAACTGTTCCAGATGGCGCGTCGCTTTCGCCGAAAGATCCTCGGCAAAGCTGGGGAGTATGCGTGGCGCGCCTTCGTAAAGCATGACTTGGGCTGCACCTGGACCAAGGTGGCGAAAGTCGTGAGCCAGCGCCATCTTTGCCATTTCGGCGATGGTGCCGGCGAGCTCCACACCGACCGTGCCGCCGCCCACAAGCACGAACGTGAGCAACTCCTGAAGTGCAACGCGATCTGCGTCCCCGCACAAAGCCAGCTGCTCGGCCTCTTCGAACGCCATCAGAATCCTGCTGCGGATCTTGTCCGCATCTTCCAGCGCATCGAGTCCCGGAGCCATCGGCTTCCACTCTTCATGGCCGAAGTAATTTACCTGGATGCCCGTAGCCAAAATCAGATAGTCGTACGGCAGGTCGCAGTCGGGCAACAGTACCCTACGATTCCTGGTGTCCACACCGGTCACTTCCGACATCAGCACGTCAATATTTTTCTGCCTGCTGAAGAGCACCCGCAAGGGCGGAGCGATCTCGTCGCCCGAAAGAAGTCCAGTAGCCACCTGGTACAACATTGGGCGGAACAGGTGATAATTCCGTTTATCCACCAGGGTGACTTGCACGGGAGCCTTAGCTAAAGCGCGGGCGGCATAGAAGCCCCCAAAGCCACCCCCGACAATCACCACCCGCGGTGCCTTCGGTGAGGCTGAGTTTTCTCGCAAGCAAGCCTCCGATGCAGTCGTTCTGCTTATTTATATGTCCGGACGGTTGCATGGGTTGCGAAATAGCGAAATTTTTAACAGTTCCAGGCGCTATCCGGACCAGGCGGGTGGGGATGCGGTTGGCTTGGGAAATCCTGGTGGGTTGGGCGACGCCACAACCACCACAACCAACCAGTGGCCAACCTGGTCTTCGACCTGTTCGATGGCAATTCCAAAAATCTGCTTTGGAGAGGTCTGGCTACGGAGGATCTGTCAAACAACGCGACCGAGAAGACCAAGTCTCTGGACAGTGATATCGCCAGGATGTTTAAGGGCTTTCCACCGCAATAATTGCGGATCTGCAGAAAGTTTTGGAGAAAAAACCCAGACAGGAGGCCGGTTGGAGCCAAATCGGCCTTTGTAATACCATTCGAGCCGGAGAAACTATGCTCCCTCTTCGGCTCGCCATCCTGTTTTCCCTCACCGCCGCGGGCGTCGCGGATGCGCAGAGTGCCGGCCCGAACCCCTTGCAGGTCGCCTCGCCCAACGGTCAGATCGTGTTTGTTCTTTCTCCAGCATCGCTCGGAAAGGCTGCTCTTACCTACTCCGTCACCTTCCATAACAAGCCCCTCATCGATCCATCGGAACTTGGCCTGGACCTCCAGGGGCAGCCCGCGCTCGGTCCCGGCATGCACAGCGTGAGCGCGAAGCCGGCTAGCATCGACGACAGCTACTCCATTCCGGTGGGTAAGACGAAGGAAGTCCGCGACCACTACAACAGCGTCGCCGCGGATTTCGAAGACGAATCGGGAATCCGGCTGTCGCTTGAGGTACGAGCCTTCGACGACGGAGTGGCCTTTCGCTACGTCGTTCCCCAACAGGGCTCCATCGACAAAGTGCTAATTACCGGCGAGCGGACCCAGTTCCGGTACAGCAACGATGCGACTCTCTACCCGCTGGTGCTCAAGGGTTTCCAGTCATCCTATGAAGACGACTACCAGATGAGGACCGTCGGCGGACTCCATCCTGACTGGTTGGTCGCCTTGCCATTGCTTGCCGAAGTACCTGGTACCGGCTGGATGGCCATCACTGAAGCCAACATCGACAACTATGCCGGTATGTATCTGCGCAGCGACAAACCGCTTCACACCCTCAAGGCCGTGCTCTCGCCAAAAGTGGACGCGCCCGACGTTGCCGTCGAAACCGGCACTCCATTCCATACTCCGTGGCGCGTGCTGATGATTGGCGACACCCCCGGGCGCCTGATCGAGTCCAATATCATCCTTAACCTGAACCCCCCGTCGAAGATTGCCGACACCTCATGGATTCGCGCCGGCAAATCCGCCTGGGACTGGTGGTCGGGCGACGCCGCTACCAGAGTAAGTTTCACCCCGGGAATGAACACCGCAACCTTAAAGCATTACATTGACTTCGCTTCGGATTCGGGCTTTCCCTACATGCTGATCGACGCTGGCTGGGCCGCTCCTACTCCTACAGCGAAGCCCGGCGATTATGCCGATCCGGCCGACATTACTCACTTCAATCCTGCCGTCGATCTCCCCGAATTGCTGCGCTATGCGAAGGAAAAACATGTTCGCATCTGGCTTTGGTCGCACTGGACCTCGATCGACAAATACATGGACCAGGCCTTCCCGCTCTTCGAACAGTGGGGCGTCGCCGGGGTCAAGATCGACTTTATGAACCGCGACGATCAGTGGATGGTCGACTGGTATCACCGCGTGGTAGAGAAAGCTGCCGAGCATCACCTCATGATCGATTACCACGGGGCTTTCAAGCCCGATGGCTTGCGCCGCACGTATCCTAATCTGATAACGCGCGAAGGAGTGATGGGCAAGGAGTACTCCAAGTGGTCCGACCGTGTGACCCCGATTCACAACACCACACTTCCCTTCACCCGCATGCTTGCCGGTCCCATGGATTACACCCCAGGCGCGTTCAACAACACCAACCTGGAAAATTTCATCGCGCGCAATGTAATGCCGATGTCCCTGGGGACCCGGGCACAGGAGTTGGCGTTGTACGTGGTCTTCGAAAGCCCGTTGGAAATGGTTTCCGACTATCCTGAACAGTACAAGGGACAGCAGGCTTTTGACTTCATTAAGCAGGTGCCGGCGACGTGGGATGAAGTGCATGTCATTGATGGACTCCCCATGCGGTACATAACGCTGGCACGAAGGAGCGGCAACGATTGGTATGTCGGCTCGCTGACTAACTGGGAAGAGCGAGACACCAGGGTACCGCTTAACTTCCTGGGCGAGGGCAAGTATGTCGCCGAAATTTATGCCGATGCTCCCGACGCCGCCGTCAATGCAACCCACATTACCTTCAGCAAGCGGCCGGTCGATCGCACCACAACTCTCGACGTCCACATGGTTTCCGGCGGAGGCAATGCCATCTGGATCCATCCGGCTGCCCCATGAAGCCAAAGGCGATCGTCACCGGTGGCACAACGGGAATTGGGTTTGGCATCGCAACCGCGATGCTCAATGACGGTTACGATGTAACCGTGACCGGGCTGACCGATGAGCAGGTCTCTCGCGTTCCTCAGCGAGAGGGTCTCGCGGCGGTAAAACTCGACGTTACCTCGGCCGCCTCCGTGGCGGAGGTGCTGGCGCCGTTCAATGAATTAGCCGCGCTGATTAATTGCGCCGGCGTGATCTTTCGCAACGGTGCCGAATACGAAATAGAGACTTTTCAGAAAGTAATCGATGTGAATCTGACCGGGACCATGCGCATGTGCGTGGCCGCGCGCCCGAAGCTTGCGGCCGCCCGCGGCGCCATTGTCAATACCGCGTCGATGCTCTCGTTCTTCGGTGGCCCCTCGGTCCCTGCCTACACCGCCTCCAAGGGCGGAGTGGCACAATTGACGAAGGCCCTGGCTGTTGCGTGGGCGCCTGAAGGCATAAGGGTGAACGCCGTGGCTCCGGGCTGGATTGCCACTGAGCTGACTCGCAGCTTGGTTGAGGATGAGGTCCGTTCCGCCGTCCTTCTCGACCGCACACCGATGCAGCGGTGGGGCGAACCGGGCGATATCGGCGGCGCGGCTGTCTTTCTTTGTTCCCCGGCAGCACGGTTCATCACCGGGGCAATCTTGCCCATCGATGGCGGCTACGCAGCAATGTGAAGGAGAGGATCAACTATGAGCAACCAAGTGGTGGACCAGACGCGAATTCCCTACCGGCACCCACAGCCGAAGGAAAGCTTTCCTGAGCTGGTCATTCCCAACGCCGTTCCTACGGACGAGCGCTTGTGGGTGCCGCAGGCGGAAAATGTCTGGTTTCGTCCACTTTGCCTTTCGGCAAGCCGAGGCTACTGGATGAATCTTCTGCGGGTGCGCAAATCGGGCGTGCTTTCGCGCCACCGGCATCCTCAGCCTGTTCATGGCTTCGTCCTCAAGGGCAGTTGGCACTACCTGGAACATGATTGGACGGCTACCGAAGGGTCTTATGTGTATGAGACTCCCGGCGAGACGCATACGCTGGTGGTCGAAGCCGATGTTCCGGAGATGATTACGCTGTTTCAGGTAAACGGCGCCATGATCTATGTCGACCCGGATGGCAAGGTTCTGGGATATGAAGACGTGTTTACCAAGATTGATCTTTGCCGCCGCCACTTTTCAGCAGTCGGGCTGGGAGAGGATTACGTTGACCAGTTTCTGCGGTGATCAATCGTGCTGCGGACCGCTCTTTATGCGGGTAACCGCTCTGATGCTTTGTATCAGGCCCCGACTTCAGTCGGGCCGCCAAGAATTGAAAGTGATTGGGCTTCAGCCCCTGCTACGGCGCATCCCGCGGAAAATATTCCCGGTGACAATTCCCTCAGGGGCTAAAGCCCAGGTCTTTGTGGTCTTAATGGCCCGACTAAAGTCGGGCCCTGATACAAAGCATCAGAGCGTGTAGCGGACGGAGGCGCTTTCATTAAGGGTTGTAAAATCCTGATGCACGATGATTAAAGGCCCTTAAACGCGCCGCCATCTACCAGCAGCGTCTGACCAGTAATAAATGAGGCGCGTTCCGATGCCAGCCAGACGATGGCGTCGGCCACTTCCTCGGGCTGCCCCACACGCTGAAGCGGCGTCTCAGCTGCCAGACGCGCTTCGAAGTCTGCGGAACTGATTCCCACCTCCTGGGCCCGCCTGGCGATGAGCTCCTTCAGGCGCTCGGTGGCAGTGTAGCCCGGCGCAACATTGTTAACCGTAATGCCGTCCTTACCAAACTCGTTGGAAAGGCTCTTGACCAAACCAAGAACTCCCGCTCGCACAGCATTGGAATAAATAAGGTCAGAGAACGGCTGGCGCACGGTGATGGACGTAATCGTCACCAATCTGCCCCAGCGGCTCTTCTGCATCCAGGGCAAAACCGCGCGGGCAAAGTGGATCACGCTCATGAAGTTCAGCTCCACCGCACGATGCCACTCCGCGGTGGTGGTGGCCAGGAACATCTTCGCCGGTGGTCCACCAGCGTTGGTCACGCAAACGTCAACCCCGCCGAACTCTTGCGCCACATGTTTCACAAATGCGTCCACCGCCTCGGCATCGGTCACATCCAGCGGCTGCACAAGTACTTCGGTGCGATAGTGGTCGCGAATCCCTGCCGCGGCCGCGTTCAGCTTGGCGGCATTGCGCGAGCACATAGCCACTCTCGCTCCTTCAGCAGCAAACTTCTCGGCTGCGGCGCGCGCGATACCATCGCTCGAGGCCGCGACGATGACACTGCGGCCTTTGAGTCCGAGATCCACTACTTGGTCACAGTCTGCCGCAGGTAGGCGTCTTCTTTATTGAGCCAGTCCTGGCGCGGCGGGTTGAAGATGTCCAGGTCTACCGTGTCCTCGAGCGCGAGCGCCTCGTGCGGCACGTTGGGAGGGATGCACAGCACTTCCCCGGCGCGGACAGTAATTTCGCGGTTGTCGATAATGAACTGCAATGCGCCTTCAAGGATGTACGTGACTTGCTCGTTGTGATGGCTGTGCATGGGCACCTTGCCGCCCTTCTTGAACAGTACCCGCGCCACCATCACGTTGGTGCCGACAAGCATTTGCCGCCCTATCAGCGGGTTCAGGTTTTCAATCTCGATGTCGTTCCACTTGGAGTGCGTTGGGATTGCCACGGTTTCTGTCATGGTCGAAAAGTTACCACATTCAGACTAGCCGTGTGGTTTGGCGGAGGCACTTTTGACGTCAGCAGTGCCTAACCAAGTCACGGCGCCGAATGCGCCCAACCACGACCCTCCCGCAGCGAAGACTACGTAGATCGGGTTGCCGGTGTAGCTAATCACCGCGAAGGCAGAAAGCAGGTACCAGATGCTGCTCCAGCTGGCCGCGACACTCCTGCGGCGCGCGGCCACTGCCGCAGTGAACAGCACGTAGACCGCGTCCGTGGCGGCAGTGGACGCTACCACCCCCATCGCAATCAGCGGATTTGGCGCGTGGATCATTTTGCCTGCACCTCGGAACGAAGCTTCAAAACCTGATGGATCACGAACAACAGAATGATGCCGACGGGCAACAACACATAAAACCACACCATGGTGGCGCGCGAGCGATCGGGCTCGACGGTGCATTCCGTGCTCAGGGTAGCCAGGTCCCCTCCGCGCCGGACGACCAACGTGAGCCGCCATTTGCCCGGGTTGGCAAAACGCACCGCGGCTGCCTGCAAAAGACGATTGCTCGCCTGTCCTCTCGTTAGCCGAACCGGCGCTTGCGATCCAACGGACAGATCTACCACCGGGTCCAGCAACACTTCTCCGCTGCTTCGATCCTGCACCAGCACGCTCAGGTCCGCCTCGCCGGCGTGCAGCGGCTGCGGCGCAGCAAAGAGAGTGATGGTAAAGGCGCCGGCATCCTGGTGGAGAAGCATCGTCCCGCCATCGCCATGTGCCGCTGTCGCCCACATCCCGAGCATCAGCGCGGCGGCCAGGGGACCGAAACCCTTCATGGATTCATTATGACGCCGCGCATCTGCATAGGTTGGAGCAAGACCCACACACCTGCCGCATAGCCTAGAGTGACCACGCTTGCCCAGGGCAAAAGCAGCAGAACAGCCCGGCCGGCGCTCGCCGACCATTGCTGCGCCAGTCTCCACCCCAGGTACAGCGTGAGGAGCAGGCCGGCATCCAGCAGCAAAAGCTGTACCGAGAGCATTGTATTGGCGGGCAGCAGCGGCAGCTCTCTTCCCCATTGAGCCGGCGTCAGCAGATGCACGCCAAGGTCGGTTGCGGCCTGATGGAGAGCGGGCGGCAGCGTTGCCCAGCCGGTGAACAGATGAAACAACAGATGGGCAGCCCACATGGCCAGCCCCAAAGGCAGCAGCGCCTGAGAGAAGCGGCAAAAGAGTTCTCTTTTTGATGGGTTGGCTGCCACCAGCAGGGCCGTTGCCACCGCCGCTAAAGCGACCACCAGTGCCAGGTATCTTCCCAAAGCCATCGGAACCACCATCACCGCGGCATTCACGAAGGCAGCCACCACCACCACCAAAACGAGCGCCGCAATATCCGTGCGCGCGGAGAATCGGCCAATCGAAGAGCGGACCGGATCGCGCAGCACATCGCGAACCGGAGCGACGGCGAAGAGGCCAATGTTGTCATGGGGGCAAGCCTTGACGCAATCCATGCACAGCGTGCAGTCCATGTTGCCGGCCTTCTGTGGCATGTAAAGTTGCAGCTCGCAGCCGCGCTGTTGCTGGTTCCCTCGAATGCAGTCATGGGTAGTGCAACGATCGCACGTTGCCTCACTGCGCGCCTCAAGCGTGAAGGGCGAAAGCAGCGAGCCAGCGAAGTTGAACTGCCCCAGCGGACAGACATATTTACAAAAGCTGGCTCCGCGAAAGAATGTATCCACCACAAAGGCGGCGGCGAAGTACGCGATCAGAAGCCACGCGGTGCGCTGGGGGTGATCCCAGAGATCAAACGCCTCGTAAGCCCAGAAGAACAGAATCATCAGCGCAATCGCAATCCACTTGCTGCGCAGCCAGCGGGGCCACTTCAGCTTCGCGAAACCGAGCCTGTGCCCCAGCTCCCGCGGCAGCATGAAGGGGCATGACATGCAGAAAATATTTCCGACGATCAGCAGCGCGATCACCCCAAACGCCCGGACGTAGGTCCAGGGCAATATCCCGGCCAGGTTCATCGCGCCCATGGAATGGCCCAGAAACCCGTCCGCAATCACCAGCACCGCAAGCACAAAGGCAACGCTCTGCAGTGCCATCCGTCCATAGCGCCAACGCAAAAAACCGCCGATCACCGGCAGCTGCAATAAATCGAAACGCGCTGTCTGCGGGGTCACCACCCGTCCTCCTGGAGAAGGCGCAGACGAAAGACGTCGAGCTTGCGGCGAGAGCAGATGGATCGCAATCGCACCCAGTGGCACCAGGTAGAAGATAGAGCCGATCACCCACATCAGGGCGCCCGCCGCCACCTGGTCGCTGAGCGCAGTAAAGCCAAAGAGTCGTGGTACAGCGGAATAGCTGGGGTAGATTACCCTTCCGGCGAAAGTCAGGAACCCGGACAGCGCAGTATTCACCAGGTCTGCGCCCACCAGGTAGGGCAGCATGGCCCAACGCGACCCACGGCTGGTGCTGGGCCACGGCTGGATCACAGGAAACCAGAAGAGCAAGGACGTACCCAGGAAGCAGGCATGCTCCACCTCGTGCCAGCCGGGAGAGCGCAGCGCTAATTCATAGGCCGGCGGCGTGTGCCAGCCGATATAGGCGATATTCATGGCCAGCCATGCGAATACGGGATGGGTCAGCACGTGGGCCACCCGCTGCAGGGCAGCGCTGCGAAAGAAAGGGCCCAGGCCATCGCGAAGCACAGAGCGCGGTAACCCGCGCAGCAGCGGAACAGCCGGCACACCCAGCAGCAGCAGCGGTGGTACTACCGACATCAGTATCAGATGTTGTGTCATATGGGCGATCAGCAGCAGACCGTCCAAAGTGTCGAGGGGCGAGGCAATCGCGATCCACAGGGAAACCAGTCCACCGACGAAGCACCATGCGCGCCAGGGAGGAAAGATAAGCGGCCGGGTACGGCGGATCTTGCGCCAGCCCCGGAGATAGAGCAAAGCAGTCGCGAGCAATCCCGCCGTGGCCCAAAAAGGAAGGGCCCAGGAACTCCAAGCGGCTTGTGATACTCCGTCTGACATGGCTCTTACTATAGTGGGCTGGCGGCGCAACTCAGCGAAACCGCAGATCCCTCAGTCGGGATCTTTCTCCGCAGCGACTGTCGGGTGCCCCACATCTCGCTCGTTTTTTGCGAGATGTGGGATACCACAAACCTTAACGTCCTTGCGCGTCGGGATCCAAAAGCCAGTCAGTTGGGAGCCGTGGTATCCCACATCTCGCAAAAAACGAGCGAGATGTGGGGCACCCGTCAGTCGCTGCTGAGAAAAGGCTCTACCGCGGGGGATCAAGCTCCCCCGTGCTGATGTACTGTTGCGAAGCGTCATGCGCGGGCTGCTGACCTTCAGGGTGCAGCGTTTCAAGAAAGCTGACCAGCGCCGTGACTTCCGGCGGGGACAGATTCTTTCCGTAAGCGGGCATGTTTCCTCCGCCCTGCAGCACCTGGCGCACCAGCTGATCATACGTAAGCCGCGTGGCTACTCCGTCGAGCGCCGGCCCACGCTGGCCGCCCAGACCCCCGAGCATGTGGCAGTTGCGGCACTGCTTAGCCTGAAACACAATCTGCCCCTGCCGGCCCAGCGGCGTGGCCGTATGCACATAGCGAACAGGGACTACATCCCCACTCCAGGCCTGCATCTCCGGACTCCAGGGGGTATAAGTCCCCAGGTGTTCGCACACCGCAAAGCCTACGGCGAGCACGGTAATCGACAGCACCGCGATCGGCCGCCGGCGCCAGCTCTTCTCCCCTTCTCCGGCAAAGAACGGCAATGCCAACAGGAACAGGATGCCTGCAGCCGGAGCAATCAATATGAACGGAGTCTCCAGGTTCTCCGGGAGGAAGGAGAGAATGGTGTAAAGCCATAAGAAGAAGAAGTCCGGCTTGGGCACGGTCTGGATGATGGTTGGATCAGGAAAGCCAGTCGGCCCAAAGGGCCCCAAAAACACAGCGCACAGCGCCACCGCAAACAGGATCGCGGCGGAAAATATCATGTCTTTCCACACCGCCCCGGGGACGAAAGGAATGCCGTCCTTGTGCGTCAGCTCGTGGTACTCCTGAACATAAGTGCTGCGACGGACGATTCGCCCCGGCATGGGCCAATCGTTGATACCCAGTCCCACCACCATCCAGATGTGCAGCGCGGCGAACCCCAACATCATTCCCGGAATCACAAAGACATGCAGAGCAAAGAAGCGGGTCAACGTGGGACCCGCGATGATCGGCCCCCCTAACATCAGGTCGACCAGCGATCCGCCTATGAAAGGTATGCGGGATACGATCGAGGCGCCAATGCCCAGGCCCCAGTACGCATCCTGGTCGAAGCGCATCACCTGCCCGGTGAATGCCATGCCCAAGGTCATCAACAACAGAAAGACGCCCAGGATCCAGGTGAGTTCACGAGGAAACTTATAAGCGCCAAAGAGGAAGACCTGGCACATGTGGATCAGCACCACCGCGACCATGAAGTTCGAGCCCCAGCCATGCATCGCGCGCAGGAACCAGCCCAGCGGGAGCTCGTGGTTCAACACCTGCAGACTGTTCCAGGCCTCGCCCGCCGAGGGTACATAGACGATGGCCAACAGGATACCGGTGACGATCTGTAGCAGTAACAGAACGAAACTGGCGCTGCCGAAGACATACCACCAGCTGGCTGTGTTCCTCGGCACCGGGTGAAGAACCGTATCCTTGATCGGCCCTTCCAACTTCAACCGGAACTCTAACCAGTCGTAAGTACGCTTCAACCAGTGCATGCGGAGCTCTCTTTCCGTACCGAAGCGCTGGTTGCCAGAGTAGGCATCTGGCCTCCATCGATCAGCAGCTTGCCGTTTTGCACTTTGTAGGCGTACTCGAAGAGGCCTCGCGGAGGGGGACCTGCGGCGCGCGAGCCATCAGCATAATAGACTCCTCCGTGGCAAGGGCACATAAACAGCTCCGACTGGGGAAACCATCGTACCGGGCAGCCCAGGTGAGCGCAGTTGATGGCGAAAATCTGGAATTTCTCTTCCTGCGTCCGGCGTACCCAACAGGCAGCCTTGGCCGTGGCGCCATCCCACGGCATGCTCTTGGGGTTAACGAAGCTGGCCAGCCGCGTCTGTCCCAGGGCAAATTGAGAAACGTCACCCAAATCGATCCAGGAATTGTAACCGCCATTCTTGCGAATGGGTCCAAGCAGGTAGCCCACGACAGGGATGGCCACGAGAAGGGCGACCGCGCCATTGAGCAGAGCGCCAATCCCCACCAATACCCACCGCCTGGTTACTGCTGCCTTCTCGTCGCTCATTGCGCGCCTCCTGCGGTCTTGTTTTGCTGTGCGCCGGGGCGCTGGCTGGAGAGCCAGCCCACCACATCGGTCACTTCCTGATCGCTCATCGGGTGCCCAGGCAGATCGTTTCTCCAGTCTGGCTGGCCGATGTCGGGGCGTCCGGCAATCACCACGGTGCGCAAAACCTGGTCGCTCAACAGCGCTAAGAACGCGGGGTCGGTAATCGATCCGGCTTTGCTCTTGCCGGAAGCTCCGGCAGCTCCGTGACACGAAGCGCAGTAGGTGGTGTAAACCTGCTGGCCGTGAGCCGAATCCGCTGGCTTGGCGGCCTTGTAGGGGGGCGCATTCGCGCCAGCGAGAGTCCCGGGTTTGTACCACGCTGCGCGCATGCCGCTCACCAGCGAGTCCACCTGCTGGTCAGTCAAGGTGCCCCCGGCACTGATGGCAAACGGGGGCATGTGTGTGCCCGATTGGCCATTGACCACGATCTGGCGCAGGATCTGTTCATCGACCAGGGCCTGATAAGCAGGATTCGCCAGTGGGTAGGACGGGCCACTCATTCCCTGGGCGCCGTGACAACCGGAGCAATTCTGGTTGTAGAGCGTAGCAAAGTTCAGCACCGACTCGGGATTCGGCACCTCCGGGCCAGGCTTGGGATGCCCGGGAAGCGGCCCGCATCCGAGCACACTCGTACAGACGACCAGCATCAGGAGGCGCGCTCTCACTTCGGTCCGTCCTCCCGATCTTGGTCCATCATTCCTGGTGTTTCCAATCCCACGCGCGCGGCAAACGGCAAATATTGCTCGGTGCGGATATGGATTTGCTTCCCTACGACCCAGCCGGCCACAAGGCCGAAGGTCACCTGGGAGGCGACAAACCACCACCAATCGATGCGCGCATCAAGATATGGGTTGATCAAACCCAACGTGGCATGCAACACACCTGTCCACAACAATGGAGCAATGATGCCACCCAGCAACACCGGGTGACGGGGCAGCATGGGGAGCATGGCGCCGTAGAGCAGGCCAACCAGTAACGAGCCCACGGTATGGATGATGGTGGCGAAGATCAGCGCACTCAGGCGGAAGTGCGTAATCTCGGCCATGGTTGGATTCGACCAACCGGCTACTCCCGCTCCTCCCAGCAGATTTACCGCATACCAAATGCTGTGGTAACCGATCAGGCCGTAGAGAAGCGCGGGCACGATCATCGCGGCGCCGCCTGCGATGCCTCCCTTCACCCCTGCCATCACCGAGGGCGTATGCACCGGCAAGCGTGCGCGATGGCTTTCGTCGACCTCAATACGGGCCACCTTGGTGCGGATGGATGTGTATTCGAACTTCTGGACTTTCACTGGTACCGCAATATGCTGCGCATGCGGCCACACCTGGCCGAACCACCCCACGCAGCCGACAACAATGAGCACCCCTCCGAGGATGCTTATGCCCGGGTTGGTCACCAGCCCGGCCAGGCCAAAGGTCAGGCCAAGGGCCAATACCAGCGGCCATGCTGTAGGCGTCGGCAGGTGCACCACTTCATCGGATACGCCGTTGTGTGCCTGTGACTCTTCCATTCTCTTCTCTTTCTGTCAGCGGCCAATGATGTAGACAACTGTAAACACCACTACCCAGACGCCGTCGACAAAGTGCCAATAGAGCGACAGCACCTCGAGCTGTTTCGAGTGCTCACTCTTGACCTTCCCGAGGAGCGAAAGGATCAGCACGATCGAAAGCATGGTCAGGCCGACGATGACGTGACTGGCATGCAAACCGACCAGCGAGTAGAACGTGGTGCCAAAAAGGTTGGTACTGATGGTCAGCCCATCGTGATAAATCAACTTTTTCCATTCGAGGCCGGTGCCGACGAGAAAGGTCGCGCCTAAGACCACGGTGACTGCCCACCACAAGCTGAAGGCTCCCATCGAGGCTTTCTTCAGGGCCCGTTCCGCTATCCAGATGGTGAAGCTGCTGGAGAGCAGACAAACCGTATTAAAGATGGGAAGCTCCAGAACCTGGCGCGGCAGCGGTCCGGAGACGCTCTTGCCTATGTAATAGAGATAGGCAATTACAAAAATAGTGAAGATAGCGCTCTCGGCAACGATGAATGCCGCCATGGCGACGGTGCCGTGGTAGGGCAGGACCCAATCTTCTTCGTTGGCTGCACGGTGAGCCAGTGGAATGGTGCTGGCGCTCATCCTCTATATATCCTCGACGATCAAAATCATTCGTACCGGGAGTCCGGATCTTCCGGGTGCTTCAGGTCCCACAACGGTCTCCGGCTGGCCACCACCGGTGCGCTGGCGAAGTTGTACTCGGGCGGCGGCGATGAGGTTGCCCACTCGAGCGTCCAGGCATCCCAGGGGTCCGGGCCCGCGTCTGGGCCTTTGAAGTACGAGTACACCATGTTGTAGGCAAAGATTAGCGTGGCCACTCCCTGAATCAAGCCTCCGATGGACACGATCATGTTCCAGCCATCCCAGCCGCGGCCAGGTTCATAGGTGTAGATACTTCTCGGCATGCCCAGCAACCCGGGGATGTGCATGAGGTCGAAACACAGGTGAAAGCCGATAAGAAACAGCCAGAAATGCCACTTGCCCAGCCGCTCGTTGAGCATCTTGCCGGTCATTTTCGGGAACCAGTAGTAGAACCCTCCGAAGAAGCAGAAGACGATAGCGCCCACCAGAACATAGTGGAAATGGGCGATAACGAAATAGGAATTGTGCAGTTGCCAATTCCAGGGGGCGACGGAGAGCATGATTCCGGTCAAGCCGGCGAACAGGAACTGGATCAGGAAGGCGGTGCAGAAAAGCATGGCTGTGGCGAAGCGTATTTTGCCTCCCCACATGGTGGCGATCCAGTTAAAGATCTTGATGCCGGTAGGGATCCCGACCAGTTCGGTGGAAAGGACGAAGAACGCATTCTGCGCCGAGGTCATGCCCACGGTGAACATATGGTGCGCCCACACGCTCACGCTGATCAAACCAATGCCGGCTGATGCGGCCACCATCGCCGGGTAGCCAAAGATCGCCTTGCGGGAGAAGACAGGGATCACTTCGTTGGCGATGGCAAACGCCGGCAACACCAGCACGTAGACCTCGGGGTGGCCAAAAATCCAGAAGAAGTGCGCCCAGACAACGGGCACGCCCCCAGCCTGCGAGTCGAAGAAGTGCCCGCCGAGGTAGCGGTCGATGGTCAGCATGATCTGCGCGGCGGTCAACGGGGTGATGACGATCAGGATCATTCCCGAAACCACCAGGTAGAGCCATACCAGCAGGGGCATGCGAAATAGCGTCATGCCTTTGCAGCGCATACAGATGGTGGTGGCAATTATGTTGACCGCGGCGCCGACGGTGCCGAATCCGGAGACGATCAGTGACAACGCCCAGTAGTCCGTGCTGTGTCCGCGCGAGAATGCTCGCTCGGTAAGCGGCGCATACGCCCACCAGGTTACGTCGGGTGCGCTGCCGGCGCCTTGCAGGCCCACGCCGCCGATGAAGCTGTAGTACAACATCAAGCCGCCCAGCGCGGTCATCCAGAAGCTGAATGCATTCATGCGGGGAAAGGCCATGTCCCGCGCGCCGACCATCAGGGGAACCAGGTAATTGGCAAATCCAATGATTAGCGGCATCCCCATGAGAAACACCATGGTTGTCCCATGCATGGTGAAGATACGGTTGAAGACCTCAGGGGAGAGAAAATTGTTGTGCGGTACGGCGAGCTGAATGCGCAGTAGAATCGCCTCGAAGCCCCCGACCAGCAAAAAGACCACGGCATAGCCGATGTACATCAAGCCAATCTTTTTGTGGTCGACGGTGACCACCCAACTGTGCACTTGTTCGAGCCACGTCCCGTACGACTCACTCGGCGGGGTGAGGTCGATGGCGCTCCCAATAGGTAGAGTCGAATCAGCCATACGGAAAACTCCTGTCTGTAGTGGCCCGTGTCCCGTTTACTTCAAGGTATCGAGGTAAGCGACGATCTTGTCGATCTGGTCATCGCTCAATTGCATCGCAGGCATCAGGCTCCCTGGCTTGACGTAGTCGGGATCCTTGATCCAAAGCTTGAGATTCCCCGGAGTATTGTCGGCCGCTCCGGAAGCCAGCGTATCGCGGCTCTTAAAATGCGTAAGGTCTGGCCCAAACTTTCCCTGCGCGGCGGTGCCGCGCACCACGTGGCAACTGATGCAAGCTTGTGACGCGAAGAGCTGCCGCCCTTCGGCAACTGCCGGATCTTCAACCGCGGGCTGCTGCTGATTCTTCACCCAGGCGGCGAAGTCTTCCGGGGTCTGCACGTAGACGCGCAGCAGCATCTTGGCGTGTTCCACGCCGCAGAACTGGGCACATTGACCCACGTACATGCCGGGTTTATCCGGATTGAACCACATGTGGTTGACCTGGTTTGGAAACATGTCGACCTTACCGGACAACTCAGGGATCCAGAAGCTGTGAACCACATCGGCGGAGAGCAAATTGAGCGAAGTGGTGGTTGGAGCCTGGCCGGTGCTGAGCGGTACGTGCAGCTCATTGGCAGTTGTGAACCCTGCATTTTTGTAGTCAAACTCCCACCAGAATTGATGGCCGACGGCATCGACAGTGAGGGCTGTCGCCGGCATTTTCTGATCCTGAATGGCAAAGAGAATGCGTGCAGTGGTGAGAAAGAGGACCACAACAATCAGGACCGGAATCACGGTCCAGGCCAACTCGATCTGGGTGCTGCCATAGATCTGGGGCGGCTCGCTGTCATCGTTGGGATCACGCTGCCGGAAGCGGACCACTACGTACAACCAAAGGGACGCTACTACGATAAAGATCGCTCCCGTTATTTGCATCACGAAAAGCGACAAATGGTGGATCAACAGCGCCGGACCGGAGTGAGGATCGAAGATGCTCGGTGTCTGGTAGACGATGTTGTCGGTGGGCACGGCCCAAGCCGCATGTCCCGCGCAGCTGAGCAGGAGCAACAACGCATAGGCGGCTTGCCGGGGCCCGGGGCGCTGCAGCCATCGTCGAGACATTCCTGCGGATCCTTCCTGGCTCAAAGAAAACCTATTGTAGCGCTGTCCCTTGGCAGATCGTATGAATAATTCATCGCCCGCCTGCGCTCACACTTGAGAAAGCGCCTTGTGTTCGAGGCAACTTTCGAACTGCCTTTTCGATGCGCGAAAAGAAAAAAGGGGTCTTGGTAAACTGGCGAAAATGAAACGCCTAATCATCAACGCGGACGACTTTGGTCTCGCGCCAGGCGTCAACCAGGCCATCGTTGAACTGCAGCAGGCAGGCGCTCTCAGTTCTACCACCCTGATGGCCACAGCTGCCTACTTTTCTCCCGCAGTCTTTTTGGCCTTTGCGCAACCGACGCTAGCGGTGGGCTGCCACGTGGTTCTGGTCGACGGCTCGCCCCGCCTCCGCCCCAGTGAGGTTCCTTCGCTCCTCGACCCTCGTCGTCCGCAGTCTTTTTCATTTCGCAATACGGTGGGTAGCTTCTTGAGTGATTTGTTGCGCGGCCGCATCCGCGAGCAGGAGATTGAGGCCGAGGCCATCGCCCAGATCCAGCGCATTCAATCAAGCGGTCTCACCGTCAGCCACATCGACTCGCACAAACATGTTCACGCCTTTCCCTCGGCGCTCGCTCCCCTGCTCCGAGCCGCGCGCCACTGCGGAGTCAGCTGCGTCCGCAATCCATTCGAACCATCGTGGAGCCTGCACGCCACCCCGACCGGCAGCACTTGGCGACGGACGCAAGTGCATGCCATGCGAACCCAGCAGCGATCGTTTTCCAGGCTGACGTCTGAATACGGCATCGCCACCTCCGACGGTTCGATCGGCCTGCTGGCTACTGGAATCCTCGACGACTCGGTGTTGCGTTCTCTCCTTCATGCCATGCCTCGGGGAACATGGGAGCTGGTTTGCCATCCGGGATATAGCGACAGTGCTCTCGATCAGGTACGTACGCGGCTGCGGGCCTCGCGCGAAATAGAACGGAGCGCGCTGCTGGAGGTCATTCCCCAAACGCTCCGAAACGACTCCGCTTTGGCCCTCATCGACTTTCACCAACTTGCGACATAACAAACGTACATTGGTAATGGGTCAAGGAGCTTCAAAATGAAAATCGGCATCACCTGTTATCCGACCTATGGCGGAAGTGGCGTGGTCGCAACGGAACTCGGTATTGAGCTCGCGGCCCGCGGTCACCAGGTGCATTTCATCACCTATTCGCAGCCGTTCCGCCTTACCGGGCGCGAAGAAGGCATCTTCTACCACGAGGTGCCGGTCTCCAATTACCCCCTTTTCGAATACCCGCCCTACGATCTGGCCCTGGCCACGCGCATGTCTGAAGTGGCCGAGTACTACGAGCTCGACCTGCTCCACGTTCACTACGCCATCCCTCACTCCGTATGCGCACTCCTTGCCCGCCAGATGCTCGAAAAGCGCAGGTATATGCCCTTTGTCACCACCCTGCATGGCACCGACATCACCCTGGTGGGGCTGGACCGATCGTATCTGCCCATTACCCGCTTCGGCATCGAAGAGAGTGATGGCGTCACCTCGATCTCTAATTACCTGCGAGAGAAAACCGTGCACGATTTCGGCATCCTGCGGCCCATCGAGGTCATTCCCAATTTTGTTAACTGCGACGAATACAAACCGCTGGGCGACCGGCGGGAAGATGCTCGCGCGCGCTACGCGGATCCGGGAGAAAAAATCCTGCTCCACCTTTCGAACTTCCGGCCGGTGAAGCGGATCCTCGACGTGATCGAGGTTTTTTCCCGCATCGCGCAAGTGATCCCGGCAAGGCTCTTGATGGTAGGCGACGGACCGGACCGCTCCTCAGCGGAATGGCTGGTGAACAACAAAGGTATCCAGAACCGGGTCCACTTCCTGGGCAAACAGGAGCGGGTCCATGAACTCTTGCCGGTCGCTGACCTGATGATCATGCCCAGCGAACTGGAGTCCTTCGGCCTGGCGGCGCTCGAAGCAATGGCCTGCAAGGTTCCCACTATCGCCACCCGCGTCGGGGGCGTGCCGGAGTTAATCGAAGACGGCGTGACCGGCCGGCTCTTCGCCGTGGGCGACGTCGCAGCCATGGCCGCCGCAGCCATCGAACTACTCACCGACGACGCCCGCCTCATCGCCATGGCGGAGGCCGGCAGACGGACAGCCCAGGACCACTACTGTGCTTCGCGCATCATCCCCGTTTACGAGCAGTACTACGAAAGGGTGCTGGCGCGTTCCGAGGTCTGATCCGCCAGGACCAATACATTCGGCGCGATGGGAATTTCCAGGGTCACGCGGGTTCCCCGCCCGGGGCGGCTAAAAACTTCAAAGCGCGCGCTGTTGCCGTAGAGCACCTCCAGCCGCTCACGCACATTGCGCATCCCGATGCCGGCTCCGCGGCTGACAAAGCCCACTTCCCTTGCCCGGCCCTCGGCCATGCCTACTCCGTCGTCCTCCACCTCGACCACCATCTTGGCGCCCTGGATGCGGCTGCGCAAAGTGATGGTTCCTCCCTGCAGGCGCGGCTCCAGCCCGTGCTTGATGCTGTTCTCAATCAAGGGTTGCAGCAGCATGCAGGGCACCAGCAGCTCGAGTGTGCTGGCATCGATTTCTTTCACCACGCGCAGCTTTTCCGCGCCAAACCGCACCACCTCGATGCCCAGGTAGTCGTCGGTAAACGTCAACTCTTCGCGGAACGGCACATACGAATCGTGATCTTTAAGCAGCGCGCGCAAGATGTTGCCCAGTTGCACGATCATCTCCCGGGCCATCTCCGGCCGGAAGCGGACCAGCGATGCGATGGAATTGAGCGTGTTGAAAAGAAAGTGCGGATTGATCTGCCGCTGCAGGGCGTCGAAGCGGGCCTCCAGCACCAGCCGCTTCTGTTCCTTGAGCTTGATCTCGATGCGGCTGGAATTCCAGATTTTAAGTGGGATGGCCACTACCACTGCGGGGCAGACGCAGATGCAAACCTTGACCGCAAAGCTGGAGGAATCCAGGCTAAACAGCCATCCTGGATAAAGCCGCGCCAGCCACATGCGGATCACCTGCATGCCGACAATCAGTATCAGCAGCAGCACCTGGCGATCGAAGCGTGGCTTGCGCAGGTTCCGCCGCACCCAGCGATAGATGCTGAGGTCGACGAAGGGAGAAAACGACCACACCTCTTCCGGTTCCACAGCCCGTCCATATAAGCCGGAAACAATAGCCACGGCGAGAAAGAAGGGCAAGGTCAGATACTCGCCATGCAGCATGGAGGGCAGGGAAAGCACAGCTCCGCCCAGGAGCGCGGCAAACGGCCCCAACAGGATGCCAAGAATGATGACGGTTTCAAAAGCGACGTCGGCCGCGTAGAAGTTGTGAACGGTCAAACGAATCCAGACGCCAAGAGTAAGGGGGACGCAGAGGAAAGCCAGCAGACCGATCGTCTGACCGGTGGTGCGGCGCTCGGCAAACAAGAGCCGCTGAAAAGTCAACGCTCTGGAAGTCACCGCCGAAACCGCGGCGATGACGCCCAGCTTGATCAGCAGCGTGATGAGGACGAGCTTAGGCTCAAACACACTCCTACTTTACGCCGGCTGGACACGAGGCCGGTAGAGAGGCTCTAATTGAGCTATGCCATTAGAAAGTGTGAAGAAGGTGGCGGATGCGGATTTTCCGACTCGTTGGGGTCATTTCCGCATTCTGGGCTTCGAAGGTACCCGGATTGATCCCGAACCCTGCAGCCCGGGAACTCCGTCCGTGCATAGGAAGATTGAAGGTGCGATCGCGCTGGTGTTGGGCGATATTCACAGTGGGCCTCCGGTGGTGCGCATTCACTCGCAATGCCTGACAGGTGATGTTTTCGGCTCGCTGCGCTGCGACTGCCGTCTGCAATTGGAACTGGCGCTGCGGGCGATTGCCCAAGCCGGTGCGGGTATCCTGCTGTATGAACAGCAGGAGGGCCGGGGCATAGGCCTGATGGCCAAGCTGCGCGCCTACGAGCTGCAGGACCAGGGCCTGGATACGGTGGAAGCGAATCTCCGGTTGGGCTACAAGCCTGACTGCCGTGAATTCGAATTGCCGGCGGAGATTTTGAAGTTGCTCAACGTTAATTCCGTACGCCTCATCACCAATAATCCGGAGAAGGTGGAAGCGTTGGAATCCGTCGGGATACGGGTGGTGGAACGCATCTCTGCCGAGGTCGAGCCGCTGGACAGCTTCGAGCGCTATGTCCAGGTTAAGCAGGAGAAGATGGGCCACATTGTGGACCGCGCTGCGCCAGAATCACCTTTGCCGTTGTAATCGCCTGGCCGACATGCCGCTGGGTGTGCTCCGCGGCATGGATCAGCAGTCCCGCCAGGGTTGTGGGCAAGCCCTTGCGTCCAATCCTGACCGGCAACTCAAGCGGCTGACGAACGATTGCGTCTAAACGCCGGCGAGTGTTCGCGAGACTGGCTTGCAATTCGCTAAAGATGGATTCCCGGGTTCCGCTGTTGTCCATTTCGCTGGCCAGCGATGCCAACTGCTGCTGGTTTAGGGGAATGCCCTCCGCGTAGCAGCAAAAGCGATCCAGGCTGCGGGCGATATGACGCAACTGAAATGCAACTGAGGGCAGCTTAAAAGGCCGTGCGTGGACCTCGCGGTCATCGAGACCGCCGCACCACTTGGCGAGGTCCTCCTCCGTCATCTGGAGGGAATGAAGCAGCGCCCGCTGCACCACCGGAAAGTCGCTAAGCGTGTCGCGAAGCCAAGGTTCTGTCATCTGGATCTGTCCCGGCCGAGGAACCACAAATCTCCATAATCTGGATCTTTCCCGAAAGAAGAACCCTGGGTGCCCCACATCTCGCTCGTTTTTCGCGAGATGTGGGATACCACGAATCTCACCCTCTAATTCTGCTTCACCACAAATCTTCACAACTCACTGCAGTGGAATCCCACATCTCGCGAAAAACGAGCGAGATCCCCGGATTTACTGCTAGAGGCTCCAACAAGAGCAGCGTGTGCGGCTTTCTTTAAGGAAAGCCGCATGAAGGTCCTTGGTTCCACCGAGCGCCACAGGAAATCCGGGGGTGTGGGGCACCCAGGGTTCGTCGTCAGGACAGGAGAAGCACTAGAGGCCGTGAGCCTGGCGAAATTCCCTGACCACCTGCGCCGGGTCACGATGCTGCCCGTCCACCGCCTCGTTCATGGTCTGCATTTCCTCCGCGGTCACCTTGTTGGCCAATCCAGCAAACGCTCCCCTCAGCTTCGGCCACCGGTCGAGCGCCTCCTGCCGCACCAGGGGAACCGCCTGATAGGGAGGAAAATAATGCTTATCGTCCTGTAACACCGCCAAGTGAAAGGCCTTGATGGGTCCATCGGTCGAGTTGCCGGCAATGATATCCACCTGCCGGCCATTCAGCGCCCGGTAGAGCAAGCCCAAATCCATAAGCCTCGGAGAACCGTCGAACTTCAAGCCGTAAGCCTGCTGCAGCCCGGGTAATCCGTCGGGCCGCTGTTCAAATTCGTAGCCCACCCCAAGTTTCCATTGCGGACTGTATCGTGCCGCCTGGCTCAGCGTGGTCAGGTGAAGGTCCTGCGCCTGCTGGCCGCGAATCACCATGGCGAAGGTGTTCTCAAATCCCAGCGGCTCCATAACCGCCACCTGGTAGCGCTCCTGATAGAGGCGCCGCACTGTATCCAAAACCTGCTGGGGATCTTTATTGACTGGCTGCTTCAAAATGGCCGTCAGCGCGGTCCCGGTGTACTCAACATAAGAATCGATACGCCCGGCGATGAGCGCCTGGTTGCAGATATAGCTGCCGGCGAGGTAAAACCGGCGTTCTACCTTCATCCCGGTGACCGCCTCGATGTGCTGGGCCAGCAACTCGCCCAGGACCACCTGCTCGGTAAAATTTTTGGCTCCAATCACCGGATAATTCGGACGCGGGGGAGCGCACGCGGCAATCGCCACTAGCAGAAACGTTGCTGCAAAACGCATCATCCGGTTCGGCCCGGAGACGGAACGCGCAACCGGCTCTCCACCCACCCCAACCCGGTATCGGCAGCGATCGCCAGCAAGGCCGCCGGGATAGCTCCCGCCAGTACCAGCCGGTTGTCGACCGAAGCCACGCCGCGGAAAATAAATTCGCCCAAGCCCCCGGCGCCCACCGCCGCGGCGATGGTGGCAATGCCCACCGCCAGCACCGTCGCCGTGCGTAATCCAGCGAAGATGAAGCTCGCAGCCAGCGGAAGTTCCACCTTGCGCAGTCTCTGCCCGCTGGTCATGCCCAGGGCTTTGGCCACTTCGAGTACAGTCGGATCCACTCCCTCGATCCCGGCGTAGGTATTGCGCACGATGGGCAGCAGGGCATACGCAGTCAGCGCTGCAATGGCGATGCGGGCGGCGCGATCCCCAATCCAAGGCAAAGGCAACAGAAACCCAAACAACGCCAGACTGGGAATTGTTTGGATGATATTCACCACTCCCAATACCGGCTTCGCCCATCGCGGATGGCGCGTTAGCCATATCCCCGTCGGTACGCCAATAGCCGCGGCCAGCAACATGGCCGACCCGGTCAGCCACAGATGCTCCATGGTGAGCTCGGCGATCTCCGACGCGTGCTGGGCTAAGAAGCCGGACATTGATTTTCCTGGAGTGTTCCCCGATGCACAGCCCGCACGTAGCTCTGCACTGCCGGTATTTGCGAGCCGAGAAATTCTTTCGCCTCCAGATTAGCGACAACCTTGCCGCCTTCGAGCAACACCAGCTGCGAGGCCAGGTACAGCGCTTCATCCAGGTCGTGGGTCACCAGCAGCACCGTCTTGTGGAGGCGCTGCAATAAATCGCGCAGCATGTCCTGCATTTCGGCCCGGGTCAGCGGGTCCAGCGCTCCAAAAGGCTCATCCATCAGGAGAAGTTTCGGTTCAGCGGCCAGCGCCCGCGCCAGCCCGACGCGTTGCCGTTGACCACCGGAAAGCTGGTAAGGCAGGCGGCGAGCAAAGGTCGCATACTCCAATCCCACCTGGCCAAACAGTTGCCTCGTGCGTTCGGCTATCTCCTGCTTAGGCCGTCCTCCGATTTCGAGGACCGCGCCAATATTGCGCTCGGCGTCGAAGTGCGGGAAGAGTCCTGTCTCCTGGATGACATACCCGATCGACCGGCGCAACTGGATGGGGTCCCAGTCGGCGGTGGGTTTGCCTTCGACCATCACCCGCCCCGCTGTCGGTTCGATCAAGCGGTTCACCATGCGCAGCAGCGTAGTCTTTCCTGAGCCGCTGCGGCCCAGCAGCGCAGTGATGGAACCACCCTGTACCTCCAGGTCAATATGATCCAGGATGACGCGGCCATCAGGGGCAGTCAGCCCCACCTGATCGAAAGCAATGGCCGCCTCAGGATTGCTGCCGCTCAATGGACCACTCCCTCAGCGGCTAAAGCCGCTCATCGGACAGGTTAATGGCGGGCTAAAGCCCCGCCCCTTCACGGCTCACGGTGAAGGGGACGGGCTTTAGCCGCTGAGGGAACTGCTTTCAATCGGTGGTTCAAGAGCTGGGCGGCTCCACGACGACCCCGTCCAGCTTGAGCGGCGGCGCGCCCTTCACCCGCACCATCGTGATCTTGCTGAAGCCCTCTTTGAAGCTTGGCGGACGCAGGCGCTCTGCCATCTTGCGCATGATGTCGTCGCTCACGGTGCGCTCCCGCCGGCTATTCCGCTCCATACATACTTCCAGGGGAACGTCGAAGAAGACAGCCTGCGCCTCATACCCAAAGCTCTTGGCCATCTTGATCCATTGCCGCCGCTCATGGGCGGAAAGATTGGTCGCGTCCACGTAATTCCACGGCATCTTGGCGATCAGCCGTGCCCGCAGCAGCGAGCGCAGGGTGGAAAAGACCAACCCCTGGTAGCGCTGCTCCGTAATGTCATCGAACAGGATGCTGCGCAGCATGTCACTCGACAGCGGCGTGACTCCACGCCGCTTGAACCAGGTGGTCTTTCCCGATCCGGGAAGCCCAATCGCCAACACCACGTAACCTTTGAGATCCTTCTGGCTGGCCGAAGGCGCCTCGGGAGGAGGCACCGACGGCGATTCCGGCTGGGTCTCGACCACCAGCTTTCCAGCTGCCACCGCCTCCGCCGGCGGCGGCACTTCTGGCGCAGAAGGCTCTGACGGCTCGGGCGCCGCGGGCTCGTTTGCTATGTCCTCATCCTGCTCTGGCATCACGCTAGTCGTTTCGGCGACCTTGGGCTCGGACGCCTTTCTCCGTTGATCTTCCGGGTACATCGGCTGCAAGGGCGTAGGCTGGTTGACCGGAATCTCCTGTCCGATTTTGCCTGTCGATTCTGAGTCATTAACCCCGCGCTTGCCACGTCGTCTCATTCGGGCGCGCATCCATAAGCGCATGATGAGGATGTAACACAACTTCCGCCACCGCAGCAAATGTCCCACTCCATTTCACGCCACCGCTCTTTGGTACACTGAAGTTTCGCGCTCAGCCTCGCAGTGGTCGTGAATTTGTTTCCACACCCACGCAGTAAGAACCTCACCCACCCTGAAGGAGATCCCAAAGTTTATGGCTGTAAAGGTTGGCATCAATGGCTTTGGCCGTATAGGACGCAACGTATTCCGGGCCTCGCTCGGCAATCCGGAAATTGAATTTGTCGCCGTCAATGACCTGACCAGCCCGGCTACGCTGGCCCATCTGCTCAAGTATGACTCCATCCTGGGGAACTTACCCCACGACATCGTCGCGGGCGAAGACTTCATCTCGGTCGATGGCAAAAAGCTGAAGGTTTTCGCCGAGCGCGATCCTGCCAAGCTCGACTGGTCCTCTGCCGGCGCCCAGGTAGTCATCGAATCCACCGGCCATTTTACCGATGCCACCAAGGCCAAGGCTCACCTGCAGGGCACGGTCAAGAAGGTCATCATCTCCGCACCCGCGACCAACGAAGATCTAACCATCGTGTTGGGCGTGAACGATAGCAAGTATGACCCCAAGGCCCATCACGTCATCTCCAACGCGTCCTGCACCACCAATTGCCTGGCGCCGCTGGCCAAGGTTCTCAACGACACCTTCGGCATTGCTTCGGGCATTATGACCACCATCCACAGCTACACCAATGACCAGGTGATTCTGGATTTTCCGCACAAGGATCTGCGCCGCGGGCGGGCTGCCGCGCTTTCGATGATTCCCACCTCGACCGGCGCCGCCAAGGCTCTGCACCTGGTGGTGCCCGAACTCAAAGGCAAGCTGGACGGCTTCGCCATCCGTGTTCCTACACCCAACGTTTCCGTAGTAGACCTGACCTTCACTTCGAACGTGCCGGTGACCAAGGAATCCATCAACGCCGCCCTCAAGGCTGCGTCCGAGGGGCCGATGAAGGGCATCATGGCCTACGAAACGAATGAATTGGTTTCCAGCGATTTCAAGGGAAACCCATTTTCTTCCATCATCGACAGCCCGCTCACCAAGACCGTCGGCAGCAACATGGCTAAGGTCATCAGCTGGTACGACAACGAGTGGGGCTATTCGAACCGGGTAAAAGACCTGGTGTTGTTTCTGGAAAAAGCAGGACTCTAGAAAGCGGTGCTGCCATGGCAAAGCTATCCATCCGCGATCTGGAGCTGAACAACAAATATCTTTTTGTTCGGGTCGATTTCAACGTACCGCTTTCCGACAGCGGTCTGCAGATTCTCGATGATACGCGGATCAAAGAGACGCTACCGACGCTCGAGTATGCGTTGCGCCATCACGCCAAAGTGATCGTGGCTTCGCACCTCGGGCGCCCTAAGGGAAAGCCCAATCCCAAATACAGCCTGCGGCCGGTAGTAGACCGGCTGCGCACGCTGCTCGATCACGCGTTAGGCGAGTCGGTCAACGTCGCCTTTTCCCCTGATTGCGTGGGCGATGTGGCCACCGAGCTGGCGCGCCAGCTGGAGTCGCGGCAGGTCCTGCTGCTCGAAAATCTGCGCTTCCATGCGGGTGAGGAAGCCAACGACATGCACTTCGCGCGACAACTCGCCAGCCTTTGTAACGTCTATGTGAATGACGCCTTTGGCAGCGCTCACCGGGCGCATGCTTCTACGGAGGGAATCACGCATTTCGTCTCTCAGTCGGCCGCCGGGCTGCTGCTCGAAAAGGAGCTGAACTACCTGGGCAAAGCGCTGCAGGCTCCGGAGAAACCGTTTGTGGCCATCCTCGGCGGGGCCAAGGTTTCTGACAAGATTGAAGTGATTCACAACCTGCTGAGCAAGGTGGACGCGCTGCTGATCGGCGGCGGCATGGCGTACACCTTCCTCAAGGCCAAGGGGCAGGACGTAGGCAAGTCGCTGGTAGAAGCGGACAAGCTGGACGTAGCTCGTGAAGCGCTGAAGGAAGCCGAACAGAAGGGTGTGCGCTTTCTGTTGCCCATCGATCATGTTCTGGCGGACAAATTCGCGCCCGACGCCGATACCCGGATCTTCGAGGGTGACGGGCCCTTCCCCGCCGGCTGGATGGCGCTGGACATCGGTCCCGCCACGGTAGAGCTGTTCACCACAGAGATTGCCAAAGCCCGCACCATCGTCTGGAACGGGCCCATGGGGGTGTTTGAGATGCCGGCTTTCGCTCGCGGCACAACTGGGGTTGCGGAGGCGCTGGCGGAAAATGCGGGCGCCATCACCATCGTGGGCGGCGGTGATTCCGTTTCCGCCGTCAAGCAGGCCGGGGTGGCGGATAAGATCAAGCACATCTCTACCGGCGGCGGCGCTTCGCTTGAGTTCCTCGAAGGTAAGCGACTCCCCGGCGTCGAGGCTCTTTCTCCCGCTCCCAGCTCATAGAACATGGCTGTCGTTAACCTCGAACTGCCGTTGCTGATCGTCCTCGCAGGGCTTGTCCTGGCGCTGGCCGCGTGGCTTCTGGCAACCTTCACCCAATGGCTTCGAGGCTACCGTTATCGCGTGACTTTCGGCCTGATCGCCTTCCCTCTGGGCGGCTTGATGGGCTTCATTTCCACCCTCAACGCGGCCAGCGTATTTGGTGACTGGTTCGCGGGCAAACCGATGTCGTTCGTATTGACTCTCGGCTGTCTCGGCTACCTGGTATTTGGCTTTCTCAGTTGTTGGACGGTAGTGCGGGTGGCCGGCAGGATGGATCGGAAGCACACCCTCGCCGTACTCTACAATTTGGTCAAGGAACGCAAGAACCGCGACCCCCATTGAGAATCTAAAAAGCATGCGCAAGCTCCTGATCGCCGCCAATTGGAAGATGTATAAAACCCCCACCGAAGCCCAGCAATTCCTTCACACTTTCCTGCCCCTGGTCAAAGATCTGACTCACAGTGAAATCGCGATTTGTCCTCCCGCTGTCGACCTGGCCACCGTGCTCCATGCGGTGAAAGAGTCTGAGGTCATCGTGGGCGCGCAGAATATGCATTACGCAGAGGAAGGCGCCTACACGGGAGAAATCTCCGCTGAGATGCTGGTCGCCCTGGGTGTCAGTCACGTGATCCTTGGCCACTCCGAGCGCCGCCAGTACTTTGGTGAGACCGACGAGACGGTGAACAAGAAGTTGGTGACTGCGCTCAAGCACCATCTGGTGCCGATCGTTTGCATTGGTGAGCACGAGGAACAAAGGGAAAACGGCATGACGGAAGAAGTCTTGTGCCGTCAGATCAGCCGCGCGATCCATCAGATCGATCCCGGTAAGCTGCACCGGATGATCATCGCCTATGAGCCGATCTGGGCGATTGGGACGGGAAAGACGGCGACGCCAGTCGTCGCTGCCGAAGCCCACCTGATCATCCGCGGCGAGGTGGCGCGCATGGTTGGGAGACCGCTCGCCGACGCGCTGCGCATCCTGTACGGCGGGAGTGTAAAGCCGGAGAATGCCGAAGCGCTTCTCAGCCAACCTGAGATCGATGGCGCCCTGGTTGGGGGCGCCAGCCTTGATCCCCATTCGCTCGTTTCGATCGTCAAAGCAGGAGCAGCTGGTTAAAGGACGGCGGCACGCGGGGGCTTAGCGTGAAGGCGAGGACTGCAGATCCCTCCACGGCACGCCGGGACAGGTCGGCTCCGCTCGGGATGACAAAGGGAAGGCGGGTCAACCACTTTACATACGCGAAGGGGATTGGTTCCTTCTCCACACCCGAGTCAGTCCATCGGTGTCGCAAATGTTATGGGACAAACCTATCTCCCCGTTTGTCATCCCGAGCGAAGCCGACCTGTCCCGGCGTGCCATGGAGGGATCTGCAGTTTTCCTCGCCTTCACGCAAAGCCAACCACCTGCTGATCGTTCGTAGCGCACATTTGTGGCACGGCCGAAGCCGTGCCCTCGTTCACCGGAGGGGAGCCAATGGCAAGAATCACCCGCCGTTCGTTCATCGAAAGCGCAGTCGCCATCGGCGCAACCGCTGCGTGGAGCTTCGCCGCACCCACCACAACCAAAACCGTCTGGACGGAGCAACGAGAATTTTTTCCCGAGGGCGTCGCTTCCGGCGATCCTGACTCCTCCAGCGTCTTGCTGTGGACCCGGCGTTCGCCCAATGGAAACGCGGATCATGTCACCGTAGAGGTTGCCGACGACCCGTCTTTCGCCAGGGTCGTGGCGCAAGCTCGCGCTCCCATCTCACTGGCTTCCGACTGGACTTGCCGAGTGCTGGTCGGTGGTCTGCGCCCTTCGACGGTTTACTGGTATCGCTTTACCGATCCATACGGACACGGCAGCCGCATCGGGCGAACGATGACGGCTCCAGACGAGCACGACACCAGAGATGTGCGTTTCGCTTTTGTCTCCTGCCAGAATGCGAACCAGGGCGCGCAAAATGCCTACCGGCGCATGATTTTCGAGGACGAGCGGGCGCCCAGGCACGACCAATTAGAGTTCGTGCTCCATCTGGGCGATTTCATTTACGAGATCGTCTGGTATCCGGAAGATCGGCCGCAGGGAATGTACGATCGCCGCTTGCGCGACATCGTGCGTTACCAATCAGGCGAGAAGATCCACGATTTTCATATCCCCACCACCGTGGATGACTACCGGGCAATCTACCGTGCTTACCTGCACGATCCGGACCTGCAGGATGCACGTGCTCGCTGGCCATTCGTGAACATGTGGGACAATCATGAGTTTAGCTGGCTGGGTTGGCAGTCACTGCAGAAGTTCTATGGGGTGACACGGCCGGCACAAACACGCAAAGTCGCGGCCAATCAGGCCTTCTTCGAGTACCAGCCGGCCCGTATGGCAAGGCCAGGCAGCGACTCGCTCGATAGCTTCCACCCGCCGCAGGTAGTCGACACACCGGTGGCGACATTCGACCAGCACGGCCTCGGTGAAGAACGCAATAACCTGCTCGCGATCAACAGTCTCAAAGGCTATCGGGCAATTCGTTGGGGACGCAACGTCGAGTTGATCGTCACCGACCAACGCAGTTACCGGTCCGAGGATCCCCTGGGACGATCAGAAGCAGATGCTTTTACCAGCGAAGACTTCCCCGAATTTGTTCCCGAAGAGGCGATAGAAATCCTCGACGCAGGCAGCTCGTATAACGGTGGCCATCCGCCGGCGACCATTCGCTATGCCGCTACCGAGGTTCCCAACTTCCAAAGGGCAGCGCCTCCCCAGGCCATTCTCGGGTTTGCACAAAAGCAGTGGTTTCTCGAGAGATTAAAAAGTTCAAGCGCTACCTGGAAGATCTGGGGTAACACCACGGCTACACTCGAGATGCGAGCTGATCCGCAGAACCTGCCGCCTCATCTCACCAAGCCCTGGCCCGGGGCGGCCTATGCCGGCTTCGCCAACGGCGATCACAGCAACGCCTACGTCGAGCGCGGCGAAATTTACGATTTCGTGAGTGAGCACGGCATTACTGGCTTTGCCACCATCGCCGGCGATCGGCATAGCTTTTGGGCAGGCCTGGCGGCAAAGAGCCTGCCGCCGAGACCTTTCGAGCCGGTGGGGATTGCGTTCGTCACCGGGTCCATCTCTGCTCCCGGTGAGATCGAAGCCATTGAGCACGGATTCCCCAAGCAGCACCCATTGCGGCCGCTCTTCCTGGGCCAGGCATCCAGCGACACTTCCCCTCAGCCCACCCTCAACCTGCTACTGAGACATGGCGTGCGTTCTTGTCTCGAGTACGCGCAGACCGGTGACATCAAGAAGGCAAACGTCGCTTCCAACCCGCAGCTCTCTCCCCATCTGTCCTTCGTGGATATGGGAGGCCACGGATACTCCGTCGTGCGCGCCTCAAGTGGGACCTTTGAAATCGAGTTTGTCTGCATTCCCAGGCCATTGGAACGAAGCACGACTCCGGATGGAGGGCCCCTCCGCTACCGTGCACAGTTCCGAAGCAATCTTTGGAAGAGGGGCGAATCACCCCGATTGGAAGCATCCCTGCTGGAGGGGGACGCGCGCTTCTCGATGGATTAGATCTTTACGAAAACGTCATTCCCTTCAACACCTACGGGATAAACCGCAACTCTTTCCTGAGAGTATTCAGTAGCCCCGGTCGCAGGATCAAACGACCAGGCATGCCAGGGACAAATCAACTTGCCTTGTTCGATCATGCCCTCGGCCAGCGGGCCTCCCCGGTGGGGGCATTCGTTGTCCAGGGCCCGGATTACGCCGTCGATGTTGGCGATGCACAGGGTCCTCGCGCCGGCGCTGAATTCCCGGGCCTGCCCGGGGCGCGGCAGCTCACCCTTCGCACAGATCCTCACCAATTCGCTCATCGGCTAATATTTGCAGCCATTGGCCTGCCAGGTTCGATAGGTTTTCCAGGATGCTACCCTGGCCGCCTCTTCGTCTGCAAAATCACCCGCCTCCTGCTGAACTCCTTCAGGAAAGATGTAGAACGTCCATTTGCGCAGGTCTTTTTTGTAGACAGGTACGCTGGGGCTCTGCTGAGTTTTGTCGCTCATACAGCCGAGCATACGCTATCCTCGGATTGGCATGGCGAGTATCACACCCCCACCGCAAGCGAAGCCAACGACAGACCTGTGGTGCCCTTCGTGCGCCAAAGCGGTGCATGATCCGCTGGTGTGCGGCGATTGCTCCGCGGTCCTCTGCCGCGTTTGCGGAACCCCGCTCGAATCCGCTGACGAACTCGCCTTCGGCTAGAGCATTTTTCCTATAGGTATCGATCGAAGAGATGGTGTTCACGCGGGTTTTCATCAAGAAAAGCCGCACATCGCTCCTCTAAAAAGGACTCAGTGATAGGAAAAATGCTTTAAGCCATGGCGAAGCTGCAACGGCATACTCCTCCACCCGGGTGGAAAAACCCATTGGCGCCTCAGCAACCGCTGGCCAGCCTGCGCTGGATCCTCGGCGGCGTGGCCGCCACCCTGGGGCTTGCGGCGCTCTGCGTATACATCGCCTTTTGCCTGCTCTTCTGGCAGGGCCAGTGGCAACTGGTCTTCAAACCGTCGCGCACCATCACGGCTACTCCGGCCGCCGCCGGTCTGAAGTACGACGAGATTGCTTTCGACGCAACTGAAACCGGAGTTCTCCAGCTTTCCGGCTGGTGGATCCCCGCCGACCGCGATGCACCCCACGCCGCCGATACCCTGCTCTTTCTGCATGACGGATCCGGTTCCCTTTCGGATACAGTTTCACGATTGCCGGACTGGCATAAGCTGGGGATGAATATTTTTGTTTTCGATTATCGCGGCTTCGGGAAAAGCGCGAACATCCATCCCTCGCAAGCAAGCACTTACGAAGACGCCGACGCGGCTTGGCGCTACTTGACCGATACGCGCCATTTGTCACCGTCAACGATCGTTCTCGACGGAACTGGACTGGGCGCAGCGATCGCGGCTGAGACCGCACAGCGTCATCCCCAGGCAGCGGCGCTGATCCTCGAAGATCCTCAGCCGCCTACTCTCGAGTCTTTGCAGTTTGATCCGCGCATGCATCTGCTGCCCATCCGCTTGCTCTTCCATGACCGCTTTGATCCTGCACCAACGCTGGCTCAGCTGCGAACACCGAAGCTGTTCTTGTATCCCGCTCTCGATTCTTCGGGACGCTACTACGATCAATCCGCCGAACCTAAGCAGAGAGCAAAACTTGATACGAATTACGTTTCCAACCTGCGGAGTTTTCTCAGCAAATATCTGCCCGGCGCTTAATCCCTGCTAAGCTTGCCTACATGCTTAGCTGGCTTAATCGCTTTGAGGGTTTGGGCTCCTTGCTCATGCGGCTGGTCCTGGGCGTCATCATGGTCGCTCATGGATACACCAAGATCATCCCTTCCGGCGCGCTTTACAGCTTTAGCCATACGGTCTTCCGCATGCACCTGCCGATCTGGCTGGGCTATGTTTCTGCCTTTACGGAATTCTTCGGCGGCATGCTTATTATCGTCGGCTTGTTGACCCGTGTGGCAGCATTCATGGTGGCCATTGATTTGACAGTGGCCATCATTAAAGTTCACCTCCACGGCGGCCTTCTGGGGCCAAACTCTTTCGCTTTGCCGCTAGCGTTGTGTGCCATCTCCGTGATGCTGGTGTTCACTGGCTGCGGTTGGCTGGGGTTGGATGATTTTGTAGGGAAAGGCAGGGGCGCGCGCGCCAGGGTGGCAAGCCGCTAAAAGGACGCCTATCGTAAGACAGCCCTACACCCGTTTCGACACCTTCGCTGTGTCAGAATAAAGGATTCCACGACCACCAACCCCAAACCTGCGGCATCTTCGTAAGCCCCCCGACTTCGATTCGGCCTACAAGGTTCAAGAGTTCGAGAATCGCGATTTCCCCATCTGACACAGCGAACGTGTCGGATCGGAAGGACGTGTCTCTTACTGCGGGGCCGGAGCTGCGCTAGGAAAATCCCTGTCAGCTCGAAATCAGATTCAGAAACTGGGCTGTCTTCAGTTCTGATCCGGGAAAAACTAGTTCCAGGTTGCGTGCACCCAGGGTCTTGTAAGCTGCCTCACCCAAAACCTGTCGGAAATCTGTGGTAATCGCCAGGTCGCGGTTCTGGTACAACTGCTCCGTCGCCATGCCTGGCCACTTGCCGTAAACCTTGCCACCCTTGACCGAGCCGCCCAGCACAAACATCACATTGGCATGCCCGTGGTCGGTTCCCCCGGTACCATTCTGTTGCGCCGTGCGCCCAAACTCCGACATGGTCACCAGCACCACGTTTTCAGCGTCGCTCCCCATATCAGTCCAGAAAGCGGAGATCCCCTGGCTGAAATCGCGCAGGCTGTTGGCGAGCTGTCCATTGACGCTACCCTGGTTCTGGTGCGTATCCCAGCCGCCGATGTCGGTGAACGCCGCTTCTACTCCCAGGTTTGCCTTCAGCAGCTGCGCAATCTGCTTCATATTGTCGCCAAAAGCGCCGTTGGGATAGTTGGCGCCCGGGCCCGGCTTGTAGTGCGCGGGGTCGGTTGCCTTTAACATTTTTACTGCTTCAAAGGTCTCCTGGCCAGTCCCGTGTAGCACCGAATCGACGGAATCGGCATACATGGCCTCAAAGGCTGAGCTGATGGGCGCCGCATTCGGGTTCCTGCCCCCAACCGCAAAATCCTGCACCCGGTTCACTGCAACTGCGGCTATCTTACCATCCAGGGTACGGGGCACCTGGGACCCCAGGGCGACCGCCCGGAAGGCGGTGTGGGGGGCCGGGCGGCGAAGATCTTCGGCTTGCAAAGCGCGATTCAACCAGCCATCCGGGGTCGCCTTCACCCCGGGGGTGCCGCTTTCCATGAAATCCTGGGCGTCAAAGTGGGAACGGGTGGTGTCCGGGGACCCGGCTGCGTGGATCATGGCCAGGTGGCCCTGATCGAACAAGGGTTTGAACGATTGCATGGCGGGGTGCAATCCGAAAAATCCATCCAGGTCGATTACCTGGTTTTGCGGAATCGCGATGGTCGGCCGGAACTGGTAGTAATTGGTCTCTGCGTGAGGCACCACAATATTGAGCCCATCGGCGGCTCCACGCTGGAAGATGACCACCAGCTTCTTGCCCTGCGCCTGCGCGCTCGTAGTCTGAGCGAGCACCGATTGCCGGAGGAACGTCGGCACCACGGAGGTGCCTACCAAGGCCATCGCTCCACCATTCATGAAAGCCCGACGCGTTGCCATCAGCGGCTCCTGCCCAGCTTTGCGGGCACATCCATTCGAACGCAAGGAGCCGGGGAAAGTTGTGGTCGAGGGGAGTTTCTTCACCGGCAACAAATATCGGGTGCCCCACATCTCGCTTGTTTTTCGCGAGATGTGGGATACCAAAGCTCTTAACCTCAAATGCCGACCGGCAGCTGAAAACAGGCGGGTTAAGAGCCGTGGTATCCCACATCTCGCGAAAAACAAGCGAGGTGTGGGGCACCCGTGGTTCGTTGCAGGTTAATACCTACCCAGATCGGCAATAGCCCGGTACAGGTCTTCAGGCTGGGGAAGAATGGCGTCTTCAAGAATTGGCTGGTAGGCCACGAAGGTATCCATGGCGGCCACTCGCTTCACGGGGGCGTCCAGGTACTCGAAAAGCTCGTCTGCAATGCGGGCCGCGATCTCCGCTCCATAGCCCCAGCTCAACATATCTTCATGGGCGATAATCACCCGCCCGGTCTTCTGGACCGACGTGGCAATCGCCTCCCAATCGTACGGACTGAGCGTGCGTAGATCGAGGAGATCGACCTCCAGGCCCAGTTCACTGCTCGCCTGCTGCGCCGCGCGCAGCGCCCGCGGCACCACCGCGCCGTAGGTGATCAGCGTGATGTCCTTGCCCTCACGCAACAGGTTGGCCTTGCCAAAGGGAATCGCAAATTCGGGCCCGGGGTACGCGGCTCGGCCGAAGGTCTCGCGATAAAGACGCTTATGCTCAAAAAAGAGCACCGGATCATCGCAGCGAATGGCGGTTCGCAACAAGCCGTTGGCATCCAGCGCGTTGGAAGGAAAGACTACCCTGATCCCCGGAGTGTGGGTAAAGATGCTTTCCCCGCACTGCGAATGGTAGATCGAGCCTCCGGTGAGATATCCGCCGATGGCCACCCGTATGACCACCGGCGTCGAATAGTTGCCATTGGAGCGCCAGCGCAGCAGGCTGACCTCGTTGCGCAATTGATGCATCGCAGGCCAGATGTAGTCGAAGAACTGCACCTCGACCACCGGCTTGAGCCCGCGCGTGGCCATGCCCACCGCACGGCCGACAATGTCGGCCTCTGCCAGGCGGGCGTTGTAAACACGATCGGGACCGAACTCCCGCTGCAGCCCTGCCGTGAGCTTGAAGACGCCGCCCTTGCCCTTCACCAGGCCATCGCGCAGCTCCTGGTCGTGGCTGGTATCGGCGACATCCTGGCCAAAGACCACGATGCGCGGATCGCGCTGCATCTCGTCCTTGAGGCAGCAGTTGATCAGGTCGGCCATGGTCCGCTCTTGCGCGTCCGGCGTCTGCACCGCCGGCCGGCCCAGATTTTCGCTGGTCGGATCCAGGTCTTCGGAATACACATGCCGCTTGATGGACCCGACCTCAGGCAGCGCTGCGCGGAGCACTTTTTCGGCCGCGCTGCGCACCTCTTCGTCCACCTCTTGTTCCAGACGGTTGATGGCCGCAGGATCAAGAATGCCATCGCGCAGCAAACGCATTTGCAGCTTAGGGAGAGGATCGAGCGCGGCTTCTCGCTTACGCTCCGCTTCTGACCGGTAGAGCCCTTCGTCGTCAGAGAAGGAATGGGAATACTGCCGGATCACATGCCCGTGCACAAAGGCCGGACCCCGGCCCGAACGGCAGTGCTTGACGGCCTTGGTGAAGGCGGAATAGCTCTCGACGGGATCGGTACCGTCCACCTCAGCAAAATAAAAATTCGGAAAATTTGCTACCAGGCGCGAAATATTGCCCCCCGGCGTGTTCACTTCCACCGGAACGGAGATGGCGTATCCGTTATCCTCCACCACGAACAACACGGGCAAGCGCATGTTGGAGGCCGAACTGATCGCCTCCCAGAATTCCCCTTCGCTGGTAGCTCCCTCGCCCAGCGAGACATAGACCACCTCGTCGCCGTGGAAATGGGTGGGCTTGAACGCGCTGTAGTCCCCTTGCCGCTGCTCGGCCGCAGCCGGGTGGGTGGACAAATACCTTCCCGCCTCCGCGCAGCCTACCGCCTGCAGGCACTGGGTGGTGACGGAAGAAGACTGGCTGACAATATTCAGCCGCCGGATGCTCCAATGCGATGGCATCTGCCGTCCCCCACTAGAAGGGTCAGCGGCCGCGCCCACGGACTGCAGCAGTTGCTCCTCCACCGTCTGGCCCAGCGTCAGGCACAGGGCACGATCACGATAGTAGGGATAGAACCAGTCGTAGCCTGGCTTCAGAGCCATGCCTGCGGCTACCAGGAATGCTTCATGGCCGGCACCGGAGACCTGAAAAAAAATCTTTTGCTGCCGCTTGAGCAGCACTTCACGATCATCGGTGCGGCGAGACAGGTACATCAGCCGGTACATCCGGATCAACTGCTCCGGCTCTAGACCGGCGTAGGCCGAGGCGCTGGCTTGCTCAGTACTGGCAGTCTTCGCCATGGGCAAATTGTAATTGGTTTGTCCCCACTCTTGCTCAGGATGTTAACGATCCGGAACCAATTGCATCCAATGGACGTTTGCTTGCGGTTATGATGACGGAGCGGCGTTGACCATCTTTTTCCCAGCATGCTTTAATCACCCCGTCACAACCCCAGCAGCAAGTACCACTGGAGGCGTTGGAATGGTTTTCTTCTCACTATCGGCCCTGGTCTTTGAACAGGGCTCGAGCGCTGCCCCTGGCACCGATGGCAGCACTTTTCTGTGGATCGCTCTGATTGCCGGGCTACTCGGCCTCGTTTTCGCCCTTTTTCTTGCCAGATCTGTGCTTGCTTACGATACCGGGACCCCGGAAATGCGGCTTATCTCGAACGCCATCCGCGAGGGCGCGGAAGCGTTCATGTCGCGCCAATACACCACCATCGCCGCGCTGGCCGTGGTTCTGGCGATTGCACTCTTTGTGGGCTACAAGTTTTCTGACTTTACCTCGCCGCTGGCAGTCAAAGTGGTGGTCAGCTTCCTGATCGGTGCCGTCTGCTCCGGTCTCGCCGGCTACACCGGCATGTTCGTCTCCATCCGCACCAACATCCGGGCGGCCAGTGCGGCTCGTGCCAGCTTTGGCCAAGCCCTGAAGATTGCGCTACGCGGGGGGGCCGTCACCGGGATGGTGGTGATCAGCCTTTCGCTGCTCGGTGTGGGCAGCCTGTTCTTCTTGTTTGGCGGGCTGCAGAATCCGACGCACGTTCCCTATCAGCTGGTTGGCTTTGGCTTCGGCGCGTCGCTGGTCGCCCTCTTCGCCCAGCTGGGAGGTGGTATCTATACCAAGGCAGCCGATGTCGGCGCCGATCTGGTGGGCAAAGTGGAGGCGGGCATTCCCGAGGACGATCCCCGCAACCCTGCCGTCATCGCAGACCTGGTAGGCGACAACGTGGGCGACTGCGCCGGCCGCGGAGCGGACATCTTTGAATCCACGGCGGCAGAGAACGTGGGAGCCATGATCCTGGGGACGGCGCTTTATCCCGTCTTCGGAATTAAGGGCATTCTGTTTCCTCTGATCGTGCACGCCATCAACCTGGTGGCCAGCTTCATCGGCGTGCTGGTGGTGCATAGCCGCGAAGATCAGGATCCGATGGACGCGCTGAACCGGGGTTATTACGTCACCACCCTGCTGGCGCTGGCCGGCTTTGCCGGGGCGGTGTACTACATGCTGCAGGGCCGCTGGTGGCTGTTAAGCTGCGGCGTTGTCGGCATGGTGACGTCGTTTTTGTTTGTCCGCATCACCGAGTACTACACCGAAACCCGCTACCGGCCAGTGCAATCGATCGCCAATGCCTCGCTGACCGGCCCCGCAACCAATATCATTAGCGGTCTCGCGGTTGGCATGGAGACACCCGCCATGCCGGTGGTGGTGATCAGCGCCGCGCTACTGCTTAGTTACTACTTCGGTGTGCGCGGGCTGGCCGATGCCACTATCTCCGATTACGCCAAAGGCATCTACGGGACGGCCATTGCCACCATGGGCATGCTGTCCTCGGCGGCTTACATCCTCGCTATGGACACCTTTGGGCCCATTACCGACAATGCCGGCGGCATCATCGAGATGTCGGACCAGCCGCATTCGGTGCGCGAAAAGACCGACAAGCTGGACGCGGCCGGCAACACCACCAAGGCGCTTACCAAGGGCTATGCCATTGGCTCCGCCGCACTGGCTGCTTTTCTGCTCTTTTCCGCCTACCTCGAAACGGTGCACGGTATCGTGGCGCAACGCTTCCAGGATGCCGGCCAGGTGCTTGACCCCAACTGGAGCTTCACCAATATCAACTTGGCCAGCGTGCCGGTTTTCGTTGGGGCGTTGCTGGGCGCGATGCTGATTTTCCTGTTCTCCTCCTTCGCCATCAAGGCTGTCGGCCGCACCGCGCAATACATCATTGAAGATGTGCGGGCGCAGTTCCGCGAGAACCCAGGGATTATGGCGGGTACCTCCAAACCTGATTATGGCCGTTGCGTCCGCATCGTTACCGGCGCTGCTCTGAAGCAAATGGTTCTACCCGGCGCTCTGGCCGTGCTAACGCCTTTGGCCGTAGGCCTGGTCTTCAAGAATCTGAGCGGGAGCTTTCACATCCGCATTCCCGGGGAGTACTCGCCGATCCTGAACGGCCACTCGATCGATCTCGCCGGTGCGGAGGCGGTCGCCGCCCTGCTGATGGTGGGGACCATTGTGGGCATCCTGATGGCTATGTTGATGAACAACAGCGGTGGGGCGTGGGACAACGCCAAGAAATACATTGAGACCGGCGCCCACGGCGGCAAACGGTCCGAGGCGCATAAGGCAGCGGTCGTCGGCGATACGGTGGGTGATCCGTTCAAAGACACGGCTGGTCCCTCACTGCACGTGCTGATCAAGCTGCTGGCCACGGTCACGCTGGTGCTGGCGCCGTTGTTTCTGTAAGCGCGGTGGCCGGGAAGTAGCAGGCCCTTCATCCACTCGAGCTTTGCGTGAGGGAGGGAAACTGCAGATCCCTCCACGGCACGCCGGGACAGGTCGGCTTCGCTCGGGATGACAAAGGGGAGGCAGGTCTCTCACTTAACATTTGCGATGGGGATAGACAGATTCCTGAGTGGTAGCGAATGGGACCCATCCACGTTCCTAATGCTGATTGAGAAAGTTGTCTCCCCTTTGTCATCCCGAGCGAAGCCGACCTGTCCCGGCGTGCCGTGGAGGGATCTGCAGTTTCCCTCCCTCACGCAAAGCTCCGAGTGGATGAAGGGCCTGCGGACCCATCTATCATCAGCCCATGCCCTCCCGTTTGATGAAACCGGCACTCATCGCATTGCTGCTCTTACTTCCGCAGCCACAGGCTTTAGCTTGGGGAAGCGAGGGTCACCGGATCATTGCCGACATTGCCTGGGATCACCTCAACGACGCCACGCTTGAAAACCTGAGGCCGTTTTTGGGCGATAACGATTTGGCGTCCATCTCCACCTGGGCGGACGACATCCGCAGCGGACATCCGGAAACCGGTCCGTGGCATTACGTCGACATCCCCCCGGACTCAGGCGGGTACGAGGCGAAAGACTGCCCCGACGATAATTGCGTGGTGGCGCAGATCAATAAATTTGCCCGGATCCTGGGCGACCCTCAGCAAACCTTTGCAGCTCGGAGTGAAGCGCTCAAGTTCCTGGTTCATTTTGTAGGCGATCTTAGCCAGCCTTTCCACGCCATGGGCGACGCGCGTGGAGGAAACGACATCCCGGTCACCTTTTTTGGCTCCACCCAATGTGGTGACTATGCGTGTAATTTGCATAACGTTTGGGATAGCGAGTTGATCCGGCACAGCGGGGTACGCGAGCACCGCTATGCACGGGATCTGGAGAAGATGATTACCGCAGACCATCTCCAGGCCGGCTCCGGGGATCCGGTAGCCTGGGCTGACCAATCTTTGCAGTTAGCCAGGCAGGCGTTGGTGCAGCCGCAGACAAATATCGACCAGGCCTACTACCAACGGGAGCGACCGGTGGTTGACCGGCAACTTGCACTGGCCGGCTTGCGCCTGGCGCAGATCTTGAATCAGGAACTGGGAGGCAGCAGGAAGTCGTGAGCCTAGAGAAAAAAACCGAACATATTGAGGACTTCGTCACTGACTTCAACGTCGCTTAGATGGGCTTCTTCGATGAGCCTTAGTTTTTGACGGAACCTGTCCAGAAGGCCCGCGTTGATATCGGTCTTCTGGTCCAAAGTCCACATCAGTTGCGCGGCAGTGGTGCGATGTTCACAACGAGCAGCCAGGCCGTGTGCCGTTTCAATCGTGAGCACAAGGGGCAGACTGTGAAACTCCTGGTACAGATGCATGGGGATACGGGCTTTGATGTTGACTCGCATCGTAGGAAGAGAATGCCATGCGGGCACGAACCCGGCCATACTACCTTTGGGCTGGGGTAATGACCTGGGGTGGCATGATGCATCTGCTCATTTATGATGGGTATACAGAGGCGTTCGCCAGCAAACACGGAGAGGTGGCAGAGTCCGGTCGATTGCACCTGACTCGAAATCAGGCATACCTTCACGGGTATCGGGGGTTCGAATCCCTCCCTCTCCGCCAAGCCTTGAGGTAGTTTGCCTTGGCAACGAGGCAGCCCGGAGGCTGCTTCGTTGCGGTTTAGCGACAGCGCCTATTTGAGAGCGATTTCGATATTGCTGCTCGCGCTCGATGGCAGATTGGCCTCAAGCTGCTTCTTCGGCTTGGGGGCGGCAACGTACATCCCAGGCTCGGACGCATCTCCCCAAATTTCAGTCAGTGTGTACTGGTCGCCGGTGTGGCGGAAAACCAGCTTATTGGTCGTCTTGTCGTGCGACTGCCGGGTACCCAAAGCGAGCACGGCTTCGTTGGTCTTGAGGTTGCGAATGGTGATGAAGTTGGTATCCGTACCATTCGCGATGGCGTAGTTGCCGGCCGGCATTTGTGTTTTGCCAACCTTGAAGGCGAAGGGAACATGGGCTTCTACAGCGGATTGAGCATAGGCTCCCGCAGCGGTGAACAGCAGCGAAAGAACCACAAGCGATGACGTAGCGAACGAGTTGATTTTCATGACATCCTCCTTGGGGCTCCTCGCAGTGGAACCCAAACTGAATTTGTCTCTCAAGCTCTTAGCTATTTGGCTTTAAGCTTGCCCTGACGCGGTGACATATTGCATGCTGCGGACCAAACGCAAACGTTGTGTCGTCGCTGTGGGTGCGCTTGTATTTGCAATAAGATACGCAGGGAGCACATTGATTGCGGCAGGGGAACGGTAGCCGAACGGCTACCGGGGCAGAGCCGATCGGTCCCGTCAGCGGCGCAGTGATGCTTCTGCGTGGTTTTCGGCTTAGACTGATCATCCGGAGGGGACTTGAACAATCCGAGACTGGTGGCGACGTCAGGCTACTTGAAGGGAACAGCGTGGCCGGCAAAGGATGGCCCGCTTTCGCTGGGCAGGGATGCCTCCAACCAAATTGTGGTGAGCGACGCTGCGGTGTCGCGCAGGCATTGCTCGATCAACGCGGTGGCCGGCGGCGTTTTTGAACTTGCCGACCTCGACAGCCACAATGGAACGCTGCTTAACGGAACCAAGGTGAGCCGCAAGGCGATCCAACACGGCGACCGGATCCGCATCGGGAGCAGCGAATACGTGTTTCTCATTGGCCCGGATGACACGGCACTGGGAAGCTCGTCCGGCGGTCAAGAGGATAGCGGGTTCATGACCATGGCGCTCGATCGCACCGGTATGCCGGCCCATGCTTCCGGGGTGGGGCGCATGGCTCGCGACCTGAGCGCGTTTTTCAAGATTGCGAACGTCATCAACTCCACCCGCGACGCGGTTGTGTTGCAGCGCGAGCTGCTGGCGCTGATTTCGGAAGTGATTCCGGCGGCGCAGGGTGCGATCGTGTTGCACGGGATTAACAATGAGGATCCCGGGCTTCCGTGTACGTGGAATCGAGATGGCCTGCCGCGGAAGGAGATGCTGATTCGGCCGGAGCTGGTGCAACAGGCGACCTGGGAACGCTGCGCTGTGTTCACGGCGGCCGCGGCTGACATAGATGAGCATGTGCTGTGCGTTCCGCTGGCCGCGGTGGAGCGAACGCTGGGGGTGATTTATTTGAGCTCGCCCGCTTCTTCGCCGCCGTTCAAGGAGGAACACGCTTACTTTCTCAGCTCGGTTTCTCGCATTGCCGCGGTGACGCTGGAGAACTTGTTCAAGCTGGATTCGCTGCGGGCGGAGAATGAGCGGCTGCGAGTGGAGGTGAAGGCCGACGCTACGCTGATCGGGGAAAGCCGGCCGATGGCGCGGGTGACGGAGTTCATTACGCGGGTGGCTAAGGGCGATTCGACGGTGCTGATTCGGGGTGAGAGCGGGACGGGGAAGGAACTGATTGCCCGCGCTATCCACGCCAACGGATTGCGGCCGCACAAGCCGTTTATCGCTATTAACTGCGCGGCGATTCCGGAGGCGCTGCTGGAGAGCGAATTGTTCGGCCACGAAAAAGGAGCGTTTACCGGGGCGGTCGCGGTGCGGAAGGGCAAGTTCGAGAGCGCCGAGGATGGAACGCTGTTTCTGGATGAAATTGGGGAGATGGCTGCGCTGTTGCAGGCCAAGCTTTTGCGGGTTCTGCAACAACGGGAGTTTGAACGGCTGGGGGGAACGCGGTTGCTGCCGTTTAATGCGCGGGTGGTCGCCGCGACCAACAAGAACCTGGAGAGCGCGATCAAAACGGGGGAATTCCGGCAGGATTTGTACTATCGGCTGAATGTGATCTCGGTAGCGTCTCCTCCACTGCGCGAGCGTCGCGATGATATTCCGGTGCTGGCGCTGTATTTCGCGAATAAGTATGCGGCTAAGTGCAAGCGGGGGTTTAAGGGCATCGCGGCGGAGGCGCGTTCTTTGCTGATGCAATATAGCTGGCCAGGGAATGTGCGCGAGTTGGAGAATGCGATCGAACACGCCATCGTGATGGGATTGACGGATGAGATTCTTCCCGAGGATTTGCCGGATGCGCTGCTGGAAGAGCAGTCGCCGGAGTTGGCTACGGCCCGGTACCACCACACGATTAACCAGACGAAAAAGCAGCTGGTGCTTTCGGCGCTGGATGAAGCCAAGGGGAGCCCGGCGGACGCGGCTCGGCTGTTGGGGATTCATCCTAAGTATTTGCACCGGCTGATTCGGAATCTGAACTTGAAATATGACGGGAAGCGGGTGGTGTGAGGGTAGGCCAGGGACGCGAGGCGTTGAAGAAGGTGCGAAATATGCGAAATATGCGAAGTAAGTCAGTTGCGGTTAGCTGGCTCGCGCGCTGATCGATGGTGTGGGACACACTGTTTAGATACGGATTGAGGATGCTTCCTTACGGTCCCGGCAGGATTTTTTTCGCTTGGCCGAAAGGCGCTGTTTTGGAGTCTTTTTCAGGGTATATAGTTTTGGCGGTTGGGGGCGTTCGACCATGGCGGGAGGAGATTGGGCTAGAGTGCGCTGGGGTTTTGTTGGGCTCCTGGTTGCCTTGGTCGGCTTGGGGTCAGCCCTTTATGTAGGGCGATCGGTCCATGCGGGGCAGACGCCGCCACCGGTCGTAAAGGAGATCAAGCTGGGGTCGGCACGGCCGGGAACGATGTATGCGTTGACGGTGGCGGTCAAGGATCCGGCTCGGATGCAAGGCAGCGATTCTGTGTTGGCCACGGTCAAGGACGCCCAGGGGGTGGTGGAGTCCAAGTGGCTGCATACGGCGGACCTGGATTTCTACTTGACGCTTCGGCCACGAGCGGCGGGCCCGGTCACGGTGAGCCTGGCTTCGACTGGAACGGCTCCGGAGGTCAGCACTTCGTTGCGCAAGATTCTTGCGCAGCCAATATTGGTTACGGATGGAGTGCCGGCCGGCGTGATTGCTGCGGCTCCCAATGGGACCTGGCAGACGGCGCAGCCGTTCGAGTTTGGACAGACCATTTATGGCAGTGACGACGAGCGGCCCTACGCTCCTGCCAGGAACGAAGATGGCTACGCGGCCATGGTCAAGGGGTTCCAATGGTTCAAGTTCACCTTTAAGGGTGAGAAGCCGCGGCTGGTTTATTTCACGCTGAATGTTACGGACAGGGATGTGCCGCTGGACGTGGATGTCTTTCAATTGGGCATGGGGCAGTTGGGCAAGGAGGATGTGGTCCCGTTTAACACCGGCGAGTTTGTGTACCAGGTGGAGGCGACGCAGAATTATCCCGGCCTCTATAAGTTCCGCACGCGCATCCTGCAGCCGGGCCAGGAGTATTACGTTCGCGTGGCCGGCAATCATCCTGCATTTCAACTCCATACTTCGGAATTCCCTGTTCCGCCTTATTCCGATCCTCACCTGGCGGTGCGCGCGGGCATGGATTTCCTGGTCAACATGGGCGACTCGTGGCTTTCGAATACTCCGCGGCGGGGCGCTGTTGCGTTGCGGACTACCATGCAGCATTCCGAAACGCAGCTTTGCATCGCCTGCCATCCGGCACAGTTCACGACTCGCGGGTATCTCACCGCGGTGCACAACGGGTATGCGCCTAAGCAGCGCGCGCAACTGGATTTCCTGATGGACCGGATTTACAACAACGCGCGACCTCTCTATGGAGAGGCCAACACTAACTGGGTGCGGGTGATTTATACCGCGCGCACGGTTTCGAGCCGGCTGCCGTTGATCACCAACCAGTTTGAGGAGAATGTTACCCACGATCCTCCGCGGGCGAAGTTCAACGTGCCGTATGCGGAGTACCTGAAGATCCATTACAAGGGCGTGACGGTCATGCCCGGCGACGAGGCCGACGGCTGCGAGCCAGACGTGAGCCCCTTCGAGATCGCGACCCAGAGCTGGCAGACGTTCGACATGGTTTACAAGCAGACGCACGATCCGCAGTGGCTGGCGGAGCGCGACCATGTGGAACGGCTGGCCGTGGCTTACGTGCCCAAGAACATGATCGATTTGAACTGGAAGATCATGCTGATGGTGGCTATCGACCGGGCTAAGTACTCCGCTCAGATTGATCAGCTGATTAGTCAGCTTTATGAATACGAAACTCCGCAGGGCGGGTGGCCTTATCCCTTCGATAAGAAGGCCAAGACGGCGGATTTCATCTCCTATAACTCCGTGCTGGCGGTGGCCCAGGCTGGACGGCGTCCGGAGAGCGATGAGCACCTGGCGCTGGCGGTGAAAGCAATGCTGGCGGCGCAACGGCAGGAAGGCAGTTGGGAGGGCGACCCTGTCTACCAGGGGTTTAATACGCCTTTCCGGGCTACACAGTTTGCGGTGATGGCACTGTCGACGCTATACCCGGGCACGACCGAGGCTAAGAATTGGGACGCCGGGTTCCCTGCCCCGGCTACCAAGCTGGCCAAGAATAATCTGCCACTGTTGCTGTCACAGTTGGATCAGTATTGGGATCTTGCCCCTGAGCCTGTGCTCAAGCAGATCCGCGAGGTGCTGGTGAAAAGCGATCAGCCACTGGCACGTGAAGCCGCCGCCCGGGCGCTGGGGCATATGGCGGATCCTGGCTCCCTGCCGGTGCTCATGCAGGCGTTGGGCGACCAGACGAAGATGGTCCAAGTGAGCGCTGCTTACGCGGTGCGCATGGTGTTGTCGCGGCGTCAGGAAGCTGCTCCGGCCGGACGCACGCTGCTGATTGCGGCGCTGGAATCGCCCAATCCGCGCACCCGGTGGGGCGCTGCCCGCGTGTTCAACCAACACTTTCGGGATCTGACAGGCGACAAAGAGCTGCTGGCGGCGCTGGAGCGGGATGTGAATGATCCGGTTCCGTTCGTGCGGTTTGAGGCGGCTGCGGGATTATGGCGTTGGTACTACTGGCAGGTGGATCAGCCGGAGATGCGGCGGAGCACGCTCGAAACGTTGGCGACGCGGATGAACGTAGAGACGGACGCAATGGTGCGGCGTGGCCTGGAGGAGAGTATCTACGATCTGCTGGATGAGAATACCGGATACCTTACGGCCTGGGTTCGTGCCAGCGGGCAGGACGTGGACAGGAAACGTATCGGCGACGGTTACGAGGCTGTGGTGCGTGACCAGGCGCAGGTGCTGGCCCAAGTGCTGCGCGAGGGCACGCCGTTGGGGCGGGAGGGGATCCTCAACGCGCTGTGGGATTTTCATATCCGCCATTACGCTTTGCCGCCGATCAAGGCGAATACGGTGTCGATCGGGTTGCCGGCGGTGCTGACCAAGTACGTGAGCGGAGTGCCAGATCTGCATCGCCCGGGGTATGAGTATTCTCCGTATCGGGAGGCGGTGGACTTCCGGTACGACGTGCACAACGGGTTCTTCCAGACGCGTATCGGGAACGATAGCGACCTTATCCATTTCTTCAAGTCTTCAGGCCCGGAGCTGGAAGAGGCTTTGCTGGCGTGCCTCAAAGACGCCAACGACACGATGAAGATCGAGGTGCTGAAGGCGGGCAGCACGCTTAGCGGCGCGGGCGACGAGCGGTTTACCCTGGCGGCGCTCAACTTATCCGAAGACCCGAGCGTCGAGGTGCGGCAGACGGTCCGCTATGTGTATGAGGATGGCCAACGCGGGGTGCTCAGCTTGGATGCGCCGGCGGCCAATACTCCGGCGGCGGCCGATCCCCATTTGATTAGCAAGGTAGTCGAGATCCTCAAGGACGGCAATGCGGATAGCCAGGCGGTGGTGCTTCCCTTGCTGGCGGCGCTCCCCAGCGACTCGCCCTGGACCACACAGGCGGAAGTGATTGGCGGGGTCCGCACCCTGCTCGAGCAACAGCCGCGGCCGGCTAATTATGCGCAGGTGCTGAACGCGGCTTCGTCGTTCAAGACCCTGATGCGGGAGCCCGCGCTGCAGCAACAGGTGCTGGCGGGGCTGAATGATCCCAATCCGGAGGTACAGCGGGCGGCAGTTCGGGTTTCTTTGGAGCACTTCCTGGGCGACCCGCAGACTTTACCGCTGGTGAAAACGGCTTTTGGGGAGATGAATGCCTCCGCCACTAAGATCCTGTTGGAGGAGGTGGGCGACCCTAAGTTCATGAACCGGCATGCGGGTGTGTCGGGCGGTGCTATCTCGCAGGATCAGGCTTACTTCCTGAACAAGAACATCGTGGCGATGAAGCGCCCAGCGGATTTGCTGGCCAACCCGCTGGTGCTGAGCACGGTGCTGGCCAGCCTGCATAATCCCGACAATAATGTGCGCGCGGCGGGCTTGGATACGCTGCGCAAGGTCAAAAACGTGGAGCTGCAGCCGGAGTTTCGGGCGGCCATGGAGCAGTTGCAGAATGATAGCAATCCGCGGTTGAAGCTGATCGCCACGAGCGTGCTGCAAGGCAAGAAGCTCAACGATGCGCTTAAGGATGTGCAGCCCGGGTCGGTGCTCGACTTTAATTACTTCGTGGCGAAGATTGAACCTATTCTGGCGACGCAAGGCGCGGATGGCAAGGCGTGCGTGTTTTGCCATGCCAGCCATGTGATTTTCAAGTTACACCCGCCGAATGATCAAGGGGTGTTCTCGGATCAGGACAGCGAAGATAACTATAAGTATGCGATGCACGTGGTGGATATTAATGATCCAACTAAGAGCTTAATGTTGGTCAAGCCGACGCGGCCGACGGACAGCGCGGGGAATGTCGGCGATTACTTAGCTACGCATAATGGCGGGCAACGGTGGCATGGGAATGAGGATAGCTGGCAGTATCGCACGATCCTGGAATGGATTCGCGGGGGGCGGTTGGAGACGGCGGCGGTGACGAAATAAGCGTGGTTCGTATTACGGCTCATTTACTTTGCCAGAAACTCGGAGGCCTGCGTTTGCTTTTACTCGGGGCCGGCAAAAAGCGTCGGAAACAAATCGTTTTCGGCCCAGGTACGCCGGAGCGAACCTGGGCACCCGTCCAGATTTGAGTAGGACCCAGTGTCGCATACGACCTCAATGTTCTTGAGAAGGACCGAAATATAGGACAAAATAGCGTCATGGACAACCGCCAGGTCATCTCGAAGCTTCGCGAACACCGGGACGAACTGACCGCCGCTGGTATTGTTCATCTGCGCGTGTTCGGTTCTGTTGCCCGAGGAGAAGCGAACCATTCGTCCGATGTCGATTTGATCGCGGAATTTGATAAAACGATGAAGTTGACGTTGCTGGATATGGTTGGCCTTGAGAACCGCCTGTCCGAACTTCTTGAGGTCAAAGTGGACCTCACGCCCGCCGATACAATGAAGCAGCGTGTTCGCACAACAGCCGACAAAGAGGCTGTGCTTGCCTTTTAGGGATCTTCCTTCCTCCCTGCGTGACATCTACGAGGCGATAGAGGCATTGAGCGGTTCGTCCTAGGTATGGATTTTTCAGTATTCGAGGCAGACGAAAAGACGAATGCTGCCGTAGAGCGAAAACTCCTGGTTTTAAGCGAAGCGGCGCGCAGGCTCGGCGATGATGCCGAGAAGCTTTGTCCGGGTATTCCTTGGAAGAACATTCGGGGCATCGGAAATTGGCTGCGCCATCAATATGACCGCGTCGACCCATCGTTGATCTGGCAGACTGTCGAGCGGATCTGCCGCCCCTGAAGCTCGCCATCGGGAAGGCTTTGGCTTCTCCAAATCCGAAAGATGAGCCATCGCTGAGTTAGCTGGCTTCGTTTGTATCTTGGAAAGTGCCGGCCCAGTCTCGCCTGTGCGAGGATGGTTCGGTTACCGGGGTGAGATAAACTCCGCCGTTCCAGGGAGGTTTCAATGAAGGCAGCGTGGTACGAAAGGCAGGGACCCGCTCGCGATGTGCTCGTGGTTGGCGAAATGCCGGACCCGGTTCCCGCGGCCGGAGAAGTTCGCATCCGGGTTGCTGCCTCCGGCATTAACCCCGGGTGATGTGAAGAAGCGGGAAGACACGTTTGGCACCGGCATGGCGTTTCCTCGCATCATTCCGCACAGCGACGGCGCCGGCCGTGTCGATCAGCTTGGCGCTGGAGTGCCCCCTGAATGGATGGGCCGTTCCGCGTGGTGTTACGGAGCCCAGTCGTACCGTCCGTTTGGTACCGCCGCGGAGTTTACCGTAGTCCCGGTCGACAAGATCGCTCCGTTGCCGGAAAACGTATCGATGGAGCAGGGTGCATGTCTGGGCATTCCCGGGATCACTGCACATCGCTCAGTCCACGTTGGAGGCGCCGTAAGCGGTCGCACGGTGCTGGTGCAGGGTGCGGCGGGCGCGGTTGGACTTTGCGCGGTGGCGCTCGCGCGTCACGCTGGGGCGCGGGTGATAGGCACGGTGCGTTCAACGTCGGACCAATCCACAGCGTTGAAGAACGGCGCGCACGATGTGGTTTTGAGCGACAAGGATCTGATGGCACGCGTACGTGCGCTCGCTCCGGAGGGCATTGACCACATTGTTGAGGTCGCGTTTGGAGCCAATATCGAAGCCGACGTCGAGCTCCTGAAGTTTGGCGGATCGGTTGCAACCTATGCCACCGATAACGCCGCTCCCCATATTCCCTTTTGGCAGATGGTATTCAAGAACATTCGTGTGTTCTTTCTGGGGAGCGACGATTTTCCAGAACAAGCGAAAGCGCAAGCGGCGCGGGATTTGAATACGGCCCTTGAGACGGGGTGGTCAGGCTTCGAAATCGGCGAACGAATACCTCTCGCAGAGATCGCTCGTGCCCATGAGCTGGTGGAACATCCCTTCCGGCCCGGACGAATCGTTATTGTGCTGTAAGGTACGCAAATGATTGGTATTGTGCATAAAGCAACTCGGATGTGGAGGGTACACGGATCAATGCCCGCCGCCGCGAGTTATTATGCGCTACTGCTAAAGTTGCACGGTCTTGTACCGTTTTGGGAAAAGTGGCGAGCTACTCTTCTATGAGGGATTTGCGGCAGAGGTTGCAGATTCTTACAGATCCAAGATTCTTCATCATGAATACTGCGAGGGGCAGAGATGAGTTGGAAAGATACGCTCATGCGGTTCCCGGGAATTCGTAAAGTCTCGACTCTGCGGACGAAGCTGTCTGCGCGTTGGTATGACTGGCGCTATCGCGTCAAAACCTGCGGGGATGAAGATCCGCGCGAACTGAACGTTTTGGGCGAGAATGTTTCTCACGCGGTGGCCTATATACCCACGACTTTCCGGACTGGGCGGCGCATGCTTCGCGATCTGCCTATTCCGGACGTGTCAGGCCACACGTTCATCGACATGGGATCGGGCAAGGGACGAATGTTACTACTCGCGGCCGAGCTTCCGTTCCGCCGCATCATCGGCGTTGAGTTCGCTTCGGACCTCGATGCCGTGGCTCGGAGGAATGTCAAAACCTATCGCAACCCCAAACAGGCTTGCTTCCAGATCGAACCGGTTAACGTGGATGCGACGCAGTTTGAATTCCCTCTCGAACCGTCGCTCATTTACTTTTTCTACCCATTCGACCAGTTTGTGATGGAGCCGGTTATTCAGAACCTGAACCGATCTCTGGAAGAGCATCCGCGGGACGTGATCCTGCTGTACCGTAATCCCGTTTTGTCAGAGGTTGTGGAGGCAGCGAGCAATTTGAGGGTCTGGTCCAGAAGCAATTACTTCGGCAGTCTCTACTATGTTTATCGGAGCGTCTTCTCCTTATCACCGCGGGAAACGGTGCCCGCCTGAGCGCGGCATTTCCGATGGTGGTTATTTCGTCGGTTTTTCAACCCTGTTCCCGTTTCCCAACCCCGTTCCGGTGAAAGCCTCTTCCGAAACCAGTCATAAACAAAGCGTGGCGATTCCGGTTGGCGGAAAGGTCCATCCACAAGCTATTCGAACTGATCCCCCGTGTACGCCCGCGTACGTCCGCGGATTGCCGGCAATGGGGAAATCAATTTTTCACGCCTTGCCATTCGCCGGCTTTCCCGACTGACTCTATACTGGCATTGGGTCGCGCTATGGGTAGATCCTCTCACCTCGCTGCTGTTGCTCCGTGCAAGTTGTGTGGCAAGGCGGACAAACTCTGCAAGAGTCACTTACTACCCCAGTCCTTATATCGCTACCTCCGCCATGACGCGAAGGGAGAGTTCTCAGCCAAGGAACCATTTTTTGTCAGCAAGAGAAGAGCGAGCAGAACATCAAAGCAGGTGCAGGATTATCTGCTTTGCAGGCAATGTGAGAATCTATTTAGCGCATTTGGTGAGACATGGGTGCTCCAGCAATGTGCTCGGACGCCATTAGATTTTCCACTGCAAAGAGCTCTCCTTGAGGTAGCCCCCAAGAATGAGCTAGACACGGGGTGGATCGTTGAAACCGAAAACGTCGCGAACATACAGGTGGAAAGGTTAGGCTACTTTGGCGTAAGCGTGCTATGGAGGGCTGCTGTTCACCACTGGATCGCCGAAGGTAGCGAAGCGAGGGTGCATCTTAGCGATCACTACGAGCAGCAGTTCCGCGCCTATCTGCTAGGCCAATCTGGTTTTCCTAGCTGTCTTGTTCTCATGGTAAAAGTGGCGTCCGTCACAACTCCTCCCACGCAAGCCCTACACTTTCCGCATGGCGAGAGAAACGAACATTTCTGGAATTATCGATTTGTGATTCCTGGAATTGTTTTCGACTTTATCGTTGCGGATAAAATCAGAGACGAGTGGCGCGAGGGTTGCATAATGCGAGGCCCCGGCCATCCGCTCTTTTTGTTGAAGGGGGAGGACCTCTTTCAACAGGGAGCCTTTAACCTGCTGAAGACCGCCATACCATCTCGAGGGCTGGTAAAAGAGTTTCTTCGATAGCAACGATTTTAGATTTAGATTCTTAGCCGGAGGATTTGAGAGTTTGTCTTTCAGGTTGTTCAACGCTCTGCCATCGGATCAAAGCTGCATGCATGAGCCGGCCCTAAAGCTTGGCTGCAGAGGACGGCGCTGATTCTAGAGCGAGTCAATCAGGGTGGATGGGTGCAGCTACCATCAGGGGAAGTTTTTCTTCCCACTTTTCGATGAGTGCCAAAACAGCCTCTTTCTCCGCTTGTTCCACGTTGCCATCAAATTTGCCATTCACTACGCGGTAGCGGTGGTCCTCTGGGCCGTCTTGATCTGAGCCCTGCAGCCAAACCTGGATGCCCCACCCTTGCTCGCCGTCATCGTACGAGCCACGCACATGGAAGGGGCCGTGATCGTCTCGCTCAACTGTCATCTTTGCCTCTCTTTAGTGCTCCATTCCATCCTATGGCCGCCGCCCCGTGAAGTCCCCACCGGGGCTGGGGAGTACCCATCCACTCTTACCTATCGTGGGTGGTTCCCGAAACTCCCTGGCGGCAACGCGGCGCGATTTACTGAACCCTAAAGTTTCTTTTAGTGAGAGAGATGTACGGCGACACGATGGTTGCTTCCCCAATATCTTCTTTCATGTTAAGTTGCCCCATGACGCGACTCGCCCGCATGGTGATTGCCGATCTACCGCACCACGTGACGCAGCGCGGGAATCGACGAGAGGCGATCTTCTTCGAGGACGGCGACCACGAGATCTATCGCGATCTGCTGGCCGAGCAGACGCGCAAGGCTGGGGTTGAGGTTTGGGCGTACTGCCTCATGCCCAATCATGTTCACCTTATCCTGACTCCGAAGAGGGCCGATGGTCTAGGACTGGCGGTCGGAGAAACGCACCGACGCTACACCAATTTCATCAACGCTCGTGGGCGATGGACGGGCCACCTGTTCCAGAGCAGGTTCGCGTCAGTTGCCATGGACGAGGCGCATCTGATGGCGGCGGTCTGCTACGTCAGTTTAAATCCCGTGCGAGCGCGCCTGGTGGCACACGCTGAGGATTGGCCATGGTCGAGCGTACGAGCCCATTTAGCGGGTGCCGATGATCAACTAGTGACGGTAGGTCCCGTGCTTGATCGTACACCTTGCTTCGCGGATCTACTCCAAGGGGATCGGGATGAGGCCTTTACCGCACTTCGGCGGTCTGAGGGCACGGGACGTCCGGTTGGCGCCGCGGAGTTCGTCTCTGGGCTGGAGCGTTTGCTCGGCCGGCCCATCGTCCGCCGTGCTCCCGGGCCAAAACCGTCAGCCAGCGTCAACACCAAGCAGCTGGATTTGTTGCAATAGGTATCATGTCGACGAATCTCCTTGACGAATCTCCTTCCTAGTGGCGGCGGTAAGGGTGGCGAATCCGAAGGCGATTACCGCGTCGTGTACGAGATAGAGGACGCAGCCAAAACAGTGGATGTGACGCGGATCGCGCATCGCCGCGACGTCACGAATAGGACAAAGGCGGAGCGCCTTCGGCTCGAACGCTTGCACGGCAACCCGCCCCTCGCAGCGCGCGCGGACCAAACCGTCAGCCCGCGTTAACGCCAAGCAGCTGAATTTGCTGCAATAGGTATCATGTCGACGGATCTCCGACCCACATCGAGCGAGATACTATGCGGCGAGCCAGCCTTCGGCTGCTGCCGTTTCTTTTCCTGCTCTACATTCTTTGTTATCTCGACCGCTCGAATGTCAGTATCGCCGCCCTGCAAATGAATAAGGAGCTGAAGTTCAGTTCGGCAACGTTTGGCTTCGGCGCGGGTATCTTCTTCCTCGGCTATGCATTATTCGAGGTACCGAGCAACCTGATCCTGGCGCGCGTGGGCGCTCGCCGATGGCTCACCCGCATCGCCATTACGTGGGGACTCCTCGCCTGTGCGATGGTGTTCGTGCGCACCCCGGCACAGTTCTACACAGTGCGCTTCCTTTTGGGTGTGGCGGAGGCCGGGTTTTTCCCCGGCGTCCTCTACTACCTGAGCCAGTGGTTTCCTATGACCTACCGCGCGCGGGCGATCTCCGCGATCGTGATTGGTATTCCGCTGTCGGGGGCATTGGGTGGTCCGCTGGGCGGCGTCCTCCTGGGGTTGAAGGGTGTGGGGCATCTGTCCGGTTGGCAGTGGCTGTTCCTGATCGAGGGTCTGCCGCCCGTGTTGCTCGGGATCGCCGCACTTGGATACCTCACGGACCGCCCCGAGGATGCACGATGGCTGTCGGGGGAGCAGCAGCGCTGGCTCTCTCACCGCCTTGAGCAAGAGCGGCAACAGGCAGGCGTGGTAAGCATTTCCCCGCTACGCGCCCTTGCCAACCCCCTGGTGTGGGCACTCACGGTTCCGTATTTCGCCCTGTATGCAGTGTCGCTGGGCTATACCCTTTGGGCGCCGATTCTTATTCGCGACGCGCTCGGCACCAGCGATGCTGTCACGGGGCTTATCGTCGGCGGCATTTTTCTGCTTTCGGCAATCGCCTACCCTCTCGCCGGATTGCTGTCGGACCGGTGGGACGAGCGCTGCGGTCTCGCCGCACTCGCCCTTGCCGTTGATTGCGCGGGTTGCATCGGGGTGGCCTTGTTCCCGCATGCGCTGCTTCGCGTGATCGCTTTGGCATTCCTCCCCCTGAGCACTTCCCTGTTTATGTCTCCTTTCTGGTGCCTGCCGACGAAATTTCTCAAAGGGACGTCGGCTGCCGCCGGGATCGCGCTCATCAGTGCGATCGGTTCGAGCGGCGGCTTTTTCGGACCGAGCATCATCGGCTTTCTGAAGCAGCGGACCGGTGGCGATGCCGGCGCATTTTTTGGGCTTGCCGGACTGGCATTTGTAGGCAGCGTCGTCCTTATCGGGCTTCGCCAGCTCGCAGTGTTCCAACCGGGGCGCAGGGTTGTTTCCGTGACTTACGAAAGCAGGTAGAAGATGGATTTGCTTAGGATCACTTCCCGTCCGTACTCCTTTTTCGCCTACCGAGTTCCCGATTGGATCGTTCTCGGATCGCCATCTTAGAGCGTCTGAATCCTTTGATTGGCGTGATCATTTATTAAGCAAGGTTCAAAAGTTGGCTGCTGCTACTCGCGGTCTGACGAACCAGCTTCTCTATGATTCTCTTCTGACCGTCCATTCTATGCCATGCGATGGCGATCCCATCGAGTGTTCGATCGTGAGCCAAAACAGTCTTATCGGCGTCCTCTACCGTGAAGAAGTCGCCAGCATTTTTCGGTGGTCGGACAAAGAAGTGGGTGTTATCCGTCATCGAGGTTCCCAACTTGTAGTAAGAAACAATGGCGAGAGGACTGGTGTCGTTGGGCGGTGGGATCCCTTGTTTCGCTCTACGCGAGTCAGACCATTCTTTGTTGAGAATAAAAAGTTCTTGCATCAGATCGTGGGGAAAAAATCCAATCTCAATCCCTGCCTCGACTAGGGTAGAGTGCCCATATACCGATTCGTCCTTGTCCGGGCTACCCGACACGACTCGCGCAACATTGCCTTCGATCAGCCGTTCGGTGCAGGACTTCTTCGGGGGATTGCGCGCAGAGCAAGGCTCTAGCGTTGTGTAGACAGTTGCTCCCTGTATATCAGCTTCGTTTAATTTCTTCAGAGCACAATACTCGCCGTGGTCTCCGACGCCCGACTCGCCGCGATACCCGGTCGTTAGAAGTCTTCCGTCCTTAACGATGACCACGCCCACGTACGGGTGCGGCTTGCCATCATCCTCGGCGATGCTCTTTCGAGCTTCAGCGACTGCCACTTCGCAGAATTCCTGATCCAAGGTGGTTTGAATCAGTTGCAATCCTGACTTCGTCAAAGAAATATCCGCGAGGGTTTCGTCGGGTATCGCCCGGTTCTTTAGCTTTGTGAGATGTCTACTGGCGATACCGCACTTCAACATCGCGGCTGCGAGGGTGCCTGCCGTAGCCGGAGCATCGACGTTATCATCGATAGTGTGACCACCACGGAAGAAGTTCAAAAAGTCAACGTAGCTGGTGGTCGGAACCTGTGTGATCTGGGGGTAAGGATTCCCGAGCGACTTTTCGAGGATGAGCATGGATTTGCAACCATTATAGACTCCCATATCCCTTTGGCCTTTTTCGAGGGGAACTTGGGGACGGGGGAACGCGGGGACGGGGGAACTTGGGGACGGGAAGGTGTGAAGAAATTGACAACAGCAAGGGACTGTTTATAAATCGTTAACGCCGCTAGACTACAAGCGTGAGCGCACCTTCAGGTCCCCGCCGCCCCCGCCTTTCATCGATAGACCGTTCCCAGCTTGTCTTTCGTACCGTGGATGTAGAGAGAATGATCGACGATGACCACAGCGCACGGTCGATCTGGAAGATGATCGGCGGCCTGGATCTAAGTTTGTACATTGCCAAGATTGCAGCTGTGGAGTGGCGCGCTGGCCGGGATCACACCGCTCCGCAGTTGCTCATCAGTTTATGGTTGTACGCCTACAGCCGGGGGTCAGCTCAGCGCGCGAGATTGCGCGGAGGTGCGAATATGAGCCTCCGTTTCAGTGGCTATGTGGTTTGCAGCCAATCAGTCATCGAACTCTGTCCGGATTCCGTTCTGATAATAAGGAAGCGCTCGGCAGTGTGTTCGTCCAGGTGGTGGGTGTGCTCAGTGCGGAAGGCTTGATTACCATGGAACGGGTGACGCTGGATGGCACCAAGATCAAAGCCAACGCCAGTGGAAACACATTTCGGCGTAAAGAGAAGATCGAAGCCCATCTGGCTGCAGCGCAAACTCAACTCGAGAAGATGAACGAACAAACCGCGGAAGAAGAGAAAGTAGCCAAGCGCCAGGCGGCTGCGAAACAACGTGCAGCCCGCGAACGCGTGACCCGTTTGGAAAGCGCCCTTCGTGAAGTGGAACGTCTGCAGAAGAAAAAGAAAGAGGATAAGGCGAAATTTGTAGCCCGCGCTTCCGCCACCGATGCTGAGGCTCATGTGATGCGTAACGGTGAGGGTGGCACTGTGCCGAGCTACAACGTGCAGCTGGTAACCGACACCGCCCACGGGTTCGTGGTGAACGTGGAGGCAACCACCGACGCCATCGATTATCGCCAACTGAAGCCAGCTCTTGACCGCTGTGAAGAGACTCTGGGACGTCTACCGAAGCAGTTGATTGCTGATGGGGACTATACCAATCATGCGGCTGTGCAGGCTGCCGCGAAGTCTGGGGTCGACTTCTACGGCTCGTGGCAAGACAGCTGGAAGCCGACCGAGTTGGATGCCCAGGGGCGATGCGGGGCCTTTATCAGCAGTGCATTTCCTTTCGATGCGAAGAACGACGTTTACCTCTGCCCAGCCGGACAGCAACTAGCGCATAAAGCGGTCCTTGATCGGGGACACGGTGTGCGCACGCACGTGTACAAGGCGCCGAGGGCAGCTTGCGCTTCCTGCGTTTATCGCACTCAGTGTGCCTCGAAGAAGCCGACCCCAAAGTGGAGACGTTCCATTACGCGTATTGAGGAGTCTGCAGAAACCAGCGCATTCAAAGCCAAGATGCAGAGTGAGGCGGCACAGAAAATCTATCATCAACGCTCGCAGATCGCCGAGTTCCCGCACGCCTGGATTAAAGAGCGATGTGGGCTCCGGCAATTTCGCTGCCGAGGGCAAGAGAAAACAGGCATGGAAGCTAAGTGGGCATGTCTCAGTTACAACATGATCCGGCTATTTAGCATACGCTGCAAGATTGCTAACGCAACTGTCGTTGCTGCATAAGAAATGCGGATTCCTGCTGAAGCCGATCATCATTCCTGGCTGAAGCCGATCACGATTCCTGTCTGATTGCGATCAAGATTCCTGGCGAAAGCGATCATCATTCCTGCGCGAAGCCGATCAGTGATCGAGGTGTGCAGGAACGGTGATCGGGATGGCAGGAATCAAGTGTGGAACGAGGCGTGGCGACGCTGGACATCAAAATCGCGGGTACCGTGACCCCGAGAGGGGAGACGGTGCCCGGAAAGCGAATGTCCATGCGCAAGACGCGAGAAGTCCTTCGGTTGTATTTCGAGTTGAAGCTGAGGCAACGCCAGATCGCCCGCAGCGCCAACGTCAGTCAGAGCACGGTGCACGAGTACGTGGATCGTTTCCGTGCGGCGGGATTGAGCTGGCCACTGCCGGCTGAAATGTCGGAGTCGGAGCTGGAAGAGAAGTTATTTCCCGCCGACTCCGGCGTCTCGAGGCCGGTGGTCAAGACCCCACCTGATTTCGCCTACATCCATCAGCAACTGCAACAGCACAAGCACGCCACCCTGCAGTTGCTGTGGGAAGAGTATCGGGCTGAGCATGCGGACGGTTATGGGTACAGCCGTTTCTGCCATCACTATCAGCGCTTCAAGCAGGGGCGCGATCTGGTGCTACGCCAGTCCCATCGGCCGGGCGAGAAGTTGTTTGTCGATTGGGCGGGAGCGACCATCCCCCTCTACGATCCAGCCACCGGCCAGCCACACCCCGCGCAGTTGTTCGTGGCTGTGCTGGGAGCCAGCAACTACACCTATGCCGAGGCTACGCTGGATCAGCAGATGGGCAGTTGGATCGGAGCCCACGTGCGGACGTTTGAGTTTTTCGGCGGCTGTCCAGAGTTAGTCGTCCCCGATAACACGCGCACCGGCGTTTCGCGGGCTTGCCGCTATGAGCCTGATCTGAATCCGACTTACCAGGAGATGGCCATGCACTACGCCATCGGTGTGCTGCCCACGCGCCCGCGCAAGCCGCGCGACAAGGCCAAGGTCGAGGTCGGAGTGCAGATCGCCGAGCGCTGGATCGTGGCTGCTCTGCGGCATCGCAAGTTCTTCTCTCTGGGCGAAATGAACCGCGCCATCGGCGAGCTGCTGGACAAGCTCAACCAGCGTCCGTTCAAGAAGCGCGAAGGCACGCGCCGCAGCCTGTTCGAGCAACTGGACCAGCCGGCGCTACGCCCGCTTCCGGTCCAGCGCTTCGATCTAGCCGAGTGGTCACAGGCCACGGTCAACATCGACTATCACATCCAGTTCGATAAGAGCTTTTACAGTGTGCCCTATCAGTTGACGCGACAAACGGTGGAGGTGCGGGCCACGCCCACGACCGTAGAGATCTTCCATCACGGCAAGCGTGTCGCCTCACACGTGCGCACGGCCAAACCATATGTAGCCGTGAGTGATCATGAGCATCGGCCCGCTGCGCACCGTGCCCACCTGGACTGGCCACCATCGCGGCTGGTCCAGTGGGCGGCCACGGTGGGCACGCGGACGCAAGAGGTGGTGGAGAAAATCCTTGAAGCGCAGCCGCATCCGGAGATGGGGTATCGATCATGCCTGGGGATCATCCGGCTGGGACAGCGTTATCCGGTAGCTCGCGTGGAAGCAGCCGCTGACCGCGCTTTGCTTACAGGCGCAGTCAGCTACAGAAGTATGGACTCGATCCTGCGCCACAACCTTGACCAGCAACCCATCAACCCACCGTCTGCGCCGCGTTCTGTTCCCGAACATGACAACATCCGCGGCGCGGCGTACTTCGAGTGAGAGGAGGCGAGCCATGTTACATCAACCCACCATCGAAAAACTCCTGGCCATGCATCTGGAACCCATGGTCGAAACCTGGCGCAACTTGGAACAGAACCAAGACGCCGACCAGCTCAGCTTCGAGGAAAACTCTCCCTCATGGTCGATAGGTTGTGGACGTGGCGCCAGAACCTGGCGCTCGAACGGCGGCTGCGTTACGCCAAGTTAAAAGGCAACGCCTGCGTCGAAGACATCGACTATCGCGCTTCTCGCGGCCTCGATCGCACGCTAATACGCTCGCTGGTCAACGACTCCGGCTGGGTCAGCCGGCACGAGAATATCTTCCTTGTCGGTCCAACCGGAGTAGGCAAGAGCTGGCTGGCCTGCGCGTTGGCTCAGAAGGCCTGTCGCGACGGATATCTCGTGCTCTACACTCGCGCCACAGCGCTGTTCCGCGATCTGGCCCTGGCACGGGCTGACGGCAGCCAGCGCAATCTGCTGGCACGGCTCAGCCGTGTCGATGTTCTGGTGGTCGATGACTGGGCCATGGCACCCATGCAGGAATCAGAGCGGCGCGACTTCTGGGAAATCTGTGAGGAGCGTTATCAAACAAGATCCACGATCCTGACTTCACAAGTTCCCGTCGTGCAATGGCACGAGCAGATCGGCGACGCCACCATCGCCGACGGTATCCTCGACCGGCTCGTGCACAACGCTCATCGCATCGAGCTGCGTGGCGAGTCCATGCGCAAGGCAGGAGCCAGGAAAACGGAAAGCAAACAGGAAATGCAAACCTGACAACCCAGCGTTGCCGGCAACCGAAGCCGCTGCTGCTTCTGAAGGCGCTGGTGTGGGGAAAGGGGCTTCAATCGCCAGCCCCTTCCCCCACGCCCCCATCCCCGCTCCACAACAAAATAGCCTCGCTAACGCTCGGAAATAACTCCTCCTGCTTGACGATCTCGATCACTTCTCGCGACAATCAATCTCGCCAGCGTCGCTGCGCTCCGACCTTGATCGGAATCGCAGGAACTCTGATCGCTTTCACCCTGAATCCCTGATCGACATCACTGGAATC
>CAWCCT010000003.1:0-450761 GCA_963794165.1 uncultured Acidobacteriaceae bacterium | reverse complement strand
AAAACGCGCTCTCAAAATTGCCATCCTCCACCTGTTTCGTAAGATAGAGAACTTTCCCGACGTTCCCTCCAGAGTGATAGGCACGTCCGAGACTCGTGAGAAAGATCATCTCGAAAGTAGAATTCTTGAAGAAGTAGTGGCGAGCTGCCTCCGCACCAGCTTCGGGCTTCTGTGCTTGCAAAGGGCGGCCTGACCCGAGACCCGTAAGAGCTGTTGTAAGTCCTAGACTGAACTGCCGGCGGTCTACTCTCATCATGCCCCCCTTTTTTGGATTTCCATTGTACCGATTCCACGTGGCAGAAGTCCTGGCGCGCGCGCGATCTGCGCCTGGACACGACAACCAGGAATTAAAGACATGCCAGAATGGTGAGACTCACAGCCTGTACACCAACGCATACCAATTGCGCTTCGGAAAAGCCATAGTGTCTCGGGCGGGCGCTGGTGGTCCGGTAAAAGTCAAGGATGAACCGCACGACCGCATACAAAGAGAGATACATCCAAAAGATGTATCCGGCCGTGCCCGGAAATTGCCACACTGCCGTTGCCAATATCGCAAAGAGCGTTGCCTGCGCACCCGCTTCGACGAGTTGTACGGGAAACACACGGGTACCCGGATTAGGGCTAGCAGAGAACCGTCTACATCCGTGCCCAGCCGATTCGAAGATAGTCCGAGGGTAGAGGACGCCGCTGGGAGAAGGCTTTCCAAAACAACACCCGCCGAGGAAGCAGCCGACGCGAGCAAGGCATCCGTACAGCGGCATGAGCGTTCCGAAGAATGCGAAGGCGAGGCTCAGCGGCTGCTTGAATAGCAAGCTGACGATCAGAAAGCTTGGGATGATGAATAGGAGACAATCCTGGAGAAAAGATCGCGCCGCTGTTTTTCCCAAGGCAGCTTTCGCCTCCAGGCCAATCTTATAAACAAACAATGCGGCAAGTACGGCGACTGTCAGACCGAGGCCGGATACAGTTGGGAAACGCCTGGAAAACGCCCACGCGTAGGCGAGTGCCGACAGGGCAGCGGCATCGGACATGATCCAATATGGTTTGTAGTGAAGCCGGAATAGGGTGAGCTTGTTTGCATGAATTACGATGGCATCAAGGAAGGGCCGCTTGCCCTCTTCCGTATCTGCGGCCACAGTACAGTTTTCCTTTGACGCTGCCCGTTCGCTGGATGGTAGCCAAAATTTACTCGTTCGCCACGCTGTTCTCATTTGCACCTCGAAAATCTCCACCCTGCTCCCTCGCATGCGGGCGGTGCTTTCCTTATTGCAACTGCCGGGCCAAAGTTATTTAGCTTTGATAACAAAGGATTGGAGCAACAAGGGCTCACGATGTGGTCGTGAACTCCCGAGACTTCGTGAATTTCACGGGAGATTGGAAACCCTGCGTTGCGTGAAGGGCCGAAGGGGATTTGAAACTACAAAGCGCGGAAGCGCCGCTTGTCGATTTGGAGGGATTTGATCTTCGAGTCCAGGGTCGAAGCCGGCATCCCAAGCCGAGTGGCGGCCCCTGAGGGGCCGGAGACGCGGCCGCTGGTTTCCGTAAGTGCGGCCTCGATGCTCGCTCTTTCCTGGGTCAAGAGCTCATCCGGTAAGCGCCAGCTCGGATGGCGATGGTGAGAGAGCCAACTCTCATCGACCGAAAAGTCCTCTGAGTCGCACACGATCACGGAGCGCTCGATGACATTCTGGAGTTCACGAATGTTGCCAGGCCAAGGATAGGACTGCAACCGGTCTAAACTCTTCTTTTCGATGCGCCGTATCTTCTTGCCTGCTTTGCTCGAGTATCGGTCGATAAAGTACTCAACCAGCAGGCGAATGTCGTCTCTTCGTTCCCGTAGCGGAGGAATCTCGATCGGAAACACGTTGATCCGATAAAACAAGTCGCTGCGAAAGGCTCCGACCGCGATAGCAGCCGCCAGGTCGCGGTTGGTTGCGGTGATAATGCGCACGTCCGTGCGAATGGGGCGGTTGCCCCCTACGCGTTCAAATTCTTTTTCTTGCAGGACCCGTAACAGGGCTATTTGCGTCTCCGCTGGAAGTTCGCCGACTTCATCGAGGAAGAGTGTTCCTCCATCGGCCAGCTCAAAACGTCCAAGCCGACGCTGCAGCGCGCCCGTGAAAGCGCCTTTCTCATGCCCGAACAACTCCGATGCAATCAAGTCGCGTGGGATCGCGGCGCAATTGACGCTGACGAATGTTCGTCCGGAACGCTTTGACCGTTTGTGAATCGCACGCGCGATCAGCTCTTTTCCTGTGCCGGTTTCACCGGTGATAAGAACTGTGGAGTCGGCTTGCGCGACCTTCGTTACGCGGGCGAGGACCGCCTGGAGTGCTGCAGAAGTGCCAACAATTTCCTCGAACATTGATACTTTTTCTATCTCTTCCCGGAGCACGAGATTCTCTTTGTAGGCTCTCTCCTGTGCCTGCTTTCTGTCGTCTATGTCCACGCGTAAGCCACACCAGCGCACGATTTTTCCCTGGTCATCGCAGACGGGAAAGTTCTGGTGGAGAAACCAACGAAACTCTCCGTCCTTGCCTAGCATCCGCGCTTCCACCTCGCCGGCAACACCGGATTCAAATGTTTCAAGGACCACCCTGGTTAATTTTTCGAGGTCGTCCGGATGTGTGACCTTGGCCATGAATTCTCTTGGCGCCATTGGCAGGGTCGCAATGTCGCCGAAGTACTCGCGCGAAATATGGTTGGTATACGCACTGCTGCCGCCGGGTTCAATAATCACTATGTGTTGCGGAATCAGATCGATGATCTGTCTGAGTTGGTGTTCTTCCAATGAGCGATCTTTCGGATCACTGTTATGTGCCGCAACGGCTGGTCTCGCCTGAAGCATGTCAACGACGCCTCGAACGCTCTTGTCTCTGTGGACATAACGATCTCATCGACAGGACGTTAAGAGTCTGTCACCCAGACCGGTCGAGGACTTCACTACGAGCGATCGATCGTCCCGATCAACGGTCACGCACATGCTACCTGAAAATGCGTCGGTCCCGAATACTTTATGGACTACCCGAGAGGCCGTCCTTATTTGTTTCGCTAATCCTCATATTTTCAACCGCTTATCTGGCCCATTTGTTACCACGATACCGTGAAGCCACACAGACTGACCCCTTAGATGAGAGGTTGGGTGGGCAAATGGGATGTCGTCGAGTTTCGACTTGAAGTGGCCAGTAACGTGCAAGTTCGCTTCAGGCTACACGCGAGCAGTCCCAAGTGTTGTGATTTGCCCTTGGGACTTCCTCGTACTGAACGACTGCAGAGTGGCTTGCGGCCCGGCAGTCTCACGAAGGTGTGAATTGGAGGGACCGGTTTATGTGGAAGGCTAAAAGGATAGAGGAAGGTGAGTTTGTGGTTCTCCTGCTAAGTGGGCGCATCGAAGGGGATCATCTGCTGGAGCTGCAAAAAATCTTCGTATCGGAAACCGGGAATCTGAACCTCATAGTGGACATGAAGGAAGTAAAACTTGTGGACCAGGACGCTGTCAGGTTCCTGTCGTCTTGCGAGACGGGTGGCACTCGCCTTCGTAATTGCCCGGCCTATATCCGCGAGTGGATTCGGAGCGGCATTGAAAGCATTTCTCACCGCGACGGGGAGTGAGGCCTCATCCACTGGCGCCAAGGTTACGGTATCTCCATCGATCACGTTAGGTAGCCTTCGGAGAATTAGCGATTGCTGCAACAAATAGGTTGGAGTAAGCCCTCGCTTCCTCCTCAAGTCGTTCAGATCGCCAGTTCCCTGGTCGGAAGTCTAATGGATACTCTAGGACCGGAGCTGTCTCTTTCAGTTCCGGGCGAGTCACCGCCTACCCGGCAATTACCAGTTGGTCAATAGATTGGATGGCAAAAGCAGGATTAGTACCGAAAGGTGTTCAGCGATCCGCTGAGGGGCGCGTTTTTGATTGCGAATACGTAGCCTACCTCCAACTCCGGAGCACTTTCCTGAAAACCCGCAGGATTACAGCAAAAATCCCTCCCACAATCACCGTAAATAGGTATGCAAGCCAAAACATACATCTTTCCTTCGCATGTTGGACACCCTGGTAGCTTCACCAATGTCTGCCCAGCCAGAATCCACCCACAAGCAAGAAAACGCCGGCCAGAACCCCGCCGGCGATGCAGCCCCAGAGTAGCTGCCCCCATGTCCCTCCCAGCTTCACTCGAAAGTCCGTCGTCACCGACGCCAAGGACTTCTGAGCCTCACGAATGGAGTTGTCCAGCGTCCCCTTCGTCCACTCGTCCATGCGCTTTTGTGAAAGGGTGAGCGCCCTCCCGAGGGTGTCTTCGATGATCTCCCTTATAACTGAGGCGAATTGCTGCCTTGTTGCGTCGGTGTAGCTCTTGAGTATGGCTTCGCCTGAAATCGCATCATGAAGGCTGAGCTGCACATCCTCCAGGAGCTGCCGAGTCTGTGAAGCAGCGCTCTCGATTGTCCCCCGGATCTGAGTCGACGCAAAGTCCGCCATCTCACGAGTAATGCCGCGGAGCTTCGCTTGCTCTGTGGCAGCTTCGTTCAGCGCCCGCGCCATGTTCTCCATCGCTCTACACTCTACAACGTTTAGTTTGTAGCGCAACCATTCAGGGTCTTCCGGGTCCATTTTCGAGAATTGCTTAACCAGGTCGAATAGAACCCGTTCTCTCGCTTCACCCTCTGGGAAGGCGAGATATACGAGATCACGAATCCAGGCGGAATTGTCGATTGCTCTTACAGGCACAGTGCTCATGGGAGAAGCACCCTTCTGGCTTCCGTGAATTGGCTGAAAGCGCGAAACCGGTATGTTCTTGCCCGCAGGGTCATGTCTGGCGCTCTCAACTCCGGAACATTGGTTTTGCGATCGCCTACGTCGCCAAGGGTGACGTTCATCGTTCGCATCATGCGCTGTAAGTCAGGCCGCCTGGCATCCATCCGTATTTCGACAGGCGAGAATGTCTCCCGAAAGGCCGTCACATCCGGCTCCAGCTTCGGGTTCTCCCAGGACGAATCAACACCATCCTGAAAATGGTTGTGAACAATGACGTAGTCCACAGTGTTCTGCAACTCGCCGCCCCACTCGATCACCGACCGCGCGGAGGCAATGTCAGCATCCACGACGCCCAGAGCCGTCCATCGAAGATCAAGACCAGAGTCCTGCATTACCTTGTAGAAGTCTCGAAACCATGGAATCATTCGATGACCCTGTGCCGCGCCCAAATCAGCGAGAATCACGTCGGCGCTGGATTCCAGCGAGATTCCCAACAGCTTGTCGTATGTCCAGCTCTCCAGCGCCGGAAGTTTGTGCGCTTTGGCAAACAGTGCCTTGAAGCACCCCTCTGCTTTATTGTCGGGGTCCATATCAAACAGGTCAGCGGTGTAAGCAGTGCTCGCGTACCACTCCGCCAGTGTGGCCATGACGGTCGTCTTCCCCACGCCCCCTTTGCCGGCGATCGGAAAGACGACACGCTTGGGTTTCAATTCCAGGGCCGTGGTCAATCCTCGCTCCTCCCCACAAATACGCTCGGCTTGAAGACCTTCGTCGGTTGCAATCGCGACTCTCGCCGGCGATTCGCTTCCGCCTCGCGATCCAGCCTCGCCATTTCCTCTTCTCTCCGTACTTGCCATGTCCGTTTCTCCTCTTTCTCTGTGTTCTCACTGCTCAGACCGCTCCCGCGGACCGTCTGTTGACGAACCTCTCTTTCCACGTCAAGGGGCGGCAGGTTCTTGCCATTACCTGCGGTAGGCGAACGGGCGTCATCAATGACTCGGTTCGCCGCCTTACAAAACTGCTGGTATCCGCCGGGATACCCTTCATCTCGGAGCGTTCTCCAGATGACACGCCAGGTCAATCCGCTGCCTTTTGCAGCTTGCAACTCGGAGCGCACCGCCTTGAGAAGCCTAGCCTTGAGTTGAAATACACCCCTGCGAAGCATCAGTGCTTCAACCAACGCGACCAGTTCGGGGGGCCGTTCATGTTGTGAAATGCACATTGCAGTAGAAGAATGCCAGACCCACAGCTAAGATTGCAAGCGCACAAGAACGATTCCGTGAGAGTAAAGGCGAACAACCACGATAAAGGACGAATTGCCACGCATGAACCCGAACCGCGGATCGGCGGCGCATCCATCGTGGATAGTCTGCCTTGTTCGTCTTTGTTCGTGCTTTTGTTGCAGCCGAAGGCTGCGCTTTCGGGCCGCAGGCCCACGGAGGCAGGCTGCGAAAGGCAGCCGTCTTTCTACGAAAGTGCAGTAGTGGAACATAAAGCGCAGACGCACTTTGAAGGTTTGCTCTCTCTATATGATTTGCGTTGTGCGTCTTAGGTTGACGCACCCTTGTACTTTTATATGGGCCCTGTGCGTCATGTTGCTATAGCAATGTACATTGCTATATAGTGCATCCATGCCGCGACCGAAACCGCCCAACATCGTTCGGTACACAGTTCGCCTCAGCCGCTCCCAGGGAGAGCGCGTGGCTGCGCTCAAAAAGCAGCTTCATGCTTCCAGCGACAACGAGGTATTCGACTACCTTGTCACAGTCGGGACCAACCAACGGGACGACCTTGAGCAACTGGTCTACTCCCTGTTTGGCAACCTGGCCGACTCCCTGGCTCACAGATTCCAGAGTTTGGAGACTGTCAGCCAGCTCCATCTCGCTCTAACCGACACGTACATCAAGTACGCCCTCACCGCCCTCCCGGAGGTTCCCGGCTCCTTGCTTGCCGGGGCACGCATTCGTGCGACGAAGATCTACGAACAGGTCAATCTCACAGCGGCGCGGGAATTCCAACGTCGTCGCCAGTCGGACGCCTACAGCCCCACCCAACTTGGGATTGAGGATGAGCCCGGCTATTCCGCCGCTCCGGCGGATGAGGTCTAGAGTCCGACATGCCACCCATTGCGCGACAGCGACGAGATACTAGCGAAGAACGTGGGCGCTCGACCAAGGTTCGTCCTGGCCGGATCCGCCCCACCAACACATCTCCACGCCGGGTAACAGGCACCGCAAAAAATCTGCTACGGCTTGCGCGCCTGGTCAGTAGGTCATCCTCGCGATCGAACCGGGTTGGTAGCGCCAAGGTTTCGGGAAGCGGTTCCTCGAAAACGTCTCCGTTCCAGCGCCGGGCTATTGTGAATGTTCGGTATTCCAATGCGAGGACCCCCGGAGGGTGGAAGGCTCACGGAACCTACGTCGAGCGCGAGAGCGCAAAAGGCCGGGACGTGGACGGCAGCAAGCAGTATGGCGTTGAAAACGAAGTACAAACACCCAGCCCGGAGCGTTTGGGCTTAGCCCAGGAGCATTCGCTCGATTCTCTGGCCGGCCACTGGCAGAAAGCCGGCGACCAGCGCATGTTCAAAATCATCATTTCCCCTGAAGATCCGACCGCCAATTTTCAGCGCACGGCAAGCGACATGATCGCTCGCATCGAGCAACACACTGGAGCTCCGGTTGAGTGGGCCGGAGTTGTCCATCGGAACACAGACCATCCGCACGCCCACTTGATCGTGCGAGGCAAGCTCCCACCAGGGGAAGCCCTGCAACTCCCGCCAATGCTCATCCGCAAGGGCCTTCGTGAAGCTGTCCAGACGTCTCTTACCCGGCAACTCGGCCCCCGCACGATGGAAGACATTCAACGCCAGAAACAAGTTGAACTCACGGCCAATCGAGTTACGCTTATCGATCGGCGAATTGCTAAGCGCTCAAAGCCTTTTCCCGATAATCAAGGGTACAGTGACACCGGAATCGCAACCAACCCAAGTGAGTTGGCTCGCCTTCGACACCTAAAGGAGCTAGGACTTGCGAAACGGCAAACGGCAGATAGATGGCTCGTTCGCTCCGACTTCATCGGTCATCTCCAGCAAATGAAAGACGTGCAGGACCGCGCCCGCACACTTTTCCGCAGCGGCGTTGCTATCAGCGACCCCCATGCGCCAATGGAGTTCTCTACCAGCTCCAAGAAACTGGTTGGGCGTGTGCTGCTCAATAGCGAGGACGAACGCACTGGCGCTCTTCAAACCCTATTTGAGACCACCGAAGGAAAAATTGAGATTATCCGTCACGACGGAACCCTTCGGGCGGCTTGGCGGCGGGGAGACCTGGAGCCTGGCAACGTAGTGACCATCGACAGCCTCAGAAGCGATCCAAGCAAACTCTATGCGGCGTCCATAGGTGCGGACAGAGACATCCTCACGAATAAGCAGGCTCTTGATTCGGTGGCGCGGCGGATGCGAACAATGGGCCTCGTTTCGAGTGAAAGTGACAAAGGTTGGATGGGGCAATTCAACAACGCGCTCAGAACCCGAGTCGTGGAGATCAGCCACGACCGAGGACACTGATTTTTCTTATTGCAATGTACAGTGCACTAATACAAGGAGGTGCCGCATGAATAACGGAACCACCGCACCCCCCGGATACGTTCTCCCCTCGCGCCCTCGCTGGCAGGGCGGATGGAACATTCGGGCCTTGTTGGGCGCTGTCGTCGTCTTCGTCATGGCAGCCAGCGCCGCAACCCAATGGCTTGCAGCCCAGCTCAACAATCCAGTCGAGATGGGCGAACCTATCGTCTGGTTTCATGGCACCGCGGTGTTCCCACCGTTCGAGGCCCTCGTGCTTTGGAAGCACTTTGCAGGCACCCGTCTCATCAGTTCCACCGTCCGCAAAGAGATTTGGATTGCGTTCGGGGCGACGATTCTGGGTGGACTCTTTCTCGCCTATCTTGCCTATTGGTTTCTCTCGCTCATACGCGATCGCAAGAGCACAGATAGTTTAATGAACCTCCACGGCTCCGCAACGTGGGCCAGCCGAGATGATATTCAGAAGCTAGGTCTGTTTGATGCGACCGATGGGGTCTACGTCGGCGGCTGGCGCGACCCAGACACGCAGGAAATCCGCTACCTGCTGCACTCTGGCGCTGAGCCCGTTTTGCTATTTGCTCCCAGCCGAAGCGGTAAGGGCGTATCAGCGATCATCCCAACCCTCTGCCAGTGGCGGCAAAGTGCCTTTATCTACGACTTGAAGGGTGAGAATTGGGACCGCACGGCTGGCTTCCGGCACGCTATTGGCCAGCGTGTTCTGAAGTTCGCTCCCACGCTACCATTCGAGAGTTGCTGCTACAACCCGTTATCAGAGATTCGATGGGAAACCGATTATGAGGTTGCCGACGCACAGACCATCGCGAACGCAGTGATCAGGCACGGCAACGACGACAGTCTCTATAAGCACTTTGAGGATGCCGCAGTTGATCTAGTATCCGCTGGCATCATCCACCTGGGTTACGTTTTCAGAAACCTTGACGCCCCGCGCGAGCCAACGCTCCCCGATGTGCTCGCACTTTACTCCTCGCCGGGCATGGATTTCCAAGATGTGCTCAAAGAGATTCAGAACACTGTGCACATGCCGGGCGGTAGATCGAACCCTCGCCTTGAGTGGTTCGACATCAACGGCAAGCCTGCCTTTACGCATCCTTTCGTCAGCAAAGCCGTCCAGAGACAGCTCAATAGGGCCGACCGCGAGGCTTCAAGCATTCAGTCCAGCATCGTCACTCCGATGACAGTCTACGACGATCCGATAGTTCAGAAGACCGTTTCCCGGTCTGATTTCGTTGTCCGAGATTTGGTTTACGGAACAGAGCCGATGAGCTTGTATTTCAAAGTCCCGCAGCCGGATCGAGAACGCCTGAGACCTCTGGTAAGGCTCATGCTCCAGCTCATCTTCAATAGGCTCATGGAACAGCTCGACCCGAGCCGTCACCATCTGCTGCTCATGCTGGATGAATTCCCAGAGTTGAAGAAAATCCCTAACCTCGCGGGCGCGATGAGCCTGATGGCCGGGTACAAAATCAAGCCCTACCTCATTGCTCAGACACTTACCCAGATCATTGAGGAATATGGCCCGAACGAGTCTATTACCGACAACTGCTACATAAAAGCGGCCTTTCAGACCGACAACCTCCAGACGTGCAAAAACCTTTCCGAACTCAGCGGCAACATGACCGTCGAGAAGGAGACCGTCAACTATAGCGGGCAACGAACAGATTTCTATCTCAAGCACATCTTTCGCAGTGTCGAACAGGTCCAGCGCCCTCTCATCACCGTTGACGAAATTCGACGCATCAAGCCGCCGACAAAGGCCAGCAACGACCCCGATAGCAAGATCACTGCCCCAGGCGACATGCTTATCTTCATTAACGGCGTAGCCCCGATCTACGGCGTACAGAGCCTCTATTTCCTAAACGACGCCTTGCTCGCCAGAACTAAGCTGAAACCTCCCGCGTTTAAAACGGCTGCACGGCCAGGCACGCCAACGCCCAGACGAGCGCCACAGACAGCATTCGACATCAGCTCAATCGCCGCTACTGCGATTGATCAACGGGCAATCGAGGAGAAGTTGAATGGAAATTCTTAATCAAGTGACCCTCGCCGGAAACCTCACCGACAAACCTTCGGTCGATGACGCCGGCGGCCGAGTCTTCGTGCGCGCCCGCCTCGCGCAGAACTGGTTTTACGACACTCACGGCAAGACCGTAGAGCACCGACAATTTCTGCCCCTCACCTTCCTCGGAGAAAGTGCCTCAGTGGCGAAGAGCTTCCAAAAGGGCGACAACATCCACGTTACCGGCCAACTCATTCGACGTGACTCCAGAGCCCGCTCTGAGGAAGCATCGCGGCCCCGTGAAACAGGAAGCATTTTCGAGATCCACGTCATTCGAGCATTCCGCATCGCGAGCACCTCCGGATCCGAAACCGCCGCGATCCATCAAAACGAAATTCGGCGTACCAACGATGCGAAGCAGATTCCCGCATTTATTCAGGAGGGCATCCATGATTGGCCTGTCTAACTCGAGGCTCGGTGATCTGATCACCCGTCTTTCACGGTTGAGCTACATCGTGGTTGCATTCGCCGTTGCGTTCGTCGGCCTTAGTCTGGCTGGAGTTGGCTTTGGCTTTGTCTTCAACTTTACGCACTCGGCACCGTTCGGCCTGTACAAAGAGGTTTCCAATCCAGCCGAAGCACCGCATACTCCTACGCCCTATGTCTTCTTTTGCCCCGATGTTCGCTGGCCCGGCCTGAAAGGGGAGCCAAATTATCGGAAGCCCATGCGGACCTGTCCAGACGGATTCGCGCCCCTTATCAAGCCTGTTGTGGCATGGCCCGGTGATACCGTCGAAACCTCGGCTCAGGGTGTCACGCGTTAACGGGCAATTACTCGCCCATACGATGACGATTGACCACGATTCAACAGGGCATCCGATCCACCCCTACGCATACGGGACCTACCGCGTTCAGCCGGGACAGCTCTGGGTAGTCAGCAACTTTCAGTCCCAAAGAGTTTCGACTCCCGTTACTTCGGCCCAATACCAGCTCGCTCTGTACGGCATTGGGTCCAGCCCTTCCTTGTCGAGAAGCACTACCACCCTGAAATCGATTACGAAATAGACGAAATTTGCGCGACTTCTGCCGAATGGAGTCCACCGGATCAGTGAAAAACACGGAATCAATATAACCATCACGAGGAGCAGATGGCAACCCATGCTTCTCTCCATTCGGATTTCTCAAAACCGCCGAACAGTCCTGCTCTTCGCCGCCGCCTTCGTCTTCGGCGCCGCCGGCTGGAGCGGCAAGACTTCTCTGAACTTCCTAGCACTGCTATATCCATTTGTCTACCTGCAGTCGCGGCGACGAATCGACGCATCTCAGCTCTGCGGTCTACTACGCGGGGGCCACATGGAGCGTCATTCCAGGTTCAGCGAGCTTCTTTGGCACTGGGGGAAACCTTGTCCTTCCCCTGCTCATCTGGACCCTCTTGTCGCCCTTAGTGCAGCACCGTGGATTGCCTTTTACAATCGTGGTTTCTTCCTGTGGCGACGTCGCGGCCATCGTCGCACTGAGCATGCCCCCGCTCAGCCTCGTCACGGTTGCACACCCGCTCATCTCTGCGTGGCTCAGTGGTTTCCTGGAACCCGATGGCTCGGGCTCTATCTGCCCTTAGTCCTGATACTCGCGTACCGTCGACTCGGTACCGCGTTTACGTTTAGCAGCGCTCGTAGGGGCATCACTCGCAGCACATGCTCGTTTCCACCGTCCACCGCAAGATCCACGTATCGTTGCCGTGAACACCCGTTTCGGAGGTCCACCGACACGAGACGTCATTGGCTCCACATTGCAAGGCCAGGAAGAGGCCATGCAGCGAATAGCTCTCGCGCACCCGGATACGCTCATCCTTTTTCCGGAGTCGATCATCCCTACTTGGACTCCAACGCATGATCTACGCTGGGCCACGACCTTTCGCTCAACTGAAATCCCGCCATACCGGACTGCTCATCGGCACGACAATCCCAATTGCAAACACCCAGGCAAATCGCAATGTTCTCCTCTCCCGTGGCTACACGGAGCGCCTGTCCTACGTGCAGCGTGTCCCAGTACCTCTCGGCATGTGGCACTTTGGCGACAGGCGCAACGGTTTCCCGCTAATGCTCCGCTACCCGGCCACAATCCGCATCTGGGATCGACGCGCCGGAGTCCTCATCTGCTACGAACAACTCCTTGTTTGGCCCGCCCTCCAGACGCTATCGCGAAATCCGGACCATGCTTTTTGCTCCCTTCAAACTTGTACTGGGCATCCGGCACGATCATTCCCTCTGTGCAGCACGTCTCCGCTCAAGACTGGGCAGACCTTTGGGCAATTCCTTTATATGAGGCAAGGAACCGATGAAGACCTTCCTCGCAGTGAGCCTATTGCTTCTTCCGTCAGTAGTGCGGGCACAGAGCACGGACGTCGCCAAACTGCACTCGACCTGTCTTCCGAGCTGCTCCGCTGAGCACACTTCGCGCGAGTCATCGAGGTCGAATCGAGCGCCAACCCAAATGCCATGCAGATCGACTTCCCGAAAGCGCTACTTAAGCGTTGGAAACTCCCCGAGGGAACACTACGACTCAAGCGCCAGCCCGCTAACCAAAGCGAAGCGTTGGATTGGCTAGCGTACTTCCAGAGCTACGGCATCTTTGTTGACTTGGGGCTGATGCAAGTCAGTACGGCAGAAGCTAAACGACGGGGTATATCGCCCGCGTCTCTGTTGGAGCCATGCACGAACCTTCGAGCGGGTTGGGCGATCCTTGAGGACGATTACCGCATTGAACAAAAAACTTATGGTCCGGGCCAGGAAGCACTGAAACACGCAATTTCACGATACAACACCGGAGACACCCAGCGAGGGATTGACCAATGGCTATTTGGGCCGCGTTCTCGCAGCGGCCCGCAGAGTCGCCAGCCGATGCACAAACGGAGAAGTGATGAGTGTTCTATCTTCCGAACGTCCACATGACCGAGGCGTTGAAAATGGCATGGCAAACGATCGGTGGAATGACGCTCCCGCTCCTCCAGCGACACAGACCATAGACAATGCCAGCAACGGTCGTCAACACCAGATAGATTCCGCTGCGAGCGTGAGCCACCGCAAATATGAATGCCACGAGGAGCATGACGAAAATCTCAAATGCTCGTTTCGAGTGCAGGTCTCGTCCTACAAAGAGAAAGCCGTTATACATCAGGCCGCGAAAGAACAGCTCCTCCGTTATTGGAGAGACGAGCACCGACCACAACACCTTTCCCGCTGGCACCTCTCCATAGACGGGAAGACGCCAATGCTTCACACATACCCAGAACAGTGCGAAGAGAGCGATTGCCGCAAATGTTGCCGATCGGAGAGAGCTGCCATTCACTCGCTTCAGCGAAAGCACTGGAGCCTTCTCCGTGCCGCTCATCTGCCAAGTGAGCTCCCAAAGCCCAATCGCGAGCAGTCCTATAGCCCACCAGTAGGGAACAGCCGCACTCATCACAGCGAGGCCCCACGTTACAAGCCATGCAACAGGAAGCCACTTCCGCCATTCCATCCCGAGAGATTGAGAAATGATTATTTCTGACAACGAACGCATCCTCCGGCTAAAGGCAGCGCAATCCGCGCTCGCCTCAGTGAAACTCGCTGGCCTGCAACCATCGCAACACCTTGAAAGCCTTTTCGCGTCTTGGATTGACGGCAACTCGACACTCGACCAGGCCTACGCCTCTCTCTTAGCGAACGTGAGGACAACCAATGATTGAGCACACTGACATAACGATACTCGGCACTACGACTTTACAAAACAAGCTCGGCATCACTGACCCGCAGCGGCTGGCGACAGCAGAGGCCGACCTCACCGCGTTTCGACTCGCCGAACTTCGAACAGCTCCTTTACTCGGCGGCTTCGATTCCGTACATCTTCAGCAGATCCATCATCACGTCTACCAGGACCTCTACGATTGGGCTGGAGAACTCCGACGCGCCGACGCCAGCGACCGGCCGGCAACCGCGGTGGAAGCGTCTCTCAATGCGGTGTTGGACCAGCTTGGGCGCGAAAATCACTTGAAAGGTTACGACCCCGAGGAATGGGCGATAAGAGCCTCCTCATACATCTACCACCTTGGCTCCATCCAGCCGTTTCTCAATGGCAATGAGGTTGCTCTGCTCGAGTTTGCCGAGGAACTGGCTCGCAAGAACAATCTCAGTCTTCGATGGCAAACGGCGCCAGAGATCACCGTAACCAAAGTAACGACCCACCTTTATCAGTCCGAACAATCTGCAAATATCCGACGTATGGTCATGATAGCGATGGATACAGACCCAAGCTCACTACGGCCAAGTCGCGGCCAAGTCGTTGAGCGAGGAATCGAAAAGTTTTTCTCTACCGGAAGCCCGCTGCTCTAGAGCAACCCGCGTTCTCCAGCTACACTTGAAGCGAGCAGTGGCAGTTACCGAACGATCATTTCACTTTGTGAGAGCGGCCTACGTGCGACTCCCCCGGATTGTAAAGAAGCTCTTCGCGACTTTAGGAATAACCTTTCTAGTCGCTGGCGGCGCGTATTATTACGCGATCACACCGCATCACAGCTTGGCTCCCAAGAATTCCGCGGCAGGGCTGCTCGACAGAGCCGACACCCTCGCATGGGGTAATCGTTGGACTGACGCGTTACCCCTGTACCAGAAGGCCGAGCAGCTATACACCTCACAGCACGAGCTTTCCAAGGCCCTGTATGCCCAGGTCAGTCAAATCCCCCCGAATGAATCCGTGAGCATCCCGGCGACTCTTTGGGCATTGACACAAGACTTGGGGCGCCCGGAGGCCGCAGACCTCGAGACCAGGCTCAGAATCCTCACGATTCGTGGGATGCTCGAAACCAACTACAACGCCTCAGCAGCCCGATCGACCTGGCGAGAGGTGGCCGCGCTCGCAATCAAATTGCATCACTACGAACTGGCAACACGCGCCACAGGCGAGCAAGGCATAGCTGCGTTCATTCTCGGCGACACCGAAACTGCGAAAGCGCAAGTCGTACGAGCTTGGGAACTCTCAAAAGTTGAAAATGATCCAGCGGCAACCGTCCGCTATGCGAGCGTTTTTGGGGCCGGTTTAGTGCAGATTCATCGCTTTAAGGAAGCTCTGTCCCCATTGAATCAGGCGATCAAGATTGCTGACACAAATCCCGCAATTGCGTACCCTACAATTGCCGTTTACGCGAAGATAGACGCCTTGGCAGGCCTTCATCAATACGAAGAAGCCATTTCTCTCGCGAACGCATCACTTGCACGGCTGCAAGGCACACCCTATGACGCCCACAAGGCTGAGGTTTACCTTTCGCGGGGCACAATCAATAAAGAGCGCGGAGATTGGACCGCAGCGATCGCCGACTACCAACAATCAGTCGACCTCTCAAGAAAGATCAGCAACTACCGCGGCGTTACCGACGCAGGTGGACTTCTCGCCGAAGCGGACCAACATAACGGCAACCTCCCAGAAGCGCTTGCGGCGATAAACCGCGCTATTGAGGCGAACACCAAAATTCCCGATGAGCTTTACCTCGTTCCACGCAATCTGGCCATTAAGGCGGAAATCATCGACAAGATGGGTCAAGCCAAGGAAGCAGACGAACTCTATCAAAAAAGCATCGCGCTTGTAGATGGTATGATCCAGCACGCCGCCACAACCAATATCCAGCGGCAGCTCCTCGCGGAAATGAGCGATGTTTATTCGGGCTATTTCGCATCATTGTGCGCGCAAAAGCGCTACGATGATGCCCTGCAAGCCCTGGAAAAGGTTCGGGGCCGTGTCGAAACAGAAGCACTAGAGCATCATGCCAGTCAGCCAGTTCATGCGCCGACCGCGGACGAGCAGGAACTGACCCGTCTCAATCTCGCCCTTATAAACACTGACGATCCAGCCGCCAGGGCCTCTCTGATCAGCGAGATCAACAATACTGAACTGAAAATCAGCCCTAGTGCGCTAGCCCAGGAAACAACAGTTCACCCCGTCCATCTGGCCGATGTCCAGCGCACGCTTTCGCCCAACGCGCTGCTAATCGAATACGTTCTCGCCGAACGCAACTCGTATGCATTCGCTATCACTCAAACATCGGTCACACCCTACCACCTGCCTGCGAAGACTCAAATCGAATCGGACTCGATGCTCTATCGGAAAGAAATCCGCGCTCAGAAGGCGGACCTGGCGCTCGCTCAGCGCCTCTTCACCGAACTGCTAAATCCAATCAAGGAGTACCACCAGAAGACGGATCTGATCATAGTTCCCGACAGTTCTCTCCATCTGTTGCCCTTCGCTGCGCTCGCAGACAAAGGCTCATATGTCCTCAAAACCCATACAGTAGACGTTGCCCCTTCATCTACCGTTTTCGACTTGCTTCGCAAACGTCTCGCCCATGAAGCGCCCGCTGCAATGCCATACATCGGGGTCGCCGCGTGGACACAGCCTGCGGATACGCGAAATCCCATTGTTCGAGCGATCTCCGGACCAGAGCGGAGCCAGCTTGCCCCGCTCCCGAACAGCAAGCTAGAAGTCGAGACCATTGCCGCAGATTTGCCGCGACCGAGCACGATTCTCTTGGGTGCAGATGCTACTGAAACTCGCTTCAAGCATCTTTCGCTCGACAGCACAGAGGTCATTCATCTCGCTCTGCACGGCTATGCCGACCTGGACTACCCAGACCGTTCCGCTTTGATCTTCGCGCCGGATTCTTCGGGGAGTGAAGATGGACTGTTGCAGGTCCGCGAGATTCGCAACCTGCATCTGAAAGCGAAGCTCGTCACGCTCTCAGCCTGCAATACTGGTGTCGGGCCGGTGGGCGAGGCTGGCGTAGCGAATCTCGTCAACGCCTTCATCGAAGCCGGGGCTGACTCTGTTGTGTCCACGCTCTGGGAGCTAGAGGATCACGCCACCGAACACCTAATGGCCATGTTCTATTCCCAACTCGCCCAACATACCCGCAAAGTTGACGCTCTCCGGACGGCGCAGTTGGACCTCCTCAATCAAGGTCTTCCACCTTATTTCTGGGCCAGTTTTCAGATCGTTGGAGACCCAAATGGCACGCTGTGATACCTGGGGCCGTTTCTGAATTATCCCAGAGGAGGCGGCCGTTCGATTCGTGACCACATTTCAGCATCCATATGTCCGAAATGCCGGTTATCGGACAAGTGCGTGTCATGATGGTGCGACCATTGCAGAATTGTCGGTAGCAGGTATGCTATCGCCGGAGCTCGTCCACCAAGTCAGGAAGCGACAGTCGTTTCTATGACAAGCGGGTTGGGCTGGGTCCGGTAGACTGCCGGGAGAGGATTTCGCCCGTGCTGATCGCATACATGGACGAATCGGGCCACGCGGCCGACCCGCGCTCTAAGTTCGTAGGGATGGGTGGACTGGTCGCTCAGGACTCTGCCTGGAACCAGTTCGAAACCGAGTGGCACGATGCATTAGCGGAGGCTGGCATCGAAGGCGGTTTCCACATGGTCGATTTCGCCGGCCGGCAAGGCCCCTACAAGGGCTGGGAGGAAGAACGGCGCCGGAAACTATTCGGTACCTTGGTTGCGGTTGATAGGCAGCGCGGCCGCCAAAGGCCTGAAAATTAGCGGCCAAACTGGCCTCTCGATGCTCAACCGGGGCATATTATCGAGGTATGCAATCACAGATCAGCCCAGAGATTGCGGTCGAGGATGAGGTAGACTTCCTGTCCGATACTTTTCGGCTCGAGAGGCCACGCATCTTGCAGTGCAGGTTTGTCCCAGATGCAAAAGACTGCTCTGAGCCGCGGGAACGCGATCTGACGGATTGCTGCGATAGCACGCTAGCTCCCTATTTTCCCTCGTGGTCCGACTGTCAGATCCCCTTCTCTGATTTTTTAGCCAAGGTAGAAACACAGCCCAATTTTTTGGTGACCCCCGCGAGTGGGCAATTTCTACAACAGCTTGAGTCGTTCAGCCAACAACTAGCCCTACTCTCGCAATGTAGATTAGCGTCGATTTCAACGTTATATCGCATCATTGGCGAAACCTCGTCGCCTGCATGTGAAGCGTTTGATCGCTACAACTCTTATCTCGAAAAAAGGGCGGTGAGATATTCTCAGCTGTCGGGAGCCCTGCTCAAGAGCCTACAGCGACGGGTGCGCCGCCTGATACACCAAATCAAGCAATCATTTTTCGCGCCCAAACCTCGATTCTGTAGCCTTGACTTTTCTCGACGAGATTGGTTCCTCCTGCACGGCAGCCATCCACCGAAGGCAGCGGCTTCGCTCTCAGCTTAGCCAGCCGTCGGGTGTCTTTTCCTAAAGCACCCCTCCAAGACTTTTCACCAATTTGGAGGTCAGTGATGAATTTTGCTTTCAGTGATCCCGGTCGCTTGCCGGCCGAGATGATGTACGTTCACACCGCGGCGAACCGCATCGGCGTTTCCAAACGCACGATCCGCCGCTTCATCCACGAAGGGACCCTCCGGGCCGAACGCTCTGGACAACGTGCCTGGGCTGTTTACAGGTGCGACGTCGACCACCTCCGCATTGAAAGGGGTGAGTCATGCTAGAGCTTGAGTTTTTGGTTCGGTTTTCAGGAGCCTGCGTCACCAGGGCAAAGCTACGGGTAAGCACAGCCGTTCTCGGGGGCTGCTTGTATATTTTGCTTCACAGCTTGCAAATGATCGCTGCGCACCTGTAACGATCTCGCGGGGCGGAATTTCTGCTCAGAGATTCCGCCTCACGGTATCTTTCAATAAAAGTCGTCGCTGCGTGCTCTGAAGTGTTCCGCAATCTCTGCGAAAAAGGCTTCCGCCGCCATCGAATACAACTCCAGCAACGGCTCGCTCACGAAAAACTCCTCGCCCGACAGCGGGGTGCGAACCGGGCCCATCGTTCTGTCCAGGCCTTCCTGCTTATAGATTTCTTGGTAGGCGGGGTTGCTGAATAGCTCCGGCCTTATTTTTCGGAGCTGTCTCGTTGCTGACCCTTCTGCATGCTTTACTGCATTCGCAATCAGACGAAGCTCATCGATCGTGTGCCATGATCGAAGGGATTCGAGGTCGAGTGCAAGATGCTTGCCGTACCACTTCTTGACTTCTTCTAGCTTTGTATCAGTAGGGGAAGGAAATCTGGAGCCGCACTCTCGGCATAACCTTGCTAATTGCTGCTCCGTCAGGTGAAACAGCCCAACCGCCAGCAAGTTGAGCATCGTTTGACGGAGCGACGTCATCATGAAAAACCAATCGGCCGAATTTTGTTCGGCATCCTCTGCCACATCAGCCATGTCAACGACAATGTCGTCGTATGCCGGCTCTGATCCAACCTCGGTGAAATGTTCTTCTGCAACATCAGCGGCGCGCTTTTCCAAGTTTCCGAAGGCCGGTATGAAATCACGGAAGATATATTTTTTGAAAGCACTTATCGGGCCGATAATGTAACCGTTCAGCATTATTTCCAGGTCGATACCGTTCATTGTTCCCGCCTCAGGTCCTTGGCCATCTTGTCGTCACAAAGGGCCATCGAACTGCCGTTTCGGAAGTGCTATGTCGAATGAACACTCTAAACTTGAACTGCCCGGCAAGCACGGTTCGCCCCTCTCCGTCGGAAGACTATCAGAGATAGCTGAGGGAAACCGGGGGAGCCGAAGGAGTCGAGAGTCCTTCCTTCGGGAACAGACGAAGGGCTCCCGAACCGCCTGCCGCAGGGTTAGCTTGCTTTGGAACCTGAAAAAAAGGAACGCCTTTTGTACAGGAACTACGACCCGATAATCGCAAAGAGTGAGCGGCAATTCCAGTGAGCGATTGATCCCGGTCAAGCCCGCCTTTCCCGCGCCTTAAGGTGCCCGACCTAATTAGACAAGGAAGCGAATCATCCCCGCTTCCAAAGACCTCCACAACCTGCGCCTCGACCGACGTGGCGAGCGTACCATCTAGTCTGATGATTCGCCAGTATGCAAACGTCGATCCAGCGAACTCAACGCCAACCGCAGTGCCTCCGGCTCCATCCAAGCCGGCTGACAAGACGTCGTAGCGCCTGCACGGCGGGATGAGGGGGAAAGGGCAGCGTGAAACGCGAACGGTCACTGCTACTCTGTTCCAGCATGAAAACCTTCCCACGACTGCTTGTTCAGATTCTTGCCTTAATTGCAAACCTATCGGTAGTCATTTCATGTCAGAAGCCTACCGGTCCGCCGACGTCCGCCAGTGATCAGTCCAATGTGGTGCGGATCGACGGTGTAACGGAGCCGCCGGAATTGCTCATCCCGGGCGAAAAGCCGCATCCGGTTACCGAGGAAGCCAAAGCTTTCGGTAAGGTGCTGGAGGGTATTAGGGCCGGTCATGAAACTGCTGGACTCCCGGCCCTTGATGCTTTTATTTCCGCGCATTCCCGGGCTGAAGAGGCCTACACCACCAGGGCGACACTCCGGTGTGCCTCAGGAAATCTCACGGGCGCAAGAACAGATGTCGAAACTGCCTTGTCGGGAATCCCCCACATGCTTCCCCCGGAAGACGACGAGCATGATGACCTCAATGAACTGCTTGCCATGCACGCCAAGCTCGCATTCATGGCCCATGACGACCCGACAGTGTCACGGGACATCCATCAGATCATCACTTCTTACAGCGACGACATCCAGTATTTGAACGACGGCAGGGTCAAAGTCGCTGAAAAGCCGAACACGCCCTGCGGTTGGACCTCGGAGGAAGTCGCCGAATGGCTTAAACGCAACGACAATTCGCCAGAGGCCCAGGTCTTCCGGGCCGTTTTCGTGGCCTCGTTTGCTATGTACAGTGACGACATCGCCAAAGCGCTGACACAGCGATACACCACTGAGCTGATGGAGGCCAACCCATCCTTCGCGCCGGCTTACTTCTATTCAGCAGTCGCGATTAAGCAGGCCAATTTCTTCAAAGTTCTGGGCGAGCACGAAGCGGAACGGGCGGTGTTCTACCGGCAAATGATCAATCTGTAAACAAAAGCCCTTCAACTCAACCCATCTATCGAACGCGCATACGCTGCCCGCGCCGATGAAAACCTCCAACTCAAGAACTACTCAGATGCCGTAAACGATTTTGACCACGCGATAGCTCTAGCGCAGGATGAGTCAGCGCTTTGGAATGACCGCGCGCTGGCTAAGCAAGAGACCTACGACAAATCAGGGGCCGTGACGGACTTCACGCAAGCAATCGCCCTAGACAGGCAGCGGAATGACTTCCCGGGACTGGCCATTTCGCTCGATCAGCAAGGTGATCTCTACATAAAGCTGGATGACTACAAGCACGCCCTAGACGATGACACGGCGCTGATTGCAGCACGGCTGCACAACGTTTTCATCTTCATCAATCTCGACTTCATCCGCGAGCTCTACCCTGTCTACGCCAAGGTCGATGATGTCACGCTGAAAAACAAGATCCACAAAATGTTCGTCCCGAATTACACGGAGGACAATTTCGAACGCACAATCTCCAATCCTGCCGGGATGCATCCGTCTATGGACGGGGAATTGCGAGAGGCTTACCTCAAACGAGCGGATGTACTACTCGCTCTCAAGCGTTTTGACGATGCCCGACGCGACTACGAACGAGCGGAACTATTCAAAGAACGTCAAGAAGGTGACAGATGGCGCACCCCGCCTAACTTTAGCGGCATGTCTCTGGACGTGAAAACGCTGGAAACCGAGAACCCGCTACAGCTGAAGGCATGGGTAAAACCACCGGAGGATGACAAAACGCCGGACCTGGAACCAACTCGATTCACAATTGACTGCAAAGCCCACACGGCCCAAATGGGTCAGCGCCCCGCGTTTGAGCCGAATCCAGGGACCTACGCAGAGGCCGTCAGCGACTTCTTTTGCTCTTCGAGACCCTGATTACGGGATGTCTATACGACTATTGCCTCCTCGAATTCCGCATGCACACCCTCGCACACTCGGAACAGCATAGCGCCGATTGACGCAGGGAAGGTCATCTTCCAGTCAGTTGTTCCCGCCGCAACACGGCTTGGCCATATCTCCGCACTGACGCTGTCGGACAGGTCGTACCTTATACGGGTCGACATTGGCGGGAAGTCAACCGTCAGGAGGTGGTTGTATACGCACAACGTGAACCGCACGCCTGATGATTTTGTGCCGGCGATCACCGGCAACTCTGCGCCATACCCTAGCTGGACGTATCCACCTTCCAGGGTTTTCCCCAGATCAACTAATTGGTAGAAAAGGTGCATGCACGGACGCTGCGCGTTACCCGGCACGAACGTCCTACGGATGAATTCGGGGACGACTGCCTGATATGGCATCAGATACCCCAGGACGATTGCCGTCTTTCCGGCCCAGCGCGCCAGCGTTTCGACCTCCGAAGCCGATAGCAGATTCAGGTCTGTACCACCGGTCAGCTTATCGAAAACAGGGCTGACAGCAACCTCAAGCTGCGACATCCAGCCATTGTTGCAGTTGGCACAGACGGAGCGATTCCAAAAGTCTTCCAAGTCTGTCTGGCTGTGAAAAGTGTCTTTTTTCCCATCTGAACTGAACATCTTGATCTTGTCGTTTACAACCACGCCGCGAAACCATTTTGCGTAAACGTGTTCCCGCGTCCGCGAGTCGCGCTGATTCAGACGCGATTCAGTCAACGTCACACCGCAGAAGATGCAGTTGCTCTCCATACTCGTTCGTCCCCGGATGACAGGATAAACCCAAACAGCCGAAACGGTTTGCATCCCGCAGTCCATCCGCTCCAGTGCGCGGCATGAAAGTCCCCATCACACCCCGCATCACCCGAAAACACCTGGACGAATGATCGGTGACGGGGGAAGGGGGACAGCCTGCGGTTGCGTCTGCAGCCTGATCCACGCTCGCCCGACGAGTTCCGGGTGAATGGCGTGGTAAGGAATCTGCCGGAGTTTCAGAAGGCGTTTGCGTGCGAGACTGGCCAGGCGATGGCGCGGTGAAACGTTGCGTGGTTTGGTAGTTTCTTTCTTGGTGAGATGGAGGGACAGAGATGCAGAGACAGCAGATGGACTGCGCCCCATCACGCTTTACTGGCCGGTCACATGGAAGTCGGCTTTTCGGACAAGTGGTTTTTCGTCGTCAACTGACGATAACAAGCCCAATGCGCTCACCGAAATATCGGCGAGCCACCCGGACAAAGACGATTACATCGATATTCCAGCGCTCTACGGTCTTCAATGCCGTATCGAGCTGGCCGTCATTACCGCGTCTTCTGTCCTGCCAATCGAATTCGCTGACCACATCGGGTTCAATCGGGTTGCCCTCAAGAGCAGTACCGTTCCATGTGTAATAAGCGCCCGTCGGGAGCGCGAGCCGAAAGCCGTGTCCAACTTTCAATGAAGTCGCAGACAAGAGCCTCCCGGCAGTCTTTTCTCCTACGATAGTTGCCAGCTTGTTTTCTTTCGCGAAAATGGTGACCATCTCCGCTGCACTGGCAGTGTGGCGATCGACCAAGAGCACGACATTTCCTTGGTAGGATTGCGGACCAAACCCTTCAGACTCCAAAACAATCGGAGATTTTGTGATGAGGGATGGCAGATAGCGTAACGCCAGCAACCAAAGAAACCTCTTGGATGAAGGGATGTTTCCGAAACGAGGAAATGTAATTTTCTCTTTGGCGAGATCCCGGCCCGTCCATTGCTTTCCAGGCGCAAACCCAACCGGTATCTTCTCCGGGGTCAATAGACTCATGAGACGGAGTGCGCCCGCTCCGCCACCTGTATTTCCGCGCAAGTCGATAATTAGCCCTCTAATCTTACCGAGGCCGATCACTGCCTTGGAGATTTCGTTGGCAACGTCAACCCCGATCATCCCCGGGAACATTGCCACCTTCAGGTATCCAACCCCCTCGCACACAATCTTCGACTGGACAAGCGTCGGCTCCACGAACTGTAACTTTTTCCCCTTCGGCTTTGACACATCGACTGTTGTTTTTCGGTCGCTATCATCGCTCGTGACAATATTGAGCGTAGTAGTCGCTCCCATGGGGAAAACCGGGTGCTCAGGCGGGATGATCTCTTTATCATCGAGCCTCAGTAAAATGTCGCCGGGTTGAATCCCAGCGAGTGCCGCTGCACCGCCATCATGAACATCTTGGAAAATCCACCGAGATCCATAGGCGGTTTCGCCCGCGAGATAGGTCGCGCTGAGCGCCGCACGACTTGAAGCTCTCCGCGCACTCTGATGAAAAAAGCCAACATGAGAGGTCTTGAGGTTCTGGAGAAGGGCAGTAACAGCCTGCTCGAATGCTTCCAGGGTGGGTGCGCTTTCGATAGTCGCGCGATGATTCGCAACGGCTTCTTGCCACCCATTTCCAAGAAGTTCTGGTTTATAGAACTTCTTGGCTAAAGCGGCGAGAACGCTCTCGAAGATCTCGTGTTTGGTTTTCGAGGTCAGGCCGTCCTTCAGTTCTGGGGAGTGGGAATTCTGCATCTCTTCAAGGAGCTCCATGGGCGATTTGGACGGGGTAGTAGTACATGCCATTGTCAGAGCCCCTAACTGTCGCCAGAAAGTAAGCCCCAGATTTGGCGGCGCGGAGATCGAGTGTCACACCCACAATCACTTTGCCGGCATTAGCGATCGCGTCCCCAGAACCCTTCGCGACAACCTCATTTCCGGACTTGTCTCTCGCCACGAGCACTTCGTAGCGTCCAGCTTCGCTGAATCGAGGCAACGTCACTGAAAGTTGTACAATCGCGGCCGGCAACGACACCTGCTTCAGAACGTTGATATCATCGTCCTCTCCTCTCACCGTTCCTGCATTGAAGAGATCCACATTTGCCGTCATAGGTTGCGGAGAGGCCATCTGGATGGCTGCTAGGTGTCCGGATGGCGCGTGCAGGTATTCCCAAGCGCCGACACCACTGGCGACGATTAAAGACGCGGCCAATGCCCAACCAATGATTCGGCGACGCCCTTTGCGCTTTTGCTCCCAATCCCCTTTAAAACCTCGGAACTCTGCGAAGCACTCTGAGCACGAAGCCAGATGAAGACGCGCGGGATGGGAAGATGGCAAACGATCTTCGGCAAGCGCGCGGAGGGTTCGTTCTTCGGGACACCCGATCCGCTCAGGATTTGGGTTCGCTTCTAGAAAAAAATCCTTCATCAAATCCAAGCGTCAGCCTCCATTTTCTGATTCGCAGGGATGTGGTAACGTTTGAACTTGCTCTCCAGTTGGGTCACCTACCAATATTGCCGCAATCCTCTCTTTAACCCGTTGTATCGCCTTTGCCGCTGCTGCATAACTGACACCCAAGGCCGCGGCAACGCTCGCCGGGCTCGTTATGTCCTGCTGAAGCAAAACAAGGATATGCCTGTCACGCTCACTCAACTTTGTCTTCAGTTGCTCGAACAGGACGGCTCGGTAGATGACGCGCTGTGCGGAACGATCAATGCTGGCCCACAGCTCCAACTCGCTTCCAGTTCCAACCAGAATCTCCTTGGAAGCATTGCTTCGGAACCACTCCCTGACCTTGCCATGCAATGCGGCAGACGCGTAGCGATAGGGAGACCGGATGTCATCGAGACGGGCGCCCATTGCCTTGCCAATGTCTTCTGCCCATCCCGCAACTATAGCTTGGTCCAAATGGGGATATTCCCGCCTGACCCAACGGTGCGCGGCCTCCACTGGGAGCCGGATAGCCGCCGGGAGAGTCTGACCTCGCTGGTCCACGAGATGCAGAAGTGTCTGGCCCATCGTCCCCATTTTCAGACCCCAAAAAAAATTACCGGGATGTGTCAAAAAAAGTCATCTCATCGCAGCTTAGGTAGTAGAAGCACTTCAGCCGTGCAATCGTTTAAAAAACGCTGGCTTGCACCACTCTGTTGCTTAGTCCCCAGGCCGACCTAACGGATCGTATGCGTCCATACAAGCAATTGCTTGTATATCTTACTACGATTACAGGAGAATCATGGGGGTCTTGCTGGAACGCAAAACGCAGGTAATCTTCGTCACCGCGTCTTCGGTGGAACAGAACGGTAAGGCTCGTGAGGTTATCGTTGAGAGTCGGCCACAATATGCCGTCGTTCAGCTCAATGGGTCCAAGGACAAGTACCCCATTGCCTGGGAGATGATTTACGAGCTTGCCAAAGAGCGGCACTCAGAGAATCTCCGCCTGGAAGCCCAATCTCAAAGCAAACCTGGACGGAATTGGCGAAAGAAAATTCTGAAATAAAAGGGGCTGTGCTATTTGTTTTTGGGCGAATTCTTTGGCGCACGCTTTGAAGGCTTTGCGGAGGATGTTGTCGCAGGGACAACCTCCGCGGCCCTCTTCTTGGCCCAACGCGCTTCTACTATCTTGCGCGCCTGAGCGCTCCGCTCCTCAGGAGTGAGCTTCGCCCAGCGGGCCTTACCTCCGTCTGATTGGATCGTCTTTAGGTGTTCCCAAACTGTCAGATCTTTCTTGTCTTTCTTGAGCATTTTCCTTTACCGCAGGCAGGGAGTGTCGCCAATATACCGGAATCAATCTTTCAAGATCGTGTAAATAAACGAGTTGATAGTTTAAATGCTAGTTCCTCAGGTAAGCCCCACTGCCTTTAGCGGCGTTGATTGCTTCTGAGACAGGGTTGTTAACGGGAACAGGCTCCCGAAATGGACAAGCAGGGTGAAACCAAAAAAGGGGAATTATCGGTGCCTCTCAGCACGTGGCATAAGTGCAAATACCACCTGCCCTTTGGTTGTGCATCGAGTGTGGAGCCCTCTATGCAAAAGAACCCAGCAACACAGGCGAGCGCTCGGTCACTCCCAATGCAAGAGCGCAGATTCAAATCTGCGCTTCAGCCACGCATCAGATCACACGACCAATACACGACCATCGTACGGTCGAAACCAGCCTAAATGGGCCTAAACCATCCTAAAGCGGGGAGGTCACAAGGCTAATCGTCTCAATGATATCCGCTGATTCCAGACCACTTAGTGCCCTTGCTAGGCGGCCCTGAAAAGGCCGGCGTCGGCGGTTCGATCCCGTCTCTGGCCACCATTTAGAATCATCGACTTAGCCGCGAGCGCGGCGTTGCGGCACTCATCCAAACGTTCATTAAAACCGAACGACAATTCCGGCAGCCAGACGAATATTATTTTGAACGTTGGCGTCCGCGTTGGGCAGTTGTGTGCGCAGCCAGTCCGCCTCAAAAACGCGTAGCAAAAGACGATTGTTGACCGGCAGGTCCATGCCTCCGCCAATCTGTAGCGCCAGACTGTTTGCACTGCTGATGGCCGCACCGGGGCTGGGAAAGATGCTGTTGAAGCCGTTGGCTTCTCCAGCCAGAGCATGGCCAAAGAAGGAGCAGCGATGATGCGCCGGCGACCACCGGTAGCGCGGGCCAAAGGTTGCGGTCACCATATCCAGCCCCACCCCGGCGTTGTTGGCATTCTGCGCATGGAAGCCGGAGATGTCCGCCTCCACGCCCAAGCCGTGCCAGAATTGTCCTTCGACCTGGATGCTGCCCCCCTGCATCCAGAACCTGTTGGCGCGCACCACGTTGGTCAGGAGCGAGTTATAGACAACAGCTACCTCCAGTTTGGGCGAGGCCTGGGATTGAGTACCATCCTGCTGCCCCAAGAGGTGCCGTCCGAACAACAAGCAAGCGCACGCAAAGAGCAGTCTTCCGCAAATCGTACTGCGCATCTCAAGTTCTCCTGGTTACTCGACGTTGAGCGTGAGGTTGGTGGACCGCGTGAGGGGACCGGAAGTAGCAGTCACAGTTACCGTATAGGACGATCGCTGTTGACCGAAAAAGCCGTTGCCGGTGCCGCAGCTGCTCAGAGTAGACACGGTCCCTAAGCCCGCGGCTGTGAACAACAGCGTCAAGATGATCCGGCGCAGTCGGCTGCCCGCACTGCGCATCCGGACTGCGAAAGGCAACAGCAGCAGTCCCCATACGATGGGTGGAAGCTTCCCTGAGGCCGGAAACTCTTTGTTCATCCCGGTCGAAGTGCTCGGCACCTGAATGGTCAACGTGATGCTGTTGAGTGGGGTGTTTGCCGGGAAAGTCCACGAGTTACCGGTGAGTCGAGCCCACGACGACGGAGTGATGACTGCCGTAGCACCTGCCGGCATGCCGGTAACCGTTAACAGGACCGGGATTGGGAAGATGGTGCCGGCAGTTGGTACGATGTTCAGCGGATAGGTAGCCGACCCTCCGGGCTCTGCTGTTTGGGTAGTGACACTGCTGCCCGAACCACTGCCGCTGCCCGAGCCGGGAGTCAGGGTGAAGTCGAGGATTGACTGCGACAATGCCGCACTGGCGACGGCAACGAAGTTCGTGTCTCCGTTGTACACAGCAGTAAGCGAGTGGGAGCCATCGGCCAGAGATGAGGTGGTCAGCGTAGCCACGCCCGCGGTGAGTGTCCCCTGCCCTAGTGGGGTTGTGCTGTCCAGGAAACTTACCGTACCGGTTGGCATGCCCACCGTAGAGCTCACGCCGGCCGTAAGGGTTACCCCGGTTTGCGCAACCGCCGGGTTACTGCTCGAGGACAAACGGACTGCCGGTGTTAACGGCGTAATCGTCATGGTTCCGGTAGCGGAGCCGGCGTAGTCGCTATCGGTGACCGTAGCCACAACCGCATAACTTCCCCCCGCGGTGGGCGCAGTCCCGCTGCCGTTGTAGGAGAAGGTCACGGTCAGTCCGGCCGGTACGGTGGTTGCCGTGGCGGAGAGCGGAGATCCGGTATACGTCTGAGTCAGCTTGGCTAACGTAACTGTTGCTGTACGTTTGGAGATGACGAGTGTTGCCGTGGCTGAACCCTGGTAGTTCGGGTCGTTGATGATCGCAACCACGGTGTAGCTTCCCGGTGCAGTGGGAGGGGTTTCGCTGCCGTTATAGGTGAAGCTCACAGCCAGCCCGGTGGGCGTGGTTGTTGCGCTGACGGAGAGTGGGGAGCCGGTGTAGATCTGGGCCAAATTACTCAGCGTGATCGCCGCCGTGGGCTTGCCGACGGTGAGTGAGTAGGTGGTGCTGATGCCGCTGTATGGGCCTGTTCCCGTGCTGCTGTCGGTCGCAGTCACCCTGAAGGTGTAGGGGCCGCCGCCGGCGCTAGCCGTACCGGACAGAACACCCGCCGCGCTAAACGAGAGGCCGGAGGGCAGGGCGCCGGTCAAGACATAGGTGTAGGGGCTGGTGCCGCCGGCCGCTGTGAAACTCTGCAGGTAAGGACTGGTGACGGAGGCTACGGGCAGAATCGCCGTCGAGGGTGAGATGGCGATAGTGGGCGGGAGGATGGTGAGCGAGTAGGTCTGCGAGCCGGTGACCGAGTCCGCGTCAGTGGCGAGTACAGTAATCGAGAAGATGCCGCCCGCAGTGGGCGTGCCGGTGAGCAAGCCCGTGGTGCTCAGGGACATGCCCGCGGGGAGAAATCCCGCACTGAGGGCGTAGCGATAGGGTGAGGTTCCACCGGTAGCCTGGAACGTAACCAGACTGTAAGCCGCGTCGACGGTGCCGGCGGTAAGTGTGGTGCCGGCGGGCAACGTAAAAGATATGGAGTTGGTTCCGGTACCGGTTCCGCTGAGCGAGATCAATTGCGTCGCCGCGGAGACGTTCAGGTTGTTGTCGGTCAATAACAGCAACCCTGGAATAGAACCGGTCGACGCCGGCGTAAAGTCCAGGGCATAGGAGCAGGACACGTTGGCGGCCAGGCTACCGCCACCATTTTTTGCGCAGGATGTCGAAGCATCGAATGAGAAGCTGGCGCTGCCAGTGGAAATCGCGCCCGAAGTGATGCTCAGATTCGAGTTGCCGTAGTTGAGCAGGGTGAAGGACAAAGGATTGTCTGTCGTATCCGCTGTTCCGTGCGCCGTTGCAGTGGGGAAAACGACCGAAGGCGGCAGGTTCCGGTTCTGCTCATAGATCGCGCCGCTGCCATCTCCACTGTTCCAATTCAGGTAGAGATTGCCTGCCCCATCCAGCGTCATCGGAGCTCCACCGCCGTTAGGGGTGGTAAACAGTTGTGTCCGCGGAGCATAAGTTCCACTGCTCAGCACGTACTCGTAAACCGGAGTCGAGGTTCCGCTATTGTTCGAATCCTCCACATAAATGTTGCCGTTGGTGTCAATGGCAATCCCGTTGGGGTTAAACAACGTGCTGTCTATGGTGACGAAGGATGGGCTATAACTCCCGCTGACATAGGAAATCTTCATCAGCTCGGTCGTGGTGCCTGAGGTTGCGGCGAGGAAGAAGACGTTCTCCGCGCTGTCCACCGCGATTCCCTGCGGGAATACGCTACCGCCAAGAGCGGTGGAATTAGCCAGCGTGGTTTGTGAACCGTATCCGTTGTTCCCCGATGATCCAGTCCAGGGCAATTCGGCGATGAGCTGCGCAGTTCGGTCGCAGAAGAAGAGATTCCCAGCTCCGTCCACGACGATCCCGGTGGGCAGGACCAGGCCGGAAGCGAGCGAGATCGCTGAGCCATAGCCACTTCCGTTCCAGGGAAACTTTAGGATATTTCCGGTAGAAGATATGTAATTGGTTAAGCCGACATAGAGATTGCCCGCCCCATCCTCGGCCATGGCTCCGGATGGATAGTTAGACGCACCGGGGAGATGGAGGCTGGAGGGTGAAAGCGCAGCCCCGTAGGAGCTTCCCTGCCAAGGCAGCTCGATCACCGCGCCGGCGTAGCTGTTCGAGTTGCCATCGACGAAGAAGAGATTGAATTGGGAGTCGACCGCCAGGCCCTCGGGCCAGTAAGTTGTCGTGTCCGGGGTGAGCATGGTCTGTGTGCCGGGAGGAAATAGAACCTGTGCCCCGGTTCCGGTTCCGGCCAAATAGGCCGTGGCCAGCACGTTGCCCGAGGCGTCCTCCAGCAGAACGGCGCCGTAACGCAAACCCGGATGAAGCGGCGCGAAGGTCACGGCTACCGTGCAAGTGTTGCCGATGCTGTAGGCGTAGCTGGTCCCATTGGTGTCGCAGGTACCGGTGCCGGCGTCGGTGAAGTCCAGGCCGGTGGCTCCCTGGGTGAGAACCAGCGGTGTGCCGATGGAGCCGGCTCCGGTGAAGGTAAAGGTTACGTTCTGGCTGGTGGAACTGCCCACCGCCTCGCTTCCAAGGCTGACCGGGGCCGGATTGCCGGCGGTGGCGGCGGCCGAGTTGACCGTCAACGTGATGCTGGCCGTGGCCGTGCCTGGATAGGAGTCCTGGTCGGAGGGAGTAAACGTGACCCAAAGCGTGTTGACGCCGGCGGGTAGCACTGTGCCGCTAGTGACAACGGTTCCGGAGGTCGAGTTCAATGTGTAGACATAAGTTCCGGCGGCGTTGCCCACTGCATCGAGCTGCGTACCGCTAAGCGGAGTGCCAACCGAGATTGCCTCGGGCGTGGCCCAGGTAACGGCGGCGTGGCGGTCGAGCGTAATGGTGAGCGGGCTGGTAACGTTCGAAGAGAAGATCGGGCTGGAGACCGTAGCCGAAACTGAGCCGGTAACGGATGCGTTATTGCCGGCTGCGGTGCCGGATACAGTCACGGTTACGGTCACCGCATCGCTCGCGCTGACCGCAATGCCACTGGCATTGGTGCAGGTCAGCGTACCAACCGTGCAGATCCAATTGCCGCTGCTTGAATCTGCCATGGCGGTGGGCGTTAGTCCAGCCGGAAGCGTTATAGCCAGCGTGAGGTTGTTGGGCAGCGCGACGGTCGAGCTGGTATTCGTCACGTCCACAGTGACGGTGTCGTTCGTGTCGCCTTCGTTAAAGATTGAACTGCTCGGGTTGGTCGTGATTGTGATCGATGCCGTGGGCAGAACCACCGGCGTCACAGCCGCCGACAGATCGAAGATGGCGAACTCGAGCATTTTCTCCTGCGGGACCTGGCTGGCTCCGCTCAGCGTGGGGCACTCGCTGGGAAATATGGGGCTGCCTGATTCGGAGACGTTCTCTACGTGATACTCGTTGTATAGGACACGCCCGAACTGGTTAGCTGCGCTTGCGCCCCATGGAGTGTTAAAGCTGAACTGCATGATCGGGCTGCCGCCGTTGTAGGCAACGTTGTAGGTCTGGCTGTCTTGTGATGGGAAGCTGAGCCAGGCTTGTGCCGGTGCGTTAACCGTATCCACGTTGAAGCGCAGCGTGCTGATCTCCACTTCATTCTCGGTGCCGGTATTGTTCCCGCTAGCTCCATAGGAGTAGCCATTCTCGTAGAGCCACCCAGCGAGTGTGTTGCCGTCGCTGAAGCTGGTGTTGATGAGGGCTTGCCCGGGGTCGGGCGTGACCGAATTGGCCGCACTCCCCCAGGTCATCGGCGATGAGCCTCCGGCGCTATAAAAGAAGAAGCCGTTGGTTCCAGTGTCGGTGGTATCGAGCCAGGCATCGCTGTTGTGCGTGGTAAACACGCGGCCGCCGAGGCTGGTGTAATTAATCAGGTAAGGAATCGTGGTGGAGCTGGCGCCAGTGGTTCCACCACCCTCGCAGGGAAACATCACCATGTCATAGCTGTTCAGCTTAGCCTGCGTCTGCAACGAGGTATAGGACGGTGTGTTTGAGCTGATCTCGGCGCCGTTGCCCTTATAGAGATGAATGCGCCCACCGAGCGAGGAGCCGCTGATGACCGAATCGTCAGTGAACTCGGTGGTGGCCACGCCGATATCGCGAAACACGCACTCCAGCGCGTCGGCGCTGCCGGTCTGAATGGCGATCAGCGGGATATTGGCGGTCGCCGAATGCGCGGTGGGCATGTTCAGTTGCAGGCCGGAGATAGCACCGGAAAGCGTGCCCGAACTCGGCTCGGTAAACTGGTTGAGCCACTTGCCGGACTGAATCACCAGTTTGTAGGAACTACCCTCCGGCACGCCGCTCAGCGTAAACGTGCCATCGACGGCGGTGGTTGTGTAGGCGTAGACGCCCGTACCCGAGGTGACCACCGTTGGCGTGATGGTCGCCGACGTGATGCATCCCTGAGCGGCTGTTACCGACGACGAGGTGCAGGTAGCTCCCGAGGCCGGCAGTGTGACCGAACCATTGGTTACATAGACCAGCACGTTGGGCAGCGGCACTGTTCCGTTCGGCATGTACACTGTGCCACTTATGGTCGTTGTGCTCTGGGCAAACAGCACGCTGCTCAACCACAGCAAGAGAAGAAACAGCCCTGCGATCTGCTTGGGGATTGGATACCTCTGATTGAAAATGAAGCTGAAGAATGGGCGCGTCGAGCGGCTGGATGCGTTCATACAGCGGGTTGGGCCTCCCCGCGCTATCTACAGTCTTCGTCTTAATCAGCCACGCAACAGAGCGATACGAAAGCCGACAGAACCAGCGCAGCCTTTGTCGCTCCCAGCGCGTTGTTAAACAAGCGGAGACAGACGCGTCAACAGGGTTAGTATCGGAGATATAACGGCCACGATCTGTTTACCCTGTTTGCAAGAACGGAATGGACAGCTTCAAAACGGGAACGACCGGATCAAAATGGGAATACTGGCGACGCTGGAACAGAAGCCATCGACGGGCCCGCTCAACAAGCCATCCTCGCCTTGGTTAAAGACACGACCGACAGACATAGCTCCAAGTATGTGGAGCCTGGCGATCGGATGGCCACGTTTGATCAGGACGGAAACCTCTGGACGGAACATCCTTTGTATGCGCAAGCCATGTTCGCGCTCGACCGTCTAGGCAAGCTCGCGCCGCAGCATTCCGAATGGAAGCAATACAGCCGTTCGCCGCGGTGCTTGCGGCTGACCGCGCGGCGATGGCGAAGTTCACTGAAGCGGATTTGGATGCAGGTTGTCGCGGTGACTCAAGCCGGGATGAATACAGAGGCATTTGTCGGCTTAGTAAATCAGTGGATCACCACGGCCAAAGACCCGCGCTTCCATCACCTGTATACGGACCTTGTCTATCAACCGATGCTGGAGGTGATGCGGTATCTGCGCGAGAGAGGCTTCAGAACGTATATCGTTACCGGCGGCGGCCAAGAGTTTGTGCGCGTCTACAGCGGGCGGATCTCTGGCCACCAATTAGGATTAATAATCTACAGGACTTAGCCAAAAGCCTCCGGCACGGCGGAGGCTTTTAATGTTTAGAGTAATTCGTTTAGTTCAAGCTCACATTCCCCTTTGCTGCACTCTACGTGCTTCCGCGCATCGCCTTCGCGACGATGCTATCGGTCACGGCGTTCCACAGGCGATCGGGCGTGATACGGTGCATCCAGTAGGTGAACTTAACCTTCCAGCCAGGAATAATCATGGTCTCGTCGTGCTCAATCCCCCTCACCAGGCCGCGGACTGCAGACTCGACCGGCATGGTCCCCCCGATCTTCTTTAGCGCGGCGCTGGCCGGGTGCAGGGTTTTGCGCTCCGCCGCGAGCCCCGGCGTCTCCACTTCGCCGGGACAAAAACAGGCGACGCTGATGCCGCGCGGTTTCAGTTCGTAACGCAGGCACTGCGCGAGCCCCACGACGGCAAACTTGGAGCTGCCGTAGGCGGTATAACCGTAGACTGGGATGATTCCACCCATCGAGCCAACTAGAACGATCTTGCCGTTTCCACGCGCGAGCATGGAAGGCAGTACCGCTTCGACAATATTCCGGGTGCCATAGAGGTTGATCTTAATCATTCGGTCGAAAGTTTCGAACTTCATGTCAATGAGGTGCGCCGCGCCGCCGATGCCGGCCATGTTCAGGAGAACGTCCGGTGCGCCGGCTTCAGCAATTGCCTTTCCCACGGTGCCGATCACCATGTCGCGATCGGCTACATCGACCTTGTAACGCGCCACACGCTGCTCGGGCGAGCGCCGCGCCGACTCGATCTCGTGCAGCGCGGCGTCGGTCGGGTTGCGATCAAGGGTCACGATGTGGGCACCGAGGCCGGCGAGCATCTTGCTCGCCACCAGGCCCATGCCGCCGCCGGCCCCGGTGATATAGACAGTTTTTCCGGCAACGTCAGTCATTCGTGACCTGCTCGGTGTTGCCCCCTGGTGTAGATGGCGATGTCATCCGGCGTGCAGAAACGTCCGATCGGGATCAATCTCCTTTCAGACTTGGCCGCTGCGAACAGAACCCGCCATGGCATTACTCTTTCCGTCCACGGCGCTCCAATTCTTCGGCCAAGATCGGCACACCCTGGGCGCACGCTTCAACGCCCATTGAAACGCAGAGTTGCAGCACAGCCATGATCTCTTCGGGAGTGGCTCCCGCCTTGAGCGCTCCCTGGATATGCCGGCGCGTGCCGGGTGCATACATGTGCGTGATGGAGGCGTCGAAGGCGATGCTGATCAGCTCCAGGAATCTTGGTGTGAACAGACCACTCTTGTATACGCTTGCTCCAAAGGCGAAGAATTCGTCGGTCCAGGCAGGGGAAAGCTCGTAGAACGGATCCCACGCCGTGTTCCATTGGCCGATCGCGCGCATCGCGTCGCAGGCTGGAGTCTCTGGCTTGGGACCTCCTGCCGCCTTCACTCCTGCCGCCTTCATTTCCTCAAGGAGGATAGGGGCTCCTAGGCTGCACGAGTGAACCGCCAACCCAACGCCACACTTGAGAACCAGGAGGATCTCGTCGCGCGTCGCTCCCGCGTCGAGCGCGGCGCGAATCTGGCGGCGCGTGCCTTCTTCATCCAGGTTCGTGCAAGCGCAATTCAGCGCGAGGTAGATCAGCTCCACTTCCTTGCGCGGTAGAACGCCGCTGGTCCACGGGTTCTTGCCGACCTGCAACAGCAGTTCCGCTCCTTTAGGATCCCATTCCTTGAGTTTGTCCAAAGACGAACCCCAAGGGCCTGCGGATTGCGTCGTCGACGATGCTTTTGTTGTCACAGTTTCGGTTGCCATTTTTCCTCCTTTTTCTCGCTCAACAATTGCTATTGGGTGGGGCACGACGCGCCGTCGGCCTCCCAGTCCTTCATTGTTTGCACCAGCTCCTCATGGGTTATGGGGGGAGTCAGACGTCCGTTGCCATTGGGGCGGCTCCCAGGACTCCATGCCCATAAAACGAACGGATCGGTGGCGACGTGATGCTCCAGGGCAGCCAGATCTCGATTCCCGTTCTTCGTTTTGTCCTTGAATGTGGCACAGAGTGCGGAACTACTTAGAACAACCCTTGGCGCCGACTCCCAAGCCATGCTCAGAGGCGCTGCATGCCAATCGGGTGCACCTGGAATACCCGTGACCGGGTTATTGATGCTTTCGTGGCATGTCGTACAACGCGCGGGAAACGATCCCTTGTCATCGGCACCTCGAGTGATGCCGTAAATGTGGGCATAGCGAGCATCCGTTTGGCGCGGGAAGTCGGTCATCGTGTGGCAATTCAAACATCTTGGACTCGAGAGAACAGAGTAGATTTTGTCCCATTGTGGTGTCGAACCGCCGGTGATGACTCTCATATAGCCGGCGATCATGCGCAGGTCGTCCCTGTCGAGCGGGCCGGGATACAGGCGCGGCATGGGAGGTGGGATAGTGGCGAGGAACTGGCCAAGCGCATCGGGGTCCGCCAACTCCGGATGATTGACCAGAGACGGATACAAGCGACCCTGTCCGCGATCCCCGTGACAACCACCACACATCAAGAAGTACCTCTCCTTACTCGCCGCAGTTCCCGTAGACTGCGGCGGGAGGCGATCTACCGTCACTACTTTTGGAGTGTCGCCCGGATTCAAACCATAGACTGATACTTTTAGCGCTCCGCCCACGCCCGCGGGGTTCAACGTGACTCCACCGACTGCGGCAGCAATATATTGTGTTCCATCCACTGCATAGCTGATCAATCCGCCGTTGAGCGCTCCGTTGACATCGATACGGTTCAGCACGGATCCGCTTTTGGCATCGAAAGCGAAGAGATCGCCACGGACATCACCGGCAAAAAGAAGGCCGCTCTTGGTAGGCACCAGACCTGCCAACATCTGCCCGTCGGTCGTGTATTTCCAAAGGATGCGCCCGGATTCCCCGTCCAGAGCCGTGATCTGGCCCTTGGGTTGTTTATCGAATCCTACAAACACAGCACCGCCGTAGTCGTAATCCCCTACCCCTTTCTCTGCGGCACTCTCTCCTGGCTTGGCAGCGGGAGCCGGTTTCGGTTTAGCGTAATAGGAGCACGAGTCCACCATGCCGACGTAGAGGGCGCCAATCTCGGGTTGATACGCCGAACCATAAAATTGCGAACCCCCACCTAAGCCAGGGCAGGTGAGTGTAAGTGTCTCCGGTAAAGGACCGTTGTTGAGAATGGTCGTCCCAGGCGTGTGGAAGACAACTGCCTTCGTTTTCCGATTGATCCCTGTCACGAAGCCGGTCTTGTCGGCGACGACAAGCATGTCTTTCCCGCGGCGCGAGCGGTACAGGGTTGGCGGCGAGCTCGTATCCCAGTCATGGTCATCTTTGGGCGTCACCTGGTGATACCAATTCAGCTTGCCCGTATCGGCATTCAGCGAGACTACGGAGTCTGTATAGAGGTTTTCGCCCGGCCGTATCTCGACCATGAAATCCGGTGCCGGGTTGGCGACAGGTATAAACAGCTCATTGGTCGCAGGATCAAGGGAAAAGGATGACCAGAACCCGCCCCCTCCCACCCCGCGCTTCATTTCGCCACCCCAGGTTTGCACCGCGTCTTGGTTGCCCGGCGGAACAGTATAAAAGTGCCAAATCTCCTTGCCCGTCTTAGCGTCGAGGGCCAGCATACGTCCCTGGATTCCCAGATCGCTGATGGCGATGCCGATAAACACCTTGCCCTTCCATGCTATCGGAGCTGCAACAAATGACTCGCCATTCTTCGGGTCGGCATATTGCTGGTCCCAAAGAATGTTGCCTGTCTTGGCGTCGAGAGCGACCACGCGGCCGTCAACCGTGCCGCGAAAAATCGTTCCGTCCATGTACGCAGGACCACGATTGTTGATGTTTGCCGGCACACTGAACTTCAGAACAGTGCGCCAGCGGAGTGCGCACGTAGTGGCGTCGATAGCGTACGTGGCGCGCATCGTATTGACGTAGAGCGTGCGGTCCACCATGAGCAAACCGCTACTAAACCAGGACGCCTCATTGAGCTGAAATTCGCAGGACTCCTTCAGTCCGCCGACATTCTGCGGCGTGATCTGGTCCAGGTCGACGTAACGCTGGCTTGAATAGTCCTTATTGATCGTGGTCCATTCCTGCGCCGTTACAGAGGTCCGGAACATGAATGAAAGAATGGCTACCATAAAACAGACCTGCGTCAGACAGCAGAGCCGCGAAAGCATGTTTCTCCTCCACATCGATTTCAAGGACGAGCGGCCAGCTCCAGCTCGCCAGGTCGCCGTGGATCCTTCAGCCCGTCAATCACCGTTTCTAATCTCAATCCGGCCCGGCAGAAAAACCGCAAACAATTCAGGAAATCGACACCATGACTTTCCCGTCCACAATCTTCGCTGGATAGGCAGAGACACCGAAGTCCGACGTGCCCGCGAAGCATCCGGTGGTGACATCGAATTTCATGCCATGCACCGGACAAGTTACGATCTTGCCATCCAGCTTCCCCAATCCCAGAGAGCCGCCGGCGTGTGGACAGTGATCTGAGATGGCGCAGATTTTTCCGTCCACGTTGAATATGGCCATCTCCTTGTCCTGGACGATGAATCGTGATCCGGCTCCAGGCCGGATCTGCTCGAGACCCGTTACTTCGATAAAGTCCGCCATCGTTGCCGCCTGCAGAATCAGAGTAGTGATCCGCGAGATCGCCCAGCATCGTCCGAAGATAAGGTCCCTCCCATATGCAGGGAGGGACCTTATTGTGCTTCGCACTGCGGATACCCGTCTTAGCTGTGTGCTCCCACCGCGACTGGAATATCCAGGTGGTCCTCCCATTCCCCGGCGTGGATGTGCCCGCACCCGCCCTGGGCCGCTGGATGAAACATCCCGTCTGTTTCATGCACCATGAACCCCATGTTGCCCGGGCGGCGGTTCGGCGGCAGGCCAAGGTTGGCGAGTGTTTCTGCTGTCGATGCGTAAGAGACTCCGATCTTGAGCATCTCGCGCGCCTGCTCGGGGGTAGCGATCGCCCTTCCTAGTTCCTTGGCCATGCGAACATGCCGTTCGATCATTTCGATCGTCGACATGCGCACGCCCTTGGTGGTGTTCCATAGGTTGTCCTCGATGCCGGCGCGAGTGTGTTGCCCCAGCGCGATGCAGATAGCGGCGACCGGGTGGGTCAGCCGCATCGTGGTTTGGTAGGTAAAGAAGGAGCCGTGGGGCGTGCGGCGGATCAGCTCCATCAGGTCGAACGGATTGGCGCCGCACACGCCCCCGCCGCCGATGCTGAAGAACCCGTTCATCGGCCCCATGTAATAGCCCTTGCGGATTAAGCGCTCCACCAGCTCGAGGCTGTGGACGTGGCCGAGCGCGAAATACGGCTGGATGCCGTGCTGAACCAGGCGCTTGATGTTTTCGAGATAGAAGTCCGGCGTCGAGTCAGCCACCAGGTTGGCCATGGCATGAAGCATCGCCGGGTTGGTGAAGCGCGTCCCCTCAAAGGAGTCGTCGACGGGGTGTAAAGCCGTCAGATCGTACAAGGAGGTGCCACAGGCGACCGTGACCTGATCTGGTTTGGGATCAACTTCGGCCAGCTTATGGCGAGAGTCGTAGTTCTGGAACTCGGCTTCTTTCCCTGGCTCGGGAGCAAAAGAGATCGACCCCCCGAGTTGGAGGATCATTTTCGGCACTGCTTTGCGCAGACGCCCTATCTGGTCGTTGTACTCGCTAAAGTTTTTGGAGATGTGGCCGGTTTTGGGATCGCGCACATGGATGTGCAACACCGTTGCGCCAGCGTTATAACAGTCCACCGCGGCCTGGGTCTGTTCGTCCCAGGTGACAGGGAGTTTCTGTTCAGGTGTGCAATCCACTGGCATCCAGATTGGCCCATAGGGCGCAGCGGTGATCATTAGTGGAGCCTGATTTTCGGGTAGCAACGAGTCATCAGTGAAATACATTATTTTCCTTCTCCTAAATTCGATTTTATTAATTGACCGCACGATCGAAATCGACCTACGACTGATTACCAAACCCCACCATTCAGAAACTGAACCTTTCCAGCGGGAAAGTGTGGGCGTTCAAGACACTTGAGTGCTGCTTGCTCTCGGCGTTGCGCTTGGGCAATTGACTCGCCTCACTTCACTGCGCAGTACTCTTACTCGCTGGCGTGGTACGCAGGGTTCGGATCCGGTTGACCTCTTACCCAACCTGCCAACGAGGGAATCCTATGAGAGGGTGATGGCAGCGGCAACTAGTAGAACTACCAGAAGCTCCCGGGAAAAATGGGCACAGGTTCGTTCACCGGCCTGGTCAACGCACAGTAAAAATCCCACTGCCGCATACTCGCCTCAGTGCCTGCTATCACCGGATTCAGTGCCGTTTGCTGCAACTTCAGTCATTGCATGGTATGAATCACACTGCAATCGCGTCAGGCTGCGCATGGTGCAGCCAACACAGACGCACGATGATGTTAGGATGTCGGACAAAAAAGGTCAGGGGCAAAACTAGCTATAGGGGCAGCGTCAACATCTTAACCGGCGCTAGTTATCCTTCACGTGCTGTGTCGAGGCTCACCGCTCCTGGAAGGGTGAAACAAAACCACGGCCTTCTAAGGCTTCTTTGATGGCCAATACCAAGTCTGTCTTCAAACGATTCTTCACCACGTAACCCAGCCCACCTGCGCGTGTTGCCGCAGCAAGGATGTCGACATCCTGATGCACCGTCAGGAAGACGATGGGAGCCTTCGACCCTCCTCTTCGCATCTGCCTGGCAGCATCGATTCCGCTCATCACCGGCATGGAGATGTCCAGGACCACAACGTCCGGGCGGAGCTTCTCCTCAGCCTCGACCGCGGCCTTGCCGTCAGAGGCGGTTCCAACGACGGTGAATTGCGATTCAAGAATGGGAACCAGCGACTCAAGCACAGCACAATGATCGTCGGCCACTAATATTCGAGTAGGCCGATTCTCTTTCTTTATTCCTTGCCGACCCGTGTTAACGATCATTTTTTGTCCCAGCATGGCCCTTCAAGCGAAAATACAGGGCAAATCGGGTTTTGGATATTGGTAGAAATAACAATACAGTTCGGTACTTTTAGGAGGGGGGCCTATACGCTGATGATCTTATGCTTCACAGCGTATCGGTATAGCTCCGCATTGGTCTTGATTTTCAGCAGGTCCATGATGCGGTATTTGTGAGCAGCCACGGTTCGCAGGCTGATGGCTAGGATATCGGCAATCTCCTTCATAGATCGGCCTTCGGCGAAGAGCTGGATAACTTCGCGCTGGCGTGGAGTAAGTTCGCGAGCCTCGTCCAGCTTGGCGGCGGAGCTTCGGAGCATGGCGGCGACGGCTCCGCTTGTGATTCGCGGCGAAAGGTAAGACGATCCTTTGAGGACTTCGTCAATGGCCTGTAGCAATTCCTTGGGAGCGGAGTACTTCAGCAGGTAACCGCTTGCGCCGGCGCGGAAGGCTTCGGCAACAAGAAGGCTATCTTCATTCTGGGTGAGGATGATCACCTTGACATTGGGCAAATCTCGTTTGAGCACCCTGGTCGCGTCTAGCCCATTGAGTTGGGGCATACCGATATCCACCACGATCAAATCGGGTTTTAAGGTCTCGGCAGCATTTAGTAAAGACCTGCCGTCACTCACTGTGCCGACTACGTCATAGAGGGGTGCGAGCATGGTCCTGAGGCCCTCGGCAACCAGAACGTGGTCGTCTGCCAGTAAAATGCGTGCTTTTTTCATTGGCGGTCCCTTCTATCGATCGTGGTCACGGGAGCGGCCCCTGCGCGGTTGACCTGCGCCAGGGGTACTTCTGCAAGAATTTCAGTGCCTTCCATGTGACGGGAATGGAGCGCCAGGCTACCACCCAATAGTCGCAACCGTTCGCGCATGCTCGCTAGTCCTAAACCTCCCTTCACTGACTTGGTGTTCGGATCAAAACCGACGCCGCCGTCCACGATTCTCAAACGAATGTGGGAAGTTGTCCCAACGAACTGAACATGTGCCTGCTTGGCGCCGCTGTGCTTCACAATGTTGTTCAGAGCCTCTTGAACGATGCGAAAGAAGCATAGTTCCACGTCTTGCGGAATCTCTTCCGGCATGTCTCGCTCGATAAACTCGATCTGTATATGGTTTTGTTGGCCGATTTCATCGCAGAGGCTCCTGGCCGCAGCCATAAGGCCCACGTGGTGTAGTTTCGAAGAATGCAACTGGTGCGACAGCCTGTGAATGTCGGCCGAAAGTTCGCTGATCCCTTCCCACATGGTGTGAAGCTTTTTGTCGGCCGCTTTGTTCGAGCTGGGGATGCTCTCGCTTACTTGGCCGAGCTGCATGGCGAGAAGCGCTAACCGCTGGCTGAAGTCGTCGTGTAATTCTCTCGCAATCCTGGCGCGTTCGTCCTCTTGTGCGCTGATCAAACGACCACTCAGGTCGAGAAGGCTCTGCTCGGCGGATCTGCGGTCTGTGATGTCCATGCACGATCCGATAAAGCCGGTGAATTCCCCCGCCGGCGTATACCTCGGCACGCCAGTGTCGAAAACCCAGCCAAACGCTCCATTGGGCCGCCGCAGACGGAATTCCATGCTGAAGGACTGGCGGGCTACGAAACTCTCAACGTAAGTGCTGAGGCATTGCTCTACGTCTTCCGGGTGCACATTCTTTGCCCACCCGTTTCCTAGCTCCTCATCGAGGCTCCGGCCTGTGTAGTCTAACCACTGCCTGTTAAAGAAAGTCCGCAGCTTATCGGTCCCTGACATCCAGATCATGACCGGCGCCGTGTCTGCCATGGTTTGGAAGCGCTGCTGGCTCTCCTGCAGACCGCCCTCGATCCGTCTACGCGCTAAGGTGTTGGCAAATACCTCCGCCACGACCCGGAATTGCCGGACAAGCTCGTCGGGCCACGTGCCCTCGTGATACGAGATGAACGCCAGACACCCCACTGTCACACTGGCGGCGCGTAAAGGCACCAACACGATGAACCTATAGTCTTTTTCGAGTAGGAAAGCTTGTTCTTTCTGCGCCTCGGGGGGCAGACCCTCCCTGGACCGTAGGACGCAATCTTTTCCTTGCAGCAAATTCGCCACAATCCAGGGAAACTCGTTCCGGCTGAAAGCCAGCGGCCCCGGGGGAATCGCCCCGCCGCTTGCTGAGTGGATTAGTTCAAAAGGACTATCAGCCTCCATGGTTTCGAATAGGCTGACCCGATCCAGGTCAAGAAAGCCCCTGAGCTTTTCCAGCGCCTTCTCAATCTCGGCATTGGTTCGGTCTGCGGGCACGTTCGCGAAGGTGGCAGACAAACCGGAGAGCAATGACTCGAAGCGAAGCTCATAGCTGAGCAAGCTTTCCGCGCGTCTCCGGCGTCTCCTTTGCAGCAGGAGGTACCCTATGAGGCCAGTTTCAAGCAGGAGGAAGACCACGCCGGTGATAATCCATCCTTTATAGAGATCCCAGGGGGAGCGGACTGCGAATCTGACGATGCTGCCTGGGGGCAGGGCGCTTTCGCTCAAGCCAAAGCGGCGAAACTGGCGCCAGTCGAATATGTAAGAGGAGGCAGCCGTGACAGGTTCAATGTCCGCCGCTTTCTCTCCCTGGAGAATCCTTTGCCCTAATTCTGCGGCCTGTTTCCCCTGGGTCTCGAAGCTTAGGACGGAACCCCCAACGATTCCGAAGCCGATGAAGCCATCCGACAAACCGTAGATTGGGGCCGAAGAAGCGGCAGATAAAGAAGGAATCAACGCCAGTGAAATGGGGGTGTGGCCCGCCCCGTCGCGCACCACGCTGAGAAACAGAACAATCGTATCTCTGGGAAGAGCGGCTAGTCGTGAACGCATCTCCTCGACGGAGATATTGTCCCAATAGCTGATAACCCAATGAGTGCCAGGGGGCTGCGGTGTGTTTCGGAGACCCATTTCGATATGGTGGTCCCAGGCAGTTGTGCCGCTAAGAACTACGACTTGGTGTGCTCCTGGCTGCAATCGAGCTGCGGCGGTCAGGGTTCCCTCGAAATCTGGTGATGGCCAGACGGCCGTCGCATTGGGAGGTAACGTCGCGTGAGACAGACCGTTGCGTTCCATTCCGCAAAAAACGGTGGGTATATCCGGAAGGAGGGTTTGTGATGGTAAACCAACCGCGATGACGAGATCGATTCTTCGATCCTGGTACTTGTTTTTAAGCCAGGCCGATTGTGCCGCCTGGAACTTGGGATCGGGGAAGAGCGCAGTATCGAGATGCTCGCTGTAAATCCGTATGTCCCGTTTGTTGCCCAGAACAGACCGTATACCCTCATCCGCCGCCCGCTCAGCGGGGTGGCTCATTTCATCCATGTAGAGGAGGAGCACCCCTTTCGGCTGTTCCGCAGGAGGTGTTTCCGCGTCGAGTTTGGCGGGGGAGGCACAAAAAAGGGTCAGGAAAAGCGAGGCGGCAGCTAAGAGTCCCCGAAGCCGGAGCACAGCGGGACGGCTAGAGAGTCGGTAGGTGCTGGCAGTATTCAAGTAGCTGCAGTAGAGCTCACCGCTAACGATCTCCGCAGAATCGCGGACGCAGTTTCCGCAATTGAAGTGGTGGGCGACCGTCACCCCGCACACCTTCAAAAGCTTGTCAGCCGCTAGATCAGTCTGCCGTAACTGTGTCATGGTAAGCGGGCAAACGGGCAGTCTTTCATGATTAAACAAAATACTACTCCGGGGCCGGCTGCGCGCACCCGTTAGAAATAACAGTTACAATTCGACCGCAATCGGATTGCCCTCACAAACTTAGCTGAGCCTCGTAGTTACTTTTAGCGGGCGCGTACATCCGTAATCGTTCAGACCAGAGACCGGATGGATCGGTTAACCGACGGCGGCAAACGCAGGGGCGATTCGAAAGAGGAACGACGATGTCTGGCTGGCCCTCGTATCCCACAATCTATGAGATCAATACCTGGGTTTGGCTTTCTGAGCTCAGCCTAAAAGCTGGAACCTCTCTTGATTTGAGTTCGGTGCCGGCAACCGAATGGGACGCCATCGCCAAGTTCGGTTTCGACGCCGTCTGGTTTATGGGCGTCTGGGAAAGGAGTCCCGCGGGCATTGCGATTGCCAACCGGAACAAGAACCTGATTGAAAGCTTCCATCAAGCTTTACCCGATTTCAAGCTGGAAGACAATGTCGGATCACCCTACTGCATCCGGCGCTACGTCGTTGATCAACACCTGGGAGGTCCCAAAGCTCTTGCCATCGCGCGCCGGGAGCTGGCGCAGCGGGGAATGAAGCTGCTCCTGGACTTCGTGCCGAACCACGTAGCCCCGGATCACCCGTGGGCCAGCGAGCACACTGAGTACCTGGTTCATGGGACTGCCGAGGAAGCAGCGAAGGATCCGTCAGCCTACATTGAAGTACAAGGACGTTTCTGCGCCTGCGGGCGCGATCCCTATTTTCCGCCCTGGCCAGATGTTTTGCAGCTCAATGCATTTCAGCCCGGACTGCGGCAGGCAGTGGTTGCAACGATCTCCAGTATTGCGGATCAATGCGATGGCATCCGTTGCGACATGGCCATGCTTTTGTTAAACCAGATATTCGAACGCACCTGGGGCAGTCACGCTGGACCACGGCCGCCGACCGAATACTGGGGTGACGTGATATCCCCCATCAAAAGAACGCATCCAGACTTTCGCTTTATTGCCGAAGCCTACTGGGACCTGGAGTGGGAGCTGCAACAGCAGGGGTTCGACTTCTGCTACGACAAGCGGCTCTATGATCGTCTGGAGCATGAGAATGCAGAGGGTGTTCGACTTCATCTCTGTGCCGACCTCGCCTATCAGCAAAAGCTGCTTCGCTTCCTCGAAAACCACGATGAGCCTCGGGCCACAACGAGCTTTCCTCCCCCGAAGGAGCAGGCGTGCGCGGTTACAATCTCTTCTCTTCCTGGGGCGAGACTCTTCCATGAAGGGCAATTTGAAGGTCGAAAGGTAAGAGTGCCAGTGTTTCTTGGCAGGCGGCCCGCAGAGGCCGCGGACAAGGTATTGCAGGCGTTCTATAACAAGCTTCTGGCGGCAATCAATGCCCCGATATTTCGCGACGGTGAATGGAAGCTTTGCGAGCGTAGCGGCTGGCCCGATAATTCAAGTTTTCAGAATCTGGTGGCGTGGAGCTGGATCAAAGACGTTGATCGACGTCTCATTGTAGTCAATCTCAGCGACGATGCTGTTCAAGCCCGGGTGCGGGTGCCGTGGACAGATGCGCGCGGGGCAATCTGGCATTTGATTGACTCCCTCTCGGATGCGAGCTACGACCGAGAAGGGGACGAGATGGCGGGGCCGGGGTTGTACGTTGAACTAGAACCCTGGGGCTACTGCTTCTTTCTTTGTGGCCGCGCCGGCAAGCGATAAGGCTGAAGCCGTGCTGGACCGGGAACCATTCATAACCCGCTCCGGGAAGCATCCTGCGTGGCGGAGGGTAGCGGAGAAATGTTCCTGATGCTGTAAGCTTTGTTGCGGAGTACGAGGCAAATAGCCAGGAGAGCCCGGAGATGAATTTTCCTACCAAAGCCGACGAACAGCCGCCGGACACGGAAACGCAAGCAGCCTACTCTTCCGCGGTATGGCTGCCACCCGGGGTTATGCGTTCGTTCGTGCTGGTCTGCGGGCTTTTTTTCCTGTGGGGCATTCCCAATAATTTGAACGACGTGCTGATCCGGCAGTTTATGAAATCCTTTGAGATCAGCCGGTTTCAGGCCGGTCTGGTGCAGTCGGCTTTCTACCTCGGTTATTTTCTGCTCGCCCTCCCCGCTGGCCTTCTGATGAAACACCGCGGTTACAAATACGGCTTCCTGACTGGCCTGGTTTTGTTCGCAACTGGATGCTTCCTCTTCCTTCCCGCGGCAAACTCAGGAAAATACGGATTTTTCCTGGCTGCGCTGTTTGTCATGGCAAGCGGACTGTCGTTTCTGGAAACGGCTTCTAACCCGTTCGTGGCGCAACTGGGGCCAACGGCGAGTTCTGAACAACGCCTGAACCTGGCCCAGGCATTCAATCCACTGGGCTGTATCACGGGTATCCTCGCGGGAACCGCCTTTATCTTTTCCGGGGTGGAACTTTCGCCGACCAAGGTGAGCGCGATGCAAGCTGCCGGCACCTATGCCGCCTACCTGCATAGCGAGACGATGCGCGTGGTCACGCCCTATCTTGTATTGGGCGGCATCGCGCTGCTGTGGGCATTCATGATCGGGACCACGCGCTTCCCTGCTTTTTTGCAGGCGAGAGAGCATGCAACCGAAACCAGCGGGGATTGGCGTGAGTTGCTGCATAAGCCCCATTTTCTTTTCGCCGTCGCAGCGCAGTTTTTGTACGTGGGCGCATCGGTCTGCACGTGGAGCTACTTCATTCCGTATTGCAAAGAATATGCCCATACGACAGACCGCCTCGGTGGCATTCTTCTCGCGTGCACCATCGGCCTTTTTGGAATTGGCCGTTTTACCGCCACAGCCCTGATGCGCCGCTTTTCGCCGAGCAAGATAATGACTACCTACGGTGTACTCAACGTAGCCCTGCTTCTGGTGGGAATTTTCTCGCCCAATTGGATAGGCTTGACGGCGATTTTGCTGACGAGTTTCTTCTTGTCGCTGATGTTCCCGACCATCTTCGCTATGGGGCTGAAGGATCTGGGTGCAAACACTAACATCGCCGGCTCTTTTCTGGTGATGGCGATCGTTGGCGGAGCAGTCATGACTCCGCTGATGGGGCTGCTCGCAGAAGCGATTCACAGCACGGCGCTGGCTTACCAGATTCCCCTCTACGGCAACCTGGGAATCGCGTGCTATGCGTACTATATGTCAGGCTACGGGAGGAGACGATTGGCTGTCTCCACATTTGAAGTCTGAGTCGCCGGACCGAGGACTTCGCAAGAATATGGGAGGAAATATGCGCTTGAAAGACAAAGTGATCCTGGTGACCGGCTCGACTACCGGCATTGGGGAAGGCATGGTGAGGGTCTTCACGCGCGAAGGCGCGAAGGTCATGATTCATGGAAGAAGGAAGGACGCCGCGCAGGCCCTGGCTAGTGAGCTTGGGGACGGTGCGGCTTTCTGTATCGGCTCGCTCGAAGATCCGCTGGCGCCTTCACGGCTCATTGCGGAAACTGTGAACCACTTCGGAAGAATCGACGGCCTGGTAAACAACGCGGCCGCGATTGTTCGGGGGAATATTGAGAATACGGATGCCGAAATATTCGACCGGACGGTCGCTATCGACCTGAAAGCGCCGTTTCTTCTCATCCGCGCGGCGCTCCCCCACTTCCGCAAGCAGGGCTCAGGCCGGGTGCTTAATATCGGCTCGATCAACGCATATTGCGGAGAGCGCAACCAATTTGCCTATTCGATCTGCAAGGGCGGCTTGATGACGATGACGAGGAACCTGGCAGACGCACACGGACCAGAGGGCATTCGGGTCAACCAACTGAACGTTGGCTGGACTCTCACCCCCAATGAATTCGCCTTGAAAATAAAAGAGGGTTTGCCGGAGGACTGGCCGGGTCGGGTGGGGAAACAATTTGCCCCGTCGGGCCGATTGCTCTCTCCGGAAGAGATCGCCTGGGCCGCGGTTTATTTTCTTTCCGACGAAGCCGCGCTCATCAACGGCGCTGTCCTAGATCTCGAGCAATACCCTGTTATTGGACGGAACCCCGTGAAGGAAAGCCCTGCCGGGACACTGGCATGAAGCCTGGGGAACGACTAGAAAGAGGACGTAAGCGCCAGAACCCTGCCGGATACGGTTTGCCGCTTCACAATTACCGAGAAAAGTTGGGGCCAAAGTCTCTGAGGATGCATCAAAGGCTTGTCAAGTTTTGCAAAAAAACGTGCTCGAAGCTGGAGGTGTATGCGAGTTATCCTCACCGGTTTGATCTGCCTGCTGGCTCTTATACCTTGTGTGGGGCAAGAGACAGCAGGATTGCCTCCCTCGTCCGCTTCGCAGCGAACCGAGTTGGCCGCAACAGCGTTACCCGAGGCGCCCACGCCCTCAGCTGCGCCAGATGGGCAGCAGAGTTCCTCAGACCCCAAGAGCTCGTCAGCCAGCACCGATTCATTGAGCCCCGGAGAAGGGCAGCAGACCAAACGGATCCTGTGGATTGTGCCCAACTTTCGGGCAGTCAGCGCGGGAGCAAAGCTGCCTCCCCAGACGGTGAAGGAGAAGTTCAAGACCGGCGCCTTGGATAGCTTCGACTATTCATCGTTTATTTTCGTTGGCATCCAGGCAGGTATCAACCAGGCAACGGATTCCTATCCCGCATTTCATCAGGGCGCTGCCGGGTACGGCCGCTACTATTGGCACACGTTCGCGGACCAGACAGATGAGAACCTGTGGGTGGAGGGCATTCTGCCGAGTGTCCTCCGCCAGGACAGCCGCTACTACACACTGGGGCATGGCGGTGTTATCAAGCGAGGCTTCTATGCGGTTTCGCGAACGTTCATCTCACGCACAGATTCCGGGAGAGAAACCTTCAACGCATCGGAGATTCTGGGATCCGGCACAGCAGCCGGCATCTCATCGCTCTACTACCCGACCCAATACCGCACCTGGACCAAGGTCGGACAGCGCTGGCTGACCAACGGCTTGCTGGATTTGGCCACCTTTGCAGCCAAAGAGTTCTGGCCGGATGTCAACCGCGCGATCTTCCACGAATCCGACTGACGAGTCAGACCGCGGAGGAAACTGCCGGGCCCGTCAGCAAGAGAACTCAGCTGCTGGATACCCCTTTTCCTCTCCACTAAAATGTTTAGTTTCAACCGTTTAAGCTTTATACAAGTGAAGCATTCCGCTCCCGCAATTCCTGAAGAACGCTGCCGCTGATACTCCTCCGCCGCGGATGAACTGTACTGGTCTGGCTCTTTGCCGGGCGTGCGCCCTGTAGAACCACCTCACAAAACACGTCGTGTGTAGTACCACACGGTTCATTGTGTAGTACCCCCCATTGTTTCTCCCTTCCCGCAATTCTAATGTTTAGTTACAAAGTCGTGATGCTCGCCCCAGATAGATGTGCATTTTTGTTAGAGAACGACACCTGTCCTGACGACCAGCATCAATCCTGCTCAATCGAGATAGCTGGAGTGTTCTGGAGAGGAACGTCATGGTAAATGATTCAGTCGGGGCCTTGCATATCGCCTTAGCGGCCGCGGTAGTCGGCTGGTTGGTATTTTGTATTTCTCACTCCCTGGCGGTTTGGAAAAAACGGAATGCCAACGGAAGTCCTCACAGTTCCCGCGGTTTGCTGTACGCCGGATTGTTGTTATGTATCGCGGCGCTCGCCGGGGGCTGGTTGAACCGCGAATTGACGAGACGGGCCGGCGTCATTCTGGGCACCGACTTCTTCGTGGTGCGTGCCCACGCGAGGACGACTCCCCACCTCGTCCAAGGTGACTCCGTCGATCAGGGCGCCCGGCTCGCCACCTTTGATGATCCTGAAGGCGACCGGGAAGAACAGCATCTTAGAGACGACATCGCGGTGCTGGAGCAAGAGATCGCTGACACCCGACTGAAGCCATTGGTGCTTGACCCGGAACTCCTACGCTTGTCGCAGGATGTGAACGACTCGCAACGTGGCCGCCTTTCTCAACTCGGTTACGGAGTGCTCCACGGGACTCCAGCCGGTTCCTTCTCAACGCAGGCTGTCAAGGACGATGGACTCGTCACCGCTCAACGAGCTCAGAGCACGGCGGCTCAGCTGCAGTACGAACGAACCGCTTCTCTGGTGCAAGCTGGGATTGTCGCCCGGAACAAGCTCGACACGGCGGCTGCCGCAGCGCAGACTGCCGCCCAGAAGTTACGCGAACGGGAAAATCTCATTCAGGAGACCAAAGCTGGATCCGATGCCATAGCACAAGCAAAGGAGGCGATCGCTCGCGACAACGAGCGCGCGAAGGCCGAACGATCGGCGGAGTTAGCGGAACTTGAGGCGAGGCGTTCTGAATTTCGCACGAGTTTGCGCCAACTCCATCTGGAGCGCAGCGTCATGGCGCCCTTCGGCGGCACGGTGGTTTACCGTCACCCATCCCCTGCGCTTGCTGAAGATGACCAGGTCATACTTGCTTTGGCCAAAGGGGCCGGCTTCCTGGCGACGGTGCAGGTTCCGGCTCGGGAAGCGGCCATGCTGGCGCCCGGCCAGGAGCTGAGGATGAAGCTCAACCACTCGCTGGTAAGCGAGGAGATTCTCGGCCGGCTGCAGTCAATCCATCCTGTTTCCGGATACCCGAATCGCCGTGACTTACTGATCGCGTGCGATCTTCCTCCGGAGCAGTTTGCAGCCCTCGCTAAAGCAACCATACCTGTTACTTTGCAATGGCGCCCGGCCCTCTACACCGACCGCTTCGCTCAAGCGGGATTGGCGCTCCTGCTGCTGTCGGTGGTTGCGTGGCTGCTCACGCAGGCAGTTGCTTGGGTACGCCGGATCTCCGGATCTGCCCGCGAAGCGAAAGAGGTGGAGCGTGTTCTCACACAACTTGACCTATCTTCCCGGGAGTTCGTGGCTCGATGAGAACCGATCCGCAGCACCTTCCGCTCATGCCAACAAGTCCAGAAACTTCGTGGCTCTTCTGGATCACGCTCTGTTTTGGGTTCTTCCTGGCCGTCTCCGCCCCATATAGGTTTTGCTCCGGAGCTGCTCAACTGATCGACAGGGATGGTCTGACTCTGACCTCGGTGGGCCTTTACTTCATGGCCGGCCTATCAGGCCTGATGGGTGTGCGCTGGTGCATCCTGTTCCTTTTGTCCTATGCAAAGATGTCCCGGCAAGATCGAGAGCTTGCGACACCGCACGACGCGTCACTGCCGTACGTATCTATCCTGGCGCCCGCTTACTGTGAGGCCGCTTGCGTGCAGGATGCGATGAGCGCCCTGGTGCGTTTGGACTATCCGGCATACGAGGTTATCTTCGTTGACGACGGCTCGACAGACGATACTTACCGGCTTGCGCTTTCTTTCGCCGGAACACATCGCTCGGAGCATGGGGTGTGTGATGTGCGCGTGTTCACCAAGCCCAATCAGGGCAAGTGGAGCGCTCACAACTACGGCCTGAGGCACGCCAGCGGCGACTTGATTCTTTGTATCGACGCCGATTCACGAATTGAAACCAGCGCCCTCAGATTGATGGTGCGCCACATGCGCGATCGGCGGGTAGGCGCCGTGTCCGGTCAAATCCGAGTGCGTAATAGAAAGTCGTTAGCCGGGCTGTTTCAAGCCTTCGAGTATGTTCTTGCAAACGGCGCTCTGCGTCTGGCACAAGGTGCCACCGGTTCCGTGATGATTGTTCCGGGGCCTATTGGGCTTTTCCGGCGCGAGGCCCTTGAACACGTGCAAGCGGAAAATGAACGGGGGGATGGTCGCGAGGATGGAGACGTACGAGGGCCATTCTCGCCCCTCACCTTTGCCGAGGATTTTCACCTTTCACTTTCCATGCTCTCTCTTGGATATCGAGTGGAGTACGAGCCCCATGCAATCGCGCATACCAAGGCGCCTTCCACGCTGACGGGGCTGATCAGCCAGCGATATCGTTGGAACCGCGGAACCATGCAGGTTGTCTTGTGGTATCTGCGCAGAACCCTGCGCGGAGGTAAGTCGCCACTGAAGGTCAAAACATGGATTGCAACGGCGTTCATACCGGACTTTTTCTTTTTTCCCGCGCTTTACTTTATCGTCCTGGCGAACATGCTTTTGTACTTCGTCCACGGCGGCAGTCTTGCGAATCTGGCTCCCTGGGCCGCGGCGGCGGTTCTGATCAATGTAATGACTGGAAGCTTGTATGCCGTCGCCCATCGGGATCATATCTGTCTTTCGTTGCTCTCGCCGTTCTTCGATTTCTACCAAGGTATCCTGCTGAACTGCTCGTGGGTCATCGCCATGTTCGACGAGGCGAGAGGCGCGGGAATGCGGTGGTAAAAAGCAGGCTGTCTCGGATTTCTTCGTCTCTTCACTCGCTTGATTTGGAGGTCAGGTGCAAATGATCACAACGTGGATAACGGACAAGGCTTGGCTGCACGCTATCGAGCAGGACGCCTCGAAGGACGACTGTCATGTGATCGCAGACAAGGAAGAAGGCAATCGTCCTTTTCTTGACGCGATCGTGGTTCATGCGAACAGTCTCACCCTGCTCCGGGCGCGCTACAGACCATATTGGATGATGTCGGATGCCGCCGCCTTGGCGGCGCTTGCCTATGCCTGGGCATTTTCCAGTCGTTTCCCCAGTGTGTCTGGTCTCGGTCTTGGGGTCGGCATTTTGGTCGCTTTGCTGATTTATAAGATTGTGCTGGAAGTGAAAGCGGCCCTGGGCAAAGGCGCGGCGCGCTCGTTTCTCCAGGATTGTCTCCTGGTCATCATCCCATGTTTTCTGGTCGTAAGCTTGCTATTCAAGCAGCCGCTGAGCCTCGCGTTCGCATTCATCGGAACGCTACTGCCACTGTATGGATGCCTCGCTCGCGTCGGTTGCTTCCTTGGCGGTTGCTGTTACGGAAAGCCGTCCACCAACGGCGTCCTCTATCCCCGGACTATCTTCGAATCGAATGACCACGGATGCAGAAGGTACTCCGCCAGCCCTAACCCGGGCACCCGCGTATTCCCGATACAACTCGTCGAAGCGGCTGCACAAGCAACGCTCTTTGGGATATTGGCAATCATGCTTTGGCGATTTCCGGGCACGGCCGGGTCCATCTTTTGGCTATATCTCTCCATGTATGCGGTGGTTCGGTTCGTCCTGGACTTTTATCGGACCACGAGCGCGCGACCGAGATATTGGCACCTTTCAGAAGCGCAATTGGTATGCGTCGGAGTCCAGGCTGTGAGCCTCGCCGTTCTGGTAAGCCTGTGATCGCAAGGATCCGCGTGACAGAGCTGTCCAAATCAGCTGATTGGTCGATTCCGTTGCGTAGTTTTATTAGACGAGATTGTGCCGGGACTGGGTATGGTGAATTCAGGTCAGGGTAGCGGCGCGGTAGAGTCGTCCTTCCTCAATATCCCAGCCCCTTCCGAGTTTGTGTGAGAACCGGGGAAAAGAAAACGACCTACCTTCCACTCCGTCCTCCGGCTTTGTATCAGGGCCCGACTTTAGTCGGGCCGCAAAAGAATCGGAAGAGATCGGGCTTCAGCCCCCCGCCATGGCGCGTCCAACAGAAAATGCTTCGCGAGACAATTCAGGCAGGGGCTAAAGCCCAAATCTTTGTGGGCCTCAACGGCCCGACTAAAGTCGGGCCCTGATACAAAGCCGGAGGACGGAGTGGAGGGTAGGCTGTTTCTTTTCCCCGGTTCTCACACAGACCCTTCCTACTCGCAGCGCAACGCGACCATGGGGTCGATGCGGATCGCTCGTCGCGCCGGGAGGTACGCCGCCGCCAACGCGACCAGCATCAGCAGGAGCGCGACACCGATAAAGGTTAGTGGATCGGTCGGGGTTACGCCGAAAAGCAGCGCGGACAAAAAATGCGTCAATATCAGAGCCGCAGGAATGCCCGCCGCCAATCCAAACAGCACCAGCTTTGCCGATTCCCTGATCACCAGGTGCCGAATGCTCGTGGGCGTTGCTCCCAGTGCCATACGAACGCCGATTTCGCGCGTGCGAAGCGAAACGGAAAAGGAGATGACGCCGAATATTCCGATGGCGGCAAGCAGAAGCGCGATAGCGCTGAAGAGCCCCAGAAGTAAGGTGCGGAATCGCGGCTCCGCCACGGAGGCATGCATGGCATGGGGCAATGATTCAATGTCCGTGACCGGCAGATTCTTGTCGATATTGTGAGTTTCCGTCCGAATGGCGGCTGCGATCTCGGCCGCGCTTAGAGTGCTCTTCACCACCACCTCGCTTCCCCAGAACGGAACCTGCGCGAAGGGGACATACATCATCGGGCCCGGATTGCTGGCGATCGAAACATCGTGGATGTCGGCCACCACCCCTACTATTTCCCGCGCAACATCTCCATGGGGTGGAAATCCGAAAATGAGTTGTCTGCCCAGCGGATTCTCACCGGGAAAATAACGCCTGGCCAACGTCTCGCTGATTAAAGCGACGGGCGGCGTCGACCCGGAGTCGTCCTCGGAAAACAGTCTTCCTCGAATGAGGGAAATGCCCATGACGCGAAAATAGCCCGGACCGGTTGCGACGTAGTTTGCGGTATCGGCTGCGCCCTGCTCGGGTGGCGGATTACCGGCAATGGCAAACGGCAGGTTGACGCTCTCATCCAGGATTGGCAGCGGAACGGCGATCGCGGAATCGTGCAGCCCCGGCTTTGCCTGCAGGCGCGCCATCAATTCATTGGTGAAGGCGGTCCACTGCTCCGGCCTTGAATATTGAAATCGAGGCAGTGAGATATCGGCTTTCACTATATTCTCCGTCTCAAACCCCGGGCTTACCGACAGCAATCGGGCAAAGCTGCGCATCAGCAGTCCGGCACCGACCAGCAAAATCATGGCCACGGCTACTTCCGCCGCTGCCAGTATGCTGCGGGCGCGCTGCGAGCCTCTAGCATCGCCCGCACGGGAGCCTTCTTTGAGGTTGGCCTGCGAATCCGCCCGGATGGTGTGGAGTACAGGCGCCAGGCCGAAAAACACGCTGGCAGCCAGGGACAGGACAAAAGCAAACCCGAGAACGGCAGCATCCATACTGGAGCGAACCTGCGTTAGTCCCGTGGGCAGAAGTGAGGTCAGGGCGGACACGCTCCACCACGCCAAAAACACTCCCGCGATACCGCCCAGCAGCCCCAGAATAGCGCTCTCCGTCAGCAGTTGGCGGGCGATGCGTCGTTGGCTCGCCCCCAGCGCGATCCGAACAGCGATCTCCCTGGACCGCGAAGTCGCGCGCGCCAGAAGCAGGTTCGCAATATTAGCGCAGGCGATCAAAAGTACGAGTCCGGCAGCGCTCAAGAGCAGGAGCAGCGGCTTCTTCACGTCCCCGACAATCACCTGCTGCAGCGGCTCGACGGCGATGCGCCATCCTTTCTCCTCAGGAAACTGACGGGCCAGCCCAGCGCTGATAGTCTCCAATTCTGCTCGTGCCTGATCAGGGGAGATGCCGGCCCGCAGCCGGGCAATCACCGGGAGCCAGTGTGCCTGAGGAGGCCGCGTCATCCAGCCACTGAACAGCGGGTCCTGGACAAGGGGTATCCAGACCTGCTCCGCCTTATTGAAGAAGGGTGTGCGGAAGCCGCCCGGCATCACGCCAACCACGGTGCCGGCACGCTGATCGAGCGTTATCGAGGCGCCCACAATTCGCGGGTCGGCTCCGAATCGATTGCGCCACAGCTGTTCGCTCACAACGGCCACTGGCGAGGCGCCGCGTTGACCGTCTTCTAGCGAGAGCGCGCGGCCCAGCAGAGGCTTGGTTCCAAAAAGAGAAAAGAACTCAGGGGTAACTGCCAGGGTGCTCACGTCGGCCGGCTCTCCGTGTCCAGTGAGCGTGAGAGCATGACCGGCAAGGCCGGCAACCGAGGTAAACACGCGACTGTGATCTCGCAGCTCGACGAACGCAGGATAGGACACTCCCGCGCCCGAGAGCCCCGCCTGCGGGTTCGCCTCCGAAACGTCGACCAGCTGGCCGGGGCTGGCATAGGGCAATGGCTTGAGGAGGACGGCGTTGACCACAGAGAAAATTGCGGCGTTGGCCCCGATGCCGAGCCCAAGCGTGAGGACGGCGACTGCGGTGAAGCCCGGCGACTTCACCAACATGCGCACCGCATAGCGCATGTCCTGCCAGAGGGAGTCGGCTGCAGACTCCCATCCGGCTGCCCAGACCTTCTGGCGCACCGATTCGGCGCTACCGGCTTCCGAGCGTGCTGCGCGGAGCGCGGCTTCGCGGTTCATCCCGTGGCGAATCTTCTCCTCCACCGAGGCGTCCTGAAAACTGCGCAGCTCTTCCTGGATCTCTGCATTGCGCTGGTTGCGGTGAAGCAGAGCGCGGATTCCGCCGATTACATTGCCCAGCATGGCCATGACAGTCCCCTCAGGCTTCGAGAATGCGATTGATCGCGGCGATTTGGCGGCCCCATTGGCGGCGCTCCTCCTGCAGAGCTTTTCGGCCCCGCTCGGTCAGCGCGTAGTACTTGGCGCGGCGATTGTTCTCGGTAGCGCGCCACTCGGCTTTGATCCGTCCCCCGCGCTCCATGCGGCTCAGCGCGGGCAGCAGGGACCCGGGATTGACGCGAAAGACGCCGTCGCTGATCTGCTCGATCCGCAGAGCGATGCCGTAGCCGTGCATCGGCTCCAGGGCGAGCGTCTTCAGGACGAGCATTTCCATGGTTCCCTGGACCATATCCCGGTTTTCTTCAGCCATGGTTCCTCCACTCGATAAACAAGAGGAATACTCCGGCTCCTCTTGTTTGTCAAGAGAACGGCCGTGTATTCCGTCTGCTACGATCGGCGAAGGCCGCATTGAGAAACCGGATTGGGTGTCGAAAAGTGTAGGACGAACGCACCACTTCGGCAGATAAGCATGCCGAGTCCAGAGGACCATGTCGAACGTAGCCAAGCACTATGAGCAACTCCTGGCCGAGCATTATGTCTGGATGTTCGGCGTCCCCTTTGAGCAGAAGGTCACCGAGCAGAAAGATCTTCTCGAGCAGGTTGTTGGTGATTTGCCGGCCGCGAGGCGGTCCGGCACCGCAGTGGACCTGGGCAGCGGCCCGGGCTTTCAGTCTATCGCCCTTGCCGCGCTCGGATACTCGCCCGTGATCGCGGTCGATAGCAGTCACGAGTTGCTTCAAGAGCTGCAAGCACGGAAGGGGTCCTATGACATCGAGACCAGAGAGGCTGACATCACCAAGCTCGACTCGGTCTCCTTTGCGGAGAGCGCCTCAGTTATCGTGTGCATGGGCGACACGCTGACGCACCTTCCTGCGAAGGAATCCGTGCAGAAGTTGTTCGGGGATGTCTTGGAGAAGCTCGCACCCGGTGGAGTCTTCGTCCTTAGCTACCGCGACCTGACCGGCGAGCTCGCAGGAATCGACCGGTTTGTGCCGGTGCAGGCTGACGATACCCGCATCATGACCTGCTTCCTTGAGTACAAGAGCAGCGAGGCTGTTACCGTAAATGATCTGGTCTATGTGCGAGGCGAAGGTGGATGGAACCTCAGCAAGAGCAGTTACGAAAAGCTCCGCCTCGGATCCAGTTGGGTCACAGATGCTTTACGCAACGCGGGCTTTACCCTCAGGCACGAGGGTCCGGCCGGACGCCTCCTCATGGCCGTCGCGCAGAAGTAATTCGACGGCGCTTTGGTTGGCGCAAACGCGCGGGAACGGACTCTTTAAGGTGTGACATCCGCCTCGCACTGACGAATCACGGCATCGGCACCGGCGCGTTCACGAGGATGAGCTTCCTCTGGATGGAGAGAGCGGCCTTGGCCGACGCGCTTTTATGGCAATGATCTGGCTCGTTACGCTGAGAGCTGCCGAGCCGTTCAAGCACCACAGCGCTTGCAACGATGTTACGGCCGCGTTTGACCCTTTTAGCTCACGAGGGCTATAAAGTTGCGTGGCTTGTGAGCCCCGACCCATGGTTTTTTGGTCACCGCCCAGAAATCTTGGAGGTAGTCGCCGATGATCCCGCCGGCCTTTGAGTATCTCAGACCGAATACCGTTCCTGAAGCAATCGAATTCCTGCAGCAGTATGGGGACGACGCCAAGATCCTGAGCGGCGGCCAGAGTCTCATCCCAATGATGAAATTCCGGCTGGCCCGGCCAAGCCATCTCATCGACATCAATCGGATTTCTGGCCTCTCCTACATCAAGGAAGAGGGCGGGTACCTGAAGATTGGCGGCCTGGTACGCGAAGCGGAGCTGGAAGATTCTCCTCTTATTCGCCAGAAGTACCCGATTCTTTTCGATACATCACGAGTGATCGCCGATCCACAAATACGGAATAGGGCGACATTGGCGGGCAATCTTGCGCACGGCGATCCGGCCAACGATCACCCGGCCACCATGATGGCGCTGGGAGCGACGATTGTTGCGACCGGGGCGCGGGGGGAGAGAGTCATACCTGTTGAAAGCTTCTTCATTACGCTGTTCACCACCGATCTGCAGCATGACGAGATCGTGACCGAGATTCGCATTCCCGTACCCCCCGCAAGAAGTGGAGGGGCCTATCTAAAACTGGAGAGGAAGGTGGGCGACTTTGCGACGGCCGCGGTCGCTGCCCAGTTGACGGTGGACCAGGCAGGGACCTGTCAGAAAGCAGGCATCGCGCTCACGAATGTCGGTGCAATCCCGATCAAGGTCGCTAAAGGAGAGGAGTTTCTCCGAGGCAAGAAGTTGGATGAAACCAACATTACCCAGGCCGCGCAACTTGCTGCTGAGGCAGCTCAACCCAGTTCCGATCTGCGCGGACCCGAAGAGTACAAGCGAGCCCTGGTGAAAGAACTGACGCGCCGGGCTCTTGTTCGGGCATATGAACGAGCCAGTCAATAAAAATTTGCGGCAGAGGACCTGAGATGGCGGGAAAACAGTTAGTTCAAGTCAAAGTAAATGGCCGGGTTCGCGAAGCCACGGTCGAACCCAGGATGTTGCTGGTCCACTTTATCCGCAATATTCCCGGATTGACTGGCACGCACATAGGTTGCGACACCACTCATTGCGGGGCGTGCACGGTTATCCTCGATGGAAAAACAGTCAAATCGTGCACCATGTTCGCGGTCCAGGCCGACGGCCGTGAATTGATGACCGTGGAAGGCCTGATGCAAGAGGGAAAGCTTCATCCCCTTCAGCAAGGTTTTAAAGAAGAGCACGGTCTGCAATGTGGCTTCTGTACGCCCGGCATGCTGATGTCCTCATACGCACTGCTTGCCAAGAATCCCAACCCCACGGAGGAAGAGATTCGCTGGGGAATCTCCGGCAACCTGTGCCGTTGTACGGGTTACCAGAACATCGTCAAGGCGGTGCAGTTTGCCGCCAACAAGATGGATAAAGGAGCCAACGATGGGCTGCCGAACATCGCCTGAAATTGGTGGCATGGGCCACCCCATTAAGCGCAAGGAAGACCTTCGGTTTATACAGGGCAAGGGGAACTATGTAGACGATGTTCAGCTGCCTGATATGGTGTACGGCCATATGGTGCGCAGTCCCTACGCCCACGCCCGTCTAAAGGGCATCAACACGGCAGAAGCCTTGAAGCTGCCGGGGGTTTTGGCAGTGATCACGGGTGAAGACCTGGCCAAGGCAAACCTGGCCTGGATGCCCACCCTCTTCTTCGACAAGCAAATGGTGCTCGCCACCGGCAAGGTGCTGTTCCAGGCGCAGGAAGTCGCCTTCGTGGTAGCGGAAGATCCCTATACTGCCGCGGACGCAGCTGAATTGGTGGAGGTCGAGTACGAAGAGCTGCCGGTGCTGGTTGACCCACACAAGGCGCTCGATCCCGGCGCTCCACTCCTGCGTGAAGATCGGGAACAAAAAGACAACCATATTTTTCACTGGGAAATTGGTGACCGGTCTGCCACAGACAAGGCATTTGAAGAGGCAGATATCACAGCCAAAGTGAATGCATTTTTTCCGCGTTGTCATCCATCGCCGCTCGAAACCTGTGGCTGTGTGGCCGACTTCAGCCCGTCGACGGAACGGCTGACTATTTACCTGACTTCCCAGGCACCCCATGCGCACCGCACGCTTTTTGCGATCGTAGGCGGTATCCCGGAAAACAATATCCGTGTTATCTCACCGGATATTGGCGGCGGTTTTGGGAACAAGGTTCCCCTCTATCCAGGGTATGTCTGCGCGGTGGTCGCGTCGCTCACGCTCAAGCGTCCGGTTAAGTGGATCGAGACGCGTTCTGAGAATTTGCAATCGACCGGGTTCGCGCGCGATTACCACATGACGGCAGAACTCGCCGCCACGAAGGCAGGAAAGATCCAGGCGATGCGGGTTAAGACCCTCGCCGATCATGGCGCTTTCAACGCAGCCGCACAACCGACCAAGTTTCCCGCGGGCTTGTTCAGCATTTGTACCGGAGCTTATGACTATCCCACGGCTTTCTGCGAAGTGGATGGCGTCTATACCAACAAGGCACCTGGCGGAATCGCTTACCGCTGTTCATTCCGGGTAACAGAAGCCGCCTATCTGATCGAGAGAGCGGTAGATGTGCTGGCGCAGGAGTTGAAGATGGATCCCGTCGAGCTGCGGAGAAAGAACTTCATTGCTCCGCACAAGTTTCCATACGCATCGCCGCTGGGCTGGTCCTACGATAGCGGGAATTACGATGCGGCGATGCAATTGGCCCTGGACACGGTCGGGTATGACGCTTTGCGCAAAGAGCAGGCGGAGAAACGAGAGAAGGGCGAGTTGATGGGCATTGGGGTCTCGAGCTTCGTCGAAGTGGTGGGCGCCGGACCCTCCCACACCTTCGACATCGCCGGCATCAAGATGTTTGACAGCGCCGAGATTCGCGTTCATCCCACTGGCAAAGCTATGTGCCGCATGGGAACCAAGAGCCAGGGGCAGGGACATGAGACGACTTACGCACAGATTGTCGCTGAGGAGCTAGGCATTCCAGCCGCCGATGTGACGGTAGAGGAAGGTGACACGGACACCGCTCCCTATGGCCTGGGGACCTACGCCAGCCGGAGCACGCCCGTCTCTGGGGCGGCTACAGCCATGGCAGCACGCAAGATCCGCGAGAAGGCAAAAAAGATTGCGGCTCATCTGCTGGAATGCAGTGAAGAAGATCTGGAGTGGGAGCCGGGAAAGTTTTCTGTAAAAGGCGCTCCCGGCAAGTCCAAGACCATACAAGACATCGCCTTTGCGGCGTATACCAACATGCCGCAAGGGATGGAACCCGGCCTCGAGGCGGTCGATTACTATGATCCGCCCAATCTGACCTTCCCGTTTGGTACCTACATTTGCGTGGTTGACATTGACAAGGGCACAGGTGAGATCAAGGTTCGCCGTTTCGTGGCGGTGGATGACTGCGGCAACATTATCAATCCAATGATTGTCGAAGGGCAGATTCACGGAGGACTTACGGAAGGTCTGGCCATCGCCTACATGCAGGAGATTAGCTACGACGATAATGGAAACGTGCAGGGCGGAACTTTTATGGACTACCTCATTCCGACATCCGTCGAGACGCCTCACTGGGAGACAGGCAAGACCTGCACGCCTTCGCCGCACCACCCCTTCGGCGCCAAGGGCGTCGGCGAGTCGCCCAATGTTGGTTCGCCGGCAGCCTTTGTCAATGCGGTGGTGGACTCTCTTTCCCACCTGGGCGTGAAGCACATTGATATGCCGATTGCACCCTGGAAGGTGTGGAACATCCTCAAGGAGAAGGGGATGGTGAATTAGCCCATGGCGATACCGATCGAAAAAACATTTCAGGTGAAAGAACCTGTGGAGCAGGTGTGGAGTCTGCTGAGCGATCCCAAGCGAGTTGCCACCTGCGTGCCCGGAGCAAAGATCACCGAGCAGGTGGATGAAAAGACCTATAAGGGCACGATCAGCGTGAAGGTGGGGCCGAGCGCGACGGACTACAAAGGGGAATTGCAGATCATTCGCCGGGATGCGGAGACCCACGAGCTGGAGATGATTGGGAAGGGACAGGACGTGAAGGGCCGCGGCAGCGCATCGATGAAAATGACGAGCAAAGCGCGATCGCTTGAAAGTGGGGGCACGGAGGTCACCAGTCTCGCCGAAATCAACGTCGTCGGCATCCTGGCCCAGATGGGCGCACGGATGATCAATGAGGTCTCAAGCATCATGTTTGCCCAGTTCATCAAGAACTTCCAGGCTCAACTGGAGCACCCGGCGGACGCAGTATCGGAGGAAGCCAAGCCTATCAGTGCAGCTTCGCTGGCATGGGCAGCGGCGAAGGGAGCGTTTCACCGCAGCGACTCCTGAAAATCCCGCCGAAACAGGACCGACCTATCATGTCAGCAGTGCAGCCCGAAGATGAATCCGTGAAAGATCCAGATGCTCTCATGCGGAACTTCGAGCGATTGGGGTATATTGCCGACCGTTCTCTAGCGACCTCAATCTATCTCATCACTAAATTGCGCAAGCCCCTTCTGATCGAAGGTCACGCGGGCCTGGGAAAGACCGAAGTGGCTAAGGTTCTCGCTACCATGCTGGGGACCGAACTCATCCGCTTACAGTGCTATGAAGGACTGGACAGCAGTTCCTCCGTCTACGAGTGGAACTATCAGAAGCAATTGCTGGCCATCAAAATCCAGGAAGGAATAGCGCAAACGGTTGAAGAAAAAGAGCGGTACATCTTCAGCCGGGATTTCCTGCTGGAGCGGCCATTGCTTAAGTCCATTCTTGCCCAGGAAGCTTCGCCGGTGCTGCTGATTGACGAGATCGATCGTGCCGATGAAGCGTTCGAGGCATTTCTGCTCGAACTGCTCTCCGATTTTCAGATCACCATTCCTGAGATGGGCACCATCCGGGCCAGACACATTCCGTATGTCATTCTTACCTCGAATCGCACGCGTGAATTGAGTGATGCCCTGAAACGGAGATGCCTTTACCACTGGATTGACTACCCGAGCTTCGAAAAGGAAATGAGGATTGTGCGCACTCGATTGCCCGATATCGAAGAGGAACTGAGCCAGCAAACGGTGCGTTTCGTTCAGGCGGTGCGTAAGTTGGATCTGGAGAAGCCGCCTGGAGTAGCAGAAACGCTGGATTGCGTGCAGGCTGTGGCTTTGCTGGGAGAGCGCCGGCTAAGCGCTAATGTGGTCGAGGAAACCATGGGTTGCGTGGCGAAATCGATGGAAGATGGAGTAAGACTGAGGGCTGCGGGGATCGATCAGCTGCTCTCTCAGAGCACTTGAAGTGAAGGTTCGGACTTCAGGCCGTATATAGGAAGAGGGGTTGTGAGAACCGGGAGAGAAACCGCAGGTCCCTCCACTACGCTGCGCTCCGGTCGGGATGACAAGGTGGGAGGGTGGCGCCTTATGGTCAGCGGCTATCAGCAAAATTGTCATCCCGACCGGAGCGCAGCGTAGTGGAGGGACCTGCGGTTTCTCTCCCGGTTCTCACACATTCTCCTCATGATGTGGTGAGGTTATGATGCGCCAAGAACATTCCGAACAGCTCGCCGCCTCTATCGTGGAATTCTGCCGTTTCCTGCGAAAACATGCTTTCTCCGCTGATATTCGGCAGACGATGACTGCGCTCGAAGCAGCCAAGACAATCGATGCCAGAAACCGGCAGTTCTTCGCCTCTACTTTGCAGACGACACTGTGCTCAAACATGGAGGAGTGGGAACAGTTTCCACCGCTCTTTCAGGCCTTCTGGGGAGAATCACAGGGCCGACCGCGATCCGCTTCCGGCGAATACAAGGGACCTTCCAAAGGTGAATCTCCGGAACAAAGGGAAGGCTCTTCCCTCTTCCTGGATCGGCCGGGTAACCAGAGCGGCGCAGCGGAGGGAAACAGCAAAGCGGTTTATGGCGCGAGTACACATCAGCGGCTAAAGAAGGTTGATTTCTCCCAATTGCCGTGCGACGACCTGGCGCTCCTCGAAGAGATATCTTTACGCCTTCTGCGGCGCATGAGACTGCGCCTCTCACGCAGGCTCACTATCAGCAATCGCGCAATTCGCATCGATCTGCGCAGAAGCATTCGGCGAAACATCGCTCGTGGCGGCGAGCCTTTCGTCCTGGCCTACAAAGGCAAGAAGCCCAGAAAGAATAAGCTGGTGATCCTGCTTGATATCAGCGGTTCGATGAACTTTTATAGCCTTTTCCTGGTGCGGTTTGCCTACGCCTTGCAGGCGTGTTTTGAGCGCGTTCACACCTTTCTGTTTAGCACCAATGTGGTAGAAGTCAGCGACCTGCTGCGAACCCGGTATCTGCCAGAGGCGCTGCGGAAACTCTCCCAGCGGGCGGCGGGTTGGTCCGGGGGCACACGTATCGGCGAATCACTCCGACAGTTTAACCAGAGCTACGGAAGGAAGTTGCTCTCGCGCGACACCATCTTCATCATTCTGAGTGATGGTTGGGATACAGGCGAGCCGGAACTGCTGGCGTCACAGTTACGAATAACCAAGGGTCGAGTGCGAAAAGTTCTTTGGCTGAATCCGCTGCTGGGATTGAAGGGCTATCAGCCCGTCACCCGAGGTATGGCTGCGGCGCTCCCGTATGTGGATGTTTTCGCTCCAGCGCATAACCTCGAGAGTTTGCTCGCGTTGGAACGGCACCTTTAGCCAGGAAGGAGGATGCCGGATGTTCGACGATTTTTTGAAGAAGGCTGATGAGCTGGTCATCCTCGGCGAGTCGTTCGCCATCGCCACCGTCGTGCGCTATGAAGCGCCAATCTCCGGTAAACCGGGAGACAAGGCGATAATCTTTGCCGACGGAGAGGTTTGGGGTTGGATCGGCGGAGGTTGTGCGCGACCGGCGGTGGTAAAAGAAGCGCTCAAGGCGCTCAAGGATGGCCGCCCCAGGCTCGTCCACATTAGTCCGATCCCGACTGACGAGGAGGGCATCGTGGCCTACAACATGAGTTGCCATAGTGGCGGCACGTTGGATGTCTATATCGAGCCTGTGCTTCCGAGGCCGCATGTTCTGATCCTGGGTCGCTCTCCAGTCGGACAATCGCTGGCGAGACTCGCCAAAGTGATTAATTACACGGTATCGGTCGCTGCTCCTGAGGCAAGCGGGGAGCAATACCCGGAAGTGGACCGGGTGCAGTCAGATCTTGAGCTGAAAGACCTGAAGGTGAGTGCTCACACCTTCATCGTCGTATCCACGCAGGGCGAGTGCGACGAGGAAGCGCTTGAAAATGCGCTACGAACCGATGCGGCCTATGTGGCATTTGTTGCCAGCAGGACAAAGGCAGCCAAGGTTCTTGACTATCTGGGTGAACGGGGAGTCAGCGCCGAAAGATTAAAGCAGGTGAAGGCTCCGGCTGGAATGGACATCGGCGCAAGCTCGCCGGAAGAGATTGCGGTGAGCATCCTTGCCCAGATCGTCCAGTTGAATCGGGCTAAACCGGCGATACCAGGTATGGAACAGCAGCAAGCCAGAGATCCGATCTGCGGGATGAGCGTGAATGTCAGCGCAGCCAAACATAAATCGCAATACGACGGTAAGGACTTCTATTTCTGTTGCGCAGGGTGCAAGCAGAAATTTGATAAGCAACCGGATCTATTCGCGCCAGACCACGTTTCCGCGTGAAGTCAAAAGATGACGGAAGGTAGCCATGCACCCGCCGGCTCGTTATAGAGCCCGAAGCTCATCAACGTCATTGGCTGGACGACCCGCAGACCATTCGCGAGACACCAGCGCAATAGAGCACCATTCCGCGACGGAACGAGAATTCCGGACCCACCGAAGGAATCTGCCGAGGCGATGAGCGATTGCAAGTCCAGGTTAGTCTCCGCCGTTGCATGGCCGAAGAAAGCCAGTTCCGTAGCGTACCCCGTAATTCGATTACTGCGCTCCACCACTACGGCAGTATTCTGCTCGATGGCTTGCGCCAAGTCGGTACCCCGATCGAATCCATGCACGCGACGGGAGAGCGCATTGCAGGAATCCAAATCGGTGGATTGTGCCGGCCGAACTACGCATCCGGAAATATTCCGTTGCAGGGGACGTCCCTGGAGGCAGGAAAGGGGCTCCCGGATATCGAAGCCGAGGCTGGCGTAGAGCGAGAACGAGCGAGTGTGAAATGCAGCCTGCACCAACCGAATTCCAACCACATGGCGTTCGTTCGCTCGATCCATCGCTACTTGCATCAGCTTGCGCCCCAGGCCGTGGTTTTGCGCGGATGGGTCGACGCAGACCGGGCCGACACCTGTAATGATGGAACGCTCGTCGAGCGAATTGCTGCCCACGATGCGGCCTCCCATTTCCGCCACCACGCAGTAAAAGCCGGGGCTGGCGAAGGTCTTTGCGATAAGGTCGGTGGCAACCTCCAGACTGGGAAAATCGCAGGGAAAACCGTGGGCCGCATTGATTTTGGAAAAGGCCTCGTAGCAAATCTGGCCGCATGCTGAACTGTCGTCAGGCGTGGCGGGTCGAATCACGACATCCGAAGATGATTTCGTCGTCATGCGTAAACCTCGTTTTCCCGAAGAAGGATATCAGCCTCCTTCGTTCCCCTGGTTAGTCACCCTGATTTTGGCTACCGAGTAGTCAAGCCTGCCAGCCAGCGGAGCGAAGGCCGGGGTAGCTCCTTTCCATTGCAGCTGGTCGACAGAGGTAAAGAGCGGGATATCGGTGCGCAAGGTTGCCAGAACGCGAAACAGCAAAACAAGCTCACGATCGGCGATCAACCTGCTCGATAAAGCTTTCGGACTGGCAACATTGACACCCCACTGCTGCCAATCTGACGGAATGGATTCAAGATGAGCGTATCGTGCGAGCACGGCAGCAGCCGATTTGGCTCCCCAGCCCAGCAGGCCCGGAAAGCCGTCGGCCGAGTCACCCACCAGAGCAAGATAATCAGGTATGGACGCGGGCATGACGCCGAACCTGGCGAGAACACCTGCTTCGTCGCGAATGATGTTTTTTCGTCGATCCAGTTGTACGATCCGAGCCCCGCGTACGCATTGGGCCAGATCTTTGTCGGGGGTGCAGATGACCACGCGTTCTACTCGCGGGTCGTTGGCAGCGGCTGTTGCAGCCGCTGCTAATGCATCGTCAGCCTCGAACTCCACCATGGGCCAGACGACTATGCCGAGCGCCGACAAGGCCTCTTCCAGGAGCGGGAATTGAGCCAGCAGGTCAGGTTCGACGCCTGCTCCGGTTTTGTAGCCTGGCCAAAGATCATTTCTAAAGGACTCGATGACGTGGTCGGTCGCTACGCCGATGTGGGTAACACCGTTGCCGAGCATTCCAATCAGCGAAGCCAATACGCCGCGCACGGCTGCGACTTCCTGCCCCGCACTGTCACGCACCTTGGGAAGAGCATAATAGTGGCGAAACAGCTCGTAGGTGCCGTCGATGAGATGCACTTCCATGGCAATTGAACCGATGTTACATAATTGACCGCATGAGCGGAGCGGATCTGTCTCGCAGAAGCTTTTTATCGGCTGCCACGGCGCTGGCGGGTGGCGCTGTTCTAGGCAGCCGCACCGGGTTAGGGTGGATGGCGGACGAGACAAAGGCGGATTACTCCCTCCGCATCGCCACCCAGCCGATCGAGCTGGCTCCGAACCGCATCGTTTCCGTCACTGCTTACAACGGGCAGTTTCCGGGGCCGCTTCTCCGCTTTAGGGAGGGGGTGGCAGTCAGCGTGGACGTGTACAACGACACCGACATTCCGGAACAGCTCCACTGGCATGGGCAATTGATTCCCTCCAATGTGGATGGCGCCGCCGAGGAGGGCACGCCATTCATCCCGCCCCACGGCAGCAGGCGGATAACGTTCGTACCCCGTCCCGCCGGATTTCGCTTCTACCATACTCACGTGCGCGCCGGTGCGGACCTCAGCCTTGGCCAGTACAGCGGTCTGGTTGGTCCGGTCTATATCGAACCAAAGAATGACCCGGGCAGATACGACCGCGAAGTGTTCCTTACTCTGAAGGAGTTTCAGCCCACCTTTAGCCGAGGCGGCGATATGGACATGGATTTCCTTTCGCCCTCAGCAACGGTGAAAGATCTGAGAGATGCAGGCGAAAGTGCCATGAAAGCGTCTCTTGCCAAGGGCATGCCCAAGGGATATGAGGTCGGATATGACGCGTTCACCATCAATGGACGCATGCTCGGCCATGACGACCCCATTCGGGTAAAGCAAGGCGAGCGTGTTCTTTTTCATGTCCTGAATGGAAGTGCGGGCGAGATCCGCAGTCTGGCGTTAACGGGTCACTCCTTCGTGGTGGTAGCAACGGATGGAAACACACTGCCCAAGCCGGTTCGCGTGCCAGGTCTGTGGATTGGCACCGCGGAACGGATTTCGGCCGTGGTCGAGATGAATCACCCTGGGGTTTGGGTGATGGGCGATATGAGCGACGATGACCGCCGCCACGGGATGGGAGTCGTGGTGGAATACGGCGGACATTCTGGGAAGCCGCAATGGATGGCTCCCCAGCCATTTCATTGGAATTATGCCCGCTTCGGCCAGACAGAAGCTCGCTCGCAGACGCCCGATGAAGTGATTGACATGGCGTTTGCCAAAGATAATGCGTCGATCGACGGGTTCAACCGTTGGACAATCAACGGCGTCTCCTATCCCCGCGATCAAATGATGGCTACACCGGCCTTTCATCTCACTGCAGGCAAGCGGTATCGCCTGCGGATGCGCAACGCCAGTGACGACATCCACCCTATTCATCTACACCGCCACACCTTTGAACTTGCTCGGGTCGCAGGGCAGCCGACGTCAGGGGTCTTGAAGGATGTAGTGATGGTAGGCGGCTATCAGGAAACAGAGGTCGACTTCACCGCCGACAATCCAGGATTGACTCTCTTCCATTGCCACCAACAGCTGCACATGGACTACGGTTTTATGTCGCTGTTCGACTATGCCTGATTGGCAACACGAAGCTGATCGTGCGGTGAGGAAGGCGCTGAGCGCATCCAACAGTTCATGTCTGAAGAGATTGTGACGCAGGACCGTGAGGTGGTTCGGAGTTATCGGGTTCCGTGGAAGGGCCAACTGGTGTTGGTTTGCCGGAAATGCCAGAAAAAACTAAAGCATGGCGGAAGACGTAAAGGGATTGCGAAGCTAGGCAAAGCCCTAAAAAAGCGAACACGCGACGCGGAGAATGGACTGAAGCTGCACGTCATTGAGGTGCCTTGCCTGAAGGTGTGCCCCAAGGGGGGAGTCACGGTATGCACTCAGCGGCAACTTGGACGCGGGGAGTGCTCCATCGTATGGTCCGGAGCCGATGTGGATGCGCTTATAGAAAATATGTGAGCAGTTCAACACTCAATCACATTCAGCGCCAAGCCCGCGAGCGAAGTCTCCTTATAGCGCGATTGCATGTCGAGGCCAGTCTGATACATGGTCTTGATGACCTGATCGAGTGAAACCTTGTGGCCTTCCGACTCATTCATGGCCATGCGGCTGGCATTGACCGCCTTGATTGCTCCCACTGCATTGCGCTCGATACACGGAACCTGCACCAGCCCTCCGATAGGATCGCAGGTCATGCCCAGGTGGTGCTCCATTCCTATCTCTGCGGCGTGTTCGATGCGGTCATTGATCTCTGCTGCGGTCAGCGATGTTACCTGGGGATCGTTGATTGCCGCAACCAGTCCGGCCGCCGCCATGGAAGACGCGACGCCAACTTCGCCCTGGCAGCCTACTTCGGCTCCAGAGATGGAGGCGTTTTCCTTGTAGAGAATGCCAATAGCCGCTGCGGTGAGGAAGTAGCGCAGGATGCCTTCTTCGTTTGCTCCGTCGATGAACTCCTGGTAGTAGTGGGCCACGGCCGGAACGACGCCGGCAGCACCGTTGGTAGGGGCGGTCACCACGCGCCCCCCGGCCGCGTTTTCTTCGTTGACTGCCATGGCGTACACGGTGATCCAGTCAAGCGCGGAGAGCGGATCCCTAGAACCGCCGGCACGCAATCGCGCGGCCAGCTTTCGTGCGCGACGGCGGACTTTCAGACCGCCGGGGAGGATACCCTCCGCTTCCATTCCACGCTGGGTGCATTCGCGCATCACTTGCCAGATGTGGAGAATGCCACGACGAATTTCTTCCTCCGTGCCACTCTCGAGCAACGCACACTCATTGGCCAACATCAGTTGTGGGATCGTGATGTTAGCGGCCGCCGCTTTCTCCAGGAGTTCTTGTGCGCTGTGGAAAGGATATGGAAGCGGTCTCGCCTGATCTTCGACCGGAGCCTGCGCGGCAACACGCTCGTCTTCAGAAACAATAAAACCACCGCCGATGGAAAAGAAAATCCGCTCCGCAAGCAAAGCTCCTTCTTGGTCGAAAGCAGAAAAGCGCATGCCGTTGGGATGAGAAATAACATTAGCGACGGGATACATCTGATCGCGACGGAAAATCAAGTGCTTTCGTTCTTCGAAGGCGATGGTGTGGAGACCTGGCAAGTCCAAGGTTCTGGCAGCACGAATCGCGGAGAGCATCGCTTCGATTTGACTGGGATCGACGCCTTCCGGCGTTTGACCGGACAGCCCAAGGAGGATGGCCCGATCAGTGCCATGTCCATGACCGGTTAGCGCAAGGGAGCCATAAAGTTCGACCCTTATGGATTCGGTCCGCAACGTCAGTCCATTTGCCTGCAGTTCGGTGACGAAACGAAGCGCTGCCCGCATCGGCCCCATGGTGTGCGAGCTCGATGGCCCAATGCCGACCTTGAATAGTTCAAAGAGACTGTGCTTCAGAGCGTGGCCTTTCCGCGTAAACCGGGATTTCGGTTCCCGGTGGCGTCCGAAAGATAGGTTCGCGGCGTGACGATCCGAATATCTCCAAAGTTACCCATGGCAAGAATGTCGTTATCTCCGGTGACGACGAGTCCTGCTTCAGCATTGACAGCGCATTCAAGCACCATGTCATCTTTAGGATCCCGGCAAACTCCTCGAAGCGTGCCGTTTACCAAAACCTTGAATGCTCCGGACAAGTATTCGTCTAGAACGTCGGCAAGATCACTATCCTCCCATTGAAACTTTCTGATCAAGACTGCACGGATCTCCATCACGATCTGGTCACAAATGGCTAATTCGTCGCCTAGGAAGACCTGGTCCAACGCGGCCAGTGGGATGCCGCCGAAATGGAGGGCGGAAATCCAGACACCGGAATCCACGACAACGATCACAACTTCGTCTTCCGGTTACCTGAAAGCTCGGCTCGGATCTCGTCTACGAGGCGTTCGACATCGTCTTCCGTATACATCGGGCGATTGGCGCCCCGCGTTTTGCCGCGAACAGTGTCTAGCTTTCTGTGAATGCGTTCCAGGCGGTAGCTGCGAAAAGCTTCGCGGAAAAGCTCGCTGATATTGCGGCTTTCCTGTTGTGCAAGCTTCTCGACTTGCTGAGCTAGATCTTCAGGAAAGCTGACGGTGAAAACTCGAGAGGCACGTGATCTGGACATGCTCATGATGGCAGTATGACATGGTACGATGGTGTCGTACAGCCCGGACAGAGGAGTTAAAACCAATTGCGTTTTCTTTTTTTGCGATCTGTCTTGTTTCCCCTTGTTTTATTAGCGACAGCGGCCTTCCCGCAGACAACGCCAGCCACCATCACCCTGGACGTCGACGCAACCACCATCTCGAGAAAAATCCTCTCCGTTCGTGAGTCTTTTCCAGTGGCTTCGCCGTCGGCTCACATAGTTGATCTCGTGTACCCGAAGTGGATTCCCGGAAACCATGCTCCAACCGGACCTATCGCCGATCTGGTAAACCTGCGGTTTAGCGCAAACGGCAAGAGTGTTGCCTGGGCCCGCGACCCGGTGGATATGTTCCGCTTCCATATCCCGGTTCCTGCGGGAACTAATCTGCTGATAGCCGAGTTCAACCTCGTGGGGTCCTATGTAGCGGGAAACGATTTCGGCCCCGGCAACACCTCCACTCCAGTGCAAGGAGACGTGAACTGGGATCAGCTGGTTCTGTATCCTGCGGACACCATCGCGGATCAGGTCACTATCTCCGCTTCGGTGAAGCTTCCTGAGAAGTGGTCGTACGCGACAGCGCTGCCGAATCCATCAGCGCAGGGCGGCAGCGTTCATTTTGACCCCGTATCGCTCACCACGCTGATCGATTCACCCCTAATGTGCGGATCCATCATGCGCGAGTTCGATATCACGCCGAAGGGCTTCGCGCAGCGCCATCTGCTGGACCTCTTTGAGGAATCGCCGGAAGGCCTCAACCTTCCGCCGGAACGAGTTGCGGCTTTCCGCAACCTGGTATCCGAAGCCTGGGCCTTGTTCCGGTCGCATCATTATGCGAGCTACCACTTCCTGGTGGAAGCGCAAGGCGAGGCCAGCGACGGCCTGGAACATCACCAGTCGAGCGATGAGCAGATACCGACATTGGGCATGGTAAACAGTTCCTTCTCCGCCGAAGCTGGGAATCTGCTGGCCCACGAGATGATTCACTCGTGGAATGGGAAATTCAGACGGCCCGCCGGCCTGGCAACGCCTGACTACCAGCAACCGATGGTTGGCGATCTGCTGTGGGTCTACGAGGGCCTTACCAGCTATTGGGCGGAGGTTCTGGCAGCGCGGGCCGGGCTGGAAACCGGTGCCCAGGTAAAGGACCGATTGGCAATTTACCAGGCGGAGATGGACACACGCACAGGCCGCAGCTGGCGAAACTTGCAGGATGTTTCGCGATCGGCGCAGTTGCTGTACTCCGCTGGCGAGCCGTGGACGATCCTTCGCCGTTCCACGGATTTCTATCGGGAAGGGCCACTGCTCTGGTTACAGGTGGATAGCGTCCTGAGAGAAAAAAGCAAGGGGGCGCGCAGCCTGGATAACTTTGCCGCTGACTTTTTTGGCCCGCCTGACGGAGTGATCGCGGTGAAGCCGTACACCTACCAGGACCTGATTTCGGCGTTGAACCAGGTCGTTCCCTATGACTGGAATGCTCTTCTCCAGGGTGATCTCCTAGCCACGCGTCCCACTCCGGTTTCGCCGGGTCTCGAAGCGGCGGGATGGACGGTTGTCTATACCGACGAGCCAAACCAGGCCGCGATCGATGCGGAAAGTATCTCCCAGCAGACCGATCTCTCAACTTCGATCGGGCTGGTCATCGACCAGGATGGAACGATCGCGGATGTTGCTCCTGACTTGGCCGCAGGCCGGGCTGGCCTGGCTCCGGCAGCGAAGTTAGTGGGAGTCAACCACCGCGTCTACTCGGCTGACTTACTGCGCCAGGCCATCGTCGGCGCGGAGACTGGCAGCGAGGCAATTGATCTTCTTACTCTGACAGATGGTTACTACGCCGAGTTTTCGGTGGACTATCACGGGGGTTTACACTCGCCGCACCTCGCCCGAATCTCCGGCAAACCGGATTTGCTAACACCGATTCTTGCCCCGCGGAGAGCCCGCTAACAGATGCTAGAATTTCTTGAGTGTTGATCCTTCCGCTGCCTGGATTGGGGAAAAGAGAGGTATGGCCGATTTAGCACGCGGTTCCCGGGCTTCCAAACGTAAAACTCCTACTATTTATGATGTCGCGCGCGAAGCACGGGTTTCGGTGTTTACCGTGTCGGCGGTCATCAACAACAAGAGCCATGTCGGCGCACCGCTCAAAAAGCGCGTGGATGCCGCCATCCTCAAGCTGAACTACCGCCCCAATTCTCTCGCCCAAAGTCTAGCCAACGAGCGCACCCGTACGCTGGGGGTGATCGTTCCCGATATTTCCAATCCTTTTTTCCCTATGCTGGTGCGCGGCGCCGAAGATACGGCGCAGAAGCGCGGGTACAGTATTCTTCTCTGTAACAGCGACGGAATCCTGGAAAAAGAAGAGCTCTATCTCGACTTGCTGGTGGCCAAGCGAGTGGACGGCATTCTGCTTACCAAATCGCCAGGCGAGTTAAGCCCACAAACCATCAGCCTGTTATCGGGCTTGAATGTTCCCACCGTGCTCATGATGCGCACCTATCCCAGCCTCACTGAAGACGCGGTGATTACCGACGATCTCCAGGGTAGCTTTGAAGCGGTTTCGCACCTGGCCAGGATCGGCCATCAAACTATTGCCATGGTGGGCGGCCCACTCAACGTAAGCAACGGCAGGACGCGGCTGCAGGGATTCAAGAAGGCGCTCAAGGCCAGTGGTCTGCGCTTCGATCCCAAGCTGGTGTATGAAGGAGACTACCGTATCGACTCCGGGCACCGGGCCGGTCTGTCGCTGTTGCCGCATCGTCCGGATGCGGTTTTCGTGGCCAATTTTCTGATGACGGTTGGCTTTCTCCAAGCAGCGCAGGAGATGGGGATGCGGTGTCCAGAGGATTTCGGGCTCATTACCCTGGATGACTACCCCTGGCTCCGTTTATTTGATCCGCCACTTACGGCGATGGAACTGCCCAAGTATGAAGTTGGCTGCCTGGCGACTGAACTTCTTCTCGATCGAATCGCAGGCAAGAGCACACCGGCCGTCACGCACAGGATCGCGCCCCATCTTTGTGTACGGGAGTCATGCGGCTTCGGGCTGCGAAAGAGTTCGAGCAGCGTGAATGCCACCCCTGGCCTTCCAGCGCTGGTGACCAAGGCACGCCGCAGAACGCCCTAAAAACATTTCCAGGAAAGGTCCGCTGAACCGCAGGTCCCTCGGCTGCGCTCGGGATGACAAAGAGGAGGGCGCACTTCCATTCGAAATCGGTTGCGGGATCCCAGGTCTCAAAAGCGAGACCTGGGGCACCCTTCGGTTTGTTGCCAGGTCATCGCTCTCAATGGGAGCGCCACCCTCCCCTTTGTCATCCCGAGCGCAGCCGAAGGATCTGCGGTTCAACGGACCTTTCCTGGAAATGTTTCAACCGTGTACCAGCGGCAGGCGGGGATCGGTTTGCTTCCAGGTGGAGCGGAGCCAGACGTGCTCCGGGTCTTCTGTCACCGTCATGGTGCGCGATGTTCCGGCCAGGAAGTTGAGGTAGTAGGTGTCGTACCCAGGCCCGGCCACCACCGGATGGTAGCCATCCCTGACCAGGACTACGTCTCCATCACCCACCTTTACCAATGCGTCGCGCGAATGATCGGCAGGATACAGGTTCTGCAGCGCAAAGCCGCGCCCGTTCCTCATGCGGTAGTAGTAGATCTCGTCCAGATCGACTTCTTCCGGTGGTTGATGAACATCGTGCTTGTGCGGAGGATAACTCGACCAGTTGCCACCCGGAGTGTAGACCTCAAAAACCACCAGTTTGTCGGCCGGAAAGGAAGAACCGATCACTTCGACAATTTGCCGCGACGCGTTCTCCCCCCCACGCAGATTACTGGCGACGTCCGCCGGCTTTACCAGGAAAGGTTCAAGCCTGGCTGTGGATGGCACGCGGCACTCCGCTATTTCACAAACCGTTTCGGCCTTTATCGTGACCCGATGATCGTCCGGCAAATAGAGGGCATAAGGAAGACCGTCAAACACATCCTCTCTGCTTCCCACCGATTCGCGGCCGGCACCCCAGTCGGCGGTACAGCGTCCGCCCAGCCACAGCAGAACCATCTCCTCGCCGCGGGTGCGCGCCTCCTTTGTCTGCCCAGGCAACAAGCGCGTTACCGCAAAACCCATCCATTCCCAGCCGGCTTCCTGGCGGGTGAAAGCTACCATCTCTCCACCCTGATCCGGAGCCAGCTTCCGGGCGCGTACCACGCTTTCGTGTTGCATTGAGTGCTCCTGCTAACCGCTTAGGAAATACTACCAGCGGAAATGATTTAGATTGAAACTCTCAACCCTATTTCATGCCCACCGTCCACCTGCCCAAGAAGTTCGGCTTGCTCAATGCGATCTCCATCAACATGTCCAACATGGTGGGCACGGGACCGTTTATCACCGTTCCGGCCATTCTCGCCACCATGGGCGGACCGCAAGCCCTGGTGTGCTGGTTCGTGGGAGCGCTGATCGCCATTGCGGATGGCCTGGTGTTTGCCGAGTTGGGCACCACCTTCCCCAGCTCCGGCGGCTCCTATACCTACCTGCGCGAGTGTTTCGGGCGCGAAGGCCTGGGACGCCTGATGGCGTGGCTCTTCGTCTGGCAATTCCTTTTTAGCGGCACGCTGGAGATTGCCAGCGGCACCGTCGGCATGGCCCTCTACACCGGCTTCGTGTTCAAGGGCCTGGTCAGCCGGCCGTGGGCTATGCGCGCGCTCGCTGCCGGTTTTGCCCTGGCTGCCATGGTCCTGTTGTACCGCAAGATTCGCGACATTGCCCGCATCGTGCTGGTGCTATGGACTGGTCTCTTGCTGACCAGCATCTGGGTGGTGGTGGAAGGCGGGCTGCATTTGCAAAGACACCTGCTTTTCGATTTTCCGCCCGGAGCCTTCCACCTGAATATTGCGTTTCTTCTTGGCCTGGGCAATGGAACCATGCTGGTGATGTTCAACTTTCTCGGCTACTACAACATCTGCCACCTGGGCGATGAAGTTCGCGAGCCTGAGCGGGTGATTCCCCGGGCGATCATAGGATCGATTCTCCTGGTTCTGCTTCTGGATCTGGGAATTTCCGTCGCTTTCACCGGCGTCCTGCCGTGGCGGGAGATGATCCAGCCCGGAACCGTAATCTACGACGCTGTTGGCTCGGTCTTCATGCAGCGGGTGGCCGGCTTCTGGGCTTCGCAGGGTTTGACCTTCATGGTGCTGGTCACAGCATTTGCCTCGGTCTACTCCATGATGCTGGGCTATTCGCGCATTCCCTTCGCCGCGGCGCTCGACGGTACTTTCTTCCGCTTCTTCGCCAAGACCCACCCCCGCAAAGACTTTCCTCACCGGTCTCTGCTGCTGGTCGGCCTGCTGTCTGCCATCGCCAGCTTGTTCGACCTGGTACAGATCATCACCGCGCTGATCCTGGCCCGCATTTTGATCATGTTCGTCGGCCAGATCATCGGTCTTCTGCTGCTCAGAAAGCGTCACCCGGAAACTCCCCGCCCCTTTCGCATGTGGCTCTATCCGTTGCCCGCGTTGCTTGCCATGGGCAGCTGGCTTTATATATTCCTGGTGCAAGCCTTCGAACCCCAGGGCTGGAAGTACATGCTCTATGTACTGGGTGTGTTCGTTAGCGGCACAGGTCTTTTTCTGCTCCTTGCCCGCAGGCAACGGTACTGGCCTTTTGCCCCCTAGGTGATACCCCTTCCAGGTATGCACAGGCCCTTAAGGTAGTATTTGCTAGCGCAAATTCGCATGACAAGATCGTCTCCAATATGCGAGTCAACATTCGAGCCCGCTCACCCCACCAGCAAGCCAGCGATTTTCGCACGCTACCTTTGGCCGTCACCATCGAGAATTCGCGTGGACTCAAGGCAAATTATCAGCACGCCACCACGGCCGCCGAGCTGCTCCACCTGCTGGACAAGCGCACGGACCTCAACGCCGCGGTTCTGGACCGGTTTCGCGAAGAACTGAAGTTTACCCATACCGCCAAGCTGAGCGATGTCGAAATGAGCGAAGAGGTTTTGGAGCAGATCGGGTTCTTCATTTAGTTCAACTGCAGGCTTGCTGTAGTTGCCGGGGTTCTCCCTACTTCTCGCCGCCAGGGGCTGTGTCTCTTGGCGGCGAGAGTCGTTTACGGGCTTTTCCTAGCTTGCGATATCCTTGCCAGGGGAAAAAACCGGATGACCAGCACGATTACTGCACGGCGGCTCCTGCGCGGAAATGAGATAGTCGAGCACCCGCTAGTCGAGGTGCGGGACGGATACATTACTTCCATCCTTAGCCGGCAAGGCGGCTCCTCGGAAATTCCGGATGGGAGCAATTCCTATCCTGAAGCTTTGCTGGTGCCGGCTTATCTCAACATCCATGTACACGGCGCGGTGGGTCACGACGTAATGGAAGGCACTCCGGAGGCGCTGCAGGCGATCGCGGTGGCTCTGGCCGGGCACGGAGTGGGAGCGTTTTACCCGACGACCGTTACCTCCTCGATTGAGGAAACCTTGCGCGCGCTGGACATGATTGCCGGCGTGATCGAGCGAAAACCGCCAACGGATGCCGCGGTACCGCTGGGTATTCATCTCGAGGGGCCGTTTCTTTCCTTAGCCAAGCGCGGCGTGCATCCGGCTGCTTTGCTGGTGGGACCGTCGGTATCGCTGTTTGACCGATTCTGGCAAGCCGCCCGTGGACATATTCGCATCATGACCATCGCCCCCGAGTTGTCCTCGGCCCTGGAGTTAATCGAACATGCCAGCAGCCTCGGGGTGGTGTGCAGTCTGGGCCACAGCAACGGCACCCTGGTGGAGGCCGAAGCCGGTTACCGGGCCGGCGCGCGAAGTGCCACGCATACCTTTAATGCCATGCGCAGCCTGGACCACCGCGATCCGGGCATAGCGGCTTACGTACTGGATAACGATGCGCTTTTTGCCGAGATCGTCTGCGATGGCATTCACGTGGCTCCGGCAATGATTCGCTTGTTCCACAAAGCGAAGGGCGGCGAAAAATCCATTTTGATTACGGATGGGATGAGTGCCACCGGCATGCCCGACGGAAGGTACAAGCTGGGCGAGCTGGAAGTAGACGTTTCGCAGGGACGTTGCACTTCAGCCGGATCGCCCGGAGTCCTGGCGGGCAGCGTGGTGACCATGGATCAAGCCGTGCGCAATTTTTCCCGGTTTACCGGCGTCAGTATCGCCGCCAGCGCGCAGTCCGCTGGGCGCAATCCGGCGACGTTAATGGGTCTTGACCAGCATTGGGGTTGTCTTGAAGAGGGCCGGGAGGCTAACCTCGCCGCCGTGTCGCCGGATGGCCAAATCTTGCAATCTTTCCGCGCCGGGCGACCGCTGCTCTAGCCGTCCCACCCCAGCGCTTGTGCGACCTGGCTGGCCAGGCGTAAGGGATCAAATGGTTTAGGCAGAATGGCGGCAACCGGCAGGTGCGAAAGAGAGCCATCGTGAACCGCCTCCACCTTAGCGGTCAGTAACACGATGGGAATGTGGCTGGTAGCACGAATTGCCCGGAGCTTTGCCAGCATGGCCGGTCCGTCCATTGCCGGCATCATGACATCAAGCAGGATCGCGTCCGGTTGATGCTGGGTAGCGCTTTCAATTGCCTGGGCGGCGCAATAAGCCTGGACCACGTCCCACCCTGCCATCGTTTCCAGGCTGTAAGCCGCAGCTTGGCGGGCGGCGTCATCATCGTCCACAACCAGAATGCGCCTTTTCACAGTCACTCTCCGGGCACGTGGGTCCTGTCACAAGGTACCCCAAGCACCCGCAATACGAGCTTCCACTTTCAGGCAATTACCCGCGGGCGGTGGTGCCTTTCCACGAAGGGCACGGCTTTAGCCGTGCCGCAAAGGACCATGCTCGCGACGCGGCTTTAGCCGCTGAGGTACGCTTTCAGGGACACTAAGGATCTAAAAAAGACGTACCCAGGGGCTAAAGCCCTCATCAGAGTTAGCTCGATACGGCACGGCTGAAGCCGTGCCCTTCGTACAAAGAGTTTTTCCGCAAGCTCTTTAGCCGTGCCGCTCCAAATGAGTTGACGAGGGCTTTAGCCCCGGCGGTACGTCTTTTTGCAATCTTGACTTCGCCATCCTTCTATCAAAAAGCGTACCTCAGCGGCTAAAGCCCTCGGACCGAATATTGCGTTTCGGCACGGCTGAAGCCGTGCCCTTCGTTAAGCGTTCTGACGTCAAGCCCTCGTTCTGTTGCTATGTGAGGCGATCAGGTTAAGCCATTTTCAGCGGCTTGACTCCTCCGTCCTCGTCATCGTCTTCATCCTCATCCTCGTCCTCATCCTCGTCGTCTTCGTCCTCATCGTCTTCGTAGTCTTCGTCTAAATCTTCTTCGTCTTCCTCATCCTCCAGGTCTTCGATGTCTTCGTCTTCTTCGTCGTCGTCGTCCTCATCTTCTTCCTCGTCGAGATCATCCAGCGATTTGAGCAGCTCAAGCGCTGGATACTGGGACGGCTCATCCATGACGGCGAAGTAGCTGCCATAGCTTTCAATGTGGGGGAGCGGTGTGAGGGACATTCGTTTCTCTTCTCCTATGCCTTGAATGTACACGGCGCTTTCCGCGCCCGAGTTTCTGCACGCTTGGATGCCGGTGAAGGACTATCGTCGCCTTAAGGGCTGGAAGATTTCCCGGCATCTGGCTTGTGGTAATTTTCTTAACATCAGCCCGGTGATCCCGGCAAGAGTCACTAAACCTCCGGAGCTATCGCCTTATGGCCGAGCCAATTCCAAGTACTGCTCTCTTGCTTATAGACGAATCCCGCCAGGAAGAGATTAACGTTACTCACACGCCGTTTACCATAGGGCGTTTGCAGGATCGCGACCTGGTACTGGCGCACGCCTTCATCTCTCGCGACCACGCCGCCATTGTCTATGAGAAGGGCCAGTTTCACGTGGTCGACAGCGGCAGCCGCCACGGCACGTTTCTCAACGCACAGCCCCTGGTCGATCGCCAGACGCTCAAGCCGGGAGACGAGATCCGGTTCGGTTCCCTGAACGGCCCGTCGCTGCGCTTTGGGTCGGCGAAGGAAAGCACATCAACCATTCATAAACTGCTGGACGAGCTGCATGCAATTTCAACACCCACCTCCGACCTGGAGAAACTGAGCTGGTTCCTCAGTGCAGCGCAGCGGTTGAACACCCTGGGCGCGGTCAACGAAATCCTAGCGACGCTGGTTGAGGCGACCCTGGAGTTAACCCAGGTGGAGCGCGGCTATGTTTTCCTTAGAGATGAGAAGGGTAAGCTTACCCTGGCCGCGGGACGGAGCCTCAGGGGCGATCACCTGGAGGACGATTCGACCATTTCCCACAGCGCCATCGCCCAGGCCTGCAAAGCGTCCAAGTTCATCGTTACCGACACCTTGTCGGCGGAAGCGAATTCGCGCACGGAAAGCATGGTGCAGCAGAGCATCCGCATGGTGTATTGCATTCCGCTGCGCAAGCGGGCGGCGAGCAGCGAATTCCATGAGAAGGATATCCTCGGGGTTCTCTACCTGGACAGCCGGTTGCAACCTGGCAAACTGAGCCAGGTGGACAATGATCTTCTGGAGACCATCTCAACGGAAGCCGCGGCGCTGGTGGAAAACGCCTTTCTGGCGCAAGCTGAAGAATCGGCACGGCGCTACCGTGAAGAACTGAACATCGCGGCCGCCATCCAACAGGGCCTGATGGAGTTTGCCATCCCCAATCTTCCCTATGCCCGGGTGCACGCGCGCAGTGTCGCCTGCAAGGAGGTGGGAGGCGATTTTTACGACGTGATCGCTACACAGGATGGCTTGTACATCGTGATTGCGGACATCTCGGGCAAAGGTGTGTCGGCCGCGATTCTTGCCTCAACGCTGCAAGGCCTGTTGTACGGGCTGCTGCTGGCCGGTCAACCGTTGGCGCAGATCGCCGAGGTGGCCAATCGTTACATTTGCGAGAAGAATGTGCAGAAGTACGCCACCATGATCCTGGTCAAGCTCGACCCCGACGGGACGTTTGAATATGTCAATTGCGGGCATGTACAGCCACTGCTGTCCAGTAGCGGCGGCGTCAAACGGCTGGAGAATGCCAACATGGTGGTAGGCCTGATCGAAGAAGCTACATTCGCTTCGGAACGCCTGCAACTTAAGCCTGGAGATCGGATTGTGCTGGCCACCGACGGAGTTACCGAGGCGGAGAGTGCGGAAGGCGAATTTTTTGGCGAGGAGCGGCTGGAAGCCGCCGCCCTGGCGGGCTCAAGTATCGAGGCCTTGCTGAGCAAGGTCGAGACCTTCATGAACGGTGCTCCACCCAATGATGACTGCACTATGCTCGAGGTCCTCTATAGCCGCTGAGCGCCCACCTCGCCGCCCAGTAGCCACACATGCCGTGGACCGCTCCGCCTGGGGGCGTCGACGATGAGCAGAGGTACACCCCCGGTAGTGGGGTGCCGTACTGCCGCCATGTCGGCCGTAGAAAGAATTGCAAGCCGGCAAACGAGCCGCCGTTAATGTCGCCTCCTATTAGGTTCCCATTCCACTCCTGCATGGCTTCAGTGTTGAAGACCGCCCGCGCCAGGATGCAGTCGCGAAAACCCGGCGCGAAGCGTTCCACCTGCGACTCGATAGCCTGCAGTGCGGATCCAGACCAGGCGTTGGGCACATGGCAGTAAGCCCAAGCCACGTGTTTCCCCGCAGGCGCCCGGCTGGGATCAAAAAGGGTCGGCTGGGATAACAGGACAAACGGGCGGTCGCTCACTTTCCCTACTGCCGGCTGGCGTTCCGAGGCCGCAATCTCGTCAAAGGTGCCCCCCAGGTGGACGGTGCCGGCGCGAAGGCATTCAGCAGCGCGCCATGGAATCGGCTGGCTAAGGGCCCAGTCTACCTTGAACACGCCGGGACCGTAGCGGTAACGCTCGAGTTGGCGGCGGAAGGATGGCGGAATGTCCTCTCCGCCCAGGGATAGAAACTGCCTGGGTGTCACGTCCAATAGCTTCAAATCCCCTAAGTCGCGCAGCGATAGCACCGGCGCGTTGGTAGTCACCGTGCCTCCGGATTTTTGCAAGCAGGTGACGAGTGCATCCGCAATGGACTGAGCGCCGCCTTGTGGAATAGGCCAACCCACAGCGTGGGCGGCAACCCCCAAGACGAGGCCGAAGGAGGCGGAGATGGGTGACTCCAAGGGGAGAAAAGAGTGCGCGCCTAATCCAGCGAAGAGCGCACGGGCACGCACTCCCTTGAAGTGGCTGTGGGCGATACTTCGAGCAGAGCGCAATGCCAACAGGCCGAAACGGGCCATGGCTACCGGATGTTGAGGCCAGCCGATGATGGGCTTAAGCAAGTCGTGGCGAAGGGCGTCCCATCTTTCCAGCAGCGGGGTGTAGAGGCGGCGGTACGCGACCGCATCCGTCCCTAATTGGCAGGCTGTGTCGCCGATATCGCGTTCCAGCGTTACGGCGGTTCCATCGTCCAGCGGGTGGGCCAACTCGGCGGAGGGGGAAATCCAATTTAATCCGTATTCCGTCAGAGGCAAGGTAGAAAAGAAGGGCGACGCAAGGGCCATTGGGTGGACCGCGGAGCCCAGATCATGCACGAAGCCTGGCAACGTCAATTGAGCCGACCGTGCGGCGCCACCGGCGACAGACGCTGCCTCGCGCACCTCCACTGCGAAACCGGCTCTTGCCAAGACGATGGCGGCCGATAAGCCGTTGGGACCCGCTCCGACAATTGTGGCTGTGCCTTGCACAATGAGAAACCAATCATAAGCGTCGGGAATCTTATGGGACATGACTACGCTGCAAAAGGAAACTACAGACACCTTTGCGCTGGGTGGGGACCTAACGGTCAACCGGCTTGGATTCGGCGCTATGCGCATTACTGGTGAGGGCATTTGGGGCGAACCCAAGGACCGCGACGAGGCACGCAAAGTATTGCGGCGGGCGGTCGAGCTAGGCGTCAATTTCATCGACACCGCTGATAGTTATGGGCCTGAGGTAAGCGAAAACATCATCGCTGAGGCGCTTTACCCGTACGACAAGGACTTGGTCATCGCCACCAAGGGCGGGCTCACGCGGTCGGGCCCTAATAAGTGGGAAACGCTGGGACGGCCGGAGTACCTGAGGCAATGCGTCGAGATGAGCTTGCGCCGCCTTAAGGTGGAGCGCATCGATCTTTACCAGCTACACCGCATCGATCCTAAAGTGCCAGTGGAAGAGACCCTGGGCGTACTCAAGGATTTCCAGAAAGAGGGCAAGATCCGGCATATCGGATTGTCGGAAGTTTCGACGGATGAAATTATCTCCGCCGAGAAAACGGTCAAAGTCGTCAGTGTGCAGAATCAATACAACTTGAGTGACCGGCGGCACGAAAAGGTTCTCGAGTATTGCGAGAAGCAGAATCTCGGTTTCATTCCGTGGTTCCCGGTGGCTGCGGGGAAATTAGCACGCCCGGGCGGGGTTCTGGACCGTGCGGCGCAGCAGCATAGCGTCAGCGTCGGTCAGCTTTCGCTGGCGTGGCTTCTGTTTCACTCACCGGTCATGTTGCCGATTCCGGGCACGTCTTCGGTGAAGCACCTGGAAGAGAATGTCGCTGCGGCTAATGTGCGGTTGTCGGCTGAGGAGTGGAAGGCGATCGAGAACGCGGCTTAAAAACATGAGGGTTGGAGTTGTGGTATCCCACATCTCGCGAAAAACGAGCGAGATGTGGGGCACCCGAGAGCTGCTTCGAGGATGGGCTTCTGTCCTTAGAGCCCGCAAAATCGTCATCCTGAGAGCTTGTGGCGGGTTGGAGATGTAAGCAACCACCCGTCGAGTCGAGTAGCCGGGGGAATGGGCTAGTCTGGCGTTGAAGCTACGCGCAACAGGGTTTGGGTGATGCGCAGGGCGGCTCGCAATGAGCCGCTAAGGGAACCGGAAACCTTGCTTACACCACCGGCTCGCTTGCGACAGCTTACCGGAACTTCGCGGATGCACAGCTTGCATTGGGCGGCGCGCATCTGCATCTCGAGATTCCAGCCATAGGTTTGTTCGCGCATGCGCAAGCGGGCTAGTGCGTCGCGCTTGATGGCGCGAAAAGGGCCCATGTCGGTGTAGGAAACGCGATAGAGCAAGCGGAGAAGAATTCCAGCTAGCCAGCCGGCGAAAATCTGGGAGATCTGCATGCTGCCCGGCTCTCGCTTGCCGCGCATGCGCGAGCCGATCACGAAATCACAATCGCCGTTGAGGATCGGCTGTAACAATAGCCCCATTTCGCCCGGTACATCGCTTCCATCGCCGTCCATAAAGACCAGAATGTCCCCATCCGCAGCAGCTGCTCCGGCGGCACATGCCCGGCCATATCCACGCTGGGGCGCGGCAACTACTCTGGCGCCGGCTGCCGTTGCCTCGGCTGCCGTCGCATCTGTGCTGCCATTGTCCACCACGATGCACTCGTGGATGAGGTTCCACGGCATTTCACCGACAACAGCAGCGATGTTCTCGGCTTCATTGAGCGCGGGAATGACAACCGAAACCCGCAAATCAGAGGCTCCAGCGCAAGCCGCAACTGGAACAGGCTGGAGGCGGTTGCGGGCTCAGCAGGGCGCGCCGAAACTCCTGGTATTTCTCGCCGTTCCAAATTTCGCGCATGGTTTGCTGAGTCGCGTTGCCTAACGTGAAACTGTCATAGCCGCGCATCGAAAATGGAGCAATGCAACAAGGAAGCGCCTGCCCGTTGGCAGTGATGTACATCAGACTCCAGGGGCGGCGACATAGCGACCAGGGGCTGTCGTCCTTACGCTTCTTAATGCTGACTTGAGGCTCGGTCGCACCCGACGCGCTGAAGAGTACACCCAGCTCCCGCGCAACCGCCTCGGCGCGCTGTATGACCTCTTCCTCCTGCTGGGTGGTGTGTTCAAACAGAGCTTGTTCAGGCCGCGCCAGTCCCTGTCCTTCGGGAAGGTACACCATCCTCTGCAGGTACACCTCCATTACCCCCAGCCGATGTGCCAGGCGAATGAAGGCTTCGAGTTGCGCCAGGGTCTCGCGCAAGCCGGTAAGCCAAAGCGAAACCCGCGGCAACCGGTTATTGGCAGCGCGCTGCATGGCGACGAAATTGCCAACGTTGGTGACGATGCGGTCGAACATGTCTTTGCCCCGCACCATCTGGAAGACAGACGATTCCGCGGCATCGAGCGAGACCCGCAATTCGTCCAAGCCCGCATCGATCAGGGCCTGTCCATTGGCCTTTGTCAACAATGTGCCGTTGGTGTTGAACAGCACATAAACCCCGCGGTCTTTCAGATAGCGGATCATGCGGGGCAGATCTTTCACCAGCATGGGCTCGCCAATCCCATGCAGCACCACGCGCGCAATCTTCGGGTACTGGTCAATGATGCTGGTGAACAACTCCCACGACATATCCTTCTCGGGTTCCAGGGTTTCAAAGGTGCGCGGGCAGGTGGTACACAGCAGGTTGCAGCGGTTGGTCGTCTCCAGATACAAGCAGACCGGATCCGCTTCCATGATTACCGAGAGCTGGTCTTCCGGCTTCTCAAAGTAACGGCGCATGTCCTGCTGCGGTAGTACAGAAAGACTTTCGCTCATGAGTTCCTCGGATAAAGTGCCGACGCTCGATAGGCCATGCACCACAACGCCAGCAGGGCAGTGGTGCCATATAGCCATTCAAACATGTAGTACATCGCTGGGCCAGGATTAGCAAGCGACGTGGTGTAGAGATAAAAGCAGGCGGTGGTGAAATAAAGCATGGGCGTATAGGGAATCACGCTGACAAAGGGCAATAACCACAGGTAGTACCAGGGATAGTGGGAGGAAAACAGCAGCATGAGGGCGGCCGCCAAAACGAAGGAACAGCGAATCGCAGTGAGCGGCGCGGCCTCGCTGGTCAACCAGGCCCACAGCGATAACCCCAATAACAGCAAGGCGGCAATGGCATAAAATGCGCCGGTAGGCAGCGTCTCCCAGTGCAGGGTGTGGCGGGCGAGGGTGAGCAGAAAATAGCGGCTCCCGGACTCCAGCCCCTCCTCCTTGGCGTACTCGGGCAAGAAGCCGAGCACATGGATGCCTACGCTCGAGTAGCAAGCGTACCCGGCTGCAATTACACCGGCCACGGCGGCCGGCATCCTCCAACCGCGCCAGTCGCTCCGTCGATAAAGGGCGGGGAAAAGGGCGATGGGGTAAAGCTTGACCAAAGTTGCCGCCCCCAGGGCAAACCCGGTAGCGAGTGGCCTGTGGCGGATGTAGAAAAGCAGGGCCAGGGCCATTAACGGCAGTGCCGCGCCATCCACATGTCCGCTGCTGGCTACTTCCCACAGGACTAGCGGATGCCAGGCATAGATCAACACCTGTTCACGGCGCAGGCCGACTGCCGCCAGCAACTTGACCAAGACCCATATCGTGATCGCTTCCAAACCCACCATGCAGGCCTTCATCCAATGCACCGATTGGCCAAACCGGGTGATCAGCAGGAAAAGCATCTGCGATCCCGGAGGGTAAATGGTGTGCGCGTAGGTGCGCCGATTGATGTGGGGATAGATATCGAGATCACGCAGGAATGCCAGGTGCGCGTCGGCCGGAATGTAGCGGTAAGGATTGATCCCTGCAGCCTGCACTCGCCCATCCCACACGTAGCGGAAGATGTCGCTGGAGAGAAAGGGCGGGGAAAAAAGACAGACCAGCCTGCTCGCGGCGGCACAGACGAGGATGATCACAAAGGTCCAGCGGTTCGTTGGCCGATTGAGGATTAGCCAAACCGCTACCAGGTAGATTAGCGCCTGGTACATCGCGACCAGACCGAAACCAATGACGAAATGATGAATCTCGTTCACGCCCTGGCGGCAGAGCGCCACCATGGAAAGTCCCAGCAAGACGAGTGCAGCGTTGGTCACCCATGGCTGGCGCGTCAGCATGCACGGCTCGCAATGCAGGCATCTTTCGGTAAGCTCTCGAGATACGCTCGCGTGTGCCTGGCGTCATACCCTGCGACGTCAGGAGCGGCGAGCTCGCGCCGCAGCCGCTCCAGGGTGGCCGCGTCGTCAACGTCGTACCAGGTGGGCAAAAGCTCGACAGGCACGAGGATTTCGCAGGCACGCTCGAGCGTCTGGGCAAAGACCCGCTCCGTGCTCCAGTCGATGTTCTCGAACAGCCGGTGGTGCAAGCGCTTGATGCCAATCAGGTAGTAGCCCCCGTCATCCGAGCCGCCCAGGACCATTCGATCTCCCGGACGCGAGAGCCTCTCGACCGCCTGCAACAAAGCGTGCTGCGGCATGGTGGGGCTATCGGAATCAATCAGGCACACCGCGCCGAACCCACAGGCAAACAGATCCTCGCAAACATAAAGAAGACGCTCTCCGAAGCCATCCCCTCGCTGTGCCAACAACTGGAAAGTGGGGGGTAGCAGGCCATCGAAGGCCGCTTCCTCGCCGAGTGGCGTATACGCTACCAGTCCAGCGCTGTGGCTGGCTTTGGTTACCTGCTGAATGTTTTCTGTGGTGTCACGTATAAAGCAGATGTTGAGTGCCGACGCCTGGTCGGGGGTCAAGGGCGGAGACAGCCGGGTCTTCACCTTGCCTGGGCGGGGAGCCTTTGCCATTACCGCGAGCGCGCAGCGGCCTTCGCCTACCCCTGCTGTTTCTCCTGGTTGCAGAACCTTGTATGGCAAGACTCAGCAGCTCCGGTCACACACCGCGTACTGATACCAGTTGTCCTGCCACATGCTGATCGTGCTCCACGGCTGGGAGGCGATCAGAGACTGGAATTCGTCCTGGTTCAGCACCGCGGCTCGTCCGGATTCATGAAACCGCGTGCTCCAGTCTCCCATCATCCGCGCGAAAAGCCACATGCAGGAGAGCGGAAGCGCGGCGCGCAAAGCCGATCTGGGCTCGGCAATGAAGCAACGGCCGCCAGGGCGCAGAGCGGAGAATATTTCTCGCAGCGCCTGAGGACGGTCGCCTACCACCATCAGCAGCCGGCTGGCGACGATCGCGTCCACCGGCTCCAGCGATTGCGACAGGGCCAGCACATTGGCTCTGACGAAATGACAGTTCTTCAGATGGCGGATGTCCGCCCGATCCTTAGCGCGGGAAAGCAGGCGCTCAGAAAGATCGACCCCAGTGATCTGAATGTCAGGGTAGCGCTGCGCCAAGCTGCAGGCGTAAAAACCAGGGCCACAGGCTATTTCAAGAAGGCGGGTATCGGGACTGGGCCGGGCGGCGGGCCAAAGGGCGTGAGAGATTGCTGCGGTATGGTCGCGGAACAGGTGCTCACGACAGAATGCGTAGAACCATGAACATCGTTCGAACAGGCTTTCCTGGTCACTGGGAAGCGGACCGGGAAGTTTTGCTTCCAAATTCTCTATAGCCATCGTTTGAGTCCGGTGCTCTCGAACTTCTAGTGTGTTCGGCGGTGGTGATTGAGCCTCACCCGCATGATACCCTGAGCCGCGCTCGCGAACGGCCGGGAAGCTGATGTGACTGTTTTGATGGCGTAGAAGTTACGTCTATCCCTCCAGATACCGGGGAATGTTTAGATGGGAGGGTTGGTTCGGAAATGGTTTGCGCGTTCGAACTCGTCCCGCAGTTCAGGTGTCCTGAGGTTTTCGCGCAGATGCGTGAGCCGCTGCTCCAAGGAAAAAAGCGCCTCTGAGATTGCTTCCTGGTTGGTATGGGCAACGTCCCGCCACATGGAGTAGGGGCTGGCTCCGAGGCGAGTCATCTCCCGCAGGGCGCGCCCCCCAATGGCTCGCAAGTCGGGGGCGTCACCGAAGCGGTCTTCCAGCATGGCGCTCAAAGCAGTGGACAGGAATTGAGGCAAGTGGCTGACCCAGGCACAAATCTCATCATGCCTGGCTGCTTGGATGTCCATAGTGCGGCAACCAAAGCGCTCCACCCAGGCACGCCACTCTGCAGACAGAGGATGAGGGGCAAACTCGGTAAACAGCCACACGGCGCGGGCGAAGAGCTGTGCGTCGGCATGCGCGGCGCCGCTTACTTCTTTGCCCGCCATGGGGTGCCCGGGGAGAAAGCCTGCCTGGCCCGGGCCGCCAAACAAAGGTTGCGCGCGTTCGGCGATGGCCACTTTGACGCTGCCCACGTCCGTCACCAGTTGATGCGGTTGTAGCAGCGGAGCGAGCCGCTCCGTCCAGTCCTGAATGGCGAACACTGGCCCACTGAGAAGGATGAGGTCGCTGCCTGCGGCTGCGTTGAGCGGATCGACGGCAGCAACGTCAATCGCACCCCGCTCCAGGGCCAACTGCGTTTGCGCGGGGTGCCGGTCCCATCCGATGATCTCGCCGGGAAAGCCAGTCGCGCGGAGCGCCAGCCCGACGGAAGCGCCGATGAGGCCCGTGCCGACGATCGTGATGCGATTGATGGTCATCAATCTCCGCGTGCCGCAAAAGCCGGGTGCCCCATATCTCGCTGGTTTTTCGCGAGATGTGGGATACCACTGCGCTTAACCGAAAGTTCCGGACTCAAGAGCAAGAAGGTAAGATTCGTGGTATCCCACGAGCTTGGTTACAAAGACAGAGCCAATCAAATTACTGGAACTTCGGACCTTATGGTCCGGTTCACGGCGGTGGCGATGATACGGAGCTGGTCCATGAGCGTTTCGAATTGCTCCGGAAACAAGGATTGCGCTCCATCGGAGAGAGCCTTGTCGGGGTTCGGATGTACTTCGATCAACAGGCCGTCACAGCCGGCTGCAACCGCAGCGCGTGCCATAGGGGCAACCTTGTCGCGACGCCCAACCCCATGCGAGGGATCAGCCAACATGGGCAGATGAGAGAGCTTCTTGATCACCGGGATGGCCGAGATGTCCATGGTGTTGCGGGTGTAGGTCTCGAAGGTGCGGATGCCCCGCTCGCAAAGCATCACATCATAATTGCCGCCCGCCAGGATGTACTCCGCGGACAACAATAGCTCTTCGAGAGTGGCGGCAATGCCGCGCTTCAGCAACACCGGCTTGCGCACCAGTCCAATCTCGCGCAACAGGTTGAAGTTTTGCATATTGCGGGCGCCGACCTGCAGCACATCGACGTAAGGGATCATGAGGTCGATCTGGGAAATCTCCATGACCTCGCTGATAATCAGCAGACCTGTCCGGTCGCCTACTTCCCTCAGCAACTTGAGCCCCTCGAGGCCCAGCCCCTGGAAAGAATAGGGAGAACTCCGTGGCTTGAACGCCCCTCCGCGCAAAAAGGAGGCTCCCGCGGACTTGACCTGGTCAGCAACGGTAAAGATCTGCTCCCGCGATTCGACAGAGCAGGGGCCGGCCATGACCACAATCTCATCACCGCCCACCACCACCCCATTGGGGAAACGAATGATGGTTCCTTCCGGTCTGAAACCCCGGCCGGCCAGCTTGTACGGCGAGGAAATGCGTACGACCTCGGCAACGCCGGGCAACAGTTCAAAGTCTTTGTGATCAAAGTGCGAGGGCGTACCCACGCCCGCCAACACAGTCTGGATAGCTCCTGTAGTCCGATGAACATTGAAGCCCACCTGAACCAGGCGTTCGATCACCCCCTGGATGTCTTCCTCTGTCGCTCTCTCCTGCATGGCAACTATCATGGTTACTTTCCTGTCTTCCCTGTTTTGGACGCCAGCTCATCCTTCTGCAGCGCCCGCATCACATCGATGATGCGCTCGTAGATGTGGGTCAGCTCGATGTCGGGCAGCGGCCCTTTGTTGGCTGCACGCACATTCTCAAAGATCACGCGCTCCCGGTTCGGCTCGTACACCGGCAGCGAAGTAGAACGCTTCAGCTTGCCAATTTCCTGCGCGGCATGCGCCCGCGCGCTGATCAGCGCTACGATTTGCTTGTCCAACTCATCAATCTTTTCCCGCCAGTCACCAATATCCATGCACTTCCCTTGCTGCTTAATGATACGTGCTAACTTTGCACGGCAACCTGCCTCAAACCATGAAGGAAGGCTGCAATGGCGGCCGGGGCCTGGCCCGGTTCAGCCTTTTCAATCAAGGAAACGATGGCGGTGCCAATCACTGCCGCATCCGCGAACTCACCCACAGCGGCTACATGCTCCGCGGTGGAGATGCCGAAACCGACGGCAATCGGCAACTGTGTGAATGGGCGCAGGCGCTCAACCAGGCGGCGGGCGTCTGAGGCCAGGTCTTTCTGAGCGCCGGTTATGCCAACGCGCGAGATGGCATAAATAAATCCGCCGCTGACATTGGCGATCATTTTCAAGCGATGGTCGCTGCTGGTAGGCGCGGCGAGAAAAATCGGCATAAGCCCGTTGTGGTGCAATTGCGTCAGGTACTCTTCCGCCTCTTCGACGATCATGTCGGTGACTAAGACCCCATCCACACCGCTCTGGGCCGCCAGGTCACAAAAGCGTTCCAAACCCAAGCGCAGGATGGGATTGTAATAAGAAAAAATCACCAGCCCGGCCGAAGGCCGCAAGGCGCGCACTTCAGCCGCCAGGGCAAGTACGTCGGTGAGGCGTGTGCCCGCAGCCAGCGCGCGCTCGCTGGCCCGCTGGATGACTGGGCCGTCGGCTACGGGATCGCTGAACGGCACCCCCAGTTCGAGCACATCCGCACCCTCGTCGATAGCCGCCAGGGCAACATCGCGCGTCGTCGCCAGGTCTGGATCGCCTACGGTGAAATAAATGACCAGGCCTGGCTTTCTCTTGAATTCAATCGCCATTCGATTTTGCTTCCGTGCCCAGGTGCAGTTCCCGGGCCATGATGCCCATGTCCTTGTCGCCACGCCCGGAAAGATTGACTACCAGTATGGCATCCTGGTCCAACTGGGGGGCCAGACGGATACATTCCGCAACTGCATGTGCGCTCTCGAGCGCGGGCACAATGCCCTCGGTTCGAGCCAGGCGGAGAGCTGCTTCCAGGGCCTCTTCATCGGTAGCGGAAACATAGTCGGCACGACCCGAATCATGGAGGCCGGCATGCTCGGGCCCAACCGAAGCGTAGTCGAGGCCGGCAGAGACCGAGTGGGTCAACGACACTTGCCCAGCGTCATCCTGCAAAACGTAGGAGTAGGTACCCTGCAGCACGCCGGGGCTGCCGCCACTGAAGCGCGCGGCGTGACTGCCCAGTGAGGTGCCACGGCCGCCCGCCTCGACGCCGATCAGGCGAACGCTTGGCTCATCGATAAAGTCATAAAAGGCGCCAATCGCGTTGGACCCGCCGCCTACGCAGGCCAGCACTGCGTCGGGCAGCCTGGACTCCTTCTCCAGGACTTGCTGCTTGATCTCCTGCCCGATCACGCGATGAAAGTCGCGCACCATGGTGGGGTAAGGATGGGCGCCCAGCACGCTGCCCAGCAAGTAGTGGGTGGTGCGTACATTGGTGACCCAATCCCGCATGGCTTCGTTGATGGCATCTTTCAAGGTACGGGAGCCGGAGGAGACCCCGCGTACCTCGGCGCCCAGCAGGCGCATGCGGTATACGTTGAGCTCCTGGCGGCGCATGTCTTCCTCGCCCATGTACACAATGCATTCCATGCCGAACAGGGCACACACTGTGGCCGTGGCTACGCCGTGCTGCCCAGCGCCGGTTTCGGCGATGACGCGATGTTTACCCATGCGGCGGGCTAGCAGGCCCTGGCCAAGACAGTTGTTGATCTTATGGGCCCCGGTGTGCAGCAGGTCCTCGCGTTTGAAGTAGATTTTCGCCCCACCTAGTTGGCCGGTCAGCCGCGCGGCCAGGTATAGCGGGGTCGGACGTCCGGCATAGTCCCGCAGCAACAGGTCGAGCTCAGCATGGAAGACTGGATCCGCCTGCGCTTCGGCATAGGCTTGCTCCAGCTCTTCCAGCGCAGCCATTAGGGTCTCGGGAACATAACGTCCTCCATAGGCGCCAAACCGGCCCGCAACGGCATTGGTGACGGTGCTCATAACTTTCCTCCCCCGCAAGACATCTTCGGGTGCCCACCCTTCTCGCATTTTGCGAAAGGCGGGATACCACGATTTTCGAAACCAGCTTGAATCTCGCACTGCTTTTTCGTTGGGCGACCTTTTCGATCAGGATTGAGAAGACGTACCCCGGGGGCTAAAGCCCTCATCTTCGTAGCCTTTACGGCCCGACTAAAGTCGGGCCCTGATACAAAGCATTAGAGCGCAGAGTGGAGGTGACTGCAGCTTCCTTTCTCTAGTTCTCACGCAGGCTCTAAAGCCCTCCCCAATTCTTGTGTCTGCGGCACGGCAGCCTCTCACTACGCGGGGACAACGGCCTCCTGTGCTGAGCGGATAAAGGCCAGCACCCGCGCGGGGTCTTTCTTGCCCGGCGCGCTTTCGACTCCGCTGACCACGTCTACTCCCCAGGGCCGCAGGATCTGAATTGCCTGCTTCACGTTTTCCGGCGCAAGACCGCCCGCCACGATGAGCCGCAAATTGGGCGCTGCGCGAAGAAAGATGCTTTGCGCCTCAAGCCAGTTGTAGCTGGTGCCGGTGCCGCCCACGGCTTGCGCGGTCCGGGAGTCCACCAGCACGGCGTCGTCGGCCCGGCTTAACTGCTGCTCGAAGTCCTGATCCTGGCGGTGCAAGACTGGCAGGACGCCGACCCGCCCGGCAAAATGCCGGCGCAGGCGGGAGGGGAGAAGTGTGTCGGACGTGCGATGGATCTGCACCCCGGTTAAACCACTGGTGGTGACAGTAGACACAATCTCGTCGAAGCCTGCATCCACAAAAACACCGTACTTCTCCAGCTTCGCGGGCAGCTGTTCTGTAATCATCCGAACCTGGTCAGCTTCGACCCGCCTTGGGCTTGGAGCAAAAACAAAACCTACCGCGTTCGCGCCACACTCGGCCGCGAAACGCGCATCTTCCAGGGTCGTGTTGCCGCAAATCTTGATCCACATAGGCTCACCTGCTCACGGGTAAGCGCTCTGCGGCGCCCAGAAGCAGGGTTTCAAGCGCCGTTCCCGGATCCGACTGGCGCATCAACGACTCACCGATGAGAAAGGCGTGGAAACCCGCGGCTCGTAACCGGTTCATGTCCTCCGCAGTCTCGATACCGCTTTCGCTCACGCGAACTGCCGCGGCCGGCAGCCGGGACGCCAAGTCGAGCGAGACCTCGAGCCGCACGACAAATGTCCTCAGATCGCGGTTGTTGATTCCAACCGCATCGCAATCAAGGTCCAGGACCCGGTCAAGTTCTTCGGCCGTATGCACTTCGCAGAGGACATCGAGCTCGAGGGCGTGCGCTTGCGCGGTCAGTTGGCGAAGCTCCAAATCAGTCAAGGCCGCGGCAATCAGCAAAATGGCATCGGCTTTGTGGGCGCGGGCTTCGAGGAGCTGAAACTCATCTAGCAAAAAGTCTTTCCGCAGGCAGGGCAGGTCGCAAGACTGCGATGCCAGCTCAAGATTGCGCAGGCTCCCCTGAAAAAAGTGCTCTTCCGTGAGCACTGAGAGCGCCGCGGCGCCTCCGCGTGCCATGCCTGCTGCCAGGGCAGCGGGATCGAAATCAGCACGGATCAACCCCTTGGAAGGGGATGCCTTTTTCAGCTCCGCGATCACTGCCGGGCCGCCGGACGCCTTCTGCCGCAGGGCGCGGGCAAAGCCCCGCGGCTGGTGGGCAGCCGCAGCCTGCTCCAGAATCCGGGTGGACGAGGCAGCCTTCCGCTGCTGCAATCCGCGCCGGGTGCTGTCCAGGATCTTTGTAAGTTGGCTCTCCACCTCTTCAGTATATGCGCCCTGGTCAGCCACAAGTGCTTGCACCAACTCGCCCTAAAGGGGCATCCAAGCATTGTTCATGAATCATTTCCCTCCACTTTGGACCGAATCGGCAGAAGCGGCGGGCTTGTTGGATCGCCTTCGATCCGTTCCCCGATCCCTGCTGATGCTGGACTATGACGGCACCCTGGCGCCTTTCCACAACGATCGTTTTGAGGCGAGGGCCTATCCTGGAGTGGAGGACCGGCTAGCAACCTTGTCCGCGGCTCCCCGGGTTCGCCTGGTGCTAGTATCCGGCCGCTCTGCATACGAGCTTCATGACTTGTTGCCACCCGGCATCCGGGCCGAAATTTGGGGCAGCCACGGCAGGGAACAGCTGAAAAGCGACGGCACTTATGAATTGTTCACGCTCAGCCCAGTACAGCAAGCTGCTCTGGATCAGGTAGGGAGGGAAATGTCAGCGCTTGGGTTTTCCAAGACCCTCGAAGTCAAGCCCACCTCTCTGGCCGTCCACTGGCGCAGCTTCGAGCCCGCGACGCAGGAACGGATTCGCTCCTCAATCGAAACTGCCTTCGCCCGCCTGGGTGAAGCGGACGGTCTCCACCTGCTACCCTTCGATGGTGGCGCGGAGTTGCGCTCGACCGGCCGCACCAAGGGAACCGCGGTGGCGCAGATTCTTTCGGAACAACCGGCCGCGTTCCCGGTGGCTTATCTGGGTGATGATCTGACCGATGAAGACGCCTTTGCCGCGGTCGGGGACCGGGGCTACTCCATCCTGGTACGAACCGAGGTTCGCGAGTCCCGCGCCCGGTTTTGGCTCCGTCCTCCGGAAGAGCTGTTGGCGTTCCTGGACCAGTGGATCGCAGGTGCCACGCGATGAGCTCTCATAAGCTGGTACTGGTTTCCAATCGTATTCCGATCACGTTCACGACGGAGAATGGGAAGCTCAAAGGACAGCCCAGCAGTGGTGGCCTGGTCAGCGCGCTTGAGCCTCTGTTGAAGGACCATGGTGGTATCTGGGTGGGCTCTGGGGGGACTGAAGACTCTCCGCAAATCCGCAAGATTCTGGAAAAGGTAAGCGGGGACAATCCCTATAAGTTCGAGCCGCTCTTCCTGACCGAGGAGGAGCAAAGCAACTTCTATGAAGGCTTTTCCAATGAGATCGTGTGGCCGCTGTTCCACGATCTGCAATCGCGCTGCAACTTCGATCCCCGGTATTGGGAATTTTATGAGCGGGTCAATCGCAAATTCGCCGATGCGGTTGAAAAGGCCTGGAAGCCGGGCGACCTGATCTGGATCCACGACTACCAGCTGATGCAGGTAGGCAAAATGTTGCGTTCCCGTCGCCCTAAAGCGCGGCTGGCATTCTTTTTGCACATACCCTTTCCCTCGCCTGACATCTTTGCCAAGCTGCCCTGGCGGCAGCAGATCTTGCAGGACCTGTTGGCGCACGACCTGGTCGGGGTGCAGACTGGTCGCGACCAGCGAAACCTGATCGCCTGCCTGCGCTGCTTCGTTCCCTCGGTCAAAGTCTCCGGGCGCGGAGAAAGCCGCACGGTGATCAGCCTGCACGGGCGCACGCACGTCGAGTCTTTCCCTATCAGCATCGACTTTGGCGCGTTTTCTCAACAGTCCGAATCTTCGGCGGTGGTGGAACGGGCGAAGCAGATCAAAGCCACGACCCATGACATTCAAATCGCGGTGGGTGTCGACCGCCTCGATTACACCAAAGGAATTCCGGAGCGAATTAAGGCGTTTGGCTATTTTCTGCGCAATTACCCGAAATTCCACCGCAAGGTAGAGCTGATCCAGATTGTCGTGCCCAGCCGCGAAGGCATCCCTCGCTACGACCAGCTCAAACGGGAAGTGGAGCGCCTGGTGACTCATGTAAACGGCGAATTCAGCGAGCCCGGTTGGGTTCCTATCAATTACATCTATCGTTCGGTGCCGCGAGAAGAGCTGGTCGCAATTTACCGCGCCGCCGATGTGGCTCTCATCACTTGTCTCAAAGACGGCATGAACCTGGTGGCGAAGGAATACTGCGCCGCGAAAACGGAAGTGAACGGAGTGCTGGTCTTAAGCGAATTCGCCGGCGCAGCGCCTGAACTTCGCGTGGGCGCCATCCTGGTCAACCCTAATGATGAGGTCGGGGTTGCAGCGGCACTCAAGCAGGCCTTGATAATGACGCCGGAAGAGCGCCGCCGGCGCATGCTTCGTCTGCGCCAGCAGATTCGCCAGGCCGACATCCTCACTTGGCGAGACCGCTTCTTCGATGCTCTGGAAAAGACCACCGCCGCAAGTTGACTAGGCTGATGAGGTAAGGATTTGCTGAGATAAATTTGGTGCCGAAGAAGGGACTCGAACCCCCACACCCTTGCGAGTACATGGACCTGAACCATGCGCGTCTGCCAATTCCGCCACTCCGGCACGATTGTATCCAGCACGACCGGCTGGATAGGCAGCAACGTCTAGTGTACAAAAGACTGCCCTTATGTCAAACGGGGCGCAAAAGGCTCTGCGAAGTCGTGCTTAACCGATTCTGCGAAGTTAGGGAAAGAGAAACCGCAGGTCCCTCCACTTCGCTACGCTACGGTCGGGATGACAAGGGTGGGGTGGGGAGCGAGTTGAGAGCGGTGATTAAAGTGAGTAACCACCCCTCCCTTGTCATCCCGACCGTAGCGTAGCGAAGTGGAGGGACCTGCGGTTTCTTTCGGTTTAACGATCAGAGCCCTTTGCGCAAGATTAACGGCAAATGGGCACTTGCACAGCAATTGCTTCAAGTTGCGCGAGGTGATTGAGATCGTGACCTGCCATGGTTTCAATCAGGTCGCGAAACGTCATTTCTCCACGCTCTGGATGCAGGACAGGCTTTGACATCGCTTCGGGCGCAATCGACCGCAGCAGCATCAGGTTCCATTGACGCACGCAGGAGAAGGTCATCATCGCGGCCTGCGGGTCATAGGCGGCATAGTTGGCTGCCCAGATCTCCTGGTCGAAGGGCTGGATGACGTGATGATCCTGCGCCAAAGTCTGGCGTATGCGAGTGCTGAAAACCAGTTCGCAATCCGCCAAGTGACACAAAATCTGGTGCGGGCTCCACTTTCCCGGAGCCGGCGATTCTTCTATCCGCGACGGACCGAGAGCGACGGATAATTGTTCGAGATGCCTGGCGGTGGTAGCCACTACTTTGAGAGGATCGCGGCTGCCTAGATGTCGTGCATATGGGTTCATGCCGCTAGAATAACGTTTGCGGGGATCTCTGCTCAACAAAACGAGCTGAGGTTACCATTGAGCGGACCGGCATAGCGTCGCATTTTGCGACAACCGACCAGCACGGCCAACCGTCTACGTTAACAGCATCACCCCGAGGTACGTGATCGTTTCCTCGGTTGAGGTATGAATGACAACAAATCAATCCTCCATCCCGGCAGAACAGGCCAAAGAGATCCGGCGCCTCTCGCATGATCTAAGCAATGCACTTGAAATCATTGTGCAGGCGAATTACCTGCTGAGCGCAATGCCGCATGACGAGTCGGCCAAACAGTGGATACAGCTGCTGGATAATGGAGTGCTTCAGGCGGCGGGCATCAACCGCAGTCTTCGCGACTATATCGTCGCCAATAGCTAAGCGTTTCATGTCATGGATGAGAGTGCGGCTTTCGGTAAGGAAAGCCGCATGATTTGCTAGGCGAGTTTGGCGTCGAGCGTGATCTCGGTGTTGTTCTTGAAGAGCCGAGAGATGGGGCAGTTGTTCTTAGCCTCCTGCGCCGCTTTGTCGAACGCTGCCTTGTCCGCGCCGGGCACCTTGGCCGTGGTCGCCAACAGGATCTTGGTAATGGTTGGGCCGGCATCCGTTTTGTCAAACGTCACGGTGGCCTTGGTCTCGATCGATTCCGGGGGCAGATTTGCGGTGGAGAGCTGGGCGCTCAGCGCCATGGTAAAACAGCCCGCGTGAGCCGCCGCAATCAGTTCTTCCGGGTTGGTTCCAATACCGTTCTCGAACCGGGTGCCGAACGAGTACTGGCTGTCTTTCAACACGCCGCTCTGGGTCGAAATCTTGCCTTTGCCATCTTTCAGGCCGCCGTGCCACACTGCGCTTGCTGTGCGATCCATAGAAACTCCTCTTGAGGCGATTTGGGAAATAATCCCGTCTCATTGTATTGATGCCGTGGCGGCGGAGTTTTTCAAGAAAAGAACAAAAGGTTAACCGCTGGGATTTTGCCGGGCCAAAGGCAACGAGACCATCCGCGCCTGCTGCGTCTGGCTGGCGACGTCATGCATCACCATCTGGCCCTGTAGCAGGTAGTATCCCTGCTGGTCCCGGCTGCGGGCAGACCCGCGCACAATGGTTCCATCAAAAGAGAACCACAAGCCGTGAACCTGCCTTGTGGTGAAGGCCAGCCGCTGGCCCGACAGCCGGCTGGTGGCGAAAAAGAAAGTAAGCGGAGTACCCTCGTCGCTCTCACGGTCACCCAACCTGGTGATGAATCCGCTCAAGCGGTCAGGCTGCAACTCCACATCCACCATTCCCCCAGAGCCCAGCGCGTATTCTCCGGAAGCCTCGAGCGGGAGCATGGTCCGGCCGCTCGACCTGGTGTAATCAAGCTCGTCGTCGACCTGGTTATAGCTTCGGTGATGCAATACAGGATCGGGCGCCCTGGTCTGCCCCCACATCGGGCCCAGGGGCAGAGCAAGCAGGGCCAAGACGCTCCATCGTGAAAGTTGCACGGTTGCCTCTACCGGGCCACCGGCCCGTTGTTCTTCTTGCGGGCAGCCTCAAACTCGTCTCCCGGCTTCCAGGTCACGGGCGCTGACGACAAAGCCTGCCACCCTAATAAGAACCCGAATTGAGCCAATCTGGCATCGGTGCTGAAGTCCATATCCGCCCGATACTCGTCGGTGGGGCGATGATATCGCTGGGAATCATACTCCTCTTTCTGCTGTCTGCCCCACTCTGGCGGATGGCCGGCGAAGAGATCTCCTTCTTCGACGGAGAACGCCGGCACGCCGACACGGGCCAGGCTGAAGTGGTCGGAGCGATAGTAGCTGCCCGCCATGGGCTTAGCGTCGGGTTGGATCTCAAGCCTGAAAGCGGCCGCAGTCTTCTCCACGGTTGGATAAAAGCTGGTCCGCTCCGCGCCACTTACCTCAACCGAGACCGGCACGCCGATGGGCAGGATCTCATCGTAGTTGAGGTCCAGCGTGAGATCCCGACTCGGTTCTGGAGGGTGCATTCCCAAATACTCGGACCCCAGCAGGCCCTGCTCTTCGGCGGTTACGGAGGCAAAATAGACGTTGCGGGGCGGAGGCAGTTTTGCAGTAGCAAAGGCGCGGGCCATTTCCAGCAGTATGCCGCAGCCGGTGGCGTTGTCTGCAGCGCCGTTATAGATCTTGTCGCCGGTTGCAGTGGGGTCGATGCCCAGGTGATCGTAATGGGCCGTGTAGAGGACGTTGCTGCCGGGAGTCGTGTCGGCCCCTGCAACCATCGCGATCACGTTGGCCGAGTTATAGTTTCGCACCTGGCTGACGATGTGCGCTTGCAGACGTACGGGCAACTCCACCGCCTTGAACCCGCGCTTGCCTGCGGCTTCGATCATTTGATCGACGTTCATGCCCGCCGCAGCGAAGAGCTTGCGGGCGGTGTCGAGTTGTATCCAACTGGCCGCTTTGAGAGTGGAAAGGGGATCGTTGCGCAGGTAGGAGGTCTCGGTCGATCCTGAATTGCGTACTACCTCCCACTTGTAGCTGGCGAGATCGGTGCGGTGAATCACCAGCACGCCCGCCGCGCCCCGGCGTGCGGCTTCTTCGAATTTGTAGGTCCAACGGCCGTAATAGGTGAGAGCCTTGCCCTTAAAAAAATGCTCGTCATTGGATGGCGGCTCGTTGACGATCACCAGCAGAATTTTTCCTTTGACGTCGACGCCCTCGTAGTCATGCCATTGATACTCCGGCGCATCGATCCCATAGCCCACAAAGACGATGGGAGCGTTCAGGTCCTCGCTCGATGCGCCGGTTTGGTCCTTGGTGACGTAGTCTTCGCCGTATTTCAGAGGGATGGGTGCACCGGTGGCTGGGACAAAAGTAAAGGTCGTCTTGTCGGAGTCGGTGTGCACAGCCATAAGCGGGACCGCTTGGAAATAGGTGCCATGGTCGCCTGCAGGTTTCGCTCCAGCCAGCGCGAATTCGGTGGCGATGTACTCTGCTGCTAACTCGCCCCCTCGCTTGCCCGGACCGCGGCCTTCGAGCAGATCGCTCGAGAGAAAGCGGACATGGGCACGGATTTTCTCCGGGTCGATGCCGGCCGCAGCCTCGCGCGCTGCAGCCGGAACCGCGTCCAGCGCAGGCACTTCAGGCATAGCGGATGTTTGGGCCTGTGAAGCAGGTAACAACCATGCCATGAGCAAGAGCACAGGGCAGACAGATTTCTTCATTTCACCTCTTTAGGCATGATTTGCAACCGTTGCAGAACTTTGCGTGCCAGCCCGGTCAGCGGCAAGGTTTTTAGCTCCGAACTCCTGGTCCATTGCCGAGGATTAGCGCCGGCAGGGGAGCGAAGAGTAGCCTCCTGCTCAGAGAAGCGGAGAACGAGAACACGGTAGTTGGTCACGGTGATGGCGTGGCGGAGCGTGATTTCCACCCGCTCGTGATCACTTTCCTGGGTCACAACCTCGGGAAGTTCCCACATGCCCGGCATCAGCGAGGTTGAGGAGGGACGCCGCTGGAGCAAGACCTGAGTTGGGCCTGGACGATCCCGGCGCACGAGCGCGTAGGCGATCTGCCGGCTGCGCATCTTTTTGGGCGGGGGGGCCTGATGCTCTCCGCGAGTCTTACAAAATGGCTGCACCGGGCAGTGCAGGCACAAAGGACGTTGGGGGAGGCAAATGGTCGCTCCCAGCTCCATCATCGACTGGTTGAAGTCTCCAGGCCGCTGGGGGTCGAGGAGGCTAGCGGCGCGGCCACGAAGCCATTTCGCCTGGGCAGTGGCCTTTTCGTCCTCAGGAAAGATACGCAGCAGGACCCGCTCGACGTTGCCGTCGACGACTGCCACCGGCTCGCCGAAGGCGATGCTGGCAATTGCCGAGGAGGTGTACTCTCCTATTCCCGGCAGCTTGCGCAGTTCTTCGGCGGAACGCGGCAAGGCTCCGTGGTGCTCCTGGACCACCACTCGCGCTGCCTGGTGCATCAGCTTGGCGCGACGGTAATACCCCAGGCCGCTCCAGGCGGCAAGGACAGCCGGTTCCTTCGCCTCGGCCAACGCGGCAACGGAAGGGAACAGCGCAAGGAAGCGGGCGTAGTAGTCAAGGACAGCAGTCACCCTGGTCTGCTGCAGCATGATCTCAGAAACCCAGATGTGGTAGGGATCGGCGCTTCGCCGCCAGGGGAGATCGCGAGCGTGGGAATCGAACCAGAGCAACAGCTCTCGCTGAAATTTCCGGATCACTGCCGGACGGATGACCACTCTTCGAATGTATCAGAGGGGGTGGGATGGACACCCCCGACTGTCTCCCATAGGAGCTCACTTGCTTCGGATGTGTTCGTCAAAACTCCGACAAAATCGCAGCAGGTCCCTCCAGAGTTGTGTGTGGGTCCGGGGCGCACTGCAGATCCCTCGGCTACGCTCGGGATGACAAAGGGGAGGGCGGTGCTTCGTTGGACGGTGGTTGCGAAACAGACGCTGACTAGAAAGCTACTCTTTCCTTTGTCATCCCGAGCGTAGCCGAGGGATCTGCAGTGCGCCCCGGACCCGCACACAACTCTGGAGGGACCTGCTGCGATTTTGTCGGAGTTTTGACGAACACATCCGAAGCAAGTTAACGCTTGCGGGACTGTGTCCTTGGTAATGTTCAGCCACCCCTTCGCTGGGCTTCTAGGGCCCTGCGGGCGTTTGCGCTTGCTCGGTGTGGACTATGAGGATCCAGCCCGCACCTACTTGTTGCCAGACGCTGATCGCAGTGAAGGTCTGGGGCGAACCCCCTGCCGTCGAAAGCTGCAAGGTGTAATTCAGCGTCATGTCCGTACCGTTTGGCTTAACCACCATCCCGGTGATGGTGTAGTCAGCGAGGTTGAGCCCCTGCAGGTATGGCACCACCTGATCCTTGCTGAGCACCTTGCCACCAACGCTGTACATCAGATTGGCGGCGAGCATGCCCGGTAGCTGGCCCCAATTTTTCGCTTTCACCGCCGACCAGAAAATCTGTTCGTATTGCTCGGCGCTGGTGGTGGTCTTGAGGGTGGGCGGATTTTTTACTCCGTAAACAGTGCAGCCGCTCAGACCAATAACGACAGCCAATAGACTCGTGATCCAGAGCTTACGCATTGCTCATCATTGGAGCACAAAAAAGGCTGCCATTGTTGGCAGCCTTTCTGCACTCCTGTAGTACGAAATGCTAATCGCCCATGACAGGTTCTTTGCTTTCCGCCAGAGTTGGCTTGGGCGCCGGCGCAATCAGCGTGTCGAGCGGAATGAAGCCCTCTTTCGGCTTCTCCCCCAGGACATGCTCGCGATAGAGCCGAGCCATTTTGGCGTTTTCTGCATCCTGCTTGATTTTTGTGTCGCGTGCCTTCAGCTTCTCTTCGCGCGCGTTCTTGGCAATGCCCAGCTTGTCAAGAGTGTCGTTGGCTGAGGCGGTTACATGCTCCTGGTTCAGGATCAGGTCGTGGGTCACACCGCCCATGCCTACCTTCTTGCCGCCGGCAAAGATTTCATGCCGCCCATGCTCGTCATACCACTTGGTCAGCGTGGCGGTCATGTGCATTTTCTCGATGATGTTGCGCCAGCCCACGCCGGTGTTGTAAGCGCAGAAGGAAATCTCGCCTTCCTGGGTGGCATACGGGATGATGCATTGCTCGGTGCGCCGGAAGTCGTAGTTGAAGAGATCCTGAAACCACATGCCGGCGATGAACAGGAAGTTCCAGCGGTCGGCACGGCGCTTCTCGATATCAGCCATGGTGCGGTCTGCCTTCACCGAGCCGTAATTCCGCTTGGTTGAGCCGGAGAACTTGTCGAACTTCTTCAGCAGATCGACGATGCGCATGTGGGTGGGCGCTTTGACCGGATTGTAATTGCGCAACAGGGCCAAGGTGATGCCCAGCAGCGATAGGGACCTGCCCCGCGCTGCGTCGTTCAGCTTGGCGATATCCTTCGCCAACCGATCCGCATTGAGAAATGCAGTGACAGGAACAGCTTCCTTGGTTTCTTTGTCGATCATCACCGCCATGCCAATGCCGCAGTTGGGGTGGCATCCGCAGGAAATCTGCCCCCACTCGCGGTCTGGTCCATGCACCAGATCAGCAAAGTCGGAGAAGGTGCTCATGAAGCTGATGGGGAACCAGTCGCGGGTGGGCTCACCCAGACCGGTCTGATTCTTGACATCGTGAGCCATGTGGCTAAGGGTGTAGCGCTGCGCCTGGCGGCGTTCGTCGCTTACGGCTTCGTCGCGGCCGGTAAAGGAGACCGGCTGGAAACTGAGGAAGTTGATCTTCTTGGGGTTGTCGAGCGCGAACTGGATGATGTGGCCGACCTGCTCGTTGTTGATGCCGTTAATGATCGTGGTGACGGGAACGATGTCGACACCGGCTTCATGCAGGTTGTGAATGGCCTGAAGCTTTACGTCGAACAGGTTGCCAACCTTGCGGTGGGAATTAGCGGCGTTGCCGATACCGTCGAACTGCAGGTAGGCATAGCGCAGGCCAGCCTCGGCAGCAGCCCGGCAAAGCTCCTTGCTCTTCGCAAATTCAATTCCGTTGGTTGCGGCCTGGACCGACTCGTAACCGACCTTGCGGGCATAGGCAATGGCGTCGAGGAAGTAAGGCGAAAGGGTCGGCTCGCCACCGGAAAACTGAACCGACATCTGACGGCGCGGCTTGATGCTGACCGCGTTGTCGAGCATGGTCTTGATCTCATCCCAGGTCAGCTCATGGACAAAGCCCACCTGGTTGGCGTCCATGAAGCAGGGGTCGCACATCATGTTGCAGCGATTGGTCAGATCGATGGTCAGGACCGATCCGCGGCCATGGGTCACGGTCGAGGTGCCATGGTTGTGCAGCTTTTCATCGTTGTGAGCCTGGATGTCGCGGCCCGGGAAAACCTCTTCCAGATGCTTGAAGAAGGCAGGATCAATCGACATCACATCTTCGAAATGACCATGCTGGGGGCAGTCTTTCACCATCAGGATCTTGCCGTCGCGCTCGACGATCTGGGCCTTGATCTCGCCCACCTTCTCGTTGAGGAGGACCTCATGGGGCAACTTGCCGTCGATGATCTGCTGGCGGATCTCCGGGACGCACTTAGGACAGAGCGAGTCTGTCGTGCGGGGCCAGCCCAGGGGAGGCTTTTCCTTCTGATAGGACTTCAATAACGGCTTATCGGACCACTTGGGGGTGAAGGAGGCGTTAGGGCTGATGCGATTCGCTCGTTCAAAAACAAACCACGCGCCCTGGGCCGCGATCGTTACCGCTCTCTCTACATATTTGACGGCTTTCGACATGAAGTCTCCTAATTTTTTGAGGTGTGATAGCAGGCCGATGGGACTGGAACAAGTTGCACCGGATAGCGGTTGCAAACCAGTTATAGACTACGGGCTTCACGCGACAGGCCGAAACGAGTCCCGTTGAACTGCGAGAAAAAGTGGGCGGACGGCAAAGTATCGCTTTGAATGGCTGAAGCCGTTGGCGAACTGGGTTACCTCACTACCTTCGGGTTATTCCTGAGAAGAGCCGCCTTCGGCAATGGCTACGCGGTTGATTATTCTTTGCACGATAACTACCTGGACATTTACGTGCCGCGCCAGATCGGGCACAAATTCAGTGATGGCATTGCCGATGGGATCCGTGGCCAGGGAGGTGGCGATGCGGGCTGTGCTGGCGCCAAAACTATGCTTCCGGCCTGGAACATACACATTACCGAGCGAATTGGTGGCAATAGTACCAACCACGGTGGCGTAGTTGAACATGGGGACTCCCTGATCGCTCTGGGCAATGACCACAGCATCCAGGACGTGCAGGATTCGCTGGCGGATGCTGAGATTTGGCATGCGGTGGTAGTGCGGATCCTGGTGGGCAATAGACGGAATGAGAAAGGTGCCGAAGAATTCACCCGTCATGTCCTGGGAAAGCGACACGCCGGCATTTTTGGCAAATCCTTTCAAGCCGGGTCCGTCAGCGGTGTGGGCATTGGTCGCGATGCTGAACGCGGAGACCGCGCCGATGGTCAGGAGATTGAAAGGGTCGCTTACATTTCTCGCCGCCAGGATGAACTTCTGCCGGGCAGTGAGCGGCATGGGCGTGGCGGAGTCAAGGAAGCGGGCGAAGATTGGAATGTCAGGCTGGCAACTCATCCTCAGCTCTGCCAAGCTGGAGGAATCCGGCAGGCATTCGGAGCGAACGCCGACAATGTTGGGACGGCTGCCTGGAGGTAGGGGCATTCCGCCCGGAGCCGCTGGGCTGACGGGGGGAAATCCTGGCTGGCGGTTGCTCTGCCCTCGGGCTTGCTTTTGGCCGATGCTGCCCTCCGGCCGGCTGTTGGCAGGGGACGGCTGGGGCGCATCAGGCAGCGTCTCCGGCGAAGTCTGCTGCCCGAGGAGAAGCCGGCCCAGCAGAAGAATCGCCAGCAGCAGGACTCGGCTAAGAACGCTTCTCATTGAACAGAACAACCTGTCCGCCGCTACTCCATACTCGTTTACTCCAGGCGGAGCTTCTGCATGATAGGAACCTTGCGAATAATGTCCGGCAGAAATTCCAGTACCAGGTTGCCGCCGGCGTCGGTCGCGATCGAGGTCGCGAAGGTAAGGCCCACAACTCTTGCAGTGACACTGGGTTCAGGATAATAGGTAACGACCATGGCGGCAGCGGCCGCGCGGCCGACGATACCGGAATAATTAAATTGATTGTTTCCATTGTCCCCGCGGCGAATAAGCGCCTGCTCGGCGGAGAGCAGGCCGCGACGGACGAGGCTGCCATGGCCGACTCGGTAGTAGCGTGGGTCCTGGTGAAACGCTCCGGCTAGGATTCCGTCGGAAAAAACCCGGACGCTGGCAGAGCGCAGCATGGCTGCGCCGAACTTCTCGCCAAAGGCTCCAGAGTCGTTACCGTACTTGGGATCGGTCCCAAAGAGCTGTTCGTAACTGGCGGAGTAGAGGGCAGGAAGCAGGGTAAAAGGGCGGGCAATCTCGGTGACGGAAAACACCAGTTTATCGACGGAGTTGAAGGGGTCCGCAGTTTGCTCCGGCTCAATCACCTGCGCATATTTTCGCGGCGGTGGAAAAGGAGCAAGGGTCATTTGCTGAGCTCTTGGCGCAAATTGCTGGGCCGGCTGAGCCTGCGGCGCGTCGGGCAGAGCTGCTACCACTGCCGCCGAAGTTTCGGAGCGCGTCTGTGAGAGACCCGAGCCGGTCATGACCAGGGAAATCAAGAACAGAAAGCAACAGGATTGCGAGGAACTTTTCATGGGCCCCCTTCCAGCTTGCGGGTTAGTCGCATTTCCAATAGATGCGAGCCGGGGGCAGGGGGGCACTCACTCTATGGCATGGCCTCTGCGGTACTCTATTTAGGTAGCTACTCCCTCCGCGCGGGATCTACTGGGAGTGATGCACGCTGAGGGACTATGGTTGACCAGCCGTTTGAGAGCAAGGGTACTAGCCGCTTCGAAGATTTTGGCAAGAAGGTGGATGAGCGCTTCAACCAGGCAAAGCCGCGGGTCGAAGAAGAGCTAAAAAAAGTGATTGCGTATCTTAATGACCAAGTGGTGCCCCAACTCCGGCAGGACTCCGCACAAGCACTGCACTTTGCCGCGGATCGATTGCGAAAGCTGGCCGAACAACTCGACGACCGGCCGGATGCCGGAGTGCGGTAGGGTGTCGCCGGGGCGCCAGATCCTCCGCGCGCTGGTGCAATTGACAGTGATCAGCGCCGTGGCATCGGGTACCGGATGCAGACACAAACCCACCGCCGTGGCTGTGGTTCCGCCCCCCGCTCTTAGCCCTCCTCCCACGCCCACGCCTGCCCCTGGCTCTGCATCGCCCTCTATTCCTGCTCCCAAGCCGCCCGGATTGCCAGCCACTGTGGCCGACAATGAGGCGGATGCGGACTTTGTCAGCTCCCATCCGGTGATCTATAGCGAGGAGGGCGTCGCTAGCTGGTACGGGCCTCCTTATGACAAGCGACGGGGCGCTAACGGCGAAATCTTCGATAAGGATGCACTGACCGCGGCCCACCGAACGCTGCCCATGAATTCCCTGATTAAGGTCACTAATTTGTCGACTGGGCAATCTGTAATCTTACGAGTGACAGACCGGGGACCTTTCGTGCCCGATCGCACGCTTGATCTATCGCTGGCATCCGCTAAAGCGATTGGGGTGTGGAGGCCTGGCGTGGCCCGGGTGCGGGTGGAGGTATTCGCCGCGCCGGCACCGCTTGACCGCGGCGGCCGTTGGTGCGTGCAGATTGGCGCGTTCAAGGATGAAAAAGGGGCAAATAAGCTGCGTGATCAGCTCACACGCAAGTACCGTAGCGCGAATGTGATCGAGTTTACTGGACCGACTGGTCACTGGGTGCGCATTCGTCCGCTGGAAGATGATCGGGGACGCGCGGTGGAGATTGCCCGCGACTTGCAGCCCAGCGAAGGTGGGGCTTATCTGGTCCGTTTGGATTGATTCCGGATGCCACAGTCCCCCCGGACCGTCCAGGTCTCAGGAAAGTTTGGGCCCTATGGGTGGAATATGCGCCTTAAGCGCCCTATGCGCCCTATGGGTCTTTTCGACTACGGAAGCCAGAGAAGACCGAGCCCGCTGCGGGCTTCGGTGGTTGAAAAGCCACGAGCACCATGGGTAAGATAAGCACCACCGAGGTCCTTCGACTCCGCGCCCCAGCGCTGTGTCACGCGAGAAATCTGTAAGGCGCTCCGCTCAGGTTGTGACTTTTTTGGTGCGCTTTGTGGGATAAATGGTGTTGTTGCACTTGCGCATGGAGGACGTCGTGCAGGCCCACGAGCAGGAGGTGGAGTTGTTTGTGCCTCCCAAACCGGCCAGAAACCCCCAGAACCGAGGTCACGAGTTAAAACCCAAGCCGACGATTCGGAAGCGATCCGGGCATGGAAACAACGCATGGAAAGCGATGAGGGCAAGAAGATCTACCGACAAAGGGCCGCCACCAGCGAGACCGTAAATGCTGAATTACGAACCTATCGCGGCTGACGCCGTTGACCGTACGGGCCTCAACAAAATCAAATGCGTGGCGCTGTGGTGCGCCTTGGCTTACAACCTAACCCACTTCAGCAAGGCCCTTCTCAGCTAAAACCGCGCTCAGCGGCAAAACAGCAAAGATCCAACACCGCCAACCGTGAACAATCCCACCCGAGCCCGATTGCCGCTTAGCAAGCCAACCACAGCAAAACAGGCGTCGATCCGCTTGCCCTAGCCACTAAACGGAATTAACTCACAAGCTCTCAGGATGACGATTTTTGCGGCGAGTTGGAAATGCAAGAAACCAACGTCTTCTCGGATTTCGATTGTCTGCCAAGCAAGTTAGCATTTATGGGACTGCGCCTTGGGCTACATTCAGCCGTCCCTAACGGGCTGATTGAGTCCTGAGTCGCTAATGATGCTCCTGCTCACCGAAATTCCCAGGCTGGTGTACTCACTCCCCCCGGGTGAGTTGGCGCGAGCACGTTCGCTTTACCACTGGCGCACCGGGCTCGATTTCGGCTCGACACTGTGGAGCCTCCTCGTTCTGCTGGGTTTGCTGAATTTTCGCTGGTTCGCAGGCGTGGGCGCTTGGGCAGCCTCGGTTACACATAAGCCATGGCTGCAGGGCTTTTGCTTCGCCCCCGTGATCCTGCTCCTGCTGTCGCTGTTCCACCTACCCCTGGCTGTCCTGGGCCACCACATCTCGCTCAGCTATGGTCAGTCCATCCAGGGTTGGGTTAGCTGGTTTGCGGACTGGGGTAAGGCCGTGATGCTTGACCTGGTCTCCGGAACTTTCATTCTTTCTGTGCTCTTCGCCCTGATTCGAAACTCACGCCGGTGGTGGATCTGGCTGTGGGTTTTGTCCCTGCCGATGCAGGTGCTGCTTGTTTTCGTGCTGCCCCTGGTGGTCGACCCCATGTTCAATCACTTTGAACCGCTGGCCCAGACCAATCCGGCGCTGGTAGAGCAACTGGAACGAGTGGTGGCCAAGACCGGGGTTTCCATTCCACCGTCACGCATGTTCCTGATGAGGGCCAGCGAAAAGTACACCAGCTCCAACGCCTACGTCACCGGCTTTGGATCTTCGCGGCGGGTGGTGGTTTGGGATAACACCATCAAGAGCTCCCCTACCGACGAAACTTTGCTGGTATTCGGCCATGAACTCGGCCATTACGTGCTACACCACATCGAGCGCGGGATGGCGATAGGTGCGGTGCTGTCTTTCTTCTTCCTTTGGATTGGCGCCCGCCTCGCACAATGGCTGGTGCTGCGCTATGGGCCGCGCTGGCATATCGCCTCGCTCGAAGATTGGGCGGCAACCGGCGTGTTGTTGCTGGTGCTTGCTCTCCTCTCCTTTATTGCCGAGCCCATCAGCAACGGCATTAGCCGGGTCCAGGAACACCAGGCGGATGTGTTCGGAATTGAGGTGGTGCATGGGATCGTAGCCGATCCGCAGAAAGTAGATGCCGAGTCATTCCAGCGGGAGGGGGAACAATCGCTCGAGTATCCCTATCCGTCGCCTTTCGTTGTGTTCTGGACCTATACTCACCCGCCGATCGCGGAGCGCGAGGCGTTCGCGGCAAATTACGATCCGTGGCAAGAAGGCACCCATCCACGATACTTCAGCAAGTAGGATTGTTATCCATGTCCTGTTTATTCTGCAAAATCATCGCCGGCGAGATTCCTTCAAAGATGGTCTTTGAGGACCATTTGACCTATGCGTTCCGGGACATCAACCCACAGGCACCCTCGCACGTGCTGGTGGTGCCACGGAAACACATCGCATCCCTGGCGGAGACGGGCGCCGAGCACCAGGAATTGCTGGGATATCTTCAATTGGTCGCGGCGCGAATTGCGGTCAGCGAAGGACTGTCAAATGGTTTTCGTACGGTGATCAATAGCGGTCCCGACGGCGGGCAAACTGTGGACCACCTCCACCTCCACCTGTTGGGCGGACGCCCGATGCATTGGCCGCCGGGGTAGCACGAGCTGGAATGAGTCGTAGGTAAAATCCACGGGCTCGATGGGAAGGTGGCCGCGCCAAAAAGTGCCTAGTAAGCGAACGATCCGAATTAATCTATTTTTAATCACTTTGGACTGCTCCCGCCCTGCCCAGGACAGACTTGGGGATAGCCAGAGTCCTTAGATACAGATTACCGACGATTTGTTGCCTATAAAATTTGAACTTACGTAACTACGATTGATCTAAATGTTGCGGTGAAGGAAGAACGCGCATCTTCCTCAACCTGATAATTACGCCTCTATTGCCTCCAGCTCGGCGTCGAGCCCGTGCCGGCGTAGGAGGTTGGGGAGGTTTTGCGAAAAGGCAGAGCGCGGCATCACCATGTCACAGCCGGCTTCCATTGCCTTAGCCTTCAGATCACCCTGCAAATGAGAGAGAAAACCAATCACTGAGGTGCCGCGCTTCATTTTGCTCTTTAGACGCGGAATCAAGGTCAGGGGCTTGGCACCGACATTGTTCAGATCAAAGACGATCAGCGAAGGCCGATTGGCCTCGGGCACATCCGCCAGCCGGGACACGATATCCTTGTCAGCCTTGACAAAGGCTACCTTGACGCCGATTTTTCGCGCCGCTTCCTGGATCTTGGCCAGGAAGAATAAATCTTCGATGAAGCAGAAAATGCGAGTGGGCGCGTCTTCCCGGACGGGAGCGACGACGGGATCCTTGGGTACAGCATCGACAAAGTGCCCGTTGTGGCCGTTGCCGCGGAATTCCGCCATGGAATAAGGCGCGTCCGCCGTGTTGCCGTTCACCACGCGATAACTGTGATCCATGGGACCAACAAAGGTCTGCTGGCGCCGCTGCTTGCCTTTGCGCCGGCCGCTATTGTTGGCGCCGCCGCCGCCGTTATTCAAGGCTCCGTGCGCACCGCCATTGCCGTTTTTGCCGGCAAAGCGGTTTTGGCCGGATGACTTGGGCTTGGCCGCTTTTTTGGGCGGATGGATCTGTCCAGACCCTGGGCCAGCTTCAGCGTTGGCCTTTGCCTGATTGTTCGAGTAACCCTTACGTCTGCGGCGCCGGCGACGATGCCCTTGCCCTTCAGTCTGTCCCCCAGGCTGGGCCTGATTCGGCTGCGCCTGTGGTTGATTTTGCTCTGTCATGCATGCACATCCCGGTGCGTTGGCAATTCTTGCAGCTTACTCAGACACGACCCCTCCCCGGACGGGGGAAAGGCAGAGGTTAGCTGCACTTTTGTTTCCTGGGGCGGAACCTACGATTTGATCTCTCAAAACAAACTACTGGTGTTATCTGTACCGCCATTGATTGACCCGGCGAACATCACTCTTGGGGCCAGCATTTGCGACGCGGCAGAAAAACCGATTGACTCTCGAGAATTGCGGCGAGCTTGACTCACATTTGAGATCTGGCTACAGCCGCTCGATAGGCAAAACCGATAATACACAGAGAGACTGCCCGAGAGCAAGTGCTATTCGGGGGAGTACGTCCCTGCAGTAAGAAGGATGGTGTTACGGATGGGTCACAGAGCCCGTCGGCAGCAGAACTTAGGTCAAAAATGAAAAGCCACGGCTGGTGGCTTTTCCAATGGCCAATCACTGGCCTCCCAAGGGTCCCCGGCAGAGATCGTGTCTGCGGGATGTAAAACTCCGGTTTGCGGCTGGTCCCATAGAACCTGGGCTCTGCTCGCCGGATCTGAGGCGCCGGACTCGCTCAATCGCGAGCCACGTGCGTCGCTGGCTACCATACCTATATGCAGTTGGAGTGCCGTTTACCATGTTGCCTATTATCAACCACTTAGCTTAATTCCGAGAAAAACTAATTCCGATTTATGGAAACCTGGGCCGGAGATTCATTCCGTAATTCATAGAATATTCCCGGATCTACCTCTGACAGTGAGGGCAATAGTGGGTCCCGCGGCCGGCCAGGACCATGCGCCGAATTGGAGTTTCGCATACCAGGCACGGTTGTCCGGTGCGGAGATAAACGCGATGCTCGAGCTGGAAGAAGCCTGCGACGCCAGCCGCGTCCACGTAGTCCGAAACAGATGACCCGCCGAGTGATATCGCCTCCTGAAGAACGGTTTGCAGGCTCGAGTGCAGACGATCCAGCTCCGCCCGCTTCAAGTGGCGTGCCATCCTGCGGGGCCGGATTCCTGCGCGAAAGAGGCTCTCGTCGGCATAGATATTGCCGACTCCGTGGAGCAGCTTTTGATTGAGCAGGGCGGCTTTAATGGAGGTCCGGCGCGGGCGGAAAAGGGCGGCAAACTCGTCCTTCGAGATTTGAAAGGGCTCCTGGCCGGTGCCGGCGAAGCGCGTCGTCTTGAGCGCCATGCGCCCGAAGCGCCTGGGGTCGACGAAGCGGAGTTCTCTGCCGGAAACCATATGCAGGATGCCATGAGTGTGGCGGGGAACCGGAGTGTCAGGATCCGCAACCAGGAGGCGGCCGGACATGCCCAGGTGCACGACCCATTGCAGATCTCCCAAATCGAAGACGATGTGTTTGCCCACGCGGTGGACGCGGTCAATGCGGCGGCCGGGTAGCTCGCTCGCCATCAGCTGGGGAGAGGACTGGAAGGGCTCGGGCTTCTCGCTGAACCAGGTGGTCTCGATGCGATCCCCGCGCAGGCGCTCATCCACTCCGCGCGCGATGGTTTCAACTTCAGGCAGTTCGGGCATGGCTCATCTTCTGCCATTGTCGTATATCATCAGGATCGGTTTATGCGAGCGAAGACTGCAGTGGTGGTGGGCGCCCAGTGGGGCGACGAAGGGAAAGGAAAGATCGTCGACGTTCTTTCCGATAGGTTTGACCTGGTCGCGCGCTATGCGGGCGGCCACAACGCCGGGCATACGGTGATTATCCGGGGACAGAAGTTTGTCCTGCAGTTAGTCCCGTGCGGTGTTTTGCGTCCGGACTGCCGTGCCGTAATCGGCAACGGGGTGGTGCTCGACCCTCTGGCGTTCCTCAAGGAAGTGGGCAAGCTTCGCGAGCTGGGGGTGAATGTCGATGAGCAGCTTTTTGTCTCCAATCGCGCTCAGGTGATCCTGCCCTATCACCGGATGATCGAGTTGGCGTCGGAAAACGCTCCCGGGCGGCAGAAGATCGGCACCACCAGCAGGGGCATCGGTCCGGCATACGAAGACAAGATGCATCGCAGCGGGCTGCGGGTGATTGACCTGCTCAACCGCAGCCTGCTCAAGACGCACATCGAAAATGCCTGCAATGAGAAGAACGCGGTCGCCCACGCGCTTTTCGGAACCGATCCGCTGGACCCGATCAAGATGTACGACGAATACGCAGAGGCAGCGGAGCGCATTCGACCGTTTGTTACGGACACGGAAAAGCTTCTGAACGACGCCATCCGCCAAGGCCAAAGTGTGATGTTTGAAGGCGCCCAGGGCACCATGCTGGATATTGATCATGGTACTTACCCGTTCGTGACCTCCTCGTCCTCCACTGCCGGGGGCGCGGTGATCGGCACCGGTGTGGGACCGACGGCGATCGGCACGGTGGTGGGTGTTACCAAGGCCTACGTCACCCGTGTCGGCGAGGGCCCGTTCCCCACCGAGATCTGGGGAGAGCCCAGCGAATTGCTGCGCGCGCGGGGACAGGAGTACGGAGCGGTGACGGGGCGGCCCCGTCGCTGCGGCTGGCTCGATCTGCCGCTGCTGCGCTACTCGAACGAGATCAACGGCACGGAATGGCTGGTAGTGACCAAGTTGGACGTGCTGGACAGCTTCGCCGAGATCCCTATCTGCACGGGTTATCGCATGGGCGGCCGGGGCTTGGACACCATCCCGGCGGATGTGAGTGGATTTGAGCAGATTGAGCCGGTTTACACAAAGTTTGAGGGGTGGCAGACTTCGACCGAGGGCATCACTGATTTTGAGCAGCTCCCCCCGGCGGCGCAGAAGTACCTTCGTTTTCTGGAAGCGGAGTCCGGGGCACGCATCGGCATGGTCTCGACGGGGCCGGATCGGGAGCAGACAATGATCCTGCCTGGGTTCGCGGAAGCGCTGGAGTGGATGCACCCCGATTGATCGGATAGATTATAGGCACCATGGTCAGCTTTATCGTACGCATGCGGTTCGCCGCCGAAGATCGTGAAAACGTCAGCGATATTCTGCGCCAGCTGGCCATCGCCGCGCGCCAGGAACCAGGCTGTGTCAGCTACATTCCCCACACGGTCGAAGACGACCCTAGCGTGGTTGTGATCTACCAGCAATACCGGGACCGGGCAGCGAGCGAGTTCCATCGCACCACCCCTCACTTCAAGAAGTTTGCCGTGGGCGGCCTTTTTCAGTTGATGCGCGAGCGAGAGGTCGAAAATCTGACGGCACTTATCTAGATTGACCGGATGGACCGGTTCCCATCCAATGCCGGTGGCATTGCGTTCAACCGCGAAAACTGTCACTCTGGAGTTTCAATTTTGACTCGTCGTTCGGACGCGGAATAACATCCGATACGCTTATGCGCGCTCACTCTGAGCATCGTTGGCTGTTTCCCACGGTCGGCAGACTGTCCCTTGTCTTTATATTGCTTTGCGGGTTCGCGCGCCCGGCACATGCCGTTTTCCCCCACCATGAAAATGCGCACAAAGAGATCGAAGGGCTGGAACTGGACTGGCGTCAAGCACAGCTTACCAATAACATTTCCGAGGTCGAAAGGCTGCTCGCCGACGATTACCTCGGGATTAGCGCTAACGGCACCCTGGAGACCAAGGCGGATGAACTGACGCGACGCCGTAGCGGCACATTGCGTATCACCCAGCTCGATCTGAGCGATATCAAGGTAAGGATTTACGGGGATACAGCCGTGGTTACTTCGAAGGCTGAGCTGGTAGGGAAGAATGGCGATCGGGATATCAGCGGACGGTTCCGATATACCCGGGTTTATAGCAATCGGGATGGTCAGTGGAAAATCGTAAGCTTTGAGGCCAGCCGGATCTCGGGTAATAGCGCGGAAGATAAGCATTAGGGTGATCCGTGCCGCGCCTAGCTTGCTTTGTATCAGGGCACGACCGGGCTTTAGCCCTGCATGAATTTTCATCACAAGTTATTTTGCCGAATGTGTTGTGGCAGGGGCTAAAGCCCAATCTTTTTCAATCGTTTGCGGCCCGACTAAAGTCGGGCCCTGATACAAAGCAAGCTAGGCGCGGAGTAGACGGACCGCGGTTTGTTTGCATAGTTCTCACATTGGGTCTTCCGGCTGGGCTAGCTGGGGGCACCCCTCGATCAGTTTTCTTCGGAAGCCGCAAGGATGGCGTCGGCTACGGATGCCGCTTCGCGAGTGGGACGCACGTCGTGCGCTCTTAGCAGGTGCGCTCCGGCCAGGATGGCGGCGGTCGCTGCCGCCAGAGAGGCGTTGCCGCGGCGTTCTGGTGGGAGATCTTTGGCCAAAAAGGATTTGCGCGAGACACCCGCCAACAATGGCTGCCCCAAAGTGCTTAGTTGTCCCAAACCAGCTAGTAAGGGGTAGTTCTGGCCGGCAATGATGCCGAAGCCGAAGCCGGGGTCAAGGACGATTTGATCCCGCTCGATTCCCGACTCCAGGGCTTGCTGCAGGCGATGGTGCAATGCCTCCCGAACATGAGGTACGACCTGGCTCGGGTCCAGCGCGGGCAACGCGCGCCATTCCTCCGGACGGCCCCGAGTATGCATGAGCACGACACCACACCTGGCGGCGACGCAGACTTGGGCGATTGCCCCGTCCCATAGGAAGCCGCTTACGTCGTTGACAATCTCAGCCCCGGCCTGCAGTGCGGCCGCGGCGGTCTGGGACTTATAAGTATCGACGGAGAGAATCGCATGCGGACGATGGCGCAGGATTTCTTCCAGCACCGGCAGCACACGGTCGATCTCCTCCTGGATACCTAGCGGCTGACGCTTACCGGGGCGGGTGGATTCGCCTCCGATATCGACAATGTCGGCGCCCTCCTCGAACATCGCCAAGGCATGTTCTATGGCCGCCGCAGGCGTGGCGAAGGCGCCCCCATCAGAGAAAGAGTCGGGCGTGGTGTTGAGGACGCCCATGAGGACGGTCCGCTCGCCCAATGGCAGAGACCGGGTGCGCAGCTTCCATTCGCAGCGGGCGCGCAGGGCAAAGGGCATCTTTGCCATTCTAGTGAGGTACACTCCGCGAAGACACACATGCAATTCCCCTATCTCAGCCTTTTGCTGCTTGGGGCCCTCCTGGCTCCGCCAGCGCGGCCCAAACACAAGGTGGTGCCCCTTCCCCAGGCAGTGGGCCGCATCCTGGCCGATCCGGCAGTCAACCAGGCGCATTGGGGAATTTCGGTGGTGGCAGCGAGCGGCAACCCCATCTATAAGCTCAATGACAACCAGTACTTCAATCCAGCGTCCAACGCCAAGCTGCTCACCACCGCGGCAGCATATGCCCTGCTGCCCAACGGTCTCACCTTTATCACCCAGGTCTCGAGCAGTGCTCCGGTTGACAGCAAGGGAGCGATTGAGGGCGATATCACCATTTTTGGGGTAGGCGATGCCAACATCTCCGCTCGCACTATGCCCTTTGGCCTCAAGACCGAACGCACCGGGCCTCCATTGGCTGCGCTCGAGGATATGGCCGACCAGATCGTAAGCCACGGGGTGCACTCGGTGAGCGGTGACATCGTGGGGGATGACACCTGGTTTGTTTACGAACGCTATGGCCAAGGCTGGACCTGGGACGACTTGCAATGGGGTTATGGCGCCCCGGTTTCGGCGTTAAGCGTGAATGATAACGAGGTCTACCTCAGCGCTATGCCCGGGCCGCAGGTGGGCGCGACCGCGGTGCCTTCCTGGGTGCCGGCAACCCCTTACTATGCAGTGGAGAATTCGCTAACCACCAGCGCCGTGACTGACCCGGGCAAGGCCGGCGTGGAGCGTTCGCCGGGATCTATGACGGTGCGGATTTTCGGCCAGACACCCCTGGGCCAACAGGGGTTGCACACTGCCCTGGCAATCGAGGACCCGGCGGAGTTTGCTGCACGATCGCTGCGCGGGATGCTGCTGGCGCGTGGCGTCCAGGTGAGCGGCAAGGCCCGGGCGCAACATCGCCCCCCGGTCGATACGAGCGACTTTCTGCCGGCGCAGCAACAGGCGATCGCGCTTCACTCCATCACGCTGCGGAACGTCCAGTCTCCGGCCGTGGGGCAGAATATGCTGGCCTCGCATGTGTCGGCGCCCCTGGGGGACGATCTGGTGGTAACGAACAAGGTGAGCCAGAACCTGCACGCAGAGATCACGCTCAGGACCCTGGGCAAGCTCGAGGGCTCGGACGGGTCGCTGCTCGAAGGCACACGCGTGGTGCGACAGTTCCTCATCACAGCCGGCGTCATTCCCACTGACTTCGTGATTTATGACGGTTGCGGCTTGTCGGTACAGGACCTGGTCACGCCGCGGGCATTTACCACCTTGCTCAGCTACGCAGCTAGGCAGAGCTGGGGAGACGCATTCCGCAGCTCTCTCCCCGTGGGCGGGGTGGATGGATCTCTTTCCAGCCGATTTAAGCAGCCACTGTTGGATGGAAAGGTGTTCGCCAAGACAGGCACGCTAGGAGAAGCGCGTGCGTTGAGCGGCTACCTGGTGGCGGCAAGCGGACAAACGGTCGTCTTCTCGATCATGTGCACCGATCACAGTCCGTCGCTTCCGGCGGACCGCGCGGCGATGGATAAGATTGTGGCGGCTATCGCGGAGTCCAATTGAAAAGGCTGCTTTTTCTTGTGTTAGTTCCTGTATTGGGCTGCCAGCACGCAAGCCCGCCAAAACCGCTCAACCCGCAGGAAGCTGCCGGGCAACAGGTGTTCGTGAGCCGATGTTCCAGCTGCCACTACGCTGATAGTGCAAATGGCCTGTACGGTCCAGGGTTGCAGGGGCTGCTTCGCAAACCGTATCTGCCCAGTGGCAGAGTCGCCAATGACCACACCATTACGGGCGTGATTCTCCGAGGGTGGGGGATGATGCCGCCGTTGGGCAATACAATGACAGACCAACAGCTGCAGGATCTGCTGGCTTATCTGCATACCTTATGAGCGAAGCGAAACTACCGTTGCCGGGTATGGCCGCCATCGCCTTGTGGATGCTGGCCCTGGCGGTGTTGGGCGTGGTGGGCGTGCTCACCCACCGCTACCCCACGCCAGTTTTAGCCTTGTGCACGGTGTTCGCCGCTGCCGGGCTGGGGATGATCCAGCGGCGCCGCTGGGGATGGGCGCTCACCTTGGGCGCGGTCTTCTGCTCCTTGTGCTTTGGGTGCTATAACCTTTTCCGTTTTCACCAGGCTCAATGGGTGGTGATGGTGGTGATCAACCTAGTGTTCTTTCTTTACCTGGTGCGAGGCGAGGTCATCGAGCGGCTTCGCTAGCCACGATACAATGAGACCAGCGTGCTTGACCTTGTTCAGATCGACGCGAGCCCACGCGTTCCCACCCCCAAGCCCGCCTGGCTCAAGGCGCGTGCGCCGGTGGGCGAAAATTATCACGCACTGAAGAGTCTTGCCCGGTCGCTTAATCTGCATACGGTGTGCGAATCGGCGCACTGCCCGAATATCGGCGAGTGCTGGAATCAGCGCACGGCGACGTTCATGATGCTGGGGAATACTTGTACCCGCCGCTGCGGCTTTTGCGCAGTGCCCAAGGGGCGGCCGGACCCCATCGACTTCGACGAACCGCGGAGGGTGGCGGAAGCGGTTGCAGTTCTGGAGCTGAAACACGCGGTCATCACCAGCGTAAATCGGGACGACGACATTCTTGGAGGCGCTCGCGCCTTCGCCCTGGTGATCGAGGAGATACGGCGGCAGGCTCCGGGATGCCAGGTGGAAGTACTTATCCCCGACTTTCAGGGTCAGGAAGAAGCGATTCGCATCGTGGTTGAGGCGCGGCCGGAGATGCTGAACCACAACACAGAATCGGTGCCGCGGCTGTATCGGGTGGTGCGTTCAGGCGCCCGTTATGAGCGCACGCTGCGACTGCTCGAGTATGCCAAGATCGTCGACCCGCGCATGATCACCAAGTCCGGCGTGATGGTGGGGTTGGGAGAAGAAACGCACGAGCTGCTGCAGGTGTTCCGCGATCTGGCCGCAGTGGGGACGGACGTGTTGACCATTGGCCAGTACTTGCGTCCATCCAGAGATCACCTGCCGATGGCACGCTACTACACGCCGGAGGAATTCGCTTACATGCGCGAAGAGGCTCTGAACATGGGATTCCGCCACGTGGAGTCTGGGCCGCTGGTGCGTTCGTCGTACCATGCGCGGGAACAGGCACTGGCGATCTAATTTCGGGGGAAGAAGAAAATGGCAGTCTCAGTTATGGGCAGTATTCCCGCCCTCAAAGACACTCAGCAGCAGCTCAAGTCGCGGATGGAGAAGGCAGTTGATGATTTCCGCGCTAACCTCGCGTCCACGCGTACCGGCCGCGCTTCTGTCCATATGCTCGACCAGGTCAAGGTCCCGTATTACGGCAGCGATATGCCGCTCAATCAGGTGGCGCAGGTTACTGCTCCGGAAGCGAACCTGATCCTGATTCAACCGTTTGATCCCACGATTCTAGCGGACATCGAGAAGGCGCTGCGGACATCCGACCTGGGGTTCAATCCGCAGAATGACGGCAAGATTGTGCGTATTCCGATCCCTCCGATGACGGAGGAACGCCGCAAGGAAGTGGTCAAACACCTCAATAAGACGCTCGAAGATCATCGAACCGCAGTGCGTAATATCCGCCGCGACGGCAATGATCTGATCAAGAAGTCCGCCAAGGATAAGAAGATCTCGGTGGACGAGGAAAAGAGATCGCTCGAAGAGATACAGAAGCTCACCGACGATGAGATCAGGCGGATGGAAGAGATGTGCCGGAATAAGGAACGGGAAGTGCTGCAGATCTGAGTAAAACAGCGCGAGAGTAGTGTTTCCATTGAAGATTGGCTGCGCGGATCCCAGGTCTCAAAAGCGAGACCTGGGGCACCCGTCCCGTGGGTTGTCCTCGGGTTGTTCTTGGTTAGGTGGAGATCCCAACGGCGTTCAGCCAGTTCGGCTGCTGTGGTCCAAGATAATCTTCCAGCCCGCGGATTGCTTCCGCAGTAAGAGGGAGAAAATCCCGTCGGCATTGCCTCCGCCGGCCGCGGTTCGCTCTAAATGGAAATTGCCGGTCGCGGTGGCATAACCGGAGTCCAGGATTCTGATCGCAAGATGAGAGAAGGTTAGTTTCCCCATGGCGGCCGGGGTGGTGTACTCCTTCTTGTAGCGATCACGAATAGTCGCATAACCGTACTGCACGGTCTGGCCGACGAACGTGGTTTCCGGTGAGTCCTCGTAGCCTGTCATGAACGCATCGACGTCGCCACGGTTCCAAGCTGCTGTTTGTTGGTCCAGCAACTGGCGAATGGCGGCCTCCGGTGCGGTTTGTGCTGACGACGCGAGGGTCAGGATGAGAAGCAGCAAAAGGTGCGTGTGGTATTTCAACGAGACAAGCTCCTTTGGCACGAGATTGTTGCCCGGAAAAGAGAGCCGCAGGGGCTAAAGCCCTCATCCTTGATGAACCTCAACGGCCCGACTAAAGTCGGGCCCTGATACAAAGCATGACAGCAGTTACTCCCCGCAAAATCGCGCATTCCGCAGATCCCCACTTTCAAGAGCCCTGCTACTACAATGACCTATGCCCCTGCCGAGAATTGCCCATACGGTATGCTCACACGATTGCCCGGATACGTGCGCGGTTCTGGTGACCATCGATGAACAGGGTAAGGCTACCCGCGTGCAGGGCGACCCCTCGCATCCGATCACTCGCGGCTTTCTTTGTGCCAAGGTGGCCAAATATCTGGATCGGGTCTACTCGCCTTCGCGGCTGCTCCACCCCATGCGGCGGCGGCCCGGTGCGGCAAAAGGGAAAATGCCCTACGGCCGCGAGGCTGAGGTCTTCGAACCCATCGGCTGGGATGAGGCACTGGACCTGATCGCGGAACGACTGCGCCGCATCGCACAGGAGCATGGTCCGGAGTCCATCCTTCCCTACTCCTATGCCGGGAACATGGCTGTGCTCGGTTATGGCTCCATGGATCGACGCTTCTTTCACCGGCTTGGCGCCTCTCGCCTCGATCGCACTATATGCGCGACCGCAGGAGCCGACGCCATCATCTCGGTGTACGGGAAAAAGCTGGGCACAGATCCGGAACACTTCCGCCATTCCAAATACATCATCGCTTGGGCGGCGAATATCCACGGCAATAACGTTCACCTGTGGCCCTTTGTCGAAGAAGCCCGCCGCAACGGCGCGCGCCTCGTGGTCATCGACCCCTACCGTACGCGCACAGCCCGGGCCGCTGACTGGCACATTCCCATTCAGCCAGGCACGGACACGGCTTTGGCACTTGGCCTGATGCGCATCATCATCGAGGAAGGGCTCTACGACCGGGATTATGTCTCGCAACATACGCACGGATTTGAGGCACTGCGGGAACATGTTCAGCCCTATACGCCGGAACATGTTGAGAGCCTGACGGGCATACCCGCGGCTGACATCGAGCGCCTGGCACACGAGTATGCATCCAACGCGCCGGCGGTTATCCGTTTGAACTACGGCATACAACGATCACAGAATGGCGGGGCGGCCGCGCGCGCGGTTTGCATGCTCCCGGCCCTTATCGGCTCCTGGAAGCAGATGGGCGGTGGACTGCAGCTTTCGACCGGCGGAGCATTCACATTTAACACCGCAGCCCTGGAGAAGCCGGAACTGATGCTGGCGAGCCCGCTCGGACGCCCGGCGCGCACGGTCAACATGTCCCGCCTCGGCCACGCGCTCACCGAGCTCGAGTCCCCTCCGGTGAAGGCGCTCTTCGTTTACAACTCGAACCCCGCGGCCATTGCTCCTAACCAAAACGCCGTGGTCCGGGGTTTAATGCGCGACGATCTGTTCACCGTGGTGAGCGAGCAGTTCTTTACCGACACCACGGATTATGCCGATCTGGTACTGCCGGCCACCACATTCCTGGAACATAAAGACTTTCAGGGAGCGTATGGGCACTACTTTCTGCAGCTGTCAGAGCAGGCCATTGCACCTCTGGGCGAGGCGCGTTCAAACGTCTGGCTGTTCAGCGAACTGGGGCAGCGCATGGGGTTTACCGAGCCCTGCTTCCGGGACAGCGTAGACGATCTTATGGCGCAGGCTCTGGGGGACCAGGCCGAGGAACTGGAGGCGAAAAGAAGCATACGGATGCCGGCGATGCCCTTTGCCGATGGCGTTTTTGCCACACCGAGCGGCAAGGTGGAGTTTTGTTCGAGCGCACTGGCAGCGCAAGGCGTGGATGCAATGCCCACGTTCCACCCGCCGGACGAGTCGCGGCGTGGGGCGGAGGCGCACACGTTTCCGCTGGAATTCCTGCCGCGCAAGGCGGACAACTATATGAACTCGACCTTCGCTAACCTGCCGGGGCACCAGAAGATGGAGTCGCCCGGCGTGGCCATGATGCATAGCAGCGACGCCAGCGCGCGGCAGATCTGTGACGCGGACTGGGTGGAGATATACAATGCGCGGGGAAAAATACGCCTGCACGCGCGCATCGATGGCAGCGTACCGGCCGGCGTGGTGGCGGCCAGCCTGAACTGGAACAAGCTGTCGAGCGGGGGAAACAACGTGAACGCCCTCACCTCCGAGCGCCTGACCGACATGGGGCGGGGGCCTACCTTCTACTCAACCCTGGTGGAAGTTCGAAAGCTCACAGCCGACGAAGCGCAAAACGGGTTCCCTCCGATAGACTAAGAGCACCTGCTCAGCATGAGATTGACGATGCCGTATCCAGCGGGTTTCCAGTGCGCGGGCTGTGGAGAGTGGAATGAGATCGTGGTGGACGAGTCGTCCGGTGGACGGCAGCAATACGTGGAAGATTGCCAGGTCTGCTGCAAGCCAAACCTTCTCTCCGTTACCTGGGATGCTTCACTGGGGGAGTACTTTGCTAGCGGCGAGCTGGAGAGCTGATGGATTTTGGGGATGGTAGGCAGGGCGAGAAACGGGTGCCCTGAGTTGGGGACTACGCCTTCCGTCACATATAATCGGCTTTTCCTCCAGCAGGATCCGATTTTCAGCAGTAGGGGTGTGCCTATTCTTCGCGTCGTGTCAGGGAGCTTTCGCTCCCGGTTTCATCCGAACCAACCTGCGTGGTTCTTTTTGAGTCTGTGCAGGATCGCAGTGCTGCTTCTATTTTGCGGTTCCAGTCTGAGCGCCTGGGCTCAGCAGGGGGCGGCGCCACCAGCCGCCGATCAAGCGAACATTGTCTCGCAAATCAGAGTCATCGGGAACCGCCGTATTCCAAGAGAGACGGTGCTGGCACGGCTGTTCACTCACCCGGGAGACACTTACGATCCGGCGACGATCGAGCGCGACTTCAATTCGCTGTGGAACACCGGCTACTTCGAGAATCTGCAGATCGCCCGGGAGGATACGCCCAAGGGCATCATTCTGGACATCATCGTTAAAGAAAAGCCGACGATCCGCGAGATCAACTACAAGGGCCTGAACTCGGTCTCCCAATCGGACGTCCTGGACCGCTTCAAGAAAGAGCACATCACCGGGTTCTCGGTGGAAAGCCCCTACGATCCCACCAAGCTGGCGCGGGTGATCGATGTGATCCGTGCCCTGCTGGCAGAGCACGGGCATCAATTCGCCACCGTAAAGCCGGACATCAAGACGATCCCGCCCTCTTCGGTGACCGTAAACTTCATCATCAAGGAAGGCCCCACGGTAAAGGTGGGAAATATCACCTTTACCGGGAACCGCGCGGTGCCTTCGCGCGAGCTGCGCGCGGCTATGAAAAATCTGCGGCCGGTCGGTATCCCGCACTCGATTTTCCTGGAGAACCTGTTCGCCCGAACCTACGATGCCAGCAAACTTGAGGAAGATACAGAGCGTGTGCGGCGCGCACTGCAAGATCGAGGCTATTTCAGGGCGGGGGTTGCCGACCCTATTACGCACATCCGGAATGAAGGCGGTTTGTCGTTACTGACATTTCGCCCCCGGCAGGGTAAGCGCATCGATATTCGTATTCCGGTGGACGAGGGAGAGCGGTACCGGCTTGGAGGCGTGACTTTCACCGGCAATACGCATGTGCCGAACGTAAAAGCATTGCGCGCCCAGTTCCCGACCAAGGACGGGGAATGGTTTAATGCCACGGCCGTGGGCAAGGGTCTGGAGAATCTGCGCAAGGCTTATGGTTCGCTGGGGTACATCAATTTCACCGCGGTGCCGACCCCACGGCCCGACGATGCCAAGCACGTGGTCTACCTGGACATCGACATCGATGAGGGCAAGCCTTTTACCGTGTCGCGGATCGAGTTCCAGGGCAACACCATCACCCGCGACCGGGTAATCCGCCGCGAGCTGCTGCTGGAGGAAGGCTCCGTCTACAACAGCAATCTGTGGGAACAAAGCCTGCTTCGCCTGAACCAGTTGGACTACTTCGATCCGCTGAAGATCGATACGGACTCCGAAGAGCACACCGACGCGGAGAACGGCACGGTTTCGCTGCTGCTCAAAGTGCACGAGAAGGGCAAGAACTCGATCGGACTGAATGGCGGAGTCAGCGGCCTTTCCGGGACTTTTCTTGGACTGAACTACTCCACCAACAATTTTCTAGGCCTGGGCGAAACGTTGAGCCTGCAGGGCAATCTGGGCAACCTGGCACGCAGTGTGACCTTCGCCTTCAATGAGCCATACCTGCGTAATAAGCCGGTGAGCGTGGGGTTCCAGGTCTTTTCCAGGAAGTCGGATTACAATTCAGCGCGCAACTACGCTGCCGTGAGTGGCAATGCAAGCTTATCGGCGGCGCAGCAGTCGCTTACGCAGAATTACAACCAGTCCTCGACGGGATTGAATTTCTCGATTCAATATCCGATACGGCGCACGTTCAAGCGGGTCGGCCTGACCTATGCCTGGGATAAGTCCAGCATCACCACGTTTAGCCAGGCTTCGGCCAACCTCTTCCAGACGCTGGCCTTCCGCAGCGGCCAGATTCAGGGTCCGAATGCACTGGAAGGCATCTATACCAGCTCGATTTCGCTGAGCTATTCCTATAACAAGGTCGGTCCTTCCATCTTCAGGCCGCGGTTCGGAACGGACATTTCGGGTGCTTTCCAGCTTGCAGGATTGTGGGGCAATGTGCGTTATTTCAGCCCCGTGGTGCAGTACAAGCACTATGTGGCAGTCAAGGGTTTTCGCCCCAACCCGGAGGGACGCAACACGATTGGCTATCGGGTGCAGGCTTCTTATATCCAGGGTTTTAGCGGAGATGTTGCTCCCCCGTTTGCGCGTTTCTATTCCGGCGGCGACAACGAACTGCGGGGCTTTGATGTGCGCGCGGCTACACCCTATGCCTTTATCCCGGTGCGGCAAAACATCACCCTCACCAACCCGGACGGTACACCGGTTCCCATTCAGCCGGGCAACTACACCCTGGGGAACATCGTGATTCCGATTCCCATCTATCGCCCTGTCTCGGTGGGTGGCGACGCCAAGGTCACGACGAATATCGAATACCGCATTCCTATTGCCGGGCCGGTGCAGTTCGCCATCTTCGACGACTTCGACATCACCTCGGTGGTTCGCCAATCGCAATTACGGCAAAGCGTGGAAGGCGCTGATCAGCTCAATTCCCCTCTTTATGGCTGCACCTCCTACTTCAACGGCGCTTGCCAGGGCGGCCAGGCAATTCAGTTCGTTAACATAATCAAGCCGATCGCCGGGACCAACGTGGTGCCGCGCATGTCTGTCGGCGGGGAATTCTCAGCCATGTTGCCGATCGTGAATGCGCCGATGCGTTTGTACTACGCTTATAACCCGCTTCGCCTGTTAGAGAATCAACAGGGAGAAAGCCTGATCACGCGGAGCATGTTCCCGGCCGGCGGGGCGGGCGACTTCACCTACGCTGAAGCGATTTCCGCTTATGATTCGCTGTTGCATTTCCGCGAGCCAAGAAAGACGTTCCGGTTGAGCGTCAGCACGACGTTCTAAGTGACCTGCTCGGTGCAAGGGAAGTCGAAGTTCGGGCCGAAGTGCGTGCGTGAGTACCGGTTGGTTTGGCGAACAGGAGAGGACACCCAGGACTTCGTCCTGGGTAATTTTCAGCCGTCCTGCGGGACTGATCACGTTCCTAAATTACCCAGGACTGCGTCCTGGGCTACATTCAGCCGTCCCTGCGGGACTAAGTAATGAAATGTCGGGTTGTCAGATTCGCCGGTGTCAGCTATGGGGCTGCGTTGACGCTCCTTCGGCGCACACCTATAATCACTGCTGGCCCTGTGATTATCCCGGTCCGTGTCTCTTCTTCGCATTTGCTGCCAGGTGCGCTGGCCCGAGTGATTGCATTGGAAATGCGCATGAGGTAGACCTGCAAGCGAAGGCCCGCTTCCGCTGAAAGACGCGGGCGATCTGGATTCAAAGATCAAAAGGAGTTCTGTATTCCGATGAAGCGTTCGTTCACACTTGCTTGCCTGCTCGCGTCCGCCACTGGCGTGGGTTTCATGGCGTCACCCGGCAGAGCGTTAGCCCAGGCTCCCTCCGCACCTACCCCCGCTGATTCGACGGCCGGTCTTTCCGCCGCTCCGGCCGCTGTCCCCGCTAATCCCAGGATTGCAATCATCGCCTTCCAGCAGGCGGTCGCCGCAACCAATGAAGGTCAACGGAACTTTGCCCAGCTTCGAACCAAATTCGAACCCAAGCAGACTGCCCTGAAGTCGCAAAGCGATGAGATCGATTCCCTCAAAAAGCAGCTGCAAGACGCAGGCTCCAGCCTGAGTGAACCGGAACGGGAAAGCCGGCTCCGAATCATCGACGAAAAGACAAAGTCACTGCAACGCTCCGCCGAAGACGCCCAAAATGAGGCCAGCGGGGCAATGAACGACATGTATCAGCAGCTGGCACAGAAGGTATATGCCGTTCTGGACACGTATGCCCAGCAAAACAAATTCACCCTGGTGCTCGATACAAGTGCCCAGCAGACCCCCGTCCTGTGGGCCAATGGGTCCTCCGACATCACCAAAGCCGTGGTAGACGCCTACAACGTGAAGTCCGGCGTTCCTCCGCAACCAGCAGCAGGCGCTGCCGCTCCTGACCCAGCAGTTCCACCGCTCCTCGACCCAGCAGTTCCACCACTCCGAGCCACAGCGGGACCACCCCCCGGCCGAGCACTACCAAGCCAGCACCGCAGTAGCCAGAACTATGGCGGTTCCCCGGGCAGGCAATAAAGCCCGCCCGGGGCGGCTTAACTCCTGATTTCGCGGCGAATGTGAGCAAAATTGATCAGACAACGATCCCAGGGCCGTTCTGTGGAAAAAAGTGTGGAAAGCCGGGGATGCCTTTTTTTCATAGAGCACGCTACTTGCTCAGTGCATCGAGGCCGCTCTGAACCGTTAGCTTTAAGGGACTTTAAATCAATAGCTTGCGATTGGGGGCAGCAACGCGAGGCTATTCGGCCGCAGGAGTCGAGGTAGCGGCACAAATTCAGAGCTTTCCACAGAACCGTGTAAAGTATGACCAACGTAATTGCAAATTCTGCTTATTTGCTTGAGTCCTCGCCCACTTTGAGCACAGCCAGAAAAGCCTCCTGAGGAATGTCGACTTTACCGATGCGCTTCATGCGCTTCTTGCCTTCTTTTTGCTTCTCCAGGAGCTTGCGTTTGCGGCTGATGTCTCCCCCGTAGCACTTGGCGAGCACATTCTTGCGTAAAGGGGCAACGGTTTCCCGGGAGACGATTTTAGCTCCGATGGCCGCCTGGATGGCCACCTCAAACATCTGCCGGGGAATAAGCTCGCGCATTTTGGAAACCAGGGCTCGTCCGCGCTCGTAGGCAAAATCCCGATGGACGATGATCGACAGCGCATCGACCGGCTCGCCTGAGACCAGAATATCCAGCTTGACCATGGGAGACTCCCACATGCCCGCCAGCTGGTAATCAAGCGACGCATAACCGCGGGAAACCGACTTGAGGCGGTCGTAAAAGTCCAACACGATCTCGTTGAGGGGTAGCTCGTAGGTCAGCATGACGCGAGTGGGGGTTATATATTCGAAGTTTTTCTGGCGGCCGCGCTTCTCCTCCACCAGCTTAAGAATGCCGCCGACGTACTCTTCACTGGTAAGGATGCTGGCAATGATCACCGGTTCTTCGATCTTCTCGATGTCGCTTGGATCGGGCCAGCGGGAAGGATTTTCCACTTCAATGACCGCCCCATCGGTAAGGGTAATGCGATAGCGCACACCGGGAGCGGTGGTAATGAGATCGAGGTTAAACTCGCGCTCCAGGCGCTCCTGGATGATCTCCATGTGAAGCAGCCCCAAGAAGCCACAGCGAAAACCAAATCCCAGGGCAACCGAGCTTTCAGGCTCAAAGAAAAACGAGGAGTCGTTCAGCCGCAGCTTCTCGAGCGCGTCCCGGAGCAGCGTATGCTCATGCGAATCCACGGTGTACAAGCCGGCAAACACCATCGACTGAATGTCTTTGAAGCCGGGAAGGGGCTCCGCCGCAGGGCGATCGTCCTCGGTGACGGTGTCCCCGATCTTGGTGTCGGCGACATTCTTGATGGTCGCGGAGAAAAAGCCTACTTCGCCGGCGGACAGTTGTTCAATCTCCACCGGCTTGGGGGTCAGCACGCCGACGGCTTCCACCTCGAACACCCGGCCATTCGACATGAGGCGGATCCTGGCGCCCTTGCGCAGGATGCCGTTGATCACGCGGCACAAGACGATCACGCCGCGATAAGGATCAAAATGGCAGTCGAAGATCAGGGCCTGCAGGGGCGCTTCCGCGTCTCCCGAGGGTGGTGGCAAACGGCGCACGATGGCTTCCAGGACCTCCGCGACGCCCAGGCCCGTTTTGGCACTCACTGGAAGGGCATCGGTGGCGTCCAGGCCTACGGCGGACTCGATCATCTCCTGGGTGCGCAGGACGTCGGCGCTGGGGAGATCAATTTTGTTGATCACCGGAATCATGTCCAGGCCGTTATTAATGGCCAGGTAAGCATTGGCGAGGGTCTGGGCCTCGACGCCCTGGGAGGCGTCCACTACCAGCAGAGCACCTTCCGCGCAGGCCAGGGAACGGGAGACCTCGTAGGAGAAATCAACATGCCCGGGCGTATCTAACAGGTTTAGCTGGTACATTTCGCCATCGTGGGCAAGGTAGTTCATGCGCACCGCATGCGCCTTGATGGTGATACCGCGCTCCCGTTCCAGATCCATCGCGTCCAGCACCTGGGCCTGCATCTCGCGCGCCGTCAGGGAGCCGGTCAGCTCCAGCAACCGGTCGGAGAGCGTGGATTTGCCATGATCAATGTGGGCGATGATGGCGAAATTGCGGATGTGCTTGCTATCCATGAAGGGATGCCGATCGGCGGGTAACGACTTAGTTGATGTGAGAGGAAGGTCTCTCCCCCGATCTTATCATTCACACCGTAGGGCTCCGGGCAATACAATCAAGGTCTAGGTGATGTTGCCAGGAGGCTGTAAAAGGGACTGGACTTTCTTTTGCAGCAAAGGCGGAGGTTTGTCCATGGGCATGCTTGCATGGGCTTAAAGACATTTCCCAGCGTGTTCATGCTGGTGCTGGCCGCGGCGCCGCTGCTGCTTACCGGGTGTGTGCCGGAAGACGGCGTGACCAAGGGGCCGGCTAAATCACCCCAGGCTACGGCTCCCGCGCTCCAGCCCTCCGACGCCACCGCAGCCCAGTCCAAGGCACCTGCAACCCCCGCCGCCAGTCCCCAGGTACAGTCCCTGATCGACTCAGTCGAGGTGGCTTATCAGAGTGGTGTGGCTAATTACCACGCGGGCAAATTGAAGACCGCCAAGTCTGACTTCGATCGTGCCGTAGACCTGATGCTGACCAGCAATTTCGACCTGCGGAACGAACCCCAGCTGCGGGATGAGTTTGAGCGCGTGATTGATGCAGTCAATACTCTGGAGCTGGAGGCGCTGAAGCAGGGAAATGGATTTGCGCCCAAAATTGAGCCGGCTCCGGTCGACATTGCCAACGATGTCACTTTCCCGGTGGACCCCAATGTCAAGGCTCAGGCAATCGCTGAACTGAAGACCACGCAGTCCGATTTGCCGCTGGTGATCAACGATCCTGTCGCCGGTTACATCAGCTATTTTTCTTCGAAGGGCCGGGGGACATTGATGCGATCCCTGGAGCGTGCCGGGCGGTATCACGCCATGATCGCGGCGGTGCTGGCGGACGAGAAGGTTCCGCAGGATCTTATTTACCAGGCAGTGGCTGAATCCGGATTCCAGCCGCAGATCGTGAACGGCCGCTCGGGCGCAGGGGGCATGTGGCAGTTTATGCCCTATGGCGCCTATGGCTTGACCCGCAACGGCTGGTACGATGAGCGTTTCGATCCGGAAAAATCAACCCACGCCTATGCTCGCTACATGAAGGAGCTGTACTCACAGTTGGGCGACTGGTATTTGGCCATGGCCGCATATGATTGGGGGCCCGGCAACGTGCAGAAGGCTGTGGAGCGCACAGGCTACGCGGATTTCTGGGAGCTTTATCGGCGCAACGCTCTGCCCCAGGAAACCAAGAATTACGTGCCCATCATCATCGCGGCCGCGATCATGGCGAAAAATCCTGGGCAGTATGGACTCCAGTCGCTGGCGCCTGACCCACCGCTAATCACGGACACGATCACCACCAACTACAGTGTGGATCTGCGCCTGGTGTCGGACCTGGTCGAAGCTCCAGTGCAAGAGATTACGGACCTCAATCCCAGCCTGCTGCGGATGAGCACACCCGGCGATGCTCCCTTTGAACTGCACTTGCCTGCCGGCAGCAAAGATCTGTATGAGAAACGCATAGCAGAGATCCCCGCAGACAAGCGGAATCAATGGCGGTTCCACAAGGTGGTTGCGGGAGACACGGTGGCTAGCGTGGCTCGCGATTACCATGTGAGCGCCTCGGAGATCGTCTTTGTGAACCAGCTGGAGCCTGGCGATGATCTCTCCGCGACGGACTCGCTGATTGTTCCGGTGCCGCCTTCGTCTTCCAGCAAATCCCGGACCACGCTTTACAAGGTCGAGCATGGCGACACGCTGGTGACGGTGGCGGATCGGTTCAATGTGACGGTGCAGCAACTGCGCCGCTGGAATCATTTGAGCGCGGCGAAGCTGGTGCCGGGACGCCGTTTGTATGTGGCGGAGCCGGCGCATATCAGCCGCGCCAGCAGCAAGCATTCGACGAGCAAGCGAACGCATAAACCGCCTACGGGTACGGCTTCAGGCACGCACTTGAGCGCGAAGAACGGAAAGGAAACTTAATTCGTACTTGCGTTCATTGGCATCCCGTTGCATGCTGTTGCTATAATCCGCGCCGCGGGCAAGTATGATGGAAAGCGGTTCTCTGCGATCCGAATTCGTAGCAATCAAAGCCCTGGAGGCATAAGAATGCAGGACGAGCACAAACTGTACGCACACGCAGACAATGAGTTTGAAGCCGAAGCGGATGAGTACCCGGATGAGCTTGAAGACGGGTTCGATGACGATGAAGAGGAAGAAGAAGTAAGCGTCGTCGTGTCCTCCACCGAGCTCGCCGAGTTGCTTACGCCCCCGGTGAGCGTTCCTCCCCCGCCTGCTCCGGCCAAGAAAGCTCCGGCAAAAAAGGCTCCGGCAAAGAAGATTGCGACCCCGCCCCCGCCGGCGAAAGCCGCAGTGAAGAAGGCACCGGCGAAAGCTCCGGCCAAAAAGGCCGCCACGAAATCTGCCGCGACCAAGAGCAGCAAAGGCGCGAAGAGCGGCAGTAAGGCTGCGAAAGCGGTCGGCAACAAGAAGAGCGCCAGTAGCAAAAAATCTACCACCAAACGAGGTATTCCTTTGGCAGTAAAGAAAGCAGCAACCAAGAAGTCGGCGGCGAAGAAGGCTCCGGCAAAAAAGGCAGCTAAGAAGTCGTCAGCCAAGAAGGCAGCGAAGAAGGCTCCAGCAAAAAAGGCAGCTAAGAAGAAGTCCAAGAAGTAGTTCTTAACAAAAACAGGCAAGCAAAAATGCCCGGCTGGAAGCCGGGCATTTTTGCGTCTGGGAGATGGAAGGGTACGGGCTTTAGCCCCTGGGCATTTCTTTCCGAATTGGTCTGCCGGCATTTGCGTGAAGGATCCCAGGTCTCAAAAGCGAGACCTGGGGCACCCATCATCATTTTCAGGAGGTTCTCACGCAGACTCTTTAGCCCCGTCGCCTCAGCGGCTAAAGCCGGATTTATTTCACAGCTGTATGTACGGCCTGAAGGCCGTACCCTTGAACGAAAACTTAGTTCTTTTTTTCGTAGCCGTTTAGGGCGGCCAATACTTGCTGGCTGTGCTGGGAGGGGTTGACCCCGGTCCAGACTTGAACGATTTTGCCTTGGGGATCGATGAGGAATGTGTTGCGCTTCGCAATCTTCACGCCCATGTAGTCGGCCATGGAGCCATATTGGGCCACAACTTTCTTGTCCTGATCGCTCAGAAGCTTGAAGCTTAACCCTTCCTTGGCACAGAATTCCTTGTGGCTACCGGTGGAGTCAACACTCACACCCACCACCACGGCATCCAGTTGCTGGTACTTGGGCATGTCCTGCTGGAAGTTGTGGGCTTCTATGGTGCAGCCGGTGGTCATGTCCTTGGGATAGAAATAGAGCACCACCCACTTGCCACGGAAGCTGTCGAGACTGATGCTGGAACCATCCTGCGACGGCAGGGTAAAGTCAGGGGCCATCTGGCCCGCTTGTGGCAGGGCTGTGTCGTCCGCGATTCCGCGGAGGCTCAAGGCGGCGCCGGCAAGCAGAACCACCAGGATTGCGACGAAGGCTACTCTCTTGGTATTCACTGGAATCTCCCACCTGATTCTAGCTCACACGGCGATGATCGCGATGCCCGCCGCGGCGGCTAACTGCTGAACCTTCTCGAGGTCGAAGATCAGGGTGCGGCCGGCCTCAATCGAAAGGCATGTCGCGCCGGCCAGGCGCATGGCCTCAATGGTCCCGTGACCAATCACCGGAACATCGAAACGCATGTCCTGATTTGGCTTGGCCACCTTCACTACGCTGAGCTTCCTTTCCAATGTAGAAGCTTCGCCTTCGGCCTCCAGGGTGCGCAGGATGGCTCCGGCGCGGGCGATGGTGGCATCGGTACCCTCCATCGCCTCGACCGCCACACAGGCCTGCCCAGCAACGACCACGGTCTGGCCAATGTCAAAGCCGGCCAGGGCGGCGGCTACCTGGCGTCCGTAGGCCAGGTCCTGCTGCTCTTCCGCGGTGGGCGCACGCGCGGTCAACACCCCGGGCCTCGCCAACAGCGGCTCCAGATAGGCGGTGGAGGAGATCAGCTCAATCCCTTCATCGCTCAGGACCTTGGCCACGGCGCCGAGCAGCATGTCAGTGTTTCGCGTGCGCAGATTCAATAGCAGCTTGGCCAGGCGCCAGTCAGGACGGATGCTGGAGAAGATTTGCTTGTGCCTGACCTGGCCGGCCATCACGGCCTGGGTCACGCCTTCGCGGTGAAAGGTCTCGATCAAACGTGACAGCTCCCCCAGGGAGAGCCAATGCACGCGTATGCCGGGATCGTTCGCCGCCCGTGCGTCCATCTCCGGCTCGGTTTCTTCTGTGATGGCGGCGACTACCACCGAAACGCCCTGGGCGCGCGCGGCATCGAGGAGTAGAAATGGAAACCGCCCATTGCCGGCAATCAGTCCCAGCCTGGTGATCGGTTCTGGCTGCACGCTGCTCCTACTTGATGATGCCGCGCTGGGAACGCTCGATAAACGCGACCAGGTAGGCCACGCAAGCGTCCAGCTCGCCTTCGCTACGCAGACGCTCGAGCGCCTGGGAAGTGTTCAGCCTGGCCGCGAGGAGGATGCGGTAAGCGTGCTGCAGCGCTTTCAACTGCTGCCCGCTGAAGCCGGAACGCTCGAGCCCGATGCGGTTAAGGCTGTAGGCATGGGTGTCGCGTTTGGCGGATGTTAGGGAAAAGGGCAAGACGTCCTGGGTAATGGTGGTGCCGCCGCCCACGTAGGCATATTGCCCGATGCGGCAGAACTGGTGCACAGGGCAGAGTGCACCCACGCTCGCGTGGTCCTCAACGGTGACGTGGCCGGCCAGGGTGGCGCCATTGGCGAGAATGCAATGGTTGCCGATGGTGCTGTCGTGACCGATATGCGTGTAGGCCATGATCAGGCAGTGATTGCCAAGACGGGTGGTTCCGCCGCCCCCGTTGGTGCCGCGGGAGATGGTCACACATTCGCGGATGGTGTTGTCGTCGCCCATTTCAAGGGCAGTTGGTTCGCCGCGATATTTGAGGTCCTGGGGGGCTACGCCCAGGCAGGCGAAGGAGTAGACGCGGTTGCGGGCACCCAGGCGAGTCTTGCCGTCCAAAACCACGTGGGAAACGAGTTCACAATCCTCGCCTAGCACGACGTCAGGACCTATGGTGCAATAGGGGCCCACGTTACAGGAATCAGGGATGGAAGCCGTAGCAGCCACGATGGCTGTAGGGTGAATGCTCACTCGTGACTCACCGTCTCCAAAGCCGGATCCTCCGCAGCCGCGGCAGCCGGCGCTACCGGTGTATCACTGCCAATGCGGGATGGCCGGGGCACTACCGCGCACATGATGGTGGCTTCACATGCCAGCTTGCCTTCTACGTAGACCTTGCCCTCAAGCCGCGCGGCCAGAGGCCTCCAGTTCAACACATCGACTTCGATGCGCAGCTGATCTCCAGGCGTCACTGCTTTGCGAAAGCGAGCCCGGTCGATACCGGAGAAGACCAACAGCTTGTGCTCATGATCCGGAACTTCGGGGAGCAGCAGGACTCCACCCGCCTGGGCGATGGCTTCCACCATCAGCACTCCGGGCATGATGGCGTATTCAGGAAAATGACCCTGGAAAAACGGCTCATTGATGGTCACGTTCTTGATTGCCACGATGCGCTTTTTGCGGCTGCTTTCGAGGATGCGGTCAATCAGAAGAAAGGGATAGCGGTGGGGCAGAATCGCCATGATCTGGCGTATGTCCAGCCCGCCCACCGGTTCCGGCATGGGGTTCTCGTCTGCCATGGTTGCAGGGCATATTGTAGAGCATTGAGGTGGCTATTTCTTGATTTTAGCCGCCGCTTGGTCAGGATTAAACATGTCCGGGGTCAAAGGAACATCGTAGCCGGCACGGTAGAGGAAGCGCTGATTGGTCATGTCGTCATTGTGATAGCGGGTTAGGGTAAAGGCGGTGGGCAAGCCCTCGACCAGGTGGTAGTCGTCGTACTCTTCCGCATCTGTGTTCTTGTCCTTGTAAAGCGGGTCGCGCCACTGGTAGCTGCGGCGCAAGGGTAAATGGGTCTCGGCATCGGTCTGGATGGTGATGCTGTCATTGTCTGCGTTGATGAGCGTGGTCTGGTCGGCCAAATGGCGCTCCACCAGGTTTTGGCCGCCGTAGAGGAGGACCGTCCTGGGGTCGTTGAGCCACACGCGCATGGCTGTCTGGATGGAGTGTTGGCGACGCCGGATGATTTCCTGGACCTGATCCTTGGGGATTTCTTTCTTGCCCTTGTAGGTCACCTCCCAGGCTTGATCTCCGCTAATAATTTCGAACACGTCGTGTTTTTTGCCCAGCTCGATGCGGACCTGGTCGGGGTATTTCTGGATTTCATAGAAGTCTGAGGTCGCGCCGGTGGGCTTGCCCTGGTAAAAGCCCGAGGTGCGTCCCTGCTGCATAGTGCTGGTGAGGGTAAGCCATCTCTGGCCGCCCAGGGCGGCTACCATGGCGTCCAGCGTGGCCCGGGCCTTCTTCTGGTTTGCAGCGCCATCTTCGTTCTGGGCGCGGGTTGGATGCAGGGAGAAGACGATGAGGAGTAGGCAGGTAAGTCGCAGGCAGCCTGTTTTCATCCTCTCCTCCTGAGTCAATTGTACAAACCGAAACGATCGAAAGAAACCGCAGGTCTCTCCACTTCGCTCCGCTCCGGTCGGGATGACAATTCGGAGGGTGGCGCTTGCCTCAGCTTTTGATGCTGGTTGAAGGAACTGCAGATCCCTCCACGGCACGCCGGGACAGGTCGGCTACGCTCGGGATGACAAAAGGGGAGAGGGGCGCTTCCATTAAGTTCAGTTGTGCAATGGGGATAAAAACGGCTCTGTTCAGCAACCGCTCTCCATGGAAGCGCCGCCCTCTCCTTTGTCATCCCGAGCGTAGCCGACCTGTCCCGGCGTGCCGTGGAGGGATCTGCAGTTCTACTCGACCCCAAAGCAGAGATCTTCGGCTAGCGGGACGTTCGCGATGCAAGTAGTTTTTTTCGGTCCTTCAAGAACTTTCGTTGGGCAGCGGGCGACAGGGCCAGCGCTTCCCTGGTCTTCTTGGGCAGTTTGTTGTAGATCAGGCGGCGGGCTAACTCGAGATGCTCTTCCAGCTCGGTGCTGCGGAAGACTCCCCAATGCTGGATTGCTACCCAATGGGCTCGCGCCAAATAGGGTGCGGGAAAGACACCATCCATCTCCAGCAACTCGGGATATCGTTCCGGACCGGCGGCAAACGAGCACACAGCCTTGCGGTCATCGTCGAGATTCAGGACGGCAAACATCTTGCCTCCGATGGCTTTGTCGCCTACCCAATAGACGAGGTTGGCACCCCATTGCATAGTCTCGGCGACGTGCGGCAACCGCAGCAAGTATTCTCTTAAACGTTCTGCATCCATGCGCGTAAGACCTGGCAGAGACGATCGATCTCCCGTTCGGTGTTGTAGTAATGGACGGAGGCCCTCACCAGCTCCTCCAGTCCCCGCTGCTCCATGTCGATGAGGGTGGCAGAGCGCACAGATACCCACACCGAGATGCCGTTTTCCTGCAGCCACTGCTTCACTTCTTCAGCCGCGCGACCCTGGCAGGTAAAGGTCACAATACCGCTGCGAACGCGGCCCAGGTCCTGGACCTTCACCCCGGTGATGTCTGCTAGCTGCTCCCGCAGCAGGGCGGCCAAAGCCTGAACGCGGCGCTCGATTCTTTCCAGACCCAAGGCCAGCGCGTATTCGATGGCGACGCCTAAGCCGAGCCGCGTGGCCGCAGACGATTCCCAGGTTTCGAATTTTCTGGCGTCGCTGCGGACTTCAAATTTACGTTGCTCAACCCAGGTTGCTGCATGCAAGTCCAGCAGAGGAGGTTCCATCTGCTCGAGCATCACACTGCGCACATAGAGAAATCCGGTGCCGCGCGGGCCCCTGAGGTATTTACGGCCGGTCGCGCAGAGCATGTCGCAGCCCAGGGCATCGACGTCGAGGTTCATCTGCCCGGCCGACTGGGTGGCGTCGAGCAGGAATGGAATGCCTGCTCGACGGGCCTGCTCGCCGACCTTGGCCGCCGGCTGTACCAGGCCGCCATTGGTGGGCACGTGGGTGAGGGCGATCAACTTCACCCGATGGTCGAGCAGCCGGCGCAGAGCCTCCAGATCCACTTCACCGGCCTGGTCGCTTTCTACGACGCAAATTTCGACTCCGGTATGCTGCGCCACCTGCAAAAATGCAATGTAGTTGCTGGCGTATTCGTTGGCCGCGGTCACGATGCGATCGCCGGGGGCAAAACGCAGGGCGTAAAAGGCCATTTCCCAGGCCCGGGTGGCGTTTTCCTGGAGCGCGATTTCTTGCGGAGCGCAATGTAATAAGCGGGCCACGCTGCCGTACACTCGCTCGAGTTCGCCCTCCACACGACCGGCCGCTTCGTAGCCCCCGATCTGTTCTTCCAGTCGAAGATGCTCGATGACTCGAGCCACCACGGGCCGCGGCTGCAGGCTCGCGCCCGCGTTATTGAAGAAGATCGATTGTTCGCAACCCGCTGTCTCCGCTCGCAGCCGGGCGATGTCCCAGTCCTCTGGCATGGCTCCCTGGCACCACCCCTTTCCATTAAGACTAAGGTAACAATGGCAGACGATGAATGACGCTCATCAGGCCATTCCTTTCTGCATTTGTCAGTCCGACGAGCCAACCGATGGTAGCAGTGGCGAGAAACGAAATCAGGATCATGGGGATGCCGACCGGAAACATACTCGACTCTTTCCAGATAGGAATGAGCAGCGTCGACGGGATGACACACAGGAGAGGCCGAAGGAGACCTGTCAAGACGAACCGGCGGCGGGACATTGAAATCATTGAGCGAGTGAGTTTCATACTTACCGTGAGATGCAACCCAACGCTGACAAAGGCTCCCACCAAAGTTCCAATTGCAACACCGATAGCTCCGAATCTCTGCACCAGGTAAATGCTCAGGCCTAAGTTGACCAGAGCTTCGGCGACTGCCGCAACGGTGGCGAGATGCTGTTGGCCAGTCGCAAGGAGAACGAGTGCGTAAGGGTTGGCGAGCTGGCGTATGACGTTGCCGAGTACGAGAACCTGAAGAAAGAGTGCACTTCTGATCGCATAATCCTGGCCGACCCAGAGTTTCAGGAGTAGATACGGCGCGACCAAGAGCGGCAGTCCGATGAGGCAGAGAAGCAACACACAATAGCGCGTCGCTTTAATCACTATGTCTCCAAGCTGCTCCGGCGTTCTACCGGACTGCAGAGAAGACACGGCCGGTAGAATTGGACTAAACAGACTGCTAACCACGAGCAGCATGAAGTTGCTCGCCGAACTGGCGATGCCGTAATAGCCAGTATTTCCGAAGTCGTAGTGGCCGACGATAACCATGTCCAGCCCACTGACAAACAGGTTGGCAAAAGTCCAGATGGAGAGCGCGCTGCCGTACTTGAACAAGCGATAGACCGATTCGTAGTTAACAAGCCGGAGCGAAAAGCCCACGAATTCCTTCGCATACCTCCTCCATCCAAGGAACTGGCCGATGGCAGTAGCAATGTTGAAGAGAGCCATCAGCCAAACCATTTGTATGAGCGTGCCGTGCAAAAGAAGCAAGATCGCCAATCCGGCGGTCGTCAGAATTCTGCTGCCGGTTGCAAGTGCAGTAGGAAAGCCGTAACTTTGCAGGCCGGTAAAGGCAGCGAGGAAAGCACCAAAAGGCAGGGCGAAGACTGCCGACATCCCAATCAGCACAATGCCACCACGCACATCGCCGATTAGCTCTGCCGGCATCTGGCGAAAGAGTCGAGGTACCTGCCAGGAGACAAGGGCGACCGTCACAGCTCCCAAAGCAGCGCTAGCGCAGAGAATCGAAACAGAGCTGCTCAGCGTTCGGCTGCTGGCGAATCGATCACCGACTGCATGATATTCCGCTACAAGCTTGCCGACCGCGGTTTGCAAGCCGAGATCCAGTAGATAGATGTATGCACCGATTTGAAGGATCAGAACCCATGCACTGTATTCGGCTGGTGACAGCCGATGCACGAGAAGTCGAGGCAAAACGAACGCGAGGAGCATGGAAAGGGCTACTCTCACCAGGTTCGACGCCGAGCCCTTTATGATCTTGATTTTATGCGACATGGGCCTTTCAACTAGCTTGAACAGGTTATCAGCCTCCGAACAGCGTTGTCCTTGCGGACGCCTGTTTCAAGCGAGGCGCGTGAGAAACCTGCGGGTTCTGTGTATGAGAAAATCGAAGAATATGCCAGGTATTTCCATCGTCCGGGGAAAATGGTGACGACCCCCTTCTCCGCTTATCGATTCTTGAGATTTCATGGGCCCAAAAAGTTTGTCAGTACCGCTTTCCGCGTCCTTATGGCAGAGGCGCAGGTCTTCGCATTACAGACGAAGATCCGGATACGAGGAGCAAACAGAATCGTCGAACTCGACCATTGCCGCTTCGCTCTCGCAGAACTGCCGAATACCTCAATGAAGTTGGAGTTGCTATCCGGGACCTACGAGAAGCCGGAGCGCGAAGCTGTGCTGCACTACCTGCAGGCCCACTGGAGTGTGATTGAGCTGGGAGGATGCATTGGTGTCGTTTCTTGCATAACGAACAAGCTTTTAGATAATCCGGCAAATCACCTCGTGGTTGAGGTGAATCCTCTCGTTCTGCCTTTTTTGGAATCAAACCGGGACGCGAATGGATGCGCCTTTCAGATCATGGACAAGGCGCTTGCTTATGGCACAGACACTGTAACTTTCGAGCCGCTGTCGGACTTCTGGGGGAATTCGCTTTATCACGCCGGGGGGCAACCGGCCGTCACCGTCAAAACGACAACCCTGGCAAACCTGCTTCAAGGGCGAAACTTCGATCACTTTGCACTGATCTGCGATATCGAAGGTCAAGAATTCGAACTTATCTCGCGAGAGCCCGAAACAATCAGAAAGGCCGAACTGATCGTGCTCGAAATCCATCCGCACATTATTGGAAACGAAAAAGTAGAGTTCCTGTTATCGACACTTAAAGGTCTCGGCTTCGGCATCCTGTCACAGTCGGCAAATGTGATCACATTCCGAAAATCGGCTTAAACCGAGCCGCTATAAGAACCTGTTCGACGAAGCAACCAATTATCTTTTAAAGATCGCTTCCCGGTTTCCTACTTACCCAGATAAACGCGGCGCGTCGCCTCAAGATATTGGTGTCCCCATTTGCGGCAAGGCTCCAAGTGGCATCCCTCCGCCCACTCATTCCAGGCATTAATGAATACTGTTTTTTGCTGGTCACTGCCGGGAATGGTTCTGTCCACCGCCTCGCGCAGCCACTGCTCATAGAGCTCCGGTGTGGAACCTTTGACAATGGTCGCGCCGCGATACCGCCGCGCTGAGTTATCCCACATCGGTGTTACACATTCAAAGTGTCTCTCTACGCGCGGCGATCGATTCTGCCAATTGCCGTATAACCCTGCATAATCGAAGATATTATCGGGTATGGACTGCGACTTGAATCGCTTCATTCCACGGTGAAGCCAAGGCATGTTTGCCTTAATCGCCTTAGCTGCTCCCGCCCGAAGAAGGGATTGACTGCGAGTGGGAGCCGGAACGGTATAATCCGGCTGAAACCGAAGCGTAGCATCAAAGCCAGCAGATGCAGGGCTTGTTATCCCAGTTACGTAGTTGCTCTCTATACTTACCAGGAAGAGACCGCTCAACCCCCACTTCTCCGCTTCTCGCCTCCAAATTTCTGCGGTGGCGACCGGATCCGGTAACAATTCGATCCGGTAGACCAGCAGCATCGGTTTTCCATCCACCTGGATATATCGATCGTCGCTTAAAGTTGGCAGCAGATGTTGAATATGGCTGAGATCGTCTTCAGGGGAATAGGACTGCTGCAACAGCACCTTGTCCCCATGCCCCTTCCACGTTCGAGTCCAGCTCTCGTTCGCCCAGGACACACAGAAGGGCAGCGTCGGCCTGCCTGAAGCGAGCACTTCGTCCAGAGGGCGCTCCAGAATACGCCTGCCGTTGAACCAATAGTGGTGGTAACAAAAGCCGTGAATCCCATACTCTCGCGCTAAGTCCGCCTGAGCTTCACGCGCCTCGGGCAGGCGCAGATCATAGAACCCGAGATCGGCGGGCAGATGGGGCTGATAGTGCCCCTTGAAGTGCGGACGCCCTTGCACAACATTCGTCCACTCTGTAAAGCCCTTTCCCCACCACTCATCATTGTAGGGAGTTGGATAGAACTGAGGCAGGTAAAATGCAATCAGGCGAGGTCCTTCAGAGGAACGCATTCTGCGCTCCAGCCAAGTTTATCGTCATTTAGTTTTCCGCTTCGCACCCATTCCATATCATCGTGTTTAAAGTATAAATCCTGGACCCGATCGAGGATGGGGCACGCGTAATTTTGTTGCAATCTGATTTCAGAAAATCCTGAGCCGCGCATTCGTTCGTGGGAACGATTCACTGTCGGGGAATCGCTTCCGCGGCATTGGCTATTACGCTGTCATGGAGCGAAGTAGCCGGAGATGTCGAGGAGCAGATTACCCGTGTCGGGATCGGGAACATACGCATCTATCGAACCGGTATTGGTCGGAACGATTGCCATGTTAGACGTAACCGTTCCGTCGGATGCATTGAGCGTGGAGACGCCGGGCCGCGTTTGTATAGAAGGCCAGAGAGTTAGGAACTGAATCGGTCCACCAACGGGAAAGCCCCCCGAAGGTACGACAGTCGCATTCAAAACATAGGCTGCCGCGCTAGTGGGCTGGGGACAAGGACTTGCCTCTACAACGACGGTGAATTCTCCTGGAAAGGGTCCCGGAAAGCCCGGCGGGAAGAAGGTGCGTGTATCGATAACCCGGCACGGTGTAGTCGTGTACAGGTATATTCCACCCACTCCCGGAGGCGCGAAATAGCCGTTTATGTCCAGGAGCAGGTCAGTCGCGCTATCAGTAAACACTGAGACGGCTCCGCCCGTCCCCACGGGAACAATGGCGGCGTTGGCCGTGGTCGTTCCAGTGGGTGCATTCAAAGTAGACGTACCAGGTTGTTTCTGCCCTGTGGGAAATAACACCAGGAAGCCGAGGTTTGCCCCTTTGGGTGGCATCGCCGTAGCGTTCAACGAGTAGGCCTGCGCATTCGAAGGGATATTGCACGTGCCGGACTGGAGCGGAAACGAGCGGGTCTGCTTGGCGGCAAGAGCGGGTCCGGCCAGCGGTCCAGGAGGGGTGCCGGGTCGAGTATCCACCAGGCGGCATGGCGTAATCGGGTAGAAGGCCAGGCTGGAGGAAGTAGAAGGTACAAAGTATCCATCGATGTCTAGAATTAAGTTGGTGTAAGTAGGGGTGCTGGCGAAAACATTGATCGATCCGGATGTTCCTGCCGCCACAATGGCAGCATTCGCTTTCACCCGGCCGTCGTAAGAATTCATCAGCGAGATCATGGGCCTTGTCAGCCCGGTCGGCCACACCGTCACGAAATCGAGGGGCCCGTTCGGCGCCACGGTCACATTGAGTGAATAGGCAACTGCTGTCGATGGAATGCCGCACGCACTCTGTGGTATGGGAAAACTGCGCGTCTCGTTGTTGGCGATGGCTGGCCCGCTGAAGGGTCCAGCGGGAAGAGTCCGTGTGTCTGCTATCCGGCACGGAGTCACGGGCACAAAACTTAATCCCGGTCCCGCTCCAAGCGCCGAAACAGACTGTCCGAAGGCCACCGACGTCGATCCCGCGTTGTTGGCGTCGCCTGAATAGGTAGCGGTGATCGGGTAGTCTCCTGAGGTCGGGAAGGCGGTGCTCGCCGTAGCTTTCCCGTTGCTCCCTAGCGTCTCCGGAACCGGGCTTACGCCGCTGCCAAAGAAAAAGTTGACTGTTCCTGTGGGTGTGCTCGCGCCGTTGCCCGCCACGGTTGCCGTGTAAGTAAGATACTCGCCGACTTCCGCCGGGTTCGCCGATGTAGCCACGGTTATCGTTGTCGGAGTCAGGCCCAGCTCTGCTTGCACAGCCACGCTGACCATTGCGGACGAGCTCGCATTATTAGCGTCACCCGTGTAAGTGGCAACGACTAGGTACGTCCCGACAGTATTGAAGGGAATGGCCGTTGTCGCTACGCCGTTGACCACGCTAAGCCCCGGAGTGAAGTTGCCGTTAATGCTCAGATCCACAAAGCCGGTCAGAGGCGATGATCCGTTGGTCTGTACGTTCGCCGTAAAAGTCACCGGCTTGCCACTGATAACCGGATTCGGCGAGGCAGTCAGCGTGGTGGTCGTGGTGCCCTGCGCCGCAGCCTGGGGCGCGGCGACTGAAAGCGCCCCCAAAACAGCCAAGAGAGAGGTAATGGAAAGCAAGGGTTTCATACGCCTAATCCTTGAGAGCGTGATTGAACTCCAGGGGGCCCTTTGCATATAGGAACGTCAACAGCCAGGAATCAGCGTAGGGGGAAGGACTCCGCCGATGTGGACTGAATGACGAGCTAAATGGAACTATCCTGGTCGCCAGAATGAGCAAGCCTGGTAAAAAACTTACGCCCGGCGCGTTCGGCTGCCAAGGTCTTGCCGTCCACAGCTAGAGATGCTACGCGGCTTCAAGGAGAAGTTCAATGGAGATGCGAAGGACCAGATCCATCCGACAAGGAATGCGGGATCAGGTGTTTCAGAAACCGAAAGCCTTTGTTGGACGAATGCGATCTTAGCTACACAATTTCATAACGGGCGCGGCGCCGATAGCCTACACTGGTCTTCGCTATCGCGCCTGTTGCAATTTAGACGACAACGCCTCGATATTCAGTTTCTAAGGAGTCCGTATATGAAGGGCCTGGTGTGGATTACGTTTGCGTTAGCCGCGTTGGGGATTGCCTCGTTGGCCACGCCTCAAGCTCTCGCCCTCACCGCCACCACAACGACCGTGACTGCTGCGCCGAATCCAGTCGTGATCGGCAGCGTCATCACCTACACGGTCACAGTCGTGGGCAGTGGGGCGCCTCTGACCGGCGAGGCGAAAATTTTCGTGAACGGTCTGCAAATAGCTGGCTTGACGCTCACCAATGGGATAAGTACGTTTCGGCGAACTGTGGCCGGTACTCCAAGGACGGACCAAGTCATTGCTTCCTACCAGGGTGACTCCAGCAATGCCGCCTCAACTTCGGCGGCCCTCTCTGTGCCTGTCGTGGCCGCCCCGGGTCTGGCGGCGACGACAACGACCATTTCTTTCACCAACCCGGTGAACACGAGTCAATTTACTACCTACACAGCGACCGTAACCGGCCAAGGGGCGAACAAACCCACTGGCACCGTCCGGTTCTTCTTTGGCGCCAATACTTTTCCGTCGTCGCCAATTCCCCTGAATAGCAGTACAGGGATAGCTTCGATGGGCAACGCTTTTGCGTTCGCGGGAACCTATGCCATCACGGCTGCCTATTCGGGCGACACCAACAACCAGGGGTCCGCCTGGTACCAGTCGGCCAGCAGGTGAACAATGTTGCAGCGCAGCCTTCGCTGGGCTTCGTGCCTGTAACACCTTGCCGGATAGCGGACACACGGAGTTCAACTGGACCCTTCGGTGGTCCCCCAATTGGGGGCGGCCAAACGCGCAATTTCGCCATCCCTCAGAGCGCGTGTGGAATCCCTGCAACCGCAGCTGCGTATTCCCTCAACGTAACAGTAGTTCCTAGTGGACAACTCACCTATCTGACAGTTTGGCCGACCGGCCAGCCGATTCCCAACGTGTCGCTGTTGAACTCCATCGATGGCCGAATCAAAGCGAACGCTGCCATAGTGCCCGCGGGAACATCAGGATCGATCAGCGTTTTCGCCTCTACCCCAACCTCAACCGACGTCATTGTCGACATCAACGGATACTTCGTACCGTCCTCACAAAATGCATCGGCGCTGGCGTTCTACCCGCTCCCGCCATGCCGCGTTGTGGATACTCGAAGCCCTGCAGGCCCACTAGGCGGCCCTTATCTTGCCGCCGCACAGCCGCGCGCATTTCCAGTCCTGTCCGGCACCTGCAACATCCCCTCTACCGCACAAGCTTATTCGTTGAACGTTACCGCAATACCGCCAAGCGCAAGCGGGCTTCCTCAGCCGCTGGGCAGCCTGACCATGTGGCCGACTGGACAGGCACAGCCCTTGGTCTCCACGTTGAATGCGCCTACAGGAACTATCACAGCGAACGCCGCCGTGCTCTCCGCTGGAACAGGCGGAAGCGTTTCGGTATTTGCCGCCAACGACACCGATCTGCTTCTGGATGTGAACGGATACTTCGCACCCACGGGCAGCACGGGTAATACGTTTCTCTATACGGTGACTCCGTGCCGTGCTCTCGATACCCGCACTTACGGTGCTACACCATTCCCCGGGACCTACACCGCGCCTATCGAGGGAGGCGGCTCGCAAAACGCATGCACACTCCCCAGTGCCGCGTCCGCCTTCGTTCTGAACGCCACGGTCATACCCACGGCAGCGCTTCAATTCCTGACCCTCTGGCCAGCTACGGCGGGCGTAACCCAACCGACGGTCTCCACCCTCAACGCCTATGATGGGGCCATTACATCGAATATGGCCATCGCCCCCACCAGCACCGGTTCTGTTAATGCAACGGCTACCGATGAAACGCAATTGATTCTCGACGTCTTCGGTTACTTTGCTCCCTGAGAGGGAGCGCACAAGTATGCAAGATAGATAGCGGACCGTGTTAGAAGGATCTGACTAGATCGTTGGAGACGACGGTTCGCGAAAAGCCCGCGAGGATCAAGGACGTATACGCTCCTAGCCATCCCTTCGGCAGTATAGATGGATGCATCCTTGAAAACGTCACGTAAGATCATGAGGATTAGGCGCGGTCCCCCCATTCACAAACCCTGAAAGAGCCCGAAGCCGAAGGATCGGCGAAACACAAGCCCTCCCAGAGGGCGGCAACTCTTTGGGGCTGCCGGCGAGCGGGGCGCCACTGTTAAGTGAGGGCGATTTTGCATGAAACGCCAACCCTTATACTGATGAAAGAAATGGCAAACTTTGACTTCGCACCGGTAGATGAGCAGCTTGATTATCTGCAGAAGGGGGCGGCTGAAATCATCCGGGTCTCAGACTTGCAAGAGCGTCTCGAGGCTTCCCGAAAAACCGGCCAACCTCTTCGCGTTAAGGCGGGATTCGACCCCACCGCGCCTGATTTGCATTTGGGTCACACGGTGCTGATGCGCAAGCTCAAGCACTTTCAGGATCTAGGGCACCAGGTGATCTTTTTGATTGGAGACTTCACCTCGCTTATCGGCGATCCGACGGGCCGCTCGGTGACGCGTAAGCCGCTCACCAGCGAAGAAATCGCCCAGAATGCAAAAACCTACACCGACCAGGTTTTTAAAATACTCAACCGGGAGAAAACAGAGGTTCGATTCAACTCCGAATGGCTCTCGACCCTCGGATTCGAAGGCATTATCCGTTTGGCGTCGCGATTTACCGTCTCACAGATGCTGGAGCGGGAGGAGTTCCATCGCCGCTTCAACAACGAACAGCCGATTGCTCTGCATGAGATGCTCTACCCGCTATCCCAGGGCTATGACTCGGTCGCTCTGCACGCGGATGTGGAGCTTGGCGGCACGGACCAAAAGTTCAACTTGCTCATAGGACGGGAATTGCAACGGCACTACAACCAACCATCCCAGATTGTTCTTATGACGCCCATCATCGAAGGCCTGGATGGTGTGCAGAAGATGTCCAAGTCTCTGGGCAATGCAATCGGCATACACGAGCCGGCCCTAGAGATGTACGGCAAGCTTATGTCTATCTCCGATGAGCTGATGTGGCGGTACTGGGTTTTCCTGACGGACCTGCGGCAGAGCGAGATCGAAAGGATGCAACATGATGTTGCCAGCGGATCTCTGCACCCCATGGAAGCCAAGAAGCTATTGGCGCGGACGATCGTGGCCGGGTTTCATTCGGAGTCGGCCGCCCGCAAAGTTGATGAGGACTGGGCCACGCAGTTTCAGCAGCGCAATGTGGAGGCGGTGGCAGAAGAAGCTGTGGTCGACCTTAGGCGAGTGGTGAGAGCGGATGCTGTCTTGTTAGAAAAAATGGTGCATGGTGCCATGCCTGCTCACGTTGATGTTGCTAAGTTGTTGGTTGAGCTGGGCCTAAAAGGATCGCGTACCGAGGCCGACAGACAGGTAACCGCCGGCGTTGGCATCGACGGCGTCACCTCTACAAAGAAGCTCCTAGAAATCAATAAATTGCCCGCTCGGATCGCCATCCGCGTGGGAAAGAGGGCTAGATCGCGGTGATCAAATAAGGCTGCGAGAGGGTCCCGGTGTCGTCGCCCTCAGAGGCTAAAGCCGCTCATCTTAGTCGAGGATATGGCGGGGCTGAAGCCCCGCCCCTTCACAGAACTTCAGCCGTTCCATCCACTACCTGGTTAGAACAAGATCGGTTGCCATGCTCAATACGCCCGAGCCCAGGGCGGAGTAGCTGGGGTATTCATGGAGCATTGGGCTCAGCCGGCGAAGCCGACGCTGCGGGAGGGAGTAGCGGAAACCGGCGAAGCGCAAATGAGCCTGGTAGCGGGAATAGAGGGCCTCGCCTCGTTGGGTCAAAGATTGCTGAGACAATCTGCTGCAGATTTCTTCAAGCAGCCCTATCTGCTTGGCAAGCTCGCTCCAGTGCCTTCGATTCCTTTCCTGAAAGCTCGGGGCCGGACTCAGACCTACTTGCTGCGAAGCATGCTGGCGGTAGCGAATCAGCGGTGAGTCAATCGGCCTCACATCCGCGATAGCGGCCGCGGTGGCAACGAGCCACTCGTCATGCAGCCACCCGGAACCGACAGGGAGGCAGTTCTGGCGTAAGCGGCTGCGAAACATCACCGGTCCCTCCGCTCACAAACCGATTTTTGGCCAGGACCGTGTAATCTCCCCTCGACATTTGCTCTTTTCGTTGGCCCACGAAGCCAAAGCTGGTCCACAGCCGCATGCCCGTCAACTGATCCTGATGGTCAATAACGTCGGCGTCGGAAAAGACGAATCCCACTTCGGGATGCGCCGTAAATTCCTGCAGCGAGCGCTCAAGACGGATGGGATACCAGATGTCATCCTGGTCGCACAATGCAATCAGATCACCCTGGCAAAGCTGAATGGCGCGCTCGAAATTGGCAACAAAACCAAGATTATGTTCGTTACGCGTAATCCTGACCGGGGATGGAGCCGCGCCGGGAAGTCGCGCAGAATCTCGATGGTGCGATGGGTCGAGCGATCGTCGCCGAATCAACTCATCCGGCGCCCTGGTTTGCTGCTGAATACTTTCTAATTGGCGGCTTAGAAACTGTTCACCGTTATAGGTGCAAAGAGCGATTGAGTGTTGTCAGGGGAGGCATAACCAAGAAGCTCCTGGGTCGACTGGCCTTCGCAGCTGGGATCTTTACTGACGAAATGATCATGGCCAGAACTGCAGCGGTACAAAGCAACCAGGTTAAGGCCCGCAACCGGCCGGGAGTAGCCGTAACCATTTCTGCCCAAAATGCGAGGCCCTCGCATCGGAATCGAGGGAAACGAAATAGTCCATCGATCCGGCTTTCAGCCATAGAACGGAACGGTCGCACCCTGTTGCGGATTTTGGTAAAGATGTCCCAGGGTGAATTCCAGAGTGAAACCGCCATTGGGATCCATCCATCCGTCGTGACCTCGTGCACGTTTTGGTTGATGTATCGATTCAGCGCGGATAAAGGACTGTTGGGTGTCCACGAAGCCGAGGATATTTTCCAGTTTGCCGTTGCCCCTGAGGTACCGGCGGCAGCGGGAGATGCATTCCATGGTGGTGGCGGATCTGATATCGACATGAACATCTGTATTACCGGACCGGCAATCAGATTGCCATACATGTCGCGCGCGACCCCGGGGAGAAAAATCCCCTCGTAGCCAGTCAGGTTGGTATCGACGGTGGTGAGCAGTTGCCCGGGGGCGACCCCGGTCAAGAGGGATACATCCGGAATCCGGTAAACTTGGTGAGGCCGTACGAAGCCCGTTCGAGAACCCCTCCTGTGGTCGACGGATCGCGATCCGCAGTATTGAAACCGGCGTACCAATAGGGGTACTGGGGGTCGTAAGCCATGTCACCCCAGTCTGGGTTGGTCAAATCCAACCCATTCGTGGTGAGTGTGCCCACAGGAGTGAAGTGCACTCCATCAGTGGAGATTGCGTCCACGTGATGGACGTAAAAGCTCCAAACCTCATCGACGAAGAGCCGGATCGCGGCGTGCTGATCTGTGTTGTAGGCTGCTGGCTGGCCTACGCCGTAACCTGTTAAGGGTTACATTTCCCCGGGGAAATGATGGGCTGAGGATATTTCTTCCAGGAATACCGTCCTTGGAAAAAGCAACGCCGATAGAATTATTTCCCGTCGGGCCAAGTCCTACGAGTACAGGGCATAGGAAAACTCTCCCCATCGCCGAGCGGATTGGCGAAGATCCTCCCACGACCTTCGGGTTGCAGGTGAATACGGAGTCCCAAGCGCCCTGGGTTTCACCCAATACCGCTACCGGCCCATAGCGAAACTGAGTCGATAGGTCGATCGATTCATACTGAATCGTGTCGGAGTACTGGGTCGAATTGTTGGGATTGTTAGGTCCCCCACACCACCAGAACTGCTGCAGATTCCCGGATTGTATGACCGAGGGAGAGTAATCGTAGTTTCCGGCTCGTCCTGCAATCGAGCCGGGAGGCAGAGGAGCCAAGCGAAAGCCGCAACCAGCAATGCCGAGTCCTAGTCCGATCGCGAGCAAGGTTCCGGTGAATACGCGCATCTTGGCCATGGTTTGACTATTGGACCTGCGCGGAAGGCTGCAACCCGGACTGTCCTGGACAACTTCCGCAGGCGAAGTCTGTAGCAGTTCGTGTGGTGCCATTATGCCCTTCGCGCATGGCGGTGCTCAACACTCTTTGCCAGGAACGCAGGATAGGGCTCCTGAGCACCCTTATACTAGGGGTGACGGAGTCGGCGGTAGCGGCTCCGACCTCGAAGCCGATCCGTATTCCAGTCCTATGGGGTTGCCTGGATTTGATGATGGGAAAGAAAGTTAACACCGTTCGCCGTCTCTTGCGGGAGGAAGGCCTTCCGGCCGTTGTGAGCTATGGATGGCTAAGGTTGAGGGGCCGGCAGAGCAGTGTGCGACTCGACAATTCAAGGTTCGGGCTGAACGGCATTCATGGTCAGTCGAAAATGGCAATGCTTAAGAATGGCTACGAATTGCAAGAGCGGCTCGCGATCACCCGGTATCTTCGCCGCGACCTGCCCGTGGTCGAATTAGGAGGCTCTATCGGCGTTGTCGCGTGCCTGACCAACAGGCTCTTGAAGGATCGAAAAGCGCACGTGGTGGTAGAGGCGAACCCGTTCGCCATCCCCCATCTCGAACGAAACAAGCAACGAAATCGATGCGAGTTCGAGATAGTGAACCGCGCGATTGCTTACAGAACCGACACTGTTACTTTTCGGCCTTCATCCAAGATGTGCGGCAATTCCATCACCAGTGAAGGGGACCAGCCTCCCGTGACTGTTCCCACCGTCAACTGGGCGAGCTGGTACGCATCCATGGATTTAAGCGCTTCACGCTCGTGTGCGACATCGAGGGCTTAGAGTGCGATCTGGTCGCGAACGAGGCGGATGTTTTGAGAAATGCCGATACTATCATCATGGAGACCCATGCCCGGCTCATGGGAGCGCGGCGGAACGACTCGATGATGGAAAGACTTCAGGAATTGGGATTCACGATGCTTGAGGAAACCGGTTTCGTGGTCGTTTTGCGGAAATAGCGTCCTTCCTCCCATGTCCCATAAACGCAAAATACTGCACGGCTCAGTGTCGAACATGTTGCGGGTGATGCTGTCGCTGCTGGTCTCTTTGCTGCTGCCGCCTTTTCTTGTCCATCGCATGTCAACGGCCGAATACAGCGCCTGGGTCCTGATCATGCAGATGAGCGCGTATGTGGGCTTACTGGATCTCGGCTTGCAAACGGCGGTCGGCAAGTTCGTTGCCGAGTACGATGCGATCGATGACCGCGCAACCAGCGCGCGAATCTTGAGCACTTCGTTCGGCATCCTTTCGCTCGCCGCGCTGGTTGGGGCGGTGGTCATCGCATCTGGCCTGGCGTGTGCCGCAACTGTTCCACCAAATGCCGGTCGCGCTGGTGGGCAGTGTGCGCGAAGGCCTTTTGGCAGTTGGACTATCGGTTGCATTTGCCCTGCCCTTTGGGGCGTTTATGGCCGCCTTCACGGGCTTGCAGGAATATTCGTTTCCGACGTCCTTGCCAGTCAACCGGCTTCTATCTGCCACGCGGTGTCGCACTTCTTGCTGGACAGGCACCCTGGTGCAACTGGCCCTGGTGATGGCCGGCTTCAACATAGTCTCTGCCGTGATGCAGTTTTTCGGCTGGAGAAGGTATGTAAGAGAACGGGTCGACTTTTCACTTGCTTTTTTCGATCGCGAAACTGCGGTACGGCTGATCAAATACGCGGGTGTGCTCTCACTGTGGACAGTTGCAGGGCTGCTGGTCAGTGGGCTGGATATCCTGATCGTGGGACACTACGACTACAAAAACACAGGTTTTATGCCATCGCCAGCAGCGTCACTAACTTCATGCTGTTTATCGTCGGCAGTATTTTTGGTCCGCTCCTTCCCGCGGTCTCTTCCCTTCAGGCCGGCTCCACGCCCGGCCGATTGGCGATCTTCTTGCCCGGGTGACACGCTATTGCACTCTGCTGCTTTGCCTGCTCGGATTGCCGATTTTGTTTGGAGGTTACCCGCTGTTGTCGCTCTGGGTGGGACACAATTATGCAGCCCGGAGCGCCTTGTATCTCGAGATTCTGGTGCTCGGCAATGTTGTCCGGCAGCTCACGTATCCATATGCGCTGGTCGTGGTAGCCACGGGAAGACAGCACTTGGCCACCATCGCCGCGATCACGGAAGCGGTGGTGAATGTTGTGGTGAGTGTCGTATTGGTGCAAAGAATAGGAGCCGTTGGCGTTGCTCTCGGAACGTTCGTTGGAGGTTTTGTCAGCCTGGGGATGCATCTTGCGGTAAGCATGCATTTCACCCAGTCGACCATCCTCATAAGACGGTCGCGCTTTGCGTGACGGGCGCTGCTTCGCCCACTTTTATGCCTCACGCCTTCGCTTCTTCTCTATCCTTTCTGGAGGAGATTCGACATGCTTCCGGCAAATCCCGCGTTGCTCGCGACTGGGCAATCCTTACTCTGGCCATCGCCTGGCGGATTGGTTTGACGGCGGAGGATCGTCAAGAGCTCATTAACGCTGCATCCCGGCTGCTATACTGGCGTGTGCAGCAAACATGACTGCTGCCTTCCCCAGGAACCACCAGGATGCCGGATCTTAGCGGTCGCCGCCCTGTATCAACAACGCCCGGCCGAAAGCCACGCCCTTTCTTCCTTACCGCAATTCTCAAAGACAATCCTGACATGGCCAGCCACTTCTCGCTGGTCGTCTATGACAACTCCCCCGAAAGCCACAGATAGCGGAGCGACTTTCCCGTCATTATGTGCATGACCCGGCGAATGGAGGCCTGGCCGCGGCTTACAACTATGCGCTCTCACGCGCCGAGGACAACGGCTGTGAATGGCTGCTGCTGCTCGATCAAGATACGACGCTTACCAGCGAATTTTTCGCCGAGTTGATTGCCTGCGCGAACGCTTGCGGACGGAGGACAACGTGGCGGCGATCGTACCCAAGCTCATGGTGCAGGGAACGATCCTATCGCCGGCGGAACACTTTATCGATTACATCCGGCATCAATTCAGATACGGCAAACGCTGGGCCAGGATGCCGGCGTACAGCGGGCCGGATCAGCGCCTACAATTCCGGATCCACCTTGAGTGTCCCGGCGCTGCGATCGATAGGCGGTTTTCCCGAAGAGTTCTGGCTGGACTACCTGGACCATGCTGTTTTCCAGCTCTCTGCGCCAGCGGCTACCGGGTATATGTACTGCACGCCGTGCTTGCACATGATCTCGCGGAAAGCAATTTGAATGCTCGTCCCATCTGGCGCTTTCGGAGTGTCTCAAGGCACAGGCGCTCTTCGTCAAACGTGCAGGAAACTTCAGCGACCGGCTGCTCTATCGGCTATGGCTCTTGCGATCGATCAGGCGCCTGCGGGCCGATTTGGATAAACGCATCTGGAAAGAGACGGCGCGGCAGGCCCTGCTCTTCAGTGCCCCCAGACTCGAGCCGGTACACTCAGAAGGGATTGTGAAATGCTGACACGAAGACTGGCGAAGGCGAAGCACCTGCTCGAAACCGAAGGACCCGGGCGGTTATCAGAGAGATCCACAATAGCCTGTGGCTTCGGTTGCGGTTAAAGGCGATGGCTCATAAGAAGAGCGCGGAGTTGGACGGATGCACCTTCAGCCTGCAGACTATCCCGGACTCGCTCACCAAACTCTTCCTTCTGGACGGACAGTATGAATTGCCGGAGCGTCGCGCAGTCAAAAAGCACCTGCGGCGGGATTTACCGGTCATTGAGTTGGGCGGAGCTTTGGGAGTGGTCGCTTGCATCACCAACAAACTTCTCGCCAACCCCACGGCTCACGTTGTGGTGGAGGCAAATCCGCTTGCCATTCCCCAGTTGAAGTTGAACAAGGAGTCAAACCACTGCGAATTTGAGATCGTGAACCGCGCTATCGCCTATGGCGTCGACGCAGTCACGTTTTGTCCGACGGTGGATCTGGCCTCCAATTCCATTGAATCGGACGGCACGCAATTGTATGGAACCGAGCAGGCGGTCACCGTGGAAGCAGTTCAGCTGGGCAGGCTGGCGACAGAGCATGGCTTTCAGCAAGTTTTCCCTGGTGTGTGACATCGAGGGAAAAGAATACGATCTGGTCTGCCACGAAATCGAAGTGCTGAAAAAGGCCGACGTCATCATCATGGAAACACATGCTCGGCTGATCGGCGAGGACAAGAATCAGTCGCTGCTACGTGCACTGACAGATGCCGGTTTCAAAATCGTTGAAGAAGATGGCTTCGTGGTCACTCTGCAGCGGTCTGCTGATACACGCGCTGAGTAGCTTCGAGATAAGCCGTGCCCCATTTTTGGTCGGGCTCCAGATGACAGCCCTCGCCCCATTCATTCCAGGCGTTGATAAAAACCCATCGCTGATGGTCGCGGTCGGGAGTCGAACGCTCGACCGCGTGGGCCAGCCAGCGCTCATATAAGTCCGGAGTAGAACCGTGAATGATTCCCGCTCTTCTTGGCCGGCGAGCGGTGTTGTCCCACATGGGCGTTACGCATTCGAAGTGACGATAGAGGGGCTGCGGAGCGTCTCTCCAGTGGCGATAGAGCTGCTCGTAATGGGTGAAGCGATCGTTGTGAATGGGCGACTTGATAGTTCTCCAGGCACGAACGATCGCCGGGGCCGCGGGTTGTGCCCTGGGCTCAAAGCGCACCGCCGCATCAAAGCCTACGGTGTCCGGGCTTGTTCCCTGGGGGAGATAGGTACTTTGCACGTTGACCAGGAAGAGGTCGCCTAAACCAGCCTTGGTGGCCTCGTTCCTCCAGATTTCCGCGGTCTTTCGGGGCTCCGGCAGCAACTCGACCCGATACACAAGAACCAGCGGCCTGCCCTCGATACGGATATAGCGGCTGTCTGCCAGCACTGGAAGGAGATGACGAATGTGGGTCAGATCGTCCTCGAAGGAGAAGGTCTGCTCCAGCAAAGTTACGGTGTCCCGGCCAATCCAACTCTTTTTCCAGGTCTCATTCGCCCAGCAGATGCAGAAAGGAAAGTCCGGTTTACCAGAGGCCAGGACTTCATCGAGCGGACGTTCCAATATCCGCTTGCCGGAAAACCAATAGTGGTAGTAGCAGAATCCGTAGACACCAAATTGCTTCGCCAGCTCCGCCTGAGCCTCGCGCGTCTCTGACAAGCGCAGATCGTAGAAACCCAGATCGGCCGGCAGATGAGGTTGATAGTGGCCGCGAAAACGCGGCCGGCCCTTAACTACGTTTGTCCACTCGGTGAAACCTTTACCCCACCAGGCGTCGTTGTAGGGAGTGGGATAAAACTGGGGAAGATAAAAAGCAATGAATCTTGGAATGCGCCTCTTCGACCATTTTGCTCCAGAGTCGAGAATACCGCAGGGCAAATATAAGCGTTTGTTAACTTGTATTTCCCCGCTCTCGCTCCTAAGCTGTGCCCCATGCGCAACGCCTTCGCAGTTTGCCTATTGCTTTGGCTGATCGCGGTATCTCCTTCCCTCGCCGCGACCAAGGTTCACACTGTTTTTCTGGGCACGGGGAAGAATGTTCCTTACTCGGTCATTGGCGACCCGGCCGGCGCACTGCCGAGCGAAAAGCAGCTGCGCGTTCGTCCCCTGTTGGTTGATGACAAGGTGCGGGAATGGACCACGGGAGAATCACACGCCATAACGGATCGCAGCTTTGTTGTCCGCCGGGCCCTGCGGCTCAACGATGCACTCCCCGGGGATAAGGCCGAGCATTGGATTTGGCAGCGTGGACCGTGGCTGATGATCGATCGCGTGAAAGGCAGCGTCACCGCTCTGCATATGCCGGATTATGATCCCGCAGTATCGAATGTTATCTGGTTCCGGGACTATGCCGCGTATTGCGGCCTGACCGCCAGCGGCAAACAGTTGTATGCCGTGGTGGCCCAAATCGCGGCTCGCAAGCCGGTGTTGGCGAAGAAATTGTTGCCTTGGTCGCCAGGGGAGAATCAAGCGCCAGCGTGCGGCGCGGCCGTGTGGCAGCGCGAACCGCTGCGGGTTACGTTCCAACCGTCGGGGGCGACGGCGGTCAGCTACGATCTGGTCGGGTTGTCCGCGGTGCTGGTAGAAGATGGTGACGGGAATGAGGAGCCCGCGGCGGCGGCTCCCGCGAACTAAGCTGGCAGTTTGTGTTCAGAGTCTCCCACGGCAGGTCGGGGCAGGCGGACTCAGCTTATGTGAGAACTAGCGAAAACAAACCGCAATCCCTTTGTTGCCGCGCTGGACGGGTGCCCCATGTCCGCAGCCGCGTACATGGGCCGAGAAAGATGGGGCGCAGCCCCTACCAATGCTCCTGTCATTGGGAAGAGCGGTGCTGCTGGGGTGAGTTCTGGTGACACCGGGAGCGAAAGCATTTGAAAAACTCGTTTTCGGCCCATGTACGCTGGTGCGAACATGGGGCACCCGTCCAGCGCGGCCACAAAGGGACCGCGGTTTGGTCACGAGGCCGCTTCGCAGACTATCATCCGACTATGTCCAGTTTTGAGGAATTGCTCGAAGAAGCCAGGATCGCCCATGGACATCTGTGCGCAGGGCAGGTGCTGGGGGTGCGGTTGGCCATGCTGGGATGCGCGCGCCTGGGAATTGAGGAGCCGCGGGGACGGGATCGGAAGCGCCTGGTCACCTTCGTCGAAATCGATCGATGCGCTACCGATGCCATCGGCGTCGTCACCGGTTGCCGCCTGGGTAAACGGGCGCTCAAGTTTCGGGATTGGGGCAAGATGGCCGCGACCTTCGTGGACCTCGATACCCATCGCGCAATCCGCATCGCCGCGCGCGAATCTTCCAAGACGCTGGCCCGAGAGCTGCACCCGGAAATAGAAAACAAGAACCTGCAGCAAATGGCCGCGTATCGCGAGATGAGGGACGAAGACCTCTTCGATGAGCAGTGGGTGCAGGTGACACTCGACGCCAGGGAATTTCCCGGATACAAGGGAGAGCGCGTGGCCTGCGCTCAATGCGGAGAGGGCATTAACTACGACCGCTTCCTGGTGCGGGAAGGACAGACACTCTGCCTCTCCTGCGCCGCGCCAAAGGAGCGATACTACCAGCCCCTCTAGCTTTGCTCGACGGCCTGGGCGGCGCGAAAGACCGTTGCTTCATCGAAATGCTTGCCCAGAATCTGGGCGCCGATGGGCAAGCCTTGCGACGACTTGCCGCAGGGCACAGATATTCCGCAAATTCCCGCCAGACTGGCCGTCACGGTGTAGATATCCGCCAGGTACATGGAGAGGGGATCGTCGGTTTTCTCACCCAGCTTGAACGCCGGAGTCGGCGCTGTGGGTGTCACCAACACATCAACTTGCTGAAAGGCGGTGAGAAAATCCCGCGTGAGCAGCGTTCGCACCTGCTGCGCTTTTTTGTAGTAGGCGTCGTAGTAGCCCGCACTCAGGGCGTAGGTGCCGAGCAGGATGCGCCGCTTCACTTCGGGTCCAAAGCCCATGTCGCGCGACTGGCGATACATCGCGGTCAGGGTATTCGCATTTTTGGCACGGAAGCCATAGCGCACTCCATCAAACCTGGCCAGGTTTGCACTGGCCTCAGCAGTGGCCACCAGGTAATAGGTTGGAATCGCGTACCTGGTGTGCGGTAAGGACACGGAATGAATCTCGCATCCGGCTGCGCGCAGGCGCTCGATCGCGGATTCTACCGCGGCGCGAACCTCGGCATCCAGGCCCTCACCAAAATACTCAGCCGGAACACCGACGCGCAGGCCCTTCACCGGCTGATCGAGAGAGCGGACATAATCCGGCACGGGCAACTCCGAGGAGGTGGCGTCCAGAGGATCATGCCCCGCAATTACGCCGAGAAGAATGGCTGCATCGCGCACCGTGCGCGTCAGCGGACCGACCCGGTCGAGCGAGGAGGCAAAGGCGATCAAGCCGTAACGCGATACACGTCCATAGGTCGGGAGCACTCCCACAACGCCGCAGAACGATGCGGGCTGGCGAACAGATCCCCCGGTGTCTGTACCCAGGGTGGCGACCGCCATACCCGCAGCCACCGCTGCGGCCGACCCGCCGCTGGAACCACCAGGGACGCGATCGAGGGCGGCTGGGTTGCGTACTGGTCCATAGCCGGAGTTTTCATTCGATGAGCCCATCGCGAACTCATCGCAATTCAGCTTTCCTACCAGGACGGCACCTGCAGCTTCGAGACGCTTGACCACGGTAGCGTCGTAGGGCGGCTGATAGCCTTCAAGGATCCGGGAGCCCGCCGTCGACGGCGAACCCTTCATTACCAACACGTCCTTGATACCGATCGGAACGCCGGCCAAGGGGGGTAGCGGACTTCCCTCTGCGGCCAGCCGATCGATGGCCCCGGCTGCATGCAGCGCACGTTCGCGGCTCAGCGCCAGAAAAGCATTGAGAGTGGGATTTTGTGCTTCGATCTCCGCAAAACAAAGCTCCGCCAGTTCAGTTGCACTGGGCTCTCGATGGCGCACGGCCTCGAGAACGTCGGAGATACAGGCCTGCTTCCAATTCATGCTTCTATTATCATTCGTGACGAAAGCATCTGTGCGTAGGAAATCCGGTACGCTGGAGGCAATACTGAATGAAACAACCAAATTTGCTGACCAGGGTAAACCAGTGCAACGCTGGTTCCAGTCAGCACGTTCCTGGCTGAACCGCGAGGAGGAAGCGCTCGCCGGTCACGACGGTCTGAGCACCGGTTGGCAATTCGTGGCCTTCGGCCTGGTAGTCATCGCTCTGTTCTGCCGCTGCCCTCTGCTCCTGACGCACGCGCAATTCTATGCGGAAGATGGAACGATCTGGTTTGCCCAGGCTTACAACGATGGATGGCTGCACTCCCTCACGTTGCCCCAGGCCGGTTACCTCAACACCATGCCTCGTCTCGCCGCCGGGCTAGCGCTGTTGGTGCCGCTCACGTGGGCGCCGCTGGTCATGGTGCTCGCCGGCTTGTTCGCCCAGGCTCTCCCGGTGCCGATTCTGCTTTCGGCGCGCGCTCGCAACTGGGCTTCGCTGCCCACCCGTATGTTCTTAGCCGCTCTTTATGTAGCGCTTCCCAATGCCAGAGAGATTCACCTGGTAGCCACCAACACCCAGTGGCACCTAGCGCTGACTGCGGCGCTGGTGGCGTTTGCGTGTAGTCCGCAAACATGGCGCGGACGCCTGGTTGATGTTGTTGTTCTCACGGTCGCCGCTCTCACGGGACCGTACTGTATCGTGCTTGCCCCTATAGTGCTGCTCTTCTGGTGGGTGCGGCGTCAGGCCTGGAGCCTGGTGGTTTTCGCGCTGGTCAGTGTTGTGGCGTGTGTGCAAATCGCTGTGCTCACCCATAGTACTCACCGGGTTCAGGGTGCATTGGGGGCGACGCCAGCGGGCTTTCTGCGCATGCTGGGCGGTCATGTCGTCGCCTGCGCGCTGGTCGGCAGCTATTCCTTTGCCAGCCTGGCGCCCATGATGTTCATTGTGCCCGCGGCATTGGGCGGTCTTTGCATCTGCTTGTATTGCCTCCGCTTTGCCAACCTGGAGTGGAAGTTGTTTCTCCTCTACTGCGGGGGTGTGTTTGCTGCTTGCTTGCACAGCCCGCTGACGCCAGGAAATAAGCCGGCTTGGGATTGGCTGATCATCGATAATTCCGCCCGCTACTGGTTTTTTCCTATGCTTGCGTTCGTGTGGAGCGCCGTCTGGTGCGCGGTCTATGCACGAGACCGTCTGTTAAAAATAGCCGGGGCCTGCGTGCTGCTCATTATGTCGGTGGGCATCGTTCGCGACTGGAATTACGCGCCGTACCCGGACGATCACTTTGCACTTTCAGTGGTGCGGATGCGTGAAGCAAAACCAGGAGAGCGAGTAGTGATCCCCGTGGTGCCCGAGGGGTGGCACGTGGATCTGGTGAAGAAGAGTCTTTAGGGAGTGTCCAGCTCCGGCAGCCGACGGCTTAACGCTCGATGACTTTGGGTACTTTAAAAAAGACTCCGTCGGTGTCGGGAGCACAGGCCATAACCCGTTCCCGGTTCAGGGACGGAGCAATTTCATCTGGCCGCAAATGCTGCGCGGCGCCTTCCGTCAAGTGGCCTACCACCTGCTCCATGGGGGGAACAGAGGTGGTGTCCAATTCGTTGAGCTGGGCAAAGTAGTCGAGAACGGAATTGAGGTCACGGAGCATCGCCGCCTTCTCGCCACTCGTCAATTCGAGGTTCGCGAGTTCGGCAACACGATCGACATCCTGCTCGGAAACGCTCATCTTATGCGGACTTGGAGAAGTCTACCGCCCAGGTGTTGGAGCGACTGGACACACAGCAGAACGCCGTCTCATACAACAGTGAGAAATCGCTGGCCAGGGTAGCTTCGCGCATGTAATCCCAATCGATCTTCGCCTTCAACGGCTTGATGGTGCGGCAGTAGTAGGCCTCAAGCTCTTCGTCGGGAATGTCTTGCAGCATCTCTTCTTCACAACGGAAAGCGATGGTTGCGGCTCCGGTAAGGCCGGGACGAAACGGCATGTGCATCACTTCCAGGTGAGGCAGCTTGGGCCGCGGGCCAACCAGGCTCATGTCGCCGCGCAGCACATTCACCAGCTGGGGCAGCTCATCCAGTTTGTACTTGCGCAGGAATCCGCCGAATCTGGTTACCCGGGGGTCGCCGCGTTTGGTCAAGCAGGGCCCATCGTCCTGGGCATCAATCGACATGGTCCTGAATTTGAAGACGGTGAAGAGGACGCCGTTCCTGCCGACGCGCTTCTGGCGGAAGATGACCGGGCCCGGAGACTTGTAGCGGACCAAAACGGCAGCAAGCAGGAGCAAAGGCCAGAAGAGAAGAAGCGCCACCGCGGCAAAGGCCAAGTCGATGAAACGCTTAAACGCCGAAACGCTCCACGCACTCGGTTCGGCATAGTAGGCCGTGGGGTCCTGCGGTACAGCGCAAAATGGAGGAAACAAGGTCGTCGAATGACTATTAACTTCTGCAACGACATCGTTCCAAAGCAGAGCCGCGCTGGGCTGCGGGGGAGCAAAGCTAGTGTCCATGCGTTTTTAAGACCTGTTCTAAAATTTTAGAGCGCTTGCGGAATTCTCGTTCAGGGTCTTGTCGTTCAGGGTCTGTTCCTTGCTAAACCGACGCCCCACGGCCTGCTGCAATTCTTATCTAGCCACTTGCTTGATCGGCCTAGGTCGCGAACCCATTAGCCTAGTGCGGGAAAACGGGTCCAAGGTACCGCTTAGAAGCATTTTCGCGGTGAGGGAAGAACCCACACCTCAGTATGTACACGGATGAACCCGTGCTTAAAAAGGATGTTGCGCTGGGGAACAACTTTTCCCGATTCAGCCTTTTAACCAAAATAACAGTATTTTGGGTCCTCCGATACATTGGTGCTGATGACAGGCAAGATTCCTGGTTCCAGCGCCTCCGGACCTACGCCAACGTAACGTTGACCGGGGGAACGAGGATATTTAATCAAGTTTTTGGTGATAAGAAAAGCTCCGCCCAAACATTTTTTCTAATACTTCTTATCTTATTCCCATTCTTTTTTATCTCCCCCTCTTCGCTAATCTGCGCCGGTCCGCAGATCCTCCCGCTGCATGACGGTCCGGTCGATGGCATTCAGGCGCGGCGCTCCAGGTCCCTTTATGACGCGTTTATCCGGGCTAAGGTAGAACTCCGCGATTTTCAGCATACAGCGGGCGGCAACAGCCCCACGCACCATCACTTTGAGCAGCCGGCTCTTGCCGAAATAGTCGTAATGCTCGTTAAAGTCAACCATCGCCTTATGCTGCTCAATGATCTTCTTTTTCGGCATCTGGTTGATGCTTTGGCTCCCGTAGTGAATGACTTCGGCGGACGGGGTGTAGTAAATCTTGCACCCTTTACGCTGCAACATCAGGTTGTAGGCTAAATCGACCTGGAAATGAGGCAGCCGTTCATCCAACATGCCGTAAGTCTCCCAGGTTTCGCGGCGGAGCACGTAGGCAGTGGTGCCCAGGCTCTCAACCTGCTGCTCGCGCGAGTAATCGAAAGCACAGGCATAGTACTTCTTCGAGACCTGGCCGTTGGGGAAGAACTTATGCCAATTGAGACCTTGGAGAATCATGGTCCCAGGCCGGCAAAACTGCGCACGCAGGACTGCGTGGTGCCATCCGGATTGAGCAGCCGGGGACCGCACGCCGCAGCCTCCGGATGCGCATCCATAAACGTGACCAGCATTTTGAAGGCGTTTGCCAGCAGCTTGGTATCGCTGTTCAACAAGCAGGCATAGCGGGCGCGGGACATCTTCATGCCCAGGTTATTGTTCCTGGAGTAAAGCAGCGGCACCGGATTGCGCACCAGGATGACTTCGGGAAATTCCAATTCGACCATCTCCGGGCTTCCATCGGAAGACCCATCATCGATGACGATTACCTCGAACTGGATGCCCCTGGTATAGCGGTAAATGGAAGTTAAGCACTGCCGTAGCAACGCTTTGGTATTGAAGTTGGGGACAATGATGGTTAGGTCAAGCAAGAGATTCATCAATCTTTCAAAACCTCAGGCAGTTCTATTCGGACGAGTGGACGACTTCGCGCGCAGGAATTCCGGCGACGGTTGAATTTGCAGGCACAGACCGGAGCAAGACGGAGTTTGCGCCCACTCTGACATTATCGCCTAATGATATCCCCCCGAGGACCTTGGCCCCGGCGCCAACCACCACATAATCGCCGAGTTCAGGCCTGAGAGACAGGTCATAGCTCATATCAATTTGCCTGGCTCCGAGGGTCACACCCTGGAAGATGGTGACGTCCCTCCCAATTTTTGATGCGCCGATCACAGTTCCTGAAGTATGGGGAAAGAATATACCTGGACCAATAGCGCATCTGGGGGAGATCTCGATGCCAAAAATAATTTGATTCAAATAAGACAACAGATGTGGTAGAGCGGGAACACGGTGAAGAAAAGCCGCCCGGCTGGCCCGGTAAAGGAAGATGGGCAAAAACCTGGGGTGAAGGAGCCGGCGCAAGAGGCGGGGCAGGGAAGCTTTCGCACCTGTCTGGCCGCTCAACACCATTTGGCGTTCGAGATCTGCATAGAGCAGGGCCTTCAGCATCTGCTCAGGCCTTCATGAGGCCGCGTTCGATCAACTCCCGATTGGCGCGGTCCAGACCGTCTTCGGCGCCGTTTTGTACAATGGGCTGCGTCTTCACCCAGTGAACAAAACGGGCGATGCCCTCCTCGAGCGGCACTTTTGGCGAAAACGCCAACAGCTGCCCGATGGCCGAAATATCCGCAAAGTTGTGACGAATATCGCCCAACCGATACTGGCCGGAGACGACCAGTGAGGCGCTCGTATCCTTAAATTGCCGTTTTAGACTGCGTGCGATCGTTTCCACGCTAGTCTGCACACCCGAGCCCACGTTCATGGTCAAGCCATCGCCACCAGCGGACGTCAGCCCCAACGCCATTGCCTCGGCGACATCGGACACATGCACAAAATCGCGGCTTTCGTGGCCATCTTCGAACAGGACAATCTCTTTGCCCTGCCGGATTCGATTGGAGAAGATCGAAAGTATGCCGGTGTAAGGGTTGTTCAGAGATTGGCCTTCTCCATAAACATTTTGTAAGCGGAAAATCAGGAAGGGAATGCCGAGCGCGTTGGCAGCGATCCGGACCAGATCTTCCTGAGCCAGCTTGGTGGCGGCGTAGACCGATGCAGGGCTGGTCCTGGCGGTTTCCGGGGTGGCTACCGGTTCAATGGGGCCGGTACAACAAGGACAATGGGGGTCCCAATGACTTGCCTGAAGACTTCCCGGACTGCGCATGGGAGGGTAAACCAGGCCACAGCGGGCGCACAGGTAAGCGCCTTCTCCATACACGGAGCGGGACGAGGCCAGCACTAATTTTGTTACGTCGTGACGGTCATTCGCCAGCACGTCGAGCAACAGCGCCGTGCCCAGGACATTGGTGCTGGTGTAGTCGCCAATCCTATACATGGATTGGCCGGTACCTGTTTCTGCCGCCAGGTGCACCACGGAAGCAACATCGCGCAGGGCCAATACCCAATCCCTGCGGTCGCAAACGTCGCCGCGCATTACCTCTACATCATGTTTCTCCAGCAGAGCACCCAGCTCGGGCTGCGAGTCCACGCCGTGGATTTGCGGGCTCAGATTGTCCATCAGGCGCACCGTCATCCCTTGCCGGACCAATGTCCGGGCAAGCGCGCGCCCGATGAACCCGAGTCCCCCCGTGATCAGGACCTTTTGGGCCATCCCTTGATCTTAACCTGTTTGGTATCAATGCGCTTGATTTCCTCGGTCCCGCTAACCGCCTAGGGCGGCGCGGTATACGTCCAGCGTGCTTTGGGCGCAGCAGCTCCACGCGTACAGCTTCACCCGATCTTCACCCAGCTTGCGCTTGATGGCCAGCTGGTGCTCGTCCTCAAGGGTTGACTTCAGGGTATGGGAGAGTTCCTCCGCGGAGCCATTGAAATAAAAGGCCGCGTCCCCGCAAACCTCGGGGAGGGACGAGGTCCGATTGGCCAGGACCGGACAGCCCAGGCTCATCGCTTCCAGGGGAGGAAAGCCGAAACCTTCATACAGACTGGGATAGATAAAGAGGGCTGCGCCGTGGTAAGCGCGGGCCAGGACGGCATCCTCCGCTTTGGGAATCACGGTGATGGAGCCGGTGAGATGGAGCGATGCGATTCGCTGCTGTTCTGCTGCAGTCAAGGAGCCGCCTCCGACCGCCAGGAGACGGTAGTTTGCAACTAAGCCGCTGCGGTGAAAGGCCTCGAGCAGGAGGCCGAAGTTTTTGTAGCCGGCTCGAGAGCCCACGTACAGGAGATATGGCGGGCGTTCTTCGACAGTGGCGTCCGGCGCCGGGAGCGGAGAGAAGCCATGATAGACAACGTGAGTCTTCTCCGGCGCGACATCGTAGAAGTGAAGCAGATCGTTGCGGCTGGAGGCGGAAACACAGAGGATGGCGTCGGCTGCCGCGAAAAGCTTTCGCTTGGTTTCGACGATGGACGCTGCGTTGGAGAACAAGTGCGGAAACCGCTCATGGATGCAGTCGTGGTGGGTGACCACGATGCGCCGGCGACGCACCCAGGGAAGAGCTCGGTAGAGCGTGGGATGGTAGATATCCACCGTTCCCCGGAGCGGCGCGAGTGCGGCGGAAAAGAGCTCGTTGAGGGCGTAGCGGGTCAGACCGGGTTTGATCTTTGCGGCACGGCCGAACACCCTGGTGTTCGGCTGCCGGAGGGTGGCGAATGGCATCACGGAGTTGTTTAAGCCGATGAGCAACTCCAGGGCAACGCCGGCCGAGGCCTGCAGGTTTCGGATCAGCTCAAAATGGTAGCGAGAAGCGCCGCCGGCATCCTGCAGGGAAAAGACCTGATGGTCATAGAGGATGCGCATGGAACTTACATGCTATCTGGATCCGCAAGGGAGGGGTTTGCACTTCCCTTGGACCCATATAATGATCTTTCAGGATGAAGTTCACCCTTCCCATGCCGACGGTGCAGGTTCCACGAGCGCCGTCGATGTTTATATCCACCGAAACTCCAAAGATTCGGGTCCCGTTTCTTTCGCTCCTGGTGGAACCCAGGCCGCTGAAGAAGTGGTTCGCTATTTGGGCACTCTGCCTCTACCTGGCTTTTTGTTTTGGCTGCTTCTTCTATTGGGAGGTGCCCCGGCTCAATCACGACAACTATGTACGATTTGGTGCGGATTCACCAACATACTGGGACGCAGTGAAATACCGCGAAGAACATGCAGAGCACAATAACCTGGTTTCATTCTCGGGAAATCTGCTGGGACCGGTATTTATCGGGATGATCTTCAGGACCGGACTTGGCGTCGCGTTCTTCAATATTTTGCTTTTTTTTATCTCGGTCGAGATTGCCTGCACTATCCCGGGGGTGGACAGGTACCGCCTTGTCTTTCTCCTGGTTATTTGTTCGGAGACAGCCCCTGCGCTGGTCACACTGAACAAGGAAATCCTGGTGCTGTTCTCCACGTTTATGTTCGCTAAGTACATTTACTCGGAGAGACGTTCCTGGCTACTGCTGGGCTTGGTTCTTTTGGTCTCACTGTTTGCCCGGTGGGAGCAAATTGCACTTATTCTGCTGTACCTCTTCCTGCAAAGAAAAGGTTCCGTGTTCAAGCGCAATCCCAGGTTTTCGATTGGGATTGTTATCGGCGTTCTCACCGTGGCGTATGGCCTGATTGCCAGGCTGCCGGGCTCCGGCCTCAGAGCGTTCACGCAATATACCAAGAACGCCAATACGATCGCCAAGCTCGACACCATCCAGGAGCATTTCGGGTTTCCCCTGGTTCTGGCGCCTAAGATCCTGATGAACCTGATGGGCGAATTGCTACGACCGCTGACCTTTGTGCGCGAGTATTCTCTTCTTGGTTTTGGCGACGTCCATTCCTTGTTTATTATTCCCACGTTCTCGATTGCACTGATAACGCTGCTGATCGTAGCTTATCGACAGGGCAAGTTAAATCCCCAGCGGCCCATCGCTTTCCTAATCCTCATCTACGCCATTCTGACCGCGATAACGCCCTTTGTTCAGCCGCGCTATAACTATTTCGTCTATGTTCTTCTGGCCCTGGAGCTGGCGCGGAAAGAAGCGCCGGAGGAGCAATTGGAGATCACAAAAGCTGGCGCGCGCTCTCCAGGATTTCTGCCGCCCGCTCATCCGGAAAGAATAGGAAGTTATTGATATATTTCCCGACCTTGCCGTTTTGCCAACCCTGGTCGCGTTGGGGATCAAATTGGGCAACCGGCAGGAGCTGCTTTCCGTCGAGATAGAATCCGGAATAGCCGAGGTCGTGCAAGAGATTCGATACACGCGCGAGCGAGCCGGGCGCATGGCGCTCCTCAATTTCGATCATCAGATTTGGTTTCTCGCGCCTTAAGGTATTCATCCCGCCGTGCAGAACCGCCTCCTCATGACCTTCCACATCGATCTTCACAAAGCCAACGTTGGTCAAGTTGAAGCTGTCTAGAGTTTTCATGGGGGCGACCACGGTTTCGATGACCCGGCCGCTCTCCAGCGCAGCAGAATTGGTCGCGGCAATGGAAGCCGACATGTAGCCGCCTGCGGGGTACCTTAGCTCGGCCTGACCTTCGCTGTCAGAAAGGATCACACCGTGGATTTCCATCTTGCTCGCATAATTTTTCCGCAGACGTGACAACATCTGCGGCAATGGCTCGAAGGCGACAACACTGCTGGCCAGAGGCAAGAGATGGTGCGCGAAAAAACCTTCGTTGGCTCCAATGTCGAGGGCTACGGCGTCTTTGCGGCAGAGGGCGGGTAGCAGGGGTAATTCCGGCTCTACCTTCACCCATGATTGGAAGCGCCGGGTGTACATGGTCTCAGGGAAGAGGCTCTCAGCGACCCGCTTCAATTGCGGCCGGAGCATTTTGAGGGCGCGATTCATACAGGAACAGTTTACTCGAGGGCTGGTTCCCGCTGGGGAGAACAGAGCAGCAGATGAGTATAATCTGCTCAGACGGCGCATTTGAAGAAACATGAATAAAGTCGGTATTGTAGCCGTGGTTGTACTTTATAAGCGGTTGCCGGAGCAGAGTCAAACGATCCAAAGCCTGGGGGAAGTTTTTGCAAACAATCCCGAGCTGCTTGATTCCATCCAGGTGATCCTGTTCGACAACAGCCCTAAGGCGCTGGAGCAGGTTAGCCTTTCGTTTCCCTGCAAGTATCGCCACGCGGGGAGGAACGTCGGGACCTCGGGCGCTTACAACTACGCGATGGAGTTCGCAGAAGCGAAAGGATCTCCCTGGCTGCTGCTGTTGGACCAGGACACGACGGTCTCCGCCGAATTTCTTCCCCGCATGTTGGAGTACAGCCATTCGCTCCAGGGACAAACTGAAATAGGATCCGTCGTTCCCTTTATCTACTCACACGGGTCTCTCATCTCGCCCAGGACACATGGGCGTTTTAACCAGGTAGGCCGGATACCGGCCACGGTCAGCGGAATCTACCGTCGAAAAGCGTTCGCGGTCAACAGCGCTACCTTGATGCGAGTCGCCGCTCTACGGGAAATCGGCGGGTATAGTGATGAGTTCTGGCTCGATCTGTCCGATGTTTATGTTTTCCAGGCCATGTATCGCAAAGGCAGATACCTGTACATCGCCGGTGACCTTACCCTGCAGCACTCCATTACCAGCATGGACTTCGATAACGACATGGCGCCGGAGCGGTACCGGAATTTCCTTGCCGCAGAGAGCGCTTATGTGGATCTCTATTCGTCTGCTCCGGAAAGAGCCGCTCACCTCGTCCGGCTCCTGTGGCGGACCATACGGCAGCGCCGCTATCGCAACAGTGTTTTTTCCCGGATGACATTCGAATTCTTTTGGCGCCGGCTGTTGGACAGCCGGGCGAAAAGAATTCAAAGCTGGCGAAAACAGTCGTTAAAGCGTGATATCCCGGCGATCGAGGAGGGGCAGGTGGTGGGATAGGCCGGTCCAAAAACATTCCCAAGAAACGTCCGCAGAACCGCAGGTCCCTCGGCTTCGCTCGGGATGATAAAAGGGAGGGCGACGCTTCCATAGAGTGCGGTGGCTGAACTGCTAACGGGAGCGAAAGCTGAGCGCGCGGTGAAATTGGCCCAGCTTCTCCGCGTTTACGGGATCGGCTACCACGCGACTGTAGACGTAAGATCCGATCACTCGTGAACACCCGTACAAAAAGCCGAGAATACCGCCGGCTAAGCACCACAACGCGCGGAACGGTCCCGATTTTCTATCTGGAGGCTCAGCCGGGTCCAGCACCTGGATTACCGGAGATGCCTTTGCCTCATCCAATCGTGCCGCCTCAAACTGACGGGCAATCAGATCGAAGATAATCGTGTGGTACTGCACGTCTCTTTGCTTGCGCAGGTAGTCGACCTGATCCTTCGGGAGCGCCCTGGTGGAGAGAGAGATATCTCCCGGCTTACGGCCCTTTTGCAGACTCTCCAACTGGATCAGCTGGTGCCGCAGCCCTTCAATCTCGGTGTTCAAGCGAATCACATCGGGATTTTGATCGGTGGATGAGGTACGCAGGGCGTCAAGCTGCACTTCACGCGTGATGATCTGCCCCTGCAGTGCCGCCACTTGTGAGATCATCACCCCGGTCTGGCCCATGGGCGAGATTGCACCGGTGGATTCTTCGGTTTGCTGAAGGGCAATTTCCGCGTCGGTCAATCGGTCCTTCGCCAACGCCAGCTGCTGGGAGAAGAAATTCCTTCTCACCGAAGCTTCGCCGATGATGAGACGGCTGTTGATGTTATGCAGCTCGTCGACGTAAGCATTGGCAATTTGCGCGGCGCGATGTGGCTCGCTATCCTTGACCGTGATGCTGATCATGCCGCCCTTTTCGCTGACGAACTTGGAGGCGGCGGCTAGCTTGGTACGCGCTTCGCTCAGCTTTTTGGCGTGGTAGGCCTCCATCAGGTTGAGGCGCTTGATCAGCCCATCTTCTACCGTGTTGCTCTGCAAAACTGCCAGGTATAAGTCGTTAGGATCCTTCACTCCAGCGGAACTGCCCAGCCCGGTCAGAGCAGCCAGACTGCCCAGCTGGCTCACCAGGGCGGTGCTCGACTGACCTTGCTGCGGGGGCAGGATCACCGCTTTTGCGGTGAAGGTGGGATGCATGAGAAGCACCAGCACCATGAACAAGAAGAATCCGATGACCGTGGCCAGGATGATGGTGGACTTGCGTTCCGCCATCACCAGCAAAAGGTCCAGCAGGTCAAACTCGATCCCGGTCTGCGAGGCTTCGAGCGGCGGACTGTATTCTCTGGTCGGCGGCATTATGGCCATGGGCTACCCGATCCCTCCATGTTACTGCAGCACGGCAATCGCTGCCGCACCCAGGGCTAGCTGGGAGAAAATCTGCGTATAGTTGACGAAATTCCTTAAACCCGAAGGATGGGGCACTTTTTCGGGAATAACCACAGTATCGCCCGCGTTCAGATGCATGCTGGCGAAGGTATTTCCGAAGACACCCTTGCGCGATTTCCAGCTCACCACCGAACCATCGGCGCGGATCACGAAGGAGGCCTTGCCATCGGCGCTCTTGGTCGGTCCGCCAGCCAGCCGCAAATAACTTCCCACCTCCTGGGTGCTGCGGAAGAGGAAAGAATTCTGGTCGTATACTGCGCCGACGACGTTCACCGTGCTGGGCTGAGAGGGGACCACGAACCGGTCGCCATCTTCCAGCTGTATGTTGGGCAGGTTGGTGATTCCGCTTGCATTTTGAGGGATATCCAGCACCACGCGGCCGGTGGCGCGGATAGTCCGAAATCTGGCGACTAAGCTCCTGGAGGCTGCGGTCGCCGATGGGTCCACGTTGCCAATGCTGGCGGCAGCGGCGATGGTGGATCGGTCAATCTCCAGCTCCAGGTTCTGCAGGTAGTCGTTCAAGCGTAATTGCTGCAGGATGCGGGTCGACTCACGGGTAAAGTTGGATCCGAACAGGTAAGCCGCGGGAGTGAACCCTCCGGCACGGGCCACCAGTTGGGGCAAAGTCTCACCTGGGAGAACGCTATAGATGCCCGCTTGCTTGAACTCGCCTTCCAGGCGCACGAACTTGGTGCGCTGGGCCTGCGGGACTCTAATATCCGCCTGGGAGAAAATGGTGACCACGTCACCCGGCTCCAAGGCCAGATTCTGCGCCTGGTCGTGGTCGAGGATTAGTTGCCCGGGATTGAAGGGCACCAGCGAAGTCGTCAGCGTTTTCGGGTTCATCCGCTCGATGACGGCGTAGGACCAGTCGATTTCGGGCACCGGAAGAGCGACGGTCAGAGCAGGCCGAGGCAGGTTTCCCGAGGAGGTTCGCTCCTCATCGGCCAAGGACCTGCTGCCCGGGCTATTGCAGGGTTGGCCGCTCTGGGCGCCGTTGGCTTGCGGGGAACTGGTCGATCTGGAGTACTGGCCACCCTGACTCTGATCGGGATTGTTAACAAGGCCGGGGTCACAGTTCGGATCGTATGGCTGGCCAGCGCTTTGGTTCTGGGTGGAGTTATTGTTCTGGGTAGAATTCTGGCTATTGTTCTGTCCATTTGGTTGTTGCTGGCCTTGATTGTTGTTGGAGGGACTCTGGCCGTTATAGATTGGAACCCCGTTCACATCGTATTGCGCAGTGCCCGTCTGATAGCCATTGAGATCGCGCGGGTAATAGTCGGGGTTGCTGGCGTATTCGGGCTTGAACTCCGGCCCCGGAACGCCCAGTTGGTTCCGGCGCTCCCAGTAATCGCGGGTAATGAGAGATTGGCTGTCGGGAATGATGTCACTTAACTTCATTCCCGGATGCCAGGAAAACCGCCCCGTTTCCGCCACATTGCCGCGCAGGGTCACGGTGTTTTGAAACTGCGGCGAGATGGGGAGCACGCGCAGGATGTCGGCCTGCTGGAGCGGTGTCGCGAGCCCCGGTCCCTGAAGTGAGATATCGACGACGGTGCGGTTCTTCTCCACATCGAGCCGCTCCAGCGATGCGCGCAGCAACGAGGCAGTGGAGGAGAGTCCACCGGCGAAGCGGAGACCCTGGTCGACCGTGGTGGCGCCCTTTAGTTCGTAAATGGCGGGAATGTGGACGTCGCCGCTGATGGCCACCTGTGCTCCGACGGGAGGGATGTAGATCACGTCACCGGGGAGCAGCTGGGAATCCTTGGACATATCGCCAAATATCAGGAGGTCGTACAGATCGAAATGGGAGATGGTCTGCCCATTACGCCGCAGCTGAATGTCGCGCAGGGAGCCCTGGACGGAGGGGCCGCCGGTAGCAAACAACGCGGTAACCAGGGTGCTCAACGAACTCAGGGTATAGGTTCCCGGCCGGCGAGCCTGGCCTACGACAAATACCTGGATCGACCGCAGCTGCCCCATTTCAACATCGAGGTTAAAGCTCTTGTAGATGCGACCGACAGCGTCTTGAATATGTTGCTTGACCTGAGCGTAGGGCAACCCGGCGACGTGGATCTCGCCTACCTGGGGCAGGTAGATGGAACCCGAACGGTCCACGGTGAGTTGGGCGTTGAAATTGACCTGGCCCCAAATGCGGACCACCAGCTGATCCCCTGGTCCTAAGACGTAATCGGGAGTGACATTCACCTCCCGCAGAGGAGCAAAGGTGGAAGGCACCTGGCGAAACAGGCTGTCACCATAAACCGGAAGCAGTGTGCCCAGGGAGCTACGCACCATGAGCTGGAAGTCGGTAGGCGCGGAAGGGGCTCGGATGGCCAAGAGCCTGGATTCCTCCAGCGCGGCCAATTGGGATTGCTGGTTGCCCAGTCCACCCTGATCGAGGATGCTCTGCACCCTGCTGTTCATTCCCGAGGATTGCAGCCCCGGATATTGTCCGCCGAGTTGACCGCCTGAAGCACCAGCAGTTCCATAGGCACCCCCGTTGGACTGATTGCCTGGCCCGGTCCCCAGCTGGCCGAGGCCTTGGCCGGGAGCCTCCTCCTCACTTACGCAACTTCCATCGACAGAAGAGATGACGCCGGATGGGCAGTCAAAGGTGTCGGAACCAGCGGTTTGAGCTATAGCAACGGGCAGTTCGACCTGCACAACGCTCGCGACCAGCAAGATCGCGAAGAAAAGACCTGAACGCTTACCCATATGTTGTAAAAGCAGAAAACGGTTCGGCGTGCGGCCGGTGTATCCTGCCAAGCTTTACTCCTTTACCATCGGCGCAGCCCTGCCCGTGCGGGGGACGAACTTGTCCAATTCTTAGTTTAGTTTAGGGCCTACCGACCGAAGTGCAAATTTTTTCCCTGCGAACCTGGCGGAGCGATGCTTGGCCGGCGGCATTTGTGCGCGATCCGGCGTTTACCCAGGACTTGATGTGGCTGTGTGGGAACAGCCAAACCGCCTTTCCCTTCACCCCGCTCTCCGTGCTTTGTATCAGGGCCCGACTTTAGTCGGGCCATCGAGGCTCAACAAAGATCTGGGCTTTAGCCCCTGCGTGGGTTGTCTCCGCAAGCAACTTTGCAGGATGGGTCGTGGCAGGGGCTAAAGCCCAATCTCTTTCAATTCTTTGCGGCCCGACTAAAGTCGGGCCCTGATACAAAGCTTTCGATGCGGCCTGATCGCATGAATATGGCTTAAATCACAAAATGCTATGGTGAACCAGCAACGGCTCAGGAGGTTTCTGTGAGAGCGAGTGCCGGCATTAAGTTGATCGCGTTTCTTCTCGCAGCGTGTCTGTATCCCCTGCAGGCGCAGTCGCCGCAGGCCCCAGTGGCGGCTACGAGCGCCGCCGGGAGCGACATCGGAGACCGCATCAACCATGCCCTGAAGGCTTGTAATCTGCAGTGCACCGTCTATATCCCGCCTGGGAATTATTCGTTTTCCGTCGGGATACACCTGGAACTGAATGCGTTTGGCACCTATAAGCTGAGCGGCGATCCGGGGGCGGTTCTCACCTATTCCGGAAGCGGCGACGCCATTACTACCTCTATCGGGAACCAGGCAGGATCTTCGCAGCTGCTGATCGAAGGATTTCAGCTTAGGGGAAATCCACATGCCACCTCCGGCATTCACCTGCTGCCCACCAACCGGATCAGCGTGCGCAATATGGTGATTTCGGGATTTTCCGGCGGGGACGGAATCCTCGTCGAGGGTACGAACAGCTCGAACATTTACGACAATTTGATCTCCGATAACAAGAATGGAATCCGCCTGATTCCGACGGTGTGCAGTCGCGGCCATCCGACCCATTGTGGAGCATCAGAAAATGGTTCGCCCTATGCCGCGAATGCCATTCATGTCACCTACAACCAGATCACCACGAATGCCCAATGGGGTATTTTTGAAGATACGGTTCTGGTGGGGCACGGTCTTACGGAAACACTCAACAATCTTTATATGGGCAACGATTTCGAAGAAAACGGCGGCGGCGCTATTTATCTGACCCGGTCTCGCGGAACCGTTATCGATGCTAATTATTTCGAAGGGTCACCTCGCGAAGTGGTGTTGGGTATGCCGAACGGAGGTAGCGGCTACCGCGCCTATGGGCCGGTGGTGCGCGACAACTACTTCACCACGTTGACCCAGACCCCGTACAACATCGAAATACAGGACGCCGATAGCGCGTTGATTGAAGGCAATAGCGAATTGGTCGGCTCTATCGGGCCCAAGAATTGCTTCATCAACATGGTGAGTACAACGCGCACCTGGATTTCGAAGAACGCGATTTACCAGAAGAATGGGTACTGCTACAACGGGGTTCCTGGAACGCCTTCCACGGGGGATGGGTCCTTCTTCTTTGGGCAGAAATAAACTAGCAGCGCACGATTTTTTCGGAGGCGAGGCCGCGGGTGGCGTTTCTGGAATCAACCACTAGCTGCGACTCTTCCACGATGCGGGCGTAGTCGTAGGAAGTATGATCGGTGACGATCAATACACAATCGTAACCGTTAAGGTTTGTTAACGGCTGCGACTGCATGTTCAGATTGTATTTTCTTCCCCGTCCTACCGTGGGAAAGAAGGGGTCGTTGTAGCTCACCACTGCGTCCTCTTGCTGCAGCATTTCTATGATCGAAAGCGACGGAGATTCGCGCAGATCATCCACGTCTCGCTTGTACGCCAGACCCAGCACCAAGATTCTCGATCCTTTGAGCGGCTTGCTGCGCTGATTCAATGCAGAGGAAACCGCCATCACCACGTGATAGGGCATGGCTTCATTCACTTCACCCGCGAGCTCAATAAATCGCGTGCTGAAGTCGAATTCCTTCGCCTTCCAGCTGAGATAAAAGGGATCAATAGGGATGCAATGGCCGCCGAGCCCGGGACCTGGATAAAAGGGTTGGAAGCCGAAGGGTTTGGTCGCAGCCGCTGCGATCACTTCCCAAATGTCTATGCCCATGCGGAGGCAAAGCAGTTTCAGTTCGTTCACCAGCGCGATGTTCACGCAGCGATAAATATTTTCCAGCAGCTTGGTCATTTCGGCCGCTGCCGGGCTGGATACGCGGATCACGCGGTGAAATGCCACGTTGTAGAGAGCGCCTGCAGCCTCGGCCGCGAAACCACCCAAACCCCCGACCACTTTGGGAATGTCCCGCCGGTCAATGCTGGTATTGCCAGGGTCCTCACGCTCAGGAGAATAAGCCACCAAAACACCGTCGGCGACGATGGCATCGCGAATTACCCTAACCCGGCCGGCGCGCTCGATCGCCGGCGCGACTAACTCCTCTGTCGTACCGGGATAAGTGGTGCTTTCGAGGACTACCAATTGGCCGGGGCGTAGATGGTCCACGATCGAGTCCATGGTGGCGGCAATGTAACTCATGTCCGGAGTGTGGTGATCGCTGAGCGGTGTGGGCACGCAAATCAAAATGGCGTCGACTCCACCAACCTCAGAGAAATCGGCGGTGGCGCGGAAACCCTTTTCCTGGGCAGCCTTGATCTGTTGCGAATCGATACGATGAATGTAGGATTCACCGGCGTTGAGGCGGTCGACCTTGGCTGCATCGATATCAAAGCCGGTAACGCGAAATCCCTCCTGGCTGAACAGCAGAACCAGGGGGAGACCCACGTAGCCAAGGCCAATAATCCCTACCCGCAGCTCGCGCTTCTTAACCAGCGACAACCACAGTGACAAGTCTTGCTGATCGACCAAACCATTTCTCATTAGCTTGAGGCAACCGGCAGCTTGAGCATCTCGCGGTACCACTCCACGGTCCGCTCAAGACCTTCTTTCACCCCGATCAAAGGGCGATAACCAAAGGCTTCTGCGGCGGCGGAAATGTCGGCCTGCGACTTCAGGATGTCGCCTGTACGCAATGGAGCATACAAGGGCGGAAGCTCATACCCTATCAGTTTGGCCAATAGACGGTACATCTCTTTCAACGTGTGTTGACCGCCACAGGCGATATTGAATACTTTGCCAGCTACGTGGTGCGCCGGCGCCGCGCAAGCCAGCAGGTTCGCGGACACCACATTATCGATATAGGTAAAGTCCCGGCTCTGCTCGCCGTTACCGAAGATAGTTGGCCGCGTCCCCTCAAGCATCTGCAGGATGAATTTCGCCAATACTCCGCTATAAGGCGAATCGGCTGCCTGACGCGGGCCAAAGACGTTGAAATAGCGCAGGCTCACCGTCTCCAGGCCATACACCTGGTAATAGCTGCTCATGTAATATTCGCCGGTAAGCTTTTGCACGGCGTAGGGCGAAATAGGCATAGGCCGCATCGATTCTTTGCTAGGCAGCACTGGTTGATCCCCGTATGCGGACGAGGACGCCGCATAGATGATTCGCTTGACGCCCGCTGCTCGGGCACCTTCGAGCACATGAAACGTTCCGTCTACATTGCAGCGGTGGCTTGGCTCCGGTTCTTTCACGGAGAGGGGAACAGAAGGAAGCGCCCCTAGATGCAGGATGTAGTCAATTCCTTCACAGGCGGTGCGCATCGCAGCCGCATCGCGCAAGTCCACCTCACGGAAGTCGATCTGGTCACGAAATTCGGCCAGGTTCGCCGGCTTTCCGGTCAGGAAGTTATCTACCCCGCGAACTTCATCGCCTCGTTCCAGCAGGGCTTTGGTCAAAGATGAACCAATAAAGCCCGCGATTCCCGTGATCAGATATTTCGCCATACGGTGGCCAAGATTGAAAATAGCACACCGGACTATTGCTGGTCCCAGAGGGGAGCCTGGGGCAAATCTTCTGACATTTTCTGTATGTACTTTTTTGAATTGAACTTCTTGCCGGTGGAAGCGCCCGACATGTAGCGGATGGTGCCAAAGATGGGGCGATCAAACCACGGGCGGTCGAACTTGCCCACGATCGACCATGCGATCCCCGCATATCCATTGGGATCTCTGCCGTCGAGAAAGTAGCGATCATTGAGCGTCACGCAGGTCTCGAATGCTCGGGCCGGGTCGGGAGACCATTCCAGGATCTTTTTCGCCCAGTACATGCGCATGTAATTGTGCATCCAGCCAAACTTCACCATCTGGTTCTGGGCTGCGTTCCAAAGCTCGTCTTTGGTGTCGGAGCGTTCCAGCTGTTCGATGGAGTAGAGGTGCTCGCGTCGATCACGGGCATGTTCCATCAGGGTTTTGCGGGCCCAGGGCTCGGCGCATTCGAACGAATCGTAATTCTCAGTGAATTTAACGAAATTCACGGCCAGCTCGCGCCAGCCGATCAACTCGCTGATATACGAATCGCGCGCTGCCTGGGGAACTTTCCCCTGCTTGAATGCGTTCTCGACGGCGAGAGCGATGGTGATCGGGCCGATGTGGCCAAAGTGCAGGTAGGGCGATAGGCGGCTGGTGGCATCCACTTCTGGATGATTGCGAGTCTTATCGTATGTGGCTAGGTCCTTATCGACAAACTCGTGGAGGCGCTTAACTGCCGCGTGGGTGCCGCCGGTGAAACTGTCCACCGGCTTAACAGTACGGTCTAGTTTGGTCCAACCCTCGGTAACATCTTCCCGCACAGCAAACGACTCGAGCGGTCGCTTCCATTCGCGATGCGGCTTGATCACAGGCTGTTCCACCAGAAACCTGGGCAACTCGGCGTAGAGCTTGGGCTTGAAGATGTGCAGGGCGTACATGCGCTTCTCGAAAAGGCCGGAGGGAACAACCACATCGGCATCGACAGTCCAATAAGGAATGCGTAGACGGCCCGCCAATACCTTTCGCCAGCGCTCCGGCTCGCGGCAGGGATTCTCATCGCCGATCACCATGGCCGCACTTACTTCTGCCAGGAACGTCTGTAGAGAATTGTTCGGTGGCCGGCGCACGATAAAGCGGATCTGCCGCTGTTGCAGATCTTCTTCGATGTCAGCAAGGCCCTGGTTTAGGAAGGCATAGTGGCGGAGGTTGGCGTGGGGAAAATTGGAGATGGCAGAGAAATAGGTCAGTAGCGGAAGATCAAGAGCGTTCGCGACTTCCACCGCGATGTCGAGGGCAGGGTTATCCAGCGCTCTTTCCGCCCGTTGCATCCAGTAGACGACGCATTTTGCGTCTGATGCCGGGGCGCCGGCGCGCCGGACCCGCACCCTGGGGTTCTGCGCAATTTTCCGCAGCGCCTCAGGTACTTCATCGTTTGTAGCTTGGGGGTTCATCGGGGAGATCCTATTGCCGGGGAGACGAAGAGTACAGCACATCCAGGCTGCGGAAAAACTACGTTTTCTGAAGGGTACGGCCTTTAGGCCGTACGTACCGCTGTGAAATGAATCCGGCTTTAGCCGCTGAGGGAACAAAGCCCCCGGCGAATGCTGTTCCACATATTCCGGGTGATAAAGCTGCCCTCAGGGGCTAAAGCCCGATGTTCCTGGTTACTAAAATGTACGGGCTAAAGCCCGTACCCTTCAGAAGAGATCTTTCCGCAGGCGGTCTATCCCCTGCGTCTTCTCTTCGCCCGGGAAGTGAGCAGGGGCTAAAGCCCAGTTCTCTTTCAATTCGTTGCGGCCCGACTAAAGTCGGGCCCTGATACAAAACCTTTACCACAGGCCCCAGTTGCGGCTGATGTAGTCGGATAGCGTCATGGTGATTAGCACCAAGAAGGTGAAGAAGCCGGCTCCGACCGTGAGCATCATCACCCGCGAGCTGTAACGGATGTGCATGAAGAAAAGAATGACCAGCACTGCCTTCAGGCAGGCAATCCCAAGCGCCACGATGGGGTTGAACACGCCCATATCGAGATAAGCGGCGCCGGTTGTGGTGGCGGTCAGCACCATCAGGGCGAGAAGAATCAGCCCGTACGTCTTGGGCCCGACAATGTGATGTCCGTGTTCAACAGGATCAACAGGAGCAGACATAAGTCTCCTTTATTTCAAAGGATGGCGGCTGATGAGATACAGCAGCGGGAAAAGGAAGATCCAGACAATATCGACGAAATGCCAATAGAGGCCGAAATTATCAATGGTCGAAGTATGCCCGTTCACATAGGCGCCGTGCCATGCCTGGTAGAGCAGAACAAACAGGATACTGATGCCAATGATCATGTGCAGGGCGTGCATGCCAGTCATAGCGAAGTACAAGAAGAAGAAGAGCTGCGCGTGTTGCGCCATGTCCGGCGCCAACGGAACATCCCGCTTGTCGGTGGGATGGACAAAGTCCTCCACGCTGAAGCTTGCCCCGGGGATGTGGTGCTCCACGTACTTGTCGTGATACTCAATGGTCTTGATGCCAAGGAAGACCAATCCTAAGCAAATGGTAAGGCTCAGCGAAGTGATCAACCCTTTGCGATTGCGCGTCTCCGCCGAATAAACGCCCATGGCCATGGTGAAGCTGGACATGATGAGGACGGCGGTATTGGTAGTTCCGAGGCCGATGCCCAGCGTGTTGCTGCTGGCCACAAAGGCGTCGTAATACCAGTTGCGATAGAGCAGGTAGGCCATGAACAGGCCCCCGAAGAACATGATTTCTGTCAGCAGGAACAGCCACATGCCGAAGCTGGCCGTCTCCCGCTGCTGATCCACCGTGACGAAATGGTGGCGCAGGTACGCCGGATGGGCTTCGTCATGTAGCTCGTGTTCCCCGTGCTCTGTGGCGATCGCGTGGCTATCCAACTGTCGTTACCTCATGTTCGGTCTTATGAGCCAACCAGTCATAGTCGTACGCTTCATGATCCATGATCGGTATATCGACAAAGTTCTCGGTTATCGGCGGAGACTGGATCATCCACTCCAGGCCTGTCGCCTGCCACGGGTTGCTGCCCGCGATCTTACCGTACTTGAGCGACCAGGGCATATAGAGCATTGGTAGCAGATACCCGATACCCAGAACGGTGGCGCCCGCCGTCGACAACACATTCAAGACCTGGAACTCCGGCGGATAGGCGTGATAACGCCGGGGCATACCCAGGTAGCCGACGATGAACTGCGGAAAGAACGTCAGGATGAACCCGATAAAGGTCGTGACCGCCGCCAGCTGAGACATCGATTCCGGATACATTCTGCCGGTCATCTTGGGCCACCAGAAATGAACACCCGCCAGGTAAGCCATCAACATGCCGCCTACCATCACGAAATGAAAATGGGCGACGATGAAATAGGTTTCCGTCAGGTGGATGTCCATACCAAGCGATCCCAGGAAAACGCCGGTCAGGCCGCCGATGGTGAACAGGCCGATGAAGCCGAAGGCGTAAAGCATGGGGGTTTCAAAGGTGATGGAACCTTTATAAAGAGTTGCCGACCAGTTGAAGATCTTGATCGCAGAAGGCACGGCAACCAGCATGGTTAAAAGCGAAAAGACAAGCGCCGAGTAATTGGAGACGCCCATGATGAACATGTGATGGGCCCAGACAAAGAATCCAAAGACGGCAATGGCGACCGAGGAGAAGGCCACAGCGGTATAGCCGAAGACGCGCTTGCGGGAGAAAGTGCTGATGACCTCGGAGATCACACCCATACCAGGCAGAATCATGATGTAGACGGCGGGGTGGGAGTAGAACCAGAAGAGGTGCTGGAAGAGCAGCGGGTCGCCACCCTTGGTGGGATCGAAGACGCCGATGCCTACCGTCCGCTCGAGCATCACCAGAACCAGGGTGATCGCCAGCACCGGGGTGCCCAGAACCATCAGGATGGAAGCCGCATAGTGCGACCAGCAGAACAATGGCAACCGGAACCAGGTCATGCCCGGGCAGCGCATGCGGTGGATGGTCACAATAAAGTTCAGGCCGGTAAAGATCGAGCTGAAGCCGGCGATAAAGACTCCCATCGCCGCCGTGATCACGTGGGTATTGAGGTAGTGGGTGCTGAGCGGCGTGGTGAAGGTCCAACCGGTGTCGACGCCGCCATTGAGCAGGGCGAAGACCAGGAAGCAGGCGCCGGCAACGTACAGATACCAGCTCAGCAGATTGATCTTGGGGAAGGCCAGATCCTTGGCTCCGACCATGATTGGGATCACGAAATTCCCCACGGTTGCCGGAACCGACGGCACCAGGAAGAGGAAGATCATGATCACGCCGTGCATGGTGAAGAGCTTGTTGTAGGTGTCGGAGGCAACCAGGTCGGGCAGAGGGGTCAGCAACTCCAGACGGATGAGCCCGGCAAAGGCACCCCCGAGAAAGAAGAAGAAGGTGATCGAGATGAGGTACAGCATCGCGATCCGCTTATGGTCGCCGGTCAGCAGCCAGCTCTTCAGCCCGTATTCGCTGTTGAGGTAGCTGAGCTTCGGCAGCTTAGCGGTCTGCTGGTCTGGAAGCGTGACAATGGTGCTCATTGGTTTACCGTCCCGGGCACACTAGGTGCCGCTTTGCCCGCCTTTGCGGGCCCACCTTGACCGGCCCCCAGCGTCTGTTGGGGGCGGTAGTTCATTGCGGGCGAGCTGGAGCCAGTACTAGACGCGCCGGCTTGCCCTGAGGAGAGTTCACTTGCAGTCAGCGTCTGCTGAACACGATAGTTCGAATTGAGGTTCTTGATGTATTCCACCAGGTCGATCAGGCCCTCTTCGCTGACCTGCCCCTGGTAGGTGGGCATGATCGGTGCATAGCCTGCCATGACCCGGGTAGAGGGGTTGAGGATGGTCTCGCGGAGAAAAGCATCATCGGCCCTGACCGTCGATCCGTCGGCCAGCTGCAGTTGGGAGCCGTAGACCTGGGCCAGGTTGGGCCCGCGCGCGGTGGCCTCGCCGGAGTGGCAGGAGTTGCAGCCGAGACTGGCAAAGAGACGTTCTCCGTTCTGCGCCAGCGAGGCTCCACTGGTGCTGCCCGACGCCCATTTCTGGTAGTCGTCGGGGGTCATCGCGACGATCTCTCCAATCATCGCGGAGTGATTGGTGCCGCAATATTGCGTGCAGAACAGATGATAGGTTCCAGTAGCCGTGGCCTCAAACCACACCGTCGAGTACCTGCCGGGAATCACTTCGCGCTTCACGCGAAAGGCAGGAATGGAGAAGCTGTGGAATACGTCCTGCGAGATCATGGTCAACTGCACCTGGCGGTTGATGGGGACATGCAGGGAGTTGATCTCATGCTGGCCGCCCGGATGCTCAGCCTTCCACATCCATTGCTTGCCCACGATGTAAATGTTCATAGCGTTGGTGGGCGGGTCGTAGATGCGGAAATAGAGCAGCGCACCCCAGACAAAACAGATCATGAACAAGGCTAGCGGAATAATGGTCCAGGTCGCCTCGAGCAGGGTCGAGCCTTCGATCTGGGTGGCGACGGGATTCTTCTCCTTGCGATAGAGGATGGAGAAGCCGAAGACCAAGATGATGACCGCGATCATGCCTACGGCGGAGATCGCGATCAAAAAGAAGTAGAACGCGTCCATGTAGGGCGAAATGGCCGAGGCTTCCGGCGGAAATAGGGCAGAATTCGTCAACCACTTTACGAGAAACTGCCACAGCACTGGACTTATATGCATCGTTAGCCTTTATCCTTGAAATCCCGGCGGAAGCTGACCACCATGAAGCTTCCCAGGCCCAAAAAAGTGAGCAGGCAACCCGCCTGTACGATCCGGGCGATGACCAGGCTGTGCCGGTTCAGTTTCGGATCATAGCGATAGCAGTAGGTCAAAATATTGTCGACCGGCGAGCCGATGGTGTTGTGCGAGGCTTCGACTAGCCCCAGCTGCAGATCCCGGGGCGAATACTCCACTCCCAGGTAGTACTGAGCCATCTTGCCCTCAGGCGTCACCACTTCTATAGAGCTGGCATGGGCAAACAGCGGCGGTTTGCCGGCTGGCTGAGGGAGACGAACATAGCCGAAACCGACTGCCTGCGTCAGGGCCTTGATTGCCGGTTGGTCGCCGGTCAGAAAATGCCAGCCGGGAGCCGTGTCCATCCGGCCGTAGCGCTTTACGTACTCCGCCTTTTTGACCGCTGCGATGGCCGGCGTTTCCGCCGGGTCGATACTGACGATGACAATCTGGAAGTCTTTTCCTGGGGTCAGGTTCACCATCTCAAGTGCGCCGACCAAGCCATTTAGATCTTCCATACACAGGATCTGGCATTGGTAATAGACCAGGGAGAGAATGACCGGCTTCTTGCCGAAGTAGTCTCCCAGCTTGACCGGCTTGCCGGTTTCGTCGCGAAACGAAGCATCGAGAGGAAGCTGCTGACCCAAACGCTGGTCGATCTTGACCGTGTTTAGAATATCGGGCAGATGATCCTGGGCCGGCTCACCCATGGATTTTTCGCCGTAGGGCGCGACTTGGGCGAGCATCGGGCTCGCCGAAGTCAGCAGCATCGCCGCCGCCAGCGTCAACCGGATTGTGCCTTTCCTCTGCATGCCCTTGAAAACCTCTACTCTCATGGTATCGCTGTCTCGGGGTCCTTTGTCATTGCCGCGACCCCCGCAGGTTTGGTGGGCGGAAAGTGAAACCGCAGGTCCCTCCACTCCGCTACGCTCCGGTCGGGAAGACAAATTAGGGAAGCGCGCCGCTTAACCGCAGCTAGCGGTGAAGGACTGCAGTTTAGCGACTCCCTCCCAAGGCTGCCTGCTCACCCGGCTTTTCTCCCCGCATTCTTTGTTGCTGGATCGTCTCCAGATACTGCTGCTCGTAGCCTGTGCGCGCGAATCCATCGGTGAGAGGCACCGTCACGACCGGAGCGCGATCACCCGCCATCAGGGGCTCGGTTTGCTCCTCGGGCGCTACCGGAAGGTGATCAGCCACCAGTTGCATCGCGCGGGCGATGGGTATGCGCACTTTACCGCTCGGGCGATCGACCCAGCTGTAGTAGTTCAGCAGTAGATCTTCCCGGGAATGCATTTCCGCCATCTCCTCGTTGCCGTCGTCGGTCTGGAGACGAGGGGTAGGAAAGCGCTGCACCATCTGATTCAACTGGTTCTGCTCCATCACCGCATTCGAGGTCAAATCCTCGCGCTTGCCGCGGGGTTGAGAGCCGATCTGATTCCATTTATTGGGCGGCCCATCGCTCTTCAGAATGGCGGTGTTGATCACCTTGCCCATGCCAAAACAGAAGATGAAGAAGACCCCTACAAAAGCACCCAGCGAGGCGAGAAAAACCACGATGCCATTGACATTAACGTCTGTGACCTCATAGCCGGCAGCTTCGCTTTCCTTAAACAATTCCGATTCTGTGGGATCGTGCGGCTCATGCGTGGGCATGCTCGGCCTCCAAAATTTCTACCAGGTGAGGATCGTTCGTCTGGATCAACGGCCGCTTCTGTAACTGGCCGAAGTAGAACCACATCCAGATGCTGATCACGACCACCGGCACGGTCATGTATTCCAGAATGCCGAAGCTGAAATGCAGATTACGGCGGGCATCGGCGAAGTTTGGCTCAATCAGCCAGAACATGTCCCAGCAGCGGGCAAAGATCATAATCTTGCACACCAGGATGAGGCGTTCCTTATTCCGCTTCAGGTCGCGCGAGAGCAGCAAGGTGAAGGGAATGAACCAGTGAAAGACGAAATCCAAAGAACCGATCACACCCCAGCCGCCGCGAATGCGATCCAGATACCACGGGATCTCCTCCGGCAGGTTGCCCGACCAGATAATGAGGAACTGGGAAAAGGCGAGGTAGATGTTAAGCATCACGAAGGCGAAAGCCAGCTTGCCCAGGTCATGCTGTTCGGTTTTGCGCAGCACAGTATGCATCGGCTCCGCCTGAGACAGGCGGAGCACGGTGATGATAGCGAGCGCGAGCACACCATAGCCCTGACCGACCAGGAACATCAGCCCGTAGATCGACGAATACCAGGTGGGGTCGAGCGACATGACCCAGTCGATGGCGCAAACGCTCATGATGATCGAGTAGACGAGAACCCCGAAGCCGCTCAGGTTTTCCAGGCGCACCTGCCAGAAGCGAACATTGGGGTGGGGGTCGGCATCGCGCTGCAAGCCCCACTTGTTCAGCACGTGCATGAAGATGAAGAAGATGGCGAAGCACACCGCGGACTGGATCCACACGCTGGGGATATTCAGCATGGGGTGCTTGTAAGCAATCGCATGCTCCTGCTCGTGCGTGATCAGGTGTTGATGGAAAGCCTCGACCGGGTTGCTGTACTGCGCCCACAAGTACAGCTTCTTCATGAAGATACCTATCGGCAGCCAGAGGACGATAATCAGCGGCAGGCAGCGCGACATGGCCTCCAGAGGACGGCGCACCAGCAAGCCCCACTTGCCGCCGCTCAGGTACTGCACCATGAGCAGGGCCAGGCCGCCGACGGTAAACCCCCAGCTGATGATGAAACCGAGCAGGTAGGAGCGGAGCAGGTGGTCGATTCCATCGTGATCGACGACAGCCGCCAGCACTGCCAGCACCAGCGACAGAACGGCAAAGATGCCGCCGACCACCATAGCCCGGCGACGCCATGCGTTGATCAGCAGCGGAGCATTCAGCTCCGAAGGTAGCGAATTCGCGTGATGCTCGTGAGCCATATATCTACCTGGTTACCGGCTTCAAGCCCTTCGGCTTGGCTGCATTGCCGCTGGTCGCTGCGCCCCCACCGGGCTGACTCAAGGCCGGCACCGCGCTGTCGGAGGTGGCCGGAGCCATGCCCGGCGTTCCCTGGCTCGGATCGGGCGGCAGGGCGGAAACAGCAGTCGCGGGCAGCGACCACGGCTGGGCAAAGGAATCGGGCAACCCTTGCTGCTCCGCGATGTCCTTCAAATTCTGCACCTGGACCCCGGAAGGAACTTCGGCAGCCCTGCTGTTCTGGCTGACTTGCAAGGCTCGGATATAGGCGGCGACCGCCCAGCGATCCGCCGGGGGTAGCTGGGCGGAGTAATCCGGCATGGCTCCGTAGCCGTTGGTCATCACGTAGAAGTAGTGGCCCAGGGGCTCAGCCAGGATGCGCGCGGAATGGAAGTTGCCGGCAGGCTTGTAGCCGCGCTGCACGATCATGCCGGCGCCGTTGCCGACCCTGGAGTGGCAGGGGGTGCAATAAATGTTGAACCGCTCCTGGCCCCGATCCAGCACCTGCATAGTCGCCGGGAAGGGCATCAGGTCGGCTTCCTTGCCGTCAATCAAGCCGGTGTAGAAAAAGCTGTCTTCCCCCAGTTGGCCGCGAGCCACGGTGTGCGCGACCTGGGGTCGAACCGAGCGGCCGTCGGCAAAGAAAGTGGTGCTGCGCTGGGGAACGAACTTGGGCTGGTCTTGCATGTCCTGGCGGCAGCCCGCACAAGCCAGGGCAGCCAAGCCTACCGCGCACAGCCGGATTGCTGTTCTGGGATTAATACTCCACCTCCACCACCGAAACCGGCGCGAAGCTTTCCAGAAAGGTGCGCGATTCCACCAGCTCAAATTTAGGATCGTTGGCTTCCAAACAGAGAAAGAATTTGTCCACCGTGGCGCCCGTACGAAAATTGGGCGCGTTGAAGAGCGGATGATAGGGCTGAGGCAGCCCGCACATGGCCAGCATACCGAAAGCTGCGGACAGACCCGCCCAGAGGATGGTCCACTCGTACGCCGGGATAATGAAGGCGGGCCAGGAAAACAGCGGACGTCCGGCGATGTTCAGGGGATACGCCAAAACCGATACCCAGGTCTCCATCAGGAACATGGCAGCCAACCCCATCAGCCCACCAACCAGGCAGATCAGGGGCACGTAGTTGCGATGGAACCCAATTGCTTCCGCCGCTTCTTCCACCGGGTAAGGGGTGTAACAGTCCAGGCGCCGCCAGCCCGAGTCGTACGCCGCCGCCGCCGCCGCGACCAATTCGCCCGGAGTATCGAACTCCGCCAACAATCCGTAGATTCCCTCACGTATAGGCATTAGTCACCTGCCTCCATCGCTTCCGGCTCCGCGGTGATCTTGGCCTGGGGCAGCATCATGCGAATCTCAGACATGGGGATCATGGGCAGGAAACGTACGAACAGAAAGAACAGCGCCGTGAACAGGCCCAAGGTCCCGACAAAGGTGGCGTAGTCCCAGCGGGTGGCGCGATAGGTTCCCCAAGAGGAGGGCAGAAAATCGCGGTAGAGACTGGTCACAACGATCACAAACCGCTCAAACCACATGCCGGTATTAACGATCAGCGACATGATGAACATTTTGAACGGGCTCACCCGGGTGCTGCGCAGCCATAACAATTGAGGAAGGGCGATATTGCAGGTGATCAGAACCCAGTAGGACCAACCCATGGGGCCGAACATGCGGTTCCACATCATGAAGTATTCCCAATGGCTGGCGGAGTACCAGGCCATGAAAACCTCCATCGAGTAACCGTAGGCGACGATCAGACCGGTGGCCAGCATCACCTTGCCCATATTGTCGATATGGCGAATGGTGATCAGACCTTCCAGGTGATAGAAGGTGCGGATTGGTATGGCCAGGGTGATCACCATGGCGAAGCCGGAATAGATGGCTCCGGCCACAAAGTAGGGCGGGAAAATGGTGGTATGCCAGCCGGGCAGCACCGCCACCGCGAAATCGAAGCTGATGACGGTGTGGACCGAAAGCACCAGGGGAGTGGCCAGACCCGCCAACAGCAGAGAGGCCGTCTCATAGCGCATCCAGTGTCTTACCGAGCCGCGCCATCCCAGACAAAGAATGCCGAAGAAGTACTGCGCAAATTTGCTCTTCGCCCGGTCGCGCATGGTTCCAAAGTCGGGAACCATACCGATGTACCAGAAGACCACAGAGATGGTGGCATACGTCGAAACCGCAAACACGTCCCAGAGTAGCGGGGAACGGAACTGCGGCCAAACGTTCATGGTGTTGGGGTAGGGGAAGAGCCAGTATCCCAGCCAGGGGCGGCCGACGTGGATGAGCGGGAACATGCCGGCGCAGACCACGGCAAAAATGGTCATGGCCTCGGCGAAACGGTTGATGGAATTGCGCCATTGCTGCTTGAAGAGCAGCAGGATGGCCGAGATCAGCGTGCCGGCGTGGCCGATACCGATCCACCACACAAAATTGATGATGGCGAAGCCCCAGCCGACCGGGATGTCGAGGCCCCAAATACCGACGCCCTTAAGGAAGAGCCAGGTGACGGCCGTGAACAGCATCAGGCAGATAGTGCTGGCCACCATGAAGCCGAAGAACCACCCCATCGGAGTGTGGGGCGTGAGCACGATGCGCGAAATAACATCGGTAACCGATTTGAACGTGTACCCGGGTGCGATAACCCGGAACTCGCCTGTCACCGGATCCAATTGCGGATCGTTTACGGGTAAATCTGGTTTGGTCGCCATGCTGCGCTAACCTCTCAGCTCTTCGCCGGCGCGTGCTCGGTTCGCGCCTCGGCCAGTTCCGGGTTGGGGTTGAAAACCTCCGCAATATAGGTGGTGCGGGGCCGGGTATTCAGATCCGCCAACACGCCGTAATTGCGCTGCTGCAACTTAAGCTTTCTTACCTTGCTCGCCTTGTCGTTGATGTTGCCGAAGACGATGGCACCCGTCGGGCACGCCTGCTGGCAGGCCGTCACCACTTCGCCGTCACGGATGTCCCGATTTTCCTTATCCGCGGCAATCTTGGCGGCCATGATTCTTTGCGTGCAGTAGCTGCATTTCTCCATCACCCCACGGCTGCGTACCGTTACGTCCGGGTTGCGCATCAGTTTCAAGCTCTCGGTCTCGAAATCGGAGAAGAGCAGGAAGTTGAAGCGGCGCACCTTGTAGGGGCAGTTGTTGGAGCAATAACGGGTGCCCACGCAGCGGTTGTAAACCATGACGTTGAGGCCTTCGGTCGAGTGCACGGTGGCGCCTACCGGGCAAACCTGCTCGCAGGGCGCGTTCTCGCATTGCTGGCAGGTCATGGGCTGAAAGTGTGCGCGGGGCGCATCGAGGTCACCCTCAAAGTAGGTATCGATGCGAATCCATTGCATGATGCGGCCGGTCTTGGTGTTGTGGCGGCCCACTACGGCAATGTTGTTTTCTGCATAGCAACTTACGATGCAGGCATTGCACCCCACGCAGGAGTTCATGTCGATGGCCATGCCCCAGGCGTTCTTGTCGTAGCGCCAGTTGCTGAACATGCTGGTGTCCGGCTCGGGATCTTCCGGCTCCTTTTCTTCGTCGTGGGCGAAGTTGGGATTCTGCTTGAACTCATCGAGAGTGGCGTAGCGAATGATGCCGCGGGTCATGGCCTCGTCGCCTTCGAGCGAATGGTCGCTCAAGCCGTTCCCACCCGCTGTGACCGAGCGATTATCGGTGTAGTGACTCTTGGTGACGGCAAACTCGTAGGTCTGACCGGTTTTCTTCATGGTCGCGCCAGGAGCAAAAAGCAACGCATTCGAGGTGCGGATGGCGTAGGCGTTAAAGCCCAGCCCCCCGGCGACGCGGCCGCCGTTGCGCCGGGCGTATCCCAGGTACAGCGTGACCGTACCGTCGGCATGGCCGGGCACTGCCATGACAGGAGCCATTACGGTGTTGCCGTTGGACTCGATCGCCACCACGTCCTGTTCCGCCAGGCCGAATTTTGCCAGCGTGCGGTAGCTCATCAGCGCGGCGTTGTCCCACGACATGTTGGTGACGGGTTTGGGGATTTCCTGCAGCCAGCCAATATTCGCGTAGCGCCCGTCGTAGATGTTGGGGTCGGCGCGGAAAATAACCTCGACGGTTCCCTCCGAGCTGTTGGCCGGGGAAATCCCCAGGTCGCCTACCTTGGCGGAAACAGTCTTCGGCTGGAAAGCGGTACTCCCCACCATGCCGTCGTGCAGCACCTTGCGCCAGCCGTGCTCCGCATCGCCCGAGCCCAGGTTGGCCAGCCACGTCTTGCGCACCGCATCGTAAGGCGACGTGTCGGGATCGTTCAGCATGGACTGAACTACATCGTGGGCAGATTTGCCGCCGTAGAGGGGGTCGATCATGGGCTGGATTACGGTCGCCGTCCCGTCATAGGCGCGCGTGTCGGACCAGCTCTCCAGATAGTGGGTGCCGTTGATATGCCATTCCGTAACCACCGCGGTTTCATTGAAGTGGGAACCGAGGTGGGCGGATACCTTCACCTTGCTGAGCGCCTGCTCAAACTGCAGGTCCACGGGGGCGTCGTAAACCGGGTTGCCATTCAAAATCAGCAGCCAGTCGACTTTGCCCGCATTGATGTCGTTGACCAGGCTGACAATGTCCTGCCCCTGGATGGACGGCATGGGGTTCACCGTCTCGGTGTAGACCACGGTTTTGCCGACGTTCCCCAGCGCCTGGTTGATGGCGATCGCGGCCAGGTGCACGGCCGGAGTTTGCTGCTCGCCGGGAATCACCACGCACTTGCCGGAATTGGCCTTCAGATCCGCCGCCAAAGCCGAGAGGAAGGCGCCTGCGGGGCCAGAAGGCGGCTGGGCACCGGCGCCACCGGCGCCGACGGCCGCTGCGAGCGCAGCAGCAAAGGGAGCCACGTCGCCGGCTTTGAGCGCCAGACGATGCTCCGCCTTGAAGCCGGTGGTGCTGGGCGCGCTCTCGACGGCGTAGAGCCGGTTCATGGTGGCGTTGGCATCGGCCAGCTTGCGCCGGCCGGCGTAGTCGGCCGCCAAGCGAAGGAATCCGGGATGGGTGATGCCGGAGAGAAAGTCAGCGTCGAGAGAGACAATTACGTCCGCATCCTGAAGTCGATACTGGGCGTCGTAAAAGTCGCCGAAGGCAGTCTTCGAAGCGGAATAGGCGGAGTCGCGGTTAACTGGGTCCCACTGCAGCCACTTGGCATTGGGATAGTTCTGCTGCGCGGCCTTCCATTGCGCCGCCAAGGTGGGAGAGGTGACGGTGTCGCTCAGGATGTAGAGTCCGGCGCCGCCGCTGGCCTTCTTGTCCGCCAGCATGGCGCGGAAGACGGCAAGGAAAGCGGCAAACTGCCGCACTTCCCCTCTGCAGACCACCCTCTGCGAGCGGTCGGGGTCGTACAGCCCCAGAAGCGAACCCTGGGACAACGGATCGGAAGAACCGCGGTTAATCGGGTGATCCGGATTGCCGTCTACTTTGATCGGCCGGTAAGCGTCGCTCTTGACCAGAAGCGGCACCGCCCCGGTATTGAAGGGCATGGCGGTCGCAAAGTACACCGGACGGCCCAACACCAGGTCTTCCGGCTCCTTCACGTAGGGATAGATGGCCTCGTCCGGCTGCTTGGTACATCCGGAGAGCCCGGCGAGAGCCAGCGAAGCGCCCATCACCTTGAGAAAGCCGCGGCGCGATACGGGGTCGAGCCACTCCGCAGCCTGGTTGGGAAACTCCCGCTGCACCATATCCCGAAACGCGGGGGTATCGGCCAACTCGTCGACGCTGCGCCAGTAGGTCTTCCCCGTCTGGCCGGCAAGCTTTGCCCTGGCGGCTTCGAGCGTCAATTGTTGGTTCTTAGCCTTGGTCTCGCTCATCGGTGACATGTCTCGCAACTGCTCAATTCCTGGGGCGTGCGGATGTGGTACTGCTGAGTCAGGAATTTGCCCAGCGATTCCTGGTCGGTCAGTTTCACGTACTGCAGGTTGGCCGGAAGCACCATGCCCGGCCCGTCGCTGGTGGCCTGGCCGTGCAACCCCGCAGGGAGAACACCGAGGGAAGCCACCTGGGCCCCGGCCCGGGTGGGATCGGTGGTAGTGCAGCTTACGGTCTGCGCCGTGGGAACGCCATCCTTCAGCCCCGCGGTGCCGCACCACACAGGCTTCTGGCTGCTGGGCTCCTCCCACGCCATGTTGTAAATCTCACTGGTGGGGCGAAGGTTCTTGCCCGGATTGCGATGACAGTTCAGGCACCACTCCATCTGCAGCGTGTTCTGCTGATACATCAAGGGCATCAGGTCCACACGGCCGTGACAAGAGGAACAGCCGATCCCTTTGTTCACGTGTATCTCGTGATTGAAATAAACGAAATCGGGAAGATCGTGGACCTTGATCCACGGAATGGAGTCACCCGTTGCCCAGCTGGTCCTGACCGGCAGCAGCAGGTTGGCGTTGGTCCAAATCTGGGCGTGGCAGTTGATGCAGGTCTTGGTGGGAGGAATGCCGGCGTAGCTCGACTTCTCGACCGAGGTGTGACAGTACTGGCACTGGAGTCCCAGGCCCATGACGTGATGCTTGTGGCTGAACGGCACCGGCTGTTCGGCACGCTGCCCCTGCTTGGTCACCCATGGAGAACCCTGCAACTGATCGAGGGTGACTCCCAGGGCGATGATAATCAGCCCTGTTAAGACCAAGCTCGCGCGGGCCAGCGCGTTGGCACTCCGGTCAAAAATCTGCGCCATTAGTTGAGTCCCGTTTCCTCAAATTCCGTGGTGGTTAAAGAAAGGCTCGGCTTCGATTCTGCGAATTGATCCAGGATGGCGGCCGTCGGTTCGCGTTCCGCGCATCATGCCTGGAAAGTTGAATATAGCAGCAAACGGCAGGGGGTAGGCAACCCTCCGGTCCGGCTAAGCGTGAATTGTGACCACAGTGAAAGAGCCGTTTCGGAACAGAAGCGGCGAAATTGGGAACACTCGCTGCGCGGCAGCTGTTTACATCTACGGTACGGATGATGAAGTTAATATTATTTTTATGGACGATGGCCTGCGCCCGGTTCGTTACGACAGTGCTCTGGCGCTACGGCAATTAGCGATCGCGGACGCCAAGCTGGGGGCGCTGATTGAACGCGTCGGGCCGTTTGCGCTGCAGGTGAAAAGCACTCACTCGCCGTTTGAGGCGCTGCTCGAAGCTATTCTGTACCAGCAACTGCACGCGAATGCTGCCCGTGCCATCCTGGGACGTTTGCTGGCGCTGTTTGGGGACATGCATCCTCAGCCGGAGCTATTGCTGGCCATGCCAGAGGAGAGGCTTCGTGCCGCCGGGCTCTCACAGGGGAAACTTCTTTCGCTACGCGACCTCGCGGCCAAGACCTTGGACGGTACGGTGCCGACGATTGGCGCAATACGGCGCTTGCCAGACGGCGAAATTGTCGAGCGGCTGAGCCACGTGCGCGGGATTGGGACCTGGACGGCGGAGATGTTGCTCATCTTTAGGCTGGGACGGCCGGATGTCTTTCCGGGCACGGATTATGGAGTTCGTAAGGGGTATCTGTTGACCTTTGGGAGGGTCAAGGCAGGTAAGCCGATCACGGCCGATATGCTGCCCAAGCCGGAGCAAATGGAGCGGCGGGCGGCGAAGTGGAAGCCGTGGCGGTCGGTAGCGAGCTGGTATTTGTGGCGGGCTTGCGAGCTGCCTCCCGGGGCGGTCGGGAAGATTTGATGGCTCGGCCTACCTCTGGTTCTGTCACGAAGGCCGGGTGCCCCACATCTCGCTCGTTTTTCGCGAGATGTGGGATACCACCGATGTTGACGGCTGAGTGCATCGGATTAATCGAGAGTCAGAGGGAAGGCGCAGTGGTATCCCACATCTCGCGAAAAACGAGCGAGATGTGGGGCACCCGGCCTTCTTAGTTAGGAAAGAAGATTGGGTGATTCTCAGGCGTCCCTGCGAATAACAGGGTCTGACGATAGCCGTGACAGAACAGGTTTTCCTATCCTCTACTCGTCCTCTACTGTTGTTGCTGCTGCATTCGCTGGAGATGCAGCAGCTGGGCCGGGGCGGAGGGCGGTTCCTGGGCCCGCTCTACCAGGATGGACCAGTCCTCTGGGACAGGCATGTCTCGATCCAGCGGCGGCATGTCTACGTATTTCGACACCTTGACCGCTACGTATAGCTCGCTTTCCTTGCTGCCGCGATAGATACCGCGCGTGGGCGGCACGTCGGCGTAATCCCTCCCCAGCGCCGTCCGGATGTAGCGGTTATGCGCCAGCAGGTTATTGGTGGGGTCGAAGCCGACCCAGCCCACCTGGGGCAAAAAGGCTTCTACCCAGGCATGAGTTGCGTCCGACGTAGAGCGGTCCGCATTCTCTTCGCCGTGGTAGAGGTAGCCGCTTACGTAGCGGCACGGGATGCCTACATGGCGCACCAACGCGATCATGGTGTGGGCAAAGTCCTGGCATACACCCTTCCTGGATTCGAGCGCATGATCGATGGGTGAATTGACGTGAGTGCTCCGAGGCACATAGTCGAACCAGTGGTAGAGCGAGGCATTCAACTGGCGCAACAGCACCAAAGGATCGTCGCGGCGGCGCACATCCAGCAATTTCGCCAGATCGAGAAGCGCGGGAGAGGGTTTGGCGAACTCACTCGGCAGCAGCATCTCGGAGAAATCCCCTAAGGCAACGAGCGAGTCCAACTCATTCCAGGCTCCAGGCCGGAGCGTTTGCGGAATTTCGGGCAACGGCTGCTGTTCCACCAAAGCCTCGGCGACCATCACCAATTGCGAGTGCTCTCCGGGGATATCAAAGTGATGCACGTTGTTGCCCAGATGATCGCGATACGAAAAAACCCGGCAACGAGGACTGACAGACAATGAAAACGAGAGGCAGCGTTGATTGTTGTCACTGCGCGGGTGCATACGCGCCTCCATCAGGCTCTCGCTCACCTGGGACGCGTAGAGGAATTTGGTCAGATGCCGTATGAGATAAAAATCCATCGCACTCCTGAACTACATGGCCAGAGCGGCTTCCACCGAGTACTGAATATAGAACCGGTAAATCAGGTCGTGCGTTTGCCGGCACTGTTGCAGGATGTTGTGCAGGTAGGCCCCGGCATCCTGAGCGAGAATGTCGGAAACTTCGACAAAACTCAGAGAGGCCTGCAGCTTGCCGGAGATCCTGGTTAAGTCATCGACCGGTGGTCTTCCGCTAGACTGCTGCACAGCGACCAGCGCCTGCCGCAGACAATCCACCGAGTACCTGAGCGAGTGCGGGAACTGGGGGTTCAACAACAGAAATTCGAGGATCTGGTCGGCAGTGATGTCCGCCGTATAGACCTTGCAGTAGGCTTCGAAGGCGGTGCAGCAGCGCAGCAGGCCTACCCACTCCTGATACTGCTGGCCCTCCGCAGCTACTTCGGGGGTTTGAAGAATTTCCGGTTGATAGAGGTCGAGCAGATTGGCAATGGCGGCAGCGCGCTCCAGGTAGCGGCCCATTTGGATAAACTGCCACTCCTCGCCGTGGCTCATGGTGGTATCGGTCACCCCTTGGAAAAGGTGAACCCCGTCGATCACTGCGGGAAGAAAATCGGCCAGCCGAGTGTTCAATCCAAACTCTGATTGCGGCTGGATTACCCAGTGGTACATGCGGTTCAACTGCTGCCACTGCTCGGAGCTGATCTCATCGCGCACTTGGCGCGCATTTTCCCGAGCTTCGATCAGGCAGGAAGTAACGGATGCGGGAATGTCCGGGTCGAAGGTCAGCGAATGGACCAGTTGGTAGTAGTCATTTTCCCAATGAACCCCCTGCGGGTTCCCTAAGGCCGCCAGCACGCGCTTCCATCGTCCCTCGGCGCTGGTGCTGGACTTGTCCAGCATTAAGCCCATGTTCACATCCAGCATGCGCACCGTGTGCTCGGCACGCTCGAGGTAACGGCTCATCCAGTAAAGACTGTCTGCTACGCGAGAAAGCATTTTGCCTCATTCGTTCAAAACCCAGGTATCTTTGCTGCCCCCGCCCTGGGACGAGTTCACCACCAGGGAGCCCCGGCGCAGGGCTACGCGGGTCAATCCTCCAGGAACGATCCGCACCTTGTCGCCATACAGGATGTAAGGCCGCAGATCCACATGCCGGGGCTCGATCCCGTTCTCCGTTAAACAGCCGGCGCGAGAGAAATCAAGCGTTGGTTGAGCAATGTAGTTTCGCGGGTTGGCTTCGATGGCGCGCTTGAACTCCTCCCGCTGCTCGGCACTGCTGTGCGGTCCGATCAGCATGCCGTAACCACCTGACTCGCCCACTGCTTTCACCACCAGCTTGTCGAGGTTTTCGCAGCAATATTTCCGCTGCTTGGGGTCGGTCATGAGATAGGTTTCCACGTTGTTGAGGATCGGCTCTTCGCCCAGGTAGTAACGGATGATAGCGGGCACGTACGCATAAACTGCCTTATCGTCGGCGATGCCGGTGCCGAAGGCATTGGCCAAGGTGACATTCCCGGCCCGGTAGGCGTTGAACAAGCCGGCTACGCCAAGGATGGAGTCGGAACGAAACGCCAGCGGATCGATGAAGTCGTCGTCGACCCGGCGATAGATCACGTCCACCCGCTTCAAGCCGGCGGTGGTGCGCATATAGACCACGTTGTCGTGGATGACCAGGTCGCGCCCTTCGACCAACTCGATGCCCATCTGCCGGGCGAGATAGGTGTGTTCGAAATAGGCCGAGTTGTAGACGCCGGGGGTCAGCAGCACGATGGAGGGATCGTGGCGCCCCTCCGGTGCCAACGACCGCAGTGTGCTCAGAAGCAGTTGGGTGTAATGCTCGATCGGCTGCACGTTGTAATTGCGAAAGAGCTGGGGGAAAGTCCGCTTCATCACCCGGCGGCTGGTAAGCATGTAGGAGACGCCGCTCGGCACCCGGAGATTGTCTTCAAGAACCACAAATTCGCCGCTACTGAGGCGAAGAAGATCCGTGCCGGTTACCGTTATGTAGACATTGCGGGGCACCTGCAGGCCGCGCATTTCGCGGCGAAACTGGCGGCAGCTGTACACGATCTCGCGCGGCACATGGCCATCGTTGAGAATCTTGCCATCGTTATAGACATCGTGGAGAAACAAATTCAAAGCGGTGATTCGCTGCGTAAGCCCCTTTTCGATGTGCTGCCACTCCGCCCCGGTGATGACCCGCGGCAGCAGGTCATAGGGAAAGATTCTTTCCGTCCCTTCGCCGTCCCCATAGACGTTGAAGGTGATGCCCTGGGTGAGGAAAGACAGGTCAACCGAGCGCTTGCGGCGGGCGATTTCCTCTTCCGGCAGGTTCAGGAATGTTTCCAGTACTTCGGCATAGTGCGGTCTCACCAGGCCGTCTTCGGTGAACATCTCGTCGTAGGTGTTGTCGAGGACGTAGTCCTTCAAGAGCGGATTGCCGAACGTGCTGGGCCGGGCTAGTTCCATCTACTGCCTGAATCCTGAGGTCGTTTCGGTCGCAACCTCGTCGCTGACTACATTGAAGTGAGTGAGACTGGCGATCCCGAAGGAGGTGGTGATGGCCACGTCTGACGCATCCCGGCCGACGGCCATCAACACCCGGCCAATGCGAGGATGATTGTGCCGCGCATCCATGGTCCACCAGCGATTTCCCAGGTAGACCTCAAACCAGGCACTGAAATCCATGGGTGTATAGGTCGGCGGTATCCCAATGTCGCCCAGGTACCCGGTCACGTAGCGCGCCGGAATGTTGAGGGCGCGGCAAAACGTAACTGCCAGGTGTTGGAAGTCACGGCATACGCCAACCCGCTCAGTGAACACATCAAGTGCGGTCTTGGTAGAACGGGCGTGTTGATAGCCAAAAGCGACCTTGGCATGGACCCAGGTGCAAATGGCCCGGACCCGGTCCCAACCCGGCGCTACATCGCCAAACAGCTCCACAGCAATGTTGGAGAGCCGATCGACCTCGCAGTAACGGCTATTGAGCAGATAGATCAGGGTTTCGTTCGGGAGGTCTGCGACCGCATGCTCAGTGGCATCGAGCGGAAGGGCATCTTCCATTCCAGAGTCTTCAATCAGGGTTGAGCAGGTGAGAGTGATATGCCCGGTGGGGGCCACGAACCTGGAGCATCGATTGCCAAAGGTGTCGATGTAGCTGGTGATCGGCACCGCCGGATCCAGCTTCAATTCGTCTGGCTCGAGGAGATCCTGCTCGCGCGAAGGATGCACATGGAGCATCGCGACGATGGTTACGGGAGCCGGAATGTTAAAGCCGATGTCATAACCTAAGCGAATCTGCATTGCACCCCTCAATCGAGCCCTGAAGCGAAGAGCCCGGGGTTTCCCCCAGGCAAGTCGACAGGAACGACAAGGTCCTTGTCGCAAAAATTATGATGCTGAAAAACTATCAGACATTCACGATCGGTTCACACGGAAAATGCTCTAGCATTCAGCATGAGGGCCAATAATGACCTATTGTCTGGGCATCATGACACATCAGGGTTTGGTCATGGCGTCCGATTCTCGAGCCAACGCCGGATTTGACCAGGTGAACGTGTGCCCTAAGATGCACACCTTTCTTCAACCAGGAGAGCGCGCTTTTGTCATCCTGACGAGCGGAAATCTTTCCCTTACCCAATCCGTGATCACTCTTTTGCGCGATGAGTTTGCGGCTGGGGAGGGCCTGGCAAAGGCCGAATCCATGTACGCGGCCGCCCGCGCCGTAGGTGACATGGTTCGCCGGGTCTCCGATCTGGATCGCGCGGCACTGGAGAAGGACGATTTCAAGTTCAATATCCATCTTCTGCTGGGTGGGCAGGTTAAGGGTGAGAAGCCGAACCTGTTCCTCATCTATCCCCAGGGAAACCCGCTGGCTGCGACCGAGGGTTCTCCCTATCTGCAGATAGGTGAGGTCAAATATGGCCGGCCGATCCTGGATCGCGGGATCGAATATGGTTCAACCGGGCTGGAGGTCGCGGGTACGTATGCGCTGCTTTCCGTCGATGCCGCGATGCGCTCCAACGTGACCGTAGGACCCCCTATCGAAGTGCTCCTGTATCAGAACGACCGGTTGGACTTCGACCGCTACCGCCGCTTTGCAGCCGACGATCCCGAGCTCGCTTTAATGCACGCCCAATGGGAACAGGAATTACGCCGGGCGGTCGAAGTGCTGCCTAGTGTTCGGTTTGAAGCCAAGCCAGTCCAGGTTCCCTAGGGTGTTGATCCTCGAACTTTTTGACGGGTACGGGCATTAGCCCCAGGGCATCGCTGCCGGCCGGAATCGCCCACTCAGGGTAAAGCCGGATGGTTTCACAATTACTACGAACGGCCTAAATCCGTACCCTTCACTACTGCGGGGCTTCCCCACCGCCGCCACCCTCTCCCCCCAGGTTCCAGGCAGAGGAAAGCATGGCTTGGCTGCCTTTGGTGGAGGCTTGAAGCATTGGCTCGACGCCTGCAACGACGGTAACGGCGGTTGCGGACTGGGGAGACTGGCCTTCGGTTGCGACTACGATGACCATGTTGCCCTTCTGGAGATCCTTTACCGTGACCGATGGAGCACGAGCCAGCACCTGCTGAAAATCAGCCCCCGATCCACCCGGCGCGTGGGGCGGTCCTCCTGGTGGGGGACCACCGGCAGGCGCTGCAGCTCCGTCCGGCGGCTTTGCACCACCGCCGCTTAGGCGTTGGGCGATACGCTGCGCAACCGCCGGATCCAGCTTCTTCACTTGGCTGTCAGCCGTAACCGAGATGACTACCGGCTTCTTGGTCGCCGTGTCCGTCACCGTGATGGTAGAGGCATCCGCGTTCACGGCCTGGATAGGACCAGCGAGATTAAGGAAGCTTCCGCTAACAATTTCCTCCGCCTCAAGCGTTGCTCCGTCGGCGCTTTTGGAACCGCGGGCGCGAACCTGATCGCCAGGCTTAATCTGGTCGAGGGTACCTTTGACTGCCTGGTCAAACTTGACCGAGCCGGGAGCGTAGCGGCGAACGATGGTGGTGGGCGAGGCATGGATCACCAGCGTTCGGGTGCCACCGGCCCCGCTCGAAATGGTGACCGTCCCGGCAGCTGGATCAACCGCCTTAACCAGGCCTCCGGCGCCACGTTTCTGCCAGTCTTCCCGCTCCTGTTGCTGTTTCTGAGCGATGTCGGCGCCCTTGATGGCAACCAGCGTGGTGGCAGCCAGTGTGTTGCCGTCCGCGCCGGCAGAACCGCGGGCCATGACCCGATCCCCCGTCTGCAAATCGGTCAGGCTGAACGGGCTGGCACCGGCAAGAGTCTTCTGGCCCGGTTCGATGCGCAGCAAGCGGGCGTTTTCCTGCACAGTCACCTGCATAGTTGCCCCAGCGTCGCTCTTCACGGTAATCGTGTTGCCGCTCAGCGTCTGCACGGTGCCGAGGAAAGTGACTGGCTTGGCCGCCTCCTGTGCGGACAGCGGCAATAAGCCGGCAAATATCAGGGCGCAAAGAACCAGCCGCGGGATCCCGTTTCTTAATCTGGCTGAGAGCATGGTTCCCTCTTACTGCGGTGTGGTCGCACGATCAACTGGAACGCGCCCAGGATACTCCAGGCTAGTGTTGGGCTGGCTGGTCTTCACTCGTATTTGCTGCAGCCCGGACTTCGCCGTCGAGACGAAGGTCAATTCATATTGATTCTGCAGTTTGTGCTGAAGGTCTGAGAGGAAGGGGGCAAACGACACCGGGTTGCCAAAGCCCTCCAGGTAAACCTTGCCGCCGGTGTCGTTTGAGACTTGGGTAAGGTAGTTCTGCCCGCCATCCGTCGCCACAAAACTGCTATCGGCGCGCCCCGCCCCACGGTAATAGATGGAATAAACGATCACTCCAGCTTTCTGAGCGTCGCTGGTGGCTGCCTGCACATAAGGGTTCGATGGATCAAAGTGTGCGCCGGAGTAGCGATCGACGCCATCGGTCACCATGACTACTTCACGGCGCACGTCGCTGTCGCCGCCCGGCCAATGCTTGGCCAGCGCCGAGAGGCAGAAATACGGGCTTCCATTGATGCCCGCCGAGCCCTGAGGTAGACGCAGGGTTTTCGCAACCGCGGCGTGGTCAGTGGTGAAGTTCTGCAACAGATTCGGCGAACCGTTGCGCATATAGCCGATCGCTACTTGCGCGTTAGGAGGCAGCGCCATCAAAAAGCTCTTGATGTCATTCAATTGCAGTCCCAGGTTGCCGCGCGAAGAATCATCCAACAGCACTACCAACTGCAGGCCAGAGCGCGAGCCGCGTAATGGAACCCACCCGGTTACATCCTGAGACTTGCGATTCTCAGTAAGACTGATGGTTTGGCGGGGAATCGTGGTTACGTCTTCCGAACCTTTCGTAGTCGCCGTGACCACGGCGCGCGCGGTGGAAGTCTCCTGCGCTGGTGAGAGCGCCGCCAAAGCAAAAGAAAGTCCTACAACGATTGCCACATAACTGATTTTCATCGTGCTGAGCCCCGGTCTTCTGCAGTTGATAGCCTGCAACTATATGACGGCAGCGGGGGGTGAAAGGTTCGACTCAGGGCGAAGAATACTTCGTAACTACGAGAGAGAGCCTCTGCTATCCTCATAAGAACGTAATGGTTATCGGGTCGTGCGCGTTGCATACGTATCGCTGCGGTCTCCTTTTTGATTTCGACACAACCACAGGAGAGCTGCTCTGAATGACCGAACTTAAGGTTATGCAGTCTCCAGTAGCGGTCCAGACAGAGCGCCCGCTGTGTGTCGACCTGGATGGGACCCTGGTCAAGTCAGACACATTCGTCGACTCGTTGATGGTCCTCGCCCGTCGCCATCCCATCGCTTTTTTGCGCACGCCGTTGTGGGCGCTCAAGGGCAAGGCATACGTGAAGTCGCAAGTGGCGTCCCTGGTCACTCTCGATGCCGCCCATCTGCCTTACAACCGTCCCCTACTTGATTACCTGAGAGACGAACATGCGGCGGGCCGCAAACTCTACCTGGCGACCGGGGCCGACCGCGTCCTGGCGCGCAATGTGGCAAACCATCTGGGCATTTTTGAAGATGTTATCGCCAGCGATGGCACCATCAACCTGACCGGACGGAACAAGCTCGAGCGCCTGGAGCAGCGGTTTCCGGACTTTGATTACGTCGGCAATGCACTCCCCGATCTACCCATTCTGCAAGGCGCCCAAGAGGCCATGCTCGCCAACCCGGACCGCAGGCTGAACACCGCTCTGAAGAGCCGGAACATCCCCGTGAGCAGGAACTTCATAGACCGCTCGCGCCTGCCCTTTGCCTTGGTGAAAGGCCTGCGGGTGCATCAATGGGCAAAGAATCTGTTGGTATTTCTGCCCTTGTTGCTGGCGCATTCTTTACGTCCAGGGCCGGTGTTGATTGCAGTGGCGGCATTCTTTTGCTTTTGCTTTACGGCGTCGGCAACCTACATTTTTAATGACCTGCTTGATCTGGAGACGGACCGGGTACATCTGAACAAGCGCAAGCGCGCCTTTGCCGCCGGAGATCTCTCGGTGACTGCCGGGTTGGGGATCTCGTTTTCTCTCGCGGCGCTGGCCCTGATCATCGCCGCGTACTTACCGCGAACCTTCTTGATTTACCTGCTGCTTTATTTTGTGACCACGCTGGCCTACTCTCTCTCCCTCAAACGAATCGTCCTGGTAGATGTCGTGGTGTTGTCGAGCTTATACACCATCCGCATGATGGCCGGCTCGGCGGCCACACAAACGCCTGTCTCTCCGTGGCTGGCTGCGTTCTCCATCTTTCTTTTTCTTAGCCTGGCGATGGTTAAGCGGTTCAGCGAATTGCAGAATCTTCATGCGCGGGGTGTGACCCCTACCAATGGCAGGGGCTATCTCTTAAGTGATATTGAGCAGTTGCGGAGCTTTGGCACTTCCAGCGCTTACGCGTCCATCGTGATCTTCGCCCTCTATATAAACGGTCACGATGTAGCGGCCCTCTATCACCACCCCAACCGGATGTGGCTGATCACTCCGCTATTGATTTTGTGGGTAAGCCGGGTTTGGCTGCTAGCCTCGCGCGGTTTGCTGGACGAAGATCCGGTTGTCTTTGCACTTGAGGATCGCATGAGCCTGCTGCTTGGTTTGGGAGTCGCGATCATTGCTTACTCCGCGCTCTAAAAACTTCTCAGAAAGATAATCGACCTATGTCTCCTCATCAGGACCAGCCGCCGTTCGAATCCTGGGGCCGCTATCCAAAGCTCTTTGCTGAAGTGCGGCCGCTTTTCTGGAAAGAGGATTTTCCTCTTTCCATCCCCCCGGAAAGCAAAATGCTGGCCGTGGGCATGGGTCGCAGTTACGGAGACGTTTGCCTGCTGCCGCATGGAACCCTGCTGGAGACGCCAAATCTCGATCGCCTGATCTCCTTCGATGGGCAAACCGGACTGCTGCGCTGCGAAGCTGGCCTGACACTCGCGGAGATGCTTGACTTCGCTGTACCGCGGGGATGGTTTTTGCCGGTGAGCCCGGGCACCAAATACGTAACCGTCGGGGGAGCCATTGCCAACGACATTCACGGCAAGAATCACCACATCGCCGGCACTTTCGGCCTGCACACCCCACGCTTCGAGCTGGTGCGGTCCGACGGCACCCAGATAGTTGCGAGTGCGACCGAGAACCCTGAATGGTATGCCGCGACCATCGGTGGCATGGGTTTAACTGGCCTGATCACTTGGGTGGAGGTGCAGATGCGGCCGATTGTTTCGCGCCGCATCCGCTATCGATCCACCAAGTTTAATGGCCTGGAGGAGTTCGTCGCGCTCTCGGAAGCGAGTGCGCACCAGGAATACTCAGTGGCGTGGATTGATTGCGTTTCCCAGGGCCGAAACTTTGCCCGTGGCGTCTTCCTGCAAGGGGACCACGAGGAAGATGCTGGTTCGTTGGCGCCCCTGGTTAAACGAAAGATTGCCCTGCCGTTTGATCTGCCGCCGATTGCCCTCAACCGTTCTTCTGTGGGCGCCTTCAACACTGTCTACTACCACAAGCAGTTGAGCAAACAACGAACCGGGCTGATCGATTACGAGCCTTTCTTCTATCCCCTGGATCGCATCCTCGAATGGAACCGGCTCTATGGAAAGCAAGGGTTCTTGCAGTTCCAGTGCGTTTTGCCCTGGGATAGCGGGACGATGGGCATGTCTGAACTGTTAAAGGCGATTACGAGGTCCGAGCTGGCTTCTTTTCTGGCGGTCATTAAGGTGTTTGGCGATGCGGTGTCTCCCGGAATGATGTCGTTTCCCATCCCGGGCATTACGCTGGCGCTGGATTTTCCGATCCGGCGGGAGGTGAGTTTCGCCCTCCTCGATAGACTGGCGGCTATCACGGCCGAGTTCGGGGGCCGGATGTATCCGGCGAAAGATGCGTGCATGAGCGCGGTCCATTTCCAGCAGTTCTATCCACAATGGCAGGAGTTTTCGGCGTACATCGATCCGGCGTTCAGCTCCAGCTTCTGGCAGCGGGTAAGCGGCCTTGGCTAAACACGATTCCGTTTATCCCTCCCGAGTATTGGTTTTGGGAGCGACCTCGAGCATCGCCATCGCCACCATGCGCCAGCTCGCGCGGCCTGATACACGTTTCATGCTGGTGGCCCGCAACCGCGACCGGCTGACCGCCGTAGCTCAGGACTTACATACCCGCGGCGCGCTGGAGGTCGATACCTGGGTCATGGATCTGGATGACACCGCAGCCCATGAGGAGATGCTTGCCTCCGCGGCCGAGCGGCTGCAGCGGATCGATCTGGCGCTCATCGCGCATGGGGTGCTGGGCGACCAGCAGGCCGCGGAAGCAGACTTTGAGGCGGCAGCGGCGGTGCTGCATACCAATTTCATTTCCGCCGTTTCTCTGTTGACCTGGCTTGGAAATTACTTTCAGGCCCAGCGCGGGGGCACGCTGGCAGTGGTTTCATCCGTAGCCGGCGACCGCGGCCGCAAGAGCAATTACGTCTACGGCGCGTCCAAGGCGGCGCTCAACGTGTTCCTGGAAGGTTTGCGTAACCGAATCGATCGCGATGGAGTACAGGTGCTGACCATCAAACCTGGTTTCGTGGCCACGCCGATGACGGCGCATGTAGCCAAGAACGCGCTCTTTGCGTCGCCGCAGCAGGTTGCGCGCGGCATATGTAAAGCGATCGAGCAGCGCCGCGATGTAGCCTATGTGCCCTGGTTCTGGGCAGTGATCATGTTGCTGGTACGCAGCATCCCGAGTCGCTTCTTCAAGAAGATGAATCTATAGGCAAGGGAGTCACAGCCATGGATTTGAAGCTTGTGGGAAAGACAGCTTTGGTTAGCGGATCAACTGCCGGTATTGGCCTTGCCATCGCCGGCGGCCTCGCCCAGGAAGGCGCAACGGTATACGTGAACGGCCGCACCGAGGCCCGGGTGAATCAGGCCGTGGAGCACGTGCAAGCGTTGAAGGTGCACGCAAAACAATCGCACGGGACCGTGGAGGGAATCGCCGCCGACCTGGGGACCGTGGAGGGATGTGTCGAGCTGTTCAGCCAATTGCCCAAGGTGGATATCCTGGTCAACAATTTGGGCATTTTTGAAGCCAAGCTCTTTGCCCAGATCTCCGATGACGACTGGCGCCATTTCTTCGAGGTAAATGTGCTGAGCGGGGTGCGTTTGTCGCGGCAGTATCTCCCCGGCATGCTGAAGAATAACTGGGGACGGATATTGTTTATCTCCAGCGAGTCAGCGGTGCAAATTCCGGTGGAGATGATCCACTACGGCATGACGAAAACGGCCCAGCTTGCGGTGGCCCGGGGTCTGGCTGAGTCGGTCGCGGGAAGCGGAGTTACGGTCAACAGTATTCTGGCGGGGCCAACTCGCTCGGAAGGTGTTACCACCTTTGTCGACGACCTGGCCGCGCAGCGTGGGGTAGGCGCGGAGCAGGTGGAAAAGGAGTTCTTCGAGACGGTGCGGCCCTCCTCGCTGATCAAGCGTTTTGCCAGTACAGAAGAAGTGGCATCGCTGGTGGTCTACATGGCGAGCGAACGATCCTCTGGCACCACCGGGGCTGCGCTCCGTGTTGACGGCGGCGTGGTGCGGTCTGTTATTTAGCTTGAATACTAGGCAATGGGCTTGAATTGCAGGGATGCCGAGTTGATGCAGTAGCGTAAACCGGTTGGCGGCGGCCCATCGTTGAAAACGTGACCCAGATGAGCGTCACAGCGGGCGCACGCCACTGCCGTGCGCACACCGAAACTCGTGTCTTCCGTCTCCACAATGTTTTCCTTGGCAATCGGCTGCCAAAAGCTCGGCCAGCCGGTACCTGAGTCAAACTTGGTCTGAGAAGCGAAGACCGCTGTATCGCAGCAGATGCAACGATAGATTCCTCGCTGGTGCAAGTTCCAGTAGGAGCCGCTGTAGGCCACCTCGGTATCGGCCCGGCGCGCGATGTCGAACGCGTTGAAGGATAATTGTCGCCTCCACTCTGCGTTGCTCTTGACGATTTTCTGCACTCGGACGGTACCCGTTGGATCGCCAGCCGCAGAAAATTCGGCGATCGCGACTTCGGGAGCTGGTCCGCTTGACGACGCCGTTGGAAGCGGGGACGCAGAGTGCAAGGACCAAGCGGCAATAGCCGCCGCCGCCATGCCCCCGCTCAATAAAAAAGCACGGCGCGTCACTTTCTGCCGGGCGGGATCGTCGTTCAGGCCGGAGTCAAACATTGATTCACCCAAGTATTGGACTCACGGAAAGGTTAGGAGTTACAAACCAGTCCCGCAGGGACGGCTGAGTGTAGCCCAAGACGTTAGTCCTGGGTAGGACCGACAGAGATCGGAAAGTCCCGTAGGGACGGCTGAAAATTTGCCCGGGGCGGCTGAGTCTGATGAGGACACCCGGGACAGCGTCCCGGGTGACTTTCAGCCGTCCCTAACGGGACTGATTCGTGCCTTCAAATCCCACCCAGGACTAACGTCCTGAGCTACACTCAGTCGTCCCTGCGGGACTCAGGAGGTTCTCTTCGCGGATTTCCTAGAAGTCCAGCTGTTTGGTCACCAATTCGTTTAGCAGCGCGGGGTTGGCCTGTCCCTTCGACAGGCGCATCACCTGGCCAACGAAAAATGCAGCGACTGTCTTCTTGCCCGCGCGATATTGCTCCAGCTGCTTGGGATTGGCCGCAATGATTTCCTGAATCATCTTGTTGAGCACAGCCGGATCGCTGATCTGCTGAGGTTTCTCGCGCTCATACACGGGACCGAAATCTTCGCCGCTCTCAAATGCGGTGTCGAAAAGCCCCTTGAGCTGCTTGCTGGAAAGCTCGCCAGCCTCGGCCAAATCGGCCGCCTGCACCAATCCCTCCAGGGTGATCGGAGACTGCTCCAGATCCAGGCCCCTGGCATTCAGACGGCCCATCAACTCGCTCTGGATCAAGTTAGCGACACGCCGCGGGCTTCGCGCCTGCCTCGCCGCGATCTCGAACTGATCGGCGAAGCCGCGCGTGGCCGTCAGAGCCTGAGCATCTTGCATGGTGATGTCGTACTCGGCGATCATGCGCTTGCGGCGAGCCTCGGGCAGCTCGGGCATGCGGCTCGCCAGGACAGCCTTCCACTCCCCAGAAACCAGCAGCGGCGGCAAATCGGGTTCGGGAAAATAGCGGTAGTCGTGCGCCTGCTCCTTGGACCGCATGGAGTAGGTGCGTCCCTCGCTCGCATTCCATAGCCGCGTCTCCTGAGTCACGCGGCCGCCGCTCTCAATCAGCTCCACCTGGCGCTCGATTTCATACTCCAGCGCAGAGCGAATAAAACGGAAGCTATTCACGTTCTTGACCTCTGCCTTGGTGCCAAATTTTTTCTGCCCGCGCGGCCGCACACTCACATTAGCATCGCAGCGCAACGACCCTTCTTCCATGTTGCAGTCGCTCACCCCGGTGTAGAGAAGAATCTCCTTCAGGCGGGTGAGGTACTCATAGGCTTCATCTGGGGTTCGCAAATCGGGCTCGCTGACAATCTCGATCAGCGGTGTTCCGCATCGGTTCAGGTCGACGTAGGTCTTGGTGGCGGAATCGGGAAATCCATCGTGCATGCTTTTGCCCGCATCCTCTTCCATATGCAGGCGGGTAATGCCGATGCGCTTGGTTACACTGCGGCCGGAGTCATCGAGCGCGGGAACATCAATCCATCCGTGCTCCGCCAACGGCTTGTCGAACTGTGAGATCTGGTAGCCCTTGGGCAAGTCAGGATAAAAGTAGTTCTTGCGCGCGAAGACCGAATGCTCGCGCACTTCGCAGTTGATGGCTGTCGCAGCCAGCACAGCGTATTCCACTGCGACTCTGTTCAACACCGGCAGCGCGCCCGGCAGGCCAAGGCAAGCGGGGCAAATATGCGTATTCGGCTCGCCACCGAATCTATTCGCGCAGGCGCAAAAGGCCTTGGTATTTGTCAGCAGTTGTACGTGGACCTCAAGCCCGATAACCGGCTCATACCGGTTCAGCACCTCAGGCGAAATACTCGTCGCAGTAACCGTCATTACTTTCGATTCTAGCAACGCACCGGGCTTAAACGGCAGCGTTTTGCTCAACGTTTTTTTGCCACCCTCGGAGGGGAGTAAGATTCTGTGTAATTTCTTTCGACCTGGAGAATCTTCGCCATTGATCGACATTCGTCAGGAAATAACTGGGGTCATCGAGGCCACTGTCCTGGTCGTGGCCACTCTCTTCCCCATCGTCAATCCGTTGGGAAGCGCCGCGATTTTCGTCAACCTGGTCGGACCGGTCGCAACCTCTACTCAACGCTTACTGTCGCAGAAGATTGCGATCTACAGTTTTTTTCTGCTCTTGTGCTCCCTGCTTTGGGGAGTACATGTACTCATATTCTTCGGCATCCAAATTTATGCCGTGCAGATTGGGGGAGGCCTGGTTGTCGCCGCCACGGGATGGTCGCTGCTCAACCAGGACACTGGACGAGCAAAAACCACGAACATTCCGGACGACCAGATCCTGGAAAACGCCTTCTATCCTTTTACGCTGCCCATCACCGTAGGTCCGGGGTCAATCTCTGTTGCCATTACGCTGGGAGCGCATCTGCCGCCTGAGCTGCATGAACACTCTCTCTTCTCACTCCAGGTTCTCATCGCTGCCATCAGCGGCATCACGTTGATCTGCGTCATCATCTACGTGTGCTATCTCTACGCCAGGAAGGCTGAGGAGCTTCTGGGCCGATCAGGAACCTCTATGGTAATGCGTCTCTCGTCCTTCATCCTACTCTGCATTGGGGTGCAGATCATTTCCACGGGGTTAAAGGCATATCTTGAAACACTAAGTAAAATCTAGCCTAGGATATGTAGAAATTGCGGTCTTCTCCGAGTGCCCATCATCGTAGACATTTCTGCGCCATCGCCAACAGTTTCCCTGTCATGAAGGTCGCGCTTGCTTAAGTCGTTTTCCAGTGCCTAGAATGGGGACGCTGTAGCAGGCAGTATTCACGCCGAGAGAAATACGCCTGGATAAACGTAATGTCTTCAAGGTGAAGACAGGGCGCCATGATCCGCAGGGCTGGTCTTATTTTCTTTTTGCTGCTTGGTTTTTCCCTCGCCGTGACCTTAACCAGTTGCGGCTACAGCAGTTCTCTTCCTTACGCTAACGTACCGACCGTTACTCCGACGGGTAACATTCAGCACATCGTGGTGATCTTCCAGGAAAATGTCTCATTCGACCACTATTTTGGTACTTATCCCCATGCGTTGAATCTGCCTGGCGAGTCACCGTTTAGCGCGCTCCCGGGAACCCCCGCCCTCGACGGCCTGTCGCAAAGCCTCATGCTCGATAACCCCAACTCCAGAAATCGACGCAACGGGAAAGGAGCGACCAATCCATTCCGGCTATCACCCGCAAGCGCTGCTACCGCCGACCAGGACCACGGCTACTCCGCGGAACAATTAGCCTTTGATGGTGGGGCAATGGACCTGTTCCCCTTCTCGGTGGGCACGGCCGATAGCCCTAAACCCCGGGAGGGTATAACCGGCACTACGGGCCTCACGATGGCCTACTATGACGGCAACACGGTAACCGCACTGTGGAACTATGCACAGCACTATGCGATGAGCGATCACTTCTTCGGCACTACATTTGGTCCGTCGAGCCTGGGGGCGATCAACCTTGTCTCCGGTCAGACAAACGGCGCCGTCAATGACAGCAACGCGGAAGGCAGCCTGGCCTCGGATCGACATGGCGGATATACCCTCACCGGTAATGCGAACCCGGTCAACGATGTTTGCTCCGCCACCATTAAAGCCCTGGTTCACATGACGGGTAGAAATATCGGTGATCTGCTGAGCCAAGCCGGCTTCACGTGGGGTTTCTTCCACGAAGGCTTCAATCTAGGCGCGACTAACAGCAATGGCACCTCAGGCTGCCGCCGAAGCCATGTGGCAGAGTTCACGCAAAAAACATCATCGGATTACACGCCGTCCATCGAACCGTTTCAGTTTTACGCATCGACCGCAAACCCGCACCACGTGCGCCCTACCAGCGTGGAGGTCATAGGGCACGCGAATGACTTCGGACCTAATCACCAGTACGATCTGGAAGATTTCTTCGACGCCGTCAAGGCTGGTAATTATCCGACGGTCAGCTTCCTTAAATCTGCAGCCTATCGCGACGGGCACGCCGGCTACTCCGATCCTCTCGACGAGCAGCCATTCCTGGTGGACACCATCAATTTTATTGAGCAGAGACCGGAATGGAGTCACACCGTCATCATCCTCGCCTATGACGATTCCGATGGATGGTATGACCACGTTTACAACATCGTCAACGGCAGCAATACAGCGCGGGATGGTTTTTTAGGAGACGGGAGATGCGGCAACGGAGCGACCGCGCTCCCCGGTGTGGAGGCTGGGACTTTGCACGCGCAGGGCAGATGCGGCTACGGGCCGCGCCTGCCGCTTCTGGTGATCTCGCCATGGGCTAAACCTAACTATGTTTCCCACACGGTGACCGACCAGACTTCCATCTTGCGCCTCATCGAAGATACTTTTTTGAACCGGCAGCGGATCGGGCAGGGATCCTATGATGCGATCGCTGGTTCTTTTGCGGACATGCTTGACCTCAGTGCTGCGACTCCTCAGAATGCCACTCTGGTTGTGCTCGATCCTGCAACAGGCCAAATCGCGCGACAGTAAGAGCGCCTCAGATGTCTTTTCGGTTGGAGGTTGCTGTTGGGCGTAGAAAGGCGGCTAAAGCCGGGCCTCCTTTCATTTAGATACGTACGGGCTGAAGCCCGCACCCTTCGAGTAAAGTCGTGCCCCACACGGAACCAAACCAAACGAAGCCCGGCCGGCGACCGAAGCCTCCGTCGTGGGGTGACCGCGAAGTTATAATTATGTAGAGCTTGAGAGTATCGCCGCTCCATCACGTTCTGATAACCGGGTTGCTGTTCCTCTGCGTTGGATGTAGAACTCCTGCGAGTGAGAAGCCAATCGGTGAGGTCGTTTCTATCAAGGCCCCACTCGGGCTGCCGCCCGTTCCTATCCCCGCAGATAACCCGCCTACGGTGCAAACCATCGCTTTAGGCCGCAAGCTCTTCTACGACCCCAGGTTGTCCAAAGACAACACCGTTTCCTGCGCTTCCTGTCATAACCCAAACTTCGCCTTCACCGACAGGCGAGCGGTTGCGCAAGGCATCGGTGGGCTGCTCGGAGTGCGGAACACGCCGACGTTGTTAAATGCGGCGTACTCGCCAATGCAGTTCTGGGATGGGCGTGCCGCCAGTCTGGAGGCGCAGTCAGCTTTTCCGATTGCCGACCCTTTGGAGATGAATCAGACGCACGAGGTTTCCGTTTCGAAAATAGCCAAAGACGCGGAGTATACGGCCGAGTTTGCGCAGGCGTTCGGCCCCGGACGGGTGACGCTGGAAATTATCCAAAAGTCCTTAGCCAGCTTTGAGCGCACGCTACTCAACGGTAATTCTCCGTTCGATCGATATAAATATGGAGGAGACAAGCAAGCGCTTAACCCGGCAGCGATCCACGGCCTCGAGGTCTTTACAGATCCCAAAAGAGGCAATTGTGCTGTTTGCCACAAAATTGATGCCCGGTATGCTCTCTTCACCGACGGAAAATTCCACAATACGGGGGCGGGCGTGAATGGAGCCGGTGACTTCACGGATGTTGGCCGCTTCGACCAAACGAAACGGGAAGCGGATAAGGGCGAGTTCAAGACGCCTACCCTGCGCAACGTGGCTCTGACCGCGCCCTACATGCATGATGGCAGCCTGAAGACGCTCAAGGATGTGGTCGATTTCTACGTCGGAGGCGGCAACTCCAATCCCGGCCTCGATAAGGAAATGAAGCCTCTTCATCTGTCCGCCCAGGATCGCGCGGACCTGGTTACATTTCTTGAGTCGCTGACCGGCGAGATGCCCAAGAACGCCGGGCCACCTGGAGAGCCATAGGCAGATATGAAACCTGTTCACTTTCTCCTTCTCTGCTGCGCCGCCGCGATGCTTTCCGGCTGCTCTGAAAAAATAAAGACCGAACAACCAGCCAAAAACCCGCCGGCGCCCGTCTACTTCAAGGTGAACCCGGAAACTGCCGGGACGGTCAGCGGACGGATACATTTCGTAGGGAAAAGGCCGGCACCTCAGGTCATCGATATGAGCGAGGAGCCTGCCTGTGTCGAGGCGCATCACGGCAAGGCGTATGACGAATCTCTGGTGGTGAGCAAAAAGGGTGACCTGGCGAATGCTTTCGTTTACGTAAAGAGTGGCCTGGAAGGAAAGACCTTTGAAGTTCCTGCAACGCCGGTGACCATCGACCAGAGTGGTTGCTGGTTCCGTCCCCGGGTGCTTGGCATTCAGACTGGCCAGATACTGAAGGTCGTCAACTCAGATCCGGTGACCCACAACATTCATCCCATGGCGGAAATCAATCGTGAATGGAACCATAGTCAGGGAGCGGGCGATCCTCCCTTGGCGCGGAGATTCACCAAGCCGGAAATCATGATCAGGGTGAAATGTAACATTCATAGCTGGATGCACGCGTTTATCGGAGTTCTGGATCATCCTTATTTCTCGGTGTCGAAAGAGGATGGAACGTTCGAAATTACGAATCTGCCGCCGGGTACCTATACCATTGCAGTCTGGCAGGAAAAGCTTGGGACCCAGGAGCAGCAGGTAACGGTCCCCCCGCAGGGGAAAACTGAGGCCAACTTCACGTTCAAGGAAAAATAGCCCATGCGCAGGATCGGATACATCCTCTTTGGCATCATGTTGCTCGGGGGGTGCAAGTCGTCTCCACCTCCCGAACACGCTACGCAAGCTGCCCCGGCAGAAACGTCGGAGCCGCGGATTTACGTGACCAACGAGGTCTCCGGCGATCTGAGCATCATCGATTCAGGAAACTATAATGTGCTGGCGACGGTGCCGTTGGGCAAGCGTCCTCGGGGAATCCATCCCAGCCCGGACCACAAGACAATCTACGTCGCGTTGAGCGGCTCTCCGATTGCGGGACCAGATGTGGACGAGAGCACTCTTCCTCCGCCCGATAAGAGCGCCGATGGGATCGGCGTCTTCGACGTCGCTCAGAACAAGGTGGTGCGGATTATCCCCGGCGGCTCCGATCCGGAAAACTTCGATGTCAGCCAGGACGGCACGCAACTTTACATTTCCAATGAAGACGTCTCGGCGGTCAGCATCGTCGACATTGCCTCCGGAAAAGTAGTCAAGTCTCTTGCAATGGGGGCCCAGCCTGAAGGCGTCAAGGTGACTCCCGACGGCAAGCAGGTTTGGGTTACTTCCGAAGAAACCGGGACAATTTCCGTACTAGATCCTGTAGCGGGCGCGATTATCAAGACATTCAAGGTCGGCCATCGTCCGCGCAACATTGCTTTTCTGCCTGACGGCTCACGTGCCTACATTAACGCTGAGAACGACGGAACGGTCGTGCTGGTGGATGCCAGGAAGTATCAGATGATCAAAGCCATTCCCCTTGGCAAGCCGGGAATTATCAAGCCCATGAATGTTCTCTTGTCCCCGGATGCGACGAAGCTTTACGTGAGCACAGGTAGGGGGCACCAGGTGTTTACGGTCGACACGGCAACTAACAAAGTTCTGGGGTCGGTTGAAGTGGGGGCGCGTCCCTGGGGCATAGCTCTTTCGCTCGACGCGAAGAAACTGTATACCGCCAACGGACCTTCGAATGATGTGTCGGTCGTGGACCTGGCTACCAATACGGTGACAAAGAAGATTAAGGCCGGCACCGGCCCCTGGGGTGTGATTGTTTTAGCAAGGTAAGGTCGAAAACATTCCTAGGAAAGGTCCGCTGAACCGCAGGTCCCTCGGCTGCGCTCGGGATGACAAAGGGGAGGGTGACGCTTCCATGGAGAGCGCTTGCTGTACAACCGTCTTTCATAACCGCGACTAAGGCCCAGGGAAACACCTCCCTCCCCTTCGTCATCCCGACCCGGATTCCCTGTCACGCACAGCTGGACAAGCCCGCGCGTGCGCCTTTCCGTGAAGAAAGGCGCATGAAGTTCGCCAACGCCACCAATATCCACAGGAAATCCGGGGGAGCGCAGCCGAGGGATCTGCGGTTTCACTTCACCCCAAACCAAGTCTTCTCCCCTAGCTTGCTGCTAGCTGCCGCAGTACGTATTGCAGAATCCCACCGTTTTCGTAATAGAGAATTTCCTGCGGCGTGTCGATGCGCACGGTTGCGTTGAAGTGTCCTTGAACGCCCTTGGCATCGGTGGTCTTCACCTTCAGCGTGCGGCCTTGGGCAAACTTCTGCTCCAGCATCTGCCGAATTCCCTCCAGATCAAATACTTCCTCGCCAGTCAACCCAAGCGACTCCGCACTCTGACCGCTCTCAAATTGCAAAGGCAGGATTCCCATGCCCACCAAGTTGGAACGGTGAATGCGCTCGTAACTCTGCGCAATGACCGCCCGCACGCCCAGCAAACGCGGTCCCTTGGCTGCCCAGTCCCTGGAAGAGCCGGAACCGTATTCCTTGCCGGCAAGAATCACCAAGGGAGTACCGCGCTCGGCGTACTTGACTGAGGCATCGAAGATACTCATCCCTTCACCCTCGGGCAGCAGGCGCGTCACGCCGCCTTCTGTTCCCGGCGCCAGCTTGTTACGCAGGCGCACATTGGCAAAGGTGCCGCGCACCATCACCTCGTGATTGCCCCGCCGCGAGCCGTAGGAATTGAAGTCGACCGGTTTCACACCGTGATCAACCAGGTATTTCCCCGCAGGCCCGTTCAGCTTGATGGAGCCGGCAGGCGATATGTGGTCGGTGGTGACGCTGTCTCCAAGAACCGCCAGCACTCGGGCGCCTTTGACGTCCTCTACCGCTGCGGGCTTGGCGGGCATACCGTCAAAATAGGGCGCTTTGCGGATGTAGGTGGAATCACGCTCCCATTGATACGTATCGCCGGTGGGAAACTTGAGATTCTGCCAATTCTTATCACCATCCGTGACAGTTGCATATTCTTTGGTGAAGATCTCAGAATCGATGGCCGCAGCGACGGTGCTGTTGACTTCTTCCTGGGTGGGCCAAATGTCCTTCAGATATACCGGGGAGCCTTTCGTGTCCTTGCCCATAGGATCGGTCTCGAAGTTGTGGTCGATATTGCCCACCAGCGCGTAAGCAACGACCAGCGGAGGCGACATAAGATAGTTAGCCCGCACCTCTGAATTGATACGGCCTTCGAAGTTTCTATTTCCGCTCAGCACGGAAACAGCGACCAGCCCATGATCGTCAATGGATTTAGAAACGTCGGTGGGCAAAGGGCCGGAGTTGCCAATGCACGTTGTGCAACCATAGCCAACAACGTTAAAACGCAACTTATCGAGAGGTTCGAGCAGTCCTGCCTTCTGGTAGTAGTCCGTCACCACACGGGAACCCGGCGCCAGCGAAGTCTTGACCCAGGGGGGAACCCTCAACCCCTTCTCGACTGCTTTTTTTGCCAACAAGCCGGCAGCCACCATCACCGACGGATTGGAGGTGTTGGTGCAGCTGGTGATGGCCGCGATCACGATGGATCCATGGCCAAGATAGGGATCGACATCCAGGCCGAAACGCTCCTTGACAGATGTTGCCGGCCCCTTCTCGGGTGTGGACTTTTCGCTGCCATTTGGCCAGGTGTGGCCGCCCTCGCCTTCCCAGCGAATAGTTTGCCGCTCCTTACGATCGGCAGCACCTGGGCCCAGCAAGCTGGGTAAGTGCTGCTCGAAGCTCACGGCAGTCTGCGAAAGCGGAACGCGGTCCTGGGGCCGGCGGGGTCCGGCAACACTGGGCTCGACCGTGGAAAGATCGAGATGCGTCGTCTGGGTGTATTCCGCCTCCGCGGAATCGGGGGTGTGGAACCATCCCTGTTCTTTGGAGTAAGCCTCGACCAGCTTGATCTGCTCCGCGCTGCGCCCTGTCAACCGCAGATAACGCAGAGTCTCCACATCGATGGGGAAGATGCCGCAGGTGGCGCCATACTCGGGCGCCATGTTGCCAATCGTGGCCCGGTCGGCGAGGCTCAATTCGCTCACTCCGGAGCCGTAGAACTCGACAAACTTGCCCACCACACCCAGCTTGCGCAGCATCTCGGTCACGGTCAGCACCAGGTCGGTAGCAGTGGCGCCCTCGCGCAGCTTGCCGGTCAGCTTGAATCCAACTACCTGTGGCACCAGCATTGAAACCGGCTGGCCCAACATGGCGGCCTCGGCTTCGATGCCACCCACGCCCCAGCCCAGCACCCCCAGCCCGTTGATCATGGTGGTATGAGAATCGGTACCTACCAACGTGTCGGGATATGCCCTAACGACCCGATTGACTGTGGTGGTAAAGACCACGCGAGCGAGGTATTCCAGGTTGACCTGGTGGCAAATGCCCATGCCCGGGGGGACAGTGGAGAAGTTGCGGAAGGCAGTCTGGCCCCATTTGAGAAAGGCGTAGCGCTCGCGGTTGCGCTGGAACTCAAGCGCAGCGTTGATGGAATACGAATTCGCCGTGCCGAATTCGTCCACCTGGACCGAGTGGTCAATCACCAGCTCTGCCGGCTGCAGTGGATTGATCTTCTCCGGATCGCCGCCTAGTTGCTTCATGGCGTCGCGCATGGCGGCCAGATCGACAATGGCGGGAACTCCGGTAAAGTCCTGCATCAGCACGCGGGCCGGCATAAACGCGATCTCCCGCGCTGGCTCCGCCTTGGCCTGCCACTTGGCTAAAAATTCGATGTCGTCCGCGGTCACGCTCTTGCCATCCTCCTGCCGCAGCAGGTTTTCGAGCAGGACACGCAGGCTGTAAGGGAGACGGCGAAGGCTGAGGCCTTTGGCCTCCAGCGCGTTCAAACGGAAAATCTCGTAGCTCTTGTTGCCAACCTTCAGGGTGGATTGGCTGCCGAAGCTGTTCATTGCTAATTCCTCTCCGCGCAAATTTGCGCAGGCGCGCGAGCCTGATCAGTAGCTGGGTTTGCCAGGGGTGGCCGACGGCAAGTTAGAAGGAGTGGCTCCGTCCACGGTCAGGCTTGCCGTGACGGAAACGCTTGTGCAGGAAGTCGCGAAGTCTGCTGCGGGCGTTCATAATCCGCTATTCAGTCTAAACCTTTTCAAGACCCGCCGCTCAGGCCCAACAGGACAACGTTGAGAGCAACGATGAGGCCCACCGTCAGCCAGCCCAAAGAGCTGATAATCGGGCCGTTGGTGAAGGATCCCATCAGCTTGCGGCGGCTGCAGAGGATAAGCAGCGGGACCAGGGCAAAAGGTAGGGTAAAACTGAGCACCACCTGGGACAACACCAGGATGCGAAGCGGGTCCAGGCCAAGGCCGATGACGATCATCGCCGGAAGCAGCGTCAACAACCGCCGCAGGAAAATGCTGAAGCGCACTTTTAGGAACCCTTCGAGAATCATCTGCCCGGCGAGGGTTCCGACGGTGGAAGAGGAAAGGCCGGAGCACAGGAGCGCAATGGCGAAGATGGTCGCGGAGGCCGGACCCAGTAACGGACCCAAGGTGCGGTGAGCCTCCTCGATCGACATATCGCCGCGGCCGGTGCCGGCAAAAGCAGCCGCGGCCACGATGACCATAGCGGAGTTCACCAGCCAGGCGCCGTTCATGGCCGTAAACACATCCAGGGCCTCGAGGCGCAGGTGACGCAGCCGTGATGGATAGCGGTCGTCGGATGGCTCCATATGCCGTTCTTCGACTTTCAGCCGCGGCTGTACCAAGCCCGAGTGCAGGTAGACGACGTGGGGCATAACGGTTGCCCCCAGCATGCTGACCGCCGCGTAGATGCTGCGGCGATCCAGCCACGGCACCGCGGTATGGTAAGCGATCTGCCGCCAGTCGGGATGAACCAGGAAGATCTCCACCAGGTAGCAGAGCCCGATCACCAAAACAAACACCATGATGCCGATTTCGAGCGTGCGAAAACCGCGCAGCTCGAGAGCCAGGATGGCGAAGACGCACACGGCGGAGACAATGGCCGCGATAAACATCACCGTGGTGCGGGCCAGCCCGAGGTGGAGAAAGTAGCCGCCGAAAAGGAGGTAAAAGCCGAGCGCGGCGCCAAGAAACTCGGCCAGGTCGGTAGCCAGAGCTGACAATTCGGCCGCCACCCACAACAAGATTGCCGTACGGTGGGAAAAATGCTCCCGGCAATTCTGCGGCAGCGTAGCCCCGGTGGCAATGCCCAGCTTGGCGGAAAGGTATTGGATGAGGATGGCCATGAGGTTCGACCACAGCAGAACCCAAAGCAGCTTGTAGCCGAACCCCGTGCCGGCGATCAGATTCGTGCCAAAATTTCCCGGGTCGATATAGGCAATACTGGCCACGAAGGCCGGACCGAACCAGGACAGGACCTGGCGGGTTTTTAGATTGGAAAGCAGTGCCGCAGGCTCGGCCGATGAGACTGGAAGCGAGGGCGGAGAAGCAGGAGCCATGGCACGATCCTCGGTCATCGTCTGCGTTTTCAGTATAGCCTGCATTTCCGTTTTTTGTTAACTATAGTTAACCACCCTTCGCAGTCCGGCGTTGCTGCGGTAGTCTTGCCAAGGGGTTGGCTGCAACCATGAAGGTGCTGGTCATTGGCGGCGGTGGCCGGGAACATGCGTTGGTGTGGTCTATCAGCCGGTCCCGAGGGGTTTCCGAAGTGGTTTGCGCACCGGGCAATGCCGGTATAGCCCAATTGGCGCGATGCGTTCCCGCCAGCGTGAGAGATATCGATGACCTGTTACGGGTCACCGCGATCGCCAATCCTGACTTGGTGGTGGTTGGCCCTGAGCTTCCCTTGTCGCTGGGGCTGGTGGACGAGTTGCAGCGGCGCAGCATTAGGGTATTTGGTCCCACGCAGAAGGCGGCGGTGCTCGAAAGCAGCAAAGCGTTCGCCAAGCGCTTTATGCAGCGGCACCAGATCCCGACCGCGGCCTATGCGGTCGCGACCAGTGAGCAGCATGCCATGGAGTCGATCGACCTCTTCCATCTCCCGGTCATGATCAAGGCGGATGGTCTGGCTTCGGGCAAGGGCGTCGTCATGTGCGAGACACGCCGTGAAGCCAACGAGGCTATTACTGGCATGCTCGGCGGAAAGTTGCTGGGCGAATCCCAGTCCTCGATTGTGATCGAGGAATATCTCACTGGCGAGGAGATCTCGTTGCTCACCCTGAGCGATGGAAAGCATGTCGTGCCCCTGGCGCCGGCGCAAGACCATAAGCGGATCGGAGAGGGAGACAAGGGCCCCAACACGGGGGGCATGGGCGCCTACTCCAAGGATGGCATGGTGGATGACCAGATGCGCGACTGGATTCTTAACCACATAGCCCTACCCGCGATCAACGGCATGGCTGCCGAAGATGCGCCTTTTGTAGGCGTGCTGTATATCGGGTTAATGATGACCGCGCGGGGTCCGATGGTGTTGGAGTTCAATGTGCGTTTTGGCGATCCGGAGACGCAGGCCATTCTGACTCGGCTGGACAGTGATCTCCTGCTGGCTCTTGAAGCCTGCGTCGAGGGCCGTCTCAGCAACACTGAGCTGCACTGGAAGCCCGGAGCGTCCGCTTGTGTGGTCGCGGCCTCGGCCGGCTATCCAGGTAGTTATGTCACCGGGCGGCAGATCAGCGGCCTGGAAGAGGCGGCCCGGGTGCCGGGAGTAGAGATCTTTCACTCTGGTACGGCGCTGGTCGAGGGGCATTACGTCACCGAGGGCGGACGGGTGCTGGGCGCCACCGCGGCCGCGACGAGCCTGGAGCAATCGTTGGCGCTGGTCTACGAGGCGTTAGGGCGAATCAAATTCGAGGGGATGTATTACCGCAGAGACATTGGGCGCCGGTCACTAGAAAGAGCCTGACACTGTGGCAGTTGCTTAAACGCCTCCTTGCAAGGGAGGCCGGGTGCCCCATATCTCGCTCGTTTTTCGCAAGATGTGGTTCTAGGAACCTTGACTTGCGTGGCGCAAGGAGCTCTAAAAGCTGCAGGTTCACCGCAGTGGTATCCCACATCTCGCGAAAAACGAGCGAGATGTGGGGCACCCAGCCGTTAGTTCGGGGGTAGAGTTTCCTACCGGCAGCATTGAATCCTTGGAACTGCTCAGGGCTCTAACTAGGGGACAGGAGTGCGCAGCATGGTAGAGGTGGTGGCAGTGACCGAGGTCGATCCGGTATGCGGCATGAAGGTGCTGCCGCAAAAAGCCGCGGCAGTAGTCGAGCATGCAGGACGTACATGGTACTTCTGTGGGCAGGGATGCAGGACCAAGTTCGAGGCTAACCCGGGCAAATACGACGGCTCCGCTCCGCTGGTCACGATGAGCTCAGTGCCCATATCTTCAGCATCCGCTGAATATACCTGCCCCATGCATCCGGAGATCGTGCGGCCCGGGCCGGGAGCTTGTCCGATCTGCGGCATGGCGCTGGAACCGGTTACGGTAACAGCGGACGAGACCAATCCTGAACTGAAGAGTATGACCCGGCGCCTGTGGATAGGGGCCGCGCTGACTGTTCCGCTATTGGCCATCATGTTCTCCGGCCTCTTGCCTGGCCGTATGTTGGGATGGATTGAGTTCGCGCTGGCAACGCCGGTGGTGCTGTGGGGTGGGTGGCCCTTTTTCGAGCGGGGCTGGGCTTCGATTGTCCATCGTAGCCTGAACATGTTTACCCTCATCGCAATTGGCACCGGTGCTGCCTACCTCTATAGCCTGGTGGCAGTGGCCGCGCCCGGCCTCTTTCCGGCTACGTTCCGCGATGCTTCAGGAAACCTCGGCCTCTATTTTGAACCAGCTGCTGTGATCACCGTTCTGGTTTTGCTGGGCCAGGTGCTCGAGTTGAAGGCTCGCAGTCAGACCAGTGGCGCCATCCAGGCGCTGCTCGGCCTGGCGCCCAAGACGGCGCGCCGCATCTCCAGTGATGGGAGCGAGGCCGATGTCCTTCTCAGCGAGGTCGCCGTTGGCGACCTCCTGCGCATCCGGCCAGGGGAGAAAGTTCCCGTGGACGGCGTGGTGATGGACGGCCGCAGCTCAGTGGACGAATCGATGGTCACCGGCGAGCCCATCCCCATAGAAAAGACGGCGGGAGCCAAGGTGGTCGGTGGCACCATCAACGGGACAGGAAGCCTGGTGATGAAAGCAGAGCGCGTTGGGGCGGCGACGCTGCTGGCGCAGATTGTAAAAATGGTGAGCGAGGCGCAACGGACCCGCGCCCCCATTCAACGCCTTGCCGATCGCGTGGCTTCCTATTTCGTCCCGGCGGTCCTGACCGCGGCCGTGATCACCTTCGTGGTATGGGCGCTGGTTGGGCCACAACCGCGGTATGCGCACGCGCTGGTCAATGCCGTCGCGGTGCTCATCATTGCCTGCCCCTGTGCTCTCGGCCTGGCGACGCCTATGTCCATCATGGTAGGCACGGGACGCGGCGCCGGCGAGGGAATCCTGGTGCGCAATGCGGAAGCCCTGGAGATGATGGAGAAAGTAGACACGCTGATCGTGGATAAGACAGGAACGCTCACCGAGGGAAAGCCTCGAGTCACTACCGCCATCGCCGCAGAGGGCTTTAACCAGACCCAGCTGCTGCAAGCGATTGCCAGCCTGGAAAAGGAAAGCGAACACCCTTTGGCCGCCGCCATTCTGGCTACCGCGAAAGAAAATAATCTGGAGTTTTTTCCGGTGACACACTTTGAATCCTTAACCGGGAAGGGTGTTTCGGGAACCATACAGGGCAAGAAAGTGGCTGCGGGCAATGCGGCCCTGATGCGTGACGTCGGCGCTTCCGCGACGGCCCTGGAGCAGCAGGCCGAAGAGCTACGGCAGGCTGGACAAACCGTCATGTTCGTTGCCTGGGATGGCCGTTTGGCGGGCCTGGTTGGGGTCGCCGACCCGCTCAGGGAATCTACTCCGCAGGCCATCGAAGAGCTTAAGCGGGAAGGCATCAAGGTTGTGATGGTGACTGGGGACAACCGCACGACCGCAGCTGCCCTGGCTCAGAAGTTGGGGATCGACTTCCAGGCGGAGGTGCTGCCGGGCCAAAAGGCCGAGGCAGTCAAGAGTATGCAAGCGAAGGGAGCGGTGGTGGCCATGGCCGGCGATGGCATCAACGATGCGCCCGCGCTGGCACAGGCGCAGGTGGGCATCGCGATGGGCACGGGAACGGATGTGGCCATGGAGTCGGGTGGGATCGTCCTGGTGAAAGGGGACCTGCGCGGCATTCTCAAGGCGCGGCGCTTGAGTCAGCTAGCCATGCGCAACATCCGCCAGAATCTTTTCTTTGCTTTTTTCTACAATGCTTTAGGCGTGCCGATTGCGGCTGGTGTGCTCTACCCGATTTTTGGATTGCTGCTCAATCCAATGATTGCCGCCGCGGCCATGAGCTTCAGCTCGGTCTCTGTCATCGCTAACGCATTGCGTCTGCGCAGCGCGGCACTCAGAAACGCGTGACACTTTGTCGGCTATTGATCCTTCATCTCCACTTGCGCGCGCCGGAAGGCATAGTCACTCACGTGCACTGAGCCCTGGAACGGACGATTGATATCGGCAATCGCGACCAGCACCAGCGAAATGAGCAGAGCGAACGCGCTCACCTGGATAACGTGCAACGGACCATTGGCAGCACCGAACATGCAGGTTGAGGCAATGGTCACCACCCCTCCGACGATCAGGACAAACCAGAGCACACCGGGGAGACGGGATGCGTTTTCGACCATGCGGATGCGGCGATACCCTGCCAAGGCACTGACTTCGCGGATAGCATGGTCTTCCGCGGTGATCTCCGTGGGAGAGGCTGCTTTCGAGGCCATGAGAGTCACCCACATCTGGCGCGCGATCGGACGGGATTCCTCGGGCATCATGTCATTCGCCATATCCCCCCATTCATGATCGACGACCGCATCGCCATACGCCCGCGTCAATTCCCTGAGCTTTGCACCTTCATCGGGAGCGAGGCCGGACGAGAGGCGATAGAGATTTACCAGCGAATTAGCCTCTGCATCCGCATTCAGGTCGGCCTCTCCGAAGCTTATCCAAACGGTGTAGAGCATAAAGCCGATAATGACCGCGTAGGTTGTGCCCAGAACGGATAGCTGCCAGCCGATCAGGTCGTTGTGCGCACGGCGCTCCTCCCGCGGCCAGTAGTAGTTCACCGCCGCCATGAAGGAAAGAGAGCATGCCAGGGAAACAATGACGATGACGATATTTTGGGCCGTATCCAGCATTGCGGTCCGCCTGAAGGAATTTCCCCAAGTGTATCCCGTGAGGGTCAAGCTCTAGCAAAATGTACTCTTACACGCAAGTGACAGAGGGTGAGAAATTTTCGTCATCGCACCTGGTGGTGTAGGCATCAGACAGAGCTAGACCATGGTTTATGATTTGAGAGCGAGGGGAAAATAGTTATGGGTCGAGGACTCTTGGCTGTGTGCATACTAGCTGCGGCCGGTGCGCTGGGCGTCAGTCATCTAATCGGTTTTGCCGATACGGCCAAGCCGATGAATGCCAAAGCTAAGCGCGGTGCTGCGATCTTCCAGCAGAATTGTGTGAGCTGCCATAATAAACAACCGGACGATGCTGCTCCTTTCGGCCCTCCCAACCTGCACGGCATCTTTAGCAGCAAGCCCATGGTAAACCCGGCCATTACGCCGGCGCAGGCGACAGATACCATCAAGAAGGGCTCTCCGCCCATGCCCGCTTTTGGCTCCATCCTGAACGACACGCAAATCAGCGATCTGATCGCGTACCTGAAGGCCCAATAGTTTTTACGAGGGGCACGGCTTCACAGGCTGCAGAGTAACGTACTCCAATTACGAGCTCAGTCCTGCGGGGGCTGCTTCTGGTTCCCTCACCAAGGCCGGGTGCCCCACATCTCGCTCGTTTTTCGCGAGATGTGGGATACCGCCGATGTTGACCGCGTGCATCGGATGACTCGAGAGTTTAGAGGGGAAGGTTCAGTGGTATCCCACATCTCGCGAAAAACGAGCGAGATGTGGACCACCCAGTCTTGGCGAGGGAACCAGGCATCTTAACCTGAAGCTATGATGAGAACTTCCTGTCCTGGTCTTTTAAGCGGCTGCATCGTCAGTCTGGTTGCGGTTGCCATGCTTGCTCAGCCGGGCCGTGCAGAAGATCAGGGCGTGAAGATTCGCTACCGCGAGGGGATGGTGGCTGGATTTGTCGTCTTAAGGAATGAGAAAGGCGCGATCCTCGCATCGGGGGAATTTTCCCAGGTTCCCCACGGAGACAGGATCAAGTCTCGACTGGTTTTGCATTTTCGCGACGGCTCGTTGGACGATGAGGTTTCTGTTTATTCCCAGAAGTCAACCTTTCAGCTGATCACCGACCACCACGTCCAAAGGGGCCCGGCGTTTCCAGAATCTGTAGACGTGAATATTGATATGCGCTCGCAGATGGTAAGTGTTCGTGACCTCTCCAGTGGCAGCGGAACTGTCAAAACGGAGCATGTGGACCTGCCGGCGGACCTCGCGAATGGGCTTCTTTTCAACTTGATCAAGAATTTGCAAACCAATGCTCCCAAGGTCGAGGTCTCTTATCTTTCCTTCTCGTCCAAGCCGCGGCTGGTGAAGCTCGCAATTGCGATGGAGAAAGAGGGGCAGTTTACGGTCGCCAGCCGGCCGTTGAAAGCGGTGGAGTGGGACGTAAAACCCGAGTTAGGAGGACTGGCCGGGGTAGTGGCGCCGATGATTGGTAAGCAACCTCCAGATTTGCATGTTTGGATAACCAAAGACGGAGTTCCGGCCATCGTTCGTGTCGACGCCGCGCTGTACAACGGTGGACCGGTGTGGAGCATTCAACTTGCCAGCCCGGTCTGGTGACTCGTCTAGCCATCCCCGGTGGCGAGACGGCGTAGCCATTGCCAGCGCGAAAGGTTGGTGCCGGAGGAGTAGGCGATGGTACCAGGAACGCGCAGTTCTACTTCAGTGCCAACTCCTGCGCGGCTCCAGACTTCAAGACGAGCGCCGATCTTGCGCGCCCGCTCCTGCATCCCGGGCAATCCCCAAGTGCCGGATCGGCGTTCACTTTCAAGGACCGCTGCATCCACGCCGCGACCGTCATCGCGAAAGCTGATGCGTAGCTGGGTGCGGTCGTAATTGATCTCCGTCTCGCAGCGCACGGGGTTGGCATGTTGAAAGGAGTTGGCTATCGCTTCCCGTCCAATGCGGTACACCTCGTCGCGCACAATCGGGTGCAGCTCACGAGGTTCGCCGTTCACCACTACGCTGAAATCGGCCGGGTGCTCTCGCTTGAGTTCCATCCCAACTGCGACAAAAGCCTGGGCCAGCTCATTGGCATCAGCGGGACTGACGCGTAATCCAAGTACTCGTTCCCGCCCTTCTTCCAGCACTTTGTCGGACTGGCGCAGAGCCTCGTCCAACATCTGACGCGTCGGGTCATTTGTGGGAATGTTCTCGGATGCTGTCTGGAAGCGCAAAATCAAACCGGCAACGCTCTGCAGGAGGGTGTCATGCAGCTCACGAGAAATTCTTTCCCGCTCCGAAAGACGTTCGGCCAACCGCGCGCGAAGCTGCCCGGTCAGGTACCGCAGCCGTAAGGCAAACAGGAGCCACAGCAAGGCGCCGGCAGAAAGGGCGCACAGCGACACAAACCAGCCGGTATGTAAGAAAGTGGGTGGACGCAGGAAGTCGACAGCCGCCACAATCTGGCCTGGGTCGCCCTCTCGTGCCGCCGAGGCGGTGTGATAGAACTGGCTGACTGCGCGATTGCGATTAAGTGCAATTGCCGGGAGGCACAGCAGGGCGACTAGAAACGCTAGCGCCACGGAACCGACCACTCCGCGATGAATCGCCTTAACCATAAGCGTTTCCGCGTCGCAAACTGGTAGCTGCCGGCTGTCCAGCGAGCGACGTCTCTTTCCGGCTAAATATGTCCTGGCTTTAGATTCCATCTGAAGCAATATGGACTGCTCAAAGTGTTGGAGGTCAAATCAGTCCTGAACGTGGCCCAGACGGAGAAGACGGATGAGATCTGTTCGACTACTGCTGATTTTTGCCCTGGTGCTTGCCATTGGCCTGGCCGTGTGGACGTACGTCTTTGCTATCCGGCCGCTGCGCGATCCGCATCCTGCGCCTATGTCAGCGCGCGACGTGTTGGCGATCACCGGAGCGCGGATTTATGTATCCCCGGACGCCGCTCCGATGGCACACGGTACGGTGTTGTTGCGGGACGGAAAAATCGCAGCCGTGGGCCAACAGGTAGAGGTTCCGGCCGGAGCGGAGGTGCTGGAGTGCGATGGCTGCGTATTGACCGCGGGCTTTTGGAACACCCACGTGCACTTCACCGAACGAAAGTGGAGCGGCGCCGAGTGGAAGCCGGGTGCAGTATTGCAGGCGCAGTTGCAGGACATGTTGACCAGCCGAGGGTTCACCACGGTGGTGGATACGGGCTCCAACCTCTTCGACACTATTCCGCTGCGCAGGCGAATTGAGCAGGGCGAGATAGAAGGGCCGAGGATCTATACCGCCGGATCACCGCAATATCCGCCTCACGGAATTCCGTACTACCTGCGCGACAACATGCCCCGATGGCGGCTGGCCTTTCTTGCGCAGCCCAACCGCCCGGCCGAAGCGGCACGAGTGGAGGAACGTAACATCCGCCGCGGGGCTGACCTGCTTAAGCTGTTCACCGGATCGTATGTCGCCAGGGGAAAGGTGCTGCCCATGCCAGTCGAGGATGCGAGCGCGGCGGTAAAGGTAGCGCATGACCACGGACAGCTCGCCTTTGCCCATGAATCAAATCTGCAGGGCGTGCGGGTAGCGATGGAGAGCGGCGTAGATGTGCTCGCACATGCCGTGGACACGACCGAGGGAGTGGACGATGCAGTGCTAGGCAGCGTGATCGCCAGGCATATGGCCATGATCCCCACGTTGAAGATGTTTGCCACCACAGTGACCACCGACCCGAAATATATCGATCCCATTTACGCGCAGGTGCGGCGGTTTCACGAGCTGGGCGGGGAATTGCTGTTCGGCACCGACGTGGGCTACATGACGGACTACGATACGACCGATGAGTTTCGCGCGCTGGAGCATTCGGGGCTCTCCGGGCGGGACATCCTGCGCATGCTGACAACGGCCCCGGCGCAGCGATTTGGCGTGGGCGGTGCTACCGGAAGCATCCAAGTAGGTAAGGCTGGGGATCTGGTGTTGCTGGATGGAGATCCGGTGAAGGATGTAACGGCGTTTGCCGCGGTCCGGGCGACGGTGCGGGGCGGGAGGGTAATCTGGCGGAGACCCTAGAAAGTTCTCCCACAAAGAGTGGCTTCGTCCGGGTGCGCGGCGCCCGCGAACACAACCTCAAGAGCATCGATCTGGATATTCCTCGCGATGCCCTGGTTGTCTTTACGGGAGTGTCAGGCTCAGGCAAATCGTCTCTGGCGTTCGGCACGCTCTACGCGGAAGCGCAGCGGCGTTATCTGGAGTCTGTGTCCCCTTACGCCAGGCGGTTGTTTCACCAGATGGCTGTGCCTGAAGTCGATAGCATTGATGGCTTGCCTCCGGCCGTGGCCTTACAGCAACAGCGGGGATCGCCGACCACTCGCTCTTCTGTGGGCAGCGTCACCACGCTGTCGAACCTGTTCCGCATGCTGTATTCACGCGCGGGAGAATATCCACCGCACCAGCCGATTCTCTATGCCGAGTCCTTTTCCACCAACACTCCTGAGGGAGCGTGCCCCAGGTGCCACGGATTGGGCCGGATCTATGAGGTGACGGAACGCTCCATGGTGCCGGATGATTCGCTCACCATTCGGGAGCGGGCCATCGCTGCCTGGCCTACGGCGTGGCAGGGGCAAAATCAGCGTGACATCCTCACCACGCTGGGCTACAACGTCGATCGTCCGTGGCGCGAGTTGCCGCGGAAAGATCGTGACTGGATTTTGTTTACCGATGAGCAGCCGGTGGTCCCGGTCTATGCCGGTTTCACTCCAAAAGAGGTGCGCGCCGCGCTCAGGAGCAAGCTGGAGCCCAGCTATCAGGGCACCTTTACCAGCGCCAAACGGTATGTGCTGCACACCTTCGCAACCACCCACAGCCCGCTGATGAAGAAGCGAGTCTCGCAATACATGCTCAGCGGTGAGTGCCCCCTCTGTCATGGGAAGCGGCTGCGGTTGGAGTCGCTGGCGGTAAAGTTTGCCGGCCTGGATATAGCCGTCCTCTCCCGGCTGCCGCTGAAGCGCCTGGCTGCGATTTTGCGTCCCTTTGCGGAAGGCCGTGACGCAAAGAAAAATGCGCAGCATCCGGAAAAAGTGATTGTGACCCAGCGGATCGCGGCAGACATTGTCGGACGGTTGGCGGTACTGCTCGATCTCGGCCTCGGATATCTAACCCTGGAACGCAGCACGCCCACCCTTTCGCCAGGTGAGCTGCAACGTCTACGGCTTGCCACCCAGGTCCATTCGAACCTGTTTGGAGTGGTGTACGTGCTCGACGAGCCCTCCGCTGGGCTGCACCCTGCCGACACCGAGGCCCTGCTGGTAGCGTTCGAGCGATTGCGATCGGCTGGAAATTCGTTATTCGTCGTAGAGCACGATCTGGACGTGATCAGGCGCGCGGATTGGATCGTCGATGTGGGACCAGGAGCAGGAGAGCAGGGCGGTTGTGTGCTCTACAGTGGCCCTCCTGGCGGGCTCGAACAAATCGAAGCCTCGCAGACGCGACGCTATCTTTTTGGCAACCAGCGGTTTCCCAGCCGAACGCCGCGTTCACCCCGCGGATGGCTGCGCCTGGAAGGGGTGACACGCAATAATCTGAACCAGCTCGATGTTGCTTTTCCTCTGGGGGTGTTCACGACCGTGACCGGTGTTTCCGGCTCGGGGAAATCGAGCCTGGTGAGCCAGGCGTTGGTCGACCTGGTGGCAGGGCAGCTCGGGCAATCCCTCGAGGTAGAAGAGGAAGCAGAAGGGCCGGAGCTGGAAGCTGTGCCGCTGGTTCCCACGGGAGGCCGAATTACGGCCGGCATGGAAGGGATCAAGCGCTTAGTCAGAGTCGATCAAACTCCGATCGGGCGGACTCCTCGTTCGAACCTCGCTACCTACACCGGCTTGTTCGATCATGTGCGCAAGCTTTTTGCCGCCACAAAAACTGCCCGCGCCCGGCACTACGATGCGGGACGTTTCTCGTTCAACGTGGCCAAAGGCCGCTGCGAAACCTGCCAAGGTGAGGGCTTCGTATGCGTGGAGCTGCTCTTTTTGCCCAGTGTGTACGCGCCATGCCCAACCTGCCATGGAGCTCGATATAACGCCCAGACACTGGAAGTAAAGTATCGCGATAAATCCATCGCCGACGTGCTGGGGTTGACGGTCGATGCAGCCTGGGAGTTCTTTGCCCAGGATCAGCAACTGCGCCGTTCGATTGACGTTTTGCGGCAGGTTGGTCTGGGCTACCTGCGCCTGGGTCAGCCGGCTACGGAGCTCTCTGGCGGCGAAGCTCAGCGCATCAAGCTGGCCACCGAGCTGCAGCGGCTACAGCGCGGCGCCACACTGTACATCCTTGACGAGCCAACCACCGGGCTCCATGCAGCAGATGTGGATAAGCTGATGGCGCAGCTCGATGCGTTGGTCAGCGCGGGCAATACCGTCATCGTGGTGGAACATGACATGCGCGTGGTGGCAGCGAGTGATTGGGTGATGGATATAGGTCCGGGCGCGGGCGAAGAGGGTGGACACGTGGTTGTGTCCGGAACCCCCGACGAGGTGGTCAAAACAAGCGCAAGCCGCACCGCTGCTTATCTGGCTCCCTTGCTGGGCTCAGACTAAAAGGCCCGTCTCTGCTTTGCGGAATGACGGTCTTCGCGTACTCTCTCTGGCATACAGGAATCCAGTCGACGGAGGAGCGCTATGGCTAAATTTTGCGGAACCTGCGGAACCATGTTGAACGACGCATCAGCATTCTGCGGCGCTTGCGGCGCCAGGGTGGGGCAAGCAAATGTTCCGCTGGCGGCGTCCCCGGTCAGTTCAGTCCCGCCGATCCAGCCTTTGCCGCCGGCAGTACCCATGCCGCCCGTAAGGCAGGGGACCAGTCCCGTGCTCAAGATTGTTTTGGCGGTGGTCCTGCTCATCTTTGTTATGGGGTCTGTCGCGCTCTTTGGCATGTTCTATGTGCTTCACATCGCAAGCCGCAAGGCTCACGAGATTTCCCGTCAAGTGCTGGGGACAACCGGAACCATGTCTTCACTCAACCGTGACAATGCGGGTGCAAGCGGTGGAGGGAACCTCGGGCCCGGAGCCTGCCGCTTTCTTAGCAAGGAAGATGTTAGCCGCTTCATCGGTGTACCCATCGTGGCGACGAAAACAACTGCTGACGGTTGCCAATACCTCGCTAAAGGCACTCCGGCCGAGATGACCGGCAAGCACATCGCCTCCATGATGGCGAAGAACGGTGCCAGCGCCGAGCAGCAGCAACTGATTCAGAACCTGTCCCATGGCCTGCTCGGCAGCGCGAGCGAGACGGACGGAAGTAACCAGAACGCCGAAATAAACTCCGTAGTGGTTGCCTTTACCATCGATCCGAACTCCGCCAAAACCCAGATGGCTCTGAATCAGAATGTGCTGGGAACGATCGGCCCGGGCAAGCCTATTGCGGGAATTGGCGATGAAGCCTTTGATTCCTCGGGGTCGATCTTGATGGTCCGCAAAGGGGACAAGCTGGTTCGCATTGTCTATTCAACCTGCCCATGCAACCTGGATGCGATCAAGCCTCTCGCCCAGGAGCTTGCGGGGGCACTGTAAGCGGAGGACGGCATGCCCGAAAAAGTCGAACTCTACGACGGTGAGTACGGGAACTATGATTCCGATGTCTACCGTCACGTGCGAATGGAGACCTACGGTGTAGATTTCGGCCAGACCAGCTGGGTCACCACTGAAGAGTCCGAGCAGATTCCACAAATGCTGGAGCTCACCAGCAATTCATCAGTACTGGAAATAGGCTGCGGATCCGGAGCGTACGCCTTACACCTTGCACAAACCGTCGGCTGCAGCGTTACCGGTTTAGACATCAATGCTCTGGGCATTCGCAACGCGAGCCAATTGGCCCTGGATCAGCGGCATGGCTCGACAGGTACGTTTCGAAGTATGCGATGTTTCTCGTCCTTTGCCTTTCGCAGATGAAACCTTCGACGCCGTATTCTCGAACGACGTGCTGTGCCACGTTCCAGGGAGGCTCTCGCTACTCGCAGAAATGTATCGAGTCCTGAAGCCTGGTGTGGGACGGATGTTATTCAGTGACGCCCTGATCATTGGAGGCATTGTCTCGCAGGAGGAAATCGCTACCCGGAGTTCGATCGGATACTACTTGTTCAGCCCGCCGGGAGAAAACGAACGACTGATGCTGCAGGCTGGATTTTCTAATATCAAGACGTTGGATACAACACGAGCATGCGGCCGCGTACCGCGGCGAGATGGCACCAGGCGCGGCAGAAATACAAAGACAGGCTGATCGTCGCGGAAGGCGAACAAAACTGGGCGGGGCTGCAGCGATTCCTTTCCTGCGTGCAGTCATTAACCGAAGAACGGCGACTGCTCAGACTCCTTTACCAGGCACAGAAAGCCTGAGCCTCTTAGAGTCTGTGTGAGAACCTCAAGGCTTTGTATCAGGGGCCGACTTTAGTCGGGCGGTAAAGAATTGGAAAAAGATTGGGCTTTAGCCCCTGCTACGGCGCATCTTGCAGAAAATGCTCCTGGAGACAATTTCGGCAGGGGCTAAAGCCCAAATCTTTGTTGCCTCAGCGGCCCGACTAAGTCGGGCCCTGATACAAATCCAGGAGGTTCTAACAGACTCGTTAGTGCTCAAAGAGCAGCATGAGGTAGGCGAGAAAGATTAACAGGTGCACTGCGCCCATCAGAACATTGGTTCGATTGTTGATGAACGTGAGCGCCGATACCGCCAGCGTAAGAACCAACAAAATAGAATTCGGCGCGTCGAGCCCGAGAACCACGGTTTTGCCGGTGATCAAGCCGATGGTTAGAACTGCCGGAATGGTCAGTCCGATCGATGCGAGCACGGAACCCAACAGGATATTGATCGAACGCTGCAGATCATTGGCAAGCGCCGCGCGAGTTGCGCTGAGCGACTCGGGAGACAAGATCAACGCCGCGACCAGGAACCCGCCGAGCGCTGCCGGCGCATGAAGGACTTCGATTCCATGGTCGATCGGGAATGCAATCTCTTCTGCCAGCACGACGATCGGAAGCAGGTACATCACCAGCAATATTCCATGGTAGGTAAGAGACCCAGGTTCGCCGTGGCCGTCGTGGCCTCCGGCAATAGCGCCACTCAGGACGGGCTGCACGAAGTAGTCGCGATGTCTCCAGTTCTGGATGATCAGAAAGAGACCGTAGATGGCGATGGACATTACGGCCAGAAAGTGGACTGAAAGGCAGACAGAGTAGGTCCGCGTGTGGTTTCCGTAAAATTCGGCAGCACCAGACCGAGCACCGTTAAAGGCACGATCAGAGACAAGAAGGAATTGGCTCCCCGGAGGTTGTACTCCTGCTCATGGTGGCGTAAACCGCCCAGCACCAGGGCGAGACCGATCATGCCATTGAGCACGATCATTACCACCCCAAACATCGCATCGCGGGCCAAGGCGGGTTTGCCTTCGCCGGTGAGCATGACTGCCGAGATCATCATCACTTCTATGCCAATGACGGAAAGAGTAAGCACCAGGGTTCCCAAGGGCTCCCCCAAGCGGATCGCCAGACTCTCCGCATGATGCACAACGGCAAAAGCGGCAGCCATGATAACGGCAAAGAGCCAAACCAACATGAAGGTGAACCACAGCGGATTGGACAGGTCGGCGAGCCAGCCTTTCCCAAACAGCAGGAACAACGCCGTGGTGACAAAAGCCACTCCCAGAAGCCACTCCTGCCGCAGTACCGCTTTAGCGCTCATCCCAGTAGTCCTATCAGAAAAGGAGAACTTTCGGGTGAGCATTTACAACCAGGAGCCTGGACAGAAATCAGGCGCGGATTAACACGCCAGTAACCTGTCGTTAATCTGAGCAGGCATCCAGGTTAAGAGCGACGCCCTGGAGGTAACAGCATGGCCAATTCGATCAGCGCCGGCAAGTCCGACTTTTCTGAAATGGATAATGCCGGGATATCGAAAGAACACTGGAAGATCATGTTCATCTCGGGCATGGGTTTCTTTACCGATGCCTACGACTTATTCGTAATCGGCGTGGTCATGACGCTGCTTAAACCGATCTGGCATGTGGGCAAACTAGAGGAAGGCCTGGTGGAATCCACGGCCCTTCTCGCCGCGGCCATCGGCGCCCTCCTTTTTGGCCGGGTCGCCGATATGGTTGGGCGCAAGCGAATTTACGGTGTTGAGGTGCTGGTCCTCGCATTTGGCGCGATTGCCTGCGCTTTCTCTCCGAGTATCTGGTGGCTGATCGGTTTTCGCTTCATCCTCGGCATCGGCATCGGCGGCGACTACCCCGTATCTGCCACAATCATGAGCGAGTATGCCGGCAAGGCACATCGCGGCATGCTGGTCACCCTGGTGTTTGCTATGCAGGCCGCCGGCTTAATCGTTGGCCCGCTTGTGGCCGCCGGCTTATTGCTTACTCCTCTTTCTCATGACATCATCTGGCGAATCTTAGTATCCCTCGGCGCAATACCCGCCCTTGCTGTCTATTGGTCCCGTCGCCACCTGAAAGAAACACCGCGGTTTCTCAAGGCCGCAGGCCACGAAGAAGACGACTCAGGCAAGCTCAAGAAGGCCGCACATTTTGATAAGAACACCCACTCGGTTTCTTTTTGGGATGGATTTCACCGTCTGGTCGACAACAAGATGATCCTCGCCCGCTTGTTAGGCGCCAGCGGTGCGTGGTTTCTGCTCGATTTCGCTTACTACGGCAATACCGTCTCTAGCCCACTCGTGCTCTCAGCACTCGGCAGCGATCACACGATCCTGCAGAAAACCCTTACACAGTTGGGTATCTTCGCGGTCTTTGCCGCACCCGGCTATGCGGTTGCGGCGTGGATGATGGATAAGATGGGCCGCAAGACCATCCAATGCCTTGGCTTCGGCATGATGGCCGGCACCTTTGGTCTTCTCGCCGTTATCCCTAACGTCGAGAAGTTAACCGTCACTTTTCTGCTGATCTACGGTTTCAGCTATTTCTTCTCCGAGTTCGGTCCTAACGCCACAACCTTTGTCTACCCCTCGGAGGTGTTCCCGGTCCGGGTGAGGACGACAGGCCACGGGATCGCGGCTTCGATGGGCAAAATCGGCGGCTTCGTAGGTGTCTTTACCTTCCCCCTGCTTATGCATTGGCATGGGTTGCCGGCTGCAGAAGGGGTCGCCGCGGTGGTTAGCTGCCTGGGATTGATTGTCACTATATTCCTGCTCCCCGAAACCGAGGGCAAGAGTCTGGAGGAGCTATCCGAGCAGCCCGCGACGCCGATCGAAAAGGCAGCGGCCTAATCCTCAGGGGCTTCTAAAGAGTCTGCGTTGCAACTGGAATTTACTCCGCTGGAGGTTTTGTCCGCCCTCATTTGCGTGAGGGATCCCAGGTCTCAAAAGCGAGACCTGGGGCACCCACCATCATGTCCATGAGGTTCTCACGCAGACTCTAAAGCCCGTCCCCGACGCTGCTGCGGGGAAATGTGCGCCTTAAGCGCCCTATGCGCCTTAAGGGTCATAGACTGGAAATGATCTTGCGGTATTCGTCCTCGGTAAAGGCGCGGAGCGTTTCCGTGCGCATACGCACCTTTCGATGCAAGAGCGAGGATGATGCGGGCGATCGTCGCGTCGTCGGGAGCTTCGGCACATGACCGCCATGTCGTATTGACCCATCAACATGAGAGACGCTATTAACTTTCCGCCGGCAGCCTCAAAAGCTTTCTTGCCGGCGTCCAGACGAGCTGGGCTGTCCTTGATCTTCTCCACACCTTCTTTGGTCCAGCGCAATAGAGCAAAGATACGTTGGCATCGTTCACCTCGGCGCGGATTATAGCCCTGTAAACTTGCCATGGTTTCCATGACCTGGCTTTTATGGGCTGTCCTTTCTGCTCTCTTTGCCGCCGCCACCGCTTTGCTCGCCAAAGTCGGTGTTGCCCATGTGGATCCGAATCTGGCTACTGCGATTCGCACCTCGGTGGTCGTGGTCTTTGCCTGGACCATCGCTCTCAGTCTGGGCACGCATGCCGGCCTGATCCATGTGGGCCGCCGCAGTTGGCTGTTCCTGATCGCTTCCGGCCTGGCAACCGGCTTGTCGTGGATTTGTTATTTTCGCGCGCTCTCCATGGGAGAGGCCTCGAAGGTGGCCCCCATCGACAAGCTGAGCGTGGTCTTTGTCGTGCTGCTGGCATGGCCGCTGTTAGGCGAGACGATTACGTTGGCCAAGGCGGCCGGGGTGTTGTTAATCGCTGCCGGGGCGATTGTTCTTGCGTGGGCTTAACGCACACTTTCGCGTGCTTTCCGCAATTTGTTTGAACCGCTCGACGATGGGGCGCGACTCTCCTGCGAGCCAGGCGAGTTCGATGTTGCTGACCGCCTTTGCGCCGCGAAGCGGGAGGCACACTACCTCGGCTGAGGCGATGTGGCGAACACACGCGGGGGCAATGGAAACTCCCTGCCCGGCGGCGATCAGGCGCAGGATGGTGAGCCAGTGAGATGCTTCCTGCACAATCTGCGGACGAAACCCGTGCTCCTCACAGAGCGTCAGCGGCTTCTCATAAGCGCGCGCGCCCGCACTGCGCGGATAGTAGACGAATGGTTCGTCCCGCAGCGAAGCGATGGAGATGCTCTTCTGTTTCGCGCACGGGTGGGTTGCCGGGAGCACGGCGACGAAAGGCTCGGACAGGATGGTGGTGACGTGCAAGCCTTCCAACGGATCCCCGTCGCGCAGAATGCCGGCATCGAGGGTGCCGTTCTCCAGGCCCTCAGTTACCAGGGCGGTGAACGATTCGTGCAGATGCAGCCGCACCCGCGGATACGCCTCGCGGTAAGAGCGGAAGATCCCAGGCAGCGTGGTCAGCATGGCTGATCCGATAAAGCCGATATGCAGGGAGCCAACGTCGCCACGCCCGATGCTGCGCGTCTCATCGATATCGCGCTGCACATTGCGCAGCGTGCGGCGGGCGCGCTGCAGTAAGGCCTCGCCCGCAGGAGTGAGACTGACCGAGCGTGAGGTGCGGGTGAAGAGTGGGTATCCAAGCAGCTCCTCCAGCTTGCGTATTTGTTGGGAGAGAGGCGGTTGGGCGAGATGGAGGCGCTCCGCAGCGCGGCCAAAGTGCAACTCTTCCGCAACCGCAACGAAGTAACGCAGGTGTCGCAACTCGATATCGCGATCCATATACAGAACATCTTAATCCAGCAAAACAAGATATTGGACGTAATCGATGCTGAGGGCGAGACTGCTATCAGGGGGTGAGAAAAATGCATAACGACGAGATGCAGATGTACCAGCTCGGAGCAAGCGGTGAGTCTTCCGCAGATCGAGATCCGGCCACTGCAAGCGGGAGAAGACGCGACTGCCTTCAGGACCTTGAATGAAGAGTGGATCACCCGCTACTTCACCCTGGAGAAGGCGGATCGCGAAACCCTGGGCGATCCCGAGAACAAGATCCTCAAGAAGGGCGGCCATATCTTCATGGCCTATCTCGGCCATCAGGCTGTTGGCTGCGTCGCTTTGATCCCCATGGGCGATGGTGTCTATGAGCTGTCGAAGATGGCGGTCTCGCCAGAAATGCGCGGACTTGGGAATCGGCCGCAGGTTGCTGCTGCATGCGGTCACGCAGGCGAAGCGGATCGGGGCGAAGTCTTTGTTCCTGGGCAGCAACTCCAGGCTCGAAAACGCGGTGCATCTGTACGAGTCCGATCGGCTTTCGCCATGTGCCTGCAGACAGCCTGCCGGACATGCCCTATGTGCGGGCGAACGTGTTTATGGAACTGCCACTCTGATTCAGCCGCATAAGACTTCTTTGAGCCGATGGCGGTGCCAATCGAGGACAATAGAAATGACCTATGCGAAAACCTCTGCTCGCGCTGGCCGTTTCCGCTTTTGGTATCGGCACCTCGGAATTCATCATCATGGGGCTGCTGCCGGATCTCGCTCACAGCTTCCAGATCAGTATTCCGAAGACCGGGATTCTGGTCTCGGGCTATGCGCTCAGCGTCACCCTTGGATCGCCGCTGGTCGCGCTGGCTGTTTCGCGGATGGACCGCAAACGGGCGCTGCTGATTTTAATGGGCATGTTCGTGGCCGGAAATACCCTGTGCGCCCTGGCCCCGAACTTTCTTCTGCTTCTGCTGGCGCGGATACTGACCGCGCTTTGCCACGGCGCCTTCTTTGGGATCGGCAGCATCGTGGCTTACCACCTGGTGCCGCGCTCGGAGCGGGCCCAGGCAATCACCCTCATGTTCAGCGGCCTGACGCTGGCGAATGTGCTGGGGGTTCCTGCCGGCACCGCCTTAGGCCAGGCGTTTGGATGGCGATTCGCCTTTTGGGCGCTGGTTCCCATTGGCGTGATCGCCGGTTTAGGGCTGCTGCGCATGGTGCCTCACCAGGCGGCAGAGAAGGTTCACATCAAGCATGAGTTCCACGCGGTGCTGCGCCCCCAGGTGCAGCTGGTACTGGCGATGAGCACGCTGTCTTCCGTGGCGTTGTTCTGTGTCTTTACTTACATCGCGCCCATCCTGGAGCAGGTGACGCACTTCTCGCCGGCCGGCGTGACCAGGGTCTTGATGGTCTTTGGCGTGGGCATTACGGTGGGCAACTTACTGGGCGGCAGACTGGCGGACTGGAAGCAGTTGCCGGTCGTCCTGGGAAGCTTGATGCTGTTGATTGTGATTTTCCTGGCCATGCCATTTCTGGAGCTCAGCGTGGTGCCGGCGGTGATCATCGTCTTTGTGTGGGGATGTGTCCACTTCGCGGCCGGGTCTCCATTGCAGGCGCGGATTGTGGAGCAGGCCAAGGGAGCTCCGAACCTGGCCTCGACTTTGAATCAGGGTGCTTTCAACCTGGGCAACGCGCTGGGCGCCAGCCTGGGCGGGATCATGCTGACCGAGGGTATCGGCTATCGGTATCTCTCGTGGGGTAGCGCGGCGGTAGCCTGCGTGGCGCTGCTGGTCGCGCTGGTTGCGTTGCGGGTAGAGCGGAGAATTCGAGAACGAAAAAATCAGATGGTGCCGGCTTAGGGACGGCCTCGGGCTAGAGAATCATGGGTCGCACACGCGTCCGCGCACTGACAAAGGCATGTGGGCAGCTCGGTTCCATGCGACGGGCTGAAGACCGTCCTTCAGCCCGAGCCCGCACCAGAAGCGACAACTCTGTTGACCGCAAGGACCCATAGAATCAGAACGGCATGAAGAAGAGACTCCGGGTTGGTGTACTTTTTGGCGGACGTAGCGGCGAACATGAGGTCTCCCTGCTCTCGGCTGCCTCCGTCCTCAAGGCAATCGATCGCACTCGTTTCGAGGTGGTGCCGATCGGCATTACCAAGCAGGGCCGGTGGCTCGTCTCCGGCGATGCCGAGCGGTTGTTAACAGGCGATTTTCCCGACACCGGCACCCTGCGCGCGGGCGATCCGCAACACACCGCGCCGGCAGCGCTGCTGGCCAAAGGAGAAGGCGTGATCGTGCCGCCGATGCCGGGCGGCGCCCTCGTACCCTTCGAACGCGCGGCCTCTTCTATCTCCCCGGGCCACGATGTGCTGCAGTTGGATGTTGTCTTTCCCGTGCTGCACGGTACGTTTGGCGAAGATGGCACTATCCAGGGCCTCTTCGAGCTGGCAGGGCTAGCCTACGTCGGCTCCGGAGTTCTGGGCTCGGCCACCGGCATGGACAAAGAAGTAATGAAGCGCCTCTTCCTTGCCGCGGGGCTGCCCATCACCAGCCACGTCACCTTCCTCCGCCATGAGTGGCAGCGAAGTCCGAGGAAGGTGATCACCAGGCTCGAAGCCGCGCTCAAGTATCCCCTCTTCGTAAAACCCGCGAACCTTGGTTCGTCGGTCGGTATCAGCAAAGCCCATGACCGCAAGGAACTTGGCCCGGCCATAGACCTGGCGGCGAGCTTCGATCGCAAGATCGTGGTGGAGCAGGCCGTCGGCAGCCGCGGCAACCGAGCCAAGATGGGCAAAGCACGCGAGCTGGAAGTCGCGGTGCTGGGCAACGATGAACCTATCGCCTCGGTGGTTGGCGAGATAGTCCCAGGCAAAGAATTTTATGACTATGAGGCCAAGTATCTGAGCGAAGGCTCACAGGCCATCATCCCCGCCAAGCTGACCAAAAAACAGAGCGGGCAAGTGCAGGCGATGGCGCTCGATGCCTTTCGCGCCTGTGACTGCGCTGGCCTGGCGCGTGTGGACTTTCTCCTCGAGGCAGGGGACGCCGGCCGGCTCTACCTCAACGAGATCAACACCATGCCGGGCTTCACCTCGATCAGCATGTATCCCAAGCTATGGGAGGCGTCGGGAATGAAATATCGCGACCTGATTTCGAGGCTGATCGAGCTGGCACTGGAACGCAAGGCAGAACAGGAACAAATCTCCTACTCGCGGTGATATGGTCAGGAGCGGTAAACTTCTTGGAAGCAAGGAGCGTTTATGACCCTGCTCGATGCACCCACGTATGATCCGGCCAAGGCGCGCACGCGCCGGAATATTCTCATTGCCGGCCTCATTGCCTGCCTGGTGCTCGCCGGCTTGCTCTGGTTCTTCTGGGACTGGCCACAAGAGCACCGCGTCAATCAATTCTTCGCGGCCATCGAAGCCAATGACTTGCCGAAGGCCTTTGCGATTTGGAACCACGACCCGAACTGGCAACAACACCCACAGCAATATGCTTCCTACTCCTACGGTCGCTTCGAAGTAGATTGGGGTCACAACAGCGACTGGGGCGACATCAAGACGCATAAGATCACGATGTCGAAAACGGTTGGCTCCGGGGTGGTGGTGGGGGTCGAAGTCAACGGACAAAAGAAGCCTGTTTTTCTCTGGGTGCAGCGCAGCGACAAAACGCTGGGCTTCTCCCCCGTGCAGCTTTCAACTGACTAGGTCAGCACCTTTTGCAGCGTGGCGGGGTCTTCCACATGCGCGCATTTCTGGCTGCGATCAATCTGCCGCAACAGTCCGCAGAGGACCTTGCCTGGACCGACCTCGACAAAGTTCGTTACCCCCTCCGCGATGAGCAGCTGCATAGAATCCGTCCAACGAACCGCTCCAGTCACTTGGCGAACCAACGCATCGCGCAACGTGGCGGGGTCCGTGACAGGCACGGCGTCCACGTTGACTACCACCGGTATTTTTGCCGGTGAGAAAAGTATTTCCTGGAGGACGAGGGCAAGAGCATCCTGGGCCGGCTGCATCAGGCTGCAATGAAAGGGTGCGGAAACAGGCAGCATGACCGCCCGTTTCGCTCCCCGTTCTTTCGCCAGCAGGACCGCCCGCTCGACCGCCGCAGTCGCTCCCGAGACAACAGTTTGTTCCGGACTATTGAGGTTTGCCGGTTCGACGGGCGCGCCAGCCTCTTTCGATGCGTCCTGACAGACCGTGAGCACGGCCTCCGGTTTCATGCCCAGAATGGCTGCCATGGCTCCTTGGCCTGCGGGCACAGCCTGCTGCATCAACTGCCCGCGGCGACGAACCGTACGGGCGGCGGCGGCAAACTCCATGGCGCCGGCGGCGACGTTGGCCGAGTACTCGCCCAGCGAGTGCCCGGCAAGATAATCTGCGGTAACTCCAGCTTCGGTCAAAACGCGGAGCGCGGCCACGGATACGGTAAAGATCGCCGGTTGCGTGAACTCGGTCAGCCGCAGCTGCTCTTCGGGTCCGTTAAAGCAGAGAGCGGCCAGGTCAAAGCCAAGCGCGTCGTTGGCTTCCTCAAAGGTCTGGCGCGCAATGGGATAGGTTGAGGCCAAGTCGCGGCCCATGCCGACGCTCTGCGAACCCTGGCCAGGAAATAAGAAAGCAGTCTTGCTCATGTCGTTGTCACAGTTGTTGAAAGAAACCGCAGGTCCCTCCGCTACGCTACGGTGCTTTGTATCAGGGCCCGACTTTAGTCGGGCTGCTAAGGGCAAAGAGTTTCGGGCTTTAGCCCCTGCCTGAATTGTCTCCAGAAAGCATTTTCTGCAGGATGCGCCATAGCAGGGGCTAAAGCCCAATCTATTTCAGCTCTTTGCGGCCCGACTAAAGTCGGGCCCTGATACAAAGCACTGGAGTGCGTGGAGGGACCTGCGGTTTCTTTTTCCCTCACTAATGTAGCGGCTGAATGGGTTGGCTGATCTCTGGTTCAGACGCCCCGTCTGCTGGACGGCGGCAGGCAAACTCCTGTAGCAGCCGTTCATTGATCCCAGCCAGGGCGAATTCAGCCGTCACCCGAATGCCGTTATAGATGGCGCGTTCATTCGACGAGCCATGATTCACGATGCAAACGCCGCGAATGCCAAGCAGCGGAGCACCGCCGTACTCGGAATGGTCCAGGCGCTTCTTGAAGTCATTAAATGCTTTACGCGAAAGCAACGCGCCGACTTGGGCGGTGACGGTGGAATTGAGCGACTGACGCAGTAAATCGCGCACCAGGCGCGCCAACCCCTCTGATGTCTTTAGCGCCACGTTGCCCACAAAACCGTCGCACACCACGACATCGGCACGGCCGTTGTAAATGTCGCGGCCTTCCACGTTGCCGATGAAGTTGAGCGAAAGCTGGCGCAGCAGGGGGAACGCCTCCCGGGTAAGATCGTTACCCTTGCCCTCTTCTTCGCCGATCGAAAGCAGGCCGACGCGGGGACGCGGTATTTTGAGCACGCTCCGGGCATACATTTCGCCCATCACGGCAAACTGCTCAAGATTGTGCGGCTTGCAGTCCACATTGGCGCCGACATCAAGCAGCACGCAACGCGAACCTGTCGCGGTGGGCAGCATCGCGCTCAGGGAAGGACGATCCACTCCGGGCAAAGCCCCAAGCACCATTTTGGCCAAGGCCATGGCGGCCCCGGTGTTGCCCGCGGTAAGGAATCCAGCAGCCTTGTTCTCTTTGACCAGGCGCAGACCGACCCGCATGCTACTGCCCGGCTTCTTGCGGATCGCAGTGGCAGCCTTCTCATCCATCGTGATCCATTCCGCAGCGGGAACGATCACGATGGGCAGCTGTTCGCCTCCGGTTGCGTCGTGCAAGGCCGCCCGCAGACGATCTTCAGGACCAACCAGGTGGACCCGTACGGGAAGCTGACGGCAGGCTTGAATGGCGCCCTTGATCTCGGGATCAGGGGCCTTGTCCGAGCCCATGGCGTCGAGTGCAATATCCGTGAGCGTAGGCACGGATCGGGTTAGGCTTCCTTGGCTTCGAGAACTTCGCGACCTTTGTACGTGCCGCATTTGGGGCAAGCCCTATGTGGTAGTTTGCGCTCGTGGCAGTTAGGACATTCCGAGGTGGTAATGGCGGTCAGCGCGTCGTGCGAACGGCGCTTGGAGGTGCGGGCCTTGGAGTGGCGCCGCTTTGGATTCGGCATTGCAGATTCCTTTCAGGCGTTCTCCCTGGCTGTGCGGCCGCAGCCTGAGATCGCATTAAGCTTTAAGTTTTCATTCTGCTGCGGAGATCGGCCAGCGCTGTCCACCGCGCGTCGACCTGGCTTCGATCACAAGCGCAGACCTCGTTATTGCGATTCCGTCCGCAGCCCGGGCAGAGTCCCTTGCATTCCTGCTGGCAGAGCGCCCTCGCCGGCAGGGAAAGCAACACCTGCTCGCGCAAAACGTCCTCCACCGCAAGACGGCCATCCTCATAGTACCCGATTTCCGTATCGGAGGTCGAGATGGCATGCTCTGAAGCGTCTACGTCGACACCGGTGGGGCGAAAAATCAAGTCAAAGTGCTCTTCCAGCCGCTGCGCTACCGGATCCAGGCAACGGGCACAGGGCATTTCGAAGTTACCCTGATAGCCGGCCCGCAAACGGATGTCGTGGATAAGATTGTGGGCCCCGCGATGCTCGGTGAGGAGATCGGCGCGGCCACTTACGGGCATGCCATCCATTTGCCGAATCCCGGAGCCGTAGTCGATGGCGCCGGGCGGGACCGTCTCACTGAATTCAAGCGGCTCCCGTTCAAGATCGAGCACCGTAATCAGTATGGCCATAGCATTCTCCGGCTCAAAAGCGGTAATAGACGCCCAGGTTTGGTTCCAGGGTTGTTCGTAGCGTCTTGGTATCGATCGATTGCTGGTGAAAATCCGGCGTTTTGTATTTTAAACCGCGCAGCCCGCCCCGTACCCCCAGGCGCTTGAATATAGGATAGTTGAGACCAAAGTTATAGGCGAACTCCGGGACCAGCTGGGAGGGCAGGCTCTTAGTGGTCGGCGAGTTCAAATCGGTCAGCGTCCCGCTTATCGGCGAGAAGACGATGATACCGCCGCCCAGGCTCAGGTAAGCCTGCACCCCGTAAAAGGTAGGCGATTGGAACAAATAGGAGAAGCTGAGGTCGGTTACGTTGCTCTCCACCTTGACCACGCCCTTGTTGTAGGCCTCATAAAACTTGGTGAAGCCGAGGTCGACTGCATATCCCGCCCAGGGACGCCACGGCCGGCGCAAACTGATCAGTGCTCCGCCCGACTCGGTGGTGTCGTCGCGAATGAAGTTGCCGTTGGCAGCATTGGTGACCTGATAGAAACCGCTCACACCGGCGTCGTATTTCTCCTGGCTCACGGGTGCCGCCGGCATGGTTTTGGTCGTGTCCTGCGCCTGGCAGGGGACAGCCCCGGAGAGCATCCCCATCGCCATCAGTAGTGCGCTTAAGAAGTATGAATACTGCCGGCTCCAGGCCGATCGAGGGAAGGCTAGGGACTTTTTCAAACGGACACTCTGCATGGTAAGTCTTATCCCACTATATATGGTTCCATAGACGTGGCTTGCCGGCTCTAGAGGCGGCGCCAATCGTCTCCCGCGAAGAGTCGAATGCCGGCAATTCCGGCGGCGCCTGCGGCAACACAATCATGGGCATTGGCGGCGGTCACCCCGCCCAGGGCGAAGATGGGGATGCCCTGTGCAGCTACACAAGCCAGGCGAAGTCCTTCGAGGCCCTGGGCCAAGGCTGGGCCTGAAATCTTCTCGAAGACGGGAGAGAAGAGGATTAAGTTCACCTGCTCTTGGGTGGCCAGGCGGATATCTTCGAGGTTGTGGCAGGGCACGCTGATGATTGCGTCGCGGAAGGCCTGGCGTACGCGGCTGGCCGCACCAGCTTGGGGTTTGCCGGCAAGATGAACCCCGCCGGCGCCGGCAGCCAGCGCCAGCGTAGCCGATTCCGGTGTGGAAACATTCACCAGCAGCTGGGTACGGCTGCGGTCGATCTGCGCCATCGCTTCGCGGGCCAAAGACAGGAGTGCGGCCGCATCGAGGTCTTTCTCTCGCAGCTGAATGAAGTGCACGCCCGCCGTTGACCAGTCTTTCACTAGAACGGAGAGTTGGGGGTACCGCATGCGGTCGGTAATGGCATAGAGTTGCATGATCTTTGATGATCGCCTAAGGCCGAAAAGGAAACCGCAGGTCCCTCCACTACGCTACCCCGCTTTTGCTTTGTATCAGGGCCCGACTTTAGTCGGGCCATTCGGGCTAACAAAGAATTGGGCTTTAGCCCCTGCGGTTTTGCTCAGAATTATCTCCGGCAAGCATTTCTCAGGATGCACCGTAGCAGGGGCTGAAGCCCAATTCTTCTTTTCCCTTTACGGCCCGACTAAAGTCGGGCCCTGATACAAAGCAAAAGCGGGGTAGCGTAGTGGAGGGACCCGCGGTTTCCTCTTCGGCCTTAGGCAAACCGTCGGGCTGATTTGCCACGGGCGTATGCTGGATGCGGGTCATGCTGTTCCAGTTCGGGTTTTGTCCGGCTCACAGAAACAGGAAATTTAATCAAGTCGATTGGTTCTTCCGGTACCCTTCCAACAAGGCATGATTACCTACGATCTACTCATCATTGGTTCGGGCCCCGCGGGGCAACGCGCCGCTATCTATGCCAATAAGCTGGGCAAGCGGGCAGCCGTGGTGGAACGCAACCGAAACGTCGGCGGGGTTTCGGTAAATACCGGCACCATCCCCAGCAAGACAATGCGCGAAGCCGTGCTGCATCTCTCCGGTTATAACTACCGTTCCATCTATGGCATGAACTACAAGGTCAAGGAAAAGATCACGATGGCGGACCTTGCCTTCCGCGTCCAACACGTGATCAAGACCGAGATCGATGTCACCGAGGCGCAGCTCTCGCGCAATGGTATCGATGTACTTCCAGGCATCGCCAGCTTCGAAGACGCCCACCACGTGAAGGTAACCAATGAAGGCGGCACCCAGACCTACGAGGCGAAGAACATCATCGTCGCCACCGGGACCAAGCCGGCCGATTCCCCCAGGGTGCCCATCAACGGGCGCTCGATCGTCAACAGCGATCAGATTCTCGACCTGCCCAACCTTCCCAAATCGCTGATTGTGGTGGGCGGCGGCGTCATCGGCGTAGAGTACACCTGCATGTTCGCCGCGCTCGGCGTGCGCGTCACCCTGATTGAAAAGCGGCCCAAGCTGCTGGAGTTTGCCGACCAGGAAATCGTAGAGGCACTCAGCTACCACCTGCGCGACAGCCGCGTGACCATGCGCCTGCACGAAGAAGTGGAAAGCGTGGAAGAGCTGCCCGATTGCAGTGTGGTCGCCAACCTCGAAAGCAAGAAGAGAATTTCGGGCGGCGCTTTGCTGTATGCGGTCGGCCGCTCCGGCAATGTTGACGAACTCAATTTGTCGGCCGTCGGCATCGAGCCGGATTCACGCGGCCGCATCCCGGTCGACAAAGACTTTCGTACCAAGGTGCCGGGCATTTTCGCGGTGGGAGACGTGATCGGCTTTCCCAGCCTGGCATCGGTGTCGATGGAGCAGGGCCGTATCGCCGTGGCCCGTGCTTTCGGCAACGAGAGCCTGGTATCCAATCCGAGCTACTATCCGTACGGAATTTATACGATCCCCGAAATCTCGTTTATCGGCAAGACGGAGGAGCAGTTGACCGATGAGGATGTGCCGTATGAGGTGGGCGTCGCTTACTACCGCGAGATTGCACGGGGGCAGATCCGAGGCGATACTACCGGACGGCTTAAGATTGTGTTCCATCGCGAAACACGGCACCTGCTTGGAGTGCACATCATTGGCGAGGGCGCCAGCGAACTGCTGCACATCGGGCAGGCCGTGATGGCGCTCGGCGGCACGCTGGACTACTTCATCGATACGGTGTTCAATTACCCCACCCTTGCCGAGTGCTATAAGGCTGCCGCATTCAACGGCATCAATCGGCTTGCCCGGGCGGCGGACTAAGCAGGAGGGCGCATGGGCAGAACCATTGGCGTTGTCGTGTCCTCGAGAATTGTGGCGGGACTCATTGAAGATCATAAGCTGGTTGGGTCGCTGGGCACTTATCCGGAGAGTCCGGACGATCACGAAGCGCTGCTCGAACACCCCTTCGAGAGCCTTTGCCATTTGATCAGCGATCAGGTCCTGGCCCTTCATCCGGAGGGAAAGTTCGATGCCATCGGTGTCGCCATTCCCGGGATTATTCGCAACGGGATTTGCGAGGACTCTCCCAACCTGGCGCAATTAAAGGGTGCGAATGTAGCCGAATCGTTGGCTGCCATCTTTCAGTCGAAGGGGATTGTGGCGCCGTTGAAGACCATGAACGATGCCGACGCGGTAGCGGCTGGGCTCGCGGTCACGCAAGGCCGCATGGATCGCCTGGTGCGGGTTTGGACCATCGGCAACGGCATCGGATTCGGCCGCTATCCCTATGCTGAAGGAGTGTGGGAGGGCGGCCACATGATCGTGACCCTCGACCCCAAAGAAACCTACTGCGGATGCGGTGGGCGGGGACACCTGGAGGGAATCATGGGATACCGCGCGATGCGTCTTCGCTTTCTCGACATGGAGCCCGAGGAGGTGTTTGCCGCAGCCAAGAAAGGCGACGCCCGTTGCATGGATTTCGTGCGCCTCTGGCATCGCGGCCTGGGCGCGGCCACGGCCACGTCGATCCACCTGGGCGGTCCAGGCCGTTTCTATTACACCGGTGTGAACGTGCGCTTTCTCGACCTGAATCTGCTCAAGGAATACTTGTGGCAAATGGTCAAAATGAGCCCGCTGCAGAGCTACTCCCTCGAGGTAGTGCCCGATGATCCCGCGGTTGCGGTCATTGGCGCGGCGGCTTCTGCGCTATTGGCTCCCACTACCTAATTCCGGCAGGTCCACTTCCCAGACAAAGGCCGGGTGCCCCACATCTCGCTCGTTTTTCGCGAGATGTGGGATACCGCCGATGTTGACCGCTCAGTGCCTCGGATGAATCAAGAGTCAGAGGGAAGGTTTGGCGGTATCCCACATCTCGCGAAAAACGAGCGAGATGTGGGGCACCCGGCCTTTGTCTGGGAACCAGGGGGGATATTAGCTAGGCATAACTCCGTGGGTAGATACGCGATATGCGGTCATGCCAGGTGAGGCGGTCCGGGTCGAACAAAGCCCAGGCGAATCCCAGTCCCAGCGGAGCAACCGAAAGCAGGAGAAAGACGACCCGTCTGCACATCGCCTTACGGGTGGGGTTCTCGTCGTCGAAGGTGCACAACGCAATCTTCGCGTAGCGCATGCCGGGAGTGCCCTCAGCGTACTTGAAGAACAAGTACTGATAGAGCAGCCAGAAACCTGCCAGCGCCAAACCGGCCCCAAGCCATGCCGGCTTGCCGGTGGGGGGATGTGCCGTACAGGCAACAAAGACCAGGACAAAGATGGCGAAGGCAGCGACGATCAGCGCCAGATCAAAAATCGCGGCCATAATACGGTCTTCCAGTGGCGCTGTCCTGAGCAGGAACTGCGCGGAAGGCAAGTCTCCGCGATGGGCGATAACAGGTTCGCTATCCAGCCGGATCGGAGCCCAGTCCGCCGGCATCTTTCCTACATTTACCGTTTGCGAGACGTTCTCCGCCGCCACTTCGAAAATCTTGAGTTGATCGCGTTCCTCCTGCGACATCTCACGCAGCGGACCTTCCGCCAGCCGAGGACGGACCCTGCGAGCAGCTACCAGCTCCCGCGGAAACTCGATCAGATTCACTGCCAACGGCTCTACCGTCGCCGGCTCTTCCGCCAGTGTCTCGGGATACGCAGCCGCTTCTTCGACACTGAGAGAATCCGTTTCAAGTGAGGGCGGTGGCGAGAGATGAATCTCATTGCCGGCCGGCGGCGCGATCGCCGCTGTCTCTGCCTCTGCTCGAGCTTCGGCTGCTAACACCTCGCTGTAAGACGGGGCATTGGCATACCGCTGCGCCACCTTCGCAGCTAGCATGGAGGCCCGAGAATCAACTTTACGTGTCATGTGCTCGAGGCCAGGAAGGGCGACCTGCTCTTCTTGCTTGCGCAGGCGGCGCGTGCGCGTCGCAGCCAGGCGCTCGTTCAGCTCCGTCTTCCACGCCGGCACAACATCCGGAACCGCATGGGAAACATTCTCTCCGACATTCGGTGAAGCAGGACTCAATTCTGTTCTCCTCTTACGCGATGCGCATTTCGTGGCCCCGTAGAACAAAACGTGAAGGGCACACACGTCCGTGTGTCTATCTGGTTTAAGCGATATGGGAGTAGCGGCGGCGACAGAAACACGCTTCTTTCTTCATTGGCAAGCGCCATGAAGGCGAGAGAACGAGCCTTAATTAACCAGAGCGGCGACGCAATCCAGTACCTTGGGTATAGGCCATTTGCTATCCTAGCCTCGGCCCCTGGTAATGAGAGTCCGCACCTTTTTGTTTATCACAGCGTTAATGCTGTGTCATCTCCAGCTTCGGCCGCAGACGTTGACCAAGCAGTTTCCCTCGGCTTCCGGGCCATCATCGCTTCCCGATGCCCCTGATTATCCGATTGCTGAAGTGGTTGCCGCGCCGCCCTCGGGTGTTTCCGTGCGCCTCGAATCCAAGCAGCAGGAGAAGCATGGCAGCGTCTACACGCTGTCCGGCGACGTAAAGATCGATTACAAGGACTACACGCTCACCGCGGATAAGGTTTCCTACGATGACGAGACCAAGGAAGCCGAGGCTGATGGTCATGTGCGGCTGCAAGGCGGACGAAACAACGAACTCATTCTCGCGGATCACGGAAAGCTAAATTTTGATTTAGAAACCGGCCGCTTCGAAAACGTGACCGGAAGCATCGGCCGCCAGCCCTCGGCGAGCAAGCGCAAGCTGGTATACACCACCGCGAACCCATTTCTCTTTACCGGCCGGGTGCTCATCAAGGAAGGACCGGAGCGGTACCAGGTAATCCACGGCACGATGACTTCTTGTCTGCTGCCGGACCCCGACTGGCGTATTCATTCGTCCCTGATCCGCGTGAACTACGGAGTGGCGCGGGCCAAGAGCAGCTACTTCACCCTGCTTAGCGTGCCCATTCTCTACCTGCCTTACGTCACCCACCCGGTGGACGCCGATGCCAGGCAAACCGGCCTGCTGCTTCCGGTCATCGGCACATCCTCGACCAAGGGGACGATTATCGGCGACTCCGATCTACCTGGTCATCAACCGCAGCATGGACGCCACGATTGGGACGCAATACTTCTCTATGCGCGGCTGGTCACCCAGCGGCGATTTCCGCTATCGCGGGCGCGGAGAAGATTTTGTCAATGCCCGCTTTACCGCGTTGTGGGACCGGGGATTGGCGCCTGACTACCTCAACCAGGGCGGCCAGGACATCGTTTTTAGCGGGCGGCGCGACTTTGACCTGGACGAGCACACCCGCGCCGTGGCCACCGGCGAGTATCTCAGCTCTTATGTCTATCGCGAAGCATTTGCCGAATCCTTTGCCCTGGCAGTCGCTTCCCAAGTGACGTCTTCGGTATTTCTGACCCACAATGACGCCGGACGCTCAGCGAGCATCCGCTTCGACCGCTATCAGAATTTTGAAGGCATCACGCAGGTGGGCAACACCTACGTCACCCCGCAGATCCGCATCCTGCACGTGCCCAGCCTTGATTTCGATACCGTCGACCAGTCGCTTCACGGGACGGCGGTACGCTGGAGTGTGGATAGTTCTGCTGCCGGACTAAGCCGCAGTGAGCCGGGCTACAAGACGGGAGACATAGGACGCTTCGATCTCTATCCCCACCTCGCCCTGCCCATCCACTTTGATGGATGGACCCTGCGGCCGGAAGTAGGGGCTCGCGAGACCTTCTACACCCAGAGCCAGATTCCCACCAGCACCACCCCGTTGCCGGGAAATGGCAGCGTCAACCGCTCGGATCTGGAGGCCAGCTTCGAGCTGCGGCCGCCGGCGCTGGTTCGGGATTTCAAGGCGCCCGCGCTTGGAACGGTTCTTCGGCAGCGATCTGCGCCACACCATCGAGCCCGACATTCAGTATCGATTCGTTGCCGGGATCAACAACTTCTCTTCCATCCCCCGCTTCGACACCACCGACGTGGAGAGCGATACCAATGAAGTGGAGTACTCCATCACCCAGAGGCTCTTCTTCAAACATTTACATCCCAAGGCCTGCAGCAGCGGGGATCTGCCACCGCCGATTAACGGGATCATCAATATGCCCCCGAACTATACCGAATGCGGCGGCGATAGCGATGCGTGGATTACCTGGAAGCTGGCTGCCAAATACTTCTTCGAGCCGTATTTCGGTGGGGCCGCGATTCCGTTCCGGCGCAACGTGCTGAGCTCCACGCTTGATCTCACCGGGGTGGCTTTTCTCAACGGTCCGCGCAACACTTCACCGCTGATTTCCCGCTTTAAGGTCCGTACCAGTGAACACATGGATTTCGAATGGGATGCGGACTACGACTTCAAGACCAGCCGGCTGGACGCCAGCAACATATTTGCCGACTACCGCCGGGATAGCATCTTCGGGAGCGTGGGATATTCCACTCTTCAGGCTCTCGACGCTTCGTTTACCGCTACTCTTGCCAGCCAGGTAACGAAGTACAACCTGCTGCGTCTACTGCTGGGGTATGGAGATCCGACCAAGCGCGGACTTAGCGCCGGTGTCAACGCCGGCTACGACTTTATCCAGAACGCCCTGCAGTATGGGGGCATCCAGTCCTCCTATAACTGGGATTGCTGTGGACTCTCAGTCGAATACCGCCGCCTGGCGCTGGGGTCAGTGCGTAATGAGAATCAGTACAGCTTCAACTTCACCCTGGCCGGAGTAGGCGCCGCCGGTAACCTGAAGCATTCGGAGCGAATCTTTTGATCTGGCGCGCGAAAGCGACACGAAATGGGCAGAAATGCTCTAATGGAGCTATGGAAAGGTGGTCTTCTTGACCGTACGCCGTACCCTGGTTTGGTGCCTGCTCGTTTTACTGTCCGCAGGCTGCAAGGCGCAGAGTCCCCCCACTACCGCAGCGAATAGCGCTCCCGTCCCGACTTCTCAACTGAACCGGAGAATAGAAGTGCTGGTGCGCTCGCAATTCGAGGTTCCTCCGAACGTTGACGTAATCATCGGAGCGACCAGCAAGAGCGAATTTCCAGGCTTTGAAAACCTGCCCATCACGTTTGCCAGCCATGGCAAGCAGACGGTGGTGAATTTTCTTCTTTCCAGCGACGGCAACACGGTGGCGCGCCTGGAAAAGTTTGATATCAGCCATAGTCCCGCGGACACGATCTCGATCCAGAATCGTCCCATGCGGGGGACGCAGGATGCCAAGGTCACCATCGTGAACTTCGACGACCTGGAGTGCCCGTACTGCGCGCGCATGCACGAGCAGCTTTTCCCGGCCACTCTGGATCGCTACAAGGGGCTGGTCAAGTTCTATTACAAGGACTACCCACTGGTTGAGATCCATCCCTGGGCTCTGCACGCGGCAGTGAACGCGGATTGCCTGGCGGACCAGAGCGGCGACGCCTACTGGAGGTTTGTGGATTATGTGCATTCGCACGGGGATGAGGTTACCGGAACGGCGCATGACGTGCCCCAGGCTTTGAAGACGCTGGATAAGCTAGCGCATGAGGAGGGCGTGCGCTCCAAGGTTGATGTGACCAAGCTCGATGCGTGCATCGCCAAGCAGGATGACTCCGTGGTACGTGCTTCGATGAAGCTGGGAGACAGCCTGGGCATCAACGGAACGCCGACTTTGTTTATTAACGGCGAGCGCATTTCTGGCGCTCTGCCGCAAGACGAGCTTTGGATCGCCATCGATCGGGCTCTGCGGGAGGCGGGTGTGCAGCCCCCGGCCCAAGTGGCGGAAGCGGCCAAAAAACCAACCCCGCCCGCTTCCAAATAAAGAACATGCGAGCGCGAGGAGAAAGACCAGTGGAACGTTTTTCAGAGCCGTCCCAGGTGCGTACGGCCGTTGCCATGAGCATCAGCATTGTGCTGCTGAGCGGTGTTCTAGGTTGCAAACGCAGCTATGGGCCGGATGTCGTAGCCACCGTGAACGGACAACCAATCCAGCGCTCTGAAGTGGAGAAGTTCTACCGCGACAACCTGGGCAACAACAAGGAACAACCGACCAGGGAACAAGCGAGGCTACACGGCTCGGCATCCTGAAGCAATTGATCGACGACGAAATGATGCAGCAGGCGGCGAAGAAAATGAACCTGGTGGCCAGCGATGAAGAGGTGGACGCAAAGCTGGCGGAAATGAAGGCGCCTTACACCCAGGAAGAATTTGACAAGCGGCTGCAGGCTGCCAGTATGTCGCTGGCGGATTTGCGGCTGCAATATCCGCCGCAATCTTACGTCAGAAAAGTTTATGAACAAGGAAGTGAACTCGCGCATCAACATCACCGATGCGGACGTCACCAATTTCTATAACGCCAACAAGGCGCAATTCAACTTTATCGAGCCCAAGTACGACATTGCTGACATCGTGGTGACGTCGCAGCCCACGCGGATGCAGCAGGGCGCCAATCTACAGAACAACAAAGCCGGCAGCGATGCCGAGGCGCGTAGAAAAATCGATATGATCCACAACCGGCTGGAAAGCGGAGAAGATTTTGCTACGTTGGCCTCGAACCTGTCTGAGAACACCAACGACGCCAACAACGGCGGAAACATGGGATTTATCCCGGAGTCGAGCCTGCGCAGCCAACCGCCGCCCATCTTTGCCGCGATCTCCAAGCTGCAGCCGGGGCACATTACGGACGTCATTCCATTGCTGGCGCCAGGGTCAAAGTCTCCCGCCGGCTATGCGATTTATAAGCTGATTGAAAAAGAGCCAGCCGGCCAGCGGGAACTGAACGACCCGCGGGTGCAGCAGGATATCCGCCAGCAACTACGTGACAGCCGCTCCCAGTTGTTGAGAGCCGCCTACTACGAAGTCATGCGCAATCAGACGAAGGTAGAGAATCACCTGGCGGAGCAGATTTTCAAGGACGGCGCTCAGTAGGTCTTCTCCAAATCTTGAACCAAGGACATGACTATAGCCCTGCCTGCTTTGTATCAGGGCCCGACTTTAGTCGGGCCGTTGAGGCCAACAAATTCTGGGCTTTAGCCCCTGCGATTTTTCTTTGGCCGGTAGGTTCAGCAGGGGCTGAAGCCCAACTCTCTTTCGATTCTTTGCGGCCCGACTAAAGTCGTGCCCTGATACAAAGCAAACACTCCCGGCAAGATCCCTGGCGCAGAATTCGATTCTCAGAACAGCGGGGTTTGCCGCCGGGGCAAGGGCAAACCGAAGTGTTCGTAGGCCAGCCGGGTCGCTATCCGTCCTCGCGGCGTCCGATCCAGAAAGCCGATCTGGATGAGAAAGGGCTCGTAGACCTCTTCCAGGGCATCTTCTTCTTCCGCCAGGCTGGCTGCCAGAGTGTTCAGCCCAACCGGACCTCCGTCATATTTCTCAATGATGGTCAGCAGCAGCCGGCGATCGAGTTCGTCAAAGCCGTGGGCGTCGACTCCGTGCAGCTTTAAGGCAGCTTGCGCCGTTGCCCGGTCGATGCTGCCCGTGCCCCGCACCTGGGCGTAGTCCCGCACCCGGCGGAGCAGCCGGTTGGCGATGCGCGGTGTTCCCCGCGAGCGCAATGCGATCTCCGCAGCCCCATCGTGGTCAATCGGGACGTTCAACACCTCCGCCGAACGCTCCACGATGTAGCGAAGCTCGTCTTCGGTATAGAACTCCAGCCGCAGAAGGATGCCAAAGCGCGAACGCAAGGGAGAGGACAGCAAGCCCGGCCGAGTGGTGGCCGCGATGAACGTGAATGGCTTGATTTCCATCACATGGGTCCGTGCCGCCGGTCCCTGGCCGATGATGATGTCCAGCTTGTAATCTTCGAGCGCGGTGTAGAGCTTTTCTTCGAGAACCGGCTGCAGGCGGTGGATCTCGTCCAGAAAGAGCACCTGACGATCCCGCAGATTGGTCAAAATTGCGGTCAGATCGCCCTGGATCTGCAACGCCGGGCCGGAGGTTTGCTGAAAACCGACATCCATCTCGTTGGCAATGATCGTCGCCAGCGTCGTCTTGCCCAGGCCTGGGGGCCCGAACAACAGCACATGGTCCAAGGCTTCGCCGCGCGACTTGGCCGCGGTTAAGGCGATGCCCAGCTGCTCCTTTGCCTTCTCCTGGCCGATGAACTCCCCCAGCCACTTGGGCCGCAGCTTCAGCTCGAATGATTTGTCGTCTTCGGCGCGGTCGGCGGAGACCAGCCGCTCGGATTCACTTCTGCTGCTAGACATTGGCATCAGATTAGCAGTAACGAGAGCTGGTTAGAATCAGTTCATCTATGCTTTCAACAGCAGGGCAGCAGCGGCTTCGGATTCTACGCATTTTCCTGATTATGCTGGCTACAGCGATTGCCTGCATTGCCATCATCTATTTCTCCATTCCCATGAACGACACGCAGCAAAAGCAATTCGATGTGATTCTAGTGCTGGGCAATCCGGCAAAAGACGACGGCTCGATCGCGCCGCTGGCCGAATCACGAGTGCTGGAAGGGATCCGGCAGTACCGCGCGGGAGTCGCACCCCGTCTGCTCATGACCGGCGGGGCAGTCCAGAACCAGTTTGTCGAGTCGCAAGTAATGCTGCAGTTTGCCCGCTCCCAGGGTGTACCCGCTTCCGCGCTGCTGGCGGAAGGCGAATCGCGGAACACCATTCAGAATGCTTTTTACTCCTACAAAATTATGCAGGCTCACGACTGGACCTCGGCGCTGGTTGTCACCTCGCCCACCCATGTCCGCCGTGCCAGCCTCATCTTCAGCCACTATCCTCTTGCCTGGCGAATGGTCGCGGCGCCCTGGCCTCCCGATTTCCCTCTCTGGAAGCGGGTCTGGTTCTGGGCCAGCGAAGCTGGCTACACCGACTACGGACGGATCTTTGGTTTTCCTAACGCAAAGCAGTATTTGCCAAATACTCATTTCACCTTGCCCCACCTCTAGAACAGCATTCATGCCCAAGGTTTCAGGCTTCCAGTTCAACCGCCCGCAGCAACTCGCAGCCCTGCTGCTGCTTATGCTGCTGGGGCAGTGCCTGTGGGTGTTTCATCGACAGACGCTTACCTCGCGAGATTACGATTTTGCCCGCTGCGGCCGGGAGATGTGGGAGAAGCCAAACCCGCTGGCCGGATACTTCACGACCTGCGGGAATATACCCGATGGCACGCTTGGGTACCGGATCGCCGGTTTGCCACTGACGCTGCAACGCATGATCGCCGGTGAGAACGCGGACACTTCCACCTGGGAGATGCGCCACGAACTCACCTACGTTCTCGTGCTGCTGCATAGCGGTTTCCTGATCACTGGGATCTTTCTGGGAGGCGCGCTGTGGTGGGTGACACGCCGTCTGTATGGCAACACGGGTGGGTTTATTGCCCTGGCCTTGTACTGCTTTTGTCCTCCGGTGATCCACGCCTGCACCTACCCTAACAACGAAATTCTTGCCGCGTTTGGACTGTTTGCCTCGCTCTACACTGCTATGGGCGTGGCCCATGCCATGCATGGACCGCCCGCGTAAGTGGCGTTCGCGGATCGTGCTGCTCACCCTGACCCTCGCCTTTACGGCGGCGTCGCATGTGGCCGCCTTTTTGCTCGCGCTGGTCTTGTCTATCGGCTTTATGGCCTACCTGGCGGTCGGCCGCCGCGCCTACATTGTGCCGATTATGATGACGGCAGTCATCGGGACTCTGCTGCTGCTGTTCGCCTGCTACGACTTCAGCCTGGACGCTTTCAGCTACTTTTTTCGCAGCGGGGCGGGGCGCATCTGGTTTTCTCTGCAGCCGGCGCGTCACTGGTTTTTTAGCCTGCCTAACTCCGCCGTTGCGCTGGCTGGCCTGACGTCCTTGCTGCTTTATTTGCCCACGCGGCGATCGCGGTATTTCGGCAACACCGTCCCTCTGCTGCTGGCGATATTGTTTTTTACTCTGATCACGCCCGGTATTTCGAGCGAACCGACGCTCTGGGCCCTGCCCTTTCTCATCACTTTCATTGCCGGCGTTTTTGCCGATTTTCTGGAAACCCGATACCGTCCCGTCTTCCTCGCCCTGGCCGCCTCCCTGGTGCTGCTTGGGGCGGCCTTGAGCACTGCACAAATTATTCAATAAAAAAGACTTAGAGTGGCCTCAGCGCCTTGCTGAGCGGCCCCGAAACACGTATCATCTAGATAGCCCACCCTCTTATGGCAGACGATCAGAATCCTCTCCTTCCTTTAGGTCCAAACGGCAGCGACGGTAACCCACCAGACGGCCCTGGAACGCGCCTTATCCCCATCAACATTGAAGACGAGATGAAGCGGTCTTATCTCGACTACTCCATGTCGGTGATCATTGGGCGCGCCCTTCCTGACATTCGCGACGGCTTCAAGCCGGTGCATCGCAGAATTCTGTACACCATGCACGAGATGGGTCTGGAGTTCAACAAGAAGTATGCCAAGTGCGCGAAGGTCGTCGGTCAAGCCATGGGTGTGTATCACCCCCACGGCGATTCGGCGATTTACGACACCATGGTGCGGCTGGCGCAGCCATTCAGCATGCGCTATCCCATGGTGGATGGCCAGGGGAACTTCGGCTCGGTAGACGGTGATCCGCCCGCGGCCATGCGTTACACCGAGTGCCGCATGACTCGCATTGCGGGGCAAATGCTGGCCGACATCGATCAGGACACGGTTGACTTTGTTCCCAACTACGACGAGAGCACCCTGGAACCTACGGTGCTTCCGACGCGCGTCCCCAACCTGATCGTGAACGGGTCCAATGGAATCGCGGTGGGCATGGCGACCAATATTCCGCCGCACAACCTGAACGAGGTGATCAGCGCCACCATTGAGCTGGTGAAGAATCCGCAGGCTGGCTTGGCCGAGGTTTTGCAGCATGTACAAGGGCCAGACTTCCCCACCGGCGGGTTCATTTACGGCCGTGGCGGGATTGCGCAGGCTTACAAGACGGGCCGTGGACGCTTCCTGATGCGGGCCAAAGCAGCCATCGAGCAGTTGAAGGGTGGACGGCAGGCGATCATCGTCACTGAGATTCCCTACCAGGTCAATAAATCCAAACTGATCGAGCGCATTGCCGAGCTGGTCAACGAAAAAGTTATCACCGATATTTCCGAAGACGACTTCCGCGATGAGAGCGATCGCGACGGAATGCGCATCGTCATCGGCCTCAAACGGGGTGCGGAAGCACAGATCGTCCTCAATCAGCTCTACAAGCACACCCAGATGCAAGAGAGCTTTTCCATGATCTTTCTCGCCGTGGTCAATGGCCAGCCGCGGGAGCTTGCTCTGCATGACGCCATCCGTCATTTCATCAACCACCGGGTGGACGTGGTTCGGCGGCGCACCTCGTTCCTGCTCAAGAAGGCTCGCGAGCGCGAACACATCCTCGAGGGCTACAAGATTGCCCTGGATAATATCGACCAGGTCATCCGCATTATTCGCGGCTCCGGATCGAGGGCGGAGGCAAGGGAAAACCTGCGCCGCTTCTCACTTTCTAAAGATATTGTTCTCAAGCTCGACACCGGCATCGTAACCGGGCCGGAGCGGGAACCAGGCCTGAGCTACCGGCAGATCGACGCCATCCTCGAGCTGCAACTCTACCGCCTCACCCAGCTTTCGACGGACGAGATCCTCAAAGAACTGATTGAAGTGCGCGAGCGCATTGCCGAGTACGAGGCCATTCTGGCTTCCGAACCAAAACTGCGGGCGCTGATCATCAAGGAGCTGGAAGCGGCGCGTAAAGATTTCGGCGACGAGCGCCGCACGCAGATCCTCGACGAGACGGCGGAGTTACAACTGGAAGACCTGATCGCCGACGAACAGGTCGCCGTCACTGTTTCTCATTCGGGTTATCTCAAGCGCACGCCGATTTCCATCTATCGCCAGCAGCGGCGCGGCGGCACCGGGCGGTTGGGCATGAAGACGCGGGAAGAAGACTTCGTCTCCCAGCTCATCGTCGACTCCACCCACGCCTATCTGCTCTGCTTCACCAACGCCGGCCGGGTCTATTGGCTCAAAGTGTATGAGATCCCCGACATCGGGGCTGCCGGCAAGGGCAAATCCATGGCCAGCCTGTTGAACCTGCAGCCGGGGGAGAACGTACGCACCATCCTGCCCGTTCGCAACCTGGAAGAGGAAGGCAAGTTCATCTTTTTTGCCACCCGCAAAGGCACGGTCAAGAAGACTCCGCTCAAGGATTTTTGCAATGTAATGGCGCGCGGCATCATTGCCATCGGTATCGACGACGATGACGAATTGATTGGCGCCTGCCGCACCGACGGCAACCAGATCATTTTCCTGGCGACGCATATGGGCATGGCCATTCGCTTTGGAGAGAATGACGTGCGCTCCATGGGGAGGCCGGCTTACGGGGTCCGCGGCATCGATCTGGGCAAGGGCGATTACCTGGTCGGACTGGCCGCCACTCCGCTCGAGCGCAAGAAGAATGGCAACGGCGGGGACTCTCCTTCGCTGATTCTTTCCATTACCGAGCAGGGCTACGGCAAGCGCACCGATGTGGACGAGTACCGGCTGCAGACCCGCGGCGGCAGGGGCGTCATCAACGTGAAGACCACTGCCCGCAACGGGAAGGTGAGCGCTATCCTGCTGGTCGATGATAGTTCCGAGCTGATGGTCATCAGCCAGTACGGGAAGATCATCCGGATTGACACCAAGACGATCCGCGCCGCTGGCCGGTCGACGCAAGGGGTCCGGCTGTTGCATCTTGAAGATGAAGACAAGGTCGCAGCGGCTGTGGTCATTCCGCCGGAAGAGGCCAAGGTAGAACCGGAAAACGGAACCCTGCTGCAATAAAAAGAGAGAGGGGTATCGTGAGACGCGATACCCCTCTCCAAGGCAGACGGCAGTCTTGCAAAAGTTAGAAGCCCTTGGCGGCAGTAAGCTTCGGCTGCTTAACTGATGCAGACGAGTCGTCAGTCGCGCGTGAATTGCCGCAATTGTCGACCTCGAAACGGCCATACTTGGGCTGCAGATACAGTAGGTACTGCTGACCTACGTACATGGCAAAGAAGCGCGGGCTGTTCTCGCTGAAAACAGTCACTTCAGTGTTGGGGCGCGCCTTGCCGTGGATCTTGGACTCGACACGAACCGTATAGTTCACGCCGTCCAGAAAATCCCACGCTTCCGGTACTGGTTGTGCTGCCGTCACCGTTCCCACCACCACGGCAGATGACATGTGCATCTCCTTGTGGGCGCTGACACGATCTGTCTTGCACTGGGAGAAACCATTGGCCGCACTCAGGCAGAGAATTAATGCGATAGCAAAGTTTTTCACAAACCCTCCTCGGGTCAAACTCGATATTTGCGGTACCACGTAAGTTGTATGTGTACTGCTTAAGTGGTAGATTGCCGTGTCTTACGGGGGATGGCAATTGTATTGTTCTGGAACGCCCTTACTTCCGAGGGGGCTTGCCGGCCGATGGTAATGGAGGGATCGTGGGAGAGAAGATAAGGCTCATGTTTGCAATATTTGCCACAAAGAACGTGGCAGAAGAGGAGCGCCGCGCTGCGTTGAATGCAGATGGAGCGCCCGGTACCTAGGTTTGCACTGGGGTACCAGGCGGGCTTATTAAGAAACTGTCACGGTTTTATTGTGGAAGGGGACGGCTTTAGAGCCTTAGTGCCTGACGAAGGCCGGGTGCCCCACATCTCGCTTGTTTTTCGCGAGATGTGGGATACCACCAATGTTGACCGCACAATGCGTCGGACGAATCGAGAGTCAGAGGGATGATGGAGTGGCATCCCACATCTCGCGAAAAACAAGCGAGATGTGGGGCACCCGCCTTCGTCAGGGAACCAGGACTGAAAAGGCGCTTAGTCGTTGCCTGCTGCGTGGACCATTTGTTTGATGACATCTCTCTTGTCATCCAGCGGGCCGGAGTTCCCGCACATATTTACCATCCAGTGCTGGTAGTTGTTGGTGAGAAAGAGCAGGTACTGCGTCCCGGACTGCATGGTGAAGGCGTCGTCGCGGTGTTCGCTGAAAATGGTGATCTCGCCCGATTGCTTACCTTTGACCTTCTGGTCGATATGCACCACGTATTCGGTGCCATCCAGGGCGTCCCACGATTGCGGCACCTGGCGCGACGACACAACAGTGCCGATGATCACCACCTGCGAAGCCTTCAATTCCTGGGATACGGGAGGGCTACTGCTGCAGGCCGCGAACGAAGCTGTCGCAAAAAATACGCAGGCTAATCCTGTGGCAACTCGCTTCAATCCGCCTCGCTTCCTTCGCGCCGTTCCATAATGATCCCACGATTGAAGCGGCATTCCTCCTCATAAACGGCCTACGAACCAAGAGATTCATCCCATATTCCACCAAAGTGGCAGGGCCAGCTCACTCCGGCCAGCGGCGGAAGATGAGCGCTCCATTGGTTCCACCGAAGCCAAACGAGTTGGACAGCGCCACGTCCACCTTGGCGGCTTGGGGTTGATTGGCAATGTAGTTGAGGTCGCAGGCTGGATCAGGATCGTCAAGGTTGGTGGTGGGAGGAACAATCTGGCGTTGCAGGGACATGATGGTGATGCCGGCCTCCAAGCCGCCCGCTCCTCCAAGAAGATGGCCAGTCATCGACTTGGTCGAGCTCACCAGGAGTTTGCCGCTGGTCGCGTGCTCCTCAAAGAGATGCTTGATGGCCGCCGTCTCCAGCGCATCTCCCAGCGGGGTCGAAGTGGCATGGGCATTCACGTAGTCCACGTCGCCGGGCTTGAGCTTAGCGCTGCGTAGGGCATTTTTCATGGCCCGCAAGCAGCCTTCGCCTTGCGGCGCCATGCTGGTGATGTGATAGCCGTCGGCGCTCATTCCGTAGCCGATGATTTCGGCCAGGATGGCAGCGTCGCGGGCACGCGCGTGTTCCAGCTCCTCCAGCACCAGGATGCCGGCCCCCTCACCGACCACGAAGCCGTCGCGGTCTTTGTCAAACGGACGGCAGGCATGTTCCGGGTCGGCATTGCGTGTGGAGAGCGCGCGCATAGCGGCAAAGCCGCCCACGCCCATGGGTGTAATTGCGGCCTCGGCGCCACCGGCGATGATTACGTCGGCATCGTCGCGTTCAATGGTGCGAAAAGCGTTGCCCACGGAGTGCGCGCTAGTAGTGCACGCGGTCGAGGTCGCCTCGTTTGGACCCAGCGCGCCATAGCGGATGCTCACCTGGCCGGCGGCCAGGTTGGCGATCGTGCCGGGAATAAAAAATGGAGAAATCTTACGCGGGCCGCCATGGAGCATGGCGAGGTGCTCCCGCTCGATCACATCGAAGCCGCCAATGCCGGACCCGATGTGGACACCCACGCGCTCAGCATTCGCGGGGCCGATTTTTAAACCGGAGTGCTGCAGGGCTTCGTGAGTAGCGGCAAGCGCGAAATGGATGAAGCGCCCCATCTTGCGCGCTTCCTTCTTGTCCATGAAATCCAGAGGATTGAAGCCCTTCACCTCGGCCGCGAATGTTACGGGAAACCCCGTCGTATCGAAGCTGGTGATGGGAGCCATCCCGCTCTTGCCGGCCAGGAGGTTGTTCCAGATCTCGGGCGCAGTCTTACCTATTCCGCACAACAGCCCGATTCCTGTAACAACCACCCTTCGTGCCAACTCACTTACTGCCTTTCGCGTTTTTCTCGATGTATTCGGTGGCGTCCTTCACAGTCTTGATTTTTTCTGCGTCTTCGTCCGGAATTTCCAGGTCAAAGGCCTCTTCGAACTGCATCACCAGTTCGACTACGTCGAGTGAATCTGCTCCCAGATCTTCCTGGAACGACGCACTGGGCGTCACTTCAGCTTCATCGACCTGAAGTTGTTCAACGATTATTTGTTTTACCTTTTCTTCGACTGCTGCTGTTGCCATTCCGTTCTCCTGTCTATAGAAACAATTCGTTACAGCGGTTTCATGATGGGTTTAGCCATAAAACCGCTCTACAGGGCTTTACACCTGCAAGGATGGGCGAACGGTCCGGGAAGGCGGTGCGGCGGTCGTTCCGGTTTTCCTCCAGGCGCCACCTGCCACAGGAAAGGCTCTAACTTCGCAGAGGGTCCCGGGAGACCGGCTGCGCCGGAAGCCAATGCCTGGCAGGAGACAGCAACAGGAAAAACGGCCTAGCCCGCAACCCGCGCAGTTCACGGCCCCAAAGTTTCCAGTCTACTGAGCGCCCCAAGTGGTGTAAAGCGCGGCACCCCGTTGTTTCTCCAGCGTCTTTGCTGTCATGAACGAGTAAAGTCAAAAAAGCAGATGGCGATGTTTCCCGGTATGTTCACCCTCCTTTTTGCAGCCGTCGCCGCGTTTGTCGCCGGCATAGTCGTGGCCACCTACTTCGAGCGCAGCCGCACTGGCGCGGAGCGCGCGAGTTTTGAGAAATCCTCCAAGACCTTGCTCGACCAGTTGGCTGACACCCGTGGCCGTCTTGACCAGGCGCGCGATGAGGATGCGGCCCAACGGGCCACCATTGCCCGCCTCGAAGAACGTCACGCCGCAACCGAGCGCGTGCTGGAACAGATGAGGGTCAGCCTTCCGGAGACCTTCAAGTCCCTGGCTAACGAGGTTCTGGAAGAGAAATCAAAGCGTTTCACGGAGCAGAACCAGACCAGCCTGGACCAGGTACTCGAGCCCCTCAAGACCAGGCTGGAGGATTTCCAGGCCAGGATCGAAGCCGCGCGCATAGAACAGGTGAGGGGCGGCGAGAAGCTGAGCGCCCACATCGATAAGCTCTTCGAGTCGAACATCAAAATCGGTGACCAAGCCAACAATCTGGCCGTCGCACTGCGGGGATCTAGTAAAGCCCAGGGTGCGTGGGGAGAGTTGATCCTGGAACGGACTTTGCAGGCCGCGGGCCTGCGTCCGGGGCATGAATACGACGCCCAGCAAGGCTACGCGGCGGAAAATGGCACGCGATCCCAACCGGATATAGTCATCCACCTCCCTGGCGACCGGAACCTGGTCATCGATTCGAAGGTTTCCCTCATCCACCATGGGGCTTACAACACAGCGGAAAGTGAGGCTGCCCGAACGCTGGCGGCTGACAACCATTGCAGCTCGGTACGCACGCACATTCGTGGTCTGGCAGACAAGAACTACCAGACCCTCTATGGGCTCAATTCGATTGATTTCGTGATCATGTTCCTTCCTTTCGAATCGGCCTTCATGCTGGCCGTTTCCCGGGATGAAAAGCTGTGGGAGCAGGCGTGGCAACGAAACGTTCTCCTGGTTAGCCCCAGTACGCTGCTTTTTGTGTTGCGGACGGTCGCTTCCCTTTGGCGGCAGGAGCAGCAGAAACGCAACGTGGAGGAGATTGCCCGGCGGGGAGCGGAACTTTACAACAAGCTCGCCGGCTTCGTGGCCGACTTCACCAAGATGGGGGAGCGGCTGGACCAGGCCAAGAGCAGCTACGAAGACGCTTTGTCCAAGCTGCACACGGGATCGGGTAATGTGATCCGGCAGGCGGAAATGCTGAGAACACTGGGGGTTAAGCCAACCAAGCAGATCCCTCAGGGCTTAATCGAGTTGGCCCAACAGGAGACCCTGGAGTTGGAAGAACAACCGGAGCTGCCGTAATTTACCCCTGCCGCCGCGAGGAAACCGAAAGGGAACCGCAGGTCCCTCCACTGCGCTACGCTCCGGTCGGGATGACAATTCAGTTTGGGTGCGCGGTGTGTGTTCCGTCACCAGATTAATTTGTCATCCCGACCGGAGCGAAGCGTAGTGGAGGGACCTGCGGTTTCCTTAGATTCTCTCAAAGCCTTCCCTTAGCCGTTCCCAGGTGGTATGCAGCAGTTCGGGCAGCACCCGGGTCTCCGCGATTACCGTCATGAAGTTGGAATCGCCCAGCCAACGGGGCAGGGCATGCAGATGCAGGTGGGCCGCGATCCCGGCACCCGCTGCCTGGCCCAGGTTGATCCCCATGTTGATCCCCTGAGGCGAGTACACCTGGCGCAGAACGGCATCGGTGCGTTGCGCCAGCTTCATCATCTCGAGCGCCGCATCCTGCTCCAGGGCAGCGAGGGTTTCCTGGTGGGCATAAGGCACGATCATGACGTGGCCGGAAGTGTAGGGGAAGGCATTCAGGCAAATGAAACTATGCTCGGCACGCAGCACGATGTTGGCCGCCCGGTCCGCGTCGGCCGCGGTCATGCCGTGTTCTACCGCGAATTGTGTAGCGGCAATCAGGTTACAAAAGACGCAATCACGGTCACCGGGCCACGCGGCCAGGGCTTGCGGCACGCCTTTACGTCCACCTTTGGGTGAGCCCGGTTCGGTATCGACCAGGTAAGCGTAGCGCCAGGGCGTCCACAAGTAATCCATGCGGTTCAAGTATACGGACGCCTGACTTGGCATCATCCTCAGCGCAAGGTTACAAGGCAATAAATATAGGTACTTCCGACGCTTTCGTGTACCCTGAATTGCTTACGAGTTCGTTGACATGCTTTCCCGACGATTGCTATAGTTGTGTATGAAGGGTCTACGTAGAGGATTCGGCGTAGACGTCCATCGCCGCTCTTGCTTTACCCCCCTCCCGGATGCTCCTACCGGAGATTTAAGTGCCAAGCCATTCAGTGCGGCTACACTAACAGTCTCCCTCCGAACGTTTGCTTGGGGGAAAGTAAAGTTTGCGGTGCCCTACTTCGGGGACCAAGCCTGCAAATAGTCCTGCGAAGAAAAACTGCGGGAACGAATCACGGGCGTGATTCATCGAATACCCGTAGTGGTGGGCGGATCGGCAGCGACCGATCGAGAATCCGGAGCTGGCATTCATGGCAGACGTCCTAAATCCTGAACGAACCGAGAGCACACACCTGAACACCGAACTGCAAACCCCAACGCTTGATACACCGGCGGATCATTTTGACTCGACCGAGACAGTTACCGCTAACCCGCAGGCTGAAGCCCCCAGCGTGCCGCACCGCGTCATAGATCCCAAGCCAGTTGTTAGCCATTCCGGTCCGGAAGACTCCGAGATGACCGGCATGGAGGACTTTGCCGCCGCATTGGAATCGTTTGATCGCGAGCAGGCTGCGGAAGCCGCAGCGCAGGCCTATGACGATAACGTCGTCACCGGCACGGTCATCAAGCTGACGGATAAGCATGTAGTGGTCGACGTGGGCCTCAAGTCCGAAGGGCTCATTCCCCTGGAGCAGGTTCTGGACCACACCGGCCAGCCCAAGCTGAAGGCGGGCGACACGGTTGAAGTGGTGGTGGAACGCGAAGAGGCCGAAGGCGGCTTCCTGCTGAGCTATGACAAGGCGCAGCGTCACCGGGTTTGGGATGCAATTGAACGGGCAGCCAACGAAAAGACTCCGGTGATCGGCACGGTCCTGGGACGCGTCAAGGGTGGCCTCACGGTGGACATCGGCATCAAGGCTTTTCTGCCCGGTTCCCAGCTGGAGATACGGCCGGTTCGCAACCTTGACGGGTACATCGGCCAGCAGATCGAAGTCCGCGTCATCAAGCTCAACAAGAAACGCGGCAACGTTGTGGTCTCGCGCAAGGAACTGCTGGAAGAAGAGCAGACCAACAAGCGCAGCCTGACGCTCGAACACCTGGAAGAGGGCGCGATCCTTACCGGCACAGTGAAGAACCTGACCGACTACGGCGCTTTTGTGGATCTGGGCGGCATCGATGGCCTGCTCCACATTACGGATATGTCCTGGGGACGGCTTACCCATCCCCGCGACCTGGTAAACGTTGGGGACGAGATCCAGGTCAAGGTGCTCAAGTTCGACCGCGAGAAGCAGCGCGTTTCGCTCGGCTTCAAGCAACTCACTCCTGACCCCTGGCTGGATGCCGTGGAGCGCTATCCCATCGGCGCCCGGGTGCGTGGCCGGGTACTCAGCGTGACCGATTACGGCTCCTTCGTGGAGCTGGAGCAGGGCATCGAGGGACTGGTGCACGTTTCCGAGATGACCTGGTCCAAGCGGATGAAGCATCCCTCCAAGTTGGTCAAGCCTGGCGATGAAGTAGAGACTGTCGTACTTAGCGTCAATCCCAACGACCGTCGTATTTCGCTGGGGATGAAGCAATTGCTGGAGAATCCCTGGGAGCATCTCTCCGAGCGCTATCCCGCGGGCACCATCGTGGAAGGCCGGGTGCGTAATCTCACCGACTTTGGCGCCTTCATTGAGATTGAAGACGGCATTGACGGCTTGGTTCATGTAAGTAACCTGAGCTGGACCAAGCGCGTGAAGCATCCTTCCGAGATCCTCAAGAAGGGCGAGAAAGTCCGCGCCGTAGTGCTTGGGGTGGAAGCGGAGAACCGCCGTCTGTCACTTGGGATCAAGCAACTTCAACCGGATGTGTGGGAGACGTTCTTTGCCCAGCATCGGGTCGGTGACGTGGTCAAGGGTAAGGTGCTGCGCACGGCGCAATTCGGAGCCTTTATCGAGATCGCCGAAGGCGTGGAAGGCCTCTGCCATGTTTCAGAAGCTGCCGACGCGAATGGCGCCCCGATCAAGCTCGAAGCAGGCCAGGAGCATGACTTCAAGATCATCAAGATGAACCAGGATGAGAAGAAGGTCGGCCTCAGCTTGCGCGCGGTAGGCGAAGAAGCCAGCCGGGCCGATGTGGAGGCCTACAAGCAGCCGGTTTCAAGCTCCACCACCACGCTGGGTGACCTGGTCAACTGGAAGCGCTTCGAACACGAGTAGGAGAGCGGAGCGCTCCCCTTACTTTGGGGTGTCGATCTTCAAGTTGAAAGTAAATTGCTTCTTGCTTTCGAAGGAGCTGATAGCTCTGGTTTTGACTTGCGCCCCTTGAACTCCGCCCAGAGTTGATAGTCGACCTCAGAACTCAACTGCCCAAAGCGGTAGTGTCCATCCGCCTCAGTAATAAAGGTCCTGACCTCGAGAGTCTTCTGGTCCTGCAAATAGACAACGGCATTGGCTTGCGGTTGTTCGTCTGAATTCTGCGCCGTGCCCTGGACAACTCGCACCGATTGTGCCAAGCTCTGCCCGTGGATGAGCGGCTGCGTGACCGCGCATACCATTAGCAGCAAGAGAATCGACCACAGCCTCATTCTTCTTCCTCGTCGGCCACTTCCTCGTCCTCATCTTCGTAGCCTTCTTCGTCCACCTGGGAGAGTTCGAGCGGTTCGGTAGCGACCACTTCGAACTCGGTGCCGCACTCATCGCAGACCACGATGTCGCCTTCTTCAACTTCGTCGGGATCGAAATCGAGAACGCTCTCGCATTCCTGACAGACTGGCATACAGCTCTCCTTTCACGGAGCACTTAAGATGTTGATGGTGTCCTTGGCTCGCGGTTTCACAATTGGTAATTGCTAAACCGCTTTAGTTTCCGGGAGAACACGCCGGACGTCAAGGAACTCCTGCCAGACATCAAATCGTACCGCGAACCGGCGCAAAAAGGCGTTAGTCTTACATAAGAAGTCATGGCACGCTTTCCCCGCAGCGGTTTCTCTTCTCTCTCATTCCCGAGCTTCACCGGGGTTACCAGCCAACTGGTGTTGGCTAACGTAGCCGTGTTTTTTGTGCTGCTGCTCATGAAATACGCGGCAGTGGGAATGCTGCTGGTGGTGCTTCAGTACTTTTCGCTGACCCCGGCTTTGCTGATCCACGGTTGGGTATGGCAACTGGCAACCTACAGTTTCCTGAATTCGGGCGTGCTGCATGTCGCCTTCAACATGCTCACTCTGTGGTTTATCGGCTCATTTCTTGAGACGTCGAAGGGCAGCCGCTGGCTGCTGGAAATTTACTTTCTGTGCGCGATCGGCGGCGGCCTGATCGGGAGCGCGCTCACCTTTACCCACATCTTTCACTCCGACCCCGTTAGCAGCACCACCAGCGCGGACGCCGCACTGTTCGGGCTGCTGGCTGCCTTCGCGGTCCTGTTCGGCGACCTGGAAATGTACATGTTCCCGCTGCCGGTGGCGATCAAAGCGAAATACCTGGTCATCGTTTACATGCTGATTGAGGTAGCGCTGTTGCTCTCCGGAGGACCGCCGTTGGCCTACTTCGTTATCCTTAGCGGTGCGGGGATTGGGTTCTTTTTCGCCCGCCGGGCGCCGCGGCGGGGTATGAGCTCGTCCTTTAGCGAAGGCCTCTTCAGCTTGCGCAACAACTACTATCGCTGGAAGCGCCGGCGGGTGGCGCGTAAGTTCGAGGTCTACATGCGCAAGCAGAACCGCGACGTGCGCTTCGACAGCGAAGGGCGGTACATCGACCCCGACGAAAAGCGCGACCCCAACGACCGCAAGTGGATGAATTAATTTTTTCCCACAACTGAACTGATTCTTTCCCACAAACCTGAACTGGATCTTTTCCCTAAACCTGAACTGAGTCTTTTCCCCTAAACCACGGCCGGGTGCCCCACATCTCGCTCGTTTTTCGCGAGATGTGGGATACCACTGCTGTAAACCCTGGAGTTCTTCCGCCCGACGAGCACGAAATATTAAGGTTCGTGGTATCCCACATCTCGCGAAAAACGAGCGAGATGTGGGGCACCCGGCCGTGGTTGCTCAGCCGACCGTGCGGATGTGCAGCTCTTTCAATTGTTGAGGGCTTACTGGGGTGGGCGCATCGACCATCAAGTCGATCGCTTTGGCAGTCTTGGGAAACGCAATCACCTCACGCAGGCTCTGCGCGCCGGCCAGGATCATGGCAATACGGTCGAGGCCGAGAGCGATGCCCCCATGAGGAGGCGTTCCGTACGTAAGTGCTTCGAGGAAAAACCCGAAGCGCGAGCGCGCTTCCTCTTCACTCATCCCTAAAGCGCGAAATATCTCCTGCTGTACACCCTGCCGGTGGATGCGAATGGAGCCGGAGCCCAATTCGAGCCCATTCATCGCCAGATCGTAATAGCGGGCCCGTACCGACGCCGGATCGGTAACAAGCCTCTCCATGTCCTCCTCGTGGGGAGAGGTGAAAGGATGGTGGGCAGGTAGCCAGCGCTTCGACTGCTGGTCGAATTCAAACATGGGAAAATCCGTTACCCAGATGGGGCGGAAGGCCGTGTCTCCAGCAACCTGCCGGCCCAAGTCTCGCTCCGGTGAGTCGACCACCTGATCGGTAATGGCAGAGACTCCATGCCGGTCAGCATAGCGCCGGGCTAACTCTACGCGAAGATTCCCCGCCGCCGAGTAGACGCTGATCTCGCGCTCGGAAAGATGGCTCTGCGTCTTGGTGTCGCTAGCCTGCAGATGGGAGGCCGCATCCCCGGCGACCAGCAGCAGCAGGTCCTCAACTTCGCCCTCTGCCCGCGTGGGCAGCAGCTCTCGTATCTTCCTGACCGCTTCCGGGAAGCTCTTTTCCAGCCGCTTCCAGTCATCAATTAATTTCGCGCCCTTGCTTCCGTCGAACAACGGCCGGTTGTCGTCGCGCTCCTTGCGCGAAAGCTCTCCCACCCTTGGAATGCATACCACCACCACCGGCAGGTTTGGGTCAATGGCCAGCGCCTGCAAATCCTCCTCGCGAAAGGCGGAGCGAACATCGGTCAACCCGGGCATCCGCAGGTCCGGCTTGTCGATGCCGTAGCGGCGCATGGACTCGTCGTAGGTGATGCGCGGAAAGGGAGTGGACAGCACCACCCCCACCGCAGCGAAAGCCTCCCGCAAAAAAGTCTCAACCACCACAAAGACGTCTTCCTGGCGAACAAACGACATCTCGAGATCGACCTGGGTGAACTCCGGCTGTCGGTCAGCGCGCAGGTCTTCATCCCGAAAGCAGCGAACAATTTGAAAATAACGATCGAAGCCCGAGATCATGAGGATCTGCTTGAACAATTGTGGCGATTGCGGCAAGGCATAGAACTGGCCGCCATGCACCCGGCTGGGGACAAGATAATCGCGCGCGCCCTCCGGGGTCGAGCGGGTCATGAACGGGGTCTCGATTTCCAGGAAACCCTGGTTCGACAGGCTCTCCCGCACGGCACGGGTAATCTTGTGCCGGAGTTCGAAATTCCGCTGCATCTGCTGCCGGCGCAGATCGATGTAGCGATATTTCAGGCGCAACTCTTCGTTGGCGATGGCCTCTTCGGCAGGCGAAAACGGGGGCACCCTGGAGTCGTTCAATACCAGCAACTGTTGGGCAGCCACCTCAATTTCGCCGGTAGCCATCTTGGGGTTGATCACATCCTTGCCGCGGAGCCGAACGGTGCCCACCACGGCGACCACATATTCCGGCCGCACCTGTTCGGCCTTGGCGTGGCCTTCCGGGGTGAGATCTTTGTCGAGCACGATCTGGATGATCCCGGTACGGTCACGTAGGTCCAGGAAGATCAGATTGCCATGGTCGCGGCGGCGATTCACCCATCCCATGAGGATGACCTGGTCGCCGGCCTGTTGTGCGCGGAGCTGTCCACAGGTGTGGGTGCGCTGAAGAGTGCCTAAAGAGTCGAGCAATGCGGCTTGTCCTATTTTGCTTGTTTTATTTCGAAAAGTCGGTGAGCTTCTGAGCGAGTTCCCCGCGGGGAATCTTGAACTGCTCACCGGTGGCGAAGTGCTTTACCGTCAAGATACCGGAGGCGGCCTCGTCTTCACCGAGAATCACGATCGCGTGCGCCACTTTGTTCGCGGCCTCGAACGATTTCTTGAGCCGAAACGAGCCATCGCCGAGCTCAATCCGCAAGCCGCCAGCGCGCAATTCCCGGGCTAAGACAAGCGCAGCGGGGTTCATCCGCTCGCCCAGCGGGGCTATGTAGGCTGCTGCCAGCTGCGCCGTACGCCCGGCCAATGCCTGCAGGGCTAACACCAGGCGATCTTCGCCCATGGCGAACCCGATGCCCGGCGCCCGGGGGCCGCCGATAGCCTCAGACAGCCCGTCGTAGCGGCCGCCGCCAAGGAGCGCGTTCTGTGCCCCCAGGTCGTTGGAGACAAACTCGAATGTGGTCCGGGTGTAGTAGTCGAGGCCGCGTACTAGGCGATGGTCATGCTCGTACGCCACTCCACAAGCGCCCAATGCAGTGCAAACGGCGGCAAAATGTTCCTTGGATCCTTCATCGAGCGAATCCCAGATGCGGGGCAGCGTGGCGATGATGGGCTGGTCTTCGGGATGCTTGCAATCGAGCACGCGCAGGGGGTTGGTGCTTGCGCGCCGCTGGCAATCCTCACACATGCGCGCCACCACCGGTTCCAGGGCGGCGCGCAGCGCTCGCACGTAGCGCGGCCTGTCGGTAGCCGAGCCAACTGAATTGAGCAGCAGCTTCCAGTCCGTAATACCCAGTTCCCGCAGCAAGGTGGCCAGCATCTCCAACACTTCCGCATCCCGCAGGGGCGACTCGCTGCCCGCGCTGGGCGGTCCGATCACCTCGGCGCCAATCTGAAAGAACTGGCGATAGCGGCCCTTTTGCGGACGTTCACGGCGGAATTGTGGGCCAATGTAGTAGAGCTTTTGTAGTTGCCCGGTCTCGCCCAGCTGGTGCTCTATGTAGGCGCGGACAACACCGGCAGTATTCTCCGGACGCAGGGTCAGGGATTGCCCTGGCTCCGGGCTGAAGGTGTACATCTCTTTGGAAACGATATCGGTTTCTTCGCCCACGCTGCGGGAAAAGAGCTGCGTCTCCTCCAGAACAGGAGTGCGAATTTCACCGAAGGAATAACGCTCAAAAACGCGCCGCGCCGTGGTGTCGATGTGATTCCAGAGTTCGGTTTCCGGTGGCAGCAGGTCCCGGGTCCCGCGTACCGCTTGCAAAATACTCATTCTATTTACCAGAATACAGGCGGCCTCCCACGAGTTCCACCCGCGAAGAAGGCTAGTAGGGAGTTTCCTCTCAGTTCAATGCTTTGTATCAGGGCACGACTTTAGTCGGGCCGTTGAGGCCCAAAGAAGATCTGGGCTTTAGCCCCTTGCTTTTCTTTGCCAGGTAGGTGGTGGCAGGGGCTAAAGCCCAATTCTTTTCCATCCCTTGCGGCCCGACTAAAGCCGGGCCCTGATACAAAGCCCTGCACAATATCCACAGGACTCGCGTCTCTACCACTTCTCCCGTTCCTTGAGGTAGGTAGCCGTGTACTCGATGTAATTGCGGGCGTACTGCAGGATCGTATCGCGCTCTTTGGGGTCCAGCCGGCGCCGCTCTTTGGCCGGTACACCAGCCCAAAGGGTATTTGCCGGTACCACCGTGTTCTCGGTGATCACAGCTCCGGCGGCAATAATGGAGCCCTCGCCGATGCGCGCATTGTTGAGGATGGTCGCGCCCATGCCAATGAGGCATGCATCTTCAATCACGCAGCCATGAACGGTCGCATTGTGGCCGATCGTGACCCAATCGCCCACCTCGACCGGGTGCTTGTAGCGCATGCCGTGCAATACAGCGCAATCCTGCACGTTGCTGTTCGCGCCTAGGCGAATGAAATGCACATCGCCGCGCAAAACAGCGTTCATCCATACACTGGAGTGTTCGCCCAGTTCCACTTGCCCCACAATCTGTGCGGAAACGTCGACGTAGCAGGAGCTGGGGATGATTGGGCTATGACCGAGGTAGGACCTTACCATAAGGAAATTCCTTGCGGAAGACGATGATTAAGCTTGACTCCACACCTCAAAGGTAACGTAATCTTATAGGACCCTATTGGGATGTTTGGAGGTGTGGTTCATTTGGCAGAGGTTCGCGTGCAGGAAGGCGAGCCGCTTGAAAATGCATTGCGCCGTTTTAAGCGCAAGGTTCAGCAGGAAGACATCATTAAGGAAGTGAAGCGTCACTCCTTTTACCTGAAGCCTGGCGAGCGCCGTCGCGTAAAAGAAGCGCTGGCGCGCAAGCGGAATCGTAAGAAAGCAAGAAAAGAGCAGGATTAACCCTGCAATGCCGGCTTACCGTATGACCCCAAAAGGAAACGTTAAGCCGGCAATCCCGTAATCTTCAAGAATTTACGAAAGAAGGTATAGGACTGATTTCCCCTCTCATTCACGGTTGTGGTGGATGTGAGGAGAGTTGTTGAACTACAGACGAATGAAGCTGATTGGTGACACGACGCCAATAAGCGCTTCGTCGACGAAACACTGAAAATTCCAAGGCATGCACGGGGGGACGCGTATGGACTTTATCGACAAGATACTCAAATGTTCAGATTGCGGTAATGACTTTGTCTTTACCGCTGGCGAACAACTGTTCTTTCACGACAAGCAGTTCAAAAACGATCCAAAGCGGTGCAAACAGTGCAAAATCAAGCGCGTCGCCGGAACCGGCAATGGAGTGCGCACAGAGACCCGGACAGTCTGTTCGGAGTGCGCCACCGAAACCACCGTTCCCTTCAAGCCGACGCAAGGTCGCCCCGTGCTCTGCAGGTCATGCTTCCAGCAGCGGCGGCCCCCGGTTCCATCCACAGTTGCAGCTAGCGCAGCTTCCTAAACCGGAAGCAGTGCACCCAAAGCGAAACCTCTCCGGTAGGCGTAAGCGTACTGGAGAGGCGGGCGGGCGTGTCTAATTCGCAGGCGCAGGCTTGCGTGAGGCGGATCGTCCGGACACCTTCGCAGGCGGACTTGCGGGCGCAGCTTTTTGCGCCAACGACTTTTGCTTCTTGTCTTCGTGGGTGACGAGCAAGGCCTCGATCTGGCGCAAGAGATTCATGATGTTCATCGGCTTGACCAGCATCTCGTCCATACCTTCGTCTCGCCATTCGGAGCCCGGAACAGGGAACGCCGTGAGCATCGCCACCGCGGGCTGATAGGGGGCTTGCTTTGCGGCCCGGACTACATCCAGGCCAGCCGACTCGTTCTCCATCCGCATGTCGGTGATCACCATATGGAAGGTGCCGCCCCGCAACTTGGAGCGGGCTTCGCGAGCGGAAGCAGCCGTTTCCACCTCGAAGTCGTTCATTTCCAGTACCGCTTTAAGTGTCAGTAGGATTGCAAGCTCGTCATCTACTAAAAGAATGCGACGTTTCATGGGCAAAACTCCGGGGTTCTCTAGCTTTAAATTCTGGGGGGAATTGTCGCCTACTCGGATCCTACCTGAAATTAGGTTCATTTGAGCGGCAGTCGACCCATGTGATTACACTGGCAACGTGGCAGAATACCACGTTGAGAACTTCGGATGTCGGGCCAGCCGGGCGGACGGCGAAATCATAAGCGCCGAGCTGCGACATGCCGGCCTGACCCCGGCAATCGATCCCGGCCAGGCAGACGTGATCGTCGCCAACACCTGCAGTGTTACCGCGCAGGCGGACCGCACCGCCCGCGCTTTCCTGCGCAGAATGCACCGGGAGAATCCTGCCGCGCGCATCCTGGTTACGGGGTGTTACGCTCAGCGGGCGCCGGAGGAGGTCGCCGCGCTGCCCGGGGTCTCGGCCGTGGTCGGCAACAGTCATAAGGCACTGGTTCCGGAGCTTGCCCGCCAGGCCGCGGCCTTTGTGCCCTTGGCGGCCCTCTACGTGGACGACGCATTTGCCCACTCCGAACTATCCATGCCTGAGGGCGGATGGGGCGAGGCGGTGCCTGGCGGGCAGACGCGGCCCAATCTCAAGGTGCAGGACGGTTGTGGGAACCGCTGCTCCTTCTGCATCATCCCGGTTACCCGCGGCCACAGCCGTTCTCTTCCTATGGAGGCCTGCCTGCGCAACGTGCAGGCTTTCGCCGACTCCGGCGGCACCGAGTTGGTGCTTTCCGGCATAAACCTGGGGCGCTGGGGCAGGGACCTTCAACCTGAACGCACCCTGGAAGAACTGGTGAGGGGGATTCTGCTCCATACCTCGCTGCCGCGCCTGCGTCTCAGCTCGATCGAGCCCATGGACTGGACGCCGCAGTTGCTGACGTTATTCCGGGACGGCCGCCTGGCGCGGCATGCGCATCTTCCGTTGCAATCGGGATCCGACGCCATCCTGCGCGCTATGCACCGCCGCTATCGTCCCTGGCACTACGCGGAGAAACTGCACCTGATCCGCGACATCATGCCGGACGCCGCAATTGGCGCCGATGTCATGGTGGGATTTCCAGGCGAGAGCGAGGCCTTGTTTGAGGAGAGCTTTGCTTTTATCGCAGCCCAGCCGTTTACGTACCTGCATCTGTTTCCTTTTTCTGCGCGCCCGGGGACCAGGGCTTGGCAGCTCGCCCGGGAATACCCCGTGCGAACCCGGGTAGTTGCGGAGCGCATGGCACGCCTGCGTGCGCTGATCGCGGCCCGGAATCTTGCCTTCCGGCAGGGTTTTCTCGGGCGCGAACTCCCGGCAGTCACGTTGCACACCCCACAGGGCGAAATGACCGGCGCTCTTACTGACAATTTTCTTGAGGTGCGGCTGGACGCCTGCCTGCCCGCCAACCAGAGCGTTCGCGTGCTGGTGACCGGGCTTGCGGAAACCGGCTTGACCGGCCGTTTGGTCTCATGACCAAAGGTTGAGAGAGTTCTTCCGGTTCGTTGTCCTGAAATGCTATGCTTTATTTGAGGGGCCCTGCGTCTCTCGTTTCCCGGAGGAAACCATCGATAAGCGTTCGGCCAAGTCCTTTATCCGCATTAACGACAGAATTCGCGCGCGTGAAATCCGCGTTATCGACGAAAACGGTGAACAGCTCGGAATTCTGCCTCCCTTTGAAGCACTCAAAATAGCCCGCGAGCGTGGCTTGGACCTGGTGGAAGTCTCACCTACCGCGCAACCGCCGGTCTGCCGCATTCAGGATTACGGCAAGTTCCTTTACGAAAAGGACAAGAGCGATCGCGCTGCGCGCAAGAAGCAGAAAGTCATCGTGGTCAAGGAAGTGAAGTTTTCCGTGACCGTCGATGAGCATGATTACCAGACCAAGAAGAACCAGGCGGTTCGGTTCCTGGCTGAAGGCGATAAGGTGAAGGCCTCGTTGCGTTTTAAAGGCCGGCAGATGGCACATCGTGAGTTGGGTTACGCCATCATTAACCGGCTCATTCAGGACATGGGTGATGCCGGCATCGTCGAGTTCATGCCTCGGATGGAAGGCACCACGCTGCACGCCATCCTGGCCCCGGGCAAGAAGGCTGAACCACCCAAGAAGCCTGCCGCACCCAAACCACCGGCTCCAGGCCTGGTTGGCCAGCAGCATCCCCAATCGGCCCAGTCGTAGATTTCGCGGCGGGTCTTTGTTGCTTTGTATCAGGGCCCGACTTTAGTCGGGCCGTCGGAGCCCAACAATCATCTGGGCTTTAGCCCCTGCCCACTTTCCAGGATGCGCAGCAGCAGGGGCTAAAGCCCAATTCTCTTTCTCCCCTTTACGGCCCGACTAAAGTCGGGCCCTGATACAAAGCAACAGAGATTTGCGGCGCCGGCGCGGGAAAGAACCCAAGCCGCGAGTGGCGGCTCCGCCTGTAGTCCCGTATAATCTCTAAAGTTACAGACACGCTGAGTAAGCAGGAAAACCATGCCCAAATTGAAGACCCACAAGGGCGCGGCCAAGCGCTTCAAGAAGACCGGAACGGGGAAAATCCTCCGCGGTCAGACCAAGAAGCGCCACATTCTGACTTCCAAGACCAAGAAGGTCAAGAAGAAGTTGAGCGGCCTCGTTCTGGTTTCTGATGGTGACAAACGCAAAGTAGCGCGAATGATCCCCTATGCCTGATCGGCCCTCACGGGTTTAGGGCCTACCGGCCCCTGTCATTAAGACAAGACGATCAGTAAGCAGCGAGTGAAGAGGTACTTCCTACCTCCAGCCGCATAACGCAGCACCTAAAGGAGAAACAACCATGCCTCGCGTAAAACGTGGCACTAAACGCAATGACCGCCGCAAAAAAATACTCAAACGAGCCAGCGGCTACTTCCTAACCAAGTCCAAGCTCTACCAGGCAGCGCAGGAAGCTGTCGAACGCGGCCTTAAATTTGCCTACATCGGCCGCAAGCAGAAGAAGCGGCAATTCCGCTCCCTCTGGATCGTGCGCATCGGCGCAGCCGCCAAGCTCAACGGCATCAGCTACTCGCAGCTAATCCACGGCCTCAAACTGGCAGGTATCGAGCTCGATCGCAAAATTCTGGCCGAACTTGCCGTTCATGACGCCGCCGGATTTACGGCATTAGCCGATCAGGCCAAAAGCGCTCTCAACAAGACCGCCGCCGCATAACCCTTGCCGTAAACTCAGTTCACTCAAGCCCGGTCGCACCTGATCGGGCTGCTGTGCTCATGCACAGAATCGACGCCGATGCCACCCATTGAGATTCCCGAACTAAAAGACTATTCGCCGGGCTCACTCGATAGTTTTTTTAGCTGGATTCTGGAGCAGTTCGATCAGGACGCGTCCACGGCGAACTCGCTTGAGGCTGTGGAGCAGTTGCGTATCCGCTGGATCGGCCGCAAACAGGGTTTATTGGTGCGGATTGGCGAGGTGCTCAAGGGCGCGCCGCCCGAGGCACGCCGGGAAGTTGGCGTACGGTTCAACGCGCTCAAATCCGCCATCGAACCGCGTTGTGATCCGGAGCAGATAAAGGCAACCCCACCAGCCACGGACGCGATCGATATCACCCTTCCCGGCACTCGCCGCGCACTCGGCGCCGAGCACCCGCTCATCCGGACCATGAACGAAATCGTCACCGTGTTTGCGACGATGGGGTACTCGGTTGGCCTGGGGCCCGAGGTCGAGACCGACTATTACAATTTCGAATCGCTGAATTTTCCGCCGGGCCATCCGGCGCGCGACACCCAGGATACTTTGGTGATCGCCCAGCAGGAGCGCAAACCGCTGCGCGAACGACTGTTAATGCGCACTCATACGTCTCCGGTCCAAATCCACACCATGGAACAGCAACCGCCGCCGTTGCGTATTGTGATCCCCGGGAAAGTCCACCGCAACGATGCTCTGGACGCGACCCACTCGCCTATCTTCCACCAGGTCGAGGGGCTTTGCGTCGACACCAACATCACCTTCTCCGACCTCAAAGGCACTCTCGACCATGCCATGAAGGCTTTCTTCGGAGCCAGCGTAAAGACGCGATTTTTTCCCTCTTTCTTTCCCTTCACCGAGCCCTCAGCCGATGTGCAGATCAGTTGCATCTTCTGTGGCGGGCGTGGCTGCCGCAAGTGCAAGCAGTCCGGCTGGATTGAGCTGCTGGGCTGTGGAATGGTCGACCCCGCGGTGTTTGCCTTCGTGGCCCGGCAGCAGCCCGCGTACGACGCCAGGAAAATCAGCGGCTTCGCCTTCGGTATGGGCGTGGAACGCATTGCGATGATGAAGTACGGTATCGGCGATATAAGCCAGCTCTACTCCGGCGATATGCGATTTCTGGAGCAATTTCGATAAGTGAATATTCTTTCCCAGTGGATTCGTTCCTATGTGCCCGGCCTCACGTTGCCCGACCGTGAACTCGCCGAAGCACTGACGCTGCGCGGCATTGCCGTCGAAGGCGTTTACGAAGTTGGGGATGGTTCGCTGTTCGAGATGGATATCACCACCAACCGCGTCGACGCCATGAATCACTATGGCATCGCGCGTGAGGCAGCGGCCATCGCCGGTCTCAGCCTGGCGCCTCTCGACGACTCGCTGCCGGCGGCGCAATCACTTACCGTCCCCATCAAGGTTTCGATCGAAGCACCGGAACTCTGCGGCCGCTTCACTGCCCGGGCCCTCAGCCAGGTGCGCATTCAGACATCGACGGGCACGGTGGCGCAACGCTTCGCTCTACTGCAGCAAAAACTCATCTTCAATGCGGTCGACGCCACGAACTACGTCACCCTAGCCATGGGTCATCCTACCCACGCTTTCGATCGCGACAAGCTGGAAGGCGGCATCATTCTGCGCCGCGCCCGCGCCGGAGAAAAGCTAAGGACACTGGATGGTGTTGAGCGTGCGCTCGATCATGAAGACCTGGTGGTAGCCGATGAAAAAAAGCCTATTGCATTGGCAGGCGTGATGGGCGGATGGGACACGATGATCACCGCTGAGACGAAAAATATTCTCGTCGAAGCCGCGTGGTTCGATCCGGTAACCGTGCGCCGCAGCAGCAAGCGGCATGGGCTGCACACCGACGCCTCGCATCGGTTCGAACGGGGCGCGGACTTCAATGCGCCGCCGGTTGCGTCTGCGCTGGTCAGCCGGCTCATCCTCGAGGCCGGCGGCCAGGTGGACGGAGAGATGATCGACGTTGCTGTGAGTGAAGCCGCGGCGCGGACGGCACGCCGCCCAGTGATCGGACTCAGTCATCGCGAGGTGCGGCGCATCCTGGGCGCAACAGAAGACGGCCGGGGCGTGGAGCAGGATACTACCGAGTCCGTGCTACAGGCCCTCGGCTGTGGATTGCAAAAAATCGCGGAAGGCGACTACCAGGTTACCCTGCCCAGCTGGCGTCTGGACCTCGAACGCGAGATCGACCTGATTGAAGAGATCGCCCGCGTCTACGGCTACAACCGCTTTGCCAATACGCTTCCGACGTTCTCCGGCATGGTGAGCGAACTAGCGGACGCACGAAAAGAAGCAGTGGTTCGCCAGACTCTGCTTGGATTGGGCTGGAACGAGGCTCTCTCCAGCAGTTTTTGCTCTGCCACAGAAGCAGTTACATTTGCGCCCCAACCCGGGCTCGCGGTGGCCATGGGCAATCCGTTGAACGAAGAAGCCGGCATGCTGCGCCCCTCGCTGTTGCCCGGGATGCTCACCATGCTTGCCCACAATCTCAACCGCAACGTCAGCGATGTGCAGCTGTTTGAGAAGGGCACTGTTTTCAGCGGTAGCCCGGAACGCGTGGACGAACGGCCGGCTCTTTCGCTTGGCGCTTCCGGTGCGGTGTGGAGCAGCCCCGAGTCGCCTGCGCACGCCTTTGATTTTTATGACCTGAAGGGCACTGTGGAAGAGCTGCTGCAGAGATTTGCTGTGCGCTCCTTTTACTTCGACACCTTCCCCGCCGGTACCGGAATTATTCCGGCGTGGCTGCACCCCGGGCGCGCAGCGCGCGTTGTCGCCGATGGCTTGACTGTTGCCTGGTTCGGTCAACTCAATCCTGCGGAGGCGCAACAGCGCAAACTCCGACAGATTGTTTATGCGGGTGAAATTTATCTTGACCGGCTTTACCGCTTGCCGCTGCGGCAGCCGATTGCGCGCGAGCTCTCGCGCTTCCAGCCTGTGGAGCGCGATTTCTCCTTTATCTTCGCGGACGCGGTTCGCTGGCAATCGATCGCCGACGCGCTTGAAAATTTGCACATCGCTGAGCTCACACGCTTTGTGCCACGCGAAATCTTTCGCGGCACTCAAGCTTTGCCTGCCGGACACTATTCTCTTCTCATCCGCATCACCTTTCAGGCTCTGGAACGAACCCTCCGCGACGAGGAACTGCAGAGCTATTCGCAAGCTGTTATCGCCGCCCTTGAGGCGCTCGGCGGAAAGCAGCGCGCGTAACATCTCTTTGGTAATCAGAGAGTGGCACAATTTCCGAGGCAAACTCGCAAAGAAGAGGAACAATCTAAGGTAATGGGCGTGCTTCTTTCTTATTGAGCTGCGAAATATGCGTTCTATACTTTGATTCAGAACGCAATCCCCCTTTAGTGGAATGAGGTATTGATGTCCACCCTCGCAGAACACCCTCCCGAGATGACCATGGCCGCAGACGATTTTCAGGCACTCGAAGAACGCGTGCTGCGTACCGTTGAATTGCTCAAAGGCGAGCGCGAACTCCGCTTTTCGGTCGAGCAACACGCTTCGCGCTTAACTCATCGTGTAGAAGAACAAGCGGCCCAAGTTGCCCTGTTGGAAGAGCAACTTTCCGGGTTGCAAAAAGAGCGGGAAGCGGTGCGTCATCGCATCGAGCGCCTGCTCAAACAAATTGACGAACTGGGCGAATAAAAAATCGAGCGGGGAGACATGGCAGATAATTTAGAAATCCGGCGTGCTACCACTTCTGTAAGCGTGGATATCTACGACCAGACCTATCACCTCCGCGCTCACGACCCGGAATACATTGAAAAGCTGGCAAGCACGGTCGACTCCAAGATGCGTGCTGTGTCCGCCGGCGGCAACACTGTTGACTCCTTGCGCGTGGCTGTTCTCGCCGCGTTGAACATTGCCGATGAACTCATGCGCCTGCAGGAGCACTGCCGTTTGCTCCGAGGCACGATGAGCGAAACCCAAACTATTCTGCGCACCCGGGCCAACAGCCTTTCCGGCCTGCTGGACTCTGTGCTCGACGAGGAACACCGCTACCACGCGACGGTCCCGGTGGCTGCCGGCGTCAATTCCGGGTCGTCACTTGCCAATCAGCTTCGCTGACGTTAGCATCCATTCAGAGACCGGCCTGCAAAGCAGGTACGGCAGTTAACGCTGGTTGAACCAACATTCATCGAACCGGGACTCGACTCGAACAATCGGCTCCGTGTGCAGTGTCCGCCAGTCCGGAATGCCTAAAGAGCTGCGGAGAGTCCCAACGTCTTAGGACGGGTTCACCGGCGCACTGCTGTACGGCCCCGTGGGTCGGTTTCGTCTGTTCTCTTTCGTGCATCCGCAACTCTTCCAGTTCGGCCGCCTTATCCTGCCGACTTATGGATTCCTGGTTGCTTTGGGCACGATCCTCTCCTTGCTGGTCTGCGTCCGTACCGCCCGGCTGCTTTCCCTCGATCCCGACAAGATCTGGAGCGTGGCGCTGTTGGCCATTGTTACCGTCCTGGTGACGAGAATTCTCCTGAACCTGTTGCGCTGGCCTCAGTACACCCTCGGTGTAGGGCTGGCCGCAGTTGCGGCACTGGTTTATGCCGCCCATCTCCACCTCCCCCTCCGGCGCACCGGCGATGCCTTTGCCCCCGGCCTGGCGCTGGTGAGTGCCGTTACTTCCATCGCCTGCCTGGAGGCTGGATGTGAGTATGGAACCCCGACGCAACTGCCCTGGGCTGTGATCTTTCGCAGTCCGGCTGCTGTGCCTGGGACCCCGCTGGGGGTGCCCCTTCACCCCACCCAGGTCTACGCGAGCATGGTCCAGTTCGTGCTCTTTGTCTTCCTGCTGTGGCTGCTTCATCGTCCCCACCACGATGGAGAAATCCTGGGTGCCTGGCTCTTTCTCGGAGGCCTCTCCGGCTTTCTGCTGACTTTTTTGCGCGGGGATGGTGTCGTGGCCACGCAGATCGTCAGTGCGGTGATGGTGCTCGGGGGCGGCCTTTTGTGGCTGCGCCGGTCCCAGGTTGCCCATGCCGGCTGACGAAGCGCAGCTCCGCCAGCTAAGCGTTCCCGACGAGGCGAATGGCCAGCGTCTTGATCTGTTTTTGGCCCAGACGCTGAATGAAGTCAGCCGCTCGCGGGTGCAATTGCTGTTGGAGCAAGGCAGTGTGCTCATCGATGGCAAGCAGGCCAAGGCGTCGCGCAAGCTGCGCGGTGGCGAGAGTATTTCGATTCTCGGCGATCCGCAACCTCCTCCCTTGCGCGCCATGGCCGAGGCCATTCCCCTCGAGATTGTGTATGAAGACAGCGACCTTGCGGTCGTGAACAAGCCTGCCGGCATGATGGTCCACGCCGGTTCCGGCGCTACCGAGGACGCGCGCAACCGAGGCACCCTGGTCAATGCCCTGTTGCACCACCTGCGGGAGCTTTCCTCCGCCAGCGGTCCGCTGCGGCCAGGCATCGTGCACCGTCTCGACAAGCAGACCAGCGGCCTCATCGTGGTGGCAAAAAATGACGTTGCCCATGCCAGGCTGTCGTCCATGTTTGCTCGCCGCCAGGTGCGCAAACTCTACATTGCGCTGGTGCAGGGTGAACTTGCGCAGGACGGGGGAACGGTGAATGCGGCCATCAGCCGCGACTCCATCCGCCGCACGCGCATGACGACCCGTCGCGAAGGGGGCCGAACCGCGATCTCGCACTGGCAGGTGCTGCGGCGCATTCGCGGTCCCTACGGCAGTTTCACTCTGGTCTCGGTGCGCATCGAGACCGGCCGCACCCATCAAATTCGTGTCCACCTGGCTTCGCTGGGCCATCCCGTGGTCGGTGACACGCTTTACGGAGCCTCTTCCAGCATTGCGCCGCTGGCTAAGGGCGTGCTTCCGCAACTCGTCCTAGAACGCAACTTTCTGCATGCCGCAGAGCTGGAGTTCGCCCATCCCGGCAGCGGCGAACGCCTGAGCATGGTGTCCAACCTGCCGGCCGATTTGAGGGAGTTCATGGCACAACTGGCAAATGCTCTAAAATAGGAACGGCTCCTATGACCTCTACGAATTCGCGTCTGCGCCTGGCTGGCCGCCTGTTTGGGTTAGCGCTGCTGTTAGCTCCGGCCACCCTGGCTCAAACGCCGGCTCCTGCCCCCGCAGCCCCGGCATCCACGCCCGGCGCGCTCGGCTCCGTACCGCAAACCGCGACACCTCAAACCTCGACGAATGGCCAAAGCGATGGAAATTTCACCATCCGTACCAACGTCAATGAGGTGAATTTGATCTTTACCGTGACTGACAAGCACGGACGGTTCATCCAGAACCTGCAGCAGAGAGACTTTGCCTTGCTGGATAACCAGAAGGCGCCGGCCCAGGTTTTCACTTTCACCCAGCAGACGAACCTGCCCTTGCGGGTTGGCATCATGATTGATGCCAGTACTTCGATCAGGCAACGCTTTGAGTTTGAGCAGAGCGCGGCGATCCAGTTTCTGCAGCAGGTAATTCGACCGCAAACGGATCTTGCGTTTGTCATGGGCTTCGACGTCACGCCTTACGTCACCCAGAACTTCACCAACGATCAGGATAAGCTTGAGGCCGGCATCACCAAGCTGCGGCCGGGGGGCGGTACGGCCCTCTTCGACGCTGTCTACACGGCTTGCCGGGATCAGCTGATAAAGGCGCCAGCCTCGCCGCAGGGTTCAGTGCGCAAGGCGCTTATCGTGATCTCCGATGGGGATGACAACCAGAGTCGCGCCTATCCTGACGACGCCATCAAAATGTGCCAGCGCGCTGAAACCATCATCTACGCCATCAGTACCAACGTCAGCCCCAGCCGCGACCGAGGCGACGACGTGCTGAAAAAAATGGCCGAGGCAACGGGAGGCGTCGCCTTCTTCCCCAAGCGCATTGAAGACATGTCAGCCAGCTTTCATGACATCGAAGAAGAACTGCGCAGCCAGTATTCGCTGGCCTATCGTCCTGCGGACTTCAAGCTCGACGGAGCCTTCCGCTCCATCTACCTGGTGGCGCTCGACCGCCGCTTCATGGTGCGCGCCAAGAAGGGCTACTTCGCGCCTAAGTCCTAGCGGCTCCGTGAGAGCTGCCGGTTCGAGTGCTCTGGTTCCGTGACGAAGGCCGGGTGCCCCACATCTCGCTCGTTTTTCGCGAGATGTGGGATACCACCAATGTTGACCGCTCAGTGCATCGGATGAATCGAGAGTCAGAGGGAAGGTGCTGTGGTATCCCACATCTCGCGAAAAACGAGCGAGATGTGGGGCACCCGGCCTTCGTCAGCGATCCATAGGAATTACTACTTGCTCGCGTCCGCTGGGGCTGGCGTTCCATACTTGCGGACGGCGCGGTCTACAATTTCATACAGTAACTGATCGCGATCGGTTCTCGCCTGTGCTTTGATGTATTCGCCAAACTCTCGGCCGGTGGTCTCTTTATCCGGCAGAATCAGGCCGCGTTTTTGGGCGGAAAGCTCCGCCAGGGCTTTCACGATGGCGAAGAAGCCGGTCTCCGTTTTCCCGCCCAGTTCCCAGGCGTCGTGCACCGAGCAGGTGACTGCCTGATCGATGGTCCAGGCCGGCGGGGCGGCCGGTGGCGGCGTCTGTTGGGCGCCTAGAGGCGAGGCAACGAAGGCCAACACGGCAACCCATAAAACGACGGCAAATCGCTTGTTCATAAAGATCCTTAATGGCGGTAGTAATTGTTGTTGTTCCGATTGTTTTGCGCAGATTGGCCTATGATCGCGCCGACACCCGCGCCTGCGGCACCGGTGATCAGGGCCCCTGCAACTCCTCCGCCGAATGCTGCACCCAGCGCGGCCCCCGCTGCTCCGCCGATCAGTGCTCCCTTCCCTGGTCCAATTCCACCCTGGTTTTGGTTGTTGTAATGATGCTCGTGATACCTGCCCTGCCCGTAGTTGCCCCCCTGGACTCCGTGGCTCGCGCCCTGGTAGAAGTTGCTATTGTTATGGCGCCCTCCCTGGCCAAGGGCCGGAAATCCAGAGCTCAGGATCGAACAGGAAAGAAGCACCGCGGCCGGCAAGCAGGCAAATCGCATCGTTGTCTCCTGGGCAATTATATGCGCTCATCCCAGCATTTCCAGAAGCTGCGCCTGCTCAATCACCGTTACTTTCAATTCCCGTGCCTTGTCGAGCTTCGATCCTGCTTCTTCTCCAGCGACCACATAGCTGGTCTTCTTGCTGACAGAACCGGAAACACGTCCGCCTGCGGCCTCAATCCGCGCTTTGGCATCTTCGCGTGTGAGGTCGCGCATGGTGCCGGTCAACACAAACGTCAGGCCTTCCAGCCGCGATGACTTTCGCTTCTTCTCTGCGGTGAAGGTCAACCCGGCTAGGCGCAGCTTTTCAACCAGATCGCGATTCTTTTGCTCAGCAAAGAATTCCTGAATGGCCTGGGCTACGCGCGGGCCCACCTCGTCGACTGCCTCAAGCTCCTCCACGGTTGCCACCATCAGCGCGTCCATGGATCCGAACGACTCGGCCAGCAACTGGGCGGTGCGTTCCCCCACAAAGCGAATGCCCAAGGCAAATAGCACCCGGTTGAGCGGTGCCTTCTTCGAGTTTTCGATTTCCGCCAGCAGAGACTGCGCAGACTTTTTCCCGATTCGCTCCAGTCCCAACAACTGCTCTTCGTCAAGGGAATAAATCCCAGCCACGCTGGTGAGCATTTGTCGCTCTGACAGTTGCGTAACTAAAGCTTCGCCCAGTCCTTCGATATTCATCACCTTGCGCGAAGCAAAGTGAAGAACGCTCTCTTTGAGGCGCGCAGGACAGTCCACGTTCACGCAGCGATAATCCGCTTCGCCTTCATCCCGCACCACCTCACTGCCGCACACCGGGCAGGCGGCCGGAAACGTAAAGGACTTCTTTCCTCGTGGATGCTGCGCATCCTCAACCACCGCTACGATTTTCGGAATCACGTCTCCGCCGCGCTCCACCGTAACGTAGTCGCCGATCTTCACCCCTAGCCGCTCGATCTCGTCGGCGTTGTGCAGCGTCGCACGGCTGACCGTCGTGCCGCCAATAAACACCGGGTGCAGCACCGCGACCGGTGTCAACTTGCCCGTGCGCCCCACTTGGACCGCAATATCTTCGATCTGCGTTACGCCCGAGCGAGCCGCGAACTTGTATGCCACGGCCCAGCGCGGCGCGCGCCCGGTATAGCCAAGACGCCGCTGCAGCGCCGTCTCATTGACCTTGATAACGACCCCGTCGATCTCATAACCCAACGCGTGGCGTTGTCCTTCTGCCCAGGCGACAAACGCCAGCAGCTCATCCATGGTCCGCAGCGGCTTGCGATGGCGGTTGACACGGAATCCGGCGTTACTCAGTGCCTCTAACGCCGTCCACTGCTCAGCAAAAGCACTTTCTCCTTTTTCCAGGGCAAAGTAGGCGTAAAAGTCCAACCGCCGCTGGGCCACAATGTTGGGTTCGAGCGTCCGAATCGTTCCCGCGGCCGCATTTCTTGGGTTCACTGCCGGCGTGAGTCCGCGTTCTTCGCGTTCCCGATTCAGTTTCAAAAAAGCCTCATCGGGCAGAATCACTTCTCCGCGCACTTCGAAGTTCTGCGCCAGCTTTGCGCGCTGCAGCCGCTCCTTGGAAACAGAAAGCGGCACGGATCGTATGGTGCGCACATTGCTGGTGACGTCCTCGCCGGTGACCCCGTCGCCGCGAGTCAGAGCGGTTTGCAACAGAGCAGCGCCTGCTGGACCGGCTTCATATTGCAGCGCCAGCGAAACGCCGTCCATCTTCAACTCACACACAAAGGTCACTTCGGCTGTGCCCAGCAACGACCGGACCCGCCGCTCCCAATCAGCCAGCTCCTGTTCGCTGTTCACATTGTCGAGCGAGAGCATGGGCCGGGAATGATCCACCTTGGCAAAGCCCTCTTTGGGCTTGCCGCCGACACGCTGGCTCGGTGAGTCCGGGGTCACCAGCTCTGGATGGCGGGCTTCCAGCATGCGCAGCTCGCGCATTTTCGCGTCGTACTCAGCATCCGAAATCTGCGGAGAATCCAGCACATGATATTGATATTCGTGGTGGCGGAGCTCTTCACGCAGCTCCTCGATTCGCTTTTCGGCTTGTTCATGGCTGCCGGCTGCGGTGCTGAATCGGGTTTCAGACATAGCCCGCATTATAGAAACAGGACGTCCAGCGATAGGAAATCGAATTTATGGAACCCGTCACGCATTTCCTTACCGGAGCATGTCTAGCCCGCACCGGATTCAACCGCAAGACGGCCTACGCGACGCTGGCCATGACCCTGGCGGCCGAAGCGCCCGACATGGATGTTTTCTGGGGGTTCCGCGGCCCCGTAGCGGGCTTCGAACACCACCGCGGCATTACCCACACCCTTTTGGGGGCACCGCTGGTCGCGCTCGCCGTTACCGCTGTGGTTTGGCTGTGGCACCGCAGCCGGCGCGAGCCGCCCATCCTGGCGCCGCGCTGGGCTTTGGTGTGGTTATTGTCTTTGGTGGCAGTCTTCAGCCACATATTCCTCGACTGGACGAACAATTACGGGGTTCGCCCTTTTTTCCCATTTAATCCGCGTTGGTACTCACTCGACATCGCGTTTATCCTCGAGCCGGTCATCTTTGCGGCTTTGCTGACCGCGCTGGTGGTGCCGGCGATCTTCGGGATGGCGGACCGCGAGATGGGAGCAGGTAAACCATTGTTTCGTGGACGCGGTTGGGCTATCGGGGCGATGGTGCTCATTGGCATCGACCTGGGCGTGCGTGCTGTTGAGCATCATCGGGCGTTGCACCTGGTGAACAACACGCGATTCGGGAACCTGCCCTTGGTGCGAGCCGGGGCCGAGCCGTATCCCGTCGACCCATTTCGCTGGTTCGCCATAGCTGAGACCGCCGGATACTACCAGACGGGATTCGTGAGCACCTGGGCAGAAACGGTCGAAACCAGCGATCACGACGACGTTATATTCAAGCCGCCGGTCACTCCCGCGACCCTGGCCGCAAAGCGCTCCTGGTTAGGTCGCGCCTATCTGGACTGGGCCAGGTTTCCGGTGGTGACCGACCGCGGCCACGCCGACCTGGTCGCTTCAGACGAACTCGCGCCGCAGCCCCAGGACACCGCGGTGGAGTTCAAAGATCTGAGGTTTGCCTATGGGTTCCTCTCCCGCAGCCGAACCTCCGCCGCACTTATGGCCTGGGTGTATGTGGCCCCGAGCGGGGCCATCGACGCCATGGTCATGAATAACCGAGTGCAGAAATGAAGCACGCTTTACGAGCAACAAAGCACCGGGTGCCCCACATCTCGCTCGTTTTTTGCGAGATGTGGGATACCAAGAACCCTAACCTCATTCTGCCATTGGGGTCACAAAACCAGCCGGTTTGCAGCCGTGGTATCCCACATCTCGCAAAAAACGAGCGAGATGTGGGGCACCCGGTGCTTTGTTGCTCATAAAGATCCTTAAAAGCGTCCACCCCGTTGCGTTGTTGCGCGTAAAGGCTCACTTGGGAACGCTCGCCAACTCCACTCCGTCTTTCTTTCCGCGGCGTTTCCACATCGTCCGCCAGACCCAGTAGCAAATCAGGGCGAGCAGCACTATGACCCCGGCTGACAGAGCCATCCGGTGCCGGGTCGCCAGCCGTCCGGCTATATTCACGATCTCAGGACCGTAATAGATGGTCAGGATCGCCGTAATCATGTAGCGGATCACTCGGCCAGCGAAGACCGACAGCATAAAATTGCTGGTCTTCATCTCGAACACCCCGGCCGCGAAGACAAAGAGTTTCCAGGGCGTAGGCGGGGGCAGGATCGAAGGGACCAGCATGGCGAGGAATTCCTGCTTTTCGAAGCGATCCAAGAGCTGCTCGTAGCGGGCGCGGTCGATTCGTTTCATGAGGAACAGTTCCCCGCCAGCCCGGCCGAGCAGGAACGGAACCAGACCGCCCAATGCCGATCCGATCGCCGCGACCAGGACGTAGAGGTAGAAATGCTGTTTGTCGGCCCAAACATAGCCCGCGATGATCAAGTCCATGGGCACCGGGATAGCCGCGGCGTCGAGCAAACTGATGCCGCCCGCGCCCCAAAAGCCGAGAGGCTTCAGGATCGACAGCAACCAGATCTTGTACTTAAGAAAGAGATGAAGGATTTTCTTCAAGATCTGACCCGCTTACCAGGTGTTCGTCATGGTGAGTAGCTGTCCCCTCGAGCAAGGTTAAAGCGTGCGGAATGAGAGGCAAAACTGCTTCGAGCGAGGCCTCGGCTCCGCGTGGGCTGCCAGGAAGATTCACAATCAGAGATCGGCCGCGGGTGCCCGAAAGGGCGCGGCTCAGTGGAGCGAATTTGGTCTGTTTCCTGCCCTCGGCGCGCATAAGTTCCGCAAATCCATCCAACAGCCGGTCGCAGACCGCCCCGGTTGCCTCCGGGGTTACGTCCCGCAGGGCAATGCCTGTGCCCCCGGTGGTGATGACCAGGTTTGCCACCTCGCATTGCTGCCGCAGGACTTCCTCAATTTCCGCCTGCTCGTCGGGCACTACCAGGTGGCTGATAACGTCAAACGCATTGGCCCGCAGAAGGTCAGCAACCAACGGGCCGGAGACATCCACCCGTTGTCCCCGGAAGCAGGAGTCGCTCACGGTGATGACAGCGGCACGCATCTGACGATTGTAAGGGTTCTTTGTAAAAGCCAGTTTTCGAGACCATTCGAAACAATGAGAGAATGACAGGACGTGCGGAATCCTTCGCCGGTGGTTCGTTCCGGCGTAGATTGCACCTTTATTAGCCGGCCAATGCCCTCAACTGAAGTCCCAACCAGCCCTCCCGGTCAACGCCCGGAGCCGATCTCCGGTCGTAAGCGCGTGCGCTACGAGGAGCTGGAACCTGATGAACTCCTGCACCTGATTGACAGGCTTGAGGATGAGCGCTCCCGTGCTCTGCGCCGCGAAGGCATTTGGATCTCTGTCATCGCTCACCTGCTTCTCTTCTGGTTCCTATTTTACGGCCCGAAGTTTCGTCATCAAGTGCACGTGGTGAACCCGGATATCAACAAACAGAAGGATCTGACCTATCTGAATCTTCCGCCCGATGCGGAACGGCAGGTCAAGCCCCCGAAGCAGGCACCGCCTTCGGACAAGGATCGAGTCGCGAAATCGGCCCACCCCACACTCGACAAGAAGACCTTGCGACAGTTGGAGGCCATGAAGCGCGCCGGGCCCCCCATTCCGTTGCCCCCGCAACAGGCGCCGCCGCAGGCAGCCCCGCCCGCCCCTCAACAGCAACAACAGGCGCAGGCTCGTCCGGCGACTCCACCCCCGCCGCCGCCACAACAACAATCGCTGCTCAATGAACCCAAGCCAGCTCCCACTCCGCCCAGCAAGCCCAGCTTTGACACCGGCCCACAGACCGCCGGAGATGCCATTCGCCAGGCGGAACGGAATGCCGCCCAAAATCCCGGCGGAACCTCTGGCGACTATGGGCAAAATGCGCCCTCCCAACATCCGGCCATGGGGGTGGGCCCGGAAATTCTCAGCGACACCCTGGGTGTCAATTTCGGACCATACATGCGGCGGGTGATTCAAGCCACCTATCGCAGCTGGATTCCGATCATTCCCGAGTCGGCGCGGCCCCCCCTCGACAAGCAAGGCCGGGTAGGCGTGCGCTTCAAGATCTATCCCGACGGCAGCGTGAAAGAGATGATCCTCGAGTTCCCATCCGGAGATGTCTCGCTCGACCGTGCGGCCTGGGGCGGCATCACCGGCGCCTCCCCCTATCCGCCGCTACCGAAGGAGTTTAAAGGACCTTTCCTGGAGCTCCGTTTCGGCTTCTATTACAACCTCGACCCAGACAAGTTTCATTGAGAACCGCTCTGTGGCCGCCGATCCCCAGCTCCGCAAGCGCCAGGTATACGGCCTGTTGGTGATTGCTGTCCTGCTTCTGCTCGCCGGTTTGGGCCGTTCATCAGTGCATGACCTGTTTCCGCCCGGCTGGTGGAGGGTTTGGTAAACCCGTCGCCATTGCTGGTCGTCATCCTGGGTCCGACCGGCAGCGGTAAAACCTCCCTTTCCGTTACGTTGGCACGGCAATTCGACGGAGAGGTTGTCAGCTGTGACTCGGTGGCGGTCTACCGTGGCCTGGAGATCGGGTCTGCCAAGCCTTCGGCCGAGGAGCGGCGGCAGGTGCCTCATCATCTGCTCGACGTGGTCACCCCGGATGCCTTCTACACCGCAGGAGACTACTCGCGGGATGCACGCGCCGCGATCGCCGGCATCACCGGCCGGGGTAGATTGCCCATCGTCACCGGGGGCACCGGTCTCTACCTTCGTGCCCTGCTGCAGGGTCTGTTTCCCGGCCCGCAGCGGTCCGCGCCGCTGCGCGATCGTCTGTTACGCAAAGCGGAAACCCGGGGTCCGGGCGGATTGCATCGGATCCTCAAGCGCCTTGACCCGGCTTCCGCCGCCCGCATCCACGCCAACGACGTGGCCAAGGTGATACGCGCCATCGAGGTGACGTTGGCCGCTTCCCGGCCCATGTCGGAAGCCTGGAAGGAAGGCCGAGAGGCACTGAGCGGCTATCGGGTCCTGCGGGTCGGACTCGATCCGGAACGAGGCCTACTCTATGACCGCATCAATGCCCGAGCCAGGGCCATGTTTGCCCAGGGCTTGATCGAAGAAACGCGAGAATTGATCGGCCGCTATGGCCTCCTGCCAGCTCTCGGCTCGCTAGGATACCGTCAGGCCGCACAGTATCTTGCCGGCGAGTTGACGCTCGAGCAAGCCATTACGGGCGCCAGCCAGGGTCACCGCAACTATGCCAAGCGCCAGCTCACATGGTTCCGTCGTGAGCCCGATGTCTGCTGGCTGAACGGTTTCGGCGACGATCCACTGGTAAGCGCACAGGCTCGGAGCCTGGTGGTCAAGGCAAAAGCGTAACGCGATGTGCCTTCCGCAGATACAATGAGTCTAAAGTCACCAGCATGGCAGCGAAGTTAAGAGAGCAGAGATCCAAAGGATGAAACAGGTTATACGCACCATTGCTTGGTGCATGTTGTTTCTGGGCACGGTAGCCGGGGCCGCAGCAGCAGAAAACACAGCAGCGACCCAGACCACACTGACGGTTGCTACCAATAATGCAGGTCCGCGCACCAAGGCCACTCTGACGGCCCATGTGAGCGCGGATGTAGCCGGCTCGCCCTCGGGGGTGGTGAACTTTCGCTCCGGGCAGACCGATCTCGGATCAGCGGTTTTGGATAGCGAAGGCAATGCGTCTCTGACGACGGACCTTCTTCCTGCCGGGACCCACCAGGTGGTCGCGATCTACCAGGGGCAGCCGAGTTACCAGGCCTCGACCTCGAGACCTGAGCAGGTGCATGCCGACGCGTCGACTGTTGCCGGATACACTGTGGCGGTTACTCCCACCTCGCTCTCAACTACGGTGGGCGGCTTTGTGAGCGCCGTGGTGACGGTAACCCCGGTGAATGGATTCAATGCTTATGTCAGCCTTTCCTGCGAAGGGCTACCGGTTAACACAACCTGTAACTTTACCCCGATTAATGTGCTGGCAAGCTGCACCGGGAGCACCTGCACGCCGGCGACGAGCTCAATGCAGATTCAGACGCAAGAACCCTCTCCACTCGTCTCTGAGTTCTTGTTTCCAGTGTTGTTGGGCTTGGCGGGTCTGGGCGCCTGCAAGCGCGTAGCCTGGCGGAATGTGATGTTAGGGATGCTGGCGTTTGCTGGAGCGTTGGGAATAACAGCGTGCGCGCAGCGCTATCGGTATCTGAACCACGGGCCGCCGGATAACCCGGGCACGCCAGCCGGCACCTACACGGTCACTGTAGAAGCGCAATCTTCCACCGGCTCCGCGACCACCACGCCGCCGACTCAGCCGCAGCTCACACTCACGATAACCGTCCCCAAAAGCTAGCAATATGGACTAGCATGGAGTTGCAGGTGCGCCGGGCGGTCGCTGCCGAAGCACTCGCGTGCTTTGGGAGAGGAAAGTCCGAACTCCGCAGGGCAGTGTGCCGGATAACGTCCGGGATTTGAGCGTCAAGGCTCAAAGACGGCCAGTGCCACAGAGAAAATACCGCCACGGGTTTCATCGCCCGGGGTAAGGGTGAAAAGGTGCGGTAAGAGCGCACCGCGCCGTCTGTAAAGGCGGTGGCAGGGTAAACCCCACACGGAGCAAGACCAAATAGGGAGGGAATCCGACGGCCAGACCCGGGCCGCGGATGCGTGCTGGTCCGGCGCGCTCACCAGGGTTCCGATCCCGGTTCGCTGGGACGGTGGGAAACCTCCGGGTAGGTCGCTTGAGCGGCGTAGCAATACGCCGCCTAGAGGAATGATCGTCCTCGACAGAATTCGGCTTACAGGCCACTTGCAAACGCGGCCCCGCAGCTCTAATCGAGTTGCGGGGTCTCCGCTTTTTCTGCCTTCGCCCAGCACGTTAGCGTCTGTGTAGGAACGTCCTGGATAAGATGACGGGTGCCCCAGGTCTCGCTTTTGAGACCTGGGATCCCTCTACGCAAATGCCGGAAGACCAAATTGGCGGACTCTCACTTCCGAGAAAGCCCAGGTAGTGATGTCACTCGCATAGATGGAATATGTGAGAGAACTCGGGTCCACCGGCATTTGCGTGGAGGATCCCAGGTCTCAAAAGCGAGACCTGGGGCACCCATCATTTTATCTAGCCGATTCTCACACAGACTCTACCATCCCTGGGCTACCCTCCTCTTTTTGCCTCCAGTGGGAACACCGAAAGCGTCTAAACTCGTATCACTGTCTGGCGGCCATGGAACTCACCGAAGCCATCAAGATCGCGCTGCAGTCGCTGTGGGCTAACAAGCTGCGCTCGATTCTCACCCTAATGGGGGTGATGATCGGAGTGGCCGCGGTCATCATGGTGATCACGCTGGTCAATGGCGCCAACAAATTTGTCGCCACAAAGGTCTACGGCTACGGTGCGGATGTCTTTACCGCCTCCAAACAGCCGTCTGTCATCTTCAGCGACGCAGAGTTCAACAAATATCAAAAACGCAAAGACCTGAAGATCGAGGATTACAACGAAGTAGCCGCGAAGTGCAAGGATTGCGCCAGCACCGGTGCCATGGCAACCAGCACCGGCAAAGTGGTCTACAACAGCCACTCCAGCACCGACACCAGCATTCGCGGCTGGACCTGGACCATGCCTCCCATCTACAACGTCAACATCGATCGCGGCCGCGGCTTTGTGCCTATCGATGAAGAGCACCACAGTAAGGTCGTCATCATCGGGCCTGACATCGTAGACAATCAGATGGGGTCCATCGACCCCATCGGTAAAGAGATCCGGGTCGACGGCAGCCAATACACCGTCATTGGGGTAGGTGAGCGCAAGGGCAAGACGCTGGGACAGAGCCAGGATGATTGGGTGGCTATGCCCATCACGACATTCCTCAACGCCTACGGATCGAATCGCAGCCTGACCATCTATGCCCGGGCCCACGGAGTGGGTGATCCGCTGGAGTTGGCGGTAGGTGAGGTGCGCACCATTTTGCGTTCCCACCGCCACGATCTTCCCGGAGCGGAAGACAGCTTCTCAACCGATACGAACAGTACATTTGTCGGGATCTGGCAGAGTATCAGCTCCAGTTTCTCCGCTGTATTTGTCTCCCTGGCCGCCATTTCGCTGGTGGTTGGAGGGATCGTCATCATGAACATCATGCTGGTGAGCGTGACCGAGCGGACGAGGGAAATTGGGGTGCGCAAGGCGCTGGGAGCGCGGCGGGGGGATGTGTTGTTGCAGTTCCTGATTGAGTCGGCGACCATGTCGCTGGTCGGCGGCTTGATCGGCGTGATTGCCGGCGTCATCTTTGCCAAAGCCATCACCCTGATCATCGGCTTCCCCTCTGAGATTGAGCTATGGTCGGTGGCGCTGGGCCTGTTTGTAGCCACAGCAGTTGGTATTTTTTTCGGAGTCTATCCGGCCCGCAAGGCCTCGCTGCTCGATCCCATTGTGGCCCTGCGTTCGGAGCTATAGAAGATGAGTCTTGCTGACACAAACGAAGCCATCAGGATGGCGGCAGACACCTTGCGCACCAACAAGCTGCGCTCTTGCCTGACCATGCTCGGCATCATGATCGGAGTCACCACCGTCATTCTCATCTCCTCGGTCATCAACGGCCTGACCGGCAACGTGAATACCCTGATCCAGTCGCTCGGAACCAACGTGTACTGGGTGTTTCGTTTTCCCGTCTTCGGTGCACGACCCACCACCGAGATGCTGGCCAGAAAGCAGTTGACCTATGAGGACGCCGAGGCAATGAAACTGCTGCCCCACGTGGTCGCGGTCGACGCATCGCAGCAATACTTCACGCCTGCCGGCTCACGGGGCAGTTTCTCGGTCAAGTACGGTAGCCATAAAGTACAGAACACCGTTTTGCAAGGCGAGTCGGAGGATTCACCGAATGTCTACGATCTCCCTTTCGCCCAGGGACGCTTCTTTACCCAGCAGGAGGCGCGGCGCGCGGCCAACGTAGTGGTTCTGGGCTCGGACACAGCCGAAGAACTCTTTGGCAACGACCCCGCCGTGGGCAAGGAGGTCCAGATCGACGGTGACGTATTCACCGTGGTGGGCGTCTTTGCGCCCCAAAAACAGGTCTTTGGCGGGGGCAAGAATCCGAACGACAACGCCGCCCATTTTCCCACCTTCACTTTTCACAAGCTTCATCCGGAGATCCTCGATCACTGGATCAGCGTCAAATACGACGACGTCAAAAACAAGATCGCCGTGGAAGACGAAATCCGCGAGCTGCTTCGACGAAGGCGTAAGGTGCGCGTGGACCAGCCGGACAACTTCGCCATCTTCAGTTCTGACGCCTTACTGGTCTTGTGGAACCAACTCACCAGCGGCCTGTTCATCTTCCTGGTAGGAGTGGCGAGCGTAGGTTTAATGGTCGGCGGCGTCGGCGTGATGAACATCATGCTAGTGAGCGTGACCGAACGAACGCGGGAGATCGGGGTCCGTAAGGCGCTGGGTGCCACCCGAAAGAACATCATGTTTCAGTTCACGCTCGAGGCAGTCGCGCTATGCGCCCTGGGCGGAGTGATCGGCATCCTGGTTGGCGGTTTGCTTACTTTTCTGCTCAAGTTGATTCTGGGCTCGGTCCTGCCGGCGGAAATGTCCGTTGCCTGGTCCACGACCGCATTTGTTGTTTCCTGTGCGATCGGCCTCCTTTTCGGCATCTATCCCGCGTGGAAGGCAGCATCTCTCGATCCCATTGTGGCTCTTCGTTACGAGTAGGCCACGCTCGGCGGCGATTTCCCCCAAAGTAACGCCCCTTTTCGTGGTTTTCTCCCCAGGAAGACCACAGCTCGCCATCTCTACGAGACCACGGCAAGCGAAACCGCTTAAACTAAAGTCGCTCTTATGTTGCCGACTGCTGTCGCTACCGTGACTACCATTCTGAGCCTTATTGGCCTGGGCTACTACCTGCTGGCGCTGTGGAGTGCGCGCGCGTTTCAGCATCAGCTAAGCCGGCCGCTGCCCGATTTTCAGCCGGGCGTCAGCATCCTCAAACCGGTCAAGGGTCTGGACCCCGAGATGTATGCCAGCTTTGCCAGCCACTGCCTGCAGGAGTATCAGGGACCCTACGAAATCCTGTTCGGGGTCAGCAGCATGGCCGATCCGGCGGTGACGGCAATTGAAAAGCTTAAAGAGGAGTTTCCCCAGCGGACCATCCGCCTGGTACTGTGCCCGCAATTGCTGGGCGCCAACGGCAAGGTGAGTAACCTGGTGCAGATGCTGGGCAGCGCGCAGTACGATTACATTCTGATCAATGACAGCGACATTAAGGTTTCTCCTCACTACCTTCGCCGGATCATGGGCTGCTTCCATCTCCCCACGCGGCGGCGGGGCCGCGTAGGGCTGGTCACGGCGCTTTACCGGGGTCAAGCGAACCGCACCATCGGCTCACGCATGGAAGCGCTGGGAATAGCCACCGACTTCATTGCCGGGGTGTTGACGGCGCGGCAAATCGAAGACGGCATTCGCTTTGGCCTGGGCTCGACCCTGGCGGTGTCTCGTCAGGCGTTGGAGGCCATTGGCGGCCTGGAGCCGCTGGTCGACTACCTGGCGGACGATTACGAGCTGGGCGCGCGCGTTTGGCGGAGTGGGTTTGAGGTAGCTTTGAGCGGCGAGGTGGTCGAGACCTTCCTGCCTGCGTACCGTTTCCGCCAGTTTCTGGCGCACCAGATTCGATGGAGCCGCAGCACCCGCGATTCCCGAAAGCTCGGCTACACCGGCATGGTTTTCACCTACGGATTGCCTTGGGCGCTGTGCAATTTGATCGCCTCCGGCGCCAGCCTCAGCAGTATTGCGCTGCTTAGCCTGACCTTGTTGGCCAGGGTGGCCTTGGCATTGGCGGTCGGTGTGGGCGTGCTGGGCGATCGCCAGGTTTTGCGTGATCTGTGGCTGCTGGCGCCGCGCGACGTAGTGGCGGTAGGCATCTGGATCTGGAGCTTTGCCGGCAATACGGTGGCATGGCGCGGTCAGCATTTCTCCCTCAAAGACGGGAAAATGAGCCGCTTGACTGCGGTTTAGAGACTACCGCCGATTGCTGAGGATTTCCTTACCCCCGCTCTGCGCGATCTCGTAGACGGGTCCTGGCAACGAAGGAAGCTCATGCAGTGGAGTCCATAGGAAGACGCGTTGCGGGCCGCTCCATAGTCTGCGGAACGATGCCTCATCGTCGAAGATCTGCGGCGCATCCCTAAAGAATGAGCCGTACCAGAGATCGGAAGAACGGCCATTTAGGATGCGGACCTGACGGCGCAAATAGAAGCCCAGGGTTGAGCCGGCTTCGTATTCACCATTGATCTCTACCACATCGCCGGCCTGCAACCGTGGAGCAATCGCATCGGCCAGGGCTTTGGAGGAGAGCACAGGGGAGAAGGCGACCAGGGTCATGTGCGCGGCGATCAGGAGGACCACCATCATGGCGACCAGCGCGTAGTTGCCCATGCGAATCAGGTTGATCGAGCGCAGGATCATATTGGCAAACGTTCCTGTCGCCAGCGCAATCGCAGTGAGAATGAGCTCGGGCCGGAAGGCGCCCATGGACCGCAGGCTCAGGTCGAAAAAATGGCCCATGGAGAGCGCGTAATCCTGCGGATTTTGCGTAAGCAGGGTGGAAATATCTATCCCCGGGGCAGGCGGATGGGCGCGTATCGCCACGTACGCCGCCAGCACGGAACCCGCCGCACCCAAAAGAAAGAGAACGATAGCGATGCGGCGGCCGGCAATGCGGCGCGGGTCGCGGGCAGAGCATTTTTCTTCTCGACCCAGCCATCCGCCGATCATCAGGGCGACGGGCGGCAGCGCGGGCAGCGAATAGTATTCCTGGCGCGTGGAGAAGCTGAAGAAGACCATGACGAATGCGGCCCATAGGCCGAGCAGGTTCCACGCCTGATCATGGCTTGGCAGCCTGACCCGGCGCAGTGACGATCTCATCCGCACCGGAACGATGGCCCTGAAGATGAAGGCGGTCCACGGTATCAGCCAGACCCCGAGCAAGCCCCAGAACAGCAGCAGCGGCACGGTGTCGTAGTCCCGCGGAACCCTGCGGTTGAGATAACGGAGCACCTGCTCATTCACGAAATAAAACCAGAAGAACCCGCGCTCCTGACCCTGCGGGGGATTGGCGAGACCCGCCGCGATATGCCACGGCAGTGCAATGGCCAGAAACACCAGGATGCTGGAAACCGGGTGCCAGCGCCGCAGGTGGCCCAGGTTGCGATTGAGCAACAGAAAGATAAAGACGATGCCCAGGGGGAAGACGATTCCTATGAGCCCTTTGGTAAGCACATTGAGAGCGCAGGCAGCGGCAAAGCCCCAGGCAGTCCCGCGGGAAGGCTTTGGCTGCTGAAGGGAGATCCAGAACAGCATCATCGAGACAGTGAGCCAAAGGCAAACGATCACGTCCGGAATGATGATGTGGGTGTAAATAAAAATGCCAAAAGAGGTGACCAGGATAAGAGCGCCATAGAAGCCGGCCGTATCAGAAGCGAACAGGCGGCGGCCGAAGCGGTACACCACCAGAAACAGGGCGAGTGCAGCGATCGCCAGCGGTATGCGAGCAGCCCAATCCTGCGGCCCGAAGACAGTGAAGCTGGCGGCCATTCCCCAGTACATGAGCGGAGCTTTTTCGAGGTAGCGGATGCCGTTGGCGTAGAGGGTAATCCAATCGTGTCGCGCGACCATCTCGCGCGCAACTTCGGCATGCACAGAGTCAGCATCATCCAGCAGCGGTGGACGCAAAAACGTAAAGCTCGCATAGAGCAGCAGCCAAAGACCGGTGAGCGTGAGGACTATTTTCCTCGAACGGCGGGTGCGATCTGCAGCGATGGCGCGGCTCCAGGGAGAGAATCCATGTTCTATTGCGAGACGACTTTGAGGCTAGGGATAAGTTGAAAGTGACGGACGTTGAGCGTGGCAACCTCGAAGCCGAGCTGCAGGGCCGTGACCCCGATTACCAGGTCCTCGAAAGGGATGGCGATCCCCTTGGAACCCTGCTCTCCTTCGATGCGTCCGACTAGCCTGGCCATTTCGACGGTAAAAGGATGCAGCGGGACATCGCCGCACAAGCGATCAACGAAGGCCAGACGACGCTGCCTGTGGAAGTCTGCCTGCGCGCGATATACACCATGGATCAGTTCGGCGATGGTCACGACCGAGAGTCCGATTTCTACCTCGCCGTGAATGACCTGTAGCTGCTCAAGGATTTGCCGAACAGAATGACCTCGACGCTCGGCTGCGATAAGAATACTGGAGTCGAGAATCAAACCCACGGGCTCATTCCCACGCAGGCGGATTCCAAGCCTTGCGATTGCGGATGATCTCTTCGACATCCGATGCAAAATCAGGGTCGAGCACGGGAGCCTCGCCGCTTTCTTCCTCGTGCTTCTTGGCCAGCGCGATGCATTCGGAGATGCTCCGGCGTGAAGGAATTGGGGGATGAATCACAGCCACAGGAAGCGTGCCGTTCTCGATGATAACCTCCGTCCCGGCGCGCACACGGGACATCAGCGCGGCGAAATTGCTTGCAGCCTCGGCTTCCGTCACGTGAATTTTAGCCATGCTCTGATGATACCTTCATTCGATTTCTCTTTAGGCCAGGTAAGAACGAAATCCAATGCCATGGCGCTATAGTAAGTGCAGGTTTTCGCTACATGGCACCTGACACAGCAGCGGGACGGGGACCTGCCATTTTTCCGGCGAGCGATTTGCTTGGCCCGGACACGTCCCTCATCTACAACGACTGGTATCCAGCCATGCGTAGCGGCGCCCTCAGGGGACGAAAGATGGGTACCGCCATGCTCCTTGGGATCCCACTGGTACTAGGGCGCAAAGAGGACGGTAGCATCTTCGCCATGCGCGACAGTTGCCCCCATCGAGGCATTCCGCTCTCCTGCGGATGGTTCGATGGCAGCGCCGTGACCTGCAAGTACCACGGATGGGTTTTCGAGCCAGAATCCGGCCAGTGCATGGAGATCCCTTCCTTGACCAGCCAGGACTCCTATCCCCGCCGCATCTATGCCACCGCATTTCCCTGCCGGGAGCGAGACGGATACGCCTGGGTCTACATTCCCAAGCCCGGCACCGGGCGGGTGCGGATGGAGGCCAGGGACGTGCTGCCCTTGGTACCGGAATTGCCAAAGTTCAGCGATCGATACCGCAGCGCTCATTTGACCGCCGAACTACCCTGCAACGTGGACCACGGAATCATCGGATTGATGGATCCGGCGCATGGGCCGTTTGTGCACCAGGCATGGTGGTGGCGGTCACGCCACAGCATCCACGAAAAAGAAAAGCATTTCGAGCCCATTCCGCAGGGTTTTCGCATGTCGGCGCACACCCCCTCGGCCAACAGCGCGCCCTACAAGTTGCTCGGCGTCTACGGCCAGCCGATTGAAACCACCATCGACTTTGTGCTCCCTAACCGGCGCTATGAAACCCTTCGTTGTGGCAGCAAGTGGTTCGCCAGCCTGACCACGGTCACGCCCACCACCCCCGGGAACTCCCGTATCGATGTGTACGGCGCCTGGAATGTTTTCTATGGCGTGCCGTTCGTGACAACGGCGGCCAAGTTCTTTGGCGAACGATTTGTTCGCCAGGACCAGCTCACCATGGTGCAGCAGGCCGAGGGACTTAAGTTCAATCCAGGATTGATGCTGATTGACGATGCCGATCGTCCGGCGAAGTGGTATTTCGCCCTCAAGCGGGCGCGTCTCGAGTCGGAAGAGAACGGCCGGACTATGCAACACCCGATGGACGGCCCGGTCACCCTCCGCTGGCGAAGCTAGGATGTTGAGGCCTAACCAGTATCACTTTCCGAACCTGGCACGGATCTTGGGTGCCCCACATCTCGCTGGTTTTTCGCGAGATGTGGGATACCAAGAAGGTCAGTCTCTAGCCTTTGCATCCCGAACCACTGCTGGTTAAGAGCGGTGGTATCCCACATCTCGCGAAAAACCAGCGAGATGTGGGGCACCCGAGATCTGCGGCAAATCCGGAAACCTAAAGTCTCTCAAACGCGTTGTGAAGCTAAGGAGCCATGGCCTTCAGCGCCAGCGATTCAGGCTCGGTGGAGGCATTCAACCCACGGCCGGCCAGCGAGCCTTCTTCCACTACTAATTGTTCGACCGCGATCGACAGCTGGCGACCCAATTCGAGGAAGTTCGCCCTCCAGGCCTCAGCCGCCGAGGCTTCCAGACCCAACAGGAAGCGGCTCGACTTCATCAGCGTGTCGTACCAGATGTTTTGCGCTTGCCATAGGTTCAGCTCGAAAGGAAGCTCGCGCAGAGCGCGCGCCAGACTGAGCGCGTGCTCAAGATTGTCCTGCTCCAGCGGTTTGGCCTGAAGTAGTACCATGGAGCGCTTCATGTGTTGATCGGTCAGGTAGCGAAGTGCGTGGCTTTCCAGGACCACACCGTCTGACTTGGCCAGAGAAATCAGGGAGCGGACCTTGGTCAGGTCGATGGGTTCCTCTTCCAGAGCGCGCCGCAGGCCGGCGTTGATGGCAAAACCAGCAGCCATGGTAAGAGCCGGCGGTTTCGGCAGCCCGGACGCGTTTAGAAAGTGCAGCAGCGAGGCATGCTCCTCGTAGATTTTGACCAGGCTGTCCTCCACCTCGCTCAGCGTGGCGTTGAGGATAAAGCGCAGAATGCGCCGCTGGTCGTCCTTGAAAAGTGAGGCCAGAGAGTAAGGACTGCCGCCGAAGAAGCTGTCAATCAGGCGCACCACCTCGGGCAGATTGGCCTGGGTGACAGCCGCGCTGCATGCGCGCTTGAGGTCCTGGAAGGCGGAGAGGTCCTTTGGGGTGGAACGTTCCACCGCGGCAGTCACATTGTGATCTCCGAAATGGAGGGCGGCAAAGGAAACTTCCTCCGTCTCTTCGGTCAGGTTGGAGGTAATGCGACAACGGCCAATGGCCAGGCGGGCGCGCCCCGAGGTGACGTTCTGGTAGTCAAGACGGCGGACGGTATAGCAGAAGAGAACCGTCTCGTCAGGATAGCTGCCAAACACGGAGGAGATGGCATAGTGCGCGGCCACATGTTCAAGGTCGACTTCCTGCGGTTTCACCAGGCGCTTATAAATATCACCGCCGTCCTTCCACTGCGGACTATTGCTCTTGGCCTGGCGCAACCGCTCCACAAATTGCCACTCGAGTAAGGCGCAATTGAGGCCGAAGATGTCCGCGGCCAGGCGCAGGGCACGCGCTGCGTAAGCCACGACCTGCACCGTCTCGATCCCGGAGATGTCGTCGAAGAACCAGCCGCAGCTGGTGTACATCAGTTGTGTGTGGCGCTGCATTTCCATCATTTTCAGCACCAGCGTTCGTTCCTCTGAGGAGAGTTTGCGCACGGCGTGGGCAGCGAAGAAGCGGTCCATCGCCTCTTCTGCCTTGCCTGTCTTGGCCGCAAGGATGACCGAGATGTACGCGTTCCGAGCTTCCCAGACATCCTTGAGCAGGCCGCTGGCGGCGTTTTCGGTCAGTGGCGTAACCGTATCGCGAAGCCAGTCAAGCGCGGAGCGAAGCGGAGCCCGCCAGCGTTGGTTCCAGCCGTGGTGTCCACCGTTGCAGCCGCAGTCGGATCGCCACCGCTCGATACCGTGGGCGCAACTCCACGACGTATCCTCGACGATCTTCGCCTCCCACTTGGGGGGGAACAGGGCCAGAAACTGGCCGTAATTGATCAACTGCGCCAGCTTTTTGTCTTCGATGTAGCGCAGGGCATAGGACAGCGCCATTTCTCCATGGCGATGATGATGGCCATAGCTTTCACCGTCCGTGGCCACATGGACCACTTGCGCCGCCGGGTCGCCGGGATCAACGCCACGAGCCAGCCGCCAGGCAAAATTCTCGCCGTTATTGAGAACTCCTTCGAAGGCGATGGCGCGCGAAATTGGGCCGTTGTAGAAAAAAACGGTAATGCTTCGCCCCTCCTTCAGCCGAATCAGGTATGGGTGGTTAGGGTTGACGGAGGCATCGGGAGTCTCAATCCAGCGAGCGACAGCTCCGTCCAATTTCTCCAAAACCGGGTTGGTGTCGGCGCGCTCGCGTACCCGGGCGCACTGGTGGGGGGCAAGAATGGTGAAAAGGATGCCGTTTTGTGCCAGCAGGTCCAGGGTTTCGGTGTCCACGGCGGTTTCCGCCAGCCACATGCCTTCCGGCTTGCGCCCGAAACGATGCTCAAAGTCGGCGATGCCCCAGCGAATCTGGGTAACCCGGTCACGGGTGATGGTCAGGGGCATGATGACGTGGTTGTAAACCTGGGCCAGTGCCGATCCATGGCCGTCGTAGCGCAGCATGCTTTGCCGGTCGGCATCGCGGATCATGCGATAGGTGCGGGGCGCATTCTCTTCCAGCCAGGAGAGCAGGGTAGGCCCAAAGTTGAAGCTGATGCGCGAATAGTTGTTCATGATGCGGATGATCTGGTTCTCGCCGTTGACGATGCGCGAGGCGCCGTTGGGCGCATAGCATTCCGCGGTGATGCGCTCATTCCAATCGTGATAGGGAGCGGCTGAATCCTCGGTTTCGACGGTCTCGAGCCAGGGGTTTTCTCGCGGCGGCTGATAAAAATGACCGTGAATGCAAATGTAGCGTTCAGCGGCGGTCGACTGATCGGACATAATAAGCATGATATCCGCTACAGCAACGGAGCCGCATCCGTGCCCCGATGTGGGGTTAACCTGGGACTTTGGGCGTCTCCTGATATCAAGTTGAGAACAGGCATTGGCCAAACGTAACGTCCGCGTTTTTTTCCCCCTTTCCAGCGCCGGCTGGATCGCGTAGCTTATTTGAGGTGACTTATGGAACAGCACGCTGGTTACTTCTGCCGGGCTTATATCGGGCAGGACGTTCAGGCCAATGTGATCGCTCGAACCCTTAGGGAAGCCGAGCTCGAAATCACCCGCATGATCCGTGGCGGAGCTATGACTGCACATGCGGTGCAGCACGGATGGCCAGATCAGGAACCGGTGCTGGTCGCCAGCGCTTACGGCGGCACGGCGGATGGAGAGATGTGGCGTTACCTGCGCCAGAGCGCAGGACCGGAGTTCGAACGTTGGCAAACCGCCTATCGCTCCAAAACCAAGATCCTGGACGAACGTTGGGTAGTGATTGAGCTCTCCCCCTCGGGGATTAAAGAATACAGCGCCTTCGGCAAGGCCGTCCGGGCGATATGGGGAAGCGCCGGCGAGGCCGCTCCCAAAGCACCTGGCCCCACACCCGTTAAGCTCACCCCACAAACGAAGGTTGGTTAAGCGCTCCGCTTGACGCAGTGTGCCTGATTCTCCTAAGGTCAGGAGCGTGCCCAATGCCACCAAGCAGCATGCGAGCGATACAACGTCCCTGGAAACGTTGAAGCAGCAGGTGTTGGAAGCCAATCTGGAATTGGTCCGCCAGGGTTTGGTGGTCTTCACCTTCGGCAATGCGAGTGGGATCGATCGCCAGCACGGCCTGGTGGTCATCAAGCCCAGCGGGGTCGACTACGACGCGCTGACTCCCGCCGACATGGTGGTCACTGACCTGGAAGGCAAAGTGGTCGAAGGCCGCCTCCGGCCATCTTCCGACCTGGCAACCCATATCCTCCTCTACAAAGAGTTTCCTGGGATCGGCGGAGTGGTGCACACCCATTCCGAATTTGCCACCTCGTGGGCCCAGGCGGGGCGGGAGATTCCGCCGTACGGAACCACCCACGCAGACTACTTCTACGGCCCCGTTCCGGTAACCGAAGAGCTGACCGCCGATGAGATCGACGGAGACTACGTTCACAACACCGGGGTGGCCATTGCCCGCCGCTTCCGGGGTCTCGATCCGCTGGCGACACCGGCGGTTCTGGTGGCCGGCCACGCCCCGTTCTGCTGGGGGAAAACGCCACACGAGGCGGCCCACAATGCGGCGGTTCTGGAAACCGTCGCCCGCATGGCCTACTACACAGCTACCTTGCGCCAGGACTGTAACGCAGTTTCTCAGGCGCTGCTGGACCGGCATTACTTTCGCAAGCATGGCCCCAAGGCGACCTACGGGCAGGAGAAATAATGAACCTGGTGTTGCACCTGGCTACCGGCTTTCTTCCCCGGCCCGAGACCGCGGCCCTGGCGGTTACAACCCAACTCGCCCGCCTGGACTGGATCGACGTCCTGGTGATCGCGATCTACTTCGCGATTGTGGTGTTCATCGGCTTTTATTTGCGCGGCTCCTCCAACACCAGCGAAGAGTTTTTCATGGCCGGGCGCGAAATGACCGCCTGGATTGCCGGTCTGAGCTTCGTTTCCGCCAACCTGGGCTCGCTCGAGCTGATGGGCTGGGCCGGATCCACCTACCAGTACGGGATATTGGCCATGCACTGGTACTGGATCGGCGCCATTCCGGCCATGCTCTTTCTGGGCATCGTGATGATGCCGTTCTATTACATTTCGAAGACCCATTCCGTCCCCGGTTATCTGAAATTGAGATATGGAGATGGGGCCCGGGCCCTCTCCGCCGTCAGCTTTGCGTTCATGACCATCCTCATGAGCGGAATCAATATGTATTCCATGGCCATCGTGATGAAGGTGGTCCTGGGCTGGGACCTGAACTTCAGCATATGGGTTTCTTCCATTACGGTGGCCGTATACGTAGCACTTGGCGGCCTGAAGTCCGCCATCTACAACGAAGTCCTGCAATTCCTGCTCATTTGGCTAGGCGCCCTGCTGGTACCCATCCTGGGACTAATCGAGGTAGGGGGCTGGAGCAATCTGCGCAGCCAGATCGCGACCAACCTCGGCCGTTCCGACTATGTGCACCTGTGGTCAACACTTGGCCACTTCAGCACCAACCCCATGGGCGTGAATTGGTTTGGGATCGTCTTCGGGTTGGGCTTCGTGGTGAGTTTTGGTTACTGGACCACGGATTTCCTGGTAGTTCAGCGGGTGCTGTCGGCCGACAGCATACGTTCCGCCAGGTTGGCCCCTGTGATCGGCGCCGCATTTAAAATGGCCGTTCCCTTTATCGTGATTCTGCCTGGCCTGCTCGCCCTTTCTGTGCTTCCCTTTCGCCTGGTGGCGCAAGATGTAGCGGTCCAAACCGGCCAGCACAGCTTCAACGAGGTTCTTCCCCTGATGCTGGTGCGCTACTGCGGTCCCGGCCTGCTGGGCCTCGGGGTGACGGCTCTCATTGCCGGGTTCATGTCGGGAATGGCAGGCAACGTGAGCGCGTTTTCGACCGTATGGACTTATGACATCTATGGCGCCTTCATCAACAAGAGGGCGAGTGACCGCCACTACGTCGCCATGGGCCGATGGAGCACACTGATCGGGGTCCTCATCTCGGTCGGCACAGCATACCTGGTGCAGCACGCAGCCAGCATCATGGATTACGTGCAGCAACTGTTCAGCTTTTTCATTGCGCCGCTGTTCGGAACGGTGATCCTCGGCATGCTATGGAAACGAGCAACGAAAGAGGCTGGCTTTTGGGGGCTGCTCGCCGGTACGGTGACCTCCATCAGCCTGTGGCTATGGGTGAAGAACGATCCTCACGCGCTGCGCTACGTGGCGCTTTCTCCGGATGCCAAGGATATGGCGGAAAACGTATACCGGGCGTTGTGGGCATGGCTCGTATGTGTGCTGGTCACGGTGGCAGTTAGCTACATGACCAAACCTCGGCCAGTGGAGGAGTTGGAGGGGCTGGTTTACGGAGCTTCTGTCCTGCCCAAAGAGTACGACGAGCACTGGTACCAGCGTCCTATCGTGTGGGCGAGCGCGGTGGCTGTGGCTTTTGTAGTGCTGAATATTATCTTTTGGTAAGGAGAGGCGCAGATGCGTGAGTCGATGTCGATCTGGTTCTTCGCCGGCATATTGCTACTGGCCTATGGCGTGGTTATTTTCACCACCGGCATCTGGGAACTAAGTCACCCGCTGCCCAATCCGCCGGTTCTAAGCAATCTTCATGCGCCGATCTGGTGGGGTGCAATGCTCACAGTTGCAGGCCTGGGCTACACCATCGGCTTTCGCCCGCGCCTGACAGTTAACAAGCGAAGGAAATAGCGATGGCGAAACAAATGACGTTCGGCTTGATCGTGGGTAACCGCGGCTTTTTTCCCGATCACCTGGCGAAGACCGGCCGGGATGAAATGCTCAGAGTGCTGGCGGCGGACGGCATCCGCACCATCGCTCTGACCCCGGAAGAATCGAAGTTTGGCGCGGTCGAGACTCCGACGGAAGCGCGCTTGTGCGGCGATCTGTTCCGCAAGCACCGGGACGAAATCGACGGTGTGATTGTTACACTTCCGAATTTTGGCGAGGAGCGGGGCATTGTCGATGCCCTGCGCCTTTCTACCTTGAAGGTCCCGGTGCTGGTGCAGGCGACTCCCGACCGCGCCGCGGACATGAAGATCTCCGATCGGCGCGACAGTTTTTGCGGAAAGATGTCGGCCTGCAACAACATGATGCAGTACGGCATTCCCTACTCGCTGACGGAACTGCACACGGTACAACCCGACTCCGACGCGTTCCGTAAGGACCTGGCATGGTTCTCCGCGGTCTGCCGCGTGGTGCGCGGGTTTACTAATCTTCGGGTGGGTGCGATCGGCGCCCGCCCGGCGGCCTTCAACACGGTTCGCTACAGCGAGAAGCTGCTGGAGCGCAGCGGCATTTCGGTCGACACGCTTGACCTTTCTGAAGTTCTGGGCCGCATCGAACGGCTCAAGGACAACGACGATGCGGTGCAGACCAAGCTTGCGGCCATCCGTTCGTACGTGTCCACCAATAGCATTCCGCTGCCGGCGCTGATCAAGATGTCCAAGCTGGGCGTGGTGATCGAGCACTGGATGCAGCAGACCTACTGCACGGTGAGCGCGATCCAGTGCTGGACCTCGCTTGAAGAATACTTCGGCGTGGTTCCGTGCACGGTGATGAGCATGATGAGCGAAAACCTCTTTCCCAGCGCTTGCGAGGTGGACATTTGCGGGACCATCAGCATGCATGCGCTGGCGCTGGCTTCGCAGACTCCCAGCGCGCTGTTGGATTGGAACAACAACTACGGTTCGGATCCTGACAAGTGCGTGTGCTTCCACTGCTCCAATCTGCCCAAGCACTTCTTCAACGACGTCATCATGGATTTCCAGGCGATTATCGCCGGTACGGTGGGCAAGGAAAATACCTTTGGCACCTGCGTGGGGCGTGTGAAAGCAGGCGCGATGACTTATGTACGCTTCTCCACGGATGACTTCCATGGCAAAATCCGCGGCTACGTTGGGCAGGGGGAGTTTACCAATGATCCGCTGGAAACCTTTGGCGGCGCCGGCGTGGCCAGAATTCCACGGCTACAGAAATTGCTACGACTCATTTGCGAGCAGGGCTTTGAGCACCACGTGGCGGCTAATTTTTCTCAGGTCGGTAGTGCAGTCCATGAGGCAGCTGTTCGCTATCTGGGCTGGAGCATGTATAACCACGACGTCAATTGAAGGAGACTGCTGTGAAGACGACTTACAAGATAGATCCCGCCCACTCTAACGCTCACTTTATAGTTCGCCACATGATGATCACCAACGTCCGCGGTGGATTTAGCAGCGTGCAAGGAACGGTGGTGTACGATCCGGAGAACCTCAGTGCTTCGAGCATCGATGTAACCATCGACGTAAACAGCCTCAATACCGGGGATGCGAACCGGGATACGCATGTGAAGAGCGGGGATTTTCTCGATGCCGAGAAGTACCCGACGATTACCTTCAAGAGCAAGACGATCACCAAGGATGGCGACGGCCTGCGGGTGAAAGGTGATCTCACCATCCATGGCGTAACCAAAGAGGCGGTTCTCGAAGTGGAAGGCCCGACCGGGGAACAAAAAGACCCGTATGGAAATACCAGGGTAGGCGCGTCCGCGACCACCAAAGTTAAACGGAGCGAGCACGGGCTGACCTGGAATGCGGCGCTCGAGACCGGCGGAATCATGCTGGGCGACGATCTCAAAGTTGAGTTGGATGTTTCCTTGATCAAAGGGTGAGGTTAAGTGTGTGGCGATCGTCGCAGGGGTTGATTTTGGCACGCTGAGCGTGCGGGTCACGCTATTCGACAGCGACCGGCAAAAGGGTGGGTTGGCCACCGCATCGGCATCTTATCCGCTGCATCGTAAGCGGGAAGACCCGGATTTCGCTACCCAGTCGCACCAGGATCAGATGGATGCGCTGGTGAGCGCCATGCGGGCGGCGCTGGCCAAGGCGGGAATATCAGGCGACCAGGTGGAAGCCCTGGCGCTCGATACCACCGGGTCCAGCGTGGTCCCGGTGGACGCCGCCCTGAAGCCGCTCGATGACTACTATCTCTGGTGCGATCATCGCGCCAAGGGCGAAGCGCAGGAGATTACAGAGCTCGCCCACCGCGAGCATCTGGAGGCCATTGAGTGGTGCGGCGGGGTCTACTCCCACGAGTGGGGATTTGCCAAGCTGCTGCACTGGCTGCGGCACAACCCGGAGAAGCGGGGTGAACTGGCGAGTGCCTTTGAACACTGTGACATGGTCGCGGCGACTCTCTGCGGCATTACCGATCCGAAGCGGGTGAAGCGCAGTATTTGCGCCATGGGCCACAAGTGGATGTGGAATCGGAAATGGGATGGGCTTCCATCCCAGGCCTTTCTGTCGCATGTGGACCCGCTGCTCGATGGCATCCGGGAAAAACTAGCGGGTGAGTATGCGACCTCGGACGCCTTAGCCGGCCATCTTGCGCCAGCATGGGCGGAGAAGATGGGCTTGCGGGCGGGGATTCCAATTCCCGTGGGCGCGTTCGATGCCCACTGGGATGCGATTGGCGCAGGCTGCAAGGAAGGCGATGTGGTCAACGTGGTCGGTACCTCAACCTGCATCATCGCCATACAGAAGAAGACCGAGCTGATCCCAGGGGTCTGTGGAGTTGTTCCGGGCAGCGTGCATCCCGGGTACACCGGGATCGAAGCGGGACTTTCGGCCACCGGCGACATCTTCGAAGCCATCGCCCGGCGGGCAAACGTCAAGGTGGCGGAGCTGAGCCGGGGGCTGGAAAATTACCGGGCAGGACAAACCGGCCTGCTGCGGTTGAGCTGGGACAATGGGGACCGTACTATCCTGGTCAATCCGGAATTGGGGGGGATTACGCTGGGCTGGAACCTGGTCAGCACCGCGCAGGACGAATTGTTCGCCGCGATCGAAGGCACGGCGTTTCATACCCGGATCATCCTCGAGCGGATGGCCGAATACGGGGTGCCGGTGGAACGAGTGATCAATGCCGGCGGGATTCCGCAAAATAATGCCGTGCTCAACCAGGTGTACGCGAATGTGCTGGGCAAGCCGGTGCTGGTGCCGGATGGAATTCCCACCAGCCTTGGCTCCGGCATCTTCGCGCTGCTGGCAGCCGGGGCCTTCTCGTCCGTGGATGAGGCACAGGCAAAGATGTGCCTGGCGCACAAAACGTATGAGCCGGAGGCTGAAGCTGTGCGCGTGTATGAGGAGCTTTATCAACTCTACCGCAAGATCTATTTAGCGTTCGGCCAGCGGGGCGGATCCGCGATTGAGTTAGGGGATGTTCTGCCCAAGCTGATCGAGGTGAGGTCCGCGTCGCTCGGTGGCTAAAAAAATTGTTCGGGGGCGTAAGCAGACTCTCGCGTCTGGGGAATACGGCAGTCTCCTGGTAGATATAACCAGCTGGCTGGAGGCGGCGAGAAAACAGGCGGGCCGTGCGGTTAATGCCATTATGACTGCTACATATTGGCGGATCGGCCAGCGCATCTTTGAACAAGAGCAGCGCGGAAGTGAGCGGGCGGGTTACGGAGAACGGCTGGTTGAACAACTGGCCCAGGACCTTACGAGCAGGTTCGGCCGCGGCTTTTCGCGCGCTAACGTCTTTCAAATGCGTCAGTTCTACCTGGCGCATCAGATTGTCCAGACAGTGTCTGGACAATTGACGGGACCAGAGATTGTCCAGACAGCGTCTGGACAATCTCAAGTTCCCTTTCCTTTGTCATGGTCCCACTATGTGCGCCTTCTTACCGTGGTTGATGATAAGGCCCGAGACTACTATGAGAACGAGGCGCTGCGGGGCGGCTGGTCGGTGCGTGAACTAGATCGCCAGATCGCAACCAAGGCTTATCATCGCCTTCGGAGAAAGCGCGGCAGCTCTGCCATCTCGCGCTCCGCCAGTGATCCCAATCCTGACGAACATATTCGCGACCCTTTCGTCCTGGAGTTCCTGGATCTTAAAGATGAATACTCGGAATCGGATTTGGAGGAAGCTCTCATTAGGGAGCTGGAACGCTTTCTGCTCGAGCTGGGGAACGACTTCACATTTGTAGCGAGGCAAAAGCGCCTTCGCGTCGGGACGGAATGGTACCGGGTTGATCTATTGTTCTTTCATCGCAGGCTACGATGCTTGCTGATCGTCGATTTGAAAGTTGGTAAGTTTACTCACGCGGATGCGGGGCAGATGAATTTATACCTGAATTATGCGCGGCAACATTGGAGTAATCCGGACGAAAATCCTCCCGTGGGTCTCATCCTCTGCTCAGAAAAAGATGTTGCAGTTGCACACTATTCCCTGGGGGGTCTGGGAAAGACTGTTCTTGCCCGAGAATACGAATTGGTTCTTCCCAATCAGCGCCGGCTGGCGAAAAAACTGGAATCCACTCGCACCCGTATTATGTCCAGCCAAACAGAGAATAATTGATCCATGTCTTTACGAGCGACACGCCGGATGCGGTTGTAATCTGAAGGCATGGTTTACCTGGAGCGCAAGCCGTCACCGCCGTTGGCTGCATGCGTGGAGATGCTTTGGTATGCGTGTGCGCCGAAGGTGCCACACGCGCGCGAGCTGGTGTTGCCGCGCGGCAGAATTCAGTTCGTTATCTCGCTCGCGGCAGATCATTTGACCGATTGCGCTGCTGAGCAGGATGTGGCGGTGGCGCCGGCTTTGTTGGTTGGCGCGCGCACATCTGCGGAGTTGATCGCCACCCATGATATGAAGCAACTCGCTGGGGTTGTTTTTCGGCCTGGAGGACTCGGCCCCTGGATGCGCGAACGCGCGGACCTCTTCTACCAGCGATCCGTGGCGCTTGACGATCTGTGGCCCATGGAGCACTTGCGCGAACGGATGCGCGAGTCTGCAGCCACGCCTGAAGCCAAGCTGCGCTCGCTTGATGAAGCGTTGTGCGCGCAGGCTTCGGGACACGAGCGGCGTAGCCATGTTCGATATGCGCTTAGCTTGCTTCGCTCCTTCAGCGTGAGAGAGACGGCACGCGAACTTGGGATCAGTGAGCGGCGTCTGCACCTCATCTTCAGTGAGGATGTCGGCCTCTCTCCCAAGCAGTGGAGCTGCGTGCAACGCTTTCAGCGTGCAGTGCGCGCTCTGCACAGAGGCGACGATATGAGATGGGCAGAGCTGGCCGCAACCTGCGGATACGCAGACCAAGCCCACTTCTCGCGCGATTTCCGCAGCTTCTCGGGCATCGATCCCACGACCTACAGCGCTTCCCGCGGACGCTGGCAGAATCACGTCGCGGTTTAAAACCGGGGTTCCGATTCCTTCAAGACCCCTAACTACACCGCGTGGCAGCATAGCGGGCATGGCGAACCACGCAAAAAACTGCAAATCAACTGTGATCCCCGGCATGCGCTATCGCGACTGCCTGGCGGCAATCACGTGGCTGTGCACGGCATTGGGTTTCGAAAAGCATGCCGTCTACATGGGAAAAGAAAACAGCGTACAACACGCTCAACTCACCTTCGGCAACGGCATGATCATGCTGGGTTCGGAGAGTAATCGTTCAGAGTATTCCAAGCACACCGCCATGCCGGACGAGCTGGGTGGCCGCGAGATGCGCAGCGTCTGCCTCATCGTGGACGATTGCGATGCCGTGTATGCCCGGGCTAAAGCCGCGGGTGCCGAAATGGTCTTCGATCTGGCAGGCAGAGACTACGGCGGCAAAGCTTTTACCTGCCGCGATCCCGAGGGATATCTCTGGCACGTTGGGACTTACGACCCCTGGGAGACGGCGGCAAAATCCTAGCTAAGGACCGTACTCGGCAGCGACGGTCTCGGGTACACGCAACCAACCATAGAGCGGGAAGTGCTCGACCAGTTCCAGCACCTGTCCGCGTATGCGGCGCAAGGCTTGAGGATCGTTGCGCTGATCGAGTGCCTGGGTGATCCACTTGCCGATGGTGCGCATCTCGGGCTCACGCATGCCGCGCGTGGTCAGGGCAGGGCTGCCGATGCGGATTCCGCTGGGTTTCAACGGCGGATTGGCGTCGTAGGGAATGGCGTTCTTGTTGACCGTTATGCCCGCTTCGTGCAACGCGAACTCGGCTTCACTGCCCAGGATGCCGCGAGAAAAAACATCTACCAGCATCAGGTGGGTGTCGGTGCCGCCGGAAATCACGCGGTAGCCTTCCCCGATCAGTGTCTCCGCCAAGGCCTGGGCATTGGTTACCACCTGCTGCGCGTATTGCTTGAATCCTGGGTCCAACGCCTCGCGAAAGGCCGCGGCTTTGCCGGCGATCACGTGGACCAGGGGGCCACCCTGCTGGCCGGGAAAGACGCTTCTATCGACCGCGGCGGCATACTGCGTTTGGCATAGGATCATGCCGGCACGAGGACCACGCAGGGTTTTGTGGGTGGTGGTGGTCACGAGCTGGGCGTGAGGCACGGGCGAAGGATGAACGCCGCCAGCCACTAGGCCAGCGAAATGAGCCATGTCTATCAAGAGCAAGGCTCCCACCTTGTCGGCGATCTGGCGCATGCGGGCAAAGTCGATGATCCGGGGGTAGGCGCTCCCTCCCCCGATGATGAGCTTGGGCTTTTCGCGCTCAGCAGTGGCTTCGAGACGGTCGTAGTCGATCCGCTCTGACTCCTTCTCAACGCCATAAAAGACTACGCGGAAGAGCTTGCCGGAGAAGCTCAGCTTGTGCCCGTGCGTCAGGTGCCCGCCATGCGCCAAGTCAAGTCCCAGGATGGTATCGCCCGGATTGATGACCGCCATGTAGGCGGCCGCGTTGGCCTGCGAACCGGAATGCGGCTGCACGTTGGCGTGGTCGGCGCCAAACAGCTGCTTGGCCCGATCGCGCGCCAGATTCTCCACGACATCGGCAAACTCGCAACCGCCGTAATAGCGCTTGCCAGGATAACCTTCGGCATACTTGTTTGTGAAAACCGAACCCACCGCCTCGAGCACCGCCTGGCTGACAAAGTTCTCGGAGGCGATCATCTCCAGGCCTTCGTGCTGGCGTCGAGTTTCGTGATCAATGGCTGCGGCGATCTCTGGATCAGCTTCGGCGAGCGGGCGGCGCATACGGTCGGACATGAGGCAATTTTAGACTATTTGCCCGGGACTACCCGTGATTAAGGCCTCCCGAAAAAGTGTGAGGACGAAGCGAATTAAGCGAACTAAGCGAAATTAGTTACCTTCTTGGTTACCTACCGGGCCAGCAGTTCTTTCTCCGGGGTCCGGGCGGCGGGGAGGGTCGCGAGGTGTTTGAAGGCCGAATAGATAAAGGAGCCAATGTACCAGCCGTCGATGAACTTGTACGGCGTTTCCCCGGTGGTGTAGTGGCCGCAGGGCAAAACCTTGGAGACGAAATCAATGCCGAGGCGACGGAAATTATCGATCACCTGGAGGGAGTACTCGCGGAGAAAGGTGAGGTCGTACGTGGCGTGGACCAGTAGAACCTTCTTGGGATTGGCGGCGAACTGGTCCATGTAATTGGACGGACTGACGGCGGCCCAGACATCACGCAGTCGCTGCTGGTTTATGGAAAGGCCCTCGACGACGCAGAGGCCCTCGAAGGCCTCGCGGATGTGCCGGGTGCTCTGGCCCGTCCACACCACATCGCCGAAGGACATGGAGGCATGATTGAACGCGGTCACAACCAGGCGGCTGTCGAGCGCGGCAGCGAGAAAGGCATAACAGGAGCCGAGACTGGTGCCCAGGATGCCGAACTGCTCGTAGCCCTGCTGCTGCAGCCAGTCAATACAACAGCGGATGTCAATGACTGCCTGCCGGCAAGAGGAGATAGTGCGCCCGACGTTAGCGCTCACGGCGTAATCAGCTCGTGCCAGCTCAGCCGGGCGGCGAATGTCGTGGTAAGGCTTGCTAAGACGCAAGGCGGAGACGCCGAAGCGGTTGAAGACGGAACAGAGAGCGTTGTGGCTGAAAGCGTCGGCATTCCACTGCGGCATGACGATCATTGCCTGTTTCGGTTTGCCTGCCATCTTGGCCGGCGGAGCTGGAAACCAGCGGGCGTTGACACGATCATTTTCCGGATACGGCGTGCGCACCGGCGAAGTAAAGCGCAGAAACTGCGCCTTGGGCAGCTGCCCGGCGGCGGCCAGCCGGCGAAACCTGGCGTCCTGCTGCAGGGTCCGAGGACGAACATTGGTAGGAAACAATTGCGGATGACGCTCTTCGAGCACGAAATCCCGGGGAACCTGGTAGGAGAAGAACTCGGTGCGATGACGGAGGATGAAGTCATTCAACTGCAGCATGGTCCGCTCCGCTGCGGCGTCGTCGGCAAGCGGCGGGACGTTGAACCCATAGGACTGGGCGAATTCCTGCAGCCAGTCAAATCCCCACTCCACCGGCCGCACGATGCGGTTGGTGTCGCGGGTGGTCAGGTCGGTTTCCCATCGGTACATCCAACGGGCGTAGAGTTTGCCCAGCATCCTCTTCATTGAGCGGTTTGGGCCTGGCGGAACTGCTCCACCACTGCGGCCATATCATCTTCGCCCTGCCCGGCGGAGATGGCGTGTTCAAAGACCCGGAGCGCTGCCCGGCCCATATCGAGATCGAGGCCCTGGTGGTCGGCTTCACTGACCGCGTAACGAAGGTCCTTGGCCATCAGCCGGAGGAGAAAATTGGGCTGGTATTGCCGCGCTGTCATGCGCCCGCTGAGCAGCTTCACGATGGGGCTGCCGGGGGCTCCTTCGGTCAGCACGCCCAGTGCCTTCTCCTTGTCGAGCCCACTCCGTTCGATGAGGGAGAGGGCCTCGGCCAAGGCGGCCGCCTGCGATCCGGAAAGGAAGTTGTTGATCAGCTTCAAGCGAGCACCGCTCCCTACGGGGCCTACGTGGACCACGTCGCGGCCCATGGTCTTGAGGATGGGGGTAATCCTGTCCAGCACCGTATTCTGTCCACCGGCCAAAAAGAGCAGATGCCCGGCCTCTGCCTGGGGTTTGCTACCGGTAACCGGCGCGTCCAGCAACTCACAGCCATGCTCACGGGCTGCCTGGTCAAGTTCATGAATCCACTCCACGGTCACCGTGCTGGACTCCACCAGGATGGTCCCGGGAGCGGTGCCCAAGATGGCTTCGCCTCGGCCTAGCCACACGTCTCTACATACCTGGACATCAGACAGCATGCTGAGGACCACGGACGCGCCGGCCGCAGCCTGCCGGGGTGATTTGGCCACGGTAGCCCCGCGGGCCGCCAGCGGCTGTGTCTTGTCCGGGTTCCGGTTCCAGACGCTGAGGGGGTAGCCTGCGTCCAGCAGGCGGTTAGCCATGCCCGAACCCATCAACCCGAGCCCTAGTAAAGCGATTTTTGTCTCTTCCATAAGATCTCCTGCCTAAGTTCTAGAATAGAGCTGTCATGGCATTTACGGAACAATACGACATTGTAGTTGTGGGTGCGGGGCACGCCGGGTGTGAAGCGGCGATGGCTTCTGCCCGGATGGGCCTGCGGACGGCACTGTTCAGCTTTAATCTGGACCTGATCGCGCAAATGTCGTGCAACCCGGCCATTGGGGGCATCGCCAAAGGACACCTGGTTAGAGAAGTAGATGCGCTGGGCGGGATTATGGGCGAGGTCGCCGACGCGGTGGGCATCCAATTCCGGTTGCTGAATACGTCGCGCGGGCCGGCGGTGTGGTCTCCGCGAGCGCAATGCGATAAAAGGCAATACCGGGTGAAGATGCGCCAGGTGCTGGAGTCGCAGGCGAATCTCCACATCAAGCAGGCGGAAGTGGTGGATCTGGTTCTCGACGAGGATCGGACGGTGCGCGGCGTGTGCCTGCGAGACGGCCGGAAGGTTTTGGCAGGCGCAGTGGTGATCACCACCGGCACCTTCCTCAACGGCCTGATTCACTGCGGGGAGGAGCACTACCCCGCCGGCCGCAGCGGGGAACCCCCCAGCGTGTTGCTAGGCGAGGCGCTCAAGCGGCTGGGCTTGCGCGGATGCCGGCTCAAGACCGGTACCCCGCCGCGGCTGGATGGACGCAGCATCGATTGGAGCCGGTTCACGGAGCAGCCCGGGGATGCGGATCCGACCCCGTTCAGCTTCCGCACGGTGGAGCTGCCGCAGAAGCAGATTTCCTGTCACATCGCCTATACCACGCCGGAGACGCTGCGCATTATCCGCGAGAACGTCAGCCGATCCCCGATGTACTCGGGGCAAATTCAGGCGATCGGACCGCGGTATTGCCCCTCGATTGAAGACAAGGTGGTCCGCTTTCCGGATAAGGAACAGCATCAGTTCTTCCTCGAGCCGGAGGGGCTGGATACCAACGAGGTTTATGTCAATGGCATGTCGACGTCGCTGCCAATGGAAGTGCAGTGGGAGGTGGTGCGGTCGATTCCGGGTCTAGAAAAGGCGGAGATGCTGCGGCCTGGATATGCCATTGAGTACGACGCGATCGATCCCACCGAGCTGAATCGCAGCCTGGCGGTGAAGCAGATTGGCCGGCTTTACCTGGCCGGGCAGATCAACGGTACCTCGGGCTACGAGGAGGCCGCTTGCCAGGGCCTGATGGCGGGGATCAATGCCGCTCTGCTGGTTCGCGGAGAGGCTCCGTTTACCCTGGACCGGACGGAGGCTTATACCGCAATTTTGATCGACGACCTGATCAGCAAGGGAACCAATGAACCCTATCGCATGTTTACCTCGCGAGCTGAGTTCCGGCTGCACCTGCGCATCGATAATGCCGATCGGAGATTGACTCCATACGGGCATAAGCTGGGGCTGATCACGAACAGCGCGTGGCAGGATTATGAGCAGAAGCAAGCGCGGGCAGTCGCGCTCGAGAAGATGCTGGCTATGCGCAAAGTGGACGTTGCCCGCCTTAGTAATCTGCTGCCTGAGTTGGCTTTAGGGAATGTTGCCGGTCAAACGTACGCCCAGCTTTTGAAGCGTCCGGAGATCAGCCTGGAGGGGTTGTTGCCCGTTCTGCGGCAGGAATGGGAGGGGTCGGCGGGTCCGTTAAATTTCTTCAGTGGCGCGGTGAATGCCAGGGTTCGCAATGAGCTGAAGTCAGTGGAGACGGAGATCAAGTACGCCGGGTACCTGGACCAACAGCGCAAAGCTATCGAAAAGCTCAAGAAGGCGGAGCAGCGGATAATTCCGCCGGAGTTTGAATACGCAGGAATTAGCGGTTTGTCGCGGGAGATGCAGGAAACCCTGGCCCGGGTGCGGCCGCAGACCCTGGGCCAGGCGAGCCGGATCCCCGGGGTGACGCCGGCTGCGCTTTCCTTGCTGCATGTGCATCTGGAAGTTGGGGATAAGCGCAGAGCGGCGGCGGCGGCGATTTCTTCCTAGTCCTGCAAAAGGACCCTGGGTGCCCCACATCTCGCTCGTTTTTTGCGAGATGTGGGATTCCACTGCCTCGTCCTCGCAACCTTGATAGTCTCTTCGCCCTGGGAGGCGAACGGTTAAGACCCGCGGAATCCCACATCTCGCAAAAAACGAGCGAGATGTGGGGCACCCAGGGTCCTTTTGCGCAACGAGCGGTTAGAAACCGGGGGGCGTGGGCGGCGGCGGTGCGGCTTCTACGGCCGGGACGTCTGATCCGACTCCGACTCCTACGCTGCCGGGGTACTGCTCCGGACCTTGCTGTGGAGCTTGGTCGGGCATCTCCGGCGCGGGTCCAGGCGCGACATAGGGTGGACGAGCCGCCGAGCCTCTAGGCGCCTCAAAGCGGTCAGCTGGGAAACGCGGGATGCCGAAATGACCGCGGAGATGCAACAGATCGACGGTGCTGATGTCTCCGTTGAGGGAGACCAGGTTGAGGTCCTTTGGGCTTGAGATGAGCACCATCATTCCGGTCACGTCCATGTGCGCAAAGTTAATCCATAGGTCGGTCTGCCCGACGCTGTAAGGGTCGCTCTTGCTGTGGGCCGCGACCAGATGCCTCCAGCCTGCGGCTTCATATTGCCTGCGAATGGCGTCCAGCGCGGCAGGATCGTATAGGCCGGGCGCGGCAAAGTGATAACTGTGCACGGAAATACTGTTCAACTTGGCAATCGCATTGCGCGTTTCCTGGTCCCCATCACCGATGAAGTAGCCGGCCAGCTGGAGCATGGAGCGGTCAAAGGTGAAGTCAGTGTGAAAGGCGGAGCGCTGGCCGAGGGCTTCGAAGCCTTGCGGAACCCAATTGGAAGGCAGCTGCTGGTTGGGCGCGTCTTTGGCGAAGGCGAGTGACGGCACCGTAAGCAGAAGCAAGAGAAGAGCACGGAGAGCGGGGGGACGCAACATGGCTACTTTAACTCCTGCCAGTTAGAACGCCATAGGCAGGGAAAAGTTGTGGGCACTCGCGAATCGGCGGCCTCTGCCGATTACGAGAAGAGAGACAAACTTCTGTGCCCAGCAAAAGGATCGCTATTCTCTGCCTGGCGCTGCTGGCACGCTTATTCATCTTATGGTTTGTTGTCGCGCGGTTTCCACATAACTGGCTCTATACCCGAGGCATTGAGTTGGGGACGCTGGCGCAATCCCTAGTCGCTGGGCAGGGCCTTAGCTCACCCTTTGGCGGATCGACCGGACCGACCGCGCTTCTCGCTCCGGGATATCCCGCAATCATCGCGCTGTTCTTTCGCATCTTCGGGTCCTTCACTTTTGCTGCGGCGATCGCAGTGATGGGGATGCAACTACTGTTCAGCGTGACGACCGTGCTGTTGATTATGCATGTTGGGCAGGTTTGCTTCGGTAACCGGACAGCTCACCTGGCGGGAATATTCTGGGCGGTCTCATTGCCGCTCATCTGGATGCCGACGATCTTTTGGGAGACCTGCTTATCCACGCTGCTTCTAGTGGGCATGATGGCTTTGGCGCTCCGCTGCGAACAGCAGCCAAGCAGATATTTATGGGCGTTGATGGGCGCGTATTGCGGATTAGCTGCACTGGTGAATCCGGCTCTCCTGCTGACCTTGCTGACCTTGCTGGGATGGGCGTGGTGGCAAACACGAAAAACATTTCTGTATTCGCCTCTGCTGAGCTTGCTTGTTCTCTTGCTGGTATTCGCTCCGTGGCCTATCCGGAATGCGCGCGCGCTGGGTGCTTTCATTCCACTGCGGAGCACAGTCGGACTCGAACTATGGATGGGAAACCGGTCCGGAGCAACGGGTTTTCTGGATGAATCGGTGTTCCCGCTGTTTAACAGATGGGAATACGAGCAGTATGTTGCAAAAGGCGAGGTCGCTTACATGCAAGACAAGTCGGCACTTGCGAAAGCCTACGTTCGCGCGCATCCATCTGACTTCCTTCGACTGAGCGGGGTACGCTTCATCCGATATTGGACCGGGAGCGGCAGCAGAGATGGCTCCGTAGTCTTTATTCTCCATGGTGTGTTAACAACCGTTCTCGGAACGGCGGGCGCCTGGCGCTTGTGGCAGGGCCGCCGCTTCAGCCTGGCCGCCTTGTTCCTCCTGCCACTGTTGCTTTTTCCTCTGCCTTATTACATTACCCACGCGGAGTTCCGCTACCGGCTGGTGGTCGATCCCTTGCTCACGATCCTGGCCGCGTATGCGGTGAGCGGTTCTGCAGATTGCGTGGAGAAGCAGTGACCGTGGAAAAAGCGCCAGCAGTTTGGCTGCGCTGGGTACTGCCATCCTTCGCCGACCTGTTCTTCCTGGTCCTTATTTGCATGCTTGGATTCAGCCCTATAAGTGCCAGCCTGCTGCGCGACGCCGATACAGGTTGGCACATCCGCAGCGGCGAGCAGATTATGGCCACCCACGCAATCCCGCGAACAGATCCATTTTCCTATACCAGGCAGGGAGAGCCCTGGTGTGCATGGGAGTGGCTCTACGACGTTGTCATTGCCGCAATCCATCATGTATCAGGCTTGAACGGAGTTGTACTGTTTACCGCTGTAGTGATTAGCAGCACCTTCGCTCTTCTTTTTCGATTCATTCTGCGCCGGAGTGGCAACCTGATGGTGGCCGGGTCGCTGACGCTATTAGCCATCGCGGCTGCTCAGGTTCACATGCTCGCCCGGCCACATGTTCTGAGCTGGCTGTTCACACTGCTGTGGCTGGAGAATCTATGCCGTTTTGAAGATGGCAAACGTGCGGCGTTGCTGTGGCTTCCACCCCTAATGTTGCTGTGGGTAAATCTTCACGCCGGCTTCATCCTGGGCCTCGGGCTTCTTGCCGTTTTCACCATCGGTTCCATGTGCCACGGCGATCGCCAAAAGATAACCCAACTTATTACCGTATTTTCAGTGTGTTTGGTGGCCACGTTGCTCACACCCTACGGCTACCGGTTGCATGTTCATGTCTATCAATATTTATCCAATGGTTTTTTGATGAACAATATTGACGAATTCGCCTCTCCTAATTTCCACATTCCGGTTTATCACTTCTTTGAGCTGTTTATCGTGCTCACGATTGTTGGAGCCATGCTGGCCCACGATCGGATCACCACCACTGGCCTGCTGCTGCTGTTGTTCTCCCTGCACGCGGGGCTCTATGCAGTACGCAACATCCCCATCGCGGCAATCATTATGACCCTAGTTCTTGGACCAGTGATGACCGCGGCCGTATCCACCGGAATGGATTATCAATTGCGTCCTCGACGGTTACATTCCTTGCTTGAGATAGCGCAAAGTATCTCGGACAGCATGGTCCGCCTGGAAAGGCAGTTCCGTGGCCATGCGCTGGTATCAATTGGGATGATTGCAGCAGTGGCGCTCGTCTTGCATGGTGGCCGCGTGTTTTCAAAGCAGATTATCGCCGCCCATTTTGATGAGAAGACCTTTCCTGTAAGAGCCGCCCAATTCATCGCGCAAAGAGGCATCCGCGATCATCTTTTCAGCTCCGATAGCTGGAGCGGGTACCTGATTTACAGGCTCTATCCGGAAACTCAAGTCTACTTCGACGACCGCCACGACTTTTACGGCGAAGGTTTCATCAAGGAATATGCCAAGGCTTTTTTGGGAACCCGGCTATGGCGCGAGCCACTCGATCGATACCAGGTGAAGTGGGTGCTGGTGCCCACCGATTCGCCATTATCGAGTGTGTTAAGAGAAACCGGCGATTGGCGGGTCACCTACGACGATGGGTTGGCAACCCTCTTCTCCAGGTCGAAAGCCTGCGCGCCGTGACGACCGTATATTACGGCCTTGCCATCCTAAAGCCTCCGATGGACAGGGGGCCCATGACCAACTACATAAGATTTCTTCACGTTGAGATATACCACCTGCGGTTTGTTGCGATCGAGGCGATGGTAACGCTGGCGGTTCTGCTTTTTTTCATCCTGCTTCCAGTGCGATTTCTGGCGTTCTTCCCCAACGCCGGTTTTCGCTGCTTCGCGCAGAAGCGGTTGCGCGCTTGCGTAGCCGTGTTTCTCTTGTCTTGGGTGGGCCGCATTGCGCTGTTACCCATAGAGCCGTTTAGCGCCCCCAACATCCATGACGAGTTTAGCTATCTACTCGCGAGCGACACGTTCGCTCATGGCCGAGTGACGAACCCGACGCCCCCGGTGTGGCATCACTTCGAACAATTTTATGTCCTCATGCAGCCGACCTTCGCCTCGAAGTATGGCATAGCTCAGCCTCTGTTCATGGCATTCGGACAGCGTTGGCTATCCACACCCCGCGCCGGCATATTGCTGAGCATGGCGCTCGCCGCAGCCAGCTTGTGCTGGATGCTCCAAGCCTACCTGCCCCCGGAATGGGCGTTGCTCGGCGGCCTGCTGGCGGTGGTGCGCATCAGTTGGTTCAGCTATTTCGGCAACTCCTATTGGGGCGGCTCGGCCGCGATACTGGGCGGATGTCTCTTGTTGGGCGCTGCGGGCAGGCTGGCTCACAAAACGACGGCGCGCGACGGACTGCTGATGGTGCTCGGCCTGCTTCTGCTGGCGAACTCGCGCCCGTTTGAAGGTGCTCTCATCTCACTGCCTACTTGCCTCTACACCGTCCGGATTCTTGTTCGAAAGCGGGCGGGTGTTCACATCTGGCTTCCGGGGTTCGCTCTCCTGCTGGCCGGAGCGGTCTTCACTGGCTGCTACTGTCACCGTGTGACCGGACGCCTTATTTTCCCGTGGATCGAGTACTGGCAGCAGTGGAGTATTTGCCCGCCGTTTTTATTTGGCAAGCCGAACTATTCGGTTCACTACCAGTTCCTGGACCAGCTCAGCTACTTTCGCGATGAAGAGATGATGCCTTATGTGAGCCAGAACGTTCCCGGCGATTTTGCTATCGAAATAATAGTGAAGGCCATTTACCAATGGCTGTTCTTTGTCTTTCCGGCATTGACGCTGACGGGCATAGGCTTAACTGCAACATGGCGCGCCAGAAGGTCGCGGGTGCTGATGTATACGCTTTTCTTTGCTGGTCTTGGCTTTCTTACCGAGACATGGCTCCAGGCACACTATGTCGCAGTAGCCACCGGCATCCTCTACCTCATCATGTTGAATGGCCTACGCTCTCTGCGCGTTGGGGCTCGCCACCACGAGATATGGCTCAAGCTATTGCGGGGTACGTTGGCGGCGGTTATCGTCATGTTCTTCGTCCGCTTGATCGTGGTGCCAATGAATACTTTGCCATCCAACTGGGCCTCGCACACGGCCGACATCCCTGGTTATGAGGCGATCAAAGGCATTATGGAAGCAAAGCCCGGCAGGCAACTGGTGATTGTCCGCTATCGTCCCAATCATTTTTGGGGATATAGCTGGATCAACAACGGCTACGACATTGCGACGCAACATGTGATCTGGGCCAGAGATACGGAACCCTTAGAGTCAAACCTGCCGCTGCTGTGCGAATTTGAAGACCGCCAGGTGTGGCTGCTCAGGCCGCCCGAATCAGGATTCATCCGGTTTCCGGACAGAACTGCTCCCTGGAATCCTGCCGCAGCGGGACAGTTCTTGCAGAAATATCCCATTTTGCAAACATCCGATTGTGACGCGACGCGGCGATAGCAGCGGTTGGTTACTGAAGCAGGCCGACTGCGGCAGTGCTCGAGGCGCTGGATCCGGTCAAATTCATAGCGATGATGCCACTTCCACTCAGCGTCAACTGGTCAACCACGATGTTCCCGATGGCATAGGTTGTGGACCCTCCCGCGCCATTCAACTGGACTAAATCCGCATAGCTGCTGTTATGGAAATAAAGGGTACCGCTGAAGTTCAAGGATGCTCCGGCGCCAATCAATGTGTTGTTGTACGTATTCGAGTGGGCGGAAAAAAAGAGAAGTCCGCGACTTCCTGTGGCCGAGTAAGTGTCGGAGCTCGGTGCGCCCACGTAAGTCCCTGCAACCGCGCACTGGCTTATGAGCATATTGCCGGTAAGAGAAGCCGGCGTCCCGGTTGGGGTAGCCGTACCGGAACAATTCATGTAGTAGGACGGAACCGAAGTGATGGAGCTGGAGGCTGCTCCCGAGCCGCCGCTAAAGAGTGGCCCTCCGCTCAGGAAATAGAACATGACCCCCAGCGTGGAGGGCTGGGTTCCAACCCAGGCGTTGCGAGCGGTGGTGGCTGATCCGATGGTTAGATTTCCATTCAGGTAGTAAACGCCCGGCATGAAAATAACTACGTCGTTAGAGTAGCTTGCAAGACTGGTGGTGTTGATGCCGTTGGGATAATAACCCGGATTAAATTCCAGGCAGTTGCCGTAGATGTTTCCGCTGTTGTAGGGGTAAGTAGAGCTATACGCCAGGTAATGTTGCTGAGCAGCTGTGTTGGGGCAGCTGTCCGTTCCGCTCGCGACCCACGTGCCGTAGATGTAGCCGTAGGTCGGATCTGATGTCGGGGTATAACCTTGAGCGACGGTGGCGACTGGGGTTACCGCCTCCGCCACTTTTCCCGTCGGCTGGGTAGGAGCGGGCACGCCGGTATAGGGATCGGGGGCGACCGCTGCCGGACTCTTCCACAGCGCATGAGTGGTGTTGTTCATGATGTAATTCGCGCCGCAAAACTGGTTGCTGGACGGACCTCCCACAACCGACACATTTCCGCCTTGTCCCGACGGGCCTGCGGCACTGGTATCGATAGGATAGCCACTGCCACCGTTGCAATAGATGGCGTTGGTCGAAGTATTCGCCGACGGTGAGCCATTGGCTGACGAGTTTACCTGGATGCTGTTTTGGGGGCCTCCGACAATGACAATATGAGCGCCCCCGGAAATCGTGAGAGCTGAACTAATGGTGGGGTTGAGAATGACCAAGGGTGCGGTTGGCGTTCCGGTAGGGAGTCCGCACGTACAGGACGCTCCAAGGGGCAGGGACTTCACCCCCATCAATCCCATAAACCAGGTGAGAGGTTTTTCCTGCACCACAACATTGAGGAAGGGGTACGTGCCGGAGCCCGTGGACACGCCTGTTACAGAACTGGGAAAAGTCCAGCTTACTGCGACGACCCCTCCGGGGGTGCTCGAGCCCCAGCCCGCAGCAGCGGTGGTTGCGGTATAACCATTGAATCCCGCATATTGACACAGCGCCACGGATGGCGAGGAGGAGCAGTCGCCTGCGGTGCCGACGGTAAAGCCAGGGCTGCTGGTGATGGTGCCGTTTTGCAGGTAAAGCATGTCCATGGCCCCGGCCACGCACGCAGAGTCGGCAGCGGATTGCGCAGCCTGGCGGTGAAACCACATGTTGGAGAGGTCGACGGCGAAGCCTACGGAGGCGAGCAGGAATGTGCCCAGAATCAACAGCAGAAGCACCGAGGCCTGCCCCGCCTGGCTCTCCATTGTTACCGCCACGCAACGACAGATGACTTTCATCTTATTCATTGCTGCGCCCTAATCACTTAGTACAGGATTTTGCCCTGAGAGCTGAAGGTCAGCGCGTTCGCCAAGCCAGGGAAATTAAAATAAGGAACATAGGTGTAAGCTACCCTGACGGCGACCGGATTTCCGACCGCAGCGGTGCTGTTGGAGTAGCTTACGGTGACGGTCATGGCCGAGGTGTTGTGCAGTGAGGCAGAAGCCGCATTGGTCACCACCGTCTGTACGTTGGAGTAGGGCGACTGATTGGTGCACGTCGTATCCGGCCCGCTGCAGATCTTGCTGTCGGTTCCGTGCACAATCGCATAGCGCACGCCTTCCTGGGCGGCCTCATTAAGTACGCTACAGGTATAGGCAAGCATACAAAGCTCGAACAACCAAAATACGAGCGAGAAGGCAGCCACGAGAGAGATCAGGATCTCCAGCGTGGCTTGTCCCATTTCGCGACGCGGACGGCCGGCCATGGTGAGACTCGCCCGAGTCATTGCATGGCCCGCATTTCCACCATGCGATGGAAGGTCAGAGTGGGAAGGATGCCTACGGGGATCGGTAGGGGAGGAGTCACGGTGTAGACCACATCCACCCGGTTCAACTGGAATCGGGGGGATTCAGGGTCGATATCAGGGGTCCCGGTGACGGCGCCCGCCCCGTTGCTCGGGGTCGTGCATTGGGTGGTGTTATTCGACGTATTTACCCCCACAGCGCTGGAACATACCTGAACCGAGACCGTGCTGGTTGACGCTCCCGCAATACCCATGCTGGCGATGGCTAGGTTCGCAACGACCGCGGCGCCTGGCTCTGCGGCCTGGGCAGGCGACGAGGTGCCCTGGATGGAATACTCCATCGCGTTACGGGCAGCGGAGTTCAGGGATGTGGCAACCAGAAAGAAGAACCCAAAATCCACCGCGTAGCAGATCAGGATGGTGAAGATGGGAATCATGAGCGCGACCTCAATCAGGCTCTGGCCGTCCTCTGACAGGCACCCATCTGTTGCGAGGCAGGGCATGCTCACGCTCAAGAGCGGTTTCTCTTCCTGCTTTGACAGCGTCCGGTGACGCGCATATTTGTATCGATGCGCCATGATTAGAATTCTTCGACACGTTTGTTTATCGGTAGTAGACAGCTACTCATTAGAACAACATAGGTTCCTTTGCATGCATTCCTCCATCGCTCCTAAGTCTGTTGGCTACTGCGGACATACTCATGACCTATGTAAGTATCTCTCTTTGGGCCCAGCGGGAAGATGTGATTGACATTGCCGTTGCCGGACTACACCATCCCATTAGATAGCAGGCGGTCCGCTATTTCGCAGCTCAAAGGGGGACGCAATGAAGAAATTAAAATGCATACTTTCTGCTCTTCTACGCGATGAGTCCGGTCAGGATCTTATCGAATATGCGCTGGTAGCGGCGTTGATCGCTCTGGGCGCCACAGCTGCAATGAACAACCTGGCAACCAGCATCAGCACCGCTTTCTCGACTGTCGGCAGTAAGCTAACCGCGGCTGTATAACTCGTTAGCTGCTCACGTTTGAACTGCTGGTAGACGCAGATTCATGGAAGAGATGTCATGAAAAATGTCGGCCGGCTTTTCTCTAACGTTTTGCGGGATGAGTCCGGTCAGGATCTAATCGAGCACGCACTCGTGGCTGCTTCGATCGGTTCAGGCGCTACGGCGTCGACGAGGGTCCTTGCGACCACGCTGGGGACTGCTCTCACCGGCATTGGAACCGGATTGACCAATGCTGTCTAAGTCGATCGCGTGAAATTGGGATTGCTGAGATGGATATGCCTATGGCAAAGCTGAATATCGAGTTCGCCTACGCGGCGTGCTCTCTTTCGTGCGCTCTCGTGGGCGCGGTGTATGACATAACCAGCCGCAGGATTCCGAACGCGTTTACCCTTCCTGCAATCCTGTTCGGCTTGCTGTTGCATCTTGTCCTTGGCGGATGGAGGCAATTGGGCCTGGCGGCTGCAGGTGGATTGGTTTGCGGTCTGATCTTTTTGCTGTTTCATGTCGCCGGTGGAATGGGCGGGGGAGACGTGAAGCTCATCACGGCGGCGGGTTGCACGGCCGGGCTCCCGCTCGTGGGACCTCTGCTGGTGTTGACGTCCCTCGCCGGCGGAGTGATGGCATTCGGCCTTGCACTCTATCGTCGCCGCCTCAAGCAGACGATGCGTAATGTGTGTGTGCTGATGGTTCATCACGGGGCGGCGGGGTTGGCGCCGCATCCGGATTTCAACCTCAACAATGCGCAAGCACTTCGCTTGCCGTATGCAGTGGCTATCGCCGCCGGAAGCGCGCTTAGCCTTTGCCGGTTGCTGGTGCAGAGGTGACACCATGAAGGCAAAGCGCCTTCTCACAGCCTTGTTCTTTGCCGTGCTCATCTCCGGCCTTTTTACGTTCTGGTTGAGCCGGCGGGTCGCCAAGGCCTCCCGCGTCGATGTGCCGCGCAAGCCACTCTATGTTGCCGCTGCAAAGTCATTCGAGGCGGGCGAAATACTGAAACCGGGGAGCCTGCAATTGCTTGAATGGCCCGCAGCAACGCCGCTTACCGGGGGCTTCACCCGAATCGCGGACGTGGCCGGCAGAGTCGTGCTTTATCCCTTGCCCAAAGGAGAGGCCATTTTAGAACGCCAGCTGGCTGCGGCGGGAGCCGGTGCAGGTCTGACGGCAAAGATCCCAACCGGGATGCGGGCGATTTCCGTTCGCTCCGATGAAGTCGTGGGAGTGGCCGGCTTCCTGCTCCCCGGCACCCATGTGGATGTGCTGATGACCTACCACTCCGTAACCACACCGGAGCCGCAGACGCTTACAGCATTGCAGGACGTGGTGGTTCTCGCCGCGGGGCAGCAAATTCAGCCCCAGGCAGATGGCAAGCCGATCAGCGTCAACGTGGTGACCCTGCTGCTCAAACCAGAGGACTCAGAAAAGTTAGTGCTCGCTACCAGTCTAGGTGGAATCTATTTCGTATTGCGAAACGGTGCCGACGAGGAGCAGGCACCCAGTCCTGCGGTTGGCCTCTCACAACTCGCCGGCGTGTCGACAGAAACCCCCAATCCGGGGGCCATAGCGCCGATTGGCAAACTAACTCACGCCAAGCCACGGCCATACGAGGTGGAGACCATCCTGGGCGATAAGCAAGTGATCAATGGTTTTCAATGAGGCGCGCAGATTGCCGGGTATGGATTCCTGCTGCAGAGGTACGTATTGGGCCTTCGTTTGGGCTGCACTTTGCGCCGCCGGCGTGGCCCAATCACCGCCCAGCATTCCAGCCGCAACGGTTCCTGCTGCCGCTTCTGTGCGGGCCATGCGGGTGGCGGCGTTGCCTGACGCAACCGGCCAGCTCACCAGTTCCACCCGATCTGCCAGCCAGCCGCTGCACATTCTCGTCGGGCGGTCGATCTTTATAAAAAGCATGAGCCGGCTCAAGCGCGTGTATGTGAGTAATCCAATGGCTGTCGATTCCTTCACCTCAAGCCCTACGCAGATTGTGGTTACGGCGAAAACCCCCGGTGTGAGCAGCCTTATCTTGTGGGATGAAGCAGGCCAATCGGCCACCTATGTGGTGTTCTCCGACCTGGATGTGTCCAGCTTGCAAAAGGAGATTCGTGAAGCCCTGCCGTATGACGACATCCAGGTCGAAGCGGAGCTGGATCGCGTTTCTCTGTCCGGCACGGTGTTGAGTGATGCTTCTGCCGACGCCGCGGCCAAGCTGGCGGCTCTGTATGCGAAAGTTGTTGTGAATTCTGTCGTCGTAAGACAGCCCCACACCAGGCAAGTCAAGCTGCAGGTCGAGATCGTTGAGATTGACCGCTCGAAGATAGAACAGTTTGGTATTAACCTCTTCAGCTACGGAAAGAATCAAAGTAACAGCACTACCGGGCAGTTTCCCTCTACCCAAACCTATACCCCGGCAAGCGGCACTGCTCCTGCAACGCTCACCAGCAACAACCCCCTCAACCTGCTTTTTTACAATTTTGGACTGAATATCGGTTTGACCATCCAGGATCTCCAATCCAGAAATTTAGCCCAGATTCTTGCCGAGCCGACCATCACCACACTGAACGGACAGAAGGCCTCGTTTCTGGCCGGCGGCGAGTTCCCCTTCCCTGTGGTGCAGGGAGCATCCGGCGGACTTACTTCCATCACCATTCAGTTCCGCCCCTACGGGGTGAGGTTGGACTTCACCCCGATCATCAACGACGACGGGACCGTTCAGTTGAAAGTGGCGCCCGAAGTCAGCGCGCTCGATTACACCAATGCGGTCACAATTTCGGGGTACATTGTTCCTGCGATTTCCACGCGGCGCGCGGAGACTCAGGTAGAGCTGCGGGATGGCCAAAGTTTCGCTATATCCGGGCTGCTGGACCATCGCACCACCGATATTTTCAGCAAAATGCCAGGTATAGGGGACGTGCCGGTTCTGGGCCAAATGTTCCGCTCAAAGAATGTGAATCACTCAATCGTGGAGTTGATGGTGATCGTGACGCCCACCATCATCGATCCACTCAACGATCGGGGTTCACCGACACCGCCGCAATTACCGATGCCGATGCTGAACCCCGGGCAATTCGACAAGAAGACAGTCAAGGGGAAACCAGCTACACAACCAGGAACAGGCGGGCCCCAGTGACCCAGAACAGACACCAAGCGGAGACTCTTCAGGTGGCGCTGCTGACGGTGCAGGTTGGACCCGAGACGATGGAGCAGATCCGCCAGTCCGCAGCTCATATGCCGTGGACGGTGGTGGCCGTGCATTACGACGCTTATTTCTCGATCACCAAGCTCCCGCCCCTGACCCAGCGGGCCATCGAAGCCCAGGGCTGCATCGCGGTGGTCGACTTCGACAAAGACCCGGAGCTGGCGCTCGAGACCGCGGAATGCCTGCGGCAAAGCTTTTACCATAAGGTTGCGATCCTGGCGCTCTCTTCGACCACAGATCCTGACCTGTTGCTGCGCGCCATGCGCGCGGGGTATAGCGAATTTCTTTCTAAGCCATTCGACGCCGACGAGTTACTCGATACCCTCCACCGGCTCGATCATCGCTGGTCGGCAAACGTCAGCCGCCCGCTCAACGCGGGAAAGATTCTGTCTTTTTTTGGGGCCAAAGGCGGCGGCGGCACGACCACGCTGGCGGTCCATCTGGCAATGTTCCTGGTCAAGGGATTCGGGAAGAGGGTTTTGTTGATCGACAATCATGCCCAGTTAGGACACGTCGTGCTTTATCTGGGCATGGATGGAAGCAACCACCATTTCTATGACCTGGTGCAGAATGTCAGCCGGCTTGATCAGGAATTGCTGCGCGGGTTCATCGCCACACACGCGAGCGGCCTGGATGTTCTGTCGTCTCCCGATGTGTATGGCAGCGCATGGAAATGCGACGCCGACTCGGTGGAGCGGACGCTCGAGTTCCTCAGCACCCAATACGATTTCGTCCTGCTGGATTGCGAGGCGTCGTTTGAGGACATCAACCTTGCCGTCATTGCCTTCTCCAATTGGATATACATGGTCGCCACGCCAGATATCGGGGCCATCCGCGATCTGTCGCGCTATGTGGACGGTCTTATTCAGAATGAACAGGCGATCCGGAAGTTGCAGGTAATCATCAACCGCTACTCTTCGCACGAAGCGGTCACCATCGAGCAGATCGAAAAGGCGGTTCACCTGCCCATCGCGTTCAAGATTCCCAACAACTACGGCGAACTGGTCCGCTCGATCAATACCGGTGAACCATTGACGCCGGAGAGCAAGTCGGAGTTCTCGCTGCAGATGACAAAGTGGGCCGCCTCTTTAGTCAAAGGGGCTATGCCCGCAGCTGCAGAGCCGGCGAAGAAGAGATTTGCGCTATGGAAATAATGCCGTGCTGAGGGCTCACGTATGCCTGAATTGACCGCCAATGTACGAACCGGCGTGGTGCCCGCGATTGTGCGAGGCGCGAAACCAGTTGCCTTAAAAATCCAGCAGGAAATCAAAGCTGCGGTACACCTGGGAATCATCAAGCGCCTCGATCTTGAGAAGATCGCGCTCATGCATGGAAATCCCGCCTCCCAGCAGCAACTGGTGACGGTGATTCAGCAGCTGATCAGCGAGCAGAATATTCCCCTCTCCGCAGCAGAACGCGACCGGCTGACGCAGGAGGTGCTGGATGAAGTCTTCGGCCTCGGCCCCCTGGAACCGCTGCTGCAGGACCCGACGGTCAATGACATTCTGGTCAATACCTACAACGCGGTCTATGTAGAGAGACGCGGCGTGTTGGAGAAGACCAACGTAATCTTCAAAGACGACCGCCACCTCATGCATGTGATCGACAAGATTGTCTCCGCAGTGGGAAGGCGGGTGGACGAGTCTTCGCCGATGGTGGATGCACGTCTCAAAGACGGTTCCCGGGTCAACGCGATTATTCCGCCTCTGGCCATCGACGGCCCCATTTTGTCTATCCGCAAGTTTGGCTCGACACCGCTGACGGCAGATGACCTGCTGCGCAACAAGGCGCTGACGGAGCCGATGCTCGAAGTTCTCAAAGGTGCCGTGCAGGCGCGGCTGAACATCATTGTCTCCGGCGGCACCGGCGCGGGTAAGACCACGTTGCTGAACGTCCTCTCCAGCTTTATTGACGAGCGCGAGCGCATCATCACCATTGAAGACTCGGCCGAATTACAAGTGAAACACGCCCACGTGGTCCGCCTCGAGTGCCGTCCTCCAAACGTGGAAGGGACAGGCGCGGTAAAGCAGAGAGAACTGGTGATCAACGCGCTGCGTATGCGTCCGGACCGGATTGTGCTGGGCGAGGTGCGTGGGGAAGAGTGCCTGGACATGTTACAGGCCATGAACACTGGCCACGACGGTTCACTCACCACCATCCACGCCAACACCCCACGAGACGCCATCGCCCGCATGGAGACCATGGCGTTGATGGGCAGTGTGGGCTTGCCGGAAAAAGCGATTCGGGCCCAGATCGCGTCCGCTGTCCACCTCATCGTGCAGATAGCCCGCATGAGCGATGGTTCGCGCAGGGTCACCCACATCACGGAACTTACTGGAGCGTTCAGCGATGTGATCAGCATGCAGGAAGTCTTCCTGTTCGAGAAGGAAGGGCTGGGGCCCAATGGGAAGGTGAAAGGGCGCTTTCGCGCGACCGGCATTGTGCCCAAGTTCGGCGACAAATTGAAAGCTGCAGGCATTCCGTTACCCACCGGTTTGCTTGATTATTCGATGGAAGTGTAGGAGTTTTCTCGAGATGGCTTTGGTGGTTTTGATATTTCTTGTGATTCTGCTGGGCACCTTTGCTTTGGTCATCGTGATAACGCGCCCGTCGCCGCAGGAGAAAATCGTCAACCAGCGGATGGCCTTTATTCATCTGCCGAGAAACACGGCCGGGGCCGTGCCGGAGAGAGAGCAGTTGCTCAAGACAACGCGCGCCAGCAGATTTGGGTGGGTGGATGAAATCCTGGAGCCCTACCCATTCGCGCGGGCGCTGCAAAAGCGCATTGTGCAGGCTGATAGCGCGAAGACCGTTGCCACTCTGATTCTGAGCAGTGTGGGTTTGCTACTGGGCGGATATGCGGTTGCGTGGCTGTTCGCGCCGATGGTTTTGCTCGACGCCGCCGCTGGGATCGGCCTGGGCTTGCTGCCGTACGGACTTCTCTGCTTGCGGAGAAGGCGCAGAATCAGCGCCTTCAATGCGGTCCTGGCTGAGTCGATTGACATGCTGGCCCGGGCACTGCGGGCCGGCCATTCGGTGGCCAGCGCGATTGAGATGCTGGCAGAAAATGCGCAGGAACCGGCCGCCTCAGAATTCGGAGAGATTTTCAGGCAGCAGAATCTCGGCCTGCCGATGCGCGATGCCCTGATGCAACTGCTGGATCGCGTGCCTTCCGCCGATCTTCGTGTCCTGGTAACCGCGATTCTGGTGCAAAGGGAGACGGGCGGGAACCTGGCCGAGATCCTGGATCGCACCGTCTTCGTCATTCGAGAACGGCTGCGGATCCAAGGCGAGATTCAAGTGCAAACGGCCCAGGGGAGACTTACCGGGTGGATTCTGAGCGCGCTCCCGGTGGTGATGCTGCTCCTGCTCAACCTATTGAACCCGGGATACTCCAGCATTCTGTTTAGCGATCCGTTCGGCCGTAAGCTGATCTACTTCAGCGCCGGGATGCTGGCGGTGGGCGCATTGATCATTCGCCACATTGTGAATGGAATAGAGGCTTAGCCGGATATGAACCTGATCTTCTCCATCGCCATGGGAGTCACCATCTTTCTCTTGCTGGCGCTGCTGCTCGCTCCGGTCATCTTGCGGCCCTCTCCGGCCGCCCGGCGAATGCTGGAAATGGTTAAGAGTGCGCGGCCAGACGTAAGAAGCGTCGGCTACAAAGAGCGGGTACAAGGGACCATCCTCTCCATGGCCAGAAACCTGCAGGACCGCCTGGGAATTACGGAGAATGAAAAAGTCAAACAGCAGCTGTTGAGCGGCGGCATCCGAAGCAGCCGAGGAATGAACGCGTACGCTGCCAGCCGCTTTCTTGGCCCGGTCCTTGGCATTGCCTGCGGAAGCCTGATTCGCAGCAACACGGTTTTCTGGGCTTTATCGCTGGGCGCAGTGTTCTACCTGGTCCCGGACATGTGGCTGAGGACGATGGTCAAGAAGCGGAGAGAACGAATCAGAAAAAGTCTTCCGGATGCACTCGATCTGTTGGTTATCTGTGTGGAGGCCGGCCTGGGTTTGGATCAGGCGATGCTGCGGGTGGGACAAGAGCTAATCATTAGCCATCCTGATATCCACCAGGAATTCATGCAAGTCAACCTGGAGCAAATGGCCGGAAAGCCCCGGCTGGAAGCATGGAAGAGCGCAGCGGAGCGTACGCCAATTCCGGAGTTCTCGCTGTTCGTGAGCATGTTGATGCAAGCTGACCGGTTCGGCACCCCAATCGTCAGGGCGTTGAGCCGGTTTGGTGACGAGATCCGGCTGAAAAGACGGCAAAGGGCCGAAGAGATGGCAGCGAAGACCAAAGTAAAAATACTTTTCCCGCTGGTGCTGTTTATTTTCCCTTGCATTTTCATTGTGCTGCTGGCGCCCGCAGTTCTGAATATTGCGAAGAATATGCAGTCGTTTAAGTAAAGCTGGGCCGTTACGGTTTGCAGGTTTTACGAGATTGGGAGAAAGGAGGATACATCAGATGGATACGACAACGTTAGTTCGCATCATCGCAGGTGTCTTAGCAGTGATTGTGCTCGCTTTTCTGATATACCGCAGGATGCACGCCAAAGCGTAACTCGTTATTGGCCTCAGCATAGAAATAGGCGAGGACAAGACCAATGAACCTCAGAGATGTGACGAAGGACACCACGGTCGGTACACGAATCACGATCGCCGATACTTCGCTCAAACGCTTGCTAGGTTTGGCGGGGAGGAGGCGGCTCGGTGCCGGATGCGGGCTTCTCATCAGGCCCTCATCCGGCATTCATACTTTTGGCATGCGGTTTTCAATTGATGTGGTCGCGCTCGACAAGAGGCTACAGGTGTTGAAGGTGTGGCATCGATTGGAACCGTTCAGGTTTACCAGCATCCACCTGAAAACCAAGAGCGTCCTGGAGTTGCCGGCCGGGCAAATCAATAATTGCCGGATTGAGGTAGGAGACCAGTTGGAGTTCGTGTGATGTTTCTTATGGGGCTGCGTTCCGGTGCTTTGTATCAGGGCACGACTTTAGTCGGGCCGTACAAGAATTAAAAGAGAATTGGGCTTTAGATGGGATGAGACGGCTGGCCTCGTCGGAAGCTAAGCTTTCGATACGCACTCAGGGTGCAAAGGAGACCAGCCATGAAGAAGATTAGCAAAAAGCAGCCGGATGCAACAGTTGTAGCGGGCAAGCCAGTGAGGGTAGTGGGGTTGGATTTAGGTGACCGGCACAGCCATTGCTGCAAGTTGAGCAACAGTGGAGAAGAAATGGAAACTTGGCGGATACCGACCACGCGAGCGGCCATAGAGAAGCACTTCGGCAGCGAGCCGGGGATGCGGATAGCGCTGGAAGCCGGCACCCATTCTCCCTGGGTAAGCCGGTTACTGAAAAGCTATGGACACCAGGTAATCGTAGCGAACCCACGCAAGATTCCCACGGTGACAAAGAGCGACAACAAGAGCGATGCCCACGATGCCGAGCAGCTAGCGCGGATGGCAGCCTTTGACCCCAAGTTGCTGCATGGCATCGAGCACCGCAGCTTGCAGCGGCAGCAGGACCTGAACCTGATCCATACCCGCAGCGTGCTGGTACGCGCGCGAACGATGCTGATTAATTGCACCCGCGGGTTGGTCAAGAGCGCCGGTGAACGGCTGCCCGCTTGTAGCCCGGAATCGTTTGCCGACAAAGCGGCGGCGGCGGTGCCGCCGGCACTGAAAACAGCCTGTAAACCGCTGCTGGAGCAGATCAAGCAGATCAACCAGACGATCGCCACGATGGACAAGCAGATCGACGAGCTGGACAAGAAGTATCCGGAGATCGCTATTCTGCGCACCGTTCCCGGAGTCGGTCCGGTGGTGGCGGCCTGTTATGCATGCACGCTGGACAGCCCAGAAGGGATGGCAACCAACCGCCAGGCCGGTGCCTTTCTCGGCCTCAGACCCAGGCAGCAGCAGTCAGGGGACTCCAATCCGCAGTGCGGCATTACCAAGTCTGGAAATATCTACCTGCGCAGCTTATTGGTGCAGTCTGCGCAATACATCCTGCGCCGCACTGGACCGGACTCTGAGTTACGCCGCTGGGGGCTAAAGCTGGCTGCCAGCGGGGGCAAACGAGGCAAGAAACGTGCCGTGGTTGCCGTGGCCCGAAAGCTGGCCGTGATCTTGCTCAGCATGTGGCGCAACCACAAGAACTTTGAACCGTTTCCTCAGCCGGTGGCTAAGCTAGCGACCGCCTAAACCCTCCGCGCAACACGAACATAAGGAAAGCAGAACAGATTTTGTTGCAGAGCAATCCATCTCGCGTTTGGGTGACTGCGCCGCAGGGCCTGGCCGTCATAGACCGCGCTTTAGATAGCAGCCCCAATTCATCACCATCGGACACCATCAAGCACCGAGCCCTTAGCGACTCTCCTCGAGTGCGTATAGAAGTCCGAGATGAATCGTTCTTCAGGACCTCGTCAGCGAAAGCAAAAGCAACCCCAAAAGCAAAAACCCTAAGAATAAAAAACAGGAGAACACCCTCGAATTCCACAGCCGTCTCATAGAAGCCCCTGCTATGGTGCGTCCCGCAAAAATGCTTGTGAAGAAAATTCATTCAGGGGCTAAAGCCCAGATTTTTGTTGGGCCTCCACGGCCCGACTAAAGTCAAGCCCTGATACAAAGCATCGGAGCGAAGCGTAGTGGGTGGACCTGCGGTTTGGTTTCGGGTTTTGGCGCAGGGCTTAACAGGATGCGGAAAAATCAAAACTGCGCCGTCTCAGATGGCGGCTATCTGGGTGGTCAGGTTGAGGCGGGCGGCTTGCGGTTGGCCGGCGGCGGTTCGGGCTATGGAGAGCACGGTGATGTCGTCCTCCTGGCCAAAGGCACAGGCTGCCTCGACGATCTGCTCCACCGAGGGCTTTGCCGCCAATAGCGCAGTTAGACGATCGAAGCCGTAAAGCTCACCTTTGGGATTGCGCGCTTCGAGAATCCCGTCCGTGTATAGGGTGAGCGTCTCGCCCTCGTGCAAACGAAAGACAAGCTCGTTGTAGACCTCATCCTCGCGGATTCCCAGCGGGAGGGAGCCAGTCATCGGCAGCTCCTTACCATCGCGAAAGGGCGCCAGATGACCGGCATTGGCCAAGGTGGCTACGCCACTGGATTCAATACGCAGCAACAGGCAAGTGGTGAAACCACCTTCGCCGCGCCCGATGAGGCGGCGATTAAGTCCGCGAAGAATTTCCACCGGTTCCTGCGTGAATTCCGTGAAGGTGCGGAGCGCACCTACGATGAGCGAGACCGTCATGGCGGCCTTAAGACCTTTTCCGCTTACGTCGCCAAGCACGATCAGCGCGCTGCCGTCTTTCTGCTCCAGCACCTGGAAGAAGTCTCCGCCTAGCTCAGAGGCCGGCTTATAGACACTGGCAATGGAGAAGCCGGGAATCGCGGCCGCCTCGTCGGGTATCAGCACGTGCTGCACTTCGCGGGCAGAGTGGACTTCCAATTCAATTTGTTCCTGGCGGCGGCGCTCCGTGAACTGCTGCCGGGCGACGGTAATCAGCAGGACAAGTAACAGCAATCCATCCAACATAAAGCCGATGTCGAAGCGGTACTCGCCTAAGTTGATACCCCAACTCTGCACGGTTTCGGAGATGGTCCAGTGAGTGAAGCGCGGCCCCTGGCCAACGAGGCCAAGAAACAAAGCATAGAGACCATAGAAAAACGCCGCTGCGGCCAGCGGCCACAGTTCCGCCTGCTTTCTGCGCGCGAGGCCAAAGCCGACAATGAAAAATATGTAAATCGGTGTGATGTCGTAAATCGCCGTGGTAATGGCGTCAATCCACTGCATGCCGACACCGGCATACTGCCAAAAGTAGATGGTGGTGGTGTCGACAACCTGCGCGGCCAGATAAAGACCGCCTAGGACTGCAGTCCAACGGCGCCATCGGCGGTCACGCGTCAGCCCAAAAATTGACAGCAACAGCAGCCACAAAGATATGTCTTCAAAGGCTCCAATGAATTGCGCGATCAGCTGATCGGTAATGAGATGAAAGCCGAAGCGAAGGGAGCTGAGCCGGCGAAAGCCGCGGATACCATCTGCGATCAAATAAATAGCGAGCCATAGGTACAGCCACTGTCTGCGATCGCGCAAAAACAGCAGCAGGATCAGCAGGCCAATAACAATAAGGACAGTAGCAATCACAATGCGTGGCAGCGAGCGCTCGTCATTCTGGTAAAAGGGCAAGATGGATTGCAGCCTGATCAAGGCTGGATCGCCGAGTTTGGGCGCTGCCTCCAACCCTCCACCGGTATCCGGATCGAGCGAGGTGAGGGTCGCCTTCCAGACGCGCAACGCAAGCACACCGCGGAGCGGACCGGTTCCCAGCGGATATACCACGCCGTGGCCTCTGGACCACCAATCGGCATGCGGCGGCAGGCTGCCGTAGTTTCCAATCTTGCGTCCGTTCCAGTAGATCTCGTAGGCATCGTCCACGGGCGGTATCAACAAAGCAAGGGGATGGCCCTCGCCGCTCACGTCGATGCGTTTGCGGTACCAGGCGAAGCCGGTGTAACCAGGATGGCTTTGCGCGCCCCAACCGGTGTCTCCGCTCAGTTGTTCCCAGGCGGAATCGTCATAATCCGCCTGGGCCCAGGCGAGGTCGTCGCCAGTGCGAAATTGCCACTTACCCGGTATAGGCGCCAAACCGCGCCCCGGATCCTGCATGTTGGCGGTGTCGGCGTGCAAGGATGGGGCCGCGGCCAGGATCAGGCAGGCGAACAGCAGCAGGCGCGTCCAATAACGTGAGTTGGATACAGTGGCCCGCATATTCTTCGCACCAGGCCTTTCCGTGGCGTTCAAGAACATCAAGGGACGGGAAACTCAGGATACGGGCGGCTTAGGGATTGCGCAAGCAAAGACCGGAGGCGCTGACGCGGGCACAAATACTTTGGGGCAGCGCCCGAGTTAAAGACCGCTGCCCCGAAGGAACCATCCACTTTGCTCCGCTTTAACTGCAGGGCTTGCCTGCATCCGGATGGGCACCCTTGGCCTTGGCATCCGCTTCGCTCATGTATGCGCCGGCCTTGGTTGTGCCGTAGTACTTGGTGCCATAGCAGTGATAGACCTTGGTCGACGTATTGACCCAAACCATTCCCGGGCCACCACCGGGAGCCGGGGTAGTCGAGGTCCCGGTCGAGGTTTTGGTTTTGGGTGCCGGCACCGAAGAAGGAGCAGACCCAGCAGCAGGGGCGGCAGCAGCAGGAGGAGCGGTGGGTGTCGCCGCCGTGGTGGGAGCGGCGGCGCTGGCGGCATACCAGGCCTTCACGCCTTTATGGCCTCGGCAGGCTCCGCTTTTGCTGGCGCCGGTCCAATAGGAGCCGTCATTACAAAGGCCGGTGGTCCCAGCCGGCGCGCCCGGTGGGGCAGTCGGTGGGGCCTGAGCAACACCTGCGATCAAAGCGGCGAAAGCGAGCCCGGTGACAACCAGCATCGAACGGTGCAGTGTCTTCATATATGCACTCCTATCAGCGTGAATTTAGAGGATAAAGCCCACCCATCCTACGACGAGCGCAAACGGCAGCACAAGGCCCATTGTTAGCTGGTCAAAATTGAGTTAGCGCGCATCACGGCTGGTAATGGTTACGCGGAAGAGGGGCCTGGCTTTCTCTGTTGGTTCTATCTCATATGCCTGGCTGGTCTTGGCTGGATCGTAGTCGCGCCAGAGCCAGATCATCTCCGCCGGGAACTCAGCTGCTCCATGGCCGGAATTGTGTGTTCCCTGGCCAAAGCTGAAATGGAAATCGTAGTTCTTCAGCTTGAGCGCATTGGCCATGCGGATGTTGGCCAAAGGCCAGCTTCCATAGCGATCGTTCTCCTGGTCGTTGGAGCCGTCCTGCAGCCATACGCGCAGGTTGCGCGGCGCCTCGCGCAAAATCTTCTCCGGGTAATCCTGGCCGCCATCGGGGATGGCCGGATCTTCCTTCCACTGGATACTGGTAAAGCTGCCGATCCAGGTGATCACGCGGCTGAATTGATCGGGCATCTGCCAGGCTGCGTTGAAGGAGCAAATGCCGCCGGAAGACAGGCCGGTGATGGCGCGGCTGTAGGCGTCTTTGCGGATGTTGTATTGGGCTGCAACCTGAGCGAGAAGTTCATCGCGCAGAAAGCGGTCATAGCGATCAGTCACGGTGTCATATTCCGTGCTGCGCATGGAGTCTTTCAGGGTGCGGTGCCATTGATCGGCGTATGCCTGCACAAAGCGGTAGGTTGGTGTCCCGGGTGCGTCGGTCACATCGCCGGGGTTGATGAAGACGCAGATCATGACCGGGATTTTCTTCTGCGCGATGAGATTGTCGATTACGTTCAGCGCGGGGTTGTTGCCGTCGCGATGGATGTACCCGGCGCCATCCTGAAATACCATGAGCGCGGCCGGGACTTTAGGGTCGTAACCGGCGGGCACGTATACCCAATACTCGCTCTTCATGCCGTCGTAGATTTTGCTGGTGTGCACGAGCTTCTCAGAGAGCTTGCCTGAGGGGACCCCGGGTTCCAGATAGGAGTCGGGGCCGAACGCAGGAAGATCGAGACGGCCGCCGAATTTGCTCCCCGCAAGCTGGTAGTAGAACGAGTGGAGCACGCCCAGCTCTGGAATTTGCGCCACGGAATACCATTGCCCGGAGGTGGGCAGGCGGTGCATCTGTGGGCCGGCGACGCCGTCGATGTAAAGTTCAGGGGTAGTGGTGGAGCGGAGGGCGAAGAAGAAGTCGTGGCCCTTGCCCACCCAGGCTGTGCCCTCCTGCAGCTCCTGGGGAGTGAAGGCGGTGGTGATCGCATCCTGCAGGGCAGGACTATGGGCGTTGGCCAGGGCTATCAATTGTGGAGCTGTCATTTTCTGCGCGGGGAGGCTGGACCAGGCAAGCAGGGCTAGCAACAAAACTGTGAGCATACGCATGGCAGAAGAACTATACCGCAGCCTCTGGTTCGCTAACGAAGGCCGGGTGCCCCACATCTCGCTCGTTTTTCGCGAGATGTGGGATACCGCAGATGTTGACCGTCAAGTGCATCGGATGAATCGAGAGTCAGAGGGAAGGTGCTGTGGTATCCCACATCTCGCGAAAAACGAGCGAGATGTGGGGCACGGTGGGTTCAAGGTACAAGTGCAACATTTCGCTTTAGGGGATAGTTGCATATGGGAAAGAGTTTTCAACATCTGGATTTGGGTGATCGAGCCACGATTCAGGCGCAGTTGACGTCGGGGATGTGCCCTGGGGCAATCGCCATCGTATTGAAGCGAGCTCGGTCGACCATCACCCGCGAGATGCACCGTAATGGCTGGATGGCCAAGCCGCGGATGGGCACCATTGCGGGCGGTTACCGGTCTTCGACGGCTGATCGCCGAGCGCGGGTTTTGGCAGCGAAACCACGACGCAGGCGCATGCTTGAACCTGGCAATGGACTCTGGGGCAAGATGCTGGAGCGCCTTCAGCAAGGCTTCAGCCCGGTGCAGATTGCGAGCATACTGGGACGTATGGCGAATCCGGTGCAGATCTCTCACGAAACCATCTACACCGCACTGTATGCCATGCCACGTGGGCAACTGCGTGCCAACGTGCTGGACCTGTTGCGCCGCCATCACAAGGCGCGCAAGGTCGAAGCTAAGAACAGGCGCAGCCGATCCATTCCCGATATGACCCTGATCGATGACAGGCCGCTCGAAGTGAGCGAGCGGCTGGTCCCCGGTCATTGGGAGGGAGACCTGATCATTGGCAAGGGAAACCTATCTCAAGTGGGCACCCTGGTGGAACGAACCACTCTGTTCGTTGCTTTAGTAAAGCTGTCGGACGCAAGGGCAGACACGGTCGCCAAAGGTTTTAGCACCATCCTCAAACGCTTTAAAGGCCAAATGCGACTTTCCATGACGTACGACCAGGGCAGCGAGATGAGCCTCCACAAAACACTGACAAAAACAGCAAACATCGCCGTCTACTTCGCTCATCCCCACTCTCCCTGGGAGAGGGGGATTAGCGAAAACACCAATGGACTGCTCCGCGATTACCTGCCAAAGGGAACCGACCTCTCCCTGTACTCGCAGAAGCAGCTCGATGCCATTGCATGGCAACTGAATACCAGGGTTAGAAAAAGTCTCGCCTGGAAATCTCCTGCTGAACTCTTTCTCCCCACAGGAGCCTTTAACTTTGATAAATACTGGACGGCGATTCACACCTCCAAGAAACGCCCAGCTCGTATATACCGGGTAGCTGGAAAGTGGAAAGCAAAGCATGCTTCCCACCTTCAAACAAACCCATCCGCCAAAATCCCTACCCGTGACCGCGGCCATTGAAAAGTGGAAAGCAAACTACGCTTCCCACTTTCCAACAGCCCCTGCTGCTGGAAAACCTTTATCTTAAAAAGAAAGAAAAAGATAGATTTGTTGCATTTGGAGTCTGAATCTGCCCACCCATCCTTCGTCAGGGAACCGGAGGCACTGGAAGCGACAGCTCACACGTGCTCTAAAGCTATTGAGGGGGCTGGTTGCTGCCTGGCTTCGGCGTGGGCTGGGTGCTTTCCGGGCCCTTGTAAATCAAGGGAATGTGCACGGGCAGCTCAGCGTCGCTGCGCTTGGCCTTGGGCTTCTCGGCGGCAGGGGCACCTTTGGTTTCTTCCGCCACCACCGTGCGCTGTGAGTTGAGACAGAGCCAGTTGTCACGGACATGCTCGAAGACGTGGGAGAAAATGCCCTTCTCCAGCACCGGCCCCTTCTCGCCCTTCCACGTCATGACGTAGGTGCCGTTCACAATGGCTACCTCGCCTACGAAACGAACGCTTATTACCTTCTGCTCCAGAGAGTCGGGCCCGGAATTCTTGACGAAGAGATGGGCAATCTGCTGGTTGCGGGTGACCACGTCTCCGCTAGCCGAGATGCCAATGAATTGCGGGGCCAGGACGAGTTCTAACGCATACTGATCGCGCTTGGTGATGGCGGTGGCCCAGCGGTCTTCCACCTGCTGCATCTCGCGAAACTCGGGCGGCGCGGTATTTTCCTTGGTTGGCTGCTGCGCCCCGGCGATCCCGGGCAAGGACATGCAAAGGGCAAGTAGTAGAGATTTAATACGAGGACCCATCCTCGCTTAATCATACCGTTTCTTCAGATTTCTACCTTGATTCCCTCAGACCGGCCGCTGCTGTTTGTGACCTACACTGGGCATGGAGTTTCCCCCATGGCCACCCTCTCTGATGTGTCGTTAGATCGCGGCCTGCCCGCGAGCGTGGAGGCGGAGCGTTCGATTCTGGGCGCCATCCTGCTCGACAACCATTCCTATAACGAGGCGGCGGAAAAGCTTCGCCCCGAAGACTTCTCGCTGGACTCGCACCGCCGCATTTACAGCCGCATGGCGGAACTGATCGACGCCCGCCGCGCGGTCGATATCGTAACCCTGGCGGAAGAGCTGGCCCGGCGTAAGGAAGTAGAGGCAGTGGGCGGCGTGGCCTACCTCGCGTCCCTTACCGAGGGGCTGCCGCGGCGCCCCAGCATCGAAGAGTACGTCCGCATCGTGAAGGACAAATCTCTTTCGCGGCAACTGATCGGCATCTGCAATACCGCCATCACCCGGGCGGCGGATCAAAGCGATGAAGCGCTGGTGGTGCTCGACGCCGCCGAATCAGGGCTGCTCGAAGTTTCTGAGCGCGGCATCACCCGCGGTTTTGCCGGGATCCCGGAGATCGTTCGCGATTCCTTCGGAACCATCGATAACCTGTACGCGCAACAGAAAGAAGTCACAGGACTGGCCACGCACTACACCCAGTTCGATAAGATGACCAGCGGACTGCAGGCCTCCGACCTGATCATCATCGCCGCCCGTCCCAGCATGGGCAAGACTGCCTGGGCCATCAACATCGCCGAAAACGCGGCGGTGCGCGATGGCAAAGTGGTGGCCGTGTTTTCGCTCGAAATGTCTAAAGAGTCGCTGCTGCGACGCATGCTGGCTTCGCAAGCTTTGGTTTCCATGCAAAAGATCCAGACGGGATTCATTCCTAAAGCGGATCGGGGCAAGTTGATGGAGGCACTCGAGCACTTGGCGGAAGCGAGAATATTCATCGACGACACCCCTGCCATCGCGCTCTCGGAAATGCGGGCCAAAGCGCGGCGCCTGCAGCGGCAACAGGGCGGCCTGGACTTGATCGTGATCGACTATTTGCAGCTGATGTCCGCATCGAGCTTTGGGGTTGGCGCTCGCCGTTACGAGAATCGGACCCAGGAGGTATCCGCGATCTCCCGCGGTCTCAAGGCACTGGCCAAGGAATTGCGGGTCCCGGTGGTCGCACTGTCCCAGCTTAGCCGCGCCTCGGAACAGCGCGGCGGGGATAAAAAGCCGATGCTTTCCGATTTGCGCGAATCAGGGTCCATTGAACAGGACGCCGATGTGGTGGCCTTCATCCATCGGGACAGCTACTACAACAAGGACGAAAACGGGGAAGAAGACCCCGACTCGAAAAACAAGGCCGAGATCATCATCGCCAAACAACGCAACGGGCCCACCGGGTCTGTGCATCTGGCCTACCGGGCGGATTGCACTCGCTTTGAGAACATGGCCTTTGGCGAGGCGCCCGGAGAATACTGATCAGCTCATGGCAAACCGACCGCTTTGGGCGGAAGTCTCCAGCCAGCGGCTGCTGGCTAACTATCAAAAACTGCGCCGCATAGCAGGCGGTAAGGCTGATCTGATGGCGGTGGTCAAGGCCAACGCCTATGGTCACGATGTGCTCACATGCGCGCCGCTGTTGGCCGGCGCCGGGGCCGAGTGGTTGGGTGTGACCTCCACCGAGGAGGCTGCCGCCGTGCGCGCGGTTTGTCCGCAGCCGCGCATCCTGGTGATGTCCGGAATATTTCCCGGGGATGCGGATACGGTCATCAGCCTGGGTTTGACTCCGGTGGTTTGGACTCCGTGGCATCTCGATTTGCTGGAGAAGGCCGCCGCTGCCCGCGGGATGCCGTCCTTGTCGGTCGGAGTTCACCTGGAAGTGGACACCGGGATGTCGCGGCAAGGATTGCGCGTGGACGAAGCGGCGGAGCTGTTGCTTCGTTTTCACCCCGGTTCGCACCTGCGGCTGGAAGGCGTGATGACGCATTTTTCTGCGCCCGAAACCATTTCCACCGTGCGCCCTAATGCGCAGTTGGCGCGGTTTGAAACGGCGCTCAATTTGATTCTTGAAAGAGGGCTGCAACCAGAGTGGGTGCATGCCGGGAATTCGTCGACGTTAGTCGCGGGAACCGACAGGCACGTACTGATGGAAATGGCATCGCGTGCGGGGGCGCGGCTGATGTTGCGTCCCGGGCTGGCGCTCTATGGTTACGTCGACCATATCACCCAGGATGGCCTGTCATGGGATGGCGAAGCTGGCCTCGATCCGGTGCTCAGCTGGAAGACCCAGGTGACCTCGTTGCTGCCTCTTCATGCGGGTGAGACCTCGGGCTATGGCAACACCTTTGCCGCTTCCCGGGAGTCTCGTCTCGCGCTGCTGCCGGTGGGGTATGCCGACGGGCTCAACCGCCTGCTTTCCAATCGCGGATACGTGCTTATTCGCGGCCGGGAGGCGCCGATTGCCGGGCGTGTCTCAATGGACCAAACGGTGGTGGATGTTACGGATATTCCCGCTGCTGCGGTCGGCGATGAAGTGGTGCTGTTGGGCAGCCAGGGAGGCCTTTCGATCGACGCGTGGGATATCGCGGACCTTACGGGCAGTATTCCGTGGGAGGTGCTGTGCTCGATTAGTGCTCGGGTTCCTCGGCGGGTTGTGGAGTAGTGTTTCCTATTACCACCAATCCAGGCCCGACAGTGAAACCGCAGGTCCCTCCACTACGCTACGCTCCGGTCGGGATGACAAGGAGGGAGCAGATGCCGATTAACACTTTCCCCCCTCCTTGTCATCCCGACCGGAGCGTAGCGTAGTGGAGGGACCTGCGGTTTCACTGTCGGGCCTGGGTGGCGCTATGCACTAGACTAGAAACATATGTTCATCGATGAGGCTCGAATTCGCGTCAAGGCCGGGGATGGAGGCAACGGTTGCGTTGCGTTCCGGCGGGAGAAATTTGTTCCCCGCGGCGGCCCCTCCGGAGGGGATGGCGGACGCGGCGGCGATGTCATCATGGAATCGAGCGAACGGCATAACACGCTGGTCCACTTCCGCTTCAATCCGGAACATAAGGCTGAGCGGGGCCGCCATGGCGAAGGCTCCAACTGCAGCGGCCGGGAAGGCGTCGACGCCGTTTTGAAGGTGCCGGTGGGCACGGCGCTGTACGATGACGAGACCGGCGCACTGGTGCATGACTTTCAACATCCCGATGAGCGCATCATCGTCGCCAAGGGCGGACGGGGCGGACGAGGGAACCAGCACTTTGCCACCTCCACGCACCAGGCTCCCCGAGAATCGGAAGCGGGCAGAGAGGGCGAAGAACGCGCCTACCGCCTGGAGCTGAAGCTGCTGGCCGATGTGGGGCTGGTGGGCTTTCCCAATGCTGGAAAGTCGACGCTGATCTCCAGGATTTCTGCCGCCAAGCCCAAGATTGCCGACTACCCCTTCACTACCCTCGAACCTAACCTGGGAGTGGTTTCGGTGGGGGAACCGCCGCATGAAGACAGCTATGTGGTGGCAGACATCCCTGGTTTAATCGAGGGCGCCCACCTGGGGGCGGGGCTGGGTGTCCAGTTTCTCCGCCATATCGAGCGCACCCGGGTGCTGGTGCACCTGGTGGATGTTTCCGACTCAAGCGGCCGCCCCGACCCGGTGGAGGACTTCCGCGTCATCATGGCGGAGCTGAAGAGCTTTGGCCACGGCCTGGACGAAAAGCCGATGCTGGTGGTGGCGTCCAAGGCCGACGTGGCCAATCCGGAGAAACTCAAGAAACTGCGAGCGATGGCTAAGCGGCGCAAGCTGCCCTTCTTTGCTATCTCCGCGGTGAGCGGAGCGGGTATTCGCGAGCTCAAATACGCGTTAGGTGATCTGGTACGCACGTCGCGCGAGGCGGAAATTGCTCCCGTGCCGGCGAACACCATGCTCGCGGAATACTAAGCTGTAGCCAAACGGGCGGCGGCCACGGCAACCATGCTGCGCCGCGCCGCGGGGAATTGCACCAGCTCCCAGGCCGATCGATCGCGCAGCAGGCGGGAGACCAACGCGGTGTGCATGGCGTGCCCGGCGCGCTCAGCTACGACGCGGCCGAGGATGCTGTGTCCGGCGAGAGCCAGATCCCCTATCAGGTCGAGCACTTTATGGCGCACAAACTCGTCGTCAAAACGCAGTGGGCCATTCTGCACTGCGCCCCCGCAGAGAATAATCGCGTTCTCCTCCGACGCTCCGCGGATCAGCCCCATATCGCGCAGCATCTTCTCATCTTCGCGAAAGCCGAAGGTGCGGGCGGCCGCGATCTGAGCGCCGTACGCTCCCGCAGCCAAATCGACGGTGAATGCCTGGCGTCCGATGGGGTCGGCGAAATTGATGTCATAGGTGATGGTGTAGCCTTCGCCCGGATAGACGGCGATAAACTTGCCGTTCTCGCGGACTTCCACGCTTTTGAGGATGCGCAGATATTGGCGCCGGCGGCGCTGGCTGCGGATGCCTACCCGTTCAAAGGCTTCCACGTAAGGCAGTGCGCTGCCATCGAGGATAGGCAGCTCCAGGTTGTCCAACTCAATGATGACGTTGTCGACGCCCATCCCGATGAGGGCGGAAAGAAGATGCTCGGTGGTGGAGATGAGCACACCCTGGCGCATGATGCTGGTGGCGTAGCTGACCTTGGCTACATTTCTGCCCGTGGCCGCAATCTCGTAGTCGTCCAGGTCGGTGCGGCGAAAGACAATGCCCGACCCGGCAGGGGCAGGCAGCAGCCGCATGGTCACCGGAGCCCCGCTGTGGAGACCGATTCCTGAGAACTCAATCACCGATGCGATGGTCTTTTCTAAATGCGCTGTTTCCACTAATCAGTGTTCCTGGTTGGCAAAGAGTCGCAAAACCATAGACTACATAGCACAATAAAAGTTTCAGTGTGGCAAAAACGCAACAAACTGATCGGGTTGCACCAGGAGGACCGCTATGGAAACTTACCGTGACCTGAGCCGAGCCGTGGCCGGACGGAAGAGCCAAATGCTTGAAATGATTGGCGAACTGGTTCGGCTGGAGTCTCCTACAGAGGATTGGGCGGGGGTCAACCGGTGCGTCACCGTGTTGGAGGATTGGATCAAGACCACCGGCGGCCAGAGCAAGCGCAGTAAGCAAAGATCAGCTGGAGATCTGTTGGTGGGCCGCTTCGGCCCGGATCGGAGCAAGATTAAACCCTTGCTGCTGCTGGGACACCTGGACACTGTTTGGCCAATGGGCACGCTTAAGAACATGCCCTTCCGCGTGAGCGCGGGGCGAGCCTGGGGCCCTGGTGTCCTGGACATGAAGGCGGGCGTGGTGATGGCCCTCAACGCGGTGCGCGTTTTGCAGGAAGCAAAGCTGTTAAACCGGCCGGTCCTGTTTCTGCTCAACAGCGACGAGGAGACGGGCAGCGAACATTCGCGGGCTATGACGGAGACTCTGGCCAGGAAATGCGAAGCGGTGTTTGTTCTGGAACCAGCACAGGCCCCCGCCGCGGCGTATAAGACGGCGCGGAAGGGAGTTGCCAATTACCGTTTGCTGGTGCACGGGATTGCGGCCCATAGCGGGGTTGATTTTGCCCGAGGTGCCAGCGCGGTGCTGGAACTCGGGAAACAGATTGAGCGGGCCAGTAGTTTTACCGATCTGACGCGGGGAATCACGGTCAACGCTGGGGTGATCGGCGGCGGCACCCGGTCCAACGTGGTGCCCGCGGAGGCCTGGGCGGAGTTTGACGTCCGCATCGCCAAGCCAAAGGACGCGCAACGGGTGGACCGGCGTTTTCGCTCTTTGCGCGCGTTCGACCGGCGATGCAGGTTGGAGGTAACGGGCGGACTGAATCGGCCGCCGATGGAACGGACTGCGGGTACCGTCGCGCTTTTTGAGCGCGCAGCAACATTGGCCAAGGGACTGGGTTTTCAACTTCAGGAAGCAGCGACAGGCGGAGGCTCGGACGGGAATTTCACCTCTGCCCTGGGGATCCCGACGCTGGATGGAATGGGTGCGGTGGGCGAAGGCGCACATGCCGACCGGGAATCCATTTTGCTGGAGGCGTTGGTTCCCAGAACAGCGTTGCTTGCGGCGATGATTGGCGGCCTGAATCTGGGTTAGGCCGCGGCCCCGGAGGTAAAAATGCTGGCTGCCCTGGATGTCACCCTGCTCACTATTTTTGTTTTGTGCTCCAGCCAGTTGCTGCGCCCGCCTAAGAAGGGCGGTTCCGGGGTCCTTCATTAAAAGCTTGGAGTTTCAGCCGTCCCCGGGGACTGATGTTTTTGTCCATGCTACCTCGGAAGAGTCTGCGTGAGAGCTCCGTGCTGCCTCTGGTTCCCTCACCAAGGCCGGGTGCCCCACATCTCGCTGGTTTTTCGCGAGATGTGGGATACCAATGCACCTTCCCTCTGATTCTCAATTCATCCGAGGCACTTAACGGTCAACATCGGTGGTATCCCACATCTCGCGAAAAACCAGCGAGATGTGGGGCACCCGGCCTTTGCTTAGCATGAAAAGGAGGCTAGACGTTGCGCCGCTCCTTCCAGAAGGCTCGCGACCAGGGCGAGAGGCAGCCCGACCACGTTGAAGTAGCAGCCATTGATTCTTGGAATCCACCTTGCGGCGTGTCCCTGGATGGCATAGGCTCCTGCCTTGTCCATGGGTTCACCGGTGGCCACATAGTCCGCCACTTCCTGGGGCGAAAGGGTGCGCATGGTGACGTGGGTCAGCTCCGCTGCTACTTCCGTTTCGCCCTTTCCCCAGACCACGGCCACGCCAGTCACCACGTGATGGGTGCGCCCGGATAGCAGCAGGAGCATGCGGGTCGCCTCGGCGGCATCCAGCGGCTTGCCCATCACTTCCCCGTCACACACCACAACCGTATCGGCGCCGAGAACCATCAAGTCCGGCGCGGAACTGCGGGCGAAGACTTCCTCTGCCTTCTCCCGCGCCAGCCTGGTGGCAAAACGGATGGCATCCTCTTCCGGCCGGCGGGACTCAGCCACGGTCGAAGGCTGGACCTCAAAACGATATCCCGCCTGGGCTAACAGCTCCCGGCGTCGTGGAGAGGCGGAAGCCAGAATGAGCGCCATCACCCCACCTCGTCCAGGGTAGTGCCAGCGCGGACGCCGTCGGGGCTGCAGAGAGCCCAGGCCATGCGAGGGGTGTTGTAAGCAATTCCGTAGCGGCCATCGGGGCCGAGCAGGATGATGCCGCCATGACCCTGAAGGCGCGCGTGGAGATAGGCAATCGCATCCTCGGCAGCTTGCTCCGCACCCAGCAGCGGGACCCGGTCCACTGCCCATTTGGCCAACACCAGCTTCATGATCGGTTCGCCCCAGCCAGTGAGGGAGGCGGCCGCACTGCGGTTGTCAGCGTAGCCGCCACAGCCGATCACGGACGAGTCGCCTACCCGGCCGGGCGTCTTGTTCAGCGTTCCCCCGGTGGAAGTAGCTGCCGCCAGATTGCCGGCGGAGTCGAGCGCGACCGCACCGACGGTATCGTGTTGCCAGCCGGCAAAGGTCTGGTCTGGTATACCGGCCTTCGCTCGGGCCTGGGCAGCCTGAAGGCGGTGGCGCTCGCGGTCAATCACCAGGCTCTGGTTCTCGATCAGGGCCATTCCCTGGGCGCGTGCAAACTCTTCAGCGCCGGCGCCGGCAAAGTAGACGTGTGGGCTGCGTTCGAGCACCAGGCGGGCGGCCTGAATCGGGTTCTTCAACCTCTCCACGCAAGCCACGGCGCCCGCTCTCAAAGTGTCGCCATCCATCAGCAGAGCGTCGAGTTGCACTCGGCCATCGGCGGTGAGAAAGCTGCCCAGGCCGGCATCAAAGGTTTCATCGTCTTCCAGCAGGGTGACGGCATGCTCGACTGCGTCCAGGGCGGAGGCTCCCTGGAGGAGCAGTTCGTAGCCCGCCTCTACGGCGCGTAGAACACCAAAGCTGTGAGCCTGGACCTGGTCCGGAGGAATGTCCCAGGCGCCTCCATGGACCAACAATACGGGCGATCGGGATCCCATCCTCATCACGCCCGGGGAGCAGGGTGCAGATCAACGTGGGCGGCGGCCACAGGAGCAGGCTGGGGCACGTCGCGCAGGCCCGGCTTGGTTCGTTGATAGGTATAGCTGATGCGGTGGATCACGGTAACGGTGGACAACACGGCAAGCACCCAGAGCACGGGGGCCATGACTCCCCAGCGGTTGAACAGCGCCCCCAGGATGATGAGCACCACTCGCTCCGGCCGCTCCATGAAGCCCACTTTGCAGGAGCCGATCAGGGCTTCGGCCCGGGCCCGGGTGTAGCTGACCATCAGCGACGTGACCATGACAAAGGCGGTCAGAACCACGTAGAAGAACCGGTTACCACGGGCATAAAACACCAGCAGGCCGAAGAACAGCACTACGTCGCTGTAGCGATCAATGACGGAGTCGAAGAAGGCTCCGAAGATGGTGACCTGATGGGTCTGGCGGGCTACTCGCCCGTCCACCATATCGAAGATACCCGCCCCGATGATGACCAGGCCGGCGTAGAGGAACAGGCGGACAAAATTGTGCTCGTTGGCCCAGCCGAAAAGAATGGCCGCCGCGGTGTTGATCACCAGGCCCAGAAAGGTAAGCACGTTGGGCGAGATGCGGGTAAGCGCGAGGCCATCCACGATGCCCTGCAGGATGACACCGCAACCCCGACCGAAGGCGCTGGTCCAGCTCCAAGTTTGGCTAGAGGTTTGGCTCGATGTCTGGGTCATTGCATTTCGTCGTGAATCGTCGTCAGCTTCAAAATCTCCAGCTCGCGCTTGCCGTTCGGGGTCACAATCGTCGCTATGTCTCCCACCTGCTTGCCGACGAGTCCCCGGCCAATGGGCGAGGTGGTGGAGATGAGGCCCTGGTTCACATCGGATTCCTCGCTGGTGACCAGCTTATAGGTAATCTCTTCGTTTTTGGTGGTGTCGAAGACCACGATGGTGGACCCAAAGGCAATGCGATCCCGGGGTATATTGGCGAGATTGACCAGCGCCAGCTCTGCCATGCGTTTCTTGAGCTGCCCCAGCCGGGCGTTGACGAAAACCTGGCGCTGCTTGGCCATGTGGTACTCCGCGTTCTCGCTCAGATCCCCCAGCGAGGCGGCCTTCTTGATCTCCAGAGGCAGTTCGTGAGTGAGCTCGTGCTCCAACAGGCGGATTTGTTCTTCCAACTTTTTCTTTATGTGTTCTGGCATTTGCTTGTGACCCTGGGGGCGTGTGGGGGAGATAGCCAACAGCAAAAAACGATTATACGACGGGCTCGCCTCTCTCCCCCCGGTGGGAGTCAAGGAAACTCTGCAGGATGAGGACTGCGGCTACCTGATCGATCACCGCACGCCGCTTGCCCGAGTGACGGCCGGCCGCGTCCAGATGGCGATGCGCTTCCGTGGTCGAAAGCCGTTCGTCCCACAGGGTCACCTCTACCCCGGTCTCCTGTTGCAGGCTCTGGGCGAACGCTTGCGCCTTGATCGCCTGTGGGCTCAAGTCGCCGGACATGTAGAGCGGGTTGCCCACCACCACCCGGTCAACGCCATACTTGCGCACCAGGCGGGCCAGGGAGCGAAGATCCTGGCGCCGGTTCTGACGTACCAGGGTCAACACCGGTTGCGCAGTCAAGTTCAGTTCATCGGAGACGGCCACGCCAACACGACGGTCGCCGACATCTAAACCCAAAATGCGGCGTCCGTATTGATGCTGCTCATCCATGGTTCAGCCTGTGCGGATCTTACCCCAGCCAAATGCTTCGCTCATGGTGCATTTCTGAGCGCACAAGAGAATCGCATCATAAAATTCAGAAGAGAATCCAATCCACCAAGGGTCCCCGCTTGTGCGACGTTTTCTGGTTGTTTTGCTGGTCCTGGTTCTAGCTGGGGCCGCGCTCGTGTACCTCCAACTCACCAAGCCGGTCAGCCCGCCGGGGGAGACGATCGTCGAGGTGGTTCCGGGCATGGGCACGCAGGCCATTGCCAGGCTGCTTGCCGAGCACGGCATTATCCGCAGCCAGTACGTTTTCGATCTTTGGCGTGGGTTGCGCGGCGGCACGCTCAAGGCGGGAGAATATCAATTCGTGCAACCAGCGACCCTTCCGGCAGTCTACAACCGCATCGTGCACGGCGATGTTTATACCCGCGCGGTCACGATTCCCGAAGGTTTCAACCTTTTCGACATTGCCCAAGCCGTTGAGGCTGCTCAGCTGGGATCGAAAGAGAGATTCCTGACCGCCGCCAGCCAGGACGTGGCGCTGATTGCCGACCTGGACCCGGGAGCCAAGAACCTGGAAGGGTATCTCTTCCCCGATACCTATCGCTTCGAGAGGCGGCTGACGCCGAGCCAGATGCTGGCCGCGATGGTGCGGAGATTTCGCCAGAACAGCGCCGCGATCGGCTTAGAGGGCGATTATCACCGCATCGTGACCCTGGCTTCCCTGGTGGAGAAGGAAACCCCGGTGGCTGCCGACAGGCCCCTGGTGGCCAGCGTGCTTGAGAACCGCCTGGCCAAGGACATGCCCCTGATGACCGACCCCACGGTGATCTACGCCGCCATGCTGGAAAAACAATACCGGGGCACAATTTACCAGTCGGACCTGAAGCGCGAGTCGGCATACAACACCTACCGCCATAGCGGCCTGCCGCCGGGCCCGATCTGCAGCCCGGGAACCGCTTCTTTGCAGGCGGCAATGCATCCCGCCGACAGTCAGTTTCTTTATTTTGTCGCCGATCCGGCAGCCGCCGGGCATTCCCGGTTTGCCGCCACGCTCGAGGAACACGAGCGCAATGTGATCGCCTATCGGCGAGGCCTTAAGGATTTGCAGGGGGCCCATTGAGGGCCGTGCGGTTGCTCTATACTCGCAGTTCCTGAGTTGCATTGGATGCAGAGAGATTGGTTGAAGTTTTTGGCGCTGCTGCTTCCGGTTCTGACCGGATGCCTGAGCCACACCCGCAAGCTGCAGCAGCCGAAGTTGGCCGGGATAGCCCTGAACGCCGAAGCCGACCAGTTGGTAGAGGCTGTGAATAAACGCTACGAGCAGGTTAACTCGCTGACCGCAACGGTCGACTTTGCCGCCTCGGTGGGCGGCGCCCACGCCGGCAAGCAGACTGATTACACCTCCATCCACGGGTTTATTCTCTTTCGCCGGCCGGAGATGCTGCGGGTCATCGGAGAGGTGCCGGTCATTCGCACCACCGCCTTCAACCTCGCCAGTAACGGCACTACCTTCACGCTGACAATTCCGCCCCGGAGCAAAGCGATCACGGGGAGCACTGCGGTGACCACCAAGGCAGCCAATCCCCTGGAAAATCTGCGCCCCCAAGTCTTTCTTGATTCCATCGTGATTCGGGGGATTGCCGCCGACCGGATCGTCTCCTTGACCGCTTCCAGCACCAGCAAGCTGGATCCCAAAACAAAACAGCTGATTGAGACACCGCTCTATGATCTGACCGTGCTCAACCCCGGCCGCAAAAACCCCGCCCCCGGCTTGCCCCAGGTAGACAAGCCAAGCCGGGTGATCCATTTCAGCCGGATCGATCTGTTGCCGATCGGACAGGATGTGTATAACAGCGACGGCGCTCAGGAAACGAAGGTGAGCTATGGGCCTTACCACGATTTCAACGGAGTCTCTTTCCCCAGTACCATCACCATCGATCGGCCGCTGGAGGAATACCGCATCACGCTGACCGTGGAGAAGGTCATCGTCAATGTGGAGCTCCCCGACAAGCAGTTTGAACAAACCGTGCCCAAGGGTTACAAATTGCAGACCATGCCCTAGGAGGACAGGCCGGCGCGGACAGCGTGGGCCTGGATGGCCCGGTTGATTTCGAGCGCCAACGCGAGCGCATCGCGGGCTTGCTGGGCGGTCACCCGCGGCGGGTTGCGGGTTCTGACCGAATCCAGGAAGGCCTTGATTTCCAACAGGAGAGGCTCCCCTCCCACCACTGCCGGCTTACTCGCGGCCAAGGCTGGCTCTCCGTTTTCCCTCGGAGCAACATTGATGATGAGCAAATCCTGCCGCGCGTAGTCGATGGAGAGGTACTGGTGTGGCTGGAAGAAGCGTAGCTTGCGCACCGTCTCGGTGCTGACCCGGCTGGCAGTGAAATTGGCCACGCAGCCGGAGGCAAATTCCAGGCGGACATTGGCGATGTCCACCTGGGAGGATAAAATCCTCAAGCCGACGGCTTGGAGCTGGCGCACGGGCGAGCGCACCAGGTTGAGCACGATATCCAAGTCGTGGATCATCAGGTCCAGCACCACGTCGACGTCGAGCGCACGGCGGTGGAAGACGCTCAGCCGGTGGGCTTCAAAAAACATGGGCCCGTTGACCAGCGCCTGAGCCGCCGCGACCGCGGGGTTAAAACGCTCGAGCAGGCCAACCTGCAGGATCTGCCGGGTGGCTGCTGCCTGGGCTACCAAGGAATCGGCATCGGCCAGAGTAACGGCGATGGGCTTTTCCAACAGCACGTCGAGTCCCTGAGCCAGAGCTTGCGCGGCCACGGAGAAATGGGCGGACGTAGGCACGCAGACGGAAATCGCGTCCAGATGCAGGCTGCCTGCCCGGCATGCCTCGAGGCATGCCTGGGGTGAGCAAAAGACAGCGATGCCGTCTTGCTGGCGCAGGTTTTCGGCGGTGGAAGGGTCAGTATCCACGACTGCGGCCAGCCGCACGCCGCAACCGGCCTGCTCCAGTTGGCGGTAGATACGCAGATGGTTGCGGCCAAAGGTACCGGCGCCAAAGACGGCTACGCTGAGAGATTGTTCACTTCTCATCTAGGTAGATGTTTTGCTATTTCCCCCGCCTATTTGCCCTGAACCACACCCAGGCACTTGGTGTAGAGAGCGAGGATCTGGTTCACCTGCTCCTCGGGCTTGGAACCGGAGGCGGATACGAAGCCCGCGGCGGGCGAAGGTCCCTTGATAATCCCCGTCGTGCCGGTGACAAATTTCAACAAATCCAAAGCAATATCTTCATTGCGGCGCGAGCCAGTGGGGGCGGTGACTGCCTGTTCCATGTACTTCCTCCGTGGCGATGCTACCAGAAGCGGGGTGGCGGGTTCGAGTATGCTGCTACTTGCAACCAAGGTGGCTTGGGGGTGACTCGCCGTGGCCGTGATCGCGATCCAGCAGATTCGACGCATGCGGGGTGGCGCGCAGAGCCATCTGATGCTGGCATCGGATGGCAATCTGTATGTGGTCAAGTTCAGCAATAACCCGCAACATGTCAGGGTGCTGGCCAATGAGCTGCTCGCCACCCGGCTGGCGGCGGCGGTAGGGCTGGCCGTTCCTGAGTCTGAAGTCATTGAAGTAACCGAGTGGCTCATCCGGAATACTCAGGACCTGACCATCGAGCAGCGCGGAGGATCGCAGCAATGCCAGGCTGGGCTGCACTTCGCTTCGCGCTGGGTGGGAGGCCTGATGCCCGGGCACACGGTCGATTACCTGCCGCAGGAACAGCTGCTGGAGGTGCGCAATCTGGCCGAGTTCGCAGGCATCCTGGCACTGGACAAGTGGACCTGCAACATCAACGGCAGACAAGCGGTGTTTCAGAAGAAGCGGCGGGAGCGCCGCTACAGCGCCGCCTTTATTGACCAGGGATACTGCTTTCATGCCGGAGACTGGAGGTTTGTCGACGCCAGTCTGGGCGGCGTGTTCGCCGAGAATACTGTCTATCGCGGGGTCACCGGTTGGGAGAGTTTCGAACCCTGGCTCAGCCGGATTGAGAGCCTGACGCCCGAGACGGCGTGGGCCATCGCGGAGATCGTGCCCCCGGAGTGGTACGGCGGGGACGTGAGCGCGCTGGAGGTTTTGATCGAGCGGCTGCTGGCACGACGGGGGCGGGTTCGGGAGTTGATCGTGGCATTCGGGGAATCGGGGCGAAGACCGTTTCCGAATTGGGGGAGGGATGCAAAGGAAGGGTTGGAGGGAAGGTATTATGAACCGGGCCGGGTGCATGATAGTGAACAGGGCGGGGTATAGAAGGAGAAAGGGCCGGTTTGCGGCAAGCGAGACTTACTGCGTGTAGAGCGGTTCTGGTTGGGACTCGAAAAGGGGAGGACATGACGGAGCGGAAACAATGCGCGTTTCAACTAATCCGTTATGTTCCGGATCCGGTGAGGAACGAGTTCGTCAACATTGGGGTACTGCTCCGGACCTCCGGGGGAGAGCAGAGTGTGCTGCGCTTTACCCGTGACTGGAGCCGGGTCCGCTGTCTGGATCCCGATGCGGACACGGAGATGCTCGAAGCGCTGGAGATCGAAATAGGACATCGATTGCGCGCTCAACCGGCTGATCATCCCAAGCCCATCATGGCCCTGCTCGAAGGTTCGCTTTCCAACGGGGTACAGATCACAGAGGCCAAGGCTTACCTGGCGGAGACCTTTCTGTCTGGGGTCGAAGACTTGATGCGGTGGTATGTCGATCGTCCGCGGCGAGAACGAAGCAAGCAGCAGGGCGGCCGCCCGGCCGTGCTTGCGGCTATGCGCAAGAGCTTCGAGGACGCCGGGGTGTGGACGCTTATGTGGAAGCAGATTCCGGCTGCAATTTACACCAGGCCCGGTGACCCATTACGCATCGATTGCGGGTATAGCAATGGGGTCTTGAAAATGTTCCAGGCGGTTTCGCTCGAAACCAATGCCGACGATGCGAAGCTGCTGGCTTTCGCCGCTCCTCGATTGACGGCAGGAGCGGAGCGAAAGGAGAACCGTCAGCTCGTGCTGACCGCGATTATCGAGCCAATCGTGTGGCCCGCGGGCGATAGCGAGCCGAGTGAGGAACGCCGCATGCTGTACGATTATGCGCGCGAGACCATGGAGGAACATGAGATCCGGGTCATGACGACATCGGAGCTGCCGCAACTGGCGCAGACGGCCCGTGAAGAGCTTCATGTCTGAGGCGGCAGGCACGAGCGTGGACGAGATGAAATAATCGGCAGCATGAATGCCTCTCCTATTGTGGGCGTGGTGATGGGCAGCAAGAGCGATTACGAGGTGCTGCTGCCTTGCCTTGACATGTTACGGGAGTTCTCTATTCCCCACGAGGCGCGGATCGTTTCCGCCCATCGCACCCCGGACTGGCTCTTTCAGTACGCCGAGGAAGCTGAACCGCGGGGACTGAAAATCATCATTGCCGCTGCCGGCGGCGCGGCGCACTTGCCGGGGATGCTAGCCGCCAAGACTATTGTTCCCGTGCTGGCGGTGCCCGTTCCCTCCACTTGCCTGCAGGGGATTGATTCTTTGCTGTCCATTGTGCAGATGCCGAAGGGGGTTCCGGTCGCCACCCTGGCTATCGGCAAACCGGGCGCCGCCAATGCCGCGCTGCTGGCGGTGGCCATCCTGGCTGGCCACGATCCGGATTTGGGAAACCGGCTGCGCTCCTGGCGCCAGGCACGCACACAAGAGGTGCTGCAAACGGAGTTGCCGGGTTGACGGCGATCGTCCAGGGCTCAACCATTGGCATCCTGGGAGGCGGTCAATTGGGCCGCATGACCGCCATGGCTGCCCGCTCGCTGGGTTACCGGGTACAGGTAATGGACCCGGATCCCTCCTGCCCGGCGCGCTTTGTCGTGGATGCCTGCTTTGTGGGCGCCTGGGATGACGCCAAGGCAGCTGCAGATCTGGCTCGCGGCTGCGATGTCATTACCTTGGAGATCGAGCAGATATCGATTGCTTCGCTCGAAGCAGCGGCTCGTTATGCTCCGGTGCGGCCGGGTAAGGAGATCCTGGCCATGGTTCAGGACCGGATCCGGCAAAAAAACTGGTTGCGCGCGCAGGGTTTTCCTGTGGGGCCGTATCGGGCGGTCTATTCGGAAGCCGACCTGTGCGACGCTATGGCGGAGCTGGGCGAGCGGATTTACCTCAAGCGCGCCCAGGGCGGGTACGACGGCCGAGGCCAAGTGAAGGTGGAACGCGGGTCGCTCCCAGGCGATGCGTGGCGCTCGCTGGGAGAACAGCCGTGCGTCGCGGAACAGGCACTCGATTTGCAATCAGAGATCTCGGTCATGGTGGCGCGCAACCCTAGCGGCGAGGTGGTCGCTTACCCGGCGGCGACCAACCATCATGAGCAGCAGATCCTGGTTTGGAGCGCGCTTCCTTCGTCGATACCTCACTGGCTGGAAAAACGCGCCCAGGAGCTGGCCACGACCATGGCGTGCCAGCTGCAGCTCGAGGGGCTGTTGGCGGTGGAGATGTTCGTGACGCAAGGGGATGGGCTGTACGTGAATGAACTCGCGCCGCGGCCGCACAACAGCTATCACGCCAGCGAACGCTGCTGCGTTACCAGCCAGTTTGAGCAGGCGGTGCGCGCGGTGTGCGACCTGCCCCTGGGGGATGTGAGGATTGTACGGCCGGCGGCCATCGCCAATCTGTTGGGCGATCTTTGGCTAAATGGGGAGCCGCGCTTCGCGCGGGCGCTGGCGGTTCCCGAGGTGAGTTTGCATTTGTATGAGAAACATACGGCGCGGGCGGGGCGCAAGATGGGCCATCTATCAGCCACCGCGGACACGGCGGAAGAGGCCGTTGCTCGAGTTCTCGAGGCCAGGAGCCGGCTCTAAAACATTTCCAGTAAAGGTCCGCTGAACCGCAGATCCCTCGGCTGCGCTCGGGATGACAAAGGGGAGGGCGATGCTTCCATGGAAGGCTGGTTGCTCATGGAAGAGGTTGCTCACCCAAGGGTGGTAGCTAAAGAGCGATTTCTTGCGAGCCTCAGGCAGGCGATGAAGAGCGGTCACCGATAAGCGACCGCTCTCCCATGGAGGCATCGCCTTCCCCCTTGTCATCCCGAGCGCAGCCGAGGGATCTGCGGTTCAGCGGACCCTTACTGGAAATGTTTTTTCGACCGGGGTCTAGCCGATGTCTTCGCTCCAGTTTTCCAGGTATTTTTTTAGCTCGGCCATGAACTTGCCCGCATCGGCGCCGTCGATGATGCGGTGATCGAAGCCCAGGGTCAGACGGATGATGCTGCGGATGGCGATGGAGTCAGAGCCGTTCTCATCGGTAACTACGGTTGGTTCTTTAAACAGGCCGCCCACGCCCAAAATTGCCGACTCCGGTTGATTGATCACGGGGGTGCCGAATTGCTCGCCGAAAATGCCCGGATTGGTAATCGTGAAAGTGCCAGATCCTACTTCTTCCGGCTTGAGCTTCTTTGCCCGAGCTCTCTCCGCCAAATCGACGATGGATCGGGCGATGCCCAGAAAACTCTTGTCTTCTGCTTGACGAATCACGGGCACAATCAGCCCCCAATCCAGGGCTACGGCAATCCCCAGATTGATGTTCTTGTGGTAGCGGATGGCATCACCTTCCATCGAAGCGTTCACGATGGGCATCTTGCGCAGGGTGGCGATGACCGCACGAGAGATGAACGGCATGTAGGTGAGCTTGACCCCATTGCGCTGCTCGTACTTGGACTTCTCCTTCTCCCGCAGGCGCACGATGCGGCTCATGTCGATCTTGAATACGGTGTGCACGTGGGCGCTGGTGCGCTTGGAGTCGACCATGCGCTGGGCGATGATGGAGCGCATACGAGTCATCGGCACCAGCTCGTCCCCTGGGGTGGACACTTGGGCAACGGGAGGGGTCGCCGGTGCGGCCGGCTTGGCCACAGCAGCCGCTGGAACGGCGGGCGCAGGGGCAGGCTTGGGGACCGGAGCTGGAGGCGTGGTGGCGCCTTTCGCCATAAAGCCGAGAATGTCTTCCTTGGTAATCCGGCCCGATGATCCGGTGCCCGGAACCTGACGCAGGTCCAGATTGTTCTCGCGGGCAATCTTGCGCACCAGAGGCGAGGAGCGAACCCGTTCCCCAGCTTCTGCGTCGGCCGTATCGGTTTCAGGCTCAGGCGCTGCTTCGACCGCAGCGGGCTGCGATCGCGGTGCGCTGGGTGCAGGCGCCGGCGCGGAAGCGGCCCCGGCAGCACTGATGATGGCCACCACGTTGTTGATCTGCACCGTGGTGCCGGCCTGGACCTTGATCTCGGAAAGCACGCCCGCGGCGGGCGAGGGAATCTCGGCATCTACTTTATCGGTCGAGATCTCGAAGAGCGGCTCGTCTTGTTGCACCGTGTCGCCGGGCTTTTTCAACCACTTGGTGATGGTGCCCTCAAAAATAGATTCGCCCATCTGCGGCATGATCACTTCTGTGAGGGAGGCCGGCGCGGCAGGTTGCGGCGGCGCGGCCGCTGCGGGCGCCGGGGAGTTGGTCCCGCTGGGCGGGTCAACGGTTTTGGAAGGTGTCTCCGCTGCCGGGGCCTCAGCCGCCGGCGCGGCGGCGGGTTGGCCGTCTCCATCCCCAATGACGCCCACCACGGTATTGATCTGCACCGTGTTTCCTTCCGCGATCTTGACCTCGGTGAGCACACCGCTGGCAGGCGACGGGATCTCGGCATCTACTTTGTCGGTGGAAATCTCGAACAGAGGCTCGTCTCTCTGCACCGTGTCACCGGGCTTTTTCAGCCACTTGGTGATGGTGCCTTCAAAAATCGACTCACCCATCTGGGGCATGATGACATCGGTCGGCATGGACTCCCTTTCGCTCTGCGAACTCCCTATTCTAGTGCAATCCCGCGAATGCCGTGGAACCGCAAGGCGCCAGATCCTCCAGCGCTTCCACCCACACCACCGGCCGGCCAAAGACGCGGCCAAAGTGGCGAGCCACCCCGTTGGCCATCTGCTGGAGCGAGGGCGCGGGATCGGCCTCGGTTTCCATGCTGGTGACCCCGCGGTCGCGAATGCCGCAAGGCACGATCAATCCAAAGTCGTCCAGATCGGTGGTCACGTTGAGGGCAAAGCCGTGCGTGGTGACGCCCCGGGAAACGTGGACGCCAAGGGCGGCAATCTTTTTCTCCGCCACCGTTCCTCCCGGAACGGTCCAGACTCCGGCGCGGCCGGGCGCGCGTTGGGTAAGCACGCCGTAATCCGCGCAGGCACGAATAAGGACCTCTTCCAGCTTGCGCAGGTACTCGACGATGCCCAGCGGGGGAAGAAAGCCACGCAAATTGAAAATCGGATAACCCACCAGCTGCCCCGGCCCGTGGTAGGTGACGTCCCCGCCACGGTTGGTTTCAAACAGTTGGATGCCGCGACGGGCCAGCAGCTCACCATCGGCGACTACGTGCTCGCGGCGGGCGTTGCGGCCCAGGGTCAACACCGGCGGATGCTCCACCACCAGGAGCACGTCGCCAATCTGCTCTTGCTGGCGCAGCGCGCAAACCTGCTGCTGCAGGATCAGCGCCGTGGCGTAGTCGAGGCGACCGAGATCGACCAATGAAATGACCGGCTCAGACATTAATGGCCATGTTCTCCACGCTGCCAAAACCATCTAGCATTGCCTCCGCTAAGGTGGGGTGGGCGTGGATGGTAAACATCAACTCCTCGATGGTCGCTTCCAACTGCATCGCCACCACAGCCTCGGCTACCAACTCAGTGGCTTGCGGCCCGATGATGTGCACCCCCAGCACCTCGCCGTATTTGGCGTCCGCGACTACCTTCACGAAGCCCTCGTGGGAACCGACAATGGAGGCCTTGGAGTTGGCGGAAAAGGGAAACTTGCCCACTTTTACTTGGTACCCCTTTGCCTTGGCTTGCTCTTCGGTCAGGCCGACGCTGCCAATTTGCGGCTCGCAGTAGGTGCAGGCCGGGATGCGATCGCGGCGCACCGGATTGGCCCGCTTGCCGGCTACCTTGGCGGCCACGACCATGCCCGCCATCGCGGCTACGTGAGCCAGTTGGGGCAGGCCGGCAACCACGTCCCCAATGGCAAAAATGCCGGGTTCCCGGGTCTGCATCCACTCATCGGTGCGGATAAAGCCGCGTTCCACTTCAACTTTAGTGGCCTCAAGGCCAATATCGGCTGTACGGGGCGCGCGGCCAACGGCCACCAGCACCTTCTCCGCGTCCTTGACCACCTGTTTGCCGTCAGCGGTGGTGAAGGTCACCTTCACTCCGTCCTTGGTCTTCTCCACTTTGTCGACCTTGGCGCCGGTGTGGGTGTCGATGCCCCGCTTGCGGAAGACGCGGGCCAGTTCCTTGCTCACGTCCTCATCTTCGTTGGGGACCAGGCGCGGCAGGTACTCGACGATGGTGATCTCGCTGCCGAAGCTCTTGAAGATGGAGCCGAACTCGACCCCGACAGCGCCGGCGCCGATGACCACCATCGACTTCGGGATCTGGGGTAGGACGAGTATCTCCATGTTGGTCAGGATGCTGGTGGCATCCGCCTCCACCCCCGGCAGCATCCGGGCGTCGGAGCCGGTGGCGATCACGACGTTCTTCGCCTGCACGGTTTTCTTCTCGCCGCCCGCGGCCTCGACCGCGATGGAATGAGTTCCATTGTTCGCCGGGCCGGTGAGGCGGCCGTAGCCCTCGATGGTGGTGACTTTGTTCTTGCGCATGAGGAAGTCGAGGCCCTTCACATGCTTGGTGATGATCCCGTTTTTACGGTCGAGGATGGTCTTCCAGTTGATGGTGACCTTGCCCACGCCTTCCATGCCATGCTCGGCAGCATGCTGCAGCTGGTCATAGAGCTCGGCATCAAACAACAGGGATTTGGTGGGAATACAGCCCCAATGCAGGCAGGTCCCGCCCAGCTTCTTTTCCCGCTCGATGAGGGCGACTTTCAGCCCATACTGCCCGGCGCGGATGGCGGTGGTGTAGCCCCCCGGACCGCCGCCAATGATGACCATGTCGTAAATTGTCTCTGCCACAAGTAGCTCCCTCAATGAATCCGTTAATAGCGCCCGAGCAAAACTAATATTTTACGCGAGCGGTCCGCCTGCGACCTGGATCGCCTTCTTATGCCACACTGAACGTGTGCGACCGCACCTGGCAACGCTGGTGGCGGACTTCCGCCGTTATGAAGAACAAATCGCGGTCGTTACCCACCGCGGCAATCGCCGTTTTTCTTCCACCTACGCGCAACTGGCGGAGCTGAGCGCTCGTTGCGCTCATGCCGTTGACCAGCTTGGCTTGCGTCCCGGCGACCGTGTTTTGCTTTGGGGAAACAACTCGGTGGAGTGGGTAGCGGCTTTCTTTGGATGCATTCTGCGCGGAATCGTTGCAGTACCGCTGGATGCCGCTGGCAGCCTGGAGCTGGCCCGGCGGGTGGTGGCGGAGGTGCAGCCTCGGCTCCTGACGGGCGATCTGGCGCTGTTGCAAGCGCTCGATCCAGGGATTCCCAAGCTCGGCTTTGCCAGCTTTGCCGATGAGCTCCCTTCGCCGGACTATGCGCCTTTGCCCGGGCTGTCCCGGGACACGCCGCTGCAGATCATCTTCACTTCCGGGACCACCGGAGACCCTAAGGGCATCGTGCACACCCACGGCAACGTGCTGGCCTCGCTCGATCCGCTGGAGAAGGAGATGGCCAAGTACTTGCGCTACGAGCGCCTGGTGCATCCGCTACGCATTTTGCATACGCTGCCGCTCAGCCACGTATTTGGCCAGTTTATGGGGTTGTGGGTCCCGCCTTTGCTGGTAGCGGAGGTCCACTTTGAAGACCGCCTGCAGGCGCCGCGCCTGGCCCGCCTTCTGCACCAGGAGCGGATCTCGGTGCTGGCCGCGGTTCCGCGAGTCCTCGACCTGATGCGGGGTTGGCTGGGGGCGGAGTTTCCTGGGCTTCCGCAAAGCCTTGCCGCCGCTCGCGGGCAGTCCATCGGGAAACGGTGGTGGCGCTTCCGCGCTGTGCATCGCCGCCTGGGGCTGAAATTCTGGGCTTTTGTGTCGGGCGGAGCTACCTTGCCGGCTGACCTGGAAAGCTTTTGGACCACGATTGGCTTCGCCTTGATCCAGGGTTACGGGATGACGGAGACCACCGCGTTGGTGACACTGAATCACCCGTTTAAGATCGCCCGCGGTAGTATCGGCAAACCGCTCGCCGGCCGGGAGGTGCAGATCGGATCCGATGGCGAGATCCTGGTGCGCGGCAACTCGATCGCTTCCCAGGTATGGCAACACGGCGGCCTGCAGGCGCGGGAGCCGGGCTGGCTGGCCACCGGCGACCTGGCTACCCGCAATGCGCAGGGCGAGCTGATCTTCGCCGGGCGCAAAAGCGACGTGATCGTTACTTCCGCAGGATTGAATATTCATCCTCAGGATCTGGAGGCGGTGTTGCGCCGGCAGCCGGGAGTGCAGGATTGCCTGGTGGTCGCTTATGACTCGGCCGCTGGGCCGACACCGGCCGCGGTGCTGATCCCCGCAGGGGCAAGCGACGATCTGCAAGGTGCGGTGGATGGCGCCAACCGGGAGCTGGCGCCATTCCAGCAAATTCGCTACTGGCTGCGCTGGCCGCAGCCGGAGTATCCCCGCACCTCCACGGGCAAGGTCCTGCGGCGGCAGGTGCAGAGCTGGGCGCAGCAGTCGCTGTCGACGGGAACCGGTGCTGCCGAGGACCCCGCCGACCAGTTAATCGAGGTGTTGCGCCAATTAGGCGCTGCGAAACAGGAGGTGGCGGCAAGTGACCGTTTGGCCGAGGACTTGCACCTGGATAGCCTGGCGCTGATGCAACTGCAGTCGGCGCTCGAAACCCGCTTTGGCCTGGAGCTGGACGACGCCGTTTGGGGAGAGGTAAAAACGGTGGGCGATCTGCGCGGTTTGCTTAACCGCCCTCCACCTGGGATAAGCATGAGCCCGGTGGAGGCTTTAGGGACGCCAGCAGCGTCGACGCCATTGCCTGCTGTTCCCAGCCAGAGAGCCCACCGGACAGAGGAACCTTTGTTTCCTCGCTGGCCCTGGCGGCCGACGATCCGCTGGGCCCGCGTCTGCTTTCTGGAGGTGGTCGTGCGCCCGTTGGTGGGGCTGGTACTCGCCCCTCGGATTGCCCCGCGGGTGGCCCTTGCCCGGCCCTCCCTGCTGATCGCCAACCATCTCACGGCCTTCGACGTGCCGGTCATCCTGTACGCGCTGAGCAGCAACGACCGCGACCACGTGGCGGTTGCCATGTCCGGACAGCTGTTGAGCGGATGGCGGCGCGGCAAAGCGGAGCGCCACCGCATTGTAGCTGCCTTGACTCCGCTGGCTTATTTGCTGGTTACCGGGCTCTTCAATGTTTTTCCCTTGCCTCGTGGCGCGGGATTGCGGCAGAGCTTCGCCCACGCCGGGGAGGCCATGGATCAGGGCTATCACGTGCTGGTCTTTCCCGAAGGCGGCCGCTCCGCCGACGGACGGTTACACCCCTTCGAGCCGGGGATTGGCTTGCTGGCGCAGGAGTCTGAAGTGCCGGTGCAGCCTATCCTGGTGGAGGGCCTGAAGCGGCTTCAGGGCGAGAGATGGCCGAAGCGCGGGACGGTGGCCGTGCGGCTGGGAGAGCCGTTGACCATGGAGCCGGGCGAAGAGCCGCAAAGCTTCACGCGACGGTTGGAGGCTGCTGTCGCTGGACTCAAATCGATCTAAGCCTTATCCCTCGACGGATGTTTGGGTGCCCCATATCTCGCTTGTTTTTTGCGAGATATGGGACACCGCGAACCTTTATGTCCTTTGTCGAATGAACCTCGAACACCGGCGGTCTAGAGCCGTGGTTTCCCATATCTCGCGAAAAACAAGCGAGATATGGGGCACCCAAGCATTCGCTGTTAACCCGCCAGGAGGCGCGCGGCTTCTTTGGCAAAGTAGGTTACGGTGAAATCCGCGCCGGCGCGGCGAATGGAAATGAGTGATTCGAGGATGGCCCGGTCGCGGTCCAGCCAGCCTTTGGCGAATGCGGCCTGCAGCATGGCGTATTCCCCGGAGACCTGGTAGGCCCCGATGGGGACATCCAGACGTTCGCGGGCGGCACGAATCACGTCCAGATAAGGCATGGCCGGCTTCATCAGGATCATGTCCGCGCCTTCGGCGATGTCCTGATCAATTTCTCGCATGGCCTCGCGCAGGTTGGCGCCATCCATTTGATACGTGCGCCGATCGCCGAACTGCGGCGCCGAATCGGCGGCTTCGCGAAAAGGCCCGTAGAAGGCAGAGGCCACTTTGGCCGCATAGGAGAGAATCGGCACCTGCTCTAGGCCGGCATCGTCGAGATGGTCGCGAATCGCGCCCACCCGGCCGTCCATCATGTCGGACGGGGCCACGATGTCTGCACCGGCTGCGGCCAACGACACAGCCGTACGGGCTATCAGGCTCAGGCTGGGGTCATTTTGGATTTCGTAGTCTTCGCCGTTCTTGGCTACCACTCCACAGTGGCCGTGCGAGGTGTACTCGCAGAGACAGACGTCGGCAATCAACAACAGTTTCCTGGCTGCCGGTTTAAAGGTGCGAAGGGCCTGCTGCACAATGCCATCTTCCGCGTAGGCTCCGCTGGCCTGCTCGTCCTTGACGGCAGGGAGCCCGAAGAGCAGCAGGCCGCCGAGGCCGAGGCCCGCGGCCTCTTCCAATTCTTTCATCGCCTCGTCGATGGAGAGATTGTAGACCCCGGGCATGGAGCTGACTTCGCGCCGGATGCCCTCGCCGGGACAGATAAAGAGCGGGTAAATGAAAGAGTCGGGGCGGAGATGAACTTCGCGCACCAGCGAGCGCATCGCCTCGGTGCGCCGTAAACGCCGGAGGCGGGTGACGGGGAATTCCATTTCTTGATTTTACGGGTAGCGAAACCGATCTGTTCGGATTGCTCTAGCATGATCAAGTGAGTCTCTTAGAGCCAGTTCCGTCGATGGTGGAGGAATGCAGCTGCGAGGCGCTGGAATGGGGCCGCCTGCTGGAGTTGGTCGCGAGTTTTGTTCATTCCCGCGTTGCTCGTGAGTGGCTGCTGGGCATGAAGCCCTCGCGCGACGCTGCCTGGATTGACCAACAACACGATCTGGTGGGCGAGATGCGCTTGCTGCTCGGGCAAGGGGCTTCGCCTGCACTGGGCGGCTTGTTTGATCCCACAAAGTTGACCGATAAGGCGCGCATCGAAGGAGCGGTGCTGGAGCCGGAAGAGATTCGTGACCTCCTGTTCCTGATGGATAACATCACCAGCTGGCAGGCGCTGATCGAGCATCCTCCCGAGACATTGGCCACACAGCTGCATGGGCTCAAGGCACTGAGCAAATTGCCCGCGGGGGCGCAGTTAGCCAGGCTGGCAGGTTCGCTGCGTTCTCGCCTCAACCCGGATGGCTCGTTGAGCGATAACGCGTCTCCCGAATTGCGCCGCATTCGCAGGGAGATCGAGCGCCAGCAGCGCGTGATCGAGGAGAGCCTGCGCAGCAGCTTGCGGCGGCTGTCCGAAGGCGGCAGCACGCAGGAAGATCTGATCACCATACGCGGGGAGCGATTCGTCATTCCGGTGAAGGCGGAGCATAAGCGGCGCATACCGGGCGTAGTGCATGGCGCCTCCTCCAGCGGGCAGACGGTTTACCTGGAACCGCTGGAGACGATCGAGCAAAACAACGAGCTGGTGCGGCTGATCGACGAGGAACAGGCCGAGACCCGGCGTATCTTCCTGGCTATGACGCGGGAGATTGGGCTGGAATCCGAAGCCATCGCCCAAGGTGCAGCCACGCTGGCGCAACTCGATGGGCTGCAGGCACGAGCGCGATTCGCCGCCGAGTTTGACTGCATACGTCCCCGTTTCGCCGCCAGCGCGGCGCCCCTGCTCGAGCTCAAGCAGGCACGACATCCACTGCTCGAAAAGCGCTTGCGGGCGCGACAAATGACCGTGGTCCCGCTGACCCTGGCGCTCAACGACCAGCAGCGACAGCTGATCATCAGCGGGCCCAATACCGGCGGCAAGACGGTGGCGCTCAAGACCACGGGGTTGCTGGCCATGATGGGCCAGACGGGAATTCCCGTGCCCGCCGCCGAGGCCAGCTTTCCCCTGTTTAACGCGTTCCTGGCAGACATCGGCGACGCGCAGTCGATTGAGCAGAATCTCTCCACTTTCTCCGCCCACATCACTAACCTGCAGCGTATTTCGCAGCTGGCCGATTCGTCTTCGCTGGTGCTCCTGGATGAGCTGGGCTCTTCCACCGATCCGGAAGAGGGCGCCGCGCTGGCGGTAGCGATCGCGGGGTATTTTCTCGATCGCCATGCCTGGTGCCTCATCTCCACTCACCACACTTCGCTGAAGCTTTACGCGGCCAAGCGATCGGGGGTGCTCAATGCCTCGGTGGGCTTTGATGAAGAGACCCTGGCGCCGACGTTTGCCCTGCGGCTGGGCGTTCCTGGGGCTTCGGCGGGCATCAATATTGCCCAACGGCTCGGCCTCGAGCCCACCATCCTCAAGGATGCCCGGGAGCAACAAAACACCCAGACGCAGGACATTGCCCACTTCCTGGACCAGCTGCATAACCAGCTGGACGCGGTCGCCAAGGAGCGCGAGGAACTGCGCCGCCGCGAACAAGAAGTGGCGCGGGAAAAGAGCCGCCTGGAAAGCGAAGGGCTTAAGGAGTGGCGGGTCAAAGTACGGGACCTGGAGCAGCAACTACAGTCGTTACTGAAAGACTTTACCTACCAGATGCGGGAGACGGTGCGGGCGATCGACGACCGGGCAGCGCAACAGAAGCTCTCCAAGGAGGCCGAGCGCCGCATGGCTCGTTTGCGGCGGGAGTTCAGCGAGCAATTTAACTCCGTGGTGGTGGCACAACACAGCGGCGCCGACAAGGGAGACGATCATGCGCAACCGCACCTGGTGCGCCATGTCTCGGTGGGGGACACGGTTAAATTGAAGTCTCTGGGTAAGACCGGCGTGGTGCAGCGACAGGTGGATGGCAACGCGTTCGAGATTGCCGTGGGGCCAATGAAGATGCGGGTGGCGCGAGAGGATATCGCCGAGGTGATCACCGGGCGGGAGATCAGGGCCGTGAGCCCGCTGGAGGCGGCGCGCGGACGCGGGGTGACGGTTTCGATTGCCCATCCGGAGGAGATGGTTCGTCCGGAGCTCAACGTAATCGGGCGCACGGTGGAAGAAGCAACCGGCGAAGTGGAACAGTACCTGGACCGGGCTTTTCTCGCCGGACTGCCACGGGTACGTATTGTGCACGGCATGGGCATGGGGGTGTTGCGTAAAGCACTGCGGGCGCTGATGGAGCGGCATCCGCACGTGGCCCTGGTTGCTGAGGCCGGCCCCAGCGAAGGTGGGGCCGGCGCTACCGTGGTTGATTTGCGGGTTTAGTTGTCTGAAAGATCAACGCGGAGCAGGAAAGAAAACCGCAGGTCCCTCACTACGCGGAAATGCGCCGCTCTGGCGCTTTGTATCAGGGCCCGACTTTAGTCGGGCCGTTTGAGGCAACAAAGATCTGGGCTTTAGCCCCTGCGGCAATTATCTTCAGGAGCATTTCCTGCAGGGTGCGCCATGGCAGGGGCTAAAGCCCTTTTCTTTCCATTCTTTGGCGGCCCGACTAAAGCCGGGCCCTGATACAAAGCACCAGAGCGGCGCATTTCCGCGTAGTGGGGACCTACGGTTTTCTTTCGTGCTCATGAATCAGTTTTCGTCGTCGAAGCGGAAAAATAAATTGTTGATGGACTTCGACCAGCGTCGGGTGAGCAAAGACTCCGTCGCGCAGCGCGGTGTATTTCAAGTGGCCCATCATCGCCATCTGCAAGGCCCCCATTACTTCTCCGCCTTCTATTCCCAACACGGTCGCACCGAGGATTTCTTCGCTCTCGGCATCGACAATCACCTTCATCAGCCCACGGGTCTCGTCCACTTCCAGAGCCCTTGCCACTGAGGTCATCGGCATCCTCGCGACGCGGATGTTCTTCCCGGTTTTTTTTGCTTCCGCTTCTGTCATTCCGACCCGGCCCAGTTGCGGATCCATGAAGACGGTGTAGGGCACCATGCGGTCGCGTATCGTTCGCGCGCCGCCATCAAACAGATTTGCTTTCAGAATGCGGTAGTCGTCGTACGCGATATGCGTAAACTGCGGGACCTCCCTTGCAATCGCCGAGCGCCCAAACGCCAGGGGCCGACGTCTCCAGCCGTTCATTCACGCGAATAAATCCCCGCTCGTCGATCTCCACACCCCCAACCGCCGGTTTGAGTGCACCCGTGTTGGGCATCCGGCCAGTGGCCACTAACAGGTGGGATGCCTGGATGGTCTGCGCCTGGCCCTCGACGGTCAGCTTCAAATCGATGCCCGGTGTCACCTGCTCCGTGCGCGTATTCAGCAGAACTTCGATGCCATCCTGGCGCAGGATCTTCAGCACCTCGTCAGCAACATCCAGGTCTTCTTCGCGCAGAAGTTGCGATCCGTGCTGAATCACCGTCACCTTGCTGCCGAAGCGGCGAAACATCTGGCTGAACTCCACCCCGATGTAGCCGCCGCCCAGAATCACCAGGTGCTCCGGAACATGGTCCAGCTCCATGATGCTCTCGTTGTCGAGAGAGAAAACCGTGTCGAGACCGGGAATTGGCGGCTTGGCGCTTTTCGTGCCGGTGTTAATAAAAATCTGCGGCGCACGCAGTTGCCGCTCTCCGCCGCTGCGCAGCGCCACACGAAGTTGCCCGGGACCGGTAAAGGAGGCTTCTCCTCGTATCAGCTCAACATGCGCTTTCTCCAACCTTTTTTCGCGGCTTTGGCGAAAGTTGCTGACGATGTTGCGCTTTCTCTCCCGCACCCGGCCGAGGTCGATCGCGACGGGGCCCACATCGACCCCATAATCCGCGCCGCGGCGCGCCAGGTAGGCCACGCGCGCACTGGCCACCATGGTTTTTGTGGGACTGCAACCGCGATTGATACAGGTGCCGCCTACGTCCTTGCGTTCGACCATCGCAGTCTTCTTTCCTGCTGCGGTCAGCGCCTCGGCCAGAGGATTGCCGCCCTGACCCGAGCCGATGATGACGGCGTCGAAACTTTCCGGCGTACTGGCATCTGCACTCATGTCCAACCACCTCCGAACAAAACGTTTTGATGCCGGCAAGCGGTGAGATGGACCTAGGTTTTCACAAGTGGGAGACGAGCAGAAAGCCGCCGCCAACGGCCACCAGATCCTCGAGCAGTGCGACCAGAAAATCGGGGACGGCCGCTCCCCGGCTCAACAGACGCCGGTAGTAAAAACCGGCGAAGGTGCCGGCGACGGCGCCCAATGCTCCCAGAATCGCGCCCAACACCGGCGATGCCCCGGCGGAATTGCACAAGGCGGCCGCGCACACCGCGCCGAAGAGGATGCGGACGCCGAGTGGACCGGGCTGCGTTCTGGGCGGGATGAAGGGCAACTTGTCGGCGATCAATTCGCCCACGGCAAAGAGGGAGAAAATCACCAGGGAAACCGGGCTGGCGAAGAAGGCAAGCCAGACCACGAGATGGAGCCATCCCAGATGAGCTCCCCAGGCAACCACCGCCGGAGCAGTCATCGAGCGCAGCCCGCAAATGCAACCCATCAAAAAGGCGTAGAGGAGGATCACCATGGATCAACCATGGAGTGCGCCCAAACCAGATGTCAAACGCGCATACGGTTAGGGTCCCGGGTTCACCTGGCTCACCTGCGTCTCGGGCGCCAGGGTGAGTTGCATCCTGCAGGCGGAAAGTGACCACCGATTCCGCGGGAATCGACAGGTCGCCGTTGCCGGTAAAGGCCGCGCCCAGGGCGCCCGCCCCGCCTCCAGCCAGGCCACCCACGAGCAGTCCCACGCCGCCGGTCGCCAGTCCGCCAATCAACATGCCCATGCCCGCGCCGCCGCCGATGAAGGCTGCGCTGCGCTTGCCCTTGCCTTTTTTGGTCCGAGACAGGTTGCTGGTATCAATGCGGTATTGTGCGCCGTTGACTTCCAACCGGGTCAGCGTCAACGCCAGCACCGACTTCCCTTTGAAGTGTCCACGCTTGTGGGCGACCAGCACTTCCCCGCTGGCAGCGGATCCAGAGGGCACGGCGACGGTATTGCCTTCCACCACCGGCTCGGCCAGGACCCCGCTAAAGCGGTCGCCTGACTCGGCATGTTTGACGTCGATGGTCCTATTCAGACGCACTTCCAAACGAGTGCCGCGTGGAAGGACCAGCGCGGGTTGCGGTGCGGGCGCGGGGGCGGATGCCATCGGCTGTCCCACCGGCAGGGTTCTGCTGGGCGGTGTCGGCCGCAGCCGGCGGAGTCTGCGTGACGGGAATGGTGGTGGATTTATTGCTGCAACCGGCAAGCGTCGCTGCCAGTGCGGAGCCCAGAATCGTGAACGCGGCGAGCGACCGCCAGCGATTGGGGGAAGCAATCATGGGGGAGCCTCAAGGGCAAAGGTACCGCGAAGCGACAATTACCGATGCGGCACTTTAGTGGTAGATAAGGTGTATGCAGGGAACGATGAAACTGCAGCTTCCGTTGGCTATTTTGGCCCTGGCACGTGGCTCCGCTGGCCGCGCCGCTCCTGGCTGCCAGCCACCCTTTGGCGGCGTTGCTTATTCGTGACGTCTTCTCCCGCCTGTGCCACCAGGACCCTAGCCGGAGTTTCATGCTGGAAGGTTCGCCGGTGGCCGTCTGTGTGCGCTGTCTGGGCATTTATTGGGGAGCCGCGGTGGCTGGGGTGTTGCGCCTGGGAAAGGGCTCGCTCGTCTGCTGGGTTTAGCATTGGTGCTCAATTTGCTCGATGTGGGCACCGGCATGCTTCATTGGCATGGCAATCTGCCCCTGATTCGATTCTTGCTGGGGCTGTTGCTGGGAATGGGCGCGGGCGCGGTGCTGTTCTGGCCCCAGAGACGATCAGCCTATTTGCTCGGCCAATAAAGCGAGAAACCCTGGTACCCTCACGATTAGGGCCGGGTGCCCCACATCTCGCCGGTTTTTCGCGAGATGTGGGATCCACCGCTGTGGACCGCTCAGTGTGTCGGATTAATCGAGAGTCAAAGGGAACGGTGCAGTGGTATCCCCATATCTCGCGAAAAACGAGCCAGATATGGCGGCACCCGGCCTTCGGTGAGGGAACCAGCAGGTCTATCTAATCTGCCCGGTAGACTATCCGGCCCTCGCTGATGGTCATCCGCACCTGGCCCAGCATTGTCCAGCCGTCAAAGGGAGTGTTGCTGGACTTGGAGCGGGTCGCCGCGGCACGAAAGGTCCACTCCGCTTTGGGATCGAAGATGACTACGTCCGCGCAGGCGCCACTCATCAGGCTGCCGCGGCCGCGCAGGTTCAGGAGATTGGCGGGCTGGGTGCTGAGCAGCGTGATCAGGCGGCTGAGCGAGACCTTGTGCTTGCGATGGAGCAGATCCATGGTCAGCCCCAGGGCCGACTCCAGCCCGGTAATACCGTTGGGGGCGCGCTCGAACTCCTGCTCCTTTTCGTGGATCGCATGCGGAGCGTGATCGGTGGCGATGCAGTCGATGGAACCATCCAGCAGCCCTTCGAGCATGGCGCGGCGATCGGATTCCGCGCGCAAGGGCGGATTCATCTTGGCGTTGGTGTTGTACTCACCGACCGCAGCCTCGGTGAGCAGGAAATGATGCGGCGCCACCTCGCAGGTCACGTGCAGTCCGTTGCGCCTGGCCTTGCGGACCGCGTCCAGCGCAGCGGCGGTCGATAAGTGCGCGACGTGGAGGTGAGCGCGGCCGCCCTTGAGCTCGGCCAGCAAGCGAAGATCGCGCTCTACCAGGCCTGCTTCCGCCGCTACCGGCATCCCGCGCAGGCCGAGCCGGAAAGCGAGCGCACCGGCATTCATCGAGCATCCGCCCGTCATGCGCGTGTCTTCGGCATGCTGGATCACCGGCAGCCCAGCACGAGCCGCGGCGGCCAGCGCCTGGTGCATGATGGCTTCCCCCAGGATCGGCTTGCCGTCATCGGTAACCGCGACCGCGCCCGCAGCCTTGAGCGAGCCGTATTCGGTAAGCGCTTCGCCCATGCTGCCGCGAGTGGCGGCGGCAATAGGAAAAACGCGCGCACTCGGGTTGCGCTCCGCACTCTGCATCCAGCGGGTGGTCTCCACCGAATCGTTGACCGGAACCGTGTTGGGCATGGCGCATACGGAGGTGAATCCACCTGCCGCGGCCGCAGCGGTCCCGGTGGCAATGGTCTCCTTATATCCCTGGCCGGGCTCGCGCAGGTGGACGTGAATATCTACCAGGCCCGGGGCGACCACCAAGCCCTTAGCCTCGACGATCTCCGCCTCTTCCTGTTTGGCCGCAGCCGTCAACTTACCTGGGGGCTCAATGGCAGCCACCCGGTTGCCCTTGAGCAAGACATCGCGGTCCGCGTCGACCCCAGCGGAAGGATCGACCAGGCGGCCGCCGCGTATGAGGATGGCGCTCAAACGCCGCCTCGCTTCTTCTTCGCTGCCTTAACGAAAGCAGGGACCGAAGCAGGGGCCAGGGCGCGATCAATCAGCGCCATGCGAATGGCTACGCCGTTGCTTACTTGCTGGCGATCACCGACTGCGGCCCGTCTGCCACCTGACTCGAGATCTCGAGCCCACGGATCATGGGGCCTGGGTGCATCACGATGGCATTGGGAGCATGGGCATGCAGCCGCTGGCTGTGCAGTTGATAGCGGGCGGTGTACTCTTCCAGATCGATGTGCACATTGGTCAGCCGCTCCTTCTGGATGCGCAGCATCATCACAATCTGCGCTTGCGTGAGCGCTCGATCGAAGTCCCTCTCGATGCTGATCCCGGGACCAAGTTCCAGGGCCAGCTCGGGCAGTAGTGCCGGTGGCCCGCAAAGGATGACCCGGGCCCCCAAGCGGGGCAGCAACAACGCATTGGAGCGGGCCACGCGGGAATGCAGGATATCGCCGGTGATGGCCACCGTAACCCCCTGCAGGAGCGTCTCGCCCGGGGTGTCCTCGGACCTGCCCAGGGCCTGGACCATGGTTCTCACGTCCAGCAGCGCCTGGGATGGATGCTCATGCATGCCATCCCCGGCGTTCAGCACCGGCACCCCGGTTACCTGCGCCAGTAGGTAAGGCGCCCCGGAAGAAAGATGGCGCAGGATGATGCACTCCGCCCCCAGCGCCCGCAGAGTGATGCCCGTATCTTTGAGCGATTCACCCTTCTCGATGGAGGAGGATTGGGAACTGATCAGCGCGGTGTCCGCGCCCAGCCCCTTGGCAGCTAACTCGAAGGAGGTCCGGGTACGGGTGCTGGATTCGTAGAAGAGCAGCGCGATCCGCCGATGGGCCAGCCGTTGCGCGCGATCCGCCGGCTCCTGCGCTTCGAGCTCGGTAGCCAGGCGCAGGATGGCAGAAACATCGTCCACACCGAGCGAGGTAACGGAAAGCAGCGACCGCGAGCCATGGGAAGCGGAAAGCGCGACCCGGGGTGGCTCCGTAATGGCTTTGCTTGCTGGCATGGTGGCTGCGGTCAGGCGCTATTCGTCGCGTTCGACCAGGATCACTTTTTCGTCGTTGTCGATCTCCCGCAGCTTGACCTCGACTATCTCTCGGGCTGTCGTTTGCACATGCCGGCCGACGAAGCTGGCCTCGATGGGCAGCTCACGATGACCGCGGTCGATCAGCACCAGCAGTTGTACGCGCCGGGGACGGCCATGGTCAAAGAGCGCGTCCAGCGCCGCACGTATGGTTCTGCCAGTGTAGAGAACGTCGTCGATCAGAATGATGTCGCGCCCGGCAATGTCAAAGCCGATGGCGCCGGGAACGACAACCGGCCGAATATCGCGGGTGGAAAGATCATCGCGGTAGAAGTTGATGTCGAGAACCCCGGTATCGACCGGCGCTTTCTCAATCCCCCCAATAAGATGTCCCAACCGCTCGGCCAAGGGAACACCTCGACGCTTGATCCCCACTAGGCCCAGGTTTTGCCCGCCATTATTTTTCTCGATGATCTGGTGCGCCAGACGAATCAGCGTGCGCTCGATTTCTGATGCCGACATGATGCGGGTCTTTTCCCGCAGCACTGGTGTGACTTTTGCTTTGCTCATAATTGCTCTGGCCGGATGATACGAGGGTTAAAGAATTTTTACTATGAAATGGGCTTTCGAGGAGCAAGCAGGCGGACCCCCAAGGCCCCTCCAATGGCGGAGAAGAGAATGATGCCCAGGGAAGTGGTGGCGGCATTCATCAAGGTATAAGCCGCCCTGCCATCCGGGGACAGGAGGAAGTGCACATAAGCGTGCCACTGAGCCTCGGCATCGGGGTTGGCCTTCACCAGCGCCGTCGATTGCTGGATGAGTGAGTCGTAGAACTGATCGATGGCGTAACCCTGGTGCAGAACATAGCGCGCGAAAACGCGCCAGATGGCGGTGGCGATGACCGAACTATACGCAGCAATCAGCCCGGCGATAGCGCCGATGCGCAGCCCGGCGCGCGTTTCCAGTAGAAAGCCAGGAGCGCGCCGGTGGTATACAACAATCGCCAGCACCGCGCCTCCGATCACCCACAGGCAGCATCCCCAGGACAACACGGAAACAGCACTCAGTAGACCTGCAGGCACGGCAACGAAAAGCGCGGCCAGGATAGCGTCTTTCCAGGAGATTCCCTGGGCTCGGGGTGGGGCGCCGGGGGGCCGGATGCCGGCAAATCCGGTCTCGCTTTCTTCCTGCTGGGCAAACTTGAGTTGTGGGGAGCCGCAGTTGGGGCAAAACAATTCGGATGCGCTCAGCGTCGCGCCACATCGATGGCAGAGCAGATTCATTCTTCTTGAAACTATCTCAGGGGCGGGCGGAGTGCAATTAGACCTTCAATTGGTGCCCTTTTGCTCACTCTCGAAGCCATTATGGGGCAGATCCAAGGCGATCAGGCTGTAGCGGGTCGCCGAGCCGCCGCCCTTGAAGGCGACAATGTGCTGGTGGCGGGGGGAACCGGCCTTCAACTGCAGGTCTTCTGAAATAAGGTTACCAGGGACAGCGGAATGGTCATGCCCGGTGTGGTCGCAGGTCAGGCCCTCCCCGGTGGAGGCCGGCGAACCGACCGGCCTTTCTCCCGCGCATTCAATCACTGTGCCGTATTCGCTCAAAGCCTTACGATAAAAGGAGAGGACCTGATCCCGATTATCAGCCGTGCTGTAGCGGGCCACCTTCACCCGCAGCTTCCAGTCGCCAAACCCGAGGTCTACCTTGGCTGAGTGGTTGCCGTCGTCACCGGTGTCCAACACAGAGCCGGGATACGCAGGGAGACCGATTTCCGCGGCAGTAGGCTGGTCTTTGTTGACGGCGATGGCCCCGAAGGGGGTGGCAATTTTCACATTGTCGCCGTTATTGGACTTGTCCACTCGGCAGCCGCCGACACCGGCCGCCAGCACAGCAAGCAAAGTGAGTATGAGGATGCGATCCTTCATATTTTTCCCTCTTAGCACTGTACGCGCCGCAGCTCTCCCATGTTCCAGCGAACGCCAGAAAGCTTTTGAAACAAATGACCGGGTGGGGTTGTGATGGGAGAGAAACTGCAGATCCCTCCACGGCAAGCCGGGACAGGTCGGCTTCGCTCGGGATGACAAAGGGTAGGGAGGCGCTTCCATCGACGATCGGATGATGGAGGGAATGCTCCACCAGCGTCGAATGCTGAGCAAAAAACCACTCTTCCCTTTGTCATCCCGAGCGAAGCCGACCTGTCCCGGCTTGCCGTGGAGGGATCTGCGGTTTCTCTCCACCACCCATCACCTTACCCAGGACGTTCTCAGACAGACTCGTTAGATGTGCCCTGATGCCTAGGATCGCCGGCCCAGAATCCGCTACAGCTGCGACTTTCCGGGCACAGGTGCATCAGACAGCGGAGAGGTTTCCTTTGTCCAAATCAATCTTGTTCTCTCCTATCCAGTTGGCGGGTGTCACCTTTCCGAACCGGGTTTTCGTCTCTCCGATGTGCCAATACTCGAGCCAGGATGGCTTCAGCAACGACTGGCATCTGGTCCATTTGGGCAGCCGGGCCGTGGGTGGAGCTGGGTTGGTGTTTACCGAGGCGGCCGCCGTGCTGCCCGAAGGGCGCATCACCCCCGAAGACCTGGGGTTGTGGAAAGACGATCACATCGCCGGCCTGCGGCGAATTGTCGAATTTATTCACGCGCAGGGTGCGCGCGCCGGGGTGCAACTGGCGCACGCCGGACGCAAAGCGAGTATGGCGCGTCCCTGGGCTCCGGAGCAACGGTATCTCGCCCCCAGCGAGGGCGGGTGGCAAAACGTGATGGCCCCGAGCGCAGTGAGTTTTGCAGAAAACTATGGTCAACCCGTTCCGCTGGACCTCGCCGGAATCGAAGCCGTTGTCCGGGCGTTCGCCAAAGCCACGGAGCGCGCTTTGGAAGCAGGATTCGACCTGGTCGAGTTGCACGCGGCGCATGGCTACCTGCTGCACGAATTTTTGTCGCCCTTGAGTAACCGGCGCACCGATCAGTATGGCGGAAGATTCGAAAACCGCATCCGCATACTGGTGGAGGTTGTGGATGCAGTGCGCGCCGTGCTTCCCGCCGAGCTTCCGCTGCTGGTGAGAATCTCCGCTACGGATTGGGCGGAGGGAGGTTGGGACGTCGACCAGTCCGTAGCTCTGGCCAAAGTGCTGAGGGAGCGGAAAGTTGATTTAGTCGATGTCTCCTCCGGGGGAATGACGCCCACCGCGGTCATGCCAGTTGGAGCGGGCTACCAGACACCGTTTGCGGAGCGCATTCGGCGGGAAGCGAAGATCCCCACCGGCGCAGTCGGCATGATCACCGGAGCCGAGCAAGCGGAGCACATTCTGCGCACGAATCAGGCGGATGTGGTTTTGCTGGCGCGAGAGTTGCTGCGCCAACCGTACTGGCCGCTCAAGGCAGCGAGCGAACTTGGGGACGTAACCAACTGGCCCGCTCAGTACCTGCGCGCGGCACCGCGAGGCAGCGGAAAACGCGAGCCGATCGTCCCTTCCGCTATTCCGGAAACGGCTGCGATCTGAAAGTTACCGAAGGCATTGTCACACTTGGTGTATCGGGTCGAGAAATCCACTTGTAAGTGCAAGAAAAGCTACGCCTGGAAGGCGAGCTGGCCTATACTTCTGAGCGAAGGCGGGTTGCTTTCAACTTAGCGCCTGAATACCAGCATGGCCACTCATCTGCCTCAGCAACGCACCACGCAAAAACCGGAAATACCCGACAAACTCTACTTCCGCATCGGTGAAGTTGCGCGGTTGTGCTCAGTGGCCCCCTACGTATTGCGCTTTTGGGAAACTGAGTTTACCCAGCTCAAGCCGAACAAGAGCGGTACCGGTCAGCGGCTCTACCGTCGGCGCGACGTGGAGATGGCGCTGCGGGTGAAGCGTCTGTTGTACGACGAGGGTTACACCATTGCCGGGGCCCGACAGGCGATTCAGGCGGAAACGCGGAGCAAACGCAATGGCGGCCAGCCTGAACTTCCCTTGCCGCAGCAACAACAGGCGACGCAGCGGGCCGAAGCGCGGCTGCACAAAGTGCGCAAGGAGTTGCGGGAAATTGTGAGTATGCTCTCGGTTCCCGTACCGCAATCGCAGGTACAAGTCAGGGAGCGGCCGGCCCCGACCGCGGCAGCGAAAACCGGCCTATTCGAAATGTAGTTTTTCTTAAGCGAAACTCCGGTTGCACGACCCGCATCTAGACCGGGTTGTTTAACGGAGTCTCAGTAGCACCGTGCAGAAGGCCCACAACATTGCCGTGGTTCATAAAGCGTTCCATAGCCTGCATGGCGCAACCCTGCCCGCAAAGATGGTAGAACTCCGGGTTGCCGCTCTCCGCTTTGTTCCATGGCATGAGGGTAAAGCGCTGCCGCGGCTGGCCTTCTTCAAAGCAAGGAACATCGCCCAGGACGAGCATCCACCAATGGTTCGCTTCCATCTTTTTTCTGCCGCAAATGTCGCACGTGAACGAGACATCCCAAACCATTGCGCACCTCATTCCGCTTGCGCGTTTCGCAGCAAGCCAGCGTAGCACGGCGGCCCAGCGACCGTGCTAGAGTAGGGCTAGGCACGGGCCGGATCGATTATAAAACGGTTCATAGTTCCAGGGCTTGATAAAGATCGCGCGGCGTGGTTTTCCTTATCCGGAGAACTAGCGACTTTTGCCGTACCTGCGGTGAGCCGCGTTAGCCTTTCATTATGGAAGCCGGTAAATAACAGTGACTTGCGCCGAATGCTGTTCCTCCAGTTTCCGCCTGTCTCGCTTCCGCCTGAAAGATTTAGAGCGGCTTTTGCTGCTGCAGTATCCAGTTCGCTGCCGGCAGTGCCACCGCCGGGCTTACGCCGGCCTAACGCTGGCCCTGGTGCTGTTGCAGTCAAGCCGGGTCCGCCGCGAACGCCGCAGGCACGAGGCTACGCGCTAACGGACACTCCTGCCGCCGGCCCGACTTCGCGGCCGGTTCAAACGCAAACTTGACCGGGGTTATGCCGAAAGACTCAAGTCACCTGCAAGAACACATCGACATCGTCGTAAAGCACGAAGAGGAGTTCCTAGCCCGGCGCACTGCCGCTGAGCGCGTCGGAGACTCCCTGGGCGCATTCGTGGGGAGTTTAACTTTTATCGTTATCCACCTGCTGTGGTTCGCAGCCTGGATTCTACTTAACACGCTTCCGGCCGGCCCTGTTCGCCATTTCGATCCTCCGCCGTTTTCCCTACTCAACGTCGTAGTAGCCCTGGAGGCCATCTTTCTCGCCAGCTTCATCGTAATGAGGCAAAGCAGATTGAGCCGCCGTTCCGACGAACGCGATCACCTTATCCTGCAAGTGCTGATTCTTGCGGAAAAAGAAGTGACTGCCGTTCTGCAGTTGGAGAGCAGATGGCGGCCAAGGCGGGGTTGACCAACCTCTCAGCCGATGAGGAGATCGCGAAATTGAGTCAAAAGACCTCGATCGACGAGATGGCCGAGATGGCCGAAACCATCAAAGAATCGTTGTCCGGGGAATGAAGAGGAAGAAAATACAGGTTTGTTTTGATGGTCGGGACGGGCAGATTTGAACTGCCGACCCCTCGCACCCCAAGCGAGTGCTCTACCAGGCTGAGCCACGTCCCGACGGCAAAATTATCCCTTGAGTGTACACGACAGCGTGCGGCAGTGCTTCGCCCTAGTGAGCGGGCGGAACATATTCCTTGGGTAGCGCCGATCCTTCACCGAAGAAGTACTCCTGCATCTGCTCCACCAGAAACTCCTGCGCTTCCTTGGTCCAGGGCTGCAACCGATACTCGTTGAGCAGCATCTTCTGCCGTTCGACCCACTCCCCCCAGGCTTTTTTGGAAACGTGGTCGAAAATTTTTTGTCCAAAATCGCTGTCAAAGGGAGGCTCGTCGAGACCCTCCATCTCCTGCTTGTAGCGCGCACAAACTACCATGTGTGGCATCAAAATCTCTCCGGAAAATCGTTGGACCCATTGTAAGAGATAAGCGGCTCTAGCTGCGCTTCTTTCCCGGACGCTTGCTTTTTGCCCTCTGTTTGCCTTTGCGCAGCACTTTGTTCTTGGGGGGCAGGTAGGGATGAGCCTTGCCGGTGGATTTTGTTTTCGTCTTCGTCTTCGCGGGACGGCCCAGGCGCACTGGGGCAACTTCTTCCAGGATGGAAAATTGTAACCGCCGCTGCACCGAGTCGACACGATCGAGAACCACCCGTACCCGGTCACCCATGGAATAGCGCCGGCCTGAGTGCTCTCCCATAATCTGCCGCGTGTTCTCGCGGAAAGTGTAGTGGTCGCCGTGCAGGCTCATGATGGGCACCAGGCCCTCAATAAAGAGGTTGTCAAGCTCGACAAAGCAGCCGTATTTGGTAATGCTGAGGATCATGGCGTCAAAGTCGTCGCCGATGCGATCCTGCATAAATTTGACTTTTTTCCACTCCATCAGCTCGCGCTCAGCGTCCGCGGCACGACGCTCCGCCTGGCTGGATTCGTAAGCAATGCCGGCTAGCTCGACTTCACTCAACGGCGCCGACGCGTGCGCCGTCTCCGGCGAATCTTTACGCTTGCCGGGGCGCTTCGCCAGTACCCCTACTCCGCTCTCACCGGAGGCCAGGACTGCCTTGGCGATGCGGTGGACGATGAGGTCGGGGTAGCGGCGGATGGGCGAAGTAAAGTGCGTGTAACAAGGCGCGGCCAACGCGAAGTGGCCCTCATTTTTCTCGCTGTAACGGGCCTGGCGCAAAGAACGGAGCATGAGATGGGCGAGGATGCGCTCCTCCGGCCGGCCCGCTATCTTGAGCGCCAGCTGCTGATACATGCGCGGGGTAACGGCGATATCCTCCGCGATCTCGTACTGGCGCGGCTGGTGCCCCCGCCCCGCGGGGCGGCCTCTCTGCTCGCGGCGCTCTGACTTCATGGTCACGCGCTTCACCGGTAATGGACCCAGTCCCAGGGAGTAGCCAAAACTGGCAGCCACGGTTTCAAATTCAGCTACCCGGCGAGGCTCCGGCTTTTCGTGGATTCGATACAGTGACGGTACTCCGAGGTTCTCGAGCCAGGAGGCCACGCACTCGTTGGCGGAAAGCATGAACTCCTCTATAAGGCGATTGGCCCAGCTGCGCTCGGAACGGACGATGCTCTGCATGGCCCCCTGGGCATTAAACTCGATCACCGGCTCCGGCAAATCAAAATCAATCGACCCGCGGCGCTGACGCTTGCTGTGCAGCAGTCGCGCCAGCTCATACATCCGCTCGAATTCGGGAACCAGCGGGGCGAACTGCGCGCGCATTCTTTCATCGCCGCTGATGACTGCATGCACCTGGGTGTAGGTCATGCGGCTGACGGAGCGAATCACCCCTGAAGTGACCTCGTAGCTGCGGATCTCGCCTTCCTGATCGATCATCATGATGCAGGAGAGGACCAGGCGATCTTCTCCGGGCCGCAAGCTGCAGATGTCGCTCGAAAGCTCCTGCGGCAGCATAGGGACAGCGCGATCGGGGAAATAGACCGAGGTGCCGCGCAGGCGCGCTTCCAGGTCGAGGGCCGACCCGGGGGTCACATAGTGGGCGACATCGGCAATGTGGACCTGTAACTCCCAGGTATCGCCGTACTGGCGGACGAAAACAGCGTCGTCAAAGTCCTTGGCGGTTTCGCCGTCGATCGTGACGATGGGGAGCTCTCGAAAATCGCGGCGGCGGGCGGCTTCGTCCCGATCCAGGTGGGCGGCGGCGCGCGCTTCCTCGAGAACCCGGGAAGGGAAAACATGGGGCAGATGATGCTTGCGGATGACGATTTCCACATCCACTCCAAAATCGTCTTCGCGGCCCAAAATCTCGATGACCCGGCCGCGCGCGGAACGGGTAGGGGTGGGCCAGTCGGTGATTTCCACGTCGACCACCATGCCCTCCAAGTCCGAAATAGTGTCGAAACGAATCTGCGGGCCGATATTCTCACTAACGACGCGATGTGGAGTTACTTCGCCTGCGGCCGCCACTTGTTCCAGGCCAAAGGGGATGAGGATGGGCTGGGTCACCCGCTCATCGAGCGGAGTTACCGTATTTCCCGGCGCATGTTCGTTAAGCGCATAATGGAAGATGCCGACCACAGTTGGGTTGCGGCGGCTGAGGACCCTGGCAATGCGCCCGCTGCGCCTTCCGTCGGGACGGGGCGGCGCCAGTTCTACCAGTACCTGGTCGCCTTGCATGGCGCCATTCATCTCGTTGGGAGGAATGAAGATGTCATCGTCACCGCCAGCCTGGCGGGTTTCCGGCCGCACAAACCCAAACCCGTCGCGATGCACATCCAGGCGGCCGGCTAGAAGGTCGTTGCGCGCGGCTGCCTGGGGAAGCGCCCAGTGATCGCGGTCTACCTTGACCAGTTCGCCGCGGGCAGTGATGCGGTCGAGCTGTTCCAGCAGCATGCGGCGCTCCCGCCCTCCGCCCAGACCCAATTCGCGAACCAGCTGTTTGTAGCCGGCGCGGTGGCCGGCAGAACGTTCAATACGGTGAAGGAGTTCGCGGTCAGTCATTCCAGGAGCGTTTGTGCGAATCGAGACAGGTCACCAAAAGACATGTCTTTGTTGATACTAATGGGTCAGCCACCCCGGAACTTTTAAAGTTTCGGAATGGGGGATTTCAATTTTGCGCCAAGCGTGATTAAGATGCAGAGAAGAGCAAGGATTGCGCGGCTTGCAGGGATTTGACCGTGCAAGCAAGTGAGAAGGAAAAACAACAGCTCCGCCTGATTTGCCCTGAAATGCGGAAGAACTTCCGCAGGGTTGTTCCGGGGGCCTGTATCCAGACGTAAACGAAAGGAAGTACAAAAGAGATGTGGAAACCGAACCAACCTGGAAGTCCCTCGCAGTCCCCCAGCACGGAGCCCACGCGTCCGTCTGTACCTACGACTGCAAGTCACGAACCAACCAGCACGCGTACTTCCAGCACCTCGCCCGCATCGCCGGCAGCCGCCGATCAGGCCACGATTGGCAAGAGCCTGGTAGTGAAGGGCGAAGTGACGGGTTCCGAGTCGTTGTACATTGACGGCAAGGTCGAAGGCGCGATCAACCTACCTGGCAACCGGGTTACCGTAGGCCGCAATGGCCAGGTGTCCGCCAACATCTCTGCCCGCGAAGTAGTGGTATTGGGCAAGGTGCGGGGCAACATCAATGCCAGCGACCGGGTAGACATCCGCAGTGAAGGTTCACTCACCGGGGATGTAATTGCCCAGCGCATTAGCATTGAAGATGGTGCCTTCTTCAAGGGCGGCATCGACATCCGCAAGCCGGGTAGCGGTAAAGAAGGCAGCGCGCCGGTGAGCGTGTCCAACTCTGAAAAGGCCGCGGTCGCCGTTCAGGCGTAGAGCAGCACGACTTTAAACCACGGGCAGCGCCGGCTATTCGCCGGCGGTGCCCGTGGTTTGTTTGCGTTGGCGCAGAACAGATCTCTCGGCTTAGTTCCGTACCTGCCACGAATCCCGGGTGCCGCTGCTTTTAACCGGGAGTGGTTCAGGCTGCAAAGGCTGGAAATTGACCTTCGTGGTATCCCACATCTCGCGAAAAACTAGCGAGATGTGGGGCACCCGGGATTCGTGGCAGGTATGGAACTCCCCTAGCCAAGCCTGCGGTTAGAATTACATCAGGCATGATCCTCCCCTTCGTCCGCGAGTTGCTCGTGGACCTGGAACACTGTGCACCGTTTGAGCGCGTACGAAGGCATCTGGCCCTCAGTGCGGGGCGCAAACGTGTCTCGGGGCTCACCGCCACGGCTCGCGCCCTCTATCTACCGCTCTTTGCCCGGGCTGCACAGTCGCCAGTAGTGGTGATTGTGGCGGACAATAAGGCCGCCGATGCACTCCAGCTCACGCTGCGCGCTGCCTGTGAACTGACGGGGGCCATCGAAACGGATCGCGTGCTGCGCATGCCGGCACACGATGTTCTGCCTTTCGAAAATATGTCGCCTCACCCGGATGTGCAGGAGCAGCGCGCCTCCGTGTTGTGGAAAATCGCCACCGGCGCGGCCTCGATCGTCATTGTCCCGGTGGAGGCGGCCAGCATGCGCGTCTTTCCCGCGGATTACTACGCCAACCTGGGACGCGTACTGCGCAGAGACGAAGAGATTGATATAGACGAACTCACCACCCACCTGTCCAGCGTGGGCTACAGTCCCATGGACATCGTCGAGATGCCGGGCCAGTTTACCCGCCGCGGCGGCATCTTCGATGTCTACTCCCCGGAAGCCGACCGGCCGGTGCGCGTGGAGCTCTTCGGAGACGAGATCGAATCTATCCGCAAATTCGAGCCGGACTCACAACGCTCGTCCGCCGCCATCGACGAGGCCTGGCTGCTGCCGCTCACCGAAACTCCCGTCTCTGAGGAGCTTCTGGCTGCCGTCCACCTGCGGCTGACGGGAAGCCGCCTTGATGCTGGAGACGACCCGGAGCTGTTGAGCCAGGCCGTGACCGCCGGCGGCGTGAGCGTTTTTCCCGGATGGGAGTTCTTCTGCCCGGTAGCGGGCGCCGACCGTACCCTGTTCGACTTGTTTCCCAAAGTGCAGGTTCTGGTGGAAGAACCCGCCATGGTGCGCAACCAGCTGGACCGCTGGTGGAACAAAGTCGAGCAGCGTCATGAACGAAGCGGCATCGGTTCGCTGATCACCCCCGGCGACATCTACCTTTCTCCCCTCGAGCTGCAGGCCAGGATCGCTTCTTTGCCAGGGCTCGAGGTGGATCAGCTGGGAGCGGTGGATGTGCTGGAAGATGACGTCAACCCCATGGACGAGATCAGCTTCTCTTCCCGTCCAACCCTGCGTTTCCACGGTTCGATCCCGGCCTTTCTGCAGCAGATCAAGTCGCTGGCGGAGCAGGAAACACGCATGCTGCTGGTGGCGCCGAACCACGGAGAGGTAGAACGGTTAGCCGGCATGCTGCGCGAGTACGGTCAGCCCTACCGGCTGGGCAGCCGTGCCCAAGCCCCGGGCGGTGAGCAGGCCTACGACGAATCCAGCCACCTGGCGGGCGATTTCCGCACCCCGGTCATTGTGCAGAGCGCGATCTCGAGCGGTGTCAGCCTGCCGGAGAGCAAGCTGGTGATCTTCGGGGCCAATGACTTTTCTGATGAAGCGGACGTGGCGGCTCGTCCCGTGATCCGGAAGTCAAAGTCCAAGACTGCGGCCTTCGTCTCCGACTTCCGCGACCTGACGGTAGGCGATTACGTGGTGCACGTGGAGCATGGCATCGCCCGTTACATGGGGCTAAGGGAGATCGAGCAAGACGGCATCAAAGTGGAGTTCATGGTGCTGGAGTTTGCCGAGCAGGCGCGTCTCTATGTACCGCTTACCCGGCTCGACCTGATTCAGAAATACCGTTCCACCGACGCCGGGCCGGCGCCCGTGCTCAACCGCCTGGGCAGCCAGCAGTGGGCCAAGACCAAGGCGCGGGTGCGCAAGGCCATGCAGGACATGGCGGATGAGCTGCTGAAGCTTTACGCTCAGCGCAAGGCGGCCCAGGGGCACGCCTTCCCCGCGGACAACGAATTCCAGCGAGAGTTTGAAGACGCCTTCGATTACAACGAGACCGAGGACCAGATCTCAGCCATAGCCGACATCAAGCGGGATATGGAATCACCCCTGCCCATGGACCGTCTGCTGGTCGGCGATGTGGGCTACGGCAAGACCGAAGTGGCCATGCGCGCGGCTTTCAAGGCAGTGCAGGATGGACGCCAGGTAGCGGTGCTAACCCCCACGACGGTGCTCAGCTTCCAGCATTTCGAGACCTTCAAGAGCCGCTTCAAGCAATTTCCCATTGTCGTCGAGATGATCTCGCGCTTCCGCTCTCCCAAAGAGCAGAAGTCCATTCTGGAGCGAGTTGAGGCGGGCAAGGTCGACATCCTGATCGGCACCCACCGCCTGTTGTCGAAGGACCTGCGCTTCCAAAACCTGGGCTTGTTAGTAGTGGACGAAGAACAGCGCTTTGGTGTTCGCCACAAAGAGCGCCTGAAGCAGATGCGGCGGGAGATTGATGTGCTGGCTATGTCGGCCACGCCGATTCCCCGCACCCTGCATATGTCGCTGGTCGGCTTGCGCGATATGAGCGTGATCGAGACGCCACCCAAGGACCGCATGGCCATCCAAACGGTGGTGGCCAGGTTTGACGAGAAGCTGATTCGCTCCGCCCTGGAACTGGAACTGGAGCGAGGCGGCCAAATCTATTTTGTTCACAACCGGGTTGAAACCATTTACGAGATCAGCGCCAAGATTCGTGAACTGGTGCCCCAGGCTCGCGTGGCTGTCGGCCATGGGCAGATGAGCGAAGGCGAGTTGGAGCGGGTGATGCTGGCCTTCATGCACGGGGAATACGATGTGCTGGTGGCGACCACGATCATCGAGAACGGGCTCGATATTCCGCTGGCCAACACCATCCTGATCAGCCGCGCCGATCGCCACGGGCTTTCCGAGCTTTACCAGCTGCGAGGAAGGGTCGGCCGGTCAAACCGTCGTGCTTACGCGTATTTATTGATTCCACCGGAACAGGAACTGACTGAGATCGCCCGGCGACGCCTGGCGGCATTGAAGGAGTTCTCTGACCTCGGCGCAGGCTTTAAGATCGCCGCCCTCGATCTGGAACTGCGCGGTGCGGGCAATATGCTGGGCGGGGAGCAGAGTGGCCATATCGAAGCTGTGGGTTTTGAGATGTACACCAGCATGCTGGAGCACGCGGTCAACGAGTTGAAAGGCGAAGAGCTGCCGGTGCGGGCGACAACCCAGCTCAATCTCGGGATCAGCCTGCGCATCGACGAAAACTACATCGAGGAAGAAAATCAGCGGTTACGCATCTATAAGAAAATCGCCGGCGCGCTGGATGAGGGAATGCTGGGCGAGGTGCGGGCTGAGCTCGAAGACCGCTACGGCGAATTGCCCGTCAGCGTACACCATCTGCTGGAAGCGGCCAGCCTTCGCCTGCAATGCGAGCGGACAGGAGTGGCGCAGGTGGATCGTAAGCGCGACCAAATTCATATCCGCTTTACCGGCCAGGCCAATATTGACCCCGGCCGCTTGATGAAGCTGGTAGCACAGAATGCCAAGAAAGGGGCACAGTTCACGCCCCAGGGAGTGCTGCGTTTTCCCCTCAAGGCAACAGAACCGGGTGATGTTCTGGATGAGATACGGGCTCTGCTGGAGACGCTCACCGCCAGCGAAGAAGCCGAAGTGGCGGGACCGCACCAGCGCAGATAGAGAGTTCAGGAGACAAGCGAACGATGGGGTGTCGTGCCGGCGGGAAGCACCCGCAGATTTTTTGCATCGTACTGGTCGCGCTCGCTGCGGCCGCTGGCTGCTCACGCAATAATCCAGCACCACAAGTTCAGGGACCAAGCAGCGCCGCAGCCAACCTTCGTACCCAGGCGGATGAATATTTCGATCAGGTCTATTTCCACTACGCCCCATCGAACGCCACTCTCCAAGGCCTTCACCAGTACGACGCGCAGCTGGAGGATTATTCGCAGGCAGGAGTGAATCGGGAGATAGCCGAGCAGGAGCGGTACGAACGCATATTCGCTGCTGTTCCCGCCGGCCAGCTCGATTTGACCAGCCAGGGTGACCTGGAGTTGCTCCTGGGAAACATTCGCAGCAGGCTGCTCTCGCTGAAGACCATTCGCTTATGGGAGAAGGATCCCGATCAGTATTCAAGCGGCATTTCGAATAGCGCTTTCGTGATGATGGAGCGTTCCTTCGCCTCGCCGGACGACCGGTTGCGCTCGCTGGTGGCCAGGGAAAAGCTGATGCCGGCAGCGCTCGACGCAGCGCGTGCGAATCTCAAGAACCCACCGCGGATTTACACCGAGATTGCTCTCGAACAGCTGCCTGACATCATCAGTTTTTTCCAGGTGGACGTTCCGGAAGCCTTTAAGCAAGCGCAGAACGAGCAACTTAAGAGCGAATTTTCCCAGTCGAACAGCGCCGTCATCGCAGCGCTCAAAAACTATCAGGGCTGGCTCAAAAAGGATGTTCTACCGCGCTCGCATGGAGACTTTCGCTTCGGCGCGGAGACCTACTCGAAGAAGCTACTCTACGACGAGATGGTCGACACGCCCCTGCCCAGGCTGCTGGAGATTGGGTATGCGGACCTGCGTAAAAACCAGGCGGAGTTCAAGCGTATTGCCGGGGAGATCGACCCCAACCGCCAGCCGCGCGAGGTGCTGGAAGAATTGGATCGAGACCATCCGGCGCCGGATCATCTGCTACAGAGTTTTCGCGACACGTTCCAGGGTTTGATCCAGTTCATCCAGGAAAAGCATATTGTCGACATTCCATCTTCGGTGCTCCCCGAACTGGAAAACACGCCGCCGTTCATGCGCGCCACCACGACCGCATCCATGGACACGCCGGGTCCCTTTGAGAAGGTCTCGACCCAGGCCTACTTCAATGTAACTGTGCCTGGAGCGCATGAGAGTGCGCAAGATACTGCACAGCTCATGTCGGAATTCAATCGCGGGACTATCATCAGCACGTCCATTCACGAGGCGTATCCGGGACACTACGTACAATTCCTGTGGACGCCGCAAGCGCCCAGCACGGTGCGCAAACTTTTGGGAGCGAACTCGAATGCCGAAGGCTGGGCCCACTATTGCGAGCAGATGATGCTCGACGAGGGCTACGGCCAGCCGGGAGCGGGCGCGCGCGACGCCCGGGATGCCGAAATGGTCCGACTCGGACAACTGCAAGATGCGCTTCTGCGCGACGCCAGGTTTGTAGTCGGCATCCAAATGCACACCGGTCAGATGACGTTCGACCAGGGGGTAAGATTTTTTGTGGAAGAGGGATATCAAAGCCATGCGGGCGGCTTAGTCGAGACCAAGCGTGGAACAACGGATGCAACCTATCTCTACTACACCCTGGGCAAGCTGCAGATTCTCAAGTTGAGAGAAGACCTGAAGAAGAAGGAAGGGGCAAAGTTTTCGCTGCAGCAGTTCCACGACGATTTCCTCAAGCAGGGGTTCCCGCCCATTCGCATCGTCCGCCGCGCATTATTGGGCGACGATTCGCCTACACTCTAGCAAACGCAGAAATGTCGCTATCACTGTAAGACTGGACTGGAGCATTTCGAGATGAAAGACAGAGTGCGCAAAGCAGTTTTTCCGGCGGCCGGTCTCGGCACCCGTTTTTTGCCGGCCACTAAAGCGCTCCCCAAGGAGATGTTGGCGCTGGTAGACAAGCCTCTCATCCAATACGGAGTGGAAGAAGCCATTGCGGCGGGCTGCGAACAGATCATTATTGTTACCGGCCGGAACAAGGCAGAAATTGAAGATCACTTCGACATCAGCTTTGAGCTCGAACAATTGCTGGAAAAAAGAGGAAAGACCGAGCTGCTCGCCATGACCAGGCAAATATCGCACATGGCGCGGATCGCGTATGTCCGGCAGAAGGAGGCGATGGGCCTGGGGCATGCGGTGCTGATGGCCCGCGACCTGGTAGGCGACGAGCCGTTTGCAGTGATTTTGCCGGACGACATTATTGAAGCCAGGGTGCCTTGCCTGCAGCAAATGATAGAGGTCTTCGAAAAGACGCAGTCCTCCATTCTGGCGACGCAGGTGGTTGAAAGTGATTCCATTTCCTCCTACGGGGTGCTCGACTGCACTGCGGTCGAAGGCAGTGAGCGAGTCTTCGACGTCAAGGGCCTGGTGGAGAAGCCGAAACCGGAGGATGCCCCTTCGCGCAACGCAATCATCGGGCGCTACATTCTCACTCCCAGGATCTTCGACGTGCTGGAAAAAACGCCGCTCGGCGCCGGCGGGGAGCTGCAATTGACCGATGGCATCCGGGGCCTGCTGCAGTACGAAAAGGTCTATGGATATAGTTTCGAAGGTTTGCGCTTCGATGCCGGCGACAAGCTGGGCATGCTCAAAGCAACGGTGGAGTTTGCCCTGAACCACAATGAGCTGGGGACGGCTTTCCGCGAATATTTGAGATCGTTATCGATCTGAGGATTTCTCCGGCTTCAAACCTGCTGAAGCGCACGGGTTGAGCAGACTGCGGTTTTGAAGGGTACGGCCTTTAAGCCGTACATATTTGATCGAAACGAGGCCGGCTTTAGCCGCTAAGGGCCGCCGAGTCTGCTGGCATCGTTCCCTCAGCGGCTAAAGCCGATTCATTTCACTGTCGTAAGTACGTACGGCCTAAAGGCCGTACCCTTCAAAACCGCGTGACAATCCGAATACCCGGTAAGCAAAACGCCGCTTTTTAACCCCCGGGCAAAGCTTTCCTGGTTGCTTCCCGTCTATCAATGAGATACAGCATTTCGCTGGTGTGGTAACTATGTTACACACCAGAAGCAGAAGCTTAGCGCCTCTAAATGGCATCTATTGAGAAGTCGGGGTGGCAATGAAAACCAAGGGCCAGGGTAAAAGCGCGGTTCTCCTCAAGATGCAGTCGCTGGGAACATTAGTGGGCGAGTCGGCCTTCAGGCCGATGTCCGGAGAATCGAAGAAGCCCGTCCTGGTTTCACCGGAAGAACTTGGCGTCACGTTTATTGGCCATTCGTCGTTTTTGGTGCAGATCGGCGGCCGGAAGGTGCTCATTGACCCGGTGTTCGCCGAACGGCTGATCGCGTTGCGCCGCTTGCGCCGGCCCGGGGTAAAAATCAAGGATCTGCCTGCCATCGACATGGTGCTGCTCTCCCATGCGCATATGGATCACCTCAATCGGCCATCTTTGCGCCGGATCGTCGCCCACAACACCAAAGCCGGGGCCCGAGCGCCTATTGCTGTCGTGCCCTGGGGAGTAGAAGACCTGGTGAACGACCTGGGGTTTTCCCGGGTGGTCACCCTCGAGTGGTGGCAAACCAAGTCGATTGGCGGCCTTGAGGTGACTATGACCCCGTGCAAGCATTGGGGAGCTCGCTTCTTCAAGGATACGCATCGAGGCTTCGGCGGCTACCTGCTACGCGGCGGCGGTCATGCTCTCTACCACTCCGGGGACACCGCCTATTTCGACGGCTTCGCCAAGATCGGCAAACGGCTGAAGCCTGAGATCGCCTTATTGCCCATCGGGGCCTACAGGCCCGACAGCTACCGCGGGGTGCACACCTGCCCGGAGGAAGCCCTGCAGGCTTTTCTCGATCTGGGTGCGCAGCGGATGATCCCCATGCACTATGGCACTTTCCGGCTTTCCCAGGAACCAATGGAAGAACCGGTGGAGCGGCTGATGGCGGCTGCCAGGCAGGCAGGGGTGGCAGGATCGGTTTGCGTGCTCCCGGAGGGGGAAACGGATGTGACCGAACCGGTGACCGGTCTCACCCGGCGCGCTGCCCGGGGGTGATCTGGGTGGTTGGAGGCGGCCGCAGCCTCTGCCACATCCCGCGCAACGCTTTTATTACCCAGTGTGCCATCAATACGGTCGCCACCAGGAATGCAATGGTGATGCTGGCGGCGGCCCAGGGATGTTGGGTGGCCAACCATGTGATGCCTATCGCGGCAACGTCTTCGGTGCCGCTCAGGGCAATGTTGGAGACCGGTTCTGGACTGGGAGTGACCAGCGCCCGCGCCGCCGTCTTGGACCCATGGGCAGCCAGGGCAATGGCAGCGCCCGCACCGGTCGCCAACACCTGCATACCGGGTGACAGTTGGGTGGTGGCGCGGTAAGCCAGCAAAGCCGCAACCGGAACCCGGATAAAAGTGTGCAGCGCATTCCACAGCAGGTCGAAACCGGGAATCTTATCGGCGATAAACTCTGCCGCGAAAAGTGTTCCGCTCGCGCCGATGATCCACCAGTTGGATAGCGCCTCCAGGCCCGGTGGCAAAACCACCCAATGCGCATGCGCCAGTAGCCCCAGGGTCAGCACGGTCGCATATACGTTCAACCCAGCGGCAAAACTCGCGGCGATGACTAGCGCGGCAATGGTGCTCGGCGTAAAGGGCATGGTGCGAATTCTACGCCAGCCGAACCTTTCGAGCAGGCGCGGAACATCGGAGTTCACTATGCAGGGCCGGTGGGCGCCGTTATGATGCTGGCAAGCGTCCGGCACAAGGTCGCAGAAAAGCCATGAAGTTTATTAAGCCGGACCTGCACCTGCTGGTTCTTTTTATCTCCTCCCTGGTGCTGTTCGCGGCTGGCGGAGCCCGGGTCATCCATTCGTCCAATGACTTCGTCCCTGTTTATACCGGGGCGCGTTGCCTGCTGGACGGCTGCGATCCTTACGACACAACGCAACTGGAACAGCAGTTTTTCCAGGGAGGAGGCCTACGGGGTGAACTGCCTTCCTGGCAAATCGACGTACCCGTCTATCCACCCTCAACCTTCCTGGTGCTCTCCCCGCTAGCGCTTCTGCAATTTCCCTTCGCCCGCTTGGTCTGGTTCCTTTTGAACGGTTGCCTGTTCGTTATTGCTGCAGGCCTCGTTCACTCCATCTGTCCTTCATCGCATCGATGGCTAGCCACGGTCCTGGTCTCGTTCATCCTGGTTACGGCCGCAATCCTGCTGGTGTTAGCACAACCCGCGGTATTGGCCATTGCCCTGCTGGCGATCGGAAGTTATCTTTTTCTGCGTGGCCGCTTACTCGGTCTTGGCGCCGGGCTGCTTATGCTCAGTCTGGCTGTCAAGCCTCAGATTGGCGGCTTCATCGTGCTCTATTTTCTGGCGCAGAGAATCTATTGGCGCTACGCTGCGGTTGCGTTGGCCGGCGCGGCTGCGATTCTCCTTTGCGCGGGTTTGATTCTCGGGCATCATCCGCGTAGCGCCGGCTGGGCTTCTACTTTGCGCGCCAATCTCTCGGCCACATTGAGTCCAGGGGGCAGCGCTGATCCGAGGCCGGCAAACCACCAGGCGGTCGGCGACGAAAATCTGCAAACCCTTAGCAGCATTTTCTTTGCCGACGCGCGGAGATTTAACGCTGTCGCCTACGCGGTTTTTCTGGCACTCCTGGCCGCGGGAATTCTGGCGGCCCGCAAAACCAATGCAGGGCTAGAAAGACATTTTCTCGTCCTGGGCGCGTTGTCGGTACTTACGCTGATGCCGGTCTATCATCGCTTCTACGACACGCGACTGCTTCTGCTTTCTATCCCCGCGGTGGTGATCGTTTTTGGAAAGCGCCGGTTGCTGGGTGCTCTCATCGCCGTTCTGACCGTGCTCGCGACCGTTTCCGTGCAGTACCGGGTGCAAACTTATCTTCTGCAACACGGACAGTGGCAAAACATACTGGCTAACAAATTCCTATTTATTCTTTTGCTGCGGCAGCAGAACCTGGAGCTGCTGCTTCTCTTCTCGCTCTACCTGGTGGCGATGTTCTCCCTCCGCTCTGCCGCGCCAATGGACCGGGATCACCTCTACGAGCCCGCTATACCCCTGCATGCAAAGTGAGCTTCAGAGAATCTTTTTCCCGAAGGCAGAGCAGATCAATTCCACCGCAAGTTCGGCGGTTCGATTGTGCTCGTCAATGACCGGATTCACCTCGACAATTTCAAAGCTCAGCAATCGTCCGTGGTCGGCCAGGATCTCCATCGCCAGGTGTGCTTCGCGATAAGTAGCGCCTCCGCGCACCGGCGTGCCCACGCCAGGCGCGTCTTCCGGGTCGATCCAGTCCATGTCCAGGGAAACATGGTAGCCGACTGTGCCCCGGCCGGCGGCGCGCAGCGCTTCTTCCATCACCGTGCGCATACTGCGCTCGTCGATGTCACGCATGGTGTAAACCTCGGCAATACCTGCGCGTCGTATGTTTTCCTTCTCGGTGGCATCGATATCGCGCACGCCAATTAATACCGTATTTTCCGGCGCTATTTTGGGACGCCAGCCAAAAATATCTGAGAGCATGTCAGGCCCCAGGCCGAGCAGGGCGGCCAGTGGCATGCCATGCACGTTGCCGCTCGGAGAGGTCTCAGGAGTGTTGATGTCGGAGTGGGCATCAATCCACAACAGCCCGATTTTCTGGTTACGGCGCCGGTAGAATTCGGCTACCCCGGAAACTGAGCCCACGGCAACAGAATGGTCGCCGCCAAGAATCAACGGGGTGATGCCTTCCTCGAGCGTCTGCAGCACGATGCCGGCGACGCGTTCGCAGGTCTCGCTGATCTCCTTGAGATATTTTGCGTTCGCCTCGCCGGCGTTGCGGGTCTCGGCGATGGCCACTGCTACATTACCGCCATCGCCAACCAGGTGACCCAGGGACTCGAGCCTGGCTTCCAGTCCGGCTACCCTGACTGCGGAAGGCCCCATGTCAACACCGCGGCGCGCCTGGCCTAGGTCGAGGGGTGCGCCGATGATGCGGATCTGGCGTGGCGGAAGGGACTGTACCCCGCCGTGTAAACCGCCCGGCCCGCGTCTGCTTGTGGTGCCCGAAATTGGGTCATTCGCCATGGTCACGGATAGATCCGATTGAGGGTGCGCGCGAAAGGAATCGTCTCCCTTACGTGCTCCAGGCTGCAAACCCAGGCCACAACGCGCTCGATGCCCATGCCGAAGCCTGCATGGGGAACGGAGCCGTAGCGTCGCAGATCCAGATACCAGGAAAATGCGTCGAGCGGCAGCTGGTGCTCCTCGATCCGCTTTTTCAGCAGTTCGTAGGAATCAATACGCTGCGAACCGCCGATTACCTCCCCATAGCCTTCCGGCGCCAGCACGTCGAGACATAGTGCGAGGTTCGGGTTTTGCGGATCGGGCTCCATGTAGAACGCCTTCACCGCGGCCGGATAGCGGTGCACCATGAGCGGGCGATCGAACTGGGAGGAGAGATAGGTCTCGTCCGGCGATCCAAAGTCGTTCCCGTACTCAAATTTCTGTTCGATCAAGCCTTTCGAGAAAGCCTCGTTCAACATGCTCACGGCCTGGTCGTAGGTAATCCGTGGAAAGGGCGGCTTCACGGTTTCCAGCTTCGCCGGGTCACGGCCCAGCACCTTCAAGTCCAGCGCTCGCCGGGTGAGCACGCGCTGCACCAGGAAGCTGAGAAACTCCTCCGCCAGCACCATCAGATCGTCGAGGTTGGCATAGGCCATCTCCGGCTCCACCATCCAGAACTCCGTCAGGTGACGCCGGGTCTTGGACTTCTCGGCGCGGAAGGTGGGTCCGAAGGAATAGACCTTGCCCAACGCCATGGCGGTGCTTTCGATATAGAGCTGGCCGCTCTGCGTGAGGTAGGCTTCGTCGCCGAAATACTCCACCGGAAACAGCGTGCTGGTTCCTTCGCAGGCAGCAGGGGTAAGAATCGGCGGATCGGTCAGCACAAAGCCGTGATCATCAAGATAGTCGCGCGCCGCCTTGATGATCTCGGCGCGGATGCGCAAAATCGCCGACTGCCGCGGAGTACGAATCCACAGGTGCCGATGCTCCATCAGAAATTCGACGCCGTGCTCCTTGAGCGTGATGGGGAATGGTTCTTCCTCGCTCACTCGCTGCAGCACTTCGACGTTATCGACATCCAGTTCGTAGCCGCCGGGTGCGCGCTTATCTGCTCTCACCCTGCCGGTCACGATCACGCTTGATTCCTGGGTCAGCCCGCGTACCCGCTCAAAGACTTCCGGCGCTACCGCAGCTTTGGGTACGATGCCCTGCACCGTGCCTGTCCCATCGCGGAAAATGGGAAAGAGAAGCTTTCCGCTTTCCCGCAGGTTGTAGAGCCATCCCCTCAGCGTGACCGGTTTTCCTTCGTGCTCATTGAGGGTCGCGATGGTGGCCAACGGAGCGGCCACTGCTTCGTTGTTATTCTCTGCAGCCATTTTCACCTATAGCTCGAGCATCTTGAAGGTCTCAGCAGCCCGGCTGGCGATGTGATCCGGCGAGTCCTCGGGCAAGTAATTGATCTCCAGCACGGCGGCGGACAATTCCGGCGCGGTGCGCAGATCTTTCATCGTCTCCGCCCACGGAATGGCGCCGTCCCCGGGCCAAAGATGCTCATCCTTCTGCCCATGGTTGTCATGGATATGGGCGGTACGGATGAGCGGCTTCAACTCGGCGATCGCCGCGGAAATGCCCCCAGCCAGGTTCGCATGACCCACGTCCAGACACACACCCACGTCTTTGAAGTGGCCGATCCTTATGGTCTCCACCAGGTTGGGCGATTCAGTCACTTCGTTCTCGATATTTTCCAGCAGGAGCTTTACGCCTAAGGGCCGGGCAAAGGCTTGCAGGTGCTCGATGGCCGTCATGGCATGCTCCAGGGTGCGTGGGCTCCAACGGTCTTCACGCTGCCCCAGGTGCAGAATCAGATAGCGCAAGGGCATCTCTTCGGCGGCTCTCGAGTGCTCGCTTCACCTCGTCCATGGCGTCGATCCGGCGCGACTTCTCCGGATGAACGACGTTAACCCCCGGAGCACCGCTGCGTCCCATGTCGGTATCGGAAAACATCGGCATGTGCATGGAGAACGGCTCCACGGGGTTGGCCGCGAACCATAGCGCGATTTCTTTCACATGAGGCTTGGAGGTGTAGTCGAAATGCTGGCGCGCGGCAAAGATCTCGATTGCCTGCGCGCCTCCTTTGGCTAAAGTTTCCAGCAGCCCTGGATGCAGCCGCTGGCGCAGAAATACGTGAGTCGAAATGGTTCTCAGCATCGCGCCGTTTCCAAGGAGCTCCTCGGCTCCCTTGTTCCTCACCTATCTTCTCACCGCCACCGGCATCCGTTCGGCTTATGAATCAGGAGAAACACTGCGGGACATGATTAAGGCGTACGAAAAACCTTCGCTTACAAATTCCCTCACCACGGAAATTGGATCACCTGGTGAGTCGTGTGCTGGGCCGGGGCGCACTGCAGATCCCTCGGCTAACGCTCGGGATGACAAGGGGGACAGGAGTGTTTTTCGTAAGCATCTGTTTGGCAACCACTGTCCCCGAACCGCCTACACTATCCCCTTTGTCATCCCGAGCGTAGCCGAGAGATCTGCAGTGCGCCCCGGCCCAGCACACGACTCACCCAGGTGATCCAGTTTCCGTGGTCAGGAAAAATTACCAATTAGTTGAGGTTTGTCGCTAGCGGGAAGGACGGTCGTTGAGGATGGAGAGAGGAGCCATTTCATCCTGGAGTGAATAATACGGAACCGGCCGCCATTGCATCAGGCAGTCGAGCACCGCTTCGGAGTCATAAGCGATATCGGCGACCACCAGCTGCTTTCCACCATCCCCATGGATGACGACCCCGCGATCGCAGCGAATGCGGTAGGCACGCACGTGCTTGAGCTCCTGCCATCGGATGCGGCTGGAGGCGCAACGGCCTTCGAGCAAGCCTTGGCCATCCAGGATCAACGGCTCCGGCCAGTCGCCCAATACCAGCGGAACCAGGATGAAGCCAAAACCAAAGCCCACCCACGCTGCCCAGTTGGAGGTGCCGAAGGCCAGCAGTTGCGCCGCGCTGAAAGCAACCGCGCCCATTCCGCCGCCCAGGACCAGGTAGTAAAGCAGAAGACAGGTTGGTTTTACCGGAAAGCGCCAGCCATCCACCGTTCGTTTCGGCTTCAGGCCGAAGTTGGGGGCAATCAGGATCAACAGCCCAACCAGGCCGGCAATGAACATGCCGATTTCAATCAGTCTCTCGGGGGAGGGCTGCACCAGAAGAGTGTCATCTGCGGGACCAGCCATTGGCAATAGTGAAATAGCAGGGGCGCTGCCAAAAAGTACTGTGTTCGCGGCGACAGACTAAAATCGAACCGATGCCCACCCGCGTTCGGTCGCATACCAAGATCAATCTGGGCCTGGCGATCGGCCCTCTGCGTCCGGATGGTTTCCACCAGCTCACCACCGTTTATCAAACCCTCGCACTGCACGAGTGGGTAACGGTGGAGGCGCACCAGGCCGCCGCCACCCGCATCACGCTCAGCAGCAGTCATCCGCGCGTGCCCACCGACGCCGGCAATACAGCATGGCGGATGGTGGAACGGTGCCTGCAGTTGCTGGACCTGAACGCCGAGGTGCACATCGCCATCGACAAACAATTGCCTCTGCAAGGCGGCCTGGGCGCGGGCTCAGCCAACGCAGTGGCCGCGCTCATTGGGCTCGAACACCAACTCGACCGCCACCTTTCGCCGCCCGACCGCCTGCGCGTAGCGGCCGAGATCGGTTCCGATGTACCGCTCTTCCTGCTGGGCGGTTCGGTGATTGGAGTAGGACGCGGGGAGGAGGTCTTCCCTCTACCTGATATTCCGGCCTTCCCGTGCGTCCTCGCGCTCCCGGAAACCGGGGTTTCTACCCCCCAAGCCTACCGCGACTGGGACAGCCTGCAGGCCGCGTCCGCGTTGACCCTGGATGCTTCGTCAGCTACAATCAAGGAGTTGAGTCGGTCGATCGCTGTTGCATTTGGCGAACCGCACTCCTCCGGTGTCTTCTCCTTGAGAGAAGACCGGGCCGAGGATCCGCTTCTCGCGCTTGTCCGAACCGGGATCGAAAACGACTTTGAACAGGTCGTCTTTCCTCAGCATCCCTTTCTCGGTGAAATCAAGCGCATTCTTGTGGGCGGCCCCAGCACGGAGGACGCGGCTATCCATGCCGGCCTCTCCGGGTCCGGGTCAGCCCTTTTTGGGCTCTACCGTACTGCGGCGGCGGCGCAGGCAGCCCTTGGCCGGCTCCAGCGGCACGGCGTAACTGGCTTGGTCACCAGCACGTTGCCTCGCAGCGATTACTGGCGCACTATGATGGTGGCAGACGCAGATTAGCGCGTTTGCCGCCACCCAGTTGGGCGATCGACTAATGGTAGGTCAAGTGCCTTTGGAGCACTTTGTCTAGGTTCGACTCCTAGTCGCCCAGCCAGCTTACTGTCACGGCAAAACACTCCGTGGCGCGACAATCAGGCGGAACAACCATAGCAAACCAGCTTGGGAGGTTCGTGTGAAGGGAGATTCTTCCGTATTGACTGTTCCCGCTTCGCAACAAGAGGTCGGGACCATGACCCAGGAGCCAGCCACACCGGGAAAGGTGAAACCGGAGCGCAGGCGTCCCGGGCGCTTGAGCGAAGATAAGCGGTTCAAGATCTTCGCCGGGTCGGCCAACCGCAAACTGGCCGAGGATATTTGTACCCATGTCGGGGTGCAGCTGGGCGAGAGCAAGCTGCAGCGTTTCGCCGACGGAGAGATTTATTTCCAGTTGCTGGAGAACGTCCGCGGTGTGGATGTTTTTATCGTGCAGCCGACTTGTTTTCCGGTGGATCAGCACCTGGTGGAATTGCTGATCATGATTGACGCGCTGAAGCGTGCTTCAGCCGGACGTATTACTGTCGTGGTGCCGTATTACGGCTATGCGCGGCAGGACCGTAAGGATCGGCCGCGGGTGGCTATTTCATCCAAGCTGGTCGCCGATCTGTTGACCACGGCGGGGGCCAACCGGGCGTTGTTTATGGATCTGCATGCGGCGCAGATTCAGGGGTTCTTCAACATCCCGGTAGATCACATGTTCGCCAGTCCGGTGATGGTGAGCTACTTCAAGGAGCTGAACCTGCCTGATCTTACGGTGGTTTCACCGGACGCAGGCGGGGTAGAACGGGCGAGGTTTTTCGCTACTAAGATGCAGGCTCCGTTAGCCATTGTGGACAAGCGGCGCACGGATCTGAACGTGACCGAAGTGATGAACGTGATCGGCGATGTGGAAGGAAGAACCTGCCTGATCATCGACGACATCATCGATACCGCGGGCACGCTGGTTAAGACGGCGCATGCATTACTCGATGCGGGAGCAGTTAAGGTGTACGCGGCGGCTTCGCATCCGGTGTTGTCAGGGCCGGCCATCGAGCGCATCACCAGCTCGAAGCTGGAGGAAGTAATTGTGACCGACTCTATCCCGCTGCGCGAAGAGGCGCAGAAGTTGGAGCGGCAGGGAAAGATCAAAGTGCTCTCCGTCGCCGGGCTGTTGGGAGCCACGATCGAGAGCATTCACATGGAAACGAGCGTGAGCTCGTTGTTTAGTTAGGAGAGAGTATGGCTGAGCAGGAAGTGGTGGCAGCAAAGCCCCGCGAGGGCAAGTTCAATAAGAATGCAGCGCGCCGGGTGCGCGTCGCCGGTATGATCCCAGGCGTTCTCTATGGCGCCAAGGAGCCCGCGATTGCGGTGGAGCTGGATCCCAAGCAGATTACCCGTATCCTGCACTCCGATTCCGGCCACAACACGATTTTCGATCTGGAGATTGGCAGCGGCAAAACCAAGGCCATGATTGTGGATTGGCAATACGAGCCCATCAAGGGCAAGCTCATGCACATCGACCTTAAGCGCATTGCCATGGACAAGGCGATGCGGGTCAAGGTGCCGATTCTATTGGAAGGTGTTCCGGTTGGTGTCAAGATGCAGGGCGGCATTCTTGACCAGGTGTTGCGCGAAGTCGAAATCGAGTGCCTGCCGGCCGATATTCCGACCCATATTGACTTGAATGTGAGTGGCCTGGGCTTGAACAGTTCCGTGCGCGTGGCCGATTTGCCGCATGCCGGCAAGCTCAAGTTCATCACCGATGAGGGTGCGACCGTGGCTCACGTGGTGGCGATCAAGGAAGAAGTTGCGCCGGCCGTGGATGCGGTGGTTGCCGCGGCGCCGGCGGAGCCGGAAGTTGCCAAGAAGGGCAAGGTCGAGACTCCGGATCCGGCTGCCGAAAAGGGCGGGAAGAAGTGATCGGGCTCTGAGTGGATGGGGAGCAAAGGGGACCGGCCCTGGTGGTTGGCCTGGGAAACCCGGGTATCGAATACCAGTTCACGCCACACAATGCAGGCTTTCTGGCCATCGACCGGCTAGCGGAGCAGGGCGGTGTGACGGTGAATAACCGTCGCTGCCGGGCGTTGACGGCAACTACCCGCATTGCCGGCAGAGAAGTGGTTTTGGCCAAGCCGGAAACCTACATGAACCTGAGCGGCATCTCGGTTCTGGCGTTGGTGAATGAGTTCGATGCCGACGCGAGCCGCGATCTGATCGTGATCTACGACGAGATCGCGCTTCCCCTGGGCTCGCTGAGGATTCGGGAGCGGGGCAGTGCCGGCGGCCATAACGGGGTCAAATCCGTTTCTGGTGCGCTGGGCACGGAGGAGTGGCTGCGGATTCGTATCGGGGTTGCTCCCCCGGGAGATGAGGCGGCTGAGAGCGCCAGGCGGGGGCGGAAGGATTATGTGCTCACGCCCATGCGCAAGGCGCAGCTGGCGATCCTGGATGAGGTTCTGGATCGCACGGCGCGCGCTGTGGAGACAGTGCTGGCCAAGGGACCCGGCCCGGCAATGAATGAGTTCAATCGCCGCGAAACAGGCGGCGAAGAGGAAAGAATTGGAGAGTAGCCATGCAACGCACGTACGAAATCATGTTTATTGTTCGTCCTGACATTCTGGACGAGGATCTCGACAAGCTGATCGCCGGTTTGGAGGGGAACATCACCCAGGGTGGCGGCAGCATCAAGTCGATGGAAAAGCTCGGCCGCCGCAAGCTGGCCTATATGGTCAAGAAGTTTAACGATGGCAACTATGTGTTGCTGACGATTAACGCCGACGGCTCCCTGGTGGGCGAGATCGAGCGCCGGCTTCGCGTCTCCGAGCCGGTGATCAAATTCATCTCCGTGCGCATGGACGAAGAAGAGAAGCGAGTGGCCAAGATCAAGGCTATCCGCGCCACGCGCAAGAAGCTCAGCGCCCAACCGGCGGCAACTCCTGCGGCTCCTGTGGAGCCCGCTGCAGCTCCCGCGCCGGCAACAGAAGCAGCCAGCGCCTAAGAGAATTTTGTTTTGTTGAAAGGATAAGAGAATTATGGCTGACGAAACCAGCACGCCAAGCGCACCAAGTACCAGCCGGCCCGAAGGTTCAGGGCCCGGATCTTCAGGCCCCGGCGGACGCCCGCCGGGTGGACGCCCCAGCGGCCCTGGGGGCGGGGGACGCAAGTTCTTTCGCCGCAAGAAGGTTTGCAAGTTCTGTGTGGAGAAGATCGACGCCATCCACTATCGCGATGTGCGCCTGCTGCAGCAGTTTGTCGCCGAGCGGGGGAAGATTGTGCCGCGCCGCCTTACCGGCGTCTGCACCACCCATCAGCGTGGACTGGCGCGTGCCATCAAGCAGGCCCGCAATATTGCTTTGCTGCCCTTTGCAGCGCGTTACTAGGAGATTGGTCATGGAAGTGATTCTGAAAGAAGATGTCAACAAGCTGGGCCAGCGCGGCGATGTGGTCAAAGTAGCTGACGGTTACGGGCGCAATTTTCTGCTGCCGCAGAAGCTTGCCATGGAAGCAACGGCCGCGAATAAGGTCGTGATCGAGCAGATGAAGCAAGCTGCCGTGCGGCGTTCGGCTAAGGAAAAATCCGAGGCCGAATTACTGGTTACGCAGCTTAATCAAGTGGAGCTTGGTTTTCACCCGCAAGGTGGGTGAGAACGATCATCTCTTTGGTTCCGTGACTGCGGCGGAAATCGCGCATCAGCTGGAGCAGAAGGGTTTCACCATCGATCGCCGCAAGCTGCAGTTGGAAGAGCCGCTACGTCAGCTGGGCGAGTTCCATGTGCCGGTCAAGCTGCACCGCGAAGTGACCGCGCACGTTAAGGTCACAGTTAAGGCTGAGGACGTCGAAGAGTAAGCATTCGATACCGATGGGAGAAACTGCAGATCCCTCGGCTTCGCTCGGGATGACAAAGGGAAGAGTGGTTTTTTGCTCAGCATTCGACGCTGGTGGAGCATTCCCTCCATCATCCAATCGTCGATGGAAGCGCCTCCCTATCCTTTGTCATCCCGAGCAAAGCCGAGGGATCTACAATTTCTCTCCACCCGCATCAATCTATGATGGAAGCGACGCCCTACCCTTTGTCATCCCGAGCAAAGCCGAGGGATCTACAATTTCTCTCCACCGGCATCAATCTATGATGGAAGCGACGCCCTATCCTTTGTCATCCCGAGCGAAGCCGAGGGACCTGCGGTTTCTCTCCTCAAGCCAAGGCTATGGGTCAGCGTCCGAAGCCTAGCCGCATAGCTAATTGGTCGGGAAGTCCGGCGCGCATGATGCGCATTTGCGCCAGCCGGAAGTCATAAGGAACGCGGCGGAACTCGACGACCATTCGCTCATCGTCAAACAGCGCGAACGCGGCCCGGCGATCATGATCCCGAGGTTGGCCCACCGAACCGGGATTGATCAGGTAACGCGCCCCCGGAATCAACACCAACTCGGAGACGTCGGGCTCATCGTCGCTCGAGTAGACCGGGTCCAGCTTGAACCAGTCCTCGCCATGAACGGCAAAGCCGCCCTGCAGATGCGTATGGCCGAAGAAATTGATGCGCGTTTCCGCCTGCTTCAACGGCAACCTCGCATCGCGCACCGAGAGCAGGTATTCATCCTCGTCGAGATAGGATCCATGCATGCAGCTGACCTGGGGACCGTCCGGCGTGATCGGTCCGCGAACCATATGCTGCAGCCAGTCGATGTGCTCGGGAGTGAGCACTTGCCGGGTCCAGCGAGCGGCACGGCTGGCCACCGGATTAAAATCGTCCAGAGATAGCTGCCCGCTGCAAGCACGGTCGTGATTGCCCCGGACAAAGGTCTTGCCCAAGTCGCGTACCCGCTCAATCACCTCGTTCGGCGCCGCCCCGTAACCGACTACATCGCCCAGATTCCAGACCACATCGTGCTCCGGCGCGGCCTCGAGCACGGCCTCCAGGGCATCGATGTTGGCGTGAATGTCGGAAATGAGTAATGCGCGCATAATCCCGCAGGCCTGCTGCGGTCTCCGAAATCAACCGCAAACGATCAGGATATCAGAGCGGTTGGATGCAGCGCACCCAATGGCCGGGAGCCTGCTCCACCATGGTTCCGGCGATTGCATCCGCCCCTGCCAGAGTGGCCAGTGGCTGGTCCCGGTCGGTGGTAAGCGTCGGCACCGCCCCTAGCAGGCTCTTCGTGTAGGCATGCCCGGGATGGAGAAAAACCTGATCGCGCGTGCCAGTCTCGAGCAGCATGCCCTTGCGCATCACTGCTACCCGGTCCGCAATCTGTGCCACCACGGCGAGATCATGGGAGATGAACAGCATACCCAGTCCGTTACGCTGTTGCAGCGACTTGAGCAGGAGCAGAATCTGCGCCTGCACGGTGACGTCCAGGGCGGTCGTGGGCTCATCGGCGATCAGCAGGGATGGATGGTTCACCAGCGCCATGGCGATGAGCAGGCGCTGCCGCTGGCCGCCGGAAAACTGGTGCGGATAGTCGCGCATGCGCTGCTCCGGCTCGGCAATCGATACGGCGGCCATCGCCTCCACCACGGCGTCGCGCACCTGCTTACGGCCCAGCTCAGGCTGATGGGTTTCGATGGCTTCGGCAATCTGCCGCCCTACCGGCATGACGGGATTGAGAGCCGTCATGGGTTCCTGAAAGATCATGGCGATCTTGCGCCCACGATATTGGCGCATCTGTTCCGGCTTCAGGGTCAACAAATCCTGACCCTCGAAACGGATCGCGCCTTCGACCCGCGCCGCGCCGTCCAGGAGCCTCAGCACGGAGAGCGAGGTCAACGACTTTCCCGAGCCTGACTCGCCGACCAGGCCCAGCACTTCGCCCTGCCCGACCGAGAAAGTCAAGTCGCTGACCACGGCCTGGTCGCGAAAATAAATCGAGAGATGATCGACTTCGAGCAGAGGAGGCACGGGGCAAGATTACAACATGTGGGATGTAGCGGTGACAGTTGCTTAAAGCAAAAAGCCCCTGGCCGATCCCGGATTTCCTCGGGGCGGCTAGCGGCCCTAGAAGGGCTCGGCTAGAACGGTTGCTCTGATCGTAGCTACTTGCCGCCCATCGTAATGCCGCCAGGCGTCTGCTGATTCTTCTTTTCCTCGTTCGCCTTGCGGGTCGCCATGGTCTTGTCGCGCCATTGATCGAACATGGCCATATCCTGCTTTGTGCGCGGCTTCATCGCCGCAATCAAGGTCGGCCTTGCGCCGGTAGAGCAAGCTGAGATACGACATTGCGTCATCGTATCCGGGGCGCAGATTGACCGCTTCCTGCAACTCCTTGATGCCCTCATCCACAATAGGTCCGTTCTGCGCGGCGAGTTTCTGGCATGCGGCCTTGTCCTTGATCATGTCGCCGTTATCCTGCATCCCGAGGCTGTTACGAACCTGGATCGCATTCCTGTAGGCAACGCGCCAATCGACGACCCCGATGGTGTAATGCGCGACCGGGTCCTTGGGATCGACGGCGGCAACCTTACGCTGCCACTCCTTCGCCTCCTCAGTCTTGCCCGTATTGAGGTAGACGGCTGCGATTCCACGCAAGGCATTCAGGTCGTTCGGATCCTTGGCCAGCACCTTCTGATAGGCGTCCACCGCCAGCTGAGCGTTCTTCGTGTTCTCAGGGGTGTTTGCGTCGGGAACCACCTGCTGGGCGTAAGCGGTGGCGAGGTAGAGAGGAGCGTTTTCCAGCGTCGGGTCAAGCCGTTCCGCATTCTGGAAATGGTCGATGGCCTCTTCAAACTTGGCGTTCTTATACGCCTGGACGCCCTTAATCAATTGATCGCGAGCCTGCAGCTTGCTGCACCCGGTAACCATGGTCAGCAGCGACAGGGTGGCGACCGCCAGCACCGGAATATATGCGCTTCGCTTCATTCTGGTTTAAATCTCCTTATAACCGCCAGGCTTTGCCTGATCTTCAAAAGCTTACCCGACCTGCAACTTGAGGGGAAAAAACTCCGCGCAGTGATTGTACTTGGTTTCTGCATACTGGCAAGTGCTGCACAACAAACAAAAATCCGCGGCTGCTCAATAAGCAGCCGCGGACCTTTTGCAAAGCGCGCTCAACCGTCGATCTTGTTTGCCAATGCGGATCATGGAGCAGGGTCAGGCAACCTTTCCTTCAATTCCAGCATGCTGCCCATTAGCAACTTGCTGGATCCTCGTCCAACGCAACTCCAGTAACCTTCTCAGGTATTGGAGCTGAAGGACGAGTTCACCATGGCCCGGCCTGCGACAACACAACCGCTTTACTGCCCCGCTTCCACCTTCGGTGTGATGAGGCCGATGTGATCCACACCTGCCTCGTGGCCGATGTCGAGCACATCCGCTACTGCTGAGAAGTCGAGGGCTGGATCCCCTTTGACGAACATGACCTTCTCTGCCCGGGTAGCAAAGATGCCTTCCAGCTTATTCAATAGATCTCCGTGGGAAATGTCCAGCTCATTGATCTTGTAGCCTGGAACTCCTCCCCCGGCCCGATGACGTGATTTGGACCACGATCGTGCGGTCATTGTCCTGCTGCTTCTGCGGCTCTTTCGGTGGCTGCGGGACCAGGGCATCAAGTCCCTTCGGGGTCACCGGTGTAATGACCATGAAGACGATCAGCAACACCAGCAGAACATCGATCATCGGGGTCACGTTGATGCTTGCATTGAGCCCACCACCACCGCCTGTATCGAATGCCATTTTCGTCCCTCGTTTCCTAAGTTCTCTAAGTCGTTAGGTTGTGATCCAAACTCACTGCCCGGCTGGCGGTGTCGCAGGAGGCGGAGTGGTTTGGTCCTGCCGGCGGTCGGTCAGCAGTCCTACCTGATCTACACCCGCGGCGCGTACATCGTCAATAGCATCCATGACCGTGCCGTACTGCGACCGGGCGTCCGCACGCATAAAGATCTGCTTTTCTGTTTTGTTCTGCAGCATATCGGCCACCTTGGCACCAAGGTCTGCCATGGAGACCTGGTTCTGCCCCAGGTACACCTTGTTATCCCGGGTGATGGCCACGACCACCGCGTCTTCTTTATCGGCATCGGGCATCGAGGTCGGGTCGGTTACCTTGGCCAGCTCGATATTCACCTTGTTCTGCAGCATAGGTGTGATGACCATGAAAACGATCAGCAACACCAACATCACATCCACCATGGGAGTGACGTTGATGTTCGAATTTACTTTTGCGCCTTCGTTTCTGACTACGATTCCCATTGTTTTGCTCCGTGGGTTCGAGCGGCTATTAGCGTTTTCAGAGTGAGTGCCGATGCATTTGTCGGTGCCTGCACCAACTATGAAAACGCTTCAGGCTTGCCCACCTTCAAGATGACTTTCTGTAGGGGCCGGTGAAAACCACCAGGTTGGAACGGATTTAATCCGTTCCAACCGGTGCAGGATTCCCGCTGTTGAGGGCTTGAACACGCGCCGTTTAGCGGCGGTGGCTTTGCTTGATGAAGTAATCGATCAATTCGCTGGAGGAATTGTCCATCTCCACGTCGAAGGCTTCCACCTTACCGGTGAAGTAGTTGAAGGTCATAACGGCGGGGATGGCTACCAGCAGCCCGAAAGCCGTGGTGACCAGAGCCTCGGAGATACCGCCGGCGACTGCGCCGATACCGGAGGTCTTCTGAGTCGCGATCTGTTGGAATGCGTTCAAGATACCGACCACCGTTCCGAACAGCCCGATAAAGGGCGCCGTCGAACCAATGGTTGCCAGACCGCCCAGACCCCTCTTCAGCTTGGCGTGGACAATCGCTTCGGAACGCTCGAGCGCGCGCCGGCTGGATTCGATCTGCTCTTCAGTGACCGCTCCGCCGCTGCCGTAGTTGCGGAACTCCTGCAGGCCGGCAGTAACCACTTCCGCCAGGTGAGACTTCTTATTGCGGTCAGCAACCTTCACTGCTTCGTCCAGCTTGCCTTCCTTGAGGGCACCGGCAACGCGCGGCGCGAATTCTCGCGACTGCTTGCGAGCTGCGCTGAAGTAAAGTGCGCGGTCAATGATCACAGCCAGCGACCAGATAGACATAATGAAGAGGACGGCGACTACGGCCTTGGCCGCGTTGCCCATGTTATGCCAGAGATCCATCGGGGAGAAGCCGACGGTTTGTCCCTGATCCTGGAAGAGGTACATGCCGAGAGCAGCCTGATGGGCAGCGAATTGGGTGAGGTGGGCGAGAATCACTGAATCTTTCCTCCTACGGAATGACTTTCGTTATAGCTCTGAAACATCCAGATGCTAGCACTGGGCCACTTCGGCCTGAAATGACCCGAAGTGGCCACAAGGGGGATTACCGGCTACCACCTTTGGTGAAAGCGGCGCCGGCAGGGTTTTTAGCCGCCGAGGTTGAAGACTACGTTGACCGTGGTCTCCACTTCGACGGGGTCTCCATTAAGTAGATAGGGTTTGTAGCGCCAGGACCGAACGGCATCCAGGGCCGCTTGCTGCAGCATAGGAGGACCGCTGACGACCCTGAGGTTTTCGATCCCGCCACTCTTGGAAATCGTAGCCTGCAAGACTACGGTTCCCTGAATGCGGGCCGCTTTGGCGATCGCCGGATATTGCGGCACGGTTTTTTGCAGCAGGTTGCCGGCCATCACGCCGGAGGAAATGCTCAGCTTCTTGGGGGGCGCTGCCTTGACGATAGCCGGGCCATTCCCGATACCGCCGAGGATACCGCCCATCACGCCGCCAGGGGTGCCGCCGCCCATGCCTTCCATGCCGGATACACCAGCCATGGCGGGCGGAGCCGAGGACTCCTTGATCTGCTTGATGTCTTTGGGGATCTTGCTGGGCGCTTGTAGTTCATTGTTGAGCATCTCAGACTTGATCTTGACTTGGACCGGAGCCTGAGGTGGTGGTGGCGGGGGAGGGGGCGGTGGGGGTGGTGGGGCAACCAGCAGCGTGGCCATCATCTGCGTTGGCAGCGCTTCTGGATGCAGCAGCGGCCAGATAATCAGACCGGCCAGGATAGCTCCGTTGATACACAGAGTAACGATGGACCAATATTTACTCTTGGTCTTTAGCTTGCCACCCGACTCCATTAGAGAATCTTCAAACATCGCCTTACCTCGGATATTCGAACTTGTACCTACTTAGACACCATAGGATGCGCTTTTGATCCCGAAGGGTGATTGGCATGCTCGGCTCGTTTGTGCAAAGTTTTGTCGCAAACCTTCACGGTGTTCGCACATCGTAGAGATGGCCCGAGAACCCCGTTTTCCGGGATTCGCCGCTTCCGCGCTTTGTATCAGGGCCCGACTTTAGTCGGGCCGAAAAGGGTCAGCAAGATCTGGGCTTTAGCCCCTGCGCGCTTTTTTGGGCTCAGATTTGTTTTCGGACAAGAACTTCGTGCACGGATGCGCCATGGCGGGGGCTAAAGCCCCATCTTTTTCAATCCTTTGTGGCCCGACTAAAGTCGGGCCCTGATACAAAGCCAAACACTGCGTCCATCTATACTTCGTCTCTGAATGGTTCAACGCTCGAGTTGCACTAGACCCGGGCCTTCTTGCCGGCCGGCAAAACCGCGCGCTTACCCCTTTTGGCTCGCCACTCCTGGTAAGCCACCAGCATGGGGGCCGCCACAGCAATCGACGAATAGGTGCCGATGAGGATGCCAATCACCAGGGCGAAGGAAAAGCCGTGCAACACCTCTCCACCGAAGAGGTAGAGCGATAAGACGGTGAGGAATGTCAGCCCCGAGGTCAGAACCGTCCGGCTCAGCGTCTGGTTGATACTGCGATTCACTACGCTGGTCAGGTTCTCGCGGCGAGAGATGCGCAAGTTCTCCCGTATGCGGTCGAAGACCACGATGGTGTCGTTCATCGAGTAGCCGATCAGAGTCAGAATGGCGGCGATGACCGTCAGGGTAATTTCCTGGTTGGATAAGCTAAAGGCGCCTATGGTGATCAGGGTGTCATGGAAGACCGCCACCACCGCGGCCACTCCATAGATCAACTCGAAGCGGAACCACAAATAGACCAGCATCCCAGCCAGCGAGTAGATGGTGGCCCAAAAAGCCTGCTTGCGCAAAGCTGCGCCGACCTGGGGCCCGATAATGTCGGCTGCGAAGACGTGGAAGCCGGAAAGGTAAGCGCCCTGCTTAAGCTGGCTGACGACCGCCGGATCAACCACTCCATTAAGCTGGTCGATGCTGCTGAAAATGCCGTCCAGGTCCTTGTCGCGGTGACTCAGGATAGCCGCCGCCTGCTGGGCGTATCGCTGGGCGCCCCCTCCTGTGCTCGCCAGGTGCTCGGGGTCGCTTTGCTGCAGAAACTGGGCCAGGCTGCCCTGGCTGGCATTATCTAAATCCAGTTTGCCCTGGGCAGCTGCTCCATCGCTCGAATAATTTGTAGCCAGCGCCTGCACGATGGTCTGGCGCCCGGTGTCGAGGGCCGACTCCTGGGTTTCTTTTTGGGCCAGCGAAATCGCCACCTGCTTTTTCGTCGTTCCGTAGGTTTGAATGCGCGCGTCGTGGATACCGGCGTGATCGATCGCCTGGCGAATCCGGTCGAGGTTCGGCGGCTGCTCGAATTGAACGTAGACCAGCGTGCCGCCGCGGAAATCTACTCCCAGGTTGATGTGGTGCCAGAAAAGAATCGACAGCACACCCGATACGCTGAACACCAGCGAAAAGGCAAGGAAGTACCACTTCTTACCGAGCCAATCAACGTTAACGCCACGAAACAGTTCCACTAGAAACTCCGCCTTACTTAGCCGATCGAAAGTGCCTGTCCACGCTGCTTACGCTTGAGAATCGAATCGAAGATGTGGCGCGAGACAAAGACCGCAGTGAACAGGTTAGCGAACAGACCAAAACTCAACGTTACGGCAAAACCCTTTACGGGTCCTGTGCCGAAAAGGAACAGAATAATCGCCGAGACGATTGTCGTTACGTGGGTATCGACAATCGTTACCCAGGCGTGGGCAAATCCCTGGTCAACCGCCGCCGACGGGGCTTTGCCCGCGCGCAGTTCTTCCCGGATACGCTCGAAGATCAGCACGTTCGAATCGACGCCCATGCCGATAGTGAGAATCACACCTGCAATTCCCGGCAGCGTCAAAGTGGCCCCGGAGAAGCCCATAAAGCCCAGCAGGATCACCAGGTTCAGCATCAGGGCCAGATCCGCATTGATGCCCGCTCCGTGATAGTAGATGAGCATGAAGATCATGACCGCCAGCATGCCCACGATGGAAGCGAGCACGCCCTTGCGGATGGAGTCAGCGCCCAGTGACGGCCCGACAACGCTCTCCTGCAGGTAATGAATGGACGCCGGCAGCGCGCCGGTGCGCAGCATCAGGGAAAGGTTTTGCGCCTTCTCTTTGCCGAGGCCGGTAATCCGGCCCTGGTCGCGGATGGCCTGCTGGATATTAGCCGCCTCCTGGACCCGGTTTTCGAGGACCACAGCCAGTGACTTCCCGATATTCGTGCTGGTGAACTGGTAGAACCGGTCGCCCGCGTTGCGGGTGAGGATAAAGGTCGCATCCGGTCGGCCATTTTCGTCCACCGACGGTTGCGCGTCGCGGAAGTCGTCGCCGGCCACAATCGGCAGCCTCTGCAGAACATAGTACTGGCCTTGCAATTCCGCCTCCGTGCCCCCGTAGGCCATGACGATGTCCTCCGGAGGAACTGTCCCCCCGAGGCTTTGCGCAGCGGCCTGCTCCGTGGGGAACGGCCCTCCCACAACCAGGTGGATCTCCAGCCGGGCTGTCGACTGGATGATGTCGCGCACCCGGCTCAGGTCGTCCACGCCCGGCAGCTCCACCAGGATCTGGTTGGTGCCCAGGTTGTACTCCTGGATAGTAGGTTCCGCGACCCCCAGGTTATCGATGCGGGTGCGAATAGTGTCGATCGCCTGCTGCAGCGCATGCTGCTCGATCGACTGCACCTCGGTCTGCTTCATGGTGAGGGTCCAGTTATTGTTGGGCGCCGACGCTACCGTGTACTGGGCCCCGTAGCGCGAGTCGAGCAGGCTGCGCACGTCGCCGATCTTGTCCGGGGGCGTTCCCTGAACCTGAATCAGCTCCGGTTGCTTGGGATCGGGCTTGAGCACGGAACGGGCGGGGAAGCCGCCCTGCTGCAGATCGGCTTGAATCCGGGCAACCGCGTTATCCGTCTCCGCGCCCACCGCTTCCTCCACCATCACCTGCAACACCAGGTGGATGCCACCCTTGAGATCGAGACCAAGGTGGATGCGGTCGGTCATGGCCGACTTCCAGGCGGACGGGCCTATGCCCTTCGGAATGCCGAAGATGCCAAAGACGAAAACGAGAAGAACTGCAATGATCAGGAGGGTTTTACGCATGGGATTTCGCTATCAGGTGTTGGCGAACTACGGTTATTTAGCTTCCTCTTGGTTCGTGGTCACGGAAGCGATCGCACTCTTGATGACCTCTATCTTGATGCCATCAGGTGGGACGCGCAGCTGCACCGCGTCCTCTTTAATCGAAATGATAGTACCGCGCATGCCGCCGGTGGTGGTGATGCGATCGCCGGGCTTCAGGCTCCCCAGCATCTCCTGCCATTGCTTCTGCTTCTTCTGGTTGGGGCGCACCAGCATCAGGTAGAACACGGCGATGATCAGCAGGAAGGGGAGAAAGGTCACCAGGCCGGGTGGAATGACGGGAGCCAGTAACAGGGGAACGAAGGTCAACGTACCATCCTCAGATTTTCTTATCCAGTCTTATTACTACAGCCTATCCGCGCCGGTTTGTCTACTGGAGGATGATATCGCTGGAGGGGCCAACGCGATCAGCCTGGGCGCGCACGCGGGCCAGCAGGGCAGGAAGAGTATCCGTGGCAATAGCATTTCGTACCGCTCGCATGGTGTCCAGGTAGTAGGCCAGGTTGTGCAGGGTGTTGAGCACCCCGGCAAGCGGTTCCTGGGCTGCCATCAGGTGGCGCAGATAGGCCCGGCTATAGCGCCCGCAAACCATGCAGCCGCAATGGGGATCCGGGGGCTCCGGATCCTCGGCGAAGCGCCTGTTTCTGATGTTGAGCCGCCCTCCGGAGGTAAACAGCAAGCCATGGCGGGCGGCCCGGGTGGGTATCGTGCAGTCCATCATGTCCACGCCCAGCGCGGCGTACTCCACAATCTCATCCGGGTAGCCAACGCCCATGACGTATCGTGGTTTGTCCGGCGGCAGCACCGGCAGGGTGCTTTCGATGATTTCCCGGGTCAACCCCCGCGGTTCGCCCACGCTCAGGCCGCCGATTGCGTAGCCTGGGAAATCCATTTCCACCAGTTGTTCCGCACACTGACGCCGCAGATCCGGATACATGCCGCCCTGCACGATGCCGAACAGCGATTGGCCGGCACCGGCGTGCTGGTTGAAGTACTGTTGGCTGCGTCTGGCCCAGCGCAGGGTTAATTCGAGGGATTGCAAAGCTCGCCCGCGGTCAGCGGGGTATTCCGTGCATTCGTCAAAGGCCATGATGATGTCGGCGCCCAACGCCATTTGCACGTCCATGGAGTGCTCAGGCGAGAAAAAATGGGACGATCCATCCAGGTGGGAGCGGAACTTCACCCCATCCTCACTGACTTTCCGTAGCTCGTTGAGGCTGAAGACCTGAAAGCCCCCGGAATCGGTAAGCATGGGGCGGGGCCAGGCGATGAAGCGGTGCAGCCCGCCGAGCCGCCGAATCAGCTCATGGCCTGGGCGCAAGTACAAGTGATAGGTATTGGCAAGAATGATCTGCGCGTCCAACTCTTCGAGCAGATGCTGGGGGATGGCCTTGACTGACCCCGCGGTGCCCACCGGCATGAAGGCCGGAGTCTGGACCAGCCCATGGGGAAGTGCTATGGTCGCCCGCCGTGCCTGTCCACTGACGGCTTCTATCTGAAAAGCGAGAGACACTCGCTGATTTTAGCTTGGATTTTCCACCCAGCAACGAACCTTGCACTCCGGATCTGCAACAGACGTCGGGTGCCCCACATCTCGCTGGTTTTTCGCGAGATGGATACCACGAATCTCAACCTTAGTTGCCCATTGGGCGTCGAAAGCTTGAGGTCTGGAGCTGCGGTATCCCGACGTCCACTGTTGATTGAGGATCCAGAGTCTTAGAGCCGGCGAACAGCAGAAATAGAGTTTTCGCCCTCGTCAGGCAGTAGGGCCAGCAGTTCTGCCATGGTCTGGTTGCGCTGCGGGTGGCGAAGCTGGGGGGCAATCTCGGCTAGCGGCGCCAGCACAAAACGGCGATCGGCGAGAGCCGGGTGCGGCAGCGTCAGCTCCTCTCGAGCGACAACGGAATCTCCCATGAGCAATAAATCGAGGTCCACCGTGCGGGGCCCGTTGGCAACGCCATGGCTGCGATCGCGACCCAGCTCCCGCTCGATGGCCAACAAAGCATGCAGCAACGGTAGTGGTTCCAATTGCGTCTTCAAAGCCAGCACCGCGTTCAGGAAGGCAGGCTGATCGCGATATCCCACAGGCTCGGTTTCGTAGACTGAGGAGCGCGCCACCACCCGGCCAAGGCGACCCAGACGATCGCTGGCCAAGGAAAGCATTTGCCCCCGGTCGCCCAGATTGGAGCCGAGCGCAATATAAGCAACAGGCATGCAAGTGGCCCTAGGATACAGCCGGCACGATACGATGCCCCTATGCGCATCGCCTTTTTCGGGGGCACTTTCGACCCGCCGCATTATGGGCACATAGCGACCGCCCGCGCAGCCGTTACCCGGCTGGCGCTCGACCAGGTGCTGGTTGCGCCCGTAGGCACCCAACCGCTCAAGAGCGGCGTCCCCAGTTCCAGCTTTGAGGACCGGCTGGCCATGGTAAAGCTGGCGGTGGCGGGAGAACCCGGACTCACGGCGAGCAATGTGGATGCACCTTTGCCCGGCGGGCAGCCGAACTACACCTTTGATACCCTGCAACACCTGCGCAGTCTCCTGCAGCCATCGGATGAGCTCTTTTGTCTGCTCGGAGCCGATTCTTTCCTGACCATGAAGCGGTGGCATCGATGCACCGAGCTACTGCTTTTTTGCGACTTTATCGTCGCTGGGAGACCGGGCTTCTCACTGGAACAGATCAATGCCGCCTTGCCCGAGGGAATCGAAAACACGGGCGAGCATCGCGAAGCCGGGTTCACCCGCTTCGACCTTTCGGGCCCTGCGGGACAGAGCGCAAGCCTGTTTCTGCTCCCCGACCTGGACCAGGACATCTCAGCCACCGAAATCCGCGCCGCTCTGGCTGAGGGGTCGGTGCAGCAAACCGTACTCGCTCCCCCGGTTGCGGAATACATTCGCTCCCGCGGCCTCTACCGGCCGGTAGAGATACCATAGAGATCAAGGAGAAACCACCTCACCGAATGGCAACTACGGAAACGCGCCGCATGGTTCTGGCCGCTGCGGAGGCCTGCGAAGACAAGAAGGCCGAGGATACTAGAATTTTGGAACTCGACGCTCTCGACGCTGGTTTCACCGACTTTTTTCTTATCTCGAGTGGCTCCAACGAACGCCAGACCCAGGCAATCGCCGACGAGATCGAGATTCGCCTGAAAAAGGACTTTCAAACCTACCCCAATTCTGTCGAAGGCCGCCGCCAGGGCGAATGGATATTGATGGACTACGTCGACTTTGTGGTCCACATCTTTCTCACCGAAAAGCGGACCTACTACGACATCGAACGGTTAAGAAAGTCCGCTCGCACCGTGGACCTGAAGCAATTGAAGGCGATGTTGGTGGAGAAGACAGCGGTAGCGCGCGCCAAGCCAGCCAAGAAGGTGGTGAAGAAGGCCGCAGTCAAGAAGGCCCTAACCAAGGCGGCCGTTCCCCGGCGCAAATCTGCAGCGAGCAAGGCCAAGAAGCACTGAGATCAAATGCGCATCGGCATGATCACGTAGCGATACTTAAAGTCATCGGCAGGATCTTCCGGGCGCATTTGACCAGCCGACTGCGCGTCTTTAAATTCGAGCCGCACTTCGCCGCTGGAGCCAACAGCCCGGAGAAAGTCGATGAGATAAGTCGAATTGAAACCGACTACGATGGGATCAAAACCGTAGGGAGTTTCGATCGTATCCTCCGACTCGCCGGACTCCGTTGAAGAGGAGGAGATCTTCATCTCATTCTGCTCCAGCCGGATCTTGATGGCGCCGGAGCGTTCGTCGGCAAATTGCGCAACTCGTTGAATCGACCCCATCAATTCTTCGCTGCGCACCACCACAAATTTATTGTTATCCCGCGGTAGCACTGCTTCGTAGTTGGGGAATTGGCCAGTCAACTTGCGGGTGGTGAGCACGCGATGGCCGAGCCGAAAGAAGAGTGTGTGCTCATCGTCGAAGAAGTCGAGCGATTCCTCTTCGGTGTCGGCGAGCAGCGATTGCAGCTCCGCCAATGCCTTGCGTGGGATGAGGGTCTTCTTTTCTCCACTGATGTTCTTGAGCGATTCGCCCATCTTTTCGATGTGCGCCAGCCGGTGACCATCGGTGGCGACCATGGAGAGCGACTCCGCCTTCAAGATGAGCAAAGCGCCGTTGAGCGTATAACGCGATTCCTCATTGGAGATGGCGAAGATCGTCTTCGAGATCATGCCTTTGATCGAGGCCGCGGCCAACTGCGTCAGGCCGTTCTCGGGAAACTCCGGTACCTGGGGAAAATTGGCCCGCGCCATGCCCACCATCTTGGTGTTGGAACGGCCGGAACGAATCTGCACCCAGTGATTCTCCATCAGCTTGATGGAAATATCACCATCGGGCAGGAGTTTCACATAATCGAAAAGCTTGCGCGCGGGTATGGTGCAAGCTCCTGGCTTTTTCACTTTGGCGGCACAGGAGGTGCGAATACTCTGGTCCAGGTCGGTGGCTGTGATGGTAAGGCGGTCGACGCCTTCGCCCTCTCCTTGCCCGGCCTCGAGGAGAAAATTGGAGAGGATAGGAATCGTAGTCTTCCGCTCTACGACGCTCTGCGTTGCACTCAGCTCTCGCAGCAGGTCATGACGGCTCACGCTGATCTCCATCGTTGTGGCTCCCTGTACGACCGGTCTCTCCTGCTCAACCCCCGCGCTCAGCATGGTGCTCTCCCCTTTTGATAGGTTTGACTCACTCTACACCACGCCGAAGCCGGCTGAGAATGTCAACTGTGTTCTTCCTGTGGATTCTCGGGACTATGCATTGGCGGGGCGTACACCCCAAAACTACTACTACTATTAAAGAGCTAAAAAATCTATTCCTTGTTAGTAGTAGTAACCGTTCATGACGGAAAAGTGGAAAGAGACGCTGAAACCAAGCAGGTAGCGTGGATGACAGCCGTACACGTTTTAGAAAACCTGGGCCCGGCAAAATGAAAAGCAGGAAGAGTGGCGAATCGCGCCGGTTTAGATGCCAAGTTGCCCACGGTCTGCACAGCCCGCTTGAGAAAGGCTGTGGAAAGCGGGAACGCCAAGGTGCAAAGCGTGGTCTCGAGCAGTCCTGATGCGCCCTTGTGAGCCGCCTGCTTTCCACAATGCAGGCAAACTGCTAAGGAGTCTTTTCTGGCGCTTTTTCCCACAGTTCCTGATGGCGATCGTCGGAGAAGAGAAGCCCGGTGACCCGGCCGTCGGGACCTTTCTCGAAGGTAAGGCGGGTGGTGCTGCCGCTGGGATAGAAGAATCGATTGGGGAGTTCGGGCAGCAACTCGGTCTGGTCGCCGGTGCGGTTCCTGGACATCAACCTGGCGCCTTGCCGGAAGACAGTCAGCTGCGTCACGCCGGCGTCGACATACTCACCCTGATAAGCGTCATAGACGGTGGGATCCACATGAATCGGCGGAGGGTGAATGGGGATGACGCGTTTTTCCGAATACGGTTTAGTGGTAGCGATATCAGCCAGGTGATGAGCCAGGAACCACTGCGGCAATTGGGGATCGACGTACGCCCTGTCCCAGGCGTTGTGATGATAATTGGCATACTCCCAGAAGCGCACGTTGCCGCCTGCAGCGGTGAGGGCGGCAAACATGATTTGCGATTGCGCCGGGGAAACTACAGGGTCGTCTGCCCCATGAAAAATCCACACCGGCGTCCGGCCAATGGCTTTTACGTACTCCTGAACAAGTTCCGGCTGATGCCAGCGGGCGGGCGCGTAGGACCAGTAGATGCCTCCGCATACCGGAGCAATCGCGGCAAAGCGTCCCGGGTAATCCTTGGCAATCTCCCACACGCCGTAGCCGCCTAGTGACATCCCGGTGAGGTAGAGACGCTGGGGATCGCCGTGGAATTCCTTCACTTCCGCGTTCAACGCATCCATGGCCATAGCCATGATGTCCGAATCGGTCCAATGATGGTGGTTGTAAGGGACCTGCGGCATCACCACCACGAAGGGCCAGCGCTCCTCATGAGAACGCAGCGCGTTGGGTAGGCCTACCTGCGTTTCGTCGAGGCCGTCCGAGCCCCGCTCTCCGGATCCGTGCAGAAATAAAATGACCGGCCACTTCTGCTTGGGGGTCCAGTCCATGGGCAGGTAAACGACATAGTGATAGTCGATTCCATTCAGGGTGATGCTTCGATTGAGAAATCCGGTGTCCTGCTGGCGAGCGAAGGCGGCCGGCCCGCTGCTTAGGACAGCGCCGATGAACACACCAGTGAGCAGGTAGCCAGCCAGGAAAGCCAGCCGGCGCCGCGACTCGGAACAAAACATAGACAACTTGAGCATACCGGGAGCGGCCCGAAGCTGAAAAGGATCAGTCCGCTAGTCGTCGGATGCAATCAGAGGTTTGGATGTGGTCCGCTTAGCCGTTGAGGGTTTCCAGGAGTTTGTTGATGGAACGATTGAGGTCCTTGTCTGTGCGCCGTTGCTCATCGATTTTGGCAATGGAATGCATCACCGTGGTATGGTGCTTGCCGCCGAATTGCCTTCCGATCTCGGGCAGAGAGGCCTCGGTCATCTGCTTGGCCAGATACATCGCGATCTGACGCGGAACGACCACGGAGCGAGAATTATTTTTCTGCTTGAGCTCGGCGACACGCATGCCAAAGCTCTCAGAGACAGCGCGTTGAATCGCTTCGATGGTGATTTTGCGGACCTGGGTATCGATGAACTGCTTGAGGCACAGCTGGGTGGTGGGCAGGGTAAGCTCGGCGCCGTTGAGGCGGCACCAGGCTAGTAGCCGCACCATGGCGCCCTCCAGTTCGCGCACATTGGTGCGCACGTTGGAGGCGATGAAGAGAGCGATATCGGTGGGCAGCACAACGTGCTCGCTCTCCGCCTTCTTCTGCAGGATAGCGACCTTGGTCTCCAGGTCAGGCGGCTGAATATCGGCGATCAATCCCCATTCAAACCGGCTGCGCAGCCGATCTTCGATCTCCGGCAACTCCTTCGGTGGTCGATCGGAGGCGATGACAATCTGCCGCATGCTTTCGTGCAGTGCATTGAAGGTATGGAAGAACTCTTCCTGGGTGCGCTCCTTCTGCGCCAGAAATTGGATGTCGTCAATGAGCAGCAGATCGACCGAGCGAAATTTATCGCGGAAGCTGGTCATCTTGTCGTAGCGCAGCGAGTTGATCATTTCATTAGTAAATTTCTCGCTGGAGACATAGCACACGGAGCATTGCGGCTGGCGCTTCTTAACCTCGTGGCCGATGGCATGCATCAGGTGCGTCTTGCCCATGCCGACACCGCCATAGATAAAGAGCGGGTTGTAGGCCTTGGAGGGGCGTTCGGCAACTGCTTCGGAAGCGGCGCGCGCGAACTGATTGCCATTGCCGATGACGAAGGCGTCGAAGGTGTATCGGGGATTGAGCTGGGCAGCCGTGGTCCAGTCGAACTTCGCCTGTTGTGCAGCCGGCAAGGGCACCCCGCGGTTGGGTGTGCGTTGGGCTCCGGCGGAATGGGAAGGGACGGGTGCAAACCCTCCATCCTCGCGCACCCGCACAGCGGCTGGATCTTCCTGCGGGATGACAAAGGAGACGTCATCGAACTCCAAGTGGAAGGCATCGATGGCTTCTTGAATGAGGTCGCCATAGCGATCGCCTATGTGCTGAAACTCAGGCGTGGGAACACGCACGAAAAGCATCCGGCCATTCACGTGGCTGAAGCGCGTGGGTTTTAGCCACGTATCAAACGATTGCCGGTTTACCTTCTTTTCGAGAGCACCCAGTATCCGCACCCAGGGGTTGGGTGCGGCGGGGGCGGTGGCGACAAAAGACATACAATTCCTTCGTTCAACGCCGACTGCCTGATACTTTCTGCAAAGTGCAAAGAAGCAAGCCCGCAACGGTCTCGACCGTGCGTGCCACGTAAACTCCTCTGCTTAGGAACTGCCTTTGGGGGACGCAAGCCCCTTCGCGAAAGTATCCAGATCGAAAGATCAGGTAGTGTGGACGTGCAGAAAATCAATCTTGATCGGAGCCGATACTAGCACAGTTACAAGGCAGTGCAACTGCTGATTCCGGCCAAAAATTTCTTTCTTTCCCGAGTTGCACCATGCGCAGTGAAAGCGGTCGCCTCTGCGGCCGGAGGCCTCGGCTTTCTTGGCCCTTTGGCCTGAATCAGTTATACTTAAAACTTGCCTTCAGGCAGAAATTTTTGAGTGAGATCAGGAGCGCAGTGTTATGCCCAAGCGCACATTCCAACCGAACCGCCGCCATCGGGCGAAGACACACGGTTTTCTGACACGGATGAAGACCAAGGCTGGGGCAGCGGTGCTTTCCCGCCGCCGCGCCAAGGGACGCAAGCGCGTGTCTGTGAGTGCCGGCTACCGCGACTAGCAGTTTTACGGTGTCCTCGGTTGAGGCTTTTTACCTTAAGCAACGCTCGGCTACGCAAGCACGCAGACTATCAACGTGTGTACCAGCGGAGCCGTAAACACTTCTCGCCCTCGATGACGTATTTCTTCGCCGAGAGGACTTCAGGTCCTGACTCGCAACTTGGCTTGCGACCGGGTTTCGGTCCGCGTGTGGGTTTGACCGCAGGCCGCGTGCTGGGCAAAGCAGTCGAGCGCAACCGCATCAAGCGACGCATGCGCCAAGCCGTTCGCCTGAGCCTGGGTTTGCTTACCCGCGACGTCGACGTGGTGCTGCATCCAAGACGAAGCGTATTGACGGCGGAATTTGCGCGACTGCAAGAGGAAGTTGCGAAAATTTTTATCGCCATTGAGAAGACTACGAAAACGGCAAACTCGCATGCCTGACCTGTACCGCCGCTGGGTTTCGCCTCTGTTGCATTCCATCAGCGGGACCTCGGGCGCATGCCGCTTTCAGCCGACATGTTCGGAATACGCCCTGACCGCTCTCGCCCGTCATGGAGTGCTGTGGGGAGCCGTTCTTGCGCTGTGGCGCCTGCTGCGCTGCAACCCCTTTGGCCGGGGAGGCTTCGATCCGGTTCCGGGTACTTACGCGGGGCCCCTTCCACCCGTCGCTCCGCACAGATGACCCCCGCCATTTACCATAAGAGAGTGGCCATAGGTGCTTCGCCGCGCTTTCACGACTACCGTGCCCAATCCGGCCTCGGTGAAGAAGGGCTTTTCCTGGTGAAAAGTCCCACAGGAGTGGTCTTCATCGGGTGCTCTTATCGTGAAGCCGTGGGGAATACCCGGTGCCGCAAGATCGAACGACCGACAGGAACTCTCTTTGGCCGAAATACGCAATCCTAATCAGCCGGGTGGCGGTGGGCAGGACTCACGCACCCTTCTTATTTTCTCCGTCGTTTTTGTTTTGATTTTCCTCGGCCTGCAATATTTTTCGCCCAAGAAGAAGACGCCAACGGAGACTCCGGCCGAAGTAGCCTCCACTTCCGCGTCCGCGCCCAAGGCGCCCGCAGCTCCCGCCTCCCCAATGACCGCCCCCCCCGCTTCTTCAAAAGCGGCCACGGACGCGGTTGTGGCCGCCGCCGAGAGCACCACCGTGATCGAAAACGAGCTGTACCGGATCACGTTTTCCAATCGCGGCGCCCAGGCTACCTCCTGGATTCTGAAGAAGTACAAAGATGACTCCGGCAAGCCGCTGGATCTGGTGAATGCCAAGGCTGCGGCCAAGCTCGGGTATCCGCTCTCGCTTTGGACTTATGACGCGGGCATGCGCAACCAGTTGGTGCAGGCGTTGTATGTGCCTTCGGCCTCGGGTACCGTGAATGCTCCTGCCACGCTTACCTTTACCTACTCCAACAATGGTTTGGAGGTGAAGAAGGTTTTCACCTTCGATTCCACCTACGTTGTGCATGTGGATGTGACGGCCAGCGATCATGGGAGCCCGGTCACCGCACTAGTCTCCTGGCCCAGCGGATTTGGCGATCAGGAGACCCTGCCGGATTGGGCAGCGTCTCAGTTTGACACCATGCAGGGAGGCAAGGACGATCGCCAGGCGGCGAAGAAGATTTCCGGTGGCGCCACTCTACCAGGGCCTTTCGAGTGGGCCGGGGTGAGCGACCTTTACTTCGCGGCGATTTTTCTTCCCGATAATCCGTCCCAGACCTTGCTGGTTGGGCTGCATGATTCGATTGACGTACCGCGTCATGGCAAAACGGACCAGACTGACTCGGCGTCGGTGCTGGGCGCCGCGATGGGCTCGACCTCAGGGCACATGAGCTTACGCCTGTTTGCCGGCCCCAAGGTGCTGGATGTGCTCGCCTCGGTGCGCGCTACCACCAATGGTGGGCAAACAGGACCGAATCTGGAACCGGTGGTGAACTTCGGCTACATGGGCATCATTGCCAAGCCTCTGTTTCTGGCTTTGCGCTGGGTACATGAGCATATCGTTTCCAACTGGGGTTGGGCCATCCTGGTTCTCACCCTGGTGATCAACCTGGCCATGCTGCCGACGCGCATCCAGATGATGAAGTCCGCTTTAAAAATGCAGCGCATTCAGCCGGAGATGAATGCGATCAAGGAAAAGTTCAAGAAATACAAGACCACGGATCCCCGCCGCGCGGAAATGAACAAAGAGATGTTTGACTTGCAAAAGCGCGAGGGCGTGAACATGTTTGGCGGCTGTCTGCCGATGCTGGTGCAGTGGCCGTTGCTATTTGCCTTTTATCGCATGTTGCTGAACACCATTGAACTGCGCCAGGCGCCCTGGCTGTGGCTGCACAACCTGGCCGCACCCGACCCCCTGCACATCCTGCCTGTTTTCTTTATCGTGACCATGTTCCTGGTGCAATACCTGACTCCCTCTCCGGGCATGGATCCCGCGCAGCAGAAGATGATGGCCTTCACCATGCCAGTGTTTTTTGGTTTCATGACCTGGAATTTGAGTTCCGGGCTGGCGCTTTACTGGGCTTTCGGCAACGTTATCAACGTGATCCAACAGGCAGTGATGAACCGCACCGGCATTGGAAAGCAGATGCGGGAAATTGCCGCCAAGCGAGCGGCGAAGCGCGGCGGCGGACGGCAAGCGAATCGCAAGCCGGGACTGGAACCCCGCAGGCGCCCGGAAACGGGCGGGTAGTGAGAATTTTTCCCAGGACAGCCGTCCCGGGCCACCATCAGCCAGATTTGTCCAAATCAACTGTTTGCCAAATGTCAGCCCAGCCCTTCCGAGTCTGTGTGAGAACTCCGCTTACGGCCTGGTTCCGTCACCAAGGCCGGGTGCCCCACATCTCGCTCGTTTTTCGCGAGATGTGGGATACCACTGCTCTTTCCCTCTGACTCTCGATTCAACTGATGCACTTAGCGGTCAACATCTGTGGTATCCCACATCTCGCGAAAAACGAGCGAGATGTGGGGCATCCGGCCTTGGTGACGGAACCAGGCCGTAAGCGGAGTTCTCACACAGACTCGGAAGGGCTGGGTATCGATGTGACGATGGGAGCGCCGTAGGTGCGGCACTCCGTAGCGACGCCGATCTCTGCGGCACTAATTTTGACAGCTCTGACTGTCAGCCATCCCTGCGAGTCTCACTTCGCCGATGACGCTCTCGCGGACACCTACTCGCTCCCATTTCAATCCAAAAACATTTGGCATCCCGAACCATGGGGAAATGCTTCCGCGAAGCTGACTTACCGGCGCGCAAAATGCGATACTAAACCGATGCCGATCGTCGACCACGCGGCTGCAGCTCAGAAGATTGCAGCATTCCTCAAGACTCTCACCACCACCGGCGGCCTGCGATTGAAGTATCGCATCACAGCAGGTGCGGGAGCCCGTGATCCCGATGGCCTGGAAGCCCGCGAGATCTACGTGGAGATGTCCGGGCCTGATGCCGTGCTTCTCACCCAGCGCGGCGGCGAGCTGCTGCGGGCACTGGAACATATCGCAGCCAAGATCGTGCGCCTCGAGGCTGAGGAGCATGACGTCATTTCCTTCGATGCCAACAACTTTAAAGCGATTCGCGCGCGCGAGCTTAAGCTGGCTGCGGAGACGGCCGCCGAGCGGGTTCGGGGCACATCCCAGCCTTACAGCTTTGCTCCCATGAGCTCGCGCGAGCGACGTATGCTGCACCTGGCGTTCCGCGACTATGCTGACCTGGAAACGGAAAGCAGCGGCGAGGGGCTACGGCGTTTCGTGGTTGTCTATCCCAAGGGTGCGGCGCGGCTCCGGCCACGGCCTTCTGAAGTTGGCTCCGGGCCACGCCCTTCGCGGCGCAACTCGCCTTACTGAACAATCGGGGCGCTCGATGCAGCCCGATCCACACGTCGTTTACCAGAACGAGACCATCGTTGCCATTGCGACTCCTCCCGGCCGCGGTGGCATCGGCATTGTGCGGCTTTCCGGCCCTGACGCAGCAAGGATTGCCGCGCCCATGCTGCGCCTGCGCAATCCTCTGGCCCATGTGCAGGCGCGCTTCGCGGATGTGCTTGACCTCGACACCCAGGAGAAGCTTGACGAAGCAGTCGTCACTTTCTTTGCTGCGCCCCATTCCTATACCGGCGAAGATGTCGTGGAAGTGGCGGCTCATGGTTCGCCCGTCATCCTGGAGACCCTGGTGCGGCAGGCGCTGAAGGGTGGGGCGCGTCTGGCGGCTCCGGGGGAGTTTACCCAGCGGGCCTTCCTGAGTGGCCGCATCGATCTAACCCAGGCGGAAGCAGTGCATGACCTGATCGAAGCGCAGACCCTCTACCAGGCGCGGGTTGCGGCGCAGCAGTTGCATGGCGCGCTTTCGCGCCGCATCAGGCCCATCAAGGAAAATCTGGTCGCGCTGATTGCTTTGCTCGAGGCGGGCATCGACTTTGCCGAAGACGATGTGGATGTGCTGCCTGTTGCTGAGATCCTAAACAGGATCGACGAGACGCGCGCCCTGCTGCAGCCGGTTGCGGACAGCTTTGCCCGCGGACGCATTGTGCAAGCGGGGTTGATGCTGGCGATTGTGGGGCGGCCGAACGCGGGAAAGTCTTCTCTCTTCAATCGCATCGTGCAGCGTGAACGCGCGATTGTCACCGCCGCGCCGGGGACCACACGCGACTTGGTGACAGAGCGCGTTTCGTTAGGCGGAATCCCAGTGGAGCTGGTGGATACCGCCGGCATGCGCGTGGCCACCGATGAGGCGGAGCAGATTGGCATTCGCAAATCGCGTGAAGCGTTGGCGGATGCGGACTTGGTGCTGATGGTGTTGGATTCGACTGCGGTGCCGGGCCAGGAAGAGCTAGAGCTGTTAGCAACGTTGGCACAACGTCGGGCATTGGTCGTGGTGAACAAAAGCGACCTGGCCCACCCTCCCGCCGCGATGAACGAGGCACTGGGCGAGTTGGGCCTGCCGGTGGTTCATACATCCGCGCTCAGCGGAGAGGGAGTGGGCGAGCTAAAGGAGAAGATGTTGGCCATGGTGGGCGAGCGCACGCCGGAGACAGAGAGTGGCATGTTGACCAGCTTGCGCCAATACCAGGCGGTCACGGCAACGCTCGAAGGCCTGGCGGCCGCGGGAGCTGCGGCGGGGCAAAATATTCCCCACGAGATGGTGCTGTTAGATCTATACGGAGCGCTTCGTCATCTCGACTCGTTGACTGGTGAAACTACCAGCGACGACATTTTGAACTTGATCTTCTCCACCTTCTGCATCGGAAAATAGCAGGCGAAGCGATGAACCTTGAAACATCTGTGTACGTGCAACGAACCCCCGAAGCTGTTTGGGCTTACTTGGGTGATATCTCGAACGTAGCGAAGTGGGATCGCGGCGTCGCCCGGGTACAACAGACTTCGCTGACTTCGCCCGGGGTTGGATTGGAGTTCGATACCTTGGGCCACTCAGGACCGTTGGACAACGAGGGGAACAGGGGCAAGATGTCTTATCGCATTTCGGAGGCGGATCCTGCGCATGGTTGCACGGTGCAGCTCACCAGTTCCGATGGCAATGCGCGCTTCTTTAAAACGGCCGAGTGGCGTTTTCGGGTCGAACCCTCGGATGGAGGATCAACGGTCTATTGCGTAGCACATTTCAAACTTAAGTTTCCTTACATCGTTCTGGCGCCCGTTTTTTACGCGATGAAGAAGGCCATTCAAGCAGGTTCTGGAGGTAATAGTTCAGACTGCCTAAGCGTGCGACCGTACCTCGCCCGGTGGCCGTATCAGGGCAAATACGCAGATGGTGGCGAAGAGCGGCATCAAACCCGCCACCAGAAATGCAGGACCGTAAGAGAATCGATCGACCAGCATGCCCACAGCAAAGGTGAAGGCTGCGCTTACCAGGCCTGCGGCCAGGCCGCTCATGCCGGTTACGGTAGCGACTACATCGTGGGGAAGCAGATCGGAAGGCAGCGTCAAGCCCATGGTGGACCAGCTGGCATACCCCCACAACGCAATGCAAATGAGCGCGAGCGCCAAGGAGACACTGTGGACCCGCGAGGCGGGAATGCCGGCCAGGATCGGCAGGCAACTGACGGCGCAGACCCAGGTGCGGGCCCGCACCACCGAAACGCCGCGGCGAATGCAATAGCCGGAAATAAAGCCACCCGTAAAGTTACCAATATCGGCGGCGATAAAAGGCATCCAGGCAAACATCGCGATGCGCTCCAAGCTGAAGCCGCGCGCATCGCTCAGATATTGTGGCAGCCAGAAGACATAAAACCACCAGATGGGATCCGTCAGCGCGCGGCCCAGCACGATGCCCCAGACATTGCGGTTTTTGAGCAGGTCAAGATAGCGCCGTGCGCCGCGAGTGGGCGACGTGAGAGGCGCATCCTGCCCGGCGCGGATCAACGCTACTTCTTCCGCCGTCACCCGCGGATGACGGTCCAGCGGATGATAGACGCGCAACCACATGGCCAACCAGATGAATCCCAGCAGACCGGAAAAAACAAAAGACCACCGCCAGCCAAATTCCAGCGCGATCCACGGAATAGCCAGCGCTGCCAAAGCGCCACCCACGCTCGAGCCACTATCAAAGATCGCAACCGCAACGCTGCGTTCCTGGCTGGGAAACCACTCGGCAACCGTCTTGCTCGCGGCCGGCCAATTGAAGCCTTCGCCGATGCCCAACAGAAAACGGCAAGATGCGAACGCAAAGACAGAACCGGCAAGTCCCGTTAGGATATTGACGACGGACCAGAAGATGACCGCCACGGCCAGGCCAACACGCGTTCCAACGGCATCGAGAAACATACCGCCGAGCAGCCACGTCACCGCGTACGAGATCTGGAAGGCGCCAAGAATCTTGGCCAGATCAGTGTGGCTCAGATGATATTGCGCCGCGATCATCGGCGACAAAACCGAGAATGTCTGGCGGCTGATGTAATTCGTGACTGTAGAAAAAAACAGCGTCCAAACAATCCACCACCGCACTCGCCCCACCCTGGACTTGACTGAATTCATGGTTTCTCAATTCTTGCCCGCTGAAGTCCGCACTCGTTGTAACAAACCTTTAGTATCCTCGTTTGGTCGCGACTTGTTGCCCAAGACCGGCATCTTTGAACTGTTGAGACCTGCCCTTGCCGCTTGTAGCCTATCCGCAACCTAAGGAGAAAATCCATGCCGCTGCCCTCGGACGAAAAAATCGTTGCTCTAAGCAACGAGATACTGCAGAAGTTCGACACCCTATTTGGGGTGCACCCTGGCTTTCGACCGGCGCACGCTAAAGGCACCATGCTAAATGGGTCGTTTACGCCGACGGCAGAAGCGGCAGCGCTCAGCAAGGCGCCTCACTTGAACCGGCCGGCCACGCCGGTGTCGGTACGTTTTTCCAACTCCACCGGCATTCCAGTAATACCCGACAATGATCAGAATGCCGACCCGCGCGGCTGTGCGGTCCGGTTCCACCTCGCGGAACGCGTGCACACAGACATCGTCGCCCATTCCACCAACGGCTTCCCTGCGCGAACAGGTCAGGACTTTCTGGAATTCCTGACCGCCATTGCCGCCACCGATCTAACCCGCTTTCCCGGCTCGCCGCTGGAAAAATATCTGGGCACCCACCCGGCAGCGCTCGCATTTGTGCAGACTCCGAAGCCGCCGCCTTCCAGCTTCGGCCGGGAAACCTATTTTGGTCTGACTGCCGTGCGCTTCATCAGCCAGGGTGGTGTGAGCTGCTACGGGCGCTACCGCATTCTGCCGGAGGCCGGAAACGAGCATTTGGACGCGGCGGCTGTGGCTGCAAGAGGTCCGAATTACCTGTTTGACGAACTTGAGCAACGAGTCGCAAAAGAGCCTGTCAAGTTTCGGGTGGTGGCTCAACTGGCCGAAGACGGAGATACAGTGAACGACGTGACCGTTCAGTGGCCGGATTCACGCAAGTTGCAGGAGTTGGGCACGCTCTCTTTCACCGCACCTGTGCTCGACGAAGCGCATGAACAGAAGCAGATTATCTTCGATCCCATTCCCCGTGTGGACGGCATTGATGCTTCTGACGATCCTCTGCTGGAGCTCCGCGCCGCTGTATACCTCTTAAGTGGACGCCGCCGGCGGTCAGCCCCCGAATAAATAATTTGCTGCATATCGTCAGGTTTAAACTAGCTCACACCTGCGGAGAACCTCTCCATGAAGGGTACGGGCTTCAGCCCGTACATACTAGCAAACAAGAACATCGGGCTTTAGCCCCTGAGGGCAGCTTTTACATCGGAATATGCAGTCGAGGGCAAAGTTGCAATTCGACTAGCATCGCCCCCTCAGCGGCTAGCTGAAGCCATTTCACCGCAGTGGGCACGGCCTAAAGGCCGTACCCTTCACAAGCTTTAGTCTTTTCGCAGCCTGTTAAGCCATTGCAACCTGCAGTAAATAGTCCGAACCGTGAGCCTTGATCCTTCGTATCTACCATTTCGGGGGAACAGGGATGCAAATCGCTTCAGATGTTCGTTACGCGTTACGTCAATTCGCCAAGGCGCCGGGATTCACGGCCACTGCGATTCTCACTCTGGCGTTGGGCATCGGCGCTACCACCGCGATTTTCACCCTCGTGTATGCCGTGCTCCTGAAGTCCCTGCCGGTGGTCAATCCCGAAGACCTGTGGCGCGTCGGCAATGAGGAGAACTGCTGCGTCAACGGCGGCATGCAGGACAACTGGACGCTCTTCTCTTACGAGCAATACAAGCAGTTTCGCGACCAGGCAACCGGCTTCGCAGAGTTGGCGGCCTTCCAAGCTGGGCAAGATATGATCGGCGTTCGCCGCAATGGCAGCGATAAGACCTCGGAGCCCTTCCAGAGCGAATTCGTCTCCGGCAATTATTTCTCCACCTTCGGCATTCTTCCCTACTTCGGGCGAGCGATTATGCCCAATGACGACAGGAAGGGTGCGCCCGCCGTGGCCATGATGAGTTTCAGAACCTGGCAGGAAAAGTTTGCCAAGGACCCATCTGTGATTGGAGCAGGCTTTGTCGTCAATGGCCAGCCATTCACGGTGGTCGGGATTACTCCGCCCGGATTCTTTGGCGATCGCGTACAGAGCACGCCGCCTGCATTTTTCATTCCCCTCAACGATGAACCTTTGATCAGCCCAACCGGCACGATTCTGGAGGAAGCGTCACTCGACTGGCTGGATCTGATCGGGCGCGTCCAGCCGGGCGCGGATGTTCAAGCCATGGAAGCGCACATGCAGGTGCAGCTGCGGGAGTTTCTGCTCAGCCCGTTGAGCAAAGTCGAGGAGCGCGACAAGCCGCTGGTGGCCAAGCAAACGCTGCACTTCTCTCACGGCGGCAACGGCGTGCAGATGATGAGGGATCAGTATAAGGATGGCCTGCACCTGCTGATGTGGGTTTCGGGCTTCGTTCTGCTGATTGCCTGTGCCAACCTTGCCAACCTGATGCTGGTGCGCGCGGCCAATCGCCAACAGCAGACCGCGGTGCAGTCGGCGTTGGGAGCATCCCGGTCGACGCTGGTACGCCAGACTCTGACGGAAAGCATCGTGCTCGCCGTGCTGGGCGGTATTGCCGGCATCGTGGTGGCCTTCGCCGGCACCAGGGTAATTCTCTATCTTGCTTTTCAACACGATCCCGTTCCGATACCGGCTAGCCCATCGCTGCCGGTGCTCGGGTTTGCCCTCGCGGTCTCGCTGCTGACAGGAGTTCTGTTCGGCGTTGCGCCGGCGTGGTTGACGTCCAAGGCAAATCCGGTCGAAGCCTTACGTGGGGCGAACCGCTCCACGGCGAGCCATGGCGGATGGGGACAGAAATCCTTGGTGGTGCTGCAGGCTGCTCTCTCCCTGGTTCTGCTTTGTGCCGCCGGGCTTTTGGTGCGAAGCCTGAGCAACATGCAGCACCAGGACTTCGGCTTCGTTACGGCGAATCGCTACATCCTGCACATCGACCCGCAGATGGCGGGCTACAAGCCCAACCAACTCGAAGCGCTTTATCGGCAACTGCAGGCCAACCTGGCGGCGATCCCGGGTGTAAAGCAGGTGAGCTTTTCCATGTACAGCCCGATGGAGGGAGACAACTGGGGGGAGGGGGTATTCATTGACGGTGAGCCACCGCCGCCCCCGGGAACTCGCGATCATGGAGCTTCGTGGGTGCGCGCGACTCCCCATTATTTTGAGACGATCGGCACCAAGATCGTCGAGGGTCGCTCCATGAATGAGCAGGACACGCCAGCCACGCGCAACGTCGCGGTCGTCAACCGCTTCTTCGAGCAGAAATACTTCAAGGACGGCCACGCCATTGGAAAGCACTTCAGCGACGATGAGAAGCATCCGGGGTGGTTTGAAATCGTGGGTGTGACAGAAGACACGCATTATTGGGGGCCGTCGGAGAAGATGCGCCCGATGTATTTCCTCGCCCAGGGCCAGAGCGTTCATAGCGGCGAGCCGCGCTATCAGCAGTTCGAGGACCGGTCTCAATATCTCAATGCCGTCGAAATTGAAACGGTGGGCAACGTTTCTGGACTCGAGGAACAAGTGCGCCGTGCAATCGCACAAGTCAACCCTGATCTGGCGGTCATCAATTTCAAAAGCTTTGCCGAACAAGTCAAGGCGAACTTCACCCAGCAGGCGATGATCGCCAAGCTAACCTCTTTCTTTGGTGTCCTGGCGCTGGTGCTGGCATCGATCGGACTTTACGGTGTGACTGCGTACTCGGTGGAACGCCGCACCAGTGAGATTGGGATCCGTATGGCGCTGGGAGCCGATCGTCTGAGTGTGTTGCGGATGGTGCTGCGGGGTGCGTTTCTACAGGTGGGCATTGGTCTGGCCGTTGGCATTCCGGTTGCGGTCCTGGCCGGTCGCGGCATGGCGAGCCAATTATTCGGCGTAAAGCCCTACGATCCTTTGATCCTGTCCGTCACGCTGCTGGTGTTGTGCGGGGCAGCTTTTCTTGCCGCGCTCCTGCCGGCACGCATAGCTGCCAGCCTGGAACCGATGCGGGCGCTAAGAACGGATTGAGTGCCGCTACTCGATGCCAGAGGGATCAAAACCAGCGACGATGCTAACGATTTGCCCGTAGGGAATGAAGAATGCGAGACCTGGCGACGAGGGTTTCTTTTGTAATCTGCCAACCACCTTGTCGACTGCTTCCTGGCTTTCTATCCAGATGCCGGCTTCTTCCACGGCGAGGAGCTTCACGCTTTGCAACTTTTCGTTATCGACAAAACTTGGTCCCATCACGATGACCCGATGGCCAATTAGCCGGCGCAACTCGATTTCCATGGCTACCTAGACGTGTTCCGCTGCAACTTGGTTGCAGCTCTCAAGCTGATTCATGCCTGATACTCTGATCTCTCAGCGGTGGCGAAACAGTCCGACTCCGGCGTAACAAAAAATCGGCCCGGAAATCACGTTCAAGCGTCGCCGTTAATGATCATCTGTGCACCTTCCGAAGTAGCCCCCTAATTTCCGGAACAATTAGGAATAATAAATCATGAGCAAATCACAATTTCTGCTGAAGACGCTGCTCAAATACGCGACCCTCCAGTCGACCAGTTGTCCCTACTGCGAGTGCGACCGAACCAGCATCGTGCAGTGGAAGAACCGGATCTTGCAGCTCCGGCAGTGTGCTGAATGCTCGCTGACCTTCAGGTTTCCCAAGGACGACCCCGAGGAAAACGTCAGCTTCTACCAAAGCAAATATCGACAGGGAAATGTCACAGACCTGCCGCGGGAGGAGGACATTCCTTCCCATATTTCGGACTGTTTCAAGAGTGTCGGGCGCGATTTAACAACCCATCTTAGAACCGTACGAGCGATGGTTCCTTCGGGTCGTGTTCTCGACTACGGTTGCTCGTGGGGATACGGCGTTTATCAGCTCTCCAAAGCGGGATATGATGCGACCGGTTTCGAGATCTCGCGGCCCCGTGTCGAATACGGCCGCCGGACCCTTAATGTGGATTTGACCACCGATATTGACAGCTTGCCCAGCGCGAGCTTCGATGCGATTTACTCGGCCCATGTCCTGGAGCATATTCCAAACCCAAGAACCACCTTGATGACCTTTCAGAGGCTTCTAAAGCCAGGCGGGAAGCTCTTCTTATATGTGCCAAACTGCTCTGGGGACCGAGCGAAGCGGTTAGGGGTAAAGTGGGGTCAGATGATAAACGAGAAGCATGTTTTGGCCCTGACGGCGGAGTTCTTTCATAAGAATTTGCCGGGACACGGCTTTTCGACGGGATTTTCCAGTTCTCCCTACGAGAAGGCGCCTCAAGCTTTTGAAGAGGATTGGGACTCAAGCGGCGAAGAGCTCCTGGTAATGGGGACATTGCAATCTTGATGTGTTCGAGTCAAGATGACGCGGTCGAGCGACAGTGATTGGCTGAGGACCAGCTGAGCCTGCTTGATCCGAGTTCGGGGTGTTGCTGGCCGCTAAGGCAACGGGGTCCCTCGTGACACTGGTACTCGCGTCGCATCACGACGATCGCGTGCTTTTGCTATTCTTGAGAAGACGTTAGGGTAACGGTTTTCGCGGCAGCCATTGCTGGGGTGTTGCGGGCAGAGGAAACAAATGCCTATCACAAGTTCGGGAACGATTCGATCTCGGGCTCGACCAGAACCTTTGTGGAAATCTCGCCAATCCTTCTTTACTGAGGTGGCTCTATTTATCCTTGGAGTTGCAGGCCTTTTCAACCTTAACCTCATCGGCGCGCTTCCTGGCAGCGAAGTCATTCTTCTTCCAATTCTTCCTATATTGCTCCTGGCCAAGGGCAGCCGAGCCTTTCACCGACAATATTTGATGTTCTACCTATTGGCCGGAGGGTGGCTTTTAGGAACGATCATCGCAGATACTTATAACCACATCTGGATTTTTCTGCGGATGAAAGGGACCGCGAGGGTCGTCTTTTTCATTCTCGACTTCGTGGCACTTGCCATTTTGTTAAATAACAAGACTCGAAGGCTGGTAATTTTCGCGCTGAGCATTGCTGTCGTGTTGATCATCAATGCGTGGCAGTTGTTTGCCGGCGAGTTCACCATCCAGTGGAAATTTGGCATAAGCCAGGGTCTTGCAATTATCGCGCTGCTTGGTTCCTCTTATTTTTATGCCAAAGGGAAATATCGGGTTTGCTTTACCATTAGTTTTATCTTGGCGGCGCTGAATTTGCATTATGGCTTCCGTTCACAGCTCGCCGTGCATTTCATATCGTCGGTGCTAATTTGGCCGCTTTCTGCGCAGGTACGGACGCGGGACGGAGTCTTTCGTGGCCGCCAGGACATAGTAAGAATTTTGACCCTGTTGATGCTGGCAGGCGGAGCTGCTTATGCGGCGAATGCATCGATCAAATATGCCGCGGCACATAATTTTTTTGACGAATCTCAGAACGAGAAGTTCCTCTCGCAGTCGCAAGGAGATTACGGAGTACTCGTCGGCGGACGGCCCGAAACACTGGTAGCCATTCAAGCCATCCGTGACAACCCTATCATCGGCCACGGTTCGTTTCCCGAGGGTCTGAAGTATATCCAAATGAAACAAGATATTCAGTATGAACACGGGTACAGCGATTCCGACGAACCTCCAGAAGTTGAGACTGAGACCCCGGTCATTCCAACCCACTCTCATTTGACTCTGGCTTGGGTAGAAGGAGGTATACTCGGCGGTCTTTGCTGGATCTACATCCTGATCTTGACCCTGCGAGGGACCTTTCGTGTGACCCAGCTGCGTCCTAATTTGGCCCCTTTATATTCTTACCTTCTGATTAGTTTCTTATGGGACATACTCTATTCCCCATTCGGGAGTGTCAATCGAATCAGGGCTGCCTTCTATATCTTGCTGAGCTACTCCCTATTAAAAGCCCCTATGGCGGCGACTCTGCAGGTCCGGGGTTCTCAATTCAAAATGAATTACGGGCGGCGCCCAGTCCGGCTTCCAATCAGGGCCACGCATTAGAGTTCCGTGGTTCACAACAAGCTTGGCTTGTGGCTAAAAAGATAAGGTCTTTGCCTCCCCAAGGCAACCGTCTGGAGATCGGACCATTTTGGATGCTCGGCGCCATATAGACGAATTACAGTCACTTCGCGGCATCGCTGCCTTGATTGTGGCGGTCTCTCACATGAGTTCAATTTATGTGCTTCCGCCGGCGCCGCGAATCGCCATCGATGCTGTTTGTAATGCGCACGCTTCGCTGGTTGTCTTCTTCGTGTTGAGCGGTTATGTCCTGACTGGTTCGCTTCTCAGGCGTGGCCTCTCCCGATCGAGTGTAGAGGGTTTTTATATTGGTAGGTTGTTTCGACTCCTCCCTGCACTTTGGGTCGCGAGTGCGATCGCCGCCTTGTTTCTTTTCCTATTCCCACCATCGTTGATTCATCCTCCTCCTACCTTATGGTTCGCCCTGTTTCTCCATCCATTTCCTTCTGGGGTGCAGATATTACGAGCGGCACTAGCAATCGACACATCGCTCATTATGCCTGTATGGACTATCTTCATCGAACTGATGGGTTCGGCAATCATGCCGTTTCTCGTGACACTGGCGCTCATGAAGGGGCGTCTGTTCAACTGGATTCTCTTAGGTGCCGGAGTGGCGGCCTATAGCCTGGCTCATGCGCCACATCGTCTTGATTCTCTTGCGTACATGTTTGATTTCATGCTCGGAGCATGGTTGGCTTCGAGAAAATGGACATTTCCTGTTGGCAGGTCATTACCAAAGCTCTTTGCCGCGGCTTTTGTCTTGATTTTTTTTCGATGTCTCTGGTTTCGAGTGCGCAACGGCCATTTTGCCCCGCTCTACTATGGCTACAATGATCCCCTGCCAATGCTCGTCGAAGGTCTAGCAGCTTTCTTTTTAATAGGCTTACTTGCCTCGGAGCACGGGGCTATTCGGCTACTCCGTAATGGATCCGCCATTTCGCTTGGGAATGTGTCTTACAGTCTCTACCTGGTCCATTTCCCTGTTGCGATCATGGTCGCTAAGATGCTGAGTAGGATATTTTCCGATGGCACGAATCCGATAACGGCCACAGTGGTATTGATGGTGTTCGGTCTTGCCGTGTCACTCGGACTCGCTTCCTTGATCTACCGGTTCATCGAAATACCTTCGATAGCCTTTGGAAAGAAGGTCTCGAAACACATCGGCTCGTACCATGCGCCTATAAAAGTTTGATCGTGGTCTTGCCTGTCGCTTGCAAAAACCCGATTTCTCACGGAGGCTTGTGGCGATCATCGTTGGGGTTACGAAGCGCTCTCCTTTGCCGGCCCCCGGCCTGGTATTTCCATAACGCTGACAGCAGCTGCCAGGCTGTGGCGCGCGTCCTGCGAGGCGATCCGCCGCCCCAAGGCGAATAGTGAGGGCCGTTTCGCGTCCGGCACCTGCGCCGTAGCCTGCGGAATCTCCGGCTCGACTCCCTTGACCAAATCGATCATCTTGCTCAGTGCGTCTTCCGGTAAGGCCGTAAAATAGCCCGCGTGTCCGAGCATGGATTTTTCCATCAGCGCATTGCAGGGCAGACCCTGACGCAATGCCCGCAGGAGACACAACTGGAGCCGGCGATCTGCTTTCCTCCATCCCACAGCACGCGGGGATGTTCCGATGCCCAATTGTTCCGTCGAGGGAGATTTCTACCGGGATGGAGTCCATGTTTATCCTGAGATGCGGTGCACTACATAATCGAATTTGGGGGAGTCTATGGAATACATTAATCTCGGCTCGACAGGCCTCAAAGTATCCCGAATCTGCCTCGGGACCATGACCTACGGCTCGAAAAAGTGGCGTGAGTGGGTGCTGGAGGATGCGGAAGCTCGTCCCTTTTACCGCCGCGCGATTGAAGCCGGCATCAATTTTTTTGATACGGCGGATATTTATTCACTGGGATTGAGCGAAGAAATTACCGGGCGGGCGCTTAGAGAGTTCGGGCCCTCGCGAGACAAGCTCGTGATCGCCACGAAGGTCTTCAACGCTATGGGGGACGATCCGAATCAGCAAGGTCTTTCCCGCAAGCACATCATGCACGCCATCGATGACAGTCTGCGCTGTTTGCAGACTGACTATGTAGACCTTTATCAGATCCACCGTTTCGATCCGCATACCCCTATCGAAGAGACGCTGGAGGCGTTGGACCAAGTAGTTCGCTCGGGCAAGGCACTTTATATCGGCGCATCGTCCATGTATGCCTGGCAGTTTCTGAAAATGCTGCAGACCTCAGAGAAGATAGGGCTGGCCCGTTTTGTGGCCATGCAGAACCACTACAACCTGGTCTACCGCGAAGAAGAGCGGGAGATGATTCCCCTTTGCTTGGCGGAGGGTATCGGGCTCATCCCCTGGAGCCCGCTGGCACGCGGTTTTCTGGCTGGAAACCGGAACACCGAAAGCCGAGGGGAAACTTTGCGCGCAAAAACCGATGATTTTGCGCAGAAGCTTTACTATCGTCCTTCAGACTTCACCGTAGTGGAGCGTCTGTCGGAGATCGCAAAACAGCGAGGGGTAGAGAACGCGCAGGTAGCTTTGGCCTGGATTCTGGGGAAGCCCGGAGTCAGTTCACCCATCATTGGCGCCAGCAAAATGTCTCATTTGGATCAAGCGATCGAAGCGCTCAATATCCACTTGGATGAAAGCGAAATCAAAGCACTGGAAGAGCCCTACGAGCCGCACCCCGTTCTAGGCTTTTGACACTTGGCTCTTCCATTCGAGATCGGTTGTGCGGATCCGACGTTGCTTGCTTTGTATCAGGGCACGACTTTAGTGTGCAGCGATGCTAGCTGCCATTCTTGCGGGTGTAAGTCCCGCCGGTGGAAATTACCCAGTTGCCACCGTAGCAATAACCGGCGACGGGGCGGGTGACCAACCCGTCGAAAGCCCGGTAGTAAAAATCCTCGCGGGCTGGGTGTAAATCCGGTTCGATCCGTCAGGAGGGTGAACAAATCAGCAGGTTGTAGCGCAAGCGAACCGTAGTGAAGCTCCGAAAGGTGCCCCCCGCGTGAAACGGATTTGCGGGAAGGATGGGAGTGCCGAGTCTGTACTAAAGGGACGAAGGCCAGCGTTGGCGGTGAAGGAACTGGGTGTACACAACCGCCGGACTCCCCGGAGTCGCAGAGGGCGACATGTTGAGAAAGAATGCGCAGTGAAAGCACAGAACCAGTCGTGGGTCGCCTAGGCGGCAACGCACAGCGAAGGCAGGGCGTATAAGCTGCAGAGCAGTGAAATCGCACTGTGCCTGCGAGTGGGTCGGATGGGGCCGCAAAAGTGTGGATGGATCGGGACAGCATAACCCGGACCGGAGCGAGGGCCCCTGGGGTAGAGCGGCGTAGCCGCTTGAATGGCGGTGCTTGAGCGCACAGCGTACTCCGACACTGAGCGGAGAAAAGTCACGCTTGCAGCGGTGGGCACGAAGGCAGGAAGCAAACCGAGAGGGCGCGACACGTGGGCGCCATTCGCGGGAAGGCGCCCGCTGATACGCCAGCCTTGAAGCCGTACTGGGGAAAACCCGCCGTACGGAATTTTAGGGGGGATGATGGAAACGTCGGCATCATACGAAGCCCGGTCCGCGCCATCCTCCTACCCGACCGGGCCGTAGCTGACTGAGAAAAGAATTGGGCTTTAGCCCCTGAGGGGGCATAGCGGAACCAAAGGAATTAGATGGTCACCCTGGTTCCCTCACCAAGGCCGGGTGCCCCACATCTCGCTCGTTTTTCGCGAGATGTGGGATACCACTGCACCTTCCCTCTAACTCTCGAGTCATCCGATGCACCGAGCGGCCTTGGTGAGGGAACCAGATCCAGCCCCCGCGGGAGGGAGTTCGTAATTGGAGTTCTCGCGCACACTCTTTAGCCCCCGCCCGGCGCAGGGGCTAACGCCCAAATTCTTTTCTCAGTCAGCTACGGCCCGGCTAAAGTCGTGTCCTGATACGAGCAGCCAACTTCAGGGACTGGCGCAACCGATCTCGCCTGGAAACTTCCGTCCCTCATTAGGAACGCAGGTTCACTCCTACTCCTCCAGCATCTGCAAATCAAACGGCGGCGCCAGCATACATTGCAATTGCGCAATCTTCTTCAAAGCCGCCTTTAACGCCGAGCTGGGGCATGGTTCGACCGTGACCACAAATGGCAAACGGTCCTTAGGGTAGCCTGGCTTCTGCAACAAGGCGTCGATATTGATGTCTCGCTCAGCAAGGTGGCCCGCAATCGCGGCCACGATCCCCGGGCTGTCGTCGACCACGAACCTTATATAGTGAGGCACAACAAAATCCCCCTCAACCCGAGCCCGGCTGCTGGCTATGTTCACCGGACAACCACCATGTGCGATCGCCAGCACATCGGAGATCACGGCCACCGCTGTCGGATGTCCTCCAGCCCCGTGACCGGAGAAGACAGTTTTGCCCCCATACTCGCCGCCCGAAATAACCATGTTTTCCGTGCCCCGCGACCACGACAAGGGAGAACTTTGCGATACCAGCATGGGCCCTACCGTGGCCAGCAGTTCCTGTTCTCTGACCTCTGCCCGCGCAATCTGCCTTATGGTGCAGCGGAGGTCCTTGGCATAGGCGAAGTCGATGGCAGTGACGTCACGAATAGTACGGCAGGCAACTTCCTCCGGCAGCACCTCCACCCGCAGGCCAATGCGGGAGAGGATAACCAGCTTGGCCCGGGCATCGAAGCCATCGACATCTTCAGTCGGATTGGCTTCAGCGTACCCGCGCTCCTGTGCCTCTCGCAAAGTGGGTTCAAACTCGGCTCCCTCTTCCATGTGGCTGAGAATGAAATTGCAGGTGCCGTTCAAGATGCCGTGAAGGCGCACGATGCGGTCCCCCGCCAGCCCCTGCTGCACGGCGGGAATTACCGGAACACCGCCGGCCACCGCAGCGCCGTAGAGTAGCTGACACCCATGGCGCCGGGCCAGCTCCTCCAGAGCTGGGCCTTGTTCGGCAATCATTTTCTTGTTGGCAGTCACCACCGACTTGCCCGCCGCCAGCGCTTTTCGTACCCAATCGCCCGCGGGCTGCAGCCCCCCTGCCAACTCAACCACGATGTCAGGATTAGAGTCGAGGACCGCATCGAAGTCTTCTGTCCAGAGCACGGACGACGGGACCCAGGAGACGCGTTTGCGTTCAATTCCGCGGTTGAAGATGCAGCCCAGGGCCACGCCCTTTGGCGGGTGTTCCAGCAATATGCGAGCAACCGAATTGCCCACGGTGCCAAAACCCAAAATAGCGACCTTCACGGGCGACCCTGCTTCTACATTTTGTCTATCCATATTCTAGAAGTGGCGAAACTGCTCTTCTGCCACAGCCTCAGCAGCCGGGCGAGCTGCTTCTCGTTCGAGCGAGCGGCTTACCAGGTCACGGGAACCAAGGCCGACCGCCAGGGCCAGCGCCAAAACAATGCCGCCGAACAGAATGCCGAATGCCAGATCCACAATAGCGGCGCCAATCGACAGATGATCGAGCACCATGGCTGCGGTCAGCACCAGGACCAGCCACTTTGTCCCCAGGCTCAACAAGCGCGCGTAATGCAAATTCATGTTCACCGCGCCGATCAGCACACTGCGGGAAAGAAACCGGGCAATCACGTTACCCAGGATGAGCAACACCACCGCGCCCACGACATTAGGAATGTAGCCCAACAAGCGAGCAGTCAGCAGATTATCTGAGGATGCGCCAAATGCTTCCAGCCCAACCAGAAAACCCGCCAGCACCACGCACCAAAAGACTACGCGGGTGATCAGAATGCTCGGCGTATAGGTGGGCGACCACTCTGCGATGGCGTTCGTCCCCCGCGCCAGCCGCTCGTCGATGCGAATCGCTTTCAACACTGTACGCACCACCCAGGCCAGCAGCCATGCGATCGCGGCGAAAAACAGCACAGCGACGATTAACGCCAGAATACCCGGAAGCAGAGTGGCGATGCGGCTGATCACCCGAGCCATCGATTCGTGCAATGACTGCGACACTTGAGTCCACATAATGATCTCCTTCGGGGCCTAAGGGTTGAAGCGGTCCGGCCAGCGCCACCGCGATAATAGATAGGGCTTGCCCTCTTCATAGGCACGAGCCAGCTTCTCCACTCTCTGTTCTGCCTCCCCCGCGCTGGCATTGCCCACTTCCAGCGCGTACGAGGCTACCCACCCCAAGTAAAGCGGGGTGAGCGCCCCCAAAAGATGGGTACGGCTTATGGTGCGCAGCCGGTAGGCCAAGGCGAAGTCGTAGACAATCCGAACCCAGAGTTCGTCGGGCATGTGGAAGCTCGTCGTGCTCGGCCGCGCCAGACGCTTCAGCTCCAGAAGCGTGACCGGAGGCAGGACCAGAGACCACACCTCCTGCAAATTGCGGTAGCCGAGCTGAAATGTCTCCAACATTGGAGTGGTATCCGCGGGCGCTCCGTCGGCCGGGGGCGCCACCGCTGAACCCCAGGTTTCGACCGGCTGCGAACCTCGCACCCGCTGCCACAGCGGGGCGTTGATGGTCATTTCCGCAAATAAAGGGCCAACGGTCTGCGACAGAATGGTGCTCAGGTCTACGCCTTCGGCAGAGGGAACGTGCCGTGTATCCACATGCACCTGGCTTATTCCGCATTCGCGAATAGCAGCTTCGGTTGCCGGCCAGAAGATAGATTGTCCCTGGTCGGTGGTCCGCTGCAACGCCACTTCCAGGTCGGGAATCATCTTGCCCGAAAGGCAGAAATCCGGCGCCAGTGGGAAGCGCACCCGCCGCCCATAAAGCGCGCGTGTCAGCGGCGCAAGGATGCTTGAGTTCAGCAGACCGTCGAACTTGCCTAAGGCATAAAGGGGCATGGCGAGGTCACAGCGCTTTTCCAGCACCGGCGCCATCATCGACGCCAGGAAATCGGAGTGCAGCGCCGCAAGATCGACACCAATCACCGCGCACGCACTCACCCCCAAATCCCGCGCCATGGCGAAGAGCGCTTGGTATGTGCTGGCCCCGGGTAGCCAGGGAATTCTCGATGGACTACCGGCGGGTAGCGAGTAGGGCAGGAAACGCAGTGCGCCGCCCGTTTCCTTCTGCTCCAGGTCCGTCCCGGCCTGTGCCGCGGGCTCCGTATCGCCGGGATATGCAACCACGGTGCGCAGAGCAGAGGGTGCAAGTTGACCCATACCCGACACTGCTTGCGTAGCCGCAACCCGCAGCTGCTCGGCATCCACCGGACCTGCGACCGCGATTAGCAGATCGGCTCCCTTTACCTCTTCCGTCTCTGCTTTCGTTTCTTCCGAAAGCTCTAGCTTTGCCATGCGTTGTACCTTCGGTCCCTACACGGATCTTAACTGCTGCTGGTGCCCTCAGGGGCTAAAGCCCCAAGCCGGTTGCGGGGATTTTGACGTACGGGCCAAAGCCCGTACCCTTCAAGCCAACAGGGCAAATACGGGCCACAGGCGATGTCCCTCGAGCTACAGGGGCAAGGTGAAGGGTGCGGCCTTTAGCCCGCACGTAATCTCCTCAAGAACAAATGGGCTTTAGCCCCTGAGGGCTACTCCCTACAGCGGTAAACCCAGTATTCCCGTCAGCGGAATCATCACCCAGCTGGGCCGGTTATTCAACTCGTACACCAATTCATAAAACGCCTTGTCAATTACGTATGCCTCCAGTAATTGCTCAAACAGTTGCGGTTCCGTTGGGACAACCGCCACGCCCTTGGCAAATTCACAATAGGTGCGTAAGAAAGCCGACGAGACCGATTGCTCCCATAAATGGGCCCACGGCTCGAGGCGGCGAAAATCTTCCGGACGCCGCGACGAGTACTTCATAAGCGCCGAAAATGCCGCATAGCTGAACGAACGCAACATACCTGCCACGTCCTTGAGCGGCGACTGTTTCGTTCTGCGTTCCGCCAGCGTGCGTGCGGGCTCACCCTCGAAGTCCAGAATGACAAAGTCCCCTTTGGACCGAAGCACCTGCCCCAAATGATAGTCCCCATGGATGCGGGTGCGCAGTGCATGGATCTCGCTCGCCGAAAGTCGACGGAATCGGTCGAGCACGAGACTTCTGCGGCTGAGCACCAGGCCTGCTCTCTCCAGCACGCTATCGGGCAAACGGGCTACGTTTTCCTTGAGGGCATCGAAGGCGGCGCCGGAGTGAGCGATCAGCTCTTCGCGCAGCAAGTCGATGTCCGTGGAACTCAGAGGTTCGGGCATAAACGCCGGGTCGGGTGTCGGCGATGCCAGAGCGAGGTGCATCTCCGCCGTTCTTCTGCCCAGCAACGCTGCGGCGTCGAGGTAAGTACCCACGTGTTCCCGCGCGAACTTTGTTTCCTGCGCCTGACTCAACTCGCAGCAGGCTGGTTGGCCCGTCGTCTATACCCGTCTGGGCAAAGTTACGCGCCGCGCTGGCCTCGTAGTAGCGGTCCAATTCTTCCAACGTCCATTGCCACCCGTCGCCCTCATTCGTAACCAGGCCCTGCAACATGGCCACCGTCGATGGCTCCTGCCCTTCGCGGGTGTATTGAATAGAGCCGCCGAAGGGTGCGATATGGGTGAAATGGGTGGTCTCAGTAAGGTAGCGACCGATCTCGGTGTCAGGGTTCGGACCGGCTTGCTGTCTCCGGAACAGCTTCATGATCAGCTTGTCCCCGAAAAGAATGGAGGTGTTGCTTTGCTCCGCCGAACCACGCCGAGGCGCAGCGTGGTCTCCGCTCTCACCCTGCAACTGAGCCAGAGCGCTACTGGGGATCCCGAGCAGGTCGCCCTCCCGTGAGGGAATCTTGCCGCCCCCGGAAATCAGCGCCAGCAGCGCTTCACTGGCGGTGTCGTTAAAGATTCCTTCGTGGAGCACGCCGTCACCCTCAACCGAGGTTAGCCGAGCCAGCAGAGCGTTCGGTGACTCTTCCCGTAGAGTGTCGGCGGCCTTGCCAAAAAGCAATCCGAGCGTGACCAGGTAGGTGTCGGAGTCCCCCTCAGCGTATTGCACCTCGACCCACACCAGCGCGCTCACGCCCTGATTAAAGACCGCCCAATCTTCGATTCTGGTACCGGTGATGGGCCGTGATTTGGCGCCAAACCAACGTTGACGAGCCAGGTAGCCGCGAAGCACCGTCTCCTCCAGTTCCCGGCGGCCATTGCCTTCGAGAACGCTCATCCAATCGGTGGGCCCGCTAACCTCGATTTCCGGCTCGCCTTCCTCTGCCAGGCTTGGCACCGGCTCGGGGGAGGGTTGCAACTCCAACCACAGAAAACCGTAGGGGCCTACTGTGAGCGGATAGGCGGTGCTGCGAATGCGAGGAAATTCCACGTAGCCCAGCATCTCTACCGGCACCATCCCGGCATAGGCGGCCAGGTCCAGCTCCACCGGCTGGGCAAAGCGGGAAAGATTAGCCACGCACAGAACTTTCTCGTTCTTGTATTCGCGGATGTAGGCAAGAATCTTGCGGTTGGTGGGATTGAGGAAGGAGAGGGTTCCCCGGCCAAAAACCTGGAAGAGCTTGCGCAGCGCGATCATGTTGCGCATCCAGCTCAGCAGAGAAGAAGGGTCGCTCTGCTGCGCTTCCACGTTCAGGCCCTCATAGCCCCAAACCGGGTCCATGATCACCGGGCTATACAGTTTCGCGGGCACGGCGCGGGAGAAGCCCGCGTTGCGGTCTCCGTTCCACTGCATCGGGGTGCGTACCCCATTACGATCGCCTAGGTAGATGTTGTCGCCCATCCCGATCTCATCGCCGTAATAAAGGATGGGAGTTCCGGGAAAAGAAAACAGCAAACTGTTCAACAGCTCGATGCGCCGCCGGTTGTTATCGACCAGCGGCCCCAGCCGCCGCCGGATGCCGATGTTGATGCGCATGCGAGGGTCGGCGCTGTAGGCCAGGTACATGTAGTCGCGCTCATCATCGCTGACCATCTCCAGCGTCAGCTCGTCATGATTGCGCAGAAACAGTCCCCACTGGCAATTGCCGGGGATCTCCGGCGTTTGCGCCATGATGTCGGTGATCGGCAGCCGATCCTCCTGGCGCAGCGCCATATACATCCTGGGCATGAGGGGGAAGTGAAATGCCATGTGGCACTCATCCCCGTCGCCGTAATAAATGCGTACATCGTCCGGCCACTGGTTGGCCTCTGCCAGGATGGTCCTGGCAGCATACTGCTTGTCGATTTCCGCACGAATGCGCTTCATCACTGCGTGGGTTTCGGGGAGATTTTCGCAGTTGGTTCCTTCGCGCTCCACCAGGTAGGGAATGGCGTCGACCCGCAGCCCATCGACGCCCATATCAAGCCAGTAGTGCATGATCTTGATGACTTCTTCGATAACCACGGGATTGTCGTAGTTCAAGTCGGGCTGGTGAGAGAAGAAGCGATGCCAGTAGTACTGCTGCGCTTCAGGATCCCAGGTCCAGTTGGATTTCTCGGTATCGGTAAAAATAATCCGCGCGTCGAGATATTTTTGATCCGTGTCACTCCACACATAAAAGTCGCGTTCAGGCGAGCCTTTGGGGGCGTGGCGTGCCCGCTGGAACCATGGATGCTGGTCGGAGGTGTGGTTGATGACCAGCTCGATCATTACCTGTAAGCCGCGGTGGTGCGCTTGGGTCAGGAACTCTCGGAAATCCTCCATCGTGCCATAGTTGGGGTGAACGCTGAGGTAATCCGAGATATCGTAGCCATCGTCGCGCAGGGGAGAGGGGAAGAAAGGCAACAGCCAGAGGCAGGTGACGCCCAGGTCCTGCACATAATCAAGTTTGCTGAGTAATCCCTGGAAATCGCCGATGCCATCGTTGTTGCCGTCCATAAAAGCTTTGACGTGCAACTCGTAAATGATCGCGTCCTTGTACCAGAGTGGGTCCGCCGCGCTTCCCGCTTGCTTCAATCCTGCCTCCCGGCTTGTTTTCTGCTGAATCGTTACCACGAGAGTTATGCCCGGGCCGGCGCCACCCGGAAGATATGCGCCGGCATTTCCGCTGGCCGCAAGGCGACATAATTCCTCGGCCCTCGCCAGCTGTAGGAGTGATCCGTCAGCAGATCGTAAACTTCAAATGTATCCCCCGGACCCAGCCCCAGTGAGGTTAAATCCAGGTCAACCCACCCGCTCTGCACGTAAAAAGAATCGAGGTTGACAACCACCAGGATGAGGTTGCTGCCATCCGCCGTCCGCTTGGAATAGCAGAGGAGCATCGGGTTGTCGGTCGGGTGGAAATGCAGCCGCTCGTTGCTCTGCAATGCCCGGTTTTCTCGCCGGATTTTGTTCAGCAGGGTTATCAGCGGTTTAAGGCTTAAGGGGTTTTGCAAATTCCAGGCCTTGATCTCGTATTTTTCTGAGTTCAGGTATTCTTCGCTGCCTGGCCGGACCGGCGTGTTTTCTCCCAACTCAAAAGCTGGCCCGTAGATCCCAAAGTTCGACGTCA
>CAWCCT010000002.1:0-85920 GCA_963794165.1 uncultured Acidobacteriaceae bacterium | reverse complement strand
TGGTGGTCAAAGTAAGAGCCGTGATCGGCCGGTTGATCTGGGTCCAGAAGTAGCTGACCCGGACGGTAGAGCCAATCGACGGTAGATCGGCATGAACACCTGTCTCCCACCCGGTTGCGCGCTCCGAAAGCAGATTGGGATTGGGAAGCGTAGTTTGCGAGCCTACTTGCCCAGTGCGATAAAGCTCATTTTCGGTGGGCGCGCGGTAGGCACGAAACGCGGACGCACTTAGGGCCAACGCGGTAGTGAGACGCCGCGTGATGCCAATCCGAGGATCGAAGACGGTCTGGTTCAGTTGCGGCAACTGGATCGGGGCGGTGGCGCTGTTGTACTGGCGGGCATCGAAGTTGGAGAAGTGATCCACCCTGGCCGAGGCACTGAGAGTCCACGCCGTAGGCGTGAAAAGGGCCTCGCCATACACTCCGCTCTGACGCTGCCGCGCGGTGGTGTCGACGTAACCTTTCGATGCTGGATAACTAGTTTCATAGTCTGCGGCGCGCACGTCATGAATATCGGCGCCGGCGAGCAAAAGCAGATGCGTGCCGACCGGCTGATGCCAATGGCCGGCGGCCCCCAGCTCGTCAGCCGGATCTTTTCCGATGCGCGTCCGAGTTTCCGCGGTTCGCGTGGCGTTGATGGTAGAGAAGGTTTGTGAGTAGTGCTCACTGTCCCCGAAGAGGCGCACCACGAGATTGCTCCAGTCCGCTCCCCCGGCGTAACGCCAGAGACGGGTGCTGTTGATCTGGATGGGAGTGCCGTTGTGGCGATCCTCATTCAATACGCTACCGCGCAAGAAAATGCGTCCATCGTGGCTCAACCCGCGGTCGAACTCCGTCAATCCGTTTTGCGCATGAACATTGCTTGGCTGATCGATGGGGCCGCGTTGGCTGGGGGCAACCAGGATGTACCCGTCAGTGGCGAGGACCTGCGCGCTCGCCAGGCCCGACCACTTGCCCAGCTTCAAGACTCCCAAGAGCGAGTTGTCGCTGGTCGCTTCAGAACCGTAGCTGGTAGAAAGCTGAAAGTGGTTGGCTTCCGGCCGCACTGGAATAATGCTGATGACACCCCCAATGGCGCTCGAGCCATACAAGTCGGAAGCACCGCCGCGAACCAGCTCAACGGAGTGGATGACGGGCGGGGGGAACTCCTCCCAGTGGATCCAACCACCGAATGCATCGGCAATGGGAATCTCATCGAATACCACCAGCGAGCGGCTGGCTGCGGTCGATCCAAGACCACGCAGGGAAACGCCTTCAGTAGTGGGGTTCGCTACCAGCGAACTGGTACGGCGGAAAAGCTCAAAGCCGGGCGCCTGGCGCAGCTTGTCGTCGAGCGAAATCCCGGCCGCTTGACGCAAGCGCTGGGCGTTAAGAATGCGGGTGCTGGCAGGACTGTCCGCCGAGGCGAGAGGCGAGCGGTAAGCGGTGACCGAGACGGTTTCGAGTGGGTGCTCCAGGAGCACGTGCACCGGAGAAGGACCTTCGAGGTCGACCGATGTGGGCTCAAAGTGGGAAGCGGTTATCTGCACCCGGCCTGAGCCTGCGGGTACCGTGAAGCTGCCGTCCGCTGCCGTGGTGCCCAGAAGTTGGCCCGCGCCGCCAATAATCTGCGCACCGGCAACAGGTAGGTTGCGCGCATCGACAACGGTGCCGGAGATGCTGCCCTGCTGCGCCTGCCCCCGCTGAGACGGCAAGAAACCGAGCAACGCCAAGAGGATCAGGGCGGCGCGGCAAGAGCGGCGATTGGAACGCAGGTTTCGCGGATGCAATACCTGCATGATACGATACCCGGCCTCTATCAGGGCTTGGCTGCGGCTACGCCCGCCTCGGCCACACTGTGGTCGTCTTTGCCAGAACTTCCGCTGACGCCGATGGCACCTACGACCTGCCCTCCGCGCTTGATGGGAATGCCGCCGGCAAAGATCATGATCTTGCCGTTGTTGGAGACATGAATCCCGAAGAATTGCTGGCCCGACTGAGAGTTCTCGCCCAATGACTTGGTGTCCAGATCAAAGGCGCGGGCCGTAAAGGCCTTCTTTTGCGCGATGTCTATGCTGCCGATCCAGGCTCCGTCCATGCGTTCGAAGGCCACCAGGTTGGCGCCCTGATCCACGACGGCAATGTTCATCTTGACGTTGATCTCGTTCGCCTTCTTGATGGCCGCCGCAATAATTTGGCGCGCTTCTTCCAGTGATATGCCGAGTACGTTTCCCATCTGCTTCTCCTCTTTACATGGATGCCAGGTTTTTCGACCCTGCTGACTCTAACACACCTTTTTCACACGCATTCGATGACAGCGCCGTTTTACCTGGGATTACTATTTTGCCTGGGAGATTTGCGATGGCCCGCAAGGCAAGCGAGCAGGAACGGCTGCATAAGTTGACTGATATCTGTCTTGCGCTGCCTGAAACCACGCGCGAAGACAAGGGCTCACACGCTGCTTTTCTGGTGCGCAAGAAGACGTTCGCCTATTACCTCAACGACCATCACGGTGACGGCATCATCAGCGTTTGCTGCAAGGTTTTGCCCGGCGAAAACACCTTTCTGGTCGAATCGGGTCCACGGCGGTTCTACCTGCCGGCGTACATCGCATCCAGGGGATGGATTGGCCTACGCATGGACCTGGCCACGCTGAATTGGACAGAGGTCAAAGAGTTGGTCCACGGGAGCTACCTGCAACTCGCTCCGACTCGACTGGCGTCGCTGGTAAAGGGCTAATCGTTACTTCAGCTCTTCAAACAGCTTTTCGCCTTCCCCTGGGGCGAGAAAGCGATTGGCCTCGAAGCCATGCTGGCGGGTGTACAGGTCGTGGTAACGGCCTTCGAGGGCATAGAGGCTGGAGTGGGTGCCGCGTTCTAGGATGAGGCCGCCCTCCACCACCAGGATTTGGTCGGCTCGACGAATGGTGGAGAGTCGGTGGGCAATCACGAACGTGGTTCGCCCCTGCATCAGGTAACTGAGACCGTTCTGAATCATGGCCTCGGATTCGGAGTCGAGCGAAGAGGTCGCTTCATCCAGGATAAGAATGCGCGGATCGGCCAGGATTGCGCGTGCGATGGAAAGCCGCTGGCGCTGGCCGCCGGAAAGCTTGACTCCCCGCTCGCCCACAATGGTGTCGTAGCCTTCGGGAAAGCGCAGTGCGAATTCGTCGACGCGGGCTATGGAGCAGGCGTTGAGGAACTGCTCTTCGGTGGCATGGGGGCGGGAGAAAACAACGTTCTCGCGGATAGTGCCGTCGAAGAGGAACGATTCCTGCAAGACCACGCCCAGTTGGCTGCGATAGCTATCGAGGCGCACCGTGGAAAGGTCTGTGCCGTCGACGGACACCGTTCCCGAGGTTGGCTTATGAAAGGCGCAGATCAAGCTGATGATAGTGGATTTTCCCGATCCTGAAGAGCCCACGAGGGCAGTGACTGTGCCGGGTCGCGCGTGGAAGGAAACGCCATGAAGAACGGGCTTGTCGGCTTCGTAGGCGAAGTGTACGTCGTCGAATCGCACGTCGCCGTTAATGGGCCCCAGCCTGACAGTACGGTTCGGCTCAGCGTCCTCTTCTTTTTCGGCAAGGATCTCGCTGGTGCGGTCGAGGCCGGCGATGGCCTCGGTGAGCTGAGTGCCAACGTTCACCACCTGGAAAACCGGGGCCACCATGAAAGCTAAAAACATGGTGTAGGTGAAGTAGTCGCCGAGGGTTATTTTGTGGGCCATCTCCTGCCGGGCGCCCAGCCACATGACAGTGGCGCCGACGATGCCCAGAATGGCGGTTGCGGCCAGCGACAGCAACGAGGTGGCGGTGAGCGAGCGGACGACGTTCTGGTAGAGCCGCTCTACCCCGGTGGCAAAGACTCCGGCTTCACGCTCTTCCGCGTGGTATCCCTTGACCACCCGCACGCCACCTAGCGATTCGGTCAGCCGGCCGGTCACCTCGGCATTAATTCGCCCGCGCTCGCGAAAGATGGGACGAATTACGCCGAACGCTTTGCGCAGAATAAAGACGAAGGTCAGCACGAAGGCGAAGGAGATGAGGGTGATGCTGGCGCTGATGCGCATCAGGATGAAGAAGGCGAGAACGGCGGTCAGCAGGCCTCCGACAAAGTCGACCAAGCCGGTGCCAATCAGGTTGCGCACGCCTTCCACGTCGGTCATGATGCGGGACACCAGGACGCCGGTGCGGGTTTCATCGTAGAAGCTGACAGAGAGACGGCCGATGTGCTGCTGTACCTGCATACGCAGGTCTGCGATCAGGCGCTGGGCGGCCTTGGATAGTAGTTGCGTCAGGGAAAATGAGGTGATCGCCTGGATGACGGTTGCCAACAGAACCGCGCCTACGATGTAGGGCAGTTTTCCGGCTTGCCTCTTGACCAGGACGCCGTCGACCAGGAATTTCGTCGAGGCCGGCAGCACCAAGCCCGAGACGCGGTTGATGACCATGAGGACAAAGCCAAACGCCAGCAGCCATCGGCGCGGCTTGATGAGGGTCCAAATCTCCGGCAACACCTTGCGCAGGGGAGGTCGTTTTTTCTTAACCTCGTCCTGCGGTGCACCCGAGCGCGAACGGTTTGTCCGTTCGGCGCGAATAGACATACCCGCCCCGACGCTGGATCGCATACCCAAACTGGAAAGGCCCCCTAGACTGCTCTGGTACGGCGCGCCACGATAAAGGAACGCACACAGAGTAGTACATAGATGAGCATGAGGGCCGACATCGCTGCTTTTTCTTCAATGGCTGCCGGATAGGGAAACAATTTGCCCTTGAAGAGCTGCACCACGGAAACCAGGGCAGGGGCGGTAGCCAGGAAGCCCAGCAGGCCAACCGTCACGGCAATGTGCATGAACAACATACGGCGCCGCGGAACCGGGGTTTCTGCCATGGTGCCGAAAGTAACCAGCAGAATTCCAAAGGCGACTGGGATGAGCGAGGTGGGAAACTTGAGGCCGGTGAGAACGTAGCTCGCCCCACCAAGAATAATGAGGAGAACACCGAAGAGAATTGTGATTTTCGCCATTAGGGGCGGCGGCCTCCCTCAGATTTCATAGCAGCGCCAAAGCTCGTCAAGGTCGAGGGTGAAGCCTTCGACGGGACCACTCCCCTGCACGGCATTGCCGGAAACTGCGGCGAATTCGCGGTCAGGTTCATAGATGTAGACCTTCCTTTTATAGGGATCGATCAGCCAGCCGAGGGTGACACCGTTTTCAATCCAGCGCCCCATTTTTTTCTGGGCCTTAGGCAGGCTGTCTGATATCGAGAGCAACTCGATAATGAAGTCAGGGCAGAGGCGCGGGAGGCTTGTCATGTCATCCTTGGTCAAACCCTTGAGCTTTTTTGGCAGTACGTAAGAGGCATCAGGTGTCAACATCGAGCCGTCGGGAAGGAAGAACCCACCGTTGGAATCGAACAGCATTCCACGCCTGTGGGTCTTCCACCAGGAGTGGAGCTGCGCGACAATTTCAACGTTCCCCCTGCTGGTAAATCCTCCGGAGGGAGGGTTCATCAGGATTTCCCCTTCCCTGGTGCGCTCGAAGCGGAACCAATCGCTGGCGGCACAGAGGGCTTCCAACTCAGCATCGGTCAGGGGCGGGTCGAGGATCAGGCTGCGCGGCTTTTCTGCGTCGATGGGAATACTCGTGGCCACAGGCTTGATTTTACCTCTAGACGTCGATCTTGCCTTCCACCGTCAGGATCTCGTCCAGAATCTCCTGCACGATCTTCTCCGGGGAGCTCTCAGCGCATACGACCATGAGGTCGGGCGTGACCTCGAGGGTATCGAGTTGGCTCTGCAGGAGTTCCGGATTCATGTAGTGGTTTTTGCGTCCCTTGAGCCGCTCTTCCAGCAACCGGCGGGAGACATCGAGCAGGATGAAGCGGATGTTGACTGACGGAATTTGGGGGGTGAGCGCATCCCGATAGCTTTGCTTTAATGCCGAGCAGCCCAGGATGCCGCTAATTCCCGATTCGTACCAGCCCAGCAGCAATTGATGCAGGGTGGCTAGCCAGGGCTTGCGATCCTCATCGGTCAGCGGGATGCCGGCGTGCATTTTTGCCTTGTTGGCTTCGGAATGGAAGTCGTCGGCGTCAGCAAATCGCCAGCCTGTCTCCGCGGCGAGCAGCTTGCCGATAGTGGTTTTGCCAGACCCGGTTACTCCCATGAGCACGAGAATCATAGCTTCCTTCTAGGGCATTTTCGACTTCTACTCTGCACAGGCTAGCCTAGAGAAGGCTATTGAGCAACGGCCTGCTTGATGTCGTCGACCACGGCGGAGGGTGCCCAGTCGTTGCTGGGATACCAGCGGAAGATCTTGCCGCTGGGGGCGATGAGGGCGGTGGAGAGAGAGTGGGTGAGGGTGCTGTCGGCACCGGGACTTACGCCCACGTCAAAGAACTGATCCACCGCGTCGAGGTCTGTGGAGGAGGGCGCAGCGAAGTCCCAGTGAGAAAACGCCCCGGCCCCGGCGTAGGCGGCGCCGTAGCTGCGCAGGACTTTGGGCGTGTCATGCGCGGGATCAAAGCTGACGCTCAACAGATGGGTTTTGTTGTAGAGCTCGGGGTCGGCGGCTAGCTGGTGCTGGATGCCAGCGAAATTGCGGCTCATGCGTATGCAGTAATCGGGCAACGGGCAGCGGGTGTAGATGAAGGTGACCAGCAATGCTTTGCCGCGAAACTGATCGATGGCGATGGTCTTGCCGGCTTGATTTAAGAATTTGAAGTCGGGCACCGCCTGCCCGGGCGTGGGAACGTTGTAAAGCTTATCCGGTTTGTAGTCGGGTTTCGCCTGCGCGGTCACATCGATCTGATCCAGGACACTTGCGGAGCTTGAGATCCGCAGCCTGGCGGTGATGTGGTCTCCCGGGTGCAGCTCGGTGGCAACACCGGGCTGGGCAAGTTTGTAGGGCATGGTCATGGCGCCCATCAAGCCGGGGATCGCTTCCGTGTCGATGGTGACTACGCCTTTCGCTGCATCGGAGGTGACCACAATCCCCCTGAGCTGGTAGGTCGCCGAGTCTGAAGGGGTTGGGGTAGGATGCTCATCGTCCCCCGTGTTTCCGCTCTGGCAACCTTGCAGGACGGTTAGGCCGAAAACCAACAAAATCAAGGAGTGGCGTACAAGCTGCTGCATGTTCCCTCTCATCCTTAATCCTAGATCCCTCCCGTCCGGTCGAAAAACATTCCCAGGAAAGGTTCCCTCACGAAGGCCGGAGTGCCCCACATCTCGCTCGTTTTTCGCGAGATGTGGGATACCACTGGACCTTCCCTCTGACTCTCGACTCATCCGATGCACTTAGTGGTCAACATCGGTGGTATCCCACATCTCGCGAAAAACGAGCGAGATGTGGGGCACCCGGCCTTCGTGAGGGAACCTTTCCTGGGGGCGTCAGAAGTGAAAGCGATAGCGCACCTCTCCATAGATCTCGCGCGGATCGTTGTAGTGAAATCCTCCGAAGGTGAGGCTGTTGTCCAGTAGTTCGCGCGAGTTGGCAATATTCGTTGCTTGAACGGAAACAGAGAAATTTTCGCCCACCTCCTTACCCACTGCCAGGTCCGCCCATGTGTGCGCCGGCAGGTAGGCGGCAGTGTACGGGGACGGCGGATCCTGATAGCCATTGGAAAAACCAGAACCGTAGTAGATGTTGAAGGACCCGTAGATGCGGTAGGGAAGATTTCCATTCATGCCTACATTCAGGGTGTTGCGCTGATCGTGGTCCAGGGCCGAATATCCGGGCGCCACCGCGCAGTCCGGTGAATCGGGTGGATAGCAGATCAGTCCTCCTGTGACGGGTCCAATCTGTTGCGCAATCTGATTGGAATAGGCCAAATGAAACTGTCCGTAGTGCCATAAGGCGGGTGAGCGAAGAGTAAGCTCCCAGGCCTGAATGAGCGCGCCCTGGACGGTTACGGGGACAAAGATGCTCGATTCCCCGATGTTACTGTGATCGAGGAAGTTGTTGGCACGGGTCTGAAAAGTATCAGCGTCCAGCAGCCATCCGCGCCAGGGAATCTGCACTCCAAATTGATGCTCTTCGTCCCGCTCGCCTTTCAAAGCGACAAAGCTGGTGTTGTTGCCAGTCGCATACTGCAACGCGGGACCGGAAATAGTGGTCAACGGCGGGGGTTGATAGAAGCGTCCATAAAACCCGCGGAAGACCCACTTGAGCTTAGGGATAAGGACGGCGGCACCCACCCGCGGATACATAGCGCTCTCCGAGAAAGCACCTTGGAAATTCGACTGCCGAAAGCCGCCGATCAGCGTAAGCCAAGTCGTGGGTTTGTAATTGTCCTCAGCATAGAACTCTTCCACCCCGCCACTTTGTAGTTCCGGCTGGGTAAAGTCCGGGTAACTTTCGTCGTTAAACACCACACCAAAAACGTCATGTTCATGCTGGCCGTAGGCATAAAATCCGGCGCTCAGCGAGTTCTTCGCAACCAAGGTCGAGATGGATGTCTGCACCCCGCCATAGTTCCCGGTTTGGTCGGAGGTGGTGGCGGTGGGCAGATCCTGCGGGCTAGGATCATATTTGGCGTCGTTGTAGTGGTAGAAGGGCGACACCTGCAGCAGGGTCGAAGTGTTGAAGTTGTGTACCCAGGTAAACGCGGCATAGGCATCCGTCTCATGCTCTCCGTCGCGCAGGCCGCTTGAATCGTATAGCTGATTTTGCCAACTGTCGGGATCAGGGTCGTAGGGAATCTGGTAATAGTCCGCGCGTGCCTGTGTCACCAGACGCATCTGGTTGGCAGGATCATGGTTGTAGACAAGGGAAGCAAACCCGCCATAACCGTTGCTGGCATCATGAATGGGGGTCTCAACCGCCGGTTGCAGTCCATAATTACTGCGATTGCCATTGAGGCTGGTGTACCAGGCAAATTTTTGCGAGTGGTCCCCCAGGCTAAGCTGGTCGTTGGTCTGGTAAAAGTTGCCTGCCGAAAGCACCAGTTCACCCTGACGATTGCGCTCAAAGCCGGTACGCGGCGATACGTCGAAAATGCCGTACGTGCGGTCTCCCAGACTGGATTGATAGCTTCCCCGGTCAACCTCGAGATAGTCGATGTCCTTGGGATCAATCTGAGGTGCCACGTTGCTGGCGATGTTGGTGTTAGGAATGTTCACCCCATCGATCATCCAGCTCAGCTCATGCCCACCTCGCATGTGCAACATGTCGTGGGTCATATAGGCTCCCGGCACGTAGTCGGTGATCATCGCCATACTGTTGGTCCGAGACGCTCCCGGCGTGTGGGAGATGTCCTCGCGGCTGATAAGGGTTGTCGGCGTAATGCTATCTACATTGGCCCCGGACGTGGTCGTAGTGACCGTAACCGACTGCTGTACCGTGGCAACCGCGAGCTCGAAGTGCAAGACCGGCGAAGTATTCGACGCTATTGTGATGGTCTCTTTCTCCGTATCGAAACCGGGCTGGGCGGCGGTAACCAGGTAAACCCCGAGAGGAACTGCAGAGAAGGTGAACTCGCCGTCGGCATTCGTTTTTCCGTCTTCGACGAAATCGGAATTCGCTGCGCGCAGGGTAACGGTCGCGCCCGCGATAGGACGATGACCTGGATCGTGGACTACGCCACGAACGGCCATCAACACTGCCGCCTGCGCTATTGGCAGGGACACGATGGCGGCGACGATGAGGACAAATCGGTACCAGGAGCGAACAGGCATTTCTTCCTCCGTAAGTGCTGCAAGAAAAACGAGGCTTGAAACTCTGTCTCAGCAAGAAACACGACCAGGTCCGATTCGTCCTCAAAGCTTGAGGATAGAGATCGTGGGGTCCACCTCTGGCGAACGGTGCGCGTCCGATTGTGGGCACCCAATATTAATTGCCGGGACAGAACTAGACGGAGATGGAGGAAGGTGGTCCGCGGGGAGCGGAGCGGCGCAATACGCGGGATGCGACTGCATCGGCAACGAGCTGCCGGTCAAGACTGATGGCGATCAGGCCTAAACGTGCACGCGAGGTGAAATCCGCACTGATCGATCCGGTAACGACAGCGCGAAGGCTCTGCCCGTATGGGCAGGCTGGCTGGCGCAAAGTGGGCGCGGCGTCGGAGCTTGCGCCGGTTACAGAACTCATTACGCAGGAATGAGCGCCGTGAGCACGGCAACAAATGGGCACCAATTGCTGGGGAGCGGCCAGCGCAAGCACGGTCGCGGAGGGCAACAATGCCCCAAAAACGCACAGCAACACGAATGCCGCAATCCGCCGCATGGGGTGAGTTTACACGCAATCGTCAACCCCGCACAGAGCAACGCTTTGCGGTATAAGACATAGATGCGACTCCCTGAAACAATCGCCGCTGCAATCAAGGCGGGCGAAACGGTGATCGCATCCAGTGCGCGCGCCGCGCGCGCTCTGCGCCGGCTACACGCGGAGGCACAACGAAGAGAGGGCTTAGCGGCCTGGCAATCACCTGACATTCTGGACTGGGATAGCTGGTTGAACCGCTTGTGGCAGAAGCGCCTGCGCTCGGGCAGCGAAACCCGCCTCCTGCTCACAAACCTGCAGGAACAACAGATCTGGGTTCGGCTGGTGAAGCCCAGTATCGAAGGACTACGGCTGATATCCGTACCGGGAGTGGCCGAACTTGCACAACAGGCGTATGGCCTGCTGTGTGCCTATGGCGCGCTTAACTTTCTGCACGGAGAAAGATCGGGAGATGTAGAGAGCTTTCGCAGGTGGGCACTCAGCTTTGAGCGCACTTGCGGGGAACAGGAGTGGCTGAGCCGAGGCAAGCTGCCACTGGTGTTGCACGAGGCCGTGCTCGCCGGCCAGCTTGAGGCGACAGGCAAGCTGGTGCTCACCGGCTTCGATCGCTTCACACCGGCACAGCAGGACTTGATCGAAGCTTTCCGCGAGCGCGGCTACGAAGTCGTAGTGGCCGAAGCAGACACGGCTTCTCCAGCGCACACGAGCTTGCTGGCCGAAGCGGTTGATAAGCGAGATGAGATCACAACCTGCGCCCTGTGGGTCCAGCGTGAGCTTGCATCCGCGGCGGCAGCGGGTGAAACAGCACGCATTGCCGTGGTGGTGCCCGGCGTGTCTACTGTGCGCCCCGAGATCGACCGGGCCTTTCGCCAGATACTTGCGCCGGGGGCAGTCCCCGTTGGGACGCACGACTTACCGCTTCCCTATGAGTTTTCTCTCGGCGTTCCGCTAGCCGACGTTCCCATGGCGCGAAGTGCTTTGCTGTTGTTGCGCTGGATGAGCGTTGCGCTTTTGCAAGACCAGGTCAGCTGGCTGCTGCTCTCGGGCTTCCTTTGCGAGGAGCTGGACGAACTGCTGCCGATCGCAGAATTTGACGTCAACCTGCGGCGGCGGGCGATGAGACAGCCGGAACAGGATCTGAACACCTTTCTGCAGTCTGCAAATCCGCCGGACGGGCTTCGCCGCAGGTTGCAGGCTGGGCGGCGGTTGCTCTCTCAGAACAGCTTGAATTTTGCCCAGTGGGTTGATGTGGTCGATCAAATTCTGGACGCGGTGCATTGGCCTGGAGCGCATGTGCTGCAGAGCGAAGACTTTCAGGTTCGGGCCCGGTGGTCCCAGCTGCTCGATAACGTGGCCGCACTGGCGTTCGATGGACGCACGGCCAGCTATGCAGAGTTTCTCGAGGTACTGGAATGGCAGGCAGAGCAGACAATCTTCGCGCCCGAATCGCGGGATGCGCCGGTGCAGATCCTGGAGCCGCTTGAAGCAGCAGGCCTCACTTTCGACGCGTTGTGGTTTTTGGGCGCGGATGACGCCAGCTGGCCGGCGGTCGCGCGGCCTCACCCCTTCCTTCCCCGATCGCTGCAGCGCTCACACAACATGCCGCACGCGGACAGCACCGCGGACTGGAAGCTGGCGCAGCTTGTGACCGCGCGCCTGGAGAAGAGCGCGGCGAAATGCGTGTTCAGTTTTTCATCGCAAAATGCGGAGGGTGTTTGCCGCCCATCGACTTTGGTGAGCTCCGGGAGGCAGCGGATAGAAGCGAAAGCGTTCCGGATGTCCATCGGGGCCGACGAGTCATCGGCTGCCGATGAGGAGTTCCTTGGCCTGTTGATCGAAGACGAGCAAGCGGCGGTCCTTCCCTGGCCGATAGAGCAGGACGCCGGGGGCGCTGAAATACTCCGGCGGCAGGCAGCCTGTCCTTTTCAATCCTTCGCCACCAGACGGCTGGGCGCCAGGCCAATGGATGCAACCGACTGGGGATTGGAACCTCGCGAACGCGGCTCGGTGGTGCATAAGATTCTGGAGAGTCTGTGGTTGGAGTTGAAGACTCGCGACGATCTCCTCGCAGCTCGCGGAGAAGCTAGGCTGCCTGCCCTGGTGGAACAACATGTCAAGTCGGCATTACAGAAATACCGGGAGCGCACGCCAGGGCACAGCTGGAGCCAGGCCTATCTCGATGCGGAACAGGACCGGATCATCTCGCTCATCGAAGAGTGGCTGGATTACGAAGCCCGGCGGTCGGACTTTACTGTCGAAGCCGGCGAAGAAAAGCTTGCGGCAGCGGTGGGAAATTTAAAACTCCAGGTGCGCGTGGATCGTATTGACGCCGTCGGCACCGGGCGCGTGATCATCGATTACAAGACCGGCATGCTGGCTGGCGTTTCCTGGGATGGTCCACGGCCGGACGAACCGCAACTGCCGTTGTATGCCGGGTTCGGCAACATCGACAATCTGAAGGGCGTGCTCCTGGGTCGGGTGCGCGAAGACAATGCGAAGTTCATCGGCCGAGTGGAAGACGCCGGGCTCGTGATGCCGGGCGATAACAAGTTGACGAGACCGGCCTACAGCGCTGATATGCTGCAGGGCTGGCAGAACGTCCTGCTCGACCTGGGGCGACAGTTTCTCAGGGGCGAAGCGCAGGTCGACCCAAAAGAGTACCCAAAGACCTGTGCGTTTTGTGACCTGCCCGGACTTTGCCGGATTGCCGAAAGCGATCCCGTCTCCAGCAGTGATGAGGCGTATGAAAGCGAAGACTGATATGGCGTCGCTGCCTGTTGACGAAGGCGATCGCGCGAGGACTCTGGAGACGAGCGAATCTTTCCTGGTGCAGGCTCCTGCCGGTTCCGGCAAGACGGAGTTGCTGACTCGCCGCCTGCTGAAGCTGCTGGCGGAAGTGGACGAGCCGGAACAGATCCTGGCCATCACCTTCACGCTCGCAGCCACAGCCGAGATGCGGGAGCGAGTGCTGAATGCGCTGCAGAAAGCACGCGATACCGCGGAGACGAGTGATGAGGCCGTCGACATCAAGCTGGCGCGTGGCGCGCTCAAGAACGACAAGCGGCGCGGATGGAATCTTCTGCAACAGCCAGAGCGGCTTAATATTCGGACCATCGATGCAGTTTGCCTGGATATTGCTCATCAAACTCCTCTGCTTTCGCGGCTAGGTGGATCTCTTTCCCCTACGGACAAGCCGCAGCCGCTGTATACGCTGGCCGCGCGGCGCACTCTGGCCCGTTTGGGTAGCGAGGAGCCGCTATCAAGCGCCCTGGGGGCGCTGCTGCAGTTGCGCGCCACCAGCCTGCCCGATTGTCAGAAACTGATCGCCGAGATGCTGGATAAGCGGGACCAGTTGGGCCGCGTGCTCCCGCTCGGGCAGGCGACGCTCGATTGGCCGCTGGTACGCGCCGCCCTCGAAGCACCGCTGCGCAGAACACATGAGCAGGCTATTCAAAAGGCACAATTACTGTTCGCCGGCGATCCCGGACTCGCACAGGAACTAGTGGCAGTCCTGAGCCACGCGTGCGCCAACGTCGATCCGGATTCGGATTTGCTGGCGTTGAATCATGTCACCCATGTCCAACACCTGACCAATCACGCGCAGTGGAGTTGCCTGTGCGATTTTCTGCTTACGCAAAAAGGCGAGTGGCGCGCCAACGTCCCGACCGGAATTGGATTTCCCACTGGTCGAGAAGGGACGGCACCCAGGGCGAGGTTTAAACAGCTGCTCGGGCGCCTGGACGCGAATCCTGAATTGCTCCCAATGCTCTGCGAGTTGCGCGCCCTTCCTCCCCAGGAGTACAGCGAAGAAGAATCGCAAATGCTGCAGAACATGCTGGTCATCCTGCGCTATGCCGCGGCGGAGCTACGCCTGGTTTTCGCCGAGCGTGGTGTGGTGGACTTTGTCGAATTGGGTTTGGCCGCACGACAGGTATTACGCACCGACGAGGGCGAGCTGAGCGAGTTCGCAACCGAGGTTGCCGAACGCTGGCCTCATCTGCTCGTAGACGAGTTTCAGGATACGTCACGCAGCCAGTACGAGCTGCTCACTCTGATTGCGAGCGGCTGGGAATCCGCCGGTCGTGGTTCCTGCTTCCTGGTAGGCGATCCCATGCAATCGATCTATATGTTTCGTCAGGCCGAGGTAGAGCTTTTTGAACGCACCAAGCAGCATGGGCTCGGCGAAGGGACAGCGACGGTCCACTTGACACCGTTGCAGTTGCAAACCAATTTTCGCTCCCATGAGGGATTGGTAAATCGCTTGAACGGGATCTTCGAGCAGATCTTTGAACCAGCTACAGGACAGGATTACCAGGTCACCTTCGCACCGTCCACAGCCCAGTGCCCGGCGCCAAGAGGTAATCCAGGCGTAACCGTGTGGCCCTTTTTCAGTAGTTCCAAACCCAGCCCGGAGGAAAAGCGCTCCGCGGAAGATGCAGAAGCCCGGCGCGTGGTCCGCATCATCGAGGAACACTTGCCTGCAGTGGAAGCAGCAAGGCGCAAACAGGGCAAGTTTCGCATTGCGGTCCTGGTTCGCGCCCGGACGCACCTGGAGTTGATTGCGCACAGGCTGCGCATGGCGGAGATTCCCTTCCGCGCGGTAGAGATCGAGCAGCTAAGCCAACGGCAGGAGGTAAAAGACCTCACTTCGCTCACCCGTGCCCTCCTGCATCCGATGGATCGCATTGCCTGGCTCAGCGTGCTTCGCGCGCCATGGTGCGGCCTTACCTTGAGGGACCTGCATACGCTCGGCGGGAGCGACACGAAAGACTATTCCCAACCGGCCATGCTTACCCTGCTGCGAGAGCGGAGAACTTCGCTCAGTGAAGATGGAAAGCGAAGAGCAGAGCGCGCGCTTGCGGTACTAGAGGATGCGCTACGCGGGAAGCATCGGCAGGTCTCTCTGGCGCAATGGGTTGAACGCACGTGGGCGACTCTAGGAGGACGAGCCTGCGTGGATAGCGCGGGTTACGCAAATGTCCGCGCCTTCTTTGCCATGCTCGAGCAGTTAGGACCGGAAGCCGCTGGACTCGAAGAACAGATTGCCGAACTTTGCGCCCAGCCCGACCCAGCTGCGAGCGAACGCTGTGGTGTGTTTCTTATGACCATTCATAAGGCAAAGGGACTGGGCTTTGATGTTGTGATCGTACCTGGCCTGGGACGCGCCACCCGGAGCGAATCACAGCCGCTGCTTCGCTGGCTGGAACAGACCAGGCTCGTTGGGCCTGGGGAGGAGGAGCAACGTGAGTTCGTCGTTGCTCCCATCGGCCGCAATGGGAAACAGGGTGGCATCTATGCATGGATAGGTAAGCTCCAGGGACGGCGGGAAGATGATGAGGCCAGACGCCTGCTTTATGTGGCCGCCACGCGTGCCAGCGAGGAACTGCATCTGCTGGGAACCGCGATTATCAAGAGGGACGGGCAAGAGTTAAGCGCCGGCTCCAGCCGAAGCCTGCTGGGAATTGCCTGGACGGCTCTCAAGAACGACTTTGAGCGAGCGCGTGAGGAGGAAGAGCCGGCGACAGACTCCACCCCGCAACAAGCGGAGTTTGCTTTCCCACCAGCGTCCCCTTCGATCCAGTTGCGACGCCTGCCCGCAGACTGGAAGCCGCCGGAGTACGCCACCTCCGCAGAAGCCGAGGAGAGAATTATGGAAACCATCGAGCGGCCCCGCGGCTCGCTGGCGGCGCGCGGGTTCGGCACCGTTGTGCACGCGCTGCTCGAAGATCTGACTGGGCTTCCAGGCATCGACGCGGCTGGGGTTTCTCAAGTCGTGTTGGGCGAGGTGGGCAGCTGGCGGCCTCGCGCCATGGCGATGCTTCGCTCCGCCGGGCTGCCGCGGGCGGAGGCCGAGCCTCAATCGGCAGAAGTAGTGCGGACTCTGCTGGGCGTACTCCACGATGCGCAAGGACGTTGGATTCTGGGGGCGCGCGCTGGTGCGCAAAGTGAGACGTCGTGGTCCGGATGGGCAGCATCGGAAGGGGGCGAAGTAGTGCGCACGCTGCGCGGCGATCGCATGTTTCGCGCGGGAGCAACTCCTTGCTCTCCAGAGCAGACGCATCTGTGGATTGTGGACTACAAGACGGCGCGGCATGGCAAATCCGGCCTCGACGCATTTCTGGAAGGCGAAAAGGCAAAGTATCTGCAGCAGTTGGAGGCTTATGCCGGTGTCATGCGCAAGGTTCACGGGGAGAACTTGCAGTTGCGTCTGGCGCTTTATTACCCACTCCTGACCAAGCTGGTCTGGTGGTAAACCAAGCTCCCTGACAAAGGCCGGGTGCCCCACATCTCGCTGGTTTTTCGCGAGATGTGGGATACCACTGCACCTTCCCTCCGACTTTCGATTCAGACGATGCACTTAGCGGTCCACATCGGTGGTATCCCACATCTCGCGAAAAACCAGCGAGATGTGGGGCACCCGGCCTTCGTCAGGGAACCAGCAGGCAGACGGGTGCTAGTAGTAGAGGTATTTCCGCCATTTCTGGTCGGAGTGGCCGATCATGCGCATAATGTGGCGGCTGGTGTGCAGCGAGAACGGGCGGGGTTCGCGCAAAAGCTTGATGTCATTCAGCTCGCAGAGTAAATGATTGCCCTTTCTTCGATTGCAGGAGTGGCAACAGGCCACCAGGTTTTCCCAGGTGGAGAGACCGCCGCGCGAGCGCGGCATCACATGATCGAGCGTGAGCTCACCCGCAGGCAAAACCACTCCGCAGTATTGGCAACTGTTACGGTCACGAAGCAGAATATTCTTGCGCGAAAGGGCGCGCGTCTGATGCGGGATGCGGCGGTATTCCAGCAGGCGGATGACCGAAGGCATAGGGATGCGCAACAAGGCAGCATGCAAAATAGCGCCCTGCTCTTCCTCCGTCTTGGCCACGCCTTTGAGAACCAGAATAAGCGCCCGGCGAGCTCCGCAGATATTGATCGGCTCGTAGGAAGCGTTCAATACCAGCACCGGCTTTTGCATGGTGTAGGCGGAAGAGACCCTCTGCCCCGGCCACCCTTCATGCGGTTCCGAGGGTTCGGGAGGCAGCGCACGCCCCTGCGCGCTTACTTTCGGTTTGCGTGCGTGGATCATGGCTTTTCCCAAAGACATCTTGATCCTCCGTTACCCTCTCAATTCGCTCCCCTGCTCCGCAGAAAGGCTTCGCAGAAAACCTGTGTCCCAAACCGCCACTCCCTCGCGCTGCGCTCGGGCAACCGTCGCCACCTTAACCGACCGAGCGCCCGCATTCCTCAATACACGGCTACAGGCGCGGGCGGTGGCCCCGGTGGTGTAAATGTCATCCACCAGCAAAACGTCGCGGCCGGCCAGCCGGGCGGGATGAGGCGCAAAAAAAGCGCCTCGCAGATTCTGCCGGCGCTGGTGAGTGGTCAGGCCTGCCTGACTCACCGTCATTCGTACGCGTTTCAGTAAACCGGTTTGTAGGCGCAACACCCATTGCGGGTGGCGGCGGCGCAATTCTGCCATAGCTGCGCGGGCAATCAACTCGGCATGGTTGAATCCCCGGGCCAGATGCTTGGCGGGATGCATAGGGACCGGAATCACCAGCATTGGTGCCTCGGCAAAAGCTTCCAGACTCTCTGCCAGGAGCGCACCAAGACGGATCGAAATGGGTCGCATGCCCTCGTACTTAAGCAGATGAACCAACGAGCGAAGCTGACCGTGATACCCGCCATAAGCGACAGCCTTGTCAAAAGCAGGAGGGGCTAAGCGGCAGAGCTGGCAAAGGGAATCAGAGTTGTCACCGGGCAAGGAAGGAATGGATAGATTCGCCACACCCAGGTCTTCTCCACAACAAGCGCAAAGGATCCCCGATTGAGGGGGCAGGTGGGTGCAGCAGAAATCGCAGATTGGGACACGGGTGAAGCGCAGGAGGGATCCGCCGCAAAGGGCGCAGGAGCAGGGGAACAATGCACACGACAGGCCGTCGACGGGACTTCGCAGCACACGCACAATGGCACGCCAAACCGTAGTTTGGGAGAGCGGGACGGAAGGAATCAGCGAAACGGTCTCACCAGGGAAGACGCACCTCACACCCGGCCGGCAGGCTCCGCAACTACCCGCCGCCGCTGGGAAAAGTATACGGGCAACACAAGCCGGAACGCTAGGGTTGTTTAGGCGACCTTCTCCGCTTGTTCACGGAGCACAACCCGCTTTCCGGCGATGGTGAACGCGACCCCGGCCACTACCAGAGCAGCTCCCGCGTACTGCAAGGGTGTGGGCCGCTCGTGAGCCAACAACGAGCCCAGGAACAAAGCGATCAACGGGTTGACATAGGCGTAGCTGGAAACACGGGTGGTCGGGTCGCGCGCGATAAGCCAGACATAGGCGGTGAAAGCAATGATGGAGGCAAACACGATGAGATAGCCCATGGCGAATGCCAAATGCCAGTTCCACTGGTGGGCCAGGCCAGGCAAACGGCCCAGCTCACCAGTCGCGACCGAGAGCAGGAGGAGGAAGCTACCTCCCCAGGCCATCTGCAGGCCGGCGCTCATGCTGAGTTGCCGCGGCAACTGGAGATACCGGCTGCCCACCGTTCCGGCAGACCAGAATAAGCAGCCGAGGAGCAGGACCATCGCCGACAGGCTGAAAGCAGAGTTGTGAAGGCCAGCGGGGAGCATGAGCAAGATAACGCCCGCGATCCCCAGGACAATGCCGGTCATGGCTTTCGCTGTCGGCCGTTGTGAACCGGCAAACAACCACTCGCCAAGCAGAACCCAGACTGGAATGGTGGCGGCAATCACAGCCGCGAGGCCAGAAGGCACTTCCTTCTCCGCCCAGAAAAGGCAGCCGTAGTCGCCGGCAAACAAAACCAGGCCAAGGACTGCGGTCCCGATCCACTGACGGCGGCCCGGCTGAGGCATCCCTCGCCAGCGGCTGTAACCGTACAGAATTCCCCCGGCGCAAAGAAAGCGGAAAGCGGCGGCAAAGAAGGGAGGAGTCACCGCCACCACCTCCCGAATGGCCAGGAACGACGCGCCCCACAAGAAGTAGATCGCGGCGTAGGCGAGAAGCTTGCGCATTCCTATAGATTAGAGTGTTTCCATCGCGGATTGCGGAGGCACGCCGAGTGCAAGAGTCGACCCCGGAATTTCAGCCTTACGTTTCCCCCACTGAAAACCGCCCTGAACTGACCACCCGCGCGCTCGTACTGGGTTGCATTTTTGGGTTACTGTTTGGCGCCGTGACCGTCTATGTGGGCCTGCGCGCGGGTTTGACGGTGGGAGCGTCGATCCCCATCGCTGTGCTTTCGATCAGCGTGCTGAGAGCATTCGGGCGCGCCTCGATCCTGGAGAACAACATCGTTCAGACGACGGGTAATTCCGGGCAGTCGATTGCTTCGGGGGTGATCTTCACTTTGCCGGCCTTGATTTTCCTCGGCTTCGACCTCGAGTACTCGCGCATTTTTCTGTTGGCGTTGCTGGGCGGCTTGCTGGGCGTGCTGTTCATGATTCCACTGCGGCGACAGTTGATCGTCGAGGAACACGGCCGGCTCATTTATCCCGAAGGCACCGCATGTGCCGACGTGCTGCTGGCGGGCGAGCGCGGCGGCTCCTTTGCGGGGCGCGTCTTTTTAGGCCTCGGCCTGGGCGGCGTCTACACCCTGTTTCAAAACGAAAATTTGTTCGGCGCGTGGCCCGGCACTCCGGACTACCAGCCACAGTGGCTGAAAGGTTCAGCGATCCGTGCCGACGTCACCCCGGAATACCTGGGTGTGGGCTACATCATCGGTCCCAAGATTGCCGGGTTGCTTTTCGCCGGCGGCATCTTCTCCTGGCTGGTGCTCATGCCGGCGATTTATTTTTTTGGCTCCCACTTTCCCCAGGCAATTTATCCCGGGACCAAGCCGATTGCGCAGATGTCTCCCAGCGATCTGTGGGCTTCCTACATTCGGCCCATGGGCGCCGGTGCAGTGGCCGCATCAGGGCTGATCACCCTGATCAAGACCATGCCGACAATCGTGGGTGCGTTGCGGGCGGCGATGGGAAACCTGCGCCAGACCGGGGGCGTGAAAAGTGCTCCGCTGCGCACCGACGACGATCTCCCGTTCAGCGTGGTCGTGGGCGGGTCTGTGGTGCTGGTGTTGCTGATTTTCTTCTTCCTGACGTTCAAGCCTGTGCCAGGCGCACAAGTAAGTTGGCTGGCGAATCTCTCCGCCTCGCTGTTGGTGGCTTTCTTCGGATTTCTCTTCGTGACGGTCTCCTCTCGCATCTGTGGACTGATCGGCAGTTCTTCGAATCCTGTTTCGGGTATGACGATCGCCACGCTCATGGCAACCTCGGCAATTTTTCTGGTGAAGGGATGGACCGCGCCTGCCTTCGGCGCCCTAGCCATCACCATCGGAGGGGTGGTGTGCATCGCGGCCGCCAACGCCGGCGATACCTCACAGGACCTGAAGACCGGATATCTGATCGGCGCTACTCCGCGCAAGCAACAAATTGCGTTAGTCATCGGCGCCTTCGTCTCCACGCTGGCGATCGGAGCGACGTTGCAATTGATGAACCAGGGGCTGGCGGAGTTCCGACAAACCGCGAAGCCGTGGGATATGGCGGTGGCTCACAGTGGGGTGCAGGTCGAGGAACAGCACTTTCACCAGGCGCAGATCCGGGTCATGAACGCCGGCAAACTCGTGGATACGCGGCCGGGCAATGGCTATGTTCTACTGAACGCGCTCAATTCGCCCGAACTGGCCGACGGCAAATATCTTTACAATCCGCAAACGCAACAAATCGAAATACAGTGGATCCAGGGAATTGGAAGCGAGAAAGCAGCAGCGCCTCAAGCCCGGCTGATGGCCACCGTGGTCAACGGCATTTTGGGCCGCAAACTGCCCTGGGGCCTGGTGTTGCTGGGCGTCTTCCTGGTGATTGCAGTGGAGATTCTAGGGGTTCGCTCCTTGTCATTCGCGGTTGGCGCGTATCTGTCGATCGCAACCACTCTGGCCATTTTTGCCGGTGGTGTGGTGCGATGGATGATCGATCGCGCGGTGGAGAAAACGGAAAGCGAGAGCGAGGTCAGCCCAGGATCGCTTTATGCCAGCGGGTTGATTGCGGCCGGAGGCATCGTGGGGCTGTTGGGCGTGGCCCTGAAGCTTTATGAAACCGCTGTAGGTAAGCAGGATGTGCTGTTGTTGCCGGCCACCAATCCCCTGCACCATGATTGGGTTTCAGTGTTGATGTTTGTACTGCTGGCGGGTTCTCTTTATTACTTTGCGCGCAAGCCGCTCAAAGGCGGAGAGTGACCTGTGGTCTTATTAGATCTTTGAGGAGAAGCTATTGATGTCAATCGCGAAGGTATTTGTTGCAACCGTTTTCTGCTTCTTCGTTGTCCAGGCGCGTGCTGCGTCGGTCTATACTCTGGTTCCCGAACAGAACGGGATGCAGCTCAAGGCACCGGATGGCCGGGTGGTTTTTGAGTATGTCACGAAAAAGCCGGAAAATATCGGCCTGACCTCTCCGAGCGCAGCCTATTTCGATCCGGTTAATACGCCTGCGGGCGAGCGCGTCACCAACGTAGCTCCTGACGATCACCCCCATCATCGGGGCATCTTCCTGGGTTTTCTGGACTCGGAGTTTCGCACCCCGGCCACCTTCTCCAAGGCTCCGCCGAACCCCGCATTAAAGGCTTTCAACGTGCAGCGGGGCGATTTTTGGGCCTGGGGATTGTATGCACCGCGGGAAGGCCGGGTGATTCAAAACCGAGACATAAAGCTGGTAAACGCAGACGGCAAACACGCGCAGTTGGAGATTCACAACGATTGGCTCATCGACAACAAGAAGATGATGGAAGAGACGGATGAAGTCGGCGTGGCCGAACGCGACGGAGTCTACGTTATCGATCTCAGCTACCGGTTTGCGCCGGTGGTGGAATACGTGATTAATCAGACGGCCTTCGGGGGTTTTGTTGTACAAGCCCAGAAGTATGGCGACTCCTACTACTCGACGGCGTCGGGCAAGGTCGATTTCGGCAGTCCGCATTATTCCAACCCCGACTCCGACTGGCCCTCGGAGCCATGGTACGACTACACCATCCGGCTCAAGAGCGACGGTAAGGTAGTCGGCATCGCGGTTGTGGATCATCCGCTGAATCCACCGACCCGCTGGCATAACGTTCTCTGGATGGTGCAACCATGCACCACAACTTTCGGAAAGGAGACGATTGAGCCCGATGCGCCTCTGATCCTGAGGTACCGGGTGGTGGTCCACGATGGACCAACTCCGACCGAGGTGCTGCAGAAACTCTCAGCCGAATGGCGCGGAATGCTGGGGAACCCGTTTCCCAACTAGGCTGTCGATTCACTCTTCGCGCAGCCAGGCCGGAATTCATATTTCCTCCGGTTGCGCGTTGAGGGCGGCCGTCATGGCGGAAGCCAGACGATTCCAGCCTTCGGTCTCTTCGCGAAATCGCTTGCGGCCGGCGGCGGTGAGCTCATAAAACTTGGCCCGCCGGTTGTTGTCCGAGACGCCCCAACTCGCCTTCAGCAGTCCCTGGCGCACCAAGCGAAAAAGCGCCGGATAGAGTGCCCCCTGCTCAATGAGCAATGCGCTGTCAGTGATCTGGCCAATGCGCAACAGTACCCCGTAGCCATGAAGGGGGCCGAGAGAAACCGCTTTCAGAATGAGCAGATCGAGAGTCCCTGGAAGCAGCTGGGCCTGGTCCGTCATGCGTCCCCCTAAGATACTAAGGAGAATAGGCTTGATTCTCCTAAGCTGTCAAGGAGAGGGCACGCGGGAAAGTGCCACCAGGGCTAAAGCCCGGAAATTATATGCCGAGCGTTTTCCGCGGGTTTGAAAACCCGCTCCCCCGGACTGAAAGTCCGGGGCTGGCACCTTTTTCCGGAAGGCGTGTTTAGGAAGGATGTTGAGTTGGAAGTTGGAATGATGCTGGCGGAGAGAGGGGGATTCGAACCCCCGGTAGAGGTGTTAGCCCCTACAACGGTTTAGCAAACCGCCGCCTTCAGCCACTCGGCCATCTCTCCGGGATTCACTGGACGGATTATATCCGAAGCCTCGCGGCTAGCGATTTCCACCCAGGTCCGACGGAACCTTTTTGTCTTTGAAGCGATTGACCGCTTCGACCACTTTGTCGCGGGCAAAGGACGCGTCGTGCCAGCCCTTAACCTCTACACGTTTGCCTTCAAGGTCCTTATAAATGGCGAAGAAGTGGGTTATTTCCTTCAGCATGTGAGGGTAAATTTCGGAGTAGTTCCACACGTCGGCGTAGCGGGGGTTGTTCTTGCCCACGGCCAGAACTTTCTCGTCCGGCACCCCCTGGTCCAGCATTTCCAGCAGGCCGATGGGCCTCACCTGCATTACGCAGCCCACAAAGCTGGGTGCGTCCACTAGGACCAGCACATCGAGCGGATCGCCATCCTCGCTGAGCGTGGAGGGGATGAAACCGTAGTCGCCGGGATAGTGCACCGGCGAATAGAGATTGCGGTCCAGGCGAAAGACATGCAGCGTCTTGTCGTACTCGTACTTGTTGATGCCCTCGGCGGGAATTTCAATGACGGTGTTGATGACCTCAGGACACTTTTCGCCCACCGGCAGTTCAAGATAGTTGACCATGATGGCTCCGCAGCCGCTTTATCATACCCCAGGAGGGGTCAGGCAACAGGCGGTTCAGAGGGACATCTTGGCAATGTGCAGGCTGACCTGAACGGGCTTGGTCCACAAGAGCGACACAATCTGCCCGTGGTACCTGGCGGCCGGCAGTTTGCGGCCGGTAGAGTTGTGGCTAGAGGATTTCAAGCAGCTTCTCGATCAGTTGGCGATATCCAGAGGACGCGATCACCGCATCCACGCCGTTACGGAATTGCACTAGGCCGACCCCGCGCTGGTAGTCCATCGACAGGCTAACAATGCGTTCGAGCGCAGTTGCACGAGCATCATCGAGCGTGACCTCGATACTGGTTGAAATGTGCTCGCGGTGGTTCGCAGCCGGCAGCTTCAATTGAATCCCTCCCCCGAAGAATCAACAAGCAGTCGTCCAGAACCACCGCTTGTTCCGTAGCATAGCCGCTGGCGCGCCTTTGGCTACAACTATTGGGTAACAACGGGCGGGATAAAAGTACTCGTGGCTGGTAATGTCTACACCCTTTTCGCGTCCTGTCCTGGTTGCACATGGCTCTATGAATTCAATCGTTTACGCCACCCGTTCGGTCAGTTTGCGTTGCCGCCGCCGGACACCCTGGTGAAAAATGCTTTAGTATCCATTACGGTTTGAAGACGCGACTTGCGTCGAAGGAGTCTGTTCATGCCCAACGGATCGATGCGAATCAGGGCACTGCACTGGGCTTGTCTGTTTTTTACACTGGTGCCACTGGCATCACATTTGGAGGCAAAGGTGACCAAGTCCGCGTTCGGCAGTATGCCCGATGGAACCAAGGTAGAGATCTACACCCTCGAAGAGGGCAAACTCAAGGCACGGGTGATGACTTATGGAGCACGGCTGGTGTCGCTCGAGGTGCCTGACCGTAGCGGCAAGGTGGCCGATATCGTTCTCGGTTACGAATCGCTGCAGCCCTACACGGCCGACCCCAAAAGCTACTTCGGAGCCATCGTCGGCCGTTATGGCAACAGGATCGCCCACGCCAGCTTTACGCTTGACGGCAAGCGCTATCAGCTGCCGGCGAACGATGGCACGAACACCTTGCACGGGGGGATTATAGGTTTCGACAAGCTGGTTTGGCAGGCGCACGAGATTCCCAATGGGGTTGAGCTCACGCTGGTCAGCAAGGATGGGGATCAGGGTTTTCCGGGAACATTGACCTCACGGGTCCGCTACACGCTGGAAGCGCACGCGCTCAAAATTGAGTACTTCGCTACCACCGACAAGGACACGGTCCTCAATCTGACCAATCACAGTTACTTCAACCTTGCCGGCGAGGGGCAGGGAGATATTCTCAACCACCAGGTGATGATCCCGGCAGACCGCTTTACGCCCGTCGACTCTTCGCTCATCCCCACCGGCGAGCTGGCCCCGGTGGCAGGAACGCCGCTGGACTTCCACCAGGCGACGGCCATCGGAGCGCGGATCGACGACAACAATGAGCAAATGCGCCTGGCTGGGGGATATGACCATAATTACGTGCTCAACGGAAAGATGGGCGTGATGCAGGAGGCGGCACGGGTGGTCGAACCGACCAGTGGGCGGGTGCTGACTGTGGAAACGACTCAGCCCGGGGTACAGTTCTATTCCGGGAATTTTTTGGACGGGACGCTTCATGGGAAACACGGCCACGTCTATAACAAGCACGCCGGATTCTGCCTGGAGACGCAGCATTTTCCCGATTCTCCGAATCACCCCAAGTTTCCGACGGCCGAGTTGAAGCCGGGGGAGACGTACCATAGCGTCACGGTGTTCAAGTTCTCTACGGCTCCCTGAGCAGGGATCTGCCACAGATGCGGGGTGCCCGACATCCGCTGAAGGGTACGGACATCGAATCGGGCTTTAGCCGCCACCAGGGCTAAAGCCCAAAATTTATATACGGAGCGTTCCCGCGGGTTTGAAAACCCGCTCCCCCGGACTAAAGTCCGGGCTGGCACCCGTAGCCTGGGCACCCGGCCGTTTTTTCACCCTACAAAAGCCGGGATGCTACCCTCAAATTGATGGCGGAAAAGACCCTAATGCAGCAGCCCGGCCCCGATTCCGGCCTGTCCGGTGGCTGCCGGTTTTTGCGTGCCTGCCTGCGCCAGCCGGTGGATCAGACGCCGGTATGGTTTCTGCGCCAGGCGGGCCGCTATATGCCCGAGTACCAGGCCGTCCGCCGCCACCATTCGCTGCTGGAGATCTGCAAGAAGCCGGAACTGGCTGCCGAGGTGACTATCACCGCGGCGGAGAAGCTCGACGTCGATGCCGCCATCATTTTTGCTGACCTTCTGCTGCCACTCGAAAGCATGGGCCTCGATTTTGAGTTCCTGGCCGGCGAAGGTCCGGTGATCCATCAGCCGGTGCGCACGGCAGCCGATGTCGAGAAGCTGCGCATCGACCGCGCCGACGAACTTGGCTACGTGGCCGAGGCAATCCGCAAAGTCGTGGCCCATTTCCAGGATCGCATCGGCATCGTCGGATTCTGCGGTGCGCCCTTTACCCTGGCCAGCTACATGATCGAGGGGGGCGGTTCACGCAACTACATTTTCACCAAGTCCTTGATGTACCGGGAGCCAGCGGTTTGGCAGCTTCTGCTGGAGAAGCTGGCTGCCGTGCTGGAAGAGTACGCCGCCCAACAGGTGGAGGCCGGGGCTGACGTCATCCAGATTTTCGATAGCTGGGCCGGCGCCCTCAGCCCGGCCGACTACCGCGATTTCGTCCTGCCCGTGACCACGCGTTTGGTGCGCAAGGTGCAGGCTCTGGGCGTGCCGGTCATCTACTTTGGTGTGGACACGGCGACCCTGCTTCCGGCCATGCGCGAAACGGGCGCCGACGTCATCGGCCTCGATTGGCGAGTGCCCCTGGACCAAGGCTGGTCCGCTCTTGGCCACGGGGTCGCCGTCCAGGGCAATCTTGACCCGATCCTGCTGTTTGCGGAGGAGGATCTGCTCCGCCAGCGTGTACACCAGGTTCTCGAGCAGGCCGGCGGACGACCGGGACACATCTTCAATCTCGGCCATGGCATTGTCCCGGGCACACCGGTTGAAAATGTGCAGCGAGTGGTGCAATACGTGCGCGAGTTTCACGGAGATCATTCCCGTGCCTGATAACGCATCGCCGCACCAGGCTGTTCTGCTGCTCGCGCACGGAACGCCCCAGTCTCTGGACGAGATCCCCGAGTACCTGCAGAATGTCACCGGCGGACGCCCCATGCCCGAATCTGTGATCGCAGAGATTCGTCACCGCTACAGTCTCATTGGATCCAGCCCGCTTACGGAACTCACTCTGCAACAAGGACGGCTGCTTTCCGAGGCACTCGGGATCCCGGTTTATGTGGGCATGCGCAACTGGAAGCCGTACATCGCCGATGTAGTGCGCCAGATGCGAGAGGATGGTATTACCTCGGTGGTCGCCATTTGTCTTGCGCCACAGAATTCCCGTACCAGCGTGGGGCTCTATCGCCGCGCCGTTTTTGCCGCAGCCGATGGGGCCATGGAGATCGACTTCATCGAGGGCTGGGCCGACCATCCTCAGCTTGCCCAAGCCTTCGCCGAGCGATTGCGGCCGGTGTGGCGGGCGCCGGTGCTGTTTACCGCGCACAGTGTGCCCTGCAGAACCATTCAGGGCGAGCCTGACCCCTATCCCGTCGAAGCCAAGCGAACGGCGGCCAACGTGGCCGCGCTGCTCGCCCCGCTGGGGCTTACGGCCGCCGACTGGTTTTTCGCCTTTCAAAGCCAGGGCATGTCCGGTGCTAGCTGGATTGGTCCCACGGTCGAGGAGACACTCACCGCGCTCCGCCAGGAGGGCCACTCCTCAGTCGTGATCCAGCCCATCGGCTTCCTCTGCGATCACGTCGAAATCCTTTACGACATCGACATAGGCTTCCGTAACTTCGCAGCCGGAATCGGCCTGGAAGTTGTGCGCCCGCAATCACTCAACGACTCTGCGCTGCTAACCGCGGCGCTGGTGGATCTGGCCCAGCAAGGCTTCGCCCGGCTGGCCCCGCAATCTCTGGCTACGCCTATTGCTGCCTTATGATCGCGATCGTGGGTGGGGGCATCAGCGGCCTGGCTACCGCCTATCAACTGGCTTGCGAGCGGGTCGAGTTTACCCTCTTTGAAGCTTCAGGGCGGCTGGGCGGCATCGTCGAAACCGCTCATCGTGAGGGTTTCGTCATTGAATGCGGCCCCGACTCTTGGGTGACGGAAAAGCCGTGGGCGCGCGAACTGGCAGTGGAACTTGGCCTGGAAGACCAGATCATCGGCTCCAATGATCAATGGCGGCGCACGTACGTGCAGCAGGGCAGCCAGCGTTTTCCGCAGCTGGTGCCCATTCCGGACGGCATGCGGATGATGGTTCCCGGCAAGTGGGGTCCACTGCTGGAATCGCCGCTCTTCAGTTGGCAGGCGCGGCTTGCCTACCTGCGTGAGCCAAAGCGGGCCGAGGAGTTGAAGGCCGCGGCGCCGGCGGGTGACGAATCGGTGGCGGATTTTGTTCGCCGTCATTTCGGCGAGGAAGTCACCTCCACTGTTGCCGGTCCGCTTCTGGCCGCTGTGTTCGGGGGAGACATTGCGCAGCTCAGTGTTCGCGCTGTCATGCCTGCCTTTGTGCGCATGGAAGCGGAGCAAGGCAGCCTGGTCCAGGCTTTTCAGAAGCGCGCGCAGATCAACTCCGAATCCATCTTCACCACCCTTGTCACCGGTCTTGGGACTCTGATCGATCGTATGGTTGCGAGGTTGCCGGCGGCGGGCCTACGCCTGCATCAGCCGGTGTTGCGGATGGAAGCCGCGCAAGGCGGCTGGCGGATCACGACCGCGTCGGGGTCAGAACAATTTGACGCAGTAGTGCTGGCGACTCCGCCAAATGTTACGGGCGCTTTGCTGAAGCCAGCTGGCGATACGGGTGCCCGCATGGCTGATCTGCTGCCATCGCAGGCGACGTCGGCCATCGTGGTGGCGCTGGCCTTCGCTCCCGAGCAGGCGGCGCGCCTGCGCGTTCCACGTGGATTTGGCTTTGTGGTCCCGGCGGTAAAAACGGAGGAGCATCCGCTGCTCGCCTGCACATTTGTGGAGCAAAAGTTTTCCGGCCGCGTTCCGCCAGGGGCGGCCTTGCTTCGGGGCTTTTTCGGCGGCCACACGGGCGGCGCGTTGCTCGACGAAACAGATGAGAAGCTCATCGAGCGCACCAGATCGCAACTGGCCCGGGTTTTGGGTCCTCTGCCGCAAACCATGGAAACGGTGGTGCGGCGCTGGCCTCTTTCCATGCCGCAATATGCCGTCGGTCATCTGGACCGGATGGCCGAGTTGGAATCGATGGTGCAGGCAACGCCCGGCTTGCACGTGGTGGGGAACGCCTATCACGGCGTGGGATTGCCGGACCTTATCTTTCAGGGCCGCGCCACTGCCCGATCGATCAGCGGGCAACCGCACCATGTCGCGATCTGACACATAGCCTACCGCTCCTGTGGCGGTTGAAGAGGCTGCGCGTTAAGCGAAATATGCGAATTAAGTTGCCGCAGTTTGGCAGGAGCAACAAGAAGCCCTTCAATTCCTAACCCGCTGGAATCGGTTGCCAACGCGCAGTAGCGCGGTGGGGTCGGTTGTGAAAAATTGAGAAGAGCGGCTGAGTTCCGATACGCAACAAGCTGCTGCTTTTCCTTGACGAGCTTGCATCTCACCAGCGAACACGAATGATTAAGCCAAAACAGAAAGTCATTATTGTCGGGGCCGGTCCTGGAGGGCTGGCCGCTGCTATTTTGCTGCAACGGTCGGGCGTCGAAGTCACCATCGTGGAGCGCCGAAACGTGGTTGGCGGCCGAACCTCCACCATCGAACGGAATGGTTTCAAATTCGACGCCGGGCCAACCTTCTTTCTCTACCCCAGGGTGCTGCGCGAGATCCTGGCAGCCGCAGGCCGGGACCTGGAGCAGGAGATCCCCATGTATCGGCTGGATCCCCAGTACCGGCTGGTCTTCGGTTCAGGCGGAGAGTTGCTGGCCACTCCGGACCTGGAGCGCATGGAGCGCGCGATCGCACAGCTCAGCCCGGAGGATGCTCGCGGGTTTCACCGCTTCTTTTGTGACAACCGCAACAAGCTGGAGAAGTTTTTGCCTTTTCTCGAATCGCCCTTCGAGAGCTGGCGGGACCTGGCCAGGCTAGACATGCTCAAGCTGCTGCCGCTCCTGCGCCCGTGGCGCTCTCTCGATTCCGACCTGCAAAGCTATTTCAAAGACGAACGCATTCGCCTCGGCTTCAGCTTTCAGTCCAAGTATCTCGGTATGTCACCGTTCACCTGCCCCAGTTTGTTCAGCATCCTCTCTTTCCTGGAGTATGAACACGGTGTCTTTCATCCCGTAGGTGGTTGTGGCGCGGTCACCAAAGCCATGGCCCGGATCGCTGAGGACCTGGGCGCCCACCTACTGCTCAACGAGCCGGTGGAAGAGATGATGTTCGATGGCCGCAAGTGCACAGCGGTACGTACCGCCAACCGAACTCTGGCTGCCGACGCAGTGGTGGTCAATGCCGACTTCGCGCAGGCCATGCAACGCATGGTGCCGGATAGCATTCGGCGCCGCTGGACCGACAGCAGGATCGAAAAGAAGCGCTTCTCCTGCTCCACCTTCATGCTCTACCTGGGCATTGAAGGCCGCTATGACGAGGTCTCTCATCACACCATTTACCTGGCAGCGGATTACCGGCAGAACCTGCGCGATATCGAACAACTGCACCAGCTTTCGGACGACCCGTCCTTTTATGTGCAGAACGCGTGCGTTACAGACCCGTCGCTAGCGCCCAAGAAGATGAGTACGCTTTACGTTCTGCTGCCGGTTACCCACGAGCATCGAAATGTGAATTGGGCTGTCGAACAAGGGCGCTTTCGATCTTTAGCTCTGCGCCAACTGGAGAAGATCGGCATCCAGGACGTAGAACGCCGCATTCGCTTCGAGAAGGTGGTCACGCCGGCCGATTGGCGCACCGAATACGCGCTGCATAAAGGATCGACTTTCAGCATGGCGCACAACCTGAGGCAGATGCTTCACCTGCGGCCGCACAACCGGTTTGAGGATCTTGACCGTGTCTACCTGGTCGGCGGCGGCACCCATCCGGGCAGCGGGTTGCCGGTGATTTTCGAATCCGCCCGCATAACCGCACGGCTGCTGCTCGAAGACCTGAAGCTGGAGCCCCAGTGGGATGCGTCCCCGGCGCTGGCCGAAGCCGCCATGTACGAAGCTGCTTCATAAAATGGCGGCAGGGTGCACAATCAACACTATGCCCTTGAAGATCGAGCGCGGGTATGAGGCCCATCCTGCATCACTGGGACAGGCACGGGCGGCGCAGCATCTCTGGGAACAAAAGGGCTTGCGCAAGCGCCTCGCCCTTTTGCGCCGTGCCCGGCAACACATAGCCGAAAATGCTGAGAAAATCGCGCAAAGCGTTCCTTGCGAGCAGCCCGGCGCACTGCATCGCAGCGTGGCCGACACGCTGGTCTCTGAGGTACTGCCACTAGTCGAGGCCTGCCGCTTTCTGGAGCGCGAAGCGGGTTGGATTCTTGCTCCGCAACGGGTTAGCGCGCACGCTCGCCCCTTTTGGCTGCGCAGGGTCACGGCGGAGACGAGGCGCGAGGCCCTCGGTGTGGTGCTGATCATAGCGCCCGCGAACTATCCCCTTTTCCTGCCCGGGGTGCAGGTGTTGCAGGCGCTGGCCGCCGGCAATGCTGTGCTGTGGAAACCTGCGGCTGGAGGTTCGGCAGCCGCTGAGGCGCTGCGCGACGTCCTGGTGGGGTGCGGCCTTGATCCCGCGTTGTTACAACTACTGGGCGAATTACCCCACGCCGCGGCGGAGGCAATGGCTTCCGGCGTGGACAAGGTTTTTCTCACCGGCTCCGTCGCCACCGGCACAGCGGTTCTGCATCAGGCGGCGGCGCATTTGACACCCACCGTGATGGAACTCTCTGGCTGCGATGCGGTCTTCGTGTTGCCCGGCGGCGATCTGGATCGTACGGTTGCTGCGGTGGTTTTCGGACTGCGGTTCAACGGTTCGGCTACTTGTATGGCGCCGCGACGGCTGTTCCTGATAGGAAGCCACCCGGAGTTGGTGCCGGCCCTGCTGGAGCAGCTAAAGAGTCTTCCTCCGGTCAACCTTGCTGCCCGCGTCCGGACCCAGCTTGCTGAGCTGCTGGAAGATGCCCAGCGTCTGGGTGGCTCCGTACTGATGGACTGGCCTGGCGCTGGAATGCGCTATGCCGTGATCACACATGCCACTCCGGAAATGCGCATCGCACAGAGCGATATCTTCGCACCCGTGCTCAGCATCTTCGAGGCACCCGATATTGACTCCGCCGTCGCTGCTCACGCGACCTGCCCCTATGCGCTTACGGCGGCTATCTTTGGGCCGGAGTCCGAAGCGCGTGCGGCGGCCTCGCGCATCCCAGTTGGAACCGTCCTGATCAACGACCTGATCGTCTCCACGGCGGATCCGCGCGTCGGCTTCGGCGGCCGCAGGTCGAGCGGCTTCGGCGTAACCCGCGGCCGTGAGGGGTTACTGGAGATGACCGCGCTCAAGACCATCCTCGTGCAGCGTAGCCGCGACCTTCGCGCGTATAAGCCAACCACGCCGGGTCACCAGCCGTTCTTTGCCGCTTATCTCGAAGCCGCACACGGCGGCAACTGGATTGCGCGTTGGAACGGCCTGTGGCGGTTTTTACGTGCGGCCGCCCGGCTCGATTGAGACTGGAGAAACCACCATGCGCATTGCAGTGATCGGCTCGGGATTAGGAGGACTGGCGGCAGCTTGCACGCTGGCCGCGCGCGGCTACGAGGTCGAAGTGTTTGAGAAGAATCCCTGGTTGGGCGGTAAGGCCGCAGTGCTTGAGGAGCAGGGTTTCCGTTTCGATATGGGTCCTACCATTTTGATTCAGCCGTCGGTGCTGCGGCGCATCTTCTGCGAGGCGGGCCGTAGCATGAGCGACTATCTGGACATGGTCCGCCTCGATCCGCAGTGGCGCTGTTTCTTTGACGATGGGACGATTCTGGACCTCAAGGACGATGAACGCGAAATGGCTGCTTCGCTCGAGCACAGGGAACCAGGGTTGGGCGCCCGCTTTAGCGAATTCATGGAACTGTCGCAGAGGCTGCATAGCATTTCGGACAAGTTTTTCTTCTGGAAATCGGTCGGCTCCATGCGCGACACGTTCGATATCGGCGGAAGCTTTCAGCTTTCTGTGCTCAAGGATGTTCTGAGTATGCGCCTGGGGCAAAGCGTTTCCGGAACCATTCGCGAATTCATCAAGGATCCGCGGGTGGCGCAGATGCTCGATCACTACGTGCAGTACGTCGGTTCGTCACCGGACAACTCACCGGCAATTCTTTGCTCCATCGGTCACATGCAGGCAGAACAAGGTATCTGGTATCCGAAGGGCGGCACACGGGCCGTGCCCCAGGCACTCGTCCGGCTGGGCAGCGAGCTGGGTGTGCGTTACCACGCTGGAATCCAGATTGCGCGATTGCTTATCGAGGGAGGAGCTGTTACCGGGCTGGAGACGAGCAGCGGCGAAAAGCATTCCTTCGATGCCGTGGTTTCGAATGAAGATGCAGTGCGCACGTATCGCGAGCTGATTGGCGGTGCGGTTGCCGATAGCTTTGATAAGCGGAGGGAATATGAGCCGGCGTGTTCCGGCGTAGTGCTCTACCTCGGCCTCAAGCAGCGCTACGAACATCTGGCGCACCATGACTTTGTTTTTTCCCACGACCCGCATGAGGAGTTTCACCACATCTACGACCTGGCGGAGCCTGCGCCCGACCCGACTTGCTATCTGGCCTCCACTTCTGTCACCGATCCCACCACGGCGCCTGCGGGGGGCGATGCGCTTTACGTGCTGGTGCACACTCCGTTTTTGCGCGCCAAGCATGATTGGTCGAAGATGTTTCCTGCCTATCGCCAGGTGATTCTCAACAAGCTGAAGCGGACTGCCGGCCTCACCGACATTGAGGATCGCATCGTCTTCGAGCGCGCGCTCACGCCAGTTGATATACAGCAGCGATACCAGGTGCTGAATGGAGCGATTTACGGGATTTCTAGCCATGGGCGTTGGAACGGGGCTTTTAAGCCGGCCAATGCCAGTCCGGACGTTGAGGGTCTTTACCTGGCGGGAGGGGCGGCGCATCCCGGACCGGGAATGCCGATGGTGATGATGAGCGGGTGGATCGCCGCGGATGCCCTTGATCAGCATTATCGCGGGGCAGAGGCTGCTGTTTCTGCACGGCGGCAGGCGGAAGAGCTTCTGGCTCACGCGTAGACTGAGGTCGAGATTCGTGGTATCCCACATCTCGTAACAGCACGAGATGTGGGGCACCCGGCATTGGTTAGAGGGCTAGGGAGCATGGCAGTGGAGGAGGAAAGTACGGGATTGGTTCGTCCTTCGCGGCGTTTGCTGTCGTTTTTTGCTAAGTATTTGCATTGGTATATTGGCCGGCATTTCCATGCCATGCGAATGGCAAACGGTGGACGGTTTCCCAGGGTGGCAGGGCCAATGATCGTCTATGCCAACCATGCGTCGTGGTGGGACCCGCTTGCTTTCATCTTAGTTTCGCGGTACTTTCTTCCCACCGCCGCGCACTATGGTCCCATGGACGCCACTGCCCTGAAGCATTACTCGTTTCTCCGCAAACTGGGCCTGTTTCCGCTGGAAACCGGAACCAGGCGCGGGGCAGTCCAGTTTCTGCGCGCCGCGGACAAGATCTTTTCGCTGCCGAACTCCGTTCTTTGGCTTACTCCCGAAGGATGCTTCACCGACATGCGCACTCGACCCGCAATCTTTCGTCCCGGGCTGGGAACCCTGGTATCGCGGCTGGGCGCGTGCACGCTGGTGCCATTGGCGTTCGAGTACACGTTTTGGAACGAGCGCTTGCCGGAGATCCTCATATCGTGCGGCCAGCCGATTGAGGTTATCGACGGACGCCGGCATAGCGCCGCGGAGTGGACCGACCAGGCGAGCGCCGGCTTAGCCGCTGCCCAGGACGAGCTCGCTGCCCTGGCCAAACTTCGCGATCCTGCTCGCTTCGAAACTATCCTGTCTGGCCGAGTTGGCATTAGTGGTGTTTATGAAGGCTGGCAGCGGGTGCTGGCTCTGGTGACCGGGCGTGTTTATCAAGGCAGCCACGGAAGCATCCGCCGCTTATGAGCGCCATTATTGCTCTCGCATTCTGCTGCGCGATTGTGCCCGCCGCGCTCTGGGTGTGGAACATGCTGCTCTATCGCGAGCCTGGCTCGGGCAGCTGCGCGGAAATGGGCAACTGCGTTCTGCCGGATGCTATCTCGGTACTCATCCCTGCGCGCAATGAAGAGCGCGTGATTGCCGCTTCGCTTGCCAGCCTGCTCGCGTCCCGCGGAGTGGCAATCGAGATCGTCGTGCTCGATGATGGCTCAACCGATCGAACAGCGGAAATCGTGCGCGGCTTCGCTCTCAAGGATGCGCGCGTACGCTTGCGTTCTTCGCCTCCTTTGCCAGGTGGCTGGAATGGCAAGCAGCATGCCTGCTATGCGCTGGCCAAAGAGGCGCGGTCGAAGATCCTCTGCTTTCTCGATGCTGATGTGCGTCTCGAGCCCGACGCGCTGGTATCCATGTTGGCGTTTCTGGTCCGCTCCGGTTCCGACCTGGTCAGCGGTTTTCCGCGGCAGGAAACGGAGACCCCGTTAGAGTGGCTGCTGTTGCCGCTGATTCACTTTGTGCTGCTTTCGTATTTGCCGCTGGCTGGTATGCGTGCTCTGGGGATACCTGGCTTCGCCGCTGGCTGCGGTCAGTTCCTGATGGTGCGCCGCGATGCTTATGTCAAGAGCGGGGGCCACTCGCAGATCCGCACGACGATGCACGATGGACTATTGCTGCCTCAACTCTTCCGCCGTCATGGGTTGCGCACCGATATTGCCGACCTTACCCATCTCGCCACTTGCCGCATGTATCACAATGCCGCAGAGGTTTGGCGGGGCCTGGCAAAGAATGCTACCGAGGGCATGGCGGCGCCGGCTCGTATCCTGCCTTTCACTTTGCTGCTCTTTTGTGGTCAGGTACTTCCGTTGCTGCTCGCTCTCTCGCTGGCTTTCACTCCTGCTTCGTATAGCACGCATGCGCGCACGCTCATACTTGCAGCACTGGCCGCGTCTTTTGTGCCCCGCCTGCTTTCGGTCTGGAAATATCGTCAATCCCTGCTCAGCGCTTTGCTGCATCCACTCGGGGTGACTCTACTGCTCGTTCTTCAGTGGTACGCCCTGCTGCGCAAGCTTGCTGGGCAACAGGTCACCTGGAAAGAACGCGCCTATCGCATGGGGTGATGCAACCGTTCCTAGTGGGAGAGCATTTTAATTCTTATGCCGGTGTTGGCCATATTCCTCTTCTTGACCGCCTCGGTGGTTCAGGCAGCCAAATCTCCCAGTTTCGAGCAGCGACTGGCGGAGGCCCGGACGATATACTTTGCTGACCTCCAGGGGAATCGCGCAGCAGCAGACAAGGCTCGCGCATGCTTTGCTTCCCTGTCGCGGGATTATCCGGGAGATCCAGTGGTCGACGCTTACAGCGGCAGCCTGGAACTGCTGGATGCGGCTCGCACGTGGGCCATTTGGGATAAGCGCCGACTGGCCAACGAGGGTCTCAAAAGAATGGACCAGGCGGTCAACCGCGCGCCCGGCGACCTGGAAGCCCGCTTCATTCGCGCAGCATCGACCTGGCATCTGCCCTTCTTCTTTAAACGCCGGGAACAGGCCGCGAGCGACTTTACCTTGATCGCTCCGCGGGCTGAGGCTGCGGCCGCGAAAGGAACGCTGCCGCCTGAGCTGGCGGCCGCCGCTCTCGACTACTACGGCCAGGTTCTGATCGACCGCAGCGACAGTCACGGTGCCAAACAGGCGTTCGAGGCCGCGGTGCGCGTGGATGGCGCTAGTCCCGGCGGGCGCGACGCTCTCAAGCGCCTGCGCAGTGAATAACGCGGTCTGAGATACACTGCATCGACGGAGAAAGCGCATGAAGTTTGCCACGATTGCAGCTTTGCTGGCATGCCTGGCACTGGCCGCGCTGCCTCAGTCTGGTAGCAAGGTCAGAATTGGCTATTGCGGAGCGCTGAAAGATATCGACGCGGTGAAGGCCGCTGGCTTCGATTACATGGAGGTGCGCACTTCAGAAGTAGCCGCGCTTTCCGATGCCGATTATGAAAAGGTCGCCGCCAAGTTCAAGCAGGTAGGGCTTCCGGTGTTGTCCGCCAATTTGTTCATTCCCGCAGACATCAAAGTCACCGGACCGAACGTCGACAAAGAACGCCAGATGGAATACGTACGCCGGGCGCTCGATCGAGTGTCTCGCCTCGGCGTGCGGCTGGTGGTCTTTGGCAGCGGTGGGGCACGCCAGGTTCCCGAAGGATTTTCCAAGCAAGAGGCTTTTCAGCAACTGGTTGACTTTGGTAAGCGCATCGCGCCCGAAGCCCGAGCACGCAACATCACGATTGCAATCGAGCCGCTACGCAAGCAGGAAAGCAACATCATCAACAACAGTACCGAGGCGCTGGCATGGGTGAACGCGGTCAACGACCCGAACATCCAGTTGATGATCGACTTTTACCACTTCCAGGTGGAGAAAGAAGACCCGTCCGATATTTTTAAGGTGCAGGACCATCTGCGCCACCTGCACATGGCGAATCCAGACGGCCGCGTGATGCCGCTGAAGTGGGAGGAATACAACTACGCGCCGTTTTTTGCTGTGCTGCGGCAGATTCACTACGACAGGCTGATCAGCCTGGAAGCTTCTACAAAGGACTTGCCAGTGGAAGGGCCGCAGTCAATTGCACTGCTGCGGCGGGCGTTCGAACAGTGATTGCCGGGCCTAGGAAAGCCGCGGGGCCTTCTACGCCGCGCTCTGAAGCTTTGTATCAGGGCCCGACTTTAGTCGGGCCCTGATACAAAGCACTGGAGTGCGGAGTGAAGGTGACTGCATTTTCTTTAGCCCGGTGCGGCATTGCTGAAGCCGAGCCCTTCGTCAAATCAACAGTCGTCAGCCGCCTGGATTGAACCCCGGCAGCATGTGCGACTCTCCGCGAAACATGTGATAGTCACCGTAGGTGATGTCGTTCACCATGGTCTCGTAAGGACCGTAGGTTCTGAAGCCTTCATCCCAGTCCATCAACAGGCTCAAGGAGCGGATCCTCATAATGGAAACGCTTCTCTGCGGGCAGATAAAGGTCTTCCCTCCGATATCCACGGGGGCATAGGTAATCAAGATGTCGGAGCGGGAAACTACCGTAAAGCCTTTCGGGTCTTCCTGCGCCTGAAGACGTAGAATGGCGCCGCTTGCCGGATCAATGGCGATCTCGCCGTGATACCCGGCCCGGATGGCAAAGCCAATCGTTCCGTCGCCATCGGGAAGACAACAGCCCGCTATTTGATAGAGGGATTTGTCTACCGGAATCCGATAGGTAAATACAGCACGCAAGCCGTTCGGGCTCTGCTCCCAACGGCTCCACGTCAAACCGCCGGGAGCCGCAATCGCATCGCGGACAAAGCCGAGCGCCGGGCCGAAAGTGCCGTAAGTGATGAGATACGGTTCGTTGCTTTTGCGTTTTTTGCGTTTTGCCGCGCCCGGATCGGCGACTTCCTTGCCATCGCGATAAATCACCGCTTCCTTAAAGCTTTCCGCCATTTGCAACGGCTGGTAGAGAAGTCTTCTATTTACCGCATCGAATTCCGCAATTTCTTCATAACGGACCGTGGTCCGGCCGGCAAAGTAATTGGGCAACTTCGGCAACGTGTCGCGCAGATAATCACCGACCAAGGCGATCATCCGCTGTTGCGCGGCCGCATCGGGTGGTGCAACCGCTGGGATCTCCGCAAGCGGCGGAGGCACAAAGGCAGACTTGTCAGCCAAAACCGTTAGCGCCTGCTGGGTCTTCTTGCCGTGGAAGGCCGCCGTCCAGAGAGCAAACTTTGAGGCGCTTAGCGATTCGGTCAATTCCAGTGCAGAAAGTTGCCTCGCCACCTCGCCATCACTGGCGCCGTGGAGCGTGTTTAGCAATTCTTCCAACTGGGCAACCGTGAATCTCCGAGTGCTGGGGTTTGGCTGGTCGGAATAAAAAGGTTGATCATAATAGCCGGTGCTGGTGCGGGCCGACAGACCCGGCTTCGAAACCTCGACCTGCAGCCGGTGATATTCGTCGGGGTGATCGGCAGGTGCAGGGTCGAAGGACAAAGTGTAGAAGGCGCCGGCCTCCCTGACACAACTCTCGATCTGGCTGAGCAGGTCGGAACTTCTGTCCAGCACGCGTCCGCCGCTCTGCACCGCAAGTACCTTTCGGGATAAGTCCATGAAGCTGGCATCGCGAACCGATTCCACTCCGTTCAGGTAACTCTTATAGAGCAGGAAAGGATCGGTTTCCCCCACGGAAAAGCTGTAGAGAGCGATCCGAGCTTCCCGCAAGAGGGTCGAAAACCAGCAAATCGTGTAGAAGGTGTCTTCCCTGGGGCCCGAGGCTTCGCTGTCTACCCCGCTTCCCAGACCCGACCCGGGTCCGACCCAAAGCAGCAGCTTTCTGCCCGGCTTGCGTCTTTCCGCAGTGGCAATTGCGCCCAGCGCCTGCAGGGCATCGAGCGAGGGGGGACTAGCAAGCCCGTGAAACTTATACGTCAAAGCCACCTCGCCGTTATGAGCGACCTGCGTGGCCAAGGAGTTGCCGTCACTGGAGGGCTGGGCCACCTGCCAAAGCCCGGTGTCGAGCATGGTGAAGATAGAAACCGGCTGCGCCAGGTGGCCGCCATTGCGGCGCAGGAAGGCTTCGACAGAAGTACGCTCAATGGAAGCCAGGCCCACCGGTATTTGGAGCGTATCGATGACCAGAATGACTTCAACCGGAGGTTCGGGCTCCAATGCATGAAAGGAGAGAATCCGGTTGGGACTGCCATTTTCCAATAAAGTGAAGTCAGTGGACCGGAGGCCGGGTATTGGCGCTCCAGAGGTATCCGTCACCAAAACATCAAGCTTGATCAAGCCCATCCCTGGGTCTGACGCTGCCTGAGCATTCGCCGATGGCACACAAACGAGAGCCAGCAGAACGAGAGCCAGAAAAAGCCAGCGCGATATACCAACGGCTTGCATCTCGCCCGGAACCGCCTCCCATTGCTCGCAGGAAGTATATCCGCTCCGCGACCGACGATCACCCTTCCGTGTCAGGGTGATCCACGATGGTGGGAGCGACTGACGCTAACGTCGTACGTCCGGTACCAGCGCGTTGAAAGTGTCGTTCAAGGGTAACGTAGCAAAACAACAAGTCACATTGACCGTCTCGATTTGTGCCGAAGATAATCAGCAGAATTCGACAGACTTATTGGGGGTTTCTTTGTCATCTAATGCTCTAACTGCTTCTGCCAGTAATACCATCGTCGCCGGACTACCCAAAGAGGATAAGGAAAGACTCCTGCGTGAACTTGCACGGGAATGCGGCTATGTTCTTCAACCCGCCACACACGCCCGGGAGGATTTCCAAAGGAAGCTTTTCTTAGACGACGACGAATAGACGATCAGGCTGTGCTTGCATCCGTTACTAAAGTTTGAGAACTGACCCTTGCAGGTGTGGTCGTACCCCGAACGCATTTCATCTCAATGGTGCAGGAGAAAGAACCATGCCTACTGAACATTGCAAAATGTGCGGTGAGAGGATGACAGAGCAACCAGCAGCCTATGAAACGGTCGGCTTGGCGGGCGTTCCCGAGCATTCCGACCGCTTTTATGAGCAGTGGTTCATCTGCAAGAACGGCCATCGAAAAGGATATATTTCCGGGCATGGCCGCGCTCCCGGACTGGCTAAGGTGGTGAGCGAAACCAGCGTGGTGAGCGTTCGCTCATAGAATTATCGCGGTACGACGCTCAAGGAAAATGCCCCTGGACTTCGGTTCAGGGGCATTTTCTGTTTCCAGTCCCCAAAAACCATTCCATCGACTTAGGTTTAGGCTGGGTCAAGCGTGCCTGAACGGAGGTGGGATGAATCGTGCTCACAAGATAGCAGCGGGGTTGTCGCTGGCGGTAGTGGTCCTGTGCCTGGTGGGGAGTTTCATGACCAGGGGCGTGATGGAGCACCTGCCCTTCTTGCATGGACAAAGAACAGGCTGGAACGCCGCACCGCCGTCCTATGACATTGTGGATCAACGGCCCTGGAAGACTGCGCAGACGCTGGCGCCGTTGGCGGTATCGGCGGAGGAGCGGGAGTTTGCCCGCGAGGCGGAGCGGCTGGGCGACCACGAGGTAGATCAGGCTTTCGCTCAATCTCTTCGCCAAGCGAGCGCGGAGACCAGGCAGCTCACGGGCCAGGCGCTCGCTTTGCAGCAGCGGGTCAACTCCCTACAGCAAACGGTCAAGAACGACCAGCAGCGGGTAGCGGCTTTGACGCCCAAGGCCGCTCCCGCGGCAGGTGCGGCGGCTGGGTCAGCCGCGGTTGGGCCGGCGGCGGACGACCTGGATGTTGCCAAGGCGCAGCTGGGCCTGGACCAAGACGAGTTGGCGGATTCCATGGAGGATCTGGCTCGGGCGAGTGGCGATCACCGCGGAAAAATCCAGCAGGAATTGTCGGCGCACCAGGCTGAATCGAAGAAGTACGACACCCGGGTCTCCGGGGGCGACGCACAGACCGCAGTGGTCGCGGCGGCAAGCTACAGGACGCTGGCCGGGCAGCTTTCGGAGTGGTGGGCCCAGCGGAGTAGAAAGCAACTGATCGAGCAGGCAGAGCAGCTGGCAAGGGCCGATGTCGCGGCGCTTACGGCGGACCATGCAACGATGGTTGCGCAAGCCCAGGCGGCGGAAGCAAACGCCGCCGCGGCAAGAACGGCCGGAGAGTCAAGTTCTGCCCGGGTTAAGGAATTGCAGCGCGAGGAAACGCAACGGAACATTTTGAGCATCCTCGACGACCGGTTGGCAGCGCAGCAGCAGTTGGTGACGCTCTACGTTCGCTGGGGCAGCCAGGTAGAGCTGCAACACAAAATCATGCTCCACATGATGCTGCAGTCGCTCACTGTGATTGCGACGATTGTGCTGTTGACCATCATGGCGGGGTGGGGTCTGCAGGCGGCGTTCGACCGCATCTCCCGGGACTCGCGGCAGAGGCAGACGTTGCGCATCATTCTGAACCTGGGGACGCAGGTGATCGGCTTGCTGCTGGTGCTGCTGGTAATTTTCGGAACTCCACAGCAGATGCCCACCATCCTTGGGCTGGCCACGGCGGGGTTGACTGTGGTCTTCCAGGATTTCATCCTGGCATTCTGCGGCTGGTTTGTGCTCATGGGCCGGAACGGGATACGGGTGGGCGACTGGGTGGAGATCGGCGGGGTTGGAGGTGAGGTAGTAGAGATCGGAGTGTTTCGCACCTGGCTGCTGGAGACGGGCAATTGGACGGCAAACGGTCATCCGACCGGGCGGCGGGTCTCCTTCCTGAACGGGTATGCAATCCATGGGACTTACTTCAATTTCTCCACCGCGGGACAATGGATGTGGGACGAGATCAAGGTGAGTATTCCGCCGGGTGCGGAGGCTTACCCGTTGATCGAAAAGATCCGCGCGGTCGCGGTCAAGGAGACCGAGGCGGACGCGAAGATGGCGGAAGAGGAATGGAAACGCGTGACCCACGAAGTGGGTTCGCCGCAGTTCAGTGCAAAACCTTCGGTTGATATGCGGCCGGCGGGCTCAGGGGTGGATATCGTGGTGCGCTACGTAACCCGGGCAGGGGTAAGGCTGGAGATGCGAAACCGCCTGTTTGGAGCGGTCGTAGAGCTAATGATGGGAGCACCCGAGGTAAGCCAAAAATAGCGATCCGGAAGAGGCCAACGGAGAATCGAACACTGTGATCGAATTTTGTGGCTATTGAATGCTGCAAAGGTAATGTTCTCCTGGCAGGTTGAGCTGCCGAACGCTGTTTGAAGAGCACATTGGCTTGGGGTGGAGTGAAACCGCAGATCCCTCCACGGCACGCCGGGACAGGTCGGCTTCGCTCCCACGGCACGCCGGGGCAGGCGGGATGACAAAGGGGAGAGCCGCGAGGGCGAACTGAAAAGGAAATAGCGCCGCAGGGGCTAAAGCCCTCGTCCTACTGGCTCTTTTCGGCACGACTGAAGTCGTGCCCTGATACAAAGCGCCCTTTGATATTGGCTCGAAACAGAGTGACCCGGACATTTGTTTTGCAGTGACCAATCAAGCTTCGCCGAGCGGAGGCACCATGAATTTCATGCAACGTCTGACCGGATGTGCGCTCGTGGTCCTGTTGAGTACGTTTACCCTGCTTGCCCAAACCGTGACCGGCTCCATCACCGGAGTAGTCACTGATCAGAGCGGGGCAATTATCCCCAGGGCCGAAGTGATTGCGGAAAATACCGCGACCGGCGTGAAAACGCACGAGCAGACCAACGATGCGGGCGCGTACACCATCCGCTTTCTGCCCGTCGGCACTTACCGAATCACTGTCAGCGCACCTGGGTTTTCCACCCAGGCCATGCCCCCGTTCGCGCTCGAAATCAATCAGACCGCCAAAATCGATGCCAGCCTGCGGCCCGGCAACACCACTGATACGGTGCAGGTGTTGGGCACAGCCACGCCCATTCTGAACACCAATGATGCTTCGCTGGGCATTACGCTCACCACCAATGAGATTGCGAACTTTCCGTTGAATGGGGGCAACTTCTCTTCGGTCACTCTGTATCAGCCGGGGGCCGTTTCCACTGACCCGCAAGGCTTCACCGGCAACAACGCCATCGAGCGCAGCACTTATAACAATGGGATTGCCTCCATCAATGGCAACCGGAACCAGGCAAATAACTACACCCTCGACGGCGCCGACCAGAACGAACCGCAGAACAACCTGATCGCCTATAATCCCGCGCCCGAAGCTCTCTCGGAGGTCCGCGTCATTTCCGCCAATGCGCCTGCTTCCTATGGAAACGCGAATGGCGGGGCGGTGGTTTCCATCCTCAAGTCAGGGACCAGCAATTTCCACGGCTCGGCGTATGGCGCGGTCGAGAACTACAACCTTGATGCAAATACCTGGGCTAATAACTACTCCACCCCGATCATTCCCAAGAACCCCTACACGCAGAGCCGCTTCGGCGGGACGCTGGGGGGACCAATCTTGCGAGACAAGTTATTTTTCTTTGTGGATTACCTTGGCAACCGCCGGCATTCGGGAGGCCTGGTGAGCGCCAGCGTTCTCCCTGCCGCTATGCGAAGCGGAGACTTCTCTGCGCTGCTGGCGCAGGGGGCCAGCAGCAACATTCAGTTGTATGACACGCAGAACAATTTCGCTTCTTATGCCGGAGACCAGGGCTTGCCGGTCTTGAATCCGGTGGCGGCGTTTCTCGCCGCTCATCCAAATCTTTATCCCCTGCCCAATGCGGCGCCGACAGACGGGCTGCTGCAGAACGACTACCAGGGCTCGCAACGCAAATTCGTGGTCAACAACCAGGGCGACGTAAAGATCGACTTCGACCCGGGCACGGCAAATAAGTACACCGCTTTTTTTGCCCAATCGGACGCACAAGATTCGCAGACGGCGCTGCTGCCGGTGACGTTTCCTTCTGTCAATGTGTATCCCAGCAAGCTGGGCGGCGGCAGCTGGATCCACACCTTCTCGCCCGCGATTGTCAACGAAGCTCGTATTGGGTTTACCCGCGTGCGCTGGGATAACAACATTCCCACTGATCCGTCGGGCGTCTTCGGCCTGACAGGAAACATGAAGGTTGGAATCCCTTTTGGGACCCAGCTCTATCCTGGTTTCTCGGAACAGGATATGAACTTTAACGCCAGCGCCATCGGCACCAGCGCCAACACGCAGATCCTGCGTGACAATACTTTCAACTACTATGACAACCTGACCTGGCAGCGGGGAAGGCACCTGTTGTCGTTTGGAGTGCAGGCGACACGGTATCAGCAGAACTATCTGAATGCATCGAACTTCGGGTTCCTGGGGAACTTCAACTACAACGGCAACTTCACCAGCAATCCGAATGTGACTACGGGCGGCGGCGGATATGGCCCGGCAGATTTCATTCTGGATCGAGTTTCTGAGAACCGGCTGGGCTCGACCATCGGCATTGTCGGCAACCGGCAGTGGCGTACCGCGGGATACGTGCAGGATGATTTCAAGGCGTCACCCACGCTCACGCTCAACTTTGGACTGCGTTACGAATTCGATCAGCCCTGGTATGAGGCGCATAACAAGACCGCGAATGTTTTGCTCAATAGCGGCACGGTGGAATACGCCGGAAGTGTGCCGGCAGGTGCGATCGCGGGGGCGGTTGTATGCCCCACTAAGGCCTGCTACAACGCAACCTACGACCAGTTCATGCCCCGGATTGGTTTTGCGTACCAGGCAGCCACACGGTTCGTGGTCCGCGGTGGTTACGGCGCTACCAGCTTTTTCGAAGGGGACGCCTTCAATCAGCGCCTTACTTCCAGTCCGCCGTTCGCACTGGGAAGCGACCTGAAAGCGATGACCCCGACGACGACCAATCCTGGTGCGCCGTTCAAGGTGGAGGATGGTTTTACTCCGCAGTTCAGTGCGACTAGTTCCTATTCGGTCTGGCCGCAGAATCAGCAGCCCGCCTACATCCACGAATACAGTCTCACCACCGAGTACGCGCTTTCGAACACCTTGTCGTTGAGCGTGGGTTACCTGGGGGAAACAGGGCAGCACCTGGCCGACTACCGCAACGCCAACCAGTTGACACTGGAGCAGGCGACGATCATCAGCAATTTGCCGAGTGGAGCATCGATTCCTGCTTCGGCGGTTGCGCCTTATACCAATCTCGTGGGCCAAAATGGCGGCCTGCTGCTTACTGAATCGGATGCGGGCATGAACTACAACGGCGGCCAGGCGACTTTGCGGCAGCGCGCCAGCCATGGGCTCGAATACACGGTCAACTATACCTATGCCAAGTCGTTTACCAACTCGTCTGGAAATTATGGACAACCAAATATCATGGGATCCAATGGAGCCTTCCAGGATGGGTATAACGGGCACGCCGACTACGGTCCAACAGGCCAGGACGTGCGCCATAATCTGAGCTTCTTCGGGGTGTATGCGATCCCGTTTGGCCGCGGACAGACGTACGGCAGCAAGATGAATCCGATCCTCGACCTTTTGGTGGGAGGGTGGAAGGCCTCAGCCTCGGCGATTCTTTACTCCGGCTTCCCGATCACCATAAACGGTCCTGGCGGGACCAGCAACACCAACACGTATGGTCAGGCGCGGGCAAATTTTTATCGCCCCTTTAAAATTCGTAACCGTAGCGTTGCTCATTGGTGGGGTACGGATCCCTCAGCCACCCCCTGCTCCGCAGGTGGAGACAATGGTATCTGCGCTTATGGGGCGTCGGCGCCGCTTACCTTTGGTACGGCGTCGATCAACAGCGAGCGCACTCCGGGTTACCGGCAGGTGGATACTTCGGTGTTCAAAGATTTTCGCATTACCGAGGGCCAGGCGATTGGCTTTCGCGCGGATTTCTTCAACGTGTTCAATATTGCGAGTTATGGAAATCCTGATAACAATGTGACGGACGCTAATTTTGGACAGATCACGAATGTTCGGTCCCCGCAAAGGCAGATCCAGTTCAGCGCGCTGTATCGTTTTTAGAGATCGGGGTGCGAAAGAAGTCTCTTGTTCCTTGATCCGTGCCAGCCCCGGACTTTAGTCCGGGGGAGCGGGTTTTCAAACCCGCGGGAGCGCTTTATCTTGCAACGATCGGGCTTTAGCCCTGGTGAGTATGCTCCAAGCTCCCCAATCTACACGTACGTTCTTCGTGAGCTCGACGACAGTCGGACGCCGCGCGCTTTTGCAATCGGATCGCATGGCTCAGCTTCTGGTCGATGTTCTTGCTGAGAATCGTCGAAAGCAGAGATTGCTGCTGCATGAATTTGTGATCATGCCCAATCATTTCCATTTGCTGCTAACACCCGCGGCGGAAATCCCGCTGGAGAAGGCACTGCAATTCATTAAGGGCGGTTTTTCCTATCGCGCCAAACGGGAAATTCATTTTTCGTTTGAGATATGGCAAGCGAGTTTCGTGAATCATCGTATTCGCGACGCTGAGGATTACAAACATCATCAGGATTACATTTGGCAGAATCCGGTCAGTGCGGGCTTGAGTGAGAGACCGGAACTGTTCGCATGGTCGTCGGCGTCTCGGCGTATGGAATTGGACCAGCCGCCACCAGGGCTAAAGCCCTGATTTTTTTATTGGAGCGCTTTCCGCGGGTTGAAACCCGCTCCCCCCGGACTAAAGTCCGGGGCTGGCACAGCTTAACTGTCCTTTGATCAGATACCGCAAATGGTCTTTTACCGGCCAATTCCCGCGCCCAAAAACACAAGTGGACGGCGTGAAGGCCTGTTGCCTTCAGAAGAGTTCTTCTTAAACGTGCGCAACCAAGAGCATTTGTTCCGCCGTTATATAGGATCGCGCAAGTGCGCGAGCACGGGATGAATGTATGGCGCAAAGTACTGGACGCCTAGGTGGATTATTTCCAGGAGCAGCACCGCAACCAGAACCCGGAATATCCAGAATTTCGCGCGTTCATGCATGGTGAGCTGCGCTCCGATGTATCCGCCGGCTACGCTGCCGGCCGACATTACCAAACCCTCCGTCCAGCGGATGCTGCCGTGGCCGGCAAACATTAGAATCGGCACCAGCGTTGTGGTTACCCCCAGCAGCGACTTCAGCGCATTCGCACGCACAAGGCCGTAATGGAACATAAGTATGAGTACCAGCAACAGGTAAGTCGCCCCGTCGAGAACGATGAAGCCGAGCCAAAACCCAACCGCCAGTAATGCCACCATGCCCGCAGTGGTGATTCCAGGAGTACCTAGCGTCGGCCGCTCCAGTACCCGTTTCATCCTGGTGACCAGGAGTATAAGAGCTAACATCACGGCCGCAGTGATCACTAGCGCCATACTGCGACCAGGGAGATTTTCCGCTGCAAGCACACCCACCACACTACCCAACGTGGCCGGAATGGCCATTTTGAGACCGGCACGCCACTCCACTTCTCCTTTCGCATGAAAGGTGCGTAACGCCATCAGCGAGCCGAACAACACCGATAACCGGTTGGTCGCATTGGCATCGAGAGGCGACAGCCCGAACATTAACAGCACTGGTAGCGAGATCGCGGATCCCGAGGAGGCAAGTGTGTTGACCAGCCCACAACCTAGTCCGGCAACCAGCAGAATTAACCCATAGAGCAGGTGTAGGAGTGTGGCGTGCATAGGAACCCTTCGGTCAGAGGCTGCTCTTCCGCACGCCCGGCTAACAAGAAGAACCTAGCTTTGCATCGCTCCCAAGTCAATTATTTTTTGCGTCAAGCAACCTTGAGAATCGGCAAGCGCCGCATGCGCTTTCCAGTCGCCGCGAAGATGGCGTTTGCGACCGCCGGCGCTAAGGGCGGTACGCCTGCTTCTCCAACACCATTGGCGGGAGAACTATCGCCAGGCAAGAGATGCACTTGAATGTCAGGTGCATCCTTTATGCGCAGAACCTGGTAGTCGTGGAAGTTGCTCTGCTCGATGGCCCCTTCTTTTACTGTGATTTCTCCGCTGAGCACCGGGGTTAGGGCATAGTTAATGCCGCCTTCAATCTGCGCCCGGACGCTGTCTGGATTCACCGCCAAACCGCAGTCGACTGCGCTCACCACGCGATGGACGCGCAACCTACCCGTTTCTTCGACAGACACCTCGGCTACCTGCGCCACGCAGGTTGATCCAAAAATGCAGCAGGCGATGCCTCGGCCATGATTCTGGGGCAGGGCTTTACCCCAGTCCGATCTTTCCGCTGCCGCTTCGAGTACCGCACGAAGCTTGGCTGTCTGTTCAGGTTGGTCCGCGTGCAACTGCCGGCGGCGATATTCAAACGGGTCCTGGCCCGCGGCATGCGCCAGCTCGTCCACAAAACATTCGATGGCGAAGACATGAAACGGCGCCGAAACTGATCGCCACCAGGCCCGCGGCACAACCGACAGCACGGGCGCGTAGTCCGAACGGTAATGGATAGCCTGATAGGGAATCTTATCGGTGACGTCGTAGCTCGCAACGTGTTTGGGGTCCTTTAACAACTCCGGCGAATCGAAAACGGCTCGTATGGGAGTCGACACGATGCGATGCGACCACGCTACGATGTTGCCCTCACCGTCTAGCGCTCCTGCCAACCGTTGATACGAATATTGCAGGTAGAAGTCGTGTTGGATATCGTCTTCGCGCGTCCACAACAACTGCACCGGAACTTTCATTTCCTTCGCCACCTGGTAGGATTCGGCGAGGTAGTCCCATTGATAGCGGCGGCCAAACGATCCCCCAGATAACATCAGATGAACGGTGACTTTCTCGGGCGGTATGCCGGCAAGCTCGGCGAATTGAGTCTGAGCGATATTGGCAATCTGCGTCGGAGTCCAGACTTCAATGCTGCCATCCTCACGTACATGTGCAGTAGTATTCATCGGCTCCATGGTGGCGTGGGCCTGAAAGGGGATCTCATAATCGGCCTCGACCTTTCTGGCCGCGCTCGCCAGAACCTGAGCAGCGTTCCCCTGGTCGGCGGAGACGACCGTCGGCGGACCAGCCGCCCGGTCTCGAAATTGTTCTTGCAAACTGGCGGTGCTCTCTTGTGCGCCGGGACCTTTGTCCCAGGTGATCTTCAGGGCTTTGCGACCCTGCAGTGCGGCCCAAGTCGAGTTTGCCACGACGGCTATGCCACCCGCGACGTTCAGGTTGCGCTCAATTGCCGGTAAATATCCAATTGGCGGAACCGCAAAAACTGCTTTTACGCCTGCCGTAGCCTTCGCAGCAGAGTCGTCGCAGCTTGCCACTTTGCCGCCAAAATAAGGGGATCGTGCGATCACCGCAAACAGCATTCCGGGAACCCGGACATCGATGCCAAATACGGCCGTCCCGTCTGTCTTGCCCGGCGTGTCCACGCGCCCCATCGCTTTGCCGATGAAGCAGAAGTCCTTCGCATCTTTCAACGGCACCTGATCCAGGCTCACAACTGGAATCGTCGCGGCAGTCTTGACTAACTCGCCATACATCAAGCGTCGCTTGCTGGGCCTATGGATGATGGCCCCTTTTTCTGCTTTGCAATCCTTTTTGTCAACACCCCATTGCTGGGCCGCCGCCGTCAGGAACAGTTCCCGAGCTTGCGCTCCCGCTCTTCGCATTGGGAGCCAGGTGGCGGCCGTTCCGCCGCTGCCGCCGGTGGAAAGATGCTTGTAAATTTCGGGAATGGTAGGCGCCTGCTCCCACTGAATGCTGGACCACTCTACTTCCAGCTCGTCGGCGAGCATCATCACATTCGCAGTGCGTGTGCCTTGACCCATCTCTGGTATCTCGGTCAGCAGCGTGATGCGGTTGTCGGTGGTGACGCGAACCCAGGCATTCGCTTTGAAAGCTTCTGCATCGGCGGAGACGGAAGGATTTGCCAAACCACGCTCCGGCAGGTAGAAGCCGAGAACAAAAGCCGCGCCGGCTTTCAGTGCTTCGCGGCGGTTGAGGCTAAGCGTCATGCGGTCTCCCCGGCGGCGCGCTCGATCGCGCGGCGAATTCGTTGATAGGTCGCGCAGCGGCAGATGTTGCCCGCCATCGTCTGATTGATTTGCTCTCGAGTGGGGTGTGGAGTCTTCGTGAGAAGAGCGGCGGCCTGCATGATTTGCCCCGATTGACAGTAGCCGCATTGCGGAACCTGTTCGACAATCCAGGCCCGTTGCACTGGATGGCTCCGACCCCCGGACAATCCTTCTATCGTGGTGATCTTCTTCGTCCCGACCGCATTGACCGGTGTTTGACACGAACGCACTGCCTGATCTTCGAGATGTACCGTACATGCTCCGCACATACCAATCCCGCAGCCATATTTCGTGCCAGTCATGTTGAGCAGGTCGCGCAACACCCATAGGAGGGGCATCGCTGGTTCCGCATCGACTGCCTGGTCGCGACCGTTGACGCTAAGTACGAAGTGGGCCATTTTCATCCCCTGAACATAGAGCTAGGCTTGCCGGGCGGCAGGCGCCACTGTTTTGCAGCCAGCGGTCGCAGCCATGCAGGGAACGCCTGGGCACCCGCAGGGACCAAAACTTCCGGGTACCCCGATTCTCGGAGGTTGTGAGGTTCTTCCCATGTGCCAATACGTACCCAGGGGCTAAAGCCCAGATTTTAGTTGAGCCTCAACGGCCCGACTAAAGTCGGGCCCTGATACAAAGCATGAGAGCGGTGAGTGAAGGTGACTGCAGCTTCTTTTCTCTAGTTCTCACGCAGACGCTGAAGTCCCTGAGGACAGCTTCATCCCCTCAGCGGCTAAAGCCGGATTCAATCAAAGCGGTGCTTACGGCCTAAAGGCCGTACCCTTCAGTAATTCTGTAAAGCCCCTCCGGCACCATAGTGCTGGGAAAAAAGCACCGGATCTGGGGGTCCCAATTCCAGATCATCCGGGTAGCCTCGAGGATGGTGCGCTTCGGCCGCCCAGGAGGCACCCACTGCAAAGACTCTTTTCTGCTTTCCCGTCCGGATGGCCTGGCATCGGCCTCGTTCTGGTGCGAATCGCGGTTGCCTTAAGCGCGATCGCTCATGGTTTTAGCGCCCTCAGTGCACCCGACGGCCGCTCAATGCTCGCTTGGACAATAGGATTGCTGGCAATCGCCATAGGCCTCGTACTCCTAATCGGCTTCCTAACGCCTATTGCGGGCGCCGCGGCAACCATTGGCTATCTTGTGATCGGGGTTTCACGACATTGCTGCGCCTGCAGCGCCTTGTACCTGGCTGTGATTTCCGCAGCGTTGGTTTTGCTTGGCCCAGGGGCGGTTTCGCTGGATGCGCGTCTCTTCGGGCGCCGCGAAATCATTATTCCTCGACCCCCTCATTAGTGGGGTGCAATGTGCACCAGTCAGGGGCATGAAAAAAACCTTCCTTCTCGCCATGCAATCATTGGGACCTTCCTTCATAGTCTCTTTAGCAAGAAGGAGAATTTCATGTCGAAGAAACTTGAAGGTAAGATCGCACTCGTTACCGGCGGATCCCGGGGGATCGGCGCCGCAATCGCAAAACGCCTGGCGGCGGACGGAGCCAGCGTGGCCATTACCTACGCGAAAAACGGCAAGCTGGCTTGTGATGTGGTTAAGGCTATCGAAGAAAAGGGCGGGAAAGCCGCTGCCATCCAGGCGGACTCGGTCGACCCCGAGGCAATCAAAGACGCGGTTGCCAAAACGGTCTCGACCTTCGGTGGGCTCGACATACTAGTGAACAATGCCGGGACCGCCATTCCGAAAGCATTTGAGGAGACTACGCTTGAAGAGCTCGATCAGATGCTCGACCTCAATGTCCGCGGCGTATTTCTCACCACTCAGGCGGCGCTGAAACACCTTAAGGATGGTGGCCGCATCATCACGATCGGCTCCTGTGTCGGTGAGCGCATGATGACGCCCGGATTAGCAGCCTACTCGGCCACAAAGGGGGCGGTAAAGATGTTTACCCAGGGGCTGTCCAGAGAGGTGGGGAAGCGGGGCATCACGGTCAACAACGTTCAGCCGGGTCCGATCGACACGGATTTGAACCCAGCAGCAGGCGATTGGGCAGTTCCTCAGAAGGCCATGACGTCGCTCAATCGTTATGGCACCGTGGACGAGGTCTCATCGCTGGTAGCGTTCCTCGCCGGCCCGGAATCCTCGTATATCACCGGGGCAAATCTGACAGTTGACGGCGGAACGAACGCCTGAGCCATCGGATGCGGCCGACTCTCACACACGAAGGTGGTGAAGATAGATGTAACTCTGGCGAAGCTGATCGATCGAATCCGTGGGCCAGGCATTCGCCGGGACGCCGTTTCGTGTGCCCGCACCGTACGCTGCGACCTCGGCAAAATAGTTCTCGATTGGCGCGTGTTTGGCGGCCTTGAAGATTTTCTTCCAGTCCAGAGTGCCCTGGCCAACCGGCACGCTGGTCTTACCTGGCAGGTAATCCTTCGCATGCATCGAGAAGTAGCGGTGAGAGTACTTGTGAAGATAGGTAAGCGCGTCCGCCCCGGCAAACGTAAGATTGCCGACATCGATTTGGAACCTGACCAGTTGCGGATCTGTTCCCTGCATTAGCAGGTCATAGGGGATTGCGCCCTCAGTAGCCATAAATTCCTGATCGTGATTGTGATAGCCCAACTGAAAGCCGGCCTGGCGAACCTTCTTGCCTAGATCGTTTAATTGATCGGCCTGCCACTTCCAGTCGTCGACGGTTTTCATTCGAGTGGGATCCGGCGCGCAAATTATATTCTTAAGCCTCATCTCATGAGCAAACCTGATCTTCTCGTCGAACGCCCCGTGCAGTTCCGCAAAATAAAACTGACAGTTCTCGCACAGCATCCCGATCGAATCCAGTTTTTGGCGGATCTCTTTGCCTGACAGGCTAGCGAGAGAAGAGTTCTCATAGCCATACCCTTTGAACGACACCAGATCCACCGACTGAAAGCCCATCTTCTGCATCTCGAGCCAACCCTGGTCCCAGTTCTTAATGAGCAGGAATCTGGCGTCGTAACCCTGGAAACCGATCGGCATCCCCAGCGGGTTTGCCAGCGCGGTCGACCGCCAGGCGAGAGCAGCGGCAGTGGCGGCGAGGCTGCGTACAAACTCTCTTCGGGAAAACATTGGAAAGCTGCCTCCGAACCTGGTCCAGAAGCACTGTAACCAAATGCATGGAAGAGCGCAACCGGAACCAAGTATCCGCACGCGACCTAAGCCGGGACGTGATGGGTACCTTGACGTAGAAAAACGAGGGATCTCGCTTCATAGGGTTACGTGGGTGCCAAATCCACCGCCAAGTGCGATTGCGTCGGCAGCAGCGTTCCGCTATTTCTCGCTAGGTAGCGTTGCCGGAGCGCAATGGAATTTCGTGTAATTTGGGAAATTGACGTCGACGCCGAGAGCCCCCAGCAAGCGATCGAGCGCGCGCGCGCAGTGCAATTGGACCCGGGTATGCCGGCTACCGTCTTTGACGTTTGGGATTATGCAAAGCAGAAGATGCAGCGAATCGATCTGGCGGCGCGGCCCGGCAGGTTAGACAGCATCGAAATGGCTTCTGTGCGCGCTTCTCTTCGCTTGCTTCAGTGCGCACCTGGCCTTCCGCGGGAAACGAAAGACATTGTGGCCGCCATGCTGATTTTTCTCGATTCGGAGGAAGGATGCTCCAGACGCCATGGTTCATGACTCGCCCGGAAGACACCCGCGTTTATAATCGAGCACCATGAAGGCGCATGTTTACGTCACGCTGAAGAGTACCGTCCTCGACCCGCAAGGGCAGACCATCCACGGCGCGCTCAAACGAATGCAATACACCGGCGTCGAGGACGTGCGCCAGGGAAAATATTTTCAACTCACTCTGCGCGCCATGGACGCCGCCGATGCACGAACCGAAGTGGAACGCATCGCGCGCGAGGTGCTGACCAATCCGGTGATCGAAGAGTTTACCTATCGGCTGGAAGAATAAGCAGAGTACACGTCTGACTCGTTGCCGACCGTACAATAAGGGTCTATGTGCGGAATTGTGGGGTATGTCGGTCCGAAGGACGTGGTGTCCGTCATTCTTGAAGGGCTGCGACGGCTGGAATACCGCGGATATGACTCGGCCGGTATCGCTGTTGGATCCGCGGGACACGGCCTGGAACTGCGCCGCGCGCCGGGCAAACTGCGCAACCTGGAAGAAGTGATCCGGCAGCACCCGCTGCAGGGTACCTACGGCATCGGCCACACACGTTGGGCCACCCATGGCAGGCCCACGGAAGAGAACGCCCATCCCCACCGGGACTGCACCGGGCGCATCGTGGTGGTGCATAACGGCATCGTCGAAAACTACCTGGAACTGAAGCGTGAGCTGGCGGAAGAAGGCCACACTTTTGTCACCGAGACGGATACGGAAATCATCGCTCACCTGGTCGAACAGGAACTGCGCTCAGCGGAGAGCTCGGGCAAGACGATGTTGCTGGAGGATGCGGTGCGGCGCGCGGCGCGCAGGTTGACCGGGGCGTACGCGATCAGCGTGATCTCCGCCGATGCGCCGGACACCATTGTTACCGCGCGCAATGGGCCGCCGGCGGTGGTCGGCGTGGGGGAAGGAGAATCCTTCGTGGCCTCGGATGTGCCCGGGATCCTGCACCACACGCGCATGATGTACTTCCTGGCCGATGGCGATGTGGCCATCGTTACGCGCGCAGGGAGTGAAGTTCACCAATCTGCACGGCGAGCCGGTCGAGCGCAAGGTGGAGAAAATTCTCTGGGATCCGATCCAGGCGGAAAAGGGCGGCTACAAGCACTTCATGCTGAAGGAAATCTTCGAGCAGCCCAGAGCCGTTCGCGATACTACGCTGGCCCGGATATCGCTCGAAACGGGCCAGGTGTTCCTGGGCGAGATGGAGATCAGCGACGAGCAGTTTCGCGCGGTGACGCAGGTGAACATCGCGGCCTGCGGCACCAGCTGGCATTCCGCCCTGGCCGGTAAATACATGATCGAACGGCTGGCGCGGGTTCCCACGGAAGTGGATTACGCCAGCGAATACCGCTATCGCGACCCGATTGCCGACCCGCACGCGCTGGGCATGTTGATTACCCAGTCCGGCGAGACTGCGGACACCCTGGCGGCGCAGCGGGAGATGATCGCCAAGGGATCGATGACCATCGCCATATGCAATGTGGTGGGCTCCATGGTGGCGCGGGAAGCGCATGGAACGATTTATACCCACGCCGGACCCGAGATTGGTGTCGCCTCGACCAAGGCATTCACCGCGCAATTGACGGCGCTGTTTCTCTTTGCCCTGTACCTGGCACAGAAGCGAGGAACGATTCCAGGCAACGAGAGCATTGCCCTGGTTGACGAACTCAGCCGTATCCCGGGAAAGATTGAAGAGGTGCTGCGGCAGCGCGATGGCGAGTGCCGGCAGCTGGCCAAAGTGTTTGCTTCGGCGTCAGATTTTCTGTTTTTGGGCCGCGGCATTCATTTTCCCATTGCGCTCGAGGGAGCGTTGAAGCTCAAGGAGATCTCCTATATCCACGCCGAAGGATACCCGGCAGGAGAGATGAAACATGGGCCCAATGCACTGATCGATGAAGCGTTGCCGGTGGTGGTGCTGGCCACCAGCGATGCGGGCAGCCCGGAGTCGGTGCTGCGGTATGAGAAGACGCTTTCCAATATCCAGGAGGTAACGGCGCGCTCCGGCCGTGTGATCGCGGTGGCGACGGAAGGCAACAAGCAGATTCGCGAGCTGGTGGAACATGTGATCTACGTGCCCCGGGCGCCCGAACTGCTGGCGCCGCTGATCGAAGTGGTTCCTTTGCAGCTGCTGGCGTACTACATTGCAGTGCGGCGCGGTTGTGATGTGGATCAGCCGCGCAACCTGGCTAAATCCGTGACCGTCGAATAATGTGGTGATATGCAATTTCGAGGTGACGGATAATTGGAACGGCCACTTTATACTGCGCGGCTCACGCGCAGACTCCTGCTGTCGGAACCGGCCGCATGTTTCCATCTTGAATTCACGGTAGAGGGGGTGGAAAAGTTTGATTTCCAGCCGGGGCAATTTGTCTCTTTCGTGGCCCTTGATCCGCTGGGGAAGCACCAGACGCGAGCGTACTCCATCGCATCGGCCGCTCATGGCAACCAGTTTGACGTGTGCGTCAATCGGGTAGAGGGCGGGTTCTTCTCCAATGCGCTGTGCGATCTCGAGGTGGGTCAGAGCCTTCAGTTTCATGGGCCGCATGGGTTGTTCCTGCTGCGGGCGCCGCTCACCGACAGCATCTTCATCGCTACGGGAACGGGCATCGCACCCATGCGGGGCTTTGTCGAATATCTTTTCCCGGATGATGGCGAGGACCGCAGCCAGGGGCGGAAAATCTGGCTGGTGTATGGAACGCGCTATGAATCCGAGCTTTATTACGAGGATTATTTTGAGAGGGTCGCTGCCAGCCGGCCGAATTTCTTCTACCGCAAAACGCTGAGCCGGGCGCAGGAGGGCTGGGAAGGGCGCGCGCGGCTACGTGCAGGAATTGGTGGAGCAAATTGCTGCCGCGCATGCGCGCGAGAGTGCGCAGGATCCTCGACCGGTGAGCGGATCTCCGTACAACATCCACGCTTATATTTGTGGATTGAATGAGATGGTGTCGGCCAACCGCGATACGCTCAAGGGGCTCGGTTGGGAGAGAAAACAGATCGTCTTTGAACGCTACGATTGAGGCTTCTCACTGTGTCGTGACAACGGATCAAGCGTCCCATGGGCACAGAAATCACTACAGCGTCACGGCTCTCATGTTTTGTATCAGGGCCCGACTTTAGTCGGGCCGTTGAGGCAACAAAGATCTGGGCTTTAGCCCGTGCGGGAATTGTCTCCGGAGCATTTTCTGCAGGATGCGCTATGGCAGGGGCTAAAGCCCAATCTATTTCAATTCTTTGTGGCCCGACTAAAGTCGGGCCCTGATACAAAACCAAAAAGCACGCACCCTTTTACGGCAGCGCGAAGGCGACATAGACGCCGCCTGAGGGCTTTGTGCTCGATTGGCCTCCGCCGGCGGCGATGACGACATATTGCTTTCCGTTCACCATGTAGGTTGAAGGTGTGGCCAGGCCGGCGAACGGCAGTTCTGTCTCCCACAGCAGCTTTCCGGTGGCCTTGTCATACGCGTGGAACTTCTGGTCGAAAACCGTCGCACCGATAAAAAACAGACCTCCATCGGTGACCACCGGCCCACCGTAGTTGTCCGATCCGGTGTCGGCCATCCCCTTGGCCAACAGCTCGGGATACTCTCCAAAGGGAATCTTCCATAAATATTGGCCGGTATTCACGTCGATCGCGCTCAGAGTGCCCCAGGGCGGCGCGGTGGCCGGATAACCCTCCGGATCCGTGAAGCGGCGAAAGCGCGATGGTCTTGTAAGGCATGTCGTCTTCTTCGTGGCCGGCCGTGCTTGGCTCCTGTTCTTGCTGTGGCGCCTTGGTCAGGTAACGCACCACGGCCCGCACCTGCTCGTCGCTCAGACTGTTGAAGGGGGGCATGCGGCCCCTTCCCTGGCGGATGATGGCGGCAATCTCGTCATCGGTGAGGATGCCCTCGATGCCATCCAGCGCAGGAACAGCCGGCGGTGCGCCTGCCCGATCCATGCCGTGGCAAGCGCTGCACTGGCCCTGGTAAACCTTCTCGCCCAGGCTTCCAGCGGGTTGCGGGACGGTAAGGCCGACCAACCACGCCGTGTCATTGGCGTTGACGTACAGCACTCCCGTGGCGGGATCAATGGCGACCCCACCCCACTCGTCGCCCCCGGCAAATCCCGGCATGTCGACCGTGAGCTTGTCCACACTGGGAGGAATGAACTGGCCGCCGCCAATCATGGTGCTGTACTGCTTCACTGCCCACGCATGCGCTTCGGGCGTGCGGTTGGTCAGTGTATCGATGGTGGTGCTCTGCTGGGTGTAGGGCGCAGGCAAGCTGGGGATTGGCTGGGTGCGCGAGGCAACTTCACCCGGCACAGTGCTGGCTGGGAAAGGCAATTCCTTGATCGGGAAAGAGCGGCTCCCCGGTGGCGCGGTCAAAGACGAAGAGCATACCGGACTTGGTGGTCTGTGCGATCGCGTCTACCCGCTTGCCGTCGCGGGTAACCGTCACCATGGCCGGAGGTGCGGGAAAATCGCGGTCCCAAAGATCGTGGTGGACACCCTGAAAATGCCAGATACGCTTGCCGGTCTCAGCATCAAGCGCAATCAGCGAATCAGCAAACAAATCGTTGCCAATGCGATCTCCGCCGTAGAAATCGAAGACCGCTGAGCCGGTGGGCACATAGACGATGCCCCGCTTGGCATCCACCGTCATCCCGGCCCAGTTGTTGGCGGCACCGGCGTTCTTCCACGCGTCTTTGGGCCAGGTGTCATAGCCAAACTCTCCCGGACGAGGAATGGTGTGGAAGGTCCAGCGCAAGGCTCCGGTGTGTACATCGAAAGCGCGAATATCGCCCGGGGGTGCGGGATGGGTCTCAGGGTTTGAGCCGCCCACGATGATCAGATCCTTATAAATGCTGCCGGGCGTGGTGAGCTCGACCGATTGTTGCTGGTAGGGTTCGCGCAATCCCTTGCGTAAGTCGATTCTTCCGCTCTCGCCAAAGCTGGGAATCACCTTACCGGTGGCGGCATCGAGCGCGTAAAGATAGTTGCGGGCGCCGGCGAAGATGCGGCTTTGATGGCCATCGCTCCAATAGGAAACACCGCGGCTCAGCACCCGTCCTTCAAGATCCGCCTGGAATTTCCAAATCAGCTTGCCTGAGGCTGCGTCGAGCGCGATCACGCTGCGGCCCGGGGTGGTGGTATAGAGAACCTTGCCGACGATGATGGGGTTGGCCTCGATGCCGCCTTCTTCCCCGGTGTCATACTTCCACGCCACCACAAGATTCTTCACGTTGTCGCGATTAATCTGGGCCAGGCTGGAATAGTGGGTCCCATCGTGACCGCCGTACGCAGGCCAGTCCTGCTGTGCGTAGGCTGTGAATGATCCGGTGGTACAAAGGCCCAAACCCAAGACAACCGTTGCCCTGCACTTCCCCATTTGCGTTCTAACCTCGATCTGTGACGCCTGATTTTACACTTCGATGTAAAGTGGTTTCGTTGCCCGCTTAACCAGGAGAAGTATTTATGAGCTCTGACTTATCGAGAAGAAGCCTGATGAAGGGAATCTGTACAACTGCTGCAATGTCGGCGGCCTTACCCGTAGCCGCGCTGTTGCCGGCCGCCGCTGACACCCCAACCACGTACGAGGGCCCCCACGGTCCGGGGATGCCGCAGGAGGGTCCCGATACACCCAAGCTCTGCGCACCACTCGATCGCCGTGAGATCACGGACGAAGCGATGCGCAGAGTTAAGCAGGTTGGGGTCAACAATGTGTTGATGGGTGGTCCGAAAATGCCCTGGCAAGAGGCGGATCTGCAGGCCACGGTCGACAAGCTCAAGACGGGCGGCCTCGTGGTGGGCAACATGATGATCGAGGGGTTCAACAACTGCATCTATGGCCGAGCCGGAGCAGCCCGCGACAAAGAGATAGAAGACTTCAAGAGTTCCATTCGCGCCGCAGGCAAAGTGGGTCTGCCGGTGGTTGAATATAACTGGTACGCACATCGGGCGATCGAAGGTTATTACGCGGAAGAGGGGCGCGGTGGAGCAGGGTTGACTGGGTTCAACATCAACAAAGTGGAGAACCTGCCTACGCTGCCCGAAGAAGGAACTCACTCTAACGACGAACTGTGGAAGAACATTACCTATTTTCTGCAGGCGGTTATTCCCACCTGCGAGCAATCGAATGTGCGCCTCGCGCTACACCCTAACGACCCTCCGATTGCGATCACCCGTGGATCAGGACAGATCATGGCTTCCCTCGAGGGTTGGAAGAAGCTGATTACAGTTGTGAATAGCCCGGCCAACGGCATCACGTACGAATGCGGTGTGTCGCGAGAGATGGAGGTCGACCCGGTCGAGGTTTGCAAGTACTTTGGCACCCGGGATCGCATCAATCATGTGCATTACCGCAACCCGATCGTGAGAGTGCCGCATAACGATTACATCGAAACCTTCATCGACCAGGGCGAGAACAACATGCTGGCCGTGATGCGGGAATTAATCAAGGTGAAGTACACCCGCCTGATCTACCCCGAGCACGAACGCGCACTGGATTACGACCGGGCGGTCGGCATCCATAATGGATATCCCGGCGGGGGTGGATATACCGGGATGGTGTTCGACATCGCCTATGCGCGGGCGATGTTCCAGGCCTCAATCATGCTGGAACGAGGCACGGAGTGGAAGGAGTTCTAATTCGCGCGTCAGGGTTCGGTTGGATCGGCTGGGGGCGGCTGCGGATGCGGATTCAGCGCATCCTTTAGCAGTTGGTCGAATTCAGCGCGCGGCATCTTCAACTTCTCAGGATGCGCGTCGATATATTTCGCCAGGCCTTGATATTTAGCCGGTGTCCAACCGCCCTCGAATTCGGCGCCGTTCTTGCCTTCACGATTCAGCTCGAAGTTGTAGTCGTCCATCAGGTTGGTAAATTCGGCGTGGCTCACCGCAGCTTCGGCCTTGATCGCCGGGATAAAAATAACCCCATCGGTTTTCGCCAGGACTAAGTCGCCCGGCAATACCACGGCGCGCCCGATGCGGATGGGTGCGTTGATCGCAGTCAATATCATCTGCTGCCAGAAGGAGGGTCATAGCCTTTGTAGAACCCATTGAAATTAGGGATTTCACGGTTCTCCTCCTGGTCTCTTATCCCAGCATAAAAGACGAAACCCGTATGGGTATGTGCAGCGATCCCGTTGCCCAGGTTGGATCCGATCAAGGTACCGTCGACAACCTTGCCGAAGCCATCCGCAACATAGACGTCGCCGATCTGCAGTTCATTGATGGGCCAGCTGTTGTTCCCGCTGACCCGCCCCTCTGCCTTACCCTCTGCAAGGATTGCCTTCTGCATATCCGCCCGGAGGGGCATGTATTGAGCCGTGAGCGCGCGGCCGGCAAAGGGCTTCTCTATATGCAACGCTTGCCAGTCACCTTCGAACTGGTTGTGGTAGCCTTGCTCACGCAGATAGTCCCACACATCTTCGATCGATACGTCCAAGGCACGCTTGAGCAGGTCATCCGGCACCTTGGGGCGCCCGTCAGGAAAGCGGTCCCCCTTCCAGTCCGAGGTGTAGAACATCATTTGTTCCTTGGTCATCTTTACCTGGGAAAAGGCAACCGAGACTCCCAGCATGGTCCAGACAAGCACCAGAGTTACAATGGCTTTTTTCATAGGAGAACACCATATCATTATTGCTTTGTATCAGGGCCCGACTTCACAGATGCGGAAAGATGCTTTGTACGAAGGGCACGGCTTCAGCCGTGCCGCAAATGCCATGCTCGCAATATGGCTTTAGCCGCTGAGGTACGCTTTCAGCGTTATTCAAATTGAAAAGACGTACCACAGGGGCTAAAGCCCTCATCGGTGACAGCTCCCCGCGGCACGGCTGAAGCCGTGCCCTTCGTACAGAGCGTTTCTGAACTCAACCGGGGTTCTACGATAGCTTTTTATGGAAGGCTTAAAGATGAAACGTCGTGAATTGTTGAAGTCTATCGGGGGTGCGGGCCTGCTTGGTCTTGCGTCGCCCCTCCTGCGATCGCAGGAGCAGGTTGCGCGCGCCACACGCGGCATGGCTACGCCGCGCATCAAGGATATTAGTGTGATCGAGTGTGAGCCTGCCGGCGTGCGGCTCACAGTAGTAAAAATCACTACCGACCAGGATGGGCTCTACGGCTACGGCTGCGCCACGTTTACCCAACGAGCCGACCTGGTGAAGCCGGCGGTGGAGAAGTATCTAAAGCCGTTTCTATTGGGCAAGACCACGGATCGAATCGAGGATATCTGGCAATCGTGCTATGACAGCTCTTACTGGAAGAACGGTCCGGTGCTGAACAATGCCATTAGCGGTGTGGATCAGGCCTTGTGGGATATCAAAGGGCGCCAGGCAGGTATGCCCGTGTACCAGCTTGCCGGGGGCAAATGCCGGGAAGCGGTGGACGCTTATGCCCATGCCGATGGCCCGGACTTTCAGGCGGTGGTCGAAAATGCAAAAGGGCTTATGGCCCAGGGTTTCCGCAACGTTCGCGTGCAGGTCGGCATTCCGGGAATGTCGGGCTATGGCTCCAGCCATAGCGGAGACAACAAGCTCAAGGCGCTACACGACAAACCGCTGTACGAGCCGGCTTATGATTTTCGCCGCGCATTGAAGCTGCTGGAGATCTGCCGCCAGGAATTGGGCGATGAGGTGGAATTGTTGCATGATATGCACGAACGGCTGACGCCAAACCAAGCAGTGCAGTTCTGCAAGGAAGCGGAGAAGTTCCACATGTTCTTCCTGGAAGATCCGCTTTCACCCGAAGACCTGGGATACTTCCAGCAAATCCGTCAAAACTGCGCCACGCCGATCGCCATGGGTGAGCTCTTCAATAATCCGCACGAATGGCAAACCTTGATCGAGGGGCAGCTGATCGACTACATTCGCGTGCACCTCTCCCAGGCAGGCGGGTTCAGTCCGTCGCGCAAGATCGCCATCCTGGCGGAACAGTATGGAGTGAAGACCGCATGGCATGGCCCGGGTGATGTTTCGCCGGTTGGCCACATGGCCAACGTCACCCTGGACATCGTCAGCTATAACTTCGGTATTCAGGAATATTCGCCGTTCAACGATCGAACGAAGGAAATTTTTCATGGATGTCCGGAGATGAAGGATGGATATTTGTGGGTGAATGAAACGCCCGGATGGGGCATCGAGATTGATGAGAAGGCGGCTGCGAAGGCTCCGTTTACGCCGGGAAGAGATAACCTGAATGGCGGATGGGGAGAGATTCGTAAACGCGATGGCACCGTGATCAAGCAGTAGGCACGAGTGTTTCGTTGAGCTGTGTCAGCCCCGGACTTTTAGTCCGGGGGAGCGGGTTTTCAAACCCGCGGGAAGGCTTTAACTTGTAACGATCGGGCTTTAGCCCTGGTGAGAATGGCGCCATCAGGGCTAAAGCCCGAGTTTTTATGCGGGAGCGCTTTCGCGGGTTAAAACCCGCTTTCCCCGGACTAAAAGTCCGGGGCTGGCACAGCTCAACTGTCCTTTTGATCCGACCACAGCAGATGTCTTTCGCCGGCTAATTCGTAGGCCGCCTCCAGACCTGGCACAGTTCAAACTGCCCTTTTGATCCAACCACGGCAGATTTCTTTCGCCGGCTAATTCGTAGGTTCAACGATCTATTAAAACGTAGCGGAGGGTCTAAGGGCCTTACGCTTGCGGCTTATAGCTTGAACAGTTCGCGGAGGCGGCGGGTCTGGGCGCGGCTGACGGGAATTTCGGTTTGCTTGCGATCATCCATTCGCAGCTGATAGCTGCTCTTGAACCAGGGCACGACTTCCTTAATGTGGTTGATGTTCACCACAAACGAGCGGTGGGCTCTCCAGAAAATAGCCGGGTCGAGCAGCTCTAGCAGCTCTTCGATCGTCCGGCACTTGGAATGTCCTTCCAGCGTCGGCGTTACTACGGAGATGATGCCCTCCTCTATGGCGGCGAAGCAGATATCCTTCTGGTCCGCGAGAAGAAGACGGTTATGAGCTTGCAGAATAATCTTGCCGCTGCGAGGACGTACCCCGGCCTGTTGCTGTTCAATGAGACGGAGCAGCGCATCCAAACGCGAAGCACCGTTCTCCGGCAATGGCTCCTGGTCGAGCTGATGCGCCTCCTGCAAACGATGGCGCGCGCGCTCAAGCGCCTGCAATACGCGGGCACGATCGAACGGCTTGAGCAGGTAGTCGATGGCGTTCACATCGAAGGCGCGCACCGCGTATTGGTCGAAGGCAGTGGCAAAAATGATCTGCGGCATGCGGTCCACATCTTCGCGTTCGAGCAACTTCTTGAGCACCGCAAAGCCGTCCAGGCCGGGCATCTGGACGTCCAGAAACACCACATCCGGATGGTGCGTGCGAATCAGATGGACTGCCTCGATGCCATTCTCGCCTTGGGCGATGACCTCGACTCCTCCGGCAGAATCTAGAAGGTACTTGAGCTCCTCGCGCGCAAGCCGTTCATCGTCGACGATCAGCGCAGTCATCGGCATGGGATGGGTGCTCAGGATTGGAAGGCACGCAGTCGGGAGGGCATGTTATCCGCAGCCAGACTATGACCGCAGTAGACGCAGTAGAGGTCGGTAATGCGCACACCGCGGTAGCAATTGCCGCAGGACGCCGAGACCTGATAGGCACATTGAGGACAGAAATGAAATTCGGTGTGGATGCTGGTGCCGCAGGAAGGACAGAGCGCAACCACCGGCTGACGGAGCAGAAAGTAAAGCACCGATCCGATGCCGCCCGGCAGGGCCAGGCAAATAATTACCCACAAGCGCGTACTCATGCTGCGGCGCGGTGCGTCCCGGCTCACATAGCCGACCATGAGCACATATAAGGCCGCCAGCGTGCTCCAGGAGAGAGCAAAGTAAAAGCGGACACCTATGGGAGCAGCAATGGGACGAACGTGTAACGAAGCCCGGTAGGCCGGCAAGATTACCCAGTACAGGTACTGCATGAAAACAAACGCCACGGTGGCGGCTGCGATCGACCAGCGAGGGATAAGCTTGACCTCTTCGGTGAACGAAGAGGTGCTTTGAGCGTTGTGTGACGGGCTGATCATTTTTCTATTGAGCGGAAAGTCTCAAAGCCGCCGCGATCGTGGTCCAGGTTGCGCTGCCCTCTCCACACCGCGATCAAAGTTGCCAGCGAAGTGAGCAAAAGCATCGCGATGAGAAAAGCAATCTGGGTGGGCATATCGAAGAGCCGTTCCTCCCCAAGAAGGTCTTCCATACCGTTCCAGATAGCCGGCGCCAGCAAGACCAGCATCAAGACGAAACCCAGGATGGCGAAACCCAAATTTCGCCGTTGGCGCGTGCGAATCTCCTGGGTGGAGATCACTGCATCACGCACCGCACGGCGGGTCTTTTGCGCCACAGCCAAGTTGGCCTGGTGATCCGGCCAGGCTATCGAGCGCGACACATCTACGGAGCCACTCTTTGCATTCCCTGTTTGCCTGGCCTTCATCGCCCCTCTGCCTCCCCGGCTACACGGATGCGAGGTTTGAGCGCAGAAAGCCCGCGGTACAGTCGCGATTTCACTGTCGATAGCGGAGACCCCGTGACCTGCGCGATCTCTTCCAGCGATAGCTCTTCATGGAAGCGGAGAACCAGCACTTCACGGTGGAGCGGTTCCAGCGTCAGCAAAGCCTCGGCGACCCGCTGCCCGTTTTCGTTGGTCTGGTACATCTCAAAAGGAGACGGACCCTCGGCGGCCACATCGAAGGAACGGCCGTCTTCGCCTGCTTCGCGCATCGCTTCCAGGCTGCTCATGGTGCGCTTGCGCCGCACATCGATAACCAGGTTGCGAGCGATGGTAAATAGCCAGGTATCGAAGCGCGACTTGCCGTTGAACTGATCACCACGCTTGAGCACTCGCATCCAGGTTTCCTGAAAGATGTCTTCCGCCGTCTCCCGGTTCCCGGTGAGGTAAAGCAGGTAGCGCAGCAGGCGATGCTGATACTGGACGATCAGCTGGTCCAGCAGCTCCGGATCGTGGCGCTTGAGCCCTTGGGCAACCAGGGTGTTCTCGTTGCTGGATGGACTCACGACGGATACCGAAGCGGTTCGCATGTCATCCTCAGAGACGTGGACAGCTTCCGCAAAGACGCCGCGGGCGACTACTTTTCTGAGCTGCTTGGCAAGCACCGGGCGCCTCCAGGAGGACTCAAGTCCTTACAGGATATAGGAATTGGGCCCCTCGAGCCACTTGGATGCAGCACAGTCTAAACTTGTCAGTATGGAGATCCTGTTCGGCCTGCACCCGGTAGAGGAAGCTTTGCGCTCCGGGACGCGGAAGTTCGACCATATCTGCGTTGCCCGCGAGCGACAGGATGTGCGTCTGGAAAAGCTGATCCAGGCGTGCCGGGAGGCTGGCGTAAGGCTGCGCATGGACACCCGCGATCAGCTCACCAAGCTGGCCCGCAGTGAAGCCCACCAGGGGGTAGTGGCGGTCGTTCGGGCACGGCAATTCCTGGACCTGGATGACCTGCTCCAGGGCACCAAGCGGGACCGGTTGCTGCTGGCGCTCGACGGGGTGGAAGATCCCCAGAACCTGGGGGCCTTGCTGCGTACCGCCGAAGGCGCTGGGGTGGACGGGGTGGTGGTCACGGAGCGGCGGTCAGCGCCGCTCAGCCCAGTGGCGGTCAAGGCTTCGGCCGGTGCGGCCGAGCACGTGAAGATCGCCCGGGTAGTGAACCTGGTGCGCACCCTGGAAGAGCTGAAGCAGCGCGACCTGTGGATCATCGGCCTGGATGAGCGGGGCACCATGGATTATGACCAGTTCGATTTTTCAGTGGGCTGCGTTCTGGTGCTGGGCCGGGAAGGAGCAGGTCTGCATGACCTGGTCCGGCGCACGTGCGATCACCTTTTACGAATACCCATGGCTGGCCGGGTGGCCTCGCTGAACGTCAGCGCCGCCGGGGCCGTGGTCTTGTACGAGGCCGCGCGGCAACGCCGCAACGCGGCGGCGGGTCATAGTTCCGTGCTTCCACCGGCACGGGTGAAAAAGCAGAAGGGTTTGGGTTCATGAAGTATTTGTGGTTTGCGGCCGTTGCGGCTGTACTGGCTTGTTGCGCTGGGGCGCAAACGGTGATTTTTTCCCGCTCTACTGAAGACAGCAATGCCCCGGCAAAGTCCGCGACCGCGCCCCCGCAGGCACCGGCAACCGACGCGGAACGGCAAGCGTTGACCTTCCTGAGCTACGACCTTGATGTGCATTTGCAACCCCGGGAGCACGCCATGGCCGTGCGCGCGCACATCGTGTTGCGCAATGACTCAGAGAGTCCACTCAACCGGCTTGCCTTGCAAATCTCTTCCAGCCTGCAATGGACTGGCGTCCGGATAGCCGATGCGCCGGCGACTTTCTCCCAAGCACAGATCAATAGCGATATTGACCATACGGGGGCGCTGCGCGAGGCGGTGATTCCCCTGGCACAGCCTCTCGCTCCGCAGCAGAACATTGCTGTCGACCTCACCTACGAAGGAACCGCCGCACTTTCCGCTACCCGCCTGGAACAGATCGGTACCCCGGCGGATGTGGCCGAGGCCTCCGACTGGGACCGGGTCTCGGACGAATTTATCGGGCTCAGAGGCTTCGGCAATGTGGTCTGGTACCCGGTAGCCTCCGTTCCAGTGGCATTGGGAGACGGGGCCAAATTTTTCACCGAAACAGCAGCGGAACGGCAGCGCCAAAGCCAGGCCACGGTGACCATGCGGGTGACCGAGGAGTTTTTTGGAGAGGCGCCCAACCTGGCGGTCCTGGATGGAGAGACGTTGACGGTGGCTCCCACCGCGCTGCCCGCCGCCGGCTCGGTGCCCGGAATTGTAACCTGCACGCTGCCTCCAACCCGATTGGGTTTTGCCTCACCTAGTCTGTTTCTGGTCACGCGTACTGCTCGCGAAGGGGACGGGGTTAAGGTCTTTGCCCGCGCAGAGGATGTCGCCAATGCGCAGGCTTACATGAACGCGGCTACGATCGTGGCCCCTCTTATCCATCGTTGGCTGGGCACGGAGCCACGGGGCTTGCTGAACATTGTCGACCTGCCGGAGCGTGGAGACGCTCCGTTTGAAGATGGTGACGTGCTCTTTGCCGACGTGCGGAGCACCGAGCCAGCTAGGCTGACCGATGCCCTCATCCATTCGCTGAGCCACCTTTATTTCCACTCGCCCTATGCCTGGCTGCAGGAGGGCGTTCCCTCTTTCATGGGCTCGCTGTGGATGGAACAAAATCGCGGTCGCGACATTGCAATTCAGCAATTAGATAATGCACGCGGAGCGCTTTCGCTCGCCGAACCAGCCGACGCGACCATCGATCCTCAGGCTTTGCTGGTTGCCAAAGATCCGGTTTACTACCGCACCAAGGCCACTTACGTTTTGTGGATGCTCCGCGACGTGGCCGGGGATGACGCGTTGGCGCGTGCCTTGCGCGCGTATCAACCGGGGTCAGATACCAAGGGAACCGGCTTTGAGCAAGTGCTCGAGAAGACCACGGGAAAAGACCTTAACTGGTTCTTCGAGGACTGGGTTTATCACGATCGAGGTCTTCCTGACCTTTCGATTGCTGGAGTCTACCCTAACAAGGCCAGCGTGCCGGGTTCCTATATCGTATCCGTGGATATTTCCAATAGCGGCACCGCCGGGGCGCAGGTTCCAGTCTCCGTTTCTTCTGACACGACGACGGTGACGGAAATGTTGCGGATTCCTGCCAAATCAAGAGTAAGCCACCGCTTTGTGGTTCAGGGCAAGCCCGCAGAGGTTGCGGTCAATGACGGCACCGTTCCAGAAGTAGAGGCCAGTGTCCATCGACAGACGCTTACCATGAAGGCGGCCTCAGAGTAGAAAGAGTCTGACTCGCCACGAAAGCTTGGGTGCCCCACATCTCGCTCGTTTTTCGCGAGATGTGGGATACCACGGCACTATACCGGCAGTGTTCGCTCGACTGGGCGCGGACATCAAGGTTCGCGGTATCCCACATCTCGCGAAAAACGAGCGAGATGTGGGGCACCCAAGCTTTCATGGCGAGTCAGGATGCCCGAGGTTAGTTTTCTACTTCCTCGCCGATCGTCTTTACTTCGGGGTGCTCGAGCGTACCGGTAATGGCGACGGCATCGGCGGCCGAACCGCCTCTCAGGTCTAATTCGCGATCGAAGGAGATGGTGCCCGATAGCGGAATCGCCTCCTGACCCCGCGCAAGCAAGCTATGAGTGATTTTGATGGTGCTGTCCGCAACTGCGGCATCGGCGCTCCACTGATCAAAATGCATGAAAGGCTGAGCGGCAACGGGCAGAGGACTTTCCGCGGCCAAGCCCCCTTTGGTCCAGTTCCAGTGCAAAGTGCCCTCGGCAGACTGGGCCAGATCCTTCGCGTCAAAGCCGGACATGCGTAGCTGGGCGGAAAAGTTGGCCACACCACCGCCCCAACGCTCGGCAAAAACATTAGCCAGCGCGCTGGGCGTAGCGTTGGTCACCTGGACGTCAAGCTGATACTGCGGCTGGTCACCGGAGGCGTCGACCGCGCCGGCGAGATGCATGGTTCCATTCGCCAAATGGCCATTCAGCGACCGTATCTTGATCGCGTTTCCGCCGATGTCAATCGCTCCGATGGCATCGTGCACCACCAGCCTGCCGGTTGAGAGCTCGCCAATCTGGACGGTACCGGAAAGATCGGGCCACTTAACGGATTGACGGCCAATACGATCGAGAAGCTGGCGCAGAAGCTCACCGCCCTCACTGGTGCCCAGTAGCGTGGATTGAAGCGCGCCCAGGTCAAGGGCGGCAAACGTCAACGAGAAGTGCCCCGCACACGGCGTGCTGCCCGTGCACAGGGTCGCGTACTCCAACGTGCCCTGAGCCTCCAGCTTGCCGTAGCTTAGAGATGCATTTGTCCACGCAATCTGCGTGGGGTTCAGAATTCCCTGCGCCGACGTGATATGGAGCGGCTGGGACAAATACGAGGTCGTGAGTTCAGCATTGCGGATAGTGATACTGCCTTCCGCTGTCGACGAGGCGATTGGATGATCGGAGTCTGGCACGGGCAGCAACCACTTGCCGCGCACATCAAGATCCAAAGCAGCGGTGCCGGCGCCGCCTAGTACAACGGACGCGGCGCTAACGGCCGGAGGGCGCGTGCTGTGGGCGCCGAGCAATCCGAAGGCTCGATTGAATGCCTGCAGCCGCGTCAGGCCGGTGGACCCGCTTAGGTGCAGATCGAATCCGGTAGATGTGAACCGGCCGTCTACCGTGACTGGGACCGGCGCACCCATGGCCAGCCGCACGGGTAGCAACACGAGGGACGGCGGTCCCGTCTCCGGACTGTCGCATTTCACTCGCACTGGGCCAAGCAGAAATGGCTTGCCTGCGTCTGGCGGCGTTAGACTCAGCGCCGCCAGCGCTACCTCACCTGTAATCAAAGGCTGGCGGTCCCGTTGCGATGTGTAGTGAAAATCACCATTGAGAGCGCCGGCGGCCTGCACCCCGGCGCCCAGGCCGCTGCGCACTTCCTGCAGCCCAGCCAGCACTGCTGCCGCGGGAACACGATCCACCTCCAGCGTTAGGTTGGCCTGGGGCAGGGTTCGGCCTTCCTGTATGGACCCGGTAAGGCGCAGCGCTCCATCGCCTACGGGGGAGGCACAGGAAATGTCTTCCAGCGATCTCGTCGCTTTGCGGAACGCGGCCTGGCAAGAGGTGGCAACATCCAACGGACGGGCCGGAGAGAACTCGGAGCGATGGAGCCCGGCTACTTTCAGACTGGTGTTGATCTGCGCCAGCTCCGCGGTCCCGCTCACCTGGGCTTCGACCTCAAGACCACCGCGCCAGCCGGTATCAACCCCCAGAATCAGCCGGCTCAACTGGCCCAGGGGCGCTCCGCTCCACTCCACCTTGAGATTCAACGGCATCTCGCCTAGCCACGCAGCCCGGTGCAGTGTGCCATCGATGCGCAGTACGCCGGTGTCGGCAAGATAGAGATCGAGGTCGGTACGCACCGGCTGCGCCCGGAAATGCAACTCCCACTGATCGCCTGGTGCGAGCGAAATGGAAAGATCGGAGTTCAGGAATGAGAGCGGCTTCTTCTCATTGCCTTGCTTGAAATTGATGCGCGTGTTTTCCGCCTCGATATAGGGGAAGCGGGGGGCGCTGCCGGCGTAACGCTGTCCCGTAGGCGCGTTAGGAATATGCGCTGCCTGGACCAGCACCGAAGCAATATTCCAACCGCCATTGGGCTCGCGCACCAGGTTCAAACTGGCGTCGTCAAAGTGGATGCGGGAAACCTCCAGCCTGCCCCGCCACAGTGATAGCAATCGCAGGTAAGCCACCACGCTGCTGGAGTGAAGAATGGGCTCGGAGCCGAAGCGGGGATCTTCTTCTACAGAAAAATCAGAGAACTCAAACCCGGGAAGGGGCAGCAAGTGAAGTTTGACGGAAGAGATATGCACCGGACGGCCGATGCTACGGCCTATGCTGGCGGCAATTCGGTGCTGGTAGCGGTTGATGTTGACCAAAGGCGGCAGCACGAAGGCCACCACCGCCAGCACCAATGCTGCCAGAAGAATCCAGCGCCGGGGCGAAGGACGCTTGTCTGCGCCACCCATGCTAACGGACCAGATGTAACGTTCGGCGCCAGCGGGTCTGATCGAAGAAGTGAAGGATCACGTGGAAATAGAAGGAGATCTTGTCGCCCAATCCTTCTTTTTCGTACTGGTTGTCGGGCTCGATAAATGACCAGTAGACGAACAAGGGCCGGCCTACGATATTGGCTCGGGGCACAAAGCCCCAGTAGCGGCCGTCGAGGCTGACAGTGCGGTTATCTCCCATAGCAAAGTAGCGGCCTTCGGGAACCACCAGGTCTTGTCCCTGGATGTAATTGGGAAGTTCGGCGGCCCAGGTTGGGGTCACATCCCCGCTCTGCGACGGGGGCACCGCGGGAAAATCGTCGCGGTAGGGAAAGTAGTTGCCGTAATCCGGCATGGCCGCCGCGGGCTCCTTTTGCGGCTGACCGTTTAGAAACACAACGCCGTTGCGCAGGTGGATTCGGTCACCAGGCACACCGACCACCCGTTTCACCAGGTACAGGTCGGGCTCGCCAGGCTTGAAAAAGACAATGATGTCACCCCGGCGCACATTGCGGTAGTAGACGAAGGGAGCCCACGCGGTACGAGGCGCCAGCGTGATCCGGTCTACCAGCACATGGTCGCCGACAAGCAGAGTTTTTTCCATCGAAGAGGAAGGGATTTCGAAGTTCTGGAAAATGAAGGTCAGTGCAAAAAGCCCGATGACCAGCACCGTACAAATGGAAGCAAAGGCTTCCAGTGGCGTCTCTTCCCTTGCCTGCTCGGTCTTGATCTCGGTTTCCGTGGCTTCCATATTCAACTCAGTGGATGACCCGGAACATCCGGCTCCATCGTGCGAAGTCCATCACTCTGTCGAGTGGGCTCTTCTCGTGTCCGAGTCTATCATCCGGCAGGGTGGTGGGATCGGTGGCCGAAGGCTCGTGTAGGGAGAAGTAAATGAAGAAAGGCAAGCCGACGACATTGGCACGGGGAACAAAGCCCCAGTAGCGGCTATCCCGGCTGTGATTGCGGTTGTCGCCGAGCACGAAATATTTGTCCGGTGGCACCACCAGTTCACCGTTCTGGACGTCCTGGCGCATCTGCATCCACCAGTGCGTGTCGACGCCCGGATCAGTGTAGAGCTTAGCGGGAAACTGATCGCGGAAGTTGTCTTGATAACTGCCTTCAAAGATCGCGAAAGGCTCGCTCTGCTTCTGCCCGTTGACGCAGACCACTCCATTCTGCAGACGAATGTGATCGCCAGGAATACCCACCACCCGCTTGACAACGTGATCCGACGGATCGAGGGGAAAATGGAATACGATCACGTCGCCGCGACTGACTTGTTCATAGGGCAGCAGCCAATGCCAGGCTCCTGGCTTTCCATAAACCGATTTGTTAACCAGCAGGAAATCCCCCACCAACAACGTCCGCTCCATCGATTCGGAGGGAATGCGAAAGGGCTGCACCACAAAGGTGAGCACGAACAGGGCGATCACGATGATGGACAACAGCGAGCGGAAGGTGTCGAGCAGGTTGGGGAAAACGAGATGCGCGTGACTGTGATGTGCTGCCTCGCGCGCGATCGCGGGCGCAGCAGCAGCCGTGACCACCACCTCTTCCGTGGTCACGCGGAAGAACTCCGCTGATGGTTGATGGGTCAAGAACCGTTACCTTCCGTCACCGGTTCCGCTGCAGAACCCTGCTTCCGGAGCTTTTCAAACGCCCGCCGGGCGGCCTCCTGCTCGGCGCGTTTCTTGGTAGTTCCAACCCCACGGGCAATTGCCTTAGGGCCGCTTCCTTCCGCGACTCTCACTTCCACCAGAAAGCGCTTGCGATGATCGGGACCACTCTCCGCCTTGAGCACATAGTTCGGCGGACCCGTCTTCTTGGCTTGCAGCAGCTCTTGCAACGCAGTCTTGTGGTCTCCGAGCGAGACACCGCGATCCAGCGCCTGGCGCAGATCATTCACGTAGGGCGCGACCACATGCTCCTTTACGAAGGCTTCGACCGCCGCCAGACCGCCGTCGAGATAGAGCGCGGCAATAACGGCTTCGACGCAGTTGGCCAACAAGGTAGACTTCTTCCGCCCCCCGCCTCGTTCCTCTCCCCGCCCCAGACGGAGATAACTTCCCAGGTCGAGCGCCGCGGCCACCTGGGCCAGGTGCCGCCGGCTGACCAGGCTGGCGCGCAGGCGAGTCCACTCCCCCTCATGAAGATCGGGGAAACGGTGAAAAAGGATTTCTGCGACCACCAGGCCCAGAACCGCGTCTCCCAGAAACTCCAGCTGCTCGTTGTCTTCTTCGCGCGACGGATTATCGCCCTCGGAGAGCGTTTGCTCGTAAGCCAGCGAACTATGGGTCAACGCCTTCACCAGCAGTTGCTGATTGCGGAAGGTGTGGCCCAGCGCTGCCTGTAGCGTGTTGGGGGACGGCTGTGCCATCAACTTGGTTGCCCTCCTCCTACTCTATTGCATGGCGAGAAAGATCGCGGGTCGATAACACGAGAGGGGCAGACAGGGTTAATGGGGCTGGGCCTCTGGTGCTGTATCATCGTCCGCTGCCGGCTCGGTGTGCACCTGCTGCGGAACGGCATACGGCTGCTTCAGCCCTTTTTCCGCCGCCAACCTGGTATCCGCCTGGCCGTCGCGCACGGTGAGCGCGGCACGGTACTCGTTGACCGCCTGGTCTCGCTGATCCTGAATGTCGTAAATGCGTCCCAGATAGATGTGCGACCAGGCCAGCATACGGGGATCCTTGGAAAGCCGAATGGTCTCCTCAAAGTCATGCTGAGCCACCGGGACATCGCGGTGCATGATGGCCACCCGGGCCAGGATGAAGTTCGCCCTTGCCGGATCGCCGGACTTGTCGGCGACCGACTGCTGCGCCAAGGCCCCGGCGCCGTCGGTGTCGCCTTTGATTAATTTCATCTCCGCCAGGTCGAGGCCCCTGAGCTCTCGGGGCGAGCGATGAATCACGTCGGACGAGCTTTGCTGGTTGAACGTGATGTGCTTCACGTGGCTCATCTCCGCGCTCACATCCATTCCGTAGACCATCTCGCCGATACTTTCCTTGAAGCTCTGCGGCTGCCTTTCGAAAGCGCCGAAAGCGTTATAAAAGTACTCCGTCAGCACAAAGCCGTCTGCCATGGATTCCGCTACGGCGCTACGGCGCACGGCTTCGGCCGCCTCCACCGAGGCATTGTGCTGGTGGGTGGCTGATTCCAGATCGCTGCGCCGGACGTCGGCGGGAATCTTGTAGATGGTGACGCCGGTATCCATGGTCTGAGCCTCGATCGCCCGGATCATGCACTCCACGACCAAAGCCACGATGTCGCTGCGGTAGGTGTAATCGAGGGGAGCATCTTTAACCGTCTTGAGGAAGGGCAGGAGCCGGTCGAGGACGGTCGCTCGAGCGTACAGCAGCGGCTCAATCTGGTAATGAAGGTAGGCGTGGCGAATCTCCCGCATGTGGATGGTCCCATTGACGGGGGACGCTACGACAACGTAGTCGGATCCATAGATCCGGGCATTGGTTTGTGCGGGGTCGAGCAGCGGCTCGATCACTACCAGAAAACGCTGCCCGGTGGAGGTGCCGGCCGGCGTCTTGAGGTAGATGCCGGTATCGTCAATCATCTTGCTCAGGGAGTCGTGCAGTTGACTCAACTGCTTGTCGTATTGAGGGCGAACATGGAGCCAGATCACATGCAGATCAACCAGCTGGGCGAAGCGGCGGAGTAAAGGCAGTATATGTTCCACGCCGCTCGCATCGGGAGGCATGTCCGCACCTTCGGCGCTGGGCGCCAGCTCCGGAGGCGGGCTGACGAAGAGGGCGAGCGAAATATACTGCGCCAAGTCCGCTCCTGTGTCAGAAAGCCGATGCTGATCGATATAAAGGCAAATCTGTTCGTGGGCATCGCGGGCATCCGCAGAAGCCTGAAGCGCCTGGTTGACCTGCTCCCGAACCTGCTGCCGCACCGGGTCGGAGGCGGTAAGCCCCTGATCGTAGCCGCAGGAATTGAGCGCCGCGGCAATGTCGAAAAGCGCCTCGCTGTTTTGCAAGCTGATATCAGGACCGCCGGCGTTCACCAAAGCCGGAGATTTAGGCGCGGCGCTCGAAGGTTGAGAGTCGGAGGAGTTCTGAGCGCGAAGGACAGGGGTGGTGAGCAGGACCACTAACGCAAACGATGCGGTTAGAACCCGGGAGGGGAATGCGGACGGCTTGCCATAACACTGCATAGATTGCGGCGATTAACCCTCTCCAAGTCTATGCATTGACACATAAGAGGGTCAAACTGGCGGGCAGTCGCGGGATCGGATTAGAGGCCGGCACAGGTCCACTCCGTTCTCTAATGCTTTGTATCAGGGCACGGCTTCGGTCGGGCCGTAAATGCTTTGTATCAGGGCACGACTTTAGTCGGGCCGTAAAGAATTGAACGAGATAGGGCTTTAGCCCCTGCCACAAGCAACTCGCGCAGAAAATTCTTCTGGGGACGATTCTGGCAGGGGCTAAAGCCCAGAATTTCGTTAGCCGTCGACGGCCCGACTAAAGTCGTGCCCTGATACAAAGCATAAGGGAGTGGAGGGACAGTTGGGCTACATTCAGACGCCCCTTCGGGGCTGATCGGCTGGTCGGCGGCCTTAGCCCGGGACCGAAACTCCGGAAAAGGAGAGGAGCACTGTGCCCCGTACTGGCTGGCCAAAGACTTGTGCCGGAGCAAAAACACTGAACATCAGGGCATCTTCCAGCTGGGAACGAGTCTTGCTATCTGCGTTTCCGGAGATGATTTTGTAGTCGTACACCCGGCCTTCTCCGTTGACGAACGCCTGAACAACTACCGGGTTGTTACCATCCGTAACCCCTCCGGCAGGCTCAAGTGAGGTGTAAAGGAAACGAGGGCTGGATGCCATGCCGAGAGGCTCATCACGCGCCAGCAGCGGTTCCGGCGAGGCGAACATGCCAATCAGGACCGCTACCCCACCCAGCAGCGCTACTGTGCTGGCAAAGCCGGCGGTAGCCCTCCACACCAGGGGGCGAAAAGTATTTTGCCAGCGAAGCCGCCCGCGGGCGAACTTCTCCTGCGCGGTGTTGGCAGATTCCTGCGACAAGGCAACGCGAAGGCGAAGATCCAAATTGGGCGGAGCTTTCGCCGGTCCGATGGAACTGATCAGCGACTGGGCATTCCGCCATTGCTCAAATTCAGCGGCACAACCCCAGCAGGCTTCAAGGTGCGCCGCAATCTTGCCCATGGCTGTGCCGGTCACGGCACCGTCGAGATACGGCGAGAATTGCTCGCGATAATACGCGCACTCGTTCACTCGGCCCCCTTGTTGCCCGTCGCGAACGCTTCTATCGGCTGAAAAGCGGAACATGGGCGCTTTGCCGCCGCCTCAGCAAAACCCGCCAGCCTGGCCTTCAGATGCGCTCGCCCACGCATTAGACGCGACTTGACGGTGCCGAGATTCACACCAAGAATCTCCGCCACCTCTTCGTAGGAGAACCCTTCGATATCGCGCAGAACAACGACTGCATGGAACGGCTCGGGAATGCGGCGCAGCTCCTCCTCGACCCTAGCCCGCACCTCTTCCTGGGCAGCCCGGTCAAAGGGAGATTCATGACTATCGACCAGGGTGTCCTTGAGGCAAAGGGGCTGGCCATCGTTGCTCTCGCCGAATTCGCTTTCTATGGTTACTTCCTGGCGCTTGTGGCGCCCCCACCAGCGGCGCTGGTTGCTGGCTTCGCGCAGCGCAATGCGATAGATCCAGGTACGCAGGCTGGAGTCCCCGTTAAATCCACCGATGCCGCGGTAAATCTTGATAAAGACATCCTGGGTTAAATCGGCCGCGTCGGCAGGGTCGGGAATGGTGCGCGCGATCAGGCTAAAGATGGGCTGGTGATACTTGGCGATCAACCAAGCGAACGCCTCTTCGGAACCGGCTTTCAGTTCGGAGACAATTCCGGCTTCTTCCGACGGTACGACGAGGACGCTGGCGATATTTCCCAAAGCTATGCCTACCTGCATGCAAAAGTTCTCCATAACATAACAGGAAGCATCCACTTGCGTCTCTCAATCCGCAAACGCGCCGCCGGGCGGCGGCGGGGAGACCCCACCGCGTCCTAATTCAGCTCTCTTTACCTTAGACACCGCGGGAGAGCCAAGTGGCTCGGTTACTGTGGTGCGGGCGTTGGGGGTGACGTCTGGGCGGGCGCCGGCTTTTTCTTGCGCGGTTTAGGGTTTTCGGGGCCGTCGTCCACCACAATCTTGGCGGGCGGAGGTGGCGCGGCTGCCGGCCCAGGGGGAGGGGCGTGCAGGCGTGCAATTTGGGCGTCCTGGGCGCCAATCGACTGCAGCAACCAGGTGCCCATTTTGGCCCGGCCGTTCTCTAGCCCGGCGCGGGCATCTTCCAGATTGCCGGCATCGGCCCCGGAGCCGGCAAGCGACGCTGTCTCGGTTACCCGAAGCAACACGTCATAGAGGGCATCCAGATTACGGAAAACGGCAAAAGCCGGTGAGAGCGAGGCCGGAGTCGCCTCTGCCTGAGCCATGAGCCCTGGCAGGGTGCCATTGAGGTCCCGCTGCATGGAGCCAATATCATCCTGCACGGCAGTGCGGGTTGCGCCCGAGACCTTCCAGTGGACGACGTTCAGGTTGGCGATGGCAGTCTGCACATTGGCAAGCGCCGGACGCAAGTCTGCCACAGCGAACCCGCCAGGCGCCGGCGCGGCCGGAGCTGCAGCGGGGCCGGGGCCCTGGGCTTGGGCAGCGCCACAGACGCTAACGACAAGCAAAGTGAAAAGAGCGGTTGTTACGGATTGGGGGGATTGGGACATTCTTTCTCCGGATGACAACGGTGGAGGGGTGGTTGCCACATGTGGAGCGTTTGACGGATTAGGCATGCTCCAGCAGAATAAAGGATGTTCCTTCCTTTGTGGGCCTGTGGCGCAGCTGGGAGCGCGCTTCCATGGCATGGAAGAGGTCATCGGTTCGATCCCGATCAGGTCCACCAAACTAACTCCTTCATTGCTAAGCAGTTACCGACAACTTTAGGGCGGAGCTTCACTTTGCATGGAGGTCGCGGAGGAAGAGTGCTGAATCTTGTTCCTTTTGCCTGGCAGCAGCATCTCGATGACTTTCTTGTTCGTACTCCGCTTCAGTTTGGATGCAGCTCGACGACACCGAAAAAATCAGGAGACGTGGACCTCAATCCACTCCAGCGGTACACCAGCCGAGTTGCGCACGCGCGCAGTGAGCTTCAACTCGCCGTTTTCGATTCTCGCCTGGTTCCTGGTTGGCGCTCCTCTGAAGTAGTGGGAAATAATCTCTGCTTTGCTCCCGGCTTGGCGGCGAAGCAGGATTTCCCCATCCCCATAGGGGACGATTGCGAGATTGCTAGCGGAAGCGATGCTATCGCTGGTCTTTGACGCAACTACTATAGGCACGTCGGATTGAACGGCGCCCTTAACGCGGGGATCGTTCGTCTGCCGTGCCAGAACCCGGGGGTCGCCGGGCACAGGCGGCCGAAAAGCAAACAGGACCAGTTGCCCACCTTCAAAACGGGCCCATGACCGGGCGTGGGCGCCCAGCGTCGGCGCCTCGGGAACGTAATCGAGGGGCAATATCTCGAAGGTGACCGTGGGCCGCAACACATGGGTTATGCCGTTGTATCTTGCGGCTAACTCGGGCGTGCATCCCTCCCCTTGCTCATCAGCCTTGAAGTCATTCATCGAGCCAATCGTTCCCAGGGCGGCGGCGTCAAACCAGATATTGGACGTGGACGCCCAGTCATATCCTGTGGAGCTATAGGTAGGAACTCCCAACCGGCCCAAGAGACTGCTGAAGAAGAAGCGGCGGTTGGCCTCCACGTCGTACTCCCCTGCATTCTCAAATAAATCGTCGGGGCTGAACAGGTCAAAGTAGTCCAGGAAGAGCGGTGACAGGTTGTAATACATGACCACCAGGTCGGGATTCTCCTTCCTCATGGCGGTAATCAGCACGTCGAGGCCTTTCCACATCAACCGCTCCCCGGTGAACTTCTTGTCGCGGGGCGCGGCGGTTGCCACCGATGGCATCTCATATCCAAAATCAAATTTGAGCAGGTCGGGCTTGTATCTGCGTATGAACTTCCGGGCTACATTCTCAAGGACGGCTGCCACTTCCGGCTGGGTAAAGTCCAGTATGTAGTACCTCGTCTGCCCATCGCTGCCAACTACGAAGGGTTGCCCATCCGGCTTCTTGAGCATCTGGTCTGGAGTTAGGCCCATGTCAGCCGGGTGCTCGCAGCGCATGAGCGCTGCCCAAAGGCCGACCAGATATCCCTCCTCATGCACCTTATTGAGGAGCTGTTCAAAGTGAGGCAAACGGTCAGCGGAATGTTCCAGGTTTCCGTAGCTGCCTTCCCACTTATCATCGATCGAAAACATCCCCGCCTTCAGACCCGAGGCTTTGAGTTCCTCGTATATCCCGGTTACGAACGCCTCGTCCTGACGCTCACCCCCCTTATTCCTATCCACCTGCGCCCCCCAGGCGCAGAACTGCGGAGTAAGAGTGGCCGCAATTTTTTTGGCGGAAGGCTGAGACTTATGAATAACGCCTGCCTGCAGCAAACCTTCATAGTAGGCAGCGATCGCATCGTAGTAGCCCGGCGCAACCGACCAGTAGAGTGTGGCGCCCAGCGGGAGGGGTCCCGGGCCGCGCATATGCTTCCACAAGTCGCTGCGGTAGTCGACCCACACACTGCTCTTGCCCGAAGCAAGCTGCAGAAACAGATCGCCACCGGGCAGATCTGCCAAGCCGCAAGTAAAGGCGGCAGAACGGCCTGTGGTGAAGCTGTCCCGTGCTCCGTTTGCAGCATTTACACTGAAGCCGCAGAAATAATGTACTGGCAAGCCCCACTGCTGCGAAGGACCGGGCGCGGAGCTGCCGCGGCCAAGCCAAACGCTCTCGTCGAGAGAAACATAGTCTCTTACGATAGGGCTGACGGTAGCTGCTTCGCTGATCCCGGGAACGACAAGATAAGTCGCATGAAGCGAAGGCACAGGTTTGGTCGCCTTTACATCGCTGAAGTAATGCAGACTTACTACGTCTTGCTCCGCTGGCGCATCGTAAACGATAGGTTCGGTCCAGATTCCATGCTCGTCAAAGCGCCAAGTCACCGATAACCGGCCGGTACCGTTTACGCCCTCGTAGTCCACCGTCACGCGACCCTTCTCAGAGCGAAGTGCAGAAGGTCTTCCCGACGTGCATTGCCTGAGCGTGGGCTCGCCGGCCGGAGCCACGACGACCGCCGGCTGCATCCTTCCGCCGGCAATGAGGAGATCTTTCGAGTCCCGCAGCTTGAATGTGTCGTCGCTCTGCGAATATTCCCAGCTATAGTTCGAGCCCTTAACGCGAAGCAGTCCGGCGTGGTTAGAGATTGCGGGTGCGTCGGCGAGGGCGAAGACCCGGTTCGCTGCCACGCCAAGAGCGGCGCCAGACGAGAGCTGCACAAAAGTTCGCCGATTCAAGTTGAGCATGGTTCTCCTTAAACAAAGACTGCGTGACTGACTACTCTCGATTTCTACTAACCTGCAGTTCGTGGTTTCCGGCGGTCCGCAGCGAGGGTGCAAGGATGGGTTGTTTCACTCTGTGCGCGAGGCGGGACTCATCGAGGCTATCTCGCTCACCGTCCCGGAGCAGATGTTTCTCACGATTTGGTTAGCCGTACAAGTACAACGTCATGGGCAGCCACTTGGGATTTGAAGCTGCCTTTAAACCGGCCAATATTTCGCTGGCGCCAAACATCGTGGACTGTCAACTTGCCGCTTTTCGAGATGTCCTTCCAATCGATGGACATGGTAAGAGGTCCCTCGCTGAGGTTGAACAGACCCACTGCGACAGAACCGTCTTCAAGTGGCTTGGCCAAGACCAACTCCTGGTCGTTCTTGCGGACAATCTTTGCCTGTTTGCCCAATGAGTCCTGATCAATGTCGATCACTTCATCGTTGCACAAAATGTTAAGGGTCAAATCATCCAGCTTCGTCATGTCGCCGGAGAAAAAAAGAGGAGAGGCCATAAGCGACCACATAGACATGTAGCTGTACTGCTCCTCCGGCTTAAGCGGAGTCGTCTTAGCAGACAAGTGACTGTGATGCGCGTCGCCCACCGTGCCAATCAGGATATAGTCGGGATCGTTCCAGCCCCCCGGCCCGGCGTAAGCGTCAAGGGCTGCGTTGGCAAAGCCCACGTGATAGAAGCCGGGTAGACTATCGCCTTTTGCCAAACCGAGATCACCGGTGGTGCGCCATGACTGGCCGCCAACTTGACGTCCCCACTTCCACACATCGCCCATCCCGTACTGACACATGTTCAAGACGATGTCCCGGTCCTGCTTTTGCAATTCAGAACTCATCAGGATGTAAGGTTTTTGCAGCTCGGGGAGGCTGCGGTCTTTCGCTATCTGTGTATAGCTGCACCAGTCATATTTAAGTAAGTCGAATCCCCATTTAGCGTATTGCTGAGCATCGGCGGCTTCGTGCCCGTAGGATGCCTCTAATTTCGCGCAAGTCAGCGGGCCTGGACCGGAGTAAATGCCAGCTTTGAATCCGAGCGAATGAATGTACGCCGTGAGGCTGGACATGTCTGGAAAGTTGCCATTGGGGCGGATCGTTCCATCTGGATTCCGCACTGGATCTCCCAGCACTGGATCTGCCAATCCAGGTTTTCTTGCCCAACCATCGTCGAGGTCTATGAATTGATATCCGTAATCGGCCATTCCCGACGCGAGCATAGCGTCCGCGGCTTTACGAATGTCGGCGTCCGTGGGGTGCGCGTAGAGGGTATACCAGCCGTTCCACCCCATCTGGGGCGTGAGACCAAGCTGATCACCCACCACAATCTTGAATGAACGAGTGGCGCTGCCCTGTGAGTTCACTGCCTTCAACGTAACCGGGTAATCGCCTGCAGCAAGCGGGGCGTTGCCAGCAATGATCCCTGTAGCACTATCGAGGGTAAGCGAGGGTGGAAGCGCTACTGCCGAAAACCGCACAGGACGCAGACCCGTGCAAGGGATGCGATAGAGGAAGGGATGCCCAGGCCTTGCTCCATATAGCTTCGGCCCATGGATGCGCGGAGTCGGTGGCGCTTTTGGGGTCCGTAATTCCGGCAGACTTTGTGCCAGATCAACCCGGCATGGAAGCCCGAGCGACATGACGACTGAAGAGATCAGCACAACACGACCCACAATACGCAGCATCTATTCTCCCGTCCTCTCCATCAACTGATGCGAAAACTGCGGTGATACAACGGACCGTCCCCAACATCAGCTACCGGTACCCTCTCTGAGTTCAACGATCCGATTAATTCCTCTCACCGCAAAGGTCTCCTTTTGGCCGCTGGGCCAGCGCACCTTAATAGCTTCCACCTTTTGCATAGTTCCCAATCCAAAGTGTAGGCGCATGTCGCTCTGGGAGAGGTAGCAGCAACCGCTCCGCACTTCGGCTATTTGGTCGAGGTCCCCTGCTTTAACCTCCACCCGAGCCCCGATTGCATCGCGATTACTTGTCGTCCCGATGAGCTTTACGGTGATCCAGTTACCCTTTTTCCCACGGTTGACCAGCAGGTTTGGAGCTGAGTTGAGATTGTTGATGACAATGTCGAGTGAGCCATCGTTCTGCAAATCTCCGTAGGCCATCCCGCGGCTTACGGTTTTTTCCCTGGTTCCGGGTCCCGACTGATCGGTGATATCCGCGAATGTGCCATTGCCGAGGTTGTAATAAAGAGTCTTTGATTCGCGATAATGACTTTCTCTGTGTAAAGCATCTACGTTCGGGTATATGTGACCATTGGCTATGAAAATGTCCAGCCAGCCCCGATTGTCCAAGTCCAGAAAGGCTACTCCCCAGCTCACTTGATGAGTGCGGAAACCTAATCCGGCCTTGAGATCAACGTCGCTGAATTCACTATTGCCTTCATTGAGGAACAGCGCAGGCACATCGTCGTCGAAGGTCGTAGTCACGAGGTCTAATCGGCCCGTATGGTTGTAATCTCCCGCATCGGCGCCCAAGTTAGCCTGCCTTCCCCGTCGTCGCTGAAAGCAACTCCGCTTGAAATAGCCACATTAGTGAATGTTCCGTCCCGGTTGTTGTGCTGCAGGATGTTCGGGGTTGAATCACAGGCTATGAAGACATCCGGCCAACTGTCTCCGTCAAAGTCTCCTGTAATCACAGAGAAGCTATATTGACCTGCCGGTTGATCGAAGTGAGCAGCCTTGGAGACGTCCTTGAAGGTTCCATCTCCCACATTGTGATAGAGAACGTTCGTGCTGCCCGCGAGTCCGCGCGGGCCGCAGATGACGGGAAGGCCCTTGAACTGGCAAATGGCGTTGCTTCCCGGCAGGGGAACAGTTTTGGGATCGAAGTCAACGTAGTTGGCAATTGCAATATCCAACTTGCCATCGCGATCGTAGTCGAAGAATGAACATCCCGCGCCCCACCGCGTACCGTGAATCGGAAGCCCGGCCCGGGCCGTTACGTCTGTAAAGTGGCCGTTTCCATCATTGTGGTAGAGGACATTGTGGCCATAGTAGGTGACCAGCAACTTTTGCGCCCGTCATTGTCGTAGTCGCCGACGCACGCGCCCTGGCCCCATCCGGAATATGTCAACCCCGCCTTTTTGTTACATCCTCTAACTTGTAGATTGCCAAGGTTTTTGTAAAGTCTGCTGGTCGGCTTGGACGCGGCGGTGGAGTGGGTGAAGCGGGTCGCATTCACAAGAAAAATGTCTTCCAGGCCATCGCCGTCATAGTCGAAGATCGCAACCCCACTGCCTATCGACTCCAGAAGGAACTTCTATTTATGGTATTGCCGGATTCATGTTTGAAATGGAGACCTGCCTCGGCCGCAATATCATCGAGCGAGATATCAGTGTGGATCACAGGGATGTTACCGGGCCTTTCTGGTGGGGAAACATGATGGCGTGGGCCCATCCCCTGGGAAAAGCCGAGCGTATTTCCACTTTAAGAGGACGAGTAGAAATACCAGAGGAAAACACTTCCGTCCCTACTGACCCCAGCTTCGGCTCGATCTACCCATACCAATCGCTCAAATCTTTGAAGGTGTCCGGTGATTGCATCGGTCTAGTCATTACGGCCTTGGCGCGGTTTTCAACCGCATGGCTCTTTCCTGTCTTTTGCTTTACGGTATCTCTTTCATTTCCCCGATCTTCTTGAATAGTTCCGCAGCGCGATTTGGATCTCCATGCCTTTGCTCTGAGCGCGCCAACTCATAATCGGCAAGTTGAAAAGTAGAGTCCTTCTGCGTGGACGTCTCAAGCATGGCGATGGCCTCAAGGACAATCTCCCAATTCTTCTTCGCAGCGGCCGAGAAACATCCATGGCAGCGGATCCGCATCGTACTGCGCGATCGAAGCTCTGAATTGCTGAGCCGCCTCGGCAAACTTTCCCAACTTGAATAACACCAAACCATAGTCGTAGGTGTAGACGTTATAGGCCTTATTGCTCGGGATTTTCCCAAGTTTCACTGCCGCTGCGAGGTAGGGTTCGGCTTCAACGAATCGGCTCTGCATGTAATCGATATTTCCGAGAAAGAACGAGGCGGGCGCCGTAAACTGTGGTTTCCGAATCACGAGCTTGAACTCAGCACCGGCTGGCGCAAGTCTGCCCAAGCGAAAGAGACTGAAACCCCGGCTGAAATGCCATGCGTCCGACCACGCAGGGTTCGGAGGCCCTTGAAGAATCGCCAAAGCCTCCTGATCGTTCCCTTTCCTCTGCAGGATTTCAGCGAGGTCGAGACGAAACTCGCTATCCGAAGGCTTGAGGAAAATTGCTCTTTTGAAGTGCCGGATGGCTGCGTCTTGTTGGCCCAATTTGGAGTCGACCTCGGCGAGAGCGGCCACGTAATCTGCGTCCCTCGGTGAGAGCTTGACGGCCTCCTGCAGTAGCGAACTAGCGTCATCGAGACGGCCCTCTTCGAACGCCTTCCATCCAGCCGACGCATGCGCAGCCGCCGAACTGAGCTGCTGCGCATAGATCGGTGAAGAGCACACACAGGAAATGCAGGTAAGAATTGCCCCCGCAAAACCAACTACCAGCAGTTTCCTCACAACAAATTTCCAACCATCAGAAGAGTAGCCGCAAGCCAAATTCTATGACACGCGGGTTGGTAGCGGAGGTGATCGCACCAAAATTGGACGAGGTGAGAGTGGTTCCGGGAGAACCCAAGTTTGCATGGTTGAACGCGTTGTAGAAAGAGCTTCGGAATTCCGTTCTAAACCGTTCGGTAATGACAAAGTTCTTTTGCAGGTTTATGTCGAAGTTGACATAACCAGGGCCCGAAAGAGAATTTGGCCGGAGGGTCCCGAAGGTTCCGACAGCGTTTTGAGTAAAAGCAGCTGGGTTGAACCAGTGCGCAATGG
>CAWCCT010000001.1:0-283555 GCA_963794165.1 uncultured Acidobacteriaceae bacterium | reverse complement strand
CCGGCACATTGTAGGGGATGAGAGAGCCCTACGGAAAAGGAGAAGCGACTTCATTCCGGCCCCGAGTCTTGCCTGTGTCTCCGCGAGGAGGCATAGCGAAGCGTAGACAGGGGAACTGGCGAGCGGGAGGATTGAGCTCCGAAAATATGCAACCGAGTGCCGACCCCTTTCTGACGGCGGGAAGGCAACACTGTTAGCTGCGTTATTCGCGAGCAGCTGCCGGGCTCGGCGTAGTCGAAGACTTCAGGCACGCCAGGAAGCAATGTGCACGAGAACCGGGAGACCTCCAGAGCGTCTGCGCGAGCAGACCGGCCGGGGAAGGTGAAAGAACCATCATCCTGGCATGTACGCTGTGGAGGGGTCGGACTGCGCCATGGTACTGATGAAGCTACCGAACAAAGAGGCGAATGCTTCCGCGGAGGCGGCGGAGGGAAGGGTGCAGACCAAGGAGAACGACGCCCATCTCAACGCGGATCCGACACAGAGCGGAGCAACCGTGTCCCAGGGGTTAGGCGGCGTGCGTTGCAAGAGCCCTACAGGAAAAGAAGAAGCGATTCCATCCTGACCTCTAGTCTTGCAGGTGTCATCCGTGAGGTGGCACTTGGAAGCGTAGACAGAGGCACTGGTGGGCGGGGTGATTGAGCTTCGAAAAGTCTGCAGTTCAGGATGCCGACTCCCTTTCGAGTAGCAGGAAGGCAATACGGCAGCCGCGTTATACGCGAGTGGCTGTCCGGTCCTGCGTAGTCGTTAGAGCTCCAGCGCACGCTAAGGAAACAATATGCACGAGAACCGGGAGATCTCCAGAGCGTCTGAGCGATCAGACCGGTCCGCGAAGGTCAAAGAACCATCAATGCGGACATGTACGCTGCTGGAGGAGTCAGACTGCGCCATAGTACCTGATGAAGCTAACCGAACAACGAGGGGCAACCCTCCGCGGAGGCGGCGGAGGGAAGGGCACAGACGAAGGAGAACAACGCCCAGTCACACACGCACCCGACACAGAGCGGAGCATCGCGTGTCCCAGGGGTTAGGTGGCGTGCGCGAACGGCAGCAGAGCAAGGAAGCAGGAACGGTTCACCGCTTTACTGCACCATCTTACGATCGACTTACTACGGGAGAGCTTCACGCGCTTACAGCGGAGAGCAGCGCCGGGAGTGGACGGAGTAAGTTGGCAGCAGTATGAAGTCAGGCCTGGAGGATCGGCTTATCGACCTCCATGGCCGGGTGCATCGTGGAGCGTACCGGGCACAACCCTCGCGGAGAGTCTATATACCGAAGGCCGATGGCCGGCAACGGCCGTTGGGCATCGCTTCGCTGGAAGACAAGATTGTCCAGCAAGCGGTGGTGACCATCCTCAACCAGATATACGAGGTGGACTTTCGGGGCTTCTCGTATGGGTTTCGTCCGGGACGCAGCGCCGCATCAGGCGCTGGACGCGCTGAATGTGGGCATCCAACGGAAGCGAGTGAACTGGATACTCGATGCGGACATTCGTGGGTTCTTCGATCCACCTTCATACTGCCCCCAGACTCATGAAGTACCTTCGAATAGGTCGGGTTGATCGTCCACCAGTCTGATTCGCAAGCCTTTGCGTCGGCCGCAGGTAACCAGCATGGCTTGGAGTTCGCCACGCTTTACACGCTGCAACACTGTCTGGCGCGAAACGCCGAGTTTGATAGTTGTTTCCAACATGGGCAGATAGTTCGGCGGGGCCTGCTCCACGATGCGTGCTCGCAGTTCGTCGGTGATGCGGATCTGCCATGGCGCCCCGGGCGTAACTTGTTCGCCGGCGATGAAGCCCTCGGCCAGCCAACGATGGATAGTAGAGGTGTTCATGCCTAGGATTTGCGCGGCTTTGCGGATGGGTACGACTTCGCCTTGAGGAGGTTGCGCCGGTGGCTGGAAACGCGGTATGCCGCGATAACGCCGCAGGCTGCCCACCTGATTGGCGGTAAACCGTTCTCCGGTCGCCGTCTTGCGTCCCTGACGATTCAGGACGCCGGCGATGACCTCGTCCGGATACAGGGCCGCCAACCGAGGTAACAGCGAGATCGTATCTTCGCTGGTACGAAGACCGCGTGGCTGAGAGCGCGGCAGTGCAAGATCGATCTCGATGAGTTCGCCTCCTCGCCAACGCAGCGTCAAATGGGCGCGATGTTCCGGGCGATGAACGGACACAATCACCTCTTCCAAAAGCGTCCGCAAAAGTTCCTTGCGATCGCGATCCGTGGTTGTGGGCGCCGTCCAGACCTTGCGGAGATCGGAACCGAGAGCACGGATTCTGCGTTTCTCTTCCGGGCCAAGTGAGCGTGGACGCTGTCGCTGTCGACGCTCTAGCTCCCCCTCAGCCGCGGTCTGTTCGCGGAGTCGTTTCTCCCATTCGCTTTCCAGACCGCGCGCCACCAGCCTGTTCTCTGGTTCGACGGAGCGATATTGGCGCTCGGCGCGTTCGGCCTCGTAGCGCGCGCGTTCTACCGCCAGGCGCCACTGCCCGAGTGCGGCATCGTGATCCGCTTCCAGTTGTCGCATTGCCTGTTCGGTAGCTTCCACCGCAGCGGGTGTCAACGCTTTCAGAAACGCATCTGTCACCGCCTGATCGATCTGGATGCCACCGACGTTGAGGCAGTAGACACCTCTTCCCTGGATGATATCTTTGCCGGAGCAGTGATAGCCAGGCGAAGCATTTCTACCGCGATAATGGGTATGCAGACGACGGCCACACTTGCCGCAAGTGGCCAGACCTTGCAGCAGCGCGGCCCCCTCTCTCACTGCGCCGCCTGCCTGGTGAGGTTGGGGGTGAACGTTAGCCTCGATGCGGGCCTGGTTGGCTTGATAGGTTGCCCAGTCGATAAAACCAGGATGGTGATCGGGAAGGAGCACTGCCCACTCGGACAGCGGCAGATGGCGTGTTCGTTTGCGGATCTTGCCCTGCTCATCGACATAACGTTCGTGACGGCACTTACCGTAGGCATATGCGCCAGCATACACAGGATTGGTGAGCACTTGATGGACGGAGGTATACGTTGGAGCAACCCATCGGATCTGGCTTTTCATGCTCGCGCGCAGCGGGAAGCTAAGACGTTCGGAGCGAAACCAGAGCCAGACCTTGCGCGCTGATCCCAACTCTGTGAACTTCGAGAACACCGTGCGAATCGTGCCCACCACGGCTTGGTCGGGATGAAAGCGGATCTCGCCCTCCTCCTCGCCCCATACAAAACCCACGGGCAAACCGCGACGCAGCTCGCCGCGCGCGGCCTTGTTGCGGATTCCACCATCGAGCCGAGCGCGCAGGATATGAAGCTCTGCCTCCGACATGGTGCCTTTTAGGCCCAGGATCAAGCGATCGTTGAAAAGAGCCGGATGATAGATCCCATCGCTGTCTCCGATCAGAGTGTCTGTCATGCCACACAGGTCAAGCAGCCGGTACCAGTCGGCGTTGTTACGCGCCAGACGGGAGACCTCCAGACCGAGTACGATGCCTACATGTCCCAGTGCCACTTCTGCGGTCATGCGCGCGAATCCGGAACGCTTAACCGATCCGGAGCCAGATAGGCCAAGGTCTTCATCAACGACGATCACCTGTTCCTTGGCCCACCCCAGCTCGCATGCCCTTTCTACTAGAGCGTACTGACGTGCTGTCGATTCCCGGTTGTATTCCACCTGCGAAGGACTGGACTGACGGATGTAGACCAAAGCTGCACGCCGGGTATGACTGAGCTTTACCTTACCGAGGTCATTCATCGTCCTTCACCTCTTCACGGGGCAGGGTGGCGTTGGCGATGAGCCGTGCCAGGATGTCGATGGCCAGCAGCTGCTGCTCGGCCTGCAACGCTTCCCACGGATGACTTTCGTCGAGAAGCAGGTCGAAAAGACTCGGACGGTTCTCCTGCACGTGCGCTCTCCTTCTCGGTCGCCTCGCTCTTAACGGCCGCAAGGCGGTTGAGGAGAGCGTCTGTGATGGTGCGTGCGTGAAGCAAGTCCTCTACGGAACCCAGCGTTGCTGTGGAATGCAAAGAGAAAACCTGCCGGGACTGAGTTAGAGACGGAAAATCTGTCCAGTCCGCGGGGATCAGAGACTTACTCCCATCGGGCAGGATCAGAATGAGATACAGACACCCCTTGCGTCTCACCGCCCGAAGAACCTCAAGAGATCTACCCTCAAACGGATGACGAGCACGAACAACCGTGACCCGTTCGGGAACGTCCTGATGATGGGTAGTGTGTCGTAGTTTCCTTCGATAACATGAGCCACGAGTGGACGATGAAGTTCATCGAGCATCGAGTGGCCGATCCCCGCATCCTGCGGCTGATACGGAAGTGGCTAAAGGCCGGAGTATCGGAGGACGGCAAATGGTCAGAGACGAAAGCAGGCACCCCGCAAGGGGCGGTGGTTTCGCCGCTTCTGGCGAATGTGTATCTGCATTATGTCTTTGATCTGTGGGTTGAGGTATGGCGCCGGAAAGTGGCCAGCGGAGAGTTAATCGTGGTCCGCTACGCTGACGATCTGGTGGTCGGCTTCGAGCATCGTGAGGACGCAGAGCGGTTCCTGAGGGAGTTTCGGGAACGGCTGGCGGCCTTCGAGCTGGAGCTTCATCCGGAGAAGACGCGACTGATCGAGTTCGGTCGGTTCGCGCAGGGCGCACGGCAACAGCGTGGAGAGGGCAAACCTGAAACGTTCACGTTCCTTGGGTTCACGCATTACTGCGCGAAGAACTCGAAAGGCCATTTCGTTATCCGCCGCAAGACCATGGGTCAACGCATGCGAGCAACGCTGCAGGCTATCAAGGCACAGCTGCGTCAGCGCCTGCATGAACCAGTCAATGCTGTCGGACAATGGCTGAAACGCGTCGTTGAAGGCTACTACCGTTACCATGCTGTTCCTGAAAACCTGCGGGCATTACGACGCTTCCGCGAGCGCTTGCGTCATATGTGGCGGACTATGTTGGGCCGTCGCAGTCAGCGCAGCCGCCCCAGTTGGAAGCGCATTCACCCGACCTTCGTGCGATGGCTACCGCTTGCCCGTGTCCTGCATCCCTATCCCGACGTTCGTTTTGACGCCATCCATCCAAAGTAAGAGCCGTGTGCGGTAGTTCCGCTCGCACGGATCTGTACGGGGGGCAGCTAGCGATGGCTGTCCCTACCGTGACCGGGACCGGTACTTTCAGCAAGCTGCTTCCGCAAAGTCCCAGTCCCGTCTGACCCATAAACCATTCATCCGGTGTTCGTTCTCACCGGGCGCAATTCTGATTGCCTGCCGAAGGCATCTCGATGAACGTGATGGTCAAGGGCGCGAACTTGGTAGTGCCAGGGTGTGATGGCTCTCCATGGATCGAGGGAACCGTTCCATCAGGGCCTACTCTCAGTTCCTTGCCGTTGAGGAGCACGGTCTGGCCGAAAATATCAGGCGACGAAAGACTGTACCGTTCTCCTGCCACGGGCAGTTTGAGCAATGCTTCGGAAGCTCCGTCCATGTTGAGGACCAAGAGAGCGACACCGCCGTTTGAATCCTTCATGCACTGCGCGTAAACGCGCAGGTTCTTTGCGGGCACAAACCCGGGGTCCAGTGCTCGAGTTCCCATGGTGCGCTTCCAAAGGAGAGCCGCCCAGTAGTTGGGGCGCGGTTCCAGAGTTTCCTCATTTAGCAGGCCGTAGTCGCTGCTCGCCAGCGTGTTGTACATAATCGTCTTTACGCTTCTCTGTGCAAGAGCGCCGAACTGGTCTAGCAAACGGAAGCTGTCGGCGAATTCGGCAGCCCAGGTATCTCCGCCGCATGACCCTTCGCCGGTTTCAGTGAGCCAAATATTTTTGCGCGGCAGATAAGCGTCTCGCTCCTTCGCGTAAAAGTTGTATACGGTCAGGTCGCGATCCAGCCACTCAGAGGTGAGTAACTGTTTGGGGTCGGCGCCGCCCTGTCCCAGACAGCGATGCGAAGGCATGGAATAGAAGTGGTAGGAGAAGGCGTCGAAGATCGGGCCCGTCGCCTTCATCAAATCATCTGTAGAAACGATGTCGAAGTGACGTCCACCCGGCATCGACGGAAGTGGAAGCCCCTCCGCCGCGCTGCCCGGCCCCAGGTAGATTGTCCCCGGTGACTCGCGACGCAGAAAGGACCCGAATATCTTGGCGTCCCTGCCGAAGCTTGCGGCATCGTAGCCCTTCGGTACACCGCCGAAGCTGAGCAGCGTGGGCTCATTCATAAATTCCATCGCCGCTATGTGACCACCAATCTGTTTCGTGTAATCGAGCCATGGCTTAGCTTGTATGGCTGTCCAGACGCCGTTCGTATCACGAGTTCCCGCGCTCGTCGCCACCGAAGCGACGATATCGGCATTCACGGCCTTCGCAAACTCGACAACCCCCTTCCACTCCGCGCGCGTGAGGACACCGTTGAAGCCTTCAGGAGGACTCTTTACCGGCGGATCGTCGTTGTTCTGGAAGTACGTGCTATTGCGCCAGGTACCGCTGACGCGGACGTACGCTGGTCCGAGCCCCAAAGCGAGTTTGCGAAGTTTCGGACTGGAGAGATCGATGGGCGGACGGTATTGAAAGAAGCTGCTATCGATACCGGCAGGCTGGTCTCCGGAACCTTTGTCGGAAGCGCCGGCAGCAGCTGTTTGAGCCGCGGACTTGTACGGTGCCCAGAAACGCCCTCCGGTCACCTCAACGGCTTCCACGTTGTACGAGACGAAGCGGGGATCGACCTCGCCGAGAACTTTCATCCTTTGTGGCGACACCGCGACTTGGGCGCTTGCCGATGGATTGCAGATAGTCGTGAGTGTGCCAGCAGTTAGTATCAGTGCCCGCACTACGCTTGAGGAGCATTTCATCGTGAACATCCTGACTTCCCGGAGGACAATTACAGAAGCATTCCGTTTGCTTGGAGCCCCTGCCGCCGTGCATGGGCCTCAGTCCGCGGCTGCAGCTCGAACGAAATGTCGACTCTCCGGCGATCTGGCGGACGCAGATCTGAATCATTCTACTTCAGGATTTATGCGTCGGATTTATGCGTCAGAGAGCGCCGGGATAAACCGGGAGGGGCGAGACGAAGCATCAGCGAAAAGAGGTGACAGACAGGACGATCACCTATGAGCCATGTATATGCAAGTAATCGTCCTGTCTGTCACCTGTTTTCTTACTCTCACTCAATCCTCGTGGACGAAGCTTCACCGTTCCCGTAAATGGATGTCTGGCCACGCTGCTACTGCGTTGGTTGCGCGAAGGATCGAGGACAGTTCTGAACCGTATTCCGCAAATCGCTTGGGGAAAGCCATTCCACCAGGTCAGGGGAAATCTCCGTTTTCCCTTGACGGTTACCTATCATGGATGTCCCGCATCTCCCTGGAGTGGACCCCTTGATTGAGACAGGGAAAATGGTGACAGATTACGTTTGGCTGCTGAGCAGTTTACAGCAGCAGGATAGTGCGAGAAGCTGGTTGCGGCCGGCGAAGCGGACGTGGGCACTGCTGGAGAGCAACCCAGGAAGGAATAACCGGCTGAAGACTCATCGGAACGATGGTCGCCAGGCAGGCGGAGCGGCCTGTTCCGCCTCCGCTTGGTTCCATCGGACTGATAGATCTTCTTATGCCTCGAAAAACTCATGCTGAAATTGCCTCTTGCTTTTGGTAAGTAAGAGCTTCAAAAGCCACCGGCGACATGTACCCGATGCTGGAGTGAAGCCTTCGGCAGTTGTAGATGTCGTCCAGGAACTCTTGAATATGCAGTAAAGCATCGTCGCGATCGCGATAGCTGTGGAGGTAGACCTCCTCGCACTTAAGCGTTCGCATAAAGCTTTCAGCTAGCGCATTATCGTACGGATTGCCGGTGCGGCTCATGCTAATCCGAATGCCATGAGAGAGCAATACGTCTACATATTCTCGGGCGCAGTACTGCACGCCTCGATCCGTGTGGTGAATCAAGGACGGAGCCACCGGACGATCCGCTAGAGCTAGTATGAGCGCTTCCAGAGCAAGCTCAGCGCGAAGATGATTGTCCAGTGCCCAGCCGATGACCTTGCGCGAGTAAGCGTCCAGCACGACGGCGAGATACAAAAATGATTCTCGCAGGCGGATGTAAGTGATATCCGCTACCCAGAGCTGATTGATTTCGTTCGGTTTCCAATCGCGCGTCAAGTTCGGATACACGGCATAAGTGTGACGGGAGTCGGTCGTGCACACATAGCGCCGTTTGCGTAGGCAGAGCAGGTTGTCGGCCTGCATCAGGCGGATCACTCGCTTGCGGTTTACAACCCTACCTTGTTCGCGCAGCTCCCTGGCCACGCGGCGCGACCCGTAACAGCGGTTCTCCAGACAAATTCGTTGTATCTGCCCGCGCAGTTCGGTATCAGCCTGGCGTGGAAAATGCTCCTCGAAATGGCGGTAGAATCCTGACCGGCCTAACCTCGCGGCCTGACAGGCTTCCGTGATGGACAAACCCGCTTTGCCTTCCAGCTGCATCACTTCTCCGTACAGCGCGCCTCGCCAGGCGCGCTGTTCTTCGAGCGTGCTTCCTTTACTCGCTTGAAGGCTCTTGCTAAAAAATCGTTTTCCATCGCAAGCCGACCGATCCGCCGCTCCAACTCGGCTATCCGCCGATCGGCCGCCGTCGCACCCGGCTCCGTTTTCATAACCAGCCCCGAGCCACCCCGCGGCCGGCCCCGCGTCTTCTTGAAACCATCCTTGCCCGCCAAGCGATACGCGTCGCGCCAGCGGTAAAGTATGCTTCGCTTGATCTTGAACTCCGTGCTCAAAGACAGCACGCTCTCCCCGTTCAGAATCCGCTGGGCAATGGCGCTGCGAAACTCCACACTGAATACTCGGACTGCCATCCGAACCTCCGTTCGCTGCAGTTTGTCCCTATTTTCAGTGTCTCAAGTTTGGGGTCCAGACCACTTTCCACTTCAGGGCATTTGCGGGACAGACGGGCTTACCCCCATCCAGATTTCACAAGCGCCCGAAGCAAAGCAGTCGTGTCTGGCGGAAGCAAACAGATGCAACTAAGCCCCGAAGGAAAACGTTCCCTGGCTTTCACTCAGGTCGGCCTCTCGCTTGGGTCCGCGCTTCTGCAGACGGAGGCTCCGCTTGGTTTGCCCTTCAACCGCTCGTGTAAACTCTTCTGACCCCAGCGGCCGGCCGGTGCGGGTATTGTGACGAATCGCAGCCAGCTTGGCTTGGGATTCGCCGGCATGCAAATATTCTCTCCAGCTCGCCGTAGATTATCGACTCCGCCAGAGCTCCATGGCCAGCCATGAATCTGCCGCAGCCCTGTCGCAATGAACGGGTGCACTCGACCAGGGCCAAGCTTCTGGTCCGGCCGCAATCGCGGCCCGCACCGGATCGGCTCCGCAGTGTTAGATATCGGCACTGTCCACCCTGAGCGCCTTCACAGCAGCTTCACGCATGAGCGGAAGCTCATCCTTGACGGTATTCCAGATAATTTGGTCATCAATCCGGTGATAAGCGTGTCGCAATAGGTTCCCCATCCCTCGAAAACCTTCCCATCCGGCCCGGGTGCGATCTGTTCGGCATCCCGGCCGAGACGAATCGCTGCCTCAGTCATAATCTGCATCTGGCGTTCAACCGCTGATTTTGTTTTCAGGTCGGTCTGATAAGACTCAAAGGTCAGGCCATCAAGAAACAACTCGATAAGATCGATCGCTTCTAAAATGTCACGCAGATGTCGGGTCTTGTCCCTAAAAGGCAATCACGGCCTCACGGAGCGCCTTTGACTTAATCGGTTCGCGCATCCATTCGGCGGAAGACAAATCGACACGAGCGCCAAGCATCTCACTGAGACGGCTTTGCAGGCTTCCCACTTTGACCAGTGTCATTCGCGTTGCCTTGTCAAAATCAGCCAGGAGATCGATATCAGAAACCTCGGACGCCTCATTTCTTGCTACCGATCCGAACACACGTATGTGAAGGATTCCGGCAGCCTTAAGCTCCCGCTCGTGGTGGCGCAGTTTCTCGATAACGAAGCGCTGATCCATCCCGATATTCTGCGCCAACATCGTGCGTTTCTCAAGAAGATTGGTGCCAGATGCGCCGACAGGATACCTCCTCCCCGGGCATTTGCGGGACAGCAGACGGGCTTACCCCCAGCCAAGATTCACAAGCGCCCGAAGCAAAGCAGTCGTGTCTGGCGGAAGCAAACAGATGCAACTAAGCCCCGAAGGAAAACGTTCCCTGGCTTTCACTCAGGTCGGCCTCTCGCTTGGGTCCGCGCTTCTGCAGGCGGAGGCTCCGCTTGGTTTGCCCTTCAACCGCTCGTGTAAATTCTTCTGACCCCAGCGGCCGGCCGGTGTGGGTATTGTGACGAATCGCAGCCAGCTTGGCTGGGGATTCGCCGGCACGCAAATATTCTCTCCAGCTGTCCGTAGACCATCGACTCCGCCAGAGTTCCATCGCCAGAAATGAATCTGCCACAGCCGTGTCGCAATGAACGGGTGCACTCGACCAAGGCCAAGCTTCCGGCCTGGCCACCGTCGCGGCCCGCACCGGATTCAGCTCCGTATAACGCAACGCTTCCCAAAGATGCGACTCGTCCAAAGGACATGAATAATAGCGTCCCTGCCAAACATGACCGCTTGAGGAGTGGATGCCATTCCAGTAAGACGCAAAGCGACCATGCGTTTCCTTCAAGGAGACTGCCAGAGCATTTGCCTTGTTGGGAATAGCGACAAGATGAACATGGTTGGACATCAAGCAGTAGCCAACCATCTCTACGTCGTGCAGCTCCAAGCTCTGCCGCAACAGGTCGAGGTAGACCTTCCGATCAACGTCGCTTTGCAGAATAAAATGCCTGGCGTTCCCGCGCTGCGTTATGTGATGGGGAACCCCGAGAGCGATTACACGAGCGAATCGCGCCATGCAGATTGGTTCCTCCTGTTGTGGCGAGTTCTCATCATCAGGGCAGGGCAGTCCGACTCAATCATGCATTGGCTTCGATAAATTTCCCCTGTGAGTAAAGTTAATTGGCGCTTAACTCTTGCAGGAATTCTTCATCTGCTGAGCCTGGGAGGGGCAGAAGGGAGTTGCAGGGACAGAGTTGGCACTAACCGAAATTCCGACACACCATTTCCTGTGGAGTTTCGTGGGTTCCCTTGAATTTCATTCGATTTCCTCAGGCATCTGATAGCGATGAACTGTAAATTCGCCACCCACGTCGAGGTCGACTTCTACAACTTCATTGACCAGTTGCTGAATACTCCCAATCTCATCCAGAATCGCTTCAAACAGCTCACACTGGACTTCGGCAGTCATTCCGTGCGGACCATTGATGCAGATTAGGCCGGCATGAAGAGGAACGTTAGCAAATTGTCCGCCGGTCCGCGGTGCATCAGCAGGTCCCCGAAAGTCGACGCTATTACGGGTAACGAACGTCCAGTCTCCCGCAAGAATAAAAGGCTTCAGTTCCCAGTCTTTCCAACCGGCTTTCCCCATCCAAACCACGTGAGAGCTTTCCACAAAACCGCGATCGCAAGCGACCGCAACCAAATCCAGACTGAGGCATTCATCGATCAGGAATTTCACCGCGCACTCATCCTCCTGAGAAGGAGGAGCGTAGTCGCTTTTTCGTCTTTGACCCATTCAGCGTATCCACGCGTGAGATACGTTTAGGGCGGCCACGGGGGGGAACGGCTTTGGCATAGATCTGCGATAGCTCGATCTGCCAATCCTTCAGACTTGGATAAGACTTGAGAATTTTATTCGTCGGTGTCCCGGAATCGATCGCAGCGGCGATGTCGTAAACCGGGACCCGGGTGCCCCTTATTACGGGAGTACCACTGAGAATTTCTGGGTCTTCTATCACCATCTGGCGCGCCTTTGCTAGCTGCGAAAGACGTTCCTCGACACCTTTCCAAATCTCGAAAAAACGAATGGTGATGAAACTGTCTTCGACAGTACAGTCCTTCCACTGTTCCCAACTTCCACAATGCGCCATTGCGTCTCGGATGGTCCGAAGTCGGGCTTGTGATGTCAACGACTCAGCCGTCGCGAAATAGAAGGCGATCAGAATGCAAGCATCGGTTCGGAAAGTTCTCATTTGCGCGGTGCTATACAAGCTCTCCGGCAGAATCTTTTCATCAATGATTCTGTGTATCTGCGGAATCGATACTCCGGCGGCGACTGCCGCCTCGCTAGTCGTCAGGCGTTCCATTACAGTTCCCATTGGTGTACCTCACCCGAATCAATCATAATCCTTCTGATCCGTCAGAACAATTAAACCTCGGTGATCACGTTAAAACCGGCCAATTGAGCAGGTTCAGGACAAGGCTTTGGGGACATCGAGGATAGTAATTAGTCAAGGCAAGCGGAGATTTTCCACGCCGGAGAGCGGGAGCTGCAGAACCAGATCGAATCGGTCTCCAACGCGGGTGAGCAACTCGGTGGCGAATGATTCGGAGGTTTGTTCAGCGAAGTGGCTCCAAATTTCAGCCAAATCTATTTCTGCTGTCTCGGTAAGCCGGAGGCTGACTGGTCCGCTAATAGTTTCCTCCCGCGAGCAATGATGCGCTTGGCATCAAACTTGGCGAGCCGGCCCTGAGCCACATCCGCCAGACCACGGTCAATGTCGGCCTTCAGCTCCGCGAGCTGACCTAAGCGCAACTCACGCTTCATCTTCCAGTCGCGCAGCGCCTCGCGGATCACCTCGCTGGACGAAGCATAGTCTCCGTCGTCCACAGCCCCCTTCACCAGCTGCGCCATTTCTGCAGGAAGCGTAATGGTCAAGCGCCCAATCCCCGCCATGGCAGCTACCTCATTCCCTCGCACGTGCATACTTTATCATACTTTGTAAGCACATTGAGACTCTCAGAGACCTCCGATGGGGTCGAGGACCATCCATTCAATCCATGAAAGCAACGATCGGCTGGCCGGTCACCTGCATCACGCCAAGAACGACGAAAGTGCCCCCCGTGCTCTTCTTACAGTCAATTGAGTAAAAGTGGTTGTCGGCAGAGAGTGCGCCGAATACGGCGTCACCAGTTCCTGAGACGTTAGCTTGGCCAGCCGGACTGAAGGTATTGGCTTGCGAAACCATCCCGCGGGCGACAGCGATTTTCCAGGCATTCTTGGCTTGCAGTGAATTGGGCGTTCTGGGGAGATCCTCGGTCCCAATGTGGCCGAAATACGACTGGCCATTCATCGCAAAGCGAGCCAGCCAGCAGCCTGACATGAGCCCGGTGATGATCGGCAACCCTGCAGGAGGATGCGCGTAGGAAACCTTTCCGGGAAGAAACGGCAGCCAAAGGAAGTTTCTATCCCGGCCGGCGCCACTCTCCGCCGGACGGGCAGGAGGTTCGCCCGGTCCTGCATTGGGCACCACCTGTAGATCGCCAAGATGGTATCGCCTGTCACTCACCTGCACAAAATCAGCAGGGATGTTGGGTAGAGCAAGAGGAGGAACTCTTGGCGGTTTGTTCAGCTCATAGAGGCTCAGCCGGAAGCGGTCTCCCCGCGCGAGGTTCTCAAGCATAGTGCTGTCCTTTCGAAGCGCCTTGCGAAGGCAACGAACAAATCTGGACTGGTGGGGGCCGGAGCAGATCGACGCATGATGCGCCCAAGTTGGTGCATCGTTTCTAGCAAATAGTGTCGAATGGCACAAGCAAAAAATCGGAAGTGCTACCGGTCGGTCCACGCATTCTTCGCGTGCGCGATCGATTTGCCGAGAACATTCCGAAGAATAGATACGTCCGTCCAACCACGTGATGGCTGTGTGGCTTCTCGCTTGCGGCCTTCATCTCGCAATCGGTACATGGCCCCGATTCAGCACACGCTCGACTGTCATTGCTGCATTCATCAGAGACGCGGTCTAGGAGCTCGCCGAAACTAGCCAGCACATTCAGCGCCGAAACGACTATAGTGCCGGTCTTATCGGTCGTCGGGGCGGCCATAAACTCTCCGTTTCGCTGCTCTGAACTGTACAGTTCGAGTGAATCCCGGTCAATAAGACCGATGCGGTCGAGACGAAATACCCCCAAAGAAAACCGCGTGCAAGAGCAGCCAGGATTTGAAGATGTGTGGAGCATACCTATTGCAGCGATTCGAGTTGCTTGTCGCTCGCGTCGGCTGCCGGCCTGGTATCTTCTGTCTCCCAGTTCCGCCACGGTTACAAAGTTCGCCGAGTAACATTCTTTGCGCTTGCCGCGGACAGTCTCGCCTGGGTGTTTTTCTTACCACTTTTACGATCGCGCTCTGAAGAGGAATGCCTCTCCAACTCCGGAAGTTTGTCCCCCTTCACGGGCGGATTTCCCTTTCCCAGCCGGTTCAGAATTTCAATTGCCTCGGGAACATTCGCGTGGCGCGATCGAGCGCGAAAGAATGCTTGAGTTCTGAGGGCAGAGAGTTTTTCAGCAACGGCGACATTAATGAGTTGATTCAGGGCCACGCCTTCCTCTTCGGCAGTCCGACGCGCTTCTTCGAGCAGGGAGGGTTGAAGCCTGAGCGCGAAATTACTCTTTTTCATCTGTTCTCCTCATCTGTTTCAGTGCTTCCTGGGGAGTCACGACAAGGACACCCCAGGCGGATTCGGCAATCTCGAAATCTCTGCGATTGAACGTGACCAGCCAATCCGCTTGCCCACTCAGCGCCGCTTCTAACACCAAGTCGTCATTGGCATCCGGCAAGAGCGGACCCCAGAAGAATGATCGATACACGGGTGTCGCAACGGCAATCAAGGTGTTGAGCAATTTATCGATATTTTCAACCGTGCCGCCGGAGACCGCCAGTTGTTCGGGCCGCTTCAATACGGCCTCGTATTCCAGGGCCAAAGCCACTGAAAGCAGCGGCTCGAAGCGTCTCGCCAGACCGGCGAGCAACACTTGACGGGAAGCACCAGAATCGCTCCGAGTCGCGGCCACAATCACCGAGGTATCGAGTACTGCTTTCACTTAATAATGATATCGCATGCAATATTATATAGAGAAGAGGGACGGAGTATGATCCCCAATGGAAATGCACCGTCCGAATGGAGATAAATGCCGCGACACGATACCCCATTGCCCACGACTCGGCGCTGTGGACTCCTCCAGGAGCTGGATCGCCTTGCGGTAATCCACTCCGGGTGGGGGGAACACTGGGGACATACTGGAGTAGCCCCTAAGGAGAGCTGTCACCACGATTGATTGAGCCACGGCTAGCGTCGCCCCCGTTGCGACTGAATCTCGCGTGGCAGGTCCTGGAAAGCTCACGCTATTTGGGATCACAAGCGTCCAGTATCCCTCTACCACCGATGGGTGCCGCATATGCCCTATTTCCTGTGGAGTTTCGTGGGTTCCCCTGAATTTCATGCGCCTTTCCTTGAAGAAAGGCGCACGCGGCCCTTTAGACTGGAGTGGATATGAGCAAAGGGGCAACTGCGGGAAGGTGTCAATTCTGTAATCAGGTCTTTCCTCGTACGGTCATGGCGCGCCATTTGCCGTCTTGCGGCCAACCTGGGGTTTCGGCATTGTCCCCTGGCCCGAGCTTCCACCTTTTTGTGGAAGGTCGTCACGCCAAGGCGTACTGGATGCATGTGGCGCTGCCGGTCAACGCCCCACTGAGCAAACTGGACAGCTTTCTTCGGAAAACATGGCTCGAGTGCTGCGGTCACTTGAGCAGCTTCGAGATCGCAGGCGAACGCTATGCCTCCGACCCCATGGGGCTTGAGAGCAGCATGAAGCGGCCGCTGCAACAGGTGGTTGACGTGGGTATGAGCTTTTCCTACGAATATGACTACGGCTCGACCACCGAGCTGAAGTTGAAGGTGGCCGGCGTCCGCCCAGAGGGTACTCCCAAGGGCGCAGCACAGTTGTTGGCCAGAAACGAACCTCCCTCGATCCTCTGTCAGTCGTGCGGGACAGAACCGGCTGCAGAAATCTGTGTCGTCTGCGCGTGCGATGAGGTGGGATGGCTCTGCCCCGCTTGCGCCGACGGGCATTCGTGCGAAGAGGAAATGCGTCTGCCAGTCACGAACTCGCCGCGGGCGGGAGTGTGCGCGTACAGCGGTTAGAGGCGGTTGAACTCCCGGAGAATCCGCTGGCGTCAAGCGTATGGACGCAAGCGAGAGAGGCGCAAGCTACTGGGCGTATTTTGGCAAGCGGATCCACTTGAGCGTCTTGCCAAGCCTTTCGGACCCACGGCTACCTGTCTACTCTCCGGATCAATGGCGGATCGAGACTGAGCCTCATGCTGGGCCGATTCGATTTGGCTTCTTCCACGGCGCGCTCGATGCCCGCAAGAATGAGCTTTCGTGCGGAGCAGCCCTTTCGGGCAGCGGCCTCATGGAGCCGGCGGTGAAGCTCGAAAGGCAGGTCGATCGAGATACGGACAGAACCGGGCTTCATAGACACAGACTATGCGCAGGCGACTTAATAAGCCAATATCCCTGCTTTTCTCCCGGCGACGTGCGCCAAGGGCTTGGGCGCAAGCGAAGAAGAGATACGGCGACAGGATTGGAGTGGGCCCGTCGTTTGAGACAGCGAAAGAGAGGGGTCCACTCCAGACGAACTAACCACGATCAGAAATGCAGAGCACGTGTAAGGGTTTGACGAATGGGCTCGACCAATCCAATTCTCCAACTCAAGACGATGCCCCGAAACCTCCCGAAACTTTTGACAAACTAAATGGGAGAAAGCAGATAGCAGGAAACGCTATGGAGTAGATGCCAAAGAGAAGCCCTTCCGTTGCGGTCAACTCCGTCTGCCCTTTTTTTCCCCATGCCGTTCAGAGAGTCCCCTCAAGACGGCAACCACTCCCTGCATGGCGATTCGCTCTTGCTCAGGCCGCGATTCCTCGAGCAAATTGCTTTGATCCAAAACGACCAAGCCATGCAGGAGAGCCCAACTACTGATTGCAGCCTCTGCGCACATCTTCTCTGAAAGTTTTCTGGTCCTGGCAACGCTCGCGCACACCAGTGCAAAACAACGATCCGCAATTGTCTTCACTCGGGCGCCGTCGTCATGCCGGACCAGCTCAGCCGAAAACATCACCGCGTAAACCGCTGAATGCTCCCGCGCGAAATGGAGGTATGCGCGGAACTCGGCTTCGCACTCATCCTCAGCCCCACCGGCCGCAGCCGCTGCCTGCTCCAGAATTTGTAGCAGGTGGCCATAACCCTGCATCCCGATCTGCACCAGTAATTCTCCGCGATCCTTGAAGTGATGATAGGGCGCTGCGGGCGTGACGCCGATTGTCCGCGCTATCTCGCGCAGCGATAGGGATTGAATCCCTGATTCCTTGATGAGCTCCAGGGCGGCTTCCAGAATGGCTCTCCGCAAATCCCCGTGATGGTACTTCGGCTCTGTAACCCTTGCCGTTCTGGCTTTCATTTTCCCTCTTGACAACCAATCTTATCACTGCTTAGATCAAACTAAGCACCGCTCAGATTGGGAGACAGGAGTCATGCATCGCAGAGCGTTTCTTAAAGGAGCCGGCGCCGCGACCGTGCTTTCTGTGACCGGTGGGGCCTGGTATGCGTATGACCGCGGCGTATTCAGCGTCGGAGAAGGGCCGGCCTATGAGCCCTGGAAAGACTGGCGCGGTGATAGCAGCGAGGGGCCTCTAGCGCTGGTGCGTGCTGCGATCCTGGCCGCGAGCCCGCACAACACGCAGCCTTGGCGCTTTAGAGTGGCGGACTCATTCGTTGAACTTCATATCGACCCGAAAAGGAATGTCGGCGCGCTCGACCCATTTCTGCGCGAAGAGCATCTCGGACTTGGATGTGCGCTGGAGAACCTGGTGCTTGCTGCCAGGGCGAATGGCTATGCGGCGACTGCAACCCTCCCGCCGGCAATCCTCAGCCCAATTTCGGCACAGTCGCAATCTGAGCTGGTAGCCCGGGTCGATCTGGCGCCGGGGACGCGCGAGAAAAGCGAACTGTACAACGCCATCCCGCGTCGCCACACCAATCGGAGCTCTTATGAACGGCACAGGCCTATACCAAAGGATTTTCTTGACGAACTGAGCCAGCTGCCGAACGACAATGAGAACGTTAAAATCTTCCTCTTCGCGGGGGAAGCAGAACAACAACGAATCGTCAAAGTTAGTTCCGACGCGAACATCGAACTTTACTCCGATCCCAATGTGGCTGCAGCCAGTGAGCAATGGATCCGGTGGCAATGGAAAGAGGTGCAAAGGTCTCGCGATGGGTTGACGATTGATGCATTTGGGTTGTCGCCCATCGCCGCAGCCGCCGCCAAGACGATGCCGACGCGACTACTCAACAGGATCGCATCAAAAGGTCAGAGGGCCGGCTACGAAGACCGGATGCTCACAGCTCCGTTGATTGGCTTCATCGCCGTGCGTGATCGCTATGATCGAGCGCAGTGTCTAGGAGCGGGCCGTGTCTGGCAGCGAGCTCACCTGTTTGCAACCGCTCGCGGCATTGCTGCACGTCCGTGCAATGAAGCTGTGGAGATGGTCGACCATGAGCGTATGCAGGGTAAAGCCCCCAAATGCCTCTCCCAACTGGCTGAGATTACCGGCGATTCCACCTGGCAGCCGACGTTTGTCTTTTTGATGGGGTACTCCACCGAGACGGCTCATGCCAGCCCACGCCGCTCTGTACAAGCATCCCTCAATGCGTGATGATCGTATCGACTCGAGGCTTTCCTGGGCAGCGTTCAGCTTGCGCTGATTTCCTTTACATGCGGACAGGTATCCTGATCACCTGTTTCATTCAAGGCCTTGGCTTCGTGTCTTTCATCAGATGTGCCAGATAGTCCGTTGGCGAGAGCACTGTGACCCCTTCCCTAATTTCCTGGGGAAAGTGTCTAAGATTGCCGGTCACGAGCCATGCGCCGGCCGAGTGCGCCAGTGCAAGGAACGGCATGTCTTTCGGGTCGGGCCCAGCGTGAGGCCAGCGCACGGGATCGGAAAGGTACATGCTCTCTTCGATCAGGAATTCCAACCAAAGCGGAGGAAACCCAAACCGGTGAAACTTGGGGCGTCCTGCGATGGCGCGGTATTCTTCGACGATCAAAGGGCTGGTGACCAACTGCACCTGCCCGTCCAGATCCCAATCCATCACGAGCTTCGCAGGGGCGCCTTCGGCCCTTATGCCGGCGGAGACAATTATGTTTGTGTCCAGGACGGCGAGCCTCACCTCGTCTTCCGGCGTTTGCGAACTCTGCGAACCTGCTTGATCTCCTGTTCAATCTGCTCGTCGTTCATCTCGTCCAAACCAGATGCTTTAGCATGGACCCAGCTCTCGCGCAGGCTCGCCTTCGCCATCGCCCTGCGCAATTCCCGGTCTTCCATGACGACATCTCCGAGCACCGGAACAAGAAAGTAAGCTGGTCCCTGTTGACCAGACAGCAATATGGTCTCTCCCTGGGGGACAGCCTCAAGGGCCTTTGAGCCACGAGTCCGAAATTCTCGAAGCGAAATTTGACGCATAGTGACCTCCCGCACAATATTGTAGCCGAAACGGCTACGGCTCGGACGTTCCCAAGAAAACATCGTTTTCCGCTGATTCCGGCGTTGCGCTAGGCACCGACTTGCATCAGATTCGTTTTCGACCGCTCTTTGCGGAGGCAGGCTGTTCGAGCGAACTATGGAGAAGCTGGCCATTCACTAATATACCCTTGAAAGGATATACCTTAGACTGTATATTAACTATGGAATAGACCGTACTCATTGGCGATGAATTCGAACCGGAATTCCACGAATTACCGAAGGATGTCCAGGACGAGATACTGGCTATGGCGCTCCTGCTCCAGCAGTTCGGTCCGAATCTGGGGCGTCCTCATGTCGATACCCTGAAAGGTTCGCGCCACGCGAACATGAAGGAGCTACGTTTTGAGGCAGCCGATGGAATCTGGCGCCTCGCTTTCGCCTTCGACCCCAAGCGCAGAGCCGTTCTGCTGGTTGCTGGGGACAAGTCGGGCGGCAGTCACAAGCGGTTCTATCGGGAGCTGATCCGTAAAGCCGACGAGCGATTTGACTCCCATCTTGAGCGTGTTAAGAAGGAAAGGAAATAAGTCATGGCCCTGAACGTCAGCGACGTTATCAAGAGCTTGCCAGCCAGCCGTCGCCGTAAGATCGAAAAGCGTGCGGCGACGCTTATTGCCGAGGAGATGACATTGCAGGAACTCCGCCGCGCCCGCGCCATCACGCAAGTACGCCTGGCGAAGAGGCTGGGCGTTGCGCAGAAACAAATTTCGGAGATCGAAAAACGCACAGACATGCACATCTCCACGCTCCGGCGTTCCATCGAGGCCATGGGCGGCAAACTGTCCCTGATCGCGGAATTTCCCGATCGCGAGCCAATCATGCTCGCTGGTATCGCGGCCGTCGACGCCAACCCCCTCCATGAATCGGCCGTGACCTCTCGCAAGAAATAAAGAGACACGGCGAGACATGTTTCGGGACGCGTACGATCTATAGGCTGAGGACGACATCAATCCACAAACTTCAATGGGAAATAAGAGGTTCGCTAAGTGGGAGTCTGCAGTGAACGAATTCGAACGGGATATATAGGCTTAGTCTTTATGGCCGCGGATTCCAATTCTCGACATCCATGGGATTAAAAAACCTCTTCCAGGGATCCGCGCCACCGAGGGTAGTTTGCGCTGAAACCTTCTTTCCGTAGGCGTCGCTTCCTCCAAAGAGGATTCGCGTACCGCGTCAGAAAACAGCACCGCGAAGAATGCTCCAATATCCATGGTTGCTGATATCGGCGAAATTACTTATGACTACATCTGGCGAGGGTGCGCGAAGCGCAACTGATTGGATCGTGGTACCAACTTGGTTCAGCATGAGCAAACTTGGGAAATGGGGGGCCATCGCCTGAGATCCCCGCATGCGGGCCCGGGCTACTGTGCCTATTTTGGCAGGCGGATCCACGCACCAGCTTGGAGTTGAGAAAGAGCATGGCGTCTGCCAGGATAAGAGCCATGGCGCATATCGGATTTCTTCCGGTCTATGCAATGGGGCATATGTATCCGGCCAGCAGCTTGGCGCTGCACCTTCAGCAACGCGGCCATCGGATCACGTTTTTCTGTATTGCGGACGCTGCGGCCTTCTTCCAGGAATACGGCTTGGACTCTGTCGTCATCGGTGGCGCGTCGTTTCCGCCAGGCTATGTCGACCAGGTTTTCGCCACGCTGGGAAAAATGAAGGGGCAAGCGGGCGTGCTCTATACCATGAAGCTGTTCAAAAATCTGATCGACATGCATTTCGCCGAACTGCCGCAAGCGATCCAAAGCAGGCAGATCGATGCTTTGGTCATTGATCAATTCCATATGGGCGGAGGTGCGGTCGCCGACCATCTCCAACTGCCCTACGTGCATGTCGCGATGGCCATGATGTTCAATATGGAAGCTAGCGTGCCTCCGGTGAATCTCGGCTGGGGACCGGAGGTGCATCCATGGGCAATGTTTCGCAATGCGATGGCACTCGCCCTTGCGCGCAGGTTTTTGAAGCCTGCGCATTCGAAGATCAACGCGCAAAGAGTGGCATGGGGATTGGCGCCCCATGCGAGCTTTCCTAACGACGTGTTTGCCGGCCATCCGCAGATATCCCAGCAGCCACCGAGCTTCGAGTTTCCCAGGCGCGCACTCCCGGCAGACTTTCATTTTGTCGGTCCGCTGCACAGTGGAAAGACTCGACTCAAGACTGGTTTTCCCCGCGAGCGACTCGATGGGCGACCGATCATCTACGCTTCCATGGGCACTTTGCAGAACGGCCTGGAGTGGATCTTCCGGGTCATCCTCGAAGCGTGCGTAGGCCTCGATGCCCAACTTGTTCTATCGCTCGGAGGCAATTTGGATCCGGCAGCATTTTCTGGGGCGAGGGGAAATCCTGTCGTGGTAAGGTTCGCGCCGCAACTGGAGTTGCTGGAGCAAGCCGCACTTTGCATCACGCACGCTGGATTGAACACGACGGTTGAGGCGCTCGCCTGTGGGGTGCCGATGGTGGCCATACCGATCACCAACGATCAACCAGGTGCGGCGGCGCGCATCAAGTGGAGTGGCACCGGGGAGATTGTGACTCCGAAACGGCTGACGGTGTCCCGGCTTCGTGAGGCCGTCCAGAGGGTCCGATCTACGCCCACTTATCGCGAAAACGCCCAGCGACTGCAGCGGGAGATCTCCGGCTTGCACTCGCTCGACTACGCGAGCGACGTGATCGAGGCTGGCATACGGACGGAAAGATAACGTGACTAGGACACGCGCTCTTCTGCTTCTTCGGAAACGCGGAAGACTTCTTCGCGGATGATGCGCTCTGTGGCTTCATCGAGATATTCGTCGAGGGCACTCTTGATTTCCAGAAACTCCGGCCACAGGACGTTGTTGATGAAAGATGCTGGGGCACGCAAGACAACAGTGGAATAGCGCTGGCGCGGATAACGGTAGGGTGTTAATCCGTGACGACGGCATAAGGCGGTGAAGAGACGGCGGCTCCAGCGGTCCGGTAAACGGAAACTGGTCTCGATGGATTTTTCCTTTTGCTCAGTGGCTTTCAACGCGGCGCGCACCCTCTCAATCGCGGCCGCCGCTGCGTCCTGCTCGCCGACGGTGGTCGCACCCTCGAAAAGAGCCGCGATCTTGCGCAGCTTCTGGCGAAGTTCCTGTTCTGTGCTCACGTTCCCCTCTTGGTTGGACAGCTTAAAGGGCTATTGGAACACAGAGAGCGAATGACGGATGGGATGAAAAAGAGGTGTATTTATGGAAAACGGGGACGCAATTTCGAGACTAAGACTTTTCAATACAAGATGGGATTCAAGGCGTGAGACACGCAGAGGACGAGCTTCGTCAAACCTTCAATCATCGGCGGTAAAGAGTGGTTCCAGCGAAATTGGAGTACCGAGGGGAACGTAAATGAAATTCCGCGGACTGCTGTTGAGTTTAGCGATGTTGACCGGCGTAGGGAGCGCGCAATCCCTGCATTGCAACCTCCAGGACTACAAGGCAATGGACGGCCTGCAAGCCGAGGCAAGCGAAAGCACCCTATCCATGACTTGGCAGGGCGAAGGCGGTCAGCAGCTCCGGGCCCGTTTTACCCTGCGCAACAGCCAGCCGGTGGTTGAGGAGCTCGCCGCCCGCCAGGACAGTGGCAGCTGGATCGTTCTGGGGAAAGAGTTAACCCCGGATTTCCAGGTAACGACGGGACGCCGCCGCATCTCAGGTGCGCAGCGCAATGAGCTCAAGAAACTTAATCTGGACACGCCCGAACAGGAAAACATCCGCAAATGGAATACTTTCTGGGATGCTCCGCTGGTGGTTCCCGGCGGAGGAGACACCACGGATCTGCCACGCTCGCAATCGGAAATCACCCGCGCCTCGGTAAGCTACCAATCGAGCAACTGCACCGTGGCCACCATGGGCGCGCGGGAGAGCGTCACCTTCGACGGCCTGAAGCTGGGTGTCTTCGCCGGCGATCTACGATTCACCGTATACAAGGGATCGAACCTGCTGCGGCAGGAAGCCATTGCCAAAACTCAGCAGCCTTCGGTCGCCTACATCTATAAGGCCGGGCTCAAGGGCTTCCCGGTTGAGGACAGCACCACGATTTCGTGGCGCGACACCGCGCAGCACTGGCAGGAAGCGCACCTCGCAGGGGCGCCGAATACCGATCCCGTTGGGTTGCGGGCGCGCAATCGATTGCTGATCCTAGCTGCAGGAGCCGGCTCACTCGCCGTCTTCCCGCCACCGCACAAGTTCTTCTTTGCCCGTGAGAACGAGGTCAACCTGGGTTTCGTCTACTACCGCAAAGACAACAACAACTCCTTCTCCCTGGGTACTTACTGGCCTGAACGAGGGGAAGGTTATCATCCTTGGGGCGCCAGCGACGCGGAGTGGAAAAGAAGAGTTGGCACATCCCGCGAAGAATGGGATAACTACGCTCTCTACAATGCGCCTGCCGGAACCCTGCAGCGCATGGCCGTCTACTACTACCTGAGCGCAAAGAGCACCGTCCCCACCCAGGAAGCAGTGCTCGCCTACACCCACAACGATGTCTTCAAGCCCTTACCAGGCTTCAAGGTGATGGCCGGCCACTTCCACCTGGACTTCAACGAACAGCTGCGCGACCGAGGCACGCTCGATTATCAGCCACCGTGGGTTGGGGTCTTCCGCGCTCTCGGAATCAACATTCTTTACCTGGGCGATTTTCACGACGATTCCCATCCCAACGATCCGGGACCGGTACGCTTCAAGGAACAGAAGGTCTACTTCGAGGGTGCGCAGCGCATCTCCGACAGAGACTTTCTGGTCATGCCGGCAGAAGAGCCCAACGCATACTTCGGCGGCCACTGGTGGCTGCTGACGCCCAAGCCGATTTACTTCTCACACGCCAATCCTCGACCAGCCGGTCAGCCGTTCATGGAGAACGACCCAACCTATGGTGAGGTCTATCACGTCGGTTCCTCTGCCGACATATTGAACATGGTCAATCGCGAACACGGAATCCTGTGGACCACGCACCCGCGCACCAAAAGTTCGGAAGGCTATCCCGAGGCGTATAAGAACCAGCCGTTTTTTCAGAGCGACCGTTTTATCGGCGCTTCCTGGGAATCGTTACCGGTGGATTTATCGGAGAAAGAAGAGTGTGAAGTTCGCTGCTTCGGAACCCAGGACGATATGAGTAAGTGGGCTCCTAAGGCCAAGTTCATGATTGCCGAAGGGGACACCTATACCAAGTGGCCGGATGATGAAACCTATCCTCAACTGGCCATCAACTATGTAAAGCTCGACAAGGTTCCTCTCTACAACGAAAGCTGGGCGCCCATCATCGATGCTATGCAGCGCGGCGAATTCTACGGCACCACCGGTGAAGTTCTCTTTCATCAATGGGGTGTCGAAGGCAGCGGCGCCAAGAGCGTGTATTCGGCGAACATCGAATATACCTACCCGCTGGAATTCGCCGACCTGGTATGGAGCGATGGCACTAAGGTCGAGCACAAGTACATCGACCTGACGGATACCACTCCCTTCGGGACCAGGGAGTTCAAGATACCCTTCGACGCCACCGGCAAGAAGTGGGTTCGCTTCTCAGTGTGGGATTCGGCGGGAAACGGTGCCTGGGTTCAGCCAACCAACCTGGGAAAGTAGTCTTGTCGTCCGGCAAAGCCTCAAACTTCTTCCGGCACCACGAAAGGCGCGCGGTAGCCTCGATCGCCGTCACGCAGCAGCCTCTGCGCTTCTTCATCGCCGATCACCTGCTGCGTGTCGGGATTGAAGTTGATCGTCCTGCCTAGCCGATACGACGCATTTGCCAGGTGGACCATGGCACAAGAGATGTGCCCTTCCTCAATAGGCGCATTCAGACCCGCCTTGTTCCGGCTGACCACGCAATCGATGAAATTCTTGAAGTGAGCCAGCTCCGTGCCGCCATGCGCAACGGCCTGTTCTTCCTGGTCGCGACCTAGCCAGACAGCATAGGTATCCGCGTCTTCATCGCCCGTGGCGAGGTATCCCTTTGATCCGTAGAATATGTTCCCGACCGTATTGTGGCTGCCTGCAGATGGACCCAGCTTCTCCTTGGCGGTCGACTTCTTTGGCTCCGGCGTGCCCAGACGGGGTGTTCCGATCTCAGCCTCGTGATTTGTAATCCAATGCCTCACTTCGAAAGTGATCATGCGGCGCTGGCCGTTGGGCAAGTCGAATTCAAACGCGCAGTTCAAATCGTTTGGAGTCTGCTGATCGTCGTCGAACATAAAATGTCCGCCGATCGCACTTACTTTGTTAGGAAAGCCCAGGCCCATCCCCCAGCGAGCCAGGTCTACCTGGTGAGTACCCTGGTTTCCAAGATCGCCATTGCCGTAGTACCAGAACCAGTGCCAGTTGTAGTGGAACCGGTTTTTCGTAAAGGCGTGCTCAGGCGCCGGTCCGGTCCACAAATTGTAGTCAACGCCTTGCGGAACCGGCTGCACAGGTTCCGTCCCAATCGTGTCACGCCACTTGTAGCAGAGCCCTCGAGCCATATACTGGTCCCCGATAACTCCGTCCCGCATCTTCTGCACTGCCTCGCGGACCGTGGTCGCGGAACGGATCTGGGTTCCGTGTTGGACGATGCGGTTGTACCGTTGCGCCGCGCTCACCAGTTGCTTGCCCTCCCATATGTTGTGAGAGCAGGGTTTTTCCACGTAGACATCTTTGCCCGCCTGGCACGCCCAGATTCCAATCAATGAGTGCCAGTGGTTGGGGGTTGCTATGGAGATAGCATCAATCGATTTGTCTTCGAGCAGTTTTCTAACATCAGTATAGGTGGCTGGTTTCGGCAGCCCCATCTTCTCCATCTGCGCGAGCCGTTTCTGTAAGACGTTCTCATCGATGTCGCACAGTGCGGCAATCTGCACGTTGGGCAATTGAGAGTAGTTGTGGAGATGGTCCTCGCCCCGCCCGCGCACACCGCAGATCGCCACGCGCACGCGATCGTTTGCTCCCATCACCAGGCCCGGGCGGCCAAGATAAGCCACGCTTCCGAGTGCCGTGAGGCCGGCCGCACCGGTAATTAGAAAATCACGGCGATTGATGTCCTTTTCGTTTGGCATGGATCTCCTTACCCAAGGTATTTGAGTGTTTCGTCAACGAGCTTTGTAGTCGCCGCAAAGGGATCTCCGTCGGTGTCGAACTCCATCGAGAAGTATCCGGGATACGCGCTCTGCCGAGCTATGGCGAACATCCTGCTCAGGTCCACGGAATACGTTTTACCTGCATCGGATTGCACCTCGCCCTTTACGTGACACATGTTGAAGGCGTGCTTCAACATTGCAGCCACGGCCTTCTCGTTTCCTTCCTCCCCGTATTTCACAATCGAATTGCCAAAATCGGGGAGCGCGCGCAGATAGGCATTATTTACCTTTTCAACGACGTTCACGATGAAGAAGGGATCCTCCGCGGTCGGGTCATCGTTCTCCAGGTTGACCACGACATTCCGCTTGCCGCCATAGTCGGCTAATCGCGCGAGATGGATTGCGGCGGCGTCCAAGTCCGGCTTCTGTCCCCGTTGGTCCGTCAGGTGCTGCCGCACGCTGGGTGAACCGATAGCGGCGGCGATATCGATCCATTGGCAGCCATCGCGGACCGCGGCTTCGGCGGTGCTGGTGTCGTTCGTGGCAAAACACCTTCCCGGCAGCCCGAGGTCGACAACATGGGAACGTGCCTTGGCAACTGCCTCACGAAAACTCTCGAGGTAAGCCGGATCAGTGGAAGCAAAATGATTCAGCAATGGATTGACGTTATAAACCGCGAATTTGTCTACCACCATTGCCGGGAACGCTTTGATATCCATGCCCGGAACGCCAGGCTTCCGGTCGCGATTGCCCGAACTCTCAATGTAGGCACGGAAGGGCCATGAGGTGACGGCCAGCCGATCACGCGGACGAGCCGGAAACACTAGCTCCGGATGATTCTTCGACTGAGCCGAGCCCGCAACGGGAATGCCACATGCGCAGGCGAGAATCGCCGTCTTCTTGAGGAAATCACGACGCGATGAACGCAAAGCAGCCTCGAGTCGGCGTAGGGGTGAAGAACGAAACAATTTTATCTCAATCAATTCTCCATCGAGTGAATCGTTTGCTTCGCGCCGCCTATGGGTGTATTGTTCTCCTCCGAGCGCACGGCGCCCGACCAAGACCTGGAGGTAATCATGAATGTTCCCGATGCGATCCTCGGAGGCATGCGTAAGACCAATGACCTCTTTTGCTCAACCGTGGTTAAGCAGCGCAATATGAATGCGCTTGATCAGGTCTACACGCCGGAAGCTCACATTTTGCCTCCCGGCGCCGCCATGATTCACGGTATTCCCCACATCAAGAACTTCTGGATGCAGGCGATTACCGGCCTCGACGTCAAGGATGCTTCTCTCACGACCATTTCCGCGGAGGTCGCGGGGGACGATGTAGTGGAGATTGGCCGCGCCGAGCTTAGTCTGGCAGGTGGACAGGTCGTTCCCGTCAAGTACGTCGTTCATTGGAAACGCCATGACGGAAACTGGAAATGGCACACTGACATTTGGAACATGAACCAATAGGGCAAAAATCACTCTACATGGCCATTAACTTTCTCCAGGAGCTGGATCGCTTTACGATAATCCACGTCCGGAGGGACTTGAGTGAAATGGCTGGCCTGCTCCTTTATCTGAATGTTCAGAGATTTGACCAGTAAGGCCTTGCCCGTCAGGTTCAGCTTCAGGTCTGTCAGTTCCCAGTCGTGGCCGCCGATGTCCGACTGTTCAAGCAGGATGGTTCCGCCCTTATCCAGCTTGCCGAGGATGCCCCAGCCGAAATCAACATTCGCGATGACATGCGCATCGAGGCGGGTCAGACGTTCCTGCTCTTGATCGATCCAGACCTCGCCGGCAAGACCGCGAAAAATCGACGCCTCCATATCAGGTGGCGTGAAGCGAGGATTGGGAGAGAAGCTCAGCCGATAGCAGGACCCCGCAGCGCAGCCTGTCATGCCTTCGTAGCGATACAGGAAGGCCTCCGGCAACAGGCGCATCAAGCGGTCCACGCGAGCCGCATCTTTCTGCTCCCGCTGGTGACGATGCTGCTGGATCTCGGGATGGTCAGCCAAGGTATGCAGCCTCTCCAGTTCGGCCTGGTTGGCCTCGACGCTCAGCGGCTGGCCTTTAACCTCGACCAGGCGGGCAACATCGCCGTCGTTGGTCTCAATGATGTCTTTGGTTGTGTCGCGCTGATCGTCCGTCTTGCGCAGAAGATAGCGGAGCGGACGGTGGGTTTGGGCAGCATCCATGCGATGTTGCACAGCTCGGCGCACCAGTGCGGTCGGATCGATGTCCGAGGGCTGCTGCGCTAGAGCAGACGAACGCGCAAGCGCTAGCAGGATCAGAACCAAGAAAGAGCTGCGGATGGTCATCAACCTAGTGGCAGCCTAAATGTAATTGATATTCAAGGCGAGGCAATATGGATGGTTTGCGCATAGGCTGCGGCTCTGGTCCCAACGAGCCTGTGGCCGCTTACGTTGGTTGGGATGTGGTGAGCGATTTCGGTGTTGTCTGCTTTCCGCCGGCGACGCTTTCCGAAAAAGAATGCACTTTGTGAGAGAAAAGAGAGATAAGCCCCCGGCCAGCCCTTTCAAGCGAAAAAAATTGAGTGATAAGCGAGATAAGACCTACTCGTCTGAATATTCGTTTTCCGTAAGTGTATCTGCGGTTTGCTGTTGTTGGACGGGCAACCAGAAGGTAGAGCTTCGACCGCTCGTTTGCTCTTTGTAAGCGGCGAGTGCGCCGAAGGCGGCAAGTTGTTCGAGCGCAGCATCGATGCGTTCGCTACCGACGTGGCCATAGAAGAGACGACTGATCTGATTCCTTGAGAGGCCGTTGGGGGCGGCTTCGACGGCCTCGCGAATGCGGTCGGCGATGGGGTCTCCGGTAGCCAGGCCGAAGAGGCGGACGGCGCTTTGGTAGCAGTAGGTCCATACTGCGTAGGCCGCTTCGAGGTGGGGGAGGCAGACAATTTCGCTGGAGTCGAGCGCGGCATAGAGGGCGCTGAGGCGCAGGACCTGGGCCTCGCCACGGCTTGTGGCTGCGCCCCGCAGACCGGGATGACGATAGCTGAGCGACTCATAACAATCTGCCCAAAGCTGCTGGGCCTCTGCGTCGCGGCGAAAAAGGATTTCGGGCCGCGCGGTGGCCCAGGCAACGGCGTCTTGAAGTGTGCCGGCGATGGCGGATAGTTCATGCGCGGGCGCGCTGCCGCCGCCGGGGAGGCAGTTGCTGCGCTCGACCCATGTCCAAAGGCAGCGGTTGGCGAAGCCGTTATGGGCCTGTTCACGCTGGAATGTTTGGGTGAGTTCCCGCTGGGTGATATGCGCGATGAGGCTGAGGTGGGTGCCGGTGGCGCGCAGTTGGTGGTGCATGTCGAGGGTGGGGAGATTGCCATTATCCCAGGCGCAACGAAGGAGGGGAGAGAGGTGACCGTTGCCGCGCTTGAGGGAGTGGACGACGGTGGCGAACTCCTCCGAGAGGGCGAGGAGACGGCGGTCGGTGGGCGGCTGCTGATCGCGGAGGGCCCGGACGAGGCCGTTGGCGGTGAGGCGCGCGCTGTTGACGCGGGTGGAGAGCCAGGAGGGGTCGACGCCGGCGAAGAGGTTGGCGATGAGGTTCCAGCTGGTGCCTTTGCGGGCTTTGCTGGAATCGCCGACGAGGATGACGAAGAGGTTGAGGGCGTGGCGGGTGGATTCGACCATGCAGTGGGGGCCGGGGCCGATGAGATTGCCGAAGGCGGCGAGGAATTGGAGGAGGAGTGCGGCGGGATGCGCTTCGGTGTGGGGCGCGAGGGTGTTCACGATGTGTCCGGCGAGTCCGTGGAGGGCGGCTTGGTCGAGCTCCTGATGGGTGGGTGGTTGAGGTGAGGCAGCGCGCGGAGGCTCTGGCTGCTCGGGAGTGGGCGGCGGGTTTGGGTCTGGCTGTGGGAGAAGGCTTCGCAGTTGGGTTAGGCGGTGTTCTACTTCGGCGCCGGTGGGCACGTAGGGGAACGAGGTGGTCCCACGGCTCGCCGGGGCAGGTAGGTCTTCCGAGGTTTGGTTTGGACTGGTTGCCATGAAAGGTCACTCCTTTGGTTGCTTATTCTTAACGCATTCTTGCAAATACTGTGGTCTGGTGAGATCAGTTATGTGCGGCCCTACTGTCCACCCCAGGCACGCAAAGACCGTGTGCCCGGGGGCCCTGGGTTTGGCGGAATGGCCGCGTCGAGTTCAGTTTCCTGGTCTACACCATTAGCAAAAATGCTATAGAGGTTCTGTGGTGGTTACGAACCCCTCAGTTGGTTGCTGGATTAACGATCCCACGGGATGTTTGTGGCGCACAAGGACCTTTGAAAATAAACATGAGGAGGCAGGGGGAGTTAACTGGAAGTTACTCCCTGCGGGTATTAGTAGTGAGTGGTGGGATTGCTGAGCGGGGCGGCGCGTGCGGCTGCGGAAAGCGAAAATGGCCTCTCCGATCCCTCGTTGGGCGTCGAACCCGCGGACGGCCGAGCGCGCATTGCTCTTTTCCCTTTACCCAAAAGAACTGGTGGCCTATCCCCTGGTTTCTTAGCTCTAAAAACCAAGTGATAGCGGGTACTGGCGGCACTCGATTTGCTCATCACTGTATCCGACTTCCATCACGGTGTTGACCAGATCCCGTTCACTGATCGAACGCAGCGCCGTCTCGAAGAGTTGCCGTTGAAGAGCAGGTTTAACGTTCGGAACGATGATGACGAGGCCGGCGTGCAACGGTGTCCGACGATAAAGGGCCACAAAACCCAACCGGTTGTTCGTAACAAATGTGTAATCCCGCTCCACACTGAGCTTCACAGGCTCCCGGTCTTTAGAACTGCCGAGCCCCAGATACGTAACATGATCGCGATGTGTCCTGCCGCGTGAGCCAGTTCGAGCAGGGAGGTGTGCAGGCATTCGTGGATCAACAGTTTCGCCACTACGCCTTTTTTGCCAGCTTATACCGTGCCACGTGCAATGGTTTTTGTTTCGCCCAGGGACGGTGGGCGGGCCGGCCACGACGGGGAAACGCGGCGACATAAAGCGGCGACAGTTCCACTCGCTCTTGGCTCAGGGACGGATAACCCTCTATTATCTCTTGGGTCGAAGCGCCCTGCGCAAGCATCGCAGCCACCATATCTACTGGAACCCGCGTACCGCGATACACCGGCGTGCCGCCCATGATTTCGGGGTCGGAAACCGCCATGCGTTGCGCCTTGCGAAGACGCTTCAACTCCCGCTCCACGTCCTTGCGTGCGTTCTTCACTTGTATGACGAGAGCCGAACTGCCGGACACGACTATGAAGTCTGCATTGGGCGCCGACTCAATCTCTCGCGCCACTTCACGCCGCGTCGCCACGGGGAGAAGCCCGACCCCTTCCGCTTCGAGCCGCAGGTAGACCAGATCCGCCGCGGACAATAGTCGCTGGATATGATTCCCCTGGCGCGATCGCTGAGGCCGAATGAGACGAGAATCGAGCACTTTGTGCACCGCCTTCAGGGGCCGCCTGACAACAGCCGATGCCTCTGCAGGGGTGTAAGCCTTGTCTGTCATGCAATAATTCTACCCAGCCCAAAGGAGAATTACTAGATCGCGCTTCAGCCAGCCCTCCGCAGGCGATTACCATTTTCCCCATAACAGACTCAATAGGGAGAATTATTGGCTAGAAAAGTAGTCGCAAGACGGGACTTCGCCAGCGCTATCATGGGTTACGTCCCGTCTGGTCACTATTTTTTGGTCCGAGCAGAATGACTGGGACTTTTAGCAAGCTGCTTCCGCAAAGTCCCAGTCCCGTCTGACGCATAATCCCTGACGCATAATCCCCAGGGCAGGCTCCAACTGGCGATAGTCAGTCGCGTCGGTCGTGGCCTCCACGTTTACTACCAGCCCGTGGGTAGTATCCGTGACCAACTGCACGTTATAGCTCGGCACCGTTCCACCTTCACCGTTTCTCATCACGTGCGCCTGTGGGTCGGTGCTGGAGGCTCTGGCGACAAACTCCTTGGGATCTCGCTTCCTTGTTTGCTGCAGCCGCTCTACCTCACGCACCGCAGACTCCAAACGGCTTTTTCGTTGCCGGGCTGCACGCCGTTGTGCAGCCACCTGACGGCTGGCTCGTTTATCTTCTTCCGCCGCTTGCGCGTTCATCTTCTGCACTTGTTCTCGCGCGAGTGCCAGATGAGCTTCTAGTTTTTCCTTGCGCCGGAAAGTGTTGCCACTGGCGTTGGCCTTTATCTTGGTGCCGTCCAAGGTTACTCGCTCCATGGTGATCAGCCCTTCGGCGCTCAACATGCCAAGCACTTGGACAAACAGATCATCCAGCGCCACTTGATGGTCGGAGCGAAATCCGGATAGGGTCCGATAGCTGATCGATTGGCACCCACAAAGCCACAACGAGCCGGGCTCGAACTCACACTGCCGGGACAGCTCACGCGCCGAGCTTAACTTCCTCAGCCAAAGGGCTCCGGCGGGGGCAAGTTACCGCAAACCCCATTCAGGGGAACTCCACGTCAGCTTTGATTGGCCAACTGTCCGAGGAGCCGACTTCGTTAGATATGTTGCGCTGTGCTACAACTAAATCCCACTCGCTTAGTGCTGACGGGAGGGGGGTGTGGATAAGAACCTGGCCCGGCTTTTGATCTTCTCTTTGGCTCTGGCGCCTTGGTTGGGTGCTCAGGAACGACCTGTGGCTTTTGTTGACGTCACAGTGGTTCCCATGGACAAGGAGCAGATACTGCCGCATCGAACGGTGGTGATTGAAGGCGGAAGGATTGGCCAAATCGGGCCCTCTTCGCTCGTTAAAGTCGCTCGCGGCACAACGAGGATCGAAGGCAAAGGCAAATTTCTCATGCCCGGACTCACTGACATGCACGTTCATTTCGTCCGGGAAGCTCTTCCTCAAAATGCTCCGCTTTTGACGCAAGGCTATTCTGGCAGAACACCAGGGATACCCGCGTCAGCATCGAGCGATCACGAGCGCGAGAACACTGCTTACGCTCTTATGTTTCTTGCCAACGGAATAACCACGGTTCGAAATATGTGGGGAAGCGAGACCATCGATGCTTTTGCGAGAGAAATCGAATCGGGTCGTGTTCCGGGACCACATGTCTATTCAACCGGACCAATCACAGACGGCAACCCGCCCGACTGGCAAAGTGTTCGGATCGTGGAGACATCTGCACAGGCCGAGGAGGCTGTTCGATCGGATAAGAGACATGGCTACGTCGCGATCAAGGTCTACAGCGGGCTTTCGAGGGACGAATACGCGGCGATAGTGGTGGCGGCACGTCAAGAGGGACTGCCCGTAGTTGGTCACGTACCGTTGAGCGTGGGACTGGAAGGGGTACTTGCTGTCCATCAGGATTCGATCGAGCATCTTGACGGCCTTCGTCCCTCCCTACAACCGGACGGCCCCGGAGTAAAAGGCAAGTCGCTTGCCGACCTGATCCGAGATGCCGATTTGGCGAAGCTTCCGGCTATCGCCCAGGCCATAAAGGACGCCAACTCATGGGTCTGTCCCACCTTGGTCGTCAATGACCTCCCTCGAACCGACCCGACTTGGCTTGACGAAGCAAGCTACGTTCCTCCTGCGGTTTTCGATCGTTACCGGACGATGTATCCCCACAAAAGCATAGACCCGCGGGCCACCCCACGTGGGCAGGCAGTGGACTTGGCCATCGTTTCAGCTCTCCACAGGGGCGGCGTTCATTTGTTGCTCGGAACGGACACCATGAAGCCCGGCACCCTGCCAGGTTTTTCCCTCCATGAGGAGTTGGAGAAGTTTGTCGCAGCGGAAATGACACCCTATGAAGCGATTCGCACTGGCACGATTGACGCAGCGGAATTCCTCAACCAAGGAGAGGAGTTTGGGGTGGTAACTGCGGGAAAGCGAGCCGACCTCTTGCTCCTGAATGCGAATCCTCTCGAAGATGTCAAAAACACCTCTAAGATTGCCGGGGTCATGGCGGGCGGCCGCTGGCTAACCGCCGAGGAACTCACCCGTCGGCTTGTAACGCTTCGAAGCAGCTATCAACACCAAGAGCGGTGACAGAGCATTGAAGGACAGGGTGATGCGGGACGGACTGCAGTGTGTCGGAGAGAAACTGCTTCATTATTGGGCAAGAAGCAGTAGCGGAGTCTGTGGAAGGGAGATTTTCTAGGTCGCTAGCAACATCTGATTGAGAGGCTATGAGCTGTTGAAGTGATGTGCGTGCGGGGTAGTTGCGTTCGTGGCGTTAAGCGTGAGCCAGAGCCGCTCGATGGCGGAACAGTTTGAGAAGATTGTGCGTGGCGCAAATAAATTTCCACTCTGATGTCACGTTCAACAGGCCTCGTAAGCGGAACCTGCGGATACCACGTGCTTCTTTGATCTGGCCGAATACCGGTTCCACCGTTGTCTGTCGAAGTGCATACCGCGCTTTACCATCCTCTGTGGCCAGAACTTTTCTCATGTCAAACGCTTCCTGGCTGCGCGGTGCGCAGGGCGGCAAAGGTTTACCTGGTATATGCGGCTTGGAGTCAGGTGCGACCAGCATTTCAATGCCGCTCATCGCCGGATCCTGCAGGCTGGTGGTGTCCCAGTAGCCCGCATCGGCGGTGATGGTTGTTGGCACCGCTTGCAGTGTTTTCCGTAGAGTCTTCACCATGGGTAGCAACTGCTGACGATCAATAGGTTGCTGAGTTAGCTCTGCGGCCACGATGATCTGCGCTTTCGAGTCCACGGCGATCTGTGCGTTGTAAGCCTGCACAAAGCCTCTTTCCCCGCTGTCTTTCATCACTCGCGAGTCAGGATCGACGAAGTTATATTGCCGGCTGGGCGAGACGGCGTTCTTTCTCGCTCGCAGACGCTGCTTCTTATCCTTCTCGCGCTGTCTGCGATCCTTAGACGGCTGGCTTGTCTGTTCCGCTTTTCCACGGGGACCACGTTTGCCCGGAGTATAGCCGTCCAATGCGGCTTTTAGTTGTGCCTGTGCTTCCTGTTCTAACTCCGCCTTGGCTTGCTGCAGTCGCTCGAAACGCTTTTGGGCATTTGCTAACTCATCGGGTAGTTGATTGGCCAACTGGTCCAGCCCGAGGCGCCGCTCTTCCTCACGATCGGTCTGCTGTGCTTGCCGCAGCAATCGCGCTACCTCGGCGCGCCAGTGTTGTTCCCGTTCGCTGATGCGTTCGTACCTTACCGAGCGCCGAGTGCTAGCGTTGGCCTTCATCTTCGTGCCGTCGATCGACACATTTCCCAATTTCACCAGACCAGCCTTCTGACACAGTCTCAGGGCTTGTACAAACAAGCCCGCCAGCGCTTCCACATGTTGCTGACGAAAAGCAGCAAGGGTATCGTGGTCGGGATGCTGGTCGGAAGACAAATAGCGAAATGCAACGTTATCGTAAGTAGCCTGCTCGATCTTGCGGGAACTCGTGATTCCGATGCAGTAACCGTAAAGCAACAACCGCGCCATCAACAGTGGATGGTACGCTGACAAACCTCGCCCATCACTTCGTTCATAGCTGGCGTAGATAGAAGACAGGTCCAGCTCGTTCATCACGTCAGCTACAAATCGCGCCAAGTGACTCTCAGGTAGCCAGTCCTGCAGAGAGGGCGGAAGCAATAACGGCTGGTCGTGGCTACAAACTCGAAAACGCTTGTTCACCAGCCAATCCTACGAGATTCTCCTCCGGAGCGCGACCACTTTTGGTGCACTTCTCACATCTATCTCCGACACACTGCCGTCTGGACCCCAAACTTGAGACACTGAAAATAGGGACAAACTGCAGCGAACGGAGGTTCGGATGGCAGTCCGAGTATTCAGTGTGGAGTTTCGCAGCGCCATTGCCCAGCGGATTCTGAACGGGGAGAGCGTGCTGTCTTTGAGCACGGAGTTCAAGATCAAGCGAAGCATACTTTACCGCTGGCGCGACGCGTATCGCTTGGCGGGCAAGGATGGTTTCAAGAAGACGCGGGGCCGGCCGCGGGGTGGCTCGGGGCTGGTTATGAAAACGGAGCCGGGTGCGACGGCGGCCGATCGGCGGATAGCCGAGTTGGAGCGGCGGATCGGTCGGCTTGCGATGGAAAACGATTTTTTAGCAAGAGCCTTCAAGCGAGTAAAGGAAGCACGCTCGAAGAACAGCGCGCCTGGCGAGGCGCGCTGTACGGAGAAGTGATGCAGCTGGAAGGCAAAGCGGGTTTGTCCATCACGGAAGCCTGTCAGGCCGCGAGGTTAGGCCGGTCAGGATTCTACCGCCATTTCGAGGAGCATTTTCCACGCCAGGCTGATACCGAACTGCGCGGGCAGATACAACGAATTTGTCTGGAGAACCGCTGTTACGGGTCGCGCCGCGTGGCCAGGGAGCTGCGCGAACAAGGTAGGGTTGTAAACCGCAAGCGAGTGATCCGCCTGATGCAGGCCGACAACCTGCTCTGCCTACGCAAACGGCGCTATGTGTGCACGACCGACTCCCGTCACACTTATGCCGTGTATCCGAACTTGACGCGCGATTGGAAACCGAACGAAATCAATCAGCTCTGGGTAGCGGATATCACTTACATCCGCCTGCGAGAATCATTTTTGTATCTCGCCGTCGTGCTGGACGCTTACTCGCGCAAGGTCATCGGCTGGGCACTGGACAATCATCTTCGCGCTGAGCTTGCTCTGGAAGCGCTCATACTAGCTCTAGCGGATCGTCCGGTGGCTCCGTCCTTGATTCACCACACGGATCGAGGCGTGCAGTACTGCGCCCGAGAATATGTAGACGTATTGCTCTCTCATGGCATTCGGATTAGCATGAGCCGCACCGGCAATCCGTACGATAATGCGCTAGCTGAAAGCTTTATGCGAACGCTTAAGTGCGAGGAGGTCTACCTCCACAGCTATCGCGATCGCGACGATGCTTTACTGCATATTCAAGAGTTCCTGGACGACATCTACAACTGCCGAAGGCTTCACTCCAGCATCGGGTACATGTCGCCGGTGGCTTTTGAAGCTCTTACTTACCAAAAGCAAGAGGCAATTTCAGCATGAGTTTTTCGAGGCATAAGAAGATCTATCAGTCCGATGGAACCAAGCGGAGGCGGAACAGGCCGCTCCGCCTGCCTGGCGACCATCGTTCCGATGAGTCTTCAGCCGGTTATTCCTTCCTGGGTTGCTCTCCAGCAGTGCCCACGTCCGCTTCGCCGGCCGCAACCAGCTTCTCGCACTATCCTGCTGCTGTAAACTGCTCAGCAGCCAAACGTAATCTGTCACCATTTTCCCTGTCTCAATCAAGGGGTCCACTCCAAAAGTGTCCCCCAATGTTCTTCAGGGAAGTCGAAATGGCAGATCACCACCTGCTTAAGGTTGGGCAGTATCAGGTCGGGTCCCGTCGTTCCCACTTGCGTGGGGCCATGGGTGATACCATATTGTTGTGAGAATCGTGCTCGATACGGCATCGTTTGTGACGGCTGTCCGGTCGAGCGATGGGGCTGCAGGAGAAGTTGTGCGGATGATATTTCGTGAAGAACTCGTGCCGCTGATGGACCTCAAACTCGGCTTGGAATATCGGGATGTCGCTCTTCGTTCGGAGCACGTGAAAGCGTCGGCGTTGAGCAAGCGCGAGATTTTGGAGTTGATCGAAGCAATGGAAGCCTTCGCTGAACCGGTGGAAGTCGTGACGAAGATCCGGCCCTTGTCGCCCGATCCGAGCGACGAGATGATTCTGGATCTTGCGATCAACGGACGGGCAGAGGCGCTGGTTACGAGCAACACGAAGCATTTTGCGGGTGCAGGAAAGAGGTTTGGAATTCCGGTGCTTTCCCCGGTCGAACTGTTAGAAAAAATGAGGGAGGGGAACCAAGATGGCGACTGAATCGCGCAAGACCGTGATCCCGAAGTTTCCGCTGCGGCTGATGCCGTCGGTGCGGCGAACCGCAGAGGTGTTTTCAGAGAAGGAGGGTGTCTCCTTGAACCAGTTCATCAATGTGGCGGTCGCTGAAAAGCTGGCTCATTTGGAACACGAGGAATGGGCGCGAAAGCGAAGACAGCCGACGAAAGAACTCGCGGCTAGGGCATTGGACCTGCTCGATAAGGCTCGCAACAAGCCCGTGGAACCGGGAGACGAATTGCCGAAGGCCTACCACCGGGCTAAGCGACGGTAACCGCCGCGCGGTAATTCGAATGGCCTGGTCACGAATCAGCTGAGCAGCCACAGACGTTGGATAATCGCAACCTTTCAACCACACCACCTTGGGAGGAGCGCCCATGGTGATCGACAATTCGTAGAAATCCGCATCGGCCGTAACGATACAAAGGGCAAACAGCTTCGCATACTCCCAACCTCAACATCCGAAGCCTGCAATAGATTTACTGAAGAAACGTGAACGGTGCCGGGGAACAGGTCCGCAACTTGGCCAATAAGACGACGAGACAAGTTCTCATCGGGCAACAACTTCACAAGGCGACTCGCCGCCCCAGGCGCGCGGCATACTCAAAAACCAACTGAAAATCACCGGGCTCTAGCTCGGGGTAGTCGGCGAGAATTTCTGTCTGGCTCTTCCCGGCTGCGAGCCAAGCGAGCACATCCCACACAGTGATACGAAGGCCACGGATGCAAGGTTGTCCGGATCGCTTGCCAGGCTCAAGCGTGATTTGCATGTTGTCCATCGCTACGCACTCTCAAACCATATTGCCATGATCGCTTGGGGACACGTGGAACCGTCATCCTATGGCGAAGCGTACGGGTTATTTCGTCCCGAAACCTCTGTCCGAAACCTCCCGTCCCCCGACAGGTTCCCATGCTTGTGAAAGCCGTGGTGGTTTTCGCGAAAGAGGAGGAAAATAGAGGCATGGCCACCGAATACATTCGGACTTCCCGGCGAACTGGTTGAGAAAGTCAAGGAAGCTGCCGCAAGGGAAGAGATTACTCCGGAAGAGCTCGTGCGCGAGGCAGTGGAGAACCGCCTGAGCCGGGCGGAGTGGCGCGACTTAGTCGAATTCGGGCACCGCAACGCACGTGAGCGCGGTCTGAAGCCTGAGGATGTAGACGCCGAAATTTCAGCCGCACGTGGCGAACTCTCACGCTAAGTGCTGCGCATCCCATCGGATACAAATGTCATCGTATCTGCCCTGAACTTTCCGGGTAATGCTTCGCGCATCCTCGATTTGGCCGAAGCAGGCGAGATTTGCCTCGCAGTTTCAGACGACATTCTGAACGAAGTGAATCGCGTTCTGCTCCGGCGCAAGTTCGGCTGGTCTCAGGATCGTGTAGATGCTGCCATTCGGCAGATCGCCGGATTTGCCGAGCACGTTGAGCCCAAGCAACGCATCGTCTTTCTTCGAAGTCCGGCCGAAGCAGCGAGGACCTTAGCAGGGCCACGGCGCAGGAGTGCTGATACGTCGGCTTCAGTCCCGAAACCTCCGGCTATCCCGAAACCTCCGCGGATTTCCTAACTTATTGACTGAGATTCATCCGAACTGTACAGTTCAGAGCAGTGAAATGGAGAGTTTATGGCCGCCCCGACGACCGATAAGACCGGCACTATCGTGGTTTCAGCGCTGAATGCACGGGCTAATTTCGGCAAGCTCCTGGATCGCGTCTCTGATGGGCGTCATTCGCTGGTCATCGAGAAGCGCGGCACGCCGAAGGCCGTGCTCTTGAGCATTCGCGACTATGTCAAGCTGGCCGCGCCAGAACCGGAAGTGCTGCGCATCCTCGGTGAGGAATCAGAGCGCAACGGAACCAACGCCCTTACTCCCCGGCAGATTGACGAAATAATCAAGACGACCAGGGCGCAAAAGAAGAAGCGCTAATGCTTCCGCTCCGTCTTGTCATCGACACCAATGTGTTGATTTCCGCCGCTCTCAAGCCAGGAGGCCTTCAGCGCACCACTTTCCTGCTTGCTACCACCAAGCCGGCCCGTCTTTATGTGACCCGTCCGATCTTGGAAGAGTATGCGGACGTGCTGTCCCGCCCCGAGTTGCGTATCCGGAAAGGTTTACGTCTGCAGCTGCTGCAGCTTATCAAGAACAGCAGCCACGTCGTCGTACCCTCACGTCGCCTGGACGTGTGCAGTGACTCGGACGACAATATCTTTCTTGAATGCGCTGACAAAGCCGGCGCCGATTACCTTATCACAGGTAATAGCAGGCATTTTCCCAAGTTCTGGAAGAAGACCAAAATCATTACGGCCCGTGAATTCGTCAGCCTTGTGGCACCACATTTGATCTCCTGAGAGAGCTGCATGACGCCAGAGAGTGGACACGGCGAACCCATGTTGGTGCGGTCAGGCAAAAAAAATAGGTCGCAGCCATGGTTACGTTCCGTCTGTCCCCGGGTTGCTCACAACACCACCCTCGCGTTGCTATTCCATCCTGGAGCAAAACCGCCGAACGATCCGAAAACTGGGCAGCCCCTTATCAAAGCAAGAGAAAGGATCGAGCAACTGATAACGGATCTGGACGCGGAAGATGAACGGATAGTGATCCCGACGCCGGTTCTCTGCGAGTTTTTGATCCTCGCTGATCGGGAAGGGCCGCTTTATCTGGAGAAGATCCAGGGGGCAAAAACACTCCTGATGAAACCGTTCGACGAACGGGCCGCTATAGAACTGGCTGGTATGGAGCTGTCTGCCCGCGGCAAGGGTGGCAAAAAAGCTGGTTTTGAATCGCCTTACCAAAAAGTAAAATTCGATCGCCAAATCGTGGCCATTGCCCGAGTCAACGACGCACACACTATTTATTCCGACGATCAAGGTCTGGGAAAGTTCGCCAAGCAGGCCGGACTAAGAGTCGTCTGCACCTGGGATCTGCCTATTCCTCCGAGCAAGACTCCCCTCTTTGATGATCTCCCCGACGAAAAGTCGGCGGACCCCGATAAGCGCGGACCCCAAAAATGAACAAGCAAGGTCTCTAAAACGGCCGCGCCTCGAAACACCTGGCACAACGAACCGTCCACAAATCTCCTGACCACAAATCTCCTGACCACAAATCTCCTGACCACAAATCTCCTGACCACAAATCTCCAAACGGGCGACCACCGCGGCACGACCGCACCGGAAATTCTCTTTCCTCGTCGGCAGATAAATCCGTGCGTTTGCGCGGGATTTCCTTAGGGGTTAGTTCGTCTGTCCCCAAAAGGTCCCGGCGGTCTTCGGGTGCGAGAGGCGTCCCGGCGTCTTGGCGATGATTGCCCTTACTTGAGGGGTAATTTCGTCCTGAAACTCCCCAACCTGCGGTTCGTTAAAGCTTACTGTTTTCCCAAAGTACCACACCCGTCTGACGACAAAATTCGAAATCGCCGCTCACACACGAGGTTAACCAGACCCCATTTCACGCCTAGCTTTTTCGCCATGTAGATTGCGAACACCAAATTTCGGTACAACTGTGAATAAAAAGGCTCCGAGGACGACGGTGTAAGCAGCGCCCCCGGTGGCAGTGCAGCGGGCGCATATCGTTGTAGAATTCCCTCGCGCGACTTCGGCTTCTCGCCGGCGATATCATCAGTCGCGCTGGCCTTAGCAATGGTGTTGCCTGAAGTGAACTTGGCCTCCAGGAGAATAAGCACCTGCCCCGGCACGTACAACATAATGTCCGGCTCAGTTAAGAACCTCCTGATGCCTTGTTCGAAAGTGTCGCGGGCACACTTTAGAGCAGGAAACAATGCTGGGGCGGACGAATCATCAAGGCGGACATTGAGGCCCCACGTGTACAGTTCGGGCTCGTCCGTCAGAGCTGATTGTGTCAGTGTGGATAGGAGTGCTGAAAGGAATCCGCCGCGCGCTAGTCGGCAGAACACATTCCAGGTCAGAGCATCTTCACTGTTTTCGTGGCAAATCCGATTAGTTTCGGCCTTGGCTGCATTGTCCAGAATGTGCTCTTTGAAATAGTCTCGTTCGAATAAGATATTCCGCAAGGCCGCATCGCGCTGCAATTTTCTCGCTGGCCCGTTGTAATAAGCGAAAGTTTTGGAATGGATCCTAATTCCGTGTACTGGACAGTAAGGCATCTTACGCCATTGGCTATCTGCTTCAACAAGCGGTGCAGCGCAATTGGCTACAGGGCAGCTACCCGCCGCACCCTTGGGGGAGGCCAGATTGCGCATGTCAATGTATGCGTCAGTTGGCATCTAGCACCTGTTGCACTTGGCCACGTCTATCTGTTCTGATTTTGGATGATTCTACCATGGTGCGGTGATGTTACGCCTCGACGGATATTGTTGCCGGTGACGTAAGGGCATTGGTTCTAGCGAGGGTTGTGTTGGGAAAATCAGTGACCAGACGGAACGTAACCCTACCAGCTCATTTCCTGGGGGTTAGGGAACGTTCCATCTGGTCACTAATTTCTTGTATGGGTTACGTCCCGTTCGTCGCCAGGTTTGTCCCCGGGCCCGACTATCCGTTTTAAGCTCGCTAAATAAACGCTTATCCGCTCGACGCACTACACTAGATCCGAGGCAATCCTAGCGAACGAAGTGGCACCTTTGTTCAGTGTCCTCTCAAGCTTTAGCTGTTGCGCGAACAGATACCGCCAATGACCGTGCTTGGTCGTGCTCATCTTTTCGCACCATCGCTCAGCCGAGCCGTTCTTCAAGGGTACATTCGTTCGCATTTCTCCTTTCGTTTCTGCAAGCCACGTTGTTTCTTTCCCGTCATCTCCCGGACCAGCACAATGAAGTCAGGGTAGAACTGGCGAGGTCGGTTGTGCTCATAGTAGGTGACAGAAAAACCGAAACGCTCATTCTTGAGATAGCGAACGACATCCTTCGCCCCATCGAGAAAATCAGCAAATTTCTTCTCAAGATCCGTGTGGCACGGAACCTTATTCGTGTGCGCCTTCTTGCCCTCTGCCAGGATGCCCGTCCATTGGAACCGTTTTATGAGCCCGGAGTCGAGCCATTCGGGATTGGAAAGAATGGGAACCGGCGTCGTGCCGCCACCGGAAGCACCCCGAATTGCATTCTCGAGGAGATCGCGAGCCTGTAAACGCCAGTTGTAAATGCCGATGTCGCGTTGATCGCCGTTCGCAGGGTAGATAATGCGCGTTTGAATGTACTCGCAACTGACATCCAACAGCTCGTCGAACGTTGGCCCTATACCCAGGTCGGCGGCGCTGCCCGGATTCGTCGCTTCGTAAAGCTCTTCCGCGAGTAGGAATGCAGTGCGGAGGAGCGGCCACTCTCTCCGAAACTCGCCCAGTGTCATGACCGCTTCGGGGTTGCCGCCCACTACTGGGCGCACTGTAACTTCGGCGACCGGATTGGCGAGCGTTGTCGCCAGTTTGTGGACGTGGATAACCTGACTCAAGGGCTTGGTGACGCTCACCGCCCATGACCGGACGTTTGGCACTCGCACCCGGAATTTGGCTTTTTTGTCGTCCGGCTCGACCCAGACGGGCTTGTTCCCACGAGCCAGTGCGCGGACGCTTGCGCTTTTGCACAGGGAAGCCGACGAATGGTATGCCGAAGGCGTCTACCGTTTCTTCGTAGCCCTCCGGGCGCTCGGCGAGTGGCTGGTTGAGTACATCGTAATTAGTGCGCCGCAGGCCTCGTCCGATGATCTGCTCGGTGAGAAGCGGCGAGCCGAAGGCGCGAATGCCGAGAATATGGCTGACGCTTTTCACGTCCCAACCCTCGGTCAGCATTTGCACGCTGACAACGCAACGAACGTTCTCGCCCGCCATTCCTTTCCTACCTACGGTACTGACGATCTCGCGTAAGTTGGCTTCGTTGCCTTTATTTGCATCGAAGACGCCAGTATCCACCTGGATCGTGTGCCACTTTTTTCGATCTTCGTCATTTGGATTGCGAAGAAATTCATATTCCTTGGTCAGATGCTCGAAAAGCCATGCAGCTCGCGTCGCATTGTCCGCCACGCAAAGCAGCACAGGACACGGCGTTGTACGGAGGAAATCGAAGGTCTGCGACCACTCCTGATAGTCCCTGCTCCACGAAGCGTAGATGCTGGCAATCGCCCCCTTGCAAGCGCGCAGGTACTCGTCTTTCGTTTTTGCGCCTTTCACCAGATCCCAGAGGTCGAGGTAGATTCGGCCTTGTTGATCCGGATCCGGGAGGCGAACCACCTTGACCAGCCCCGACTCGAAGGCGTCATATACCGAAAAGTCCGACACCAGCCATTCGTAGAGCGAGCCTTCCGGCTTGGCGGAGCCAGATCCGTACCATGGCGTCGCGGACAGGTCCGCGACCAGGCTCACACGCGTTGCCTTCGATATCCGGTCAAGAATTTTGCTCCATCGGAGGAATTCAGGCTCCTCGCCTTTGCGCGACTTCTTTTCGCCGTAAGCGTGGTGGGCTTCATCGTTGATGAGGAACACATCGCGCCAATTCTTGAGCATGCGCTGGATGACGGCGTTTGGGTCCTGCTGCGCTCGCCGGCGCATCGCGCGCAACACCGCGGCAGGAATGAAACGCCCCTCCTCAAGGATTTCCTCGCCAATCCAGTCGTCGCGCTTGGCCTCGAGCGGGATCGATTGCCAGTTCTTGACCATTACGTTGGGCTGGAATTCCTCAAGGTATTCAGGGGGGACCACATCGAACTCGTTATAGAGATTATGTTCGCCGCCCGGCTCTAAACCATCGCCGCGGGGGAAGCCGCTCACGCGGTCGCGAACCGTCAGATTGGGCACCAGGACGAGGAAGTTAGCGGAGAGCGTCGAGCCACTGACTTTGCGCTTATGCAGAGTTGACCAGGCGACGAGCATGGCCATGACGACGGTCTTGCGCGTCCCAGTCGCGAGCTTCAGCGCGTAGCGTAGGAGGTTGCCGGTCTCCGGCATCTTGCGGCGGTTCTGGACTTCATAGAGATAGACGACGGTTTCAATCGCTTCCTGTTGGCAGAAAAAGAAGCGCCTCCCTAAGGCTTTTCGCTCCTCGTTGCGTTCGAACCACCATTCCAACAAACGACGCGTTACTATTGCGGTTCCCGGATAGCGCTGTGTGCGCCATTCGCGGACCTCGTCCCGCAGCTGGTTGACAACCTCGTTTTTCTCTGAGGACGAAGACAAGTCCTCAAACAAGGTCGCTTCGCGGCCTACAATTCCCCCGATTCCGCCACGCGCGCCGCTGGCGCCGCCGATGAAGCGCATAGACGGACGCCGGCCGCTCACAAGCTGGGAGCGTCCGCCAGAGAGAAGCTGATAATGCTGGTCGGGCTCCTCAAAGGCCTCGCAGATCACGACGCGGTCAACAAAATAGGCCATTACATGGACCCCGGTTACAGTGCACGCACAACGGTGGACTCGTTGCCGAAGACATCTACAACTTTGACAGCGATGCGCTTGTAACCGCGCAGAGGAAACGGCAGAGATGTGAGCTGGAGCTTGTATTCCTCCGGGTCCACCTCAAGGTCAAGAGCTCTGAGGTTCGGAGCCTTCTTGAAGTCGAAGAACATCTGGCAATCCACGAAGCAGTCGCCATCATAATCTTCGTCGAGATACCAGGCGGAGACGTAGCCAGAATCGGCGTGCTTATAGTCGGTCGTTCGATTCTTCCGGTCGAACACAGCGACGCCTTTGAGGCGGGCGACGGCCCGCGCCTCCTTGCCGTTCTTTTTCACCTCGATTTCGATGTCCGGCAGGGCGAGAGGGGAGAATAGCATCTCCGGTTTCGTAGCTTTCAGTCCGTCGGACAAGGTATCGGGACGAATCATTTGCAGTACCACCTTGACCCTCCCCCGCTTTTCGAGCTGGGCTTTGACCTCGCCGACATTGGCCTCGAATGCCCAGCCCAGGATATGGACTTCCAGAATGCCGGAGGCCAGCGCGTCCTGAACGGCATCGTTCACCTGCTTGGCCGTGACGCGGCCAGAAAGCGGGCCGACAGAGATGGCAATCCTGTCCTTTTCGGACTCTGTAATCGCATGTATCAAGCCGCTCGCGCCTTGGACGGCGGAATCCTTCCGGTAAAGCCGGCAGATCACCTGGATGTAGTTCTGAAGCTGAGCTTGTTCGATCCCTCGTCCATCGCGGGTAACGACAGAACCTTGCCAATCTTCAACCGAATATCGCCCGAGGGTCATTACCTCGAACGGTCCGGCTACGCGAGCGCTCGTTCCATCGACGATCGGACGGTCTACAAGGTCGAACGACTCGGGTTCTCTCTCGTACGCCACATCGGATGGCATCAAGCGGGTTCCTTTCTCATATGCGAACCCGTCCCGAAAATCGGATGTAATGGTCTTATAGCTTGGGAATACCTGTTCGAGTAACTGTGTGCGAGCAACGTTTATGGCAACTCGCGATGTATCGCAGGTGATCCATCTCCGACCGAGCGACTCCGCGACCAGAGCTGTAGTGCCAGATCCGCAAGTTATGTCGAGGACCAGATCTCCCGGACGGGTCACCATGCAGACGCATCTGGCAACAACCTTATCGGCAGTCTTCACCACATAACGGCGTTCACCTTGAAACGTTCCCTTCTGGGTGTCTTGCCACATATTCCCAATGCGTCCCCACTCCGAATCCTCTGGGTAGCGCTTGTACCTTAGCTGTTTCTTTCCAAGCTGAAAGATGCGGCGTTTCGCTATGAGGGATTTCAAACCGTCCGGAGTCAGCTTCCAGTGATTGCCGGGGGGAGGACGAAAAGTCTCGCCTTTGAAGATAAAAGGAGCGGACCCGGTATCAGTTTCTCCCTCGGAGACTAACGGATCTGGACGAAACCTGCGCCCCGCCGGAATGGGGCTTTCCCCCCGCATTTGAGCCGCTGTCAGCTGGATCTCAGAACCGTCCGGAAGCTCGAGGTACTTGTAGAGAGGATCGCCTTCGACACCGCCCTTCTTGGAGTAGACCGCAGAGAAAGTTGAGGCGATCGACTGCTTATCCTTCGCGTAGAAGAGAATCTGATCGAAAAGAGTATCGATCAACCCTGAACCTCTGCCTGCCGCCTTGATGAAGTGTATGTCGGCAATGCGATTGTCCTTACCAAAAACCTCATCCATGACAACTTTAACGACATGGGCGTTCTCAGGTCCGATCTGCAAAAATACCGCTCCAGTGTCGGATAGAAGTTCTCGACAGAGATAAAGGCGCTCTTGAAGATAGGTCAGGTACGAGTGGATGCCCAGTGTCCACGTGTCACGGAAGGCCTTTATGGTCAAAACGTCGTCCGCCTGGTCCTTCTCATTATTCTTCGTCGAATCGACCCGCTGCTGAAAATTCGAGTCGTAATCGATCCCATATGGCGGGTCGATGTAAATCTGGCGATGCAGCCAGTTCTCAACCTTATCCTTCTCAAAGGAATTATTCTTTCCTTTGCGCGCCTCCGGCCAAAGGTTCGTCTCGTCGCTGCCCGACCCTCCTAATTCCAGAGGGATTAAATGGTCTTCCTCGTAATCGGCAGGATTGGTGTCGGCATAGCCGTAGGCAACCAACTGCCGTCGTTTTAGGGCGTCGGTATAGGACGAAGGTGGCCTATACCGTTTTGTGCCGCCTCCATGGCAAATGCTATCAACCTCGGTCGTCCGCACCCCTCCTGGGGTGCATGTCGGATCTGGTAAGCCGTTTTCGCTGCGACAACTTTTCTGTGACAAAATAGGCACTTGAGCCGAGATGGCAATGTTTCTGGGTTTCCTATGGCCGCACCCGGCGATTCCAAGCACAGCGTAGGCTGCGAAGATCAAACTAAGCTTTCTCATGTTCTTCAGTAATTGTTAAGCGACAAGTGCCGCCGAGAAAATGGGTTTCTCGCAACTTTAGCTGCCGCTACGGAGGGAGCGAAAGAAAACGGGACAGACGCGGAGAAAGTGGGATATAAGTCTCCTACCAGTGACTCCAGCCTGTCACGCTTCGGTTTCTGTTTCATATTTGCCAACGTTGGCCGTTGCTAGAGCGACAGTGCGCAAGAATTTGTGAATTGCCGAATCTAAGAAGTCGGCAATCCTCAGGATCGCTGCCGCGGGCGGAATAATGACGGAACTCATATGAGGTAGAAAGAGGGGACACCATGCAGAATGCGCCGGTCAAAAATTGACTTCAACGTGTCGCTTTCAATCTTCAGCCTGCATGGGGGCCACGTTTCTGAGGCAATCACGCAGCTCTAGCATTGCAGATTCAGCCGCAAGGGCACTGCAGCCCCCGACTCCTGGAAGCGGAAGTGCGAACACTCGTGCGTTGAAGTCACCTTCGAGCTCTTCATAAAATCCATAGGCCGCTTTTCCCTGATTGAATTCAAGACAAGCGATCTTGTCTAAGACCTTCTTATAGACGAACACCACAACCTTTGGACCATGGATTTTAATCAGCTTGAGAATCCGACGCGATCCTTCCCTGTACTCTTGCTCGGATGGCTCTGTTCGAAATGGGTGTGGCGCTTTGACGATGTCTGTGAGCCCATACCCATTTCTCAAGAGAGAATCATCTTCAAACTCTGTCGTTTGCTCGAAGAGGCCATAAAATTTCAACTTATTCCAGAAGTTCGTCCCGTGCGGCCCTTGGAAATAGTGTCCGGCCTCGACGCTCTCGGGGACCGGCGTCTTAGCCACGAAGAGAACGCGGAGTTTCGGAGCCGAAGTCTGAGGCAATATGTCGCGCAATGTCAGGCGGATAGAGATCCGGCGACAGGATACCTATTCACCGACACCAATCCGCGCCACACTCAAAGCGCCTTATGCTTCCTTTTAATGCGAAGCCACCCCGATCAGAGCAACCAACGCCCGGCTGCCAGCGCATGAGAATTGCCGATTTGAGAACTCCTCCCCAGACAAGCCGAGCTCCGGACCCAGGAATCCGACTGGCATACACAGCTTTCTGCGGTAAGGTTAGGAAGTGAGCGGAGACATCGCTTCTACCCCTTTGGACTCTACGGACTCGTCGCTTGGTCAGCTGGCAGACCGCCTCGGCGCGCGGTGGACCCAACTGGCCGCGGCTTCCGCCAAAACACTCCAGAAGAAGAAGGAACTCTCGCACGCTCTGAGAGGACTTGATTCCGCCGATACCAGTATTGTCGCCTTTGGTTCATTGGCCCGGAACGAATTCACCCAGAGCAGCGATATCGACTGGACACTTCTAATTGATGGCCAAGCCGCATCAGAACATCTGGCCATCGCAAACAAGGTCCGGGACGAGATTGCAAAACTGGAAGGAAAAGAACCAGGCGGAGAGGGGATCTTTGGCAAGCTTTCGTTTAGCCACGACATCATTCATCAGATTGGGGGCCAGAACGACACCAACGCGAACACCACCCAGCGCATCCTTTTGCTTCTTGAGTCGTGTGTGCTCGGCAAGCCGGACGCCCACGACCGGGTGATCGGCAATACCCTGGGTAGGTATCTGACCGAGGATCGTGGTCTCTGGTACGGGTCAAGTCCCCGCAAGGTGCCGCGATTCTTGTTGAACGACATTGCACGATACTGGCGGACCATGGCCGTCGACCTGGCATACAAACAACGAACCCGCGGCGGGCGCGGGTTCGGATTACGCACCATTAAACTTCGCATTTCCCGGAAGCTGATATTTATCGCAGGCCTCCTGTCATGCTTCAGCTATGAACTAGATCTTGATCCGGAGCGCCGCCGAGCCATCTTCAATGGGAACGGTCCGCTGCCGGCACTCGCTCACTTGAAAACTGCAATGATGCGATCGCCGCTTGAAATCACGGCCGCAGCGCTGTTATTGTTCCCTGAACTCGACCCGCGCGCTGCAAAGCTCTTCAGCGCTTACGACGATTTCCTCGGTCTGCTCGCGGACGATGTCAAGCGAGAAAGGCTCGACACCATCTCCTTTGAGGATCTAAAGACAGACCCGACCTTTAAGGAAGCGCAGCAAATTAGCTATCGCTTTTGGGACGCTGTCAGCGTTATCTTTCTCAATCAAGACAATCTTCTCGGTCAGCTCACTATCGAGTACGGAGTTTTTTAATGAGACATATAGGATTCTCAACAGGAGCAGTGGCTGGCGGCGATTTTGTCTCCGCGCTCGCCTTGATGGCAAACCAGCCCAGGATCGACAGCATCGAGCTTTCCGCTTTGCGCCTCCATGAAGTGGAACCTTTGGTGCAGGCGATTCCCGGGATGGATCTCAATCGCTATAGCTATGTCTCTTTTCATGCCCCAAGCTTATTTGCGGCTCAGGAGGAAGCAATTCTGGTGGAAATGCTGGAACGGCTTGTTCCCAAAGATTGGCCGATCGTGCTCCACCCTGACACAATCCACGATGCCTCTCTGTGGCGTGCATTAGGAGCGCGAGTGGCAATTGAGAACATGGATCGCAGGAAGTCGACTGGTAGAACAGCCCAGGAACTCCGATCGAACTTTGGCCTCCTGCCGGATGCGCGGTTTTGCTTTGACATTGGTCATGCTCGGCAGTGCGATACCTCAATGACAGAGTCGTATCGCATCCTGGAAGCGTATAGTTCGCGGCTGACACAACTCCATGTAAGTGAGGTCAACAGTGCGAGTCAGCATGATCCGATTACCTACGCCACAAAGCTAGGTTTTCAGTCAATTGCGAATCTCATTCCTGGACATATTCCTTTGATCATCGAAAGCAGAGTGTCCCCAGGTGAAATGTCCAAGGAGATCGATGCCGCACTTGAATCGCTACCCTTGTTGGCGGAGACGGCTGCGCTGCTAGCATGAGTCCGTCGTGGCGGAGTGGATGACATCTATCAGTCGATCGAATGGTGAGGTCATATTCCGCGTCCGCTTTCTTAACAACGGAGACCTTGGAGAATTCGTGGTCAGGGCCACGAATCTGGCCACGAATCTAAATTGCCGTCAGAGTTGCCGGTGAGGATGTAGGCGTCTCGGTTGTGACACTGATGGAGCTGTCCCACGGCTCAGCCCGTGGCGATACATCTCAAAGAAGGGCGATGCGGCGCCAGTTCGTGGACAGACCCTGCGCTCTAATTTCCTGCATCAGTTCGGCGAATTGAAGCCAAACGCCCACTTCCACATGTCGCCTTCCTTGACGTAGACGCTGGTGCCGTAGACTGGCGGAGGTTTCTGGCCACCGCACTCACCGTCCACCGAGCCCGTCAACGTAAGGATGCCGACGGTTGGTGAAAGAAAGGTGCCCACTCCGTTCGTTAGCGAAAAACTTTTCACTTCGCATATGGATCCGGTCCAGTCCTTGACGGCGTCGGGCTTGTTTTTGAAATAGTTTCCAAAGATGTCGACGAAGGTGATATTCGCCGTTGTCAGTTCCTCGATCTTCCTGGCGTCCTTATTTTTCCAAGCATCCCAGACGGAGTTCTCCGCAGCCATCAAGGCGCCCGTACCTGGCCCGGCAGCCACGTTCTGCTGGGCGCTGGCTTTCTTCGGCTCTTCTTGTTTTAAGGTTTCCGAAAGAGTTTTGGGATCGACGATCGGGATCTCACCGTGAAAGGCGGCGCGCCATTTTTCGCCGCGCTTCACCCAGACAGTGGCCGAACGGACAGGGCTAGCCTCTTTTTGAGTCTGGTGAGCGAAGGTGCAATCGCCGTCCAGGGCCGTCGTGTAAGTGAATACATACGTGTCGTCATCGATCTTTTCCAGCACCGGGTCGGTAAGCGACCAGCCTTGCTGGATGTTGCATTTGGTTCCACTGATCCGCTTGACGATTTCAGCTTTGCTGATCCGGCGGCCACCCACGGCCCTGACGGTGTTGTCGGTCAAGAGCTCCTGAAAGAATTTGCCGTCGCCGTGGAAGTAGGCCTCAGTCGCTTTCTTCTCCAAGGCAAGAAAGTCGTCTGAGGTTGGGCCCGCCGCAGAAGGCTTCGCCCCATTTGCGTTTGCGCTTGCAGAGAGCGCGAACGGTAGAAGCATCGCAGCGAACAGGATGAATTTCGAAGCGCGCATCATCATCTCTCCTATAGTGCAAATTTCAACTACAGGCCGTGATTCACTTCAGGGTCGGGTCGACAAAAGCAAGGGAAAACCGGCGGGGAAACCAAGCGACAGACCGCAAGATTACGATTCGCAGCACGGCTTTGCCTACCCATCACCGCTACCGCAAACCCGCCGTCTATCGGTAGCTGAGGGGACACGATCCCTATCCGCCGGTCCTCCAGACTTGGCCGAAAGTTTCCGTGTTCAGAAGCCGTTAGTCTCCGCAGACATCACCTTCACCCTGTGGCCCCACCTTCCCTCGCAAGGTGAGCGTGTGTCTCACCAGGCTCTGGTCATCGATCACTGCGCTTGCTTCCCTCTGCACATCGGCAATCTCGGTCGCGATGGCGATGCCACCGACGATTTTCGACCTGGTGATAACGAAGTCCTCGGTGACGTGTGCCGTGCCGCCGCCGGGCAGCGCAATCGTCAAGTACCTGACCCCGGAACCGTCCTTGTTCACGATGTAAGTGCCGCTAATGCCAAAGCTGGTGATCGTCCGCGTGCCGTTTGGCCCCGGTTGGTTTGCCAATGCGGCCCCGGTGGCGTTTCCTTGTCCGTCATATTTCTCATGTCCGAGCCCCGCCGCAACATTGGCCCCGTAGGTCACCACTGCCCCGTAGTCACCGCATAGGCTGGCAAGCGAGTATTTTGCGTTTCCGTCCTCGGCCAGTGCAACACCCGAGAGCGATGTTAGCGATCCAATCGCCATCAGCGCGGCCGCTAGTCTACAAAGATTCCGTTTTGCGTTCATGAGCACTCCTTTCAGTATTTTCTTGACCCTCGTCGTACCGATTTATTGAGACGACAGCATCCTGGTCAGATCAAATCGCAAGCCATGTAATCTTCGACCGGACACCGCTCGTAGCTCTGTCACCCGTCTGTCGGCTGGGAGAGTCTCGTCTGGAATTCGGCAGCCCACAATGGCAGCGGATGAAACCACCGATGCAGCCCGCGACCGATTAGGCCGACGGGCTGGTAACCCAAATCATCGGAGTTATCGAATAGTAGAACTCGATCGGCGATTCTAGCGGCGACGGCCAGATTCTGAAGACTACGGAGATAGCGCCGCCGAACGTCCAACTCAGGAACGTTGTGACCACCTCCCAGAACACGGTTGGCGATCCGAGCCAGGTTGATCTCAACACTTTCGGTCCCGATGTAGATGAGAACCACCTCAAAGCCTCGGTCGATACCAATGGCATATTGCATCATTTGCAGGTAGTTCCTGCCGGCGAGTGTCGTCTCAACAGCAAAACTCTCTCTCCGTTCGAGGTGTTCCTTCGCTAAACGAAGAACCTCTTTGCCCGCTGCAATGGTCGACAATCCCATCCCGCTCGAACGGAGCGTGTTTGAGAATGCGTCCGGGTCCAAAAGAGGAATCGCGGCGAACGTGCCAGGGCTTCCGGCGGTAAGCGTACTCTTTCCAGCTCCGTTTGCACCAGCAATGATGGTCAGAATCGGGCGGCTCACCGACCCGAAGCGGGCGCTTCGACGCCACCACGCGCATCGGCCCTTTGTGCCTGCAGCTCTTCAAGTCGGCGGCGGTCCTCTGCGACCTTCGCTCTCGCGCCTGCAGCTAGCCTCTGCATCATTTCCAACCAATCGATGGCCATGGCTTTAGTTTACTACTTCTGCTAGAGCCTTCCTGAAAGAAGGTCGGTCTGGCGTAGGCGCCGCCGCATGTGACCGCAAGGGGAGATTAGGGACATGTTACCTGGAGTGGACCCCAAACGTGAGACACATAAAATAGAGACACACTGCGCTTCACAGAGCAATACCTACCCATGAGAACGAAGTTTTCTGCACCCTGTAAAGCCGCTCGGCGCGTCGTCCCGACGATATTTCTACGACCGCATCTCCTTCGATCAGATATTCCCGGCAACTCTCGACCCATCTGGAGGAGGCGCGGGTTGCCCACACAGCGGATCCGCAATACAGGTTGCAACCCGTCCGGGGAAAGGAAAGATCCCACCTGGATAACGTAGAGCCACTGGACGGAGGGACCTCGTGGGGACGAGCCGCCGCTGTTGCGGCGCGACAGAATCAAGCGGTACATTTATTTAACTATCAACGGCGAGCTGACCGATTACCTCGGGATCTCCGCCGACGAACGGAGCGCTGACCATGGCAACACGGCCGACGAGCCTCGAACTCCGGCAATACACCTCCAGAAGAAAAGAGCTGCAGGGTCACGCTGATCCAACGATGCTTCGGCTGTTTCGGTTTCTGGAGTTGGTCTGGGTCTACACAGCCGACAAGCCGTTTACCGAGCAAACAATTTATGACCTTTACTGCGGGAAGCTACCCCCACGGGAAGCCAGCGAACAAGCGCCGCCGGGAGATCTTTCACCTGTTAAGGCGGAGTTTTTTGCCCGAGCTCAGGAAAAATCCAACATCTGCAATGGACCTTTCAAGCTCGACCCTGAAGCCGTTGTCAAAGTAATTAGGAACAATCTCGAGTTTCGCTCGCCCTGCAACGTGGGTGCCATCACGGACCGCCTCTATGTCAACGTTAGAATGCAGCATGCCGTCGCCGTGATGCGCTTCATCGCGCTCGAGGTTGTCCTGGGCGAGACAGGTATAAGCTACGCCAAAATCGCAGATCCCCTGGAGCTCTGCCTGGACTTATTCGATCGCATCGTGATTTACTGCGCTTCACCAGAAGCGGCGATCTTGGCTGCGCGCAAAGTGTCTCGCGCGTTTGATGAAACCTATTTCAACCCGGAGACCCCGCACATGACCAAGGTGTTGAGCGGAGGCATCTCCACTGGAGCCGAGCCCCGCCAGGTGAAGGTTCGTCGTGCCGGCGGCGTGAAGCTCGATGGCGGCAAGGACGAAAGTTTTGGAACGAAGCGAGCGGCCATCATTTACGCTGCGCGGCGGGAGTGCGGTGGCGATCAGGAGGGATTCTTCGCTATAGCTTGCGCCAAGCTTGTTCAATTCAACATCAGTCCGAACAGGCCACATCGCAACCTGCCCGAGTAGGCGACGTAAAGGGAGAATCGGGAATAGCTACCGGCAATCCGCGAAACCTCCCATTTTGCTCCCGGCTGTTACGCCAGATCGGACATTTGGATCTTCCGCCCGGCGCCATGGCAGCGGGCGGCAGCCGCCTGTATACGAAACCTCTGCCTGTCAAAAGAGCATGGATTGACCGGCTCCCATAAATATGGGAGCATGAACGGGTGAAGACTACTCTTGAGATTCCTGACCCCATCTTCCGCCGTGCCAAATCGGTGGCCGCCCAGCGTGGCATCCCGCTGCGCGCCTTTGTAACCGAAGCGGTCACGGAGAAGCTCGAGGCTAGCTTGAAAACAGAAGAAAAGCCATGGGTGAGGCTTGCTGGAGGTCTCAAACACCTCCACAAAGAGACGGTGCGTATCAATCGGATCATCAAGAGTGAGTTCGAGAAGATTGAGCCTGAGGATTGGGAGTGATCCTCGACACCAACGCACTCTCTGCAGTGGCGGATGATGAGGTCGCGGTTGTTCGCCGTTATCGCCAGGCTGCGAGCATGGAGTTGCCCGTGATTGTACTGGGCGAATATCGTTTCGGTATCGGTCAATCGCGACGGCGCAGCGAGTACGAAAGGTGGCTGCGGGAGCTCATCGCGGCAACACGCGTCCTTGAGATAGAGGAAGAGACCTCACGGCACTATGCCGGGATTCGAGCAGCACTGAAAAAGGCTGGTCGCGCGATCCCCTCAAATGATCTCTGGATCGCTGCACTCTGCCGGCAACACCGTCTCCAGCTCTTAAGCCAGGACCAGCACTTTGATGCGGTAGAAGGGCTCGAGCGCATCGGATGGTAATAGTAAAGAGTGTAGCTACGCAGATGCCGGTTTGGTCTACGACAACCCCAAGAAGATCACCTTCCAGTCACCTCGAAAGGGAGAGGCAAGGAAGCAAGATATCGCAATGGTCTCGGTGCGTGGCAGGGTCCTAACACTCCATCTATGTGGACCGTGAACCGGACATCCAAGTGATCTCGTTCCGGGTTGCATCAAGAGTGGAGAGAGAGTTTTATGAGCAAGGGCAAGAGCCAGACTGATTGGAAGCGAGTAAAGGCAATCAGGGAGAGTGACCCAATTCCGCACTCGCCGGAAGACGGTCCTTATAATCCAAACAATGCGAAGGCGGCTAAGGCATATCTCGCGTCAGCGATCGTGCGGCGTCCCGGACAACGTGGCGAACAGAAATCTGCAACCAAGCGGTTGGTGTCCCTCCGTCTTTCCCCGGCCGTTCTCGACTATTTCAAGGATACAGGTCCAGGCTGGCAGACCCGGATCGACGAGGTGCTGAAGAAAGCGGCCGAAAAATAGCAGCCCTGTACTGCTGAAAGGGAACACACTATCGATCGGCACTTTCATCCGCGGGCCCATCCGCAATCGTTTCATCTGCCGGTTGTGCGGAAAGGTCGGGACCTTGAAAAGCAGCCACCAGGGCTAAAGCCCCGAAATTTTAAAGCCAGCGTTTCCGCGGGTTTGAAAACCCGCTCCCCCGGACTAAAAGTCCGGGGCTGGCACCCCTTCAACCGGTCAGGTTTTTCGGCAGCCTGTAAAGCTTGCAAACCCACTCCATCGAGCAAACTTAACAATAAGGGAATAAAATCACCCCCGCCGCGCTTTTACCCAAGGACCCGCGTCCGCGCGATGATCAACGCGCAAAATGCTCACCTCGCAACCTCACCACCAACCGAAGGAGTAAGACCCATGCATCATCAACCCCGCCAATTCACGCTTATCGCAGCCTCACTGCTGGCGCTCTCCCCTTCCGCCCTGGCTGCCACCTGGTGCGTCAATGCCAACGGAACCGCAGGCTGTAAAAGCACCATCAGCGCTGCCGTCGGCGCAGCCGCCGCCGGAGACACTATCTACGTCGCCAAGGGTACCTACAAGGAGGGCGTGATCATCACCAAATCGCTATCCTTGCAAGGCGCCGGCGACCAAACTACCACCATCGACGCTAAGGGCCTTTCCAACGGCATCTTCATCAATGGCACCGGCGCCTCGCCAAACGCAGGAGTCGCCAATGTCACCATCGCCGGATTCACCATCACCGGGGCCAACTACGAAGGCATTCTCGCCGCCAGCGCCAGCGGCGTCACCATCGCGCACAATCACGTCACCAAAAATAATCTGAGCCTCACCAAGACCGCGTGCCCCGGCATCCCGGACTTCGAGACCAACGAAGCTATGGACTGCGGCGAGGGCATCCACCTCATGTCTACCGATCATTCTGTCGTTGGCGGCAACCTCGTCGACTACAACTCCGGCGGAGTCCTGGTCACCGATGAGACCGGTCCCAACTACGCCAACCTCATCACAGAAAATGTTGTGAAGTATAACGGGGAAGCCTGCGGCATCACGCTCGCCTCCCATCCCGCCGCCACCCTTGCTCATCCCACCGGACCCCTGAGCTTCGGCGTCTTTCAAAACACCGTCCTCAAAAACGAGTCCAGCTACAACGGCCTCAATAACGGAGGAGGCGCCGGCGTCGGCATGTACGCGGCCGGTCCCGGAAACATCAACTATGGCAACGTCGCCATCGGCAACCTGTTGGTCGGCAATGGACTCCCCGGCGTCGCCATGCATAACCACGCCTCGGTACCCGGTGCGCCGCCGGTCACCCTGCGCGACAACTCCGTCATCGACAACCATTTCCGCGGCAACGGAGCCGACACCGAAGACGCCGCTACCGCCGGACTCACTGGCATCAACATCTACGGCGTGTTGCCTCTTACCGGCATGGTCGTCACCGGCAATGTGATGGAGGACGAGTCCATCGGCATCTCCTTCAACTCCGCCGCCACTGCCGCCAATGCGCCTCCGCAACTACAGGCGCATCTCAACCAATTTGATCCCAAGACCATCGGCATCAGCGTCCTGGGCAAAGCCACCGTTGACGGAACCCTGAACTGGTGGGGCTGCCCGCAAGGTCCGGCCAAAGCCAACTGCGCCTCTACGACTGCCGGCGTAGCCTTCACCCCTTGGCTGACCAGCAATCCTGAATGGTAGGTTAACTTCACCCCGAAACCGCGAGTGGCCTGCGATCCTCCAGGCCGCTCGTTTCACTTGGCGGCGTACAACTATTTCAGCAACCTCGCTTGCTTGCCTTGATGCGAGAGCAAGGAGACGGCCTGCTTGTCAAAAGAAACGAAGGTGTCTCCGCCCAGCCAGTCGCCCTCATAGGCGATCAGACCATCAGCGAAGTCCCCCCCTGCCTTGAGGACTGACAAACCAGCTTCCACGGCAGGGCGATTGGCGGCGACATTGTCCGCATTGAGCAAGGCTTCCAGTGCGGCGGAAATATTCTCCGGGGCAAATTGGTAGACGCTGCGCAGAACCCAAACAAACTCACATAGGCACGGGAGCGTAACCGCGATGAGCTCAGCTTCCTTAAGAATCCTGGCGGCGGCCTCGGCCTGTTTCCTATCGTCTGCGACAACGGCTCGAACAAGCACGTTCGTATCGGCAGTGATTCTCATTTTTGCCTTGACCAGCCGGCCGCTGCCGCTTCGTTAATCTCGTCAAGAGTCGCAACCTTCCGGGTTTTCCCTGCGAGCAGGCCGAAGAAGCTGTCTATCTTGCCAAGTGGCCGCGCCGCCCTGAGCGTCACGGCGCCATCCGGCTGCTTGTCCAATTCAATTTTCTCTCCCGGCCGGATACCAAGATGTTGCAGCACATCTTTGCGGAAGGTAACCTGGCCCCGTGCGGTGACAGTCAAGATGGTCATTTTGCGCAGTCCCTGCGTATGTTGAAATAGTAATGCAAAATAGCATTACTTGCAATTTTCGAGATAATGTTCCCGCTGGCTTTGCCTTTACGAAAACTGGTATGCGCTGCGGCTCCGGAGCCGGGTCGCTCGCCAGCTAGCATGGTAGTGGGCAGCTCGCCTAAGCGTGCTTACCCAAGGAAGGGAACCATACGTGCCGGAGGGAAATGAGGTACACCGCTGGGCCGAGCTGCACACCGCGACCTTTGTGGGCAAGACCATCTGCGTGGAATCGCCCAACGGCCGCTTCACCGGCGCCGCGCTGCTGACCGGCCGTAAGCTCAAATCTGTGATCGCCCACGGCAAGCACCTGGCCTACGACTTCGGCCGGGATCGGAAGCTGCACATCCATCTTGGCCGCTTCGGCGACTTTACCGAAGGCAAGATGCCCTTTCCCGAAGTGAAGGGCATCCTGCGCATGCGCTGGTCAACCGCTACCGATTGGCTGGAGTTGCGCGGGGCCACCGACGTTTCCGTCTTCACCGACGAGCAGTGGCAAGCGGTCGAAGCTCGCCTGGGCGCCGACCCGCTCTCGCCTGATGCTGACCCTTCCCCGGGCATCGCCTATATACGCAAGGCCAACACGCCCATCGCTGCTCTGCTGATGGACCAAACAGTGTTCTCGGGCATTGGTAACATTTATCGTGCCGAATTGCTTTATCGGGCCCGGCAGAACCCATTCGCACCGGGAAAGAATGTTTCGGAAAAGACTCTGAACGCCATCTGGCGTGATGCGGTGAAGCTAATGCCCGATGGCATGGTCGATCGGCGCATTGTGACCACACGCGCCAAAGACCGGCCCCACCCAAAAGGCAAGGCGCAGCGCTACGAGGTCCACTACGTGTACCGCCGGCACGGCCAGCCTTGCTTCGTTTGCGGCACCATCATCCAACGAATAGATATGGCTGGCCGCACACTCTATTGGTGCCCGACCTGCCAGCCGGGCGAGGCTCCCGCCCCTCGTAAGCGGAGCGCGCCGCGCTGAGGCCTCAACGCCGAGAGGCCGCGCAAGCTGCTGCGCGACCGTCTCAGCACCGGCCATCTCTAACATCGAGACACGGGATACATCATCGCCAGCTTATGCGCGTCCTCCTCAACGCGGCGGCGACGATCCCGGACAAACGCGGGTTTTCAAAGTTCGGAAATCTACGGCCCGTGAGTAAAGGCGGTGGAGGGCTGCGCCAGAAGCACCGTTGCGACCTTGCCGGTTGATCTCGCCTTTGCCCTGTTGAAGTCTGCTCGTGTCAGCACAGCAGGCGCGATCCGCGCGCGATACCAGGGCAGTACACGTAGAGTTCTCTTCAAAGCCACCTCCGTCAACCTTTCACAGGATGCTCGCTCACTGCGAGTGAAGGAGAAAGTAGCTGCCACAGTTGCCTTGCGCCAGAGTACCAACGGGGGAGAACAGGGGATCAGATAGCGAAGACATGCTCAATTGCACCCGCCGCTGTGCGTTTAAGGCCGTTCGCGACATTACCTCCGGCATGCGCTCTAAAGATGCTGGCCCAAAAACCGCGCACAACTCGTTAACACCCTTGCTTGCGCGCCGGCGGAAAACCAGTGGCCCTCACCCGGAAGCACCTCCATCTCGCACGACACACGCCGTTCCCTCAGCACCCCTTGCAGCCTGTGCGCTTCCGAAACCGGTACCACCGTATCCGCAGCTCCGTGCAGGATCAGTACCGGCGCCATCCCCTGCGCCACCCGGTCTTCCCATCCCAGCGGCAGCCCGCCGGAGAGCTCAATCACTGCCCGCATCCGCCGGTCCTCAATGCCCAGCGCCACTGCCAGGTATCCTCCCAAAGAAACGCCCAACACTCCGATGCGGCGGGCATCGACGCCGGGCCGCTCGGCGATGTAAGTCACCGCATCGCGAATGGCCTCCAGCCACTGTGGAAAATGCTTACCGTCGAGAATCATCTCCGGCGTAGCGCGCTGCGACCGCGTCTTCTGCAGGTAGTGCGGCGCGTAGGCCGCTACCCCAAACTTCATTAGCGTGGGAGCAAAGCGATCCATCCAATAGGAGCCCGCCCCACCCGAGCCATGCAGCACCAGGATCCCGGGATGCACCCCCGCCGCCGGCGGCTCATGCTGCTCCATCTCGATGGCCACCGTCCCACTGCGATACGTTCTCATGCATTGAGAGATGCGAGATGCTAGTATTGCGAGTCATCACAAAACTCACTACGCCACGGGCCCCATCAGGAGCTCCCTTATGACGACCAGGTCCGTAGCTCTCCCGCACCCGTACGCCACCCCTGCTGCTTTCCTGCGCCGGTACTTTTACTTCTGCATGTCGCTGTTGATTGCCGTGGTCGTGGTCTATGGCTTCAGCCACACCATCGGGCAGAACCTGCTGCACGCCTCGCCCATACCGCCCTTCGTGCTCACCATCCACGCCATTGTCTTTCCTGGTTGGGTGCTCTTCTTCATTCTCCAGACAGCGCTGGTGCGCACCCACAACGTGCCCCTGCATCGCACACTGGGCTGGTTCGGTCTCGCCTTTGCGATCGGCGTGCTGGTCGTCGGCTACATGACCGCCACCGGCATGGACCGCTTCTTACTGCAACAACACAGAACGAAGACGCCAGCCTTCCTCATCATCCAGTTGATGGACCTGAGCTGCTTCGCCATCCCCTTCTCGCTGGCCATCTATTGGCGTCGCCGGCCGGAGTTCCATCGGCGGCTTATGCTGGTCGCCTCCTGCGCGCTCACGAATGCGGCTTTTGGCCGCTTTCCATTCCTACCGCACCCCTTCTCGCCTGCGGGCGTAGACGCTTTGATCTTTCTCGGCATTTTGCGCGACCTCATCGTCGATCGCCGGATACACAAGGTGTATCTCTACGCTTTTCCCTTGTTTATCCTGTTCCAGATCTTTTGCGTGCAAACTTACCTCCACACCGCTGCGTGGTGGGTGCATATCGCCGGCGTGCTGGTGGGCTAAAGGCGTCCAAAAAAATTCGCTTCTCATCCCTTCGGCAACTGCGTAACACCCAACTGCTGCAGCATGCCGAGCTGATCCGAACTTCCCCAGCGTTCCACCATTTTGCCGTCGCGGAACTTCGAAATCTGCACTCCCCGGATACTTATCTTTTTCCCTGTTGGCGGTATGCCCATCAGAACGCCCTGGTGTGTACCTGTCAGGGTGTAGGCGAAGGCAAGCGAATCGTCGTCAGCTACCATCGTTTCCGGCGCAACACTCATATCCGGGAAGGCTGTCCTCATGGCGGAAAAGAATTTGCGGTAGCCCTCCGGCCCTGGGCCTTGGCCCGGTGCGGGATCGTGGTCGACACAGTCCGGAGCCACAGCCTCTCGGAATAGATCGAAATTGCCTTTGTTCACAGCCTCCGCAAATTTGCCTAGCGCGGCCAAATTCTGCTCTTTGCTCATTGCTTGCTATCCTCCAGAAATCAGATGCCGCAAAGGAGGAAAGTGGCCCGCGGGATCGTTACTGCCAGCCTCCACCAAGTGCCTTGTAAAGTTGCACCAGGCTTTGATACTCGTTACCCCGAGCTTGAGCGAGCGTCAGCTCGGCGTTAAAGAGAGATCGCTGCCCATCGAGAACTTCGAGGTAGGTGGTGATGCCTCCCCGATAGCGGTGCAGGGAGGTCGTCACTGAGTCCTGCAGGTCCTTGACGGTGATCTCCTGCGCGACGCGGACTTGATGAAGTTTTTGATAACCGATCAGAGCGTCGGACACGTCGCGGAACGACAACTGGATGACCTGCTTGTAAGCGATCAGCTGCTGGCGTTGTTCGGATTCAGCGAGTCTTAGATTCCCGCGCAGCGCGCCGCCGGTGAAAATAGGTTGACTGACCTGGACGCCGTAGGACCAGATTCCAGTTTGTGAACCCATCAGGTTGGTGAGGAGACTGCTCCGGCCGAACGCACCCCCGCCGGAGCCGGTAAGCGAAATCTGCGGGAAAAAAGCAGCCCGGGCCACGCCGATCTCAGCGTTGGCGGTAACCAGGTTTTGTTCCACCTGGCGAATGTCCGGCCGCCGTTCGAGCAACGTCGACGGCAAGCCCGGCGGCACCTCGGGAGGAAGCGGCTGCTCGCCCAATGGGCGGCCGCGGGGGACGCTCTCGGGATAATGGCCGAGAAGAATACTGATCGCGTCTTCCTCCTGGCCGATCTGCCGTTCAAGGTCCGGGACCTGCGCATTGGCGATGTCCAGCACCTGCTGGGCTTGCAGCACGTCCAGCTTGGTGGCCACACCGTGGTTCAGCCGCAGCCGTGTCAGCTTGACCGAGTCTTCCTGGGTCTTCACTGTGTCGTGCGTGATTTGGAGTTCGAGATAGAGCTCCAGCAGCGTGAAGTAGTCGCTGGCTACATCGCTGACTAGCGTGAGGACCACGGTATCTCGCGCATCCTCGGTTGCCAGCAGCTGGGCCCGTGCGGCCTCGGTGGCGCGGCGCAGACGGCCGAAGAGATCCAACTGGAACGCGGCATCGGCAGTGAGCGCCAGTATGTTGTACGAGGCTTGGCTGGTGGGGTCTTTTCCGCCGCTGAAGTTGCTGTTTGCCTGCACCTGCGGAAATAAAGCGGAACGCGTGATGGTGACCTCAGCCCGCGCAGCGCTGATGCGCTCGGTCGCCAGTTGAAGGTCGTAATTCTCTTTAAGGGCGGTGCGAATCAGCTCTTGCAGTTGCGGATCCTGGAAGACTTGCCACCAATGGAGGTCGGCAAGGGATGTCGCCTGGGCCTGGGGGTTGTCACTGAGATCACGGTACACGGCTGGGGCAGGAACGGCGGGGCGATGGTAATTCGGACCGACCGTGCAGCCGCTCATTGCCGCCGAGGCCAATATCGTAGAAACGATCGCGCAGATCCGCCGGAACATGTCAGTCTCCCTCCGACGGCGCGGGCGTTGCCGGCACTGCGACCTGCTGGGCGCCTGACCACTTCTCCACCAGGTAGAAGATCGCAGGCACGAAGAAAATGCCGATTACACTGGCAGCGAGCATCCCGCCGATCACCGTCGTGCCCATGATCTGGCGCGCAACGGATCCGGCTCCAGCGGCCGTCCAAAGCGGAACGCAACCGAGAATGAACGCGAACGAGGTCATCAAAATGGGCCGCAGACGGAGCCTTGCTCCTTCGAGCGCGGCATCCGCAAGAGGCTTTCCGGCCTCGTGTTGCTCCTTGGCGAACTCGACGATCAGAATCGCGTTCTTGGCCGCGAGGCCGATGAGCATGACCAGCCCGATTTGCGAGTAGACATCGGTTTCCATCTGTACCAGGTACGGTGGCAGAAAGACGCCCAGCAGGATGCGACGCAACCAGAGAATGGCAAAGGCGCCAAAAACCGCGACCGGCGTACTCAACAGCACGCTGAACGGCAGCGACCAGCTTTCATACAACGCTGCCAGGACGAGAAAGACGAAGAGCAGCGAGAGCGAAAAGATCACCGCGGGGGAGACTCCCTGGCGCGCTTTCTGCTCCAGAAAAGATATGCCCAGATAGTCGAAGCCCATCTCGCGCGGCATGGTCTGTTTAAACACTTCTTCCAGGGCAGCCGTGGCCTGGTCTGCGCTATAACCCGGTGCAGCACTCCCGTTAATTTGTGCGGAACGGTATTCGTTGTAGCGCAGTGTAAATTCCGGGCCGAGGCGCGGCTTGAGTGTGGTCAGTGTGGAGAGGGGAACAGCCTCGCCCTTGTTGTTGCGCACATAGAACTGGCCAACGTTTTCGACCCTGGCGCGGTCTTCACCCTCGGCTTCGATATAGACCTGCCACTGGCGGCCAAAGCGATTGAAGTAGTTGATGAAATAGCCGCCCATGAATGCCTGGATGGTGCGATAGACATCGCTGAGGTTGATGCCCAGCTTCAGCACCTTGTCGCGATCTACCTGGATGAATTCCTGGGGAACGTTGGGCAGGAAGGTGGTACTTAAAGTGGCGATCTCGGGGCGCTTGCGAGCCGCGGCAAGAAAGAGGTTCAGGTTTCTCGCCAGGAACTGGACGTCGCCGCCGGAACGGTCCTCAAGCATGAAGGTGAAACCGCCCGAGGTGCCGACGCCGGGGATGGCAGGCGGGGAAAAACTAAAGGCCACTCCTGCCGGCAACTTGCTCAACTCGCGGTTGAGATGCACCTTGATCGATTGAAATTGCTGCTCTCGCGTGGTCCGGTCATCCCAGGGCTTGAGCGCCACGGAAAAGAACGCGTTATAGCTGGTGCGAACGTAACTCAGCAGACTAAAGCCCACCACGCTGGTGGCGTATTTCACCCCTGGGGTATCCAGGATGATTTTCTCAACCTTCGCAGCCATGGCGGTTGTCCGTTCCAATGAGGCCCCATCTGGCAGTTGCAGATTCACGTAGACATATCCCTGGTCTTCGTCGGGGAGGAAACTGGAGGGCACACGCGAGGCGAAGAAAGCGGCGGCTACGCTAAAGGCCACCAGCATTAACAGCACCACCACGGTCTTCGTGAGCAGAACTCCGCTCCAACGGACGTAGGTCTCCGTGACTTGTTCGAAACGGTGGTTGAACCAATCGAAGAATCTCCTCAACAGGCCGCGGCTCGGTTGCCGGGGGCGAAGCAGGAGCGCGGAAAGGGCGGGGCTGAGAGTAAGCGCGTTGAAGGCGGAGAAAACGACGGAGATGGCAATGGTGACGGCGAACTGCTGATAGAGCCTGCCGGTGATTCCGGGGATGAAGGCGGTGGGCACGAAGACGGCGGAGAGAACCAGGGCGATGCCAACCACGGGCCCGGAAAGTTCTTCCATCGCTTTTGTTGCCGCAGCCTTCGGGGTCAGCCCCTCCTCGATGTGGCGCTCCACGCCCTCGACCACCACGATGGCGTCGTCGACCACCAGGCCGATCGCGAGCACGAGACCAAAGAGCGAAAGGGTGTTGATGGAAAAACCGAACAGGGGAAAGACAGCGAACGTGCCCACCAGCGAAACGGGCACAGCCAGGAGAGGAATCAAGGTGGCGCGCCAACTCTGCAGGAACAGATAGACGACCAGGATCACCAGGACAAGCGCGATGGCCAGGGTCTTAACGATTTCCTTGATGCCTTGGGTCACCGCGAGGGTGGTATCCAGGGAGACTTCGAAATCCATGTCAACCGGAAAGCGTTGTTTCATTTGCGTCATCAATTTCTTGACGCCCGCGGCCGCATCCACGGCGTTCGAGCCAGGCAACTGGTAGCAGGCGATGATCGCGCCCGGCTTTCCATTGAAACGTCCAAGGACGGTATAGTCCTGGGAACCCAGCTCGATGCGCGCGACATCGCGTACCCTGACGGTTCCGCCGTCGGGAGTTTCGCGCACGACAATTTGTCCGAATTCTTCCGGCGACACCAGGCGGCCCTGGGCGAGAACGGAATAGGTGAATTCCTGGCCTTTGGGGGCAGGCTCGCCGCCTGCCTTGCCTGTGGGGTTCACGGTGTTTTGTGCTTGAATGGCGCTGACAATTTCCGGGACGGTGATGCCCAACTTGGCCAGGGTGTCGGGTCTTATCCACAAGCGCATGGCGTATTGGCCGGCGCCGAATACCTGCACGTTGCCAATACCTGGCGAACGCAAAATCGGGTCAACCAGATTGATGTACGCGTAGTTGGCCAGAAACCTGGCGTCATAGGTTCCGTGCGGCGAATAAAGGGCCACCCACATGAGGGGAGCGGTCACGGACTTTCGCACCGTGATTCCGTAGTTGGTTACGTCTGTGGGCAGCTGAGAGGCGGCTTGGGTTTCGCGGCTTTGGGCGAGGATGTAATCGATGTTGGGGTCGGTCTTTACGTCGAAGTCCACGATCAGCGTGGTGGTGGAGTTGGCGGTGGCGTTCACCGAGTACATGTAGTTCATGTTGTCCACGCCATTCATCTGCTGCTCGATGGGCGTGGCAACCGCTTGTTCCAGGGTTTGGGCCTCCGCGCCAACATAGGTGGCGAGGACCTGAATCTCAGGCGGAGTGATGTTGGGGAATTGCGCGACCGGCAAACTGAGCATGGAGAGGGCGCCAACCAACACCATGACGATCGAGATCACCATGGCGACTATGGGGCGGTTGATAAAAAACTTCGACATCGAGTTACCTTCCCGCTGTGTCCATGGCAAATGGCCTGGGGTTTACTCGTGCTCCCGGACGCACCTTTTGCACTCCCTCGGCGACCACGCGTTCGCCCGGCTTTAGTCCCTCCGCAATAACCCATTGGTTGCCGATACGGTCGCCGACCTGGACCGTCCGGATGTTGACCTTGTTGTCGCTGTCCACGGTTGCGACCTGATAGCCGCCTTGCAGCTCAGAGACCGCTCGCTGAGGCACAAGTAACGCGCCTTGCTGAACCCGGACAACCGCGCGAACTTTGCCATATCCGCCCGGACGCAGGATGTTCCCAGGATTAGGGAACAGCCCGGCGATTCGAATGGCCCCGGTGCTTTCGTTTACCTGGCGATCGGCAAAGTAGAACGTGCCTGGATGGGCGTAGGTGGAACCATCGGCCAGAATCAGCTCCAGGCGCAGGTTTTTATCGGCCGCTTCTCGAGTCGCGTCGGTGGGGAAGCGTTGTCTCCAGGCAAGGTATTGGGGTTCACCGACGGTGAAGTAAACCTTGATAGGGTCGACTGTGGAGACGGAGGTTACGGGTCCGCTGCCTAGATTGACTAACGCGCCCACTTGGAGCTGAGCCTGCCCTGCGATGCCGTCGATGGGCGCTACCAGGCGGGTAAACTCCAGGTTGATCCTGGCTGTTTCGACGGCCGCCGCGGCGGTCTTGATCTGAGCCTGGGCGGTTTGCACGGTGGCCTTGGCGGCCAGGTTATTCTGCACCGCGTTGTCGAGATCCTGCTGGCTCGCTGCCTGTTCTTTGGCCAGCGGGCCGTACCTTTCTACGTCCAGCTGAGTTCTTCCTTGAACTGCTTCGTCGGTGGCCAACTGAGCTTTGGCCTGGGCCAATTGTCCTTCCGCCTGGTCGAGAGCCGCCTGGAATGGCCGGGGATCAATCTCGAAAAGCAGCTGGCCCTTGCGGACGAATGCCCCTTCGCGATAACCCTGCTTCATTAGATATCCGGTGACCTGGGCGCGAACGTCAGCATTCGTGAAACCGTCGAGGGTGCCGATCCACTCGCCAAAAATCGGCACATCCTTCTGTTCAACTTGCACGACCTCCACGTCCAACGGAACGTCGGGCTTTCCTGAGACGTGTTTTGGGTACACGGCTCCGATAATCAAGCCGAGGACGAGCAAGCAAATTGCTCCGCCTACCCACAGTTTGTATTTCAAGAGCAGGTTCATACTCTTTCCAGGCAGGACGTACTTCCCGGGGCAGCCGTAAGACCTTATTAAGTTGCGTTACGAGTTCAGCAAGATTTTCTCACGTTAACCAGGGAGCGCCAGCCTGTTTCGTGAACAGTAAGAGCGTATTGACGGGGAGCGGGAGTCGATTGCGCATTTGTAGCATTTTTTGGCGATTTGATCGGAATGGGTACGGACAAATGGGTGGGAGAGCGCGAGGATCATGTTCATCCGTTGGACGACGCGGCTTCTGCCACCGGGCTTTTGTTTTGGAGTAACAGGCGCCAGCCACCATGGCTAAAGCCCCAGAATTTGTTGCCGAAGTGTTTTCCGCGGGTTTGAAAACCCGCTCCCCGGACTGAAGTCCGGGGCTGGCACAACAGGACTTGAAGTCCAGGCTGGCACAAACGGATCGGCCGAACAGGCTTAGGGAAAGCCCTGGTTGCGATAGAAAGCGGCCCTCAGCGGCTAAAGCCGGATCTGTTTTCAGTCAGATACGTACGGGCTAAAGCCCGTACCCTTCAACAACAAGTGTTTTTCCGCTGGCTCGCTCACGGAGCACGGGTGCCCCACATCTCGCTCGTTTTTCGCGAGATGTGGGATACCACCGATGTTGACCGCTGGGTGCATCGGATGAATCGGGAGTCAGAGGGAAAGTGCAGTGGTATCCCACATCTCGCGAAAAACGAGCGAGATGTGGGGCACCCGTGCTCGGTGAGCGAGCCAGGGCCAAGGTTAATTCTGCACTGCTTTTACCAGATCCCGCAGTGGTTGGAGCATGGTAAACCGGACCAGGCCTACAGGTTTTTCGGCCTGGTCGATCAGCGCGAGCTTTGCCGGTGCCCATCCGGAAGGAGCTGCCTCGTGTTTGTCCAGGTAAGCCAGCGCTTGCTGGCCCGTGGTTCCCAATTCCACTAGCTGCTGCGCGCGGGGCTCCGCTTGGATAAGCAGCGGAGAAGCAGCCATTAGCGTCTGTGCCTGTGGGCCGGCGGCGATCCAGGCGGCGAAGATGGCGTCGAGTCTGGCTTGCGTCTGCGCGTCGCGGTTGGCCAGATATTCGCGTATCAGCACCCGCATCTCATAACGCGAAGGAGGATAGGGGGGTAAAGCGTCGACGAGGTGATCCATGGGTGTCAACTGCGTCGTCTGCTGCAACTCGCCCTGCTGCTGCCACGTGACCGGTTCCAGAACGCTGGTCAAAATACGCAGAGGCTCAATGGCGGTTGTACCCGCAAGCTGCCGCAGGCCAGTATCCTCGGCGGAGAGATGGGTCAACCCCAAGGGTTCTAAGCGCAACGACTCGACGCCCAAGCGGCGATACATATCATCGAGGTTGTTCACGTTTTGCGCAGACCAAAGCCGCTCTGCAATGGCTGCTGTGCGCGGCCACAGTCGCGAGTCGATATTGAACGGCGTGTTATGCTCGCCCCACAGACAGGCCTCACCGCCGAGAATACGTGCCCTCTCCTGCGGTGTGAGGTCGCTGCTGGCAGGCACCGGATCTACGAGATAGTGCTCGTCGGTGAAATCAAGATAGTATCCGGCAGACAAAATCCCCTGGTAGCCCTGCTTAGCGGTGGCCGCCAGCGATGCGAAGCCTTGCCACGACTGGATCACGACGTCCTTGGGTAGGCCGGGCGCGAAGATTTCATCCCAGCCAACCATGTACTTGCCGTGCTTCTTGAGAATCGGCAACAGCTGCTGATTGAAATAGGTCTGCAGCGCTGCCGTGTCTTTCAGGCTGTGCGCCTTCATGAATTGCTGGATGCTGGGGTTGTGGGTCCACTGAACCCCGTTATTTTCGTCGCCCCCGATGTGCATGTAGGGATCGGGAAAGATCCCGGACATCTCGCCAATAAATTGGTCGATGAAGTGGTAGGTGCTCGCGCGTGTGGGATCCATCACCGGATCGAAGATGCCGAAGTGGCGCTCGATGGAATAGGGTCCTGGTCCGCTCGCCAGCTCGGGATAGCCCACAAACCAGGATTGCGCATGACCGGGCATATCAAACTCGGGCACCACGCGGATGCCTCGAGCGCGCGCATAGCGGACGATCTCGCGCGCTTGTTCCTGGGTGTAGAACTGGCCGTCGGAGCCCATGCCGGTCAGCTTGGGAAATATTTTGCTCTCGATGCGGAAGCCCTGGTCGTCGGTGAGGTGCCAGTGGAAGACATTCATCTTGACGGCGGCCATGCCGTCTAAGGTGCGCTTGATTACCTCGACCGGCTGGAAGTGGCGGCTGCAGTCGACCATGAGCCCGCGCCAGCGGAATCGGGGCGTGTCCTGAATCGATACTGCGGGCAGAAGGAAGCCCGAGCCATCCCTCTGCACCAGTTGCAGGAATGTTTCCAGTCCACGCATCGCGCCCACGTCGGTGGCCGCTTGCAGGTGTGCGCCACTCCCGGTTACCTGGAGCGAGTAGGTCTCGTTCTCGTCCAGAGACTGGATCGCCTCGCCGGGGCCATCGACTGTGATGGTCAATGTCCCGGCTGGTCCCCGTGCCGGCGCAGTGGCTATCTGCAGTCCGGTTTGCGACTGGAGCCGGAGCAAGGCTCGGACAATCGCCTCATCCAGCCGCGCGTCGTGGAAACGGTCGGTGACCGCCGTAAAGGACGGTGTCAGTTCCAGCCGGCCTGTTTCTACCGATAGATGCGCCGGTTCCGGCAGCAGTGTATTGGTGAAGGTTGACGGGGTCTGCGCTTGCACACCAGCAGCGACTACCGCCAGTATGACTGCCACACGCCAGATGCGAAGAGTCGTCATACTGACATTTTGAGCGAAAAATCATTGCAACGTTTAGGATTCTTGCGCAGCCCCTCTGCCAACCAACTCGAGCTCAGCATTTATTTCCGCGGGAAGCCGCAGCGCCGCTGCCTTGAGATTCTCCCGCAGGTGCGTTAGCGAGGAGGTACCGGGAATCAGCAAAATATTAGGCGACCGATGGAGAAGCCAGGCCAGCGCAACCTGCATCGGAGTGGCCTGCAGTTGCGCTGCTACTTCATCCAGCTTCGACGATTGCAGCGGAGTGAAGCCTCCCAAAGGAAAGAACGGCACATAAGCGATACCCTGCCCCGCAAGGTCGTCGATGAAGCCATCATCCTTGCGGTGGGCTACGTTGTACAGGTTCTGCACACCAACGACGTCCGAAATCGTCTGTGCCTCCGCCAACTGCTTGGGAGTGATGTTACTTAAGCCGAGATGACGAATCAGTCCCTGGCGCTTGAGTTCGGCCAGCGTGGTCAGCGGTTCTTCGATCGATCCCTCTGTTGGCCCGGTTACGCCTCCGACGCGCAGATTTACTACATCCAGGACGTCCAGTCCCAGGTTGCGCAGATTGTCGTGAACGGCGTCGATTAGTTCCTGACGAGAGAGAGCGTGAATCCACGACTTGTCGTTACCCCGCCGAGCACCCACTTTGGTGACGATTACCAGGCCAGCCGGATACGGATGAAGCGCCTCTTTGATGATTTGATTAGTCACATGCGGACCATAAAAATCGCTGGTATCGATGTGATCTACGCCAGACTCGATTGCCTCGCGCAAGACAGCAATCGCAGCGTCTTTATCACGCGGCGGTCCCCACACCTGCGGGCCGGCAAGCTGCATCGCGCCGTAACCCATGCGCCGGATTGTCAATGTGGTGCCAGGGAGCGTGAAGGTACCGCCTAGGTCTGTTTGTTTTGCCATTGTGTCTCCTCCCGATTGGATGAAGGAGGTTCAGCTTACGACTCCGGATCTGGCTTGGCGTTTCCGGGTCTTTTACGACGATGTGAATAGTCCTGGAGTGAAAGCATTGGAAAAAATCGTTTTCGGCCCATGTACGCTTGGGCGACCCGGATTTCCTGCACCCTGCATCAGCCGGGTTCGCGTGTGCGGCTTTCAGTGAGGAAAGCCGCATGGGGTTCGCCAGCGCCACCAAACTCCACAGGAAATCCGGGGGAACATGGGGCACCCGTAAAGACTCCCGGCGGAAATAATCTCGGCTCTATAATCAGGGCCCATGAAAGCTTATTGGTCCTTGGTCATAACCCTCGCCTACTTAGTTGCGGTTCCTTCCATCTTTGCTTCGGCCGCCCCAGAAGATTCGGCCGTTCTCGCTCCTATAGATTCCATGTTTCACGGTATGACGGAGCGTGATCCTGCGGCCATCAAGGCTGCAGCTTTGCCGGGTACGGTGTTGGTGCTGATGCGCGACGGCAAACCAGCGCAGATGACCATCGAAGCGTTTGCCGACCGGGTGGGGCGGCCGGGCAAGACGCACATCGAGGAACGCATTCACGATCCGCTGGTGCGCATTGATCACGACCTGGCAATGGTGTGGGCGCCGTTTGAGTTTCTGGTCGACGGCAAGCCGGATCACTGCGGAACCGATCTATTCAATCTCGTCCAGACCGATGGCAAGTGGTTGATCGCAGGCATCGCCGACACCGGAAGCAAGGTTTGCGCAACCAGGTAACGCCCTTTGCCGTTGCGGAATGCGTTTTGCTATAGTGGGTTTGCAATTCAGGTTGCACCCCGTCCGCGGAAAGGGAAGATCCCGCCTGAAATAGCTTCCAAGCACCGAGCATTGACCTTTCTTCTGCCCGTGGTAGCGGACACCGGGCCATAGAAGGAGGAGTTATGTCTCGGCAGCTACCGGAAAAACCAAATCTCGCATATCTCAAAAAGCAAGCTAAAGAACTGCTGCGCAGCGGGCAGCACCGCAACCTCGCGGACGCGCAACATACGCTGGCCAACGAATACGGATTTCCTACCTGGGCGAAACTGAAGCTACACGTTGAGTCCGTGGGCCTCACTCCGGCCGAGGCGTTGAAGGCCGCAGTGTGCGACAGCGATGCACCTCGCGTCCGCGAGCTGCTTGAGCGTTACCCGGAACTGCGCGCGACGATCGACGATCCGCTGCCCAACTACGGCTTCGGCGCACAAGCCTTGTTCGCGGCGGTACAGCGGAGCGATCGCGCGACCATCGATCTGTTGCTGGGCGCCGGGGCCAACATCCGCACGCGAACCGAGTGGTGGGCAGGCGGATTCGGGGTGCTCGATGATTGCCATCCGAGCCTGGTAGATTTTCTGACCGTACGCGGCGCAGTCATCGACGCGCACTCCGCTGCGCGCTTGGGCATGATGCCGAAGTTGACTGAGCTGGTGGCGGCAGATCCGTCGGTGGTGCACGCAAAAGGGGGAGACGGGCAGACACCGCTGCACTTCGCTTCCACCGTAGAGATTGCCAGGTTCCTGTTGGAGAACGGCGCCGACATCAACGCCCGCGATGTCGACCATGAATCGACGCCGGCGCAGTATATGCTGCGGGTGCAGCAGAAGCGCCACTATCCGAAAGACCGGCAGGACGTAGCCCGTTACCTGGTGTCGCGTGGATGCCGCACCGATGTCTTAATGGCCGCGGCGCTGGGCGATACGAATCTAGTGCGGCGCCACCTGGACAGCGACCCCAACTGCATCCGGATGAGCGTATCGGAGCAATGGTTCCCCAAGGAAGACCCACGCGCAGGGGGCACCATTTACATCTGGACACTAGGCGCGAACCGCACCGCGCACACGATAGCGCGTGATTTCGGCCACGAGGAAGTCTTCCAGTTGCTGATGGAGCATACCCCGGAGGACCTGAAGCTGGCGCTGGCATGCGAGCTGGGAGACGAAGCGGCGTTTCACGAATTTCTCGCGCAGCGGCCCGAACCGGCCGCCGGGCTGTCTGAGATCGATCAGGTCAAGTTGCCCAATGCGGCCCAGAGCAACAACATCAACGCGGTTCGGCTGATGTTGCAGGCGGGGTGGCCGGTAGATACGCGGGGAGAGATGGGCGCTACGGCGCTGCACTGGGCTGGTTTCAACGGCAACGCGGAGATGGCTCGCGAGATTTTACGGTTCCATCCTGCACTGGAACTGAAGTCGCGGGAGTATGCGGGGACCGCGCTTGCCTGGGCCGTTTTCGGTTCCGGGAACAGTTGGCATTCGGACACGGGAGATTTCGTAGCGACAGTACAGGCGCTCCTGGACGCTGGAGCGACGGTACCACCCCATGCCGAGGAACTGGAGCCGAGCGATGCCGTGCTGGAGGTGCTGCCATGAATTGGAACAAACCTCCGGTGCCGGTACTCGTCGTCGCCTGCCTGTATATAGCTGTGGGCACAATGGGGTTCGTCTATCACTTCACCGAATTGCTACCGTTGCACTACGACGGCGTTTTAACCGAGCTTACCGAGTTTGTAGCGATTCTTTGTGGAGCATGTATGCTGCGAGGCCACAACTGGGCGCGCTGGCTTGCGGTCGCGTGGATCGCATTTCATGTTGTCCTCAGCGCCTTTCACTCGGTCCAAGAAGCCGCTTTCCACGCCTTGCTGTGTGCCGTGATCATCTGGTCTCTTTTTCGCGCCGGCTCTGCCGGGTATTTTCGCGGAATCAAATCACCGTAAAGCTTCCGAATTTCGTGGTGACTTTAGTAATAGCCCTCTGTATAGTGTCGGAGACATCAAGGAACGGCCTTGATGCCTCCTCCGAAAGTGAGTGGAGTGAATCTGATCCCGGGCCTCCGCCAATTAGCACTATCCAACAGAGGGAGCTCTCTCCGCCAGTTGGACTAACAGGGATTTCCATGACTTCTTCTGCAAAGACCCGATCTGGCTTGATTGCCGCGGTTTGCCTGCTTGCTCCGCTCTTGGGCGTTGCCCAGCATTGGGGCGGAGACAGACACGAACACCTGCGCTCTTTCCGGGTCCCGGAAAGCACAGCGACCTATCCCCTGAGCATCAACGAGGGCAGGACTGTTACCGGCTACTACATCAGCAACGCCGGCCTGACCGGTGGCTTCGTGCGCTCCAGTGACGGGCAAATCACGACTTTTAATGTCCCCGGCAGCGCGACGACGGTTCCCGTCGGAATCAACACTGCTGGAGAAATCACAGGGTATTACCAGGTGGCCACTAATAACGTACTGGGCAGCCCGCAAGGCTTTGTCCGGACGCCGGACGGCAACATCACGACCTTCACGGGGTATACCAGCAACGGACTAACGCCAGTTAACATCAACGTCGCCGGGGAGATCGTGGGGAATTTCCCGGATGAAGCCCAAGGTGCGAACATCTTTATACGTTCCACGTCGGGAGTGATCAGCACAACCACACTGAGCGAGGGCGCTTTGTATCCCACACTGGTGACCGGCGTGAACGCGAGCGAAGCCATCGTTGGTTACGACTCGAGCCAGAGCATCAACGTCGCGCAAGGGTTTCTATGGGACGGTCAAGGCCCTCTCCCGAGTCCGGTCAGCAGCGCCGGCGTGACCGGAATCGTTGTCCCCGGGAGCACTGGGACCTTCCCGACTGCCCTCAACGCTGACGAGACCGTCGTTGGCTGCTATACCCTAAACGGTGTCTACTACGATTTTGTGCGCGATCCCGATGGAACCATCACCACGCTTAACATCCCTGGCACAGTGCCCGGATGCGTCGCCAGCTTCAACTTCCCGGTGGAAATTGTGGTCGTACCGCAGTCCATAACATTGAATGATCAGGGGACGATTACCGGCTACTACACCAACACAGCCAAAGCCTCTGTCGGTTTTGTTCAATTTCCCGATGGCAAGCTCATCACGTTCGGCCATCCGGGAAGCACGCAAACGATACCTACCAGCATCAACGACGGTGACGTAATTACCGGCTACTATTCGCGGGGGTCAGAAATCGTAGGCTTTATTCGCGAACGCTAAGTTAGCCGTTCAGGAAAGAAGTTTGACCATCTCGCATTCCAGAAGCGCCGGATCGTTGGCGTAGGGCCCAGCGGTCCCGGTGAAGACGAAGCGGCATCTTTCATAGAAACTTATTGCTTTCGCGTTGTTGTTCGTAACCATGAGGCGTAGCTCGCTGGCTCCGCGAGTCTGTGCCCATCGTTGCACCTCGTTCATCAGCTGGGTTCCAAGGCCGGTTCTCCTGAGCTCCGGCGCCACCCACATGGAGACCACGTTCGGCCGCGGCGGATTATGTTCATCGAAATAGCCGGCTATGATGCCGCACGGGGCTCCCTCGTCCATGGCAAGGAAACAGGCTGAACTGCTGCCGTTGCTCCATTTTGCGGCCCGCTGGAGCCATTCGGCTTCGGAAAGAAGAGACTCCTGGGCGTAGGTGCTGCTGAAGGCAGAAGGGGTGTCCCGCAGAGCGCGCAACCGGACGGTCTTGAGATGGGTGGCCAAGCGCGTTGATAGAGGTTCAAGCGTGAGCATGAGTTAAAGAGAAGTTTATCGAAGCTAATGACAGAGTGCCGCGCCTCCGGCGCTCGGCTTGTGAACTGCAGATCCCTCGGCTCTCGGGATGACAAAGGACAGGGTGGCGCTTTGGTCGGCATTGGATGCTGGTGCAGCGAACCGCAGGTCCCTCCACGGCGCGCCGGGACAGGTCGGCTTCGCTCGGGATGACAAAGGAGAGGGTAGCGCTTTGGTCGGCATTGGATGCTGGTGCAGCGAACCGCAGGTCCCTCCACGGCGCGCCCGGACAGGTCGGCTTCGCTCGGGATGACAAAGGAGAGAGTGGCGGTGCACCTTGTTCATTTGTGGTTCGCCGCATGGCCGCCTCGTGGCGGGCTTAGAGTGCCCGGCCTACGGACGGATGCTTCCAGAAACGGCCTCTCCAGGCAGAGGGACTGCTGCCAAAGGCTTGCTTGAATTTGCGCGAGAAATGGAATTGGTTGCGGAAGCCGGAGCGCTCACTCACTTCGGCAATGGAGAAGCCGGTGTGGAGCAGCAGATCGGCCGCCACCTCCAGCCGCTTGGTATAAAGCTGCTCCATCGGAGTCGCCTTTCCAGAGAGCCGGCAGAGTTTGAGCAGATGTTGACGCGAGGCCCCGGCCGCTCGGGCAATCTCATTCAACGTGAGTGGGCGGGGATAGGACTCATCAATGAAACGCTTCATGCGCCACAACGCCGTCTCAGTGGCTTCCGCCGGCTTGCGCGCGACGGAGTTGGCAAAGTCACATAGGATGGCAACCCCCAGCAACTCGAAGACCCGGATAAGCAGAAGGTCTGTGGCTGCAGCGGGAGAAATGGTTTGCAGCGCGACATCGAGCAAAGAGGCCATACGCCCTAGAAAGGGAAACGGTCCGCGGAAGTGCGCGAACTCTGTTTTGAGATCCTCATCCAGGATGTCGGCTCGAACGGCCACCCAGCTGTGCCGGGTCTCGCTGTCGCGGGCAAAGTAGAACTGCTCCAGATGACCTGGACTGAGCAGAATTGCGTGGTTTTCCTGGACCTCCAGCACTTCATCATCAAGCGTCAAGGTCAGGGAGCCACTGATGAATCACGACGAGCTGGTAGTCCACCTGCCGGCGCGGCCCGAAGCTGCCACCCTTGGAGTACAGGACATCCCCAATCGCCACCCCACCAAATTGCATCCGGGCGTAGGTTATCGACAGATGCTTAGCCGTTGCTTCAGGATTTCCTGCGCTCGGGGGGAGGGGTGGAACCTTCAGCGCGGTCTTTTGCCCCGGATTCACCCTGGATATATAACTTATCCCTTCAGCCATTGTCTAGCTGTGCCAGAGTGGCCCAAACTACTAGTATGCGGGCGAGTGTGGCCGGTCGTGCCTAAAGACGCCCGAGAAGTCCGCGGTATATATCGCCGGAGGCGTGGAGAATATGGCCACTGACGTCAAGGTTGCTCCGCAGCGACCCCTGAAACTTGACTACAGCCTGGTTGGCGTTAATTCCAGCCTTGCCGTCGAGCGGGGTCTGGCCGAGGCGGATTGGTACCAGTGTGCCGTACCCCGGGGAACCATGCGCACCCTGCTGGAGCGGCGAGACGGGCCGGCTATCGTGCACACGGTGGTGTGGTTTGGGTTGATTTTCGCTGCCGGGTTCGCGACTTGCCATCTCTGGGGGACGTGGTGGGCTGCCCTCCCTTATGCGTTGTATGCCGTGCTCTACGCGTCCACATCGGACTCCCGCTGGCACGAGAGCGGCCACGGCACCGCCTTCAAGACAGACTGGATGAACAACACGCTCTACGAGATCGCGTCGTTCATGGTTATGCGGGAATCCGTTGTGTGGCGCTGGAGCCATACCCGGCACCATAGCGACACCATCATCGTCGGCCGGGATCCCGAGATCGCGGTGCCTCGCCCGGCAGATCTGGTCAGCATCCTGATGGCGTTTTTCAGCCTGAAGGTATACCCAAAATACTTCCGCCACATTGTGATGCACTCCTTCGGCCGCGTCTCCGCGGAGGAAAGGACTTTCATCCCTGAGATTGAATTCCCGAAGCTTTTTTCCCGGGCCCGGATTTACGTTGGCCTCTATGTTTGCGTGATTGCGCTGTCTCTCTATCTGCACAGCATCCTGCCGTTGATGTTGGTAGGCCTGACGAACCTTTTTGGCACCTGGTTGATGGTCGTTTATGGGCTGACGCAGCATGCGGGCCTGGCGGAGAACGTGCTTGATCACCGTTTAAACTGCCGCACGGTTTACATGAATCCTATCCACCGATTTCTTTACTGGAACATGAACTACCACGTGGAGCACCACATGTTTCCGCTGGTACCGTTCCATGCTCTGCCTAAATTGCACGAGGCCGTCAAAGATGATTGTCCCGTGCCCTATCCGAGCCTTTTTTCGGCTTGGCGCGAGATTGTTCCGGCCGTCGTCCGGCAAGTGAAAGACCCGGCGTATCACGTGAAACGCAGACTGCCGGAGAGCAAGCCCAGGAGCCAAAGCGCGATCTGCACCTCGACCGCGGAACCGGACGCGGAAGGCTGGGTTCCAGCCTGTCGCGCGGCTGACCTGGGACCTGCGGATGTGCTGCGCTTCGACCATGGCAGGAAGACATTTGCTCTGTACCGCGACGAGGCGTCGAGACTCTACGCCACCGATGGCGTCTGTACGCACGGCAACACTCACCTTGCGGAGGGGCTGGTGAAGGGGGGCCTCATCGAATGTTCCAAGCACAATGGGCGCTTCCGCCTGGCTGATGGCTCGCCGGCGCGCGCGCCCGTCTGTCGTGGGCTCGCCACCTATCCTATCCAGGAAAGAGAAGGGCTGCTGCACATCAATATTGCCAAGCCGGGCGGCGTGGGCGCCCGCGCGCAGAAGACGTACAAATTCCGGGTGGTCAGCAATCGCAACGTGGCCACGTTCATCAAAGAGCTGGTTCTCGCTCCCGTTGAAGGAGAGGGGAAATTAGTGTTCACCCCGGGCGATTATCTGCAGATTGACATTCCGGCGTATGACACCATTCGCTTTCGCGACTTCGATATTCCGGAACCCTTCGCAACCGTGTGGGAGAACCAGCACGTCTTTGACCTGGTTGCCCATAATCCTCGACCCGGACAGCGTAATAATTATTCGCTGGCGAGCAATCAACAGACCGAGGATACGCTGCGCTTCAACGTCCGCATCGCCACCCCACCGCCCGGCCAGGACTGCGCGCCCGGCGTCGGATCAAGTTACGTCTTTAGCCTCAAGCCAGGCGACATCGTTACCGCAATCGGTCCCTTTGGCGACTTTCACCTGAAGCCGACCCAGCGGGAGATTGTGTACGTGGGCGGCGGTGCGGGCATGGCTCCCCTTCGAGCCCACCTTTCCCACCTTCTCGAAACGGAGAAAACCGCGCGGAAGGTCAGCTTCTGGTACGGGGCGCGTTCCAGGCAGGAGATTTTCTACGAAGACTACTTCCGGCAGCTGGCCACGACGCACCGCAACTTCGCGTTTCACCTGGCGCTCTCCTCCCCGCTGCCGGAGGATAGCTGGACCGGTCATGAGGGGTTCATCCATGAGGTGCTGCTCCAGCAGTATCTTCTTGAGCATGACAACCCGAAGACGGCGGAGTACTATCTCTGCGGCCCTCCCATGATGATCAGGGCCTGCACAAAAACGCTGAAGGAACTCGGTGTGCCCGCGAGCCAGATTGCTTTCGACGAATTTTAGCTTGCTAGAGGAGCGCCTTGCTTCTAACTTGAATCGCTTCTGACGAAGCTTAACCACACTACAACTGCTGGTCACTGGAGGTGTTTTGTATGGCAGCAAATCGCGGAGTTGTTTATCTCGGCCAAAACAAGGTCGAAGTGCAGTCGATCGATGCTCCCAAGATGGAGAATCCTGCGGGAAAGAAGATTTCGCATGGCGTGATTCTGAAGGTTGTGACCACCAATATCTGCGGATCGGACCAACACATGGTGCGCGGCCGCACCACTGCTCCTTCGGGCATGGTCCTGGGGCATGAGATTACGGGAGAGATCATCGAGTGCGGCGAGGACGTGGAGTTCCTGAAGAAGGGGGATCTGGTCACGGTTCCGTTCAATGTCGCCTGCGGCCGCTGCCGCACGTGCCGTGAGCAGCAAAGCGGCGTCTGCCTCAACGTGAACCCAGGACGCGCCGGCGGAGCCTACGGGTATGTCGACATGGGCGGATGGGTTGGTGGCCAGGCGGACTATGTTCTCGTGCCCTTTGCCGATTTCAACCTGATCAAGTTTCCCGACAAAGCCCAGGCCATGTCCAAGATAAAAGACCTGACCATGCTCTCCGACATTCTGCCCACCGGGTTTCATGGAGCGGTGTCGGCCGGGGTGGGTGTAGGTTCCATTGTTTATATAGCGGGCGCTGGGCCAGTGGGTCTTGCGGCGGCGGCTTCGGCACAGATTCTGGGCGCGGCTGTCGTCATGATCGGCGACATGATTCCTGATCGCCTCAAGCACGCCGCCAGCGTGGGCTTCACCCCAATCGATTTGACCAAGGGCAACAACCTGGGAGAGCTGATTGAGAATGTCATCGGCGTACCGGAGGTTGATTGCGCGGTGGATGCGGTGGGCTTCGAGGCCAGGGCGCATGGCAAGAATGGTCAAGAGGCGCCGGCCACGGTGCTCAACTCACTGATGTCTGTGGTGCGCGCTTCGGGTGGCATTGGCATTCCCGGGCTGTACGTCACAGAAGACCCGGGGGCAAAGGAAGATGCCGCGAAGACGGGCAACTTGAGCATCCGTATTGGCTTGGGATGGGCAAAGTCGCATCGCTTCTACACCGGGCAGACTCCTGTGCTCAAATACAACCGGCAGTTGATGCAGGCCATTCTTCACGACCGTCTCCCGATTGCGAAGATCGTCAATGCGACCGTCATTTCTCTTGAGGAAGCACCTAAGGGATATGCCGATTTCGACTCAGGCGCGGCGAAGAAGTTCGTTCTTGATCCGCACGGGTTGCTGAAAGCCAGCTAGTGGGGCTGCGCAGTGTATCTCCCAGAGAGCGGGGCACCCCGCTCTCCGGGGATGCTTTGGTCGATGAACAAATCAGTGCCGCGCCTACGGCGCTCGATCCTCTAGATTGATATCTCAGCCCCTCCGGGTTGGGCTATGTTTGGCGGTCGGCCCTCCGGGCCTTGACTCAATAGACGAAGGACGGGTGCCCATATCTCGCTGGTTTTTCGCGAGATGTGGGATACCACCGATGTTGACCTTAAGTGCATCGGATGAATCGAGAGTCAGAGGGAGGGTGCATTGGTATCCCACATCTCGCGAAAAACCAGCGAGATGTGGGGCACCCGTGCTTGGTTAGCGAACCAGGGCCCTCGTCCTATTCTTTTTTCCCCCTTCACAAAACGTGGTTTTTCTGCAGGGTTGGTTCATTGATGGCAGAAATTGCAGGACGCAACAAGCAGGGATCTAGCCGGCGATGGGTGCCGGTGGTGCTGTTGGGAGCTCTTCTCTTTGTGGCGCTCAACGCCTGGATGTCCCTGCGCTCGGTGAAGTCGCTGGAGAAGAGCCAGGAGTGGGTGGACCATACCCGGCAGGTCATCGCTCAGGTTGAGCGTGTGATGAGCTCAGCCAAGGACGCGGAAACGGGCAGCCGAGGGTATCTGGTGACGGGTCAGGAGAGATTCCTCGAACCTTACGTGGCGGCCCGAAAAGCTCTTCCAGCAGAGCTCGCCGGTTTCACGCAGCTGACGGCCGACAACGGGAGCCAGCAGGTGCGGGCGGCGCAGATGAGCGAGGTTATCCAGGAACGGCTCGCCCTGCTGGAACAGAGTAATTTGTTGCGGTCGACTGGCGGCAACCTGGATGCAGCGCGAGCGGTCGAGCTCATGGACACCGGGAAGGCAAAAATGGATCGTCTCCGCGGCATCGCCGACGCGATGGAAGGGGAAGAGCGGCGCCTGCTGGTCGATCGGACTCGCGAGGCTGCTACGGCAGCACGCCGGGTCCGCTACACATTAGCCTTGGCGAGCGCGTTGGACTTACTGCTCATTGTGTTCATGTTCCGATACTTCGTACGGGAGCGCGAATTGCGGTTGACCGCAGAGCGGACGGCGGAGGATTTGGCTTCATCCCGGGTTGAAGTGGAGCGTAAGGCCGCGGAGATCCACGAGCTGAATGAGGGTTTGGAGCGTCGGGTGCAGCAGAGGACGGCGGAACTGGCAGTGACAAACAGGGAACTGGAGGAGACCAACAGAGAACTTGAAGCTTTCAGCTATTCGGTATCGCACGATCTTCGGGCACCGCTGCGGACTATCGATGGGTTCAGCCTGGCTCTGGAAGAAGACTATGGCGCCGTGGTGGGGGCTGAAGGCAAAGACTACATCGATCGCGTGCGCGCAGGCGTGCAACGGATGGGCGGGCTGATCGACGCTCTGTTGCAGCTTTCTCGCATCACACGTGCTGAGATCGAGCGGGAAACGATCGACGTTACCACGCTGGCAGAAAGCGTGGCGCGCCAGATGGAGAGCCAAAACGCAGGGCAGAAGATCGAATTCCAGATCGAAAAGGGCCTCAGCGCAGATGCCGATGCGAAGCTGCTGCGTATAGCTTTGGAAAATTTGTTCGGCAACGCTGTCAAGTTCAGCTCAAAAATGCCGGAATCGAAGGTCGAATTTGGGTGGGATACGGCGCAGAAGGCGTTCTACGTTCGGGATAACGGAGCGGGGTTCGATATGCATTATAAAGACAAGCTGTTCAATGCCTTCAACCGTTTACACGGGGACAAAGATTTCAAAGGATCGGGGATTGGCCTGGCTACCGTGGCGCGCGTGGTACGCCGACACCATGGGCGTATTTGGGCTGAAAGTGTCGTCAACGCTGGAGCAACGTTCTGGTTTACACTTGGGTGATTTGATGACGGACCCCACAAAGTTGATTTTGTTGGTCGAAGACGATCCAGACCATGAGGCGCTGACAATCCGCGCGCTGAAGAGGTCGAACATCGCCAATGACGTCCGCGTGGCGCACGATGGGGAAGAAGCCGTCACCATGCTTTGCGGTCTCAACCCGATCAAGCCACAGGTGGTTCTGCTGGATTTGAAGTTGCCGAAGTTGGACGGCCTGGAAGTCCTGAAGCGAATCCGCGAGTGCGAGCCTACACGCATGCTGCCTGTGGTGGTACTGACATCTTCGGATGAAGAGAGCGATGTCGTGCGCAGCTACCAATTGGGGGTCAACAGCTACATCCGCAAGCCCGTGAACTTCACGGACTTTGCTGAGGCCACTCGTCAGCTTGGAATGTATTGGCTGGTGCTGAACGAATGCCCACCGACGAGCTAAAGCCACAGAGCCTGAAGGTCCTTCTTGTAGAAGACAATCGAGATGATGCCGAACTGTTGGAGCGGCACCTGCGGCGCAATGGGTTTGCACCTCTCCTGACCAGGGTGGAGACAGCGGAGGCGCTGAAGACGGCGCTGATGGCCGAACCGCAACCTGACATTGTGCTGGCCGACTACAATCTGCCGAATTTCAGCGGGCCCGAGGCGCTGCAGATCCTCAAGTCATCCGGGCTGGACATTCCTTTCATCATGATGTCCGGGGCCGTATCGGAGCAAACGGCCGTCGACTCTATGCGCGCCGGCGCTCAGGACTACGTTTCCAAGCAAAACCTTACGCGGCTGATACCGGCTCTGCAAAGGGAGCTGAAAGAGGCGAGAGGGCGGCGGCATAAGCTGGCTGCCGAAGTAGCGCTCCGAGCCAGCGAGGGCAGGTTTCACCACCTGGTGGAAGCCATGCCGATGGGACTTCTGCTGAACGATCACCAGGGGCGGATTCTCTATGCGAACCGGGCTATTGCGCAGTTGCTACACTGGCCGGTTGGCGAGCTTTCCTCGGGCCAAGTGAGGGTGGAAAGTATTTGCGCTGACATTCTCCGGGCGCAGGCGGAGTGTAGCGAAGGAGATTTTAATGGAGCCCCGTTTGAATCTACATGCAAGACGAGTGACGGCGGCGCGATCGATGTACTGATTGGCGTCGCTCTGCTGAACCCCCAGGCCCCGCGTGAGGAACGGCAATTTGTTGCGTTTGTTGCAGATCTCTCCCTGCAAAAGAAGAGCCAGGAGGCGCTGCGGCAAACCGAGAAGCTGGCAGTCGCCGGGCAATTCGCAGCTTCTATCGCGCACGAGATTAACAATCCGCTAGAGGCGGTCATGAATTGCCTGTACCTGGTGGCGCAGTCCGAGTTGCCGCAGGATGCGCGCGTCTACGTGGACCTGGCGCAGAAGGAGCTGGACCGTGTCTCTCAAATCACGGTGCAGACACTGCGCTTCTACCGTAGCTCGACCGGCGCACAGCCAACGGACCTGCATGAGCTGATTGAGATGGTGATGACGTTGTTGGAGTCACGCCTGGCAAGAAAACAAATCAAGGTGGTGCGCCAGTTTGGTTCGACGACCAGCGTTGTGGCGCAGAGCGGTGAGATCCGGCAGGTGGTTGTTAATTTGGTAACCAACGCATTGGACGCCATGGCGGAGGGCGGACGGTTGATACTACGTACAGCCGATGGGTTTGATTGGGTGACTCGCACTCGGGGCGTAGTGCTTACCGTAGCGGATACCGGTTGCGGCATGGAAGAAGGGACGCGGGCGCGGATGTTTGAGCCGTTTTTTACCACCAAGGGAACCACGGGGACCGGGCTGGGATTGTGGATTTCGCAAGAGCTGGTGGCCAAGCACCGGGGCACGATCCGCGTGCGCAGCAAACAGGGTGCGGGGACCGTATTCCGATGTTTCTTCCCGGTGGCTTGAAGGAGCAAATCGACTAAGAACCACGTTGGATGCAAATCCGTTCATGTGGTTCCGCCGCATGAGGGTCACGGATGACCGTGACCCTCATGGCGAGGCTGGAAGCTCTACCCCTGCTTGTCGTAGATGATCGTGGCAGGAGCTTTGCCGTCCGGTGGGGTCTCAACTTGCGTGAGTGTCTTGCCATCGGAGGACAACTTGTAGGTGGATTTGACGAGCACTTTACCATTGAGTTTCTCAACCATGCTCAAGCTATTCGGCCCGGTCTTGGTGAGCGAAATGGTAAGTCCCTTAGGAACGGTAGGACCGACTGGAGCAGAGTCCTTGCCATCGAGCGAGACATCCACATAGGCCTTCAGATCCGGTAATTCCCAGCGCATGATATCCGGCGAGGGTCCAGGCTTCCAGATCATGGTGAAGTCTTCCTTCATCTTGACGTCTGTGTCTTTCCAGCTACCCATCAGTCCTTTGCTGCCTGCGACGCGGGTGTAGGTGGTCGTGTCATCGAAGCTCTTGCCGCTTGGACTGGTTCCAGTGTCTTCCGTTACCAGGGTTTTCCCGTCCGACGAAATCTTGTAGGTAGTCGTGCCCAACGGGACACCATTCCGAGTGGCAGACCTTTCATAGTTGCTGTCATCTATCTTTTTCCAGGTATTCATAGCGCCGGTCGCGCCCGTGTATTCCTTGCCGTCTGTCTTGAAGGTGTAGGAGCGGTCTTCGGCGGTAAACTTGATGGCGCCGTCGGGGGCTGGGGAAAACACGATTACGTCCCCGGTAAGGTGGCTTTTATCATTGTTCTGTTTCCAGTCGCCGATAAATGGGTTTTGTGCGAGGGCGGCCGAAGCCGAAGCGGCCACAGCGACAATAGATAAGCATCGGATGAGTCGAGAACGCAGCATGAATCTTGCTCCTTGAATTGCTTGGAAAGCATGTGCGAGGGAGTGGCCCGGACGCGGTACCCTTTAAAACAGTCAACAGCTTACGCCTGGAATACCCCCGCGTAAAGGGGAGACCAAGTGGCTTGTAGCTTGGCGGGCATTAGTGTTCCCGGTACGGATGAAGAGGGTGCGGGAAAGGTCCCGGTTCAATGAATGTCGCTCCCTCAGCGGCTAAAGCCGTTCCTCTATTCAATTAGGTACGTACGGGCTGAAGCCCGTACCCTTCAACAAGCCTCTGAAGCCTGTGCGCTTCGTCAAAGGTTTTATGCCTGAGCTCACCCGGCGGAAGATGATAAAGATGACAGCGGCTGCTACGTTTTCGAGCTATCGCATTTTAGACCCCCACGTTCATGTCTGGATTCACGACCCTCATTTCCCCTTTGCTCCTGGAGCCCAGGTTCCCGACTACGATGCCACTCCGGAGATGTTGCTGGACCTGATGAAGGCGACCGGCATAGAGAAGACAGTGATTATCCAGGTTAGCCACTACCGTTATGACAACAGCTATCTTGCGGCTGTGCTCAAGCAGTATCCGCGCAGCTTTCAAGGAGTGTGCCGAGTGGACCCGCTCGATCCCGCCGCGCCCGATCATCTCACGCGGCTCACGGAGCAAGGCTTTCGCGGGGTGCGCTTAAGCCCGGCCGGCGATGCCGGCGGAGATTGGATTCAAGGTCCGTTGATGCCTCCTTTGTGGAAACGTTGTGAGAGCCTCAAAGTTCCCATGACGCTGCTGCTGCCGATCGGCCGTGTTGTCGACGTTCACAAGCTGGCGGAGAACTTTCCCGACCTGACCATTGTGATCGACCACATGGCAGATTGCCCGGTGAACCATCCGGAGGAACTGGAGAGCCTGGTGTGGCTGGCGCGTTATCCGAAGGTGTTTGTGAAGATCTCGCACACCTGGTCTTTGTCTAAAGAGAACTATCCATGGCTTGATTCACAACGGCTGGTGAAGCGCTTGTACGATACCTTTGGGCCGCAGCGGCTGATGTGGGCGACGGACTGGCCGATTGCAAAGGATCGAGTAAGCTACGCACAAAGATTGACCGTCGTTCGGGATGACATGAAATTCCTCAATGCCGACGACAAGAGCTGGATCCTGAGTAAGACCATTGAACGGGTGTGGCCGTTTCCTTGAGGATGTTTGGACACCGCGCCGCCGAACCGATACCTTGGTACAGAACTCACAGCGCGAGGCGACCATGACACCTATCACCGAAACCCCGACTGCCGCTCCCACCTGCCGGCTCATCCATGTGGGCGAAGCTTTCCAGGGCAAACAAGGTCTCATGTACAGCCCTGCTATTTCTGCAGAAGCAGTTGGTTCCAAGGCTATCCACATGCAGCTGGTTACCATTCCGCCCGGGGGGCGCGCCAAGGCGCACAAACATGCTGCCCACGAAACTGCCGTGTACATGCTCAGCGGCGTCAGCGGTATGTGGTACGGCAACGAACTCGAGCACCACTACCTGCTCCAGCCCACTGAGTTTCTCTACATCCCGGCTGATATGCCCCACCTGCCCTACAACCCCAGCACGACTGAAACCGCTGTGGCGCTCATCTGCCGTACCGACCCCAACGAGCAGGAGAGCGTTGTCCTGCTGCCCCATCTCGACGGCCTTCATCCGGTAGATCCTGCTTGATAGGGGACTGACCGTGCGCCGGCGCTCTCCATTGGCCTTGTTGACACTCCTGGTCTTGCTGGCCGGCCCGGCGCAATCGCGTTCCGAACCAGCCAGCCATCAATTTCTGATTGCTTCTGACTTCCACTTCAATCCCTTTGCGGACCCTTCCCTGGTCGCCGATTTGGCCGCTGCCCCGGCCACCGCATGGGAGCCGATTCTCAACCGGTCCCAGTTGGCGGCCTACAGCCCCTACGGCCAGGACACTAACTGGTGGCTGCTCGAATCCTCGCTCGATGCCATGCGCGCTACCTTACCGCGGCCCGCCCTGGTGATGATCACGGGCGACTTATTAGCCCACGGATTTCCGCAAAAGTATGCTCAAGCCACGCACGACACAAATCGGGAGCACTACCAGGCTTTTGTCCTTAAAACGGTCGAATTCTTTAACTGGGAGGTACGCCGGCGATTCAAGAAGTCGCAGATCCTGTTAACCCCGGGCAACAACGACGATGAGTGCGGCGATTACCAAATTGCGGCGGACGGCCCATTCCTGAGCGATACAGCAGAGCTGGCGCAAAAACTTGCCCGCGCCGGCGGCACATTTACCGCGGACTGGAAAGCTCTCGGCAGCTACACCGTCAAGCCGCGAGCATTGCGCGGAGTGCGCATCCTCTCTGTGAACTCCGTCTTTTTCTCCAACAAATACCAGGCCACCAACTTTGCCAATACATGCTCCATGGTTGATTCCACTGCCGCCACTCGAACCCTCGCATGGCTCCGGTCCAATCTTGCCCAGGCCAAACAAGCCAATGAGAAGGTGTGGCTCATGTTCCACATTCCTCCAGGCATCGATGGCTTCTCGACCATGGTGCAGTACGGGAGAATGACTGCCGGCCCCCAGGTTTCTCCTTCTACTGACATATGCAGCAAAGCAATCGTCCCCATGTGGAAGCCAGTCTGGACCTCCCGCCTGGAAGACATCATGCAGGACTACCAGAGCACGATCATGGCTACTTTCGCCGGTCACGATCACACGGATGATTTCCGCATCATCCATGCCGGGCAGGCGGCCGGGCAGTTTGTCCTGATCGATCCGCCCGTGTCACCCATCTACGGCCAGAACCCTTCTTTTCGCGTAGTCACCTTCGACCAGGGCGGGGATTTAGCAGACCAAGCCACTTATTACTTGACCAATCTCCAGGCCGCGCGGAGCGATGTTCCTGGCAAGTGGATGAAGGAGTACAGCTTTGCCGAGGAGTGGCAAAGCCCACAACTGAACGCGAGTAGCTTGAAAAGCGTTTACGACCGCATCAGAACGGACCCTAAAGCCCGCGAGCGGTGGTTAACCTTATTCAACGTCTCCAGTTCGCACGACACGGTGCCCGCAAACGGTGTCGACAGCCTCGACTGCGCTATTGCGGCGCTCGACCCCGCCAGCTACCAGGCCTGTTATTGTCCCGTTCCGGTGCCCTGAACGTCTCTTGGTATTCTGGATCTTTCTACTCAAGCGTATGTTGCTCACAATCCGGCAAGCAGTCCCCGCAGATGTTCCGGCGCTCGAAACTCTCATACGCGCGTCCGTGCTGGGCCTGCAGGCGGGCGACTACACACCGGAGCAGCTCCAGCTGTCGCTGGAACGCGTATTTGGGGTGGATACTCAGTTGATTGAGGACGGCACCTATTTCGTAGCCGAGGCTCAGGACGGTGAGGAACGAGTGATAGCCGGCTGCGGAGGATGGAGCAAGCGCAAGACGCTCTATGGAAGTGACCATTGCGCCGGCCGGGAGGATTCTCTGCTCGATCCAGAACATGATGCGGCAAAAATACGAGCTTTTTTCGTGCACCCGGGGTGGGCGCGGCGCGGAGTCGGCAGCAGAATACTCCAGGTCTGTGAGACGGCCGCGGCGGACGCAGGATTCCACCGGCTGGAGATGGGAGCTACGCTCACCGGAGTTCCACTCTATCTCGCCCGCGGTTACGTGCAGGGGGAGCGGCGCCAGGTGGAACTTGTCCCCGGCCTGTCTCTCCCCATCGTTCACATGGAAAAGAAACTATGACTGTGCCGATTAGAGGTTCAGCACGAATTTTTATGGTGTTGATTCTTGTCTGCTCGGGCAGCAGCGCGCCCGCCGGGCCGGTTCGATCGGTGCCCATCTGCTCCGGGATAACCCTGGCGGCAAGTTATCTTGCGGTAACGCGTGACCAGAGTCCGGGTTTTCGTTTTGTGTTGTCTAACCGGACGAGCCGGGCAATCAAACTGGCCGAGCCCGTCCCCTCCAGTTCCCACTGGTATGCGCGTTTGCATGGCCGCTGGATGTGGAGGGCATCGAGTGGCGCCGGCGGAAGCCTGGCCGACGCACGCAACGAGCATGGCCCGGTGGTTGTGTACCCCGGGGATCCGAACAAAGGCGAGACAGAGTGGATAACGCTGCCGGCACACAAATCCAGGCAGTGGATAGAAACGCAGCAGGAGAACCCTGTCCTGCGGTACCAGCCGGGCTGTGCCATGTGTTCCTATCCGGGGGAGAGCCAGTACCAGGTGATCTTTGCCTATGCCTACCTTGCTGCTGCCAGCAAGCAACCGGGGCCTTTGACCTGCGGGTTGCGCTCGGCTCCTGTTCCCCTGCCGCCCAAATCCTGAGACGCAACCATGCGCGGGTGTGTGTGTTCTTATGATTGTGGTTAATATGCAGGAGAAACAGTCATGAAGAACCAGTTATGTCGTATAGCACTCAGTGGACTTTTAGCCACTGGGCTCACCCTTGGCTCAGCTGCCGCCTTTGCGCAGCAGGATAACCCCGCACCGGACGCTTCAGCCCAGCAACCGGGGAACGGTCCTGGTCATATGGGTCACCAGCCCATGACTCCCGACGAACAGGTTGCGCGGATGACCAAGCGCTACAACCTATCCGCCGACCAGCAGACGCAAATCAAGCCTATTCTTGCCAACGCGCAGCAGCAGATGATGGCGCTGCGTCAGGACAGCAGCATGTCCCGGGATGACAAGATGGCCAAAATGAAGAGCATTCACGAAGACTCCAGCACCAAGATCCAGGCGCTCTTGAACGATAGCCAAAAGCAGAAATTTGCTCAGGACGAACAACGCAGGCAGGAACGTATGCAGGAGCACCAAGGTCCTCCTGCCGGAGCCCCGCCCGCCCAGTAACCCTTCCCATCTTGAGCCCCCGGATTTCCTGTACAGCCTGGGGGGGCCTGGGGAAAATCCGGGCACCGGCAAGTTCCATCCTGGGGCTTGCCGGTGACTAGTTCAGCAAATCGAGCACCGGCTTCCACTCCCTGCCATGAGATTGCGCAACTCCCTTATAGGTCAGGTGCCCGGCATAGGTATTTACTCCTTCGCACATTCCTGGATCCGCCTTGATCGCTGCCGCGGCGCCCTGCTGCGCGAGGCGAAGCACGTAGGGAAAGGTGGCATTGGTGAGGGCGAGGGTGGAGGTGTTGGGTACAGCTGCCGGCATGTTGGTGACGCAGTAGTGGACCACTCCATCGACCAGGAACGAGGGATTGCTGTGGGTGGTTGGCTTGGCGGTTTCGATGCAGCCGCCCTGGTCGATGGCGACGTCCACCACGACTGCTCCTTTTTTCATGCGCGAGATCATCTGCCGGGTAACGATCCTGGGAGCCGCGGCCCCTGGGATCAGTACACCGCCGATTAACAGGTCGGCGGATTGCACCGCCCGGGCGATGTTGTAGGAGTTCGAGGCCAGGGTATAGACGCGGCCGTTGAAGATATCGTCAAGCTCGCGCAGGCGATTGAGATTCAGATCAACGATGGTGACGTTTGCGCCCATGCCGAGCGCGATCTTGGCTGCGTTGGTGCCGACAATGCCACCGCCCAGGATGCACACGGTGGCCGGCGGGACACCGGGTACTCCGCCCAGCAGCACACCACGGCCGCCTTTTTCTTTTTCCAGGTAGGTTGCGCCGACTTGCACTGACATTCTGCCGGCTACCTCAGACATAGGCGTGAGCAGCGGTAGAGTGCCTGCGCGGTCACGGATGGTTTCGTAGGCAATGCCGGTTACTTTGCTGGCCAGCAGGTGGTCGGTAAGCTCCGGGAAGGGCGCCAGGTGGAGGTAGGTAAAGAGCACCAAACCTTCGCGAAAGAAGCCGTATTCTTTTTCGATTGGTTCTTTCACTTTGACGATCATGTCGGCGTGGCCCCAGACGTTGTAGGCTGAGCCTACGATTTCGGCTCCTGCGGACTGGTAGTCGTCATCGGAAAAGGCAGAGAGATCGCCGGCCTGGGTTTCGACCAGGGCGGTATGGCCTGCATCCACCAGCGACTTCACGCCGGCGGGTGTGATGCCGACCCGGGATTCATGGTCTTTGACTTCCTTGGGAACGCCGATGATCATCTAGAAATTTGCCTCAAGGGAATGCTAGCAAATCCGGTGTCGATCCGGACTTGGCTGGGAGGGGAACCGCAGATCCCTCGGCTTCGCTCGGGATGACAAAGGGGGAGGGGGGTTGCTAACCGCAGTATCGGTGGTCGCGAGCGGAAGGGCAGTTCCGGCATCCGATGCGTCGGTTAGCGATTGCCCTCTCCTTTGTCATCCCGAGCGTAGCCGAGGGATCTGTAGTTCTGTGTCCCCCACGCTTCGCTTAGGTCAGCCCACGATGAATTTTCTTCTTCGATCAGCAGGATTTTCTTCGCGCGTGTCCAGTTCTTGATCTGTTTTTCTCTCGCAATCGCATTGCGCACATAATGGTAGTGCTCAAACCAGACTAGGCGCTCGCATAAGTAGTTCGCCGTGAATCCCGGGACAGTTCCTGCTTTATGCTCCCCCACGCGGAGCTCCACGTTATTTGTCACTCCACAGTACAGAACGCGCGTACGGCTCGCCACGATGTACACGTAGTAGTGATGATCGCGCTTCATTCGCCTATATCAATTTGAGCCCTTTGCAGGCGGTCAGAGTAATCCACATAGACGGCTTTCCAGGAAGTGTAGAAATCGAGGGCTCCCGTGCCGCCTTCACGATGGCCGTTGCCCGTGTGCTTGACTCCGCCGAAGGGCAGATGAACTTCGGCCCCTATCGTCGGCGCATTGATGTAGGTAATGCCCGCTTCCAGGTCACGCATCGCTTTGAACGCCAGGTTAACGTTGCGAGAATATAACGCTGTCGACAACCCGTATTGGATTCCGTTGGCAAAGGCAATTGCCTGGTCAAAGCTATTGCATTCGATCAGACTCACTATCGGTCCAAATACCTCTTCCCGGGCAATCCGCATCTCCGCACCCACGCCCCCAAATACCGTGGGAGCAAAGAAAAACCCCTTGTCCAACCCGTCAACACGCTGCCCCCCAGTCAGTAACCGAGCGCCCTCCTTGGCCGCGATCGCGGTGTAGCGCTCGGAGGTCTCCACCTGCTGCTGGTTGATCTGCGGTCCCATGTCCACCTGAGGGTCAAGGCCATCCCCCACACGCAAGCCTCGAGCTCGTTCCACCAGCCTGCGGGTAAACTCGGCAGCAATGCCCCGGTGCACAATAATGCGGCTGGTCGCCGTGCAGCGCTGACCGGTGGTGCCAAAAGCGCCCCAAACTGCGCCGTCAAGAGCCAGGTCGAGGTTTGCGTCCTCGAGCACGATCATTGCGTTCTTGCCCCCCATCTCGAGCGAACAGGGTTTGAAGTTAGCGGCCGCCGTCTGGCCGACGATCCGGCCCACCTCACTCGATCCAGTGAAGGAAATGGCGTTCACCTCGGGATGCGCAACCAAAGGCGCGCCGGCATCCGGACCATAACCGGTCACAATGTTGACTACCCCATCCGGTAAGCCAGCTTCCAGCAACAATTCCACCAGGTTGAAGGTCGATAACGGAGTATCTTCCGCCGGCTTGATTACACAGGTATTGCCGCAAACCAAGGCAGGGAATAGCTTCCAGGAAGGAATAGCCATGGGAAAGTTCCAGGGCGTAATCATGCCGCAAACGCCTACCGGCATGCGGACAGACATAGCAAACTTATCGCGCAACTCAGAAGGAGTGGTTTGCCCGAAGAGGCGGCGTCCTTCACCCGCCATATAGAAAGCGGTGTCGGCTGCCTCCTGCACGTCACCTCGCGTCTCGCTCAGGACCTTACCCATCTCGCGGGTCATCTGCCGGGCTAAATTCTCCTTATGGCGCAAAAGCAGCTCACCGGTGCGATAAAGGATTTCCCCCCGCTTAGGCGCGGGAACCAGCCGCCACTGGCTATAGGCTGCCCGGGCAGCCTGCACGGCTCGATCGACATCCGCCGCGCCAGAGGACTGAAACTCTCCCACCACGTCATCAACATTGGCAGGATTGTGGTTGAGAAAAGTCTTGCCGGTCTCCGCAGTCACCCACCTGCCGCCAATCAGGTTCTGGTAAGTCTTGGTCGTCATATGCACATCCTCGGTTGAACTTCAGAGGATAACTCAGGCGAACCGCTGCTGTTGCATCCTGCGCCAAAAGAGACCGTATGCCCTAAAAGTGGTGGTAAAGACTCAAAAGAGTAGCGGTGCAGGAAGGCAACCGTGGCCGTACAATGAATCCGTTGTCAGGAAAAGTCCTGCATTCATGTCATCAAATGGTTTCCATTCGCGTTCTTCGCGAACGCACGGTGTGCGTTCGCTGTTTAGCGTCTTCTCGAGCGATCTGGCAATCGACTTAGGCACCGCCAACACCTTGGTATATGCACGCGGTAAGGGCATCGTGGTCAATGAGCCCTCTATCGTCGCTATTAACAAAAACACCGGCGAGGTCGAAGCGGTGGGCAAAGAGGCCAAGGAGATGCTTGGCCGTACGCCGGGAAATATCGTAGCTATCAAGCCGATGAAAGATGGCGTGATCGCCGACTTCAAGATCACGGAAAAGATGTTGAACTACTTCATCCAGAAGGCGCACAACCGGAAAATGCTGGTGCACCCCAGGATCGTGATCGGCGTGCCTTCAGAAATCACGCAGGTGGAAAAGCGCGCGGTTGAGGATTCCGCCTATCGCGCCAAAGCAAGTGAAGTGTTCCTGGTGGAGCAGGCAATGGTCGCCGCCATTGGCGCCGGTCTCCCCATCACCGAACCCAGCGGCAACATGGTGGTGGATATCGGCGGCGGCACGACCGATATCGCCGTTATCTCGCTCTCCGGCATCGTCTATTCCCGTTCCGTCCGTATGGCCGGCAACCAGATGGACGAAGCGATCATGAACTACCTCAAGCGCAAGTACAATCTGCTCATCGGCGAGCGGACGGCGGAGCAGATCAAGATCGACATTGGATCGGCCTACCCGCTGGATAAACCGCTCACCATGGAGATCAAAGGACGCAACCTCATCGAAGGCGTGCCCAAGACGATCACCATCGATGACAGCGAAATCCGGGAAGCGCTTACGGAATGTATTTCGACTATCCTGAACGCCATTCGGGTGGCCCTGGAACGGACCCCGCCGGAACTCAGCGCCGACATCAGCGACCGCGGCATCGTTTTGACCGGCGGCGGCGCGTTGATCAAGAACCTCGACAAGCGTATTCGCGAAGAAACCGGCCTGCCGGTTTCGATTGCCGACGATCCCCTGGCCAGCGTGGTGCTGGGCACAGGCAAAATGCTCAGTGACTTCCGTTTGCTGCGCAAAATCAAGATCGATTGAAGCATTCTACTTCTGGTGTATCGCTCCCCTCGTTGGCGCAGAGTAGAAGTAAGAATGCTTCCGCAGCCGGCGAATCGATCTAGAAAGAACTGGAAGCAGCAATGGATCTGTTTTGAGCCGTTATAAAAACATCCTGTTTCTAGTGGCTGTTCTGGTAGCCCAGATCATTGGGTTGGCGGTGCAAGTACGCAGGCCTAACCCTAACGGTGGGGATGGCCCAGCGGTGCGCTTGATCCGCTACTGGGCCATCGGTCTCATGTCGCCGCCAGAGAAGGTTCTGCATGGCGGAGGGAGCGGCCTGCGCGGCATGTGGCAGAATTATCTCGATCTGCGCCACGTGCGGCAGCAGAATCAGGAACTGAGAGAGCGGCTGAGCCGCCTGCAGCTGGAACAGGCAGGGCTGCTCGAAGATGCCCGCCAGGGACAACGGCTGCAGTCACTGCTGGCCTTCAAAGAACACTACATCTACAGTACTGTACCCGCGCAGGTGATTGGCACATCCGGCAGTGATCAGTCACGCGTCCTGTACATCGATAAGGGCGCCAAAGACGGGCTTAAGCCGGACCAAGCCGTGATTACCCCGGACGGCATCGTGGGCAAACTGAAGGATGTGTTCGCGCACACCTCGCAGGTGCTGGTGATCTCCGATCAAACCAGCGGGGCAGGGGTGCTGCTGGAGTCGACCCGGTTGCGCGGGGTACTGCGAGGCAATGCATTAGGCCAGCCGCAGATCATTAATATGCTTCCCGATGAACGGGTCAAGGCGGGGGAGAAGGTCATCACCAGCGGCGGAGATCAGATTTATCCGCGCGGGATCCCGGTGGGAGTGGTGGACAAGGTGGTCTCGGATACGGCGAATCCCCCGTATATCGATATCGTCATCAAGCCGGCGGCTAATCTAGGGCATTTGGAAGAGTTACTGGTGATCACCGAGGCTTCGGAGCACATGCCGCCGACGGAGCAGCAAGACTTGGCGCAGAGTGCGGCCGAAGGCGCAGCGGTGAGTCAACAGCGGGCCTCGGATATCCTGGCCGAGCGGCTTCCGGGGCTGAGCGATCCGACTGCGCTGGCCGATCAGCCAGGCCAGAAACCGGATGCCAAACCGGCTTCCACCACCCCGGTGGCTCTGCCGCCATTGCATCCGCCTCCGGCGCTGCACCCCGATCACTTCACTCCTAATTCCGCCCCTCCGGCAAGCGCGTTGACGCCAGGCCAGGCGGTTGTGGATCCTAAATACGCGCCGCTGCCCAAACCGGCGGCTGCGCAGACGCCCGCGGCCAAGCCGCCGGTCGAGGGCAAAACCGCAGTAGGCAAGACTGCTGAGCAAGATAGCGACGGGACAGCGGAAAAAACAGGGCCAAAGGCGGATGCGGGAGCACCGGTCAAGGCAAAGCATCCAAGCACCCCCGTGGTGCCGGCAGACGATGGTTCGACAAGTACGCCGGCCAAGCCGAAGGTCCCGAAGACTACCCCACCGGAGACCACGGAACCCGCGCCTGCGCCTAGCAACGAGCCGGCGCCGCCTGCAGGGAACAGCAGCCCGCCCCAATAGCAAGTATCAACTTTAAGGGAAAGGAGAAAGATTCGCATGGCAATGTCGGCATCCGTAGCGCGCCGGGAACTGGATGTACAGCGCTATCCACTCGCGGTGGTGATCCTGGTGCCGTTGACGGCGATCTTTCTGCAGGCCCTGATTCCCCGATTCATACCCAAGTTCGACATCGTCGACTTGCCCTTGCTGGTAACCATTTATTTCTCCGTGGGCTGGCGTAATCCGATCGCCGGCACGGTAACGGGCGCCATTATCGGGTTGGTTCAGGATGCGCTGACCAGCCGTCCCCTGGGCATTAATGGGATCTCGCAATGCGTAGTGGGATTCTTTGCCGCCTCGCTGGGGGTCAAGATCGACGTAGAGAATCCGGGGACCCGGCTGCTGATCAACTTCGCGTTCACGCTGTTGAACATCGGGATCTACCTCTTCATCATGCATCGCATGCTGGCGTTCAATGTCACCACCAACTGGGTGCATGAAGTAATCAAGGCAGTGATCAACTCGATAGTGGGTGTGTTTTTCTTCGACATTCTGGACCGGATCCGGCCCCGGGATTAAGGAAATTTGCACCAAATCGATGGCAGAAACGTCACAGTAAGCACATGGATCAATTTTTTAACAAAGAAGAGAGACTACCGGCGTATAAGCTGACGATCTTGCAGTACGTGATCGTCGCGGTTCTGCTGGTGCTGCTCTCGGGTCTGTGGCGGCTCCAGGTTGTGGGAGCGCAGAACTACCGCATCCTGGCGGAGCAGAACCGGATCCGCAAGGTGCCTATCCTGGCGCCGCGGGGCAAGCTGTTCGACCGCGAAGGCCGCCTGCTGGTGGACAACTACCCCTCGGTCTCCTGTTTTCTGGTGCGGGAGCCAGGCCGCGACCTGCACGCCGACTTTCCGCTCATTTCCCGTGGACTGCACATGACCACGGAGCAGTTGGAGAGCACGCTGGCCCACTACGCGCTGGCGCCCAAGTATCAACCTATTCCGCTCAAGCAGGACATCACCCCGGACGAGGTGGAGTTTATCGAGTCTCATCGGGACGAGCTCCCGGAGCTGGAAACGATCGATGAGCAGCGGCGGCTTTATCCACGCAACGGCTTTGCGGCGAACCTGATCGGGTACGTCGGCGAGGTGAGTGACGACATGTTGAACGATCCACGGTTCGCTTACTACGAGCCGGGCGACGTGGTGGGCAAATCGGGTGTGGAGCAATCCTACGATTCACTCCTGCGGGGCCAGGACGGCTCCCAGGACATTATTGTCGACAGCCATGGCAGGGAAGTGGGCATCCTTGGCCGCGAACCGGCGGTGCCCGGTCAGGGTCTTAAATTGACGATCGACCTGGATATCCAGCGCGCCGCCGAGGCCGCCATGGGCGATCGGAATGGGGCCATCGTGGCCATCGACCCTCATACCGGCGCGGTGCTGGCTTTGGTGTCCCGGCCCAGTTTCGACCCCAATGATTTTTCCGTGCGCGTCTCCCGCGGCGAGTGGAACAAACTCATCACGGATCCTCGCCACCCCCTGCTGGATAAAGCGATTCAGGCCCAGCTGGCGCCAGGATCCACCTTCAAGATCATCATGTCGCTGGCCGGCCTGGAAAGCAATGTGGCGCAGGATCTCAAGGTGAACTGCACCGGTGGGGCCACGTTTTACGGGCGCTTCTTTGCTTGCGATAAGCGCCATGGGCCAGTCGACATTCTGCACGCTATCCCGCTTTCCTGCGATACCTACTACTACACCCTGGCCGCACGGCTGGGCATCGAAAAGATTGCCTATTGGGCGCACAAAGTAGGGATAGGGCAGAAGACGGGCATCGATCTACCGGGGGAAGTCAGCGGGGTTATGCCCTCGGAAGAATGGAAGATGAAAACCTTCCACGAGAAATGGTATGCGGGAGAAGCGATCTCCGTAGGTATCGGGCAAGGGGCGGTTGCCATCAGCCCGATCCAGTTGGTGCGGGCTATTGGGGGAATCGCGTCCGGCGGCGTCTTCAAGCGCCCCCACGTTGTGGAAGCCGATCAGCTAACGGCCGATTATCGCCGGGCGCTCGATGATTCGTATCCCGGCAGTGGCGACGTGACGATACCGATCAGTCCGGAAATATGGGAGACCATCACCGAAGGCATGGCGCTCACGACCAATAGCGGCACGGCGGCGGCGTCTCATTTGGCAAATATCGACTTTGCCGGCAAGACAGGCACAGCACAGGTGGTGAACCACAGCGCCGGAATGAAGAGTCTTGGCACAGGTGCTGAGCGCGCCAACGCCTGGTTTGTCGGAATCGCCCCGCGCCGGAATCCGGATATTGCCGTAGTGGTCCTGGTGGAGCATGGGGGTTGGGGAGCAGAGGCGTCCGCCCCCCTGGCCGCGCGTGTCATCGAAGCCTTCGTAGATAAGCAGCGCCGGCTGGATAACAACCTACAGCTAGAGGAGGCCAAAGCGCCTTCGAAGGTGGAAGTAGGCGCGGTGTGGTCAGAGAACCCCGAGGCCGAGGCAAACACGAAGCTTGCCACGGTGGCAGCGAAAAAGGATGACAGCTCGGCGATGCGTGGCGGACATTTCACGGTGCCGACGCAATGAGTGGAATGGTTTTGAAGGGGACGGGCTTTAGCCCGTCCGGTTGAAAGACCAAATATTGGGGCTTTAGCCCCTGAGGAAAAGAATGTTGGTTGGCAGAGAGGCCCTCAGCGGCTAAAGCCGGGTCCATCTCAAAGCAGTTACGTACGGCCTAAAGGCCGTACCCTTCAGTGAAAAGATCAGGAAGAGAGGAGCATCATGCGGCGGTTTATCTCGTTTCGCGATTTTGATTGGCTGCTCCTGGGCCTGGTGCTGCTGCTCTCGATTATCAGCATCTTTGAGATCTATAGCGCCACCTTGCACACCAAGTTCGTCGGGTTTGAAACCAAGCAGGTCTTGTGGCTCATTGGCGGCCTGGCGGCGATGTTCATCTTTTCACTGATCAATTACCACCGTTTGCTCGAGTCAGTGCACTGGATCTATGGCTTCTGCCTGATCTCGCTGGTGGCGGTATTAGCGGTCGGTACCAAGGTCATGGGCGGGCGGCGATGGATCAAGCTCCCCGGCGGGATTCACTTCCAGCCCTCCGAGTGGGTCAAGCTGGTCTTGATCGTCGCCATGGCGCGATACTTCTCGAACCTCTCTGGGCGGGACCTTACCTGGAGCGATATCTTCAAGGCCTTCCTGATGGTCGGGCTGCCAATGCTTCTGGTTCTCAAACAACCGGACCTGGGAACGTCGCTTACTTACATCCCGGTGCTGATCATCGGGCTCTTTTTGGGCGGCCTGGAGTGGAAGAAGGCGCTCATCCTGATCACCGCCGGCCTCATCCTAGTGGTTCCCGTGTGGGCCAAGGTGCTCAAGCCTTACCAGAAGCAGCGCCTCACCAGCTTTCTGAACCCGGACACGGATCCCAAGGGTAGCGGGTACCAGGTGAAGCAGTCGCTGATCGCGGTGGGGGACGGAGGAGTTTGGGGTAGGGGGGCGACCAAAGGGACGCAGACGCAAGGGGACTTTCTGCCGATTCCCTATACGGACTTCATCTTTGCCGCGTTCTGCGAGGAACACGGCTTCGTGGGCGCCGTGTTTGTACTCCTGATATACTTCCTCATATTGACGCGTTTGATTCAAAATGCTCAGACAGCCGCGGATATTTCCGGTACGTTCCTGATCATGGGCGTGGTCGCTGTACTCATCTTTCAGATTGCAGTTAACGTCGGAATGGTCATCGGACTGATGCCGGTCACAGGCATCCCTTTACCCTTAATGAGTTACGGGGGATCCTCGGTGTTGTTCACGTTTCTGGCTCTGGGTATTGCGATGAACGTTCGCATGAGCCGCTTTGTGAATTAGAGCGGTGTCAGTGAGGCTTAGATTTTTCAGCACTTTAGATACGCCGGCCAGGTGAATCACCGAGGTCGGGCAGGATTAGGAATGAGCTCGCAAAGAAGGGTAACGACCCCGCCTGAAATCAAGGCTGAAGTGGTCACCGACTCTTTGCGCGCGGACAGCCCTGGAACGCCAGGCAACAGAGCGACCGGTCCCGGTCATTGCTACGTTGCCCCGGTATCGCCGCACAAAGAATTTCGCTGGATTCCCCCCCGTGGATCACGCGCCTTTGCCCAGGCTTTCTCTTCGTCTGACCTAATCCTCCCCGGCATTCCGGGAGTGGAACAGCAGCTTCCTCTCTGATCTGCCGCGCCGGCCGTCCGCCAGGTTAGACCTGCCGGACAGGAGAGGCAGCATGTCAAAAGAAATTTGTATTTCCAGTACGCCACATGAAACGCGTCTGGCCATCCTCGAAGACGAACAACTCACAGAGGTCTATTACGAGCGGGAGAACGAATACACGCTCGCCGGTTCCATTTACAAGGGCCGCGTTACCCGTGTGCTTCCGGGGATGCAGTCCGCCTTCGTTGATCTAGGGCTGGAGCGCGACGCGTTTCTCTATGTCACCGACTTCATGGAGGAGCAGGAAGACTCTTCTGAATTCGAGCGCATTCCCGGAAATGGGGAAGCGCCCCAGGGTCGAGAATCACAAAACCGCCCGCCTCGCGCCGCGCATGGAGCAAGCGCAGAAGAGGAGCAGGCTCCTCGGCGCAACGGCGCCCCCGCAGGTCCTCCCGCAGCTTCCGCTGGTCAGCCGGCCGGTGAGTTTGAGGATGGAACCCGTCGTTGGCGGGGCCGCCGGGGCCGCCGTAAGGGCTTCCGGCCACCGCAAGGGGGGCAGCAGGTAGCTCAGGAACAAACGCCGCCGGGCCGTGCCGAGGTACGCCGGCCGGTCGAGTCACCGGTCGAAGAACCGGAGGTCGCCGAGAGGCGCCCACCCGTGGCGTTTGCTCTTCCAGGCGAATCGCTTTCGAAGTATGGCGGTCAGAGCGCCGCCCGGACACCCGCGCAGCCGCTCGAAGGCCGTGTCCCACATCCCAAAACCAATGTCATCCTGACCAAGCCCTCGACCCTGATCGAAACTCCGATTGAATGGAAGGGCGATGGCCTGCTTCCTGGAGAATCCATCTCCCGTTATCGCGGTGCTTCCTCCGAGACTCCGGTTTCTTCCCACAGCGAAGTGGTTGCGCCCGTGGCTGAGCCTGCTTTCCAGGCAGAGCCAGAGGCAGCTGAGGCGATTCCCGTCGCGGCCCATGAGCCCCCCTTGCTGCATGAAGCAGGGCCTTACGAGGAAGTGGTGGCTCAACAACCGCCTGCTCCTGAAGCGGAAGCGGCTGAAGAGACCACGGAAAAGGAAGTCCTGGCCAGCCTCGCCGACGAGCCGTTGGCGGCGGCGGCCGAGTTTGAGCCCGAGGAGGCTTCAGCCTCGTATCGTGTCGATCCTTCCGCGCCGAGTGAGTTTCGTTTTGCCGCTCCGTTCAGCGTGGTCGAGGAGGAAGAGCTGGTCGTAGAGGTCGAAGAATCCCTGGACGTCGAAGAATCCTTCGATGTTGAAGAATCCGTGCCGGAGCCTGCGGACCTGCGGCCTGAGGCCAATAGCCACGAGCAAACTCACTTCGCCGCGCCGGCCCCGGGCTTGTTGGAGCCGGAGACGGACTTCGACGATCTCGAGGAGGATCTAGGAGACGGAACCCCGGAAGTCGGGCTGGTGGAGGAGGAAGAGGTCACCGACGAAGAGGAGTACGACTTTACGCCTCTGTACGTCGAAAGCGAAGACCACGACCTGCAGGAACTGGAAGAGGAGACCCTGGATCAGGAGGTTTCGGTGGGCAGCGCGATCGGCGACATGGTGCGCGATGCACATCTCGATCAGCGTACGGACAGCGATGCTACCGGCATGCTGGTAGAGGAGGAAGAGGCAGAGGACGAGCTGGAAGCCGCCGAGGGAGTAGAGGAGACCGAAGCAGAAGAAGGGCAAGTAGCCGCTGTGGCGGGGCAGCCGGCCCGCCGACCACGCGACGATCAGCGGCGCGGAGGGCGTGGGCAGCGCAACGATGGCCGCCGACGTCACAATGGACGCCGGCAGAACGCCCAGACCAGCGACCTGCCGATCATCAGTGAGCTGTTGAAGCAGGGGCAGGAAATCCTGGTGCAGATTGCCAAGGAGCCGATTGCGAAGAAGGGTGCGCGCATTACCAGTCACATCGCGCTCCCCGGGCGCTTTCTGGTCTTCATGCCGACGGTGAATCATGTAGGTGTGTCGCGGAAGATTTCATCTGACGACGAGCGCCAGCGTCTGAAGCGCATTCTGATCAGCGAAAAGGGAACCGTCAGCGGCGGCTTTATTGTCCGCACCGCGGCAGACGGCGCCAGCGAAGACGATCTGCGCGCGGATATTCGCTTCCTGATCAGTCTTTGGACCGAGATCAAGCAGCGTTCCGATACGGCCAAGGCACCGGCGCTTATCTATCACGACCTGAACCTGGTGGAGCGCATTCTGCGCGACCAGGTGAGTGATAATTTTTCTACCATCTGGGTCGACACCGAGGTGGAGTACGAGCGCATCGTTCGCTTCCTCAATCGTTTCCAGCCCTCGCTGGTGCGGCGCGTCAAGCTGTACACCAAGGAAACTCCGCTGTTTGAACAGTTCGGCATCCAGGACGAAATCACCAAGGCACTCAAGTCCAAAGTGTGGCTCAAGTCTGGCGGATCGATTGTCATCAATCAGACCGAGGCGCTGGTGGCCATTGACATCAACACCGGCAAGTACGTAGGCAAGACGGCACGTTTGGAAGACACGATTCTCAAGACCAATCTGGATGCCATCCCCGAGATCGTTCGCCAGATTCGGCTGCGCGACCTGGGTGGCATCATCGTGATCGACTTTATCGACATGGATGAGCGCAAGAATCGGAACAAAGTAATGCAGGCTCTGGAGGAGGAGCTGAAGTCGGATCGTGCGCCCTCCAAAGTGCTTCAGTTTAATGACTTCGGCCTGGTTGCGATTACGCGCAAACGGGTGAAGCAGTCCCTGGAGCGTACTTTGAGTATTCAGTGCTCCATTTGTGCCGGCACCGGCATGGTCAAGAGCCCGACCACGGTTTGCAATGAAATCTATATTGAAATGCGCAAGATGCAGGGTCACCTGGAGCGCCAGGATGTCTTGCTGCGGGTGCACCCTGAAGTTGTCAAAACACTGAAGTTGACCAATGCTCGCTGGCTCAATGAGCTGGAGGAGATGAGCGGGAAGACGATCATTGTCAAAAGCGATCCCACTCTGCATCCCGAGCAGTTCGACATTCACTAATGACGGGCCCTGGTTACCGCCGGGGCTCTGTTACACGCCAAATAGCGCTTTCGGCCTTCGGTTGTAAACTTCTGCGCATCAAAAGCGTCACATAGGTGTTAACAGGGAGAGGTCTTGTTTGGGGATCTCTCTTAAATCTCATTTCCCAAGGGTGATTACACAATGTTGTCGGGTCCCGGCTCCTTTGTTCGGTTCGCAGTGATCGTATCGGCCCTCTCCTCTTGCTTGATGGTTCCCGGTGGTTACGCGCAGGTAAGTTCGAGCGCGGAGAACCAGGAAGCCTTTGACACCCTGCTGCAGGATCAGTATCCCAACCAGGGCGGATATAACAGGCAGACTTACAACACTCACCATAACGACTCCTTGAGCGACCACCTGGCAGTTGAGCTGGGTGCGGGTTTGAATGTGCCGGCAGGCAATACGACTACATGGCAGGCAGTCGGCTACAGCATCAATCTGGGCGGTGGCTGGATGTTCAACAACCGGATCGGTGTGCTGGCCGAATACGGCTTTAACCACGCGAATATTCCGACCAGCACGCTGACGAATATAAGTGAGCCGGATGGAAATGTTCACGTGTGGTCGTTGACACTGGATCCGATCTTCTACTACAAGACCAGTGGACACATCGGCGGTTACGTGACTGGAGGCGGTGGATTTTACCGCAAGCTCACCAGCTTCACTGATTCGGAATATCTGGGTACCTACTGCGACTATTTCTACGGCTGTTATCCGCAGTACGCTAGCGTCACGCTTAGCCACTTCTCCAGCAACCAGGGTGGCGTGAACATCGGCACGGGCGTCACCTACAAGCTCAATGCGGACGGTAAGGCGAAGTTTTATGCCGAGGCGCGGTATGTCTGGGTAGATTCCCCAGCGAACTCGAGCACCAACATTGGGACCGGTACTGTCAGCATGTTTCCGGTAACCTTCGGATTCCGCTGGTAGCTTTGCAAAGCGGGCACGGCTAATAGCCGTGCCCTTCGCCGCTTGAATTCCGGGTATTTCTTCATTACTCTGTTGCTGTACCTCGGTGGTCTCTGCTGTTCCGATCAAGAGACCCTACCCACGTTCTCCTACTCGCAGAGATCATGGACGGAGGAGTTGCGAGCACACCCTGGTGGTGTGCTTTTACTCTGGCCACCACTCCGAGCATGGAGGATCGTATGAATCGCAATAAAACCATTGATTATGTGGAGTTCCACGCCGACAACCTGCCGGCCACCAGGCAGTTCTACAGCCAGGTCTTCGGATGGGAATTCGAGGATTATGGTCCTGATTACACCAGCTTCAAGGACGGACGGATAGCCGGTGGATTCAGCCTGGGGCCCGTATCTCCGGGGTCCGGACCGCTGATTGTGATCTACGTCGACGATTTGCAAGCTACCCAGCTGCAGATCAGAGAAGCCGGGGGAAAAATTACTAAGGAGATCTTCTCCTTTCCCGGAGGATCCCGCTTCCACTTTGCCGATCCATCCGGGAACGAGCTGGCCGCTTGGACTGAGGGCTGAGGCAAATGGCTCCCTCACGAAGGCCGGGTGCCCCACATCTCGCTCGTTTTTTGCGAGATGTGGGATACCACTGATGTTGACCGCTCAGTGCGTTGGATGAATCGAGTGTCAGAGGGAAGGCGCAGTGGTATCCCACATCTCGCGAAAAACGAGCGAGATGTGGGGCACCCGGCCTTCGTGAGGGGGCGTGTCCTCTAAAGTCGCTCTGGTACGAAACTCACACGCCGACGGGAAATGGCTTGGGTGAGGATTCGTCGGCGTTGGCACCGATGCGAAAGCGGTCGAATCGGCCTTCCAGCAACGACATCAGGCCGGTGTACCAATACCCCAGCACGAAGAGCAGGAGAAACGGCACGGTGAAATAGTTCTCATTGACGATTGCATACCAGATGGTTAGCGCAAAATAGCTGCCAATCAGCAGCTCGATCCAGGGTACGATGCCCAGACGCTTGCGATACTTGCCGGCCTGGGGCACCTGCCCGCGCTTTTCTATGCGGTACTTAGGGGTGCGCTTGAAAGCAGTCTTGATTCCGAAAAGCGCCTCCAACACCGCCCTGGTGTTGGTTACCGTCAACCCTATACCCAGAGCCATAAGGAACGGTAGATACAAAAGCGTTCTGTACCACTTTCCCGGAAATAACTCTTTTTGGGAAACCAAATAGAACGAGGAGATGGAAAATGTCGATGCCATGAACAAGGGAACGTCAATCAACAGCATTTGAAACCACCCCTGATAGAAGCGGATGATCATCGCCGGCATCAACAGCGTGGAGAGCACAATCATCAGGGGGTAACTGATGTTCGCCGTCAAGTGGTAAAACGCCTCCAGCTTGACGTGGAAAGGCGCATCGCTGCGGAACATCATGGGCAGTATCTTCTTCGAGGTTTGTATCAACCCCTTGGCCCAACGCGCTTGCTGCGTCTTGAAAGCTGTCATTTCAATGGGCAGCTCGGCGGGACATTCAACGTCCTGCAGATAAAGAAACTTCCAACCCTTCAGCTGTGCCCGATAGCTCAGGTCGGTATCTTCGGTCAGAGTGTCGTGCTGCCAGCCGCCAGAGCCATCAATCGCCGTACGGCGCCACATGCCGGCGGTCCCGTTGAAATTGAAAAAGGCATTGGTGCGCGATCGTCCGCCGTGCTCGAGAATAAAGTGGCCATCAAGCAGGATGGCTTCCACCTGAGTAAGAAAGCTGTAGTCGCGATTGAGATGGGTCCAGCGAGTCTGCACCATGCCGATCCTGGGATCAGCAAAGTGGTGTACCACCTGCATAAGCCATTCTCTGGGCGGCACAAAATCGGCATCGAAAATGGCGATGAACTCGCCCGCGGCTACGCGCAATCCCTCATCCAGCGCTCCGGCCTTGAAGCCATGCCGATCGACGCGGTGAATGTAGTTGATCCTGTGTCCCAGGGATTGATAAAGCTCTACCGCTGCCCGGGAGACATCTACGGTGTCGTCGGTGGAGTCGTCAAGTACCTGAATTTCCAGCTTGTCAGCGGGATAATCCAGATTGCAGCAGGCCTCAATGAGGCGGCCGACGACAAACTGTTCATTAAAAATCGGTAACTGCAAGGTGATGCTGGGAAGCTCAACGAAATGCGACTTGGGCTCGCGCACAGCATTCTTGCGGTTCTTGTAATACCGGTAAACCAGTTGATAGCGATGGATGCCATAGAAAGAAAGGACAACCATCACAAGGAAGTAGGGAATCAGGAGTGCAGTGTCAAAAGAATTCCAGTGATACAAGTGCTCGAAAGTGCGATCTGCGTAATGCGTCCGGAAATAGTGCGCGAAACCGTGCTGGGGAGAAGTCAACCCCAGGGCCCATACGGGAAAGTTGCTTAGGTGATCAGCAATTGCCAGCAGAGCGAGGCCTCCATACGTCGTCCAGATTGATAGCTAAGATGCTCATGTAATGCGAGATGATGCTGCTTAGCCGAGTACGAATCAGTTGAGGAAATTGGTGGTGTACAGCGTATCCCGCTGCACCGGCCGGAATCCGGCGCCGCGGATGACGTGCCGCAGCTCTTCTTCCGTAGTGCAGTTGGAGGTTCCAGCGGCCTTGACCACGTTCTCTTCCAGCATTACCGAGCCCACGTCGTTGCCGCCAAAGCGCAAGCCAAGCTGCAACACTTTTAACCCTTGCGTGACCCAGCTCGATTGCACGTTCTCGATGTTGTCCAGAAAGAGGCGTGAGATCGCCAGTACTTTCAGATACTCAACCGAGGTCGCCTCATCCCACTTACGTCCCCCCAGGGCGGTATTCTTGGGCTGAAAACTCCAGGGAATGAAAGCCGTAAAGCCGCCGGTTTCTTCCTGCAAGCGACGCACTTGCTCAAAGTGGTTGATACGCTGCTCAAAGCTTTCCCCCACGCCAAACATCATCGTGGCCGTGGTACGCATGCCCAGCTCATGGGCCGTACGATGCACATCGACCCAGTCCTGGGTGGAACACTTGAGGCGTGCAATGCGGTGGCGCACCTCGTCATCCAGAATTTCGGCGCCGCCTCCCGGAATCGAAGCCAGGCCTGCATCGCGCAGCCGCGCGATGGTATCCCGCAGCGAGAGATTGCTGTACTCGGCGATGGCCAGAATCTCTGAGGCGGAGAAACAATGCAGCCAGATCTGCGGGAAGCGCTGCTTGATGCCCTGAAGCAAACGCTCGAACCATTCGATCTTGAGGTCGGGGTGCAAACCGCCTTGCATTAGCACGCCCGTGCCGCCCATTTCCAGGGTTTCGGCTATCTTTCGATAAATGGTCTCAAAATCGAGAATGTAGCCCTCGGCGGCGAGCTTGCCCTTTAAAGGCCGGTAAAAAGCACAAAAGCTACAGTACTCGGTGCAAAAATTTGTATAGTTGATATTGCGGTCAATAATGTAGGTCACCACGCCCTCGGGATGCAGCTTGCGGCGGAGTGCGTCGGCTTCCATACCCAGGCCGATGAGGTCATCCGAGCGGAAATAGTCGAGAGCTTGTGTCCTGGTAATTGCCACCTAGTCATTTTACGAGTATGGCTGCTTACAATCCAGTGCTACTCTGCAATAGGTTCTGAGGCGACACCTCCGCCAAAAGTCAGCCGGTGGAGGTCGATTGCGCCCCATCACAACCAGTTAGGCTTTCCACGCGTTGGTGACGTCTTAATTTGCAGGTGACGTTTTACCATCATTCAGTCAGCATCGCGGGCCAATCCAGTACCAGGTAGCGCCGGGGCATTCGTTTTGCCCTACCCATCTTCTCCAGGAAGGTTCCGTCTCTATGTCTCAGTTTAGATTTGTCAACCGCGTCTATTCGCGACTGCCAAGCCATTTGCGTCTTTTGCTGTCTGCCGCTCTCGGGCTCGGCTTTGCGCTGCCGGTGCAGGCACAAAGCGCGCCCGCAGCCCCTGCGGCGGGCACGGATGTCATCTTCTTCACCAACGGCGACCAGCTCACGGGAAAGCTTTTGCGCGAGATCGATGGCAGTGTGACGTTTCACAGCGATATCGCGGGAGACGTGACCGTGACCTGGGACAAGATCAAGTCCATTAAGTCCGGGCAGCAGTTCGCTGTGATTCAGCAGGGCCAGCATGTCACCCGCAAGACGCCTAACGGTGACATTGCCCAAGGCGCCGTCCAGGTTGAGGACGACCAGGTCAAGGTCACTGCGCCTGCCGGCGGCCCATCCAAAGACATTCCGGTAAAGAACACGCAGTACGTTATCGATCAGGCTACTTTCAACAAAGAAGTACTAGGCAAGCCCGGCTTCTTCTCCGGCTGGAACGGCGCCCTAACCGCGGGAGCTACCCTGATTGAGGCCACGCAAAACAGCCGCAACTTTACGGGATCGGCAGCATTAGTAAGGGCTATTCCGAGCGTGACCTGGCTTGATCCACGTGAGCGCACCCTCTTCGACTTTACCGGAGCGTACGGTTCCATCACCCAGCCCGGCACCGAAGGGACAAAGACCAACATCATCCACTTCGATGCTGAGCAAGACTGGTATGTCTCGCCGCGCTTCTACTTCCTGGTGGATACAGCCTTTGATCACAATTACTCGCAAGGCATGAGTTTGCAACAGTTGTACGGTGGTGGTGCGGGTTACACCTTAATCAAGGATCCGAATCAGGAACTGGATCTCAAATTCGATATCCACTTCGAGAGACAGCAATATTTTGTGACCCCCGGCATTGTGCCTCCTCCTCCCCTCACCCCCAGCAAGAACCTGATCGGAGCCGACTTTGGAGACACTTACATGCTGAAGCTGCCCCATGGTCTGGTCTTCAACGAAACGGCGGTGATTACACCTGCGTTTAATCAGACCAATGCCTATTCGGCTTTGGCCACCGCAGGCCTCACGTTCCCGGTATACAAGCGCTTCGGCTTTACGGTAGGCGCATTGGACGATTTCCTGAACGACCCTGCCATAGGGAGCAAGAAGAACTCATTCCAGTTCACCGCTGGAGTGACCTATACGCTCAAGTAAATTTGGCTTATTGCGGGGCTACAGGATCAAGATCGAGCGGCTGTTTCAACAGCGTCAACACGCCAGGGGGTAGCGGCTTGTCTGCGTTTGCCAGCAGCTGCGAAACTTGCCACATCTCGGTCTGGTTCAGAACTTGTTTGAAGGCGGGCATGCCTGAAAGCCGGATGCCGTTCGCTACCTTCCAATATGTCTCTCCCGGTGGGTCGTCGCTGACGCCGACGACCCCATCGCGGTGCGGCTCCCAAAGCTGAGGGGCCTGCGGATACATCCCTTTCGCAAACGAGGCCGGGCGTCCATATAGGCCGTGGCAGGTGGCACATTGTTGACGGTAGATGTGGGCGCCGATCTCCAGGTTGGTAGGGCTGGCCTCAACTGGGGGCGTCTTCACCATCTCACGATCGATACGCGCATGCAGCGGAAGGTGGACGATCGCCTCTTCGAAGGGTAGAGCCGGGTCGCTGGTGGCCACCGGTGGACTGCCTGCCCGGAGGTAGAGCCAGATGCAAATTGGTGGAATCAGCAAGCCGATCAGCAGCCCGATCAGAAATTTCATCTCGTTTCGCCCTCTTTTTCTTTCTCACTGCCCTCGGGAAGGATATAGCAAGGGCAGAAATGCTCTAATACTAACCAGGACATCAACTGTATTTTCATCGCCCAACGGCGGCAGGCAGTGGAGGCTTTCAGGTTCATGCATCATAGCAAGCGTTTTGGATGCCAAGTGTATCCGGTTCTTTTTTTGATTGTTCTCTCGGTATCACGGCTCATGGCGCAGAATCCCACCAGCAGCGATTCGCAGGCCCCAGCACCAGTACAGACGCAACAGCCGGAGAATCCGCAACAGAATCAAGTTCGCCTGGCCCAGGAGGCGCAGGCGCGCATCCAAGCACGCCGCGCAGCGCGAAAGCAACGCGTGGTCCAGGATACCTACAGCCACAAGTTCGAGGTCTATGGCGGCGGGGGCTATACTCGCTTCCGCCCAGGTGAGTCGCTTCAGCACATCAATGAGTCTCTCTGGAATGGCGGATTCACCGATTATTTATGGGGTCGCTGGGGGATAACAGGGGACTTGCGTGGCTACTACGGAACCGCCTTCATCACCCCCAACCCATACAACATCTTCAAGCCCAGCATCAGCGAGTACAGCTTCATGGCGGGGCCGCAGTATCGTATCGTGCGCCGGGAGCATTGGGCCATCAGCGGACAGGCCCTGGTGGGTGGGGCGAAGGGCAATTTCAATGCAGCTAGTTCTGGGGTTCCTCCGGGCACGTTCGTCGGACTATGGGGCCAAGGGGTCGATTTCAGCCTTGCGCTTGGTGTGCCGATTGACTACAACCTGGGTCCCGGACTTGCTGCGCGTATACAGCCAGGGTATTGGTTCACCACCTTTGGAGGCACGGCGCAGGTGAAGAACATCGGCTTTAATGCGGGCATCGTCTATCGTTTCGGCCGCCAGTAGAAAAGAAACCGTAGGTCCCTCCACGGCACACCGGGACAGGTCGGCTTCGTTGGGCTGACAAAGGGGCGGTACTTCCATTCGAGATCGGTTGCGCGGATCCCAGGTCTCAAAAGCGAGACCCCCCGAATTTCCTGTACGTAGTACTAGACAGGACAGCTTGTGCGCCTTTCGATACGGAAAGGCGCATAGAGTGCGCGGAACCCACTAAACTTCGCAGGAAATCGGAGACCTGGGGCACCCTTCGATATCATCCCGAGCGACGTTTCAGGCGGTCACGGCTTTGTCGCGTTCTTTTGCGGCTTCCAGGGGATACTGCGGTTCTGTCATCCGGACCGGGTCGAGGATCTCCGCAATTTCTGCTTCGGTGAGCTGCTTTCGGGCGCGGGCGATTTCAATAATCGACTTTCCGGTGGCAACGGATTCCTTCACGATTTCCGCAGCCTTGGCATAACCAATGTAGGGGTTGAGCGCCGTGGCCAAGGAGACCGTGCTCTGCGCGTATTGTTGGCAACGCTGCTCATTGGCCGTGATGCCGGCAATGCACTGCTCGTCGAACTCGCGCAACATGTTGCCCAAAATAGTCACACTCAGGAGCACGTTGTGCGCCATGGTCGGCATCATCACGTTCAGCTCCAGCTGTCCTGCTTGGACGGCATAGGCCACGGCGGTATCGTTACCGATGACCTGGAAACTGACCATGGCCGCCAGTTCCGGGATGACCGGATTGATCTTGCCCGGCATGATAGAAGAGCCCGGCTGCAAGGCGGGAAGATAAATTTCCGCCAAACCTGTATTCGGTCCCGAACTAAGCAGACGTATGTCATTCGAAATGCGGATGGTTTCGAGCGCGATCCCGCGCAAAGCCGAGCTCACATCGGCCATGCAGGCGTTGGATTGCATGGCCCAGCGCATGTCCTCAGCCGGCACCAGGTGCTGTCCCGAAATGCGGGCCAGATGGGCAACGGCCTTCACGCGGTAATCCGGATGCGTATTAATGCCTGTGCCCACCGCACTGCCGCCCAGCCCCAACTCGCGTAGCGTCCCGGAAGCCATCTTCAGGAACTGCTGGCCCTTTTCCACGGCCACGCCATAGGCCGCAAATTCCTGCCCCAGGCGCAGGGGAACCGCATCCTGCATGTGCGTGCGGCCCGACTTCATGATGCCGTGAAAGGCCTTCGCCTTCTCCGCTAAGGTTGCGGCCAAATGGTCCAAAACCGGGTAGAACGTGTCCAACGCGAGCAGTGTGGCCAGGCGCATAGCCGTGGGGAAGACATCGTTAGTCGACTGACCATAGTTCACGTGATCGTTGGGGTGTACCTGGGCATACTCGCCCAGTTTTCCTCCCAGGATCTCGTTGGCACGGTTGGCGATAACCTCGTTGGTGTTCATGTGCAGGCTTACGCCCGCCCCAGCCTGGAAAACATCGACGACGAACTGGTCACTCCACTTGCCGTCAATCACTTCCTGGGCGGCTTGGATTATGGCATCGGCTCGCTTGGCATCCACCAGCCCCAGCTCTTTGTTGGCCTCGGCGGCGGCGCGCTTCACCATTCCTAGGGCGCGGACGAGTTCGGCATGAGCACTCAAACCTGAGATGGGGAAATTATCAACGGCCCGCGCGGTTTGCGCGCCGTAATAAGCCTTCGCCGGCACTTCAACAAAACCAAGCGAATCTTTTTCCTTGCGGTGATCAGACATAAGAAAGCAGCCCCTGAATCGCGAGAACCCTCAATTATAGCGATTTCAGCCATCAGCTGGGTACGGCGCATCGTCTAAGCTATATACATGGAGCACAGCCGTGGTGTCCTGAAGGAAAGCTTTGATGTCCTGGTTGTGGGCGCCGGTCCTACCGGTTTGGCCTGCGCGATTGAGGCCCAGCGCGCCGGCTTACGCGCCGTGCTGGTGGATAAGGGCTGCCTGTGCAATTCCCTTTTTCACTATCCGTCGAACATGACGTTTTTTACTACACCTGAGCTGCTGGAAATTGGCGATATGCCGTTTTCCAGCCCCAACCAAAAACCCAGCCGCAACGAGGCGCTGGAATACTATCGCAAGGTCGCGGAGCATTATCAGCTGGAGCTTCGTCAATACCAGACCGTATCCGGCCTTACCGGTGAGGATGGAGATTTCACGATCAACACCATCGATCGGTTCTCCCGTCACAGATCCTACGGCGCGCGCAAAGTTATTCTCGCGACGGGCTATTATGACCTGCCAAATTATCTTGACGTGCCGGGGGAAGAGCTGCCCAAGGTGCTGCACTATTACCACGACCCCCACCCCTACTACGACCAGAATGTGCTGGTGATCGGGGGCAAGAACTCAGCCGCGATCGCGGCCCTGGACCTGTGGCGCCACGGAGCTCATGTGACCCTGGTGCACCGTGGCCCGGCCATGCATCACCACGTCAAATACTGGATTTTGCCGGATATCAACAATCGCATCAAGAATGGCGAAGTCGCCGCCTATTTCTCGAGCGCCGTGGTCAGCATCGCCGAGGACTCGGCAGAGCTGCTCACACCCAAAGGTACTGTTACTCTCAAGAATGACTACGTTTTTGCCCTGACGGGATACCATCCCGATTTTGAGTTTCTGGCCGCTCTTGGTGTACGCATGTCAGGGCAGGACCGCTGCCCGGAGTGTGATCCGCAATCGCTGGAAAGTAATGTACCCGGTCTCTATCTCGCGGGAGTGATTGTTGCAGGCAATCGCACCAATGAGATTTTCATTGAGAATGGCCGCTTTCACGGCCGTCAAATTGCGCAGGATATCGAAGCCAAGCTTGCCGGCAGAGCTTCGGTCAAGGTTGGCTAAAGCATTTTTCCTATAGATGTAGACCGAAGAGAGGGTATAAACGCGGCTTTTTATCAATAAAACCGCACATCGCTCCTCTCAAGAGAACGCAATCATAGGAAAAATGCTTAAAGCAAGGTTGAAGGGAAGGAGGGCCGCCCTATGAGTTGGCTGAAACCTCGTTCGATTCGAGGTCAGCTGATCTCCGGTCTAATTCTCTTTGAAGGCCTGCTGGTGGTTGTCTTCTCTATCCTCTTGGTGCGAGAGCAGGCGTCTGAGATTCATGAGCGGGCGCGCGTGCGATTGGAATCGGAGGTGAACCTGCTGGCGCTGCAGAGCCAGGATTCGCTCGCCCAGGGCGAGGCCGAATACCTGGTGCCGATTCTCCGCGCCATGAGCAACTCGCCCAGTATCCGTGCCGCGGTGGTTACAGATAGCAACGGCCGGGTGATCGCCAGTAGCGATCCGGAAATGAACGGCAAGGATCTGCTGACGCGTCTGGAAAAAAAACACCTGGAGGACACCCCCGGTGCGGTCATTTTTCGCGTCCCCGGCGGAGCCCGGGAAGCGGTGCAGCCCATTCACGCCGGTGGTCAGCTGAGCGGATTCGCGTGGGTATATGAAGACGCGCGTGCGGCCGGGCAGCAGATTTACTCGCTCATACGCATCACCATCATTTTCGCCGGCCTGGGCGCCCTGGGCACGGCGATCATTGCCGGCAGTCTGGCCGGTTCCATCACCCGTCCTCTTGGTGCCTTGCTTACGGCTACCCGCAAGTTGATTCGCGATCCTGAAACCAAAGAAGGGTTTCCGCTGGAAGTAACCTCGGCCAACGAATCAGCCGATCTGACACGAGCTTTCAACCTTATGGTGACCTCCATGGAAGAGCAGAGAGCCGGGCTCAGCGACACCCTGGCGCTGCTCGACTCCATGCTGGAAAACGCGCCTATTGGGTTTGCGTTTTTCGATCGCAAGTTTCGCTACTTGCGGGTGAACCAATTCATGGCCGAAATGAACCAGGCGCCGATAGGCAGGCACCTGGGGCGCACGGTCTCGGAACTGCTCCCCAGTCCAGCCGCTGAGCTGTTGCAAGGCTGCATACAGAATGTTTTTGAGACCGGGGAACCGGTGGTTCAATTTGAATTGAACACGCCGCAAGCCGGGGACCCCAGCCAGGTGCGTAGCTGGCTTATCAACGTATATCCGGTGAAAGGTACGTCGGAGGCTGTTCGCTGGGTGGGAGCGATCGTGGTCGAAGCAACCGAGCGAAAGCGCGCAGAGGAGGCGCTGCGGAAAACGGAGAAACTGGCTGCGGCTGGCCGCTTGGCGGCTTCCATCGCGCACGAAATTAATAATCCCCTGGAGGCGGTCACCAATCTTCTTTACCTGCTGCGGCACCAGCCCTCGCTTGATGAGGAGGCTATTGCCTATACCGACCTGGCGCAGCGGGAGATCTCCCGGGTGGCCGAGATGACGCAGCAGACCCTGCGCTTCTACCGCCAATCGACACTGCCTGTGGTGGCGAACATCGCAGAATTATTGGATTCTGTGCTCACGGTCTACATGGGAAAGTTGCTTGCGCTGCAGATAGATGTTTGTCGCCGGAACGGGCCGGATGTCGATCTTTACTGCTTTTCGGGAGAGCTGCGCCAGCTCTTCGCCAACCTCATTGGTAATGCGATTGACGCCATGGGCCAGGGTGGGCGCCTGTGGCTGATTGTCCGCCGGTCCCGATCATGGGTGAACGGCACACCCGGTATTCGCTTGTTCGTCGCCGACAACGGCTGCGGTATGACCGAGGCCACGCGGCGGCGGATTTTCGAGCCGTTTTTCACCACCAAGGAAACGACCGGTACCGGCCTTGGCTTGTGGGTGAGCGGCGAGATTATTGCCAAGCACAATGCCACGGTGCGGGTAAGAAGCCGTGCGGCCGAAGCGACGGCGGGTGGGAGCACCGTGTTCATGCTCTTTTTCCCGGAGGATGGTATCGGAATACCCCCGCTTCCATCCCCAACCGCCATCACGCAGAGTGTCTAGATGGGGACTGGCGGCAACAAGGATCAGTGCAAGACAACATCGCGATGCGAAATCGTAGGGTGACCGCTATCATCCTCCGGTGAAGCTACTGCTTGCAATGAATACGATCCCGGCGTTTGCGGCGCCGTGATCGCGAAATCGTAGGATTCGGCGCCGAGGGGAGGCAGCGAGAACGAAAGCTCCTCGGCGGCCGCCTCCTTCCCGGCCGCATCGGTGAATGAAACGCGCAATTTGCCTGCCCGAGGCCGATCTTCATCGTTCACCATGGCTACGGTCAGGTGGCGTTGTTCTCCCAGACTTAGCGTCGGCTGCCAAAAATTCAAATACACTCCCAGCGGATTGAACGCCTGCTCCATGGCTTTGACAAAGTGCGGCTCTAATTGCAGATTTTTCAGGTCTCGAAAACTATCAGAAGTGAAGGCCTTGGGATCGCTGGCTGTGAGATAAACAAATTGCAGGATCCCGGCATAATGCCGGTAAGCTCGCCAGAACTCCGTCTCCCCACCCAGCAGGTAAGCGTACAGTGCGACGCGATTTTCAGTGGTGTTCTTGTCGCCTAATAACTTCGGATAGAGCTTCTGTGTCAGCAATGTAGGAGTTCCGTCGCGGTTCAGCCACAACCAGCCGTACTCATTCAGAATCATGGCATGGGCGCTCTTATAGGTCGTCGAATTCGGCGCGGGGCCCAGCATGGATTCGAGATCGGTCATTTTGAATTGAGGGCCCTGATCCCCCATCGCTGTCTCGAAGAACAGGTACTGGTGATCTTCCACTGGATCGTTGGGCCCAACCGGCACGTTAAAGCTGTTCTCCCACGGGCGGTCGGAGAGGTCAAGATGGCGAACCTGGGGAATGATGGTACTGGAGAACTGCGGCAGCCAGGACTCGTTGCTCGCATCCCAGATGGCAACGCTGGGATGGTTCCAGTTATCTCTCATCCACTCGCGGTACTCGGTGATCATTTCCTGGGTGTCGTAACGATCTTTGTAGCCGGAGTGCCAGTCCGGGTGTCCGGTCCACACAAAGTATTCGTTTTGAATCAGCAATCCATTCTCATCCGCGATTTCAAGCCAGCGATCGGGCACGGGGCCGATACAGAAGCGGAACGCATTCCAATGTAGTTGCTTCGGAATATCCACCAGCAACCGGTGCAGCCACGGTTCATCCCAGGGCAGAGTACCGCTGTCGGGATCCTCGAAAAAGCGATGCAGAGTAATGTTCGATCCGCGTAGAAAATACGGGTGTCCATTGAGATAAGCCTTCTGGGTGACGGTATCGAACCTGAATTCGCGCATGCCAAACCGGGTGTCAGCGGAATCGCCATCCGTGCTGGTCGAGACTTGATAAAGAAACGGGTCGTCAGGAGTCCACAGATGCGCGTTGGCAACCGCCACCGTCTGAGTTACTGTCTTGCTTGCGCCCGCCGGCACTTCTACCTGGGTGTTCACCATCTCCGAGGCTGAAGTCCGGGACTTCCACGTGAACACCCGCTGTTGCACTTTCGAGCTGACAGAGTGTGCCGAGTAATTATGCAGTTCCGTTTGCACAAGAATGCTCGAAGTGCTGAGCTGAGGTGCCACCTGTACGGTCGAGATCACCGGGTTGTTCATCACCATGAGCTTCACGTCGTCGTAGATTCCCGGTGTCCAGCGGTTTTTCTCGAAGTCCGTACCCTCCGACACATTCTCCGGTAGAACCCCGGGATGGGCGCCGATACGGATCACCAGCTCATTGGGCGCTCCCCAGTGGATGGTCTGTGTCACATCAAAGTAAGCCGCGGTAAAGCAGGGGGCGTGCTCACCGATCCGCACCCCATTGAGATAGGCTACGATGCCAAATTGAGCCTTGTTTATCTTTAGCAGCGCCACAGCATTCTGGGTCGGTGCGGTGAACTTCTTGTGGTACCAGAAGTAGTTGCGTTGCTGTCGCGAGATGCCCCGTGCATCGCCAAGTTTTGCGAAGTCCGCAGCGGAATACCGCCCCTGTCGCACCAGGTTGGAAAGCAACTCGCGACTTTGATACTGATCCACGTCGGGAAACACCGGAACCGCTGAATGGGCCAAGCCTGGGACCGGCGCCTTGTGGGTATAAGACTTTGGCATTTCGTTTGCAGCAACGCTGTCCTCGACATCCCACTGCCCGTCGAGTGAAAGAGTGGTGCGATTTGCGTCTGCGGCAGCTGCAGCGGGTGGTAGGCTCCCGGCTCCAAAGATTGCGAGGACCGAACAAAGCACCCAAAAATTTCGTGAATTCATAAAGATACCTGGATGTCTCGAAATAAGCGCAAAAAGTAAAGGAGGCGGTGTTTCCGCCTCCTCTATGTTTTCATAGACGCCAGTTGTTAGAAGATCAGCTTAAGCGCCAGTTGAATTTGCCGCGGCGTCGCTGAGGGCGCCGCCGTGGCGCTGATTTGTCCAAACCCACCGGTCGGCACGGCGGTCCCGTCAGGGGCGTAGCCCTGGATATTGGCGCCCGGTTGGCCGAAGGTTGGAGTGTTGAACAGGTTGAAAGACTCTGCCCGGAATTGTAGGTTAACCGCTTCGTGTATCGGGAAACTCTTGAACATCGAGAAGGCCAGCGCTTGTGCGCCAGGTCCGTAAACCTGGTTGCGCATCTCGTTGCCCAACAGTCCTTGCGCCTGCAACTTGAACTGCGAGGTGTCAAACCACTGGTTGATGTTCTTGTGGAACCCCGGCTGTGTAGAAGCCACAACGTTTGGGCGGTCGTTTCCGAGACCGATGCCGCTGGTGAGTCCGTTGTTGTTCTGCACGGTGAAAGGTATGCCGGTCTGGGCGTAGTAAATCGCGTTTGCCGACCAGCCTTTGACCAGTAGGCCCAGCGGTCCGGTCGTGGTCTTGCCGAAGGGCAGATCATAGATCATGGTAAGCGCCAGGCGATTGCGGGTATCGATGTCAGCGTTGCCATAGTCGTACTGGTAATAGCTGTTGTAGGTGACCGCCTGACCTAAGCCATTGTCCACATGGCATGGACCGACGCAGTTGCCAACTGCCTGGCCTTCATCGATTACCTGCGCATTGGTTGTGTTGTGGGACCAGGTGTAGTTCACGTTGCCCGCGAGTCCGTTCCTGATTCTGCGCTGGACCGAAACCTGTAGTGAGTTGTAGTTGGACCGCATTACAGTCGAGCGCAGCTGGATACCGACCCCGGGCAGGTCCGGGTACGGATACGTGCCGCCGTCCGCGATCGGGAAAGGCAGCTGGTTTTGGTTGGTGGCGTTCAGCACCAGCCGGTTGCCGTGGTTACCCACGTAAGCGACGGTGACTACGTTCCCGGCAAAATCGTTCTCTACGTTCACGCTGTACTGCTGGAGAAACGGGTTCCGGTAGTTGAAGGCGGTGCCCAGGATGGTAGTACCGGCATAGTTTGCCGGATCCGTGGCCAACGCTACGTTGACAACAGGGACCGGCATGCTGCCATCCATGTTATAGCCCGAACCGTCCGACGCCTGGTACGCTCCGGTGCATGCGCCGGCGTTGGTGTAAGTGGTATTGCCGCAACCAAAATTGAATGTGCCGGGGGCATTCCTCATTAAGGCGCCCGAGGCGTCATTGCCCGGGTAATACCCGATTCCATAGCCTCCACGGAATACCATGCCAGGCCTGAATTCGTATTCGAACCCGACGCGGGGAGCGAAATCCGTATAGTCGTCGGTGACGCCCAAGGTCGCATTGGACTTCTGAACTCCAGGTAGGTTGGGCGAAATGAGCAAGCCAAGTTTCGGATCGAAGTTTGCGAAGTCGCCATTGGCCGCGGTGAACGGTGTGTAGAGGTCCCAACGAAGACCCAGGTTTAGAGTGAGGTTAGGTTTCAGCCGCCAGTCGTCCTGCACGTACAGGCCGACTTCCCAGGCGCGAAGCGACGGGGTCAGGATCGTGTTGCTCCTGGTGACCGAGGAGGCATAGTCCTCCAGCATATCGCCCAGATCATTTCCTGTGACCAGGCCGGTGATGTTCATCTGGCCGCGCGGATGGGCGCTTTGTGATTCAGAGCCCTGGCGGCGTATCAAACTCGCGCCCATTTTGATGCTTTGCGAGTGCTTGACCCACGACACCACCCCCATGTATTGGAAGGTGTTGTTCTGATCCAACAACGGAACGTAGTCCGCATCTCCCAGTGAGCCGTACCCGTGAGTGAACGTGAGGTTAGGTAGTCCGGTGGAGGGGGTATTGCCGGGCACGTTGATGCAGCTCACCGAGTTGCACGGAAAGCCAAACGAAGTGGCCACGTCTTTGCCGACGTTCACGGGATTCGATTCATTGTTCAAGCGCAAGTATTGGGCACGTAGGTCCATGATCAGGTTCGACGTGAACAGATGGGTGTAACCCAACGCCCCGCTCTGCTCCTGATCGGATGCCGGACCGGCAAAGTTTCCATAAGGACCAGCCCCCGGATTTATTCCGTTCACCAGCGGATAGTTGCCGGGGATGAAAGAGGCGACCGTGTTGTACGTGTAGCGGGCGTACATCGAGTCCGCTGCTGTGAAGCGCCAATCTACCTTGGCGTCATAGGTACTCGTGAACTGCGTCTGCCCGCCGGTAAAGCTGTAGTTGTTAGACGGTGGGGTGCAGTTCGTTCCCGGGGGAGCTACGTCTTTGTTGGGCGCCGGATACAGCTTGAAGTAATTCAGCCCAATGTGTGCCGGGCCAAACATGGACGGGGGAATGACGGGGCAGCCTGGGCCAAGATCGGAGAAATCTCCCGGGTTGGCTTCTTCGTAAGCCGTGGGTACCGTGGAGGTGTTGGTGACGCCTTTTACCAACCGGTAATTTTCATAGTCGAAAAAGAAAAATGCCCTGTCCCTCTTGATGGGTCCACCAACGCTTCCGCCGAATTGGTTCTGGCGGAGTTCCGGCTTGGGCCCGACGGTAGCAAAGAAGTCCCTGGCATCGAATACGTCGTTGCGAAAGAACTCATACAGGGTTCCGTGAAATCGATTGCCGCCGGACTTGGTGATCAGATCGACCACGCCGCCACCGGACCGGGAGACTTCTGCTGTATATAAATTGGTAAAAACTTTAATTTGCTCGATCGCGTCGATGGAGGGCTTGACGCCCACACTACCGATGAAGCGCTCGTTGTTATCCATGCCATCGATCATGTTGTTGTTGTTCTCATCGCTCTGCCCATTAGCGGAGAAGTTGGAACCCTGACGGCGGTCGTCCGGCCGCGTGCCGCTGTTCATGGCGTTGCTCAGGCCGCCGGTCACCCCGGCAGAGAGCGTAATGAGGTTGAGAACGTTGCGGCCGTTCAAGGGAAGGTTCTGCGTCGCCTCGCTGCCGATCAGCGTGCCGACGGTCGATTCATCTGTCTGCAACGCCGGGGTGGCCGCCGCAACCGTAACGGTTTCTGTGGCTTGGCCTACTGTGAGCTGGGCGTCCACGCGTGCTCTGTCGCCGACCGCCAGGGTTACCTGGGTCGTAAAGCCCTTGAAACCCGACGCCTGTATGCTCACCTCATGGGTGCCTATCTGCAACAGTGTGAAGTCGAAACCGCCGGAGCTGCTGACTGTCGTCTTTTGCGATACGCCGGTTGCAAGGTTAGTTTCAGTCACAGTTGCATTAGTAACTGCCGCGCCACTCTGGTCTGTCACCGTGCCAACGATGTCAGCCGTGGTCACCTGCGCAGTCGCCCATTTGGACTGGACAAAAAACAAACACGTTATGCATATAAGGAGCGGAATTGCTCTGCGTAGCCCGCAGACCGCACACTTGTCCCACTGGTTCTCCATAAAGTCTCACCGATCCTGTCTGTTTCATTTTGTTGTCCTGACTTTTTAAAGGCCACTCTGGGCCAATCATAAGTCGTTGAGAAGTATGCGCAGCCAATACAGCACGGTCAAGGAGATAGTCGCCAGACAATTGCTTGTCTGCACTGCAAACAGTCATCCATCGAGCTTAGGTCCGCCATCTGCTTGAGAATAAAAGCGATACGATTCGTGCCTTAGAGGTAATTACAAGGGCACCCGACGAATGTCGTGTTTGCAATATGAGAAGCGCGAGGCGTAGTTGCCTGGCGATGGGGGTTCACGCACACTTGGCCATTAGTCGCGGTGCTAAGGAATAGGTTCACAACGCGGTGCTTGGCTCACCGGTGCCAGTTTCGAACGCGTTACGTGCAGGCGATTCACACGCATATAGCGCACCCGCAAACCGCCAACCACATCCGGCATGGCGTGCGGTGCTTTTGTCAGATCGACCAGCACCAGCAACGCCGCTTCGGTTGGGTTGTCATAGCTTTCGGTCACGCCGACCCCAAAAAATGCGGGATCCGACATTAATTGCGGGGCAAATTGCCGTTGCACCGCGGCAGCATTCCGCAGAACATCAGCCGGCAGATGAATGCCTTCCACCTCGGCCAGCGTGGCCGGCTGAGTGCCTGCGTTCATGCTGGTCAGGTCGGTCGGAATCACGAGCGTGCGCACACCGTTGAGGACTTTCGGCACCGTGACGCCGGGCTTGTTCCGGTCCACGTAGACAATGACCGCTCCTTCACCCAGACTGTCCAGGCTCTTGCCCGTAGCAATGCCGAGGATTCCGTTGTCCGGCCGCAGGAGCAGCGGTGCCGCCGATTCTGCCGCCGTTCTGGCGGCGGCCATCTGCAATGCGCTCACGCTGCGCGTTGCCGGCGTAGTGTGCTCATCGTAGTTGGAGCAAGTGATGGGATGGGGGGCACCACCCGCAATCTGTAATTCCTCCCCATCAGCCTTCTGCTCCAATTCGTTGAGAACGTCCTGGATCGGATTGGCCACGCTAAATCCATGGTTGCTGTCATCGACGCCGCTGGCAAAAAACAGCCCCACCGGTTGCGCATTGGCGGCGTCCATCACCAGCGCCCCGGAGTCTCCGCTATCCGCGAAGCCGGCCCCGGGGATACCAATCTGATTGACGTAGGTTTTGGTGTAATACGGTTGGGTCTCCGCGCAATCGTAGTAATAATCCACCTGCACGCTCAGGTTCACCGTGTTCACCGTCGAGCAGGTGAGCCCGGTCGTTCGCCCGCTCTTGACCACCTGCAACTGGTTCAGGAGGCCGGCGGTGAGCGCCTCCCCTGCGCCCGCCGCGGGCGCCGCAGGAGTCAACACGCCGTTGATCGATGGTCCCAGTTGCAGGATGGCCCCGGTTCCGTCCACCGCTGGCGTCGCCGCCGCGAGGGCCGCATCCACATTGGTCTGCTTACTTTGGATGGGCACCACATAACGCAAAGCACCCACGGTTCGACCAGATTGTGGGTTGCAGTTCAAATCCACCAGCGCAGGCTGCACGACTGTGTCGCCAGCACGCCCCTGGTCAGACTCGGCAAGCACGTGGTTGTTGCTCAGAATGTAGAGATCGCCGCTAGGGTCCGTGACCAGCGCTCCCAGGGTTCCGCCACAGCAGTCATTCACGTATTCGTGTCCGCGGCCGTCCTTTTTGGAGTCGTAATCGTTGGCGTTGCCGCCCGACGAGCCCATCTCCACGTAGCCCGTCTGGGCCGCCTGGTTCTGCAGGCCCGAGCTGGAAAATCCGGCTCCATTCAGCAGGATATGAAGCGCCGCGACGGAGTGGGGATTTCCAGCCGCCAGCGCCACCATAAAGACAGAGGGGCTTCCGGGAGGCAAGGCGTGCGGGGCAGTATAGGTTGCGGTGCAATAGGTATAGGTGCGGCTGGAGTGATGGCAGCTGGTTTCTCCAATGCTGCCGTAGCTGTCGCCGGGATCGATTTCTCCCCCCGCAGTGGTGGCCAGAGACCAGCGGATGGTTCCGGAATTAACCTCGGCGATCTCTCCCTTGACCCGCAGGGTCCCCCCAGGCGCCAGGCTTGCCGTCTCAGGGGTAAGGACCTGGACAAATCCGGGCGTGACCGTGAGCGGATACGTGGCTGCTACGGTGGGATCGGTGCGGGATGTCGCCACAACCTGCACTTGTACCTGGTCTCGCGACAGCAACGGCGGCGGGGTATAGGCGCCATTGGCACTGATCGTGCCCTGGCCGAGCCCGGCAGCGTTTTGGCCGCCGGCAATGGTCCACTTCACGTCGGCGGAGGCTCCTGACGACAGCCGGGCGCTTAGTTGTGCTGTATTGGTGGTGTCGAGGCTGGTTTTTTCCGCGTTGATGATTAGACCTGCCGGGCTGGCGCCCACCGGGGAGTTCATGGCCCCACAGCCCGCCACCAACGCAAGCAGAAAGGGGGGAACGAGAGGCAGCAGCCGTCGGGCGAGTTTGTAGTGACGTTGCCTCATAAAGATCCGCACTCGCCCTCCAGAGTCGCCAGGACCCTGCCCTTGCTATCAGACGATAGAGATCACCGAAGGGGTACGGCAAGGGTAAGGATATGCCACCAAAGATGCAGAGTTTTGTGAAATTTACGCTGAAGGGAACGTCGGGTTCCAATCTGGCTTTCATCGCGCTCTAGAGAAACATTTCCAGGAGGGGTCCGCTGAACCGCAGGTCCCTCCACGGCACGCCGGGACAGGTCGGCTTCGCTCGGGATGACAAAGGGGAGGGTGGTGCTTCCATCAGGAATGTCGGCCGGAGAGCGCGCACCGCAGGTCCCTCCACGGCATGCCGGGACAGGTCGGCTTCGCTCCCCCGAATTTCCTGTGGAGATTGGTGGCGTTGGCGAACCTCATGCGACTTTCCTTAAGAGAAAGGCGCATACGCGGGTGTGTCCAGTGCTGCGTGGCAGGAAATCCGGGTCGGGATGACAAAAGGAAGGGCGGCGCTTTCATAGAGAGCGGTTGCTGAACGCCCCTGTAAATGGAACTGTGATAGTGGCTGACAGTACAAAGCTCCGTATCGGGCGACATGCGTTGCGCCAACGATACGGAGCTTCAGACTTGAGACTGGAAACTTAATTAAGCGGCTGCGGATTTATTCGCGCGCCGATTGAGAAGGCTTCCCACGTTCATCGAGCTGGCCATCACGGTCACGGGGCCGGCCGCCGCAGCCTTCATGCGGCGGATTTCGCGCGCACTCAGGGGCGTCATGCGCTCCCGCGAATAGTAAATCTGTTTTCCGCAATCCAGGCAGACCTTATAGGTCTGCTGCTCCAGCGTGAACGGCCGTGTTTGGCTCCAGTGACGGCAGCCGAAGATAATATCGTAGAAAAAACCAAGCAGGCTTTGAATCCAGTTCATATAAACGCTCCAGTAGTGAAACGCCAGGTTGTCGTCAGAAATCGTACTGTTAAGATGCATTCTGCACGAAAATGTCGCGTTTGTCGTAGGGAAAATACAGCTTTCGTCCCCAGCGGATGACCCGGAAGTTACTGGCCTTTTGGTGGCCCAGCAGTTTCAATCAGATAGCCCGAACCGCGCGGCGCATTTCGGTCATCAAGCAACAACCTGGATTACGATTTTCCCGAAATGAGACGCTTTTTCCAGAGCCGTCAGAGCCTCCCGTGCCTGGTCAAAGGCAAAGATCTGATCGACTACGGGCTCGGTACCATTGGCCGTAAGGGCCCGGTTCATAGCTTCAAAGTCGGCCCGGGAGCCCACATAAACTCCGTAAACCCGAACCTGACGATGGAGAATCAGGTGGACCGGCAGCGGTTGATCTGACTGGCTCAATACTCCGATCTGAGCAATGGCGCCGCTCATACGCACGGCCTGCAGGGACTGGCTGAAGGTACCCGCACCGCCGACTTCGACAATCAGATCGGCACCGCGGTCGCCGGTCAGCTTCAGGACCCATTTTGCCCAGTCCGGAGATTGTCGATAATTGAGGCCGGCGTCAAGTCCCATGGACTTTGCCCGGGCCAGTTTTTGGTCGCTGCTGGAAGTGCCGATCACAGTTGCTCCCACCATCTTGGCGAATTGCAGAGCAAAGATCGAAACTCCTCCGGTGCCTTGGATTACGACCACATCCCCGGGTTTCACCCGGGTTTCGTTTTGCAGCGCGTTCCACGCCGTCACGCCGGCGCAGGGAAGGGTCGCCCCCTGCACGTAAGAAAGATGTCCAGGGATGGGTACGACGCCCTCCTGGCGCAGTACTACGTATTCGGCCAGCATGCCGTCTATGTCCCCGCCCAGGGCACCGCGAGTCTTCTGCGCAGTCGGCCGGCCGTCAAGCCAATGCTGCATGAAGATGCCGGCCACCCGCTCTCCGACCGTGGTGCCGGTTACCTCGGGGCCTACTTCGACCACCTCGCCGGCTCCGTCAGAGCAGGGAATACGCGGCAACGCCATTCTGGGGTTGTATTGGCCTCGAACCATGAGCAGGTCGCGATAATTCAGCGAAACTGCATGAATCTTCACCAAGACCTCCCCACGCCCGGGGCGGGGTGGGGGCGAGTCTTCCAGGGCTAGCTGGTCAATTCCGAACGATTGAATTTTCCAGAGTTTCATAGTTCCTCCGCTACGTTTTCACAGCAGGACTCCGCCTTGACGTACCATAGAAACATGGCGCGTGGGTGGGAAAGCAAGTCTGTGGAAGAGCAGCAGCAATCGGCTGCCGATTTGAACGCTTCAGGCGTGGTGATTGACGCCGCTAAGCAGAAGGGTCTGGAGCGGGCAAAGCGGGAGCGGCAAAAGCAGGAGCTCGACCTGCAGCGCGAACGCATTCTCTCCGAACGGACATCGAGCCCGGTGCGCCGGGCAGCGCTCGAAGCAGCTCTGGCCGAGATCGAGTCTCGTTTAGCGTTGCTCTCCTGACGACAGCTTGAACCGGGATCGCTGAGAACCAGCCACCAGGGCTAAAGCCCCGAAACTTTTATATTGGCGCTCCGCGGGTTTCAAAACCCGCTCCCCGGACTAAAAGTCCGGGGCTGGCACCACAGTAAGGTTGTGCAATTTGGGCTCGATATCAGCTACTGGGGTGGATTGCTTGTGCCCTGTGCTGGAGTCATGCCGCCCTGGGGCTGATTCGCAGCCGAGGGCTGGGTTTGCTGGACACCGATTGCGCTGCCCGAAACGACCATCTGCACGCGGCGATTTTGCGCCCTTCCGGCAGCTGTCGCATTATCTGCAACGGGGTTGCTCATGCCATAGCCTGTCGAGCTTATATTGTCGGGGCTCACTCCCTGCGAAACTAGATAAGCGCGGACCGCATCGCCTCGCTGCTGGGAAAGCGTCAGGTTGTATTGGTCGCCGCCGACATTGTCGGTGTAGCCCTCCACCTGCACTTTCAAATTCGGATAGGCGAGCAGAATTCCAGACACCTTGGCGAGCTTTTCCCGGGCTTCCGGCTTAAGTGTGTATTTGGCTGTATCGAACAGAACGTCGGACATGTTCACGATCAATCCGCGGGCCGTCTCCTGGGTCTGCAGAACCTGGCTCAACTGCGAGCGCAACCGTTCGCGCATTTGTTCGGTCTGGTCGGTTGCCTGCTGGGCACTGTGCTCCGCTGCTGCCTGCGCGGCTCGAGCATTGGCTGCAGCGGCCTCCGCCTGGGCAGCCGCCGCGTCGGCCTGCGCCCGCTTCAGCGCCTGCTGCTGGGCCTCGATCTGGGCCTGCTGAGCGGCTTCCTGTGCCTGCTGGGTGGCCACTTGCTGCTGGTGTTCCTTTTCCTGCTGGATCTTGCGCAGTGTGCTCACACGGGCATCTTCCGCGTCCTGCACCGCACCGCGAGCATAGGTGATCATTTCCTTACGCTGGCTCTTCTTTGAGTCCAGAGCCTGCGCATTTTCCAGTTCTTGTTTGGCTTTGGCGAGAATGTCCGGTGTGTACTGAGCCGCGCCCGTGGCTTCCGCAATCTGGATAGCGTTGATAGCCTCGTAGAGCTGGAGGGGCGACTTGTCGTTGGGCTTAACCGGGTTCAACACCGCGTGCTGACCGGCTGTTTGCACGTAGGCTCCGCGCGGCAACAGGTTGAAGTGGGCGTTGACGGTGTCGATAATGCCCGTCGTCTTGTCGTTCTTGACCGTGTTCTGCATTACCACCAAGTCGCTCGGTGTGGTCACGGCGAAGTAGGGCTCAGCAGTGATGATGAGGGCAAATTGCTGCAGATTGGTGGTGACTCTCATCTCGGCTTTGCCATTACCGGGCATCACCTCGCCCAGATTCACAGGCCGGCCCTGCGGGGTGATCGCCCAGAGGACGTAGGTCAGGTATTCCACGCCGAAGCTGTTGGCAGGCACGAAGCCCTCAAATTTGGCCTCAATAAGGGTCTGCCCCTTGCTGGTGATGTTCGCCTCCCCTTTTCCCTGGGGAAGGAGACTGGTCCCGGCAAATCCGATTTTGGTGCTTCCGCTGCGGTGCCAGTAATTGATGGTTGGGATGTCGCGGCCCACTACCTGAATGCGGTAGAGCGGAACATTGTTGGCACCCTCGGTCGCGTTGACCGGCTGTTGCTGTTGCGGCTGCGCGGTTGGGCTTGCCTCCTGCGCTGGAATAGCAACCGGGGCAGCGCAAAGCAGACTCACAAGGAGCAGTCTTCCAATCATCATCTTGGTGAACTCCAATGCAGGGTTTCAGTGCGTTCAAGGCAACGCGATTAAGCGGCCCCATTGGGGCCGCTTAATCAAAAAGACGCACCTAATCAGATGCAAACGGGGAAGATTGCGTTGGAGGGTTAAGTTTGCAACGCAACTAGCTGGTGGGCGATGGCAAACAGCGCCAGTTCCAAGCGCGTGGAGACCCCGGTTTTGTCGAAAATGTTCGACAAATGGCGCTTCACCGTCTCCTCGCTGATACTGAACTGCTTGGCGATATCACGATTGCTGCAACCCTCTACGATGCAGCCAACCACTTCCAGTTCCCGGGGCGTGAGGCCATAGGTTTTGCGCTCGGGAACGGCAGCCTGCTGCATGAGCTCGTGCAGCGCGCCCACCAGGTTGACCACGCGCTTGCCGCCAATCCAGTAATCCCCGGAGGAGACGGCCCGTATGGCGGTGGTAAGGTGGTCGGCCAAGGCGTCTTTGAGCACGATGCCACGGGCGCCGATTTGCAGGGCTTCAATGATTTGCTGGGTAGTGATGGTGCTGGTCAGAAGCAGGATCTTGACCGTTGGCGAACCACTCATAATGGCGCGCATAGCCTCGAGACCGGGCAGACGCGGCATCTGCAGATCAAGGAGGAGGATGTCGGGCAGCAGTTCGAGGGTTGCTGTGATGGCCTCGTCGCCATCCGATGCCTCACCCAGCACTTCGAGGCCGGCGTCGCTCTGAAGCATGTTTTTGACGCCGATACGAACGACTGGATGGTCGTCGGCGATGACGATACGGATCTGGTGCAGGCGGTCGTTGCTGGTCTTAGGTGTGGCTGAGATTGTTGTTGTTGTCATGGGGGGCCCTAGGTATTGGTTAGATTTCCTGCCAAAAGCATACGCTCCAACTCACTGCATGCACTGAGTAAATCATCCAAAACCCCGGGGGTGGCCGCTTGTTTGCTACCCCCTATTTCCAGGCCGGCGGCGAGCCGCGCGAGGCGCATCGCGCCGACCATGGAGGCCGCTCCTTTGATGCGGTGAGCAAGCCGGCGCACACCGTCTTCGTGCCCCTGCTGCAGCTCATCGCGGAGAGCCTGAATTGAGGTTTTCGTATCGGCAATGCAGGCGGTAAAAACGCCGTGCAGCGCCTCCAACGGCATCATCTTCCGCAGTTTCTGGACTACCGCCATGTCGATGGTTTCGCCCGCCGGGGAAACGGTCTCGACCCTGCCGGGATGGGCCACGCGAACGCCAGGCCCGCGGCCTGGTCTTTTTGGTTTCAGGGCCTGGCGCAGGTCATCTACGGCAAGCGGTTTGAGGAGAAACCCGTCGAACGCAAGCAGCTGCTGGCGGGGCGCCGCGGTCGCGCTCATGGCAAACAGCAAGGGGCCGGGCCGGTTGAGGGCACGAACTTTTTCGGCTAACTGTCCCCCCGAGATCCCGGGCATCTGGAGGTCTACCAGCAGCACATCCGGGCGCCCAGCCTCGTCGGCAGTGAGCAGCTCCAGGGCGGATCCAGCGTCGTTGGCGCGAAATACCTGATGGCCCTCGTGAGCGAGAAGCATAGCCATTAACTCAAGGCTCACGGCGTCGTCATCAACTAGGAGAATCTTGCGCCGGGTCTTGATCCCAGTCGACCTAGTCATTAAGGGGGAAGCCTCCTCAACTGGCTACTTTTGCAGCTTAAGGCATTGGTTGGCAAATAGCACCCCAAAGTGTTACCGGAGTGCACGGAGGTAACGCCAGGCTTGGTGTCGGAAACTAAAGTTCTTGAAGGGTACGGCCTTCAGGTCGTACGCAACCTGTTGAATGAATTCGGCTTTAGCCGCCGAGGGAAATGCCCTCAGCGGCTAAAGCCGGCCTCTTTTTCGATCGGTTACATACGGGCGAATGCTCGCTGCGGCGAGGTAGCCCGTACCCTTCAGAAAAGCGGTACCGAAGCCCAGGCTTTTGCCGAGGCATCACTAGCGCAGGGCGGGCTCTATTTGGTTGAGCCAATCAGGTGGCTTGAGAATCTCGCGGGGTTTTGACCCGTCGGCAGGGCCGACAATGCCATCGCGCTCCATCATGTCAATCAGATGGGCGGCGCGGCCATACCCTATCCGTAGCCGCCGTTGGAGCAGGGAAGTGGAGGCCTTGCCGAACTCCAGCACCAACCGCACCGCGTCCTCGAACAATTCATCATTGCCGTCGCCATCTTCCGGCTCCGCATCCAGGTCCCGGCCCTTTTCGTCGCGGGGAGACTCGAGGAAGCCCTGGACGTACTCTGCCTGACCCTGGTCCTTCCAGAAGGCAACCACGGCTGCGATCTCCTTTTCGGTGACAAAGGGAGCGTGCAGCCGCTGCAGGCGGGAGGTTCCGGGGGGCAGGAAAAGCATATCGCCGCGCCCCAGGAGCGCTTCAGCGCCGTTCGAGTCCAGGATGGTTCGCGAGTCTACTTTCGTGGCCAGACGGAAGGAGATCCGGGTGGGCACGTTGGCCTTGATCAGGCCGGTAATCACGTCTACCGACGGACGCTGCGTGGCCAGCACCAGGTGGATGCCTACCGCGCGCGCCATCTGCGCCAGGCGGGTGATGGCCTCTTCGACGTTGGCCTTGTCCAACATCATCAGATCGGCCAACTCATCGATGATGATGATGATGTGGGGTAATGGTTGCTCCTCGTCACTCTCGAAGAGGCTGGGTGTCTGGTTCTCAAACAGCTTGTTGTATTGATCGATATTCCGGACGCTGCGCGAGGCTAGCAATTTCAGGCGCCGCTCCATCTCGCGCACTGCATTGCGCAAAGCGTTGGCAGCCAGTTTCGGCTCGGTGATGATGGGCGTAAACAGGTGCGGGATGCCTTCATACATGCCCAGTTCCACCCGCTTGGGATCGACCAGGATAAGCCTTACCTGTTGCGGAGTGGCCTTGTAGAGCACGGACATGATCATGGCGTTGATAGCCACCGACTTGCCGCTGCCGGTAGAACCGGCGATCAGCACGTGGGGCATCGTTGCGAGGTCGGCGGTAACCAGGCGTCCGTTGATGTCTTTGCCCATAGCGAGGGTCAGCTTGGACTTGGTCTCAGTGAAATTTTCCGCTTCGATCACGTCCCGCAACCAGATGGTTTCGCGGTCGTGATTGGGCACCTGGATGCCCACCGTGCTCTTTCCCGCCATGCGTTCGATCAGGATGCTCTCCGCGCGCATGGCGAGGCATAGATCTTCCGCCAGACCGGTTACGCGGCTGTACTTGACCCCGGCTTCGGGGCGGAACTCGAAGGTGGTGACCACGGGGCCGGGATTGATTTGTACCACCTGGCCGCGGACGTCGAACTCAGCACACTTCTCAACCAGGATGCGGGCTTGGCTGCGCAGATCGTCCTCGCGCACGACCTGCGACTCGTCGCTGCGGTGTAGCAGCGTGCTCGGCGGCAGCCGGAAACCGCTGACAGCGCGGGGAGCCAGGGTGACTGGGCGGGCATCCGCATCGGCGCGTCCCTTGACGGAAATGGCTTGTGGCGCCGAAACCGCGGCTGCGACTTCTTCTACTTCGGGAAAATCGACAGCGGCCGGCTCCGGATCAGGAATACTGGTGCGGGGCATCTGGCTCCAAAGGGAGGGGGTGTGCGACCGCGCGTTCGTTTCTGACTTCGATTCGTTCTCGGTGGCGCTTACATCGGCAAAGGCGGCGCGCCTTGGGGTGGGAAGATTGTCGTGGTCCTCCACCCGGTTGGCATGCTTGCTTGCCGTGGCCCGGGTGGCGGCGGACTTCCGGGCGTTTTTTTCCGCCCTTGCGGTTGCCCGCTTTTGTGCGGAGGCGGCCCGCCAGTTGTGCAGACGATCGCGCCAGGCGACAGCAAAGGCAAAGCGAATCGCCAGCCAATGCTTAGCCGTGCTGAAGCTGAAGGTGGTGAAGAGGTAGATCGCGATCACCACCATGCTGACCATAACAATGGCGGCGCCGGGAAAATTCAGGTAGTGGATCAGCGTATCTCCCACCAAGCGGCCAATCACGCCTTCCAGAGGAAGGGCGTGCATCCAGCGGAGGTGGCCGGGGATGAGACCAAAGATGGCGGGAGCAAATATGAGATAGAGGAGAACACCCGCCGTTTTTGCGGCAGGGGATCCCGCGGGGCGCCCGCGCAGCCACGTCCAGCCCAGGGCCGCCAGTAGCAGCGGGACCATGAAGGCGGACACCCCTTCCATTTGCAGCAGCAAGTCGCTCAGAAAGGCGCCGACCAGGCCGGTCCAGTTGTGTGCCTGTCCGCCTACGGTATTAAAGGATGGATCGGTTGGGTGATAGGAGGCGAGGGCTAGGAAAAGGAGGCTCGCGGCCACCAGCAGCACCATGCCAATGACTTCATTTAGGCGACGGTTGCGCGTCGGGGTCAGAACCCGTTCGAGTGGCTTCATGGGGATTCGCGGTGCTTGCCGCCTGCGGAGAATGCAGAGCGGCCGCAATTCACAACGCCAGAGTGGGTCTATTATCCCAGAAATAAATACCTACGTAACAGAAACGGAACTCCACAGCGGTGCGGGGAACCGACTCCGTGACTCCCCAAAAAGTAACTGTTGCAGATGGCCGGTGTGTCTATGCCCCAGCGGAACCAACAAGGAATAGGACAAATGCCCTAGTTCCCTAACGAAGGACGGGTGCCCCATATCTCGCTCGTTTTTCGCGAGATGTGGGATACCAATGCACCTTCCCTCCGACTCTGGATTCACCCGATGCACTGAGCGGTCAACATCGGTGGTATCCCACATCTCGCGAAAAACGAGCGAGATATGGGGCACCCGTCCTTCGTCAGGGAACCAGAGGTTTGGCGTCAGGGAACGATAGGTTTTGAAGCCGGCAGGGGGCTGCTGAGCTGAAGGCGCCAGACGCCGTTGCGCCGGAGTAATAGATGAAGGACGTTTTCGCTGTAGGCGGCCTGGGTGCCGGGCTTGGTGTAGACCTTGGTGTAGGTCACACAGGCGGTATCGCCATACAAATGCTCCCGCATATTGGTGGCAGTGATCAGATAGGGTTTTTGCCGGCGTTCATGGCGGCCAAGGGCGCTCAGAACATCGGATTTGGTGGAACTAGAGCCATCCGCTCTCAGCCCGACATAGTCGTCAGCAAGAATGGTCCCGGCGATCGCCGTGTCGTCTTCAATCTCGGCCCGCAGATACTCTTCTTCCAGCCGGCGCAAGACTTCCAGGTCTCTCTGTGGGGTATTGGTTTGAGTCTGTGCCGCTAAGATCCGGCCTGGAGGCAGAATCAGCAGGCTCAGGAACATGGCAGCCATGCCCCAACTACTTTTCGACTTCAACTCCGCGCCAGAAAGCTACATGGTTTTTAACGTTGCGGGCTGCCGGCTTGGGATCCGGATAGTACCAGGCGGCATCCTGATTTTCTTGTCCATCGACCAGAAGGCTGTAGTATCTGGCTTGCCCCTTCCAGGGACAGGTGGATATCGTAGAGCTGGGACGGAAGTATTCCCGCTTGAGGGAACTCTCCGGGAAGTAAATATTGCCCTCAACCATCTCTGTTGTGTCGCTTTCCGCGATCACCTTGCCGTTCCATGTTGCCTTTGCCATAACTGAGGTTAAGTCCTGCATTCCCTTCCTACCCTCTCCCACCTTAGCAGATGGATGCCCATTCTGGCATCTGTACGAAAACTCGATTAGACACAAAGCCGCCCGCCTCGCAGAGAGGCCGTTGCACAGAGCAGGTGCGGCAGTCCCAGGAAACATAGGACTGCCGCGGGATAGGGAAGGGGTCTATTTTTAGTGCGATTCCGAGGTGCTCGGCGTGCCGCCCTGGTCCTTCATCATGGTTAGCTTGGAGATGTGGATCGTCTTAGCTGAATCGTCAACTTTGCCAACAACGGCAACGTGGTGACCCTCGTGACCCTTGACCGCATCGGGATCGTCGATGGTGTAGACATTTTTCTGGGCGTCATCCACGAAGACCGGCTTTGCCCCGCCATCGATGCACTTTTTTACGCAGGCTGCATCGGGGGCGCTGCCGTTGTGTTTGGCTGCGCAGTTGGAATCACTGATATATCCAGGGATCTTTGCGCTATCTGCGGCCAGCGCCGGAACGGTAGAGAGTGCTAAAACCACCAAAAACAATTTCATATTGGCTCCATGCGGATTGAATGATGAAACAACCGCCAATGGAGTTGTACGCTCCTCGCCGCCTGAAGGCAAGACCGCGAGAATCTGCAATTTGACGTGACTTAAGCGACCGGAAGTTCCTCCGCCTTGGTCTGGTAGCGCATGGCCTCGATCGATTCCGTCTGCGGCTCCGCGATCTTGCGCGAGTAGGTACACGCCACCTGCTCCGCCGGCTCCGCGGCAGCGCCCTTCTTGGCTCGCTTCTTCGGCGCCTCGTCCTCTGCGGCGGACTTGCGGTTGTTAGGGCATACCAGGTATGTCCCGGTGGTTCGTGTCTTCTCCAGCAGGTACGGACTGCCGCATTCCGGACATGTCTCCGGCACCGGCTTGGCGTTGGAGGTGAAGTCGCACTTGGGATAATTGGTGCAGCCGTAGAAGAGGTTGCCGCGCCGGGCCTTCCGCTCCGCGATGTCTCCGTCGCCGCACTTGGGGCACTTCATCCCCTCGATAATGTTCTGCTTGATGTACTTGCATTTGGGGTAGCCGCTGCAGGAGACGAATTCTCCATACTGGCCATTGCGCATCACCAGTTGGAGGCCGCACTTAGGGCAGTTCTCATTCAGCGGCACGGGCGCCTTTTGCTGCTGTTTCTGGGTCAGCTTGCGAGTGGTCTTGCAGGGCGGATCTTCGTTGTAACCTGGGCAGGCCATGAATGCACCGAAGCGTCCCCGCTTCAGCACCATTACCCGGCCGCAGGCCTCGCAGTATTCTTCCGCTTGCTCAGCGTCCCCTTCCTGGGCGTTCATCTCAGGTTTCGCGGCAAAGTTCTCTTTGGTGAAGGTGCAGCTGCTGGGATCTTTCTTGTTGTAAGTACTGCAGGCGAAGAAGCTGCCAAACTTACCCCACTTCAAGACCAGCGGAGAACCGCAGACATCGCACTTCTCGTCTGTCGGCTTTTCCATCCGCTTGATATTTTCCATGTGCTTGCCGGCGTGGGCGAGCTCTTTTTCGAAGTGCCCATAGAAAGCGCCCAGCAAGGTGGTCCAAACCTCCTTGCCATCTTCAATGTCGTCTAACTCCTCTTCCAGCCTCGCGGTGTATTGCGGGTCGAAGATGTAGGGGAAGTTGGCGACGAGCAGATCGGTGACCACAAAGCCGATCTCGGTGGGAATAAACTTCGCCCCTCTGCCAACGCCTACCTTCTGCACGTATTCGCGTTCCTGAATCGTATTAATGATGGTGGCGTATGTAGAGGGACGTCCGATGCCACGCTCTTCGAGCTCTTTGACCAGCGATGCTTTGTTGAAACGCGGACGGGGCTCGGTCGAATGCTGTTCGGGCACCAGAGCGTTCAATGCCAGTGCCTGTCCGTTCTCGAGCGCGGGCAGCCGGTTTTTTAGCTCCTCATCTTCATCGTCCTTCTTCTCTTTCGCTTCCTCGTAGACCTTAAGGAATCCATCGAACTTCATCACCGAGCCAGTGACGCGGAAGTTATAGCTGCGATCCGCTTTGGCCAGAATGTCGACGGTGGTCTGATCGAACACCGCGGGCACCATCTGCGAGGCCACAAAGCGCTGCCAGATGAGCCGGTAGAGGCGAAACTGTTCGTCACTGAGATAGCGCTTAATCTCTTCCGGATGAAGTGCAACGCTGGTGGGACGAATCGCTTCGTGCGCGTCCTGGGCGTCTTTCTTGCTCTTGAAGGCGTTGGGGGCAGCGGGAAGATAGTCCTTGCCGTGGGTCTGTTCAATCCATTTGCGAGCTTCGATAATTGCGTCCGGCGATACGCGAGTCGAATCGGTGCGCATGTAGGTGATGAGACCGACCGCCCCCTCGCTGCCGAGCTCAATACCTTCATAGAGACGTTGCGCTACGCCCATAGTGCGGCGGACGCTGAAGCCCAACTGGCGGGAGGCATCCTGTTGCAGTTTGCTGGTGGTAAAGGGTGCGGTGGGGTTGCGCCGCCGCTCCTTCTTCTCTACGTTCTGGACTGACCACTTGGCCTTCTCGAGCGCGGCGACGACGGCATCCATCTGCTGCTTGTTGGGCAGAGCCGGGGCATCTACCGTCTCCACCACGGCTTTTTCGCCATCGACGCCGGTGAAGCGGGCAGTGAACTCGGTTTTCTCGTTGGCCGGAGTCAGCTGGGCGTCAAGGGTCCAATACTCCACCGGCACAAACGCTTTGATCTCCCGCTCGCGTTCGACGATGAGCCGCAGAGCCACCGTTTGCACGCGGCCGGCGGACAGTCCGCGGCGTACTTTATCCCACAGCAAAGGCGAGATCTGGTAACCCACGATGCGATCGAGGACGCGGCGCGTTTGTTGCGCATCGACCAGGTTCCGGTCAACCTCGCGAGCGTGTTCAAAGGCGTCGTGAACGGCCTTGGCCGTAATCTCATTAAAGGTGACGCGGCGGATGGAATTGCCCTTGGAGAGACCGCGCAGCTCATCTTCAAGATGGGCCGCGATGGCTTCGCCTTCGCGGTCCGGGTCAGGCGCGAGATAAATAGTGGTCGCGGCCTTGGCCAGCTTCTTCAGCCGGTCAACTACTTTTTCTTTTCCGGGGATGACAATTAGCTCGGGCGCAAAGCTGCCGTCGCTCAGGTCCACGCCGATCTTGTTTTTCGGCAGATCCTTAATGTGGCCGACGGAAGCTTCGACAGTGAAGTCTTTCCCGAGATATTTGCTGATCGTTTTTGCCTTGGCAGGCGATTCGACGATCACTAGTGATTTACTCATTGCGTTCCTTAAATCCGTTGACACATGGAAAACGCTCTTCCGATGGGACTGACTGTACCACCTGGAAGGTTCAGGGTTATTTACTTATCGTGGTCAGCATCGTGGCTGGAGCAACCACCAGTGCGGGCCAGAGCGTGCTTTCTCCTGCCCTGTCTGCAACTTCCGCGACTGCAACTTTAGGTGCAGGTAGCAGGAAAGGTTACATTCGTCTGACGTAGTTCTTGCCCGGAAGTTGCTTGATCCGGTTGGAAAGCTCGAGCTCAAACAAAGCAGTAAAGACTTCCGATGAGGTCATTCTGGATTCGAGCTTTTCCATCAGCTCATCCAACTGTACTGCCTCGTCGTGGCGCAGCTCGCCGAGTACAATCTTCTCCGGCTCCTGCAGCGGAAGTTCTTCCACAATCGATGCAGCTTGCTGCGGTTCCGATGCAAAACCTAACATGCCTTCCAATTGCAGGCGCACCTGTGTGGGCAGTTCCTGCCACACGTCCTCCCAGGTCGCCACCAGCTTGGCGCCCTGTTTTATCAACGTGTTGGGTCCCCAGGCGTTCTTGGTTGTCACGTTCCCCGGCACCGCGTAAACGTCGCGATTTTGTTCCAGAGCGCAGCGCGCAGTGACCCGGGTGCCGCTGTTCTCGCCGGCTTCCACCACCAGAACGCCGATGCTGATGCCGCTCAGGATGCGGTTTCGTTTGGGGAAGTTTTGCGGCGCCGGGAAGGTGCCCAACCTGTATTCCGAGACGATGGTTCCTCCGGACACAAGGATGTTCTCGGCCAGAGATTTGTTTTCTTTAGGGTAGATTACGTCGACTCCGGTACCCCAGATCGCAACGGTGCTGCCTCCTGCAGCAAGCGCACCCTTATGGGCGGCGGTGTCGATGCCCCGCGCCATCCCGCTGAGTATCACCATTCCGCGAGTGGCCAGATCGCGAGCCAGGATCTCTGCCATTCCGGTGCCATAAGGTGTGGGGTGACGCGTGCCCACGATGGCGATGGCAGGGCGCGTCAACTGCTTCACGTCGCCCAACACCCAGAGCACCGGCGGCGGGTCGAAAATTTCCTTCAGCTGCTCCGGGTAATCCTGCTCGTCATAGGTAAGGATGGAACCTTTCTGTTCGGCCACTCGCACCAGTTCCCGCTCCGCCTCAGTGCGCGCTTTGCCGGTGAAGAGGAACTGAGCGGCGGGCGCGGGAAAATTGAGCGACTCGAGCTCAGTTAGGGAAAGACGAAAGAGGCTCGATAGGTCCGGTAAAGCCTGCGCAGCTTTCAAGATCCGCTTCGGTCCCAGGCCGGGCGTGAGGGTGAGCGCAAGCCAGGCGAGCCGGTTTTGGTCAGGCGAATTCATCGCTGATATGCCAAGGTACACTAATGAGTGACCTCTGAGCTCAAGCGCCGCATCCGTATGGCGGCGATCCATTTCCTCAATCCTGCTCCTTTAATGTGGGACTTCGAGCACGAGCCCCGGCGCAGTGATTTGCGCTTGCGCTACCAGATCGGCTACACCACACCTTCCGCCTGCGCTGCGGAATTGATTGTAGGGGATGCGGATCTCGGCCTGGTTCCGGTGGCTGCGCTCGCCACCACTCGCTCGCTGGTTGTGGTGCCCGGCTGCACCATCGCTGCACTGGATAGGGTGCGGTCCATTCTCCTGGTGGTGCGTGCGCCGGATGGGGTGAGCGGCGTGCGGACGGTTGCAGCGGATACTTCCTCGCGCACCTCTACCGCTTACGCGCGCATCCTGTTCAGTGTCTTCTGGAAGGTGCCGGCCGCCTTTGTTCCCCATGAGCCTGATCTGGAAGGCATGCTAGCGGTCGCAGACGCGGCCCTGCTTATCGGCGACCCGGCGCTGTTGGCGCTGGAGGATAAGATGCGCGCGCGGCCAGGACGGGCGAGCGGTTGCTTTACGTGGACCTGGCCCACGAGTGGCACAGCTTTACCGGATTACCCTGGGTTTCCGCCGTTTGGGCCTTGCGGCCTGACACCTTCGAAGAGACCGGGTATGTGCGCTAGGGAGCTGGTAGAGGATCTGCATTCTTCCCGAGACCACGGGCTGGCCATGTGGATGATCTGGCGGAAGAATGGTCGGAACGCATTGCCGTCTCGCGAGAGACTATCCGTTTTTATCTGAGCAAAAATATTCATTACATTTTGGATGAGGCGTGCTTGCATGGACTGGATGAGTTCTACCGGCTCGCACATCAGTGTGGCGCTCTTCCGGCTGTGCCCCAGCCTGACAATGCTTTAAATGTAGGGCAGTGCGTCGCCAAAGCAAACTTCTGCGTCCAATGGGATGTGTATCAGACATCCGGCAAACATGAGGCCGCCAGGCAGGCGGTTAAGTCGGTGAAGACTGCCCGTGGGAGCCATGGACTGCACTGGCTCATGGGCTTCGGCACCCTGGGGCTTTTCGCGGTGTCGGTGATCGATTCCTCGATCATTCCTCTGCCTGTACCGGGCAGTACTGATCTGCTTCTGATCCTGCTGGTGGCCCATCGCGGGGATCCTGTATTGGCGGCCGTCGCGGCTACGGTGGGCTCTATGTCTGGGCGGGTATTTAACTTGGGGCACGGGGTCCAAAGGGGGAGAAGCAGCTCTCCATCGATATCTGCCAAAGCGATTTTCGAAGCGGTTGTTTGGTTGGGTGGAGAGAAATGGCACGGTAGCGGTTGTAGCGTCTGCGCTGCTGCCGCCGCCTTTTCCGCTTATGCCTATGCTGCTAGCCGCGGGCGCTCTGGGGGTTTCACGGAAGAAGTTTCTAGTTTCCTTTAGTGTTACGAGAGCCTTTCGTTATGCGATGGTGGCTTGGCTTGCGGCAATATACGGGCGAGCGATGGTGCGGGCCTTTGATCACTATCTTGCCGGTTGGAGCTCCACCATTATGTGGATTTACCTGGGTTTAGTGGCGGCGGGTATCTGCTACGGAGTATGGAAGTTTCGCCGGGACCGGGGCGGAGTCAGGGGACCCCAACGAGCTGCCCTCAGCACCAAGTAAGTCCGAAAGGAAACCGCAGGACTCACATCTCCCAGCGGAGGAGGCAGGCGCCTACGGTGAAGCCTGCACCCACCGAAGCCAAAAGGACCAGGCTCTCATGCTGCAGCCGATGGTCGTCGAGCGCGGTCTGCATGGCCAGCGGGATGGTGGCGGCAGTGGTGTTACCGAACCGGTCGATGTTGATGATCACCCGCTCCAGGGGCAGCCCCAGGCGCTCCGCGGTAGAAAGAATGATCCGCTTGTTCGCCTGGTGAGGGATGAAGCAGCCGAGATCACCTGCGGTGATGTTGTTGGTCTTTAGCAGCTTGGCAGAGGTCTCCACCATCTTGCGTACCGCGTATTTGTAAACGGCCTGCCCATCCTGGTGGACGTAGTGCAACCTGGCCGCTACGGTCTCGGGGGAAGTAGGGCAGAGACTGCCTCCTGCGGGCATATTCAGCGCATCCGCGCCGGAACCGTCGATCTCGTGACAAAAGTCGATCAGCCCGATCTCGTCCTTTTCCGCTGGTTCGACCAGGACCGCACCGGCCCCGTCGCCGAAAATGACGCAAGTCGTGCGATCGGTGTAGTCGATGATCGACGACATGGTGTCGGCGCCGATCACCAGAACCTTGGATTGGGCACCGGACTCGACTAGCTTGGCGCCTACCTGCAATGCATAAAGAAACCCGGAGCAAGCCGCGGAAAGGTCAAAGCCCCAGGCGCCATGAGCGCCCAGTTTGTTCTGGACCAAACACGCGGTGGCGGGGAAGAACATGTCGGGAGTGACCGTGGCGACAATGATCACCTCCACTTCGCTGGCCGACATGCCCCGTTGGGCAAGACAGCGGTTCGCTGCTTCCACGGCCAGGTCGCTGGTAGCCACGCCTGGATCGACCACGTGGCGCTCGCGAATGCCAAGGCGCTGCATGATCCATTCGTCCGAGGTGTCGACCATGGTGGCCAGATCGGCGTTGCTGAGAATGCGCGGCGGTACATAGGTTCCCAGGGCGCTGATCTTGGCGCGCCGTTGCGCACGCGGACGCAATTCGATGCTCAATAGGCTTCTCCGTGACTAGTTGGACCGACGAGGAAAGGATCAGCTGGAAGGATCACTGGCGATCGTTTGTACCGGGCAACCTACTGCGCACGCACTGACCCGTTACCGTTGCTTCCTTCCGGACCTGGCGGGGTTGGCGGGGTTGCGTCGCGTAGGACCCGGCACCCATTGATAATATCACCGGGATCGGGGCGCGATCGACAGCCCTAGTAGCCGTTGGCAACCAGGTATTCCACGGTGATGTCGAACTGCGGTTGGTTCGCACGCTGCTCCATGAACTTGATCAGGACATCGGCCTCGATGTTAACCGGCTGGCCGGCCTTGAGGCGATGCAAATTGGTTCGGGCATAGGTGTGAGGAATGATGGCTACGCTGACTACGTCGTCCTCAGCCGTGCCCGGCTCCCATCGGGCAATGGTCAGGCTGATGCCCTCGATCGCGATGGATCCCTTCTCCACCATGTAGCGGCTTATCTGGGCAGGGACGGCTACCCTGAGCCACCAGTCGGTACCCACTGGCTCCAGGCTTAAGAGCGTCCCCGTGCCGTCGACATGGCCCTGCACCACGTGGCCTCCGAGCGGCGTTCCCGCCGGCGTCGGCAGCTCCAAATTTACCGCCGCCCCCGGCGTGAGCAGGGACAGGGAAGTGCGCTCGACCGTCTCGGCAGCCAGGTCGGCATGAAACAGGTTGGGTTCGATATCCACCGCGGTCAGGCAGACTCCGCTGACCGCGATGCTGTCGCCGGTGCGCAGCGCTATGCCCGGCGCAGCAATCGCAATCCGCCGCGAACCTTCGCGCTGCTCGACAGCGATGACGGTGCCTGTGGTTTCGATGAGCCCGGTGAACATATCAATTCAATTCAACCCTTCAATTGAACCATGGATCGCGGAGGTACGCTTCGAACGCGAAATCCTGGCCAAACCTCTTCAGCGAATACTGGCTGATAGGCGGCAGTGTCTCGAGCGATCCGACCATGGGCACCGCTTCCCGCCCCAGAAAGCAGGGCGCATAAAACAGCATCAGTTTATCCACCAGCCGTTGGTTGAGGGCCGTAGTGTGGACTTCCGCGCCACCCTCGAGAAGGAGATTGGTTATCTGCATTTCTGCCAGGCGCACCAGTACGTCCTGCAAGGGAATGCGTGGGGAGTGATGCTCGATCTGCTGCAGGCGAACACCGCGCGCTTTGAGCGCATCCCGGGCCGCAGAGCTGGCATGGTTGAAGAATATAAGCACATCCTGGTTCGCGGTTTTGACCAGCCGCGAGTCGAGCGGTGTGCGCAGTGTGGAATCCAGCACAACCCGGAGCAGCGGGCGGCGCCGCGGCAGCTCGCTGCGATCGGTCAGCAATGGATCATCGGCAAGAATGGTTCCGATGCCTGCGACCAGAGCATCCGCGGCATGGCGCAGCCGGTGCACCTCGGCCAGCGCTTCGCCGCCAGTAATCCAATGAGGCGAACCGGAAAAGTGGCGCGGGGGCGCGATGCGGCCGTCGAGCGTAGCGGCAACCTTCATGGTGACAAATGGAAGCGAGGTGGTGATGAATTTGGCGAAACCGTCGTTGAGCCTGCGCGCAGTCTCCTCTAGAACCCCGAGGTGGACCTCCACCCCTGCCGCACGAAGCCGGGCGATGCCCTCACCGTGAACCATCGGGTTGGGGTCGGCGGTTGCCACCACCACGCGTGCTATCCCCGCGGCTATCAAGGCTTCTGCACATGGTCCGGTTCGTCCCTGGTGGCTGCAGGGTTCCAGGGTCACATACGCAGTCGCCCCCCGGGCCATTGGGCCTGCCTGGTGCAGGGCAACAATCTCCGCGTGATCGCGGCGGTCATACTCATGAAAGCCTTGCCCCACCAAAGCGTCGTCCCGGACCAGCACACAGCCCACCGCCGGGTTGGGAGAGGCCAGACCGACGGACTGCTCGGCCTGGCGTAGCGCCTTCTCCATCCATTGCTGGTCGATTGGCTGCGTGGTTTGGGGCATCGTGGCTAGTCGCCCAGCAGCCCATCGACGAAGGCTTTGCTGTCAAATGGTAGAAGGTCTTCCAGCTTCTCTCCTACTCCAACGTAGCGGACCGGAAGCTTGAGCTCGCGAGCGATGGCGACGGCAATGCCGCCTTTCGCGGTGCCGTCGAGTTTGGTGAGCACAATGCCGGTGACGCCCGTTGACTCGGTAAAGAGCCGCGCCTGTTGCAGCCCGTTCTGACCGGTGGTGGCATCCATCACCAACAGGACCTCGTGGGGGGCACTGGGAATGATCCGCTGCGCGGTCCTGCGCATCTTGCCCAGCTCAGCCATCAGGTTGTCTTTGGTGTGCAGTCGCCCCGCGGTGTCCACGATCAGGACATCGATAACCCTGGCCTGGGCCGCGCGCAGGGCGTCGAAGAGTACTGCAGAAGGGTCGCCGCCCTGCTTGGTCCTGATCATCTCCACCCCTGTGCGCTGGCCCCAGACCTCCAGCTGTTCGATGGCCGCGGCGCGGAAGGTATCGGCCGCACAAAGCAAAACTGTCTTTCCCTGGCGGCGGTAATAGGCTGACAGTTTCCCGGTGGTCGTGGTCTTGCCGGTGCCGTTGACGCCCACCAGCATGATGACGTAAGGCGGCGCAGTATAGCGCGGCTTGAAGAAGTTTTGTTCTTCGCGCGCGTCCAGGATGGCTTGGAGCTCGACCTTCAGAAGATGCTTTAGCTCCGCGCCGTTGTGGATCTCGTGCCGTTTTACGCGCGCGCGCAGGGCGTCGATGATCTCGGTCGATGTCCCGACGCCCAGATCCGAGGCCAGAAGACTCAACTCCAGATCCTCGAGAGCGGCCTCGTCGACCTCGTGAGTCAGGGCCACGATGCCTTCGATGCGGTCGCCCAGCGTTTCTCGGGTGCGCGAGACCGCCTCCTTCATGCGCCCGAATATGCTCTTTTTCTCGGGTTCTTCCAGGCTGCCAAAAAGGGTTTGAATCATCGACGGCTGTCTCGATACGGCATAACTGAAGTCTACTAGGCCGCCAGGGAAGTGTGAGTACCTCCTGGATAAGGTGGTGGGTGCCCCAGGTCTCGCTTTTGAGACCTGGGATCCGTCCACGCAAATGCCGGCGGACTCGAGTTCTCACGCACATTCCATCTGGACTTTAGAGTGTGCGTGAGAACGGGTTTTCTCGAAGTTAGAGTTCTCCAATTTGGTCTTCCGGCATTTGCGTGACGGATCCCAGGTCTCAAAAGCGAGACCTGGGGCACCCATCATCTTATCCAGGAGGTCCTCACGCAGGCTCTGTTACTCATCGCGTCCGGGTCTGGCCATGAGTTCACGGATTGCGTCCTGGGGCGACTTGCCGTGTTCGAGGATGGCGAACATCTGCTCGGTGATGGGCATCTCCACGTGATGAGCCCTGGCTAGGCCGAGCGCGGCGGAGGTTGTCCTTACGCCTTCAGCCACTTTGCCCTGCAACTGCCCCAGAATGGCGGGAAGTTTATGGCCGCGGCCGAGTTCCACACCGACCGCCCGGTTGCGGGAAAGCGGTCCGGTGCAGGTGAGCACCAGATCGCCCAGACCGGAAAGGCCGGCCAGGGTCTCCCGCCGTCCCCCACACGCTACCGCCAGCCGGGTGATCTCGGCCACGCCGCGAGTGATGATGGCCGCGGCGCTGTTGTGCCCCAGCCCCAACCCGGCGGCGATGCCGGCAGCGATCGCGATGACATTCTTGAGCGCACCACCCAGCTCGACTCCGATCACATCATCATTGGTATAGAGCCGCAGTCCCGGCGCGGTGAGCTCGTCCTGCAGCCGGCTGGCTGTCCCGCTGTCCGCGAAGGCGACGGTGATTGCGGTGGGAGCGCCCGCCGCCACTTCCTGTGCGAATGACGGCCCGCTCAACGCGCCGGCCGGCCTTCCACACACCTGCTCGATGACCTGGGTCATGCGGAGAAATGTCTGGTCCTCGATGCCCTTGGTGGCGCTAACGATGATCTGCCCCGACTCGAGAAACGGGCCCATCTCCCGGTAAGTCGCGCGCACATGTTGCGATGGCACGGCGCTGATCACAATATCGGCGCCCATTACGGCAGAGGCCAGATCCGTCACAGCGTTGACTTGCGGCGGGATGGGAAATCCGGGAAGGTAGGTACCCACTGGCGCGGAATGAGACCACAGGGCAATAGAGTGGTCGCCGCGGCGAGCCAGGCTTAGGGCCAGCGCGGTCCCCCAGGAACCGCTGCCCACGATGGCAATGCGGCTCACTCCCCTTTTTCCCTTGAACGACCAAACCGGTGTTCCGTGCCCTGCATCAGGCGCACGATGTTTTGCCGGTGCTTCAAAATGACTATCCAGCAGCAGGCAAAGACGGCTGCGCCGGATGCGTAGCCATACCTGCCCGGTGACAGCCACAAGGTGAGGAAGGGAAGGACCACCGCCGCCAAAATCGAAGCCAGGGATACATAACGGGTCAGGGCCACGATGACGAGCCAAAGCGCCAGGGCCGAAAGCGCGGCCAGCGGGCAGAGCGCCAGGAAAACGCCAAACGCTGTGGCCACGCCCTTACCACCTTTAAAGCGGAGCCAGACGGGAAACATGTGGCCCAGAATCACGAATAGTCCAGCCAGGATGGCCAAGTCGCGCAGCGTTGTGGGGGCCTGATTGCGGGCCAGAAAATCTGCCACTGCCACTGCGGCATAACCTTTGCTGCCATCGAGGAGAAAGGTCAGAACACCCAGTCCCTTCGCGCCTGACCGCAGCACATTGGTGGCGCCGATGTTGCCGCTGCCCTTGGAGCGGATGTCCTCCTTGCGCACCAGCCACACCAGCAGGAAACCGAAGGGGATGGAACCCAACAGATACGCCACGCTAACGACGATCAGGAACAGGGGCATGGTTGATCCGGTTTTGAGTGTAGCAGCGGCTGGTGAAAGCGAAGCGACGGGGTGTCACTCTTCTGGTAAATTGGGTGCGATGTTTATCCTGAGATACGCAGCTGTGGGAATCACTGCGCTGGCATTCGCGCTGCCGGCTCAAGCGAGCGATCCGTTGGTGATCAAGACGGACCTGGGCAAGGTGCAGGGAAAGATGAGCGCGGACGGGCAGGCGCGGGACTTTCTTGGCATCCCTTTTGCGGCGCCGCCGATTGGTCCACTGCGCTGGAAGCCGCCGCAACCGGCGGCTGAATGGCATGGCGTGCGCCAAGCCACCAGTTTCGGCTCCCGCTGCATGCAGCAGGAACGTTATGACGATATGGTGTTCCGCGATCCGGGGGAGAGCGAAGACTGCCTCACCCTTAATGTTTGGGTACCGGCGCAAAAACCTAAGCGCAAATTGCCGGTGATGGTTTGGATTTTCGGAGGCGGATTCTCCGGTGGGGGCACCTCGGAGCCGCGGCAGGACGGCGAACACCTCACCCGCAAAGGTGTGCTGGTGGTCTCCATGAATTACCGGTTGGGCATTTTTGGTTTCTTCGCCACCAGCGCGTTGGCCGCAGAAGATCCTCATCACGCAGCCGGCAACTATGGACTGATGGACGAATGGGCGGCCCTGCAATGGGTGCGCCGCAACATCGCCGCCTTTGGCGGGGATCCGGACAACGTGACCATCTTCGGCGAGTCGGCCGGCTCCTTTGCCGTGAGCGCGCAGATGGCGTCGCCACTGGCAAAAGGTCTGTTCGCGCATGCCATCGGGGAAAGCGGAGGCGCGTTTGCCAGCAACGGGTTAAGCTTTCCGCCTTTGGAGGAGTTTGAGAAGAAGAATGAAGATTACTTTCGCAGCGTTATGAGCGACAGCAGTCTCACTGCGCTGAGAGCTGCCAGCAGTGCCGAGATCCTCAAGCTCGCCACGCAAAAGGCCCCGGGCAAACCTCGCTTCGGGCCGGATATCGATGGCTACTTTCTGCCTGAAAGCATCCCCGCGATCTATGCCGCGGGCAAGCAGGCTCACGTGCCGCTGATTGCGGGTTGGAACCAGGACGAAGGGACCAGCAACATTGTGAAGGCGCCGGAAAAAGGGACAATGGACGGCTTGCGAGCGACGGCGCAGAAGGAATTTGGCCCGCGGGCCGAGGACTTCCTCAAGGCGTACCACGCCAACGATGACGCTGAAGCGCTGCGTGTGGCGGAGGATTTTGCCGGTGACAACTTCCTGGTGTATTCCACCTGGGTATGGCTGGAGGCGCAGGTTAAGACCGGCGGCTCGCCGGTCTACCGGTATTTATTCGCGCTTCCGTCGCCCGGAGATCCGTTCCATCCCGTCTCTGCCGGCGCCTTCCACTCCGACGAGATTGAGTACGTGTTCGGCAACCTGGACTCGCGCAAGGGAGCAAAGTTCCGGCCCGAGGACTACAAACTTTCCGATCTGATGCAGACTTTCTGGACCAACTTTGCCCGGAGCGGAGATCCGAACGGTACGGGAGTGCCGAACTGGCCCACCTACGGCCCAGCAGGCAATTGGCAGGTCATGCGGCTGAGTCCCGATCCTGGAGCTGCTCCGGACCAGCATCGCGATCGGTATCTTTTTCTCCAACAGGTTTGGGGAGAGCAACGCGCTGAGTCCGCGACTGAGTAGGCAACCGCCTCGATCGAGAAGCAGGATCCTTGGTTAGGACAGTCTTGCCATCTCACGGCTGCTCCGTAGAATGACACATGCCCAATCGCATCGGCCCGGTCCCGGGAAACCTAGCTGAGGAAAGTCTGCCGGGAGTCTGTCTGATCACGGCTGATGTGAGCTTTCAGGAAGAGATCGAGTCCGAGCTGGCGCCGTGGTATCGGGTGCATCACCGAAACTATTACGACAACGCCGCGATCTGGCTGCGCGAACAAAGGGCGCAAGCGTTGCTGGTTGATATTGATACGCAGGGCGAAGAGGCCCATGCCGGCATCGGGGTGCTGCGCGAGCTCCGAATCCTGGAGCGTGAGCTGGTGCTGATCTCGCTCAGCCGATCGCGCGCCCGGGGAGTTGAGAAGCAGGCGCTCGAAGCCGGCAGCGATGCCCACTTTCATAGTCCGATCGATCCTTCTGAGCTGCGGCTGGTTCTCAAGACCACGCTCGAACTCCGCACCGAGGAAATGGAGCGCGCGCGCATGCAGCAGCAGGTGCTGGAGCGCAGCAAGTTCCAAGATCTCGTGGGCGCCAGTGAAACCATGCGCCGCGTCTACGACGCCATCTCGCAGGTAGCCGATAGCCGCATTAACGTGATCGTGCGCGGGGAGAGTGGAACGGGCAAAGAGCTGGTGGCGCGCGCCATCGTGGCCTTGAGCAGCAGGCGGAAGAAAGCATTCATCAGCCTGAACTGCGCCGCCCTGCCCGAGAACCTGATTGAGTCGGAGCTTTTCGGCCACGAACGGGGCGCGTTTACCGGCGCCAACGAGGCGAAGCCGGGGCAGATAGAGCTGGCCGACGGCGGCACGCTTTTTCTGGACGAGATTGCAACGCTAACCCTGCCGCTGCAGACCAAGCTGCTGCGCGTGCTCGAAGACCGGCAAGTGCAGCGGCTGGGTGGGCGCCAGGCGCGCAAGATTGATTTCCGGCTGATCTGCGCCACCAATGAACCGCTGGAAGAGATGGTGCGCAGCGGCAAGTTCCGTGAAGACCTTTACTACCGCATTCATGTGGTGCCCATCCAGCTGCCGCCGCTGCGGGAGCGTTCCGGGGATATCGCCCTGCTTACCGACTATTTTTTGCGGGTACATCTCCTGGCCAATGGTCTGGAGCCAAAGCGCCTGACCCCCGATGCGCTGGCGGCGCTGGAAGAACACTCCTGGCCGGGTAATGTCCGTGAGCTGGAAAATCTGATCCAGCGGCTGGTGATCATGGTTCCGGGCGCAACCATTGGTCTCGAGCATCTGCCTCAGCAACTGCTGGCGGAGAGCGTGACCGCCCATGAAGCGATTCTGTTACCTCCGGCCGGAGTACGGTTTGACGACGAGATACGGGAGCTGGAGGTTGCGCTGCTGGAGGCCGCGCTGCGGCGCTCGGATGGCAGCAAGGCGGCGGCTGCAAGGTTGCTACACCTGGACTCGCAGCGAATGAAGTATCTTTGCCGCAAGTATTCGCTCTAGAGACGGGTTCACTTGCGTAGGGTTAAATAATTAACCCACAGGGGTTAATATTTAACCCTTTTAGGGCTTTGCCGCACCCCTTGATCGCCGCCACGGTAGTGTTTTCGGGGTTTGACGATGGCCCTAGTGTGGAATGGGTTTGGCCATTTGCTTGCACTAGGGTATTGCGTAAAGCAGTTAAATCAATCCTGGAGAAACACAGATGGCTATGGAAAAGAAATCTCTCGTCAGCAAGAAGACCGCCTCCCCAACCAAGAGCAACTCGACCAAGTCAAAGGTTGACACCAGCAAACCTCAGGCCAGCAAGGTTGTTGCCGCCAAGGCGGGCGGGAAGCCGTTGCCCTTTAACGGATAGGTGGCGGGCGTCGTGCGGTTCTGGTAACGAAGCTAGTCAGTGTCGTGACGTACACGGGCCCAAGCTCTTGCAGCAATCAGGTAACGAATATGGCTATCCAGAAAAAATCGCTGAGTGGTGCTGCCAAGGCAAAGCCTAAAGGCGATGGCCCTGGCGCAAAGCCGGAGCAGCCAGCGAAATCGACGGCGGCCAAAAGGCTGGCGGTGGCGAAACTGGCCACTGCCAAGCTCTCCACGGAAAAGCTGGCGACGCTTAGGAAACTACTCTGATCGAGGGTCCAATCTGCTTGCGAAAAGGAGGCAGCGGCTCATGGCTGTTGCCCCTTTTCTTCTTGGTTAAATCTGAATCTGGAGGAACGACAGTGGCGATCGAAAAGAAATCTCTCGTAAGCAGGCAGGCGATGCCCGCGCCATCAAACAAAAAGAAGTCCAGCATAAAGGCGAAAGTCGATACCGCCAAGCCGGCAAGCAGCAAAGTCATTGCTGCCATGATAGTGCGGCCTTAATCTTCATAGCGTCGGGACAATGCTAGCCATCCGGCTGGGCTGCCGAACCCTGAAGGCGGAGTGCCGCGGCCAACGGCGCTCGATCCTCTGGATTGTGAGCCCCGCCCGTTAGAGTTTGCTTGAGAAGCTCCTGGATAAGAGGATGGGTGCCCCAGGTATCGCTTTTGAGACCCGGGATCCGCCACGCAAATGCCGGCGGCGCCGAATTCTCAGTGTGCGTGAGAATTCATCTAGCGGTATACCTCTCGCAGTTAGAGTTCTCCAGTTTGGTCTGCCCGGCAGCTGCGTGAAGGATCCCAGGTCTCAAAAGCGAGACCTGGGGCACCCATCCTCTTATCCAGGAGCTTCTCACGGAGACTCTGACGGGCTGGGCTTCGCGACTCTCTCGGCTGTTATTTCTCCCTCAACTTCACGAAGAAAAGTGAGCCTCTCTTCACCAGAAGTGGGTGTGCAGCACGTTGCCCAGCCAGGTGACCATCCGCGCGGCCAGACTGCGACGTCTGCCGAAAATTTTTGCTTGGCCGCTCATGCCGATCCGGACTACATTGGGCGATGCCTGCAGTGGCATGCGAGTGGTGTAAAAGACGGGGAGCGCTATACCCTTGTATTCCTGGTCGGCCAGGACGCCAGGCGGCAATGCCATCGCGGATCCTTCCATCGTACCCAGCCGTCCATGGACTTCACGGAACTGCGAGGGCAGCTGTAAAGAGACGGGATCGCCCACCCGAATTCGTTCCATTGCCGATACGGGAACGTACAGCCTCGCCACTAGTTGCGTGGGATCCACGATGGTCAGCAGGGTTTTCCCGGTGGTCACGTCGCGGTTGAGCAGGCTTTCGGGATCATTGGTCGCGATAACGCCGGCGGTGGGCGCGGTTACCGCCAGGAGAGCCCCTTCCTCGCGAGCGGTGGCGCTGCTGCTTTGTGCGGCATGCTGGGCAGCCAATGCACCACCCAGCCCGGAATGCGTTAGCTCCGCGGTAAAGACGTGGACTTGGGAGGTTGCCACCTGCGCCGCGGCCTCCTCGCTGGTGCTGGCCTCGGTGACACTCTGCAGCCTGACCATCACTTGTCCGGGGCGCACTGCATCTCCCTCTTTGACATAAACGGCCAAGACTTTTCCCGGAACGCCGGCATGAACCTCCTGCGTCTCCCTGGGCTCGATGACGAAGTAGCCATTCTCGCGATCGCGGGCTATCGGCACAAAGAGGATGGCAAGAAGGGCGATGCCGAGGGCACCGCGCAGGGGCGTCAGGCGGAAAGCGCCGGCTTTCGCCTGGAAGAAATTCAAGGTGAAGTTCTTGAGGTCGCGCAGCCGGGACCGAAAGATCACGAACGCCAGCAAACCCGTGGGCAAGAGCGCAAGCTCGGCGAACCAGTGAAAGAAGACGTTGTAGCTGAAGCGGACGAAAAACAGCAGCAACAGGTAGCTGTAGGCGCCCGAGGCCAGCGCATAAAGCACGAAAAGCGGCACCCGCCGACGGGAAACCACGGGAACATCGACGGGCAGGCGAAAGATATAGTGCTGAACCCAGCCAATGAGGAAGGCCGTGGAGCGCTCTTTGATATCCGGGACGCGCACCCATTCGGCGAAAAAGTAGTAGCCGTCGAGTTTGATGAGGGGATTGAGATTGATGACGACTACGGCTATGCCGGTAATGAGAATGACCTTGTAACAGAAATCGTGAATCCAATCCCCTGGCTGGGTGTTGGTCCACACGAAGACGGCCACACCGCATAACATCATCTCGATCCATATGCCGGCGATGATGGTGGCCATCCGCTGCAGGCGGCTGGCCGAGACCCAGGATTCGGTGACGTCGACAAAGAACGCCGGGGTCAAATAAAGGAACATCAGCCCCATGCTGTGGACTTCGCCGCCGTAATGTTTGCAGGTGAGCCCATGCGTGCTCTCGTGAACGAAACCGACGAACATGAGCAGAAGCCAGAATTCCACGATATCGGAGAAGGTCTTTTTGCTGAAGTCGAAGTAGAGAGGTATGTCGGGACCAATGACATTCCATTTTGTGATGAAGATCACAGTTTCGAAGAGGAACAGAAGCACCGCGGCGAGGACCATCCAGCGGTTGTAAACGTATTTTCCAATCTTCCGGTCAAGCATGGTGAGATACCGGTCCGGATCCCACGCCGAGAACGATATATGGGCCACGTTGAAGCTGGAGCCGGTCTGCACGCGGCGGCTGCGCTGCGCCGCGAGCTTTTCGTTCATGGCAATATTTTTTTCCTGTGGGTTCTTGTACCAGAAGCCACCCTCATCCATGTTTTCGGCGAAGGTGCGCACCTCTTCCGCGGCAATTGAGATTCCTGTCTCAGCCTCGAAGGCAGCGGCAATCTCGTCGTAAGAACGCGCCCCGTCAAACAGGCGGGCGAGTTGCCACTGCGTCGGCTTGAGCCGCAACAAGCTGGCGGTACTTCGTTGGTAGACGGCGACCACGGGTTCACCGTCGGTAACATCGTCGCGAACGATCAGGTCGGGGTCGATGCGGGGTGGGTTCTTGCGCGAGAGCCGAGTGCGGGGGATCTCAGGGAGTGCTGCATCGAGTGCCTCGCTCAGATTCATCGCGGGCTCAGCTTCACCTGCATCGACATGCCCGGCTTCAACAAGGGCGACGGCTTTTCCAGGTTGCCGATTACTTCGAGACTGCCGCTCGCCGGATCAACTACGGGGCTGACACGAAACACGGTCGCCGGCTGCGTGAGATGGGGATAATCCGTGGTGGTGAGCTCAATCTTGGCCCCGCGAGGAAAGAAGGCCATGGCGGACTCAGGCACGGTGAAAATGATGCGCAGAGGCGCCTGGGCCGTGATCCAGAACAGCGCATCCCCTTTTTTGACCTGCTGCGCCTGGTGCACCGATCGACGGCCTACTACGCCGTCGAATGGAGCCGTGATGCGGGATTGGCCCAGCTCGACATCCGCGGCGCGCAGGTCTGCCTCGGCGGCGAGTTGCTCGGCCTTGTAGCGTGCAACCTGGGTAACCGTTTCCGCGAGCTTGTATTGCACATGCTCCCAATCCTCATCGTCGAGTATTTTCTCTGCACGCATGGCGTCGGCTCGCCGCAAATCCGCCTCGTTGCTCTTTTGCTCGGCTTCCCAGGTCTGTACCTGGGCGTGGAGGGAATCGATCCTGGCCGCTTTCTCGGCGCGCGCTGCCTCGAGGGCGCGGTCGTCCAGCGTGGCTAGCACTTGTCCTCGGCGGACATGATCGCCAATCTCCACCTGGACCGCGGTTATGCGGCCCTCGCGTTCGGCCACCACGTCGGCCTGCTGCTCCACAACCAGGGGCCCGACGGTGGTGAAGTTGCGCCCTTCGCCGCTTGCCGCGGCGGCAGGACGGGGAGGTGCTGCTGCTTCAACTGCCGGGGGCGAGGAAGCCAGAACCGGAGGAGGCGCTGAAGCCGCGGGTGCGTCATTGCAACCGATGAGGGCGGCAAAGCAGCACAGCGCCGCGATGGGGATCCCACGCGCAACTTTCCTTGGCATGGTTACCAACCTATCCAATCCCATAGTTTTTCCCACAGCCACAATGCAGGTCCGCGCAACAAAACATAACCAGCGGGGCGGTAACCGGCAAAGATCTTCGCTCGCCCATCCATGCCGGTGCGCAGTTGCGCACTTCCGTTGGGCAGCAGCACGTGAGCGTAGAAAAATCGGCCGTCCGCGTTGGGCTGTGCTTCGGGGCTGACGCCAAATACCTGTCCATGCAGCGTCTGCGCCGGGAAGCTGCTGAGCTTAATGGCGGCAGTCTGTCCTGCCTTCACCAGGTTGGCATCTGCCTGGTCCACGGCGATGTTAATGCGCGCGCTGGCCAGGTTCAGCACCTGGGCGAAGGTCGCGCCGGCGTCGAGGTGTTCGCCTACAGCATTCTGCAGATCGGGGGTCATTACCACGCCGTCAATGGGCGAACGAAGCTGGGCATTGGCAATACGTAACCGTGTCCGTTCCATCTCGGCGCGCAGGTAGTCGGCCTGGGTCCGTTCTTCCCCAGCCTGCGGGGAGTTCCTGGCCAGATCCCCTTGCATGGCCAACATGGCCGCTTCATATTTGGCCTGCGCGGCGGTTAATTGATTACGCCACGACCAGTCGTCCATGGTTGCCAGTAGATCGCCGCGGCTTACATGCTGGCCTTCGCGAGCGTACACGTTAGCGATGGTTCCCTCGACCGGCGCGGCGAGGGTGACGACCGATTGCGGAGCGACCACGGCGACGCCGCTGATGCGCAGCGGCAACGGACAGAAGATGAGCAACAGGATTCCCGCCGCTATACTGCCCAGGATCATTCCCTGACGCTTTCGATCGCTGCGGAGAAACGCCTGCTTGCGTTGCACCAGGGGCTCGAGCAGGCTGATGAGCGGCACTTCGCGGTACAACATTGCGTTGCGAATTGCGACAGTAGTCTGGCCGGCCAGCACCTTGATCATCTCGATATGCGCCTGCTCCAGAAAATCCGGGTCAGTGCTCTCGTAAAGCAGCAAGCCCACGCGCCCCTGGTCATCGGATAGCGGAAGGGCAAACAGGGAGCGATAGCCGCTGGCATCGAAGTGCCTGGCGATGACGGTGCGCACCTGGGCGTCCTCTGTCTCCGGCTCCTCCTCGTGCTGGCGGATCAATAGCTGCCGATCATAGGTGGAAAGCCATTGCAGCAGTTCGCGCAGCCGCTCTACCTGGACGTCGCCCGCCGGGATATCCGCCATCCCAGAGACCGCCTTCAACTGCAACCGGCCGCGATTGTCGAGCGCGATGGAGCAGCGCTCGAAGGGCAAAACCGATTGCGGGCTATTCACAATAATCTGCAGCAGGCGTTCGAGGCGAAGGGTGGAGGTGATTTCCGAGCTGACCTGAACCAGGGCCTGGAGAATCTCCAGCTTGCGCTCGGCGAACATGAGGCTGGCATTCTTGAGTGCGCTCGAGACCGTCTCTGACATGCTGTTCATGAAGAACAGGTCGTCTTCGTTGAAGGGTTCCCCGCCTGCTTTGTTGACGGCCTCGAGTACGCCCAGCTCGCTTTCACCACCGCCGTTTTGCTCATGCTCGATGAGCGGTACCAACAGAGCGTTGGTGATGGGCAGTCCGTCGCCAGCACGCTCATTGCGCGTCGCCAAGCGGGCGTCGTCAGGATCGTCGATCAATAGCGGCGCACCTTCTTCCGCCATATCTGCGACATATCCCTCGCCGGCGTCTTCGATGGCGCCTACTTCGGCGGTTGCATCCTCTCCCCAGGCGGAAACCAGGCGCAGCCGGCCGCCATCGAACATCCACAAGTGAATGGCCTGGCAAGGGAGCATGGCCGCTACCTTGACTGGAATCAGTTCCAGCAGAGGTTCGAAATCCAGCGTCTCGTTAAGGGATTTTTCCAGGTCATAGAGCTGAGTCAGGCGGTGGATGGAGTCGAGCAGATTCTGCCGCTGCTCCTCATACTGCTCTGCCGATTCGAGCGCGATCACGGCCAGTTCCGCCAGTCCATCCAGCGACTGCAATGAGGCTTCGGTGAGTGGGTCACCGAAGCTGACGATCTCGAAGACGCCCACTAGCTGCTGCTCTCGGAGGAGGGGCAGATAGCCCATGGATCGGATGGTGCGCAGTACATGGATGTGGGCGTAGTCCTCCCGCGCCAACTGGCTGGCGGAGTAGAGCAGCGGGCGCGGCGACTGCAGCAATGGAGCGAAGAGCGGTGCATCGGCGGCAATCGCCGGATCGACCACAGAAATTTCGTCCGACGCTCCGAGGGTAATCCAGAGAGCGTCGCGCAGACCGTACACGACGCAAGCGCCATCGCCTAGTGTCTTGCGTATGGCATCGGCTAGCAGCGCGGCCCGGGACGCGGTCTCGGGCGATGCCAGCAGTGACTGGGCAAGCTCCGAGATTTGTTGACTGTTGAGCCGGAAGCCGGTTTCAATGTCCATGCTGGTCTGCTTGACGTATATGGCAGGATAGGTTGATTGTTAATCTGGTCGGAGACTAGCAAGCAGTAATTTGGGTGTAAAGCAAATTCTTGGCCGGGAGAGGACTACGTGGATCTCGATATTCGACAGAGCGGAACGATTTGCTGCCTGAAACTGAAGGGCCCGCTCAAGTACGGAGAAGGTGTCAAGCAGCTTGACGAGGCGGTCGAAGGCGCACTCAACAGCGGACACATTCACCTGCTGCTGGACCTTTCCGCGATGCCCTATATCGATTCCAGCGGGATTGGTGCGATCGTCGACGCTTTGCGCCAAGCCAAGAAAGTCGGCGGCGATGCCAAGCTGGTAAGCCCGTCCCCTTTTGCGGCGAAGACCTTCAAGATGGTGGGGATTCTTACGCTATTCAAGGTGTATGACAACGAAGCCGCAGCCGTGGAGGCTTGCCCCGCCTGAGGTAGCCGGACCGGCTCCGTCGTAGAGAAGTGGATACATTTCCCCAGTGAGATGCAGGTCCGCTGAGTAACCCGCAGGAGATCCCTGCTGGAAGCCGACGGGGCGTTCCTGTGGGCAGATCTGGTTTCTATTTCAGTCTGCGGCGAACGAGGTCCAGGGCCTGTTGGCTGGTCCAGGCGCGAATGTGCTCCCGGTCGCCGCCGAATCGCCGCTCCACTACTTCGGTCTGTTTGCCATCACTGACGGCGACGTAAACCAAGCCTACCGGCTTCTCTTCCGAGCCCCCGCCCGGACCGGCAATGCCGGTTACGCCCAAGCCGAAGGTCGCAGACGTATTCCGGCGAATGCCTTCGGCCAACGCCCCGGCCACTTCCTTGCTGACCGCGCCGTGGGACTCGATCAGCGACGGAGGAACACCGGCAAACAGGGTTTTGAGCTGATCGCTGTAAACCACCGCTCCCCCCAAAAACGAACGCGAGCTCCCGCTGATGCTGGTCAGGCGCTGGGCGACCAGCCCTCCGGTGCAACTCTCCGCCACCGCCAGCGTCGCCGCATGCATGCCCAGGTAATAGAGAACAATCTGCTCCAGCGACTCGGCCTGCGCAGAGTAGATGAATTCTTCCAGCTCTTCTTCGATTTTGCCCGCCAGCTCATCCACCCTTGCTTGGGCGGTCTCCTGGTCGCCTTTGGTAGCAGATCAGGTTGAGCGTGATGTCGCCGGTGTGCGCCAGGATGGTGGTATCCACGTCCTTGTACTTGGTGTAAATCGGCGCGATGCGTGCATCGGCCTGCGATTCCCCGATCATGGCAAGTTTCAGCGTACGCATGGCGATGGTTCGCCTGGGAACCACAGCCCGCAGCCGTTCCATGCATTGCGCGTCGAACATGGCCTTGACTTCGGTAGGCGGCCCAGGCAGCAGAATAACCAGCTTGCGATGCTCTCCGTAAACGGTGTCCAGCCATTGCCCGGGCGCCGTGCCGCGGGCGTTTTCAAGAATCACAGACCCATCCAGCACATCCGCCTGGCGGGCGTTGTTGTCGGTCATCTGTCATCCGGCGGGCAGCAAAGCGAGCATAGAGCGCGCCCACGATCTCCGGATTGCGGCGCAGGCGAATGCCCAGCGCTTCGGCGACCGCCTGGCGCGTTAGATCGTCTTCCGTGGGCCCAAGTCCACCCATGGTGATCACGATGTCGGCGCGTCCCAGTGCAATGCGAATGGCGCCGACGAGATGCGCCAGCCGGTCGCCAACAATGGTTTTGAAAGTTACGTTCACGCCCAGCTGGAGCAGCCGGTCGGTTAGGAAGAGAGAGTTTGTGTCTTGCCGATACGGCGTTAGCAGTTCAGAACCGACTGCAATAATTTCACAATTCATCCGACTTCGATCCTCTAGAACAAGCGCACGCCTTCGATGCCCAACGGTACATCATAGACCGCGCCATTGGCGGCCAGGATTGCGTTGCCGCCGGGAACGAAAGCGAGACCAACAATACCAGAGCCGGCAAGAACCACCGAGGCTTCTCCCGCCGGCGTGATGCAGACGATGCCGCGGGTGCCGTGGAAGGAAGCAGAGACATACACGTTGCCGGCAACGTCAAATGCCAATCCCTGCGGGCGGCCAAGTCCCCGGTAGTAAACCCGCACCACGCCGGCCTGATCGATGGCATAGATCGAGTCATAGCTGGAGGTGCTGGGAGCGGTTACGAACAGCGTTCCGTCCAGCCCAAAGGCGAGATGGTAAGCGGCGATACTGGGCTCCAGGGTGGCAAAGACGAAAATCTGCCGGTCCTGGGCAATCTTGAAGATGGTTCCGCTGCGATCGCCCACGTACAGATTGCCGGCAGAATCGAACGCGATCCCGGTGGCGATCCCCATACCCTCGGCATACACCGAAGAAGCGCCCCCGGGAGAGACGCGATGCACGGTGCCATCCAGCCGCGAGGACACATAGAGATATCCGTGGGCATCGAATGCCAAGCCGGTGGCATTGGTAATCCCGCTCACAAAGGGCTGCATCTCTCCCGATTGACGTGATGCGGTAAACCGAGACCGCGGTCTTTTGCCCGCGCGGACCGGAATCGGTGGAATAGATGTTGCCTTCGCCATCCACTGCCGGATTGCCGACAGGATGGAGATTTCCCGTGATCAGGCGAGCGATCTTAAGCCGGATGGTATTGCTGGATTGTCCGTTCTGCCGGATCTCAAGTCTCCCGGTTTGCACATCGTCGGGAATGCGGACGATCATCCGGTTGGCCCGGCTAAGCAGAACGGGAGCCACGATCCCGTCCAGCACCGCCACCGGCAGGCGCGAGCGCACGGCGCCCAGTTGGGTCCCACGAATCTCGATTTCACCGCCCGGAAGCGCTGCATCGGGCAGGGCGGCTTCGATCCTGGGTGAGTTCGGAATGGGTGATTCCTTGGAGAATCGCATCGGCTGAGTTCCTGAACTTTACAGCGTACAGACCAGAAGCGAAAACGCTTGTGGGTTTGATCTATTCGATGCAAACGGAACCGGCTTAGCCGATCCAGTGTTGCAGCGCCAGCATCAAGAGCAAAGCATACACGCCCGCAGCGACATCATCGAGCATGATTCCCCAGCCTGCGGGTAAGCTCTCCAGCCGCCTGGCAGGCCAGGGTTTCACGATGTCAAATAAACGGAAGAACAGAAAGCCGGCCAGCAAGTGACTCAAGTTTACGCGCGAAAAGATCAGTGCAATCCACTGTCCTGCAACCTCATCGATCACCACGTGGCCGGGATCGGGACGTTCGCTCTCCCGTTCCACAATGGTCGCCGCGGGAATGCCGATCGCCACGGCGCACAGGGCCGCTGCCAAGGTTAACCATGCCAGCGGGATGGGAGCAAGATGCAGACCCCTGGCCGCTCCCAGCCAAAGCAGAGCAGCCGCGGCAGACCCCCAGCTTGCCGGGGCCAGGGCGGAGCAATCCGGCGCCCAGAAACGTCCCTACTGCCCAAGCCCAGCCTGTCTTTCTTCGGCCGGGGCGGATCACTCATCGCCGGGCGAACGAGGCCGCATCCCTTCAATCTCTTCCAGCAGATCGGGATCGAGCACGGGAGAGGAGATCCGGTAGACCCCGCTGGCCCATTTTCCCAGGTCGATGGTTTTGCAATGCTCGCTGCAGAAGGGAAAATCCTCATCTTTGGCGGTGACGATCTTCCTGCAGGTAGGGCAGCGCAGGCTTTTGATTTTTTTCGCCATCACAACGTTCCTTTACAAGATAATCCTGCCCACCAGGTCATAATCCTGCGACTCGGTGATCTCGCATTGGTAAAACTGCCCCGGGATGCAGCTGATCGAAGGGTCCAAAGTCGTTGATATAGACCTTTCCATCGATTTCCGGGGCCTGATGCTGCGTGCGCCCCTCCCATAAGAGTGGAGTCTCTTCAGAAGGTCCTTCGACCAGCAGATCGAATCGCCGGCCTACCAGGCTGGCCCGGGATTTTCGGCTAATTGCTTGTTGCTGGCGCATCAGGGAGCGGCGGCGGGCCTCGATGGTCCGTGGCGGCACTTTATCGCCCAGATGGAAAGCCCCGGATCCTTCTTCGTCGGAGTAGCTGAAAACGCCTAGCCAGTCGAGCCGGGCAGCGCGGACGAAATCGCCGAGCACGGCAAAGTCGGCTTCGGTTTCGCCCGGAAAGCCGGTAATGAACGTGGTCCGAATCGCTACATCGGGCACGGTCGCGCGTACGCGCTCGATGGTCTTGAGAAAGATCTCGGCGTTGCCCCCGCGGCGCATGCTCTTCAACACCGCGGCCGAGGCATGCTGGAGCGGCATGTCGAGGTACTTGCAGATGGTGTCATGCTGGGCAATGGTTTCGAGCAGCCGGCCGGTGACCTTGTTGGGATAGGCGTACAGAAAGCGCAGCCACTTGAGATCGGGAATCCGGGCCAGGGTATCGAGCAGTTGCGCCAGCCCATCCTTCATCCCCAGATCCTCGCCGTAACAGGTTGTGTCCTGACCAATCAGCGTCAGCTCGCGCACGCCCTGGGCGACCAGCTGTTCGGCTTCGGCGACCACCGAGGCGAAACGCCGGGAGCGAAATTTGCCGCGAAGATTGGGAATGACACAGAAACTGCAGGGATGGTCGCAGCCTTCAGCAATTTTGATGTAAGCCGAAGATTTACCGGTCGCCAGCAAGCGGGGCGTGGTGTGGTCGTAGAGATACTGGGGAAGCTTGGCCTGGGCGCCCTCCCACTGCTCCCTGGCGAAGCGGCCCTGGGACTCGCGCAGATCGCCTTCGGCACGGGAGGCGCTGCTGGGCAGAATCGAAAAAAGCTGCGGTACATCCGTTGGCTTGCTCGGGTTGGGCGAGCCCGGCGGCGGCCAGAATGGCCTCCAGTTCCCCGGTGCCGACCACGGCATCCACTTCCGGCATGTTCTTGCGGATTTCGTCGCGATAGCGCTCCACCAGGCAGCCGGCCACAATCAGTTTGCGCGCCTTACCGGATACTTTGTGCTGCGCCATCTGGAGGATGGTGTCGATTGACTCCTGCTTGGCTTTGTCGATGAAAGAGCAGGTATTTACTACCAGAATGTCTGCCGTCTCCGGGCTGATTGGTCATCTCCGCGCCCGCCTGGTCCAGCAAGCCCATCATGACTTCACTGTCGACCAGATTCTTGGGACAGCCCAGGCTGACGAAGCCGATCCGCGGACGCTCTTCGAGCACGCGCTGCACCTGGGTACTCGTTCTGTTAACTCTTGCTTCACTCCTCTATTCTAACCGCTGGCGTCGTTACTCCAAGGGAACCCTGATGTCGACTATCTTCACAACCCTGGATGGGTTCAGGACGTCTATTGGAGTAGCACTAGAATGCGGCAGTACGAAAGGAGGTTGCCCTTATGCCAATTCCGATGATTGCAGAAGCAAAGCGCGCGTATGATGCCGGCGTGGGCCAACCCATAAAGTGCGCCGTAGTGGTCAAGCCGACCGAGGCGCAAAGGCATAAAGAGGAGATGCTGCGATACCTTGTCGTGGGAATCGCGCTGCTGGCGGTCCTTCTCTTGATTGCTATCGCGTTTTATTACACCGAGGGTAATTCCGTCACGGTTAAGCACGTCAGCTCGCTCGCCCCGCCCCTTCTTTTTGCGCGCTTGAGCTAGAGTCGCCCAATAGCCAGAACAACTTGCTTGAATCATTGAGCATCTTATGCTTGCGAGGTGGTGCCAATGAGTGAAGAGCATGTGAAGGGTGGATTGGAGAAAGCCGGAGGCCGCATCAAGGAGGCCGCTGGTGCGTTGGTCGGCAATGAGCGCCTGAAATCAGAAGGTCAACTGGATCAAGTTAAGGGCGAGGCGCATAAAGCTTGGGGCGATGTGAAAGACGCCGCCAAGGACCTGGCCGCCAAGGTCAAAAGGGGGACCGCGGCTGAAAGAAACCGGGAGCCATTCGAGACCACCGAGCTTCCTTGACGTGAAACCCTTAGGTGTAGTCCTGATCGTCCTGGGTGTACTCGCGCTCGCGTATGGCGGGTTCACCTACACGCACGAGAAAAAGGTAGTAGATCTGGGCCCGATTCAAGCCTCCAGAAAAGAAACCAACACGGTTCCATTACCACCAATCCTTGGCGTAGTTGCCATTCTCGGCGGCGGGGTTCTTCTCTTTACCGGCAAAAAGTAGCCTATTGAGGAGTAATGATGCCGCCCGCGCGGTGCCTTAGAGGCAGTGTCACGCCGCGATGGTCCTTTTCAGCTTCTTTCGCCGTGGTTTGGGCTCGCGGTGGCCATGCCAGGTTCATGGCGGCCGCCGTGACATCAGCGTATTTGAGGCCCGCGCCGGTGTTGAACAACACCACCCTTTGGTCCGGCGAGAGCCATCCGCTGGCAAGCAGGTGATCGTAGGCTGCCGTAGCGGCTGCTCCTTCAGGGCAGAGGAATAGCCCCTCATGACGGGCCCAGTCCAGCATCGACGCTAAAATCTGCTGATCGTCGAAGTCCAGGACAAGACCTTCTGATTCCCGAACAATGTCGAGGATGAGCTGGTCACCGTAGGGTTTGGGGACACGCAGGCCCGAGGCGAAGGTAACTGCATTGGGCCACATCTGCGCGGCCGCCTGACCTTCGCGGAAGGCCTTAGCCACTGGCGCACAGCCTGAGGCCTGCACGGCAATCATCTTCGGCCTCTTAGTGGTGGATACCCAGCCGAGAGCCTCCATCTCCTCGAAGGCCTTCCACATTCCAATCAACCCGACGCCGCCGCCGGTGGGATAGAAGACGGCGTCGGGATATTGCCAACCCGACTGCTCGACCAATTCGTACCCCATGGTTTTCTTCCCTTCCACCCGAAATGGTTCTTTCAAGGTAGAGATGTCAAACCAGCGCTCGGCCTCCTTGCGTGCAGCGACCAGGCGAGCGCAATCGGAAATAAGGCCGTCCACCAGGGTTACGTGCGCGCCGTAAGCGACGGCTTCGAGGTAGTTGGCCAAGGGGACGTCCCGGGGCATAAAGATATGGGCTTCGATGCCGGCCGCTGCGGCGTAAGCGGCCAGTGCGCCGGCGGCGTTGCCGGCAGAGGGCACGGCTAGCTTTTGCAGGCCATAATGACGTGCCATGGTGACGGCCATAGAGAGCCCGCGCGCTTTGAAGGTACCGGTCGGGTTGGCTGCCTCTTCTTTGAGAAACAGGTTGGGATAGCGGCGGCTGCGCAGCATAGGCGTAAAGCCTTCGCCCAGGGTGACCGGCTCCGCTGCGGGCAAGACCCCGGCGTAACGCCACATACCCAGGGAGGTGGGCGCGGCGGCAGCCTTGGCCTGGATGTCGTCGCGGGCAGCGGTTCGCCGCAATGCGTCCATGTCATAACGTACGAAAAGCGCTCCAGCGCATTGAGGACAAAGGGTTTGCGGGCCATCAGCGGAGAGATGCGCATGGCAGCGGGAACACTGGAAGTAGGCTACGGAAGGCATAAACCCATGATATTTGAGGGGTTCCCCGGATTTCCTGCACGCGGCATTCGACACAACCACGTGCGCGGCTCTTTTTCAAGGAAAGGCGCATGAAGTTCGCTAATACCGCAGAGCGGGACAGGGAATTCCGGATTCGATACACCGGCGGCAGGGCGGGGTAGGCAACGGGTAAAATAGGGGTGTGAGCATCCAGTTAATCGCAATCGATATCGACGGCACTCTTACGCCCTCGAGCGGCCCCAAAATCAGCGCCCGCAATTGCGCGGCTCTACGGGCGGCAGAGGATGCGGGCATTGAAATCGTGATCGCGACGGGGCGCAGGCAGGCCTACGCGATGCCTCTGATCGCCCAGCTGGGGCTCAGTGACGAATCGGTGATGATCTCGTCCAATGGAGCCGTGGTTCGCGGCTTTGATGGAGAGTTGTTGGATCGCCGTTTTCTGCCGGTTGAGACCGCTCGGCAGCTGTGTGTCGCCTTGCGCGGCTACGGCACCCTCGTTTTCACCTTCGACCGCGAAGGAACGAGCTCCCTGGTGATTGAAAACCTGCAACAGCTGCACGCCCGCATCGACCGGTGGGTGGAGGCAAATCGGCCCTACCTGTCTGAGGTTCGGCCCATTGAGCGGGCTTTCGACGGGGGCGAGGAACCGATCCAAGGGATGGTCTGCGGTACGATCGCGGAAATGATGACGGCTGAACAGCAGTTGCTGCTAAACGACGTTTCGGGGCGGATTGCCATGCAACGGACCGAGTATGCAGCGCGCGACCTGAGCATTCTGGATCTCCTGCCGCCTGGTTGCTCGAAGGGCGCGGCGCTCGATAGCCTGGCCAGCATCCGCGGCCTGGAGCGGAACCAGATCATGGCCATCGGCGACAATCTGAATGATTTAGAAATGCTGGAATATGCCGGCCGCGCGGTGGTGATGGGCAACGCGAGCCAGGAGATGCTGGCATTGGCGGAGCGCGGTGGCTGGGAGGTGACAGCCTCCAATGATGAGGACGGTGTGGCCGTGGCCGTTGAAGAGGTACTGCGCCACCGCTCTACGACGCAAGATGCCGAAGGTAATGACATTGAGGAAATTGCCGGCAGCCCCGTGGTAGAGTTTGCGCAATGAGCAAATTGTCCATGGTGGCCGGTTGGCTCGGTGTCCTCGGCATATTGGGCACCGTGCCCGCCGTTCATGCCGCGGAAGAGGTCACCCTGACGAACGGCTACAACCTGCTGTGCGATCACCGGGAGCAGGCCGGCGATCGGGTACGGCTGTTTACCAGCCAGGGCGGCGGTAATTTTGTTGAAGTGGATGCGGCGGAGATCGCCTCAGTGGCCGCGGTTCCCGATCCCCCTGCCGCGCCGGTTACAGTCGCCGAACCCAAGCTTACCAATGAAGATGTGCACCAGTTGATCGCCCAAGCCGGCTCCGACCATAACCTCGACGTAGATTTGCTGGCCAGCGTAGTGCGGGCAGAAAGCGGCGGTAATAGACTCGCGGTGAGCCGTACCGGCGCGCAGGGGCTGATGCAGTTGATGCCGGGAACTGCAGCGCAATTGGGTGTGACGGACAGCTTCCGCGCGGATCAGAACATCAATGGCGGCACGGCCTATCTTGACGCTTTGCTGCTGCGGTATCACGACAACCTGGCCCTGGCGCTGGCGGCCTATAACGCCGGGCCGGCGGCAGTGGACAAATACCACGGCGTTCCCCCTTATCGCGAGACTCGGGTGTATGTGGCGCGAGTGATCCGCGAATTCAACCGCAGAAAGCAATGGGAGAAGCTGCACCCGGCCGGCACCGCCGCTATCTCCTCCATGCCAGCCAGTCACTAGAGCGGTTCGGAGTCGCAAGTGAAAAAGCATTCCTGGATCATGTACCTCGTAGGAGCGATTCTCCTGGGAGCACTGGCGTGGCTGGTTCACACGCGGGTCCACTTTCAGTGGAGCGTTTTTCGGGACGAGTTGCAGCATGTGGATTGGCGGCGCATCGTTTTCGGGGCGGCGTTGGTGGCCTTTTGTTACTGGCTACGCGCGTTGCGCTGGGCAGTGCTGATCAAGCCGCAAAAGAAAGTGAGCTCGGTTTCCCTGCTGGGCTCGCAGGTAATCGGCTTTACCGCCGTTGCACTCTTTGGCCGTCTCGCCGATCTGGTGCGTCCTTATTTGGTCTCGCGGCGGACCAAGCTGGCCCTCAGTTCGCAGATAGCGGTTTACACGGTGGAGCGAATGTTCGATCTGGGCGCGATGGCGCTCATCTTTTCGAGCGCGTTGTTGCTGGCGCCGGACCGCGCGACATTGCCCCATCATGAAGCCCTGCAACACACCGCACTAGGCGGGTTGGTAGTCACGGTCGCCTTGGCTATCTTTGCCATCAGCGTACGTGCTTCGGGCAGGGTAATTGCCAATCTGGCTGAAAAGTGGCTGGGCTCGCTCTCGCCCGCGCTGGGCGTATCAGCAGGGCATAAAATTCGCGCCTTTCGCGACGGTCTCGATTCCATTGCTACTCTCGGTGACTTCTTCAATTCTCTGGTAATTTCGCTTCTGATGTGGGGCCTCATTACAGCCGCTTATCTCGAAACCACCCGGGCTTTTGTGCTCTCGCCCGAACTATCTGCGATGACCCTCGCGCGCTGCCTGGTCCTGATGGCGGCGAGCATGGTTGGATCAGTGGTGCAGTTACCGGTGATTGGATGGTTCACGCAGATTGGCGTCACCACGGGCGTGATGCAGAAGGTGTTCAATGTGCAGTTCGAGCCCGCCCTTGCATGTGGCACGATGCTGCTGATCGTGACCTTTATGTGCGTCATACCCGTGGGTTTAATTTGGGCCCGGGTGGAGCATGTTTCGCTCAAGAAGGTATCCGAACAGTCGGAACACCTCGCTCATGAAGACGCGGAGCAGACTCCTGCGGTCAGCGAAGCATAGGTTCTGCTGGCGGTGCCTCCGACCACCCCTCTCGGCATCGCAGATGACCGAAAAGGCCGGGAAGATCGATTTTCCGGAAAGCATTTGGACTTAATTCGCATATTTCGCTTAACGCGCAGCCTCTTCAACCGCGACGGAGAGACGTGGGGCGCTCATCGATATGAAAAAGCTAAGAAGTTAAAGCCATGAGGCTGGGGCCGAACGCTTTCTCGATGTCAGGCCCCCGGATATAAGACTGCTAGAATTTAGTTACTGATGAAATGCCCTTACTGCGGATTTGCGCAGGATCGAGTGGTGGATTCGCGCGAAAGCAAAGAGGCGGACTCGATTCGCCGCCGTCGCGAATGCGAGGGTTGCAACAAGCGCTTTACTACCTATGAGCGCATCGACGAAATCCCTTACATGGTGGTGAAAAAAGACGGCCGCCGGGAGAAATTCGAGCGGCAAAAAGTGCTCAGCGGCTTGCTGCGGGCCTGCGAAAAGCGTCCCGTCTCCGCCGCCAAACTGGAAGCAATCGTGGACGAGACCGAGGCGTTCCTGGTGGATTCACCGGAACGCGAACGAACCACCAACCAGATCGGCGAGCTGATCATGAACCATCTGCGCACCATCGATAAGGTCGCCTACATCCGCTTTGCCAGCGTTTACAGGGACTTTAAAGACGTACGCGAGTTCAAGGAAGAGCTGGAACAGCTGCTCAACACCAGGGAAGCGTCCAAGACCGGCAAACGATAGCCAAGGAGAAAGAATGGCAGCAGGCCCACAAGAGAGAACGCACACCATCACCCTGCTCGCCGGCGACGGTATCGGGCCGGAGGTGACCGATGCCGTGGTACGCATTCTCGAAGCAGCTGTCGCGGGAACAGGCGCCAAGTTTGCCTGGGAGCCCTTTCTCGTTGGGGCCAACGCGTATGAAAAGTACGGCGAGTACATTCCCCAAGACGTGTACACCTCGATCGAACGCAACCGTCTGGCCCTAAAGGGGCCAGTAGCCACGCCCATCGCCGGCGGCTTCGCATCGATCAATGTTCACCTGCGCAAGAAGTTCGAATTATTTGCCAACTTCCGACCGATCAAGAACCTGCCGGGAATGGATACACGCTACCCGGGCGTGGATCTGATCATCGTGCGGGAGAACACCGAAGGCGAGTACGTGGGGCTGGAGCATGAAGTGGTGCCGGGAGTGGTGGAGTCGCTGAAGATTGTCACCGAGAAGGCATCCACCCGCATCTCGAAGTTTGCCTTTGAATATGCGCGCAAGTTCAAGCGGCGCAAGATCCACGCCATCCATAAAGCAAACATCATGAAAATGTCCGATGGCCTTTTCCTGCGCTGCGCGCGTGAGGTCGCCAAGGGCTATCCCGAGATTACTTACGGCGAACACATCGTCGACAACACCTGCATGCAGTTGGTCATGAATCCCTATCAATACGACGTGCTGCTCACCGAAAACCTTTATGGCGACATCGTGAGTGACTTGTGCGCCGCATTCGTAGGCGGCCTGGGGCTGGTGCCGGGCGCCAATTTAGGCACCGGGTGCGCCATCTTCGAAGCTGTTCATGGTTCGGCACCGGACATTGCGGGCAAAGACATAGCAAATCCTACGGCGCTGCTGCAGTCCGCCATTCTGATGCTGCGCTATCTCGGCGAGACCGACACGGCCGACCGGGTGCAGGCCGCGCTCGAGAAGGTTTATATCGAGAAGAAGACGCTGACCCGCGATGTGGGTGGAAGCAGTGGCACTAAAGCCTTTACCGGCGGAGTCTTAGCGGCGTTGTAACCGGAAGGTGGCAGTGACCGAGGTGATGCGGTGGATGGGTTCGAAGCTGCGGATAGTCTAGAATTAACCAGATATTTTCACGGGCCTACGTTCATGAAGACACGACACAAGATTGGTATTCTCGGCGCCACTGGAGTTATCGGCCAGCGCTTCATCCAGCTGCTCGAAGAGCACCCATGGTTTGAGATCGCGTGGCTCGCCGCCAGCGACAAGTCCAGCGGCAAAACCTACGGCGAAGCCGCGCGCTGGAAGCTGGACACTCCGCTACCCAAGCGAATTGCGGACATGATGGTCTCCCCGGCGGGTCCTGAGGGAGCACCCAGCGTGATCTTCGCCGCGCTGGATACCGACATTGCACGGGAACTGGAGCCCAAGTTTGCCGCGGCGGGTTGCGCCGTGATCTCGAATTCCAGTGCATTCCGCATGCAGGCGGATGTTCCGCTGGTAATTCCCGAGGTCAATGCGGACCACCTTAACCTGCTCGAGACGCAGAGCTGGCGCAAGCAATCCGGCGGATACATCGTGACCAACCCCAACTGCAGTGCCATCGGGCTGGTTCTGGCGCTCAAACCGCTGGCCGATCGTTTCGGCCTGGAGAGCGTGTTTGTCAGTACGATGCAGGCTGTTAGCGGGGCCGGTTATCCGGGGGTGGCCTCGCTCGACATCCTGGGCAATGTCGTGCCCCACATCAAGGGCGAAGAGGAAAAACTCGAGGCCGAGACCCTGAAACTGCTGGGCAAGCTGAACGGGAACAGGGTAGAAGCGCTGAACGCCAGGGTGAGTGCGCACTGCAACCGGGTTGCGGTTGAAGACGGCCACACCGAGAGCGTCAGCATCAAGCTGACCTCCCGGGCGACGCGAGAGGAGATCCTCGCCGCCTGGAGTGAATTCGCCCCGCTGGCCCGTCATGCGCTGCCCACCGCACCTACCCAACCGGTGGAGTGGAGTGCTGCCGAGGACCGGCCGCAGCCCCGGCTGGACCGCATGCGCGGCAAGGGGATGGCCGCTACGGTTGGCCGCCTGCGGCCCTGCTCGCTGTTCGATTGGAAGTTTACCGTCCTTTCCCACAACACAATTCGCGGGGGAGCGGGTGCGGCGGTACTGAATGGGGAGTTCCTGGCTGCCCTGGGCAAGCTGGCTCCGGCTGGCGATCGGGTGGCTGTTTCCGCATGAAACCGGTCGTCATGAAGTTCGGCGGTACGTCGGTCGAGGATGCTCCGGCGATTAACGGCGTCGCCAGGATTGTCGAGGGCCGGAAGTCGGGTGGGCATGGGGTGGTGGTCGTGGTCAGTGCCCTGGCCAAAGTCACCGACCAGCTCCTCACCGCAGGTAAAGCCGCCGGCCGCGGGGATCGAAACGGGGCGCTGGCGATAAGCGCGCGGCTTCGCCACCGCCACTGCGACACTACGGCGCTATTGCTCCCGGAGCAACGCAGGGGCCCGCTGCAGAGCTGGATCCAGCAGGAATTCGAGGCCCTGGACGAGATTCTTCGCGGCCTGGCCGCAGTTGGTGAACTGACTCCAAGGACCAATGACCTGGTAGTCAGTTTTGGTGAGCGTATCTCCAGCCGCCTGGTGGCCGAAGTCTTTGCCGATCAGGGAATCCCCGCAGTCCACATCGATGCGCGCACCTGCATTGTGACCGACGCGCAGCACGGCAAAGGGACGCCTAACATTGCCTTGATTGAAGCCCGCTGCGCCCAGCATCTGCAGCCATTGGTGGATGCGGGTCAGGTTCCGGTGCTGGGCGGCTTTATCGCTTGCACCCTGGAGGGCGCCACCACCACCTTGGGGCGCGGGGGATCGGACTATACCGCCGCGCTGATCGGTGGCGCCATGGATGCCGAAGCAATCGAGATCTGGACCGACGTGAACGGCATCATGACCACCGACCCCAGGGTCTGCCCGGATGCGCTGCGGGTCAAGACCATCAGCTTCGAAGAGGCCGCCGAGCTGGCGTACTTCGGAGCCAAGGTGCTGCACCCGTCAACCATCCTGCCGGCGGTGCAGAAGAACATTCCCGTGCTGGTGCTGAACTCGCGCAATCCTGAGAATGAGGGCACCCGCATCACCGCGCTCGCCACCCACTGCCGCAGTCCCTTCAAGTCCATCGCGGTCAAGCGGCGGTTGACTATCGTCGACCTGGTTGCCAGCCGAATGCTGTTGTCGCATGGATACCTGCGCGACGTGTTTGAGGTTATCGACAAGCACAAATGCGCCGTGGATATGGTGTCTACTTCGGAAGTGAGTATTTCGCTGACCGTCGACTCGATCGAACACCTGCCGGAGATGGCCGCCGACCTGAGCAAGATTGCCGACGTGACCTACGAGGGCCGAAAAGCTCTGATCTGCATGGTGGGCGGCAATATCCGCGGGCAGAATGGCATTGCAGCGCAGGTATTTCATGCCATCCGGCACGTGAATGTGCGTATGATTTCCCAGGGCGCCTCGGAAATCAACATGAGTTTCATGATTGACGAGGATGATGTGGATGAGGCGGTGCGATCCCTGCACGCGGCCTTTTTTGTCGATCCGGACCCGGAGATCTTCGACGTGACCACAAGGAAGTCGATAGAAAGCGTGCATTTGTAACCATGATTTTCTTGGTGCTGGGGCGAGGCAAGACCGGGCAGGTGGTGGCGGATGTTGCCAGCCAGCGAGGACACAGTGTCCGGGTAATCGGCGAGGAAGAAAATCCCAATGCCTCAGCCCTGACTGCGCCGATGCTGGCGCAATTCGATGCGGTTATCGATTTCACCACACCGCAGGCGGTCATCCCCAACATACGAGCGTGCTTCGCCAACGGAGCGCGGGTAGTGGTCGGCACGACCGGATGGTATGAAAAGCTGGACGAGATGCGCGCCATGTGCAAACGGCGCGATGGCGCACTGCTCTACGGCGCGAACTTCTCGGTAGGCATCCAGGTGATGTATCGGCTGGCAAAGGATCTGGTGCCTCTGGTGCGCGGATTTGAGCTCAGCATCAGTGAAACCCATCACGAGGGAAAGCTAGATGCGCCCTCGGGGACAGCGTTAGCCCTCAAGCAGGCTTTGCTGGAAGTGGATCCGGCGCTCAAGGTGGAAATCGTTTCGCATCGGGAGGGTCAGGCTGTGGGCACTCACACTGTTACCGCCAGGTTGGGAGACGATGTGATTGAGATCCGCCACGAGGCACTGTCTCGCCGTAGTTTCGCCGAGGGCGCGGTGCGGGCAGCGGAGTGGCTCTGCGGCAAGACAGGCTGCTACGACTTCAGCGAGATTTATCCCCAGCTGCAGTAGTAGACTCCATGTGGTATGACCCTTGGCGGTTGTGGCACAGCACTGGTAACTCCTTTTCGCAGCGACGGCAGCCTCGACGAGGAAACGCTCGGCAAGCTGGTGGAATGGCAGATCGAGAGCGGCATTCATTTCCTGGTCGCGTGCGGAACGACTGGCGAAACGCCCACTTTGAGTCATGAGGAATGGCTGCGGGTGATCGGCATCGTGGCCGAAACCTCAGCGGGCCGTGTGCCGGTTCTGGCTGGTTGCACCCACAACTCCACCGTCGAAGCGGTTGCCCGGGGCAGGGAAGCTGCGTCGGTGCCCGGCGTGAGTGGCCTGCTCACGGCGAATCCGTTTTACAACAAGCCAGGCCAGGAGGGCCAGTATCGCCACTTCCGCGCCATTGCGGAGGCGGTGGAATGCCCGGTGGTGCTCTACAACATCCCTTCACGCACGGGCGTCAACCTGGAGCCGGCGACGGTTCTTCGTTTGGCGAAGGATGTGCCGAATATTCAGGGAGTGAAAGAATCCAGTGGCAATCTGCAGCAGATCGCCGAGTTGATTCATTCGCTGCCGCCAAGCGTTTCGGTTATATCGGGCGATGACTTGATGGCGCTGCCGGTGATTGCTTTGGGTGGAGCAGGGCTGGTGTCCGTTGCATCCAACGAGGTACCGGGAGAGATGGCGCGCATGGTTACAGCGGCCACGGACGGGGACTGGGCAACCGCTCGTGCCCTCTACCGGCGCTACTTTCGTCTGATCACGGCGAATTTCCTGGAGACGAACCCGGGACCGGTAAAGTCTGTGTTGGCGATGATGGGGCGACTTGAGGAAATCTATCGCTTGCCCATGGTACCTGTGGCGCCGGCTACGCGGGAAAAGTTGAAGGGTTTGGCTCAGGAATTAGGTTTGCTGTCGTAGCTGTACAAGATGCAGAGAATTGGGCTTTTCCGTTGGAAAAACCTTTGTACGAAGGGCACGGCTTCAGCCGTGCCGCCATGCCATGCTCGCGACGCGGCTTTAGCCGCTGAGGTACGCTTTCAGGGACATTTAAGGATGAAAAAAGACGTACCCCAGGGGCTAAAGCCCTCATCAATGAAGGCTCATTGCGGCACGGCTGAAGCCGTGCCCTTCGTACAAAGCGACTTTCTCCGCAGACTCTTCAGTCCGGCCGTGCAGAGTTATGACGATCGAGTTGAGTAGGCTACAGGCGAGCATAGAACGGTATTTTGCTGCTGGGGCTGAGGCTGTCGGCGACCGGGGAGCGATGGACGCCTTCCTCGAATTGCGTGCAGCTCTGAGCGCGGGGCGGGTTCGGGCCGCCGAGCCTGACTCTGAAAGCCCGCTGGGATGGCGAGTCAATGCTTGGGTCAAGCAGGGCATTCTGCTGGGGTTCCGGCTGGGCACCCTCGAGAAAATGGGCGGCGATGAGTTCTCCTTTGTGGACAAGAGCACTTACCCGGCGCGGGTATTCGGGCTGAAAGAGGCAGTGCGGATTGTACCTGGTGGCTCAACCATCCGTGAAGGCGCTTTCCTGGCTCGTGGAGTGGTGTGCATGCCGCCGATGTATGTGAATGCCGGGGCCTATGTGGACGAAGGCACGATGGTCGATTCCCACGCACTGGTAGGTAGCTGCGCCCAGATAGGCAAGCGAGTCCATCTGAGCGCGGCGGCGCAGATCGGCGGCGTGCTGGAACCGGTCAACGCCACCCCGGTGATCATCGAAGACGATGTGCTGATCGGCGGCAATACGGGAGTGTACGAGGGCACGCTGGTGCGGCGTGGCGCAATCCTGGCTGCAGGCACGATCCTTACCCGGGGAACCCCGGTCTACGATATCGTGCGCGGCGAAGTGCTGAGGGCCTCTGCGAATCAGCCTCTCGTCATACCTGAGGGAGCGGTGGTGGTGCCGGGAGCGAGGAAGCTGAAGCGCGGAGCTGCGCCCGCGTGGGGTTTGAGCCTGTACACACCGGTAATCGTTAAGTATCGCGATGACAAGACAGATCTAAGCGCCACACTCGAGGACCTGCTGCGCTGATGGGTGCGTGGTAGCATTAAACTTTAATGTCTTCAGGCAAGTTACAAATCATCCCCCTGGGTGGATTGGGCGAATTCGGAATGAACTGCCTGGCAATCCGCTGGGCGGACGACATTATCGTCATCGATGCCGGTCTCATGTTTCCCGAGACCGAATTGCTAGGCGTTGACATTGTCGTTCCCGATATCTCCTATCTCATCGAAAACCGTCAGCATGTTCGCGCCATCATCCTCACTCATGGCCACGAGGATCATATTGGCGGGCTGCCATGGATCCTTAGCGAATTGAAGGTGCCGGTCTATGCGACCGAGTTCACTCTGGCCTATGTCGAAGGCAAGCTCGAAGAACATAGGTTGCTCGACACGGCAGAGCTGATCGAGATTACGCCGCGGCAGAAGTTTCACCTGGGTGCGTTCACCATCGAGCCCATTCGGGTCACGCACAGCCTGGTGGACTGTGTTGCGCTGGCGGTCGAAACCCCAGCCGGCATCGTTGTGCACACCGGCGACTTCAAAATCGACCTCTCGCCTCCTGACGGCAAAGCGTTCGACCTGCATGGCTTTGCAGAGTACGGCAAGCGCGGCGTGCTCGCTCTGCTGCAGGACTCGACCAACGTCGACCGGGCGGGATACACCCCCAGCGAGTGGGCGGTAAAGCCGCGGTTGGACGAGATCTTCTCGCGCACCAAACAGAAGCTGTTCTTCAGCTGTTTCTCCTCTTCGATTTACCGCATCCGTATCGCGCTCGAACTGGCGCAGACGCATCGCCGCAAGGTGGCTGTCGTGGGCCGGTCGATGGTGGAATCCTCAGAAATCGCGCAGGATCTTGGTTACCTCACTGTGCCCGGCGGCTTAATGATTCATCCGGGACAGATCCGCGATTATGCCGCTTCTGAAGTTGTGATTCTGATCAGCGGCACGCAAGGGGAGCCGATGTCCGCTCTTTCCCGAGCGGCGGTTGACAACCATAAACACGCTCGCATCGAACGCGGCGACACCGTGGTGTTGAGTTCCCGTGTCATTCCTGGAAACGAGAAGAGCATCTACCGGGTGATCGACCACCTCTGCCGGCGTGAGGCCAACGTCATCTACGACGATGGCGAAAACGGGTTGATTCACGTGAGCGGCCACGGCAGCCAGGAAGAGATGCGGTTGATGATCAACCTGCTGCGGCCGAAGTTCTTCATCCCCGTGCATGGCGATTATCGCCATCTGCAGAAGCATGTTCAGTTGGCGAAGAATACTGGAGTCGTGCAGCAGGCGCTGCTGCTGGAAGACGGCGACATCCTCGAGTTGGACGCAAACACTGCCGTTAAGGCAGGCAAGGTAACGACGGGCCGGATTTGTATCGATGCCGGTTCCACTACCGATGTGGTCGAAGACCTGGTGATTCGCGACCGCAAGCACTTGAGCGAGGATGGCATCGTGCTGGCCATCATCACCATCAACAAGCGCACCGGTAAGGTGGAGCGCGCGCCGGAAGTGGTGACCCGCGGCTTCGTGACCGGTGAGATTGCCCTTAGCGACCAGGCGCGGGAGATTGTCAACCGTACACTCGACGCATCCTCAGCGGAAGAGAAGGCTGACTACGGGGTCATGAAAGAGAAAATCCGTCTGGATCTCAAGCGCTACATCCAAAAAAGTACTTCGCGCCGGCCGATGATCATGCCGATTATTCTGGAAATCTAATTGTTGGTAACGCTGGAGGAACTGCGCGTGGCCCAAGAGCGGCTGCGTGGCGTCGCCGCGCACACGCCGTTGGTGAGGTTTGAAACTGGTGCGCTTTGGATCAAGGCTGAGGGACTGCAGCCGATCGGCAGTTTCAAGCTACGCGGCGCCTTCAATAAAATTGCGCAATTGTCTGCCCGCGAACGCGCTTGCGGGGTGATCACCTATTCCAGCGGCAACCATGCTCAGGGAGTAGCCTACGCTGCTCGAGCCTTGGGCATTAAAGCGGTGATCGTGATGCCAGCAAATGCGCCTCAGGTGAAAGTGAACGCCACGCAGGCGCTGGGAGCGGAGATCGTGACCGTGGGCCCACGCAGCACGGAACGCAAGGCCAAGGCAGAGGAGCTGGCGGCGGAGTTCGGATATGTCGTCATACCACCTTACGATGATCGCGACATTATTGCCGGCCAGGGGACCTGCGGCCTGGAGATTGTTGCCGACGGGCCGGAAACTGATCTGGTGCTGGCGCCCGTGGGCGGAGGCGGTCTGCTTAGCGGAGTCGCGGCTGCTGTGAAATTGACTCGGCCCGAGGTACGGGTAATTGGGGTCGAGCCGGAACTGGCCTCCGACGCCGCGCAAAGCCTGAAGGCTGGCAGTATCGTAACCTTCACCGGAGAGGAGACCGCGAGGACCGCCGCGGATGGATTGAGAACGCAGAGCATTGGCGCACTCAATTTTGCTCACATACAAGCTTTTGTCGATGACATCGTGACGGTCACTGAGGCGGAGATTCGCGAGGCCATGCGGCGCATTGTCTTTGGCGCGCGCCTGGTCCCCGAGCCTAGCGGCGCGGTTGCCTTGGCCGGGGCAATCTTCCATCGCGAGCAGTTGCCTCCCGCGCGGCAAACGGTTGCCATTATGAGCGGAGGCAACGTCGAGCCTTCGGTCCTGCGCAGTATTTTGGAAGAACAGGTTTAAAGCCCTTTATCCGCAACGAAGCGATGGGTGCCCCACATCTCGCTCGTTTCTTGCGAGATGTGGGATACCACGGACCTTAACGTTCTTTGGCCATCAGAATCCAAAAACCAGTCGGTTTGCAGCCGTGGTATCCCACATCTCGCGAAAAACGAGCGAGATGTGGGGCACCCGTCGCTTCGTTGCGGGTAAAGATCCTGAAGGTTGGCTTATCCTAAGATTTATAGAGTCTAAGGATTTATGCGTAGCGGATTCATTAGTCTTTCTGCTCTTCTGGTTTTCGCGGTCCAAGCGACCGCGGCGCCTAAGTCCCCGCCACCCAGCAATGGCCCCAAGGCCACCGTTATTCGCGACACCAACCTGTACGTGGCGCCAGACAACAGCTCGACCCGGTTGGCTGAAATCTCACCCGGCAGAGAGATGGTGATTGGGGAAAAGAATGGGCCTTGGCTCCGCGTTTTTGCCAACACCGACGAAGAGACATCCAAAGCACAGGATGCCCCCGTATTTGGCGGCGAGGCAGCCGCTGTTCCTATTTCCGGATGGATTCCGATTGCCGGCGTGGTGAGTACGGAGACCCCTAAAGGAGACCTGATCCTCTTTGGCGCAGCCGCCGGCGAAGAAGCCGATGCCAACCTGCCGCGTGCTCCCCAAAGCGTCGCCCAGGCAGCACGGCTTCTCTACCAGCGTATGGCCGATTTTTTCCCCCAGTCTACGCTCGCCCCCGAGGCTGCCTGGCGCTCAGCCGACATACGCTGGCAACTGCAAAAGGCGGATGTGTTCTCGTTGCCCTCGGCGCATGAAAAGGAAGCTTATTTGCGGGGACAGATCGATGAAGAGGAGATGCGCAAGCTCAAGAAAAGCTACCCGCGCTCCCGATGGGCCGACTTGGCGGACTGGGACATGCTGGATAACAAAGTCTGTGGTGATTGGCAGGGTTCCACCAAATGCCCGGAGAAGGAAGCCGAGATGTATGAGAAATACGCGCAGGAGCACCCGGAGTCGCCTCGGGCCGCCGAAGCGCTGTACAACGCCGTGTACCGACAGGGCGCGTTGAACAACATGTACAGCGCCAATGGAGACGACAAAAAAGCCGGTGAGGCCAAGGCAAAAGCCGTAACCATAGCAGGTACCATTGCGACCAAATATCCCCAATCGGACTATGCTGCCCGCGCCGCCAGTCTGGTATACCAGTTGCAGGAATCAATTCCCATCTACGGCACCGATCGCCAGTAACGTGCCGGAGGACCCTTGAACGATTACATCTTGTCAGTCTTGCTAGGTATTGTGGAAGGACTGACCGAGTTTCTGCCCGTCAGCTCAACCGCGCATCTCAGGTTGGTGGAGGCACTGCTTCACGTCGACCTGGCCAGCCCCTACTGGAAGATGTACACAGTGGTGATCCAACTGGGCGCCATCATCGCCCTGGTGGTGCTGTTTACGGGTCGAATCCTGGAGTTTTTTCGTACCTTCCCCCAGGGGGAAAATGGCGACCGTACCATCCTCACCCACCCCATTTCTCTGACCGCGATCGCCTTTGTATGCACCGCGATTCCTTCGCTGCTGCTGGTCAAATTGATCGGTAAACACCTGGAGAGCATCCGCCTGATGGCGATGGCGCTGCTGATTGGCGGCATCGTGATGTGGGTGGTAGATGCGCTGAGCGTCCGCCGCGATCTGAAGACCAAGGACGTAGAGCAGATGTCGCTCTTCCAGGCAGTCTGGATCGGGCTCTGGGAGATTACATCTGCCGTCTTTCCTGGTGTCTCCCGATCCATGTCTACCATCGCCGCAGGTCAGGCAGTGGGCATGACACGAACAGCAGCCCTGGAGTTCAGCTTTCTGCTGTCTATCCCCGTCATGATAGCGGCTACCGGCTATGAATTTCTTCGCACCGTCCATCCCAAGCAGGTTCCGGGAGAAGATGCGATGGTACCCCTGGTCATGACCTCGCACGGCTGGATTGTGCTGGGTATCGGCTTTATTGTTTCCTTTGCGGTAGCCTTGGGAGTGGTGGAGTGGTTCCTGCTATGGGTGCGGCGCCACGGTTTCGTCATCTTTGCGGTTTATCGCATCATATTAGGCTCATTGCTATTGGCCTTCGGCGCCAAACTTGTGGGGGCCTAAGACACATCGGAGGAGCCATGAAATCATGCAAAATATCGGGCCTGTACTTGGCCGTCGCGTTATTTTCTACCGCCGCCATGGCAGCCAGCACGGTTGAGCCAGCAACCCTTAAAGACCTGCAAACCGTGGGTACGACGAGCAAGAAGCAGAAGCACCAGCAATACGATCTGGTGGTTGAGACGCCTTCCAATGAGTACGTCTGCCGCACAAAACTGGGCAGTTCGGTCAAGCCGACGCAGTTTGTCGTTGGATCCCCGCTGCAGTTCAAAGTCAGCGGCCAAAATGGCGAGGCAACGAACACCGCCGGCAACCATCTGAAGTGCGCTATCGTGCGCGTGGGCGCCCCGACGTCCTCGCCAACGCCGCCAACGCCGCCAACGCAGTAAGTAAGTTTTTGAAGGATACGGCCTTTGGGCCGTATCCCTAGTAGGCTTGCACCTGCTGCAACGGAAGCCGGACTTGAAAGCAGGTCTCCCCGGGCTTGGACTGAACGGTCACGTAACCGCGATGCATGCGCACGATTCGGCTGACCACATCCAGCCCCAGCCCGAGGCCGTTTCCCGGCGGCTTGGTGGTGAAGAAAGGCTCGAAGATGCGGGCCTGCAGTTCGACCGGGATCCCCGGGCCGTTGTCCCAGATTTCAATCAACAGCATATCGCCGGCAGTGCGGACCATTAGCTTGATCTCGCCTTGGTCCTGAACCGCATCCAGAGCGTTTTCGATCAAGGCGGTCCAGACCTGGTTGAGTTCCCGGCCATAAGCACTGACGCAGGGCGCGTTGGGCTCGTATTCGCGAATTACGCTGACGTTACGCAGGCGAGACGCAACCATAGCCAGCGTATTTTCCAGGCTCTGGGGAACGTCTACCTCCTGGATGGGCATTTGGTCCATGTAGGAGTAGTCCTTGATGGCCCGGATGAGGTCGAAAATACGCGCGGTGGAGTCGAGCATGGCCTCAGCAATTCTCTCCGTGCGCAAGGACGAAGTGAACTGCGAGAGCACCACGGCGACGGCGCCCGGGTCCAGAAAGCTGGTGAGCGTTTCCAATTGATCCGGTACCACGCCGAACTCGGCCAGCTCGGGCGCGATATGCCATGATTCCAGGATGTCGTGGCGTCGAAGCCAGGTGACAATCTCGTCTTCGCGGTGGGTCTGCTCGGTCTCGGCCGGTTTACCCAACCGTTTGGCCTCGGCTCGAACCTGCTCTTCCCAAGCCAGGACTTTCTCGCCGTCGGTGGCGCTCAGGCACAGCCGCCCCAGGTTGTAGCGCTCATGTCCATAGACGCGCAATTCCTCCAGCAAGCCCGCAGCCGAGCGTTGCGCGGCCGACGCAGGGTTGTTCAGTTCATGGGCCAGGTTGCCCGCGAGCTTACCCAGGGCATTCAGCTTCTCTGACTGTTGCTCCATGCGCGTTATTTCGCGGACGCGATCCAGGAGTATGCCGACAAACCGTTGGGTAAGCGACGGAATGGCCTTGAGCATCTCTGGAAAAAGAGACTTGTCGTACTCCAGACCCCAGGTTGGGGCGGAGGTGTAACCCAGGCCGCCATAAGCTTTCATGCGGGAGTAGGGAAGCAGGCCCGTGATCAGCCCGGACCGGCCTATAAAGAGAGCGGCGGGTCCTCCATGCTCGCGGCGCACGTAAATCTCGCCTTTGAGCAGGATGGTCATCTTGGTGGCAGGGTCACCTTCGCGGAACACGACAGCGCCCGATTCTGCGAAGACCTCGGTGCCGTGGGTGGCCAGCCACTCGTACTCCGCCTCTTCCAGCCCGTGGAGAGGGGTCACTTTCTTAAGTGCCTGCACCAGTTCGGGAACTCTTGCCGGATCGTGCGGTGCACGGTAGGGAGGGGGAACCGTGGTTAAACCTGGGATGGTGGCTTGCGTCGTCATGGCACCTCACGGTGTTGCTTTGATGTTAGAGCAGTTTCGCAATCACGTGGTCTGATAAAGATCGCGAGGTGTGGTTTTCCCTGGAAGAAAACCACGAAAAGGCCTCTCGCTTCGGTTTACACCAATTGCGAAACTGCTTAGCCGATGCGGTGTGTTTCCGCCTCTGGCGGTGGCATTCCATTATGGTGGGGTTAGGAGGTGGAGCTAATCCTGGCCTTCGGGTTCCGGCTGTTTCTCGCTCTTGCGCATGGGCATTGAATCAATCAGCCGATCCAACTGGACCACCGTTACCGGAGTCCGGCTGTTCAGCTTCTCTCCTTCATCCTTGCCGATCAGGATCACCAGGAAGTCGGGTTGTTCTACTTTGAAGCGGTGACGCATCGCAGCCAGTTCATCTTCGCTGAGCCTGACAGTCGGAACCTTGGAGCCCGGAATGGGTTGGTTATGCCCTTCCGGGACAATGGGCACATAGAGCACACTGCGGGTCTTGAGCTCGGCTGCATGAGCCTTCAGCTCGTTGAATTGCTGCACTAATTGCGGATTGTCCAGAGCAGGAGCGAAGACCAGCAGCGCGCGGTAACAGCCGCGCATCGCGCGCAATGTATTCGGCTGGGCTGGGCAACCGGCGCTGGGTTGTTCTTTGGGAACTTGCCCGATCATCGCAGCAAAAGATAGAGCGAAAACGGAAAAGCGCAAAGCCAGCGGTAAGTGCATGAAGTGTAGACTCGACGAAATGCGCAAGGGTGCGTTGAAAACTTACTCCTGGGGGGTGAAATCGACCTCGACGGGCTCGATGAGCGGCATCAGCCAACTCACAAGTTTCACGTGGGCGGGTTGGGTTGGATAGGCCATGAGGGCGGCTTTGTCAGAGAACTTCATCACCCCTCCCAACTCATAGCCGAGTGACCGGGGCGATATGTTGGTGCCGACCCAGGTTTCCAAGAGCCCAGGGATCTGCCCCTGAAGGTTGCGGATCTCGACTCTGACCTTCAGTTTCTGTTCTTCGGTAACGCCGGGCTTCCAGCGAAACGCAAACATGTGAATGTACATTTAGTTTCCTTGGTGGTTGAATACGAAACTTGGCTAAACAAAACGTTTGTACGAAGGGCACGGCTTTAGCCGTGCCGATTACACCGGGACTGATGAGGGCTTTAGCCCCTGAGGTACGGCTTTTCTTTTCGGCTGCCGTTGCAGTCCTTGAAAAGCGTACCTCAGCGGCTAAAGCCGGGTAACGACTGTGGCATTTTCGGCACGGCTAAAGCCGTGCCCTTCGTCATTTGCCAGCATTAGAAGTGGTGACCACAGGGGTTAAAGCCCCGTCCCCTTCGACGAGAGACTACTCCCTGTTAGGCGCCTACTGGCTCGGCCAGACGCGGCGCCGCGCCGGGGCTATCTACCGTGACTGTGACCGGATCCAGGAAAGGCATGGCGGCCCGGAGTTTACTGCCCACTTCCTCAATGGAGTGTGCGGCTTCCTGGCTGCGCATCTGGTCAAACTGCTTGCGCCCGGTTTCATTCTCCCGAATCCAGTTGGTGGCAAAGGTGCCATTCTGGATTTCCTTCAATAGCTTCTTCATTTCCGCCCGGGTGGCATCCGTGATGATCCGCGGCCCCGCGGTGTAGTCGCCGTACTCTGCCGTGTCGGAGATGGAGTAGCGCATGTATGCCAAGCCGCCGCGGTACATCAGGTCCACAATCAGCTTCAATTCGTGCAGGCACTCGAAGTAAGCGACCTCGGGTTGATAGCCGGCATCGACCAGGGTTTCATAGCCGGCCTTGACCAACGCACTGACTCCACCGCATAACACTGCCTGCTCGCCGAACAGGTCAGTTTCGGTCTCCTCCGTGAAGGTGGTCTCTAACACACCGGCACGTGTGCTACCGATGGCCTTGGCGTAGGAGAGCGCCAGGGCGTGAGCTTTGCCGGAGGCATCCTGCTGCACCGCAATCAGAGCTGGAACGCCGCCCCCTTCGATAAACACTTCGCGGACGCGGTGACCGGGAGCCTTGGGAGCAACCATGCTGACGTCGATCTCTGGCTTTGGCACGATGGTGCCGTAACGAATGTTGAAGCCGTGCGCGAACATGACTGTCTTTCCTTTGCCCATGAAAGGAGCTATGTGCTCGTTGTAGATGGCTGCCTGGGCAGTATCGGGGGCAAGGATCATAATCACGTCAGCCCACTTGGCGGCATCGGCGACGCTGAGTACTTCCAGGCCTGCAGTCATAGCCTTCCTGATGGAGCGGCTGGACGCAGGTAAGCCGACGCGCACATCGACGCCGGAATCTTTTAGATTCAATGAGTGGGCATGGCCCTGCGATCCATAGCCGATGATGGCTACTTTCTTGCCCTGGATCAACGAGAGATCGGCATCCTGGTCGTGGTAAGTCTTGGTCATTCACTTTTCCTTTTAGTACAGAGTAATTACGGTTGCTGATGGGGAAGTCCGCTATCGTTGTGCCACTCTTCGGTCTCTTCTTCCGGTGGCAGGGCTTCGCCGGTTGGCGGCTCGAGCTCGTCCTTCTGTGACTCGACATCGCCCAGGGCCTCGAGCACGCGGCTGGTATGGTGACCGCGGCGCATCACCATACGGCCGGTGCGCGAGATCTCCAGCACGCGATCTTCATTTTCGTTGAGCACTTGCAGCAGACCTTCGATCTTACTCTCGCTGCCGGTAATTTCGATCATCAGTGATCCGGGGGCCAGATCAACCACCCGCGCGCGAAAGACGCTCACCAACTCAAAGATATGCGAGCGCGTCTTGGGGGTGGTGGCTACCTTGATCAGGGCCAACTCGCGGCTCACAGAAGAGAAGCGCCCAACATCATCCACCTGGACCACGTTCTCCAGCTTGTACAGCGAAGCCATGATGCGATGGCCGGCCGCGGGCGGAGCATCGGCAACCAGAGTCATGCGCGAGATGTTCGGGCGCTCCGAGCCTCCCACGGTGACAGAGGAGATGTTGATGTTCAGCCGGCGGAACAACGACGCTACGCGGGTAAGCACACCGGGCTTGTCTTCCACGTAGGCGACGAATGTGTGCTGCATGCTTACCTTTCCACCAATGGGTTTCCCGACGGCCTGCGGATCATCTCGTGCAGAGCGGCTCCGGGCACGATCATGGGGTAAACCGTATCTTCCTGTTCCACCAGAAAATTGATCAGGAAGGGTCCCTTATGTTTGCGCGCTTCAGCCACCACGCTCATCACCTCAGCGCGCGTGGTCACCGCCGCCGCCCGGATGCCAAAGGCTTCGGCCAGCTTGACGAAGTCGGGCGAGAAGATAGGGGAACACTCGTAGTTCTTGTCGTAAAACGTCTCTTGCCACTGGCGAATCATGCCCAGGTAACCATTGTTGATGATGGCGATGTTAATATCCAATCCCTCCTGGGCAATAGTCGCCAGCTCGGGACTTGTCATCTGAAAGCCACCATCGCCGGCGATGGCCCACACTTCCTTGCCCGGGCAGGCGATTTTGGCGCCGATCGCCGCGGGCAGAGCGAAGCCCATTGTTCCCAGACCACCGGACGTAATCAGAGACCGGGGTTGCTCATGTTTATAGTATTGGGCCTCCCACATCTGGTGCTGCCCCACATCGGTCGCGATCACAGCGCCCCCCGAGGTGGCATGCCAGAGATCGTGGATCACATGCGCGGCGTAAAGGTGGCCATTGTCGGGCAGGTTCTTGATGTCGAGGACGGCGGCATCGCCCTTCAACAGATCAATGGTATGCAACCACGCGGCTCCGTCGCGGGTAGCGATGCGCGGTAAAAGCTGGTCCAGCACGTTAGCCAAATCCCCAATTAAGGAAACCTGCACGGGGACATTTTTGTTGATCTCTGAAGGATCGATGTCGATATGGATCTTCTTCGCCTTTTGCGCGTAGGTTGCGAGTGAGCCGGTAACCCGATCGTCAAAGCGCATGCCGCAGGCAATCAGCAGATCTGCTTCCTGAATCGAATGGTTGACCCATGACTCGCCATGCATGCCCATCATGCCCAGGTTTAATGGGTGGGAAGCAGGAAAACTGCCCAGGCCAAGCAGGGTGCAGGCCACGGGGATCTGTGCCCGCTCTGCCAGCGCGCGCACCTGGCTCATGGCGCCTGACTGAATGATGCCGTGCCCGGCAAGGATCAAAGGCCGCTTGGCGGTGAGGATCAGCTCCGCAGCCTCTGCAATGCCGGCGTCGGAAATGCTGAGCATGGGATGGCTACGCCGCTTCAGAGACTCCGCCGCGGCGAAATCAAACTCCGCCGTGGCCTGCTGTGCATCCTTGGTGATGTCGACTAACACTGGGCCCGGACGGCCTGAAGCGGCTACGCGGAAAGCATCACGCAGCACCGGCGCCACGTCCTCAGCGCGGGTGACAACGTAGTTGTGCTTGGTCACCGGGAGGGTAATGCCGGTGATGTCCACTTCCTGAAAGGCATCAGTGCCTAACACTTTGCTTCCTACCTGACCGGTGATGCAGACCAGCGGAATCGAGTCCAGCATTGCGGTGGCAATGCCGGTCACCATGTTGGTGGCGCCGGGGCCGGAGGTGGCAATGGCCACTCCCACGCGGCCGGAGGCCCGGGCGTAGCCGTCCGCCATGTGCACTGCGCTCTGCTCGTGGCGCACCAGGATGTGGCGGATGGGAAATTTGCGCAGCGCATCGTAGGCGGGCAGGATGGCTCCGCCGGGATAGCCGAAAACCTCGCGTACTCCTTCGCCTTCGAGCGTCGCCCAGAGAATCTCAGCACCGGTCAACCGGGTTTTTTCTTGCATGCTCATAAAGCTCCTAGGGGCCGGGGTGCAAGCCAGAATTCTTTATCGTGGTGTTGTTCAAACGTCTCCAGTGCTCCGCCATGTTTCAGCGATAGCCCGATGTCGTCGAGGCCCAGCAGCAGGCACTCGCGGCGGAAGGGATCGATAGAAAAATTGAGTGACAGGCCATGGTCATCGTGCAGCTTCTCGTCTTCGAGCGACACGGTGAGTTGGTAACGGGGGATGGAAGCGGCGCGCTGCATCAGCGTCTGCACCTGCTCCTCGGGCAAGGTGATGAGCAGGAGGCCGTTTTTGCCCGCGTTGGAATGAAAAATGTCGGCGAAGGAAGACGCGATGACGCAGCGAAAGCCGTAGTCGGAGAGCGCCCAGGCAGCGTGTTCGCGAGAGGATCCGCAGCCGAAGTTTTTGCCCGCCACCAGGATTTCTGCGTTCTTGTAGTGGGGGTGATTCAGGATGAAATCCGGATGCGGCTTGCCTGCGTCCGGCCCGTCCTGAATGCGCCGCCAATCGAAGAAAAGGAAATCTCCATAGCCAGTGCGCTCAATCCGCTTGAGGAATTGCTTGGGGATAATCTGGTCGGTGTCGACGTTTTCACGGTCGAGGTGCGCGACCACACCCGTATGTTTACGGAACGGCTTCATGAGAGTGACTCCACTGCGACCGGGTTGAAGTGCCATTTGCGGACATCGGTGAAGTGGCCGGAGACAGCCGCGGCGGCGGCCATCATGGGACTTACCAAGTGGGTACGCCCGCCGCGGCCCTGGCGTCCTTCGAAGTTGCGGTTGCTGGTGGAGGCGCAGCGTTCGCCGGGCGCGAGAATGTCCGGGTTCATACCCAGGCACATGGAGCAACCGGGCTCGCGCCAGTCAAAACCGGCGGCGCGAAATACTTCATCCAGACCCTCTTCTTCGGCCTGCTTCTTCACCTGCTGGGAGCCGGGAACCACCATCGCACGCACATGTGGATGAACGTGGTATCCGCTGACTACCTTGGCTGCCGAACGAAGATCTTCAATACGGGCGTTGGTGCAGGAGCCGATAAAGACGCGGTCGATGGCCAATTCTTCGATGGCCTTGCCCGGCTCGAGCGCCATGTACTCGAGCGCTCGTTCCCAGGCCCGGCGTTCCGCGGGCGATTGGCTGGACGCGGGATCGGGGACACGGTCGGTGACCGGGACCACCATCCCAGGGCTGGTCCCCCAGGTGACGAAAGGCGCGAGGTCTTCGGCGTGCAGCACCAACTCGCGGTCAAAGGTGGCGCCGGGATCGGTGACGAGCGATTGCCACTCGGTCACGGCGCGATCCCAGTCCGCGCCGGTGGGACTAAATCGGCGTCCTTTGAGGTAGCGAAAGGTGGTCTGGTCGGGAGCGATCATACCCGCCCGTGCACCCGCCTCGATGCTCATGTTGCACAGGGTCATACGCCCCTCCATGGAGAGGGCACGAATGGCCGGGCCGGCATACTCGATCACACAGCCGCTGGCGCCGTCGGTTCCGATGTGACCGATGATGCCCAGGGCGATATCTTTTGCGGTCACGGCCGGGCCCAGTTGGCCGTCCACCGTGATGCGGAAAGTTTTAGGACGCGATTGCGGCAGACACTGCGTAGCCAGCACATGCTCAACTTCTGAAGTGCCGATGCCAAAAGCCAGGGCACCGAACGCGCCGTGCGTGCTGGTATGGCTGTCGCCGCAAACGATGGCCATGCCGGGCTTGGTGACACCGAGTTCCGGACCGATCACGTGCACAATCCCTTGCTCGGGCGACTGCACATCGTAGAGTTCAATGCCAAAGTCGGCGCAGTTTGCGCGCAGGGCGTCCATTTGCTTGGCGGCAATGGCGTCTTCGATGATGAGCCGGTTGGCGGTGGTGGGTACATTGTGGTCCACGGTCGCCACGCAGCGATCGGGGCGCCGTACCGTTCGTCCTGCCAGGCGGAGTCCTTCAAAGGCCTGCGGGGAGGTGACCTCATGCAGCAGATGGAGGTCGATGTAGATGAGTGCCGGCTCGCCTTGGGGAGCCACGACTACATGCGAATCCCAAACCTTTTCGAAGAGGGTTTTTGGCCCTTGCGACATATTAGTTTCCTTATTCGTATTTCTACAGCTACTGTGACAAGTTCACCGCGGTGCTCCTGGAAAAGAAACCGCAGGTCCCTCCACTACGCTTCGCTCCGGTCGGGATGACAAAGCGGAGGCGAACGTCAGTCGGCATTTGCTCCCTCCTTGTCATCCCGACCGGAGCGAAGCGTGGTGAGGGAACTGCGGTTGCCCTTTCGGTCTCACCCACCCTAAACCGCGTGCAGTGCCTGCCGGCGGTCGATGATTTCGTTCAGCGTCTGCTGGACAAGCCGGCCCATCTCCTGCGTAGATACGTGCTGACCGGACTGGCCCGCGCGGAGCAGATCGGCAGTCCGATATCCCTGCTCCAGAACTTTGCGTACTGCCAGTTCTACAGCCTGCGCATCCTGTTCCAGATTGGCCGAGTGGCGCAGCACCATGGCGGCGGTAAGGATTGCGCCCAGCGGGTTGGCAATGCCTTTGCCCGCTATGTCGGGCGCCGAGCCGTGCACCGGTTCATATAAATTGACCGCGCCACCGATAGTTGCCGACGGAAGCATGCCCAGCGAGCCGGTAATGACCGCCGCCTCATCACTGAGTATGTCGCCAAAAAGGTTCTCGGCCAGCACCACGTCGAAATTGCGCGGGGTGTTCATCAGGTGCATGGCGCAGGCGTCCACGTAATGATGCTCCAGCGTGATGCCCGGATATTGCTGGGCGATCTCGATCACCGTGGCTCGCCACAGCTGTGACACTTCCAGCACATTGGCTTTATCAACCGAGGTAACTTTCTTGCGCCGTTGCCCGGCGAGATGGAAGGCTACATGGGCTACCCGAGCCACCTCGTCACGGGTGTAGCGCATGGTGTTCCACGCTGCCCCGCTCTCCCGGTCCCAGGCTCTCGGTTCTCCAAAGTACAGACCGCCCAGCAACTCACGGACGAATAGAATGTCGACTCCTTCGGTCACCTCGGGGCGTAGCGGCGAGTTGCCCGATAAGGCCGGGTAGGCAAAGGAGGGACGGAGGTTAGCAAACCCTCCCAGGGACTGGCGAAGTTGCAGCAGTCCTGCTTCCGGCCGGCGATCGGGCGCCAGCGAGTTCCATTCGTTGCCTCCCACAGCTCCCAGCAGCACTGCGTCGCTCTCGAGCGCGGCCTCGAGCGTAGCCGGCGGTAAGGGCGTACCGGTCTGGCGAATGGCATGCCCTCCAATGGGCATCTCGGTGAACTGGAAATCGTAGCCGCCGAACTCCGCCACAGAAACCAGAACACGCACCGCTTCGCGCGTGACTTCCGGGCCTATCCCGTCTCCGGCGCCGACCAGAACTTTCAATTTCATGTGTAACTAACCTCCTGCGGTCAATTCCGCGGCCGGCAGCATAGCTTCGGTCGGGCGATGGTGCTCCGGGAGCAGCGATATAAGATCCTGGTCGAAGATAGATTTTCTGCGATCCGCGAGCTCGTTGAAGCGGTGATAAACCGTATCGAGATCGGCGGCGTTGAGGGCGAATCCAAGCTCTTTCAAGCGGTGCGCCAACGCCCGCCGCCCGGAGTGCTTGCCCAGCACCATGCGATTGTTGGGAACGCCCACCGAGGCGGGAGTCATAATCTCGTAAGTCAAAGGATGGGCAAGCATGCCATGCTGATGGATGCCCGCCTCGTGCGCGAATGCATTGCTGCCCACCACTGCCTTGTTCGGCGGTGGGGTAAAACTGATCACTTCAGAAAGCAATTGGCTGGTGGGGTAGATCTGCTCCATGACCAAGCCATGGGCGTAGGGAAACTTGTCCCGGCGGACCATCATAGCCGCGGCCACTTCTTCCAGGGCCGCGTTCCCGGCTCGTTCCCCGATGCCGTTGATGGTGCACTCGATCTGCCGCACACCGGCCTCCACCGCCGCCAGGGTATTGGCTACAGCCAGCCCAAGATCGTTGTGGCAATGGGAGGAAAGGGTAATCCCAGCCACCTGCGGGACCCGTTCGCGCAGCATGCGGAAGATGGCGCCATATTCGTTCGGAACGCAGTAGCCGACGGTGTCCGGCAGATTGATCGTGGTCGCTCCGGCATCGATGGCCGTGGCCACAATGCTGCAGAGGAAATCCGGGTTTGACCGAGAAGCGTCTTCGGGAGAGAACTCAACGTCGTCCACGTAGGTGCGCGCCAAGCGAACTGCGGTGCCGGTCTGCTCCAGGGCTTCCGCCCGCGAGATCTTCAGCTTGTGCTCCAGGTGAATGTCCGAGCTGGCGAGGAATACGTGGATGCGCGCACGGTCAGCCGCTTCGATGGAGTGGGCTGCGGCCTCGATATCTTCCTTTCGCGTGCGGGCGAGGGAAGCAATGCGGGGTCCGCGAACCTCACGGCAGATGCTGCCGATGGCGGCAAAGTCTCCCGGGGACGCAATCGCGAAGCCGGCCTCGATGATGTCAACGCCCAGGGCTTCAAGAGCATGGGCCATGCGTAGTTTTTCGGGCGTGGTCATGCTGCAGCCAGGGGACTGTTCACCGTCGCGCAGCGTGGTATCGAAAAAGAACACTCGATCTTGATTCATCGAGGCGCCACCCTTCAATCTCACTGGTTCTATTCTCATCGATGGCGCCCCATAGATCAAATTTATAATTCTTCTTAAAACGATAAAATACACTTATATTGGTGGCAGTGGTTAATTGTCCACGCGGCTAAGACTTATGGATATACACCAGCTGGAGACCTTTCTCGCCGTTGCCGAAGAAAAAGGGTTCTCGCGCGCAGCCAAGCGGCTGCACCGTACCCAGCCCGCCGTCAGCCAGGTGGTTCATAAGCTGGAGAGCGACCTGGGCGAGGTGCTGTTCGAACGCAGCGCCCGGGACGGAACCCTTACTGCCGCCGGCGAAGTGTTGCTCGATTATGCGCGCCGGATGTTGAGCCTAAGGGCGGACGCGGCGAGCGCGATGGAAGAACTGAAGTCTCTGGATCGTGGCCGGCTGCTGATAGCTGCCAATGAGTACACCTGTCTCTACCTGCTCCCCATTCTCGATCGATTTCGGCGCCTGTGCCCACAGATTGGAGTCAGCATTCAGCGCTCGCTGGCCAGCAGGATCCCGGACGACCTCTTGCAGCGAACGGTGGAAATCGGCATCCTTTCCTTCCGTCCGGAAGGAGATTCTTTTAAGTCGATCGCTGTCTACACCGATGAACTGGCGCTGGTGGTCAACCCGGATCATCCTTTGGCGAGAGAGAAGGGAATCAAGATTGAGGATCTGGGCGCGGAGAGCTTCATTGCGCACAACGTGCCGTCGCCCTTGCGCCGGCAAGTCGTTTCGGCCTTCGAGAAGCATAAAACCCCGCTGAATATGGGCATGGAGTTGCCCAGCCTGGAAGCTGTTAAACGCTTTGTTGCGATGGGTAACGGGGTGGCGCTGGTTCCCGGATTGACGGTGGGCCGCGAGCTTTTGAGTGGTGAACTGGTCCAGGTGCCGGTAGAGGCGCTGCGTTTTGAACGGCACCTTCGCCTGGTCCACCGCAAGCGGGCAAGCCTCTCTCACGCGGCGATTGCGTTTCTTAAGGTGGTCCGCTCGTTATCACTCGAGCGCGGCTCGCCGTATGAGTTTCGCGTCGAACGGACGGGCTGATGTGCGTGGACGCGCTGGGCGCAGGTACAATTGGGGTCAAGGATTCCGGTTGCGTACAGGCGAGAGGTTCACGAACGAATGAGGAAAATGCTGTTGTTGTTTCTGCTGCTGCCCTTTATGGCGGTAGTGAGTCAGGCCCAAGAAAGCCGGCAGGATGCGAGTTTCAGCGTGGGGGGCATCTTTCCTCCATTTATTACCGGCAACGATGTCCAACAGACCGGAACCTATGGATTGAGCGGCCTTGTGAGTTACCGGTACATGCTGACTCCGAGGAGTGGACTCGAACTCAATTATCAATACACTCAAAATGCCCAGAAGTACTACACCAGCTTCAACAACATAAGCGTGCATGACAGGATGCAGGAGATTTCAGGCGCCTACGTACTGAATCAGACCTTCAAGAACTGGAATCCTTTTCTTGAGGCTGGTCCCGCAGCCTTCCTGTTTACGCCACTGGACGATGCTACGACCAAGACGCTGGACGCGAAGGGACAGACGATTCTGGGAGCGATGTACGGCGGCGGAGTTGCGTATGAGCTCAGCCCCAGCTTTGATATCCGGGCTGAGTACCGAGGGCTGCTTATGAAGACGCCGAATTTCGGTCTTAGCCCGCAGAAAACCGGTCGCTTCTACAATGTCTACAACCCGGTAATCGGTATCGCTTACCACTTCTAGTTTTTGGTTTTGAATTGGGGCACTAGACTTTAGTCGGGCCGCAAAAGATGAAAGAATACTGGGTTTAGCCGCTGCTCTGGGCATCCTGCGCGCAGAGGCGAAAGAGTATGTGTGAGAATTCCGCAAATTCAGTCCCGCAGGAACGGCTGAATGTAGCCCAGGACGACAGTCCTGGGTAGAATTTGAACACGAAGAGTCCCGTAGGGACGGCTGAAAAGCACCGGGAACTAGGCTGGTCCTGGGCAACTTTCAGTCGTCCCTACGGGACTTTTCTGTCTAAGCACAGACCCAGGACTGTCGTCCTGGGCTACATTCAGCCGTCCCTGCGGGACTGAGTTTGGAAATCCTGCTCTCACACTTTCTAAAACCTAAATCGATGGCCTCCGCGAAGCTAGAAGATGCGGTAGGCAACCCCGGTGCTGAAGCCATCCGGAGTCAGAGAACTGTTCTGGAAGTTGAACCAGTGCTGGTATTCATAATCGATCGCGCGGATCGTAAAGCGATGGAAGTGAATATCAAGTCCTCCTCCAGGGGCGATCAGAAGGTAGCCGCCGTGCCCATAACTAAAGGGGAAGTTGAATTGGCCGTTGCCAATCATGAATTTCCCGTAGGGTTCCCAACGGTGGAAGCGCCAGCGATACCTGGGCCCAATATTGTAGTTGTCCTCGTGCACGGAGAAGGTCTGGCTAAAGCGGAGAAAGCGGAGTTCGCCTTCCACGCCAAGATGACCGCGCAGGTTGAAATCCAGGAAACCGCCGATGCCTTCCAACCGGTTAGGCCCATAGTCGGGGCTGTAGTCGGAGAAAAAGCCTCCCGCAACCAGATGGGAGCCGCCCCTGCCCGCCGCAATCACCTGGGCTTGAAGACGGTCTGTCGATGAGAGGGGAAAGAGGAGTAAGAACAGGCTTGCCAGCAGATACCTTTTAATCATGCTCACCACGCAAGTGATCTCCCCAACAACGCAGAAAGGCGGGGTAGATTTAAGTCTACCCCGCCTCTCTTAGGGCTTACGTCAGAGATATCCCCTTGGTAAACAGTGGTTTACTGGGGGCTCGGTTGAGTTGCGGAGGGCGGGGCTGGAGCCGCGCTCTGCTGGGTATCGACTGCAGGAGGCGCTGTTTCTGCTGATCCCGCCGCCGGCGTAGGAGCCGCCACCACCGGAGGTGTGTAGCGAGTTAAGCGGAAGAATACAGGAGTGACCTCGAAGGGCATCTTGTCCCGCGCGTTCATGATAGGCGCCTGCTTGGTGTTCAGACGAATGACTTTGTCATCCCAAGCATCGATCTTCAATTGGCTGCCCAAGGGAAGGGCGGCAATCTGATCCAGCTTGTTCATGTCCAGCTTCGGCGCCTTAGGGATCAAGGCGTTCAGCCAGGGCTCGCCGGTGGGACGCAGGAGCGAATCGCCCAGTCTCGGCGTGTTGAGCGCCGTGAGCTGCTTCGAGCGTGCATCCAGTTGGTTCAGGAAGAGGCCCGGCTGGGACAGTTGGTTGGCGTAAACGGAGTGGTTCAGCAGATCGATAGCCTTCTTGGCAGCCAGTTCGTTGTCTGGATCCGAGTGAGACATATGGATGCGTTCAAAGGTCGCCTCGTCAGGGAAGAGAAGACGGTCATTGAATGCATAGCGAGTATCGATGTGGTGGCCGAGCACGATGTGCGCCAGCTGGAAGGAAAGGACTGCAGCGAGGTCCGCCTCATAGGGCAGGACGTCGATCAGGCCCTTGCTGAGAATGATGGTGTTGCCGACCGCCAGCGACTCGAGCGGGGCGGTAAGCAGGACGCGGCAGTGAATGGGATCGGAAATCTGAATGTTGTTGCCGATGACGATATTGTTGGCAACCTGCTCCAGGATCTTGTCAAAGTCGCTGGGAGGAGCCAGCAATCCAGCCTGGACCAGGCGGTCGAGGACGTTATCCTCGGCTTGGGTAATCCATTCCCGTTGTGCCTGCAGCGGGCTGAGGTCAGAATTTTGGTCACTCTGATCCTGTACGTCGTCGATCTTGACCGACTCGTTGTCAGACTCGTGGGTAGGCAGCTTCAGGCTATAGCCCCAGATATAGGTCTGGGCCTTGAAGGAGACCGGGTGCTCTGAGCTCTTCTGCGTCTCTTCAACATAGACGCCAACGGGCAGCCAGAGGCCGGGCTGAAGATTCTCGCGCCAGCTGTCGAAGTGGAAGTAGCTGGAGCTGTCGTCGTCCTGGTTGCCACCGGTATAGGTGCCGTTGAAGCGGACAATGTTGCCGTTTTGGTCTTCAACCCAGATACGGCCGGTGAAGCGACCGCTGCCGGTTCCCGGCTTGGGGTGCACGTCAAACACCAGGGTGCGCACCGCGCCCAGGAAATCGCGGCGGACGTAGCTGAAGTCATAGTGCTGCTGATCGAAGGAGATCGGGTCCAGAAACATCATCTCCATAAAACCGGCGGAGATGTATTGCATCTTGAAGGCCTTCGTCAGCCCGCTCACGTACTTCATGGAACCCTTGAACAGGCCCTTGCTGTTTCCCGACTCGGAGTAGGAAGTATCGGTAATCGACTTGCCGAAGTCTACTCGGCCAAGAAGGTACTGATCCGACTCCGGCACGGCGTAAAGAACCTGGTCCGGGCGCATGTTTTGGATATAGGTCTGCACCAGCGGAGAGTGCTTCTGGATCTGCTTGATGGTGACCTTTTCGGCCGCAATCGCTTTCTGCACCAGCGCGCTCTGTTCTGGCGACAAAGGCGAGGGGGGCTGATACTTGGTTTTGGCCTGTGCTGCAGACGCAGTCAATGTCAGCAGCAGACTGGTAATCCAAACTCGACGCAGGGTCATTTCCTGGCTCCTGTAACCTTTAAGACGATTTCGAACTGCAAGAATTCGTAGAACCTGGGCAACTACTGGCTAAGCCAGCTGGAAGGTCACGTGAATCAGTGTCGTGTGATCTACCGGATGCCCATCTTTTTCCGCGGGCTTGAACCGGATTTGCTCGGCAACACGCTTTGCCTGCTCATCCAGACCATGCCCTAGCCCGTTCACTACGCGCAATACCTCTACCTGGCCAGTCGCCAGGAAGCGCACCTGCAGAGTTACCTCACCCTGGATTCGTAATTGAGCTGCTTCCGGCGTGTATTGCGGATGCGGCTCTGATATTACAACCGGAGGAATGAAGGCCGGTTCGGTGGTTTTTATGGCCACCTGGGTGGGCGCGGCGCCAACGCTGTTGCTGAATCCTGCCGTTGCCACGGTGCCTGTACCGCCCGGCTTGCCGGTTCCACCGACTACACCGTTGGCGAAGCCGGCTGAAGCCACCTTGCCCATATCGTGACCGCCGGGAACGCCATTGGCGACACCAGAACCGAACGATGTGCCCGAGACCGCGCCTTTACGCGCTGCGCCGGCGCCCGTCGCTGCACCAGGAGCACTGTTAAAGGAACCTACCGCGACCAGCGCCGATTTGCTGGAGTTGGGGTTGGGCTTGGCCCCGGTGGGATCACCGAAACCGCCCGCTTTAACGTCGGGTTTCACCTGGTTGTTCGCCGTCTCCGTCGGTTTCGGGCTGGCAAACAGTCCGACCTTAGGTTGTGGCGGAGGGGCTACCGCCTTCGGCGGCGCCGGAGGCAGCTTGGGTTGATCCGGCTGATCGAGCTTTACCGGTTTAGGGATCTCCGGCGGTGGCTGGATCTTCGGAATCGTGATCTTGGGCGGCGTTAGTTTAACCACCTCTGGCTGCGGCGGCGCAAACACCTTCACTTTCGGCACCACGATCTTGGGTGGCGGCGGTACTTCCTGCGGAAAGATCAGGGTCTCATTATACTTTTGCTTCTCAACCTTATGGATGGCCGCAGTAAACAGGATCAGCAGTGTCATGATGATGATGTTCGTCACCATGCTGACCCCGAAGGAACCCCAACGGCCTTCCGGTTCGGGGAGAAGCCCGAAGCTATCGTTTTTAAGAAGATCTTTCGGCATAATTAAAGTTCCTAATTCTCTCTAGTAAGGTGATGTGCGAGCCACCGGGGTGACGAAATCAGCAGCGAAAAACTTCATCTCAATCAAACAGACGCACGCTCGAGTTCAATGCTTAACACTCCCGAGCCCCAGTCGAGAAACCTGCAGCCATTATCGACCTCCGCGACATGCAAAATCTCGGTACCAAAGTACTTGCGGATAAGCTCACGATAGACGAGATTGTGCGCTGATGCAGTAACCCAAAGGTGGAGCCGTTGGAAACAGAAGTGTATGGATAAGTCATGAAGAGAACCATAGCGTTTGCGTCTCAGGTTGGGGGGGCAGACCCAAAGCTCGCAAAGACCCTTTATCGGGGCGCCTGGATGAACCCTCTCACCGTCGCCCATAAACTCCACTGTCTGGCCCGCAGCGAAGATTTTTCGTTGCTTGTTTCTGGCGGCCTTATCGGCTCTTCACTAAGAGTACAAGAAGGACCGGAAAACGCGTGAAGATTCTGGTGACAGGCGGAGCGGGATATATTGGCGGGACCGTGGCGCGGCTCCTGCTGGAGCGCGGGCACACGGTGGTGGTGTATGACAATTTGTGCCACGCCCGGCGTTCCATGGTGCCTGCGGGCGCCACGTTTGTTGAGGGCGATGTTGCAGACAGCAAAAGGCTTGAAGCGATTTTAGCGGATGGTTCCGTGGCCGGCGTGATGCACTTTGCGGCCCTCATCGAAGCCGGAGAGAGCATGCGCCACCCGGAGAATTACTTTCGTAACAACACCGCAGCCACCCTGGTGCTGCTGGAAACCATGGTGAAGAATAATTTACGTCGCCTGGTTTTTTCCTCAACGGCTGCGGTCTATGGGGAACCAGTGAGCACCCCGATCGCGGAGGACGCGGCCCTGGCTCCCACCAATGCATATGGGGAATCCAAGCTTCTGGTGGAGCAAATGCTTCCCTGGATGCAGCGCATTCATGGATTGCGCTATGCAAGCTTGCGCTACTTCAACGTTGCGGGCGCGATTGCGGGCCGCGGGGAAGATCATGAGCCGGAGTCGCATTTGATCCCACTTATTCTTGATGTGGCTTTGGGACGGCGGGAAAAGATCAAAGTATTTGGCCAGGACTATCCGACTTCCGACGGCACCGCGGTCCGCGACTACATTCACGTGCAGGATCTGGCGGAAGCGCATCTTTTGGCGTTCGAAGCGCTGGATGAGCGCGAACGAATGATTTACAACCTGGGGAACGGCCACGGCTTCACAGTGCGGGAGGTGGTGGAGTCGGCGCGCCGGGTGACCGGGCATGCGATTCCAGTCGAGGACTTGCCCCGGCGGTTGGGCGATCCTGCGGTTTTGATTGCCAGCTCGAAAAAAATCGAAACCGAACTCGGTTGGAAGCCCAAGTACACTCAACTCGACGACATCGTGCGCAGCGCCTGGCAATGGCAGCAGCAGCGTTACCAGGGCTGAGTAAAAACAATTTCGTAACAGTCGTTGAGTAAGAGGAGCCGAAGCGATGGAAACCGGTACGATTGACCCCAATCTGAGTTCGATCCTGCGCGAGCACAGAGTCTTTCCTCCTCCGGCCGAGTTTGCCGCGCAAGCGCACGTGAAGAGCCTGGAGGAGTATGAGGCACTCTATCGCCGCTCCATTCAGGATCCGGAAAGCTTTTGGGCAGAAGTCGCCGGCGACCTCCACTGGTTTGCTCCCTGGACCAAAGTGCTCGAGTGGGAGCTTCCCATTGCCAGGTGGTTTGTGGGCGGCAAAATCAATTTGTGCTACAACTGCGTCGATCGTCACGCCCTGAGCGACAGGAAAGACAAAGTCGCCATTTTATGGGAGGGTGAGCCGGGGGAAAAGCGCAGCCTAACCTACGGAGAGCTTTTTTCCGAGGTGCAGAAATTCGCCAACGTCCTCAAGGGCCTCGGGGTCAGAAAGGGTGACCGGGTCGCGGTGTACATGGGCATGACCCCGGAGCTGGCCGTTGCCCTGTTGGCCTGCGCGCGCATTGGCGCGGTACATTCCGTTATCTTTGGAGGGTTTGCGGCTAATGCTTTGGTTGACCGCATCAACGACGCGTCCTGCGTCGCGGTCATTACCCAGGACGGCTCGTACCGCCGTGGGCAGGAAGTGCGGCTGAAGCCGATCGTCGACGAGGCGCTGAACAATTGCCCAACGGTGAAAAATGTTGTCGTTTATCGCCGCACCGGTTCGGCAGTGAGCATGAAGCAGGGCCGGGATCAGTGGTGGCAGGATCTGGCAAACAAAGCGCCGGCAGAATGCCCGGCTGAGCCACTGGACTCAGAAGATCCGCTGTACATCCTTTACACCTCGGGAACTACCGGCAAACCCAAGGGGCTGGTGCATACGACCGGTGGTTATGCGGTGCAAACCTACCTGACCAGCAAGCTGATCTTCGATCTGAAGCCGGACGATGTCTACTGGTGCACGGCCGATATCGGCTGGGTCACGGGCCATTCCTATGTCGTTTATGGGATTTTGCAGAATGGCGTGACCACGGTGATGTATGAAGGGGCGCCGAATTATCCTGAAGCCGATCGCTTGTGGAAGATCGTCGATGCCCACAAAGTCACGGTGTTCTACACCGCGCCGACGGCCATCCGCGCGTGTATCAAGTGGGGCGATCAGTATCCACTGCGGCACTCGCTGGCCAGCCTTCGTTTGCTGGGCACGGTGGGGGAGCCCATTAATCCCGAGGCCTGGATCTGGTATCGCGAGATGATCGGCAAGGGACGGTGCCCCATCGTCGACACCTGGTGGCAGACGGAAACCGGAGCCATCATGCTGGCGCCGATGCCCGGCGCAGTGCCGACGAAGCCAGGCTCGGCCACGCGACCATTTCTGGGCATCGACCCCGCCATCGTGAACCGCGAAGGTGAAATTGTTCCCCCTGGCAGCGGCGGATTGCTGGTGATTCGCAAGCCTTGGCCTTCCATGGCGCGCACCATCTTCAACGATCCTGACCGCTATGCCCGGACGTACTGGTCGGAGATTCCCGGTAGCTACTTTAGCGGGGATGGCGCCCGCATGGACCACGATGGGGACTACTGGTTGATGGGCCGGGTCGACGATGTGATCAACGTGAGCGGGCATCGGCTGGGTACCATGGAGGTGGAGTCAGCGCTGGTGGCGCATCCAAAGGTGGCTGAGGCCGCAGTAGTTGGCCGCCCGCACGATTTGAAGGGGCAGGCTATTGCGGCGTTTGTTTCCCTTGAAAGCAGTCATGAGCCGTCGCCGCAACTCAAAGAGGAGCTGCGCGAATGGGTAGCCAAGGAAATTGGTTCCCTTGCACGCCCGGATGACATTCGTTTTACGCAGGCTCTGCCCAAGACCCGCAGTGGCAAGATCATGCGCCGCTTACTGCGCGAGCTGGCGACCAGTGGGGAAATCAAGGGAGACACCACGACGCTCGAAGACTTCAGCGTCATCGCGCAGTTGCGTGGATCAGAAGAGTAGACTATCCCGGCAACAAATACCGGGTGCCCCACATCTCGCTTGTTTTTCGCGAGATGTGGGATACCGCTGCGCTCTACCGAGAACGCTGGCTGACTATCGACATTTGAGGTTTGCATTGGTGGTATCCCACATCTCGCGAAAAACAAGCGAGATGTGGGGCACCCGGTATTTGTTGCCGGGACGTCACAATAAGTTGGTCAGGACGGCTACCTAGCCTTGGCTGGATTCTGTATTTGTGACTGTTTCAGTCTCAGACTCGGCCTCGGGAATATACTGCTCCACCGTGAAGTAGAAGGTGCTGCCGGTGCCCGGATTGCTCTTGGCCCAGATGCGGCCTCCATGCTGATTGACGATGCCGCGGCATAATGCAAGTCCCAGGCCGGTGCCACCTCGCGGGCGTGAATCCGAGGCGTCCGCCTGTTGGAAGCGATCGAAGATCAAATCCAGCTTCTCCGGGGGAATGCCCTGGCCGTGATCCTGAACCTCGAAGGTGACTTCCTTTTCGCTGATCGCCTGCGCTGCAAGCCTGATCTCGCCACCCTTCTCGGAAAACTTGATGGCATTGCGGATCAGGTTACCCAGCACCTGAAGGATGCGATCGCCGTCAACCCATACATCGACCGGCTGCGCGTCAATGCGGAAAGTAAGGCCGGCGCGCGCCGCGGCCGATCGTTCCGGATCCATCGCGCGCCGCAACAGGTCAATGGCATTCCATTCGCTCTTATGCAAGGGCAGAGTGCCACTGCCGATACGCTCGAAGTCCACAATGTCATTGACCAGACGAACCAGCCGATCACAGTTGGCCAGTGCGATATCCAGCATAGGCGCAATTTTCTCAGGACGTTTGTCGAGCGCGCCGCTGGCGACCAGGCCCAGCGCGGCTCGCAACGAAGTCAGCGGCGTGCGTAGTTCATGGCTAACCGTTGCAATAAACTCGTCCTTCATCCTATCCAGACGACGGCGGTCGGTAACATCGGTGAAGGCGACAACAATGCCGTCCACGTGGCCGTTTTCCACCAGCGGGCAGGCAACATATTCGACCGGGAGCGCCTTTCCATCTTTGCGCCAGAAGACATCGTCGTCGACATGCATGGGAGTTTCCAGCTTCGCGCTGCCGAAGATGGGAGACTCCTCCGCGGGGTACGGTGAGCCGTCGGCATGCGAATGATGGATCAGGTCGTGCATGTTTTTTCCCAGCAGCTCCTGCGGCGAGTAACCGAGCATCTCCGCGCCACTGCGATTGATGAAGGTGAGCCGGCCCTCCATATCCATGCCCCAGATGCCGTCGCCGACCGAGTCCAGAATCGATTCGTGGCGGCGAGTCAGTGCAGTGAGCTCCCCTTCGGCTTGCGTCTGCTCTGTGATGTCGATACCGTGGCTGAGCACAAACGGTTCCGCGCCGGGAAACTGCAACAGCTTGTTGCGATAGGCGACGATGCACAGTTGGCCCGTCTTTCCCCGCAAGTAAAAGCGCCCCTGCTGGTCCTGATCCGGGCTTTGCTTCAGCGCCTCGAAATACGCGTCGTAATCGGCCAAGTGATCGGTGTCGATGTAGTTGCGCAACGGAGTGCCGACTAGGTCCTCCGGCCCATAGCCCAGGATGGCGGCAGCGTGCGAGTTGATAGAGAGCAGGATGCCGTTGAGATCGTGGGTAATGATGAAGCCGAGGCTGCTTTCCACCAGCTGCCGGTAGCGTTCTTCTCCGGTGCGCAGAGCCGTCTCGGCTTCGCGCTGGTCGGTCACGTCGGCCCCGGTCATGATCACAAAGCCCACTTCATCCTGAGCATTGGCCAGGGGTGTCGCGGTCCAGGCAATGCGCCGCGTTCGTCCCGACTTGGTTTGCCAATTGATTTCGAAGGATTCGGTCTCGTTGCCGGTGCGCACTTGCTCAAACATGCGAATGGCAATTTCGCGATCTTCCGGCGGGAAGAGCTCTTCAGGGAAGGCGCGTCCGGCGAGGTCAGCAAAGCTGTAGCCGGAAATTGTTTCGCAGGCGCGGTTGAAGCGCACGATACGGCCGGCGATATCGAATACCAACACCAGTGCACTAATGTTGTTGAGCACGGCGTTGACAAAGTTTCGTTCCACGGTAAGGGCTTGCTCGGAGCGCTGGCGCGAACGGACGACATTCTCCTGCACATGACCCGTAGCGTAGAGGTCCATGCGGGTGACGACCTGACGGCCAAGCACCTGAAGGCTTTCCAGATGACTGCGGCTGAAGGCGTTGGCCTCGGGTGAGCAAACGGCAACCGTGCCCAAAATCATTCCCGCGCTGGAGAACAGGGGAGCCGCCGCATAGGAGCGGCATTTAATGCCCGCGTCAAGCGCAATGCCGGCCGACGCAAAGCGGTGGTCCGCCAAGGCGTCGCTAATGATCAGTGGCTTGCCATCGAGCAGGAGAAACTGGCAGGGCGAGCCGTTGCGCCGTATCTGCCGAGCGGAAAAACCAACGGTTGACTTGAACCACACGCGCGACCAATCAAGGAAGCCAATGAACGCATACGGCGCACTGCAGATCGAAGCCGCCATGCGCGCGATCTCATCGAAAGCGGGGTCTGGAAGCGTGTCGAGAATCTCATATTGCAGGAGAGACTTGAGCCGCTCAGTCTCGTCATGCTGCACAGTGGTGGAACTTGAAAGCATCCGAATTCCCTGCATCCTTACGCTTATATCAATTAATTACCCGGGGGTAGGTAGAATGCGAGCCACAAGGGGGAGCACATAATCGCCTGGGGGTTTAGCGACACAGACTGCTACATCGTAACCTGAGATCAGTCATCCTGTATGCGGGAAGGCGGCAACAATCAAACGTCGTCGCAAACAGATAGGTTACTTACGCAGCGCACATTGCGGAATTCCTCACCGAAAAGTAACGGGTGCGGGTAACCTTGCGGGAACATCAATGCCGGGTGCGCGGCTTCAGCCGCTAAGGATATTTTTTTGACGGCTAGATTGGTAGAAGCCGGAATACGGAAACATGCGGCCGCAGCCGCCGGAATTGTTCTTTATGGCGCCGGCTTATTGGTGCCTTTGGTCCCAGTTGCAGCGCATACAGGGCAACCGCTCCGTTTAGCCGGCTTGTTGCTGCTGGCTTGGGCTGCCTGGCGGCGGCGTTCCTTGATGGCCTGGATTTTTTGGGCCATGATCGCGGGCGGCGAATTGGGGGCGGATGCTCCTGCCTTCGCCGTGAGCTTGCGCGTCTTCAGCGACATCTTTCTGCGCCTGATCAAGACCATCGTTGCCCCGTTGATTTTGGGCACCCTGATTACCGGCATCGCCGCCCATGGCCAGATGCGCAGCCTGGGGAGGATGGGCCTGAAGGCGCTGGTCTACTTCGAAGTTCTTACTACCGTCGCTATGCTGGTCGGCCTGGCAGCCATCAATATCACCCACGCGGGGGTAGGGATGGCGGTTCCGCAACAGCGCACACACCCTGTCCCCGTGCAAGCTGCTATGCGCTGGGATGAAGTTTTACTGCACACCTTTCCCGAGAACATTGCCAAGTCTGTGGCCGACAACCAGATTCTGCAGGTAGCTGTCTTCGCCATTTTGTTTGGTGTGGCCATGACCCTGCTGAGTGTGGAGCATCGCGCGCCGCTGCTGCGCGTGATCGAATCCCTGACCGGAACCATGTTTGCCTTTACCAATATCGTTATGTATTACGCTCCGGTCGGTGTAGGCGCGGCTATGGCCTACACCGTGGGGCAAATGGGGCCAGGGGTGCTGCTGCATCTTGGGCGCCTGCTGCTTACGCTTTATGCTGCGCTGCTGGCCTTCGGGCTGGTTGGCTTGCTGCCCGTCGCGCTGATCGCGGGTGTGCCTATCCGCGCCTTTCTGCGTGCGGTCGCCGAGCCTGCCACCATCGCCTTCGCCACCAGCACTTCAGAAGCGGCGTTGCCTCGGGCTATGGAAGCCATGGAGGCGCTGGGCGTGCCGCGCAGGATCGTCGCCTTCGTCATTCCTGCCGGCTACAGCTTCAATCTGGATGGTTCGACGCTCTACCTTGCCTTGGCGTCGGTTTTCGTGGCTCAGGCGGCTGGCGTGACCATGGGCTGGAAGCAGCAGATCTTCATGGTGGCTACGCTGATGCTGACCAGCAAAGGGGTGGCCGGTGTACCCCGGGCAACGCTGATCGTGCTGTTGGCGACGGTTGCCATGTTTCACCTGCCGGAAGAACCGATTTTTGTGATCCTGGGAATCGATGCCCTCATGGACATGGCGCGCACCAGCGTGAACGTGGTGGGCAATTGCCTGGCGTCAGTGGTGGTGGCGCGATGGGAGGGCGAATTTGGCGCCGAGACGCCCGCCATTGAAACCATGGATGCCCTACCCTAAAGATAATGTCTTTCGCGGGTTAAGCTTGGTATACTAGCCCATTATGAGCCGCTACAGGCGCACCAGCAGGCCCCGCTAGGGGTCTTTTTTGATGGGCCGATGGAGAATAAGTAAGCGGTAGGGGCGACACGAGACCACATGGGCAAACTACTCGATACGATCCACTCGCCCGCGGACATCAAGAGCTTTACCGTGCCGGAACTGGAGGCACTAGCTCAGGAGATACGCGAGCAGCTCATCCGCGTATTGTCGAAGACAGGCGGCCACCTGGGGCCGAACCTCGGCGTCGTCGAACTGACGCTAGCTATGCACTATGTCTTCAACACGCCTGCTGACCGGTTTGTCTTTGACGTAAGCCACCAAGCCTATATTCACAAACTGCTCACTGGCCGCCGCGCTCGTTTCAATACCATGCGCCAGCCGGGCGGCCTGAACGGCTTCGCCCTGCGTACCGAAAGCGACCATGACTGCTACGGCGCGGGCCATGCCGGCACTGCGCTCTCCGCTGCTCTGGGCATGGCAGTGGCGCGTGATCTGGCCGGCACCAAGGAACACGTCATCGCTTTTGCCGGGGACGCAGCGTTCACCAACGGCATAAGTTTTGAGGCGCTCAACAATATCGCCCAGCAAACCAAGCGCATGATCGTCGTGCTCAACGACAACGAATGGTCGATCGATCGTAATGTGGGCGCGATTGCCAACTACCTGCACAAAATCGTTACCAATGAGCGGTACACCAATCTGCATGATTCCGCGGCACGCCTGCTGGAAAAGCTGGGCGGCAAAACGGCCCGGCAGATGGTGCGCAAGGCGGAAGAAGCCGCCAAGGGCATGCTGTGGCCCTCCATGCTCTTTGAGGAGTTCGGGCTCACGTATTACGGCCCACTTGACGGCCACAACATTGGGCTGCTGATCGAAACCTTTCAGTTCCTGAAGACCCAGGAGCGGCCTGTCCTGCTGCACGCCATCACCCAGAAGGGCCGCGGCTTCCAGCCGGCGCTCGACAAGCAGAAGAAGTTTCACGGCCTCGGCCCCTATGACCCGGATACCGGCGAGACCACGGCGGCGGGGCAGCGTACTTATTCCGAAGTGTTTGCGGAAACGCTGGTCAAGCTGGCCGACGAGAATCCCAAGGTGGTCGCGATCACTGCCGCGATGCCCAATGGCACCGCGCTAGACCTCTTCCGTCCTCACCATCCGCGCCGATATTTCGATGTAGGCATCGCTGAGGAGCACGGGGTCATTTTTGCCGCTGGCCTGGCGACCATGGGCTTTCGTCCGTTTTGCGCCATCTACTCCACGTTTCTGCAGCGGGCCTTCGATCCCATCGTGCACGATGTTTGCCTGCAGAATTTGCCGGTGGTGTTTTGCATGGATCGCGGTGGGCTCTCCGGCGATGACGGCCCGACGCATCATGGCCTTTTCGACATCAGCTACCTGCGCGGCATTCCCAATATCATCCACATGGTTCCCAAAGATGAGGATGAACTTGCGGACATGATGTACACGGCGCTGCAGCAGCCGGGGCCAACTGCGGTGCGTTATCCCCGGGGGACCGGGCCGGGAGCGGCTGTCAAGGCTCATCCGGTGGCGCTGCCGGTCGGCAAGGCAGAAATTATCAGCGACGGCGATGAGGTCGCCATTTTCGGCCTGGGAGCGCTATTACCGCTGGCACAACAAATCGCCGCCGAGCTGGGGAAGCAGGGCTTTTCTGCGGCCGTGATCAACCCCCGCTTTGTTAAACCGCTGGACCGGGAGGTACTCGCCGAGTACGCTCGTCGCGCTGGCGTGATTGTTACTCTGGAAGATCATGTTCTGATGGGTGGATTTGGCAGCGCCGTTCTCGAAGCGTTGAGTGACATGCAGATCGAAGCCTCGGTGGTGCGGATTGGATGGCCCGACCGATTTATCGAACACGGCAAGGTTGATCAATTGCGCGCCAAGTACGGCATCAGTGTGGAAGCGGCGATGGAAAAGCTGGCCCCCTATCTGCAGCACAAAACCCGCAAACGACTCGTCGCCCGATAGCTTGACGTGCAACGAAGCCCGGGTGCCCCATATCTCGCTCGTTTTTCGCGAGATGTGGGATTCCACGAATCTTAACGTTGGTTGCAAGTAGCGCGAAAAATGTGCCGGTCGGCTGCCGTGGAATCCCACATCTCGCGAAAAACGAGCGAGATATGGGGCACCCGGGCTTCGTTGCACGTCAAGCTTGTTGTCTCGCAGCTTCCGCTAATAGTAGGGGCAGCATCTTCTGCCGATAGTTGAACAGCTGCCGGATTTGTCTCTTCATCGCCAAAGTGTTCGCCAGGTCACCCAGCTTGCCGAGGGGAAGCTCATACTCCACGGCGTCGCTAATTACGGTCCCGTTTCTTTCTTGCCGTACCCGGTGGCAGTGGCGGAAGTAGTGAAAGGGACCACGGCGTTGCTCGTCGCAGAAGAATTCATTCCAGCGGAATTCTGCGATATAGGCATCCCACTCGAGGCGCAGAGGAATTAAGGGAATCGGCCGGAAACTGATAGTGATCAGTGAGCCCTCACCTGCAATGGGGGGAACATAGTTCGAACGCTCCACGCGAGCGCGCTGCCAGCGAGGCATTAACGGCGGAAGATTTGCCGGGTCAGCAAAAAAGGCAAACACCTGCTCCTTAGGGTAGGGAAGCCACTGCTCGGTGTGGAAAGTATGCCGCATCGTTTTACCGTACAACGAAAGCAGGCGCTGGTTAGGCGCCTGCTTCCTGAGAACGTTGGCAATCGTAACCGTGAATGTTCCGCCCTTCTCGTCGGCGAGAACGAGCAAATGGGGCAGGCGCTGATCTGCACAGATTTGGTTGCTCCCCATTTGCGCGTGGCCGGTCTTTCACGCCTCCTTCACACACCGATGGTGAGACTGGCGCGAATCGAGGGCACAGGGTCCATCCGCTACAGTGTCAGCTTCCCGGCCGCACGTAGGGTGTATCATCGGCTTGAATGCAGGGTTCTTAATAACGGCGCTTTGACAACGCATTCCCATCCAAACCGCAATCGCTGGCTCATCGCAATTGGCGTCCTGAAGCTTCTGAAGGCGGTGCTCTTCGTCTCCATGGGGTTCGGCGTCATCAGGTTGCTGCACAAGGACATTGCCGATGTCCTGTTGCGAACCGTGACAGCTCTGCGCTTCGATCCCGAGAATCGCTTCATCAACGTGTTGCTGGAGAAGTCAGCGCTGTTGAGCCCGGAGCGGCTCAAAGAGATCAGCTTTGCTATTTTTCTTTACGCAGCGCTGGACATTATCGAGGGCACCGGCCTGGTGCTGGAAAAGGTGTGGGCGGAATACTTCACCTTGATCCTGACCGGCTCGTTCCTGCCCTGGGAGCTGTACGAAATCATTCGCCACGTCACCGTTCTCAAGGTCGTGCTGACCTTGCTGAACTTGCTCGTTTTCATCTATTTGGCCAACGTGGTCAACGAAAAGGTGCGGAGCCGGCAGCAAACTCCTGTGGCTGAGACCGAACTGAATGACGTGCCCAGATAACACATAAGTGTTACGCGGCTAGCCTGAATTCTGCCTGCTTGACAAGTACGTCTCGCGCAACCTGAATCAACGAAGACAACACATTTGGTTGTGGTTCCCCTCGCCTCGCCCCTGCCAGCTTGTGTTTTTTGCGGATCTCCTCTTAACCCCCCGCTTTCTCAATGATTTGCTGGAATTTCCCCTTTGACAGGCTCCTCCCCTGGGCTAAGATGTGGACAAAAGTGGTCGAAAGTGGAAACAAAGAAGTGCTTTTCAGTCGTTCCAGCCACGAAAGCGAGTGCAAATGATGTTTCGTGGCAATCACCCAACTCGCGTGGATGAAAAAGGACGGCTCAAAGTACCGGCGGACTTCAAGCGCCAGGTGGAAGAGCGTTACGGTAGCCAATTTTTCATCACCAGCCTGGACGGACGGTCAGCCGAGATCCATCCTTTGCCGGAATGGCAAAAGATTGAGGAGAAATTGGCGCTGATTCCGAACATGAACGGGGCCAAGAAGAAGTACCTGGACCGGGTGAACTACTACGGCCAGATGTCAGAAATGGATGCCCAGGGGCGAGTGCTTCTGCCCCAGATCTTGCGGGAAACGGCTAAGTTGGCCGGAGATGTGGTGGTAGTGGGAAAGCAGACGTTCCTGGAAGTGGCAAATCACGACCAGTTCAAGCAAGACATGGACAACGAGCCGTTTACGGCTGACGACCGGCAGGCGTTGTCGAATCTTGGGTTGTAAGGCAGACCCCCCAGGGGGAGCACATGGTACCGGGTAGCGGGCGGCATGTGCCGGTTCTTTTACAAGATGCGATCCGATATTTGAATGTGCGCGCCGGCGGCACCTACGTGGATGCCACCTTGGGATTAGGGGGGCATGCGGCAGCCATCGCCCGGGAATTGGGCGGCCAGGGCCAACTGATCGGCTTCGACCGCGATCCTGAGGCGCTGGAACTGGCCCGAGAGCGGTTGCAGGCACTGGGTGAAGAGCTGGGTGACCGGATGCCGCAATGGGTGCTGTACGGAGAACCATTTTCCGCCATGAGCAGGGTACTTGCGGAGGGCAGCGTAGATGGATTGCTGGCCGACTTTGGGGTCAGCTCGATGCAGCTGGACACGGCGCACAGAGGATTTAGTTTTCAGGCGGACGGGCCACTCGACATGCGGATGGATCCGCGGAGGGGTGCGACCGCCGAACAAGTGGTAAATCAGGCCGACGAAAAAGTCCTCGCCGACCTGATTTACGAATTCGGAGAGGAAAGGAGATCGCGGAGATTTGCCAGAGCCATTGTCAGGGCGCGGCCGATCAAGACCACGGCACAACTGGCCAAGGTCTTATCGGCCGTCGCCCCGGCGATGAAATCTGAGCGAGGCCGCCATCAGATCCATCCCGCGACCAGGATTTTTCAGGCGCTCCGAATTTACGTAAATGCTGAGCTGGACGAGATACAGGCGCTGTTGCAAGCGGCGCCCAGGCTGCTGAAGCCTGGTGGAAGGCTGGTGGTGATCAGCTTCCACTCGCTCGAAGACCGGCTGGCAAAAGATGCCCTGCGCGAGGGTGCGCGGCAGGGAGTATGGGAGGTGCTTACGCGCAAGCCGGTGACGGCGAGCGAAGAGGAGACGGATCGCAACCCGCGGGCGCGCAGCGCTAAATTGCGCGCGGCAGAGAGAACGGAAAAATTGAACGCGCTGTAAAGAAATCGGACAGATATCACGAGGGTGGACGGAACAATGGCAACACAGACAATCCCGGCATACAACTTAAACTACGGATCGAGAACGCAGCAGATCGCGGACCGAAACCTCCATCTATTCGCGGCCCAACAGCGTGCCCGGCGCGGACCCACCCCGGAGGTTTTCTGCTGCAAGCGGTTGGACAATTCCCGCCTGGTGAAGGCTGCTGACCCGGTGCGCGTGCGCGAGATGCGTATTTTTACCGCGGCGATGACGGTGTTGTTTGTGTTCGTGATGTTTTATGGCTGGCAGCACTTCAGTGCCATTGAATACGGATACCGGGTGGAGGCTGAGAAACAGCAGCGCATCCAGCTCGAGGAACAAAACCGGCAGCTGCGGCTGACCGAAGCACAGCTTTGCGATCCACACCGCATCGATCGCATGGCCCGCCAGCTGGGACTGGATGCGCCACGGCCAGGCCAGGTGGTGCGCGCCGACAGTGTATTTGATCCCAACGCACCAGTAATGGCTGAAGCCTCGCCGATGCCTCCCCGTCTGCCATAAGCGCCGGTTAGGACAAAGTTTGTGTGAATGGCAGGTCCGGGTTGAAACAGCTTTTGTTCTTTCGCCAAGCAAAACGTAGTGAGCCGCCGGCTTCGGGGCAGTCGTCGGGGCGTCCGGTAAATACCGGAACGGTACATCGCCGTCTCGGCCTGCTTCATGTTTCGCTGTTCTTTGCCTGCTGGGTAAGTTTGATCTGTGTCCGGCTGATCTGGCTGCAGGTGGTGCATTACAAGGATTTTGTGGACCGCGCCGCCAGGCAGCAACAGCGCACCTTTGAGGTCGCACCCCGGCGCGGCATCCTCTACGACCGCAATCTGCACGAGCTGGCTATGACGGTGCTGGCCGACTCGGTTTACGCGGTGCCTTCGGAAATCGCGGAGCGGCAGGATGCAGACGGGGAAGCGAAGCGGCAGGCAGTTGCCGTCGCTTTGGCCAAAGTGGTACACACCGACCCCACAGACCGTTTTACCACCGCGCATCAGATCGAAGCTCGGTTGAACGCCTCGAGAAACTTTGCCTGGATTGCCCGCAAGCTGGAACCAGCGGAGATCGCTCGTGTCAAGGCGCTGAATCTCAAGGGAGTTTATTTCCAAAAAGAATTCAAGCGCTTCTATCCCAACAGCCAGCTCGCGGCCCAGGTCCTGGGATACGTGGGCACCGACGACAATGGTTTGGGGGGAATGGAGCGCAAGTACGATCGCGATCTGCACGGTGTTCCCGGCCGCATGCTTACCGCGCTCGATGCCCGCCGCCACGTTCTCGATAGCCAGGAACGCGAGCCTGATCCGGGTAAAAGCATGGTACTCACCATCGACGAAAATATTCAGTTCATGGCCGAACGTGCTTTGGAGTCTGCGCTCGCACGCACTCATGCCCTGAATGGCACAGTGGTGGTTCAGGATCCCCAGACCGGGCAAATTCTCGCGCTCGCCATTCGCCCCACGTTCAATCCCAACGATTTCCGCCATGCCACCACCAACCTGCTCAAGAACCACGCGGTAAGCGATGTCTATGAGCCGGGTTCCACCTTCAAGCTGGTGACCTACTCCGCAGCGTTGGAACAAAAGGTCACCAACCCTGACGAGGTCATCGATTGCCAGGGAGGAAAGATTGAGTTGGCGGGGAGAATCATTCACGACAGCCATCCCAATTACTTGCTCACCGCCGCGCAGGCCCTGGCGGAGTCGAGTGACGTTGCGGCGGTCAAGCTGGCCCTGCGCATGGGCCCGGAGAAATTCAACCAATACGTGCACGAATTCGGATTTGGTGCGCGCAGCGACATTGAATTGCCGGCGGAAACGCGAGGCTTGCTGAGGCCTACCCGCCGCTGGTCAGGATCGAGCATCGGCTCCATCGCGATTGGCCAGGAGGTGGGCGTCACGCCCATTCAGCTGGTCACCATGGTTTCCACGATCGCCAACGGCGGCGTCTACCTGCCTCCTCACATCCTCATGCAGGAGAGTGACAAAACGCCGGGCCAACTGCGGGCGGCCGCGTTTCATCCCCAGGAAGAACTGCCGGATCCGCTTCCCGAGGGCGCGCACCGTGTCATCTCAACCATGACGGCGGCCCAGATGCGCAAGATGATGCAGGGGGTGGTGCAATTCGGTACTGCCAAGAATGTCGCGTCCTTGAATGGGTACACTTCGGGAGGCAAGACGGGCACCGCACAGAAAATTGATGTGTTGACACACCGCTATTCCAAAACCAAGTACATTGCTTCGTTTGTGGGTATCGCGCCGGTGAACAATCCTGCGATTAGCGTGGCAGTGGTGATCGACTCCCCTGAAGGAAACCACTTCGGCAACGTGAACGCGGCGCCGGTTTTTCGCGAGGTAGCCCAGGAAGTACTCGAATACCTGGGCGTGCCCCACGACACCAATCTCATCCCGCAGACAGATGTGGCGAAGGGGCAACAAGCCACGCCGGAGATGGACGACGCACCAGCGGAGCACACAGGCGATCTTGACGCGCTCTTTGCCGAGGTCAATAACCTGCCCCCGGATGATCCTCTTCGCGGAAAAGGAAATGGTCAGCAGCTAGTGCCTGCTGCAGCGAACGAGCTGGCGCCGCCGGGCGGGGAGCAGACGGTCGCAGCTACTTCGCCGCCTCCTGATTCGCCACGTCCTACTTCGCGCCCTCCCGCTTCGCAGTCTGCTGCCATCCCTGTCCGTCCAGTGGAACCGAAAGTAGATACGCCTTCGTTTGAGGCGGCAGTCGCCGCCCACGAGCCTCACGAGGGGGGGAATCGCGTCGTGGTTGGGGCGGCGAATCGAGTTCCGTCTTTTCTGGGTGAACCGCTGCGGACCGCGGTCGAGACGGCCGGAAGCGCCGGCCTCGCGCTGCAGATTGTGGGTAGTGGCATCGCCCGGGAGCAGGTTCCGGCGCCGGGGAGCATGGTGCCCCCGGGAACGGAGATTGTGGTTCGTTTCACCCGCTGAGCCTCTCTTCCCTTAGACTGTGTGCACATGGGACGCGAAGCTACATGTCACTGTAAGTGGGGCGCCGAGGCCGGTGACTGCAAGGTGCTGCTGGAAGGCAGCGAGCTCATCTTACGCCGTGGCATCCGGCGGCGAGTTCCTGTCTCGGCAATGACCGGGGTTGCGGTTCGCGGCAATGCGCTGGTCTTCAAGGTCGCAGAAGACCAGGTCGAGCTCCGCCTCGGTCCCGAATTAGCTCAACGATGGGCAAAAGCCATCACATCTCCTCTTCCTGATCTCGCCAGCAAACTGGGAATTTCTCCAACTACGAGACTCTCCATCGTAGGAGATGTACAAAGCGAAGAGCTAAAGGCAGCCGTGGCCCAGGGCAGTGCTGCCAGCGGAAGAGAAATAGATCTGACTCTGATTTGTATTTATTCACAATCGGAAGCAGGTCTTCTCCATCAACACCTTACTGGCAGTGGACCCATATGGATCGTCTATCCCAAAGGAGCAAACAGTCCATTCAAGGAAAATGCCGTTCGGGAGCTTCTTCGTAGCCGAGGCTTCATCGACACAAAAATAGCGTCGGTGTCGGCAAAGCTTACAGCGATTCGTTTCGTCAAGCGCAAGAGCAACAGCTAAGTGTGGCGGCCCGGTGGATCTCGATAACGTTTTGCGCGGTGTCGACTTCATACGGCGCTCCGGCCCCGACGCGGTTGTTGCCGGCATCGAGTATGACTCGCGGCGAGTACGCGAAGGCTCGCTCTTTGTCGCCTTTCGCGGCGGCACGACCGATGGTAATCGCTATATTTCCCAGGCCATAGCTCATGGGGCAAGGGTCATCGTCACTGATTCGCTGGAGGGCTTCGCTGTTGCAGCGGGGGATCCTGCCATCGCAGTCATCCGGGTAACGCATGGGCGGCGTGCGCTGGCTGCCATTGCGGCGAATTTTTTCGCCCATCCCGAAGCGCAACTCAAACTCAGTGGGGTCACTGGAACCAATGGCAAGACGACCACCGCCTTTCTGCTGGAGGCGATGCTGCGCCATCAACGGCGCAAGACCATACTGGCCGGCACCATCGAGTATCACGCCGCAGGTAGAATCTTTCCCGCGCCCCATACCACCCCCGAATCGCGCGATCTGCTGGAGCTGTTTCGTGAAGGTGTAGACGGTGGCGCGACGGAGGCGGTGATGGAGGTTTCCTCGCACGCTCTCGACCAGGAGAGAGTTTCAGGGCTGCATTTCGATGTGGCCATCTTCACCAATCTCACCCGCGACCACCTCGACTATCACGGCACTATGGAAAACTACTTTGCCGCGAAGCTTAAATTATTCGATGGTTCATCGGGAAAGCCGCCACGGGTTGCGATCCTCAATCAGGACGATGCCTACGGGACCGCGCTGAAAGCCCAGGCGCGCGGCTCGCTGGTGTACACCTATGGGCTGAGTCAGGGAGACTTCCGCGCCGACCAATTGCAGATGGAGTCTTCCGGCATGCACTTCACCATGATCACCCCCCAGGGAGAAGTACCGGTTACGACGCGCCTCACTGGACGAGTGAATACCTATAATCTACTGGCTGCGGGAGCCGCGGCCATTGCTCGTGGCCTCTCGTTGGAGGAGGTCGCTCGAGGCGCAGCGTCTCTGGAGTTTGTGCCCGGGCGATTCCAGGCTGTCGATTGCGGGCAGGACTTTGCCGTCGTCGTGGATTATGCCCATACTGATGATGCCTTGCGCAATATCATCGCCGTGGCTCGGGAGTTTGTTGCTCCTCGCGAGGGCCGGATCATCACTATGTTTGGCTGCGGCGGTGATCGTGATCGCAGCAAACGTCCTCTGATGGGCCGGGCGGCCGGGGTGGGCAGCGATGTGGTGGTGCTGACCTCTGATAATCCGCGGGGAGAAGACCCGTTGACGATCATCGACGAGGTGCTCCCGGGACTAAGCGGCGTTGCAGCCAGGGTCGTGGTCGAGCCAGATCGTCATCGCGCGATTGAATTGGCCATCGCGGAAGCGCGGCCGGGCGACCTGGTACTTCTGGCTGGCAAAGGTCACGAAAAAACCCAAACCATCGGCCAGCGGGTGATACCGTTCGATGATTCGGCCATTGCGAGCGAGGTATTGCGCGGCCGGGAGAGAAGCGCATGAAGCTGCAACTGCAGGACGTCGCTTTATGGATAGGAGCCGAGCTCAGGTCGCGCGAGGGCGATTCGCTTCGTGGGCAGGCGACGGGTTATTCCATCGATACGCGCACGCTCGCCCCGGGCGACCTGTTTTTCGCCATCCGTGGTGACCGTTACGATGCTCATGACTTTGTCGCCGCTGCGCTGGAGCGGGGCGCGCGTGCAGCCGTCGTCGCGCGCAGCAAGGTAACCAATGTTCTCGACCTGGCACATACCCACACGCTGCTCATCGTGGACGATCCGCTGATCGCGTTGCAGACCTTGGCCACCGCGGTGCGCAGGCATTGGAATAAGCGGGTGATCGGGGTGACCGGAAGCGCTGGCAAGACTACTACCAAAGAGGCGGTGGCGGAGGTTCTGGGGTCGCGCTTCACGGTTCTGAAGTCGCAGGGAAACCTTAACAACGAATTCGGCATGCCCTTGCAGCTGCTGAAGCTGGAGCCGGAGCATGAAATTGCGGTGATCGAAATGGGCATGTCGCATAGCGGCGAGATCGCGGCCCTGGCGCGCATCGCTCATCCTGATTGGGGCGTCATCACCAACGTCGGCACCGCCCATGCTCAGAATTTTTCTGATGGCGTGGCGGGCATCGCGCGCGCCAAATATGAGCTGGTGCAAAGCCTACCCGCTTCCGGCGTAGCATTTCTCAACTGTGACGACCCCTATGTGGCGCAATTCGGGCGCGATTTTCGCGGGCGCTCTATCTATTTCGGAGTGGGTCCGTGTGCTGATCCGCGCGCGGCAGACATCGAGGAACTTGGCGCCGAGGGAGTGCGATTCCAAGTCACGGCCGGCGCGCAGCAGGCGATGGTCACCTTGGCGCTGCTGGGCCGCCATAACATCGCGAATGCAATGGCGGCGATTGCCGCCGGCGTAGAAGCGGGCATTCCGCTAGCCGAGTGCGCCGCTGCCGCGGGGCGACTGCGCCCTCCGGACAAGCGCGGTGAGGTGTTGCGGATCGCCGACGCCACGGTTATCAACGACTGTTACAACTCCAATCCCGAAGCGCTTAAGTCGATGATTGCGACGCTCGCCTCCATGCCCGCCAAGCGGCGCATCCTGGTGGCCGGCGAGATGCTGGAACTAGGCTCGGAGTCAGCCGCGTTGCACCGCGAGGCTGGTAGAGTGGCCGCCGAAAGCGGTATCGACCTGGTCGTCGGCGTGCGAGGAAATGCTCAATTCATTGTGGAAGGCGCGCGAGAGGCGGGTGCCCTCGCCATCTTTTTAGCCTCGGCACTCGAAGCCGGGGACTGGCTGAAAGCGGAGCTGCGAGCAGGCGACGCTGTCTTGCTCAAAGCATCCCGCGGTGTCGGCCTGGAGCAAGCCATGCGTGTTCTGCAGGAATAGCCAGATCCGAATCTTTATCCGAGCCACGGACCACGGGTGGCCCACATCTCGCTCGTTTTTCGCGAGATGTGGGATTCCAAAAATCTTAATGTAAGTTCCTTCGGACTTGAGAGCTGCCGGTTAAAAGCAGCGGAATCCCACATCTCGCGAAAAACGAGCGAGATGTGGGGCACCCGTGGTCCGTGGCGCAGCCGCAATGCTCCCGGCTAGTTGCCGGTGTGGTTCGCTTTGAAAAGCAAAACGGACATGCGCGCGCTCGACTTGTAAGATAACCACAAGCGGGTGGTGGCGGAGGAAGTTTGCTTTACTGGCTCCTTTATCAGAAGCTTTTTCCCTACTTCAGACCCTTCCGCATCTTCCGGTATCTGACGTTCCGCACCGCTTTCGCCAGCCTCACCGCCATGCTCATCGCGCTGCTCATCGGGCCCTTCGTCATAGACAAGCTGCGTGAGTTCCAAATCGGCCAGTACATCCGCGAGGACGGCCCTAAAGATCACCAGAAAAAGGCCGGCACCCCCACCATGGGGGGCGTACTCATCTGTATCGCCATCCTTTTGCCTACGCTGCTGTGGAGCGATCTGGCAAATCCGTTCGTGTGGTTGGTGATGATTTCCACGCTGGCCTTCGGGGCAATCGGTTTTGCCGATGATTACATCAAGGTGATCCAACGGCGGAGTCTTGGTCTGACAGCAGTGCAAAAGATGGGCCTGCAAATCATCAGCGGAGTGGCCATTGCGCTGGTGCTATTGGCGATGCGCAATGAGGGCGTTTACTCCACCCATCTCATGGTGCCGTTTCTCAAGCGCTTTCGTCCCGATCTGTCCATCCATGCGTTGGGTGCGATTCCTCATTTAGGTTTACTTGCCTTCCTGCCATTCGTGATCTTTGTCACCCTGATCATCGTAGGGGCCAGCAACGCGGTAAACCTGACCGATGGATTGGACGGGCTGGCCATCGGTTGCACCATCATCGCCGCCGCAGCGCTCACCATGCTCACTTACGTAAGCGGAAATGCCGTCTTTTCCGACTACCTTGAACTGCAGCGCATGCCCATGGTGAGCGAAGTCACTGTTTTCTGCGGAGCCATGGTGGGCGCCAGCATCGGCTTCCTGTGGTACAACGCTCATCCTGCAGAAGTATTTATGGGCGACGTAGGCTCGCTGGCCCTGGGGGGCGCGATCGGTACCGTTGCCGTGGTGATCAAGCAGGAGTTACTGTTGCCTTTTATAGGCGGAATTTTCGTACTTGAGGCCATCAGCGTCATCCTGCAGGTAGGCAGCTACAAACTACGCAAAAAGCGTATCTTCAAAATGGCGCCCCTGCATCATCATTTCGAGCTCATGGGGTGGTCGGAGTCCAAAGTGATCGCGCGCTTTTGGATTCTCGCGCTGGTGTTTGCGCTGTTTGCTCTCACCACCCTGAAACTGCGTTAAGAAAAGATTGGACTGCTGTATGGAACTAAAAGGCAAAAAGATACTGGTGGTTGGCCTCGGCAAATCGGGCTTTGCCGCAGCTCTCTTTCTGCGCCGGCGCGGCGCCCAGGTCACTGTGTCCGACCAGCGCAGCGAACAGGCGCTTAGTGTAGAAATTCCTTCCTTGCTGGAAGCGGGTATCGCAGTCGAAACCGGAGGTCACGGACTGCTGACCTTCCGCCGCCAGGATCTGATCGTGGTCTCTCCAGGCGTGCCCTTATCTACGCCCGAATTGGTTCAAGTGCGCGCTCTGGGCCTGCCGGTTATCGGCGAGTTGGAGTTGGCCGCGCGTTTCTTGCAAGGTGAAGTGCTGGCAATTACCGGCTCCAACGGAAAGACCACCACCACCACCCTATGTGGTGAGATCTTCAAGGCCAGTGGCTTGAAGACGCTGGTCGCGGGCAACATCGGCCTGCCGGTCATCGAGGTGGTCGATCAGAGTACCGCCGGCACCTGGTCGGTGCTTGAGGTCTCGAGTTTTCAACTCGAAACCGCGGACAGCTTCCATCCCCGCATTGCCGTGATTCTGAACATCACCCCCGACCACCTGGATCGCCATGGCACCTTTGAAAATTATGTTTCCATGAAGGAAAGGATATTCGCCAGACAGACAGGCGAAGACTACCTGGTCCTCAACGCCGATGACCATGCTGCCCAACAGGCAGCCGCCCGCGCGCGGTCGCAGGTTTTATGGTTTAGCCGCAGCAAAGTCGTCCGCCGTGGCGCTTTTGTCATGAGCGGGATCGTGATGTTTCGCGCCTCCGAGGACGGTTCATCCATACCGGTGCTTCCATTAGCGGAAATCCCGCTCAAGGGCGAGCACAATATCGAGAATGTGTTGGCGGCGGTTTGCGCGGCCTGCGTGGCGGATATACCGGCTGAAGTCATTGCACGCACGGTTGCTTCTTTCCAGGCAGTCGAGCACCGTCTCGAATTCGTGACCAACATTCACGGCGTCGAGTACTACAACGATTCCAAGGCCACCAATGTCGACGCTACGGCGAAGGCGATTGCTTCGTTTCCGGGAAATATCCACCTGATCCTGGGCGGCAAGGACAAGAACTCCGATTACACGCAGCTGAATGCCTTGCTGGAGGCGCGGGTCAAGGCGGTTTATACCATCGGCGCAGCGGCGGAGAAGATCGAAGGCCAGATCGCGGGAGTCACGCGGGTAATTCACGCCGGCACGCTGGAAGCGGCGGTCGACCAGGCGGCGACCCAGGCGGTCGCCGGCGACGTGGTACTGCTGGCGCCCGCGTGTTCCAGCTACGACCAATTTGAAAATTACGAACAGCGGGGAAAGGTCTTCAAGCAAGCAGTGATGGCTCGGCAGAAAGTGGGTGTATGGCAAAGCGCGTAGGGGTCGACAAGTGGCTCTTCGGCGTGACTGTCCTGCTGGTGTTCATCGGGTTGCTGATGGTCTTCAGCGCCTCGGCGGTCATGGCCGAAGACCGATACGGGTCGCCCTATACCTTCGTCAGCAAGCAGATTGGCTGGGCGGTCCTCGGCCTGCTGGCCATGATCGTGCTGATGCGCATTGATTACCGCAAATTCAACCGCCCCATTGTCGTCTTTCCTGCCGTGGCGGTTACCACGCTGCTCTTGCTGGGTGTCTTTCTCTTGCGCGATTCGCACAATACCCACCGCTGGATCCGCTTCGGAAGCAGTCTCTCTTTTCAACCGTCGGAGATTGCCAAGCCGGTCCTGGTACTTTTTTTGGCCTGGTTTCTGCAGGACAAGCTGCACTCCATTCGCGATTGGCGTAACACGCTTTTGCCGGCGGCGCTGCCGACTCTGCTGTTTATCCTGCTGATTGTCAAAGAGCCCGATCTGGGCACCGCGCTGGTGTGCGCAGCCGTGGCGGCGCTGATGTTTTATCTGGCCGGTGCGGAATTGAAATATCTCGGCTATGCCGCGCTCGCCGCGGCGCCTGTGCTCTACATCCTGCTCTTTCGCGTGCCCTGGAGGCGAGCGCGCATGCTGGCCTTTATGAACCCGGAAGCAGATCCGCAGGGCTCAGGTTTTCACACCATCCAGTCGCTGATCGCGGTTGGCACCGGCGGCATCCACGGGCTGGGCTTCATGGAAGGGCGGCAAAAGCTCTTTTATCTGCCGCAGCCGCATACCGACTTCATCTTTGCCAATATCGCGGAGGAACTCGGCCTCATCGGCGCTCTGGCCATCATTGCCCTGTTCGTTGCCCTCGGGTTTCGTGGGCTGCGGGCTGCCAGTCTCTCCAAGGATGTATTCGCGCGCTTTCTGGCTTTCGGCATTACGGCAACCATCCTTATCCAGGCCTTCTTTAACATCAGCGTGGTGCTGGCGCTGGTGCCGACCAAAGGGATCACGCTGCCTTTTGTCTCCTATGGCGGTACGTCTCTGTTCATTACGCTGGCGAGTATTGGTGTCCTGTTGAGCCTCACCCGGGAGATCGACTGACCGCATGCGGGTCATGATTGCCGGGGGCGGCACGGGTGGACACGTCATCCCCGCGCTCGCCATCGCGGGCGCGCTCAAGTCTGCCTATGCTGCGGAGGTTTGTTTCGTCGGGACGGCAAAGGGCATGGAGACGCGCCTGGTGCCGCAGGCAGGTTACTCCCTGGAGCTCATCGATGTCGGCCAGCTCAACCGCGTCAGCCTGGCTACCCAACTCAAGACGCTGGTCGCGCTCCCGCGCAGCATTTTGCACTGCATCGGGCTTTTGCGCCGCTGGCAACCGCAGGTCGTGGTCGGGGTGGGTGGTTATGCCTCCGGGCCGGCGATGCTGGCGGCGTTGGTGCGGCGGGTGCCGACCCTGGCTTTTGAACCGAACGCCGTGCCCGGCTTGGCGAATCGGTTGATCGGGAAGAGGATCCGCGCCGCCGCGGTCAATTTTGCTCCCACCCTCTCGTTCTTCCGCAACGCAGAAATCACCGGAATCCCGGTGCGGCCCGAGTTCTTCGCGCTCGCACCCCGGCCGCTGGAAGGTCCGCTCCGCCTGCTGGTGATGGGCGGGAGCCAAGGGGCCCGAGCGCTGAACCAGAGAATGCCGGAGATTGCCAAGCCGCTGCTGGATGCCGTGCCAGGACTCACCATCCTCCACCAGGCCGGAGCCCGCCATGCAGAAACGACCGAATCCGCGTATGCGGCCAGTGGCGCTGATACTAGCCGTTGGCGGGTACAGGCCTTTCTCGAAGACATGCCCCGGCAGTTTGAAATGTCGGATCTGATACTGGCGCGCAGCGGAGCCAGCACGGTCGCGGAGCTTGCGGCTAGTGGTAAGCCGTCTCTGCTGGTGCCTTTTCCTCAAGCCGCGGACGACCACCAGCGAAAGAATGCGGAAGTGTTGGCGGAAGGGCGAGCCGCGCTGGTGCTGCTGGAGCAAGATATGACTGCAGACAAGTTGTTGCGTGCGTTGTCCGGCATGCTCAGCGATCGGAACAAGTTATCGGAGATGGCCGCGTGTGCGCGTACTTTCGCCCATCCGCAGGCTGCTGCAAGGATTGCCGAGATGGTCGCCAGCCTTGCGTCTTCCTGACAGTGTCAAACCCACCAAAGCGTTAAGTACCATAGGGACGGCAAAAAAACCAGGACTGTCAAGTCTGTGTGAGATTCTCCTGGACAAGGCGATGGGTGCCCCAGGTCTCGCTTTTGAGACCTGGGATCCCTCAAGCAGATGCCGGCGGACCCGAGTTTTGCACATTCCATCTGGACTTGAGAGCGTGCGTGAGAATTCGATCGAGTGGCTTTTTCGATCTTAGAGATCTCCGATTTGGTCTTCCGGCATTTGCGTGGAGGATCCCAGGTCTCAAAAGCGAGACCTAGGGCACCCATCGTCTTATCCAGGAGGTTCTCACACAGATTCTGAGCTTGGGCTACTCTTCGACGTTCCTACGGACCGACACGGTTAACTACAAGTTCTCACGCAACTAACCCAAAAGAAAACGGCTGGCCGAAGCCAGCCGTTTCCCGTGGATCGTTTTCCAGCGTTACCGGTGTCCGCCACCACCACCGTGTCCACCACCGCCGAATCCGCCACCACCGCCGTGGAAGCCACCACCACCACCGCCGCCGTGGAAGCCACCACCACCGCCGCTGAACCCACCGCCGCCGTGATAGCCACCAGCTGTTCCGCCGTGGTAGCCACCGGCTCCACTGCTTACCATGCTGTGCCCGCCGGCTGCGTAGCCAGCCCCACCGCGTGCATAATTGCCACCGGTATGAGCATAGCCCACTCCACCGCGATAACCAACGCCGCCACGATAGCCTACTCCACCGCGATAGCCGTACCCGCCGCGATAGCCGTAGTATCCACCACGTCCCCAATAGCCGTGATACCAAGGGCCGGCGCCGATAAAGACTCCGCCGACGAACCAGCTAGGTCCGTAGTAGCCATAAGGGGCGCAGGCATAGGGATAGTAGTTGTAGTAGCCCCACGAGCAAACCGGAGCAGGATAGCCGTACCCATAACCGTAATCCCCGTATCCGTAGCCGCCGCCGATCCCAATCCCTACACCGACCTGGGCGTTCGCAGGAGTGGACAGTAAGGCTGCAGGAACCATCAGGGCGCCGAGCAGCAGAAAATACCTGAGGAATTTCATTTGGACCTCCGCGCCAAGGCATCATGCATTGCGTAACCAACCGCTTTGGCGATACTCCGAGCACTCCTGGTTAACTTCGGGTGCCTACTACATAAAACCATAGTTGCTGTAAAAAGTTGCGCTCTTCTTAAGCCGTGGCAAGCAAATTGCTTGCCATGCTTGCCGTACGTATTAGATGCTCCAGCCACACAAGGGGAAGCAGCACCTTCCGGCTGCTAAAGTAGGGGAAAGTGACCCTCACTACCTTTCCCTCGCCTGCTATGTTCGCGAAAGCGCAACGCATTCATTTCATTGGCATTGGCGGCATCGGCATGAGCGGGATCGCGGAAATACTGCTGACCCTCGGCTATGCCGTTTCCGGCTCCGACCTGCGTCAATCCAGCATTACCGATCGGCTGGGAACCCTGGGCGCCACCGTCTTCCAGGGGCACGCAGCCGCGAACGTGGTGGGCTCCGGGGTGGTGGTCACCAGCTCTGCCGTCAATGAGCAGAACCCCGAGGTTGTCGAGGCGCGGCAGCGCAAGATACCCGTCATCCAGCGGGCCGAGATGCTGGCCGAGCTTATGCGGCTCAAATACGGCATCGCGGTGGCCGGGATGCACGGCAAGACCACGACGACGTCCATGATTGCCACGGTGCTGGCGGCCGGTGGGCTGGACCCAACCGTGGTGGTCGGCGGCCGGGTGGATGCGCTCGGGTCGAACGCCCGGTTGGGAAAATCGCAATACCTGGTCGCTGAGGCCGACGAAAGTGACCGGTCGTTTCTCAAGCTCTCGCCGATTCTCTCCGTGGTGACCAACCTCGATCGCGAGCATATGGATTGCTACCGCGACATGGAAGACGTGGAGGCGGCCTTCCTAGAATTTATGGAGCGGGTTCCGTTTTACGGCGCGTGTACGGCTTGTATCGACAACCCCCAGCTTGCGGCGTTGCTGCCTCGGGTGCACCGGCGGGTATTTACCTACGGCACGTCCCCTGGTGCCGATTATGTGCTGCGCATGCTTCCAGTCGTGGACGGGGTCCGATCCCGCTTCGAGGTGGCTGCCGGCGGCATGGTGCTCGGCCCCTTTTCGCTGAACGTGCCCGGCCGGCATAATGTGTTGAATGCAACCGCCGCGGTGGCCATTGGTACTCAGCTTGAGGTTTCGTGTGAAGATGTTGCGCACGCGCTCCGCAGCTTTCGCGGAGTGGATCGGCGCTTTCAGCTAAAAGGGTGTGCGCATGGGGTGAACGTGGTCGACGACTATGGTCATCATCCCACGGAGATTCGCGCCACCCTGAGCGCGGCACGGGAGTCGGGTTACGCGCGTGTGCATGTCATCTTTCAGCCGCATCGCTACACCCGCACCCGGGACCTGATGAGCGAGTTTGCCACCGCATTCGATGACGCCGATACGGTCCAGGTTCTGGACATCTATGCAGCCAGCGAAGAACCCATCTCCGGGGTTGACGCCCCCGCGCTGGTACGTGCGGTCGGCCGAAAAGAGGTCCAGTATGCCGCGTCGTTCGAAGAAGCGGTAAGCCGAACCGTTTCCCAGGCCGCCGCCGGGGACGTCATCCTGACCCTGGGCGCTGGGAGCGTCTCCCACGCGGCAGGCATGGTGCTCGAAGCGCTAGCCAAGACCTGACATTCGACCGTTGATGTTCCGCAGACCCCGGGTGCCCCACATCTCGCTCGTTTTCTGCAGATGTGGGATACCACGACTCTTAACCCGTGGTTTTCCAAACACCGCACGTCGAGCGCGGTGGTATCCCACATCTCGCAAAAAACGAGCGAGATGTGGGGCACCCGGCCTTTGTCAGAGGCCGGCGTACCAGTCGTAGCCGAGCTTGGTCCAGTAGTCGTCAGGCTGCTGGTCGGTGTAGGCGATGAGGCCGATACGCTTGATCTGCTTGTAACCGTACTTGGTGGGCGCGTGCAACCGCAGCGGGGCGCCATGGTATTGCGTCAGGGGGCTGCCGCTCATCTCCGTGACCAGCAGCGTTTGCGGATGCAGGCAAACCCTCATATCGTAACCGACATAGTAGTCACCGTTTGGTGTCTCCATGTACACGTAGCGCGGCAAGCGGCCATCGGGGCGTTTCTCCGGCGGGTAGGCCGCGAACAGGTCTGCCATGCGCACCCCGCTCCAATGGACAATCTGGCTCCATCCCTCAATGCACTTGAACTGCGTGACCAGGTCACGCTTGGGAAGCTTGAGGACATCGTCCATGGTCAGCAGAAGTCCCGGTGTGCCGGGGTTCAGGGTGGATCGGCTTCGACCTGCTTCCTCCAGCCCCCGGATCATTTTCCCGGCACGTTCCTGGCGGATTTTTTCCGTCGCAACCATGGAAGCCGGCGCCATCTTCTCCGCCGTGTCGGCACTGGGAGCTACTTTGGTATCGTGGCCCTGATCTTCGTGGCTTTTCACATCGGCATACTGATATTCCCAGGCGGTTACATCGGCAGCATATTGAGCATAGCTGGGCGCATTTGCCACCCCCGTTAACTGCAGCCGCCAACTCTCCGGCACAAGGGCCTGCTTCAGGCCGTAGACTCCGTTGACGCGCAGGTCCTCGGCGCGTTTCAACGGGTAGGTCGGCGCCATCGCCCGATCGTCAAAAATTGCGTGCGAAAGCGCGGCATTCGTTTGAAAGGCCCTGCGCAAGGGTTTCGGCTGCATGCTCAGCTGCTGACTATGGTCGATCCACTCGTACAAGCCCCACCCGGCAGCCGCGCTTACTGCGGCGATGGCGAAGCTGCGGCGGGTGTGTTTGCGGCTTTCCCTAAGGACGGCTTCGTCGGCCCGTTGCATGGCGTCTTGATCGTCGAGCTCGCTCATCCCCAACTCTTTCTCTCTGCTTCGATCGATGGTTCTTGTATGGGTTTAACTTCCAGCCCGCTCACCATGCTGCGGAAGTTATTCCAGCCGGCCAGTACCACCTGGGTCACGTGAATGAGGAAGAACCCGCAGAACCCGAGAGTGAGCAGGAAGTGCTCCCACCGGGCCATCTCATAGCCGCCCAACAAGGTGGTAATCCAGTGCGCTTGCGTGGGTTTATAGATTGCAAGGCCAGTGATGAGACTCCCAGCGCCCATCAGAATTACAGACGTGTACGCGATTTTTTGGGCGCCGTTGTACTTGGTCTGCGGCGGCAGATATTTGCTCAGATGCAGGTCTTTCAGCGTCACCTGGATTGCTTGTATCAGGCTCTTCCGGTCGGGAACCACAAAGCGCCATTCGCCGGAGAAGATGGTGAAAAGCACATAGAGGATTCCGTTGATGGCGAAAATCCACATAAAGAAGAAGTGGTATCCCAGCCCTTCCGTCACATGGTAGGGAGCGTTCATTGCCTTCCAGAACCAATTGGGGAAAAAACGGAACAGCGTGAAGGATCCCACACCAACCTGGTAGACCGCATGCGGGTGCTTGTAGGCGTTGTCGGAATCATTCCAATAGATCAGCAGCCCGCTCCAGATCATGGTGAAGAGCACGGGGAAATTGATCCAATGCATCCAGCGGATGGCGAGCGGATGCTTTTTGTCCAGGCGGATGCGGGGTAAAACGGGTGGTATTTCCAGTGGCGCGGCGGTCTCCACAAGTGCAGGCGCAGCAGCGGCATCGGCCGGCTTCTCCGCCGGGTCCGATGCAGTAGCCTCTTCCACGGCTTCCGCCCCTGGGGGTGGCTTGATAGGCAATCCTCCGCCGTCATCCTCAACTTCGTTCATGGTGGCCTTTCGCCAAGCATCTTCCCGGGGCACAGGCCGAGCGCCGGGAGAGGCACCTGTACAAGTTATGATGAAACGAACGTGCAGAGGTTACATGCGCACCCCCATATTTCAGGTTGACGCGTTTACCATCCGTCCATTCGCAGGAAATCCGGCCGCGGTGATGCCTATGGACGCCTTTCTGGCCGACGCAACGTTGCAGGCCATTGCCGCTGAGAACAATCTTTCTGAAACCGCGTTTCTGGTGCCCGATGGCGAAGACTATCGGCTGCGCTGGTTTACGCCCGCTACCGAGGTACCGCTTTGCGGCCACGCAACTTTGGCCAGCGCTGCGGTGGTCATGGAGCGGGTAGAGCCTGGGCGCACCCAGGTCGTCTTTCACTCCGCCAGCGGACCACTTACGGTCAAACGGGTAGGAGCGAGCTACAGGATGGATTTTCCGGCACGGCCCTCGGAGCGGATCACGCCGCCGCCCAGTCTGCTGCAAGCGCTGGGCATCGAGCCCACCGAAGTCTTCGCGAACGCCTTCAACTACCTGGCTCTGCTGGAGGGTCCGCAGGCCTTGCGGGCACTCGCTCCCGACATGGCGGCGATTGCCCGCTTAGACCGGCCAGGTGTGATCGTGACTGCGTCCGGCGACGCTCCATTCGACTTCCTCAGCCGTTATTTCGCTCCCGCCAAAGGAATCCCCGAGGATCCCGTAACCGGCGCCGCTCATTGCACGCTGACGCCTTATTGGGCCAGTCGACTCAGCAAGACTACGTTTCGCGCCTTCCAGTCCTCTCCGCGCGGTGGAGAGGTTATCTGCCGCCTGAAGGGAGACCGGGTTGAGTTGGAGGGTTGCTGCGTCTTCTACCTCGAAGGCGAGGTCGAGATCTGAACCGTCGCCGGACTTCCCACCGGCTTCGTTTGCTAACATGAGGCACCCGTTCAAGGAGTGAGGTTATGAACCGCAAAAAGCCGGCTTGCGACTGGCCGATGTCACGGCGAGATTTCGTGAAAGGTACGGCTACGGTCGTGTTCACGACTGCGCTCGCACCTTCACTGGCCCAGGCGGCCGCCGCCGATCGTTCGGCTGCATCGATGTTGGTGCAGTTTGAGCCGGGTGGCCGGGTGACCGTGGCTTCCGGCTCGCCGGACCTGGGCCTGGGCGCGTATACCATCATGGCGCAGGTGACGGCGGCGACGCTGAACCTGCGCATGGAATTGATCGATGCCAGATTGGGTGATCCCACGCTGCCCGAGATTCCGGGTCCTATCGGGTCTCCGAAGGCGGCCAGCCTTACGCCTGCGGTGCAAGCTGCGGCCAGGCGGGCGCAGCTCAAATTGTTGACGACTGTTGCCGCGGACACGGGTTCCCCGCTGCACGGCGCGCAACCAGACGAGCTGGAGTTCAAGAATGGCAGGGTCATGCGTAAGGGACAGCCGGAGAGTGGCGAAAGCTTCAACGCGTTTTTGGCGCGTAACGGCAATACGCCGCTGGGGGCTGTCGTTTAGGCCCAGGAGCGCATCTCCAGTTCGCCTTCCTCATTTGCAACCATAACTGAGAGATATCTATGGACTCTATCGATGAACTAAACCGGCGCTTTGCCATCGAGGGCGTAGCGCAGATCACGGCAGGCAATGGGGGCTTGCCCCGGCTGAGTATCAGCACGCCAAAGGCAACGGCGGAGATCTACCTGCACGGGGCACAGCTTACCTCGTGGCGCCCGGCCGGAGCCGAGGAAGTGATCTTCTTAAGTCAACACTCGCAGTTTGAGGCGGGACGCGCGATCCGCGGGGGCATCCCTGTTTGCTTTCCCTGGTTTCGCAATAAGGCGGACGACCCCAAAGCACCTTCGCACGGATTTGTACGCACGAAAGCCTGGCAACTCGACTCCGTGAAAATGCTGGGCGATGCGGTCCTGGTAAGTCTGTCGACCCAGAGCGACGAGGGAACACGTGCCTGGTGGCCGCACGATTTCCGCCTGCTGCACCGCCTGACCATTGCCTCCGAGCTAAAGCAGGAGCTGGTGGTCAGCAACACCGGCGCAGCGCCGCTGCGTTTTGAAGAGGCTCTGCACACGTATTACCGCGTAGGTGGGGCGGAGGCGGTTCGCATCAGCGGACTCGACGGCGTGGCTTACCTTGATAACACAGATGCCAACCGTGAGAAGCGGCAAGAGGGCGATATCGTTTTCACTGCACAGACCGATCGCGCCTACCTGGAGACGACGCATGCTGTAGAAATAGCTGACCCGCTCATGCGCCGGCGCATCCGGCTGGAGAAAGCAGATTCACGCACCACCGTGGTTTGGAATCCCTGGAGTACCGGCGCACAAACACTGGCAGATTTGGGCGACGACGAATGGAAGACAATGGCTTGCGTCGAAGCCAGCAATATCCGCGCCTTTGCGATAGATCTTGCGCCCGGCGAAGAGCACACGATGAAGACCGTGATCCAGGTTCCCTAAGGCTCGTCGCAGTTGCCGTAGATGGTGTCAATCAGAGGAGCTTCCCACCGGCGTTTGGAAAACATGTAAGGCTGTTTGCCGGTCGAGAGCCGGACATCCGCGGTGTCCAGCTCTTTGGCAGAAGCGAGTCCAAAGACGCGAAAACTCTCGCGCAGAAATCTCCAGGATGAAAAGGCAAAAACCTGGTCCGTTTGTTCGACCCGGGACGGCTGAAGAACGAGGATGACCCCAGGCTGCGCCCGCGAGCTGCCTCGAGCGGATTTCGGCTTAATGATCGCGGTATATTCGCCGGCGGGGATCCTGGTGGCTGTCTGGTTCATTTGTTGCTCCAGCCAGTGGTATCGGCGCGAAATCCGATCCGTTTCTTCACTGTATTCAATTCAGACATTGAGCCGGGAAACGATGGCGTCGACGTCATACACGCATCCTCCCCACACACCTCCGCTGGCGTGCACCAACGCGGCCCACAGCCGGGTATCGTCGGGAAGCGCCGGGTGCGGCCTCAGATCAGCCCGGAGTGGCCGCGCGCTTAATCTGCGTGTCCCTTCCTCCGCGCCGAAGGTCTCCCGCGCGTCGCCCACCAGGTTGACGGACCCAGTCAACTTTTGCTGGTCGATCGTGATCTCGATCTGATCGCCATCCTGCAGCTTGCCGATTGCGCCCCCAGCTAGCGCTTCGGGCGAGACGTGTCCGATGCAGGCGCCGGTCGAGACGCCGCTAAAGCGGGCGTCGGTGAGCAGCGCCACGTGCTTGCCTGAGGGCAGCCACTTGAGCGCGGACGTGATCTGGTAAATCTCTTCCATGCCGGCGCCTGCCGGGCCGCCACAGACCAGCACCATGACGTCGTTCTCGCGGATCTCGCCATTTTTGATGGCGTGGATGGCCGACTCCTCGGAGATGAAGACGCGGGCCGGCCCCTGGTGATGAAAAATACCATCGCGGTCGATCAGCGATGGGTCGATGGCCGTGCTCTTGATCACGGAACCCTCGGGGGCCAGGTTCCCCACGGGGAAACATACGGTGGGGGTGAGCCCGCTGGACCGTGCGCGATCCGGATCCATGATGACGTCGTCGGGATTGATGCCGTCGCGCGCGGCCAGATTTTTGCGTAGCTCGTGGCGGCGTGGGCTGCTCTCCCACCAGTCCAGGCAGCTATCCAGCGTCTCTCCGGAAACGGTCTTTACCCGGGTGTTCAGCAGGCCCGCCCGTCTTAGGTGGAGCATCACCTCGGGAAGTCCTCCCGCCAGGAAGACCTGCACGGTGGCAAAGTTGCGGGGACCATTGGGCAGCGCGTCCACCAGGCGCGGGATGGTTCTGTTGACATGGGCCCAATCAGAGGCCACGGGGCGCTTGAGGCCTGCTGAGTAGGCAATTGCAGGGAGATGCAGCAGCAGGTTGGTGGATCCACCAAAGGCAGCGTGGGCCACCATGGCATTCTCGACGGATGCCTGGGTAAGCACATCACGGGTGCCAAGACCTAGTTGATGCAAGCGCAGGATGGCGCTGGCGGAACGGCGTGCCGCATCGAGCCAAATGGGCGCGCCGGAAGGGGCGAGCGCGGTGTGGGGAAGGGAGAGCCCCAGAGCTTCCCCGACGACTTGTGCGGTGGCGGCTGTGCCTAGAAACTGGCATCCGCCGCCGGGGGTGGCGCAAGCGCGGCAGCCCATCTCTGCCGCGGTCTCGAGGGTGATTTGTTTTTGCGCATAGCGTGCGCCGATGGTCTGTACTTTGCCTGCATCTTCGCCTGACTCGGGGAGAAGGGTGACTCCACCGGGGATAAGGATGGTTGGCAGTTCGCCGGCAGACGCCAGCGCCATCATCATGGCCGGCAGCCCTTTGTCGCAGGTGGCAATGCCGATCACGCCCATCCTGGTCGGCAGCGACCGCATCAGGCGGCGCAGCACGATGGCGGCATCGTTGCGAAAGGGCAGGGAATCGAGCATGCCGGTGGTGCCTTGGGTGCGTCCGTCGCAGGGGTCGGTGCAGGCGCCGGCGAAGGGGATGGCATCGAGCGATTTGAGAGTGATGGCTGCTTCGGCGACCAGCGCGCCAAGTTCCCAGTGGCCGGTATGAAAGCCGAGGGCGATGGGGGTTCCATCTGCGCCACGAAGGCCGCCGTGGGTGCTGAGGATCAGCACTTCCGAGCCGAGGAGCTTTTGCGGTTCCCAGCCCATGCCGGCGTTCTGGGTCAAGCCAAAGAGATTGCCTGAGGGTGCGTTGAGCAGCATTTCCGGCGTGATGGGCAGCAGGCCGCGGGGACCGGGCGCGTGGGTTGCCACGTCATTCAACTTTAGCGTGCTGGTTTCAAGGACCGATGCAAGGGAGATAGTAGGAATGGGTTTCTCCTGTCAGGGTCAATTGTAAGATGCCGCCATGGTTTTGGGACTAGAGCGGCGCCAGGTGGAAGGGGACGTGCATTTTGTCACGTTTAGTTGTTATCACCGGCTTCCTTATATGGATAGTCCCGTGTTGCGGAATCTTTTTGAGGATGTGCTGCAGAAGTGCATTGGAGGTATCAATTTGACGTTATCGGTTACGTCGTAATGCCGGAACACGTCCATCTGCTGGTGAGTGAACCTGGCAAAGATTTGCTGGCCGTGAGCTTGCAGGCATTGAAGATTTCAGTGTCGAAGCGAGCCAAGGAGCGACCGTTCTGGCAGGCGCGCTACTACGACTTCAATGTATTCACCTTCGCAAAGCGTATTGAGAAGCTGGAATACATGCACTGGAATCCCGTGAAACGCGGACTCGTGGAAAAACCTGAAGATTGGCTCTGGTCGAGCTGTCGTTACTACCAAACCGGGGAACAAGGTAGAGTGAAGATCGCACCCTAAACTTTGTCCCTAAAGAGGACCCCGGGTGCCCCACATCTCGCTCGTTTTTCGCGAGATGTGGGATACCACGATGCTTGACCTGGTGTTTTTTCAAACGTCAAGAAAGAGCGGGCGGAGAGCAGTGGAATCCCACATCTCGCGAAAAACGAGCGAGATGTGGGGCACCCGGGGTTCAGTGGTATGGAAAGGCTGCAAAAACAATCTCATGGTTCGGTGGGTGGGAAAACCCTATGGAAAAACAACCTGATCCGTTGGCTTTCGTTTGTACGCTGCCCGAGGGCGCCCTCCGGCAGCGTCGGGCCGAGATACATGCTTTGTTAGAAACCCGAACAGCATTGACTCGCCATCCCGATGGCGTCGAAATGGAGTGGACGTTCTCTGAAGAAACCGCCCACACCTTGCTCGACTTCGTTCTCTTCGAGCGCACCTGCTGCGGGACCTTTACCTATGAGCTCAGCCTTTCCCCGCCGCACAGCAGCGTCACCCTCCGGCTGCGGGCACCCACGGATCAAGTCGAAGCACTCCAGGCGCTTTACTGCTGAATCTTCGTATCCGCCTTGCTTGGGGCAGCCGTCACTTGCGACGGCGTGGGTAGCTGGGAAGCATCCCACCCTCCGCCCAGAGCTTGCACTAGTTGAACCGCGCCGGTCATCTGCTCAATCTGCAGACTGGCCAACTGCTGCTGGTCGCTTAAGACCGTGTTCTGCAGCGTTACCACATCGATGTAGGGATCGATACCGGTCTGGTATCTTCCCATCTCCAGATTGAGAGCGGTTTGCGAAGACTCGACCGCGCCGCGCTGCTGCTGGATCTGCTGCGACAGGATACGGGTCTGGGCCAGGTAATCTTCGACCTGCTGAAAGGCAGTGAGGACCGTCTGCCGGTAGCTAGCTACGTCAGCGTTATAAATCGCGACGTATTGATGCAACTCCGCACTCAAGGCCGCGTTGTAAATGGGCTGGGAGAAAGTTGGGCCAACCGACCAGAAGCGGCTGGGCCAGTCAAGCAGATGCTTGAAGAGATAGCTATCAAAACCTCCACTCGCAGAGAGCGTCAAGGTAGGGAAGAAAGCAGTGTAGGCAACTCCAAGTTCCGCGTTGGCGGCGGCCATGGTTCGTTCGGCTGCGGCCACGTCGGGGCGGCGCTGCAACAGCAGAGAAGGCATGCCGACGGGAACCGGAGGAGGCGCGGTCAAGATCGGACGCGCGGGCAAGGAGAAATCGGAAGCCGGTTTGCCAATCAGGACCGCGATCGCGTGTTCATACTGCGCCCGTAAAATGCCCAGGTTGGTCAATGAGGACTGGGCCGCTTGAAGAGTGGCGCGCGCTTCTACTACCGAGAGTTGGTCGCCAATGCCGGTGTCGTATTGGGCCTGGTTGTAGTCCAACGCCTTCTGGTCGGCTGCCACGGTTTGGGTGTAGATCTGGATCAGAGCGTCCTGTCCGCGTATTTCAAAAAAGTATTCGGCCAAATCGGCCTGTTCAACCAGCCGCTCATTCTCCAGATCCGCGGCGCTGACCTGCGCGGTGTACTGCGCATTGCGGACTTCCTGGCGGATTCTGCCAAAGAGATCGGGCGTCCAGGAAACATCCAATGGCAGAGCGTAGATCTGGGATTCCTTTCCCGGGTTGGCCACGGTGGCATTCGAGCCAAGATTTTGGGAGGAACGCTGACGGTTGTAAGACGGCCCAAAACTGACCGTCGGGAAGTACTGCGCCCGGGCCTCGCGCACCAGTGCGCGGGACTCCATAAAATTCTCGAAGTACTGCTTGATGTTCTGGTTGTTGATGTTGACCTGGCTCTCCAGGTCGTTCAGCTCGGGATCGTTGAAAATGTTCCACCAGTCGCCGCGAATCTTCGCGTCGGCGGGTTGAGCCACCGTCCAGGTCCCGTTCTCCTGGGTTCCGTTCCCGTTGGTTCCCTGTGGCGGGTTTGCCGTCGGGCCGGGTGGCGGCGTTTCTTTGAAGGCAGGAGGGGGCTGAACGGCGGGCGGATGATACGCCGGCCCGATGTGGCAGCCGGTCACGAGCGTGCAAAGTAGCACACCAGTAAGCCAGCCGATATTGATTCGCCGATTCGTCGTCTTCTGCATACAAGCTTTCCTAGACGGCTCCCTCGGGATTAGCCGTGAAAGTGTCGTGATGTCTCCCCAGGGCCCGCAACCGCAAGCGGTCCATATAGAGATAGATTACCGGGGTGGTGTACAGAGTCAGCATCTGGCTCACGATCAAGCCCCCCACAATGGTAATGCCCAGCGGTTGCCGCAGCTCCGAACCGGTACCGGTGCCGAATGCCAGCGGGATCGCGCCAAACAGGGCAGCCAGGGTGGTCATCATGATCGGCCGGAAGCGCAGCATGCAGGCCTCGAAGATGGCATCGGTCGTGCTCTTGCCGTGCTCCCGCTCCGCAACCAGCGCGAAATCAATCATCATAATGGCATTTTTCTTCACCAGGCCGATCAGCAGCACGATGCCAATGATGGAGATGACGTTGAGATCATTATGGAACACTAGCAGAGCCAGCATGGCTCCAACACTGGCTGGAGGCAAAGTAGAGATGATGGTGAGCGGATGCACCAGGCTCTCGTACAAAATACCCAGCACGATGTACACCGCCAGCAGAGCCGTAGTGACCAGGATCGGCTCCGTGGCCAGGGATTGCTGATAGGCCTGGAGAGTGCCGGCGAAGAATCCGCGGATGGTCGATGGCAGACCGAGCTTGGTCTGTAACTGGTTGATGGCCAGGGTGGCGTCACTCAACGACAGGCCAGGCGCGAGGTTGAAGGATACCGTCACGGATGGAAACACGCCGGTATGGTTCACTTGCAGCGGGGTGGTGCTGGGACGGAACGTGCTGACCGCACTGATGGGCGTCACCCCGTTGGCAGCCCTGGGATAGGTGTAGTTCAGCCCCTCAGGAGACTGGAAGAACCTGGGCGCTACTTCCAACACCACGTAGTACTGATTCAACTGGGTGTAAATCACCGATGCTTCGGACTGGCCGAAGGCACTGTAAAGGGCGCTATCGATCGCCTGCGAAGTAAGGCCCAGGCGGGCGGCCGTGACCCGGTCGTAAGTCAGGAATTCATCCAGACCGCCATTTTGCTGGTCGCTGTTCACATCCTGGAAGCCGGGAAGTTTTTTGATCTGCGCCAGCAGGATCGGTCCCCAGTGAGTGAGATCGGTCACATTGTCCGCCTGCAGCGTGTACTGGTAGAGGGCGTTGCTGCCCCGTCCGCCGATACGCAGATCCTGTGCGGCCTGCAGAAATACCGAAGCCACTGGCAAGCGATTCAGCTTAGGACGGAGGCGGTTGATGATTTCCGGCGCGCCGATCTTGCGCTGGTCGAGCGGCTTGAGAGCAACGTACACAAATCCACCATTGCTGGCGCCGTTGCCGCCGGTGTAGCAAATCACGTTCTGCACCGCGGGATCAGCCTTGACGGTCTTGACGATCGCACGCGCCGAGGCTTCCATGACCGGAAAGGAGGCGTCCTGAGGCCCCTGTATGCCGCCGACCAGTGCGCCGGTGTCTTGCTGCGGGAAGAAGCCTTTGGGAATCTTGATGATCAGCACCACGTTCAGCGCGATGGTCAGCAACAGCACCACCAGCATCAAGCCCGAATTGTCCAACACCCAGGAGAGGGAGTGCTTGTAGATATTCAGCAACCCGTCAAAGAAACGTTCGCTGGCGCGATAAATACGCCCGTGCTTCTCTCCCCTGGGGTCTTTGAGCAAGTGAGCGCACATCATCGGAGTGGTGGTTAAGGAGATCACCATGGAGACCAGGATGGCGGTCGACAGGGTGATGGCAAACTCACGGAAGAGGCGGCCTACAATGCCGCCCATCATCAGCAGAGGAATGAAAACGGCGATCAACGACGTGCTCATGGTCAGCACGGTGAAGCCGATTTCCTTGGCGCCTTTGAGCGCGGCCACCGCCGGGGGAAAGCCCATTTCCAGGTAGCGTGAGATATTCTCCATGACCACGATGGCGTCATCCACCACGAAGCCGGTGGAGATGGTGAGCGCCATCAGCGAAAGATTGTCCAGGCTGTAGTCAAGCAGATACATCACGGCGAAGGTGCCGATCAGCGAGACGGGAACCGCGACACTGGGAATCAGGGTGGCGCGGGCATTGCGCAGGAACACAAAAACCACCAGGATGACCAGGATGACCGACAGGATCAGCGAGGATTCGACGTCGTGCAGCGATGCCTTGATGGTGGTGGTGCGGTCCAGAATCACCGTGGCCTTGATGCCCTGCGGCATCACCGCCTGCAGAAAGGGGAGCTGGTCGCGGATGCGTTGGTTGGTCTGGATGATATTGGCGCCCGGCTGGCGGAAGATGATCACGCCGATGGAGGGAATCCCATTGGTGAAGCCGGCGGTGCGGATGCTCTGGGCGGCGTCGGTAACATCGGCGACGTCAGCAAGACGGACCGCCAGCCCGTTGTGCTGGCCCACGATCAAGGGCTTGTATTCATCGGCCTTGGAAAGCTGCCCGTCGGTGACGATATCCACCGTCACCGGCCCGTCGGTGAGCTGTCCCCGCGCCAGGTCAGAATTCTGCAGGCTCAGCATGGACTGGATATTCCCGAGCGTCAGTCCGTAGCGATTCAGCTGCACCGGGTTTACATCGACGCGCACCGAGGGATAGGCGCCGCCGCCCACACCCACCTGTCCCACGCCCTGAATCTGCGACAGCTTCTGCTCCATGATGGTGGAGGCCGCGTTGTATATGGTCTGCCGGTCGTACTTATCCGAGGTCAGACTCATGATCATGATGGGCGCGTCGGCCGGGTTGACCTTGCGGTAGCTGGGGTTGGAGGGCAGGTTGGCGGGCAGGTAGGTCCTGGCCGCATTGATGCCGGCTTCCACGTCGCGCGCGGCGGCGTCGATGTTGCGGCTCAGGTCGAACTGCAGGGTTACGTTGGTGCTGCCCAGAGAGCTGGACGACGTCATCTCCGTGATCCCGGCGATGTGGCCGAACTGACGTTCCAGCGGAGTGGCGACCGAAGACGCCATGATCTGCGCGCTGGCCCCGGGCAGGCCGGCGGAGACCGAAATGGTCGGAAAGTCGACCTGCGGCAAGGGCGAAACCGGCAACATTTGAAACGCGATTATGCCGGCCAGCGCGATCGCTGCCGTGAGCAGCGTGGTGGCTACCGGGCGGCGAATAAAGGGACTGGACAGGCTCATATTTCACCTGCCGGCATGGGCTCAGGGCCGCCGCCATGCCTGCTGCCTGCGCCCGCAAAGCGTTGCGACAGGTTGTCGAAGAAGATGTAAATGACGGGCGTGGTGTACAGGGTGAGCACCTGGCTCAGTAGCAAACCGCCGACCATGGCAATGCCCAGTGGGCGGCGAAGTTCGGAGCCGATGCCCGTGCCAAAGGCCAGCGGGATGCCGCCCAGCAAGGCCGCCATGGTGGTCATCATGATCGGCCGGAAGCGCAGCAGGCTAGCCTCGTAGATCGCATCGGTCGAGTTCAGGCCACGCTGGCGCTCCCCTTCCAGCGCGAAATCGACCATCATGATGCCGTTCTTTTTCACGATACCGATCAGCAGGATGATGCCGATAATCGCCACCACGCTCAGGTTCTGCTTGAACAACATCAGCGAAAGCAACGCACCCACGCCGGCCGAAGGCAAGGTGGAGAGAATGGTGATGGGATGGATAAAGCTCTCGTAGAGCACACCCAGAACGATGTACACCGTGACCAGGGCGGCGAGAATCAGCAGGGCTTCGTTCGACAGTGAGTTCTCGAAGGCCGCAGCCGTTCCCTGGAAGCTCCCCTGGACGCTGGGGGGGAAGTTCAAATCCTTGGCAGCCTTGTTGATTACGGTGAGGGCATCCCCCAGGGCCGCATTGCCGGCCAGATTGAAGGAAATCGTCACCGAAGGGAACTGACCCTGGTGATTGATCGAAAGCAGCTCCGTACCCCGAGAAACGTGGGTGAAGGCGGCCAGCGGGACAGCGTTGCTGGGAGTGGAGCTGGTGGTGGTATTGGCGGAACTGGAGCCGGTGGTGTTGGTCGTGGGCGCCAGGGTTTTCGCCGGGGGGGTGAGCACTCCGGAGGAAGGGGTGTAAAGGGCCGACTCGGTGGTTGCATTCGAACCGGCAGACGCCGATGCCGATGCCGAGAAGGAAGTGCTGGCGGCCGCGCCGCTGGCCCCCGAGGAGGCGTTGGATTGAATGTATAGCTTGTTCAGCTTGCCCGGATCCTTCTGAAATTGCGGCTGCGCCTCCAGGATCACGTGGTACTGATTGAGCTGGGTGTACATGGTGTTGATTTGCCGCTGGCCGAAGGCGTCATACAGGGTATTGTCGAGCGTCGAGGGGGCGAGGCCCATCCGCGAAGCGCTGACCCGGTCGATCCCTAACGTCACCGTGAGACCGCCGGTTTGTTGGTCCGTGGCTACGTCTTCCAGCTGCGGCAGTTGCTTCAGCTTGTCGACGAAGCGATTGGACCACTGATTCAGCTCGTTTACGTCCGGATCTTCGAGCGTGTACTGATATTGGGTCCGGCTTACCCGGTCGTCGACGGTGATGTTCTGCACCGGCTGCATGTAGAGCTTGATCCCGCCCACCTGGGCCAGGCTGTTGTTGAGGCGGCGGACCACATCCGCGGCGCTCAGATCACGCTGGTTCAGCGGCTTGAGGTTGATCGACATGCGTCCGCTGTTCAGAGTGGTGTTGGTCCCGTCGGCGCCGATGAAGGAGGAGAGGCTTTCGACCGCCGGATCCTGCAGGATGATTTTGGCCAGTTCCTGTTGCGCAGAAGCCATGGCCTGGAAGGAGATTGAAGCGGGCGCCTGCGAGATTCCCTGGATCACGCCCGTATCCTGAATGGGGAAGAAGCCTTTGGGGATGATGATGTAGAGGATGACGGTGAGCACCAGCGTGCCCAGCGCCACCAGCAGCGTTATCCCCTGGAATTGCAGAACCACCCGCAGGGTGCGCCCGTAGAAGGCAATCATGCGCTCGAAGACACGTTCCGATGCCTTGTAAAACCGGCCCTCCTTCTCCTTCGGATTGTGGCGCAGGATACGCGAGCACATCATCGGGGTGAGGGTCAGCGAGACCACCGCGGAGATGATGATGGTGACCGCCAGGGTCACGGCGAACTCGCGGAACAAGCGGCCCACCACATCGCCCATAAAGAGCAGCGGGATGAGCACGGCGATCAGCGACACTGTGAGCGAAACGATGGTGAAGCCGATCTGCTCCGCGCCTTCGAGGGCCGCCTGCATGGGCGTATGGCCTTCTTCCAGGTAGCGGGAGATGTTCTCGATCATGACGATGGCGTCATCCACCACGAAGCCGGTGGAGATGGTGAGCGCCATCAGGGACAGGTTGTCGAGTGAGTAGCCCAGCCCATACATGGCGGCGAAGGTGCCGACGATCGACAGCGGCACCGCCACGCTGGGGATGATGGTGGCATAAAGGTTACGTAAGAAAAGAAAGATCACCATCACCACCAGGGCGATGGTCAGCATCAGCTCGAATTCGACGTCCGCGACCGAGGCCTTGATGTCCGTCGTGAGGTCGGTCAGGGTGGTGACCTCAATGCCTGACGGAAGGTTGGCCTGCAGTTGGGGCATCAGCAGCTGAATGCTCTTGACTACGCTGATGGTGTTGGCGCCGGGCTGGCGCTGTACGTTGAGGATGACCGCGGGGGTCTGGTTCATCCAGGCCGCCTGCTTGGTGTTCTCCACTCCGTTCACAACGTTGGCTACGTCGTGCAGAAATACGGGGGCGTTGTTGCGATAGGCTACGACGACATCTTTGTAGTCGGCGCTGGTGACCAATTGGTCGTTGGCGTCGATCTGGTAATCCTGGCGGGGTCCGTCAAAGTTTCCTTTGGCCTGGTTTACGCTGGCGGCGACCAGCGCGGTGCGCACCGCCTCCATGTCGATGCCGTAGGACTGCAGCTGTGCCGGGTTTACCTGGATGCGCACGGCCGGCTTCTGGCCGCCGCTGATGCTGACCAGCCCTACGCCGTTCAATTGCGAAATCTTGGGCGCCAGGCGGGTGTCGACCATGTCCTCCACCTGGGAGAGGGGCAGTGTTTTGGAGGTGATGCCCAGCGTCAGCACGGGCGCGTCCGCGGGATTGGTCTTGCTGTAGATGGGGGGCGCGGGCAGATCCGCGGGCAGGAAGCTTTGCGCGGCGTTGATGGCCGACTGCACCTCTTCCTCGGCGATGTCGATGTTCAGGGAGAGGTTGAACTGCAGCACCACGACCGAGGTGGCGCCGGAGCTGGTCGAGGTCATCTGGCTCAGACCCTGCATTTCGCCGAACTGGCGTTCCAACGGCGCCGTCACGGTGGTAGCGACCACGTCCGGGCTGGCCCCGGGATAGAACGTAAGCACCTGGATGGTCGGGTAGTCGACCTCAGGCAGAGCCGAGACCGGCAACTGCGTGTAGGCCACGATGCCTACCAGCATGATGGCGGCCATCAGCAACGAGGTCGCGACCGGCCGCAAAATAAATGGACGGGACGGGCTCACGGGGCATTCGTCTCGCTGTTGGAAGGAAGAAGCACCTGCTTGGTGACGGTGACCTTGGAGCCGTCCTGCAGCTTTTCAAAGCTGCTGTCGGCCACAACATCTCCTGCGTTTAGTCCCTGTACTTCGGTGTTTGGCCCTTGACTTACGCCCGGCTTGATGTTGTGGATGTGGGCCACGCCGTTCTGGATCAGAAAGACGAACGAAGCGTCGCCGTTGTGCTGGATGGCCGAGGACGGAATCAGGATCACGTTGTCCAGGGTCTTCAGCAGCAGGCGGGCATTCACAAACAGATTGGGGAAGAGAACGTTGTTCTTGTTGTCGAAGATGGCGCGCAGTTTCAGCGTGCCGGTAGTGGTGTCGATCTGGTTATCGGTGCTCAGCAGCTTTCCCGATGCCAGCTTGTTCTCTTCGGAGCGATCGTAGGCATCGACCGGCAGCGGCTTGCCCAGGCGCATTTGCTGTTGCAGTTGGGTCACGTTGTCTTCAGGGATGGTGAAGACCACGGTGATGGGCTGCATCTGGGTGATGACCACCAGCGCCGTGGTGCTGTTGGCGGTTGCCAGGTTACCGGGGTCGACCAGCCGAAGACCCACGCGGCCGTCAATCGGGGAGGTGATGCGGCAGAATGCCAATTGCGTCTGATCGTATTGCAGGGTCCCCTGATCCGCCTTCACCGTGCCCTGGTCCTGCAGCACCAGCTTCTCCTGGTCGTCGAGGGTCTGCTTGGGGATGGCATTGCGCGCCCAGGCATCCTGGTAGCGCTTGAGGTCCATTTGCGCCTGCGCCAGCAGGTTGGTATCGCGCTCCAGCGCTCCCTGGGCCGTGAGCACGTTGGCGGCATAGGGGCGAGGGTCAATCTGGATCAGAGGCTGGCCTTTGTGCACCAACTGGCTTTCGCGGTACAGCACCTGGGTGATGGTGCCGGTGACCTGGGCGTTGATGGTGTCGGTATAAACCGGGGTCACGGTGCCGATGGCCTGCAGGTAGACACCGATGCTGCCCTTATTGGCGGTGACGGTGTTGATGGTCACGGCTGCCCCGGCAGCGCCTCGCCTGCCCGCCGGACGCGCCGCCGATTGCACGTGATGGGTCAAAATCCACCAGAAAAGCAGGCCGAAGAGAAGCAGAATGACCACCCATACCACTATGCGGATCAGCCCGGAGCGCTTGGGAGGGGGTAATTGATGGTCTGGTCCAATATGGGACTCGGTAGCGCGCGGCTCCGCTACGTCTCGCCTGTCTCGAATGTCGTCTTGCATCAATGGATCTGGTGCCCCTCTTTCTTGTTGCTGCTGCAAATGTCAGTCCGGGAAGGGTAATTCACAGGTAGGGACGACAGCGCGCGCGGGAGGACGTTATTAGAAGGTTTTGCATAACCACCCAAGGAAGCTGATCGGTACTAAAAAGGCAGATCCTGACCCGCAGTCATCATTTATTCACGAACCGTGGGACAAGCCTCTGGCCCAAGAAATTCTTCGGCACGTAAACCATAGACGATGCATCCGCGTCAGGAGACGCACACCGCGTCTACCCAGGACTGGGATGAGGATAACGCAGGCGGGGACGTCCACGATAGTGCGGGCTATAGGGTTGAAGAGGAACGTCCGTGCGAATGCATCTCATGGAAGCAAGCTGCGCATCCTAGTCAGTCGAACCGATCGCTGATCGTTACGTTTGTCCCTGCCAGGTGTTGTTGCTTTCCTAGCTTGCCGGGGCAGCGGCCTTCTTCTGGCTCTTGACTTTGGCCCAACGCTTGCGTTGCGCTTCTGCGATGGCGCGGCGTGCCTTAGCGCTTAGCTTGCGCCGCGGCGCCGGCCCGGCGGCAGTGGCCTCGGATGCCGTCGTGCCGGCAGAGGGCCTGCTGCTGTCCGCGAGGATGGCGCGCGCCTGGCGCAACTTCGCGATCTCTTCATCGATGGCGTTCAGTATCTGGTCGTTCAAGCTTGTTCCTTTCAGGCCGAAAGGGCCGCATCGCTACCAGTGTCTCAAAAAGAATAACAGGTCCGGGCGGCCCCGGCTGAAGCCCGCTAGAACCGGGAGTATTCCTGAAAGGGAAACGCTGCGATCAGAACAATATGTAATCAATACAGTTACTTTTTGGTGGTCACCCTGAGGCCGGTTACCCTGGTGCGCGCGAGTAATGGCGCTAAAGTGACACCACTCGTTCGCTGCGCTACCCGTTTCGTAAGATAGCGTTCTTCTGAATTTCCATTAGTCTCACTCTTGCAGGAAGTCGCGGTTACACCAGGGGGAACGATGAAGCGGGTTACCAAGTCAATTCAAGTGGCGATGCTAGCGGCGGCGGGCGCCGTACTGGCAGCCGGTTGTGCAGATAGCAGAGTGGCGAGCAAGGAGAATCTTGCGGTTGCCCTCAACCACGATTACTCAGTCAATCAAGATTGCCTGTTTGCCAAGCCCATGCCTTTTCCTTACGAGGTAGCGGTGAATGACAAGCTGCTGGCGGAAACGCGCCGCCGCTTGGATGCGCTGGCTGAGGCTGGATTGTTGGAGAAGGAACAGAACCCCGAGGGCGGCCAGGTTATCAATCGTTATGTACTGACGGCTGCCGGTAGCCGGACAGAAGGCAAGGGCCGCTTCTGCTACGGTCGCCGCGAGGTAACCAGCGTGGAGAAGTTCACTCCGCCGGTCGATTATCAAGGCATGCCTTTGACTAAAGTGGAATACCACTTTGTGTTGAAGAACCCACCCAGCTGGGCCAAGCAGGATGAAGTACGGAACGCCTTTCCGATGGTGGCAAAAGCCACGTCGGAAGAACCGGTCGATGAGGCCACGCTGCTGCTGACTCACGATGGTTGGGTTCTAACCTACTAGTAAGCCTCCTAGGCGCTCTTATTTGGCAGGTTCTTTACGGCCGGTAAGAGCGCCATTCTTTTTGGATCTCTATCCGCAACCAATCCACGGGTATTCCACTTTTTGGGATCTTTATCCGTAACCAATCCACGGGTGCCCACATCTCGCTCGTTTTTTGCGAGATGTCGGATACCACAGCTCTACACCGACGGTTTTTGGGATCTCAATCCGAGACGGAAACCTTCGTGGAATCCCACATCTCGCGAAAGACGAGCGAGATGTGGGGCACCCATGCATTCGTTGCTGGGAAAGATTACGAAGTGAGCAGGATGCGGAGGTCGCGCAGGTTGTTATGCGTCGGGCCAGTGACCAGGGTGTCGCCCAGCGCGGTGAAGAGCGGGTACGCGTCGAAGCGATCAAGCGCGGAGGCAGCATCGATTCCCATGGCCTGGCTGCGAGCCACGGTGGTCGCATCGGCAATCGCACCTGCGGCGGCGCTGTTTCCATCGATGCCGTCGCTGCCGGCGCTGAGCACTACCATCGAACTTCGCCCCGCCAGTTCAAGCGCACAGGCCAAAGCGAATTGCTGGTTGCGTCCACCAGCGCCGTGCTCGCGGCCCAGGCGGACCGTCACCTCGCCGCCCGAGAGCAGGCACAACCTCCGATACTGAGTCCGCAATCGATCGAAGCGATCAAGTAGATAGTGGGCCGCATCTCGGTAGTCCCAATCGTCACAGCTGTTGTCGATCACCACTTCATAACCCAACCTGGTCGCCTGCGCCCGGGCGGCCTCTATCAGATCGTCGCTGGAAAGCAGCACTTCGACCGGTGCCTCGGGAAGAGATGGTGTCTCAGACAAGGCAGGATCATCGAAGAACGCCTGCAATGCTGGGGAAAAACGCTCCTGCAGGTGGTAGCGCTCAAGAATTTCGCGGCATTCCGCCACCGTCGACGAGTCAGGAAGCGTGAGACCCGACGCCAAGGCATCGAGATACTTGGGCGCTACGTCCGCTACAAGCAAGGAGAATCGCGCGGCCTGAGGAGCGGCTGCGGCCAGCCGGCCCCCCTTGACTGCGGAGAAGTGCTTGCGCACGGTGTTGATCTCCGCGATCGTGGCCCCCGAACCCACCAGAGCCTGGTAGAGTACCCGCGTCTCCTCCAGCGAAATGCGCTTGTCCAAGGGCAGCTCGAACATGGCGGAACCGCCGCCGCTAATCAGAAAGAAAATGAAGTCCCGAGGGCCCGTCTGTTGCAGCAGCCGCAGCGCAGCAGCAGCGGAGTCGAAAGAGTCCTGGTTGGGCAAGGGATGGCCGCCGGTATAGTAGTCGACGCCGCTGATCCTCTCCGCGGGCAGCAACGGGGCGCAGCATATGCCCCCGGCTAGGCGGTAAGGCAGCCGCGACCGTAGGGCTTCCAACATGGGCAGAGCTGCTTTTCCCACGGCCACGGCGTAGTGCCTGTCGTAGCGGTCCAAGGACATGGAGCCCCAGCGAAGGCGATCGAAGGCGGCAGGGATGCTTGCTGCGGCAAGCGCCTGATGGAAAATGCTGCGTGCGTCGTCGGCCAGGGTCATGGCGGCATCACACGGGGAAGAAAGTGGGTTTCGACCCAGGCACCCAAGGCGGACTGCATTTGCTCCAGTCTGCCCTTGAAGAAATGATCGGCGCCCTCCACCAGCACCAGCTCCGCCGGGGGCGCCGCGCCGGCTATCATGGCTACCACCACTTCCGGCGGTCCATACTCATCCTCTGTCCCGCTGATAAACAGCTTGGGCTGGCTGCATCCGGCGAGAAAACGGTAATGATAGTCCCGTCCCCCGGCACGGACGGGAAGCCCCAGCGCGGCGATTCCGCTAACCCGTTTGTCGCCGCAGCAGGCGTGCAATCCGACACTGGAACCGAAAGAGAAGCCGGCGAAGAGGATGGGCCGGTGGTATTCCCGCTCCAGCCAGTCGAGCGCGGCGTGCACGTCGTCCACCTCGCCATGTCCGTTGTCGTGCGCGCCCTCGCTCAAGCCGGCGCCGCGAAAATTGAAGCGCAGCACCGGTAGACCGTAGCCGTGGAAGGTCTTCATGGCGTGATACACCACTTTGTTGTGCATGGTTCCGCCAAACAGCGGGTGCGGATGGCACACCAGGGCAGCGTAGGGCGCGTCGTCCTCACCCTCATTTAGCAGGGCTTCGATGCGGCCTGCCGGCCCGCGCAGATCGTCAACGCTGCGCAGCAGGGAAGTGTTCATGCCCGTATCCTAAAGTATTTCGCACTGGCGGCTCATTTATGCTGAACTACGATGAAGCCTCTCGATCCCATTGCCCTGACGCGCCGCCTGGTGGACATTGAATCGCTCACCTATAACGAGGGGGCGGTGGGGGAGTATCTCGACACCTTTCTGCGCGAGCGGGGCTTTGCCGTGGAGCGGATGGAGGTGGCGCAGCCCACGCCCAGCAACTACAGCGGCCCACGCTTCAACGTCTATGCCGGCAACGGCGGGCGGCCCGATGTCGTGCTTTCCACGCACATGGATACGGTGCCTCCTTTTATTCCCAGCCGCGAGGATGAGCTCTTTCTTTATGGACGGGGCGCCTGCGATGCCAAGGGGATTATCGCGGCGCAGGTGGCGGCCGCCGAGCGGCTGCGCGAGGCCGGTGTGGCCGTCGCCCTTCTGTTCGTAGTCGGAGAGGAGCGCGATTCTGCGGGAGCACGGTTGGCCAATCAGCACTCCAAAGGCAGCCGCTTTCTCATCAACGGCGAGCCCACGGATAATCGCCTGGCGTTGGCCTCCAAGGGAACGCTGCGGGCCGAAATTCGCGCTCACGGCACCATGGCGCATTCCGCTTACCCGGAGCTGGGCGATAGCGCCGTGCACAAGCTGGTGCACGCTCTGAGCCGGCTGCTGGCCCTGGATCTTCCCACCGTCGAGGGTGTGGGTCCAAGCACCATGAACATCGGCCTGATTCACGGAGGACACGCACCCAATGTGATTGCCGACTCCGCCGTCGCGTCGCTGCTGATCCGGTTGGTGGGTCCCTCCGAGGAAACCCGGAAAGCCATTGAGCAGGCAGTCGCCGGATTGGCAGAGGTGGAGTTCACCCTGGAAATTCCCTTCATCCGCATGCGCCAGGTGGAGGGACTGGAAACCATGGTGGCCGCCTTCACCACCGATGTCCCCGCGCTGAGCAACTGGGGTGAGCCCCTGCTGCTGGGCCCGGGCTCCATCCATGTGGCGCATACTCCCTTTGAGAAGATTGCCAAGCGCGAGCTGCTGGCGGCCGTGGACCTGTATTTCGAGGTGGCCCGCCGGTTAGTCGCATGAGATGAAGACCTTCGGCTGGCTGACGCGGGTGAAATTCGGGTTGCTGGCAGCCGTGGCAGGCTGGTCCGCCGGTTGGCTGGTGAGCTTTCCCTTCAAGCTGTCTCTCGCCTGGCGCTATGTGGATGGCGACTTCCGCCGATTGCCCATTTCTCTGGCCGAAGGATTGATGGTGTGGGCCGGCTTCAGTCTCTTCATGGCCATGGCTGGATTCGTGCCCGTGGTGCTGCCGTCGGTTGTACTAATTCCTCCCGGCTGGATTGTCCGCTGGCGCGGCTTCTTGATTCCGGCAGCCCCGCTCGCGGCTAGTCTCCTTATTTACCGGCGCATGGGGTTGTTGAACCTTTATCACTTGCGAAATCCATCGGCTGTGCAGGAGTTCTTTTTTTCCGCCCTTAATTTTTTTGTCATCACGTTCGCCCTGGTGGTGGTGTGGACGTACGTGGTGCTGGCCCGGCGGCGACTGGCGGAAGGTAGACTTAACAGTAGATGACACACCCTACCAATGAGCTCGCCGAAGCCTCATCCTCGTACCTGCGGTCCGCCATGCACCAGCCGGTCGAGTGGCACGAATGGGGAGCCAAGGCCTTTACCCTCGCAGCCGAGGAAGACAAACCCATCCTGCTCGATATCGGGGCTGTGTGGTGCCACTGGTGCCATGTGATGGATCGGGAGAGCTATGAAGATCCGCGACTGGCGGAGGTTATCAACCAGAACTTCATTGCCGTCAAAGTTGACCGCGACGAACGTCCGGATGTGGATACCCGTTACCAGGCTGCGGTGAGCGCCATCAGTGGGCAAAATGGATGGCCCCTCACCGCGGTGCTGACGCCCCAGGGCCAGCCGTACTTCGGGGGAACGTATTTCCCCCGGGACGAGCGCTACGGCCGCCCCGGCTTCGAGCGCGTGCTGCGCACCATGGTGGATGCCTGGAAGACGCGCCGCGAAGAGGTGCTGGAGTCGGCAGGGAGCGTAGTGGAGGCGATTGAATACAACGAGAATTTTGCCGGCCGTGCGGGCAATCTGAGCCTGGGCATCGTGGACCAGATGGTGGCGTCGGCGCTGGATAAATTCGATCGCCACAACGGAGGTTTCGGCTCCCAGCCCAAGTTCGCCCATCCCTCGGCCATTGACCTGCTGCTCGATGTGGCCGGGCGCACGGGCAACGAGGCGGCGCGTGAGGCGGCCATGGAGACCCTCAAAAAGATGGCGCGCGGCGGGGTCTACGATCAGCTGGGCGGCGGGTTCCATCGTTACTCAGTCGATGAGGCCTGGGTAGTGCCGCACTTCGAGAAGATGCTGTACGACAACGCCGAGCTGCTGAAGAATTATGTGCACGCTTTTGAGACCTATGTTGATCCCCCGTCGGCAAATGTAGCCAGGGACATAATCCGCTGGATGGATGCATCCCTTACCGACCGCGAGCGGGGAGGCTTCTATGCCTCGCAGGATGCGGACATCGACCTGGAGGATGATGGCGATTACTTTACCTGGACGCGGGCCGAAGCCGCGGCCGTGCTCAGCCCGGAAGAGATGGAAATTGCCGCGGCCTACTACGACATCGGCGACCTGGGGGATATGCACCACAATCCCGCCAAGAACGTACTTCATGTGAAGCAGACCCTGTCGGCGGTGGCGGCGCGCGCGGGCAAGCCTCTCGATCAGGCTGCTGAGCTTTTATCCGCGGCTCATGCCCGTTTGCTGGCGGCGCGGGGGGAGCGTCCCACGCCCTTCATCGACACCACCGTCTACACCAACTGGAATGCGCTAGCGGTTTCCGCCTATTTGGAAGCGGCGCGGGCGTTGCAGATGCCCGAGGTAAAAGCCTTTGCGCTTCTTACCTTGGACCGGCTGCTGCGTGAGGGTCTGCAAGCGGAACGCGGGCTGGCCCATGTGATTTCCTATACCGGCGGCGCTGATCCCAAGTGGGTTGCGGGCATGTTAGACGACTATGCCTTTCTTACCCATGCTTGCCTGGATGGTTGGCTGGCGACCGGCGCAATGAAGTATTACCAAGCCGCGCTGGACTTAGCCGACCGCATGGTAGCGGAGTTTTATGATCCCGTGGGCGGAGGCTTTTTTGATGCCGCCGCCAACGGTCCGGAATTGCTCGGCGTGCTGACGGCACGGCGTAAGCCTTTGCAGGATTCCCCAACGCCGGCGGGAAATCCTGCCGCAGCGGCTGCGCTGCTGCGCCTGGAGGCGCTCAACGGAAGGGTCGATCTGCGCCAGAAAGCGGAGGATACCCTGGAGGCGTTTGCCGGGGTGGTGACCCACTTTGGGCTCTACGCAGGAACCTACGGCCTGGCGTTGGAGCGCCTGCTGCTGCCGCCCATACAGGTGGTAGTGATCGGCGAAGACGCCGCAGCCGACGAGCTGGAGGCGGCTGCCGTGGGGTACGCGGTGAACAAGAGCGTGATCCGCCTGAATCGCGCGCAGGTGGTCAGCCCTCTGCCCCCATTGCTGGCTGAAACCCTGCCGCTGCTTCCCGACCTGAAGGAAGCCGATAGCTTCGCGGTGGTATGCAAGGGAACCTCCTGCCTGCCGCCGACTGCCGACCCAGACCAACTGCTCGCCCTGCTTGAAGCTCCATCCTCAAGTTGAACCACCCGGGGTCTAGTTTGGGGAAGGGCTACTCCCCGGTAAAAGGGTTTGTTTCGTTGGGCTTAGCGGTGGTGGGGTCGGCGGCTTTGGGGGCTTCAGCCTCGCGCTCCGCGGTGGTCGTCTGCCCCGAACCACTGAGCACCCGGTAGGGGCTTCCCGGGAGCAGGTGGTGCTCTTCCAGAGCCAGGCGGATGCGCCGCTGCATCTCGCGCATGGCGTCAAATTGCTTGCGCGGCAGCGTCCTGATCTGGATGGGGTAGATGACCTCGGTGCCCTTGATGGAATCCACCCCAAAAACCTGCGGATCTGCGATGAACACGTCCTTGAATGCCGGCTCGTTCCGCACCTCAAGCGCAATCTGCTTCAACAGCGGAATCACTTGGTCAGGATTGGCGGAGAAGTCCACCGAGACATTCAGCGTGGTTATCGAAAAGTCGCGGCTCTGGTTGGCCACATTGGTGATCTGGCTGTTAGGGATGAGGTAGAGCGTGCCGTCAAAACCACGCACGTTGGTCTTGCGCAGGGTCATGGAATCCACAATCCCCGTCATCCCCGCCAGGGTGACCACGTCGCCTACGTTGTACTGGTCCTCGATCAGGATCAAAACGCCGTTTAATACATCTTTCACGATGGTTTGCGCGGCCAAGCCGATAGCTACTCCAGCGACGCCTGCGCTGGCCAGAAACGGCCCCAGGTTGAAGTGCAGGACGTTCTCCATGATCTGCAGGAAAGCCAGGAAGGCGACGATGACGATCCCGGTGGCGCGGATGACCGTGGCCAGGGTGCGAATTTGCGCGCCACGCGCCGGTCCGACCGAGTCCCGGCGCTCGGCGACCTTCAGGATGCGGCCGGTGATGAAGTTGACCAGCAGGATCAGTGCCCAGGCGTATAGGGCTATAAAGAGCAGCTTAGGCAAGCCGACGTGGAGAAATTCCTGTACGTCGGAAAGCCACTCCTGGTTGAGGCCGCGAAGAAACGAAGACGTAGGATCCGACCTGCGGAGAAGAGAGGCAAGGAAGAAAAAGGTGGCGTACACTGACCTCCTATGATGCCATACCGGCGGTGGGTAGTTGCGGGGATACTCGGGTTGGGACTGGCCTCGACCGCTGGTGCTCCAGGGCAATCTCCGGCTCAAGATCCCCCGGATGACGCGCCGGCGCAGGCAGCCCCGCTCGTGCCTGCTGCTGATCCAGCGCAGGAGCAACTACAGAAAGACACGCAACAATTGCTGCAACTGGTGCAGGAGTTGAAACAAGAGGTCGCCAAGGCAGGAAGCAACACGTTGTCGTTGGCCGCGCTGCGCAAAGCAGACCAGGTCCAGAAGCTAGCCAAAAATCTTAAAGAGAAAATGAAGGAACGAGGGCAAGTGTCTCAAAGCAAGCCGTGATCGCAAGGTAATTCCAAGGGGATGTGAGGTTGATGTGAGCAACATATCGCGCACAGGTTCGCGGCGGCTGCGAGTGGCCCTGGTGGGAGTAGCGACTTTGGCGGCTAGCCTGGGTTTGGCGGCACTCCAGAACAACAACAGGGTTCCTACTGCGGACACGACGTTGCCCGGTGACAACATGGACCGCGGGCGCTTTGGGGGGAGGAAGAACCTTACGTGGCCCGGGAAATGCTGGCGAAGCAGATGAGGCGGCTTCGGGAGGAGCATCAGAAGCAGGTGTTCAGCGATACCGAGCGGCTGGTACAGTTAGCGACTGCCTTGAAGTCAGAAGTGGATAAGGGAGATAAGCCCGACTCCGATGTATTGAAAGAAGTAGACGAGATTGGGAAGCTGGCCAAAAGGGTCAGCGACAGAATCAAGACGCAGTAGAAAGCATGGGTATTGAACCTTACCGCCTGGACACCTAAGTCATTCCTCGCCTTACGGGACTACAACGGGAGGAAATTCGGTGCCGATGTGGCGGCAGGCGTCACCGTGGGTCTGGTCGCCTTGCCGCTCTCGATGGCGTTTGCCATTGCCTCAGGCGCCCCGCCAGAGGCTGGTCTTTACACCGCGGTCGTAGCTGGATTTGCCATCTCCGCTCTGGGCGGCTCGCGCACCCAGATAGGCGGCCCGACCGGGGCGTTTGTGGTGATCATCGCCGGCATTCTGGCGCGCTACGGCTTCAACGGTTTGTTGGTGTGCACCATCATGGCCGGCTGCATGCTCGTGGTGCTGGGAGCAACCGGCCTGGGCGCGGCGGTCAAGTTCATTCCCCGCCCGGTGATCGTGGGCTTTACCAACGGCATCGCCATTCTCATTGCCAGCACCCAGATCAGAGATTTCTTCGGTTTGCATACCGGACCGGTTCCCGGGGACTTTGTAGGGCGCATGCGGGTGGTGCTCCGCAGTGCGCACACCGTTTCCCTGACCACCACCCTGCTGGCTTGCGCCTCGCTGCTGCTCATCGTGCTGACGATTCGTTTTCTGCCCCGGATTCCCGGGTACATTGTGGCCCTGCTCGCGGCCACCCTTGTTGTCTACTTGCTGCATCTGCCGGTCGAGACCATCGGGACGCGCTTCGGAGGCATCCCTTCGGGCTTTCCCCGCTTCCACGTGCCAGTGTTTGAATACGCCACAGTGACGACACTAATTTCCCCCGCCATCACGGTAGCGCTGCTGGGGGCGATTGAGTCGCTGATGTCGGCCGTCGTCGCCGACCGCATGAGCGGCGATCAGCACAACCCAAATGTGGAACTGGTGGCTCAGGGCATTGCCAATATCCTCTCGCCCCTTTGCGGGGGGCTGCCGGCCACCGGCGCGATTGCCCGCACCGCGACCAGCATCCGCTGCGGAGCGGTGACCCCCGTTGCGGGTATGGTCCATGCCCTCACCGTGCTCGCGGTGCTGCTCTTTGCCGCTCCGCTGGCCAGGTTCATCCCGCTGGCCGGGCTGGCCGCGATCCTTATGGTGGTTTGCTACAACATGGGCGAGTGGCGCGAAATACCGCAAGTCCTGCGGCTCTCGAAGCTGGAGATTGGAGTATGGCTGACGACTCTGCTGCTTACTGTCCTGGTGGATCTGACGGTTGCTGTGGAGGGAGGCATGATCCTGGCGGCACTAGTCTTCATTCGCAAAGTCACCCTGACCACCACTGTCACCCGGGTGACCGAAGACGATCTGGAAGACGGACGGATGCACGTGCTGCAAGGGAAGGACATCCCGTCGTACGTGGCGATTTTCCGCATCCACGGCCCCTTCCTTTTTGGGGCCACGGACAAGATTGACGACATTCGCCTCGAGCTGCCTGCGCTGCCGCCGATCGTGGTGCTGCGCCTGCGCAATATGACGGCGCTCGATTCCACTGGATTGCAGGCACTGGAGCGACTGGCGCTCGAGGTGCGCAGCTCCGGGCGAACGCTGTTGCTATGCGGCGCCCGCGAGCAGCCGGCGCGGTTGATGAAACAGGTTTCCTTTGCCCGGCATGTGGGCCAGGAAAATATTTGCCCCCACGTATCCGCTGCCCTGGAGCGCGCGAACGCGATTCACGATGGCGTGCCGGCGATCTAACCATGCAGAAGATTTTTATCGGTGTCGACGTAGGTGGTACGAAGACTGCGGTCATCCTTTCGGCGCGACTGCCGGAGAGCCTGGGACGAATTGAATTCGCAACCCTGCCGGAGCAGGGGCCGGAGCGGGCACTCACGCTCATCCTAGAATCGGCCCGCAGCCTACTCGCCCAGCATGGCTTCAGCGAGGATTCCATTGCCGCGATCGGGGTAAGCTGCGGCAGCCCGCTCGATCGGGTACGGGGAGTCATCCAAGCGCCGCCCAACCTTGCCACCTGGGTAGATGTGCCCATCCGCCGCCTGCTGGAAGAAGCCTTTCACACCACTTGCCGGGTGGAGAACGATGCCAACGCGGGCGCGGTGGCGGAGCATCGCTTTGGTGCGGGCGTGGGTGTCGACCACATGCTGTTTCTTACCCTGGGCACCGGCTTGGGCGCGGGCATCATTGCCGCCGGAAGTTTGTACCTGGGGGCGAACGGCGACGCGGGAGAGATAGGTCACGTGCGACTTAGCCTGACGGGTCCAATCGGCTACCACAAGGCAGGATCGATTGAAGGTTGGTCCAGCGGTGGGGGCATTGCCCAACTCGCGGTCCGCATGGTGAAACAAGCGGAGCAGCGCGGACGCTCGAGCGTGTTGCAGGCACAGCTGGCGAGCAGCGGAGGGTTGACCGCGCGCGATGTGGGGATTGCGGCGCAAGCAGGAGATGCGGTCGCGCTTGGCATTTTGCGCCGCTCTGGAGAGCGGCTGGGCCAGGCGCTGGCCATGCTGCTCGATGTGTTGAACCCGCAGCGCATTGTGCTTGGTGGATTGGCTTGGCGCATGGGTGAGAGTTTGCTCGGGCCGATGCGCAGAGTCATGGAGCGCGAAGCTTTGCCACAAACATTGAAGGCTTGTGAAATTGTCCCCGCCGCCTTGGGAGAGCAGATTGGCGATGTCTCCGCACTCTGTGTAGCCATGGGGCTTGAAGGTAAAGGGGAATCGCTGTAAGCGATGTCTCACCGCCACGAATCACTGGGTGCCCCACATCTCGCTCGTTTTTCGCGAGATGTGGGATACCACTGCTCTTTCCTTGCAACTCTGGAATTGAACGGTTAAGGCCCGCGGTATCCCACATCTCGCGAAAAACGAGCGAGATGTGGGGCACCCGGGGTTCATCTGCACGCTGGACTAAAGGTTAGAATCGATATTTGTTGTAAACCAGGTGAATGAATGAGTGGAAGGTTGGCGGGAAAGACGGCTGTGGTTACGGCCGCAGGACAAGGCATTGGACGAGCGACGGCGATTGCTTTCGCTCACCAAGGGGCCACCGTGTGGGCGACCGATATCAACGAGCAGGCACTCAAAACGCTCGCTCAAGAACAACCCAACATAATGTGCCGCAAACTTGATGTACGCAACCCCAAGGAGATAGAACTACTCGCGGAACAGCTGCCTGCTCCGGATATCTTGTTCAACTGCGCCGGCTTCGTACATCACGGCACCATTCTCGATTGCACGGAACAGGATTGGGAGTTTTCCTTCGACCTTAATGTCCGCTCCATGTATCGCACCTGCCGCGCTTTTCTGCCGGGCATGTTGCGTGCCGGGCGAGGCAGCATCGTCAACATGGCTTCGCTGGCATCGAGTGTTCGAGGTGTGCCGAATCGCTTCGTCTACACCAGCTCCAAGGCAGCGGTGGTTGGTTTAACCAAAGCGATCGCCATCGATTTTGTGCGCCAGGGCATTCGCTGCAATGCCATTTGTCCGGGCACGGTGCAGTCGCCCTCGCTCGATGACCGCATCGCCGCCCAGGGCGATGTGGAGCAAGTGCGGCGCGAGTTTATGGCGCGCCAACCCATGGGCCGTCTGGGCCTCCCTGAGGAGATCGCTGCCCTGGCGGTCTATCTCGCGTCCGATGAGTCCAGCTTCACCACCGGGCAGACGCACGTCATCGACGGCGGATGGAACATCTAACCCCTGCCATCTATTCCGCCGTCGCGCCCGTTCTCTGGTTAGGAAGGAATTTTACAACTGGATGAAGAACCAGCCGGCCTGGTTAGACCGCGGCCTTTCTTGCTTTCGCCCAGCGCTTGCGCTGCGCAGCTGCAATCTTCTTACGCGCTTCCACGCTCAAGACGCGCTTGCCTTTTACCTTGGGCGCTGCGGCACCGTTAACCGCGCCTGCACTCCGGCCGTGACCATTGGTCGTGCCCTGCAACAAAGACTTCACTTGCTGCAGCCGCGAAATTTCATCATTGATGTGTTCTAAGATCTCTTTAGTATTCAAAACGCTCTTCTCCGGACGCAAAAGTCGTCACAAATAGAATATCAAATCCCCCTCATGGCAGATACCGCGGAGCTATTGCGGGAAGGTTATCGAGCGGATAACCGAGTCCCTAAGTGGAACTGGCTTGCCGAAGAAGGTGCCTGCTTGTTCATGAAAACTTCACTTAACCGGCTGCGTGGCAAGTCCATTCTCGATCCCAGGGCCGCTTCTGCCGAGCAGTTATTTCTCGCCCCGCCGTTTACCGAAGAAGTGGTGGCGGCGATTCGTCTTATTTCCACCCGCCTGCCGCTCAAGGCCGATGAAGCCTCACGGCTGCTCTGGCAGAAAGAAAGTAATGCCGCCTCGAAGCAGAGTACGAGGCCCTGCTGCCGCTCTTAACGAAGTCGAAAAGCCAAAACGAGTTTTGGAAATTGGTCCGGGCTTTGGACGATCGGTGGTCTTCTTCACCAAGAAGGGGCTGTTAACAGAGAGCGAGATTAGTCTTTACGACGCCGACGGAACCAGCACCAAGTACAAGCAGAAATATTATGACCACCCTCCCCGCTGGCCGGACGCGGCTCCTTCTGCGGGAACCTTCCGCTCCTCAAAGACCATGCTGGACTACAACGGCGTGAAACAATACAAAATCTTTGATGCGCAGCAAATGCCGCTTGCTGCATTGCCAGGACCCTATGACCTGATCTATGGGTTTTACAGCATCGGTTTTCACTGGTCGCTCGAGTACTACCTCGACGACCTTTAACCATTGATGCACCCGCAGCTCATTGTTGGTTTGCACCCTGAACAAAAACTTTCAGCCCTTTGCCCGGCTGGAGCAATTTTCTACCCGCGTTCTTGCCTGCCGCGAAGTGAAGAAGAATGCTGCCTTGCTTCGGCTTTTAGTCCTGAGCAAAGCAACGCTGCCCGAAGTTGGGCAATCGCTGGCGCAGGCCTTTCCCGATAAAAACAAAAGATAAAATCAAACCATGTGCGGCCGTTATGTGCGTAAGTCAACCCGAAGAGAGATTGCTGCCTGGTTCGGTGTCGAGCCGGGTGATGAGGATCCGTATACCGATGAGTGGGTCGCCAGCTACAACGTCGCGCCCCAGACTTTTCAACCTGTGGTGCGCCTGAATCGCGATACCGGCATGCGCGAGATCGCGCTCATGCGCTGGGGCCTGATTCCTTACTGGGCTAAGGACGCGAAAATTGGCTACTCCACCATCAACGCCAAGGCTGAAACGGTGGCCACCGCGCCCGCCTTTCGCGAGGCGTTCAAGCGCCGCCGCTGCCTGGTGCCCGCGGATGCTTTCTATGAGTGGCAGAAGCTCGATCCCAAACACAAGCAACCCTTTGCCATCGCGCTCGCCAGCCGCGAGCCCTATGGCTTTGCCGGATTGTGGGAACGGTGGAAAGATCCTGCCACCCGTGAATGGCTGGAGACCTTCTCCATCATCACCACCGATCCCAACCAGGTGGTTGCCCCGCTGCACAATCGCATGCCGGTGATTATTGAGCGCAAGGACTATGCGCGCTGGCTTGGAGGCCCTGGAGGCGATCCAACCCAGCCGCCGCTCGATCTGCTGCGGCCTTTTCCTGCCGAACAGATGATTGCCTGGAAGGTGGATAAGGCGGTGGGCAACGTGAGCAACGACGCAGCGCAGTTGCTGGAATCCCCGCCGGAGGAGCCAATGTTGGGCTTTGTTGCGGATACGCAACAGTGACAACTGTAGATACGATAACCCTCAAGTCGTTCTCGGAGGCCTGTAAAACAAGGGCTTGCGGCTCTTCTCGCTGTGCGCTTTTGCGGATAAGCAACAACCGTAACTGTTGCCGGCTCGCTAAAATGCAGCAAGTGCGTCTATAGATAACAGACAAGGTTACGTTAAACGGCGACGCACATATTTCTATCACAGGTTACTTATGACGCAGCAGAAATAGTGCTTAAGATGCTTGCCCGATGTCCAAAGCTGAGGCATACTTTTACTTAGATAAGTCGTAACTATCACTTAAATAGTTATGTTTTGAAGGCGCCCGCTTCCTCCCCGGCTTGGCCCTTCTTTTGCCTTAGGTTCCTCCCCCGAAGAACATTGGAGAAGCTATGAGTCCTCTACGGAGACATGGCGGCGGACGTCCTCGCGCCGCCCATTCCATCCTGGACGTTGCCGAACAGTGGGGTATATCGCAGAAAGCCGCACGCCGCCTGGCTGCGCTCAAGCTGGGCGACGTCGAGATGGCTATCCTGGTTTGCGACAGCAAACGCTACGCAGCCGCGCAACGCCGTGAGTTTGTGGCCATGGGCAGATACACCGGCGGCATGAGAGCCCTGGGCATGCGCAGCCGTATTCCAGCAGGCCGGCCATGAGCCGGGAACTGTCGGAGGCTGTTGAAAGACGGCGCCCGCTCGCGATTCGGCCTGGATGTCGGCAAGCAGGCGCGGCAAATCCTGATCCGCCGGGTACACAGGGGCGATGTGAAGTATGCCCGTAAACTTACTAACTCCCGGACCGTGATTGTGCTCGATTATGAAGGAGGAGAGATAGCCTTTCTTTACAGCAGCGCGAGCAAGGAAATCATCAGCTTCCTGGGGCCCGACGCGCCGGAGGCGGCAGGCTGGCGCCGCTCGCTCTCCACGCCGCCGGCGCATTCCCATCGAGAGGGGGTGCGCCGGTGAAAAGCAGCGACGCCGCTCTGCCCGCCAACCTGGCTGCGGAAAGGGCGATCCTGGGCGCCATCCTGCTCAACAACGGCCATTATCAGGAGGCAGCGGGCCGCATCGAGGCCGCGGATTTTTCGCTCGATTCTCATCGCCGCGTGTTCGCCCGCATGGGCGAGCTGATGAGCGAAGGCAGCCGGGTCGACATCGTGACCCTGGCGGAACAGTTGCAGCGGCACAAAGAACTGTCAGTGATCGGCGGAGCGGCCTGGCTCGCCAGCCTTACCGAGGGCCTGCCACGGCGGCTCTCGATAGAAGACTACGTGCGCATCGTGAAGGACAAGTCTCTGCTGCGGCAAGCCATCGCGGAGAGCGACCGGGTTGGAGTGCTGGCCGTCGACCAGTCCGGCTCTGCCGAAGACGTGCTGGCCGAGGCCGAATCTGCCTTCCGCAGAATCGCCGGCAAAGCGATCACCTCCGGCCTTATTTCGGTGGGCGAGTATGTAAGAGACCAGTATCCCTGCATCGATAAGATCTTCGAGCAGAACGCGCGGCTGACTGGCATTCCTTCAGGCTTCGGCTCGCTGGACAGTCTGACCGCCGGCTTTCAACCGAAGGAGTTGACCATTCTCGGGGCGCGGCCTTCGATTGGCAAGACCGCAGTCGCCGGCAACATAGCCGTGCATGTTGCGATGTCGGGGAAGACGGTCGCTTTCTTCAGCCTGGAGATGCCCAGCAAGGCGCTCATCGACCGCATGTGTTGTGCCCGCGGGCAGGTGGATTTGCAAGCGCATCGCCATGGACGGTTGAACGAGGTGCAGAAGCAGTATTATCTGCGCGCCCTGGCGGAGATTGTCGATGTGCCGTTGTATATCGATGACCAACCTGGGCAAACTGCTGCTTCGATCGAAGCCAAGGCGGCGCGGCTGCAAGCCAGCGCAGGTCTCGACCTGGTGGTAGTGGACTACCTGGGATTGATGGCGGCGGAGCGCAAGGGCCTGGAAAACCGCGAGCAGGTGGTGGCAGCGATCAGCCGGGCAATGAAGGGACTGGCCAAGCGTCTCAACGTTCCGGTAATTCTGCTGTCGCAATTGAACCGGGAACTATACAAGCGGGTGGACAAGCGTCCTATTCTCTCTGACCTGCGCGAGTCAGGCGCCATTGAGCAGGATGCGGACATGGTCCTGTTTCTGCATCGCGAGGAATACTACAACCGCGAAGATCCATCGTTGGCGGGGAAGGGCGAGCTGATCATCGCCAAGGCCCGCAACGGACCCCTGGGGACGGTGCACCTGCATTACGACGCCCGCACTTGCAGGTTTTCGAGCGAAAAGGGATAACTCAGCGCTGTCTGTTCCGCCATTTCAATCCCATGCGCATGGTGGTTGCGATGGGGGCTTCTTCCCGGTCCAGCTCTTCCGCCTTCAGTTGCCAGCGAATGGGAGCCGAGCCCATATCTAACCCACGCACCGCTTGCTGCAGCACCAGTTGCCGCGGCTGCGTGGCCTGCTGGACAAACGTGTACAAGGCGTACCGCGTCTCATCGGCCACGTCGTCGAGCGGGTCGCCGGCGATCTTGCGAATATCGCCCGGCCTGGCGTCGTCGTGCATGCGGGTGCGCAGCGCTTCGAAGGTCCGTGGGCATACGTCGGTGAGTTCGAACTCGCCCGTGCGCAGCATGCGGTAGAGTAACTGCCATCCGCCGATGCGGTCGTTCGAGGCTCGCTCGCAGGTTATCTCCCAGGGGTCGAATACTTCGTTGAGTTGATCGGCGATGGTGTGCCCGTCGCCAATATCCTTAAAGTTGGCAGGGTCGAGATAGGCAGCCACAATACGCCGCCGCTGTCCGTTTTCATCCGGCTTTACAAAGGCCTCGACCACCATTTCGGCCAGCTCATACGCGGGCACGTGGGGTACCACCAGCTCGCCGATCTTGCGGATGCGCCCGTCGGGGAAATCGGGACCGTCTTGGTTCGCCAGCCGGCGTGACTCGAGGCCCTGGATCTCCATCTTCGGTCGCACCTCTGCCGGGCCGCGGACGTACAGCCCTACTGACGAAGAGGATTTGCCATACCCGTAATCAATCGACAGGAAGTGATTGTGCCACCACTCCACGCCCGCTTCGGCCAGGGGGCGGACCATGCCTGCTTGCACAAAGGGGAAGTAGGCTCCTTCGAGCGTGCACCAGCAGCCCTGCTCCATGGCTGCGGCGGCGCCGCCGGACATCATGTGCAGACGCCTGGAGTAATTGGCGTCGAGCAGGTTGTGGTCGGAGAGTTTGCCGGGAATAAAGGCTACGGAGAAGGGAATCGCTTCGCGGTCGGACGGCCAGCAACGATCACGGTAGAGCTCGCCTGGCTGGGCCGCTTGCTGCTGGTTGTGTACCGGGCAGTGGCCGCGAAGAAAGAGATCCTGGTGCCAGGCGGCGCCCACATTGCCGGGGTTCGAGGTCAGACGCATGCGCAAGCGAAGGCGGCGATCGGTGGAGCTCAAGCGACCCAAGATGTTGCGCACCTGTTTTTCCGTGTGCAGCGTCGACTCGTCGAAGCCGATGAAGGAATAGCGCGGCCCCAGGTACTTCCACACATCGTCGTCCGTCTTCATGTAGGCGAAACGGATGGTCGCTCCGGAGGGAAAGCTCCAGGTCCATTTGGGAGAACCCACGAAGACGCCGCCCAGGGGTGCGTAGAGCCGGCGGGTTTTGTCGATGATGTCGGTCATCTCGACAAAGGAGGAGCGGAAGACGATGGCGCGCAGGTTGGGGTTTTCATGTTCCTGCACCGCGTCCATCAACATGGTTTCGGTCTTCAGGGAGCCGGCGGAGCCGCCAAAGAGCAGGATGTCCGCTTCCGAATCGAGCGCGGCTTTTTGCGCGGCGGTGGCCGGCATCCAGCGAGAGCTGGTGTCATCAGGTTCCGTCATACTGTCCTCGCAACGAAGGCCGGGTGCCCCATATCTCGCTCGTTTTTCGCGAGATCTGGGATACCACGAAACTTAACCATCCATCCCCGACTTTCAAATGCGTCCCGTGCAGAGCAGTGGTATCCCACATCTCGCGAAAAACGAGCGAGATGCCCCGAATTTCCTGCACGCTGCACTGGACAGGACCGCGTGTGCGCCTTTCTCTAAGGAAAGGCGCATAAAGTTCGCGGAACCCACTAACCTCGACAGGAAATCGGGGGTATGGGGCACCCGGCTTTCGTCGCCGGTGCGGACTCAGGACTCCAGCATCCAGCCGGCTCGGTAAATCTCGTGCACGACGGCTGGCTTTGCCGGAGTGTTTGGCTTCTCCGCCACAGCCAGCTGCTCGCATAAGGAATCGAGCGCCTTGAGCTGTCCGGCGATATTTCCTTTAGTCTGCTCCGGGTTCAGGTTGGCCAGCTCCCAGTACATGTTCAGAAGCTGATCGCGGTTAAACTTCAGGCACTTATTTTCTTTCTGCATTGGTACCCCCTCGCTTTGACAAGCAGTTCGTGTAATATTTGGCTTCATGGGAAGCAAAGATAAAGGCAAAAAAGAGACCAAGAAGGCACCTAAACCCAAGCCCAAAGTAGAGCCGGGACGCAGACGCGGCGAAGACACCCGCCTCGGGGGACCGCCCAAGAGCTGATCGGCCTATGACCGGCGCAGATCCTTGTGGCGTACGGTAATGTTTCGTCCGTCTTCTGTGCGTACCCGTGCGATCCGCATGTTTGGATCGGCGTAGACGATTCTGGCGACCGCTCCGTCAGTCAGCCTTACCCGGGCCCCTTTGACGACCGGACCCTTTATTACTCCATTTCTGGAGTTAAATCTATCCATTGCCGAATCGTTGAGGTCGCGTGCGGCCGCCCTTGCCGGTGCCGCGTCCCGGCCGGCGATCTCTGCGTTGCGCGCTTTCTTATACGCCTGATGCTCCTTGCGGTTTGCCTCGAACACCGGGAGAGGAACAATTTGCAGCTCCTCGGATGCGCCATTGGGCATCTGCAGCTGTAGCGAATAGCTGCGATAGCCATACTCCGGATCGCCCAGGGCGAAGTTATCCTGCTGCCGTAGCACCCTGAAATGCTGTTTCACCGAGGCCACCACCGCATCTTTGGCTTGCGGCGAGTCGACCGCGATCTGGGCCGCGCCGTAGTCGCTTACCGTCTCCGCCGGTTGACCCTGGTACTCGATTTTTTCGGCTAGTCGGCGCGGATTCTTGGCTTCACGGCTCGCTGCTAGTCTCGCTCCTGGTATGTGCCGGATCGCTTCAGCCAATCTCGCCTTGTACGCTGGCATGGCCTCAGTGGCCAGCTCCTGATTGACGCCGGGGTTGCCTGTGGGCTGCACAATCTTTCGGCCAGAATTTGGTTCTGTCGCTCCCACCCTCCTTTGGGGTTCAAACCCCAGCGCGGTCAAAGAGGAAACAACGGGTTCAAAACCGAGCGTGTGCAGTGGGTGTTTGACCATAAGTACCGTTACCTTTTGGGGCTGCCTGCGAGGGAACCGCTGCATCCGAAATATGGGCGAAACCTCCCGCCCGCAGTCGGGTTCGAACTGTATGAAAGGTGGTAGTAAGGAGAAAAATATGAAAGCGAAATGGATCACAACTGCGATTCTGGCTTCTGCACTCACGGCTCCAGCCTTCGCCGGAGTAGGCGTATATATAGGCACTGCTCCGCCACCGTTGCGCTATGAAGTGCGTGGGCCTATGCCAGGTCCGGGTTATGCCTGGGTCGACGGATACTGGAACTGGTACGGCGGCAGATATGTGTGGGTCCCCGGAGTATGGCGCCGGCCTCCCTACGCGGGCGGATACTGGACTCATCCTCACTACGACCACTATGACCGCGGCTGGGAATACAACGAGGGTCATTGGGACCACAATGATCACCGTGACCACCACGACTGGGATCACCACTGAGGTTATGGCGAACCCCAGATCTCAAAACGAGACCTGGGGTTAGTCTTCGCTTAAGACTTTGAGGTTGCTGTCTACCTGTTGTGCCAACAGCAAATTAGCTTTGGGCAGATAGCCAACCTGGCCCTTCGAATAAATCTTCACGTACTGTGGATCGCTGCTTCGATCCGGCGTGGATGGCGGGCCGCCGGCAAAGTATCCTGCCAGGCCCTGGCGTGACGGGGTTGCCTGCGATGGCGGTTTCGCCAGGCTGCCGGTGACCGGAGTCGACTCGGCCGGCCCACTTACCGGAGGATGGTTCGGTGGAGGCAGCACCAGACTCTGCGCCTCTGCCGGCGAGAGAATCTTCTTGAGCAGCCTGCTGGCTTCATCTTCCTGATCATCTGCCATAGTTATAGTTTTCCTACCTTGCCTAGATTGCCGGCCACGCTGCTGCCGACCTCATCCCAGAAGCTGGGGATTTTGGCCGCCTGCGTCTCATCGCCCAGAACGCTATCCGCCGCGTTGGACGATGTACCGTAGAGCGACTGATTGGCGCTGATGGGCACCGCGGATGCACCCAGCGCGGCCTGGTTGTACCCGGCCTCGCCGGCAATGCGCTGTTGCTGCGCCGCAGCCAGATCGCTCGACAGGTTACGGGTGTTCTGCTGTGCCCCCGCCGCCGCGGTGGCCGCATCTGCCGCGCTATTCTGGCCCGTGCGCCGAGCCTGCGCCTGCAGCGCGCCGGCTAGTGAATTCGCACCCGCATCGGAAACGTTGGCCAGACCGGTATTGATGGTCTGGTCGTACTCGCCTCCTTTGGTATACGGGTTGCCCGAAACGAACTTTGCCAGTTGGTTGTTGTAGTTGCCGATGGCATCTTCGGTGGAACCGAATGCCGACTGCGCGTTGCCGAAGTCCGTTGCGTTTTCGTTAGACGCGGTGTTGAATGCTTGCGTGGATTGGCCTCTACTCATTTTTTCCTCTCAGGTCTTTGGTGTAATGTGCCAGCTCACGATCGACACAATCGAACCCAGCGCGCCGTAGCGGCTTCTGGATCATCTTCTTCAATTGCCGAGGTACAAAGCACTCCAGCCAGCGAAAACCCTGGAGCTTCAATACGTAACTAAGCCCTTCAATCTCCCGTTGGGAGAATGCGGTCGCCCTGGGATCGCAACCGACGAAGCGTAATTCCGCGATCGTCTCCACGTAAACGCAATTGCGGATCGTTCCTTCTTCATCTACGCCCACCAGGGCAATGGCAATGGCCGGGCCGAACAGGTAGGGCAGTTCATAATTGGTGCCCTGCGCCGCCTGATGCTCGCGGTGCAATTGTTGAATTGCCGGCCAGTCCGGGCGGATCGCCTGGCGCAGCGTGATGCGCTTCACTTCACCGTGAGCCCGTGCTTGCCGGCGTAGGCAAGCATCTGCTGCTGTGACGTATTGAGCGCTTCGTTTATTTGACGGACGGCGGCTGCCGGGTCGAGGCTGTCAAGATTATCTTTGGGATGAACCGCCCCGCATGCCGGGCAGGCATCATGGCCAATGGCAAGCTGGATCAGGTGCCGATGGCCTCGTTCGTCGCGCAGCTCGATGACGTGAAAGCCGCTTGTCATGTCCAGATACTGCTGATGCAAGCTATACATCGGCGTAGAGCCTCCCCCCGTTATTGCCGGTGGCGCCGCCGCCCCCGGCTGCTCCACCGCTCACGCCTCCCGAAGCGGTCACCGTGGGCGTGCTGGAGTAACCACCATTGATGCCGGTGACTGGCGACTGTGCGCAGCCGTTCGGAGTGCCGCCAGTGGTGCCGCCTGGCAGGTTGAGAGTGCTTGCATTGATGGTCTGAGCATTCAGCTGTTCAGCCACCGGAGCGAAATCCACATAACCAACCTGGATCTGGTCCGCGGTCGTGGCCCCCCAGAATCTCATTCCCAATGTGCAACCCGGCCCCGCTGCCGGCGTAAGGTCAATGGGTACGGTAAAGACCTGGGCCGCAGTCGAAGGCCAGGTGTTGGTGATAGGGATGTTGTAGCTCTGCGAGAAGCCGCCACAACCCGAGAACACGCTCATCGTCTCCGTATTCGTCGCCGTAGCCGCATCTTTCATCGAGATATAAAGCGTGTACTTGCCGCCCACCAGCCGTTGGCCGGGGCCTATCGAAATGTTTTCCAGGTTGAATTGCCCGGTGGCGCAATAAATTGATCCCCGATTGTTCCCTACGTTGCAAGCCGTGTAGGCGTTGGTGACCGGCGACGTCGGGTCGTAAGTCCAGCCCACATTCATTGCCTGCGATTCAAACCTGAAGTCCGCATTGAACTCTTCCGGGGTGATAAAGCCGCCTTCCGAACTGGTGTAGGGAGCGGTCAGGTTACCGGTGTTAAACGTCTCACTGGTTTGCGAGCGGATGGGCTCGCGGCTATTACCCACCTGCAGTCCGCCGTAGGGTCCGTAGGGGGAGGAGAAGCGCTGCGATGTGGTTCCCGAGAACTTGCTGAAAGGACCATAGTTGATCAGCGAATTAACCCCGTAGATGTTGCCTTTCGGTTCGCTCCCCAGGTTGGTGACGTAGTCCGAAGTGTTGCCGGTGCCCCAGTTGATTGTGGGAGTAGAGATCGCATTATTGAAGTTGCCGCCGATCCAGTGCTGCTGCGCGCCTCCGATGTAGACCTCTCCACCGCCGCCCATGTGCTGATCTTCGATTTCAGAGTTGTAAGTGTCCCATTCCCAGATAGGCATCTGAACGTCGTGGGCACCGCCCTCGTTCTCGCAGTAGAGATTCTTGAAGTGGTTGAGCGACAGCACGTCGAAATAGCCACCCGTCTGGTCGTCGTGCAATGCGGTGAAGTAGTAGCACGTGTCCGCGCCCAGGGCGACGCCGCCGGTGGTCTGCTCCTGCGAGTAGACATTGAAGTTCGAGAAGGTGTTCTGGTTCCCGTACGACATGATCACCGGGTTGGCGGCGTAGATGGTGATTCCATCCCAGTGAGCGCCATCCGCGGTGGGTTGGGCGTTGGCGTAGTTGCCGTTCTCGATCGAGGGAGCGCCTTCAGCCACCCCGTAGAAGAGATACAGCGCGTAAAGGTTTGAGAAGACGCTGGCGTAGGAAGGCGAGACAAAGTACATCATCGCTGTGTGGTTTACCGACTGCCACGTAGAGCCGTTGATATCGTTTGGCCAGGGGAAGAAGGTCAGGTTTTCAATCTTCGCGTTAGCACTCCAAGATCCGGTTGAGCCCGAGCCTTGACTGATGCCCGTGGCCACCGGGAAGGCGAAGGCCGCGTTGCCTACGTTCCATCCAGGGAAGAAGCTGGCCGTGCCGCTCGGCGTGGTGTCCCCCGAGTTGAGGGTGGGAATCACCGGCCAGGGATAGGTGGGCTTGAAATTATTCAACGGCACCACTGTGGCCGACGCGGCGTGCGCAGCACGCGTGGTGCCGTTCTGCGCGCACTGGATGCTGTAAAGCGTGTTGGCCGGACTTGAATTACCGGCATTCGACTTGCCGAAGTAGGTGAACTGCTCGCCGTCGATCTGTATCAGGCCGAAGGGGGCAACATTCGACTCATAACCGGGAACCGGCGTAATCGAGTTCGATAAGGTGATGCTCGACGGGCAGGTGCCCGCGCCGATTGCCGTGGCGAGGTTCTGAGGAGAGCTGCCGGCGAACCACTCTGCCTGGCTATTCGTTGCGCCGGCGGGAAGAACGGTGGACAGCGTCCGCGCAGTTGAGCTGGTGCAGCTCCCCGCCGTCGAGCTTACCGTGGCCGTGAATACCGAGGCCAGGTAAGGGAAGACGACGGTCTGCCCCACCGAGGGCGCGGTTTCGTTCGTCGGCACACACATCACCGCGGAGCCGGCCGTGATATTCGCCACCCCGTTATAGCCGCCCCCGCCGTTCGAGCCTTGGAACCAGCCTGGCGCCAGGGGATTGGAGCTTACTCCGCTCAGCGTGGCCACCGGCCGGTACATGGCCGCATGCGCCGTGGTCCCTGAATCGTTGATGCTCTGCCACGGCAGCGTGGCGTCGATGCGGCCGTCTACCAGGAATGTCAAATCGTGGATGTGGGCCGCCCCTTGGTTGTAGCCTTGCCCCTGGCTGGGGTCTGGGCCCTGAAAGATGTCCTCTCCCGGCATACCCAAAATAAACGAGTCGGTGCCCAGGCCAATAGGACTCTGGCCCTTCAGTAATTGCGTATGTGTATGACACGTGCCGGCAGGGAACACCAGTGTTCCGGCGCCAACTGCAGCCATGCCTTGTGCAATCGCGGCGGTGTCGTCATGGCCCAGGTCCATCTCGTGAGCGGTAGACTGTGTGAACGGCGCTGCCGTTGCCAATACGCCGTCGAGCGAGTCGGTAATTGACACCACCACTGATTCAAACTGCGTAGGCGTGCCCCCCACTGTGCCCACGGCCACCAACACGCGTCCCACGTCCGCCGAGGTCAGGGCTCCGCCGATGATCGAGAAGTTCTTCGAGCCGCTGGTCAGGGTGCCGTAAACGTTCCGGGTATCGCAGGCGGCGCCGAACTCAGTCACACCCCGTGCGTTGGCGGGCACATCCGTGCGGTTATCCTGCACCCGCACATTGCCGCTATTGGTAAAGGATGTGCGGCCGGCCCCCGGCTGAATGATAGCGCTCCCGCCGTTGGCGTTCGCCGCATTGACGGCGAGCTGCGCACTGTAGGTGCCAGTAGCTACAAAGTCGTCGAGGTCGATAGCCCCTGTATTAGTGGGGTTATTCGCCACCAGGTCATTCTGCAGCGTGTTGAGCCCTGTGCCCACCCCGCCGTTGCCGACCTTCACATACTGTGTCCCATTCCACTGGTACCAGACCGTGGGCACTTGGGTCACGTCTTCCAGGCCAAGCTTGATACTGCCCTGCGCCGCGGCGATGACGGAGGCCGCGTTGGTGGCTCCTCCCACCAGTTGATAAAAGGCGCTGTCCAGGATGATCGTATTCGTCTGCGGGGTGGTCAGGTTCTGATTGAGGGCTTCTTGCAGTCCGCCCGTGGCGGAGGTCAGATAAAAAGGAACCTGGTGGCTATTGATCGGCGTAATCGTGATTGCGCAGGAGACATTGCTCTCGACCGTAGACGTGGGTGTCACGGTCTCGTTCATCGAAGGATCTCCGTCGATGATCGAAATCGGCGTACCCACGCTAAACGCGTAGAAAAAGCTGGCTCCCCCCTGCACTCGGCACGAGTCCGGTGCGAACGAGCTATAAGTATTCGGAGCGTATCCCGGCACCTTCCACCGGCCATACTGCGACGCAATAATCTGGCCCTCGATGTTCTGCGCCTGGACGCCGGCACTGCAGAGCAGGAAAGGGAAGAGCAGAAGAAGTCTTTTCATAAGTCAGGCAACGACATCGATAGATCAAAAAACTGCGGATTGCGATGCTTTGTATCAGGGCCCGACTTTAGTCGGGCCGTAAACGCCGAACAAAGATTAGGGCTTTAGCCCCTGCGCAAGTGCCCATAGCCCCTACGGATGCATCCCGATGCAATCGATTTCCGACAAGCTAATTGGGTTCGCCCCACTGGAATCCGCATTCTGGATATTGAGCGTGAACCCCGAAGCCGTCTTGGCACTGAAGTAAATCGTGCTCAGCGTAACCCCGGTAGGCGAAGACGGCGTGCACGTGAGCGCATACGCACTATTGATAAACGCCGTAGGCCATGTTTCGCTCATGCTGCAAGTTGAGAAAGCCGCGCTGCCGGTAGTACAAATCCCCGAGTTGATCACCAGCCCCTGAATGGCGGGAACCGTAGTGCCGTTAGTGGCCGCGGTGACTCTGCCGTAAGCATCGACCGTAATGTTGGGGTTGGTGTAAGCGCCCGCCGTGACTGCGGTCGTGGCTAGGTCCACATCCGTCCGCGTGGCCCCGGCGTTATCCACTGCTGCAAATCGTGGGGTGAAGTTGATAAACGGCTCCTGCGGCAGCAGCGACCCGTTGCTTTGCACGTGCTGGTAGTAAACCGTGGGCAGGCTTCCGCAGCTCCCCGGAAGAAACGAGTTGCCGTTCGACACCAGGCATTGCCCCGCAGTTCCTCCGTTCCCATTCACCAGGTACCCCAGTGTGTTGTTGATGTACCCAATCACATCCACGCCCCAAACAGGAACGATGCCGACACCGATACCGCCCGTGTTCTGGATCTTGTAACCGCTCATATCCAACAGGCCGGAGATGCTTTGCGGCCCATGATTCAGAGGCTGTGACAGAATCGGCTGCGGGTAGAGGATGGTGCCATTCCAAAGTGGTGCGCCGTTCGAAATATTGACCGTCCCGTTCAAGCCGCCATTCAACTGCCAGGCCTGCGGCCACCCAGGGTAAGCGTTGCCGCTGGAGGAAACCAGCGATACGTTGTAGCCGGAGTAAGGAATAATGGTGTCATTGAATGCGATGCTGCAAGCCGACGCATTCGTAGCTGGCAGCGCGGTGGCCGTAGTCACCGGCGTCTCATTCTGTGTAAACACCTGGGTCGGCCCGACGGTGTTGCCCTGCCCCGTCTCTGCGCCCGCTCGTCGTTCCAACGAACACGGTAATACCCGCGGCGTTGGCGGGAAACGTAGCCGGCGGAGAGATAATCAGCGAGCCGGTGCCGGTGAGCTGAACTTGCAACTCCGGTGAAGGGAGCGTCCGGCTGCCGGCTGCGTCATAGAACGTGAACATGACGTAGTAGATCCCCGCCGCCATCGTCCCGGAGCCGTAAGTAATCGAAGTACTTGGCAACGTGAGTGGGTTAGGTAGCCCAACCAATGAGCCGTCGTTGGATGTATAGCACGACGCCGTAGTGGGAACCACGCTGCCCGTCCCCACGATCAGGCCAGCCTGCTGCAGGCCGAAGTTGAGCGTACCGTTCTTGATGGGCAGGCCGGAAGGTCCGAGAAGTGTTCCGGTTACGGTGCCCCCATACGCCGTGGCCGTAGCGATGATCAGGGTAAGAAGGCTTTTGTATTTTCATGATGCTCAGAAACCGCCGCCGCCCCGTACCAGTTGCATACCGCAAGTAATCACTTCGCCGTATTGGTTACGGCAGTAGGTCTTGATCCACGACCGTGCATTGCGGAACGTGGCGACCTTTTTATGTTTGCCCAGCCATACCAGCTCGCCGGCCTTCACCAGTGTGTCTACTTTGCTTTTACCGTAATGGTGGTGGCGTCTGCTTGAGCACTTATGGGCGATACCGCCATAGGTAAAGGAACGGGCATCATCCTCATTGAGGATGCAGACCTTGGGAGTCATAGGCCTCCATCTCGTCTCTTAGTCCCAAGGTCTCTGCGCGCTGGGAGCGCAATAAGAAGCAAGCGGACGAGCGCTTATCTTCTGATCTGTGTACTTATATAGATTCCAAATGCCTGGAAACCTTACGCTCGCTAATTGTTTTTTTTCACTATTTGTTTGGCGCGGAAAACTCTGCTGATCACAGCCTTGACGGGGATACCCAGCACCTCTGCGATCTCCTGGTACGGCATATCTTCAACGTAGGCCATCTCCAGAATCCGGCGCTGCCCGGGCTTAAGCGTCTGCAGCAGCCTCTTCAGGTCCAGCCGTGCCGGTACGCTTTCGAGTTGCCTATCTTTGCTGGCGAAGAAGACGCGATCGAGAGCCTCCTCAGCCATTTCCCGATCCATCTGAACCAGGTGCGACTCGACGTTGCTGGCCTGTCGTCCTTTGCGAAGCCGCACCAGGCACCGGTTGATGGCGATGCGTGTGATCCAGCTTCGAAACGGGCATTTCTCTTCGAAGCGATCGAGTCGAGTAAACGCCAGCAGGAAAGTATCCTGGCACATATCCTCTGACTCTTCCGCACCAAGGATAGACCGTCCGATAGCCCTGACATACCGGGCATGCTGCCGGTAGAGCTGAGCAAAAGCATCTTGATTCCCCATCCGTGCCGCAGCAATCAATTCGGTCTCATCCATACTTGCTCCTGTGAAACCGCATTTAAGTTCTCTTCCAAAAGCCACCAACATGACTTGTCATCCCGCCTGCCCCGGCGTGCCGTGGGACCGGAGCGACCTGTCCCGGCGTGCCGTGGAAGCGCAGTGGAGGGACCTGCGGTCTTCTCAACGGCCAACAAACGTCCCTTAAATCCCTACTCCCCCCTTTGTCATCCCGAGCGAAGCCGAGGGATCTGCAGTCTCACTCCACCCTCAACAAACGCACCATCAATCCACGTCCTCGTCATACAACTCCCGCCGCAAATGTTCCGCGGCGGCGACCCGGACGAACTCGATCATCCCCAACGTATCGGCCGCTATCTGACCGCAACTGTCGTAGCTAATCTCGCCCTCTTCCGTCCGGGTGACGATCAAAACCTGGATAACATCGTCCATCCCCTCCATCTTGGAGATAAGAAATTCGCTCGGGCTCGGCTCATCGGACATACATGTTCTCCTCACGTTAAAGTGTCTTTGCTACCAACAATGCACGCGCGCCCAGGATCTCGAGTGCATCCAGATACGCTTCGTAATACGGTCCCGGAACCGCGCGCGAGCCCTCCAGCACTGCCATCAACACCAAATGTTGGTGACTCCGCCGTAACAAACCCACCCCACGCACAGCCCGTCGTGCGCGCCTGCTGAACACCAACGAAACCAGTCCAGAAGAAAACCTGAGTCCCCTCATACCTTGCCCCCTATTAGTTCAAATTCTTCCCCGATGCCCGCAGCGTCCGCATGCGTACAGACCGCTCTCCATCCCACTTAAGCCTGGATCGATCCAGTGCATCCCGCAGCCACTCGGGGTTCAGTCCCTCGAACAGTGCGACCGCCCAGTCATAGTGGTCCTGCCAATCCTGCGTCTGCGGATAGAGAAACAGTTCCGCGTGGTCATGTGCCTCCTGGTCCACGCTGCGGTAATCTACGATCGCAGCCAGGAAGATGGCGCTCCCTAAGTTGCGCATCCTGGGTTGTGTCGGCGGATATGCCGGGCCCGTCGAGTAAAGCCCCGGCATGGAAAATAGTTCAGCTGTCATTGCGTCCTCCGTTGGGGGGGAGTAGTGGGTGGTTTGACCGAATCAGAAATCTTCCGGCCCGTGCGCATGGTGTGCAGGGAACATCGAACCCATTGCGCTTCTATGCGCTCAGCTGTCCTCGACGCTGCGTCACCGTTAAAGTTGTCCCAGCCTTTGGCTACTGGATGTTGACTTACATACCGCAGACCCTGCTTCACCGTTCCGTTGCCCAGGGCAGCGAGGGTAGCTTCTATCTCCGCCGGTATCGCAGGCGCCGGAATCACCACTTCCGATTCCAGCAGCACTCTGCGTCCGGTCTCATCCTCGCCGAACCTGACTCCACCGCCTCGCGCGCGCCCTTCCACGCCATGCTTTTCCAGGTACGTGAAAACCCACTGCAGGGCAGCCCGGCTTTTGCTCTCCTCCGACCATCCGGCTAGTTCTCGTATCTGCCCCGGCGTTGGCCAATAAGTGCAGGTTCTCTCCGCCAGCGCGTAGGCTGTCGCCAGTGCGGCCGGGTCGATCTCCCTCAGGTTGCGAACATGCGCCGCTGTCACCGCGCAGTTGTCCTCCTTCTCCATCGCCTCGCGCAACTGCCGGACTGCTCTGGCAATAGCGTGCGGCAAATCGGAGCTGTCCCGTACAACGGCGAAGATCTCCGCATACACATCTGCGCTAACGTCGTTCAACATGCGATCACCTCCGGCTCTCCAACTCGACGAGCTTCGCCTGAACCCGCAGCTGGCGGACAGTAGGGAAGCGGTCCATCTGTTCCGGTTTGCCCATCCGCAACGTTCCCCGCCGCCATCCCGTGATAACCGGCTCCAGATAGAGCCACGGCACATCCATCAGGTCCTGTGCCATCAGCAAGAGGCATTCCGGCGTCATCGAAAGCTGTCTGCTCAGGGCCAGCTTTCCCAGCTCGATCAGCGTGTTCTCGAGCCAGCGTGAGCGCTCGATCAACGGCGCTGACGACGCTGTTACGATTGATTTCTGCTCTGCTTGCATAGCCTCCACCTGCCGAAGCCGGCTTGTTGTAAACCGTGATTTCTTCCTGAAAGCGGGTCAAATTGCCAATCCAGAGGTACACGCGGTCGCCATGAGCGACAGCTGACTTCGCTCGATTGCCTAACATCTGCCGAAACTGTGTTTCGCTTAGCTGCGGGCTGGCCGCAAGAAAGTCACTGAGCGCTTTGGCATCCCGTCCCTGCCACGGCATCTCAGGGGATGCATGGTTCTTTGCCTGCCAGTACTCGCTCAGGAGTGCTCGAAAAGGAGTATGCCGTGAATCTATGCCACGTTTCTCCGAAGGTTTACCTTCGGAAAGAAATGTTCTTTCTAACTCTGGTTCTGGTTCTGGTTCTGACTTGGCATCGCCAGGCATAGCGCAAGCATTGCTTGAAGCATTGCTTGAAGCAATGCCTGAAGCATCGCCCGCCTCGCCCATTGTGAGCAGCAATGGCTGTTTGCTCCATCTGCTGGAGGCCGCTAATTTTGCTTTGTTTGACTTGGATTGCTGCTTCGCTGCGACGCGGATTCTTTCCCGCTCCACCCGTCCATGATGCCAGAGTCCATCGTGGATCTCGAAGAACTCCGCCAGCACCAGCCGTGCCCTGCTCCAGGCGCTCTTGTCGAGCCCCGTAACCTTGGCCAGCATCACGTCATCGTCGTGCAGTACGCCGCGCCGCCACAGATGGAAGAGCAGTAAGAGATAGGCCCCATGCTGTTCCGTATTCAGGTGCATGGTGTCGGCCAGGTAGTCGCCGATGTAAACCGGCATCCAGATGTCGGCCTTGCCCGCGCTCAAAGTCTGGGAATGGTCGTGCTATGCCCGTGAAGCCTCATAGATTCCTCTCACCTGGTTGTCTTACTCCGCTTGCCGATAACGCCTGACAACATAAAGATGGCATGCGCCACCCGCAGGCGGCAATCCCTCTGGCCCAGAATCATGAGGGAAAAGGGGTAGTTAACTCGAAGTAACTATCGGTGACCTGCGCTACCTAACCAGCCTATAAAAACCGTGGCAGTTACTATTAGTTTACTACCCCTGATTCCTCATCATTATGGCTTCCGTCCTTGACGGAAACGAAGCCAGCCAGCAAGCTCAAAGTAGCAGTTAGCCTTCTCCCCCTTTCAAACAACCATGGACGACAATCATGCTGACCTATTGTTTACAGATGAACAGCGATCCCTCGCCTGGTCTCCCCAGCCGCCCTTCGAGAGCACCGGCGCAGGCGACTGCCGCGTGGGTGGAAACTGCGGTCTTAATTTCAACTGCGAAACCGCGCGTGCCCGATGGTCGCAAGCCCGTCATCGTTGGAACCGGGAGCAGAAGAGGCTACATGAGCCTTGATTCTCTTGCCGGCCCTCCTTTGTGTCGCTGCGCTGTCTGTGCCTCCCGTCGCGCCGCACAGCTGGTCCAGGCATTGCAAAACAAATTCGGCCCCGAGGCGGCCGGCAGGAGGATCCATTGAACATGGAGCGTCGTCGCCAATTCATCGCGGGCCTCCGCGCGGTCGCCAACTTCTATGAGCAGAATCCTGGCGCCTGGTACGACGGAATGCACTTGACCTTGAACATGTATGTATGGGGCCGATCCGCGCGCAGAACGCTTGCCGAAATGGCCCGGGCTTTTGGTCAATGCAACAAGGTCTATGACGAAAACAACATTACCGTGTCCCGGCAGTTCAGCGAGCAGGTAACCTTGGCGGTTTTTGCTCCTCGTGCTAAGGTGTGCCGCCGCGTAGTCATGGGCACGCGTATCTTACCCGCAAGGATCGTACCCGCCACTGACGAGGTCCACATTCCAGCGTCCCGGGTCGAGATTGTCGAATGGCGATGCGATCCTTTGCTGGACGACGACTCCTAACCCGTTTGTTGGCCGCCTGAAAAAAGTTCAGTCTCTTTCCTCTTGCGTGTTGGGACCTAAGTTGAGATACACTAAGATCCCATGACCATCGAAGAGATACTCCTCCACATAGACGCCGAGATTAACCGTTTAACAGAAGCCCGCGACCTGGTCGCCGGGACCACCGTGGGCAAGGTCGCCCGCAGTCCCCGTAAGAGCGGATTGGCTGCTCCCAAACCGAGGGCAGTGCGTGCCAAGCGGGTTATCTCCCCCGAAGGCAGAGCGAGAATCGCCGCTGCCCAGAAGCTCCGCTGGGCTAAGCAAAAGCGCGCCAAAGAAAAACGTTAGGCGAACGGCCACTCTCGCCGCCGCGACGCGCGCAGCAGATAAGTCGCTGTTCCAGTCAGCACCACGACCATGGCGAAGAATAACTCGCGCGCAAAGTGTGGCCGAGAGAACAATATGTAGAGAAATCCCGCGATGGCCACCAGCGGTGGCAGTGGGTAGAGCCATATCCGGAATGGTCTCTCCATATCCGGCTGGGTCCGGCGCAAGACCATGACTCCCACCTGCTGCAGCAGAAACTGCAGCAGGATCCTGATCACCACCAGCGCCGCCACCAAATCAACCAGTTGCAGCACGCAGAACAGCATCGAGACCCCGGCCAGCATGAGCAGGGAAATGCTGGGAATGCGGTGCCGCGGGTGCACGTGGGCGAAAATACGGAAGTAGTTATCATCCAGCGCTGCGGCATACGGCACACGGGAGTAGCCGAGTAAAAGCGCATAGACCGATGCGAACGCCGTCCACACTACCAGCAGCGCCACTATCTGTCCCGCGAACGCGCCATACGACCGTTGGACCACCACCGCCGCCACTGAGAGCCGCGCATTCGTGCCCCCCTGTCCGATAAGTTCCTGCCATGGCATGGTGCCCAGTACGCTGGTATTCATCAGCATGTACAGCGCCCCCACCAGCCCTACCGACCACACAATTGCTAAGGGGATAGTCCTCCCTGGGTCCCGCACTTCGGCGCCCAGAAAGTTTATGTTGTACGCGCCCCAGTAATCGTAGGTAGCGATCAGCAACGCGGCGCCCAGCCCGGTAAAGAATCCGCCCGACAGCTGAAACGCGCCCGCAGGGAATCCGAAGGCCAGGTGGGGGTGAAAGTGCAGCAACCCGGTAAGGATCACGGTCATCATGGTGCCCATGACGCCGAACCACAGCAGCGCCGAGAATCGGGTCACACTCTGTATGTTGCGATACAGCAGGGCCGCGGCGATCACGCAGCACAGCATCGCCACCACGGTTCCGGGTCCGACCAGAATGGTAAGCGGGAGCGTGTGCACCAATGGAATTGGTATAGGCAACTGGTAGGAAAAGTACACTTTGCGCAGCGCCGGAAAGACGTAACCGGCATATTGAGCCAGCCCAACGCATCCAGATGCGATGGAGAGGGGTGCACTGAAGCTAACCTGCCATATATATAAAAAGGAGAGGAATCGCCCCCAGCGCCGCGATCCATAAATCGTGCGCAAATACTCATAGGAGCCGCCCGCCTTGGGCATGGCCGCGCCCAATTCTGCCCACACCAATCCGTCGCACGCAGCCAGCACCGCGCCCAGTATCCATCCCAGGATGGCGGGAGGTCCGTGCATGGCCAAAACGATCAGCGGCAGGGTAACGAAGGGCCCCACGCCGATCATATTGATCATGTTCAGCGAAATAGCGCCCCGCAGCCCAATACCCCGAACCAGCCCCTCGTCCTTAGCCATGTTTGGGATTTTTCTCACCAACTCTCAAGGAGACTCTTTGGGATCTCTCCCCACCACGGAACCACGGGTGCCCCACATCTCGCTCGTTTTTTGCGAGATGTGGGATACCACGAACCTTAACGTTTTTTGCAAGTAGACTAGAAAACTGACCGGTATACCACCCATGGTCCCGTGGCGCGGTTAATCCCTCATCCGACATCCGTGAATCGAAACCGTCATTCATCTGTCATATGCTATAGCTAACAAGCTATCTATGAGATCTTTCCGCGCAGGCAAGCCCCGATCCTTACTCCTCAGCGCCGCTTTGCTTTTCGCGGCGCCCATGGTTCCCGCCCAGACCCCCAACGCCACCGCCATCAACGCCACCCCCGACTACCAGCCTTTGCGTGTGGACCGCGGCACGGCAGCGCTGCAGCAATCCCTGCGCAAACTTGGCTCACGTGCCAGCCTCATGATGATCGTGGCCCATCCCGACGACGAAGATGGCGGCATGCTCACCTATGAATCTCGTGGCCAGGGCGCGCGCGTGGCTCTGCTCACCCTTAATCGCGGTGAGGGTGGTCAGAACATCATGTCCAACGATCTTTGGGATCAGCTGGCGTTGGTGCGAACGCAGGAGCTCTTAGCCGCCGATCGCCGCTACGGAGTCGATCAATATTTCACCCGCGTAGCCGACTTCGGTTTCTCCAAAACCCTCGACGAGGCGCTCAACGTCTGGGGAAAGGACCGTGTCCTCTATGATGTAGTCCGCGCCGTGCGCCTCAATCGTCCCCTGGTCCTCGCCGCCGTCTTTGTCGGCGGCATCACCGACGGCCATGGCCAACACCAGGTCTCCGGAGAAATGGCGCAGGAGGTCTTCAAGGCCGCAGGCGATCCCAACGTGTTCCCCGATCAAATCAAAGCCGGTCTCCTCCCCTGGACGCCGCTCAAGGTCTATGCCCGCGTGCCCTCCTTCTCCATCTCCCCCAAAGGAATGTACGACTATGCCACCGGCAAGTGGGCGCCGGTGCGTTTCTACGACTATGTCGCCGGCAAGTGGACAGACGCCGTGCCCAGCACTACCCTCACCCTGAACGAAGGCGCCTATGACCCTGTCCTTGGCTGCTCTTACATCCAATTAGCCAGAGAAGGCCTGGGTCAGCAAAAATCCCAGAACGGCGGCACCGGCATCCCCCTCTCGGGAGACTTTGAGGTTCCCTATCATCGCTACGGATCGCGCGTGCCCACCTCCGATAAGGAGCACTCTTTCTTCGACGGAGTAGACACCTCCCTTGCCGGCATCGCCTCGCTCGCCTCCGGCCAGCACCCTTTCCTGACCGTCGGCCTGCGCCAGATCGCTGCCTCCGTTGATCAGGCCAACCACGTCTCCTTGCAGCCGGCAAAGCTGGTCCCGCTGCTTGCCGCCGGTCTAAAACAAACACAGTTACTCATGCAAAAGGTCGCGGCCTCCGATCTCTCCGCCGCAGAAAAATACAACATCACGCATGAGCTGGGAGTGAAAGAAGCGCAATTCAGCAATGCCATCGTGGAAGCGCTTGGGGTCACGCTTACCGCTGTAGTGGCTCCCGCCACTCCCGATCGCAGCCGCTCCGGCTTCGCCACCGACCCGCAAGACACCTTCTCCACTGCTGTTCCCGGCCAATCCTTCGGGGTCACCGCTTACCTCACCAACCCCAGCCAGGCTCCCATTCAGATCCAGAGCGTCAGTCTCCGGTCCACTGGCACGGGTGACTGGCACATTGCTGCCACCAGCCCGCTTCATGGTCCCATCGAATCCAACCAGCGCCAGGCCGCTGAATTCCACGTAACCGTGCCCAATGACGCGAGCGTGACCAAGGCCTGCTTCCATCGCAAAGATATCGAACAGCCTTATTACGACCTTGACAGCGTGGCCTGCCTGGACCAGCCCCTTCCTCCCTATCCTTTAGAAGCGTGGCTCGAATTCACGGTGGATGGAGTGACTGTCCGTGCCGGCCAGGCGGTGCAAACAGTTCAGCATGTGGTGGGCCGCGGCGGTGTTTATGAGCCCCTGGTGGTAGCGCCCGCCTTTTCCGTAGCCGCCACTGCCACCGCCGGCATCATTCCTTTGGGTGAGTCGAAGGCGGCGGACATCAACTTTCACGTTCGCAGCAATGTCAAAGCGTCCACTCCAGCCGAGGTGCATCTCGACCTTCCTTCCGGTTGGCAGTCCGTCCCCCAATCGGCCGCCTTCAGGGGCGACGAGCAAACCCTCACCTTTGCGGTTACGCCAGGCAACCTCGCAGCCACCACCTATCCCATCCCTGCGGTAGCTGACTACCAGGGCCACCAATATACCCAGGGATACCAGACCGTCGGCTACCCGGGCCTGCGTCCTTATAACTACTACCAGCCCGCCCCTTACAAACTGGTAGGAGTTGATGTGAAGCTGGCTCCCGGTCTCAAGGTGGGCTACATCATGGGCACCGGTGACGATGTTCCCCAGTCCCTCGAGAGCATGGGAGCAACGGTACATCTACTGCAGCCGGCCGACATCACCGCCGGCGACCTGGCGCCCTACGACGTAATCGTCCTTGGCATCCGGGCATACGCCGCCCGTCCGGAGCTGGCCGCCTCCAACGGCCGTCTGTTGGATTACGTAAAGCAGGGCGGCGTGCTCATTGTTCAATACAACAGTGGGGAATATGACCACAACTACGGGCCATACCCCATCAGTCTTACCCATGACCCGGAAAAGGTAGTGGACGAGGACAACGCAGTCGAGCTTCTGGAGCCGGGCAATCCCATACTCTCCTGGCCCAACCACATCACTGCTGCCGACTTCAAGGGCTGGGTGGAGGAGCGCGGCCATTCTTTTATGCACTCATGGGACCCGCATTACCAGGCTCTGACCGAGACTCACGACTCCGGCCAGGATGCCCAGAAGGGTGGTCTACTTTACGCCCGTTACGGCAAGGGGGCCTATGTATACGTTGCCTACGCCCTATACCGGCAGCTGCCCGAAGGAATCCCAGGAGCTTACCGCCTCTTCGCCAATCTCCTAAGCCTCCCCAAATCCCCCGAAAAATAACCCATGACAAAGGGCTTTAGCCGGGCCGTAACGAAACTCATCGGACGAAGGGCATGGCTTCAGCCGTACCGTAAAGCGCGCAACTGATGAGGCTTTAGAGTCTGCGTGAGAACTAACGCAAACAAACCGCGGTCCCTCTACTCCGCGCTCCGGTGCTTTGTATCAGGGCCCGACTTTAGTCGGGCCGAAAAAGGAATGAACAAGATTGGGCTTTAGCCCCTGAGGTACTTCTTTCCGTTGAGTCACGAGCTTATATATTTCCAAAGGAAGCCATCGACGGGTGCCCCACGTTCGCCCCTGCGTAGGTGGGCCGAAAAAGATGGGCGACCCGGATTTCCTGCACGCGTCACCAACCAGATTGGCGTATGCGGCTTTCTTTAATGAAAGCCGCATGAAGTTTGCCAACGCCAACTAACTTGACAGGAAATCCGGGGGAAGCCCAACCATTGTTCTTCTACCGGTACTCCGTGCAGAACCCAGGCGCGCCCTCATTGATAAGTGCACAACCGCGCTTGATTTCGTTGACAATCATCGAGCACGCATTCTGTGCATTGCACGGGGAATGAACTGCCGGTGAAACCTGCAAACATTCGTTCACCAACTGCCGTGAGCGCTCGATACCCACAGCATTGAGGCAAGTCCCCGTGGTGCTTTGGGCTGCCACAGAGGATTGCGGCGCCAAATAAGGTTCCGGTATCCCGAACGCGTCAGCGATTGGGTGCAGCTCCGTGCGCAGCCTTTCCCACTGGGCTGTCGTCTGCGGATTCAGTTGCAAGCTATAGACCAGGGGATCGATCTGTGCCGCGATATTCACCAGCTCGGTAACTCCTTCGTCCGATCTTTTTTCTCTCTTGAAAGTCTCGAATGCGACGTTTGCTTGTTTGGCGAAGTTATCCGCCAGTGTCACCGCATCCTTTTCCCGGCTGGTTTTGCGAATGGTGCTCTTCTTCAATGCATTGGCAAAGCTTTTTCGAAACGGTTGTGCGTCATCTTTCAGATTCTGCAACAGTCGTTGCAGGTCCGGATCGCTCAACCGCCCCTGCGCCACTGCTGTTCTGCTCGCGCCCACCAAGCCGGCCAATAGAATAAGAAAACTGAAGCTCAACCACCTTTGCATGCTTCCTCTCCACTGCGCCCCTGTATCCTATCGTCAGAAAGAAATAATGTCAGCAGCCGCCCCAGGGCAGTCCCTCCCTCTCCTCTCCGACAGTTTGATCTTCGATTGGAGAGCGCAGTCGTTTCGTCCTGACCTCATATTTGTTCTTCCGCTGGCCATCTGTCTGGTGGTGAGTATCTGGCTGGGTCACCCGGGCGCTGGCTTGATCGTCGCCGGCGGCGCTTTTACGGTAGGCTTTGGCGCCAAGCAGAACATAGACGACTCGCATCTCTTACCCATGATCCTGGGCACTCTGGGCATTGGTCTGGCCACCTTTGTCGGCATGGTGGCTGGCCACACCAACTTCATCCTCGTGCTTTTCGCGGGGTGTGCGGGTTTCATCTATGGCATGCTCTCGCTGAACCGGCCTGGGTCCGCCTGGGTAATGCAGCAGTCCATTGTTTTTCTTCTGGTCGCTTCGGCCTACCCTTTTTCCCCTCGAGCTGCCGCGGTCCGTTCCGGGTTGGTGATGGCGGGTGGTGCCTTACAGATCATTACTTCGAGCATCCTGCTCCGCGTGATGCAGCAGTTGCGCACAGACCTGCTGTCCGTCGCCCGCTATGTGCGTGCGGAGCACCACGCGCTGCGTTTATCTGTCGAGGAGGCGGCACGCTCGCTCTTAGCGCGAAGTGACCCACCGAGCGCGCTGCCCTATGCGCTTCGCCTTGCTGTCACCTTGGGGGTTAGTACAGAAATCTACCGCCACTTCGCCTTCACCAACGGGTACTGGATTCCCATGACAGCCTTGCTCGTTCTTAGGCCCGGGTTGACCGACACGGTAAACCGCGCCATCTCTCGCACCGTCGGCACCTTAGCCGGGGCCATGCTGGCCAGCTTTTCTCTGGCCCACCTGCAACCCACCCCGCCCATCTTGGCTGTGTTGGTCCTGCTCTTTGCCTGGCTCTCTTATGCCCTCGTCAACGTAAATTACGGTCTATTCACCCTGTGTCTCACGGCGTATATTGTCTCTCTCCTCGCGCTCGCAAGTCTTCCCGGCAATCAGGTCGCATACCACCGCGCCATTAGCACCGTGATGGGCGGAGCTTTAGCTTTGACCGTAAGACTACTCGTCATCCGATATCGCAAGCACCACGCGGCGCCGCCCATCCTACAAGCGTGAACTTCTCTTTAGCTGTTTGTCCGTGCAGATAATGGGGAGCGGTTCAAGTCTCTGCAGATACTCTAGGATTTTCGCTTCCACTCCGGAAGGGAAAGCACCCAATCCTCGCCTTTGTCCTCGTCGGCTATATTCAGCATTCGCCCCTGTTCTACTTCTCTCTTCCCGCCGTCCCAGATCGATCTTGCATTGAAGCGGCTTGCCGGCGCCGCCACTGCATCCCGTATCTCGCGCAATTCCACGGGCCGCCCAATCTTCAACAGGTACTTGCGTATCACGGTTGGACGATCGAGTCCTTCATACTCGCCGCGTTCCGGCCTCTGCTCCGTCAATGCATCCAGGGTCTGCTCCAGCTTCTCCACCACCTCGGGCGCCAAAGCGCGGAGCTCCCCGAGCAACTCGTCCTTCCGCTGTGTGAGTAAGCGAAGTGTAAGTGTCGCGGTGGATCTGGGCCCCATCATTCTCTCCAGACCAGCCAATTGAGGAGTAGGCATTCTCTCAATGATCAGCGGTGCAATTGTCGTATGCTTCGTACACTGTTCCGGGTATCTTGCCCTCAGGGAGCGTCGAGCAAGCCGGAAGCGCGGCCGGAACGACCGAGACTATACTATTTCTCATCATAATTAGACTCCTAAACCGAGACCAGTGGTAGTACTAAATGAAACCCAACCGCTTTTAGTCACACAATTGGAGAAACTGCCCCTGTCGTTTGAAAATCGTCGGGAAGCAGACCAGGCAGGGTGATTGTTAAAACCGCGTAAGAACTTCGGAGAAGTCAGCCATGCTCCGGCCCCGATCGACCCACGTAACCATCATGGATGTTGCACGCCAGAGCGGATTCTCGCCCTCCACCGTCTCCATCGTGCTCAATGACGCACCCCTCTCCCGGCACGTCGCCGCCCCCACCAAGCAGATCATCCGGGAGACGGCCAAGGCCCTCGGGTACCACCCCAATCCCTCTGCTCGCTCTCTGCGCAGCCGCCACAGTCGCACCATCGGGGTTCTGGTCTTTGATCTCTCCGATCCCTTCTGCACCCTGATCCTTCGCGGCATCGAGAAAGCTCTCGATCCCACCGGCTACCTGCCTCTCATCATGGACGCACACAATGACCGCAAGCAGCTCGAGGGGTATCTCGAATTGCTGCTGGAGCGCCGGGTCGAGGGCCTCATCGTCGTAGCCAACTGGCTCTTCGAGGAGGGAGGAGTGCTGTTCGAGATCCTGAAAAATACCTTTCCTACCATCGTCGTGGGCCGTGATCTGGCGGATGACCGCATCCGCTCCGTTGTCGTGGACAATGAGGCTGGCGGTTACGCCGCCCTCCAGCACATCTACCAGCTCGGTCATCGCGAGATTGCCTTCATCCTGGGCCCGGAAAAGCTCAGCGACAGCAATCGCCGATGGCAAGGCATGCAGCGTTTCGCAGCCGAACACAGCTTATCGATCGACGAGCGCCGGGTGCGCAGGTTGGTCGAAGCCCTTGATCCCTTTTCCGGCTTTACTGGCGGACGGGAGCTCACCGAAGACCTTCTGCGCTCGCGCACCAAATTCTCCGCTCTCTTGGCGTTCGATGACCTCACCGCCCTGGGTGCGGTTCGCGCGCTCTCCCACGCAGGCATGAACGTGCCTCGAGATTGCTCCGTCGTCGGGTTCGATGATGCTCCTCTGGCTGCCTTTTGCACTCCCGGTCTTACCACCATCCGGCAGCCCATGGAAGACATGGGGGCACTGGCCACCGAGTGGGTGCTCAAAGCCACCCAGGCTGGAGAAGAAGTGGATGGAACCCCTTCCGTCACCCAGATGCTTCCCCCCTCCGTTGTCGTGCGCGAATCCACCCGCGAGACTCGCTCCTAGGCGAAACTCCACTTCTCCCGCCCATTCTTCACTATCATGGAGAGGACAGCTTCCATTTCCCCGAGGGTCCTGAATGAAGAAGTCTGAAGTGCTGAATGCTTGGGCCGCCATTCTTTACGGCCAGAAGCCAAGTCTTTCCATTGAGATCACGCGCGAATGCCCGCTCCGTTGCCCCGGCTGTTACGCCTACGAGCCTGAGCATTTGGGTACGGGCGGGGTCAACCTGCGCCAACTCTCCGATTACAAAGGGGACGACCTGGTAGCGAGGCTGCTGGCCATCGTCGATCGGGAGCGGCCCATCCATCTCTCTTTGGTAGGCGGCGACCCCCTGGTTCGCTATCGCGAGTTGGAGGTGCTGCTGCCGCAACTTGAGCAGCGCGGTGTCCACGTGCAACTGGTCACCAGCGCCTTCCGTCCGCTGCCTAAGGCATGGAATGATCTTTCGAAGCTAAGCCTGGTTGTTTCAATTGATGGCTTGCAGCCGGAGCATGACGAGCGCCGCAAACCGGCCACCTACGAGCGAATTCTTAAATCGATTAGTGACAGCCTGGTGACCATTCATTGCACCGTCACAGGCCAGATTTCCGGCCGGCCCGGATACCTGGAAGAGTTTCTCCGCTTCTGGAGTGCTCGTCCGCAGGTGAAGCGCATCTGGGTCAGCCTGTTCACTCCCCAGCAGGGAGCCGAAGGCCCCGAGATCTTAACCCCTGCCATGCGTCGGGAAGTGTTAGACGAGTTGGAGCGCCTTTATCCTCTGTATCCCAAGTTCCAGATGAACCGGCAGATGATCGAAGAACTTCGTCATCCGCCGCAATCGCCGGAGGAATGCATCTTCGCTCGCACCACGACCTCTTTATCTGCGGACCTGGAAACCCGCATTGGGCCCTGCCAGTTCGGGGGCAAGCCGGACTGCACGCAGTGCGGCTGTGTAGCCTCGATGGCCTTGGCAGCGGTGGGTCATCACCGCGTTTTGCCTGGTCTCACGGCAGGCGACCTGATGTTTGCCTCCGAGCGCATCGGAGCCAGGATCGGCCGAGTGCGCTCCCGCTTCCGCGGAAAGCCGCAGCCACTTCCTCCGCCCGCGCCGCCCCTAACCCAGATAAACGGCCTGTGAAGAGTGAGGGCCGGGATTCGTGAAGGGTAAGCGCGAGAACTGCTCAGATGCTTTGTATCAGGGCACGGCTTTAGTGTGCAGCGATGCTAGCTGCCATTCTTGCGGGTGTAAGTCCCGCCGGTGGAAATTACCCAGTTGCCACCGTAGCAATAACCGGCGACGGGGCGGGTGACCAACCCGTCGAAAGCCCGGTAGTAAAAATCCTCGCGGGCTGGGTGTAAATCCGGTTCGATCCGTCAGGAGGGTGAACAAATCAGCAGGTTGTAGCGCAAGCGAACCGTAGTGAAGCTCCGAAAGGTGCCCCCCGCGTGAAACGGATTTGCGGGAAGGATGGGAGTGCCGAGTCTGTACTAAAGGGACGAAGGCCAGCGTTGGCGGTGAAGGAACTGGGTGTACACAACCGCCGGACTCCCCGGAGTCGCAGAGGGCGACATGTTGAGAAAGAATGCGCAGTGAAAGCACGGAACCAGTCGTGGGTCGCCTAGGCGGCAACGCACAGCGAAGGCAGGGCGTATAAGCTGCAGAGCAGTGAAATCGCACTGTGCCTGCGAGTGGGTCGGATGGGGCCGCAAAAGTGTGGATGGATCGGGACAGCATAACCCGGACCGGAGCGAGGGCCCCTGGGGTAGAGCGGCGTAGCCGCTTGAATGGCGGTGCTTGAGCGCACAGCGTACTCCGACACTGAGCGGAGAAAAGTCACGCTTGCAGCGGTGGGCACGAAGGCAGGAAGCAAACCGAGAGGGCGCGACACGTGGGCGCCATTCGCGGGAAGGCGCCCGCTGATACGCCAGCCTTGAAGCCGTACTGGGGAAAACCCGCCGTACGGAATTTTAGGGGGGATGATGGAAACGTCGGCATCATACGAAGCCCGGTCCGCGCCATCCTCCTACCCGACCGGGCCGTTCACGCCCAAAACATCTGGGCTTTAGCCCCTGTGCTTTTCTTTGCGGGATGCGCCATAGCAGGGGCTGAAGCCCAATTCTCTTTCGATCCCTTTGCGGCCCGACTAAAGTCGTGCCCTGAACAAAGCATCGGAGCGCCCCGTTCGGGTGAGTGCAGGCGACGTCTCCAAAGATGCGTGTAACCGTCACTGATATATATAGCTCTGTCTCAGCAGGC